>CAVSVP010000001.1:0-70197 GCA_963731125.1 uncultured Pseudomonadota bacterium
CAATGCGTCCGGTGGTGCGCAACGAATTGCCTTCCGCCAAAGCACGCACGGCGGTCTCGAAAATAGCTGGATCAGCATCCAGACCGTAGTACGCAGTCGCAGTTCTCAAGGCGATACTACTCCCACAGGCTTTACATAGGGCCTGTGGCTGACCCTAGCTGGTGCCATTTTTAACCAACAGCCCCAGGCCAATGGGTTTTCCATAGCAACGGCAGTGCACATTAGGACAATACAGCGTTTCCCAGTTCACCCAAGCCCCCTCGATGAGTTAAATTGCTCAATCGAGGATGCAAAACATGCTCAAAATCAGTCAAATCCATCAAGGGAGTTGAGGGACACTACCGAATTTATAGAAGTGGGGAAATAATGAAAAACTTTTCGACCTGTACGGTTAGATCAAGCCGCTTTGGCAACGAACTTGAACGGAACGATCCTGTTTCGCACCCAGACTCGGGTGGCGCCATTGAGAACCACCGCGCTCAACGCCGTCAGGGCATAAGAGCCTTCTTTTGACCAGCTCATCCCATGATGCTTCTGCCGGTTGGAAGTGACCAGGTTGTTGGCACGCTCGACCGGATTGCTAGAGTTGGGAAGTCCCAACTGACGTCGCAGGGCATAGCATGGAATGTTGGAGCGGTTACGCTCCAGGTGCCCGATCAGGCGTTTAATCGCCGCGGGATCCTTCAGCTCCGAAAAGGCGATCGAACGTAAATAGTCCTGCGCCCGGTCGAGTAACCCGAACCATAGCAGGCCGAGCAACACCTGCAGGTGGCGATGGCGAATCTCACGGCCTCGACAGGCCAGGCTCAATTGTTCCTTGAACTTCTTGACTAAGGAATTGTCACGAAATAACTATCTCATTTTGAGTGATGTTGCTATCATGGATAGTATGGTTGATGAAAGCGGTGTCAGGAAGCGGTTTGAATTGTTAGCGCCCGTATTGGACGAGCGTCTGCGGCGGCTTGCCGCCTCTGCGGAGGCAGAAGCCATCGGACGCGGCGGGATCTCTCTGGTGTCGAAAGCAACCGGGGTGTCACGGCGGGCGATTCGAGTGGGGAGGCAGGAGCTTCGTGATCTCGAATCCGGGGGGCACGAGGTTGCGGCGGTAGCGAATCAAGGTGTTCGTAAACCTGGCGGGGGACGCAAAAAGACTGTCGAGAAAGATCCGACGCTCAGAGAGGATCTAAATACTTTGGTGAACCCAATGACCTGCGGCGACCCGGAATCACCGCTGCACTGGACCTGCAAGAGTGTCCGTAAGCTCGCGAGCGAACTGCGTGCGATGGGGCATGAGACCAGTCACAAGCTCGTGGCCGCGCTTCTGCACGAGATGGGTTACAGTTTGCAAGCAAACCGCAAGGCGCGTGAGGGGGTCGATCATCCCGATCGCGACGCGCAGTTTCACTACCTCAATAACCACGTGCTTAACGCCCTCGCCTCGGGCGATCCTGCGATTTCTGTTGATACGAAGAAGAAGGAACTGGTGGGTGATTTCAAGAATGGTGGCCACGAGTGGCGGCCCAAAGGCCAACCCGAACAAGTCCGTGTTCACGACTTCAAGATCAAGGAACTCGGGCGTGTGGCACCGGATGGGGTCTAGGACATTGGCGAGAATGTTGGCTGGGTCGGAGTTGGAACCGACCATGACACCGCCGCGTTTGCGGTGGCCACTATTGGCAACCGGTGGCGCAGGATGGGCCAGCCGATTTATCCGCAAGCTGGGCAGATCTTGATCACCGCCGACGGTGGCGGCAGCAATGGCTCCCGGCTCCGGCTGTGGAAAACGCAACTGCCGCGTTTCGCCGATGAGAGTGCCCTGCCGGTAACCGTCTGCCACTTTCCACCTGGCACGAGCAAATGGAACACGATCGAGCACCGATTGTTTTCCTACATCACCCAGAACTGGCGCGGCAAGCCGCTGGTCAGTCACGAAGTGATTGTCAACCTCATCGCCGCGACGAAGACCCAATCAGGCTTGCGGGTACACGCTGAGATTGATGCGTCTGGGTATCCAGCGGGGAAAAAGGTCACTGACGCCGAGTTGGCAGAGGTCAACATTCGACGTCACGAGTTCCACGGGGAATGGAACTACACCATTTTGCCGTCATGAAATGGTACACTTATTTCGTTACATTTCCTAAGTGAAACCCATCGAGGATCAGCGAAGCGGCGGGATGCCAGCTAAAGAAGGTGAGAATGGCCCCTTGCAAGCTCCGTTGGCCATCGGTAAAAAACCGCAGCCGCTGAGCGAGCAGACCATGGGTGCGCAGAAAAGCCAACACAAACCGTAGCACTTGACCGACGCTGCCACCGGTGAGCGTAAAGCATTGCCCCGGTCGCTCAATCTGGGCCACCGTATGGTGCACCGTCGCACGCTGGTTCGTCGTTGGCCCGGGAGGGGCGAGTGGTTCATTGACCGCCACGGGTTCTACCACCGCTTCGGTTTCCGCCACTGTGTCGGTCGCTGAACGCCCCCCCTCCGCCTTTTGCTCCTTGACCCCGACGTCATCCACGGCGATATTCACCGTATCGGGGTGGTGTTCGTCGTCGGCGCCGTGGCGCTGTTGCTGGACTTCCGCAATCAGTGCTTCGGCCAGACCCCGCTGGCGCATGGCTTGCTCGACCACGGCTAGCGCCTCGTCGACCGTCTTGTCGCTCAACCGGGTCGGCGCAAACGACTCCAACTCGCCGACCAGTGGGGCACTCGCCGCCGGGCAGCCCGCAGGGTCGAACTGGTGCGCACGCAACACCTTCTCACTGTGGTGGTCTAGAAACGCTATAACCTTCCCTCCCTCCCTTTCCGCTCCGTCACGGAAGCTATTCAACGGCGTCCCGCCAACCTCCTGATGGCGACGCCGGTTGAAGTACTCAACCGTCTGCCGGTAGCTCCGTTGGGTCGCCCCCGTCAGCCACGCCAGCTCCTTGAAACCCGCTGTCGGGTACCACTGCCGCCCCGCGCAAACCGGCCATAACTGACGACCCGCCAACACCCGCTCACCGGCCTCATCCACTACATCGAAAAGACCAAACCGAAACCGACCTACTTCCCCATCGACTCGGTACGCACTCCCGTGCCGGACTACTTGGCAGGCCCCCCTTTTTCGCCACACACCTCGCCGGCTTTCTCCCGGCTCGCCTCCTCCAGCGCCCCGCCCAGCGCATCTCGCATCGTCGCATAGCGCGCAACACCCCCGCCTCCAACGCATCAATGTCGAATAAGCTGCCCTCCTTCAGTACCAGCCGGAACTGACCCGCATCCACCCGGGTAGCAACCCGATCAGCATCCACACTCGCCTCCGTCGGCTTGATCGTGATCTGCACACACACTTCCAGGTGCTTCATGGGACGGCCCTCCAAGTGACAATTCCGATGCTGAGACCGCTACTTATCAGAATAGTATTAGACTCGGAGGGCTTCAACTTAATCGTACAGGTCGCAATATTTCAGGAGCAATTTTAGCCAGTATTTGGAACAGAAGGCCCGTAGAGGCCAAGTGAAAATTGCATATGACATTGCGATAAATTGGCAATTTTACTGCCGCTGGCCGTGCTCGATGAGACCGTAGCTGGCGTACGGATCCCTCTAGTTCCACGCGATCATGGCCAACTATGCATACTGCAACATCGATCGACAACCCGCTGTTGTCCTAGGCCAGCATCTTGCGGCAGTGCCACGGGCTTCCCGTTCGAAGGCCCGACTGACTCAGACATCATCAGCATGCTCACCGACGGAAGCACGTTTAAAATCATGTTTGTCCAACCCGTCTCATCTGACGGACGGTGCCGTCGTCCGGATGTAGTCGTAACAACCATCGGGGTTGGCCAAGGCGATGGCGGTGACAGTCGGACCGTTGAATTAGCGCGTATTTGCAGACTTAGGAAACCAAGTCCAAATAGGCTTTTCTTGACCCTCGTCCACCTGAATCACCGCAACCGCTTTTTCCGGCACGCGCTTCCCAGCCTGGTAAGAAATACTCCCGACTAAGCCAGGAAAGTCAGACGTGCTCGCTAACGCTTGGTGTATGTTATCAGGGTGGGTGGAATCAGCCCGTTGTATGGCGTTGGCCAGCAGATTGATAGTGTCATAACCCAAAGGAGCAAAGGCATTGGGGGGAGCCGTGCCAAAAGCTTTTGTGTAGTCCGCCACAAATTGCTTCATTTCCGGCGTGTTCACATCCAAGAAACGGTGGGTGGTGAAATAGAGGCCGGTAATGTCCTGCACTTGAGAAGCGGCAATAATTTCCGCGTCATCCCAGCCGTCTCCAGACATCAGCGGTACATCAATACCGGCTTTTCTGACTTGCTCGATTAAGGTAACCGCCGAGCCGGGCATACTGGCGGCATAAATGGCTTCAGGTTGAGGATTGGCTTGTTCAAAGGCTTTGCTAAAGGGACTAAAATCCGTGGTGCCTTCTGCATAGGCTACTTTGTTGACGGTACCGCCCATCCGCTGAAAAGATTCCTCGAAAAAGCGACCAATGGTGCGAGTATAAACGCGACTGTCATCGATCCATAGGGCAACATTTTTTACCCCCAATTGTTCTACGGCATAGGTAGCCATCACGTTGGCCTGGGCATCATCGCCATAGGCTGCCAAGAAGAAGTAATCCCCCACCTTTTCCGGTAAATCCGGCGCAGTGGCACCCGGTGAAATAAAAGGGATATTGGCTGCTTGGAATTGTTTACCTGCATCTAAGGCATAAGTGGAATAGGCAAAGCCGATGCCGGCGATCGCCTGGGGATGTTTTTTGAGGGCAGCGGCGGTTTTATCGGCGGTGGTATTTACCTTACTGGCGATATCAATGGGAATCAGTTTGAGGGGATGTCCCAGGACGCCGCCCTTAGCATTCAGTTGCTCGACGGCTAATTTTGCGCCGTCATAGCAGGGAGCATCGAGTACAGCATCTGGCCCAGTCAAATTAAACGGCGCCAGGATAGTGAGCGGACGGTTCGCCGAGTAAACGAGATTGCCCGTCGTCACCATCAGCAGAAAGGCACAGAATAAGACAAATTTTATAGGAATGAAGCGCATTGCCAGACAAGCCTCCTAAGTCACTAAAAAGTTTAGGAAAACAATTTTCAAGCGATAGCTAACGCATGTAGCGATACCAGACTGGGGTCGGTACCAGCATTTCGATCACCTTTGTTGGATAAGGAATCTGTGGCGGTAAACCACCAACCTTTTTAACCTCAGTGAGCTATTTTTAAGGCACGGTCATGCCATGGTGAATGAGTCATAATGCTTTACATTTGATGCCAAACTTAACGTTTTTAACGCAAGCTGTCACCTGCGGGGCTTGTGTAACTTAAGGCGATTGAGGATCTGGAGATCGCCCCCAGCATCTTCTCCCAGCCCCCATTTTTAATGCAGGAGAGACTCTGTGGACGATCACATCGTAGCTATTGACTGTTTGTGTGATGCCGTGTTGAAAGCATTGGATCATTGCTTGGCGTTCGACCTGCCCAGGGGCAACCCGTCTTTGACAACTACCGAGAAACATTTTAGAGTAAAAAACCTGCTAATCATCTGCAGTAATTCGGTACGAATGCGTTTGCTTCCCCCACTCCCCAAAACCAGCTGCACCCCATTGTCGCATAGCAACAGTGAGGGCGATATCATTGAATCCACTCGTATACCAGGGGCACTTAAAGACATGGCAACCGTCAGGCCCTGATTTTTGGAGGACACGAACCATGCGCACGCTGCTTGCCAGTCTTGCACTGGCCTTTGCATTCGCTGTCGACGCCGACGAAGACCGGGATGTGTTGTACCAGGTCTCAACCATCGACGCGCTGCTGTCCGGCGTCTATGACAGTGTCGCGACCGTCGGTGATGTGACTCGCCATGGCGGCTTCGGTCTGGGTACATTCGAGGCGCTCGATGGCGAGATGATCGTGCTCAACAAAGTCGTGTATCAGGCCGCCTACGACGGGTCCGTGAACCTGATGCCCGCGGCGACCGGTACACCGTTCATGGCGGTCACGCATTTCGAGCCCGATCACCGGCTCGAAGTACCGGCGCCCCAGGACTACGCCACCTTCAAGCAATGGCTGGAGGCCAATCTCGAGAGCCGAAACATCATCTATGCGGTACGGCTCGATGGGCGCTTCGCGAGCATCAAGGTTCGTAGCGTGGAACGCCAGGCCAGGCCCTATCGACCGCTGGTGGAGGTCACGCGCCAGCAGGCCGTTTTCACGCTCAACAATATCTCCGGCACCCTGATTGGATTCTGGTGCCCGTTTTTCACGAAGGGCCTCAACGTCCCGGGCTTTCACCTGCATTTCCTGTCTACGGACCGGCGCCGCGGTGGCCATGTGCTGGATTTCACCCTGGAGCAGGCGACGGTCGGGTTGGATGAGACCAACGGCTGGGACGTGCAGCTACCGATGGTTCCCGCCTATCTGGATGCGCACCTCGGCAGTGATCGCAGCGCCGAGCTGCATGCCGTCGAGCAGGGTGATGCCGGTGCGTCGGCGCCTCGATAGCGGACAGCGCCAGCATTTTGAGCGCGCTCAGAACAGCGCTGGCAGCATCCCATCGCCACTTGCCTTTGAGCCGGATGCCAATTTCGACACGTTAACTTCGCGAACGCGTCTCACCCGGCGGCTCTTTCTCCGTCCCTTGTTGTCGGCCACCGTCAGAGTGAGCCAATGCAGCCGACATCATCTGGACAATCTCTCTCAACATCTCCTCCGAATTTTCCATACAATCGTGCCCGGCTCCTGGAATCTGCCTGACCCTGACGCTCGTCCGGCCGGCTTCCTGGACGATTTGCGCCAGGGCTTCGGCCTCCCATCCCTCCACTAACTCGTCGTGTTCCCCACGCAGCATGAGCATCGGCACGTTCACTTTGCCGATGTGTCTGTGTGTCATCGCGTTATGCGCCTCAGGCCCTATCATGAACCACCAGGTTTTGTAGGTATAGATTTCGCTATGGATCGGCTCGCAGCTCGGTCCACTGGATTGATACGCGACGAAGACCTCATCGTTTGGAGCGCGGTACGGATCAGCACCAAGGAGCGCTTTCGCCCGCTCATAGACTTCGGCGTATGTCGGGCTGCTTCCCCATTTTTCCCACCGTTTCCTGCGTGAGTCTGAAAGCGAGAATGCTGTACCCTCGAGGATAAGACCTTTCACCAGTGGGTGCTGCCGGTTGGCCGCCCAGTGCACCACCATGCTGGCGCCAAGGCTGTAGCCGAGGAGAAAAATCTGTTGAAATCCCTCTCGGACAAGCAGTTCAATCGCAGCGTCGATGTCATTGATCGTGTCATCGAAGATACCCTGACCGGTGATCTGCCCGGCGCTGGCCAGACGGGTATTGATGGACAGCGAATTGAAGCCACGGGCGAGCAGCGCATGGGGCAACAGCCGCGGGGTACCCCGGGCGAGGAAGTGACCGAGCAAGCCATGGACCTCTAACAAGACAGGAATGTGGAGAATGTCTTCTTTTCTTTCGTATGCGTTTGTTACCAGGAGCCCGGCGATAAGCAAGCCGTCGGTGGTCCTGAACCGCATCAGCCTTTGTTGTTCATGTATCGTTAGGGTGCTCATACTCTATTCACAGATTCGCGTCAGCCATTTGATGATGCGTTGACCCAGTTCCTTGTGCTTCCCGTTGAACGTATGATTCGCGTCGAGCTGAATAGCCGTCACATCAGGATTGCCACTCTGGCTGGCAAGGCGGCAGAGGTCTTCAAATTCGGACTGTTCGATCAGGTCGTCTTGTGAGCCATGAACGAGGAGAAGGGGAAGTCGAATCTGCCCAATGTGTCTATAGACCTCCGCCCCAGCGGCTTCGGGTCCTGCTAAGGCTCGCCACGTCCTGAGCGTGTAGATATCAGTATGTTCCGGACGAGCGGTATAACCGTGGGCCCTTTTGACCACCACGACCTCATCCCCAGTCGATCGATCTTCAGGTGGCGCCTCGAAAAGGCGCTGCGCCCTCCGGTGAACTTCGTCATAGCTGGGCTTGCTTCCGAAGCGTTCCCAGCGGCGCCGAATCGTCTGCGGCATGGAGTACGGTGTGGCGATGGCGATGATCCCCATGATATCGGCGTGCTTTGCAGGGTCGTTGGCTAAGGCACCGTACCGGACGGCCATACAGCTCCCAAGGCCGTGGCCGGCAACGATGATTTTCTTGAAACCGATCTGTCTCAGAAACTGGCACCCGGCATCGATTTGCTGAATCGCATCGTCGAAGATGCCGAAGCCAAAAAAAAGGCCCAGGTTGGCGAGCAGGGTATTCATCGTCAGCGAGGAGTAGCCCGACGCGGCCAAGAGCCCCGGCAGTAGGTGTTCGGTCTCGTCAAGCAAGTTGCCCAAAATCCCGTGTAAACGAAGAATGACAGGCGTTTGCTCGACATGCTCTCGATGGGTTACGAGATGATAAAAAAGCGCATCGACCTTGTGGTGTTCAAACGGAAACGAGACGACAGTGCCTGAGCTATCTTCGACATCCATTGCTTACCCTTCTTTTGACCCGAAAGCTCGAAAGCGCATGGTTTCCCAACACGACCCGTCCGCTACTCCTGTACCACCTCAACTACCGCCATCATCCCATTGTCCTCGTGCGCCCCGATGTGACAATGGGCGACGAACTTACCAACGATAATGGGATCCCTGAAATCGATGAGAACCTTCACCTCTCCGGGAACGCCATCCACCTGATAGGGTATGTTGACGGTATCCTGGTGGCCATAAAACGGTTGCTCCTCGCCATTGATTTCGATCACCTGGAAGTCCGTTTGATGTATATGGAAGACATGCCACTCGCTCGAGACGTTCTTGATCGTCCACTCTTCAATATGCCCCACCGGGACGGTGAAGTCGACGCGATTGATGTTGAACTCTTGTCCATTGACGAAGAATGTGTTGCCGTCTGCGCTCTCCGAAAACACGAAATCCCTGCGTTTTTTGGGCAGCACGGGAAGGGCATCCCGGAAATCCTCGACCGGCGGAAACTGGCGTTTTCGAGGGAGCAGGACCCTTTTTGCCGGTCGACCGGTGACCTGAAGCGTGGCAAGAGTGGCTTCCGGGTATTGGTCTCCGGCCGGTCCTGTGGTCATTGCCAGCGTACGCAGCATGTAGACACCTGCTTTGCCGCCCCGCACAAAGAACTCCACGCGGGCACTGGGCGGTAGTAGGATCTCGTCTTGCACTGTGAGACGGTTCTGTCTGTTCCCGTCACGCGCCAACTGATACATCTTGTGCCCGTCCAGTTTCAGCTTGTAGTAGATATCGGTCCCGATATTCCCGACGCGCCAGAATTGAAGCTCATTTGGCCGGATGGTCATCAGCGGGTTGACCTCGCCGTTTACCATACGGGTGGTCCCGGCATTACTGTCGATCGGATACGGTATCTTTCCGTCGTCGGTGATTTGTATGTCCTTGAGAAGCAGGAAGCGCTCTTCGATACGGTCCAATTGGGGGAACGGATCGAGGATCCCGTCAACGACGAGACCTCCAGACATGCCGCTGAATATTTGGAATTCGGTGTTTCCCTTGGTTGGCGCAGTGGAATCGGGGGATTGCGGTATGTGCGCGTGGGGGTGATACCAGTAAAGTCCCTGCGGATGGTTGTTAGGGACGAAGATGCTGTAGTCGAAATAGTTATATTTATCGTCCGGCCTGATCTGCATGAAGATGTTGTCTTGACCGAGCGCGGGCGAGACATTCCAGCCGTGAGTGTGAAGATTCGTCGACTCGGTGAGCGGATCCTCTAGTTCATTCACGAGTCGCAGGTTGAGCGTATCACCGGGGAGAACCCGTAGTGTCGGCGGGATGTACATTCCATTATAGACCCGGGTGAGGACTTTGCGCCCGGCGACAGTCATCTCCTTTTTCTCTGCGACAAGCTCAGTGTCCAGCGATCCATGCTTGCTGAACTCCTCAGGCGGATTGACAAAGCCGGGTTTGACGGGGCCTGGGTGGTGGTCAAATTCTGGTCGATCCGCCGTTGCAGGGCTACTATAGGTCTTCGCAAATGAATTGATAGATTTAAAAAAAAATCGTGATAGAATAAAAGGTTCTTCAAAGCTGCCGGAATACTCATGCCCTCCATTAAGGGTAGACCCTTGGGTCCAGAAGCCAAAGAACTGCTGGTTTCGGTTAAAGAGTACTTTGATCGTAATAGATCAGACTTTGGCTGTCCAGAATCCAGCGCCCAAATGACCGCTGATGCGTTAGGTCTGGGGTTAGCCACGGTCAACCGGGTGATGGCGGCTTATCATAAACATCCAGCTAGTCTGAACGCCCCGCCCCAAAGCCGAGGGCACCCGGCCTACTCGATTGCAGCCTCTCACCAGGAAGCGGTCCGGAGCTACATTCGCCAAGCCAACCTTGAGGGTCGTCATATGACGCTGGAGAACATCAAATGGTTTCTGACCGAGCGCGCCCCCAAGGAGTCGTTTCATCTGTCTACGCTGGCCAGAACGCTAGATCGCTGGGGGTTTGAGTTTGGTAAAGGGACCCGTACCCAGCCTCTGAAAGAAAAGGATCACGTGATTGTCGCTCGGCAGCGGTATCTGAGACGGATGCGGCGCAACCGGAGTGCGAAGTCGGCCCCCTTACTGCGCCCGGAAGTGTATGTGGATGAATCATATATCAATAAGAATCATAGCAATGATTTTGTGTGGTATTCGACCGAAGACGGTCCCTGGATTCAAAAACCGACCGGCAAAGGAGAACGGCTGATTATGCTGAATGCGATGACCTCTCAGGGCTGGGTGCCGGGGGCTAAAGTGGTGTTTAAAAGTACCCGAAAAACGGGGGATTATCATGGACAAATGACCGCCGACCTGTTTCGTCAATGGTTCGTTGATCGGCTCCTTCCTCATCTCCCGGCCCACGCCCTGATCGTGATGGACAACGCGAGTTATCACAATGTGCTGAGTGCGCATTCGGCGCCGACCCCCGCGTGTTCGAAAGAAAAAATCCGCACCTGGCTGGAGGCGAATCACATCCCTTGTCGAGACGATTGTCTGAAAGTGGAATTAGCCGAGATGTTGAATAAACTGGCTCCGCCGCCGACCTACGTGATTGACGAGCTCGCCGCCCAGCAGGGTCATGAAGTGGTCAGAACTCCGCCTTATCACCCGGAACTACAACCCATAGAGACGTGTTGGGGGGTGCTCAAAAATGAAGTGGCCCGGCACTGTGATTTCACCCTGGATAATTTGATGCTTCAATTAGAACAGGCGTTTGCCAAAGTGACGGCCAACACGTGCCAACATATCATTAAGAAAGTCCGATCTATTGAGGAAAGATTTTGGAGAGAAGATGCCCTGATGGATCAGGGTTTGTGAGGCTGGTTTTGTTGATAAAAAAGCCAGCTTTGTAGTATATCATAAAAAAAATCCAAAACTATCAATTCATATGCGAAGATCTATAGTGCAGCGTCACAGCTTAATTTTAGGGTAGATACCTTTCAAAATGACCAATATGCTGAGCTTCCATGGATCGACAACCCTAATTTTTAGTCATGACGCTGCACTAGATGCCAGCATAATCCAAAATGCCCACAGGCAAATTGACTGGATCCGAACAGGAGAACAGCGAAATTCGTGGCTGCCAATTTTCATGGCTCCTCCTCTAGGTCACTCGTGAGTGACATGGCATTGAACTGCGGCCCACACGTGGAAACGCATGGGTTCTTCTCACCGTTTCCTTAGCGAGTGGTTAGTTCGACTGTTTTAGATTAGCCTCTTGTTTATGCCCAGCCTGCACGAGGGACGTTCTGCCCACGAAATCGTGCAACGTGCAGACGTCGGGGGTTGTTCTGTGCGTGCGCCGACGTTGGGGCCAAGCCTAAGGCCAACGCGGTGGCAAGCAGCAGGGCGAATCCAGCGGTGAAGCGCTTCATCTCTGACTCCTCAACGTTATTATAGATCCAGAAATTGATATTCAAACAATCTAGACAGTCAGCTTTTTTTCAACACTGAACGCATACGGTTTTGCCCTCGGTAAGGAAACGCTTTTAGTGTCTATACTTTATAAAAAATTTCTCACCCCCAAACGGAGGAGTACACGGCATGGCCGAGCAACCAAAATTTTCTGAATTTGCATCTCCGGCGGGACTACTGGATGCCCAGCAGCAATACTGGGATGCCTGGATGTCCCTGCTGCATCAATCCATGAACCAGGCCGGCGAGGCTGCCGGGCGCACCACTCCGGCCACCTGGTCCGACGCCTTTAAGCATTGGTGGGAAACAGTCGCACCCACTTATGCCAAGGCCGATTCCAATATGTTGGATAAGTTGATCCCCCAGGGACAGACCTTTTTAGTCTTTGGAGAACAGATCACCAAGATTCTGCAAACCATGCAGGATGGCCTCAAAGGCGAGGATGATTGGCAAAAGATCCTAGGCCAGAGTTTCGATAGCCTGCGGGAGACCTTCTTCCAGCCTTTTCAGGGCCAGGATGAAGCCCGCCCGGGTCTTGCTGCTTTTTGGGGTCTACCCCTGGACACTTGGCAGCGGGTGTCATCGTCTTTGTCCATCTTTCCCGGCGATATCCTGCAGGCCATGCGCGAAAAGAGCTATCAGCCGACGGACCTCACCGGAAAACTGGAAAAGGCCTTGGAGATGCCCGCCCTAGGCTATCACCGGGAGTCGCAAGAACAGCTTCAGCAGGGCGGTCGCCTCTGGCTTTCGTACCAGAAGGCCTATTGGAAGTACGCCCAACTCCTCCAGCGCTCCGCCCAACGGTCCCTGGATCTTCTTCAGGAAAAGCTGGTCAAGATGGCGCAGGAGGGACAGGCGGTGGATTCCCTGCGAACTTTATTCAAACTCTGGGTGGATTGCAGCGAAGAGGCTTATGGAGAGGTAATGCGCAGTCCCGAATACGGCCAGACTTACGGGCAAATGATCAACGCTTTGATGCGCTTTAAGCAGCACGGCCAGATGATGGTGAATGAAACCCTAAGCGCCCTTAAAATCCCCAACCGCATGGAACTGGATACCGCTCACGCCCGTCTGCAGGAGACCCGTCGCGCCCTTTGCCATCTAGAGGAGAAGGCCGGTTTTGCCGACGCCGAAGCGATAGGACGGCTGTTTAATCGCCTTCAGGAAGAGATCAGCACCTTGCGGGAAGAGGTGCAGACCCTAAAAAGCGCCAAGGAAACTACCACTCGTAAGCGCCGCACCGCGACTTCGAAGAAGATCACCACCAAGACCCAGGGAGAATAGATGATGCCGCCCATTAACATTAAACCCGACCAAGCTGTTCAGGAACTCATGGAGTTCACTAAGAAATTGTCCAAGGGAGTAAACACCCTAGGCAAGATCGGCGAGGTCGACGTGGGAACTTCCCCTAGGGTTCCCGTCTATCGGGAGGATAGAGTGGTCGTGTACCACTATCTTCCCAAGGTGGGGAATCCCCACCCGATACCGCTTTTGATTGTTTATGCCCTGGTCAACCGACCCTATATGATGGACCTGGAGGAGGGCCGTTCTTTGATTCAGGGTCTTCTAGAGGCCGGGATCGATGTTTATTTGGTCGACTGGGGCTATGCCAATGACGCCGATCGTTATGTGACCCTGGAAGACTATGTGAGCGGCTATATCCGCCACTGCGTGGACTATGTGCGCAGCAAACATAACCTTGCACAGATCAATCTCCTGGGCGTGTGTCAGGGCGGGACATTGAGCCTATGCTTTAGTGCGCTGTATCCGGAAAGGGTCAAAAACCTGATTCCCATGGTCACCCCAGTAGACTTTCATACTCCAGATAACCAGTTGACCCATTTAGTAAAAAACCTCGATGTGGACCTCTTGGTGCATACCCTGGGCAACGTGCCGGGAGAGATGCTGAACTTTCTTTTCCTCTCCCTAAATCCCTTTCGGCTTACCGGCCAAAAATACGTGGAT
The DNA here is from genome assembly GCA_963731125.1 of uncultured Pseudomonadota bacterium. Classification (GTDB taxonomy): domain Bacteria; phylum Pseudomonadota; class Gammaproteobacteria; order Competibacterales; family Competibacteraceae; genus CAVSVP01. The sequence goes on from CAVSVP010000001.1 coordinate 13,866, forward strand.
CTAGTGGACATCTTGGAGGACGAGGCAGCCTTGAAGAACTTCCTGCGTATGGAAAAATGGATCTTTGACAGCCCTGATCAGGCCGGCGAGGCCTTTCGCCAGTTTATCAAGCAGTTCTTTCAGGACAACAAGCTGATCAAGGGCGAGGCCATGATTGGAGAACGAAGGGTAAGCCTTAAGGATATCACCATGCCGGTATTAAACGTCTATGCCAACAAGGACCATCTGGTACCGCCGTTATCATCCCAGGCCCTGAAAAATCAGGTGGGTAGCTCGGATTATTCTGAGTTGTCCTTTAAGGGCGGTCATATCGGCATCTACGTCAGTGGACGCTCCCAGCGGGAGGTGCCGCCGACCATTGCCAATTGGCTAAATGAGCGGGGTTGAAGCCTTAGGAAAGCAACCGCTTCCAAAGCCGCTTTCCGTCAGAGCCAAAAGATTCGCAAAACTGCGGGCGTGTCACCACGGATTGCTTAACTCCCGGGCTTAGGGTTAGCGGTATCTACGTGTGGATCTGATGCAGTTTCAGTCTTGGTAGCTTCTTCGTGCCTAGCCTGATCAACCGCTTGCAGGAAGGGAGCTTCATATTCTTCTTCTAACTCCTCCAGCAGCGTTTTCGTCTCATCCAGCTCGTTATGCAGCGCTGTATTTTCCGTTTCTATTGCTGTGAGCGCCTGGTGAAGCTCGTGTAAAGCATCCAGAACGGCTTTGGGGGGATGCCGTTCATCGAAAGCCGTTATCAGGATATCCTGAAGCCTATAGAAAGCCTGTGCTACTTTGGGAGAAAGGGGGTCGACCGATATAGCCTTATTTCGCCAATCCTGAATCACTTTAGCTCTGCCGTAATTTCGACCGCGTTCATCCTTACGCCGAGCCAGCTTATCCATCTCTTCTACTACATCTACCGGTAAGCAAACCTCTATCCGTTTAACACCAGATTTTGCTAACCATGCTCGTTGATAATCTACTTTGCGTTTCATGAAGTGTAAAAGCCCGAAGAAAAAGGTTAACCTTCGAATCAGTACAAGTATACTTGTTGAAATGAAGATCAAGTCTGATGTGATCGGTCTGCCCATCGGTGAACGTAGCCAAACGACGAACAGCTTTCGCTGAATTCAGCTGCGCATCATTACTCCCATGAAATGTGCCACCAACTAAAGAGCCTATCATGCACAGGGATTTTTCTATAGGCTCCTTAAACAGCTATGATAACGTTTAATGTTTCTATTTCTATAATAATTCTCTTGATCCATGTAATCTTATACATGCTAGGGTTGCGGGTTATCGAGATTGACAATTACTGGCAGCTCCCAGATTTAGAAATACTAAACGCTGATCCTTTCAACACTTTATTTTTTCTGCATAGCAATCCGCCTTTATTAAGTTTTATCTTTTGGTTTCTTGACTATTCAACCAATGGAAATAAATATTTTGCATTTAACTTAATATTACCCATACTGCACGTTATTTCTTTTAATCTGTTTACGCTTTCTTTATCTAATCTTCGTGCAGATAAAAAAATATCAAGAATCTTTACCGTGTTGTTTTTTATAAACCCATTAATTTTTATATATTTTTTGTATCCATTTTATCCCACGTTCATATTCTTTTCATCTACTGTAATGATATACGCAATCACATTGAATTGTTCAATAGAAAAAAAATTACTCTATTTAACCGCAACGTTATCCTTTAACTCACTCATAAGGGCCTCGTATCATATCGTAATAGTCCTTTTTTTTATTTTTCCCTTCTTTCTAAAGGCGAACAAAAAAACCAAAGCGATTTGTATATTAATACTACTCCTACCTCTAAGCATTTATACTAAAAATTATATTTTGTACGATTTTTTCTCAACCTCAAGCTGGTTAGGATTAAATATAGCAAATCATATTCCACTTGATGCGCAACATAAGGTTATTTCGAAGTATCCCAGATATTCACCGCTTAGCACCTACAAAAATCAACCTCAGCTTTGGAGCATTATCGAATCAAAAAGTAAAAAATATAACTATCATCAAAGTTTAAATAAAAATGATTTCAATAATTATAGATACATTGTAATAGCCAGATTATTTTTAGAAGACGTAAGAAATAACTATAATTTATTATATTCTGTACGGTACGCTTTAGATGGGGTCATGAAGTTTTTCGAAAGTCCGGCGGATTACTATCACTTTTTATCTTCTGTCTCTGATAGTTTTTTTTTGAAAGATATCTTTGATCTACCAGATATAAAAATTTATCAAAGAGAATTGGATTTAAGTTGGTACTACTTTTTCTATATTTTAACTATTTTATATTACTCGGTTAAATTTAAGGAATTAGATTTTTCCTTACGCTATCTGTTTATCTACTTATGTGTGTTTACTTTTCTGTATATACTTGTAGATAATAGAGAAAGCATGAGAATGCGATTTGAAATCGAACCAATTTACATGTTCTTATTTGTGCTTATGTTAAGTCGTCTATTTCGGTCTCATCAGGACTCTGGGTAAGCCAGACTCTGCTAAGCATATCAGTACATCAGCCCGGCTGCGGTGCTAGGTCAGGCGCCGCCGTCATGGCACTGTTGAACTGATCAAGCTCACTTGCTCACTTGCTTCACTTTGGAAATACAAACTGTGAAAAACCATTTTCTAATCCTGATCACTATCGTTTTCATTACCAGCCTATGGGGTTTCCCCTTGCCCGCCTCAGCCTATTTAGGGCCTGGCGCCGGGATTTCCGCTATTGGCGCTCTGCTGGCACTTTTTGCCGCAATCGCCGTGGCGATCTTCGGTTTTCTGTGGTACCCAATCAAGCGGCTCAGACGCAAGAAGCAGGCAACGCCTAAAACCGACCCGTCTAAAGCCGGTGAGAGCGAAGAATGATGTCACTTGCCGGGGCTACCTTGCTTGTCATCGGATTTGTTGTACTCAGCAAGATCTTCGGCCTCATTCAAAAATCTACCGCCGTGATCGATGTGGCAAAGCTGGCCTTGACGGATCTTCGCAATCCAGGGCTAGACGACGATGCCAAGGAAATTGCCCTGCAGAGGCATGCCAAACGCCTGTTCGGGCTCTTTTTACTCCTTACTCTTGGCGGCGCTGCTGCACTTTTTCTTCCGGTGGGTTTAATCTGGCTCCTTGAACAATTGGGCCTGCTGTCTTTTAACGCCGTCATCGACACGACTTTATCTTGGGAATTTTTGCTCGCGAGTACCCTGCTCGCGCTTGCAATCTTGTGGATCGCCCGGAAGCATTGATGATGGCATTCGCGAACCGTTACTCGGCCCTGGATCGTGCGCTGCACCGGTTGGCCTTTCTGACCCGGCCGGCTCAGCTGGTGCTTGCTGACGTTGAAGAGCGACTTTTCGAAACACGCTTAGCTGAGATTGTGGTGCAAAAGCCCGTTTTTATCACCGCGCTTCCCAGAGCCGGCACGACGCTGTTGCTGGAGATGTGCGTGACACCGGCAGGATTCGCCTCACACCGCTACCGGGATATGCCATTTGTCCTTTGCCCGATGCTGTGGGAGCGTTTTTCGACACGCTTCCGGCAGTCGGACGCTCCCCGAGAACGGGCTCACGGTGATGGCATGTTGGTCAGTGTCGACAGCCCGGAAGCCTTTGAGGAGATGGTGTGGCGGGCGTTTTGGAAGCGGCATTATGCCGCTGACCATATCGTTCCCTGGAGCCAGGAAGAAGACCCCGAATTTAGTGACTTCCTACGTAGCCACGTCCGTAAAATTATCGCGCTACGCCGCTCTGGGACTGGCCCCACAGGTCGCTACGTCTCTAAGAACAACCTGAATATTGCCCGCATCGAAACGTTGCGCCGCATTTTCCCGGACGCCATTGTCTTAATACCCTTTCGTGATCCGTTGCAACACGCTGCTTCCCTTCTGCGCCAGCACAGAAATTTTCTTACCATCCACAGCCGCGATCGCTTCGCCCGGGACTATATGGCAGCAATAGGCCATTACGATTTCGGCGCCAATCTGCGACCGATTAACTTTGACGCCTGGTTCACTTCTACTCAAGCAACGGCACCGACCACATTGGCGTTTTGGCTCGAGTATTGGACGGCCACTTATCGTCACCTGCTCGCGCAGATCGACAACCGTGTACGGCTGCTTTCCTATGAGGCTCTCTGTAACGAGCCCACCGCCGGCCTGGAGCAAATCGCCGATGTTCTCGAGATCGACGCACGTGCTGATTTCATCGATCAGGCAAGCCGGTTACGCCTCGTTAAGCCACATCCTGTGGACACCGGCACCGTGGACCCAACCATTTTGCAGCAAGCTACCGCGTTACACGGAGATCTGAACACAGCCTCGCTGGTCTGAAGACGCCCCAATCCTCAATTTTCTTGTCCTCTAGCACCTGTCGTCCTCATCCGCTTCGTCTTTATCCAGCTCATCCTCAGCCGCTTCGTCTTTATACTCCTCGCCCTCGATATCTTCACCCCCGATATCTTCACCTTCAATATCCTCACCCTCAATCTGTTCCCCTTCAATCTCGATCTCCTCGCCCTTATACTCACTGTCGCTGACTTCGTGCTCGCCGCCGGTGCTTTGCATAGCCAACTTGAGGTTTTCCGCAATTTCACGCCAATCCACCTGCTGAAGTGCCCATGCCAATAAATCCTTGTGGATAGCAGGCAGTGCTGCTTGATTGCCAAGCTCTTGAGAAAAGTCATTGCGTAGCGCTTGCTCAAGCACATCCAAATCCCAATCCTGAGCTCGTTCGACCCAATCATCAGAAAAAAGGCACTTTTCAATAAACCACCGCTTGACGCACTGCGTGGGATGCTCCGCCCACTTCTTATGGCTTTTATTACTCGCGCTCACCGCATTCTCCTCACCCACCTTTTCATATTACCCTCATGTCCCATGCTGCATCATTGCCTATCGCAGGATCTCAAGCGATTTAAGGACAGTGCCTTAGACTTTTTTACATACTTCCGCGCACGATATTGCTAAGCGTAACGAGTTTCGAGTCGTAGGGATGTCCCGGAGTCAATTTTTTAATCAATCTGTTTCCTTGTCGCCATAAACTCCTGTAACAGCAAGGCTAAAGAACGGTGTTGTAGGGCTAAGGTTCGCTTTATTGCCTCCTCCGCTCCCGTACGATCGTCTATCGCCAGTCGCGCGACTGCAAGCCGCTCCCATGCCTTGGCTTGTTCTTCAATGCGCAGTAACAGTGACAGATCCATACCACATCGATTACATACCGTACCCTCCCGATAACGGGCACGGCAGTTGGGACAGCGTTCCATCAACTTTCCAGGTAATACAAAATGTCGGACAATTCGTCCATCGCCTCTCTTAGGACGGGCATATCCTTGGCGGTCATGGCATCTTGAATGGTCTCGATCAAGTTAACCATATCTTCCCGGTCTTCCGCAGCGGCCTCTTCCAACATGCGCTCGGCCTTTTCCACCACAGCGCGGGCCTGTACCAGGATATGCTGAGCTTGCGCTGCGCTGGCGTCTTCCTCAAGCAGCTCGGCTTCTTCTATGGCTTCCTCTTCATCAAATAAAGCGTTAATTCGAGCTTGGGCCTGGGCCACCTCTTCTTTCTCATAACGCCTGAAGGCGTTATCAATGGTAATGGATTTTTCCAGTCCGGTGTTTTTCTCCATTGCGGAAACGTTCAGCACCCCGTCCAGATCCAGGGATAGCCGCATAACGATGGGATTACCGGCGGGAGCTTTGCTCAATCCTTCGATAAAAAACTCACCGATCTGAATATTGTTCAAGGCATCCGGGTCCTCACCCTGGTAGATCTTCACATCCACTGCCTTCTGATTATCGTGCAGGGTATAAAACACCTCGCTCTTAGTGACCGGAATAGGATTATTCTTATGGACGATAGGGACATAACGGTGAATCGTGGGAATGCCGTCAATCTCTCCCAAGGCGCTGGTGCCAAAGGTATATGGGGTAATGTCCACCAGCACCGCAGAAACCGCCTGGCCCGCGATCAAGGCGGCTTGAATGGCGGCGCCCATGGACACGCACAAATCCGGGTCCACTTCGCCTCGGGGCTGCTGCTTAAATTCCCGCTCCAGCCGTTCGGTCACCAGCGGCGTGCGGGTAGCACCACCGACCAGCAAAATCTCGTCAATGTCGGCCACCGTCATGCTTGCCCCCTTAAGGGCAATATGCACGGCTTCCAACGTCTCCCGGATAAAAGGTTCGATCATGGCTTCATAGTCCTCCCGAGCCAATTCCAGAGACAAATGCAGCGGCCGACCGTCCTTTTCCAGCAGGTATTCCTCCTCGATAGTGACAAAGGGCTGATCGGACAAAGCGATTTTCGCTGCTTCCGCCGCTCGGGTCAGACGGGCCATAGCCTGCCGGGACTCAGTAACGTCTGCATCGTTCTCCTTGTGCAGATGGCGAACTAAACGGTCGATGATCTTATGATCAAAGTCGTCGCCACCCAGGTGGTTATTGCCATGACTCGCCACCACTTCTACCACGTCGTCTTCCACTCTTACCACCGATACATCAAAGGTGCCACCGCCGAGATCATAAACCAGGATATGCTTATGACCATGATGATCGGCCTCGTAGGAAAGGGCGGCGGCAGTAGGCTCGTTAATGATGCGCACCACTTCCAGCCCGGCAATCTGTCCTGCTTCCCGAGTGGCCTGACGCTGCGCATCATTGAAATAGGCGGGAACGGTAATCACCGCCTTATTCACAGCATGCCCCAGATAGCCCTCAGCGATAGCCTTAAGCCTTCTTAGGATGATGGCGGAGATCTCCTGAGGGGTGTAAGGCTTACCGGCCAGCTCCACCGTTTCGTCGCTGCCCATCATGCGTTTAATAGATTTAATGGTGCGTTCGGGATACAAGGGATACTGATTCTTGGCCGCTTCCCCTACCAGAATGGAGCCGTCGTCGGCAATACCCACGAAAGACGGAAAAATCTTATTCCCCTCGGCGGGAATGACAACCACTCTGTCGTCCTGAAAAACCGCCACCTCGGAGTTGGTCGTGCCCAGGTCGATACCGATAATCGTTTCTTTCATGATACGTCGCCTCGCTTATTAACTTTTACCTCCGCCGGGCGGAGTAACTCATCGTTCCACACAAAGCCTTTACGCAGCTCGCCGGTGACAAAGCCCGCAGCGAGGTCGGGCCGGGATTCGACTTCAATTACCCGCATGTTATGCGGATCCAGGGGCTTATCCAGGACATCTAGGGAGCGGACTTGATAGTCGGCAAGCAGCCGGTTTAGGCGCCGCAGGGTTATCTGCTGGCCTTCTTGTAAAGACTCGAGCAAGCGCGTCTGGCCCCGACAGAGCCGCGCCAATGGTGAGCGCTGCTGTGGCTCCAGTTTAATACCGGCTTCCAGGCGATCATAAAGTTCGAGCAGTTGCAGCAGCAGAGGCCGCAAGATATCCCGGCGCAGGGTCTTGTCCACTAAGCGGCGCTGTTCCAGCTCCCGGCTTAAGGCCTCATTATCCGCCTGCAGGGTAGCGAACACTGACTTAAACTGATCCAGTGCCTCTTTGACCTGACGGGATTCCCGCTTGACCTCATTTTTCAATCCCGCCAACTCGGCAAACAGTGAGAAGGCCTCGGCCTCATTATTCGGTAGCGATTCCGGCTCTACCGGTGTCTCTTCCAAATATGCCCGAAATTGTTCTACCAGATTCTCTTTTGCAATATCATCCATAGCGGCCAGTCTAATCAATTTCAGTCAGACCCTTCGGTAAGGCTTCGCAACAGGGTTTGTTGTAACAGTTCCAGGCTGGGCCGTTGTCCGCTCCCGGCCGGTAGCCAACCTTCCAACAGGGTGTTCGGGTCCGGTGGCTCGACATGGAAAAGCGCATAATGCAGGCGGTTGCGCTGCGTTTGAATAGCCTCAAAGGCGCTGCGGATCGCCTGAAAACACTCAGGTTCCCGGTCTGGGGGAAATTCCCGCACTTTTTGCAGATAGGCTTTTTTAATTGCCTCATCACCGGCCGTGTCGGACACACCCAATACTTGAAAGGGATCTCTCATCGGCGTCTCCCTCTGGGCAGCGGTAAAGGAAATGGCGGAAGCTCACCCGCTTCCATGCGCTCCTCGATGTAGTCGAGCACATCCTCGGGATTATCGGTATTCAACCGTTCCATCAGCTCCGCAAAAATCTGCTGTAAATCTTGGGCGGCCTGCGGCGACATAGGTGGCATTCCAGTAGGACCAAAGTCTGGCAGGCCGAGAAACTTCTCGATGTGGGCGGCGGTTTGGTGATCCTCCGCATCCAACGCTCGGTCCAGTGCCCCTTGAAGTTGTATACGTTCCAGCGCTGTGATTTTTGTCTCTTGGCCTTTGGTTCGCCCGAAGACGTAATAGTAAAGAAACTTGGGCCGCTGCCCGCAACGTTTCATCGCGGCCTCGGCGTAAACCTTGAGCAGCAAGTAATGCCGCGCTTTAGAGAGCGCCGCACAAACCATCTCCAGCTCTTGTTCGGTAAAGTCCAACGTGGCCGCCGTCTTTAAGGGAACCCGCAAGCGGTCCAAGACCTGGGAAATGTCCTTAACGCCATCATCCACGTAGCGGTGAAGCAATTCCGCCAGCGTCAGAATTTCCTGTCGAGTCGGCGGCAGCGGCTTGTCCTGCAGCCGATTATACTGTTTACTCAGCATGCTTTGAGCGATTTCCAGCCGTCGGCCATCTACCATAAAGCGAAACTCCGCAACCAGCCCGCTACCCAGATACTTCAGGCCCTGGCGCAGCAGGGTCTCGCTCTCCGGCTCTCGACCATCCAGCTGCGCCAGAAATCCCTGATTCAATGCCACGATGCCGCACTGCTCCTCTTCCCGAACGAACTGTCCAGCCGCGGCGAGTTCACGGCCGGCTAAATCGTACTTGCCAGCCTTGATCTGCTTGCGAGCATGGGCCAGATGACAGGAAATCAATAAATTTCTGGCATGAGGATTGATCGGGTCTCGCTCCAGCAGGGTCTGAGCAAACCCAGCCGCCTTTTTAAAGGCGCGGCGCCGGTAAGCCGACAGCCCCGCGGCCAGCAACACCTCGGCATCCTCGGGAAACTGCCGCACCGCCTTCTCAACCCATTGATCCTGAGCTTTACGATCATCCCGCTGCCGTGCCATGCCGAGCAGTTTCAGGTAGGTTTCCTTGTCCTTGGGATCCAGCTCCAAGCTTCTAGCCAACTCATCCTGCACGGCCTCGTCCCAAGGATCAGGCCCCATCCATTGCATCTGAAGGTCCGCCATACGGCGCAGGATCAGCGCAGCTTTAAGGGCATTGTCGACGCTGTTGCGGGCAGTCACCAAGTGCTCGACGCAGTTTGCCCAGTGTTTTCTGGCAGCATTTAAATCATGACGTCGTTCTGCAACAAGAGCGTGAATGCGTTCTCGCTCAAAGGATGACAGCGCACCGAATTGCTTCTCGAAAGCGGCTATTCCTTGCGGGTATGCGGGCAACGACGTCAGACAAAATCTCTTGACGCGAGCTGTCTCGAACTGGTCGCCGTTGCTGACGGCAAATTTAAACAATGCCTTGACGCCGGCTTTTTGAAGCTGGGGAAGCTGACCCACCAGCTTAAGCTGTTGCTCGTCCCAACCCTTGAGGACCATGACGAACGCTCGTTCCGCATCGGTTAACCGCGCCATGGCCTCCAGCAAGGCGCTGCCCTCCAGGGCAACCGTTTTCGCCAGCTGCGCAAACTGTCTAAATGGCGAAGCGGGCGCAAGCTTGTCAAGCTGGGCCGCGCCGGCCTGAGGATCAACGGCCAACGCGGCCAGACCCTGCAGGATCAGACGTAGATCGCGGTAAGGAGAACGAAACGGGATGGCTTTTAACTGTTCCTTCATCCCCATCGTATCGCCTTGACAGTAAGCCGCCATGGCGGCCAGGACGCCTCCCCGTTGTTGCAACAACGGCGAATCCGCCGGCAAAACCTCGGCGACTTCCCCATGACCGCTAACCAGCAACCCCCCCAGCAAAGCAGCGAGCCGCTGTCCGTCAGGACTCTGGCGCAGCGTCTCATCGGCTTCGGCAAACAGGCGCGCCCCCCGGAGGAACCGGCCGGCCTTGAGCAACCAGTCAATATAGCGTGCCAGCTGGCCGCGGTCGCCACAGCTGGCAGCCATGTTTTCCCATAGGACCACGGCCTCCTTGTACATGGCCTTGGCGGCCAATTGCTCCGCCCTGCCCTGATAGGCGTTTGCCAGTGCCTCACGCCACGCCGGACGTTCCTCACGTTTGAGCAATTGTTTATAGAGATCAATCGCTTCCCGGTAACGTTCAGCCTGAAGATGCGACTCACCCTGGGCAGTGAGAACCTCTATAGGCTGGCGGCTAGCCTGGGATTTGCGTTTTTTGCCCATATGTCTCCTCTGGGGTAACTTCGCTCAATAACCCGGAGCAGCCAGGCCGGCTATTGCATGGAAGCCAGTTAACCACACCTCAACTCCAAGGGCTTGGGAGAAGCAAAGTAGCGTAAGTGAATTGGCTGGAGCAACGCGACATATCATTCGACTTTGGCCAATGTCTTCCTCACCTCGACCCTGTCTCACCAGGGGAGAAGAAGTTAAGCGTTTGAAAAAAAATATTTATCCTCTCTACCCTTGAAGGAGAGAGGGTAAAATGAGGGGGGTTTTAAATACTTGAACAATAAAAAATAGCTAAAGTTCTGATATCAAATTTTTGGCAGTATAACAGAGGTTGGGTTGCTCAAGAAACCCTGCGTGCCATCTTCTATGTCGGCAGTCACCTCATATCGATTCCAGGGCATCGATGACCGTGGTTGGGCTTAACCATTGCGGCAGCATTTGCGGTTCGGCATCCTTTTCCGGTGGATACAGCACATAAAGAGGAACGCCATTACGGCCGAAGGTCTCCAGAATACGAGTGATTTCCGGATTATAATTGGTCCAGTCGCCTTTTAACGGCACGATGTTTTTCTCCTTAAACACTCTACGCACCGAGGGCATACTCAAAGCGACCCGATCATTGGCGATACAACTGATACACCAGTCTGCCGTCAGATTCAAAAATACCGCTCGCCCTTGCGCCCGCAGCTCAGCAAGGCGATCCGCGCTATAGGGTTGCCAGAAGCCTTCCTTGGCCACGCTGGTTGACGCATCGGCGTTTGGCGGGCGGGCCTCAAGCAGTGGGGTCGTTAACACGCCGAAAGCCGCTACGGTCGCGACCACGGCCAGTAGTCCGTTGGCATAGCGCCAGCGGCCTTTGGGCCGCGGCTGCAGATGCCGCAGCCAGACCGCAAAGACAAGCAGCACCATACCCATCAGCACCGCCGCGACCGCCGTGGCATCCGTTTGCCTGGCCAGTACCCAGAGCAGCCAGACCGCAGTAATATAGAGAGGAAACGCCATAAACTGCTTAAAAGTGTTCATCCATGGCCCAGGCTTGGGTAAGACATGCCCCACCTGAGGCACAAACGAAACCAACAGAAACGGCAAGGCCATGCCCAATCCCAGGGACATAAACACCAGTAAGGAATAGAAAGCAGGCTGAGCCATGGCAAAGGCAATTGCGGTGCCCATAAAGGGCGCCGTACAGGGACTGGCAACCACCGCCGCCAGAGCTCCCGTAAAGAAAGAACCGGTATAGCCGCCGCGGTGCACAAGAGACTCACCGACCCCCATAAAACGCGAGCCAAATTCCAGCAGCCCGGAGAAACTCAGCCCGAGAATAAAAAGCACATAGGCCAGTAAGGCGACAAACCACGGCGTTTGTAACTGAAACCCCCAGCCGATGCCGGCGCCGCTGGCTTTGAGCAAATAGAGAAGACCCGCAACCGCGCAAAAGAACACCATAACCCCTAGCGTATAGGCAATGCCGTGCAACCGTTGGGCGGCATGGGAAATATGCACGGCTTCCAGCAAGCCGATAGCCTTTAAAGACAGTACCGGAAATACGCAAGGCATCAGGTTTAGCAATAAACCGCCCAGCATGGCGAAGATCATCACCTGAAACAGGTTACCGCCGACGGGGGTAGAAGCAGGTACTGCGGCTTGTTCTCCGACCGGACTAAACTGTAATGCCGCATCCGGCATTGCGCTTACGACATAAGCCACTGTCTTGGTGCCGTTTTTAACAACGACCACCCCGTCCACCTTGTCCGGCGTTTTGCTAAAACGGTCGCTGGTTTGATGTCTGACAAAGAACCGTAAGGGTCCCCAGTCCCTCTCCTGAAGCACTGTATTGGAGATCAAATTGGACCGATAGGGGAAAAACAGCACCTCCTCGGCATCGGTGAAAACCGGCTCATCCGCTTTCACCTCCAGCACCAGGCGATCATCCTCCATGGCAAACAAGGCTTGCCAGCCTTCTGCTTGCACCGGCAGTCGGTCGCGTGCCGCGGCAAAAACCGGCGCCCACCGGCTGTCCGGTTCGGGAGAAGAGCTTTTGACCGGCAGTTCCAGCGTTAAATCGGCACTGCCCGGGATGCAGACATGGTAACAGACCAGCCAGGAGACGGTCGCCTTAATGGGCAGTACCGTATCCGTTTTAAGAGTCTCCGCCGGTTGTAGCCGGGTCAGCAGCATGGCTTCGGTTTCATAGCCATAACTCATGACCCCTTGAAACTCGAACTGTTCCGGGTAAGGCCACTGAACTTCGCCGGCCGAAAGGGCTTCAGGCAGATGCCATTCAATCTGGGTCGGCAACCCTGAACCACCGGGATTACGCCAGTAAGTCTTCCAATGCTCCTCCGGCAGCAGACGCACTCCCACCCAAAACGGCTCACCCGGCTGTATCGACGTCACCTCGGACACGAGTTCCACGTCGATATGGTCGCTTTGCACCGCAGCCCCATACCCAAGGGCGGGAACCGCATAAAGCAGACAGATAAAGAACTTGCTTAGCCACTGTTTCGGCATGTGACTCATACCTCTTGATGACTGTGGGCTATATAATAAGATTAGTTCACTTTTACCGTTTTGCTAAGAAATCGCCCTCCATCGGACGCGCAATGCCGCTCTGGTTAAAAATTGGCCGGGTGATGCCGGTACGGAAATGGCTTGCAATTTGCCATACTTTCCGATACGAATAGATAATTCAAATACGGATTGACTTACCCAGGGCGCTTTGCAAAAAACAGCGGCCAAGCGCTAGATAATAAAAGCGAATAACGACTAACGACATTGGTGGATTTTCGTACCAAGTTTCAAGTCACCACACTGTTCTTCTTGCTTCTCTGGTCCCTTAGTCAGGCGATGGAGACGCGAGCGGAGGTGGTTCTTATCGTCAATCCCAGTGTCGCCATTCGGGAGCTGGCCCCAACCGCTGTACGCGCTATTTTTGGCATACGCCTGCTGACATGGCCCGACGGCGAGCGCATCAGCGTTTTCGTGCTGCCCGACGACTCGCCGGTGCACGCACAATTTATCAAACAAAAGCTTTCCATTTTTCCCCACCAACTCCGACTGGCATGGAATCGTTTGGAATTTGCCGGCCTAGGACAGGCGCCGACCACCGTCCTGACGCAAGCGGAAATGCGCGATCGCGTAGCTGCAACCACCGGTGCCATCGGCTATCTCTCCGCAGAGATGGTGGACGGCAGCGTGCGGGTGGTAAAAATCCTCCAATAACCCATGGAAACCTTTATTCTCGACACCAGTATCTTCACCAATCCCCACGTGTTCAAGCAATTCGGGGAAAATTTCGAGGGCGCCGTCAAAGTTTTCACCGCATTGGCCTTCCGCTCTCGGGCGGAGTTTTATATGCCTACCGCGGTCTATGAGGAATTGCATAAGATGCGCGAGCTGGGCGAACTGGAGGCGGATTTCGAACGGGTCGTAAAGATTCGTTCGCCCCGCCGCCTGCACCTGTCCATTCCCAGCGAACTGCTCTATGAGTTTATCGAAGAAGTGCGCATGCGCATTGACCGGGGTCTGAAAATCGCCGAGGAGTGGACCCGACGGGCCAGGTCCGAGGCGGAAAACAATATGGGCATTTATATTACCAAACTCAGGGAGCGCTACCGCGAAGCCATGCGCCGGGGGATTATCGACAGCAAGGAAGACGCCGATCTCTTTCTGCTGGCCTACGAGTTGAACGGCACCCTGGTATCGGCCGATGAGGGTTTAAAGAAATGGGCTGACCGGGCCGGCATTAAACGCATCAATGCCCTTAATCTGAGGAAAATCTTGGAGGGGTTAATCGAACACAATCCCCCCGCTTAGCAAGTGCTGAAGCAGGCCCGTCGTTCTCGGCAATACCTTTTCAAACTCCAAAATAGCAAACCCACCCTCCTCGCTTAGCCGGCGCTGGCGCACCTGACCCTTGCCCAGCAGACGCCGCAGGGAGCACATCATTAACTCGGCGTTGGCACGCTGCCGGAACCGGCAGCGGTAACGGCGAAACACCTTATGTTGCTTGCGGCACTGGCGGATGGCATCCAGAGTACCGGCAATCAAGGATTCGCCCAATTCCTGATAGAGCTCCGGCGTCGGCGCAATATCGTGTTCCTCCATAAAAAGCACCAGCCGCAGGATGCGGTGCATAAAATATTCCGCCGGCAATTGCTGGATACCCCGCTCGCTTACCTGAATATCGCGAACGTTGATCCGGCCGGTGACGTATTTAACGCGCTTATCTTGGGCTGAGTCTGCCTTCATTACGATGCCTTCGCGGCCCTCGCCGTCGAGTTGTAGCATCAAGTCGCGCAGGGCCTTTACGTCGCAGGTCTGGTATTTGCCAAACAGAGCGACACTGGGCAGACCATAGGTCTCCAGCAACTGCTGTTTCTCCTGATGGGGTAGAAACCCGGGCTGACTTTGGTGCATTATGTCGAAAACGTAGAACTGCACGTCTTCACCGATAAAGGGAGGACTGCCTTCGTTATAGGGATTTTCCGGCCCCGCCACCTCGGCGCATAACACCAGATCGGGCTGCGCTTCGAAAAACGCAGTATTAATAAAATCGCTGACCCGGTCCGTGGTAAACGGACAGATATAACCGCGCCGGGTCAGGGCCAGGATCTCGTCGTGATGGCGAAAAATGCGTACATTATAGCCGTCGATTTTTTCCTCGACCCAGAAGGGTTGCTCAAACTGGGCTGCGATCCCGGTATCGAGCTGGAGAATACGGCCAACCTTGGGATAGCCCCAGATTACGGTATCGTCCAACACCACAGTGCCTTCGAGCAGGGATTTAAACTTACGACTAAACCGCAGGTATTGCCAATCGCCGATGCGGGTTGGCTGCATGCGATGGCGTTCCCGGGCATGGGCAATCAGTTGCTGTAATCTGCCTGGCTCCACGGTGAGTTAAAGTCCATTGTTTATAGCGCATAAGATAATCCAACCAGCGACAGATACCTGTATGTCAAGGCACAATCCAGTCGCTCACTGCATATACTCCGTCTGTTGCCTCTTCATCGACTTTCACAATATAACTGCCCTTCGAGGCAAAGCGCTGGTCGGGGCCAAGGGACACATGGGGATAAACGGAGCTCGTCGATGCATTGTCGACCAGATGTTCAATGCGTTCGGCAAAATATTCCCTGGAAAAATTATCAAGCAAATGCCGTAGCGCCCGCGAGGTCAGGGTGACGGCAAAGTAGGCGTTGGCCTGCACGCGTGGCTGCCCGAATGGAATCTGCTTGGACCGTAACCAGGCTTTTATCGGGAAAAGGTGCCGCTGCCGTGCCGTTGGCAAGTCAAAAGGATAAACAAGATAAATCTTATTCTTAAGCGCTTCCGGAAACGGCGGCGGCGACACGGTTAACAGGTTGCCAGAGAGATAGATAATAGGAATCGGCGTCGAGGCGAGGTCAAGCCCCTTGGCCAGTTCGGTCAGATCGGGATCTGCTAGCCAGAGCACCACGGTCGCCGGTTTTGTCTGCTGCAATAAGTCTTTCCAGGCGGCGGCGGTGAGTGGCGCGTTATCCGGGATGCGCCGCTCCTGCAGGTGGTCCACGCCGTAGCGCTGAAGCGCTGCACGAAAGGCATTTGCGGGTACTAGGCTGTGTTCCACCTCTCGAAATACCTGCAAGATAGGCTTGACATCGGGCGCGCTTTGGACTAGATGTAAACGCTTGGCAAGCACCTCCGCCTCAAGGGTTAATCCTTTGGAAAAATAAAAAGTATAAAAATCTTGCTCTGTAACGACCGGCAGATCGGTATTGGGAAATAGGCAGGGTATCTCGTAGTTCTCGCAGAACTCGTGGATCGGTCGCCAGGTGCCGGCGCCAAGTCCGCTGAGTACGGCAAACACCGGTTGTTGGCGGTAATAAGTTTCGAGCTGAGCAGGCCAGGTATGCGCAGGACCGGTTAAGTCCCAGACATGAAGCTCCCACTTTCGATACGCTTCGTACTTAACATCTTTGTACCAGGGTGCGTGTTTGGCTCTGCGCGTCTCATGGCGCGTTTCGGCATTTTTGCTTTGCAGGTAGGTTTCCAGAACAGCCAGCATGGCGGCGCGCTGTTCGGGGTCGGCCCCTTCCGTGATAACCGTTGCAAAATGAATTGTGGTATCCGTGACGCCGGGCGATGGAGCGGATGATAACGACTTCAGATACGTGGTGAGTAATGTCAATTCTTCGTCGCTGAGGGAGTAACGTGGCATTAAGGTATCGAGAGTTCGGCCGGCCGGATCAATACCGTCACGGATCGCTCTCGCCAACGTCTCATCGGTATAGGCAGGTCTTGTTCCCGGCCCTTCGCTGCGCGAGGCATACATTTGTTTGCGAAATATCTCACGCGGTCGGTAAAGGATATCGCCGCTGATGGGCGGAACGAAGACCTGGCCCTCACTGGAACTCAACCCGCTACGGCGATGACACCCAATGCAGGCGACCTGGGTGCCTTGCAAGGGAATATCGTGCTGCACCACAGCCCGCATCGGTTGGCCCGAAGGCAGCCGTCCCTGCCGATACATTTGCTTGCCCAGTTCGACTTGGTGCTCATCCGAAAGCGACGGCGCAGTGTCCGGCGCCGACTGTGGTTCCGCCGCAACTCCGGCGACACAGAAGACTACCGCAAAGACTTTACTGAGATGCTGCGTCGTCGCCATGCCTGTTACGTCCGGTGATTGTGGATAATTTATCTGGCCGTTATCCGGTGATACTCGTCCAACAGGTCCGCCGCACTCGCGAAGCCTTCGAGACGGACCCAGGTTGTCTCCGACGAAGCGCGCAGAAAGGTCAGGGGGGCATGATTCATTTTATTGCCCCGGTACGAGTCGAACGCCTTCTGTACGGTGACGATGTCGTCAGGACTGCCGGTCAGAAACTGCCACTGCGGTTTTGCCCGATACCTTGCGGCGTACTCACGCAACCTCGTAAGAGTATCGTATTCCGGATCGATGGTGATCGACACCATCTGCGGTTTGACCCGTTCGGTGACCAGCGCCTCCTGGGTCTGGGAAAAGGTCGCGCTCAACACGGGGCAGATGGCGGTGCACGAAGTAAAGATAAAGTTTAATAACACCGGCCCATCGGTAGCGAGGGTCGATGCCAGCGACACTTTCTGTCCTTGGGTGTTAACGAGCGTTACATCGGGAATGGCATAAAGGTGTTCCGAGCGCACGTATCCGGCATTCTCACTGGGAGCGTGATGAGCATGATGAGCATGCTGGTGGTGCGCATGCGGGTCAGCGTCGGTGCTCTGTGGGTAAAGTTCCTCTGCGGCTGACCAACCCGGCAGGGTAAGCGCTACGAATCCTCCGCAGAGCAGTGCAGCGGCGATATGAAACTTGACACGGTTGGTGCTCATTGACAGCAACATCTTCTTTCTCCAGGGGATATTCATGACTGCGGCAAGTCTTCGGGTTTTAGCAAGCCCCTGACAATCCGGGTGATGTTGTCGGAGGAGGTGCCGAAGCGAATGAGGTTTGCGAGATTTCCCTCCGGGTCCACGACATAGACATACGAGCTGTGATCCACGAGATAAAAGCCATTTTCATCGGGCTTGCGGACATACACGGGTGCCCGGTACTGCTCGGCCACTGCCATGATCTCTTCCTGGGTTCCGGTTAACCCGAGCAGGGAGGGATGGTAATAAGGCAAATACTGGCGAAGAACCTCCTGGGTATCCCGCTGGGGATCTACCGAGATAAACAGCGGTTGCACACGCTCCGCTAACGGGCCCAACTCCCGCAAGGCCTTCGCCATATCACCCAGCGTGAGCGGGCAAGTATCGGCGCAGGAGGTAAAACCAAAATAGATAAGAACAACCTTACCTTTAGCGTCGTGCAGCGAAAAGCGTTGGCCGTGGTGGTCTGTCAAGGTGAAATCGCCCCCATAGTGGCGCAATGCTTATAAGCTGTCCATTACACACATCTTGAACGGCAGGGCCGCCGCCCCCATCTGGGGAGGTAGACACAGATGAGGGGTATGAGGTGATGACGGAGACGGTAGCGGTGGCGGTGAGTTGGGCGGTGGCCGAGTTGGGCGGGGCGAAGCTGGGGGATGCCCGGCTGAACCGACGGCTGGTACGGGTGGCGGAACGCCTGGGGGCGCAACCGGGCGCCAGCATTCCGGTAGCCTGCGGCGGCTGGGCGGAGACGCAGGCGGCGTATCGGTTGCTGGCCCATGAGGCGGTCACCTGGGAGCAGGTGCTCGCGCCGCACTGGGACTGTAGTGTCGAGCGGATGCGCGGCCATCCGGTGGTGTTGTGCGTGCAGGACAGCACGGAGTTGGACTATACCGCCCAGCGGGCATCGCCGGGTTGGGGCCGCTGAGCTACTTGCGGCAGCACGGGCTGTACGTGCATCCCACCCTGGCGGTCACGCCGGACGGGGTGCCGCTGGGGGTGCTGGACACCTGGATGTGGACCCGCGACTGGGAGACCTTCGGCGAAGACAAGCGACACTGGCCGATCGAGGCCAAGGAGAGCATGCGCTGGCTGGAAGGCTTCGAGCGCTGCGCCGAACTGGCCGCGAGCCTGCCCGACACCCGGTTGGTCTATGTCGCCGACCGGGAATGCGACATTCACGAGTTCATGGTCCGGGCGCAACGGGAGCCGGGGATCGACTGGCTGATCCGGGCCACCCACAATCGCTGCCTGGCCAAAGGCGACAAGCGGTGGGACCGGCTGGCGCAGGCCCCGGTGTTGGGCGAGGTAACGTTCACCCTGCCCGCCCGGCCGACCGGCCGAGCCGGCCGGTGGTGCTGACGGTGCGGGCCGAACGGGTCACCCTGCACCCGAAAGGTGGCGAACCGGTGACGGTCACCGCGCTGCGGGCGCGGGAAGAATCCCCGCCGGCCGGGGTCGAACCGCTCGACTGGCGCCTGCTGACCAACCGCTCGGCCGACACCCTGGCCCAAGCGGCCGAATTGATCCAGTGGTACGGAAGCCGTTGGAGTATAGAGGTTTTTTCCCGAATCTTGAAAACCGGCTGCCGGGTGGAGCCTTGCAACTCAGCACCCTGGACCGTTTGGAACCCGCTTTGGCCTTGTACTTGATCATCGCCTGGCGGATTCAGTACCTGACCGTGCTGGGGCGGACTACCCCCGAGCTGCCCTGTGACGCCGTGTTGGACCCGGCCGAATGGCAGGCCGTTTACGTCGCGATCCACCGCCGGCCCCCGCCGGTGATCCCGCCGCCGCTGCCGACCATGCTCGGCTGGATCGCCCGCCTGGGCGGCCATTTGGGGCGCAAGTGCGACGGCCCCCCCGGCCCCCAAGCCTTGTGGATCGGCTTGCAGCGGGCCCGCGACCTCGCCTGGGGAATGGAATTGGCGTCTGATCTCCATGCCCAATAACGGTTAGAGATATGTGAAGGAAGCTTATAAGCCACGGGAGCTGCCTCACCGATAACGGGTACGCTAAGAAAAATGCTCAAAACATAGATCAGCGGCAACAGGATTTGCAAAATGCGGCGCTGCATGAGAAATCTCCGAATATAGATACAAAAGTAGCTTACTCAAATCCGCTTGTCGATTACTGGGCAGCTTCCGGAGGAGCTTCATTGACTGGCGGCGGTGCGGTATCGGCGGATTCTTCTACCGCTGAAGGAACAGCCTGAAATAACACTACCCCGGCAGCCTGATCCGGATAATTATTAAAAATAACAAACAAATCCAGGCGATTATCGTTATTGAAATCTTCCACGGCAAAATTAACCGGTTTCTTGCCACCTTCGACGGCAAGGCGGTGGGGTTTATTAACGAACCGTCCGCCGCCAGTACCGTAGAAAATCTGCATCTCCGGCGAAAATTCGCTGACCAATACTAGTTCCGGGTAACCGTCCGCATTGAGATCCGCCAGTTGTATGGCACTGACGTTCCAGGCATCGAGGGTAAGAGTCTGATTGTCTGCGAAGCTGCCGTCGCCATTGCCTAGTGATACGGTCAGTTCGCTGCCTTGGGGGCTGTAAAAAATCAGATCCAACGCAGCGTCCTGGTTAACATCACCGACGAGCCAGTCGGGCCCACGGAAATCCAGGGCCAGGGGGGCGAAATTTCCTTGGCCGTCGCCGCGGTAGAGATAAGTGCGGCGATCATTGGAAAACAGCAGATCCACAAGAGCATCGCCGTCGAAGTCTCCGGCATGTAACGCTTGCGGACGGTTTAACACGATTTTTTGTGGCTCGGAAAAAGTGCCGTCGCCGTTGCCGAAGAACGTGGCAATATAGCGCTCTCCAACGTTACCCGTTCGGGAGACGATAATATCATCATGGTGGTCTTCGTTAACGTCGGCTACCAGGAGATCGGCAATGTAGCGGTCGTCCCACGTGGATGTCGTTTCCATGACCAGGCACGGTGTCTGCGGGGCAAAGCCGCCGTCACCGTCGCCAAGGAGTACCGGCAGACGCTGGTTAGCGCTAAGGTCGCTTCCGCAAACATTGCCGATAACCAGCGTCCCCCACCGTTCACCCTGAGCGCCCGCCACCAGATCGAGGATACCGTCTTCGTTAAAGTCTCCCAGCGCGATGGGGCCCGGCAAGTCTCCTAAAAAGAAGGTTTTCATCTTCTCGAAGGGTTTATCTCCTTCGCCGAAGTAGCCGCCGATCTGCCTGGATTGACCATTTCGATGCCAGAGCAGAGCATCCTTGACCCCGTCTCCATCGAAGTCGGCAATCAATACATCGCGTACCCAGTAAGCGGACAGCGTTACCGGCAGCGGTGGTTCGAAGGCTGCCTGCGGCGGTTCGGCATCCGGGACAGCGCCATCAGGGTCCGGGCATCCGCTTTCCTGTTGCCCGTCCGGTTGCGAACCGCCGCCATCGTCGGGGGGTGGTGGTACGGTGACAATGGCGTCCAGACGTATATTTTCCACTTCGGGAAGCGGTGCCAGGGCGGTGATACCCGCGGCCGGCAGGGTGGCGGCGATGCTGTTATTGATCCACAGCACAATGACATCACCGGCTCCAGCGCTTTTTACCAAGGTCTGAATGGCCTCGTCCCGGACATCGACGGCATCGGAAAATCCGACAATGACCTCGAAGGTTTGGTCAGGATGCGCACAGCGCAGAGCCGCCTGAAGATCAGGGGCGATGACTCCATCCTGGGCGCCGACGGTTACCGCGAGGCTCAGTAATAAACCGAACATAGTTATCCGGCTTCCGCCACTGAGTAAAATCGCCGCCATACTTTAACCTCGCAATGTTGCACCTTATGCCGTTATGCCGCGAAAATTCGGCTTGGTTCAATCCAAGGTAACAGCTTAGAAGGGTAGCCAATGCTGATATTTCCGGTAGAGTGAGATTGTGCCAAAACCCACTCTGTCGGAGGTCATCAACATGGCTACCCAAGTGACTAATACCGCTTCCTGTGCCCCGTTCGTCAACGCTGTCTTTGGCTGCGCCGCCCACGCCTTGGATGGTGAGCAGCGCCAGCAACTGGCGGTGCAGGTGTTGGCGCGGAGCGAGCCGGTGACGGAGCTGGCCGGCGCGGCATCAGGTCAGCCGGAAGTTTCTCTATCATCAAGCGGACAAGGGCGAGCAGGCCCTGGAGCAGGCGTTTCAGTCGCCGCCGCCGAGCGACGAGGAGGTGTTGTTCTACTTGCCGGTCACCCGCGCCTGGTTGCGGCAAGTGGTGTTGGCTCTGGTGTTGCTGTGTCACAGCTCGTTCCGGGGAGTGATCGGGTTTTTCCGGGACGTGCTCGATCAGCCCATCGCCCTGGGCACGGTGCACAACATCGTTCAGCAGGCGGTGGGCGAGGCGCGCCGGATCAATGCCCGGCAAGACCTGTCGCGGGTCCGGGCGGGCAGCCATGATGAACTGTTCCAGGGCCGCCAACCGGTGTTGGTGGGCATCGACCTGGATTCCACGTATTGCTACCTGCTGGCGCTGGAAGCGCACCGCGATGCGCGAGACCTGGGCGATTCATCTGTGGGACGTGGCCGAGCAGGGACTGCAGCCGGACTACGTGGTGGCCGACGGCGGGCCGGGGTTGCGCGCCGGGCAAGCGCTGGCCTGGCCCGAGGTGCCTTGCGACGGGGATGTCTTTCACGGGTTGCAGACGGTGACCCGCCTGGTCGCGACGCTGGAAAAGCGCGCTTATGCGGCGATCGCCCAGCGCGAGGAGCTGGAGCAGAAGATGGCAGAAGGCCAA
This sequence comes from uncultured Pseudomonadota bacterium, assembly GCA_963731125.1. Classification (GTDB taxonomy): domain Bacteria; phylum Pseudomonadota; class Gammaproteobacteria; order Competibacterales; family Competibacteraceae; genus CAVSVP01. Next base: position 36,342 of record CAVSVP010000001.1, read on the forward strand.
ACACCGGGGCCAGGGTCGTTCGCTGTCCAAACCGCTGGCCGGGGCCCGTGCCCAGAGGCCACCGCCGTTCACTTGGCCGACACGGTGCAGACGTTGGCCCCGTGGCTGCGCGAGGATATCCTCGCCTTGGCCGGCCCCGACGCCCCTACCCGCGAGGCGCTCTATGATTTCGTGGTCGCCGCCCTGCAGGAGCTCGAAGCCCTGGATCCCAACGCCTGGGCCCGGTGCGGCGCACCCTGGCCAACCAACGCGACACCTGCTGGCCTTCGCCACCCGCCTGGATCAGGAACTCGAAGCGCTGGCCCGGCAGTTCGCCGTGCCCATGGCCCGCGTGCGCGAGATGTTGGCCCTGGCCAGCCTACCGCGCACCACCACCGCCTATTGGGCCAAGGCCACGGCTTTGCATCGGCAACTCCATGAGCGCTTTTTCCCCCTCCAGCAGGCACTCGAGGAACGGCGTAAGCGGTTTCACCGCGCCAGTTCCCTGGTCGAGAACTTCAACAGCCGGTTGCGCAACTATTTCTTCCTGCGCCGCCAGATCGGCCCCGCTTATCTGGATTTGCTGCGGTTCTTTCTCAACCACCAGCCTTTTGCGCGCAGCGAAAAACCCGAACGCCGCGGCAAATCCCCCGCCGAACTGTTGACCGGTCAACCCCATCCACATTGGTTGGAAATGCTCGGCTTCACCCGCTTCCGGCGGGCCCGCTGCGCCGCCTAATACCTTCATCGGATTGGCCGTTATTTTCCTCCGCCTCTTCAGAGGCAATGGCATCGCTATGCCTGTGTTACCCTAAATCCTGGATTTTTGAACCATGCCGAAAATTCCCCCTCTCACTGCACCTTCTCACTTTCGGTCGGTGACGTCCAGGGTGACACCGGCGCCGCTACCCATCGGCATCGCGGAGCTGAACGACCATTCATAAGTCAGCAGGTCAACTGTCCACGCTCACTCACCCTAATACGGCTTCCTGCACATGAAGAGGGTGACGGCACCTGGATAAAGCTTAGAGGTGGGCTGCTACCTGCAGGCCCTGTTATTGCTGCAGTCAGGATCGCCGCAGTCGAAGGCCCCGTCGCCATCGTTGTCAAGCCCATCCGAGCAGCTCTTTCCCTTGCCCTCTTTACCGGTAGTGGTATCTCCGCCGCCTCCTCCGCCGTCACCACCGCTGACCGGGCATGACTTACCGTTGGTTCGGGCTCTGACTGTCGCAGTCCTGATCGATGCCGTCACGCTTGATATCGCAGGCCGCCGGATTGATACCGGCATCAAAATCATTGCAATCGGGCAGAGTATCGCAACCGAGTTCGGCGAAAAAGCCATCGCTATCGGCATCTATGAGGCGGGCCCGGGGGGCATGTCGGCGAGCAGGTCATTGGCCGCAACCGCATCGAGCAGACCGATCGGTAATCATTGTCCGCGCCGCCCGCGCCGAGGTCGAACGCCCCACCGGTCAGCGCCTGCTCGAGCTGCGTAACGCTTACGCCTGGATTGGCCTGACGCAGCAAGGCTATCGTCCCCGCGACATGAGGAGCCGCATAAGGAGGTGCCGGGACGGACGAAGAGGAATTACCAAGAGCCGCCGTTCCAGATTGTCTCCGGGGGCGACCACTTCCGGGAAAAAGCTGCCGTCACAGGCGGATGGTCCGCGGCTGCTGGTCGTTGCGACGTCCAGCAAGGAATCCACCGCACCCACCCCGAAGGTTCCGGATTGTCCCCGGGCTGACGCTGCCAAGCGTCCCCTGGTTGCCGCCCGAGAAGACCACGACGATCCCTGCGGCTTTGAGAACCTCAATATCCGGCTCAAATTCCAGGTAGCACTGATTCGCCTGCTGTGGGAAGCCCCAGGAGTTGTTAACCACAGCGGGAATATCGTACGTTCCCAGTACGCCATCCGGGTCCAGCAGCCACTGAAAGCCCTGGGGATCCGCTCAGCGAGGCCACGCTCGCGTCGTTGAAAATCTTTACCGCGATCCATTGGGCGCCGGGGGCCACGCCGATTGACGTGCCGCCGGCATCGCCGCCGACCATCAGACTCATGGTCTGGGTGCCATGGCCGGTATTGTCGTAGGGGTTCGGATGCTCTCCGTTCGGATCGAACCAGCTGTTGGAGCCGCCGCGCCAGGTAGTGGCGAGATCAGGATGGTTGACGTCAACCGCCCCGTGTCCACGTTGGCCACGACCACACCTGCGCCGTCATACCCGGCGTCCCATAGTTCGGTGGCGCGGATCGCGTCCAGGTTCCCCTCGCGTGTGGATGCCGTAGCGAGTTGTGGAGACGGTGCGGCAAGGGTGGTGTCCAGCTTGATGCTCTCGACCTCGGGGAGGTCTGCCAGATCCTGCAACACGTCCGGACTGGCAGTGGCCGCCAGGGCGTTGATCGACCAGAGCTGGATGATCTTCTTAGCGCCGCCTGCCTGCAGAAGCTCGATTGCGGCACTCTGGCTCGCATTGGCCTGGTTTCGCAGGGCCCAAAGCAGCGCCACCAGTTGCGTGCCTTTTCCCTGTCCCTGACCGGGAAAGGCGTTGAGGTCAACCCCATCAGCGAACTGTACGATAAAGGCAACGTCGCCACCGCTCTTTGTGGCCTGTTGCAGGTCCGCTTCGATCACAGCGGCTTGACCGGTTCCAGCAGCCAGGGCCGCAGCGAAGCAAGCGGCACGTATCAAGGATAGCCTGCCACGTAATCTTCTGTTCATCTCACTCTACCATGAAATCTGTGGCCCAGAAGTCGCCCATTGCCACCGTTACCTTGTCGCCTTTTTGCACCAGATTGTGGTGATTACCGAAGAACATCCAATAGATGCGACCGCTCTTTGGTTGGTTTGAATTGCGCAGGGGGCCGACTTTGGCGGTATTGGGCACCGCCAGCACCTTGCCGCTGTCCTGATGGATAAGGAGGGCTTGCGCTGCCGCTTGAACAGTAGCGCGGCCTTTTTAGCGTCAAGGACCTTGTAGCGGAAGTCCAGCATGTACCCGTGCGCCGTACTGCGGAGCGCAACGATTTCCACGCCCCAGCGTTCCTTCATCTCCGCATCCTGAGCTGCTTTGTCCTTGTGCCTGACCTCTGCTTCCTGGAACAGCTTGCTGAGGGGCTCGGCCGCGTCGGCAAGCGCGACGTTGGCGTAGGGTAGACCCACCGCGCGACTGAGGCCACGGCGCCGGCTGTAAATAACTTTTCGAATAGTCGTCTCGTCATCTTGATTCTCGATAAGTCCATGTCTTCGCCTTGTGGGTATTTCGGAATGACCTGGCCCAACCGGTTTCTTAAGTCTTTTTCCATCGTTGGTAACCTCCGTTCGTGAGCCGTTATCTCGCCACGATCAGTTAGCCTTTGCGAGCAAACCGGACACCTTCCGTCGAGGAAGACGCCCGGCAAGCCCTGTTGCTACCTGGTCACGTTCACCCGCACCGTGGCCACGTTGGAGGGTGCGCCGTCGTTGTCGTTGACGGTGTACTGGAACGTATCCGTAGCGCGGGACGTTATGGGCGCTGTGTAGGTGATAGTGCCGTCACCGTTGTTGACGACAGTGCCGCCACGCTGGGTCGTTGTCCCGGTCGTAATCACAACGGATGTCGGATCGATCGTGCCGTCTGGATCCTCGTCATTCGTAACGATGTCGTAGTTTAAGAGCGTCGTGTTCCTGGGCGTCGACATGGTGTCGTCGTTGGCGGTCGGTGGGATGTTTGCTGCCGCGGGCACTACGGTGAGAGTCACCGTGGCCGTTGCTACACGCAGCGCCTGGATCGCATGCGTTGTAGGTGAAGGTGACCTGGTCATCTGCGTTGAGGCCCGTGCCGGTGGGATCGTGGGTGAACGACCCATCGGTGCTGAGCATCACCAGGCCCGGCCCGGTGGCCGAGAATCGGCGTCGAATGTTACGACGGGACTGGGAACGATGGCCGCATTTAACATGTCACCATCGACATCGGTGTCGTTGCCCAGACGCCTGGCGCCGCCACGTTGAGAGTCTCGCTCTCGATGGCGTTATAAGCGTCGATCACCGCCGTCGGCCCGTCGTTTACCGGGGTCACAGTGATGGTCACGGTCGCCACGTTGCTGTCCGGTCCACTGGCACCGTCGTTGGCTACGTAGGTGAACTGGTCGTTGCCGTTGAAGTCCGCGTCTGGTGTGTAGGTGAATGAGCCGTCAGCGGTGAGTCCACCTGTCAGCGTACCCGCTGAGGGCCCACTCACCAGGACCGCCTCGGCGGCCCCGCCGGTGTCGTTGTCGAGCACGCCGGGCGGTGACCCTCCCGCAACTGTCGTCAAGGATCCACCTCGGCGATTGTGTAGTCGCCCGGAATATCGGGGTCATTCACCGCCGTCGGAGCGCCGGCCGCGGCTCCCGCCTGGAGGTATGCGAGCAGACCGCCGTTCGCTAGGTGAAGCGCTCGGTCGTAGAGTGCGTAGGTGCCGGCGTAGCCACCTTGACCACGGCGTCGATGGTCTTGCCGGCCTGGAATTCGAGCCCGTACTGTTCGATCGGGTAAGGGTAGAGGTTGCCGTCTTCGGCCTTCAGGTCCATGTAGAGCCCGCCGCCGAGGGTCGGCATCAAGGTGTCGAGACCCGCGTTGACGAAACGCAGCAGGACGTCGTCGCCAACATTGATCCCAATGGGCGGAGTCGACGGGTCATAGGCCTGACCGTTGATCAGGAAGTACTTCGGCCTCCATTTGATCACCTTGAGCGCCGTCCAAGCCGGCAGGGTCGGCGTTAAGGGCGGATCGATCTCGCTGAAGACCAGCACCTGTTCCTGGTACATAGGTGACGCCGGATAGGCCTCCGGTCGCCGGCCGACCACCAGGGCCCCGTAAAGACCCATGGGCACGTGGGTGCGAATCCGGTCGGTGCCGCTATGGTAGAGGAACGTGCCCGACTGCCGGTCAGGTCGAATCTGTAACTATCGTCAGTGCCGCCCGATGTGTCACGCGGCATCGCTGGTGAACCTGCCGTCGGTCCCTGTGGTCGAGTGGCCATCATCCCGGGGACGAAGAACGAAACCGCTCGCTGAGGCAGTTCTTCAGGTTGGTGGTAACGCAGCTCCCGGGACGGTCAGCCGGAACCGCCCAGGCCAGGGGCGCAGCGGGACACATGTCGCCGCCGTTGTGGGTGTCGGCAGAGCCTAAGGTCCACAAAACCCCACATAGGAATCTGACCGTCGTTCCACCGTGCTGGCGACCACTCTGCCGCCGGCACTGCCGCGAGCTCCACCGCAAAGGAGGGCGTCGCCGCGAGAGCGGTCAGCCCGAAGGCCAGGGACGGCTTCGGGTGTTGCTTATAAAAGTATCATGCGATTCATTATCTCGTCTCCTTCGCCTATGGGATCGGCGTGCCGGGCGGCTCGACCACCATCATGGAGAGCATGCCGCCGGGGAAAATGTCGTAGTTGGTGAGCTCCTTCTCGGCGTGGGAGTGCCACATAAAGAAGAAGCCGCCGTACGGGTTGAGGCCGCCTTCGCCCGGCGGTAGGGTTCGCCGAGGTTGCCCATGAAGGGGCTACCGGACCACCAACCGCCGAAGGCCAGGTTCTGATTCTCGGGAAAGGTGACCGGGAACTGCTTGCCGTGGTCCGGAGCGTATTGTTGGGTCGTCAAGTCGATACCAGCTGAGACATCACCAAAACCATTCACCATTATCGTCAATGCAGACGTGGGCTGTCATGCCGGCAGAGTGGACCCGTAGATATCCCAGCCCAGTTTCTCGCCGGTCCAGCCGAAGATCGCGTCGACGGTCTGACCAGGGACTGACAGGGTGGTGAATTTGCCACGCTGGAGGCGAGGTCCCGACGTCGTCCGCTCGCGAGAGGCGGCCGTAGCGGGCGATCTCGTAGTAGTGGTTGCCGTGCAGGTGGAGCGGGTGCTGGTCCGAAGTCGCCGCCGAGGATCCGCACCAGGATTTTCTGGCCCGGAGTCATGCGCGGCGTGCAGTTGTAGGGCTGGTGCGGCAGCCAGGAGACGAAGGCTCCGCGAGGTCGTCCGGGGCGGCACGGCCGTTGATGAACCAGTAGACCGGCCTGCGCTTCGTGATGTCGATCTCGCAGAACCGGTGTTGCTCCGCGAGCTGATGGATCTCGGGTCCATCGAGGTAAGCAGGAACATAACTTCGTGATCGAATAGCGTGCAGACGTGGTTGTAGGCGTAGTGTCCGTCGACCCCTGACCGGACGGCCGCACGATGATGGCGCCGAGCAGGCCCATCTCGATCTGGAGCCCCGGGTCGGTGCCCCAGTAATACATGTAGGTGCCGGGCTCCGAGGCGGTGAAAGTGTAGGTCACCGGTGCCGCCGGCCTGGGCAGGACTCCTTCGTCAGGAGCCCGGCGCTGCCCCCGGAGGCGGTCACAGCGTGACCGGGAAAGACCATCGAGGTACACGCCCGACGGGCAGCGTACTGGTCAGGGTGATCGTCACGCTGTCATCCTGGTTGAGGATGATAGTCGGACCGGGGTACTGGGGCAGGCCGACGCCCTCGTTGTTGTCGAGGTCCTGGTAGCCCCAGAAGTCGAGGAGCCGCCGTCGGCGATGCTGACTTGGCCGGCTCCCGCCGGAAGTTGAAGGTCGTCTCACCGGTGATACCATCGATGCGGGCCTGGGCGTCGGCCGGGCCGGCGACCAGGACCATCAGCGCGCCGGCAACCGCGAGCGTGAGGGCCCCGGAGGTCAGGTATCGTTCTGTAGATCGCTGTTCATAGTGTTCCTCCTCGCCCTATTGGTTGACACGATCTTGGTCATCATGCCGCCGGTCGGCCGTCTTCGTCGAAGTTCGCCAGGTATTGCAAATTCGGCGGCGTACAGGTAGTAATCGCCCGGCGGCACACCGGTAGTGTCCAGGATGACGTCGGTCGACATGCCGCCGCCCAGGGTCACCGAGTTGGTGGTGTAGTACAGGTTCGTGCCGCTGGTCTGCATGCAGCTGCTTGGCGTCGATGCCCACCACCTCCATCGGGATGCTCGGGCTCATGAGGGTGTGGACGTCGGTGATATTGAGGTTGGACAGCCGCAGCAGGACCTTTTGGCCCGCGGTGGCGGTGATCAGCGAGCTCACGGGTTGGGACTGGATGCCGCCGTTCAGGGCCTCGCTGGGGTCTGTCGGCGCCGGCAGCGGGCGGGATTGATGGTATCCGGGTAGCCGCGGCCGTTGATCATCGGGTAGCGGTCCCACATCAGGGCGAAGGGCAGCGGCTGCACAAACCAGCTGGCGTCGTGAAAGTCGGGGTCGAAGGAGCCGAGCTGGAGTGGGAACTCTACGTCGTAGCCGGTCGAACCGTCACCGTCGTTGTAGGCGAACCGGGAGCACGTATTGCGGCCCGGCGTCATAGTCGCCGAGTGGACCGTGCCTGTGCGGCCCGCACGTAGAGGTTGCCGAGCATGCCCATCTGCATGTGTTCGGTGGCCTCGACGTGGCAGTGGTACATGAAGGTGCCGGGCCCAACCAGGTGGTAGTAGTAGGTCAGAGTGGCGCCCATGCTGATGGCGATGCCCGACTCGGGCAGACCGTCGAAGACGGTCGAGGACTGCGGGAAGCCGTGGAAGTGCACGGTGTGCGGATCGAACAGATCGGGCCGGATCACCATGCCGACGTTGGTCAGGCTGAGGTAGAAGTCCTTGCCCTCGTCGACCACGATCGTCGGCGCCGGGAAGGCCGCGCGCCAGCATGCCCTCCGCCATGACGTTCGCCTCGGGGACACCGGTGACGTCGGAAAAGCTGAAGATGTATTGGGGCCGGCCGTCGGCCATGGTGACGAAGCCGTCGCCGCCGGCCAGGTGCATGCACTGCACGGCCAGAGTGACTCCGCGCGGCCGGCTCGTCGTACCGACCCGCGGGCGGACCAGTGTTACAGCGTCGAGGCAGTCGCCGTCGTTGTTAGGTCGCACGGGCACTGGATGTTGACCTGGGCGTCGGCCGGGGCAGCCGGCAGCAGGACCAGGGCAAGCCCCGGAGTCAGTATTCCCAAAAGCCTTTTGGGGCTCATCGGGTCTTTCCTTTAGTGGTTGTGTCGTAGAACCATTTCAATTCACCTCGCGGTCCGGGCATTCCCACCGAGACGAACCGGTGGGGATGCGTGCGGATTTCCGGTTTTATGGTCGTGGCACCTCGTCCGCTCCGATGTCATAGCACCGTACCCTGCGGCCGCCCATCGCCGTCGATATCCGGACTGATTCCGCTGGGGACCGCATTTTCGGCCGGCGAGCCGGACTGGATGTGGTAGTCACCGAACAGCGTACCCGGGTCGCCATTATCGGGCGTCAGGTCGTCAGTACAGCGACAGCGGCCCGAAGCCGGGCCGGATGAAGTTGCCGCCCTCGTCGAAGGCCGCCGGCGTCTGGATGGCGGTGGTGACCTCGGGTTGGGACACGGCTGAGCGGGCGCCGTTGAAGTACTCGGAGACGAACAGCGGGCTCGGATCGAAGGGCCCGTCCACGTATGCACGAAGTTACGGGTTGCACGTCCAGTATTCCTGCTGTTCCGATGACAGCCAGGTCGTCGTATACCACGGTGTTGCCCCCGGGGCAGGCGAGGCCGCCGCTGACGTCCGGGCAGAGCCCATAGGTCGAGGTGCAGCCCGGGTCACCCGGAGTGCAGCCTGAGTCGCATCCACCCAGAAGAAGAACTGGCGGTTCTGCCAGATGATGTTGTTGTCGAACGTCCTCGGGTCGGAGAACGTCCCGACATTGCCCGGAGGCAGCGGCCAGCGCAGCGCTGTGGGCCCGGGTCACGATACCCGCACCGGGCTGCGGCGTGGACTGGTCGGGACTTCCCGGGTGCGAAGGCCTCACCCGCAGTCGCCAGGCTGTCGTTGTTGGCGATCGTGTTGTTCCGATGCGCACCGCAACCGCGTCCTGCAGGGAGATGCCGCCGCCGGCCAGCCCCGCCACGTTGTTGACGATCATGTTGTTGAACACGTCGACCGAATACCACTGTGGCGGTTGGTTCTGGTTGTTTGGCGGTGTGTTGTTAGGGTTGGCTGCGACATCCTGGCCGTTGACCCCGGCCAGACGAATGCCGCCACCGTCACCGGCGCCGGCCGAGTTACCCTGGATCAGGTTGCGGAGCACCTGGACGTTGCCCGCACCGGGGGTGAGACCGCCAGCCGTCAGCGGAGGGGCGCCGCCGATGAAGATGCCGCCGCCCGAGACCGTCTGGCCCTGGAGGAAGCTCTCGTTGAAGATCACGGTGTTGTCGGCGATCAGCGGCACTGGGCCGGCAGGCTGGTTGCCCTGGCCCGGGACCCTCCTGCTCAACCCGATGTGGCCGATACCGCCGCCGTCGGCAGTCGCAAAGTTGCCACACACCCAGTTCTGGGTGACCGCGTAGGAGTCGGAGCCGGTGCACATGGAAATGCCGCCGCCCGCGCCGCCGAGGCCGCCGTTGAACACCACCTGGTTGTGGTGGACCTTCACGAAGTCGTTATCGGCGTCGATGTAGGCCAGCTCGTCCGGATCGGTGAGCAATGGATGCCCGACCCGGATGCCGCCGCCGTAAAAGCCGCTGTTATTGGCGATGCGGTTGTTGGAGATCTGCAGATACTTGGCGTAGCCGTTGGCGATGATACCGCCGCCGGTGTCAGCGCTCTTGATGGTGAAGCCGTCGATGCGGCATTCCTGTTGTTCGGCTGGTTGTTGCCATTGCCACGTAGTCGAATGCCTGGTTCCCCGTTGCTTTGGCAAGCACCAGGACGCCGGCGCCCTCTTCGGTGAAAGGGTGGGTTGGCTCGGGGGTGCCGGGCCGACCTCCTGGCCGGGCAGCAGATCGATGACGCCGGTGGCGATGAGGCCGTCGACGAACTCGCGCCAGGTCTGCAGTTTGTCGGCCGGCGCCTTGATGGCGTTGATGGTGGTCGAACCCTCGCCCCAGCCCTGGAGCTGGACCGGCTTCCACATGACCACCATCTCGTTGTATTGGCCCGGTTGCACAAGGATGAGATCGTTGGGTTTTGCCGCGTCAATAGCTGCCTGAATCGACTGACCTGGCGGACACGCTACGGAATCATGCTCGCGCCGACCGCAGGCCCACCTGGACTGTCACGCCGGCACTGTGGACCGGCCGTTGTCGCGGGTCACCGTGAGCTGGCGGCCGCCCATGGAACCGACCGGACCATCCTGGTGTCGGCCGGAATGGTGCAGGTGATTGGCTCGCCCCAGGTACAGCAGAGCGTCCCGAGGTCTCCCAAGGTCACGATGCCCGAGATGCACCGAACCCGAAGTCGCGGGTGACGAACTTGTTGGTCGTGTCGGAACCGGCCGGGCAGGCCCCCGCTGCCGGGTTGCAGTAGTTGGGGTTCTGGACCGGCTTCGAACCCATCGAGGTGATGGTGATGGTGTGCGTACCGATCGCGAAGACCCCTCGGCTGGCCATCGGTCCGGTGGACACCGTTTGGGCCGGAATGTAGGGCCCGCCGCCGACGCCGTTGGTCTGCACGTCGACACTGAGTAGATCCTCGGCGTGCCGTCGGGGTACTCGCAGTCCAGCGGGAACTGGTCCGGCCCGGTGAAGGCCGCCACCGGCACCACCGGGGTGTCGAGATAGGTGGTCACGCCCGGCATGTACTGCAGAGTGTAGCAGAAGGTGCTGTACTGCTGGTTCCAGTTGGGATCCGGGTTGTTCGGATCGTCGCCCGGATCGTTCATGCAGGCCGTGAGCATGTTGGGCGACATGCCGCTCGGCTGCGGCAGGTTGGCGGTGATGGTGGAAGGCGCCAGGAAGTTGTAGAGCCCGTACTGGTCGGACAGCGTCTTGCTGATGGACCCGGCCGGTAAAGTCGCGGATAGTGATCGGGCAAGAACGGCGGGGCGTACTTCTCGCCGAAGTTGGGCGAGTTCGGGTCGAACTCGTTCTGGGTGTCGTCAAGGATGAAGCCTAGGCCGTGCGCGGCCACCGGCACCTCGGTGAAGAGCCAGAAGTCGGCAGCGGCGTTGGCGCCGGCCGACAGGGTGACGAGCTTGCTGTCGCAGAGCGGCATTGTCTGTGCCGGCAAACGGCGCCGGAATCTGCTCGTCCGGGAATAGCGTCAGATACGCTGGTACCAGTGTGCAGCATCGCCAGCGCAGGGCGGCGGCAGCAGTGTCGGGCGCCGGGACGTATTCGTCGCCGAAGTCAACATTCTTGTCCTCGGGCTTGAGGATCTCGTAGCCCGGGGGCGGCACGACCTCGACGATGTAGTCGCCGACCGGCATGGGGCTCGGTGAAGTTCGATGCAGCTAGCCGTCTGGTGGCATGCCGACCGTCGTCTGCACAAACTCGCGTCAAAGGCATAGCCGCCGTCGAAGACCGCCGGCCGCGCCTGGTTGAACATCCGCAGGCCGTCCCAGCAGTCATGCTCGTAAAAGGTGACCCCGTCGGGCGAGAACATGAACGGTCCGTCGGCGCTCGTCGCCGTACTTGCAGCCGGTGGGGATGCTGCGTCCCAGCTGTCGGTGACGGTGGTGTTGAGCAGCACCCTTGGTGGCTACGCCGGTAAGAGGATCGACGCCGAGGGACTCATAGAGGTTGACGGTCACACCGGGAATGCCCGGCTCCCATACCTCGGCCGCTGCTAGCTCAGGGTCGTTCTCCGCGCGGGTCACCGCGTAGAAGACAATACCGGTGATGCCGCCGTTTTCGCCGTCCGGGATAGTGGCGCTTGCCCCACAGAAAGGCGTTGGTCTGGCCGATGAAGCCCTGGAAGCCCTGGAGGAGCACCGGGCCGTGATCGACACGGTAGACGGCATTCTCGTCGCAGATCATCCCGGGAACCGAGTGACTCAGGATCAGCAGGATTGGTCTGATCCTGCGGGTCGATGGCCCGCCCGAAGGTAATGTCGTTGTCGTCGAGGGCGCCGGGCCCGAGACAGAGGCCGGAATCGCGCCGCCGTTATCGACGACCACAGTAACACCGGTGGCCTGGTTGCCGGACGAAGTCGACCTCGGCGACCAGCCAGCTGAAGAACGGGAAGACCTGGTCGAAGGTGAAGGCGCCGGCGCCGTCGGAGACGTTGCCCTGGTAGATGGTGCCGTCCCGCCAGCGCAGGTTGAAACCGGTCTCGAGTGCGCTCGGGCCCTCGTCGGCGTCCCAGATACCGTTGGCGTTGGGGTCGTCAAAGACCCGGTGCTCCTGGCGGTGGAACCACTGGAAGACCGGCACCTCGCCCAAGTTGCAGAGCCGTTAGGGGTCGATGCAGACGCCGTCCGTGATGGTGACGCCGTAGAAGGCAAAGATGAGGTCGAGGTTGGAGTCCCAGACCACCAGCTGGTAGTTGCCGTCGGGGACGTCGGGGATCGAAAAGTTGCAGTTCGCATCGGTCGGCGCAGCGTAGATGCCGGTGCCGATGCCGACCGCCAGGTCGTTGAGACCGACCCACGGGGTGGTGTGGCCAAAGCAGGCGCCGTTGTAGAAGGCGTAGTCGGGCGGCCGCGACATGTGCTGGTTGACCACGGTGCCGTGATATCGTGGCACGCGCCGCCGGCCGGGATGTCGTTGAACTCCTTAACGAAGCCGATGAAGACGTGGAACCCGGCGGTCCGAACTCGGCAAAGAAAGGCGGCTCGCCGGCCTTGACCCAGGCGTCGATGACCTTGGTGCCCTCGATGGTCGCGGTCTGCTGCCAGCCCTGACCGGCCGGGGGCACCGCCGAGATGCCGTACTTGCCGGGCGCCAGGTTCTTGATGGTGAGCCGGCCGTCGGGGCCGGTGACCAGCGGTTGCAAAGCCGGTGACGTTGTCCGGCGCGCGTCGTAGGTCGTGCCGAGCGGGTTGCCGAAGGCATCCTGGGACTGCATGCCGGCCGAGGCGCCGTAGCGGCCGCCCGCATCCTCGACGCATGATCGTGAAGCCGCTCATGTCGTGCCGCCGCGGCTCGGCGCCGGGTCCTCGGTGGGCAGGTCGGGCGCGTTGTTGATCGGCGCGTTGTCTTCGAAGATGAGAATGGTGATCTGCGCCGTCTCGATGCGGATGCTCGTTGACATATACCGTGTCGGCGGAACGTTGCCGGATCCGTCGGTGACGAAAGACGCTCCGCCGATGGAGGCGCCGGAGCGCGGCACGACCGACACATAGTAGTACGTATTGGGCTTCGAACGGATCCGGCGAAGAGTTCATTGCAGGCCGCCGCCGCCTGCCAGTGGTGTCATGCCCGGCGCAGCCCTTGCCCACCACCGGCATGTAGCTCTGGTGGAAGCCGACCGAAAGGGTTTCGCCGCCGGGATGGCCGTCGTTGCAACTGATCCCAGTTGGGATCGAAGGTCGTCGGGTCCGCGGCCCCGCCGGGCAGGGTCTGGACGTGGTAGGTCTTGTCCTGCTCCACCAGCCAGCGGTACGCGCCAACAGGGGTTTCGGTGCCATTGGGGGCGACGCTGGTCACGGTCAAACCTTGAAGGTTGACCGCCAGCACTGGCGACAGTGGCATCAGAAACCACAATGCCAAAAAGACAAGGGGCATCGGCGGTCTGCACCAATATTCCTTCGGTCTTAGGAGCCTGCTTAGGATCATGTTTGACTCTCCCCTTTGATGGATTTCCACTGACTGGTGCTCATTACCGCTTCACCTCATTGGTTGAACACTGACTATATTTTTTGCTGCCGTTGAGCATGGAGAGCGTTTTCGCTCTACCCAAAGGCTAATGATAAGCGGAAAGCAAAGATTCTACAGGTAGGTAAACACCCCATTTTCGCCTAGGGTTTACCCTACTTTTTCTTTACTGTCCCGTAAGGTGATAGGAGGGGTTGCGCCTTGCAAGCGCATTACATCTAGCCGCCCGCGATGAGGGTCCTAATAACTCGATAACACGTTAGTTAATTAGAATATTATAATTTTCATTTGTTCTTCCATCTTCCTCAAGATGGACCATACTGAATAGTTAAAGGATTCACGAGGTGGAGGATGAAGGCGATGATCATGGGAAACCCGTCAGCGTTCGTCGAGGCGTATGTCGAGCCATTGAGCGCCAGCCCGGAGTCGCATCAGCCGCAAGGGGGTCTGACCCGGGGCCAGAAAGCGTGGAGATTGCTGTAGTGTTCGCGGCGGACAACCCCGGGCCAGATGCTGGTACCAGCGTCAGCCCCGCCGACAATGCGCAGAGCTTTGCAGCAGGTGCAACTGTCTCCACCGAATGGAACGGCTCTTACTACCGTTGCGTGGCGAGCGCCGGCGCCCGGGGCGCGTCAACAGCATGATTCGGAGTATGACGTAAAATTCTAAACGAGGCCGGTGGGAGCTTGTGATTGAAGACTTTCGCCTGTTCCGCTTTCGTTTGTTGACCTATACAAGGAATGCGTTATTGAGATAATAATCCTATAGCAAGAGGCGGCGTGATGATGAAGGGTATGGTGAATCCGAGGGTGGGGGTGGTTTTACTCGCGCTAACGCTGTGCAATGTTGCCAGCGCGGCTTCGGAAGAACAAGTTCCCGGGAAGGAAGGGGCTGCGGCAGAAGAGATGTTGCGCCTCGGCGAGCGCATGTACCGGCAGGGGGTGCTGCCCGACGGCAGGCCCATGCAGGCCATCGTTGCGGGGGATGTTCCCGTGGACGGGCGCATGTTCACCTGCGCGAACTGCCACCGGCGCAGTGGCCTCGGCTCGCTCGAAGGCCCGGTGATAGCTTGGCCGACAAACGGCAAGGAGTTATTCATTCCGAGACGGCGCACCGGTGCATGGCGAGCCGCATCGGCGGACGAGGCCCCGGGGTCCCCCGAACGATGGTCGCTCCCGCCCAGTTCCGGGCCGCCGATGCCCGCCCCGCTTACACGGAGGAAACACTGAGCAGGGCGATCCGAACCGGTGTCGATCCCACCGGACGTCGGTTGAACCGGGTCATGCCCCGATATACGATGTCGGATACCGACATGGCGGTGCTTATCCACTACTTGCAACATCTCTCCGTCGATACGGACCCCGGTGTGGATGAAGACACCATACGGTTTGCCACGGTGGTTACGGAGGGTGTACCCGAAAAAGATCGAAAAGCCATGCTTTCCGTATTGCGCGCGCACATCGACGCCCGCAACACCCAGACCAGACCTCACGAGCGTCGAGCCCGGCTGGGCCCGTTCTACAAGACCGAGAAGTACGCCGCCTACCGCAAGCTCGAACTCGATGTGTGGGAGTTGAAAGGGCCCGGGGAAACCTGGCGCTCGCAGTTGGATGCTTACTACCGATCACGACCCGTTTTCGCGCTACTCGGCGGCATAGGCAAGGGAAGCTGGGCGCCGGCGCACGAATTCTGTGAAGATAACAAAATCCCTAACATATTCCCTATTACCGATCGCCCGGTTATTTCTGATTCCGACTGGTATACGCTGTATTTTTCCAAAGGTCTCTACCAGGAGGGCGAGGCGGCCGCCAAGTTTCTGAGCAGCTCTGCAACGCTCGGAAAGGATGCGCGAATCGTTCAGGTGTACCGGCCGGGAGAGCGGGGTGAGGATGCCGCGCGGGGCTTGCAAAGAACGTGGGCAGAGTTAGGGGAGAGCGGTTTGGAAAGCCGGCTGCTCGAAACCGGGGACGGTCTGTCGGAGCCCACGTGGTTCGATCGAACGGACGATACACCGCCCGCTGCCGTGTTGCTTTGGCTTGAGGAGAAAGATCTGGCAACCGCGCTTGCGGGTCCGCTGGCTGCGCACAGCGAAATACCGGTGATTTTCGTTTCCTCAAGCCTGTTGGGTTCGAATCGCGCGATCGTTCCGGAGCCAATACGGCCAAGGGTCTTTCTGACCTACCCTCACAGTCTGCCCAACCAGAAAAGCCGAAGCCGGTTGGTTCTCACCCGGTGGCTGCAGGCGCGCCATATTCCGGCTACCGATTTGGATATTCAGGCGAAGATGTATGTGCTTGGCTGGACGCTGTCGGGAGCCCTTGCCCACATGCGCAGCGAATTCTTTCGGGATTATTTTCTCGAAGGTTACGACATGATGATAGACCAGGACTATGCGGTTTCCAATTACCCGCGGCTCAGTTTCGGGCCTGGCCAACGTTATGCCTCGAAGGGCTGTTACATAGTTCAGCTCACCAGCGGTGACGATCCTGATCTCGTAAAGGTGAGTAACTGGGTGATCTACTAGGAATCCTCGAGTGCGACGAGCCTTTGCAAATGAATCAAATTTCATCCTGTCAGTCCGAGTCACAACCTCGCTACATCTGGAGAGCACGAATGCCGATACGTAACTCTTTGTTTGGCCGCGGAGTATTCACCCTTGTCATTGCGAGCGCCTGTGCCGGCTTGGCGGCATCCATTGCGGAGGCGGAAAACGGAGCGCATGCGCATCACCAGAACGGGGATGCCCACGCCCAACACAGGGCCATGATGGATGAGAAGGGCTATGTAAGAAAGGTCGAGGCCTATCAGGTACCGGATGTCACCCTGACAGACCAGGACGGCAACAAGATTGACTTGGCCAACACGCTCGAAGGTCCGAAGCCGGTGATGTTGAATTTCATTTTCACCACCTGCACCACGATCTGTCCGGTGCTCAGCGCGAGTTTTTCCCAAACGCAGCAGTCGCTTGCTCCCGGGGAGGCGGAACAGCTTCGCATGGTTTCCATCTCCATCGACCCGGAGCACGATACCCCTGCGAAGCTGCGCGAGTATGCGCAGCAGTTTAAGGCGCAACCGGGATGGCAGTTCCTGACGGGAGACTTGGAAGATATCGTCGCGGTGCTCAAGGCTTTCGACGCCTATCGTGGCGACAAGATGAACCATATTCCCCTGACCTTCCTCCGGGCCTCGCCGCAGGCACGCTGGACCCGATTGGAGGGATTTGCCAGCAGCAAGGACCTGTTACGCGTATACAGGGAATTGGCATCGCAGGACGCTTCCTGACCCGAATGTGCCTGTGGGATCGGGGCTTGCCTTTATACTGCAGTACAGAGTAATACCGACTAGCGGTAGCAGCATTGCAGGGCTTTTTCTGTAGCGATTCTTGCCCCTATCAAGCCTCTTACACCGCTAACTTTCCAAATCGGGTAGGGTGGGGAATGCCGGCTTACCGTTTACCCCAGCGTTGCCGCACTGCCTCGAAGAGAAAGATACCCGCTGCTACGGACACATTGAGGCTTGCGACGCTCCCGGTAATGGGAATTCGCGCCAGGTTATCGCAGACTTCCCGGGTCAGGCGGCGCAGCCCTTTCTCCTCGGCGCCCAGCACGATGGCCGTGGGCCCGGTGAAATCGATGTCGTAGAGGCTGCTTTGCGCCTCGCCCGCCGCGCCGATAACCCATAGGCCCTGGTTTTGCAGGGCCCGCAGGGTGCGGGCCAGATTGGTTACCGGCACAAAAGGCACCGTCTCCGCTGCGCCGCAGGCCACCTTGCGCACCGTGGCGGTCAATCCCGCCGCCCGGTCGGCCGGGGCGATGACCGCATGGACGCCGGCGGCGGCGGCACTGCGTAAACAGGCGCCTAAGTTGTGGGGATCTTGCACGCCATCCAGTACCAGCAGCAAGGCCGGTTGATGGGCCGCGGCAAGCAGCGCGGGTAGCTCGTTTTCGTGAACAGCGTCTGGACTTCCGGCGCGGCGGGCCACCACGCCCTGATGCCGGGCGCCGCCGCTGAGCCGGTCCAGTTCGGCCCGGGGCTGGGAGTGCACGGGAATCCCGCGCCGCTCGGCTTGTTCCAGCAGCGCCCGCATCCGGGCATCCCGGCGGCGCGGTTCCACCCAGATGCCCTGCAGGTTGTCGGGTTCGTGCCTAAGCACGGCCAGCACGGCGTGCAACCCAAAAATCAGCGACTCTTGCGACATAGGATCATGTTCTTTCTTTCCGGCGTCGCCTGGGGCTGCGTCTAGGAGAGCCGCGCTTTTCGGCATCGACCGGCTCAAAGTCGATTTTACGCTCATCCAGATCTACCCGTATCACCCGTACCCGCAGGGTATCGCCCAGGCGGTAGACCCGCCCGCCGCGTTCCCCGCGCAGGCGGTGGCCGATGGGATCAAAGTGGTAGTAGTCGTTGTGCAGGGCGGTGACGTGAATTAATCCCTCCACGAAGACTTCACGCAGCTCCACAAACAATCCAAAGGAGGTAACCCCGCTGACCACCCCGTCGAAGAGCTCTCCCACCTTGTCCTGCATGTATTCGCACTTAAGCCACTCGATAGCGTCCCAAACGGCTTCATCGGCGCGCCGTTCGGTCATCGAGCAATGCTCTCCCAGGCTGACCATATCGTGCTGGCGGTAGTCAAAGTTGCCGGCTTTGCCGCCCTGCAGCACATGGCGGATGGCGCGGTGCACCAGCAGGTCCGGATAGCGCCGGATGGGCGAAGTGAAATGGGTATAGCTCTCCAGGGCCAAGCCGAAGTGCCCCACATTGTCGGGGCTGTAGACGGCCTGCGACAGAGAGCGCAGCAGCACCGTTTGCAGCAGGTGCAGATCAGGCCGTTCCTGCACTTGTTTCAGCAGGGCGGCGTAGTCTTTTGGTGAAGGCTTATCGCCGCCGCCCAGTCCCAGCCCTAACTCACTCAGAAAACCGCGCAGCTGTTCCAGTTTGTCCGCCTTAGGCCCCGCGTGGACGCGGTACACACCCGGCAGGCGGTGTCTTTTCAGAAAACGTGCTGCGGCGACGTTGGCGGTAATCATGCATTCCTCGATCAGCCGATGGGCATCGGTGCGCTGAGTAGGCACAATCCGCTCGATCTTGCGTTGCGGGCCGTATTCGATCACCGTTTCCTGGGTCTCGAAGTCGATGGCTCCGCGCCTGTCCCGAGCGGCTCTTAGCACCTGATAAAGCGCATGGAGATTTTCCAAATGCGGCAGCAAGTTCCCATAGCGGCGCCGGGTGCGCTGGTCGCGGTTCACCAGCATGGCGGTCACGGCAGCATAGGTCAGCCGTGCGGCAGAGCGCATCACGGCCTCCACGAACCGGGAGCGGATGATACGCCCGGCACCGTTGAGGGTCATGTCGCAGACCAGACAGAGGCGGTCCACCTCGGGGTTAAGGGAACATAGCCCGTTCGATAGGGTTTCGGGGAGCATGGGAATGACGCGGTCTGGAAAATACACCGAGTTGCCGCGGTGTTGCGCTTCGCTGTCCAGCGCCGTTCCCGGACGCACATAGGAGGAAACATCGGCGATAGCAACGAGCAGACGCCAGTTGTTACCGCGCCGTTCGCAGTAAACGGCATCGTCAAAATCCCGGGCATTGACGCCATCGATGGTAACCAGCGGCAACTCGCGCAGATCCAGCCGTCCCTGCTTAGCCGCTTTAGGTACTTCGGTTTTAAAACGCCCGGCTTCCTCCAGCACTCCCTCGGGCCAGTCTACGGGAATGCCAAAGCTGACGACGGCGATCTCCACCTCCATGCCGGGAGCCATGTGCTCGCCCAGCACCTCCTTGATCCGGCCGAGGGGCCGGCTGTGCTTACTGGGTTGTTCAACCAGTTCGGCGATGACAATCTGGCCGTCCCGGGCATTGCCTTGCCATTCGGGAGGTATCATAATGTCTTGACTGATGCGCTTGTTATCCGGCACCACAAAACCGATACCGCGTTCCTGACAAAACCGCCCCACCACCTGCTGGGTATTACGTTCCAGCACTTCCACCAGGGCACCCTCACGACGTCCCCGGTAGTCGATCCCCGCCACCCGCATGACGACCCGGT
Organism: uncultured Pseudomonadota bacterium; assembly: GCA_963731125.1. Lineage (GTDB taxonomy): Bacteria > Pseudomonadota > Gammaproteobacteria > Competibacterales > Competibacteraceae > CAVSVP01. Next base: position 55,896 of record CAVSVP010000001.1, read on the forward strand.
CGCCATGCAGCAGTTGCCGCATCTGACGTGGCGAGATAAACAGGTTTTCGCCACCCTCGTCCGGCACCAAAAAACCGTGCCCGTCGGGGTGGCCGATGACCCGCCCGGTAACGAGATCCATTTTGGTGACAACGCCATAACCGCCGCGCCGGTTACGAATCAGCTGTCCGTCCCGCGCCATGGCCTTAAGACGGCGGCGCAGGGCTTCCTTGTCCTGCTCATCGTGGATGCGCCAGGCGCTGCAAAGTTCCTCCTGGGTAATGGGCATACCCTGCGCTTCGAGGTAGTCGAGGATAAATTCTCGGCTGGGAACGGCACGCCCGTATTTGTCCTGTTCCCGTTGAAAGAAGGGGTCGAGTTGATGCCAGGCACGCTTACGTTTAGGTGAGGACATGATGGTTTCTTAACGGGTTAGAGAGAAAGATTGACATGACGTTGACTGGGCCTTATATTCTCTCGCAATTGCTGTTGTGTTTGCGGTGCAATGCTTCAGTGCCGGGGTGGCGGAATTGGTAGACGCGCTAGCTTCAGGTGTTAGTTGGGGTAACCCAGTGGAGGTTCAAGTCCTCTCCTCGGCACCAGTTCACGTTCAGCATACGCTGAGTGTTATAAACCTTTTCTTTACTGCCCTCTTACCTGTATCGAGCTGAACATTATTTTCAAGACCCGCCGTCGACACCTCCCTATAAGCTCGACTGCGGCATCCGTGCCCCAGACGGTGTCGATAACAACTTTCAGCTCAATAATTCAAGAATGAAATAGGCAACGGTGTCATCATGCCGTTACGCGTCCCCATTCTCACCTATCATGGCATCAACATTCACGGCAATGATTATAGCAACAATGACCACGTTGCCCTACGCTATGATTTGGAACTCATTTTCCACATGGGATTTCGGGTAGTCTCCCTGCAAACGGTGGTTGACCAGTTGCTGGGACAGGTAACCGGCGACGCAGAGCTTACCCGGTGCGTCGCCATTGCATTTGACGATGGAGCCCATTTCGATTTCTACGATTTAGCGCATCCGACCTGCGGTCACCAACGCTCCCTGTGCAATATTATGCGGGATGTCGGCAGACAGTATAATCAAGCACCGGGTGCTCTGCACGCCACCAGCTTTGTCATTGCCTCCCCCGAGGCCCGGATTCAGCTCGACAAGACTTGCCTGATCGGCGGCAACTGGTGGAGCGACGCCTGGTGGCCACAAGCGCAAGGCAGCGGCCAGTTGGCCATAGAAAACCACAGCTGGGACCATAATCACGAGACCTTGGACCAGGTTGCGCAGCGTCAGCAGCATAAGGGCAGTTTTATGGTGATCGACTGCTATGCCGATGCCGATGCCCAGATTCGCCAGGCCAGCGACTATATCAACCGGTTGGTATCAGGCCATAAGACCTCGCTGTTCGCCTATCCCTACGGCGATGTCAACGCTTATCTCAGCGAGGAATACCTGCCGTGCTATCAGCATCAACATGGCATCCGCGCGGCGTTTAGCACGCGCCCGGAGCCGGTGACTCAGGCTAGCGACCGCTGGCGGTTGCCACGCTTTATCTGCGGTGATGCCTGGCGGACATCCGCAGAGCTAAAGGCTATTCTGTATGATGTGCAGCCGCGCGGCAGCGTACTGTTTTAAGATCGTCTATATCGAGCTGAAAGTTATTTTCAAGACACGCCGTCAATACATCCCGGGGTAAGCTAGACCGCGACATCCGTGCCGCAGACGGTCTTGATAACAGCTTTCAGATCGATAAGTCGAACCCGGCTAAAACGGGCCTAATTCGGCAACCATCCTAATCAGCCGCTGCTGTTCGCCGGCGGCGATCGCCTGATTCCAGCGCACCAGAAGATACTGATGCTCGGTAGGGACAAACCCCACACGCCGGACAATTCTCTCGGAGCGTGAATCTCCCACATAGACGAAGTGGGCGGGAACCTCATGTAATGCGTCAATGCCAAATCTCAGTAACTGCTCTGCAATACCGCCGGTCGTGCGGAGTAACCGGCGGTGTTCCGGGGGCAGACGCCGATAAGCATGAGGATCGATGCACAACCCACCGCCCAGGTAGACGCCGCGGTAGGCTCTAAAATGAATATAACCGAGCGTGCGAAATATCAGGGGATGTTCCCGATAGAAGGCGACATAGTGGCTGGGCTCGTCGGGAGGCGGTGCGGCAAACGAACGTTGAAACAGTTCGCCGGCAAAAAATTTCCCGCTTGCCACTTCGGTAGTGTAAAAAAAATGATCTATCGTCATGATCGTATCGCATTTCCTCAGCAGCGCGGGAATAGCCGGAATCCTGATACTATGGGATATCGACGTGCCGAAAGCTGTGCCGGACAGCAGTCAGCTTCAGCTTTTGTCGACTAACGCTTGTGCCACGGCAATAGCTTTTTCATAATCAGGCTCTTTGCCGAGATCGCTCACATATTCCAGATAGCGAACGGTGCCTTCCTGATCGACGATGATGGTGCCTCTGGCCAATAGGCGCGATTCGTCGATTAAGAAGCCATACTTTAAGCCGAATTCCCTATTTCGGTAGTCCGAGAGCGTTACCACCTTGTCAATGCCTTCCGCCGCACAAAAGCGGTCCAGGGCAAACGGCAGATCCACCGAGATAGCCAAGATTTGTGCATTGTGCAGTTGGGAAGCCTGTTGATTAAAATGGCGGACCTGCAGGGAGCAAACTTTGGTATCAATGGACGGGAATACGGTAATAATCCGCACCTGGTCCGCATAATCGCTCAATGAAACGGGCTGCATACTGCGGTCATAAGCGGTAAAATCGGGAGCCTTATCGCCAACCTTGATGGCATTTCCCAGTAAGGTCAATGGGTTGCCGTTGGCGGTAATTAACCCGGTTCTTTTGGCAACGGGTTGCTCTGTTGCAGCACCTCCGAATACTGCTGTCGAAACGGTCCAACACAGCATTAACAAGATTAAGCCAATAGATGACTGACGATGGCAATTCACGGCTTCACTCCTAATGGCACGGTTAATGGTACGGTTAATGGTACGGTTTCTACGGGATCACTCAGGCGTTGGACCACGCCGGCTTGCCTCCGGTTCTATCTCCTCGCCCCGGCATGGTCGCTACTCTTGCGTAAAACCGATCAAATAGTTTTTAATCAGCGACTGGGCCACTTCGCGTGCCGTACGCCCGCTGTTTGCCTGCAGTTTCTGATCCAGGCTAAGCATACCAATGCCATGGACGCCGCTCCACAACACACTGGCCGCCAAGGCGATTTCTTCCCGGGAGCGATGTTCGGCCAGCGCTTCCAACTGCTGTTGTACGAGAGCGAAGATGCGCGTTACCTTTTCCAGAAAGGATGCGGGCACGGCTTGGCCTGCCGGCATGCGGTGTTCAAAAACCATTTTCCAGCGATGGCTGTTGTGCATGGCAAAGTCGATGTAGGCGCATCCCAGGGCAAGCACCCGGCTCTGCGGTTGCGCGTTGCAAGCCACCAAGGCGGTTTGGAGGGCGGCGGCCAATTCGTCCAGCGTGCGTTCATTGACCTGTGCGATAAGATCATCGAGATTGCGGAAAACCAGATAAAGACTGCCTACCGTGTAGCCCATAGCAGCGGCGATCTTACGGGCGCTCAAGCCCCGCTGGCCCTCGGCGGTAACCACCTGCTCCGCCGCCTGTAAAGCCATCTCGCGAAGCTCTTCACGGCTATGCTCATTACGCCTGCCCATCTTTAATTCATTACGACTTTATGCATAATTTTAACCGTCGTGTCCGCTTTCCGGGTTAGTCTCTGGCAACCGGGCTTGCAACAGAACGTGCCTTACCCGGCGGGTAGAACACCCAGGCGTCATAGGGGTAGTAGGAAACCATGCTGTACAACATTGTGCAACTTTACCCCATTGCCGCCTTTGATTTTTCACATATTTCAGGAAACGAAACAACCATGCAGATTAAACGCCGTCAGCCCAGTGAGCAAACCTACACCCTGGCTTTAGCCGCCGGCCTATCACCTTTGCTCGCTCATATTATTGCCTGTCGGTTAGCGGATTTTGCCGGGGATATTCAGCGTATCGTCAGCCCCGGGCTACGCTATATCGAGCATCCCGATCTGCTTAAGGACAGCACCCGAGCGGCGGAGCGCATCGCGGCCGCCATCATCGGCCAGGAACGCATTGGTATTTTGACGGATTACGACGTCGACGGGATTACCTCTCATGCGCTTATCTATCGAGCGCTGACTGAGTATTTTGGTTTTCCCAGCGACGCTATCCACAGCTTAATCGGCCATCGCATTCAAGACGGTTACGGAGTTAGCGAAGGCCTGATTCAGCGTATACTGGCCAATGCGATTCGGCCTGAGCTGATTATTACGGCCGACTGCGGTTCTTCCGACGAAGCGCGTATTGCGCGCCTGCAAGAGGCGGGCATCGATGTCATTGTAACCGATCATCATGCTCTGCCCCTAGAGGGGCCTCCGCAATCCGCCTATGCAGTAGTTAATCCAACCCGGCCGGATTGTCGCTACCCGGATACCACCATTGCAGGCTGTATGACAGCTTGGTTGTTAATGTCCCAGGTGCGCAGCAAGCTGATTGATCAGGGTTATCTACCCGCCGATGCACCAAAGCTTGCCCGGGAGCTTGACTATGTCAGCTTAGGTACCGTTGCGGACTGCGTCAGCATCGGCACCGCCATCAACCGCGCCGTCGTAGCCGTTGGACTCGGCTACCTTAACCGTTTCACCCGCCCCTGCTGGCGTGCCATACGCACTTTATTAAACCGCAGTCAACAGCCATTGACCGTCGAGGACCTGAGTTTTCAGCTCGGCCCTCGAATTAACGCCCGCTCCCGCCTGGCTGACCCTTATGCCGCGCTTAGGTACTTGCTGGCGGATAATGACCGGGATGCCATGCGCTATTTGACGCTGCTGGATGCGGACAATCAAGAGCGCAAGGGGATTGAACGGGATATGGTGGAAACCGCAAAACTCGAGGCCGGCCGTCAGGTCGAGCAGGGGCGTGCCGCCCTGGTAGTGTATTTGGATAACGGCCATGCCGGTGTACAGGGTATCGTCGCCTCGCGGCTGGTGGAGGCTTTCGGGCGTCCTGCCATTGTACTCTGCAACACCCTGGAACCGGGACAACTGACGGGTTCGGCGCGCAGCATTGCCGAGCTGCATATGCGGGATACCCTGCAACGGGTGGCGGATGCCCGAACCGATGTATTCGTTAAATTCGGCGGTCATAAGGGGGCTGCCGGTCTTACCGTTTACCACGCTAGATTGACAGACTTTCAGGAGGCGTTTGAGCAGGCGGTGCGGGTGCAACTGGGCGATACGAAATTAGGTCCGGTGCTCTGGACGGACGGCAACTTGGCGGCGGAGGCCATTTCGCTGGCCACCCTGGCGGAGCTGGAGCAGTTGCAGCCCTACGGACGGGAATTCGAGACGCCGCTTTTCGAGGGTACGTTTATCGTGGAGGCGGTACGGGTGGTGGGGGCGGAGGCGGTGCATCTGACATTGACCCTAAGCACGCCGGTGAGTCTTTACGGCGCTATCTGGTTCCGTGCGCTGCCGGCGCCTGATGCTCCTTTGCCCGTTGTCTCCGGCAACACCGTGCACTGCGCCTACCGTTTGAGCCGCAACGAGTTTCGCGGTGCACAGCGCTTACGCCTGTTGATAGAGCATGCCCGCCGGGAACCCCTATAGCGCCCGGTCCTCTGACAGGCTGCCGAAGCGCCGCGTCACATAACGCAACACCGCGCGCAGACCCATCGCCTCACCGCCCTCCGGACGCCCGGGACGGCTCTTGGTGTTCCAGGCCATCAGATCGACATGCGCCCAGGGCGTCTCCGCGGGCACAAATTCCTGCAAAAACAGAGCCGCCGTGATAGCACCGGCGTAAGGCGTATCCGACGCGTTGGTAAGATCGGCAATCTTGCTGTCTAAAAGCTCCCGATAAGGCGCGTGGAGAGGCAGGCGCCAGAGGGGATCGCGCTCGTCTTCGGCGGCCGTCAACAGCCCGTTGGCCACTTCCTCGGTGTTACAGAACAAGGCCGGTACCTCGGTGCCCAGCGCCACCCGCGCTGCCCCGGTCAGCGTGGCGAAATCAATCAGCAGATCCGGTTTCTCGGCGGCACCCTCCGCCAGCGCATCGCAGAGAATCAGCCGACCTTCGGCGTCGGTGTTATGGATTTCCACTGTCAATCCCCGGCGCGCACGCACCACATCACCGGGACGCAACGCGTTACCGGCCACCGCATTTTCGACGGCGGCGATTAATACCCGCAGCCGCACCGGCAGGTTAGTGCTCATGATTAAACGGGCAAGGCCGATGGCGTGGGCCGCCCCACCCATGTCTTTTTTCATCAGACGCATACCGTTAGCGGTTTTTAAATCCAAACCACCGCTGTCGAAGCAAACGCCCTTGCCGACCAGGGTAAGCTGCGGGCGGCCGGCGTCTCCCCAACGCAGCTCGAGCAAACGGGGTGCATGAGCGCTGGCCCGGCCGACGGCATGAATCAGCGGATAGTTCTGCGCCAGCAACTCGTCGCCCGCCACCTGGGTGACCATGGCACCGAATTCCTGACCCAAGGCCAGCATAGTCTCCCCGAGTTGCTCTGGCATCATGTCTTCCGCCGGAACGTTAATCAGATCTCTGACCAAGGTGATGGCTTGTACTTGATGCCGGATGCTCTGACCGTCCCAGAGCGAATCCAGCACCAGCTTGGCCGGGATTTGCCGAGGCGCTTTGTAACGGGTGAACTGGTAGGCACCTAACCCCCAGCCAACGGCGATACGCTCCAGAGCCATAGAGCCCCGTTCCGTGTCGAGATAATAACTGCCCGCGGGCAAGGCGGTGGGAAGACCGCCACAGGCCCAGGGGTCATCCAGGCAGGTAATACCGGCGATAACGGCGGTCAACGCACCATCGCGGCCGGGAATTAAGGAAATGCTATTAGGTTTGGCTTGAAAATCGGTGGTTTCCAGCCATCGGCGCCAGGCGGCGTCCTGGTTTTGCAGCCACTGAGGGAATGTGTCTGCGGCAACCAAGATAAGCGGAATGGCGTTTGCCGGTTTGCTGTCCAGTAACCAATCTTGCATGGGCGCCTCTCGACTCGATTGACGAAATATTGAATTGTAGCAGTAGCAAAGTCACTTCGAGTATCCGGCTCTATGATTTATTCAGTGCTGGTTAGGCGCGGCACTTATACATTGAGTAGGCACATCTCACAATTTGCCAATTGCCGGCCCGCCAGGCGAGAAAAAAATGTGCCGTGGCCAATCACGGCGATGGATTGCTCCGACCGTGATGTTAACCAATCGCGAAAGCCGGAAACCCGCGCCATCAGCAAATCTTCAGGTTCGGTGCCGCCGGCGGCGTCTACGTACCACCAGGGATCCTCAAGATGGTCAAACGTAAACGCGGGGAACTCTTTGGCGAGTTCCAGAGGGGAACGGCCGATATCGCAACTGCTGCCCCTATGCTCCCGGTGCAGAGTCTCCACAAGATAAGGAATCCCACGTCCGTCGAAGATTCCCAGACAGGTCTGCAGCGCCCGGGTGAGCGGCGAGGTGACCACCAAATCAAAAGACGTAGCGGCGAGCGTCTTGCGTAGCGCGGCTGCCTGCTGATACCCCAGCGGTGACAGAGGCGCATCGTGCAGCATGGGATCCACTCCCAGCGCTTCATACCCGGCATTAAAAGTTGACTGGCCATGACGGATAAGATGGATTGTTTTTCGCATGATATCTCTCCTACTTAACTCACTCCTTTGTGCAATTATTACGAGGTCGCTATAGCCTGAGAGCACAGTTTAGCGAGCGGTTATGACAGGCGGGTTTAACGCAGGCGAAGGATAATTTCGTGCGCTGCGAAAGCTATTTTTCAATAGCGTAGAAATCGCTGTAAAAGTAATTTTCACAGATATAGCGTTCAAGCTTTTCCCACTCAGCGGCTGCCTCCAACCGGCCACCGGACGTTTGCGAATTCAATGGCATATCGATAGAAGGTAGCGCCGGAGTCTCTGCAGGAAAACCGGCGTCTGCGATGGTGATCTGTACCCGCGTATTGGGTGCCAGCGTCACGGGTTCGAGGGGACGGAATATTATTCCATCGAAAATGGCGACGATGCTCTGGGCCATTGACAACCTCTTCGCTAATACACTCTTTTCAAGGTCGCTGATCTATGCTTCAATGGCTAACCACTGAAGCGGGGGTGCTCCTGGTTGACAGGGGCTGAGATAACACCCTTGGAACCTGACCTGGGTAATGCCAGCGTAGGGAAGCTACCGTCGATTAAATGCGCTCTCGTTTCATCGTGCCAGACCAACCACCATGAGGATGAAACCTAAGTGAGCGCCATTCCTGAAAGCTTTTTAGAGGCAACTGCCGCGCTCAGCGCAGATGTCACCCAACCCTATCCCAACTCACAAAAAATCTATGTGCAGGGCAGCCGCGCGGACATCCGGGTGCCCATGCGCGAAATTCACCAGGCGGACACGCCGGCCAGTTTTGGCGCCGAGACGAATCCACCTATCACGGCCTATGATACCTCAGGTCCTTACACAGACCCAAAAGTCAAGATCGATTTACTAACGGGACTGCCGGCGCTGCGCACGCATTGGATCGAGCAGCGTGGAGATACCGAGCAGCTAACCGGCCCAAGCTCCCAGTATGGCCGCCAGCGGGTTAACAATCCGGCGCTCGACCACCTGCGCTTTGCCCATATCCGCCGGCCGCGGCGGGCCAAGACCGGTGCTAACGTGACGCAGATGCATTATGCTCGCCGGGGCATCATCACCCCGGAGATGGAGTTTATTGCCCTGCGTGAAAATCTCCGCTTAGAGGCATACAAAGACACCCGCCTGCGCCGCCAACATCCGGGAATGAGTTTTGGCGCCGCGCTCCCGGAATCCATAACGCCGGAGTTTGTCCGCGCGGAAGTGGCCCGGGGGCGCGCCATCATTCCCGCCAATATTAACCACCCGGAGTTGGAGCCGATGATCATCGGGCGCAATTTTCTGGTGAAGATCAACGGCAACCTGGGTAACTCCGCGGTGACCTCCGGCATTGCGGAAGAGGTGGAAAAGATGGTCTGGGGAATTCGCTGGGGCGCCGATACGATCATGGACTTATCCACCGGCAAGCATATCCATGAAACCCGCGAGTGGATTCTGCGCAACGCCCCGGTGCCCATCGGCACGGTGCCCATTTATCAGGCGCTGGAAAAGGTGGACGGCAAGGCGGAGGAGCTTACCTGGGAAATCTTTCGGGATACGCTGATTGAGCAGGCGGAGCAGGGCGTGGATTATTTCACCATCCACGCCGGCGTACGCTTGGCCCATGTGCCGCTTACCGCCGAGCGGGTAACCGGTATCGTTTCCCGGGGTGGTTCTATCATGGCCAAGTGGTGTCTGGCCCATCATCAGGAAAGTTTCCTCTATACCCGCTTTGCGGAAATCTGCGAGATCATGAAGGCCTATGACGTATCTTTCTCGCTGGGCGACGGCTTGCGACCGGGGTCTCTGGCGGACGCCAATGACGCTGCCCAGTTTGCCGAGCTCAAGACCCTGGGGGAGCTGACCCGGATTGCCTGGCAGCACGATGTCCAGGTGATGATCGAGGGACCCGGGCATGTGCCCATGCAGCTCATTAAGGAAAATATGGACCGTGAGCTGCAGGATTGTTACGAAGCCCCTTTTTACACCCTGGGACCGCTGACCACCGATATCGCTCCGGGTTACGATCATATTACCTCGGCCATCGGGGCGGCGCAGATCGGTTGGTACGGTACTGCCATGTTGTGCTATGTAACCCCCAAGGAACATCTAGGGCTGCCCGACAAGGAAGACGTACGGGAAGGCATTATCGCTTACAAGATCGCTGCTCATGCCGCCGACCTGGCCAAAGGGCACCCGGGCGCTCAGATCCGTGACAATGCTCTGAGCAAGGCGCGCTTTGAGTTCCGCTGGGAGGATCAATTCAACTTGGGTCTCGACCCGGAGCGGGCGCGGGACTACCACGACGAGACCCTACCTAAGGAGTCCGCTAAGGTGGCGCATTTTTGTTCCATGTGCGGGCCGCACTTCTGTTCGATGAAGATTACCCAAGACGTCCGTCACTACGCCCAATCGAAAGGAATTGCCGACGTGGAGACGGCGATGGAGCAGGGCATGCGGGAAAAAGCCGAGGAATTTAAGCGGGGTGGAGCGGAGCTGTATCGCAAAGCTTGAGGGACGCCGCCGGCATTGATGTAGAGCGGTTGGGCGGGTTACGCTTCGCTAACCTGCCCTGCCCTGCCCTGCCCTGCCCTGCCCTGCCCTGCCCTGCCCTGCCCTGTGAGACTCGACCCTTTGGTTCCTTTGGTTCTGCCTTGGTTCCCGCGAAGCAGCAGCGGCTGCGTAGGGTGGTCTATGAAGAGCCGGGCGGTTGCAGCAACCGCAAGGGCAGCTGAGCCGGCGGCAAGACGGCCGTCGGACGGAAAGCGGGTGCGACACTTGCTGAAGGGGTGGCGTGACTCGGATGGCATTGTCCCGGTTTGATGGTTATCATTTCGCTCGGACGAGCACGCCCAAACCGGCTTCTTCAAGTGCGCCATTCAGCAGGCGCTGGATGGCGTATTCATTCTCCATACCCAATGCCTCATCAAGGAGCGCACGCGCCCGGTGGTGAGTGAAGCTGCGGATTACCCACTTGACGCGCGAAAGACTGGTAATGTTCATGCTCAAGGCATCGACTCCCATTCCCAACAACAAGAGAGCGGCCGCCGGATCGCCGGCCATTTCGCCACACACACTGACGGGTTTACCTTGTCGGTGCGCCCCTTCGACGACTTGGCGGACGGCGCCGAGAACGGCCGGATGCAGATGGTCGTACGGCGTTGCCACCTCAGCATTGTTCCTGTCCACGGCGAGCAGGTATTGAGTAAGATCGTTTGTCCCAACCGAGAGGAAATCCACGCGTCCTGCCAAGGCGGCGGTCAGGTAGACGGCGGAAGGCACTTCGATCATTGCCCCCACGCGCGGCTTTGCCGCCTCCTGACCTTCCGCCAACAGCTCGCGGTACGCGCGTGCCAGCAACCCCAGGGCCTCATCCACCTCACCGACCTTGCTAATCATGGGAAACAGCACGTGCAGGTTATTCAGGTCCGCATTGGCCCGCAGCATAGCCCGCAATTGGATCAGAAAGATCTCTGGATGATCCAACGTGAAACGGATACCACGGCAACCCAAAAAGGGATTGTCCTCCTCGACAGGGAAATAAGGCAGGATTTTGTCGCCGCCCACGTCCAGGGTGCGTAGGACCACCGGCTTCGGCGCGAAGGACTCCAGCACCTTACGGTAGAGCTGATACTGTTCGTCTTCGACTGGAAACGATTCGTGCACCAGAAAAGGAAATTCCGTGCGAAACAGACCAACGCCTTCGCTCCCGGCGGTCAGTGCGGGGATAAGCTCAGCGATGAGCCCGACATTGACATGCAAGGACAGCCGGATACCGTCTGGCGTTTCGGCCGGCAAGTTACGGAGTGATCTGAGGCGCGCGGCAAGTGCTTCCGCTTCGCTGATGTGTTGCTGGAAGATGTCGGCCACCGCGCGTGAGGGCCGAATACAGATGCGCCCTTGGTCGCCATCGACCACTATCTCGCAGCCGTCCAATCGTCCGATGGGCAGGGCGGTGAGGCTCACAACGGCGGGAATGCCCAAGGCCCGTGCCAGAATGGCGGTATGAGATAAGGTCGAACCGCGCGTGGATACAATGCCGGCGAGTCGGTCAATAGGCACGGCGACAATCTCTGTTATGCTGACCGTATCGCCCATCAAGATGCACCGTTCCGGGTACTGTCTTAGTGCTTTGGCCTCCGCTTGCAGATGGCTAAGGGTACGGCGGCCGATGTTGCGGATATCTTCCGCACGGACACGCAAATAGGGGTCTTCCATACGTTCGAAGACTTGTGCGTGCTCGGCAATAACGTCCCGCCATGCCCCCGGAGCCCAGCTTCCGCCGCGAATGCGCTGGAGGGTGTCTGCGATTAAACTGTTACTGCCCAGCAACATCAAGTAAACATCGAACAACGTGCGTGCTTCGTTGGGCAGGTCAGCCGCCAGACGCTCGCTGCTTACGCGCAGTTCCTCTTGAACGGCAGCAACCGCGGCCCTGAAGACGATCACTTCGGCATCGATGTCTTGGGCTTGGCGATCCGGTATCGACTCCAGCTTGCCCAGCGGATCGAGCAGTGCGATAGTGCCGATAGCCACTCCCGGGGCACCCTGAGTGCCTTGAATAAATGCGCTTCCTTGAGCCTCTCCGCTCAGTAGCCTGGTGACACTCCCGATGGTAGCAGCGTCATGGACGGCCCTTGCCAGCTGGGCTGCAATGGTGACGAAAAAAGCCGCTTCCTCTTTGTCGAACTGGCCCTGCGTCCGTCTCCAAGCCACCAACACACCCAGAGTCCGGCGATAATAGATCAGCGGTACGCCGAGAAAGGCGTGGTAACTTTCTTCTCTGGTTTCGGGGGAAGAACAATAGCGCGGGTGAGCCGCCGCATTCTTCAAATTGACCAGCTCTTGGCGTTCCCCAACCAACCCTACAAGGCCTTCATTCCAGCCTAAGCGGACCCGGCCTATCGAACTTGGGTTCAACCCGTCCGCTGCCATCAAAACATACTGCTGGCTTTTCTCATCGGTGCAATAAACGGCGCAAGCATCGACAGGTATAGCCTCTTTGACTCGGAGAACGATAATGGCCAGAGCCGCATCCAGATCGGTTGTGGCCCGGACCTCTTGTACAATTCGTCGTAAGGTAACCAGCATTTAACTCACTGTTCCGGACGGTAAGCCAAGGATCAAGAGCTCACCGACGATCGGAGTGCCAAGCTGCAATTGATAATAAGGCAGCTGCCTCGTACTTCTTTGCAGGATCAAGTCGGTACGAAAGAAGCTCCGGCCGGCGGGTGGCGCACGGGGAATTCTGTAGGTTCCTGGAATTTAGCCAATGTCCTGCTGATTCGGGGCCTGTACCAGGGCTTCCTCGCCCACTTCATCAGTCCAGACCGTGAAGCGTTCTAGCCGGCTCGGTCCGAAGGAGGTCAGCAGGGCCACATCGGCGGCGTCGCGGCCATAGGCCATCAGGACACGGCCAACGCGCGGGGTGTTGTGACGAGGGTCGAAGGTATACCAGCGACCGCCCAGATACGCCTCGAACCACGCGCTGAAATCCATGGGGTCAGACGCCGGCGGCACCCCGATGTCGCCGAGATACCCGGTGCAGTACCGGGCGGGGATATTCAGGCAGCGACAGAAAGTGACCGCCAGATGCATGAAATCCCGACAAACACCGACTCCTTCCTGGAAGGCCTCGTAGGCGGTGCGCGTACTCCGTGCCTGAAGATAATCGAACTGGATATGCTGATGTACGAAATCGCAGATCGCCTGCACGCGTACCCAGCCTTTGGGGGTAGAACCGAACAGCTGCCAGGCGAGGTCCAGCATCCGGTCCACTTCGCAGTAGCGGCTCGCGATCAGAAACTTTAGCGCCTCATCTGGCAAGTCATGGATTTCGTGTTGCCCGGCGCCGGTATTCTGTCGGTCCGGTTGACCATCGTCTTCTACCACCGCATCATTCCAGAACCTGATCCGGCCGGCGGGCGCGAGCAGGCGACCGCAGCGGTTGCCAAAGCCGTCGGTGTAGTGACTGACTTGCACCTGCGGTTCGACGAGCAGATATTCACCCCGGCGGATTGATGGTACGCGTGAGGGATGCAGGTAGAGCATCACGATGAGCGGCGTCGGTGCCGGATGTTCGAATATGATGTCGTAGCCAACCCGGATAAGCATAAGATTCCCTTAATAAATGAGAGGAAGAGACGTTGGCGGCAGGCCAACCATATCACTTCACGGCTCTGCTGAATGAATCTCGATTGGGCCTAGCTTCCTCTAACCCTGTTAAGCTTAAGCGTGGTGAGTGTCCATAAAGTGCGGCAAGACCCGTTTAGGCTCTATTGCTTTTGTGGAGGGTTCGTTTAGTACGCCGAAAATCAAGGTGCTCGGCCTGGACGGATGGAGATGTGGTCTTAGCTTGGGAGTGAGGAGAATAAGGTCTGGAGGATTAAAGATATACCGGCTAATCGATATCCACGTTAGAACCCGAGAACTAAACAACATTACTTGAGATTAATCTGTTATTGAACTCCATATGGCCAAACTTTTATAAAACGTCTTTAGCGTAACCCTATTTTCAGTAAATGTCCACTTGGAAAAAAGTATCTTGAGATATGTAGACCTTGAGTGATCGGGATCTGGATATAGATGATGCGGGAACGAGGTCTATCGGTT
>CAVSVP010000002.1:0-123543 GCA_963731125.1 uncultured Pseudomonadota bacterium
AACGTACGGCCGACAACCGCGAGCCCTGCGCCGCCATCCGGGCCAGCACCAGAAACAATGCCAGGTTCCCGGTTCGCCCCTGGCCCAACACCCGAACGATCCCTAACCGCTCCGCTACCGCCTTGAGCATGAACAGGACTCCAAACACCCGGTCACTGACCGGCGCGGCCGCCTCCCGCTGGCCATCAACCTCTCCCTTCAAACAGCGCCGCAGCGCCTGGACACGTTCCGCCGGCCAATGGGTGAGATTGGCGATGGTGCGGGTTTTGATGTGGTTGCCGTCACGATAGCTTTCCCGCAGCAGGATCGCGGGGGGGAGCTGCGGTTAGGGACAGTGGCGATGTACATGCGTTTATAGATAACAAACTATTTACATTATGTCAATTAAAATAAGCTATTTACATGCCTACATAATCACAGCCAAAATCACGATTTTATCAGAAAGTTCAGTAAATTACGTCAAATCACAGGGGGGAAGATCCGTTACAAGTCTATACCGCCCGCGCTTTTGGTTGGCGTGGCGTCTTAGGCGCCCATACCTGGATTGCCATCAAACCCACTGGAGCAAAGCAGTATCAGCGCTATGAGGTGCTCGGCTGGGGCGTGCGGCGGGGATATCCTGCGGCGCGGGTGCGAACGGGCGTTCCCGATGGGTATTGGTTTGGGAGTCAGCCGCGCCTTCTCGTCGATCTACGAGGAGAAGGCGTGGATGCGTTGATAGAAAACGTTCGCCGAGCAGCGCAGCACTACCCCCATCAGAATGAATACCGCCTCTGGCCAGGTCCCAATAGTAATACCTTCACAGCTTATATCGGCCGCTCGGTGCCGGCACTCAAGCTGGAATTGCCGCCGACAGCCATTGGCAAAGACTATATAGCCGGCGGCGGGTTGGCGGGTCTTACGCCTAGCGGTAGTGGCTATCAAGTCTCAATCTACGGGGTTCTTGGATTATTAATTGGCTTTCGCGAAGGAGTGGAAGTCAATCTGCTGGGCTTGACGTTCGGGCTTGACCCGTTTGGGCCTGCGCTTAAGCTGCCGGGGCTTGGCCGGGTTGGCTTTGATTGACGCCGGCTCGGTAATCGCCGCAGGAAACAACTTTTCGCACCGGCGCTTCCCCAATTTGCGTAAGTCCTAACTTTAAAAGATTTCGACCTGTACGGTTAAATTGAAGCCTCCCAGGCCTGCTACTATTCTTACAAGTAGCCATCTCACCCTTGAAATCGTCACCTGGGGGGCGCGCCATGAAGAACCTGGAAGTGTGTGTGCAGATTACGATCAAGCCAACGGAGGCGAGTGTTGCGGCGGATAAGGCTGCCACCCGCGTGGATGCGGGTCAGTTCCGGCTGGTGCTGGAGGCGGGCAGCGTATTCGATATCGATGCATTGGAGGCTGGCGTCTTGGAAGCCAGCTATGCGACGATGCGGGATGCCTTGGCTGGGGTGTTGGAAGAGGCGAGCCGGGCGCGTGCCCTGGAGGTGTGTGACGAAAAAGGGGGGTCTGCCGGGTGGTGCGGCACGCCAGTGACTACCGGGTGGATGGCGAAGTAGGCCGGTTTCGGTTTGGTATATTCGATGTGGTGGATGAAGCCGATGCGATCGTCTTTGCGGGCGGGCAGTTATGGCCGGCTCGTCAGGGGCGGCAGTGGTACCCGACGGCCGGTTTCAAGGAACTGGCCGTGCTGACCGGGGCGACCCAACGCAGCTACCGCCAGACGGTTGACCACTTTAACCGCAGCCGCCATCAGGCGGTTGGTGGGACGCCGTTGAACAGCTTGCGCGACGGGGCGGAAAGGGAAGGACGGCAGGTCATCGAGTTTCTGGAGTGTCACAGTGAGCGCGTGTTGAGGTCGCATCGGTTCGACGCCGACGGCCGTCCGGAGCGAAGTGCCCCGCTGTGCGGCGAGGTGGAATCGTTCGTGCCGACGCGGTTGAGCGAACCGACGGTCAACGCGGCGCTGGCCGTGATCGAGCAAACCATGCGCCAGCGGGGGTTGGACGAAGGGCTGATCGAAGCAGTCAAGCAACAGCGCCACGGTGCGGACTACGAACAGCACCACGATACGGTCAATATCGCCGTGGATGATGTCGGGGTCAAGGAGCAGAAGGCGGAACGGGTGCGCCAGGGCGGCGCGGCGGTGGAAACCGAAGCGGTGGCAGGGCCCGCGACCGTCGAGGAATGCCCCGAGACTCCAGCGTGGACGGCGAACCAGCGCCCGACGGTGCACACTACGGTGGCGCAAATCGAGCAGCCGGGGCAGCGCTTTACGCTGACCGGCGCCGACGTAGGCCAGGTGCTACGATTCGTGTTGGCTTTTCTGCTCACCAATGGTCTGCTGGCGCAGCGGCTGCGGTTCTTTACCGATGGCCAACGCAGCTTGCAGGGGGCCATTGTCAGTTTCTTCAGCTGGCATCCCGCCGTGTCGCTGATCCTGGATTGGTTCCACCTGGTCAAGAAGTGCAAAGCGCAATTGAGCCTGGCCTGCCGCGGCCGTGAGATTCGCAATCGCCACCTGAAGGTGTTGCTCGGCCTGCTGTGGTTCGGGCTGCTTGACCGAGCACAGGACTATTTACGTTCCATCGCCGCGGCGGAGTTGAAGAATCCGGCGGCGATGAAACGCCTGATCGGGTATCTGGAGCGTAACCGCTCCGGGATTCCCTGCTATGCCTTGCGGTGCCAGTTGGGGCTTCCCAACTCCAGCAATCCGGTCGAGCGCGCCAACAACCTGGTCACTGCCAACCGCCAAAAGCATCATGGGATGAGTTGGTCGAAACCAGGCTCTCACGCACTGACAGCGCTGAGCGCGGTGGTTCTCAATGGTGCCACCCGAACTTGGGTGCGAAACAGGGTCATCCCTTTCCAGTTCGTTACCAAGGCGGCTTGATCTAACCGTACAGGTCGAAAGATTTTGACTAATGGGGCTAAGCCGTTAATATCGATGGTCTAAGATTCATCCGAGTGACAATGTTTTCTATCTCATCTTTGTACACAGGATTCATAACGATAATTATGTCAGGTTGATACTTTTTGAGAAAGTTTGGAGGAACAACTTGATGAGCGGTGCCGGGGATAAATTTTCCATATTTATTTGGATTGACATCTACAATGCACCCCATCTCGTTTTCTACTGTAAGCGTATTGAGAAATGTTATTCCCTTAGAGCCGGCTCCCCAAACAACTACATTTAAACCAAGCTTTTTATAATTTTCGAGCGCTTCCTTCCATCCGTCGATTTTTTCTTGGTACTTCCGTTTAAAAGTGCTTACAAACTTTACCACATTTTCTATGTTATTCGAGTCAATCACCGGTAAGTCTTTTTTATTATTGATAAAAGCATCAATACATAAAAATTGATCACCAAAGGTACTTCTTACCTGGTTTACCTGGAATCCGCTTTTACAGAATGCGTGCGTCAGTGACTGCTTGCTAAAATAACTACAATGTTCATAAATAATATCCCAAATGCCCATTTCTTTGAGAATAAACAATACATTTGGAACTTCAAAAAAAATGTTACTTTTGTTGCTTGCCGTTTTATAGACAGTATCTAAGAATTTTCGAGGAAATTGAATATGTTCAAGAGCATGTCGACAGCAAATTAAATCTGCGCTGTAAGATGCATAGCTTTCCGAATAATAGTCTTTAACAAAGTTAATTTTATTTAAAGCGGTACCATTAATTCTTCCTGAAAGATAGCTTGGATCGAAACCAACACCATAGTTGTCACCCAATTCACAAAGGAGTGCTAGAAATTCTCCCTTGCCACAAGCAATTTCAATGATTGTTTTTTGATAAAGGTCATACTTCTTAATTAATTGATTGGCAAGCGATGTAGCATATTCTTGAAAGTGTTCAGAATAATGCAATGAATTTTCATAACTTTCATTATATTCAGTTAATTTAGAGTTAAAAGCCGAATTAAAGAGGTGGCCGCAGTACCGACATAATGTGAGATCGATGTCTCCTCTAGGTATATTAAAGGCTTCATGAGGCGTTGCTAGCAACACATTACAAAAAACGGGTATATTAGAAATTTTGATACAGGTCGAAGTATCGAATGAATCGCAAACAGGGCATTGGTGTTCCATAAAGTTATCACCCTTATTATGTCGATTTTCACAAGATAAACAGTTCAGGAGACAAACCCAACTGCCGTAATGTATTGCTGATTTCTTTACGGTATATAGGGTTCATAATAACGACGACATCCGGGCGGTATGCTTTAAGGAAATCTGGGGCAACTATTTGTTGTCCCGTGCCAGACATATAAAAACCTTTTCTAAAAGGATTGATATCGACAACAT
Source organism: uncultured Pseudomonadota bacterium (assembly GCA_963731125.1). Taxonomy (GTDB): domain Bacteria; phylum Pseudomonadota; class Gammaproteobacteria; order Competibacterales; family Competibacteraceae; genus CAVSVP01. Next base: position 4,302 of record CAVSVP010000002.1, read on the forward strand.
ATTCAATCATCTTGCCGACGTCTAATGTCGTAAGAAATGACACGCCTTTAGAACCAGAACCCCAAAGCACAATTTTCTTGCCTTGTGCTGCGAAACTGGCAAGGCGGCTATGCCAAAGCTGACGTTTTATTTGAAGCTGCTTAGGAAACTCTGCCACATACTCTTTCAGTATCGGCATATCCTCCTCTTGTGGGAGGGCTGTTTGTGTGTCGACAGGATAAGTCGCTGGCCGTGCCTCAATAGTAAGGTACTGATCATCATATTCCGTCGATAAGTTAAACACCTCAAAACCGCATCGACGGAATAAGCGTCCCAATGATCCTGGCGTAAAGTATGAACAGTGTTCGTAATAAATATCTTCAAATGCGCAGTCGCGGAGAATGCGTGTTGCTTCTGGTATTTGGAAAAACACAATGGTCTCCGAGCGGTCTCCAATAGAGCGTCGAATAGTACTAATAAATTCTGCTGTTGGATGAATATGTTCGAGTGTCATTTTACAGCAGACAAAATCTCCTTGATAAGACGAATACTTTTCTGAATAAAAATCTTGTATAAAGGTAATGTGTTGCAAAGCCGGGCTTTCAATTCGGTTTTCTATATAGCCAGGATCAAATCCTATACCTCTATTGCCACCAATTTCACACAGCAATATTAAAAATTCTCCTTTTCCACAGCCAATTTCGATAACTTGTTTCTCATGTAAGTTGTACTTTTTTATTAATCGGTGGGCTAGTTCTTTGTGAAATTCTTGAAACGTTCCAGAGTAACTTTGTGTTTCTTCATAACGTCCGGAATATTCCGTTAATTTCTCTTCAAATGCTACGTTTGATACAAAACCACATTCGTAACAAAAAGCAAGTCGAATTTCACCTTTCGGATAATTAATTGCCTCTTCAGATGAGCTTAACAATATACAACTGTTGGCAGGAACCGATTTTAACTGGTGAAAAATTTCCATTTCTCCAACATGACAGCTAGGGCATGTATAAACCATTCGTATTTATCTCCTGTAGCATATTCCAGACATTGGCTTATACTAATTTTGGTTCAGGAATAGGAATAATGAATTTTCCTCCTCGTCGGCGATATTCACTTTGTTGTGCAAGAATTTCATCAGCGAGATTCCAGGAAAGCAGCAGTACATAATCTGGCATTTCCTCAAGAATCTTCTCAGGGCCGAAAATCGATAAATGTTGTCCCGGCATATAAAGACCCTGTTTGTATGTGTTACGATCTACTATAAAATCAACGATTTGCCTATCAATCCCCACATAATTTATTAACGTGCTTCCTTTAGCTGCAGCTCCGTATGCTGCAATTTTTTTTCCTGCTGCTTTGAGATCTGTCAACAAATTTTTTAAAGCATATTTAACACTTTGAACGCGATCGGAGAATTGGCGATAGTAGCTGATGTCATTGACCTTTTCCTTAGCCTCCACATCCAGTAGGTCGCGAACCGAATTGCTAACCTTCTCCTTTTTCTCAACATATAAACGCAGCGATCCTCCGTGAGTAGAAAGCCGCTTAATCTCATTTAAAAATAATGCGTGTCTTCTAAACAGATTATCGAGCGCCGTTACTGAAAAATAACAAAGATGTTCATGATAAATCGTATCAAATTCCCGATGATCGATTAGATCCTTAACATAAGGCACTTCAATAACGGCCACGCCGTTGTTTTTAAGCAATATTTTAATTCCTTCTACAAATCCATTGGTATCCTCGACATGGGCCAGAACGTTGTTGGCATGTATTACATCGGCAAGTTGCTCTTTATTTTGTAACTCTTGGGCTAACCCTGTAGTAAAAAAAGCATGTAACGTAGGCACACCCATACGTTCAGCTGTGATTGCCGGTCCCTCCGCCGGATCAATACCTAGAACCGGAATATTGTGCTCCACGTAGTTTTTCAGCAGGTAGCCGTCGTTACTTGCCAATTCGACAACAAGGCTGTTTGAGTTCAGATTGCGAGATTTTATTAACTCCAAGGCGTTCCCGCGACAGTGTTGCAACCAGGCGTCTGAAAACGATGAGTAGTAGGGGTAATCTTCACAGAATAAGACAGAGGGAGGTACTGTCTCAAGGATTTGTATCAACCCGCAATTTGGGCAAAATGCGACTTCCAGAGAAAATTTAGGCTCTGGTTTACGAAGCTGCACTTCAGTGAGTAAACGATCAGCCAAAGGCATCTGACCGAGATTTAATACTGGCTCTAAGTTTGAGCTGCCACATGAACGACATGCTGTTATCCTACTCATTGTCAGGTTTCTCCTTACCTACTATTTCAAAGTGTGGAAACAGAACTATTTTCGCCGGTGATGCTGCTTAGCTTATACGTCTTGCAGTTCTTGGCGAGCTGCTATGTCTCCTTTATTGTCTGGTTGTATCCAGTGCAACTCTTGATCTAATTGACCTGTCGCAATGAGTGCTTTAACATGGGCAATACGCATATATTTAGGTCCTTCGAATTCCTCCAGAGTCAATCCAACCTTTTTATACTCTGCATACAATTGTTCTACCCCTTTTTGCACTGTCCACTGGGGTTTATAGTCGTGCAAAGTAAGGGCAATTTTATTGCAATCAACTCGATAGGATCGTTTGTCTGGTCCGGCATCTAGCGCATAGGAAACATGGCATCCTGGCACAACCGCTTTGACAATCTCTGCAAGTTCCCGCATCTGGTAGTTTTCAGTACTCGTTCCCACGTTAAAAGCTTCGTTGTGAATTAGCTCTCGGGGAGTGTGTAATACCGCCAGGTAGGCTCGCGAAATGTCTTCCACATGAACGACAGGACGCCATGGTGTGCCATCGCTCTTGAGATAGACTTTACCCGTTGTGAATGCCCACGCCGTCAGGTTGTTGAGCACTAAATCGAAGCGTAAACGAGGTGATACTCCATAAGCAGTTGATGCGCGTAGAAAGGTAGGACTAAATCCTGAGTCAGCCATGTGCGATAGCGCAGCTTCCACGCGTACTTTTGATACACCATACGGAGTGACAGGGTTAAAAGAGGCTTCTTCTGTAAGAAACTCGGCGCCTCCAGCACCGTAGTTACTACAGGAAGACGCAAACAAAAAACGTTTTACGCCAGCCGCCTTCGCGATTTTAGCAAGGTGGATGGAAGCTTTCTCATTAATGTCCTGCGTTAATTGTGGCCTATAATCGCCAAGAGGATCGTTGGATAAGCCGGCCAGATGGATAATTGCATCGAATCCTTCAACGTCCTGCTTTTGAGTGTCCCGAATGTCTTTTTTTAAACTTTCGATATTGGGGACAACGCCGGTGAAAGTGCACTGCTTGAATAAATCCGTATCAAGTCCTATGACTTTATGCCCATGCTCCAATAACATGGGCACAAGCACAGTCCCTATGTAGCCGGCATGACCAGTCACTAATATACGCATCGTTTTAACTCCATACTTTCCATGGAGAATTTCCTTGGTGCCACAATTTTTCTAGCAGTTTCTTATCACGTATCGTGTCCATACATTGCCAGAACGAAGTATGCCGGTAGGCCATCAGTTGGCCGTCTTCCGCTAATCGCTCCAAAGGTTCCTTTTCCCATTGCGTATCATCGTTTTCGACGTAATCAAAGATACCCGGTTCAAGCACGAAAAAGGCACCATTGATCCATCCTTCACTGGTTTGTGGTTTTTCAGTGAATTTAAGTACTTGGTCTCCTTCAAACTCCAGGTGACCAAAGCGGGCGGGAGGACGTACGGCGGTTAACGTCGCTAATTTTCCATGAGAGCGATGAAACCGTAACAAAGCATGTAGATTGATATCCGACACACCGTCTCCCCAAGTCAGCATAAAAGCGCCGCTACCTATCCAGGGTGCCAAGCGCTTTATCCGACCACCGGTGGCGGTATTAAGTCCCGTATTCACTAAATCCACAGTCCAGTTAGTCTGATTTTTATCATGAAGGATAATATCACCTGTACCCGTCTTTACAGTCATATTGCTGTGTAGTGCACAAAACTCTCTCATCCAGCGTTTTATGTATTCTCCTTTGTATCCTAGAGCTATGACAAACTCGTTATATCCGTAATGTGCATAATGTTTCATGATGTGCCATAAAATAGGCTGCCCACCAATTTCTACCATTGGTTTAGGCCTAACCTCGGTTTCTTCAGCGAGTCTTGTACCTAAGCCTCCAGCGAGAATAGCAACTTTCATTTTTTTCTACTCCACAATTAATACTCCGAGCTAAAAAGACAGTGAAGTTTACATATCGTGTAACTAGCTCGAAATGACCCGATTCCTTAGAGTCAGTAGTTAAAAACCTGAATGCAAGTTGTAAGATCTGTTATAAAATTATGTTGTTCTATGTGTGATGCTAAAGCTAATAAGCGTTTTTTCCGAAAAAACCTCCAAATAGAGTTAAAAAGATAATTTTAATGTCTAGCCATAGAGACCAGTTATAGATATACCAGAGATCATGTTTGATGCGTTGTTCCATCTTTTCCAACGTATCTGTTTCTCCACGCCACCCATTGACCTGAGCCCAGCCTGTAATACCTGGTTTCACCTTGTGACGTAGCATGTATCCTTTGATCAGGGAACGGTACTGTTCGTTATGAAGAAGAGCATGAGGCCTTGGTCCAACAATGGACATGTTACCTTGGAGCACATTGATGAATTGGGGTAATTCGTCAAGTGAAGTACGGCGTAAAAAAGAACCGAGACGGGTGACGCGAGGATCATTGCGAATGGCCTGAGTTACTTCATCGCTCTCTTCACTTACGTGCATCGTGCGGAATTTCCAAACCATAATCTCTTGTCCATCTAAACCAAAGCGTTTTTGTTTGAATAATACCGGACCTGGCGATGTCAACTTGATTCCGATAACAATAAGTAACATTGGAATTGCAATCAGCAGCAAGATAATACTACCAAGAACAATATCTTGAGAACGTTTAAGTATACCGTCCGCGCCGAAAAAAGGGGTTTCAAATATACTAACAGTCGGCAACGCACCTAGATTACCCCAACGTCCATGTAGTAGATTAGCGACCAAAAATTCGGGTACCAAATAAACCGAGACCGTCGTGTCTGCTAGTTTATCGAGCAACGGATAAATTCGGTGTAATGCATTGATTGGTAAAGTTATATACACCACATCAATTTTTTGCGCGTTTACCATCTCCACAAGTTTTTCAAAGTTTCCTTCGATGTTCCCCGGCCAGCGAAGTCTGCCACTCTGTGGTTTACGGTCATCGAAAAATCCGCGAAAATTTAATCCCATCCATGGCGACTGAGCAATGGTTTGTGCCACGGTTACTCCGCTCTCGCCGGCACCAACAATAGCAACTTTTCTTGAATTGTATCCTTGGCTGCGCAAGCTCCTTAAGACTACTCGTGTCGCGGTTCGCCAGGAACATAGTATCCATGGAACTATAAAAAACCATGTACCCACAATCAAACGCGAATAACCTTTAGAGGTGTTGGAAAAAAAACCTAACATCAGCAATACTCCTGTCACTGCTGACCAGATAATTAGCAAGCGCAAAAATTCATTGGTTAGGGGTTCACTGCGCCAGGAGCGATAGATTTGAGTTAACTCACTGAAGAGTAAAAATAGAACAACTGCTATAAGAGCCAGTAAGACTTGCTCACTTTGCCATGGCTTGTCATAAAGCCAGTAAAGTAACCATAGAGAGCCGACGATCCAAACGATATCTGTAATCATATACAGAATAGATAACTCTGTTTTGTATGGACGAATCATACCATTCGTCGACCTATCCATACTTACACCTCAGCATATAGTCAAATCTTGTATGAAAGTAGCTTGACAATGTCATATTAGAAAAATCCAATGTCTATTCAAAGTCAGTGTATTACAGAAATATTTTTGGCTATCAACTTTAGCCGGGACACGTTGCAAGCGACTTGGTAGGAGCGAGCTTGCTCGCGAAATAAACCTGATGTTCGCCTATCGCGAGCAAGCTCGCTCCTACAATTCGTAGACAGCACTGGTTATCTTAGTTCATTGATAAATAAATGTTGTAAGAAACTGCTAATGTGACATTGTCAAGGTAGTTTAGTATCAATTAAACATAGCAGCAAAAAAGCGCATCAATTTTACTAAGACAATTGAAATAATTAATTTTGAATACTTTACCTGAGTAATCTTGTAATCCCGTATAATTCTTTACAAGAATATCACGTTTAGTGTGTTTTGAAGCATATGGTGTATGTTAAATTTTGTTAAATATTATCAAACAATTGTTAAAGTTTAAGTAGATATAAAATTTATTTTAAGCTAGAAAAGTGTATTAGATTTTACTGAGTTTCTGCGAAAAAACATTTAGAGAGAAAGAATCAAGATATTCTAACGGTTTAATGCACTAAAACTTTCTTTTGAGACATAAGCCAGTCGCATCAGTTCGACTTTGGAAGTTAATAAAAAAATTTCTTCAGTTTTAAAGCCAACGGTTACGGTATTAAATATAAAAGCTAGAGGAATTGAGTCGCATGTAGGGTTAAATTTTTTAACTTCTCGAACAGAAATTTGAATTGTTCGGCCCAAGTTAATCTTAACAAAATTTAGTGCAATACAAGAAAAGCAGAAAGCGCCGTAGGATTTTATATTCCGATTTTAAAGGGGCGTAACCAAATTTCCGCAGGGCGCTGATAGTGAATAAAGGGCGGGTTCCTCTACCCCTGAAGCAGGGGATTAAGTAGGATGACGTGGCCAAACGAACTCCTGAGAGGAACCCACCGATGAAGATAGTGAGCCAAGAAACCACCCAAAGCAAGCCCGAGAGCGTTGAAGCGCTGGTTGGCCAGCTGCAAAGCTTTATCCGGGTGGCGGCTGCGACTGGGAGTGCGGCGCATGACGTCGAGCGTGAGTTGTGCAAACGACTGTTACAGCTGGGGTGGTTGTTGCTGCAGCAGTTTTTTGCGTTGTTGGGCGATGGCGACGAGGGCGAATACGTGGCGTTGGCGGAGGGGCGGCTCGTAAAGCGTCTGGAGAAGCCCCAGCGGCGTGGGTACCGTTCGATCTTTGGACTGTTAGAGAGAGAGCGCTGGGTTTACGCCCGCGGCGAGAAACAACGCCTTGAGTATGTGCCCTTAGATGCGCAAGCCGGTTTGCCGGCGGGCAAGGATTCCTACCTGCTGCAGGAGTGGGACCAACGCTTAGCCATGGAAATGCCTTATGGGCAAGTTAACGCGGTGTTGGAACCGATGCTGGGGTTGCAGCAATCGGTGGCGGGTCTGGAGCAGACCAGTCGCACGCTGGCCACGCAGGTCGAGGGATTCTGGGCTGCGCAACCCGCGCCGGAGGTTGCGGTTGAGGCGCAAGTGGTGGTGATGAGCGCCGACGGCAAGGGGGTACCGATGCGCAAAGCGCCCGCGGCGCCGCCGGTCAGTGCCCATGCCCATCGGCGCGGTCCCAAACCGGGGCGAAAACAAATGGCTTTGGTAGGCGCGGCTTATCACATCGAGCCCCACGTCCGTACCCCGGAGCAGGTGCTGGAAGCGCTGTTTCAGGAACCGGGGTCTGGGGTGCCGCCGCCCTCGCCCCGTCCGGCGCCTCAATACAAGCGTCTGCGCGCGGCGCTGTCCGAAGCCGACAGCGGCCAGCCGGGCCATAGCGCCGACGTCATTTTCCCCTGGCTGCTGGAGCAAGCCCAGGGACGAGATCCCCAGCACCAGCAGCCGTGGGTGGTGGTTATGGATGGGCAACCCACCTTGTGGGAACCACTGGATGCGGTGCTGAAGGACACGCCGCGGGTAGAGATTTTGGATTTGCTGCATGCCAATGGGTATCTCTGGGAGGCGGTGCATTTATTTCATGCGCCGGGCAGCGATCAGGCCCTGGCCCTGATGAAACTTTGCTTGCTGGCACTGCTCAAGGGCATGGCCCAGACGCTAATGAGCTGGCTAACCGATCAAGCCCAGCGGTGCGGCTTATCGGGCGCGCAACGCCAGCGATTGGCGAAAATTAGTGATTACTTTCATCGCCATCGTCACCGTGTACAGTACGATCAGTATTTGGCCGCCGGCTATCCCATCGCTTCGGGCGTGATCGAGGGTGCCTGCCGTCATGTGGTTAAGGATCGCATGGAGCGCACCGGAATGCATTGGACGCTGCCCGGCGCCCAGGCTATGCTCCAACTCCGTTGTCTCGCCCTCAATGGGCAATGGGAGGACTTCATGCAGTACTATATCGAACAAGAAATGGCTCGGCTGTATCCTGAAAAACCTCTTCGTCGGTCTGCACTGGAGATCTTGCCTAGGGCCGCCTGAGAAGCGGAAATCTGGTTACGCCCATTTTAAAGACAGCGCCTACCAACATCTTTAGGTTGAGGCACTGTCTTTCCTACCTTATTTTTTCTGCTAACTTCAGACGTCGGGTGCCCAGCCAAATTCTTCTACTGTGCGAAACAGGTCGGTGTCCGAAACGATGCCTATTGGTTTACCGTTCTTCTCTACCACAACTCTTCGAATATTGGAATCCACCATGTGGCTAGAGGCGTCGAGCAAGGTGGTATCTTCAGGTACCATCATTACGGGCCGGCTGGCAATCTCTCCGACTTGGACACGGCTAGGGGAGCGATTAACACTAATAATTTTCTTGATTACGTCGCGTTGAGTCATAATGCCCCACCGATCTTCAGATTCATCAGGTGCGATTAAGACGGCGTGACGGTTTTGCTCACGCATTTTCTGCATAGCGGTATTTACCGGTTCCGTCTTATCAATGATGATGACAGGGTGCATGATGGAACCAACTGTCTGGGGAATACGTCCGGAAATTTCCATGGCTTCTTCTGGATTCGCTATGCGTTGGGCTTCGCGTTCCTTACGTTCCTCTTCCACAAGATGACGGCGATGCTCTTCCTCTTCCACTAAATCGGCGGCGCTGGTTTTGATTTTGGTAATTAAACAGTCCGCAAAGCCGCTAGTAGAAAGTTCGGTGGCACCTTCCATTTGCCGGGCAAAATCATAGGTCACCGTTTTATCGGCGATAACTTTGGGGAAAGCCGCGTTGATCAAGGCAGCCGCTTCTTTCCAACCCATATACTCCAGCATCATGACACCGGATAGCAGCAGCGAACTAGGGTTAACCTTGTCTAAGTTGGCATACTTGGGTGCGGTGCCATGGGTAGCTTCGAAGACGGCTACGTAGTCGGCAATGTTGGCGCCGGGTGCAATGCCGACGCCGCCCACCTCCGCCGCAACGGCGTCGGATAAATAGTCCCCGTTAAGGTTTAACGTAGCTAATACATCAAACTCCTCCGGACGCAACTGCATCAGTTGGAAAATAATGTCAGCGATTCGGTCTTTAATGACGATTTCACCTTCTGGCTGTACTCCACCGTAGACGCTGTAGAGTTCAGTCTCAGTAATGGTTTGCTCGGGGAATTCTTCCCGGGCTACTTCATAACCCCAATTGCGGAAGGCGCCTTCCGTATACTTCATAATGTTGCCTTTGTGTACCAGAGTCACGCTCTCGCGGCCATTATCAATGGCATACTGAATAGCTTTACGCACCAGACGCTTAGTGGCAAAGGCGCTGACCGGTTTTACACCAAGACCTGCGTCTTCAAAAAACTCCGCACCCATTTCTTCGCGCAGGAATTTGGCCAGCTTCTTATTTGCTTCTGTGCCGCTGGCGTATTCGATACCGGAATAAACATCTTCGGTGTTTTCGCGAAAAATGACTGCGTCTACTTTTTCCGGGTGCTGCATAGGAGACGGCACGCCGGCATAGTAGCGTACGGGACGCACGCAAGCATATAAATCAAGCTCTTGGCGCAGGGCCACATTTAAAGAACGGAAGCCACCACCTACTGGCGTGGTCAAAGGCCCTTTAATAGAGACAATCAAATCATTGAGAGCATCTAGAGTTTCCGCGGGAAAATAATTGCCGTCATAGATCTCTGCCGCTTTTTCGCCCATAAATAATTCACACCAGTGGATTTCACGTTTGCCACTGTAGGCTTGTTCCACGGCCGCATTCCAGACTCGCAAACACGCTCTAGTAATATCTGGACCAATGCCATCGCCTTCCACATAGCCGACAATAGGATTATCGGGTACGCGTAGTCTGCCATCTTGGACGGTGATTTTTTCCCCGTTGGTGGGGAGGGAAATTTGCTTGTACGCCATGAACCTTCTTTCCTCGTTAAGCAAAATGATTGAACAGATGGTATGAGCAAGGCTGGAATCGCAAAGGTGCCAGAAATCTCAGGTAATACGTCATCGGCATGGAAAACGTACTGACGCGGTGTGAGGGAAACGCTGTAACGAGGGTTTTCCAGCCGAAACTATAAAGGTGATGGTAACTAACACCAGCTTGCGACCAGATCCATGGGGCGATATGGTTTTCTCCGTTCATACTAACGGATTGCTCTATCATCATTATCGTTGAAGCCCCAGCCGAGCACAAAGCTACACGCAAACGTGGTAGATGTCCACATAAAAGCCATAGCTGCTTGGTCTACTTGCCCACTAAGGTTAACAGCTTGTTAAGCCCGGTCTGCAGAACGATTGGATCGTTGACCCGTAAGGTAGCATGACCAAGCTTGCGGCCTGGCTTAGGTGTTTTTCCATATGCATGAAAATGAACACCGGGAACCGCCAGCAAAACATTGCGGTTTGGTAGTTCACCGATTAAATTTAGCATGGCGGAATGCCCTATCGCAGCGGTGATACCTAGAGGCAAGTTGAGAATCGCCCGTAAATGATTCTCAAATTGACTCACTTCGGCTCCTTCAATGCTCCAGTGACCGGAGTTATGGACGCGGGGCGCCATCTCGTTGACCAGTAATTGACCGTTAAGTACAAAGAATTCGATAGCCAATAAGCCAACATAATTAAGCCGTTGTAATAATCTAATAGCATATTGGCGAGCTTGCAGTTCCAACTCGGTTGCCAGGTAAGGCGCGATGGATAGTTGCAAGATACCATTTCGGTGCTGGTTCTCCACCAGTGGGTAAAAAGCAGTATCGCCTTGACGGGTGCGCAGAGCTAGCATTGAAACCTCCCGCTGAAAAGGTATAAAGCCCTCTAAAATTAAAGGCATACTGCCAAATTTTTGCCAAGCGGCAAGAATATCATGAGAGATGCGCAGTAACCATTGACCTTTGCCGTCGTAGCCCAGACGGCGAGTCTTTAACATGGCGGGAAGACCTAGTTGTGCTACGGCGGTTTGTAAAGCATCCAATGAATCCACTGCTATAAAAGGCGGCGTCGGAATGTGCAATTCTTGAAACAGCATCTTTTCAAAAAGCCTATCTTGAGCGACTTCTAAGGCTGCTGGAGGCGGATAAACAGACACCAGGCTCTCCAGAAAACAGGCAACTTTCGCAGGAACATTTTCAAAATCAAACGTCACTACATCAGCCTGGCTAGCCAGTTGCCTAAGCTTCTTGTAATCGTCGTAAGCGCCTTGAATAAGCTCTGCAACATGCCCGGCACAGGCTGATGGTGAGGGATCTAGTACAAGAAAGCGCAATCCCAACGGGTAACCCGCCAGAGCAAGCATGCGGGCTAGTTGACCACCACCGACGATGCCAACGATCATGAATTAATCCTGGGATCTGGCTGGCTCAATACCTGAGCGGTTTGAGTGCGACGAAAGGTTTGCAAAGCCAAGCGGATAGTGGGATGTTTATTGCCCAGGATGCTGGCAGCGAGCAGTGCGGCATTCACCGCTCCGGCGTTACCAATAGCTAACGTGCCTACAGGAATACCAGCGGGCATCTGAACGATAGAGAGTAACGAATCCATTCCGCTGAGCGTCTTGGATTGTACGGGCACGCCCAGCACTGGTAAGCTGGTCTTGGCTGCCACCATGCCCGGCAGATGAGCCGCGCCACCGGCACCCGCGATGATAAGCTCTAAACCGCGGATTTCAGCACTGTCAGCGTACTCAAATAGCAGATCAGGTGTTCGATGAGCCGAGACAACTCGAACCTCAAAGGGGATACCTAATTTTTCTAGTGTGTCTGAAGTATGTACTAGGGTACCCCAATCGGATTTGGAACCCATAATCAAGCCAACAAGAGGTTTCATCGAAGCGTTTCTTCTGCCAAGGAAATTTTAGCTTGCGTCTTATTGACAGTAATTTTTGCCAGTAAGGGCAAATGGTCGGAGGCAATGCGGGCGAGGGGCGTTTTATAAACTTCAATGGCTGTCTTTAAGACATTTGGCTGTTTCTTAACCCACAAACGATCCAAGGTCAAAATGGGAAAGAAGGAAGGGAAAGTTGCTGGTGCAGACCCCTTGCCGAAAAACGTGTGCAGTAAGTGTAATGTCCGGCGCAGTGGAAACCATTCATTAATGTCGCCTGTTAGCATCACTAGATCGCCGTTCGTAGCGGATAGGGCGGCCAAAAGCCTCGCTACCTGTTCCCGCCGCTCCCAGGCTCGCAAGCCTAAGTGGGTAGAAATAATACGAAATACCATGCCTTCCACTTCCAAATCCACGTCCAAAGCACCACGGGGTTCACGCTTAGGCATACTAAGATCCAGATGGCGTATTGCCAGTATTCGGTGGTGCCGGGTTAACAACGCCGTACCACAGGGGGCGTCAGGATGTAATAGCGCTGGTCCGGGAGTACCCGCAAATCCTGTCGCCTCGGCAATATAGTTAAGTTGACTAAGGTTGTCTGACTTGCCTCGTTGAATGGCAACTTCCTGAAGAGCAACGATATCGGTATCAAAAGCGCGGATAACGCGCACGACCCGGTCCGCATCCACCCGGCAATCCAGACCCCGGCAGCCATGAATATTGTAGGAAGCCACCGTTAGCTGAACCACATCCGTTGGTTTGACAGATGGCGGAACATTGCTCACGTTCCACCCTCGGCAGCCAATGCCTTGGATTTACCACGCTTGTTCAGCCAGCGCTGAAACGTAAAGGCTCCCAGACCGATGACTACCATAACGCCGGCAATCCAAGCGAAATTGATCGGTTCGGGATTGCGTACGGCATGCATGACGCTGTCTGCAAAAACTGTCAGTCCTAATGTCCCCGGTCCCATACCTAACAGCGTACCCAGCACGAAATCACGGAAGCGAATATGGGAAGCTCCGGCTACCATATTGACCACAGTAAACGGGGCGATGGGAACCATGCGAATAACGGCTACGGTAAGTATTCCGCGCTTTGCCAGCCGGTTGCTCAACTGATTAATGCGTGAACCGGCAAGTTGCCTCACTGTGTTGCGGCCCAATTGACTGCCAACGCCATAGCTGGCTATTGCACCCAGCAGGGTTCCCGTTAATGCATAGAAAAAACCTAAAATGGGACCAAAGATCAACGCGGTTACCACAATCAATACCGTCACAGGGAAGGCTATTAGACTACCTAGCAAAAAACCTATCAACACCGCCAAGGGGCCCAGCAAACTGTTGCGCAGACCACTCCCCCAGTTTGCCAGGGTTTTCGCATCCAGCCATTCCCCTAAGGGTGTCCAGCGCCAGACAGCTGCCAAGGCTAGCAGTATGCCAAGGATGGCAAGACCTTTTAACCATGGATGACGCATTAATTTACCACCTGTTTTGTGATTTTCTTCTATGGGCTCCGGCATAAGCTGAGCGATTAGTGCTTCAGGATCCAACGGCCGCTCCGGATCGATTAATTGGGCATCGGGAAGTGCCTGCTCCAAAAGCTCTGGTATACAGTTTTCCAGTTTTCTGAGCGTACGTTCACCACCACGTAAACTCTCCACGGCGGCAATTAATGAATTTTCCTGCAGAATAGCTTGGGCGACTTGATCCGGTTCAGTGCCCAGATGCTCAGCAAGTAGGCGATTGCGTAAACCCGCGATAGACTGTTTTAGGTCTTCTCTGTGGTGCGCTTCCACCGCCAAGTCGCACTCCGTGTCGAATCCCATGGAGCGGTTGCTGAGGTTAGAAGAGCCAATCCGTAACAGTGTATCATCAATAATCAACAACTTATCATGAATGATAATGCAATCCTTGCCAAGGTCCGGTGCATCGGGATAGTAGATACGCAGACGTCCATGCTGATCGGCCTTTTGGAGTATTTTTAGCAAGCGCGCACGCAATACATCCATCGTGGATTGTTCCAACCAGCCGCCGGTTTCAAGGGGTAAAACCATCACAATATCTGGGCCGTTTTCCTCCTGAAGCCGATTTACCAATGCCTTACCAACCGCAGCCGAAGTCAGGTATTGATTTTCTATATAAATAGCGTGGCGCGCGGCAGCGATTGCATCTAAATATAAATTTTCCACCTCCCACACTGGGGGACGCCCATCATAGCTCGGTTCGGTGCGGGCGATGGCAACTTCTACGTCACGCATGGCTGGCTGTATATCAGAAGGCCAGGGATCATGCTGCTTGCCATCTGCAGGGGGAAGCTGTTTTCCCGTAGCATGTCGCCAGCGTTCGCGAGCCAAATCCCCTAAGGCGGTAGCGGCCTTGCCGTCAACCATCATCTGCACGTCGTGAAAGGGTTGATAAGCTTCCCCATTACTAGTCATCCGGCGCGGGTCGTTGGCACGATGCGCTGGAGTGTCCCAACGGCATTTGGTAAGATCCAAGCCTCCCACAAAAGCAAGGGCGTCGTCTATGACCACAATCTTTTGGTGATGGGAGGCGCCTATAGGATGCTTACCGTCCAGACAAAAGTGGAGACGACGATGGGTGCGCCACTGGAGCCTATAGAGGGGTAGCGGTTCCCGCTCCAGAGCATAGATCATGGCAAAGTCCCATGTCAGTATGTTGGCATGCAAGTGAGGACGGCTCTGCACGATAGCGTTCAAAAAGTCACCTAGCTGCACGGGCCACTTAGAGGATGTCTCATCCGGTATGAGATGCATGCGGCTGTCGATGTCCCAGCCAATAATAAGAATGGAACGTTGCGCTTGTTCCACGGCTGTGCGGAACGCTGCGAAGTAATCCGCTCCATCAATCAGAAATGCCGCACGTTTCGCTGGCACTTTCCGCCAGCAATTGCGACTTTCTTTCAAGATTGACTCTTGCATAAAAACCCTTAGCTCAATTGCGCTAGCCTGTTCTTACCTAATGGTGATAACTTGCCTACGATAACTCATCATTATTTTGAACTTTAGATGACGGTAACTCCATCCATGTGATGGACATTGTATGTGCCATCATACGTCATGCAGTGAGTCAATCTAATATAGTGAGTCGTGGGCGCAAGTCGTTCTATATGATCCGTTTTTTAAGAAGTTTTCTGTGGAAAACGCGTCGAGTAAATGGCGTAGCACAAGTAATAGAATTGTTTGCCAAATCCTTATACTAAACAGTTTATAAGGAGAACATGCTTGCTTAGGAGCCAGCCCTTTAAAGGTGTCGTAACCGATTGTATTCAAAAGTAAATAATTTACAAATTCAGTTTCTGAATTTTTTAGCATGTTTCATGCCACAATTTTCTAAATTGAGCGATTTTCGTGAATTTTTTATGTATTTGATTTTAAAATATTTTTTGATTTCCAACATAGAGCGTCTATGAGGGCAAATTAGAATAATGTGGAAAAAATCGGGGTTTTCAACAAAAAGGCTCAAAACTCAATTTCAGCCTATGTTTTCTCACCTTTAAAGGGCTGTTGCTTAGGAGTTAAAGCGAAGCAGCGCTGCTCCGGAAGTGAGCACTACGCGTACCGCATCGGCCGCCACGGCTAGAGAATCGTACCGTCCTAGATGCCGTAGACAAAGTGCTGCACCATAAACTAGGCTATCTCGTGTGGGTCCTGGTTCGCCAGATAATGCTGCTAGGCCAGCTTCGGCGGCGATTCTTGCGACGGCGTCGTTATTTAATAAAACGGGATCTTCAGTGTCTTGCGCCGCTTCATTGGGTATCGGCACTGCCCGTAGTGACTGGTGAATGCCTAATGCAGCGGGCTGAATATCTATAGCCTGTTCCGGGCCCTGCTGGTGATAATAAAAACACCTTCCGGTCTGTCGTAAGGAAGGGATCACACCTCCTTCTACGCCTCGTACTATCAACGCGGAGTCAAAACCGCTATGGCGAGCTAGCAGAGCATAAATTCTGGGATAGGGTTTATGGACGTAACCCGTTAATAAATGAGTTTGCCGGCGCCCACGAATCGGGCCGAGCAGCGTCTCCACTGTAGTAATAGCCGGTCGTTTAACAATCAAGGTACGCAATTCAACTAAATTGTGTAGCTTAGAACAAAAAATTCGCTGGTCTACGTAGGCCCAGCCAATCTCTGGATCACCGAGGCGAGCAGCAGCCGCCGTTAATGACAAATCAACAGGAGCGCCAGCAGCGCGTAGTATCTGGCGGTGGGTTACGCCAAATTTGGGTCCCACGGTCTCTAGGCCGTGAGAAATAGCTGGCACGTTCAGCGCCGCCAGCACGGCGGGCAAAAAGGGAGATGCCGGCACACTACGATTAAAGCCGTCATAGGGGTCAGCAACATCTACGACTTCTTCCACAGGCGCTATTGCAGTCTGAGCGGTGTCACGGATTGCTTCCAACACGCCTAAATTTTCCTCATCTGATTCTCGTTTCATGCGCAATGCAATAAGAAAAACGCCGGCCTGTATAGGATCTACCCGACCGTCCAGGATCAACTGCAT
The DNA here is from genome assembly GCA_963731125.1 of uncultured Pseudomonadota bacterium. Classification (GTDB taxonomy): domain Bacteria; phylum Pseudomonadota; class Gammaproteobacteria; order Competibacterales; family Competibacteraceae; genus CAVSVP01. Next base: position 20,858 of record CAVSVP010000002.1, read on the forward strand.
AGCCAAGCGAACCTCTTCTAGTGAGAGATCTTTGCTGAGTTCTGGGCCAGTGGCGATGCGTTGTAAAAAAGCACGCATAACATGCGAGGAACCCGTAAAGGCACCAGCGGCTGGGTTGCTCATAATCGGTTACTGTCTGACAAGTTGTTTAACGATTCATAACCAAGATAACTTAAGATAACTTAAGATAACTTAAGATAACTTAGGAGATATCGACTAACAGAGTGTGATTTTCAATGCGCAGCGGATAAATGCGTAATGGCTCTTCCGCAGGTTCTTCCTGAACCTGCCCATTTCGGATGTTGAAGCGGCTACCGTGTAAAGGGCATTTTACCCATTCGCCTTCCAGCATCCCTTTAGTAAGTGAGGCATCTTCGTGAGTGCAGGTGTCACTCGTAGCGTAGAAGTGTCCTCCCACATTGGCAATGAGAAGCTTCTGGTCTTGTACATTCACACACTTCATTTGCCCAGGTTTGAGATCTGAAGTCTGTGCTACTTTAACAAAATTTTGCATTTGAAAAATGAATTTATCAGAGGTTGGCAGGATAATAAGACGTTATTTTAAAAATATTTAAACATCATTTAAACAAAATGATCCGACAACTGTTAGGAAAAAGAAGCCAATAGTCGTTCTGAATCTTGTTGTTTCCAAACGAGCTGTCAAGAAGCGCAAGTTTTGCGACCACGTGACACAATCGATTCCTTTGCTCTCAAAATCAATATCACTCAGATGAATTTCTTATTTCGTAATATCAAATTTGTTATAGTTTTAGTTTTTTTCGGTATCGCATCCGCTACCACTGCATCTGCCTCAGAACCTGTGATTGATGTTTGGTACGGTAATGATCAGCGTTTTGGGCTTAGCTGCCAACCCCAGCAGTGGGTCAATATTCTTGGTAATGTTTCCGATCTGGACGGCGTTGCTTCATTAACGTACTCGTTGAATGGCCAGCCGGCTGCGTCATTGACCATCGGCCCGGATGGAAGACGCCTGCATGCCGCCGGTGATTTTAATGTCGAACTGGATTTTGCAAAACTTCAACCCGGACAGAACACCGTGCAACTGCTGGCCACCGACACCGGTAACGTTAAGACCAGCAGAACAGTGACGGTGGAGTACACTGAGACCACCGGTTGTGCTTTGCCCTACACGGCCGACTGGTCGACTAAGATCGAGGACGTAGCCCAGGTGGTCGACGGGTTGTGGCGGTTAAATAACGGCAACGTACGTACGGTGCGGCTGGGGTATGATCGCACCATCGCCATCGGCGATATGGAGTGGGAGAATTATGAAGTAACGGTTCCCTTCACAGTGCATGACATTGATCCAAATTGTGTGGACAACGACGGACGTTGTGGAGGTAGGAGCTCACATCCGTTAATTGGCGTGTTGGTGCGGTGGACAGGCCACTATCAACAGGGAGGAACCTCTCCCCGGTGGGGTTGGTGGCCTATGGGCGCGATTGGCTGGTACGAATGGCAAAAATACAACCCCAATCCGCTCGACGGGAGCTTAAATCTGGTGGGTAATGCTGGCTGTAGTCGTTGTGAAATTCTCGATTCTGCTCCTTCCCGGAATTTGCCCCTTGGGGTTCCCCACATTTTTAAGTTACGTGCCGAGACGGTGTCTCAAACTTACCAATACCGTTTTAAGATGTGGCCTGCCAATCAACCTGAGCCATCCCAGTGGGATCTGGTCGGCACGCAGGATCCCGACATTCCGTCGTCAGGAAACGGCTCAGTGTTATTAATTGCTCATCATGTGGATGCGAGCTTTGGAAAAGTAACTGTTACTCCAATTGGCAAACAGACAAAAGATACGATCGGCCTTTATGATCCAGAAGCCGGCTTCTTTCACCTGAAAAACAGCAATGCCGGTGGTAAAGCAGATATCCCTTACCGTTATGGCCCGGCTGGCGCGGGTTGGTTACCCATCATGGGTGATTGGGACGGCGATAATGATGATACGGCGGGCTTGTATGATAAGCGCAAGGGCATCTTTTATCTTAAAAACTCACATAGCGGTGGAGTGGCTAATAAGAGCTTCCGATATGGGCCGGCCAATGCCGGTTGGGAGCCGATTACCGGGGACTGGAATCGCGACGGCAAGGATACGGTCGGCTTATATGACCCGTTGTCCGGTACCTTCTTTCTCAGGGACGATAACAGCGCTGGCGTAGCCACGAGGAGCTTCCGGTTTGGCCCCGTCGATCCTGAATTGATACCGCTAGCGGGGGATTGGAATGGCGACGGCCAGGACACTGTGGGTTTGTATCATCCGCGCGGGAGTATCTTTTATCTCAAGAACTCCAACAGAGGCGGTAAGGCCGATATTAGCTTCCGCTATGGACCGGCCAACGTCGGTTGGGAGCCGGTGGTAGGAGATTGGAACGGTGATGGCAAAAACACGGTTGGTCTGTACAGCAACGCTAGCAGCCGATTCTATCTGCGCTACACGAATACTCCCGGGGTGGCCAATCTGAGTTTTCCCTACGGGCCGCATGGTCAATTGTGGTGGCCACTCACGGGGAAATGGAAATAACATGAATTGAGGTTAACAGTTATTTTTGGCGCTGAAGAAGGGACTCTTCTATTTGGCGCCTCGAAATCCCATTTGCCGCCATGCTTCATATACCGCAATTGCCACCGCATTGGATAGATTCAAACTGCGGGTCGGAACAGTCATGGGAATTCGCAAACGGTGTTGAGGTAGAATTTGCGCTATCACGTGTTCAGGCAGTCCGCGCGTTTCAGGGCCAAATAATAAGGTATCTCCTTCTTGATATGTGATCTGATGATAAAAGTGGCTTGCTTTGGTCGTAAATGCAAAGATTCGCCCAGAGCGAATCCATTGGCTAAAAGCGGTAAAATTAGTATGTTCCTGCACACGTGACCACTCCTGATAGTCCAAGCCAGCCCGTCGTAGTTTGCTGTCTTTTAAGCTAAAACCCAATGGATGGATCAAATGAAGCTGGGTACCTGTATTGGCACATAAACGAATAATGTTGCCCGTATTCGGAGGAATTTCGGGTTCGAACAGAGCTAAGTGGAACATCAAAGGCCATTAAGTAATGTCAACAAATCAATACTTCGGACAGTTTTAGATGGTTTAAGAACGACGAATCAAATACTTACGGAATTAAATGCAACTCAGCGTAGGGCTAGGGTGTCTAAAAACGCCATTTTTGGGCCAAATTCGTTGCCCGGTTTTTGGACCCAGAGAATATCGCTCATGATACCGATTCGCCCTGGGTTTGGGACCAATCAGTGAGGTCCAAAAAGTGATCAAGGCAAATTGGCCGATTTAGACGCCCTAGCGTAGGGCCTAAATTGGATTTAATTCGATTATCAGTGATAAGTGATTGATTTTTTATGCTCAAAACTGTCCGAACTATTGCAAATAATAGCAGTAAAATATAGCAAGCAATGACGGCGTCGTAACATTGCTTTTAGTCCATTTCTAGCTCTTTTATTTTACGGGTCAGGGTATTGCGTCCCCAGCCTAGTAATCTGGCGGCGTCTTGGCGATGACCCCCCGTTTTTTCCAGAGCAACGCTGATTAAAGTACGTTCAAAGGCAGGCAGGGCAGTGTCTAAAATATGAGCTTCGCCACGGGCCAATGTTTGACTTGCCCACAGGCGTAGTGCCTCCTCCCAGTCACTGACTTCGGTCTGGGAAGGAGTTTGATTACGCAGATCTGGCGGTAGGTCAGCCAAATGGATTGCTCGGCCTGAAGCCATCACCGTGAGCCAGCGGCACAAATTTTCCAACTGCCTCACGTTTCCTGGCCAGTCTAGTTTAGATAGATAAGCTTCAACCTCGGAACGCAGAATCTTGGTTTCCATGTCCAGTTCCTTGGCCGCCATCTTAAGGAAATGACGCATTAATAGGGGAACATCTTCGCGTCGTTGCCGTAGCGCAGGCAACTGAATGCGGATCACGTTGAGTCGATGGAAAAGATCTTCACGAAACAACCCGTCCCTGACTCGTTGCTCTAGATCCTGATGAGTAGCGGCAATGACCCGTACATTGACTCGAGTCGGTGTGTGTCCGCCAACTCGATAAAACTCACCTTCGGCTAAAACTCGAAGCAGACGGGTTTGCAGCTCTTGAGGCATATCGCCGATTTCGTCTAGGAACAGCGTGCCGCCATCCGCCTGTTCAAAACGACCCAACCGCGAGGAATGGGCACCAGTAAAAGCTCCCCGTTCGTGGCCAAACAGTTCTGATTCCAGTAAATCTTTGGGAATCGCTGCCATGTTGAGAGCAATAAAGGGTTTGTTGGAGCGTGGGCTATGGCGATGGAGCGCCCGGGCAACCAGTTCCTTGCCGGTGCCCGATTCACCGTTAATTAATACAGTAATGTTAGATCGAGACAGGCGACCGATAGCACGAAAAACCTCCTGCATAGCCGGCGCCTCACCGATAATTTCCGGTAGTGGGGTATGAGGTTCTTCCTGTTCATTCTGCTGGCGACGGAGGTTGCAAGCACGTTGTACTAAAGCTACCGCGTCATCGACATCGAAAGGTTTGGGTAAATACTCAAAGGCACCCCCCTGGTAAGCGGATACGGCGCTATCGAGATCAGAGTGAGCAGTCATTATGATGACTGGGAGATAAGGAAAACATTCCCGGATGTGGGACAGCAGCTTCAGGCCATCGATACCAGGCATGCGGATATCAGCCACGATGGCATCCGGCTCACTGTTTTTCAGAGCTTCGAGAACACTAACACCGTTCTCAAAGCTGGTTACAGACATATTATCCCGTTGCAGAGCCTTTTCTAGCACCCAACGGATAGAGTGATCGTCATCAATTACCCAGATGTGTTCCTTCTTCGCCATCGGTTCTCTCCAAAGGTAATAGCAAAGTAAAAACAGTTTCCCCAGGGCGACTTTTGCACTCGATAAGACCACCATGCTGGTTGACCAAAATTTGGGCAATGGAAAGGCCCAAACCAGTACCCTCAGCCCGACCGCTGATCATCGGATAGAAAATTTCTTCTAGAATTTCCTTGGAAATGCCGGGACCGTTGTCAATGATTTCTAAACAAGCAATCAACTTATGACGCTTATGGCCGATGGTATACTGGCGCCGTATACGAGTCCGCAGTGTAATAAGCCCTTGGTTTTCTAGCGCCTGGACGGCGTTGCGCAGAATATTTAAGGCTGCTTGAATCAACTGGTCCGCATCTCCTAGGAACGGCGGGATACTCGGGTCGTAGTCTCTTTCAATGCGTACTCCTGTGCCGATTTCAGCCAACACTAAGCTACGTACCCGCTCTAAGATTTCGTGGATATTAATCTCGCTACGGACTGGCAGGTTAACAGGGCCTAGCATGCGGTCTACTAAATTGCGGAGACGATCCGCCTCGCCAATAATGATGCGGGTGTATTCTTTTAGAGAATCATCTTTAAATTCCCGTTCCAGCAATTGGGCAGCTCCCCGTAAACCGCCCAGAGGATTCTTGATTTCATGCGCTAAGTTACGCACCAATGCTCGCGCCGTATTATGTTGCGCGATAAGTTGCTCTTCACGATTGATGCGTAACTGTCTGTCTACCTGACGCAGTTCCAGCAACAGTTCTAGCGAAGTCTCCTGTTCCCATAAGGGGGATACTGTGCAGTCTGCGGTAATGGCGTTATCTCCAGGTAAAAACATCTGCAATTCGCGCTCTGTGTAAGGATTGCCGGTCTCCAGACAATGGCGCATGCCCTCGATGAGCGTATCGGCGCCTAAGACCAGTGTTTGAAAAATGACTCCTCGAGCTTGACGAAAACTTAAAGCGAATAACATTTCCGCTGCTGGATTCATAAAGACCAAACGCAGTTCCTTATCCAATACGAGAACGGCGATGGTTAGAACATCTAATACCCGACGGGAATAATCAGTTTTGATTTGGCAGTCTTCCGGAGACATATCATTTGCCCTAGCAAAAATTAAACCAAGGTAATTTTTACCAACATTTATATTTCTATTGACTTGCCTGGTAGTAAGGAAAATATTTTTGCACTGTTAGTAGGCAGGTCGTAGTAAAGAGCACTATTTTGCACTAAAATAGTGCAAAATTTCTTATACCTCAAATTCTACAAGAGGCATTCATGCAATAGGCCTCTTGCAAAAATGATCATGCCAAAAAAAACGCCCCCAGAGGGGGCGCGCTTACAAAGGCTGATAAAAAGAATTCTTACAAGCTGTAGTACAAATCAAATTCTACCGGATGCGTAGTCATCCGTAATCGGGTCACATCTTCCATTTTCAAGTCGATGTAGGCGTCAATTAAGTCGTCAGAAAAAACACCGCCGGCTTTAAGAAAATCCCGATCAGCGTCTAGGGCCGCCAAAGCTTCATCAAAAGAAAAACACACCTTTGGAATTTCCTTTTCCTCTTCTGGAGGAAGATCATAGAGATCTTTATCCATGGGTTCGCCGGGATGAATCTTATTTTGAATACCGTCTAATCCCGCCATGAGCATGGCGGCAAAAGCTAGATAGGGATTGGCAGTGGAGTCGGGAAAACGAATCTCCAGACGGCGGCCTTTGGGACTGCTAACATAAGGAATGCGGATTGAAGCGGAACGGTTGCGGGCAGAATAAGCTAGCATCACCGGTGCTTCGAAACCAGGTACCAGTCGTTTATAACTGTTGGTGGAAGCATTGGTGAAGGCGTTTAATGCCTTGGCGTGCTTAATGATTCCTCCAATATAAAATAAAGCCGTCTCTGAAAGACCAGCGTAAAGGTCGCCGGCGAACGTATTGGCGCCATTCTTTGCGATGGATTGATGGACATGCATGCCATTGCCATTATCGCCCACCAGCGGCTTGGGCATAAAAGTCGCTGTCTTACCGTAACTCAACGCGACATTTTGAATGACATACTTAAGTTTTTGAGTCTCATCGGCCTTTTTTACTAGAGTATTAAATTTGACGCCAATTTCGGCTTGGCCGGCAGTCGCTACTTCATGGTGGTGCACCTCGACGGACACCCCCATACTCTCTAGCGCTAAGCACATGGCACTGCGAATATCGTGTAGGGAGTCTACTGGAGGTACTGGGAAGTACCCGCCCTTAATGTTGGGGCGGTGGCCTAAGTTACCCGTCTCATAGACCTGCTCCGTATTCCATTGCGCTTCCTTGGAGTCAATTTTGTAAAAAGAACCTGATATGTCGGTTCCCCAGCGTACATCATCCAAAATAAAAAATTCATTTTCGGGGCCGAAAAAGGCTGTATCGCCAATGCCAGTGCTTTTTAGAAAAGCCTCGGCACGCTTGGCTACGGACCGCGGATCACGCTCATAGCCCTGCATCGTATTGGGTTCAATGACGTCGCAGGTAAGTATTAGTGTGGTTTCATCATAGAAAGGATCAATCACAGCCGATGCCGGATCCGGCATCAGGATCATGTCGGATTCCTGGATACCTTTCCAGCCAGAGATGGAAGAACCGTCGAACATCTTCCCTTCTTCAAATATATCTTCGCCTACGGTGCTGGCTGTCACCGTAACATGCTGCTCTTTACCGCGGGTATCGGTGAAGCGGTAATCTACAAACTTAACATCCTTTTCTTCCATCATTTTCATTACTTCGGCAGGGGTCATCGTTATTGTTCCTCCAAGAGAAAATAATCACTGTACAATGGCCCAAAGCGCTTGGCCCAGAGAACTTTGGTTCGATCAGAAAGCATAAAATGTGCCAACAAAAAATCACCTAGTAGGTACCGTTCTGATGAACGATTTCCATGCAGATGGACGGTTGATCGAACAATTATGGTGCATAAATAAAATAATTGCATAATTTTAGTGCATCATATGAAACGAACTTGAACAGACCCGAGCACTTCAATATCTGCACTGGATTGTCGCAGGCGTTGTGCCAGCAGACGAGCTTGTTCAACGGTACTGATAGTGCTTAACGGTAGAGCAAGCTCAACGTGTATCTTACCGCTGAGATAATGAAGGTTGATTTCCTCAATTACCGCCGGGTCTAATAGCGGGCGCCAGCGTTCCTGCAACTGGGTAATAATTTCTCGTCGTAGCGGTAGTCCCTCACACAACAAGCTAGATTCATCATCCTCTGAATCGATATGTACAGTAACATCGGCGATCTCATCTATGCCGCTTACCAAGCTGGTGCGCACAAATTCACTAATTTGGTGCCCCTCGGAAACGCTGAGACGGGGGGCGACTTGCACGTGCACATCGACTAGCGCATTACCTCCCATTCGGCGAGTACGCAGCATGTGCAAATCCTTAACGCCATCCACCTGCGCGATGGATTCACGAATCTTCGCCACCTGCTCGGGTTCCAATCCCGTATCCACCAGTTCTCGGATCGCACCCCATCCCAAGTCCCAGCCTATTTTCGCAATCATCAATGCTACGCCTACCGAGGCAATAGCATCCAGGTAAGCAAACCCGAGCATGGTGCCCCCTATTCCGACCAGTACCACCACCGATGACAAGGCATCGGTGCGGTGATGCCAGGCGTTGGCGCGCAGCAGAGGAGAACGGATATGCTTCGCCACCCGCATGGTGTACTGGTAAAGCGCTTCCTTAGACAAAACAGAGAGTAGCGCGATACCCAAGGCTAATGCACCGGGATTTAATAACGAATCAGGCGTTAGCAGGCGGCGGCCAGCATCCACACTAATTCCCATCGCGACCAGAAGCAGTAGCATGCCTAAGGCCACGGTATAGGCCGTCTCGATACGGGCATGCCCGTAAGGGTGATCTTCGTCAGCCCCTCGGGTTGCCTGTTTGGCGGCGTAGACTACCAGCGCATCACTGGCTAAATCCGATAGCGAATGTATACCGTCCGTTATTAAGGCTTGGGATTGGCCGATAAAGCCAAAAACAACCTTAACAATAGAGAGTACGAGATTGACCACAGCTCCCACCATAGTGGTGGTACGAATGTCCGCGTAGCGTTGTAAATTACCTATACTCTTGGTCATAAAGGAAGCTCTCTGAAATGACCCGATACACAAAGGATACGGACAAAGGGTTTGGGTTCCATATGAGATCAGTGGTCAGTGTGATTAGCAAGTGATCCAGTTAACAACGCTCTGGTACGCGCTGGATGGCCCGTTTACATTGCAATTGATTCTGCTAGCTTCTAAAGTTACTTCAAGGATTGGTTTTCCAAAATTTTCAAAACCATAGGAAATAACAACCACCATATAAAGAGGTCTTTCATGAGCGCAATTGTATTAGCCGCTGTTGGCCTGGGTTGTCTTCTTCTCGGTTACCTGCTCTATTCTCGCTTTATCGCAGCAAAAATCTATTGCTTAGATCCGGCCTTTAAGACGCCTGCCCACGCACTCGAAGATGGCGTCGATTATGTACCTACCAGCAAATATGTATTGTGGGGCCACCATTTTACGTCAGTGGCTGGGGCTGCACCTATCATCGGACCGGCGATCGCTGCTATCTGGGGTTGGCTACCCGGCTTTCTGTGGGTGATCCTGGGCACCATTTTCTTTGCCGGAGTTCACGATATGGGAGCCGTCTGGGCAAGCGTGCGTAACAGGGGACAATCGGTAGGGGCTTTTACGGGGGATCTGGTCGGCAAGCGGGCGCGCAATTTTCGTGGCCCTGGTGATCGGCCAACTGATTTACCGGCGGGGGGTGGGACTGCTATGGCCCTCTCTGGGAGGTCTAGTGGCACTCTACGTTTTTCTTTATCTGGGACCGTTTATTCCCGTTATTTTACCGGCGGAAGCCTTTGGACTAGAAGCGAATGCCCAATGGATTCTCATTATGTTTATTTACGCTGCAATTGCTTCGATGCTGCCGGTGTGGGTTCTGCTACAACCTCGGGATTATATTAACGGTCTGCAGTTGTTCGTTGGTCTAGGCATTCTTTACTTATCCTTAGTGCTTGCTAATCCTATGGTACGGCTCCTGTGAATTGAACATTAGCCGTTGACGGCGACCTGGAAGGTCTGCACGTCGATGCCAAAGAAGCGCCGCAAGTAGTACTTCAAAGTCTGGCTGGTGAGTTTAGCCGCGACTTGCGTAGCCAGCCCGTCGATAGTTTTACTTAACAGCCGCTCTAAATGACGACCGGTATTTTGGAGCTCATTAAACCCCCCTTCGATGCGTTCCCGCACGCGGTTCAGCAGCCGCTCAAAGGCTTTGGGTTGTTGCTCAGTCTGGTTCGCGCGCTTCGGCGTCCAGAGGCGATTCCCCGAGAGCTCATTGAGTTCCTCTTGCCACGTTTCACTGAGAAAGCCTTTATCGGCAAAAATATCGCAACCCCAGAACGACTCTAGCACCGCTTCGGCAGCCACCCGCTCATCGGTGTTGGCAGCCACCACATCGTAGCGCACCACCACCCCATCAAGAGTCATGACCGAGACCAGCTTGTAGCCGAAATAATGCAGATTCCGGCTGGCACAATAGCCATAAGCGGCACTGCCAAGAAACTCACTGTGGCTCTTGTCACGTTTATAGCCGACGATCGGCACCGGCTTGGTATCGAGCAACAACTGCCGCTCCCACTCCACCCCCATCTGCTTCAACCAATGCCAGCGCAACGGCTCCAGCACTTCACGCAGCGCCCGCGCCCGGCGATTGAACTGGCTGGCATCGAGCAACTTCGGAAACCACTCCAGGTAGTTGGCACGCAGATAGCCGAGAAACTGCGTCTCACCCGGAAACGGCAGAAACTCCATCGCCAACACCAGCGTCAGCACTTCGCTGTCGCTGAATACCGGCTTACAGCCCGGCTGACCGGCTCGAAAATGCTTAGCTTCAGCCTGATACCAGTCATCCACCAGGACATACATCGTGATTAATAGCGTCTCAAAATCTATACTTTTCATCAGGGCCACCTTTATCATAGTAAGGAGATGAGCACTTCATACCTTCTACATATGGCCGAAGGCCGGCCCTTCAACTCGCGGTTAAGAGAATTCACAGTAGCCGTATGGTGGTAGCGCCTGCCTATAATAACAATCTGCCGGCCGACACGCCCCCCTGATTCCGCTCTTGTTTGTGACAATCGCCTGCGGGGCGATCTCCGGGTTCCATTCGCTAGTGGCTTCGGGTAACACATCCAAACAGCTCAATAAGGAAACCGATGTGCGTCTAGTCGGCTACGGGGGTGCTTTAGGAGAGGGCATTTTAGCACTTGCTGCCATCATTGCCGTTACGGCAGGTTTTGCGACTACAACAGAATGGAACGCGATTTACACTAACTTTGGCGGCGGCGGTCTTACCGCATTTGTCAATGGGGGGGCCAACATTGTGAGCAATGGTTTAGGCTTTTCTCAGGATTTTGCGGCGACACTACTTGCCGTTATGGCCATTCTGTTTGCCGGCACCACAATGGATACCGGCGTGCGGCTGCAGCGATATATCATTCAAGAGTGGGGTAATATCTATAAAATTCCTGTGCTCACTAACAACTATGTGGCGACCTTGATAGCCGTAGGTGCTTGTATCGCCTTGGCCTTCGGTGCCGGCGGTACATCCGGCAGCGGCGGTATGTTGATCTGGCCGCTGTTTGGTACCACGAATCAACTGCTGGCCGGCTTATCGCTATTAGTGATTAGCCTGTTGTTACTGAAAATAGGGCGCCCCGTGTGGTTTACCTTATTACCGATGGCGTTTCTGCTGGTGATGACCATCCTGGCGCTGCTCTATCAACTGTGGGGTTTTTTCAGCGACGGAAACTGGTTTTTGGTAGGTATGGATCTTTTAATTCTCATTGCCGCCATTTTCGTTGCCTTGGAGGCCACCGGAGCTTTTATGCGCGAACGCCAGAGGTTAGCACAAGCCTAAGCGTGCTGACACTATGAAACCGAGCGTTATTCTGGTGCGCGAATGGGAACAACAGTTGTCAGGCAGTGGCTGCTGTGGCCGGCTAGAAGGAGATTGGCTCGATGGGTCCGGCGCTCGGTTGTTTGCCGAGCGCCGGGAGATCATGGAGCGGATGGGACCAGTCTATCGGGAGATCAAGCGCCATTACGGTACGACCGTAGAGGTGCTAGTCATTGATCCGCGTAATCAAATCTCTTTGATACCGAGGCTGCTGCGCGATTTTTGGCGTTACCGGGTAGGATTTCGCGAGGCGCTGAAAACATTGACAGGTCTCAGCACAACCACAGTCATTGTGAACGGTCGCTTGTTTGCCAGACAGGCATGGCCGCAGCCAACTGCCTTACTGTCTCATTTGGAGCATTTAGTGAACCAGGTAAAACCTTAAGATGCGCCATTTTAATCACCACAGCATTCGGCGCCGGTTACAAAGGCTCCAGGCGCTCGCTTTGGAGTTCTACACAGCCCCTTACCGCGGTGCAATTGCCCGTGCCAAGCGAGACGAAGATGATCTTTTTATGCTTTTCGTGTTCTCCGAAATGATGGGGATTCCCAATCCGGCCGCATATTACACCTTAGAGTTACTGCCGGTTCTTCTGGAAGAGTTTCACGAATGGCATCAACGGATGGGTATGGAGCATTCGCCGTTGGAACACTTCAAGTGCTGCTAACAGAGTGATCTAATGCCCCTAGGAGAATTGTTCAAGCGCCGCCTACTCTTTGTGGGCGGCAAAGGAGGCGTTGGCAAAACCACGACAGCGTCGGCATTGTCACTAATGGCGGCTGAACAGGGACTCCGCTGCTTAATAGTATCCGTCGATCCGGCGCATTCCCTGGGTGACATTTTTGATAAACCCGTGGGCGATGCTGAGGTAACGCTGGCTCCTTTTCTATGGGGGTTGGAAATTGACTCTGAGGCGCAGGCTGACCGCTATATTGCAACAGTTAAGGCCAATATGAGAAATCTGGTGCACCCTGCGCTCTATGGTGAGATCGAGCGGCAAATGGAGCTAGCGCGGCTGGCGCCTGGCGCACTGGAAGCGGCCTTACTGGAACGCATGGCGGAGATAATGGCGGAAAGTCTGGAACAGTACCAACTGGTGATATTCGATACCGCTCCAACCGGTCATACGCTAAGACTGTTGTCTTTACCAGAGGTGATGGCAGCGTGGACCGATGGGCTGTTGCGCCGTCAAGAACGTTCTCGAAAATTAGGTAAAGTGCTGCAGCGATTGGGTGGAAAACGCAGCGCTGAAGGCGATGAATTGTCTTATATCGAGCAACCCGAAATGCCTCTGAAAGATGAGCGCAACGCCCGCATCCAAAAGCTTTTGCTGGCACGCAGGCGTAAATTTCACCGCGCTCTCGGCGGCTTTTACTGGACAGCGACACAACAGCTTTTATCCTGGTGCTTAACTTGACAATGTCACATTAGCCTCACGTGGGGCCGGTGTGGACTCTATTTTTAAGTCGTTGTTTTTTAAGCCGACTCTTGCGTGATCGGGTGCGATTAAGCAAATGCTCAATCACTCGTTCCGTAGCTTGTTCTTCGGTCAAGCGTTTCAGAGGCATAACCGCGCGCAGTAACTCCCGAACATTGGCCACCGACAGAGCCGGTAAGACATCCGTTTCCAGTTCTTCGAGCAACGCCGGGTCACGAGAATGAGTCTGCGCCCAGTCGAGTTGGGTTTGCGCGATGAACCAGGAGGCGAGTACCGTCAAAGCGAGATGATGATCCCAGGCACGGTACTTCTGCGCCTGCCACTCATCCCAGCCCAGCTCGGACTTGGCATCCTGGTTGGCCCGTTCGATGACGTAGCGCTGGCACTTCCACCAGGCCAGTTGTTCCAATGAAGTGTCCGCTGAGGCGTTACCCAGGGCATAGCGGTAGCGGTCGGTGGCCTCTTCGCGCATCACCAGCCAGTCTTCCACGGCTTGACCGTCATGGACGGTCCAGACGCGGCGCGCAGCGAAGCGTTCGCACAGCTCACCCCGTTCGGTCGCCCGGACTCGAAGACGCTGCCAGGCCAGCGTCTCCCGCAAGCTGTCCACGCGGACCGTTTCCCCGGCCAGCACCTGCACCTGCGTCGGCTTTTTTCCTCGCTGACCCCGGCGCGGGGGAATGCCGAGCGTCGGTTTTTCCAGGTACACGGCCGTGTCGGCCGGGATTTCCGCCATATACCGCCGCTGAGCCTTTCGCACCTGGGCCCGTAGCCAACCACTCCGTCCGTACAGGCTATCGAAACCGACGATCTCAAACGGGAGACCACCCGCCATGACCTCTTGAATCCCCTCCCAGGCCAGTTCAACCTTGGTTTTGAACTTCAACGAATCAGGCATGCCCTGTTGCTTGCGCCGCTTTTGGTAGCCGGCCTCGAACCAGGCCTCGGGTAGAAACAGTTTGCCCAGAATCCAGGTCCAAAACCCAGACGCCACCGTGAGATTCACGTAGCTCAACAACACGCCCACTTGGCTGGTTTCTACCTTGCCCAGCCGACCCTTATATGGCTTGGCCGCCCCGGCACTGGCATCGCCGGCGTTCTCGTCGGCACTTTCGTCGACCAGAACCACGGCGCCCCTCGTCAGTTCCGGAACCGCTTTCACTTCCGCTTGGACCTGGCGGTAGACCGTCTCAGCCGACCCCGGCGAGTGACTCATGAAGTGTTGGAGGTTTTGCTCTTCAACACCCGCCTCTCGCGCGATTCCGCTATAGTGTCGATTCCCCTCCATACGCAGCAGTCCGCTCAGATAATGCCGCGCATAGACGCTGCCGTCTCGGGTTTGGGTCTTGAAACAGCTCCGGTAGCGCGCCCAAAACTCAGGCAGCCGCTGCCCCAGCGTTTGAATCGCCTCCGGCACCAGTCCCCACCGACACCCCAGCTCTTTTTTGTCATCACCATCACTTTCCTACGAAAAATCATTATGATACAAACTCATCGATCATTTGGGAAATGTGACATTGTCAAGTTAATCCAGAAAAATTACCTATTTTGGAAAGTAAAAAAACCCTTGCAGCGCTGCAACGGTTTCAAGTGCCAGTGGCTGCTGCCGTGATCAACCGGGTAATGCCAGAAACCATCGAGAGCCATTTTTGGCAGACTCGCCGACAGCAAGAAGCCAAGTATCTACGCGAGATTGAAAGAGAATTCGCCACACTGTCGCGCATCTACTTACCGTTGTTGCCTTGTGATGTCCGCGGCATAAGCGCCCTGGAAAAAATCGGACGGCTGTTGGTGGAGTGAGTTTAATGCTGGGCCGGCACAGCCGCTGTTATTTGGCAAAAGGGTTTTTACGCACATTTTCTCTTGTTATTAGAACTGTTATGGTAGCAGTATGCCAACACTTAGTGTAACTCAGCTGCTCAGAGGAACATAACGATGGGTAACCGACTATCCAGAATTTACACCCGCACTGGAGATAAAGGCACGACGGGTTTAGGCGGCGGCGATCGCGTCGATAAAGACAGCTTACGAATTGAAGTCATTGGCCAGATAGATGAACTAAATTGTGCTGTGGGGTTGGTATTAGTGCAGCCGATTCGCGCTGAAATTAGCGAAGCGCTAAGTGAGGTGCAACATAAGCTGTTTGATTTAGGAGGTGAATTAAGCATGCCGGGTTATGAGGCTATCACCGCCGAAGATATAACCACTTTGGAGCAAGAACTGGATAATTTTAATGCTGTATTGCCTCCCCTTAAGGAATTTATTTTACCTGGCGGTGGTCCGGCAGCGGCAGCTTGCCACATTGCTAGAGCTGTCTGCCGTCGCACTGAGCGCCGTCTAGTCACGTTAACGCGCCATGAAGACATTAATCCCAGTGCGCAAGCGTATTTAAACCGGCTCTCGGATCTACTTTTCGTATTTTGTCGAATTCTGGCCCGTGATGAGGGCGGGACGGAGGTCATGTGGCGTCATGAGCGCAAGCGAAGACGTCGAGTGACGCCTACAGATGGATCTGAAAGCAGCTAGTGGCGCACCCAACGGTCTGCCAGCCAGCGATCTAGCCAAACCACCAGCATTCCCAATGGCGTGAGGCTTAGGAGCAAGCCGCTTAGTACCCCAACAGTATTGGCTAGCATGTCCCCAAAGTCGAAGTGACGATATCCCGTCCAGCTTTGGAGAAACTCTATAACCACACCCAATCCTAGCAAACAGCCAAGCCAATGAAAGCGAGCCGTGAAAGCTTGGGCAAACCAGAGCATGAGCCCGGCATAGGCAAACCAATGTTGGGCTTTGTCCCAGCTGATCACAGGCGGCTGTGGCGGACTAGGCAGCAGGCTAAGAACAATGAGGCCGGCGACTGATAACCAGCCTATCGCTTGCCATAAACGAGGAAATTGCAGAATAGACTGTGGCACACCGTGTTTCTCATTGGAAATCATGGACGATTTTTTCGCTATACGGTTGGTCATGACTTGTCGGCAAATCAGTAGAAGCTATTTAATCACATTCGTTTTTATCAAGCACTGGATTGCGATCCCGACCGTTACACTCCCTCGTTGCCTTTTGTTACCTGGCAAATTGCGTATGTGATATGCACGGTAAATACTCACCATAAGGTAGCTTGACAATGTCACATTAGAAAAATCTAATTTTTATTCAACGTCAGTACATTACAGAAATATTTTTTGGCTATCCACTTTAGCCGGGATACTTTGCAAGCGACTTGGTAGAAGCGAGCTTGCTCGCGAACTAAACCTGATGGCTGTCTATTCGCGAGCAAGCTCGCTTCTACCGGCGGATGTAACGTCTAGCACATCTCGCTTTAAGTTCGTAGCCAGCAAGGTTATCCTAATTCATTGATAAGTAGATATTATACGAAACCTCTAATGTGACATTGTTAAAGTAGGTATCGTAATGAATAAAGGTGTTAAAGACTCTGCAGGATTTTATCAGCTGACTTCCACCGAAAGCAGGCTAGTCGACGAGTGCCGGCTAAGCTTTGATCGGGGAACTCTATTACTGGAAGGAAAACCGGAACTTCCACGCGGTATTCAGAATTATTTTTCCTATGATCCCCGGGTGGATGCCTTTCGCGCTCCCGCACACTGTTATGCGCAGATCATCGGCTTGTTGCGCGGCATACTGACCCGCAATCAGGCGCCCCGCTACCGGCGCATCAAGTGGCACTTTGCATTGCCCGTAGAGCTTTATCCTCACCAGCAGGAAGCCCTCGACTGCTGGTGCGCGGCAAACGGACAGGGGTTGGTGGTATTACCTACCGGTGCAGGCAAGACTTTGGTTGGTCTGCTGGCCCTGCGCTGGGCCGGCCGTGACGGCCTGGTGCTGGTGCCCACTTTGGACCTGATGCATCAATGGTATGCGCTGCTGCGGTTGGCCTTCTCCCAGCAAGACATTGGGTTGATCGGCGGCGGCTATCACGAAGTGACCCCGTTGACCATTGCCACCTACGACTCAGCTTCCCGGCATATCGATCGATTAGGCAATCGCTTTGGCACTTTGATCTTCGATGAAGTTCATCACCTTCCATCAGAGTTTTACCGATGCATTGCCGAGTTTTCTCTGGCACCTTACCGGTTGGGGCTAACGGCCACGCTCGAACGCACCGATGGCAAGCATGAAGACTTAGAAACACTGGTTGGACCCGTAGTGTACCAAAAACGGCCGGAGGAACTGGCCGGGGACGTGCTGGCGGTATATCAGATCCGTCCTATCTACGTAGAGCTTTCGCCTGCGGAGCGGGAGGCTTACCGGCGCGCCTTAACCGAGCGCAATGGCTTTCTACAGGCGAATCGGATTTCTCTGAGCTCCCTCACGGGTTGGAATCGCTTTGTAATGGCGTCCGCCCGGAGTTTCGAAGGGCGGCGTGCCATGCGAGCGCACCGGGAGGCTCGGCGCATCGCCCATGCCACGCCGGCGAAGCTCCGCACTTTGCAGGCGATCTTAGCCGATCATCCCGGCGCCAAGACGGTGATTTTTACAGAAGATAACGCCACGGCCTATGAAGTGTCCCAGCGGTTTCTCATTCCCTGCATTACCCATCAGACTCCGATTAAGGAACGCCAATTCATGCTAGAGGCTTTTAAGGAAGGAACCTATACGGCCCTGGTTACCAGTAAAGTGCTTAACGAGGGAGTGGATATGCCGGATGCGTCCATTGGAGTGATTCTTTCCGGAAGCGCTTCAAACCGCGAATTCGTACAGCGCTTGGGACGTATTCTCCGACGCGGGCAAGGTAAACAAGCTGTGCTTTATGAGGTGGTTTCGCGGGAGACTCGCGAGGAACGGGTGGCGGAACAGCGTCGCGGATCATTGGCATCCGAACAGCGGACAGGAGAAACATTGTCTTTGTTCGCGCAGGAGAGTCACGGATAATATAAGGGTCATAGAGCCATGAAACTCAAGCTTAACCAGGTAGGCGAACCGGCGCTGCGCCGGCGGGCGCGTGCTCTGTCCAAAGCGGAAATTCGTGATACAGCTTTGCAGCAGCTTATCGAGTGGATGCGGGAAACAATGCGGGATGCGCCAGGGGTTGGTCTGGCAGCACCGCAAATTGGCGAAGCGCTGCAGCTTGCCGTGATTGAGGACCGGTCGGAATACATGCAATATATCGCCCCGGAAACGCTGGCCGAGCGCGCGCGCTCGCCGGTTCCCTTTCAGGTCATTATTAACCCGCGGCTGACTGTGGTGGATAATACCGCCATCGAGTTCTTCGAAGGCTGCCTCAGTTTAACGGGTTATACGGCGCTTGTTCCGCGGGCGCGGGCAGTCCGGGTTAATTGTCTTAACGAGCATGCGGAGTCCGTGGTGATCAATGCTTGCGGGTGGTATGCCCGGATTCTTCAACACGAAATCGATCATTTACAGGGTACGCTCTACATTGATCGTATGGTATCACAGTCTTTTATGACGACCGATAATTATGCTCGGTACTGGCAGGGCGACACGATCGAGCAGATACATACAGCTATGGGAGCGTCTTTACCCGCAAAGTGACGAGGTCAACCGGATAAACTATCCATGCTGGATTAGGGGAAAATAAGTAAATGTTTATTCAAATTCAGTACATTACAGAAATATGTTTGGCTATCAACTTTAGCCGGGACACGTTGCAAGCGACTTGGTAGGAGCGAGCTGGCTCGCTCCTACCAGCGGATGTAGGGTCTAGCACGTCCAGCTTTAAGTTCGTAGTCAGCAGTGGTTACCTTAGTTCATTGGTAAATAAATATTAAAAGAAACTGCTAATGTGGCATTGTCAAGTTATCTTGACTTTATTTACCCGCTGTAATCGGTCGGATTTATCGAAGCAACACTGATGCTCCCTTCAGATCTTTTGTTCTCGAATCGACGTGGCGCCCAAGTCTATCCACGTTTTCTTAGGAAAGAGCAACATCCATGGGCGGAAGCGGTATTAGCCACCATTGGCGAGTACCAACAAAAAACCCGTGGCGAGTTACAAGAGGCATTGCGTGCTCTGGAAGGTGATTCTCCTGATTATCGAGTAGTCAGGGGATTTGCTCATTTGGCCTTGGCTACCGCTAAATTTGTTCTCGCTCTTCCGGAAATAGCGCCGGAGGCATTGCGGAAAGAGGCGTTCACTTTGGCGGTTGAACAGAGAGGTTATAGTGAACAGTTGGCCTGCGCTGTTTTGCAAGCTTTAGCGGAAAAATATGATTTGGAGCCCGAAGTAATACGCGACGCTCTTTACGCCGATTTGCCGGAGCGTCATGTGCTTTCGTCTCTGCCCGATTTTACTCCCGAGACACTGGTGGATCGCTATAATTTAGCGCAAGCCCAGGGCCTGCTTTACGGGGCCTTATTTATGCGAATTACTGCACATCGCAATGTGCCAGGAGAGTACCGGCGACTGTTTAAGCAACTCAAGTTTCACGGTTTGATGTATGCGGTGGAGGGTAATCTGGAAGATGGTTATCAGATTTATGTGGACGGTCCGGCCAGCCTTTTTAAACTCACTCGAAAATATGGCATTCAGATGGCCATGTTTCTGCCGTCCTTGCTGCATGTTTCCCGTTGGGAAATGGAGGCAGTGCTGCAGCTACAGGGACACCAGGTAATTTATAGCCTAACCTCGAATTCGCCACTGCGCTCCCATTACGCCAAACCCCCGGCTTATGACAGCTTATTGGAGCGGTCTTTCGCAGAGCGCTGGGAGAAGCTGAATAATCCATGGGTATTGGAGCGTGAAGTGGAAATCGTTGATTTAAAGGGTACGGTGTTTGTTCCCGACTTTGCTTTACGCCATGCCGACGGCAGGCTCTGTTATGTGGAAATCATGGGCTTTTGGCATCCGGATTACTTGCGCCGCAAGCTGGAAAAGGTCAGAAGGGCCGGTATGCATAACCTTATCCTTGCCGTTTCCGAGCGGCTCAATGTGGGTGAGGAAGACCTTAAAGACATTCCTGGACCGGTGCTGTTCTTCAAAGGAAAATTAGAACCTGGCAAAGTCTTAGAGATTATTGAAACAAGCCACTCAATCCATGTATAGCGGCTAGCGTTGGTAGCTAGAACAACATTGAGGGAGGAGAGGGTTTCTTATGATGCATATTAAGCAGTTCTTGATGGATAACAGCAAGCATCTAGTGCAACACATGAGGCGTACAAGAGCCGCGATGCAAACCAGGCGGCAAATGGAAGAAACTATGCTAGATGCCATAGAGACCGTTGTGGAAGGTACTGATCCCAGACTAAGGCTTGTCAGTGGATACCGCAGAAGAATGAGACCGGCCATAAAAAGCGCCTTGCAATATATCAGTAAGTCTGTGGAGCAGATTCCTGAACCGATAGAGATTAGCAAAAGAACCTGGAACAGCGATCCTCGGGTAAACGCTTTTTTTGCCACTGTTGGAGATCTGCAGATCATACTCAGCGGTAGCGCAAAGGTAAGAAGATTTTTTGACCATGGCGAGCAGCGGGAAGGCTATGCGTTGCTGGCTATGGTAAAGCGGGAGAAAACCGTTTTAAGGCATCAACTGGAGGGGGAAATTATTAGGCGGGAGGTACCGCAGATTACCATCAGCTTTTCCGAGCATCGCATCTTAGCCCCCGCAGCTACCGAGGCAGAAACCAGAAAAGAGCTCATTTGCTGTGCTTTTAACGTGCTAGTAAAACAGGCACTGGAACGCTTGGTGTTCTCGCAGGCGAGGAAAGAGAGTCTGACAGATCAAAGACGTCTACTTAAGGTAAGGCGCAAACTCTTGCAAGCAGAGAGGGCAAGTCTAACGTCTTTGCTGCAAACTTCCGAGTCCCATGCCCAAAGTCTTGAAGATATTCTGCAGAAAATGGCGGATAACAAGCAGAATCTTCGGGAAGCCCGAGCAGGCCTTGAGACACTGGACGATTATCTGGAGCGAGTTAACGAAGTGTTAGCTCATCCAGAAGACCATATACAGTTAAAAATGATTACCATGAGACTCAATAAACTAGGTGTGAAAGTGCAGGATAACTCGCCGAAAGCGGGTAACGAAATCACTCTAGTGGAACTTACTATTGGAAAGCAGATTACTCGCATCGTAGCTTTGGTGAAATACTTTAGGGATGAAATGCTCTCCAGAGAGCGCTTTTGGGAACAAACATTTCGTGGCCTTATGGACTAAACCTTGCCGATATAACTGCCAAGGACGAGCCCATGAGCAGGGGAGGCAGTATTTGCGTTTTAGACTTTTTGGGGCAGCGAGTTCGCGAGGCGGTAAAATACTAAGTCGCGATGGCAGCGTCTGTTTCCACCTCTAGATCTAGCGCAGCAGAGATCAACGCATGCGTGTAAGCTGCTCGAGGACTTTCAAAGATTTGCTGTGCCGGACCGGTTTCCACGACTTTACCATCTTTCATCACGATCAACTCGTTGGCCAGGGCCCGCACCACCCGTAAATCATGACTAATGAACAAATAGGCCAATCGATAACGAGCTTGCAAGTCACGGAGCAGTTCCACGATCTGCGCCTGGACGGAGACATCCAAGGCGCTCGTTGGTTCGTCCAGTACAATCAGCCGGGGTTTAAGAGCCAACGCGCGGGCTATGGCAATCCGCTGACGTTGACCACCGCTAAACTCATGAGGATAGCGGTCTTGCATGGCGGGGTCTAAGCCTACCTCGGCTAAGGCTTGCGCGATCCGGGCCTGGCGCTCGGCAGTGTTGCCTCCCAAACCATGAACCAGCAGCCCTTCTTCGACGATCTGCCCGATTGATAAGCGCGGACTCAAGGAACCAAAGGGATCTTGAAAGACAATCTGCATCTCCCGGCGTAAGGGACGCAAGACATTGCTTTTCAAGCCGTCGATGCGTTTACCTTGAAAATAGATGGGGCCGGCACTAGTCAGCAAACGCAGTAAGGCTAACCCCAATGTCGTTTTGCCCGAACCGCTCTCGCCAACCACTCCCAGGGTTTGCCCCTCCCGAATCCTAAGGCTGATGCCGTCTACCGCCTTAATATGATCTACGGTACGGCGAATGATCCCCTTTTTAATGGGGAACCAAACCTTAAGATGATGACTATGGATAACTTCCGGCGTATTACTTAGCGTTGTCGTAGGTAAGCCTTTGGGTTGAGCAGCCAGCAATTGTTGCGTATAAGCATGCTGGGGAGCGGCAAAAATTTCGGTAACCTTGCCCCGCTCTACGATGGTGCCGTCTTTCATCACACATACCCGGTCGGCCATCTTCCGGACAATGGATAAATCATGGGTAATAAACAGGATCGCCATCCCGAACCGGGCTTGAAGTTCCTTGAGCAATTTGAGAATTTGTGCCTGAATGGTGACATCCAAGGCGGTGGTAGGCTCATCGGCAATCAGAACATCCGGTTCGTTGGCCAGGGCCATGGCGATCATCACCCGTTGCCGCTGACCGCCTGATAACTCATGAGGAAGTGCAGTTAGCCGATTTTCCGCATGAGGTAGCCCCACCAGATTGAGTAATTCCAGGATCCGTTCCCGAGCAGCCTTGCCCACTAGCCCCTTATGCACGGCCAACACTTCGCCTACCTGTCTTTCCACGGAATGCAGGGGATTAAGGGACGTCATTGGCTCTTGGAAAATCATGGCAATGCGGTTGCCGCGTACGTGACGCAGCCGAGTTTCCGACCCAGCCAGCAGCTCTTCGCCTGCTAGACGGATGCTGCCGGTGGGGTGCCGGGCGAAAGGATAGGGTAGCAGCTGGAGAATAGACAAGGCAGTGACTGATTTGCCAGAGCCGCTCTCACCCACCAGGGCCAGGGTTTCGCCGCGCCGCAATGTGAATGAGACGCCACATACCGCCGCGATGGAACCGAAAAATACCGCTAAGTCGCACACTTCCAAAAGCGTAGTGCTAGTGCCTGAATTTGAAATTATCTTGTTCACAACAAGCTTTTCCTGGGATCAAAGGCATCGCGGACCGCTTCACCGACAAACACCAGTAAACTTAACATTAGGGCTAGTACCGTAAAGCCGGAAATGCCCAACCACGGTGCCTGCAGATTTTCCTTGCCCTGACGTAGCAGATCCCCTAGCGAGGCTGAGCCCGGAGGCAAGCCTAATCCTAGAAAATCCAGCGAAGTGAGAGCAACAATAGAGCCCGAGAGAATAAAAGGCATAAAAGTCAGGGTTGCTACCATGGCGTTCGGCAGCACATGCTTAACCATGATCTTGCCGTTGCTCATTCCCAGCGCCCGGGCAGCACGCACATAGTCGAAATTACGAGCGCGCAAGAACTCGGCGCGTACTACACCGACCAACGATGTCCAGCTAAACAGTAAGAGAACGATCAGCAGAGTCCAGAAACCAGGTACAACCACGCTGGAGACAATGATCAGGATAAATAATTGCGGTAAGCCGCCCCAGATTTCCAGCAGGCGTTGCAAGAGCAGGTCAGTCCAGCCGCCAAAGTAACCCTGCACCGCGCCGGCTGCGACGCCGATAATCGAAGAGACAATGGTTAAGAGCAAACCAAACAGAATTGAAATTCGGAAACCATAGATCAATCGTGCCAGCACGTCGCGTCCCTGATCATCGGTGCCTAACCAGTTTGCGGCTGAGGGTGGGGCTGGGGCCGGCACCGGTAGATTGTAGTTAATCGTGTCGTAACTAAAGCGAATTGGGGGCCAGAGCATCCACCCTTGCTCCGCAATGAGCTCCTGCAGATAAGGATCCCGGTAGTTGGCTGCACTGGGAAAGAAGCCACCAAATGCCGTTTCCGGGTATTCTTTAACGATGGGAACATATAAGCTGCCATCATAGTAAACCAACAAGGGACGATCGTTGGCGATAAATTCAGCAAACAAGCTGATCAAAAACAGTGCTAAAAACACCCAAAACGACCAGTAACCGCGCTTGTTGGCACGAAATTTTGCTAGCCGTCGCTGGATTAAAGGTGTGATAGTCATGCCTAAGAAACGCGCTGTCATCGCAGCTTCTCCCGCCACGGGTTGGCAAGCGCAAATTTCCTACATCGCAACCGCTGCTGTCTTGCCAAATGGGGCTGGAAGCGCTGTCTCATCCTACGTCTCTCGGGCCTCGAAATCGATGCGGGGATCCACCATATGATAGGTAATATCACTTAGTAGGTTAAGCAACAAGCCAATCAGGCCAAAGATATAAAGCGTTCCGAACATGACTGGATAGTCACGGTTGACAACTGCCTCGAAGCCTAACAGTCCTAGTCCATCCAGGGAAAAGATCACTTCAATTAGCAGAGAGCCGGTAAATAGCATGCCGACCAAGGTGGCGGGAAAGCCTGCGATGACGATAAGCATGGCGTTGCGGAAGACATGACCGTAGAGTACCTGGTGCTGGGTAATGCCTTTAGCCCGGGCGGTAATCACATATTGTTTGTGGATTTCTTCCAAAAAAGAATTTTTGGTGAGCATGGTCAGTGCCGCGAAACCACCGACAACCATAGCGGTAATCGGCAGCGTTAAGTGCCAGAAATAGTCCGCGATCCGTGCCGGCCAGCCAAGGGCATACCAGTTGTCGGAGACCAACCCGCGCAAGGGAAACCAGTCTAAATAGCGCCCCCCCGCGAACACCACGATCAGTAAGATAGCGAACAGGAAAGAGGGTATGGCATAGCCTACGATGACCGCTGAACTGGTAGTAATGTCAAATTTGGAGCCGTCGCGAACAGCCTTGGCGATACCCAGCGGAATCGAGATCAGATAAATGATCAAAGTGCTCCAGACACCCAGGGAAATGGACACAGGCAGTTTATCGATAATCAACTGCATGACTCCCCGGTCGCGAAAATAACTTTCACCCAGATCGAAGGTAAGATAATTTCGCACCATAATGCCGAAGCGCTCATAGGCCGGCTTGTCGAAACCAAACTGGCGCTCGATCTCAGCGATGAACTCAGGATCCAGTCCCTGGGCGCCCCGATAGGCACTGCTTTCGCCACGGGCGCTGGGGCCGGCAGCCCCGGCGGTTTCACCTCCCCCAGCTCCGGAAATGCGGGCTGTCGCTTCTACGGCGGTGCCCTTGAATTGGGCAAGCAGCTGCTCAACCGGTCCGCCCGGAGCGATTTGCACAATCACAAAGTTAATGGTGATAATCCCCAGCAGGGTAAGGGGGATCAAGGCAAGGCGGCGAATAATGTAGGCAAACATGGGGTTGATATGCCGGTCTCAGTTACACGCATTCCAATCAGCATAATGAGTACATCCTAGCAAGGATAGATTTATCTGTCCGGATGAAAACCGAAGCGTCTAAATTAAAATTCTACCAAATTGGCAAATCCTTAAAAATTCGGAATGGCTCTTAACAGCTTCTTAGTGTATGCATGCTGGGGATTCTGATAGATCTCCGCGGCGGGTGCTTGCTCGACAACCTTGCCATCCGTCATCACCAGCACGTCATCGCTGATATGTTCCACCACGGCCAAGTCATGGGCGATGAACAAGTAGGTAAGGTCTAGTTCTTCCTGAAGGTCCTGAAGCAGATTAATGATCTGCGCTTGTACGGAAACGTCCAGCGCGCTAACCGGCTCATCGCAGATAATAAATTCCGGCTCTACCGCCAGCGCACGGGCGATGCCAATCCGCTGGCGCTGACCGCCGCTAAACTCATGAGGATAACGCTCGAGGTGTTCAGGTTTGAGACCGACTTTTTTCAGTAACTCCGCGGCTCGCTCGTGCTGTTCCTGGCGGTGCTGGTGGGGAAAATGAATTTCCATGGGCTCCCTTAGAATAGCAGCCACCGTCATGCGCGGATTCAGAGAATTAAAGGGATCCTGGAAAATCATCTGAATCCGCTTACGCAACGGGAAAAATGCCTGGCGGGACATGCCCGCAATATCCCGACCCTGATATAAAATACGACCGGCAGTGGCTCCCGCCAGCTTTACAATGGCCTTGCCAATCGTTGATTTGCCGCTGCCGCTTTCGCCGACGAGACCAACGGTGGTGCCGGGCCGCACAGTAAAATTGACTCCGTCGACGGCACGCACATGGTCGATGATGCGGCGGAAGAATCCGCCGCGAACAGGAAAATATACTCGTAAGTCCTGAACTTCTAAGAGTGTCTGAGTCGCCATCCATTACCCCCCAAAGGTGCCGTAGTCAATGGTATGAAGACGCCGGCGGCATTTACCTAGCCGGGGAATACAGGCAATCAGCGCCTTGGTGTAGGGATGTTGCGGATAGGCGAGGACGGCATCGGTAGTGCCGGTCTCCACGAGCTTGCCGCGAAACATAACCGCTACTCGGTCGGCAAAACCCTTGACAATGCCGAAGTTATGAGTGATCAGAAGAATCGACATGGTCAGTTCCTGCTTAAGACGGTGGAGCAGCGCCATAATGTCGGCCTGGATAGTCACATCCAGGGCTGTGGTGGGTTCGTCGGCCACCAGGATGCGCGGTTGGCAGGCCAGCGCCATGGCAATCATGACCCGTTGATTCATGCCGCCGCTAAGCTGATGAGGATAATCTCTATAACGCAGCTCGGGCTGCCGGATACCTACCATCCGTAGGGCTGCAATCGCTCGTTCGGTAGGATTCGTCTCATCTGGAAAATGCAATGCAATGGCCTCGGCGATCTGGTGACCCACGGTAAAGACGGGATTTAGCGAGGCGGAGGGTTCTTGAAAGATATAGGCGATATGTTTGCCGCGGATATTCCTTAGTTCCCGGTCGCTAGCCTTGAGAATAGCGCGGCCTTGGTAACGGATTTCACCGGTAGTCCGGCAGCTGGGAGGTTGGGGCAATAAGCGGGTCAAGGCGAGCGCGGTAACGCTTTTACCGCTGCCGCTCTCGCCTACTATGGCCAGTGTCTCGCCGGCATCGAGGGTGAAGCTGATGCCGTCCACAGCCTGTTCCACCCCATAGCGGCTTTGAAAACGGACCCGCAAGTCATTGACCTGTAGCAGTGCCGCAGAAGGGGAGCGGGAATCTTGTTCGTGGCTCATGATTTCATCCGGGGATCGACGATATCGCGCAGCACGTCTCCCAGCACATTAAAGGTGATTACCGTGATGAAAATGGCCGCGCCCGGTGTCAATAACCACCAGAAGTTCAGCATAAACACCTTCATATCGTTTTGCGCCTGGCTCAGCATAAGACCCCAAGAGGCGGAAGGCTCCTGAATTCCTAGACCGAGAAAGCTAAGGGCTGCCTCGCCCAAAATATAAGCCGGTATGCTCAGGGTGGCAGCCACCAGCAGATAACTGGCCAGATTGGGCAGGATATGCTTAATCAAGATTTTACCGGTGGATTGCCCCATACATTCGGCGGCCAGCACAAAGGGCCGGTTGCGTAAAGACAGGGCCAGACCGCGGATGATTCGCGCCGTGCCCGCCCAGCCGATGAAGGCCAGAATAATAACGATCAACAGATACATCTGGGCCGATTCAAAATGGGGCGCTAGCGTAGAGCGCAGCGCCAGTAACAGATAAAGTCCCGGAATCGCCATTAAAAACTCTACCGCCCGCATCGCTAGGAAATCCACTCGACCACCGAAGTAACCGGCGAGTCCCCCCATGAGAAAACCCATGACGATGGTAATAGTAATGCCAATCAGACCAATGCTGAGGGAAATTTGCGCCCCATAGAGCAGCCGCGAAAATACGTCCCGGCCGGTGCCGTCACTACCCAATAGATAAACCCGAGCGTCGGGATCATCCGTGTCTGGAAGAAACAGATGCCGTTCCATGGGGATAAAGCCTAGAAGACGGTAGGAATAGCCCCTGGCAAAGAATTGCAGAGGAAAGGATGCCCCGGGTATCGGCTGATAGCGAGCGGCTGCCGGGTCCACGTTCACGTAGCGCTGCACGTGCACTCGACCTGCCTTCCAAAACACGCGCGTCGGTGGATGAAAGCTATGCGCCAAGCTCTGATCGAAAGTGCGGTAGG
Organism: uncultured Pseudomonadota bacterium; assembly: GCA_963731125.1. Lineage (GTDB taxonomy): Bacteria > Pseudomonadota > Gammaproteobacteria > Competibacterales > Competibacteraceae > CAVSVP01. The sequence continues at coordinate 48,976 of CAVSVP010000002.1, forward strand.
GCGCCAGAAACGGAGCCAAAAGTGCACCGGTGTATAAAATACCCAGGACGAGCAGAGCCGTCAGCCCTAGGGGGCGGTGCAGGAGTTGCTTAAGCAAACTGCTTTTCATCAGCGCCTTTCTTCCAGACGGATACGCGGGTCGGACCAGGCCAGCAGCAGATCGGCCAGAAGATTACCCAGGATAAGCATGAGGCATCCCATCATGACGGCCGCCATTACCACGAACTGGTCCTGGCTTAGAAAAGCCGCGAAGATCAATTGGCCGAGACCGGGGTAGTTCATGATGTTTTCCACCAGCAGGGCGCCGGACAGCAGGGCGGAAAAGGCAAACCCGAAGGCGGTGATTAATGGATTGATGGCATTGCGCAGCACATGTTTAAACATCACTTTGCCTTCGGGAAGTCCTTTGGCGCGAGCGGTGTTGACAAATTCGGCGCGCATATAATCGAGAAAATTGGCGCGCATAATACGCATCACGCCCGCAATCATACCGACTCCCAGCACTACGGTTGGTAAAATCAAATGATAAGCGTAATCCAGCAACTGTCCGAAGGGGGATAAGAATTCGTGATTAATGGCGGTTAATCCGCCGGTAGGAAACCAGCCGGTTCGAGCGGCGAGAAATACCGCCAGCAAGGCCAGAAAAAATTCCGGAATGGAAAGTGCGGCATAAGCCAGTAATGCGCTCAAGCGATCGAAAAGCGAATCTTTATGAATGGCCGCCAAGACACCCAGGGGAATGGCGATTCCCCACGCGAACAGCAGTGAGGTGACAGCTAGAATAATGCTGGCGGGAATACGCTGGGCCAGCAATTCGGTAACCGGAACTTTATAAGTCCAGGAGTAGCCTAGATCTCCTTTTAAGAACACATTTTCCAGCCAGAGTCCATATTGAGCGTGCCAAGGCTTATCCAAACCAAACTCCTTTTCCAGTTGCTCGATCAATTCCTGAGAGACTTCCCGATCTAACCGCGCCTGACTTAGAAAATCCCCTGGTGCTAAGTACATCAACAGAAAAACCAGCAGAGCAATCCCCAGCAGCATGGGGATGAGGATAAACAAGCGCCGGAGAATAAAGCTAATCATCCGCGGAATTTTCTTTTAGCCAGAGTTCGTCGATATTCCAGGTAATAGAGCCCAGCGGCGGAATACGAACGTTCTGCCAGCGGTTCTTAATACCAGCGTAAGCGTTGGGTGTGACTAAGAAAAGCAGAGGCAGTTGTTCGCTAAAAATCGCCTGCATTCCATGAATCAGGGCGATACGCTGGGTTTCATCCAAGGTGCGCTCCTGTGCATCCATAATGGTATCAATTTGAATTTCCCAAGGAGTGGCGGGTTGCGGTTGCTCTGGATACCAGATATGCAAACGGCCGTCGCTGCGGTAGATGGCCTTGCCGCCGGAGGGATCGCCACCGCCCGTAAAACTCATCATGGCCGCTTCATAGTTGAAGGTATCGGAGACTTTGTTAATCAGCGTGCCAAAATCCAACATATTGAGAGTCACCTTAATACCTAGTGCCCGCATGTTTTCCATAAGCGTAGTGGCGATTCCGGTAGCGGTCTGGCTACCCTCACTGGCCAATAGTTCAAATTCTACCCGATGGCTGGTCGCGTCCACTAAAGTCCCGTCAGGACGCCGTTGAAAGCCGATCTCCTGCAACAGCGCTTGGGCTTTGGCGGGATCATACGGATAAGTCTTCGTTGCTGAATTATGCCACTTGCGGTTGGCGGGGCTGATAATAGTATTCAGGGCGCGTGCCCGACCGAAATAAACCGCCCTGATTAACCCGGGGCGGTCCAAGCCATAGAGAATCGCCTGGCGAAATTTGGAGTTTTGAAACCACTTGAGTTTATAGGGCTGAACGTAGGGTTTGCCGGCGGCATTCCGGCCGGGGTTTTGATTAAACCAGATAAAGGATATGCCAGCGGCGGGTCCGCGATCATACACCGTAAAATCATACGTTTCTGCCGCTTCGCTGACCCAGGCGATATCCGTTACACTGATCTCCGCAGCGTCCGTCTGTCCGGTGGCAAAAAGCACGGTCTCGGTGTTTTGACTGGGAACAAATTTGTTGATCAGAAAATTCACATAGGGCAGTCGCTGACCATTCCTATCGGCACGCCAGTAATGCGGATTAGGCATCAGCACCAGGCGTTCGCCGGGATGGTAGGAAAAAATGCGAAACGAACCGGTACCGACGATTTCCTCTGGGCTATGGATAGCCGTCTGGCTAGTCCACTGTTTCTGGAGACTGCCGTTGTTAAAGGCGATCTGCAGTCTGTGCCGGGGCAGGATATCGATATAACTGATATCGGTGAGAAAGGGTGCATAGATTGCCGTCGTCGTGAAACGCACGGTATGCTCGTCCAGCTTCGTGTAGCGTAGCGGTCGCCCTGCGATGGTGTATTGCTGGGAATAGCGGTTGGGATAGCGTTTATCGAAAATGGCATCGAACGTGAAGATGACGTCGGCGGCGGTAAACGGCTCGCCGTCGCTCCAGCGTATTCCCCGGCGCAGGTAAAAGGTATAGGTTTTATTATCTGCGGCGATATCCCATGACTTGGCCAGTCCAGGAACCACTTTCTCCTGGATGGGGTCGTAGTGGGTCAGACCAGACAGTAGCAATTCAATGGCTTGACTTGAATAGGCATCTTCAGAAACCAGCGGATTAAAGGTTTTGGGTTCTTGCGCACTGGAACGCACGAAAAGCCCACCGTAGCGTCCCGGCGGGCTGACCGAGATATCGACATCCTCAGGTAGTGGATGCAGAACTCGCTCCATCTGCGGCGGCGGGCTGCAGGCAATTAACAACAGCAGCAGGAATCCCCAACCGCGTTGCAGAACTACGCAAGATACTTTCTGCATAATCAGGTAATCGTCGCCTCACATTACATCCGTTCTGCGGCGCTAGATAATCGGATCTTGCGGCGGGCTCTTTATTCCTGGCGATCTGACGCCGCTTTGCGCCGCTTCAGTGTGGTAGCCTTTTCCAAATCTACCCACCAGCTGGTAAGTTGCGTACCCTGCATAGGAGTCACTTCAGGTCTGCCAAATTTATCCCAATAGGCAATCCGGTCATAGGGAATATGCCAGTGCGGTATCACGAAGTGATTCCACAGCAAGACCCGGTCCAGCGCACGGACTCGAGTGATTAGCGCATCTCTGTCGGGAGCCGCAATGATCAGTTCAATCAATCGGTCAATGGCTGGGTCTTTAATCCCTACCACGTTGCTGCTGCCCGACAGTTCGGCGGCCTGGGAACCCCAAAAGTTGCGCTGCTCATTACCCGGTGACAAGGACTGTGGCCAGACCTGTACCACCATGTCGAAGTCAAACTCTCTGACACGGTTTTCGTATTGGGCCGAGTCCACCGTGCGTACGCCGGCCTCAATGCCAAGCCGCTCCAGATTGCGGACAAAGGGTAGCGAAATCCGCTCCCACGTAGGGTCGTTCAGTAGAATCTCAAAGCGGAAAGGTTGCCCTGTCTTGGTGTTAACCAATGTGCGTTCTTTAAACGTCCAGCCGGCTTCCCTGAGTAAAGACAGAGCCTTAACCAGATTTTGCCGTAGTTTAGCTGGATCTCCAGCAACCGGCGGGGTGTAGGCTGCGGTGAAAACCTCAGCAGGAACCTGGCGGCGCAGCGGTTCCAGGATTTGCAATTCCGCCGGGGAGGGCAGGCCTTTGGAAGCCAACTCCGAATTATCGAAATAACTTCGGGTGCGCGTATACTGCTCGTAGAACAGATTGCGATTGGTCCACTCGAAATCGAAAGCGTAAGCCAAAGCCTGGCGTACTCGAGGATCCTGGAATAAAGGCCGGCGCATATTATAAGCGAAGCCCTGCATGCCCGTCGGCCTTTGATGGGGTAGTTCCGCCTTTTTTACCAGGCCCTTTTGCATCGCTGGGAAATCGTAGCCGCTGGCCCATAGCTTAGCGACATTTTCCGGACGAATATCATAGGCGCCCGCCTTGAAAGCTTCTAGCGCAACGGTAGTGTCCCGATAATAGTCGTACCGCAATCGTGCAAAGTTGTATAGGCCTCGATTTACCGGCAGGTCCTTTCCCCAATAGTTAGCGTCGCGTCGATAAATGATAAACCGTCCTGGTTCGAACCGTTCAATGCGATAGGGACCGCTGCCTACTGGCGGCTCCAAGGTGGTGGCTGCGAACTCTCGGTCTTGCCAATAGGCCTTGGATAGCACCGGCATCTGGCCCATGATCAAAGGCAACTCCCGATTTTCGCCTCCGGAAAAAGAAAATTTGACTCGTCGCTCGCCCAGCTTTTCCGCCTTAGTGACATTGGCATAATATGACTTGTAGAAAGGATTACCACTGGATTGCAAAATCTCGAAGGAAAAAATCACATCGTCAGCGGTGATCGGTGTTCCATCATGAAAGCGAGCCTTAGGACGCAGAGTATAAGTGACATGGGATCGATCTTCAGGAATTTCAATCGCTTCGGCGATTAACCCGTATTCGCTGAAAGCCTCGTCGGCGCTGTTACTGGTAAGCGTTTCAAAGAGAAAACCTAACCCCACGGCGGGCTGACCTTTGACGACAAATGGATTAAACGTATCAAAACTGCCAATGGCGGCAAATCGTGCTTCTCCGCCCTTAGGGGCGGTTGGATTGACATAGTCAAAATGCTGAAAATCCGGGCCGTACTTGGGTTCGCCGTGCATGGCGACGCCGTGCAGAGAATTATCGGCTGCAGCCCAAGTGCAGACCGTTTGTAGAGTCAACAGCATAACCAGAAGCCATTTGCTGCACCGGCCTTGTAAATGAGTCATTGGCTATCCTTTAAGATCTGGGACTACAATAGCGGATTAGACGATACCAAAAAACCACAGGAGTTCAACATGGGTTTACTTACCGGTAAACGCGCCCTGATCGTGGGACTTGCAAGCAATCGTTCCATCGCCTGGGGTATTGCGCAAGCCATGCACCGCGAGGGAGCTGAAATTGCGTTTAGCTATCAGACGGAAAAATTGCGACCCCGGGTGGAGAAAATGGCTGCCGAGTGCGGGAGTGCCATCACCATGCCCTGCGACGTAGGGAGCGATGCCCAGATCGATGCGGTATTCGAAACCCTGCAACAACATTGGGATGGTTTGGATATTATCGTCCATTCGGTGGCCTATGCCCCTCAGGAAGCGCTAACGGGCACTTATCTAGACAGCGTAACGCGGGAGAATTTCCTTACCGCTCATGAAATTAGTTCCTACAGTTTCGCTGCTCTCGCTAATGCCGGTAAGTCCTTGATGCAGGGACGAAAGGGGGCGCTGCTCACCCTGACTTATCTCGGCGGAGCACGCTGTGTGCCCCACTATAATGTGATGGGGCTTGCGAAGGCTAGTCTGGATGCTAATGTGCGCTATATGGCCAAGTCTCTGGGGCCGGAAGGAATGCGTGTCAACGCTATTTCCGCAGGCCCTATCCGAACCTTGGCGGCGTCAGGAATCAAGGATTTTCGCAAAATGTTGGCAGCCTTCGAGCAAGCAGCGCCCTTAGGTAGATGCATCACTATCGAGGAGGTTGGCAACGCGGCTGCTTTCTTGTGCTCAGATCTCGCCTCTGGCATCACCGGCGAGATTCTCTATGTGGATGGCGGCTTCAATACGGTGGCCATGGGCGATATTGGATCCTAATAAGATCTCTCTTTATGAGCTTTAAAGAGTTGTATATTTTTGTCGGGGGAGAGGGCGTGCTTCCCCTAACTCTAGAAGAACAAGTGATTTAGCCATTGGCTGAGTAAGTACGCCTTAGCTGACTAAATCCGGTCATTGAAGGTCGCCACATGGGCTTGTCTGCGCAAGCTATCCAGAAAACTCTCAAATTCGCTTGCGCCCATCTGCCCAGCCAGTTGCTGTGCAAGAGTCTTGCGTTCCTCCGCTGATAACTCCTCTGATTTACCAGATACTATGCGACTGACAACCACCACTGCCTGATCGCCATTACTGAGTACTGTCGATCCTACCGATACGCCGCCTTCTTTGGGCTTTGGCAGTTGGAATGCCTTGTTGAGAATAGCGTTATCGAGATTTTCAGCGGTACGCTTCACTAAACTAGGCTTTCCCAGCTTTCCGCTGTGCGCTTCGGCAAGCGCCTGAAGTTTTCCCCCCTGTCTGGCCCGTTTTTGCAATGCCTCGATGTCCTTCGCGAGAGTTTCCTGAGCCTGACGGTTGCGAAGCTCATCGACGATAGTTTGTCGAGCCTCCTCCAGACTTTGCGATGTGGCCTGCTTGTGATCTTTAAGCCGTACGACAATGATATGATTAGGTTCTAATTCGATGGGTTCGCTGTTAAAACCGCGCTTTAACACTTCTTCGCTAAAGGCCGCGGTCACTACCTCGGGATAAGCGGCAATGCCTTTTCCGTCCTTGCGGTCAAACCAGTCGCTTTCACTGATCTCTAATCCTAGGGCTTCAGCAGCGGGTTCTAGGCTGTCGGGTTGCTCGTAAATCCAATTGGCAAGGGTTTCTGACATATCGTAGAAACGATTTTCTGATTTTCGCAGGCGCAACTGCTGGACTAGCTCATCACGCACCTCATCAAAACTTTCAACGTTTTCTGGAGTGATGTTATCCAGCCGGATAATATGAAGTCCAAAACGGGTGCGCACCGGTTCGCTGATATCACCCACGGCGTTTAAGTTGTAAAGAGCAGCCTCAAAGGCTGGATCTTCATAAAAACCTTTGCTGATCACGCCTAGCTCAGCCCCCTCCATATCCTCGGCATTTTGGGCTTCCTGTAAAGCTTGGTCGAACGTCTTGGTGCCAGACGTGATAGCGTCGTAGAGGGTCTGCGCTCGATGCTGTGCCTCATCTACTTCGGCATCGCTGGCTGTAGCAGGCAAAGTGATGAGGATATGAGAAGCGCTACGTTCTTCGGGCTGCGTATATTTAGCAATTTGCTCTTGATAGACTGTTTGCAATTCATCCTCGTTGACTGGAATATCCTCGGCGATGTTGTCAAGTTTGAGTTCCAGGTATTGTACTTTTAGCTGTTCTGGATTGACAAAACGGTCTTTGTGTTCCTGATAGTAAGCATCGATAGCGCTTTCCTCGATAGAAACTTTCTTTAAGTAGTCGCTTAAGGAAAGTACCAAATATGCGAGGTTTCGTTGCTGGTTGAGAAGACTGATGAATGTGTCTAGTTCCGCCGGCGTCACCAAAGAAGATGTTACCAATCCGTTCCGCCATTGGTTAATCATCAGTGAGTTGCGCAAATTCTCTTCAAAAACAATTTCCGTATAACCTTGAGCTCTTAATAAACGTTTATAACGTTCAGCGTCAAAGCTGCCGTCTTCTTGAAATGTCGGATAGGAAAGAATAGCCTGTTGCAGCTGCTGATCGCCAACCCGCAACCCTTGTTCTTTAGCTGCCTGAAGCAGTACACGCTCGTTGACCAGTTGCTGCAGCACCATGTTTTTGAGCAAGTTGACATCCACTTGCGGGAACTGCTGGCGTTGTTGCTGAAAGGCTTGCTGGAATTCCTGTAAAGATATCGTGCCGTCACCGACTTCGGCAACCTCCAGCGGTCCGGAATTACTGAAATAAGAACTGATTCCCCAGAGGGCGAAAGTAATTACTATCAGGCCAATGATTGTGTAGGCAATCCAACCAGTAGCACGCTCTCTAATCGATTGTAACATATACTATTTCGAACTAATTCAGGTGGAACAAAAGAGGCAAGCAAGTAGGAGGGGGTGCCATAAGACACCCTTTGGTTTTTGGCGGAGCGGACGGGACTCGAACCCGCGACCCCCGGCGTGACAGGCCGGTATTCTAACCAACTGAACTACCGCTCCCGAATTCAATCAGGAAATATTTAAGCTCACGTCCCACATCATTGGCTACGGCTGGCGGAGCGGACGGGACTCGAACCCGCGACCCCCGGCGTGACAGGCCGGTATTCTAACCAACTGAACTACCGCTCCACGAAGGTTATGCATGGTGGGTGCTGAGGGGTTCGAACCCCCGACCTTCGCCTTGTAAGGGCGATGCTCTCCCAGCTGAGCTAAGCACCCTATCAAACTGCCTAATTTACTGCATCTTTGAGTGCTTTACCAGCCTTAAAAGATGGAATTTTAGAAGCTTTAATGTCAATGGGATTTCCGCTTCGCGGATCACGACCGGTGCGTGCTGCCCGTTCTCGTACGGTAAATGTGCCGAAGCCGATTAAGGTAACTTGATCTCCCGATTTGAGAGCATCAGTGATTGAATTCAATACTGCATCCACCGCTTTACCCGCCGCTGCTTTGGAAAGATCAGAGGAATTGGCTACGGCATTAATCAATTCGGATTTATTCATTATCCCTACCTTACTTTATAGTAATTGACACTTATTAGTCTAAATTATCCGGGTAGGCAAAAACATATTAAAGAGTGCAAGCCTCATCTCCCGAAAATGGCCAAAACTTATAACAGGGCTATTAAAGCAGTGTCAACTGTATTTTAGTGAGGACGTACGTTTTCTTCCTGTTTAGCAGCTTTAGCAGCCTCGTTTTTAGTTTTCACCTCATCGAGTTCTTCATTTTCTTTTGAGCTGGAGGAAGGCAAAGTATACATAGCAATTTCAAATACTTGATCAATCCACTTCACAGGACGAATATCGAGCTTACTTAAAATATTCTTAGGAATCTCTGCCAAATCTTTACGGTTTTCCTCCGGAATAATCACGATACTAATGCCGCCACGGTGAGCCGCTAATAATTTCTCCTTGAGGCCGCCAATGGGTAGTACTTGTCCTCGCAAGGTAATCTCTCCCGTCATGGCCACGTTAGCACGCACAGAAGCCTGTGTTAGCGCTGAAACTAGGGCCGTACACATGCCAATGCCCGCACTGGGGCCGTCTTTAGGCGTTGCCCCTTCGGGAACATGAATATGCACATCGTGCTTTTGGTAAAACTCCGGGTCGATACCCAGGTTTTTGGCCCGGCTTCTTACCACCGTCATCGCTGCCTGGATGGACTCGCGCATGACCTCGCCCAGTTGTCCCGTATGAGTTAGCTTGCCCTTACCAGGAACCAATGCCGCTTCAATGGTCAATAGTTCACCGCCAACCTCCGTCCACGCCAAACCCGTCACCTGACCAATCTGATCCTGTTCTTCGGCAAGGCCGTAACGGAAACGTCGTACACCTAAATATTTCTCCAAAGTATCCGGTTTGACAAGAATCTGTTGGGGTGAGGTATGCAGCATGATTTCCTTCACAACTTTACGGCATATCTTAGAGATTTCACGCTCTAGATTACGTACTCCGGCTTCCCGAGTATAGAAACGAATAATGTCACGGATGGCAGTTTCTTCGATGTTCAGCTCATCTTTTTTCAAGCCATTGTTTTTAATTTGTTTCTGAACTAGATAGCGAGTGGCAATATTGAGTTTTTCATCCTCCGTGTAACCGGGAAGACGGATAACTTCCATGCGGTCCAGTAAGGGACTCGGGATATTCAAAGAATTCGCCGTGGCGACAAACATGACATCAGATAAATCAAAATCTACCTCAAGATAATGGTCATTGAAGGTATAATTTTGTTCGGGGTCCAATACTTCCAACAGGGCTGATGAAGGATCTCCCCGAAAATCCATAGACATCTTATCGATTTCGTCAAATAAAAATAGAGGATTTCTTGTGCCAATCTTTGCTAAATTCTGGATAATCTTACCGGGCATAGAGCCGATGTAAGTGCGCCGATGGCCGCGTATCTCTGCCTCATCGCGAACGCCGCCCAAGGACATGCGTACGAATTTGCGGTTAGTGGCGCGGGCGATCGAACGACCAAGAGATGTCTTGCCTACACCGGGTGGACCGACTAGGCATAAAATAGGGCCTTTAAGCTTGCGGGCGCGTTGCTGGACTGCCAGGTATTCAAGAATACGCTCTTTAACTTTTTCCAAACCATAATGATCCGCTTCTAGTATGGCTTCTGCACCTGCCAGATCGTGACGAATTTTACTGCGCTTTTTCCACGGTGCACTGACTAACCAATCTATATAGTTGCGCACCACCGTGGCTTCGGCCGACATAGGAGACATCATTCTGAGCTTATTCAACTCTACTGTCGCCTTTGCCTTTACCTCCTTAGGCATACCTGCCTTCTCAATCCTTTGAGACAACTCTTCGAGTTCATTAGGAGCGTCTTCAAGATCGCCCAGCTCCTTCTGAATGGCTTTCATCTGTTCGTTTAGATAATACTCCCGCTGGCTTTTCTCCATTTGTTGCTTGACCCGGTTACGAATACGCTTTTCGATTTGCAGAATATCATTTTCGCCCTCTAGGAGGCGCATCAAATATTCAAGCCGCTCGCGGGGGTCTTGAATCTCCAGGATCTTTTGTTTCTCTTCGAGTTTTAATGCCATATGTGCAGCGATAGTATCCGCCAGACGTCCCGGTTCCTCGATTCCTGCTAAAGAAGTTAGCACTTCCCCCGGTATCTTCTTATTCAGCTTGACGTAATGGTCAAAAATGCCTAGCACTGAGCGCATCAGCACCTCTGTTTCTCGACTCACTTCGCCGGCGGCTGAATTCAGCAGAGCGACCTTGGCAAGGAAACAGGCTTTAGTTTCGGTAAAGCGTTCGATGTGGGCACGCTGACTCCCTTCCACTAACACCTTAACGGTACCGTCGGGTAATTTTAGCAACTGTAATACATTGGATAATGTACCCATCCTGTAAATGTCTTCTTCCTTAGGATCATCCACTTCTGCACTCTGTTGGGCAACTAGCAGGATTCGTTTATTCCCCTCCATGGCAATATCTAAGGCACGAATAGATTTTTCCCGCCCGACGAACAGTGGAATAACCATGTGAGGGTATACGACAACGTCACGCAGTGGCAGGACCGGCGTAGGGAAATTATCACCCTCACTAGCAGTAAATTTGGTTTCTTTCGGCGTCATCGCGGGTCCTCATTCATTAAATTGGCCTGTCAGAATATGGAGCAGTCCAACGCAAGGGTTGGATGCGGGTTTCTATTAGAAATTAAATTCCAGACAAAAATGTTCATTAAGTCAGGAATGGGGTCAATGTAGGTTGCTTTCAAGGCCCCGGGTGTCGGCAGCATACCAGGGCCGGACAATAGTAACTCCGTGCCCGGGTAGCGGAAATAGAGTGGCGGAAATAATAGAATTCTTGCTAATCCGATGAAGCGGCTCGCCTCTGGCCAGTGTGTTCATAGATAAAATAGGGCTTCGCTTCGCCCTGAATAACAGCATCGTCGATAACCACTTTGCCGACATTCTGCAAACTAGGAAGATCGTACATCGTATCTAGCAGCACATGCTCAAGGATCGTCCGCAAACCGCGGGCGCCTGTTTTGCGCTCCATGGCCTTACGTGCTACAGCCTGCAAAGCTTCGTCACGAAATTCAAGTTCACAGCCTTCCAACTCAAAAAGTTTGGCAAATTGCTTGATGATGGCATTCTTCGGTTCAGTCAGAATCTGCACCAGGGCTGTTTCATCCAACTCTTCCAGGGTAGCAACCACCGGCAGCCGGCCAACGAACTCAGGAATCAGACCGTATTTAATGAGGTCTTCGGGCTCAACGTCAGCGAGTACCGCACCGATAGCCTTAATACCGTCTTTGCCTTTAACATCGGCAGAGAATCCTATACCGCCTTGCTCCGAGCGGCTACGAATGATTTTATCGAGACCGGCGAAGGCGCCTCCACAAATAAAGAGTATATTAGAAGTGTTCACCTGCAAAAATTCCTGCTGCGGGTGTTTACGCCCCCCTTGGGGCGGCACTGATGCAACTGTGCCTTCGATCAGTTTCAAAAGTGCCTGTTGCACTCCTTCGCCAGACACATCACGGGTGATGGAAGGATTGTCCGATTTACGTGAAATTTTATCGATTTCGTCAATGTAAACAATGCCTGTCTGCGCCTTTTCGACGTCGTAGTCGCACTTCTGGAGAAGCTTTTGAATTATATTTTCGACGTCTTCGCCGACATAGCCTGCTTCGGTTAGCGTTGTAGCGTCAGCAATGGTGAAAGGGACATTGAGTAGTCGTGCCAATGTCTCTGCTAGCAATGTCTTGCCCGAACCGGTCGGTCCAATCAGCAGAATGTTGCTCTTGCCGACTTCAACGTCGCTCTTGCCGCGTTGCCGCAGTTCAAGGCGTTTATAGTGATTGTAAACTGCAACCGCCAGAATTTTTTTGGCTTGTTCCTGGCCAATGACATATTCGCTAAGAACTTGTTTTATTTCCTGAGGCTTAGGCAGGTTACTACCAGTAACGGGAGCATTATCCTCCATTTCTTCACGAATAATGTCGTTACAAAGCTCGACGCATTCATCGCAAATAAACACGTTCGGACCAGCGATCAGCTTGCGCACTTCATGCTGACTCTTGCCGCAGAAAGAGCAGTACAAGAGTTTGTCGTCGCTACTCTTGCCGTTTCGATCTTTGCCCATCGAAATCTCCGTATCGGTTTATTGTTAGCGCGGGTAGTTAGGTAAACCGCTCCTATCTACCCACGAATCGCTTGCGGGATGAATCGCGAGGCGTATAATTTAACTGCATCTATTCAGGTCCTAACGCTAACACTAGAAACAATTGCAATCCTGTTGATCGCTCGCTAGTTTCCCAGTAGCTCTCCCAGGTAATTTGCCTGCTGAGAGAATACACGCTGACTCAATCCCAATAACTAGTGTATTCAACTACGTTCCAAACGACTTGACAAGAAGGTCAGTAGCTTACCTCCATTGGACGCCTCAATTTAGAGTGCGATGCGGTAAAATCGTTCGTCGGTTCTGTTACTGTCCTTTGGGCACACTGCGATGCGAGAGGACGGCGTCAATCAACCCGTATTCAGCCGCTTCGCTTGCTCCCATGAAATAGTCCCTATCTGTGTCCACGGCAATTTTATCCAAAGGTTGACCGGTATGTTTGGCCAGAATGCGGTTAAGGCGATCACGGACTTTTAGAATCTCACGAGCGTGAATGTCAATGTCGGTGGCCTGACCCTGGAAGCCTCCCAGTGGTTGGTGAATCATAATGCGAGAATGAGGCAGGCAGTAACGTTTATCAGCCGCTCCACCTGCTAGTAGCAATGCGCCCATGCTGGCCGCTTGACCGATACACATAGTACTGACATCGGGCTTGATAAATTGCATGGTGTCGTAAATAGCCATGCCTGCAGAAACGGAACCGCCGGGAGAGTTAATATACAGGTGGATATCCTTATCGGGATTCTCCGCTTCCAAAAACAGCAGCTGGGCCACCAACAGATTGGCTGTGTAGTCTTCAACGGGGCCAACCAGAAAAATAACCCGTTCTTTTAGCAAGCGAGAGTAGATGTCATAAGCGCGCTCGCCACGCGACGTTTGCTCGATCACCATGGGCACTAAATTAAGTGCCTTAATCTCCTTGTCAAAACGATCATCGTTCATCTCTTTTACTCCTCGACAGCAGTGCTTCCTGCCTTAGGTTTCATGATTTCGTCGAAACTGCTGGGTTTATCGATCACCTCGGCGCGTTCTAACAACCAGTCTACCACTTGATCTTCAAGCACCAGTGTGCGAATGCTTTCCATTGCTTGCGGATTCTTTTCATACCATTGCATCACTGTTTCGGGTTCTTGATAAGTAGAGGAAATAGTGGCCAAGTGCGAACGCACGCGCGCTTCATCAAGTTCAATATGATTGGCTTCCGCCAGACGCGATAAGATCAAGCCAAGGGCAATGCGACGTCGTGCTTCCTTGGCAAAAAGCTCAGATTTGAGAGTGGCGGCTTTTTCGTCATCGGTATCGGGAAAACCCGCTTGTTTGGCCATATGTTCAATTTGGCCTTTCACCATTGCCTGAGGCACGGGAATATTGTTAGCGGCGAGCAAACCCTCCATCAGTTGCCGCTTGACGACCATCTTGATGTTCTCGTCTAGTTCACGTTCCATGTTCTCTTTAACCGCTTGACGCAGGCCTTCCATGCCGTTCTCTTTGGCGTCGAAAGCAGCGGCAAATTCCTCGTTAAGTTCGGGTAATTGAGGTTCAGCGACGGCATTCACGTTAACCGTGAAATGCACCGTCTTTCCAGCTAGATTCTCAGCGCGATAATTCTCCGGAAAGGTAACATCAAACTCCGTTTGAGCACCCGGCTGCAGGCCGATTAAATGCTCTTCAAAATCCCTCATCATATTGCCTGAACCCAGCACTAGCGGGGTGTTTTCACCTTTATTGTTAGGAAAATCCTGGCCGTCGAGTTTGCCCGCAAAGTCGAGCATAACACGATCTTCCCATTGCGCCGGGCGGTCTACGTTATTCCAGGTAGTGCGTTGTTTACGCAGGGTTTCGAGCATGGCGGCGACATCGGCTTCCGTGACTTCCGCTATCGAGCGTTCCACTTTAAGTGCATCAGCGCCGGTTACCTCAAACTCAGGCAGAATTTCGAAGGTTGCGCTATATTCCAGATCTTCGCCTTCCTTAATAGTCTTCGGTTCAATCTTTGGAACGCCCACGGGACGCAATTTCTCTTGAATGACTGCGTCCTGATAGCTGTTTCGTAATACTTCGCTAACGACCTCATCGCGAACCTGTGGACCGTAGATCCGCTTAACCATTTTAAAGGGCACTTTGCCAGGGCGGAAGCCGTGGAGTTTAATTCGGGGGGACAGGGACTTTAAGCGGGTTTGAACTTCGGGATCAATTCGCTCCGCAGGCACCTGTACCGTAATCCGGCGTTCAAGATCGCCAAGTTCTTCAACTGAAACCTGCATTGACATACCTCTAAGCAACTAACATCGATGTGGTAGTAAATGGCAATTGTCAGCAATTCCGGTACGGAAAGTGTCCAAGCCGATGAACATAGGGGTTGGTGCGAAAGGAGAGACTCGAACTCTCACGGGTTACCCCACTGGAACCTAAATCCAGCGCGTCTACCAGTTCCGCCACTTTCGCAATACGAAGGGGTATGCTCTTGTGCTAGGAAACTATTATTGTAATTATACAAGACGGCCCGCGCTTTAGGTAACTGCCAAAATTAGCTTGTGGCCGCAATCACGCAGAATCAAGGAGGACGAGTGTAAAGCGAGAATGATGGGCCGTATAGGAATCGAACCTATAACCTTGGGATTAAGAGTCCCCTGCTCTGCCAGTTGAGCTAACGGCCCGCTATGCGCTATGTTTTTAGTATCACTCAAAACTTTTATAGTTAAGATGGTGCTGGGGTGGACGATGGGACTCGAACCCACGACAACCGGATCCACAATCCGGGGCTCTACCGACTGAGCTACGCCCACCATTAATTGTTGTATTATCAAATGAATCCAGCCGGAACAGATTGCGCGCCCGGCAGGACTCGAACCTGCAACCCTCGGCTTAGAAGGCCGATGCTCTATCCGCTTGAGCTACAGGCGCAGTATCTATTCCCGTGCCGCCTGATGGCGAACTGGTCGGGGTAGAGGGATTTGAACCCCCGACTCCCTGCTCCCAAAGCAGGTGCGCTACCAGACTGCGCTATACCCCGATCTTGCTAAATGCTACCAACCAACGGGTTGAGTAAAACACTTAACAAGACTTTTAATGATATTTTCATCACTCCTGTAAGTCAATGGCGCGAGTCGCATTACTCTAACCCCTACGCCATGTAGTGCCATCAGGGCTGTCTTCTAGAATGATGCCCTGGGACGCTAACTGATCGCGGATGCGGTCGGCCTCTGCCCAGTTTTTATTGTTGCGGGCCTCACTGCGCTGGGCGATAAGTTGTTCGATTTTCTCAGAAGTAAGGGGTGACTTTATGGAAAGTTCACCGCCTTCGATCTTCATAGTATGACCTGTTAGGGTTACCTCGGCTCCTCGCGGCGGCGCTTGCAAAAACTCATCCGGATTTTGCTGTAGTATGCCGAGAATAGCCCCTAACTGGCGCAGGCTAGTGCCTAAGCGGGCCGCCTGCGCTTTGTTTTTGCTGCACATACGGTTTATTTCCCTGGCCAAATCAAACAACACGGCTAAGGCCTCGGGAGTATTAAAGTCGTCGTCCATGGCCGCGTAAAACCGCGTTGCGTAAACCGTATCTAAGGGTGCTTCCACAGGGAGGGGTAAACCGCGCAAAGCAATATATAAACCCTCCAATGCAGCCTTGGCATGGTCCAGGTTTTCCTCCGAATAGTTCAGTGGACTACGGTAGTGGCTAGAGATAATGAAAAAGCGGATTACTTCCGGTGGTGAATAATCCAGTACCTCACGCACCGTAAAGAAATTGCCCAGGGACTTGGACATCTTTTCATTGTCGATCTGGACGAAACCGTTATGCATCCAGTAGTTCACGAACTTCTGACCGCTGGCCGTCTCGGACTGAGCAATTTCGTTATCGTGGTGGGGAAACTTGAGATCCATGCCGCCGCCGTGGATATCAAAATGGCTGCCCAAGCAACGGCAAGACATCGCCGAACACTCGATATGCCAGCCGGGACGGCCAGGCCCCCAAGGCGATAGCCAACTGGGCTCATTGGGTTTAGCCGTTTTCCAGAGTACGAAGTCCAAGGGGTCCTGCTTGCTTTCCTCCACTTCCACTCGGGCCCCGGCGCGTAAGTCCTCTAGTTTCTTATTAGCGAGTTCGCCGTAGTGTTCGAACCGGCTGACGTCATAGTAAACGTCGCCGTTTTCTGCAACGTAAGCAAATCCTTTGTCCAGCAGCGTCTGAATCATCACTTGCATGGCATCGATAGCTTCTGTAGCCCGAGGTTCCCGATCAGGGATTTGTACTCCCAGAGCTTGCGTATCCTCGTGCATGGCCTCGATAAAACGCGCCGCCAGCTCATGAAAGTCTTCGCCCTTCTCCTGAGCGCGCCGGATAATCTTGTCATCGATATCCGTGATATTGCGCACGTAGGTGACCTCAAGACCTTTCGCGCGGAGGTAGCGTGCCACCACATCGAAAACCACCATGACCCTGGCATGTCCTAAATGGCAATAATCGTAGACCGTCATGCCGCACACATACATGCGCACCTTGCCCGGCTCGATAGGGACAAAGACTTCCTTCTTTCGGGTTAAGCTGTTGTAGATCTGCAACATTACCTATAGAGTACTCTCGATAAGCCGAAGCCAATAGAAAAATTGCCGCAGTATACGCTTAGCAACGGGCCCGCAGGCGCTGATAAACGATTTCGGGTGGCATCAGGTTTAATAATCGTGCTAATTCCGGTCCGTGCGTTTCACCGGTAAGCGCTGTCCGTAACGGCATAAATAGCGCTTTGCCCTTAACGCCACTGCGTGCTTTAAGAGCTTCGATGAGTGCTTGATAAGCGGCGCCATGCTCGGCGTAGGCAGCAAGCGCTTCATTAAAGAAAGCCGTTTCCGTCGCTTCGATGATCGCTCGGGCAGCATGGCTCATGGTTAAGGCTTGGGGATTGAACATACGCTCTGCCCAGTTTAGTGCGTCCTGGGGAAAGTGAATATTGGGCCTTACCGTCTCAACAAAGTCGATTCGCTTATCCTCCGGCACTCGGCTCTGTACCGCTTTACCCATCCAGTTCCACAGCTGATTGGCATCCGCTCGGGCTATTGCCTCAGCCTGCCAGTGCAGTAACTGCGCTTCATCATAACGTGCCGGCGCTCGCCCTAACCGTTCGATGGCAAAGTTAGCTGCCAGCTCAGAAAAAGCCATCCATGTGTCCCGTTCGAAGGTATGACCTAGACGAGCCAAGTAGTTATTGATGGCGTCGGGGAGATAGCCCGTCTCATGTAACTCGCGCAAACTCCGGCTACCGTGGCGCTTGGAAAGCGGGCTACCATTGTGACCGACAAGCATGGTGATATGGCCATACTCCGGAGCCGATAGCTCAAGGGCTTCCAGTAACAATAACTGCCGGGGTGTGTTGGTAAGGTGGTCTTCGCCCCGCAGCACATGTGTCACTCCCATCACAGCATCGTCGACCGCATTAGTGAAAAAAAACTGCGGGCTACCGTCGGCGCGGCGGATGATAAAGTCGCCGATATCGGCAGTACGGTAGCGCTGCGATCCCCGCACCAGGTCGTTAAATACGATCGTTTTTTCCGCCGGCACTCGAAAACGTAGCGTCGGGTCGAGTCCCCGTTCCTTGCGGGCTTTACGTTCCGTATCATTTAGGCGTGCACAGGTACCAGAGTAACGGGGAGGCTGCCCGGCGGCCAGCTGGGATTTGCGCACTAGCGCTAATTCCGTTGGCGTGCAAAAGCAAGGATAGACTAATTTCTTATGCTCGAGTATGGAATAGTGGCGTTGATAAACGTCTCCGCGTTCTGACTGAGCGTAAGGCCCGTGTTCGCCCCCTACCGCGAAGCCTTCCTGCCATTCCAGGCCCAGCCTGCGCAGATCTTCCAGCAGACTCTGCGTATACACGGTTTGGCTGCGTTTCCGATCGGTGTCCTCAATGCGCAATAAAAAAACACCTCCATACTTGCGTGCCAGTAACGCGTTAAATAATGCGGTCCGTGCATTACCCAGGTGAATATAGCCGGTCGGGCTGGGTGCAAAGCGAGTTTTGACAGGTCTATTAGTCATAATATGTGTGATGGTAACGAAAAGTTTTTGGTGCTACAAAATTTGGCAAGCACCCTATGGACTATTATCATGCCAGTTCGATTAAAACCGAGAAACAATGGTAATGAGCAAAAACCTATTATCCATCGGAATGCTTCTGTTGTTGAGTACAGCAGCGGCGTTAGCCGGTCCCCGCGTTACCATGGACACAAATTTCGGTAGTCTTGTTCTCGAGTTGAATGACGCGCGGGCACCCGAGACAGTAGCTAATTTTCTAGCATACGTTCAGGATGGTTTTTACAACGAAACGTTATTTCATCGAGTTATCGAAGATTTTATGATTCAGGGCGGGGGCTTTACCGCAGATTTCAAGCAAAAACCTACCCGGCCACCCATTCGCAACGAAGCTAGCAATGGTCTCAAAAATGTCCGCGGCAGTATTGTAATGGCACGCACATCAGATCCTCACTCGGCCACGTCCCAGTTTTTTATTAATGTAAAAGACAACCCGTTTCTGGATTATCCCAGCAGCGACGGCTGGGGCTACGCGGTATTCGGCAAGGTAGTGCAAGGTATGGATGTAGCGGATAGGATTAGTCAGGTACCTACGGGTTCCGGAGGCCCCTTTCCCAAAGATGTACCGCAAACACCAGTGCTAATTCATGCAGTCACTGTTACTGCCGAAACAACCGATGATAAAACCATCACTGCAAGAGAATATTCGAATGATTAAATTGCATACGACGAAAGGCTTGATTGGCATTGAGCTCGATCACGAAAAAGCGCCTGTCACGGTCGCCAATTTTCTGCAATATGCCAAAGACGGTTTCTACGAAGGAACGCTGTTTCATCGAGTTATTCCTGATTTTATGATCCAGGGCGGCGGTTTAGCGTCAGGTATGACAACTCCCAAAGGTACTCGTGGCGGTATTCAAAACGAAGCGGCTAATGGTCTGAAAAATACCGCCGGCAGCGTCGCCATGGCACGCACTTCGGATCCTCATTCCGCAACTTCTCAATTTTTTATTAATGTCAAGGATAATGATTTTCTGGATCATCCCGGTCGGGATGGTTGGGGCTATTGCGTATTTGGTAAGGTAGTCGAGGGTATGGACGTGGTCAACGCAATCGTGAACGTACCTACGACTTCGAAACGCGGTCATCAGAACGTGCCAATCGAGGACGTGGTCATTGAGAAAGTCGAACTGATCGAAGAATAGTGCAGTGGCAACTCTCTTTATCTCTGATCTTCATCTAGACTTACAGCGTCCGGCGATTATCCAGCTGTTCCTCGATTTTTTAAAACAGCAAGCGATTAGCGCGGAAGCACTCTATATACTGGGCGACTTATTTGAGGTGTGGATTGGCGATGACGAGAACAGCACACTAGGCCATATGGTTACCATGGCTTTCAAGGCTTTGGGTGAGTCTGGTGTGCCTGTGTATTTGCTGCACGGCAATCGCGATTTTTTGCTAGGTGAAAGTTTTGCGGCGGTCAGTGACATCCAACTGCTGCCCGAAGCCAAGGTAATCGACCTTTATGGAACTCCTACCTTAGTGATGCACGGCGATACGTTATGTACTGACGACATAGAGTATCAAGCTTTTCGGGCTCAAGTTCGCACTCCTGAATGGCAAGCGCGGGTTCTCTCTCTACCGTTGTCGCAGCGTCGGATCATGGCGACTCAACTGCGTGATACCAGTCTGCAGGCCATCCGTAAAAAGACCGCCGGCATTACGGATGTGAATGCGGAAGCGGTGGTATGCGCCATGCGAACGCATGGGGTGTACCGTCTCATTCATGGCCACACCCATCGCCCTCATATCCATGAATGGCAGCTGGATGGTAGAGTGGCACAACGTATTGTGCTGGGCGACTGGTATGCACGGGGCAGTGTATTGTATTGCGATGCGACCGGATGCCGGCTGGGGGAGTTACCGCTGAACTGAGATGACTGTCGTTAACGTATGGTAGATTTATCATGTGGTCAGCGTCGTCTTGGTTATGCGGTTTCTTTCCTAACGCTATCCTGCAGCCGCTTATGGTGAACCACCGAATTTGCGTTGCGCCCATGATGAACTGGACCGACCGGCACGAACGCTATTTTTTGCGGTTAGTTACACGTCACACTGTGTTGTATACAGAGATGTTGACTACGGGTGCTGTTCTGCATGGGAAGCGGGATGAACTGCTGGACTATGATCCGGCCGAACATCCGTTAGCCCTGCAATTAGGCGGCAGTGAACCCGCAGCATTGGCTCAGTGCGCCCGTATAGTCGCCGACTGGGGCTATGATGAGGTGAATCTCAATGTAGGATGCCCCAGTGATCGAGTGCAAGCCGGGCGGTTTGGAGCTTGTCTAATGGGGGAGCCGGGATTGGTGGCCGATTGCGTGGCTGCCATGCAGGCAGCCGTTACGGTTCCGGTTACCGTAAAAATGCGGATTGGCATTGACGATCGGGACTCCTACGAGGCGCTGTGCCGCTTTGTGAGCTGTGTGGCTGCCGCTGGGTGTCGGAGCTTTATCATTCATGCCCGAAAAGCGTGGCTGCGGGGTCTGAGCCCGCGCGAAAATCGAGAGATACCGCCGTTGCGCTACGATGTGGTGCGGCGGCTTAAGGTGGATTTTCCCGATTTGGAAATTATTCTTAACGGTGGGCTAAGCAGCTTAAAGCAAATTGCTGTCCAGCTGCAGGTGCTGGATGGTGCGATGATTGGGCGGGCAGCTTATCACAATCCTTACCTATTGGCCGAAGTGGATCGTTGCTTCTTTGGCAGCACCGTGTCGGCACTCAGCCGTCATCAAGTCGTCGCGTCCTTTCTGCCTTATGTAGAAAAGCAATTAGCCCGGAATATCCCCCTCGGCGCTTTGACTCGTCATATATTGGGCATCTTCCAGGGTATGCCCAAGGCTAAGGCTTGGCGTCGCTATCTTAGTGAGCATGCTCATCGGCGGGGAGCAGGTGCGGCCGTGCTTGAAGAAGCCATGCGGCTGGTGCCGGCGCTCAGTCAGATGGAGGCTCTTGACAATTGAGCATGGAGCGTCTTCTTCGTACCAGAGTAAACCGGAAAGAAAATTTTATTGAGGTTATTGCGTGGCAGATCATTCCCGACGCAGGTTTATTCGTGGTTGCAGCGCGACAGCATTGTGGTTGACTGCGTCTGCACATGGTATGCCCCAACATACTGAACCGGTTTCCCCATTTGCGCGGGTATTATTGGTGGACGAGGACGGCAGACCGGTGGATTGTAAAGCGTTACCAGTGGGCCGGGAGTATGTGTTTTTCTATCCCTATGCCAGCACGCCTTGTTTCTTACTCAATTTGGATCAACCTATTTCCAATTCTGTCTCATTGCAGACTCAAGACGGACAATCTTATGACTGGAAGGGTGGCGTAGGCCCGCAGCATTCGGTGGTGGCCTTCTCGGCTATCTGTTCCCATAAGCTGACTCATCCTTCCGCTGCCGTGAGTTTCATCGGGTTTCGAAGGGAGCCGGTGGGTTACCTCAATGATAATCGGAAAATTGCAAGGCGCGCCGGGGTTATTCAATGTTGTTCTGAGCAGAGCATTTATGATCCCGCTCAGGGCGCCAAAGTACTTTCTGGGCCAGCACCGCAACCCTTAGCGGCTATTGCCTTGAGTGATGAAGAGAATCATCTCTATGCCACAGGGGTTTACGGAGGAACATTATTCAAGCAGTTCTTTGAACGCTTTGGGTTTCGGCTTGCCCTTGAGTTTGGAGAAGAGCGCGTGCAGGAACGGATTGTAGATAGAACGGTGGTAACGTCAATAGAGTCCTATACGCAGCGCCGTATTCAGTGTTGAATGTGGTTTCTGTTCAGACTTTGGCTGAGTGGTTCGGTGATAAAAACGGTTTATGCTAATTCCCACTGACCACGGTAATCTACGTAGTAACCTTGGCCCCGGTCAAGCAGCGGAGTGCCTATGCAAATGCGCCCATCAAAGGTTACGCTCGCCCAAATATCCGCGGGCGTATAATTAGCGTTTAAGCGCATGCGCTTGGTTAACTCACGTTGCACGAAGGCTGCGGCAATATCAACGGCTCTAGCAAGCTTGGGGGAAGTAGTATTCATAACGTTATCTCCAACAACCAAATATCATAAACGACCGACCAACTTTTACTAAAGATTAGGCAAAATCCTTGCCCATTTTTACGTTCCCATAGGCATTTAGATGCCGGACAACGTTAGACACTGAAAAATTTGATTTTTTTACTGTTCTGGCTGTTAGTTAGTCCTCGCTGAATACCGCCACTGAATATTGCTTCCTATCATAACTCTGTAAAAACCTTGGTTTAGATCGGTTCAGAATGAACCGAAGGGACTTACCGGGGCTGACAGCAGTACCAATTTCCCGTCGCGAAATAAATCCCAACCTATTGATTTCAAATTGCTTTACAATCATTAACAAAGTTAATTAAATCAAAAGCTTATAATAAATCTAACCAACTAAAACAAATTGGTTTCCTGTTTTCTTTGGCACAAACTGTGCAGGAATACTCCTGAGTAATCTTTCTGGTTACCTAGGCTTTAAATAAGGATAAATACAAATGCATCTGAACTATCACGAGTCACTGAATTCGATTAGTCAGTCTAGAATTTGGAATCGGCAGAAGGCGCGAACACTAATGGAGCGTGCTCAGGCGTATTTAGATGCCGGCCTCGGAACGCCGGAAAGTAGAGACATTATTCTTGGGCTGTTATTGGCCAATGGCCAACTCAAGGAAACAGTGGCGTTTGCCGAGGAAATCTTAAAGCATTTCACGTCTTACGCTAATGATCTTTAGTCTTTAACCGAATTGAGAGCACGCGAATAGAAATTATTTCTGCACAAAACGGGAAGCGCATTTTTTGTCTTTTCTCTTTCTGCTATTTTGGAGGATTCTCGTTGACTGCGCCGTTGCTTTATCAAAGCCATGGTTAAAGTTAGCAAGGATTTAAGGCATCGTGTAATTATTCCCTTGTCACGCGCAGCTGACACTCGCGCAAAGTTCCATCGCACATTAAGCTAACTATAGAAAGCGCGTTAAGTCAGTTTTCCACTGATTGGTATTCCGGAGTAAAACCTGTGCAGTATGATTTTGTAAAATTGGCCGTACCGGGCGTCCAGACGCTGCAACCTTATCAGCCAGGCAAACCGGATAGTGAAGTGCGCCGCGAATATGGATTGACTGAGGTCATTAAGCTGGCATCTAATGAAAACCCTTTGGGCCCTAGTCCAAAGGCTGTTGCAGCATTACGAGATTGTTTTGAGGCGGTTGCTCGTTATCCAGATGGCAATGGTTTTGAACTTAAAGCGGCGTTATCCGCACATCTGGAGGTGCCGGCGGAAAGCATTACACTCGGAAACGGTTCCAACGATGTCTTAGATATCATCGCACGAACCTTTCTATCTCCCGCTCATGCCAGCGTATTTTCGCAGCATGCCTTTGCTGTTTACGCACTCGTTACCCAAGCCATCGGCGCTGAAGCACGGATTGCCAGAGCCAATCCGCCCGAGCATGCCATGCCGTATGGCCATGATTTAGAAGCCATGGCCTACCAGATTTACGAAAAGACGCGGTTAGTGTTTATTGCTAACCCTAACAATCCCACTGGAACCTGGTTGACTCAGGATGTGTTGGAAGCATTCCTGAATAGGATGCCTGATCATGTTATCGTGGTGGTCGATGAAGCTTATGCCGAATATGTGGAGGAAGCGGGTTATCCCAATACGATCCGCTGGCTGGACCGGTTTCCTAATCTCATCGTAACGCGTACCTTCTCCAAGGCTTACGGTTTAGCCGGTTTGCGGGTGGGATATGCCGTGTCACATCCGGAGATTGCCGAATTGCTGAATCGTGTGCGACAACCTTTCAATGTCAGTATTCCCGCGCAGGTGGCAGCGGTCTCCGCATTGGCCGATAATGCTCATGTGCAGCGCAGCCGCCTGGTGAACCGGGAAGGCATGCGCTTTCTACAGAGCGCCTGCGATGATTTGGGGCTTCGCTACTTGCCCTCCGTTGGCAATTTTCTCTGTGTGGATGTAGGGCGTCCCGGTTCGGAAATTTTTCAGAAGCTGCTTCGCAAGGGGATAATTGTACGTCCAGTGAGCAACTACGGCTTGGTCAACTTTGTTAGAATTACTATAGGCAGCGAGCGGGAAAACGCGTTGCTTGTTGCGGCGATGAAGGAAGTGATGGAGTAATGGAGCAACTGCTACTTGCCCTGTGGTCAATCTTATCCTGCAGGTCGCGCGAAGCTGGCTTCGATGACTCTGGCCAACTCTTCCTTAGCCGCAGACCGGTCGCTATCCATGCCAACCATGGTCGGCTGTGTTCTATTCAGGCGTGACCAGACGGGATGCACTTTGGCTGTTTCCAGCACAGGCGGCAGTTTCAGACTCATCCAGGCTTTTTTCTCAGCTTCCTTGAAGTTGAGCCGAATTTTATCCCGGCTAGCGTGCCCGCGCCGCAATAGGGCTCGCACCAATTCAATTTGTCGGACAGCGAGCAAGCGGAGGGTCGCATCGCTGACCCGCAATTCAGTAAATCCCCGCATGCGATCGGCGAGCCGTTTTCCATGAGTGCGGGAACTGCTCAATAGGACTCCAATGGCTGCTCCCAGGACCGCACCGGCACCTAGGGAAAGACCGCCGGTCACCGCATCAATGGCCAAACCGGCCACGCCTCCTGCCGCTGCACCACTGCCTGCGCGGATTCCAAATTGTTTCATCGAGGTAGGGTTAAAAAGATCGAGTCCCCATTGCCCGTCTTCAATGGGTAGCGCTTCGATATCGTAGTCGTCAAGGCGAAACCGGTAGAGTTCCAAAAGAGCATCTACACACTGTTGTTCACGCTCACGTACCGTCTGTTTAAGGGATTCCATGGCAGCTGTGGTTTTTTGAGCATCGATAGGTAGAACGACCCGATAGGCGGCAACATCAATGAGGAGGTCGGCCAGTAAATCCGCCGAGGCGCGATTTAATCTGGCACGCTGGCGTTGGCGGTCTTCTATGACCGCCTCCAGAGTCGGGTAGAAGTGATCCAACAGGGTCTGCATCTTTTCAAAAAGGCGCCGTTCACCGTACTCATCGAGCACCACGGTGTCGAATTCGACGACGGCATGCAGATTCACCCGGGCAAGATGTTCACGCCATTGCGCCGTTTTAGCCTCCGGGCTGGCAACAAAGTTGAGCACGGGTATGACAGGTTTGGTACAGCGGGCAAGGATTTCCAGTTCATCGCGGTGTTTACCTAAAACACGATCGCGAACATCAATAACATATAACGAAATGTCGCTGGAAAGCACATGACGCAGCGCCTTGGCCTCCTGTTCAAACTCGTGATGGGCGGCAGGGCTATTGAGAAAACGATGAATGAGTTCGATGCCGTAAACCCGTTCGCCACTGTGCAGGGTGTCCAAATGCTCCAACAAGCCAATGGAATCTTCCAGACCGGGAGTATCGTAAAGCTCGATTAAGGGAATACCGTCAACCAGCAGCGCCGTGCCTTCTACATGGCGAGTCGTGGCCGGTCGATTAGAGACCTCACCGAATTCGGCGTTGCGCGTAAGGGTGCGCAGTAGCGAGGTTTTGCCGGTGTTGGTATGACCGACAACAGCCACCCTAAGAATAGGCAGACTCATGATGAATGCCCCGCGGCCAACGCAAGGTCAAAGCGATGGCGCAGAGTTTCCAGCCACTGACGCACCGCAGTGCCGTCACTCAGGACAGGCGGTTCATGGTTGCCTGCCACCTGGTCGATAATGCGGGTGATCTGGATCTCGTCGCGTCCCTGTAGTTCCAGCAGTAGCGCAAACAGGGCCGCACTGTTTACAGCATCCGTCAGATTAATGGCTTGTGGTTGGGGCGATTGCCCTGCTCGGTCGGATGGAATAACCGCCGAAAGCGCTGCGCCCAAACCCGCCCACATAGGCAGAGAAGCAATGGCGGCTGGTGAAATGAGCGTGGTAGCGGCGACGCATCCCATGGCGCCGGCTAGCGCACCCGCCGCATACCACTTGGGACTGCGGCGCAGCCGTTCGGGGAGAAGGTGAAGCATGTGGTTAGCTCCGGATTTTAGCTGACCTACCACATCATTACCTGTCTCCATAGGAAGGTGTAACAACGAACGCCACGTCTGGCGTTCGTTACGGTAGAGTTCTGCAATAGCTCGGTGGAGTTCGGCTTGGGCAGCGGCGTCCGGTTCTCCAGACCAGCGCTGAACATGCTTTAAAATCAGGGCAAATGCCTGTTCAATGCGGCGCGCAGATGCGACGGCGGCATCCTTAACGCCTATCGCTGTCGCCAATTTAGCGCGGCTGGCATCCGTAAGATGGTCAAGATCTACATCGATAACCCGATCCTCAGAGACATGAGCGCTGGCGGCGAGAGCCCGCCAGTCGGCGAAGCGCTGCTCTACCTCATCAAAATGACCGCGTTCCCGCAAGCGTTGGCCGTCAGTCAGCACGATTACAACGGGCAGTGAAGAAGATTTTTGCACGTCGGCGATAAATCCCTGTGTGCCTCGATCCGGGGTGGTTGCCGCGGAACAGACGATAGCAACTAGCCGGGGCGTTGTGGGTGCCGAGCGAACCTGCTCTAGTGCTCGACGGCGGTCATCGCGGGTATCGACTAATCCTAGATCGAGCCAATCAACACCGTTAATGGGGGGTGGCCAGGAAGAGCTAGGTTTGTCGATTTCAAGACCCAAAATTGCCGCTGGACCCGTGCTGGGAGTGTCCTGAGGCCGGTCGAAAGCGGCCGCGGTTTCAGGGATAGCTGGAGAAGGGACGTGTTGGTCGGGATCAACTACTCCGATGGTCTGCGAAGACGGCTGCAGGCGGCTTTGCAAGCGCGTATAGCTGGGTAGTGAGGTATCCAGACGAAACCGCGAGTTTGCCCGTTGCCGTGCCAATAGGCAAAACAACAGTAATAACGCCCGCGGTAGCAGGCCATACACCACAATGCTGCCCACTAATAGCCCAGACCAGGCTTCACGAAATTCCCCCGGTGGATCGCCTCCACCGGTCCAATGACTGGCACTGATCTGCGCCGCATCGGGAGTCGTGAAGCCTAGCGCTTCTGGAAAGGTGGCAATCGCTCGCGTCAATGTTACATAAGAGCGATCGGAGAGAATGGTGGTTTCCCAGGCGAAGTTGTATTGTTTAGTGCTCAGGATCAGGATGACCAATACCAGGCAACCAGTGAGAAACGCCAGCCAAAAACCATGACTGATCGCACTTAATGTCCAGCGGCCTATAGAAGTACGCAGATACACAGAGCCCAGTGCTTGTACTGCAGCCATGTGGCTTGGTCCTTTATGCAACCACTGGTTAACGCGGCGTCCCAAGAAAAATAGGGCACTGCCCAGGGAACCGCTGGCAGCGACATTGGGTTTTGTAAAAAGCAGAATTAACCAGAGAAGCAGTGCAACGGTGGGTACCCCCAGCAGGCTGCCTAGCACCCAAAAGAAATTGATGACCGGGCTGCCTAGTTGCGAGCCGAGAGCGACCTGTGCAGCAGTGGCGCCTGCAATCACGGCGATCAGCAAACCGATAGCAATCACGAAGCCAAACACGCTGCGTAATTGATGAAACGCCGTAAGCAAGGATGGCGTCATCTCTAGCGACTGAGCGCGAACGATAACTCGCTGTTCCAGATTACCGTCGGCTTCCCGCGCCTTAGCGTCCGCTTGGGGATCTTGAATGGCAAAACCCTGGGCATCCTCGTGCAGGCGAACGGCTTCGGCGAGCAACCGCTCATCCAGTCCAATTTGCTTGCGGTTTATCAGCCTTTGTAGTGGGGTGGAAAATTTGCTGGTGTCCAACTTGAGGATCATCTATTTACTTAATCACTGGCCACAGGAGAGCGCCGCTAGTGTTTGCGGAGTATCATCCTGCTAAATGTAATAATGATGTCGAGTGTCATATGGGTTTACATGAGTCAAACGGATAATAATAAATCATGCCGCCATACAAGAGCTATAGAAAACCCCGTTATTTCTTGTTTTTCTCTCTTTGCCCTGTATTGACGGGTAGGATAATTTCAGCATGAGGAAATCGGCGCTGCAGCTTTGTCAAAAGAAAATGATAAGGGAGCAAGCCGCTTTAAGATCAGGGCCACCTAGGATGAAGTGCTTTAGCACTCACTTTTGCCAGAGATTTAGTACTTGATTTTGGCATACTCGCTGTGTTTACAGGCCAGCCTGGCCTGGCGCAGCGTACGTATCCCTCTTTCCCCCAACAGAGGAATAAGGGCAAGAAAGATTTCAGCCGTGGTCAGCGCATCGCCTAGTGCCGTATGGCGTCCTGTCGCGACGATCCCAAAACGCTCAGCAATGGCTTCTAGACTCTGGGCTTCCTGATTAGGATGTACCAAAAAAGCTAGCAGTAAGGTATCCAGAACAGGGTTGGTAAATTTAATACCCGTTTGTGCTTCCTTCAACGCTAGAAAGCGCATGTCGAAAGCCGCATTATGCCCAACAATAACGGTATCTTCTACAAATCGATAGAAGCGGGGCAGCACCTGGTCGATGGTGGGCATGCCTCGCACCATCTCGGGAGTAATGCCGTGGATCGCAACGGCGGCTTCCGAAATAGTGCGGCGGGGATTAATCAAATAATCAAAAATTTCCCGTTTTAGAATCCGCCCGTTAACGATACGGACTGACCCTAAGGCAATAATTTCGTCCCCTTCGCTGGGGTTTAAGCCGGTAGTTTCCGTATCGATAACGGTATAACTGAGGTCTCCCAGCGGGACATCCTCCAATTCCGCTATTCTGTCCGAATGTTTGAATAAATGAAAATCATAATCATGTCCCTGAATTTCCACATCTCTCTGGATCTCCTCGTCCGTACGCTCCGTCATCAGGGCATCCCTTTCAGCGAGGGGTAACAGGAGACGAATACAACACTGTCCAGAGGCGGATTCCGTATGGGACCATACGGCGCCCCCGTGGCGCTCAATGACATCATGTAAAGTCAGAGTGGAGTCTTGTTTGTCAGCGATTATAATCTGCTTACCCCAGGCTTTCAGCGTTTCCATATCCAACGGAGCACCTGTCCAGAGGATGGCTATGCAGGCGAAGGGGTTTTGGCTCTGCAGCGTTAATTCCAATTTTTTGGCAGCGTATCGATCTTGCAGTTGACTGATGACGAACACGAGAGATTGCACGACGGCGTAGCTGTCTACTTTTAACCACAAGGGCTCAACGGATGCACTTATTTTAACGGCGACATTGAATTTATCGCGCAGGCGCCGTTCGATGGCGGCCAGCAGGTCACTGCCCAGCATTTCTTCCAGAGGCCACTGCATCTTAAGATCATTGGAGTATTTAGCCTCCAGTTGGTCTAAATGCCGGCTGAGCTTAAGCGCCTCATCGCGAATCACCATTTGAAACTGGTGACGACTTTTCTCATCCATGTGAGGGTATTCCAGAGTGGTTTCTATGGCGGCTCTAATGTTTGCTATAGAAGAACGTTGACCTTCGGTCAAGGACTGTAAAAGCACGCCTCGGCGGCTTTCCGTAGCGGTACGTCGGGTAATGTCTTCCACCGTGAGCAAGTAGCCGGTTAAGATATTTTCTTTGTCCAGGATCGGCACCAAATGCACATTTAGCAGCTGTCCACCTGGCTGCGAAGCGACGAAAGGCGCCATCAGCCCCGTTTCCCCTTGACGCAAGCGATGGTCTATATGTAGCAAGGCGTGATTAATAAGATTTTCATCCAAAATGCCATACAGCGAGCGGCCGAGACCAATCCAATCGCCACCGCCACTGCGTCGGGCAGGTCCCTCCAAAAGTATCTGTGCGCGTTGATTATAAAGAAGAATTCGACTCGCTCGATTGCATACTAAAACTCCCTGGGTCAGCTTCGACATCAAGGCTGCCAACGTATTCTTTTCTTCTTCCAGGGCGGCATTGGCTTCACGAATACGAGCCTGCACATCTTCCTGCAATGCCTGATAGCGTTCCGCCAGCAGATTGATGCTGGTAGTCAGTTCCTGCAATTCCGGCCTGCTCGTGGACGTCAGGCGGTGCTTGGGGTTACTGATGGCAATCACCCGCGTCTTTTCAGCCATGTTGCGCAGCGGCGTAACATACCAGCGGAACATCAGATTGATGCCCAAGCCGAGCAAAAACAGCAGGAACAACCCCGTTAAGATAGGGATGCCGGCGTGACCAATCCACAGGTGTGCCAGGAGTGCTCGTTCATCGGCTGTAAAATCCACCCACATGACCCAGCAGGCCACCACGATTACCCCTAACCCAAGGGTAGCGGTTGCCAAAAAGACCAACCAGGCATTCCCCTTCATGAACCGTGCACCTTAACTTGTGATTGTTCCGGTGTCTTGCTCCTCCGTCCTAACAATCTTCCATTTAAGACACCATATTTAACTTAAAATGATAGCTAATAAACGCCTTAAACTCTTTTACGATTTTGAGAGAATCCTTTAACAGATTCCGCTCTAGTTTGTTAAGGCGCCCGGGATTGACGTAATTGTCATAGGCAATGCCGCGCTCCCACTTGGCCAATTGCTCACGTAGCCTGAGCATAGACATAAAGTCAAAGGCTTCGATCAAATCTGCGGTAAAACGCTCGTCGAATGGCCCCTTTCCGCTTAACCCCTGAATCCGTGCAATGGTGTTGGTCTCGGCTAACTGATATTCCAGGGCAAGACTGCGCACACCATGGACAATAGGGAAAATGCCTCCTTTCTTAATATCGAATTCCTGCCGATGAGCCGGTGTTTTTTCCACCACGAGCCGATTGAATATACCCAGCGGCGTGGGAAAGGACAAAATAGCCCTGGCAAAGTGCTGTAAAGTGATTTTTTGGTCCTGGATTAGCTGAAACAGGTAGGCCTTGATCTCTGCCAAAAGAGCGCCGTCCCCGGCCACGGCAAGCGCATCGTAGAAGATGGCTAAGTTCATGAAAGCGGTTTCATCGGGCTGATTAATCCAGCCGAATATGTCTTGCTTGAAGGCGGTCTGGGATTTGGCCCAGTCCGGATTTGATACCATGATATTACCGGGGCAACGAGGATAGCCGAGCTCCACCAGCGTTTCCGTGAAGGTCTGCATTGGCTGAGTCAGCACCTCACCTAGCGCAGCGTCCCGGAGAATCAGGGCATTATCCTGATCCGTCCGCAGCAGCTGTTCTCCACGACCTTCGCTGCCCATGACAATTAAGCAGGCGTCGTTTAACACTTCGGGAGGTATTATCCGTTCGTAAAGTCGACGGAATATCTTTCGATTCAGGTCAGTGACCAAGCGTGCAATATAACGGGGTTTTACACCGCGGTCATAGAGGGATTTGATCAACTGAGGAATGTTATTGCTGGCTTCTTGGAGATCCTCCTGGGAAGCGGCGTGCTCAATTTGATTGGCGATAGTATAGGAATGGTTGGCGAGATAGTTTAGTAAGTCCAGCTGTTCCAGTATGCCGACGATTTCTGTTCCATCGGTAATAACGATATGCCGGATTACCCGCTTCGTCATAACGGCTAAGGCATTGAAGAGAAAGTCATTGCGGTGCAGGGTAATTAGGCCGTAGCTGGCGATGTCGCCGATGGGTGTGGTATCCGGCATGCCCATCAGTACGGATTTTTCACGGACATCCCGCCCAGTGAAAATACCGATTTGATCGTTGCCTCTGACCAGTAATGCAGTTATTTGCCGGGCCTGCATGATTTGCACCGCTTCCTGAAGAGAGGTGTCGGGGCTGACAAAAACAGGAGGATGAAAGCGGCTCTCGCCGATCCTTGCCAGCATAAAGGAAGCTGCTTCCCGTTGCTGCTGCAGGTTAATTAAGGTATCCAGCTTGCGGGAAAGATCCTCGTAGTAAAACTCCCACAAGGCTCGGTTATTTTGGATCAAGGTTAGGAATAGCCGGGCGGGCAGCACATAACAGCTGCACGATCCCCAGGTAATGAAATCGTGCTGACTTCTTCCTTCGATAAGCGCTCGGGAATCGAAAGCATCGCCGGCTCTACAGCGGCCGACGATACCGTCGGCATCGCGTTCTTCCACGACACCGTCGACGACAATATAGAGGTAGGCAGGATTATGCCAACGTTTCAGCAGTGTCTGTCCGGCACTGAAGTGGCGCAGGGAGAGGGCTTCAGCTGCCTGTGCCAGGGTTTGGTCGGAGAGTTGCGTAAAGGGTGGAATCGCGCCGAGAAAGGCTTTTTTGTCCGATGTATCCAACGGATTAACCTCAGGATGCCGGTGATGAACCGGACCCGCCGCTTCCTTAACTAAGCGGGATTTCTATAGACCTCCCCCATTGCGGGGGAGGCAGTGGAGGGTAGCAAAGATAGCTGATACTCAGTGGCTGGCCGCGCCCTCTGCGCCAATTCCAGTCTGACAGCGTATGTCTTGCGCCTCGAAGGCTTTCCTTTCTTCACGGGCGGCTTCGCTGTTATCCCGCGTAGAGAAGAACCAGATACCGAGAAATGCGACAGTGACCGAGTACAGGGCTGGATATTTGGAGGGGAAGATAGCGGTCTCAAAACCAAAAACGTCCACCCATACGGTGGGGCCCAGGATAACCAACAGCACGGCGGTGAGAAGCCCTAGTGCGCCACCGTAAAGGGCGCCGCGGGTGGTTAACTTGGAGTAGTAGATGGACATAAACAGCACCGGAAAATTAGCGCTGGCGGCAACGGCAAAGGTCAGTCCCACCAGGAAGGCGATATTCTGCTTCTGGAAGGCAATACCTAGAATAATAGCGATAATACCTAAAACAACGGTAGCTATCCTGGAGATCATCACTTCCCGCTGCTCGGTGCTACGTCCGCGCGCAAAGACATTGGCATACAGATCGTGAGAAATAGCCGAGGCACCCGCCAGAGTCAGACCCGATACGACCGCCAGAATAGTGGCAAAGGCGACTGCCGAGATAAAACCCAATAGAAAAGTGCCGCCCACGGCATTGGATAAATGCACCGCCGACATGTTGTTGCCGCCGATGAGTCCTCTGGTACCGTCAGCCGCGGTCGTGAAAAACTCAGGATGCTGAGACAGCAGCACGATGGCGCTAAAACCGATGATAAAGGTCAGGATATAAAAATAGCCGATAAAGCCGGTAGCAAAAAATACCGACTTACGCGCTTCCTTGGCATTAGGCACGGTAAAAAACCGCATCAGGATATGGGGCAGGCCGGCCGTACCGAACATCAAGGCGATACCCAGAGAAATGGCATCGATGGGATTGGTGACCAAGGCGCCCGGTGCCATAATGGCCAGACCTTCACCGTGGACCTCCGTCGCCTGCCTGAACATTTCCTCAAAGCTAAAGCCGAAATGCCATAGGGAGAGCAGAGCGACGACAGTGGCGCCGAACAGCAGCAGGCAAGCCTTAATGATCTGTACCCAGGTGGTAGCCAGCATCCCGCCGAAGGTG
This sequence comes from uncultured Pseudomonadota bacterium, assembly GCA_963731125.1. Classification (GTDB taxonomy): domain Bacteria; phylum Pseudomonadota; class Gammaproteobacteria; order Competibacterales; family Competibacteraceae; genus CAVSVP01. The sequence goes on from CAVSVP010000002.1 coordinate 82,853, forward strand.
ACGTAAAGAATAATCAGAACACCGACGATCACCACGGCATAGTTATAAGGCAGTCCGAACAGCAGCTGAATCAGCGAGCCGGCACCCACCATCTGCCCGATTAAATAGAGAATAACGACGATCAGGGAACCGGTGGCCGCCAGAGAGCGGATAGGGGTCTGTTGCAGTCGGTAAGAGGCGACGTCGGCGTAGGTGTATTTACCCAGATTGCGCAACTGCTCGGCGATAAGAAACATAATGATAGGCCAGCCCACCAGCCAGCCGACGGAATAAATCAGACCATCAAAGCCGGCGGCATACACCAGACCGGAAATACCCAGAAACGAGGCGGCTGACATATAATCGCCGGCAATGGCAAGACCATTCTGAAACCCGGTAATACCGCCGCCGGCGGCGTAGAAGTCTTTCGCCGTCTTGGTGCGTCGCGCAGCCCAATAGGTAATGCCCAGGGTAGCGCTCACGAAAATCAGAAACATGAGAACGGCTGTTATATTAAAGGATTGCTGCTCAACCTCCCCCCCCTCCATGGGCGGAGCGCCAAAAGCATTGGCCGTGAGCAGGGCGGCAAGGAGGAATGCCGTGGTTATTGCTGTTTTCATAGCAATTCTCTCTTGATTTCATTGGTCAGACGGTCGAACTGAGCATTGGCTCGGAGGACATAAATGCCGGTCAGAATAAAGGCGCTGATAATGACGCCTATACCGATAGGAATGCCGATGGTGGTAACTGAGCCTGGGCTTATGGGGGTTCCGAGAAAGCCAGGGGCGAAGGCAATAATCATGATAAAGGTGTAGTAGATCACCAACATGATTATGGCCATTGTCCAGGCAAATCGTGACCGCGTATGAACCAGTTCTTGGTATTTCGGATTGTTTTTTATTTTGTCGAGCACGTTTTCTTGCATGCCTTCCATCTCCCATGGTTGGTAAGAAGCATTGTTATAAACCTTAATTTCCGATCTTCCCTGCGGTAATAGCCGCTGGACCGGGGCTGTGGAAGCTTAAACGAACCGCTCAGCGGCGGCAAAATCCCTGGATGTCTGCAAGACAGCAGCCCAGACTTGGGTGGTGCTTTCACCCGCAGCCCTGTCCGGTGTTATCCGGTGAAGAGAAAGTAGAATGCTGTGCATTTCGCACTTAACCATTCCGTGGCAAGCGATAGATGAGTCCCTCACGCCTCACGCACAATTTTAGCAAGGATATAAGAGATTCAGCACGCTTTCTATCATGTTGAGCCTTAGCAGGTCAATTAGGTTAAGTAGCTCCGGCCGATTGTAGCAGCTGAACCTTTAACGATGGCAACGAAGAGAAGAAACTACAAAAGTTCACAATACTTCTTGAGTGCCTAAGTCCTATAAACAGAATTCGGCGAAAAATGGATTACTGGGCAAATGCATCGATATTCCATCGTTGAACTAGTATTTAGAATATTAACAGACCGTTTTTAGGAGAACCACCATGATTGAGTTGGGAACGGAGAACATAAAACTACACGCCCGGGCTGCCGACAAAACGGATGCCATCCGGCAAGGAGGCAAGTTGTTGGTGGATAACGGCTATATGCAACCCGGCTATATTGACAGCATGCTGGCCCGGGAAAAGGTAGCTAATACCTACCTGGGCAATGGCATTGCCATCCCCCATGGCTTGCCCAAGGACCGGGAATTGATTCTACGCACGGGCATTTCGGTAACCCAAATCCCCCAAGGCGTCGCATGGAATCCCGGCGAGACCGTCTATTTGGTGGTGGGTATCGCCGCCCGCTCCGATGAACATATCGAACTGCTGTCCAATTTGACCGATGTGCTGGATGACGAGAAAATCGTGCGGCAGTTAGCCAGGACCACTAATCCCCTGGATATTATCACGCAGCTAACCCGGCAACGTTCGGAGGAGGGCTCCGCCGCTCTGGGCGATATGGAAACAGATTTTTTGAAGCGGGTCGATCTGGTGCTGACGGCGGGTGCCGGCCTTCATGCCCGCCCCGCCACCGCCTTCGTCGATATCGCCAAACAGTTTCAGGCCGAAATCCGGGTACGCCACGGAACCCGGGTCGCCAATGGCAAGAGCCTGGTTTCTCTGCTAAAGTTGGGGGCGGACAGTGGTGCTACCATCCGCATCATGGCCCAGGGCGCAGACGAAGACGCCGCTCTAGAGACTTTAAGAGCCGCCGTGGGACAGGGGCTGGAAGACGAAGCCGAGGCGGGCCATGCCGCACCCGTTCCCAGCACCGGGGTAAAACTGTCCCTGCAGGCTAAAGCTATTCCGGGCATTGCCGCCGCGCCGGGTGTGGCCATTGGACCGTTGTGTCTCTACCGCCGGGAGAAGATTATTATCGAGGCGACCGCCAAAGACCCAAGCGTTGAAGAGACCCGGTTGCACCAGGCCATCGAGGCGGCGAGGGTCAAGTTAATCGAGCTCCACGACGAGGTCAAGGAACGTTCCGGTGCCGGCAAGGCGGCCATTTTTAAGGCCCACGAGGAGTTTCTGGATGACCCTGAGATGATGGACGCGGCCGTTGAGCAAATCCGCGGCGGCCATAGCGCCGGCTGGGCCTGGCGGCAGACTATCGAAGAGCGGGCTCAGGCCGTGGAGGCGCTGAATGATCCGCTGCTTAAGGAGCGTGCCTTGGACCTGCGGGATGTGGGCAGACGCGTGCTGCGATTGCTGGCCGATACCATCGAAGACGAACCCCAACTTCCCGACGAGCCGGTAATCCTGGTGGCCGAGGACTTATCCCCTTCGGATACCGCTAAGCTGGATCCCGCCCGAGTACTGGGCTTCTGCACGGCCACTGGCGGCCCCACCTCCCATACCGCCATTATCGCTCGTTCTCTGGACATTCCGGCCATCGTCGGGACCGGTCCAGCCATTCTACATCAGTCCGAGGGGCAACTTTGTATTCTGGACGGCGAAGGCGGCAATCTCTATGTGGGACCCGGTGCGGCGGATCTCGAAGCCGCCCGTCAGGCTCAGCAGGACCTCCAGGCCCGCCGTGAGGCGGAACGGCTGGCTTGTTACCAGCCTGCCATCATGACCGATGGTCAGCGTATTGAAGTGGTGGCCAATATCGGCGCCGCCGCGGAAGCCGAGCAGGCGGTTAACGCCGGCGGCGAGGGCGTAGGGCTGTTGCGCACCGAGTTTTTGTTCTTACAGCGGACCGAACCGCCTTCGGAGGAGGAGCAGTTCGAGGCTTATCGCGCGATGACGCGGGCCTTGAACGGCCTGCCACTGATCATCCGTACTCTGGACATCGGCGGGGACAAAGAAGTGCCCTATCTGTCTCTGCCCAACGAGCAAAATCCCTTTCTCGGAGTGCGGGGTATTCGCCTGTGTTTCGCCCAGCCGGAGCTGTTCAAGACCCAGTTACGGGCTATCTTTCGGGCCGCCGCGACAGGCCCCGTCAAGATCATGTTTCCCATGATCGCCACTCTGGAGGATCTACACAAGGCTCGGGAACTCACCGAGCAGGTACGCAAGGCACTGAATGCCAAGCCGGTGGACATCGGCATGATGATCGAGGTGCCTTCCGCCGTGCTGATGGCGGAAGAGTTTGCCCGCCTCGTGGATTTCTTCTCCGTAGGGACCAATGACCTGACCCAGTATACCCTGGCCATGGACCGCCTTCACCCCAGCCTGGCCCGCCAGGCCGATGGCCTGCACCCGGCAGTGCTGCGGATGATTGACAAAACGGTCAAGGCGGCCAAAGCCGCCGGCAAATGGGTGGGGGTCTGCGGAGGCATTGCCGGCGATCCCAAAGGTGCAGCGATTTTGGCAGGGCTCGGGGTGGCTGAGCTTAGCGTCAGCATTCCCAGCATCGCCGCTATCAAGGCCAAAATTCGCGAACTGTCTCTGGCTGAGGCCCAGAAACTGGCCCAGCGTGCCCTAGCCTGCCGTAACGCGGCGGAAGTCCGCGCTCTATAGCGTGCTCAGCAGAGGAATCAACCATGAACTCAGCCACTGGCATTGCCACGGTAACGCTTAACCCGGCCGTCGATCAGACGGCCGCCATTTCCAACTTTACGGCCGGGGAAGTCAATCGGGTCGAGTGGGAGCAATCTGACCCCGGCGGTAAAGGGGTCAATGTCGCCTCTTTTCTCGCCGACTTTCGCTACCGGGTCGCCGTGACCGGTTTCCTAGGTTCGGACAACGCTGGGCTCTTTGAGGAACTGTTTGCCCAAAAGCAAATCGAGGACCGCTTTGTACGAATCACCGGCAAGACCCGAATTAACGTCAAGGTCATCGATGAGGTACAGCACCAGGTTACCGATATTAACTTTCCCGGGCAGACGGGAACCGCCGACGATATCACCGCCCTTAAGGAAAACGTCGCCGCGCTGGCGGCGAGCTATCCCTGGTTTGTGCTTTCCGGCAGTGTTCCGGCGGGCATTCCGTCCGAGCTTTACCGGGATTTAATTAAAATGCTTAAGCGTAAAGCCAAGCAGGTGATACTGGACACCAGCGGTGTACCCCTTAAACAGGCCATTGCCGCGGCGCCTTATGCGATCAAACCGAATATCGACGAACTCCAGGAACTGGTGGAACGGCGCCTGGACAGCGAGACGGAGATCCTGCAAGCGGCCCGGCAGTTGGTCCATGACGGCATTGCCTGCGTCGTTGTCTCGATGGGCAAACGCGGCGCCATTTTTGTTGAAGCCGACGCGAGTGTGCTGGCCACGCCGCCCGCCGTCGCCGTCAAAAGCACCGTAGGCGCCGGTGACGCCATGGTGGCTGGCCTGGTCACCGGGAAGCTCCGGGGGCTGTCTCTGGCAGACTGCGCCCGGTTGGCTACCAGCTTTTCCATGGGAGCGCTCGGCCAATTGGGTCCGCGGCTGCCGGACCCTAACACGGTAGCATCGTTGATGGCCCAGGTCAGCGTAAGGACGCTAAGCGAATCATAAAGAAAGCAATAAAATTCAGGAGAGCGAGGAGATGGCAAAGATCGTTGCGGTAACGGCGTGCCCGACCGGTATTGCTCACACTTTTATGGCGGCCGAGGCTTTAAAGAAGACGGCCAGTGTGATGGGACATCGCATTAATGTGGAGACACAGGGCTCGGTTGGCACCAAGGATCCGCTGACCGAAGAGGCCATAGCCGAGGCCGACGTGATCATTCTCGGTGCCGACACGCATGTCGAGATGACGCGTTTCGCCGATAAACCCATTTATGAGACCACCACCAGTCAGGCCATCAAGGATACCGAAGCCGTCATCGATGCGGCGCTGGCCCTGGTGGGTCTAGAGGGCGGCGTTCCCAAACCCGAAACCGGTCCGGTTCTGGCGGAAGCAACGGCGGCAGCCGGGCCAAAGCAAATTGTTGCGATTACCGCCTGTCCCACCGGTATCGCCCACACTTTTATGGCGGCCGACGCCTTAAAAAAGGCCGCCAAGGTTATGGGCTACGAAATTAAGGTGGAAACCCAGGGCTCGGTGGGTGCTAAAAACCAGCTGACCGAGGAAGATATCGCCGCAGCCGATGTGGTGATTATTGGTGCCGATACGCATGTGGACAAGTCCCGCTTCGCCGGCAAGTCGGTCTATGAGACGTCCGTGGGCCGCGCTCTAAAAGAATCCGAGAAGGTCATTCGGGAGGCCTTCGCCGCACCCAAGGCCCCCAAGGAAGCCGATTTTATGCAGGAGGTCAAAAAGGCCAAGGCTGCCCAGGCTGAAAAGCGGGCGGGACCCTATAAGCACCTGCTGACCGGCGTTTCTTATATGCTACCTATTGTGGTAGCGGGAGGGTTAACCATTGCCCTCTCGTTTGTCTTCGGCATCGAGGCCTTTAAAGAAGAAGGCTCCATAGCCGCGGCCTTGATGACCATTGGCGGCGGCGCCGCGTTTGCCTTAATGGTGCCGGTGCTATCCGGTTTTATCGCCTTTTCCATCGCTGACCGTCCCGGGTTGGCCCCCGGGTTAATCGGCGGTATGCTGGCTGCTAACCTGCAGGCAGGGTTTTTAGGCGGCCTTGTCTCCGGGTTTCTGGCCGGGTATGTAGCCTTGGGATTGCGCAATTACATTAAATTACCGGTCCACCTCGAAGGGCTTAAGCCGGTGCTTATCATTCCCTTGCTCTCGACCCTGGTCGTTGGCTTACTCATGGTGTATGTCATCGGCACGCCGGTAAAGAATATCATGGACGGGCTTACTGCTTTCCTACAGGGCATGAGCTCCACCAATGCCGTGTTCCTGGGACTGCTGTTAGGGGGAATGATGGCTGTGGATATGGGTGGACCCGTTAATAAAGCCGCCTATACCTTTGCGGTAGGCCTGCTGGGCAGCGACACCTTTATGCCGATGGCGGCGGTGATGGCGGCGGGTATGACGCCGCCGCTGGGCCTTTCACTGGCCACCTTTATCGCCGGGAACCGCTTTTCGGCGGATGAGCACGAGGCCGGCAAGGCGGCCGCAGTATTAGGAATTTCCTTTATCACCGAGGGCGCTATTCCTTTTGCGGCCAAAGACCCATTTCGCGTGATCCCGGCTTGTATCGCCGGTTCGGCGGTGGCCGGCGGTCTGTCGATGCTGTTTAACTGCACGCTGCGGGCGCCTCACGGAGGTGTGTTCGTGCTGGCGATTCCCAACGCCGTCGGTCACTTGCTGCTCTATATCGCGGCAATCGTGGCGGGAACCGTGGTGACAGCGCTGCTGTTGCGGCAGTTGAAAAAACCCATTGTGGAGGCGTAAAGCTTGCCTACGACCACTTCGGCTGTTACCAAGCACAGGCTCACGATTGCCGAATATTACACGTTGGCTGAATCTTTGCCCGGGGAAGCCCGGGTTGAGTTATTGGATGGAGAGCTCTACGACATGGCGCCCATCGGCAGTCAGCATGCGGATATTGTGGAATTTTTGGGGGATCGGTTGCGCTACGCACTGCCGCCGGAATTTGGGGTTAGGCGGCAGAACCCCGTAAGGCTGGGCAATCACTCGGAGCCACAGCCGGATATTTGTGTGGTGAAACCGAGGGCACTGCCTTATAGCCAGTCCCATCCAGGTCCGGAGGATGTACTGCTGGTGATTGAAGTGGCCGATCACACACTGCAGTACGATAAGGACATAAAATTGCCTCTCTATGCCCGTTATGGTATTCCGGAGGTATGGATTGTGGATCTCAAAAACCGTCAACTTGAGGTGTATACTGCACCGCAAGATGAGGCTTATCAGAAGAGCCAGCGGCTGCGCGGCACCGACAAGGTCATTCCCCATTTGCTGCCCGATATCACGGTCAATGTGGAGGTTATTTTTGCTAGGCTCTAGGATGCCGAATCGCGATCTTGCAATGTCAAAAAATCCACATACTCACCGTGGGTGAGGCAATATGCCCATACCCGCACCGTGTCGCCGGGCGCCACTGCCGGTGGCAGGGCGGCTAAGTAAATAGTGTTTTTGCCGTCCTCATCGGTAATGTCACCGTCATTGTAAATCGCATAGGCACCGGTATCCGACGGATTGGTGGCCGGCCAGTGAGAGTAAGTGCTTTCCATCTGTGGTGCATCATCGGCCGTTGCCTTACGAATCCGGATCCAGTTGAACCAGTGGCCTTGGTAATTATTTGTAGGGTTGGGGGGAGCGTTAGGGTGGCGGGCATAACCTTTGGCCGCATTACCCCACATTAGAGCAACGAAGCCCAAAGGAATTAAAGAGACATCCACTTCGGGGATATAGGGCAAATGCTTGCCGAGATGTTTTGTATTCCCGTCTGGTCCGTTGATTTCGGCCAAATATTCTACCGGTATGGCGCCTGCGTTGCCGCGCAGACGATTAAAAGCGATAGGGTCCCAATCGGCAGGTTTGGTGAGCGGTACTTCCAGGAGATTGTCTAATGTTTCATCGAGAATTTCTTCATCGGTGCTTGAGACGGCTACTCTGGGAAGTAACAGAACGCTACTTGTCAAAGCTGCCAGTTGCCCGAGAAACTGTCTTCGGAATGGCATAGGGCAAAGGTCTCCTGTCTTACATTCCGCACCCCCCTGACGTTGGATCAGAGGTTTTTTTCTCACCCCTGTTTTGAGGGGGCGTTTGAGTGCTGAAACCGCCTGAGTAGGCCTGGTCTGACAGATCGAAGTCTGGTTGAGGTAACTCAAGAGCCTGCCAGGGAGGCACTGAACCGCTAGGGTCGTGCCCGTGAGCCCGGTAGCGGCCACGGCCGCACGGCGGAGAGCTCGGCGACGAGTCCGCCAGATGTCTAGGAGCGAGGGTGAGCTTAGCACATACGAACCCCTCGCCGGCCCGCTCTGGGTGAGCCGGGCGCGCTGGTGAAGATGCTTTCCTGCAGTCCCAGGGCCTGTAACTCACATTCCGCACCCATTTTTTCGGAAGATGGGTATTTTTTCGTGACAAATCAGTGCAAGATACCACTCGAAAAGTTTTAGCCCGAGGGAGGTGGGGTATTTTGCTGGATTAGGCAGGCGAGCCAAGCTGGTGCAGCGGCCGGCGTTGGGGGGATACTGGCGCGAAGTTGTTGTTATCTTGCTGGAGGTCTGGTCATGGCGTACCCCTTTGTCGGCGCAAAGCAAGCGTTGTTAGCGGTGGAAGCCCATGAAGTGCACCATTGGCCCATTGTGCGGGCGTATGCGGAGCGGCTGGGGTTGGTGGGGTTGATCAACCGGCTGGTGCCAAGCGAGATGGAGATCGATCCGGGCACGATTGTGCTGGGGATGGTGATTGATACGTTGTCGGGGCGCAGCCCGCTGTATCATCTGGAAGCGTTTTTCGCGCATCAGGACCGGGCGTTGTTGCTGGGGCGCGAGGTGGAGGCGAAGGTGTTCAACGACGACACGGTGGGACGGGTGTTAGACCGGTTGTTTGCGGTGGGGACGCAGAAGCTGTTTTCGGCGCTGTCGCTGGCGGCGGTGGAGCGCTTTGCGATCCCGCTCCAGCACGTGCATCACGACACCACCTCCGTGACGCTGTATGGGGACTATCTGGCGGTGCCGGGGGAGGCAGCGCCGTTTGCGATCAACTACGGGCACAGCAAAGATCACCGCCCGGACTTGAAACAGTTGATGGTCTCGCTGCTGTGTGCGGGTGGGGACATTCCGCTGTGGGGGCGAGTAGCCGATGGCAACGCCTCGGACAAGGTGCTGAATAATGAGCTGCTGAGCCAGATCTCGGCGCGGATGGCGCAGTGTGGCGTGGCGCCTGGGGCGTTTATTTACATTGCGGATGCGGCGTTGCTCACGCCGGCCAATCTCCGGGAGATGGGGGATGAGATATTGTTCATCAGCCGGTTGCCGGCGAGCTATCACGCGCATGGGCAGGTGATTGAGCAGGTGTTGGCGACGAACGCCTGGGAGGCGGTGGGACGCTTGGCCGAGACGCCAGCGAGCCAGCACCGGCCGGGGGCGGAGTACCGAGTTGGGGAGGTGAAGGTGACGTTATACGACCGGTGCTACCGTGCGATTGTGGTGCATTCATCCAGCCATGACCGGCGCCAACACAAGCGCCTGGAGCGCGACCTGCAACGCTCGGAGCAGCACCTGCAAGGCCAGCTCAAGACGCTGTGCCGTGGCACCTACGCGTGTGAAGCCGATGCGCAGGCGGCGGCCGAACAGGCGGGTGCGCAGCACACCGCATACCATCGCCTGCGCGTCGAGGTCGAAGCGCGCCCGTGCTATGCGCCGGGGCGACCGAAGCAGGATGGCACGCGCCCGATCAAGCGCCTGGATTATGGTTTGCGCGGCGAAGTCAGTGCCGACGCGGCGGCGATCGCCAAGGCGCGCGAGCAAGCCGGTTGTTTTGTCTTGCTGACCAATGTCCCGGCTGAGGGCGACGCGGGTTACAGCGCCGTGCAGGTGTTGGCCAGCTACAAAGAACAGCACGGCATTGAGAAAAACTTCGGCTTTCTCAAAGACGACGCGATCGTCAATGCGCTCTTTCTGAAAACGCCGGAGCGGCTCGAAGCGCTGGGGTTGATTCTGTTAATTTCACTGCTGATTTGGCGGCTGATGGAAGCCGAGATGCGCCGCACCCTCGAACAACACCAGACGTCGCTGCCGGGCTGGGACAACAAGCCGACCCGGCGACCCACTGCCTACCTGGTTACGATCAAGTTTAAAGGCCTGCTGATTCTCAAACAAGACGCACATCGGCGTTTGGCCCGACCGTTATCGGACGCCCAGCAGGCCTTCTTACACGCGTTGGGGCTTCAGGAAAACATCTTCACCGACGCGCCCGGCTCACCAGGGAGAGCACAAGGGGTTCGTATGTGCTGAGCTCATCCTCGCCGGCAACCCTCTGGGTGGACTCGTCATCGAGCTCTCCGCCGTCCGGCCGTGATCGCCACCGGAGTCATGGACACGACCCTGGCAGTTCGGGACCGCCATGGCAAGTCCGCGAGCCACCGCCACCCGGCTTCGAGCGGTCAGGCCAGGTCTGCTCAGGCCGTTTTAGTACGCGAACGCCCCGCAAAACCGGCGTGAGAAAAAACTCTCTGATCCGATGTCAGAGGGGTGCGGAATGTGCGTCCTGTGATGTCCTTTGATACAGTTTAACTGGCCCAGGAGGCAATACCAGATGTTATAGGCGCTATGGTGGAGATTGGCAAACGGCGTGCGACGGAGTCGCTTAATGCAAAGGGTAAGGGTATCAAGCTTGAGCTAAAGCAGTTGTAATCTTTTCAGTTCACCGCGCAGCTGTTGCGGAGACTGAAAATGAAGGGACTGCATGCCTACGGTTTCCGCGCCACGAACATTGATGAATGAGTCATCGATAAACACGCAATCTTCGGCGTTCAGGCCATATTCATTCAGTAACCGCAGGTAAATGGCCGGATCAGGCTTGATGAGACGCACCTCGCCGGATACCACGATGCCGTCGAAAGCCCTGCAAAAGTCAAAGCGGTGGCGTATCAAGGCAAATTTTTCTGAAGAGAAGTTGGTAAGGGCGTAGAGAGGGACCTGCTGGGTCTTAAGCGCCCAGAAAATTTCCACGGTTTCTGCGATGGCGTCCGGCACCATTTCCTCCCAACGCTCGTGATAGGCGGCGATCAACTCCGCGTGCTCCGGATAGCGTGCCGTGAGTTCGGCGACGCCTTCAGCGAAGCTGCGGCCGGCGTCCTGCATCAGGTTCCAGGTGGTGGAACAGATATGGGTCAGAAACTGTTCCATTGCCGGCTCATCACCGGGAAACAATTTGCGGTAGAGATAACGCGGGTTCCAGTCGATTAGAACGCCGCCGATATCGAAGATAATTGCTGGAGATCTCATTGAGTTAGAGGATTGCTCTTGGTGTATAGAAAAACGTTATCATATTAGATACTTACGAGTGAATATTAATCGTAAGGCGTTCCAAGATCGTAGAGCGCTAATCCGGCTGTTACCAGCGGAACGGCAATCCAGCAGTGTTTAGCATTACCTTTGTCTGTATCGCAGTGAAAATCGAAATCCCAGCTCCATTCTGGGCGAAGCCGCCCGTTGAGCAACTGTAGCGCGGAAAGCTCCCGGTCGGTGGTTAGGTTCCAGAAGCGTACGGTATTATCCCAGGCAAGAGTGGCCAAATGCTCACCATTCGGACTGTAGGCGGCGTCAACGACGGAATTTTTGTGACCACGCAAGGGAATGGGTTTAGATTCGTTGCTCTTTTTGATCTGGTATTTGTAGATGTAAACAGCGTTTCTTTCGCCCTCTGCGAGGGCCTGCTTTTTTCCGAGACCGATGCTAATAATTTCCTTATCAACAGGATTTGGTATTGACAGGATTACTTCATCAGAGGAGCAAGGGTACTTGTCAATCAGCTCTGGTGGATCTTCGCTAACGTCCCATAGCCGAGTTATGCTGTCATTGCCGGCGGTGACTAGCTGTGTTCATTCGTTGCAAAGGCGACCGACAAAATACCGCTACTGCTGGCGTTGAATCTATCCGGATCAGAGAGTTTTGTCCTTAGATCAAAAAGCAAAATTTCTCCGTTATCACCGGTGCTGGCGAGCTTACTGCCGTCAGGTGAGAACGCGACGGCATGCACGGGACCTTTAAGATTCGCTAGTGCTGTTGGGCCGTTCAGCATGATGGGATTCGATGCGCCGTTAAGCCGCCAAAGTTTGATTTCCCCTGCCTTCCCGGCAGATACCAGGCTAAGATTATCGGGGCTAAAGGCCAAACGATTAATGCGCTCTTGATGAGCGTTGGATTTGTCCCACAGCCGGTGGACTTCAGGTAACGAATAGAGTTGTAAACTGCCATTGGCAAAGCCGACTGCCATATAAGAACCGGGTAGTCATGAAATGTTGGGTGATCTAATCACGCTGTATTTGCAGCCCGAAGGGTTTCATTGTAGTGATGCACAAAATACCCAATAGCGCCCACGTGATTTTTTAATTTCTTAGAAAACGATAACGTCTTTCTCACCAGTCGCGATATCCGTTGCCGCAAGGTACCATTGAATCGTTCAATGGGATTCGTTTGACCACTTTCTTTCCCCACCGGGCGATGCCGTTTGGCCGGAAAAATTTCCTCATACGCTTCCCAAAAATCCGTATAACTGACGGCGCATTGGCGATAGACGCCCGGTAATGAATCCCCTAATCTTTGCGCGCTCTCGCGGCTGCGATCGCCTATGTACACGCCAACAATCTCCTTACTGTCGCGATCAAATGCTAACCAAACCCATGGTTTATTCTCTTTTTTTCCAACAAACGACCATCACTCATCACACGCGATGGTCAACCGTCCTTTCGTTTTTTTTTACCTCAATCTGGCGCGGAACCGCTTCGTATTTCTCGTTTACATCACTGTGTAGCCACCGCTCTGAAACGCCCGTAACACGCGCAATACCCGCTAAGGGAATACGCTCTAATCAGAGCGTATCAATGAGCCCTTTTGGCTCATCGGATAGCCGTTGCTGTTTCGGACTCTCCACCAATTGTCTAGCGCAGCTCTTGCATAAAAATTTCGGCGTGCCCACAGCATTACTACCATTTTTTACTATGTCTATGGAATTGCAATAGGGGCAGTGCATTTGATTTCTCCAAATACAAAAAATAAAATTATCTCATTATTATCACTCAACTTGCAGAACTACCCGAACAAAAACATGGAAAGTAATTTTTTCACTTCCATGAAAACTATTCTATTTAACCGTTGCTGGCTTACACCTGCCACGATACCAATTTTAACAATTTCAGCGTGATCTATTCCCTTGCTGGCGCTTGTCAGATGGCATAAGAATATACCGTGATGGGTCCATTCGAGCTAGCTCCTATAGCTCTGATGACGCCATCCATGCGATATGAATCGACAAAATGGAACGGATTTGTCAAGGATTAGGTTATGGGAATATTCCTAATTAAGAGAATTTTTATGTAGAAACTTGTCTTAATGGGTAATAGTTATCTCGGAGAATCGAATTATGCTATGTGAGTCACATCATCGTGAAGTGCGCCGGTTTAAAGTCAGAGGTCAACCCTACTTTGTCTACTACTCTCCCGGCATGGCCATTAAAGCCCATGACCATAACTACATACTACGGTTACTGTCGGACAGGGTAGCCAGTCAAAAGCCCGAGGACTTTGCCCTGCTACCGCAATTCAGAAGCAAAGATATTTGTTAGACCATCTGAACAGCTTCAGAGGAATGCCTCGCGTTGAGGCAAATAGCGTTTTTTACGCTTATAATTGACTTGCTTGCCTAGCACCAGTCTTGGCGATCCCAGGACGACTGCAAGGCTAAACTCACCATTCTTAGCCCTTACTAGGGTACACTCACTGACATCCCCTACTGCTAACGGCAGACACTCATAAAGCCTTCTGGTTATCAGCCCGGCCATAGGTTATAGTCCTCTTTACATTTTCTCATGTTTAATGAAGGCGAGTGAGCAATGGACAATCCGCTGATGCGCCTGACGGACACAACGCAATCTCAGGCTTTGTACCGTGCCATTGAGTCTGATATCAGTGCCGCTATAACGGACTGGACGGCATGGCTGCGCCATGAGCAACATACCGCCAGCCGAACGGTCAGTGCCTATCAGAGAGATTTGTCGGCTTTTCTGCAGTATCTTGCAAATCAGGCAGGTTATTCCGTCAACCTGAAGGTACTGACAACGTTGACGCTGGACGATTTCAACGGTTACTGCGCTTACTGTGCAGAGCAAGGACAAGCGCCGGCGTCCCGTGCCCGCGCCGTCTCCACGTTACGTAACTTTTTTCGCTTCCTTGCCACTCAGCGGCTCGCCCGTAACCCGTATATTGAAGCCTTAGCAACGCCGAAAGTACCGAGGCCAAGCGGTAAACCCTTATCGCGGGAAAAAGCCTGGGAGGCCGTCGAATGGGTCGCCCAGCTCAGCGACGCTCCCTGGATCGCCCGGCGTGACGAAGCCGTGTTTGCGCTTCTTTATGGCTCGGGGTTGCGGCTTGGCGAGACGTTGGCATTGAATCGCGCGCAAGCGCCTCGAGGGATAAGTTTGACCATCGTTGGCAGCAATGGCAAACAGCGTTCCGTGCCTGTCTTGCCTTTTGTGCCTAATCTGCTGGCGGATTATTTACGACTCTGTCCCCATCCACTGGATGCCAGTTCGCCACTCTTTGTCGGGTTGCGGGGCAAAAGACTCAATCCAGGAGTCGTGCAACGTCAGCTGCGCCGCCTGCGCGCCTTTTTGGGATTGCCTGCCACGGTTACTCCCCAGACATTCCGGCAGTGTTTTGCCCAACGTCTGTGTGCCGAGGGAGGCGATCTGCAGGCTATCCAAATCTTGCTTGGCCATGCGCACCGGACTACAACACAGCGTTACGTCGACCCAGGCAAGTGACGAGCATTCACTGATTTTTCACTAACAGTGAAAGTCTAGTGTTCATGCCTATGGTGCGCTAGCTCCTCGGAAGCATGCGCATGATCATGGGGCTTTATCTCGTGCTTAGTATGTTCGTGCTGGTGCTCTTGGGCGTCTTCGCCGTGGGCATGGGGATGGGAATGCTGATGGATATGCCGATGAGCATGATGATGCATATGCTCATGAGTGTGTACTATTTCGCCATGCTGGTGTTGATGGGTATGAATATGAGTATGTTCGTGGCTATGAAAATGCTTATGCTCATGTTCGTGTGACATTGTTCCACCTCGCTAGTGCTTGCTAAAAAGTCCAACCACCGTATTCGCCGGTGCTGACAGCTCCAGCATAAAAAAACCGGTAAAAAATACAACCACCGGTGGGATTTCCAGCAAAATTTACTCCAACAGATGCAACTCTGTACAGCATCGTCTATACTTACCCAGTCGCATAATGTTATAGCTGTCCCATAAGAACCATCCGAAGCGTTGATACCCACAAAGTAAGGAATCAGTTATGCATGCTGCTTTTAGCAAATTCGTCACGGCCGCAGGGGTCGGGTTGATATTGGGAACTTCCCTTCATGCCTCGGCGCACTTTCAGGAACTGATTCCCTCCACGGACATCGTGACCCCGGAGACCGATAGAACAGTCCATCTAGATGTCGTCTTCACTCATCCGATGGCAGGAGGTCCGGTCATGGAGATGGCGGAACCAGTCCAGTTTGGGGTAATGGCAAATGGCGAAAAGAAGGATCTTAAACCCCAGCTTAAGCCGAAAACCATTGACGGCCAGACAGCTTACGCAGCTAGTTATGAAATCAACCGTCCGGGGGATTATATCTTTTATCTCGAACCCGCGCCTTACTGGGAGCCCACCGAAGGTAAATACATTACCCACTTTACCAAGGTAGTCGTCGACGCATTTGGCGCCGAGGAAAATTGGGATGCCCTGGTCGGATTTCCGGTGGAGATCGAGCCCCTGGTGCGCCCCTATGGGCTATGGGCGGGCAATACTTTCCGCGGTATCGTCAAGCGTAACGGCAAACCGGTGCCCTTCGCCGAGATTGAGGTGGAATACCGTAATGAAAACGGTGCGGTAACTATTCCCGCTGATCCCTTTGTGACCCAGGTGATCAAGGCCGATGCTAATGGCACCTTTGTCTATACGATGCCGAAAGCGGGCTGGTGGGGGTTTGCCGCACTGCTCGACGGCGAGCCCAGGCAGGGGCCTAACGGCAACTCCGTTGGCCACGAACTGGGCGCGTTGATTTGGGTAAAGACCGTGGCGATGGAATAGGGGAGACAAGTATGCATATCGTTGATGGCGTCCTATCTGCGCCGGTACTGGTGACTGGGGCAGCGCTTGCCGCAGGGGGTATCGCCTTGGGTTTGCGGCGTATCGATATAGAACGCATACCCCAGGTGGCGGTGTTAAGTGCGGTGTTCTTCGTGGCCTCTCTGGTTCATGTCCCCGTTGGGCCGTCCAGCGTGCATCTTATCTTAAACGGTTTAATGGGTATCGCGTTGGGATGGGCAGCTTTTCCTGCGCTGTTCGTCGCTTTGCTGCTACAAGTCGTGTTTTTTGGCTTTGGAGGTCTGCTAGTGCTGGGGGTCAACACCTTTAATTTGGCGCTACCCGCCGTACTATGCTTTTATCTCTGCGGGCCGGGAGTCCGTAACGGCAAATCGCGGGCCGCCTTTATCTGGGGTGTTTTGGCCGGTGCCCTGGCCATTCTGTTTTCGGTGCTGACCGTAGGTGCTTCACTGGCGCTATCCGGAGAGGAATTTATCGTTGCCGCAAAGCTGGTGTTTCTCTCCAATGTACCGGTTATGGTGGTAGAGGGTCTGTTGACCGGGGCGGCAGTAGTGCTGGTGCGCAAGGTTAAACCGCAGTTGTTTAACCTGCCGCTACAGGTGCCTGCCTGATGTGGTCCTGATTGCCGTGAAAACGGGCGTCATTTTTATCAGCGCGCTGCTTTGTAGCGCCGGGTTCAATGGCTTGGCATTAGCCCACCAATTGCGGGTCTTTGCGATGGCCGAGGGTGCCACCATTACGGGTTACGCCTATTTTAGCGGCGGTGTTAAGGTAAAGGGTGCAAAGATAACTATCTTTGCTCCGGATGGCAGTCAACTGGGGAAAGTAAAAACCGGCGAGGCGGGTGCATTTCATTTTCCAGCGACCGTACGTGTCGATCATAGGCTGATTGCCGATGCCGGCGCCGGCCATGTGGCAGAATTTACTGTAACAGCCGAAGAATTGCCGGACACGCTCCCTGGTAAGACCCTGGAGCCTCTCTTTAAAGAAGCCCTTGTAGTGAATGCCGTCACTACCGCGCAAGCGCCACCATTGCCGATGACGAAGACTGCCGCTGTATCTCTGCAGCGCATGATTGAGCGCAGTGTGGCACGTCAGATCCGGCCGCTGCGTGAGCAATTGGATGCCTACGAGGCAAAAGTCCGCTGGCATGACGTGCTGGGCGGTATTGGCTATATCCTGGGTATTGCCGGCGTGGCTTGTTATTGGTTAGGAAGGCGGCCATTGCATTCTTTGAATACCAGTGATTGCGATAATGGCAGCACTACCGAATCAAGAAAGTAATGCCTGGAAGACTTTAACGTCGGTTTCAGGGGAAAGTTTCATTCACCAGCTTGACCCGCGCTTACGTGTCGTGGCCGCTTTGCTGTTTGCCTTGATTGTGGTGGCAGGCCGAGATTTTGTGATGCTGGGTACAGGGTTGGGGATTGCCGTTTTGGTGGCGGTTCTGGCGCAGCTTTCTTGGTCTACGACACTGAAACGGATGCTGGCCATGGATTTTTTTATCGTGGCCATGTTGATTATGCTGCCCTTGACTCTGCCGGGAGAGGCACTGTTCCAGCTCGGTCCCTTGATAGCCAGCCGGGAAGGTATGCTGCGTGCCATCGAGATTGCTCTCAAGGCCAACATCGTGATTCTGGCCCTATTAGCGCTGGTAGGGACAATTGAAGTGGTCACCCTGGGGCACGCTTTACACCACCTGCATATGCCCGAAAAACTCGTTCATTTATTGTTGTTTACCGTGCGCTATATCGAGGTGCTTAACCGGGAGTACCGGCGTCTGCGTCGGGCAATGCAGGCTCGGGCCTTTGTAGCCCGGAGCAATTGGCATACCTGGCGCAGCATTGGTTATTTATTGGGCATGTTACTGGTACGAAGCCTGGAACGTTCCGAACGGATCATGGCGGCGATGAAGTGCCGGGGGTTTCGAGGCCAGTACTATGTATTAGATCATTTTGCCATGGATCGCCGGGATTGGCTGTTTGCAGCCAGTTTTGGCGGCTGTCTGCTGGGGCTGGTAGGACTGGAACTGATGTGAACGAGTTGTTTTTTCAGTTGCGCAATGTGCACTATGCCTATGACAGTCAGCGTTCTGTTCTGGCCGGGCTGGATTTCCATTTGGCGCCTGGTGAACGGGTGGGACTGACCGGTCCCAACGGCTGTGGTAAAACGACCTTGCTGCATCTGATGGTGGGTTTGCACAAACCCACGGCCGGTGAAATTTGGGCCTTCGGTCGGGTGCGCAGGACCGATAAGGATTACCATGAGGTGCGCACCCAGGCCGGTTTACTGTTCCAGGATCCCGATGATCAGTTGTTTTGTCCCACCGTGGCGGAGGACGTGGCATTTGGGCCCTTAAATCTGGGTAAGAGCCGTCAGGAAGTCCGCCTCATTGTGCAAGAGAGCCTGGCTGACCTGGGACTGAAACCATTGGCGGAGCGGGTTACTTATCAATTATCGGGCGGCGAGAAACGATTGGTGACGCTAGCCACGGTGTTGGCCATGCAACCTGCCGTACTGCTGCTGGACGAACCTACCAATGCCTTGGATCAGCAGACCCGCCGCCGGTTAATTCACACGCTTCAGGGACTTCCTCAAGCCATGATAATCGTTTCTCACGATGCAGACTTTATCGCACGGCTCGCCACCCGTACCGTTTATTTGGAACAGGGCCAACTAATGTCAGGTTGCGGAACAAGCCAGGTTCACGAATAGCAAGAACTGCCGGATTATTTGCCTCCTGCAGATGCATCCAAGTTAGGCACAGCCGCAGCGGCCGTGGGCACAACAAGCGCTGGCCGCCGGGGTCGATTCCCCTGTAGTGCCAGTTTTTCCGCTGCTGATAAAGACGCCGCCAGTGATCCTGCGCTGAACCGCGTTGTCAAGGGGCGTGTTACCCGGATCGACTTGAGCCTGGTTACACAATTCGCCCCACGTGGTTAAGTGATCATTGATGCTGTGCCGAACTTCTATAGTTTGGGAATTAGCTGGGCAGTAATAATCATAGCTAGGCATACTACACCTCATATTGCCGATTGCCGCCGGCATTTTATAACACAAGAGCGCGCTGGTGTGGTATCTATTACAACAGCTTTATACAAATTAGCGCTCAGAAAGTACTTTCTTTCCCCAAGTGGAAGTAGGGATGTAACGTCTTTAATCGGATGTCTTCCACAGGCCCCCCGACGGTGAAATGATAGAGGCTTTGCCAGGAATTGTTTTTGATGCCGAAAAGCTGGTGTAGAGCATCGTCAAAGAAGCAGCCAATACCAGTGGCACGAATCCCTGCCGCCTCGGCTTCAAGGTACAATACCTGACCGAGTAGACCGGCTTCCCAGAATAGTCGTGGATAAAACCAGGGTCCCTGCTGAATCAGGCTTGACTCGAATTCGGCCAACATGCCCAGTGCAAAAGCACCAGCGGCAGCAATAGTCTGGTGACAACTGATGATTTCCGCCGCGTGTTGGACATCTCCCGGTTGCAACAGGTACAGCTCCAGCCCAGCAGGGCAGGTAGTGGGTTTTTCCCAGCGGAACTCCTGCTGCATAGCGGTTTGCAAAGACTGCCGGTGGCTTGCCTCCCGTGCTAGCAGATAAAGGCCAGGCGGCAATGCATCGATGCGGTGAACGAATAACACCAGGGCTATCCGAGGTCGCCATGGCAGCATCTGAAAGGGAATAGGGGAAAGATGTGGGGTGACCCGTGCCAGCATGTGGTAAAACAACTCTCGGCTAAGACTGGTGCAGCCATCCATGGCAACGGCACTACGCCGTTGCTGGATGAGCCGACGGGCGGAAAGCCGGCGCTCGGGAAGTGTTCCGGTTTCTGCTTCAGGTAACTTTGCCCCATGTTCTAATTCCCGCCTGCTTAGCAGGCCGTGAAAATCAGTCGCCTGCGCCACCTCGTCGATAATTGGCCAGGAGTGATGTTCACGGCTTAGCGGGTTTTCTGTGCCGATGGGCGTGGTTGTAGTCAGTCTTTCCAGCAGTGCGGACGGCAGTTGCAGGTGAACGGCGGCGGGCGCTGCCGACGTGCCAGCGGGGAATAGTGCTAGTAGGCAATCCTGATGCTCGGCCTCCAGACCCTGCTGCCCATGGATACAGAGTAGTTTGGCCAGCTCCTGATCGGCGATGCATTCCAGCAGGCGGGTTTGCCAGCCTAGGACTGCGGCGGCCAGGCTAACGGTGCCGATGGCATGACCCACGTCGTGGTGGCAGTAGCGAAAGGCCCGTTCGCCATATTTCCAGGACTCTCGCCAGTAAATGGACGTCAGTCCCACCAGTATGCTACCTGGGGGTAACTGGACGGCAATGGCATGCCATTCCCCAGCCGTAAGCGTCACTCGCTGTTCCAGGGCATGCTCGAAAGGCGCATAGTGATACACTCCAGCTTCGGCGCATAAATCCTGGATGGGACCTGCCACTAAATAGCCTTCTGTCGGATGGAGATCGCCACTGGAAGGATTGCTGCGCAGTGACCATGGCGCCGTTCCCGGGGCCTGTTTCCAGGCGGTTAACGCCAGACTGTCATAGAACAACTGGCTAATGGTGCTACGGTGTAAAGGTTGCGGCGCTATTGATTCTAAACTAAATAGCGCATCAAAATAAGGCTCAGCAGCTTGCGGTGGATGATCTAGGGGAAACCGTGGTGCGCCTGCATACCGCCGAAATGGGTCCGGTTGTGTCGCCCAGTCCAGATAGCCAAGGGAGCGTGCGTAGGCATTGAGATGATGCTTAGTGCGTGCATGGTAGTGTAGTACACTTTCGAGAGAGTTGCGGAGTTCAGTTGCCATAAGATGTTAATTATACTGTAATACACGGTAATACCAAATCTCATTTATGCTTGTGCGTAGGCTGAGATATTATCGCTTCCCTACCAGGCTACCCTGTGTGGATTCGCTATTGCATACGTCCTTGTGTGCTGATGATGACACCCCAACTTATGCACCCACGAATTTGGAAAAGGGTATAAGAATTTTGCTAACAACTTCACGTCGAACGAAAGGGTTATTTGATGATGAGGTGTATGCCACACCTAATCTAGGAGCAACCTTTCGAGCAGGCTTGGCAACATCATTAGTCCGACCTCGGTGATTCTCCGCTACACTTACGTTTGGCACGGCCGGTATTCGGGTGCCGTAAGACTTAATTTCTGCGGAGCTCAGCGATGCGTTCTCAAAAGCTTTATTTCAAGAATCGGGAAGGGGATCGGCTGGCAGCGCAGCTGGATTTGCCTGCCAACGGCGCACCGGTGGTCTATGCTGTGTTTGCCCACTGCTTTACCTGCGATAAGAACCTCAAGGCAGTGGGTAATATTAGCCGCGCTTTGACCGAGGCCCAGTTGGCCGTCCTGCGCTTTGATTTCACTGGCTTGGGCGAGAGTGAAGGCGATTTTCAAGATACCAACTTTTCCTCCAATGTGGAGGATCTCGTTACCGCCGCCGAATTTCTGGAGAGTGAGTTTCAGTCTCCCCGGCTGCTGATAGGTCATTCTCTGGGTGGAGCAGCTGTGCTGCAGGCGGCCGCTCAGCTGCCTGCAGTTAAAGCGGTGGTTACCTTGGGCGCTCCGGCTGAGCCGCAGCATGTCACTCATTTGCTAGCGTCCAAACGCGAAGAAATCGAACGCACGGGTGTGGCCAACGTTACCCTGGCAGGCCGCACCTTCCGTATCCGCAGACATTTTCTAGAAGATCTGGCAGAGGCAAGGATGGCGGAGGTCATCGGTAATCTCAACCGAGCGCTGCTGATCTTGCATTCTCCAGTGGACCAGATTGTAGGGATCGATAATGCCGGTAAGCTTTTCCGCTATGCAAAGCATCCCAAGAGCTTTATTTCTCTAGACGATGCCGACCATCTGCTTTCCCGCGAACAGGACTCTCTTTACGCGGGTCGGGTGTTGGCTACCTGGGTCTCGCGCTACCTGCCCGAACTGCTACAACCCAAGCGCTCAGAGAACCGCCTTGAGGATAATCAACTTACCACTCGTACGGAAATTGGCGGGCTCAGAACCCAGATCATGGTGCGCGAGCATAGCCTAGTCGCTGATGAACCGCTGGAAGTTCCTGGTGGTACCAACGCCGGTCCGACTCCCTATGATCTGTTGCTAGCCGCCTTGGGCGCTTGTACCTCGATGACCGTGCGCATGTATGCGCAGCGTAAAAAGCTACCTCTAGAGGCGGTCACGGTGCGCCTGACTCACGATAAGATCCACGCTGCCGACTGCCAGGATTGTGAAACCAAGGAAGGCAAGATTGATCGCATCGACCGAGAGATTGAGCTACACGGAACTCTCGACGGCGCTCAGCGGCATAGACTGCTGGAGATTGCCAACCGCTGTCCGATGCATCGGACTCTGCACTCAGAAATTATGATCGAGAGCAGTTTAAAGGAAGATTAATAGCCATTGGCTGACGCTAGGCGAGTCTTTTAACCACCCTCTTTCAAGCACCCGCTTAGCGAGTTGGAGAGGCGGTTTAACAGCTGAAAATAAGCGTCTGTACCTTCTTCAAGATCTGCGCCTAAAGGGTCAAGGACTTCACTTTTAGCAGGCGTGTGCTCAATGAGTACCCGCACTAGGGCCGGCTGGAACTGGGGTTCACTGAAAACACAACGAATATGAGTGTCAATGATACGACGGCGAATTTCTCGAATGCGTTTAGCGCCGGGTTTTTGCTCAGGATTTACAGTGAGAGAGCCTGCCGCTGCTAGCCCATAGTGTCGCTCAAAATACTGGTAAGCGTCATGAAACACGATATAAGGCTGGTCTTTGACGGGGTCTAAGGTAGCGGCTAGATTCTGATCCAGTGTCTTTAAGCGTTTGATCAATGCGGTAGCATTTTTCTGGTAGACCGCTTTATGCGCAGGATCGACTTCACTGAGTACAGCGCCGATCTGGCGCACCATGGCAATGGCGTTTTGGGGATTCAACCAGATATGAGGATCGTAATCGATGGGGTGAACATGGCTCTGATCATGAAGTTGAGCGGTCAGCGCATGGGCATGGTCCTCGTGTTCATGAAGATGCGCATGGGCTTGCCAAGTTCCCCCCTCCCGCAGGGTCAGCAGTGTTAGGTTGGGTGTTTCCAGCAACGCTACGCTACGAACCTCGCCGGTATTAGCTAAAGGCTTTACCAAAAAAGTTTCCAGAGTATTACCGATCCAGAACACCGCTTGGGCATTATTAAGATTGCGTACATCAGAAGGACGTAGGCTGTAATCATGGGGTGAAGCACCGCCTTTGATGAGCAACATGGGTTCGCCGATCTCCTCCATGACACCCGCAATCAAGGAGTGTATCGGTTTGATACTTGCTATGACCTTTGGGCCAGCTTCGGCAGCGTTAATAACAAACGTCAGTGACAGCAATAACCTCAGTATAAATTGAAGTTTTTTGGGTGTCATGGAAGGAATCTGCATAGGTTTTTAAGTTGAAATGTTATAAAGTAACATTTTTCCAAAGTATACTGGGGCAAAGAGCTGATGGCAAATAGCTCACGTGGGGGCGGCGATTTTCTCAAACCGGAGGTCGCTACAATAAGCGCTGAACCGTTGATTGAAGCCAGCGGCATCAATCTAAAGATCCGCGGTAATACCATCCTTCAGGAGGTTTCTCTTACCGTTGCGTCCCGTGAAATCGTAACGCTAATTGGTCCCAATGGCGCCGGAAAATCAACACTGGTCAAAATTATTTTGGGGCTGATACGTTCGGATGGAGGGTTGGTTCGGATAAGGGCCGGCACTCGGATCGGCTATGTCCCTCAACATCTCGTTGTGGAGGAGACGCTACCGCTGACTGTGCAGCGATTTATTACCCTGGGAATCCGCGCTCGTCGGCAGCAGGTACAGGCTGTATTAGAAGAAACAGGTGCGGTTCATGTCCTCAAGCGCCCAATTCAGATGGTTTCCGGCGGCGAACTGCGGCGGGTGATGCTTGCCCGTGCGCTGCTTCGCCAACCGGATCTGCTGGTGTTGGATGAACCGGTGCAGGCAGTAGATATAAGCGGTCAGTACGAAATGTATGATTTGCTCAGCCGGATTCGTACCATTCGCGGTTGCGGGGTACTCATGGTTTCCCATGATTTGCACCTGGTGATGGCCACGACCGACCGCGTAATTTGTCTTAATCACCATGTCTGCTGCGCTGGAAAACCGGAAAACGTTAGCCGCCATCCCGCCTATTTAAGGCTATTTGGCTATGAAGGAACCCAGCATCTGGCGGTGTATAAACATCATCATGATTCGCGGTCCAATACCCAGATAAAGAAAGTCACGGCAATCGGTGAAGATGTTGATGGATGATTTTCTGTGGCGTGCCCTGTTAGGCGGTATCGGTGTGGCGCTAGCCGCTGGGCCATTAGGTACGTTTGTTGTATGGCGGCGTATGGCCTACTTTGGTGATACGCTGGCTCATTCGGGGTTGTTAGGCGTGGCGTTAGGCGCTATGGTGGGCATTAGCCCCGGTCTGGCGGTGGTGACAATGTGTATCTTGCTGGCTGTTCTACTGGTACTGTTGGAACGCCAACGACGGCTAGCCACTGATACGCTGCTCGGTATTTTTGCTCATACCTCCCTGTCGTTAGGCGTTATCGCTCTGGCATTTCTGGAAACGGTGCGAGTGGATCTGGTTAGCTATTTGTTCGGCGATATTCTGGCGGTCACGATTGGTGATCTCTATTGGATTTGGGGTGGTGGTGCCGTGGCCTTGGGAGTGCTAGCCATGGCCTGGAGATCATTGTTATCTATGACGGTACACGAGGATTTGGCTCGGGTGGAAGGTGTACCGGTGTTTGCGATGCGTCTGACTTTTATGGTGCTGATCGCTGTGGTGATCGCCGCGGCCATGAAAGTTGTAGGAATTCTACTCATCACTTCCCTGTTGATCGTTCCGGCTGCAACCGCAAGGCGGTTTGCGCCTACCCCCGAGGTGATGGCGATGCTGGCTAGCCTGTTGGGCTGTGGCGCAGTCGGCACGGGACTGTGGGTATCCTTACGCTGGGATACACCGGCAGGGCCTTCTATGGTGGTTGCGGCGGCTGCTTTGTTTTTCCTGAGTCTTACAATACCAACGGGATTCAGGAGAAGACTGCCTTAGACCCTACCGTAAATTCCGCCTTCCCTGGCGCAAAAAACCGTCGGGTGAAACTTATGCTTCTTCCGCAACGTACTCCACAATATTATCGCGGTTCATCAGGAAAAAGGGATCGACGGCTGCTTTACAGTGTTTGACCTGCTCCACGCCTTCGGGGCCATAACATCTCAAAAAATCCTGGCGCTTGCGTTTACCGGTACCATGTTCGCCTGAATAAATACCGCCCAGTTCGGCTGATTTAGCGATAATTTCTTCGTATATTTGTGTGGCACGCTCAAGCTGGTCTTTCTCCGGTAGAATCGTAAAATGCAAATGACAATCGCCAAGATGACCAAAGGCAAGATAATCAAGATTCTCGGACCGAATAAGCTGATGGGTGTGGCCCAAGAATTCGGCGAAATGCTCTGGTGGCACCAGAGCATCCGTCATGATGGTGTAAGTGCCGCGGTGTTGTACGACCTCAACAGCGTTGGCCGGCATCGAATGCCGCGATTCGAAGAAAAGCTCACGTTCGCGGTCAGTGGTTAGCAGCATGATGCCATTCTCGTCGATGCCACATCCCTCAGGTGCGTTCATTAAAAAAGTAAACCATTCTTCGGCGGCTTCATCGAGGGATTTATCATAGAGAGGCACCTGGATATAGATAGCGACCTGGTGGTCTCCCGAGAAGAGCCGCTCGTCGTGTTTCATATACTTACGGCAGTTAACGCCAAAATACTCTAGCGCGGAAAGGGATTCCACCCCACCAGGAATGTTGTCGTGACAGTATTGGTAGCAGGCGATGGCTTGCTTTTCGCTGCCCAGCGAAAAGAAAATATCCAGGTATTCGGAAGGCCGCCGCTCGAGCTTGAGTCGGCACGAGGTCGTCATGCCAAAAATTCCCTCGCTACCTATAATTAAATCGATGAAATCGATTCGGCCCGTGGGTGAAGAGTAGGGGCCGCTGGCATTCTTGATCTTGGGGCGTTCATAGGTCGGTACTGGGAATTCAGATTCCTTATTCTCGTCAATAATGACGAATTTTTCGTTTTCAGAAATATACTGGCCTTTTTGAGCGGTTATTTTTTTGCCATTAGGAAATAGAAAATTCATAGACTCTACCCAGTTGCGGAAAGCTCCTAGGTCTCCCGGCGTAAATCCGGAAGCGTTGCAAGCCAGAGCACCGCCGATGGCGGCGTCTGCGCGGCTGGTAGGGTTCACCGAAAACATCAAACGGTTTTGGCTTTGTTGCTGAATAAGATTACGCAAGTCTTCCACGATGATGCCGACGGGAGTGACTACCGTCATGGCCTCTTCATCCACCTTTACCTCAGGCGTCATCATCTTAGCGGTAGATAGGACGACACCACCATGGGGGGTAGCGCTGCCGGTCAGGTTAGAACGGCCCGCGGAAACCGTGATGGGAATTTTGGCTTGATAGCAGGCCCGCAGAATGACTGCGCATTCGCGTTCGGTTTCGGGCCGGCATACCGCTGATGCAGTGCCTGGTAGATTTGAACTGTCGGCAACAAAGCCTTTGACGATGCTCATATCAATGACCAGTTTTACGTCGAACTGTTTCTGCAAGAACTTGGCTAACTGTGGTATAGCGTGAATTCCGGTGTGTTCGGTGCAAAAGCGGTCGATAGCGGCGTATTCCTCTGAAGTTAATACATTTTCGAGTACCAAACGGTTGGTGGACATGCAGTTTCCTCCGGGCAGGTGGTATATGGCGTGTAATTGGCGCTGAACTGTAACGGTTTAAATAGTCGAACAGAGGGTATCCACTTTAAGGCAAATCATCAGAAGTCTGTTGCGGTTCAGCTCATTTTGGTGCAACGAAGCACCTCGAAGTGGTATGACATTTTTTTTGTCCGCAAAGTGCGAAAGGGAACCCTATTTTTAAGACTTTTCCGTTGCAATGAGCTTGTTGTAACGGCGGATACCCGCATCCATGGCAGCGGCTGTGAGTCGGCGTTTGCGTTGCATTGAAACAATGAAAATTGGTTAGCAAAGTTATTTCTGTGACGCATCTTTTTTTAAGCGGGATTGAGCGGTGGGGTGATTTACATCCTGGACGGCTAGCGTCTGCTTTATTAAAGAGGTCTATTCAGCTTAGGTAAGGCTGGTCGCATAGGCAAGGGTATTGCGAGACAGTTATGATGCGACAGTATAAGAATTATGCAAGTATGCGCTGAACACTGTATCCGAAGCGCCAGATAATGAAAATGGTCGGAGAATAATATGACTGTACGTGAAATGATTAATAGGTTGATTGCCTTTGAAACTGTGTCTCGTGATTCAAATCTGGCGCTCATTGACTATGTTCGTAATTATTTGAATGACTTGGGAATACAATCTTATCTCGTTCCCAACGATGAGGGCAACAAAGCCAATCTTTATGCCACCATTGGTCCTATGGTAGCCGGCGGAGCGGTGCTATCGGGGCATACGGATGTAGTACCTGTGGATGGGCAACCTTGGGAGACAGATCCTTTCACCGCGGTGGAGCGCAATGACAGACTGTATGGTCGCGGTACCTGCGACATGAAAAGCTTCTGTGCTATTGTTCTGGCTTTAGTGCCGGAAATGAAGCGACTCAGAAGGCCAATTCACCTGGCACTTTCTTATGACGAGGAAGTGGGCTGCCGAGGGGCACCACGCATGATTCGCGATCTGTTAGAAAACGTGCCTCGGCCCGGTGTGGTGATTGTTGGTGAGCCAACCGCTATGCAGGTGGTTACCGCCCATAAGGGTATTACGGCTCTGAAAACCACCGTTACTGGCCATGAAGTACACTCTAGCCAGACCCACCGCGGCGTCAGTGCGGTAATGACTGCTGCCCGGCTGATTACCTTTCTGGAAGAAATGGCTCGGGATAAGCAACTCACGGCGATGCCGAACAGCGGTTTTGAACCGGGTTTTACCACGATTCATGTCGGAGTCATTACGGGTGGTACGGCTATTAACATTATTTCCCGTCACTGTGAATTTCTATGGGATATTCGTAACATACCGGGTGACGATCCAGGCGTCATTGTTAACCACTTTAATGCCCATTGCCGTGAAGCCATAGAACCTCCGATGCGGGCTATTGACCCGAACGCTGGCGTTACCACGCAGATATTCGCCAGCGCTCCAGCGTTGAGGCATGAACCGGCTAGTGAAGCTGTGCGCTTGGTGCAAGCTATTACCGGCACCGCAACAACGCACAAGGTACCCTATGCAGCAGAAGGAGGTCAATTTCAGGAGGCTGGATTGCCAACGGTGCTATGTGGTCCAGGTTCTATTGATCAGGCTCATCAGCCGAATGAATTTATCACATTGGAACAGGTAGAGGCCGGAACTGCCTTTATCCGAAAACTCATCGAGCGATTATCGTAAGCGACTAGGCCAGGATTTTGGTTTACCACTGGAAAAATGCCCGCGCTTCTCCACAAGTCGCAAGTCGACGGCAAATTATAGCTGCCCGGAATAATCAGGTGGACCAGAGGAATGCTGTCTCGACGAATCTCGACAATTTTTGAAAGAGTATTAAAAATAAAGGCTTAAATTATTATGCTCAATGTTACACCGATCCGTGCCTTTCAGGACAATTACATCTGGGTAATCCGCAGCTCCGATGGCCAGCGGGTGACTATCGTGGATCCAGGAGATGCCCGACCCGTATTATACGCCCTTCGGGAAGAGGGGATTACGCCGGTGGCTATTTTGATTACGCACCATCATATGGATCATGTGGGTGGTGTTCGCCAGTTACTCGAGCATTATCCGAAACTGCCTGTGTATGGACCAGCGCACGAGCGTATTACAGGCATTACGAAGCGTTTGGTGGAGGGAGATACGGTGACGATACCTGAAATCGATGCGCAGTTTCGCGTCCAGGATGTCCCCGGTCATACCTCAGGTCACATCGCCTATTATGGTGAAGGGGCTTTATTCTGCGGAGATACGCTGTTTACAGCCGGCTGCGGCCGCTTGTTCGAGGGATCGCCCGTGCAGATGCATGCGTCGTTAAGTAAAATTGCCGCGCTACCTGGAGACACGCTGGTTTATTGCGCCCATGAATATACCTTGGACAACATTGCTTTTGCCAAATGGGTGGAGCCAAACAACACGGATTTACTACAGCGGGAGCAGGATGCGCGGGCCCTACGAGCACGTGATTTACCTACGGTGCCATCGCGGCTGGATGTAGAGCGTTCCACCAATCCTTTTCTCCGTTTTAATGAGCCGGAGGTGATTGCAGCGGCTGAAAATTTTGCCGGACGGAGACTAGCCCCTGGTGCTGAAACCTTTGGTGTGGTGCGTTATTGGAAAGACAGTAAGTTTGACTAGCCACTAAAAATTTCAGCAAGCTCGAAGCCTCGAGAATGATTCGGGTCGAGTGCTCCAGCGCGGCGAAGATGTTGGTATACCGCGCTAACGGCAAAGTGTTGTAACGTCTCCATAATAGGCCAGCGGTACTCCCATCAGTGCGTTGCACATATCATGTTTTACCGTTTGCTGTTGCAATTTCAGGGAGCTTGAGTGACCTCGTAAGGCTTTTAATAGCTGCCCTAAAAAATTACTGCGATTGGTTTCGGGGCTGACTACCTGAAAATCATCTCCAACTTGCGCCAGTTTCGCCAACTTTGCGAGGGAGTCGTCGCGGTTTAGTGTCCCATCAATCAAGCCGTATTGTTGGGCAATTTTATTATCAAAAATATGGGCTCCCATTTGTTGACGGATTACCGTTTCGCCCATGTTGCGGTTTTCCGCCACATGCCTTACAAAATTTCCATACTCAATGTCAACGCCATTCTGCAGAACTTTGACTTCCTCTTCTGAAGGGCGTCGGAAAGGATTGCCAAGGTCTTTGCCGCGCCCGGCAAAGACTAATGTTTGTTCAATGCCTCCTTGGGTAACGATACCGCCTCCCAATAAGCCACCCTCCGTTGCCGTTGGTTTATCGTAATACATTAACGCAGCGCCAATGACTCCAATGCTGCCTATCAAACTGCCATAATCTGCATAGATGGCATCAGCACCCACCATTGCCATCACGCCACCCGAGGCAGATATACCTTCAATGTAAGCTACAATTGGTTTCTGAGTCGCTTGTTGATAAGCCTTTATCCCATCGAAAATGGCTTTAGCTCCAAAGATAGTGCCCCCTGGCGTTTGCATATGGAGCAAAATTCCCTTGATGCTTTCATCTTCGGTAGCGTCTTTTAGCATATCTTGGATAACGTAACCGTATGTGATGCCGGGAAAGTGGAAAGATAAACCGAAATCTTTTGGGGGAGCACCAAGGATAAGCCCCTCAACGGATAGAGTGAGTAAGCGATTGTCGCTTTCTTGATCACCCGAGATGTACCTATAGGAGAGTTTTTCCACCTCAGATAAGTCCTTGAAGCCACCTTCGCCGAGTCCGGTACCAAGTCCAAGGCCCAGTGCCAAGAAAAACAAACTAGCCAGGAAGAGTACAACAATGAAACTGATGAGGGCAAAACAGGCTTGTCCCACGATACGAAGTGAAGTTTTCCACATAGAGCCCATTAATGCTCTCCTTTAACAACTGAGATTAAGTCAACATCAGAGAGATAGAGACTGTAATGATACAAAAAACAGTCGTGAATCCACGATAATTTGCCGTAGGTTTTATCAAACTAGGAACGGTAAAGTTGTTTTGGATCGAGCACCGGCTGACTAATCATCTCCACGCCCTCATCGCGTACCGCACGATAAAAGCAGCTACGCTGTCCCGTGTGGCAAGCCGGCCCGGTCTGATCAACTTGCAGTAGCAGCGTATCGCTGTCGCAATCGATGCGCATTTCTATTAGAGTCTGGATCTGTCCAGAAGATTCGCCCTTGCGCCACAACTTACTCCGAGAGCGAGACCAGTAGCAGACCCGGCCGGTATATAGAGTTTCTTCGATAGATTCCCGGTTCATCCAAGCCATCATCAACACTTCGCCGCTGTTGTATTGCTGGGCGATAGCCGGAATTAAACCCTCAGCGTTAAAAGATAGAGTCTTCAGTATTGCTAGCCAGGGCTGTCTGGCATTACTGAACATACTTTCAATTTGCTTAGTCATCAATTTTCTTTAGGTTTACAATGAATCATCAACGGTTGCAATTAGCAGCAATACGCATCAAGTATGGACTTGCCGACAGCGGCCGCAGCGGCCTGTGATTTCGACAATTTGATCTTCTACTTCAAAATCAAAGTTTGCGGCTACTTTTTCTGAGGATTCTTTGATGGTGGTATCGGCGATTTCAATTACTTCACCACAGTATCTGCAGATCATAAACTGAGCCTTATGGTAGTATTGGGGATAATGGCAACCTAGATACGCGCCTAAACTCGAAACTCGATGCACTAAATTCTGTTCCAAAAGAAATCCCAGGGCTCGATAAACTGTTGGTGGCGCAGTATGGCCTTTTTCTTGCTGCAACACATCGAGAATTTCATACGCGCCGAGGGGATGCGGACTGCTCAAGATGATTTCCAATACCCGGCGGCGCAGAGCAGTCCAACGTACTCCCCGTTGCTGGCATAGCGTCTCAGCTCTGTTGAGAACAGATTGCACATAACTGTGAACAGAAGACGGTGATGAATGATTCGGAGCTTCGGACATGCCACTGCCTGATAGCGCTTTCAGAGTAAGTCTTTATGCTGTGGATAATGAGTATCGGCCACTAGTATACAGGGATTTTCATGCCAAGGCGTTATAGACCGCATGTACGAGGCGGATTGATGATGGTGCCAACCCTGAGATGATCGCCAACGTTGATTCGGTAATAACCTCCAGCAGTACAATGGGGCTTTAGGTATATATTTAAGATATATCAACAGGTATAAATTACAGTCTGCCACCACCTCTGTTGCAGATATAGTTGGCGGAATCTATGCAGGTGACTAGATAAGCCGTTCTGACTCCGTCTTTGTACCACGATATGATACCTTTACCTTCGGCGAGTCCGTTTACGCATTTACCCGACCATTCCAGCTGTCGGTCAGGGTATAAATAGGGATTTCGCACTTTGCATCCTGTGTTTCTATCCATGACCCAAGTTTCAGGAGCGGGTATTAAGGCACAGCTGGCGCCAAACCAAAAGATCAGTAAAGCAACACTTGCTCGCTTCATAGCTGCGGATTGGTTTTCTTAAAAAATGCTGACTTTCTTTATCGGCCGGTGTGACTACTATTCTGTTCGGCTAAATGACGCTTGATTTTAGCTACGTTTTCTCGATTTGCTCTTTAAGGGTAATAGATTAGAATTGCACATTATTTACACTACCTTGGTATTTTTTTTGTGTAACAGGCTAACTCAATACGACTACGGAAAAAGATGAGCGACAAAACTACGCCGCCAACCTCCCATCCTCAGCATGCGTTAAGGGAACGTGCCAGGTCCCTGATGGATCGGCTGGTGCAAACTTATCCCGGGGTTTTTTTCCCTTTCAATGAAAGGCAGGTAAAACCTCTAAAATTGGGTATTCACAAGGATCTGGCTCCTGTTATTAAGGAATGGGGTTACGAAGTTATTGTGCTTAAATACGCCTTAGGTGGATATACGCGCCAGTTACGTTATCAGATGGCTTTGCTCAAGAGCGGTCATCGTATTAATTTGCAGGCGGAACCTGCGGGCGAGATTACCGAGGCCCACCGACAGACTGCCCAAGATAAGGTTGCCCTTATTAAGGAGAAACGAAAGCAAACTCGCTCGATGCAGGAACCACAAGCTAGTGAGCCACGCCCGAAAGCAACCAAGCCGGCCAAAGCCGTAAATGCGAAAGCTATCGCGGCGCTACAAAAACGGTTAAGTAAGAAAGCCGCCTCTTAGGGCACTAAGATAAGCTTAATAGTTGGACGAAGCCGCTACGCGGCAGAAAAGCCTCGCCGCCCGATTAAATCTAAAATGTAACCTCAAGCCCTCGATACGAGGGCTCATTCAACGACGAATCATGAGGTTACCAGGCTATGACAGCATCATCGGAATCAAATTTCAAGCAGCATTACCAAACCCATCTTCAGCACCTTAAGCTCAAAGGACTCCAACCCAAGACGATAGAAGCTTACTCCCGCGCCCTGCGCCGCATCGGTGACTATTTCGATTATCACATCAATGAGCTGTCTGAGGCTTGGTTCAAACCAAGGTAACAATTTTATAAGGTAGCCAATGTGGATATTTCCGCTAGAGTGAAGTTGTGCCGCAACCCACCCTATCGGAGGTTTTCAACATGGCTACCCCAGTGATTCATACCCCATCTCAGGCGGCTTCGTCAACGGTGTTGGTTGGCTGTGCTGCCCAGGCGTTGGATGGTAAGCAGCGCCACCGGCTGGCGCTGCAGGTACTGGCGCGAATGGAGCCGGTGACGGAGCTGGCCAAGCGGCATCAAGTCAGCCGGAAATTTCTCTATCAGCAAGCGGACAAGGGTCAGCAGGCCCTGGAACAGGCGTTTGCGTCACCGCCGGCGACACACGAGGAAGAGATCTTGTTCTACCTGCCGGTTACCCGCACCTGGTTGCGGCAAGTGGTGCTGGGGCTGGTGCTGCTATGTCACAGTTCCTTTCGCGGGGTGATTGGGTTTTTTCGAGACTTAGTAATTGTCACGAAATAACTATCTCATTTTGAGTGATGTTGCTATCATGGATAGTATGGTTGATGAAAGCGGTGTCAGGAAGCGGTTTGAATTGTTAGCGCCCGTATTGGACGAGCGTCTGCGGCGGCTTGCCGCCTCTGCGGAGGCAGAAGCCATCGGACGCGGCGGGATCTCTCTGGTGTCGAAAGCAACCGGGGTGTCACGGCGGGCGATTCGAGTGGGGAGGCAGGAGCTTCGTGATCTCGAATCCGGGGGGCACGAGGTTGCGGCGGTAGCGAATCAAGGTGTTCGTAAACCTGGCGGGGGACGCAAAAAGACTGTCGAGAAAGATCCGACGCTCAGAGAGGATCTAAATACTTTGGTGAACCCAATGACCTGCGGCGACCCGGAATCACCGCTGCACTGGACCTGCAAGAGTGTCCGTAAGCTCGCGAGCGAACTGCGTGCGATGGGGCATGAGACCAGTCACAAGCTCGTGGCCGCGCTTCTGCACGAGATGGGTTACAGTTTGCAAGCAAACCGCAAGGCGCGTGAGGGGGTCGATCATCCCGATCGCGACGCGCAGTTTCACTACCTCAATAACCACGTGCTTAACGCCCTCGCCTCGGGCGATCCTGCGATTTCTGTTGATACGAAGAAGAAGGAACTGGTGGGTGATTTCAAGAATGGTGGCCACGAGTGGCGGCCCAAAGGCCAACCCGAACAAGTCCGTGTTCACGACTTCAAGATCAAGGAACTCGGGCGTGTGGCACCGGATGGGGTCTAGGACATTGGCGAGAATGTTGGCTGGGTCGGAGTTGGAACCGACCATGACACCGCCGCGTTTGCGGTGGCCACTATTGGCAACCGGTGGCGCAGGATGGGCCAGCCGATTTATCCGCAAGCTGGGCAGATCTTGATCACCGCCGACGGTGGCGGCAGCAATGGCTCCCGGCTCCGGCTGTGGAAAACGCAACTGCCGCGTTTCGCCGATGAGATTGCCCTGCCGGTAACCGTCTGCCACTTTCCACCTGGCACGAGCAAATGGAACACGATCGAGCACCGATTGTTTTCCTACATCACCCAGAACTGGCGCGGCAAGCCGCTGGTCAGTCACGAAGTGATTGTCAACCTCATCGCCGCGACGAAGACCCAATCAGGCTTGCGGGTACACGCTGAGATTGATGCGTCTGGGTATCCAGCGGGGAAAAAGGTCACTGACGCCGAGTTGGCAGAGGTCAACATTCGACGTCACGAGTTCCACGGGGAATGGAACTACACCATTTTGCCGTCATGAAATGGTACACTTATTTCGTTACATTTCCTTACTGGATCAGCCGATCGCCCTGGGTACGGTGCACAACATTATCGCGGCGGCGGTGGTCGAGGCACGCCGGATCAATGCCCAGCAAGACCTCTCCCGGGTACGCGCGGGCAGTCACGATGAGGTGTTCCAGAGTGGTCAACCGGTGTTAGTGGGCGTGGATTTGGATTCGACCTATTGCTACCTACTGGCGCCGGAAGCCCAGCGCGATGCCGAGACCTGGGCGGTGCATTTGTGGGATCTGGCTGACCAGGGGTTGCAGCCGGATGTGATCATCGCGGACGGTGGGCAAGGGTTACGGGCCGGGCAGGCCATGGCCTGGCCGACAGTGGCCTGCGACGGTGATGTGTTTCACGGCCTACAGCCGCTGACCCGCTTGGTGGCCACCCTGGAGAAACGCGCCTATGGGACAATCGCGCGGCGCGAGGCGCTGGAACAGCAACAGGTCAACCGGCGGCGCCGGGGTCGGGCGCTGTCCCAGCGCCTCGCGCGGGCACGCCGCGCCGAGGCTAGCGCCGTTCACCTGGCCGATACCGTGCACACGTTGGCCACCTGGCTACGCGAGGATATCCTTGCCTTGGCTGGCCCCGACACCACCACCCGCCAGGGGCTGTATGATTTCGTGGTCGCTGCTCTCCACACGCTCGAACCCCTGGATGCCCACCGCCTGCGTCCGGTCCGCCGGGCCCTGGCCAACCAACGCGATGCCTTGCTGGCCTTCGCTACGCGGCTGGATCAGCAGCTCGACACCCTGGCCCACCAGTTCGCCGTGCCCAGCGCTGTGGTGCGCCAGATGCTGACGCTGGAGAATCTGGCAACGCACACCCCCGCCTATTGGGTCGCCGCCAACGCCTTGCATCGGCAACTCCACGACCGTTTCTTTCCTCTGCAGCAAGCTATCCGCCGGCTGCGCCAGCGCTTCCACCGGGCCAGTTCCCTGGTCGAGAATGTCAACAGCCGACTGCGTAACTATTTCTTCCTGCGTCGCCAGATCGGCCCAGCCTACTTGGAGTTACTGCGCTTCTTTCTTAACCACCACCCGTTCGCACGGAGCGAAAAACCCGAACGCCGCGGCAAATCCCCCGCCACGTTGTTGACCGGCCAGACCCATCCGCACTGGTTGGAAATGCTCGGCTTTACCCGCTTCCGCCGAACACCCGCCACCGGCTAACCCCTTCGTTCGGTACGCGGCTCTCGCCACCCGCCTCGGCTGCCGAGGCTAAGGTATCGCTATGCCTGTGTTATCCTGTGTTACCCTAAATCAGGGGTTTTTGAACCATGCCCTGTCTGAACAGCAGTTGACCGATTACTTCGCCGATCTGCTGGACTCGCACTCCTGGAGTACGGTCAAGCTCGATCTGTACGGTCTAAAATTCTTCTACACCCATGTGCTGCATAAGCCCTGGGTGAATAGGGCGCTGATCAAGCCGCCGAAAAGCCACCGCCTGCCGGATATCGTCACCGTTGAAGAAGCCAAACGGCTGATTCAGCATACCGTTACGCTCAGTTACCGGGTATTGTATTTTACCCTCTATAGTCTGGGCCTACGCCTCGGGGAAGGACTGCGTCTTGAAGTGGGCGATATCGATGCGTCACGTCAGCGTGTCCATATCCGCGCAGCCAAGGGCAATAAAGACCGTTTTGTTCCCCTGCCGGCGGCAACCCTGGGCCTGCTGCGCGATTTCTGGCGGGTGCACGGTAATCCCATACTGCTGTTCCCGAATCGCCACGGTGGCCTGAAAGCGGCTCATCGCGCTACCCGTCCGCTCGATCGTGGCGGCGTGCAGACCACCCTACGCAAGGTGGTGGCCGAGTGTGGAATAAAAAAAAATCACCCCACACAGTTTGCGCCACTATCTACCCTTCTTGACTATGTCTTGTAAAGCCTTGACAGCTTAGCTTTCTGGGCAATCGCCCACATTCATATCGATATAGTTTGAACTCCGTCCATCAACCCTTAGAGCAAGGAGTTCACTATGAGATGTGTTATCAACGCTCAGATCGTTCTATCGCAAGCACTCGAAGGCCCTCTCTCGGCATATATCAAGCCCTTTGCCGAGCTTCTCAACACCCAGGGCTATGCGCACGCTTCGATTCACCGGCAGGTTTATCTCGCTGCCAGCTTCAGTCGATGGCTTCAGCAAAAGGGCGTGGAATTAAACCACCTGACCGCTGATCATCCGCGACAATATTTAAGTTATCGCAGTCGGCAGCGACGGCCTTGCTCCGGTGATGCGGCGGCACTGCGACATCTTATGGGTTTTTTACGCGCGCAGGGCCTGATTCCCGTCGACAAGGTATCCCTCCCTCAACCCACCCCGGCAGAGCGCTGTATCCAGGGGTACGTGCACTACCTGCGCGAGGCCCGTGCTTTGGCCGAAGCGGTAGTGTTTTAACTCTGTTGATCCTTTGCCTCAGACGTCGAGACCAAACTCATAACGGTTGACAAAGAGGCCGATGACGATATCGTGCATCTGCGTTGATTTCGAAAAGCAAATGGTTTTGCGAACCAGTCGCTTGATGCGCGTGCGCAGCGTGAGGTGCTTGCGCTCGATCCGCTGCGTGTGACGCTTGCCGATCACATGGGTTTCCGGGTCCAGGTGACGCGCATAGGCCCCCCAGTCATCGGTAAAAAAGCGGGTTATGCCAAACGGCTCCAGTAACCCTTTCAAGTCCAGAAAGACCTCATCTTGACGCCGACCCAAGACATAGGCTAACACCGTCCCGGTGGCCCGATCGATGGCATGCCACAGCCACCGTTGATTCGTCTTGCTCCCCACATAGCTCCACATCTCGTCCATCTCGACCTCCAGGTTATCACTACCAACGTCCTGACTTTTATCTATTTTAACGATATCTACTTGAAGGGCGTCAGGGTCCGCTGCCGCCAAAAATGGCGTGTTTACCGAGCGCAACTCCGATTCTTTTTTTTTAACTCCTTAATCACCGTGGCCGTGCTGATGCCCAACACCCGCGCCGTATCCCGCACCCCACTGCCGTTCAGGGCCATGTCAATGATCTGCTGCTTGACGTCCGGCAAGCGACCCTTCTCTGAGTAGTTCTGAATAAAGGTCTGGCATGGACACGTCGGGTCCTGGCACAAAAATCGTTGCTTTCCGTTCGACGCCTTGCCATGCTTGGCCACGTCGATGCCACCACAAGTCGGACAGGCTACTGGCGCTAATACCATGCGAGTTTTGCTCCGAAAATCGTTTGAAAACGTCACGAAATCATAGCCTATCGATTTACAGAACTCAACACAGTTAAAACACTACCGGCCGAAGCCACGGTTCTCAACTACGTAGCGTTCGTGCGCCGGTTTCTTGAGGCCCGTTTTGGAGACGGCCCCGTCACCCTGTCCTGCCTGGGTGCCCGCGATGTCGTCGGCTTTGTCCAGCGCCAGGCGCCGCATCTGCATCGCCAGCGAGCCAAGCTCATGACCAGTGCCTTGCGCTCGTTCCTGAACTACGCCCACTATCGCGGCGAGGTGGTGCTGAATTTGGCAGCGGCGGTACCCGTGGTACCCAACTGGTCAATGCCCGCGATTCCGCGCGCCATTTCAGCCGATCAAGTCCATCAGTTGTTGACCAGCCTCGATCAACACACGGCGATGGGACGTCGCGACTACGCCATCGTGCTGCTCCTGGCACGGTTGGGATTGCGGTCAAGCGAAATCGTGGGGCTTGAACTCGATGATATTGATTGGAACACCGGCACCTTGCGGGTACGCGGCAAAGGCGGTCTGCCGCATGAGTTTCCCTTGTCTGCCGAGGTGGGTCAAGCGATCGCCGCCTATCTGCGCGATGGACGACCGCTCAGCCGCAGTCGGCGTGTCTTTTTGCACGCCAAGGCCCCCCGGCACGGCTTTCAGGGTGCCAGTGGTATTGGCTCCCTCGTGCGTCATGCCCTTCAGCGCGCCGGCATTCAAGCCCCCACCTATCTCGTGAGTCATAAATTTTCGGTGCAAAAATAATCAAAACGAGTTAAGAACTGACAGGCGATAACCATCATTATCAGTAAGCCCTTCAGATTCGCTGAACGTACATAAAATCCCCCGAGTAGAATCGCTGATGGGATTCAGGCGATCTCATCAGGAGATTTTATGCACAGCTATCTATATCATGCGGTAGGCAGTTTTCGTAGCCTTTTTTCGCATCATCGCACCTGGCTGAAGTTTGCTCTGATTATCTTGGGCTTCATCGCGAGCACGGAGATGGTGGGGGTCAGCTCCTGGTGTCGATGCTGGTTACTCGATGTCACCGGTTATCACAGTCTGTTACCGTTTTTCCGTTCCGGCGCGTGGTCGTTGAGCGAAGTGATCCACCACTGGGCCGTGTTTGTGTTAGCCCAGCAGCAGGTGGTCTACACGCACGGTCGGTGTGTACTCTTAGGCGATCATACTTATGTTGCCAAGGAAGGTCGGCGCATGCCTGGGGTGGTCACGCTGCATCAAGAGTCGGAAACGCAAAGCAAACCGTGCTATTTTCGGGGTCAGTGTTGGGGGGCGCTGGGCATCGTGGTGGGGTCGTTGGCCGCGCCCTTTTGTCTACCTTTGGGATTACGCATCCATCAGGGGTGGCAACCTCTCGGGCAGGTGGACCAGTCGAGCACTGCTACGGAAACGCTGGCCAATCGCCTGGGGTTCATGGCATTGGCATTTGCCCTCGATCAAGACCGCCCCAGCATCCTGGTGCGAGATGCGTTTTTCTCGGTCGCCTCGGTATTTCGCATCGCCCAGTCGGTATGGTCGATCAGCCTCAAAGCCCCCTGCCTCACACTCATCATCCGCGCCAAAAAGCACTATGTCGCCTATTTTGAAGCCGCGCCGCCAGCACCCGGTCAACTCGGTCGTCCGCCCATCTATGGCGACAAGGTGAAAGTGATGGAGTGCTTCGACTACGTGCATCTGTTTTCAACTGTCTCGTGTCGGGTGTAGGGTCGCGTCGAGACGGTGTCGATACTCGCCCTCAATCTGCTCTGGAAACCCACCGGCGGCCTGATCCGCTTTGTCTTCGCCGTGACCCGTCGCGGTCCGATCGTGTTAATGGGTAGCGACTTGCACCAAGATCCCGTCACCGCGCGGGAACTCTACTGCGTCAGAACCTGGATTGAGGTCATGTTCTACCACCTCAAACACCTCATCGGCGCTTTTCAGTTTCGATTTTGGTCGAACAAGATGCCCCGGCACTCGCGCCGGCCGAAACCCAATCGCACCTTAACTGCGCCCACCACTCAGGACCTCGGCACCGTACAACACTGTTGGGAGGCCTACGAACGCTTTGTCATGCTCGGCGCCATCGCCCTGGGCTTGCTCCAACTCCTCGCGCTGAAATTTAGCTCCACCATTTGGCAACAGCACGTCGGTTTTCTGCGAACCCGCTCGCGCTCTCTCCCGTCCGAGCGCACGGTCAAACAGGTGATCACCCCTCAGCTCGTGCGAGATTTTCTCAATCCCGCTGCCGGTGGGATAATGCACGAAATTCGCACCCACTTCTCCACCGAAACCGCGGCGCCACACGACCCGCGGGCTTCTCCCGATGACGAATATCTAGCCGCTTAACGCTTCAACTACCAGCCGTGAATGACCTATACTGCTCATCAGTAGGGCATTGCCTGCCTGTAAAATAACAAGCAAATTTACGACTGACGAGCAC
>CAVSVP010000003.1:0-27417 GCA_963731125.1 uncultured Pseudomonadota bacterium
GGGCGACAGTGCTTAGAGGGTGTGTGAGAAGGCTATGGGGGCGCGAGTCGGCGTAGCATGAGCTGGATCATCGCGATCCGGATCATCGTCTCACTGGAGGTGGTCAACGCCTCATAGTCCTTGCTCAATCGTCGGTACCGACCCAACCAGGCAAACGTTCGCTCCACCACCCACCGGCGCGGCAGCAGGACGAAGCCAGTTTGATTCGCCGGCCGCCTGACAATGTCCAATATCCAACCACCAAAGGCACGCACCCACTCGACAAACCCGCCCGAATAGTTACTATCGGCCCAAATGCGCTCCCAGCGAGGAAACCGACCCAGCAAGGTCGCCAGCACCAGGCGTGCTCCATCGCGGTCTTGAATCCCCGCCGAATGCACCACCACCGCCAGTAATAGCCCCAGCGTGTCTACGACAATGTGGCGCTTGCGTCCCTTGACGTTCTTCCCCGCATCATAACCGCAGACCCCCCTTTTTCCGTCGTCTTGACGCGTTGACTATCGATGATCGCCGCACTCGGGGTCGCCTCGCGACCCGCCGCCGTGCGCACCTTCTCACGTAACACCTCGTGAAGCTTTTCCCAGGTGCCGTCTAATCGCCACTGCCGATAATACCAATGCACCGTCCCCCACGGCGGCAAATCATGCGGCAACATCCGCCACGCACAGCCACTGCGACTCATGTAGCATATCCCGTTGACCACCTCCCGCAGGTCCACCTCCCGTGCGCGTCCTCCCGGCTTCGGCGCAGGCAAGAGCGGTTCTATCAATTGCCATTGGCGAGTCGTCAGATCACTAGGATAGGGGGCGCGCTTCATCACCATCACAGACCTCTCAATACACTGGATACAACGTCATGTCTCTAGAGTATAGTCGATGATCGAAACTTTTCACACACCCTCTTAGCCCGTAGCGGCAGCTACCGCAGTAGCCCCTTAACCCGTGCCGCAGTTAACCAGGCTGGATATTCTGCCATCATTAACGCGATGAGTTCTTCATCACTGGGTTCTGCCGGATCCCGCACCAAGAAAAAATTAGCATTGTCGATAAAGCGGTTACGCATTGTGTCCAGATGCTGCAGAAACTGAAAATCCGCGCCGAGCAATCTGCTAAAAAATCCCTTCCGCTCTTCGGGTGGCGTACCGATTGCCATAAACTGCCAGAAGATAGGCTCCTGGGAAGCTTCCTTAATCTGTTGCTCGGACTGCGAACGATCGGAAGTATCGCCATCGGTGGCGAACATCACATAAACGGGCAATTTTTCAGAGACAGCCCCATTGCGATAATGCTCGCGAACGAGTTTCATTACCGCGCCATAGGCGGTACCCCCTTCCAAGGGATACTGCTTTAGCATTTTCTTGACGAATGTCTGGTAGTTATCGGCGGTGACGACCCCTGCGTAATAGGCTCCCTTGCCAAATAGAAACACATCAATTTCACCATCGTCGTCAAAACGAAACCCCAACGCAAGGACGCGGCGCACCAGAGTATCGATGGAACCCTTCCGGTAGAGCCCATGCATAGATCCGGAAATATCCAGACATAAGGCAACTTTCGCCTGATGGTATTGAAGGCCGTATTGAGCAAGCTGAGTTCCAGCCTTTTTCACCAGGCTCACCAGTCCTGGATCCCGTTTTTCCAACTGTACGACTCGCTTTTCCAGGCGTACCTGGTGCTCGCCGGCGGGTTCCGGCGCAGGCTCTGTCGGCGGCGCAGATGCGGCAGGCGGCGGAGCGGCTGAAGGCGCCGCCGGAGGAGGCACGGATGGTGCAGATGGCCCAGCCGGTGCCGCTGATTCTTCCGCCACATCGACGCCATAGTCTCGTGCCATAGGTTCGAGACCACCGGCATAACCTTGGCCGATAGCTCGAAATTTCCATTCGCCGCCACGGCGGTAAATTTCGCAAAAAATCATTGCTGTTTCTGTGCTTTCTCCCAGCGGTAGCTCGAAACGCACAAGTTCGGTCCGGCTGGAGGGTTCAACCACCCGGGCCCAAGCCGAGTTCAGGACGCCAAAATGCTGCCGCCTAGCCTGCCCTTCGTGAATCGTTACCGCAAAGGCAATTCGCTCGGCTTCCCTAGGGCTTGCTGCCAGGTCTACTCGAAACACTTGAGCATCCTCTCCACCGGCTACTTCGGCATGCTTGAGCAGTTCCACAAAGCCTTTGGGGCTGCGGGGATTGTTGTAGAATACAAAATCTTCGTCCTCGCGCACCTTGCCATTGGCGGCCAGTACAAAGGCACTCGTGTCGACCTCCATACCAGCGGCATGACCCGATGGGGACCAGCCTAGGGCAACATAAAATTCGGCACTTTCGGGGAAAAGTCGGGTCAAAGAAAGGTTGCCGCCCTTTTGCAATGAGGTACTTGTCATGGTAACGCTCCTGAGGGTAGTGCGAGAAGCAAGCCTAACATTCTGCTCAAATTCTACGGTTGCTGAGAAGATGCATGAATTATTTAGCGCACCTCTATCTTGCTGACAATGATACCGAGTCGCTGCTCGGCAACCTGATGGGTGACTTTGTCAAAGGGCATGTGGACGGGCACCTTTCCCCAGCCATTCAACAAGGCATTGCACTGCATCGTAAAATCGATGCTTTTACCGATGTACACCCGGTTTTTAAGCAAAGCAAGCAACGTCTTAGCCCAGAAGTCCGCCGCTATGGTGGAATTCTCGTCGACCTTTTTTACGATCATTTTTTGGCCCGCCACTGGGACAGCTAT
This sequence comes from uncultured Pseudomonadota bacterium, assembly GCA_963731125.1. GTDB lineage: Bacteria > Pseudomonadota > Gammaproteobacteria > Competibacterales > Competibacteraceae > CAVSVP01. The sequence continues at coordinate 2,724 of CAVSVP010000003.1, forward strand.
GCGAAGCTGCCCTTGCGCCATTTTTCCCAACAAGTTTATGGTATCCTGCTGTCCCATTACGAGTTGCTGCCTAATGCTATGCAACGCAGTGTATCCTATATGATTCGTGTTGATCTGTTAATGTCTTACCGGGAAATCACAGGCATCGATAACGCATTGCGGGGTATCGGACGCCGCTTAAAGCGGGCAAATCCTTTGGCAAGCGCTGCCAAGGAACTGCAACGCCACTATCCAGCGTTGGAAGCAGACTTCGCGGCTTTCTTTCCAGAGCTACGCTGCTACGTAGCGCGGGGAAAGTCGGCCTGCGCAGCTGACATCAGGAACCACCCAGCAAATTAGCTGCCGAAAAAGGGTGGTTACTTGCGCTAAGAGAGTCAATACTGGTATGTGCCAAGCCAGTAGCTAGCACACATAGCCTCAAAGTAATCCTACTATCTGTATCGCGCCATTTACTATTTAAGACGGAGCCGTTACTTTGGATCAATCTGCAGCGAATCAAACTCCCAAGGCGATCTATTTAAAAGACTATGCGCCGCCGGTTTATTTGATTGAACGTGTCGAACTGCGCTTTGAACTAAGCGAAGAGCACACGGCTGTCCATTCCCGTCTATGGGTAGTGCGCAATCCGCAAGCCGACCTATTCCATCCACGCCCCCTGGTACTGGATGGTCAACAATTGGAGTTGGTAGCGCTGCGCCTGAACGGAGTTTCTCTGGAACCCACACAGTATACGGTGGATGCCGAACATTTGACTCTGCCTCTGGTACCGGCCGCCTTTGAACTCGAGATAATCACCCGTATCCGCCCTCAAGCTAACACGTCATTAGAGGGCTTGTATCAATCCAGCGGCAATTTTTGTACGCAATGCGAAGCTGAAGGGTTTCGCAAGATCACTTATTTTCTTGACCGTCCGGACGTCATGGCGGTTTACACCACGACTCTGGTGGCCGACCAGGCCCGTTATCCGGTGCTGCTCTCCAACGGCAATTTGATCGCCAGCGGAGAATTAGAAGATGGCCGTCACTGGGCCACTTGGCACGACCCCTTCAAAAAGCCCGCCTATTTATTCGCTCTTGTAGCGGGTCGGCTGCAACGTTTAGATGCCACGTTCACTACCCGTTCCGGACGCCAGATCGCTCTACACCTCTATGTGGAACCCGACAATATCGACCAGTGCGACCATGCGCTGCGTTCCCTGAAGAGGGCTATGGCTTGGGACGAGGAGGTTTTCGGTCTGGAATACGATCTGGACGTTTATATGATTGTTGCGGTCGGCGATTTTAATATGGGGGCTATGGAGAATAAGGGCCTAAATATCTTTAATACGAAGTATATTTTAGCCAAGCCGGATACGGCCACCGATGTGGATTATCAGGCTATCGAAAGTGTTGTCGGTCACGAGTACTTTCACAACTGGACCGGCAACCGGGTAACTTGTCGGGATTGGTTTCAGCTAAGCCTTAAGGAAGGCCTCACCGTATTCCGGGACCAGGAGTTCTCCGCCGACATGGGGTCTCGTACCGTCAAGCGCATCAGCGACGTCAGGATTCTGCGCTCCAGCCAGTTTCCTCAGGACGCGGGTCCCATGGCGCATCCGGTACGCCCGGAATCCTATATCGAGATTAATAACTTCTATACTGTAACCGTCTATAACAAAGGCGCCGAAGTGGTACGTATGATGTGCACGCTACTGGGCAAGGAAGGCTTTCGGCGCGGGATGGAGGTCTACTTTGCCCGCCATGACGGCCAGGCGGTCACTACCGATGATTTCGTGAGCGCCATGGAAGATGCCAATGGAACCGACTTGACACAGTTTCGCCGCTGGTACAGTCAAGCCGGCACTCCTGAACTCCAGGTAAGTGGTCATTATGATCCGCATGCCCGCACCTACACATTGCGCGTGCGCCAATTCTGCCCACCGACGCCGGGCCAGCCCTCTAAAGAGGCTTTTCATATTCCACTGGTCATGGGACTGCTAGATGCTGAAGGCCATGACCTGCCCCTACAACTGGAAGGAGAAACCGCAGCGGTAGGGACCAGCCGGGTCTTGGAACTGCACGAACCCGAGCAGGTATTTCAGTTTCTTAACGTACCGAGCCCACCCACTCCCTCCCTGCTGCGCGGTTTTTCGGCGCCGGTTAAGCTGAACCTGGACACTACAGATGCAGAGCTTAGGTTTCTTCTGACCCACGATAGCGACGAGTTCAACCGTTGGGAAGCAGGCCATACTCTGGCCACACGCACTCTTCTCAGATTGATTGAGGAAAGGCATTTAGGTAAACCCTGGTCTTTGCCGGCAACCGTTGGCGCTGCTTTTGCACAGGCCCTGAGCAATGCCGCCTTGGATCCTGCACTACTCAATCAGTTGTTTACCCTGCCAGATGAAAACTATTTGGCCGAACAGATGGCCATTGTGGATGTGGACGGCATTCATGACGCTCGTAACTTCATGCGGCTTGCTCTGGCAGAAACATTACGAGATCAGCTATTAGCCATCTACAAAGCCAATCGAGAGAATACGAGTGATTATGCCATTGACGCTGCTAGCATCGGCCGCCGCAGTTTAAAGAACCGCTGTTTAGACTACTTAATGCAACTGAATGATCCCGGCTCGCGGCCACTTTGCCTGACGCAGTTTCACAGGGCCGCGAATATGACCGACGCCCTTAGTGCCCTGGGCATGTTGGCCAATTGTGAGTGTCCGGAGCGCCCTGAAGCACTGGCTGTTTTTCACAAGCGCTGGCAGCACGAACCGTTGGTAATGGATAAGTGGTTTATGCTGCAAGCCACTTCGCAATTACCCAATGCGCTAGCCGAAGTGAAGACTTTATTAAAACACACAGCGTTTAACATAAAAAATCCTAACAAAGTGCGGTCTCTCATTGGCGCTTTTTGCCAGTCTAATCCGGTGCGTTTTCACGCCGTCGACGGAAGTGGTTATACGTTTCTCACCGAACAGGTAGTACAGCTCGACGCTCTTAACCCGCAAATGGCGGCACGCCTCGTCGGCGCCTTTACCCGCTGGCGACGATATGACGCTAACCGTCAGGCACTGATGCGAACTCAGCTGGAGCGTATTCTACAGATTCCGGATCTTTCGCCGGATGTTTATGAAATTACTGCCAAAAGCATTGCTGCCAAAGGAGCCTAAGTCGTTGATAATCCGCTTTGTCGCACTGCAAAAACATTGACAAATGTGACATAAGTGGGGCACAATAATGGCATGATGCGCCGCACAATAAAGTCTCTTCCACCCTAGGAGAACAGCCATGACCGACAAACCCTACAACCCTTTTGCGGATTTTGACTACAGCCAATTCGACATCCAAAAGATGATGAGCGACTTCAAAGTGCCCGGGGTCGATATGCAAGCCATGATGGAGGCGCAACGTAAGAATATCGAGGCCCTGACGGCTGCCAATCGGGTGGCCTTTGAAGGTATGCAGGCCATTGCCAAGCGGCAGACCGAAATTCTGGCTCAGGCAATGGCAGAGGTTTCCAATGTCGCTCAACAACTCACCAGTAGTGGTGCTACCAATCCTCAAGAAATGAGCACCAAACAGTCGGAGTTGGTCAAGCAAACCTTTGAAAAGGCTTTGGCCAATATGCGGGAGCTGGCGGAAATGGTCAACAAGGCCAACACCGAGGCTTTTGAAGTCATTAACAAACGTTTTACGGAAAGTCTCGAAGAGCTTAAGTCGATGATGATTACTAAGAAATAAATTTCCACCGCCTGCGATAAGGACTCAGCAAACAGGCCATTCGAAAACCGAATGGCCTGTTTGTGCTACGGCATTCGGTAATCAATTTGAGGAGGATCAGTTAAAACAATTACCACCATGCGAGGAGGAAGCCAGAGATGACTCAACAACAAGGGCCAACCATCCACATACCCGATCCGGTGCAAGTGTCGAACACGGTGGCCTCGATTGCTAGCAAAAGTCAGCGGCTTGTCCGGAATTTCTTGGAACGCCAAGCCGCCGACGGCACGTTGGATATGGAAAACAGTATCAATATCGGGACAGCTTTTCTGGAGATGACTCAGAAACTGCTAGCTGATCCCGTAAAACTCGCCCAAGCTCAGTTTGCCTTATGGCAGGACTATACCCAACTGTGGCAGAAAAGCGGGGCCGCCTTTTTTGGCCAACAGGTGGAGCCTGTTATCACTCCCGAACGCAGCGATAGACGCTTTCAACACGATGCATGGAAGGATAACTATTTCTTCGACTTTATCAAGCAGTCCTACCTGTTAACCGCGCGCTGGCTGCAGAGCACCGTCAGAGAAGTCGAAGGACTCGATAAAAAGACTAAGAAAAAGCTGGACTTCTATACTCGCCAGTTTGTCGATGCCTTAGCGCCGACCAACTTTCCCATCACTAACCCGGAGGTGCTGCGGGCCATCATTGAATCCGGCGGCGAAAATCTGCTCAAGGGGTTAAATAACCTCCTTGGTGACCTGGAACGGGGCAAGGGCAAGCTCAGTATTCGGACGACGGATTTGGAAAGCTTTACGCCCGGCATCAACGTTGCCGCAACACCCGGCAAGGTGATCTATCAGAATGATCTGCTCCAGCTTATTCAATACACGCCTACTACCGAGCAGGTCTTTAAGAAACCCCTCTTAGTCGTGCCCCCATGGATCAATAAATTTTACATTCTCGACCTGCGCCCCAAGAATTCCTTTATCAAATGGTGGCTTGAGCAAGGTTTTACCGTTTTCGTGATTTCCTGGGTTAATCCCGATGCCAAGCTCGCCGAGAAAACTTTTGAAGATTATTTAGTCGAGGGTGCACTGAACGCTTTGGACATTATCGAGCAGGCCACCGGCGAGCGGCAGGTCAATGCTGTCGGCTATTGTCTGGGCGGCACACTGCTTGCTTGCACCGCTGCCTATCTGGCGGCCAAGGACGATGACCGGTTTAGCTCCTGCACGTTTATTACCACGATGATAGACTTCTCTGCTCCCGGAGAACTGGAAGTCTTTATTGATGAGGAACAGCTGACCTCTCTAGAGAAGCGCATGTCTCAGCGGGGCTATCTGGAGGGCAACGAGATGGCCGCCACGTTTAGCATGCTGCGTGCCAATGATCTAATTTGGTCGTTCTTTATTAGCAACTACCTGCTGGGAAATGACCCTTTCCCCTTTGATCTGCTGTACTGGAACTCCGATTCCACCCGTATGCCGGCGAAAATGCACAGCTTTTACCTGCGCAATATGTATCAGAAAAATCGGCTCAAAGAGCCCGGCGGTATTACGTTGGCGGGTGAGCCCATCGATTTACGTAAGGTCACAACGCCCGTGTATTTTCTCGCCACCATCGAGGATCATATCGCGCCCTGGAAAACCACCTACGCCGGCGCTCAGTTCTTCTCGGGGCCTGTCCGTTTTGTGCTGAGTGGTTCAGGGCATATTGCGGGCGTTATCAATCCACCCGCTAACGGTAAGTACTGCCACTGGCTTAATCCGGCCATTCCGAAGACATCAGAACGCTGGTTCGGCGGTGCCGAGCAGCAGCAGGGCTCTTGGTGGGTAGATTGGCTACAATGGGCACAACAGTACGCCGGCGAGCCAGTTCCTGCGCGCGTGCCAGGCACCGATAAAATGGAGGTGATTGAAGATGCGCCGGGCTCTTATGTCAGGGTGCAAATCGGGAAATAAAGCTTAAGGCGGCAGTTATCATGTCTTGCCACCCGTGGTCTGCCTACTCCCCAGCAGCAGCCAAACAAAGGCTGCTGCCTGAAGCGCTAAGGCTATTCCAAAAGCGGCTTGGTAACCCGGAAGGGCATAGCCGTCCTCCTGGGACCAACGCCCGATAATGGTCCCAATACTCCACTGCCCGACGAAGGCAGCGATAAATACCAGTAAATTAAGCGCCGTATTAACTCTGCCGGCTAGCCACGGCGGAAATTGCTGAGATAAGGCGGCATAGGTCACAATCCCTGATGTCCCAAAAAATCCGAACAGCATCCAGAGAGGCAGTACCGTGGTCGTCCAGACCAGAACGATCGCCAGTTGCGTCAGCATAAATAGCAGCATACCGCCGGCGGCGACGGAGAGAGGTCGAATACCAAAGCGGTTCAGCCAAACTGCCAATGTGCCCATGGAAAGGTAACCCGCTACCATGGCGGCGGCGATTAACAATAAATAATTGGCCATCGTGGAACGTTCCAGTCCCGCCACGTCTCTCAGCCAAGGGCCGGCCCACAACCCCTGAATTGCCATAAACGTTGCTTGCGACAATACGGTCAGCGGCGCTATCTGCCAAAATAGGCGGCTGCGAAAAATACTCCCGACACCCTGCCATTGCTCCCATAGGGTTCCTCCCACCGTGCGTCCTGAACGCTCGGGTACTACCCAAAAGACAGCGGCAGCGATTACCCAGGTAGCAATGCTTAACCCTAAAAACAAGCCCCGCCAGTCAGTGATCCGTAGCGCTGCTTCCACCGGAGCGGTGGCGGCGAGTGCTCCTAAGCCGCCAGTCGCCATAATCCAGCCATTGACGGCAGGCAACCGCAGCGGCGGAAACCAGATAACAAAGGCTTTAAAACTGGCCATTAAGCAGGCGGACACCCCTAAACCAATCAATGCCCGGCCCAGCAGTAGACCACTGCGCCCATCGCTCAGGGCGAATATCAGAGCGCCCGCGGCGGCAAACAGCAAAAGCACCGCCTCTACCCGGCGCGGGCCAAAACGATCCAGCAACACACCCAGCGGCAGCTGAAACAGGGCAAAGGTTAAAAAATACATGCTGGTGAGCAGGCCAAGATAACCCGCATTTAGGCTTAACGATTGCACCAGATCAGGAGCGATGACGGCGTTGACGGTACGATACAGATAAGAGAGAAAATAACCGCCGGCGAAAGGCAGAAATACCCGTAACAGAATACCCCACGAGAGCGCTTCCGGGTGGTCGGTCTCCACCCCAGACAAGCTCATGAAGGCGCATCCGGCAACGCCATGGGTTTAACTGCCAAACGGTAGACCTTTTCGGTCAGCCGGGTAAGGCCACGTTCCTGAAAGCGGGGATGCTCCGCGAGAGCGTCATGGACAAACATGAGCTCAACTTGATAATGCTTTTCATATAAGTCGCGGATCTCCACCTCGGTAACGGAAAACGGCGGTCCCTGCATTTCAGTTTGGGAATATTCCAGGGTCACCAGTAGCATGCCGGCGGCGGGCGGAAGAATAGCCGTCAAATGCCGGGCATACGCTTCGCGCATGGCGGGCGGCAGGGCAACCAAGGAAGCCCGGTCATAAACACCGGCCACATCCGTTAGCTCGCCGCCGTCCAAGGCAAAAAAGTCACCGCATAGTAACCGGATACCGTCAGTTTCCCAGCATTCAAAAGCCCCCGCCTGCGTACGACGAGGAATTAGGCCATTTTCCTGAAAAAACTCGGTCACCGCCAGTGGACTTAATTCCACCCCCACCAAGGAATGCCCCTGCTTCGCCAACCAAAGAATATCTCGGCTTTTTCCGCATAGCGGGACAAACACACAGGTTCCTGTCTTAAGTCCTAAGCGATGCCAGAACTGCTGCAGATGGGCATTGATTTGTGACTGGTGAAAACCAATTTCATTAACTTCCCAGCGTTTGTACCAGAAGTCAGCTTGCATTTTGGCTGTATCGAGAACCCCTGTTAGCTTGCCATCGTAAGGCACTTGCCGGTTCCTACCGGTGGGTGCTGACCTGCCAGCTGCAGGATTTTGTCGGCAATCTTTTCCGGTGCCATACCAATCCGCTGCCCCGATACCTCTTCCTGCATATCCGTCGCCACTCGCCCGGGACAAATCCCAAAGACACGCACCCCCTGTCCACGTACTTCCTGGTCTAGACTTTCCGTAAAACCCACCACCCCGAACTTCGATGCACAATAGCTGACCAGCTCCGCAAACCCCGTTAACCCCGCCCCTGAAGACACATTAATAATCGTACCCTCCTGCTGTTCCAACAGCAGAGGTAAAACAGCGCGAGTCATATAGAGCACGCCCTTAACATTGACGTCGATAATATCGGCAATACTGCCAAAGGATTGGTTAATAAAAGCTCCGCTATAGGCCAAGCCTGCATTGTTAACCAGAACATCGATACGGCCAAAGCGCTTTTGCATCTGTTCCACAAAGCGCTGGATCTGGTCTGGATCCCGCATATCCACCACATCTGCTTCGACTTCACCGGCCTGGCTGAGCTGGCGTTGGGCGGCAGCGAGCCTTTCGGGATTTCTGGCACAAATGCCAACCCGGGCACCCTTCTCCAGAAACGCTTGGGCAGTGGCAAAACCGATGCCACGGGAGCCGCCGGTAATAATGATAACCTGTCCAGAAAAATCGTTGGTTTCGCGTTTCGGCCACATACTTCACCTCTTGGAAATGGTTAAGTATCGCTTGAGCATCAAAGTTGACTTAGCTGATGCAGCAGTTTCGGGGTATTGCTAAAATGCACCCCGATATTTTGCAGCTCCTGCTTACCTCTTTCATACAATCCCGATATCGCATCTTCGACAAGCAAAATCCGAAAATCGCGTTCGCTGGCCTCAATCAGAGTGGCGCGAGGACAGTTGGGATAATTACAACCGACAATGGTCAGCGAGTCGACCCCGAGACTGCGCAGATGGGACTCCAGGAGTGTTCCGTAGAAAGCACCCCAGCGCGGTTTATATAGAATCCATTCCTGATTTGCCACGGGTTGTAAGCCGCCGGCCAGCAATGTGACACTATCGAGACGCACCGCCGGCGAGGGTTTCAGTTCGTTCACCAGCTCGGCACCATCCGTGCCAGGACAGACAATCCGGGTACCTGACTCAAGCAGCGTACGGCGGCACAATTCGGCGTTAGTTCCGTCAGGCAGATACAGCCGAACCACATGAATGATCGGCAAACTGTTAAGCCGGTAAGACTGAGCGATAAGCTGCAAGTTTGGGAGAATAGTATTATAGGTTCCCGGAACTTCGGCGGGAGCTCCCGGTAACGTGAAATCGTACTGCATGTCGATGGTCAGCAGCGCGGAACGTCTAAGCTCTGGCTGTGTGTAGTCCACTATGATTTACCTTATTGCCTGTTTTAGTATTTTTCCGAAGCCTTACTATAAGTTTAAGCGATTAACTCATAGACCACGGACACACTGAGCCCGAAAAGTGAAGAGGGAAACACTACACCGTTGCGCACCGGGTCAGTTGATATAGAATGGATTTCTGCTTACCTGGATTCTCGCTCAATACTTCCCGGAAAGTCACTATGCATAGAATAGTTGAACCGCCGCGCTACATTTATCCCCTGGAAGATGAATGGAAAATGACGGAGCAGCGTTTTTCACCCCTTTACCTGGCTCAGCTCGAAACCATCTGCACCCTGGCCAACGGCTATCTGGGAATGCGCGCTGTTTTCGAGGAGGGTAGTCCGGCGGTCGAGAATGGCACGTTTATTAATGGCTTTTTCGAATACCGGCCGATTATTTATGGGGAGGAAGCCTACGGCTTTCCCAAGACCAGCGAGTGCATGCTCAATGTGACCGATGGGAAGATCATCAAGCTGTATGTGGACGGCGACGCTTTTGAGCTGCCCCAAGCCGACATCCTCGACTTCAGAAGAATTCTGGATTTGCGCTCCGCCGCACTGGACCGTGAGGTGGTTTGGGAAACCGCAATCGGTAAACGCTTGTCGGTTAAATCACGCCGGTTGGTCTTTTTCCGGCGTCGCCACCTGGCCGCCGTAGTCTATGAGGTAACGATGCTGAACGAGCCGGCAAGGCTGACCATCGCCTCCGAAATGATCTATCGACAGGACGGTTCGGCAGAAGAGTGGGATCCGCGGCGCGCCAGAGGATTTGTTGGCCGAGTGCTGCACCCGGTGACCCACACCGTCCGGGATTGCCGTATCATCCTCTGCCACGAAACCCATGGCAGTCAGATGATCTTAGCCTGCGGTATGGACCACGAGCTGCAAACGGAGTGCGAATATTCTTACGACACCAAGTGCGAGGAAGACTTCGGCGCAGTGATTTTCTCCGTGGACGCCCGCCCGGGTGAGCCGGTGCGGTTGGTTAAATACCTGTCCTACCACACCAGCGGGACCGCTTCCTGCCAGGAACTCTGTTTTCGCACGGAAATGACCCTGGACCGAGGCTTGCGACGCGGATTTGCTAACCTGCTGGCAGATCAACGAGAGTACATGGATCGGTTTTGGTACAACTGCGGTGTGGAGATTGCAGGTGAGCTGCGCATGAAGCGGGCCATGCATTGGAACCTATTCCAGCTGTTGCAAGCCTCCGCCCGCGCCGACGGCGCCGGTATCGGCGCCAAAGGGCTCACTGGCCAAGCCTACGAAGGGCACTATTTCTGGGACATCGAAATTTATGTTCTGCCCTTTCTAATTTACACAACGCCCAGAATCGCTAGAAGCTTGCTCAAGTTCCGTTACAAACTCCTGGACAAAGCCCGCGCGCGGGCTCGGGAGCTAGGCCATCGGGGGGCGCTTTACCCCTGGCGCACCATCGCCGGCGGCGAGTCTTCGGCTTACTATGCCGCCAGCACGGCCCAGTATCACATCAATGCCGCGATTGCCTATGGCCTGCGGAAATACGTTACCGTCACCGGGGATGAGCGTTTTCTGTATGAGTACGGTGCAGAAATTTTAGTGGAAACGGCCCGCTTATGGGCGGACTTGGGTTTTTACTCAGATTATCACGATAGGCTATTTTGCATCAACGGTGTCACCGGACCGGACGAATACAATACCGTGGTCAATAACAACTACTACACCAACCTGATGGCCCGCGAGAATCTGTGGTATGCTGCCGCCACCGTCGCGGCCATGCGCCGGGAGCACCCGGAGCACTTTGCGATACTCATGGACCGCACCGGACTGGATCCAGCCGAAATTGAGACATGGCGCCAGGCCGCCGACCGGATGTACCTGCCCTATGATAAAAAGCGGGATATTCACCCCCAAGACGATAGTTTCTTGGAAAAGGAACCCTGGGATTTTGCCAATACTCCCGATGACAAATACCCGCTGCTGCTCCATTTCCACCCTTTGAATATCTACCGCCACCGGGTCATTAAACAGGCCGATACCGTGCTGGCTATGTTTCTGCTCGGCGATGAATTTTCTCCCGAGGAGAAAAAGCGCAACTTCGACTACTACGATCCCCTGACCACCGGCGACTCCTCCTTATCTGTGTGCATTCAGAGCATCGTTGCCGTGGAAATTGGCTACCTGGACAAAGCCTACGAATATTTTAACTACGCCGTTAGCATGGACCTGGCGGACGTAGGCGGCAATGTCAAAGACGGCGTACACATCGCTTCCACGGGCGGCACTTGGATGGCGGCAGTATATGGCTTCGGAGGCTTTCGGGATTACGGTGGGCGGTTTAGCTTTCGGCCACGACTGCCGGAGCAGTGGCGGCGGTTGCGCTTTCCATTGACTATCCGAGGGCAGACGCTGGAAGTGGAGATAACCTCCGCATCCACTACTTATACCTTGTGCCAAGGCGAGGGGCTAACAATTTATCACGACAACCAAGAACTCCGGCTGACGATGACTGCGCCACTGATCCTACCCACTTCCCCCGGAGTGCAGTCTAAACCACAACTTGGCAAGTGACGGCGTCTCCTGTCAGCTCAGGGGCCTGGAGGCTGGGGTGTCAACGCTGAACGGTGCTGCTCTGCACCCATTCGCATCGCCGCCTTCCCTGGCGGCTGTTTATGCTTCCGCCGCTTCCTCCTTGGCGGAGATGGGCATCTCCCTTGCGGCCGGCTCCGGCTCTTTTCCGGCCTGTTGTTCGGCACGATGATCCCGGGCGATCAACAGATAAACGGCGGGCACCACAAATAGCGTAAAGAGCGTACCGATGCCAAGGCCGGTAACGATCACTAGGCCGATATGAAAACGGCTGACGGCTCCGGGACCGCTTGCCGTGAGCAGGGGAATCATAGCAACCAGCATAGCAACCGTGGTCATCAGAATCGGGCGTAGGCGGATGCTGGCGGCGGTTTCTACCGCCTCGCGCTTACCTAGCCTCTCGTGAATTTGCAGCTGGTTAGCGAATTCAACAATAAGAATACCGTTTTTGGCGATTAGCCCAATCAGGGTGATCAAACCCACCTGGGTATAAATATTAACGCTGGCAAAGCCGAGGGTCAGAAAAGCCATTGCACCTGCAATGGACATGGGAACCGATACGAGAATAATCACCGGGTCACGCCAGCTTTCAAACTGAGCCGCCAACACCAAGTAAATCACCAGTAACGACAGAAAGAAAGTAACGACCAAGGCACTGCCCTGCTGGGCATATTGGCGGGACTCCCCGGTATAGTCCCAGCTAAAATTGGCGGGAAATAATTCCTGAGCTTGAGTTTCAAGATAATTAAGACCTTCGCCGAGAGTTACCCCCGAGGCCAGCACACCTTGCACGGTCAGCGCATTCAGCTGTTGAAACTGAACGCGCTCGCTCGGCTCCACGGTGTTCCGGAAGGATACCAGAGTCGCTAGCGGCACCAGTTCACCGGAGGCCGTACGCAAATAATACTGGTTCAGCATCTGCTCATCGAGCCGATACGGCCGGCCCACCTGGGGGATTACTTCATAGCTGCGCCCCGCCAGGCTAAACCGATTGACGTAGCTTCCGCTTAGCAGCGTTGCTAAGTTGCGGCCAATATCCGCCATGCTAATACCAAGATCACCGGCGCGATCACGATCAACGACAAGGGTAATGCGGGGGCGGGTAAATTCGGTGGACTTTTGTAGGAATACGAATTTGCCGCTACGCATCGCCTGACCGATCAGTTGATCGGCAACCTGATCAAGCTGCCGGTAATCGGCGTCGGTCGTAATCACAAACTGCACCGGCAGACCACCACCGGCACTAGGCAAGCTTGGCCGCGGAAACACGCCAATCTGAAAACCGGCCACCTCACTCAGTTTCTGTTGCAGCTCGGGCTGAATCGCCATTTGCGAACGTTCACGCTCTGTGGGAGGCGGCATTTTAAAGCCGCCAAAAACCGTGGTAGGATTACCGCCGCGGCCAAGCAGTAAAAAACCCTCTTTGTATTCTGGAATTGTTTCAAATGCATCGACAATCTGACTTGCGTACGCCTCATCATAATCGAGGGTTGCGGTTTGCGGAGCCGTAGCCTGAAAGAACAGAATACTCTGATCTTCGGTGGGGGCCAATTCACTCTGGCTGGTGATAAACATGAAGTAGATACTTGCCAGCACGACTCCCGAGAACACCAGAGTGACCGGCACATAGTCAAGGGAGCCGTGCAGAAGCCGCCGGTAGTGCTCCGCTAATCCCGTAAAAAAACGTTCCACGGTCCGTTCAAAAGGCCCTGGTTCGCCACCCGACTTCAGCACCTTGGCAGAGAGCATAGGCGAAAGGGTGAGCGCCACCACCCCCGAGACCAATACCGCACCGGCCAGGGTAAAGGCAAACTCGGTGAATAGCGTCCCCACCAAGCCTCCCATAAAGCCAATCGGCGCATAGACGGCTATCAGCGTGGTCGTCATGGCAATGATCGGCAGCCCCAGCTCGCGGGCGCCCGCAATGGCGGCCTGAAACCGCGGCTCACCTTTCTCGATGTGTCGGTGTACGTTCTCAACCACGATAATCGCATCATCCACCACTAATCCGATGGCAAGCACCAGAGCAAGCAGAGTCAGCAGATTGAGGGAAAAACCCATCAGCAACATCAGAAAAGCGCCGCCAATCAGCGATAGCGGCACCGCCACGGCAGGCACAAGCGCCGCCCGCGCCGAGCCAAGGGACAGGAAGATGACGAACAGGACGATAAGCACCGCCTCGGCAAGGGTGCTGAATACCTCGTAGATGGAGTCCTGAATATAAATGCTGGCATCATAGGGAATGCTGGCGTTGAGTCCGCTCGGTAGCTGGCGGCGAATTTCAGGCATGACCTCATGAACGCGCTCGGCTACCGTTAGAGGATTGGCTCCGGGACTGGGCTCAACGCCGATATAGATAGCGGTATTTTTCTTATACCAGCTGGTAGAGTCATAGTTCTCGGCACCGAGCTCGGATGTTGCAATATCCCGCATCCGCACCAGGGTGCCATTGGTGGCACGCACCACCAGATTCTCAAAGTCCTGGGCACTGCTAACATCCGTCGTCGCCCCCAAGTCGATGGCCACATAAGCGCCTTTCGTCTGGCCTACGCTTGCCAGATAATTGTTGGTACTTAGCACCTGGCGCACATCTTCGGCAGTCACCCCGAGGGCGGCCATACGTCGAGGATCGAGCCAAATCCGCATGGCAAAAGCCCGGTTGCCGATCACTTCGGCTTTGGCCACCCCCGGCAACGCCTGTAGCTTGGGCTGCACCGTCCGCAGCAGATAGTCCGTGATCTGGGGCGCCGTCATGGCATCGCTATAGAAGGCAAGATACATCAGCGCCGTGCTGTCGCCGGTGGTCGAGTCAATCACCGGGTCTTCGGCTTCGGCCGGTAAGACATTGCGCTGGCTTGCCACCTTGGCTTGGATCTCGGCTACTGCGGCATTCGGATCGTAGTTAAGCTCCATATGGGCTTCGATCACTGAACGGCCTTGGTTGCTGGTAGCATACAGATAGTCAATGCCGTTTGCCTCGGCAATGGCCTGCTGCAAGGGCGTGGTAATAAACCCTTTAACCAGCTCGCTGCTGGCCCCTGGATAGACGGTGGTAATCGTTACGACCGTATTTTTAGTCTCGGGGTATTGTCGTACCTCCAGACCAACGATAGCGCGCAGCCCCACCACCAGGATCAGCAGGCTGACAACGCTCGCCAATACCGGTCGGTGAATAAAAAGATCGGTAAATTTCATAAACCGGCCACCCCTTCGTCAAGGGCCACCGAGTTATCAATTTTTACCTGCTGGTCATTGCGCAGTTTTACCTGACCGGCACGGACTACGAGCTCGCCGGCCTTGAGGCCCTTGATAATCTCAACTTGTCCGCCGCGTGCATTGCCGGTCTCAACCGGCCGGCGCTGTACCACTAGCCCGTCGTCCTGTTCTTCAATCACAAACACCGAATCGCCATAGGGGTTATAAGTGATTGCCGTCCGCGGCACGGTCAGCACATTCTCACGCTCAGGCAACAGCACGCGCACTTCGGCAAACATGCCAGACCGCAATCGGCCGTCGGGGTTAGCAAGCTGGGCACGCACCTGAACATTACGGGTATTCTGATCAATCCCGGGATCCATTGCGGTAATCTCTCCTTGAAAAGTCTGGCCGGGATAAGCCTGCACCGTCAACTCAAGCTCCTGGCCCTCGGAAAGCTCGGAAAGGTGCCGCTCCGGTAGCGAAAAGTCCGCATAAATAGGGTCAATGGTTCGCAGGGGCACGATCTTTGCGCCCGGTGCCAAATATTCACCGAGGTTCGCCTGGCGAATGCCGAGCAGACCGTCAAACGGGGCACGTACCTTCTTCTTGTCAATCAGTGCCCGCTTGGCCGCCACCCGTGCAGCAGCGGCTTCGAATTCAAGCCGCGCCTCATCATAATCTTCACCGGAAACCGAGCCTTGCTTATAGAGTCTGGCAATACGCTTAAAGCGGATCTCGGCTCGCTGACGCTCGGCGATAAGGCCCTCCAGCTCGGCTTGATCAATGCTATCGTCGAGCTGCACGAGAAGGGTGCCCTGCGCTACCTGCTGGCCCGAGTCAAATAGAATCTTCTTCACCTGGCCCTGAATTTCGGTAGTCACAAAAATGCCTTGTACGGCCACCAAGCTTCCTACTGTATACAGATACGGTTGCCAGCTTGCTGCCCGGACTTCCGCCGAAGCCACCGTGGCAGGCGGTGGTGGCATCGCCGCCTGGGCAGCCGCCTGCTGCGCTTGATAATATTTCCAGCCAAAAATACCGCCGAGCACAAGACCCAGGGTAAGAAGAACGATAATCAATCGTTTGATCATGCATTATTCTCCACTTCGTGCCTATTGGGCGCGTCGTCTGGCCGGAAGTTCCGTGCAGGCTTAACCGGAGTTAGACTGACTAGACCTTTTGGAAAAATGAGCGCTAAAACGCTGAGCTGGAGGGTTTGATTTGACAATCGGGCAAATCAGTCGCATTCACCCGAAGTTTGCATAGGATGCAACAAGCAACTGACATTTACCTTGGCAGTTTTGCCATTCACTTTGAGATAAACCATGAAAATAAACGGCATCTGGTTCAAAGATGAGGAAGGTCGCTCGTTGATGTTACGTGGCGCTAACCTTGGCGGAAGCTCCAAAGTTCCTTTTCAGCCCGATGGCGCAACCTATCGCTCTGAACATTTCTTCGAGTCGCGCAATGTTTCTTTTGTAGGGCGACCTTTTCCGCTTAACGAAGCCGACGAACACTTCAGTCGCCTGCGCGCCTGGGGATTCAACATTCTGCGGTGGCTAATCACTTGGGAGGCTGTTGAACACAGCGGCCCCGAACAGTACGATGATGCCTATCTGGATTATGTTCGTGCCATCGTAAAAAAGGCCGGAGAATACGACCTCAATGTGTTTATCGATCCGCATCAGGATGTCTGGAGCCGGTGGACGGGTGGCGACGGCGCACCCGGTTGGACACTCGAAGCCATCGGAATGGACCTGAGCCAACTGCACACGACCGCTGCGGCTATTACTCACCAGACATCCGGCGATCCCTTCCCGCGCATGATCTGGCCAAGCAACTATATACGACTTGGTGCGGCGACGCTTTTTACGCTTTTTTTTGGCGGCAATGACTTCATACCGGCGACCTTCATCGATGGCGTACCGGCGCAGGAATACCTGCAAAGCCACTACATTAATGCAGTCAAGCAGGTGGTTGAACGACTCAACGATTTAAGCAACGTCATCGGCTACGACAGCCTGAACGAGCCGAGCGCCGGTTTCCTCGGAGTGCAGGACGTAAATGCACGGCCGGCGGAATTTTTTCTGCTCGGCCCGGCTCCGACACCCTATCAGGCGATGCTGTTGGCTGCCGGTTATCCGCAAGACGTCGCCGTTTACACGACGGGCTTGCAGGGACCTCAGCAAACCGGCACTGTCCGACTCAATCCGGATGGTATCGTGCTCTGGCAAAAAGGCTACGAGTGCATCTTCAAGCAAAATGGCATCTGGACGGATGAAGGAGGTTCGCCTCGGCTGCTGCGACCTAATCACTTTGCCCGAAAGCCTGACGGCAGTCCCATCGATCCGGTAAATGATTACCTAAAGCCTTTTATTCTGCGCTTTATTAGAGAGATTCGAGAGGTCGATCCGCGCGCCTTCTTGTTTCTAGAAGGCGTACCTAACGGTAAACATCCGGATTGGGGGGCATCCGATCCAGCGAATGCGGTTAATGCCGCCCATTGGTACGATAACACGGCGCTTTTATTGAAGACTTTTGATCCCGACTACACCGTGGACATGCTGACGCATCAATCGATATCAGGCGCGGCGGCGGTTCAGGCGCATTTTGCCCGGCAGGTTGCCGCGCAGAAGCATGCGAGCATTCCTACGCTAATCGGAGAATTCGGGCTGCCGTTTGACCTAAGCGACAAGAGCGCCTATCAATCGGGGAATTTTTCGAGCCACGTCAGCGCGCTCGATATGTACTACAACGCGATGGATGCCAACCTGTTGAACTGCACCATCTGGAATTATACCGCCGATAATAACAATGCTCACGGCGATAACTGGAATGATGAAGACCTTTCGATCTTCAGTCGCGATCAGCAAGATAAGTGTTGGCGCGATGATATTGACGCAGGCGGACGCGGACTGCCGGCAATTGTCCGCCCTTATGCGCGCAAGACGGCCGGTGAACCGCTGCGCATGCATTTTGACCTGCAAACCCGCCGCTTCGAGTTTCAATTTCGGCACGATCCGGCCGTCAGCGCACCGAGCGAAATCTTCGTGCCTACTTATCAGTACCCGAATGGCATTGCCGTCGAACTTTCCGACGGCACTTACGCGTTCGATCCAATGGCGCAAACGTTGATCGTGCATCACACGGCAGATCGGCCAACGCACACCGTAAAAATCGTGCCCAGAAATATACAGTAATACCGTTTTCCGAGGGTTCCCACTTTTAGCTGGACAGTTTGCAGGCTACTTGTTAGGAGCGAGCTTGCTCGCGATTGAGGCGGATATCATTTAGCGATCTGAAAGCTGTTACCAAGACCGTCTGCGGCACGGATGCCGCGGCCGAGCTGACAGGGATGTATTGACTGCGGGTCTTGAAGATAACTTTCAGAGCAATAGTTCGCGAGCAAGCTCGCTCCTACAGGTGGGGCGTGGCGTTTAACACGTCCCGTCTTCAGTTTTTTCGTAGCCTTTCCCAAATTAAAGGGTGCCTACAAACCTCAGGCACTCTTCCTTGCCGCCCGCCGACGCTCGTGTTCTTGCAGAAGCTTCTTGCGTAGCCGGATAGACTTGGGAGTCACTTCCACCAGTTCGTCGTCATCGATAAACTCCAGGGCCTGCTCCAGGCTCATCCGGATAGGCGGCGTCAGAATAATATTCTCGTCATTCGCGGCAGCACGGATATTGGTCAATTGTTTGGCCTTTAGAGGATTGACGACCAGGTCGTTGTCCCGAGAGTGAATGCCGATAATCATGCCTTCGTAGACCTCATCCCCGGGGCCAATCAATAGCCGTCCCCGCTCCTGGAGGTTAAACAGGGCGTAAGCCAGGGCCTTACCGGGACCGTTGGCGATTAGCACGCCATTGATCCGGCTGCCAATGGAGCCTTTTTTGACCGGACCGTAGTGCTCAAAAACATGATAGAGCAACCCGGTGCCGGAGGTGGCGGTGAGGAACTCGGTCTGAAAGCCGATCAGTCCCCGGGAGGGAATCCGGTAATCCAGACGCACGCGGCCCTTGCCGTCAGGCTGCATATCCTGAAGCTCACCCCGGCGTTCTCCAAGCTTTTCCATGACAACACCTTGGTATTGCTCCTCCACATCCACGGTCAGTTGTTCATAAGGTTCACAGGGTTCGCCGTTGATCTCGCGGACAATCACCTCCGGCCGGGACACGCCCAATTCATAACCTTCACGGCGTATATTCTCAATCAAGATAGCCAGATGCAGTTCGCCGCGTCCGGAGACTTTAAACTTGTCGGGATCATCCGTGTCCTCCACCCGCAGCGCCACATTATGAAGCAGTTCCCGGGAAAGACGTTCGCGGAGCTGACGACTGGTCACATACTTGCCTTCCCGACCCGCCAGGGGCGACGTGTTGACCTGGAAGGTCATACTCACTGTAGGCTCGTCCACCGTCAAAGGCGGCAGCGCCTCTACGCAACTGGGATCACACAGGGTATCGGAAATGTTGAGCGCATCGACGCCGGTGAAAGCAATAATATCCCCGGCGCCGGCCTCGGGAAATTCCACCCGTTCCAGGCCGTGAAAGCCTAGAATTTGCAGGATGCGGCCGCTGCGGCGGCGACCTTGACGGTCTGCAATGACCACCGGGGAATTGGTTTTTACTTTCCCACGCCGGATGCGTCCGATGCCGATGACACCGACATAGCTACTATAGTCCAGCGAGCTGACCTGCAACTGGAAAGGACCCTTCGGGTCCACTTGCGGCGGTGGCACATGCTCGATGATGGCCACAAAGAGGGGCGTCATATTCCCTTCGTGCACTTCCTCGCTGGTGCTTGCATAGCCATACAGGGCTGAGGTGTAAAGCACCGGAAAGTCCAGTTGCTCTTCGCTGGCTCCCAAGCGATCGAAGAGATCAAAGGTTTGATCCAGCACCCAGCTAGGGCGGGCCCCAAGGCGATCAATTTTATTGATGACTACGATAGGTTTAAAACCCATGGCGAACGCCTTCTGGGTCACAAAGCGGGTCTGCGGCATAGGACCATCCACGGCATCTACCAGCAGCAACACCGAATCCACCATGGACAGCACCCGCTCCACCTCGCCGCCGAAGTCGGCATGTCCCGGAGTATCGACGATATTAATGCGATAGTCTTGCCAGAGTAGGGCCGTGTTCTTGGCGAGAATGGTAATGCCACGCTCCCGTTCCAGGTCGTTGGTATCCATGAGCCTTTCCTGAGGCGTAGCCCGCTCGCCTAAGGTACCCGACTGCTGCAGGAGCTTATCAACCAAGGTTGTTTTACCATGGTCTACATGAGCAATGATGGCGATATTGCGAAGCTTTTCAATCACGATTGCGGTCAAATAGTTTTGGCGTTGGATAGGAAGATCACTCGGAAATTATACCGCAGATGCGCTGCCTAGACCCTCTCGAGGGACAAGATAAAATCATTTTTTCTTGCCAAAATGCGCCGCAGTGGCGCTAAAATAACAAACCCCGCCGGTTGGCGGGGTTTGTTGACGGTCAGGCTGGCGGAAGATTACCTGGCGGCCTTCACCATGGTGGCTTGCGGACCTTTAGGACCGGCTTTAGAGTCAAACTCGACCCGCTGGCCTTCAGCGAGGGTACGAAACCCCTTGCCCTCAATGGTGGAATAGTGCACAAACACGTCGTTGCTGCCATCCTCGGGAGCAATAAAACCGAAACCCTTCGCTTCGTCAAACCACTTAACAGTTCCAATACGCATGAAACAATAAACCTCAAACAAACAAATTTACAGCTTCGCCGAAACGCTAAAATGCCGCTTTATAAATGTCATTACTGATGATTATGCTGCGGTACTAGAGAGGATCGACTTCGGAGGGTCAGTGACCAGGGCGAGCCGGCCGCTGCCCACCCGCGACAGTACGCTAAAGTTAGGGTAACTGCAAGAAAAATGTTTATGCAAGCACATAAGGCCTTTGCCCGCCGCACCGCTTCGAATCCGCCATTGTTGACGTGATACTTTTGCTTTAAGAAATAAACCTACGATATCTCGATTCAATTCACTTCAATTCAATTCACTATTGCCATTGCGTACAAAGATCATATCGTGCAAGAGACACTCAATGCCCTGCAAACCAGCCTTAACGATTGCCTGTCCCGGGATCGCAGCGCGCTGCACCGCCGCCTGCAAGGTCTATGGCGACGCCTGCGCGACGGAAAACCCATCGACCGGGGCCTGGAACAGCTTAGCGCCGCCCTGGCTACTTCCCAAGCCTGCCGGCAACAACGCCGTGCTGCGCTGCCTACGCCGACCTTCCCCGACGAGCTACCGGTCACTCAGCGTCGCGATGAAATCGCTGCCGCCATGCGCGACAATCAAGTGGTGGTCATCTGCGGTGAAACCGGCTCCGGCAAAACCACTCAGCTTCCCAAGATCTGTCTGTCTCTAGGGTTAGGGGCGGCCGGCCTGATCGGTCATACTCAGCCGCGCCGCATTGCCGCCCGTAGCGTAGCGGCCCGCCTCGCTGAGGAGCTAAACACCGACATTGGCGGCCTGGTGGGTTACAAGGTGCGTTTTAGCGATCGCTTGGGTCCGGATACCGCGATCAAACTGATGACCGACGGTATTTTGTTGGCGGAAACCCAAAGCGACCGAAATCTGGAACAATACGAAGTCATTATCATCGATGAAGCCCATGAACGCAGCCTCAATATCGATTTTCTGCTGGGTTACCTGCACCGCCTGTTACCCCGGCGGCCAGACTTAAAAATCATCATTACTTCGGCGACCATCGACCCGGAGCGGTTTTCGCATCATTTCAACAATGCTCCTATTATCGAAGTGTCGGGCCGGACCTACCCCGTGGAGATCCGCTACCGGCCCCTAAGCGCTAGTGATGAAGACGAGCGCGACCGGGATTTGCAGCAGGCTATTTTAGAGGCCGTGGACGAAGCGTCCCGGATTGACCGGGGCGATATTCTCATTTTTCTCAGCGGTGAGCGGGAAATCCGCGAAGCGGCGGAAAATCTCCGCCACCACCATCCCCCCGATACCGAAATTCTGCCCCTTTATGCAAGGTTGTCCGCCGCCGAGCAAAACCGGGTCTTCCAGCCTCATCACCGCCGCCGTATCGTATTAGCGACTAACGTCGCGGAGACGTCTTTGACGGTGCCCGGCATCCGTTATGTGATCGACCCCGGTACGGCCCGCATCAGCCGTTACAGCCATCGCAGCAAGGTACAGCGCCTGCCCATTGAAAAAATCTCCCAGGCCAGCGCCAATCAGCGGGCCGGACGCTGCGGCAGGATCAGCGCCGGAATATGCATCCGCCTCTATGCCGAGGAAGATTTTCAGTGCCGTCCGGCGTTTACCGATCCGGAAATCCTGCGGACTAACCTGGCAGCGGTCATTCTGCAGATGTGCGTGCTACGGTTGGGCGACATGGAGGTGTTTCCCTTTGTAGACCCGCCCGATGCTCGGCTGGTGTCGGATGGTTTTAAGCTGCTGTTTGAGCTGGGAGCGGTGGATGAACACTGGCAAGTGACGGAACTGGGCCGCCAGCTGGCGAGGTTGCCTATCGATCCGCGCTTGGGGCGGATGATCCTGGCGGCTCGTGCAGAGAGTTGCCTTAGTGAGGTATTGGTCATCGCCAGCGCGCTAGCCATCCAGGACCCCCGGGAGCGGCCGCTGGATAAGCAGCAAGCCGCCGACGAAAGGCATCGGCGATTTCGCGACGAGCGTTCGGATTTCCAGGCACTGCTCAATTTATGGACCTATTTTCGCGAACAAGCCCGCCATCTCTCCAGGAATAAGCTACGCAACCAGTGCCGGGAAGACTTTCTGTCCTTTGTGCGCCTGCGCGAATGGTACGATCTTCATCAGGAGTTGCATGCCTTGGTAACGGAAATGGGGATGCGTCCCAACACCGAACCCGCCGCCTATGAGCCCCTACACCGGGCCTTACTGACGGGTTTGCTGGGTCATCTGGGCGTTAAACAGGAGGATCAATCCTGGCTCGGCGCCCGCAATCGGAAATTTTATCTATTCCCAGGGTCCGGCCTCTTTAAAAAGGGACCCAAGTGGGTCATGGCCGCCGAGTTGGTGGAAACCAGCAAACTGTACGCCCGTAGCGTGGCTCGCATAGAGCCAAACTGGATTGAAGCGTTGGCCGGCCACTTGGTCAAGCGCAGCTATTCCGAACCCCATTGGGAAAAACGGCCGGCTCAGGTAGCGGCGCTAGAGCGGGTCACCTTATACGGTCTACCCATTGTGGTGGGTCGTAAGGTCAATTTTGGACCCCTCGATCCCGTGCTTTCCCGGGAGATCTTTATCCGCCATGCGCTGGTGCAGCAGGAATATTCTAGTAAGGCACCGTTTTTTATCCATAACCGCAAACTCATTGCGGCGGTGGAAGAACTGGAGGTCAAGGGCCGCCGTCGGGACGTGCTGGTGGCCGAGGAGGAGCTATTTCGGTTTTACGACGAGCGCATTCCCGCCGGCATTTACAGCGGCCCCCGCTTTGAAAAGTGGCGCCGGCAGGCAGAGCGTAGCAACCCCCGCCTGCTGTACCTGACCCTAGACAGTTTGATGGCCCATGCCGCGGCGGACATTACCCCGGAACAGTTTCCGGATTATCTGGCAATGAACGATATGCAACTGCCCCTGTCCTACCGATTCGAACCGGGAGAAAAAGACGACGGAGTCACGTTGACTATCCCTCTGGCGGCCCTGAATCAGCTCGAGATGCGGCGCCTGGAGTGGCTGGTGCCGGGATTGCTGGATAAGCGCATGGCCGCCCTGCTGAAGTCCCTGCCCAAGGCATTGCGTCGGCATTTCGTGCCGGTTCCCAACTACGTTGCCGTGTTGATGGAAACCTTAACGCCCGGCAACACTTCTCTGACCGAAGCCATGGCGACGCAGTTGGCCAAGATTACCGGCGTGGCAATCCCGCCGGATGCCTGGCGCCCGGAAGCCGTGCCACCCCATTTGCAGATGCGTATTCGGGTCATCGACGCCGACGGTAAGGTACTAGACACCGGGCGCGATCTAGCAACCGTTAGACAGCATCTGCAAGGGCGAGCCCGGGAAAGCTTTGCCGCTCTGCCGACGCCGGAGTTCGAGCGGGACGACGTCAAAGACTGGGATTTCGGTGAGCTTCCCGATACGGTGGAGTTTACTCGCAATCAGATCCGACTGAAGGGTTATCCGGCACTGATGGTACAAGCAAATGGCAGTGTGGCGCTGCGCCTAGTGGATTCTCCCGAGCGCGCTGAACAAACGCTGCGGGCGGGCCTGCGGCGGCTTATCATGCTACGGCTAAGGGATAAGATCAGATATTTAAAGCGGAATTTACCGGATTTCCAGACCATGAGCCTGTATTTTGTGCGGGTAGGTAACCAGGAAGCACTGCGTGAGGATTTGCTGACGGCGATTTTGGATCAGGCTTTTCTTGACGAAACACTGTTGCCTCGCGACCGAGCGGCATTCGCTGCCTGCCTGGAGCGCGGCAAAGCGCGCCTGCTGGAGGTCGCCAACGAAATCTGCGGTTTGGTTGGCCAGGCGCTGGCGACCTATCATGAGGTGCGTAAGCTACTCAACGGAGATATCCCGTTTAGCTGGCAAGAAGTCGCGGAGGATATTTGGGAACAACTGGATTGGCTGGTATATCCCGGCTTCGTGACGCACACTCCCGATCCCTGGCTGCAGCATCTGCCCCGTTATCTCAAGGCGATTCAGGTACGCCTGCACAAACTGAAACAAACCCCCGACAAGGACCGCCAGCGTCGGGGGGAAATCGGCTGGCTCTGGGAGAAATACAAACGCCAGCACCGGCATAATGTTGCGCAGGACATCCACGATCCCCAACTGGAGCAATTTCGCTGGATGCTGGAAGAACTGCGGGTTTCGCTGTTTGCCCAGGAAC
>CAVSVP010000004.1:0-130472 GCA_963731125.1 uncultured Pseudomonadota bacterium
CCAACCCATTCTTGGAACGATCAGCGGGTTAGCACCTGCCTGAAGTGTTGATCCAAAGGATAAACCCATAAGTCCTTGATGGGAACACTCTGTTTTCGAGCCGGTCCGAGTTTCCCCCGGCCTTGAGTTTGACCCAGGTAAAGCCAATTGGCCGCTTGGTAGCAGGTGCCCTGAAAGCGGGGTTTCTCCACGAAAGTCTCTAGCAGGACGGGGCGATAGCCATACTGCTGCTGCCACTGCCTGGGAAGCAGCCGGGCGGCCTTGGCTAAGATCATGGAGGCCAGATTGCGGGAGTGCACCCAGGGCAGGATCAGAAAGCGGGCATTGTTGACGATCAGCGGCAGATGTCGCGTGCGCTGCTCAGGGCGCCAGCCGATATCGCGGTCGCGTGGCGCGACCTGCCAGGCGGCGGCGCCAAAGCCGAGCCGCGCGATCAGTTGTGGGCCGGAGAAGATGCGGTAGCGCAATTGGGCGCCAGGCAGGGGTTGATAGCCGAGATAGTGGTAGCGGTGGAGGTACTCGTTCCACCGCCGCGAATCCTGGCGGTTTTGAACCGGTTGCAGTCGTAGCGGGGTGAGGGCCCGAGCCGGGCTGACGATCGGTAGCCCGGGATCGGTTTGCGAAGTGATCGCCACCGTTGCCCGGGGTTGGGGGTGACGCGGGGGTGGCAGCTCGATGAGCCCATCGCGGTGCATCCGTAGCATGGCGACGCGGGCGGACATGTCTTTCCAGCCGCCATCGGCCTTGTACCAGCCCAGGACCTGACAGGTCAATCGGGAGAGCTCGGCGCGGGTGCGTCCGGGCGCCTCAGCAATGAGCCGACGGATTTGGGCGATCTCCTCGGCACGGAAGTGGCGACCACAGTAGCGATAGCTCACGAGCGGTCGTGACCGGGTACGGGTGCGGTGGGTGAGGCCGGTGGCGCCTGGGGGGAATAGGGTCGGGTCAGCTCAGCACGTCGCGGTTCCTCCATGCGCCACGGCAGAAAGGGATCGAGATCCCGCGGGGGGCGGGCGCCATTGTCGGCACACGCCTGGAGATAAACCGTCAACCAGTGCCGCGGGTTAATGCCCCACAGCTCCAACGTCTGCAGCACCGAGAAGCGGGTGGCGGCCAACTGCGCACTCCAGAGGCTGCCCGATCCATAGTAGTGCTTGCGTCCGGTCACCGGGGTACGCAGGCTGTTCTCGGCGCGATTGTTGTCCAGAGGAACCTCGGGGTGATCGAGAAAGAGAGTCAGCCCTGGCCAGTGCTCAAGCAGGCTCTGGAGCACCTGCTGTTGTTGGCGTTGCGCCCCCTTGGATAAGGGGGCCACCGGCGTACTCGACGGCGCTTCGCTGGCGGCCGAAGGAAGGAGTGGCACGCCGGCACTGTTAGGCGCCACCACCCGCGTGGCTTCCCCATGCATTCGTTGCAGAGTCGTTTGCAGCGCCTGGTGGTGTTCCGTGAAGGCCTCAGACTGCTCGCTCAGTGTCCGCTCCGAATTCCGCTGTTCCAGACGCAGCGCGTTGAGATGATAGCGTGTGCCAATGCGCTCCTTCCACTCCAGCGCCCACCCTTGCAACTCGGCAAAGGATCGTCCGGCATTCAGGAAATCACGACGTACGTGCGCCCAGCAGAAGGCCAGCAGGATGCCCTCGACCAGTCGGGCGAGCTTTTTGTACGCGCTATAGCGATCGCAGACGATAATGACCGGGTCATGCTTCAAGCCCGCAAAATGCGCCCCCGGCACCGCCGCACTGCGACTCGGGTCAAGACAATAGAAGATGACCGAGGCCGAACGGGTTAGCCACAGATACCCGCGGGTGCCGACCTTGTCCTCGCGCTCCACACACACTTCCCAGCGGGTCTCATCGTTGTGAAACAGCCGTTCACTCATCTGTTGGTCGTAGAGGGCTTCGCGCACCGGCTCAACCAGGGGTACGAGCGCTTGCAAGCCACCGCCGACCGTTCCCGGTGAAACCGGCAACCCCTGATCCCTGAGGTCCTGCAGATAACGGTGGGTGGATTGCCCATAGCGGTATTTTCCCAAGATCACTTCCACCCAGAAGCTGACCCCGTAGGGACTGCGAGGAATCAACTTGGGTGGAGCCGGGGCGGTGATAATGATCGGCGTAGCCTCACAGGTGCAGCCCGGGTGACAGGTATAGGACTGGCGACGATAGCGACGGCGGTGGGCTTTCACCTCCACCTCAATGACCTCACTCTGCTCATCCAGGGCCGGATTACGCCGATGCGGTAAGCCACACTGCGCCACAGCATGTCTCCTCCGCCGGTAGCTCCCTCTCCTCGGTCACCACCGGAAGATGTGGTCGTTGGGTACGTCCATGTCCACCACGGCCTGGCTGCTGGCCGCGCCTGCGGTTTGAGGGCGGTTCGGGGGGGTTGCCTTTTTCGGATTTCAGCGCCACAGGCTTCTCGCTCTTCTTCCCGAATAAGCGGTTCTGCAAATCTTTGATTTTGCCATCCTTAACTTGACAATGTCACATTTCCCAAATGATCGATGAGTTTGTATCATAATGATTTTTCGTAGGAAAGTGATGGTGATGACAAAAAAGAGCTGGGGTGTCGGTGGGGACTGGTGCCGGAGGCGATTCAAACGCTGGGGCAGCGGCTGCCTGAGTTTTGGGCGCGCTACCGGAGCTGTTTCAAGACCCAAACCCGAGACGGCAGCGTCTATGCGCGGCATTATCTGAGCGGACTGCTGCGTATGGAGGGGAATCGACACTATAGCGGAATCGCGCGAGAGGCGGGTGTTGAAGAGCAAAACCTCCAACACTTCATGAGTCACTCGCCGGGGTCGGCTGAGACGGTCTACCGCCAGGTCCAAGCGGAAGTGAAAGCGGTTCCGGAACTGACGAGGGGCGCCGTGGTTCTGGTCGACGAAAGTGCCGACGAGAACGCCGGCGATGCCAGTGCCGGGGCGGCCAAGCCATATAAGGGTCGGCTGGGCAAGGTAGAAACCAGCCAAGTGGGCGTGTTGTTGAGCTACGTGAATCTCACGGTGGCGTCTGGGTTTTGGACCTGGATTCTGGGCAAACTGTTTCTACCCGAGGCCTGGTTCGAGGCCGGCTACCAAAAGCGGCGCAAGCAACAGGGCATGCCTGATTCGGTGAAGTTCAAAACCAAGGTTGAACTGGCCTGGGAGGGGATTCAAGAGGTCATGGCGGGTGGTCTCCCGTTTGAGATCGTCGGTTTCGATAGCCTGTACGGACGGAGTGGTTGGCTACGGGCCCAGGTGCGAAAGGCTCAGCGGCGGTATATGGCGGAAATCCCGGCCGACACGGCCGTGTACCTGGAAAAACCGACGCTCGGCATTCCCCCGCGCCGGGGTCAGCGAGGAAAAAAGCCGACGCAGGTGCAGGTGCTGGCCGGGGAAACGGTCCGCGTGGACAGCTTGCGGGAGACGCTGGCCTGGCAGCGTCTTCGAGTCCGGGCGACCGAACGGGGTGAGCTGTGCGAACGCTTCGCTGCGCGCCGCGTCTGGACCGTCCATGACGGTCAAGCCGTGGAAGACTGGCTGGTGATGCGCGAAGAGGCCACCGACCGCTACCGCTATGCCCTGGGTAACGCCTCAGCGGACACTTCATTGGAACAACTGGCCTGGTGGAAGTGCCAGCGCTACGTCATCGAACGGGCCAACCAGGATGCCAAGTCCGAGCTGGGCTGGGATGAGTGGCCGGCGCAGAAGTACCGTGCCTGGGATCATCATCTCGCTTTGACGGTACTCGCCTCCTGGTTCATCGCGCAAACCCAACTCGACTGGGCGCAGACTCATTCTCGTGACCCGGCGTTGCTCGAAGAACTGGAAACGGATGTCTTACCGGCTCTGTCGGTGGCCAATGTTCGGGAGTTACTGCGCGCGGTTATGCCTCTGAAACGCTTGACCGAAGAACAAGCTACGGAACGAGTGATTGAGCATTTGCTTAATCGCACCCGATCACGCAAGAGTCGGCTGAAAAAACAACGACTTAAAAATAGAGTCCACACCGGCCCCACGTGAGGCTAATGTGACATTGTCAAGTTAACAACCAGCTCCTGCTCCAGCTGCGCTATCTTGGCTTTCGCTCGCCCATGCTGAATTTCCCAATAGCTTGCCCGATGGCGTAGCTCGATATAGTCCTGTTTACTCATCGTCACCCATTTCTGCGCGAACGGCGACCGTGGTTCTCCAATAACACAGCCCCTTGGGTGGGGCAGCGCGGTGGTAAGGTGGGTGTTTGGGATACTTTCCATGGACCGGTTTGTACACTATTTTTCCTCGTGTGTCCCGTCCTATTTTTCGGCAACAATGGGTTGGCCGAATATTTACAATTGCAGGATATGCCACTCGTTTACCATCGCAATATCCAGTTCTGAGACTCCGAATACCGTTAAGCAGTTCTCTTCCTGCTTGTTATTAGACCTCCCGCATCAGTCGGACGCTAACGGTCCAGGCTGGACGTGTCATCGTCTCTCAGCCCCTGCCGGACGGCAGGGATTCGCTACCGCGCACCTCCCTGTGCGTTGCTGGTGACACTTTGCTAGCCCGACGCCTTTTCATTTTTCGAGAGGTCTATCGTGTTCTGCCGACTTGGATGAATGTCGGAACCGGCTGCTAAGGTTGAGTTCTAATCATAAAGCAGGTAAACTAACAGCAGTTTGATGTCTAAAGGTTTTTGCCGAATTTAATGAATAGTGTTGTTAATGCGCGAACCATAACTGAACCTCCTTCGCGGGAGGCTTTTTTGATCGTTCGCTTATTGGATAGGCGAAACTGTTGGAAACGCTTCGAGCTTAACAGTGGTCCAGCAGTGAGATCGTGTATCCAACAGTGCTGTCGGTGCAGTAAAACGTAATTGCCTCCATACAAAGTCTTTCTGGAGGCGGAGCATAGCTTAGACGCCTTCAGAAAGGTTGGTCTTATTAGACCCCGGTCGGCGTCAAGCCACCGGGGTTTTTTTATTATGCCGGTTTGCTGCAACCGTTCAAACATCACGGTGTGCGAGGCGTCGGCCTATTACCGGCGTCGGTCTTGAAACTGTCACGGTGAAGGGAGAAGCTTATGAATAAGATCAAGCAGGCATTACAGCAGTTTTGGATGGTATTTCTCGTGCCTTCTAAGACTCAGAGAGAAAAGCCCCTTTCCCGTCAAGACGTCTTGATGCTGTTGGCTGCCAATAAGCTATCGGCAGTGCAGGCGAGGACCGTGCTGGCAAAACGGTTTCAGGATAAGTGAAAGCATTTATTCATCGAAACCCACTACAAGCTTGGAATCTCATTCCCATGAATCGGCTTAGTCATCGTCCTTCCTGGCTCGCCCGCCTAGGGCTGAGCGTGGTTTTTGTGTTCGCTATTGCAGCGGGTGTGGTTTTGTCGGCTGTTTTTTTCGCGTTGTTTCTGGTACTGGCTTTAGTTTTCGGTGGTTGGTTGTGGTGGCAAACAAGGCGCTTACGACGTCAACATAGGGAGACATTTATCGAGGCGGATTACGAAGTCGAAACGGAGTATGAAATTCTCGAAGATCGCCGTTTACGGGAGGCGGATTTCGAGAAAAAACACTCTCAGCAGGGATAAAATCACCACTATTTAGCAGGCTGGCCGGGTAATGCCAGCCGACGTTTGCCTGTTGCATAAGGTTGTTAAATTTTTTCAGCATGGCAAAAGTATAACCGTATAATTCGAAGACTTGCTGAGTTATGGAGACGATGTAAATGGAGAGAACCTCACGGAAGAGCAGCCTGCACCATGTCTAGTAATATTCATTGTGTCCCTGATGAGGAATATTGGGGGCGTATTTTAGACAGCGACTTTAGTGTTCGCCTAAAACAGCGTCTGCAAAGTTATCTTGCCGTATTTTCGGCTTTCGAGAAAACCGCCACGCCTGCAATATCTTATATTTCAGCCTGGCAGGAGGGGGGCAAGGAAATCTGGTATGAATATACCAGCAGGCGGTTTGTCGATCTCATGGGTTGCCATGCTCGAGAGCTGGCAGAAGTTTTTCAAAATAGTGTGATTGACCGCCGTATTTATAAGTATCACTATGTCGGTTTTGATCCTGGTATAAGAAAGGAAGTCATTAATCAAGATGAGTTAAATACCGCCCGTAGTAAGCTGCGCGAGGAAGTTAAAAAAGCGGGTACGATCGAGGTGGTCTACAAAATATCTGTTCCAAAAGACCGAATCCTATGGTTTAAGGATCAGGCAAGTTTAGAGATTTATGAACAGGACAAAATTTGCCTTTCTTTAGGTTATTTGACAGACGTAACTAAAGAAATGGAAGTGGAAGAAAATTTTCAAAGGACCGAGAAAAAGTTAAGAGAGGCAAATCGTAAAATTGAACGAGTTAATTTTGAACTGGTCAAGGAAATAGCAGAACGGCAGCGTGCTGAAACGGAATTAAAAGAAGCAAATAAAACGCTGCAACGACTTGCTACGCTGGACGGGCTTACCCAGATTGCCAATCGTCGCCAGTTAGATGAGCGCTTACATCAGGAATGGGAACGCATGAAAAGAGAGCAAAAACCGCTCTCTTTAATTTTGTGCGATATTGACTTTTTTAAACTATATAACGACGCTTACGGACACCAGTCAGGCGACAACTGTCTTTGTGCGATTACTCAAGCCATTCACGTTAACGTAAAACGTGCAGGTGATCTAGTGGCTCGTTACGGTGGTGAGGAATTTGCCGTAATACTGCCTAACACCAATGGTCCTCAGGCTATCCATGTGGCTGAACTGATTCGCAAAGAAATGCTGCAACTGGCCATTGATCATAAAAAATCCCCTATTAGCCCTTATGTGACCTTAAGCCTCGGGGTAGCCTGTATTATCCCACGCCGGGAACTGTTGGCAGGGCAATTGGTTAAGGAGGCGGACGAGGCTCTTTACGAGGCAAAGCGGCGCGGGCGGAATCGTGTGGTGTTAAAGCGGTTTAACGTGCCGCTTTCTAGCTAACATGATGCCCGGTGATAAAATCGATAACTGTGATCTTAATTTGACACGCGATACGCTGATTGTCATTGGGCGTAACCAGATTTCCGCCTCTCAGGCGGCCTTGGGCAAAATCTCCAGTGCAGGCCGACGAATAGGTTTTTTAGGATACAGTCGGGCCGTTTCTTGTTTGATGTAGTACTGCATGAAGTCCTCCCACTGCCCATTGAGGGCGAGGCAACGGAGCTGGAGCACGGCCTGAGCGCCAGGCAGCGTCCCATGCATGCCGGTGCGCTCCATGCGATCCTTGACCACATGACGGCAAGCGCCCTCGATGACGCCCGAGGCGATGGGATAGCCAGCTGCCAGATACTGATCGTACTGCACGCGATGCCGATGCCGGTGAAAGTAATCGCTGATCTTGGTCAGTGGCTGGCGTTGTGCGTCCGACAAGCCGCATCGCTGGGCCTGATCGATCAACCAGATCATCAGCATCCGCGCCTGGCCCTTGAGCAGTGCCAGTAAGCAAAGTTTCATCAGGGCCATCGCCTGGTCGCTGCCCGGGGCATGAAATAAATGCACCGCTTCCCAGAGATACCCATTGGCATGCAGCAAATCCAGAATCTCTACCCGGGGCGTGTCCTTCAGCACCGCCTCTAACTGGTCCCACAACGTGGGTTGACCGTCCATGACCACTACCCAGGGCTGGCGGTGTTGGGGATCCCGTCCCTGGGCTTGCTCCAGCAGCCAGGGGAAAATGACCTCGGCGCTATGGCCCGGCTGGCCGCTGTCGGCTTCGGACAGCGCCGCGCGCAGGCGCTTGTGTTGGGGCGCCGGGCGGGCCAAGACCGGCGGCACACCGGGTATTGGTTCCTGAAACAGCGCTTCCAGCACCTGCTCCGGGGTGCGTACGTAGGGTTCGAGGTGATAAGCCGCGCCTACCAAGGCCATCTGTTTGCGCCCCGGTTTAGGGCCAGGCCGATGGGCATGGGCGGTAATCGGCGGTGCCTCGGGCGCTTTGCGCATGGGTACCCCCTTGCCGTCGGCGCGCATCACCACCACTTGCGCCTCAACAGCGGCCTCCGGCGCGGGGTGCGCGGCCCAGAATCCCTCGACCTGCGCGCCCAGCATACGGCTGGTCTGCTCCAGCCCCGCCACCGATTGCCTCAACCCCAGCATCGGTTCCAGCACCGCGTTAACTTGCCCATAGGGCATTTCCATCGCCAAGCGCTGGTCCCAGTCCTGCAGGAGGTAGGAGTCCTTGCCTTCCGGCAGGCCGGCTCGGGCATCCAGCGGCACGTATTCGATGCGCTGCTTCTCACCACGGGCGTAGACCCAGCGCACGCTCTCCAACAACCCAAAGATCGCGCGGTAACTGCGCCGCTGGGGCTCGCTCAGGCGTTTGAGTTCGCGCCCGTCGCTCAGCTCCATCCGCTCGCCCTCATCGCCTTCACCCAACAGAGCAAAGAACTCTTTGAGCAGCAGCAACCCCAACTGCAACAACCGCTTGAACAGCTCCCGTTCGACCGCGTGGGCGGCACTGCCGGTCTCGGCCGCCCGGCGGATGAAGCCTTGCAGTTGATCTAGGATCACCTCAACGCTCTCAGGCTTGCCTTGAGTAGATGCTTGTCTCATTATCTTCATCGGTGGGTTCCTCGCAGGATGGTGCCTAACAACTTCATCCTACCCCAGCCCTTGGCTCAGGGGCAGAGGAACCTACTCGCTTCCGCTTGCGGAATTCTGGTTACGCCCATTGTCATTAAACCTCTTGCGTCAAGAAGTCTATTTAGTTTTAAAATCGACAAAAATGAACGGTTCAGCGGCTTATTTTTGACTGCTATGTATCTTTTAAACCGGCCTCGGGAAGCGCAGCTTCGCGATTTTCTTGCGCAACAAAGTCAGCTTTCTTTCTCCTATCAACAGGTAGGAGCGACTCATCTGCAAGTTTACAGAGTGCCCGCCTACCTGCCAAAAGGCTACGTTGTAGATCACTGCCGCTTTCGGCTTGGCACGGGCTCAGCGACCTTTGCAAGGGCCAAAGAGGCACTCAAAGCCTGGAGTATGTTTGCGATCGACTGGGTCAGGTTGTTCCCTACACGAGCGGCGATCCGTGAAGGCAGTGTGATGGCCATCTTGGCACGAGGACCTGGTATTTGGTCCCTTAACGCGGTGCGAATAGTTTATGTCTTGGAAGAGATAGGAACCATTGAACGCTACGGATTTGCCTGCGGCACTCTACCGGACCACGCCGGGCAAGGGGAGGAGCGCTTTGCGGTGGAATGGCACCATACAGATGACTCCGTTTGGTATGACTTACTGGCATTTTCCCGGCCGAATCAGCGCTTGTCATACCTAGGTTACCCCTATATGCGTGGCTTGCAGCGCCGCTTTGCCGTTGCTTCTTACCAGGCGATGCACCGCACTGTTATCCAACTGGGCCTATGAAGATCGCTAAGCGAAGCGACTATAATTGTGCTGACGCGCTTGGCTATTGTAACGACCAAATTTCCAAACGGTATCCTTCTGGATCAAAAAAATAAAAGACTTTTGCTTGCCAGGGATGTTCCTGGATGGGTCCTAATGCTACGCCGCTATTACGTAGATAATGCCAGGCGGCAGGGGCGCTTTCGACTTGTAGGGTTAACGTGATGCCGGCGCCCGAACTGCTTTTTATACGGCTACGACGCTCGTCGGCAATACTTAAACGAGCCGTGGATGTGAATTGGAACTCGATAAACCAGTCGGTAGAAAAGAGAACAGGCAATTTTAATATATCACGATAAAATTCGACAGTTTCTTGCCAGTTCTTACAGTAGAGGATGGTATTGATGCTTTTTAAAGGAAACTGTTCTATCATGTTGAAAAGATTTTGCTTGCTAACGAACCGGTTTGTTCCGCATTATGATAAATAGCGACTTAATTATAAGCGATAAATCGTAAATATTGTATTACAAAAAACCCTAAAAATATAGAAAAATAATTTCTATCAAGCTTTTATACTGTAGAATCAGCAACTTTTTTATAAGGAATTTAATCGATGTTTCTCGAGGAAATTGAAAAAGAAAACCCCTCTGTTTTAAGGATGTTGGCTGAAAAAACGATTCGGCAAGTTTATGAATATGAAAATAATAATTTAACTTTAGAGTTTTCGGATATTGAATCTGAATTTACGAACGTACTTGATTTTTGGGGAAATGGATGTTTAAACACTAATGAAAAAAGACTATCTTTAAAGAAAAAGATCAAACAGGTTCTATTAGCCATCGAAAGAGCAGAGATTGAGAAACGCGATCAGGAGAGCTTGGAAAGGATTTATGAGTTACTGGTTACTATAAACGTAATTAATGAAACAGTGAATTATTTATACGAAATAAAAGGAGAAGAGATCTTAAACTCCATGGTGAATCAGGTTTATGATCTCAAAAGAGTGATCGAATGGAAACGTCGTATGCTGGAAGGATTACCGGTCAATCCTAAAATTAACATAATGACAGAAGAAGAGAAAAATGCAAATACACCGGCGCAAGTCATGGCTGTGTTAAAAAAAAGAATACTGGCGATTAATATGCAAATGCTCACGGAAAAGGGTAGAAACGAGATTATTGCCCAATATAGCGAAATTTGTGAAAAAGAAGGGTTTACACGTCATATGATACTTTTCTGTGGGCTCGCCGAGTCGGCAGAAATGTTAAATCAACTCTTTGAATTCTGTTCTCCATTTAAAGGTTAGTTGGATCTTCAATAGACCTCCTGCATCAGTCAGACGCTAGCTGTTCAGGCTGGACGTGTCAGTACCGCTCAACCCTGCCGTCTGAGAAAGATTCGCTACCGCGCACCTTCCCGTGCGCTGCTGGCGATATCTTCCGGCCTTCGCCCCAGCGCTTACTAAAGCCCGGGCAATACCTGTCCCCGAAACTTGGAGAACATGCAACACGCCGCCCAAAATTTGCTCACCATCTTCGCTGCGCTAGGTCCTATTTTTATTATGATTGTGCTGGGCTATCTTTTACGGCGAAATCAATTTCCTGGTGAAGTGTTTTGGCCGACCGCCGAAAGGTTGACGTATTTTTTACTATTTCCTGCTTTGCTCATCCACAAGCTAGCTCTGGCGGAGTTAGGTGACTATGATGCCATTCCGCTCACCGGCGTCATCGTTATCGTGCTGCTCTCCATGAGCCTGTTGTTGTTTTTGCTTAGGCCTGCTCTAAGGGTGACGGGTCCGGTTTTCAGTTCCATTTATCAAGGCAGCATTCGTTTTAATACCTATGTAGGTTTAGCGGCATCCGGTGCATTGTTTCTCCAACCTGGTTCCGCAGTGGCGGCTCTGGTTATCGCCGTGCTGATACCACTAATCAATGTTCTCTGTGTGGTCGTGTTGACTCATGCAGCCGGCAGCAAAGGCTTGCTCGCACTATTGCGCATCGTGATTCGCAATCCACTAATTTTGGCCTGTGTGGTCGGTGTTTTCCTCAACATCAGCGGGACAGGTCTTCCCCTAGGTTCTGGCGCAGTACTCGACATTTTATCCCGTGCCGCCTTACCGTTGGGCCTTTTGGCCGTGGGCGCTGGCCTGCGCCTGAAGATGGCGCTGGGTTGGTCCAGGGAACTCTTACTGACCGCAGTCCTCAAATTGCTGGCGCTACCCGCGCTAATGGCGCTCGTCAGTGCCTTGGTCGGGTTGAGTCATATGGAAATGGCGATTCTTATTTTGTTTGCAGCGCTACCAGGGGCACCGTCGTCTTATATTTTGGCCCGACAATTGGGTGGAGACGCACAACTTATGGCGGCGATCGTCACGCTGGAGACAGGATTGTCCTTGTTGACCCTGCCGGTTATCTTACTGTTGGTTATGTAAAGCTGGATGAGTCAATGCCAGCATATACAGCGCCAGTGCATCAGTGCGCTCAACAGAGATAGTACACTGTAAGACGGTCAGCCCTACGAAGTGGCAACTGGCGGGTAAATTTTCAAATCATTATATTATTTTTCTATAAAACCATTCAGAATAGGGCCAAAGAGTATGTCTTTGTGGCACACTCGCTTGCGCTTTGTGAAGGGACAACGTCAGTATTTTGTGACCGCGGAGGTATGCATGGCTATTAATCTACAGAAGGGACAGCGCATCAGTCTGGAAAAAGAAGCCGGACGCACGTTGAACCGTATTTATATGGGTCTCGGGTGGGCTATGAAAAAAGTCTCATCCAAGGGTTTTCTGGGTTTTGGCAGCGGCGAAAAAGAGGTTGAAGTGGATTTAGATGCCTCCTGCCTGCTGTTTGACGGTACAGGAGAATTGATCGACCAGGTTTGGTTTCGGCAGTTGCAAAGCCAGGGTGGTGCGGTGACCCACAGCGGTGATGACCGTATTGGAGGCGGGAGTGCCGCTATAGAAAACGAGCGTATTACCATTGACCTGGAGCGTTTGCCTGCCGAGGTACAAACACTCGTTTTTACAGTTAATAGCTTTACCGGAGAGTCCTTCGAAGGCGTTCCCAATGCCTTCTGCGTGATAGCAGATGCCACCGCCGATACCGAAATTGCCCGTTTTAACCTGACTATAGAAGGCGGTAACTATACCGGCCTTATTATGACCAAACTATATCGCCGCGATGGTGAGTGGAAAGTGCAGGCCATTGGTGAGCATGGCCAGGGGAGAACCTTTATCGATCTACTGCCGGCCATCAAGCCTTACCTTTAAGCTAAGGGTCAGCCGATAAAGCCAGCCGTCCCTGGAGGTTCGCCTTGATAGTCATCGCCGCGACCGGGGTATGTGCGCTATAGCGATGTTGGAAAACACAGCGAATAATATCCGGGTGAGTAAACGGATGGAGTATTTGCAAAGCCATCAGGTGTCGGATCAGGCCTACGAGTTTGGGCTGCGCTGGGTAGCGGGATCGAAAAACTAATTTTACTGTATACGAGATGCGAGAGGAGTAATTGCGAATGGCTTTAGAATGGCTGAAAAATCGCTTTAACGAGGTTTCTACCAGCCTTAAAACCGAAGTGACCAAGGTGCGCAATAAAACCTTTTTAGAAGGTGTTGTCGCGGGCTGCGCCATGGTGGCTTATGCCGATGGGACAGTTACCCCCGAAGAAAAGCAGAAAATGATGGGGTTTCTGAAAAGCTCCGAGGTATTGTCCGTTTTTAGCGTCGATGAGGTAATTACCACCTTTGACAAGTTTGCCAAACAGTTTGAGTTTGATACCGCCGTCGGTGAAGCCAATGCCCTGCAAACCATCGGTAAGTTGAGATCTAAAGAGAGCGAAGCACGGTTGATGGTTCGGGTTTGCTGCATTATCGGTGGGGCGGACGGTAACTTTGACGAAAATGAAAAAACCACCGTGCGTAAGATTTGCAACGAACTACGCCTCAATCCCAAGGATTTTGATCTCTGAAAAACAGCTGACAGGAGGAGTATAAGCGTGGCTATTTCTCTCAGCAAAGGCGGCCGTATTTCCCTTAGCAAGGAAGCTCCGGATCTCAAAATGGTACATGTGGGCCTTGGTTGGGACCCCCGCGTGACCGACGGCACCGATTTCGATCTGGATGCGTCTGCGTTTATGCTAGGCGCTAACGGCAAGATCCGCTCGGATACCGATTTCATCTTCTACAACCAGTTGCGGTCTTCCTGTGGTTCCGTGGAGCATACCGGCGATAATCGCACGGGGGCCGGCGAAGGTGACGATGAGGTTGTTATGGTAGATCTGACCAAGGTCCCTGCCGATGTGCAAAAAATTGCCTTCACCGTCACCATTCACGAGGCTGATCAGCGCCGACAGAGCTTCGGTCAGGTACAGAATGCTTTTATCCGCTTGGTTAATGCTGAGACCAATGTCGAGGTGGCTCGCTACGATCTGACCGAAGATGCTTCCACGGAAACGGCTATGATTTTCGGGGAAATTTATCGCCATGGGAATGAGTGGAAATTTAGCGCGGTAGGGCAGGGCTATGCCGGTGGGTTGGCCGCCATGTGTCAGCAGTATGGTATCAACGTCTAACAGGTAATCCTAACCCTCACGAATTCCCCGCATTTCTCTTAAGCGGGCGAACAGATGCAAAAACGATTGTTAAATTGAGTAAGGAGTTTAGCTATGGCAGTTTCTTTGCAAAAAGGTCAAAATGTATCGCTGACTAAAGAAGCACCGGGTCTTAAAAAGGTATCTTTCGGTCTTGGCTGGGATGTACGGATGACCGACGGCAGTGCTTTTGACTTAGATGCGTCGGCTTTTGTGCTTGACGAGAACGGGAAAGTCTTAAGCGATTCCCATTTCGTGTTTTATAACAATCTGAAAGATCCGTCCGGTGCCGTGATGCATGCAGGTGATAACCTGACCGGTGAAGGCGAGGGCGACGATGAACAGATCACCGTAGAACTGGATACGATGCCTGCCAATGCGGCTAAAGTGGCGTTCGTGGTTACGATTCACGAGGCCGAGGCACGCAAACAGAACTTTGGTCAGGTCAGCAACGCCTTTATCCGCGCTGTTAACGCGGATGGCAATACGGAGATAGCTCGCTACGATCTTTCTGAAGATGCCTCTATCGAAACGGCTATGATTTTTGGCGAATTATACCGGCACGGTAATGATTGGAAGTTCAAGGCCATCGGTCAGGGCTACGCCGGGGGGTTGGCGGCAGTGGCCAAGGATTTCGGGGTGAGTGTCTGATTGACCGCTCAGGTCATCAGAAGTAGGGCGGGCTAGCCAAGCGTAACCCGCCGAATCTGCTTGTAAATTCAGTTGATGTAGATGCGGCGGTGAACGCGCGCCACAACAATGCAGGCGCTGATGACGCTGCTAAGGCGCGTGCGGGTTTGGTGGAAGGAGTAATGCCCGGTGATCGACATACGGGATTTGCACGTATTCTTTGGTCAGGGTACCCGAGCCGTGCATGCGGTGCGCGGATTATCTTTTCAGGTCCAGGAGGCGGGAGCTTTTGGCCTAGTAGGCGAATCGGGTTCTGGCAAATCCACGGTGCTCAGGGCCATTTGTGGATTGACCGGGCATTGGCGCGGTAGCATTCGTATTGCCGGAGAGGCGCAGGGCGACAAACGCAAGCCGGCCTTTTTCCGGCGCGTACAAATGATTTTTCAGGATCCCTATGGAGCGCTGCATCCCCGGCACACTGTAGATCGGATCTTATCCGAGCCGGTAGCGATTCAGCGTCTGGGCAATACGGATAAGCGGGTGCTTAGTGCCCTCGATGCAGTGGGGCTAAGTTGCTCTTTGCGCTTTCGCTATCCCCATCAGCTATCCGGCGGACAGCGTCAGAGGGTGGCCGTTGCCCGGGCGTTGATTCTGGAACCTCAGGTGCTACTGCTGGATGAGCCGACCTCGGCCTTGGATGTATCGGTGCAGGCGGAGGTATTAAACCTGCTGGCGCGCCTACGGCAAGAACGGGAGCTGACTTATCTGTTGGTGAGTCATAACCTGGCTGTCGTGACATATCTGTGCGATCGGCTGCTGGTTATCAAACAGGGGGTCGCCGTGGAAAATTTGAGTGTTGCGACGCTTGCTGTCGGTAAACCCGAGCATTCCTATACCCGTCAGTTGCTGGCGGCGAGCCGTGGTTATCGGCGTACAGCGTTAGCCCAGTTCACGGAGTGGGAATAAGTAAATTATCTTACCGTTTTATGCCGCGGCAAACGTGGCAGCTGCAGTGTCTGCTGCTAGTCGAACTTGCCGGTTAGCAGTGCTGTCGAATAATGCAGTTTCGGCAATCATCCCACAAAGGTTGCTTAGTCATGCTGCATCCGTCCTTTACCCTGTCGTTAAAAAAAAATTCCCACGCCGAAGGTTGGGTATGGGGGTTAGTCTGTCTCTTTATCCTACTGGTCTGTTCTGTGGCCTCGGCCCAAAACAAGAAGGAAGAGGCGCTCGCGGAAATCTTTTCAGCCGTGGTGGGGGTGCAGACTACGGTTCCAGTCACCGCGCGCACTTCCGAGGCGCTGGGCACCGAACGCTCAGGTTCCGGTGTGGTGATTGATAATAACGGGCTTATTGTCACTATCGGTTATCTAATCCTGGAAGCCGCGAATGCTGAGGTCACCCTAGCGGATGGCCAGAAGGTGGCGGCAGAAATTGTAGCCTATGATCACAATACCGGCTTCGGTTTATTGCGGACTTTTCCGCCCATTGCCGTAACTCCGATGACGCTTGGCAGCGCCGCCGGGCTTGGCAAAGCAGATCCGGTTTTGGTGGTGGCGCATGGCGGAGGAATTCCTGTACGGCCGGCTTATGTGGTTGCCCGGCGGGAGTTTGCCGGGTATTGGGAGTATCTGCTGGATAACGCCATTTTTACTTCGCCTCCGCATCCCCGGTTCAGCGGCGCCGCATTAGTCGGGCCCCAAGGAACTCTGCTGGGCATTGGTTCGCTCTTTGTCG
Source organism: uncultured Pseudomonadota bacterium (assembly GCA_963731125.1). Lineage (GTDB taxonomy): Bacteria > Pseudomonadota > Gammaproteobacteria > Competibacterales > Competibacteraceae > CAVSVP01. Next base: position 16,294 of record CAVSVP010000004.1, read on the forward strand.
GCGATGCTTTACGCGACGACAGGCCTTTGTCAGGCAATATGTTCGTGCCTATCGATTTGCTAAGACCTATTCTCAAGGATCTTCAGACCAACGGGCGCACGCAGGAACCGTCCCGGCCCTGGCTCGGCGTGCAAACCGAGGAGGTGAGGGGATACCTATTCATTACCCGGGTGGCTTCTGAAGGACCTAGCGCCAAGGCGGGACTCAAGCCGGGCGAGATTATTACTGCCGTCGCCGGTAAAGCCGTAAGTTCAATGGCGGACTTTTACCGTGAGCTCTGGAATGGCCGCACTGCCGGTGACGACGTCGTGCTGACCGTGCTAAAAGGAACCCAGTTGCAGGATATCAAGGTGCGCTCTGGTGATCGCTACGCCTGGTTGCGCTTAACGCCTAGCTACTAAGGTGGCTGCTTATGGCTTCCAGCGTTCGGGATGGGCCCAGTACCGGCTATTAAACCATTCCGGTGTCGTCTTATAGCTTTCGATAGCATAATGATACAAATGAAGCGGCTTAGCGTCGATTTGGTATTGGGCCATAAGAGTCATGCCATAACCTAAAAAATCCGCGATTTCCCAATAACTGGTATGCCCCTCCCACGCCGGGCCGATGGGCGCCAGCGCCACAAAGCGGCGAGTATGGAGATCCCGCAGCCGAGCGAGCACTATGCCAGCGGTCTTGCGGTCCCTATGTTCTAAGGTGTTAGCCACGACGCCCAGATCGAAGCGTTCCAAAGAACTGAGTTGTCCGAGAAGGTCGCCGGTCAGGTGCGTTACCCGAGAAGTCGGCGGCACCGCTTGTACGGGAAGGCCATCGAGATTAGGGTCGATGAGTAAAATGGAGGCCGGGTGGAGCACCTCCAGCAGGGTTTTTAGGTCTTTGTGATGAGCATTATACATAACTGTTTTTCGCAATACCGGCAAGTCATTGGTAAGACCTCGCTGAGACAGGCTATCTCATTAGAACACACTGGGTTTTATTTTCAGACAATCTTTTTGAACCAGTGTCCGATAAGACGCGGTTGGCAAAATAGAGGGGAGCACTCATGAGAGGACGCTTGTTAATTATTGCAGGCTCCGATTTCGGCGGAGAAGCCGGCATCCAGGCGGATATCAAAGCAGTGACAGCAGTGGGCGGTTATGCCGCCACGGCGATTACCGCGCTGACCGCTCAAAATACCCAGGGAGGGTTTGGCATCGTGGGAGTAGCACCGGCCTTTATCGCTCAGCAGATGCGTCTGGTGCTTGAGGATATCGGCGCCGACTGCATTAACACCGGGATGCTGCATAACAGCGTCGTTATCGAAACCATCGTCGAGGTATTGGCAACGGCTGTGCCCGCAATTCCCCTGGTAGTGGATCCCGTGATGTTCGCTAAGGGGGGTGAACCCTTGCTGGCGGAAGCGGCCAGGGAAACCCTGGTGCGACGACTACTGCCGCGTGCCACCGTGCTGACGCCCAACCTGCCCGAAGCGGAAGCCTTAAGCGGTATGATCCTTCGTGATGCGGATACACTGCAGGCGGCGGCCTACCGGCTGCTGGAACGAGGGCCGGCCGCGGTTCTGCTGAAAGGAGGGCATCTGCCGGGTGATCCGGTGGTGGATCTGTTGGTGTCTCGGGATGGCGTAGTGCGTTTTACTCATCCCCGCTGCCACCACCAACACCCACGGCACCGGTTGTACGCTGGCTTCAGCCATTGCGACGGGCCTGGCTCAGGAATTGTCCCTGAACGCTGCGGTGAAGCGGGCGCTGGCTTATGTCCAGAAGGCGATCCGGACGGCGCCAGGCCTGGGCGAGGGCAGAGGGCCTTTAAATCACGGTCATACTGTAAGGCCGTTTGAGTCCTGAGTATGGCAGAGAAGGGAAGCTTGAGTAACGCCCGAGTGCCGGTGCTGGGGTTGATTGCCCCCAGCGGCACCGGCAAGACCATCTTGCTAAGTCAAGTGATTGCCTGGCTTAGCGCTCAAGAGTTGCGGATAGGGGTCGTCAAACAGGCCAGGGACGATTTCGATGTTGACCAACCCGGCAAGGACAGCTACCGGTTGCGCAAAGCGGGGGTGGAACGCTTGCTGTTGGCTTCTTCGCAAAAATCGGCGTTGTTGGTGGAGCATCCCGATGGGGGAGGGTCGGAGTTAAATGACCTGCTGGCGCTATTCGATCAGGATGCTTTAGATTTCATTTTGGTGGAAGGATTTACCGAGCAGCCGTTTCCCAAGATTGAGTTAAGCCGGAGAGCAAAGAAATTATTGCGCTATCCGAATGATCCGTTGATTATCGCACTAGCCACGGATTGGCCGGTTGTCGAGCGGATTGCTATTCCGGTGCTAGATATCAATGATCCGGTGGCGGTGGCTGAGTTTGTGCTCTCCTATGTGCATGGCCTAAAAGTGAAGCAGGTTTAGGATTGAGTGCAATCAATGCCTGATGAGCTTGCTCGATGAAAACTGGTGCCGTTTCCCGCTCTCTAAGACAGCATGGCAGACTATTGAAGGTCTGCAATAGGCCGGGTATTTCGGTTAAGATGAAACTCTCTGGACAGGAAAGCGGTGATGACATGTTCAGCTTGAGCCGCTAGCATCTGACTGATGCAAGAGGTCTTGTAAACCGTTGAAAGGTTGAGACATGAGCCAAATCAACATCCAACCGAGCTGTGCCGACGACTTCGATCCCGAGTCCCTTTCGGTTCGCGAGGCATTGCACCGCATCGATAACATGGCTACACCGGTTACCGGGTATGAGCGGATAGCCCTGCGCAGCGCCTTGGGCCGAGTGCTTGCCGACACGATAACGTCGCCTATTAACGTGCCCGCTCATACCAACTCAGCGATGGACGGTTATGCGCTACGCGCCGCTGACCTACCGACCGAAGGGGTCGGTGAACTCACTGTAGTAGGCACTGCCCTGGCCGGGCAGCCGTTTTACGGTGTGATAGAGCCCGGCACGGCGGTGCGCATTATGACCGGTGCAGTGTTGCCTGAAGGGGCCGATTGCGTGGTTATGCAGGAACGCGTCGAGCAGCGCGGCGATCGCGTCCGGATTGGAGCCGACAATAAAAAGGGCCAAGATATCCGCCAGGCCGGCGAAGACCTAGCCCAGGGCGATACCGTGCTGGAGGCTGGCAGAGTGTTGACCGCGGCGGATCTAGGGGTGCTGGCCTCCCTCGGTATTGCTGAGGTGCGGGTGTGGCGGCGGTTGCGCGTGGCGTTCTTTTCCACCGGCGACGAACTGCGCTCCATTGGTGAGCCGCTGGAAGCCGGGCAGATCTATGATAGCAATCGCTATACGCTGTACGGCATGCTGACCCGCTTGGGCGTCAATGTCATCGATATGGGCGTGGTACGTGATCAGCAGGAAGCGCTTCGCCAGGCTTTTGGCGAGGCTGCCCGTAACGCCGATGCGATTATCACCTCCGGCGGTGTTTCCGTGGGGGAAGCGGATTTTGTCAAAAATATCCTGACCGACCTGGGGCAGGTAAATTTCTGGAAGATCGCCATGAAACCAGGCCGCCCCATGGCTTTCGGACAGATCGGGAATGCCGTGTTCTTTGGGTTACCCGGAAACCCCGTGTCGGTCATGGTGACTTTTTATGAATTTGTGCAGCCGGCGTTGCGTCGTATGATGGGGCAAAAGCAGATAGACACAGTGACATTTAAGGTGCCCTGCGCGACCCGGCTGAGAAAACGTTCCGGGCGTACGGAATTTCAGCGCGGTATTCTGGAACGCCAGGCGGACGGCAGTCTATGGGTCCGTGGCATCGGTTACCAGGGTTCCGGCATTCTGAGCGCCATGAGCCAGGCCAACTGCATCATTGTCTTGCCCGAGGAAAGCGGCAGCATAGAAGTGGGCACGTTGGTAGAGGTCCAGTCCTTTGCGGGTTTGACATAGGGCTGAGCCGCTTACCGGAGCGAACAAGAGGGTAGCTTAAAGGCAAATATTTCACAATGGGTTGTGGTAATAATGCGGTGCATGGATCTGCTGGATGGTTCTATCTTATCTCCTAAAGGGAAAGTCAGGATGGGAATATCCAGAGCGAGAAACACCGTTGAGGAACTGCACCATGAAGCCGACAACCGTCCCGCTAGCTATCCTCTTCAGCCTGACGCTAAACGGTGAGCCTGCCACAGAGTTTCAGGAGAGCGTCGCTCAGGCTATCATAGTTCCGCTTCCCATCTGGGTTGCAACGCCCGTTGCCTCCACTGCAATGGAGGTAGATCCCGCATTTCTCGAAACCACAGAGGAATGCAAGGCCATTTGCCCGTTACCTCCTGAGGAGTTTAGCGCCTCTGCGCCTCTTGTGTGGGTTGATTGATTCCGAGCCTCGATATTCATCCGTAGCCTGGATGGAGCGTCAGCGGAATTCGGGATCCAAGGAGCATACCCTCAAGATCCAGATTCCACTAACGAGACTGTGAAAGAACGCGGTTTCACGTACTTCTGGATTTTGACCATCGTTGACAAATCAAGTACTGGATTGGAGTGAGGGGGAAATGGCCAAAGCCGCATAACGGGAAATGGCAAAATTTCAACCAGGTTAATCAGGCAATTCAAAGGGCAGACCGCCAGGAACGGAGAAAACGGCTAAGTTGCGGACTTTGCTTGAACTGCACGACAAAGAATTGGTCACAAGGTCAGTAGAGGTTGCCTTAAGGAGCGATAAAGTTTCCTCGCGGCCTTGCCTGAAGCGACCGGGGCTTCTCTAAAGGCCTAGAAACAGCTTATCTCGAGCAGCAGCCCGATATTCGAAAAAATCAGGCAAGTTTTTGCTGCAATTGGCGCTCCCTAGGGGACTCGAACCCCTGTTGCCGCCGTGAGAGGGCGGAGTCCTGGGCCGCTAGACGAAGGGAGCCGGAAGTGAGTGGCATATCTGACGGAGCATGTTATTATACCTTTTCTTTTGCAGTGGACAAGTAGCTGGCAACAATCCGCTTAGGGAGTCATGACGAAACAACCCACCGTTATTCCCCGCGCAGAACATTCCATTTCCCGAGCAAATATCAGCGCTAATGCGCTCAAGGTGCTGTACCGGTTGCGTAATGCCGGTTATCAGGCCAACTTGGTGGGCGGCGGCGTCCGGGATTTACTGCTTGGGCGCGAACCCAAGGATTTCGATGTAGCCACGGATGCCCATCCCGAGGAAATTTATAAATTGTTTCGTAATTGCCGCCTGATCGGGCGCCGTTTCCGGCTGGCCCATGTGCGGTTTGGGCAGGAAATCATCGAAGTGGCCACCTTCCGTGCTGCACAGAGCGATGCCGAACTGGAAGCATCCAAGCTGCGCATCGGGAGCAACGGGCGTATTCTCAGCGACAATGTCTATGGTTCTATCGAGGAAGATGCTTGGCGGCGGGATTTCACCATCAATGCACTTTACTACGATATCACGACATTCGCCGTGCTGGACTATGCCGGGGGCATGGCAGATCTGCAGGCGGGCGTCATTCGCCTGATCGGCGATCCGGAGCAGCGCTACCGGGAAGACCCGGTGCGTATGCTGCGCGCGGTGCGCTTTGCCGCGAAGCTGGGATTTCGCATCCATCCCGATACCGAAGCCCCGCTTTTTCGCTTGGGACGATTATTGGAAGACATCTCATCCGCCCGGCTATTCGAAGAAGTACTCAAGTTATTTTTGGGGGGTCATGCGCTGCAGACCTTTGAGCTACTGCGTCATTACCGGCTCTTTGGGCATTTGTTCCCGGCTACCGAACGCTGTCTCAGCCGCCAACAGCAACATTTTCCTAAAACGCTGTTGACCCGGGCGCTGGCCAATACCGATGCGCGGTTGGCCGAAGGGAAATCAGTAACTCCGGCTTTTCTGTTCGCGGCCCTTCTTTGGGAACCGTTACGGGAACGTATGGTAAAACACCAGGCTGCGGATGACGACGCGCGCGAAACGCTACAGGCGGCAGCCGATGAGGTGATACAGTCCCAGCTGAAATCCATCGCCCTGCCGCGCCGCTTTAGTTTGCCCATGCGCGAGATTTGGGATATGCAGACGCGTCTTGCCATGCTTACCGGCAAACGCCCCCTGCGTCTTCTCGGTCATCCGCGTTTTCGAGCCGGTTATGACTTTTTATTACTCCGAGTTGAAGCGGATGCCGAGGCGGCACAGCTGGCGGAGTGGTGGACCCAGTTTTTAGCGCTGGACGAAGGGGCACGTGGGCCATTTCTCCAAGGAACGAGTCGGTCTAAGCCGCGCCGTCGTCGGCAGAGACGCACTCCGCGTACGCGGCCGGCGTCCCTGCCGGTCAATTGAATTTTAATACCCTGGTCATGGCATGTGCGACCTCGTAAGATCTGTCCAAGCCTATATCGGCATCGGTAGCAATTTGGCCAATCCCATTGTCCAGGTGCGGCAGGCTTTTCAGGCGCTGGCTTCTCTTCCGCTAACCTGTTGCGTTGCCCGTTCGCCGCTATATCGCAGCGCACCTCTTGGTCCTCCGGGACAGCCGGATTATATTAATGCCGTCGCCGCCCTGGTCACCCGGCTTGCGCCTGAAGCACTACTGCAGGCTTTGCAGAACATCGAACAGGTCCATGGCCGGGTGCGTACCTTGCGCTGGGGACCGCGTACGCTCGATCTGGATATTCTGCTTTACGGTAATCTCGTGCAGAATATGCCCTATCTCGTGATTCCCCATCCGCGCCTGCAGGAGCGGGCTTTTGTCCTGTATCCTTTACAGGATATCGCGCCCGCTCTCGTTATCCGCGGGTTGGGGGACTTAGCGACACTGGTGCAACGTTGTCCGTCGTCACAACTGGAACGACTGGAGATATGAGGAGTCACTCTCCCCGCTATCCCTGCTTTTCCTGCTGTGATGAGTTGTGGAGATTCCACCTTGGCAGATTCCTTGGGTGAGTAGATTATGTACAGAGGACAAGAGCAAACGCAACGCAAGCCGGTCACTGTTAAGACACTGGCAAAAATGAAGCGGGAAGGTGAAAAGATTGCCGTCCTGACCGCCTATGACGCTAGCTTTGCCGCCGTACTGGAAGCGGCGGGCGTGGACATTATCTTAGTTGGAGACTCCCTGGGGATGGTGGTGCAGGGATGCAAAACGACGGTACCCGTGAGTATGGATGACATGGTTTACCATAGCCGCATGGTGGCTCGCGGCTGCCGTTATCCGCTGTTAATGGTAGATATGCCGTTTATGAGCTATGCGACGGTGGAGTCGGCGTTGCGTAACAGCGCCCGGCTGATGCAGGAAGGCCACGCGCAGATGGTCAAACTTGAAGGAGATGCTGACCTGCTAGCGACGGTGCGTCAGCTTAGCCGCAATGGAGTTCCCGTCTGTGTGCATTTGGGGCTGTTGCCACAGTCGATTCACAAACTAGGTGGTTATAAGGTGCAGGGTCGTGAGGAAAGTGCGGCCAACAGGATTATCGATGCCGCACTGCGGGTGCAGGATGCCGGCAGCGATGTACTGCTGGTGGAGTGTGTGCCTGCGGAATTGGCCGCACGGCTTACCGAAACCCTGGATATTCCAGTCATTGGCATTGGTGCGGGTCCCGCCTGTGACGCACAGGTGTTAGTGCTTTACGATATGTTGGATATTACCGTCGGGCGCCGGCCCCGGTTTTCAAAAAATTTTATGGAGGGCCAGAACAGCGTGCGCGGTGCCGTCGACGCTTATGTTCTGGCGGTCAAGCAAGGCCGTTTTCCCGGTCCCGAGCATTGTGTGGCCTAAGGCTCTAGCTATGCAGACGTGTCATCAAATTGAAGCGTTACGGGCGCAGGTGGCAACCTGGCGCCATGCCGGCGCACGTATCGCTTTCGTACCCACCATGGGAAATCTTCACCACGGTCATCTACGCCTGGTGGAGGAGGCTAATAGGCTTGCCGAGCGTAGTGTGGCCAGCATTTTTGTCAATCCTCTGCAATTTGGTCCTAATGAGGATTTTCAAACGTATCCTCGTACCCTGCAAGCCGACAGCCAGCAATTGACGCAGGTGGGGTTGGACCTGCTGTTTGCCCCCAGCGCCGCGGAAATGTATCCCCGCGGCGCTGAGGGCATGACCCGGGTGGAAGTCCCCGGCTTGTCTACTCTGTTATGCGGCACTGTGCGGCCGGGGCATTTCGATGGTGTGGCGACAGTCGTTACCAAACTGCTTAATACCGTGCAGCCGGATGTAGCCTTGTTTGGTGAGAAGGATTGGCAGCAGCTAATAATTATCCGCCGTCTGGTGGCGGATCTCAATCTGCCGGTGGCCATTGTGGGTGTGCCCACGGTTCGGGAAAGCGATGGCCTAGCGATGAGTTCCCGAAATCAGTATTTATCTGCCTCAGAACGGGAGATGGCCCCGCTCCTATACGCCATTTTACAGCGTGCGGCTGTACAGTTAACCGCCGGCGAACAAAATTATCAAGCCATTGAGACGACTGCCCGTGAGGAGCTGGTAGAAGCCGATTGGCGCCCCGACTATTTCGCTATTCGCCGTGCTGAGGATCTCGGTGAGCCGGGCAAGGCAGATACTGAATTGTGCATCCTCGCAGCCGCTTGGCTGGGGCAGGCTCGGCTGATTGATAACTGCCCCGTTACCTTGCCGCAAAATACCTGATTTCCCGAGAATGAGGCGGCGCGCAATTTATTGACGCTCTGCCGGTGTGGTAAAAAAGCCGAGGTAAAAAAACCTCGGCAAATAACCACCAAAGGAGGGTACAGAGAAGAACATCTCGAGAGATGCTGCAATGCAGTATAAACAACTTAGTGCAGTGCGTCAAGACGCTTTTGATAAACTGCTAAGCACCGGAGGTTAAATAGTAGGGTGCGGATGCGGAAAATAGCAATTCCCGCAGCACGCCTGGTATTAAAGGGTAAAAAAACCGGGGTAGAGAACCCCGGCAAATAACCACCAAAGGAGGATTTGGAGGAGAACATCCAATGGATGCTGCGACGCAGTTTAATGATAATGTTGCGTCGCGTCAACTTATTTTTTGAAATTTTCCTATTAACTGGCTTTCGGTAAGCAACCATTGCTCAAACCTAACGCCAAAGCTACACTGCGGCACGACTCGGGTTAACAGAGCCCGCCAGGCTAGGCTGGGAAAACGTTGCGGCGAGTCAGCGAGTACGGCGCAGCGACGGAAGGATAATTAGTTCAGAGCGAAGGGTTATGAATATCAGTCAACAAATCGCACAGGAGCTTACGGTTCAGGAACGTCAAGTGGAGGCGGCCATTAGCTTGCTGGACGCAGGCTCTACTGTCCCTTTCATTGCCCGCTACCGTAAGGAAGCGACGGGTGGCCTAAGCGACACACAGTTACGTCTTCTTGAGGAGCGTCTAGGCTATCTGCGGGAATTGGAGGATCGGCGCAGCGTTATTCTTAAAAACATTGCGGAACAAGGTAAGTTGACGGCAACGTTAGAGGCCGCCATTGGCGCCGCTGACACCAAGACTCGACTGGAAGATCTCTATTTACCTTACCGGCCCAAACGGCAGACCAAGGCACAGCTTGCCCGGGCGGCGGGGCTGGCTCCCCTGGCGCAGAGCTTGCTCCAGGGGCCTGTTCAGGTTCCCGAGATTGCAGCGGCAGCTTACGTTGATGTTAACAAAGGCATTGTCGATATCAAGGCGGCTCTCGAAGGGGCCCGCCAGATTTTAATGGAAGACTTTGCCGAAGAGGCTGAACTACTGGGACGGCTGCGGGAATACCTTTGGGAAAAGGCGATTCTGCAAGCCAAGATGGTCAAAGATAAGGCTGAAGAAGGAGCTAAGTTTGCCGATTACTTTGATTACGCCGAACCCCTGAGCAAGATTCCCTCGCACCGGGCATTGGCCCTGTTGCGGGGGCGTAATGCCGGCGTACTGCAGCTTACCCTGATGGTGGCGGAAGCGACGGGCGGATCCCATCCCTGTGAGTTAATCATCGCCCGTCATGTTGGGATTGCGGATCAGGGTCGTCCCGCCGATCCGTGGCTGCTCGACACGGTGCGTTGGGCCTGGCGGGTGAAAATCCTCACTCGGCTGGACGGTGAGTTAAAACAGCGGCTGCGAGAGGCCGCTGAAGAGGAAGCCATTCAGGTTTTTGCGGCGAATCTTCGCGATCTGTTGCTGGCCGCACCTGCGGGCCCTAGACCAACGATAGGTTTAGACCCGGGGTTACGCACCGGTGTTAAGGTAGCGGTAATGGATGCTACTGGTAAGCTGGTGGACACCGCGACGCTCTATCCCCATGTCCCTCATAATCAATGGGATGCTTCGCTGCATGCGTTGGCCACGCTAGCGCGCCGTCACCGGGTAGAATTAATCAGTATCGGTAATGGCACTGCCTCCCGGGAGACTGACCGGTTGGTGGGGGAGCTGCTGAAGCGCTATCCGGAGCTGGGTTTGCACAAGCTGGTCGTATCGGAAGCGGGTGCCTCGGTGTATTCGGCCTCGGAGTCGGCGGCTCAGGAATTGCCGGAGCTGGATGTGACGTTGCGTGGCGCGGTATCTATCGCCCGTCGACTTCAAGATCCCCTGGCCGAGTTGGTCAAGATTGATCCTAAATCCCTGGGCGTAGGCCAATACCAACACGATGTGAGTCAGCCGCGCTTGGCTCGTTCTCTGGACGCTGTAGTAGAAGATTGCGTTAATGCGGTGGGCGTGGATGTTAATACGGCTTCGGTGCCCTTACTGGCAAGGGTGGCAGGCTTAAATTCCAATGTGGCCGGCCGCATCGTCGATTATCGCAATGTTAACGGAGCCTTTGCCAGCCGCCAACAACTTCGCCAAGTGCCCCGTCTGGGAGAAAAAACCTTTGAGCAAGCCGCCGGTTTTCTCCGCATTCAAAATGGCAGCAATCCCTTAGACGGCTCTGCTGTGCATCCGGAAGCGTATCCGGTGGTGGAACGTATCCTGCGTGCCAGTGGCCGTACCATCGCCAAGCTGTTGGGCGATAGAACGTTCTTAGAAAGACTCAATCCTCAGGACTTTACCGATGACGATTTTGGTGTGCCCACTGTCAAGGATATTTTAGCAGAATTGGTAAAACCCGGCCGCGATCCCCGTCCGGAATTTAAAACAGCGATTTTTAAAGAGGGTGTCGAGAAACTCAGCGATCTGCAGGTCGACATGGTACTGGAAGGGGTGGTTACCAATGTGACTCGATTCGGGGCTTTCGTTGACATCGGTGTGCATCAGGATGGTTTGGTGCATATTTCGGCTTTGGCGGAAAAATTCGTCAAGGATCCGCGGGATATTGTCAAGGCGGGAGACGTGGTCAAGGTCAAGGTGCTGGAAGTAGATAGCAAGCGTAAACGCATTGCCTTGACGATGCGCCTAACCGATGATAGCCGGGAATATGCGCCACCCAGACGTCACACTGAGGCGGCACGGCGCCAGCAGCCGTCTCTGCCGCAGTCGGCGGAGGCCAACCCGTCGGGTGCTCTCGCAGAAGCGTTCGCCAAAGCGCGGGGAAAAAACTCGTCGTAATGGTGTTTTTTTGCTAAACGTCACTTTTCCCGACTGCCGGGCATCGTCTTGCCCGGCCTGCTTTTAATAGACCTATTGCATCAGTCAGACGCTAGCTGCTCGAGCTGGCTGGACGAGTCACCGCCGTTCAAGCCTGCCCATCCGGCGGGGGATTCTCGCTACTGGCGGTAGCGCTTAGTCCGGAGCCTTAGAGCTCATTTTTGCAAGAGTTCTAATAAAGATTTTTCAGGGGATCGTCTTTATTATCGGATGTAGGCGTATCGCTATAGCCTAAATCATCGGGTTCCATCCCGTCAAAAGCGCCGGACCAGTCTTCGGGAGGGGCGATTGCTTCTAGTACGATTTCATACCAGGCATCTAGATCCAATTCTTCCACCTCGCCGTCAAAGTACTGGATTTCCACGGTCTGCGCGTCTTCGTCCACCGCTACCACTTCGAACTCGGCTTGGTCTTCGAGATTCTTGTACCAGTTTCCGACGATGGGATCTAAATCGCTCATAATGATTCTCCTGAAATAAATGCGTGAAGCGTATAAGAGAAAGGAGATTGATTATTATAATTTGAGCACGAATTGCAGACCTTGCAACTATGATTTCAAGGAAATCAAAAAAATTTAGCGCCGGTAAGGCAAATCGATATGGCCGCGAAGATCATAAAAAACCCGAGTGTCCATTGGAACACTCAGGTTAAGAGATTTAACAAGAGATTGTTTTATATGATATTATCATTTGCCGCGGTTTACAATCAGATCGTCCACCACGCTGGGATCGGCCAGCGTGCTGGTATCGCCCAAGGCTTCCATCTCGTTGGCAGCGATCTTGCGTAGGATACGGCGCATAATCTTACCGGAACGTGTCTTGGGCAGACCGGGGGCCCATTGAATGATATCCGGGGTGGCGATGGGTCCAATCTCTTTGCGCACGTGCTGAGCCAGTTCTTTACGTAGCGCATCGCTAGGTTCGATACCTGTCATTAGCGTCACGTAGGCGTAAATGCCTTGGCCCTTGATTTCATGGGGAAAGCCTACGACTGCCGCTTCAGCGACGGCGTCGTGAAGCACCAACGCGCTCTCCACTTCGGCGGTGCCCATACGGTGGCCGGAGACGTTAATGACGTCGTCAACCCGGCCGGTTATCCAGTAATAGCCGTCAGCATCCCGGCGGGCGCCGTCACCGCTGAAATAGACGTTGGGATAGGTGGAAAAATAAGTCTCGATAAAGCGCTGTTGGTTGCCATAAAGGGTGCGCATCATGCCCGGCCACGGGCGGGTAAGCACCAGGCTGCCTTCGGCTTCGCCCTCCAGGGCATTGCCTTCGGCATCGTACAGAGCCGGCACGACGCCAAAGAAGGGATGAGTCGCTGAACCCGGCTTGAGATCAGTAGCGCCTGGCAAGGGTGTGATAAGAATACCGCCGGTTTCGGTTTGCCACCAGGTATCGACGATGGGACAGCGTCCGTCGCCGACCACATGGTAGTACCACTCCCACGCTTCGGGGTTAATGGGTTCGCCCACGGAACCCAAGATTCGCAGGGACTGACGGCTGGTTTTCTTAACCGGTTCGTCGCCATCGCGCATTAGCGCCCGAATGGCGGTAGGGGCCGTATAGAAGATATTGACCTGATGTTTATCCACCACTTCCCAGAAGCGAGACGCGGAAGGATAGGTAGGCACTCCCTCGAACATCACAGTCGTGGCGCCGTTGGCTAAGGGGCCATAGACGATATAGGAGTGACCGGTTACCCAGCCGACATCGGCGGTACACCAGTAGATATCACCATCGTGATAGTCGAAAATATATTTATGGCTGCAGGCCACGTAGAGCAGGTAACCGCCCGTGGTGTGCAGGACGCCCTTGGGTTTGCCGGTGGAACCTGAGGTGTAAAGGATAAATAGAGGATCTTCCGCATCCATTTCCTCAGCCGGACAGTCGGCGGAAGCCGCATTGACGACATCGTGATACCAAACATCCCGGTCTGTCTGCCAGGCAACCTCGCCGCCCGTGCGTTTTACCACGACCATTTTCCGCACGCTGGGCGCATCGGCACAGGCCTTATCGGCATTCGCCTTAATGGGCACCGGACGGCTGCCGCGCAATCCCCCATCGGAAGTAATGACAACACTGCACTCGGAATCGTTAATGCGGTCCCGCAGGGCATCGGGTGAGAAACCGGCAAACACAATGGAATGGATGGCACCGATTCGCGTACAGGCCAGCATGGCCACGGCTACTTCGGGAATCATCGGCAGATAAATGGAAACCCGGTCGCCTTTCTTAACGCCCAGATCCTTCAGGGCGTTAGCAAAACGACAGACCTGTTCGTGCAGCTCCTTATAGGTAATCTTGCGATCTTCGTTGGGACTATCGCCTTCCCAGATGATGGCCACCTGGTCGCCGCGCTTTTCCAGATGACGGTCCAGGCAGTTATGGCTGACGTTGAGTTTGGCGCCTTCAAACCAGCGAATATGGCCTTTGCTAAAGTCCCAGTCGCTCACTTTGTCCCAGCGCTTGAACCAAGTGATAAACTTATCTGCCTCCTCCGTCCAAAAACCATCGGGGTCCGACACGGAGCGTTCGTACATGGCCTGGTACTGTTCCTTGTTAATCCAAGCGCGCTCGGCTATTTCGGGGGGTACGGGATAGACCTTAACTTCAGACATGTTGAGTTGTCTCCTCTGGTGTGATGGCTCGTCGTTGCTAAATGCCTACAACTAAGAACTGCCTGATAGGCAGGCTTTCTGCTTTTATCATAGTCTAATGGTAAAACATTTTTCCATTCAAATTTTGTTACAGTTATGTTTCTCCACGAGTTTATAGAAAATGAGCGGTTAACAATCTGTTTATCAAGAGGTTGCGACGGTTTTATCAAGTACCGGCCCCGCGCTGATTAACTCCGCTGGGATTCGCTGCGGGCGCCAATGAGCCAGCGCCCAGGACCAGATGGTCTCCAGGCGTTCTCGGGCAAGCTCCCGGGGAGGTTTCTGGTTGAGAAATTGTAGTGCCGTGACAATAGCCGGACCGGGTGTTCGTCGGTCCAAAGGCGTTGCGCGGGTCTGTTTGCTCAGCTTATGGCCATGGTGATCCACGGCCAGAGGTAGATGACTATACCGGGGAGTAGGCAGATTCAGTAGCTGTTGCAGGTAAAGCTGGCGAGGGGTAGAGTCCAGCAGATCGCTGCCGCGCACGATATGGGTAATTTGCTGTTCGGCGTCGTCTACCACGACAGCCAATTGATAGGCGAACAATCCATCAGAGCGGCGGATCACAAAATCGCCTACTGCGGATGCCAGGTGTTGGGTGTAAGAGCCTTGAATGCGGTCATGGAAAGTGATGTGACGCTGATCGGTCCGTAATCGCAACGCGGCAGGGCGCCCTGCATGACGGACACCACCGCGGCAGGTTCCTGGATAGAGCATTCCGGTCGGGGTGTCGGCAGCCCCTTGTGCCACCTCTCGGCGTGAACACGTGCAGGGATACGTCAAGCCTGCGTTGCTGAGTTGGGTCAAGGCGCTTTGATAATGCTCGTAGCGTCGGCTTTGATAGATAGCGCAACCGTCCCAGTGCATTCCGAAACTTTCTAAAGTCCGTAGAATATCGTCCGCTGCTCCAGAGACGACTCGAGGTATATCAAGGTCTTCAATACGCACCAGCCATCTGCCGCCACAGCTGCGGGCCATTAAAAAGCTGCCCAGCGCAGCAATCAGGGAACCAAAATGTAGGGGACCTGTGGGAGAGGGTGCAAAGCGACCATGGTGAACGACGTCGGTGGGCGGCGCTAAGGTCTGGCTGGCGGTGCTAACCTGATTACTCATCCCTTGCACCGACATTATCGGCCGGTTTGTTTTTCGCGCATTTCCTGAAAAGTCTTGCAATCGATGCATAACGTCGCTGTTGGTCGAGCTTCCAAACGGCGAATGCCTATCTCGACCCCGCAAGCTTCACAAAAGCCATAATCATAATTGTCGATTTTCGCCAGAGCTTCGTTGATTTTATTAATGAGTTTACGCTCTCGATCTCGGGTGCGCAGTTCCAGGCTAAACTCTTCTTCCTGAGTGGCGCGATCGTTAGGGTCGGGAAAGGTGGCCGAGTCATCCTGCATGTGATTGACAGTGCGATTTACCCCTTCCATGAGCTTGTGTTTCCAGTTCAGTAAAAGATTACGGAAATGGGCTAACTGAGCATCACTCATATACTCTTCGTTATTGGCAGGCACATAGGGCTGCGTATCCAGACCATGCTCAAAGTTGTCGGTGGTGGCCATCGTAATTTCCTTTGCCTAAAGTTCCCTCTTTTAGCAAAAAAGGCGAGGGAAATCAAAATGAAATTTTACATGTCCGTTTTTTCAGTTGCTGAAGCGGAGCCGCTGCGAAAATAGGGTGAACCTAAATTGAGGTGAAGAGCGGCTTTGCTCATCAGGTGGGCGCTTACCGGTGCAGTGATAAACAGGAACAGGATAATGAGCAGTTCATGTAGACTAAGCCCTGCGTCGCGGGAGCTGAAGTGCACGATGGAGGCCAACAGCATACTGCCTACGCCCAGAGTGGTGGCTTTTGTGGGGCCGTGCAGACGGGTAAAGAAGTCCGGTAGACCTGCGAGACCAATAGACCCGATTAAGACAAACGCCGCACCAACGACCAATAAGAAGGAAACAACCGCTTCGCTCTCCATTGTTAAATTTCTGCCGGTTTAACCGGTTTAACCGGTTTGGCGTGGGTAACGGCTACGGGAAAGTCGTATCTCGCCGCTGCCGGCGCATCGCAGAAAAGAAAAAACTGCCAGCGTATCATTCGATAATATCTCCCCGCAGTACGTATTTACATAGGGCGACAGTGCCGATGAAGCCCATTAGCGCAATGATTAGGGCCGCTTCAAAGTGAATGACGCTGTTCCAGTAAATGCCAAGCAACACTAACAGGGCCACCGTGTTAATGTAGAGGGTATCCAGCGCCAGAATTCGGTCGGGCAGGGTTGGGCCACGCCACAAGCGCCACAGTGTCAGCATCAGAGCCAAACCCATCAGAATAAAGGCGATAAGCATAGCAGTCGCTAACATGGTTCAAAGATCTCTTTCAGGGGGGTTTCGTAACGGCACTTAATATGCTTGATAAGCGTCATTTCGTCGTCTAGATTTAGGCAGTGAACCAGTAGGGTGCGGTGGTCTGGACTAAGATCGGCAGATACCGTCCCCGGGGTTAGAGAAATGGTATTGGCCAGTAACGTGATGGCGAAGGGATCCTGTAACGCTAAGGGCAACTTGATAAAGCGAGGACGCAGTGTCCGCCATGGATTCAGAATGAGACCCGCAACCACCAGGTTGGCCATTACAATATCGACCAGCACCGCGGCAACAAATTTCACTACGGCAAAAAAATGGCGAAAGTAAACTCGTTCCGGCCAGAAATCAGCCGTTAACCAGGGAATGAGGAGGCTAAGTAAGATACCGAGCAGGATTACTCCAGGAGCCATGCTATTAAACAACAACAGCCAGATAAGCAGCAGGACCAGGCTGAAAAGCGGCCGCGGCAGCCAAGTGGCAGGGAACATCAGGGTGCACCTTTTGGTTTCGCATCGATAACATCCACAGCGTGGCTTCCCAGAACGCTCTCCAGGTAACCTGCCGGATGCAGGAGTTGTCGGGCGGTGGCTTCGGTGAAAGCGGTCACCGGACCGCTCAAGGTGACCAGCAGTGGACTGCAGACCAGCAGAAGAATGACCGGCGTAAGGTACCTGAGCGGCATGGCATCCTTATTAGGCACGTACCCGCTTGTCCTCCAGAATAGCGCACTGCCCATCCGGCTAAAGGCAACGATCCCCAAGAGGCTGGTACCGAGCACAATACCCCAAATCCAGACCAGTGCGGGATGCTCCTTGGCTGCCAGTAGAATCATAAACTTGCCGAGAAATCCGCTCAATGGCGGCATACCGGCCATGGCGATTGCGCCGGTGAAAAAGAGCATACCCAACAACAGAGGCTGAGCGACAGGAGGTTCGGCGTATTCGTTAACGTCCCCGCGTTGTAGTGCGATGACATCGGCCAGCAAGAACATTCCCGCCGTTACCAGTGTCGTGTGGATAAGATAGAGCAAAGCAGCGCTTAACGCTTGGCTGTTGAATAAACCAACGCCGGCTAACAGCGTACCGATAGACACCACGACAAAATAAGCAAGTAGCGTGCGTAGATCGCGGCTGGCCAATGCCCCGAAAGTGCCTGCCACCAGGGTTGCCAAAGCCACCGGCAGCAGCCATGGAACTGCTACGTTGGCGGTTTCCCCGGCCATGGGTCCGAAGGCGACAGTAAATACCCGCACGATGGCATAAACTCCTACCTTTGTCATAATGGCAAACAGGGCCGCTACGGGGGCGCTAGTGCTGCTGTAGGCGCTAGGAAGCCAGAAGTACAAGGGCAGCAGAGCAGACTTTAGCGCAAAAACCACCAGCAGCAGCAGCGCACCGGCGCGGAGTAATGCCGTATTGCCTGCGGGAGCATGGGCGACTTTAACAGCAAGATCAGCCATGTTTAATGTACCGGTAATACCATACAGCGTACCCACGGCGAATAAAAAGAAAGTGGATCCTACCAGATTCAGAATAACGTAATGTAGCCCGGCGCGAATGCGCGCCACACCGCCGCCGTGTAGCAGTAGGCCGTAAGATGCGATCAGCAGGATTTCGAAGAACACGAACAGGTTAAAAAGGTCTCCCGTCAGAAAGGCGCCGTTCAATCCCAGCAGTTGGAATTGCAACAGAGCGTGGAAGTACCTGCCCTGCGCGTCGGTGCCGTGCATTGCGTACCACACGCTGAACACGGACACCAGGGCGGTAAGAACTAGCATAAGGGCGCTAAGCCGATCCAGCACTAACACGATGCCATAAGGTGCCGGCCAGTTACCCAAGGCATAGGTCTGATAATCGCCATTTGCCGCGGCGTAAAATAGCCAACCAGCCAGCGTTAAGAGCGCCACGATGGTGATTGAGCTTAAGGTGCGTTGCAACGTCAATCCCCATCTGGTGCAGAGGATCAACAGGGTACCGCAGAGCAGGGGCAGCAGAATGGGGAGAATGATCCAGTGCTTCATCATAAGCGGCAATATAATTATTTATTTTTTAGTAGCTTGATAAAATTAACGATAGCGGTTAGGGGCTAAAACGCAGTGTACTCACCGCACTTGACTCCTGAGCTGCCTCTGAACTTTCCCATAATGCCTTCCAGATCAAAAAATACTACAAAAAATATAACAGACATTTTTATGAAGCGCATGATATAAGGAAAAAGACTGATTAAGGAACCTTCCATGGATATCCTCGCAAGCTATCGATCTGGAAGCTGTTATCAAGACCGTCTGCGGCACGGATGCCGCAGTCGAGCTTACAGGGATGTATTAACAGCGTGTCTTGAGAATCGCTTCCAGATCAATAATGACTCTACCTATTTGCTGATTCTCACGCCTTTTCTTACCTGTGTTATCAATAAAATAGTGTTTATGAACAACAGATGCAAAAACCGGTTAAGCCTCCAAACCAACCGCTCCATTCTATTATTGATCGCTCTGTTCGGCACACTGATTAACTATCTTGCTTTTATCCCTAACGCAGCGGCACAAATGAAAGAACCCAATCAGCAGCACACTCTGAGTACCGTCAGCGTTTCAGGCTATGGGCAGGTCGCGGCACAACCGGACATGGCTGTGATCGCTTTAGGTGTGCAGACCGATGCGGAGGAGGCTAATATGGCACTTGCTCAAACCAATAAGAGTATGCAGGCGTTGATTACCCTGTTGAAAAAGCAGGGTGTCGAAGCAGCGGATATCCAGACACAAACCATCAGATTGCAACCTCGTTACAGCGACGAAAGACCCCAGCAGGGAAAACCGTCACCGGAAGTCATCGGCTATATCGCACTGAATACGGTGGAAACCCAAGTACGAGACTTGACAAAACTGGGTGAGCTGCTGGATGCCGCGGTACAATCGGGAGGCAATACTATCCAGGGGCTGCGCTTTGCGCTTAGTGAGCCCACTCCCTTCGTCGATAAAGCCCGTGCCGCAGCATTCGGCGATGCGCATCGTAAAGCCGAACAACTTGCCGCCTTAACCGGTGTAACCCTCGGTAAGGTACTGACGATCACCGAATCGAGCGGTATGCCGGGACCGGTTAGGGCCACGTTAATGCGGGCAGAAGCTGCGGCAGTGCCCATTGAACCGGGAATGCAAGCGGTAGAGGTGAGTGTGCAAGTCACCTGGCTGTTACGCTAAGGCGGGTGAAAGACGCCGTAGCGGGCGCCGCAGTCAGGCTGCCTCGGCGGTTATCTGCCCCTGCCTTCCTGATCAGAGGAGCGGATAAAGGCCTTCACCCGGGGAGCAATTTCCTCACGCCAGCGGCGACCATTGAAAATACCGTAATGGCCGACTCCGGCTTGTTCGTAATGGAAGCGCATGTTATCCGGGAGTTGGCTACATAAATCATGAGCAGCACGAGTCTGGCCGATAGCGCAGATATCATCGCGTTGACCTTCTACTGTCATCAGTGCGGTCTTAGTGATGGCTGCCGGTTCCACGGGTTCGCCATCCCACCAAACCATCTCGTTCTTTGCCAAGGCATAATCCTGGAACACGGTTTTAACGGTCTGTAGATAGAACTCCTCGCAAAGATCCATCACTGCCAGATACTCTTCGTAAAATTCCCGCTTGGCCGCAGCGCTTTCGCCGTCGCCGGCGACGAGGTGCCGGAAAATCGTCCGGTGAGCATCAAAATGCCGCTCAAGATTCATACTCATAAATCCCGCTAATTGCAAGAATCCCGGATAAACACGGCGCATAAAACCCGGATTGGGCATGGGAACGCTGACAATGACATTGCGTTTAAACCACGATAGGGACCGTTCCTTCGCCATTTCGTTGACCTTTGTCGGATTGCGGCGGGCATCAATCGGTCCTCCCATCAAGGTCATGGAAGGGGGGGTGCATTCGTGCTGTTCCGCGGCCATCAAAGCCACTGCCGCCAGCACCGGCACGCAAGGCTGACACACTGCTATGGCATGGGTGTTGGGTCCGATATGTTCCAGAAAACGGATGACGTAGTCGATATAATCGTCAAAATCGAATGTGCCCTCGAAAAGCGGTACGTTTCGGGCGTCGCGCCAATCGGTGATATAGACCTCGTGGTCGGGCAACATCGCCTCCACGGTGCCACGCAGCAAGGTGGCGTAATGTCCCGACAGCGGGGTAACGATCAGTAGCTTTGGGTCGTTGCGCTCAGTGTGGCGTCGGAAATATTTTAACTGTCCGAAGGTTTTACGATCGACGATCAACTCTTCGACCGCAACGGTTTCGCCATCAATCTGCGTCGTGTGCAAGCCGAATTTCGGTTTGCCATAGCGTCGTGTCGTATGTTCGAATTGATCATAGGCCGCTGCAAAGTAGCGCCCAGCGGCTGTATAGGCCAAAGGATTGAGAGGGTTACGTAAAATTCTCAGACTGTGATCGGCAAATAGACGCACCGGTGTGAGTGCCGCGTGTTGCATTTCATAAATATGATAAAGCATGATCATTCCTCACAGACGTTTGTTGAATTATCGTTCTGGCGTCCTTGTCGTCTGATGCCTCCTTGGGCTTGTGGTATCGCCCGTTCCACAACTTTCCAATGCAAGCCGCTTCTCAAGTTCGCCCAGTTCATGGATTACGCGTGCGGCCGCCAAGCCTTCGCGTTCGGTCACTAGCCGGATCAGTTGACGCAGCAGACTAAAATGCCGTTCCATCTCCTGCGAGCGGTGTTCCCAGGAAAGATAAAGAACTCGGCGCAATCCTGGCTCCAGATCGCTGAGCATGTTCGCAAGCAGGGAATTGTTGGCAATGGGGCTGCAGGCGCGGGCGAACGCGAAGTTATTTTCGTAGTAGTCCTCGACGTTGCCGCCTTTCGCAGCCTCGCTTAGCCGTTCGATGACCGTATACAGAGGGGGAAGATCGGTTGGCGTCCAGTTCTCCGCCGTTTTCCGGGTCAACAATTCATAAAGTGGGACGATGACGTCATAAAGGCAGACAATGTCCGCGGGCGACAGATCTGTTACCACAGCACCGCGGCGCGAGAGAATGCGAACCAGGCGGCGCTTTTCAAGAACACGCAGTGCCTCGCGGATTGGGCCACGGCTTACCTTCAGCTCTTCAGCAAGCCGCACCTCTAAAAGGCGGGTTCCCGCAGGGAGTTGGCCGCGAATGATGCGTTCGCCGATTTGTTCGGCAATCTGTTCGGATAAATTGCGTTCGGCGGTTGGATCTACCGTTTTAATTGGCCTTTCTTGCATGGCAACAGAAAAGAGAGATTGAGGTTCCATTGTCGGAAAATGTATGGTGTCTTGCATATTGTTAACAATAGCACAATTAAATCAAAATTGTTAACAATATTTATATTTTTTGATGAATTGTTAACAGCAGATAGTGAGGAGGTCACCTGTGGCTACGGTAAATCCTATGCACACTCCCGGTGAACGTGTTGCGGTGATCGCTGGTTTGCGAACCCCGTTTGCCCGGCAATTTACCCTTTATAAAGAGATGAATGCGATTGACTTGGGCATACTGGTGACCAGCGAGTTGTTGGCGCGCCTGGATTTGGATCACGCTCTCATCGAGCGGCTCGTTTACGGTCAGGTGTGGGCGTTACCCGAGGCGCCTAACATTGCCCGGGAGGTGGTGCTAGGTGCAGGGATGAATGCCCGCACCGACGCCTACAGCGTGTCCCGGGCCTGTGCCACCAGCTTACAGGCCATCGTGGACATTGCGCAGGCTATCATGCTGGGAGAGATCGAAATCGGTTTGGCCGGCGGTGCGGATTCTACCTCCGCTGCGCCGACGCAACTATCAAGGAAGCTATCGCAGGCCCTGATGCAGGCCAGAAAGGCCAAGACGTTGACAAGTAAACTGAAATTTTTCAAAGACATCCGACTGCGGGATCTGCTTCCAGTGGCACTTGCGGTAAAAGATTATACGACCGAGATGAGCATGGGGGACAGTGCCGAACAAATGGCCAAGAATCACGGTATCGATCGTGAGGAACAGGATAAATTCGTTCTCCGCTCCCATCAATTGGCTCAGCAGGCCTGGGATGAGGGCAAACTGGACAGCGAGGTGATGCGGGTTTTTCTTCCTTCCTATCAGGAAAGCCGGCAGCGGGACAACACGATTCGTGCTGGGCTGACCTTAGAGCAACTGGCCGCGCTGCGCCCCGTCTTTGATCGCCGACATGGTACAGTGACGGCAGGCAATTCGACGCCCCTAACCGACGGTGCGGTATCACTGCTTCTGATGAAAGAAAAACGTGCCCGGAAGCTGGGTTATGATCCCTTGGGTTATCTTCGTTCCTATGCCTTTGTCGCCATCGATCCCTTTAACGACGCGCTGATGGGACCCTCCTACGCCACCCCGATCGCGTTGACGCGTGCTGGTCTGCGGTTGAACGAGCTAAACCTTATCACGATTCACGAGGCCTTTGCGGCCCAGACCCTGGCGAATCTCAAAAATTGGCCGTCGCAGCAATTCGCCCGGAACGTGCTTGGGCAGGACGACGCCATCGGCGAGATCGACTGGGACAAACTCAATCCACTGGGCGGTTCTCTAGCCTATGGTCATCCATTTGCCGCTACGGGTGGACGGATGATTATTCAGACCCTGCATGAATTGCATCGACGCGGCGGCGGTCCGGCGTTGGTAACCGCCTGCGCGGCTGGCGGTATCGGTGCAGCTTTGGTGTTGGAGGTGGCATAGTGGCGAATGCAATAACAACGGAATTACCGCTTGCGTCGGAGGCTTTTACCGTCCAGATCCGCAACGATGGAATCGTGGTTATCGGCCCGTGGATGAGTCGGTGTATGCGCTGCTGGGTATTTGAGCTCGACTACCACGCTGAGTGGATCGTGGAACATTGCTTGCCGGCTATGGTCAACGAAACTGTATATATCATCAGGGTAACAATTGTGAAGATCATTCCGATGAAAGTCAGAAGAACGCTGGCTATGCTTATGATTGGCTTCTTAGTGGGGCTATGTGCGGGTGGCTGTGCCACCAATTATGCGGTAACCGGTGAAGATGGCGCAAGCTATGGAAACGACGGTACCCGGTATGAGGGATGGCGGTATGGAGGATGGCGGTATGGGGGATGGAATCACTAAGCGCAGAGAGGACAAAGTAAAACCGCAGGTGCCGATGCCGTGCCCTTTTTTAAGCATCATAATGCCCTTATCTATTATGAAGATACCGGCGCGGGTGAGCCGCTGATTCTGGTGCATGGCTTTTCCGTTAATAGCGCGTATTGGAGTCAGACCGGTGTTAGCGGTAAGCTCGCTCAATACTATCGGGTCATTTCCCTGGACATGCGCGGTCATGGCCGCACCCAGGTGTGCGGCGAACCCAAGGGGTATGATGTAAAGACCATCGGTGCGGATATTGTTGCTTTGGCAGATGCTTTAGAAATGCGGCATTTTCATTTATTAGGCCACTCTACCGGAGGAATGGCGGCGGTTCGCTACGCGATGGACGCCGGCGACAGGCTGCTAAGTCTGCTGTTGCTGGGCACCAGTTCGGCAACAGCGCTCGGGCCTGAGGACGAGCGCATT
Source organism: uncultured Pseudomonadota bacterium (assembly GCA_963731125.1). Classification (GTDB taxonomy): domain Bacteria; phylum Pseudomonadota; class Gammaproteobacteria; order Competibacterales; family Competibacteraceae; genus CAVSVP01. Next base: position 40,305 of record CAVSVP010000004.1, read on the forward strand.
CGCCATCAAGCCCGCAACGCCTTCGCCGAGCTTTACGAAAGGCGTACTTGGACGGAGATCTTTACCCATCTGCGCCACACTCCTGGCCCGTTGCTGTACTCTATGAATCGGCTGCCAGAGCGGAAGCGACTCTGGCAGATCTTGGAAGCTATCTCGCGTCGCAACGAACCCGAAAAATTAGCCGCTTTTGTGCGTGCTTTCTTTGTGGATCCTGATCCTAGAAAGGAGGCATTACGGCGCATTTCTTGTCCTACCCTAGTGCTTATCGGCGCACAGGATAAGCTTTTTTTGCAGCCTAGTCAGACAATGGCACGGCACATTCCACGTGCGCAATGCTCGTTGCTTAAGGGCGTCGGCCATATGACGGCCATTGAGGCACCGGAACTCACCAGCCGTGAAGTACTGACTTTCCTAAAAGCACTATGACCATCCCGTGTTCCTAAGCTTACGCACCGCATATAAAACCCATGTCTGCGTGGTCGTGATTTTCCCTTGGGAAAGCAGGTCGCTTACGGGTAGAACTGTTGCTTTGGCAAACCAACCCCTAGGTGGCACCGAAGTCCAGCCAAAACTGACCGACTAGTATAGCCGCGACAATGAACAGTAGCCGTCGCAGCCACTGTTGGTAGGTGGCTGCGTCGATCCGGCGTCGCAGGCGAGTCCCCGCGAGCAGAGCCAAACTGGCGATTAAGGCAAGCAATATGGAAATCACTACGCTTTCCCGAACGAGATATCCGGAGAGAGCAAAAGTCCCTACTTGAGCCGTTTTGCCCGCTAAAAAAGACAGGTTCAAACACTGCACTAGGGCTAGAGGGGATAGGCGCATTTCACTGTAGTAGATAATCAGAATTGGCACTGCAACATTCACCGTGCCTGCCATGAGGCCTGCGGCAAAGCCAAATCCAGCTCCCCAAAGCCAACGATGATTGCGAATCCAACGCCAGCTTAACCGTTGCAATGCGCTGGTATACAGATACATTAAGATGATGATAGCCAGGATAAGCCGAAATGGCCGGGGATCAGCGATAATTAATATGTTTGTGCCTAAGACGCTGCCAAGCAACACAAATAGGGCAACCGGCCAATAGCGACCGAGGCTTTCACTCCAACGACCCCCCCAAATGATACTGATGATGTTGACAGCTAAGGTTGGCGCCAGCGTTAGAATAATCGCGGTTTTGACATCGGTCACCAGCGCAATGAGGGGAGTTGTTACCAAGGGAAAACCCAGACCCAAGGCGCCGTGTATTAAGCCGCCCAAGGCGACTGCCGGCAATGCTATGCCAAGCGTCGTAACCCATCCAAACTCCGTCACCGATTTTTCTCGCTTTTAGGTAAATGAGTTTACAGTCGGTCCCTGGGGTTCGCCGGCATATGCCGTAACGACGTTCTCATGCGGCTGAGCGGTTATCTGGGAATGGAATAAATGATTATAAATTGCCTCTTGCAACCAGTGGTCTCCATCACCGATCAGAATAAACCAGTCTAGCAGCACTGCTGTAGGTCTGTTTAGTGATACCGTAAGGAAATTGCAGACAAAATCTAGCAGCTTGCAAAGACGAACTGTGCCGTACCGATGGTAACAATGTCGCCTTCTTCCAGTGGAATGGCCTCGTGAGGTTCAAGGCCATGGCTACAGACCCGCACATCGCCTCGGCGGGCCCGATTTTGGATCCAATACATGCCTTGTTTATAGTGTAGTTCGGCATGATAAAGTGCAACGCCTTCCGCATTGATATGCAGCCCAGCATGCTGGGAACTGCCTAGGGACAAACATTTGGGAAGATAAATGTGAGTGACTCGATGTTGGCACGAATTTTCGGGTTGGAAGCGGGCGTATAATAATGGTCCTGAACTATCTGCGCCATTAAGCTCGGCCACTTTATTCTGTTGCTGGATAAAATCTAGGTAGCATGTTTTGAGCTTTTGTTTTTTGGCACTGCTATCCGTACCTTGCAGATGTTTCAGTAAATCCACGATCTGCAATAAATGAATACCCAGGGTTTCGGAACTTAAGGCAGCTTCTTCAAGAGGAGAAAGCTGCGGCGCCGCATCGGGTGCTAAAGTGACTGTTAGGTTGTAAAGTCCGCAAATGTCCAAGACATCGCTGGAGGCCAGCGGCCGCCAATTTCCTCTCGGCAATTTTTCGGCGTTAAGCGCGGTATAGCTATGTTCGTTAGCGCTGACTTGCATAATAGCCAGTCCCTCTCCCCTGGCACAGACAGCGCATTGGAAACGAGAAATCTTTCCATATTCGGGAACAAAGCCGAGGGCGAAATCGCCGAAGCCTGTGTGTGTGGCTTCATTGTAGCGTCCGAATACCATAAAGGGGCGTGAAACCAATTCAATACGTTCCGGGGCATGGGCGGGATTTTGGTTATGCAGCACGGCGCGGGTAAGGCGGGTGCCACGACTTAGGGATCGTTTTTGAGCAAGAGCTTGCGCCTGTAGGCGCCGGGTACGCGGGGCTTCCAACTCCAGTTCTACGAGTAACAATCGCTCGAGAAGCAGGGTTGGCTGCTTACTGCGCGACTTCAGGGAGGAAGTCCTGGAGCGTTCGAGAGCACCTTTGGCCGATATCGCAGAGCTGGCGGTCGGCTCCAGTGTTTGTGGCGAGGCAAGCATTCCTGCACTTGGTCTGGTGTGGGTGGTATTGATATCCCGAATTTTTACCTGGAAACCGTCTTTAGTTTCCAGAAAATTTAACAGCATCGGAAAGCGGCTTTTATAGGCCCGCCACTCGCCGCGATGATCGCAGACGTCAACTTCTAGTGAGAGGGAGATAAGCATTGGGTGCGCGGGAGCTTGATATGCCAGGGGAACAGGCACCGCGTCATGGCTCTCCAAGAGTTTGATGGGTTTAGGGTGACCATTATCGGCAAATGTCAAATCGGGAGATTGAAAGCGTATGCATATTTCACGGAACATCTTTGCCGTAGGATTCACGATAACAGCACATAATGTGCAGCTATCGTTCGGTTGATACCCATTATCGGGTTGCAAGCCCACCAGAATGGGTTGTTTTTTGTCCAATACTTGCAATAAGCGCTGTTCCCGCTCGGTTACCAAGTCTGGATCAAGGCCGCAGAGAACTTGAAAGAGAGTCAGAATCTTTTGGTCAGTATCCGTCTTGCCGCTTTTTTTGCTCCAAATCTCATAAAGTAGCTGCTCTAATTCCCGTAAATTATCTGGGGTCGGTCCCAACTGTTTGGGCTGATAACGGGCAAAACGTTGAAGTTCAGGAGGACAGATAAATTCCTTGATAGACATGGCCGTTGCGATCCTTCATATTAGGCATGGTGCTTCCGTCAAATAAATCCCTTTATATTCGCCAATGCAACACGATCTTATGATTTCCTGTGCGCGAAGGGTAACCCCATGGGTTTTATTATCGCAAAGATAATCGGTGACAGTCCCATGTCGTTGCTTCTATACACAAGAGCTTAGCAGATTACTATAGTGCCAGCCATATGAATTGATGCCGATAATTTTATTACAATCGTTGTTTACTAACGATTTGAAGCCTTGTAACCAGTATCAGGTCATTTGACCGGCACTATAATCGTTCTCGGTAAAGAATTTCTCTGCCAAATCACTTGGTAATTTTACTGAATTTTGCAAAGGCGAGAGTATTCGCTGGTCTTAGATAATGGCAAAAGGATCTGCCGTAGCGACTGCTTACCTTTACGTTTTGCGCAATACAGGATGTAATTCTGAACGGAGTGTTGCAAAATGTCGAGAGCGGCGAAGCATTTGCCAAGCTTTTTCAGTGCTATTTTCGCGAGTGATGACTCATGCGTCGCTGAACGCTACGCTAAAGCAAGAGGAGTTGCTACTTTCATGCTGTCAGCAAAAGGAGGGGATTTTGAAAATACGACACTATCTATTAATTATAGTGACACTGTTAACCATCGCGTTTTTGCAGCCCCTAGTGTTATTTCTGGGAAATTTTACGCTCATTGCTGGAGTCATGGCATTGATATTTGCAGATCTTCCGCCGGAACGTCAAGATGCCTGGGAGATGAAAGTGGCAGGGTTGCTTAAGCAGTTGCGAACTGCGCTGAGAAATGATACCCGCAGGCTCCAGAACCAAAAGATAGGGGAAGTTTCCCGTTCAGAAGCTATTTTTTTTCGAAAACAGACAATTAGGTCTCGTTTGAAAAAAAATGTCGAGAATAACAGGCAAGCAAACGGAATGGCTCAACCAGAAGATAAGACGGCGGACTATAACGATCATAGCGGGAAATAGCGTTTACACCAATGACCAAGCGATGAATGGTATTGGTGGCTGATAATAGCTTAACCAACTTGGATTGTCTTAACTCCCTGGAAACCAGGGCAGATCAGTAATTGATATCGTCTCTACCGAGCCACCTGCCCTGCAGGTGGCTTCCATATACTATTGATCGCTAAGCTGTTAATCATTTAAGTTGCATAGAGTGCAATCCCTTAACGCCACTCCTTATTGTAAAAAAATCTAAACTATCCGCGACAGATACCAAAAAATCTGTGCGCTGTGCCGAGGCCTGAAAAAAATAACTCATGCCGAGCGGAGGAATTTTTCATGAACTACGCAACCCTCATTTATAACAAAACCGGACGCATTGCCGAAATTCGTTTCAACCGTCCCCAGCGTCTTAATGCCGTGATAAAGGAATTTTATGATGAACTTCTACTTGCGTTAGAGGCGGCAGAACAGGATCGCGAAGTCAGTGCCATTATATTGACCGGAGAAGGTCGGGCCTTTTGTGTGGGTGCAGATATGAAGGAGCATGCCAAGGGGAAACGAACGTCTTTTCAGCGGCGGGAGTACTTGCGGGGTGAACAGAACGTGTGCAAGCGTATTTATACCCTACCCAAGCCCGTCGTTGCCGCGGTCAATGGCTATGCTTTAGGGGCCGGCGCGGAAATGGCCATTGCTTCAGATTTTATCCTGATGGCGGAGAGTGCGCAGCTCGGGTTACCCGAAATCAGCATCGGCACCTTTTTAGGAGGCGGTGTCAGTTATCTCCTACCCCAACTGATAGGGCTGGCCAAAGCCAGAGAGTTAGTCTTTATGGGGGATAGAATCGACGGTCGAGCAGCTGCCGTCCTTGGTCTCGCCACGCGAGTTTTCCCGGACGCCACATTCCGCGAAGAAGTTTATCGATTTGCGGAACGACTGGCCGGCAAAGCGCCTATTTCCATGGCCTTAGCCAAGGAGCATTTGAATCATAGTCTGAGCCGGGGTTTAGAGGCCACTTTGCTGACGGAGTTAGAAGGCATGATGTGTTGCACGACCACTAAGGATTGGCAGGAAGGCATCAATGCTTTCGCTGAAAAACGCACCCCTGTCTTTAGGGGGGAATAAGCATGGCCGGACAATTATACGATTTTCTCTATCCTAATGCCGTGGCCATCATTGGTGCTTCTAAAGATCCGACGAAACGCGGTTTTCGGGCCATTCAGACATTGTTGACGGAAAAGTTTCCCGGCATGATCTTTCCAATTAATCCTAAGGAAAAAGATATCTTAGGGCTAACAGCCTACCCGGATGTGGCATCCGTACCCAACCGCATCGATCTCGCCTTGGTCTGTACGCCAGCGCGCACGCTGCCGAGTGTGATTAAGGCCTGTGGTGAAAAAGGAATCAAGGGCGCTGTCATTCTGGCCGGTGGCTTTAGCGAAACCGGAGCGGAGGGAAAAAGGCTGGAAGATGAAACTGTGGTGGTAGCCCGCCAGTATGGCGTCCGCCTGGTGGGTCCCAACACTTCAGGGATGTTCAATACCCACAAGGCCTGCAATTTAGTAGGTTTTGCCGACCTCAAGCGAGGCTCGGTGGGCATTCTGTCTCAGTCCGGGAATATGGCGCTAGCGTTAGTGACCGAAGGGCAAATCAATGGCAAAATCGGGTTTAGCACCTATATCGGGGTCGGTAACGAAGCGGATATTCAGTTCCATGAATACTTGGACTATTTCGGCGCCGATGAGGACACCCACTCCTTAGTGGTTTATGTAGAAGGTCTTAAGCAGGGACTTGCATTTTTGCAGGCAGCCCGCCGGGTTACCCAGAAAATACCGGTAGTGCTCTACAAATCGGGCAAGACGGCAATCGGACAAAGTGCGGCCAAGTCTCATACCGGCGCGTTGGCAGGAGATTACACCGTTAGCCGGGGAGTGATGCAGCAGGCCGGTATTACCGTGGTGAACCGCTCGGATCAGATTTTGTCCATCGCCGAGGCGCTAGCGCTGTTGCCGGTACCGGCTTCCAAAAAGGTTGCCATTCTGGCCGACGGTGGCGGCCATGCCACCATTGCGGCGGATGCTTTAACCGAAAGCGGGATGGAATTACCAAAACTGAGCAGGGCGACTCAGGTAAAATTGGCATCCAAACTGCCTCCCGCGGCGGCTTTGAACAATCCCGTGGATGTGGCCGGTGGGACCGATGCCAATCCCGAAGTATTTGCCGACTGTGCCCGCGCCATGCTGCAGGATGACACTGTAGACGCGCTTCTGATGGTGGGGCTGTTCGGTGGTTATAAGCTGCGTTTTTCCGCCACTCTGGAAGCGTTGGAAAATCAGACGGCTGCCCGGCTGGGCAATCTGGTCAATGAGTTTGGCAAGCCGGTGATTCTGCAAAGCCTTTATCAGCCACTGCATCCCGAGTCCCTGGTCACCTTGCGAGAAGCGGGTGTGCCTGTTCACAGTTCCATTGAAACGGCGGTGCAATGCCTGGTGTCGCTGGCCGAGTATGGCGTCGCGAAGCGCAGAAACGCAATGACAGCAATGACTGATCGAATTGAGCCGCTGCCCGCTGCTCAAAATCTCCTAGTAGCCTGCCGCCGGCAAGGGCGTACCAGTTTGTTTGAGCATGAGGCAAAAGATTTCCTGAAAGCTTATGGCGTCACGATTCCGCCCTATGTCCTGGCGCACACTTCACAGGAGTTGAGGCAGGCCAGTCAGGCTTTCGGCGCTGCGTCGATGGCCATGAAAGTGGTAGCCAAGGATATTCTCCACAAATCGGAGGCCGGCGGGGTCAAGCTAAACCTGATAGGGGAGTCTGCTGTACAGAAGGCCTACGGGGAGATCATGGCTGACGCACGGGCCTACGACCCGCAAGCCGCTATCCAAGGGGTCTTGATTTCTCCCATGGCAGATAAGGGCGTAGAGATCATTATCGGCGTTACCCGCGACCCGCAGTTCGGGCCGGTGATGATGTTCGGCTTGGGTGGCATTTTTGTCGAGGTGCTCAAGGATGTCGTATTTCGTGCATTGCCGCTGAGTGCCGCCGATGCGGTCGAGATGTTGGAAGCAATCAAGGCAAAGGCCATGTTAACCGGTGTGCGTGGGGAACCGCCGGTGGATAAGGCGGCTCTGGTTGATCTGATGCTGCGGGTATCCCGCGCTTGTCTGGCGCATCCCGAGATAATGGAATTGGATCTTAATCCCGTTGTCGCCTATGCCGAGGGCTATGCAATCGTTGATGCGCGGATGATACTTACCTCATAAAGAATGCTAGGCTTGGACTTGCGCCGTCGTTAACCAGCCGCCCGGTCGGTAGCTGACGATGGGATTTCTGGTGATGAGGCAGCGTCAGTTTCTAACGATCAGTACCGATGCATCAGAATGGCGCAGAACCCGCTCCGCGGTTGGCTCCAGCAGGTAGTCCTTAAGTTCCGGTTGGTGCGAGGCCATCACAATAAGATCAGCACTGATTTCCCCGGCGACCCGAATGATTTCATGGTAGGCGATACCCTCTGCTAAAACGGGTTGCACGGGAATATCACGGGGCACTTGTTGTTTGATAAAGGCATGCAATTGCTCGTTGACCTCGTCCAACACCTTGGCTTCCGTTTTTGTCGGAAGAAAGTGAAAATAACCGGCCACGGCGGTCATCACGTAGAGCTGTGCACCTAGCGCTTTGCAGTATTCGATTGCAATAGGCAGCGCTTTTTGCCATGAAGTTTCATGATTCAGATCGACGGGAACCAAGAGAGTTTGATACATGCCCGGAGTCTCCTGTACGTGTAACAGGCACTCCTGCTGCGCAGGGGTGCGTTGGTGGCTTTATTGAAGCGTCACAGGCATCCATGCCGGCCAAGGTCAACGGGTTTACCTGCCGTAAACCTTAGTTTCGCACCACCAGAACCGATCTGTCGGAGTGCCGGACAACACGCTCGGCGTTCGGTTCCAGCAAGTAGTCTTTAAGCTCGGGATGATGGGACGCCATAATAATGAGGTCGGCGTCGATCTCCTCGGCGATTCGAATGATTTCTTTATAAAAGACGCCGCCTTCCGCCACGATATGTTGTACGGGAACGGTGTCTCCAACATGGGCTTTCACAAAATCATGCAGCTGCCGGTTGGCGTCCTCTCGCATCTTCGTCTCGAAGCCTTCTGGAAAATAACCGGCCACCAGTGACATCCCGAAGTCCGGCACCACGGTCATGATATGCAATGTCGCGCCGAAGGTTTTGCAGTGGTCAATGGCCACCGGTAGCGCTTTTTGCCATGAGCTGTCGTGATTGAGATCAACGGGAAGCAAAATATTTTTATACATCGTTACGGTCTCCTTTAGGCCGTCGCGGGTGCGGTAGACCCGGTCGTTTCCCGACGTCTACGCTGCATAATAATGATAAGTGCCAGGACGGCGAACGCCGGAATATACATCAGCTCCTTCCAGGGCTGCGCAAGGGGTTTCAGCACGCCTTGGATTTTTTGATCAAATTCCAATCCAGCCGCTTCTGCAGGACTATCAAAGCCGACATTGTCAACCACCGTTTCACCATCCATTTCGAGGGTCTCAAGCCCGGCATCTAGCAGCCGTTCCTCACCGGTGGCGCCCTCGCCCAGCGGCAATATCGCCACAAAGCTTTGCGGATTGCCCACCGCGTCAAAGCCTTCGATATGCAGTCGAATTTCGGTGCCTGGGGGCAACTGCTCGGCAACCTCTACTATCTGTGCAGGTGCCACCTCTTCATAGGGCGGATATAGCATATCCATCCAAAACCCCGGTCGGAACAAGGTAAAAGCGATTAACAGCAGAAGAACGGATTCATAGAAGCGATTCTTGACCAGAAAATAGCCTTGGGTGGCGGCCGCAAAAAGCAGCATAGCGATAGTGGCTACGATAAAGATAAACACGCCATGGGCGAAGTCGACATTAATCAGCAATAGATCCGTGTTAAAAATAAACAGAAATGGCAGAGCCGCGGTACGTAGGCTATAGAAAAAAGCCACAAAACCGGTTTTGATGGGATCGCCGCCGGAGACGGCGGCAGCGGCGAAGGAGGCAAGACCTACCGGTGGGGTGACGTCGGCCATGATACCGAAATAAAAGACGAACAGATGTACGGCGATAAGCGGCACGATCAGTCCGTTGGCCTGTCCCAGCGAGACGATGACAGGGGCCAGCAGGGAAGACACGACAATGTAGTTGGCCGTCGTCGGTAGTCCCATGCCGAGGATCAGGCTGAGCACGGCCGTCAGGAGCAGCATCAGCAGTATGTTACCCAAGGAAAGAATTTCCACCAAGTCTGCCAATACCAATCCGACCCCTGTCTGGGAGACGGCGCCAACGATAATGCCGGCGGTGGCGGTAGCGATGCCGATGCCGATCATGTTACGAGCTCCGGCAATCAGACCCTCGATCAGTTCTTTACCGCCGCGTTTGGTTTCTATCCCGAAGTTGCCCTGCCCGCGGAAAAAGGCAAATAGGGGACGCTGGGTCAGCAGGATAACAATCATTAACGCAGTGGCCCAAAAGGCGGACAGGCCCGGTGATAAGCGTTCCACCATCAGACACCATACCAGTACGATCACCGGCAGAATATAATGCAGACCCGATTTTACCGTCGGTCCCGGTTCCGGCAAATTCACGATAGGCGAATTGGGATCGTCCATTTCGAGTTCGGGAAAGCGGGAACCGTACCAAACCAAGGCCACATAGACTCCCCCCAGCAAAACGGCGATAACCCAGAAAGCCGCTTCACCAAAGGCCGGTTTTATCCAGCCGATACCGTAGTAGACAGCCATGGCGATAACCGCGGTAGCAATAAAGCCGAACAATATGCCCAGCAGGCGCTGCAGCCATGGCTTGACTGCAGCCCGTCTCGGCAGGCCGCGCATGTTGGCCTTTAGCGCTTCCAGATGAACGATGTAAACCAGAGCGATATAAGAGATCAAAGCCGGCAGAAAAGCATGTTTAATCACTTCAAAATAACTGATACCGACATACTCCACCATCAGGAAGGCCGCTGCTCCCATGACCGGCGGCATAATCTGGCCGTTGACCGAGGAGGCTACTTCAACCGCACCGGCCTTTTCCGCCGAAAAGCCGACGCGTTTCATCATCGGGATAGTGAAGGTGCCGGTGGTGACCACGTTGGCGATAGAGGAACCCGAGATCAGGCCGGTGAGGCCCGAGGAAACCACGGCGGCCTTAGCAGGTCCGCCGCTATAGTGGCCTAACAGGGAAAAGGCGACTTTGATAAAGTAGTTGCCGGCGCCCGCCTTGTCCAGCAAGGCCCCAAACAACACAAACAGAAAGACGAAACTGGCGGAAACCCCTAAGGCAATGCCAAAAACCCCTTCGGTAGTAATCCACTGATGATTGACCACCGCCTCCAGGCTAGCGCCCCTGTGGGCCAGAATGCCGGGCATGTATGGGCCGGCGAGGGTGTATACCAGGAACACCATGGCCACCACCATTAACGGTGGCCCCAAGGAGCGGCGTGTCGCCTCGAGCAACAGCACCATGCCGGTGCAGGCCACAATCACATCCTGAAAGGTGGGATTCCCCGGTCGCTGCGCCAGTTGGTCATAGAACAAGTAAAGATAAGCCGCGCAAAAAGCGCCGACGATGGCCATCAGCCAGTCCTGGATGGGAATGTGGTCTCGCGGTGAGCGTTTGAGGGCTGGATAGGACAGAAAGGCGAGGAAAATGGCGAAAGCCAGATGAATAGAACGGGTTTCAGTATCGTTAAAAACGCCGAACCGCAGAATAAAAGGCAGCGGTGATGCGATCCACAACTGAAACACAGACCATGCCGCGGCGACCCCGAGCAGGATCTTTTCCGGCATGCCACCGGGCGCCCGCGCGCCGGTGTCGGTTTGGGCAACAAGATCCTGCAGATCCTCGTCTGCCATGGGCTTGCCGACGCTATTTTGTTCACTCATGGGGATTACCTCTTTAAACCGGATCGATAGCTACAGCAATCCCTGTTCTTGATAGTAGCGTATAGCCCCCTCGTGGAGCGGCGCCGAAAGACCATCGCTGACCATCTTGGTCTTGTCCAGCGTACTAAATGCCGGGTGCAATTTTTTCATTTCATCGAGATTTTCAAACACGGTTTTCACAATCGTGTAGACACTGTCGGGATCAAGCCTGGCCGAAGCCACAACCGTAGCTTTAACGCCGAAGGTGGGTACCGGTTCGGGATTGCCTGGATAGATTCCTCCAGGCACCTGAATGCGAGCGTAAAACGGATTTTCAGACAACAACTTGTCGACGGCCGGCCCGGTGACCGGCACGATGACCGCCTGACAGAGACGCACTGCCTGTGCTACGGACGGATTGGGATGTCCTACCACATAGACCATGGCTTGCACCCGGTTGTGACACAGCGCCAGGGATTGCTGGGAGGCCGGCAGTGCGTTGGCCAGAGAAAAGACGCTCTGGTCCCAGCCCTTAGCGGCCATCAAAACTTCCATGGTGCCGCGCTGACCGGAACCGGGATTGCCGATATTGACCCGCTTGCCCTTGAGTTCATCAAAGGTGCGGATATTAGCGTCCCGTCGGGCAACCACTGTAAACGGTTCATCATGAAAGGAAAACAGGGCCCGCAACTCCTTGTCCGGACCGGCATCCTGGAATTTACTGGTGCCGTGATAGGCATGATACTGCCAGTCGGACTGGACCACGCCCAATTGGAGATTACCGGTGCGAAGGTTTTCTAAGTTATAAATAGAACCCGGTGTAGACGGTGACTGACAGGTAAGGCCGTGCCGATCAGTGCCTGCATTGACCAGGCGGCAGATGGCGCGGCCGACCTGAAAATACACCCCGGCGCCACTGCCGGTACCAATGATGATTTCCGCGGATCGTGCCGGTCCTGCGGCGATGGCCGAGACGGCAACCGCGCTGACCAGCAGACTCCCAAACCACTTGCTGATATTCACCATGGACCTCTCCCCTAGGGTCTGCGCTTTCCGGATATGCCCTTAAGAAATCTGGAAGTCAGGGGGCCATCGTACTGTGCCCCCTGCGATGGCTGGCTTACATCATGCCTTTTTCTTTGTAGTATTTCTCCGCCCCCTCATGGAGAGGCGCCGTCAGGCCGTCTTTGAGCATATTTTCTTGTTGCAGATTCGCAAAGGCCGGGTGCAGGCGCTTGAAACGGTCGAAGTTATCAAACACCGCCGAGACGACCGCGTAAATGGTATCGGGGTCGGTCTCGGTAGAAGAGACAAAAGTGGATACCACACCGAAAGTGGGAGCGTCGCTGTCGGTTCCTTGGTACATACCGCCGGGAATAACGGCCTTGGCGTAATAGGGGTTTTCTTCTACCAATTTATCTATCTCGGGACCTTCGACGGGCACGATGATGGCATCGCACGACGTCGTGGCTTCCTGTATAGAGCCATTGGGATGGCCGACGACGTAGATAATGGCATCCACTTTATTGTCGCACAACGCCTGGGATTGTTCGGCGGCCTTTAACGCGGAAGCCAATTGGAAATCGTTCATAGTCCAGCCCTTGGCCTCCATCAGGGCTTCCATGGTGGCGCGCTGGCCGGAGCCGGGATTGCCGATATTGACCCGCTTGCCCTTGAGTTCATCAAAAGTTTTGATGCCGCTATCCGCCCTGGCCACTATAGTGAAGGGCTCCGGGTGCACGGAAAATACAGCGCGCAGATCCTTATGGGGTTCCTTAAAGGGATCGATGCCATTGTAAGCATTATATTGCTGGTCTGATTGGGCCACGCCCATGTTCATCTCGCCTGAAGCGATCGCGTTCAGATTGGCCACCGAGCCGCCCGTGGAGGGGGCCGTGCATTTAATGCCATGCTCTTTTTGACCCCGGTTGACCAGTTTGCAAATGGATTGGCCGACCACGTAATAAACGCCGGTTTGGCCGCCGGTACCGATAGTGACATATTTTTGCTGAGCAAACGCGGTGGCGCTAACTAGCGCAAGCAAAACCGTCACTAAGGTTGCCAGTGTGCTTTTCTTCATAGAAAACCTCTTTGTCGGTGGTAAAGAAATCAACACTTCCCTGGCTGCAGCTTGAGCAGATTGACAGGGAAAGTGGAGGACATGGCTCCTCCTGCTTTGTCTACACGGCTATACTTTAAGTTGCAGATGTGGATGGCTTATCGTTATTCACCGCCAATGCATGACCGCAGCCGTATAACTGCCAGACGACGCAAAACGGTCGCATCGTTTGCATTATAGTAATATGTAGTTCAGCTTTAACAAAAATGCCAACAAAATTGTGCGCAGCATGATTTGCGGGGTCACTGCCGGAGGAAGAAGGTTTTAATGGATCGCTTAACCAATGAGGTAATAATAATATGATGGCTAAAGCGGGAGCGGCGCTAGGTATCTTCCTGGTTAGTGCGCTGCTGTTCGGGGATTGCATAGGCGCAGCGCAGGAACAGGATGCCCGGGTGATTACCATCGGTACGGGGGCGGTAACCGGAATTTATTTTCCCCTGGGGGGGGCGATCTGCCGCCTGGTAAACCGCGAACATAGAACCCATGGAATCCGATGTTTAGTGGACAGCACCGATGGTTCCATCGATAATTTAAATGCCATTCGACACGGCGAGCTCGACCTTGGGCTGGCCCAGTCCGATCAGCAGTCCAATGCCTATCGTGGCCTGGGCCCCTTTGCGGCTGAGGGGCCTGACAAAAACTTACGTACGTTGTTTTCGTTGCATCCCGAGCCCTTTACCGTGGTGGCTCGGGCGGACAGCGGCATCAAAACCTTTGCTGATCTCAAAGGCAAACGGGTCAACATCGGTCCCCAAGGGTCCGGTCAACGTGCCACTCTAGAGGCACTGCTCGCCGCCAAGGGCTGGACGCTGGCTGACTTTGCCGAGGTCTCGCAGTTGCCGCCGGGCCAGCAGGCTGAGGCTCTCTGTGATAATAAGGTCGATGCGATCGTCTATACCGTAGGCCATCCCAACCGCTCCATTCTGGAGTCCACCATTGCCTGCGACTCCGTATTCGTGGAAGTCGTCGGCTCTGCGGTAGATCGTTTAGTGCGTGATAACGCTTACTACACTCATGCCGTCATTCCAGGCGGCATGTATCGAGGTAATCCGCATGATGTGGCGACGTTCGGGGTAAAGAGCACCTTGGTCTCCTCTGCCGATATTGCTGAGGAAACCATCTATCAGGTGGTTAAAGCCGTGTTTGAAAACTTTGCAGAATTCCAGAGCGCGCATGTGGCTCTGGCCACCCAGACCCGGCAGAGCATGGTCTCAGAAGGTAATAGCGCTCCTCTACATAAAGGTGCTGAACGCTATTACAAGGAAGCGGGTTTGTTGGATCAAGCCGCGGAGCCTTGAGACGTTGCGCTAAACATAATAAAAAATCAAACAGGTTCCCAACAACACTGCCACCCAAAGCACCATGCTACCGGTGGGCCAGGTGCGTGCCAGCCGGCCCGTGGGGCCGTGGTGAACGAAGAGCCAGCGTACCACGCGCTGCGCCTCTTGCAGCAAGAGTGCTTCGACTTGTTCCCGCATACGCCGTCCGGTGAAAATAAACTCAGTGGCAACAGCCGAGCCGAAGCACCGGTAAAACCAGTCAAAATCCAAGCTGATGGTCAGCGTGCGTTTCATCTGAGGCAGCATGACAAAAAAGGCCAGTCCTGCAAACAGTAATAGCTGGAATTGGGCCACTAGGTGCTCCACGGTATAGGGCTGGTAATTCACCGGATACGGCAGGATGGCATAAAGCGGTTGCGGAAAAACTCCCAGAGCAATGCACAGAAAGGCAAAAAGCCACATGGCGGTGCGCATGTTCCGTGGCGGATCCGGAGGGCGCAGGCCGGAGTCTTTCTGAAAAAACACAAACCAGGGAAATTTGATGCCGGCATGTAAAAACACACCCGCCGACGCAGCGGTCAGAAGAAACCAAGCTACCGCCAGATGTTCGTTGACCGCCGCCTGGTTTGTTAATGATTTGGAGATAAATCCCGAGGTAAAAGGAAAAGCAGAAATTGCTAGAGCCCCGACGATCCCACAGAGCGTGGTGACTGGCATGCTCTGAAACAATCCTCCTAGATCAGTGCACTTGCGCTTATTGGTCATGAACAGCACACTACCCGCCGACATCAGCAACAGCGCCTTATAGATGATATGGCAGAAGGCATGGGCAGCGGCCCCATTAAGGGCCATAGGGGTGCCAATGCCGACGGCCGTTACCATAAAACCCACTTGGTTGACAATGCTATACGCCAGAATGCGGCGCATATCGTTTTCCAATAAGGCATAGATAATGCCGTAAAAGACCATGTAAAGGCCCACTACAATCAAAATATCGGCGCCTGGAAAACCCACCAGCAGCGTATACACAGCGGTCTTAGTGGTAAAGGCGGATAAAAATACAGTGCCGCTGGGACTGGCTTCCGGGTAGGCGTCGGGAATCCAGGCAGACAGCGGAGGTGCGCCGGCGTTGATTAGAAAACCAATCAGAATCAGCCCAGTGCCTAAGCTGTTAGGTGCCATCGCCTGAAACGCCACGGAACCCGTGGTAAGCACGTAAGCGGCGATGCCGGACATCAGGATCACGCCGCCAAACAGGTGAATTAACAGATAACGCATGCTGGCACGGTAGGCGGCCGGCGTACCGGCAGACCAGATCACTACAGTAGAACCCAGGGCCATGAGTTCCCAAAATACGAACAAGGTGAGCAAATCGCCGGCAAAGGTAACTCCAATGGCGCTGCCGGCGTAAACATAGGCCGCTACCAATTCTATCAGGCGGGTCTGGCGCAGGGCGAACAGGCCGCCGGCAAACGCCATGATGGCAAACACCGTTGCAAACAGCCGCCCCGCTATGGAGCCCGCGACTGGAGCCAGCTGATAGTCCAGAAACTGCAGACTGACCACGATACCATCGGGAATCTGCCAGATCAGCATCAGTGTCAACACGGGTAAGCCCAATACCAGGATAGTGCGCGCCTGTTCCTTGACAAAAGGCAGCACCAGGGCGCCTGCAATCATCACCAGCGCGGGCGGCAGCGGCAGCAGCCATAGCACAGCCAGGAGCAGCAGGGTAGGGGGAAGCAGCCTAGTCCTGGTCATAGTACGTATCCTTGCGCTTGAGAAAAATGCCCAGGATCTTCGCCCCGATAATCATGGCGACGCAGGTGAAAAATCCGTACCAGGCATAAAAGCCAAAACTGCCCTCGACACCAAAATCCGCATGTTGGTGAATAAAAAAATCCGGGAACACGGTAATTAGCAAAATAAGGATAAATCCTATCCACAGCAAACGGATTGTGTCGGGTCTGACTAACCAATGTTTTTGTTCGCTCATCGGGTTAACCCCATCATCTGCTCGGCCAGCGTCAACGGTACTTCGGGAAATAGGAATAGCAACACGGTGAGGGTCGCCGTGGCGACTACGGCGATGACGATGGCCGGTGGCGCTTCGCCGTGTTCTACTGAGTGTTGGCCGAGTCGTTCCTCGGATTTGAAGAAAGCCGCATACACGATGGGCACGAAATAGGCTGCATTGAGTAACGTACTGACGATAATGATGCCCACTGCGAGTAGTTGCTCAGCCTGAAAGGCCCCGCTCAGCATATACCATTTGCTAATAAAGCCACCGGCCGGCGGCACGCCGATCATCGATAGAGAACCGACGGCGAAAGCACCCATGGTCCAGGGCATACGCCGGCCGATGCCGTTCAAATGGCTAATCTCGGTCTTATGGGAAGCGGTATAGATAGAACCGGCGGCGAAAAACAGGGTAATCTTGCCGAAGGCGTGAGCGGCGATATGCAAAGCTGCGCCCACCGCCGATAAAGGCGCGAGAATGGCAGCCGCCAGCACGACATAGGATAACTGACTGACCGTGGAGTAGGCCAGCCGACGTTTTAGGTTATCTTCTCGTAACGCGATAATGGAAGCGACGAGAATGGTAAAACCTGCTACATAGAGTAACCAATCTCCGCTGGCCGTAACGTTGAGCAAGTCCAGACCGAAGATATAGACGATCACCTTGACGACGCTAAAGACGCCGGCTTTGACGACTGCCACCGCGTGTAGCAAGGCGCTGACCGGCGTGGGCGCTACCATAGCAGCGGGTAACCAGCGATGTACCGGCATAATGGCTGCTTTGCCGATGCCAAACATATAGAGGAACAGCATAAGACCCACTTCCGGACCCTGAAGATGACCAGCCAGAATGCCTCCAGGCTGAAAGTCCAGCGTACCGGTGGCATACCACGTCCACAGGATAGCCAATAGAAACAACCCAATGGAGGTGGACAACAGAATGCCGAGATAAACGCGTCCCGCCTGCATGGCATCCGAAGTGCCCTTGTGGGTAACCAGGGGATAAGTGGATAAACTAAGCATTTCGTAAAAAATAAACAGGGTTAACAAATTGCCGGCGAAGGCAACACCCATGGTACTGGCGAGGGCAATGGCAAAGCATACGTAAAAGCGGGTCTGGTGAGCTTCGTCGTTGCCGCGCATATAGCCGATAGAATAAAGGGAATTAATGGGCCATAGCAGCGAGGCCACGCCGGCGAAGATCATTCCCAGAGGTTCTACGCTGAAGCGCATGGGTATCCCCGGCAGAACGTCGACGAGCTCCACGGAAGGGCGTGCGCCTGCCAGCACGGCGGGTATCAGGGAAAATACAACCCCGAATAGCAACAGTGCGGCGGCTAGGGTTATCGTCTCGCGCAGGTTGGGGTGGCGCCAACTGAGGGCGATCAGCACCGCACCAAGCAGCGGGATAAATAATGACAGTAGAATGGCGGCTTGAGCACTCAAGGGGTCACCCCCAGTAAACTCTCCGCTGCACGCTGGGCTACGCCCGCGCTTAGGGAAGCATCGATACCAAAATAAATATTGGCCAAGGCGAGTACCCAGGTGGGAATGAGTAGAGGCAGAGGCGCTTCCGTCACCGGTGCTTGGCCGTCAGGTGTAGGTCGAAAATAAGCCACCTCTATAATTCGCCAGATATAGACCAGCGCCAGTATCGAGGTGATCAGGACCAGCAGTGCTACCGGCCACCAGCCTCGTTCCAAGGCACCTAAAATCAAATACCATTTGCTGATAAATCCCGCCGTTAGCGGCACGCCTATTAAGCTTAAGCCGGCCACTAAGAAAGCTCCCATGGTCCAGGGCATGGTCCAGCCAAGCCCGGCCATACGCTGGATCTCCACGGAACCTAGACGGTACATAACGCACCCTAAGGCTAGAAACAAGGTGCTTTTCATTAAGGCATGGTTAAAGAGATGAACGATACCGGCGGTTAATCCCGTCACCGACACCAGGCTAATCCCTAGAATCATATAGCCGATTTGGGCAACGCTAGAGTAAGCCAGCATGCGCTTGGCGTTGCTTTGAAAAATGGCCACCACAGAGGCACTAAAAATACCGATTAGGGCCAGCGGCATCAGAATATAATCCAGCTGCATGGTCTCAAAAGAGAACTCGGCGCCGAAAATGGTAAAAAAGACCCGCAGCAGAACATAGACCGCGACTTTAGTGGCGGTGGCGGCTAGAAAAGCCGTTACTACCGAAGGTGCGTAGGTGTAGGCGTTGGGCAGCCAGAGATGGAGGGGAAACAAGGCCAGCTTAAGGCCAAGGCCTATGGTTAAGAAGGCGAAGGCCACCCGTATCGTGCGGGTGTGGTCCACTGCCGGTAACCGCTGGGCCAAATCCGCCATGTTCAGTGTCCCGGTCATCACATACATAAAGCCAATACCAATCAGAATGAAGGTGGCACCGATAGTGCCCATGATCAGATACTGATAGGCGGCTGTTAGAGCCCTGCGGTCTCTACCCAGAGCGATAAGGGCGTAGCTGGACAGGGACGAGATTTCTAGGAATACAAAGACATTGAAGGCATCGCCGGTGATGGTCATGCCCAGCAAGCCGGTGAAACACAGGAGATAGGCGGTATAAAACCAGGCCCGCTTGCCCTGAGGGATCCGATGAGAAATGCTGAGCCGGGCAAAGGTGATCACCATCGCCCCAATAAAACCGACGATTAACAGTATAAAGGCGTTGACGACATCGACCCGGTACTCGATGCCCCAGGGTGCTGCCCACCCGCCCATGGCATAAGAGATCGGTCCGCTGGTCAGCACCTGGTGGAGTAGTATGGCGGCGATAAAGAAAGTGCTCCAGCTGACCGTTGTGGCTAAGATCCAGGCTAATATATCTTTGCGCAACAGAGCGCAAAGGGGTGCGGCTACCAGAGGGATAACCACCTGGAGTGCGGGAAAGTGAGCGGTGATCACAGGGCTTCTTCTTCGTCTTGGCTATGAATCTCGTCTTCTTCGATCGTGCCGTAGGCCTCGTTAATCCGTATCACTAACGATAAGGCTAGGGAAGTGGTAGCAATACCAACCACGATAGCGGTGAGAATCAGCACATGGGGGAGAGGGTTGCTGTACTGAGTGATACCTTCGGCAATAATGGGGGCCGTGCCGCCGGTAATTTTGCCCATGCTGATATAGAGGATAAACACCGACGTCTGGAAGACATTGAGCCCTACCAATTTTTTGACCAAATTACCGCAGGAGATGACCACATAAAATCCCGTCATCATCAAGATGATGACAATCCAATAATTATATAAATTCAACACTTCCATGGCTTAGCGTCCTCTCCAGGCAAAGGCGAAAAAAATGGTGATCATGACTGCCGCCACGGTAATGCCGACCCCCAACTCTACCAGGAGGATGCCGAGGTGCTGGCCATGTACCGGATTGTGATGATCCAGTGCCCCATAGTCCAAAAAGTTACCTCCCAGCAGTAGGGTGATTACACCCACGCCAGCATAGATAAGCACGCCCAGAGAGATACAAAAACGTAATAGCCAAGTAGGAAATATCTTACGAGCATTCTGGAGTCCGTGGATTAAGGCATAAAGAATGACGCCTGCGGCAAAAATCACTCCTGCTTGAAAGCCACCGCCAGGCCCGAAATCTCCGTGGAACTGGACATAAAGGGCAAACAACAGAATGAGCGGTAACAGCAGCTTCGTTACCAGGCGTGGTATGGAATAATGTCTCATGAGTTCTCATCCTCGTCGGGACGGCGCCGCGCTCCTCCGATCAGGAGCAACACCCCGATAGCCGCCGTGAAAATCACCAGAGTTTCACCTAAGGTATCGTAACCGCGATAGCTGGCGAGGACCGAGGTAACAATATTCGGGATTCCGATTTCTGCGGGGGAATCCTCGATATAGCGGGGCGCGACGTGCTGATGGATAGGGTCGCTGGGATCTCCTACCGGAGGCAGGTCAAAGGTGCCATAAATCAGCGCCGCGCCGGTAATAAATACAACCATGAGCGGCAGCAAGGGATTATGAACCGAGGTCTTTTCCCGGCTGGTGGTCAGCGCTAGGGTGCTTAACATGAACACGGTGGCGACGCCTGCCCCGACAGCAGCTTCCGTAAAGGCGACATCGACGGCATCCAGCACCACGAAAATGACGGCCGAGATCAGACTGTAGACGCCGAACAGCATAACCACCGCAAATAAATCGTGCAGTCTAATGACACCTACCGCGGTAATCACCAGGAGACCCAGCAAAAAAATATCGACTAGGAGTTCGATGACGGCGTTTCCTTTTGCAGAGGGGGTTTCTGGATAAGCGGTTTCGGATTTTCGGGGTCGGCCAGCGCGGCCCTGACCAGAGCGTGGGTGGCGGTTGGGCTGGTAAACCACAGAAAACCCAGGATTAAAATTAGCTTAATGGTGACCTGAGTCCAACCGCCCTGGAGCATGAGACCTAACAGAATCAGGCCGGCCCCCAGGGTGTCGGTAATACCTGCTGCATGTAGGCGGGTGTAAAAGTCTGGCAGACGCAACATGCCGATGCCTCCCACAGCGATAAAAAACACCCCCCCCAGCAGTGCCAGCCAGCTCAGCAGATCAAGTACGATACTCATTCACCGTCCCTCGGAATATCTTTATCGAGCACATTGCGTGGCCAACCCATATCGCCAAAGCGGATGAATTTGAGCACAGCAATGGTACCGATAAAGTTGATCAGCGCGTACACTAAGGCGATATCGAGAAAATCGGGCCGCCCGCTCATAAAACCCAGTACGGCAATAATCAGTACCGTCTTGGTCCCAAATGAGTTCACCGCCAGGATGCGATCATAGACGGTGGGTCCCAGCAATGCTCTGGCCATGGCTAACAACATACAGATTAGGATGCCAATTGCCGTTACCGCGAACATCAGTGAGTTCCTTCCAGCTGGCTTACCCGGCGGTCCATCTCACCGGCTAATACACCATCGGCCGCTTCCTGAGTCAGGGCATGCACGTGCAGGGTGTTGCCACTTAAGTAGGTGGTCACAGTTCCAGGGGTTAGGGTAATGGAATTAGCGTAAATAACCCGGCCTAGGTCAGTCTGCTGGCTCGGGGTGAGGGTTACCAGGGTTGGGCTAATCGGTAAATCGCGATCCAGAATAACCTTAGCCACATCGATGTTGGCTTGAATAATTTCCCTTAATAACCACGGCCAATAGAAAAGAATTTGCAGGTTGATATCCAGACGTAGGGGATATTCCTCCGGATCGACCACTTCAGCGCGCCAGGCGATAAATACCGCCAGTGCGCAAGAAAAGACTCCGAAACCCAGCAGCAAAGGATCCGTTAGATAGCCCGACAGGAGCAGCCAAAGAAGAAAGCAAGCCAGCCAGAGACTTAGCGCATGTAACACACTCCCTCCTTGCTTTGTTTATTAGTGGTGGATGAGATTTTAGAGGTTTTGGGAAATAATAGCGTGCTTCCCGGTGCGGTCAAGCTGGATCTTTTTCCTTACGTCGGAGACATGTCGGTTTTCGCTTGTCTTGCTTCAGAACACAGGACGGTCGTTGAAGAAGTGCACTGGGCGTTTTCCCGTGCGCACGGCGAGGGTGACGTTGCTAAACGCTTGACCGTCGAATGCCAAAAATACAGCTTTATTATCAAGGGTGACAGCGCGGCTGTCGGGTACAATTAAATACAAATAGACAAGATTGTTGAGATACGTCGGACCGAAATGTTTCCCGGCAATGGTCATTGGCAGCAGTGGAGAAATAGCCAAGTCGGCATAATCGTCCCCTAAGATAAGGTGGTACCAGGGGGCTTTTTCACTCTGCACCAGGCAGTGGATAACGTCTGAGTTAGAGGGTGCAATTGCCTTTACGATGACGTCGGCGAAGTCACGGAAGTATGATGCAGCCGGGTAAGTATTGAGCAAGTAGATTTTACTTCCTCTGATGGGAGCGAGTTTGGTGATGGCTTGGTTAGCCTGTTGTACGATTTGGCGGTTATCGCCATTAGTCGCTAGCGACCAATGGCGAGCGGTGGCGTAAGAGGTTTTAGCAAATGTTATACTCACTACGCCTAACCCGATCAGGCTTAAAAAAACTAGAAATTTTTTAAATCCGGTGGTTGGCCAATCTGCGAAAAACATAGTCAATAATTGACAAAAAACGATCATAAAGCCAAGCAGCGAAAGATAAAAAAAACGTGCAGTGAACAATGTGTTGCTGGAAAATTGTGTGTCAGGGAATGAGATGATCGTGTAATAAAATGCCGGTGCTTGTAAAATGCCGGGAAGCAGGGCAAGGGCTACGCCAACGGCGAGGGCATGCCACGCTATTACTAAATCGTGTAGCCGGTAATACACGATGGCGACTAAGGTTGACGCAGCGATTCCCGCCGCCAGAACAAGCGGCAGGGTCCAGTGCTGTCGAAACCCATATCCGTAAAATGGTATTAAGGAAATCAACCACTTGCTAAATCCTTCGTAAAAAATCGGCAAGATTCCATGTTCCTGATAGGCGTTCACCCAATTCCACTGTAAAACGCGAGACCGAAGCAGAAATAAGGCTAAGGCCAGTGCAGCATGCAGACCAATCACAAGCAGGCCATTGCGTAACGATGGCCGACGGTTGTGATATGGAAAGGTCACCACAGCCACCGTTGTCACGATTGGCAGTAAATAGGCTAATTCTTTGCTGGTTATGGCGAGAAGAGCGCCTAGCAGGGATAAGAGTAAATATTGATAATGCGGTTTCTGCAAATAATGCAGGGTGCCAAGCAGCGATATCAGGCAGAACAGGGTAGCAAGCAGATCAAACCGGTTTGAAAGCCACAGGGCCGTTGAAATAGTCGCCGGATGAATGAGAAATAAAGCGGCAACCACTAAACTCACCCTTGGCGAATTATTAAAAAACCTTAGGAGCCGGTAGAATAAAGTTGCCACGAGCACGTGCAGCACTAAGTTAGTGATGTTATGCAGATAATGATTGATGCCAAACAGCTGATAGGTTAACCACCAGAAAAGCTGTCCGCTTGGCCGGTAATAAAGGCTTCCCGGAAAGTGATCGGCAAAAAAGTACAGCGGATTATCAATGTAGCGACTGACGGCTAAGAAAAAGAAATCATCACTATGAAAATAGCTATTCGCTGCCGGGTAACAGATCAATAGCACTAAAACCAATAAGCTTAAGAAAATCACAAAGAGCTTATTCGGCATTATCAGACTCCTGGCTGATCAGGATTGGGTTTGGCTGGCAAGTTTACCCTGGTGCTGAGGCCAGGAGGTTATTGTGTTAAGTGACTTTATGAAGCTAGGCAGTGCCACTGCAAGTATTAGCAATGGTAGTAATGCTGTTGGCAGTTCCGCTGGTGTTCCTGTTGGACTAGCTGACTTGCACTAGGCTGAGAGGCTATGACTTTATTATTTATCGTGCTACTGCCGCTACTGGGCGCACTACTTCCCGCCATCGTGTTTCCTCGGGTCGGTAGTACCAGCGCCTGGGTGGCGGCAGCCGTCACCGGTGCGTCATTCGTTTTATTGCTACGCTTAGCAGCGCCAGTCTTTGCCGGCGACACCCTTTACGCCGGCTGGTCCTGGCTTCCAGCGCTGGGCATCAATATTACCTTCCGCCTCGACGGTTTAGGTCTGCTGTTCGGATTGCTGATTTTAGGCATTGGCCTGCTGGTTATTCTCTACGCCGGTTATTACCTGTCTTCAGAAGACTCGTTACCACGTTTTTATGCTTTTTTTCTGCTCTTTATGGGCGCCATGCTAGGCATCGTTCTCTCGGAAAATGTCATTCTGCTGCTGATGTTTTGGGAATTAACCAGCCTAAGCTCCTTTTTACTTATCGGCTATTGGTTTCATCGGGCCGATGCCCGTCAAGGGGCGCTCATGGCGTTGGCCGTGACGGGTGGCGGTGGTCTAGCGCTGCTGGCAGGTTTGCTGTTACTGGGCGGGATCGTCGGTAGTTTTGAGTTAACGGATATTTTACTGTCTGGCGCTATCATCCAACAGCATTCCTTATACCCTTTGGCATTGGTGCTGGTACTGCTGGGAGCTTTCACCAAGTCTGCTCAGTTTCCTTTTCATTTCTGGTTACCTCACGCCATGGCGGCGCCTACGCCGGTGAGCGCCTATCTGCACTCGGCGACGATGGTGAAGGCGGGCATTTTTTTACTGGCTCGACTATTTCCGGCCTTGTCCGGCACCGATTTATGGTTTTATCTGGTCAGCGGCACGGGTCTGGTGACACTGGTATTGGGAGCTTATATCGCGCTGTTTCAGCATGATTTAAAGGGTCTACTGGCCTATTCCACCATTAGCCATTTGGGTTTGATTACCCTTCTATTTGGATTAGGCACGCCGTTGGGTGAGGTGGCCGGGATTTTTCATATTGTGAATCACGCCACTTTTAAAGCCTCACTGTTTATGGCCGCCGGTATTATTGACCATGAAGCCGGTACCCGCGATATGCGACGCATCAATGGTCTCTTTAAGTACATGCCCCAGACTGCTGTTTTGGCTATGGTAGCCGCTGCGGCCATGGCCGGTGTTCCCCTGCTCAATGGCTTCTTAAGCAAAGAAATGTTTTTTGGCGAGACATTACATCTGATCTGGTTGGGTGGGTTTTATTGGGCTCTGCCCGCTGCCGCCGTTGTGGCCGGGGCCTTTTCTGTGGCGTATTCGGTGCGTTTTATCCATGATGTTTTTTTTCATGGCAAACCCATTGGGTTGTCACGAACTCCCCATGAACCGCCGATTTGGATGAAAATTCCGGTAGCGATTCTGGTCGCTGTCTGTTTGCTAGTTGGCGTTTTTCCCGAGGACACGGTAGCGCCGCTCCTGACCACGGCGGCTAGCAGTGTACTGTTGGGGCAACCCTTGCCTGCCTATGATCTGGCCGTCTGGCATGGTTGGAACTGGCCTTTGCTGATGAGCTTTATTGCCCTGGCGAGCGGTATCGTTATCTATACTCTGCGGTATGGGTTGTTCAGCCTGCAGGAGCGCTTTGGGTTTAGGGGCGACGGGAAAACGCTATTCGACGCAGGACTTGCGCTGCTGCTGACCGCTGCGCGATGGTTTACTGCTACGCTGGAGAACGGTTCGCTACAGCGTTATCTGGCATTGTTATTCGCCAGCGTCGTTGTCTTGCTATTAGCTGCTTTGGTAAAGGAAGGAAGTGGCTTGACCGGGCCGGTAATGCTGACGCCGGTCAATGGCATGACCCTAGTGGCTGCGTTTATTCTAATTGCCGGTGCGGTGGGTACGGTACTTAAACATCGTCAGCGCTTGTCGGCCCTGATCGTTTTCAGTGTAATAGGTTTGCTGATAGCGCTAGCCTTTGTGGAGTTTTCGGCTCCCGATTTGGCACTGACTCAGCTTTTGGTGGAGATGGCCGCCATCGTGCTGTTATTGCTGGCATTGTATTTTCTGCCTCGGCAGACCCCCCGCGAAGCTTCCCGCTTGCGCCTCTGGCGGGACGGTGTTTTGGCATTGCTGACGGGTGTGGCGCTGGCTGCCCTCACATGGGGGTTGTTGACACGTCCTTATGAAACAATTGCCGATTATTACTTAGCCAATAGTCTACCCGGCGGCGGTGGCAGCAACGTTGTCAATGTGATTCTGGTGGATTTTCGGGGGTTCGATACTTTGGGCGAAATTTCCGTCTTGGCCATCGCCGCCCTAGGTATTTATGCCTTATTGGATGGCTTGCGGCTTAGTACGCCGGCAACCGATCTACGTGGCCAGCCGTGGGCAAAGGAGCGGCACCCTCTAGTGATGGAGATGATTGCTCGTCCCCAGTTGCCCATTGCGCTCATGGTTGCCGTTTATCTGTTCTTGCGTGGTCACAATTTACCAGGCGGCGGTTTTATTGCCGGTCTGCTGACTGCCATGGCGCTTATTTTGCAGTATTTAGCCAGTGGGTTTCAGTGGACTCAGGAACGGTTTAGGTTCGACTCCCGTCCGCTGATTGCTCTCGGTCTGCTGTGCACTCTACTGACGGGTTTGGGAAGCTGGGTTTTTGCACGGCCCTTTTTAACTTCCACCTTTATTCATGTGCACTGGCCGCTGATCGGCGAGTTTGAGCTTGCTAGCGCATTGGCGTTTGATTTAGGCGTGTATCTGACCGTGATAGGGGTTGTGATGCTGATTTTAGTCAGACTGGGAGCGCTTAGCCTGGCTGCCGCCGGGGATCGTCAATCTCATAAGGAGTCGCGCAGATGGAAGCCATAGCCGCGATTGTGATTGGGATGCTAGGGGCGTGTGGAGTTTTTCTCCTGTTGCGTGCCCGCACCTATCCCGTCGTGTTGGGCCTTACCTTGCTGTCCTATGCGGTGAATCTTTTCTTATTCGCCATGGGCCGGCTGACGATTAATCAGCCGCCGGTGCTCAGTCAGGCAAGCGTCGGCCATGCCGATCCCTTGCCACAGGCATTGGTGCTTACCGCCATTGTTATCGGATTTGGGATGACGGCCTTTGTGGTGGTACTTGCATTGCGGGCGCGGAGAGACCTTCACACCGACCATGTGGACGGCCGCCAAGCCGACTCCCTGCGGGATGGCGTTGATGATCAGCGGTAAATTAAGCCATTTCTGAGAAAAAGACGCAAATCTTCGGTGTCCAACTGGCATTGATTAGGCACTAAGAGGTTCATTCCCGGCACACCGTTTTTTGATAAAGATCTTTAAAGATCCCTTGGGGATCGTATTTAGCCTTTAGGCGGTCATAGGTTGGCTTGTTATAGGCACGCCAGAATGCATCGGGCGTATAAAAAGCATCTGAATACAGTGACTTAATGCCACCAAGCTCAGCCACCTTTGCCTCGATTTTTTGGTTATAGTAACCCGCTGGATGGGTTTGCCGGCTTTTGACGACATCCCAGAATCCAAAATTAATATATAGCGTTTGCGGAGCAGTGGGAAAAAGAGGAAACCGAGCCTTAGCATTGTAGGAATGAACGGGACAAATCCAGATAGGGGTAATGCCAATTTCCCGGTGGAAAAAATCTAGAAAATCTGCTGCATTGGTAATGGGAATATCGACATCCTGAATAACAGATTCGGTGTGGATGCCTAGTAGGCGATGAATGTGCTTTAGGAGTTGCCAATTGCTGTTCCAGCGCATTACTTTTGTATAGGTAACTGAATTCAATCTAGATTTTCCTACGATGCGGCGTATGATAGGGTTTTGCACATAGAGGTTTTTCGAGCACCAAAACCAATCGGTGTCCCAGCGCCAGATATAATCCTTTGTTGTCAGATAGTCCGTGGTTTTCTTGGCGATGGAGCGGTAGTAAATATGTTTATCCGTGTAATTGCTGACGTAGGGAGCGGTGTCGGCAAAGGTGCCGATAGTAAGATAAAGTTTATCAGGCGTGAAAACAGTACCGTCGATAAAGTCGATATCCTGATGGCACCAATCCGATACGGCCTGAAAATAGCTTTCGGCGTCAGCATATGAGATGTGTTGGAGTTTTACACACCCTTTGATGGGAATGGTTTTCAACCTAAGCTTGAGAATATAGCCTAGCGTTCCATAAGAGTTGGGAAATCCGTAAAACAAGTCTTGATATTCATTTTTAGAAGTACAGACCACCGTCGTACCGTCGCCGAGCAGGATTTCCATCTCTACCACTGTCTCGTGCACTAAGCCATACCTAAAAGAGGACGATTCTAGACCAACTCCCGCTACGGCTCCGCCGACAGTGATGGACTTAAGCTCCGGTACTACCGCCGGCATCAGCCCATAGGGAAGCGTGGCATCGACAAGGTCTTCATAAGTCGTCATGCCTTCCACCTCGACCCAATGCTGATCCGTATTGACAGTAAGAACATGATTGAAATCTTTAACCGTCAGCTTTTGTTTAGGTACGTTCCTACGGTCGCGAAATAGATTTGATTTATCTTTGTTTAAACCAACGGTACGATGGTCTACATTGCCGCGAAATTCATCGATCAGGCGTTGTTTCTTTTCTGTGTAGGTTAGCATGTGACGGTATCCGAGAAGCTGCGTTCATGTTGCTATATTAAGTCTTGATAGCATGTCTATCTCTCTTGGAGATCTCGGGTCGCTGTTTGCTCCCGCGAGAAGGCTGAACAGATAAACTGCGCGGTTACATCTGAGGAAAATTGACACAAGATCCGAAATGCACATGTTATGGGTGTTATTGTTGAGTTTAGGCGGAATCTACGGTGGAGTTGCCCTATTGCTGTGTCTTTTCCAGTCCCAGCTAATGCACTTACCTAATGTGCCTGGCCGCGAACTTGTTGCCACGCCATCTCGGATAGATTTGCCTTATGAGTCGGTGTATTTAATGACCGCCGATGGAATCAAGTTGCATGGCTGGTTCGTGCTGGCGCACCAGCCGCACATGACGCTTCTGTTTTTGCATGGTAATGCGGGTAATATATCCCATCGTCTGGACGCTTTAGCTATTTTTCATCGCCTTCGACTCAATACGTTGATCATCGATTACCGCGGTTATGGTCAGAGTGCGGGCAAGGCCTCGGAAGCAGGTCTCTATCGAGATGCCGAAGCCGCTTTACGGTATTTACGGGAAGTGCGGAGTGTTCCTTTGCAGGATATTGTGATTTTCGGCCGTTCCTTGGGGGGGCCGTGGCGGCTTGGTTGGCTGCTCGGCAACCGGGTGGCGCGCTTATCATCGAATCCAGTTTTATGTCTGCGCCGGCGCTGGCTGCGGATTTATACCCGTTTTTGCCGAGCCGGCTATTAACGTTTTTGCGTTACGACACGCTGACTCATCTTAAAGCGGTAAATAGCCCGGTGCTGGTTATCCATAGCCGCGATGACGAAATCATCCCATTTAGACATGGGTTGCAATTATTCGCTGCGGCTCGCGAGCCCAAACAATTTGTGGAAATCCATGGCAGCCACAACGAGGGCTTTTTGCAAAGCAGGCGCTACTATGTCAATGCCATTGCTGAATTTCTTACCATGGTTAAGGCACGTAACCCCGTTACTGTCTCGGGAAGTGCTCCAACTTATCCTGCGCCAATAGAACTGAGTGAGGCCAAATAAAACGCTAACTTGCTTGCGGTGTGTCTGAACCGCTTTTAGAAATGTATTCCGGCTTAGCTTTTGTTATTTGCGAGTAACTCATTAATATTCTTTATCAACAGGTCCTCGTCCACGGGTTTTGTGACATAACGCTTTGCCCCCTGACGTTTTCCCCAAACCTCGTCGGTATCCTGGTCCTTAGTGGTCACCAAAATAATAGGAATATGGCTTGTGCTGGCGTCTTTCGTAAGTTTCCGTGTTGCCTGAAAACCGTTGAGCTTGGGCATTACAACATCCATTAATATCAGGTCGGGAAGCTCGGCCTTCGCTGTTTCAACGCCCGCCTCACCATCGCTGGCGGTTATAACTTCATGTCCATGTTTTTTAACAATTTTTGATAAGGTATATGTTTGTGTTGCTGAATCGTCCACAATAAGAATACGGGCCATAGCTTCCCTCCAAAACATTTATTATAGGGTAATGCTGTGCAGTAACCCCACAAATCCTACCCACTGGATACCTTTTTCGTTGTCTATAGTATCACTGTCATGCTTTCAACAGATAACCTTTTTAGAGAGCAGTGGCTTATGACAGATCGTCGTAAAAACACAGAAATCATCTTGCATCGGCTTGCAATTTGTCGTCACTGTGACCATATCAAGCTGGTGTGCTGCTGCCTGCATGGTAGCATAAGCGGCTTGACATTGTTGGCTGAAGGAGTTTGCTCGTGACTGAGCCTAATCTTCCGTTTATGACTCGCCTGGCGCTAGCCTTTAAAGCCTTTTGGCAGACTCTCGTTAACCCTGATTTTGCGGCTAGCGTGGCCCGCTTAAGTCAAGATGAACGACTGACATCTCCGGTGGTTCGGGAAGAAATTGCACCGAAACCCGCTGCTTTTCAGGAGACGGCCCCTGAGGCGGCTCTGCAGTTGTTAAGTCTATTGCAGCAGGAAGGCCGTTTTTTGGATTTTTTAGAAGAGAACGTTAGCGGCTTTTCCGACGCCGAAATCGGCGGGGCCGCTCGCGTTGTTCATGAGGGCTGCCGTAAAGCGCTGAGAGAGCATCTGGCTCTTGAACCCGTGCGCACGGAAACAGAAGGTATTCGCTTGACCTTAGAGGAGGGTTTTGATGCTTCCGCCGTGCGTCTGACAGGCAATGTAGTCGGGACCCCCCCTTTCTCCGGCACTCTCATCCATCGCGGCTGGCGGGTGACTGAGATAAAGTTGCCCAAAGTCGCCGCAGGCCATGATCTCAGCGTGCTCGCTCCCGCGGAGGTGGAATTATGAGTGAAGCGCGTTATGCAGTCGGTATCGATCTTGGCACCACCCACTGTGTCATGTCCTATGTAGACCTGGGGCAAAGCGCTGGTGATGACGTGTTGCAAGCCATTGTGCCGGTGCCCCAATTGACGGGACCGGGAGCAGTCGAGGAACTTCCGGTCTTACCCTCATTCTTGTATTTGCCGCATCCCGATGAAATGGCGTCCGGCGATTTACTGCTACCGTGGAGAACAACGCAGCCATCCTGTATTGTGGGTGAACTGGCTCGCAATCTGGGAAGTCGTACTCCAATCCGGCTGGTCTCCAGTGCTAAGAGCTGGCTCTGCCATCCTGGCGTCGACCGTCGTGCTCCCATACTGCCGGTGGAAGCACCGGACGAGGTTGCTCAGGTATCGCCATTACAGGCGTCCATCCACTACCTGGAACATTTACGCCAGGCCTGGGATTATCAACATCCGGAGGCACCGTTGCTGGAACAGCAGGTGACTATCACTGTGCCTGCCTCGTTTGACCCTGCCGCCCGGGAACTGACCGCTGAGGCGGCCGAGACCATGGGCTTCCAGCAGCTGACTTTGTTAGAGGAACCGCAAGCCGCCCTGTATAGTTGGATTCAAGCCAGTGCGGGGCGCTGGCGCAAGCACGTTAAAGTGGGCGATGTGATTTTGGTGATAGATCTCGGTGGCGGTACGACGGATCTGTCTTTGATCGCGGTCACCGAACGGGACGGAGCCTTGGAGCTTAACCGTGTGGCGGTCGGCGATCATATTCTATTAGGCGGTGACAATATGGACCTGGCGCTAGCCCACGTGGTCAGAGCAAAGCTGGCAACTCAGGGTACTGCGCTGGATTTTTGGCAACTGCAGGCGCTTACTCACGGCTGCCGGATCGCCAAAGAGACACTGCTTACCGATCCCAGCGTTGAGTCGATGCCGGTGGTGGTACCAAGCCGCAGTTCGAAACTGATTGGCGGTACCATTCGTACCGAGCTGACTCGAGAAGAAGTGACCGAAACATTGGTAGAAGGTTTCTTTCCCAGAGTGGATGTGGCGGCGCGCCCTGCCAGCCGGGCCCGCACCGCATTGACTAAGCTTGGTCTACCTTACGCGCAGGACGCGGGAATTACCCGCCATTTAGCGGCCTTCTTAGGACGCCAAACCCACGCTACGGAGGATCTGGCAGGATTTGCCGACTCGTCACCGGCCCATGTCAGCTTTTTGCATCCTACGGCGGTCTTGTTTAATGGCGGTGTTTTTAAGGCGGGCATTCTGGCAGAACGTACCCTTAATATTCTCAATAGCTGGCTAGAAGCCGAGGGCGCACCCCCGGTGCGGCCACTGGAAGGCGTCAATTTGGATTTGGCCGTGGCGCGGGGTGCCGCTTACTACGGATATGTGCGGCGCGGACGGGGAGTGCGCATCCGGGGCGGTACGGCGAAGGCCTACTATGTGGGTATTGAGAGTGCTATGCCGGCAGTACCGGGCATGGAGCCACCCGTCCAAGCGCTATGCATCGCCCCCTTCGGCATGGAGGAGGGGAGCTCAGCGGAATTACCTTCCCAGGAAGTGGGGCTGGTGATAGGCGAGCCGGTGCGGTTTCGATTTTTTGGCTCCTCGGTGCGTCGGGAAGACCAAGTGGGTACGGTACTGGAACACTGGACACCCGATGCGGTAGAAGAGCTTGAAGAGATTGAAGCCAATCTTCCCGCCGCAGGGCGAACCCCTGGAGAGGTAGTGCCTGTCAGGCTGCATGCGGCGGTTACTGAGGTCGGCACGTTGCGCTTGGAGGCGGTACCCCGCACGGGTACGGAAACCTGGAAAGTGGAATTCGATGTCCGCGGCGAAGAACCGTGAGCCCTATCACGCTCAGCCACTGCTATGCCGGCTTGCTTAGCGGTGTATGGTAACGTTATCCGGAGGTACGTAGAGGAGGGCGGCTATCGCTAAAAAGACCCAGCCATCTCGTTATCTGGTGGGCATTGACTTGGGTACTACTCATACCGTCGTGGCCTATGCGGATACCGCCGCGAGCGCCAAACCCGCTATTCAGCTATTTGCCATCGACCAACTGATAGCGCCTGGTGAGGTGGCGATACGATCGTTGCTGCCGTCTCTGCGGTATCATCCAGCGCAGGGAGAAGTGTCTGAAGCGACCATTCGTTTACCCTGGAAAACCCATGATCCAGGTCAAGTGCCTAATGTTGTATTGGGAGAATTGGCCCGGGAATTGGGCACTAAGGTGCCGGGACGTTTAGTTGCAAGCGCTAAAAGTTGGCTATCCCACGGGGCGGTGGATCGTACTGCTCCTATTCTTCCATGGGGTGGTCCAGAGGACGTTCCTAAAGTGTCTCCCCTCGACGCCAGTGCCAGCTATTTGCGCCATGTCCGGGATGACTGGAACTGGCATTACCCCCAGTATCCGCTGGAACAACAGGATGTGGTTATTACCGTGCCGGCGTCTTTTGACGAGGCGGCGCGCAGCTTAACGGTGGAGGCTGCGCAGCTGGCGGGATTTCTCCGGGTTCGGTTGCTCGAAGAACCTCTAGCGGCCTGTTACGATTGGCTTTTCCGCCATCGTGAAAGCCTGGCGACGCTCTTTCAAGACATCCGACTGTTGTTGATATGCGATGTCGGCGGCGGTACCACTGACTTAACGCTGATTCAAACGACGCCAACCGAAGGCGGCCTTAAACTAAGCCGCATTGGCGTGGGAGATCATCTGATGTTGGGTGGGGATAATATGGATTTGGCCCTGGCGCATCACATAGAGCGACGTCTGGGCGGCGAACGGCTAAGCGCAGCCGGCTTATCGCAACTCATCCAGCAATGCCGTCTTGCCAAGGAGCGCCTGCTAGCTCCAGACGCACCCGAGCACACCACAGTGACGGTGCTGGGGACGGGTGCCAAGCTGATTGGCGGCGCCCGTTCTGCAGAACTGAGTCGAGGCGAAGTGCGGACCCTAGTAGAAGATGGGTTTTTGCCAACGGTAGAGAGAAATGAACGTCTCCAAAGACGTCGCGCCGGTATTGTGGAATTTGGCCTATTTTATGCTGCCGACCCGGCGATAACCCGGCATGTGGCGGCTTTCTTGGCGTATCATGCGCAGGCTTCCCGGGAGGCTTTGGGTGATCGCGCACCGGCTGAGGGAGAGGTACCGGTACCCGATGCGGTACTGCTTAACGGCGGTGTCTTTCAAAGCGCTGCGCTGGCCCGCCGACTGTTGGGGTTACTGGACAGTTGGCGGGGAGCGCCGTTACGACAGCTCGACAATGCGGACCCAAACCTGGCTGTGGCCCGAGGCGCCGTGGCTTATGGCATGGCTTGGCGGGGTCAAGGTGTGCGGATCGGCGGCGGTTCTGCACGCAGTTATTTCCTGGTTGTGGAGGACGAACACAAACAACGGCAAGGGGTCTGCTTGCTGCCGCGGGGCATGGAGGAGGGGCAGGAAGTGCGGCTTACGGAGCGTATCTTTCGGCTGCGCTTGGGGGAGCCTGTGCGGTTCCATCTGGTGTCCTCTACCGGTGATACGTTTTATCGTCCCGGTGAAGTTGTCGGCCTTGACGAGGAAGCGTTAACGGTTTTACCCCCGATTGCTACGGTGTTATCCGCCGGAGAGAAGACAGGAGAAATTCCGGTGCAATTGGTGGCAATGCAGACTGAAGTCGGTACTTTGGAGGTGCGTTGTGAGGCTGTAGACGATCGAACACGCCACTGGCAGTTGGCGTTTCAGTTGCGGGGCATGGAAACGACGGCAGTTGCCGCAACTAGCCATCCTCGTTTTGCCGAAGCCGCCGAATGGCTAGAGCGGTTTTATGGGTCTCGTTCCAAGGTGGTAGAACCGAAAGAGGTCAAAACACTACGCGCGCATCTGGAAAGGGTGTTGGGCAAACGAGACGATTGGGATAGCGCTTTGTTGCGGCAGTTGTTCGATGTGTTATGGCAGGGAGTACGGCGCCGTCGGCGTTCAGCTGATCATGAACGGGTGTGGTTGAGTCTGGCGGGTTATTGCCTGCGGCCGGGTTTTGGTTATCCCCTGGATGATTGGCGCGTTCAACAGCTTTGGTCTGTCTATCCGCAGGAGGTGCAATATGGCAATGAGACTCAGATTTGGTCCGAGTGGTGGACGCTGTGGCGCAGGGTTGCCGGTGGGTTAGAGGAAGCGGCCCAACTGCGGATTCTGGATGATATCGCTGCTGAGCTTAAACCCGCCTCTGGCAAAATGCAGCCCAAGAGCAAAGGTGTTAAGGGTACCAGGAAGGCAAGTTATGACGATATGGTGCGCTTAGTGGCATCTTTGGAACGGCTCCCCGCAAAGCGCAAAATTGAAGTGGGGCGTTGGCTGCTTAGCCGGTTGAGTGGCAAAGAGGAATCGCCACAAACTTGGTGGGCCATGGGAAGACTGGGTGCGCGGGCGCCGCTGTACGGTAGCGCACACAATGTAGTGCCGCGCACGCTTGCCACAGAGTGGCTTCAGCAGTTGCTAAAGCTAGACTGGAAGAAAGTGCAGCCGGCGGCTTTTGCAGCAACCCTGCTAGCGCGATGTAGCGGCGATCGCGAGCGGGATGTAGTGGAAGATCTACGCATTACGGTGGTGCAGCGGTTACGTACGGCAAAAGCTCCGGATTCCTGGGTACGGATGGTAGAAGAAGTGGTTGAGTTAGAGGAAGTCGATGAAAGGCGGGTATTTGGCGAAGCCTTACCGCCCGGTTTAAAGTTAATCCAATAAGATTATTGTTTTTCAAGGATAACCATGATGTTGCAAGATGACATCCTCTACCCCCATAGGGGTATCTTAGAGATGGATGACGCGCGGATCTCTTTTTTGATATTCCCGCACGGCTTTTTGTAGTCCTTCCTCGAACTGACGGATTTCCAACTCTCGTTCCACTTTGACGATGAGAATGCGTAGCTCATCTGTATCCATATTGCTTAAATCGATATGCGTTCGCCGCTGTGATGATGCAAGCATTGATGACTCCTAGATCTTATGAGTATCCCCTGGGTATCTTAGAAATGCCCCGATTGATTCGGGCGTAAAACTACTCTGCGGGTTAGTCATGACTGATTAACCCGATAGAGTTAGCAACTGGAATTGCCAAATACCCTTATTACAGTTCTAATAATGACTTAGGCTACTGCTTTTTAATGCATTTATGGGTGAAAACAGTACTAGAATGTTAATCCTTTGGCAGAAATAGCATTATGTTGTTTTTGGGTCCGGATCACCGCGGATCTTTGACAACCGCGCCTTTGCTTAAGACTAGGTGGTGAATGCCGGTTTTGCAAAACCATTTCCATGCCTACCGTAACTTTTCGAATTCATTATAAGGCTTGGTTTAATAATAATCATTTTCTTAGGCCTTAACGGTATTAAAGCCAAAAATGGCTGGTGTCAACTCATTAATTATTGCTTTCTATTATTGCTTTGTCTAGCGCTTACAAAGACCTTTAAATGCATTGATAAGTTTCTGCCCTTTTCCGTATGACTTTATTGAGAAAGCGGCTAGCGAATCTTTACATGGGCCATGCAGTGAATTTCTAATGCCTGCAGATGTCGATAAGAGTTGGTGCTTGTCATCTGGGTAATAATCTTCATCCTTGGAGATATTAATGAGGAGAGCAGCGCTAGTTGTTCTGCTAATCTTTTTGGTGGGATGCCAAAATTTCGTAGAGCGCGATGAGAATTCACCTTTTTATATGGTGCCCAGCGGTTCTAGATTGTTGCTGCACTACGATATGGTGATTCCTCCGTACAAATTAACAACGTATATTCAGAACGGAAGGATGGTGTATGCGCCGAATCAATACTATCCCTTCTGTAGGTTTGAGCTGCGCCAGGTCAAAGAAACTCCCCAACGGGTTGCGCCTGATACATTCGAGATTTACCAAACGAGTCGGCAGACCGGGGTATTCGCGGCTGTGAGTTCTTTGCAGCAGTTTGCCGGCCTGACGTTTGGGAATTCAGGCGACGGTAAGCCAAGTCCCATTGTTTACGCTACCCGAATGGATCTGCGCTCTCCCCAGCAGCCTGAGGTGTTTCGGCTCACCTGCGGACATCTCCAGGATCCGAATCTTGCAGCCAGGCATTTGTCGATCAACCAAATTCGTGAAGCGTTGGGCAACGTTTTTACTCTGCAATTGCCTTCCGAGAAAAACCGTAGTTGATGATGTCGCTAAGTGTTTTTCATTAGAAGGCATCTATTTAACTGTTTTATGGAGCCACGATGCCGGACCCTATATCGGGAAAAGTGACTAAAGTCTTTGCCTAATTTAAGAGGCGGCCGTTGGGAAGTCTGTTCAGGTGCTGGACCACAATTCGCTCCAGGGTCTTCTCATAGGAGGTTCGTTCGAAGCTATGTGACTTTCTTATAGCCCGTTCAGCCATTGCCCAAAATTTTTCTGATTTCTCCTCAAACAGCTCAATACAGCGTTGAGTCTTTTCGCTAAGCTCCTGTATATTGTTGAAGAGAAAGCCGGTCACACCTTCCTCGACGGTTTCTGCTTGCCCGCCGCCATTGATCACCACCGGCACACAGCCGTAACCCATCGCTTCCACAGTGGTAATTCCGAAGTGTTCGTAGCGGTCTGGATACAGTCGGAGGTCTTCTTCAAGTCCAGTGGCATGCCAATAGATGGCTGCTTTGCGGTACAAAGCCTGAAGTTTTTCGAAAGCCAGATTCTCAAAGACGTTAATTGAATAGCCGGCGGCGGCTTGTTTTACTGCCTGGAAATAGGCCATGTGCTCTGGGCTGACGTTGCCCACCAGTACAAGCCGCCAATTGCGATATCGCGAACTTTGGTACTGCAGGGCTATGAAAGCTTTAACGAGCTCCAATTGTTTCTTGCAATGGCCATCGTTGAAGAACCGCCCGACGTTGAGAATGATTCTTTCTTTATTGTCAAAGGTGGTTTCGCCCTCGGGCAGAGACACCGAGGGATAGAGTACTTCTCCAGATACACCCCAATAATGTCGAGTCCATTCCAACGTGTAATGTGAATTGCACAGAAAGTTTGTATAGCTGTGAATAAACTCCTTGTTTTCCTTCGAGCGTCCCGATAGGTTATACGGAAAACTGACTACATAGAAAGAGACAGGGCAGTGGCATTTAAGATCTGAGCCGAATGTGGAGTTAATGAAAAGTGAGTATTCCTGGGTGATTTTGGGGTTGTGATGAATCTCCAGCGCCGTCACCAACCGTTTTCGACATCCCTTAAGGTTTAAATTAAATTTGCTTTCGATATCAACAATACTGAACTCATTCTCGCTTATTAAATCGACCAAGCCGTAGCGCTGCAGCCTCTGGGCCATAACTCCAGCGTGATGTTCGGCGCCACCGAGCGTATACCAGAAATTGTTATAGATGCCGATTGTGGGAAAAAACCGTTCCCTGTTGTAGAAACTGCCTTGCCGGATGGCTGGCAGGAGTCGGTTCCAGTCGGCGAAGATCTGTGGAATCAGAACAGCAAATTCCTTTTCTATTTGGGATACGGATTCCTTTGTATAATAGTTTCTCAGGTGATTGAGGTGCAGTTGTGCCTTGCGGTACTCGCTCTTCCAAAACTGCTCGGAAAAGTGCAAAGCGTAGAACAACACTCTGTTTCTGTTGACATGGAATCGGAAAAAGGCCGAATTTTCCTTCGACGTGGATGCGTGCTTGTGGTAGATGACGCTCCTCGGATAATAAATAAGTTCAAATCCCGACTGCCGGATCCTTAGGGAAAGGTCCGTGTCTTCGAAGTAGGCGAAAAGTTGATCGGCGAAAATGGATCTTCCCGCTAGTGCTTCGGGCCTCACCAGCATCGCACAACCGCATAGTGCGTCCACCTTTTCTACTCTGTCAAATTGCCCCGCGTCCAGTTCGCCGAAACCCCGGTCGAATACGTCGCCGTTGGTGGTAACCGTGGAGGCAGCGTTATTGATGACGAAAGCGGCGGCTCCAGCTGCCGCAGAAAGATCGACCGATGCCTGTTTCCAGGCTTGCGAGGCGACTTCCAGACTGGCAAGTAGCGGGCCGTCCTTTACGTACACTTTGACATTGACGTTTTTTTCACCAATCGCTCGCAGATTTAGATCCATTGAATGTTGGCCTTGACAAACCGGAAAGAGCAATTCTCCCCATTTTTCAATGATCCTGACACGCCGTACGTTGTCATCCTTTTCCACTGAGAAGCCTGATTTATAGAAGATCTTAGGGTAGACGCGAGCAGATTCCTCGAGAGTGCTTACGTCCATCTCGATGTTGCCGAATTCCCCGTACATGCCATCAAGCCTAATCTGCAGCAGCAGAAACTTTTTCCAGAAAAGGATTTTTGGTCCGACAATTCCGGCATTGGGGTATTTAGTCATACAACCCACTAACCGCTCTAAGCAATCAGTTTCTATTTCTGTGTCATTGTTTAAAAGACAGTACAGATTCCCGGTAGCAACTTCGGAAGCGATGTTATTTCCGGCGGCAAAACCAAGGTTTTGCTGCAACGAAATGACTCGAACTTCGGGATAGTGCAGTTTCATCCATTCAACCGAATTATCCTGCGAACAGTTGTCTACGATAATGACTTCAAAATTTCTGTAAGTTTGCAGGCGCAGTGAATCCAACAGATTTAGAAGATGTGCCTGGCCGTTGTAATTCACAATCAATACGCTGACTTTAGGCTGCGGCTCCAGTTTCGGCAGACCATCTAAGACTGAGTGGGATCGGAGAATGGGCGAATATAATTCTGCTAATGCTGGGGTTGTCCTTCCCACCATGCGCTGATAATAATCCACCACGCCTCTGGCAGTGCCAGGCTTTTTGAAAAACGTAATATAGGCGTTCCTGACGCGCTCCCGGTTGATTAACCGGCCGATCTTGACGGGATGACGCAGCATTAGAAAAAGCAGGTTTGTGGCCGGAGTCAGATTCGGAGTGTGTTTAATGCCAGGCTCAAATAAAAGGTCGTAGCCCTTACGGGCCGGCCAGGTAATCAGTCGCCCTAGCTTGTAGCTCAGCGAAGCTTGTACCGCCGTAAGGTCGTTTTCCAGATTGACTACTTCTGTCTCTCGCTGCCAGACAATTTGCCGTATATCTTCTTCAGTTTTTTGAGCGAATTTTTCCTGCGCGTCACCCAGTTGCCGAATCGTAAATCTGAGTTCGGCGATTTCAAGGTCTTTATTCTGTTTGAGCTTCTCGTAACTTAACGATAAGTCATCGTACTTGAATTGCAGTTGTTGAATTTCTTGCTGATGTTTTTCTGCAAAATGGCGCAGTTCGAATTCTCTTTCCGCCTGCAGCACTTTATGCTCGTCCAGTAAGTCGGTATGCTGCCGCCGAAGGTGCTCGATGTCGTGCTCTATCTGGAAGCTCAACTGCTTCACGTCTTCTTCGGTTTTTCTCTGCATTTCCTTATATTGATCTATCAAGCATTCCAGATTAGCTCTCCTTCTGGTGAGATCATGCTTGAGTTCCATATGATTTTTAGCTTCTTGCAATTCTAGTTCCTTTTGATTGATGGACTTGATTAGCTTGTTGACTTTTTTATTAAGAACGTAGACCTCATTGCGCTCTTTTTTGAAGTAGTCGAGATGCGCTCTAAAGTTGGCGTATTCAAGGTTGTTGCGCGGAATGCTCGAGAGAAGTTTCTTGATCTTCTGTTTCGACCAACGCCCATGGCAAAAGTCGGAAAGAAGATTGTAAACGGGTAGTACTTGATCCAGTCCGTGCAAAGCACACTGCTGTTCAAGTACAGACTGATCCGCTTGGTGATGGCGTAGCGATTGATCCACGAAGGTAGCAACAAAGTCCTGCAGCTTATCTCCGTCCACCTCGTAGTTTCGATGAGCTTGATTGAGTTCTCTGCCGAGACGGCGTATTTCTTGTTCGGTATCACTAAGCAGTTTGTTATAGGATACGAAGACTTTCTTTTCCGGGCGCTCAAACATGTTGGTAAGTGCAGCGTAATACCAGTTGAGCCAGAGCCGAAGTCCTTTCTCGGTTGAAAAGTGATTTCTGCTGGAAAGAGAGTTTGCTACATCCAAAGGGCTGCGCAAGGAAATGACGAACTGCACGTTCAGCCCAAGCTCATCCACAACGCATAGCCAAAAAGGTAGCAGCACGCAAAGGCGTGGGTCCTTAACGCAGA
This sequence comes from uncultured Pseudomonadota bacterium, assembly GCA_963731125.1. GTDB lineage: Bacteria > Pseudomonadota > Gammaproteobacteria > Competibacterales > Competibacteraceae > CAVSVP01. The sequence continues at coordinate 81,231 of CAVSVP010000004.1, forward strand.
AAGTGTTCGCTTGAGCACGTCTTTTGGTAAGCAAGGCATGCAACTTGTCTCGATAAGGCGAAAGCTCAGGTTCTTGGGGATCGAAGCCGTAAATTGTCGTCGGGGCGTCCCAATAAAGGTTAAGCGTGTCGAGTAGCGCCTCATTCAAAGAGAAGGCCTGGCGGTCTTCCATGAAGCCTTTGGGATTATCCGAAGCCGGAGGCAGCAGATCGTCACCTAGATCCGCTCCGGTTACCTCTACGGCTTTTGCTACCAAGCTTGTGCCGGCACGGTGGGCACCAATGACGAGCACCAATTGGTTAATGAATGTTTTATCCATAACAGGACTTTGGCCATTGTTTACAAATCAAACGCTTAAGAACCTCTTACCTTCATCTTCTCCCCTTCGGGGGAAGGAATAAATCCTTTAGTATTAATTTCTTAATTGTCTCTTCCTTGGTGGGAGATAGTTGGGGTTAGGGAGGATTGGCCAAAGTCAAGCTATTATTTAATACGTTAACGCAATTCTTATCGAAGATATCTAGCGCTTTTTCATAAAGTATCATGTCAAGTTTGTTATGCATTATAATAAGTTCGATCTCTTCGCTGGAGAGATCTGCTACTTGGAGGCCGCCTTCGGTAATTCGAGTATTGACCCGCGGTATTCGTGAAGGTAGGTTTGTACAGAATTGCTTATTAAATAGCAATGCACTGACCCCCATTAGTTCTTGAATGCCAAAAAAATCAATCGATCCCAAAAATTTTAGTCCAACTTCGATAGCTTTTTGGGATGGTAGAGATTCAAGCGAGTGACCAGCGTTAGAGACTAGAAATCTCAGTTGCCCATTTTGCAGTTCCTGATTGAACAGATTACTTTCGAGTGCTTCCACAAGACTTAAGCCGGTTATTTTCTTGTGAAATACATCCCGTTTATCATTTTGCATTTGCTTGAAAACAGAAATGACTCGATGTAAAGGATTCCTTAGGAAGGTAAGGTAGGTATAATGTTCATGTGGTAGCAGCGACGCTAAGGTATAAAAGTGGCCGCTAATTAGTTGGAATTGCTGTAGATAATCTATCCACCCCTCTCTTTTTACTTTTTGCTTTAACTCCCACTCCGATCTTATCGGACAGATTCTTGATTGATCGAACTTGCTTTTAATGACCTGAAGTAGTGCGGTTCCAGCTGTTTTGCGAATATGAATATGATAGATTTTTATCATCGAGAGGCTCATAAGTAATGATAAATTTAACGTCGGTTTTGGATAAGACAGGGAGTGTCTCCTTAGCCAAGAACTGGGGAAATTCCTAGTACAAGATCACAGCGTGTTCGGAGACACCTTCACGAGCTTAGCTTGACTTTGAGCTTTACCTGCTTTAAATAAATTCCTTCTCCTAAACAACAAAAGGGAATGCTCTCAAGGATGAAACCTTCAGCAATGAAACTCATAAGTCCATCAGTGCGTGCTTCGTTGAGTGCGCTGTTCTTGGTATTAGCCTTTTCCACAGGGGCGTTGTCGGCCACGGGGCCAGGTTATGACGCCGTCCAGAGTAGCGCCTCCTCTGCCGACGCAGCACGGCTTAGCGAACCGTTGGCGACGCTGTATGAAGACCGCGGTGAAATTTTCTGGGCACCTAAACCTCATTTGAATTATTCCAGCATGGTATTAACCGTGTCAGGTCCAGACGGTTACTATATCCATGAAGAGTTTCCAAATGGCGATGATCCGTTTGTAGCGAATCCGAATGACGGTTCATATACCTATGAACTCTATATGGTATCCCGAGGGTTGGCGATTGCGGAAACAAAACGACCCGCCGGAGCCGTGAAATTCGAAAAAGGCATCGATGAAAACGGCCGTTCTTTGGTGGCGGCCGCAAATCGTTCGCTCCGATCGGCAAAGCGTGGACCAGTGCAATCAGGATATTTTACCATTAAGGATGGAATGCTGGTGGATCCGGATATTCAAGAGGAATAAAGCCATGGAAGAGCATCAAAATCTTAATGTCTCGCTTAGCAGCATGCCAAAGGAATATGCTATGAATATCGTCAAGACTGGGATAGCTGCCGTGTTAATGGCGGTTACCGGAAACATCGTTCTCGCGGATCAAGTGATTGTGGATGATCTCGTCGTGGACGGTAGCGCCTGTATCGGCATAGACTGTGTAAACGGTGAAAGCTTTGGATTCGACACTATTCGCCTTAAGGAAAACAATCTGCGCATCAAGTTTCAGGATACGAGTGCCTCGGCAAGCTTTCCAAGCAACGATTGGCAGATTACCGCTAATGATAGTGCAAACGGTGGCGCTAATAAATTCTCGATCGACGATGTCGACGGCGGTAAAACCCCGTTCACTATCGAGGCAGGGGCTCCATCCCACTCTCTTTACGTGGAAGACAGCGGTCAGGTTGGTTTTGGCACCTCAACCCCGGTGGTAGACCTCCATAGCGTGAGCGGTAATACCCCTACGCTGCGCCTCCAACAGGATGGTTCCGCAGGATGGACTCCACAAACCTGGGATGTTGCGGGTAACGAGACTAATTTCTTTATCCGAGATGTTACCAATGGCTCAAAACTGCCTTTTCGTATCAGACCCGGAGCACCGACCAGCAGCATTGACATCGCCAGCGACGGTGATGTTGGGATAGGAACCTCCTCTCCGAAAGAGGCTCTCCATATTCACGGGGATGAAAGCGAAGTCAAGCTAAAGATAACGAATAATGCTGGAGGTGACTATGCGTTCTCCGTATCTAATGACGAATTTAGGATTTCGCTGCAGGGTAGCGGTGGCTCCGAGTTTACTGTTCAAAGCGACGGCACGGTGAAAATTGGTCCAGGCAGTAGCACGGTGTTCAGGCTTGAGCCTGATGGTAATTTGGTGATCAGCGGCAACATCACAGAGAGTGGCACGCCGGACTATGTCTTTGAAGAGGATTACTCACTGATGCCGCTGGACGAGCTGGCGGCTTTTGTCAAGCGACAAAAGCACCTCCCCAATATCCCGTCTGCTGAGGAGGTTAGCAAAAAGGGACTCAGTGTGACCATGTTACAGTTCAAGTTGCTGGAAAAAGTTGAGGAGCTAACCCTTTATACGTTGGCGCAGGAAAAGACCATAGAAGACCTTAGAGCTCGTCTCGCCGCATTGGAAAACGTGGCTACTGGTTCTCTGACCGATAAAGTCGCTCTGGCCAGTGAATAAGGATCTGTCAGATATCCTGATGCCTGGTCGGTTTCACTGAATAGTGTGCCGGCGCAATAACGTTCATTATTGATCTTAACTGAACTGAGTAACCGGGACGTGCTCTAACCCTCGTCCCGTTACTCAATGGTGTCTCAACAGTCGTTTTGCGTAGCTGTTTTCAATGCTAGATTTCGTGGGTATAGGCGCACAAAAAGCAGGAACAACATGGCTGTTTGAGAATCTTTCTCGTCATCCTGGAATCCGCTTTCCCGGAGGTAAAGAGGTTCATTTCTGGGATGTTCACTTCGCCAACGGGATAGATTGGTATAAAAACCTCTTTTCTTCCAATCTCGCGAAAGTGCTTAGCGGAGAAATTACGCCCGCTTACGCCATCTTGGCTACTAATGTCATCAGGCAGTTTAAAAATATCTTTCCTGACGTGCGAATTATCTTTGTGATTCGTAACCCGTTAAGGCGAGCTTGGTCATCGGCATTAATGGCCTTACGCCGGGCAGAAATGATCTTCGACGAAGCCTCAGATCAGTGGTTTATTGATCACTTCAAATCAAAAAATTCTCTCCTGCGCGGCGACTACGCGACATGTATTGAAAACTGGCAGAGCGTTTTTCCTCCCGAACAGATGCTCATCATGCAGTTCGAGCATATACAAACAGACCCTGCAGGTTTCCTCAAATCGTGCTGTCGTCACATTGGCGCCGAACCTTCTGTTCTCGATAGCATCCCCCTCGAAGTTCTTTATCGGTCAGTTTTCTCCGGACCTCATTTTCCTCTTCGCCCAAGTTTGTTGCCAATTCTTCATGACATCTATTTTCCAAAGATTAAGAAGCTTGAAGATACGCTTCAGAGAGACTTTAGTGACTGGCTCAACATATGACGCAGGAACGAGCAGAGTCAGTCTCAGGTTAGGTTTCTAAATGAATGCAAACCACGGCCGGCGGTGGCAGTGGGAAATCATGCAGGCCGAATGGACGCACGGGAACTGGTGATTGCTGTAGTAGTGAGTTGACCTGGAACTCTGGCGAGCATTTGCTTACCAAGAGCGTAGTACGATTAGCGGCTGGGTCAACCTCACTTTACGAGCATATTTCGTGGCGCAACGTTTCTCAGCTTGGTCTTTGGGTTTGCTTGTTCTGCTTGTCGTCATTGCGGCAAGGCCCCTGCCGTCGGCGGCCAATCCGGTGGCGACGGAAAATGTCCGGGCGCAGCTGATCAGCGAGGTGACGGCGATTCGCTCCGGCGCACCTTTTTGGTTGGCGCTGCACCTCGATATCCGCGACGGCTGGCACACCTACTGGCGCAATCCGGGAGATTCGGGATTGGCCACTACCATCGAGTGGTCCCTTCCCCAAGGTTTTACCGTCGGCGACATTCATTGGCCCTATCCTGAGCACATTCCCGTGGGCCCGCTAATGAATTACGGCTATCACGGCGAGGTCTATCTGCTGATACCGATAACGCCGCCCGACGAACTGCCGGCGGATACGCCGCTGACCTTAACCGCACGGGCGGATTGGCTGGTGTGTCAGGAAGACTGCATTCCCGAGACGGCCACCCTACACCTTACCCTGCCCGTCACGACTGCCGATTCGCCGCGGGATTCGCGCTGGGCTGAGGTCTTCGCCATGACCCGCCGGGCGCTTCCCGGTCCGAGTCCGTGGCCCGTTACGGTAACAGCGGATAACGCAAGGCTGGTTCTGACCCTGAATACTTCCGGGGTGATGGCGGAAGATCTCGAGGCACTACACTTTTTTCCTTACCGCTATGGTGTTCTCGAAAATGCCGCCCCGCAGCCCATGACCCGCACTAGACAAGCCATCCAATTGGAACTAACGCGGGGAGAACTGCGGGATATTCCTCCGCAACCCCTGCGCGGCGTGCTGGTGGCAAAGGCACGGACGCCGGATGGTTTACAGGTCCAGGCGGTTACCGTGTCCGCACCGCCGGTCGCCGCCGCCGTGGCCGGCAGCGGCGATACCGGGTTTTATCTGGGCCAGGCCCTGATCCTTGCACTCCTGGGCGGGCTGCTGCTGAATCTGATGCCCTGTGTCTTTCCCGTATTGTCCATGAAAGCCCTCAGTATCGTCCAGCACGGACGGGCAGCCCGGAGCCAGGTCCGCCGCTATGGTCTGGCCTATACGGCGGGGGTCTTGGTGTGTTTTACCGCCATCGCCGGCGTCTTGCTCGCCCTGCGGGCTGCGGGCACCCAGATAGGTTGGGGGTTTCAACTGCAATCCCCGGTGTTTGTCATGCTGCTTGCTTATTTATTTTTTGTGTTGGGGTTGAGTCTGTCCGGTGTTTTTACCGTGGGTAATACTCTAATGGACCTGGGCAGTGGCTGGACGGCCCGTCCCGGTTATCGAGGCTCTTTTGCCACCGGCGCCCTGGCGGTGGTGGCCGCGACACCCTGTACGGCGCCCTTGATGGGGACGGCCATGGGGTTTGCCCTTACCCAACCATGGCCGGTAGCGTTGACTGTCTTTTTGGCCCTGGGATTGGGTTTGGCATTGCCTTACTTGCTGCTGTGTTTTTGTCCCCCGCTGTTGCGAATGCTGCCGAAACCGGGGCCGTGGCTGACCGGTGTCAAGGAGTTTCTTGCCTTTCCCCTGTATGCCACGGTCATCTGGCTGGTGTGGGTGCTTAGCCAGCAGGCCGGTCCTCACGGCGTCGCTCTGGCGTTATCGGGTCTGCTGCTGATTGTCTTTGCCATCTGGCTCTATCAGCGGCTTACCCCGGCCGGCGGTGTGATCGGAAGGCTGGGTAAGGTCGCCGTCATGGGAACCGTCATAGCGGCCCTTGGCCTGGCGGCACTGCCGGCCGGCAGTACCGGTGAAGCGGCGCTCAGCAGCACCAAAGCATCTAGTAGCGGGCCTGCCTGGGAGCCTTTTTCTCGTGCCCGGCTCGACACTCTCAGGGCAGGCGGCCGACCGGTGTTTGTGAATATGACGGCGGCCTGGTGTATTACCTGCCTCGTCAACGAACGGGTGGTCTTGCGTTCTGCCGAACTGGCCCGGCGTTTTGCCGATAAGGGCGTGGTCTATCTTAAGGGCGACTGGACCAACCGGAATCCGGAAATAACGCAGTTTCTTAGTGCTTTCGGGCGCAGCGGTGTGCCCTTATATGTGCTTTACCCGCCATTGCCGGGGTTGAAGCCAATGATTTTGCCGCAGTTGTTAAGCGAAGCGACATTGCTTCGTGCCCTCGAAACCTGGTAAGTAAAGGAGAAACCATGAGAAGTATGATGATGTCCAGCTTAAGCGTTCGTTGCTGCGACGGTCCTAGCCGTTATCGTGTTGGGCCTGCCCTTGGCGGCATTGGCAGCGCCTCAGATTGGCGCACCTGCGCCGGATTTTACCGGGACGGATAGCCAAGGCGACACCCATCGACTAAGCGACTACCGGGGTAAAATCGTGGTGCTGGAGTGGACGAATCATGAATGCCCGTTCGTCGGCAAGCACTACGGTACCGCTAATATGCAGAAACTGCAGCAGGAGACGGCCGAGCAGGATATTGTCTGGTTGTCCATTATTTCCTCGGCTCCCGGCAAACAGGGCCATGTGACGCCGGCGGAAGCCAATGAACTAACGGCGAGCCGCAACGCCGTACCGAGCGCCGTGCTGCTGGACTCGGAAGGGTCCATCGGCCAGGCCTATGGCGCCAAGACCACGCCCCATATGTATATTATCGATCCCGAAGGGAAACTGGTTTATATGGGGGGGATCGACGATACACCCTCGGCGCGCTGGTCCGACGTGGAGACCGCTCAGAATTACGTGCGTACAGCGCTGGTGGCGCTGGCCGAAGATAAGCCGGTTGAACCGGCGGTGACCCGTCCCTACGGCTGTACCGTAAAGTATTGAGAGGGTATCCATGAGCCGTTACCGGACGATTATTTTTGGATTGGTAGGGCTGTTGGCGGGGCTTTTGCCTGTCTGGGCAAGTGCAGCGGACGAGGGCGCAGATTCCCTCTGGACGGCCCTTAAGCAAGGCGGGCATATCGCTCTAATGCGCCATGCACTGGCGCCGGGCACCGGGGATCCGGCAGTGTTTCGCCTGGAGAACTGTAGCACCCAACGCAACCTTTCCGAGGAGGGCAGAGAACAGGCGCGGCGCATCGGTCAGGCCTTTCGCGAGCGCAATATCGCCATTGCCCGAGTGCTGTCCAGCCGCTGGTGCCGCTGTCTGGAAACCGCCAGGCTCCTCGATCTCGGACCGGTGGAGCCGTTTCCCGTGCTGGATTCCTTTTTCCGCCGGCGCGACAAGGGACCCCAACAGACGGCCGCTCTGCGGGAGTTTCTTGCCGCCCAGGGCAGCGGTCCCTCCTTAGTACTGGTCACTCACCAGGTCAATATTACCGCCCTGACCGACATTTTCCCTCGCTCCGGCGAAATGGTGGTCATCCGGCCGCTACCGGAGGGTAATTTAACAGTGCTTGGGCGCTTGTCGCCGTGAGGAATTCGCCATGCCGTTAACGCGACGCCGATTGCTTCATAGCATGGGGATGGCGCTGGTATCTTCAATTTTTGCTAAAGAGGTGAGAGCAGTGCAGCAGGCATCTACCCATGAACACGCCGCCTTGGCGGCGGAATTTCTCGACACGCTCAGTGGCGAGCAGCGCCGCCAAACCGTCTTTCCCTTTACCAGCTCGGAACGGCGCAACTGGCATTATGTGCCCCGCCGCCGCAAAGGGTTGCCTTGGAAGGCGATGAATGCGCAACAACGGGCGGCCGCCGAGGCGTTGCTGGACTTTGCGCTAAGCAAAGTGGGTTACCGTAAGGCAAAAGACATTATGCGTTTAGAAGAAGTGCTGCGTCAGCAAGGAGGGTTTTTCGCCCGTTCTCGAGACCCGGAAAACTATGCCTTTAGCCTCTTTGGCGAACCGCCGAACGTACCGTGGGGGTGGCGTGTCGAAGGCCATCATCTAGCGTTGAATTTTTCCGTTCTGGATGATGAATGCATCGCCGTGACGCCGGCCTTTCTGGGATCGAATCCGGCCGAGGTACGCGAAGGTCCCTTACAGGGGTTACGGGTGCAGGCGCAAGAACAGGATCTTGCCAGAGAGTTGGTGCGCAGTTTGGAGCCTTCGCAACGGCAGAGAGCGATGCTCGGTGAGCGGTCATTAGGGGATATTGTGACAGGACCTGGTCGGGCAGAGAGCCTACAGACGCCAGCCGGTCTGCCGCTAGGTGACATGAATGAAGCCCGCCGCGATTTGGCGATGCGTCTAATTGCGGCATATGTGGATAATCTACGGGATGACCTTGCCCGCGCCCAGTGGCGCCAGATTCGGGAGGCGGGCAGCGAGCGGATTCATTTTGCCTGGGCCGGCGGCCTGGAGCCGGGCAAGGCGCATTATTACCGGCTGCATGGGCCACGAATATTGATTGAATACGATAATACCCAAAATAATGCCAACCATATTCATACGGTCTGGCGCGATCCCGAGGGGGATTTCGGCGACGCGTTAGGCGAGCATTACACTGCCGCCGGGGAACATCATCATCACGGGCATTCGGCCGAGGGTTAAACGTTCCGATTATTATGCCGCGCCGAGTTATTGCAGAGCTACTGCGTTTGCAAGTCAGCGCCGGGCCCGAATAGCTGGAGCTCAGAGCTGGGATGAATCTGGAGAATGACCGCTTCTCCCTTGGCTTTTTCGCGCAGATCGATACCGGGGGGACACACGACTTCAATGACTTGCTCATCGGTTCCCAACGGAATGGGTGGCTCTTGGGAAGTTTCGTGACAATCCCACGAGCCAAGCTTTTCCTGAAGGAGTGCAAGGTCGATGTCCTTCTTCGTCATAATTAGCCACTTCAAAGTATTCGTTCTCGTGTATTTATTTATACAATGATGCATCGGGTCCAATCGATAAACACAACAACTTTAATTTTAATGGCACGCATTTAATGGTTGCTCAAGCACGCATTTAATGGTTGCTCAAGCACGCATTTAATGGTTGCTCAAGCACGCATTTAATGGTTGCTCAAGATGGAACCATAGGTTGTGCGAATGCAGCCAGAGGTAAAACTTGGGCAAACAAGCATGTTTGAGTACTGACCGTCGGGCAACTTACCAAAACCAGCGGCGTTTGGCCGGTGGATACCCCGATGGCTCCGTTTCGGGAATTCTGTCAGCGCGTGTATTGCAGCACCAGATAACTGATTGAGCAGGCTAAAACCTAGCAAACCCTGCTTGATGCCAATAGGAGGCAATGAAGTGGCGACACTGATGATTCACAATCTTGAAGAGACCGTGAAGGAAAATCTGCGCCGGCAGGCGGCTGCCCATGGTTGCTCGATGGAAGAGGAAGCGAGACGTATCCTGCAGGAGGCGCTGTCACAGGGACGAAAGGAAGATAAAGGACTCGGCAGCCGTATTCATACCCGGTTCGCCGAGGTCGGTGGCGTGGAACTGCCACTGCCTGAACGCTCGTTACCGCGGGCCGTGTCGGACTTCACCGAGCCTGATGTCTGATCTTGCTCGACACCAATGTGCTGTCCGAACTAATGCGCCCGAACCCCGCCGAGCGGGTCATCCGGTGGCTCGATAATCAGCCGATTAGCTCTCTATATATCTGCTCCGTGACCAGGGCCGAGATTGAACTTGGGCTGGCTCTGTTGCCGGAAGGCCAGCGCCGGGAAGACCTGAGCCGGATTGCAGCAGAAATGTTCTCCGAATTCGTTGGTCGTTGCCTGGGGTTTGACGAGGTATGCGCAAAGCCCTATGCCAATGTCGTAGCTCACCGTCGGCGTATCGGCCGACCGATCACCGTTGAAGATGCCCAGATTGCCGCCATAGCTCTGCGTCACGGGTTGACCCTGGCTACGCGCAATCAGCGCGACTTTGACCAAATCGGGAGACTACAGTTGTTCGATCCCTGGCAAGAGGATTAAGCACCAATGAGCAAGCCGATGCGATGATTAAACCACTGTTATCACTATTCGCCAAGTGGCACTTGCAAGGCAGGAGGCCTAATTCTGCATGCCATTTTGACGGGTTTGGCTCACCCACCAGCGACGGTAGATGGATCGTAAGCCAGCGGCTGCTGCAGGTTCGCAGCCTGTTGAGCACGGATGGCGAGGCGGCAGGCGCCGTGCTGCTGCCAAAAATTCCCGGGCTTTGCCTCTTTGCCTCTTTGCCTCGCTAATCCGGCGTAACGGCGCAACCTAATAACAGCCCGTGCCCACGGATTGCGGAGAAGACGTAACTCGCTGCGATTTGGCGATGCGTCTAATTGCGGAATATGTGGGTAATCTACGGGATGACCTTGCCCGCGCCCAATGGCACCAGATTCGCGAGGCGGGCAGCGAGCGAATTCATTTTGCCTGGGCCGGCGGCCTGGAGCCGGGCAGGGCGCATTATTACCGGCTGCACGGGCCGCGCCTGTTGATTGAATACGATAATACCCAAAATAATGCCAACCATATTCATTACGATCTGGCGCGATCCCGACGGCGATTTCGGCGATGCGTTAGGCGAGCATTACACCGCCGCCGGGGAACATCATCGTCACGGGCATTCGGCCGAGGGTTAAACTTTCTGATTGTTATGCCGCGCCGAGTTGTTGCAGAGCTACTGCGTTTGCAAGTCAGCGCCGGGCCCAAATAGCTGGAGCTCAGAGCTGGGATGAATCTGGAGAATTACCGCTTCTCCCTCGGCCTTTTCGCGCAGATCGATACCGGGGGGACACACGACTTCAATGACTTGCTCGTCGGTTCCCAAGGTAATGGGTGGCTCCTGGGAAGTCTCGTGGCAACCCCACGAGCCAAGCTTTTCCTGAAGGAGCGCCAGGTCGATGTCCTTCTTCGTCGTAATTAGCCACTTCAAAGTATTCTTCCTCGTGCGTTTAGGAATTGGATTTTAGAAAGCTGTATGCCGCCGCCGCGTTAATCACACCATAGCCTAAATCATGATCCCGTCCGGGTTTGCCGATGTCAATGGTGGTTTCCAGTAAAGCTTTTCTTAACCTGTCCGGGGTAAGATCGGGAAAAGCGCTCATCAGTAGTGCTGCAACACCAGCGGCGACTGGCGTTGCGGCGGAGGTGCCATTGTCAAAAACACTGCTATCACCGCCAGCCGGACGGCCTGGACCGAAGTTGCCAAAGAAATGGCTATAAGCAGCGAGATCCAGTTTTTTGGGTTGAAACATTCCCGGCCCTTAAGAAGAGTAGCTAATGCGATCGTGGCGGCTGTTGACAGCGAGCGGCTACCGTTATCACTTCGGCTAGGCTATTGGAGGCATAAATCGAGAAAGGGCCGGCAGTCAAAACCGCCGTCGGAACGCACTAAGTCAAGGAGATGATCAGCGGTCTCTGGTGCCTCTTCTGGAGCCAATATTCAAGTCGAGAGTTGGCCCATACCTTGATGCCTTCTTTCTGGCGCAGTTCATTGAGCTTTGCGGTAGCGACTTCACAGGAGACCACGACGGTATTGGAAGGCACATCCGGACTCACTGAACGCGTGGCAAAGGCAGTAAAGCCCGGAGCACCGCCAGCATCCGTGACTTTATCCGCCGCGAACATGGGAATCGGCGCCATATCGTCGGCCACTTCAGGGCAGAGTCCAGCGAGATTCTGTACTAATGACTCTCCGCGAGTCACTGATTCCATCGGGGAATCCATGATTTTTGCACTTGTTGCAGCGGGTGCGCAAACGCGTTAAAACTGTCATCAGCCAACTGGAGCAACGCTTCGATTTGGCCACCACGCGGGCACGTGATTCTTAACATCTAACCAATCGGATCGCCCGCAAAATATTGGCTCACACCCTTGCAGTGTTGCTCAATCTGCGTCTGGGGTGTGAACCCTTACAGTTCGATGGATTAGTAACCTTCCAAACCGGAAAAGACATACTTTGCATTCTTACAACCGACATTCCGCATACCCATCATCACGACGATCACGACTTTATATTTATGATGCCGCGCCATTACATAGAGCTCTCTGAGCTCAACCGTTTGTTGGCATTACTAAAGGAGCGCTATGAGACGTTATATTCCGATTCCGGGTAGAGGGTGTGTGGAATGTCAGCTCAAAAACGGCGACTAGAACCTATCAACCTACAATTTCTACTGGGCCGTTGCAGTGGCTGCACCCGGCAACCGGCAGGTTACCTCGTGATACTGGCAATGGCCGCAGCGAACCGTCGTAAACCTTCGTCGATACCCTCATCGGAAATGATCAAAGAAGGTGCCAGACGAATCACATCCGGGCCGGCGACCAGCACCAACAGCCCCTGTTGCCGTGCCGCTGCCAGGAATTCCCGGGCTTTGCCTCGCCAATCCGGCGTAACGGCGCAACCCAACAACAGCCCGCGCCCGCGAATTTCTGAGAAAACGTGAAATTGTTCGTTAATCTCCCTAAGTCCAGCGACTAAACGCGCATGCTTGTGCCGCACACCGTCCAGCAACTCAGAATCGTTAACGATATCGAGTACCTCGCCGGCTACCGCACAGGCCAGAGGATTGCCGCCATAGGTACTGCCATGGGTGCCGACGCCGAAGCTATTGGCGATGGCGGTGGTGGTCAGCATAGCCCCGATGGGAAACCCGCCTCCCAGACCCTTGGCGCTGGTGAGAATATCCGGAACAACGCCTAGGCCCAGGTAGGCATAGAGGTGCCCGGTGCGGCCGACACCGGTTTGCACTTCATCAAAGATCAGCAAGGCGTTATGCTGATGGCATAATTCACGGGCACCTTCCACAAAGGCCTGGGATGGCACCAGAACGCCGCCTTCGCCCAGCATGGGTTCCATGATCACGGCGCAGGTTTTGGCAGAAATATGCCGTGCCAGGGTTTCCAGATCGTCATAGGGTAAATGCGTAATAGCTCCCGGCAAGGGTTCAAAACCTTCCGTGTATTTCGGTTGGCCGCCCACGGATACGGTAAATAGAGTGCGCCCGTGGAAGGATTGGGTAAAGGCGATGATTTCGCGTTTTTCGGGGCCGTAGTGATCTGCGGCATATTTGCGCGCCAGTTTAAGGGCGGCTTCGTTGACCTCGGCACCGGAATTGGCAAAAAACACCTTTTCGGCAAAGGTGGCATCGCATAGTTTTTTGGCAAGGCGTAATGCCGGTTCATTGGTCAGGACATTGCTAACATGCCAGAGGGTTTGGGCCTGCTGTTGCAGCGCGGCGACTAAACGCGGGTGACAATGACCCAGACTAGTGACGGCGATGCCGCCGGCAAAGTCAATATATTCGTTATCCTCCTGATCCCAGACGCGGGAACCTTGCCCCCGCACCGGAATGATCGACGCCGGGGCGTAGTTTGGCACCATCACTTCGTCAAATAGGGCCCGTGTGACCGGCGTGGGTTCAGTCATTGTCAAAATCCTCCCATTGAAAAAACGGTGGCTTTATCATACCTGTTGAAATGAATAGATAGATCCGAGCTGTAAAATTCCGGTGAGTTCATCCAACGCGCTATGGGACTCGTTCAGCAGCTGAGGATCGCGGAGACTCTCCTCTGAGAGCCGGTCCCGATAATGTTTGTCTATCCAAGCGTGTAAGGCGGCGTATAACGTTTCGCTGAACAATACGCCTTGATTTACAGCGTCGAATTCCGCCTCCGTCAACACCACCCGCAGGCGCAGACAGGCTGGACCGCCGCCGTTGCGCATGCTTTGTCGCAGATCCAGAATTTCCAGGCGGGTAATTGGATTATCCATAGTTAGCAGCGCTTCGAGATAGCGCCGTACCGGTTCTGAGTCTTCGCACTCCCGGGGTAGTAACAAGGTCATGGTGCCATCGGGCAGGGTGATGAGTTGGCTATTGAATAGATAGGTGCCGACGGCTTCTTGCAGGCTTACTACACGGCTCTCGACCTCGATACAATGTAATTTCGAGGCGCCGTATTTGGTTTGGAGTTCTCTGCAGACTGCGGGGCCGTTAAGAAACGCCTCCTGATGGTAAAACAGCACGTTCTGATTGCCGACGGCAATGACGTCGTTATGAAAAACCCCGGCGTCGATGGCGGCCGGATTTTGCTGGGCAAAGACGACTTTGGCGGGATTAAGACCATGTAAGCGGCTTACCGCCTGGGAAGCCTCCAGCGTCTGGCGGGCCGGGTAGCGTTGCGGTGTTGGCAGGTTATCGGCAAAGGCCGTTTTGCCGAACACAAAGCATTCCACCCCGGGTTCACCATAGGCGGTGCAAAGGCGGGTACGGTTGGCGGCTCCTTCATCGCCGAAGGTGTCGACACCAGGCAGGGGAGGGTGGTGCACAAAATACCGTGGATCGGCGAAAATGGTGCGCAGAATCCGTGCCGTCATTGGAGATTCAATGGCACGGTGAAATTTGCTGATAAGATTGGCGGGAGTGAAGTGGACTCTACCGTCTTGCGTATCCGCACTGGGGGATACGCTGGCGGCGTTGGCTGTCCACATGCTGGACGCCGAACAACAGGCGAGGAAAAGACGCGGCGCCTGTTTGGCGGCCTGGGCAAGAACGGCGGCGTCCGAGCCGGAAAAACCAAGCCGGCGCAATACCGCCACTGCCGGGCGTTCCTGGGGCGGCAGAATGGCTTGGGGAATGCCCATGACATGGAGAACCTGCATTTTATGTAAGCCTTGTTTAGCCGCCTCCCGGGGATTCGACGGGGTAGCGACGTTGTGCAGGGAGGCTTCATTGCCAAGGGAAAGACCGCTGTAGTTGTGGGTAGGTCCGATCAAGCCATCGAAATTCACCTCATAGGCTGTCATAAGTGCATGCCCGGGCTGGGTGACTCCGGCAGCTCCAACGTCTCGGCCTCCAGAGAGGCCACGGGATAAGCGCAATAGTCGGCGGCATAATAGGCGCTCGGGCGATGATTACCGCTGGCCCCCACGCCACCAAAGGGCGCCGCGCTGCTGGCGCCGGTCAGGGGGCGGTTCCAGTTGACAATGCCGGCCCGGATACGTTTGTAAAAAAACGTGTAATCCTTCCGAGTGCCTCCCAACAGGCCTGCTGCCAGTCCATAGCGGGTGCGATTGGCCATGGCGATGGCTTGGCCGAACTCTTGGTAGCGTATGACCAGCAGCAGAGGACCGAAGTACTCTTCATCAGGCAGCTCGGCAATGGCACTAACGTCCAGTAGTCCCGGGGTGAGTAACCCGGTGCCTGGAGTCAGCTTGCGCAGTGGTAACAGCGGCTTGCCGCCAAGGGATAGCAGCCGGTCTTGGGCGGTCACCAGCCGGTCGGCCGCCGCCTCGGAAATGACCGGTCCCATAAACGGGGGGTCCGGGTCGTCGTAAGCACCCACGCGAAGGCGCTGTACGGCGCTGGACAGTTCCCCAAGCAGGGCATCGCCCTCTGGTCCACTGGGAACATAGAGCCGGCGTGCACAGGTACAGCGCTGGCCCGCCGTAAGATAAGCCGATTGCATAATGTGATAGTTGAGCGCCTTTAACCCGCCGGACGTATCCTTGACGAGCAGGGGGTTATTGCCGCCCATTTCCAGGGCGAGAATTTTCTCGGGGTAATTGGCAAACTGGGCATGCAGTAAATGACCGGTGGCGGCGCTGCCGGTAAAAAAGAGCCCGTCGATATCCCCTTTGGCCAATGCCTGACCGGTTTCCCGCTCTCCTTGCAGCAAATTGAGAACGCCATCTGGCAGACCCGCCTGCTGCCAAAGGGATACGGTCTGCTCGGCGCATAGGGGAGTGAACTCACTCGGTTTAAAGACTACCGTATTGCCTGCCAGCAGGGCAGGGATAATATGCCCATTGGGAAGATGCCCCGGAAAGTTGAACGGTCCGAAGACGGCGACGACGCCGTGAGGTTTGTGGCGCACCGCTGCTTTGGCGCCGGCTAACGAGTCTTCGCGAACGCCGCTGCGTTCATAATAGGCGCGAATTGAGATGTCAATCTTACCCAGCATAGTGGCGACTTCCGTCAGGGACTCCCAGGTTGGTTTACCGATCTCCCGGGAAATCGTGGTGGCGAGCGCCGCCTGATGTTGACTCAGCGATTCTCCAAACCGGCGCAGCAGCGAGATGCGTTCGCTGGCGGTTGTATCCGCCCAGACCAAAGAAGCTTCTCGGGCCGCCGCCACGGCTTGTTCGACTTGGTCCGCACTGGCGGCGCGGCCCTGCCATAGGACTTCACCGCTGGCGGGGTTGACAGAGCGGAATACGGCCCCTTCGCCGGTTTGCCAGTGTCCGCCGATAAATTGCACTGCTCTAGTCATTGACGCCGTCTGCGCTGTTATGGATGAGAGACGCCGGGATGGCAAAAAATACGTCTTGCATAGCCTTGGCTCTTGTTAAAATCTGACAAATCGGATGGCGTCGCCAATCTGTAAATGCAGCATTGTGGCCAGCTCCTGCGACACCTGTACCAACCCGTCTTGCGGCTCCCGAAGTTTGCCACGACATACTCGGAAATCCGCAAGTTGCGTCGTGCTTACCATATAGCTATCGGACTGTAGCTCGGGGAGAATGTTATCGACCACCGCTCGTCGGCTTTCTCTAACGGTAGCAATCTGATCGAGCGGGCAGTGTATGGTAGGGCCGGCGTCGAAGATATCGACACAGCCTTCGAAGCGAAACCCTTCGCGTTTCAGCAATACCATGGCCGGTCGCGAGGCTGCGTGGCTAATCCCAATAACCGCTTGGGCTGTTTTAGGCAGCAGGCGGATGTAGACTGGGTATTTGGGCATCATATCGGCAATAAACTGATACTTGCCAAGGGAACTCAGATATTCTGCCTTGGAGAAATCCAGCGGAATAAAATGGCGGCCCAGATTATCCCAAAAGGCTGAATGGCCTCTGGTATCTTGAACACCGCGGATTTCCGCTATGATCAGGCGGGAAAAGCGTTGCGGGAACTCGGCCAGGAACAGAAAACGGGAGCGGGAGAGAAATTTGCCATTGCCATGCTTGCGGTAGTCTGGAGTCACATAAAGGGTGGCGATTTCCGTGCTGCCCCGGTATTCTTCAACCATTTGCAGGACTTCGACGGGTTCGTACTTGCCCAGCTCCTGAGAAGTGTGAGTGACTTTAATAATCCGGAATGAATAAAAAGGCCGGCTCATTCCCACCGCAGCAATAATGCTGCAACAACCCGCCAGGGTGCCGCGCTCGATATCTTCCAGCACGAAGAGATAATAGGCTTCGCCCGCGTTGATCTCGGTACGGCCAAAGCTGGCGAGCGATAGCTCAATTTTTTCCTTTAATACGCTCAGTGAGGCCGGTAGCGTGGTCATACCGACGCCGACTTCCTCGGCGAGCGTCTTTAAGCCTTCTAGATCGTGCAGGGTTGCCGGACGGATCAGCATCTAATAAGATTCCCTTGACTGAGTGAATGGTTATGATGCCAATACGTTTTCGTTTATTGCGAAGAAAATCGCTGTTTCCTTGGCGTAAGTTAACCGTTACCACGATATTTTAACTTTTTTCCTTTCTTCTGAGCCAGCTTAATTCTCGTTATCCACCGTGTTAAGGATCATGCACGAAATAACTCAATCGGGATAGGGAGGCCCTCACGGGCTTTCCTTCCCACACCACTAGGCATACGGGATGCTAAATCAGTATGGTAGGTTTTATTCCCAACGGAAGCTATAAGCACCGATGATCATGAAGATCCCGCTCATTATCACAAGCACCAGCAGATGGCCGGCGATTTCCAGCAATCCTGCACCATCGATCATAATGGCTCTGGCGGCGGAAATGAGATGGGTGAGGGGTAGCAGCAGGGCTAATTTTTGTAATACGGGATGCAGGCCTTCCAGAGAAAACCACACTCCGGAAAGAAACATCATAGGCCAACTGATCAGATTGAGTAGCCCGCCGGCAAACTCCTCGCTGGCGGTGCGGGCGGCGACGATCATTCCCAGACTGATCAGGCTGACGGCTCCCACCGTAAAAACAATAAACAGATCCAAATAGCTGCCGAACATGCCGAAGTCAATGAAATAATCGGTACCCAAAAACACTGCGGTGGTGGCCGTCATAATGAGCCATAAACGAGATGCTATCTGGGCTGCCAGAAATTCGAAGGCAGTTAGCGGAGTGGCTTTAAGACGCTTGAGCATGCCATTTTTACGATACCGCACAATGACATAACCTATTCCAAACAAGGCGCTAAACATCATATTCATCGCCAGCACACCCGGTATGACCCAATCAACGTAGCGGATTTCCCGGCCGCTGACCGTCTGTTTATGCAACTCATCGGTACTGCTGCCGCGCAGCACCCGTTCCAAAATATAACCCTGCGGCGAAGTGTCGTTGATCCAGTAACGGTGTGTCGCGACATCCAGCACCATGTCCAATTGGTGACGTTCCACCTTGGTCAGGGCTGCGTCAAGGTCGGCAACGGAAATGAATTCAATATAATCGGTGGCGAAAAAATCGTGTGTTGCCGGTGGCTGTCCATAGATGCCGACTTTGTATAGCTCCAGCGTATTGCCTGAGAAGGCGAAAGCAAACCCGCCTATCACGAGGATGGGAAACAGAAAATTCCAGGCGAGTGCTGCACGGTCGCGTAGGAACTCTTTATTGCGGGCCCTAAAAACAGCTAGGAAACGTTGTAATGTCACGATCGCAGTTCCTTGCCTGTCAGTTCCAAGAAAAGATCTTCCAGTGTGCGCGGACGGATTTGTAGATGTGCCAGGGAAACACCCAGCGCCAAAAGTTGGCGTATCGTGCTCGTTACATCGGAGGTTAGAATATCCACGGCATCACCGTTGGACATTACCGTCAGTGTCAATCCGTCATGCTGCACAGGGAAATCTTCCTGGGGTAGCTGTAGCACGACATCGTTAAAATGCTCTGCCAGTAGCGCTTTTGGGGTGCCGCGGGCAATAATTTTACCGTGATCCATGATGGCGATTTCATCGCACAGATGATAGGCTTCTTCCATATAGTGAGTAGTGAGCACTATGGTTTTGCGTTGGGCCTTGATATTTTGCACCAGCTCCCAAAAATTGCGCCGTGCCTGGGGATCAAGACCGGTGGTTGGTTCATCCAAAAATAGCACTTCGGGGTCATTGACAAGGGCGATGGCCAATAGCAGCCGCTGACGCTGACCGCCGGAAAGCTTGCGGTTGTCACGGTCCAGAAAATCGTGTAGGGAACAGCGCTCGATGAGTGCCTCCAGCGGCAGCGTTTTAGTATATAACCGCCGGAACAGGTCAAGGGTTTCTCTGACGGAAATAAAATCCTGCAAAGCGGTGGCCTGAAACATAATGCCTGCCTCTTGACGAAAACGTACGCCCAGTGGCTCCCCTTTATACAGTAAGGTACCGCTAGTGGGCGGCTGAATGCCTTCCAGCATTTCAACGGTCGTGGTTTTTCCCGCGCCATTGGGACCAAGCAGCCCCAAACAAATGCCTTTTGCAATAGTGAAGCTGATACCGTCTACGGCTTTTACGCCACGGAAGTGTTTAACGAGATCTTCGACTTGTAAAAGTGCTGACATAACGAATGCGATGAGATTTGCAAGAATGAATTGGTTATGATTGCCAGTATGGGTGACAGCGTCTCCTTGGGAAAGTGAGTTCATGCTGAGACATCGAGACCTTTTCTCATTAACAATGGTTCCGGACCAGAGATCGACGAGTTTAAGTTAAGTGGAAAGCATACCTTAGAGGCGGTAATGCAACAGCGATGTCGATGGGCAGATAATAGTGCCGTGGAACGGGAGTACCACGACCGCGAATGGGGAGTGCCGGTGCATGACGATCGGCGTCTGTTTGAGTTTCTTATATTGGAAGGCATGCAAGCCGGTTTGAGCTGGGTGACGATACTGCGCAAACGGGATAATTTCCGCTTGGCGTTTGCTGATTTTGATCCCCACTGTGTTGCCTGCTTTGGGCAAAGGGAACTGGAAACTTTACTAAGGAATTCGGGGCTTATTCGTAACCGTCAGAAACTGCACGCAGCCGTCAATAACGCCCGCCTATTCCTAACCATCCAGAGCCGCTGGGGTAGTTTTGACGACTACATTTGGCGCTTTGTGGATGGCAAACCGGTCCGCAACGCTTGGCGGTCTCCGCAGGAAGTGCCGGCGTCGACACGCGAGTCGGCGATCATGAGTAAGGACTTAAAAAGCCAGGGCTTTCGCTTTGTGGGGGCAACGATTTGCTACGCTTTTATGCAGGCGGTAGGCATGGTCAATGACCATACCACAGACTGCTTTCGATATCCTCAGGTCGCCGCGTTGGCGGAGTAAGCTAAAGCCTTTGGGAAACCGGCAAATGCCGTATTTCCGCAGCGCAGTCTGTCCTTGTTCCACGTTGGCCGATCCCTTGCGTTACCGGAAGGTATGCACAGCAAAATAAACGAAAGCCAACTCAAGGCGCAGCGGTTATTTCTTCGGCTGAAAAAAATGGCCTGGAAATTCTGCGGCGACATGGTGGCCGTCGGGATCAAAGACATGAATTTTAATTCTTTGGATGTGGCCAACCTGGCTAGCCTCACTGGTTCTCGCCTCTGGATCGAGGAGTTTCTCCGGAACCCGCATTCCATCGCGAAACCGTTCATCGCCATAGACGGGCGGTTTTTGGGAAACCAAGTTCACTTCATATTCTGCAAACGGACCTTGTCCGACCAGAGCAACGTAATTCGGAAAATTTTCATTGCTGCGTACTGCATCGCTCCATTCCAGAATCATGCCCGGCTGAATAAGCATCGCACTCGTTTCACCTGTCATCGTCAATCTTCCTATGGTTGTTGGATGATAACGCTTTATTTATCGCTCTACCTTGAGTATAACTTACCAAATTTATGGGTTGCTACTGTCATTCCGCTCCGCATGCGTCAGGGTTTATCGTAGCAGATAGGAAAGCGGCCGACTCATCCAAAGCAAAATAGCACACGAATAAGGGGTAGGCGTGGATAAATTATGGGATCCGCTTGGCAACATCACTGCGCTGCTTGGCGTGCTGATGTGTCTTATGGCAGGTGTCACCAGATTGACGGGTTATTACTATATCTTGGGGTACCCGGCCATTACCGTATTTATCGGCGGAACCGGCATTATGGTGATGGCTTGCCTAATTAAACTCCATCAACTGAGCCGCCGCTAAGCGGTTGCCATGGTCGGGACATGCTTGAGCCGCAGACGGTTTGCACCACTGTTCTAGCAAGACCTCAAGGTCTGCCAAGCTGCTGATTTCAGCGTCCGGTGGGTATGCACCTGGCCAATCGCGGCCGTTGCGATTAATCCATACGGTTCGTAAACCTGCACGGGCTGCGCCTAACACGTCATGTTCGGGATCATCTCCCACATGAACGATTTGCTGAGGGGGAATCCCGAGGTAGCGACAAGCGGCTGCAAAGATGGCGGGTTCCGGTTTAGCTGCCCCCACATCGATGGCGTTAATGGCAAATGCAAACAGATGATCCAGCCCCACCAAGCGGATATCGGCATTGCCGTTGGAGAGAGCGCCCAGCGTGTAGCGTTGGGCAAGGCGTGTTAATACCGGTAACACTTCCGCGAAGAACACCACTTCGTTACGGGCCTGGAAAAAAATCTGAAACGCCGATTCCGCACAAAATTCTCTACAACCCACCTGTTGAGCCGCCAGCCGCAGAGCCTCCTTGCGCAGCAGTGTGCGATCGTGGGCTATCTCGGGTTGCTGGCGAGCGATGTCGGTACCTAGCTGGCGCAGCGCTAAGGAAGTATAACGTGCAGGAATTTCAGGGTAGTGCTCGGTCAGCCAAGCGTGTAAGCGCTCTTCAGCGCGCAGGATAATAGGCCAGATGTCCCAGAGCGTATCGTCCAGGTCGAAGGTAATGGCAAGAATCGGCTGAAAACCGACAGAGTCAGCGATAACAGACATGAGTTTCCCTAATATTGTGCCCGGTCCTTGCCGAGCTTAGTTCAATATCATATCGATCTAAAAGCTATTTTCAAGACACGCTGTCAATACCTCCCTGTAAGCTCGACCGCGACATCCTTGTCGCAGACGGTCTTGATAACAGCTTTCAGATCGATATCACAAGATGGAAACGCTTAAAAAAGTTGTTGCAATCCTCGCTGCAAATCCATTTGAATATCTTCCTCCTCTTCCAGGCCTACTGACACGCGAATCAGGCTATCGCGGATGCCGGCTGCGTCGCGTTCCTGCTGGGTCAGACGACCATGGGTTGTGGTGGCGGGATGGGTGATAGTGGTCTTTGTATCGCCTAAGTTAGCAGTGATCGAGATTAGCCGAGTGGCGTCGATGACTTTCCAAGCGGCTTCTTTGCCTCCGTGCACTTCGAAGGAAACGATACCGCCAAAGCCAGATTGCTGGCTGCATGCCAATTGATGTTGAGGATGAGAGGGCAAACCGGGATAGTATATCCGGTCGACCACCGGCTGTTCTTCTAACCAACGGGCCAGGTTTAGGGCATTGGTGCTATGTGCAGACATGCGCAGTTTTAGCGTCTCCAAACCTTTTAAAAATACCCAGGCATTGAAAGGACTCATGGTGGGACCAGCCGTGCGCAGAAAACCATAGATATCCTTGCCGACCCTCTGGGCGTCGCCAATCACGGCGCCCCCGATACAGCGTCCCTGCCCGTCGAGATACTTGGTCGCCGAGTGAATCACCAAATCCGCCCCTAGCTTGAGGGGCTGCTGTAGCGCAGGTGTACAGAAGCAATTGTCCACCGCTAACAAACACTCATTAGCATGGGCCAGGGTAGCAAGTTCCCGAATGTCCGCCAGTTCGGTTAGAGGATTGGAAGGCGTTTCCAGGTACAGGAGTTTGGTTTCCGAACGAATGGCTGATGTCCAGGCGGTGATATCGGTTAAGGGCACGAAGGTGGTGCTGATGCCAAATTTGCTTAGATAATTTGAGAAGAGGGAAACCGTACTACCGAAAATACTGCTGGCGGAGACAATATGATCACCGCTTTTCAGTAAACTGAGACAGGTCGCCAAAATAGCCGCCATCCCTGAAGCAGTGGCTATACAGGATTCACCACCTTCCAAAGCGGTTAAACGTTCCTGAAAGGTGCGTACGGTAGGGTTGGTAAAGCGGGAATAGATATTGCCTTCTTCCCTTTCAGAAAAGCGCTCGGCCGCCTGGGCGGCACTCTGAAACACAAAGCTGGAGGTGGGAAATATCGGTTCAGCGTGTTCGCCCTCTGGCGTGCGTATTTGTCCGGCCCGGACTGCCAAACTGGAAAAACCAAGTTCACAATAATCTTTATGCATGCCGCAAACCTCTGCGTTGCTGCGTGATGCGACTTAGACGCACCATTCAGTTATTGAGATCGCTTTAAGGAGTAGCAACGCTGCCCTGCCGCAGGCATAAAAAAACCCGCGCTCAGCCAGGGCCAAAGGCAGGTCGTTTATCTACCCCGCTTTAGCAATATTTGTTAAGCGCCTGCAAGCTGAGAGTTCAAATCAGCGCCATATTTAGCTTAAGCCAGTTATTTTGTCCTGTCAAAGCCCGTGCTGATGGCAGGACGCCTAGAAAGCGCTGTGCAGATCGAAAACATTACTTTCTTCTCCGGCACGCTTGCCTTTGGCCTGGTCATGACGTTGTTGCTCCAGAGAATCCAGATAGGCTCCGTCGATATCGCCGGTAACGTACTCACCGGTAAAACAAGAGGTATCAAACCGTTTGAGTTTACGGTTGCCGCGCCGCACCGCCTCTTCTAAATCGGCTAAATCCTGAAAGATTAAGCGATCTGCACCGATGGCCTTGGCCACCTCTTCTTCGGTACGATTGTGGGCAATTAGTTCATGGACTGCCGGCATATCAATGCCATAGACATTGGGATAACGCACCGGTGGTGCGGCCGAGGCGAAGTACACCTTACGAGCTCCGGCATCTCGAGCCATTTCGATGATCTGTTCAGAGGTTGTGCCGCGCACAATGGAATCGTCCACTAACAGTACGTTTTTATCCCGAAACTCCAAAGAGATGGCATTGAGCTTCTGGCGGACCGATCGTTGGCGCATCTTTTGGCCGGGCATGATAAAAGTGCGGGCGATATAGCGGTTCTTGATAAAACCCTCGCGATATTTAACGCCCAGACCAGAAGCCATTTGCAACGCGGCAGTACGGCTCGTATCGGGAACAGGAATCACCACGTCGATATCATGGTCTGGCCAAACCCGTAAAATTTTTTCCGCTAGGTAATCACCCATGCGCAACCGGGCCTTGTGGACAGAGACATCGTCAATAATGGAATCCGGTCGAGCTAGATAGACAAACTCGAAAATGCAGGGAGAGTAGCAGGGATGATCCGCACACTGACAGGTGTAAACGCGTCCGTTGACATCGATAAATATTGCCTCACCTGGCGCTATGTCATGCACGGATTCAAAGCCTAAGCAGTCCATGGCCACGCTTTCGGAGGCTACCATATGCTCTATGCCTGCCTCAGTAACACGCCGGCCATAGACTAAGGGGCGAATCCCGTAAGGATCCCGGAAAGCGAGAATCCCGTAGCCAATAATCAAAGCCACGGCGGCGTAAGCACCGCGTACGCGGCGGTGCACGGCGCGTACGGCATCAAAAACATCATGATGATCAATTGACAGTTTATTACACCGTTGCAGCTCGTGGGCAAATACATTCAGCAGAATCTCTGAGTCGGAGTCTGTGTTGATATGACGTAGGTCTGAACGGAATAGCTCATCCTTCAACTCAGCGGTATTGGTGAGATTGCCGTTATGGGCCAGCGTGATACCGAAAGGCGAGTTTACGTAAAAGGGTTGAGCCTCGGCTGAGTTGGAACTTCCGGCGGTAGGATAGCGCACATGGCCGATGCCCATGTTGCCAAGCAGGCGCCGCATATGACGCGTGCGGAACACATCCCGCACCAGCCCATTGTCTTTGCGCAAGAACAAACGCCCGTTTTGGCAAGTTGCCATACCCGCGGCATCCTGGCCGCGGTGCTGCAATACAGTGAGACCATCAAACAAGCTTTGATTGACTGGACTACGTGCCACGATGCCGATTATGCCGCACATACTGGACCTCTATACAAGGAGCAGAACTGAAACCGCAAGGGCGAGTAAAAGTCATGGGAAGTGAAAATGCTCGGCAAGGTTAGGTGGTAAAACTTCCCATAGCCATTTGGCTATTAGCTGAAAGTATGGTAACAGGGAAGAGTGTTTCCACCACGAACTTTCCAAAAAAGATGTCAAACCCGCTAGCAACACTAGAACGATGATAAACAACATGCCGCGTAGCGCGCCCAAAAGAGTTCCCAAGCAACGTTCGGCGCCGGTTAACCTAACAGTTCGTATCCATTGGGCTATACTGAGATTAATCAGTCCTCCCAGCATAAGTATACCTAAAAATAGGACGCCGAAAGCCAGAATAATTTGCACCGAAGTGACATGGACAGAGTGAGCCATATAGGCTGCAGCACTATCGCCGAACACTAAAGTCACCATTAAAGCGCTCAGCCAGCTTGCTAAGGAAATGCTTTCCTTCAATAGGCCACGCCATAATCCTATGAAAGCAGATACGGCAATCGTTCCTAAAATAAAATAGTCAATCCAAATCAATATGTTCGCCACCTTCCTGGTCAAAACGCCGAATTTCCATAGTTCAATAAAATTCTTTTTTACCTTTTTCGATAATAACGACTGTCTTGGAGACCTAGAAGCTTTTTTTATAAATTTATCAAAAATAAGACCGAAAAATAGTGTTTGACCGCTGATGGCGGTTTACAAAAATCAATTGTTTAAAGATATCACTTGGCCATTGAGGCCGGCTAGGCGCTGCAGGCGCAGTAAAATTTCTTCACTTTGCATGCGCGAGGGTTGTGGCCCGATGCGCACTCGATAAAGGGTACGTGTACCTGATGTGGTAGGCTCCACAAAGGCCTTAAAACCCTGGCTGCGCAATCTGTCGCGCAGTTCGTTGGCGTTCTGGGATTGGGAAAAACTACCTGCCTGCACCAGCCAAGCGAAGCTGTCGTGATCAGTCGCGGTGGGCACGGAGACTCTAGCAGATGTGGCTGCCGTGCCGGCTCGTCCGATTAATTCAACTTTGGGTAATGCGATTTTTCTCGTTTGCTCTCTGGGTGCTTGTGCACTGGGAGGCGGCGCATTGCCATTGTGAGCGTTAGGTTCTTGTGTGCCGACGGCTTGCTCTCTGGGAATTTGTGCCTTGGCGGATAATTCTTCAGCGAATGGTTTTTTAGCGTTTTCAGTGGCTGCCTTCTGTGTACTGGCGGAGCGTTCTATGGGGATCTGCGCTTTGGTAGAGAATTCACTATCCGTCTGTAAAGCATGTTGCCTGACGGGTGCGTCAGCAGTATCCGCGGTGTCCGGTGGCGGTGGAGGTTCACTCGGTGCGCTGAACGGCTCAGCAATTGATGGACTTTCAGCAGCAGACGGTAAGGGTGGCGATACGGTGGGTATGTTTTCCGGGGCTATGGGCGTCGGTTGAGCTGGAGGCAGTGAAATAGTCATGCTAGGGTTTGCCGTTTGCGGCTCAGGACGTGGAGGAATCGTTGTGTTAACCAAGGGTTCGTCCGGTTCGTCTGGTTCTTTAAGGAGTTCCGGAACAAAAATGACAACTAACGCCATTACAACTAGCGCGCCGATTAAGCGCTGTTTCAGTTGGTTAGTCAAATCCTAGCCCTCCCGATGCTGTCAATAAGACTGATCACCATCACCGCCAATATATACCATTGCCTCGGCGACAGTGTGAAAGGAGCCGCAGATTAAAATGCGGTCACCTCCGGCGGCCTCCTGCCTGGCAGCACGACAAGCGTCCGCGACGCTGGAGAAGTGGGTAATCACTCCCTTGACCGCCGCCGTTTTCAGGGTAATTGCGAGTTGCTCTCCGGACTGGCCGCGCGACCCCTGCAGCGTTGCCGTATACCAGCAGTGTACCGCACTGTCTAGTACTCGGGCTACGCTAACCGTATCCTTATCCTGTAGCATGCCAAGCACGGCTCTGGTGACTCCGACGCAAGGTCGAGTTGCTAAGGTATGAGCCAGGGCATTGGCGCCATGTGCATTATGAGTAACATCGAGAATCCATTCAACCGGTCCGGGAATAATCTGAAAACGTCCGGGAAGATAAGCTGCCGTTAATCCTCGGCACGCCGCTTCGGGATAAACCGACAAGCTGGCATGTAAAGCTGTTAACGCCATCAAAGCAGCAGCGGCATTCGCTAATTGGTGATCGCCGGTCAAGGTCGGCACAGGAAGCGCCTGCAACCACGTATTCCCGTGCCACCAACTCCAATTCTTGGCATTTCGGCGAAACCCATAATCCCTATTGACTTGGTAAAGTCGGGCGTCTAGTGCACGGGCCCGTGCCACAAGGCTAGTTGGCGGCATAGGATCAGCACAAATGGCAGGCCGGTCCCGGCGGAAAATGCCCGCCTTCTCGTAGCCGATGCTCTCGCGATCAGGTCCTAGCCATTCGCTATGGTCGATGCCAATGGAAGTCACCACGGCAGCGTCGGCATCCAGCAGATTGACGGCGTCTAAGCGTCCTCCCAAACCGACCTCTAGTACAGCCACTGCGACGCCTCTCGCGCGAAAAATATCGAGTGCGGCCAAAGTGCCGAACTCAAAATAGGTGAGGGAAAGGTCATTTCGCGCAGCATCGATACGGGCGAAAGCTTGACAGAGCATCCCATCGTCAATCGCTACCCCGTTTACCCGGATACGCTCGTTATAGCGTAACAAGTGCGGCGAGGTATAGGCGCCAACCGAGTATCCTGAGGCACGCAGGATAGCGTCGAGAAAAGCGGTGCAGGAACCTTTGCCGTTGGTGCCGCCCACAGTAATGACAGGATACGGCGGCTTATCTAAAGCCAATCGTTTAGCGACGGTTCGTACCCGTTCAAGACCCAGGTCGATCGCTTGAGGATGCAGGGTTTCCTGCCAGGTCAACCATTGTGTGAGAGAAGCAAAACGTGGAGCTAACATGGCGCAGGATAACCGCTTAAATACAGAGTCAACCGTTTAACGCTGGGATTCAGGAGCGTGGCGATGGGTAAGCATGGCGAGTAGCGTCGCCAGGCGATCACGCATTTGGCGACGATCGACGATCATATCGATGGCGCCGTGCTCCAGCAAAAACTCACTGCGCTGGAAACCTTCAGGCAGTTTTTCCCGCACCGTCTGTTCAATCACTCGGGGACCGGCAAAGCCAATCAGTGCTTTCGGTTCGGCAATATTAATATCTCCTAACATAGCTAGACTTGCCGATACACCGCCGGTAGTAGGATCAGTAAGCACCGAGATATAAGGTATGCCCTTGACAGAGAGACGGGTCAGAATGGCGCTAGTTTTAGCCATTTGCATCAGGGATGTTAAGGCTTCCTGCATACGGGCGCCGCCGCTAGCGGAGAAACAAACCAGTGGAATGGAATCCTGTAGGGAAACCTCGGCGGCCTGCACAAAGCGTTCTCCCACTGCGGATCCCATGGAGCCCGCCATGAATTCAAATTCAAAGGCCGCTGCAACCGTGGGAATCCCCTTAACTTGGCCGCGCATAACGATCAAGGCATCTTTTTCGCCACTAAATTTTTGTGCCTGCTGGAGCCGGTCCTTGTACTTCTTGCTGTCCTTAAACTTAAGAAAATCCAGCGGTTCGATATTGTTGGCAAGTTCTGAACGTCCTTCCTCATCCAAAAAACTTTCCAAGCGCTTGCGTGCGCTGAGGCGCATGTGATGACTGCATTTAGGACAGACGTTCAGATTACGTTCCAATTCAGCTCCGTATAATACCGAGCTGCAGTTTTCGCATTTACTCCACAAACCTTCTGGGATTTGGCGTTTGTTGCCGCCTACGGTGCGGATCCGTGAAGGTTTTAATTTTTCAAACCAGCTGGGAATTTCCATTTTTACCGACTGCGTTACAATGAAGCTTCGTCCATGGCTTGCCGCATGGCGGATAGCAGATGAGTCACCTCGGTTTGCATACGCGCCGGGTCTGCGGCAAACTCTCCAATACGTGAAACGAGGGCGCTGCCTACGACAACGGCGTCCGCTATGCGGGAGACGGCTGCTGCCGACGGAGCGTCCTTGATGCCGAAACCGACGCCTATCGGAAGGTCGGTATAGGCGCGGATGGCATCCACCTTTTGCTGCACGGCGGCCACATCCAAGGTTGCCGAACCCGTGACACCTTTTAGGGAGACGTAATACACATAACCGCGGGCTAATGCTACCACGCGTTTAATGCGTTCTGGCGAGCTGGTGGGAGCCAGCAGAAAAATAGGATCAATGCCCGCCATCGTTAACACATGGGTTAAGTCTTGGGCTTCTTCGGGGGGTAGGTCTACCGTTAGCAATCCGTCTACACCAACGGCGCTGGCGGCTTTGGCAAAGGTCTCGTAGCCCATGGCTTCAGTCGGGTTTAAGTAACCCATCAGGATGACCGGTGTGTCCTGATTATCCTGGCGGAATTGAGCAACCATATCGAGTACCTGATGTAAGGATACCCCCTGGGCCAAAGCGCGTTCACAGGCCTTCTGGATCACCGGTCCGTCGGCCATGGGGTCGGAAAAGGGCACACCCAGTTCGATGACATCGGCGCCCGCGGCAACGAGAGCATGTAGCAAAGGTACCGTGGCATCCGGCCGCGGGTCACCGGCAGTGATATACGGAATCAACGCCTTGCGTCCCTCACGGTGCAGGGTTTGAAAGCAGGAAGTAATCCGGCGCATGATTAACGGACTCCTCAGAGCTCTATGCCATCCAGGGAGGCAACGGTGTTAATATCCTTGTCGCCGCGTCCCGAGAGATTGAGAATAATCACTTGCTCCCGCTGCATCGTTGCTGCCAGCTTGTTGACATAGGCCAGTGCGTGACTGGATTCTAGAGCCGGGATAATGCCTTCTGTACGGGTTAGCGCATGGAAAGCTGTTAAGGCCTCGGTATCGGTGATAGATACATAATCGACGCGTCCGGTATCCCTTAACCAGGCGTGTTCCGGTCCCACTCCGGGATAATCCAGACCGGCTGAAACGGAATGAGCCGGTAAAATTTGACCGTTCTCGTCTTCTAACAAATAGGTGCGATTGCCGTGCAGTACACCAGGCCGTCCGGCACATAAGGGGGCGGAGTGGTGCCGGGTCGCAATCCCTTCGCCAGCGGCCTCTACGCCGTAGAGGGCGACTTGGGGATCGTTTAAAAAGGGATAGAAAAGCCCAATGGCATTAGAACCGCCTCCTACGCAAGCCACTAAGGCATCCGGTAACGAACCGCGCTCGGCTAAGATCTGCTCCCGGGTCTCGCGGCCGATAACAGCTTGAAAATCTCGTACCATGGCAGGGTAAGGATGTGGGCCGGCTACCGAGCCGATGATATAAAAAGTGTTATCTACGTTAGTTACCCAGTCGCGCAGGGCCTCGTTAAGGGCATCTTTGAGAGTTCGTGAGCCGGACTCCACGGGTACTACAGTGGCGCCCAACAGGCGCATACGGTAGACGTTGAGGGATTGCCGGTGGACATCCTCTAGCCCCATGTAAATCACGCACTCCAGGCCGAGCCGGGCGGCTACGGTAGCAGTAGCTACACCATGCTGGCCGGCACCCGTTTCAGCAATAATCCGGGTTTTGCCCATGCGCTTGGCGAGCAGGGCCTGACCTACGGTGTTGTTGATCTTATGGGCTCCGGTATGATTCAGATCTTCACGCTTTAAGTAAATCTGAGCGCCGCCCAGTTGCTCGCTCCAGCGTGCTGCGTGGTAGAGCGGTGAGGGACGGCCTACGTAGTTGGATAAGTCCGTGTCTAATTCCGCCAGAAACACCGGCTCATCGCGGAAGCGTTGGTAGGCCGAATGCAACTCATGCAGGGCATCCATGAGCGTTTCGGCGACAAATTGTCCGCCATAGGGGCCGAAATGGCCACGGCTATCGGGAAACTGATGGTAATCCATCGCTGGCTTAACGGTTGCCTGGTTATGCACGATATTCTCCGCTTTCCACACCTTTAATAAATGCACGCATCAAATCAGTATCTTTGATGCCTTTGGCTGATTCTACGCCACTACTGACATCGACAGCGAAAGGCTGAAACCGTTTAATAGCCTCAGCGACATTATCCGGCGTTAGTCCACCGGCCAAAACGATCGGTTTGGGAAATTTTTCAGGGATCAACTGCCAGTCAAAGCGGCGACCGGAACCGCCAATCGTTGTGTTATCATGACTATCCAGCAACAGCCCTGCCGCCGTGGCAAAACGCCGGGCATAATCTTCTACACTCGCTGCAGCGCCCATGGGCACGGCTTTGATAAAAGGCAGCCCAAAGCCGGCGCAGACATCGGGATCCTCATTCCCGTGGAACTGCAACATGCCAAGCGGAACTTGGCGCAAGATATCATGGATTTCGGCGGGATCGGCGTTCACAAACAATCCGACCGGAGTGACGAAAGGTGGTAGTGCCAACACGATCTGCCGTGCGGTCAAGGGATCGATGGCGCGCGGGCTTTTGGCATAGAACACCAGACCAATAGCGTCTACCCCCAGCATAGCGGCATTACAGCCATCCTGTGGGTGAGTGATCCCACAAACTTTGACACGAGTGCGATTCATCGGTTGGAATAAGGCGAATCAGGACGTTTAGTGAACAGGAGCGTTTAACGTTTATATTGCAAAAGACTATTAAGAATACCGGATTTTGCTTAGCTATGCCAATCCATCGACGCACACCTTTTTCACATCCGTCCTTAGCGGACATCTTTTGGCGGGGAACGGTATGGAAACGAGTTGCCCTCTTGTTTGTTGTCGTTCTTTTTGGTCTTGCCGTATTTCCAGAACTGTTGCTGAAGAAACTGCCTGAAACTTCTGCGCCAGAGCCGCCGGACTCCTCTTCATCGTCCTCAGAAGTGTCGAGGGCTGAGTTGACTTTGGATGCTATCCGCCGCCAAGGTGAGCTCGTGATTCTGACCCGTAATGCACCCACCATTTATTACGAAGGACGCGAAGGGTTGGAAGGACCTGAACATGACTTAGCAACTTCCTTTGCCGAGTTTCTTGGAGTAAAGCCCCGCTTCAAGGTTTACTACAGTGTGGCTGAAATTCTTGCCGGGGTTCGTGCCGAAGAAGGTCATTTGGCCGCCGCCGCATTGACTCGCACTGAGCAGCGGGAGCGGAAGTTTATCTTCGGTCCCGATTATCAAACCGTACGGCAGCAACTGGTTTGCCATCACGATGGACCCATTCCCAAAAGCATTACAGAGCTGTCGAGTTTGCGCCTTAGCGTTATTCGTGCCAGCAGCTATGAGGAAAACCTGAAGCACCTCAGGAAAAACTTTCCCAAGCTCAGCTGGGAAAGCACCATTGAGCTGGATACCGAACAATTGTTAGAGCAGGTTTGGAAGCGGGAAATCGACTGCACGATTGCCGATTCCAATATCGTTGCTGTCAATCGCCGTTATTATCCTGAACTGACGGTAGCATTTCCCATTGCCGAACAAGAATCCCTGGCCTGGGTGATAGCTCAGCAATCCAAGGTTTTGCTGCCGGCATTGAATACGTGGTTCAGGGAGTTGCAAAAGCGAGGTGATCTGGATGCTCTCGAAGAACGTTATTATGGACATGTGGATGTTTTTGATTATGTGGACATCCGAACCTTCCTGAGGCATATCAAGAAGCGCCTGTCGTTGTTGCGGCCATTATTTCAAAAAGCGGCTGCTAAACACGATTTTCCCTGGACCTTGCTAGCCGCGGTGGCCTATCAGGAGTCCCACTGGAATCCCGAGGCTAAAAGTCCTACGGGAGTGCGAGGAATGATGATGCTTACCCGAGCTGCGGCCAAGGAGGTTGGCGTCAAAAATCGCCTTAACCCGGTGCAGAGCGTTCGGGGTGGTTCTCTTTATCTTAAACAGATGAGGGAACGCCTGCCGGCATCGGTCCAGGGAGACGACCGACTTTGGTTTGCGTTAGCGGCTTATAATGTGGGCTTGGGGCATTTACAGGATGCCCGCAAGCTTGCGCGGCGGTTGGGTAAAAATCCCGATCTCTGGGTCGAGCTTAAGGAAGTGCTGCCCTTACTGGCCCGTCGGCAGTATTACCGAACGCTAAAGTACGGCTATGCGCGAGGCAGCGAACCGGTGCGTTATGTACAGCGGATTCGCGATTTTCAAGATGTTCTCGAGCAACAATTAGCCCAAGAGGTGAAAAAGACTCCCACTAAAGTTGCCAGCAGCGCACCGGGAGGTGTGCGGTAGCGAATCCCTGCAGGACGGTAGAATTAAGCGGCGGTGACATGTTCGCCTGGACAGCTAGCATCTGACTGATGCAAGGGGTCCATGGAACGGCATTTACGTAGCGTCGTTTTTCCAGGCTCCTTGGAGGACGTGTCATTTTCTTTTAACATGTGCGTATTCTCAGTTCCTTATTATCCGCCTCATCAAAGAGCCGCATTATGCTACCGGTGATCGCCCTCGTGGGCCGACCTAACGTAGGTAAGTCTACCCTATTTAATGTTCTAACCCAAACACGCGCTGCCCTGGTGGCAAATGTTCCGGGACTTACCCGCGATCGTCAGTATGGGGTTGGTAGGGCCGATTCGCGGAATTATCTGGTGATGGACACAGGTGGTCTGACCGGCGAGGACAAGGGGCTGGAAGGATTAGTGGCGCGTCAGGTTTGGCGTGCGCTACAGGAATCCGATGCTGTGTTGTTCTTGGTGGATGGGCGTACCGGTTTGAGTGGCGGTGACGAGGAAATCGCCACACGACTACGCCACCTCGGCAAGCCCCTGTATCTCGTGGTTAACAAGACTGAGCATCTGGATCCGGCTGTAGTCACTGCAGAATTTCATCGCTTGGGACTGGGGAATCCGCACACCATTTCTGCAACCCATAACCGGGGGGTTGCCGACTTGACGGAAACCGTATTGGAAAACATCGCTGTTAAGCAGGATGAGGCGATATTAGCGGATGCGGAAGGAGGTATTCGTTTGGCCATCGTCGGGCGTCCCAACGTGGGAAAATCCACCCTAGTCAATTGTCTCCTGGGCGAAGAACGTGTCTTAACTTTTGACCAACCAGGCACGACCCGGGATAGTGTGGCTGTTCCCTTCGCCAAGGACGGTCAACGCTATACGCTGATTGACACGGCCGGTGTGCGGCGCCGCAGCCGGGTTCAAGAGGCCATTGAAAAGTTTAGTGTCATTAAAACACTACAGGCTATCGAACAGGCTCACGTCGTCATTATGGTAGTGGACGCGCGTCAGGATATCGGCGAGCAGGATGCAACGCTATTGAGTTTTATTTTGGATAGCGGACGAGCGCTCGTGCTGGCGGTTAACAAATGGGACCGTCTGAATCCGGATACCCGGCAAACCGTGCGTCGCGAGCTGGCGCGCAAACTGTATTTTTTGGACTTTGCCAAGACACATTTTATCTCGGCCTTGCACGGTTCGGGCGTCATGGATCTATTGCAGTCTGTCAACCAGGCGTATGCCGCTGCTACACGCTCATTGTCTACTCCGCAACTGACCCGCATTCTGGAAGAGGCGGTAGCCAATCATCAACCGCCTTTAGTTCGCGGGCAGCGTATTAAGCTACGTTACGCTCATCAGGGCGGGCAGAATCCACCGTTGATTGTCGTCCACGGTAACCGCACCGAACACGTGCCGGCCTCCTATCGGCGTTACTTAGCGAATGTCTATCGCGAAGCGTTGGACCTGTGGGGAACCCCGGTGCGCATGGAGTTCAAAGGTGGTGAGAATCCCTATGTTTCCGGGCGATCGCCGCGTCAGCAAGGGCAGCGGCCGGTCAAAAAAAACCTTAGTAAGGGTACAGTCAGGCTGAAAAGGCGGGGGCGTTGAGAGAACTAAAGGATAAGGAGCGGTGGCGGTGCATCGACTAGCAGTGATCATTGCGCGTTTTGGGCATTCCAAGGGACTTTTTGCCAGTATTTCTGGATCCATCCATGGCATCTGTTTCCATAACACCTTTAACAGAGTCCTCAGCCTTTCTGCACTATATCCTCAATCCAGGTATACGCAGCGACGGCCGCGGGAAAACCAATGGTTGGAATGGACAGCATCGCAACTTGCTTAAGCTCTGCGGGAGCGAAACCCTCCTCGAGGGCACGCCGGCTATGGGAATGAACGGCTCCCTCAGACCTGGAAGCGACCGCGAGGGCTAGTTTGATGAGTCGCCGCGAGCGCTCGTCTAAGGGTCCCGCATGGGCACAGGCCTCGCCTAGATTTGCATAGGCGTCCCAGATATCCGGATATGAATGAGCAACGGTGCCCGCCGCTGAAGGAAGTTTGTCCGCCATGTTAGGTTCCTCTTTGAAGTAAATCGTTCTACGGTCAGTTGCCGCTCTAGCAAGAGCGATTCTGCACCCTGTAATTTTTTGAATGGATCCTATTAGTCTTACCAACAGTGGTTAATCAGCTCCCTTATTTTCTACTTTCATCTCGCCTTCCGCCGACACTTCTATCGCTGGCTGACCCTTTGCTGGCAGGTTAGCATAATACGCGGCTATATCCTGAATATCTTTATCACTTAATGACTTGACGATGGGGTTGCAAAGCCCCCGGGGATCTAAGCGAGTGTCGTTGCGAAAGGCCTTGATTTGCGCAATCAAGTAAGCCTCGCCCTTGCCGGCCAATGGGGGAAAGTCGTCGGAAAAGCCACCAACCCCCTCATCTCCATGGCAAACCGCACAACGATTGGATTTGGCTTCACCTAAAACAATATCACCTGCCGACTGTGCTGACAGGCTGGAATAATAGGCGGCTATGTCTTGGATATCTGCATCGCGTAACGTTTTGACAATAGGATTGCACTGCCCGAAGGGATCTATCCGCGTGTTGTTGCGAAAGGCCTTGATCTGCGCAATCAGGTAAGCTTGGTTCTTGCCGGCTAACGGGGGAAAGTATTCAGATACGTCACCAGCTCCCTTATTGCCGTGACAGACCGCACAGCGATTAGATTTTGCCTCACCTAACATGACATTACCTGCCGCCAGTGCCAAGGAACCGATACCCAACAGTAGCATTAAAACGGTTGTTTTCTTCATCAATTCCCCTATGTATTTACCGCACTAGAGGTGAATGGATAACTTGCAATCTGATACCGTGGAGGTTGGCCTGACCAATCAGGATTTGTAGGTGTTTTTTAAACGCTAAAAAGATCCGTCTCTTACTGATCTGGCCCGGCAGATTGCCGCTGGTGTGCTTAGCTAAGAGATTTGGGAAATCACTCATTACCGCTGCCGCACCACCTGATAACGTCGGCCCAAATACCAGACTGGGGCGCTCCAAACATGCACTAAGCGGGTGAAGGGAAAGATGAGAAAAGTGGTTAACCCCAGAAACAGGTGTAGCTTATACCACCAGCTGATGCCCACCAACGACTCGATGGCACCGCTTTGGAAGGTGAGAATGCGCCGGGACCACTCGTGCAACAGCATCATATTAACGCCATCCAAGTGGTGCAGCGATACGAAAATGGTGATCAGCCCCATGATCAGCTGCACATAAAGAAGCAGCAGAATAAAGATATCCATCCGGGTGCTGTTGGCACGCACCCGCGGATCAGTAAGCCGGCGGTGGAGCAGTATGGTAAGGCCGACGAAGGTCATCAGGCCGAAAATAGCGCCGGCCACAATGGCTAACACCTGTTTGGAGGGTGGCGTTAGACCGAAATAGTGGTAATACTTCGGCGGGGTGAGCAGACCAAAAAAATGCCCGAAAAACAACAGTAGGATTCCTACGTGGAATAGATTGCTGGCAAGCCGCATGTTCTTGTTGCGAAGGAGCTGACTGGAGTGGGCTTTCCAGGTGTATTGATCCCGATCGAAGCGGACTAAGCTGCCGAGTAGGAATACCGTTCCGCAAATATAGGGATAATAGCCGAATAGAAACGTATCCAGATAACCTAATGGATCAAACATAGACGTTATCCTCGCTCAGAGAGAGGCATTTTTTGGCTGGCGCCCAACCCATTGCACTGGGGCCACGGTCGGGGACGGGGGCGCTTGGCAGCCGCCGGTTATGGGTGTAAAGATCACAGGTTCCTCCTCCCAGATCTTGTCCATGTGAATAAGGGTCTCGTCGGGGCCTTCGTTGGCGGCAGTTTTCTTGATTTCCTCAAGATTTTCAGGTGTCCCTGCAATCTTCTCCAGGGCGTTAAATAGCACATGATAGGAGCTACCACGTTCCCTAAGCCGCGCCCCTAACAGGCTTAGGATGGGTATAGCGTCGCTTAAAAGCGCGCAGGTTTCCTCTAGAGGGCGCTGGGAAAGGTACTCCAGAAACAAAGGGATATAATCCGGCAATTCCTTAACGGTGATCTCAAAGCCATGGGCCCGGTAGTACTCCATGAGATCCACCATGGCCTGGCCGCGATCCCGGGATTCTCCGTGGACATGCTCAAAGATATGCAGAGATAGGGCGCGACCGTGGTCGAATAGGTTTACGTAACGCTCTTGCAACTCCAAAAGATCAGTGTCGGCGAATTCCCTTAGCAAGTGCAGCGTAGCGCTCTTATCCCGAGGCGGGAGGATATCATCCTGCTCGATGACCCCTGTCATGTCCTTTAGGGCCTCAAGCATTTCGGCCTGAGGATAGCTTAACAACGCTGAAAGCACTTTAAAGGTCAGCATCAGTTATCCTCCTAGCTTCGCGGCGGCTCCACTTTGATGGGAACGGTCTTGCGAGTGGTTTGCTTCTTAAGGCCAAACAGGTTGACCTTACTGACTCCGTCGGAGCAGCCGTTGCCGAAGGTAAAACCGCAGCCGCCGCGCTCGCTAAAGGCATCATAGGTGGCGCTGGCGTATTCCCGGTGGCTGGTGGGAATGACAAAGCGGTCTTCAAGGTCGGCGATGGCCATATAACGGTACATGGCCTCCACCTGATCGATCCGTAGCCTTACTTTATCCAGGATCTTGGTGTCGACCTCGCCGTCCACATGCTTTTTGCGCATATAGGCACGCATGGCCAGCATGCGTTCCAGGGCTATAATTACCGGTTCCTCCAATCCCGCCGTCAGCAGATTGGCCAGATAACGAACCGGAATACGCAAGGATCTGACGTCGGGCAGTCCTTCGGCCATCCCGATCCAGCCGCTGTCGGTGGCCGCCTGAATGGGCGAGAGCGGCGGCACATACCAGACCATGGGCAGGGTTCGGTATTCTGGATGAAGGGGAAAGGCCACCTTCCAATCCAGGGCCAGCTTGTAGACCGGGGACTCCTGGGCCGCTTCTAACCAAGCGTCGGAAATGCCTGCTTGACGGGCCGCTTTCTGGACATCGGCCGCAAAGGGGTCCAAAAAGATATCCAATTGGGCTTGGTAAAGATCCTGTTCAGAAACCTGACTCGCCGCCCTTTCTATGCGGTCGGCGTCATAGAGCAGCACGCCTAGGTAACGAATGCGACCGACACAGGTCTCGGAGCAGACTGTAGGCTGGCCTGCCTCGATGCGTGGATAGCAGAAAATACATTTCTCGGACTTACCGGTTTGCCAGTTGTAATAGATTTTTTTATAAGGACAGCCGCTGACACACATCCGCCAGCCCCGGCACTTATCCTGGTCAATTAGTACGATACCATCCTCTTCGCGTTTGTAGATGGCACCCGAAGGACAGGAGGCCAGGCATGACGGATTGAGGCAGTGTTCGCACAGCCTGGGCAGGTACATCATAAAGGTGCTCTCAAACTGCCCGTAGATCTCTTTTTGGATATTATCGAAATTTTTGTCCTTGGCTCGTTTGTGAAACTCCGTACCTAAAATCTCTTCCCAGTTGGGCCCCCACTCGATCTTATCCAGCCGCTGTCCGCTAATGAGCGAATAGGGCCGGGCGGTAGGCATATGGTCGGTCTCTGGGGCGTTATGGAGGTGCTGGTAGTCGAAATCGAAGGGTTCATAGTAGTCATCGATTTCGGGCATATCAGGGTTGGCGAAGATATTGATCAATACCCGCCCTTTGCTGCCGATCTTGGGCTTGATCTTGCCGTTTTGGCGGCGCTCCCAGCCGCCGTGCCATTTGTCCTGGTTCTCCCACTCCTTGGGATAGCCGATACCAGGCTTAGTTTCCACATTGTTATACCAGGCGTACTCCATACCTTCCCGGGAGGTCCAGACATTTTTGCAGGTGATAGAACAGGTATGGCAACCAATACACTTGTCCAGATTCATCACCATGCCGATTTGTGCGCGTACTTTCATGCTGCTGCCTCTACGTTAACCCGTTTTCCGGAACTCATGCTTCACCGGTCTGCGGAAGCTCGGTTTGAAAAACCTTCTCGCGAGGTTCATCCAACCAATTCACTTTATTGAGCTTGCGAACAATTACGAATTCATCGCGGTTGGAACCGACGGTGCCGTAGTAATTAAACCCCCAACTCTGCTGGGCATAGCCTCCGATCATATGGGTGGGTTTCACGGTCGTCCGAGTCACCGAGTTATGGATGCCGCCCCGGGTGCCGGTGGTTTCTGAGGCAGGTACACCGGTAAGCTTCTCCTGAGCGTGGTACATCATAGTCATGCCCTCGGGCACCCGCTGGCTGACCACGGCTCGGGCCACCAAGGCGCCGTTGACGTTAAAGACTTCGATCCAGTCATTGTCTTCGATGCCTACCTGCTTGGCGTCCACCTCGCTTATCCAGACAATAGGACCGCCCCGGGACAGAGTGAGCATAATCAGGTTTTCTGTGTAGGTGCTATGAATACCCCATTTTTGGTGCGGAGTAATATGGTTTAACACAATCTCCGGATTGCCGTTGGGCATCTTGCCGAGGACCGGTTCGATGGCCTTGGTGTCCACCGGCGGCTTATAGACGGTGAATGTCTCACCGAAGGCCCGCATCCAAGGGTGATCCTGATAAAATTGTTGGCGGCCGGTGAACGTTCGCCAGGGAATCCGCTCGTGAACGTTGGTATAGCCGGCGTTATAGCTTACCTTCTCTGACTCGAGACCCGACCAGGTGGGAGAGGAGATAATCTTGCGCGGTTGCGCTACAATATCTCGAAACTGAATCCGGTCATCTTCTCGGGGCAGAGCCAAGTGGGTATGATTACGTCCGGTGATTTTGCTTAAGGATTCCCAGGCCCGTACCGCCACATGGCCATTGGTCTCCGGTGCCAGACTCAGGATGACATTAGTGGCGTCGATGTCCTTTTCAATTCGAGGCAGGTCTTTACTAACACCCTCCTCGATCACGGTATGGTTTAGGCCCTTTAAGAGTTCCACCTCAGCTTCTGTGTTCCAGGTGATCCCCTTGCCGCCATTGCCCAACTTGACCATTAAAGGACCAAGGGCGGTAAACTTCTTATAGGTGTTAGGATAATCTCGCTCCACCACCACAAAGTTGGGCATGGTCTTGCCGGGAATGGGCTCTATTTCACCCTGCTTCCATTCCTTGACTTCCAGGGCCTGGGCTAATTCTGCCGGAGTGTCATGCAAAATGGGCACGGCCACCAGGTCTTTCTCCACCCCCAGGTGACCCATCGCCACCTCTGAGAACTTTTTGGCAATGCCCTTGTAGATATCCCAATCGGAGCGGGATTCCCAGGCGGGATCTACCGCCTTGGACAGGGGGTGAATAAAGGGGTGCATATCCGTGGTATTGAGGTCGTTTTTCTCATACCAGGTCGCCGTGGGCAGGACAATATCCGAGTAGATACAGGTGGTGGACATGCGAAAGTCCAGGGTCACCAGCAGATCCAGCTTGCCCTGAGGGTGCGGATCGCGCCACACTACCTCTTCGGGCAGCTCCTCGCCTAGCGCATTTAGGTCTTTACCGTGAACGCCATGAACGGTCCCCAACAAGTACTGCAGGAAGTATTCATGGCCCTTGCCTGAGGAGCCCAGCAAATTAGAGCGCCAGACGAACAGGTTACGCGGGAAGTTAGCCGGGTTGTCCGGGTCTTCGCAGGCCATTCGCAAATCCCCGTTTTTAAGGCGCTCTACAACATAATCCTTAGGATCCTGACCGGCCTGCTCGGCAGCCTTCGTCAGTTTCAGAGGATTTTCCCCCAGCTGCGGCGCGGAGGGCAGCCAACCCATGCGTTCTGCGCGTACGTTATAGTCAATCAGGCTACCACTCCAGGCTTTGGAATCGGCGAGCGGCGAAAGGATTTCGCTGATCTTGAGTTTTTCATAGCGCCACTGATCGGTATGGGCGTAGAAAAAGGAGGTACTGTTCATTTGCCGGGGTGGACGATGCCAGTCCAGGGCAAAGGCCAGCGGTAACCAGCCGGTCTGGGGTCTGAGTTTTTCCTGGCCTACATAATGGGCCCAACCGCCGCCGCTTTGGCCTATGCAACCGCACATCATCAGCATATAGATAATGCCCCGATAGGTCATGTCCATATGGTACCAATGGTTGATGCCGGCCCCCAGGATAACCATGGATTTACCATGGGTACGATCGGCATTTTCAGCAAACTGGCGGGCTACGGTAATGGCGTGTTGGCGCGGCACGCCAGTGATGTGCTCCTGCCAGGCCGGGGTATAGGGCACATCATCGTCGTAGGACGCCGCCACGTGGTCCCCCCCCAAGTTTCGCTCGATGCCGTAATTAGCGGCTAACAGGTCGAATACCGTGGTGACTAGTGTCTCGGTGCCGTCTGCTAGGGTAAGTTTCTTCACCGGCACGTTGCGGATTTGGATGGGATCGTGATGGGTATGTGCGAAGTGCTTGTGTTTGGTTCCGCCGAAGTAGGGAAAAGCCACCGGCGCCACGTCATCGCGGTTATCGAGCAGGGACAAGCGCAACCGAACATCGGCCCCGTCTAAGGCGTTCTTGGATTCGATATTCCATTTACCAACAGTGCCGCCTTGTTCGCCCCAGCGGAAACCGATGGAGCCGTTAGGTACGACGACTGTGCCGCTAAGTTCATCAAAGGCCACGGTCTTCCATTCCGGATTATTCTGTTGTGAAAGATCTTCTGCAAAGTCGCAGGCCCTTAAGAAGCGGTCGGGTATATAGGCATCGCCGCGCTTAACCAGACGGACCAAAAACGGCATATCGGTATTCTCGCGCACATAGTTGGCAAAGTACTCGCTCTTGCCCTCCAGATGAAACTCTTTCAGGATTACGTGCCCCATGGCCATGGCAAGCGCCGAGTCGGTGCCCTGCTTGGGATGCAACCAGAGATCGGCAAACTTGGAAGCCTCCGAATAGTCAGGGCAGATTACTACGCTCTTGGCGCCTTTATAGCGGACCTCACTATAGTAGTGGGCGTCGGGCGAGCGGGTTTGCGGAACATTAGAGCCCCACAGAATCAGAAAGCTTGAGTTATACCAGTCGGCGGCCTCCGGCACATCGGTTTGCTCGCCCCAGGTCTGGGGGGAGGACGGTGGCAGATCGCAGTACCAGTCATAGAAGCTTAGGCAGACGCCGCCAATAAGGGACAGATAACGGGTGCCTGCGGCGTAGGAAATCATGGACATGGCCGGAATGGGCGAAAAGCCTGCCACCCGGTCCGGGCCGTATTGTTGGATCGTATAGGCATTGGCGGCGGCAGCGATCTCCAAGGCCACATCCCAGGTGGCCCGCACAAAACCTCCTAGGCCGCGCCGGGAGGTGTACTCCTTGCGCTTCTCCGGATCTTCCTGGATAGCGGCCCAGGCATCCACCGGGTCCTTGGTCTTGCGCGCCTCCTGCCAAAGCCTTAGAAGTCGGCCACGAATCATGGGATACTTCACCCGGTTGGCGCTATAAAGATACCAAGAGTAGCTAGCACCCCGGGGGCAACCGCGAGGTTCGTGATTGGGCAGATCCGGCCGGGTGCGGGGATAATCGGTGGCCTGTATCTCCCAGGTTACCAGTCCGTTTTTGACATAGATTTTCCAGCTGCACCCGCCGGTACAGTTGACGCCGTGAGTGGAGCGAATGACCTTGTCGCTTTGCCAGCGGCTCCGATAACTATCCTCCCAACGCCGGTCCTCCTTGGTGACCACGCCGAGGTCACCGGAAAACGTATCTTGGTTTTTCTTAAAGAAGGTCAATCGATCTAGAAAATGGCTCATCTGTCCACCTCATATATCATTTCTTGTTCATTGCCTAATCAGCACGGTGTTTCCGCACCTTTGCGAGCGTAGTACCACCAGCTTATTGCGATGCAGGTCATATAAAAGCCTATAAAGGCATATAGCGCCCCCTCTGGCCCGCCCATCAAAGCAATGGAAGTGCCATAGCTCTTGGGGATAAAGAAGGCGCCGTAGGCCGCGATGGCAGAGCTAAAACCCAGCACCGCCGCTGACTCTTTGGTTGCATCTCGTCTTGCTTGGGTTTTTGCTGTCTCGCCCTTGCCTTCTGCCGAGCGTTGGCGCTCGGTCGTAAAGATGATAGGGACCATCCGAAAAGTGGAGCCGTTACCGATGCCGGTAGTGAGGAACAACAGCATAAACATGGCAAAGAAACCCCAAAAGTTGCCGCTGTTTTCACCACCGGGTAAAAAGTGCAACACTCCAAACGTCGCAAAGGCCATCATGATAAAGTTCCAGAAGGTAACCCGGGCGCCGCCCAACTTATCGGCTATCCAGCCTCCCACGGGGCGGGCCAGGGCGCCCACCAGGGGACCCAGGAAGGCGTATTGGGTAGGCTCTACCTGGGGAAATTGGGTCTTGATCAACATGGGAAAACCTGCGGAGTAGCCGATAAAGGAACCGAAGGTGCCCGTGTAAAGCCAGCACATTAGCCAATTGTGTTTGCGCTTAAAGATGATCATCTGATCCCTGAAGGAGGCCTTGGCGCTAGCGATATCGTTCATTCCAAACCAGGCGGCGATGGTCACGATCAGGATAAAGGGGACCCAGATAAAGCCTGCGTTTTGTAACCAAACCTGCTGAGTGGTACCGTCTTCGATCAGCGCCTGGGGGTCGCCGGCCAAGGCACCGAAAATACTCGTGGTGATCGCCAGGGGCACCACGAATTGCACAACGCTTACCCCCAAATTCCCTAAACCTGCGTTGAGGCCAAGGGCAGTTCCTTTCTGAGACTGGGGATAAAAGAAGCTAATATTGGCCA
The DNA here is from genome assembly GCA_963731125.1 of uncultured Pseudomonadota bacterium. Lineage (GTDB taxonomy): Bacteria > Pseudomonadota > Gammaproteobacteria > Competibacterales > Competibacteraceae > CAVSVP01. The sequence continues at coordinate 125,263 of CAVSVP010000004.1, forward strand.
TGCTAGAGGCGAAATTACCGCCGCCGAAACCACAGAGCAAGGCTAGGATTAGCATGACGAGATAAGGAGTATCAGGATTTTGTACTGCAAAGCCGATCCAGACGGCAGGCAGGAGCAGAGAAGCAGTACTGATGGAGGTCCAGCGACGTCCGCCAAAGATGGGCACCATAAAGGAATAGAAGACCCTGAGCGTGGCCCCTGATAGACCGGGCAGGGCCGCCAGCCAGAACAACTGATTAGTGGTATAGGTAAAGCCAATGGCAGGCAGATTGATTACCACCACGCTCCAGACCATCCACACGGCGAAGGCCAGCAATAAGGCGGGAATAGAGATCCACAGGTTGCGGGTGGCGATGCGTTTGCCTTGGGTCTCCCAGAAGTCTTTGTTCTCCGGGTGCCATTCGTATAACACCAGACCTTCTTGGGCTAACTCAGGCAGGTCCCGCGCTCCTGGAGCGGTTTCCAGTTCCGGCGCAACCCGTCTTTCCATACGGCGAATAGTGAAGTGCATCCAGGTCAGTGCAATGCTCACCAGGACAAACAGCAGCATAAAGCAACTGGTCCAGATACCGGTGACATCGTTCAACATGCCGAAGGTAATGGGCAACAAGAATCCGCCCAAGCCGCCGATCATGCCCACCAGACCACCGACAGGACCGACATGCTGCGGATAATACACAGGAATATGCTTATAGACCGCCGCTGTCCCGAATGACATGAAAAAGCCCAGGACGATGGTCAATAAAGTGAAGGACACCACACCCATGGCCAGGCTGAAATGGATATCCCCTTTGATCCCATGAACCACGTAGTTGGTGGGCGGGTAGGACAGCAAAAAGGTGCAGATGACCGCGACGATAAAAGTCCAGTACATCACGGTACGGGCACCATATTTATCCGATAACCAGCCGCCCAAGGCTCGAAACACACTGGCCGGTAACGTATAAAAGGCTGCCAAAATGCCTGCAGTCTTGATATCCAGGCCGTAGACGCCCACATAGTAGCGGGGTAGCCATAGCGCCAGCGCCACGAAGCCGCCGAATACGAAGAAATAGTACAAAGCAAAGCGCCAAACTTGGAGATTGTGCAACGGTTCCAGTTGGGCAAATAGAGACACCGCTTGGTCTCCTTTGGCACGGCGTGCGGCAAAGGCAGGATCATCCTGGGCAGTAAACCAGAACACTATCGCCGTCACCAACAGAACGGCAGCATAGACCTGTGCCACTCCTGTCCAGCCTAGGGCAACTAAGATAAACGGCGCCCCAAAGTTAGTTACCGCGGCACCGACATTTCCCGTACCAAAAATACCCAGGGCAGTACCCTGTCTTTCCCTAGGGAACCACCGGGACACATAAGCGACACCCACGGCGAACGAACCGCCGGCCAAGCCAACGCCTAGCGCCGCCAATAGAAACATGTTATAGGTGGTGACCTGCGTCAGCAGCCAAACCGCCATCGCAGTAAGCACCATTACCGCCGTGTATACTAGGCGGCCGCCATACCGATCGGTCCAGATGCCGAGAAAGAGTCGGCTTATGGAGCCGGTTAATACCGGAGTCGCTACGAGAACTCCGAATTCAGTTTCGCTAAGCCCGAGTTCTTGCTTGATCTGCACGCCGATAATGGAAAAGATTGTCCACACGGCAAAGCAAACGGCGAACGCCACGGTGCTCAAGGTCAAGGCAAGCTTTTGTTGCGAAGGGGTTACCTCGGTTAAATTTTGCATTTCTTGCCCCTGCTTTGATGTGTTCGCTTTAGGGGAACAATATTAAAGAATAAAAAGTCTTTAATTGATCTAGATCAATTTTCGCTCTATTGTTTAGTTATAAAATAATTTGAGTTCATCGGCATTATTGAGCCGTGGCAGGTGTTGGTTGGCCGTGGCGGGGAAAATGAAATGGGGCCGAACGTAACCGTTGGGAACATCTTGGGGACGGCCGGAATATAGGCTGCTGCCTATGCTAAAGGACAAAATAATCCTGTTGTAGCACGCTTAAGTGCAGGCCAACTGATCCTCATGTTTTGAGATTGATAAACCAAGGAAAACCGATATTAAACAAGCGCTTATCGCTGTCTGTATGGTAGCATTGGTGATAGCGGGCACTGTTTTGGCCCAAGAAGCTAAACCGGTGGGGTTGCAATTGACACCCAAACTGCGCCTGCTTTTGGTCCAAGAGATGCGCCTTGTCTTATCAGCGCAGCAAGTCATTCTCAGTGCGCTGGTCACGGGCAATCATGCCGTCGTGGCCGCGCAAGCGGAGCGGATTCATGACAGCTTTATTTTGCAACAGTCACTGACTGAACAGGATAAACAGGATCTGATGGCTGCGGTTCCGCCTTCCTTTGTGAAGCTGGACCGCTCTTTCCATGAGCTGGCAGAAAAACTTGCAGAAGCGGCACGGGATCAGACTGCCAAACAAGCAGCTCTTTATTTCAATGATACCAATTTGTAAATATTCGGCCAACCCATTGTTGCCGAAAAATAGGACGGGACACACGAGGAAAAATAGTGTACAAACCGGTCCATGGAAAGTATCCCAAACACCCACCTTACCACCGCGCTGCCCCACCCAAGGGGCTGTGTTATTGGAGAACCACGGTCGCCGTTCGCGCAGAAATGGGTGACGATGAGTAAACAGGACTATATCGAGCTACGCCATCGGGCAAGCTATTGGGAAATTCAGCATGGGCGAGCGAAAGCCAAGATAGCGCAGCTGGAGCAGGAGCTGGTTGTTAAGGATGGCAACATCAAAGATTTGCAGAACCGCTTATTCGGGAAGCAGAGCGAGAAGCCTGTGGCGCTGAAATCCGAAAAAGGCAACCCCCCCGAGCCGCCCTCAAACCGCAGGCGCGGCCAGCAGCCAGGCCGTGGTGGACATGGGCGTACCCAACGACCACATCTTCCGGTGGTGACCGAGGAGAGGGAGCTACCGGCGGAGGAGACATGCTGTGCGCAGGGTGGCTTACCGCATCGGCGTAATCCGGCCCTGGATGAGCAGAGTGAGGTCATTGAGGTGGAGGTGAAAGCCCACCGCCGTCGCTATCGTCGCCAGTCCTATACCTGTCACCCGGGCTGCACCTGTGAGGCTACGCCGATCATTATCACCGCCCCGGCTCCACCCAAGTTGATTCCTCGCAGTCCCTACGGGGTCAGCTTCTGGGTGGAAGTGATCTTGGGAAAATACCGCTATGGGCAATCCACCCACCGTTATCTGCAGGACCTCAGGGATCAGGGCCTGCCGGTTTCACCGGGAACGGTCGGCGGTGGCTTGCAAGCGCTCGTACCCCTGGTTGAGCCGGTGCGCGAAGCCCTCTACGACCAACAGATGAGTGAACGGCTGTTTCACAACGATGAGACCCGCTGGGAAGTGTGTGTGGAGCGCGAGGACAAGGTCGGCACCCGCGGGTATCTGTGGCTAACCCGTTCGGCCTCGGTCATCTTCTATTGTCTCGATCCGAGTCGCAGTGCGGCGGTGCCGGGGGCGCATTTTGCGGGCTTGAAGCATGACCAGGTCATTATCGTCTGCGATCGCTATAGCGCGTACAAAAAGCTCGCCCGACTGGTCGAGGGCATCCTGCTGGCCTTCTGCTGGGCGCACGTACGTCGTGATTTCCTGAATGCCGGACGATCCTTTGCCGAGTTGCAAGGGTGGGCGCTGGAGTGGAAGGAGCGCATTGGCACACGCTATCATCTCAACGCGCTGCGTCTGGAACAGCGGAATTCGGAGCGGACACTGAGCGAGCAGTCTGAGGCCTTCACGGAACACCACCAGGCGCTGCAAACGACTCTGCAACGAATGCATGGGGAAGCCACGCGGGTGGTGGCGCCTAACAGTGCCGGCGTGCCACTCCTTCCTTCGGCCGCCAGCGAAGCGCCGTCGAGTACGCCGGTGGCCCCCTTATCCAAGGGGGCGCAACGCCAACAACAGCAGGTGCTCCAGAGCCTGCTTGAGCACTGGCCAGGGCTGACTCTCTTTCTCGATCACCCCGAGGTTCCTCTGGACAACAATCGCGCCGAGAACAGCCTGCGTACCCCGGTGACCGGACGCAAGCACTACTATGGATCGGGCAGCCTCTGGAGTGCGCAGTTGGCCGCCACCCGCTTCTCGGTGCTGCAGACGTTGGAGCTGTGGGGCATTAACCCGCGGCACTGGTTGACGGTTTATCTCCAGGCGTGTGCCGACAATGGCGCCCGCCCCCCGCGGGATCTCGATCCCTTTCTGCCGTGGCGCATGGAGGAACCGCGACGTGCTGAGCTGACCCGACCCTATTCCCCCCAGGCGCCACCGGCCTCACCCACCGCACCCGTACCCGGTCACGACCGCTCGTGAGCTATCGCTACTGTGGTCGCCCCTTCCGTGCCGAGGAGATCGCCCAAATCCGTCGGCTCATTGCTGAGGCGCCCGGACGCACCCGCGCCGAGCTCTCCCGATTGACCTGTCAGGTCCTGGGCTGGTACAAGGCCGATGGCGGCTGGAAAGACATGTCCGCCCGCGTCGCCATGCTACGGATGCACCGCGATGGGCTCATCGAGCTGCCACCCCCGCGTCACCCCCAACCCCGGGCAACGGTGGCGATCACTTCGCAAACCGATCCCGGGCTACCGATCGTCAGCCCGGCTCGGGCCCTCACCCCGCTACGACTGCAACCGGTTCAAAACCGCCAGGATTCGCGGCGGTGGAACGAGTACCTCCACCGCTACCACTATCTCGGCTATCAACCCCTGCCTGGCGCCCAATTGCGCTACCGCATCTTCTCCGGCCCACAACTGATCGCGCGGCTCGGCTTTGGCGCCGCCGCCTGGCAGGTCGCGCCACGCGACCGCGATATCGGCTGGCGCCCTGAGCAGCGCACGCGACATCTGCCGCTGATCGTCAACAATGCCCGCTTTCTGATCCTGCCCTGGGTGCACTCCCGCAATCTGGCCTCCATGATCTTAGCCAAGGCCGCCCGGCTGCTTCCCAGGCAGTGGCAGCAGCAGTATGGCTATCGCCCCGTCCTGCTAGAGACTTTCGTGGAGAAACCCCGCTTTCAGGGCACCTGCTACCAAGCGGCCAATTGGGTTTACCTGGGTCAAACTCAAGGCCGGGGGAAACTCGGACCGGCTCGAAAACAGAGTGTTCCCATCAAGGACTTATGGGTTTATCCTTTGGATCAACACTTCAGGCAGGTGCTAACCCGCTGATCGTTCCAAGAATGGGTTGGCCGAA
>CAVSVP010000005.1:0-111498 GCA_963731125.1 uncultured Pseudomonadota bacterium
GTTTGGTGTGAAATCACGACATGCTACCACGCCACCAGATCGGCGAAGGCCAACGAGGGCCGACCGAGTTGCTGATTAAGCCAGATGCAGAAATTATGCAGCGCCATCTTAGCGCCCAGGCGAACCTGAAAGCCGTCCAGGGCGTGAGGACGCTCGCGGTCGAGGCGAAAGACATGCGGCAAGCTGTGGTTGACGGTCTCCACGATCTGGCGAATGCCAGCCAGCCAGCGTCGCCAGGGCTTGGGCCAGGGATGGCGGCTGTTGCGCTTCGGGGCACAGATCCGTTCAGCCCCGTAGACGTGTTGCCAGTATGGATGGCGCTCTTCGCCTTCAAAGCCCTTGTCGGTGACATCCACTCCCTGAGCCGGTGCCCCGACGCTGGCGATGCGCGGGTCCGGGAAGGCGCGCAGAGCGAAGAACGTCTCAGCCAGGGGCTGATCTTTGGTGCTAGCCGAGGCGACGCCAAAGCCGGTGATCACGCCCCAGGGATTGACGGCGGTGAGCACCTGCAAGCCCTCATACCAGCCGAGCCGGTTACTCCACCCGATGTCGGCCAAGCCGGGCAGCCAGCCCAGCCCTCGCCGTTTCGCCGCGCGGGTGACGGCAGGGGTCCCATCCAGGGCTTCATAGGCACAGCGTTGGGCTTCCAGCAACTGAACGAGGTGCAGAAAACAGGCTACCACCGCTTCCCTGTGCAAGCGCAACAAACGATTGAACTGAGCCCGATCCGGCAAGGTGGGAAAAGCCCCTCGCAGGTGCCGCTGGGCATAACGATAGAAGTCCCGCTCACTGGTAAAGTGCTGCCACTGCCCGAACAGGGCCAAGGTCACCACCTCGCTGCGCGTCAGCGATGCCGCCGGACCAGGCCGATGCGGTGTCGGCAAGGCATGCTTGCAGAAATCATCCATCATGACGTATAGAATCGTTAGGAAGGTGTCGATGTCGATCATGGGGAAGCTCCTCGATTTCCGGATGAGAGCTTCTATTTTGATCCTCGACGCCTTCCGTTTAAATAGCATCCAGTCAACTCACACCAAACGTTTTAGACAAAGGTTTCTTGCGTCCGCATAGGTCGCAGGGCTGGTTCGGTCCGCCGCCCTTAGTTGGGCAACCGCCGCCCGTTTCTTGGCGGGCTTCGTCCCCAGCCGGTGCCACCCACCGACACACGCTGCATAGCCCTCGTACCGTTGTTCATGTATGGTTCTCTTTGCGCCGTTAAAGGGCGCACCCTAACTCGTGAGGGTAGTGTTTTAGCTTTGTTGTTTTTATAAAATAATCAACTATCATATTTTGAATTCAAGATGTCAAATTAGCAGAATTTAAACTCAGAAATTTATTATGGTATTAGAACCAATTAAATGCCCAAGTTGCGGTGGTATCGATGTTGGTAAACATGGAAAAACGACCAATGGAAAACAACGCTTTCTTTGCAAAGAAAGCGACTGCGAAGAAAAGACATTTATTCGAGATTATTCAGAGAAAGGTCGCTTGCCAGAAGTCAAGCGAAAAATCATTGAGATGGCCGTAAACGGGAGCGGCATTCGTGAGACGGCCCGGGTATTGGATATAAGTACAGCGACGGTAATTAATGAATTAAAAAAAAAGGAACCTGAATTGCAATCGGTGAATCAGGCCATTTTAGATATACACTCGCCTGAGCAGATTGTTGTGGATATTATAAAAATAGATGAAATCATGAGGTTAATGATCAAGAAATAGAGGTTGAAATGGGCGTAACCAGATTTCCGCTTCTCAGGCGGCCCTAGGCAAGATCTCCAGTGCAGACCGACGAAGAGGTTTTTCAGGATACAGCCGAGCCATTTCTTGTTCGATATAGTACTGCATGAAGTCCTCCCATTGCCCATTGAGGGCGAGACAACGGAGTTGGAGCATAGCCTGGGCGCCGGGCAGCGTCCAATGCATTCCGGTGCGCTCCATGCGATCCTTAACCACATGACGGCAGGCACCCTCGATCACGCCCGAAGCGATGGGATAGCCGGCGGCCAAATACTGATCGTACTGTACACGGTGACGATGGCGATGAAAGTAATCACTAATTTTCGCCAATCGCTGGCGTTGCGCGCCCGATAAGCCGCACCGCTGGGCTTGATCGGTTAGCCAGCTCATTAGCGTCTGGGCCATGCCCTTGAGCAGTGCCAGCAAGCAAAGTTTCATCAGGGCCAGGGCCTGATCGCTGCCCGGCGCATGAAATAAATGCACCGCCTCCCAGAGATACCCATTGGCATGCAGCAAATCCAAAATCTCTACCCGCGGCGTGTCCTTCAGCACCGCATCCAGTGGTTCCCACAAGGTGGGTTGCCCATCCATAACCACCACCCACGGCTGCTGGTGCTGGGGATCTCGTCCCTGGGCTTGCTCCAGCAGCCAGGGGAAAATGACGTCGGCGCTATGGCCCGGCTGGCCGCTGTCGGCTTCGGACAGCGCCGCGCGCAGACGCTTGTATTGAGGCGCCGGACGGGGCGAGGGCGGCGGCACCCCAGACCCCGGTTCCTGAAACAGCGCTTCCAGCACCTGCTCCGGGGTACGGACGTGGGGCTCGATGTGATAAGCCGCGCCTACCAAAGCCATTTGTTTTCGCCCCGGTTTGGGACCGCGCCGATGGGCATGGGCACTGACCGGCGGCGCCGCGGGCGCTTTGCGCATCGGTACCCCCTTGCCGTCGGCGCTCATCACCACCACTTGCGCCTCAACCGCAACCTCCGGCGCGGGTTGCGCAGCCCAGAATCCCTCGACCTGCGTGGCCAGCGTGCGACTGGTCTGCTCCAGACCCGCCACCGATTGCTGCAACCCCAGCATCGGTTCCAACACCGCGTTAACTTGCCCATAAGGCATTTCCATGGCTAAGCGTTGGTCCCACTCCTGCAGCAGGTAGGAATCCTTGCCCGCCGGCAAACCGGCTTGCGCATCTAAGGGCACATACTCAAGGCGTTGTTTCTCGCCGCGGGCGTAAACCCAGCGCTCTCTCTCTAACAGTCCAAAGATCGAACGGTACCCACGCCGCTGGGGCTTCTCCAGACGCTTTACGAGCCGCCCCTCCGCCAACGCCACGTATTCGCCCTCGTCGCCATCGCCCAACAACGCAAAAAACTGCTGCAGCAACAACCACCCCAGCTGTAACAGTCGTTTGCACAACTCACGCTCGACGTCATGCGCCGCACTCCCAGTCGCAGCCGCCACCCGGATAAAGCTTTGCAGCTGGCCAACCAGCGCTTCAACGCTCTCGGGCTTGCTTTGGGTGGTTTCTTGGCTCACTATCTTCATCGGTGGGTTCCTCTCAGGAGTTCGTTTGGCCACGTCATCCTACTTAATCCCCTGCTTCAGGGGTAGAGGAACCCGCCCTTTATTCACTATCAGCGCCCTGCGGAAATTTGGTTACGCCCGGTTGAAATGGATGAAATGTGGAGTTATGTGGGAAGTAAAGCGAATCAAAGATGGCTATGGCATGCCATAGATCGAGCCACTGGCGACGTGCTGGCTTATGTATTCGGGCGCCGCAAGGATGAGGTCTTTCTTAAATTAAAGGATTTATTGGAACCGTTTGGAATCACCCGTTTTTACACCGACGATTGGGGTTCTTATGGGCGTTATCTAGATCCTGAAAAGCATGTTATCGGGAAACGGAACACGCAGAAGATAGAGCGGAAACATTTAACGCTACGTACCCGTATTAAGCGGCTCGTCCGCAAAACCATTTGCTTCTCGAAATCAAAACAAATGCACGATATCGTCATCGGGTTGTTTGTGAATCGTTATGAGTTTGGCATCCCTATTTAAAATCTATAAACAACAAAGTTAAAACACTACCCTCGTGAGTTCAGTCGATGCCTGAAGCGGCCCATTTTTTTAAGCCGCGAAAACGCGAGCGGTTGTAACAATAGTTAGGAGCCTATTATGGGGGCGTATTTTTTACCATACGAACCTTTTTCAAACACAACTACACTATCGTAAAAATGCATAGACAGGGTTGTTTTTGAAAAATCAGTTACTGGCAATTGGCTTCTTGAGTGCTCGGCATTTAATTCATCTATAAGTGCTTTACACTTCTCAATAAATGTGCCTTCCTTTCTCAAACCACCCTGATACTCTTTCCAGTACGCGGTGTGTAAATCCTCCACCATGTACACTCCAGTTTTATCTATTTCAGGATAAAGAAAATTAAATGAAGATATGATGTCTGCCATGATATGGCTTCCATCATCAAGAATGATATCGGGTGAACCAAATTCCTCGATAACGTCCTCTAAAAATTCGACATCTGATTGATCGCCAATTCTTACGCTAATTTGTTCTTCTTCAAAAGCTTTGCATCTAGGTTCAATATCAATCCCAATAATTTTAGCGTATGGGCCAAAATAATTTTTCCACATCTGTAGTGAACCACCTTTACCACACCCTATCTCAATAAACGTAAGCGGTTTTCCAACATACTTGTTAAAATGTTTTTCATAAATAGGAAAATAGTGTACCCATTTATGTATCTTTCTCCCTGTGTTATTTTGAAATAAATCCCACAAAGCCATATTTATTACCTCCAGTCTTTCAAAGCTCTTAACAAATATTAGAAAGACTGTTAACTTGTCTTCCAGCCTTGCCATGAGTTGCTAGCGATAGCTGAACTCTGCTCGTCAGACGTCGACGCCTTCCCAGTAGGCATCGATTTGCGCCTGAATCTCGCCCCACAGCTTATCATTGCGCTACGGCTGAAACATGAAAGCATATGCGATACATGCCGGCCTTCGGTTTGCCTAATTAACAGTGGAGGTTGTTGCGCTCGACGCCGGTGCTTAGACAAAACCCGGCGCCATCGAAAACAACGACCAGCGGCGATAACTCATGGCCTTTTTTACTCGCGCTACGGCGAGGGTTGCCGCGGCTTTACGGGGGGTTATTCCCTGTCGGTGGGCGGTTTCCAGCACCAGTGCGGTGTTACGCCGTAACTTTTCCTCGATAACCTGCAACGCGGTTGCCTCGCTAGCTCGTTGATACTCCAAGGCCGCACAGATAACGCCCCCCGCATTGGCAATAACATCGGGAATACAGAGCACGCCCTGCTCATGCAGGTACTGTTCGGCACCGGGCGTAACGGGAATATTCGCCCCTTCAATCACCAATTTGGTCCGTAACCGCCGGACATTGTCTTCGTTTATCACATCCGGACGGGCGGCAGGAATCCAGATATCGCATTCCAGACCGATGACGGCATCCCGCTCCAGCGCTTGGCCGTCAGGATAATCTATTAATGCTTTACCGGTTTGTTTGAATTCCCATAGCGCATCCACATCCAAGCCTTTGGGATGATACAGGGTACCCCGGGAATCAGCGGCACCTACCAGAACGGTGCCTTTGGCAGCAAGAAAACGGGCGGCATGGCGACCTACCGCGCCAAACCCCTGCACCACCACCCGGGCTCCGTCAAGAGCAAAATCACAGTGCTGCAAAGCGATATCAGCGGCATGACTGATGCCCCAGCCTGTGGCACCGATCTCATCCAAGGGAATACCACCCAATTCTCGGGGAAGACCTACTGAACGCCCGATTTCATCCCGCACCCAGGCCATGCACTCTTCATCGGTGCCCATGTCCGGTCCGAAAATATACTCCTGAGTCCCGCGCAGCGCACCGGCCAAGGCGCGGATCAACCGTTCCTTGTCCGGTTTGGGCATTTTAGGATCCCCGTAGAGCACGGATTTGCCACCACCGTGAGGTAGTTCAGCAGCGGCGCTCTTCAGGGTCATAGCCCGGGCCAACCGAAGGCATTCCGCCGTGCTGACATCAGGCGCCATGCGTAAACCGCCGATGGCGGGTCCCATGGCGACATTATCGACCACCAAGACCGCCTTGAGTCCCAAGGACGGTTCATAGATATGAATAATTTTGGCGGGCCCTAGCTCATCGTTAAAAGCGAAAGTGTCTTGCATACTTACCCCCATCTTTACGGATCGTATTTAATACAGGGTATGCTGGATGCAATTTACCACTGACGGTTGATTCTGCTCAGCCCGCAGATACTTGCCCACGAGCCTAAGAATCTCGGTGGGTTTTACTGTATCTATAATACCATAAAAAAAGGGGGTAAGCGCTTGCAAAGAATGAATTTGTTAAGTTCCTTCCTTCCAGGAGGAGAGGTAGCTCTCCTGTTCTGGCGTTAAGGTATCGATGACAACGCCCATGGCGGCCAGTTTCATGCCGGCGATTTCACGGTCGATAGTCGGTGGCACCGAATGCACCTGATTGTCCAGACGTCCCTGATTGGCCCACAGATAAGCCATACAAAGGGCTTGATTGGCAAAGCTCATATCCATCACTGCCGCGGGATGACCTTCGGCGGCAGCCAGGTTGACCAGACGCCCTTCAGCCAGCAGGCGAAGGCGGCGGCCGTTCTCGAGACGGTATTCAACGACATGCTCGCGAGGTCGATGCTGATCAATGGCAAGGGCTTCCAAGGCGGGCATATTAATCTCCACGTTAAAATGGCCGGCATTGGCAAGCACGCAGCCATCCTTCATGACCTCGAAATGCGCTCGATCGAGAACCTGTTTGTTGCCGGTGGCGGTGATAATAAAGTCAGAGCGGGCTGCGGCCGCCGGCAAGGGCATAACGTTAAAGCCATCCATAACGGCTTCCAGCGCCCGTAGTGGGTCGACTTCGGTAACGACGACGTTGGCGCCATGCCCTTTGGCACGCATAGCAATACCGCGTCCGCACCAACCATAGCCGGCGACGGTAAAGATCTTGCCCGCCAGAAGAATATTCGTCGCCCGAATGATGCCATCCAGTGTGCTCTGACCGGTGCCGTAGCGATTGTCGAAAAGATGCTTGGTCATGGCATCGTTAACGGCGATGACGGGATAGGTAAGCGCACCGTCTGTGGCCATCGCACGTAGACGAATCACGCCGGTGGTGGTTTCCTCGGTGCCTCCGATGACATTCGCTAGCTGCTCAGCGCGGCTTTTATGGAGTTCACTGACTAGGTCGGCGCCGTCGTCCAAGGTGAGTTGCGGGTTATGATCCAAAGCGGCATGAATGCGTTGATAATAGTGTTCCGTACTGTCACCCCGGATGGCATAGACGGGGATCTGGTCATGTTTGACCAATGCCGCGGCTACATCGTCCTGAGTACTCAGCGGATTACTGGCGCATAACACCAGCTCGGCGCCGCCTGCTGTCAGCACCCGGGCCAGATTGGCCGTCTCGGTAGTGATATGCAAGCAACCGCTGATACGCACCCCCTCTAAGGGGCGTTCTCGAGCAAAGTTTTCCAGAAGAAAGCGAAGCACCGGCATTTCTGTCAATGCCCATTCAATCCGTTGGCGACCTGAGTCAGCGAGTGCAATATCTTTAATGGCAGAAGGCATAGGCATTATGGCAGACCTGTGTAGAGTTGTACCTGCTCTGACTTTATCCGGATCTTAAAAGGCACTGGCTATAACCGGGAAATGTTAATATAGGCCGCCTCACGGCTACGCTTCACCGGCTGCTTTTGCTGGCTGCGTCAAGTCCTCTCCAGGTGGAGGGCCGGCAGGCTTCTCTTTTTGCCTGGACGTCAATTCACTCAGACGCTGCATGACGACATAAAACACAGGTGTAAAGATCAATGACATGATCGTTGCCGCAGCCATACCGCCCACCACTGCAGTACCAATTGCCTGGCGGCTTGCCGCTCCGGCCCCCGAGGCAATCACTAGGGGCATAAAACCGGCGATGGAGGCAATAGAGGTCATTAAAATGGGACGAAAGCGTAGCTTTGCCGCCGTGATGGCTGATTCGAGAGTGTTCAAGCCCTGAGCACGCTGCTCTCGGGCGAACTCCACAATGAGGATAGCGTTTTTACTGGCGAGACCAATGAGCAGGACAATGCCAATCTGGGTATATACATTGTTGTCGAAGCCGCGCATTAGTAACGCAATCACCGTCCCGAGCACCGCCAAGGGCACCACCATGATGACCGCCGTGGGAGCGGTCCAGCTCTCGTATTGGGCGGCCAGCACCAAGAACACCAAAATAATGGCCAGGGCGAACACTAAAATGGCCTCGGAGCCCACCTTCTTCTCCTGATAGGACATGCCGGTCCATTCATAGCCCATGGAGGTAGGCAGCTTGGCTGCGGCGATCTGCTCCATCAGATTCAGCGCCTGCCCGGAGCTGAAGCCCGGCGCCGCCTCGCCGGTAATCGAAGCCGCTGGATATAAATTGTAGCGTAGAATCGTCTGCGGCCCCAGGATTCGATTTACCTCGATCAGAGTGCCGATGGGAACCATATTGCCTTGCGCATCACGCACATCCAGCTGGCGGATGTCTTCCGGTTGGATCCGAAACTGATGGTCAGCCTGAACAATGACCTGCCAGGTACGGCCGAATTTATTAAAGTCGTTCACATAGGCCGAGCCAAGATAAGTCTGTAGTGTATTGAATACGCTGCTTAGGGGAATCTCCAAAGTTTTGGCCTTGGTTCGGTCCACTTCGGCAAAAAGTTGCGGCACATCCACCCGAAAGGTGGTGTTGAGGTTGGTGAGTCTCGACTGGGCATTGCCGTCCTCGATAATTTCCTGGACCATTTTCTGCAGCTCTTCCAAGCCTACGTCGCTACGGTCCTGAATCTGCATCTGAAAACCGCCGGAGACGCCTAGCCCGGGGATAGCCGGGGGTGGAAAGGCGAACACGATGGCCTCCTGAATTTGGAAGAACTGCCGCTGCAGGCTACCCAGGATCGCCTCCTGACTGAGATCGGAATCAGTGCGCTCTTCCCAGGGTTCCATGATGATAAAAAAAGCCGCGGCGTTCGAAGCGCTGGTGCCGTCAATCAACGAATAACCGCCAAAAGTCACCCATTCCCGGACACCAGGGATGTCTTTCAGAATACCGTCGACCTTCTTCATCACTGCGCGTGTCCGCTCAAGGGATGCAGCCTCCGGAAGCTGCACGTGCGCCATCACATAGCCCTGATCTTCAATGGGTAGGAAGCCCGTGGGGAGCCGGGTGAACTGCCAGCCGGTCAAGGTCGTCAGACCGATAAACAGCAGCATCATGATTGCACTGCGGCGCACCAGAGTCTGAATGAGACTCGTATAACCATTCTCGGTTTTCCTAAATGCCGCGTCGAAGCCGCGAAAGAAAAAGTTTTTTTGCGTGCGCGGCGGACGTAGCAAGAGTGCCGCGAGCGCAGGACTCATGGTAAGTGCGTTAATCGAGCTAAACACCGTGGCCACGGCGATAGTGAGGGCGAACTGCTGATACATCTGACCGGTGATACCAGGCAGGAATGCCGCTGGAATAAAGACCGCCAACAGTACCAGCGTGGTGGCGACCACGGGACCTGATACTTCGCTCATGGCCTTAATGGCGGCCTCTTTTGCGTTTAACCCCCGCTCCATATGGGCCATGGTGGCTTCCACAACGACAATGGCGTCATCCACGACAATACCTATCGCCAGTACAATGCCGAAGAGCGTAAGCATGTTGAGCGAAAACCCTATCGCCAGCATGACCGCCAGGGTGCCGATCAGTGAAACGGGAATGGTGACCGCCGGGATCAGCGTCGCGCGCCAGTCCTGCAGAAAGATAAACAGAACGATAAAGACCAGCGTGGCTGCCTCCGCCAAGGTCTTATAGACTTCTTTAATGGATGCGTCGACAAAGATAGTAGTGTCGTAGGGAATGCGGTACTCCATGCTTTCCGGAAAGCGTTGGCTGATCTCTGCCATCGCCGCCCGGACCTGCTCGGCGACGGCGAGGGCATTGGCGCCGGGCAGTTGATAGACAGCGACACTGGCTGACGGGGCGCCGCTCAGCGTCGAAGTGATGTCGTAGCTCTTGCCGCCCAGTTCGATCCGGGCGATATCCTTAAGGCGGGTGATGCGACTGCCCTCGGCGGTTTTGATAATAATGTTTTCAAACTGCTCAATTTCGGTAAGGCGTCCGAGCACGTTGACCGTGTATTGGAAGTTCTGGCCCCGGGGAACCGGCGGCTGACCGATCTGCCCGGCCGCCACCTGAACGTTCTGTTCGCGAATGGCGCTCAGCACGTCCTCGGTAGTAAGATCGCGCGATTTGAGCTGGCGGGGGTCGAGCCAGATGCGCATGCTGTAGTCGCTCTGGGGAAAGATCGCCACATCGCCAACGCCGGGAATGCGCGTCAGCACATCGCGGATGCGCAGGGTGGCGTAGTTGCTGAGGTAAAGCTCGTCGTAGCGGTTATCCGAAGAATACAGGGAAGCGATAAGAATAATATTGGTGGACTGCTTTTTGGTATTCACGCCCTGTCGCTTTACTTCCTCCGGGAGGTTGGGCTCGGCGAGCTTCACCCGGTTTTGCACCAGCACTTGGGCCATATCCAGATCTGTGCCCACCTCGAAGCTGACCGTCAGGCTGTAGGAGCCATCACTGGCGCTTGTCGAGGACATGTAGATCATGTTTTCGACGCCATTGACCTGCTGTTCAATGGGCGCGGCGACAGTCTCCGCGACGACTTTGGCATTGGCGCCGGGGTAGATGGTCGACACCTGCACCGTAGGCGGTGTGATCTCCGGGTACTGAGCGATGGGGAGTGCCCCGAAGGAAACCATGCCCGCAATAACGATCACAATAGAGATAACGCTAGCAAAGATGGGGCGTTCTATGAAAAAGCGCGAAAACATGCTCTGCCTCGCTCTGTATTAGGGCGTCGCCGCCTGTTTGGTGGCGGCGGCTGTTTTCTCCGCACCAACTGGTCTGTCTTCTTCGGCAGTCCCTTGGGTTGCCGGTGTTTGCGCTTCTGTGGCGGGTTTGGCAGTTAAGTCCGCCTGCGCCGTTGCGGTTAATGAAGCCATTTCAGTGCGTTCGGGATTTACCTTTCCGCCTGGCCGTGCTCGCTGCATACCATTGACGATAACCCACTCACCCGGTCGCACACCTTTAACAATCACCTGCAGGCCGTTGAGTACCTGACCTGTTTCGATGGAGCGCTTTTCGACGACGTTTTGCTTATTGACTACCAGTAAATACTTCCCGCCTTGGTCAACCCCCAGGGCTTGCTCCGCAACCAATAACGCGTTTTCCTGAGTGTCGATGGGTAACCGCATGCGTGCGAACATTCCAGGTAAAAGAGTAGGTGGATCGCCAGGATTAGGAAACACGCCGCGCAACTGTAGCGTGCCGGTGCCGGTATCCAGGCCGGACTCGGCGAAATCCAGCAGCCCCTCGTAGGGATAATCCGCTTGATCAGTCAGACCTAAGTACAGCGGCATTTCCGCTTCTTCCACGCTGGATTCCGTGCTGGAATCGAATTCCTTGTCTGCTACCCGTTCGCGGTATATCTCCAGTACGCGCAGAAGATCGCGCTCATTGATATTGAAGTACGCATAGATAGGGTCGTATTGGGTAATTGTGGATAACAGCGTAGCCTCCTTATCGCCGACAAGATTGCCCACATCGACCAGGTTTCTGCCCACCCGTCCGCTGATTGGAGCCGTCACCTGAGTGTAGCCCAAATCCAGATCAGCCGCGGTGACCGCTGCCTGAGCGGCCTCAACCGCGGCTTTGGCAGCGTCCCGGTCGGCTTGCGCCGCCACCACGTCTCGCTCGGTGACGGCTCCCTTTTTGCCCGCTTCCTGCAGCCTGGCATAATCGCTTTCGGCTTTCATCAACTGGGCTCGGGCGCTCTCGAGCTGAGCCTTAGCGGCTTTAAGTTGCGCCTGGAAAGGTTTGGGGTCAATCACAAACAACAGGTCGCCAGCTTTGACATGAGTACCCGGGGTAAATTGTATGCTCTCAAGAAAACCCTTGACACGTGCCCGCACGTCGACCGATGCGACTGCTGTTGTCGTACCCGTAAACTCTAAGTAATCGGTTACCTCTTGTTGCAGAGGCCGGGCTACGGTCACGGGTGGCGGCGGCGGCTCGACATAGTCGTTTTGCTGACCACAGCCGGCAAGCAAGCTTGTGAGTAGAATAATTGCTAGAAGCAGGGCAAGACGCAGGAGATATGGCACTGTTCACTCTTTACTTTTAGAATATCGCAAATTTAAATAGAATAGCCGTTAATCGCTTAAAGTTAAATGTTGATAACGGTGTATAACCAAAGCCCGTTTTATCTTTCCTGGATATCATCGCCGATCGGCGTTATCTTTTACGAAACTCTTTTTCTCGACTTACCCTTGCATATCAAGTGGCATCGTTATGATACAGCGTCACTGGATTTACCCCGCAGCACTCTGGGGAGTAACTATTTTTCTGCTTGGTTTTCTCACTTCCGCTGTCGCCGTCAATTATGCCAAGCAGCGTGCCCAGATGGTAGAAGAGATTGAAGCAGACATCCGCTTTACCAGTCCTCAGTTAGGCCAGAAAACCTTAAACGAACGCGTACGGCAGGCCCTTTTAGAGGTGCCCCGCCACGAGTTCGTGCCGCGCTGGGAGCGTCCCGCCGCTTATATGAACCGCCCGTTACCCATCGGTCACGGGCAGACCATCTCCCAACCCTATATCGTGGCCATCATGACCGATCTACTGAACGTAGAGCCGAAGGATGTCGTCTTTGAATTAGGTACGGGATCCGGCTATCAGGCCGCCATCCTGGCCGAGCTGGTCAGTCAGGTTTATACCATGGAGATTATCGATGAGCTGGGAAAGAAGGCGCGTCGTACCCTCAAGCGGTTGGGGTACGCCAATGTGGAGGTGCGGGTAGGGGACGGTTATTACGGCTGGGAGAAACATGCGCCTTTTGATGCCATTATCGTGACCGCGGCTGGAGATCATATCCCCCCGCCTCTGGTTCAGCAGCTCAAGCCGGGCGGCCGAATGCTTATTCCGGTAGGCGGCAGCTTTCTGACGCAGCAACTGATGCTGGTGCAAAAAGAGATAGATGGCACTATCCGTACACGCAGTATTTTGCCGGTCCGTTTTGTGCCGATCACCGGCGAGCATTAGTCGTTATGCATCCAGCACGGCGTACTCCCCGGAATACGCTGTTATTGTGCCTAATGCCAAGGTTGCCTCTGCAAGGGCTCACGCTACCCCAGCTTATGCATTCGTTGATTTGGGGAACGGTTTAAGCCGTGCCTGTGACGGTAACCTGCAAGCCCACTATGTCTAATGCTAAAGTAACGCCTCCCTTCTGGGCCATCGCCTTGCTCTCGGCCACCGCCCTGGCCTATGAAGTGCTGCTGACCCGGCTCTTTTCCATCATTCAATGGCATCATTTCTCCTATATGATTATCAGCCTGGCCCTTCTAGGCTATGGGGCCTCCGGCAGTTTTCTTACTCTTCTGGGCGAGCGGGTCCAGGGGCGATTTAGCGGTTTCTTCGTGGGCAATGCGCTGCTGTTCGCCGTTACCGCTGTGGCCGGTTTTCTGTTCGCCCAACGAGTGCCATTTAATGCGTTAGAAATTGGTTGGGAATTTCGTCAACTGGGCTATCTGCTGTTGCAATATTTATTGCTGGCGGTGCCCTTCTTTTGCGTGGCCAATTGTTTTGCTCTGGCCTTTATGATTTACCGGGAACAGATCCACCGTATCTATGCCTTTGATCTGGTAGGGGCGGGAGCTGGTGCCCTAAGCGTCATTTTGCTGCTTTTTGCCGTGCCGCCGGCGCTGGCATTGCTGGTCCTGGGTGCTTTAGGCCTGCTGGCTGCCGCGCTGGGTATGCTGGAAAGTCGCTGGCATCTCCGCGGGCTGGTGATCGTGGTGGTGCTTATCGGCTTGGGCTGGTGGCTACCAGAACGTTGGACAGCGTTGCAGGTGTCGCCCTATAAAGACCTCAGTCAGGCCCTGCAGGTGGTGGGTGCCGAGCGCGTTGCGCAACGCTCCAGCCCATTGGGGTTAGTGACTGTTATGCGTAACGAACAGGTGCCATTTCGCTATGCCCCCGGGCTGAGTCTAGCCGCCGGCGCGTTGCCTCCGGAGCAATTGGGGCTATTTAGCGACGGCAATTCACTGGGTGCCATTACCCGATTTACGGGCGAGCTGAACGAGCTGGCTTATCTGGATTACCTGACTTCGGCTTTGCCCTATCATCTGCTGGGCAACCCCCATGTCCTGGTGTTGGGAGCGGGCGGCGGTGCCGAGGTGTTGCAAGCTCTGTATCAGGAGGCACAACGGGTAAATGCGGTGGAGCTGAATCCCCAGGTGGTGGATCTGGTGCGCCATGAATTCGGCGCGTTTGCCGGCGGATTGTTTGATCGGCAGGATGTAGAGATTCACGTGGCGGAAGCCAGAGGGTTTGTGACCGGCAGCGATGCCCGTTACGATTTGATTCAAGTGGCGCTGCTGGATGCTTTTAGTACCGCTGCGGCGGGGTTATTTGCCCTAAGCGAAAGTTACCTCTATACCATCGAGGCTTTTGAGCAGTATCTCCGGCATCTAACACCGGGCGGCATGCTGGCCGTTACCCGCTGGATGCGGCTGCCGCCTCGGGATAGCCTAAAACTGTTCGCTACGGCAGTCATTGCCCTGGAACAGCTGGGTATTCAAGATTCCGGTGCCCAGATTATGCTGATTCGAGGCTGGAAGACCAGTACTCTGGTAGTAAAAAACGGCCCTTTTACCGAAGAAGAAACGGCAGCGTTACGGATTTTCTGCCGAGCGCGATCTTTCGACGTAGCCTGGTATCCGGGAATGCAGGCCGCCGCAGCCAACCGCTTTAATCTGCTGGAACGGCCTTATCTCTACGAGGGAGCCGTGGCCCTGTTAGGGCCGGAGCGGGAGGATTTTTTAGAGCGTTATAAGTTTAATGTCACTCCCGCCACTGACGATCGGCCTTATTTTTTCCGTTTTTTCAAGTGGCGGGTGCTGCCGGAATTGCTGGCGATGCGGGCGCAGAGCGGGCTGGGCCAGCTGGAATGGGGTTATCTGGTGCTGGTGGCAACCCTGCTTCAGGCGCTGCTGGTCGGAGTTGTGTTGATCTTACTGCCGCTCTGGCTGGGGCGGTGTCGCAAACGCGGTGTCGAGCGGGGCAACCGTGGCAGGGTACTGAGCTATTTCACCGCGATTGGCCTGGGTTTCTTGTTTATGGAAATCGCGTTTATCCAAAAGTTTATTCTGTTTCTCAGTCATCCCTTGTATGCGGTGGCGGTAGTGCTGAGTGCTTTTCTGATATTTGCCGGGTTGGGCAGCGGCTATTGCCGGCGTTTCGCTGACCAGCGGACTGCATTAGGGTGGGCGGTGGCCGGTATTACAATGTTTGCGTTAGGGTATCTACTGGTATTGCCTGCCGTTTTTGGCTGGGGTCTACCCTGGCCTGATCCGGTGAAAATCGCCTGCGCCGTGGTATTGATTGCACCTCTGGCTTTTTGTATGGGTATGCCGTTTCCTCTGGGACTGGCGCGAGTCGCACGTGCTACACCAGGATTGGTACCCTGGGCCTGGGCTATCAACGGCTGTGCCTCGGTGGTAAGCGCAGTGCTGGCGACTTTGTTGGCAGTGCATATTGGCTTTATCGGGGTCGTGGTGGCGGCAGTCTTGTTGTATTTAGTGGCGGTGCTGGCGGTGCCGCAACCGTTGGTCTCCACTTTAGCGGCGTAATCAATGTCAATGTGGCAAAGCATTGGCTCCGTTACAGGTGATGGCTGAACCTTCCCTGCGGCGCATCGGCCAGTAGTTGCCGGAACTGCTCACTACTGACGCGTATGACTAATTCATGGTCACCGCCTTCAAAGTAGACTTCGGGTTCTTGGGCCAACGCGCTATCCCAGACGGCGGCTATGCCGTAGGCCGGGCCTAACGCCGGTATGGCGCCCGGCTCGCAGTCCGGGAACAACTCTGCGAGTTCCGCTTCTGTTGCCAGACCCAAGGGTCGCTCAAGTGCTTTGTGCAAGATACCCAAATCCACATGGTGGGTAGACGGCACGATTACCATCAAGTAGCCATTATCGTCTTCCACCAGCACCGCCTTGGCCAGGCGTTCTCCGGGAATATGGGCAGCTTCCGCAGTCTCCATGCTGGAGCCGGTGTGCTGATGGAGCACGACTTCATAATTAACGCCGTGACTGCCTAGATAATTTCTCAGTGTCTCTGCGACTGGCATTGCAATTTCTCCTCAAGGACAAAGTTTTTTAGCCATCGAAGTATTGCCTGATATCGATCTGGAAGCTGTTATCAAGACCGTCTGCGGCATGGATGCCGCAGTCGAGCTTTCCGGGATGTATTAACAGCGTGTCTTGAGAATAGCTTCCAGATTGATAACAAGCATAGTCGACTGTCGTGACGATTGTCTTTACCGTTTGGCCATAGCGCTGCCTGGATGGTAGTTTTGGGGGGCGGCTTGTTAGGCAAATTATCCCGTCGCTGGATATACCAAAAAAACCGAGGACTGTACCTATGTTAATATCCCTGCGCACGGCAGCCTGTTGTGTCATTGCCTCAATGGTTGCCCCTTCTTTAGCTGGCGCCGCTGTCAATATTGAGCGGGGCCGACTGTTGTACGAAAATCACTGTACTTCCTGTCATGAAAGCGTGGTGCACATCCGCGACAATCGGCAGGCGAAGTCTCTGGGAGAGGTCTATTGGCAGACGACCCGTTGGGCAGTGGAGCGGGAACTGGACTGGCGCTACGAAGAAATCAATGATGTGGCCCGTTATCTCAATACCCGCTTTTATCAGTTCGAGGCGCCCGTAGAGTGTGAATAACCAAATCATCCGGAAGCGAACTCATGACCGTAAAACCCCTGACCGTTGAGGCTCTGTATACCCACTGCAACCCGGAATCTTTGGCTTTTTCTACGACTGAAGAACTGGAGGACCTTAGCGAGGTGCTAGGCCAGGCTCGCGCCCTGGAGGCGTTGCAGTTCGGGGTCGGTATGAACCGCAAAGGCTATAATCTTTACGCTATGGGACCGCCAGGCGTCGGTAAGCACGCCATCGTGCGGCGGGCGCTAAGCCGGCGTGCGGTTCAGCAAGCACCGCCCCCGGACTGGGTATATATAAACAACCTTGCACAACCCCACCAGCCCTTGGCACTGGAGATGCCCGCAGGCCGCGGTGAAACATTGCGTCGCGATATGGAACAGTTGCTGGAAGATTTAAAAGATGCCATACCGGCCGCCTTCGATAGCGATGACTACCGTAACCAGGTGCGGCAGATTGAAATGGAATTTAAGCACCGGCATGAAGAACAGTTTCGGGAACTGCAGCAAAAAGCCCGCTCGTTGGGCATTGCACTATTGAGCACACCCACGGGTTTTGCGCTGGCTCCCATGAAAGACGGTAAGATGCTCGGTCCCGACGAATTCGAGAAGCTGCCTGATGCCGACAAAGAACACATCGAACGGGTTGTTGCTAAGCTGCAGGAGGATCTGCAGCAGATCGCCCAGCAGATGCCTCGCTGGCGCCGGGAGCATCGGGAACGCATTAGAGCTCTGAACCATGAAGTGGCGCTGGCTGCAGTCGGTCATATTATGGACGAGTTGCGTTACTCTTATACCGATCTGCCCAAGGTTTATGAGTATCTCGAGGCGGTGCAGCAGGACGTATTAGATAATGTAGATGACTTTCTCGCCAAGGAAGAGGAAGGCGGTAGACAGCCACTACGCATGATGGGAGAGAGTCCTTCTCTCCGCCGCTATCAGGTGAATGTCCTGGTGAGCCACAAAAATGACGGCGGTGCTCCGATAGTGTATGAGGATAACCCGACGTTTCAGAATCTGATTGGACGGGTGGAGTATATGTCCCAGTTTGGAACACTGGTCACCGACTTTACGCTGATTAAACCCGGTGCGCTGCACTGGGCCAACGGTGGCTATCTGCTGGTGGATGTACTGCATCTGTTTAGTCAGCCCTTTGCCTGGGAGGGTCTGAAACGGGCCCTATTTTCCCAAGAAGTGCGCATTGTGTCTTTGGGAGAAATGTTTAGCCTGTTGAGTACGGTATCCCTGGAGCCGCAGCCTATTCCCCTGAAAATCAAGATTGTGATGCTGGGTGAACGGTTGTTCTACTTTCTGCTTTATCAACTGGATCCCGATTTTCGAGAACTGTTTAAAGTCGCTGCCGATCTGGAGGAAGAGGTTGAGCGGAGCGATGAGCATAATCGTGTCTATGCCCGCTTGCTGGCCACTCTGATCCGCAAGGAATCGTTACGGCCTTTTGCGTGTAAAGCCGTGGCCCGGGTGATAGAGCATAGTGCTCGCTTAGCAGAGGACGCCGAAAAGTTGTCCATCCATATGCAGACGATCACCGATTTATTACAGGAGGCCGATTATTGGGCAGGGCACGATAATGGTCAGGCGGTTCAGGCCGAACACGTCCAGCGGGCCATCGAGGCCCAGCGTTACCGCAGCAGTCGCGTCCATGAAAAGCTGATGGAAGCGATTCGCCGGGATATCATGCTTATCGACACCAGCGGCGCCAAGGTGGGTCAGATTAACGGCCTGTCGGTGTTGGATTTGGGGGATAGCCGCTGGGGACAGCCGGTGCGCATTACCGCCACGGTGCGTCTAGGTAGTGGTCAGGTCGTGGATATCGAGCGGGAGGTGGAGCTGGGCGGTGCCATCCACTCTAAGGGCGTGCTGATTCTATCCTAATTGCTGGGGTCTCGTTATGCCAGCAAGTATCCTCTGTCCCTGCACGCCAGTCTGGTATTCGAGCAATCTTACGGCAAAGTGGAGGGTGACAGCGCCTCCCTGGCAGAACTCTGTGCGCTGTTATCAGCACTGGCGGACACGCCTATCCGCCAGTGCTTCGCGGTGACCGGTTCCGTCAATCAGCACGGTCAGGTACAGGCTATTGGCGGTGTCAATGAAAAGGTCGAGGGTTTTTTTGACGTGTGCCGGGAGCGCGGTGGTCCTGATGGGCAGGCCGTTATTATTCCGGTCGCGAATGTAAAGCATCTGATGCTACGTGAGGAAGTAGTGCAGGCAGTGGCTGAGGAACGCTTTGCCGTTTATGCCGTAAGTACGGTGGACGAAGCGCTGGAACTGCTTGCCGGTGTGCCCGCCGGCAAGCGGGATGCCCAGGGCGGCTATCCTGAGGGTAGCCTGAACCAGCGAGTGGAGGCGCGCTTGCTCGAGTTTTCGAAATTGCGTCAGGCTTTTACTAAGGAGGCAAGTCAGGCATTGGAAGAGACTGGCAAGAATAGTGCCTGCAGTGCCGCCTGAAGGAGGCCTACCGCCGGTGGATAGGCCTCGCGAAGACTGACTGGATATACGATTTATTGTAACTTCTCAATAACTGCAGGTAACCGAACAGTCGATAGATTTTAAGCCATTGAAATATATATGATCGAAAATCCGTGATGCGGCATTTACCTGCACTTAATGAGAAGTTACGATTTATTCACCAACATCCTGCATTGGCAGAACAAATATGGAATACGCTGTCTATGTCCTCACCGCTTCGATATGCCTATTTTGAACATCCGGACGGAAGCTGGTATCGCCTCTGGATGACACACACTTTTCCCAAGACGGAGCGTGGACATCCCTGGCATGTCCATGCCACCTATGACAAAACTGGGACCATGGCGCCTATTACCAACACACGCTGGTACGAGCAACCTTACGGCATTGCAAACTGGGATTTTACTAACGAAACCGACGCTGTGAAGGCTTTTCGGGGGCGCGTCGACGAGCGCCTTGCTCATGGTTATACGCTTTGTGAAGGTACCATTCCTGAGGCTGATGTGTAGCCGGCTACGGTGTTGCGGGATCAGTCCGCCTGGCTGTGCGGTTCTGTTGCATTAGGAGGTCTCGTTAAAGGTCAGAGGATCTCTGCCGACGTGCAAGATCTTTCCGCCGCAGAAAAGGTCTATCCATTAGCCTCCTAAAAACCCGGATGGGATAGCCGTACTGCACGGGAAGGAAATTTACGCAATAAGCCCGATTAAGCGCTCTGAATTCGGAATGACGTGGGACTACTTGCCAAATATCGGCGATGAAGTCCTAATCTAGGCTGTCCAAAAATAGTTTTTTTGTCGTTATTTTCTTTGCCAGGAAATGGCCCTGCCTTCAGAACGATAATCTGGTACCCGCGTGGCATGTCTGGAGTAACCTTGCCAGAAAAGCTGAATAAGACTAGCTAAGTGAACCATACTCTTGGCAAAACTGGAAAAGAGGCCAGGGGTATGAGTTTACCATCTAAATTAAGGCAAAGCCGAGCGCGCTGGAAGAGCAAAGCCGACGCTCGTGCGCACGAGAACCGTTATTTTCGGCAAGAGCTTAGCCGTGTCAAAGCGGAGCGGAATCGGTTCAAACAAGAGGCGAAGGAAGCGAAAAGGCAGCTCCAGCAGAGCGCACACCAGGACCAGCGGCCGGCGGTGTGCCGCAAGGTGGATGTAGTGCTCCTGGCGTTGCAACTGTTTCTGATGGCACGGATTGGGTTTCGCGCGGTGTCGCGAGTGCTTGGCGTTCTGGGGCATCACCTGGGGCTGAGAAAAACCCCGTGCCCGCAGAGCATCAGCCACTGGGTGACGGGCTGTCTCCAGTACGCGCCTGAGGGAGTGGGTAGCGTGGTGGGTGCGGATCGGTTTGCTAACGGCTTTATTTGGCTGATCGACACCCGCATTGCTTTGGGTGCAGGGAAGATTCTGGGGGTGCTGGCACTGAACGCTGATCATTATCGACACACCGCGGGAGCCCCGTCGCTGCAAAGCGTGCGGTGCGTGGCGGTGGCGGTGGGGACCTCCTGGAGCGGGGACGCCATCGCCGATGTCCTGCAACGGGTGATCGCGGTGTTGGGACGCCCGGTGGGGTTTCTCAAGGAGGAGGGAAGCGAGCTGGGGAAAGCCGTGAGGCGGCTGGGGGAACGCGGCTTTCCCAGCCCCAGCATTGCCGATCTCTCGCCCGTGATCGCTAACCTCTTCAAGCAGGCGTATGGCAACCCTCCCGTCTTTGCTACCTTCCTCTCGGCCTGCGGCAAAGTATCTCAGAAACTCAAGCAGACGCTACTGGCTTGTCTTGCCCCGCCACGGGTGTCGAGCAACGCCCGCTTCATGAACCTGCATCGCCTGGTCCGGTGGGCCGAGCAACTGCTCAAGCACTCGCCGGTGGGGGGAGTGGCGCCGGCATCGCTCCTCGCCAAGCTACGGGCCAGCCTGGATCAACTGCCCGGCTGTAAAGCGTTCATCCGCCGATTCCTGCGCGATGCCACCCCGCTGCTGGAGTCGGAGAAGCTCCTCAAGCACAAGGGGCTGAGCATCGAAACCAGCCACGCCTACGAAGCGCTGATCGAAGGGATTCCCTCCTCCTCACCCGTGCGTATCGGCTTCACGAACTGGATCAAAGAACAGCTCCACGTGGCTGAGACACTGGGGTTAGCCGAAACGGGGCTGCCGATCAGCTCTGACCCGATCGAGTCCCTGTTTGGGGTTGCCAAGCGACACGGGGTAGGCGAGACCCAGGACGCCCATCGCATTGCCGCTCGGTTACCGGTTTGCTGCGACCAACTGACCAAGCAAGATGCCCAACGCGTACTCGACATAAGTGGGCTCCAGCAGGAAAACGTCATCGGGTCGCTGCCTTCATTGACCCAGCAAAGACGGCAGGTTCTGCCCCACCCAGGAAGCCTCGAAAGCCTCGCACTGGGTAACGCTGAGCACCCTCTCGAGCTGATTCCCGGGGCTGAAAACCGCTCAAAAAACCCAATAATACTCAATCTATCAGACCATTACAAAAAAACGCGTGACCCCGTAAGCAACGTAGAAAAAACCGCCATACCCCCGCCGAGAGGTCATCCGTCGGGGCCCACAAGAGCTGTTTGACAGCGGATCAAGAAAATCTAAAGCCAAAAACCGGGGAAAGGTTCAGAGCCAATTTAGACGCCCCAGGTCTACAGTTATCCTGGTTCTGGCAGCGCAGACTGCCTGAGTTTACCGCCAGGGTTGGTTCCTGGATAGCGCGCACATAGTAAACCGTATCCCGGCGGTTCTGCACGAAGTCGGGATCAGCAAATGTCACATGACAGCCGTCTGGATCGGCTGGACAAGTCAAGATACGCCAGGGATCATCAATGAGCGACGCGAGGGGCTCATCGGGGCGTTGTTGCGGACGGATGCGCACGACTTCGATGCGCGTCATAAGGTGGCGTGCGCTGCCGGGATGATAACACTCTCCCAGACAAAGGCGTTGCATCCGCTCCTTGTCCAGGGTATTGATGATCGACTCGGGACAGCCGGGCTGTTGCACCAGGGCGCCGGCAGTTTGTACCACAAACCGCGGGGATACGGTCAGTCTAGTTTCTGTGCCCATGGGTGCGGGCCCATCTGGACCATTCTGCAGTTCGAACCAGAGCAGAATGCGGACGCCGGACGTGGCATAGACTTCGCGCCGCTGCAAGGCTTCCCAGATAGCATGGCGGCTACGTTCTTTGCTGTGTACTGCCGTTAGACCGCCGGTCATAAAATAAAGAGGCCTGCCGCGCAAAGTCGAGCACGCGGAAGACCGGCGTTTTTAGCATCGCTGCCTGGTTAAGGGCTAGTGATTCCGGCGTCGGCGCCGGCGGTTTGCCGAGGATGCGGTCCCGCCATGCTTCGCTGCGCGGGCCGACGGCGTCGCTCATGCGGTGCCTTGCAAATTCCTTATAGCCGGTGCCGGGACGCGCGCTATGGTTATCGCTGGCGGCTACGAAGCCAACCACAAGATGCCGGGGCCGCTTAGGATCGGTAAAATTGCCGCGCGCCAGGGCGTATTGTACCGAAGCGCCAGGCCGGTATTGAAACGCCGGGTTAAAGCAGTCGGTACATTGTCCGCAGTTTTGCCAATCTTCCACTTCGGCTCCCGGCACCGTCAGGCGACCGGCGATACCGGCGGCAGCATAGTTAGCGCGCGCCTGGGCAACACAGCGTTCGCATTCCTGGGCAGGGACATCTCCACAGCGGGTGCGGATGATTTCTCCGGCACGCCAGCAACAGGGGTGATAGCCCGCACTGGGTTCAGGGCATAGGGGCTTACCTGCGGCGCTATAGTTCACCGCTCGCCAGTCCTGGTACTGCTCGGAGTTGCCGTGGCCCGAATAGATCTCGATAAGCGGTTGTCGTTTGGGGTCGGCCGCAATGCTCGGAATCTCTTTGTCAAACGTATACCCGGGAGGTGTATAGAAACCCCAGGTCGTGCCGTGAGGTATCACCAGTGCATTCGAGTCCCCTGCAGCTAGTTTATTCAACAATTCGGCAGGTGATTTGGCGATTTCGCGGCAGTCCCGGGGAAGTGCGCGGGTTGGAATGCCTTGGGGGCACGTGGGTACGGCATTGGTTTCCCGTAAAAAAGTCAGCATATCCAGGTAAGGCTGGTAGTGAGGAAATTCAAGAAAAGGCACTGTCAGCAGCGTCCATAGGCTAATGCCGGGATTCTCGAGCGCCCGGCGTGCCGGA
Organism: uncultured Pseudomonadota bacterium; assembly: GCA_963731125.1. GTDB lineage: Bacteria > Pseudomonadota > Gammaproteobacteria > Competibacterales > Competibacteraceae > CAVSVP01. The sequence goes on from CAVSVP010000005.1 coordinate 23,287, forward strand.
CCTGGGGCGGCAATCGGCCGTGCCGGCAGCGTTGGGCGCATTCCCATTTTCCCGGTCAAGGTGCCAACAGAGAGAGGTGAGAATTTGCCATACGTTTCAACAGATTCCACCGTCCGGATTTGTAGTAGGCCCGTAGCATGAGCATCTGCTCGGCGGTTTCCCGATACCAAAAGAGGCAAGGTCCTTTCAGCCGTAGATTGACCACCCGGCGAACGGCACTTTCCACCGCACCACTACCGATAGGCAACTGCAAGGCTTTCAGCGTGGGGTAGGCCATCCGGTGTTGATGGCGGATAAAGTAGTTGCGTTCGGTGGTGATCGCCTTCCCATGGCGCCCCCGGCACATGGCCCGTACCGCTTCGACCACCGCCTCCACCTGCCCTTGGAGTAGCAACCGCCGGTGCTGGCGGAGTCTGTACATTAGATTGTGTAAATGCTCATTCTCGTCAACACTGTAGCGCAATAGGAAATAAGGAGAGCAGGGATGAGTGTACCCTTTGGAAAAGTCGACGTCGTGGATACGGCGCAATTGGAAGCGTTGTCTGTGGAGCTGGCCAAACATATCAAGAGTGAACAAGATATTGCGGCGCTAAGCCGCCAGTTGCTGAAACTGACGGTGGAGCGGGCTTTGCAGGTGGAGATGGAGGAACCCTTAGGCTATGCCAAACATGCCCAAGAAGGCCACGGCAGCGGCAATAGCCGTAATGGTTATTCCAGCAAGACACTGAAGGGGAATATCGGGGAGGTGGAGATCCAACCCCCCGGGATCGCCAAGGGTGCTTTGAACCGCAGCTGATTGGCAAGGGCCAGACCCGGCTGACGGAGTTTGATGACCAGATCCTCACCTTGTACGCCAAAGGCATGACGACACGCGACATTGCCGAGACCTTCCGGGAAATGTATGGAGCGGACGTTTCCGCCAGCCTCATCAGTAAGGTGACCGATGCGGTGTGGGAGACGGTGCAAGCCTGGCAAACGCGACCCTTGGACGCTTTATCTCCCATTCTTTATCTGGACGGGATCGTGGTCAAAATCCGCCAGGATAACCGGGTGATCAACAACACCGTGCATGTCGCCCTGGGCGTTAATCTCGACGGCCACAAAGAAGTCCTGGGGTTGTGGCTCGCCGAAACCGAGGGAGCGAAGTTTTGGCTCACGGTGTTAACCGAGTTACAGAACCGCGGCTTGAAGGACGTTTTTATCGTCTGCGTGGATGGCCTCACGGGCTTCCCCGAGGCCATTCAGACGGTCTATCCCAAGGCCAAGATCCAGCTGTGCATTGTCCATCTCATGCGCAATGCCCTCAACTCTGTCGCGTATAAAGACCGTCGTGCGGTGGCGGCAGCATTAAAGCGCATTTATCAAGCGATCACGGTGGCTGAGGCTGAACAAGCGTTGGAGCAGTTTAGCGAGCGCTGGGATGGGAAATATCCCTCCATCAGTGCCTTGTGGTTACGCCACTGGGAGCATATCATCACCTTATTGGATTATCCCGAGGAGATCCGACGGGTGATCTATACTACCAACGCGATTGAATCATTAAACAGCGTTATCCGTAAAGCAACGAAACACCGGCGGGTTTTTCCCACGGACCGCTCGGCCATGAAAGTCGTCTATCTGGCCATCGAGCGGGCCGCCCAGAAGTGGACGGTACCGGTGAAAGATGGGAAACTGGCACTAAATCGCTTCGCTATCGAATTCGAAGACCGCATGCCAGGAAAGTAACGTTACCGAGCGTTTACACAAAATCGTTGACAGTCTCTGCTGGGCGAACCCAGGCTTTACGCTCCTTCGCTGACCAGCTCTTGCGCAACGCTGCCACTTTGCCCAAATGCTCCACCGCATGATAGAAGTCAATCACCTCATGGACCTGCTCCGGATGCAACCCCAAGGCCTTGACCAGCCCCGGCACGCGATGCCAAATCCAATGCGCCCCATCGGCGACGAACACCACGTGATCGGCCTGGTCAATGGCCACGCCCTGCAAGTACCCCTGCAGCAGACTGCACAAGGCATCCGGCCCCTTCAGGCTACCGTCGATCAGCGGCGCAAAACGCTTCTCCAGGTTGCCGGCGTCGTCCACAAGATAAACCATGAACAGCTTCGGTTCCCGCCACGCGCCCCGGTAGCGCTTCCGGCCCTTGGGGGTCTGCCGACCCCGTTGGTTCTCCCGTAGCCGCACCCGCCCCCCATCGGGGCTGACCACCACACGGCGGCCCGCTACCGTCTCGCCCGGTTCCAGCGTCAGGTCCTTGGCCTGCTGTAGTACGCGGGCGCGTTCGCCATAGCGGTAGGCCAACGGGCGCACCACCTTGCCCCCAAGCTCCACACCGTGCTCCAACAGCACCTGGCACACCGCCTCGAACGAACTCAACAACGCCGACCAGGCGCTGACCAACGACCCCAACCAGGGCGTACAACGCTCATGAATCCCCAACAACACCAACCCCGCCTAGACTCCTTGGCACTGACCCTGGCGACGCTTACCGGGACGTCGGTAATAACGCACTCGCACCGTCATGTACAAACCACTGACCGTGCGCATCTGGACCGTCTCGTAGCCTTCATGCTTCAGCTTCTGTGGCCACGCCCGAATCAGCTCCGCTTCCTTCTCCCGTTGCGCTTCGGCGTCCAAGCTGGCCTGCACGTGACGCTCCAAGAGCACCTTCGCCAACGCGTCAGTACAGGCCCGAATCTCCCGCTCCAGCGCCTCCAATTCCTCCGGGCTGGTTACGCTTCGTGAGCCTTGCTCGAGTTCGCGCAGACGCTCATAGACCTAGGGCAATCGCGCTATGTGAGTTTCGGCCCGAAGATGAGTTGGTTACGGTACTCGTCGTTCAGTGAAGCGCGCAGCTTACGACGTCGCAGGCTATCCTGGGAGGAGCCGTTGTGGCGTATCACATTGAGCGCCATCCGCCGGATCAGAGCGAGGTTTTCAGCCGAGTGAGGTTGGTGTGCCCGGTTGGCATCTTCGCCGAACTGCACGTCCAGTACCCAATGCTGGCCATTCTCGGTATCCCAGTGGCGGCGCACGGCGTCGGCAAAGCACGCCGGATCGGTCAGTGAGCATAGGTAATAGCGGTGTTCGGTCGTCGTTGTATCGCCGATGATCCGAGTCGCTTTGAGTCGACCGACCGCTTGCAGTCCGGCCCACTCGGGTGGTTGCTCCAGCCAGGCAATCTCGTCACTCAGGGCGTAGCGGCGGATTTCAATTCGACCATGGTCTTTGTCTACCGTCTCCTGCTGGGGTAATCGGTCCTGAGTAATTTCCGTATCCAACCATAAGCGCACGTCGTCATGCAGACTCGGGTGGTTATCTTTCAGGGCCAGGATGTAATCCGCGCCAGCGTCGACCACCTCCCGGGCAATGGCTTTCTGACAGCCCATCGCATCGATCGTGACCCCCGCGCCTCGCACGTCCAGCAGTGACAGTAGCTCTGGCATCGCCGTGATTTCATTGGTTTTGTCTGCCACCGCCTGCGGCGTGAGGACTAGGCGGGCTTTCGCCGCGTAGGCACTCACCAGGTGAACGGCTTGATCCCCCACCCGGCTACCCCGCAGGCGCTTACCATCCAGACACACCGGCTCCCCCGCTAAACTCGGTATAGCAACCTCCACCCACCGCAACAACGCCTCCGTAAACGCCCCCGGTGCCAGGCGCCCCAATACGTCACTGAGCGTATCATGGGACGGAATGCCATTCGGCAGTTCCAAGAACTCTCGCAACCAGTCCTCTTTTTGCTTCCCAAATTCTTCCATTCCCACCCAGTCTTCAATCCCACTGAGCACGGCACAAAACACAATCATGAGAATGTCAGTCAATTTGTGTAGCTTGTTTCGGGTTTCCCGGCGGGGGTCAGGCAGCTCGGCAAAATAGGGGCGGGGATCAGGCAGCATCGGTTATCTCCTCAACGTCAGGATGCCGCCTAACATTACCTGCATCCTCTGTCAAGGGCTATATAGCGCGATTGCCCTACTCATAGACCCCTTGTTTATCCGCCTTATCTCCAACATAATCGGGGGTGCCCAAATCACTATTCATCTCGCTTCCTCCAGAAATACAGTTCGGGGGGGAGAGAATATCGGTGATTTGGGCTCCTATGTCACGGGGCCATCAGACATGGCCGGGAAAATGGGAATGCGCCCGCAGCGTTTCTTCTCCATCGTTTCGGAAGAGAACGGTGCGATGGCCATCATGTGTCGCGGGAGTAATACCCACCTGCGACCATTCCCAGCCGAGAAAAGCGACGCTATCCGGATTCTCGGGATTGCTTGCGCTGGCGTTGCATTGCCGGACCGACTGCTGAAGCTCGCGCCACTGCCGTGGCGTTAGGGTTTCGGCATGGTCGGTAATGGCAAAGAAGTCTAAGCCTGCACAAAATTTTGCAAAGTCGCAGGCATCGGCAGGCGGATGATTTCCTTCGCCATAGAAAATCGGCAAACTGCGGAAGAAAGCGTCAGCCGAGAAAGTGGTGTGGCTGTGTAGGTCGCCGAATAAAATCAGCTTTGCCGGTGGCGTGTTCCGGCCTAAGTTACGAGCCGCCTCACGCTGCGAGGCGCTGCGTTGGGCAATTAATGAGCGCGGCAGCGGCTGCATGGCAACCGTTCCGGGACCCTGGTGCTGACCTCCCCGGTAGAGAAGATAGGCCGCCGCGACAAGTACAGCGACTACCACTGCACATGCCGTAGCCAGGCCAAGCCGGTATCGCCTGCGCATACCGTGTCCGCCTTAAGCAGTAAGAGATATTAGCATGAGTTTTGTCTTTCAAAGACGGAAAAGCGTGAACTATGGTGGCTGCATTTGCGTTTAGCGCAAACGGTTTCCCTTCAACGCCCACAGCGTGTCTCTAAAAAAAATCCGCCCTACGTAACAAGCGGTAAGCATGTCTTTCACCAAGGTTGCGGGATAGATGCGATCCCACTGTTGCGTTTGGCGCATCTCAAGTGATATAGTATAAGATTCCTTTTTCTGGTGATCCGTCTCCTGAAGCCATTTCAGCGCGAGCGGTTTCTGGTACTCAGGCATGGTGAATTCCTTGTACGTTATCGTTGCAGACCGCAATCATTAGACCTCTTGCATCAGTCAGACGCTAGCTGTCCAGGCTGAGCCACTCTCAATGTGCCGCAATATAATTTGTGCCGCAATATAATTAATGTTGATGAGTCATGTAAATAACGTCATTTAGCGGAGCGAGGCTTTGGCACTGTCATTTTGCTGACCTCCATCTGCAACTCTTCCACTACCTTAAGTGCCAAGGCCAGTAGATCAGCCAAATGAGTTTTGGCTTCTGGAGAAGAATCTTTGCTTCTCTCGCTTGCCAGCAGAAGCACTGAGCGAACTTCACCCAGACGTTGCGCTATTTTATCTGTATCCGAACTTGAGATTGGCATCGGAGCTACCTGTTGTCATATAACACGCATAATGGTTGTGATGCTAAGGTTTTTTTATGCTGGCGTTGCAGCGATTCCTATGGTAGCCGAATAGTCTGCTATCCAGAAAAACTTATTTTCGTTGGTCTACTGAGCAAATCATTATCCTCCTGCCTACCGGAGAGGTCAGAGTAACTCATTGCTGCAACCGATAAACAGAATAATGAGCGCGAACAGGGTTAGGAAAGTCACTTTTGAGATGACTTTGCGCAGCGGGTTTTGTTGCCTGGTCCGTTTTTGAAACCAGGCTTCCACTAGATCACGCAGCTTAGTGCGTTCGGCACTGCTAAGGCCGGCGGGATCGAAGCGGTAACGCGCGTGCAATGCCAATATTTTGGTCAGCAAAGCGTCGCTGTTGGCGTCTACGCTGGCATTGCGCTTGAGCCAGCGTTCCAGAGTTTCTCCGGGTGTCCGTACTAAGCCTCGGGATAAACACCAGTCTGCAATGCGATAGCATTCGGAGTCTCTACCCGCGCTTTGATTTGCCGATCCTGGCAGCGTTCCGGTTCGGCGGTGTAGCCATAGCCTTGCGAGTTGCCGGTGCGGTGGCCCGACTAGCAGCAGACACAGTGCGAGTAGCAACCAGGCAAAGGGGTTGCCGCTGGTTTCCTTCTCTTGTTTTGTCAGCCATTGCTGAATCTGTAACCACCCCCATGACAGCACATCATAAAGCCCGATTAGCAGAGAATCCTGTTGCGCATCAGCTTCTCGCCAGATGGCTGGCGTGGTGTCTACATTTTGCCAGCGGCCGTTGAGGTAGGCGATGGCCCAGGCGTGAGCATGGCGTTTGCGGACGATAAAGCGGTTTTCTAGCGGACTATATTCTTGCACGCTAAATCCTGAGGCATAGCGGGCAGGTATACCGACTTGGCGTAATAACAATACGGTGGCACTGGCAAAATACTCGCAGTGTCCGGAGCGGGTGTTGCGCAAAAAATCAATTAGGGGGGGAAGACTGTTGTCTCTGGTCTTTAGAACCAGGGAATAATCGAATTGTTCATTAAAGTAAGTCTGCAGTTTTTCCGGCACTTGCTGAACAGGCAATTGACTCAGTCCCAGTGCTGCAGCAATGTCCGCTAGTGCGTTGTTATAGCCAAACGGAACGCTGAGGTCATCCGCAACGGGAGATAAACTTTCTGCAGCGGGATAATAGGCCACATTGTATTGCAGGGTAGCAGGTACTTCGGTAGCTTGTATTGTTCCTAAAAAATTGCCCTCAACCCTGCTTGCCTCCAGGCTGCGGATTTGATAAGCACCCAACGGAAGGGGTAGAAGTGTTTTGTCATTTCCCACCTGTTGCAGGATAGTTACTGTATTACCACCCGTCTTCGGTGATGGACGGATATTCCAAGTTGATAGGGGTTGCCTGGCGAGCGATGTAAAAGCATTTCTACTGGTGAACCAGAAGTTGTTATCGAAAAGATTATAACTGGCCATGCGTAGCAATCCGGGTGCCTCTCTTTGACCGGTTGCCGTCACTCTCAGTACGATGCGGCTGGAAAGTTTTAAAGAGCCGATGGAGCCCAGAGCTGTCGAGCGTTGATAGGGATCGGGCTGCGGTTCAAACCAGGCCAGCAACCAAGCGGGGAATTGCTCTTCCAGCGCGCTATGAGCTTGACTCAGTCCTGAGTAGATGACAAATCCTCCGCTTCCTCCCAGCAGCATCATTGCCATCCAGATGGCAAGGGCAAAGCGGGGATTACGTCGCAACCAGAGCGTCCATGCCCAGAGAGCAAAAACAATCAGATAAAAGAGAACGGGGGCACGGTTACCGGTACTCGCCGAGATCAAACAGGCCACAAAGTACGGATGACTGATATCCATCCTGCATTGGCTGTCCCTGCGTCTGCGATGCTGCAGGGACAAAGCGGTAAGCGGTAACTTGTCTTGATCACTGTAATACTGGATGGCAATCAGGGGAAATAGGCACAGCGGTAACCACTTTAGTATTGCCAGAATAGCGCCCGCGGGGGAATAGCTAAGTATTGCGTAGCCAATTAGAAGCAGCACGGCAAAGCTACAGCCATCGCCGACGCGGTTGATTTTTGTAGTCTGGAGTGACCAACGCCATGTCAGCAGGTATGCTACCTCCAATAGCACAGCGAGTCCCAAGGCAATACCGAATAATTCCACCTGCCAGCCCCAGACCAGCAAACTGATACCGATAAGTAACGGCGGCGTTTTCATAGTTGGCGAAGTTTTTCGGTAAGCCGGTCAAGTGGTAGCGCAACAACCTGATCTTCCATGACTTCGGTCATATCTTCCGTAATGACCAGAGCTAAAGTCTGAATATTGCGGCCGCGCAGGCTTTGCACCAATTGCCTGCGGGCCTGATCCCAACTCAGCAGCACCACAATACAGCCACTGAACTGGCGGGCATGTCCTAGCACAGCGTCGTGTAAAATGGCAAAAGGTTGCTGGTAAGTTCCCGTAACGCAGGCCAGTATTTGCAGTAGGTGCATACTGTTAGTGAGCCCGCGTCCTGCGGTGAAGCAGTGAATTTTAGACCCGACAAACAGCAAATCCAGTAAGTTATCCTGTGTTTCCAGCGTGCAAAGAAAAGAAGCGGCAACCGAGATAGCTGCCTCTAAGCGGATATCTCCGCCGGTAGGTACGAAGGTGTCTAAAATCAGCGCATGGCGAGTAAAATATTCCGGTCGGTATTCCTTAACAATGGGTTTGCCCATTTTAGCCCAGCTTTTCCAGTGCATGGCACGCAGCGAATCGCCCGGACGATAGTCCCGTAGCGCCAGAAATTCCTCGGCATCGCCAGTCGACGCCGCCAAGGTGACTCCACCAGGCTGATAAAGCGCACTTCCGGGCAACGCGGGATTGGTAACGGCGTAACGCTGTGGCAGCACCATCAGCGAGCCTGGAAGTGGGATCCGCACACCGGCATTGATGATACCAAGAGGATCAGAGCGGATAATCCGGCAGCTTTGGAAATGTAAGTAGCCGCGTCGTTGCGGAGTGAGCGAGACGGTCACTTCTACGATGTGCTGGGCAGGAATGAAGGGAATGGCGGCTGGCGTCAGAGTGGCTCCCCGCTTCTGGTGGACCAGCCAGAGCCAGCGGGGATAGCCAACAAAACGGTCAAAGGGATTACGGTATTGATCGTTGGGATCGCTGTGCTGTACGAATTCTTTATCAGTGGGCCAGGCATCAGCCAGCTCATCGATAATGCGAAGTCCGCGCTGCGGCCGTGAACCGCCGTTCTCGATCCGCAGGGTATAGCATACGGTTTCTCCGGCTGTCGCACAGGGCGGCAGGATTCGCTGCACGCGCAACCGGGGTCGGAAGTAAATACTGCTGACGGCGCTAAGGAGTAGGATGAGCAATAGAAAAGCGAAAATCTGACTGGCTAGGTTAAGACGGGTATTGATCCCAACCACTAAAGATGCGCCCATGCCGGCTAAAACAAGCTTGCCGGTCGATGTCAGACGGCGGCGGAACCAGCGGCCGGTTCGGTACATGCTGCGAAAGCTACGCAGTAACAGGCGTCTTGACATGATATCTAGACCGGTACCGGCAGGGTTTTAATAATATTGACTATGACTTCTTCCTGAGTCTGACCGGCGAAACGCGCTTGAGGATCCAGTGCAAGCCGATGACTCAGCACCGGTACGGCGAGTTCTTGCACGTGTTCAGGGGTTACGAATACCATATTGTCGAACATCGCTAGAGCCTGAGCCGTTTTCATCAAGGCCAGCGAAGCCCGGGATCCCGCGCCCAGCTGAACTCCTGCTGCGGTGCGAGTTGCTGCGACGAGATCTACAATATATCGCTTAACTTCAGCACTGACCCTGACTTCACGTACCTGTTGACGCATGGTTCTAAGATCTTCCGCCGTTGCGCAGGCGGTCAGCGTGTGCAACGGATGCTCTAGGGTTTGGCGGGAAAGCATTTCGATTTCTTGTTCGGGGGTGACATACCCCAGGCTAAAGCGCAAGGCAAAGCGGTCCAGCTGCGCTTCGGGCAAGGGATAAGTGCCGTGCGCTTCGATGGGATTCTGGGTTGCAATAACGGTAAATAAATCGTTTAAAGGATGGACAGTGCGGTCTAGGCTGACCTGACCCTCCGCCATGGCTTCCAGCAGCGCCGATTGGGTGCGGGGAGAAGCACGATTGATTTCGTCGGCTAGTAGGATATCCGTGAAGATAGGGCCTTGATGAAGATAAAAGTGCTGAGTTTCTGGATTGAAAATGGAGACGCCGAGAATGTCGGAGGGTAGCAGATCGGGTGTGAATTGAATGCGTTGAAATTGCAAATCGACGCTACGGGCGAAGGCCTTGGCGAGCGTGGTTTTACCGGTGCCGGGCACGTCTTCCACCAGGACGTGGCCACCGCTGGCGCAGGCAGCCATCAGCCAGCGGATGGGGGTGGATTGGCCGTGCATAACCTGCTCGATATTGCGGGCGATGCGCCGGATGATTTCAAAGTCCATGGCATTATCCTTAAGAGTCACTCCAAGCGGTACCTATGATTGTGACAATTTCTTAAGTCTTTGAATGTTAAATTATGTAAATGGTTACTTTAAGGAAAAGCAGTGGGATTATGGCGGTTAAGACGTAGCGAAAGCTTGAAGACGAGATTCAAGAGTCTATAGGGGCTGAATCTCAAGGAACCATTTCGCTAAGTTGTTTTTCCAATGACACGATTTTCCACTGCAATATTGGGAGAAGTTCTGCATGTCTGCCCATGCCTTTACATTTGTCGATATCGACCAACAACCTTTGCGTCTTGCAGAGTTCCGAGGGCGTCCCATAATGGTGGTCAACACTGCCTCAGAGTGCGCTTACACGCCGCAGTATTCGGGTTTGCAACGTCTTTGGGAGCGTTATCGAGAACAAGGACTCGTGGTGTTAGGTGTACCTTCCAACGACTTTGGCAGTCAAGAGCCTGGACCAGAGGAAAGCATTCGAGAGTTTTGTATGACATGTTATGGAGTGGACTTTCCGTTAACGGCCAAACAAAACGTAGTAGGCAACAATGCCCATCCGTTTTACCGCTGGATTGTGGAACAAACCGGTGAGGCCGGCGAACCGCGTTGGAACTTCCATAAGTATCTGATCGACCGAGAGGGTAACCTGATAGATATGTGGCCTTCACGGGTGGAGCCTTTATCCGGTGAGATTGTTGCGGCCATAGAAGCGCTGGTGTAAAACCGTCTCACTGGTAATTCGCCTGCCTTGCGAACCGTTGCTACAGGATATTGAGTCAGTAGCCGTTCGGCTACCTAGCGAACTCCCGCTTTAGCGCCGCTAGCGCGCCAGATCCGGTTCTTTGCTATGCTGCAAAATGACGGCGCGGGTTGCGTCCCGCAATTTTACAGCCGCCTGCCAGCCATTGCCCTCTGGAAAAATCGGCTTTTCCACAACCACCCGCAGAATGGCCTGGTGCGGCAACCATGATCCGGAACGCAGCATCGCGCGAGTGCCGCAGATCGTGACGGGAATCACTGGTACACCCGCTTGGGCCGCCGCCACGAAGGCGCCCATGCGAAAAGGCAGTAAACCGGGCAGTGGATAAAAAGTTCCCTCGGGGAAAAAGGCAAGCGGCTGTCCGGCTCGGACCAGCTCAGCGATTTGCTGCGCTTCAGTTGCGCTACGCTGCAAATCAAAACGCTCGATAAACACGGTACCGAGGCGTCGTAGTGGTAACCGAATCACCGTGTGAGACATCAATTCACGCTTGGCTACAAAGCGAAAGTAGCGAGGCAAGGCGGCGGCCAGGACAATGCTGTCCAGGTAGCTGGCATGATTGGCCACCAGTACACAAGGTGTTGTACTCGGTAAATGTTCCAGTCCCTGCACAGTAAGTCCAGTGCCGGCCAGCCCCCCTAACCCCCGTGCGGCGCCATGGACGACAGCCCAACGCCAGTTCAGTCGGGGCAGTAAAATGACCGCCGTCCAAACGACAAGTCCCACAGCGGCAAACAGTGCCCAGGCATAACCGGCATACCCCAACGCACCGCCGCGGTGCAGCAAGCGCCGTAGCTGGGGCCCTGTAGCCGTTAAGCTCAGGCGGGCGAACTGTCGCCATCGCGCTTTAGGCGTACTCCCCAGCTGCTCGTGCTCATAGCGCTCTCGCATTGCTGCACGGCGCAATTTACCGCTGGATGTCTTAAGCACGGTACGAGGCGGCACCAGCACCACATTGTCCGGCGGAGCGCCCAGCAGATCCACCGTCACGGCGTGAACCTGCTGTTGCAGGCTAGCATGAACGGCGGGTGTGGTATGCCGGATCTCCGCCACAATGACTAAACGCTCAGTGCCCGAAGCGGGATCTGAGCTGGCAAAGGCGACTACATTGCCGTGACGAATCCCGGGAATTTCGCCTACGGCCTGTTCCAGTTCATAAGGATAAATATTGCGCCCGCCGCGGATAATGACATCCTTAACACGGCCCGTGATATAAACATCTCCCGCTGCCATATAGGCCCGGTCGCCGGAATCCAGCCACTCACCGTGATACAGGCGGAGGGTGGCTGCTGGATTGCGAAAATAGCCGCTGGTGCAGGATGGTCCTTGAAACTCCAGTCTGCCTTCGTAGCGTTCGGGCAATTCCCGGCCCTGCTCATCGACGACCCGGATCTGATGGTCGGGTAAAGGTTGGCCACAGGCGACGAACCGCAGTGCAGTGGGATCATCCCTGTTCGCAGGCAGGGCTTGTCTCGTTGCCATAAAGGTAGTGCGCTGAATGCGCTCGATGACCGGAGGCCGGTCGGGCGGCTGCAGCGCCAGACCCACGCATGCCTCGGCTAAGCCGTACACCGGTGCCATGGCCTCGGCGCGAAAACCATAGCGGCTGAACCGGTCAATAAATTTTTTCAGAGTCTCGGCACTCACCGGTTCGGCGCCATTAAACGTCATACGCCAGGAGCTCAGATCAAGGTCTTCAAGGCTACGGTCGCTGATATGGCGCAAGCACAGCTCATAAGCGAAATTGGGTGCTGCCGACAACGTGCCACGATGGCGATGAATAGTCCAGAGCCAGCGGGAAGGGCGCGCCATAAAACTAAGCGGCGACATGACTACCAACGGCATGGCATAGTAAAGACTGCCTAGACAGGCGCCAATCAGCCCCATATCATGATAAAGTGGCAACCAACTCACGAAGACATCCGTGGAGCGAGCCTGTACGCGGGTACCCATGGCGCGAATATTGGAGAGTAGATTGGCATGGGTCAGTACGACTCCCTTGGGATCACCGGTGCTACCCGATGTATATTGTAGTAATGCGATATCTTGAGTTTGAATAGGGGGACTGCTCCAGGTGTCCGAAGTCTGCGCCAGCCTCTCCACCGTAACGATGTGACGAAGTGTTTCCGTCTGGGACTTAAGTAGCCGCGCCGCGGTTTTAGCTTCAGGAACAGTGATTAAGATGGACGCTTGGGCGTTGCGCAGAATCCGGCTATGCCGGCGCAGATGCTCTTCCAGTTGCGAAGGGCGCGTTGGTGGGTAGATAGGTACTGGAATACCGCCCGCTAAGAGAATGCCAAAGAAACCGAAGAAATAATCGCGTCCCGTAGGGAGCATGATGGCTACCGTTTGGCCCGTTTGTAGCCCCCTTTTCCATAGTCCTGCGGCTACGGCCTGGGCACCCTGTTGTAAGGCGGCATAACTTACTTCTTGCGCAGGCTGCTCGCCTTTCTCATAGAGATAGAGATAGCTGCGGTTCGGATGCGCTATCGCATTCCATTCCAGCACCTCCAGCAGGGTTGTAGCGCTGGCGGGCGTCGCCTGAGTTTCTTCCAGGGCTTGCAAGCGGCGCTCTGTAATAACTGCCCCCTCGGGGTTGCCACTTGCGGCTCTCACCAATTGCAGCAGCTCACGGGGGGTTGCGACCGCTAGAGCTTCCTCTGGAAGAGATACGCCAAAGCTGCGTTCAAGACGCAGTAATAGCTCGGTTCTGCCTAGACTATCCAGGCCTAGCTCACGGTCGAGGCGGCTATCCAGCTGCGGCTTATTTAGCGAAACGCCGTGCGCGCGGGTTTCGCGAAGCAACTCGCCAATAATCTGGAGCAGGCGGTTAGCTACAGCCTCAGCATCGGCTGATGTAGCGGCGGCGGTTGTGCTGGACATCAGAGGTTCAGTGTTGATCAGTGATTAGCGGTCTTGGTTAGCGGTCTTGGTTAGCGGTCTTGGTTAGCGGTCTTGGTTAGCGGTCTTGGTTAGCGGTCTTGGTTAGCGGTCTTGGTTAGCGGTCTTGGTTAGCGGTCTTGGTTAGCGGTCTTGGTTAGCGGTCTTGGTTAGCGGTCTTGGTTAGCGGTCTTGGTTAGCGGTCTTGGTTAGCGGTCTTGGTACATAAATGCCCGGCTCCAGGGAATATCATTGTTGTCAAACCGGGTGAATACAATTTGAAACAACTGCAATTCACCTATAGTGAAAGTTGCTATGGAGCCGGCGAGATAGTAGCGCCACGCTCGCACAAAGGCTGGGTCAAACATAGCGGTAATGCGCTCGGAGACTGCCTCAAAACGTTCCAGCCAGTGTTGCAGCGTTTTTGCGTAATGCAGACGCAGGTTTTCTACATCCAAAATAGAGAAACACCAAGGTTCAAACAGTCGCGCCATCTCTCCCAGGCTCGGCGGATAGGCGCCGGGGAAAATGCGCTTTTCAGTCCAGGCGTTCATAGGAGCTGGCCGATTTCTGCCGATAGAATGGATAAGGCCGCGGCCGGTTGGTTTTAAACAGCGCTCAATGACTCCGCCCAATTCTTGAAAATGGCGGAATCCCACATGTTCTAACATGCCAACGGATACGAAGGCGTCAAAGTCTCCTTGAATCTGGCGATAATCTCCTTCAATAAATTCCACCCGATCAGCCAGATTCTCCTGACGGGCACGCTCGCGGGCATAAGCAATCTGTTCCCGGGAAATATTATAAGCCTTGACCCGCACACCATAATATTTGGCCATATGCAGAGCCAGTGCGCCCCAGCCACAGCCAGCCTCCACCACTGTCTCGTCGGCTTGCAGGCGGAGCTTGCGGCAAACGTAATCCATTTTGGCGAGCTGAGCTTCCTCCAGGCTCATCGCCGCAGCGGGAAAATAGGCGCAAGTATATACCATCTGCTCATCAAGCCAGAGCTTATAGAAATCATTGCCGATATCATAGTGGTGATAGATATTGTCTTTTGCCCGGGAAAGGGTGTTACGTTTAACGAGATAGAGCCGGGCCAGTAGATTCGTCCACAAGCTACGCTGCTCATAGGCTGGCACGGCATGTTGAACAATTTCCATAAACTCGGTTAGATCGCCCTCAACGTCGAGGCGTCCAACGCTGTACAGTTCGCCAAATTGCAGGTCCGGGTTGGCGATCAGTTTGAGAAGTGCGCCACGGTCACGAAGAAACATACGTTTACTGGGTTTGCTTGTGACGTTAAAAACCTCTTGTCCGTCCCAGAGGACGAAGCAGATAGGAGGATTGCCCCCCGTTTGCAGTAGCCGAGTTACCAGCCACTTGTCAAATCCATAGACTTTATTAGTCATTTTTAGCGAGGATTTCACTTTGGGAGAGACCTGATGATGAGAAGTGAGAGAAATACTCAAGGGGTTAGTTTCTTGCTGCTTCATAGACTTACCTCTGGGTATTACTTTAGAGTTTTGATAGTTGGCCCATTGTTTGATCTGATGTTGGCAGATTCGTAGAGCATAACTGATTATTTTGCCAGACAATGGTTAGCAACGTTTAACTTCCTTTTGTTTTTTAAGGATTCCTGCCGTACCTGCAAACTCTACCGAACAGTCTCATTTTGCCATGGGACAGGCAACGCTTTGAATATTTGCGGCAAATGCAATTTTTCGCTATGAATTAGATTGAGATACGACATGGCTATTAGAGCCATGCCGCTTGATTCACAGCATGTTCCGACAGAATCAGGAATAGGGTAGCAGATTGCGGTGTTGGGCTGCTTTGAGAAACTCGGTAAACGCTTCGCCGCATAATGGAGGACTTACACAGTAGCCTTGTACTGCATCGCAGCGTTGCTGGCGCAGAAAGTCCAGTTGTGCTTGGTGTTCCACGCCTTCTGCAGCGACACTCATTCGCAAGCTATGGGCCATGGCGATAATAGCGCTGACAATGGCTGAATTATCAGAATCGACGCCCACGTTTCTTAGCAAAGATGAATCTATTTTAAGCTTATGGATAGGAAACCTTTTGAGATAACTGAGGCTTGACCAGCCGCTGCCAAAATCGTCGATAGCAATCCTTATTCCTGATTGACTTAGGGCACGTAAGATACGTACCGTTTCCTCGGTGTGCTCCATAAGAGTACTTTCCGCAAGCTCCAATTCCAGACTGGAAGAAGGCATATCGGTCTCTTGCAAGATTTGCCGTACGCTTTGCAGTAGATGGTCCTTTTGAAATTGACGCGCTGAAAAATTTACCGCCATACATAATCCGCGATAGCCTGCTTGCTGCCAGTGCCTATACTGGCGGCAGGCGTTACGCAGTACCCACTCGCCAAGCGGAGCGATCAAGCCGATTTCCTCGGCAATAGGAATGAATTTATTGGGCGCTATTAAGCCTTTTTCCGGATGCCGCCAGCGCATCAAAACTTCCATGCCTAGTATACGTCCCGAAGCAACGTCCATTTGCGGTTGATAGTGGAGAAACAATTCGCCGCGTTCAATGGCACGCCGCAAACTGTTTTCCAGGGATAGGCGTTCCAGCGCAGTGGCGTTTAACTCCGCCGTGTAAAACCGATATGTGTTGCCGCCCTTTTCTTTAGCATGATGCATGGCGGTATTGGCGTTTTTTAGCAGATCTTGAGTATTAGTGCCGTCATGGGGATAAACGCTGATGCCGATGCTGGGAGTGATAGGCAACTCATGGTGGTAGAGCTTAAATGGACTGCCGGATAGAGCAGCAATAAGCTTTCTCGCTACCAGGGCAGCGTCCTGAGCCCAACGGATATTAGGAAGCAAAATGATGAATTCATCCCCCCCTCGGTGAGCAACAGTATCCTCTGCGCGTACGCTCTGGGTCATGCGGATAGCCACGGCCTTGAGCAATAGGTCGCCGATATCGTGACCGAGGCTGCTGTTGATGATCTTAAAGCGATCTAAATCGAGAAAGAGAATGGCCACACATTGTTGATGCCGCACGGCCTGCGTCAAGGCTTGATGAATGCGGTCCTGCAAGAGAACGCGATTAGGTAGCTTTGTGAGAGTATCGTAGTGAGCCAGGCGATGAATGCGGCTTTCCACTAACTTACGTTCCGTGATGTCAGAAAATATGCCAATATAGCGGATAGTGCTATGCTGTTCATCGCTGATGGAATGGACGGTAAACCACTGAGGGTAGGTTTCTCCGCTTTTCCGCTGTCCCCAGATTTCGCCCCGCCAGCTGCCATGGGCTCGCAGAGCAGCATGCATGTCTTGATAAACCGCTAAATGTGACTGGTCGGGGCAAAGCAGGGTGAGTTTCTGGCCAATAACTTCTTCAAGGCAGTAGCCGGTAATCCGGTGAAAAGCGTGGTTGACGAACACCAGACGTTCTTCACCATCGAGAATAACGATGCCTTCACTGCTGTTGGCAAAGACCTGAGTTGCTAAACGCAGCGTCTCTTCATTGCGCTGACAGGGAGTCGTAGCGTGTTCCACCGGCTTCGAATTGACGATGAGCGAGGTTTTTACCTGTTCCAGTTCGGTTTCGAGAGCCGTCACCCTGGCAGCAGTGTGGATAGCGATAGCTGCTTGTTTGGCGATAGCCTCATACACGGCGATCTCTTCGTTGCGGAAACAACGGAGTTGGCGCGTATAACCGAAAATAACGCCAAGCCTGTTGCGTGCCACCTCCAGAGGTGTGCCGATGGCGGCCCGTATGCCTTCCTTGAGTAGGGCGGGTGGTGCTGTAAAACGCATCTCGGTTCTCAAGTCAGCGCAGGTAACCGGTTTGCCCATTTCTAGAATAAAGCCGGCCAAATGCTGAAGTGCAATACCGGATGGGGGAGTTAAAAACCCTGGGGCGGCGCCAATAATAAAACCGCCGGGCGCTTGCAGCAGCAGCAGGGCGAATTCCAGTTGTAATGGGGTTCGGCTAGCAATGGCGATTTCATAGTAAAGGCTGACAAGATCGTCAGTGGTAAGCGCGGAAAGTTTAGGTAATTCCTGAAATGAAGCTAAGTGATTTGAAGTCATCCCTTTCCTATCCTATCGTTTGGTTACCATTTACTGCCATGTTTCCTGGGCACCTACGGAGTCACAGTATGCAGCTTACCGCAATTAGTCAGCTAATGAGTAGCGCCGGCACCCGCTTTTATTGAGCTCATTTGCCACTCAGGTAATGGGTTTAATCACCAAACAACTTCTAAGCCGCTAATTTTCTGACAAAATGCGTTCTTTTTAGGATGGATATCCGCAACTGGCAGAGGGACCCAAAGGCTTGAGTCGTATTCCGGGCCGTAGTTTTTGGAAGGATAGTTTCGCTGGATCGGCGACATTAGGTCCCGGCGCCTCCACCATTAAAATTTCTGCAGCTAGAGACGCAAAATCGGCTCGAAAGTGCACTGAGCTTTTCAGTACCAGTATCTTATGGGCAGCAGGATTAACACCTAAATGCCGAAAGATCGATTGGTCAGCAGCCTGTAGCTTGCGGCTGCAAACAACGACACGGATCCCCCCCTTGCGCAGTAAGGCCATCGGGCCGAGCTGAATTTTACAACCACGGTAAAAGGGACCGGTTCCTAGGAAATTGCCATCGCCTAGCCGCTCAACGAAAAAAGTGCCCGTAAGCGGCTGCTCTCCGGAAAATCCCGACTTAGCCCCCAGAGCGACGTGAATTGCAGCGCCTTCGCCACTAGCGTGGGCTTGTGCTGCAACTTCCGGATCAAACAACGCGCCGAGTACGGCGTCTTCTACCTCATATTGAAGCAGCGCTGCTAGGATGGCAACGGTATCACCGTTACCGCCACCTCCCGGATTGTCTTGAGTATCGGCGAGAATGACCGGTTTAGCGGCGGTAGTACTCGTTGCCATAGCCTGGCGAATGGCTGCATTGATGTCGTAGAGTGTACCGGTAAAATTAGCCTCCCGTAGCATGACCGCCCTCGTAAGTTGTTCTACGGCCTGGTTGACTGCATTTTGTTCCTTACCGTAAGCAAACACGGCGGGACCACAATCGGCGATGTCTGCTAGGGGAAAACCCGGTGTAAAGGAAAGACTGGCTATCGAACCCGTCTCAAGGCGTTTTACAACCCCCATCAGTGAAGCCATGGGTTCGCATAGCGTGCTTTGCCAGAGAATGGGTATAAGAAAGGGAATTTGATTAAATGCTGTACATAAGCGTTGACCGCAAAGCATACGGTTTAGTAAACGGGCGGCGCGGCTTCCGGTTTGTGCCATATCGATATGCGGATAGGTGCGGTAAGCCACTAGCGCCGAAGCCTGTTCTACCATGGCCGGGCTGACGTTAGCATGCGAGTCAAGGCTGGCAACCAAGGGTATGTCAGGACCAACCACCTGGCGGATCCGGTGTAGTATTTCTCCTTCGCCATCCTCAAGATGTTCGGTTACCATGGCACCGTGAAGGTCCAAATAGACGCCGTCCAGCGGTCCACTCCCTTGCAAATCTTCCATCAGCATTCCGCAGATTGTCTCGAAAGCTTCCTCTGCTACGTGGGCCGAGGGAGTCGCAGCGCACCATAGCAATGGCACAATTTCATGACCCAAGGCGCGTGCTTTGGCGATAAAGCCCGCAGCCGGCAGGTTTATGCCGGCAATGACTTCGGGCAGCTGAGTGCCGCGGGTTAAGGGCGGCCAAGCATCGGCCTGCTCAAACTGGCTCAAATCCGCTTTGACCGGGGCAAAAGTATTGGTTTCATGCTGAAATCCGCCTACCGCGATACGCGCCATGGTTTTACCTTAAAACAAATGATGAATTTTTATTTTGTCCCTAAAAAGGCGGCTAATGCTTGTTGAAAACGTTTTTCCAGGCCCTCCTCCTGAGCGGGCGGTGATGCGCCTAACAGGTGCCATTCCTGTTCAATGTTGAATGCCTCCTCCAGGCGGTTTACGGTTGCCTTTGCAGCATTACGATTGTGCAGGGATTCTGATAGGCGGGCGACTTGATAGGCCATTCTTGCCTGGGCGAATTCTGGCGGTGACTCGATACCCGCCGCGACTTCCATTCGAATGCAAAGTTGTTGTTTTTTTTCTGTATTTTCCTCCAGTGTTTGGCGTAGTATTTGGCGATTCTCCTCACCCGCAGATAATGCTTCGCAGATTGTCTCAAAGCGATGCTGGGTGGCTTCCGCCAGAGCAGAGGGTAGCGGTGGCAGAGTTTCCCAATTTCGGCGGGCTTGCGTAACGATGGTTTCGGTATTGGTAGGCATTACCTGCCATAGAAAGGCTTCTAGGTAAGCACAGAGTTTAGTTCTATTACGCAAATTCTCTCGTTCTTCTAAAACCTTTGCTTGGTGCAGTTCCCGCTCGCGCAGCGACACCTGTTGACGGGCTGCTGCAAAGCGTTGCTCAAGGGTTCTGTGGGCAGTCTTGGGCACAGGGCCGATGGCTTCCCAATTTTCCTGAGCCTGCTGAACCTGTCTAAGGGCCTGATGAATCCCGGTTTCGTCTACGCCGGCCAATGCTTCGATTTCCTCACAAAGAGCCGTTTTGCAAGCGCAATTGGCTTGTCTTTCCTCAGCAGCCGCTTTTTGCTCGGCTTGTCGACGTTCAAAGGCAGCGTCGCAAGCGGCGCGAAACTGCCGCCATAATGTTTGTTCATTATGCCGCGAAGACTGAACCGTAGGCTGCCATGCCGCCTGGGCTTGTTTGGCACCGTCGATTGCGGCTTGTACATCAGCGCCTTGCACTAGCTCCTGAACGTGTTGAACCAACCTTTCACGGCGGTGCAACTCTCGCTCCCGCTCCTGTTGAAGATGTGCATCCAGGCGCTTCAGCGCCGTGTTGTAGCACCGCGCAAGCGTCTTTTGATCGGCTCGATTGACAGGCCCTGTTTTATGCCATTCCTTTTGGATCTCCCGGAACATGCGGTCCATCCGCCGCCAATCCACCTTGTTCCAATCCGTGTTGGCCTCTAATTGCTCTAGACGTTCACAGAGAGCTTGTTTTTTTGCCAAGTTATTTTGGCGTTCTCTGGTCTGGGCTTCGAAATAAAGCTGACAAGGTTGATAGGCTTTTTCGCAAGCTCGGTCAAAACGCGTCCAGAGTGCTTTGGATGCGGCTCCTTCTGCGCTGTCCAGCGTCTTCCAAGCGGCGCGAATCTCTTTGATCTGTTGGGCAAGGTATAAGGGATCCATCGGTATGCCGATCAACCGTTCCGCATCTTCACAAAGATGCTCGCGCGCGAGATTGGTACCCCAGCGGCGCCAGCCGCGCAGTTCGCTGAGCTTAGGGAGGCAGGCCCGCAACCGGTTATCTAGCGCGTGCATTTGCTTGCGAGACAAACCGATATTCTGTTGTAAGTGCCGGCGGGCTTGCTCATGCAGAGCGAGTGCCTGTTGCAGTTCACCGTCAGCCAGTGCCTTCTCCACGGTTTCCACCCGGTTCTGCAGTTCTTCCCATTCCTGATCGCGCAGTTCCACCTGGCGTTGCAGGCGAGCGCGCAGCTTCCCTTGCACTACGTCAAACTCATTTTGCAATTGCCCTGCTAGATGTGGTGTCTCAGGGCGTTCCAGTGCTGTCCACCGTTTCCTCAACGCGGTAAGATCAGTTTCCAACACTTCACTGGCTTGGTTGAGCAGGGTGGTGGCTTGTTGGAGCACCTCACGCAATCGTTCTGCGCGTTCATAATTTCTATGTAGTAGGCGTTCCCGGTCATGGAGCGCCTGGATAAGATGATCAAAACGCTGTTCCAGGCGGCGTCCTTCACTGTCGTCTGTGGTTCCGCACCGTTGCCAATTGGTTTGTGCATCTTGAAGCGTTGCCGCAAGCTTTGTTCTTGTAGGTTTGGTGAATTCCGTTTCATGCTCCAAGGATGCTAAGTAGTTTTCCAAGGTCGTGCAGATGTTCAAGCGCGCCATACGTTTTGCCGTGCTCTTTTGGCGCAGTGCTAAAAATCTTGCCCGAGCTTGCTCATAACGCTCTCTAAGGCCAACGTCCGCGGTAGCCTCTAATGCTTGCCATTCCTTTTCAAGCTTGGGAAACCGGGCAGCATTAAGTCCGGTTTCTCCATCCCAAGTGAGCTGTTCCATTTCGCTACACAGATGCTCGAGGTGGACCGCTTGAGCCTGTTCAGCACGCCAGCGATCCAGGCGCTCCTGAGCTTTGCGATAGACCCTTTTGTCCCGATTGCGGCTTTGTTTGGCAATGCTTTCTAGGATGTTAATTTCGTTCACTTGAGACAGTGCGGCTAAGCGTACTTCGACTGCCGGATCAGTGGTGGCCACTTTGCTTAACAGGACTTCCTGTTTTATATGTGCTAAAGCCGCTAGCCGTAATTCTGGTTCTTTGGCGGCTACGGCAAAAAATTCCAGTCGTTCGGTACTCAATGTGGAAAGGGCTGCTAAGCGTAGCTTTAGGGGAGGACTGCCCAGCGCTTTACCTGTCATGAGTTCTCGAAAACGTGCTTCGGCAGCGGCTTGCACGGCGGTGTCAGTATCTTGCACGGCGATTTGTTGCAGTAAGTCGAGCAAAGTAATTCGTTCGAGAGCAGCACAGCGTACATCAGGATTGCGATCTTGCTGGGCGATTTGTGCCAGGATCGGGTCCGAAAAACTTAGCTCCTGGAGGGCCTGTTTACGGGTTTGCGGATTTGGGTGTTGCCATTTAGGTTTAAAAAAGCGATTTAGAATCATAGCAATAGCTTCTACATATTTGCTGCTAAGGATCAGGTTCTTATCAATCCCCGCCTCTTGGAAACGAAAACCGGCAGGGTGGCCAAATAAATGGCCTTAGCTATAGCCACACTACCTCATCAGCAAGAGATCGACCAGGTTCACTGTCATAAGAGATGAATGATTACCTTTAGATAACGCAGGTCGCAGCGTCCTGCAATGCTTTCCAGGAGTATTTTTTTGCTTCTGATCGAATAACTAAAAGTAATTAATAATCAAATGCATATATTGTATTTCGGACTACCAATTTAAAACGGGACATGGCAGACATCACATCCACCCGTAGGAGTGCGCTTGCTCGCTTCTACCAAGTAGCCTGCAACGTGTCCCGGCTAAAGTGGATACCCTATTTCGAGTGCTGTAATGGATTTATGCACTATTTGCTGCTACAGCGCCGATCAGCATCCACTTTACGTGAATAAATCACAGGCTCTTCAATATTGCCCTAATAAAACACGACCAGACGACACATATTGATGTTCCGTCTTTTGCGCTAAGTCAATTAATAATAAGCCATAACCTCGACAAGTTTAATATGGGCTTCATAAAAAAGCAGACGGTAAAGTTAATTTTCTATCTTAGAAAAAGTAGAAGACTTGCCGGCAATAGTTCGGACAGTTTTGATCATAAAAAATAAATCACTTATCACTGAAAATCGAATTAAATCAAACTTAGGCCCTACGCTGAGTTGCATTTAATTCCGTAAGTATTTGATTCGTCGTTCTAAAACCATCTAAAACTGTCCGAAGTATTGGCCGGATATAAAAAGGCTTAATTGTTAAAAAAGTTTTCCACTTTTTTAACAATTAATATGTAACAAATTTTCACAAAATCACAAATTAATAAACAAGTTTTTTGTTTGTTATTAACAAAAATTGACAGATTAATGACGCATTAAAGTAATAAGCTGCTCGTAATTGTCACGGCGTCTTTTAACGCAGTACAAGCATTTACTGTGACGGTATTAGATTGTGCTTTTAGCCTTCGACAGTAACGATTAAAAGAGCGGTAATATAAGGATGTTATTATGATTCGCGTTGTATTCTTGGTTTTAGCTTTGAGCGGGTGTGCCACACATTTAGCAGATACTGCCACCACTCTACATGGCATCACAACGCCGGGATTAATTGAATTGAACCCTGTTGGAATATTGACAATTCCAGGAAAATTAGCGGCTGAAGGAATAGCTCGTTATGGTGTGGAATCTCCGGCTACATGCCGTGCTATTTTAACGAGTTCACGCACGGGGAGTATGGTTGGTGCAGGTATTGGAGCGGCGTCTATTCTATTAGCAGCGGCTCCGCCATTAGCAATTATTATGGGAACATGCGCGACGGTATCTTTACACCATAAAATTGATGAGACGGCTATTAAAGATTGCTATGGAGAAATTCAAGAGGTATTGATAAATGTTCCAATAGGAACTAATCCAGATAAGATGCAGGAGCTTGTAGATATTTCACCTAGCGGTTCGCGCTGGGAAATGCCAGCCCCTGATTTGCTCATCTTACAGACGGGTAAGAAGGTGCATATAGAGCGTTGGATTGAAATGCATAACCTGCCGTGGAAAGTGGTTGGCCTAACGATTTAAAAAAGCTTTTGCACGTGTCCATTTAAATATTTTTAATTTGTCTTAATGACCGAAGCAGCAGATATCTTTCCAGTTACTGTGCGCCAACGTGAGCTTAAGTTTAGTGTGAAATAGCAAAATAATTGATTTATTTTTTCAACTTTAACATTGGTGTTTCTTTTCCGAAAAAATGAGGTTGCTCTTTAATTTTTGATAGGAATTCTGTGCTTTGGTCTTATTAGATGCCATAAGCCAATTCTCTTTTCTGAAGAAGAATTTGCAATGCCCGAAGGCAGACATGGACATCCCGAAGTAGAAGGCTATGGAAAACCTAGCTCTAGAAAGAGTGACTACTGCCTTGCACCGAGCATGCAAAAACGCGTAGATTCTTGCTTCGCAGGGAAGCGCACAGAGCAACTTAATACACTACTGGTAGAGGTCAGTCAGCGCAGGCTACCTTTCTACTTCGGAGAGAACCCTATGGAGGCGAGACAACTTAAAAATGTAGCGGACGTCCGCAAACTCATTGAAAGCCGCAAGCTTAGCCACGTTAAGGTGGGAGTCTTCGATATGGATGGCATCTTGCGGGGTAAGTATATGTCCCGGGACAAGCTCTTTTCGGCACTGGACAAGGGGTTCGGTTTTTGCGACGTGGTGCTGGGCTGGGATTCCTACGACCAACTCTACGATAACGCAACCTACACCGGCTGGCACACCGGCTATCCTGATGCGCCGGTACGAGTACTGGTGGAAAGCTGTCGGGAACTTCCCTTTGAAGATAGTCTGTTTTTTCTCTGTGAGTTTGCTCCGCCAGCTGAGAAAATTTGTCCTCGAGGTACCCTGCGTCGGGTGTTAAAGACAGCCTGGGATATGGGTTTTGAAGTTTATGTAGGGTTTGAGTACGAGTTTTTTCTCTTTG
Organism: uncultured Pseudomonadota bacterium; assembly: GCA_963731125.1. Lineage (GTDB taxonomy): Bacteria > Pseudomonadota > Gammaproteobacteria > Competibacterales > Competibacteraceae > CAVSVP01. The sequence continues at coordinate 48,009 of CAVSVP010000005.1, forward strand.
CAGAGACACCGCATTCTATCCGGGCGAAGCGTTATCGTAATTTAAAACCCATGGCGCCTGGTTATTTCGGTTATTCGGTGCTGCGTAATTCGGTGCATAGCGAGTTTTACCGGCAGTTACTCAACCTTTGCGAAGTCATGAATTTTCCCTTGGAAAGTCTTCACGAAGAGACCGGTCCAGGCGTGCTGGAAGCCGCTATTGCGGTGGACAAGGCCGAAAGCGCCGCCGACAAGGCGGCTTTGTTTAAGACTTTTACCAAAGTCTTGGCGCAGCGCAGTAATTTGCTAGCCACATTTATGGCCAGATGGTCACCGGATTGGCCGGGATCCAGCGGTCATATTCATATTTCTCTGCTGGACAGCGATGGGAAACCGGCGTTCTACGATTCCAAAAAACCTCATAATATGAGCAATACCATGCGTCGTTTCATCGCCGGCCAACAACAACTGATGCCGGAACTCCTGGCGATGACGGCGCCTACCATTAATGCTTATACTCGTTTGATTCCGGGTTTTTGGGCACCCACGGAAGCAAGCTGGGGCATTGAAAATCGCACCTGTGCATTACGGGTTATTCCAGGCGATGAGAAATCTCAGCGTGTTGAGTACCGGGTTGCCGCTGCCGACGCTAATCCTTATATTATTCTTGCTGCCGCACTGGCCTCCGGTCTTTGGGGGATCGAGAATAAGGTGGAACCGGAAGCGCCAATACAGGGCAATGCCTATACGCAGCAGTTGCCCGCTGCATTGGCGTTGCCTAAGACGCTCTGGGACGCTTCGCAGCGTCTCAAAGCCTCGGCAATGGCGCAGGACTGGTTTGGAGCAGCTTTCGTAGAGCACTTCGCCGCCACCCGGGAGTGGGAAGTGCGAGAATTTCGCAAGCACATCACCGATTGGGAAATGGAACGTTATTTTGAGATTATCTGACGATGCTCGCCGTGCAAAGAACCATTAGCCCTGTGGATGGCACCGTCTACGTGGAGCGTCCCTATGCCACTGCGCAAGAAATTGACAGCGTTCTCGGCAGAGCAGCCGGAGCTCAGACAGATTGGAAACGGACGAGCATTCCGAAACGGGCGGCTATCTGCACCCGCTTTGTCGATACCTTGATCGCTGAGACAGCGGAGATTATCCCGGAACTGAGCTGGCAGATGGGGCGTCCCGTCAGTGCTGTGCCCAGCGAAATCAGGGGATTTGCGGAACGTGCCCACTATATGATCAAGATTGCGGCCAGCGCTTTGGTGGACGTGGAGACGGAGCCGAAGCCGGGGTTTACCCGCTTTATCCATCGGGAACCCCTGGGCGTTGTTTTAACCATTGCCGCCTGGAATTATCCTTACTTAATCGCTGTCAACAGTGTGGTGCCGGCTATCATGGCCGGTAACGCCGTCGTATTGAAACACTCGGCGCAGACGCCTTTATGTGCCGAGCGTTTTGCCCGGTGTTTTCAGGCAGCGGGACTACCGGATGACGTGTTTCAAGTCCTGCATATGGATCATGCCGGCACCGCGCGAGCTATCGGATATCGCACCGTCGCCTTCGTCGCTTTTACCGGTTCCGTGACCGGTGGCCATGCGATTCAGCAGGCAGTCGCGTCCCGCTTTATCGCCACGAGTTTGGAACTAGGGGGCAAGGACCCGGCCTATGTGCGGCCCGACGTCAGCCTAAATGATGCGATTGAGCAGCTGGTGGACGGGGCATTTTTTAATTCTGGACAGTCATGTTGTGCCGTTGAGCGCATCTATGTGCATCGGGCGATTTATAACGCTTTTGTGGACGGCTTTGTAGAGCAGGTTAAGCAGTACCGTTTAGGTAATCCTCTAGATGTGGCTAACAATTTAGGGCCGATGGTGCGTGCGGCGGCGGCTGACAAGGTTCGTGAGCAAATTGCCGAAGCCTTGCATGCCGGTGCGCATGCCCTAATCGACCCACAGCTATTCCCGGCGAACCGACCGGGAACACCGTATCTGGCACCTCAGGTGCTGGTCGATGTCAATCACCGTATGCCAGTAATGCGCGACGAGAGTTTCGGTCCGGTGGTAGGAATTATGTCGGTGGGTTCTGATGAAGAAGCGATTCGGCTGATGAACGACAGTCCCTATGGTCTCACGGCCTCGGTCTGGACGCATGACGAGGCGGCGGCATTGCATATTGGCGAAAGCGTTGCTACCGGCACCTGGTTTATGAATCGCTGTGATTATCTTGATCCGGCTTTGGCCTGGGTGGGAGTGAAAGATTCTGGCCGTGGCTGTACGCTCTCTGCCGTGGGTTATGAATACTTGACCCGACCCAAGTCTTTCCACTTAAAGACGGTGCTCTAGCCCCATTCCAAAGAAGTCTTGGCAGTCTATAGCGTTAACGTCGCCTTTTCGAGGTTACGGGTTGAGTTCGGTTTTGGCCAGACGTCCTATGGCGGGAGCGCTCAGGCTGCCTAGATAAAGGTAATCGTCGGTTTCCGTCACCGACGTGATCAGGGGATAAGCATCGGTGGGATCCTGCAGATCTAACAGCACCTGTCCCTCGGTATTGAACGCGAGGATGTGACCGTAGGAGGCAGCCGCGGGACGCAAAAAAGCCGGCAGCCGCTGAACCAGCTTGCGTAGCCGGGGCTTATCCGCCAGATAATCTAACAGAGGGTTGCGCGGTGCGATAAGGGCGGTCCAATAACGATCATTTTGGCCAGTCGTTAAATTGTCAGGAAACCCAGGCAGCGCTCCGATGACGGTTTCGGTTTGCCCCGTCTTAGCTCCAGTAAGCCAGTAGCGCTGAATGCGATAGGTGCCGGTTTCGGTGATCAGAACATAACGCTGATCCGGACTAACGGCCACTCCGTTGGCAAAATTGAGATCCTTTAAAAGCGTGGTGGTATGCTGGCTGACTGGATCATAAACCAGCAGACGGCCATGACCGCCGTGCTCTAAAATGTCCAGCAGACTAGCTGCGTAGGTGCCGCCAAAAGTTTCGGCGGCGAATTTAGTGGAAGCGTCTGAAAAATAAATTTTGCCGTCAGCTGCCACATCCACATTGTTAGCGTAACGGATCGGGATCCCTTCGGCTTGCGTGGTGAGCACCTTGAGTTGACCAACGGGGGTAATTTGCAACAAACCCCGGAAAGCATCGGCGACAATAAGATTACCCTCGTTATCGAAGGCGATTCCCAATGGCCGCCCGCCTGTGTGAATCCAGTCTTCCAGCTGAGAACCATCGGGATTAAGGCGTATGATCCAGCCTTCCTGTGTGGCTGCATAAATGCGTCCCTGGCGGTCGAGAATAACTTCCTCCGGGCCGTGATGGTCGCCTATGGCGAGCATTTCTACGCCCTGCAGCCGAGCGTTGTCGGCAAAGACACCGGTATAGCCGGGATTTGGCGGCGCTTGCCAAGCCACGGGTGCTAAGGGGACTGGCCAAATCAGAAGATATGCGATAAGAATTCCAATAAAGCCGAGTAAGATAGTGAGTAGGTTTTTCATAAGCTATGCAAGTAGTTAGAAATAATCTATTGTCCAGTCGCAAGCAGAACCGGTCCTGGTGCTGATCAATGAAGCTAGTGCAGCGTCACAGCTTAATTTTAGGGTAGATACCTTTCAAAATGACCAATATGCTGAGCTTCCATGGATCGACAACCCTAATTTTTAGTCATGACGCTGCACTAGTCACTTTTTTGCTGTCTGATGATAGGCAAAACCAGCCACGGCTAGGGGCCATGCTGACCGAAACTAACGCCGTAGTCGATCTGCAGAAGGGATATCACGCTATGACCGGTTTTTTCTCCACCTATTTAACCGATATGTTAACCCTACTGGATGGAGAAAGATCAGCCCTAGAGGAAGCTCGGAATACTCTTGAGTTTGTGTTGGACCAACAGCCCCCAGATTGCCAGCATTCCCGAGACCACCTGACGCTCTTGGCGCCTGTTCCCCGTCCCCGCTCCATCCGCGACTGTCTGTCTTTCGAAAAGCATCTTGTGCAAGCGACGCGCACCGTGGTGAAATGGCGGTTTACGCCCCTGGCCAGCCTGGATGCTTGGCTGGAAAAGCGCTGGAGCCGTACCTTGTTCGGTGCACCGCGGGTTTGGTATGAACGTCCTATCTACTATAAAGGCAATTCCTTTAGTGTGGTAGGTCCGGAGGCTGACGTGTAGTGGCCGACCTATACGGATAAGCTGGATTATGAACTGGAGTTTGGCGTGTTTATCGGCAGCGTTGGTCGCAATATTGCCTGCCAACGAGCGCGCCAATACATTGCCGGCTATACCATCTTTAACGACTTTAGTGCGCGCGATATTCAACTTCGAGAGATGCAGGGCCGCCTGGGTCCTGCCAAGGGCAAAGACTTTGATACGGGCAACGCCATGGGACCCTATCTGGTCACTGCCGATGAAATAAGCAATCCCTACGGCTTAACGATGGTAGCGCGGGTGAACGGAGAAGAGTGGTCACAGGGTAGTAGCGCGGATATGTACTTTACGTTTGAAGAGATGATTGCTTATATCTCTCAAGAGGAAACGCTTTACCCCGGCGAGTTTATTGGTTCAGGTACTGTTGGCAACGGTTGCGGTCTGGAATTGGACCGTTGGTTGCAGCCAGGTGATCGTGTCGAACTGGAGATAGAAAACCTAGGTGTACTACGTAATCGTGTCATTCGCCGGTTTCCTGAATGAACTTGGATAATGCATAAGACGCTTGTATTCTTCTACGGTATGTGTATTTTGCCGTTTCTTCCGTCGATATCCCCGCCATTGAGAAAAAACAGCGAGCTAGCATGACCCATCCCTATGAAAGTTTAAAAGGCAACTGGAATTACCCTACCCCCATCCGCTTTGGAGTAGGACGCATTGCAGAGCTTGCCGATGCATGTCAGGAACTTGGTATAGCCAAGCCCCTACTGGTGACTGATTCAGCGCTTGCTGATTTGCCGATGTTGCGGGAAGCACTGCGTATCTGTGAAGACGCTGGCCTGGATTGCGGCCTGTTTTCGGAGGTGCAGAGTAATCCAGTGGCAGCCAATGTCGAGGCTGGCGTTCGCACCTATCGGGTGGGTGGTCACGACGGCGTCATTGCCTTTGGCGGTGGCAGTGTCCTCGACGTGGCCAAAGCGGTGGCGCTTATGGTGGGACAAGAGCGGCCTCTTTGGGATTTTGAAGATCGAGAGGATTGGTATAAACGGGTGAATGTAGACAATATGTCGCCTGTAGTGGCGGTGCCGACGACTTCTGGTACCGGATCGGAGGTGGGACGAGCATCCGTGATTACGGACCAACGCGATCACACTAAAAAAATTATTTTTCATCCCAATATGCTGCCGGCTCTCGTTATTGCCGATCCAGCGTTGACTATCGGTTTGTCGCCGGATATGACCGCAGCTGTCGGAATGGATGCGCTTTCCCATAACTTGGAAGCCTATTGCAGCCCCCTCTATCATCCTATGGCTCACGGTATTGCCCTAGAAGGCATAAGGTTGATTAAGACATGGCTTCCCGAAGCTTACAAAGACGGCAGTAACATAGAGGCGCGCGCTCACATGATGGCGGCCTCTATGCTAGGAGCGACAGCATTTCAGAAAGGCCTCGGAGCAATGCACAGCCTAAGCCATGTCTGCGGCGCTATGCTTAATACCCACCATGGTCTGACAAATGCCGTAGTCATGCCCTATGTGTTGTTGTTTAACCAACCTGCCATCACAGATAAGTTGGCAGCCTTGGCACGTTATCTAGATCTACCCGATCCGTCCTTTCAGGGGGTACTGGATTGGATACTGACGCTGCGTAACAGCATTGGCATTCCGCATACCCTGGCAGCACTCGGCGTTGAGGAAGAGCATGCTAAGCCGTTTGCGAAAATGGCTGAAGTTGACCCTTCCTCGGGAACCAATCCAGTACTGTTGACGGCAGAGAATCTGGAGCGACTGTTTCTTAATGCGATACGCGGGGTGCTTTAAGATTTGCGGCGTAAGCAGAAAATTTAGCCGACTTCCGCCTCCTTCGCCTCCTTATCTCGCTCAATCATGGCATAGGCGGAGTGATTATGGATGGACTCAAAATTCTCCGATGCTACGGAGTAGGCGCTAATACGCTCATCAGCGTTCAATTTGGCAGCGATATCACGCACCATATCTTCAACAAACTTTGGATTTTCGTAAGCTTTTTCCGTTACATACTTCTCGTCGGGACGCTTAAGCAAGCCATATAGCTCACAGGAGGCTTCTGCTTCAACCAGGTCTATGATTTCTTCAATCCAAATAAAACCGCGGGTACGCACGCTGACGGTAACATGAGATCGCTGGTTATGAGCTCCGTACCTGGAAATGCCTTTGGAACACGGGCATAGGCTAGTGACGGGTACCACCACTTTAACGTGCATAACGGGTTTGCCGTTACGAATCTCGCCGATAAAGGCGACTTCATAGTCCATTAGACTGTGTACGCCTGAAATAGGAGCCGTTTTCGTGATGAAGTACCGAAAGACCATTTCGATATGACCGGCTTCGGCTTCCAAGCGGTGGGTCATTTCCGCCAGCATATCCTTAAACGAACGTACGGTGATTTCCCCTTTGTGTTTGTTAAGCATTTCCACGAAGCGCGACATATGTGTGCCTTTAAAGTTGTGAGGCAGATTTACGTACATGTTAAAGGCGGCGATGGTGTGCTGCTCACCGCCGTTACGCTCCCTCACTCGGACTGGATGGCGAATGTCTTTGATGCCGACCTTATTGATGGCGATGCAGCGGGTGTCGGGACTGTTCTGCACATCAGGGATGTGAACGACGTCAGAATCTGTTGCAGAGATTAACTGCTTCACGGAGTGTAATCCTCAAAATTAGCAGGTGCAGACAGAAGTGGCTTCGTGACCACGCAGGCATATACACCCCTGCTGATCAGGGGTCAATGCAGCGGGTACTAAGCGATTCATTAAGAGTGTTGACGTGCTCAGCGACTATTCAATTTCTGAGTAAATTAGTTGGATATTACTGCCGATCTACAGAGTTTGGCAATATTTCGACATTAAGATTCCAGCGGTTGTAAGACTTTCGCTTTCAAGGTGTTTAGCATATTTTCTTCCAGAATCTGCAAAATTCCCGCTGCATCCAAACCGCACCCAGCCAGGAGTTCACCCCGCTCACCCTGGTCGATAAAGTGATCCGGAAGTCCTATATTGCGTATGGGAACGCGTACATCACGAGCGGCTAGACACTCGTTCACGGCACCGCCGGCTCCCCCGGCTACGGCATTTTCTTCCAATGTGACTAAACGATGGTGGGTAGCCGCCATCCGCATTATGGTCGCTTCATCCAGAGGTTTTACAAAACGCATATTGACCACTGTGGCGTCAATGCTTGCCGCTACCGCTTCAGCTACGCTGACCATGCTTCCAAAAGCCAGTAAGGCAATGCCTTTGCCCCAACGCCGTATTTCTGCTTTGCCAACGGGTAAGGTCTGCATGGCCCTGGCGATCGGCACACCGGGACCTTTGCCGCGCGGATAGCGGACGGCGCTAGGTTGGTTTAACTGGAAGCCTGTATAAAGCATCTGTCGGCATTCATTTTCATCAGCGGGTGCCATCACGACCATATTGGGAATACAACGTAGATAAGAGTAATCAAAGCTGCCTGCATGGGTGGGTCCATCGGGACCGACAAGGCCCGCGCGATCGATGGCGAACAGCACGGGTAGGTTTTGCAAAGCCACATCGTGAATCAGTTGGTCATAAGCCCGTTGTAGAAAGGTCGAATAAATAGCCACTACCGGCTTTAGCCCATCACAGGCCATGCCTGCGGCCAGAGTCACGCTATGTTGTTCGGCGATAGCGACATCAAAGTACCGATTAGGGAAGCGTTGGGAGAACTTCACCAAGCCGGAGCCTTCGCGCATAGCCGGAGTGATGCCGATCAGACGTTCGTCCCGTTCCGCCATATCGCATAACCAGTCACCGAATACTTCGGTATAAGTCGGGCTGTCGCCGGATTGTGAGGCAATCATACCCCGTGCTGGGTCGAATACGCTGACAGCATGATATTTAACAGGACCGTCTTCCGCTAACTTATAACCCTTGCCTTTACGAGTGATAATGTGCAGTAATTTTGGACCCCTAAGCGTACTAAGGTTACGCAGGGTTTCCACTAATGTTGGCAGGTCGTGACCGTCTATGGGGCCGAAATAGTTAAAACCCATCTCCTCGAATAACGTGACGGGACCAGGGGTGACCATGCCCTTAACATGTTCCTCGGCGCGGCGGGCCATTTCCCGCATGGGGGGTGGCATATGGCTGAGCACTTTTTTGCCGCTTTCGCGCATTCCGGAGAGTATTCGATTTGACAATATTCTCGTCAAATAGCTGGATAACGCGCCCACATTGGGGGAAATAGACATCTCATTGTCATTGAGAATGACTAAAAGATTAGCCTTTAAATCGCCGGCATGGTTGATAGCTTCAAAGGCCATCCCAGCGGTCATGGCACCATCACCGATAATGGCCACCACCTTGCGATCGATACCGGCGCGCTCGGCAGCAATGGCCATTCCCAATGCCGCGCTGATCGAGGTGCTGGAATGCCCGACTCCAAAGGTGTCGTAGGGGCTTTCGCTGCGTTTGGGAAACCCCGCTAAACCATTCTTGCGGCGCATAGTGCCCATGTGAAGGCGACGGTTGGTGAGGATCTTGTGCGGATACGTCTGGTGCCCTACATCCCAAACCAGCCGGTCTTCCGGCGTATTGAAAATGTAATGCAGAGCAGTCGTCAGTTCAATAGTGCCCAGGTTGGCAGCAAAATGACCACCGGTTTTGGCAACCGATTGAATCAGGAATTCCCGTAGCTCTTCCGCCAGAGACACTAATTTGGTTTCTGGCAGCTTGCGCAAATCGGCGGGTGTATTAATGGTTTCCAAGATGGGAAAAACATGGCCTGTTGTCATATTTGAAGATCCCTGATCGTGTTAAGCGAGCATAAGGGTTGATGAGTTAGCGCGAGGATGCAAGATAATGATTCACAAAAGCGAAAACGCTGCGTTGGTAGCTAATTAAGCTCAATAGGAACGTTGAGCGATATAGGTCGCGATCCAGCGCAAAGTATCAGCCTCGGGTCCAAACACCGTCAAACTGCTTAGTGCGTCCTCGATCAGCGTGCCAGCATGGGTGCGCGCGCCGTCCAAACCCAGCAGGGCGGGGTAAGTGGGCTTGTTGAGAGCGAGATCTGCTCCCTGAGGTTTGCCTAACGTCGAAGTATCAGCAGTGATATCGAGGATATCGTCACATATCTGAAACGCTAAACCAATGCATTTGGCGTAATGGTCCAAGTGCTGCAAAACGTTTGCCTTAATGGCCGGCTGGCTTAAGGCCCCCATCAGGACGCTGGCGCGAATCAAGGCACCGGTTTTGTGGATATGCATGTTCTCCAATTCAGCCAAGGTTAATTCCTTGCCGACAGCCGCCAGGTCGATGGTTTGGCCCCCTGCCATGCCTCTTGAGCCTGCGGCTTGCGCTAGGGTTTCCACCAGTTTCAGGCGAATTTCTGAATCTGCCGCCATCTTAGGAGCTTGGGCTAATATTTGAAAAGCCAGGCTTTGCAGCGCATCTCCGGCCAGTAGTGCGGTGGCCTCGTCGAAGGCTTTATGGCAAGTGGGTTTACCATGACGTAAGTCATCGTTATCCATGACGGGAAGATCGTCGTGAATCAGGGAATAGGCATGAATCAGCTCGACGGCCCCCGCCGGTGCATCCAAATGTTCCGGGTCTGCTTCCACGGTGGTGCCTGCGGCATAGACCAATAGCGGGCGAATGCGTTTGCCCCCTCCGAGAACCGCATAACGCATGGCTTGGTGCAGCCGGCAGGGATGAATCTCAGAACCGGGCAAGCATGTTTCTAAAAATAGCTCGATGCGAGCCCGGTAGTGCTGGAAAAAAGCCTCCGACATGAGTGTTTAGCCTTGCGTATCATCAAAGGGCACAATTTCGAGATGGCCATTTTTGGTAATGAGCTTGTCTACCTTTTGTTCCGCTAACCGCAACGCAGCCTGGCAGGCCCGGGTGAGTTCTATCCCCCGTTCGAAACGCTTGAGAGAATCTTCCAAAGAAAGTTCACCGGCTTCCATTTGCTCTACCAGACCTTCGAGTTCCGCGAGGGACTTTTCAAAGTCAATGAGAGTGGGTTTTTTAGCCGCCATCGTTAAAGTGTCGTCAACTGTCAAAGATGTGTAAATTACTCCGCTGTAAGGAAGCGGTCAATTTATGAACCGGATATTTTTATTTTCCCGAAAATGTTAATACCTCGTCAGTCATAACTTCTCTGTCTGAACATCGAGCAAAACTAACCGCGGCCGATCGTTGAATCAGCCGGTGAAACACTACGCCACCCTGTGATTTCAGCGATGATTCATGCTGCTTGGCGATCATCGTTAGGCGCATCCTCCTCGACGCCCACGAAGTAGCGGCGTATCTTCGCGATACGGCTGTTTGGCGGGAGATGGAGAAGTTGTTTGAGCACGAGAGGGGCCAACCCTGGTCGGACGGTGTTTTCCGAGGGCAGCTCGCGTGAGCGGGTGCGCAGATAGAGCGCGTGGTGTTGCCAGACCTCGGTACCGAAACGAAGCGCGATGAGCTGCAACAGTCCGAGCGCGATGGCGGCACACAGGACGAAGCTTTCCTAAGCTTGCCAACAGGCCTCGACAGTGGGGAGGTGCTCGGGGCGTGGGATCTTCAACTTCCGATTGGCCGTGGGGCGGCGGGAGTGACGGGGCAGTTGCTTGGTCCAGAAATGGAAACGAAAGGCACCGAGGATGTTTTTCATCATCGAAAACAGGGTTTCTATGCGGGTCCGGCTGCCATACAGCTCGATGGCGGTGGTCGCTGAGAGCGTCAGATCGGAGGACATCAGCACAATCGGGCCGCGGGAGGTGATGGCGAAGATGAACAACAGCCAGTCCCCGAGGGGTTTCCACAGTAACGGAATACGCATCAGTTGGACCGCTTCGAGCTTACCGTAGACGTGACACTGGACGGTGTGAAACAACTGCGGATGATCGAAACACGCCATCAGATGCACTTTGTCGCCATAGCGTGGTTGCGGCCCCCGGCGGCCGGGCGGCTTGGGCTCGGCCGGGAAATAGGCTACGTAGTTTTTTTTCGCCCGCGTCAGGATCGTCAGATACGGTTGTTTCAAAATGAGCGAATACACCGAGCGGGCCAGGCGAAACACCCCGGCGGTGGAGAAGAATGCATCCAACACCAAAAACGCCGGACGGTCGTGACTGACGGCGAAGCTCAGCGCCATGTGCACCCCCCGCTCCGCCAAGCTCGGACCGGGGCGCGCCGAGCCGGGCTCCCCTTCGCCCCGATGGCAGAAGCCTTGATGGATACGAAACGCCAACGGCAAACAAAAACACGCCCTCAGCGAGCCCACCACCAGACCGACCGCGCCCCAACAGTGGCCGCGGAAATAGGAGGGCTTGCGTTGTGTCTCCGAGGTCTCACGCAGCGATACCACCCCGGGCATTCGCCCTCCGTCCTTGACCACATGGGTATGATCGCCCAACAACACACACCGCCCCTCGACCTCGACCGTGACCGCCTGGCTCAACACATAGCGCTGCCATGCCGCCAGGAGTTCATCATCGCTATAGGCCGTGGAGCGAAAAAAGTGCAGCAAGCGATGATAGCCCCGTTCGTCTCCGCGCCAGAACCGACACATCGAGGTCACCCCGATCATCTCCGGGGCGGCCAGAAAACTCAACACCACCGCCGCGAACAGCAGCCAACTGCGGTGTCGGGAAAAGACACTTTGAAAGCTCTCTAGCGCGTGATATACGTATCTCAGCATGGATTCTCCTTGGGCTACCGAGGTGCTCAAACGCGGGTAGCTCGAGGGAATTCATGCTGCTTTTGGGCAAGGCAAGCAAGGTTTTTCGGTGACAGAACTTATGACTGACGAGTTAATACGTTAAGGCGAGTAATTCTATTATAGCGGTAATTAATTGGGTTCAGTACAATATCCGCAGTGCTTAAACCACCCTTTTATATCGGTTTCTGTCACGGCATCTAACGCATTTCTTATTTCACCCTCGAGGGCATCTCTGGTGCGTGCCGCCGAGCCCCGAAGAAAGGCTTTCACCTTCGACCAAAAGAGTTCAATGGGTGAGAAATCCGGTGAATAGGGGGGCAAAAAGTGTAACTCAGCCTGCTGCGCTTCCATCGCTTCTTGAATCCCCTCGACTTTGTGACTGCTCAGATTATCCAGCCACACTGGATCGCCCGGCTGTAAGGTGGGAACCAGCAACTGCTGGATAAAGCGGGTAAAGGCATTCCCGTTGATGGGGCCGTCGAGTTCCATGATCGCACGCACTTCCGTTACTCCTAACGCACTCACCAACGTCAGATTCGGTCCCGGGTTTACCGGTTTGTCGGCATGGGCACGACAACCGCTCGGGGCCCGACCATAGCGGCGTGCCATGCCGAGGTTGACGCCCGCTTCATCAATGAAAATCAAGCGCGTCGGGTCCATCTCGGCTTGCTCTTGTTGAAACCGCTGGCGTGCCGGTTCGATCTCCTCATCGGCCTCGCGCTCACTGGCATGGTAGCTTAACTTCTTGCGCGTGATCCCGCGCCGGCGCAAGCTCAAGCCAATCGTCGCGTCGCTCACCACCACCCCCTCTTCGCCTTCAGCCACTGATTCAATTCCGACAGCGTCGCGTCTGCGTGCTCCTCCACTAACTGTTTGAGTACCGCTTCATCCGATTCCCTCAGTTTGCGTCGTTGCCCGCCCCCATGCGCTTTCGGATCCACCCGTCGGGTCTGCTGATAGCGCTTCAGCAACCGCCAGACAAAATCCAAACTCACGGAAAAACGCGCCGCTACGCTACGCATCGAACCCTCCCCCTTGGGGTAGGCATCCACGACTTTTTGACGCAGATCATTAGAATAGGGCCTCATTCTCATTACTCCTTCACAGTTTGTCTCTATCCTATTTATTTATGGGCCCCTTGTAATGAATTCAACTAATTACCGCTATAGACATTATCGGAAATAAGCTATTGACCAACTTAACTACCTGTACATCAAGGATAATAATTCGCCGAAACCTTAAAACCGATAATGTCTATTGACAAAAATTCCCCATGGACTTAAATTTCATGCAGGATTTAGACTCTGTCTAAAACCAAGACAACCTTGCAGCTAGGAGGACAATGAATATGGCATCTTTAAAAGACAGTAAAACTGAACAAAACCTGAGGGACGCCTTTGCCGGCGAATCCATGGCTAACCGCCGTTATCTTTATTTCGCCGCCAAGGCCGATGTCGAAGGGTATAACGACGTATCCGCAGTGTTCCGCTCCACCGCCGAAGGTGAAACGGGTCATGCGCATGGTCACCTAGAGTATTTGGAAGAGGTAGGTGATCCCGCTACAGGCGAGCCCATCGGTGATACCAGTCTCAATTTAAAGGCAGCCATTGCCGGCGAAACCCACGAATACACCGATATGTATCCGGGTATGGCGAGAACCGCCCGCGATGAAGGCTTCGATGAGATTGCCGACTGGTTTGAGACGCTGGCCAAGGCGGAGCGTTCTCATGCCAATCGCTTTCAGAAAGCTTTAGATCAGCTAGAATCTTGAGCCATTTAGCAGGGGTCGGGTATTCCCGGCCCTCTGCAGCACTTCTGGTACCGTCACTCGACTCTCTCCCAGCACCGTTCTCATCTGCTCTAATTTACTGAGGTCCCCGCGAAGGTTTCCAGCGGTGGCCTTCTACCGTTAAGGGAAGCTTAAGCTATGGCTGAAGAAAACATTCGAGAAGGTAGTCTAGAAGCGCCAACTCGTCACTCTATCGATTGGCGCAATCCTGATTATTACGATGAAGCGTCATTGTTTAATGAACTAGAGCGGATTTTCGATATCTGCCACGGTTGTCGGCGCTGTTTCAGCCTGTGCCAATCCTTTCCGACGTTGTTCGATCTCATTGATGAATCGGAGTCCATGGAAGTGACCGGGGTGGATAAGGCGGATTACTGGAAAGTCGTGGATCACTGCTATCTCTGCGACATGTGCTACATGACCAAATGTCCCTATGTGCCTCCGCATCCTTGGAACGTAGATTTTCCCCATCTGATGCTGCGGGCTAAGGCGGTGAAGTTTAAGCAGGGCAACACTCTGCTGCGGGATAAACTCATTACTTCTACGGACATGGTCGGTAAGTTAGCGGGTATTCCGGTGGTCAGCCAGACCGTCAACACGGTCAACCGCAATCCTGCCATGCGCCGGCTTATGCAGAAGACAATGGGTATCCACGCCGCTGCGCACTTACCTGATTTTGCCGCACGCACCCTGCAACAACGCCAAGGCAAACATATGCCGGCTGCTGTGACCGTTAAAACCACTGAGGGTACGCGCGGTAAGGTGGCGTTGTTTGCGACCTGTTACGGTAATTACAATGAGCCGCACTTGGGTGAGGATATCGTTGCCGTTTTTGAGCATAATGATATTCCTGTCACGCTAGTACAAAACTCCCGCTGTTGCGGTATGCCTAAGCTGGAATTGGGCGATCTGGAAACCGTAGAGCAGTTTAAAAATGCTAACCTGCCGACCTTGGTCAAGCTGGTGGAAGAGGGCTGGGATATCGTCGCTCCGGTGCCGTCCTGCGTATTTATGTTCAAATCGGAGTTGCCGTTGCTGTTTCCTGAGGACAAACAGCTAGCGAAATTGCGCGATGCCATGTTTGATCCCTTTGAGTATCTGCTAATGCGCCATAAGGCGGGACTGTTGCGTACCGACTTTAAGCATTCTCTCGGTTCGGTGAGTCAGCATGTACCCTGTCATCTGCGTTCTCAAAACATGGGTGTTAAGAGTCGCGATGTGCTAGCGTTGGTGCCTGACACGAAAATAAAGCTTATTGAACGCTGCTCGGGACATAATGGCACGTATGAAGTAAAAACGGAGACCTATGAAACCTCCATGAAAATCGGTAAACCGGTGTTCAATCAGGTGAAAAAAGCCGAGGCGGATCACTATACCAGCGATTGTCCTATGGCCGGGCATCAAATCGAGCATGGTCTTCAGGATGGCTCCAAGCCGGAACATCCCTTGACATTGTTGCGGATGGCTTACGGCATTTAAGCGCATGGCGTGGAAAGCGAGAGCCTCGGTAAAAGCGTTGCACGGTTATAGAAAGATACTGAACCTTATTACCGCTGCACGGGTCACAAGCTCCATAGTTAGCGCCATTCAGCCGCTGCTTCATGCGCCTGTGTCATTATCCTAGTAAAGAAGGAGCTCTATTATGCAGAAACTTACGCGCGCCGATTTATTGACTCTCGAAGCTTATGCCGAGCAGCGCCAGGCGTTTCGCGCCAACGTGATCGAGCATAAAAAGCCGCGTAAAGTTCCTTTAGGCAGCCATCTGACGCTGCTTTTTGAGGATCAGCAGACTATTCAGTATCAGGTCCAGGAAATGCTGCGGGTAGAACGTATCTTTGAAACGGCGGGTATTGAAGACGAACTGACGGCGTATAATCCGCTGATTCCCGATGGTACGAATCTCAAGGCGACGCTGCTGATTGAATACGAAGATATAGAAGAACGTAAACGTGCCCTGGCCGAACTGATTGGCGTAGAAGATAAGGTCTGGATGCGCATTGAGGGTTTTGATCCGATACGACCCATTGCCGATGAGGATTTGGAGAGAGAAAACGAGGCGAAGACTTCCGCAGTGCACTTTCTGCGCTTTGAGTTCACCCCCGACATGATTGCCGCCGCCAAAGCAGGAGCCGACATCGCCGCAGGTGTTGACCATTCCCATTACAGTGCCGTGGTCGATCCACTTCCGGAGGCGACGCGGGCCGCCCTGGTAGCGGATTTCGCCTGACCGGCGCGGTCGTAGCTAATCTTTCCGTAGCCTGGATGGAGCGTAGCGGAATCCGGGATTTGGCTGGTTCATAGTTCCTGCATGGTCTTCCTTGCCACGCAGGAAACGCAGAAATTTGCAAATAGAGCCGGTTAGCCCAACATCCATGGTCTGCCATTGCGCCGTCTCCGGCGCGCACTGGCAGCGGGGGCAACAGAACCATGACTGGTGCAAGCGGAACCACAGCGATGAACATAAGGCTCATGGGCGCTCTTTTCGTTGCGCTCATAAGCCATTTTGTGGTTGCGGTGTAGCACAGTGAGATGGGGCGCTGAAATAATATGCTGTGCGTTGGCGGCACAGTGCGGACAGCTTTCCGTCTTGGTAAATTCAGCCATTTTTCTTAATACGGAAAAGTTGCCGCAGTTGGGACAACCATATTCATAAATGGGCATAACGTTATCTCCTACTTGACTTTGGCTATTTCCCCCTCACCCTCGGCCTCTCCCACCAGGGGAGAGGAAATAAACCTTTTATCATCAAAACCTTAGCTTTCTCTCCCACCACGAGAGAGGGGATAAATTTATTATCATCAAAACCTTGGCTCCCTCTCCCCTGGTGGGAGAGGGTTGGGGTGAGGGGGCTTTAAGTATTTGATTCGTAACCAATGGCCAAAGTCCAGCAGGTAATATAAGTTTAAATTTCTCAACTCTGCCGGACCAAAGCTAAATTGCGGAATACGCTCAGCGAAATAGCGTGAACCGACATCAACAGCGTCTCCCGCCAGGTGTATACCGGCAAGTTGTAGTAGACGTTAGGATACCGAAACCACTTTAGGTAAGGTTCACAACGGTAGGGAAATAGCGATGGAAATCATCCTACAAACCGAGGCGCCGCCGTTGCGTCAGGATGCCTCAGGGGCGCTCCGTATTGGCCACTCCCGTGTCTTATTAGACCTGGTGATTCGTGCATTTCAAGATGGGGCGACCCCGGAAGCGATTGCGCAGCATTACCCCGCTGTGACATTGGCGGATATTTATGCCGTCATCGCCTACTATTTGCGTCATCGAGATGAAGTAGAAGCCTATCTCGCCGCACGCGAGCAACGGGCACAAGAGGTTCGCCAGCGCATCGAGCGCCAACAAGGTAGTCTTGCCGATCTTCGCGCACGTTTGCTGGCTCGTCAGCGCAGCGCCTGAAGATGAGACATGTTGCGTCTGCTAAGCGACGAGAACTTTAACCGGGACATTGTGCGCGGGCTGTTGCGTCGTCGCCCCGAGCTAGACCTATGCCGCGTGCAAGATGTCGAGTTAGAGGAGGCGGATGACCCCACCATTTTAGCGTGGGCCGCGGTGAACAACCGCATCCTGTTGACGCATGACCGAGCAACCATGCCAGACTTCGCCTACGCACGGGTCGTTGCCGGGCAGTCGATGCCCGGCGTCTTTGTCCTGAATGATCGCCTGGCGGTCCGGCAGACCATCGATGAGTTGTTACTGATTGAGAGCGGTAGCGAACAGGGTGAGTGGGCCGGCTTAGTGGTGTATCTGCCCTTGTAGGCCAGAAGTGTGGCTGCGCTACGGAATCGTTTTAAGCCGTCATTTTAACGCCCGCCAAACGAAAGAGTAACGTTTTAAGGAGAAAATGAACTTGTCGGCTAATGGTAGATTACGGAAGGTTTGTTTGCCTTTGTAGAACTGACGCTAGAGTAGGCACAGCTAAAATTATTACAACCTATTCCAATGCTTGGCGTTCTGCGTTGTGAAAAGTCGATTTTGCTGTCTGGAGGGTTGCTATAGACGTTCAGAAAAATAGTTTCCAAAATCGATTTCATGAGCCTCTGTTTTAATTGGATTCGCAGGCATAATGATGGGAAATTTAATTTCTGAAAGACTATAGCAGCGTCGTCCAGTCCTGCGCTTCGATAGCAGTGAAGACATCCTGGAGCCAAGGGTAAGAGGCCAATCGTTAATGGTGTTTAACAAAGTGCTTGCTGCCTGTAAACGTCCAAGTGCTGGTGATCTCGGCGCTCCGCGCGGTAACGAATTTATCTAGCGCATCGAGTTTTTGTACAACGGTGTCCGCCTCACCCAGAGCGAGCAATGTGGCAAGCTCCAATGCGCGCAGTGCGATGGAAGTTCCAGGGTCAAACTCAGGCCTCATTAGAAGCGCGGCTAAACGGGATTTGGCCTCGGCAAACTGCGCAGTCGTGAAGTGCACCTCAGCGAAATTAGCTTGCGCGGACAGGTCTTCCGGATGCTGTTCCAGCCACTGCCGGTTCAGTGCAAAGGCTTTGGCAAACTCGAAAAGCTGCTCATTGTAGAGAAAATGAGCGGTCTCATACGCTTCACGATAATCAGGTTAGACGAAGAGAACGTTTGTAAAGCTGGCGGCAGCGTTGGTCACGGTCTCGAGTGCAAGGTAAGTTTTGGCCAGGTTGTTCCGGGTCATGGCCCAGTCCTGTGGGAGCAGCGCGCGGGTTCTGACCTCCAGGGCGGCACGGTAAGCGGCCACGGCCTGGGCCAGCAGCCGCCGGCCGTCCTCGCCCCCGGTGCGGATGCCCTGGTCGCGAAGGGCGTTGCCCAGGTTGTTCCGGGTCATGGCCCAGTCCTGTGGGAGCAGCGCACGGGTATAGACCTCCAGGGCGGCACGGTAGGCGTGCTGGGCAGCGCTTAGGTGCTCCTGAACGGCAGGACCTGCTACGCGAATGCCGATTTGGTAATGCGCTTTTCCAATGTCGTTCATCAATGCCGCCCATAACTGCGGCCGTTCATCTCGAGCGACCTCGGTGTGCGCCTGCTGATAGTGCGCCAGCGCCTCGTGGAAGGCATAGTTGTTGTAAGCGGCATCACCGGCCAGCCGGCGGTCGCGCACGATTTCCTCGGTCAGCAGCGTTTCCTTACGCGCAAGTGCTTCACGCTGGCGCCGCACCGCCGTCCGCCGTTTGGCCTTGAGGTCGGCCGCCTCGGCAAAGAGTTCACTAGCTTTACCGAACTTTTTCTCGGCATAGGCGGCCAGCCCGAGCCGATAGATATTATCCTGGTTGCGCTGCACCTCGGCCACCCATTGGTCGATCTCCGCCTTGGCCTCCGCAGCGCTGAAGCCATACCGGGCGGCCCATTCCTTGATATAACGGCCGAAATCGATGTCTTCCGGTTTGCCGCCAAGCTCAACCTGCTGTTTGGCCCTCTCGACGGTATCGGCAATGAACTTTTCGATACGATCATCGGACCAGAACTTCCGGGAACCCACCGGGAGCATACGGATGGTGATCCGGTCCTTACGAGGCTCAGCCGGGATGCGTATCTCCCCGTCCAGCGGGTGTTGAATCCGCCAGCCGGGCTTGGCGACGATCAGCGTGAGCGTTTCTCCCGGTTTGAACAGCGCTGGCAAAAACAGTCGAAACAGCCCCTGCGCCTTGGTGCGCACCGTATCGCCCTGTTCCACAAGCGTCACGTCCACCCCTACACGGCCGGGGTCGTTTCCTCCTGCTGCCCAACCAGCAGCACCTGTCCAACGAGCACGCGTTCCTGAGCCATCAGCAGTCCCGGCAGGACTAGCAGACTGATGGCACAGAGCAGCAAGCGATAACGTCGAGTCATGGCGTCTTGCGTAGGGTAAAGCTTAACTGGGTATTGCCCAGCGTCGCATATTGATCGTGGGTATGATAACCGGCTTTCCGGGCGATCAATTCCACCGTCGCCTGGGTTGGCGCGGTCACGCGAAAGCGAAAGCGGCCGAGCGCGTTGGTGGTCATAGACAGGTCGAACGCCGGCAGCGTCACCCGGACCCCGGGCAGTGGCTCGTTGGCCTCGTTCCATATTGCTCCGGCCAGGGGTTGTGGTGCGCTTGCCGGTTTGGGCGGAGCCGGTACCTCCGGCACCACCAGTTGCGCCGGATTCTGGAGATAAACGAGCACAAAGACCGCCAGCGCTCCGCCGGCGCGAATGAGTAACCCTGCGGTATCGGTGCGCAGCGCGAGAAAGCCCGGGATCACGGCCGCCACCCCGGCGCAGGCCAGGGTTAGCACGATGCGAAAGACCTGATATTGAAACGGCGTCGGTTCGGGGAAGAGCACGGCCAGTGCCAGTAGCACCACCACGAAGCTCGTCCCGAAAACAAAGGCTGCGACCTTCTCCCAACCGTGTCCCGGCAACCGGGTTTGCCGGGATGGGATCTGCGATGCCGGCCCTTGGTAAGGCCTCTCCGGCGCGGGGCGAATGTCAGCCGGAGAGGCTGTTAAGGGCGGGGTGGGGCACCGGGCGATGTCCCTGGCGTTGCGTCGGCAACGGACACGGTGGCCGGAGTGTTCAACGTGTCTTCAATGGCCATCGTGACCTTATCCAGAATCGCTTCCTGTCTGGCTACCGGCAATGCGCTTAGCGGTTCGGCAGCGATTCAGAACGTCACTGCCTGTTGGGGTCCAAGTTAGCCGGTTGTCAAACACTGGGCGCAACTTGGCGGTACTCCTTGCTCGCCAACGCTGACCCGGAGGGCGGTGTGGGTTGAACCAGCGAGGTTAGGGGATCAAGTGGTGTGAGGTTGGGCGTGAGGCGATCTCCCGGGGCCGAGGGGTTAACCTGAATTACGGAGCAGGCGTCTCCTGTCGAGATTACGTGAAGCGCACCTGGAAGCGCCGCTGGGCTAGGGCGTCGAGGGTTGAGCAGCGCAACCGACCGTAAAGGAGGAAGGCGATCATCGTGCGCCACCGATGACGGAGGGTGGTCTTGCCCTGCCACAGGGGCGCGAAGGTGGTGCTCAGGACCCTCAACTGATTGATGAGATGACCGATCTGCAGGCACTGATAGTAATTTTTTGCCGCCTGCCAGTTGCCGCGCGCAGACTGGTGTTGCAGGGCATAGCCGAGGGTTTTCTGGGTGTTGAACCCTTCGGTTTCGATCTTCCAACGCAGGCGCCCGGTGGCGCTGAGCCCGACGACCGTGGCGGCGGTGACGGCGAGGTTGGTCAGGTGAACGAAGCGGGTGACGGGTTGCTCACCGCGCTTAAGGTGACTGATCGTCTCGAGACAGTCGAGCCACTGGAGCCGATGGCCGTGATAGTCGATGTCGGTGACCCACGCAAACGCCTGCTCGATCAACTCCGCGCCTCGGACGCGCCGCTCGTGACGGTGTTGGCCCGGGCTGAGCGGACGCAATGCCTGCACTTCCTCCCAGACGCTGGGGAGGTTGCCGTCTTGGAAGGTCAGGAGAAAGGCCCAGTGGTTGGCGCGGCAGGCATCGAAAAAGCCCTGGTAGGGATAGAGCCCGTCGGCGGTCAGACAGATCGGCAGGCGCGGGTAGAGTTGCTTGAGCGTGGCCGCCAGGCGCCCGAACGCCTGGCGCTCGCAAGCCTGTTTTTGATACTCGCCCACCGGGTTGGCGATCCACTCCGTGGCCAGCGAAATGGCAAAGCCGTTGGGGGTGATCAATTTGGCCTCCAACCCGTTATGAAAGTAAGTGGTTTTGCCGGTCTTCGAGGTCTGATGCAGGCACTGTTCGCAATGCGGGTCGGCACAGCTCATCGTGCCGGTGGCGTCGATGGCCACCACAAAATACTGGCCCAACAGGCGGTATTTGTGCAGCGCTTTCTTCTCCAGCAGGGTTTTCACCAACCACTGCTTGAGCCGCTCCAGCGGCTCGTCAGGCAACCGACACAGCACCCGGTGCACCGTGTCCAGGTGCGGCAGCCGGAGCTTAAACAGCCGACGGTAGTGTTTCTCGAACTTCGCCTCCTGGCGCAGGTTGTTGAACGCATTCCGCGAGCCTTGTTGAAACAGGAACAGCGCGATGGCCGCCATCCGCATTTCACTCAACGCATAGTCCGATCGACGCCGGCAGTCTTCGAGTTGCCGGAGCTGTTCGAACAAGTCTGGGAAAAAATGGTGGATCGTCTTGAACAACTCACACACCATCGTCTTACCCTGGCTCTTGGCCGGAGCAGTTAACCGCTTGTTCGCTTGACGCCGGGTGGCGGGGCGTGCTTTCTTTTGCTGCTGGCGTTGAAGGCGAGCGTTGGCGCGCTTCTTCATAGGGCCGCCGCTTGGACCAAAAAAGCTCTATGATACCGCCTTCAACGCCTCAACGGAGCCCCCTAACGGCGCCAAATAGCCGGAAAAATATTTTTTAGATTATAGTTTAACGCGTTGATTTTAATTATTTTTTATCAATGCTCTGAATCGCTGCGGTTCGGCAGGTGAGTTGACTGCCTGAAATTGTGCCAGGCTCGGCGTTCGCGCAAACCGGCTGTGCCCCACAATCACCGGCAGAATCACGGCGCCGTCCGCCTCGGCCGTGCTGAGAAGCGCGGGCAGTTCAACGGTATCGATAAAATCCGAGGCCAAAAAATCGGCGTTGATCGACAGCACGGCCACCTTGGTTTCGGCCAGGGCGTTGGCAATGGCCTCGTGCCATTGAGCGCCCGGTTTAATCCGAGTATCATCCCAACGCTCCACCCGGCCCTCTCGCTCCAGAGGCTTGAGGTGAACCTGCAGTCGCTTTAGCCATGCCTTGTCCTGATGGCTATAGCTGATAAAGACCTTGTGCGGTGGGTCTTGAGCGCCATCTATTATCTTCCCCTGCGTTAAGCGTTCTGTTGTTACCTCGAAAATACTATTGTTATACAAGTTTTCAAGATTTGGAATGATAAGACGAGTTTTTAAGGCAATTTTGCGGGTATAGCAACGTCTTCGCTTGTCACGTCAATTTGTCCCGAGAAACAAGCATTTTTTGAGAGTAAAGCCCCCTCGCCCTTGTATGTTCTTGTATGTTCTTTGTGAATGAACGTTATCTTACTCCAGAAGGTGAGAGAAAGTGGTTAACGGGTGTGATAGATCGTCCTAGCCCTGGGTTGAAGAAGACCGTGGGAGAGCTGAGATCGTCATGCCTGTCTCGGTAGAAGAACCCGAACAGTGGCCTGGGCCGGAAGAGCCCGCATGTTGCAAGGTAGGGAGTGAGAGACATGAGTACCCCTGACGTAGAATCGTTTGTTGGCATTGATGTAGCGCAAGCCACGCTGGATGTGGCGGTTATCCCGAGCGGTGAACATTGGCAGGTGGCCAATGCGCCAGCGGCCCTGGAGGCGCTCGTGCAGCGGTTGCACGCCTTGTCACCGACCCTCATTGTGCTGGAAGCCACAGGCGGGCTGGAGATACCGGTGGCTAGCATGCTGGCCGCTGGCGGATGGCCCGTGGCTGTGGTCAACCCACGCCAGGCTCGGGATTTTGCCAAGGCGACAGGGCAGTTGGCCCAAAGCGACCGCATTGATGCCTACCAGCTGGCGCGCTTTGGCCAGGCAGTACGCCCCACGCCGCGCCCGCTCAAGGACGCCCAGACCCAGGCGCTGGAAGCATTGCTGGTACGCCGTCGTCAATTGCTGGACATGCTGGTGGCCGAGCGCAACCGCCTCCCCCGGGCACCCGCATCCGTGCACCATGACCTCAACGCCCATATCCAGTGGCTGGAGCAGCGCCTGCAGGGACTTGACGAGGAGCTACGCCACACTATCCAGGCAAGCTCGATATGGCGGGTACCGGATAAGCTGCTGCAGAGTGTACCCGGCGTCGGGCCAGTCTTGGCGATCACGCTGCTCGTCCAACTGCCGGAGTTGGGGACCTTAAACCGGCGCCAGATCGCTGCCCTGGCGGGGGTGGCGCCCTATCACTGCGACAGCGGTACGCTGCGCGGCCAGCGCCACTGTGGGGGAGGCCGCGCCCCGTTACGCGCCGTGTTATATATGGCCACGTTAGCGGCCATTCGCTGTAATCCGCGGCGGCGCGCGTTCCATGAACGCCTGCGCGCAGCGGGCAAAGCACCCAAGGTGGCTATCACCGCCTGCAGGCGAAAACTGCTGACTATCCTCAATGCCATCAGGAAAACCCAT
The DNA here is from genome assembly GCA_963731125.1 of uncultured Pseudomonadota bacterium. Taxonomy (GTDB): domain Bacteria; phylum Pseudomonadota; class Gammaproteobacteria; order Competibacterales; family Competibacteraceae; genus CAVSVP01. The sequence goes on from CAVSVP010000005.1 coordinate 71,710, forward strand.
ACCCCTTGGCACGCTTAAGCGTTCGCTAATGCTTGACAAATAACACAGTTGCTCTCCCACCGGGGGAGAGGGTATAAATCTTTTATTGTCAAACTCTTAGCCCCCGCTCCCCTGGTGGGAGAGGGGTGGGGTGAGGGGGGAATGGCCAAAGTCAAGAATTAAACCACATACATAAAAACTTCACTGGCAGGGGATAATTGCTGTTGAATGGACGATTCGCGGCAAAAATTGATGGTTTCAGCAAAGCGTAGTGAAGATTTACCCGATATTCCCTGAATTCGTGTTGCGATAAGCGAACGAGGAAATTCCAGCAGAATGCCCGGAAAACCTAAAGAAGGGAGTTTTGTAAGCCTTGCAGGTGTCTTAAGGGGATGCCTAAAAAAACTCTCTCTGTGACGCTGAAATCCAGAAGAATACCCACCCAGCAGTGAGATCAGGTTACACTACGACCCGTTTTGATTTTTATTAGCAACGCTAAATGGATTGCAAACATGAACGAAGTGTATGACGCCGCGGCTATCGAAGTGCTCAGTGGCCTGGATCCGGTGCGCAGACGCCCGGGCATGTACACCGATACGACACGTCCCGATCATTTGGCCCAGGAAGTCATCGACAACGGAGTCGACGAGGCCATTGCCGGCTATGCAACGGCTATTCAAGTGACTTTATATGGCGATGGTTCTCTGGAGGTGACGGACGATGGCCGAGGGATGCCGATCGATATTCACCCCGAAGAAGGTATTTCCGGTGTCGAATTAATTATGACCCGGCTACATGCCGGCGGTAAGTTTTCCGAACGTACCTACCGCTTTTCCGGTGGACTGCATGGGGTAGGAGTATCGGTGGTAAATGCGCTATCCAGCCGCTTGGAGGTTTGGGTGCGACGCGCCGGCAAAGAATACCATATGGCCTTCGGTTATGGTCAACAACGCTCTGCCCTAAAGGTCGTTGGTGAGGTGGGTAAGCGCCGCACCGGTACTACCGTACGTTTCTGGCCCGATCCTCGGTTTTTTGATTCACCGAAATTCTCCACCGTCCGGCTGAAGCATTTATTACGCGCTAAAGCGGTGCTTTGTCCGAGCCTGCGGGTTAGTTTTGCTGACGAGAATACTGCTGAACGTCTGGAATGGTGCTATGCAGATGGCCTTACCGATTATTTAACGGAGGCATTACAGCAGTTCGTAACACTGCCCGATCCTCCTTTCATAGGGCATATGAGCAGCACCCATGAAGCTGCCGATTGGGCACTCACCTGGTTACCCGAAGGCGGCGAAGTGGTGACCGAAAGCTATGTGAATCTTATCCCTACTCCTCAAGGAGGCACCCATATCAATGGCTTGCGGCTCGGATTGACGGAAGCCGTACGGGAGTTCTGCGAATTTCGTAATTTGCTCCCCCGGGGAGTGCGTATTGCACCCGAAGATGTGTGGGAAAACTGTTGTTATGTGCTGTCGGTCAAACTGCGGGACCCACAATTTTCCGGTCAGACAAAAGAGCGGCTTTCCTCTCGGGAATGTGCGGCGTTTGTTTCGGGGGTGGTAAAAGATACCTTTAGCCTGTGGCTGAATCAGCACACCGAAAGCGGCGAGTTTATCGCTCAGTTGGCGCTGCAAAACGCCCAGAAGCGCCTGCGAGCGAGCAAGAAAGTGGTGCGCAAAAAGGTGGCCAGCGGTCCGGCATTGCCTGGTAAACTGGCTGACTGCAGTGCCCAAGATTTGTCTCGTACTGAGTTGTTTTTAGTGGAAGGTGATTCTGCCGGTGGTTCGGCTAAGCAAGCCCGGAATCGGGAGTTTCAAGCCATCATGCCGTTGCGCGGGAAAATTCTCAACACTTGGGAAGTGGATTCTGCGCAAGTGTTAGGCTCTCAGGAGATCCATGACATCTCCGTCGCGCTGGGTGCAGAGCCGGGATCTGCCGACCTCAGCGGCTTGCGCTATGGTAAGGTTTGTATTTTGGCCGACGCGGATTCCGACGGTTTGCATATTGCGACTCTGCTGTGTGCGCTGTTCATGAAGCATTTTCGGCCTTTAGTGGAAGCCGGTCATGTGTTCGTGGCGATGCCGCCTCTATATCGCGTTGATATTGGAAAAGAAATATTCTATGCGCTCGATGAAGCGGAAAAGCAAGGGATTCTGGATCGTATCGCCGCCGACAAGAAAAAGGGCAAGATCAGCGTAACCCGCTTTAAGGGATTGGGGGAAATGAATCCCTTGCAATTGCGAGAGACTACCATGGACCCCACCACTCGGCGTCTGGTGCAACTGACTGTCGACCCAGAGGACGATACAGTAAACCTAATGGATATGCTCTTGGCCAAGAAACGGGCTGCTGATCGCAAAGTGTGGCTAGAGGAGAAGGGTAATCTGGCCGAGGTGACAGCGATAATATAGGAGCGGGCCTTGCCAAATTTTCGTCTTCTGAACATAAAACGCTATGCGCTATACGCAAACCAGCGCTAGGAGCCTGCCAACCATTGCCCAGCGGCAACTGTACATTCATTGCGTGACTATAGTGCCGGTCAAATGACCTGATACTGGTTACAAGGCTTCAAATCGTTAGTAAACAACGATTGTAATAAAATTATCGGCATCAATTCATATGGCTGGCACTATAATTAGAAACACCGAAGTTTATGCGCTATCTCAGCGCCATCTGGGCAGCGATGCCCGGAGCCAGTGCATGGCAGGATATTTAATACTACACTGTTGGAAATACCTGTTTGCAGAGGTACACCATGGCTCCTAAGCTCGACTTTGGCCATTGTTGACAAATCAAGTACTTAAATACCCCTCACCCTCACCCCCTCCCACCAGGGGAGAGGGAGTTAAAGATTTAACGCTAAAAGATTTTTCCCCTCTCCCCTGGTGGGAGAGGGTTGGCGTGGGGGGAAATGGCTAAAGTCGAGCTAAGTCACCACACAAAAACAATCGGCCAGTTTCGGTATAACAATAGACCCTCCATAACTCATTCTTCACTTGAAGACCATTAGGGAGGAAAAGATCTACTTCGAATCAATAGTAAAGGCGTCAGATTCACAGAGACTCAAGTCGATCCGCTGAATTCTCTCGGACAACACTTCGAGAGCAGCGTTCGGTATGTGCCTCGCCTGGTTTTGTTGGGTTAGGGAATAGCGTAGCTCCCTTCTGAATCATCTGCACAACATAAAACAAAGATCCCGCTTCTTAATGGGATATAGAGGAGGAATTCATCATGGGTCTGCTTGTTGGTATAGACTGGGTGGTCATCTTTTTGTACTTCGTGGCGGTTTTTGCCGTGGCGTACTGGGTGACTAAGCGCGAATCGACCCGTGCATCCGCGGAAGGCTATTTCCTAGGCGGGCGCGATACCGGGTGGTTTGTCATTGGCGCCTCTCTGTTTGCCTCCAATATTGGCTCTGAACATCTGGTGGGACTTGCCGGGACCGGAGCCGCCAGTGGAGTCGCCGTTGGGCAATTCGAGATTTTGGCCTCACTGATGCTGTTGATCCTGGGCTGGGTATTTGTCCCTTTCTATCTCAAGAGCGGGGTTTTTACTATGCCGGAATTTCTGGAGCGGCGTTATTCGCCGGCCGCCCGCTGGTATCTCGCCATTATCTCGATTGTCGGTTACGTCCTGACCAAGATATCGGTCACCATCGCTGCCGGTGGTATCGTGTTCGAGGCCCTAATGGGCATCAATTTCTGGACCGGTGCGCTGGTGGTCGTGGTCGCCACGGGCATCTACACCGTATTCGGCGGTCTGCGCGCGGTACTTTATACCGATTTGTTGCAGATGTTTGTGCTGGTTGGCGGCTCAATTACCGTCACTGTAATTGGTCTGAACGCTCTTGGTGGTTGGGATGTGATGTACGAGACGGCCGGCAGTGACTTTTTTACGCTGTGGAAGCCTATATCCGACCCCAGCTTCCCGTGGACCGGCATTCTGCTGGGAGCCCCCATATTAGGGGTCTGGTACTGGTGCACCGACCAATTTATCGTGCAGCGTGTTTTGGCAGCCAAGAACATAGATAACGCCCGTCGGGGAACCATTTTCGGGGGTGTGTTAAAAGTACTGCCACTGTTCATCTTTGTCATTCCGGGAGTCATTGCCTATTCACTGGCACAGCAGGGTAAGCTGGAATTGACCGACCCGGACCAAGCTTTGCCGACCCTGATTGGTGTGCTACTTCCGGCTGGGCTCAAGGGCCTGGTGGTGGCGGGACTGCTTGCCGCGCTGATGAGTTCGCTGTCGTCGGTGTTTAATTCGTGCTCAACTCTGATTACCTGGGATATTTATAAAAAACTGCATCCGCAGGCCACAGAGCGAACGCTGGTGTGGGTAGGGCAGATTTCCACGGTTGTGCTTGTCGGTTTTGGACTGCTGTGGATTCCGATGATGCAATTGATTTCCGGGCAGCTCTACCAGTATCTGCAAAGCGTGCAGGCCTATATTTCGCCGCCGATTGCCGCGGTCTTTCTGATCGGCATTTTCTGGGCGCGGGTTAACGCCCAGGGCGCCATCGTCTCGCTGATCGCCGGATTTGTGCTGGGTATGGGACGGCTGGTTGCCGAACTCAACCAAGATTCGCTCAGCGGGTTTTTCTACTGGTACAGCGACATTAACTTCCTCCACTTTGCGCTGTTTCTGTTCGTGGTGTGCACGGTAATTTTAGTGCTAGTAAGCCTTATCACACCTGAGCCCTCGGCTAAGCATGTTGCCGGGATAACCTTTCAGACGGTGGAGCAAGAAGCACCCGTGCATGCGGAAGCCTTTGATATACCCGATGCCCAGGAGCATCTGCCTGAGTTTACCAGCGATCCTCTATGGCGGCGCTGGGATCTGCGATTCTCCGTGTTATTAGCCATCATTGTTGGAATCATCTGGCTTTATTTTACCGGATAATTCAGGATATCTGCCAAAGCCAGTTTTCTCGCACCTTATTCTCCCTTGCGAGGAGATGACTGGGGTAGATATTAGGTGCGGAACTCTTGCTTAGCGGGCGATAAAAATCCTGTTGAACAACCACTTTTGGAGGAGAACGTTCTGATGACAACATCATTTGATGTCGCCGTGCTAGGCCCCATACCAAGGGATCATATCACGACTTATCATAACGAAGTGGTAGAGAAGTACGGCTGTGCGCTGTATACTGCGGTGGTGCTCTCAACGCTGACAGGCGATGGTTCCCGTATCGTACCTGTCGTGCACGTACGGAAAGTTGATCAGAAACCTGTTCACAAGCTCTTGTCCCAGTTTCCTTATATGGATATCAGCCATGTGACTGCGGATGCCGACCAGGGCGATGTGATTACGCTCAAGTACGTGGATCAGAACAAGCGCCTGGAGAGGCAAACTGGTTTTATGAACCCGATTGTGCCGGCGGATGTGCAGGATTTGCTGGATTTTGACGCTTTTGTCTTTGTTCCGGTGACGGATTTTGAGATATCCCTGAGTACTCTGGAGTATCTCAAGTCCAACAGTAAAGGCATTGTCATTTTTGACGCTCATGGCCCAACCAACGGTTGCACGCGTCATGGAGAGCGGTTCTTAAAGTTTTGGATTGACCGGGACTTATGGCTGCCGCACATTGATATCTTGAAAATGAATCTGGAAGAAGCGGGGGCTAGCTGGTTCGCCTCTGAATATGATTCACAAGCTCTGCAGGAAGTAGGTGAGCTTGCTTTGGACGAACTGCCGAAATTCGCCCGACATTGTCTGAGTCATGGGGTGAAGGCGGTGTACATTACGCTAGACGAATATGGATGTGCGGTATACTTCAATGATGAGAAAGGAAGACTGCGGGAGCACTTTATCAAAAGAATGCACGTTGATCGCGTGGTTGATACAACTGGGTGTGGAGACTCTTTCGCCGGCGGGTTGGCTTTTGGCTATTTGAAAACCCGTGATTACGTGCAAGCCTGCTATTACGGCAATGCCGCGGGTGCTCAACGGTGCACTGGTACTGAATTGGCCGTTTACAAGAATCTTGAGGAAACCGAACGACAGATTGCGGAAACCTACCAATCTTAAGCACTTTACAAATGTTATTCGCAGCCTGCGCCTTGTGAATAATGTGGACTTGAGAAACCTGGTTGCCGTCATGGCTGCTGAGCCGGTACTGAACAAGCAGGCTAAAGCACTGGCACAAGAACTCGAACTGCCCTTACTGGCGACTCCGCAAGACCCGCCCTTTACCTACCTATTGACTGTTACGGCCGCACGACTGGAGCTGCAAGCACAAGGCGTTGCGGCTCCAGGACCTATTTATGCTGATTTCGTCAGCGGTCCATTGGCCTATCGGCGCCGGTTCGGCGGCGGACGCAAGCAACCGCTAGCCAGAGCCGTCGGATTGCAAGGCAGCGTTAAACCGCGGGTATTGGACGTCACCGCCGGGTTGGGCCGGGACGCTTTTGTGCTGGCCTGCTTGGGTTGCATGGTACAGTTGGTAGAGCGTTCTCCCATCGTCGCAGCGCTGCTGCGTCAAGGTCTTGCGCGCGCTGCCGCCGATCCTGTTATCGGTGCGCTGGCGCAGGAGCTCCTATCAAAAATGATGGTGACCGATGGCCGTACATATATGAGAACGTTATCCGCAGCACAGCGCCCTGAGGTGGTGTATCTGGATCCCATGTATCCCCCACGTACCAAAACGGCGCTGGTCAAGAAAGAAATGCGGGTGCTAAAAAACATCGTCGGCGAGGATCAAGATGCGCCCGCTTTACTGGCCGCCGCTCTCGAGTGCGCCCGCCAGCGGGTGGTCGTTAAGCGCCCCCGGTGTGCCCCGCCGCTGACGGGACCCAAGCCTAGTCTGAATATTGCCGCTAAAACCACCCGCTTCGACGTGTATTTGCTCCGTTGAGGTCTGCTAACCGGTATTCTGCTGCTGATGAGCGTCGCAAAGCCGCTGTTGAATATCAGCCGGTACCGCTTCGTAATGACTGAACTCAATATTATAAGAGCCTTGGCCTCCGGTCATGGATTTCAGTTGAGAGGCATAGCCTTCTAACTCGGCCAGTGGGACCTGCGCATTAATAGCCATCATTCCCCGTGCCCGGGTGTCGGCGCCACTGATGCGGCCCCGGCGTCCGGACAGATCACCGGTAATGGTGCCTACGCTATCCGCTGGGGCTAGCGCTTCCATATTAACAATGGGTTCCAGTACCAGTGGCCGGGCCTTCCGTACCGCATCGAGAAAGGCCTCTCGACCTGCCGTCGCAAAGGCCACTTCCTTAGAATCCACAGGATGGTATTTGCCGTCGGTGGCGACGGCGCGAATGTCTTGCAGTGGGAAACCGGCAACAGCGCCGCTCTCCAGGACTTCGCGAATGCCTTTTTCAACGGCGGGGAGGAACTGTGTGGGGATGGTACCGCCCACCACCTCACTGGTAAATTCAAAGCCCGCGCCGCGCTCCAGCGGTTCGACACGGAGGAAAACTTCACCGAACTGTCCGGCGCCACCGGTTTGTTTTTTATGCCGGTGATGGCCCTCGGCGACTGCGCTGATCGTTTCTTTGTAGGCGATTTTTGGTGGCTTGGTTTCGAGATCAAGGCGATAGCGATCACGCATTTTTTCTAAGGTGATCCGCAGATGCAGATCGCTCAATCCGCGCAGCACCGTTTCCCGGGTAGTCTGATTTTGCTCCACCGTCAGGCAGGGATCTTCCTCTAGCAGCTTATTTAACGTGTCCGAGAGTTTCTGCTCATCGCCTCGAGTAGCGGCTTTGATGGCTAGACCAAAGAGTGGTGCGGGAAACCGCAGGGGACGCAGATGAATATGGTCCTCGTCGTGAGAATCGTGCAGTACCGAGTCCCGGTGAATTTCATCTACCTTTGCCACGGCGCAGATATCGCCGGGTATACCAACCTCCACCTCCGGATGTTCCTTGCCATGCATTTGGAAAAGGTGCCCTACTTTAAAGGGCTTGCGAGCATCGCCAATAAACAGTTGGCTGTCCTTGGTGAGCGTGCCCTGATGGATGCGAAACATTGAGAGTTTGCCCACAAAAGGGTCAATGGTGACTTTAAAAACATGCGCTAGAACATGTTGCTGAGGATCGGGAACGGCGTGAAATGCCTCAGCGTCAGCCTCTTCACCCCTCAGGAAGGGTTCTGGATTGCCCTCGGCAGGATTGGGCAGAAGACGTACGAAGAAATCCAGCAATTCCGGCACGCCTGCTCCGGTACGGGCCGAAACGAAACAGATGGGTATTAAATGGCTTTCACGCAAGGCTCTCTCGAAAGGATCGTGAAGCTGCTCGGGCTGGAGTTCCTCGCCCTGTTCCAGATACAGTTCCATGAGTGCTTCGTCCACTTCCACGACCTGGTCGACGATGGCCGTGTGTGCCTCGGCAACACTGGAAAAATCGCTCTTTCCCGCAGGGTTAAAAAAGCAATCTACGACTGCTGAGCCATTATGGGTGGGCAAATTGATAGGCAGACATTCACTGCCAAAGGTTTCCCGAATCTGTTCTAGCAGTTCAGGCAAGTCAATGTTTTCGGCATCAATCTTATTGATAATAATCATCCGGCATAGACGGCGCTCGGCAGCGCGTTCCATCATTCGCTGGGTCACTGTTTCGATGCCGGTTTGGGCGTTAATGACCACGGCGGCCGTTTCTACGGCTGGTAGTGCGGCGATGGCCTGTCCGATAAAATCAGGAAAGCCGGGGGTATCCACTAAATTGATATGGACACCTTGATAATCCAAATTCACGATAGCAGCATCCAGAGAATGCTGATGAGCCTTTTCCTGGGGGTCGGAATCGCAGACCGTGTTCCCTTGTTCCACATTGCCTGGTGTGGCGATCCGCCCACTATGAGCCAGTAGCGCTTCCGTTAAGGTGGTTTTTCCCGCTGTGCCGTGTCCGAGCAAAGCGATATTGCGGATAGACTCGGTGGTATAGTTGACCATTTTGGCCTCCTTTTGATTGCATTTTTATGTCATATGCTGCCACTCATTATAGAAGAATAGAAAACGCTATCGATTTTCCGTTATCGTGTCTTTTAAGGTACAGTGATGGGAAAAATGGCATACCATAGGCCGCAGGCAGCATAAGCCGACTCCTAGCCGCATAGGTTTAACTGGCTGTTTAATTAAAAATTTATTTAGTTTAACAACATTTAACAGGCATTCCGTTAAGAACTTATAAAAACTTTTGTAATGTATCGGTATGATCAGGGGAAACCATCTATGGCATCTTTTAGTAAATCCTTACCTATTCTCTTGCTTGCCATTTGCCCTTTGGCGGTATACGGCGGCGATCAACAGATAAAGTGGAATAAGCTGCTGTATAAAGCGAATCCTTCTTTGCAAGCGGAATGGGGGACTCGTTTTGAACACGGTGAGGGTGTCTCACAAGATTATGGTCGTGCTATCGAGCTTTACTGTGCGGCGGCTAAACGGGGTTATGCTCCCGCCCAGTATCAACTGGGCTGGCTGTATGCTAACGGTCGTGGTGTCGAACGGGACGACGTGTTGGCTGCCGCCTGGTTTCGGCTGGCAGCCAAGCGCGGGCATACACAGGCCAAGAATATGCTCGCCATTATGGCGATTCGTGGTAAGAAGCGAGCGACTTGTGTGGTTCCTCCGGCGATGCGATTGACCCAAAGTCTGACCGGAAAATTTTCCCGGCAACGCCGGCAAGTGGAAAAATGGGTACGGCGACTAGCACCTGATTATGGGTTGGATCCTATCCTGGTGTTGGCGGTTATTCAGGCGGAATCCAGTTTTAACAGTCAAGCGCGTTCGCCAAAGAATGCGCAAGGATTGATGCAACTGATGCCAGAAACTGCCGCCCGCTTTGGCATTCAAAATCCTTTGGATCCCATCCAAAACCTGCATGGCGGTATGGCTTATTTGCGTTGGTTGTTGGCTTTTTTTCAGGGTAATGTGCGCTTAGTCTTAGCAGGCTACAATGCCGGCGAGCAGGCGGTGCTCAAATACCATGGCGTTCCACCTTACGCAGAAACGCTTGCCTACGTTAGAAAAATTATCCAGCTTTATGGACATCTGACGCATCCGCCGGTAGAGGCTGTTGTCGAGCCCGCTCCCATATTGGCCGCTTTGGAAACACGTGAATTGCAGTAAAAATGAACTATGCAAACCTCATTTTTGTCTACGGCACTCTACGCCGCGGCGAATACAATCATTATTTCCTCAAAAACGTTCCAAAACTGGCCATGCATCGCACTGCCCCTCGTTATACCCTGTTACACTTAGGTTGGTATCCTGCTGCCGTTGCGGGAGGAAATACGGCTATCGTGGGTGAGCTCTACCCTCTGAACCGGGCGCTGCTCCAGCGCTTGGACAGACTCGAAGAGTATCCAGACGAGTATATTCGAGAGCGTATACCGACCTCCTTCGGCTCTGCCTGGATGTACGTTTATCGGCATCCTGCTGCGCCTGATACGCCGATCATTACCAATGGTGACTGGTCGCTGGGCAAAGAAAATAGGCTAATGCAAAGACGACGATGCGCTAATGTGTGCAGTTAGGCCATTTGGCTGTTTTATTGAGTTGCCGAGAAGACAGTAAACCGGTCAATTGGCTGGATTAATCGCAATAGCAATCAGCGGTTTTTTCAAGGTTCCGGATATGGCACTGAAGGCGTATTCATTAGTTTTCCTCCGAATGTATAGATCTGGAAGCTGTTATCAAGACCGTCTGCTGCATGGATGCCGCAGTCGAGCTTATAGGGATGTATTAACGGCGTGTCTTGAGAATAACTTCCAGATCTATAAAATTAAAATTGTTAAAATTGCGTAAATTGTTCGTGCTCGGTATTTTTCAGTGAGTGCATGGGTTTTATTCTCTTGACTCTCGTAGCATTGATCCAGGCACCAATGCTCATCAGTTATTTTAAGCAGGAGCACTAAACCTCTAGCGTTTTACCTCGGGTCGTTTGAGAAGGACTCGCGGGCTCCATCCAAAGATGACAGCTGCTCTGTGTCGATTTTCCGAGGTGTTCTATTGTGTCTGAACGAAAACTTTCTCCCGCAGTTCTAGCCGATTACTTTGGCTTCCGGCGCATGCCCTTTTTGGGGGCGGGACTCGACGGTTTTTTTAATACTCCCTGCCATGAAGGGGCTTACCGTGATTTACGGGAAGGAATCCAGCGTCGCCAGGGATTAGTGGTGTTAACCGGTCAGCCGGGTGTCGGTAAGACGTTACTGCTGCGTAAATTATTTCATGAGGTTCCTGAGCATTTCAGGCTCATTAGGGCCTATTCGACTAACCTGACCTTTGATGAATTGCTAAATTTTATCTGTGATTACCTCGGGCTTTCTACATTAGATGCAGACCAAAATAAGAAAATTAAAATACTGAAAGCGCATCTGCAAAGTAGCCTTGAAAATGGTTCGCATGTTGTTTTGCTAATTGATGATGCGCACGAACTTCATGAAAACGTACTCCGTCAGCTGTTGCACCTGCTCCAGTCTGAATCCGAACAGTTTTATTTGCCGACTGTCTTGAGTGGTGAATCGGTATTGGAGAAATTATTGGCGCATCAGCAGGATGTCCTGGCGAGTCATTTTGAAATCAGCTATGTCCGCTTGGCACGACTCGGCAGTGCCGAGGTGACCGACTTTATTCGTCATCAGTTGCAGATTGCCGGTGGTTCGGCTTCCGAGGCTTTATTTCCAGCGCCGGTGATGCAGCGCATTGTTCACCACGCCAGGGGTATTCCCCAACTGGTTAATGCTATCGGTTACCATGCTTTATTAATTGCTTATTTGTCTGAGCAGAATAGCGTTTTTATCGAAATGGTTGAGGAAGCGGCTGGTGATGCGTTATGCGATTATCTCCAGTTGGGCACCGAACCTGGTAAACAATCCGTCTTAAGGATAACGGAAGCGACTGAGGCAGTTGGCGAACCTTTGCAGGGTGAAGCGGATGATAAGGAAGCGGTTGAACTGGGGCATGTTCCTTTTTTCGAGTGGCAACATCAGTCCCATAACTCAGTTCCGGAAACCATTCCTCAGTTCGCTGTTGATCAAAAAGAGACGGATAGCCAAAGTACGGCAGTGTTAGCCGTAGCAGATAAATTGCCCGCCGACTATAAACCAGGGTCGTTGCAAGACGAACTCGAATCGCTACAGGCTTTGGTTAGGGCATCGCGCAGCGGTAATGCCCGTGGCCAACCGCGTAAAGGAACTTCAGTTAAGCGCCGAGGGTTATTGATTACCCTCTGTTTAGTGATATTGTTCGGCGCTGGCATTGCCTATCTCGAATACAAACGCTACGACTATGTGGATTTCTTAGCAGATTCCACGGTCAATCTGGCCGCTAAGCTTAAGGAGGCAGGAACGACAGCGTTATCGTTTATCAAAACGTCGACCCAATCATGGCGAGAACAAAATCACGATGAAGAACAGTCAGCGTCTGAAGAGCCAGGCACAGTCGCGCCGGCTTTGCTTTCCCCTGGCACGTTAAACTCTCCGGACGGTGCGACCAGTCATGAGCTTGTACCGATGGTTCCGAAAATGCCTCAGCGCGCGGTGCAGACGAACTCTTCGTCCAGACCGATGTCCGCTGCGGCACTGTTGTCTTGGATGGCGACTCCACTGTCGGTGCACGCACCAGAGCGTGCGTCATCGGTTGTCGTGAGACAGAGTCGGTTACGGCAGTCAGCGTCTGCTCGCGTCATAAAACCTGTGCTGGGTGCTACTGATGCCGATACCATGTTTTCTGTCGTCGATTATCTTCGCCGCGGCGATCGCATGCTGACGGCAGGAGATGTGATCTCTGCCCGTCTGTTTTATGAAGCGGCCCTCACCACTGGAGATAGTGAAGCCATTACCGCTATCGGCCGGACCTTTGATCCGGTGAGCTTAACCCGGATGGGGTTAGGGGCTTCCCATGCCAATCCGATCAAGGCAGCGCAATGGTATCTAAAGGCGGCGAAAGCAGGTGATCCTGAAGCCTATAAACACCGCGAAGGACTGCGGCGTTGGCTGACACAGTCAAGCTCGCTAACGGAAACGCAGAAACGAACGCTGCGGCGTTTACTGAATGAACCCATTTTTTCTTCTACACCAGTCACAAAATCCGCAGGCATTGGCTAAGACACCAGCAACAGCGCTAAGAGTCAACATACCGTTAGCTATGTCTAATCTCAGTTCGACATAAAATACTTCAAGCATCAGGTGCTTATTCCGGAAAACGCGGTAAATACATCCCGGTAAGCTTGACGGCGGTATCCATACCGCCGACATTTCCTGCATAAGCACCTGACACTTGAAGTTTATTCTCAATCGATCAAACACTTATATATCGAAATCAGGTTATGTCTAATAATGCTTGATTGGGTAGATCTTATCAAAGCAGCTCGATCAAGAGGTAATGGAGATTGTTACGGATAACGGTTGTCGTCCAGGCGGTTGGCGAGAGCCTGTACCTGCGGTGCAATAGTGATGGAATAAGGAGGGGAGGTTTGTAGAGCACGCAACGCAGGGGGCAAAGTGACGATCTCATGTTGAACCCGCTCCCGTATGGTAGCCAAGGATTCCCCTGGCGCAAGACGTTGGCCGTGGCGCATAACGAGTTGCAGGAGGGGTAGCCCCGGTTGCGGGTGATCTGCTAATCCCAGACAATCTGCCGCTAGCATGCCGTCCTCTTGAAAACGCCGATATACCTGCTTACGCCCGGGCCAAGTGGCTTTTCCCTCGGAGCGCTTGCGGCGTGGAATCCCAGCGTACTCTTGTAGCTTGTAGACACAGTCCAGAGAAGGGACGTCCTCGGAAATATTCAGCCGGGTACCGATGCCGAAACCGTCGATGGGTGCTTGTGCTTCCTCCAAGAGGACTTTGAGGCGATATTCATCCAAGTCGCCGCTGCAGAAGATAGTGACGTCGTGTAATCCTCCTTTATCCAGTATGTGCCGGACTCTACGGGCATGCTCGGCAAGATCACCGCTATCTAACCGGACTCCTTTAATAATAATACCCTGTTGTTTGAGGCGGGACCCAAGATGAACCACTTTCTGAGCCGCCGCCTCGGTATCATAGGTATCAATAAGCAGTACGACGTTGTCTGGCCGAGCATAAGCGAAATGGGCAAAGGCATCCTCTTCGCGGTCATGGGCCTGCACCAAAGAATGCGCCATGGTGCCGAATATAGGGATACCGAATCGCATTCCTGCCAACACCGTGGCCGTACCCGCAAAACCGGCCAGATAATTGGCGCGGGCTGCGAGTAACCCAGCCTCAGCGCCATGAGCCCGGCGCAGGCCAAAATCCACCAACAGTTTATCGGGAGCGGCCAACACACAGCGTGCCGCCTTGGAGGCGATAAGCGTTTGCAAGTGTATTAAGTTGATCAGGCGGCTTTCCACTAATTGGGCCTGGGGTAAGGGAGCGATAACTTGCAAAATAGGCTCGTTGGCAAAGACAACAGTACCTTCAGGCAGGGCGTATACTTCACCGGTAAAGCGCAGCCGGCTGAGGTAAGTTACGAAGTCTTGGCTAAAGCGTCCGCAACCGGCTAACCACTCGAGTTCTTCAGGGGAAAAGCGCAAATTTTCCAAATAATCCAGGGCTTGCTCCAAGCCGGCGGCGATCAAAAAACCACGCTTGGCAGGCAACCGCCGTACAAACAATTCGAATACGGCGGTGTCTTCCATGCCTTGGTTATGGTAAACATGGAGCATGGTGAGTTGATAAAAATCAGTCAGCAATACGCTATTGCTGAGATCCATTACACCACCTCGGCCAGGCCGGTGGGAATAGCGCCCTGCCGCCGCATTTCAGCGATAGCCTTGGTGTCGTCGCCTGGCTGCAGATTGACCGCACGAATGGCGTCCTCTAAGAGCAGGACCTTAAAACCCAACTTCAGGGCATCCCGTACGGTATTTAATACGCAGTAGTCTGTTGCCAACCCGCCAATAAAAACTCGCTTGACGCCTTCCTTGCGCAGTCGCTCGGCAAGATCGGTATCCTCAAAGCCCGAATACGCATCTTTGTCCCTACGGGTGCCTTTGGAAATAATAGTAAACTTCTCGGCATCCGGCAGTCGTAAGCCAGGTGCAAAATCGGCACCCAAGCTACCGGCTACGCAATGAGGTGGCCATGGACCACTCTGGGCCTGAAAAGAACAATGATCCGGAGTGTGCCAGTCGCGCGTTGCGTAAATAGGCAAGTTATGCTGCAAAAAGACATCAATGTAATCGTTAAAGATTGGTACGATGACATCGCCTTCTGTTACTGCTAGGTTACCGCCAGGAAGGAAATCGTTTTGCATGTCAACGATGATTAAGGCATCGCCTTTACTGGGGTGTAGAGTATTTAGCATGATGATTCACCTGGTAAGTTAAAAACAGGGAGTAAAGAAACATTAGCAGCTTGCAGGCTGTTTTGAAAAATGCCCTATAACAATGATACCCGTTACTCCTGCAAGGGTTCCGTAAGGCTATGGGTATTTCTCGAGGATCGAAATGAGGCGGCCTAATACTAACCCTCCATGTCACGCGCAACTTGAGAGAAATTTGCTAATGACCTCCATTGCCAGTATCCAGTCTATTTTGACCAACGTTCAGGACGGTATTCTGACGCTGCAAATCAATCGTCCGGAGAGAAAGAATGCGCTCACCGCGGCGATGTACGCGGCGCTTGCCGAAGCCGTTGGGTTGGGGGAACGGAATTCTGCTGTTCGTGTTATGTTGCTAACGGGTACGGAGAATTGCTTTACCAGCGGGAATGATTTAGCGGATTTTATGGATAATCCGCCCACCGATGATAATAGCCCCGTGTTCCGCTTTCTCACCGCCCTTGCTCAGGCCAAAAAACCGATTCTTGCCGCTGTGAACGGTCCTGCAATAGGTATCGGTACGACGCTTTTGCTGCATTGCGATTTGGTCTATGCCGGTGCCAGTGCAACTTTCCGGTTGCCCTTTAGTCGCTTGGGGTTATGTCCAGAAGCGGGCTCCAGCCTGTTGTTACCGCTACGGATAGGTTATTCACGGGCGGCTGAATTGATGCTGCTAGGCGAGCCGTTTACCGCCGAACGGGCATTGGCACTGGGATTGGTTAATGGCGTTTATGACACATCGACGGTGGTCAAAGAAGCGTTGCAAAAAGCGAGACATATTGCAGCGCAACCCTTTGCTTCTGTGCTCCTCACTAAGGCACTGATGAAGCAAGGTAATGCCGAGGCCTTACAAGCGGTGATGTCTGTCGAGGGAAAGCATTTCATCGAACGCTTACAGTCTCCGGAAGCCGCCGAGGCATTCCAGGCGTTTTTGGAACATCGACAGCCTGATTTTTCGCGTTTTCAATAACCATATTCATGCTCTTTTCCAGTCGATTTTTAATCCCGAATGAGACCAGAACGGTAGAATAATCAACATGGCTAAAAAATATCGCAAATTGGCAATACTGGTTGCAACGGTATTCTTCATCATCGCCTGTGGTACAGCGCAGAATACGGCGGACGTGGAAAGCTCTTCCGTTGAACCTCTGCGGGTAGGCATAACGTCTGATTATCCTCCATTGATTTTCAGGGTGGGTAAGTTAGAAGATAAGATCGTTGGAATTGAAGCGGATCTGGCACGTCAACTCGCCAAAGAACTCAACAGGTCCGTTCGCTTTGTTGAAATGCCGTGGGAGTATCAAATTCCAAGTCTTTTAGCAGGGAAAACGGATATCATTATGTCTGGAATGACGGTAACGGATGCCAGGAAAGTTCGTATTAATTTTACAGAGCCTTACCTTAAAACCGGTTTATCTGTCTTGATGCGTTCTGAAGACTTTTCAGCCTATCAATCGTCTGA
Source organism: uncultured Pseudomonadota bacterium (assembly GCA_963731125.1). GTDB lineage: Bacteria > Pseudomonadota > Gammaproteobacteria > Competibacterales > Competibacteraceae > CAVSVP01. The sequence continues at coordinate 88,452 of CAVSVP010000005.1, forward strand.
GGGCCAGTTGCAAGGGTTTACGAGTATTGGGGTGCAAAAGGGCACAACCGGTGATGTCTTTGTCCAGCAACATTTTCCGAATGTAAATAAAGTTCCGTTATTAGAGATCAGAGATGTGCCCCCTGAACTAAAAAGAAGGAGCATTGATCTTTTTGTTCATGATACGCCTGCGATTATGTGGCTCACTTCTGCTAACGAGGGAGATTTTTCCGCCTTAAAGTTGCCTTCGCAAGAGCAATGGTACGCGTGGGGCATTAGACGGGATAACGCAGAATTAATCACGTCGGTAAACAAAATACTCACTCACTGGAAGGCCAATGGAACGTTGGATCAAACAGTGAAACGTTGGCTTCCCAACTTACAAACGGTGGAATAGCGTAACTAAACGCATGGGGGGTGTAAACGCTCTCTCCACCGGCCGTCCCTGGCAAGATATCACGACTGACATAAGCGGAAAAAGCGTTACCAGCCGCCACGGCGTTTAATGAGCTGGAGCTGATCCTGGAGGGCGGCGAGACTGTCGGGGGCGGACGCGGCGCCGAGCAGGGTACGGTGCACGGCCTCCCAGAAGCGGGTGGAGACGGCCATGTACTGCGCGCCGGTGGCAAGCGTGGGGCGGGCGACGGCGGCTTGCAGCAGGGGAAGCAGCTGGGCGAAGAAGGGGTTGGCGCGCAGCACCTCGGGATCGTCGTAGAGCGCTGCCAGCGTTGGCGCGTAAGCCCCGGCGATGGCACGCTGTTTCTGCACGGCGGCGCTGGTGAGATAGCGCACCAGCTCGGCGGCCTCGGCGGGATGGCGGGAGAACTTGGAAACGGCGAGCTGCCAGCCGCCGAGGGTGCCGGCGGCCTGCCCGGCGGGGCCGCCGCGGGGCAGGGCGGTCACGCCGACCTGCCCGGCCACGGCGCTGTCGGGGGCATTGAGCAGCGCCCAGGCATAGGGCCAGTTACGCATGAACACGGCCTGACCCAGCTGGAAGGTATTGAGCGCCAGTTCCTCGTCAAAGGAGGTGACCCGCTCGGGGGCGAGCAGTCCCACCCAACTGGCGGCCCGCGCCAGGGCCAGCACCGCCTGGGGGTTATTGACGGTGATGGTGCCGTCATTCTTGACAATGGTGCCGCCTCCGTAGGCATTAAGCCACTCCAGGGCGTTGCAGGTCAGCCCTTCATAGGCGCCGCCCTGAAACACATAGCCCCACAGGGCCGGGTTACCGTCCGCCCGCTCGGCGCTTTGGATCGCCAGCGCCACCTCCGCCAGTGTCGCCCAGTCGCGGGGTACGGCAAAACCATGCTGTTCCAGCAGGTCTTTGCGGTAATACAGCAGCCCCACGTCGGTAAACCACGGCAGCCCCACCAGCCGCCCGTCCACCGTGTTATGGGTGATCAAATTGGGAATGTGTTGGGCAATCTCTTCCGGCGGCACGAATTCCCGCAGATCCAGAAAATACTCACTCAGCAGCGCCGGCCAGATAATGTCAATCTGATAGACATCTACCCGCGGATCGCTATTGCCCAGATCGATCAGATACTTGAAATAGCGTTCATTGGTGCGCTGCGGCGGGCTGCTCACCCGCACCTGATGCCCGCTCTGCTGCGCCCAGGCTTGCGTGGCCTGTTCGCACAGCGCCCGCTCTTGGCCCACCGCCCCGCAGGAGATGGTCAGTTCCACCGCCCCCACCGGCAGCGCCAGCCCATACCCTACCAGCAGAATCATGCCCCATTGCCGTAGCAACCTCATGGTGGTTTTCCTCATTAGTATTAATTCGCTTTTAGTGATGGTGCTTCCAGGGTACTTTTTGAATGTTGGTGAGCTATTTGAAGCTTTATTGTGTAGAGTCTGACTTCAGCATCGGTTTGGTTTGGCTCTCTGGGTGGATCATGCGTTTATAGGCCCGATCCTGATCATTAAATAAATGACAATGCTCCGCCGGAAAACTGATGGTAAGCACATCACCCATCTCGACTGGAGTATCGCCTGACTGCCGGACAACCACATGGCCGTCCACGCCCTGGACCGTCAGATAAATGAAAGACGCTTCGCCCAAATGCTCGAGATATAACACCTCTCCCTTCGTGGAGCCGTTGCCGGTATCGCCGAGGACGAGATGCTCAGGGCGGATTCCTAAGGTCGTTTTGGCACCGGGCTGTGCTTCACTGGCGTTGACAGCAGCGCTCACTGTCGCACCATCAGGCAGCGTAAGTTTAGCCAAGTTAGGGTCAGCGTGCGTCAGTTCGGCCGGAAGAAAATTCATCTTTGGTGAACCGATAAAGCCGGCGACAAAGAGATTGGTAGGAAAATGATACAGCTCCAGGGGTGCTCCCACTTGGGCTACACTGCCCTCGGTGAACACTGCCTTGCCGGCATTCAATAGCACGATCTTGTCAGCCAACGTCATGGCTTCCACTTGGTCATGGGTGACATAAATCATACTGGTGGTCTCTGCCATGTCCCTGTGTAACTTGGAAATCTCGATCCGAGTTTGAACACGCAGCGCAGCGTCGAGGTTGGACAGCGGTTCATCAAAGAGAAAAACGCCCGGATTGCGGACAATGGCGCGCCCGATGGCAACCCGTTGCCGTTGGCCACCGGATAATTCTTTAGGCAGACGTTGCAGTAAATGCTCAATTTGCAGGATTCGCGCGGCCTTGCGAACGCGGTCGTCAATGGTTTCTTGGCTTTCCTTAGCCAGTTTCAAGCCGAAGGCCATATTGTCATAGATGGTCATATGGGGGTAGAGCGCATAGGATTGAAACACCATAGCGACTCCCCGCTGCGCTGGCGGCAGATCATTAACCCGTTTACCGCCGATATACATATCACCAGAGCTGATATCCTCCAGACCGGCGACGAGGCGTAGCAGCGTGGATTTGCCGCATCCTGAAGGGCCTACGAAAACAACGAAATCACCCTCATCGATATCCAAGTCGACGTTCTGGATGACCTTGACGTCGCCGAACTCCTTGGACACTTTACGCATACGAATTTCTGACATTGGTAAATTACCCCTTATCAATAAGTAGCTTATATCGCGATATCACCCTTTGACGGCACCGGCAGTCAGGCCGGACACGATGCGACGTTGGAAAATCAGCACCAAGACTACCACCGGCACGGTGACGATGACCGAGGCGGCCATAATATTGCCCCAAGGTAATTCGAACTGGCTGGCGCCGCTAATCAGCGCAATGGCTACGGGCACCGTACGCATCTCATTAGTCAGGGTGAAGGTAAGCGCAAACAGGAACTCGTTCCAGGCCGCGATAAAGGCGAGCAGGCCTGTTGTTACCAGAGCCGGCCACATCAGGGGCATAAAGACTTTGGTAATAATATCCCAGGGCTTGGCTCCGTCCATGATCGCCGCTTCTTCCAATTCTTTGGGTAGATCCCGCATAAAAGTCGTCAGTACCCACACGGTAAAGGGCAGAGTAAAGATCGTATAGGAGATCACTAGACCCGCTAAATTATTATATAGTCCTAGGCCTCTGATCAGCTCGAACATGCCCGATAGTACCGCTACCTGAGGAAACATGGAGACGCCTAGAATGGTTAGCAGCAGTAATCCGCGCCCCCGAAATTGCACACGGCCTAGTGCGAAAGCGGCGGTTACTCCGAAGAATATGGATAGCGCCACCACCGAAAAAGAGACGATGACAGAGTTGAGAATGTTTCGCGCAAAGGGCTGTTCGCGAAAAATAGATATGTAATTGTCCCACTGCCAATGCACGGGAAAATAATTGACGCTGAACAACTGCGAGCCGGATTTCAGCGAAGAAACGATGGCGTAGTAGAAAGGAAACACCGTATATAAAATGACTACCGCCACCAGCAGGTAAAACCCGAACATACCAAACATGCGTTTCATCTATCTGCTCCCGTCGAAACGAACGCGTCCAAAGCCGATATACAAAATGGTGCACAGGGCCACCATGAAAAATAGCAGCGTCGAGGCCGCTGAGCCATAGCCGACTTCTTGAAAATCCACAAGTTGCTGACGCGCATAGACCGACATAGACATGGTGTCCCTGCTATTGGAGGTCAGCACATAAATCAGATCGAAGATACGCAGGGCATCCAGTATCCGAAAAATAACGGCCACCATTAACGCCGGTTTAATTAGGGGAAGCGTGACTTTAAAGAAAACGCGTACGGGATGAATGCCGTCCACTTTGGCCGCTTCATAGCAATCCGACGGCAGCATCTGCAGTGCGGCCAGAATGAGCAGCGCCATAAAAGGTGTGGTCTTCCAGACGTCCACCATGATCACGGCGGTCATCGCCAGGTCGGGATTGGCCGTCCAGGCCAGGGGCTGGGAGATCAAGCCGAGAGACAGCAACATATGGTTGAGAATGCCGTATTGATCGTTCATCATCCAGCCCCACATTTTGGCAGAGACAATGGTGGGGATGGCCCAGGGAATCAGTACCGCTGTTCGCACTAACGCGCGGCCTCGAAATGCCGAATTCAAAACCAAGGCGATCGCCATTCCGAGGATGGTTTCTACGGTGACGGAGATCACAGCAAAGTGGAGGGTATTCCAGACTGAGTTCCACCATTCCGGATCGGCCAATACGCCAAACCATTCGCCATCATAGTTGGTTAAGTAGTTTTCAAAGCCGATGAATTGATAATTGCCGATGTCCGAAAGATTGGCATCGGTAAGGCTGAACCACATCGTCTGTAGCAGCGGCCAGCCCGCCACCATCGCTAAAATAATTAACATCGGTGTGAGAAACAGCCAGGCCGCCCGCACCCGGCTGCGCGTCAGTTGGGATTTTGTCGCCATTGCCCCGTCCTCCCCTGAAAGCCGTATAAAGTCAATCAAGCATCGCCACGGTGCAGTCAGTGCCGCACCGTATTTGTAGCTATTGAGCTGGTTACCATCGACCGCCGCGACTCAGACGTTTGAGAGAGCTTTCAAGCTGAGAGAGGCTGGCCTCGGCATTGCTCTTACCGGAGAGCACCGCATGGACAGCGTTCCAAAACTCATTACTGGCCTGGTTGTATTTGGCACCGGTTACGGTGGAGGGGCGGGGCACCGCATTGACAAAGGTTTCGTATAAATCCTTGAAGAAGGGATTGGCTTTCAGCACTTCTTCGTCTTCATAGAGAGCTGGAATGGTGGGATTGTAAGCGGCTACAATAGCGCGGCGTTTTTGTTCTTCGGGGCTGGTCAGATATAGCATCAGGTCGGCAGCGATCTCCGGATTCTTGGAATATTTGGAAACCGCCAGATTCCAGCCGCCTAAGGTAGCGGCATGACGCCCATCTGCGCCGCCTTCGGGCAGTGCGGAGACGCCGACCTTACCTTTAACGGTGCTGCCTTCGCTTTGGGCCAGGGCCCAGGCGTAGGGCCAGTTACGCATAAACACGGCATTACCGGACTGGAACACACCGCGGGCTTCTTCCTCGGCGTAGTTCAGCACGCCCGTGGGCGAAATGGTGTTGACCCAGCCGCCTGCCTTGTCGATCGCCGTCACGGCGTCAGGATTGTTAATGGTAATTTTGCCATCGGTGTCCACGATGGTGCCGCCGTTGTGGCTGACCACCCATTCCAGGGCATTACAGGTCAGGCCTTCATAGGCTTTGCCTTGCCAGACAAACCCCCACATTTTTGCATTACCGGCCTCGCGTTCGCCCTCCTGAATCTTTTTGGCGGTCGCCGTTAGTTCATCCCAAGTGCCCGGCGCGGCTTCACCGTACTTTTCCAACAGATCCGTACGGTAATACAACAAGCCGGCATCGGTGAACCAGGGCATGGCAACCAGACTGCCATCCACCGTATTATTTTCGATAATGGCCGGAAAATGTTTCTCTTCGGCACCGTTTGAATACTGTTTGAGATCAATAAAATGATTACCGAGAATACCAGGCCAAATGATGTCAATTTGGAAAATGTCGATATCGGCGGCGCCGGCCGCCAACAGCTGTTGATATAGGGCAAGGCGTTCGGTAGACGAACTGGGAGTGGAGATAACATTGACGGTATGACCACTTTGCTTTGACCACGCTTCCGCGCCCTCTTTGCAGAGCTGAAGTTCGGCACCCACCGCTCCACAGGAGATAGAAAGGGTAGCCGCATACACCGCGTTAGCCGTGAACGCTGCTGCTCCAAGAGCGATGGCCCCGAGAGCCTGCTTAGAAATTTTCATGCGTCCTCCTCCAAATAGTGATCGAGTGATAACCGATACTGTCCCGTTAATGTTTCTCCGCAAAGGGGATCTGCGGAGAAATCAGGGTGTGTGGATAAACTTATAATTCGCGTTTTCAACGTTTATTAAAACGTGTTCCTGCACTTGAAAGCATAATACGCGTTGCCCGCTCGTCAACGATACATTGCAAAATAATCGTTAAAAACATCGAGGTTTTTATCGATCTGGAAGCGGTTATCAAGACACGCTGTTAATGCATCCCTGTAGGTTCGACTGCGGCATCCATGCCGCAGACAGTCTTAATAACCGCTTCCAAATCGATAACTAATGGGAAGGTTTTTGCACTTCAGCAGGCTTTGGTGACACTCAAACGAGCCCCTTGTCTAGCCAAGCCTAAGTATAGGCATCGGCTGATAAAAGGCGTAAAATTTAGTTGTGCCTTTTGATTGCCATTCAAAGGTCGGCAAGACCAATTATGCAGTAACTTAACAATAGTTCGGACAGTTTTGAGCATAAAAAATCAATCACTTATCACTGAAAATCGAATTAAATCAAACTTAGGCCCTACGCTGAGTTGCATTTAATTCCGTAAGTATTTGATTCGTCGTCCTGAAACCATCTAAAACTGTCCGAAGTATTGAACTTAATAAATTTATATAAAATTGAACGATTAAGGAGGAGATATGTTTACGCTACGGTTATTTATTTTAAGTGTGCTCTGTGCGTTCTCTGCACTAACCTTGGCGGTAGAAGTCAAAATAGCTTGCGGTGGTCCGATTGGCCAAGAGTTGTATTTGTGTGAGCAGGCTGTCAAGGCTTGGTCAGAACAAACGGGCCATACGGCGACTGTGGTTCCGTCTCCCGCGACGACAGACCAACGCTATAAAAAATTTAGCGAGCTATTAAAGGCAGGTGATGCCAACATTGATGTTTATGAAATAGACGTTATCTGGCCGGGTCTGCTGGCGGAATATTTTATTGATCTCCGTAAGTTTATCCCCGAAGAAGAGATTCAAAAGCATTTTCCAGCCATCATCGAAAATAATACGGTTGATGACCGCTTAGTCGGAATGCCCTGGTACACGGATGTCGGTCTACTCTACTACCGAACGGATCTGCTAGCGAAATACGATGAGAAGGTGCCGGAAACTTACTCTGAACTAGCTGACACGGGGCTTCGCATTCAGACCAAAGAGCGCGAGGCGGGCAATGACCAGATCTGGGGCTATGTTTTTGAAGGAGATAACTACGAAGGGTTAATGTGTAATGTCATGGAATGGTTGGTCGCGTATGATGGTGGCACCGTGGTTGACAACGCCGGCAAGGTAACGATTAATAATCTTCAGGCGATAACCGCTGTCGATCGAGCCGCGGGTTGGATTGGTACCATTGCACCTTCTAGCGTGACTAACTTTCGCGAAGAAGATGCCCGGCTAACATTTATGCGGGGAGATGCCGTCTTTATGCGCAACTGGCCCTACGTCTGGAATCTGCTCCAGGTCGATGAGATGAGTCCCGTGGCGGGTAGAGTCGACATTGCCCCCCTGCCCAAGGGTGGCGAACGTGGCAAACACGCGAGCACGTTGGGAGGTTGGCAACTTGGCGTTAGTAAATTCTCCAAACACCCCGAGGTGGCAGCCGATCTGGTAAGTTATCTAACCAGCGAGGAAGTGCAGAAAGAGCGAGCCGTTGAGGGCTCTTTTGCGCCCACTATCAGAAGCCTGTACATAAATTTTGACGTGCTGCGGGCAAACCCGGTCTTCGCCAAATTGCAGCCAATCTTGGACAAGGCGGTAGCACGACCGACCAGCCAAACAGGTAGTCATTATCAGGCCGTCTCAATGGCCACCTCGACCACGGTGCACAAGATCTTGCAGGGTAAGGAATCCGCCGCAAAAGGATTGGCTGCTTTACAGGATGAACTCCAGCCAATTCTAACCGGCGGCAACCAGTAAATTTTGCTCTATACTCTTTTAGCAAATCCGTTAGCAAACCTGAATAGGGCGCACGTTTCAAATTGGGGTGTATGTTTTAGGCGCAGGCCGGCTTTTTTGTCTGCCGTTGTTATGCTTGCTGTTAGCTTAATCGTTAACTTTTTAATTGTCATTTTTTGGCCGTCTATACGGATTGGATACTGAATCTAATAAAGAGTGCCGTGCGTATAATGCATAGGTCGTCTGATAAAAAATTAACCGTGATTTGTCGTTAGGTATTTAATTGTTGTTCGGTAAATCTGCAAAAGTGCTGCCAAGGGGAATTACGCTATGAATGACTCTTTAAAGCTGTTTTCTATTTTTAGTTTGGTTCTTTCCGGAAGGAAAGTTTTTTGTGGTTTACTATTAGCCGGTATGTCATTGATTCCCATCTTTGCCAATGCCGCTGATGTAATCGAAGGTAAGATGAATGGTCTGCATTGTGCTCAGGAAGGAATAGTCTGCCCCATTGAAGATCTGGATGCCGTGATTGCGCTGGAGTCAGATTTTGTTGTCACAACGCCTGATGGAAAGTTTTATCTCATTCCTAACGTAGATCGCGCCGTTAAGGCTAGATATATCCTGCAAGATGTGAGAGTGAAAGGCACCCTACATCCCCGCTACCAATCCATTGTTGCCGATGAATTTCAAGTGAAAAACGACGATGGCAGTTACAGGACTGCCTGGTCACCAGAACTGCAGGAGCGTGTTTATGGAGATCTTAAGCTGCCTGGATCGACCCGTCCGTAATGATTAAAGGTAAAATGATAATGCGCTTTCTTAATTACCTAAAGTCTGCGATGTCACCCTTAACAACAGCTGGTGCATTGGCGCTCCTGCTGGGTACCGGGTTGGCGTTTCCGCTCTTGGCTAACGCGGCGACCACGATTGAAGGCAAGATGAATGGGATACACTGCGCCACGGAGGGGGATACCTGCCCTCTCGATAGATTGGATCCACATATTGCCCTAGAACCGGATTTCGTCGTACAGCAACCCGATGGTCAGTACTATTTAATTATCAATCTCGACCGTGCCGTAAAAGCGCGTTATGTCCTTGACGATGTCAGGGTAACCGGGGAGGTGAATCCCAAATACAATGCTGTCAACGCACAAAAATTGGAAGTCAAAAAAGAGGGTTCCTACAAAACGGTATGGACACTGGAACTCCAGGAACGTGAGTATTCGGATCTAAGACAGCTTGGTGCAACCAGGCCCTAACCGTCAAGACCATCTAGTTAAAACGCTTTAGCTCTCCTTAGCCTTTTGGGAGGGAAGACTACGAGGTTAAGGGGAAAGTATGAATCATGGCAAGCCGAGTAGCCTGTTATCTGTGTTTTCGAAATCAATAGGCAATCTGATACCATCCGGGCAGGTATTCTCCAACGAGGTAATTAGTGCATGAGGCAGCTTTGTAATAAAAGAATTCTAACGATTGCCATGAGCTTATTCATTACATCTTGCAGTACGGCAAATCCAGGTTTTGAAAAGCCTGTTAGTTCCATGGGCACGGCAGGCCGTCCGATCCTGGCGACTAGCAATGATAATCGCGGCAAGGTAATCGCCGTCTTATGGAACGACGCAGAATACGGTTATGTGCATATTGAAAAGGCAGTGGATGCCCAAGAACCTAACGATCATCCGATAGCCTTTACGTCCGAGCAAATTCAGCTTGCATTGAGTGAACTACAATTCCAGCAGGGAGAAAAAAAACCCAAGCCACTGTTTACCGAGGCAGAGCTTAAGGATATTTCCGGTCCCATTGCCGAGGGCTTGGCCAGGGCTGAACCAGACCAGGATATTACCTTTGCCGCTACTGGAAGACCGGGAGGTGTGTTAAATTTGCTGACCGAGCGCTCAGTGACCACCGGGCGCGTTTTTTACAAAGACGATCAGCTTAATATCGTTTTTGGGCTGATTCGCGAACCCTTCGAGGACCAATTTCGTGCCACGGGTGTGCTGCGGCCTTTTATTCCAGGTTCTCGTCAAGGGCCGCTGAAGACGACAAAGGTAACGGTGTTACCGACTAAGGGTGTGGATTATGCAGCTGCTGAGCGTACGGATTGGATACAAATGGCGCCGTATGCCTGGTCTGAAAAACCGGTTGAGGATAAACTTCCAGCCGGCATACCGGCTGCGCCGGTTGCAGATGCCTCGCCGCCGGCATCCGCGCCTACCTCAACTGCTGGGTCAGCTACTAATGCCCCTTCCGCTGCTGTCGGCAGTACTGCACCGGTGGTCACTCGCCCGCCAGCGGCACCAGCGGCACCAGCGGCACCAACAGCACGATCGCCATCCACGCCGGTGGTCAGCAGCGCATCTGGGTCGTCGAGTGCCGGCAGCTCTCCAGTAGCCACCGAAAGCGAGGCAGCCTATTACGGACGCTTCGAAGGACGCCTTAAGACTTTACGCCAGCTGCGAGAACAAGGTCTGATTACGGAGCAAGAGTACCAGCAAAAACGTCGTGCCATTCTAGAGGAACTATAGTACTGGGTGTTCATTTTTAGCTGAGACGCTTTGCAGGCTATTTGGTAGGAGCGAGCTTGCTCGCGAACTGTTGTCCGCCGCAATCGTGAGCAAGCTCGATCCTACCGATGAAGGTGGCTTCTAATAGGTTCCGTCTTTTCGTAGCCAGACTACTTGCTTACCACCAGGCTTCCGCTTGTACGCCATAGGTAAAGCCATCATTGGCGTCTTCGAACGTCGTGCCGTCGCTTTCCAGCACCACTCCTGCTTTACGGGCTGCGCTATTCCAGTTCGCGTAAGTCAGGAAGACCCGCAGTGCGGGACGGGCAAAGAAGCCGCGGCCCGCAGAAATTTCCGGAGCGATGGTCGCTTTAAACAAGTCCCGATGGCTGCCCTGTTGAGGGTTAACGCGATCGTAACCCAGCTCAACGGATACATCCAGATAATCCGTAAAGTAATATTTCGGGCGAATGCCAGTGGAAAACCACCAGTCGATCGGTTCGCCGCTTCGGTCTTTATGCCGCTTCTCGTAAACCAGTGTCCACATGCCGGACCAGGTTTCATTGGGCTGGAACAGCAGTGTTTCTACAAGGCGATAGGCGTAAGTGCCCGACTTGGCGGTATTGCTCGATGCGTCCTGCAGTGAGGAGGCAGTTGCATTTCCATATTGCAGCGCCAGCTTATTGAAGCCGCCCAAGAAGCCGTCCTGGAAATGAATGGCGTTCAGCAAAACGCCGTTGCTGGGATCAAAGTCTTTATCGCTTTCACTCCAAACTCTGCCGTCAATGCCTAAGGTTAACAAACCGCCGGGGTTGGTTTCGATATTGTATAGACGCAGATCAAAGCTGTTGACAGCCTTGCTGCTGGATTCAATCCGCTGGCCCTGTATGGTTTGAAACTCTCCTGTTCGTAATCCCGTCACGGGATCGACCACTTCGAAACTCGCAAAGTCAAAATCATCGTTGGCATTGGAAAACCAGGCAAAGGCCAAATTACCGAAGCCTACATCGACGTCTTCGGCACCGGCACCGGTGCGAGCACCCTGGCCCCAATAAAAGAAGTCATTGATATGGACGTCGTGGCGGCGGTAGAAACGCTTGCCGGCCCAGAAGATGGCGCCCCGGAAAAAACCGTCGAAAAGATTGCCGGCTTCTATCCAGGATTGGCGAAACGCAGGTTCGGTCTGTTCAAAATCCTGTTCGCCTTCGACGGCAAACGCCATCATGCCGTTGTACTTAAAATAGGCGTTGTTTTCTCCCTCGAACAAATTTTGCGAAAAAGCCCATTCACCGTAAATTTCGCATTCGTTTCCCAAGCGATATTTAGCGCCGGCACCGGGGTCCAGGAAGCAGACTTGATCGCCGCCGTCTGAGTTGCCTCCTGTACCTGCCCGCATATAACCGTGGAATTCAAAGGCGAATGCGCATTGTGCATACAAAACGACCGCTCCGATGATGGCGGCCCAGCAATACCGTGAAGTATTTATCATTGACACATCTCTCCCCGGATAAGCGTGGTACGCTCGCGTCTATGGCACGAGTCGACCTTACTGAAATTATCAAAAATACCAAAGCCCCACGTGCTTCCCGACACGCTATCCCTGAAACCTATCACCCTTCGTCAATAAAGTTGTGATGGTTACAACAAAAGCGTAGCATTTTTTCAACACAATGCACGGAAAATATGTCCCTGTTGTTTTTATGATTTTATTCAGGTGAATCCAAACGGTTTCGCAATCGGCTGAGGTCAGCCAGGGTCAAACCGTGTAGTTCCTCGTTTAACCGGATTTCGAGCTTTTTCCAGTTTTCGTGCAATGGGCAGGCGTGTTGATCGCTGCATTCGGGAAGCCCCAATATGCAGCGCCGGTTGCTAAAAGAACCATCTATTGCCTCCACGATATCGCCGACCGTCACCTCGCTAGAGCTCCGACTGAGCATCGTGCCGCCATTGGGTCCTCGGCGAGCGGCAATCAGATTAGCGCGAGACAGCAGGCTGATGATCTTACCCAGAAAGGGGGTAGGCACAGCGGCGCCTTCGCTAATCTCCCGGATCGCTATGAGTCGCCCGGGTTCTTGAGCAGCCAGATAAGTCATGGCCAGAATCGCGGTTTGTGCCGCTCTACTAAATAGCATGATTGGACCTTTATAAAAGAATAGACAATCTTTAATTCATTTTTTATAATTATACCTGAAGTTGTCTCCCAATAGTATAAGTGGTGAGGCGTGAGGCGTGAGGCGTGAGGCGTGAGGCGTGAGGCGTGAGGCGTGAGGCGTGAGGCGTGAGGCGTGAGGCGTGAGGCGTGAGGCGTGAGGTGTGAGGTGTGAGGCGTGAGGCGTGAGGCGTGAGGCGTGAGGCGTGAGGCGTGAGGCGTGAGGCGTGAGGCGTGAGGCGTGAGGCGTGAGGCGTGAGGCGTGAGGCGTGAGGCGTGAGGCGTGAGGGGTGAGGGGTGAGGGGTGAGGGGTGAGGGGTGAAGTGATGATGAAAGCGACAGAACTATTGATGGAAGAACATCGGGTTATCGAGCGGGTCTTGAATGCGCTGGAAACGGCCGCTCAGCGACTGGAACAAGGGCAAGCGATACGGGCAGGCTTTTTCGCGGAGGTTGCCGATTTTAGCCAGGGCTTTGCCGATGGTTGTCACCACAAAAAGGAGGAGCAGGTGCTGTTTAAGGCCATGACAAATCACGGCCTGCCGGAACGGGCAGGACCGATTGGCGTCATGCTGGCGGAGCATGAGCAGGGACGGGCTTATTCCCGGGCATTACGGGAAGCCGCTCGGCAGTTGGCGGCGGGCGATGATACGGCGCGCGGCACCGTGCTTCGCCATGCCCGAGATTACATTATGCTGCTACGTCAGCATATTGCCAAAGAAGATAATGTGTTATTTCCGATGGCTGCCAATCTTATTCCGCCGGCAGAACAAACCAGTCTCGCCGAAGACTTCGAGCGTATCGAGCATGAGGAAACCGGCGAAGGGATACATGAAAAATATTTGGCATTGATCGAGGCATTAGAAAAAGAAGCCATTTCCTAAGCAGATTGCTTGCTGCTTGCAGAGCGAGGTAACGATTTATGATCGGCATTACGGTGCGATTTTTTAACAGCTTGTCGAGATATGCCAATGGCAAGCCTCAGTTTCCGCTGTTGTTAAAAGAGCCCAGGACCATTGGCGATGTGGTAGAAATGCTTAAAGTGCCGGAAAGTGAAATTTTCCTACTGTTGCACAACGGTAGGAATGTGATGCAGGGATTCGGTTTTAACTCCGGAATCGAAAAAGAACGTGTTCTTAAGGAGGGAGATATTTTGGCGTTTTCCGGGCCGGTTCCCTTCAGTCGCGGCTATGGCTCAGCAGTGGTCTGAACATTAAGGGACTGCGCATGGAAAACGCCACAATTTAACTGTTCCGTAGCCTGGATGGAGCTCAGCGGAATCCGGGATTTGCATTGGAAGCGAAGAAACTATTTCGTGCATGATCCCATGTGAGTGACACGGAAGCGTTAACTGCCGCTAAAAAACGTTAGGGATTCACACCAGCCAATCACATCACGTTACTAACTGTTCGGCAAGGCAAGACAGCGTATCGCCACATGGTGCGGGTATTTTTAACGTCAGTTCGGCGTCGGCGCGGGTGCGGCCTAAATTGATGGCGGCAATGGGTTTACGCTGCTCTCCGGCCAGACGGCAAAAGCGGTAGCCGGAAAATACCGTTAGCGACGAGCCGACGACCAGCACGGCATCGGCTTCCTGCAGGCGCGCGCAGGCCCGCTCGACACGGGGGCGTGGTACGGATTCGCCGAAGAAGACGACGCTGGGTTTGACGATACCATTGCAATGTGGACAAACCGGGATTTGAAACCGGTTGAAATCCACGCCTTCCAGGTCCGCGTCGCCATCCGGCGTACTGGTGACCGCAAAATGCCGAAAGTCCGGATTCTGCGCCTCCAGGGCTTGCTGAAAGTCGGCCCGCCATAAACGCTGCCCGCAGTTCAGGCAATCGAGGGTGGCCAGCTGGCCATGGAGATTAATGACTCGGCGGCTGCCGGCTCTTTGATGCAGGCCGTCGACGTTCTGAGTGACCAGCTGATGAATGAACCCGGCCGCCTCCAGACGGGCCAGCGCGTAATGAGCCGGGTTGGGTTGTGCCCCGGCAATGCGTTTCCAGCCCAGCAGACTGCGCGCCCAGTAGCGCTGGCGAACGCTTGCGCGGTTTAGAAAATCTTGGTACTGCACGGGCCGCCGGTGTTTCCATTCGCCGTTGGCATCCCGGTAATCGGGAATGCCCGATGCCGTACTGCATCCTGCACCGGTCAGCACAAACAGGCGCGGGTGTCGGGTGACAAATCGGACGAGTTCAGCTAACGCGTCGGTGTCGGTTAAGCGTGCGGAAGAATGCATCATTAGGTGCTTGATCCAAAAATAATATAACTCGGTGACACGGTGACTGTCGCATTAGAGAAAAAATAGGTAAAGCTAGTTCAAAGGAAAAAGCAACCGACCCGACGACTTGGCAAGGAAGGCTAATTGTCATTTAAGGGTTGCTTAATACTCACCCCACCGCGCAGATCTCCAGCTTGATAATTAACCGCCTGATCGTGGGGATAATGGGTCTTTAGGGCCGCGCGTACCGGCTCCGGAATCTGCTCCTTAGCGCCGTGACAGGTCAGGCACAGCGGCGTAACGCCAATGGCCTTCATATACCGGAAATAGCGCCCCTGTGGTTCGGTGACCACCTCGGCATAGCTCATCTCGTTATAGGGCTCGCCGCCAGCCGCTCTTTCCTGAAATTGCTGAAAGACTTGCTGTTCCCAGGCATCCGGCGTGCCGAGCAGGGGATTGCGCACCCGCGTCCCGACCCGGGTGACTTGCCAGCCGTTTTCCAGAGACAGCCGATTAGCGATGGCCGGTGCAATTTCCCGACAAACCCGAATCGCGTCCTGAGGGCCACCCTTGGCCATTTCCGCTTTGAGCGCACCACCCAATTCCTGCAGAAACCCATCGGCTACTTGCTGAGCAGCCTGTTTTCGGGCAGCGGGGGTGTCTTCGGCAAGGGCGTCAAAAGCGGTCAGACAAAGTGTTAATATAAGAATGCTAATTTGCGGAATGCGTTTCATCAGTGACCTTCTGTTGCCAGTGGGCTTGGATATGGGGGTTAAAAATAGCTAGTTCTTATATAGTAAATTACTAATTTACAGGGCCGCAACCGATCTCGTTAGAAAAGCGTTGCGGCATCAAGAACGGCATGACGCACGAGTATATAGATAGCCACGCTTACCATGGCGATGGCGAATAGCTTCTGCAATAGAGGTCCCGCTAACCGCCGGCTCAGCACCGCGCCCAACCCCATGCCGAGCAATCCGCCGAGTACGAATAAGGCAGTCATACTCAGATTCAATGGCCGGCCCGCGAGGAGATAAGAGGTAGTACCCGATGCGCTGATGAGGGCGATAATCAGCAGCGAAGTGGCTACCGCACGATGGATCGGCAGCGAAGCAACCAGCATCAGAGCCGGCACAATCAAGAACCCGCCCCCGACACCGAATAAACCGGATAGGCAGCCAGTCACCGCACCGCTTAGCGCCAGCACGAGAGCGCAGCGCGAAGTCAGCGTTAGGCCGCCGGTCGAATTGAAACGGCAGGCCGGGCCCTCGGCCACGTTGGAAAACTCGTCTCTGGCCCGCACAATCTCGGCGTTGGCGGGCTTGCGCGTGGCCTGCCGCCACATGCGGGCGGCAACCAGCAACATCAGCAAGGCAAACCCGCCCAGCAGGATCTCGCCGGGCAGTTTTCCGCCCAGCCAAGCACCTACCGGTGCGCCGACGATACCCGCCGCGCCAAACAGGAACGCCGCTTTAATCTCCACCTCTTGGTGACGCAAACGAACGAGAGCGCCGCCCAAAGCAGTAGCACCCACCACGACCAACGATACGCCAACCGCTTCGTGTACGGGAAGATGAAGACCATAAACCAGCAGCGGGACGGCGAAAATTGAGCCGCCACCTCCCGTTAGTCCGAGGGAAAAACCAACGAAAATCCCGAACAGAAAACTCACATCTCTCACCCTGAGTGATTAGCAACACGACGCGGGAAGTTAGCCTCATGACTTTGAGAAGCCCCAAGTTTTACGGGTCTGAGGGCTGGGATGTCAACGCTGCTCAAAGGTGCTTTCCTGCACCCATTCGCACTGCCGCCTTTCTTGGCGGCTGCTTATGACACCCCAACCCCCAGGCCCCTCAACTGAGCAGGCGCAATTACTTTCCAAGTCGTGTAAAAAAATCGCCATTCCAACCGCTAAACGCCAGGCGCCGTCGTTACTCTGCAGGTCTGTCTGTGCTAAGGATAATTATTCCTGCGCGGGTGCGGCGCGCCGATAAGCTTCGCGGTAGGTGTTGAGAAAGCGCCTGTCGATCCAGTCTTTTAACCGTAGACTCACTTTTCCCTGCCACCACAACGGTCCCCAGGTAGCTAGGCCCGTGCCATCGCCCAGGTTAAGGATGGCAAGGTAAATGCGTTGCGGGCGATAGGCCTTAAGGGTTTCGCCACAGGCGGCGGCCAGCAGGTTGTGGCAGAGGATAGGCGTGGCACGAACGCCGAAAACCCCCAGCTTGGGCAGCCGATGGCCCTGGATGTCGGCGCAATCGCCGGCAGCGAAAACTCGCGCGTCGGCGATAGAGTGCAGCTGTTCGGTGGTCTTTAATCCGGCCACTTTATCGCAAGGCAGACCCAGTTCGCAGACCAACGGTTTGGCCACCAGGCCCGTCGCCAGCACGGCATCATCAAAGACGAAGGGCTCGCCGCCGGCGGCAATGACTCGGCCGTCTTCAAGCGCCGTGACCCGCCGCTGATGGGAAATATTAATCCCCCGGCGCATTAACGTCTTCGCCAGCCGTTTGGCCGCCCCCGGGGCGTTTTGGCTAATCAGCCGGGCATCCGCACTGACCAGGGTAATAGCGAGGCGGCTATGATGGCGCCGGGCCAACGCCTCCAGGTTGGCGGCGATCTCACAGCCGGTAGGGCCGCCGCCGATTACAGCGATACGCCGGATGTCCCCATTGGTAAAATGGGCTTCCAACTTTTGACGCAGTCGCCAGAGTTCGCTGATGGGCTTTACCGTCCAGACATCGTCTCGCTCTACGGCCAAGCCGGCGTCGATCTGACTGCCGATGTTAAAGGAAACTACGTCATAAGGAAGCGCTGTGCCTGAAGCAAGCCGCAAAACTTGCCGCTTTACGTCTGCACCGATGACTTCATCGCGGAGAAATTCACCACCGGACGCCGCAATCAAACGTTCGGGATCCACCTGATCCTCGGCCTTGTCATACATGCCGCCCAGCATCCCGGTAGCCAGCCCCGAGTACCAGAACTGACCGGGATCGACGAGCACCAGGCGCACACCCCGTTCGCTAAATTTGCCGGCATTCTTGGCGATCGCTAAATGCGCGTGACCGGCGCCGACCAAGACCACCGTTGTCATTACCAGCCGCCCAACAGGTAGGAAAGCAGAGTGCGCTCAACCGGGTAACCCGCTTTTCTCCACGCTTTATAGCCGGCGTTCATGGAACTGACGTCGTGATAACCCATTTCTCTGAGCCGTGCTGCCGCCAAGGCCGAGCGCGCGCCGGAGGCGCAGTAGGCGACAATGGGACGGTCTTTATCGGCAAGCCGGTCGGCAACCCGCCATTCCAGCAGGCCACGCGGGATATGTACGGCATTTTGCACCCGTCCGCCCCACCACTCGAATACCTCACGCACGTCGAGAAAGATCGCGCCTTGGTCATACTTGCGCTTGGCCTCGGCGAGGCTTAGCGTAGGCACGGCTTGCTTGGCTTCAGCAGTGATATCGCGGGCGCTTTTGTCGCTCATCGCTTTGGTTTCCAGGCAATTGTGTGGGGGCTAACGGAATGGTAAGTAAATTTAGACCTCTTGCAAAAATGAGCGCTTTGTCGTCGGGCTAAAAAGTATCGCCAGCAGCGCACGGGGAGGTGCGTGGTAATGAATCGCTGCCGGACGGCGGGGCTGAGCAGCACTAAACATCCGACCTGGACAGCTAGAGTCTGACTGATGCAAAAGATCTATCGTAAGCTATATGTCAAGACCCGTGTGATTATATACCAACTGGGAAGTACCCGATATGATTAGTGCGGGAGATCTTCAAGCGCTTCATCCGCGAGTTTACAGACGAGAGTCTTTGATGAAACTGCAGCCCCATAAGAATGCTCGCACGACACTGGAGGATTCGGTGCGAGATTCAACAATAGTCGCTGTCGGAGCGGACCCTGGCAAAAAAATATCGCCTGGCAATTGTCTTCGCTTTTCCAACCAGAGGTGGACCTGCTCTGGTCTTCAGTCCTCACGCAGCAGCCAATCGACCCAGCGTCAGGTCGCATTGGGGATACTTGCTCCATCCTTGGTCTGGCGGCGCTGGAGCGCCAGCCGACGCAGCCAGCTGTGGTTGATTGCCGTGTAGACCACGGTTGCCCCTGAGTTCCCGGCTGAGGGTGAACTTACACTGCCCCAGCAGGGCGGCAATCTCGGTTTGGCTGTGACCTGCGTTCATGAATGCTAGAATCGGGTATCGTTCTTTCTGGGTAAGCTGCTGGTAGCCTCTCATTGCGTTCCTCATTGCTTGGCGGTTAGAGCAAGCCGTGATGCTACCGTAGCTTACCCTCTTAGCGTCAATCTGAGTTGCACTTACAAGTTGAACTCACGTAACATAAGTACCTTACTTGTGACGAGACATATCGACTGGTAATAGCGTCTGGATCGTGATGGAGAATGGTTTGGAGCTAAAACTAAAGACTTTGCGCGGCACTGAGCGCAGAAGGCTTGATCCTGAAGAGTCGATTCCTCGCGCGAGTTGAAGATCACCTTAGGAATCGGCAGCAATTCTCCTTTGTTTTCGTCATCGACGGTGGTGACGAGCAAGACAGAAAATGCAGATAAGATTCACTGGTGAATGATAACGCGCTAAGCAGATCAATGCAGGGAAAACATAATGCCGCTGTGGGTGGATGGAACTGCCATGGACATACCCGTAAAGCCCTTCTATTTTGACACTGCTGCGACCACGCCGATTGCTCCTGAAGTACTTGCACAGATAGTCAAGCATCTGAGTAGCGAAGGCGGTTACGCCAATCCTTCATCCACAGCCCACCTTCCCGGACAAGCCGCCGCTGCAGTCGTTGCCGATGCCCGTGCCGAGATCGCCGCCGAGCTAGGGTGCGAGGCCGACGAGGTCATCTTTACCTCCGGCGCCACCGAAGCGAACAACTTGGCGCTGCGCGGCGTGGCTCTCGCCCATGCCATGCATGGCCGCCACCTGGTGACATCGGCCATTGAACACAAAGCGGTATTGGAGAGCTGCGGCTCACTGCAACGCGAAGGGTATGAGATCACTTATCTTGCTCCAAACAGCAAAGGATGGATTGAACCTGAGGCGGTCAAACGCGCCCTGCGGAGCGACACCCTCCTTGTGTCGCTGATGCACACCAATAATGAAACCGGCGTGCTGCAGCCTATCGCCGAGGTGGCGGAGCTTGCAGCGGAGAAGGGGGTGCTTTTTCATGTCGATGCCGCACAAGCCGCCGGCAAGTTTGCCATCGATCTGCAACAGATACCCATTGATTTGCTGGCGTTATCAGCGCATAAGTTTCACGGCCCCAAAGGAGTAGGATGTCTAGTGGTCCGCAACCGTCGTCAGTTGCATCTACAACCACTGATGTACGGTGGCGGACAAGAATTTGGCCTCCGCCCTGGTACCCTCGCCCCCCATCAAATCATTGGCCTGAGTGCGGCACTGACTCTTGCTGCAACGCGGCGTGAAGCCGATTTAGCCCATGTGGACGAGTTGAAGCACCAGTTTCTGGAACAGCTTGGATCACGCCTGTCACTGCAGGTGCACGGTGAGCCCGCACGCTGTTCACCCTACATTGTCAACTTTTCCATTAAAGGGATAGGTAGTGATGCGTTAATCAACCAACTCTCGGCAGAAGTAGCTATAGCCTCCGGGTCGGCCTGCACATCCGGTACAGTAGAACCCTCCTATGTGTTACGGGCTATGGGTATTGAGGATGATTCGCTATACGGCGCGATCAGGCTGAGCTTTAGCCGTGACCATTCCAGCGCCGAAGTGTCCGAGGTAGTGGAACAGATTGTCGCGGCAGTGCGTCGCATACAGGAAGTGAATTAAGTGAAATTGAATCGAAACAAGCCACCTTCGGACGTCATGAAACTTTTCCCTTACGTTACGGGTGGTTGACAAAAGGATTTGATGCGATCAGAGAGACTCCTGGCATCTTCACTCAACCTGAAAATGCTATGGTGGCTTTAGGGGTTGGGCGAAACATGGTCAACGCCATTCAATATTGGTTGCAAGTGACCGGTATAGTGGCCTTCAGCGAGGGCGAAGCTATCTTGATTCCGACTCCGTTAGGGAAAACGCTGTTAGGGGATGAGGGTGATCGTTATCTGGAAGATGAAGCCACCCTATGGATTATCCACTGGCTGATCGCCTCCAATGCCGAATCGGCAACTGGATTTTACTGGTTCTTCAACCGTTTCGCTATGCCGCGATTTCAAGATAATGAGCCGCTGCAGTCCCTGAGCGAGTTTGTCGGGCAAGAACTGAAAGTGCGCCGCTCGAAGAGCACTCTGAAATCGGATATCTCAACACTGCTACGTATGTACGCTCCGATGGCCGGGCGCAGTGATGAACATCTGGATTCGCCTCTGTCTCAGTTACACCTCATTGAAACCGAAGAGGGGAGGTGCTATCGGAGTTTGCGCATGGTACGTCCCTTTCTCCCCCCGATAGCGCTTCATTTTGCGTTGTTGCAGCGTTTTGCCGCCAATCCACGACAACCTGCGCTACCCATACGGGTTCTACTCTATGGTGACGACGACTGGGCTGCGGCGGGAGCGGTATTTCGTCTCAATGAAGAAGGGCTGATGGATGCCCTAGCGCGGGTTATGAAACACTACCCCCACAGCTACGAATTGCGCGATACCGCTGGTGTGCATCAACTCTACCGGCGTGGCGACGTCTTCAATCCTCTGGATGTGCTGCGAGACCATTACCGCAGGAGCGCGGCATGAGCCCATTGAATCGACAGATTCAGATCAAAACCTCCTACACTCGTTCGATTAACTTGTCTCGTGACGGCGAGACCATTGAATTGGTTCAGGCCTATATACCCACGTCACGGGCGCTGCAGGCACTGGCGCAAATCGCCGAGGGACTAGGGCAGGATGCCTGTAGTCGCGCCCTGGCGTTGATCGGCCCTTATGGCTCGGGTAAATCCGCCTTTGCCCTCTTTCTGGCGGCATTGCTCTCATCGGAAACGAGCGAAGCCCACCGAGCCGCGATAACCATACTCCAAGCAACTCAACCAAAGCTTGCGAAGCGGTTTCAACGGGCGCTCATCGGTCAAAAGGGGTTCCTACGAGTACAGATTAACGGGATTCCCGATTCGCTGGTACGTCAACTCATGCTGGCGTTGGCCGCCGCGGTTGAGCAGAGCAGACTCCCCCAAACGCTTGTTGGCAATATTAAGGCCGCTGCCCACCCGGGTACACCGATGGATCGGCTATTAGCCTTAATTAGGCAAGTGCAGAGTGCTTGGGCTGAAGTTGGTGGCAAAGGTCTACTCATTGAGATTGACGAGCTAGGAAAGTTTCTCGAATACGAGTCCTATCACCCGCAGTATCGCGAAATTCACCTTCTGCAACTGCTGGCCGAACAGGCTCACGAGGCCAATCCCGCACCGCTGTATCTGGTGGTGATGCTCCACCAAGCTTTTGAATACTACAGTCATCGTCTGGGCAAACATTTGCGGGACGAATGGCAAAAGGTGCAGGGGCGTTTTGATGCGATTGCCTTTTTGGAGCCGGCAGAGCAGTCACTGCGTATTGTCACGGCCGCCTTTGAGCCCAGTGACCGTTTGGCCCCCGCAGTGGAAGTACAACTCGATGAGTGGATAAAGTGTCTTGCAGCAGAAGGGGCACTTCCATTGGGACTCGATGCGAGCAGAGCACGCGAACTGTTTGGGCGCTGCTATCCGCTCCATCCGCTAACCCTGCTGATCCTGCCGGTTCTCTGTCAAAAAATAGCACAAAACGAGCGCACCCTATTTTCCTACCTCGGTAGTAGCGAGCCCTTTGGCTTACGAGAACGCCTTGGCAAGCTGCAGATGGGAGACTGGATCGAGCCGTGGGAACTTTATGATTACTTTATGCTGAATCAGGCAGGAGGATTCTCCGATCCGCTCACTTATCACCGCTGGGTCGAGGTGGTCACCGCTCTGGAACGGTTCGATGGTGAACCGGACGATGCCGCAGTACGGTTACTAAAAACCATCGGTCTACTAAACCTTATCGGTGAGCAGCGAGGACTAAAAGCCAGTCGGTTGATTTTACGGCGGCTGTTTGGTGGCGTGACCGATAAGCTGCTAACACAGCTAGAGACTGCC
>CAVSVP010000006.1:0-333117 GCA_963731125.1 uncultured Pseudomonadota bacterium
CCGCCGAATGTTATGCCAAAATACCCTTTATGCAGGGGGTTGGCTAGCGAAGGTGAACAACCTTGAGCTCTCTCCGTTTTAGCTCTCTCCATGCTGCAGTGCAGGAAAAACGTATATTGATCATTGACTCCAGTAGCAAAGCCGGGACGCATTCGCCAAATTTGTAGTCCTCTCGCACGTCATCACTGACAGTAGGGCTGGTGGCATTCTCAACCTCTTCAAGTATCTTGCGGAAGTGTCGACTACATTTTTACTCGCCCGCCGACCCTTAAAGTGAAGCGCGAAATTGTCGTATGGGAGTTTCCCAACTCGCTCTTCCAATCGAGAGGCAATGGCGCTGTTTAGCACGCCGCCTGCAAATGTCCACCAAGACGTCCCCTTGCCGTTTGACACAAGCGTTGTCTGTTGCGCTTCGACCCATCCATACTCCGACAACGCAGCCTCGAGCGCTGCTTTAGCCCGCTTTGACAGCGACACCACCGGCGCCGAACCCGCCAGTACCTGACATACGGCTTGACAGAGTTCGTAAGACAGGGGCTGGCCTGGACTAAACCATCGGGACTTTCCCGGCTCCGTGCTTGGCTCCACAAATACCTGGCGCCGTTTCCAATCCACATGTTTAACTCGCCAGAAATGGCCGCCAAGAGACAACGCAATCGGTTCATCATGTTTCACTTGAAAGGTAAGCTGATGTACGGTCCCGAGTTCCGTGCGCCCGTAGTACACTGCAAACAACGGCGGTGTGTCGAATACCGAGAATAACGGCAGGTAGTTGCGATGCCCGAAGTTTTCCTCTGCGGCGTACCCCATCGAGAGAATTCCTTGATCTTCGAACAGATAGCCGTGTTGCAGCATATGGGAGACAAGCTGTGCGCTTTCCCCACGGGATATCTGAGTGGTACGGCAGAAACCCTGCAGCCACTCATGCCACGTGTAGCGGCCAACGCCCGCATTCTGGAGAGATAAAGCCATAATTTGCTGCGCCAGAACGAAATAAGGCTGTTGCGGTGGAATCACCGGCTCCACGTAACCCGTTGACCAAAGCACCAACAGACCTAGAAGACGCAACAATGACTCTTCTGATGTCGCCAGAAACAGGCAGTTTCGCTGCGTATCTGCACGCCGTCCGCTACGGCCCAGGCGCTGCAAGAAAGCCGCTACGCTAGGAGGCGCGTCGATTTGAATGACTCGGTCTAAATCCCCGACATCAATACCCAACTCGAGGGTGCTGGTAGCGACGATGACGCAATGACGCGCCTCGGCAAACGCCAATTCAGCCCGTCGGCGTTCCTCGGCGGACAAAGAACTGTGCGACACAAATGTCTGGACTCCAAGTTGTCGCAGCTCTGCGGCAAGGGACTCAACCTGCGAACGACTGTCGCAAAAGATCAGCCTCTTTTCTCCACGATACAACCTCGAGAGCACGACGGCAGCATTATGCAGACTGCCCACATAATCCACTTCCACAACGGTCCGGGTTGAACCACCGGCAGCCGGCGCTATGACGACTCCAGTTGCATCTGCGTGCCCCGTTAACCAATCGAGTAACTCATCCGGGTTTCCGACGGTAGCGGACAGACCAATACGTTGTATGGCGTGGCTGCTCAGGTAAGAAATACGATCCAGCACCGCCAGGAGGTGCCATCCACGATCATCTCCGGCGCATGCATGGATCTCATCGACCACGACTGCTCTGATCTTTGCAAACAGATTCACATGGTCAGTCCGGCGGGATACCAGCATGACCTCCAAGGATTCGGGGGTCGCAAGCAGGATATCCGGGGGATCTTTTAGAATTCGGCTGCGACTGCCCTGCCCAATGTCACCATGCCAAACGGCGACACGCCGGCCCAGCCACTCGGCGTATTGTCGGAGCCGAATCTCGAGATTGTTAAGCAGCGCCTTGATCGGACATACGTACAAGACGCTGATTGGTCCCCAGTTCTCACTGAGAAGTCGTGACAGCAATGGAAAAATAGCAGCTTCGGTCTTCCCGCCTGCCGTCGGGGCAATGAGTAACGCGCTTTTACCTTGAAGCAGTGGATCGATAGATGTTTCCTGGAGGGGTCTAAGCGTTCGCCAACCTAGGCTGTTGACAATGTGATGCTGGATCGCAGGATGCAGTTTAACGAAGGAAGTCATGAGCTGACGAGTTTGGTAGAAAAACCTGGAGTCGATATATAAGTGTCTGATCGGTTGTAAATAAACTTCAAGTGTTAGGTGCTTATGCAGGAAATGTCGGCGGTAGGGATACCGCCGTCAAGCTTACCAGGATGTATTTACAGCGTTTTCCGGAATAAGCACCTGATGAAGCATTCCCCCTTTACAAATCAAGTTCGATGTCATCAACGCTGGAAGCTCCCCTCGCATTACGTTCGACTTCGGTAAGCTCGGCATCACTTACTGTTAAGGCATAGTGCAGCCGCGGATCGAAATCTGGAAACTGGTCGATGCGATCAAGGACGTCGGCAACCAGCTTCTTGAGAAATACTCGTGGCGCAACACCCACCTTACCCCCCAACTCCCCAGTGACCGCTTGCGCTAGATCGTGCAGATAAGGGTCATTCGCGACCTGGCGGATACGCTCGGCGTTAGGGCAATGAGCAACGTAAATGTCCCGCACCTTGCTCCCCACTGCCTTCAACTTCTCTAAGTCGAAGCCGGCGAGCCTAATTTGGACAGCCCGTGGGTTATCGAATCTGGCATCCGTTGTGAAATCCACATAAAGGCGCTGCGCCAAGGGAGACAACCGCTGGACTCCAGTCGGTCCGTCAAAAAAAGCCGGCGTTCCGGTCACCAGAAGATACAATCCAGGAAATCGCCCGGCTTCCACCTCGTCCATGAACTGCCGCAAGGCATTGAGTCCTTTATCGCGCACGTCGCCGCGCACGCGCTGCAGGGTCTCTATCTCATCCAGCACTAAAACCAACCCCACATGGCCTGAATCGCGAAGGACAGTCAGCAGTCCCCGTAGAAAACTCAGTGCCCCGAAATGATCGATATCCCCTTTAATTCCAGCCTTCCGCTTAATGCGAGCAGCAACGTTCGGAAGTCCGGAAAGCCAAGCGAGAAGACCTTCGGCCACTGCTTTGTCGCCCTCCGCCAAGGCGCAACGGTAGCCATGCAGGCAGGCCGCAAACGTCGGCGCTTGTCGCGTAACCTGCTCAAGCCGGCGCTCCATCAACTTATTGGTCTGTTCGAGCAGATACCCCTCATCCAGCGAACTGCTTGCGCTACGCTGCAGAACCTCTTCCTCCAGCGTATAGAACCAACCATCAATAATGGAGCGCAGCGCTCCTAACCGAGTGTCGATCGTCGAGAGATTCTCAACCAGTCGGCGATAAACGGTCTCTAAGCGATGCAGGGGCGTCTCCGTTTCCGAGACCTGCACTTCAGAAGACGCGAACCCCGTCCGTCTCGCCAGCTCCTGAAGCCAGCGCGCAAAAAACGTCTTACCGCTGCCATATTCGCCGCGCACCGCCTTGAGCACGCCTCGCCCGCTTCTTACCGACGCCAGTTCAGTCTCCAGTGCGGGCTGCAACCCCTCTAGCCCTACTGCCAGAAGATCGAGACTCGCGCAGGGAACGGTGCCTCTGCGCAGAGCATCCAGAAGTTCGTCGCGGCGCTGTGGACTGATCGATATCCTGGTCATGCCGTCATATCTGAAACTGCTTTTTAAGCAAATCGATATCTAAGGAAACGGTTTCCGTTCCTTCCTCGACTGAGAGCACCTGATAACCGTCGACGTTAAGAAGGCGTTGTAGTCCCACCAGAATTCCACGCAGGCGAAACTCCGGCTCTTGTATCACCTGGGCAAGCATTCGTCTGGGCACGCGGCCATGGCGCCCCTCCAGGGTGGCAAGCACCTGCCGAACCGTTTCTGAAGGAGGCGCCTGACGCCCCGCGAGCCGACGTTGAGCCGCGCAAACTTCCGAGTTCAACAGTGCCTGAATCCATTCCGACGGCGGAATTTCGTCCTCGCGTTCCAGTGTCTCGAAAAGACTCCCCTGGCCTTTTGTTTTGGCAGGTGGGCGTTTTCCCATTTTCTTGGCGGGCCGAGGCGCCTCTGGAGACGTCGCAACGGATGTCAACCACCATTCCGGCACATACTCCGCCACCGGCTGCCACTCGCCGAGTTCCTGACCTACACTGAGAAACACACCCAAGGGTACGACAACCTCCTGCGGCGTCGCACCCCCGTGGTAACCGTTCTTCTTCTGGCAATAGCGTGTCGCTTCACTCCACAGCAGCACCACTCGCTCCTTGCCGGTAGCAGCCCGAATCCGTGGCCCCTCAAACACCATCTCCTGCTCGGCCAATGGTTCCCCATAGGAACGCCAGCGCTCCTCTGAATCACCCGTGAGCCGCTTACCATCCTCCTCGAGCATATGACCATGGTCGGCGGTCACCACAACGACCCGTCCCGCGATCCGGGCTTCGTAGAGCAAGGCGTCAAGAACCCGGAACGAATTGACCGACCATTTGAGGCGCAACTGCTCTGACTTTGCGAGATGATCATCTACCGCATTAATCACAACACCGACGATGCGTTGCTCAGGGCTAACGATACTCTCTCGAACGATCGCAGAGAGACCTTGGGCCGCTGCATCCGTCAGGTCCCCTTTGTGAAACAACAGCGGCGGCTGCAATGGCCGCGATACCAAACGCAACGCATTATGATTGGCGAATCCTGACTTCTCGGTTCCACTCGAACCCGATGCCACCCGCCCCGTCAGCAAAGCCGTACGGGAGAACTCCGTTACAGTAGGAAGCGCGCTCAGGAGACAGCCGCTTCCTACCCCCGCTGAATCAGCCCAACGCACCCACCCGCGCCACCGCAGATCCTCGGAAAGCTCTGCAAAGATGCTCCCATCCATACCATCAATTACAATAATGAGCACCGGCTCTTTTGCGGCGAGGTCCGCGACGACCTTGTCGAGAAACTGCTCGATAGGCAGGAAACCTTGTTCCGGTGTTGGCGCTTTATTCCACGCTTTGAGGCGCTCGGCAAAGACACGGTTTTGCGGCTCTCGAATCTCTCTGATCCGTTGATAGAGTCGCCCAAAGGCATTGGCTAAACCATCTACCGGATCGCCTCCGAGCAGATACCGCCTGGCCCAGTCCACAAAGACGCCGTCCATGAGATGGGTATCGATAGCCCCTCCGACGGTGGGCGGCTTCTGATGCACCGCGCTGCCAAGACGACGTGCCAGCTTTACTGCCATCTCCAGGCGCTCTATCCGTTCCCGGTTGGACTCACACTCGCTATGCCGAAGCACCTCGGCAAAGGCGGCCTCTATCTCATTGAGATCGGCGTTACCGTCAAGATAGCCATGCAAGGCTTGACCAAAGGCGGTGAGCCGTTGCTGGAAACCCGTAATAAACACGGTACTCAGGACAGCAAATTGATGCGCCTTGAGATCCTTTAAAAGTCCCTCAGCGCGCTCAATCCATATCCGTCGTTGCTCTGCGGGCAGTCTGTCTAGTACCCCTCTTGCCGCCTCGTACCACGCTTGCCCTTGGTCGGCAGTTAGGGTACGGCCCCCCACGAAAGGCTCAAGCCGTGCAATAGCTTGCGACAAAGTCGAGCTCCGGCGTCCTCCTCCGCCAAACAGCACCTCGCAGACAAGCCCGATCGCAATAGTAGCGAGCCCTGCCCCGCATCAATTGCGGCTGCGAAAATCTCTCCCAACACGCCCGCAGATTCAGCCAAATGATCACGCATTCCCAAGCGCAAGGGTTCCGCGAGCGCCTCATATCGCGACACGCGCTCTGCATCCACACTCCACTGTAAGAGGTCGCCCGCATCGGGCCGTCCAGTGGCAAGCCCCAGGTAATACTCCAGCAGCGTTTGCCATGCAGTCTCCGCATCGAGAAAACCGCTGGGCACGGGAGCAAATCCTCCTTCCGGCATCGCGCCTAAAAGCGCATCCGCTACCCATCCCTGCATAGGAAGACGAGGATCAATCTGTCTCGCACCGAATGCCTGCCGCACCATTTCCCAACGATCCATGTGTATAAGCCTGCGTCCTGCCATCCGCGCCAAAACATCGAGACTAAGCGCCTGCTCGGATAACGGCGTTAACAGAACCAAACTATCAGCATCACCCAGAGCGGCCAGCCGCTCACTGATCTCCAGTTGAGATTGGCAGAAAGCCACCGGCAGATGAACTCCTTCCACGACGATGCCTTCATCGCCCGGCCAGGCCCCAGTCGTGCGAATACCAATCAGGCGTGCATCGGGCCGAAGCTTTCTTATAGCAGCGACTTGAGTTTTTATTTGGTCTGGTGTCGGCGTCGTCATTTTTTATTTCCCGGTAGGATCGCTCCTACCGTTCTTCGTAAATTTTCCATTCCACCTCAATCGTTGCGCTTTTCTGACCAGACAGATCAGACTCAATGCTGGCAAACACCTGCTTCGCTTCGCTGGCCTTAACCGTCCTGCGTCCCTGCTTGGCGAGCTTGCGCCCAGGCAGCGGCGGTGCCGGCGGCTGGGACGGCTAGGTGCCGGCGATGCTTGCTGGGTCGCCGCCGCCGCCAATAAATCGATAGCCTCCATTTGCGCCTGTCGTAAGGTCGCCGCAAGCGGCGTCACATGTTCATCATGTCGCAAGGCATTGACAACCAGGCTACCGATTCCCTCGGCACGCGTCTTATAGGGTTCAGCGAGAGCACGAATCTTCTCGAAAAGCGTCCACTCCGCGTTTTGCAGCGCATCCGCCATCTGTCTCGCACCCTTGATGGCTTGACCCATGGCGGTTTCTGATGTTGCAATTGCGGCCTTCGCCAGGGCTACGATGATGGCATCGCCTTCACCGGCCTGGATCTCGACCAGCACCGCCGAAGCCGCCTCCACCGTCTGATACCGGTGCGCATCTCGAAGCTCGATGCCGAAGGCCTGCATACGCAAGCGGAGCTGGCCCCGGAGCCGCTCCACCTCTGCTTGGCAGTCTCTGGCGATCTTCGCCACTTCATTCACGAGCTTCGCTACATTCTGCGCATTTAGCAGTGGGGATACGGCGACTCCCAGTAGCGCTCCTGAGCGCTTTACTGCCTCCGCCCAGGTTATCTCACTTGGCAGTCGC
This sequence comes from uncultured Pseudomonadota bacterium, assembly GCA_963731125.1. Lineage (GTDB taxonomy): Bacteria > Pseudomonadota > Gammaproteobacteria > Competibacterales > Competibacteraceae > CAVSVP01. The sequence continues at coordinate 7,086 of CAVSVP010000006.1, forward strand.
TGCTCGCGCAGCTCCATCTCGTCATCCAAATTCTCGAGTTGCAGATCCACCGGCCCGCCGTGCAGGTAGAAGCTACGACTGGTCTGTAAAGCGAAAGTCACCATGATGAGATTCTGTATTGCTCTCTCTAGCCCGCGCCGCTCGGGCTCCTCGATCCACTGACGCAATCGCCGAACCGTCAGCTCTTGCACTCCATCCTGGGCTTGCTTGCGCAGGAATTCACGCTGCCACTCATCACGCAACACGAAATGCGTCTCGCCCATATCACCCAGCTTAAGCGGTACTGCGATGCGCCGCACTTCCTCGCGAAGCGGCTTCTCCACCTCCACGCGGCCATCCTTGACTTGTGCCGCCTGGCGAACGACGTCGAGAACACGCCGCAGTCCTACCCGCTTAACCTCGCCCTCAAACCTCGGATGATTGGGGTACTGATGCTCCAGCGCCTGAACAAATAAATGCTCAAAACAATCCTTAAACCCTGCTCCCACCGGCGGTTGAACCTTGAGGTGCGGGTTCAACGAGAGAAAGTGCTCGTCCAGATCATGGGAAGTATCGATAGCATTGCCATCGATCTTGCTGATCCCGTATGCCGCCAGCAGATGATTCTTCACCCGTTGCCGCATCTGGTCGCGTTGGTTCACCAGGAGAACACGCGCCTGCTCACGTTCCGTCTGCGACAGATGTCCGCCGTACTCGTTGAGTCGGTTTCCGGATAACACCTGGTCAAGCAATACCAGGCGGCCCAGGTCTTCGATCGCCTTCGGATTCGGAAAAGAGGGCAACCATACCAACGTATCCGCTGCTTTTCCCACAGCCTGAAATTTTTGAACCCGGGCAATATCATCCCGTGGCGTATGGGGTGGCTGGTCGAAGGGGAAGTCGATCAGGATTAGCAGCGCATCCCAGTCCGCCGCTGCAAAGTTATCAAGGGGCAGCTCTCTTTACGGTTCAAACAGCAGTTCACAGGTCCGCCTGGTGCCGCGCCACAGCATGTCGTAGCGCGGCGGGAGCAGATCCCCCTCAGCCGTTGGAATCTGCAAGGACTCATACAGGATATGTTTGACCTTCTGGATGCGATTTCCATAGTTGTCCAGCACCTTGGCGTTTTCCAGTATTCCTTCCGTATCCACGCCCACGATATGCAGGGACACCGCCGGATTGGCGCCATCGTCGGAAACCTTGATCTCGCCCACCTGCCCCGCCCAGTGACGACACTTGGCCAACACCAGCTGGCTTTCCTGGCCCGCAATCGGCGAGCGCACCGTACCGTGGTTAAGTGCCACCAACCGTGCGGGGGTCAATCCACGCAGTACCTCCACACCTTCGGCCAGAGACGATAGCAACAACGTCTTCACCAGTCGGTCATCATTGCGAAAGCGCTGCACCAGCAATGCATCGCTAATCTTCCGGACTCAATGTCCTCCGCCGTGACGCCATGCTGGTCTTCCAACATAGGAAGTAGTTTCTGTCGATAGAGTTTCTTGGCGTTATCGAAGCGCATGCGCATGGCCTGGGTAAAGGGCTCGTCTCCTGCCAAGATGTAGCATGGAACCAGATCCCCAACCGGGAAGATTACCTCCAGTTCCAGCGTATCGCGATGCTCTACCAACAGTTGCAGCATGAGTTTCAATGCCGTGCGCTCCCGCTGCAGGAGCGACGAGACCGCAACCAGGGTCTGCACCAACGCCGGACTGAAGGGATACACCTTGCGAAACATTTCCTTGTCCCCCTGGCGGGTCAGCAGGGTGTTCATTATCTTCTCGCGACCTGGCGGTGCGCTGGAAAGCCTCTGCCAACTTCCGCCCCGCCGCTGCCGACTTCGGCCGCAGCAACCGCTTTTCCACAATGGCGGATAAGTTGCGATCCGCTAGGGTGATCTCATCGAAGCGAGCTTCCCACCAATTGAGGACATCGGCAAACCCGAGTTGCTCCGCACCCGGAATATGCTCGCCGACTAATTCCCGCAGATCCCGCTGGCGGGCAATAGAAACCACATTGCAGAACTCCTGACCTCGCGGCATTGTTAATGAGACTCGATGGTCTTATAAATCACGCGTAAGTTGGTACCTGGATAACGCACCGGCTGCTGGTTGAGGTACTCGCAAAGCGCGGCCAGCGCCCGCTGGGAACGGTGGTTGGCGGGGCTATAGAGATGAACATGCAGTTCACAGCGCTCGTGATCAGGAATAATATCACCGCTGAGGCGGAAGAGGCTCTTTAAGAAAGCACGTATTTCGTCGTCGCGGCGCGCAAAGTAGGGCTCGACAAGGCGTGCAAGGCGGCTCTCGCTGCGATAGGCGAGCGTCTTAAGCAGTCGCGTAATGGTCTTTCGTTCGATCTCATGATGAACCAGTCGCTCGATGTCGTGAAGGGTGTGCAAAGGCACCTTGGTTGGCATCGCCTGGCGTTTTTCGAGGAGCCCCTCGAGCTCTGTCTCAAGGGTTTGCATCGCGTGTTGCTGGGCAGCGAGCTTGTCGGCTGCCACCGGGTTTTTCTGAGCTGTCCTCAGTTCCGCTAGGACAGTTCCTAACCGCGCCTTGGTGGCCTTGAGTTGCTTGTCGATCGCGCGGCGTTCGGGATTGGGAACGCGGCGTTCGCTATCGGCTGCCTCGGTATCGTAGGTGCACAGCTGGTCGAGATTGAATTCCGCTTCCATGTACTTGAAAAAGTTCTCTTGGCGCCACCGTGCAAACAGGCGATCGGCAATGATCGCCGCGGGCAGATCCTGGCGCGTGGTCAAGAGGGCGGTTTGCTGTCCCCGGCTCCCCAGACGGCGGATCTCCCGCATCCAGAAGGCGGGCTGGCGGCGGGTTTTCTGGATAATGAGCACGCTGCGCTCGGCCAGCTGGTAGCTGATGTCGCTGCCGTCTCGTGCCAGCGTATCGGTGCGATAGTCGCTCTGCGGCCAAGGGGTCTGCCGACCTTTGCGATACGTGATGACATCGACTCCCTCGTCACGCCAGCGCCGGAAGGACTGCGGACTCCAGGCCTCGCGATCAAAAACCAACGTCAAGCGCTGGGATTCCCCCGTGATCTGGCGGATTTGCTCGCGCGCCTTGGGAATGACCTGCTGCTCCAGCAGGGAGAGCAGGTGAGCGTTGGTGGGGCTCGTGACGAAAAATAGCGGCTCGCTTGCCCCATTGTGGACCCAGGTATCGGTGGCGGCCGGCAGGCATTGTCGCCGTTTCTGCACCAAGGTCTTCGGCACCGGATGCTTGCGCCCCGTGTAGACGTTGACGTGACCGTCCACATAAAGCATCCCCAGTTCCTCAGGCGCGTCACGTGCCCAACGCTCGGCGAGCGCTGCAGCGAATAGCGCCCCGTTCTGCTGGGCGCCAAGCTCGTCGAGCTTGCGCCGTAGCGTCTTGACTTCGGGCACCCGATCCAGACCGAGCAGCAAGCCGAGCTCGCCTGGCGAGTGGGCACTCAATTGCTCAATGCTCTGGATCCGTAATAATGCCAGCATCACCAGACACAGCAGAATCGAGCGCAGACCATAAAAGCCCTTTTTCAACGGCGCATAGATCTGCTCCGCGACGCTGAGCAGACCCTCACCGAGCATCGCCGGCAGGGCTAACAGCACCCCGGCATTGGCAACCCCTTCGACCGCTGCAAATTGCGGTGCCGCCTCAGGCAACCCACCCGCCGCCGCTTGCGCGCGTTCCGCTAACCGCTTGACAGCGGTACCGACAGCGGCAGCCGGGCGCACATCGCGTTCGGCTCGGCGGCGTGGGCCAAGCGGCAGGTGACGGTGGCGCGGCTTCGGGCGCCTGAGCTGCCCGCGTTCGATCGCATGGGAGAGCGCTCGTGGGCTGACACCCACCCGGCGAGCCGTTTCCGCCATCGAGCAGCCCTCGTCCAAGTGGCTTTGCGCGATCGCTGTGACCGCTTCGGTCAATTTGTGTGCCGGGCGAGGGCCGCTCCCACGACCGTCCCGCAAGGCGTTGAAACCTCCCTCACGGTAGCGCTGACAGGGGCGATACAGCGTCGCGCGACTGGTACCTAAGATTTGCCCCAGATCATCGACGTTGGCCAAGCCTTGATGGAGCAGCATCGCACCGACGAAGCGCTTGGTCGCCTGGTCGCTGCGTCCACAGCTCATCAATGGCCCTGAGGCGTTGACAAACACCAGCTCCTCGGCCATTTCCACCACGCCTAGACGGGAACTGAGGATCCGGGATTCTTGCGGGAAAAGGGGTAATTCCACAGTGCCTGGCATGCTTCAAGTGTCTCATCTTTATTCGCCTATTTCAGTGCTTATTTTTACATATTTTCCTAAACTTAGAAACAGCATGTCAGGAGTTCTGCATTGTGCAAATCGACAAGGATACCGTCTGTGCTTGCTTGACCGCGCGGCGCGCTCTTATTTTGAATTATATAAAATAAAAAACTCCTTCCCTTCAAACTATGCCTGGGATGGATCCCCTTTCGCCGGTGTGGCGGTTGGTGGTGGCCTTTGTCTTCAGCGTCCCAGAGCGCTATTTTCCGCCCCCCAACCCCCTTCCCTTCTTCCCCCCTAAAAACGCTTTCCCCCCCTCTGTCCCCCCCCCTCCCCTGCCCCGGCCCCCCCCCCCCCCCGCCCCCCCCCCCATCCCAAAAACCCGAACTCCTGACCTCGCGGCATTGTTAATGAGACTCGATGGTCTTATAAATCACGCGTAAGTTGGTACCTGGATAACGCACCGGCTGCTGGTTGAGGTACTCGCAAAGCGCGGCCAGCGCCCGCTGGGAACGGTGGTTGGCGGGGCTATAGAGATGAACATGCAGTTCACAGCGCTCGTGATCAGGAATAATATCACCGCTGAGGCGGAAGAGGCTCTTTAAGAAAGCACGTATTTCGTCGTCGCGGCGCGCAAAGTAGGGCTCGACAAGGCGTGCAAGGCGGCTCTCGCTGCGATAGGCGAGCGTCTTAAGCAGTCGCGTAATGGTCTTTCGTTCGATCTCATGATGAACCAGTCGCTCGATGTCGTGAAGGGTGTGCAAAGGCACCTTGGTTGGCATCGCCTGGCGTTTTTCGAGGAGCCCCTCGAGCTCTGTCTCAAGGGTTTGCATCGCGTGTTGCTGGGCAGCGAGCTTGTCGGCTGCCACCGGGTTTTTCTGAGCTGTCCTCAGTTCCGCTAGGACAGTTCCTAACCGCGCCTTGGTGGCCTTGAGTTGCTTGTCGATCGCGCGGCGTTCGGGATTGGGAACGCGGCGTTCGCTATCGGCTGCCTCGGTATCGTAGGTGCACAGCTGGTCGAGATTGAATTCCGCTTCCATGTACTTGAAAAAGTTCTCTTGGCGCCACCGTGCAAACAGGCGATCGGCAATGATCGCCGCGGGCAGATCCTGGCGCGTGGTCAAGAGGGCGGTTTGCTGTCCCCGGCTCCCCAGACGGCGGATCTCCCGCATCCAGAAGGCGGGCTGGCGGCGGGTTTTCTGGATAATGAGCACGCTGCGCTCGGCCAGCTGGTAGCTGATGTCGCTGCCGTCTCGTGCCAGCGTATCGGTGCGATAGTCGCTCTGCGGCCAAGGGGTCTGCCGACCTTTGCGATACGTGATGACATCGACTCCCTCGTCACGCCAGCGCCGGAAGGACTGCGGACTCCAGGCCTCGCGATCAAAAACCAACGTCAAGCGCTGGGATTCCCCCGTGATCTGGCGGATTTGCTCGCGCGCCTTGGGAATGACCTGCTGCTCCAGCAGGGAGAGCAGGTGAGCGTTGGTGGGGCTCGTGACGAAAAATAGCGGCTCGCTTGCCCCATTGTGGACCCAGGTATCGGTGGCGGCCGGCAGGCATTGTCGCCGTTTCTGCACCAAGGTCTTCGGCACCGGATGCTTGCGCCCCGTGTAGACGTTGACGTGACCGTCCACATAAAGCATCCCCAGTTCCTCAGGCGCGTCACGTGCCCAACGCTCGGCGAGCGCTGCAGCGAATAGCGCCCCGTTCTGCTGGGCGCCAAGCTCGTCGAGCTTGCGCCGTAGCGTCTTGACTTCGGGCACCCGATCCAGACCGAGCAGCAAGCCGAGCTCGCCTGGCGAGTGGGCACTCAATTGCTCAATGCTCTGGATCCGTAATAATGCCAGCATCACCAGACACAGCAGAATCGAGCGCAGACCATAAAAGCCCTTTTTCAACGGCGCATAGATCTGCTCCGCGACGCTGAGCAGACCCTCACCGAGCATCGCCGCCAGGGCTAACAGCACCCCGGCATTGGCAACCCCTTCGACCGCTGCAAATTGCGGTGCCGCCTCAGGCAACCCACCCGCCGCCGCTTGCGCGCGTTCCGCTAACCGCTTGACAGCGGTACCGACAGCGGCAGCCGGGCGCACATCGCGTTCGGCTCGGCGGCGTGGGCCAAGCGGCAGGTGACGGTGGCGCGGCTTCGGGCGCCTGAGCTGCCCGCGTTCGATCGCATGGGAGAGCGCTCGTGGGCTGACACCCACCCGGCGAGCCGTTTCCGCCATCGAGCAGCCCTCGTCCAAGTGGCTTTGCGCGATCGCTGTGACCGCTTCGGTCAATTTGTGTGCCGGGCGAGGGCCGCTCCCACGACCGTCCCGCAAGGCGTTGAAACCTCCCTCACGGTAGCGCTGACAGGGGCGATACAGCGTCGCGCGACTGGTACCTAAGATTTGCCCCAGATCATCGACGTTGGCCAAGCCTTGATGGAGCAGCATCGCACCGACGAAGCGCTTGGTCGCCTGGTCGCTGCGTCCACAGCTCATCAATGGCCCTGAGGCGTTGACAAACACCAGCTCCTCGGCCATTTCCACCACGCCTAGACGGGAACTGAGGATCCGGGATTCTTGCGGGAAAAGGGGTAATTCCACAGTGCCTGGCATGCTTCAAGTGTCTCATCTTTATTCGCCTATTTCAGTGCTTATTTTTACATATTTTCCTAAACTTAGAAACAGCATGTCAGGAGTTCTGCAATGGGTGGCAGGGCTGATCAGCCTACCCGTCAAAATCATTGATACGGCCACCGATATTTTTACGCAAAATCCCGATGCATTTCCCAAGGTTCCGAGCGGCCGAATCGGCAGCGTGTACGCAATGACACCAGGCAGTCCGCTTATCAAAGGGCTGGCCGCGATTCCGGTGGCACCCCATATCGCCGTTAATTCTATCGTCGCCGTAAAGGGCGATGGGCCGGTGGCGGAGGGTAATGATGGCGTTGTCGAGTACGCCAGCGCCCATCTGGAGGGAGTCGAGTCCGAGCTGGTGGTGCGTTCCGGCCACAGTACCCAGGCCAATCCCTATACCATTCAGGAGGTGCGCCGTATTCTGCTGCTGCACGCCGCAGAGGCCTGCGCAACCGGGGTGAGTTGCCCCGATACAACAGCCATGATGAGCCAATAGCGCTGAGGTGGCACCCACCGCCGCTATCATACGTTAGCTATCCTGGACACGGAGACATTGATTTTCTACCGGTGGCTACCACAATCCGATGCGCAAGAAACCGCAAAACACAACAACCAGGACCATCATGAAACGGTTGGTATGGCCATTCATTCTCATCGGAATAGCCTGGGGTAGCTTGGCGTTGTGGTATGACGGCCCTGCAACCCGATGGTTGGCTGCCACATTGGCCGGCGGGTGGGTGCTAGGTTGCCTGGCGTTGCTGGCGTTTCTGCGGCCGTTCTGGTGGGCTCTACTCGCCACCGGGGTGGCTTTCTTGGTGCTGATCAGCTGGTGGCTTTACCTGCCGCCGCGCAATGACCGCGACTGGTCCCCGGACGTGGCGCGGCTTCCAAGAGCAGTGGTCGATGGTCGTCGCTTGACGGTTTATAACCTGCGTAATTTTGACTACCGCACCGAGACTGACTACACCGAACGGTGGGAAACCCGGACATTTGACCTCAATGCGTTGCAGGGCGTTGATCTGTTTCTATCCTTCTGGGGCCCCACGCTAATTGCCCATACCATCATCAGCTGGCAGTTTGCAGACGGATCGCATCTGGCGATTTCCATCGAGACGCGCAAGGAAAAAGGCGAGTCCTACTCGGCGATTCGTGGCTTCTTCCGCCAATACGAGCTTTACTATGTGGTAGCCGACGAGCGTGACGTGATTCGGTTGCGAACCAATTATCGCGGGGAACGGGCCTATCTATATCGCATCAGGATGCCATTGGCACGGGCACGGGCGATTCTGCTGGATTACCTGGCGGAAGTCAACCGTCTGGCCGAGCGGCCACGTTGGTACAATGCCCTTACCCACAATTGCACGACGGTTATCCGCCACCACGTCCAGAACGTCTCGCCCGGCAACCCGTGGGACTGGCGTATCCTCGCCAATGGGTATCTCGACGAACTCGGTTACGAGCGGGGCATGATCGATACCAGCCTGCCGTTCCCGGAGTTGCGAGCGCGCAGCGAGATTACCGCCAAGGCGCAGGCGACCGACCAAGATCCCGCATTCTCGCAACGCCTCCGGGAGGGGCTGCCAGGACTGCAGCAGGTACAGAGGGAGTGAGTCGCTACGGCGCCAACTGGAACAGGATATCACTATAGGGGGAGCCGACAGCTACACCGATAGGCCCACCATCATCTACACGCCGCTGCAAGGGGATCAGTTCACCCGCAGCCAAACATGCACTTTGCGTAAATCTTAATAATACCTTCGCCAAATAATCACTAGAAAATAGCGGTTGTAGTAATCTGAGTGAGGTTGTAGGGTTTTTCACCCCAACCACCCCTGACCGATTTACCACAGCCGCTATGACAGAGATTATCGCACTGTTGGCCTGCTTGTCACCTTGCCTTGACGCGACTGCCCAACGTCGGTTGGCCTGCCTTATCGAAGCCGTCCTGGCCCTGACCGGGCGGGTGACGATGTTAGGGATTTCCCGCTGGACCGAGGCCGGGGGCAGTGACCGCACCGTGCAACGTTTTTTTAACACCCGCTTCGATTGGCTGCGGCTGCATTGGTTTTTCATTCGGCATCACTTGCTCAGCGAAAAGGGTGTGGTGTTGATCGGGGGTGACGAAACCACGGTCACCAAAGCCGGGAAAAAGACCTACGGCTTGGACCGGTTCTTTTCCTCCCTGTATGGCCAGGCGGTGCCCGGGCTGAGCTTTTTAACCCTGTCGCTGATCAGCGTCAGCGCTCGCCAGTCCTACCCGGTGCTGACCGAGCAGGTAATCAAGGAGTCAGCGAAAGAAGAGCAGCGTCCGAGCAAGAGAGCGAACCCGTCGGGCTCGAAGCAGAAGGGCTCGAAGCAGAAAAGGCGCGGTCGGCCTAAGAGGCTGTTGGAAAACCCCAGATCGAACGATTTCGGATCATTTAAATCAATGCATTAGCTTGCGCGCCAGGGTATTTTCCAACAGCCTCTAAGGGTAGCCGTAACCGCAACCGGCACGACGTGGAGTTGTCGCCGTTTTTGCAGTTTCTGCAACAAGCGCTGAAGAGCCTGTTGGCCCTGATCGGCACCGAGCTCAGCGTGGTGTACTTCGTGTATGACGGGGCACTTGGCAACAACGCCGGACTACAGATGGTCAGGCAATGTGATCTGCACTTGATCTCTAAACTGCGTCATGATGCGGCCCTGTACTTGCCTTATGAGGGACCCTATCGAGGTAAAGGAGCCCACCGCAAGTACGGTGACAAGCTCGACTACCGTCACCTGCCTGTGCGGTATCTGCAATCGAGCACCACTGACAAGGGTCTTCGCACTGACCTCTATCAAATGCAGGTGTGGCACAAGTTGTTGGCCGATCCGCTGAATGTGGTGATCCTAGTCAAGACCCATGTGCACACCCAAAAAACGGCACGAGTGGTATTGTTCAGCAGTGATTTGGACCTGTCCTGGGATCAGTTGATTGACTACTATAGCCTACGCTTCCAAATCGAATTCAACTTCCGCGATGCGAAACAGTATTGGGGGCTGGAGGATTTTATGAACATCCGTCCAAGGCCCGTTCACAATACCGCCAATTTCGCTCTGTTCATGGTCAATATCACGGCGGCGCTCAGACGCTGCCCGGACTTTTCATCGATGAGTGTGCTGGACCTGAAAGCGTGGTTCCGAGCGGCAAAATACGTGCGGGAAACGTTAAAATTGCTTCCGCAAAAACCAGAGGCTATTTTTATTGAGCAGGCTGTTACAGAAGTCTCGTCCCTTGGGCGGGTTAACCTTCCGGTTGGGTGCAACCCGCTGCGCGCGCTAGTTAATCACAATTTATTTATGGTTTTGACTCCTCAGGAGTGCGTGCTAGCCCCCGCCGGGATCTAAGGTAAACTACGCTGTGTGAAGCAACGTAGTCAAGACCGATGGGAGCTAGCGATGAACAGCATGAACGAAACCCGAGGGAAAGACAATCGCCAAGCGATACTGGCGGAGACAGCCAAGCTAGTGGAGCGCGTGGAGCAGGCGTATGTGCAAGGCGAAGCGGTGCATGAACTGGAGCGGGGCTTATTTGCTCAGCTGCTGCGGATGGGGCATCAGCTAGTGGAGCTGTTTTTTAGCTTATGTGGGCCAGGTGATCACGGGGCGCAAGTAAGCTTACCCGGTGGTCGGCAGGTCAAGCGCCTGGGGCGAAGCCGCGTTCGTGAGTATCGCTCGGTGTTTGGGGAGCATCAGCTGGAGCGGGTGGTGTACGGAACGCGGGAAGGTCAGAAGATCGACTACGTGCCGCTGGATAGCCAGCGGCAGTTACCGGCGAGCAAGTTTTCCTATTTGCTGCAAGAGTGGGATCAGGCGCTGGTGATTGAGCAGCCGTATGCGCAGGTGAGCGAGACGCTGGAGCGGATGTTGGGGGTTCGGCAGTCGGTGCATAGTTTGGAGCGGATCAATCAGCAGTTGTCGGGTTCGGTAGAAGCATTTTGGGCGGGTCGGGAGCCAGCACCGGCGGCACAAGACGACGAGTTGGTGGTGTGTAGCGCGGACAGTAAAGGGGTGGTGAGGCGGCGTGCGGTCACCGCAGTCGACATGGTTGCTGAGCGTGACGTGGCGACTACGGGGGATGAGGGCAAACCGGGCGGCAAGAAAATGGCGTTGCTTGGTGCTGCCTATCCCATGGCGCCTTATGTTCGCACCCCCGAGCAGGTGCTTGCGGCGCTGTTTACGGTCCCCTCCGCGTCGGGCACCCAACCGCCCCGGCGGCCCAAGCCGTTGCATAAATACGTTCGGGCCAGCCTGGCGCGCGACGCGCAGGAGACGATGGCACCGTCCTATGCGGCGATCTTTGCTTGGCTCGCTGAGGAGCAGCGCCAGCGCAATCCCAGCAGCCAGCAGCGCGTTGTGGTACTGATGGATGGCCAACCCTCCCTGTGGCGTGCCGCGGAACAGGGGTTAGCCGGGGTGAGCTATGTGGAGGTGCTGGATCTGATGCACGCGTTGGGCTATCTCTGGGATGCGGCCGAGTTATTCCATCCCAGCGGTGCCCAAGGTCCGGGCACAGAGAGCGTCAAGCAGCAGCGTCTGGTGTTCGTCAAACAACAGGCCGAACGCCTGCTCAACGGTCAGGTACAGACCGTCATCGGCCGTCTGCGTGCCCAATCCCACCGACTGAGTGCGGCACAACGCGAGTCGCTCGCCGAGGTTATCGGCTATTTGAGTCACAATGTCGCACGGATGCAGTATGACCACTACCTGCAAGCGGGCTATCCCATCGCTTCGGGGGTGATTGAGGGGGCGTGTCGGCATGTCGTCTGTGATCGGATGGAGCGCTCCGGCATGCGCTGGGTGATGCCCGGCGCCAAGGCGATGCTCGAGTTGCGCTGTATCGGCATCAATCAGGACTGGGAGGCGTTTATGAAATTTCATATCGCACACGAAAACCAACGACTCTATCCCATGAAGGCGGCCAATGATGAGACGTTCTTACCCGATCGACTGATCGCCTAACAATATAGCGGAAGGCGGGTTACACCCACCCACATCTGTGGAAAGAAAGCCGATGGAACAGGCTTCCAACTGTGGCGTAAGACCAAGCGCAACCGCTTGAAAGCCAAGGTCAGGGAGGTCAAGGAAGCACTGCGCCGGCATCTGCATGCCCCGCTCGATGAGCAGGGCCGATGGTTGAATAGCGGGTTGCGAGGCCACTATGCCTACTTCGCGGTACCGACCAATAGCGCTGCGCTCTCGGCATTCCGCCACCATATCATCGTCCACTGGATCAGGCGTCTTCGGCGTCGCAGCCAGCGCGATCGCATGACAGGGGCGCGGATGAAGAAGCACATCGATCGGTATCTCCCACGTCCACGGATTCTTCACCCATGGCCAGAACAACGATTTCGCGTCAAATACTCGAGATAGGAGCCGGATGCAGGAATTCTGCTCGTCCGGATCTGTCCGGGGGGCGCGGGGTAACCCGCGTCCCTACCGGGATATTTCCAACATAGAGCGTCTATGAGGGCAAATTAGGATAATGTGGAAAAAATCGGGGTTTTCAACAAAAAGGCTCAAAACTCAATTTCAGCCTATGTTTTCTCACCTTTAAAGGGCTGGACGCCCTAGGCTTAAACAGCTAAGAATCAGCATAATATCAGGCATGGGCGGTTGCCCTTCAGTGTCAAGAGGTGGACTGTACAATCCTCATCCTAACACGTCAAGCAACCGCTCTCCTTAATTAGGGCAATCGCGCTATATAGTCCTTGACAGAGGATGCAGGTAATGTTAGGAGGCATCCTGACGTTGAGGAGATAACCGATGCTGCCTGATCCCCGCCCCTATTTTGCCGAGCTGCCTGACCCCCGCCGGGAAACCCGAAACAAGCTACACAAATTGACTGACATTCTCATGATTGTGTTTTGTGCCGTGCTCAGTGGGATTGAAGACTGGGTGGGAATGGAAGAATTTGGGAAGCAAAAAGAGGACTGGTTGCGAGAGTTCTTGGAACTGCCGAATGGCATTCCGTCCCATGATACGCTCAGTGACGTATTGGGGCGCCTGGCACCGGGGGCGTTTACGGAGGCGTTGTTGCGGTGGGTGGAGGTTGCTATACCGAGTTTAGCGGGGGAACCGGTGTGTCTGGATGGTAAGCGCCTGCGGGGTAGCCGGGTGGGGGATCAAGCCGTTCACCTGGTGAGTGCCTACGCGGCGAAAGCCCGCCTAGTCCTCACGCCGCAGGCGGTGGCAGACAAAACCAATGAAATCACGGCGATGCCAGAGCTACTGTCACTGCTGGACGTGCGAGGCGCGGGGGTCACGATCGATGCGATGGGCTGTCAGAAAGCCATTGCCCGGGAGGTGGTCGACGCTGGCGCGGATTACATCCTGGCCCTGAAAGATAACCACCCGAGTCTGCATGACGACGTGCGCTTATGGTTGGATACGGAAATTACTCAGGACCGATTACCCCAGCAGGAGACGGTAGACAAAGACCATGGTCGAATTGAAATCCGCCGCTACGCCCTGAGTGACGAGATTGCCTGGCTGGAGCAACCACCCGAGTGGGCCGGACTGCAAGCGGTCGGTCGACTCGAAGCGACTCGGATCATCGGCGATACAACGACGACCGAACACCGCTATTACCTATGCTCACTGACCGATCCGGCGTGCTTTGCCGACGCCGTGCGCCGCCACTGGGATACCGAGAATGGCCAGCATTGGGTACTGGACGTGCAGTTCGGCGAAGATGCCAACCGGGCACACCAACCTCACTCGGCTGAAAACCTCGCTCTGATCCGGCGGATGGCGCTCAATGTGATACGCCACAACGGCTCCTCCCAGGATAGCCTGCGACGTCGTCAGCGGCGCGCTTCACTGAACGACGAGTACCGTAACCAACTCATCTTCGGGCCGAAACTCACATAGCGCGATTGCCCTATCTCCTTAATCAGCAATTCTAAATGTAGATTTTTCTGGGTAGAGTTAGCATCCAGGATTAACCATGATAGTTTCTCTCGCTGTTGTCTAGTGAGAGGAATTATCGATGAGCTACCCCTTCAGACGGCCAGAACCACCTTTTACCTTTGACGCGCTGGTGAGTCATTTTCATGGTGTGTTGGAGGGACTGCCCGATCAGCGCACGGGTAACAACACACGCTATAGCATGAAAGAGGCGGGGCTGGGCGCCTTTTCGGTGTTTTTCACCCAGTGTCCGTCGTTTCTGGCGTTTCAACAGGCGATGGCACAGGTTAAGGGCCAGAGCAACGCCCACACCTGGTTTCAGATGGAGCAGATTCCCTGCGATAACCGCATCCGTACGCTCTGGGATCCGCTGCCCCCGACGCATTTTTTTCCTGTCTTTTCCTATATGTTCGAACGGTTACCCACCCACGGTTACCTGCCGCCCTGGCGCTCGTTCGATCATCATCTGCTGGTGGCGTTAGACGCGACGGAGTATTTTTCCTCCCCTAAGATTCACTGTCAGCAATGCTCCCAGACCCACCCCTGCCACGGCACCGTGACGTATTCCCATCAAGCGATCACGCCGGTGCTGGTCGCTCCCGGCCACGGGCAAGTGATTTCCCTGGCGCCTGAGTTTATCACACCCCAGGACGGCCATGATAAGCAGGACTGTGAAACGGCCGCCGCGAAGCGGTGGCTAGCGCCGTATGGCCCGCTGGGCGTGACGGGGTTAGGCGATGATCGGTATTGTCATCAGCCCCTGTGTGAGGCGATTTTGGCGGCGAATTGCCACTTTCTCCTGGTGTGCAAGCCCGACTCCCACAAAACACGCTACGATTGGCTTGCGGGACTCTCCCTGGAGACGGTCACGGTTCGCCGCTGGACCGGCAAACGCCATGAAATCGACACCTACCGCTACCTCAATCACGTGCCCCTGCGCGACGGCGACGACGCCCTGTGGGTCAACGGGTGCGAACTGACCACCACCGATAGTGAGGGCAATAGCCTCTACAACAACGCCTTTGCCACCAGCCACCCCATCCCGCACGATAACGTCATCGGCCTGGTGGCGGCGGGCCGGGCGCGCTGGAAAATCGAAAACGAGAACCATAACGTCCTCAACACCAAAGGCTATCACCTCGAACATAACTATGGCCACGGCAAACAGCACTTGTCGGGCTTACTGCTCACGCTCCATCTCCTGGCCTTTCTCTTTCATACCGTGCTGGAGTTGATGGATCGCAAATACCAGCTCATCCGACACCCCTTGCCTAACCGGGAAACCTGCTTCAACGACCTGCGCGCCCTGACACGCTATCGCTGCTTTGACAGCGGGGAGGCGCTGCTCGATTTCATGATCCAGGGCCTGGAAATCCCCTTCCCAGACACCAGCTAAGGATAGCACCTGCCTGACCACACCATACCCCTCAACCCCAACCCATTGGAGCTGCACGGCGCCCACGGGTCACGGCCGCCGGTGAGAGAATCAAAAACCACCTCACCGCCTCTTACCAGACCACGATCGCTCGGGTTTAAGAAGAGAATACCATCAACCTCACTCTTTTTACCCGCCTCTTCACCGATCGCCGTGTCCACCTATCGAGACTTACTGCGGTCTTTGCTGATAACAGAATCCACATTTAGAATTGCTGCTCCTTAATACCTCTTTTGGCGAAGGTATTGATAGTAGCATGTTATTTGCTGAATTTTTTAGCCATAATAGCGATAATCAACCCACCTAAAGCAACCATGGCAAAGGGAAAACCTACGACAAATAATGCGCCAATCTGGATATCAGACAACGCCTGGTTGCTTTGCGCATAGCGATTATGGTGATCATGGAAACCAATCTGACGACTTCACTTATCACAGCGCTCCAAAATCCCGCGCTGTATGATCATCCAGTGGAAAAATTTGCTGTGCTGGAGACTCACATCTCGTGGATTTTGCTGACAGGTCCTTATGCCTATAAGCTCAAAAAACCGGTTAACCTTGGCTTCGTAGATTTTACCACTCTCGCCAAACGCCACTTTTATTGTCAGGAAGAACTCCGTTTAAACCGCCGTCTGGCACCCGAACTCTATCAAGCCGTCATTCGGATCACCGGTAGCCTCGAGCATCCCGCCTTGGAAGGTCGCGGAGAGACGCTCGAGTATGCCGTTAAGATGCGGCAATTCCCCCCGGATAACCTGCTAAGCCAACTAGCGGCACGCGGTGAATTGCAAACGGAACACATCGATGAAATGGCGCAAAAGATTGCCGCTTTCCACCAGTCCATACCCAAGGCCGATCCCACAACGTCCTTCGGCGCACCGGACCAGGTCCATGACTGGGTATTGCAAAACTTTGCGCGCATCCACCCGTTACTGCATAATGAAACAGACATCGCGCAGCTCAATACCTTGCAGAGCTGGTGCGAGAAGGAGCGCCGGCGTCTTGACCAAGCCCTTAGCAAACGCAAGGAGAAAGGCTTTATCCGAGAGAGTCATGGCGACCTGCATTTAGGCAATATGGCACTTATCGATAGTCATGTCATTCCGTTCGATTGCATCGAGTTCAATGAAGAGCTGCGCTGGATCGATGTCATGAGCGAAATCGCTTTTGTCGTCATGGACCTGCAGGACCGCCATTATCCCCGCTTTGCTCACCGGTTTTTAAACCGCTACCTGCAGCAAAGCGGCGATTATACTGGAGTAGCGATGCTCTCTTATTATTTGGTCTATCGAGCATTGGTACGAGCTATGGTCGGGGTGTTGCGTTTGCAACAGGAGGGTTTAACGGACCAACAGCAAACGGCTATCCGACAAGACTATGAGGATTATGTGCAACTGGCTCTGAGCTACATAAGGCAGCACCGTTCCGTGCTGATAATCACTCACGGCGTATCGGGCACTGGTAAATCGACTCTTGCCGAGAAACTGGTGGAAATCTCAGGTGCGCTCCGGGTCCGCTCCGATGTGGAACGGAAAAGGCTTTTCCATTATTCTCTGGAGGCGGATACTCAATCGACTCTGCAAGGCGGCATTTATACACCCGCTGCTAGCCGGTTGACCTATGAAAGGTTGGCAACGCTGGCAACGGATATTATTAACGCCGGCTATTCCGTTATTGTGGATGCCGCTTTTTTGCAACGTTCACAGCGAGACATCTTTCGGCACCTAGCCGATACCCACGGTGTCCCTTTTATTGCGCTGAACCTTCAGGCAGCGGTAGAAATATTGCAAAAACGTATCCTGCACCGGAAAGCGGTAAGCCAGGATGCTTCGGAAGCCGGTATCGAGGTGCTGGAAACCCAGCTACGCACGCAAGAACCCCTGGAACAAGACGAGTTGCCCTATGCGTTAAGCATCGCAGCAGCAGAGTCACTGGATGCTGAAGCTGTTTGCCGCGATCTTCTGAAGAAAATTGGCAATGACTAATGTTAAAAAAACCTTTTCCTATCAGGTACAATGCTATCCTGACTGAGTAGCCAAACCAAAAAACCGATAAGGCCACCTTACGACGGAGATTATCAATATGCAGATTCCGCTGGAGATTACTTTTCATGGAGTATCCCGCTCTGAGTGGAGCGAGAGTTATGTCCGCGAGCAGGTAGGGCGCCTAGAACAGCTTTGCGATAATATTATTTCTTGTCGCATCTCCATTGAGCAGCCACACCGCCACCGCCACACAGGAAATTCTTACCGCGTACGCGTTGAGGTGCGAGTGCCTCCCCACAAGGATTTAGTTGCCACCGAAGAACCAGTAGACGTCAACAGGGACAAAGACAATTATCTCCAGCCGGTGATTCATGCTGCATTTCAGGCCATGGAGCGGCAGTTAAAAAAACACATTAAACGGCGCCGTGAACCGATTCAGCCTACGGCTTCCGAAGAGGAATCGGACGGCCTTGTCGTGAGACTCTTCTCAGACGCAGGCTATGGTTTTTTAAAAACTCCCTCCGGTCGGGAATTTTACTTTCACCGTAATAGCGTCTTGCACCATGACTTCGAGCGCCTGGCCATTGGCACGGAAGTTCGGTTTACGGCAGAGATAGGGGAAATGGGTCCCCAGGCCAGCTCAGTACAGATCATTAACAAACCGGGAGCCCGCGAATCCGAGGACACTGCGCTGCGGGATGACGTACCCCCCGGGTGGAGAAACGCTTAGTCCTTGCAGATGCTTTCTCGACCATGAGACAAGCTTAGTAAGAATGCACCTCGAGTTCATTGTTGACATGATGCACCCCAAGAATGTACCAGGCATCGAACTCGGCCAGTCGCTTCTGTTCCCGGCTGCGCACCAGACCTTTGAGGGTAATAACATGATCCTGCGTGCTGGCCAGGATTTGGATAGCGTCTAAGGCGGGGTCCTTTTCCAGGACCATGCGCAGACTATCGGTGATTTCGTAGTCGCTATCCTCTTGGGGAGGCACGATATGAAGCCGGTTATTGACATCGACGGTACCTCGCACCCACCAAGCCAGCACGTCGGTCCAGCGCTTATGGGACAGGCTTCCTACACTGCCGGTTAGCGTGACTACACCATCTGTCACACGTATTTCGATGGTGTTCTTCTCAGTATCGCCAGGCCCTTTATCGAACGCCGGCTGACCCTCTCCGGGTCTTATTGTATAGCCGTTAAATAACAATTCCTCCGCGAGTGCCCGATAAACGGCATCCCGGATAGCACCGTCGCCACGCCGTTCTCCGGGCACGACACGCAGCCGATCGAGTACCCCTTTCACGCCGCCAACGCCGGCGACTAGACGCGGAGCAAGCCGTTTAACAATGATATTTTCAACCTCTCCTTCCAACACTGCGACACCCTCGTCGACCTCAATGCGGATCGGGTATTGATGAAGATTAATCGCGGTTTCCCTTTCCAGTACCGCACGAATTGCCTTAGTTAAATTTCCTGCTGCCGCCATACGGGTTGCTCCTCAAGTTTGCTCGGACGATCCACCCAAAATCAAGAACAAGGTCTAAAACAGCGTAAAATGTACAAAGCGTTCTGTAAAATTTGCAGACTTTTTGATACAAAAACACGCTGCCTAAGCAGGCGCGTGCAGATCGCTTACTCCGCTCACAAAAAACCGAACTTGCGCAACTTAAGCAGAACGCAAACGGATCTAGCCAAGCGGATAACACGGCTGGCCACGGTTGGCATGGCGTTTGCGCTTTGATGATACCACCAGCAAACCTAAATGTCAGACTGTATGGGGGAATTGCATGAGTTTGTTAACAACTGTAACAGCGCGAAAATTATCCACCACAAACAGTCTCTGCGAAATGTTACAACATGGCGCAGCTCTCGTTACCACCTTCATTATCGTTCTTCTGGCGAATGTTTTTCTGGCAAATGCAACAGCCGCAGCAGAACCCACTGCGCAGCTTAGCGATAAGGAAATCACCAATACCATTACCGATGAATTGTTGCTGGATCCCGGGATTTCAAGCCAGCGGATCGTTGTCGACACTGATAATGACATCGTGACTTTATCCGGTGCGGTGAATAATATACTCGCCAAAGATCGCGCCGTAAAAATTGCGGAAACAGTAAAAGGGGTTCGCTCCGTGATCAACCAGATTCAAGTTATCGCCCAAGAGCGACCGGATCAAGCAATCATCGACGACATCAAAGCCGCCTTGCATGCAAATCCCCGCACCGAATCTTTTGAGATTAAAGTAACGGCCAACGAGGGTAAGGTAACCCTGACAGGGACGATGCAATCCTGGCAGGAGAAAGAATTGGCGGGCAAAGTGGTCAAATCCATAAAAGGCGTTCGTGAGGTGGATAACCAGATGACGGTGGTTTATAGCATGGAATGGCCTGACGATGAAATCAAGGAGGATATTGTCGGGGCTCTGCGCTGGGACCGTCTGGTTGATGACGCCCTGATCGATGTGGCAATCCAAGATGGCGCTGTCGCCCTCAGCGGTACGGTGGGTAGTGCGGCAGAAAAACGGCGTGCCCGCAATGACGCCTGGGTGGCCGGTGTGAAATCTGTTGATTTCAGTGGCCTGGGGGTCGCTCACTGGGCTCGCAGCCCGGACTTGCGCAAGGACAAATACGTTACCAAGTCCGATCCGGAGATCAGGGAAGTCATTCAGGGTACGCTTCGTCAAGATCCCCGGACCTCGTCACTGACCATCGATGTAATCGTCGCCCATGGGATCGTCACCCTACGTGGCAATGTGGACAACCTGGCTTCTAAGCGAGCAGCCGCCCAGGACGCCCGAAATATCATTGGTGTCTGGCGGGTCAAAAATCGGTTACGAGTACAACCAAGCGAATTACCGAGCGATAGCGGGATTGCAGCCGCCGTCCGTGACGCCCTACTGCGTGATCCGTTTGTGGAACGCTACGAAATCACGCCGACCGCAAACCAGGGGCAAGTTACGCTGACTGGAATGGTAGATACGTATTTCGAGAAGGCGCGGGCCGAAGATGTCGTTTCTCAACTCGAAGGCGTAGTGGACGTTAATAACAACCTGACCGTTGCCGATCAAAATATTCTCACCTATGACCCCTATATTGATGAAACCTATACCTACGATTACTCCTGGTATGATTACAGAACCAATACAACGGTCAGTGATTGGGAAATTCGCCAGGACATTATAGACAAGCTACAGTGGAGCCCTTACATTGACAGTGAACAAGTGACCGTAGCGGTAGAGAACGGCATAGCGATCCTAGCCGGCACTGTCGACACTTGGTCGGAACGCAGTGCCGCTACGGAGCACGCCCTGCAGGGTGGTGCTATCCGGGTGATTAATAAGCTTACTATCGAATATGGCCCGGATTTTGAGCTTTTTTAAAGCCGTGGCGTAATACGCAACTCATTCTGCAGCACGGCTTTTTAGCAGCCCGCGCGCTGGCGACGGGGCTGATAGGCAAAATTAGCGGATACCATTGTGATATTAATGGACTTCATAACCGTTATCAGGAGACGGCACTGAGCGTAAGAACGCACGTGCGGCATTGTGTTTGAAAAAATAAGCCCAATGGGCTTCACTGGGTTCGGCATTTGCGTTGCGGTGATTCTGCTCAAATGGCGAGCATTGATTGCATTGATTAAGGTAGAGATTTGTCCAAGTGCTCAATGCATTGGCTTCTTGCGCTACCGCCCACGCAGGCATTTGAACTAAACAGAATGAAGCAACAGCACTTGCGTCAGCTTCACCAGTCATGTCCCCTGTTTCGCTGAGAATTTCAGGCGCTTGATACAAACCCGCTTCAGCCACATAAGAACAAGATAGGTCTGCTGCTTTTTCTAGCGTACAGGCCGTAACCATATTTGCCAGCGTCGGCACATAGATGCTAAGCCCTCCCAACAGTGGCAACATCACTAAACCCTGCTTGATGATCGACATGAGATTATAAATCTCCTTTCATATGCAGCGTAGTGCAGAACCCCCATCTAGAGAGCTACCTGTTAAGCTGATTTATATTTACCATTTCTACCCCACGCTCCAACAAATCTCCACGCACTTGATCACTGCTCTCGGGATCTACCGCACGAGTGGCATCCCATAAAAAAATTATTCGAAAACCGGCAGCCAATCCATCTTCCGCTGTCCATGTCACACAGACATCCCGTGCCAGTCCGCAGAGGAATACTTCGATAATGCCCCGCTCCCGTAAATAACCGGCCAGCCCCGTCGTGGGACGTTCGCCTCTTGCGCTCCAATTATTGCGAAAACCACTATAGGAATCGCACTCGGGATCCATGCCCTTGCGGATGATGGCAGCTACCTTGTCCCAGGGCAATTCCGGGTGCAATGCCGCCCCCGCCGAGCCCTGCACACAATGGTCAGGCCATAAGGTTTGCTGATGCCCATGCAACTCTATGTTTTCTAGAGGCTTACGGCCGGGATAACGGCTAGCAAAAGAGGCATGCCCCGGAGGGTGCCAGTCTTGCGTAGCAACCATTAAGCCGAAGCGCTCAGATAGCATCAAGTCCCGAACCGGAGCGAGAATATGATCTCCATCAGCCACGGGTAAAGCGCCTCCCGGCATAAAATCCGGCTGAATATCAACGAGCAGTAGAACAGCTTTGTCTTTATCCCACGTTATCCGGTCATTTGCCATAAGCAGCCTCTAGGCATGTCTGTTTTGGGTGCAACTAAGGAAATCTTGTCCTTATTTTTGAATAATAACAAAATTCGAATCATTCTCCGGCAAGACGATGGAACACGCTGTGCACGCCGGCCTTACTTAAATCTAACACATTGATTAGAAAATCCCTTTAAAATATACAAGAAAAATGTGCAAGAAAATTGCCAGGCTCTCGATTACGGTCCTGATTTTGCTAGATTAGCCAATATACCAACGGTATAGGTCAGCAGTTCACTGCTGAATATGAGTATAAAGATTTACCATAGCTACTATGCGTTTTTATTCGCAAGCGTTAAGGCGTTTCAGTGTTTGGTTTTCATTCAGCGTAAGATTATTTGTAAAAGCTGCTCAAAGAAAAGGCATTTTTGTAAAAACTACAAAATCCGTAGCACGATCTTCACCCTAAATCCGGACTTCGTTAACGCTCCATCAAGGCTACGATGAACAACTGCGAATAGCCGGAAATTCTGAGGAGACTATTCATGCACACCACGCGAGAAATTCCCCGTGCTCAGTGGCAAAGTTTTTGTGAAGAATTTAGCCGTTCCCATCAAGGCTGGCTGGCGACACTAAGCACCATTGCCAGCGATGTGCTGCTGGCCAACCCGGAAGCCGCCGAGGATAATATAGAGATTGCAGTCAATGAGAAGCTGTTTCAAGGAATTACCGGCGAAACGCGAGGCGATAAAGCAGAACTTTTTATTAGTCTCGGCCAGAGGCCGGATCATATCACCCATCACATCAGTCAGCCGCAGCGCATTCGCCTGGAGCAAACCGCAGAGGGCGCTCATCGCGGGTTACAGATCGACGCCGCCAACGGTCAGACAATACTGCTGCATTTCCGCGCAGCGGCGCAACTGGAAACCCTCGACGGACTCAGTGAAGCCGAGCGGTTGTAAACAACAATCTACTGAGGGACAAAGAACGGTATCAAAACAGAGGCGGCATCAAGGGCTCTGGTAGGTTCCCATCAATTCGGTCCAGCCAAGAATATGACCGCGCATAGCCGTTTCCAGCTGTTCTCTGGTGGGCCGCTCGAGGTCTTTAAGCACGGTATCCAATGCATACAGTTTAAAAAAATAACGATGCCGACCAATAGGTGGACAAGGCCCACCATAACCAGTTTCTTTCCAGTCGTTAAGGCCCTGCTGCGTTTCCGTTGGAAGATCCTTTTTTCCAGCTCCTTGAGGCAGACTGTGGGTTTGCGGAGGAATATTGTAAAGCACCCAGTGTGTCCACGTTCTTTGTGGCGCAGCCGGATCCGGGATATCGGGATCCTCTACAATCAATGCTAGACTTTCCGTTCCCGGAGGCATGTCCGACCAAGACAGAGGCGGAGAAATATTTTCGCCATGACATGTATAGGGCTTGGGAATCGCTTCATGATTCGAGAACGCCGCAGAATTTAGCTGTGGCATCATGGAATTTTCTCCTTGGATTACCGAAGACGCAAAAGAAAAACTAGAACATAGCAACCCCATCCACGAAGTGAGCCATATCGCTGCGAACGGGGGAAAAGCGATTTTGTTGAGCCTTATCATGGGTGCATACCGTCTGCAGGTTATTTCAATGGGTTGTACTAAGTTAAGGCTACCAGCCTCGCTTATTTTTTAAATATGGAATAATCCCATTGGATATCCGGAAAACCCTAATCATTTTCGCTGGATACCCTGGTTCCTTTAGCGTTCGTCACTTCACTACAAGATTATTGGTCACGCGTTGCACTCCCGGCACCTCTGAGGCTACTGTGCCGGCTCGTTGCCGTTGCGATGCTGTTTCCACAAATCCGTTTAACTGAACCACACCCTTAAAGGTGTCCACTTCTATCGCAGCGGCCGCCAAATCCGAGGTTTCAATAAGCGCCGCTTTTACCTCCATCGTCAGTTTTACATCGTTAGTCTGTTCCTCGGTTTTATCGGCAGGTGATATTGCCGCACATCCCCCCAATAATGACAGCAGCAAAATCAACAACAAAACCCGGCTCTTAAATTGGCACGGTAGACGCCAGCGTAATGGATTTATCATTACTTTATTATCCATTTTTGTAAGATTGTAAAAGGTCTAGCTTAACGGAAGATCTTAGCGAGCCGCATTAATAGCTTCGACAAGTCCCGTACAGTAAATGCTTTCCTTATCACTCTCCGGCTGAAGCAATGGCAGCAGCCCTTGTAACGGCGCTGCCAACGCGCCTAGAACCGTGGCAAGTGCGCCCTGACCAAACAGAGGCTCCGGCTCAGGATAAATATCGGGATTTTGCAAGCGCCCCTCGATATGCAACGGAACCGGCGCACTGAACAGACTGGCATCCTTAGGTTTAGGCGTGATGACAATATGCAGACGCTCCTGAACAAAATTAATGAACCCGTCGGCAGTAAAGAGGGTATCCGTCGTATCGACAAGCAAAGTATTCACATCCAGCAGCCCCTTCTTCGCGTGCAAATCAGCGTAGGCACAGTCGATGGGCACGGCGGCCTCTTCGTCGCCGACCAGCGCTACGAGAATTGACTCGGCGATATCTAATCCTGCCAATTCCACTAAGAGCGGGTCTAGTCTGCCGCCTGTCATCAACAAAAACAGACCGCCATCCGCCGAGGCAAAAATGTCTGCCACGGAATCGCCTTGCACCCAGAACTTTGCCCGCCCTCCGATAAGGCCTGCACTTGCGTCGGCGACTTCGAAAGGTTTCAACACCTCACCCAGGTTAACCTGTTTGACTTCGGTCTCAAAATCACCCGTGACCGGACGTTCATTGGCATCGATCTCAAGGCGTGCCCGTACGCTACCTCCGCCTACGCCAAAGTCAATTGGCTTAAAGATCATGCGCCCCGCGTTAAGGGCAAGCTGAATCGTAAGATCATCCAACGGCAGTTGTGGAGCCTCAATACGCTTGCCGTAAAAACGAATTGCTGCATCCATGGCGCGCAGGCGCTCAAGATTCAAAGGGTTATCCGGCAGCACAGAAGCATCTTTGGCTTCTGCCCTGGCTTCCCGCTGCTGTGCTGCCGAAGCCGTTTCCCCCGAACCGGTATCGGGAGCCACACCGAGCAGACCGGCAAGATCATCGAAGTCTATCTTGTTTGAGGTCAACGCGGCTTCCATCATAGGCCGTGCGCCCCCCAGTTCCAGCTCAATATCTCCGGCCAAATCACTATCCCCCACCCGGCCGTCAAAATTCACCAGCTTTACGGTATCCCCTTGGCGGGATAACTGCCCCTTGATGCGATAGGGGGGCAGGCTGGGCAACGGAATTCCTATAAAAGGATATAAGCGATACGGATTAGGACCCTGGAGCGTCAGGCTTAAATCCAGCCCCCTGAGCTTAAGAGGTTGAATCAGCCGCCCTTTGACCCAGGCATTGGTCTGGGCGACATCGATGGCTAACTCCAACGCATAAGGCTCTTCCGGTTCCCGCAAATCCAGCAGCGGATCGCCGCTAAAATCCAGAGAAAAAGGTTCTCCCTGATAGCGCCCGGCGCCGTTTATATGAACCACTTGACTGCCGCTGGCCAACCCTGCCGTGGTAATAGCGATGGTAAGCGCCGTATCTGACGCTGCATCGGTATAAGAAAAACGACTGTCCTCAATGATAAGCCGCCCGAGAAACGGCAAGGCTACGTCCGTTTTGGGATGTGCGGCGCTGGCGCCAGTGATTTTTAGATCAAGATCGCCGGATAACCGCCCGAGCGGCTGCTCGGTAAGCTGTAAAGGTTGTAGCAGCGTTCCCAGAGACACCGCTTGCAAATGGCCTTGCAGAGCGCCTTGGAAAGGCCGGGTCCGGGTATCGAGCTGAATGTCGGCGCGCAGGCTTCCCTTGCCTATCCGAGCTCGCAGCGGTTCGATACTTAACCGCCCGTTGTTAATATCAAGGGGCAGAGAGAGATCGTGCAAAACTAAGTCAGGGGTTATCAATAACTCTTTAACCCGCCAATTGACTTGGGTATCCAGCGCCTGCAGTGCTTCCAGATTAAACGGCTCAGTGACCGTGGACTTCTGCGTCCCAAGCGGGTTATCTGGCGTGTCGGTGGTCCCGGCAGTCCGTTGTCCAACCTCCGGCTGCTGGGAGGATACCAGAGCGGCCATTGAAAAGGATGATTCACCCGCCATCGCGAGGGTCACGCCGGCCCAGTCCCTGCCCGGTAAATAGCTCTGGGGCGACTCATCCGTGGTATCGGCAAGTCCTTGCATCAGCTGCCCCAGATCCAGCCGTTCCGATACCAGCTCGGCGCTAAGCGACGGCCGCTTGCCCTTTGTGGTAAGGGTAATATCACCCTTTACGTCGTTATCCCCTAATTGACTCTGAAAATTCTGCAGCTTCCAATTACCCTCTTGTTGGCTGATCTGCACCGAAAACTGGTAAGCCGGCAGTTGCACCTGGGCAACCCGGAAGGTTAATTTGCCTGCCAAGGCATAGGGTTCATTGATTTTAATCAACTCAAGCAGCGGGTCTCCTGTAACGGTAAATTGCATGGGTCGGTTCTGATACTGGCCTTTGCCCTCAATATGCAGCCCCGGCGCGCCTTCATCCGTTGCTACCGTGGCGATAGTGACAGTCACTCGCGTACCAGCATCCGGGTCTCGATAATTGAGCTGGCTGTCTGCGATTCGTAAGCGCTCTATCAGGGAGGCTACGGTTAACGGTCCGGCTTCCGCCTGCGCCGGCAAGAGAACTTGGAGTTGACCGCTCAAGGTACCAAGTTCCTGGGAGTCCTCGCCGCTATCCGACAACACGTCTGCCAAATCAATGGACTGCAGATTAGTACGGATAAATCCCTGAATCGACCGCTCGCCGGTATCCAGCAGCACTGCGGCGCGCATACTGCCGCCCCCTAGGGCAAACTGCAACGGCTCCACACGTAGCCGCCCCGCCGCAAGCGCCAGATGCAAGGCGGCATTTTGCAATGTCACCGCAGGAGCAACCAGCTTAGCAGCCTGGATATCCAACTCTGCATTCAGCGACTGCAGAAGCTCCAGAGGAAGGGGTTGGTCGACTAGCGAGGCAGTCTCCGTCGCTGATTGACTACCGACAGACTCCGCAATATGGGTTAGTTGCTCCACATCGAGCGTATTCGAACGCAAATTGACCCGCAGCGACGGCCGCTTACCTCCAGTTTGCGCCGTTACGTTTCCTTGCCAGTCGCTATTCCCTAAGCTGCCCTGGAAATTCTCCAGCTTCCAGGTATTGCCTTGCCACGACAGTTGCCCCTGAAACTGATAGGGTGGCAGCTTAGGCAGTGAAGTCTTAACAATGGGGGACAGCAGCGCCAGATCTTTGCCTTGAATTGCCACGGCGAGATTCAGACCTCTGAGTTGCAGGGGCTGGCGCAGGGTACCCGCCATCCGCAGGCTGGTTGCTCCGGCTTTGACCTCGAGGGTAACCGGATAGGGTTTCTCCCCCTCCTGCAGCTGAGCCAGTGAGGCTGCGTTAAGATAAAACTGCAGAGGCTGTCCCTGCAACCGCCCGTTACCCTCGACGGCAAGGTCTTCGCCGCCACCGCCCTGCCCTTGGATAGTGGCAAAAGTCGCCGTAATATCCGTCTCTCCAGGCAGGTCACGATAGCGTAGGTGTCCGTCTTCAATCAGCAAGTGTTTAACAATAGGAAACTCAGTACGTTGTTCAGGGAGGCTGGTTTCGATGACAGCTTCCGAAACGGGATCGGCAGTAAATTGCCAGTTGGGTTCTCCCTGGGGAGAAGTCTCCAGCAGTATGTTGGGCTCTGTTAATATTAGCTCGGGCAATACGATGCGGCCCGTTAATAGCTCACCCACAGCCACGCTTAGCACCAGTTCCGCGACTTCCACCATATAAGGGTCTTGGCTCCAGGAGGCATTTTCAAAACGAATACGCTCAGCGCGTAACTTAGGCGGCCAGAATACATCTACATCCAGATCCCCTTCGATGGTGAGGCTTCGACCGCTCAGTTCGCTGAGCTTGCGGGCAAGGGGATCCTTCACCCAATTCCAGTCGAATACCACAAACACCACAACGAGCAGTAAAATGACTGATGCCAGTGCAACACCGAGCCACTTGACTACTACTTTTCCGATTTGCTTGATGACCGTCATAGGAAATGCTCTGGACTGGTAGCCCCTTCTTCACCGATCGTCGATGATTTTTGCTAAAGGTAAGAGCGAACGAAAGCAAGAGTTTTGCCAACCACCTAAAGAAGATTCACCCGTCATACCGTTTTTCAAATTAGCGAAAATTCCCATGTCCTCCGCAAGAATTCACCTATAATTTCACTTCGGTCGTCCTTAACATATGCTTGCAGCTTATCCTTCACCCACCGCAATATGACAGCGTAACGCTGTGCTTAATGCATACGTCCATTGCAAATTTATTGCTATCACGTTGCCTGGAGAAATTTATGTTGAAGAAAAGTATGCGGTTTTTGGCAGTAACGCTGCTTTTCATTTCTGGAACTGTGTCTGCCGAATCATCCAAACAGGCATCAACCACACCCGGGAATGATCTTGTCTGCGCCAACGATAATGGCGGCATTCAGTTGCCCGCTGATTTTTGCGCTCTGGTGGTCGCCGACAATCTCGGCCGGGCACGCCATCTGACAGTGCGAAATAATGGCGATATCTATGTGGCGCTGCGCAATCCCAGCAAGGGCGGCGGCATCGTAGCATTACGTGATACCGACGGAGATGGCAAAGCGGATACGACAGAACGCTTTGGCAAGGCAGGCGGCACGGGCATCGCCATTCACAACGATTACCTTTATTTCGGCACACCGACGGCAATTGTCCGCTATCCTCTGAGCGACGCAGAGCTAACGCCTTCCGGAGAGCCGGAAACAGTCGTCGAGGGCTTTCCCGAACAGGACCAACATGGCTCAAAAACCTTTGCCTTTGACGACGACAGACAGCTATATGTTAATGTCGGCGCACCTTCCAACGCTTGCCAACAGGAAATCCGAACCCCCGGCTCGCCCGGTTTAAACCCTTGCCCGCAACTCGAACGGCAAGCGGGAATATGGCGTTACCGAGCCAATCAGTTACATCAGCAGCATACCGAGGACAACCGTTATGCCACGGGGATACGCAATGCCGTTGCCATCGCTTGGAATTCCGCCAACGATACGCTTTATGTTGTCCAGCATGGGCGTGACCAGTTGCACCAACTCTGGCCTAGCCTGTTTAGCGTGGAACAAAATGCCGAATTGCCGGCGGAAGAATTTCTTAAAGTCACCCAAGGCGCAAACTTCGGCTGGCCTTATTGCTATTATGACTCGCACCAGAACAAACAAGTGCTAGCGCCGGAATACGGCGGTGACGGCCGTAAGACCGAAGGCTGCGAAGAATTTACTAATCCTGTTATGGCCTTTCCGGCCCACTGGGCACCTAACGATCTGCTATTTTACACCGGCGACTCGTTTCCAGATCCCTATCATAACGGCGCCTTCATCGCTTTCCACGGCTCCTGGAACCGGGCTCCGCTGGAACAGGCCGGTTATAAGGTCGTTTTCGTGCCGTTTAAGGAAGGCTCGCCCGCCGACAATTGGGAGGTGTTCGCCGACGGTTTTGCCGGCGTAAAACAGCTCAATGCTCCCGGCCAAGCGCAGTTCCGTCCCATGGGGCTGGCGCAGGGATCGGACGGCTCGATCTATATTTCCGATTCGGTGCAGGGGCGGATTTGGCGGGTGCTTCACCGAGCGCAGCCGGGTTGACGGTGGCGCAAAAATCTACACACGCTTTCCTCGGCACGATCTTAGCTCGACTTTAGGCTATTCCCCCCTCACCCTCACCCTCACCCTCTCCCACCAGGGGAGAGGGAGTTAAGAGCTTGACGCTAAAAGATTTGTTAGCCCTCCAGTACCGTAAACGGAATCGTAATCGTACCGAAGATATCGCCGTCGCGGGCATCGACTAAATCCGCCCGAAACCGGACCCGAGGTTCCTCTACGTTCACTTTCTCAAAGTAAAGAAACCCTTCCAACTGACCACCGGGATCCACGACACCTTCGGGTAATGCTTGCTCCAGCATCTCTTCCGTGGGCAAGGAAATTTCACGCCAATAAGTATAGTAGCGATCATAGTAAAGTTGATCATAGTAAAAGGATCCAGGATAAGATTGCATTGCCGGAAAGGTAGCGGCATAGTAGGGCGCTACGGAAAAGCGGTTATAGCTAAAGGCGGGACGGGGCACAGCATAATCACTTTCGACCTGCACGGGTTCCTCGACAGCGCCTTCAATGGCGAAAGGCGGCAACGCCGCATAGCGTTTTCCCGTAGGGCTAACCAGCGCAAATTCACTATAGCGAATACGCAGCGGTTGAGTGCTGTTATTTTCAATTGTTACCCGTAGCGGCGTCACTTCTTCCTTGATCTCGGGTCGTCCTGTCCACGCATCGGCTCGCGCCACTATATGCACTCCTTCCACCGTCGACACGGCAGCCGCCTCCAGGCTTTGCGCCTCATTAGCCGACGGCGCCGGAGACAGTTCCGGCGTTGTTGTGCAGCCGCTAATTAACACCAGCAGGCCGGCGGCCACGGCGGTCTTTCCCATCGCTAAACGGTTCACTAAAAAATTGTACGGTAGAATAGGCATTGCTAAGCTCCTCTCGGTGGCTAGTGGCCTGTCAATAGAAATATTATGAGTTAAAAAAGCCAAATTTTACTGAAAAAACGGGCTTCAACCGCACAATTTTGAACTAGACAATCCACTAGTATTACGGGCTTTTCTCACGCTAATTTGTCACCTTCGCGGTGGAACAGTGGGTTTCGCCACCGCTTTCCCACCCTGCGTCCTATGGGTCAGCGCTCATCCAGGTTAAGATCATAGGTCAATGGAGAATCCTGACTGACGGCGAGTTGATTAACTACCGCCAACACACCGTCGAGACGAGACACTACGCTCTCCGCCTGAATTTTTTCAAAAGGGGTATCGACAAGCCCTGCCAAGGTCACGACACCCTCCTCGACGGCGACCGCTATTTGCAAGCCCTCCACGTAAGGATCGCGCGCCAGGCCAGCGCGAACATGACGGGCAATATGGGTATCCAGAGGTACTACGCCCGGGCGCACTCGCAACCGGTTCTCCACCTGCCGCACACCGGTCGTATCCCGGGCAGTCAGGGCAACGGCCCGACGGACAGTGAGATTGTCCACTCTGCCGTTCAACACCACACGACCATCGCGCACGGAGATATAAATATCCACAGGAACCACCTGGGGAATGCGCCGCAGTCTTGCCCGAATAGCCGCTGCAATCGCCGCGTCGGGCCTCAAACTGAACGACTTCTCGGTGAGGGGCTGCCGCAGATTCTTTGCATAGTGTCGGCGGGTACCATGAAATCAGTTCGCGGTAATTACTTTCCTATTCCGCCGCCGACCTGCGGAGGGTGACTTGTCATATTTGCCATTGCCGGATTTTCGGGCGGTGTAATATCCACGGCACATTTCCCGGCAAGCTAGAAGACGTTAAGTGAGATAAGCAGCAATGGCTGTGCCATCTGTTGAAAGCAGAAAGACATGGTACAAGCTTTGCCAAAGCTTTAAAAGATAAAGGTGAGCGAATCTATAGGTAGAGCTCAGGTTGGAAAAAGCAATCGAAGTGGAAAAAGCCGGGCAACAGCAAACATGCCCTTGGATGAGGCTTGGGGGCATGCGAAAACCGGAAAAGCATGTCGCTTCTGGGAGTTAGAGCATAATAACCCTCGGTTCGCTCATTTTTGTAATATGTTGAATTTTAAAATGAATTTTCAACAATTTTCGAGAATAAAGCATTTATTGAATATATAAGTTGTTGAATTTTAAAAGCTTTCAAAAAAATGAGCGAACCGAGAGTAATAACGCGCAGCTATCTCATTGGTCTGTGCTGGACCATACCGCGGGCGATGTGACATTTTCGTAGTATTCATAACCCCGCAGCACTTCGACGGGGCCTGCAACGTCGGCCTGTAGGCCTTTGGCGTCTGCAATGGCATCCTCAGCTTGGGAGAACATTTTGGCGTCCGCATACTGGGCATGCCAAGCGGTCCCTGTCCAGAAGTTTCCCGAGGCCTTATCACGAATAATATAATTTCCGATCATTTTGCTACTCCCGTTTGGCTGGGGACCCACCTCTGCTTACAGCGCATAACGGCTGCGCATTCGGCGGCAACCCTAGCACAATTTAACCGATTGAATTAATTAGGTCAGACCCTTGCGTCAGCGCCGCTATTAAGTACCTTTTTCATCTGCCTGGGCAGACTCACATTGTCCAGTAGCATAGTCTAAAGCTAACCCGCCTTCCATATGCTGTACGACACATGCCCAATACTCGGCAGACCGAGTGGTGGTATCACAGATCTCTGCCGGCCCCAGCGCCCTGCGCTCAGCGCTATCGGTACGCGCCACTTGCAAAGCCATGGCTTTTTCACATAAAGCGCGGGCTGCTTTCTGGGGGACCGGCTGCGCAGTGCCTTCAGCATAAATGAGCGGTGGTAGGACGATAATACCCACTAACAGAAGTGACGAAAGTCGTTTCATGGAGGTTATCTCTCAGTAGACACTGACGGGTGGCGCATTAAAACGCATTAAAATGCCTTCGTAGGGCCTTACTACCGCAAGATTCCCGTAGCCGTTGCTATTGAAGCCGTTAGAACCGCTGCCGGGTCTCATGTCGACCGCTGCGGACGTTGGAAATTCGTAGATCATATTAGCGCAACCTCGACCTAACACTTCTTCCAACGGCAACACAATAGTGACAGTTTCGCCCTCGGGTAGAACGGTACCGTCCTGTAGTGATGCTTCAACGGTCACCGCTGGCACACTGGCAAAATCCATTACGCAAGGCAGCAATGGCGGGTAAAACGTTTCGCCGTTTACTTTGACTCGCCCGGTGAACATGGGTTTAAACTCCAGTGAAGAGGCACCCGCCGGCAATTTAAAATTAAAACGGAACTGAAAATCTCCAGTGGTCGGCACGCCTTCTGGCAAGTCAAGGACAATTAACTGGGTCCCTGGCTTGGCTTTCAGTATGTGCAGGCTATCGGCACGCAGCGAGCTTAGGCCGGTGGTCATCGCCAATTTACCGTCAACGCCGCTGTCGACATGCAGAAAAGCACCGGTAAAGTCGCTTGCATCGGTCGGGAGTTGAATAACCACCGGGTCCGGGAAGCGCTGTGAGGCGGCATCGGTTCCAGTCAGCGTGAGTGTGCTGATAAAGTTTTCGTGCTGAAAGGGGCCGTTTTTCTGAATGAATGTACAAGTATACGACATGGAACCCGGTTCGTTTGGCAGGCAGTCCTGGAGGGTTGCAACAACGGTGGAAAAGCCGGTAGTGGAAACGTTGACAAGCAGAGCACCGCCCTTATCTCCAGAAACGGAGACGTTTAGCAACGGCTTAAACAGACAGCCGCTACTGAACGCAGCGGTGATAAGAATTACGCTTCTGATCAGAACCTTACGAAAACTCGCGATCATTGATGAGTGCTCTGCGAGCGGCTGTGGTGCTACGGCAAAGTGTTTAAAAAAACTTTATAAGGTGCTATTCGGCGCCGAACAGCTCTTCCAGGGTATAATTCTGCTTGATTAGCCGCCCTAAATACGCCAGCGCTTCACTAAAGCTACCAAACTCCTCCGGCGCCAACTCTATGATGTCGGCTTCGACATCAACCAGTTTCCTCAGCAACATCAGTTGGAACTTAACCAGTTCGCGGGGCTGCGCCATGGCATCCAGCCGCACCTTACCAAGAGCATATTGACGCAAGGGTTCCGCCAATTCAGGGTCAAAAATCTCAAGTTGCGTAGCGGACACATTCTGTAAGGTGGAAATCAATGCATCAATAGCAAAAGCGAAACTGGCAAAATTCATCTCGCTTTGATGCTGCTCAAGGCGGATAAAGGCCACCTGACAATTGGTCATCGCTCCGTACAGGGTATTGGCTACCCTAGCTGCATGCGCGCGCGGCTGCTGGTTGGTGTTTATCACTCTTGCTTCGATAATTTCAATGAGTTTGACCCACATGGGTTTTCCTCTTACACTAGCCCACTACTCTACTTGGACCCCGCTAGCCCAGCGATCGCCGACCAGCCGCGCAGCGGCGAGACCGCCACCGACCGCCGGCGTGACTAGCATAGAAAAGAAGCTATTCGCCGACGGCGATATTGCGCACCACATTCACCGGCCTATGCCGGTTCATGACATCCACCACGGACTCTACCTGGTCATCTTCCGCATCCAGGGCTACCACCGCCTGCCCGCGGCGCACGCCTTCGAGATACTGTTGCAGTTCTTCTTCGGGAAGACTCGTTTTGAGAGAGGTTTTGGGAGCCGCTGAGACACCCACCAAACCGCCGATCAGCGTCCGGGTATCAACCAGTCGTTCGCCGGAAGTGTCCGTGATCAGGCGAATTTCGCTGCGCTCTAAACCCAGTGCCGTTAATTCCTTAATTACGTCTTCAGCGTCCAAAGGATTTTCAAATATACCAATTATCGTTTTTGCCATTTTGTCTCTCCGCAATAGAGGCATTATTCGCTAATAGCGAGTAGGCTTCAACAATCTAGTGTATATGCAAAAATTTTATCAGCCTATTGGGAAAAGCCTCAACGATTTACCAGTTTCCCCTTATATTCCCGCTTAGAATTTAGCTATTCTGTTAGACCTTTACCTCGGACTTCAATCGTCAAGCCCTGGGTTTTGCCCGGACCGGTCTCTATCCCGACAGTATTGCCGCCGATATGTGTGCTCGTTAATCGCAACTTTGAAATCCTTTACCTGTTTGGACCTGCCTATGACTATCTCGCGCAGCCGGTCGGGGAATTGACCGCGGACTTCCTGACCTGGGCGCGCGAGGGCCTGCGCACCAAGCTGCGGATTGCCCTCCACGACGCCATACGTAGCGGCAAAACCGTTACCATAGTATCACTCGCTGGGACGCGGACATCTTGAGCGCACTTAAGCAAGGTAAGTCGCTGGTCATTGAAGATGCCCATAACGATCCCCGCGCTGCGACCCTCGAGGAATTTGTCTTTGCCGCCCGCGGCGCTCGCTCGCTACTGATCGTCCCATTGCTCAAGGAGGAACACATTGCGGCGGGTGTAACCCGCCTTCCGCTATATTGTTAGGCGATCAGTCGATCGGGTAAGAACGTCTCATCCATTGGCCGCCTTCATGGGATAGAGTCGTTGGTTTTCGTGTGCGATATGAAATTTCATAAACGCCTCCCAGTCCTGATTGATGCCGATACAGCGCAACTCGAGCATCGCCTTGGCGCCGGGCATCACCCAGCGCATGCCGGAGCGCTCCATCCGATCACAGACGACATGCCGACACGCCCCCTCAATCACCCCCGAAGCGATGGGATAGCCCGCTTGCAGGTAGTGGTCATACTGCATCCGTGCGACATTGTGACTCAAATAGCCGATAACCTCGGCGAGCGACTCGCGTTGTGCCGCACTCAGTCGGTGGGATTGGGCACGCAGACGGCCGATGACGGTCTGTACCTGACCGTTGAGCAGGCGTTCGGCCTGTTGTTTGACGAACACCAGACGCTGCTGCTTGACGCTCTCTGTGCCCGGACCTTGGGCACCGCTGGGATGGAATAACTCGGCCGCATCCCAGAGATAGCCCAACGCGTGCATCAGATCCAGCACCTCCACATAGCTCACCCCGGCTAACCCCTGTTCCGCGGCACGCCACAGGGAGGGTTGGCCATCCATCAGTACCACAACGCGCTGCTGGCTGCTGGGATTGCGCTGGCGCTGCTCCTCAGCGAGCCAAGCAAAGATCGCCGCATAGGACGGTGCCATCGTCTCCTGCGCGTCGCGCGCCAGGCTGGCCCGAACGTATTTATGCAACGGCTTGGGCCGCCGGGGCGGTTGGGTGCCCGACGCGGAGGGGACCGTAAACAGCGCCGCAAGCACCTGCTCGGGGGTGCGAACATAAGGCGCCATGGGATAGGCAGCACCAAGCAACGCCATTTTCTTGCCGCCCGGTTTGCCCTCATCCCCCGTAGTCGCCACGTCACGCTCAGCAACCATGTCGACTGCGGTGACCGCACGCCGCCTCACCACCCCTTTACTGTCCGCGCTACACACCACCAACTCGTCGTCTTGTGCCGCCGGTGCTGGCTCCCGACCCGCCCAAAATGCTTCTACCGAACCCGACAACTGCTGATTGATCCGCTCCAAACTATGCACCGACTGCCGAACCCCCAACATCCGCTCCAGCGTCTCGCTCACCTGCGCATACGGCTGCTCAATCACCAGCGCCTGATCCCACTCTTGCAACAGATACGAAAACTTGCTCGCCGGTAACTGCCGCTGGCTATCCAGCGGCACGTAGTCGATCTTCTGACCTTCCCGCGTTCCGTACACCACCCGCTCCAGCTGATGCTCCCCAAACACCGAGCGATACTCACGAACGCGGCTTCGCCCCAGGCGCTTGACCTGCCGACCACCGGGTAAGCTTACTTGCGCCCCGTGATCACCTGGCCCACATAAGCTAAAAAACAGCTCCACTAGCTGATGCCCCATCCGCAGCAGCTGAGCAAATAAGCCCCGCTCCAGTTCATGCACCGCTTCGCCTTGCACATACGCCTGCTCCACGCGCTCCACTAGCTTGGCTGTCTCCGCCAGTATCGCTTGGCGATTGTCTTTCCCTCGGGTTTCGTTCATGCTGTTCATCGCTAGCTCCCATCGGTCTTGACTACGTTGCTTCACACAGCGTAGTTTACCTTAGATCCCGGCGGGGGCTAGCACGCACTCCTGAGGAGTCAAAACCATAAATAAATTGTGATTAACTAGCGCGCGCAGCGGGTTGCACCCCATTGCGGCCTTTTTTCTGCTAAGCCACCATCAGACACGGAACTGGGCGGCCACGGAGGTCAATCTGGTCAGGCAGGTGGCCGAGCGAACCTGGCTCGCCGTAGAAAACGCCCAAGTCAATAAAGCGCATCGACTGAGCGAGGAGCGTTTCCGAATTGCCCTGCAAAACGCGCCTATTTATGGTGTTTAACCAGGATTAAGAAGCTATGCTACACCTGGATTAATGACTTGCAGGATATTGCACGGATCAACCAGGGTAAAATTACGCTGCAGAAACGCCGCACAGCGCTTGCCGACATCGTGTCCCATGCGGTGGATCATGCCATTGGTCAATCAACGCCAGCAGAAACTGGCTGTCTCCCTGCCCGAGCACGCCCTCTATGTCGAGGCCGACCCAGAACAGCTGGTTCAGGTGTTGACCAACTTATTGCACAATGCCGTTAAGTATACCGATAGCGGTGGACAACTTTGGCTGAGGGCCAGATAGAAAGATAATATCGCCAAGATCCAGGTACAGGACACCGGCTACGGTATTCCTCCGGAGTTACTTACCAAAATCTTTGAGCTGTTCTTTCAGTCAAGGCATGGAGACGCCGGCGGCTGGGACTGGGTTTGACATTGGTGCAGCGTTTGGTGGAACTCCATGGCGGCAGCATCCAGGCCTTTAGCACAGGCCTTGGACAAGGCAGCACGTTTACGATAAGGTTGCCATTGGCGGATAGTGAACCTGGGACAAACGCTACGCAGCCGCCTACTGCCACACCCCCCAGCACAGTCTAGTTGCCGTATTTTGTCGTGGAAGACGACCCAGCCGTTGCGCGTTCGTTAGCGCTTATGTTAAAGCGCCTGGGCCATGAGGTAGAAACGGTGTACAGTGGTGAAGCGGCGCTGCCAGCGGTACATACCTTTCAACCGGACGTCGTGCTTTCCGACATTGGCCTGCCGGATATCAACGGTTACCAGGTGGCCCGCCGGGTGCGAAATCGCTACCCTCAGCAACCACCACTGCTGATCGCTCTCACCGGCCATTTCCAGGAGGAGGATGTGCAACGCGCCGGGAACACCGGCTTTGACCATTATCTGCTGAAACCGTTAGACCTGGAGGCACTGAAACGGATATTGGATACCGAGAAAGCCTCCTAAGCGTACCAATCAAATCCCGAATTCCGCTGCACTCCATCCAGGCTACGGGAAAGTAAAAAGCAACCACCATGTTAATGGAAACCTGGCCCCTGTGGCCCAGCATCATTGCCTTTGCCGGCTGCGCCATTACGTTGATCGTCATCGGCTCGCGCTTTGCCAATATAGTGGATCGACTGGCGGATCGTACTGGCATCGGCGAGGCCCTGGCGGGCACGCTGCTCCTTGGAGCGACGACCTCTCTGCCGGGATTGATTACTACCTGCGTAGCGGCATATGAGGGTGAGGCCGAGCTCGCCGTCAGCAACGCCATGGGAGGCATCGCCGCGCAGACCATGTTTATCGCCCTCGCCGATTTGGTGTACCGGGGCGTTAACTTAGAACACGCGGCGGCCTCATTGCCCAATATCCTGCAGACCATGGTGCTGATTGCGTTAATCTCCCTGGTGATGCTGGGTATCATCGGTCCCAACTTCACCGTTTTTGCCATACACCCTGTGAGCCCGCTACTGCTCATTGCCTATCTTTATGGATTGTATCTTACCCGCACGACACATGAAGCGCCGATGTGGCAACCGAAGCGCACTCGGGAAACCCGGATCGATGTTCCCGACGAGCATGCTCAGCGGGAGCCTTTGCTAAGGCTCTGGGGCATCTTCCTAGTACTGGCCGCCGTGGTCGCTGCCACCGGCTTTGTGGTGGCCCATGCCGGCTTGTCCCTAATGAAAGAAACGCAACTCTCCGGCACTATCGTCGGCGGTCTGATGACCAGCATCGTGACCTCCTTGCCCGAGCTGGTAACGGTCATCGCCGCTGTCCGTGCCGGGGCGCTGACGCTGGCCGTGGGGGATATTATCGGCGGCAACACCTTCGACGTGCTCTTTGTGGCCGCAGCCGACGGCGCGTTTCGCGGCGGTTCGGTGTACCACGCTGTCGGTGATTCGACGCAGTTTATTCTCACCCTCACCATATTACTCACCAGCGTACTGGCCGCCGGAATGATTTTCCGGGGCAAGCGCGGCATTGGCTTCGAAGGCTTAGCGATTTTGCTGATCTATATTGCCGGGTTTTCGATATTACTTTTTCTATAAGCGGTTCTGTCGCTTATCGCCAAACTCGGCTCGGAATTTGCTGTCACCTTTGATCCGTACATCATCGGTCTTTGTGAGACATGTCATGGCAAATCCTTTCCTGCTTACCCGTGTGCTGTTGCGTTTCGATACGCAATCCGACGATCTGCTTGGTGAACTCTCTGCAGCGGCGCGTACGCCGGATGGGAGTTTATGGGTAGGTTCCGATGAATGGCTTAGTGTCGAACGCCTGAGCCCGCTGGAACCTTACGTTTTTGGAGATCATCAACCTTTTTTTCTGGGCGACTTCGTGGAATTGTTCAATCATGAGGATGAAATCGATATCGAGGGAATGGACTATGCCGATCATTATCTCTGGTTGACTGGTTCCCACAGCACCAAGCGCAAGAAGCCGAAAGGAAAGAAACCGGAAACGGATATGGAGCGGCTTACCACGGTGAAGACGGAACGCAACCGCTACCTGCTGGCCCGGGTTCCCGTGCTGGGCGGCGGCCTGGTCAAGTCCTCAACCCATCCCGACGATAGCCAAGCACAGCTCAGCGCCGCCTGTCTTAAAAAGACCGCAGACGCCAATGTGCTTATCGATGCTCTGCGGGAAGACCCTCATTTGGGGCCTTTTTTATCCTTTCCGCTGCCCAGCAAGGAAAACGGGTTTGATATCGAAGGCTTGGCCGTTTATCAGGATAGAATTTTTCTGGGCTTCCGCGGCCCGGTGCTCAGGGGCTGGGCCGTGATTCTGGAAATCGCCATAGAGGAAACCGAACCCGGCGTGTTGACCCTTAAGGAAATCGGTGCGGCGGGCCGCCATTACCGAAAACACTTCGTTCACTTAAACGGCCTTGGGGTTCGTGAGTTGTGCCTGCAGGGCGAGGATCTGTTGATTCTTGCCGGTCCCACCTTGGACACGGAAGGCGCCATGCGGGTATTTCGCCTGAGGAATGCCCTGGAATATGCGGCGGACAGCCTGATAGAGCAAGACTCCAAGGCGCTCGAAGTGGTGTTCGACCTGCCGTTTACGATCGGCAAGGATCACGCCGAAGGGTTGGCTCTGTTCCCCTGTCTGGGACAGCAGAATGCGCTTTTAGTGGTCTACGATTCGCCTGACGACGCAAGACGGCCGGAGAAGAACGCAATTTACGCCGATGTGTTTTGTTTATAAGCACCATCAACCTGCGGGGAAAGTCGCGACACCAGGGAAGACGGCGTGTATAAATTTCATACGCGTTGTAAATTTTACAAAATTTTTAGCCTGTGCTCCACCGGCAAACTCGTTTGTAGGAGCTAATCGCTTGATTATTGGTTGATTGGTTTTATTGGTACGCTCGTTGCTTTGATGGTAAGCGGGCGATACACGCCCCAGTTGTGGCTTTACAGTACAACGAAGTAATTTTACAGCGTAAAACAAATTGCGGAGGGTAGTTCATGATGAAGAAGCTCATTCCCCTGATTCTGCTTCTGTTTGCCGGTGCAGCGATTGCCGCCGAATTTAGCGAAGTCGATACGGATCAAGACGGCACCATCAGCTCGGAAGAAGCCCAGGCGGCCGGCATGGATCTGTCGACAGCTGATACCAATCAGGATGGCCAACTGAGCCAGGAAGAGTTTGACGCAGCTCAGTCTCAGTAAGCTAGCTTCGTAGCTGACTGAATCTCGATAACCACCGATCGGTTTCTCGCCCCGCTGCTCTGGCAGCGGGGTTATTTATTCTGTGGAATACCGCAAACTGCTAAATTGATTTTTAATCATCAAATTGTTTCTTCAAACATCGTAAATCAGCTCTAATAAGTTTTAAGCGATTTCCCTCTCGATTTAATTAAAGTCTTACGAAAAAATTATTCGATTTTTTAATTACTTTTTAAGTTTTCTGACAATCCAGCACCGTTAGCCATCAATAGTTATTGATAAAAACTACTTTTCTTAATTACAATAAAACGTGTAAAAAATACAATTTCTTAATAATTAACTGCTTAATTCAGTTTTAAAAATTTTATTGTAGTAGATATTTATAGAAACCCCTGTAGTCAATTAAATTGGTATACAAATTGCTAAAGAATTGAAGGGCTAATTAAGCTAACAACGCTAGTATTAAATCCATCACACAACCAAAAGAGAGGTGAATTTTATGAAAGGTTTAAAAGCATTAACTTTTAGTCTTATTGCAATGATTTTTGCGTTTTGGCTCGTTGCCTGCAGTGAGGGGCCTGCTGAAAACGCCGGCGAAGAAATCGATGAGGCTACGGAGCAAGTCCAGGAAGAAGCCGGGCAGATGACCGATGAAGCCCAGGATACAATGGAACAGGCAGGCGATACGATTGAAGATAAAACTGATCAACAGTAAGCGGCGCTCGTACCATCATTAACTGTGGTCCCACAACGCCTTAGCTTAATACGCTTTTTCTTAAAAAGGAGATTAGCGACATGTTATATTGGGCCGTCGTTTTTCTTATCATCGCAATTGTCGCGGCGATATTCGGTTTTTCAGGCATCGCCGGCACTGCGGCTTGGGTTGCGCAGATCCTTTTCGTCGTCTTCCTGATTCTGTTTATCATTGCCCTTATCCGTGGAAGAAGACCGGCACCTTAGGCTATGGATTGCCATAGCCTCCGTGAAACATGAAACCGTTCATCAGCTATGAGCTGATGAACGGTCAATTATCTTCTAATTTACCGTAGCGAATTATTTTCTCTCAGTCTCGACAGTAAGCTGCTCTAAACGAACCGCTAGCTGATCCCGTTCTCTCGCCAGCGCGCGCAACTGAGCCAGCCGCTTGTCGGCAAGCTTGCCATATTCCTGGCGAGCTTCCTGTTCGGCGGTGGCACGGGCCACGGCTGTAGCAGCCTGTTGTTGGGCCTGATCATGAGCCGCTTGCATAGCGCTGAGTTGAGTATGGATGGCTTTCAGCTCCTGGGTTAATTGAGTTACTGTTGGCTGCCCGTCGGACGGTGAATCGAAATTCTCTAGCTCCTGCTGCGGCTTTTTCTTATTACGCGGACTCATCTTTCTCTCAAGAAATTTGAGACCCCGTAGGACAAGAACCGCTAACGCGGTGACGCCTATCGCCAGAGCAAACTCGGCCAGGGCGACACAAATACCAACGGCGCTACTCAGCAAGATAGACGCCGCGGTGGTAAGACCGCGCACCTCGGGGTCCCGTCCCCGGAAAATCGTCCCGGCACCCAGAAAACTCACACCGGTAACAATCGCTTCGACAATACGCATCGGATCCGAGCGAATTCCCTGGTTTTCAACATCGATAAGAAAAGCTTCCAGCAGAAAATGACCCAGCCCTACCAGCAAGGCTGCCGATCCCGCCACCAACATATGGGTGCGAAAACCCGCCGGCTTATCAGCGATTTCACGCTCTATACCGATCAGTCCACCCAGCAGCATGGCCAGCGCCACCTCGCCGAGCACCTCCATTTGCGGACTCCGCAACAGGGTCAGAGCGGCTTCACCCGCCGCTGATAACTGGGCTAGCCACTCCACCTCATTACCTCCTCCTCCCCGATGGTTAGATCGAGAACACGACCCATTAAGGCCATTGTGGATGCAGGCTTGCCATCGTCGTCTCACTACCCAATGGTAGCTTGTAGGTTTTACATAGGCCTGCAAATATTACAATGCGCTGCCAGGCGAGGCTTGCCGCTGACATCAACACGTTTTTGTGACAATGTGATCAACGATAGCGCCCAACTTAGCGAGACTAACGGGCTTTTCAAGAAAATGACTCACGGCAATGTCGCGACATTGGATACGAAGCTGATCCAAAGAATAGCCTGACACAAAAATAATCGTTAGTTGAGAATTGGTCCGAAACAATCTTTTTGCAACGGAAACCCCGTCGCCATTACTTCCCAACATCCAGTCAGAAATAAGAACGGTCGGTGCAAACGATTCGCCCAACTCGATCGCTTCTGCCGCGCCGGCTGCACTTTTTACGCTAAAGCCACGGTCTCTAAAGAAGGTATCAATGGCGGTGCGTGCATTTTCGTCATCCTCGACAATTAAAATTTTTTGCATCGGATAGCTTCTCGCCAGCAGGGTACGGCAGTTGTACCTTGAAACGGATACCTCCCCCGGGGGGAGTCTCCGCAGAAACCAACCCTCCGTGATCGCTGATAATACGGCGGACTAAATTCAATCCGAAGTAAAAGAGACTATTGATTTCTTGGAGATTATCTCCCGCAGTAAACATGCGCTCCACGTCTTCGGATAAGAGACCAATGCCATTATGGCGCACTGTCATGGTCACGTG
Source organism: uncultured Pseudomonadota bacterium (assembly GCA_963731125.1). GTDB lineage: Bacteria > Pseudomonadota > Gammaproteobacteria > Competibacterales > Competibacteraceae > CAVSVP01. Next base: position 50,206 of record CAVSVP010000006.1, read on the forward strand.
GTTACCGTCATTCGCCGTATTCACCTCTACTTGTGTTGCTTGCGCCTGAACCGCGTTGACTACAAAGTTCAGGACAACCTGTTCCATCGCAGCCTGATTGAGTGCCACCTCAGGAAGGTGTTGCCCGAGTTGCAATGTCAGCTGTAAACCTGATTTTTGCAATATTGGTGCCATGAGCGGCTGAGAACGGGCAATAATATCGTTTAGATTCCCAAGACCATGGGGAGCATAATTATCCGCTTTATAGAATTGCATGGAGCTATAGGTAATTTTGCCCCCCCGCTTCGCATCTTTGACAACCCTGCGTAAGACTTGGGCCAAACGTTCCACATCAATGCCACGCTCCAGACTGATCAGTCCAAGTTCAGCATTCATCAGGATAGAGTTAAGAGAATTATTGATCTCATGAGCAAACCCGGAAACCAAAGCACCCAAAGAAAATAGACGCTCTGCCTGCTGTAGCACAGCGGCATGCTGACTGCTAGGTCTTTTTCCGGCCGGCCGGCGTGTGCGCGAGTCTTCAGTCACATCGACGAAGGTTCCAACCGCTCCGGCCAATTTGCCGTGATTATCTAACAGGGCAGAAACAGAGACGCTTATCTCTCTCTCTTTTCCATTGTTATGGACAACACGGATTACCTGATCGGCGACTGTTTTCGCAACGAGCCAGGCCATCCCCTCACGCCAGTCATCAGGCTTGAGTTCCGTATCCCCTTGATAGAGCTTAACGGACTGATGCACAAGAACTTGGCTCCAGCTCAACGTTGCCAACGACTCCGGAAAACCGAACAATCGCGCAGTATATTGGTTGATACGAATGGTTTTACCCTGGGCATCCGCACAAACCGCAATGCCGATCGACCCGGATTTCAGCACGGCCGCTAACATCGCATCGGTACGTGCCAAAGTATCGCGTAACCGAGCGTTTTCCTCCTTTGCCTGGGCCAGTTGCTCTATAAGTTGGTTTTGCACCTTAATCCTCCGCTGGCTTTATCGAGATTAGCAATGCCTACAATTATTTTCCTCTAAAGGCTGCGGTCGTCCGATGGCATAACCCTGAACAAAATCTACGCCAATTTTCCGAAGCGTTGCTAAAGTTGCGTCGTCTTCCACAAATCCCGCCACCGTTTTTATTTTCATTACCCGCCCGATTTCATTTATAGCTTTCACCAAGGCCTGGTCGACCGGATCCCTGACGATATTCTTAATGAGAACTCGGTCAATCTTAAGAAAATCCACGGGTAAATTTTTAAGATAGGCGACTGAGGATAAGCCGCAACTGAATTCATCCAGCGCAAAATGACAACCCAGCGTCCGCAGTTCACTAATAAAATTTTGCACATGGGTAAGGTTGGCAATGGCTGCCGTCTCGGCCATTTCAAAGCAAATTTTATTCGGCGGGATTTGCCGTTGGGAAAATTGCTCAATGACGAATTTGATAAACGCCTCATCCGTGAGTGATTGCGCCGACAAATTAATAAAACACAGCGTGAACTGCTCTAAGTCTTGGCGATGATCGGCGAACCATTTAAAGGCTGTGTTAATCACCCAGCGATCGAGTTTTGGCGAAAGCCGGTAGCGCTCAGCGACGGGGAGAAAGGCTCCAGGCATAATGATCCGCTGCTGTCTATCTTCCATCCGCACCAGCAGTTCATAGTAATGCTGCCTATCGTTTTGCTCTGCCAGCGCCAAAATGGGCTGTTTATAAAGCAAGAAGCGGTCCTTGGCAAAGGCTCTTTGCAATTCGTTAATCTGTTGGTTTTCTTGATTGTCATTGACAGGCTCCAAAGGCTCTCCAAGATGCACGTGAACTCGGTTGCGCCCCCGACTTTTCGCTTCGTAACAGGCATTGTCCGCTACATTTAATACCTCGGTCACGGTTCCCATGGCTTCGGTAATGGAAACCAGCCCAATACTGGAACCGACCTTAAAACATTTGTTTTCCCAGAGAAATCGAAAACCTTCAATAGCACGGTGCACCTTAGCGGCGATCTGCCGAGCATGGTCTAATGAGCAATGCTCTAACAGCACCGCGAACTCATCGCCGCCGAGTCGGGCCAGAGTATCGCGTTTGCGGATCTGGCTACGGAGTAAGTTTCCTAACTGGCGCAGCAATTCATCGCCGGCCGTATGCCCGCAGGTATCATTGACGAATTTGAAACGATCCAGATCCAGATAACACAGCGCATGTTCGGTCTTGTTGGCATAAGCTGTTCTTAATACCCGTTGCAAACGCCGTTCAAATTCCCGACGATTGATCAGTCCCGTTAGAGGATCATGGCTAGCCTGATAGGTCAGTTGCTTGGATAATTTATGGGCCTCCGTAATATCCTCACAGACGATCAATATCGTTGGTTCACCATTACCTCCTTCGATTAGCCGGGCGGTCTCTTTTGCCCGAAATAAGGATCCATCTCTGCGCACTTTATAATTTTCCCAGCATTGCACAACAGCCGGGTTTGCCAAACAGTCTTGCGTATGCCGCTGCAATGACAGTTTACCCTTTTCATCGTAGAACGCCGACGCCGGCATGCCTTTCAACTCGTTAGCCTCAAAACCTAGCTGTTGCGCGGCAAAATAGTTGGCTGAGATAATATCGCCATGCGGATCAAGCGTAAAAAACATGACCGGGGCGTCATCATAAAGTATCCGAAACCGTTTTTCGCTTTCCCGGAGCGCTTTCAGGGCAGCAGCATTTTCCCACTCCAGCCGAATCTGCGCAAAACAGCGATTGAGTACCGCCAGCAGTTCATTGGGGTGAAACGGCTTGCACAAATAACTGTGTGCACCCGCATGCAGCGCGTCGATGGCCGTATCCGTCGAAGCATAAGCGGTCATAATCACACACAGGAGTTCCGGGTGCTGTTGCTTAAGCAGGGGTATCAGGTCAATACCACTGCTATTTCCCAAATTAATGTCGATCAACGCCACCGCGGCAGAAAAATCTTTCAGCTGCTGAAGAGCGGCCGGCGCGCTGCCGGCCACTGCCACCTCGTAATGCTGAAATTCCAGGATATAGCGCAGGCTCTCGGCGAAATCCTGGTTATCATCAATGATAAGTACGCGATGATCATGGTAAGCAAACTGCGACGCACTGTTCATGGATGGTATGAGTTGCCTTTTCAGGAAGCCACATAACGATAAGCTACTGAATGGAAAAAGATTTTTGATTCAGGCACTTTGACAAACAATAGACTTATTGCAAAAATGAGCCCTGAGACGCCGGTGCTGGAAGGTGTCACCCGCAGCACACAGGGAAGTAGGCGGTAGCGAATCTCCTCAGAACGGCAGGGTTGAGCGGCGGTTACGCCTTCCAGCCCGGACAGCTAGCGTCTGACCGATGCAAGAAGTCTAATCAAGCTAAACAGCGAACCCATGACATGTTTTAGCGAGACAGGCTAAATTGTCAAGCAAGTTGCTTGCCAGTCAATATTTTTAGAAAAAGAGCCAAATTTATCCCTGGTCATCTAGGCGACCGCCAATACCTCGGCACCCGCAAAGCACTGGCAGAATCACGAAGCCTCTAAAAGATTCTTCAGCGTTTCGAGATTGACCGGTTTAAGCAAATGCTGATCGAATCCGGCTTCCTTGGCACGGCGCAGATCTTCTTCCTGTCCGTAGCCCGTTAAAGCGATTAACCGGATTTCTCGTGCGCCCCCCTCTCTTAAGCGCTGCGCTACTTCATAACCGTCCAGATCCGGCAATCCAATATCCAGCAGGACGATATCGGGCCGTAGACTGTCGACGCTGGCAAGCGCCGTCTCGCCATCCAGGGCGGTATGCGTTTCATGCCCCAGGGCACGAAGCAAGGCAGCGAGCGATACCGCCGCATCTTCATTATCATCAACAATCAGAATCCGTCGGGAATGGGTTTGCTTCATCGATTTCTTAATCTCGTTTTCAAGGTTTTGTTTGGCCCTGCTTGCTCTTAGTTCGACTTTGTCACAGGCGCAAAGAAACCTTTTGTAGAATGCACCCTAACGCCCCATTTAACAAAGTAGCATGCATTAAAACATACCTTGCGCATTTTCCTAATGAAACGTTTGGTTACAAATATTTACGAACATCACAGACAGTTTTTAACGGATTGCCGCTTAGGGCCTTCCTTAAAGCCGGCTAGCCCAGCAGTGTTTCTAACACCTTCAGCGTAACCGGCTTTAAGATATGATGGTCAAAACCTGCTGCCTTGGCTCGTTGGATATCTTCCTCCTGACCGTATCCTGTCAGTGCCACCAGCATCAGAGAATTCTGATACGCCTTGCGCAAACAACGGGCCACCGTATAACCATCCATTCCCGGTAAGCCGATATCCAGAAATACCACTTCCGGCGCGAAGCGATGCACCGCTTCCAACGCAGCTTGGCCATCGTAAACTGTCTGCACCTCATGCCCCAGACCGCTTAGCACAACCGCAAGCGAATTCGCTAAATCTTGATTGTCATCGACCACCAGCACCCGCCGTGAAGAGTTATCCGCCGATGCGTCCTGTCGAGAATCTGACGTCTCAGCCGCCGGTGTCCGCCCTTTCACCGGTAATGGCAGGCGCACGGTGAATTCACTGCCCTGACCGGAGCCTCTGCTAAATGCTTGAACCGTGCCGCCGTGCATCGCAACTAATTGTCGCACCAAGGTAAGACCCAGACCTAGGCCACCTTGGGACCGGGCCAACGAACGATGGGCCTGAGAGAACACGTCAAAAACATGGGGCAGCATATCGGCAGCGATACCAATCCCTTGATCGCGCACTTTAATCACGACCTCGCGGCTCTCCCGCCGTGCGGTTAACTCGATACGTCCGTTTTCTTCCATAAACTTGGCGGCATTGGTTAAAAGATTAGCCACCACCTGGGTTAATCGGGTCGGGTCGGCTTCTAAGCTTAGAGGTTCCGCCGGCAAGGAAATCTGCAGTTCATGGTTACGCTTTGCAATCAGCGGATTCACCATTTCAACGGCCTGAGCGATAACGGCAGCCAAATCCACGACGATCTTTTGCAGTTCAATTCGGCCGCGCGTAATCCGTGCCACATCCAGCAAATCGTCTACCAAATGTCGCAATTGCTCCACTTGACGATCAAGAATATCCCGCGCCCACTGCAGTTTGGGGTCTAACTCGACAGGTTGCGGCATCTTGAGTATTTCGACGACATTGCGGATGGGCGCCAGAGGATTGCGCAGTTCATGCGCGAGCATCGCCAAAAACTCATTTTTACGCTGATCTGCTTCCAGCAGCCGGCGGGTCTGTTCACGCAACTTGACCTCGTTGGCCTGCAGCGTCTGTTCCATCTGCTTGCGAGTGGTGATGTCCACCATCACACCCACAGAACCACGCACCTTGCCGGCCTCATCGTGTAAAGGTGAAGCATATTCCAGCAGGCTAATAACACTGCCATCGCCGCGGACAACGTCCAGTTCCACATCATGAAGGGAAACATTATGGGCTGCCGCATATTGCATCGGCAACTCTTGCGGAGTCATTTCCTTACCCTCGCGCAGTACCTTAAAGGGCAACCGTTCCGCGGCACCTTGGCTCTTCGAGGCATTTTCGCCAGACTCAATGCCAAGCAATGCCGCACCGGCCTGATTAGAGGTGATCAGCCGGCACTGCGGATCATGAGCGACAGAAATACCCACTGGAGCCACATCAAGCAAGATCTGCAGCTCATCCAAACGCCGCCGCAGTTCCCGATTCAGGTGATCCACCTGAGCTTTGATGTGTTTGCGCTCAGTAACGTCCATGGCCATGCTGATAATCAGGCGGCGCCCATCGGGAATTTCACCCAGGGGAGAGGAATGAAAATGCCAGGTTCGCTCGTGGCCATCCTTAGTGCGGATCACGAATTCTCCCTCGTCGAAACAGCGATTTATTTTGAATATTTTATCAATTGAGGATCTTATTTCGTCTTTGCGTTCGCCGTAAGCCTTCTCCGTCCACTCTGCAAGGGTGGGAATTTCCTCCGGCTGATAGCCGGTCAACGCCGACCATTCCCGACTGAGCAGGCGTATTTCACCGTCCTCGGCAATCAAGGCAACGGGCAGGGGCGCATCGATAACCACCCGGCGCAGCTGCTCTTCCCGCGCCGCAATTTCCTGCTCGACAGTTTTTCGCTCGGTGATATCGACGCACGAACCGATATAACCTGCAAATTCATCTTCTGGCAACCGGCGTGGGCCACCCTCTTCCAGGAGCCAGCGGTACTCACCGTCCGCACGCCGTAGGCGATATTCAACGCGAAAAGGCTGCCGGCGCTTAAGGGCCGCCGCCCTTAGCTGCATATAACGTTGCCCATCGTCCGGGTGCATTCCCTGTTTCCAGCCTTCATGGAGTTCCTGTTCCATGGAACGTCCGGTGAATGTTAACCAGGCTTTGTTAAAAAAGGTGCGATGGGCCTTTAAGTCACTCATCCAGATCAACACCGGTGAGCTATCGCTCAGCAGACGAAAGCGCTGCTCGCTTTCCCGCAGCGTATTTTCCGCACGTTTAGGTTCGGTGATATCCATAAAGGTGACCACCACACCTTCGATGCGGTTATCCTGAGTACGATAGGGCAGGATGCTCCGCAAATACCAGCGGTTATCCTCGGCGCTTATCTCCCTTTCCAGGGGCTGCAGGGTTTCAAGCACCGTCCTTGCATCGGGCAATAGATCCGGATCGGTAAACTTGCGGGCAATATGGTCAAGGGGTCGATCGACATCTGAAGCGATCAAATTCAGCAAGCGATGCGTCGCCCGGGTAAACCATTTAACACAGCATTTGGTGTCGAGGAAAATAGTGGCGATATCTGTGCTGCTAAGCAAATTACTTAGATCGTTGGTAGCGGCTTCCAGCTCATTGACCTTGTCCTCGAGTTGACTGTTTAGCGTCGTTAACTCTTCGTTCAACGACTGGAGTTCTTCCTTTGAGGTTTCCAGCTCTTCGTTGGTGGACTGAAGCTCCTCATTCATGGACATCATCTCTTCATTGGAGGTCTTCAGTTCCTCGTTGGAAGTAATCAATTCCTCGATGGTGCCCTGCAGTTCTTCCTTAGTGACCTTTAATTCGTCCTCCAAACTGCGCACGAGGTTCTCATCGACTTCGCTAGACTCTCGTGGAGCTCGGGTCGCAACCGTAAGTTTCCTTGCCTCGGCAAAGACAACGAGTAACGCACCCTCGCTGTTCATACTGTGGGGCACGGGAATGACGGTAGTACTCACCGGATACCAGGCATCGCCCCGTTTGATACGCACAGGACTCACGGTGGCAGTTTGCTTGCTTTGCTGGGTCTTGCGGATAGCCGCGCGCAGTTTGGTGCCAAGTCCATCACGGGCCATGACTAACAGGTCATCAGTGGGATGCCCGGTCGGCTGAACGATATAACCCTCAGTGGCGCCGAAGTAGTAAAGCACTTCGCACTTAGCATTAATCAAGACACAGGGCGGTCCATAGTGCCGCAGCAAAAGTTGCTGAGTGATCTCGGCGAAACTGATTTTCCGAACCGGCAAGGTAACAGCGGGTGTCGCTCCCTGATGGGGTTGTACCGGTTCCGCGGCGACCAGCGGAAAATCGAGGGTGCCATGCCAGAGACGTTCGCTGCGGCGGTAAATACGCCATTTCTTGGAAAGGGGCTTAAATAAATTCTGTTGCGAACCGACGGTCTCCGAACTACCCAGCATCAGACAGCCGTTCTCTCTAAGCGTAAAATGAAAAAGGGCAATGACCTTCCTTTGCAGTTCCGGCTCCAGATAAATCAGCAAATTACGGCAGCTGATCAGATCCAGCCTGGAAAAGGGTGGATCACTGATTAAATTTTGCAGGGCAAAAACCACCATTTCCCGGAGTTGCTTATTGATTTGAAAACTATTTTCCTGCTTGATAAAAAACCGGGCCAAGCGCTCAGGCGTCAATGCCGCTGCAATACTATCCGGATAGAGTCCAGCCCGGGCAAATTCCAAAGCCTGCTTGTCCAGATCGGTGGCAAAAATCTGGATATTGGGATGTTTATGAACCGCTTCCAGCTGTTCCACCAATAACATGGCGATCGTATAGGCTTCCTCGCCGGTGGCGCAGCCCGGCACCCAAATGCGAATGGGTACATCGCCATGGGCTTGCCTCACCAGCGGCAAAAGCACTTTTCCCTGCAGCGTCTGCCAGGCCTCCAGCTCCCGGAAAAAACTGGTCACGCTGATCAAAAGATCCTTGATCAGGGCTTTGGCTTCCTCAGGACGGTCACGAAGATACTCAGTATATTCAGCAAACAGCTCAACATGGTTAAGGCTCATCCGCCGCTGAATGCGGCGAATCAAGGTATTCTTTTTATAACAGTGAAAATCGTAGCCAAGCCGCGCCTGCAAAATGGCTAGAATGTTCTTAATATCGTTCTGAACCTTCTCCTCCAATGGCTTAAGCGCGGTATCACTCTGAATATATGAGTGCGTTACGTAGCGAATTAATACCTCCGGCATTTTTTCCACGGGCAGCACGTGATCCACCAAACCCGTAGTAATGGCGCTACGTGGCATGCCGTCGTGCTGAGCCGTTTCCGGCGATTGCACCATGGCCATTCCGCCTTTGGCCTTGACTTCCTTAAGCCCTAACATGCCGTCACTACCGGTGCCCGTGAGCATGATACAAATCGCTTTTTCCTGCCGGTCATCGGCCAAGGAGCGGAAAAAGTGATCGATGGGCATGCGCATGCCGCGCTGCTCCGCGGGTTCACTTAGCCGAATCACGCCATTTGTGATCGTCAGATAGGTATTGGGGGGAATGATGTAAACACAATCAGGCTCCACAGCCATGCGGTCTTCCGCCTGGGTTACCGACATAGCTGTGCATTTGGTAAGAAGCTCTGCCATCAGGCTTTCATGAGTCGGGTCCAGGTGTTGTACCAGGACAAAGCCGATATTGGTAGGAGGCGGTATATTGCTAAAAAACCTTCTTAACGCATCCAAACCGCCGGCCGAAGCACCGATACCGACAATAGGAAACCTATGTCCAGTGCGCATTTTTTCCCCTTGTGTCATTTTATGCCGCCGTTCGCACAGCTCTTGTTTAAACGTCCCCAATTAACGTGGTTTAAGCTTATGGCATTACCAGTACAAGGCTGGGCCAAAGCGTGGAAACATGGCGCTGCCGATTAGCCGTAGCTATGGTTGCCCGGTCAGGAGATTGCCGGTAATCGACTGAGTGCGGTTTGCTGAAACTCGGTCGCCGGCGTAGACCGGCAGCATGATTCGAAAGCAGGTGCCTTTGCCAAGTTCCGTATCGACTTGTATTTTTCCCTTATGCCGCTCAATAATGGCTCGAGAAACATATAAGCCAACACCGGTACCGGTATCCCGAGTGGTAAAGTGCATCTCGAAAATTTTGCCGATCAGTGCCGAAGGAATACCAGACCCTGTGTCGCAGATGGCCAGTAAAGCCTGCTTTACCACTTTCGTTAGTTGAACCGTTAGCTCACCCCCCTTAGGCATTGCCTCCAAGGCATTAACCAAGATATTCAGCAAAGCCTGTTGCAATTGACTGGAGTCGCCGAAAATTTCTACGGGTTGTTCCGGTAAATCGATTTTTAAGACCACCTGCTGCCGCCGTGCCTGGGGCGCCAATAAAATATTTAGACCCTCGATAACTTCCCGCAAATCAAACCCGGAACGGCTATCGGAGTAAATCGGTTTGCCCTGCTCCAGTAGAATGCTTAACAAGCGATTCAGACGCTTTAATTCCTGCAGCAATATCGTCACATAGCGCGCTTGCTGCCCGCGCCGTTCAGCCTCATCCAGCGGCGCATGTTGAGCAAAGCTCTGTTGCAGCAGTTCGAGGTTTATCACCATAGCGTTGAGCGGCGCCCGAATATCGTGGGCCGCACCGGTATAAAGCCGCGAGAGCCCACGGAGCCGCGTTGCCGCTCGCAGGTCTGCTTCCAGGGCATCGATCATCTCGCGGTCTTTCATCAAAACCAGGCAGCCCTTCCACTGACGCTGCTCCAAGGCGTAGATCTCCAGACGTAACCGCCGGGCGGTCCCCTCGACACCAACCTCAAGATCCAGCATGTCCACGAGGGCACCGTCCTGGCGCATCCGGGCGATGACCTCATCCAGGTTTGTTTTGCAAGCCTCCAAGCACGCGTCTAGGTTGTCCGGGCGGTTCCCAACCAGCATATCCTTGGCGGCGTCGCTGACGAATTCCGCTTTACCCTCGGGTCCCAGTAAAATGACGCCAATTTTTACCACTCTTGCTAACGTATCGAGTTCTCTTCTTGCCAAATCGGCCTCGCTGCGGGCTTCCCTAAGTTTTTTACCCAGCTTACCGGCGGCTTGCCGTACCCCGACAAATTCGTCTTTGACGATTACCATGGGGTCGGCAGCGTCTTTCATTGCCCCTTCAAGCAAAGTGGTAAGCCCTTTACCGAGACGATTAAACTGAAGCTGGAGCAGCAGGCCCAGGCCAACGACGGCTACCAGTCCCATTAACGCGGCAATCAGCAGACGTGAGTAGAGCTGATCAAAAAGCGCGGCGATCGGCTGGTTATCCAGCGACATGCGGAGATACCCCAGCAGCTTGCCCCGCTGAGTAAGAGGAATAAACAGCGTGTGCTTGCCCAGGCTAAACCATTTATCAAAAGTGCTAAGCGTTCGCGGCGCCCGCTCGTCGGTAAAGAGCTCCCGCGCATTGGGAAAACGCCTGCCGAGCTGGTTTTCATCATCACTCGCCATGACTTTACCCTGGGCATCGACGACGTCGATGGAGGTCAACAGCGTCGACCTTTCCCGGGTTGTCTCCACGGTCTTTTTCAAAGTTGCCCGGGCCTCCGGATCACCGCGCAGGAGACGCTCCATCACGACCTCGTGCAGGGCTGCATTCACCTGCCTGCCGATCAACAAAGCGGTGTCTTCCATTACCCCTTTTGTCGCTGTACGCAGATCACTTTGAACCCAAATGATTATCAACCCCAGCATGACAAGATAGAAAACAAGCAGCAACAGCATGCTCTTGAATGCGATTCTCATGAAAAACCGTTCTCAAGCAGCAGTGAGTTATAAACGATACAGCGCACGCACACTAAGCACACTCCTAAAAGCGGGAGCCTTGATTTATCCGTTAATCGCTTGCAAAAAGCGATTTATTTGACTTAAAAAAATCTGCAATTAATGAATAAATGGTTAATGGTTAATGGTTAATGGTTAATGGTTAATGGTTAATGGTTAATGGTTAATGGTTAATGGTTAATGGTTAATGGTTAATGGTTAATGGTTAATGGTTAATGGTTAATGGTTAATGGTTAAGCTTTACCTTAGGTGATTTGAATTTTCTACAATTAACTTGTAGATTTTGCAAAACATTATTTTAAATCATGTTGGGCTAATTAAAGCGGAATTAGACAAAAAAGCCCTAATGTGTGGCATATTATTTGCTCGTACGCCAGCGTTACATCCCTTTCGCTGAATTGAATGTAACTAAAAAGTCTTTTTTGGCATTCAATATTCATAAATCCACCATTGCCTTTCCAAATATTAGACACCTTACAGCCTTGGACGGCTAGCGTCTGACTGAGGCAAGAGGTCTAATGAAATGTTGCAAGTGTAACGATTCAGTTTTTTTATCAGCCAGGTGAAATTCAGTGAAAAATTTCCATTGCGACAGTTGCCAGCAGCCTATCTTTTTTGAAAATGTGCAGTGCGTCACGTGCCAGCATACGTTAGGCTATCTCCCCGACCTAATGGTTATGAGCGCTCTCGAACCGGCAGATGCAGGTCAATGGCGGGCTCTGGCACCGCAAGCGCAGGGTCGGCTTTACCGGATGTGCCAAAATTACCCCCAGGAACAAGTCTGCAATTGGATGGTCCCCGCGGAAAACCCCGAACCCTTTTGCCAGTCCTGCCGGCTGAATAAAACAATTCCTAATCTGAGTCAACCCCAGAATCGGACTTACTGGCAGCGTCTGGAAACGGCCAAACGGCGCCTCGTCTATAGCTTGCTGTCACTGGATTTACCTCTACTGAATAAGCAGGATAACACCGAGCAGGGCCTGGCCTTTGCATTTCTAGCCGATCCCGATCCCAGCTTTAAAGAAAACGCACAAGTCATGACGGGACACGCCGATGGTTTAATCACCATCAATATTGCCGAGGCCGACGATGCGATGCGCGAAAAGACGCGCTTAAACATGCATGAGGTTTACCGCACCGTGTTAGGGCATTTTCGCCATGAGATCGGTCATTACTATTGGGAACGATTGGTGCGTTATAGGACTTGGCTTGAGCCCTATCGTGAACGGTTTGGCGACGAGCGCGAGGACTACAATCAAGCTCTGCAGCGGCATTATGAACAGGGACCCCCCGCTGATTGGCAGCAGCATTATATTAGCGTCTACGCAAGCGCACATTCCTGGGAAGACTGGGCGGAAACCTGGGCCCATTACCTGCATATGGTCGATACTTTGGAAACTGCCGTCGCGTTCGGTCTCATCGTCAAACCCAGGGAACCGAAGGCACCCGCTATGGAGGCGGACTTAGATATTATCGGCCGCCAACCCGCATCCTTTGATAAGCTGCTGGAGAACTGGTTTGCGCTTACCTTTGCCATCAATAGCATTAATCGCAGCATGGGGCAAAAGGACCTCTACCCTTTTATTTTATCGGATACAGTGGTTGCCAAACTGCGCTTTGTCCATGATGTGATTTACGATGCATCGTGTCAGCCTTAGCGAACCCTGCCGTTGTTTGGTATTAGAGAAATAAAATCCTGGGTCAACTGGGGAACTTCTCCAGTGACCTGCTATAATTCATCTTACATCAATCGCTTGCTTGATCTTGGGCGATTTCTTGAGATGACTGTCCTCCGCTTCGAGATGCATCCATAGCCTGGATGGAGCGTCAGCGAAATCCGGGTTTGCAGGGAACGCTGCTTACCGCTTGACTCAGGCAGCCGTTGCAATCACATGCACAGCGACTTAGCCTGATAAAACGTAAGAAATCTACGGGTGCGAGCTAATGCGCCTTACATAATGCATTAATAGCTGACGCAATAACGGTTAAGTCACTTTTCAATATAAATAATTCACGATGAAGTACCGGCCAGAGGCAAAGCATGATAAAAATACTTATAATATTCATTGGGCTTTTTATGATTTTGGCCACCGTACTTCCTTTAATTCCAAAAGATGCCTGGTGGATAAGGATGTTCGATTTTCCCCGTTTACAAATTATGGCGACTGCCGCATTTGTTCTGCTAATTTATCTGGTTTTTTACGATATTCAAAAACCGTTTAATCTTATTTTTTGTTTTGCGTTACTCGCCGCCGTTGCCTATCAAGCGTTTTGCATTTTTCCCTATACGATGTTTTCGGCCAAGCAAGTTGAAAACGGTAGCAGACAAAATAGTCCATCATGCTTTAGCCTGATGGTCGCCAATGTGCTGATGAGCAATCGTTCTGCAACGCAACTGCGCTCCATCATCGAAGCAGCGAACCCGGACCTTTTGCTGGCCGTAGAAACCGACCACTGGTGGGCGGAACAGTTACAACCGCTAGCGACGGATTACCCTTATAGGATTTCCCATGTCCTCGATAACACCTACGGTATGCTATTGTACTCCCGTCTGCCACTGGCGGAAACGAAAGTCAAATTCCTGATCCAAGATGACGTGCCCTCCATCCATACGCTGGTCAACTTGCCGTCGGGCGAACAGATTGAACTCCACTGTCTGCACCCGCTGCCACCGAGCCCTACCGAACACGAACGTTCCACTGAACGTGACGCAGAGCTTGTCCTGGTGGGCAAAGCCGTCAGAAACGCACGGCGGCCGGTGGTGGTCGCGGGGGATATGAACGATGTCGCCTGGTCGCGGACGACCCGTCTGTTTCAAAAAATCAGCGGACTGTTGGACCCGCGTATCGGCAGAGGATTGTTTAATACCTTTCATGCGAAATATCCTTTGCTGCGCTGGTCTCTGGATCACATTTTTCACTCGACGGAACTGAGGTTGGTGGCGATAAAACGCCTCCCCTATTTTGGCTCGGATCATTTCCCGATGTACGTTGCGCTAAGCGTTGAACCGCAGGCCACTAGCCATCAGGAGGCGCCCCAGGCCGAGGCGGATGACTGGCAAGAAGCTCACAAAAAGGTTGATCAGGCCGAATGCAACTCATGTTGAAATTCCACTCAAGACAGTGAACTTATGGCAAAGCGTACCCAACCACCCGCTACGCCACCTGAAACCCTATGGCGCTATGTTCCCCTTGACGAATTTACCAAACCCCGAGCTTCCACCCGGGAGACTGTCCGGAAAGGATTCTCAGGCATACTGGATAGATTTAGACGACCCGATAGCAATGAGCTGGACGGGACGGCCTTTGCGCAAGAAAAATTGAAGCGGCTACCCCATGGGTTACGGGACCAGATCGCACCGTCTCCTGACTGGACAGAGCCTGCAGCGGCCTTTACCGAGACCATGCGGGACTGGTTAACCGCCAAGACACCGGCTTCACGCTACCAGATCGTCGTAGACGCGCCGTGCAACGGCACAGTGGAAGTGCTGTTGCACTGGGCAACCGCACAGGGTCTCACGGTTCTGCAGCCACCGTCTCCAGAGGAAATTCTGGTAGAAGGCCCTACCTGGTTGCACCGCCTTCCCGACCAATTCGTGACACCCGTCTTGATCCCTAGCCTGGAACGCTATTTTTTACGGCATGCCCAGGGCCTAAACCTGCTCCGCCGGTTTCTCGATTGGCTTATGGCGCAGTCTTGTCACTGCCTGATCGGCTGCTCCAGCTGGGCCTGGGCGTATCTCAGTAAAGCGCTTGCCATTGATGCGCTGTTTACTCCTCCCTGGACATTAGACGCACTCGACGGAAAAGGGCTGCAGCAGTGGTTTAATGCATTAGCGGTGCGTCAATTCAGGCAGGCTATTGTGTTCCGCCAGGCGGATAATGGCAAATTTATTATCCCCCCATCCCCGGTGCCTCCACCGCCTGAGAGAGAGAAAGCGACCTCTCAACACAATCACCAAAACAGTACTTCCGACGAGGAGCTCTCGACGTTCCTGACGGATGTCGCGGCCCGGAGCCGCGGCAATCCTGGCGTAGCTTGGGCGCTTTGGCGGCATAGTTTGCGCATGGCGCCGGAGAAAGAACAGCAGGAAGATCAGTATCAAACAAACGCTTATGACCTTACCATCTGGGTCGCACCCTGGCATCAGCTCAAGCTGCCCACGCTCGGGGTCCAGCCTAGTCGCAGCGAGTTATTTATATTACATGTATTGCTGCTACACGACTGCCTGACCACTCGGCAGATTATGCAGCTATTGCCGCTGGCCGCTTTCGAGGTGGTGCGAGTCCTGGACCAACTGGCCAATGCAGGTTTGCTGGAAAACATCGAGGAGAAAAAATGGCGGATTGCCCCGTTAGGCTATCCTGCCGTCCGTGAAGCCCTGGAACACGAAGGCTTTTTGATCGATGCTCTGTAGGAGCCGCCGATGAACACCGATAACTTCGTCGAACTACTTCGGGATTCCAGTCGAATTCCCTTGGTGCAGATTATTCTTATCGTTGCCCTGGCCTGGCTGCTCATTTTTATCGTCGACCGGGTAGTGCCCTGGCTGGCAGGGCGGGTGTCAGGGCGTATCCGCCCTTATCTATTACCCTCCGTGCCGGTTATCAGGCTCTTTATTGTGATTGCAGCCCTTGTGAGCGTCATTCCCCTGGTCATTAAACCGACCCCGCAAAATTTGCTGACCATCCTCGGGGCAACCGGTTTAGCCCTCGGGTTTGCCTTTAAAGACTATATCGGCAGCATTATCGCCGGTGTCGTCGCCATTTACGAGCACCCCTACCGTCCGGGGGACTGGGTGAAGATAGACGGGGCTTACGGCGAAGTGCGCTCGCTGGGGCTGCGCGCCCTGCGTATTGTCACTCCCGACGATACCCTGGTCACCATTCCTCATGCCAAGCTATGGGACAGCAATATTTTTAACGCCAACGACGGCGCGCGCGAGTTGCAGTGTATCGCTCTTTTTTATTTAGAGCCCAGCCACGACGCCGAGCCGGTGCGGCAAATGCTTTACGATGTGGCGCTGACCAGCCCTTATTTGCAGCTTGACAAACCCATTACCGTGATCGTTACCGAGCAACCGGGTTATACCTATTACCAGCTCAAGGCCTATCCCCTCGATAGCCGCGATCAATTTCTGTTTATCAGCGACATGACGGTACGCGGTAAGGCGACATTGATACAATCAGGCGTACAATTTGCGCGTTTAGCACCCATTTTTCCATCGGAAACGGGGGGGTCAACTGGCTCTGCAGGTCATGGACAAGTCAACACCAGATAACGTGAGGCTTTAGGCGCACCATGGTTGCGATTATTTCCCTACTGGTGATTATTACCCTTTCCATCATTATTACCCGAATTGCCACAATTGTCCTCGCCCATACAGGGCTTTCCGAACAGTCGGCCCGCTTTCAAGCCCGTTCAGCCTTTACCAGAGCAGGCTTTACCACCCACGAATCAGAACGGGTAGTCAATCATCCGGTGCGGCGTCGCATTATTATGCTGCTGATGCTGCTGGGTAACGTCGGCATCGTCAGCGCGGTCTCCTTGCTGATTCTCACCTTTGTTGACCAGAACGGTTCCGTATCCACAGCGTTCAAAGTGATTTTCTTGATAGCGGGACTAACGTTACTCTGGATAGTTGCCATGAGCCGTTGGGTCGATCTTCATTTGTCCCGGCTGATTGATTGGACCCGCAAACGCTATACTCACTTGGATATACAGGATTATGCCAGTTTAATGCACTTGGCCGGAGAATATCGCATCGTGGAAATTCGCATCGATCCCGAGGACTGGCTTGCCCACCAGACCTTAGGCCAGGCTCAACTGCGCGAGGAGGGCATCATGGTGCTTGGCGTGCAGCGGCAAGACGGCACCTATCTAGGCGTTCCCACAGGAACCACAAAGGTTCTTCCCAAAGATATCCTGATTGTCTATGGGCGCGTCTCGGTGCTGGCTGCGCTAGATGAGCGGCGCAAAGACTGGAGCGGTAACTGCCAACACCGGGCCGCGGTCAGGGACAACCTGGAAGTGATCCACGCAGAGGAAGATAAGGATCCTGGAGAGCATCCCAGGGAGCAGCGATCTTAACCTGTCAGCATACTTAGCACCCAACCCAACACCATCATCGCCAAGCCAACAATGACAACTAGCAGCAACAGCACCGCCGCCATAAATCCCAACACAAACCAGCGGCTTGTGGTAGTAGCCCGCGGCGGGTTATCCAGGTAGGTATCGAGCAGGTTGACGTTGCGCAGATTGGCCTTCCATGTCACATCGAAAACATCCCCCGCCAGCGGAATCAGCCCCACCACCGAATCCACC
The DNA here is from genome assembly GCA_963731125.1 of uncultured Pseudomonadota bacterium. Lineage (GTDB taxonomy): Bacteria > Pseudomonadota > Gammaproteobacteria > Competibacterales > Competibacteraceae > CAVSVP01. The sequence goes on from CAVSVP010000006.1 coordinate 67,549, forward strand.
AGCATATTCGCATACATGCGCAGCAATACCGTTTTCGGCGCACCTAAGCGGACGGCCTCGGCAAGTATATAGCTGGACAGTAGCGCACCCACGGCATCACCAATGCCGGGAACCAAACCGATAAGGCCATCGACACCGATCCGGTAACCTCCCAGCCCCGGCACCGGAATCGAGTTATCCAGCGCCCAGGCAAGCCGGTGCAGGCGTTGCCTTGTCGATTCATTTTTAGCGTTGGTCACGTTCTTGGTATTGATCATTTTCCGCTCCGCGCAATTGCGACAACATGAACACAGGCACGCTGTCAAAAATCACCATTAAAGGCCGATAGGGACAGCATATCCCATACCAACTCTAAATCCACGGGCTATCATTTCTGGTGACTTGTCCGCCTCGGGCGGAGGCGGCTTAGAATGGTGATGAGTTTCTGTTTCCGGCCTGTCGCACAAGGCGGTTTGTAATATTTACGCGGAGTTGAAAATCTTTCTTATGGGATCGATATTAGGAAAAAGCTTCCCGTGCAATTTCCGCCACCTGCTTGACGTACGCCTCAATATCAAATTTACGCTTAAGCCCATTGGCGTTCATATAGCGGACTTTGCCGAATACCGGACGCTCCTGCCAAGGTCGGTCATGGAGCCCGAAACACCAGGCCACATTGGCAAAAGAATTGACATCCCGGCCGTCGAGAAAATATTTATTATTGAGAGATAACACCGTTTGAAAAGCGTACTCGGGCGTATTGCTCCATTCCAAAATTTTCTTGCCCCAGTACATGCGCATATAGCCCTGCATATAGCCGGTCAGCTGCATTTCCGTCATTGCGGCGTTCCAATATGGATCGTGGGTCTCCGCCGCCTCCAGCTGGGCACACGTGTAGTGGTGCTCCCGCGGGTCATCACGATGGGCTTGTAACGTTTGCTTGGCCCAATCGGGCAGGCATTGGTAACTATCGTAATGGGGCTCGAAATGAACGAAATTGGCGGCCAATTCCCGCTGCACAATAAGCTCCTCCAGAAACGCCGCACGGTCTTCCGGCGTGCCCTCCTTGGCTCGATTGACCTTCAGTGCCACCTCCATCGGCGCGATCTGCCCGAAATGCAAATAGGGGCTTAGCCGGGAAGTATGCCGGGCGGCGGGCTCATTGCGGGTTTTTTCATAGCCTTGCAACCGGTTGCGCAAAAAATACTCCAAGCGTTGTTGCGCCGCACTGGTGCCACCGCGGCAGTTGCGCACGGCCTTGACGCTGTGGTCGAGCTTTAGTGTTTTCAGCACCTCATTGGGATCAGCAATATCGACATCACCGTTGAGGTCAAGGGATAGCGACGATTTGTCGGGCTTGCTCTGCGCCAGGTCTTGCAGAGAGTCATTCCACAGCTTTTGCAGTTTCGGACGGATAGTGCGTGCCATAGTTTCATGCTTGTGGGATACGGTCTCCACGGGCACCACGACATCCGCTTCAACCCGCACCATCCGGCATGGCGCCGCGTCCGCAACCCGCCGGCGCCATGCCTTCTGATGGCGCAGATAACCCCGATCCGCCACCACCAGGGCCGCCTCCTCGGCGAGGGTCAGCGCCACGGCATCGGGAGAGCCGCGGCGCACCACGCATTTGATTCCGCGTTCCGCCAGGGTTTCGGCCACTTCAGCCAACCCCTCCAGCATAAAAGCATAATGCCGCTCATTCGCTTCCGGATAAGCGTCCGTCAGCCCAAAGCCGACGACGATGGGAAGTGCCAACCGATTAGCCTCACCAATGGCATATTCCAGGGCGTGATTAAAAATCGCCCGTTGGGACTGCTGCATCCAGTAAAGTACAAAACTTCCCTTGACCTCCGACGCGTCATTACACACGCAAATGCGAGCTTGGTCTATCATCGTAACCGTTTTCCCAATGCGCTACATGAAGCTTCCCACCGAGAAGCATTGTCAGAGTTATTCTTAAATATCTTATCCATTGCGGGCATTACATAAACCTCTTGCATCAGTCAGACTCTGGGTTACGCCATAAGGATTCGCCATGACCACCTTGCTTATCGACAACTATGACTCATTCACTTTTAACCTGGCTCAGCTGATCGGCGGCATTAGCGGTTCACCCCCTACGGTGATACGCAACGACCAAATCCATTGGCATCAACTTAAGGGGCTTACGTTTGACGAAATCGTCATCTCCCCGGGCCCAGGCCGTCCCGACCGGGTCGGCGATTTTGGTGTATGCGCCGATGTGATCAAACACGCTAACCTGCCCATACTTGGGGTGTGTCTCGGCCACCAGGGCATCGGTTACTGGTTCGGCGCTCCCGTCGAGCATGCGCCAGAGCCCATGCACGGCAGATTGAGTGCGATTTATCATGACGGCAATGCGCTGTTTACTAAAATTCCTTCACCCTTTGCCGGCGTACGCTATCATTCCTTACTTTTACCGCGCAAGTTACCGAATAATATGAGGCAAACGGCCTGGACCGCAGACGGCTTAACCATGGGACTCAAAGTCAATGGCCGACCGTTATGGGGAGTTCAATTTCATCCGGAATCGATTTGTACGGAATACGGCCGACAGTTGCTGAGTAATTTTCTCGCCCTCAGCCGGCGATCTCGTAGCATGAGCACGAATACCGCTGCCAAGGTAAAGACCCGGACTAGCAGCCCCACGCAAGCGTCGCAGCCCATTCGCCAAACCCTAAACGAACGCGGTGCTTCTTCGTATCGCCTTCGTACCCGTAAACTCGAGACCGCTGTCGATACAGAGCGTGTGTTTACTCATCTGTTCGGCCGATCATCCAGCGCCTTTTGGCTGGACAGCAGCCGGATTATCGCCGGCTACTCCCGTTTCTCTTTATTAGGCGATACCTCCGGGCCGCACGCCGAACTGGTAACTTACCGGCTAGACGACGGTTACCTTCGCATTCAGCGCGGCGCTCAGCAGCGCACCATTCGGCAATCGATTTTCACTTACCTGAAGCAGGAATTGCAGCGCCGCCGTATTGCGGACCCGGAGCTACCCTTTGACTTTTGCGGCGGTTGGATTGGTTTTCTGGGCTATGAGCTAAAAGCGCTGTGCGGTGGCCGCCATACCTACAAGACTTCCGGTCCGGACGCTGGTTTTATTTTCGCTGACCGGCTAATCGTGATCGACCATCAAACAGCCACAACGTGGCTGCTTCATCTGGCGCCTAAGAATAACGATGAAGCGCACGCTGCTGAGGTCTGGTTCGCTATCACCGAGGCTCAGCTGCGCAATCTACCGGCTCTTGCTCCGCTTCGCCTCGGCAATGCCGTGGGACCCGTACACTTTTTTCCGCAACACCGCAGCGACGCATACCGCCAACGCATAACAGCCGCACAGCACTACATTCGCGACGGCGAGAGCTATGAGATATGCCTGACCAACCGGTTCGTCAGCCAGGCGCATCCGCACCCCCTGACCCTATACCGTCTGCTCAGAAACCTTAATCCGGCACCCTATGCCGCCTTTCTGCGTCTACCCCGCAAGACAGTGCTCTCTTCCTCGCCGGAACGCTTTCTTACCATCGACCGCACCGGCAGAATGGAAGCCAAACCGATCAAAGGCACGCTACCCCGAGGGCGGACTCCGGCCGAGGATGCACGCTTCGCCGCAGCGCTGCGCAGCAGCGAAAAGAACCGTGCCGAGAACCTGATGATCGTGGACCTGCTGCGTAATGATCTCGGCAGGGTTTGCGATCTGAACACGGTCTCGGTACCCAAGCTAATGGCTATCGAAAGCTACGCCACCGTACATCAAATGGTCAGCACTATCACAGGCCGCCTCAGGCACGATAGCAGCCCGCTTGACGCCGTCATGGCCGCCTTTCCCGGCGGCTCCATGACCGGTGCTCCCAAGCTGCGAACCATGGAGCTGATCGACGAACTGGAAGACGGACCCCGCGGCGTCTATGCCGGTGCGCTGGGCTTTATCAGCCTAACCGGCGGCGTCGATCTCAGTATCGTTATTCGAACTATCGTTGTGGACAGCGATGGACTGTCCATTGGCGCCGGCGGGGCCATTACCCATCTCTCCGACCCGGCGCTGGAATACCAGGAGATGCTGCTAAAAGCCCAGGCTCCGCTGCGCGCCGTTGCGCTCGCCTGTACTGGTAACGAGTTCCGGTTTGCCGTCTGCGACGAGACGCCCGAATCGGCAGGACCGCTCTCAGATGCCACCGCGTCTATCTCGTGGTTAGACGCCGATGTTGCACTTTCAGCCGCCGATTCCGGTCTCTGCTGTCCCGAACCTGCGTTGCGACACAAAAGGTCAACCTGATTGACTCCCCCTAGCGCACGCTCCACTTTGCGACTCCAAAGGATAAAGCCATGCTCGCTTATCTTAATAACGACCTGATCCCGGTAGAACAAGCCCGGATCTCGGTGCTGGATCGCGGCTTTTTGTACGGCGATGCTATCTTCGAGACGGTTGCCGCCTATGCCGGCACTTGCTTTCGGCTTGATCGCCATATTGCAAGGTTCCTGTGTTCGGCGGAGTTGCTCGGTATCGAGCCGCCTTATTCCGCCCGGGAAATTGCGCAGCAGCTTAACCACTGTCTGCAAAGCAATGGGCTGTCTGATGCGGTGCTACGTTTCAGCCTCTCGCGCGGTCGCTCCACGCGCGGGCTCGATGTGCGCGGCTGCGTCGATCCCACCTTTGTGATTCTGTGTTTCCCGAAGCGGCCTTATCCGCGCACGCTGCTTACCCAAGGTGCCGTTGCCACGCTGGCGAACATCCGCCGGATACCGGCAACCGCCTTAAATCCTCTGGCCAAGACGGCCAATTACTTAAACGGCATCCTCGCCTTTCGCGAGGCCATAGAGCGCGGCGCGAACGAGGCTTTTCTGTTGACAATCGCAGGCGCTCTTGCCGAGGGCACAGTAAGTAATGTCTTTCTGGTGCATGACGGGGTATTGCGAACACCGGCGCTGGAGACCGGAATCATCGCCGGCATCACCCGGGAAGCGGTGCTGGAGGTCGCTAGTGACTTGGCTATGCCGGTTTATGAGGGTATTTTACCCGCTGCCGAGTTAGAGGCCGCCGATGAAGTCTTTTATACCAATACTACCGCGACCATTATGCCGGTGAGCCGGATCGATCAGCGACGCTATTCCCCACAAGGTCCCGTGACGACCCGCCTACGTGGGGCGCTGCATGCCCTGATTGAGCGCGAGGCAGGTCCCTGCTGGGCTTTCAACGGCCAATAGACGCTTCGTGAAGCCTTGGCAACAGAAAACAGGCCATAGAGGGCTTAGAGAGCTTAGAGAGCTTAGAGAGCTTAGAGAGCTTAGAGAGCTTAGAGAGCTTAGAGAGCTTAGAGAGCTTAGAGGCTGCCAGTTTCTCCTACACAATTCGTTCCTGACGGAAAAGGAAATCCTTAAAATCACGAATCGGCAAAGGTCTCGAAAACAACCACCCCTGAGCATAGCGAATACCTCGCTCCTGTAAATGTTGACGCTGTCTGCCGTTCTCAACTCCTTCAGCAACAACAGTGAGCCCAAGTTTTCGGCCAAGCTCAATCAGGGTCTCGAGGACGGCCGCGATGCGGTTGTCTTCGTCGATGCCCCTGATAAAGCAGCGATCCACCTTCAAATAATCAAAATCGAACCTGTGCAGATAACTTAGACTGGAGTAACCCTTACCGAAATCATCCACCGCCACTCTGGAACCGACACTGCGAAGCCTGGCAAGAATATCAGGAGCGATCGTGGTGGAATCCCGAACCACAGCGGCTTCGGTCACTTCGAAAACAAAGCGTTGCGGAAGAGCCGGAGCGGCTTCCGCGAGCCATTGAATCACACCATCCAGACGTCCGGAATTGAGTTGCACGGGTGACAGATTAATCGTGACATACAACTGAGGAAAGCACTTGAATAACTCGGCCTGCTCTTGGACTACCCGCTTAATCAACCATTCACCTATCGGTTCAATCAGCCCTGTTTGTTCGGCAACAGGAATAAAAACTTCAGGCAATAAGACGCCCAACTCCGGATGGCGCCATCGTATCAGGGCTTCAGAAGCCACACATCGGCCCGTTTGCATGTCGATAATGGGTTGGTAATGTACCTCGAGCTCATCATTGATCAGCCCAAGTTTAAGATCATAGTCAATGGCCTTCATGCGATGGACCAGGTGGATAAAGAGAATCATAAGCAGGCCACAGCAGAAAGCTGCCGATGGCCCGCCAATCTTCAGCTCCGTCCACCAGTTGCGCAGTACCCAACGGCGTGAAATCTCACCGATTACCGTCACGGCATCGCTCCTGGACGGTTGGCTGACGCGTAACCAACCGTCTCTCTGCTTTTCCAGGATCAGGCTGGTATCCCGGGGCGGTAACCCATCTATGGCAAGGAGATTGCTGTCCTGGTTGACATAGGCAATAAAACCATCCGGTCCCAAATCGGCTTCGTCCATGACGTTCACAAAATAATCCAACAGGGTCGGATCAACGAGAAGAGTCACCTCACCTTGGCCCCGGATTGGCAGACTCAGGATGATGGACCGTTCCTGCATCACCACCGTCTTGATTGGCCCTATAACCTGCAAGGCCTGAACCGCCGGGTCTGCACGGCTATTAGCCGATACCCGAATGGGAGGATCGACCCGGCCCAGACTCGTCAGGATGAGAAATCCCTGTTCATCGATGATGCCGGCTTCCCGAAACAGCAGATTGTTGTAAACGGTTCGCCGGAGGATGCTCAAGGCTTCGGGACTATCCACATCATGGATATCCGTCGCGATCTGGTTCAGAATGGTATCCGCTTCTCCAAGCAGAAGATCAACTTGGCGCGTGGCCTCTTCGACCATTTCCTCCAGCAAAGCCTCAGCGTTCGTTATCGTCTGGTGATAAGACAAAACCAGAAGAACGGTAGGAGGCAGCAAACTTACGAGCAAGATCCACAGCAGGTATTTGCGATAGAACCTTAACCGTTTCGCCAAAACAGAATATGACATCTCGCAGCACAAGAAAAAAAAGAATCACTGCGAGACTGTACCTGCAAAGAGTTCATCTGTCATGAGTCGTGTTGGCAATCTTAGGGCACGCAACAATAAAGTGTCTAACCGCTATCAGCAGCCTTACCAACGGTGTCAGCGACATAAGCGCCCCGCTCGCCCAGGGGCTGGGAGCCGCCCTCGGTGGAATCTTCACAGGTCTGATGTTCCATCTCCGCATTCAACTCGGCGCCCAGAAGCACCACATAGGCCGATAGATAAAACCACATCATCAGAATCACCACGGCACCCACCGACCCATAGGTCTCGTTATAGCTACCGAAATGGGAAACGTAGAACGAAAAGAGCGCGGAACCGACAATCCACAGCAACGTCGCCACCACGGCTCCCCAGCTTACCCACCGCCAGCGCGGCTTGCTTCGACTGGGCCCATAGCGGTAGATTACCGCTAACCCGATCATGACGAACAAGACCAGTAAGGGCCAGCGCAGCCATTCGACCCAGGTACGGATCTGTTCCGGTAGACCAAGGTTACCGAGCAGCGCCGGCAACGCCACAATCAACCCCAGCGCCAGCACGGCGAACACGACGGCTCCCGCCGTTGACAGCAAAGCCAGTCCGTTGAGCTCTAAAAAGCCCCGCTTTTCTTTCTCATCGTAAACGATGTTTAACGCGGTGATAAGATTCATAATGCCCTTGGAGGCACTCCAGAGCGTAATCAGCAAGCCCACGATAACACCCACGCTCAACGCCGCACCCGAGCGCGAGGCAATATCGCTTAGCTGCTGATTCAGCAGAGTCCGGGCCTCAGCCGGCAGAATGCCGCTCAAGGCATTTAGCTGCTGTTGCACATCGGCCGGATTGGCAATCAGCCCGTAGGTCGAGAGCAGCGCCGCCAAAGCCGGAAAGATAGCCAGCAGCGCATAGAAGGCAACGCCCGCCGCGATGATTGAGACATTGTCATTTACCAAACCATCTTTAATGCGATAAACGATATCACGCCACCCCTTGGCCGGAATTTGCCCGGGATGCTTGGCCCCTCGGCCGCGATCGTCGTTATTACAAGCCGTCTGTGCTTTGGTATTCATGGGGTAGTTAGGGAACTTGCCATAAAAGAAATGGGCGGCGCCTTTGTTGAGACACTGCCCACCTATGCTGTAAGACAAAGCTGTCCTGCAAAGGACGTTAAGGCTTGGTCTCGGTATCCGGCCGCAGACCTTGGCGTTCGGCTTCCCGCCCCGCCTCTTCCCAGGCCGTGCCGGCTACCTGTTCAACTTTTTCCTTTGTCCTTTTGACTGCCTCCTCGCCGCCTTCGGGGGTCAGATGTTGCCTTTCCGCTTCGTCACGGGCGGCTTGCATGGCCGAACCCGCCACGGTCTGCACCTTTCTAAGCTGTTCCTCGCCGGTTTCCCGAGCCCGCGCCAACATTTCGTCCCGGGTTTCTCCCATTAGCTCTTCTTCACGGCGGGTCATCGGCAGAGCGCTGCCTAACGCCGCTCCTAAGGCTAAACCAATGGCACCAAGTACTAAGGGTTGCTCCTGCACCATATGTCCAAACCCTTCCCGGGTCCGTTCACCGTAATAATACGCCCGATCCTCTAGACGTTGGGCGCGGTAGCGCGCTTTATCCCTTAACCGTTCAGCGTGATAGCGGGCCGCTTCCGCTGTTTCACTAGCTCTGGCGCGGACGCGATCGGCCGTCTCGCCTGCTCGGTTACGGACACGACCAGCAGTTTCGCCGGCCCGATAGCGCAGATCCTCGGCCGTTCTGCCGACTCGCTCCCTGGTATTATGGGTTGTTTCACCGACACGAAGACGGACTCCTGCTGCGGTTTCGCCTATTTTTTCACGAGCACCAGCAGCGGTTTCACTCATTTTGGCACGAGCTTCGCCCGCCGTTTCACCGGCTTTATGACTGACCTCAGAGGCGGTTTCACCGACCCGACTGCCTGCTTCACCTGGGTATCCCTCCCCCTCGGAAGAGTAGGGCGACCACTCGGCAACGTAGGGTTCCTCGGGATAGTAATCCTCGGGATACGGTGGATAATGTCGGGGTTCGCGGTAATAGTGAGGCTCTTCCGGCCTTCTGGAACCGGACATCATCAGCCATGCCAAACCGACCCCCATCAGCGCAACCGGCATTGGGTTATCCCTAATGGTGTTACCTAATCCGGAGCCATATTCCTGTAAACTTGTCCCTAAGCCCGCACCGGATCCTTCCCCGCTGCTACGGAAGTAACCCATAAACTGATCCACCAACTGTCCAGGCGATAATTTGGCTTGAATCGCGTCGACCGTATGGTCGATTCTGGCCCGGCTCTGCTCGATTTCGGCTTCTAGCTGTTCTGCTCTTTTCTGATCTTCTGCTGTCATCTTATCTGCTCCTTAGCAAATTCTTTATCTCTCTGCAGCGAGCTTGTCGTTCGGTGAGGCGCTAAATTAGCGGTCTTAAGATTGCTCTTGCCCTTCATGAAAATGGCAAAACCAATAATAAGCACGATCAGCCCGACAATGAGCGGCGACAGCCAGAGCAAATCGGGCGGAAAAAAATTGCTGAGTCCTATTACCGCGGCATCTAATAGAACGATAAGACCGGCAAGCAGAATGGCGCCGCCGACGACAAGGGAGCCAATGCCAGAACTGACCTGCGACATCTTTTCCGACATCTCGGTCTTAGCAAGAGCGACTTCTTTGTGTACCAAGTTGCCGGTTTCTGTAGAAAGCTCCCTTAACAGCTCAGCGAGGGAACGCTGCTCATGCTCAGTAGATACGGGCGTTGGTTGCATTATAAACCTCCTCTAAATAGGACACTGATCTGGTTAGCGATTTCCGGTTCCACCGGGAATTCTTGTCTCTTCAGGAGGTATACCAACCGACGAAGTATTCGCGTCCAGCGCACCCGGTGATACCCTGTCGGCTTCCGTTCGGCCCGTTTCACCGGCCCCAGGATAGGACTCGGAAGCATAGGGTTCAGACCCATAAGATCTGGAAGGATACGATTCATAAGATCTCGACGGGTATGATTCGGAAGTCGTGGTGTAACCGTATGCGCTTCGCCGCGAGGAACTCTTAAGAAAGCGCGCCAGCAGAAAACCTGCTACTGCAGCACCTCCTAAAAAGACACCAGGCTGGCGTCGCGCAAAGTCTTCGACCTGGTGCACCAGTGAGCCAAAATCCTGGTTGCGCAGGGTTTGCGAAAACCTCTCCAGGCTGCCCGCTGCCTGATCCACATAGCGGGCGGTCTGCTCCTGGCGCTGCTCATGCAACCGTTCGGAGGTTACATGTAAGGCATCGGCGATGCCGCCGACCTGTTCAGCGAAAAGCTGCTTCTGGCCCTCCACGGCGGACAGTCCCTGCTGCTTGGCGTCTTCCAGCGTACGTTTCGCCTGCTCTTGGGCTTGCCCGGCTTTCGCGCCGAATTCTTCCTTTACTTCCCGCTGCATTTGCTCTGCTTTTGCCTTAGTCCGCTGCGCTTCGCTTTTTACTTCACTGGTAGTGTCACGCCCTGCGTAACCAGGCGTATTGGTCGCGCTTGCTGCAGGCGGCACAACCGGCTCTTCCCTTCCCTGCAAACCTCTGGCAAACATAGCGTCGCCTGGATCGAGGTTGCTGCCACCTCCCCCTGTGCCGCTGTAATTTGGGATTGATTGCTTGCTATCAAAGTTGTCATCTTTACTGGCCATTACCCACTCCTTAACGTGGTAGGGAGCTTCCCGGCTCGCAAAAAAATTATCCTTGGGACGATGTTCAAATTTTCATGCTAATTGAAATCACAGACCGCATTGTAGGCAATCTTCGTGCCTACATTTTAAGTTTTTGATATATAATATATTTTTAAGGATTTGAAACAATCGACCGGGTGTAGCGAAGGAATAAGGCAGTAGGTTTTACAAAGGTTTTGTAAACCCTACACGCCTCGCGTGAGATAATGAAAGTTTTACAAAAATGAGCACTGCGGCGTCGGGCCGGAAGATATCGCCGGCAATGTACCGGGAACCGGCGTTTGACTGATGAAAGGGACCTATTATCGGGCTGGAAGTTATTATCAAGACCGTCTGCGGCATGGATACCGCAGTCGAGCCTACTGGGATGTATTGACGGCGCGTCTTAAAAATAACTTCCAGCTCGACAATTTGCCGAGTTAACGGCGGGCGCGGTAAAACGCCCGCACTTCTTCGGACCCAAAGGGCCAGCCGAGTTCGGCTTCCGTATCCGTCCTCTTTAACACCGGAATGCGCAACCCGTACTGCGCCATTAAGCCCTCGTCGTCGGCGATTTCGACTTCTGCCACGGGAAAACCCAGAGCACGCTGCACAATGGACTGAGCTTCCGCACACAAATGGCAACCACTGGTAGAATAAAGAATAAGGAATTTCATGAAAAACTTACAAAATACCGGCCTATCGCCGGTTTGCTGTTACGATTCGCCTCTCCCGGGAATACTCACCGGACAGGCCGCTATGTTCTATCTTTGTATTTTATCCTTAGAGACCACCATGCTTTCCGATGACGTTTAGGAAGGGTTCCATGCCAGGATTACTTCACGATCTGATTATGCAACAAGCCGAACAGCGGCCTGCCGCCGTTGCCATCGTGCACCGCCGACAGGCGTTCTTCTACGAAGATCTGGCGGCCCAAACCCAGGCCGCCGCCCAAGGTTTGCGCAGGCTGGGGCTGAGTCGTCTAGAGCGCGTTGCCGTGTATCTTCCCAAGCGTCCGGAGACGGTGGTTGCTCTCTTTAGCACTTCCCTGGCGGGAGGCGTATTTGTACCCGTTAATCCTCTGCTCAAGGCGGAACAGGTTAGCCATATTTTATGCGATTGCAATGCTCGGGTTTTGGTGACCTCCCACGAGCGGGCCGCACGGCTGGAACCGGTGCTGTCCCAGTGTCACGATCTCTGTTTCTTGGTCCTGGTTGACTCCGTCAACAATGATCTGCCGCACCTGCACCATATAGAAACCCTGAGCTGGCAATCCCTGTGTACCGTTCCGTACCCGCCGGCGTCGCGCAATATCGACATGGATATGGCCGCTATCCTATACACTTCCGGCAGCACCGGCAAACCCAAAGGCGTGGTGTTGTCCCATCGCAATATGCTCACCGGCGCCCATAGCGTCGCCGAGTATTTGGGCAACCATGCAGCGGATCGGCTCCTCGCGGTGCTGCCCCTCAGCTTTGACGCCGGTCTGAGTCAGCTTACCACCGCCTTCGTGGCGGGGGCGCGAGCCGTGCTGATGGATTATCTGTTGGCGCGGGATGTCATTACCACGGTAGTTCAGGAAGGTATCACCGGACTGACGGGCGTGCCTTCCCTCTGGGTGCAGCTGGCCCGATTGCCCTGGCCTGCGGCTGCCCAGGACAGCCTGCGCTATGTCGCCAATACCGGCGGACATCTGCCCCGCGCCGCTCTGGATGCGCTGCGCCGGGCTTTGCCTGACACTCGGCCGTTTCTGATGTACGGGCTGACCGAAGCCTTTCGTTCCACCTATTTGCCCCCCGAGGAAGTTGACCGGCGCCCGGATTCCATCGGCAAGGCGATTCCTAATGCCGAGGTCATGGTCGTAAGAGAGGACGGCAGCCCCTGCGCCCCCGGCGAACCCGGCGAGCTGGTCCACCGCGGCTCCCTGGTGGCCTTGGGCTATTGGAACGATCCCGACAAAACGGCCCAGCGCTTCCGGCCTGCGCCGGGTCAGCCGCCGGGTCAGCCGCTGCCGGAAATTGCGGTCTGGTCGGGAGATACGGTGCGTATGGACGAAGACGGTTTCCTGTACTTCATCGGCCGTCAAGACGATATGATAAAGACCTCCGGTTACCGGATCAGTCCCACCGAAGTGGAAGAAATCCTTTACGCCAGCGGTCTTGTCGCCGAAGCGGCCGCCTTGGGAATTCCTCACCCCGTGCTGGGCCAGGCCGTGGTAGCCGTCGTCAAGCCGCTGCGGGAGGAAAGTTTTGATATCATGGCGGTGCTCGCCCATTGCAAGCGCCATTTGCCCAATTTCATGGTGCCCTTGCGGATCATTCCCCGAGCCGCTTTGCCCCGTAATCCCAACGGCAAGCTTGACCGCCGCGAACTTGCCAACAAGCTGCAAACGCTGTTCCAGGAGGATTCTCCATGAACACCGGCCACCCGGTTCATACACCCATGGCCCAGTTTCCGGTGGTGGACGACTGCCTCCAGATCGGCGGTATTCCCCTCACCCGCCTGGCCGGGCACATCGGTCAGACACCCTTCTATGCTTACGACCGCCGCTTGATCAGTGAGCGGGTGGCGCTGCTGCGCCGCGAGATGCCGGCCGCCATACGCCTGCATTATGCCGTCAAGGCCAATCCCATGCCGGCCTTGGTTCAGCACCTGGCCGCTCTGGTAGACGGTTTAGACGTGGCATCCCTTGGCGAACTGCAAATCGCCCTGGATAGCGGCATTCAGGCAGCCGCTATCAGCTTCGCCGGCCCCGGCAAGCAACTCCGGGAATTGGCCGCTGCCCTGGCGGCCGGTATCACCGTCAACATTGAGTCCGCGGGTGAACTGGACACCCTTGCCCGTCTGGCCGCGGCGCAAGGCATGCGCGCCCGGGTGGCGGTGCGGGTTAACCCCGACTTCGAACTCAAGGCTTCCGGGATGAAAATGGGGGGGGGTCCCAAACCCTTTGGCGTCGATGCCGAGCAGGTGCCGGCGCTGCTTAACCAAATGGCAAAGCTACCGGTGGATTTCCAGGGCTTTCATATCTTTACGGGATCGCAAAACCTGCGGGCGGAAGCCATTATGGAAGCCCATGACAAGACATTTGCCCTGGGACTGGAATTGGCCGAAACTGCCCCGGGCCCCATCCGCCTGTTTAATATCGGCGGCGGTTTCGGTATTCCCTACTTTCCCGGCGACCAGCCTCTGGCGCTGGAGCCCATCGGCGCTAACCTGGCCCGTTGGCTGCCGCGGGTGCAGGAACGCCATCCCGAGGCCGAGGTAGCTCTCGAGTTGGGTCGTTATCTGGTGGGGGAGGCGGGCATTTATGTCGCCGCAGTCATTGATCGCAAAATTTCCCGGGGCCATGTATTTCTGATTACCAACGGCGGCCTTCACCATCATCTAGCGGTCTCGGGTAATTTCGGCCAGGTGATCCGCAAGAACTATCCGGTGGCGGTAGGCAACCGGGTCAGGGGCACGCAACAGGAAATCGCCACGGTCGTCGGGCCGCTGTGCACGCCTCTCGATATTCTGGCGGACCGCATGGCATTGACCAAGGCCGAAGTCGGCGATTTAATTGTCGTGTTTCAGTCCGGGGCCTACGGACTAAGCGCCAGCCCCACCGGTTTTTTAAGCCATCCCCCGCCGCCTGAAATTTTGGTATAAAGTCCGACGACACACGTCTGCCGTCACCTGAATTATTGCTTGTCCGTCTGTTCCAGCTCTGCGGTTTTTTCGGCCAGCCAAACCTTAATCAACGACTGATAGGGTATATCCATCCGGTTAGCCAAAGTTCGGATGCGCGCCAACAACGGCTCTGGTAAGCGTAACGAGATGACCCTCGTGGAAGGCTTGAGATGCGGGAACACCACTCGCTGCGCCGCCGACCAGTCCAGATAGTCGGTAGAATCCTGCGTCTCCCAGAACTCACGTTCTTCCGCCTCGCTGGCAAACGGCGGAATCGGTTTACGAGGTTTGGTCATAAATGGCTCTCTCTTTACGATGCATAGGGCGGGCGGAAATCACCCTGATTTTGGTATCTCGAACAGTAAACACCACGAATAAGCGCCGGCCCGCGTCGGTTTGCCCCAGGCAGTAGCAGTGTGGTGGTTCACGTTGTGAATGCTTCAGGTCCGAAGCCAGCATCAGCGGGCGGTTAAAGAATACTTCCTCTACCTCCTGCCGACTGACATCGTGTTTGGTTTTACTCTTGAAAAGGTTGCCGGAATCCCATTCAAAGCCAGTCACTTTATCAAGGTTCAGGCAATCGAAACCGCTCACAGCTGTATATTTTTGCAATATACATTAAAGTATATCACAGCAATATACGACTTTTTAACCCATCCCAGACCGCCGATGTTTTGTGATAAATTAGAGGACTATTTATCTTGACAACCAACGGATGGAGACAATCAGCAATGACGCATTTCATTCTTTTTTTTCTGCTGTTATTCCCCCTCGCCGCCTACGCCGAAAGCGCCTATAAATGGACCGATGACGAAGGCAATGTGTACTATAGCGACCTGCCGCCCGATCAGCCGGTAGAGAAGGAAAAGCGCATATCCCTGCCCGGCCCCTCCGCCCCCCCCTCATCCTCGGACAACTCCGGTTTACGTCCCGGCGAAGTGCAAATGCTCAGAGGGCTGGAACGGGAAGCGCAACGTGAACAGAATGCGCATCAGAAAGCGCAGCGCAAAACCGAGGAACAGCAGCAGTCTAAAGAAGAGCTGTGCGAGCAATACACAAAGCTCATGGCAACCGTGAAATCGCCCAATACCGCCAAAGTGGAAGCGCGCAAGGCGCTGGCCGAGGGAGATTACCAGGCCTATCGGGAGCTGCGTAAAGCCCGCGACCGGCGCGCGCTGCTGCGCGAGTACACGGAACAGGCGAACCGCCACTGTCGGCCGTAGGGTTTGCAAGCTTGCCGCCGGGTGCGGGACGCGGGAAATGTGTTAATCTGCCTGGCATTGCGCAACGAGGTTGGTTATGAACGCCCTTCCCCTCTTACCTTTGGCCCGTTACCGGCTCGTCTTTACGGCTTTGGAACCGGTGCGGTTGCCGGAATACGCCGGCTCCGCCTGGCGCGGAGCCTTTGGCCTTGCGCTTAAACGTTTGGTGTGCGTGACCCGGGAACCGACCTGCCCCGCCTGCCTGCTGTACCGCTCCTGTATTTACCCCTATCTGTTTGAAACACCGCCCGATCCGGCGGTGGGTAAGCTGCGCAAGTACCCTGCCGCTCCCCACCCCTTCGTGCTGGCCCCAGCCGCCGAAGGCCGCGGCCGTCTATCGGAGGGTGTTGTTCTGCCTCTGGCAATCACCCTGTTCGGGCACGGCAACCGTCATCTGCCCTATGTCATTCATGCCCTGGAGCAGGCCGGCCGGCGCGGGCTCGGCAAAGGACAAGGCCGTCTGGCACTGCAAGAGGTCGCGCAGGCGAGCACGGCGGAGAATCAGTGGCGGGAAATTTATCGGCCCGGCACGGCGCTAATACCGCAAGCGCCGACCATGCCTTTGATTCCACCGTGCCCGGCGCGCCTGAGCCTGATTCTGGAAACGCCGCTGCGGTTGAAGGCGAACAACCGCAACCTGACGCCTCGGGAGTTTCGCTTCGGCGTGCTGTTCGCCAATCTGCTGCGGCGCATTTCCCTATTAACGGCGTTTCACACGGATACGCCCCTGGAAATCGACTTTGCCGGCTTAACCCGCGCCGGTCATGCCGTCGAGGCCACAGAAACCGACCTGCGCTGGCAGGACTGGACCCGCTATTCCAGCCGCCAGGATACCCTGATGCAGATGGGCGGCCTGCGCGGGCGGATTACCCTGGCAGGAAGAGCGAAGCTGGCGCCATTCTGGCCGTATCTGTGGCTGGGGCAGTGGACTCACGCCGGCAAAGGGTCCAGCATGGGACTGGGGCGGTATCGGCTTATACTGTCACCGGATTTACCGGGCTAATCCCCGGCAAGCTTGCCGTCACTGACTCGACGCATTCACTCAGCCAGGATGGCCGTTAACGAGCGGGGTGTTAAGCCCCGCTGGAAACGCAAACAGCACACAAGGAGTAACGCTCATGCGCAATAACGCCGCTTTGCAAAACATCATGCGCCGAGATGCCAATTTATTCGAGACCAATCCGTAAGACGATGCACACTATTTTTATTACCCGCCACCCCGGCGCCCGGGAATGGGCGCAGCAGGAAGGCATCGCCGTAGACTATGTGTTCGATCAGCTGCCTCTGGACTTTCTGCAACCCGGCGATGTGGTCATCGGCACCCTGCCGGTTCATATGGCCGCCCAAGTCTGCGAACGCGGCGGCCGCTATTGGCATTTATCTCTAACCACGCCGCTTGAGCGCCGCGGCACGGAGTTCGACGCTGCGGAAATGCGCGCCTTTGGAGCGCGGCTGGAAGAATTTGTCGTTTATCGTAAGGCATCGGAGAGAACTTAATGGATAACGCTTACCCGCTACCTGTACATGTCTGCCTGGTTTCCAGCAATCTGCTGCCGAACCTGATTCCGGTGCTGATGGACAGGCCCGCCCAGGTGCACCTAGTGGTCAGTCATGATATGTCCCTCGAAAGCCGGCGCTTGCAGCGTCTGCTCAACGACCGGCAGATCCCATGCGTTGTCCATAATAGCGCACCCAGCACCGATTTGCCGGCCCTACGGGAATACGCGCTCAACCTGGCTGAAACCCTAGACAGTGCTTCTCCAGATCAGCCCATTGTGCTCAACGCAACGGGGGGCACTAAGCTGATGGCCCTGGCTTTTGTAGACATCTTCCGCGAATTGCTGCCGAATGCCGCCGTGATCTACACCGACACCGAGCATGGCCGCTTGGAGTATCTCACCAAGCGTGAGTGCACTGCCCGTACGATGACGCATGTGCTGGACATTCCTACCTATTTAGCCGCGCACGGGCTGACGCTGCGCTGCAGCGCCTCCGATGAGGCGGTCTGGCAAGAACGGGTTCAGCAGCGCAAAGCATTGACTAAATGGCTGGCTCAGCATACCGCCAATCTGGGTGATTTTTTAGGCGCTGTGAATGGCATGGCCAGTCAGACCTTAGATCAAAACGGTAATTTGGTAAACCCCGTGCAGACTTTTGCGACGGGCGAGCCGCACGGACGATGGCGCGTGGCCGTGGAAGAGATCAAGTGCTACGGTCTCATCGACTGGCGGGGCGGCACGGAGTTGGCCTTTTGCAACGCCGATGCCGCCGGTTACCTGGGCGGGCTGTGGCTAGAGGAATATGCCTGGCACATCGTACGCGACGAGCGGCCGGACGACGTCAAGGTTAATGTGGAAGGCACTTGGGAAGGCAGCCGCAGCAAACCGGCGCGCAATGAATTCGACTTGTTGGCGGTGCACGCCAACCGCATGCTGGTGGTGGAGTGCAAAACGCTGCGGTTTGGCAATTATGAAGAAAGAGATCGGGATATTTTGCACAAACTGGAAAGTTTAGGCCGCAATACCGGGGGCTTGTTTGGCCGCACCTTGCTGCTCTCCGCCCGGCCCTTGTCCGAAGCTGCCCGCGCCCGGGCCAAAAGCCAGCGCATTGAGGTTATCGAAGCCGACCAGTTAAAGGAACTAAGAACTTTCGTGCAAAACTGGATGCGCGGTAATGTGCACCATTCTGCTGAAACCGGAATCAAAGGTAGATAGGTTGGTAGTAAATGAATTATAATTAGTTTGATGCACAATTAGGGATGGAATATCCTTTCTTTCGCATTACTTTTAACTTTAATAAAAACTGGCTATTGTCGTGAGCAAGACCTACTTTCAACAGTTAACTTTTGGAAACCGGAAATTTCTGTCAACTCCCTTTGCAAGGGGTTGTTTGGAAACGGTTTCTAGCGATGAGGAGTTTAAAACGAAGACCTGATTAAGAAGGGATTAAGACCTAACTGCGCCTTATTGCGCGGTTTAAAACGAAGACCTGATTAAGAAGGGATTAAGACCTCAAAAGCTATAACATCCTTACGTTTAAAACGAAGACCTGATTAAGAAGGGATTAAGACAAAGCGAGGATTTTACAGTGTGCATCGGGTATTGAGTTTAAAACGAAGACCTGATTAAGAAGGGATTAAGACGTGATGCGCAATTAATGTTTGGATGTATCCAAAAGTTTAAAACGAAGACCTGATTAAGAAGGGATTAAGACCTCACGGAAAACAGCGTTATTCTCTAACCTGTTTAAAACGAAGACCTGATTAAGAAGGGATTAAGACAACTCATAAATTCCGTTTGCTCCGTGAGTTAAATGTTTAAAACGAAGACCTGATTAAGAAGGGATTAAGACCATGCTTTTTTGCATATTGCTCAATTTTGGGTTTAAAACGAAGACCTGATTAAGAAGGGATTAAGACTCACTACCTCCAACCATTGTTGAACCGTCGGCTAGTTTAAAACGAAGACCTGATTAAGAAGGGATTAAGACAGCTTAAACTTCTTTCTGTCCGTTGCGGCGCGTTTAAAACGAAGACCTGATTAAGAAGGGATTAAGACCTTGAATCGCGACCGCCCTGCAGCAACCATGAGGTTTAAAACGAAGACCTGATTAAGAAGGGATTAAGACTATTATTTATTAGAAATATAGAGTAAAAAATTTGTTTAAAACGAAGACCTGATTAAGAAGGGATTAAGACAGTAAAACGTGAGTGACTTTCTATGCTGTTGTTGGTTTAAAACGAAGACCTGATTAAGAAGGGATTAAGACGATACTGAGTAATTGGTCTCCTCTTTAATCGTTGTTTAAAACGAAGACCTGATTAAGAAGGGATTAAGACTGGGATTTACTGCCGATATTGACTAGACTTTGCATGTTTAAAACGAAGACCTGATTAAGAAGGGATTAAGACTTTCGTCGGCATTCATAGTCTCCGTGTTTCTCTGTTTAAAACGAAGACCTGATTAAGAAGGGATTAAGACGCCATGACTCACCCGTTTTTAGCCAATTCGGTTTGTTTAAAACGAAGACCTGATTAAGAAGGGATTAAGACGGCTGTATCTGCACATACTCATCATGTTTTTGTTTAAAACGAAGACCTGATTAAGAAGGGATTAAGACCGCATAATTCGCTCACTACGTCCATCGCCATTTTAGTTTAAAACGAAGACCTGATTAAGAAGGGATTAAGACACTCTGTATGTCCCATATATAGTTCTGCCTTGTCGTGTTTAAAACGAAGACCTGATTAAGAAGGGATTAAGACTCTACGTAGTTCATGTACTGTTATGGTATTACTCCGTTTAAAACGAAGACCTGATTAAGAAGGGATTAAGACCGCCACTTCGTCCATTAAGCCAAAGTTAGGTACATGTTTAAAACGAAGACCTGATTAAGAAGGGATTAAGACAGCTGTGGCGGTGCCAGTTATTCTCCAGTTGTGGCGTTTAAAACGAAGACCTGATTAAGAAGGGATTAAGACAGCTGTACGAGTTCTTTGCCAGCAGAGTGACGTGTTTAAAACGAAGACCTGATTAAGAAGGGATTAAGACTTGCCACATGCTGCAAGCTTGTTTTCTACTTCTCGTTTAAAACGAAGACCTGATTAAGAAGGGATTAAGACTCTATTCTACGATTGCATGTTGTTAAATCTTCAACGTTTAAAACGAAGACCTGATTAAGAAGGGATTAAGACACTGCTTCCTTACTCGTGACCATTCAACGCACTTATTGTTTAAAACGAAGACCTGATTAAGAAGGGATTAAGACCCTTTGTCTTTATCGTCTGAGGCATGTCTGATGTTGATGTTTAAAACGAAGACCTGATTAAGAAGGGATTAAGACTCTTCAGCCATTCGCTCCAAGCTCCAAGTCTTGTATTGTGTTTAAAACGAAGACCTGATTAAGAAGGGATTAAGACTTATTTTTAGATATCCGAACCAGCGTCAATCCCATGTGTTTAAAACAAAGACCTGATTAAGAAGGGATTAAGACTTACCCGCTGCAGCAGCGTTGGCGATTTGCGCTTGTGTTTAAAACGAAGACCTGATTAAGAAGGGATTAAGACAAAGTGTGTTGTCCATACTAACTATCTCCTGGCTGTTTAAAACGAAGACCTGATTAAGAAGGGATTAAGACACGTCAGAATAATCTTCTTCTGTGGCTGTCCTTGTTTAAAACGAAGACCTGATTAAGAAGGGATTAAGACGATCCGTACTTGTTACACTCGCTGACGTATCACGTTTAAAACGAAGACCTGATTAAGAAGGGATTAAGACTTAGCAGCTCGCAGTACATGTCCAATATATCTTGGTTTAAAACGAAGACCTGATTAAGAAGGGATTAAGACACATCCATAAATGAGTGCTCCGGAGATCTGGTTTAAAACGAAGACCTGATTAAGAAGGGATTAAGACGCCTGTTTAGTTAGAATACGGTCTGAAAACTCGTTTAAAACGAAGACCTGATTAAGAAGGGATTAAGACAGCTGGAGAATGGATACACCAATGCCTAAGGGTTTAAAACGAAGACCTGATTAAGAAGGGATTAAGACTCTACAGTGGGGAAAGCCCAACCTTTAACCTCAGTTTAAAACGAAGACCTGATTAAGAAGGGATTAAGACGCGTCCAGCAGTTCGAGTTGCATCTCGATAACCTGTTTAAAACGAAGACTCAATTAAGAAGAAATTAAGACTCCGTGTACAGCGCGTACACGTCGGGACGATCCCGTTTAAAACGAAGACCTGATAAAGTCAAATTTCGTTACGGAAAGGTTCACGCCTCACGCCTCACGCCTCACGCCTCACGCCTCACGCCTCACGCTTCACGCTTCACGCTTCACGCTTCACTATTTGACAAGAAAGGATAAGACCCACAGTACCTCGCAGCCATAAAAACACCGGAAAGTGGCTGACGGACTTTACCCATCAGCCTCATCGTCATCATCTTCATACATCTGTTCGATCTTCACATACTGTGCTACCAAGTAATATAAGACGGTAATCATAGAGGCGGCGAAGAGAAGCGGTACAATTTCACCCGCTGTCCTCTCTAACCATGTCACATCCAGTCCTACCACAATCCAGTTTATAAGAGCGGCAACATATAACAACGTCACCGTTCTTTGATTAACTTCCGGTGCTTTGTCTTTTTCCATACCAGCTACTCCTGTCTTGCTGCTATCCTTCCATGACCTGGTTCAAATCAAGGTAACACTCAGAGGGCCTAAGTAAATGAAAAGACGATGTATTCCACAGAAAAGTGTTACCTTGACCAGGGATCTATTTGAACCATGCCCCTTCCATAGGCATTTTTTCCACCAGCTCACGGCCACATTTGTGAAATTCCTCGGCTTAGCCGGCGGTTTAACTAATTTAATCAACCGCAAGAACCCATCGCCAACCTCGCAAGCTTGCCGCCCCTGACGGCATAGATCTGGACACTGTTTAATACAGCCCATGTCGAAACGAACCCTGTATCTCGCCGCCTATGATATCTGCGACCCGCGCCGTCTGCGGGAGGCACTGCGCACCCTTAAGGGCTACGCCAGTGGCGGGCAAAAATCGGTGTTCGAATGCTTTTTGACCGAAACGGAACGCAGCGAACTGCTAGCCGCCGTGACGGCGATCCTCGATCTCGGCGAAGATCGGTTTCTGTTGCTGCCGCTGGCCAATCCGGACGGCATACAAACCCTGGGCATCGCCGTTAAGCCCGATGATCCGGATTTCTACTACGTGGGTTAATGGGAGAAAGGAGACAAACTGATGGGCACTCTGTATCTGGACCGCAAGGATTTGAGCCTGAACCTGGCCGACGCCCAGATCATTATCCGGGAACCCGGTCAGCGCCCGCGCGGCATCCCCCTTAAATTACTGGAGCGGGTGGTTATCCAGGGCCGCATCGGGCTGGACAGCGCATTGCTGGGCGCCCTGGGCGAGCAGGGCACCGCCGTGCTTTGCCTGAGCGGCCGCCACAGCCGCCGCACGGCGCTGCTCCTGGGGGCCGGCCATGCCGACGCGCGCCGCCGCCTGGCCCAGTACCGGCTTAGCGACCGTCCTGACCTGCG
Source organism: uncultured Pseudomonadota bacterium (assembly GCA_963731125.1). Taxonomy (GTDB): domain Bacteria; phylum Pseudomonadota; class Gammaproteobacteria; order Competibacterales; family Competibacteraceae; genus CAVSVP01. The sequence continues at coordinate 90,202 of CAVSVP010000006.1, forward strand.
TCTGCTTTGGAGCCGCAGCTTGGTCAGCGGTAAACTGCGCGCCCAACGCCAAACACTGCACTATGCTCTGGCGTTACGCCCGGACTGCCGCAAACCCCTCGACACCGCCATCACCCAACTGGATGGTTTGCTCCCAGCGTTGGCAAACGCGCTTGACTTGAACGTGCTGCGCGGTCTAGAGGGCGCGGCGGCCAGCGGGTATTTTACCGCCCTGACCCGCGTTTTCCCGCCGGCCTTGCAGTTCACCGGCCGCAACCGCCGCCCGCCCAGGGACCCGGTCAATGCCTGCCTGTCCCTGGGCTATACGCTGCTCCACTTCGAGGCGGTTGGCGCCTGCCACCGGGCCGGCCTTGACCCGCTGCTGGGGTTTTTCCATGATCCGGCCTACGGCCGCGAATCCCTGGCCTGCGATTTGATTGAGCCGCTGCGGCCCCGCCTGGATACCTGGGTATGGAATCTTTTCCGCACCCGCGCCCTGCGCCAGGAACAGTTTGTTACGGATAAAGGCGCCTGCTTACTAAATAAGGCAGGCCGGCAGGTGTTTTATGCCGGTTATGAAGCCGCCGCGAGCCGGCTGCGCCGCTACCTGCGTCACCAATCTTACCGCCTGGCCAAGGGACTGCTGGAACTGGCGCCGGATTTGTCCATTGAGGAGACGATACCGTGAAACCTCTTTATCTGCATGGCAGAAGCGGCATGACAGTAGTGCTGGACGAACCGGCGCTGCGCGTCGAAGCGTCAGGCCGAGCGGCCGCCTGGTATCCGCTGCAGCGGATTTCCCGAGTGATTACCTCGGGACCGGTGGAATGGTCCACCGCCGCTTTGCTGGCTTGCGCCGCCCGCGGTATTACCGTGACCTTCCTCCATTCCGATGGCGCTATCCGAGCCTATCTATTCGGCGAATCCGGCCGGCGCGGCAGCCTGTTTCACCGCCTGCGCGACCTGTTGGACCGCCCCGACTGGCAGGCGCGTTACGGCGACTGGTACCGCGGCATGGAAAGCCGTGCCCGTAAGGCTTTGGTGCGCCGATTGGGCCTAACTCCGGACGCAGCGCCGCCGCCGGCGCATTTAGAAACCCTGCTGAGAGAATTAAAACAACGCCACGCCGGCCCCGGCGTGTGCCGCTTCGTTGACCGGCGAATTCAAGGCCTGCTGGGCGGCCTAGTGGCAGACCTGCTGGCCGAAGCGGGCTTAACGGCGGAGCGGGCGCGCGGCCTTGCAGACCGTCTCGACCTTGCCCATGATTTGGTCCGGCTGCTGGCCTGGGACCTGCATCTGCCCACCCTGGAACTGCTGGCGCGCCAGCTGGACGCCCAAGAAACGGCGACGCGGTTGGATGATATCGCTTTAGTGCACCTGGTTGAAAACCGCAGCGACCGTCTGCGTCACTTGGGACGCGGCGTGCTCAACCGGCTGTACGGCTGGCTGGCTGAGTTGTGTGCATGAGTCACCGGGAACGGCTGTACCTGATCTGCTATGACATTGCCGATCCTCGACGGCTGCAACGGGTTGGCCGTTTTCTCAGCCGGCATGCCTGCCGGGTGCAGTATTCCGTGTTTGTTATCCAGATAACGCCGTTGCGGCTAAAACTGGTGCTGGAAGGACTTACCGCCATCATCAATCCCCGCGAGGACGACGTGCGGGCTTATTTATTGCCCCGGGAAGGGGATGTGGCTTTGCTGGGCACACAATTGTTCCCCGACGACGTGCTGCTGATCCATCACGGCCATAATGTGCTAAAGCTCGGTGAGCGCGCCCGCCAGCAGCAGCAGGCGCTGAATGCCAGGCAGACGGCTGACGCTACGGCGGCTCAGGCGACGCCGCGACACTGATTGGTTGGGTTGCAAACCGCAGGCATTTTGCAGGCAAACCTGTCATTTGATAGTTGCGTTGCGGGCCAACGTCCGGTAAGCTTTCTTTCCGTCAAGGAAGACACGAGTGTTGGAAATCATCGCCATCCCGGCAAGCTTGCCGCAGCAGACACCAAGACGGTAAGCGATAAGCCTAATAGGCGATGCATGTCCAGCACAAACCATAAGGAAACTCGATGGAACTCAATCAGTACCCGCGCCGTATTCTGCTGTGCGTAACGGGGCTGTCGCCGCAGATTATCACCGAAACCCTCTATGCCCTGGCGGTAACGCGCCAACCTGCCTGGCTGCCCAGCGCAATCCACCTGCTGACTACCGCCGAGGGCGCAGAGCGCGCCAGGCTTACCCTGTTGGAGCCGGAATCGGGCTACTTTTACCGGCTCTGCGAGGACCACGGCCTGGACCCGTCTGCCATTCATTTCGGGCCGGACACCATCCACTGTATTTCCGATCCGCAGGGCGCACCGCTGCCCGATATTCGCACGCCCGCCGACAACGAGGCGGCGGCAGACGCCATCACCGACACCGTGCGGCGGCTTACCGCCGATTCCGGCAGCACCGTACATGCCTCCATCGCCGGCGGCCGCAAAACCATGGGCTTTTACCTGGGCTATGCCTTGTCCCTGTTCGGACGTCCCCAGGACCGGCTGTCCCATGTGCTGGTCTCCGCTCCTTTCGAGTCCCATCCCGAATTTTTCTTTCCGCCCCGCAAGCCGCGGGTGCTGTTTACCCGGGACGACCGCCCGGTGCGCACCGATGCCGCGGTCATTACCTTGGCGGATATTCCCTTGGTGCGCTTGCGCGATGGTTTACCCGAGCACCTTCTCGAGGGCGCGGCCAGCTTTAGCGATACCGTGCGCCAGGCCCAGTCCACCCTGGAGCCGCCGGCGCTGGCACTGGACCCGGCCAGCCGGCAGATTCGCTGCGGCGCCGCGGTGCTTAACCTGCGCCCGGCGGAATTCGCTTTTCTGGCCTGGTTTGCCCGCCGCGCACTGCAGGGCAAGCCGGGGGTCTGCCGCAGCGCGATCAGTGCGCCGGAAACCGCCGACTATCTGGCCGAGTACCGGGCGCTGCACGATGCCCTGTCCGGTGAGTACGAGCGCGTACAGGAGGCCGTGGGCACGGCCATGGACGAGGACTATTTCGACAGCCGCCGGTCGCGGTTGCACGAGCGGCTGCGGAAAGTGCTCGGCAAGGCCGCGGCCAGGCCCTATTACATTCACAGCGATAACCGGCGGCCGCGGTCCTGTTATGCCTTATGCCTCGAACCCCGGCAAATCCGGTTTGCGGCACTGACAACGCAAGGTGAGATGCAATGAATCCAGTTCCTCCCACTCTTATAGAGACCGCCCTCGGCGGGATGTTTCAGGACATCGGCAAATTTATGCAGCGCGCGCATGGCAGCGTCCGTGTCATGCCTAGCGCTGCGCGCAACCTGGAATCCGTGGTGCTGCCCACCGACGGCCACGGCGGCTATACCCACAAACATGCCCTCTGGACCGAAGCCTTTTTCCAGTGGATGGAAACGGAAGGTTTGTCCTTCCCCGGGTCCGTTAACCTGCATCAGGTGCGGAATATGGCCGTGTTTCATCATAAACCCGAGACATTCGGCGCGCTGGGCTGGCTCGCCGCCGAAGCCGATCGCCTGTCTTCGGGCATGGACCGCAAAGGGCGCGACGAGGCCCTGGAAAAGAACGCCGAACAGCCTAAAGGCTGGGATGCTTTTATAAAGACACCGCTGCTCAGCCCGTTTTGTGCCGTCAATTTGGGGCTGGGAGAAGCGCTCCAACGCTGGCAGCAACTGGCGGAGCTGGCGCCCGATGCCCGGTTGTTGCCGGGAAATCGGGCGGACGCAAACGCCTGTCAGCAGACCTACGCCGGCTTATGGCGCGGCTTTACCGCAGAGTTCAGCACACTGTGCCGGAACAACAATAATCTCGCTCTGTTCTGCGAAGGTCTACTGTCTCTGTCCGAGCGCTACACGTGGGCCATCCCCTCCTCCACCGTGGATCTGCCGGATATCTCTCTGCACGATCATAACCGCACCGTGGCCGCCATTGCTGCCTGCCTGCATGCCTGGCATGAACACGACGGAACCTTGGCCGATGCAACCGCCATTAAAGACCGTAACCGCCCGAAATTTCGTCTGCTTACCGGCGATCTCTCGGGCATCCAACGCACGCTGTTTACCCTAGCCAATCAGCAGGTGAAAGGCGTTAATAAGATTCTTCGCGCCCGCTCGTTTCTCCTGGGTATGCTGACCGAAGCCGCCGCGCTGCGCTGCCGGGAAATGCTGGGGCTGCCTCTCTTTAACCTGATTCAAAATGCGGGCGGGCGTTTTGTTCTTTTGGTGCCGAACTTGCCGGCTTTGGAAGCCGGAGTGCAGACCCTGCGGGTTGAGCTCGATGCCTGGCTGCAGGAACGGTATCTGGGCGAGCTGGCGCTGAATCTGGCGCTATCAGCACCTTTCGCCGGCGCCGACCTTATGCCGGCGCGTTTTTCGCTGGTTCAGGCGGATATGCAAAGCCGTTTGGAGGCGGCTAAGCTACAGCCGCTACAGACCGGCAGCCTAGGCGTGTTGCCGGTGTTTTACGAGGCCGAACTGCAGGAGTGTACCGCCTGCGGCGTGCGTCCGGCTCGCCACCGGGAACACAACGCCCGCCGGTGCAGCGTGTGCGAAGATGAACACCGGCTTGGCAGCCGGCTGCCGGGAGCCGTTGCGGTGACTTGGCAGAGGGAAAAATCTCGGGATGGCGTGGAGGTTTCTTTCGCCGGCGGATTATGGCTATGCCTGCACCAGGTGACGCCGCTTATCACGTCCGCAACCCTCTCGGGTTTTCGCTTAAACGGTAATGGGGAAGATACTTCCAGTTTATGGCCACTGCGCTTTGTTGCCAACTATGTACCGCGCCTGCGCGCCGATGAAATCTATCAGGACGTAGACGACGAGGATGCCGCCCGCCAACCCGGCGACATCAAGACTTTTGCTCAGCTTGCCCAAGACGCTCTGGAAAGGGATACGCAAGGAAACAGGGTGGGGCGTCCCTATCTCGCAGTGCTTAAAGCGGACGTGGACCGTTTGGGTCTGCTCTTTGGTCTTGGCTTACGCGATCAGGACGTGGCCAAAGATCGCTCTACCCTGAGCCGTTATGCTGCCCTTTCCCGGATGCTCGATCTTTTCTTTACGGGTTATCTCCAGAAACGGCTGAGCGAGTGTTTTTCCGACACTTACACCGTCTACGCCGGCGGCGATGATCTGCTGCTGATTGGACCCTGGCGGCAAACCATGCAACTGGCGAAAGACCTGCAGGAGCAGTTTAGCCGATACACCGGCAGCAATCCGAATATCACGCTCTCGGCGGGACTGGCGCTGATGAAGGCCAATCATCCGCTGAACCGTTCGGTACGGGAAGCCGAAGACAGACTGGAAAGCGCTAAAAACGAGGGACGCGACCAGATCTGTTTGATCGACGAACAGCCCATTGGCTGGAAAGCATTTTCCGATAGGCTCAACCAGGCTGAAACGCTTTCCCAGTGGCTGCGCGACAAGCTTGTCAGTACAGCGCTGATTTACAAGTTGCTGTACTTTGCCGACCAGCGGCTATGCGCAGAAGGCCGCGCAGGGAACGGCGTGATGGAGGTCGGTTGTGCAAACTGGCGCGCCCGTTGGGCCTATCACTTGGCCCGCAACGTGAAGAACAAGTTACCATCAGAGGTGGAAATCGTGCTCAACCGGCTGCTGGGCCTGGACACCAACCTTAAGACCCAGACTCCGGCGGTCTCGCCGCGCATCCCGGTAAGCATCGCCCTGTATCGCAACCGAAGCTGATACCACAAGGAGACCCTCGATGACCCTGTACACCCAACGCGGCGGTCCCGCCAAACTACCGAAACCCGACACTATTGCCTATTTCGTTAACAACAACCCCGATCCCGCCTTGATGGATGGTAAGGCTGACGAGATTGCCGAGGAGTTGGCGAACGGCGGTCTCAAAGCCACGCAGCTGCGGCGTTATTACGACGATGTGCTGACCCTGCGCCAGCGGCTGAACGCCTTAGCTCCCAAACCGGGCGCCAGGCGGGAGGACGCCTTTAAACTCATGCGCGCCGATTTCAAAATGCTCAAAGCCAAGGCTGCCTACGCTCATGGCCGCGACCAGAGAATGTTCCCGGAACGCCTGCTGAAGTTTTTTATCGACCACGTCCATTCGGTGCAAACGGCCGCCGACTTCGACGTGTTCTACCAGCACTTTCAGGCGATCGTCGCCTTTCATAAGTTCTACAAGCCCAAGGACTGAACAGCCATGACTCTGCAACTGCTCGCCACCCATCGCATCACCGCCACGCTGGTGCTGAAAAGCGGTTTACATATCGGCGCCGGCAAAGATGCCATCGAGATCGGCGGCATAGACCTGCCGGTGGTCAAGAACCCCTTTACCCAGGAACCCTACATTCCCGGCTCCAGCGTCAAGGGCAAGCTGCGCTCGCTGCTGGAATGGGCTCATGGCGCCGTTGAGTCCGACGGCAGCGTCTGGGGCAGCGACCGCAGCGGCGTTAAGACCGGCAAGTATCGGCCCGATGATGTGGTGCTGCGTATTTTCGGCACCACCGACAAAGCCTGGCACGAAACCTATCATCCCGGCCCGACCCGGTTAATCGTTCGCGATGCACCGCTGAACGAAAACTGGGCCGAAACCGTGCGCACTCGCGGTTTGGCGTTCACCGAGGAGAAAATGGAGGTCGCCATTGACCGTATCCAGGGCAAGGCCAGGGACGGGGGTCTGCGCCGCACTGAGCGGGTGCCTGCCGGCAGCGAATTCGACCTGGAGATGAGTTTTAAAGTGTTCACCGTGGACAACGACAACGGCCATACCGATGGCCGCTGTCTGGATCATCTGCTGGAAGCCCTGAAACTTCTCGAGAAGGACGCGCTCGGCGGTTCTGGCTCACGGGGTTACGGCCGGGTGGAAGTCTGCCACCTGGCGGTGGATGGCAGGCACCTCGCCGAAGCCTTTGCGGGCATCACCGCCATCGATCCGGCCCATCCCGTTCTCCTGTTCGGGCAGGAACGCTATGGCTGATTACTGCATCCGCCTGCGTCTGCGCAGTCCTCTTGCCACGCCCCTGCACTCCGGGACGCTGTTCGGTCACCTCTGCTGGGTGCTGCGTTACCGGGACGGTGAAACCGCTCTAAACGAATGGCTGGCTGAATTGCCGGAATCACCTCTGCTGCTTTCCGATGCTTTCCCGGCAGGTTACCTGCCCCGGCCGCTACTCGCGCCCGGCCTGCGTCCCACCCAGTTACAGGGCGAGTCCCGGGGCGCTTTCCGCCGCCGGTTAGAAGAAGACAAGCGTCTGCGTAAAACCGCTTGGATTAGCGTCGAAGATTTTCTGACACTGCGCAACGGGCTGAACGAAGAACGGCTTCTGGCGCTTCTAGGAGAGAGTTCTCTGCCCCAAGGCCGGAAGATTCCGCTGCGGGTCGCTCACAATACCATCGACCGGCATACCGGCACCACACCCGATAGCGGCGGCTTGTACTTTATGGATGAGGACTGGCATGATGCCGCGGCCAGTGAATTTGAGGTCTATGTCAAGACGGAACTCGCTCTGGAAGCACTCCAGGACCTGTTCTCCCGAGTTGGTGAACTGGGATTTGGTCGCGACGCCAGCCTCGGCCGCGGGCAGTTCAAGGCCGGCGTAGCACCGGCAGACCGGCGTTTGTTTGACGCGGATGGCAATCGTCTTCTCAGCCTGTCCCACGGGCTGCTCAGCGCCAATATGGCGACACCCTATTACCGGTTGCATACCCACTACGGCAAACTGAGCGGACTCTATGCGGGTAGCGCACGTTCACCGTTCAAACACCCGCTGTTGCTAATCCCGCCAGGCGCCACCTTTGCTCCGCAGGACCCGGGACCCTTCGGTGCGCTGCTTTGCAACGTTCATCCCCACCACCCAGAGATATGCCACAATGCCTGGCATCTTTGCCTGCCTTTTACTGCCGTTTGAGGGAACGTTATGACAACCTACCGCTTCCAGGCTACCCCCTTAACGCCTATCCATATAGGCAACGGCGATGTGCTGTCTCCTGAAGATTATCTGATCCAGGGCGAACAACTGGTGCGTTTTAACCGCACGGCGGTGATCCGGGACATGCCAGAGCCCCAACGACAACAGTTGGAATCCGCCCTGGACAAAAACAATTTCGTCGCTGCTCAGGAGATCGTGCGGGCGGCGGTGGATAACCAGCGGCACGGATTAAGCTGCATCAGCATCGGCGATGAATCCCGAGCTGAGCTGGATCAATTGGTCCGCCATCCCCAACGCGCCTGCCATGTCCATCCCTTTGTCGCCAACTCCATAACCAGCCGCGCCTTTCTGCCAGGCTCCAGCTTAAAAGGCGCTATCCGCACCGCCCTAGTGAACTGCTTTACCCAAAAACATCTGAGTGGCATTCTCCCGCAGGTCACAGCGGTTAAGAAAAAAGAACAATACCGCGCGTTGGAAAGCGCAGCGCTCAACTTCCAAACCCGGCGGCTGGAAGGTGATCCGCTGCGACTTCTCAAGGTGGCGGATGCCGAACTTCCCGCAGGTTGTACCCGCATAGACCGAGTGCTGCACTGGAAAAAGGGCGGCAGCGGTCAGGAGGGAAAAATTCAGCTGCATTACGAGCGTCTGCTTTGTCAAGGCGATGGGGATGACATTCATTTTCCCGTAGACATCAAGCTGGACGAGATGGTTATTAACCATTCTGAGGCCAGCCGGCTACTTGGACGTTCTCTTACTATCGAGTTCATTCGCAACGCTTGCAATACTTTTTATTGGGGAAGGATGAACGCCGAGCTAGAACGCTTCTTTCCCGAAGACGATCCTCAGACTAAAAGCATTTATCGGCGCGTTAAAGTTGGGCTAGCAGTGCGCAATTCCCAAGGCCAGCTGCGCCTGGCGCCGCCGCCTTGGCACGACCGCCTGCTGTTGCGTGTCGGCCGGTTCAGCCAGTTTGAGTCTCTGTCAGTAGATAAACTGAGAGGGCTCTGGGACCGGAGACTCAAAAGAGAGATTCAGGAGGGAAGCAGCCGTACTCTTTGCCGTTGCCGCAAGGGTTCCGAGGGAGCGGCCCTGCCGCTCCCCTTCGGCTGGCTGCTTTTGAAACCTGAATTGTGAGACAACATATAACACCTCCCCATACCGAAACTCAGCGCTCATTTTTGTAAGAGATCCAGTGAACTTTTGCTGCGATGCGGTAACTAATATACTGCACATCTCCTCTGCCACCTTTTCTCCCACAGGTGGCTTTACCACTACTCTCCTTTTTGGTGGTAATCAGCCGAGGCGCCCTCCGCCTCGGCTTTTTTATTTAGCATATCTGCAGATACGACAACACTTCGACTCGCTGTCAGTAGCGCCATAACGTCGTCGTGTTAAGATTGACACAAAAGGGGGGGTGGAATGAATGCGTGACATCATAAAACAGCGGACGCCCTGGGTGCTACTTAACTACGGTTTTCGCCCTTTCTTTCTGCTCAACGGCATTTTTGCTGCGGTCATCATCGCCCTATGGCTTGCCCGATTACACGGTGCCGTGGCGTTAGGCGCAGGGCAAAACCCGATTCTATGGCATGCCCACGAACTGCTGTTCGGGTTTGGCGGTGCCGCCATCGCGGGCTTCCTGTTAACCGCCGTGTCAGCCTGGACCGGGCGCATTCCCGTGCAAGGCGCTAAACTCGGTCTGCTGGTCGCCGCCTGGCTACTTGGCCGTCTGGCGATGACCTGGGAAGGGGAATCGGTGGCATGGTTGACGGCCTTGCTCGAGCTCAGCTTTCCGGTACTCCTAGCAGCCGTTGTCCTACGTGAAGTTGTGGCCGGTAAGAGCCGCAACAATTATTTTTTAGCCGGCGTAGTGTGCTTATTCCCGGTTACCGACCTGCTTTATCACTTGGGTTATATCGGCGTTCTTAACAGTAGCATCGCGCTGATAGCCATTTACCTGGTGCTGCATCTGGTCATGGTGCTGATTACCCTTATTGGCGGGCGTATTATTCCAAGCTTTACCGCCAATTGGTTGCGGGCTCGCCAAGAAAAGCCTTTGCCGCGCTCAGCGGCCTGGCTGGAACGCACGATAATACCACTTACAGTAGCCGTGGCTCTGGCGGATATCTGGTCGCCGCTGCCGGCCGTTACCGGCATACTTGCCCTCTGTGCAGCGCTTGCCCACGGCTGGCGATTAGCGAACTGGCGCGGTCTGGCGACATGGTCCGAACCGCTGCTTGCCGTTTTACATTTAGGATACGCCTGGCTGGTCATTGGTTACGGGCTGCTGGGCAGCGCTGAACTCACGGCCGCCGTGCCGCGCAGCGCAGCACTGCACGCCTTGACCATGGGCGCAATGGGCACGATGATTCTGGCGGTGATGTCCCGAGTGGCGCTTGGCCACACCGGCAGATCGCTGCATGCCGCACACCTGACGGTCACCGCGTACGCGCTGGTCAGTCTGGCAGCCGGATTACGTATCACAGCTCCATTAACCGGCGCCGGTTATATGGCGCTGATAGATCTGTCGGGAGCGGTCTGGATCGCAGCTTTTGCCATTTTTAGCTGGGTTTATTGGCCCATTCTTCTGCGCCCGCGCGTCGACGGCAAACCGGAACGGCATACGCCGGTTAAAGGTAAACAACGGCTGGCGAATCATTAAAGTAGACAAGGACAATCGCGCCATGTACTTTGCCCTCAAACATCTCCATGTCACGATGGTTGCCCTGAGCGGCGGGCTTTTTGTCCTGCGCGGGTTGTGGATGTTTGCCGAATCCCCGCAGTTACAACAACGTTGGGTTAGAATCGTGCCCCATGTAATCGATACCCTACTCCTGGCCAGTGCCATCGCCCTGACAATTCTTATCCAGCAATATCCGCTGGTAAACGGCTGGCTAACGGCTAAAGTGCTGGCACTGCTTATCTATATCGGCCTGGGCACCCTGGCCCTGAAGCGAGGCAAAACGAAAACAATCCGCACCGCGGCCTGGTTGGCCGCCTTGCTGACTTTCGGTTACATGGTGGCGGTGGCTGTCCATCATAGTCCCTGGCCGTTTCCCGGCTAACCCTGGCTTCACAACAGACGTAGCACACGAAACCCGAGAAAATAATCCCGAAACTCCGGCAACGCCTTGTGACGGTCCGCTGAGCGTACGCTGCGGGGCGGATCGCTCCAGGAACCACCCCGGGCCACCATATGAGTGACACCTTCGCCGTCTGAGCACTCCTGATAGGGGCCTTGGAAGTTTTCCTGATACGCCGTACAAGTCCACTCTAATACATTTCCCAACATATCGAAGAGACCTAAGGCATTGGCCTGGTATTGCCCCACTGGAGCCGTGTAAACATAGCCGTCTCGGCAATTCATGACGGTCCAGCCGGTAAATGCGACCTTGCCCGTGAGATCGGCTGAATTGGCATAATCACAACCCTGCCCAGGATCGGATCCCCAGTAGCGTGCGTCACGGGAACCGGCACGCGCCGCATACTCCCATTCGGCCTCGGTCGGCAGGCGATATACGGATCCCGTCTGAGCTGACAGCCATTGGGTATACTCTACCGCATCTTCCCAACTTACATTGATCACCGGCCGCCGCTCCCGCCCCCACCCCTCATCGTCAGGTTTTTGCCGGCCCGTGGCTTCGGCGAATCGATCATATTCGGTAAATGTCACCTCGTATCTGCCAATGGCGAAGGGCCGCTCAATGCTTAACTGGTGCTGATGTTCATCGTTAAAGCGGCCGGCTTCGTCCGGTGGTGACCCCATGATAAAGGCTCCAGGCACGATCAGTATCATCTCCGGTCCCTGGCCGCCGTTGGTCAGTGGATCGCGAAACAGTCTGTTAGCAGAAGAAGGCGGGCTTGACTTCAGTTGTTCTAAAGCCGCCTGGGCTTCCCGCTTATGCCCACAGAGAGGCTTGCAATGATCCAAATAGGCTTCATAAGATTCCCGTAGGTTGATACGCCGGGCCTGCGCATAAGCGAACTCATCTTGCGCTGCGGCCTCGGCACGTCGTATCTCATCTGCCAAGGTCGCCAGTGCCTTAAGCCCCGGTCGCAGAGTTTCCCCTGTTGTCAACCAATGACGGGCCTCAGCAAAGGCACCCGCGCTCAGCCTCTCCTTGGCTAAGTCGCCATAGACCAGGGCAATCCGACGCCTGCCCTCTGTGATAAAAGGATCTTGCGGATGGATGGCCTCCAATTCCTTGAGTGCGCCCAATGCATGATACGCGGCATGGCTGCTTTGTGTGAGTTCCCGAGCCTCTAGACGCGCTTCAAAACGGGCCTTGATGGCATCAATAGCAGCCTGCCGCCGCAACCGTTCGATCGCTGCCTCGGCGGCTTGCCGATGAGTGCAATGGGGGCAGCGCTGCAGGTACAAACGATAAGCGCTAATTGCGTCAATGCGCTCGGCTGCCGCAAAGGCACGATCATCAGTTTCCTGGCTATCGGCTTTCGCCTCAGCACGAGTAGTACTGGCTGCGGGGGGCTCTGAAACTACCGGTTTCTCTTGCGGTGCTACCGACGGCGGTTGCCCCCCGCCGCTTTCTACCGCTGGAGAAGTGGTTTGCCCGGGATTCGGCGAGTCAGGCAACACAGGCTGTTCTGCGCGCCACCCGTAAATAACGCTGCCAACAATGCCTAACGTGACCACGGTCGCCACCCATTTCTGAATACCTCCGCGTCCCCTGCGGCTGATAGGTTCCTGTACCGCTTCCAGGCGCTGCACCAGTTCCTGGGGACTGGCGGGACAAGAGTTGTCTCTATATTCCAGGGCCTGACGCAGTACCCGCCAGGCCTCCTCTGTCAAGGCAGCCGGTTTGCTCAACTCCGGCAGCAGGGTCGGAAAGCCGTGCGGCATCCCCTGCGCGTAAGGCGAATCCCCGGTCAGCATTTCATAAACCAGGCCAGCCAACGCAGCGATGTCTTGCTTAAAGCGGATGCTGCCGACTGTCTGAGCATCGGGCGGCAGTTCCTGAGGCAGCCCTGAATGATCGGCATTGCGCGCCGCACCACGCGGTTCCAGCGGTTGACACGTCAGACCCAGGTCCAACACCTTGACGATGCCCCGATCTGTGATAAATACATTCGTTGGCTTCAGTGCCCGATGCGGGAGATGATAGCGCCGATGAACATAGTCCAGTGCTGCGGCAATAGGACGCAACAATGCCAGTGTGCGGGACCAGCCGAGGCCTGGCTTACCCTCCCGTTCCAACAACTCCCTCAGGTCCGTTCCTACCAAATATTCCATTTCCACGAACGGCCAGCCATCCGGACCCTGACGCCAGCCGTACACCTTAGCGATATTGGGATGGGTGACCAAAGCTGCCAGGGTAGCCCGCACCCGAACCCTTACCCAAGAAGCGCGCAGGTTAAGCAGCTCCGTTCGATAAGCTGCGCCGGTTTCGTCCTGTAAGGCTTCCTGAAAAGACTGATTTTCCTGTAAGTGGGGAGCAAAAATTTTAAGGATTCTATGCTTGGGAAGGTCTGGCTGTTGTGCATTTTGCGACACTTCACGAGCTAACCAGACTCGCCCTTTGTCCTCTGCGTCGAGTTTGCGTTCCAGGCGAAACCGGTGGTCGCAGGGGCCGATTTCCATACCCTCTGCCAACATTTCTAAATAGATGAGTGCAGGCGACAAACCGCCTTCGTCATCTTTTAAGACAAGCACCCCTGCATCGCTGTCAGGCTCATGCGCTTCCGTTGGCGACCGATCGCTCAGCAACTCGCCAGGGCGCGGAAGGCGGGACGTATCGATATTGCCTTCTTGCCGCAAGGCGCTAAGCAAATACCCTCTCAGTTCCCGGAATTCAACGTCGTTGAGATACCCCGAAATACGAGCGTCTTCCAGCTGTTTTAGCCGTGATTTAAGATCCATTTATGCGGTCACTCCCTGCCCTATCGCCCCTCAAGAAAAACGCTGACTGAGGCACATTTATTGTAACCGATCGTAGCCATTTAGTCTCTATATTGGCAACTTCTGTTAGACTTTCGTAGCGCCAATCCTAAGACAGAGTTTGGCGAGGAGGCGAACCATGAGCGAAATTATTTTATACGGTGCGCGGGCATGCCCTTTTGTTCACCGTACACGATTGGTTTTATTAGAAAAGAGAGTTGACTTTGAGTGGGTTGAAATTGATCTGCGCACGCCGCCGGAGTGGTTTTTTCAGCTTTCCCCCTACGGTAAAGTACCCGTTCTCAAGTATGGCGAAGATCTGGTCTGGGAATCGACGATTATCAACGAATATTTAGATGAAGTGTTTCCCGAACCGCCCTTACTACCGGCGCAACCGAGCCAGCGTGCCTGGGCGCGTTTTTGGATCGATTTTGCCAACACCAAATTTGTGCCATGGTTTTACAAATTATTGCTTGAACAACGGCCGGAAAAGCAAGCGCAACGGACTACAGAATTAGCCGAACACTTGTTGTTTCTGGAAAACGCAGGATTAGGACACGCTAACGCCGGCAGCTACTGGCTGGACGAGCAACTGAGTTTGGTGGATTTAGCTTTCTATCCTTTTTTTGAACGGTTATGCGTGCTGGAGTATTACCGGCATTTCACCCTGCCGACGGCCTGCTCCCGGCTGTCTACCTGGTGGAAACGAATCAACCAGCGGGACACCGTGCGCCAACTGCAAAACCCGGCGGAATACTACCTCAAGGCTTATGCCCATTATGCCGATGGCAGTGCGGCCGGCAGCACGGTGCGGGATATGCAGAGTGCCTAAAAGCCGTTGCCTTACGTCGGTAAACCGAGCCGCTCTCGCAGCATAGTATCCAAGGCCGGCAAGGAAGTCCGATCAATCAGCCGGAGCGCAGGTAGCCCTGTAAGCCGTTTAACCAACGCTACTCCGGCATCGGTGTTGCAGGCAATCCCTGCCACCAGATCCGGCCTCTTGCCAAAGGCATTCATGATGCCCACTACCGCATAAGGATCGGAAGCGCATAGCAACAGCATCTTAATATTGCTTGCCAAAAGGTCGACCAAGGTATTGCCGTTATAAGGTTCCAGGGGAGAAGCACCGGCTTCGATCACCGCCACTTCCGCCGCTACGCTTGCCATGCGCGACAAGAGTCCGCCGATGGCGGAGCGGTATTCTGCTTGAGAACAGATGGTAGAAGGCAAGCCGGCATCCACAAAATCAAAAATAGCATCGGCACCCGCATCGCCCATCGAGAGCACATCCCGATAACGACCCGCACCGGTCAACTTGGCGGCCAGTACCCGCAAACCCATGGCTTTCAGGCGCCGGATAATAATCTGGGCCGAGCGGGTTTTGCCCGCCGACATGGAACTGCCGACAATTAACACCACAGGCAGCGTAAAGGCACTGCCTGGAATGGGCGAGGGAACACACTCTCTCATGGTCAGCTTGCGCCCCTCTACCAGCACATGTCCTAAGTAGATCAGTTCGGTCAGATCGGCTAAAAAAGGCGACTTGGAAGTCAGCCGGCCAAATAATCCGGCTGCAGTCATGGCTTGCATAAATCCATCGTCACCGATGTCTTCCCAGCTACCGGTGGCTTCCAGCGTAGCAAAGCGTGTGCCCAGAGCGCCCAGCAGCCGGTCACCGAAGTCTACTCTGACAAGGCGTCCATTTTCCAGCTCGATCCTGACACCGTGGCCGGGGGGCTTGCTCACTTCGCCCACTACATAGTCGCCTGCCGCCCATTCCCGGCGTGGCAGCGCCTTTAAGGTATAGTCTTCAAACTTAGCGATACGGCTTAACGCCGTACGGATAATCCGGTTCATGAGGCCTCCGCATAAGCCAGCGGAGGAGCCAGCAGCAACATAGCCAGCAAAGCGGCGCGTTCGGGCAGCTTGCTGATAAATAAAAATTCGTGGTGGGCGTGGGCGCCGTCGCCCACGGCGCCCAGACCGTCCAGAGTGGCAGTAAACTGGCTGGTGGTATTGCCATCCGAACCACCGCCTGCGGCCGCCTCCCTCAGTTCCAGGCCCAACTCCCGGCCAAGGCTTAGCGCCAGTTCCCAGAGCGCTTTGCCGGCCGCCGTTTGCTCCATGGGCGGGCGGCCAAAGCGCCCTTCTACCTCGAGGCGCACGCCGGGTGTGGCGGGCGTGAGGGAGTGAATGGCCGTTTCCAAACGGCGTGCGGCCTCGCGCGTGGGCACCCGCACATCAATAACGCAGCGCCCTTCCGGCGCAACCACATTGGCACCGAGGCCGCCTTCTATCATCCCCACGTTCACCGTCACCCCAGCCGCCGGATCGTTCAACGCGAACAGCCGTTGAATCTGATGGGACAGTTCTAAAATAGCGCTGGCACCGCTCTCCGGATTTAGCCCCGCATGGGCCGCCTTGCCCTTAACCGTCAGCGTAAAGCGACCAACCCCTTTGCGGGACGTTTTAATACGGCCGTCCTGTCCCAAAGATGGCTCCAACACATAAGCTCGATTGGCAATACGCGCCAGGCGCCGGATGCGGAGCGTGGATTCATGACTGCCGATTTCCTCATCGGAATTTACAAAGACCACAGGCATCACGACCGTCTTCAGCTGTAGGGCGCGTAGGGCCTCGAGAGCAAATACTATCTGCGTTAGACCTCCCTTCATATCATACACGCCGGGGCCATGCAGCCGGTCCTGCTCCATCCGCACCGGCATTTCCACCAAGGTTCCTACCGGCCAGACCGTATCAACATGGCCAATTAGTAATTGCACCGGCTGGCCGCGGCGCCGCTTCCGGGGACGCGCGTAAAGCTGACCGCCGCTCTGCGGTCCCGGCAGACGCCGAGCAACCAAATCCAATTCGGTTAAAACCTTGGCCAACAACGCAAAGGCCGGTTCTTGAGTCGCACGTTGCCGAGACGGCGATTCCAATTTGGCCAACTCCTCAAGAAAAGCCACCATGGCGTCCTGGCGGCCTCGGATATAAGTCAAAATTTGCTCGGCGGTGGACATTAGCGTTTAAATCCGGCAGGCAGGGGAAATCCCTGGCTATGATCGATGACGGCAAAACGTCCGGGATAGAGATAGGCGAACAGAGGCTCCTCATGGATAATTTCATTATCTTCACGATCCTGGCTACGCAGCGCTTTGCTATGAACATGGGCGGCAACTACCCTGCCGACGATCAGACTGTTGGCGCCAAAGCCATCGATGATCCGGTCTAATTCGCATTCCAGATAACGGTCGCAACCCTCCACCAACACACCGTTCACACTCTGGGAGGGAAACACAGGCAGCGCTTGCAGCGTCGGCTTATCCGCTTCTTCACACCGAGGAGCCGCGGCTAAGCTGGTGATTACCACCTGCTCGGGACGCGGATAACTGACGGTAAAGGATTGGTTGCGCTTAATGTTTTGATACGTTCGATGCCGGGGCGTGCAGACGAAGCCGAACCAATTTTCCCAACCCATGGGCATGGCCATATGCTTAGGCGCCAGGTCGTGACCACCGTCCGCCTCCCGCGTACCCACTAAAACGAGCGGGAATACGCTAAAGAAGCGCTCCCAAACCGGCTCATCGATGGCTAAAGTCACCAGTTGTTCGGGTAAACCCATCACCTTCTCCTCACTCAAGCATTAAAATATTAACAATCACTCAACATCTCTCCCCCCGACTAATTAAGATGCACTCTCAGCCCGCTGAGCAGAGGACGTCCTTGCCACTCGTCCGCTACCGCTTCCAGCAACGGGTAGCGCCCGGCTTCCAGGGTCTGTCGTTCATCTTGCCCATAACCCGTCGGTTGTTGCCCCAGATCTTGAACAACGATTGCCCTAACTGCCCTCATCTCAGCAGATGGAAAACGCAGCTGCTTTCGAGTAGACTGAGACACAGGCAACGACGTTTGCCTTCTTCGAAAACGTTATTGATATAATAGCCATTATCGGAAATAAGCTATTGACCGACTTAATTACTTGTACATCAGGGGCAATAACTCGCCGAAACTTTAAAACCGATAATGTCTAATATTCATTGTATCAGTGGTTCAAACAAGTTTCGCCCTTCTTTATGCATTTAGATTAGCGATAATTTTTCAGTAAGTAATTGAAAAAATTATAAAAAATTACAAATGTCGAATGCAGGCCCAGATTTCATCGGAATAGGCTCCCATAAAGCGGGCTCCAGCTGGCTATTCTGGATACTGAGTCATCACCCGGACGTCAAAATGGGACCCGTGAAGGAGGTGCATTATTTCGATTGCTCGCCCCGGTATCCCTCAACGAATCGTCTATTCTACAAGTGCTTACATCAGAGGATACTGCGACGCAACTTTCGAACATATGCATTCAATCAATTGAAGTCAGCCTATCGTGATTATCATTGCGGCCGCATCGACGACGCCCGATGGAGGCTTAGATACGTTTTAGGCACATATAACGACAATTGGTATAAGTCCCTGTTCGATTGCAAAAAGATGAGCGGTGAAATCACGCCTGCCTATTCCCTTCTTGCCGTGGACGACATAAAACGGATCCGCTGTCTTTTTCCCGAAGTCAAGATCCTGATGACATTGAGAAACCCGATTGACCGCGCATGGTCTCATATTCGCTTCGACGCAAAAATAGGCTTGTTCAAACATCTGGGTGATCTTGAGAAAATGCGGGGATTTGTGGACAGCCGCAGACAAGTTATGCGGGGCGACTACTTACGCACGCTGGATAATTGGAGCAAGGTCTTTCCTGATCAAAATTTCTTCCTCGGATTCTACGACGAAATTCTTGAACAGCCGGAGGAATTTATGCGTAAGGTTTGCGATTTTCTCGGGTTGGATTGTATCATTCCGCACGAAAAGCTGGACACAAAGGTGAATTCGTCGCCAAAACTGGCGATGCCTAGGAAGCTGGAAACCTATATCGCGGAAAAATACTACGACGACATTTTGGAGCTTACCAGGCGATTCGGCGGATATACTCTGCGTTGGTTGCATGATGCCGAAGCCGCTTTGCGTCATAGGCGGATAACGCTAAAGAAATAATAGCAGCCCCGGGAATGATCCTTACTACAGGAGTTACCCATGCGTCATACCCTCTCCTTGGTTGCCTGCTTCCTTTTCTTGATTTCTCTCGGGGTCGGTACCACAACGCCAAAACCTGTCTACATCGGACTTGACGCTGAGTTTGGTATAACCGATAGCACCTCCGCTCAGGCCATCGAACGGGGGATTCTAATTGCCATCGATGAAATCAACCGGGCCGGCGGTGTCCTTAACGGCCGTCCACTGGTACTGCAGTGTAAAGATAACCACTCGGTGACGGCACGCGGCATCCAGAATCTCAAGGATTTTGCCAAAGTCCCTGATCTAGTTGCCATGTTCGTGGGACGCTTCAGCCCCGTTGTCCTTGAGTATATTGAGTTAGCTCACGACCTGCAGATGATTATCCTGGATCCCTGGGCGGCGGCGGATGCCATTACCAACAACGGGTTCTCCCCGAACTACGCTTTCCGTCTATCGCTGCAAGACAGTCTCGCAATGCCCGTCATGTTTTACCATGCAGCAGAAAAAGGGGCGCAGCGTGTCGGCTTGCTGCTGCCTACCACTTCATGGGGACGCAGCAATCTCACCGCTGCCGAACGCTATCTGACGGAAACACCGCTACCACGCGTCGTGGCAACCGCCTGGTACGACCGGGGCGACTCGTCCATGCTGGACAAATATGAGAAACTGCGCAATGCTGGCGCAGAGGCCGTGCTGTTCGTCGCCAACGATAGCGAAGCCGTTATTCTCGCTAAGGAGGTAGCCGCCTTGCCCAAGGAACAAAGACTACCCATTGTTAGTCATTGGGGCGTGACCGGAGGCAACTTTTTCAGTCTCGTTGGCGACGACCTCAGTAAAATCGACTATTCAGTGGTGCAGACTTTTAGCTTTTTCAAAGCTGATTCAGCCATGGTAGAGCGGGTAATGACGGTAGCCAAGCACCTCTTTCCGGATGTCACTACAATTGCAGATATAGCATCGCCGGTTGGAGTGGGCCACGCCTATGACCTGACTCATCTGCTGGCCCGGGCGATCGAGCTGGCGGAAACAACAGAACGAACCGCTATCCGAGATGCTCTGGAAAAGGTCAAAAACTACCGTGGGTTAGTCAAATTCTACCGGCACCCCTTTTCGCCGAACGACCACGATGCCCTGGGAGCCAATGACGTTTTTATGGCTACCTACCGGGCCGATGGGGCCATTGTTCCTCTGCGTCATCAATAGTAGTGATTAATGACCGTGCTATAAGCCTCCTAAGGGAGTGCGCGTCCCATTGGCAGAATTTAAACAAAAACTTTAGGCCGCGCCTATCCTATCGCATTTCCCTAGCGGCATCGGTACTGACGATAGCATTTATTTTAGCCATCGGCGGTACATCTTATTACATTATGCGCGCCCAGATCACCGCATGTATTAAAAATGCTATGCACTACGAAGCTGTCCTGCAGGCCGAACATGTCAGTGATCAGCTTCGCGCCGTCATTTCCACCATGACGTCTTTGTCCCAGAACACCCTGGTGCTTAACTCACTAATGGACAGCTTTACACGGGAGACTTCGCTAGCTCCTTTTCTGCAGGATCTCGGCAAGATCAACGGGATTCCCGTCGTCGTCGCATTGACGGATTTTCAGGGCGACATTGTCGCGGTCAGCGGTGAAGTCTTCCGGCTTCTCGAAACCTGGCGGGAACCGGTGTTGGACGCGGGCATTACCTATGCGGAGATTGTCACCGAAAACGCCCAGCCATTTCTCTTCGTAGCGGAGCCTGTATTTTACTCAAGAACCTCCTCGCCTGAAGGGGCGTTGGTCTACAAGCTCCCGCTGGCCAATCTGCTTATAGAAAATCTCGAGAAGGACCATCTGCACCAAAGCGTACGCTTCCTTTATGATGCCGGACCACCTGATGAGACCGCCGCTGCGGGAACAACACCTCAAGCGATCAAATCTGCACACGCTTCAAAGGGCGTGATGACTCAAATCATTCGGGTTAGCGTTCCTGATTTCCTGGCGCCGTTGCAATTTACCGTTGCAATCACGGCAGATCGCAAGTTGCTAAAAACGCCTCTGCAGCGTCTTTTCTATGGCTACTTGATCATCGGTATCCTGCTGGTACTCGTGGTTGTAGCGCTCAGCCTGACCACCGGCTGTTATTTAACACGTCCGCTTCGCGAACTTGAGGCAGTCGCCACGGCAGTGATGACTAGCGGCTCGTTCAGTCATCGTGTCGCTATCGAGGGTAAGGATGAGATTGCTCGGTTAACCGTAGCTTTCAATCAAATGTTAGACAAGCTGCAGAATGCTTACGAAGGACTAGAAACTAAAGCTTCGGTATTGCTGGAAAGCGAGCAACGCTACCGGCGTATTTTTCAAACGGCCACGGTGGCCATCTTAGAAAAAGATATCTCGGCGCTAAGATCGGCCATCGCAGCAGGCAAACAATCCGGCATCGCCGACTGGCGGGCTTACTTGGATGAAAATCCGCAGTTTGTGCAACAAGCGGCGGCAATGATTCATGTTGTGGATGTCAATCAGTCGGCACTCCAGATGTTCGAAGTACATACCAAGCAGGAACTTCTGAGATCCTTAGATCACGTTCTTGCGCCGGAATCTTATCCGGTATTCCGTGAGCAATTGCTTGCCATCGCGGAAAACCAGCCGACTTTCAGCGCAGAGGCGGTAACCCGCACCCTGCGGGGGAACAGGCTGGATATTTTATTAAGCTTACATATTCCCTCGGAATCGTCGTCGGCTAATGACTTCATGCTGGTAAGTATGATGGATATCACCGAGCTTAAGCAGGCGGAGCAAGCACTCAGGGAAAGAGCAGGGGAACTGGCCCGCTCCAATGCCGAACTGGAACAGTTTGCCGCGGTGGCCTCCCATGACTTGCAGGAACCCTTGCGCAAGGTGCAGGCTTTCGGAGAACGACTGCAAAGCAAATACGGCTCCGTCTTGACGGAGGACGGCCGCGATTACCTGGCGCGTATGCAAAACGCAGCACGACGTATGCAGAATCTGATCATCGACTTACTGAGCTTTTCCCGAGTCTTAACCCAAGGCCAACCATACCGTCCTGTTGATCTCACTGAAGTGGTACGTCAGGTAATCTCCGATTTGGAGACAAGCCTGGAAGCTTCCCACGGGCATATTGAGCTGGAACCGCTACCCCGAATCGATGCGGACGCTTTACAAATGCGCCAGCTATTTCAGAATCTGATTGGTAATGCGCTTAAATACCGACATCCGGAGATACCGCCGCGCGTCCGGATTCGGGGACATATTCCAGAAGAGCATACCAACGCCCCGGGTCTGTCCATCGTGAAAGGCAAGGCCTGTATTATTTGGATTGAGGATAACGGTATTGGGTTTGCGCAAAAATATGCTGAGCGGATATTTGGCATTTTTCAGCGGTTGCACTCGCACACCGCTTATGAAGGGACTGGGATTGGACTCGCTATCTGCCGTAAAATCGTTGAACGTCACCACGGTCAGATCGTGGCGCATAGCACACTGGGTGCAGGCACAACCATGACTCTCACGCTGCCCTTAACTCAAAAAGCGCAAGACAGCCAAGCATGAGAACACCCGCAAAACCCGTGACCATCGTGATTGCCGACGATGATTTAGACGACTGCCTGCTGATGCGAGAGGCCTTGGAAGAAAATGGTTGGAGCAGCGGTATTCGTTTCGTCGGCGACGGGGAAGAGCTACTGGAATATCTGCGCCGGCAAGGTCGCTACGCAGGGTCCAAAGACATACAACGCCCTGCTCTGATTCTGTTAGATCTCAATATGCCGCGCATGGATGGCCGTGAAGCGCTGGCAAAGATTAAATGCGACTCTCGGCTTCGGCATATTCCTGTTGTCGTGCTAACGACCTCTGCAACCGATGAGGATATCATCTGTTCCTATACCTTGGGTGCTAATTCATTTATTGTGAAACCAGTCACTTTTGCGGCTCTGGTGCAGGTCATGAACAGTATTATCCAGTATTGGCTCACTACTGTCAGCTTACCGCCCCATCCAAGGAACGCCTGTATACCATGATTGAAACGCCACGAATTCTGCTGGTGGAGGATGATGAGGACGATTACCTTCTCACTCGTGACTTATTAGCCGAGGTGTTTGGCCGGACCCTTAGGCTGGACTGGGTATGGACTTGGGAGGCGGCGCTGCAGGCGCTGAGCAGCCAGCAGTACGATGTCTATCTCGTTGACTATCGGCTCGGAGAGCATGATGGACTGGAGCTGGTCAGCACGGCCACTGCGCTAGGCTGTACGGCACCGATGCTGATGCTCACCGGGCAGGGCACCCGCGAGACTGACCTTGCGGCCCAGGCGACGGGCGCAGCTGATTACTTGATCAAAAGTGAAATTACAGCGCCGCTACTCGATCGCGCTATCCGCTATGCCATTGAACGCAAAAGAGTGGAGATGCACTTAGCAACACTAGCACGGTTTGACAGCCTTACCGGCCTCGCCAACCGTAGGCTCTTTCAGGAACGGCTGGAAGCTGCCGTCGGCCAAGCGGAACGCACGGGATGCCTGCTTGCCGTTTTGCTTATCGACTTGGATCATTTTAAAGATATCAATGATACGCTGGGGCATCCGGTCGGAGACGTGTTGCTTGAACAGGTGGCATCCCGGCTGCGTAGCAACGTGCGGCAAACGGATACAGTGGCCCGCCTAGGTGGTGATGAATTCGCTATTATCGCTACCAATCTGGCGCAGGCGGATGATGCCGGTATTCTGGCCCGCAAGTTTATCGACGCACTGAATCAACCGTTTCTCGTCGCTGACCATGAGCTGTTTATCACCAGCAGCATCGGAGTCACACTGTTTCCTCTGGACAGCAAAAATTCCGATTATCTCCTGCAAAACGTCGACATGGCTCTCTACCAGGCGAAAGCCGAAGGCCGCGACAGCTATCGGTTCTACGACACCGACATGAATAGGCGGGCACAGACCCGCAAGGCACTCGCGACGGCGCTGCGTTTGGCACTGCAAAATCAGGACTTCTATCTGCAGTTTCAACCGAAAGTTGCTATTGCTAGTCATCGTATAACGGGAGCCGAAGCTTTGCTGCGCTGGCGCCACCTTGAACGGGAGACACTATTTCCCAATGAATTTATTCCGCTGGCGGAATCCAATGGCTTAATAATACCCTTAGGAGAGTGGGTGCTTTTGGAAGTCTGTCGCCAGATGATGCGCTGGCGGGAATCCGGTTTACCCGTGCTTCCCATCGCGGTCAATCTGTCGGCTATCCAGGTCAAACGAGGTGATCTCGTAGGGACGGTGATCCGCGTGCTTGAGGAAACCGGACTAGAGCCGTCTCTACTGGAATTTGAAATCACGGAAAGCATTTTTATGTGTAAAACCGAGTCGGTCATCTTGACGCTTCAGCGTCTACGTGAGCTGGGAATTCGTCTGACACTCGACGATTTTGGGACCGGTTTCTGCTCACTCACCTATTTAAGGCACTTTCCGGTGGATACTTTAAAAATCGACCGATCCTTTGTAGCAGGCGTGATGACCCGCTTAGACGATGCCGCGATCACTAAGGCGATCATTTCGCTAAGCCAAAGTCTTAATTTAAATGTTGTGGCTGAAGGCGTAGAAAGCAAAGATCAGCTTGATTTTCTCCGACAACAGGGCTGTAAAGAGGCACAAGGCAATTTTTTGAGTCCGCCGCTTAGTGCTGGCGCGTTTGCCACTTGGTGCCGGAAGATCTCTTATGGCGCAGCTGCATCAGAACACCGGCTTACTCGATGACCAAAGATGAAGACCACGCTTCCCGCACAACCGCTTAGCAGTTGCCATTGTTGTGGCCTGGTACAAATCACGCCATCGGTGCCTGATTCACACATCGCCGTTTGCGCCCGCTGCAATAAACCGCTTCAGCACAACAACCCCGGGCGCAACCGCTGGACAGCGGCGTTAGCGATCGCTGCATTAGCATTTTATCTGCCGGCCATACTATTACCCATGCTCCGCATTGAACGGCTGGGGCACAGCCATGAAGATAGCCTGTTATCCGGGATCACTGCTCTGTGGGCCCAGGAGCACTGGTTCGTCGGTACGGTTGTCTGCGTCTTCTCAGTACTACTGCCGCCTCTTAAATTAGTGACGCTCTGGTTGCTAGCTAGCCAATCGCTGGTTATCCAGCACCGTCACCGAGCGCTACTCTACCGCCTGGTGGAACGACTGGGACGCTGGGGCATGCTGGATGTGCTACTGGTGGCGGTGCTTATCGCCTTTGTCAAGCTTGGCGACTTGGTCAGTATCCAAGCGGGTCGAGGTTTATCGGCCTTTACCGTACTGGTTTTATTGAGCTTACTAGCCAGTCTGGCATTTAATCCCGCTATGCTGTGGGAGAACACGGAGACCCGTTCTTGACTGCGGAACCTGCTTCCCAGATACCCTTGCCCGAGGCCAAGTTACGCCCGCGGCGCCGCTGGTCTTATATCTGGTTACTACCCATTGCCGCCATAGCTACCGCCGCATGGCTGTTGATTAGCGCTTTTTATCAGCGTGGCATGCCCATTGAGGTGACTTTTCAGCAAGGCTATGGTTTAAAACCCGGCGATGCTCTGCGCTACCGTGGCATTACTGTGGGTCAGGTGCAAGATGTGGCGTTGGCCGAGAACCTGGCTAAGATTCTTGTCACCATCCGCCTGCGTGCCAACGCCAAAGACCTAGCCCGCCAAGGGAGCCGCTTCTGGATCGCGCGCCCCCAATTGGATCTCAGCGGCGTCACGGGGTTAGAAACTGTCGTGGGTGCTAATTACCTCAGCATGCTGCCAGGCCAAGGTAAATTGCAACAGCAATTTACCGGCTTGGAACAGCCACCCTTAGTGGAAGCATTGGAACCGGGCGGATTGCAAGTAATTCTGCGCACCTCCGGCAAAAGCAGCTTGCGCGCCGGCGCCCCCGTGAGTTATCGCCAGGTTGTGATCGGTACCCTCGTCAATGTGGATTTGGCCAGAGACGCCAGCGCAGTGGAAGCGAAAATCTATATTAAACCTCAATATTTACCGTTGATTCGAGAAAACACCAAATTTTGGAAAACGGACGGTGCGCGCTTTAGCGCGGGTTTTGCAGGCCTTTCCTTTAATGTGGATTCGGTACGCAGTCTTATCATGGGAGGAGTCAATATGGCAACTCCACCGAATCCCGGCAGACGGATCGCCCAGGGTCATGAATTTCCGCTGCATGATGCACCTGAACAGGAATGGCTAGAGTGGACACCCTCTCTGGCGCTGCATCCAGCAGCCGACATCGAGCAGGTACGCCCCCACCCGCTGCCGGCATCCCTACACTGGAAATATAAGAACTTTTTGTTTTTAACCAAACAGACGCGGCGTAACGCTTGGGTTTTACCGATACAGAATGGTTTCTTAGGACCTGCAGACGTACTAACGGTACCGAAAGACGCGCTGCCCGGCAGTACGCAGCTTACCCTTGCCGACACAGCGGTTGCCTTACCCGCCGCTTCCCAAACGGCCGACGCACTCGTTGTGTTACTTGTTAAACACGACTACCCGCCTTGGTCTGCTATGCGCTCTGCTAAAGCGCCAGAAGACACACTGGTGATTGCCGGTTCGCCTGCTTCGCCGCGTTTCATCGGCGCCAGCCGTTATCAAATGCGGGACGACTCCCCATGGCTTGTCGATCCCGCTTTACCATTTACTGCCGACTGGCATGGGGCCTGTGTTGTGGCGGTCAGTGACGGTGCACTGCTGGGTATGCTCTTAGTGACAGATGACGCCGTTGAACTTGCTAGCATCCCTGACTTCACGCGCTCAGCTCCTGAGCAAGGCAGCGACCGATAGTGACCTTTTAAGAGGGGGAGAAAAGATAAATTTACATCAATCAATTATCCGATATTCCCGGCAGGAGAGCCTCACTCCCTTATTTCCCTCTCCCCTGGCGGGAGAGCCTCAGTCCCTTACCTCCCTCTCCCCTGGCGGGAGAGGGTTAGGGTGAGGGGGAAATTGACCGAAGTCGGTGACAGAAGCGTCTCGCTGATATATCGCCTCAGCATGATGACAGGCCACTTGCCGTCCTTCTACCCAGCGCAGTTCCGGTCTGACTTGTACACATACGTCGGTGACAAAAGGACAGCGAGTGTGAAACGCACACCCGGACGGTGGATGCAACGGCGAGGGTAATTCGCCTTTAAGAGGTAACCGCTGAGTCCGCTCTGTCGGATCAAGCTTTGGCATCGACGCCATTAAAGCCCGCGTATAAGGATGCAAAGGCTGTTTAAAGATAGCGTCTTGAGGACCATGCTCGGCAGACCGCCCGAGATACATCACCATGACTTCGTCGGCAATATGGCGCACTACGCTGAGGTCGTGGGAAATAAACACATAAGCCATTCCCAATTCCTCCTGAAGATCCATCAACAGATTCAACACCTGAGCCTGAATGGATACATCCAGAGCCGAAACTGGTTCGTCCGCCACGACCACTTGCGGATTCAGCATGAGAGCCCGGGCAACGGCGATCCGCTGGCGCTGACCTCCCGAGAACATATGGGGATAACGACTGTAGAATTCCGGCCGCAGTCCGACCCTAGCCATAACGCTCCGCACTCGCTCTTCCCGTTCCTTAGCGGTAAGCTTAGTATTAACCACCAGCGGTTCCTGTAAGATGGCCCCGATTTTTTTCCGGGGGTTCAGGGAAGCAAAGGGATTTTGAAAAATAATTTGCACATAACGCCGCGCCGCCCGGCGTTCTTTCTGACGAGCCTCGGCTAAATCACGCCCCAGAAGCTTCAAGGATCCTCCGCTGGGCGCTTCGATCAGGGTAAGCTGCCGGGCTAAGGTAGACTTGCCGCAGCCTGACTCACCGACTACCGCTAAAGTTTTCCGGGGATAGAGGGTAAAGGATATACCGTCCAACGCTTTGACCACGGCCTTATCCCTAAACCAACCCCGGGATACTTCGTAGTAACGGGCTAACCCATCCGCTTCCATCAGGGGTGTGGCGTGGTTTTCAGCCATAGGTAGGTTTCCCTTGTTCATCCAATGGGAAATGACAGCGCACCTGACGCTGGTTCACCGTTCGCAATAGAGGATCCCACACGACACATTCCCGAGTGGCATTGGGACAGCGGGGATTCAGCAAACAACCGCTGGGGCGATCATATTGGCCGGGCACCACACCTTTAATCGTTTGCAACCGGGCATGTCCTTCGCTGCGCTCCGGCAACGCATTCAACAGCGCCCGAGTATAAGGATGCTGTGGCCAGCGAAACACCTCCGCCACCGGCCCCGTTTCCACGATCTGACCGGCGTACATCACGAAGACCCGTTTGCAGGTTTCCGCCACAACCGCCAAATCATGGGTAATCAACAGTAACGCCATATTGCGTTGCTGCTGAAGATCCCGCAGTAAATCCATAATCTGAGCTTGAATGGTTACGTCTAAGGCTGTTGTGGGTTCATCGGCAATCAGCAGCCGCGGATTGCAGGCGATGGCAATGGCGATCATGACCCGCTGGCTCATGCCTCCGGAGAGCTGGTGCGGAAATGCCCTCAGCCGGCTGGCGGGATCGGGAATACCGACTTGCTGGAGCAGTTCCAGGGCACGGCGTTTACGCGCCGCGCGCCCGCCACCCTCGTGCACCTTAAGCGTTTCCATGATTTGGAAACCCACGGTATAACAGGGATTCAGGCTGGTCATAGGATCCTGAAAAACCATAGCAATCTCCTTGCCCACCAGTCTGCGCCTGGCTTTCGCCGAAAGCGCAAAGAGATCCTGCCCGGCAAAATAAATCCGCTTTGCGCTGACGCGCCCGGGAAAATCGATCAGTCCCATCACTGCGAGGGCAGTGACGGATTTGCCAGAGCCGGACTCGCCGACGACGCCAAGGACTTCACCTTGCTCAACCGTCAGTTCCACATTGTCCACGGCTCGAAACGGCGCTTTCTCCGTGCCGAACTCCACAGATAAATGACTCAGTTCGAGCAATGCCATTAGCGTTTCAGTCTCGGGTCCAAGGCATCGCGCAAACCGTCACCCATCAAATTAAAGGCCAACACCGTCAATAAGATGGCCAACCCCGGAAACGTTACCACCCACCAGGCACGCTGAATAAACTCACGGGCTTCGGCCAGCATCGTACCCCACTCCGGCGTCGGCGGCTGCGCCCCCATACCAAGGAAGCCCAGTGCCGCGGCGTCTAGAATAGCCGTGGAAAATCCTAGCGTGGCCTGTACGATCAGTGGCGCCATACAATTGGGCAGCACATTGATAAACATCTGCCGCCCCAGCCCGGCGCCGGCCACCTGGCTGGCGATCACATAGTCCTTACCCGTCTCAGTAATGACTGCGGCCCGGGTCAGCCGTACGTAATGGGGAAGTATCACTACGGCAATGGCTACCATTGCATTTACCAGACCGGGTCCCAAAATGGCGACGATGGCAATAGCCAGCAGCAGACTGGGCAAAGCCAGCATTACGTCCATCAGCCGCATGATCAGGTTTTCCACAACACCCCGGAAAAAGCCGGCCAGCAACCCCAGAGCCACTCCCACCGCCAGGGATAGAGTTACCACGATGCAACCCACCAATAGCGACACCTGGGCGCCATACATCAGCCGTGACAAAATATCCCGGCCTACGGCATCCGTACCCAGCACAAAACGAATGGTGCCTTCCTCGGCCCAGAACGGGGGCACCAGAAGAAAATCGCGGTACTGCACATTAGGCGGATGGGGAGCCAACAGCGGCGCTGTGACAGCGATAAAAGTCATAAAAAAGATGACTCCCAGCCCTAGCACCGCACCTTTATTCTCACTAAAGTGCCGCCAGAACTCGACTAACGGACCCGGAGGGATCTCCGGGCTAACGCCCCTTGGCGGCAGAACTTCGGCTTGTGTTTCATGCATAGCGACAGTCCTTAACGGGCGTGACGGATACGCGGATTGATCAAACCGTACAGTAGATCTACAATAAGGTTAACCACCATAACAATACTGGCCACTAGCAGAATACCGCCCTGCACCGAAGGATAGTCACGACGTTGAATGGAATCGATCAGCCACTTACCGATGCCGGGCCAGGAGAAAATAGTTTCGGTTAAAATGGCACCGGCCAGCAGGACCCCCACCTGCAATCCGATCACCGTAACCACCGGAATCAGCGCATTGCGCAGAGCATGAATAGCGATGATTCGCAATGGTGACAAACCCTTGGATCGGGCGACCCGAATATAGTCTTCCCGGATCACTTCCATCATCGCAGAGCGGGTCATCCGGGCGATAACCGCCAGCGGTATGGTGCCCAGCACGATGGCCGGCAGGATCAAATGTTGGAGCGCCGAGACAAAGGCTTCGGTGTCATCGGCCAGCAAGGTATCAATCAGCATAAACCCGGTCACCGGCTCTACCCAGTACAGCACCGAAATACGCCCGGATACCGGCGTCCAGCCCAAGTTTACCGAAAACACCAGAATCAGCAACAACCCCCACCAGAAAATCGGCATGGAATAGCCGGTTAACGAGATTCCCATTACCGTGTGGTCAAACACGGAACCACGCTTAACAGCAGCCAGAATGCCGGCCGGCAGCCCGATAATGACGGCAAATAACATCGCCGCAACAGAGAGTTCGAGGGTGGCGGGAAATAGCGTAAAAAACTCTTCCAGCACCGGTTCACGAGTAACCAGAGAACTTCCCAAGTCTCCCTGAAAGACATTGAAAATATAGACTAAATACTGTTGCCATAGCGGCTTGTCGAGACCCATATCTGCCATCAACTGGGCATGACGCTGGGGATCGATACCGCGTTCTCCCACCATCAACTCGATAGGATCGCCCGGTATCAAGTGAATCAGCGCAAAGGCGATAAGGGTAACGCCCAAAAATGTTGGGATCAGCAATCCCAGCCGATTAACGATAAGCGCAAACATCGCGGTGCCACCCAGGTTAACTATGAATAACGGGGGTATAGAATCCCCCCGCTTGGTGTGCTCTTTAGAAACCGAAGGCTATTTTCCCGTTTTCGGGAAAGCCATGCTCGGTCTCTGTCACCTTATTGCGGACTTGGATTCAAGGGAGTCGGATTCGGAGGACCCAGATCGACGCCGTAAAATATGTTACCGCCGAAGGGGTCGATCCGAAAGTCCTTGACCTCTTTACGCACCGGCTCGAAAGTCACGGAATGGGCGATGGTTACCCAAGGCGCTTCTTCCTTAAAAATCATCTGCGCCTCTTCATAGAGTTTAGCGCGCTCCGCTTGGTCGCTGGCCCGTTTGGCTTTCTGAATCAGTTCCTCATAAGGTTGATAGCACCAGCGGGCCCGGTTGGCGCCACCTACCGCATCACAACCCAGCAACACCGCCAGAAAATTGTCGGGATCGCCGTTATCCCCGGTCCAGCCTAATAACGCCGTCTGATGGTCGCCGTCTTTGGTGCGCTTTAAATATTCTCCCCATTCATAAGACACAATCTTAGCAATCACGCCGATTTTAGCCCAATCCGCCTGAATGATCTCCGCCATGCGGCGGGCATTGGGATTGTAGGGACGTTGCACCGGCATGGCCCAGAGATCCGTTTCAAAACCTTCTGGATAACCTGCTTCCGCCAGCATTTGCTTCGCCTTTTCCGGATCATAAGGATAATCCTTGACCGCCTCGTTATAGGACCAGAGCGTAGGCGGGATCGGATTTTTAGCGATTCTGCCCGCACCCTGAAAGACCGCGTCGATAATGGCTTGTTTATTAATGGCCATGTTGAGCGCCTGGCGGACCCGTTTATTATCGAAGGGTTTGTTTTCGGTATTAAAGGCGAGATAACCGACATTGAGGCCCTCCTTATCCAGCAGACTAATGGCATCATCCCTGCGCATGGCGTCCAGATCGGCTGGATTGGGATAAGGCATCACATGGCATTCACCGGCCTTGAGCTTTGCATAACGCACCGAGGCATCCGGAGTAATGGAAAAGACTAGGTTAGCAATAGCCGCCTCGCCTGCCCAGTAGTCGGGGTGTGCCTGGTAACGGATTACCGCGTCTTTTTGATAAGCCACCCGTTGAAAAGGGCCGGTACCGACCGGGACGAGATTCATCTGTTCCGGTTTGCCTTCAGCCAGCAGCTGTTCCCCGTATTCGGCGGACAAAATAGAGGCAAAATCCATGGCCATATCAGCGAGAAATGGTGCCTCAGGCCGCTTCAGCGTAAACCGCACGGTATAATCATCCAGTTTCTCGATAGTTTCGATCAACTCCGGCATACCCATGGCATTAAAGTATTCATAAGTGCCGCCGGAGACATTGTGATAGGGATGCTGGGAATCCCATTGCCGTTGAAAAGAAAAAAGAACATCGTCGGCATTAAAATCGCGGCTCGGTTTAAAACCTTTGAGGGTGTGAAATTTGACGCCTTTGCGCAAATAGAACGTGTATTGCAGACCGTCATCCGAGATTTCCCAGCGTTCGGCCAATCCCGGCACAATCTTGGTAGTACCGCGTTCGAACTCAACCAGACGGTCGTAAACTTGACGGGAACTGGCGTCGAAGGTGGTCCCTGCGGTATAGAGCTGGGGATTAAAACCTTCGGGACTGCCTTCCGAACAAAATACCAGGGTTTTTTTCTCCGCAAACGCAGGGCCGGCGCATAAAGCGGCCAACGTTACACCCACGATCGTTTGCTTTAGATGCCTTGTGCTCATCTCTTCTCCTACTCCGGATGTATATTTGTCGTAAAACATTGCTTTTTTTAGGCAATTCAAAGATTGCAAAAAATTAAAATAGGGCTCGGATATACGCTGTTTGAGTCCTAATTATTGTGTTTGTGTTAGTTACAATAGACTAAAACAAGCCTATTTACACAGACCCGACATGATAGAGTTATCCTTAATGTCTTAAACTCATCAACCATTGCGCCATGACTGATACCACGTCCCGATTGCATCTTAGCCCCTTATCCCCCTTACTCAGTCCTGAAGATCCGCCGTCTTTCCAGTTGCTTAACCCAGACGGTAAGGCACCGATCATTTTGGTTTGCGATCATGCCAGCAACGCCGTTCCTCAGAGTATGCACAATCTCGGTCTGGATGCTAAAGAACTCACCCGCCATATCGCCTGGGACATCGGGGCGGCAGAAGTTACCCGCCGGTTAGCGACACGCCTTGACGCCCCGGCAGTACTGGCCGGTTACTCGCGGTTGGTGATTGACTGCAATCGCCCTCCCGGGGATCCTACTTCGATCCCCGCCATCAGCGATGGCACTGTGATCCCCGGTAACCATAAGGTAAGCGATGCCGAGGCTGAGCTACGCCTAGAAACTTTTTTCTGGCCCTACCATCACGCTATTACCAATACGCTTGCCCATATCTGGCGCCACGGTCTGGCGCCCGCCCTGATTGCCATCCATAGTTTTACACCTCAGCTGCAGGGTAATTCACCCCGACCATGGCACGTTGGTATCCTGTGGAATCGCGATGGGCGTCTCGTCATGCCTATTCTGGAACAATTGCGCAACTGCCCCGATCTCTGCGTAGGCGATAATTTGCCCTACTCCGGGCGCGAGGTGGGTTTTACCATGGAAACCCACGCCGGTGCCGCCGGTCTGCCTCATGTAGAGTTTGAAATCCGTCAGGATTTACTGGCCGATGAGGGCGGCTGGGATCGTTGGGCGACTATCGCCGGCGATGTCTTGGAGCAGGTATTGACAAATAAGACAATCCACAGCGTGGTCCATTTTTAGCTGGTTTTATAGGCAATTCCAAGCAGGAGGAATGCAACGATGACATTTTCCATAGGCCGCGCTGAACCCAGTTTCACCCTCGGCATAGAGGAGGAATATCTACTGGTCTCCAGAGACACCCGTGACCTCATTGCCGAACAACCTCCTGAACTCATGGCGGAATGCGAACGCAATTTGCAGAAGCAGGTCAGTCCCGAGTTCCTACGTTCACAAATCGAGATCGGCACCCGTGTACACGAAACCCTGGCCGAGGTGGGCGCCGACTTGCGCCATCTCCGCACGACGGTGGCACAGGCAGCCAGCCGCTATGGTCTTGCTCCCATCGCGGCCTCTACACATCCCTTTGCCCGCTGGAGCAGCCAGCGACATACGGACAAAGAGCGCTATGCCATTCTCGCGCAAGATCTACAAGGCGTGGTACGCCGGCTGCTGATTTGCGGCATGCATGTTCATGTGGGTATTGAAGACAATCAACTGCGCATCGATTTAATGAACCAGATCGCTTACTTTCTGCCCCACCTACTGGCCTTAAGCACTTCCTCGCCATTTTGGGCAGGAGAGGATTTGGGTCTGAAATCCTACCGCCTCTGCGTTTTCAACGAACTACCACGCACGGGCTTGCCGGAATCTTTCGCGTCTTATGAAGAATATGAACGCCATATCAATATTTTAGTGGATGCCGGTCTGATCGAAGACACCACCAAGATCTGGTGGGACGTCCGCCCCTCGGCCCGCTATCCAACACTGGAAATGCGTATTGCGGATGTCTGCACGCGGGTGGATGATGCGCTCAGCATCGCCGCTCTTTACCGCTGCTTGTTGCGAATGCTCTATCGCCTGCGGCGCAATAATCAACGCTGGCGCATCTACGCGTCCATGTTGATTAACGAAAACCGCTGGCGTGCCCAACGCTACGGGTTTGATGAAGGATTGGTAGACTTCGGCAAAGGCTGTATTGTACCCTATCCCAGCCTTCTGGAGGAAATGATTGAATTGACCCGTGAGGATGCTGCTTATTTCGGTTGCGAAGCAGAGATCGCTCATGCGCGCGAAATTCTCAACCGAGGCAGTAGCGCACATCGGCAATTGTGGGCATTTCAGAAAGCCCGAGCCGCAGGCGCCAGCCGTGAGGAAGCGCTTAAGTCCGTGGTGGATTTGCTGATCGCGGAAACGGTGCAAGACCTGTAATCCCTCTTTCGCCCCACCGGGCATAGCGCCGGATTAGGCAATCCGATGTTGAACTGGACTTGACGAATTGCCTATCTCCAGACAACCTACGTCAGCCATCACAGGAACAACAACTACATGTACAGAAGCATTGTTTCACTGTATTAGCCCCAGCCTATGTCAACATCCATGCTGCCATCCATCGCCGCTACGGCGGCGATTCCCAGTTATCGCTTTCCCCGCTCCCTGCTTATCTTGCTGTCTTTCGTACTCTTTATTATCGGCGGAATCGGTTTTGCCTATTATTTGGAAAATCAACGCATTGTTGAGATGTCCGCGCGCGAGCGAATCAGCACTATCGCGGACCTGAAAGCGCAAGAAATTTCCCGTTGGCTGATGGAGCGCAAACAAGATGCCGATACTCTCTATTTCA
The DNA here is from genome assembly GCA_963731125.1 of uncultured Pseudomonadota bacterium. Classification (GTDB taxonomy): domain Bacteria; phylum Pseudomonadota; class Gammaproteobacteria; order Competibacterales; family Competibacteraceae; genus CAVSVP01. The sequence continues at coordinate 125,359 of CAVSVP010000006.1, forward strand.
GCCGCCTGGACACTACCCTGCAGACCTTTCTAACGAATCCGACTACACCGGGCTTGCGGGAGAAGACCTTTAACCGACTGGTGTCCCTGGCCAGAAATTCCGGGTATCAAGCCATTGCGCTGCTGGATAGCGACGGCCGGGTAGTTTTATCGCTGCCTTCCGCCGATCTGTATTCTCCAGCCATGTCTCTAGAAAGCCAAACGATGGATTTTATCCAACAGGCTCTCGGCACCCGGCAAGTGGTATTCTCCGGCCTGTATGGGGAGGGCACGCTGCGTCTTGACTTCATCGTACCGTTACTCACAGATCGCGGACGCGAGGCCCCCCCGGTAGGAGCACTCATTCTTAGGCTGGATCCTGAAACTACGCTATTTCCGTTGATTCAGAGCTGGCCTACACCGCATCCCATGGCGGATATTTTGATGGCCAACCGGGAAGATAATCGGGTTTTATTCCTCAGTGAGTGGGAGGATCGCCCCAGTGCCCCGCTGGCCGTGGGTCTTCCTTTGACGAACACAGCTCCCTTTACTCTAGACCAGAAACTGTCGGACGGCGCTGCCGGCAAGGAAGTCGAAGGCACGGATTATCGCGGCTTGGAAGTAGTGGCGGCAATCCGCGATATTCCAGACTCTCAGTGGTATCTGGTGGCCATGTTAAAAGCGCAAAAAATCAGCGCTGCCATCCGACATAACGCTTTTAAAACGCTATCCATTGTTATGTTATTAATGCTGGTGGCAGGTCTTTTTATTTGGGTCATCTGGCATAAAAAAGTCGAGGCGGTACTACGCCAGGTCAACTTGTCCCTCAGCCAAGAAATCAATGAGCGAAGGTTTTATGAAGTCCAGCTGGAATGGCAAGCCAACTACGACGCCCTAACGCAGCTTCCCAATCGTCATCTCCTCCAGGACCGACTGCAGTGCGCCATCACCCATGCGCGGCGTACCAAACAGCATTTTGCGGTTTTATTTTTAGACCTGGACCGTTTCAAGAACGTGAATGACGGTTTAGGGCATCCGGTAGGAGACACTTTGCTAAAAGCTGTGGCAACGCGCTTAAAAAACACGGTGCGGGAGGAAGACACCGTGGCCCGCCTCGGGGGCGATGAGTTTGTCATTGTGTTGGAACGCCTGGAGCGGGAAGAAGGTGCCGCTACGGTGGCGCGTAAAGCATTAAAGGCCTTAGAACCGGCTTGCAGCATAGAAGATTATGAATTTTTTATTACCAGCAGTATTGGTATCAGCCTGTTCCCTAAGGACGGTAGTGAGCCGGAAATACTGCTAAAACATGCCGATATCGCCATGTATCACGCCAAAGAGCAAGGCGGCAACAACTTCCAGTTCTATGCTCAAGATATGAATGTCCGTACCCTGGAACGTCTTGCACTGGAAAATAATCTGCGCTATGCCCTTGAGCGGGGAGAACTTGAGCTTCATTACCAGCCTCAGGTGAGTTTGAGAAGCGGCAACGTGATTAGCATGGAGGCTTTACTGCGCTGGCGGCATCCTAAATTAGGCATGATTCCTCCGACAGAGTTTATCCCGCTGGCGGAAGAAACGGGGCTTATCGTGCCTATCGGTACTTGGGTTATCAAAACCGCTTGTACCCAGCTTAAAACGTGGCAACAGGAGGGACTGCCGATACAATTCGTCGCAGTCAATCTTTCGCCCCGACAGTTTATGCAAAAGGATTTGCTCAGTCAGATCGCTGACATTCTTGAAGAAACGGAATTGGATGCCTCTTGCCTGGAACTGGAGATTACGGAAGGCTTGATTATGAGAGATGTGGACAGCGCCATTATGACGTTGCAAGCGCTTAAACTGATGCAAGTGCAAATTGCCATTGACGACTTTGGCACGGGTTATTCCTCGCTGAATTACTTAAAACGTTTCCCTCTGGATCGCTTAAAAATTGACAAATCTTTTATCAACGATATCAACAATGATCCCAATGATGCTGCCATCGCCTTGGCTGTTATTGCTATGGCGCATAGTCTGCAGCTTAAAGTCATCGCCGAAGGTGTAGAAAACGAGCAACAGTTGATTTTCTTGAAATCGAGACGCTGTGACGATATGCAAGGCTATTATTTTAGCCGCCCGCTCCCTGCCGCCGAGGCAAGAACTTTGCTTCGGGAAAACCGTCGAATGCACTAATCCTTTTAACTCCTCGCGGGCAGCCACTTTTTGAGAGGCTGTTGGAAAACTCTAGACCAAACGATTTAGAAGCATTTTAAATCAATGGCTTAGCCTGCGTGTCGAGGTATTTTCCAACAGCCTCTGAAGTTACCCCGACAGCCACAATGGTAGCAAGACCGGTAACACGGTTCTCTATTTTCCCTCCGGCTGGACTAAGCGGTGCCAACAGCGATTCAGAGCTTTGATAAAAAATCACTAAGTTCAATGCCTTAATGGATGGATTGAAAAATATTTTTCCGGCTATTGGGCGCTGTTAGGGGGCTGAGTTGAGGCGTTGAAGGCGGTATCATGGAGCTTTTGTTCACTAAGAGGCTCCATGAAAAAGCGCGCCAACGCTTACCCTCAACGCCAGCACCAGAAGAAAACACGACATCAGGCTCGCCGTCAAGCCAAAAAACGCTGCACCGCTCCCCCCCAGAGCCGAGGCGAAGCGATGGTGGGTGAATTATTTAAGACGATCCACCATTTTTTCCCGGATTTGTTTGACCAGCTTCGGCAGATCGAAGACTGTCGGTGCCGCTCAGACTATGCGCTGAGCGAACTGCTGATGGCCGCGATCGCGTTGTTTATTTTTCAGCAGGGCTCGCGCAATGCATTCAACAACTTGCGCCAGGAGGCGAAGTTCAAGAAGCACTACCAGAAGCTGTTCAAACTGCGGCTGCCGCACCTAGACACGGTTCACCGGGTGTTGTGTCGGTTGCCTGACGCACCGCTGGAGCGGCTCAAACAGTGGCTGGTGAAAACGTTGCTAGAGAAGAAAGTGCTGCATCGGTACCGCCTCTTGGGGAGGTATTTTGTAGTGGCGATCGATGCCACGGGGACACTGAGCTTTGCCGAGCGCCACTGTGAGCAGTGTCTGCATCAGACCTCGAGCCAGGGCAAGACGACGGACTTCCATACGGTGCTGGAAGCGAAGCTGATCACCCCCAACGGTTTTGCGATCTCGCTGGCCACGGAGTGGATTGCCAATCCACTGACTGAATATGAAAAACAGGACTGCGAGCGCAAGGCGTTCGTGCGTCTGACCGCCAAGCTCAAGCAGCTCTACCCCCGCCTGTCGATCTGCCTGACCGCCGACGGGCTCTATCCCTACCAGGGCTTTTTCGAGATCTGCCGCACCCATGACTGGGCCTTTATCCTGACCTTCCAAGACGGTAACCTGCCCAGCGTCTGGGAGGAAGTGCAGGCGTTGCTGCCACGCAGGCCGCACCCGCACCGCCGCGAGCAGCGCCTCCAGGGCCAGCAGCGGATCGTACAAGACTTTCGCTGGGTCACCGATATTGACTATCACGGCCATCCGCTCCAGTGGCTCGAGGGTATCGAGACGGTCAGTCACCGCGACAGCGCCACACAAACCGACAGTCGCTTTGTGCACCTGACCAACCTTGAGGTCACCGCCGCCACCGTCGCCGTGCTCAGCCACACCGGGCGCCTGCGCTGGAAGATCGAAAATGAAGGCTTCAACACCCAAAAAAACCTCGGCTATGCCCTGCAGCACCAGTATGCGCGCGTCAACTGGCAGGCGGCGAAAAATTATTATCAATGCCTGCAGATCGGCCATCTGATCAATCAGTTGAGGGTCCTAAGCACCACCTTCGCGCCACTGTGGCAAGGCAAGACCACCCTCTGTCATCGGTGGCGCACGATGATCGCTTTCCTCCTCTACGGTCGGTTGCGCCGCGCCACTCTCGAGGCCTTGACCCAGCGGCGCTTCCAGGTACGCTTCACTTAATTTCCCTAGGAGACGCCTGCTCCGCAATTCAGGTCCACCCGTCGACCCACAGGAGACCACCGCACCCTCAACCTCACACAGCTTGATCCTCTCTCTCACTTGTTCAACCCATGCCACCCTCAGGGGCAGCAGGGACGAGCAAGGGGCACAGCCAAGTTGCGCCCAGCGTTCGATAACCGCTACCTTGGAACCCAACAGGCGGTGACGCTCTGAATCGCTGGGTGCCAAAGAAAATCTTGACAAACCAGGTAAGAGATTGATAGTAATCGGTGATGAGTTCCCCACTCAAGCGCAAGTCAACATAGCGCTGCTGACAAGGACAGTGATTCGCTATCGCGCAGCATTGCCATGCACTTAGCATCCCGAACTCTACTCAAGAGCACAAAGGGTATGTCAAAACCGCCAAGACCCCTCGCTTCCCATCAATCCGTCCGGCGCCGCACGGCTTATCTCAAAGCACTTTTACAGGATAAAGCGGCGCCAGAAGGTACTAAAGTCACGTCGCAGCCCGCCTCTGCGTCTTGCACTTCGCGCTCTGCCGCTACACCGAAAGTCAACCAGCTGCAAAGCCAGACCAGGGGATCTACCTTGCCCCAGCAGCAAAAAACGTCTAACACTCTATTAGCTGTGGGAGAATATCTGCAACATCCCCAGGGACGCTGTTCGCAACTGGCGGCAAAGACCCACAACTTAAGCCGCCTTAACCAGATTTTTCGGGCCTACCTACCGCCCCATCTGCATGATCACGCTACCTTAGCGAGACTAGACTCAGACGGCTGGGTCGTACAAACCGATTCTTCTGCCTGGGCAACGCGATTACGCTATCTATTGCCAAGCTTACAGAAACCCCTCGCTGAACACTTGGGAACCCAGATTCCCGCTCCGCGCATCCGCATCGCACCTCCCGCCGTCCCTGCACCAACACCTCCTCCACCACGGCGCATGGTAATGACAGATGAAGCAGTCAGTGTGTTAGAAGGAGCTGCCCGTAATCTTCCCGATCGCCGCTTGGGTGAAGCAATGCTCCGGCTTGCCCGCCATGGCCGACAAAGCAAACACAAACCCTAAACTCCCCATAAAGCTTCCTGCAATCCCGAAGAACGCCACAAGCCACGTTCCACAGCCGCTTTAAACACCTGGCTGTTGCCCCAAATTTCTACAGTTTCTCTGGCACGGGTAATACCCGTATAGATAAGTTCACGGGTCATAACCTGCGAAACCTCGCAGGGCAATACGATGAGTACATGGTTAAATTCTGAACCTTGACTCTTATGTATGGTAGCTGCAAACACCGTTTCGTGGGCCGGTAGACGGGTTGGCGGCAATCGGCGTAGGCTTCCGACGCCGGTCTGAAAAAATACTCTTAACTGGCCCGCGGCTTCTGCATCGGGCAGAGCAATGCCGATGTCGCCGTTAAAAAGGTGCAGATTGTAATCGTTGTGCGTAACCATCACAGGTCGACCTGCATACCAGGTTTGCCGGGCATTAATTAACCGGCGGGCATGTAAACTATCAGTAATCAGGCGATTTAACTCTTGCACGCCAAATGGCCCATTGCGCAGAGCACAGAGCACGCGAAAGCCGTTGAAGGCTCGAAAGATATGAGACAGATCTCCCGTTTTTATCTCTTCTAAGTAGGCCTGAAAACCCCACGCAACCCGCTCGGCGATACGCTGCGGTAAGTCTTTACCCGTAGCCATAGGCTGCCAGGTGAGATCCGTAAAACGGCCGCATTCCAGCAGCAGCATAGCCGCCTCCCCATCGCCTTGTTGTACGGCTCGAGCCAATTTACCGACACCGCTTGTGGCGCCAAACCGATAACTTTGCCGCAATAGAACAATGGAATCTTGTAAGGGAAAACGAGCCGGTTTAGCCGCGGGGATAGGCTCTTCGCTTAACCGTTCGAGTCGAGCTCGAAAGTTCTCGGAAAATTCCGAGCCACTGCCGCAAATGTCTCCCAGCACCGAACCAGCCTCTACGGAAGCTAATTGCTCCTTATCTCCCAATAAAATCAACCTCGCCTCCGGCGGCAACGCAGCAACCAGTTTTGCCATAAGCGCCAGATCCACCATGGAAGCTTCATCCACGACCAGCACATCCAACGGCAAGGGATTAGTGGTGTTATAGCGAAAATAAATCGAATCGGCGCGCACCCCCAGCAGACGGTGCAAAGTAAAGGCCTCCTCAGGAATCGCTTCGCGATAACAAGTGGTTAGGTCCAATTCCTGTTTCGCTAACCGCAGACTCTCCTGGAGACGCATTGCCGCCTTACCCGTGGGAGCAGCCAGCGCGATGCGCGGCCGACGGTTATCTCTTTGGGCGCTTAATAATGCTAAAACACGAGCTATCACCGTAGTCTTGCCGGTGCCAGGGCCACCGGAAATCACACACAAACGCCTTGAAACAGCCACGGCCGCAGCCACTTTTTGCCAGTTGGTAGTAGTGCCGTCAGTGGAGCGGGGAAATAGCCGAGCCATATCTTCCCGGAGCCGTTTCTCATCGACAGGCTCCAGCGCCACGGCGCGAGTCAGCAGATTCTCGGCCAGGCGCCGCTCATAATCCCAATAACGATAAAGATACAGGCGGCCCTTGTTATCCAGAATGAGCGGCCGGAATTCTCCCGGCTGTCCCACCACACCAGTCTTTCGCAAGGCCGCAATCCAACTTTGCGCCTCTGGGGCACGCAACACCGTGGCCGTTCTCTGCGTCTCTTCCCCCAGAGGCTGCTCGGCCAAAGTATGGAGGTTAATACATACGCTACCCTGACTTGTTCCGCGGCTGACCAATAACGCACCCAACCATAAAGGCAGAGAATGCTGGCCTGCGAGGCGGGTCATCAAGCGCGCAAAGTGCAGATCTAGTTCACTAAAAAAAGGCAGCTGTTGGAACTTAGCCAAATCCTTCAGCATCCTGTCCATGGGTTTTATCCTACTGAACGGCCTCGATCGGCAGAGGCTCCCGGGCCTGTAACCAGGCTTCGGGTATGGACTCCCCCCCGCCGACCAGGGCCACAATGCCTCCGACAATGGCGCAAGTGGTATCCCGGTCCCCGAGGCCAGATACGGTAACCCACAGGGCTTCCTGGAAATTATCGAGATGCCGGGCAGCCGCCCACAACGCAAACGGAACCGTATCGGGAGCCGTGACGTGACTCCCGTTACCCAGAACATTGACCGCCGTTTCAATAACAGTGCTAAAGGGTAGCTCACAGGCTCTATTAAGGCCACGGCGGGTATCGCCCTCCGGGGTATAACTGGCGGCGGTCTCTAGCAATTCCAGTCCAGCAATTGGATAGCGCCGCTCACGGGTGGACCAAGCCCAGGCAGCGGCCACGGCGACCGCGATGGCACCCGCTTGTCCCTCGGGATGGGCGTGCGTCACCTGCGCTGACAGGCAAGCGTGATGAGCCGCTTGCCTTAGATCATCAGCAAAGTAAGCCCCGACCGGGGCGACCCGCATCGCCCCGCCATTGCCCATAGAGCCCTCACCTCCAAAGGCCGCGCCGGCGACTTGTCGCCAGGGGCGACCCACGCCCAGTTGATCGAGAATATAATGGGCCATGCCACCATAGCCTCGCCAGGGCTCCCGGGCATAGTTGCTCGCAAACACGGCGGCAAGTTGATCTTGATCAATGTCTCCCCGCTGGGCCAGCACGGCAAACACCCCTAGCGCCATGGCAGTATCATCCGTATAAGACCAGGGGGCGGGTGGCAGCTCTCGTCGCGTCAACCGTTCTGTTAGCGTCCGTCGAGCACAAAAAAACCGCTCGCCAAAAGCATCACCCACCGATAATCCCTGCAGCGCCAGATACGCTCTGGCAAGTCGTAATGGATGGCCGCTAGGCAAGCCATGCACTGATGTCATGGGTGCCATTCAGTATGCTCCCGAAGCAAAATAAGTACTCAAAGCGTTCACCAAAGCGCACGGCGGGCGCTCTCGAAAAATCCCATACTCCGATCCCAATGCCGGGTCCATACCGCGGAGAAAGAGATAAAAAACACTTCCGAAATGCCGTTCATAGTCGTAATCTGGTAGGCGCAACTGGAGATAACGATGCAGCGCTACGGTATACAGTAAATATTGGGTACAGTAGGCTTCCCGAGCCATAACTTCTGCCAGACGTTCCGCCCGATAAGCTGCAAGTTCTTCTCCAAGCCAGTTCGATTTATAGTCTACTAAATAAAAACGACCCTGGCTTTCAAAAACCAGATCGATAAATCCCTTTAGGTAGCCCCGCACCACGTTACAACCAGGGCCTTCACTCTGCTCCTCGGCCAGCCCTGCCATAATGCCATAGCTTGCCAGTATCTGTCGCAAGCCTTCCGGCGCAAGCTCGACCACAGGATAATAAAACGCCAATTCATTGAGACGCTGCTTAAGCGTCACCTGCTCCAGCCGCAGGCCATCCCCTTGTAAAGGTGTCGTTAATACCCGCTCTACCAGCGTGGCTACTACCGAGACCCATTCGCTGGCAATACCGTATTCAAGCAGCGCTCTTTCCACCAAGACTTCCAATTGCGACCGGTCCCTTAGTGTAAAATCCAGTCGCTCGAAAATGAGGTGCAGACAACTGCCGACCCGCGCCCCGCGCGGTAACGTATCAACCGTTCGCTCCTGCGAGGCTGTCATTGATGATGGCTCGGACTGACTTCCTCCAGCATGGCGAGGCAACTCAATGCCTCCGCCCTCACTGAGGGCTGTAAAGCTACTAATAGACCATTTATCCCAGGCAACTCTAGCAAACCGCCGAGGTTGTAGTTGCGGCTCTGGTTGCCACGGTGGCTGATAGGGCATTGCCTCGCCATGGGGTAGCCGGTGGATACTCACAGTCCCTCCGGCGCAACTTGCCATTGTTTCTAACTCCTGCCAAAGGGCTTGTTCCCGTAGCGCCTTGACCCGCTCTGCGGTGGCCATAACAGGGTCTTCCTGACTACCAACCACCGCGGGCCGATGCAGTAACCAAGCGGGTGCTGAGGTACCGGCCTCATGAATGGCACCCCAGACCACATAACAGTGATATCTGGCTCGCGTTAACGCCACGTAAAGCAGGCGTAGGTTTTCCGCCAGCTCTTCGGTACGAGCAAAAAAGCGGTTTTCTTTCTGGCGCTCCGAGCCAAAATCCAAACAGACCTGCGCCGGATCAGCTGGATCATGAAACCGCAGAGACTCCTCTTGATTTGACCAGAGCTTGCCATCCCACAGGAAAGGGCAGAATACTACCGAATATTCCAGTCCCTTGCTCTTATGGACGGTGACAATTTTAACCAAATGCTCGTCACTTTCCAGGCGAAGTTGCTGTTCTTCGTCCTCAGCCGCCTGGGACCGACGGCACTTCGATAGCCACTTAAGCAATCCCTCCATACCTGCCCGTCTTCGACTGGCCGCGCTCTGCAAAAGCTCTGCGAGATGCAGCACATTGGTCAGTTGCCGTTCTCCGTCTCGAAAACTTAATAGCCGCTGAGCCACGTGTTCCCGCTGTAGCAGCGTCCTAAACATGGGAATAAAACCATGTTCGCGCCACAACCGGTGGTACTCATAAAAATTTTCCAGACGTTCCTCCCAAGCTTTCTCATTCTCGCTAAAGCAGTACAGCACCTCACCACTCATCCCTAGCAGGGTTGTGGCCAACGCCGCCCGCACCAAAGGTTCACGCACCGGCTCAGCCACAGCCATTAGCAACCACTCCAGCTCTTGCGCTTCTTGGGTTGCAAAGACGTTGTCTTGAGCTTGCTGAACACTAGGCACACCTAATTGGATAAGCTGCTGACGCACCAGCCGTGCCTGCCGATGGTTACGCACCAACACAGCAATATCGCCGCCTTCCAGAGAACGTTCTCCAATACGTGCCTTTCCTAACGCACCCAAATTTAGCAACCGGGCAATTTCAGCCGCAGTTGCCCGAGCGGCAAGCTCCGCTGCTTGTCCTTTGCTGAATACTCCTTCGTTGTCTGCTCCTCCCAAAAACCAAAACCGTAGCGGCGTCTCTAAACGATCCTGGATCAACAGTGGCTCGCGGAATTGGTTGGCGGCCTCTGCCGGCTGAAAAGGAATGGCTGCAAATAAAAATGGTACCGCCGATGTGGTGAATAACGTATTGAAAGCTTGCAGTAAACGTGGATCCGAACGCCAATTGACATCTAAGGTATAGTGCTGAACAGCATCCCGACGCGCCGCTAGATAAGCAAAAATATCAGCGCCTCGAAAACTATAAATGGCTTGTTTGGGATCGCCGACCAGGAACACCGGCAACTTGGTTCCTGCGTAAATGTGCCGAAAGATGGCGTACTGCACAGGGTCGGTGTCCTGGAATTCGTCAATTAGGGCCGCCGAATAACGTTCGCGGAGCACCTTGGCCAGCTCCTCTCCCTGCTCGCTGCGCAGCCCTTTGAGTAAATGGCTCAACAGATCATCGTACGACTGAACCCGTTGGCGGTGTTTACGCGTTTCCAATTGGCTATTGCAAAACACCAGCAGGCGTGCCCGTAATTCCAACAGATATCCGCGGCAACAACCGGCGAGTTCGTTATACGTTTTAAGCAATTCGTCGCAGGCGACAAAAAAAGCATGCTGGGGCGGAGCCTGTTTGGCCTTCACCGACGCTGCCAAATGGCTGGCGGTAAATTTTTCGAACTTTTCGAACAGTCTGACATTTGGTGTCTGCGGTGCCAAATAACCGGCAAGCAAGGCTAGCCAGCCGGGAATGGAATTTCTGCGATATTTGTTACCGTTCAGACTGGCGCTATTGCACAGTAGATCCTGTATTTCCTGCTGCGCGGACTGCCAAAGCTCGCGCACAGTAGTATAAGCCCGGGCGAACGCCTGCTCGGCAGCAGCAAAACCCGTCACCGGCGCTGGCCCCAACACTTTGCCATATGGCCTGCCGACATGGGACCGCACTTCCCGAAACAGCCTTTCAGGACTATAGCCTTTATCCAAGAGGTAATTTACCAACAGCGACGCTGCACCGTACAACTCCCGGCGCCAGAAATCATCCACGATTTCCTGGAGCATGTCGCGCTCATCCGCCAGCAGCTCAATCTCAAATGGCATGCCGCTCTCGAAGGCACTGTCCGCCAGCGCCCGTAAGCAAAAACCATGAATCGTGAAGATAGCGGCCTCATCGAAACCGCGAATCGCGTTGGTAATCCGACGCAGAGCCAGCTGCCGGTCCTGACATTGTTCGATAAGGCGCTGGCAAAAGTCATCCTGGCTGCTGCCTTTTAAAAAAGCCTCCCGCGCTATCACCAAGCGCTGGCGGATACGCTCGCGCAATTCCTCCGTTGCCGCTTTCGTATAAGTGACCACGAGAATGCGACGCACCGGACGTTCAGCCTCAACAACAAGGCGTAGATAAAGACCCGTAATGGTATAGGTTTTACCCGTGCCCGCACTGGCCTCAATCAGATTGATCCCGGTCAGCGGCGCTGCAAATATGTCTAAACGTTGCATGCATTATTATCCTACCAACATTTGATCCGGCACTTTCCTGCATCAGCTAAACCTGCTGAGCGATCCCCAAACCCAAAGTCCAGGCAACAAGAGAACCATTCCTCTACCTATTGCTCTTCTATCATCAATCTACCTGATTCCCGCTTCGCCGGCATCGGGATGGTGTATCATCATGACTCTACCGCAAGCCAGCTTGGAGTAAGCATGGATTTGACATCCCTCACCGCAATTTCCCCCATCGACGGCCGTTATAGCGAAAAAACCCAGACGTTGCGTCCCATTTTCAGCGAGTATGGACTGATTCGCCATCGTGTCTGGGTAGAAATCCGCTGGCTACAGGCCCTAGCCAAACACCCGGACATTCCGGAAGTACCGCCGCTGAGCGAGCATGCCAAGCGTATTCTCGATGATTTAGTCAACACTTTCAGCCTCGGGGACAGCCAGCGCATCAAGAATATTGAGCGCACCATCAATCACGATGTCAAGGCAGTGGAGTATTTTCTTAAAGAAAAGCTCCGCGGTAATACCGAACTGGCAGCGCTTCTCGAGTTTATCCACTTTGCCTGCACCTCTGAAGATATTAATAACCTCGCTTATGCCCTTATGCTGCGGGAAGCCCGTACCTGTGTTTTACTGCCCTTAATGGATGAGCTTATCGACAACATTCGCCGCCTCGCCGGCACTTATGCCGAGCAACCCATGTTATCCCGAACCCATGGCCAGCCTGCCTCCCCCACCACCTTGGGCAAAGAAATGGCTAACGTCGCCTATCGTTTGCAACGCCAACGCGAACAACTGATTAATGTGCCCTTGCTGGGTAAGATGAACGGCGCAGTAGGTAATTACAACGCCCATGTCATCGCCTATCCGGAGCTGGATTGGGAAAGCGTGGCCCAGGACTTTATCACCGGCGATCTGGGCCTTGCTTGGAATCCCCTTACCACGCAAATTGAACCCCATGACTACATCGCCGAGCTGTGTCATGCTGTATTCCGTTTTAATATCGTCTTGCTGGACTTTTGCCGGGATTTATGGGGCTATATTGCCATCGGCTATTTTAAACAGAAATCCGCGCCCCAGGAGGTAGGCTCATCGACGATGCCCCATAAGACCAATCCCATTGATTTTGAAAACGCCGAGGGCAATCTGGGGATAGCGAATGCTGTATTAGAGCATTTGGCAGGCAAACTACCGATTTCCCGCTGGCAACGGGACTTAACCGATTCCACGGTATTACGGAATGTCGGCGTGGGGTTTGCCCAAGCGGTGATTGCTTATCAATCCTGTCTAACAGGGATGAGCAAGTTGGCAGCCGACAAAGAGCATATGCTCACCGAGTTGAACGCTAACTGGGAAGTCTTGGCTGAACCCATACAAACCGTCATGCGTCGTTATGGCATTGCCGATCCCTATGAAAAGCTAAAGACACTGACGCGGGGCCGACAAGTCGATGCAACCACACTGCAAGCTTTTATAGAAAGACTGGAACTGCCGGCGCAAGCAAAACAACGGCTGCTGGCACTGACGCCGGCGGACTATACAGGCAATGCCGCCAAACAAGCTCGCCGGATTTGATGAGTTAATCAATCCGCACTCACCCGCTATGGGTGACGTAGCGGCCATGCTATATTTTCCATATGTTTGCCAACACAATATCGCTGCCGACACCTTGCGAATTCTTTGAAAAGTTCATTATCTAGAACCGGTATACCAAAGGCCAGCAACTGGGATAGTAACGGGCGTTAACAATATGCACCAAGCACAGAGCGTTGTGCTGCTTGTCGAAGACAACAGTCTAGATCGCAAAGTATTATCTCGGCGCCTACGCCAGGAAGGCTATGCAGTAGAACACGCCATCAACGGAGAAGAGGCGCTGCGCAAAATTAGAACAGAAAAATTTGACCTGGTGTTGCTCGATATCATCATGCCTCGCCTGGGAGGATTCCAAGTGCTTCGCGAAGCTCGCAAATCCTATTCTATGGACGCGCTGCCCATCATTATGGTCACTGCCGGCGATGACAGCGAGGACATGGTCCGGGCCCTGACGTCAGGGGCCAACGATTACCTCACCAAAAATATGCCGCCCCGCGTTGCACTGGCGAGAATAGCGACCCATCTCGGCCTGAAGCAGCTTGCCTCAGCCAATCGGGAATTTCTTCATATCGCCAGTCATGATCTAAAACGGCCATTAGCAGAACTGACAGAAGCACTGCAAACCCTGGACCGGCGCCATCCCCTTGGCTCCATTGTCACCGAGCAAACGCATGATTTGTTGGCGCTCTCGCTGAGAACCGTGGAGCACATGCAACATACTCTAACAGAATTTCAAGATCTAAATGTTATCGAGAGCGGCCGTATTCGGATTACTGCCAATGCCATCGATCTGCATACCTTGGTTAGCCAGGTGGTGCAAAGCAATGCGTATTATGCGCAGCAAAAGGAACATTCACTGCACCTTGAGTTAGCCCCGGGCCTACCTCCTGTGCAAGCCGATGAGCCCCGCTTGCACCAGGTGATAGATAACCTGATCGGCAACGCTATCAAGTTCAGTCCCTACCAGGCCACCACAGTGGTACGCACCCGCCTTGAACCGGACAGCGTCGTCTTTGAGGTTCAAGACACCGGCCCCGGATTAACCGAACAGGATCTGGAAAAAGTTTTCGTAACCAAATTTGCGCAACTGAGCAATCTGCCCACTGGCAGTGAAACCCACACCGGCCTCGGACTTACCTTATGTAAGCACCTAATCGATTTACAAGGCGGTGACATTGGCGTTTACAACAACCCAACGGGACAAGGAGCAACATTCTGGTTCCGCTTGCCTTTGGGGACTGCCGCATAGCGCCATGCCTCCTCGATCCGTCATGCAGCTACTCGGTGGTTTAAGCCTTAGACGCTTTTTAGCAGAGTACTGGCAGAAGCGGCCTTTGTTGATCCGCGGCGCTTTGCCGAACTTCAGCGATCCGCTTTCTCCGGAAGAACTGGCCGGTCTGGCCTGTGAACCAGAAGTCACGGCTCGCCTGGTGCTGGAGCGGGACGGCGAAACGCACTGGGCGTTAAGGCATGGCCCCTTTACCAACCAGGATTTTCTCTCCCTCCCCGAAACTCACTGGACTCTCCTGGTACAGGACGTGGAGAAGCATTTACCAGAACGCTGCGCCGATCTGCTGGAATCCTTCCGCTTCATTCCTGATTGGCGTATCGCTGATCTGATGATCAGCTATGCGCCTTCTCATGGCTCAGTGGGACCCCACGTAGACACCTACGATGTCTTTTTGTTACAGGGTATGGGCCAGCGTTGCTGGCGAATTAACACTCAGTCGAGCACTGACGACGATCTACTCCCCAATACGGAACTCCGCATTCTGCGAGATTTCAACCCCGAGCAAGAATGGGTTCTCTCCGGCGGCGATATGCTTTACCTACCTCCCGGCATTGCTCATCATGGTGTGGCTTGTGAACCTTGCCTAACCTATTCCATTGGTTTCCGTGCGCCTACCTGCCGGGACTTAGTGGGTGGTTTTGCCGATTTTCTAACGGCAACGATAGACCCTGCGCTGCGCTATACCGACCCTGACCTGCTCCCCCAAGACAATCCCGGTGAAATCACAGCCGCTGTTTTAACCAGGGTAAAACAATTGCTGCACCAACACCTGGACCTGGCCAGCGACGATGCGCTTATTGCTGAGTGGTTCGGCCGCTATATCACGGAGTCCGAGCCGCCATTTGAAGCTTCTCCCGAAGACCCTCCCCGCAGAGCGCCGGAGCTGATGGCGCACTTGCGCCGGGGCGGCAGACTAGTCCACCATCCAGGATCCCGTTTCGCCTTTATTGTCCAAGACAATAAGACTACCTTATTTATCGATGGCCGGCCATTCTCGCTTGATATCAAAACCGCTTTTCTCGCTCCCCTGCTATGCCGCCAGCGAGTATTGACGTGGGACGCTTTGCGAGAACCCATTCAACAGGACCCGTCACGCCGTTTTTTGCTAGAGTTATTAAATGCAGGTTATCTGGAAATTGATGAACACTGTTGAACCAGAATATTCTTTGGAAGCCGCTACGTGGGAAACGCATGGTTCGGAACTCTACCGGATACGATGGTTGGTCTTTGTCGAGGAACAAGGGGTACCTGAGGAACTGGAACAGGATGAATTCGATGCGGCTTGCTGGCATGTGTTGGCCAGAGACAGCGCCGGACAGCCTATTGCGACCGGCCGTCTGCGCCAAGATGGACGCCTTGGTCGTCTGGCCGTACTTAAGCCCTGGCGCGGCCGTGGTGTCGGAAAGGCCCTGGTTATGTGGCTGTTGGCACTGGCCCGGCAAAAGGAACTCGATACCGTCCAACTCCACGCCCAAACGCAGGCCAGCGACTTTTACGAAGGGCTAGGTTTTCGCGTTGCCGGCGCACCGTTTATTGAGGCCGGTATTCCGCACTGCAAAATGCTGTTGCGGTTAAATGATAGTGCTACTTTGTCAAATAACACGTAAGTCATTTTTGCCAAGGACCACCTCGCCAATTTGACCAAATCGATTTACAGAAACTCATGGAGGATCATACATGCAAAGCGATAACTCACCCCTCACCAATCTGGAAGAGACTCGCCAAGCCATGCTGGCTCTGCTGGAGATGACCCGGCGCAGTTTATACCTCTATACACCCTATGTGGAACCACGGTTGTTTAATGACACGCAGATCTTGGACGCTCTGCGCAGCCGAGTGAGCGGACAACCGCGGCTGCGCTGTTATTGGCTGCTGCCTCCTGCGGCCGCCTGGCGTACGACTTGTCCCCAGTTGTTGGATTTGCACGAGCGCCTCAGCAGCGCCTTGGAGCTGCGCACCCTAGCCCAGAACGAACCCCGCGAGCGGCCGGAGTTTGACCAAACTTTTTTCATCGTCGATAACCGCATTCTCCTGCATCAAGCCGATCCGCATAACTTCATCGGTAGCTTTGAGCCGGACGGTTCCGGTAAACTGCGAACGCTGCAGAATTTTTTTAGGGAACTCTGGGACAAGAGTGTCCCCGACCCCGAATTGCGGCGGCTACATCTTTAAGAATCTATTGCCCTGGAAGCTATTCTCAAGACACGCTGTTAATACCTCCCGATGAGCTCGACTGCGGCATCCTTACCGCAGACGGTCTTGATAACAGCTTCCAGATCGATATCCATTAGCGGGCTTCTGTCTCGCCAAACCGTGGAGCAATCGATAGGCGGGATTGCCGGGAAATCACGCCGGCTTTCCTGTCTGTCTCTGGTTAAAGCAGCACCTGATGTATTGTTTACGCTGCCGTGCCTCTCCAGCGGTCTAATAATTCCTTACGGTTTAACTCCAACCACTGCAGGGCAATAATGGCAGGCGCTGATTTAATGCGACCGTTTTGCAGAAACGCTACCGCTTCACTGCGAGGCAAAACATGCACCCGAATATCCTCATGCTCTTCGTCCAGACCGTGCACCCCTCCAAGACTTGCTGAATCAATTCGTCCGCAATATAAAGCGACGCTTTCAGAAGTTCCTCCCGGACTCACCAGCGTCGCTAAGATGGGGACCATATCCAGCAATTCGCAGTTTGCCTCCTCCCTCGCCTCGCGCCGGGCAACCTCTGCTTGCGTTTCCTGCAGCCCGATAATGCCAGCGACAATTTCCAGCAGCCAAGGTCCGCCTGAATGCTCCAGAGCACCGATCCGGAATTGCTCCAACAGGACCACTCGATCGCGAACGGGATCGTAAGGCAATACGGCTACCGCATGCCCCCGTTCCATACATTCCCGCTGAATCTCAGCGCTCCACTCACCGGAAAACAGCCGATGGCGTAGACGGTACTTTTCCATTCTAAAAAAACCGTTATACACAATCGACTTATCAACAACCTGAAAGTCGTAATCCATGCTTGTTTAGCCTTATGATTGAAGGGTTTATTGCTAAAATGGCAGTAACGCAGATGCACCATGTTGAGGAGCCGTTTTCGTTTAATGCGCTATCGTGGCGCCCCGGGAAACGGCGCTCTGCTAAGCAAAAAAAACTAAGGCTTTGTTTAAAATAATTAAATTACTAACGGCATAGTTAATGCTTATCTTAGAGCGTGGAGGATAAGGTGTCATATGATACCGCATCCTTCACATGTCATATCCTTACTCGCTCAATCCTCCGCTTAGAGGCGCTTCCCCGGCGCCTCTTTTTTTAGCCCGAATTATTCATAAAAAAGAGCGAACCTTATTTAACTCACTGATATAAAAGTGGTTGCCCTATGTCTAACATTAGTGGACAAACCACGATTTTCAATTCACATCGCCTATAGTGCCGGCCAAATGACCTGATACTGGTTACAAGGCTTCAAATCGTTAGTAAACAACGATTGTAATAAAATTATCGGCATCAATTCATATGGCTGGCACTATAACAAGCCCATCCGGCGGACGCACAGAAGACGCGCGCCTCTGATGGCTATCGTTCGGCGTGATAAAAAAAGCGCAAGCGGGAAAATCCGCGATGTCGAAATGAAAAAGAAGAAGCTTTTACAAAAGCTGCTTTCAAGCACGAAACATGCTCGCTTTTCCGAAGCTGTTGCGTGTGCTGAAGCTTTTGGTTTCAGACTGGACCATGTCAATGGCGGTCATCACATATTCGTTCACCCAAAAATCCCAAAATTGCTAAATTCGCAAAATGTCAAAGGGAAAGCGAAACCGTATCAAGTGAAGCAGTTGCTGCGGCTAATTGAAACCCACAACCTCCAAATGGAGGAATAATTATGAAAGACTACCATATCAATATTTTATACAGTTTATTTATCAAGTAGCGTAATAAAGCCGAACAAGGCGCTCAACCCGACCCAAAACCCTTTTGTTTTTTTTGTGTTTTGTGGTGTTTTCGAGTTCAGTGTCTGTTGGAGAGCCTAGGGAAAGGTTTTGGTCAGGTTAGTTTGGTCGTTATGCTCGAAGAATGAACCGGACGGATGAGGTAGGCATGCCGTCAATATCAATGTTCTATACCATTATCATCTACATGTTCTTCTTCGATGATAAGAAACATCATCGTTAGATTTTTTGGTAGTCATGAAATGTTGGGTGATCTAATCACGCTGTATTTGCAGCCCGAAGGGTTTCATTGTAGTGATGCACAAAATACCCAATAGCGCCCACGTGATTTTTTAATTTCTTAGAAAACGATAACGTCTTTCTCACCAGTCACGATATCCGTTGCCGCAAGGTACCATTGAATCGTTCAATGGGATTCGTTTGACCACTTTCTTTCCCCACCGGGCGATGCCGTTTGGCCGGAAAAATTTCCTCATACGCTTCCCAAAAATCCGTATAACTGACGGCGCATTGGCGATAGACGCCCGGTAATGAATCCCCTAATCCTTGCGCGCTCTCGCGGCTGCGATCGCCTATGTACACGCCAACAATCTCCTTACTGTCGCGATCAAATGCTAACCAAACCCATGGTTTATTCTCTTTTTTTCCAACAAACGACCATCACTCATCACACGCGATGGTCAACCGTCCTTTCGTTTTTTTTTACCTCAATCTGGCGCGGAACCGCTTCGTATTTCTCGTTTACATCACTGTGTAGCCACCGCTCTGAAACGCCCGTAACACGCGCAATACCCGCTAAGGGAATACGCTCTAATCAGAGCGTATCAATGAGCCCTTTTGGCTCATCGGATAACCGTTGCTGTTTCGGACTCTCCACCAATTGTCTAGCGCAGCTCTTGCATAAAAATTTCGGCGTGCCCACAGCATTACTACCATTTTTTACTATGTCTATGGAATTGCAATAGGGGCAGTGCATTTGATTTCTCCAAATACAAAAAATAAAATTATCTCATTATTATCACTCAACTTGCAGAACTACCGATTTTTTCTCTTACACCAAGCTTGCCTGTATCAGATCCATTGAGTACGCTGTGTTTTTCTCAAAAAGTCACTCATCTGGTTATTCCATTAAATCATGGCTAAACAACACCTCCTGATATCTATCCATAGCGTCCTGTACCGGCTATGGACTCTCGCCGCTCTTATGATCAGCGCCGGAATCATCCAGACCGTAGGGGCCGCCACCCCGACCACCATCGCTGTTGGCGACACCCCCTTTCAGGCGGAAATCGCGCGGACCGCCCAGGAAAGACAGCAGGGTCTCATGTTTCGTCGCCATCTTCCCGGACGCCATGGCATGCTCTTCATTCAGCCCGAACCGGCTCCTGCAGCCTTCTGGATGAAAAACACATATATCGCCCTGGACCTTTTGTATTTCGACGAGACAGGCTCTCTTGTAGAAATCTTCGCTAATGTACCTCCCTGTAACACGCCGCACTGCCCCACTTATATGAGCCGCAGGGCGATAAAATATATCCTGGAAATCAACGGCGGCAGCGCCGAACAACTCGGTATTGAACCGGGTGACCGTTTATCTCTGCCTTAGCCTCGGCGCAAAGGGGAACGGGGTGGACCTCGACCGGTATTGCGTTGCGGATGTTCAGCCACTGAAGGCAACGGGCGTAAGGTGATTGCCCGACCTTTCAGGGCATAACCATTCAGGTAGTTAATCGCAGCCAAAGCCTCCGTGGCTTCGGGCATTTCAACGAAACCAAAACCCTTGTGACCGCAGAGTTTGTCATACGCCAGGGAAACGGCGGTAACCTGTCCGAAAGCCGCAAACAGCCAACGGAGGTCTTCCGCCGTGGCATCGTAAGATAACTGCCCCACATAGATCTTCATCGCGGTCCATTACCATAATCACCCAAAAAACTCCAGCCAAAGTCAACACGGGTTTTGCGGCCATGTTGCCTCTCCTCGCTCTTCCGCCTTAGCGCGCTCCCAAAGCGCGTCCATTTCGGCGAGCGTAGCTTGCTCCGGGGTACGCCCAGACTCTGCTAACCAATCTTCAATCCGGCGAAAACGGCGCTCGAATTTGGCATTGGCGGCACGCAACGCCGCTTCCGGATCGATCTTCAGATGCCGCGCCAAGTTGGCACAGGCAAACAAAAAATCCCCTATTTCCTCCGCTACTCGCTCGCCGTCGGCACCTGCTGTGAGCACGTCACGGATTTCCGCCAGTTCTTCTTCAATTTTAGCCAATACCGCGGTGGGTTCAGCCCAGTCAAAACCCACGCGAGCCGCCTTACGCTGCAGCTTGACTGCCCGCGTCGCGGCGGGAAGCGCTAGAGGAACATGATCCAATATGCTGGCAGCCTTGACGCCCCGCTCCGCTGCCTTGATATTCTCCCAGGCTGCAGTTTGCTCAGCATGGTCCGTATACCTGGCATTACCAAACACATGAGGATGCCGGCGGATCATTTTTTCCGTGATCGTCTTGACGATATCCGCAAAGGTAAATGCCCCTTCCTCCTGAGCTAACTGGCCATAGAATACTACTTGAAATAACAGATCCCCCAGTTCCTGCCGTAATTCCGAACGATCGCCCCGGGCAACGGCATCTGCCAACTCATAAGCTTCTTCGATGGTATAAGGCACGATACTGGAGTAAGATTGTGCGCAATCCCATGGACAGCCAGTTTCAGGGTCTCGGAGTCGCGCCATCAACCTTAATAATTGCTTAATATCATTCATGGATAATAACTTACCATCGTACAAAATGTGGCTATAGCAATGTCGTGGGCATAAAACAGTCATGAGACAGCAGTCTGTGAGTTACATTTTACAATTTTTCACAAGCAATGCTTTAACCGCATTGGTCAATGACTAAAATGTTTTTCACAGGCTACGAATGATACAGCCATAAATAGTCTCGTCAGAATCGTTCTTAAACGGGGTAAGGCTTTATAAGATGGAGAAAAAAGTGAGTATTTCGACGGATCAAAAACCTGGATTAAAGCAATTAATTGTCATGGTTTTCTCATTGATACTGGCTATCGCTTCTCTGTTTATTCCGCTTCCTGAGCAAAACCTCACGTCAACGCCGGACGCTACGCCGGCGGTAAGTTCGCAAACGCTAAGGCAAGCACTATTTGGTCCCGGGACACAAACGAATCCTATGGAGTAATCCCGGAAGGTGAAGCGACATACTGCTGCGAATTATCCTCGCTGCCACCTGCTCGGCGAATTGGCACAGAGAAAGCCCTGTATATCGATCTGGAAGCTATTCTCAAGACACGCTGTTAATCCTATAAGCTCGACTGCGGCGTCCACGCCGCAGACGGTCTTGATAACAGCTTCCAGATCGATACCACGCCGCGCAGAAACCGTGTTTACGGTTACCTGCCTAACGACATCAGCCTCCCAAATAAGCCTTTTTTACGGCTTCATTCATTAACAAATTTAGCCCCCGATCGGCCAGCACAATCCGTCCGTTTTCCAGCACGTAGCCGCGATCGGCTAGCTGCAGCGCGCGATGGGCATTCTGTTCCACGAGAAAAATCGTCACTCCCTCTTCTCGAATCTCTTCCAGGATCTGAAAGATCTGGGCAATGACAAGGGGCGCCAATCCTAACGAGGGCTCATCCAACAACAGCAAATTAGGCCGGCTCATCAGACCGCGGCCAATGGCCAACATCTGCTGTTCTCCGCCGGACAGGGTACCGCCACGCTGATGACGGCGTTCCCTAAGGCGGGGAAAGAGCGTATACACTCGCTCAAAGCCTGCCTCTAAGCTGGCTTTATCGGTAAAAACCCCACCCATATGCAGGTTCTCCAGTACCGTGAGATCCGGAAAAATACGCCGCCCCTCAGGGACTACCGCCAGGCCGGCGCGCATGATAAGGTGGGTGGGTTTGTGGGTGATGCCCTGTCCTGCAAAGGTAATGGTGCCACGTGCCGCCCGCGGTGAACCGCAAATGGTCATTAGCAAGGTGCTCTTGCCGGCGCCGTTAGCGCCAATTAAGGCTACGATTTCACCGGCGTTGACCTCTAAAGAAACCCCGCTTAACGCCTCAATAGGGCCGTAATAGGTGTAGACATTCTCCAGTGTCAACATAGGTTACTCTTCCCCCAAATAGGCCCTAATGACCTCGGGATTAGTGCGTATCTCATCGGGAGTGCCGGTAGCTATGGGCCGACCGTGCTCCATAACGAGAATCTGATCGGAAATACCCATTACCAGGCTCATATCGTGCTCAATGAGCAACACTGATACCCCATGATCCCTACACAATCCCACGATCAACCGATCCAGTTCCCGGGTCTCCTGGGGATTAAGGCCAGCAGCCGGTTCGTCCAGCAACAGCAGTTGCGGATTAGTCACCATGCATCTGGCGATTTCCAGGCGGCGCTGTTGACCGTACGGCAGGTTGCCTGCCTCCCGGTTGGCAAATTTCAACAAACCCACCTTCTCCAGCCAAAAGGCGGCCTGTTCCATTGCCTGGCGTTCCGCCTGACGATACTGGGGAGTCTTAAACAACCCAAGCAACAGATTCGTTTTCAACTGGGTATGCTGCGCCACCAGCAAGTTTTCCACCACGGTCATATTGCGAAACAGACGCACGTTCTGAAAGGTACGCGCCACCCCGGCTTGCGCCACCCGATGCGAGCCTCCAAATAACTTGTAAAAAAGCCGCTCGGCAAACGCCGTCGGATGGATAAAATCGTGCAGGCGAAAGGGGGCACCGAGGATGCGCAGCAAATCAATCGCTTTGCCGTCGCGATGGAGCATCATACGGCCGGTGGTAGCTTTGTAAAACCCGCTGATACAGTTAAATACGGTGGTCTTGCCGGCACCGTTAGGACCAATGATGGCAAATATCTGCCCCCGCGCCACGCTAAACGCGACGCCGTCGACGGCCAGTAACCCACCAAAGCGCATGCTCAAGCCGCTGACTTCCAGAAGCGGGGTCATCGGGGCAGTTCCATCCGGGGCCGGGTGGCCGGCAGCAGCCCCTGGGGTCGCCAAATCATCATTAGCACCATCACCAGACCGAAGACCAGCATTCGATATTCCGCAAACTGCCTAGCGACTTCCGGCAGCACCGTCAGGGCGATGGCAGCCAGAATGACTCCAAGCTGCGAACCCATGCCCCCCAGCACCACAATGGATAGCACAATGGCGGATTCGATAAAAGTAAAAGATTCGGGATTAATAAACCCTTGGCGGGCCGCGAAAAAAGCACCGGCAAAACCGGCGAAAGAGGCTCCCAGGGTAAACGCCGAGAGCTTGATGAGGGTGGGGTTGAGTCCCAGCGAGCGACAGGCCAGCTCATCTTCCCGTAGCGCCTCCCAGGCTCTACCCACGGGCATACGGATAAGCCGGTTGATCACAAACAAGGTAACCAGCACCAGTACCAGCGCTAAAAGATACAGAAAAATCACCGTATCGCCGCCGCTGTATTGAAGTCCAAAAAATTCGTGAAAGGTTGCGCCACCCTCAGAGCTAGGGCGGCGGGCGAACTCCAGGCCAAAAAAGGTGGGCTTAGGAATACCCAGAACACCGTCGGGACCGCCGGTCAGTTCATCCAGGTTATTCAGTAGCAGCCGGATAATCTCGCCAAACCCCAGGGTGACAATCGCTAGATAATCGCCTCGCAGCCGCAGTACCGGAAATCCCAGGAGACAACCGGTGGTCGCAGCCAAGATGACGCAGATAGGCAGACACGGCCAGAACGGCAGACCAAGGTACTGATTCAGCAACGCATAACCATAAGCACCCACCGCATAAAAGGCCACATAACCTAAATCCAATAAGCCTGCAAAACCCACCACGATATTAAGGCCCAAGCCCAGCATCACATAGATCATGGCCAGAGTGGCTATATCGACCGCTCCCCGGGAAGCGGTAAACGGCCAGAGCAAAGCGATAAGAACTAATCCCGTCAAAAACGCGGGGCGGTAGACTGTCAGCAGCTTAGGGCTCGGCAACACTTTATCAATCCGCAACTTCCCTAAGACACGCCGCAGAGGATCCTGTAATAAACGCACCAGAAACACCGCCGCCACGGCGAGAATAACCGGTGTCCAATCGGTTTTCAGACCTACCCTGATGCCCTCTATCTTGATATCGACCCCCAGAATGGGGACCGTGAGCACGGCAGTCAGAAGCGCCATGAACAAGGCCTCGGGCAAATATTGCTTAATAGTCATTAGCAACCCTCTGTTCTTAGTGTATTCCTTTTCGACCTGCGGTTGCTTGTAGCGAGGCCGGTAACCGTTCCATTTCATACCTTCTCGATATCGGGTTTACCTAATAGCCCTGTCGGACGAAATAGCAACACCAGAACCAGCAGGCTAAAAGCCACTACGTCCTTATACTCGGTACTCAGATAGGCAGAACTAAAGCTTTCCGCCAACCCTAACACCACCCCTCCTAGCATGGCACCGGGAATGCTGCCGATACCTCCCAATACCGCGGCGGTAAACGCCTTGAGGCCAGCAATAAAGCCGATGAAAGGATTAATCAACCCGTAATATAAGCCTACCAGCACTCCGGCCACGGCGGCCAGAGCCGCGCCCAGCACGAAAGTCATGGAGATAATCCGGTCCGTATCAATACCCAGCAGATTGGCCATTTGTCGGTCTTGGGAACAAGCGCGGCTGGCGCGCCCCACGCGGGTGCGGGAAATAAACAGCGTCAGCAGCGTCATAAAAACAATAGTCACCACGGCGATGATCACCTGCATATAGGACAGATAAATCTGAAAGCCGTCTTCGGGCCCAAAGCGCCAGCCCCCGGTGATCAGCGGCTGCATAGAAACGTCCCGAGCACCCTGGCTCAGCATGACGTAGTTTTGCAGGAAAATTGACATTCCGATGGCGGAGATAAGTGGCACCAAGCGAGGACTGCCGCGCAGTGGCCGGTAGGCTAACCGCTCCACAGCCCAGCCGTAGCCGCTGGTAACCAACATGCTAATCGTCAAGGTCAGTAACAAAATCAGGGGAATGGTTTCCAGGCCCAGCAGCGTCAGTGCGGTAATCATCAGCAACCCCACATAGGCGCTGATCATATAGATCTCGCCATGGGCGAAGTTAATCATGCCGATAATGCCGTACACCATGGTGTAACCAATGGCAATCAGAGCATAGATGCTCCCCAGGGTCAGTCCGTTGATCAGCTGTTGAACGAAGGCAAGCATGGTCTCAGACATGGCAAAACCCAATGTAAACATAGACAACGCCCTGCGTTCCTCTAAGGGGAACACAGGGCGTTGTCTATGCGGTTAATTCGATCTGTCAATGCTGCTAACTTCCTTCCACCGGGGTTTTGGTGGCGTCAGCATGCCAAGTGTAAATCACAAACTGGAAATCCTTCAGATCGCCGTCCTCCTCGAAAGCCACGGTACCGATAGGGGTTTCATAGGTGGTGCCGTGCATCTCCTCGGCGACCTTTTCAGGATCTGCACTGCCAACCTTTTCAATGGTATCGGCAATAATCTGCACGGCGGCGTAGGACGGCATGACGAAGGGTCCCGTGGGGTCCTGGCCCTTCGCTTTGAACGCCTTGACTAGTTCGGCGTTGGCCGGATCCTTAGAAAAATCGGCGGGCTGCGTGACCAGCAAACCTTCCGAGGCGGGACCGGCGATGGCACTAATGTCCTTGTTGCCTACGCCTTCCGGGCCCATAAAGCGGGTGTCAAAACCTTGTTGGCGGGCTTGGCGCAGAATCAAGCCGAGTTCCGGGTGATAACCCCCGTAGTAGACAAAATCCACGTTGGCTCTCTTCATTTTGGTGATCAGGGCGGAGAAGTCGGTCTGGCCTTTGTTGATGCCCTCAAACAACACCACGTTAATACCCTTGTCCTCTACCGTTTTTCTGACTTCTTCGGCAATGCCCTGACCGTACTGCTGTTTGTCGTGAATAATCGCCATCCGCTCGGGCTTAATCTGATCGGCAATGTAATTACCCGCCACTGGACCCTGCTGGCTGTCCAGCCCGATGGTGCGGAACACCAGATCATAGCCCTGTTCGGTAATGGCCGGATTGGTGGAAGCCGGAGTAATCATCAAAATCCCTTCCTCGTCGTAGATCGCCGAGGCCGGTTGCGTGGATCCCGAACACAAATGGCCGACGACAAATTGGATACCCTCGTTGACCACCTTATTGGCCACCGCCACCGCTTGCTTGGGTTCGCAAACATCGTCCATCAACACCGCTTCCAGCTTTCTCCCGTTGACGCCGCCCTTGTCGTTAATCTGTTCTACCGCCATCTGAGCGCCCATCATCTCCATCTCGCCATATTGAGCCACCGGCCCGGTGATAGCGCCAACGACGGCAATGCGAATGGGATCGTCGGCGGCCTGAGCCAGACCGACGGTGCCCAAGGCGATGACACCGACGGCTGCGCTCAACAGACTGCGGATACCTTGTTTCATGGATCACTCCTCGTAAGCTGTCGCTTTTGATAAAAGTTTATGGGGGGGGCTTAAAAATCAGCTCCTTAACTTAAGGATTACCTGAAATTTTAAGGAAAGACAAGCGTATGTGAATATATGGCGATAGTGCTCATGGGAAAACTTATAGGGCCGCTTTTGCTATGCCGAGCAAATGCGGTTTTAACAGTGCGCTACAACGATGTCAAAATACCATCGTTGCTGCGTGTTGTTCTGTCAAAAAAA
The DNA here is from genome assembly GCA_963731125.1 of uncultured Pseudomonadota bacterium. Lineage (GTDB taxonomy): Bacteria > Pseudomonadota > Gammaproteobacteria > Competibacterales > Competibacteraceae > CAVSVP01. The sequence goes on from CAVSVP010000006.1 coordinate 152,232, forward strand.
AGAATCCACCCGCAAAGCGGGTGGTTTTGTGTTTACCCCTAAAAGGGGATGAGTCTGCCTTGCCCCCAGAGGAGGCAAGGCGAGTGTTGTCCCCGTTCATGATCGATTTAACTAGACATCCAGACCGCGTTGCTCGGTCTGGCGTTCCCTTTTCTCCTGGTACTGCACATACGCGCGGATCTTAGTCTCATCCAATCCCACCGTATCGACACAGTACCCGCGCGCCCAAAACCGATTGCCCCAGTACGGGCGGCGCTTCAACTCCCGAAACTGGTTGAACACCCGGATCGCCGTGCGGCCCTTCACCGTCCCAACAAAGTCCGAGATCGACACTTTTGGCGGGACCAACACCAGCAAATGAACATGATCGAGCTGCACGTTGAGTTCCACTACTTCACTCTTCTGCTGCTCGACAAAGGCACGGATGCACCGCGCCACCTCCTCCGCCACCCGTCCCGTCAGGATTCGATAACGGTATTTTGGCACCCACACTATGTGATACTGACAGTGCCAAATCGTATGTGATAGTTTCCGAAAACGGCTCATTGCTTTGACCTCTCTGTGCGTTGTGGGGACAACGCCTGTTAGAGGGAGCAATGAGTCGTTCAACTGGCAAAGCCGTTGAACTCTGACCACGCCCTCAGGGCGTGGTTTGTTTCATTTGATAATCAATATTCCCTGAAGAGGTAGAAAAATGGCGATTTCAAACGGTCGATCACAATGGCTCAACCTGGCGGAAGTGGTAAGAGACGCCTGCTTACGCGCGGCGCTGGACGGCTATGAGGACGCCGCCATGCGTGGGCTGTGTCCGGAGGGCGCTCTTGAAGCCGCAATCAGCGCCATTAGGATGCTGGATCTGGAAACGGTTCTCAAGGAGCAGGCCGGTCAATGGGCCACTCCGCCAGCAGTTGTGGAATTACCGCGCAAACCTTGAAAGGCCTTTCTTATGGAAGATCGAGACGTATCCCCGGCTAAGAAAAAAGCCAAGCGCGGTTATTTAAATCCCAATGCCGTCAAGGGATTTGCCTTTTTTATCATCGCCATTTGTATCGTGGTCAGTGTTGTCGCCAGCATTTTGGCGATATGGCAGTTTGCAGAAACCGACGTGCTATGGCGAACCGTTGCAACTTGTGTTGTGGTAGCCGCGGGAGTGGGAGTATTTACGTTTATTAACAGCGTATTCGGAGATACGAAATAATTTGGATTGGAGGTTACGGCGATAATTTAGGCCGCGCTTGTCCTGATTAGGTGTATTCTGCCGGCGCCACCCGTTCCACTTCGGCAAACACACTCAATGCCAGCCAGTCTTTAAACTGCTGGACGAAATTTCTGGGTCCATGAAATCGCATCGTGTTATTTTGAACTGCATGATCTAGAGCAACATCACCCAGCCAAACGGCCGTCAGAGTGGGAAGGTCGGTGATTACATACAGATCCACCTCAAAGCCGGGATCTTTCAGGCAAAGATCAACGCCACCATGTTCGATGACCAGCCACCAGCAGCGTGCTTTGGAGCCAACATCGGTAAACTCAAACCGCAGCACGGTACGCCGTTTCGGGAACTGGTCTATATGCAGGCGCCGGTGCATATCCCACATCAATAAGCTGGGATCGAGGTCTCCGGGTTCTACCTCCTTACGCGCCCAGCGTTGGCCCCAAACCCCAAGCAGCTCGATTACTGGCCGCAGTTCCTCGCCGGCCTGGGTAAGATGATATGCGTAGCCCTTATTCTCGGAATCGGGGCGTCGCTCAACAATCCCCGCACGTTCGAGGGCTTTCAGCCGTTGCGACAACAGCGAAGGGGACATCAGCGGAACGCCGCGTCGCAAATCGTTGAAACGGTAGCTGCCGCATAGGAGTTCGCGCATGATCAGCGGGGTCCAGCGTTCCCCGAAGATTTCGGCCGCTTTCGCCACCGGGCAGAATTGACCATAACCTTTCGCCATACTGTTAAGGATAACACCTCATCTTTCATTGGCCAGTACAAATTTTATACTTGTGGGCCAACGTCATTCGGTGCAGTCTGAAAAATACAAGAGCAATATTCACCGAGCGATAAGGAGAAGAGACATGACGAACTCGATATCGATGATGACTTTGAACCAGACTGAACGCATGCTGGATTCATCGACAATTGCTAGCTTCGTAGCCGGCTTAGGTGGACCGGCGCTGCGTCCTGACGACCAGGGCTATGATGAGGCGCGCGTTCTGTGGAATGCCATGATTGATAAGAAACCGGCGATGATTGTGCAGGCCAGTGGTGTCGCCGATGTCATTGCATCCGTCAAGTTCGCCCGTGAACACGGTATTCTCCTGGCAGTGCGCGGGGGCGGTCATAATATCTCCGGAAACGCTCTCTGCGACGGCGGTCTGGTGATTGATCTATCGCGACTGCAAGGTATTCATGTCGATCCTGAGGCCCGCACGGTATGGGTACAGCCGGGCACAAGCTGGGGCAAGGTGGACCGGGAAACCCAGCTTTTTGGTCTGGCGGTGCCTAACGGTATCGTATCGACTACCGGGGTTGCGGGCCTAACGTTAGGTGGCGGTTTTGGTTGGCTAAGCCGCAAATACGGTTATACCTGTGACAATTTGCTGGAGGTCGATCTGGTGACCGCCGATGGCCGATGGGTAACAGCCAATGCCGGCAAAAACGCGGATCTGTTCTGGGGAGTACGCGGCGGCGGCGGTAACTTTGGGGTGGTTACCTCATTTAAATACCGACTACAGCCGGTGGGGCCTACTGTAACGGCGGGTATGGTGGTACATCCCATGGAGAAAGCACCTGAGGTCTTGCGCTACTTCCGGGAATTAACCGCCACGGCACCCGATGAACTAGGTTCGCTATTGATTCTGCGCAAAGCCCCGCCTGCGCCATTTCTTCCCAAAGAGATCCACGGGCAAGCCATTGTCGCCATCGCTGTCTGTTATGCTGGTTCGGTGGAAGACGGTGCCCGAGTCGTACAGCCACTCAAGGCGTTTAGCGAGCCTCTGGCCGATGTCATCGCGCCCAAGCCTTTTGTTGCTCATCAAACCATGCTGGATGCCGCGCAACCCCATGGACGCCAGTACTACTGGAAATCGGAATACCTGGGAGAACTCTCCAACCAGACCTTAGACACGCTTATCGAGCATGGCAGGAACATCACATCCCCCTATTCGGGAGTTCTTTTGATGCAGCTCGGCGGAGCCATCGGCCGGGTAACGCCTGAAGAAACCGCGGCAGGCCATCGCGACGCCGGATATGTGCTGAATATCGCCGCCTCCTGGGAAGATCCCCAGCACACCGAACGCCATATGCAGTGGACTCGGGATTTCTGGACAGCCGTGCAGCCCTTCTCGACGGGCGGAGTGTATATGAATTTCCTTGGCTACGATGAACAGGATGATTCCCGGATTCAGGCCGCCTATGGCACGGCGTGCTATAAACGCTTAGCGGCATTGAAAGCGCAATACGATCCGGATAACTTGTTCCGGCTAAATCCCAATGTACGCCCTACCGGATAACCTCCCGGTGATTGGACGGGGCCATCTGGCCCCATCCTTTCAAGTCGGCTGCAACCATTGCCACTATGCCGCATTAGCAAGAAAAGCACCACCTAAGCTCCGACCGTAACCGGGTCCTATTCATTCCCCAGTAAAGTGGGGTTTGCGTTTTTCCAAAAACGCAGTCAGCCCTTCTCGATAATCTTGACTGTCGTAGACTATCCGGCGCAGTCCCTGAATGCGCTCAAACATCAGCGGGGTGATGGAGTGCGCGCTCTCCATAATTCGCAATTCTTCTTTGATTACCGCAATGCTGAGGGGCGCGTTTTGCGTTATCTGAGCGGCCAGTTCGTAGACGCAGCGCTCCAGCTCGTCGTTTTCCACCACACAATTGATCATGCCGAACTTTTCGGCACGCGCCGCGGAAATGGGCTGTGCAGTAAAAATCATTTCTCTCATGATGAGGCGACTCGAGGCGTTCATGAAATTGAGCACACCTGTCATGTTGTAGGGAACGCCGAGCTTAGCCGGAGTGATAGCAAAGGTGGCGTTGGTGGCTGCTACCACCAGATCACAGGCAAAAACCACTTCGCAGGCGCCTCCCCACACACCGCCCTCGACCATGACGATTACCGGCGCCTGGTACTTTTCTACCTCCCGGATCAGCTTGCGCAGGGGGTCATCCCAGCCCAACGGATCACGGCGGGTGAGCGGAAGCTCTCTCACATCGTGACCCGCGGACCAAATCTCCACACCTTCCGGTGCCCGCAGCACCACAACCCGCACCTTTTGACGTTTGAGATCGTCTAGCGTCGCGATGATTTCGGTAATAAGTGCATCGCTGAGCGCGTTACGTTTTTTGAGATTATTCATGGTAATAGTGCCGATGGCATTCTCAACATGGGTCATGACTAGCGACATGAAAAGTCCTCCTTTGGTATCAAGGAAAGTATCAACGTCCATGCGGTATTCAGGCGGCACCCCCGAGTGCCTCCGTATCTTGTTCGCCGAAATAGGGATAGCGCTGTCCTGATGTTGAGTTTAGCTCGTCGTTAAGCTCTCAGTTCAGATTTGCAATAACAGACGAGTACCCCCGCAAAAACAGTCGGGTGGCAGAACAATGGGTTTGTAACAGGTAGGAGTTTGGAGACTGGCTTCTCTACCAATTAGTCTCCTCAGCTTGCTGTCTCCGGCGATAGCAGCGCGTATCCACGGTGTCTGATGCTACTCTTTAAAAATCAGATTACCGTTGGGTATGCTCCTTTTCAATTTGATAGTGCTGTCAACTAGGTTTTTCAACAGCCTCTCACCGGTTTGTCAAGCCGTTAATCAACCACCTCGCTGATAACATGAGGATTCAGCTCGCCGACGCTACGTCAACGACTTACGTTCAGGGTGAAGCAGCGAATAAACCGCAGGAATAAGCACCAGGGTGATCAGCGTCGAGCCGGCCAGTCCTCCGACGACCGCCCGGGCCAGCGGAGCCTGGGCATCCGCTCCCTCACCGATGCCGAAAGCCAACGGCAGCAGGGCAAGAATCGTGGTTAGCGTGGTCATCAGAATCGGCCGCAGCCTGCGGCGGCCGGCCTCAATCACCGCTTCGCGAATCTGCATCCCGCCTTGACCCAATTGAGCAGCCTGATCCACCAGCAGAATCGCATTGTTGACGACGATACCTCCCAGCATGATACAGCCGATATAGGACTGCAGGTTCAAAGTCGTTTGGGTCAGGAATAGGGTGACGAGTACGCCTATCGCCGCCAGCGGCACGGACATCATCACCACCAGGGGATTACGCAGTGACTCGTACTGACAGGCCAGCACCATGTAGACAAAAATCAGCGCCAGCCCAAGCACAATCATCAGTTCCCGGAATGCTTTTTGTTGTTCTTCGAAGTTGCCAGTGACCACCAGCTCATACCCGATAGGACGAGGGATTTGGTCCAGCAGAGTCTGCACGTCTGTGGCTACCGAACCCAGGTCGCGTTCCGCGACGTTGGCTTCCACGGTAACCAGACGCTGCTGGTCTTGGCGGTCGATCAAAATAGGACCGCGGCTCGGTTCAGTGGCGACCAGATTACGCAGCGCCACCTGTTCGCCGGATGCAGTGGTTAAGGTAAGATCGAGGATCTCATCCAGGGATAATTTCTCGGCGTCCTGGAGTTGCACGAGGATACGATAGGAATTGCCACGGGAGCGAAACTCTCCGGCCAAGGAGCCGGCCACAGCGGTTTCCAATATTTCGGTTACATCGCGTATGCTCAGGCCAAGATCGGCGGTCTTGTCCCGGTCCACCCGAATTTCCTGCTGGGGGATACCCGCCTCCCGAGTGATGTCGATGTCCGTGATGCCCGGCACCTCCGCGATGGATTGCGCGACCCGCTTGGCCAGAAGGTCAAGGGTTTCGAGCTCAAACCCACGAATCTCAATTGTCAGCCCTTCGTCGCCCCCCAGCAGACGATCCAATAGAAACTGCCCCTGTGGTGCGTGGGTGCGAACTTCCATACCGGGAATTTGCCCGGCTAAGCGCCGCCGCAAATCTTCGGCAATCTCCACATTGGACCGAAGCCGCTCCGCCGCCGGCGTCAGCGACAGACGAATTTCGCCCTGCGAAGACTCGTCCGCCCGGCGTCCCGACGCTCCAATGCTCACCACCGACGCAACGGCCTCGGGCACGGTGGGGTAGACAATTTGCTCCATGCGCCGGGTCTGTTGATCGACAAGCTCCAGACGCGTGCCGATTTCCATCTCACCGGTAACCCTTACCTCTCCCTCATCACTGGGAGGCAGAAACTCGGTGCCGATCAATGGCAACAGAAGTAGGCTTGCACCGAGAATCACCACAGCCACGCAAACAGTCAACCACCGATGGTCCAGCACCCAGCGAAGCAGGTCGCGATAGGTGTTATCGAGCCCATTGAAGAAGGCTTCTGCGACGGCGGCCAATCTTTTGATCCAGGGAGCTTGGACCGTATGGCGTTGTTGCGGTGATCTCAGGAGCTTGGAGGCAAGCATCGGCACCAGACTGAGCGATACCAACAGAGAACAGAGCAAAGAGAATACAACCACATAGGCCAGCTCCTGGAAGAGAATGCCCGAGACTCCGCGGACGAAAGCCAGAGGCAGAAAAATCACCAGTGTTGTGAGCGTGCTGGCGACAATTGCCGGTCCCACCTCCTGCGTACCTTGCACCGCTGCAACTGCCACCGCTTCAGAATATTCGTCGCGACGCCGAAAGATGTTTTCCAGAACCACCACGGAACTGTCGACCATCATCCCCACGCCCAGCGCCAGGCCGCCTAAAGTCATCAGATTCAGCGTAAATCCGCCGAAATAAAGCAACGCGAACGTGGCAATCACGGAGATCGGGATAGCCAGAGAAATAACCACGGTGCTGCGGACATTGCGCAGGAAAAACAACAACACCAAGATTGCCAAACTACCACCATACAGCACCGATCGGGCAACGTTGGCGATTGACCGCTCAATGAAGTTACCCTGATTAATGACGGGGATGACATTGATCTGGGGAAAGGCCTCGTTGACCCTATCGATCTCGGCGAGCACGCGTTGGGCGACCTCGACGGTATTGGCATCGGCCTGCTTGCGAATGGCCACCCGCAGCCCACGTTCCCCATTGATACGGATAATCCGTGTCAGCTTTTCATAGGTATCCTTTACCTCGGCGATCTGGCCCAATGTCACTGCGGCGCCTTCGCGCTCAACAATAACCGTATCGCGAATTTGAGCGAGGTTTGTAAACTCAGCCGGCGCGCGCAGCGTAACCTCGTACCGGCCCTGCTCAATCTGACCTGCAGGGAGGTCGAGGTTGGCGTCACGAATCGCCTCGAGCACTCGGTCTAATGGTAGGCCAAGCGCCTTAACACGATCCGCGTTTAGCTCAATCCGCACCTCTCGGTTAAAACCTCCCCAGAGGTCGACCTGTGCTACCCCTGGAATCCGGGCGAAACGATAGCGAATCTGATCTTCAATCAACTGAGTGAGCTCTACAGGATCGAGGTTGCTGGAGATTCCCAGCAGAACCACCGGATAACTGGCGATGTCGAACTTGCTGATCCGAGGCCGCACGATATCGTCGGGCAACTCATTGATCTCGTCCTCGAGCTTAGCCTGTACATCCAAAGCGGCAGCGTCGATATCCGTACCCCATACGAAGCTGACCCGTACACTGCTGTTGCCCTCGGACGACTGTGAGGTCATGTCTTCCACGCCGGGCACGGTAGCTACGATTTCTTCAATGATCTGAGTCACCAGCCGTTCCATAACCACGGGGCTTGCCCCTTCGTATTCCGTACGAATGGTCAGCGTCGGCAACTCAATATTAGGCAGTAGATCAATCCGCAGTCGGTTTAGCGAAACAGCCCCGAGAATTACGACTATCAGAGTCACCATAGTAACGAAGATCGGACGCCGCACGCTGAAGCTTGGCAGGTTCACTGGCTGCTTACCTGCTCACGACCGGCGACGGTTTCGGCCCGCTCGTCCGGAATGGTGATTTCAGAACCGTCATCCACTAACTGCTGACCCAGCGTAACCACCTGGCCGGATAGATTCTCGCCCTCTATCTGTATGCGCTCGCCCTCGTGGATGCCCACTTTCACCTCACGCCAGTTCACCGATCGACCATCCTCGGCAACAATGAAAATTCCCGTTCGACCGTCTCGAGTGGTCAGCGCCTGATCCGGAACGATGGTGGCATTGGCGACTTGATCGAGCACTACCGTGGCACGAATGAACATACCGGGTTTTAAACGGCGGTCAGAGTTGTCGATGGTCAACTCAACCCGGGCCTGCCGCGAAGTCTGACGGAAAATTGGAGCCACGCGAGTGACTTGACCCACAAAGGTTTCGCCGGGATAGGCGTCGGTGGTCAGCGTAATTGCCTGTCCCGGCGTTATGCGGGCATATTCCTTTTCCGTAACAAAGATGATCGCGTTGATGGGATGCAGGACAACGATGGACAACAGGGGAGTGTTGGCGGCGACGGTGTCACCTTCATCGACATATCGTTCGGCCACCACTCGGCGTGTATCGCCATCTGTCCAGCCAGCGGTGATGCGAGTATAGCCGAGGCGGATCTTTGCAGAAGCCAGCGCCGCTTCGGCGCGCGTGACCTGGGCTTTGGCTACCTGCACGGCGGCCTGCTTAGCCAGATGTTCAGCCCGGACAGTGTCCAGGTTCGACTCTGAAGCAATACCGCGTTCCCGTAGCGTCGTTAACCGCCCCAGTTCACGAGCAGCGATTTCCAAGCTGCTGATTGCCGCGGCCAGGTTGGCTTCTGCCACCGTAAGCTCTGCTTCAGCCTGGACCACGGCCTGACGGTACTCATCATCGTCCAACTCCGCGACTAGCTGACCTCGCGTCACCATGTCAGCCACATCGAAGGCAAGATTTTCAATCCGTCCCGCAATTTTTGGGGCAACGACGAATCTCGCTGGGGCTTCGAGCGTACCACTGAATGTTCTTCGGTGTTCAATTAGGCCATACTCGATAGGCGCGATCTCAACCGGAACCGCCCTGCGGTCGCTCCGGCTAGGATTAGCGATATCGTCCTGTTCCTGAAAGCGATCTACGATCGCCCATCCCAATCCGCCGAGCAGGGCGGCTACCGCCGCCAGCGTAATCCATCGTTTGCTGAACACTGTCATAAATTAGAACTTCAGATAGTTTTGAATGTGAGCTTGTCGTGTTTGATAACTTATACGGACCCAAGTTTGATAATGTTCTTGCGCCCATCTGAAAAACCGAAACTCTTTAGTTCTCGAAGCCCCGCCAATACTGAATAGGGCCAGATTAAATTAGCAAACATAGAGGGGCGTCAGAGATGATCAAGTTGACAAAGCTCATGATGGATTGACAGTCTCGAATTCGCGATTTATTCTAAGCATTAAATGATAATGATTTTCATTAATGTTTATAATAAATAGATCTACAGGGCATTGAATTCACGTATATAGATCAAGAAGAAGCTCAATGCCGCCTTAAATTTGCTATCCAACAAGCGGTTATGTATGAACCAAGAACTGGTTTTGCCTGTTTCGGCAAAAACCATAAAGTCTGCAAAACTCATATAGCAATAACCCTCTCGCTATATCCTCGTCGACAGGAGAAATTGTATGAAGAACGAACTGAATAAGGCGGCAGTCATCGACCACCTGAATACCATTCTGGAGTTGGAATTGGCCGGAGTGGTGCGCTACACACACTATTCGCTGATGGTCTACGGCTATAACCGTATTCTCATCGTCGACTGGATGCGCGAGCAGGCTCAGGAATCCCTGCGTCACGCTCAGGAGGCGGGTGAACTGATCACCCATCTGGGAGCACATCCATCGCTCACCATTGGATCCTTGCTGGAATCTGAAAAGCACGACATCGACGCTATCCTGCACGAGTCCCTGGTTCACGAGCGCCATGCATTGGAGACCTACAAGCAACTTCTTACACTGGTGGAAGGCCGCTCGGTGTTGCTGGAAGAATACGCCCGGCGCATGATTGCGCAAGAAGAAATGCACCAGGGCGACGTGGATAAGATGTTACGTAAACCGGGCGATGTGAAAGCGTATGGCGAAACCTAAACTGGGATTCAAACGGCTGTCCGCCTGTAGATCAATGGCACAAGGCGGCATTGGAACCACCGTTGGTAGATAAATCATCATGAAGATCTCATCGGACCCCCCAGACCAGAAGCCCTTTCCTCTCAGCATGGCGGACGAAGGAATGCGGATCCGTATTGTGGGATTACTTGCAGGCCGTCGGCTGGACCGGCGCCTGACGGAACTAGGGCTCACTATCGGTAGCGAGCTTAAAGTCTTCCAGCGGCAATCCGGAGGCAGCCTGGTGGTAGTGAACGGCGAGATCCGCCTCGCGCTAGGCGGCGGCATGGCCCACAAGATCCTGGTGGTGCCTGTCTGAATACTCGCTTATACCCATTGCTGCAATCAATGGCGGGCCTTTCCCGCCGCTACCGAGGAAAACAGTCAAATGACGACGATATGCCTCAGAGACTTGGGCGTGGGAGATCGTGGCAAGGTGATCGGCTATGCCGAAGGAGACCGGAACTACCGCAGGAAATTATTAGCCATGGGATTGACGCCGGGGACTGAATTCCACATAACACGCTATGCCCCTCTGGGTGATCCCATTGCAATCCAGGTGCGCGGGTTCGCTTTGAGTCTGCGTAAAGACGAAGCGGCGGCGCTGCGCGTGGAAAAGCAGTCATGACGAAAAAATACACCATCGGTATGGTAGGCAATCCTAACTGCGGCAAGACCACCTTGTTCAACGCATTGACGGGAACCAAACAGCGGGTAGGCAACTGGCCCGGCGTGACCGTAGAGCGTAAAACCGGCCAGTATCGCTTCGAGTGTGCAGAATTTGAGATCGTCGATCTGCCGGGTACCTATTCCTTGGACGTGACCGACCACGACATTTCGTTGGATGAAAAGATCGCCCGCGATTACGTGCATGGGCGTGAAGCGGCGCTTATCGTCAACATCGTCGATGCCTCCAACCTGGAACGCAATCTCTATCTCACCTCGCAACTGATGGAGATGCGGGTACCACTGGTGGTGGCGTTGAATATGAGCGATATGGCTGAAGCACGGGGTATTAGCATCGATGCCGGAGGTCTGGCCAAGCGCCTGGGCTGCCCCGTCGTACCCATCGTCGCCTCGCAAAACCAGGGTATCAATACCCTTAGACGGGTTTTGCTGAAGACCGTCGAGGCGCCGCCGGTACCCACGACCGAAATCCGGTATGATACCAACCTGGAACAGGCAATCAACGTGTTGATGCCTGTGGTTACCGGAATTACCCAGACCTCCGGCACCGACCCCCGCTGGCTGGCGGTACGGCTGTTGGAAGGCGACGATCTGGCCAAGCAAATCAGCGCTGAAGCCGTTACCGAGGAACTGTTGTCCCAAGCCCGTCGGGGTCTGAACGAAGATATCGATATCCTGATGGCGGATGCCCGCTATGGCTTTGCTAACCGCCTGAGCCAGGAAACCGTCAAGCGGAAAACCGCAGTCTCGCATCACCTCTCCGACCGAATCGACCGCGTGGTGCTGAATCGGGCACTCGGCATCCCCATTTTCTTGGGCATCATGTACCTGATGTTTATGTTTACCATCAACATCGGCGGCGCTTTTATCGACTTCTTTGACCGGTTTACCGGCACGCTTCTGGTGGACGGCTTTGCCGAAGGGCTTGCCGGCTTAAGCTCGCCGGAATGGCTTACCGTGCTCATGGCCAACGGCATCGGCGGCGGTATCCAGGTAATAGCCACCTTTATTCCGATCATTGGTTTCCTCTACCTGTTCCTATCCCTGCTGGAGGACTCCGGTTACATGGCCCGCGCCGCCTTCGTAATGGATCGCTTTATGCGCACCATCGGGCTTCCCGGCAAATCATTCGTACCTCTGATCGTGGGCTTTGGCTGCAATATGCCGGCGATCATGGCCACCCGTACCCTGGAGCATCAGCGCGATCGCATCCTTACCATAGTGATGGCCCCTTTTATGTCCTGCGGAGCACGGCTACCGGTCTATGCGCTGTTCGCTGCTGCTTTTTTTCCGGTAGGGGGCCAAAATGTCGTATTCGGGTTATATCTGATTGGTATCGCCGTAGCGGTCCTAACAGGGCTCGTTCTAAAAACTACACTACTGCCGGGGGAGGCCATGCCTTTTATCATGGAACTGCCGCCCTACCACCGGCCCACCCTCAAGGGCATCCTGATACTTACCTGGGAGCGACTCAAGACCTTTATCCTGCGCGCCGGCAAGGTTATTGTTCCCATGGTGCTGGTGCTTAACTTCCTCAACGCCTTTGGCACCGACGGCAGCTTCGGCAATGAGAACACCGAGAATTCCGTACTCAGCGAGGTGGGGCGCGTCATCGCACCGGCCTTCTCGCCCATGGGGTTAGACGGGGAGAATTGGCCGGCGGCAGTAGGAATTTTCACCGGCGTGTTGGCCAAGGAGGCGGTGGTCGGTACCCTGGATGCCATGTACACCGCACTCGCCACGGCCGACGCGGGTGGAGCGGCAGAAACAGAAACCGGGTTTGACTGGTGGGGCGATATGGGTAAAGCGTTTGCTTCCATTCCCGCCAATCTGACGGATGCCCTAGGTAACTGGGCCGATCCATTGGGCGTCGGCATCGGTGATGTCAGCAACGTGGAGACCGCCGTCGCTGAACAAGTCGTAACCACAGGCACTTTTGGGGCCATGGCTGCGCGTTTCGACGGAGCCGCCGGCGCCTTTGCCTATCTGCTGTTCATCCTGCTCTATTGCCCCTGCACAGCGGCCATCGCCGCGGTATACCGGGAAACCACGCTGGGCTGGACGTTATTCGTCGCCGGCTGGACCATCGGGCTCGCCTATATGGCGGCTACCCTCTTCTATCAGACAGCCATCTTCACCCGCCACCCAACCATTTCGCTGGCCTGGATCGGATCGCTTCTGGGAATTTTCACCCTGGTGATTCTGGCCCTGCGCTGGTGGGGGCAACGCGAATTGCGGCTGCTCAATGGGCGAGCGACAATGTTTAGCTGCTTTCCGTTGGGGGCGGCGATGCTCACTTCTTTAGTTTAGTCTAGGGGATTTCGAATGATTCTTGCGGAGCTTAACACCTATCTTGCGCAGCACCAACGAGTTGCGCTCGCCGAGCTGTCTCAGCGATTTGGTTCCGACCCTGAGGTCCTGCGCAGCATGCTCGCCGTGCTGAACCGCAAGGGCAGAGTGAGAAAGATGCCTGTCGGTACGGTATGCGACGCGTGTTGTACAAAATGCGATCCAGCGAGCGTCGAGATCTATGAGTGGGTAACGAACGACCCGGCTGCGCCCTCAGCCAGCGGACCCATAACGGACCTGTCATAGTTTGTCTTGCCGATGTCCGTGGATGCCTGTTAAGGCAAGAGCGGGTCATACCTGAAACATCGGGGAAGTACTGAATAGCTACAAAACTTATAATATTTTGTCGCATCAGGAGAAGTTATCATGAGTAATAACGCGAACACGGTTAATCAACCATATTTTTGTGAACTTCCCTTTGCTGAGCAACTAATGCTATGGAGCATCCGCACTTGGGTACGCGGTTACGAGTTACAAACGTCCGTCGATGAAAGGCTTTTCGAGGCATTTAGTAAGGTGCGGATTCCCCGCGCCGCTGGGCTGTTGGATAAAATTATGCGCACTATCGTCATGGGCCACAAACGCACCGTGAAAATCCATTGCCCCTGCTACCGTCTGGTGGGTAACGACGAGCGCACCCTGCTGAACGTGATCGCACGCTATCAAGCTGGCCATCAAGGCAAGGCCTGGTTTCCATTATGTCGTTTTTTGCGGCCCAACGCGGCTCAATGTCTGGGTAAGCTGTTGGATGAAATAGCCGATATGCTGACCGCCGCCAGTCTGAACCTCGTCAATCCCCGACCGTCTCTGGAAGCACCGCCCCAGCTACCGCCGATGACGGTTTCCGCAGCCGTCTCGACGCGACTTCATTGACTCAGCGCCTGTCAAACCCGACTACCAAAACGGTATCAAACCTCTGCCCACATACGCAGCAAATTAGCAAGGCTTTTCGAGAGCAGGTCGAATTCGCGGGTCTTGCCGTGCTTTTCGAATAACATACGGCGCGCCGTGTCGAGATCAAAAAGCAACTCACGCCGCGCCGCATCCCGCACCAAGCTCTGAATCCAGGTCACCGCCGCCAGTCGCGTTCCCCGGGTGACAGGTTCTACCCGGTGCAACATGGTGGAAGGATAAATCACCATGGCGCCCGCATCGAGCTTAAAATCTTGCTCGCCCGCCGTGGTCTCGATCACCAATTCGCCGCCATCGTAGTCCAGCGGGTTGCTCAAAAACAGGGTCATCGATATATCCGAGCGCACGGGATTCATATCACCCATCACCGCATCGTCCACATGCGTGCCGTACTTCATCGCCTGGTCATAACGGTTGAACAACAGTGGCCGGATGGCTTTAGGCCTTACCGCCAGATTAAATAACGCGTTGCGGCGCAACGCTTGCCGGACCAGGACTTCCAGCTGACGTGTTAACTGAGCATCTGTCTTGGCTTGGGTGTTGTGCTTGACCCGGCGGGCGTGCCAACCGGCGCTTAGCTGCCCGTCAAGAAAGACTGTTCGTTCTAGGTCAGCCTGCACTTGGCACAGCTCTTGAGCAGTCAGTACGTCAGCAATGCAAAGAATCATAGGGGGCTTTGTTAGCTTATCCGGAAATAGTAGTATGCTAATTGAAGATGAGAATTAATTGCAATAAAGTATAGGGTGCTTTTTTAGTGTCATTCTCTACATCATCAGCAGGAGATTCAGTCATGAAACGCAAAATCTGGGTTGGCGTCGGCGCCTATATGCTTACCAGTGTTGGTCCTGCGGTAACCGCTGCTGTGCAAAACGATAGCAGCGTGACGGTAATTCCGGCCGCATTTCAGCATACGGATAAAAGCGAGCGGTCAACGCACTTTCTCGGGCAGACCCTACAGCTTGCCGGCGCTGGCGGCGAGGGTGGCGAGGGTGGCGAAGGCGGTGAGGGTGGCGAAGGCGGTGAAGCTGGATTGACGAGCGCTGCCAGTCCTGAGGAAACCTTTGTGACTGAACTGTTGTTGATGCAGGGGCATTTACGCGTTGGCAAAGCACTGGTTGATCAGGGCGCCTGGGATGATGCACTGGCCCACTTCAAGCATCCGGTTGAAGAAATCTATAGCGCCATCGAGGATGCGCTCGCAGCAAGAAAAATGACTCAATTTGAAGACCGGCTTAATACCCTAGCGGATCAAGTGCAGACCAAAGCCGGCGGCGAGGCATTCGAACAAAACTACGCCGACGTCATGGCGCAGATCCATGACGCCGTTACCAGCGTGGACGCCAACACCCGTACTTCGCCCGATTTTGTGCTGGATGTTGCCTTGCAATTGCTTAGGCAGGCAAGCGAGGAATATGAGGCTGCCGTTATAGACGGTAAGCTGGTCAATGTCGCCGAGTACCAGGATAGCCTAGGGTTTGTCTGGGTCGCCGAGGATCTGGTGCAAGGCGTTTCGGGTCAATTACAAGCTGCGAATGGCGATGCTTATGAACAGTTGCGAAACCGGTTTGCGGAGTTAAAAACGGCCTGGCCGTCTGTAGCACCACCCTTACAGCCTGCAGCGACTCCCAGCCAGGTGTACGGCACTGTTGCGCGGATTGAGATTACCATGAACGATCTTAGACAGCCGGAGAACTGACGCAAGTTAACCCAAGATGCTATTCCAGCATTTCGGATAAAATTGAGTCTATCGTTTTCGCCGGAAGAGCCCCCCATGTCCAAGAAGCGCAAGTACCCGTCAACAGAGTTGTCTACAGACCAGCGTGAACTCGTTGCACGCCTCGTGGGCCCGCTGGAGGTGCGTGGGATCTCGCGCTCGGTCTTTCGTGAGGTTCTCGCCGACGCCGAGATCATGGTGCCCAAGTCGTCTTTGGACCGCTGGGTGCACGCCCACGCGGCGACGGGCAGGATCTTCACGGCGGAGAAGGCCAGCGGAGCGGCGCCGCTTCTGGACGACGAGCAGGGCGAGATGGCAGCCGGTTGGGTCCTGTCTCAGAACGACTCGAACCAGGTCGTCTCGCTCGCCTCGTTCTCGACGTTCTGCGCGTCAGCCTTTGGTGTGGAGCTTGCCCAGACGACGGCGCATGACTACCTGCATGCCCTTGGCTTCAGTTCGAAGGTTTCCCAGGTGAAGATCAGCGGCTTCACGGTGGACGTCGACGCGCTCGCGAAGATGATGTTTGAGTGGAAGAGCGAGCGACAGCGTGCGGGAGACCTCAAGGGGCTCCTGGCAAGCGTCGACTTCACGTTCACGGGCCACCGCACCGATCGGCGCCTGACCTACGCGCCTGCTGGTGGCGCTCAGCCAAAATCGAGCACCGCGATCACTCGGTTCACGAACTGCCTCGTCACCGTTGTCTGGTCCGACGGTGTAACCCGTACCCCGCCTGTCCTCTTCACGTTCCATGGGAAATTCCGGCGCGATCGTGTCGGGCGCAAGGCGTGGGTCCAGGAGAGGGACAAACTCGTGAACGCTCTCGCACGCTTCGGCATCCATGCGAAACGCGTCATCTCTATTGGCGCCGAGCAGAACGAGACCCGCCTCTATGCCAGCGAGAGTGCCGGGCTTCTGCGCCGGTTTTTTGCGCGCTACCAGATCCCGCGCAACGTTGTCGTCTTCAGCGATAATGGGAAGTCCTTCTTTCCGGGCGGCGTGAGTGTTCTCGAATCGCTCGGGTTCGCAAAGCACGTGTCGTACCCTGCACCCGTGCATCAGCATCTTTCGCCCAATGACAACCGCCTGCATGGCACGGCGAAGGCGAGGTGGCGTAACAGTGGAGTGGACTTCAAGGATGACGTGGAGTCGTCCCTGTGGCTCCTAAGCCATCTCGATGTTGAACTCGCGGCTCACGGAGCGACGTGGTTCAGGCGGAACCTCTTGGATCTCACCGCCAAGTCAGCGCGAGAGCTCATTCGGGGCAGCTCTGGGAACAGGGCACAGGTCGACTCCGATAGGCTCTATGCTTACCATATCTTTGCGGGCCTGAATGCGATGGGAAGACCAGAAGAGACTAGCGCATAAGTTCCGGACAACTTGCATGGGCGAGTGTGCAGCGGGTAGTGAGAATAGAATTGGACTCAATTTTAGCCGAAACGCTGGATTTCACTTTTCTATCAGTCAATGCGAACTCTTACAACGCAGCCATGATAGGCCGTAGCATTACCAACATGCATATACGCTGGAGACTGCTCATAGCCAAGACCGTTGGAGCGATTTTGCTAGGCGTGGTGACACTCTCTTCCATTAGTCAGGATCTGGAGGGGTTAGGCGGCGCCGCACCAGCCACTTTAAAAGATCAATATACGCGTCCCAAGGCGATTCCTTTTCCATCTGAAAACCCTTATAGCGAAGTTAAGGCTAAACTCGGTCGGAAGTTGTTCTTCGATACTCGACTTTCCGGCAAAGACACCATTGCCTGCGCCAGTTGCCATATCCCAGCGCTGGCCTGGGAGGACGGACGGGAAAAGGCTGTTGGTGAGGATGGTCAAATTCTTAACCGGCATACGCCAACGCTCTGGAACCTGGCATGGGGAGAATTCTTTTTTTGGGACGGTCGCGCAGCCAGTCTGGAAGAGCAGGCTCTCCTGCCGATTCAAACTGCCCTTGAGATGAACCAATCCCTTGAGGCGCTCGTGGCATCGCTTCAGCGTCTGCCTGAATATCGCCGGGCGTTTGCCGCCGCCTTTCCGGAAAATCCAAGCATTAGCTCCGAGACCATCACTAAGGCCCTGGCTACGTTTGAACGCACTCTGGTCTCCCCCGAAACCCCTTTCGACCGCTGGATCGCAGGTGACGAAAAAGCAATCAGTAAAGCCGCCCAGCGTGGCTTCATGCTGTTCAATACCAAGGCCAACTGTGCGGCCTGCCATTCTGGGTGGGCCTTCACCGATCATGCCTTTCACGATATCGGCTTGTCCGGTAACGATGAGGGACGCGGTGCAGTGCTTGCGCTTCCTGAAGTCGCTCATGCTTTTAAGACACCCACGCTGCGGGACATCACCCGGCGAGCACCTTATATGCACGATGGTTCACTACCCACGCTGGAAGCAGTCATCGATCATTATAACGGCGGTTTTCGCCAGCGCCCGACCCTCTCGTCTGACTTGCGAGCCATTGCTTTGAGCACCGAAGAAAAGACGGAGCTATTGGCTTTTCTGGAGACGCTGACGACTTCGGATACAAAGAAAGAAAGCCTACATCTGCCCTCTAAAGTGATGCCCCAGATCCCGGACAACACAGCAGCAACACTGACTCAGTCCGTATCACAGCGGAATAAAGCTTTTCATCCCAACCATATTAAGCTTTCGGCAGGCGCGACTTTAAAGATACGCAACGACGATACCCGCACCCATAACTTACGTATTCACGATCCCGCTCTGGACTACAATAGTGGCGCCCAAGAACCCGGCGAGACCGCAGAAATCACTTTTCGCGAGCCGGGTACTTACTATATCTTTTGTGGAATCCATCCTAAGATGAAGCTTGTGGTTGAAGTTCCTTGAGCATTTTCCGCGGACCTTCCTTTTTGGGAGTCATGGTAGTAGACAATGCGCTGCAGCGTAGCCGCCTACGTAGCCCGCTGCGCTTTCCCTTTGAAACCACCAAAGCCAAGATAATGAAAACAGCAGAAAGCAAACGTCCCGCAGTCCTGTTCTTTGACGTGAATGAAACTCTCCTGGATCTGAAAGGCATGCAAGAAAGCGTAGCCAAAACGCTCGGCGGCCGCTCAGATCTGCTCCCCCTTTGGTTCACTACGATGCTGCAATATTCCTTGGTCGCTACTGTCAGTGACAGGTATGAAGGCTTCGGGGATATTGGTGTGGCGGCATTGCTGATGGTGGCGGGCAACCACGGCATTGACCTGAATAAAGAGGAAGCCCGAACGGCCGTTGAACCCATGCTTTCGCTACCGCCCCATGCCGAGGTACCGGCCGCCCTAAAAAAGCTGCGTCAGGCGGGTTTTCGAATGGCAACCCTTACCAACTCGACCAATGAGGGAGTGCTCAATCAAATGAAAAATGCCGGGCTGACCGATCTGTTTGACGCGCGCCTGAGCGTTGAGGAGATTGGCATATACAAACCACATTCCCATGTCTATCGATGGGCTGCCCGTCGCATGGAAGTAAGGACCGATGACTGTATGCTGATTGCCGCACATGGATGGGATGTGGCCGGCGCTATATGGGCCGGAATGCGTGCCGCTTTTGTCTCCAGACCAGGCCAACAACTTTATCCACTAGCCCCCGTACCCGAAATTGTAGAGCCTGACCTCGACAAAGTGGCCGAGCACCTGCTGGCAATGAGTAAATAGACCTTTTGCATCAGTCAGACTCTAGCCGTCCAGGCCGGACGATTTCCCGCCGCCCAACCCTGCTGTCCGGCAGGGATTTGCTACCGTATACCTCCCTGTGCGCCGCTGGCGACACCGCACAGCCTGGTGCCTCAGCCCTCATTTTCAAGAGGCCTAAATGCCCATGGAGGCGACAATGAAACAGACAACCTCGACAGCAGAAACCGCAACCCAAGAAACGCGCTTTAGTGCAGCAGATATCGGAGCCATCGCTCACCTCTACCGGGGTGAAATGTATCGCAGTAAGATCTGGCGTTCGCGCCTCGACACTACCACCAACTGGGCGGTGGTTACCGCAGGCATCGCCCTGTCGGTTACTTTTAGTAACGTCAACGCACCGCCACTGCCCATCGTCCTGGTCTCCTTCCTGATCGGCGTATTTCTGCTGTTTGAAGCACGTCGCTATCGCTTCTTCGATATTTGGCGCACGCGCGTGCGGGTTATGGAGACCAGTTTTTACGGTCCTATTCTGCACGGCGAAGGCGTCAAAACGGACAATCGCTGGAATGAAATTCTGGCCGAAGACTACAGCGGCCTATACTTCCACATTAGCTTTTGGGAGGCTATCGGCCGTCGATTGCGGCGTAACTACAGCTGGATCTTTGCCATTCAACTCATCAGTTATCTCGGCAAAATTGCTATTCATCCAACGCCGCTTGCGTCACTGGAGCAGCTTTGGGCACGCGCAGCGATTGGTGCGGTGCCCGGACAACTGGTTCTGCTGATTGGCGCGCTCTTTTACCTCGGACTGCTCGCGCTGGGGGTTATTACCCTTCGTGAACAGCGCGCCGTAGGCCGGGTGCGTCATGTGCGCAGCGGTGAGGACCCCATGCGGAAGCTTGCTTCTACCGAGCTTTACTGAGCTAATCACACTGTGCGCCATAAACTATGATGGTATCTCCGCCGTCACGGGTACACTCTGGCGAAGCGTCTGAAGCACAACACAAAATCGCTCGGTCAGTTCCAGAAGTTTCTGCAATCTTCCTGTGCAGCATCCGTGTCAAGTTCAAAGTGCAGGCGCACTTCACGAAAACCAACCGGCGCGTCTTTCGCAACACCCAGCGTACCTCGAAAATCGAGATCTCCTTCGGCAATCACCTGTGCCCCGCGAAGTGCAATCCCAAGCGCGGTCGCGACTGCCCGTAGCGTCACACCGGCGCATGCAACTAGCGCTTCCAGAAGCATGTCTCCAGAACACGCTTGCAATCCATCACCACCGGTCGCCGGATGCAAGCCTGCTTCGACGAGGGCCTTGCCGGTTTCGACCCTGCAGGCAATGCCTTCGGAGAGATGGCCTTGCGCCCGGAGGGTAATCAAAGCCGCTTCCGGGTCTTGTTTGTATTTTTCTTTCAGAGGCGCCTGGAGCGCTCTGAGTTGATTGAGGTTCATGGTCATCTTCCTCCGCTATGTGCAGGCCAGATTTAAATAAAAGAACGTAATAAGAAATCATAGACAGCTTAACACGTAGTGAATCACTATTTTGGTCGACCTGCCGGCTATAGAAGAACCCCTCGACAAGTTAATCTTTGCCTAAGGAAATATTGACATGAACAAGTCCATTTCCCTGGTGCTTGGCAGCGGCGGCGCCCGTGGTTATGCCCACATCGGTGTTATCGAAGCTTTGGAAACTGCAGGCTTTACCATTCGTGCTATCGCAGGTTCATCCATGGGTGCTCTCATCGGCGGCTTGTACGCCAACCAAACCTTAAATAAATACAAAGAATGGGTGCTCACCCTGGACTTCCTGGATTTGCTGCGGCTGGTGGATTTCACTTTCAGCGAGGCAGGAATTATTAAAGGCGATCGGGTATTTGATCAAATGGCTTATCTGCTGGGCGATGTGACCATCGAAGAACTGCCTATCCTGTATACGGCAGTAGCCACCGACTTAGTCAAGCGCCGGGAAGTCTGGTTCCAACGCGGCAGCCTAAAGCAGGCCATTCGCGCTTCCATTGCCATTCCCATGGTATTTACTCCCGTACGTCAAGGCAAACGGATTTTGGTAGACGGAGGTATTCTTAATCCCTTGCCGCTGGCGCCCACGGTTTCACATCATACGGACCTGGTTGTAGCAGTAAACCTGAACGCTTCCCAGGGCCAAAGCTATTCCATAGCGCTGCCCCAAGAAGAGAAGGACAAACAGGATCAGTTTCAAAATAATCTTCGGCGCTTTCTAGGCAACCTGAGCTGGAACTTCCGGCGCAAGGAACGCCCATCCGGCATCAGCATGTTTGAGATCATGCACCGCACGTTTGAAACCATGCAGCAGTCGCTCTCCAATTATAAGATTGTCGGTTATCCGCCGGATGTCATCATTCAAATTCCCGCCGACGCCTGCAACTTTTACGATTTTCACAAAGCTTACACTATGATTGAATTAGGCAGGGCAGCGACAAACAAGGTGCTGGAAAACATGAAGATTTCCGATAGTTGATGGCGTCCCTCCAATGTGCAAAGAGCGACCTAAATTAACCTGAGTTCGATATATAAGCGTTTGATAGGTTAGGAATAAACTTCAAGTGTTAGGTGCTTATGAAGGAAATGTCGGCGGTATGGATACCGCCGTCAAGCTTACCGGGATGTATTTACCGCGTTTTCCGGAATAGGCACCTGATACTTTAAGTATTTTATGTCGAACTGAGGTTAAATTAATCAGACCTGCTACTGAACCAGACTTTCGCCTTTCCTAGCTTGTTGACCATCATGATCCATTAGGTTGCACCCCGCCCCCGCTAAGGATTATTGTGGAGGTTCTCGCAATTCCTCACCATGGGGACCTTCATAACGGCGACCGAAACCGGTGATTGCAGCAAAAAGCATGACCAGGACCAGGAACCATCCATGGAAGACATAGGGAACCGCCTGAGTCGAGTCAATAGGCTGCAGGAATGCGAGATCCTCGGCCAGTGCATTAATGGTGGCCACGCCTAGCAGTACGCCGCCGCTCCAAGGGAAAATGTAGCCCAGGGCTGAGGTAAGCGCATCCAGAAAATTGGCGCGCCGATAGGGATGCAGGTTAGATTCCTTGCCGACCTCCCGGACGAAGGGAGCAGCTGCGATTTCCGCAGCCGTGTTGATGGTAATAAAGACATTCAACAGGCTCACCATGCCCCAGATGATCAGTTCGGTACGCCGTACGATGCCCTTGATAAAATGCCGCAGCTTTTCATGCAAAGCAGCCATGGTCCCGCCCACCTGAACCAGATAGCCGGCCGCAACGATAAGCAGAATCAGCACGGCCATAGGCACATAACCAATCACGCCGTCGTAGATGGCTCCTTGAACGGTTCCCGCTTCGCTGTTGAACCATAAGATATCGCGCATTGAGCCGAGTCCAAAAATGGGAATAAGAACGATGGCCAACAAAATTCCCCACGTCAATGAGGTAACCAAATGTCTCCCGCTCAAGGCTAAATAGATAACCAATGCAAAGGGAATCAGCAAAATTAATCCGTTGGGCTTGATCGCTTCGCTAAAAGCGGCGGATGGGCCTCCTGCGGCAAGCCCAGGCTCCCCTCCCCCAACCAGCAGGAAGAGAATCAAGGCAGGAATAGCGGCGCTAATGGCATACTTAAAGCGCGACCGGACAACTCCCGGAACATCGGCTCCCTGCGTAACGGCAGAAACAATAGTCGTGTCGGACACTGGAGCTAGATTGTCCCCGAACGCCGCTCCGCTCAGAATGGCGGCAAAGAGGACAATCGGATCCGCCCCAAGCAGCACACCCGCCGGATACATAAGGGTACAAAAAGCCACGGTTGTGCCATAGCCGGTTCCCACGGCAGTTGCAAAAACTGCACTCAGCAGAAATGTCATGCCTGTGAAAAAACTGCCAGTGAGTTCTGTGGCCATTCCTATCCACACCAAGCCATCGACTAAGCCACCCGTCCTTAAGACGGCAGCAAACATCCCAGCCCAAAACCACGCAACGATGGCAACAACGCCGACAGGTTGCGCCATGCCGTCAAAAATGGCTTGGGCATAATCATGCCAAGAACTTTTCGAGAGAAACATACCGATGGCCAAGCCGATGACCGCACCAATGATCAATCCCTGCTCTGTCGAAACGTCGAAAAACAGCTTACTGGTAATGATTGCCCATATAATGAAGAAAAGCATCGGCACTGTCGGTCCGAAGTATCCTAAATGAAACTCTAATCTGTCGACTTTTTTGGCTCCGGTCTCATCCTTGACGGTTGTATCGAGTGTCGATTTATTATTGATCATGGATAACTCCTCCTGTGGTGATTCGCTTTATGAAATTATTTTCACTGCATTTGCTTAGGCAGGCTCGCTCCTAAAATAAGAATCAATTGGAATCATTTAAGTTATAGTCAAAAGCGTTTTTAAATTCGAACACTTGAGTTAATTAAACTTACCTTACCCATTCCGGCTTGGAGATGCCCTACCCGGCTTAGCAACGGCTGAGAAGGGACTACATGCTTTAAAAAACAAGCACTTTTATGATTCTGGAAAAAGAACCAACCCGTAAACCCGAATCCTATCTTAACCGTTCCCGGATCGTTGCCTGGGCGTTCTACGATTGGGCGAACTCTGCCTTTGCCACCACCGTAATGGCTGGCTTTTTTCCTGTTTTTTTTAAACAGTACTGGAGTGAAGGCCTGGCCGCTACGGAAAGCAGTTTCTGGCTAGGGACGGCCAACTCCTTAGCCAGCCTGATGATTATGGTGCTGGCACCGATTTTAGGCGCCATCGCTGATCAAAACAGCACCAAGAAACGCTTCCTCATTCTTTTCGCTGTTATGGGCATTGTGACGACCGGTAGCTTATATTTCATTGTCAAAGGCGCCTGGGCATGGGCGCTGGTGCTTTATGGACTGGCCTTGCTAGGCTTTTCTGGGGGCAACAGCTTTTATGATGCTCTTATCGTAATGGTGGCCGGCGCGCGCCGTTTGGACTTTGTCTCTGCCCTAGGGTTTGCCATGGGCTATTTGGGCGGCGGCTTACTGTTTGCCGTTAATGTCCTCATGGTGCTGTACCCCACCAGTTTCGGACTTCCTGATGCCACATCGGCCGTCCGTGTAGCGTTTGTCACCGTGGCGTTGTGGTGGGCAGTTTTTTCCTTGCCACTGCTGCTGCTAGTGCCGGAACCCCTTATCCGTCCGCGACTCGGTGGATGGCAAGCGGTAAGCGCCGGATTTCGACAGCTGCGAAAGACTTTCCAAGAAATCCGCCGACTCCGGATGGTGGGCACATTTTTATTAGCTTATTGGCTTTATATTGACGGCGTCGACACCATCGTTCGTATGGCTGTCGATTATGGTCTAACGCTAGGCTTCGATGCTAACAGCCTGATGGTGGCGCTACTGGTTACGCAGTTTGTAGGATTTCCCGCAGCCCTGGCTTTCGGCAAGCTAGGAGAGTGGTTAGGAACACGCTTTGGCATTTTTATTGCTATCGGCGTTTACGTACTAATTACCGTATGGGCGTATTTTATACGACACCCCTGGGAATTTTATGTCCTAGCAGGTGTCATTGGTCTTGTGCAAGGCGGCATTCAAGCGTTAAGCCGATCGTTTTACGCGCGGCTTATCCCGAAGGAAAAAGCCGGAGAATTTTTTGGCTTTTATAATATGCTGGGCAAATTTGCTGCCGTCATTGGGCCAGTGCTTATGGGCTGGGTAGGTTTGTTAACAGGGAGCACACGGTTATCGATTTTAGCGCTGTTGGTGCTCTTTCTAGGAGGAGCGCTACTACTAATCCGCGTCGATGAAACCAAGGGGCGTCAAATGGCCACGACCTTGTAATGGAAATACCGTTGCTGTTGAGTCAGCGAAATGCACTGGTTAGCCGAGCTTACCTGTAAATGGGAAACTGACGTACTGGCATTCCGGCATGAAACAGTTACTGATAACATTCTCCGTCGTCTTCGTTTTCTCGCTGCCGTTTTACAGCAAGGGCTATAGCGCCGAAAGTCCCAACGACGACCGCTCTGCTAAACTGACTCAAGAATCACCTCCGCCGCAGGCAATGACATTGCCTCTATCTCAGCCTTCTCCCGTCAATAATGCTAACCGCCGACGGTTTAGCCGGGATGTAGCAAAGATCGCACAACAATATCGCTTAGACCCCGCCTTAATACATGCCGTGATTAGCGCTGAGTCGGGTTTTAATCCTACAGCGGTCTCTCCAGCCGGCGCCATCGGTTTAATGCAGCTTATGCCGGCCACCGCCGAACGCTATCGTATCGCTGATCCCTTTGACCCCATTGCCAACATTGAAGGGGGCGTGCGTCACTTGCGCTTTCTGCTGGATAAATTTAAAACCATCCGTCTTGCGTTAGCCGCTTACAATGCCGGTGCAGCCACCATAGCCCGCAACACCCCCCCAGATTATCCGGAAACTCGCCGCTATGTGATTCGGGTTCTGCATTTTTATATGCTTTATAAAAAAGAAGCACGTGCTCATTAGATTAATTCTGCAATTCAGGAAGATAGAAAATTTCCCGCAGTGTGGTTAACAATAACTCTCGATTCACCGGTTTGTTAAGAAATTTATAGACAATATCCTCGTTAGCATAACTTATATTGCTGTAATCGCTCATCATAATACGCACCACGTCCGGATAAAGCGCCCTGACGCGCCTGAGGAAGTTGGCACCGTCCATTTCCGGCATGACTAAATCCGAAATAACGACGCCGACTGAATGAAGAGACAACAGCTTGAGCCCCTCTCGGCCGTTATCAGCCGTGAATACCTGATAGCCTTCCCGACTCAAAAATCGGCTTAGAATGGCGATGGTCAGCGGATCATCATCGACCAGTAATAGCGTGTGTGTTGTTGCGACCGCATAGTCATCTAGCGGCAAAACCAGCTTGGTGGCCAGCACGGCAGTCACTTCTTCAGACGGAAGCGGATGACTGAAAAAAAAGCCTTGCATTTCGTCACAATGTTTGGCCTTCAAAAACGCAAGTTGCCCTTCATGCTCTACGCCCTCGGCGATCACTTTTATATTCAGGCTATGGGCCAGAGTGATCATGGCCAGCGTAATCGCCGCGTTGTCTGGGTCAGTTGTCACCTCGCGGACAAAGGATTGATCAATTTTAAGCCGATCGATAGGAAAGCGTCTTAGATAGTTTAAAGAGGAATAACCGGTGCCAAAATCGTCGATAGAGAGCTGTACCCCGATGGTTTTTAGGGCATATAACGTAGCTACAGTTCTTTCTACATCCTTCATCAGCAAGCTTTCGGTAATCTCCAACTCAAGATAACGGGCTTCCAAGCCAGTTTCCCTTAAAGTATGGGCTACTGAGTCTGCTAACTCTGCTTCCAAAAACTGGCGCGGCGAAAGGTTCACCGAGATGAGTTTAATGGGTAATCCCGCATCCAGCCATGCCTTCGCTTGCTTACAAGCCGTTTTCAGCACCCAGGCACCAATAGGAACAATCAGACCATTTTCCTCCGCCAAGGGGATAAACTCCGCCGGAGAAATCACCCCTAAGCGGGGATGCTGCCAACGCAATAAGACTTCTACGCCAATCACATCGCCATTTTTCAGGCTCACTTGAGGCTGGTAATACGGCACTAATTCCACCTCTTCCAGGGCATGACGCAGATCATTTTCCAAAATAAAACGGTCAATTGCCCGGGCGTTCATTTCCGGAGCATATAACTGGACGTTATTACAACCCCACTCTTTAGCACGGTGCATGGCGGTATTAGCGTTTTTCAATAAGGTTTCCACGTCCTCGCCGTTGCAAGGGAATAGGCTGATTCCAATGGTGCAAGTCACAAAAAATTCCCGCTCATTCACTCTGAAGGGTGTCTTCATGGCCTCCAAAATTTTATAAGCGACAACAATCGAACCGTCGGCATGCGCTAGCTCTTCGAGCAGCACAACAAACTCATCACCCCCAAGCCGAGCCACGGTATCGCCCTTCCGCACGCAAGCCTTTAACCTTACTGCCACGATCCGTAACAGAGTATCCCCTGCTGCATGCCCCAGGCTATCGTTGACCCGCTTAAACCGATCCAAATTCACGAACAGCACTGCCACCGACCGATTAGCGCGATGCGCATGAGCGATGGCGTGCTCAAGTCGGTCCTGCAGCATACGACGATTAGGGAGTTGAGTCAGCGCGTCATGGTTGGACATGAAAATCATCTGCTGAGCCATACGGCGGATATTGGTAATGTCACTGATGGCGAGCACCACCCCCAATATCGCACCTGCCTGATCTCGGATAGGGGCTGCCGAAACGCGTACGCCGTATTCCCGCCCTGAGCGGCTAATCAAAAAAGTATCCTCGCCCAGTTTGATAATTCGCTCCTCGCGCAGACACTGGGCCACAGGATACACCAACTGCTTAGCGCTATGGCCGTTGACTATCTTTAACACGGCGTCTAACGGTTGTCCCTGAACCTCCCGCAATCGGCAGTTGGTGAGCATTTCTGCGATAGGGTTCATATAATCCACAATCCCTGCAGCGCTCGTGGTGATCACGGCATCGCCGATGGAGTTGAGGGTAACTTGACTACGTTCCTTTTCGGCGCTCAGCGAGCGCACCAGGCGCACTAGGCGACACCAGCTCCATAAAGGGTAGCTCAACCCCAACGTCAGCAAGGCTGGGGCTGGAGGAAACCACAACGCAAAGCCACGGAGGAGCAGGAGGCTGATCATGAAGGCGATAACCAATTGTACCAGGGCAGTCAACAGCGTCCACCGCGGCGATAGATAAACATAGATCAGGATAACGGGCAGCACGAGACTACTCGTTAATACCAGGCGCCACATTAAGTTCAGGGGTTGGATGGCTAAACCTTTGCGTAAGGCATCCAGTACATTGGCATGAAACTCGACACCAGACATGGTATGAGTCTGCCCTGACACGGGAGTTGGCAGTTGATCTCCTAGCGCGGCGGCGGTCACTCCGATAAAGACGAATTTATTGCTGAAAGTTTCCGGGGCTATATCATTGCGTAATGCCTCTACATAAGAGAGACGGGGGTAATAGCCTGGCGGACCTGCAAACGGAATCAGAACCTTATGATCACGGACCCAGTGATAGGGAGAGACCTGACGGCTATGGTGATTGCGCTGTTCTGACAACCGCTGCCAGTCAGATGGATTGGCTATTTCCAACATTGCCAGGCCTAGGCTCGACCAACGAGGCGATCCTAGACCCGCTTTTAAAAAGACGCTGCGCGCGATGCCGTCGCGATCCAACTCCACATCCACATGCCCAAGACCAGCGGCTACTAACGCCAATTCCGGTATAGGCAGTAACTCGACCAGCTGACCATTTGTCCGCAGTTGCGCATTCATCACCGGCTGTACGACTTTACCATTCTCGGCTACCGCTTTTGCCAAGGCAGCATCCGCCTCAGGATCGTCAACATTGGGCTCTACGAAGGCGATATTGAGGGCTATGGCTTGGACACCTACCTCAGTCAACTTATTCACCAGTTTTGCGTGAAGCCGCCGTGACCAAGGCCAACGGCCTAATTTCATTAAGCTTTGTTCGTCGACAGCGACGATAATGATATCATCTGCCGGTGCCCGCGCCCATGCTTTGAGGCTCCAGTCATAGATCACGTTGTCCCAGCGCCACAGCCAATCGGTATAGACTAAGAAGAGCGCCATCACCAGCAGCACGCTGGTTAGAGCGAATTTCTCCGACCTTAAAAGGTAATGCGGAACGCGCATATTCACAGGGCAAACAGCAGCGCTACAATGGCGTAAACGGCCAATAACCAGTAATTTGGTGGTACGTTAATACGCTGGGTTGCCCCATAGGGTCCGACAAAACCATCGGTATCGAGTGTTCGAATGCGCAAGTAATAAAAGCCGGACGCGGGGCGCGATATCGTCACTTGCGGCTCGGCAAGACGTGAGTCAACGACAAATGACTCGAACCTGGCATCCCTTGCCATTTGGAATTGATAGGTTTGCCCCGGCAAGCCAGCGCTCCAGCGAAAAACAATATGGTTTTCGTCAACCTGTGGTTCTTCCAATGGCGGACTAGCCGGCGCCGGTTTGATTTCAAAACGTTGTGGATCGCTAAACGGTCCTGTTTCGCCGGAGTCAGTCCGGGTAGCTACCCGCCAGTAATAAATACCTGGCAAAAGAGACCGATCCAAGGCCAGTTCTGTCTCTGCCTGCGCGGGAATATTCGTGATCGGCGCTGCAAAACGTGAACCCTCTGCCAGTTGGAAATGATAACCCGTTGCTCCCTCTGGTTTTGCCCACTGAAAAGTCGGGCTGCTGTCCCTCACCGTTTCATCGTAAGTGGGCGCGATCAGCAGGGGAGGTTCGGGGCGTGCATCCAGCATAAACCTATGATAGGCATCACGACCTTCCAGCTGTTGCGAATCTATGCCTCGAATGCGTAAAACATAGTGATTGTCCGGCAGATCCGGACCGCGAAACTGGGGAAAATCGCTTTTCCCATCGAATAGCAAGGTCTTGAATGTACGGTCAGGGGCTATCTGCGTCCGATAAGCCACCGCACCGTCTAGGGGCGGAAAACTCAGCTGGATCGGCACCCGTTCCACCACTGCAGGCAGGGCTGAAAGATCTGGTGGAGGAAGCAGAGGGGTTGGCACTGCCGGAGCAGCGCCAAGTCTAGTCACAGTACCAAAGCCCCGGCGCACTACAACGGTCTTTGCCTCGCCTTTTACCCGCACTCTGCCATCCAACACTTCGGCGCGGGAAACCGGTGGATCAGATGCCGCGCTGATTCGGTACTCGGTACCACGCACCGTCGAAGTCGCCGCTGGCGTTTCAATCTCATACCGCATCCCCGGAACTTGTTCCGAAGTCACGCGGTTATTTAGGCGGCCATGCTGCAAGCGCATGCGCGTGTCTACCATCCCGGTACCACCATAAATACTAATCGCATCCAAGACCAACCGACTATTCGCTTCAATGAGCAAAAGCGAACCGTCAGCAAATTGCAATGTAACATTGCTATCCGAACCCGTGTGAATTTCATCGCCGGCTCGCAGGCGTAGGCCGACTTTGAGAGGAATGCTTTGCCCTGTCCTGGCAAGCCGCGCTTGCGCCTCGTTCTGCACATGAAGCACTTCCACTGGCGTGGGCTGAATCTTAAGCCAGGCAACAGGGATTCGCAGGCGCATTCCAGGGGACATACGGCGCGGATTGACAACCTTATTCAGCGCTTGCAGTCTTGGCCAATACCGTATGCCTTCAAGATATTTCTCGGTAATAAGCCACAGATTATCGCCCGGACGCACCGTGTATATCCATTCTTGGCAATAAGCGTTAGACGTGATTGATAACAGCAGTAGAGGTAGCCAAGATAGTGTTGCGAGCGTTCTCGGAATTTGTGGAAAAACTGTCATTCTATTGAAGACTTGCCACCCATCTTCCTCTCCATTTGTCGACTAGCGCCTGTCGGAAACGATTCTGATTTTAGCGGAAGTGGTTATGCTAAAACTATTACGCGTATCCGTGCAGGGCTCAAAACATTTTATGCCGACATCCAATGGAATGCTATTCATAGCAATAATATCGTTATCCATCATGTTACTCTAACTTCAAAAAAATACCTCAAAATTTATCGAGACTACTTTTGTAACTGAGCCAGTCGCTGATGGAACATAGGCGTTCAACCAATAACACAAACCAGCAGGTATGCGCCGCACAAGTAGCACTGCTGTATAAGAATGCTCCGTTAGCTTATGCGGTTACCTTGATTAATGGTGCTATTTTGATCTTTGTGCAGAAAACGCACATTCCCACAACGGTGACGATCACCTGGTACGCCTGCCTTGTTCTGGTGACTCTGAGTAGAGCCGTAATGGTCTACCGTTATACCCAAGCCAAGCTGACGACAGAAACAATACCTAATTGGAAACATGCCTATCTCATCGGAACCTGCCTAGCGGGATTAACTTGGGGAGCAAGTGCCGTTTTATTATTCCCGGCAGAATCCATCGGCCATCAAGTATTTGTCGCCTTCGTGCTGGCCGGTATGGCGGCGGGAGCAGTGGCGGTCTTGGCAGCCAGAATTGAAATCTGCTTGGTTTTTTTACTCACCAGCCTGCTTCCCTTAGCCTTGCAATTTTTCAGACAAAACGGCGAGTTGGAATTGGCGATGGGTACTATGACACTAATTTTTCTGGCGGGTATGCTATCTACGGCTCGAACTCTACATCTTTCCATTCTAAGTTCCATAAACCTTCGCTTCGACAAGCGAGAGTTACTGGCAGAAGTGACAAAACGTCAGCGAGTCGAAGAGAGTCTTTTCCACGAAAAGGAACGTCTACAAATTACCCTGGCTTCCATTGGTGATGGCGTCGTTATTACCGACGCACAGGCAGTAATCGAATATCTGAATCCTGTTGCTGAACAACTGTGCGGGTGGTCTAGCGAAACAGCACATCAGCAACCGTTATCCAAGATTTTTCGTAGCCTTGACGAAAATACCAGGCAATCCACAAAAACGGCTTTAGAACATTGTCTGAGCAATGCCGCTCGCACGGAAAAACATACTTTGCTGTTATCACGCAGGGGCAAGGAATATCTTATCAATGAACTTGCTACCCCGCTCTGCGATCGTAACGGTAGAGTCATTGGCGCAGTGGCGGTGTTTCGCGACGTCACCGAAGCTCGCAAATACACTGCAAAGCTCGCATACCAGGCTAACCACGACGCCCTGACTCACTTACCCAACCGCTATTTGCTCAAGGACCGGCTCGAGCATGCCATCGCTCGTGCTCAGCGTAATAGCCAACAAGTTGCTGTATTATTTATCGATTTAGATCGCTTTAAAGACGTCAACGATCAATTGGGACACGCTGCGGGGGATACACTACTTAGGCAGGTGGTAACGCGTTTGTGCACCAACGTACGTGAGGTGGATACGTTGGCCCGACTCGGCGGTGATGAATTTGTCGTGGTGCTCGAAGCCGTATCCTATGCTGAGCAGGCAATAATGGTATCGCACAAGCTGTTAAAATCGTTGCAAATGCCTTTTATCATCGAAGACCACCCGTGTTTTATAACGGCCAGTATTGGTATTGCCCTCTTTCCCGAGGATGGCAGCGATACCGAAACGCTGCTACAAAACGCCGACACGGCGATGTATCGGGCTAAGGAAGAGGGGCTCAACCATGCCAGGTTATTTAGCTGGGAATAAGATCGTCATGTTCGAGCCAACCGCCCGTTGCGAAAGCGCCATACTCTAATATGGTAATAATAGCAGTACCTTACCCAATCCACGAGGAGATAATTTTATGCAGCGCGCTATGATGAAGTCAATTGCAGTCATTGTTTTGAGTCTCTTTATAGTATTGCCGGGGTTTGCGCAGCCAGAAACCCCTACTTACTCCCAGGCGCCATCGGCAGGAGCAATCATTGGGGATTTGTTCCTAGCGAGACCTGCGGGTCTTGTTGCCACTGTTGTGGGCACCGCCGTTTTTATTGTTGCTTTGCCCTTTAGTCTACCAAGCCGTAGCGTCGACACGGTGGCGCAAACGTTAGTAGTAAAGCCCGCTACTTTTACCTTTGTCCGTCCGTTAGGCCAGAATATTAGAAGTTACTGAATCGTGCGTCAATTTCCGTTACTTCGCAGCAAAATTAGTTTGACGAAAAATTTACTGGAAAAATGGTGGTGCGGGTCTTTCTAGGGTTTCCCCTAGATTATCTTCTAAATGAGATGAAACTGACAAAAATTGTCAGGTACGACTTTTTCTCGTCATCCCTATTACTTGTTTCTTTACGCGCACCTCAAAAATTTTAAAAAAATGCTTATAAAATATGACATTGGTAAGATATTTTTATCTGGCATTGTTATTGCTCCAGGTATAGCGAGCATGGATATCTATTCGTGCTTGTAGTCTAGGACTTCCTCCTTTGGTGGTTGTGTTTGCCGGGACCTTTACAGTCCCGGCTTTTTTTATTGGTCAACCTGCTTCTGACTTCCACCCCGGTCCCACTTTAAACGGACATAAGCGCATCGAAGGGAGGTTGTGTTATGACAATATCCCGCTCGTGATTGGAACCCGTTGCCAAGCATCACCGGCAAAACTTGACTATAGCGCCAGCCATATGAATTGATGCTTATGATCTCATTACAATCGTCGTTCACTAACGATTTGTAGCCTTTTAATCAGTATCAGGTCATGTGACCAGCACTATAGCAGCTTCTGTTCAGGCTTGCGCCCCTAGATCGCAAAGGAACAAGCGCTGAAGCATTGAAACCTGGCACAACACCCCCATTTATTAGTCGTGGCTTCACGACGGATCCGATAGCCTCGTCAATTTCTTCCTAAGAGGCTGTTGCATTCGTTCTATTTTTAAGGAGAGCTCCGAGTGTGGAAAATCCTCTACGTAACACATTAAACCTTATCGAAGGTCCAGAGCACATTCACGATCTGGGTCGTTGCGAGATTAAAAGTGACACCTCTGATGTGGAATTATTGGATGCGTACTCAAGGGCTGTCATTACCGTAGCGGATACAGTGGGCTCAACAGTGGTTAGTATCGCCGTTGGCAAACCCTCATTGCGAAGCGGTACTGAGCAGACCGGCGCAGGCTCCGGTGTGGTTATTGCTCCCGATGGTTATATTTTGACTAATCAGCATGTGGTTCACAACGCCAAGCGGCTGACCACTTTATTCACCGATGGAAGCCATACTGAAGCCACTTTGGTAGGAGAAGACCCGGCTACTGATTTGGCAGTGATTCGTGCCCATACCTCCGGACTTCCTTACGCCAGCCTGGGTGATTCAGCACAGTTGCGGGCCGGCCAGCTAGTCATCGCCATTGGCAACCCACTGGGTTTTCAATCAACGATTTCCACGGGCGTAGTGAGCGCTCTGAGCCGGACTTTACGTAGCCAGCAAGGCAGACTTATTGAAGGGATCGTACAGCATACGGCTCCCCTTAATCCTGGCAATTCAGGCGGTCCACTGGTCGACTCTCGAGGTCGGGTGGTGGGTGTTAATACGGCTATTATTGCCATGGCACAGGGCATAGGCTTTGCTATTCCCGCTAACACTGCCCGCTGGGTATTGTCGCAATTGCTGATCCACGGCCGGGTACGGCGGGCCTTCCTGGGCTTAGGCGGTCGAGAGCGTCCTTTGGAGCAACGGTTGGCTCGTTTTCACCAAGTAGAACCTGGCCGTGCTGTAGAGGTTATCAACAGTGAAC
This sequence comes from uncultured Pseudomonadota bacterium, assembly GCA_963731125.1. Classification (GTDB taxonomy): domain Bacteria; phylum Pseudomonadota; class Gammaproteobacteria; order Competibacterales; family Competibacteraceae; genus CAVSVP01. The sequence continues at coordinate 186,830 of CAVSVP010000006.1, forward strand.
ACGGAGGACCTGCCGCTCAAGCTGGCCTGCGCAGGGGTGATCTGGTGGTAGACATCAATAGTCAGCGAGTCAGCAGTGTCGACGATCTGCACCGTTTTTTAACAGACTGGCCCATTGGTAAGCCGGTGATTCTCACAATTATTCGGGGCATGACACGCTTAGATCTCGAAGTTGTGCCGAGCGAAGCGGACTAGGGTAAGATTAAGAGACAGTGTGGCTTTTCGGGCTTACCGTGGGTTGTAGCGCTTGGCTGAGCGGCTGTTGCAGAAAGGGCGGGACATCGTGCTGTAGGCCGATCGGGGATTACTGCATGGGGAACTGATGGCCTGGATACACAGACAAGCGCGCTGGCATCTGCGCGTGAGTATCAAGAGCTCAGGGTTGCATCTCTATGTCCAGCGCTGGGGACACTATCGGCGCCTGGTCATTCGAGTGCAGGCCGGTGAAGTGGGCTGCTATCATCACGTCTTTGTCGGTGCCCAACGCCTGGAGATGCACTTGGCTGTGGGCTGGCAACGGGGCCACCGCGAGCCCTGGTTGATCCTCAGCGATGAACCGCCGACCGCGATACCCTGGCTGAGTATGGCCAGCGCTTCGGATCGAGAGAATTTCCTGGACGACAAATCCGACGGCTTCCAACTGGAAACTCCGAACGCGCGACGCCCGCACCCTGACACGGTAGCTGTTGGTCTTGGCGGTGGCCCAGAGAGGCAGAACTCCGCTTTGGCCAGTCAACCATTTTTCCCGGCAACTATCACTTGTACACCTAATGTTCAACCGTCAGCGTTAGTAAGCGCTCTAAGTAATGCTGATCCCGACGTGCCGCGGGGCCGATGCGCCGATCAAGAAAGTGCTCGACGAGAAGTTTTTCGCTATTATCCTGATACATGGCGGCCGCCCACTGCAACCACGCAAGCCGCGCTCCCACAGTCCGCATACGCAGGCTTGCCGTCTGCTCATCGGCAGCAGCGAGCACAGTAGCAAGTTCCTGCCCTATAGTGTCCACTGCTTCAGCGAGCCGGGCATGATCCTGGACTTGTTCAGCGAGATGGGCCAAAAAAGGTTCGTGAAGATTGAATCGCTTGCAGTCCCTGAATACTTGCATTAGCAAAATGTTGTGAGTGCCCTCCCAGTTTTCGGCAACCACATTGTCTCGTAACAGCCGTGGCAATACCGAAAAACTCTCAATGGCGCCGTTGCCGCCCAACACTTCGATAGCCGAAAGTATTACCTCATGGGCCGACTGAGCGCTACGCATTTTATTTAGGTTTACCGCTATCCGTAAAAATCCTTGTTCCGTTTCGGACGTTTCTCCACGTTCGCTGCGATCCATTAGGTAAAGCAGGTAAAAACTACCTGATACCATGGCTGCCGTCTCCGCGCGCATGTCCGCGAGCGTTTCCTGTACCATGGGATAGTTCAGGATTCGGGTTCCAAAGGCATGCCGCCGGCGCGCAAAGCCGTGCGCTATGTAACAGGCCCGGCGGGCATGGGCACTAGTGCTTACAGCGTTGAATAACCGTGAGGTGGTGATGACATAAGTCATCATGTTGCGAAAGCCGTGGGCTAAGGGCCCTAAGTTCCAGGCCAAAGCACCCTGAAAATCGATCTCGGCACTAGCCATCGAACGGGTACCGAGCTTGTCTTTGAGGCGACGTAGCGAAAAGTCATTGATCCTGCCATCAGGCAAGCGTCGCGGCACTAGAAATAAGCCCAAATCCGCTGTGTCTCCAGTTGCCCCCTCCGGTCGCGCCGTCATTAGGATTAGATCGGCGGTGGCATTTGAGCAGAACCACTTCTCTCCGAAGATACGCCAGGTCCCTGGTTGTACACCGGGCAAAGCCCGCACGGCGTTGGCTCCTACGTCGGAACCGCCCTGAATTTCAGTCAAAAATTGAGCTCCGTGGGCAAGTTTGTCGTAATCTCGGGACAACAGACGCGGTAAATAGCGCGCTTTCAGTTCGTCGCTGCCCAGCTGAAGCAGTGTCTTAATAACTCCGGCCGTACAAGCCAAAGGACAGTTATGACCGGCTTCACCGTTCATTGAGGACAGAAAAAACAACGTCAGGGAGCGTAGATTATTTCCGGGGTTTCCCAGCACCGACATAACACCGGAGCCATAGATTATCCGGCCAGCCTGATGATAACTAGGATGATGCTCGACTGCCTCAATGCGCTCCCCATAGGGCCCCCAACGCTCAAGGCGCGGCAGATTGTGCAGCAGGTTGTTTTCGCGTACCGCGGCATCCAAAGGACCGGCTGCTTCAGCACCGAAGCGGTCGAGGTCACTCTCCCAAGCTTCGGCCTTTGCTGTCCCGGCCAAATGTTTAATTATTCGGCGTAAGTGTGGATCCGCACGCCAAAAATTGGCCGGTTGTTCCTGCGCAAAAACCAGCAAGTCGGCGCGTCCTTTATCATGATCGTAGCGCATGGCCTATCCTCCACGGAAATTAGAGCAAAATCGCAGCCATCTACCTGAATACAGCAGTCACAATACCGTTAACGACTTCTGTTCCTGTTCTTTATCTGTAGCAGTCTTGCGCTAAACAGGAAAGCCAACACTATCCAGCCGATAGGATACGGGATGATGCCTAGAAAAAATGCAGTTAACGTGGCAAGGAAAAGAACACCTAAAATGACTAAAATCCAATCCATACGCTTTAAATTACCTTCAGGTTCTAAGAGGTCTAATGATGCTCTGGCTTCGCTTAACATTTGATAATTTGCCCCTATCACAGGGCCAACCTCGCCGATAATGGCTCATTGCGGCATACTTAGATGTTATAGTCAGATATACAAGGGGCTAGACCGATGAATCCATCCATTATTACCAAACTAGAGCATCTTAGCGCTCGCCACGAAGAAGTCAGCGCTTTGCTTGCCGATCCGGAAATCATCGGCGACCAGGAACGCTTTCGCGCTCTAGCCAGAGAATACGCCCAATTGGAACCCGTGACCAAGGGCTTTCAGGCCTACCAGCAAGTGGAAGAAGATTGGAAAAGCGCTCAGGAAATGGCTCAGGATGACGACCCCGAATTACGCGCACTGGCTGAAGACGAAATATTCACCATCGAGACTCGCCGTAAATCCTTGGAAAAAGAATTACAATTATTGTTGCTTTCCAACGATCCTCATGATGATAGCAATATTTTCTTGGAAATCCGCGCTGGCACTGGCGGCGACGAAGCTGCGCTGTTTGCGGGTGATCTTTTTCGCATGTACGGACGCTACGCTGAAGCCAAAGGTTGGCAAGTGGAGGTACTAAGCTGCAGCGAAGGTGAGCACGGGGGTTATAAGGAAATTATAGCCCGGATCATTGGCCGTGGTGCCTATTCTCGGCTAAAATTTGAATCCGGGGCACACCGGGTGCAGCGAGTCCCTGAAACCGAATCTCAGGGCCGAATTCATACCTCGGCGGCTACCGTAGCCATTCTTCCAGAACTCGAGGAAGTGGAACAGATAGATATTAACCCTGGTGATTTGCGCATCGACACCTACCGCTCCTCAGGCGCCGGTGGACAACACGTTAACAAAACGGATTCAGCGATACGCATTACTCACCTGCTTACCGGCATCGTAGTAGAATGCCAAGACGAACGCTCTCAGCACAAAAACCGTGCACGGGCCATGGCACTACTTCAGGCAAGGCTATTGGCCGAAGAACAACAGAAACAACAAACTGACCAGGCACAAACCCGCCGGCTCCTGGTAGGGAGCGGCGACCGTTCCGAGCGAATCCGCACCTATAATTTCCCCCAGGGACGCGTGACTGATCACCGTATCAATTTGACGCTCTATAAATTACCTGACGTAATGATGGGTAATCTGAACCCGATCATCGACCCACTAATCCAGGAATATCAGGCTGATCAGCTGGCGACGCTGGCTAATTAACGACCTCATCATCCGTGACTACCACCGACCCTCGGCAACCTCAACCCAGTGCCAGTGAGATAGCGATACTGCTGCAAGATGCCCGCGATTGCCTTACCGGTGTCAGCGACACACCACGTTTGGATGCTGAAGTGCTGCTGGCCCATGTTTTGCGCCAATCACGTAGTTACCTCTATACCTGGCCGCAGCGGACGCTTTCCTCCCACCAACGCAGCAGCTTTTCCGAACTGCTTATGTGCCGCCTGCGCGGGGAACCTCTGGCTTATCTTGTTGGCCAACGGGAGTTCTGGTCGCTGCCGTTACGGATCACGCCCGCCACGTTGATCCCCCGTCCTGAAACCGAGTTATTAGTGGAACTGGCTTTAGAGCGGTTACCCTATGACGCACCCTTACAAGTCGCTGATCTTGGTACAGGAAGCGGAGCTATAGCCCTGGCCATCGCTAGCGAACGGCCCAATACCAAGATTGTTGCTACCGATATTAGTGCTAAGGCTTTAACAGTGGCTAAATATAATGCCCGGAAATTAAAGATTTACAATGTGATGTTTCGTCAGGGCAATTGGTGTAAGCCGTTAGCTAATGAGCGCTTTGCGCTGATCGTTTGCAATCCTCCCTATCTAGCCAACGACGATCCTCATTTATGCCAAGGTGGATTGCGTTTCGAACCCCCCCTTGCTTTGCTCGCCGGCTACGATGGCCTGCGTGCGATAAGCGCTATCGTTCCCCAAGCGATTGCACACTTGCAGTCAGGAGGATGGTTACTGCTTGAACATGGCTACGATCAGTGTGAAAAAGTATCTGCGTTGCTGCAGGAAAACGGTTTTATAGAAACCACACAACATCAAGATGCCGCTAACATTAATCGGGTAAGCATTGGACGCCGACCAAGCTATTGACGATATTTACTTCAGGGACTACATTTCCCCAGTAGCGGTGACCGTTTTCTGCATTAGGATGGTCGACATGTATGCAGCTGAGTATGAGATTATTAAGCAACGCGAGCTTTGTTTTTCGCCACTGCATCCGGATCCCGATCAGGCTCAGTCTGCTCTATTACTGTTGAGCGGTGTTTCCGGAATTCACGCGGTAACCAAAAAATCCCGCTATTCTCTCGAAATCCTTTACGACCTTCGTCTAATTACCCTGCATATTATCGATGAGGCCCTGGTTGAGCTTGGTTTCCATCTGGACAATAGCCTATTAGCTAAACTCAGACGGGCTTTATTTTATTACATTGAAGAAACTCAGCGTGCGAACATGGGTTATCATCAAGATATCAACTCCACACAGGAAGTGTTCGTGAATCGTTATCAGCAACTGCCCCACGGCTGCCGCGACGACCGTCCTACTCACTGGCGGGAATATCTATGAAATTTTTTCAGCTGCTTCTTGTGTGAGAATTTTTAAACAAAGCAACTCTATGCATGACTTTTTATCACAATGCAAGCAGCACGGTTTAGCATCAGCTCTGACGCATGATTTCTTCTCTAACTCATTGATAAATGTTAGGTGGGGCCAGAAATTAGTGCGACAAAAAATGCTTTCCTTTTGTAACACTATGAAATTCTTAAAAAACTATCTTTGAAATTTTTCTCTTAAAATCACATGATTGAAAAATTCGTCGCACTACTTTACAAGTATGCTTCTTGCTGAATCAATAGGTTAGGGGAAAATTCATGCGTCAGCACTAGTTTAGCATATAGACGTTCAGAAAAATAGTTTCCAAAACCGATTTCATAAGCCTCTGTTTTAATTGGATTCACAGGCATAATGATGGGAAATTTAATTTCTGAAAGACTATAGCACGGCGTCAGCGGTGATTTGTCTCTCCGCTCAAACTACTTCATCTAAGATTTTGAAGATGTTTTGAGAAATCTCCTCAATAGAACCAACCCCCTTAACAGCGCGCATATTGCCTCTTTCCTTATAATAATCGATCAACGGAGCTGTCTGGGCTTCATACACTTCTAATCGCTTACGAATGGTTTCCTCGTTGTCGTCGGCACGCTTGCGAGCTAATAATCGCTTCATAATTTCACCGTAATCGACATCGAAAAACAGCACTACGTCCAGAGGCTGACCGAGTTTGGTTAGCAAGGCATCAAGACCTTCAGCTTGGGATAAAGTACGCGGAAAACCATCCAGCAGAAAGCCATTTTTGGCTTCACCACTCGTCAACCGATGCTCGATCATGCCCAACACAATTTCGTCGGACACCAGCTGGCCTGCTTCCATGATTTCCTTGGCCTGCTTGCCCAACGGTGTACCGGCCGCCACTTCTGCCCGCAACAGATCACCCGTCGAAATATGCACAACCTGGTATTTCTGGACGACCGCTTCAGCCTGTGTGCCCTTGCCTGAACCCGGGGCGCCTAATAAAACGATTCTCATAGTAGCCTTTAACCCCCTTGTCTGACAGCCGGGCAATGCCGACAACCGTCACAGCACAATGCCGACAACTGTCAAATATGTCGTTTATGCGATAATGAGCTGTTTATACAATTGGTATACTTTGGTTTACAAAACGATTATAGCTTAGGAACTGGCTATATCCTAACCTTGATATTGTGACCTTCCAGCAACCGGGCAGCCTCTGTGTAGTATAACTGTTCTATGCCTTCAAAAACTGTATGTAGATTTAAGGGGTAAAAAAACATGATCTTAGAAAGAGTCAATGCGGGTCAAGACATTCCCAATGATCTGAATGTTATCATTGAAATTCCAGCCAACGCCGACCCAGTAAAATACGAGGTTGATAAAGAGACGGGGGCCTTATTTGTAGACCGCTTTCTCGGTACGGCCATGTACTATCCTTGTAATTACGGCTACATTCCAGACACACTTTGTGAAGACGGTGACCCCTTAGACGTGCTGGTTATTACCCCGTTCCCACTCATCAGCGGCTGTGTGGTTCGCTGCCGCCCCCTGGGTCTGCTCAACATGACAGATGAGAAAGGCGAGGATGCTAAACTGATAGCGGTGCCTATCAGTAAACAATGTCCAACTTACGACAAAGTCCAATCCCTGAATGACCTGCCCAAGACACTACTCGACCAGATCGCTCATTTTTTCGAGCACTACAAAGATTTAGAACCAGGCAAGTGGGCTAAAATCGGCGAATGGGGTGACACGGACGTAGCTAAGGCTGAAATCAACCAGAGCGTAAAACGTTACAACACCACCAAATGAGCCGTCGGGGTTGGATAGCGTTTAAGGTCGTGCGCCGCTCCCTGGCACCTCATCCATTATCATGCCAACTAGAAGGGCAGCTCCCACCCTGTAAAGGAGATGAAAAGTGGCTGAACTAACCCACTTCAATGCCGCAGGAGAGGCCCATATGGTTGACGTAAGCGGAAAAGACATCACCCGTCGCATTGCGGTTGCGGAAGGTTATATTCACATGCAACCGCAGACTTTGCATCGGATTATCGCTGGTGATCATAGCAAGGGTGACGTGCTAGGTATCGCCCGAATCGCAGGCATCATGGGAACCAAAAAGACCGCTGAACTGATTCCCCTCTGTCATCCCCTAGCCCTAACCCGAATAGCGGTCGAATTACAGCCATTAACCGCCGCTAACGCCGTGCGCTGTCAGGCTACAGCAGAGACGTTGGACCGCACCGGCGTAGAAATGGAAGCGTTGACCGCAGTGCAAGTCGCTCTATTGACCGTCTATGATATGTGCAAGGCCGTGGATCGCGGTATGACCTTAACCAACATACGTCTCCTGGAAAAGTCTGGTGGCAGGTCCGGCACCTGGCGACGCGAACCGCCTTCCCATGAGTGATCTTTATGTCAGTAGTCCAGCGGCGTTAGCCAACTTCTGCGCTCAGCTTCACGGTCACTCTTGGCTTGCTTTGGATACCGAATTTGTTCGGGAAAGCACTTACTACCCGCAGCTGTGCCTGGTACAAGTGGCCAGCGAAAACCTTTTGGCCTGTATCGACCCTCTTGCACTGGCGGATCTGGAGCCGCTCCTAGAACTTCTTTATGATCCGCGCATCACCAAAATACTGCACGCTGCTCGTCAGGATCTGGAAATTTTTTTTCACCTGCGCGGTCTTGTCCCGAGTCCTGTGTTCGATACTCAACTCGCCGCCACCTTGTTAGGGCAGGGAAATCAAATAGGCTACGCTACCCTAGTCAGAGAACTACTGGACGTGGAGCTGGATAAATCTCAAAGCCGTACCGATTGGAGCCACCGTCCCCTGGAGCCTGCTCAGCTCAAGTATGCTGCCGATGATGTGCGTTATTTGCCTGCTATCTACCATCAGCAGCACACAGCCTTGGCACATTTGAAACGGCTAACCTGGCTAACCGAAGACTGTGAAGCGCTGTGCGAACCGGCTGGCTATGCACCTCATCCCCACGAACTCTGGAAACGCGTTAAGGGCGGCCAGCAGCTACGCGGTGTGCAGTTAGCTACTTTGCGCGCTCTGGCAAGTTGGCGGGAGGCTCAAGCTAGCACTGAAAATCGCCCACGCAGGTGGGTGTTGAGTGATGACATGCTGGTGGAGCTTGCTCGCTGTATGCCAACTAACTGGCAACGGCTCGAGCGGGTACGAGGTCTGAAGCCAGACGACCGCCAGCGTTACGGTAAGCTTCTGCTGGAGATCATTAAGACAGCCCGGAGTGAGCCTTCGGAAAACTGGCCCTGGCTAACGGCGCGCGAGCGTCTACAACCTGAGCAAGAAGCCTTAGTCGACGCCATGATGGCAGTAGTTCGTTTACATAGCCTGCAAAATACCGTTGAGAGCCATGTTCTGGCGAGCCGCAAGGATTTGGAGCAGCTGTTGAGAGGCGCCCTCGATGTGCCGTTGCTACACGGTTGGCGGGCCGCTTTGGTGGGTCGCGAACTGCAGGCTCTGCTGCGCGGTGAGTTATGTCTTGAGGCATATGAAGGTGAATTACGCATTGCACCTACTAAAATGGCCGACTGTTACGCTGGCAAACCAAAGTAGTCTCATGCCTTGTGCTCATCCTTGAGCCGATATCACTATGCCCTTGGCGTTTTGTCGGCGGTTTTCAAAATGCTATTGACTGCCAAAGCCTTGCAACCGAACATCTCTAGAGCGTCCATAACTAAATACCTTTTCGGCGAATCTACCATCGTGTCCCGTATCAATAAAAAACCGGTTTCCCCGCTGAATGACCAGCTCGTCTCTGCCATCTCCATTGATGTCGGTCGGGAAAACGAAGTCTCCGGGAGCGCCAAAGGAAATAATATCTTCCGCGAATCTTCCTCGGTTATCGGTGTCGATTAAAAAGCGGTTGCCGCGCCGGATCACCAGCTCATCTGCACCATCACCATCCATATCGGCAGTAAACACCAAATCACTTGGGACGCCATAGGTGAAACTATCCTCACCAAATCCTCCCTTTCCATCCAAGTCAATGAAAAACCGATTTCCCCGTCGAATCACCATGTCGTCTTTCCCATCGCCATTCATGTCCGGAGAACCTGGTAATACGGTGGTATTACAATTCCCGGTTAGGCAATCAAGGGTGAGAGAGTAATTTAATAGCTCATTATTACCCAACTCTGAAATTCGCAAGGAATAGGGTCCCGTCTTGGTTAAGGGAATATCCCTATCAATTAAGACGGAACAGCCCCCAGTCACTGAACCGCCATCCGGATCAAACAATTGAAAACAAGGGCGACCTGTGACCTTATCATTTAAAACTTTCAGCGTAATCCTATCCTCGGCATTCCCAAAGAAACGAAAGATATCGTCTTCTCCAACCGGGTTTATCTGACAGCTTACCGTCTGCCCATATTTTAAAAATGGTTGATTGGTTAGCGATGGCGCGCAGCTTCCCTCCTCTACGGCCTCACTCACGAAAGGCAGCAGTACGCCGGTAAGGTACACTATTACCCATGCTAACCCACTAACGAACGGTATTGTTGTCTTATGACTGAGATCTAAAATTGACATATTTTGTTACCCTCCTTATGTTTTGGTGGCAAGTTTTACAACAAACCTACACACAAAACTGAATCAGTTGACCGGCTCTCTGTGCTCACTAAATTAACCTCAATTCGGGAAGTCAGTCTGTGACCTTTGTCACAGAAAGATCGGCACAATGTTTCGTCTGACTCGGAGGGAGCAGTAGTCTACGTCGGCTATGGACGATGCTCGCGGGTTGGATTAACCATTGCGGCTAACTGATATTAAGCGCCAATACCACACCGCTCGCGCTAAACGTCTGGATAGCAGTAGCAAACAACTAGAAAAGCCAGGGTATTTGCAGCCACGCAGGTTCGGAACAGTGTTGAAGTTCCCAACTCTTATATTGCCAACAAAGTTATAGAGAATCAGCAGATGTCTTTTCTTTCCCCAAAGTTCGTACACCTGGTCAACGCCTTACTGATCCTGCTCATGGTAGGGGGATGCGCTTCACAACCCCGCAGTCCGATCACCAATACCGCATTTAAGGGTCCGACATTGGAAGCCGTACGCGCTAATCGCGAGTCGTTTATCGGCAGCAAGGTACGCTGGGGCGGCACTATCACTCGGGTGGAAAACCGTCGGGAAGAGACGTGGATAGAAATCGTGGAGCAACCGCTGGATAATTCTGGACGTTCGTACAGCGCTACAGCCAGTGAGGGACGCTTTATTGCCCGTATTCCCGGTTTTTTAGATCCGGCTATTTATGCACAGGGGCGTCAATTGACCGTGATTGGCGCTTTGGAAAATAGCGTGCAGCACAATATCGGTGAATATCCTTACGACTTTCCGGTCGTGGCGGTAGAAACCTATCAGCTATGGGAAGAACCCCAGGAGCCTGAAGTGATTTATTACTACTCGGATCCATTTTGGGGTTATCCTTATCGTCCCTGGAGTTGGTATCCCTATTGGTAACGGTATGTTCTAGACATACTCGTGCAAACCACACTCCCGCTTTAAACCAAAAAAGCGCGTCTCTTCCTCGCTCATGCCCTCCATCAACCGCCGGGTGGTGTGAATATCACCGATAGAAACATATCCCTGATGCCAGAGGGGATGGTACGGCAAATTGTGCTTACTGAGATAGCGGTAAACATCCCGGTCGGTCCAGTCGACGAGAGGATGCACTTTAATACGGCCGTTACGTGGCACCAAAACGCCCAGCTCTTTACGGCTCCTGGATTGTTGGCGACGCAGCCCAGCGACCCAAGCCTTTGCCCCTAGTTCTTCAAGGGCCCGCTGCATGGGTTCGACCTTATTAATACGATTGTACAGCTCAATGCCTTCCAGCCCCTGCTCCCAAAGCTTGCCGTAACATGCCTCCTGGGCGGCGGGGCTCAGCGCGGGGCGGTAAACCTTAAGATTCAGCGCCAATCGTTCGGTTAATTCTTCGATAAATTGATAAGTTTCCTCAAACAGATAGCCAGTATCGATCAAAATGACCGGGATATCCGGCTGCTGTTGGGTTACCATGTGCAGAGATACGGAAGCCTGCGCCCCAAAACTGGAAGACATGACAATTTGTCCACAAAAGCGCTCCAGCGACCATGCCACGCGCTGTTCAGCACTCATGGATTCCAGCATGCGATTCATCGCTGCCAAATTCGCATGCAGAACATCGGAATTCGCATTTCTTGCTGTTGCTGTGTTTGCTTGTGTCATCGTCGTGTCTACCCTGCGAAAAGCTTTCGCCAGTATGAAAGACTTTCCCCTCTGGAACGCTGTACTGATAAAGTTAGCAGCCCTATCATTGATCAAAAAGGAATTAATTCCTATAAATTTAGCACATTTAGTTATATAAGACCAACCCAGAGATTGTCGCGCAGAGAAGCGGCAAAAAATTCGCGCTCGCAGTATATTGCATAGTAGTAGGCATCGCGGATGACGGGTTGATCTTGCGCAATATCGTCTGAGAGAGTTTCGAGTTTAACAGCCAGCACTTCGAAGTCGGCGCTGGTATAAGTTCTAATCCAATCTCAGTAGGGATTTGCTTCCCAAAGGGTTTGGATGCGGCATTTTGCGTTATCCTCGTCTAATCTTAACGTTACGACGTTAACGGTTAAGGCATGGATTTATTGCTTTGCTAACATCCCGTACCAGCCAATCCTTAATTTTCCGAGATGAATAAGTTTGTATCAGTCGTTTTTCTCGCCTTTATCATAGTCGGACGGGGTGCTATAGCCGACGAAAAGCGATTTACCGTCATCTTGGATAGGATGCTTAACCTCAACCATTTACCTTTGGTTGTGGCCGCAGAAAAAGGTTTTTTTGCCGCTCAGGAACTTGAAGTAAAGCTCATTACCCCAACCGTTCCCGATGAACCACTGAAATTAGTTGCTGACGACAAGGCAAACATTGCAATATCTTGTCAGCCGCAGCTACACATGCAGGTCAATCAGGGGCTGCCGCTCAAGCGGATCGGCACCTTGATTGCCACTCCATTGAACTCTTTGGTAGTGCTAAAGGACGGTCCCATCCAAACCATCACCGAACTCAAGGGGCGCAAAATCGGTTATTCGGATCATGGCTGCGGAGCCAACCTTCTTAAGGTAGTACTGCAAAAACACGGGCTAACTCTCGAAGACGTCACTTTAGTGAACGTCAACTTTTCCTTATCTTCCGGCTTGCTTTCTGGTCAGGTGGATGCAGTCATTGGCGCTCACCGCAATTTTGAACTTTATCGGTTAGAATTAGCCGGTAAGCCCGGCCGAGCTTTTTATGTGGAGGAAAAAGGCATTCCTCTCTACGACGAGCTCGTTTTCGTTGCTAACCGCAACAGTCTCGACGACTCCCATTTACGCCGTTTTATACGGGCCGTAGAGCAAGCCATTCATTATCTTATTAATTATCCCGAGCAGTCTTGGAAGCTCTTTGTAAAACGCTATCCTGAACTTAATAACGAATTACACCGCCGCGCTTGGGACGATACCCTGGTACGTTTTGCGCTGCGTCCGGCGGCGCTGGATCATGGTCGCTACAAGCATTTCGCCCAATTCTTAATGAAACAAGGCATCGTTCATACCGCTCTTCCGGTCTCCAACTATGCCGTAGAATTGGCAGATTGAAACTTACCCACGCATTACCTTGCTCACTGACACGTCTCATTGCTATTGCCTCCTGTGCTACAATTCCCATCCGAATGCCGTCAGCCTACGACAGCCGGCAGAATGGGTCTCGCCTATCTTGCTTAGCACCGAATGATATTCCTCTGCTGATATTTATCTGATGGTCATCAAGCATCCAGCACTGCAGAATTTCCAAGGAATCTCTCCTTATGAACGACATTGATTTAGAACAAGCACGCTTTAATATGATTGAACAGCAGATTCGCCCTTGGGAAGTTTTGGATCAACGGGTGCTGGATATCATCGCGAAAACCCCTCGGGAGAATTTTGTCCCGTCCTCTTATCGCAATTTGGCTTTCACCGATGTAGAGATTCCCTTGGGCCACGGTCAAGTCATGATGTCTCCTAAAATGGAAGGCCGCCTGCTCCAAGTTCTGTCCCTGCAACCTTCTGATAGTGTGCTGGAGGTGGGAACGGGTAGCGGCTATTTAACGGCATGCTTGACCCGGCTCAGCGACAGGGTGCTTAGCGTAGATATTTTTCCGGAATTTACCGAATCTGCGCAACGCAAATGTAAAATTCATAGAATTAAAAACGTCGTTTTACGCAGTGGTGATGCTGCTCAGGGATGGGGTAACAGCCGCTACGATGCCATTGCCATTACCGGTTCTTTGCCAGTCTTAACTGAGAATTGGCGCCAGCAACTGAACGTCGGTGGGCGTCTGTTTGTTGTTGCGGGAGAACCTCCTATCATGGAGGCTTTATTAATCACCCGAGTTGGCGAACAGGAATGGACTCAGCAAAGCCTTTTCGATACCGAACTGCCTCTCTTAATTAATGCAAAAAACCCCCAAGTATTTGAATTTTAAATGGCTTTTATAGGCAACGATCATTCTTTTGCCGGTATGTTTTTAAGTTGTGCCAGGTCCTGTTGACATTTCGAGGCGAACCCCATTTAAATCAGTGAGTTAATATTTAAACAAGTTTTCAGAAAATCAATAACTTGGAGCAAATGTCAATAGAACCTAGCTGGACTTTGGTCATTTTTTGTGAATCATTTTCTTACCATGCGGAGCCGGGTTTAAGATCTGACAGCTGGCGGGGAACTCAAAAAAGGTTGGGCACGCATCCAGTTCCGCGTCACCCCTACAGCTCCCAGAATGAGAAAACAGGCTAATGTCCAGGAGGGGATACTAAGACCCAGAAATGTCCACACTACCTCAGTGCAATCTCCGGTGCCCCGCAGAATCATAGTCAAAGCCTCAAAAGGAGAAAACACTTCCATCATATAATCATAACTCATTCCACAGGCGAGCGCTGTATCTTCCGGGATAAAGTACTGCAGCCAAATATGGCGCATGGAAAGTACCGCACCGATGCCGGTAGTCAATGCAAGCAACACACCGTAGACTTTAGCTCCCCAGCGTTGAGGATTATGCAACGCTGCTAGTAAAAAAATACAGGCTGTAAAGAAAATTGCAATGCGCTGCAAAATACACATAGGACACGGCTCTAAACCCTGAACGTATTGCAGAAAATAGCCAAAACCCAGCATGGCAACGCAGACAGCAAGACCGAGAAAGTTAGTCGTGCGCCGCGAGGGCAGCCAGGATAAGGACGTATCGGGCATAGCAACAGACACCTCGGTTCTGAAGAGAACCAATCATTTACAAGGAAAACCATATGGTAGCTTTTTATTCTAACAAAAACCAAGAAAACCCGAAGATGCTAAAATCATAACAGCAGTCACCATAAAAAAGGCGGCCTGCGGCCGCCTTGCTCCACGAACATGGGCGTTAATTTACTCTTAACTAATTCCCTTTCCAGGGATCAGAATCGGCAGAAACAGCTGATTCTGATCGCGCTGAACCAGCACCGCGACGGGTTTGCCGGAGGATACCTGTTGTACCAGCTTGCTAAGTTGGGCCACCGACTTTACATCCCGATGATCAAAAGAAAGGATAACATCGGCAGGTCGAATTCCGGCTTCAGCCGCCAAACTGTCGGGCTCTAGGCCTTCGACCAGCACGCCGCGATCCTCAAGGTCAAGCGCTTTACGCTGCTGCGCACTGATATCGGCTACCGTGAGGCCCAAGTAGCGCTTCCCTCGGTCACCGTGAGCGTCGTTCTTAGCCAATTGCTCAGGCTGATTCTCTAGTGTAGCCACTGTGATTGTTAAGGTACGTGTCCTGCCATCCCGCTGTACCGTCACCGGCACCTGGGTACCAGGGGTCGTCGCGCCTACCAACGGCGGCAGTTCACTGGCACGCTCGATAGTCTTGCCATTAAAGCGGATAATGACATCACCGCTTTTTACCCCAGCCTTGCTTGCGGGACTATTGGCGGTCACGCCTGATACCAGCGCGCCTTGTGGCCTTTCCAGTCCAAAGGATTCTGCCAGTGTCTGATTCATATCTTGAATCGCCACGCCGAGCCAGCCACGATTGACATAACCTTGGGTTTTTAGCTGTTCGGCGACTTCCGTGGCCACATTAATGGGAATAGCGAAAGACAGCCCCATATAACCACCGCTACGGCTGAAAATCTGAGAATTAATGCCAACTACGTTGCCGTTTGTGTCAAACAACGGGCCACCGGAATTACCCGGATTGACGGCGACATCGGTTTGAATAAAAGGGACATAAGTTCCATCCGGCAAGCTGCGGGATAAGGCACTGACGATACCCTGCGTGGCAGTACGCTCAAACCCAAATGGTGAACCGATGGCCAGTACCCAGTCACCCACTTCCAACTGGTTAGCATCGCCGACTTTAACTGCGGGTAACTTGCGTGCATCAATCTTTAGCAGAGCAACGTCGGTGTAATCGTCTACACCGACCACCTTGGCAGGATATTCCCGACGATCGTTTAACTTGACGAATACTTCTTTGGCATCGGCAACTACGTGTGCATTGGTCAAAATGTAACCATCCTGCGTAAGAATAAAACCTGAGCCCTGGGAGGCGGCGCGAAAATCATGCGGTACCCCATGTCCCGGCAATTCTTCGAAAAAACGCCGAAAAGGTTCAGGAATATCCGGCGGCAGTGCAAACCTTCCAGCAGCTTGGATCATACCCTTGCTACGGATATTAACGACGGCCGGTCCGTACTGCTTTACCAACGCACGAAAATTAGGCAACTCTTGAGCTAGTCCTTGGACGCTAAGTGCTGCAAATAACACCAGCACCAGACTCACTCGCCAGAGCCAAGCTGCTGGGTTGTAGCCTAAATTTTTGCTGAGTGTCAAGCTTCTCGACATTGACTATTTCCTCCTCTATAAAGGGAATCATACTGATCACTTCAAGCATCTGCTTGGCGCTCAAGATAGTGGATCCATTCTTAACGGTAGCTTACCGTTACCTTACAAAACGGTAATGTTGCACAACGCCACCTGGTGTATTGACTAAGCTTATGAAGCTCCTGGTGATTGAAGACGATCTTGAAGCGGCCGCCTATTTGGTAAAAGGTCTTACTGAAAGCGGTCACGTCGTAGACCATGCTGCCAACGGTGAAGATGGTTTGCACATGGCCTTGGAAAGCCATTACGATGCCTTAGTGGTGGATCGCATGCTACCTAAACGGGAAGGCCTGTCTGTCATCCTTGCACTGCGCACCGCCGGCGTGAATACTCCTGTATTGATTCTCAGCGCGTTAGGTGAAGTCGATGATCGCGTCGAAGGATTAACCAAGGGGGGTGATGATTATCTCGTCAAGCCTTATGCCTTCAACGAACTGTTGGCGCGTCTAAATGCTCTGGTTCGCCGGACTCGGCCCGAACGCCAACAGACGTTTCTTAGGATAGGCGATTTGGAATTGGATTGCCTTAAACGCAGAGTTACCCGTGCTGGCCAAGCAATCCAGTTGCAACCACGGGAGTTTCGCTTACTAGAGTACCTGATGCGCCATGCAGGCCAAGTGGTAACTCGCACCATGCTACTGGAAGGCGTCTGGGATTATCACTTCGATCCACAGACAAATGTGATTGACGTGCAAATTAGCCGTTTACGCAGCAAAATCGACAAAGGTTTTGCAACGCCTCTACTCCATACCGTAAGAGGTGCTGGTTATTCTCTTCATGAGCCGGATTAGACTGTTTCGCACCACCGCGTTTCGCTGGTCGCTGCTTTACGCTTGCCTGTATAGCCTGATGTTAGCGGCGGGACTTGTATTCAGTTACTGGTCCATGGCCAGCTATATCGAGAACCAGATTGACGCTCGACTGCGCCTGGAAACGAAAATGCTGCTCAACTTGTATCAGGATAAGGCCATGCCGGCGCTAGCAGAGGCCATCCGGCAACGCAGCCAACGAAATGGCCAGCCCAACATTTTTTTTTATCGCCTGCTAGGGCGTATCATTGACGGTTCACCAGCTCCGCTGCAAAGACCCGAGCAAGCGCGTGTCTACGCAACACTGCAACTGCGTGACATATTTCCTCTCAGTCAACTTCAGCATAGCAGCGACACCCCGGTCCGGGTGCTTGTAACAAAATTACCCCAGGGACAAAAACTCATCGTAGGACGCGATCTCAACAACGAGCAGCAACTACTAGATCACACCTTACATGTGATGTTGGGAGTCATTGGCGTTACTTTTTTCTTAGTCATATTGGGCAGCATTTTACTGGGTTATAAAACGTTGCGCCGGATTGATGCCGTCAGCCACACCGCCGGAGAAATCATGGCCGGCGATTTATCACAACGCATTCCCCTGACCGACCGCGACGATGAATTTGATTTGCTGGGGCGCAAACTCAATGCAATGCTCGAGCGTATCGAGCAGCTTTTGGCAGGCATGCGACAGGTGACCGATAACATTGCTCATGATTTACGCAGCCCCCTAAATCGCCTGCGTAACCGCTTAGACATTACCCTGCTCGAGGCTCGCAACAAAGATGAGTATCGCACCGTGCTCGAACAAACCACTGTCGATATTGACGAACTGCTTAGAATTTTTAATGCATTGCTTAACATTGCCCAAGCCGAAGCGGGCATTCGTCGTGATGAATGGAAAACTTTAGATCTAGCGGCACTTGCCGAGGAGTTGGCTGAGCTTTACGGCGCGGTGGCCGAGGAACGCGGAGTCCAATGGTTAAATGATTTCGTACCAAATACCCATGTTTGGGGTAATCGCCAGCTATTGGCTCAGGCGATCAGTAATCTGTTGGATAACGCAGTGAAGTACACGCCCTCCGGTGGCCGCATTGAGTTGCGTGTGAATGACCCCGATGGTCAACCAATGCTGAGTGTCATCGATACTGGACCGGGTATTCCTGCCGAAGAGCGCGAGCGGGTACTGGAACGTTTTGTACGCCTGGATAGTGCCCGCAGCCAATCCGGCAGCGGACTCGGGCTAAGTCTCGTCAAAGCCGTCGCCAAACTGCACAAGGCAGAGTTAGTGATAGCGGATAATCATCCAGGACTAAGGGTTTCGTTGCAATTTGCGCGTTGATATATCGGTATTAACCGACTAAAGCATTTAGTAACAGTAAGAGCCTCCTTCCGTCGCCACGACGACACAGATTTGCAGGAAGAAAGCAGGGTTCGCTCGATTCAACGCATTAGATTACTGCCAAACCGCAATGCGGCATGGGTGGCTTACACTTATTTTCGCTGGCTGCCTCGCTTTGTGTGGCCCTGGGTTCTATGCCAACTTGATGCGGAAGGATCCTACCAAATTGATACGCGCTTTCCCCGGCTACACCTGTTGACGCTTACTTTTAAACCCGCTCACAGCTCACCGGATCGGCGTATGTACTTTTATTACCGGCGGCATCTTGGCCAAACCTCCTGGCAATCGACGGGCCCGCTTCGAGTTCCGGGATGTGCTTAACAACCGCTTTACCATCGCCGCCATTCACAATTATGCACCTTTCCTACCTTGGTACTTTTACAGTACTACCCAAGCGCTTATCCATTTATCAGTCATGAAAGCCTATCAAAGACATCTGGCTAAGTTAGCCAATCGTTGACGTTGTGGGCGGCAGTTTGAGCGTGTCTATACATGACTACCACTCAAGGTAAGAACTGAAAATCATCGATGATTGCCGTATAACAACAATAGTATTTTTTTATTTGGAACCACCTGTCTCACCAAAAATAGTCAATCCACAACTCTATTCAGTGTAAAACTTCAAGAGTTTCTCTTGCAGCCACTATATTTTAATTTAGCAAAATAACACTGCTTTCATTTAACAAGTAGGGAGTTTCGTTACTCTAACTATTTGACAATTGTTCACACTTTGAGGGTAGGATAAATAGCAAGTAACCACCATAATCTTTACTTAATATACGAACGACGAAGCGATTAATGGAACCAAAATTTCGCCTGAAAACTCCGGTATTCTCTTGGTCGTCATTGCACCGAAACAGGAAACCTGCTCTTTGTAGTAACGGGAAAATATGATGAATACAGAAATTCAACTTATCAAGCAAGAATTTTACAAGCATTTGAAAACTCAACAGGAACAGATTGCAAAGCTGCTCAATTTAATAAAAAAATTAACGCAACCCCTGCCTCAATACAACGAGGCTATCAATGTACTTAATAATAAAATTGATCAAATTAGAGTCTCGCAACTAATTTTATATACGCTGTATCTGCAAAGCGACGAAGAAAAGAAATTGCATTTATCAACACAAATTGAAAAAATGCTTAACACAGCAGATTTTTCAAAGAATAAATATCTTGAAGGAGTATTAAGAGACTTTCTGCTTATTTTAAAACAGCCCGACAAAGATGAAGAAGACAAACCGGAAACTGTTGCCAGGCCTGCTTGGTTTCAAGGTATAATTGACGGAGGAAAAACCTACAATAGCCGTGAGTCCATGGACAATAATCATTAAATTCTCCTGCTGCTAGCACACTGTCTTCTCTCGATGGTTTTATATGTTACTGGGAGTGAGTTTTGTTGTGACATTTTTTATTAAGTTTTTGATTTTAAAATAAAAATATAAAAATTTTTTAGAATAAATTACAGTTCAAATGTATTATTTCTATATTTAGCAAGTAAAGTTTTTTAAGACCGCAGAGCGACTCAATTCACATAGGAAAAACCATAACACTGACTTCTATCAATCCAGGGAATGTCATTAACAGCCACCGCATTTAATAGCCATTGCACTGACGTCGGCGCCTTCAGAAACAGTGTGACGCACATTTTTGCAAATGCTCGCCTACAACATCGATTCCTTTTGCATCATTCTACTCCCCATTAATCGGTTCCTTCCCGCTGCCGATACCATCTCTGTAAAATAAATCGTTGTATGTCTATACGATATCGGTAGACCCTCGCCGGAAAGTCATACAAACCTTCAGACTCCCCAGTTTCAGTCGTTACAACACTCCCTCAAAGTTTCCCAATAAAGAAAACGGAAAGGTAACTTCCTATACTTGGAAAACCACAAATCACTGGTGGTAAGCTGCTTAATCCGCGCAGTGCATGGGTAAGGCCAAGTGTTCACCTGATACATCAAAATGAAGCAGATTTCTCAATATGAACAACACTTCTCAAGTCCAAACTACCACTAAGCTTGTTCTTAAAGCTCCACTAACGGGTTATTTAATGCCCATTGAGCGAGTTCCGGATCCGGTATTTGCTCAGAAAATGGTAGGCGATGGCATTTCCATCGACCCTCTAAGCCAGTGCCTGCTGGCACCCTGTGATGGTGCAGTCGTGCAACTGCACTCTGCTGGTCACGCGGTAACGTTGGGTACGACCGATGGCGTTGAAGTGATGATGCACATTGGTCTGGACACCATCGATCTCAAGGGAAAGGGCTTTACGCCCAAAGTTAAAAATGGCGACAGGGTGGAAACAGGGGATGCGCTCATTGAATTTGATGCGGATTATATCGCGACCCACGCGAAAAGCCTGCTGACCCAGATCGTTATCACCAACAGCGATTTGATTGCGGCGTTCGAACCCCAGACTGGCAGCGTCACGGCTGGCGAAGATATTATCCTGAAATTAACCCTCGCCGGCACCAAAGCGGCGGCGGAAGAGAAAATGGAAGCGGCTAAAACAATCACCTCAGAAGCTATTTTAGTGCCTAACCCCACGGGGTTACACGCCAGACCTGCAGCGGTACTAGCCAACGTTGCCAAGCGCTTCAAAGCGGATATTCGGCTCCAACGAGGTGATAATCAAGCCAATGCCAAAAGCGTCGTTGCCATTATGGGGCTTGAGGTCAATTATGGCGATAAAATCAATCTCGTCGCCAAAGGACCTGACGCCGACGAAGCAATTGCAAAGCTTATTCCTCTCCTACGAGAGGGACTGGGAGATGAGGGAGCCAAGCCGGCACCGGCACCGGCCAGTATGACCGTATCGGAGATAGCCGCCCCCTCTCCGCGACTCCATGCTGAAGATCCGAACTTACTATTAGGCGTTGCCGCCTCGCCGGGATTAGCCGTAGGCAATGTCTTTCAAATGCGCCGCGAGGAAATCCAGGTGCCAGAAACGGCTGAGAATCCGAACCGGGAACGACGCCGTCTGGAAGAAGCCATTGAGGAGGCAAAGATCCAGTTGGAAGCCTTGCAGGCAAGGCTTCACTCGGAAGCTGATCCGGCTAAGGCGGCTATCTTCGCTGCTCATGAAGAGCTTCTAGGGGATCCCGATCTGCTCGATATTGCCGATGGAGCCATTGCGAAAGGCAATAGCGCCGCTTTTGCCTGGCAAAGAGCTTACACCACTCATGCCGAACGGCTGAGTCATCTACGCAACGAATTGTTGGCCGCCCGTGCCAACGACCTTCAGGATGTGGGACGGCGCGTATTGCAACTTCTCACCGGTATCGAAATTAAGGAGCCGGACATTCCTATCAGTACCATTTTAATCGCAGAAGATTTAAGCCCTTCAGACACCGCCAATCTGGATCGCTCCAAAGTGCTGGGTTTCTGTACCACGGCGGGAGGCGCCTCCTCTCACGTCGCAATTCTGGCCCGTTCCCTGGATATTCCGGCGGTGGCCGGCATTGATCCGGACGCCTTAGATTTGCCCGATGGGACTCCGGTTATCTTAGACGGCAGCAAGGGCACCCTGCGGCTCAACCCCTCCGCCGAGGAGATAGCTCGCATTCAGCGTCGCCAGGCAAAATTGGCGGCAAAACGGAAAAAAGATATGGAAACAGCATTAGAGCCTGCGCAAACCACCGACAACCATCGCATTGAAGTGGTGGCCAATATCGGCGGTTTAGCCGATGCAGAACAGACAGTTAAGCTCGGCGGTGAAGGGGTGGGTCTACTGCGCTCGGAATTTTTGTTTCTGGAACGCACCACGGCGCCTAGTGAGGACGAACAGTGGCAGACTTATCAGTCGATTGCCCAAGCATTAGGCTCGGAAAGGCTCTTAATCATCCGCACTCTCGACGTGGGAGGGGACAAGCCTTTGCCTTACCTGCCAATTCCCCGAGAAGAAAATCCTTTTCTCGGTGAGCGTGGTATCCGCGTTGCCTTAGACCGTCCGGAGATTTTTCGCACGCAACTCCGGGCAATCTTAAGGGCTGCCAAGGCCGGTAAGATCGGTGTGATGTTCCCGATGGTGGCCACCCTCTCAGAATTGCGTGCAGCTAAAGCCATGCTGGAGGAAGAACGGCAGAAACTCAATCTAGCCGCCATCGCGGTAGGCATTATGGTGGAAGTACCTGCTGTCGCGGTAATGGCTGAACAATTTGCCAAAGAAGTCGATTTCTTTTCCATCGGCACCAATGATCTCACTCAATATACTCTGGCCATGGACCGTGGCCATCCCCAGCTGGCTCCCCAAGTGGACGGTCTCAATCCCGGCGTACTACAACTGATCGCTAATACTGTACGAGCGGCTCATCAGTATAATAAATGGGTCGGCGTTTGCGGTGGCATCGCCAGCGATCCCCAGGCGGTGCCTATCCTGCTTGGCTTGGGCGTTGACGAACTGAGCGTCAGCGTACCCACTATCCCTGGCATCAAAGCCCAGATTCGGGAGCTGAGTCTGGCCGACTGTCAACAACTGGCGCAGCAGGCATTACAGCAAGATAACGCGAGCGAAGTTAGAGCGCTATGCCCGGATCCTCTCGAAGAGGAGGCTAATTCTCCGGTGCTTGCTGACAATTCAACGACATAGGAAAAGAATCGTGAAAATACTAGGCAATGCTTTTGAGTTTCTGCAAAAGATCGGCAAATCGTTAATGCTGCCGGTAGCCATTCTGCCGGTCGCGGGTATTCTGTTGGGGGTCGGTGGTGCCCTGCTGTCGGGAGCGGAGCGCGGCGTCATTCAGATTGATCTCGGTTGGCTACTGCTGCTCTTCGAGATCATGAAAAACTCAGGCGAGCCGATTTTTGCCAACCTGCCATTGATCTTCGCGGTTGGGGTCGCCCTGGGACTGGCCAATAACGACGGCGTCTCCGCACTAGCCGCCATTGTCGGTTACGTGGTTATGCTGGGCACCATGGGCGTAGTGGCTAGCCATCTGGGAATTGAGGCCACACCCATTATGGGTATCCCGTCGATTAACACGGGGGTTTTTGGCGGCATTATTGTCGGCTGGGCCGCCGCAGTCTTGTTTAACCGGTTCTTCCGGATTCAGCTGCCGTCTTACGTTGGATTCTTCGCCGGCAAACGTTTCGTGCCCATTATCACGGCATTTGCTGCGATTGCGATCGGCATCGCGCTGAGTTTTATCTGGCCTCCTATTCAAGCTGCCATCAATGTCTTTTCCGACTTTGCGGCTGAGGGTAATCCCGGCTTGGCTGTTTTTATTTACGGCATTGTGGAACGTATGCTGATTCCTTTTGGTTTACACCACATTTGGAACGTGCCCTTTTTCTTTGAGGTCGGCCAGTTTATTACGCCCGGTGGTGAGGTTGTAAGCGGTGAAATTACCCGCTTTTTCGCTGGCGATCCCACTGCCGGCAATCTGGGAGGCGGTTATCTCTTTAAAATGTTCGGGCTGCCGGCAGCAGCACTGGCTATCTGGCAGTGCGCCAAACCGGAAAACAAAACAAAGATCGGCAGTATTATGGCTTCGGCGGCCTTGACCTCGTTTTTAACCGGCATTACCGAACCGTTGGAATTCTCATTTCTATTCGTTGCACCCATTCTTTATGCTGTCCATGCCGTATTGGCCGGATTCGCTTTTTTGACTATGTATATCTTGGGTGCCAAACTCGGTTATACCTTCTCTCACGGTTTTATCGATTATGCCCTGTTCTTTGCCATGGATACTCGGCCCTGGCTGGTGTTGGTGGTAGGTCCCATTTGGGCACTGCTTTACTATATCGTCTTTCGGACGCTGATCTTAAAGTTCGATTTAAAGACGCCGGGTCGCGAGGCCGAGGAAGTCAGCCTTTCAGACGCCCAAGCTGATGTGGCTCAGGGTTTTGCCAAAGAGTTGGTGCTAGCCTTTGGCGGTAGAAGCAATATTAGAAATCTGGATGCCTGTATCACCCGGCTGCGGGTGGGAGTGAATGATATCCACAAGACTAACCAGAACAAACTCAAAGCCCTCGGCGCTGCCGGCGTCGTCGTCGTTGGTAATGGTCTGCAAGCCATCTTTGGCACCCGCTCCGAAAATTTGAAGACGGATATGGAAGAGTATCTAAAGACTGCTGGCCCCGAAGCGGAGCTTACCGAGGAAATCCCCGCCGCGGTGGAGTACGCTCCCAAAGGTCTCGAGCCCAAGCTGCGTGATCCCGATGCACCAAGTAAGGTGAGCGACTTCATCAAAGCGCTAGGTGGAGCTAAAAACATCAGTAAGGTGGAACCCTGCGCTGAAACACGCTTGCGACTGATGGTTGCAGACGACGCCTCAGTGGATGAAACGGCACTGCGTGCCGCCGGTGTTAACGGTGTGATGCGCCTCGCCAATCACACCTTACACCTTCTGGTCGGCCTTAACGCTGATCAATACGCCGCAGAAATGCAAGGACAATTGGCATCCCCATAAAGTCACTAAAGACCCACCCTATTCGGTTCAGGAACGCTTGTCACCTGCTCCGTAAGCGAAACGGGTAGCATATCCATTTTCTCTATATCCCTTTATCCTCCAGAGAGGAGGATAAGGGGAATATCCCAGGCAAGCCGATTTCGCAAATGGCAGAGCGATCGTTAGAGTCTTAAAGTCATTTATTGGATCCCAAGCGGGTAGAAAAATCAGGAAAGATTAACCAGGAGCTTAAACGGACGACGTGTGTTGAGAAATCGGAGAGCCAGGCTTAGTGATATTTTTCTCGGCTTCTTCGGCCCGTGCCGCGATAGCTCGCACCATACCGTTAAAAACGAGCTGATGCATTGGTGCCAGAGCATACCAGTATAACAACCCCCAAATTCCGGCGGGATGCCAGTAGGCAGTCATGGTAATGCGGGTATATTCCCCCTGCTCAGGCTCCGGGTGAATCACAAACTCCAGAACCGATGATCCAGGGGCTTTCATGCCGAACAGCAGAGTGAGGCTTTTTTCCGGCTCTATACCGATCACGCGCCATGCGTCAATCGTATCACCTATACGCAATTCGTAGGAATGGCGGCGGCGGCGCTGTAGTCCATGGCCTCCCATCAGCCAGTCCAGTGTACCGCGTAGTGTCCACAGAAAATCCATATAATAATAGCCTTTTTTACCACCGATAGAGGCTATCTGGCGCCATACCAGCTTGACTGGTGCTTTGGCAAGAGACGTAGCACTTGCCTTTTTTGCATAAAAAGCATAATCCGGACGATAATCGCGAAAAATTAACGCACCTTCAGTCCAACGTGCTGCAACGGCATTTTGCCGTTCTGCTTCCAAAGCAGCCATCACCGCCTCTCGAAATGTTAGCAGGCGCTGCGGAATAAGTTTACGCAACGCCTCGGGATCGGCGGGAATATCATGTTTTAATCCGCCAATCAGCGCCCTAGCGATGTTGGCAGGAACCGTGGTCACGAGACTTAACCAATAGGAAGACAACTGTGGTGTTAGCACAGGCACAGGAATAATGATGGTTTTTTTTCCCACCACTTCACCGTACTGACGCATAAGTTGTTCATAGCTAAGCAGTTCGGGACCGGCAACGTCAAAGATACCACCGGCTGTGGCTCGCAGCTTCGGTACTTTAACCAAGTACTCTAGCAGATTGTCCAGAGCAATGGGGGTCGATCTGGATTTTACCCAGCGCGGCGTCAGCATAGCGGGTAGATTATTAACGAGATCTCTTATCACCTCGAAGGCAGCCGATCCCGGTCCGACGATAATGCTGGCGCGAATCTCGGTAACCGGCACCGCACCGGCACGCAACCGTTCGCCGGTTTCCTGTCGTGAAACCAAATGCTCGGAGTCTGCCTTAGGTGGCACCAACCCACCCAAATACACGATGCGCTGGACACCTGCACACTCAGCAGCCTGTGCAAAATTATCAGCGGCTTCCAGATCCAAGCGCCCAAAATTACGCCCGGCCGCCATGGAATGCACCAAATAGTAGGCTACATCAATATTGTTGAGAACCGGAATCAACGTTGCCGGTTTCAGTGCATCAGCTTCAACCAGTTCAACGCCCTGCCAACCCCGCCCTTCTAACACTTGACTATGCCGCGCAGAAGCGCGCACCTGGTAACCATGCTCAAGCAGGCGTGGAACGAGATTCGTGCCAATATAACCACTCGCGCCAAATACAAGTACGCGCAAAGATGAGCGTTGCCGCTCGCCAATGCTTGGCGGGTTCGACCGAAGTTCATTATTATCTGTCATGCAACGGAAATCGTTAAGAAGATCTATCGAATAAAATGTTTCTCTACATCGATTGACTTGGTCCGAAGGGTAAAGTTCTTTAAGTAATCGGCAATGCCGTCAGTGATTGTTCTCAATAAGATGCAATATTACAGATAACCATCCGTAAGGCGGTTCACCAAACGGACGGTTAGCCAGACGTGCTTTGCACGATCAACTGCTAAATCAATGGTGATTTGGTACCATGGCAAAGTACGGCCGATTAGAGCCTGCGGGGACTGCCGTTACCCCGTTAACACTGCGATCATTAAATCCCGCCAAACGGGGTCTTGCGGAGATTCGTGGTTGGTTAGATCCCTCAGGGGCTACCATTACCCAGTTAACACGCCCCTCAAATCCTACTAAACGGGGTTTTACGGAGATTCGCGGTTGGCTAGATCCCTCGGGGGCTGCCACTACCCAGTTAACACCTCGATTATTGAACGATTCAGCTGATACGTTCCCGCTCACAGCCAAAATAGCAACACAACCGATTAAGGAACCAACGATACGCCTCATGAGTCACCTCCATTAGTGCAATTAAGTTTTCTAGTGGGTGCAGAGCTACAGTCAATGGTTGGTTACCGTGGATTCCGTAACTCTGTTGAAGGTCATATTAGGCGTAATGAGTTTCTAGATGATTTCCTGAAACCCACATTTTTGTTTCATTTGTTTCCTTATAATGGGCGTATGTTACGAGAATCTTATCCAGAGGGTTAATTGTGGCGAAAGCAATTTACGTGGTACCCACCGGAGAAGGAACAGGTTTAACCAGCGTTGCCCTGGGATTGGTCCACGCCTTGGATCGGCGCGGTATTCCAGTCGGTTTTTGTAAACCCATTACGCAACTACACGCGTCCGATACCGGACCAGAGCGGTCAACTCGGCTGGTACAGCTTATTGCTAATTTGACCCCACCGGAACCGCTGCCCCAAACGATAGCAGAAGAGCTGCTTGGGCAGGGTCGGGAAAATGAATTGCTGGAAGAAGTTTTTGCCCGCTATGAAGCGGCCGTCCAGGATGCCAGCATTGTGATAGTTGAGGGTCTGGTCCCTCGGCAAGGAGAAGGGTTTTTAACAAATCTTAATGTCAAGATCGCCCGCAGCCTTGATGCCGATACACTTTTGGTGACAACTCCAGGCAACAATACTCCTGAGCAGTTGCAAGAGCTTCTAGAAATCGCTGCTCAGCCCTATGGTGGCATCAACCATGAAAGGTTACCTGGCTGTGTCCTGAACTTCGTAGGCGCTCCCGTGGATGCGTCGGGGCGACTACGTTTTGATTATGTCAGTGAGGAATTGGATGCAACCACTGCCGCTATACCTGGAAGGTTAACAAATTATGCAGTCTGTCCCATTTTTCAGACCCCCAAGTTCCGGATGCTGGGCTGTATTCCCTGGCAGCGTGAATTGATGGCACCGCGCGTACAAGACATTATTCGCTTCAACAACGCCGAGGTACTTAACACGGGAGATCTAGATCGACGCGTTTATCATGCCACGGTGATAGCGCGCAATTTGGCGCACTACTGCGAAGTATTGCGTTCCGGCGCCTTGGTGATTACGCCCGGCGACCGCGACGACGTACTGCTGGCCACCTGCATGGCAGCGCTTAACGGCACCCAAATTGCTGCTTTGCTGCTCACCGGTGGATTTCGGCCCAGCTCACCGATCTGGAATCTTTGTCAGGCAGGTCTGGAGACGGGTTTACCAGTGCTTCTGGTTCCTTACCAAACCATTGTGGCGGCATTAAACGTTGGCCGTATTAATCCTGAAGTTCCTTTAGACGATCTCGACCGCATTCAGCGAGTGGTGCAGACGGTAGCCGCCAATCTCAGTCTGCAATGGATTGACGAATTGCTGACCCGGACAGAAGAACGGCGACTGAGTCCGCCTGCTTTCCGCCATTTGCTGGTGGAACGGGCACGCCAAGCCAACAAGCGGATTGTCCTGCCAGAAGGTGATGAACCGCGCACGATCCGGGCAGCTGTGGAATGCCGGCGGCGCAATATTGCCCGCTGCGTGCTACTGGGCGAGCCGGGACACATCCATCGGGTGGCGGCCCGCCATGGCGTGGAGCTGTCCGACGAAATCGAAATCCTTGATCCACAACCCATTATCCCGCGTTATATTACGCCCATGGTTGAACTGCGCAAGGCTAAAGGACTGACGCCAGAAGTCGCGGAAGAGGAACTTCAGGATGCCGTGGTGCTGGGCACGATGATGCTCCACCGAGGAGAAGTGGACGGCTTAGTGTCAGGCGCGATACATACCACCGCCAATACCATCCGCCCTGCCCTCCAGCTTATTAAGACCGCACCTGGCGTAAAGCGGGTTTCCTCTATCTTTTTTATGTGTCTACCGGAGCAGGTATTAGTCTATGGAGATTGCGCCGTTAATCCAGACCCAGACGCCGAAACCTTAGCGGATATTGCCATCCAGAGCGCTGCATCGGCTAAAGCTTTTGGTATCGAGCCCCGGGTTGCCATGCTGAGCTACAGTACCGGTGAATCTGGCATCGGCAACGATGTAGAAAAGGTCCGTGAGGCAACCCGCATCGCGCGGGAGCACTACCCTAATTTATTAATCGACGGGCCGCTGCAGTATGACGCGGCAGCCATTAAAGCAGTGGCCCAAAATAAAGCGCCCGACAGCAAAGTGGCTGGACGCGCTACGGTATTTATTTTTCCTGATCTTAATACAGGCAACACCACCTATAAAGCAGTGCAACGCAGCGCTGAGGTTATCAGCATTGGCCCAATGCTCCAGGGACTGAGAAAGTCTGTCAATGACTTATCGCGTGGCGCTTTGGTAGAAGATATTGTATTTACCATTGCCCTGACCGCCATCCAAGCTCAGCAAGCAGAGGAACGGGAACGTAAGAGAGGTCAGTAGGTAATTTTGATCAGGAACACAGCAATGACATTTCCAGACCATAAAACCAAACTAGTCTGCACTATTGAGCCCGCTTCCCAAACACCGGCCATTCTCGAGGAGATGATCAAGGCAGGGATGAACATAGCGCGCCTTAACTTTTCTCATGGTGACTTCGCAAACCATAAAAAAATAATTAATAATATCCGTACTGCTGCACATAAGATTGGTAACCGTGTGGCCATAATGGCTGATCTACCTGGCCCCAAAATCCGTATTGGTCAACTGGCCAATGAGCCTCTTGAGCTACAGACAGGCACCACCTTTACTCTAACAACGGACGCCATTGTCGGTAATGCAGAGAAAGCGTCCGTCAGCTTCCAGCGTCTTCCCAAGGTGGTCAAAGCGGGCGATAACCTGTTTCTTAATGACGGCTTTATTCAGCTTGAAATTATTCAAGTTAAGGATATCGAGGTCCACTGCCGGGTGCTGGTCGGAGGTGAATTACGTTCCCGTAAGGGGCTAAATCTTCCGGGAATCGATTTAGGAGTTAGCGCTTTTACCGAGCATGATCACGCCTGTCTCAAGTTCGCGTTGCAACAGGGTGTAGATGCACTGAGTCAGTCTTTTGTTGCTGCTGCCGCTGATGTGGAAGCGGTTCGGAAAGCATCAGCAGCGTTAGAACGTGTCCGTAATTAAGTTGAACACTTAGGTGAGATTCTGTAGTTCCATTCGCCATGGAATCGAGCACGCCTGAGGTTAACGCTGTTCATCTGAGCATCAGTCACTTTTTTGCCTTTTGGGTAATCGTTGGTATCCAACTCAGCTTGAATATGTAACCCTCCGCGCGTGGTGGTATTGCCGATGAGATTGACTACCACTTCATGGCTGGTCAAGGGCTTGGCTCGCCAGTTGGTACTGATATGGCAAAACATCCGGTGCTCGATCTTGTTCCACTTGCTGGTTCCGGGCGGAAAATGACAAACTGAGATTTGCATCCCGGTCTCGTCCGCCAAGCTCTGAAGGGCGCGTTTCCAGAGTCGCACTCGGTACCCATTACTGCCGCCGCAGTCGGCCGTCACCAGCACATGCGTGGCCTGCGGATAGCTCACACGTCCCATCTTGTACCACCAGCGTCGGCTGCTTTCCACGGCAAATTCGGCCGTATCATCATCGGTTCCCACACTGACCCAACCGACATTCGCCGTCTGATCATACCCGCCATAGGGACTGACCCGATCGGTGCCGAAATCGTGAACCTGGGTACGACGAGGTTGCCCTTTGCCTCGCCATTCCCGGCCCTGGTTGGCAAACTCCCCGATCAACTCCTTTTTTTTCGTGTCCACCGAAATCACCGGCTGCCCATGGCGTTGGAACCGTTTCACGCGCCGGGTCAGATACCGAAACTGCTTGTCCCGATCAGGATGCCCTCGGCCCTCTTCGGTTTTGCGATTGCTCTGCAGACGGTAGCCTAACTCCGAGAGTAATTCGTACACCTTTTGACGGCCTACTCGATAACCATCACTGGCCAGTGTCTCAGCTAGTTGACGCGTGCTCTTACAGGTCCAGAGCAACGGCGACTCGGGATCGCCGCGCGTGGTGTCCTCCACCAGCCCCTTGAGGGTATCGATCAGTGCCGGCGCCTGAATTGTCAATGCCTTGCGGCCCCCTCCCGGTTGCCGAATACGCCTGTCAGCTTCGTCCTTGTCCGAACGCGCAAGTTCGCGCAGACCCCGATAGATTGTCGTCCGCGACAGCTGGGTTGCCTTGGAAACCAACGCTTTCCCCCCACGTCCGATCGCTTTCGCCTCCGCTGCCGCCCACAGTCGCTTCGTCCACTCGTTGAAAAACGGCTCTAACGCAATATACTTCTCTCGGAGAGTATTAACCAGATTGATGTCCATCCGAGCCGTCTAGCAGAATCCCTATAATGTCCAAGTTATTCGCGGACACATCCTTAGGCTACCGTCCATTTATTATCGCCAAGATTGAACGGGCAGATGCGCTGGCCAAAATTGATGAAATCTTGCAGGTTACCGACGGCATTATGATCGCTCGCGGTGATCTCGGGGTAGAAATTCCCATCGAACGTATTGCTGTGGTGCAAAAGCAACTGATGGAACAAGCGAGGGGAAAGGGAAAGCCGGTAATCACTGCCACGCAAATGTTGGAATCGATGGTCGAGCGGCGACGCCCCACTCGTGCAGAAGCCACCGATGTGGCTAATGCCATCTTGGATGGAACCGACTGTGTTATGATTTCTGAGGAATCAGCGATGGGCAAGTACCCAGCGGAAGCCGTCACAATGTTAGCGAAGATTGCCGCTACTACCGAACCTCACCGTCGTAATCATCATTTGCTCCAGGACGCACTGCAGATCCACGGTAATACCGGTGCTCTCAATCTCGTGAATCTCATCACTGAAAGCGTTTACCATACGCTAGAGCGTAGCGCTCCAGCAATAATCATCGTTCCCACTCACAGCGGAGCCACTGCTCGAAACCTGACACGGTTTAGGCTTCCCGTATGGATAACAGCCGTCAGTGCCTTGGAAAATACCTGTCAGGTATTGCAATTTTCCTCTTTGTAACGAATTCTGTTGATGAGCTAAATCCGAGTTGAAAACTGTCTCCGAGTACGAGATGTTGCGGGTTAGCACCACCCAACCCGGCATCGCGACACCCGGAGGCAGCCATGAGTACTGTAGCGTATCAAGCGACGCGAGGCTATCGAACCATTCGGCTTGCGTTAGCGGAAGCGGACTATGAGCGGTTTTTGCGCGATGGCGCGTTTTGTAGAGAGCAGCTTGCTGGGCGGTATGAGCAGTCTCCGGAGCTGTTTCCGGCGAGTTGGGAGCAAGGGTATGTGTTCTGTGGTAAGACACCAGCGTCACGCAAGCAAGGGCTGCGTTGTCGGCGGGTTCGCCTCAAGGCGAACGGCGCGGTGTTTACGGTAGCCCCGGCGTTTATCATGCCTTATATGACGGCAGCGGTGACGGAGGTGGAAAAGGGCTTGTTCTTAATGCGTTTTCATGTCCCGTGCTGGGCCCTAGCCTACGTGTTTGGACGCAATGCGATGTACTGGTATCGGTTGCAGCAGGGGCTGGGTCGGCTGAGCGTCGTGGGTACCACCGTCAAAGCGCCCGAGCGCCTACCGCAGGACCTGGTGGCCGATGAGAAGCACAGCCGGTTAGATGGGCAAAAGATTTATATCGCCACGACCGCCGGTGCAGAGTGCATACTGGGGGCATCGGTAGTCGACACGGCCGCGGAGGCGGCGTTGACCCAAGCCTATGGGGTGTTTGCCAAGGAAGCCCGGACCCTGGATCCAACCTATGCGCCCGAGACCGTCAACACCGATGGCTGGGCGGCTACCCAAGGTGCTTGGAAGCACCTCTTTCCAAGCATCACTGTTATTCTGTGTTTTTTGCATGCGTTTCTCAAGATCCGCGACCGGGCGACCAAGGCGCTAGGTGGGTACTTCGAACAGGTCGGCAAGCGCGTCTGGCAGGCTTATCGGGCGCCGGGAAAAGCCGGTTTTGCCCAACGCCTGCGTCGGCTTCGTGAGTGGGCTGAGCGGACACTTCCCGAGTCACCGATGAAGACCAATACGCTGGATCTGTGCCGCAAGCGTGCCCAGTTCAGCCGCGGTTACGACCATGCCCGAGCCCATCGCACCAGTAACTTGGTCGATCGGTTAATGAAGTTTCTCGATCGGGCCTGCTTTAACGCGCAGTACTTCCACGGCACCTTGGTCTCGGCCGAGTTACGGGTACGCGCGCTGGCGTTGTTGTGGAACTTCTGTCCCTCCTCGCCGGGCACAGTGAAAAAACATCACAGCCGACAATGTCCCGCCGAACGCCTCAACGGCAAACGTTATGTCGACAATTGGTTGGAGAACTTGCTTGTCTCAGGCTCTATGAACGGCCTAGAACATCATCAACAGAATCCGTTATAAAGAGCAATTTTCTTATGGCGTCTATCCCTTACAAAGAGACGACTATCCGCAGGACTGGACGGCTTTTGCACGCGATTGGCTGCGTGCTCAGAACCTCCGCGGAAACCTTGTGATTCTTACAGAGGGCCCCTCACCAGCCCATCCCGGTCTTAACCATCGAATGGAAATCCTCGACCTGCGAGATTCTTCTCAATAGCACCTCATCTTGCTTCTTAGTGCTCTGTTTCAGAAATAATGTCTAGGTTAGGCCCAATACCGTTCAATGGGCTTGCCAAATGAAAAGCCTCCAGTCAGGATAGGTTTGCCAAAACTCAAACCTGATCAGGAGGCTACGGTGATCGACCTTCGCCAAGAGACTGACGCGTGGACGTCTTTGCCGACGCGTGATCGACTCCGCGCTTTGCAAGCTATCATTCCCCGTGCGCAGGGGGAAGAGGGGCTGGCACAAACCGGCCAAGAGGGGGCGGTGTGTAAACGTCTGCCGGGGTGGTTCATGGGGTGGTTCATGATTGCGCTGGGGCTGTGTGGTCGGGACAGCTATCGGCAGATTTTTCGCTGGTTGCACCCGTTTCGCCCGGGTGGCGTACCGGGGCGCTCGACCGTGTGCGAAGCGCGCAAGCGGCGGGGCATTGGACCGCTGCGGGTGCTGGCCGAGCGGGCGATCTGCCGGTTGGGTCGAGCGGAGACGCCCGGGGCTTTTTACCGGGGAATGCGCCCGATGGCCTGGGACGGCGTTGTGCTGGATGTGGCCGATACCGAGGCTAATGAGCGCGCCTTCGGCCGACCCGGCAGTGGCCGCGCCCCCGGGGCTTTTCCCCAGGGGCGGCTGTTGGCCCTGTGCGAAACTGGCAGCCAGGTCTTGTGGCGCCGGTGGCTCAAACCGCTGAAGCACGGCGAGGCGAGCAGGGCTCGCTACCTTTTGCGGTCGCTGCAACCGGACATGCGGCGGCTGTGGGACCGCAATTTTCTGAACTATGCCAGTGTCTCGGCGGTGCGCGCGCGCGAGGCTCACCGGTTGGCGCGTATCACGTCCAACCGCATCTTCGAGCCGATTGAGGTCTTGGCTGATGGCGCCTCCCTGGCCCAGCGCTACCACCACGGCGCCGATCGGCGCCGCGATCGCCACGGGATCATGGTGCGGATCATCGCGTAC
Organism: uncultured Pseudomonadota bacterium; assembly: GCA_963731125.1. Lineage (GTDB taxonomy): Bacteria > Pseudomonadota > Gammaproteobacteria > Competibacterales > Competibacteraceae > CAVSVP01. The sequence continues at coordinate 221,433 of CAVSVP010000006.1, forward strand.
ACGCTCGCCGATCCAACTCGCTCGGGCGCGGGTGAGCGGCATCGGTTGCTGACGACGCGGCTCGACGCCGCGCTCGCTCCCGCCACCCCCCGGGTCTGTCTCTATCACGAGCGCTGGGAGGAAGAACTGACGCTTGATGAACTCAAACCCCATCAGCGCGAACGCCCGGTGCTGCGCCGCCAACCCCCGGCCGGGGTGGTGCAGGAAGTCTACGGGCTGCTCCTGGCCCATGTCCTGGTGCGGGTGCTGATGGATGATGCCGCCGCTACGCAGAACCTGGACCCGCGCCGACTGTCGTTTACTGCTACGCTCAAAATCCTGCGGTGTCGTCTGCCTGAGTGCCCATCCAGTCAGCGCGGGAGCCAGCGCTGGTACCGCCGGCTGGTGCAGGAGGTGGCCGAGGCGGTCATCGCACTGCGGCGCAACCGTATCAATCCCCGCGTCATCAAACGCAAAATGCGCAAATGGTACAAGAAAAGGCCTATCCATCGTCGTCCTCCTCAACCCACGAAACCTTTTGAGCAGGCCATCGTGATGGGCCATTGAACGGTATTGAGGTTAGGCCGCCTCTTCATAGTCAGTTAGGGTGGAAGCACAAGAAGCGGTGAGGAATTTTTCGTGGGCCTCAATTTTCTTGAGTAGCGCTGTTAGTTTGTCGCGATTAAACTTCCATTTGAAAGGCGTCGGATTCTGATTGGTCAGTGTTTCGTACAATGCTAACCGCAGTCGAATCGCGGCCAAGTCAGCAAAGTCATTCGGTGTCAGCACCTTACGTTGAATGATCGAGAAGTAGATTTCGACCTGATTGAGCCAACTGGCGTGGATCGGCGTATGCACCAGAATGATTCGGTGATCGCTTTGATGCAGTCGGTTCTCCGCCGCTTTACCGCGATGCGACGAGCCATTGTCGACGATCCAAAACAACCGCTCGGTGGACCGGTACGGCTCTTCCGCCAACACCTGATCGACCAGCCGACCAAATGGCTTAATGCCGGTCTTCGCTTCGCAACGACCCATCACGTAACCCCGCCGTACCTCCCAAGCCGCCAGATACTGCAACGCCCCGCCCCGTTCGTACTCATGCTCAATGCGAGCCACACGCCCGGGTGCCGGCGCTAGCGGCGGATGACAGCGGTGCCGGGCTTGAATGCTCGTTTTTTCATCGGCGCTCAACATATAATCGCTACTGCCCAAGGGTTGATCTTGCCAACTTCCAGCCTAGAGATCCAGAATCGGTCCCGCTTTCTCAGCAAACCGCGGATCGCGAGGAAAAAGCCAGTACTGGTACCGCCACGGCTTGATCGCATCGCTACACAAAATCCGCCATACGCTGCTCCGACTGATCGATTTGCGCAGCGTTTGTTGCGCACGGCTCCTCACATCCGCCAACGACTGGCGGCTCAAGGGCTGCTTGGTCTCCGCCACCACTTCACACGCTAACGCCTTAACCAGCGCTTGATCCAGAGGGGGAAAAGTCCGACGACCGTCCCCGACCCAATCGATCCACTACGGAAAAGTCCCCCGCCATCCAGCGTTGCCGCCACCGTTGAACTTGACGCCCTGAGAGCCCTACGCGTGCCCCGGCCTCCGCATGACCCAAGCCAGCATTCTCGTGCAGGAGCAACACCAACTGATAACGCTGAACCGTCTGATAAGGGGCCGTCTTACGACGCACCTTCCGGCGCGCTTGCTGTAAAAATACCTCCGGAAACACAGGGCATAGTGTTGGGGCAGGACCCGGCATGGTATTGACTCCCCTCTAGCACCAAAGTAAGGTCTTTTCTCACGCTGGCATTGTACAACAACCTTCGTAACCTAGACATTATTTCTGAAACAGAGCACTTAGCTCCGTAGCACGAAGCGCTTAAAATCCGCCTTTACCGCGGCAGCGTCGGCAGGAACACAAGGAGTGGCTTGGTTTCTGCCTACTTTGAACAGCACCTTGGATTTTGCACCGTCCAAGGGAACTCTTTCGATCTGATAAGCAATTTGATAGTTATCGGTTTTGGCGAAATAACACTCTACGGTAATGCGATTAAAATCTACATTGTAGAAACGCCAACCAGTATTATTCTTTGCCCAGAGGCTAGCTCGCGTCCAAATATCCCTGCATGAAGCTTCATCTTCACACACCAGTTCTTCATCAGCTAGCATTGCCGTTTCTGCCCGTTGCGGGGATGTTCCAAGGGCGCATCCCGAAACTAAGAGAAACAAGCTTGCATTGACAATAAGATGAAATATTAACCTTTCAAGTTTCATAGGTTGAACTCTTTTCTCGTGAACTATTGCAAGTGTTTTTTATTTTCAATGCCAAGTAGACTGACAGATTCACATAAAGTTTAAATATCACGCGGTAGGATACTGTTCGACGAAAGTACGTAGAATTTATAACCTACTCAGCAGCACTTAACTCATAACTGCCGATAATCAATATAGCGGTAATTAGTTGAATTCAGCACAAGGAGCTCATAAATAAATAGGGTAGCGACGAACGGTAAAGGAGTCATAAAGATGAAGCCCTATTCTAATGATCTGCGTCAAAAAGTAGTAGATGCGTACACGAGAGGGGAGGGTTCGATGCGTAGCTTAGCGGTGCGTTTTTCCGTGAGTTTGGATTTTGTCTGGCGGTTACTGAAGCGTTATCGGCAGACCCGGCGGGTGGATCCGAAACCGCATGGGGGTGGGCAACCACGCAAACGGCGGGAATCGGATGAAGCGGTACTCAAACAGTTAGTGGAGGAGCACGCGGACGCGACGCTGTCGGAATTGAATCGGTGGCTAAAGGCGAAGACGGGGGTGGTGGTAAGCGGCTCGACGATTGGTTTGAGCTTGCGCCGGCGCGGGATCACGCGCAAGAAGGTAAGCTACCACGCGAGTGAGCGCGAGGCCGATGAGGAGATCGAACAGGCGCGTCAACAGTTTCAACAAGAACAAGCCGAGATGGACCCGAAGCACTTGATTTTCATTGATGAAGCGGGCGTCAACCTCGGTATGGCACGCCGCTATGGTCGGGCTCCGCGCGGTTGTCGTGCTCATGCCGACAAACCAGTGAACCCGGGACCGAACCTGACGTTGGTCAGTGCATTGGGATTAACGGAAGTGCGTGCGATCATGGAACTCGAAGGCTCTCTCAACGGCAATGCCTTTACCAGCTTTATCCAGCAGTTGCTGGTTCCCACCTTACAGCCGGGCGACCAAGTGTGGCTGGATAATTTGAGCAGTCACAAAGTCGAAGGAATTCAAGAAGCGATGGAAGCGCAGCAGGCTGAGTTACACTTTTTGCCTCCCTATTCCCCGGATTTCTCACCCGTTGAACTCTTTTGGTCGAAGGTGAAAGCCTTTCTTCGGGGCTCGGCGGCACGTACCAGAGATGCCCTCGATGGCGAAATAAGAAATGCGTTGGATGCCGTGACAGAAACCGATATCAAAGGGTGGTTTAAGCACTGTGGATATTGTACTGAACCCAATTAATTACCGCTATAATAAATGCTTTGTTTGGCTATCTAAATAAAAAGCCTACATTGAGGCTGCCACCTTTTGGCTTTTTGCATTAGGCTCCAAAGATTTATTTGCAGAAAGAAAAAAAGTTTTTGAAACATCTGGAAACTCTTTTCTTGTTTCACGCTGAGTCTGCAAATCAAAGTGATTTTCAGCCAATCCATTGATTCTCCATTTCTCAAGCATAACTTTCAAACGCTCCATGGTAACCGGTTTACTGATGTAGTCGTCCATTCCCACATTGAGGCACTGCTCGCAGTCTCCCTGCATTGCGTTAGCTGTAATAGCGATAATAGGAATATGCGTGCGTGCATAATGCTGTCTTTCTTCGTTTTCTCTAATAACTCTAGTTGTCTCGTAGCCATCCATCTCTGGCATTTGACAATCCATAAAGATCAGATCGTATTGGGTATCTTGCAACGACCTAAGAGCTTCCACGCCATTTACTGCCACATCGACACGACAGCCGAGATTCTCAAGCATAGCTACGGCAACTTTTTGATTAATAAGATTGTCTTCGGCTAAAAGCACATGAGCATTAGAAACTAGCTTGTTTTTCTTTGCCTTACCATCAACAATGGATTGCGATGAGACGATTTCCTTAGACGATGCCATTATATTAACAAGACAATTATAAAGCTGAGACGGACGCGCCGGTTTGCTCATACAACCTGCGATTCCTCTCTGCCAAGCTTCTACCTCATCAAGTTCCTGACCCACAGGAGTCAGCATCATCAACCGTACAGTACTGATGACAGCATTGGCTTGAACAGCGCGAGCTAGTTCTATACCACCCATGTCTGGTAAATACATGTCCAAAATAATTAGATCATAAGGTTCTCCTCGTCTGGCAGCATTCTGCAACATATCAAGAGCTTGCATTCCATTTTCAGCGCTATCACAATGCATTTGCCAGGCAGTTACCTGATGATTTAAAATTTCCCTAGTGGTTGCATTATCATCAGCAATCAGCACTCGTAACCCATGTAACACGGGAGATGAAAGCCGCATCGCTTGCACCTGATTAGGTTGCTTCGCCAGACGCACAGTAAACCAGAATTTAGAACCTTGCCCGAGTTTGCTTTTAACCCCAATTTCCCCTCCCATCATTGCAACAAGCTGCTTGCAGATTGCCAACCCCAAACCTGTTCCGCCGTATTTGCGTGTGGTCGAACCATCTGCCTGCGAAAATGAATCAAAGATGCGTTGTAGCGCTTCCACAGTAATGCCAGGACCAGTATCACTAACTTCGAAACGCAGCATCACCCAATCCTTACCCTCCTCTAAGGGTGTAGCACGTACCACCACTTCTCCTCGATCAGTAAACTTAATGGCATTGCCGATGAGATTAATTAGAACTTGGCGGAAACGACCAAGGTCTCCCCGAACGCCGTCGGGTACATCATGCGCTACTAAACAAGCTAGCTCCAACTCTTTGCTTTGAGCCCGTTCAGCGAGAAGTTCCACAACTTCTGCAACAGCCTCATCTAACGCAAAATCCACGCTTTCTAATTCTAGCTTACCTGCTTCAATTTTGGAAAAATCTAGAATATTGTTAATGAGATCCAGTAATACCTCCCCAGAACTTTTTACCATATCTGCAAACCTGCGTTGTTTATCATTTAGTGTGGTTTCCAGAAGCAACTCCGACATACCGAGTATTCCGTTCATAGGAGTACGAATCTCATGACTCATATTGGCTAAAAACTGAGATTTAGCACAGTTAGCAGCTTCGGCCGCTTCTTTAGCCTTTCTTAATTGCTCTTCCGTATTCCGACGCTCAGTAATTTCATGTTGTAAATACTCATTAATAATAGAAAGTCGCCTATTGGTATCTGCTTGCAATCGAAACTGCTCTTTTATTTTCTCTTGCATTGCCGAAAATCGATGTCCCAAGTAACCAATCTCGTCACGCGAACCAACTTTTATTGGATGATCGTACTCTCCATTAGCTATGGCTTTCACACTCTCAACGAGGTTACCAATGGGACGCGTAATGCGATGCGCTAAGAAAACAGCTGCTATGCAACCGAAAACAAGACCAATGACTGCTAAAGCGAGTAACAGTTTACGTGTGCTAACAATCGCTGTTTGCATATCATTGAGTGAAAAACCAGCTCGTACCGTGCCCCAATTCTCCCCTTCTAAGAGAATTGGCACAGCAATATCGCAAAAGTCTTCTCCCTCCCAATGATCATATTGAATCAGTGTTTCCTTGATGTCCCGTGTACTATCGTACAGCCTTCCAGTAAGGGCTATATTCTCAAGCTCTTTTCTACCGCGAAAGCTTGCAATTTCTCCGTCAAACAATACCACGGTTGCATAAAGAAGGTTATTCTCCTCAACTACCCAGTCCAAATTTTGATCAATTTTTACATAATTATATGTTGTTACTAAATCATTATTAATAGCTGCCAAATTTCTGGTTACAGACAGTCCTCGTTTTTTAAATTCCAGCAGAATCGAATCACGAACTTGATTCTCAACCACTAGCACGACGCCGAACATAAACACGGCTTCGAGTAAAATAATACCAATGAGAAACTTTGTCTGCAGCCTGAATTTAATATCTTTTCTGAAACCTCTATGCTTCATATTCAAGACCTGTCTTAAAATCGCCGGACTCACTAAGTAGAGGAGGCTGCTTAGGGATGCTTCAAGCGTTTGATTATTTTAACAAAAAATTTTCAATGGTTAACACCCTAAGATTCAAGCATTATCACTAATATAATCATATGCACAGTCATAACAACTCCTAACAAATTATACTGTTTGTTCACTACTGCACTTTCTTAATTTTAAATTTAAAAATGTTTACTTCTTTAAATTTACTATTGTGGATGAACCTCGCCCAAGAAAGTGCGAAATCCTCTGCATCCCTAGGGATGCAGAGGAAAACATAGTGGGTGATTAGCCTATACGATAACTTTAAACAACACACCGCCTTGTATCCAATCAGTCAGCAGTCATCATACAGCACACAATGTAAACACTGCAGTTTGAACTCTGGTTATAGACCACCAATCATAACCCCTTTCTCGATGACTACGTTAACCTGAAGGTAGATATTGGAAAAATAGTATTTCATCTTTCTCGACCACGTAGGCTCAGAGCATGAGCAAAACGAAGAGCGCGGTCCAAGTTAAGATGACAGCCAGAAGCGGTTTTTCTAAGAATATTTTTTATCGATATCGGGGTTAGATCTGAATTCACAGCCCGCATCAATGCCACGGCAGCACTCACATGAGGAGCTGCCATGCTTGTTCCACTAGATACCCCATAGAGACCTCCCGGAATTGTGGAGAGAACGTCAACGCCTGGAGCACATATATCTACTTCCGGTCCAGTATTTGCGAAATTGGCGATTTTACCTTCGGGATTGGTAGCAGTCACTGCTATGACAGAGCTGCTAGCCGAATATTTAGCTGGATACATTACTGGATACTCTTCTGATACAGCTACCACACAGTTTGCGACAACGCCTTCACCAGATCCGCCTTCACCAGATCCGCCTTCACCGGCTGCTAATACTGGATACTCCTCTGATACAGCTATTCCACAGCTTGCAACAACACCTTCACCAGATCCGCCTTTACCAGATCCGCCTTTACCAGATCCGCCTTTACCAGATCCACCACCTTCGCCGACTGCTAATAACTTATTGTCTTCCTGACGATCTTGCTCATCCTCTTCCCAATTGAAATGATTTCCAACGGCGGCTACTACTGTGACACCTTTATCGAGAGCTATATCTAGCAACCTTCTAACTAGGATATTATCCTCTTTAAAGGCTAGACTCATGTTAATAACATCAACGGGTCCATGAGTTTCCATCCATTTTATAATCCACTGCAGACCGGCAAGAAGTGTACTAAGCTCTCCACTGGTATCTTCACGAAGCACCTTGATTGAAAGAATTTCTGTGTGAGGCGCCGCGCCAACTGTATCAGCACCCAGAGTTCCCGCGACATGAGTGCCATGACCGTTGCAGTCATCCAGAAGGCCGAGCCAAGCAGGAACAAAATCAACACAGTCATTAACAAAATCAATGCTCTCTATAACCCGTCCTCCGAAGGCGGGATGAATGCCATCAATTCCTGTGTCAAACACCGCAACTCTGACCGGTCTACCCTCTAAATACCTTTCCTTGAGTTTCAAAAGTGCTTCCGAAAGAAGCCGAGACTGACAATTTGGATCGTAAGTGCTTGTATAAAAATCTTCTTCATAAGCACATTTATACAGCTCAAGAATGCCCCATGTCCGTTCGTAATTGCTAATTGAATCATAAATGGGAACAAAATAAGGATTAAAAAATGTTCTCGCTTCGCCTTCACCAGATCCGCCTTCACCAGATCCGCCTTCACCAGATCCGCCTTCACCAGATCCGCCTTCACCAGATCCGCCTTCACCAGATCCGCCTTCACCAGATCCGCCTTCACCAGATCCGCCTTCACCAGATCCGCCTTCACCAGATCCGCCTTCACCAGATCCGCCTTCACCGGCTGCCATTATTCTTTCAGATTGAATTTTCTGATCTTTTTGAACGTTAATAACAATCGGATCAGTTGCTAGCTCAGCACAGTTCATGAAATTAGGAACAGCGAAAACTAGCCCATTAATGAGATCAAGACGGTAGACGACCGATACACCATCTGCTTCCCAGGAAGCAATATAGTTGTCGATCGCGTCTTGTGAAGCATCCTCCTTAAATACAACAATGCATTTATTCTCCTCTTGCGCGCTGCCCGAGGAGGCCATCACCGCTCCCGCATACACGATTAGTAAACCGCAGAAAAAACTCTTACAGGCTCGCATAATGAATCTCCATATTTCCTTAGTTATATTTCCTACATACTTTATACTATAAACTCAATCTTTCTTGATTTTCAAAAATCTCTACACTTTTTATATATTTTTATTGAAGTTTCCGAGGATCATTTACCAGCCGATCGGCTGACGTAAATGTGGTGTTTTTTATCTTTGGCATTTCTGCAGCGAGTTTTTTCTGATCAATCCAAACTTTCCGAAACGGAAGATAAACAGCGCCAAGATGACTTAATTCAACCCCTTGAACCCATGAGTGAAAAAGATAATTGTTACTGTTAACGTGTTGAGGTATGAGAGGTGCATTATGCATTGCTCGCTTTTCGATATTCCGATAAAGCTCGACTCTTTTCATGTAATCCACCTCTTCTCGCGCCTGGTTCAATAATCGGTCAAGTTCGGGATCATTCAGTTTCATACGATTAGTGTTGCTTTTGGAGTAACAAAGTGGATAAAAAAAATTATCGGGATCTGGATAATCTGCATACCATGCCGCATAGAACATAGGGGCCCGTTTCTCGTTGATAACTTTTACAAATTCTTGCCAATCGTCGGCGAGTTTAGGGATAAGCTCAATACCAACTTCTGCCAGATAATGCTGGTAAGCTTGTAATTCCCTTTGCACGCTTTCGGCTTTCGAAATTGTCCAAATTTCAATGGGGGGAAATCCATGTCCCTCAGAATAACCAGCTTGTGTTAACAGTTCACGGGCTTTTTGAGGTTCGTAAGAGTAAGCCTTAAAGCTTGGATCGTAACCTGCAATTCCCGGTGGTAAAATCCCCTTAGCCGGGATACTGCCTCTTTTCGTAATTTGTTTAACAATAGTTTCTGTATCTATCGCATAATTAATAGCTTGTCGGACTCGCAAATCATTAAAAGGTGAAACATCCATATTCATGCCCACATAGACTAAATTAAGTCCAGGTTTGCTAATAACAGAAGGTTTGTTTCTACTATTCGAAGATACAATTTTTTCGTATTGCTCACTAGGAATAAAAGAATGCTCTAAAATCCCCTGGTTAAAATCAGTGAACATTTGCTCCCAATCATCATTGGGGTAAATTAAGAAACGCAAATTGTTTAAAAAAGGTCGATCATCAAAATAGTCTTTATTCGCTTCAAGAATGATTTGTTTTCCAGGTTCCCAAGTGCGAAATCTAAATGGTCCTGTGCCTACAGGATTTTTACCGAAACCAGAATCGACTTCCTCTTCAGGAATGACTTTGGCGTTAACCATTGCAAGAATAGAAAGAAAAGGCGCAAAAGGTTTCTCCAACTGAATTATCAAAGTATAAGGTTCTAAGGCGATTAATCCACTAACTGTCGGATTTTTACCGTCTCGGTATTCTTTGGCACCTTGAATATTTAAGAAAAACGAAGCCACGGGTGATTGAATATCTGGGCTTAAAATGCGACTGAAAGAAAAGATAAAATCTTTTGCTGTGACTTCGCGACCGTTATGAAATTTAACGCCTTCTTTCAACAGAAAAGTGTAAGTGTGATGGTCTCTAGAAATTTTCCACTTTCTAGCTATAGATGGAACTACATTAAGATCCTTATCAAATTCAACCAGTCCGTCAAACAGATTAGCAGCAACATTCATTGAATAAATATCTGTGTAATATGCAGGATCAAGCGTTATGGGCTCACTATGCAGTGGCGCATTGTATGTGCCGCCATACTGAGCTTCGCTTGAGTCTTGCGTGGCAGCATAGGAGAGATTGCAAATCATGTATGATGAATTGCAAATTATTAGAATTCCCGATAGAATCGCCATCCACGCAAATCTAGATGATAAAACTTTAGGTTTATGCATGCTGCTCTCTTGATCTTAATAGCTTCGGCACCATTTCTTGATGATGTTTTTTTAAAGACATCACTCCATTCGAAATGGCTAAAAACGTTACGTGTGGAATTCAAGGATAAATTTTTTAATTTTATGTTTTAGAACAAATCTTATCGTGCATTGTTCTTCGATCAAATAGAGCAAAAAGCTAGCCAACTTAGTATTCTAAAAAAATTATTTTTTTAAGGGATTGTTTCTTCTAATTTTTATTAGTTAACGATTATGAATATATAGAGAATTTTACAATTTTTTACAATTTATCATTAAATTTGTTGACACGATTCGACCTTTAGCGTCATTATTTCAAAGTTTGAGAACTAAGGTGCCGCTGCAAGCAACAATTAAATAAAATAGCTATTGCAAAGCAGCATGCGACAGGCGGTTTTACAATCGCTCAATTAGCTACTTAGTAGAGCTAAAGAAATAGCAGCCTACAGAGAAATAGTACTTCCTTTAGAGAGCATTACATTAATGCCATAAAAGCAAGCTTATGCGCTGAAAAATTTTATGGCTAAATCAATGACGTAACTTTCCATGTTACAAATAAAACCACCCTTAGAAATCCTTATCCTTTCGAACATATGCTGATTAGAAGGGAGGCAATCCCCACCTTTCTGGATCAAATTCAGTTAGAGATTTCAAAATTTGATGCGCTCTCGCATAAACTTCTTGAATCATGTGTGGATCAGGTACTACCGCTACAAACATACCTGCTGCCAGCGCTGCTTGCATACCAGAGGGCGCGTCCTCAAAAACCAAACAATTTTCTGGATCGGCTCCCATACACCGGGCAGCTGCTAAAAAAATATCCGGTGCAGGTTTTCCCTTCTGGATAGCCGGATCATCACCCAATACAACACAATCAAAAACATTAAACCATTGCTGATGATAGGTTGTTTTCAGTTCAAAAAAACGTCGGTTGGAACTAGAAGCTACAGCTTGCGGTATACCATGAGCATGTAAATGCCGAGTTAGACACTCCGCACCAGGCAGCGGCTTAGCGTGAGGAAATTTTGCTTCCAACATCAGCTCTCGTTCCTTAAGATATTGTTCTGCCGTCATGGGCAAACTTAACGTGTCTACTAAATAACAGGCGGCATCAAGGGAAGGGAGGCCAATCATTCGTGATTTGATCGACCAATCAAAGGTCTTACCAAAGCGGCTAACTATCTTTTGGGTCACTTCGGTATAAAAACTCTCAGTATCTAAAAGCAGACCGTCCATATCGAAGATGACATGGGTGATTGCTCCGTTGGCCAAGATTTCAGATTTCATACACATACGCTACTGTAGTTCTAGAGAAAAATTTAGAGGATGAAACGATAGCCTGCTTTTATTTAAACAGTTCAGATACAGAAAAGATAGGAAAAAATTATGTAAATCATTCGATTACTTCTAAAGTTACTCCCGCAGAAAGCTATAATTCCTCTTTTTTACAGCTTGTCAGACCTACTGGCTTTAGTACAATTATAAGGTGTTAATTCTCTTTGCTGCGTTTAGCAACTACTTGATTACCTTCGCCGTTCATACAATCTTTTCCTGTTCGAAATAAGTTCAGGTCGTGTTCCATTGTGGTCGGTTACTCAACTCAACTTTTAAAAACTGTCTAATATGCAACCCACCACTGAAGCGATACAAGCCCCATCGACTGAAGTTCATAATCCTTTTTTACTTTGGATCAAGAAAAAAATGACTTGCTTGAGAATACCTATTCTCACGACGCCGTCCATCCCGACATTACGACTATACTTTTGTTGGCATGGTTCAAATGGATCCCTGAGCAAGGTAACACTTTTTTGTGGAATACATCGTCTTTTCATTTACTTAGACCCTCTGAGTGTTACCTTGATTTGAACCAGACCCTTTTGTTCAGTAGCAAATCACTTAATACGCACTTATGAGGAGGAGAACCATGGCTGAGCAACAAAGAACCGTTGACTTGCCGGAAATGAAACTATTGGAAGCTGCTTTAGCGCAAAGCTTAGGGAGAGAACAATCACCCTTTAAGCTTCCTGATATAAAGCCCATGGATGTTAGTCGGTTTGCACAAAATCTCTCTAAAATCGCCGAGCGCAGCCAGCGTCTGCTGCAAATTTATCTGGAGAAACAAACAAAAGGAGAAGTTCCTTTCAGCATACCGGATCCTGGTATCGTAGCCAAAGCCTTCATTGATATGACTCAGAGGATGTTGGCAGACCCTAATAAGCTGATACAGGCTCAATTCAACTTTTGGCAGAACTACGTAAACATGTGGCAGATTGCTTCTCAACGCATGTTAGGACAGGAGGTTCAACCCGCAGTGACAGCGGATCCGAGTGATAAACGCTTTAAAGATACTGAGTGGACGGAAAATGTCATTTTCGATTTCATTAAGCAGTCGTACCTGTTGGCTGCTCGTCATATTCAACGTATAGTCAAGGACGTCGAAGGATTAGACGAAAAAACTGCTGAGAAAGTAGATTTTTATACGAAGCAATTCGTAGACGCTATGTCGCCCACCAATTTTGCCTTTACCAATCCCAAAGTCCTTAAGGCTACGTTGGAATCCGGGGGAGAGAACCTTGTTAAGGGCTTAGCCGATCTGCTGGAAGATCTAGCGCGTGGCAAAGGCAGACTCCACATCAAAATGACCGATACGCAAGCTTTCGAACCAGGCCGAAACCTGGCCGTAACCCCTGGCAAGGTAATTTTTCAAACAGAATTAATTCAACTGTTGCAGTACAACCCCAGCACCGAGACAGTGTTTAAACGGCCGCTACTGATGGTACCGCCGTGGATAAACAAATATTACATTCTTGATATGCAACCTAAAAATTCCTTTATCAAATGGGCAGTTGACCAAGGCTTTACTGTATTCGTCATCTCTTGGGTCAACCCGGATGAGAAGTTGGCTGAAATGGATTTTGAGCATTATTTATCTCACGGCACCTTGGCAGCTTTGGACGCCATTGAGCAAGCGACCGGAGAAAAAAACGTCAATATCATTGGCTATTGCATTGGCGGTACCTTGCTTTTTTGTACCGCGGCCTATCTAACAGCTAAGCAGGATGAACGCATCAAGAGCGTCACAGCTCTCACTACGATGCTCGATTTCACTAAAGTGGGTGAACTCTCAGTCTTCATCGATGAAGAACAATTTGCTCATGTCGACAAAGGCATGCAGAAGAAGGGCTATCTAGAAGGCCATCATATGGCGGGCGTATTCAACCTATTACGGGCTAATGACCTTATCTGGTCGTTCGTGATCCGCAACTACCTAATGGGCGAAGAACCATTCCCCTTCGATTTACTATATTGGAATTCTGATTCCACGCGCATGCCCAAGGCCATGCATGCTTTTTATCTGCGCAACATGTACCTAAATAACAAATTAAAAGATCCCGGAGGAGTCAACTTTCTAGGTGTACCCATCCACTTGGGGAAAATTAAAACTCCTGTGTATTTCCTGTCTACCAAAGAAGATCATATTGCCCCCTGGAAGTCCACCTACGCTGGTACGCGTCTGCCCAGTGGACCTGTGACCTTTGTTCTGGGTGAATCCGGCCATATTGCCGGCGTTGTCAACCCTCCAGCCGCTAAGAAGTATAGTTACTGGACCAATGATAAACTGCCTGAAATCCCTGAAGAGTGGGTGCAGACAGCTTTCCAACATGAAGGATCCTGGTGGACTCATTGGCTAGAATGGATCAAAGCCCATGCTGGTTCCCAAGTCAAGGCTCGAATTCCTGGCGACGGCAAGCTAAAGCCCCTAGAAGATGCACCAGGCTCGTATGTCAAGGTACGTGGTAACAACTGAACGGATAACGTCACCATCATTCTGAATCACTAAACGAAATAGGGTGGCGCCAGAACAACAGGCGCCATCGACCTTACCTTTCTCACCTCAGTCGCTCACCTTCAGCGAACCTGCATTTGTTTCATTGGCTATCGAGCTACGCGGTGCCGACTATCTACCACATTTGAGAGAACAGTTTGGGTTACGTTGCGAATACTTGACTCATATCTTTAAAACTTTTGAACTCAAGAGCATTACCGCTTGGATCCTGACAAAAAAAGGTCGCTTGCTCACCAATTTCACCATTAAACCGAGTATGAGGTTCGACAATGAACTGAACATCGGCACGACGCAGCTTGCGGACCAATTCATGCCAACCCTCCCAGTCCAATATAACGCCAAAATGACGAACGGGAACCATATCACCGTCCACCATATTGGACTCTGCGCCTCTATTTGCATCCTCACTAAGATGAGCGGTGATTTGATGCCCAAAAAAATTGAAATCCATCCAAGTATTGGTTTGACGGCCAACTCGGCAACCGATAAGATCAACGTAAAACTTATAGGTACTTTCCAAGTTATTCACTGGAAAAGCAAGATGGAAAGCCGGCACAGTGGTTATATTCACTTCGAAATATTCCTGGTTATATCTTGCAAAGCTTATTATATCGCCAAATTTATGTTTTGCTTGTGCGGCTATGATTTTTTCCACTTTATAACATTTTTTTCAAAATCTATACTGTATTCAAGATCTCTCAGAAAATTCATGCCGAGAAGACCATCGTGCATTGCTGAAGGTCCTCGTCGATCAATAAAAGCCGCATACATATTCATCTTTTTGAAAGGACCCACTGTTATGTAATCAAGTTTCGCTAGGTCAGTCTCAATCAATTTACCATCTGCCACTTGACCTTTTGTCTTGACAAAACTCCATATCCCCAATTTGCGTGCTTTTTCTCGATCAAGTAATGTTATTGAAGCACCTGTGTCAAGAAGAAGCAAAGCTTCAATTTCTCTACCTCCATAACCCAGCTTTGCAGGAATTAATATTCTATTGTTCAATATCATTACTTTGGTTTCCACCTCCTTAGAGGCATACTCCTCGATCATATTGAGTCTTAGCGTTTTTTCTCTTTCCAAAAGTTTTTTTCTTTCATCCTTAGAAAGAGGATCACGTTGTTTATTCTTATAACTTACTGCTTCACTCCTAAATTCGATGGGTATTTTAGCGACATCGTCAACAAAATGGGCGACCCCTCTTTTATCGGTATATTTATAAAATTCAGCGTATGATTGAGATATAAAAAAAATGAACGTAATCAAAAAAACCAATAAATTAGCGAATTTCCTTTTCATAGCAAAACCCTTTCAACAACTTAAGTTCAATTTAACGTTTCAGTATTTATGAAATCAAACTCATTCTATTTTATGTCAAAGACTAGCAACAAGCGATCTTCAAATGACTGAAAGACAATAATGAAGAGCCGATATTATATAGTAAACTCGCATCTTATCATTACGTACTCTCGGTTCGGTAATCTAATGTAAGCCATTGATTTATAATAAACGTGATTTGTGCTATTGCATACCTCATGCACAACGTAAGGCGCTGAATCTTTAGAACTTCAAAAAATGAGCCAACCGTCAGTACGTAGTCATTAGTAGATAAGTTTACAGCTCCATCTGATTACGCTCAACTTTAGTCTACGGTATGAATTTCAGTGTATACTACGTCTGTACATTGTCTATATTTTCATGAATGATTAAGAAAAAGAAAAAGTTAGATAAGCACAATGACGCCAAATTAGTGGTGAGGATCGAAGCTGACCTTCGAGATGAGTTCGTAGCCGCTTGCCGCGATTTGGATACCACAGCATCAAGGGAGATTAGACGTTTTATACGCGACTTTCTTAATAGGTACGGGGACCAGCTCCCCGGCAAAGAACAGCCGGAGTAGAAACACACTCCCCTGTGAGAGAATGTAATATGTCTTAGGAAGGACACGGTAATGCATAAACACATTGAAAGTACACTTCAAGCGCAAACCAAGGCTGCTATCGAACGTATGAATGCCTACTTCGAAGCCCGTCGACGCGGTGCGCCACGGCAAGAAAGGCAAAAGCTTGAGCAGGAGTGGTTAACTGCCATTCGGAACATGCTTAGCTCATTCCGCTAAACGCTGCATTTTCAGGAGGGCCAAGGTGTCCTCCTATTTTTCTTATCACAAATTTATGCCAATTGTTGTAATTCATTTTCCCTCCTTCGGGTGACTTAACATAAGCTTTCATCGGGTACTGAAAGTCTTTACTTTTCAAACCTACCATTCCAATTTGTCATTCCAATTTGCCATTGCACTCAAAAAAGCATCTCACCTTTGCTTATTGAGCGCACGTAGAAAATAATAAGTTTTTCAGAAAGTTCGTCAGTTTTAGTAATAACTGTAGAGAGTAGGCATGCAAAAAAGCAACCGGATTGAAACATAAAGGCTGTTAATTCGATTATTTAAAGACGGGCGGCTTTGGAATGTGAATTTCTATTTAAAACTACACTGCCTTTCTACATCCATCATCGTATATAAAACGTCTTAAAACTAATAGGCTATAATACAATATTTGATCACGGCAATGTTAATATCCAAATCCTGATAGCATTCTAATTTACCAATACACAGAGTGTTAATTGAACCTAGATAAAGCGGCTAACCAATCACCGCACATTAGAGAAAAATTGATGAAAAAACTTATACAACTGATGACAATCTTAATTATTATCACTGCGGTATTGATTGGAGTTTATTATTTTTCTGAGAAAGAATATGCAAAAAGAATCGACTTGTACAGAATAAATAGAACCTTGATATCTTTGCAAAATGAAATTAAAGAGCTTAAATATGATATTTACGAACAACAATATAAAAGCAAGACAGATACGAAAAAGATGAACGACAATCTTGCAGCTTTACAAATGAGCGTTGAAGAGTTTAAGGATACTTTTTTAAAATGGAAGGTTCAAAACGAGTCTGAACTGAATAGTATAAAAGACAAATTTAATACCATACAAAAGAAAATTAACCAAACAATCACATTCTCACGAACAGAGACACAAAATTCCCTCACTGCTTTGCAGAAAGAAACAGTTCAGACTATCAACACCTTACAAGAAAAAAATGTAAAAAAATTCAAAATGCTACAAAAAGATATCGAAAGATTAAATGACACCTACGTTAGCGAAGAAAAGTTAGCTACAATCCTGCAAAAAGAATTTAAATCATCTTCGGCTAATTATTACCCCGTCAACATAGACTTAGGAGCATTACCTTCAGGTAAACCAAATAATATCACCCGCAAAATACCTAAGAGCGTTCCCGATACAGCAAGGGAGATTCTTGTGTATGCTTACATTGCAACAAGCTACGTCAAAGGAGGATCCCACAGCTTTAAAATATTTGTAAAAGCTAGTGAATCTAGAGAAGCCGCTTTTTATCTTTATAGCATTGCTAGTACACAGCAGGGATGGTCATATAACTCAGAAAATGTCTGGTTACCAATGCCTGAAAATAGAGAACTCAGATTTGAAACAGACGGAGAACCTCTGTTTGGAAATTGGGAAAGCGGTATTAAGATTGTTGCTTACCGTTAGTTGTGTAAACGCATGCGTTGAATTTCCTATCTCTACAAGAAATCGAGAATCAATGATCGAGGTATTAAGAGAATGATGGATGTTTCCTATTGAATCGTGCTTTCCATATGGCTCATTCCTGGAACGGATCGCTTGACCAAGCCCGAACCTAATCGTTACTTACCAGAGTTGTTTAGATGTATCCATTGTATTTTTTGAATCTTTATTCGAAACCAAATTGCTAAATTCGATAAACGATGCTTAGCTTATCACTTGCCGGTGGAATGCTTCAAACATTAAAAGTGACCAAATCGGCTCGCTGTAATCTCGTAAACCCGCCAAATGTTGATCGAGCAAATGCTGTAGAAAACTCCGATTAAAGAATTCCATTGAAGATAAACGTTCCCCCAGCAAAACCTCACTGACACGATTCTTTAGCGGCCCACGGAACCAACTCGCCAAAGGAACAGAAAAGCCCATTTTGGGGCGATAAAGAATTTCGGGTGGCACATAATCTTCGAGAGACTTCTTAAATATATATTTTCCTTCTTTACCATGTAATTTTAATTCTGGAGGCAGACAGGAAACCCACTCAACAAATTTATGATCTAATATCGGTACGCGAACTTCTAGAGAATTTGCCATGCTCGCCCGGTCCACTTTTGTAAGGATACGACCAACAAGAAAGGTTTTTATATCCAAGTATTGAATCAAAGATAATGGATGATCCGTTGGAGCTTGGAGCGCATGTGCACGAAGGGTTTCGACCGCATGATAACCCTGCAATCCTGCGCGAAACTTATCGTGATACAAGCGAGCACGCAGCTTATCCCCCAAAACTGAAACGCTGTGAAAATAGCCATCCACTGAATCTTTGGCTAAAGATTCAAAAGTGGATTTAGCCCGTAATGGTTTAGGTGCCCAGTCTAATTTTGGGTAGAATTGTCCAACGAAACCAAAGAACGGTTTCCGGAAATTAGATGGCAAAAAATTGCGCACAAAGTTCTCATATAGGTGCCAGCGGTACCGGCGGTAACCAGCAAAATTTTCATCGCCACCATCGCCCGACAGCGCTACGGTGACCTGCCGCCGGGCTAGTTCGCAAACCCGATAGGTCGGCATGGCGGAGCTATCAGCGAAAGGTTCATCATAAAACGTTGCCAAACGGTCCACGAGGGTGAAATCATCAGGGTTAACTTGTTCCACGTGATGACTCGTTCCGTATCGCCTGGCTATCAAAGACGCATAAGCGGCTTCATCATAGTTTGGGTTATCAAAAGTAACTGAACAGGTTCTAACCGGTTCGTCCATCAAACCTGCCATCATTGCCACTACTGCACTAGAATCAACCCCCCCGGATAAAAAGGCCCCTAACGGCACCTCGGCTATAAGGCGGATTCGTACGGCTTCACGCAGCCGCTCAATAAGCTCCGCTTCCATTGCCTTGGGACTACTGATTTTCAGTGGGTCAAAGGAGATATCCCAATATTTTTGCGGCACCGGCAGAGATTTGGTATTTGAATCTAAAGTGAGAACATGGCCAGGAGGTAATTTGAATACATCTTGCAGGATGCTTTTAGGCTCGGGTACATATCCGTATGCAAAGTAGTCTTCTACAGCCTGGAGATCAATTTTACGCGACAGATCGGAATGTGCCAATAAAGCTTTAAGCTCTGAACCAAATATGAATTGGCCGCATGGCAACATGGAGTAGTAAATGGGCTTGATTCCGAGGCGATCACGAGCTAAAAACAAAGTTCGCTGATTACGGTCCCATAAGCCGAAGGCGAACATACCTCGAAAACGCTCAACGCAACTTTTTCCCCATTCTTCCCACGCATGTACGATTACTTCGGTATCCGATCGGGTACGGAAGATATGCCCCGAGGCGGCTAACTCATCCGCGAGTTCCTGATAATTATATATTTCACCATTATAAACAACAACAACCGAATTATCCTCATTGAAAAGTGGCTGTTGCCCTGAAGCGAGGTCAATAATGGATAGACGGCGGTGTCCCAATCCTAGACTCGGTTCGATATGTAGCCCGCCCTCGTCCGGTCCACGGTGATGCTGTGTTTGGTTCATAGTATTAAGCAAACCGCGATCGGGAGTAGCTTCGGAACGTGTATGGAAAAGACCGACTATACCGCACATAATATTGAGGTCCTTCAATCAGGAACACAAAAAAGGGAACATTGGGATAAAGATGAAAAATTATAAACTTTTATTCTTATTGGTGCCGGAACGCGGACTCGAACCGCGGACCTACTGATTACGAATCAGTTGCTCTGCCGACTGAGCTATTCCGGCGCAGAGAAGGGTATCCAAGGTTAGCAAGTTTACCCTGCTAAGTACTAGTCTGACAAATTGTTAAGAACTGTAAAACCTCGCCAACGACTGATTCTCTAGCACTGCCATAAAGTCTCAGTGCCAACCCGGCAAGATGATTATTATAATGCTTGCTAACCCTCTTGCCACAAAGTCGTGGCAGGAAAAATTTTCCCGTCAATGAGGAACTCTTCAATGCTGTCATCATCTATTGCTAATGAATTAGCATCCCACTTATTTCCGCTAGAGCGGATAGCGACTGACACAAAAATTTACAAATGGAACGGGACCAGATACAAAAAAATGGGCGGCATAAAGCCGCCCCAACTAGCATCCCATGGGACCAGTTTCAACCTGGTCTCTTCTATGGGATTCTTGAATTACATATAGATACCGCCATTAACATTAATTTGCTGTCCGGTGATATAGTCGCCATCAGCGGCAAGAAACACTACCGCTTTGGCCACTTCTTCAGGTTTGCCAAGCCGCCCTAGCGGCACCTGCGCAATCAGCTTTTGTTGCACGTCTTCGCGTATTGATAGCACCATATCGGTGCCGATAAAGCCCGGCGCAACCACATTAACCGTAATATTGTTCCGGGCAAGCTCCAAAGCAGCCGACTTGGTAAAACCAATCAGGCCGGCTTTACTCGCGGCGTAGTTGGTTTGCGCTAAATTGCCCTTTTGGCCCACGAAAGAACTGATGCCAATAATCCGGCCATAATTCTTTTCCTGCATGTTGGGTAATGCGGCGCTGGTAACATAATAAACACTATCCAGGTTGGTCTTAATGACCTCGTGCCAAGCTTCGTCGGTAAGCTTTTTAAAGAACATGTCACGGGTAATACCCGCGTTGTTGACTAAAATATCGATGGTTCCGAAGTGGTCAATTACTTGTTTAACCAGATTGCGAGCGGCCGCGCTATCGCTGACATCGGCCTGGGCAATAAAAGCGTCCGAACCCATGGCTTTGATTTCATCGGCAACCGCTTGCGCGGCACTGGCACTACTGTTGTAATTTAGAGCAATTTTAGCACCTTCTTTGGCCAACGCCAGGGAAATGGCTTTACCAATCCCCCGGGAGCCACCCGTTACGAGCGCGATCTTATTATCTAGTCTGCCCATCAATGGAATCCCCGCACAGTGGTTGATGCTTTTGTCTTTTGATATAAACTTACGTTCAGTTTAAGCGCAATTCCCGAGCCGAGTCAATGTATCAACTCACATGGGCAACACTTAAACGTTTGGTGTGAGTTGACTGGATGCTATTTAAACGGAAGGCGTCGAGGATCAAAATAGAAGCTCTCATCCGGAAATCGAGGAGCTTCCCCATGATCGACATCGACACCTTCCTAACGATTCTATACGTCATGATGGATGATTTCTGCAAGCATGCCTTGCCGACACCGCATCGGCCTGGTCCGGCGGCATCGCTGACGCGCAGCGAGGTGGTGACCTTGGCCCTGTTCGGGCAGTGGCAGCACTTTACCAGTGAGCGGGACTTCTATCGTTATGCCCAGCGGCACCTGCGAGGGGCTTTTCCCACCTTGCCGGATCGGGCTCAGTTCAATCGTTTGTTGCGCTTGCACAGGGAAGCGGTGGTAGCCTGTTTTCTGCACCTCGTTCAGTTGCTGGAAGCCCAACGCTGTGCCTATGAAGCCCTGGATGGGACCCCTGCCGTCACCCGCGCGGCGAAACGGCGAGGGCTGGGCTGGCTGCCCGGCTTGGCCGACATCGGGTGGAGTAACCGGCTCGGCTGGTATGAGGGCTTGCAGGTGCTCACCGCCGTCAATCCCTGGGGCGTGATCACCGGCTTTGGCGTCGCCTCGGCTAGCACCAAAGATCAGCCCCTGGCTGAGACGTTCTTCGCTCTGCGCGCCTTCCCGGACCCGCGCATCGCCAGCGTCGGGGCACCGGCTCAGGGAGTGGATGTCACCGACAAGGGCTTTGAAGGCGAAGAGCGCCATCCATACTGGCAACACGTCTACGGGGCTGAACGGATCTGTGCCCCGAAGCGCAACAGCCGCCATCCCTGGCCCAAGCCCTGGCGACGCTGGCTGGCTGGCATTCGCCAGATCGTGGAGACCGTCAACCACAGCTTGCCGCATGTCTTTCGCCTCGACCGCGAGCGTCCTCACGCCCTGGACGGCTTTCAGGTTCGCCTGGGCGCTAAGATGGCGCTGCATAATTTCTGCATCTGGCTTAATCAGCAACTCGGTCGGCCCTCGTTGGCCTTCGCCGATCTGGTGGCGTGGTAGCATGTCGTGATTTCACACCAAACGTTTAAGATTGCTGCAGTTCCGGTATACCGATAAATTGCTCCAGCGCCTCGGGATTGGCCAGAGCCTCTTTATTCTTAACCGAACGTCCATGCACCACATCGCGCACGGCCAATTCTACGATTTTACCGCTTTTTGTGCGAGGGATGTCGGCCACCTGAATGATTTTTTCCGGCACATGGCGAGGCGTGGTATTCTGACGAACCTGAGATTTAATGCGGTCGCTCAATGTCTTATCCAAACTAATCCCCTCCTGCAGGCGTACGAACAGCACAACCCGCACGTCATTCTCCCAAGCCTGGCCGATGACAAGAGACTCCACCACCTCCGAGAGCTTTTCCACCTGGCGATAAATCTCTGCTGTACCGATTCGTACTCCGCCGGGATTCAGCACGGCATCGGAGCGACCATAGATAATCATGCCATCATGCTCTGTGAGTTCCACATAGTCCCCATGGCACCAGACACCGGGAAAGGTTGCAAAATAAGCGGCATGGTATTTCGCACCGTCGGGATCATTCCAAAACCCGATGGGCATTGCGGGAAACGGTGCAGTGCATACCAATTCACCCTTTTCCCCGCGCACCGATTTACCCTCTTCGTTCCAAACCTCTACTTGCATACCCAATCCCCGGCATTGCAGTTCCCCGCGCCACACCGGCAACACGGGATTACCGAGAGCAAAGCAAGAAACAATGTCAGTGCCGCCGGAAATAGAGGACAGACAGACATCCGGTTTTATGTGCTGATAAACAAAATCGAAGCTTTCAGGGGCTAACGGCGACCCCGTAGACAGTATTGTCTTCACCGTGGCAAGACTGTGGGTGTGGCGGGGTTCTAGTCCGGCTTTATGGACAGCATCGATAAACTTTGCCGAGGTTCCCAATACCGTCATCGCCTCAGCGTCGGCATAATCGAACAGGACATTGCCGCTAGGGTAAAACGGCGATCCGTCATAGAGCAGCAGTGTGGCCTGAGCAGCCAGTGCCGAAACCAGCCAATTCCACATCATCCAGCCGCAAGTGGTAAAGTAAAACATCCGTTCCCCGGGCTTGACGTCCACGTGCAGCAGATGTTCCTTAAGATGCTGCAACAGAATACCGCCGGCGCCATGGACGATGCATTTGGGTACTCCGGTGGTGCCGGAAGAGAACATAATGTAAAGGGGATGGTTAAAGGGAAGCTGTGCGAACGGTATTTCCTGAGGCTGGTAAGGCGCCATACAGTCCGTCAGCAAGTTGGCATCCAGCATCTGGTTTATCGGTGGTTGGTTTTGCACATAAGGCACAATAATCAGCTGTTCCAGACCGGGCAACTCGCCCCTGATACTTTGCAGTCGAGATAAGCAGTCGTGAGATCGGCCATTGTAATAATAGCCATCCACGCTAAACAGCACCTTAGGTGAAATTTGCCCAAACCGATCCACAACGCCGCGTATCCCAAAATCCGGAGAGCAGGATGACCAAATGGCGCCTATGCTGGTGGCCGCCAGCATGGCGATAACGGTCTCCGGCATATTGGGCAGGTAACCGGCTACTCGGTCGCCGGCTTTAACACCCATGACCTGAAGCGCCTGGACCAGCTGCGCAACTTGCCCGTAAAGCTCGGCATGGGTCAGGGAGCGGCGTACCCGATCCTCGCCCCAAAAGACAATGGCTTGGGTATTATCGCGGCGGCGCAGCAGGTTCTCAGCGAAATTTAGGCGCGCCTCTGGGAACCAGCGTGCGCCCGGCATCCTATTCTCGTCTTGCAATACGCTACCGCCCTGGGACTCAGCCCTCACATGGGCAAAATCCCACAGCGCAAGCCAGAATTTCTCCGGTTCTTGAATGGACCATTGATATAAGGCCGGATAATCCGTTAACTTTACCTGCCAATCCCGCTTTAAGGCACGCAGAAAAGCCATCATATTAGATTGCTGGATACGGTCTGGAGATGGCTGCCAAAGCATTTCGGACATCGGTTACCCCATCTATCACAATGCCCCTTACCCCTTCCTATCGAGCTTCGGGAGAAAACGTTTTCTGCAAGCGATTCCGTGCGCTTTAAGTTAAGAGAAAGGAAAACTCACAAGACGGTTGATAGCGATCTCTGGATTACACCGGCGGGTTCGCTCATCAGCATCCCTAAATTGCCCTCCTCCATAGGCATATTAGTGGGTTTTACCGTAAGTTCTACAGCAATCGCTTAAACAGCATTTTTCTACAAGCTTACCAGCAGAACCGTAAGTTATCATTAAAATTGAGTGACTTACTAATTTAGAAAAACAACAGAGGAAGAAACCATGACTGATTTTCAAGGTAACAAGGTCCTTATTACCGGGGCGGCAAGCGGCATCGGCCGGTTAATGGCTTTAAAAATTGCGGCTCAAGGAGCACACGTGATTCTTTGGGACGTTAATCAGGAAGGACTCAATGCACTCGGTGAAGAGCTTAAGGGACAAAACCGCAAAGCCTCCACTTATATTTGCGACCTCACCAATCGTGAAGCGATTTATGCCACTGCTCAGCAGGTTCGGCAGGAATGCGGCACTGTTGACATACTGATTAACAACGCCGGCATTGTCTCTGGAAAACCCATGCTGGAAGCCACGGACGAGGCGATTATCCGCACCTTTGACGTCAATACACTGGCCTTATTTTGGACCACACGAGCGTTTCTTTCCGATATGGTTAACCGTAACAGTGGGCATATCGTAACCCTTGCCTCTGCCGCTGGATTGGTGGGCACCGCACGGCTCACGGATTATTGCTCCAGTAAATTTGCCGCGGTTGGCTATGCCGACTCATTGCGGGTTGAATTAAAACGCCAGGGGTCGGCGATTAAAACAACGCTGGTCTGCCCCTACTATATTAATACCGGCATGTTTACCGGTGCCAAAACGCGCTTTTCCTGGCTATTGCCTATTCTTGAACCCGATTATGTGGCTAACAAGATTGTTGCCGCCATTCAAAAAAATCAACAGCGTCTGATTATGCCCCGCTTTGTATTGGCTTCCTATTTTGTTCGTCTGTTTCCAACGTGGTTTTTCGACTCAGTCATGAATACTCTGGGCATTACCAAAAGCATGGACGAATTTACCGGCCGCGCCGGACATTGATTCACAATACGTCGGCTGTACGTGTTTTCATTAACAGCAGTAACGACCGTCTGCATAAGGCCTTAATATGCGATACGCATTTTCCTGGTTTTAAATTTTTCTTGATCAAGATCAATGTCAATTTAATTGACCCTCTTTATAATTTTAATCTATGATTTTAAAAATAGCATACGCTTAGCAAAACCCGGTAATTCCCTACAATAAATAAGCGTAGCTCGCTTGCTTTGCCCACCAGAGGAAGTGAATATGAAGAGAGCACAGACTGCTTCTCAGCAACCGCTTGCCATTCTCGCCAACCAGGCGCTTGACCAGCTCATTGCCGCTCTCATTACCGAAGGCTATCAGGTGATCGGTCCGAAGCTAGATAGTGGCGCCATTACTTATGAGCCAATTACATCATTTAGCGAGTTACCCGTTGGCTGGGACGACCGCCAGGACGGCGGTAGCTACCGGCTGGTAAAGAGCGACCGCGCTGCACTCTTTGACTATGTGGTCGGCCCGCATAGCTGGAAACGCTATCTATATCCGCCAGCACAGCGTCTCTGGCAGGCCCAGCGACGCGGTAAAGGTTTTCTGGCTAAAGAGCAGCAAGAAGCAACCCCCCGCTACGCCTTCCTCGGAGTACGCAGTTGTGACATCCACGCCATGCAGATCCAGGACCGCGTTTTCGATAACGGCACCTTTGCCGATCCTGGTTATCTCGCTCGCCGTCAGCAAGCCTTTATCGTGGCGGTCAACTGCGCCCGGCCCGCCGGGACCTGTTTCTGTGCTTCCATGAATACGGGGCCTAAAGCAACCCAGGGCTTCGATCTCGTCCTGACGGAACTGATTGACGATAAACGTCACGATTTCCTAATCGAGGCGGGTTCCCCTAAGGGTGCGGCCATCCTTGCCAAGCTGCCCCAGCAGCCGGCAACAGCCGCCGACATCAGTGCAGGCGAAGCGGTAACCGCTACCGCCGTCCGTGCTATGCAACGGGAAATGGTGGCGGACGTAGAGCCGCTGCTGAAGCGCAATTTGGAACATCCCCGTTGGGACGACGTCGCCCAGCGCTGCCTTACCTGCGGCAACTGCACTATGGTTTGCCCTACCTGCTTTTGCACCACGGTAGAGGATGTTACCGATCTCACCGGTCAATCCACAGAACGTTGGCGCAAGTGGGATTCCTGCTTTACCATCGATTTTAGCTATATTCACGGGGGCAGCATCCGCCGCGAGGGTCGCTCTCGGTATCGCCAGTGGATGACCCATAAACTCTCCACCTGGCACGATCAGTTCAACTCCTCGGGTTGTATAGGCTGTGGCCGCTGTATCACATGGTGCCCTGTGGGAATCGATATTACTGAAGAAGCCCGAGCCATCCGGGACAGTGAAGGAGGATAAGTGTAATGGGTAAGATCGAGGGCCTTGACCGGCTGCTGAAGGAACATCTCTTCTTTGCCGGCATGGATCCACAAGCTTGTGAGACCATCGCCGGCTGCGCTGCGAACGAACGCTTTAATGCCGGTGACTATATCTTTCGCGAAGGGCAACCGGCCAACAAATTCTATCTCATTCGTCACGGTAGCGTGGCTTTGGAGATCCATGTACCGGGCCGTGATCCGCTCATCGTCGACGAACGTCACAGCGGTGATATTGTGGGCTGGTCCTGGCTTGTGCCTCCGCATAAATGGGTTTACGACGCCTGCGCCACGGAACTGACTCGCCTTATCAGCCTGGACGCCGCCTGTCTGCGTGGCAAATACGAAAGCGATCACACCCTGGCCTACGAGCTGTTTAAGCGGTTCATCCCAATTATGGCGGACCGCCTGGCCGCGACCCGGCGGCAGATGCTAAAAAGGGCCCTCGTCAGCCAGACCAGTCAGCAAGGGAGATAGTTATGGTCCAGATCGAAGGGCTTGAGCGCCTGCTAAAAGAACATCCCTTTTTCCAAGACATGGACTCACAAGCCCGGCAAATCATTGCCGGGTGTGCCGCAAACGAACGCTATAGCGCCGGTGATTATATTCATCGCGAAGGCGAACCGGCCAATAAATTCTTTCTCATTCGCCACGGTAGCGTGGCGCAAGAGTTACGGGTACCGGATAGTGCCCCAATCATTGTGCAGACCCTGCATGACGGCGATATTCTAGGCTGGTCCTGGCTGGTACCGCCGTATCACTGGACCGCGGATGCGCGCGCCATGCAATTGACCCGCGTCGTCAGCCTGGATGCCGCCTGTCTGCGCGGCAAATATCAAAGCGACCCAACTCTAGCTTATGAGCTGTTTAAACGCTTTATCCCGGTGCTGGCGAACCGGCTGGAAGCGGCCCGGCTTCAGTTGATCGACATCTACGGCTAACGGCACAATGAGAGGAGAGTGGTAATGGCGACGGCACTGCCGGCTGATCCAATGATACCCATACCCTATCGCATTCAAAGGGCGCAACGGGAACTCAGTGATACCTTTACCTTCTACTTGACGCCCGTTGAACAGGCAACCAGCCCGTCTTTCGCACCCGGCCAGTTTAATATGCTCTACGCTTTCGGGGCGGGGGAGGTGCCCATCAGTATCAGCGGCGATCCGCAAAACCCCGCGCTTCTAGTGCATACAATCCGCGCCGTTGGCCCGGTGACCGCAATCATGAAACAACTGCGGCGCGGCGATACCTTGGGGGTGCGCGGTCCCTTTGGAACTCCTTGGCCGGTGACGGATGCCGAGGGCGTTGACGTGGTATTTGTCGCCGGCGGCATCGGACTGGCGCCGCTTCGCCCGGCGATCTATCACGTGCTGGCACATCGGGAAAAATATGGCAACATTTGCATTTATTATGGCGCCCGGACGCCGGAGGACATTCTTTTTCTTGCTGAACTACAACAATGGCGCGGCCGTTTTGACTTAACCGTGGAGGCTACGGTAGACCGTGCCACCGAGAGTTGGGCCGGCAAGGTGGGAATCGTCACTGCACTTCTCGGTCAGGGCGGTTTTGATCCCATCGATGCCGTCGCCATGATTTGCGGACCGGAAGTGATGATGCGTTACGCCGTCAAGGCCTTACTCAAATATGGAGTTGCTGACGATTGCCTCTACGTGTCCATGGAACGCAATATGAAATGCGCCGTGGGGTTCTGCGGTCACTGTCAGTTTGGACCCGGCTTTGTCTGCAAGGACGGACCCGTGTACCGCTACGACACCATTGCGAACCTCTTTGAAGTGCGGGAGTTATAAGATGGCGGGGAAACCTAAATTGGCAGTCTGGAAATTTTCGTCCTGTGACGGCTGCCAGCTCAGTCTGCTGGATTGTGAAGATGAGCTGCTTAGCATCGCCGACACGGTGGAAATTGCGTATTTTCTCGAGGCGACGCGGGCGCAACTGCGGGGTCCTTATGATATCTCTTTGGTAGAGGGTTCCATTTCCACTCCGGACGATGCCGAACGCATCCGGCAAGTGCGGCAATCTTCCAAGACCCTGATCACGATCGGCGCCTGCGCCACCGCCGGCGGAATTCAGGCGTTGCGCAACTTTAAGGATGCGGATCAGTTTATCACCGCCGTCTACGCTCACCCGGAATACATCGACACGCTGGCGACCTCTACCCCTATCGAGCATCATGTGGCGGTTGATTTTCAACTGCGCGGTTGCCCCATCGACAAAGTTCAGCTTCTGGAAGTGCTGAGTGCTTTCCTCGTTGGCCGTAAACCCAATGTGCCAACCTATAGCCAATGCATTGAGTGCAAGCGTGCCGGTACCGTCTGCGTCACGGTCGCCCAAGGCGTCTCCTGTTTAGGACCGGTGACCCAAGCCGGTTGCGGTAACCTATGCCCGGCGCGCAGCCGCGGCTGTTATGGCTGTTTTGGCCCTAAAGAAACGCCGAATACGACCAGCTTAAGCCAGCGTTTCACCGAGTTGGGGATGACCAGCCGGGAGATTAAGCACAGCTACCGCCTATTCAATGCCAATGCCGCGGCATTCCGTGCGGAGAGCCTCAACCATGAACAGAAGTAAGACCCGTACCGTCAAAGTTGACGCCCTGGCTCGCGTCGAGGGCGAAGGCGCCCTTTATGTCAAGGTAAAAGGCGATACCATTCAAGATATCAAGTTTCGCATCTTTGAACCCCCACGGTTCTTTGAAGCCCTTCTGCAGGGACGCCTGTACAGTGACGCGCCCGATATTACGGCCCGCATCTGCGGCATCTGCCCCATCGCCTATATGATGGGCGCCAGCCACGCCATGGAGGATGCCCTGGGTATCCGCGTAACGGGTCCATTGCGGGATCTGCGCCGGCTTATCTATTGCGGTGAATGGATCGAAAGCCATGTCCTTCATACCTACATGCTGCACGCGCCTGACTTTCTGGGCTATGAAGATTCCCTCCGCTTGGCCCAAACTCATCCGGGTGTCGTCGAGAAAGGCCTCCAGCTCAAGAAACTGGGCAACCGTATTCTGGAGGTGATTGGCGGGCGCGCCGTGCACCCGGTGAACCTAAAGGTGGGCGGTTTCTATAAGGCGCCCCGCAAGCAAGCCATGCGTGACCTGATTGAACCTCTGCAATGGGGCATTGAGGCGTCGCTGGATGCTGTGAAATTATTCGCCGGCTTCGATTTTCCCGACTATCAATACGACTATACCTGTGTCTCTCTGCAGCATCCTGACGAATATGCCATTACCGAGGGGCGCCTCGTTTCCAATCGGGGGCTGGATATTTCCCTTGCCGAATTTGGCAACCATGTGGACGAAGAACACGTGGCCCACTCCAATGCCTTGCATGGCCATCTGCACGGTGTTGACACTTATCTGGTAGGACCAATCGCCCGTTATAACAATAATTACTCACAGCTCTCTTCCCTTGCCCGGCAAACGGCCCAGGAGGCCGGCTTAGGATCCGTATGTCACAACCCCTTTCAGAGTATCCTGGTGCGGGCGATAGAGGTACTCTATGCCTTTGAAGAGGCCCTGCGTTTGGCGCAAGGCTACGAAGAACCGGACGCTTCCTGTGTTGCGATAACACCGCGCGCCGGCGAAGGTCATGGCTGCACCGAGGCACCGCGGGGCATCTGTTATCATCGCTATCGACTTAACGAGGCAGGCCGCATCCTGGAAGCCCAGATAGTTCCGCCGACGTCGCAAAACCAGCGGCAAATCGAACAGGATCTGCGCGGCGTCGTGGAACAGAATCTGGATCTGCCTGACGACAAACTCAAATGGCGCTGCGAACAGACCATTCGCAACTACGATCCCTGCATCTCCTGTGCGACTCATTTTCTAAAGTTCACTCTTGACCGTGAATAGCCTTGAGAAAACGCTGGTGATCGGCATTGGCAATGCGCTGCGCCGCGACGACACCGTTGGACTGGCGGTGGCCCATTGGCTGAAGCAGCGCGCTCCACACACTCTACCCATTATGGAACACGATGCTGACGGTGTTAATCTGATGGAAGCCTGGCGCGGCATGCATCATGTGTTTCTGATTGATGCTATTTGCTCGGGAGCAACGCCAGGCTCCGTTCATCGCTTTGACGCCGGCAAGACAGGATTGCCCAACAGCTGGTTTCCTTGCTCTAGCCATCTTATCGGAGTTGCCGAAGCCGTTGCCCTGGCCCGCACGCTCCTGCGGCTTCCGGATCAACTGATTGTCTACGGGATCGAAGGCGCCGAATTCGGCTATGGCGAGAGGCTTTCACCTGCGGTGGCGAGCGCAGTAGAGAAAGTGGGAACCGCTATTCTTCAAGAAATTTGCCATCAAACATCCTGACATGTTAAAGAAAGGATTTCACTATAAAGCATTAGCGTAAACGTTACGCAATCCGTCTAAAGCCTAATGTTTTTTATTCTCGAATCAATTTGCCTTGCGCTGTACTATACGGCTAATTCGAAAAACCAACTCGGGATTGTTGACAACATAGGCATCACGTTGGCTTCGTAATAGGGACAGATGTTGGTCAATATTTTCTGGTGATATCAGCGTACCGATCGTTGCTTTGGGTTTACGACAACTCTCGTCTGTAATCATTTGAGCCAGCATAATGTTCCCCAGCTCTTTACGGTAGTGTGCCGGTTCCCAGAACCAATTTAAGACGCTTTTCTTATCACCCGCGGCAGGCTGTTTATCTGTAGTAAAACGATTGAAGCCATTAAAATCCCATAGTGGAACACTGTAGTCGGCGGCAAGCTCTACCAGTGCACGTTTCCACTCCTCCAACAGCGGCCACTTTCCGGTTTGCCAAATACTTTCCAGGTAATCGGCATGATAAGGATTGATAAATAAGATAAGCTGAATATCACGGATGGTAACGTAGTCAATAAACCACTTGAGCGCTTCCAAATGTTCAGACCATTTTGTTTCACCTTGATATAACGACCGGTCGTTTCTCAGCAAACGTTCAATCACCTCGCTATTTTTTTGCGCAAATAAAACGCGTTGACCTTCCGTTTGTATAATATTCATATAATCGAGGGCCGGATTGAAGCCAAGTTCAGTTCGGGTCGTTGCATTGAGACTATTCTGGGCGACTAACGTTAATAAACTATCTTTAAGTGCATCTAGTGAAAGTGCCGCTGTCAAGTGATCTTTAAGTGAATGCATAAAATAGCCGTGATTTTTTTGCCCGTTTGCGGTAGTTAGCAGACGGTTTTCAAAACCTTGGACGGTCGGTGGCCAACGATCCG
This sequence comes from uncultured Pseudomonadota bacterium, assembly GCA_963731125.1. Taxonomy (GTDB): domain Bacteria; phylum Pseudomonadota; class Gammaproteobacteria; order Competibacterales; family Competibacteraceae; genus CAVSVP01. The sequence goes on from CAVSVP010000006.1 coordinate 253,354, forward strand.
GATCAAATTTCTTATCGGCTTTAACCAAAAAATCTAGAAAATCGAGACCCATTAAAATGGTTTTGACGGAATTACCGGCAAGCGCATGTTGCACATAACGTACCTGCATATAAACATTACTTCCAGGAAGAGTCATACTGTAAACCGGTTTCATGGCGACCGGCCAACAGAAAAAAAGGGGATCTAGTCCCATTTCCGGTCTTGAATTGCCCACAATCAGGGTAGCTGGTTTAGCTCGATGAACCTGATAAGGCTTCACTACACGCACCCTCTCTCCAGCTGCGGGCTTTACTGTATTAAAACCTGCGATTCGCGGTGTGCCAAATAATCCGTAAGGATCCACGATAATATTTAAACCCGCACAAAGAATCAGCAGGGCTATTAGAGCGATGCCCCAATAAACGACAAAACACCGCCAACTCGTGGTACTGCTAAAACTGGAAATAAAGGAACTCCGAAACGCTCGAAAGTGCTAACAAACCACCGGTGGAGATAAGCGCAGTGACTATAGCCCACCTTAACGTAGGCGCCCATTTTAAATTTATAACTAAACGCCCCCCCACCCTGATGGAATCGCTTAGACTCGACCCAAAAACATTAAACGCCGGCGCAAAATTCACCATAATTTGCTGTGTATTGGGGGCACAAAGCGCAACCACCAAAAGGCTAATTACCCAAAAATAAGATAAGACAAATTGCGCCCCACCTCCCAAATAAAAATCTACACCCATATTGCTCAGTATTTCTTGGAAACTTCCTAAGCGAACGGCAATGCCGTTAGGGATAGCAACTCCATTGAGCCCGCTCATTCCCTGCAACATAATCACGGCAGCTTCAAAATCTGCAGCCCGAAAAAATACCCAGCCAACCACGACTGCAAAAAATGTTATAAACCACGATAATCCTCGCCAGAAAAAGGCTAAGCGGTAGGTATTAAACCCCAAGAACCGCCATACATATCGCCAACCGTGATTAATCGTTAAGTATAACCCGTGTAACCCACCCCATATGACAAAAGTCCAGCCGGCCCCATGCCAAAGTCCGCCCAGTAGCATGGTTACCATAAGATTCATATAACGCCGCAGTTGACCTTTGCGATTACCACCTAAAGGCACGTAGACATAATCCCGCAAGAAACGCGATAGCGTCATATGCCAGCGCCGCCAAAACTCGGTAATGTTGGTAGCCTTATAAGGTGAATGGAAATTGAGGGGCAGTTTAATGCCAAACAGGCGCGCCGCACCAATTGCCATGTCTGAATAACCGGAAAAGTCAAAATAAAGTTGCATAGTATAGGCAAGCGCCCCTCCCCATGCCTCGAACAAAGTGAGGGTTTCTCTACGCCCGGCCGCATCAAATACGGGACTCGCGTATTCAGCTACTCCATCAGCCAATACTGCTTTCTTAAACAATCCGATTGAAAAAATTGTTAGCCCAATACAGAGATTCTCCGTATGCATGCGCAAATTGTTGCGCTCCATAAACTGTGGCAGCATCTCAGTATGATGTACAATTGGCCCGGCAATCAATTGCGGAAAAAAGGTGACGAACAATGCATAATGGGAGAACTGATACTCACTCACAATGCCTTTGTAAGCATCAACTAGATAAGCAATCTGCTGAAAAGTAAAAAAAGAAATAGCAAGCGGTAGAACAATGGCGTCAATGTGGTAATCCGTACCCACCATTTGATTAATATTGGTTACAAAGAAATTTGCATATTTATAATAACCAAGAAGCGCAAGATTGGCTGTAACGCCAATAAATAAATATACTTTCCCCTCAGTTAAGTTATTTTTTTTGTATAAATAAGCCAGACGCTTTCCCACGCCAAAATTGAAAAGCATGGAGACAAGAATCAAAATAACATAAACAGGATTCCACCAACTATAAAAAAACAAAGACGCAAATACAAGCCACGCAATTGCCAGATTATGACCTAAACGAGCGGCGAAGAAAAAGAAAACTCCCAGAGTTATTGGTAAAAAAGCAAGTATAAATTCGTATGAGTTAAAGAGCACTCCGTTTCAACCTCTGTTACCCATCATGTTTATTATTCTATAAATTGCCTTTACTCAAAAGAGCTAAACCCTGCCACCACAAAAACCAACTGCTCTTTAACGGGAATCGAGCACGTGAGCCGATTGTAGTCGACGTCGATCCGCACATTGTCGAAAATAAAGTTTAGGTTGATGCTTACACTTCAATCTAATACGCCTGCCGGCGATCTGCGCCGGAACGCCGGTCGGATTCGCCCGCAACAAGCCGGTGTTCCCGGCGTCGGTCCTGACCGCTGCGGCGTTCCACCAGATAACGGTAGCGGCAATGACAATGGGACACGGCACAACCTTTTAGCGGTAAGGCCGGCGCCCTTGCCTTGGGGAAAGTGCGTCCCTGGAGTTGGCGAAGCTGACTACAGCAGATACCGAATTGGGGCGGCATTAACTGCACTCCCCAATAGCGGTCATTATGTTTTAAGCGCCTCCCCTCGGAAAGCATCGATTCGTCATTGATAAAACGCCGGCGGACCGAGTAAAACGGACGCACAAATAAGAAGGTAGGTATCAGACCTAGCAAGAGGGCCAAAAGCAACGTAACAAGCGTCATGGATCCATTCCCCCTCGACTTTGTTAACGTCTAACTTCCATCTGACAGACCATAGCCAATGTGGAAGCCAGTTTTTTTTGAGCGTCAGTTATACCAAAAAACGGCTTTGCTAGCTGTAAAAAAAATCACATTATCGATCAAGATCCCGCCACCAACGCCAAAGTCGAGATACAAGCGGTTTGCTGATTGCCTGTTAAAAGGTCCCGGCGACTTCTATAATCTAGGAGCCACTCTATCTATAGCCAATCCTATTAAAACCCTACATTGGAGATAACGCATGGGAATTTTATCGTGGATAATTTTTGGTTTAATCGCCGGTGCTCTCGCAAAGCTCATTATACCGGGGCAGGACCCAGGGGGTATTATCATCACCATTATCCTTGGTATCGTCGGTGCCGTTGTCGGCGGCTTTATCGGTACCCAACTGGGCTTTGGCACTGTCACCGGCTTTAACCTTTCCAGTTTTGGCATTGCTATTCTAGGCGCTGTCTTACTTTTGTTTGCCTACCGATTGCTCAAGAAATCGTAATCTGCGACCGACGGCACTCCCTACCATTACCGCCACTCCGTCGAGCCATCGGGATAAATGGCTTGACGCTGCCCATGCAGCCGGACGATGGTAAAGCGGAACGTGCCCAGCAGCTCGGTTGCTTCATGATCTTCCGCAACCAGCACGCCGTGAAAATGCAATTTTCTGTCTTGCTTCGGTTGGCTTAGCAACGGCAGCTGATACAGCAGGGCACAGCGCAGCACCCGATCTTGCGCCGGCCAGCCGGCTAATGTCATGGTGACGGAAATGCCACCGTACTGACGGGTGCTCAGATCGTCATGAAATACGACGTCCTCGGCGGCACCGGCGAATTCCTGATCCAGTCTTTTCATATAACCCCGGGCGCTCTGTCCGGCCAGCCATAACAGCGCCTGGGCATCCTCCAGCACATTCCCGGCGGCCACCATGGGCTCGGGCCGCCAGAGCTCCTGATCGGTGCGCCCGTCGACTATCGGTTGGCTGATGTCATAGGGTAGCAGTCGAGCGGCATTTGGCGCGGCGCAAATCAGATGCCACTTGCCAACCCGTCCCAGTTGGTTTGCCGCTTTGCTGAAATAGACCCGGAATGCTCTATCGCCGGGCTGCCGGCCGGGCGTTTCCTCGTAGGCGATCTGGACGCTATCTCCCTGTCTGGCGCCTTCCCTGAACTCGGCACTGTAACTAAATAACGTTATTCTGTCCGGCCAGGCGTCGCCGAGTTCGGCACCGATGGCCTGCAGGGCAACCGCCAGCATGGAGGGCGCCGCCAGGGTGTTGAGCTCGTTTAGCAAATGATCGGTCACGAGAAGAGGCGCTAAGGATTTCACTGATTTAACATCCCCCTGAAAAGATAACGGTAGAAAAGAATTAGAGAGAGCCCAGCAATGCAGCAAAAGATTCAATCAGAACCTTATCTCACCGGCATCCGGCTGATGAGCTGGCTGGGGCTAACGCTGCTCCTCGGCCAGGGCGTCGGTCAAGCCGGCCAAACCGAGCTGGAAAGTGCCTATGCCTATCTTAACGAAATCCGCCGGCAAGCGGGAATGATAACTTTTAGCCGCCAATCCGCATTGCAGGAAGCGGCCATGAATCATGCCGATTATTTGCACCGGAACCGGGACAAAATCGACCTCAGTCAAGCCAATCAAGGGCATCTGGAAAAGCCGGGTTATCCCGGCTACACCGGCCGTACCCCCGGCGAGCGCGCCCGCCATGCAGGCTATCCGGTTAGTGAGGTTTCGGAAAATATCAGCAGCGGAGAGACTACCAGCCAGTCTTCCATCGATGACCTGATGAGCGCCATTTATCACCGCTTTGGTTTTCTGGATTTCGGCGTCAATGAAGTGGGGATCGGCATTAATCAAGCCGAAAAAAACGCTATTCATGTCTATAACATGGGCAACTCCAACTTAACCGCGATTTGCCGCAATACTCCCGAGGAGGCTCTGGCAATTAAACCCATTACCTGCAACGGCACGCAACTGGATCCCCGGTATATGGATAAGCTATGCACCGACCCTCCCAAGGAGGCCCTCTTTACTCCTCCGTATCCCTTTCGATGCCCCAATAACACCACCCTTAGCGCTACCTATATGGATAAATTTTGTGACTCTCCGCCCAAGGCAGCCAGGCATTCCGGACCTGGCCGGTATTACGTCATGTGCCCGCAAAACATCGAAATCAACGCCCAATGGTTCGAGAATTTTTGCGCCAATCCACCGCCTGAGGCCGTCTATTCCCATTCTGGAAAATACTACGAGATTTGCCCCCAGAAGATTAAGGTATTTGCCGAATGGTTCGACGCCTTCTGCGCCTCTCCTCCCCAAGAGGCCGTTTATCCTTATTCCGGCAAGTACGTTACCTTGTGCCCGGAGGATCTTAAGGTGCGGGTCGAGTATCTGGAAACCGTTAAAAACCGGCTTTTTAAGGAAAATCCCCCCATTGTGCTCTGGCCGCCGAGAGGTGCGACGGACGTTATGCCGGTGTTTTATGAAGAAGATCCGGACCCGGTACCGGATTACTCCGTATCCGGGTATCCCGTGTCTATTCAGTTTAATCCGGCTGTTACCAAGCAAGTTGAGTTACTGAGTTTTCAGTTGTTTCGCTATCCGGGCCAACCCAAGGGTAAAAGTCCGGCTGAGGCCAATCGGCAGGAGGTTACCAATACGCGTTTGTTAACTAAGGCTTCCGATCCCAACCAGCAGTTTTCAAAATATCAGTTTGCCCTGTTTCCCCTGGAGCCGTTGCAGGAAAATACCCATTACCAGGCAGTGGTGGAAGCGCGGGTGAATGGAGAACGGCGAAAAATCAGTTGGAATTTCGAGACCGGAGAGATGGACAGGCGAATTCAAATTTCACCCATCCATCACACCGGCAACCGTTCGAGGATTCCAAACAACGCCTCGTTAATGCGCTGGAAATGGGTGGACGGTACGGACAGCATGGCGTCGGCGCTTTGCACGAATCTGGCCGGAACGATTTCATTCCGGCAGTGCCGGACGATGTCCCGCACGCTCGCCGGGGTGGATTCCAGATGAAATTGCAGGCCCAACACCCGCCCGTCATAGAGAAAAGCCTGATTTTCACACCCTTCGCTGCGCGCCAGGTGAACCGCTCCGGTGGGTAACGTAAACGTATCGCCATGCCAGTGGAAAACCGGAAAGCGCCGCGGTAACAAGCCAAAGATCTCGGACTCCTCGCCCGCCGGGGTCAGTTCGATGGGAAACCAGCCGATTTCCTTATGCTCGCCCTGGAACACCTCGGCGCCCAGGGCATCCGCGATCAGTTGTGCGCCCAGGCAGATACCGATCACCGTCTTACCCGCTGCGATGGCTTTCCGCAGCATCGCCTTTTCGGCCTTGAGCCAGGGGTATTGATCTTCTTCGTAGATATTCATGGGTCCGCCCAGGACCACCAGCCAGTCAAGATCATGGACGTCCGGCGGCGTGTCGTTCTCAAAAAATCGGGTGGTCGTCAGGGTATGCCCCTTGGCACCGGCCCAGGACTCAATACCGGCCGGCCCTTCAAACGGCACATGCTGAAAAATGTGCACTCGCATGGGTTCTCCTTAGTAGATAGCCGCAAAAAAACGGCGACCCGGCGCTTCGCGCCGGGTCGCGAAAAAAGGGTAAAAGAACAAAGTATAAAGGGTTAAAACTGCCTGGCCAGGCGAAACCCCCCGTCGCCGTACCGGGTAGCCGGCGCGTCCCTGTCGCGGTTCGCCGCACGCACCCCATGCGGCCCGTAGTCCCAGGAGCCGCCCCGGAGCACACGAGGGTCGGCATGATCTTTGCTAACACATTTCTGTTCGGCACCCTCATAGTTTTCCTCGTAGACCGAGCAGGTCCACTCCCAGACATTACCCGCCGTGTCGTAAAGACCAAATGGATTCTCCGGAAATGAACCCACCGGGGCCGTTTCCTTACCTTTATCCTTACCCTCCCAGGTGCTCTCGCAACCACCACAGTTGGCCATATTCGGCTTCATCTCGTTCCCCCACCAGTAGCGGGTCGTTGTACCAGCCCGCGCCGCATACTCCCACTCCGCCTCCGACGGTAAACGGTATTTCCTGCCCGTCACCAACGACAGCCATTCAGCATAAGCCACGGCATCATCCCAGCTCACGTCGATCACCGGACGCCGATCCCTACCCCAGCCCGAATCTCTGGGGGTTCGCCTTCCGGTCGCCTGTACATAAGCATCGTATTCCGCAAAGGTAACCTCATACTCTCCCATCCAAAAAGCTTCCTCTATCACCACCTCATGTTGCGGAAACTCATCCGGTTGCGCATCAGGGTCGGTTTTCGGTGAACCCATCAGGAAACTTCCCACCGGGATGAGAACCATGGAAGGCTCAGGCGGAGAGGCCAACGGCCCCCAACGGATCAGCAGCACCCGCGTCGCAGCACCAGGTGACAGGTTTACCGCATTGGCCCACCAGAAAAAACCGCCCACTATTGACAATGCCAACACCGCCACGGACCCACGCACCCATAACAACCGCCGACAAGCCCGCAAATAATCCCGCGCCCGCTCCGAAAGAGTAGGCGCACTCCGATAACGCTTGACAATCCCACCAGACGGCAACCCCCGCCATTTTGGCCTTCCCGCCTCCTCCCACTCCCGAGCCGCCCGCTCCAGATCCCGGCGCGCCCGCAGGGCTGCGGCATTTTTCTCAATCCACTCCCGCAGCCGCGGCCAGGCCGTCAGCAGCGCCTCATGGGCCACCTCCACTGTGGGCTCGTCCGCCTCGCCCTTGCCGGTTACCAGCAACCGCGCATCCACCAGGGCATCCACCAGTTCACCCGTCGGCGTATCGCGGCGAAATTCGTTCAACGCCGCACGCCGACGCGTAGCCACCCCCTGCTCGTCTACCTCGACGACTTCCGCAAACACCCGATTTAGCAGCGTTTGCCAGGGCTTGTCCTGAGCCTTCTCGAAGGGCTTAAGCGCCGCCTCCGCCCGCTGGCGCAGCGCGCCTGTAACACCTCCGATGGCCCGATAGTCCGCCAAAGACAGACAATCATCTTTCCCACCCCGCCGCCACAGTTCGTGGAGCGCAAAGGCCATCAGGGAAAGCGCCCCCGGCGCGGTCCCGGTATCGTCCTGCACGGCGGCCACCAGCCCCTCCTCCAGTTCCAGGCCCGCGGCCCGGGCGGGACCGGTAATCATCTCATGTAGCGCCCCCACGCCCGGCGCCGCGAGTGGAAAAGTGCCGCCAGGCCGGCGCAGCAGTTCGGCGAGTTCCGCAAACTCCAGCGCCCGCCCATAGAAGTCCGCGCGCAGGGTCACGATAACCCGCCGGCCCGGCGCCGAGACCATGTGTTGCAGAAACTCGAGAAATGTCCGGCAAACATCGGGAGCCACCTGGGTAAAGAGTTCCTCGAACTGATCCACCACCAGCAGGAGTTCCGCCCCGGCGGGATGCGCCGCCAGCAGTTCGCGGGCATATTCATCCAGCTTGCCGGACTCCACCCGCAGTTCAGCGGCCAGATCTTTCTCCCGCCGCCCGCTGGTCCCAAGGGCCGCCTTCAAGGCATAAGCCAGCGCCAGGAATGGATCGCCGCCGCGCTCGCCGGGCTTGCAGATCAGCTCGCGCCAATGCGCGCTCCCCTCCAGCGCGCCCGCCCGCAGCCGCGGAATCAAACCAGCGGCCACCAGGGAAGACTTACCCGAGCCGGACGCCCCAACCACCGCCACGAAACGGGCGCCGTCGCGCAGCACCTGGAGCAGTTCGTCGGTTTCGCGGCCGCGGCCGAAGAAAATCGGAGACTGCTCGGAAGTAAAAGCTTCCAGGCCCGGATAAGGAGCGCCTTGCCAACGGGGCGGCTCGTTGAGCGGTTGCACCGTGGTTTCCACGGCTTCCCCGTTGAGCTGCTCCAGCTCCGCCGTCAGCCGGTCCCGGAGGTGCTGCTCAAAGGTTTGCCGAAAGTCGTCCGGCGTTGCATAGGGGTTAATGCCGCCCGCGATGGAACCGTCGGCGTTATTCAGCGAGGCAAGGAAGGTATTGAGTCGCTGCCACTGTTCACGCTTTTCACCATAGTCAGGGTCATCAAAGGATGGACTGGGAGCCTGGGTCCGCCGGTACAACCACACCGACGGTCGTCCTTGTCCCCGGAATGCCGTGACGGCATCGTGAAATTCCCACTCCGTTCCCGAGAGATAGCGGCTGCCGTCGGGTTTAACATGGTCCTCCGGCAGCGGGGTGCCGATGCGCGCCCAAAGGATCACGAGAACGAGATCGCACTGCGAGGGCTTGGGCAGCCCCCGGGCAATGGCCGCCTGCGGCGTCAGCGCCGCTTCCATGGCCACCGCAGCGCCCGGCTGATCCCAGGCGATGGGCTCCAGGTTAAGGCGGCCGCGAAAGGCCCGCTCGCCGCGCATCTGTTCGATGACTCTGCGGGCGAGCTCGCGCTCGTCCGTCACATCCCCCGGCGAGGCCAGGAAAATCCTGAAGGACAGGGGCTGAGCAGGGGATCCGGAACGTTTCTGTAGCAGATCCGTAGCGGCCATATGCTGTCTCGTCTGGTTTAGCCAACACTTGAGAATGATTTCCCAAGCATAGGTTAACGCTTTCCGGGAGGGACTCAAGCTTTTCTGAGATCGTTGCGTCAATTATTGCCAAACTAACTGGCCGCTTTTTCATTTCCAGACAACGGTCATATCGAGGGGCAAATCGTAATACGTTTTAATCCACCAAACCTGATAATCACATTTCCAAGGAGAACAATCGATATAGGCCGGATCGAATTTCGTCAGCGTAACGCGGTTGATCTCCTCACCGGCGTGGCTGCGCCGGGCAACGTCTCGCAGGACAATGTCATTATGCCGATGAATAGGCGCGTTCTCGGCATAACCGGCAACGATTTTTGCCGTGTTTGCCAACGCCAAAACGGCAATAACGCCAATACCAAACTTGGCGACGTAGTTCACTGTCCGGGAAGCCAGCCGGCGCATATCGCCTAAGGCATAAGCAAAAAGCGCCATCGTGAAAAGGTAGAAAGGCAACAGGGTTCGAAAAGGCGTCACTGGCGCCATGATAAGACTGAAATGCCCGGCGAGCGCCGCCAGGTAAAGTCCCAGCAATCGCACATCGCCGCTTTCTTGCCGGTGGACAAGAAATCCATAAAGCAGCAGTAACAATACGGCGCTTCCTAGCCCATAGCCCGACAGCAACTGTAAGAGCGCTTCCAGGGTCAGTGGTTCGGTAGGAATACCTGAAGAGGATAATGCTAAATCGTTTAAGGGACCAAAAAATACCAGCAGATAAAACCCACTAATCCCGGTCAGGATAACCGGCAGTTTTTGATTCAGCGCGACGGAAAACGCTTTGGCGTTTCTATTGCGGTAGGCGATGCCTATTCCGCTGGCCAACAAGAGAAGGATAAAAACATGAGAATGTTCCATACCAAAGAGCGCATACAGCAAATTGGGAAAACGTATTGCAAACTTATCGATAAGAGACAGTGAATAAAAATCTCCTGAGGAGGGATGCGCCATGCGAACGGCATTGCCGGGCGCCAGCACGACCAAGGCATAACCCGCCACTGCCGAGAACCAGAGCCATACGTTCAAGGGCTTGACCGGAAGGCGGCGCAGCCTGGCATCCGCTAAAACCACCAGCATAAAAACGATCAGCATTAGACCCGTTTGCTCTTGCGTCCACCCTCCCATAAAGCATAAAACGGCAAGCAGCCAATGGCGGTAAGAGGATAAAGGGGGTTTTATTAAAGTCTCCCGATAAACTTTTGCTAAGACGACCACCAGTATGGATGTCCACAAATAAACCAGAGCGGCTGTTATCCACAATACGCTTTCCCGCATCATTTCCAGACTCAGCAATCCATAGCAGGCGGCCAGTAAGGTCAAAATCCAGGGGTTGAACAGTTCATCATTATTCCGTTTTGAACCATTGGCTAAAAAAACCAGAAAAAAGACAATGAGCAAAGCCTGGGCAATACGCCAGACCCATAGATCAAGCTGCAGGAAACTCCATAAGGCGAAAAACGACAGGACGCGGCCGCCCCAGTTAAGGTAATGCCACTTTAAATATTCAACAATCGACAGTTGATTGTATGTTTCGACGGCAAGGTTAGGGATATCAAATCCGTAGCTTAAAGATGCGAAGCCAAAATCATCATGGGACAAAACCACAAAAGCATGCTGAAGCAATACGCCTGCCGATACGATAAACAATACGACCCAGTGGCTTCTTTTCATCGTCGCCAAGTTTCTAGATCCCGATAGTTCAAATGTTAAAGTTATGTCTTAACTTTGGTCATTTCCCCCTCACCCCGGCCCTCTCCCACTAGGGGAGAGGGGGTTAAGAGCTTGATGCTAAAAGATTTATTTTCTCTCTCCCCTCCTCTTATGGAAAAGAAAGTTAACAGCTTGATGTTAAAAGATTTATTCCCTCTCCCCTGGAGGGAGAGGGCGAGGGTGAGGGGGCTTTAAGCATCTAATTCGTAAACCATGGCCAAAGTCCAGTTAGGTGTCATCTGTTCGGGTTGTGAAAAGGTCGTTAAACCGCGCCACTCGGCGTCACCGATGGTTGCCGGCAAACTAAAGACATTATCGGTATTAAGGTTTCGGCGATTTATTGCCCTTGATGTACAAGTAGTTAAGTCAGTCAATAGCTTATTTCCAATAATGTCTTAAGGAACGAATCTCCTCGGCTTCGAAAACATGAACACCCGCACGATTTTCTGTTGCCACCGCCACCATTGCATAAGCCACCGCTTCTGCCGCAACGGGACGATACCGACGTAGCGGGCCGGCCAGCCGCCAGGGAAACCAGCGCGCCAAAGTCAACCCGGCCCATTCGGCCAGGCGCAACTCGTCCCGGTTGCCCTGCAACAGACTGGGGCGAAAAATCTGGACGCCCCGAAACGGCAGACGGCTGATGGCGCTTTCCGTTTCCCCTTTGACACGATTATAAAACCACCGCGATTGGGTATCCGCACCCAGCGCACTCACCAACAGAAATTGCTCGGCACCCCGGGACGCAGCGAGGCGTGCCAGTTCGCAGGGATAGCCAAAATCCACTCGACGAAACGCCTCTTGGGAGCCTGCCTTACGAAGCGTCGTCCCTAAGCAGCAGAAAACCGCATCGGCCGTCAGCCGTTCGGCAAACGCCGGCAACTGCTCAAAATCAATGACATGTTGTGCTAACTTTATATGCTGTAGGGGTAAGCGGCGCCGTCCCACGCTGACCACCCTGGTATAACTCGGCTCATTGAGAAGAAAGCGCAAACAGTGGCCGCCGACCAGACCGCTGGCGCCTACCAGTAATGCCGTTGTCATCGCCTAATACCCCATTAAATCTCAATTTTCTCGTGTCTTAGGCTCGCCCTAACGCTACCTTAGCAGTATGCTGAGGGAGATACCCGATAGCAACGTACGACGTGGGAGCAGATCATGGCGGAATGTTTGGACCCGGAAGGCAGACGCCTGCCCATCAAGCTGGATACCACCTCAAATGGCGAGTTTATGCCCGGCGCGCTGGGTACGCCAGCCTGGTACGCCAACGTGCTTGCCCAACGACGGGCTGCGGCCACCGCCAAACGGCTCGGTCTGAGCCGCCGGGCCTTTCTGAAATCGGCGTGCGGTGCGGCAGCCACCCTGCTGGCCATGAACGATGCCTTTGCCCGGCTGGGCCAGGTAGGTGGCCATTTCGCCGTGGCGCCGGAAGCCGCCTGGGAAACCAGCCTGGCCCAGGCTACCCTAAGCGGGAATGAGTTTATCTTCGATGTCCAGGGTCACCATGTCAATCCCCAGGGAGCCTGGCGCTCTTTGTTTAATCGCTGGACTTATATTCTGCGCTTTTTCCCTCAGTCGGATTGCGGCGACGGCGCCATTGAGTGCTTTTCGGCCGAGCATTTTATTCGTGAGGTATTTCTGGACAGCGACACCGATATGGCGGTTCTTTCGGCGGTGCCCGCCGCACCGGAGGCTAATCCGCTGTCCACCGCCGAGGCGGCCGCCACCCGCGCCATGGTCGAAGCCATGGAGGGCAACCATCGTTTGCTGATTCACGGTCTTGTGCATCCCAACCTGCCGGGCGCGCTGGATTTGATGGCGCAACAGCACGAAGACCATCACGTCGCCGCCTGGAAGACCTATACCCAATGGGGACCGGACGGTGAAGGTTACTGGCTGGACGATCCCCGGTATGGCATTCCCTTTATCGAAAGGGCGCGGGAACTGGGCAGCACCTGGCGCATGGTCATGCAGGACCCGGATCAAGCCGCCCATCTGCTGGGCAAGTTATTTCGCTACGTGGGAGAAGACCGGGTGCTATGGGATACGGATTCCATCTGGTACGGCAGCCCGCAAGATCAGATTCAAGCCTTTCGCACCTTCCAGATTTCCGAAGCTTACCAGGAACAGTACGGGTATCCGGCCATCACCCCTAAACTACGGGTCAAAGTGTTTGGGCTGAATGCCACTCAGCCGTATGGCATTAAACCGCAAGAGATCCACCAGCGCACGGTGGCGGATCGGGTTAGCCGGGTTAAACAGGCTTATCTGGAAACCCCGGAACCAAGCTTTACCACTAACGGTCCTAAAACCCGGCGTGAGTTTCTGCAACTCTACCGCCTCCACGGCGGACGTCCCTAAGGGCAAAGGCTTAACTTATGCGCTGTCAGAAGCTGGGCATCAGGTGTCGCCATGCGTATCGAAGCTGATCTTAAACTGGGTTTTAAAGATGTCATGATCCGTCCTAAGCGCTCGACACTCAGCAGTCGCTCTCAGGTCTCCCTGGAAAGAGCGTTTACCTTTCTCCATACCGGTCAGACCTGGTCCGGCATACCGATCATGGCGGCTAACATGGACACGGTCGGAACCTTTTCCATGGCGACCGCGCTGGCCCGTTGGCGGCTGTTTACAGCGATGCATAAGCATTATTCGCCGGACGCCTGGGATACCGCGCTGGCAACGCTGCCCGCGGCGGCGTTCGAGCATCTGGCGATCAGCACCGGCACGACCATGACGGATTGCGAAAAGCTCAATAGCATTCTAAAGCGGCATCCCGCCCTGAAGTTTATCTGCATCGACGTAGCGAACGGCTATTCCGAACACTTTGTCGAATTTGTCAAGCGTATCCGCTCATTACACCCGAATAAGGTGATTATTGCCGGTAACGTGGTCACCGGCGAGATGGTGGAAGAGTTACTATTAGCGGGCGCCGATATCATTAAAGTGGGCATAGGGCCTGGGTCCGTCTGTACGACGCGGGCGAAAACCGGGGTCGGCTACCCTCAACTGTCGGCTATCATTGAGTGTGCAGACGCCGCCCATGGCTTAAGCGGGCAAATTATTTCCGACGGCGGTTGCACCTGCCCGGGAGACGTGGCCAAGGCATTCGGGGCCGGCGCGGATTTTGTCATGCTGGGAGGTATGCTGGCCGGTCATACCGAAGGGGGCGGTGATATTCTCGAGAAGGATGGCAAGACAGAAGTGCTCTTTTATGGCATGAGTTCGGAAACCGCGATGGAAAAATACAGCGGCGGCGTAGCCGACTACCGGGCTTCCGAAGGTAAAACCATCGTCCTGCCCTACTGCGGTCCGGTGGAAAATACGGTGAAAGACATCCTCGGCGGGTTGCGCTCCGCCTGTACCTATGTGGGGGCGCGCAAGCTAAAGGAACTGACCAAACGCACGACGTTTGTCAGGGTCATGGAACAACATAATCCGCTATACGATTAATCTCGAAAAAGGCTATCAGCTTGACTTTTATCACAGGACCCGTGTTGTATTTTCGAGGCATAGCCGCACAGCATTATCAGTTTGCCGTCCTTATCGTCACCCCGGCGGGATCAACTCCGCCCACCCTGCAAGCCGACGGCATCGAAACAGCCGCTGAGCGCCTTGGCAGTCGTCTCGACCGCACCGTCTGGCACTATACCTTTTCGGTGCATGGCCAATCGACTGAAAGGGGCGCTACCTATGCCATCGGCGAGCGCACCTGGCGGCTTTATCTTCCCGGCGACGATCACCTGCGGATTGCCTTTACCGCCTGTAATGGACTGGAAGAAGGTGACTGCCTAGGCACGGTCGACCCCAATCGTAACGAGCGCTGGCGGCATCTGGGCACTGAGCATGCCCGCTCTCCCTTTCACTTGCTTATCCAGGGCGGTGATCAAATCTACGCCGACGATGTGTGGCGGGAAGTGCCTTACCTGGCCGCTTGGCGCAAGCGCGGCCGGCGCACCCGCGTCACCGCCCCTTTTCCGCCGGAAGCCGCCGCGGCGGCGGCGGATTTTTACTTCGATCATTACTGTCGACTCTGGGCACAGCAAGATATCGCACCTATCGTGGCGTCTATTCCTTCTCTGATGATGTGGGATGATCACGATATTTTCGATGGCTGGGGCAGCCACTCGCCGGACTTGCAACATTGCCCGGTCTTTCTTGGCCTGGGGGCCATTGCCCGGGAACACTTTGCGCTTTTCCAGCTGGCAGCTTCGCCAAACGCCTTACCCGCCGGTTTTGGCGATCCCGCCGGCGGGCATTTTGGCTGGTCCTTCACGATGGGCGGCATCGGCATTCTTGCCCCCGACCTGCGCTCTGAACGTACCCGGCATCAGGTTCTGAGTGAAAGCAGTTGGCTTTGGTTAAATGAAGCGCTCGAGGCGTTGGGGCACTGCCGCCGTGTCTTCTTGGTATCAACGGTGCCGGTGCTTAACGTTGATCTCTCCCCCCTTGAGCGCATGGTCGCTTTTCTGCCGGCGGGGCGTCATCTTTATCAAGACGATTTCCGGGACCAGTGGCGCAGCTATGGACATCGCCAGGAATGGCAGCGATTATTGGCGTGTCTGTTGGATTTTTCGCAACGCACCCAGACGCCGGTTACTATCCTCTCCGGCGAGATCCATCTCGGCGCAGCAGGTTTTGTCGAGCGCGATAGCACCCGGATTTATCAGCTCATTTCCTCGGGAATCGTGCACCATGCGCCTCCGCAGCTTATGGCTAGTTGCTTCGATTTGCTGGGGCGCGGCACTCGCAGGGTGGCTCCGGGAACCCAGCTGCGCATGTTACCGCTGCCGGGTTTGGGCCAGCGTTATCTGGCGGCCCGTAACTGGTTGGCGCTGGAGTGCCCAGCCGCAAGCGCGCTCCAGGCGCAATGGCACAGCGCAGGCCGGCCGAGCACGATGGAAATGATCATTGCTTGACCTACCCTGGCAACGTTCCGATGAGTCCTTTTATTCCCAGCGGCTAAATCTGCAGATGCACCTGAACTCGCGCGCCGCCCAAGGAGCTGCGGCCCATCTCAAGATGCCCTCGATACACCTGTTCAACGATATCCTTGACCACCGCCAGGCCGATACCCTGCCCCGCTACACTGGGGTCCGCCCGTCCGCCCCGCGCCAGGATAATCCGCTGTCGAGCGTCCGGAATACCCGGGCCATCATCCTCGACTGCCAGCACTAATTCCGTCTGCGCTGCTTGTCCGGACAGATAGGCGCTGATTGCCACCTGCTGCCGGCACCATTTGCAGGCGTTATCGGCCAGATTGCCCAGAATTTCCAGCAAATCCCCCTCCTCTCCATAGAAGACCACGGTATGATCCACCTGCAGAGCAAATTGAATGGCCTTATCTCTATATACCTTGGCTAACGCATCCAGTACCTTGCGGACAACGGTTGCTACGGATACCGGCGCCGCTAGAGCAATACGACCAGAGGCGGCAGCCTTGTGCAAGTGATACTCTACGGTCTGATTCATACGCTCCACCTGCTCTTGCACGGTGGGTAACAGCTCTGCGGCTCCAGACTGGGTGGCAACGGTATTGCGCAATACGGCCAGAGGCGTTTTGAGGCTATGGGCCAGATCCCCAAGGGCGTTACGGTAACGTTCCAGGTGGGCATGGCTATGCCGAATAAGGGCATTTAAGTTTTCCATCAACGCCCGCAGTTCCTTGGGGTAGGGGCCGGTCAGAACGGTGCGGCGGCCTGCTTCGATTTCCACCACCTGTCGGGCAACTTGGCGCAACGGCTTGAGGCTCCAGCGCAGAATCATCCCCTGTACCAAGAGCAGCACAAAGGCTGCTGCCAGCAGCCAACCCCATAAATTCCGCCGGAATGCTGCCACCTGGGCGGCATAACTTTGCTGCGTCTCCGCGACCCGGAAGGTATAACGCCGGTACTTACCCGGCTCGACTTCCCAGCTCACCGTAAGATCCAGTGCAAACAGCGCGGCCCCGCCGGGAACGGCAAGCGGCTGAAAACGGAACTGGCCCGGCTCGGCTGCCGTTGGAACGGGAATTGGCATACCCACTGTGGAGTCGGAACGCCAGACCAGGGTATTGTTGGCATCGCTGATTTCCGCATAAAGGCCGGAATCGGGAGTGGAAAAACGGGCTTCCGGCAGCGTGGCCGGAAGCACTAAACGGCTCGCCTGATTCAGCTCGGCAGCACTAAGCAATAGATAGACCTGGGCCCGCAGACGATCTTGGACCGCCACCAGCGCACTTCGCTGAAAAGCCCGGTCCAGAGCCAGACCGGTCAGTCCCAAAAATGCCACCAGCACTAGGCTTGCAGCCATCAACTGGCGGACATGCAGAGATAACATCAACCGGCGGTGCGCTGCAACCGAAACCGGTAACCGCGGCCCCGGAGTGTTTCGATAGGCGGCAGCACACGCCGAGGATCCAGTTTGCGCCGCAGCCGCCCTACCAAAACCTCCAGCACATTGCTGTCGCGGTCGCTATCGTCTTCATAAAGATGTTCGGTTAATTCCGTCTTGGACACCACCTCACCCGCGTGCAGCATCAGGTATTCCAGCAGCTTATATTCATAGGCCGTGAGTTCCACGGGAAGCCCATCTACCGTCACCGCCTGCGTTCCCGTGTCCAGGGCAACGGGGGCGCAGGTAAGCACCGCCTGCGTCCAGCCTTCCGAGCGTCTGACTATGGCTCGCAGCCGGGCCAGCAGTTCTTCCATATGAAAGGGTTTCACCAGATAATCATCCGCCCCTACCTCCAGGCCTTCTACTTTATCCTGCCAGCGCCCCCGCGCCGTCAGAATAAGAATGGGAAAGCGGCGCCCTGTCTGGCGCCAACGGCGTATCACCTCAATGCCAGAAATATCCGGCAGACCTAAATCAACCACCGCGACATCAATGGGATATTCTTTACCCAGATACACACCGGTTTCGCCGTCGCCGGCGCTATCTACCACGTAACCCTGCGCGTGCAGGCGCGCAGCCAGCTGGGCGAGCAGCAAGGGTTCATCTTCAACGATTAAAACACGCATCATCAGTCCCGCAATCTGCCGGTGCGACCATCTACGCGCAGTGTCCGGACTCTGCCGTCTGACATCAAGACCTTGACCTGATAGTCTGCGCCAGTGGCCTCTACGTTTAGCACCTTACCTCCTGTGGCTCTGCGCACCGCCGCCGCTGCCGCATCGGGATTCAGGATCTGGTGTGATGTCCCGGAAGCAGGTTCTGACTGGGCATCAATCTCTGCCGTGACCAAGACTCCTGCCAAGGCCAGGCACAGCAACGACAACGGCTTTTTCGGCATGCTACTCAATCTCCCTCTGGGGGTGATCTATCCCTTACATTGTTAACCCGTTTGCGACTCAGCCTGGCTCTACTCAGCGCCAGGGATACTGTCGCCAAGTAACCGGCTTTGCTTCTCCGGCACCGTAGTAAGATACGCAAGAGAAACTGAATGGTGACTGAACTTTTACGGGTTCAGCGCTTTTTTACCTTCGAGTTTGGTTTTTACCTTTCCCAATCCACTTTATAATAGCCCCCTTGCATCAGTCAGACGCTAGTTGTTCAGCCCTGCCTAAGGTCACTTAACGCCGCCACGCGATGCCAATGGCAAAGACCAAAAATAAAAAGTCAGCATTTTAAACAATGTAAATCGCTTCAATACCCGTATCATTAACGCTGATCCGAGCTAATACCACAGGAGAATTTGCTTTGGAAAAAATTTGGTTAAAACGGTATCCCGAAGGAATACCCGCCGAAATCAATCCGGATGAATACCGTTCCTTAGTGGACCTCTTCGAGCAAAGTTGCCGGCGCTTCAGGGCACATAACGCCTTCGCCAATATGGGCTATGTGATGACATTTGCCGAATTGGATGCCAAGAGTCGGGATTTTGCCGCTTATCTCCAGAACGAACTGGGGCTTAAAAAGGGCGATCGCATGGCGATCATGATGCCCAATCTACTGCAATATCCTGTGGCTCTGTTTGGTATTTTGCGGGCGGGATTAACGGTAGTGAACGTCAATCCCCTCTATACGCCTCGTGAACTCGCCCATCAGATGAATGACTCGGGTTCGCAGGCCATTATCATTGTGGCCAATTTCGCTCATGTCCTAGCAGAAATCGTCGGTAATACAAAACTGCAACACATTATTGTAACGGAACTCGGTGATTTGCTGCCTTTTCCAAAATCGCTGATCGTTAACGTTGTCGTCAAATATATCAAAAAAATGGTACCGTCTTATCACCTTCCCGGTGCCGTCGCCTTTAAAACGGCTCTACAGAAAGGCAGTAAACTGACGCTCAATCCTGTTTCCGTGGCAGGGGAAGACCTCGCCTTTTTGCAGTACACCGGAGGCACCACCGGAGTCGCCAAAGGCGCGATGTTGACGCATCGCAATATGGTTGCCAACGTGCTGCAGGTTTCGTCTTATGTCGGTACCGTCTTTGAAGAAGGTAAGGAAATTATTATCACGGCATTACCCCTTTACCATATCTTCTGTCTGACCGTTAATTGCCTTTTCTTCTTGAAATATGGCGGATTAAACGTGCTGATTACCAATCCGCGGGATATTCCAGGTTTTGTCAAAGAGCTGAAAAACACCGGCAAATTTACGGCGATCAGTGGCGTGAATACTCTATTCAACGGTCTTATTAACAATCCCGACTTCGCTAAGCTGGATTTTGCGCCGCTTAAGTTGGCTGTCGGTGGCGGCATGGCTGTGCAACGGGCCGTAGCGAAAAAATGGGAAAAAACCACGGGTACTCACCTTCTTGAGGGCTATGGGCTCACGGAATCCTCACCGGTAGTCACCATCAATCCTCCTGATCTCAAAGAATTCAGTGCGAGCATCGGATTGCCGGTACCGTCTACGGATATTTCCATCCGTGACGACAACGGTAATGAGGTATCCCTTGGCGAGCCGGGCGAACTCTGCGTTAAAGGCCCGCAGGTCATGCGAGGCTATTGGCAGCGTCCCGAGGACACCGCTAAAACGATCACCGCAGACGGCTGGCTGCTGACCGGAGATATGGCCACTATTGATGAGCAGGGCTTTATTCGGATCGTAGATCGCAAGAAAGACATGGTATTAGTGTCCGGTTTTAACGTGTTTCCGAATGAAATTGAGGATATCATAGCGCACATCGAAGACGTTCTAGAGGTGGCCTGTATTGGTGTACCGGATGAAAAATCCGGCGAGGCTGTCAAAGTGTTTGTGGTTCGCAAGCCTGGTGCCAGCTTGACGGTCGATGATATCCGCGCGCATTGCAAAAAAGAACTCACCGGATATAAGGTGCCTAAGCACGTAGAATTTCGCGATGAATTGCCGAAGTCGAATGTAGGCAAGATTCTGCGTCGCGAGTTACGCTGACGCAGGCCGTCTTTCGCTATCATTTCAATAGAAACTGCCAGCGGTTTCTTTAGCTATCGGTTGAGTGTCGCAATGAGAGCCGGACAGAAACGCAGACGTCAGAATGCAGAGCTACTGCTTGAGCAATTAAACCACCTCAAGCAGTTACAAGGTCAAGGCATTATCAATCACACGGCACCTGAGCAACGTATGCTCAGGCAGTGGCAGTCAGAGCGCCTGCGGCGTACCCATGCAGATTTGTTACATAATCCCCGCTATAAACCCGCCGTGGAATTTTTTATGGAGGAGCTCTACGGCAACAAGGATTTCAGCCGCCGTGACAGTGATATGGAACGTGCTGCGCCACTGCTTATTAGGACCATGCCGGCCAACGTACTCCATACGTTAGCCATGGGGATCGAATTGAACGTGCTGTCCCACGAGTTGGATGCCAAACTGTTAAAGGTACTTATCCAAGACGTGGGAATCAAAGAACAACTCACGGAAACAGCTTATGCGCAAGCCTACCGGCTCTGTGACAACCATGCACAGCGTGCCCGGCAGATTGAATTAATTGATAGTTTAGGGAAGGATCTTGATAAAGCCGTGCACAATCCGTTTGTTTATGCCGCGGTTCTCATGTCAAAAGGACCGGCACATTTGGCGGGATTTGGTCAGCTTCATGAATTTATCGAGTCGGGATTCAAGGCTTTTCGCCATATGGGAGGAGCACAGGATTTTTTGCAAACCATTGTAGGACGCGAGCAGCAAATCCTAAATCGCATCTATTCCGGTCATCCGCAACCTTTTCAGCAATTTCCACTCTGAGCGACTGAAGGGGGGGTATGGCAGAGCTTGAAAAAGTGCCTGCCAATGCACGCGAAAGTCGCCTTTCAGCCATCCATACACGACTTGGAAGGTTACTCAGCTAGCAGTAGATATAGATCTGGAAGCTGTTATCAAGACCGGCTGCGGCAGGGATGCCGCAGCCGAGCTTATAGGGATGTATTAACAGCGTGTCTTGAGAATAGTTTTCAGATCTATAACTCGTCCAGGTAATGATGAATGGCATCTTCAAAGCGGGATTTCAAAGGAGTCAGCAAAAACCCTAGACGCGCATGGATGCGCACTTCCGTTGCGCTGACATCCATATATCCATTTACCCCGGAACGTTCAAAATACAAAGTATTTTCCTGCCAGTAATAATCCATTTGAAAGCGGTCATTGAGTTGATTAGCAATATGCTCCGCAGACTCACGCGCCTTTTCCAGACTCAAGTTATGACTACGGCGGATATTAATATGGGACATATGTCACACTGATTTGCCGTGAAAATTGCAAAATTAATCGCGTAACCTTTGCTAGCAAAGGATTAAGAAAAATATAGCTGATAAACTGCCTT
Organism: uncultured Pseudomonadota bacterium; assembly: GCA_963731125.1. Classification (GTDB taxonomy): domain Bacteria; phylum Pseudomonadota; class Gammaproteobacteria; order Competibacterales; family Competibacteraceae; genus CAVSVP01. The sequence goes on from CAVSVP010000006.1 coordinate 274,968, forward strand.
TGAGAAGGGTCCGTCAATCGCTGAGATAAAACGCCGACTAAGCGGTCACGGCTGCAACTTTACTGATTTCCTGGTAAACCAGTTCCTGGCACCGTTGGGAAAAAACCATTTCCAGATGGCCGATGCCTGCCAAAGGCAGATTCTTGGCATGAGCCAAATGCGAACTATCCTGAGGAGTTACGAAGTTATCGTGAAAACTGTAAATGGAGATAATGGGCACGGGCGTAGATTGCGTCTCCGCTTGGTTTAATTTCGCAAGCCAGCGGTTTTGCGGCTGCATCTGCCGTAAGCCTACCCGGCGAAATAACTGAATATGCCGGGTACCGTGATGAGGGGTACCTAACGTAATGATTTTGGCGACGCGATCCTTGTCCAAGCTACGGTACAAATAGGCTCGCGATGCCAATCCACCCATGCTATGCCCCACCAGAATGACCTGCTGAGTACCGGTGATGTTGCAAATCTGTTCTATCCGCGCCGCCACTTGATCGGCCAGCCGATCAATGTTGATTACGCCGAAGATGGGTTCCATGTTGATGGTAAAAACCCGTGTCAAACCCTGCCCGGTTAAGTAGCGTTTCATGGCCCACCAGACGGCGCTATTGCAAAAAAAACCGTGAATTAGAAGTACCGGAGGTCCTTGCGGCACAAGCTTAGGATCGGGATCATGCCGCATTAACCAGCGTTCCAGGGGCTGCACAAAGCAGTACAAGAATAAGAACACACGCAGTTCGTTAACATACAATCGCACCGCCTGCCAGAGACCAATCTGCATGGCTGGCGGCCGTTCCGTCCGGTAGAGCCAGGCACCGATAAACGTGCTTGCCAGCAATAGGGCACGAAAGCCGATGGCGACCCCCATAGCGAGTAAAACCACTGCCCATGGCTGCCATGCTGCGTAGTGGCTTAGCAGCACGCCGGCTATTCCATAGAAAATAAATTCTACGCCTAATCCAAGGCATAATCTTCGCGCTAGCATGCGTTGCCGTTCCCGCTGTGACGGGTTGATTGACTGGCGTTTGCTGGGTGCAGATAGCCGCCGGCCGACAGCTCAGCGATAATTAATTTTTGCATCAGCTGTTCCTTCCAAGTGATCGGGTTATCCAGTTGTAACCTTGCCAAGTAAGGTTTGGCTGCTTCCGGTACGGATAAGCTCTCCATAACCTTGAAAACGCTTTTCACGAGTCCGTTTGCAGTCCCCAGATTGCTTTTCAGGCGTTTTAATACTTTGCCGAGCACAATTTCTTCATGGGTAAAATCCGTACCCAAAGGAAAATCCGGAAACCATCCCCTTTTGTTGTAATCCGCCCGCACGGATGCAAAGCGCTGTGGCGTATTGTGTCTAAAGGCTGGGGGAATTTGATAATCGTTGGGAATTTTTCCCGCTTGTTTGGCTTGTTCCAGCAACTCCGCCTGAAACCGGGAATCGCTAATATTGAGAAGCGCCGCAATAATGTCTTTATCAGACTTGCCGCGCAAATCGGCAATACCGTACTCGGTCACCACAATATCTCTTAAGTGGCGAGGAATAGTGATATGACCATAATTCCACACCATATTGGAAGACACCGCCGTGCCTTTCTTGCGTGTGCTGCGCAACAGGAGGACGGAGCGGGCGCCTGGTAAGGCGTGGGCCATGGCGACAAAATTGTATTGTCCTCCGACACCGCTGATAACCTGGCCGTTTTCCAGGCCGTCCGAAACTGCACTACCGAGCAATGTGGTCATCATGGTCGTATTAATAAAGCGAGCCTGTTTTCTTTGCAGAACCTTTAGTGCCTCGTTGCCATACAGTTGGTTTACATAAGAAACACCGGTCATGCAAAAAGCCTGACTGGCCTCCTCATCCATACTTTTCAGCGCAGAGTACAAACTCTGGGGACCCAGAAAAAAGCCACCGTGAACGACAATGCCCGGCTTAAGACGTTCACCGAGACAATATCTTATGATTTGTGCTTTGTGACGCACTAAATCTGCAGCGATTTGCTGGGTTTCCGAGACGCGAATAAAACCGGCTTCGTAACGTAGCTCCTCTTTAAAAATACCGAACCGCTGGAGAAAATCAAAATCTTCCCGGCTCAGTTCGGCATGAATTGCCCCTTGCTCCAGCAGTAAGTCAAGGGTTTGAGGAGTAACAACTCCGTTAATCTTGTTCTCGTATAAAAGTTGTTGCAGCGGAAGATTGTCATAAACCTGCCGTGTTAATATACCGTCCCGATAAAGATGCCAAAAACCATTGATAAACATTTCACTCGAACCATATAAACCTTCCTTAAAAATCTCCGTTCCACCCACTTGTTCTATAATGTCTGCAAAATCTCGCAGAATGTTCAAATCAGCCAGCAGGGTTTTATAGAGTTCATTCTCTTTATGTCGCAACCGGCAAGCATAAGCAATGGCATCACCCAGGGCTCCAATACCAATCTGTAATGTACCGCCATCTCTAATCAGCGTGCTGACATACAGTCCAATCATGTAATCCACCGTATCCACAGCCATGTTCGGCACCCCAAACAGGGTGAAATCGTAGTCTGGATTATCGACAAGCATGTCGAAACCCGACGGCTTCACCATAGCATCCCGGTACATAAAGGGCATATGAGCGTTTGTTTGGCCAATCACAAGAATGTCCGTACCCTGCTGTTGTTGTTCACGTAGCAGGGGCAATAAATCCAACGTTACGTCGGTATTGCTGCTAAGGCTATAATAAGTCTGATTATTTATGGTTTTTTGACTGATCATTTGTGCAATGACATTGACACCAGCGTTGCTAAATACGCCAGCGACATCAGTGTAATTACAGCTGATATAATTTTGTTGCTGCGCTGACGAACCGAGAAAAGCACCCGGCTTAAAATAAAATTCCACCAGTTTCACGTTAGCCGGCAATTCTCCTTTTCTAAGGGCAACGATGTAATCCAAATCCGGATAATTTCCGAATACCCGCTCAACCAGCGGTTCCAAAAAACGCCGCTCGAGCTCATTCGAACCCTTGGGTTTTTCCAAGGTAAGCGCCGTCATGATGGTGAGATGAATATCGGGATCTTCTTTGGCTTTCTGATAAAATGCATTAACAAGGTAATTAGGTTTTCCTAAGCCCAGCGGAATTCCCAGTGTGATTCGTTTGCCCACTCTGGCAATGACCTCAGCCACACATGTCTCTACATCTTGAAAATAGATGGGTGTTTTCATTGCACTCGTGTCTTCCACTCAATAACCTGAGGATTCGGACTCCATGGTAGAAGAAAATAAGGCTCTTGTCCGCCGCAACTTTGAGGAGATCTGGAATCAGGAGAATTTTGCCGTTGTGGATGAGCTGCATGACCCCCATTACCTGGGTCATATCGCCTCTAGCTCAGAGGCCATCAGGGGTAGCGAACAATTTAAACACTTCGTTGCCGTGCACCGCCTTGCTTTCCCGAATATGCGTTTCACCATTGAGGACCAGCTTGCCGAAGGAGACAAGGTAGCTACCCGCTGGACGGCAAGCGGTACTCACCAGGGCGAATTTCTAGGCATCGCACCGAGTGGACAAATCCTTACGATAACGGGAATCAGCATTCATCGTATTGTTAACGGCAAAATTCAAGAATCCTGGGACAACTGGGATGCACTTAGCCTACTACAGGGTATGACGGAGGATATTCTCGACACTGTCTCGATGCGGCTTTAACCTAACGCGGTTTCCTATGCAGTCCCTCCTGAGCGAGTGACTGAATGCGGTGAATACGCTATGCCGAGACTTCATTTGCTCCTAAATTCTCTGTCGGTTGGCTGTTTAACAACAATTAACAATCAGTAACTTACCAACTTTATCCAGATCTTATACGCTATTCGGCACTGTTGATTCGCCGCTTAACTTGGAATTTTATGCGATGATCCGCAAAGCCAGTTTCCAGCCGGCCTGGTGGTTACCGGGTCCTCATTTGCAGACTTTGTGGCCTGCCCTATGCCGTCGCAGGCCGCGCCCCCCCACTTGGCGTGAACGTGTAGAATTATCCGACGGGGATTTTCTGGACCTGGACTGGACCGTGGGAAAACGCGGCCCCATTATTGCCATTCTACATGGGTTAGAAGGCTCTAGCGATTCCGGCTATGCGCGGGGACTGCTACATACTGTGGCGACCCGAGGCTGGCGCGGTGTCGTCGTGCATTTTCGAGGTTGCAGCGGCGAGCCTAATCGCCGAGCAGCCAGCTACAACGCTGGATATACTGACGATATTGCTTTTGTCATGGCCCTACTCCACCAACGGGAACCAAAAACGCCTTTAGCTTGTGTGGGTTATTCTCTGGGAGGCAATGCCTTGCTTAAATGGTTGGGCGAAACGCAAGCCGACGTTTCTGTGCAGGCAGCCGTGGCGGTATCGGTTCCGTTTACTCTGGAACTAGCAGCACGGCGACTACGTCAAGGATTTTCCCGCCTCTATCAGGCTTATCTACTGCGCCATCTGCGCGCGAGTTACCGGCGCAAATCCCATCTCCATACTCAACTCCCTGTGGCTCTCAAGGAAATGAATAACCTCAGGGATTTTTATGCCTTCGACGACAAGGTCACAGCTCCCTTGCATGGCTACACCAGTGTCCATGACTACTATACGCGAGCCAGTTGTCGGCCGTACCTCAAAAACATTCGGGTACCGACGCTGATCCTGCATGCGACGGATGATCCCTTTATGTTGCCGGCCGTTGCACCCGGTGCAGAAGAACTTTCAGAGAGCGTGATTCTCGAACTTAGTCCACATGGCGGGCATGTTGGATTCGTAACAGGCGCCTTACCGTGGCAGCCAATCTATTGGCTAGAGCAGCGAATACCGGCTTTTCTAGCGGAACAACTAACTGGGACTTCCGGCTTTCCCAGTAAAGAAGCAAAAGAGTCGCTTACGGGAACTCCTATGGAATTGCGCGTTTAAGAGGCTTTAATAACCTTTTCTTGCTCGGATATAGCCATCGCTGTAACAATGAAATGATTCCTCCATAACAATTATCATTTCACTATGACCTTCTTTTGCAACCGATGTCGTACCTAGTGATGTTATAAAGTAGCAGTGCGTCTCGTTTGTAACTTATACTCAACGAACCGACTCAAGCTATCGACCGATGCAAAGGTGTCGGCATTGATTTCATCATCGTCTACTACAAACCCAAAGCGCTCTTCCAATGCTGTAATAACGTCCACGACAGCTATTGAATCAAATTCAGGAATACTGCCAAGCAGAGGTGATGATGGAGTGAGGACGCTGTTTCTCCTGTCAAGCTGCAGGATCGCCAGAAGCAGTTGGGCAACATCGTTCGCTATGGACATCATTCCTCCATTTTGTTGGATTAATTCGTTAGATTACATTACCGTCCATCAAGCCACTTGAAGAAATATACACTAACCTCTTAAGTCACGCCTGAAGCTTAGGTATGGGCTGACAGAACGGGAGGGATATCTCAAACGATAAAAGCGACATCGTGAGCTACAAAAGCAACAAATTATGCGGACAAGGATACCGTTGTTTGGTTAGAAAAGCCAGTCTGCTTCTTTGTGACCAAGTTGAAGTTGTAGATATAATTTTTAATTATAAATTAATCACGTAAACTTTTAAATCACAGTAATACAAAGATGCCATAAAGAATAATTTAAAATCAGTTACTATTCAATTTAAATTAAAGTGTGGATTATTCATATGACTTTTCAAGCCAAAAATATTATTGTAGCTTTTAGTATATCACTTTTCTCAGTATTTTCTTGGGGGCAGAATACTAACAACTTTTCCGCCGCCCATCTTGACGAATTACAAAAGGAACTCAATGAACTCTTGATTAAGTATACTGAGCAACATCCAAATGTTATTGCCTTAAAAAATGCAATAACAGAAGCTAAACAACAAAGACAGTCAAAGAATAATCAACTCAAACCAGTTGCCAAGACCGATGGTTCATCTCTCCAGATTAGAACGCTTAAGGCAAAACTCAATGAGCTACTTACAAAACTTACAGAGCAACACCCGGATGTTGTGAAGCTAAAACTTAAGATCAATGAACTTGAACAAAATTCACAGCAGTCAGCAATGCGTCGACAGCAAATTACTAAGTCTTTGCTTTCAGAACAAGAAAAGCAACCATTGCGTAACCATCAGCTAAAGTTATTACACAAAAGCGGTGGAAAAAAGCGAAATACAGATTTCTTAAGGACTCCAATCATCAATTTTTGGGAACACGGGATTCTTAAGGTACCCATTATTGTTAAGGAAACTGCAGGGGTAGGGGCAGAACAATATCCTACTACAGCAGTAATACCTTTACCTTATGGTGCTTACCAAGACACTGAAGAATTTAGATTGGTTGATGCCAATGGCAACAATGTACCTGCACAGTTTTCCGCTCTAAATCGATGGTGGTATAGAGACAACAGTATTCGTCACCTCATGATTAGTTTTCAGCCTACAGTTAGCACATTTTCTGCACCCGGCAGTGGTACAACGACATACTATCTCAAGGATGACGGTTTTAAGGATGACGTAAAAACGCCGTTGACTATCCAAGAAAACGAAACACAAATCACCGTGGTAACAGGGCCTATTAAATTTTTTATCAATAAAAAAAGCTTCAATATTCTTGATGAAGTCTGGTTTGACCGTAACCAAAATAACATTTTTGAAGAAGCGGAAAAAGTTATTTTATCAGCTCGACAAAACGGCGGTGTTTTTCAGGGTCGACTTCCTGACGATCTACAACTCGATTCTTCCCGAAACGACGTTAGTTTCGAAATTGAGGAAGCAGGGCCAATGCGTGCAGTGATTAAAGCACAAGCCTTAACAAAGTATTTTAATCCAGAGCACCATGTCCATGGTTATGCTGTCAGAATTTATGCTTATGCCAATAAACCTTTTATTAAAATTGATTATCAACTGCAAAATTCGGCAAAGAATACGGTATTCTCATGGCCACTATATTTTAAAGAAATGACGTTGAATTTTAAGCTAAACCTTGAAGATAATCCCACTGTAAAGATTGGACTTGGTGATAACTCTGTTTATCAACGTTCCAGAGAAAAAGGCTTGTATCTAGCACAAGAATTTCATGATAAGTTTGGAATTTATGATATGGCGAAGCAAGGCGCTGTAGCAAAAGGAAAAATATCAAGCGGTTTTATCGATGTAAGGGATTCCGATAAAGGTGTGGCAGGATTTATCCGTTACTTTTGGCAGACTTGGCCGAACGGATTAGCGATTGGTGAAGACGATAATCTCCAGTTACAGCTATTTCCAAGCTGGAGTTCCCATTGGCGTCAGGGGAGCAATTGGCGTCAGGGGCGCAACATGGAGAAACCGCCGGCTTTTACCGATACGGGCCTCTATTGGCTTATCGATATGCAGCACGTCTACAAGGAAGCCCTGTTATATTTTCACAATGCCAACATAACCGACAGCGAACTGGTGAAATTATCGCAAACCTTCACCCACCATCCCGTCGCAACGCTGCCCACGCAATGGTATAAGGAAACAGCGGTAACACTTGATTTGAGTGGCCTCATTCCTCTGGATAACAGATTACCCGAAAAAGATTTACGTATTAATAGCTACGATAAGTACGATTTCGATGTCAAAAAATCAACCCATTATAATTTCGGCTGGGACCAGTTTCTGCTGGATATTCATAGAAAGACAGGTCCCGGACAGGGAGGGGGTTGGCCTTATAGTGTGAGCGCATTTATCGCAACAGAAAACCCGAGTGATTACTATTTTGCTGAACAATTTGCCATTGGAGAATTAAATGTTCGTCCCCAGTGGTTAGCCCAATATAAATTTGGCCAAGACTGGAAAAGGCTTCAACTTACCCCAAATCCTTATTCAGGTTGGAGTTGGCGGAAGATAAAAGGTGGTAACTACGAACATTATTTTGATGCGCCTTTTTTACCTGGCACTAATCATTATGCAAAACCGCGAGATGATGCTCATGCATGGTTTTATCATATGGAAGAGGCATATTATTTTACTGCAAATCCCTGGATTAAGGACTGGTATCAGTTCATCGGCGAGTTTAGAAAAACTTTTTTAAATCATTTAGATCCATTTCCGGACGCTCACACACGTGCTAAGGCACACGCACTTGCTAACGCCCTTCAGGCCTATCGAGTCACCGGTGACATTACCTTAATAGAGCAAGCTAAAAACTATATCAATACTTGGCTTCGTAAGGAGCAGAATCCGTTCTATGGTGGCATAGAAAAAAGAGAAAAAGACAGAGAAAGAGCTTCCTGGATAGGCTACTTATCACGATCAGTGATCGCTTTCATGGAAGAGGTAAAGGATAAAGACAAGCAAGCCTATGCAGAAGCTTTCAATTTGCTTTCCGGTATGATGGAGTGGAATCTTGTCTATGGTCAATTCGGCATAATATCAGCAAAAATTCCAAAAATCGGTTCTTCAAACTATACATCCCAAAATATGGCAGATCCACAAGCCTGGTATTACTGGCACACCGGCAAAAGAAAATATTTCGATCAACTGGTGCGTTATGCAGAAAAAGGTATTAATAACGATCAGCCGAAAGGAAGGCTTCCGGATCGGGCTAAAAACTGGACTGGTGGATTTCAGGGAAGATGGGTGCAACATGTCTTCAAAAACGAAAAGACAGATATCACTCCTCCGGAAGGTGTTTCAGATCTAAAAGCTATTATGAATGGTGCAAAGGTGAAACTCGAATGGACAGCTCCTAAAGAAGCGGTTAGATACCACATCGTCTGGAGTGAAAAACCGATTTCGGAGAAAACTACAACCGACACAAACGTTATCAACTGGTGGGCAGCCAATCCGATTGGACCCGATATTCTGCCAAAACCCGGTGAAAAGCAGAGTGTTGTTATTGAACACGATAGATCAAAAGCTTTTTATGCCGCAATGTTTAGTTTTGATAAAAACGATAATATGAGCCTAATGTCAAATTTAGCTAATCCCCAGGCTTCTGCATTAGTAGATACAAGATGATACTGCAGTCAATAGTACGTTTATCGAAAATCCAGGGCCTTAAACTTAGATGAAGAATAATCCTAAATCATAGATATTATTGCATAACCCAATGCAAGAATATTTGTTCAAGGATTACCGTGAATATAGAACGTTCGTTATCTCAACGGCCCAAAATATTGGTGTTCAGTACGTTGTTTCCTCATCCTGGGCAGCCCAATGCAGGCCTGTTTATTCGTGAACGTATGTTTCGCGTCGGCGAGAGGCTCCCTTTGAAAGTAGTAGCTCCCGTGGCCTGGTTTCCCCTGCAGGGTCTAATTCGCTTGTTTGCGCCTAACTACAGACCCGTAGCACCTTACCATGAGGTGCAAGATGGAGTAGATGTCTATCATCCCCGCTTCCTCGCCATACCTGGATTACTTCGCTCTCTGGATGGCTTATTTATGGCGCTAGGGTGCCTGCCGACGTTATACAAAATACGGCGACAGTTTAACTTCAATTTTATTGATGCGCATTTTGCCTATCCCGATGGATATGCAGCCACACTGTTAGGAAAATGGTTAAACTTCCCTGTCACCATTACCCTTCGAGGGACTGAGGTTCCTCTCTCACGAACCAATCGTCGCGCACTGATGATAAAGGCTCTTCAGCACGCTCGGCATATATTTTCCGTCACAGATTCTCTCAAACGTCATGTTATGGCTTTGGGTGTGGATGGCAGCAAAATTCAGGTGGTTGGTAATGGTGTGGACACCAGTAAGTTTCAACCCGTAGCAAAAACCAGGGCGCGCAGGCAGTTCGGAATTCCTGCGGAAGCAAAGGTACTGATTTCTGTTGGAGGGCTCGTCGAGCGTAAAGGATTTCATCGTGTCATCGAATGTTTGCCCGGGCTGAGGCAACATATACCGGATCTGCATTATTTGATCGTGGGTGGCGCCTCAGGCGAAGGTGACTGGACTCAACGCCTCAAGCAACAGGTCAAAGACCTGAGTCTGGAGGATAATGTTCATTTTTTGGGAATAATGCCGCCCAGCGACTTAAAGATCCCGCTGTCGGCAGCAGATATCTTTGTGCTCGCGACGCGTAATGAAGGCTGGGCTAATGTATTTTTGGAGGCAATGGCTTGTGGATTACCCGTTATAACGACAGATGTCGGTGGTAATCGAGAGGTGATTTGTTCTGACGACTTGGGAACTATAACTCCATTTGGAAATAAAGAGCAATTACAAAAGGCTATATTGAATGCATTGTCGAAAATATGGGACCGAAGCGCAATTATTAATTATGCCAAACAAAATTCTTGGAATAACAGAGTTGATATTATCGTTTCAAGGTTTTGTTCTTTTTTTTGAGAGGATCAAAGTAATGGAGGCTGTTCATTATTACCTGGAGAAAATTGACCGACTAGGAATACTTGCACGCAAGTATTTATTATCTAAATTTAGTCTGCAGGGGAAAACCATCAACTCTACAAGAATATTTATAGCCGGTATGCAGCGTTCAGGCACTAATATGGTGATGGATATCCTCGAGCGCAGTTTAGAAACTGATACCTATCATGAGAGAGATGCGCGCGCGTTTGACAATTATCAGATGCGAGACAGAAAAGTCATTCGTGGTCTTATTGAACAGTCGCGAGCAGAGTTCTTTATCATCAAGGCGCTTTGTGAGTCTCAGTATCTTCACTCTTTACTGAATGATTTCGAACCATCGAAAGCATTATGGGTGGTCAGGAATTATGAGGATGCAGTAAATTCCATGATGATTTCCTTCCCGGGATTCACGAAGCGGATCAAGTTAATCGTAAAAGATCGAAATTCGTGTGGTTGGAGAAGCCAGGGAATGTCTGATGAAACTCATGCATTACTCCGTAACTTCTATCATGACGGTATTAACGAGGCAACTGCTGCGGCACTGAAATGGTACTATAGAAATATCTTGTTTTTTCAACAAAAACTCGATGACGATGACCGCGTCAAACTAATTTTATATGAGCATCTGGTAACCAACCCAAAAGAAGAAGCAAAAAATATCTTTGAATTTCTTGGACCGAAATTTCACTCCAGAGTAGTGTACTGGGTTTCTCCGCGTTCAATCCGGCGTCGTCCGCCACCAGAGATAGAGCCGGGCGTAAAAAAACTTTGTGATCAGCTTCTGCAAAGATTTCTCAACATAACAGAAGCAGCAGCAGATTGATGTCCACTTTTTATACTTTCATTTTTTTGTACTTTCATTCTCAACGCTTTATTATTTTCTCGTGCATGAAATATTAGACCTCTCAAGGTAAAAAAATCGGATTTAATTTTTAGATAATTAAAAGTGACTATTAAATTAATTTTTTAGTTAGAAGGACTTCTTGATACCATGCCACCAAATGAATTGATATCATCGCTAACCTGCGCAATTTCTTCTGCTAAATACTGTTTTAATAACACCTTGCATAAGATAAGAACTGCAAGTAGTTGATAAAATAAATCAAAATAAGCAAGACCTAAAAATGAGCCACCCACCGCATATCCAGCCATACTAGCCTGAAGCATGGCCGCTAAATCTCTCATCCACTCTGTTTCCTTATGCTTTTTAGCATTCTTAATAATCCATGATGCCGAACGCCAGGCCATAAGCCAAATTAATAAATATAATGTTAAACCCACAAAACCTTGCTCTCCTAAAATTTCCAACCAAATACTATGAGCATCCGTGCCGTTTTCTGCGATGTAGATCTCAAAACCTCCACCTGTTATAGGACGCTCGAGAGCTTTATGATAACCGAATTCCCACGATCGAACTCTATTATGCGCGGAAGCGTCAGTTTGACTGACTTCGGGATCCAACATTGTATTCATCCGTTCTTCCCAACTCTCTGGCATAAAAGAGAAAATCACCAAGCCTGTAAAAGTAAAAAATATAGCAATTAGTATTGATCTACGAGTTTTTATTAATAATACAGAACCCATTGCTAGTAAGCCTAATAAGCCTCCTCTTGAGAGCGTTCCCACGCTACCAAATGCTGACAGGATCATAGCAACGGTTAATCCATAGCGAATCCACCTGCTATTGGCTCTTAGCTGTAGATAACGCATCAAGGGAAGCGTCATATTAATGGCGATTGCTAAGGTATTGCGTTCTCCGATAAAGGTTCCAGGTGGTCCCAATACTTGGTGAACACCACCGGTGATAATCGTAAAAACACCACCTTTTATCGCAAAAAAACCAATAGAGAAAACGATAACCCACATCAATCCATTAATACGTTTCTCACTTCCCATAAGCATCAGCGACATAAAAGTCATGAGCTGAATTTTCCAAACCTTATCCCATTGTGCCCACGCAAGCCAAGGATATTGGGAAAATACTGTCGAGATAAACATCCATAGAACAAATAAAAATAATACGATAGACTCTCGCGTCCAGGGGATTTTTTTTGGTTCTCTAGATAAAAAGAAGCCAATAAATAATACTATAGACACTAACAATGCAAAGGGAAAATTATAGGCGAAACCCCAAGTCAGCCGATGGGGGTTCATGTAGCTAATCCACGACCAAACAAAAATTCCTACATAAGGTCGATATAAAATTACCGGTAAACTCCCGAAAACCAGGAAAGCGACGATTAAATCTCTCATATAATTATCATTAATTAAAAAGTCAAGAGATGTATTGCCTTGAACACATACAACTCTCCTGTTTTTTCTTCAGTTAATTAACAGTTTTCGAAATATTACTAAACGCTAAAATTCTTTTCAAGATTCTGATGATTTTACTGCAGGCAAGCTGCATACAATTTTTGGTAAGTATCGACCATGATATCGATGGTAAATTGTTCTGCAAAAACTGTGCGTCCTTTTCTTCCCATCTCTCGTGCCGTATTACTATCCCCTAGAATGTTCTCAATTGCCGTCGCTAAGCTTTGAGGTTCATTAGAGGGAACCAGTAAACCATTGACCTCGTGTTTTACCACCTCCCGATTCCCTCCTACATCGGTAGCCACGATGGGTTTACCTGCCGCACAAGCCTCAATCAAGGTTAAGGAAAGCCCTTCACTATGCGAACACAACACGAAGACATCCATAATGCTTAGCAGATCGGGAATATCCGTTCTAGTTCCTAGAAAGTATGTCTTATCTTGAATGTGCAGTTGCTTAGCTAAAATCTGTAAATCCACTTTCAAAGGTCCATCTCCTATAATTAGCAAAACCGCATTCAGATAGTTTCCGTTGACAATTTGCATGGCACGAAGGAGGCTTGCATGATTTTTAATCCAATCTAAGCGCGCTACAATCCCAATAACAGGTTGCTCGGATGTCAGGTTTAATTCCCGGCGGATAGTTTCTTGTGGACGAATCGTTAAACTTTGCGTATCTTCCACACCATTATAAATGAGTCGAATCCGGTCTCGTTCTATACCCTCTTCCTTCGCTAAATATTCCTTTCCTGCCGCGGAAACAGCGATGATACTATCCACCATGTGTGCAAGAATTCTGTTGGTAATTTTCACTTTTTTACTGGAAGAAAAATCCCTCCCGTGTTCGGTATAAACGATACACGGCACTCTAACGAGTCTTCCAGCCAATGTCCCATAAAAAAATGCAGTCGGATTATGCAAATGCAGAATCTGCACTCCCGATTTTCTGAAGAACTTCGCCAGCTTAAGAATATAAGCGAAATCGATCCCCGCCCTTCTTCTAATAAGATGAATAGCGACTCCAATATCGGATAAACGCGACCCTAAACTTCCTTGACTATCGTAACAACAAACAGCAGGTTGATAATAAGAGCGATCTAGTCTTGCCAGGAGATTCACCACCATCATTTCTAATCCACCAATCTCCAGACCTTGAAGCAAGTGCAGCATTTTTATGGGTGCTCTCAAATCTTTTAACTCAATTTTCTCATTAGTAGAACCGATGATCGCTTTACCCTTTGCAAGGTGTTCACTTCACCATGAAACCTATTCATATTTGGTGTAAATTAATTAATTTCCGTCACCTCAGCGTCCTGTCATCTCAAATTGCATCGGTTACATACAAAATTTATACGTTTTCGTCCCATAGCTCTCTAAAAATATAAAATAACAGAGGCAGGTATTATGCCGGTTTGGCAGCATGCTATTTATCATGCATAAGCTGCACACGGCGGCTAGTGACTCACGCTTTGAACGTCCTATCCACCTCAATTAACAATTTTTCAGAGAGCACCACTTTAACGGCGGGATCATTCGCTATCCATGCGATGAGTTTTTGCTTCAGTTCATCGAATACTTCTGGATGCCGGCCCGAAACATCATGAAGGCATTCGGGATCGTTGACAGTATCAAATAACTTAAATACCGCCGAAGACCTCATTGGAAAATAGATTAATTTCCACCTTTCTGTTCTAATCATGCGATCTTTTGCTTGTACAATAATGTTTTTAAATTCCGGTTTAATAGAAAGCGTACCCTTCTTCTTGTCTACTACGTCCAGCAAATCCGGCAAATCCGGATAACGCAAGTGATCTGCTGCTATCCCAGGTAAATTCGTTAACCAGATTCCCGTTTCACTAAACGCTACAAGATCCAACCTCTTACCCTTATCTTTGCCTTCAATATAAGGCACAAGCGACACACCGTCCATAGTTTCCGGAATTGGTACACCCACTAACTCTAGTAACGTAGGTGCAACGTCAATACTTCGAGTTATCTTTGACACATGGGGAGTTGGCATCCGACGCGGATCTACGATAATTAGTGGAATTCTTGAGCTGCTATCTCCCTGTACACTATTACCTTGCCCCCAAGTATTATGTTCAAAAAACTCTATACCGTGATCGCTATAAATTACTAAGATAGTATTCTCTTCGAGACCACATGCCTTGATATGCTTTAAAATTTTAGCGACTTCATCATCAAAACTTTTTACACAGCCATCGTATAAATTAATAATTTGCTCTAAGTCAAATTCTTTTCTACCATCACCTTGACGGCGAATAATTTCGAATGGATCTCTTAATCGAGCCATTACAAATTTTGACTCACCTGAATAATTAGGATCAGCATAAAAACCATAATAAGGATACTCCGATGCAAACGGTGGGTGAGTCGTAGCCATAAACGCATTGAGCATAAACGGCGTACCGGCTGCTGCAAATCGACTAATCTGGACTCGCACATCGCGTCCAATCTTTTGCGTCAGTGGAATTCCAGCTAAATAATATAGCTCTGGCAAAAAACGCTTGCCAAACCGATTATGTGTAAACAGTGTAAGAAACAAGCGTATATCCTTCGGTCCTTGCCTAATCAAATACTTAATGTTCCATTGATCATGGGGCAAGTCGAGTTGCTCAAAACCCAGCTGGAATTTACCAAGGTCACCTCCAGCCCAGTCACTGATAGCAGCAGCGCGGTAACCAGCTTCAGACAGTAATTGCGCGAGACTGGGAACAGGTAATATTGTTTCCTCCTCGGCCACGAAATTATCTCGGATTCCGTGTTTATGCGGCCACACACCTGTTAGCAGAGAAATTAGACTGGGTGCAGTACGGGCACACGGAACAAAACAGTGGCTAAAAAGGGTTCCACGCTGCGCCAGGTTATCTAAACAAGGCGACAC
Organism: uncultured Pseudomonadota bacterium; assembly: GCA_963731125.1. Classification (GTDB taxonomy): domain Bacteria; phylum Pseudomonadota; class Gammaproteobacteria; order Competibacterales; family Competibacteraceae; genus CAVSVP01. The sequence goes on from CAVSVP010000006.1 coordinate 290,509, forward strand.
ATTGCGAGGATAGCCCAGACTACCCAAGCGATCGGCACGCAATGTATCAGCACCAATCATAACGATGTTTGGCTTATCAAGGTTCGGTTTTCGCGCAGAAACGACAGGCGGTGGTTCTTTTTCTTGGACCCCCCACAACACCATCCCGCTTAGGATCGCAATGATCATCAGCAGTGTCACGACTTGCTCATATTGACCTGTTGCGAAAAGACTTAAGACAGCAGCACCAAATATACCCAAAGCAATCAGCAAAATTCCTTTTTGTATTACCTGAACCCGGCTGGGAGAAAGCCATCGCCAGAAACAATAGAACCGCCCTAAACGGTAATGAGATGAGATGGCAATCGTACCGGGTGAAAACAGTAGACGACGACAAAACTGTAAAGTCGTGAGTAAAATCAGCCCGGCTAAACCGCAAAAAAAAACTGGGATAAACTGAAAGGACAGATCGAGATAAATGACAAATGAAATATAGATCAATACACCGAAAGCAGCCATTATAAAAGATAAAACAAATACCCAAAAAGCAAGTCTTATCAGAGCAAATATGGAATACCAGGTGTAGTTTTTAAGAACTTCTTTTCTTAATTGTGGCCCTGTTCGAGAAAAATCACTGAGTGATTTAGCCACCAATATAAAAGTCCATATAAATGCCACACTAACCGCTGCAATTATAGCCATTAAATTTTGTTGATGTAGTAGCATAACAAAATTTTCTTATTTTCATCTCAATAAGTGATCAACCAACGTGCTTGTATACTTTTACAATTAATTAGTTACCATTTTTCTGTTTAAAACTAGCCATAAACACCAAACGTTCCATATTGTAACCACCAAGTATTACATGATAACGATGTAAACCAACGCTTGCATTCCAAGTCAAAAAAAGCGGCTGCCATCAATACAATAAATGATGGAATCCTTAGAAAAAATACTATAGGAAAACTCAATAGAAACACCGTGCAGTAGAGAAACCGGCTGGATAACGAGGATAGATCCAACTAGACCTACAAACTCATCCATCGGCACCCTTTCAACCGGCGCCGTACCCTCTCCATAACTCCATGTCAGGCAGCATATCCAAAGTTTTTAGATCGGCTGCTTACCAATTTCCAACCGTAAAAATTTTCTCCATCTTCTTGTTTCGGTTTCCAATGATGCGATGGGTAGATACAGGAACGCCAATGCGTAGCTTAAACTTCCCGCGCTTACCATGCCCAACAAATACAACACGGGATGACCGACTTGCCAGTAGGCCAGCAATCGATCGGCAAGAAACAATATACTGAGTAAAATCGCATTTAGCAAAAGACTAGGCTTCAATGCTTGCATCAGATTACGAAAATTTCCCTCAATAGATCGACTGGCTACCTTGAGCAGACGCAAACTATAGTAGACCGAGCCCAATAATACTGCCCAGGCAATGCCTACTAAGCCCCACTTGAGACCAATCCAGGCGCTTATGACGATCACCGCCAAGCACTCCAACTGAACTTGCATTTGTCGGAATAACTGATTCTGCGCTGCAATCACTGCTCTCGAAGCCGTAGCAATACAGTAAAATACGGCTGATTGAGAAAGGATTTGTAGAGGCAGTGCAGAAGGTAGCCATTTTTCACCATACACGACGCGGATGAATGGTTCGGCGATCCAAAACAAGCCGATGCTAAAGGGTAAGGTATACACAGCCGTTAAGGTAATAGTGCGAAAATAAATGTATTTCGATGTGTCCTTATTATCTTGGACTTTCGAAAGTCCGCGAAACACAGTTTGATACGCTGAGGTACATATTATTCCTGGTGCTATTTCACTAAGACTCAGCGCTCTGTTATAGAGGCCAAGTTCGGCAGCCCCCAAAAAGCGGCTCACCAGCAGTTTACTGGACTGAACACGAACGTACTCCAGAATGTCAGTAATCGCGACCTTAACCCCGTAGCTGCCAAGGCGTTTCGCTACCTCGGTGCGGAAATAAATTCTTGGCCGCCAGCATGCAACCCACTGACATAGCATGATACTGATCATCGCCCCTGCAAGCCCACCCCATACCAGGCTCCAAAAGCCCATACCATTGAATGCCAATAGAACGCTTACCAACCCCCCGCAGGGTAGAGTTACAAACTGTATTGAAACTATTGCTTTAAAACGCATCTCGCGCCGCAATTTAGATCTTGGAACATAATCAAATGGGCGCAAAATAAAACTAATCGCAGAGACTCTTAATAAATCGGTATAAAGTTTGTTATCAAACCATATTGCAAACCACGGTGCGATAGCAAAAAAAAAGGCATATACCAAAGCACAAGATATTAACTGTAGCGTGAATACGACTTGATAATCACGTTCGTTGATTTCTTTTGCCTGGATTAATGCTGCGTTCATGCCGCCCGTAAGGAACTGCCCCGCTAGCCCCGTGAATATCCCAACCGTCGCTACTAAGCCGAAATCCTCTGGCACGAGAAGACGAGCGAGTATGACACCGAACACAAAAGACAAGCCTTGTTCGAAAACACGACCGGTCAATAACCATTGGGTTCCGCTACGGATGCTTTCGCCGAGATTCATAAGAGCTTCGGGAACAACTTTCAAAAATGCCGCTTAATTGCAAAGATTTTTTAGCCACAATTTCCCAGGAAAACCCCTCATGGGCACGGCAATAACCTTTTGCCCCCATTTTCTTAGCTAAAGTCTTGTCACTGAGTAGCTTTAAGAGGCCAACGGCGACCTCTTCAATACAGTTGCCATTCACTCTTAAACCTGTCACATCGTGTACAACAGCGGCACCGGTTCCGCCCACGTTGCCAGCCAAAACGGGTTTATCGCAAGCGGCCGCCTCAAGGAAAACCAAGCCAAACCCCTCGGTGTCGTGATTAATTTCTCGGTTAGGCATCGCAAACACATCGGCAGCGTTATACCAGCGAGGTAGCTCCTCCGTCGAGATATGACCCAGCAAATGCACACGACTCGCCACCCCAAGTTCCTGAGATAAGGATGTCAGATACTCCCAATCTTCGCCGATACCAATGATAACATGATGAACATCAATGCCGCTCTGCAACAAACGCGGTAGTGCCCGCACAACCTGATCAAAACCCTTGCGACGTTGTAATCGCCCTACAGACAAAATAAGCGCTTGACCTTCCAAAAGCCCAATTGACTTACGTAAGTCAAGCACCTCTAACCCAGGTTGAAAACGTTCAATATCGACTCCCGGATAAATAATGGTAATTCTTTTCGGAATAACGCCCAATTTAATCAATTCATCCCGTGTAAATTCACTATTGGCAATGATGTGGTCGGCACGCCGGTAAGTAAACACCATGGCCTTAAGCTTTAGCGGTTGTCGCCAAGTAGTAATTTCCTCACCATGAGCATATATAAGTAGAGGACGTCGTTTGAGACGGGCCACTAACCATCCTACCAGACCTTCAGGAAGAACGCGGCCAGCATGTATCGCATCTAAATCATGGCCAAACGCCAGACGCAGAGACTCGCTTAGCAGCTTAAGGTAGATGACCAAAGACTCTGGCATCAGCCATCCGTAACGACGCAGTGAGAGCCGATGTACGCTGTTGGGGGACGTCGCATCGTATTCCGCCGCACCTGGAGCATCCGCTGTTACGATGTGCGTTTGTTTCCCGCTAATCCGCCGGTAAACTTCAGCAAACCAGATAGCTGTGCCGCCTTTAATAGGCAAAAACATTTGGGTAATTACCAAATAGCGAGGCACATGAGCCATTGCTTATGCCGCCAGCGGAAAATGTATAATGGAGAAACCATCGCATACAATCCTAAGACTCGGGTTAGTCTTAAGTGACGGTAACACCGCCCACAAAGCGTCCATGGGTCGGCCATGTCTGCGCAGGGCATCAGCAAGATTCGTCCGAATACGCCACATTCTGTCTTGATAGCCTTGTTGCACGACTGGCACGCCGTCAGCCAATAGCGCCTGCAACAATGCTAATGTTTTGACGCTAAGTGTTTGGAAGCGTAGCCGATTTATGCGCGTTGCGCTGTTATCGTGTATGAAATAAATTGCCATAGGTAGGTAAGCAAATCTTTCCTATCCGTTTGCTGATTGTGAAAAGACACACATGAAATTGTACCTTTTCGGCAACTTTTCGACCCGCTGCATATCCACTTAGCTTAAAAAATGATGCTCAGTCAATTCTTCCATTTCCAAAGCTTCCATAACACGGTAAAAACTTTCTACTTGCACGTAAAATAATGCCGTCCAACAGTACCATATCTTTTATAAAGAATTTTTTTAGAAAGATGTGTAAATTTTTGTTATGCGCTAATGCATTCTCGGTGATGACTGTCACGCCACTTATTAAGCCTCTTTTTCGAGAAGGCGTTATATGGTTTAAATAGCACCTCCAATGGCGTTTCAGATATAGATCTGGAAGTTATTCTCAAGACACGCCGTTAATACATCCCTATAAGCTCGACTGCGGCATCCATGCCGCAGACGGTCTTGATAACAGCTTCCAGATCTATATAGCCGCTTACTGGAAAATACACATCTCTTCTATCGGGGCATTAAAGTATTTGCACACTTTTTCGCCGAAAAAAAACATCGCGTGTAATGCCCTGGTCAATCTCAACGTTTTCCAATAGTCCCTTAGAATACGCCACAAATTTATCCGGTTTTCTTCGGCTTTCAGTTATGCGTCGATATTATCACTCGAACTTTTCTTAAGCGGCCTTGAACCCGCCGCAAGCTAGGTGGCTTCAGCCACCGTGGATAAGGTAAGTTTTCTACCCTGGTGGGAGTTTGAGTAAGGGGAAAATAGCCAAAGTCGAGTTACTAACTTCAATCCATAAGGCGTTCACATAGTTTTTTCCACGGAATTGACAGCGAACGATTGGCACGCCTGCTGAGCAACACTAAGGCCTGTTTGCAGTGGCACATGGCTTACTACGTAACGATGTTTTCCAGATGTTTCCGATGGAATCGCTTCCACCAATCGCAGCTCGACCCGGACACGTTTTCCAAGCCGAGCACGAATACCGCTGACGATGGCACCACCGGATTCGCTGCGCCAATGCGAGTCAGGCACGATGAGGACTTCAACCGCATCGACGGTATGTTGAATAAATTTGAACTCTCCTACCCCTTCCACAGCTCGCAGCACATAAATGACCGCCAGGGCATGCATAATGGTACCATCCGCACGGAGGATAAAATCCGTCGTACGTCCCATTACTGAACCAATCACGTGAAGCCCGCGGCCAGCTTTACAGTAGGCGTCGCTCCACTGCACAATATCGCCCGTGCGATAGCGAATAAAGGGCTGCGCCTCAGAACAAAGCCCGGTGATCACGGCTTCTCCCATCTCACCGGGCGCCACTGGCTGTTCTTTTTCATCCAGTACTTCTAACACATTGCTCTCGCTCATCAGCAACAGCTGACCCTCAGGCGTTTCGTAGGCAGTCAAGCCTGCATCTCTGCTACCAAATTCATTAGCGACTGGAGCTTTAAAAACTTCTTGAATCAGTTCCCGTTGATAAGGGTAGAGGGGCTCTCCGGTGGTACACACTACGTTAAGGCGAGGAAGCTTAAGCTTAATCCCACGATCCTGGACACGGGCCGCCAGCAGCGCAATACTGCTCGCATAACCGTAAATGCATTTGGGCTGGAAATGCTGAATGGTCGTAATATAGTCGTCCATGTTCGACGGTGACATTTCGAATGCATTCAAGAGCAACTGATTCAGAAGACGATCCCGCAGCATTTTAATACGATCAGTCTTGTGCAATTCCACAGGAGCTCCCCAAAGGTAGACTTCCCGGTCACCCACTTCGATCCCCCACCAACGACGCGCTCGAATTCGTCCCGCCGCATCCGCGGCTTGGCGCTGGCGTCCATAGTAAAAAATCAGCGGCTTTCCCGTGGAACCCCCCGTGTTGTATTGGAATGCACCGCCTGGTACCGTACGCCAGACTATCCTTTCGACATGCTCCGATGCATCTCGCTTGGTCATGGTCGGTAATTGCCGTAAATCCGCAAGGCTCGTTAAACCCACGCCGTCGCAATCCAGTCCTGCCGCTCTAATCCGCTCTGTATGCCAGGGGCTATGAGCTAAGGCTAACCGCAACAACGCATTAAGCTTTTGTAGCTGCAGCGCTTCAATCTCATCTCTGGAATACCACTGACTGCGCTCCAACTCGTCCAAATAATCAAACGTTGGACGACGAAGCAGGCGCTCGTGTAAAGGATAGATAACGTGACGTGCCAGGTAGGAAAGCATATAAAGCCAGTGTTGCTAGAGTAATCTTTTAAAGTAGCTTACTTTGAGAACGGCCGTTTACCTTAAGAATACGGAACCTTCACTGTCCAAAGGCATAATCTCTTTATTCAATTAGCATATTCTTTATTCGGTTTCCTCCAGCCCTAGCTTGTGCATAGGCAATGATAGCATGACTGCTTCAAGCCTCCTGTGCAACTGCGATTGCTCATGCTAAAGCTTGTTGAGAGTTACAGAGTACCAGTATTCAAAGCTCATTATCTACTACGGTTTCCGCATTACCGCTTGTATCCGTCATGACCACCGGCAAACCGCAGGGCCATAGCCTTTAGTAACATATTGGCTTACTCCTCGTTGCGGGTAACCGTTCACAAAAAAATCAATAGCTTATACGGAATGATTTTCAATCATTCGGGAAATGGCTTTTGTTGAGCTGACGAAATTCAATCCAGTATATGAAAGCCTCTGTAACTACGCTACCATCTCTCAGTAAACCGCTTTAAACCTGTGCTAAGTATTGATGATTGTGAAAACATGTAAAACGCCATCGAAGAACGGTCTTGTGAGCGTCATTCTTCCTGTCTTCAACGGAAGTAAATTTATCAACACAGCAATAGACTCTGTTGTTTCACAAACCTACCAGAATTTTGAAATTATTGCGGTTGATGATGGGTCATCAGACAACTCGTTTGAAATCCTCTCCCAGCGTTGTGATTCACGCATAAGAATTTTTCGAAAAGCAAATGGTGGTGTTGCTCATACCCGCAACTACGCTATTCAAAGAAGCAAAGGAGAATTTATTGCGTTTCTTGATCAAGATGAAGAATGGTTCTGCAATAAACTGGAAAAACAAATTGATTTCATCAATGCACAACCAGATTATCCCATTGTCTATACAGATGCAATTTCAATCTGCTTGAATAATTCCCGGCAACCGCTTCGCTGGTCGGAGCTCTATAAGCCCACAAGTGGATTTATTTTCTCAGACCTTTACAGAACAGACAATTTTATTCTTTTATCGTCTGTTTTTCTAAAGAAATCACTTATAGATGAAGTTGGCTTTCTCTGTATAGATAAGGCATTCAGAGGTGTGGATGATTTTGAATTTTGGCTACGGATCTCCCAGAATCATAAGTTCGGATATATTCCGGAAGTCTTGGTCAAACGTACCGTCCATGCAGATAATTTCTCTTATAAAAGCAAAAAATCATTATCACTAATGATAGAAAATGCGTTGCATGTTTATCGTAAGTATTATCAACTTTCAGAGAAAATTTCAAGGCGAGATTATTCAAATGCAATCCTGCGACGAACATCTTACATGGTACACAATCGATTATATATCATGCTGTTACAATATCTTTGTTTTGCTTTTATTATTGACCCATCAAATGTTATTGGCATCACTGGAACACTGAGTGCAATTTTCGGAAGATTGATGCACAAGTTAAAAACTTTACCGAAGCATCAATGAGGATGCCAGCGCTATTCATCACGAGCATTACCCTATAAAAAAGAAAAAAATTTATCAGCCCTTATTTCCAGTTCTTCATAGACATCTTTAAACTCGTTGTCGACATTAGGTTTATCATGATGTCTATATTTTTCCGTAAATGTTTGATTGAAACCTTCTTGCGTAAAAGGTACGCCGAGATGTTTGCATATTTTCTGCAACCTAGTCCCAAATTCTTGCTTACGCAGATTGAAACTGATAAGAGGAAACTGAAACTGCTCCTGAAGTTCACATAATTTTTTATTGGTCATTATCCAAAGATTAGACGAATGATTTTCATCTAGATAAGCATAACCAGACGAGCGCGCGGCGAATGAACGGATGACTTCACCCGGTCGCCGGTAAATACCAATCATCTTGTATTCAGAGGCACAGCGTATCCAATAATCAAAAGTTAGCACCATTCGGGGATCTTTTAAACAGATATACGATGAGTCAGGATTATGCGCATCTTTTAAAAATTTTTTAATCTTATACCGATATAATAATTTTATAAATAATCCCTGATTCAGATCTGGAAACTTCCAACTCCTGAGAATTTCATCATTAATCTGGGTCACTGGGCCATATTCGAGGTGCTTCTGGTATTTTGTTGGACCGAGTTTATTGAGGACGAAGTTGCTCCCCATGTTCTCCAAACAGTGCGCCAGGCAGGATGTTCCACTTCTATGCATTCCGAGGATAAATAATATTTTCACAATTTTATCCTTTTGCTACCCTAGATTGTTATCGATGCCGTGACCTGTAATAAAGACTCTCGAATTTAAATAATCTTTCAGTTTATAATTAGATACAGCTAAGTGTCCCATTTAAATACTCATTACTATCGGTTAAAGTATCTCGACTTTGGTCAATTCCCCCTCACTTTAAACACTCTCCCACCAGGGGAGAGCGAGTTGAGTGGTTTCAGCGTCCCAGCATTCAACATCATTGTCAAAAACCTGGATATCGAAAAGGAAAAAGCATATGAGCACCGTTGTGTTGTTCCATCGAGACTACAAAAAATTTACTGGCGGTCATTTAAAATTATGGCATTACTATAATCATACAAAAAGTTTCAAAGGCTACCAATCAAGGATTTTTTTTACAAAGCAAAGTACCTTTGACGGGACAAACCCTTGGTTACATGAAAAAGATAATATAATTGAAAAGTGGGATATTCAAAAAGCTGACGTCCTTTTTTTGGAAGGAATGGATTGGTCCTTTTTAAACAGAGAAGAGTTGGCATCTTCTCAAATCCCGATAATCAATCTCATACAGCATGTGCAACACGCTGACCCTGACAATCCACGATATCAATTTCTAAAAGAAAAAGCTATACGTATTTGCGTAAGTAAAGAGGTGGAACATGCGCTTCGTAAAGCCAACACCGTAAACGGACCAATACGAACCATCCCCAACGGAATTGATTTCAATGAACTTCCCCAAAGCGTTCCCCTAGAAAAGAGAGATATTGACGTGCTTGTTGTCGGTATAAAACAGTGGAATATGACAAAAAGAATAGAATTTTTAACAAGTGTATTAAATCTATTTTCATCAGTTTTTAAAAAAACAAAATTCAAATTCATTAAAAAACTAATTTCTCGAAACGAATTTCTTAAGCATCTAGCAAACTCAAAAAATTGCATTTTTTTACCAGCTCGTACTGAAGGTTTTTATTTACCAGCTCTAGAAAGCATGTATCTACAGACAAGGGTCATTGTGCCAGATTGTGTTGGAAATAGGGGGTTCTGTTATGATAATGTCAATTGTTATATGCCAGAATACTCACTCAAAGGAATTTTTTATTCTCTGATCAAAGCGCTTAAAGCGACTCCTGAAGAACACAAAGACATGATCAATCAAGCATACATATTTGCACAAAAACATTCCATTGATAATGAACGAGAACAATATAAAATACTACTTCAGAATGTCTGCACATTATGGAATGAAGCAACATGATATTCATTTGTCGATCATTTTAAGAATATCACTCTTCGATGAAAAATATGATCAAAGCAATAAAGTATAGTTAGAATTACTAAAGCAGAAACCTTGCTACAATTTCTGACTGAATATGGCAGTGGAAGAGATAAAGCCTTGAAAGAGCTGTTCACACAGCGCGTTTTAAGACGCTTAATGTCGCATGGACGTCTATATAGAATGGCATCATCGATATTTGGTTTATTAAGGTCATCCTGTCCCCTACCGTCTTATCAATCAACTACTGAATTTAAATCGAGCCGACCTTTGGTCTCTTCCATCAACACTAATGGCCCAATATTTATCTCGGGCAGGTTTCGCAGTGGGACCACCATGTTATGGCAGGCATTCGAGCATCTTGTTGGTTACACCGCATACTATGAACCTCTCAATGAACGGCGCTGGTTCAATCCTTCCACCCGTGGATCAAAGATTGATGACACTCACAGAGGAAGTAGCAACTATTGGGCAAACTATGACAATCTGGCTTTTCTAGATGCGGAATTTCAGGAAAGCTGGGCCTATTCGCATTTGGCCATGGGGCCTCAGGCAAGGGAGGCCGGACTAGTGCGATACATCACTGCGTTAGTAACCGCTGCTGCTGAACGCCCGGTCTTGCAATTCAACAGAACAGACTTTCGACTGAGTTTTCTTGCAAGTCGTTTTCCATCCGCTCAAATTATATATATCAGTCGTAATCCCAGAGATACCTGGTGCTCGTCCCTGCGCGGAGTCGAAAATAATCCCAATTGGACTCTTTTAGATGAGGAAGGGTATGGGCGCTTTTATTTGGTCCCTTGGTATCGTGACCTTACGATAAGCTTCCCGGGCCTTACCCAGAATCACGCGAATACACACCCATATTTTGTGCATTATATGATCTGGCGCATCGCCGGCTTGTTTGCGCTAAAGTGGGGACATTTTTTTCTGCGCTACGAAGATTTATGCACTGACTTTTCCGGCGCAATGAAGATGCTACTGACTTATCTTGGAGATACGCCCGACAAGGTAGAGTCGTTGCACGGGCTGGTGCAGCTGCGTACGTCAAATTATCGTCATGACGACTGTTTCTATGCTGCAATAGAAGAACAGGTCGAGCAGCAGTTAAAGGTGTTTCTTGTGACCAATTAATAAACATTATCGGAAATAAGCTATGGACCGACTTAACTAATTGTTCATCAAGGGTAATAATTTGCCGAAACGTTAAAACCGATAATGTCTAGTGAATCTGATATGTGCTGTAAGCAGTTTATTCAAACAGGTATGCTAGAACTTGAAAAGGCCAGACTGACCCAAACTGGTCTAGCAAAGCTTTTTCTTTACTCAATCCCTGCCTAACACGTTATTCGCATTCACGCCACCGACCTCCGGCCAGCCTGGGTCTTTTCTTTCCAGGTTCCCACTAGTTTTTCATAGATCTCGGCATAGCGGGCAACACTGACAGCCCAGTTCCTTTCTTCTTCTACAAACTGGCGGGCAGCCGCACGTAACGCAGGCCACCACTCGCGCCTTTCCAATACCCGACGCAAACAAGCAGCAAGCGCAGCAGGTTCACCGGCTGAGAAGCGAAAGCCAGTCTCGCCGTCACGAATAAGTTCACGATGTCCCCCGACATCAGAGGCTATCACTAACTTACCCTGCGCCATGGCCTCTAGTGGCTTAAGGGGTGTCACCGTTTCGGTCAGGCGAATAGACAAACGGGGATAAACACAAATGTCTACTAAACTATAGTAACTTTGCACCTGATGATGAGCCACCCGCCCCGTAAACACCACTCGATCCTGTATGCCCAGTTCAGCGGCCAGTTTCCGCAAGGTGCCATCTTCAGGCCCTCCACCGACAAAAAGCACTTTTAACTTAGGAAAGTCATTTATTAGCAGGGGAAGCGTCTTGAGTAGAATAGGCAATCCTTCATAAGCATAAAAAGACCCAATAAACCCTAATACCGTACGATTTTCTAAACCTAATGCTTGTGCCAGTTCGAGATCAGGCGGCACGTTCATAGCAAAATTCTCGATATCCACCGCATTAGGAATGACTGTTACTTTGTCGGCCGGAATACCACGAGACAATAGTGCTTGTCTAAGTCCTTCACAGATGGTGGTCACCGCATCAGTTTGCTTGAGTATATGCGTTTCTAAACGCCGCGTAAGCCGGTACCGCAGACCATTTTCACGGCTAGTCCCATGATCAACCGCCGCATCTTCCCAAAAAGCGCGCACTTCGTACACCATGGGGAGACGACGACGACGGGCGACTCGTAACGCTGCTAATCCGTTCAGCGCCGGCGAATGTGCGTGAAGCAAATCAGGCTGTACGCGCAACACGACCTCCGCAAGCCGCTTTGCCAAAGTTTCAACGATGGCGACTTGACTAATCACTGGTAGCCTCGGCAGTACTCCAGTCAGCAGCGGTGAACGGTAAAAATAGAATCCGCTACACTCTTCTTCCGGTTCCTGAGTGGCATAGTGTTTAGAACTGGTAACGTGAAATGTCTCCCATCCCAATACTCGCTGCTGCTGCAAGATGGCCTGAGTGCGAAAAGCATAACCGCTTTGTAGAGGAATGGAGTGATCGAGAACATGGAGAATGCGCATTGCTTTAGTCTATATCCCAGCCCTTTAAAGGTGAGAAAACATAGGCTGAAATTGAGTTTTGAGCCTTTTTGTTGAAAACCCCGATTTTTTCCACATTATCCTAATTTGCCCTCATAGACGCTCTATGTTGGAAATCAAAAAAATATTTTAAAATCAATTACATAAAAAATTCACGAAAATCGCTCAATTTAGAAAATTGTGGCATGAAACATGCTAAAAAATTTCAGAAACTGAATTTGTAAATTATTTACTTTTGAATACAATTGGTTACGACACCTTTAAAGGGCTGGTCTATATCCTTCTACCAGCTTCTCTTTGGGGGATTCCAATCTTTGGAAACCGAAGTAGGTGTGTGTACGGAACATACCGGCTAACTCCGTGCCGCTTCAAACAGACTCGCTTCAATAGCAGGCAGCATGCTATCGACGAAACTTTGTAGCGTTTCTCTGGCTCCTTCGACATCCGCATCTATAGAGGTAAAAACCACAATACCGGCACCATCACGCCGGTTGCCCGTCAATCTCGCCAGTGCCTCAAAAAATTTCGCTACGTAAGCATTCGCCGTGTAGCGGCCTGCAACCCAGTACCAATGCCAAACCAGCAAGCGCTGTCGATGCGACCTCAATTGCGATTCGAAAACTTCGTAAGCCTCACCCCGCAGTCTGACGGTAATCTTGTCTTGGTGCGGCTGCTGCCAGACCGGGTGCTTTTGAATCACCAGCACATTTTGAGAATTAATAAGCTCAGCGCCTTGGGCCTGACGCCTATAGTAAGCTAAGTAGAGACCTACCTTGCTGCCGTTTTGGCCATACGTCTGAAGCACGGAGGTGTCCATGCCGATATAACGCGGTGACCAGTTTACCAACGGTTCATTCTCGGTATGCCAGGCCGTCCCTTGCTCTGGAGTCTTTAAAACCACCTGCCTTGCCTTGACAGCGGACGATGAGTGCAAATAATGAGCGGCGGCCGGCCACAAAGTTAACGCTAGCAGGCTAGCCAGGATCACAGCGGCAGGCTTAGCGTTTGGCAAGGTAGCCGCCTTACCGTCATCCTCTCGCTCAAGATGATCTGCTGTGGAGCTAGTCGAATATTCGCACCAAAATGAACCGATCCAAAACATCAGTAGCATCACCAGCCCAAAAAACACCCAGCCGTAAATATAATGATCGACTCCTAAAGCCAATTTCTTATCGCTAAGATGGGCAATCATCACGATCATGTAAGCGCGCAGGCCGTTGGCAATAATGGGAAACAGGACGGCAAGGGCAATAAAGGCGGCACGACGCCAGTAGCTTCGATAGCTAAGGTAGGCGTAGAGACAGCCTAACGCTATGGAGGCAATGAGATAACGTACACCACTACAACCCTCGACAACAGACCAACTCCCGCTGGGAATACTAAAAAATGTGCCTTCCCGATAAACAGGAATACCGGTTAGCTGCAGAGCCTCTGTAGTAAAGGCGGCGGTGTAATCCATCATCGGTGGAATCAAACCTTCTCCCATCGGAACAGCAAAGATGAGATAGGCAAGTGGAAAAGCCATTTCCCAGGTTATCCGCCATCCCAACAGGCTAATCACCAGGGCGGGGAATATGGCCACCAAGACGAGTTGCTGAACGACTAAAACATCCGCCACGTGAGCTAATAGCCAAATAAATCCAACGCCTATGAGCAGCACCGGTCCCCACCAGTTGGGACGCGGAGTCAATTGCGCCAATTGACTTCTCCGGCTCCATATCATATAGAGGCTGATGGGTACGATCAAAAAACCGTGGGCGAAGGTCTCTGAGCGCCACCAGATTGACACCAGAGAAACCGCCGTTTCCCAAAACAACATTAGCACTAAAGCGACAGCGGTCAATAGCACCGCTACATAACCACGCCAAGCCCGGCCCGACTTCCTAAGCACCTCAGAGTAGGCTGCGCCACCTTCCCGCTCAAGACCATAGGCGTTGACGCGTTCTAACATACGGGGTGCTCCTTTAAGATTACCTGATCAGTTCCATCAACTTCCCGGTCGGCATCCACCATCCTGAGCGTAGCGCGGGAACCTTCCGGCGCCCAGGAACACCGTTCCAACAATTCTCGGACACGGCTAAGATTGGTAGTCCAGTTGTAATGACGAGTTACCAAGTCTCGACCGAGTTCTCCCCATCCCGTCCTATCTCCCTTGCGAAGCAAGTCTATGGCCTTGTATGCCAATTGGTCGGCTTCATCAGCGACGAGGGCATCCAGCGCGGCTATTGAGTGAATACCGTCCATGGCTGCTCGGGTCGCCAACACTGGCCTAGCCATCGCCATCGCTTCAAGCACCTTATTCTGTACGCCCCGGGCAATTCGCAAGGGAGCCACCGCCGCCCGGGCGTGAGCTAGATAAGGACGCATATCGGGCACTGGTCCAGTCACTCTAACCCCGGGGAAATGCTCTAAGCGCCAAACCGACGGCGTTGGTCGCGCACCCACAATATAGAACCAAGCTTCCGGGATCTCTTGACGTATCGCTGGCAACACTGATTTGGCAAACCAGCAGACAGCATCTACGTTTGCCCAGTAATCCATGGCGCCAGTGAACACCAGAACCTGTTCTCCAGAACGGTAAGGACAGGAATAGTCCCGATCAGGCGTAAAGAAGTCAGTATCAACACCATTCTCCACAGCATGGATAACATGTGCAGCGACCTCGGGGGCCAAACGTTGAAATAGGGTTTTTTCTTCCGCAGCAACGAATACACTAGCAGCAAACTCAGCGGCTATGGCACGCTCAAAACGTAATAGCGTCCCACCCTCGCGGCGATAAAGCCAACTCAGCGGCCAGCCTTTACGACGACTGAACTGTTGCCACTTATCGGAATCCACATCCACGAAATCGATGACTCGGTGCAAGTGTTGGTAACGAGGTCCAGCGACGTACTGGGCCATAGCCGAACAAAAAACCAGCACCCTTCGAATGTCGCCCTGCGCCAACAGGCGATCGACCCAAGCCTGTAAGGCGGCATTACGAAAATAGGTCAAGGTCAATGCCTCTCCCCACCAGAGCCCGGCGAGGCTTTTTAACTTTTGCCTTTCGGGAGGCAGACCGGCAAAATAGGTTTCAGCACAATGCTTGCGTACTGAATTTACATGCTCCCAGTCAGCAGGATCGTCGATAAATGCGCCTAAATGCACACGATAATGCTGCGTCAGATGCTTGAGCAGATGAAAAGAGCGAATCTTATCCCCCTTGTTAGGTGGATAAGGGATGCGATGTGTCAAAAACAACAGCTCTTTCATCCGTAACTTATCCTAGATTGCGGGCAACAAACGGTCCAAGCACTTGACTTAAGGGCAACGGCAGACGCTTCCAGAGTTCGATAAACAGGCGGTACTTAGGATTCAACGGGTTAACGTCAGGCAGTTTGTTGGCCTTAACCAAGTAGTATTCGTAGTACAGCGGTTCTGGTGCAAAGCCCCAATTCTTTTTGAAGCTATAGGAACCGCTGCCTACCTTGCTACGGCCATAGTCAAAGGTACGGACGCCTCGTTCGCAAGCTCGGCGCAGTAATTCCCAATACATAAAATCATTACCCTTAAGGTTGCGGGCCAAAGCGGTACCGCCGCCATAATAGGGCAACACCTGATCACGGAAATAAAAGCTCATCACGCTGGAGACGAGTTGCCCGTTATGGGTTACCGTCAATATCTCACAAGCCTCGTTGAATACTTTTTTTAGAATATGGAAATAGTTGCGAGACAACACCGGCGTGCCTAAATTGCGTACGCTTTCAGAATAGGCCCTAAAAAAGTGTTCGATGTCTCCATCAACCTCAGCCACCAGACCCGCTTGTATACCTTTGCGTACCATAGCCCGCTGTTTGCGGGGAATGATTTTGAAGTTAACCTCAGGATCCGCAACAATGGTTTTGCTAAAGTTTACGTAAAGGTTATTTTTGACGTGCCAGGCCAAGTGACGACGCTGCGGGTTACGCATCTCTAGATAATCTACACTGAGAGAAGCCGCCAGTTCACAAGCGGCCTTTTCGAGTGCCGAATGGGCGGCGGGTGAATTCGCGGCGATGCCCCCCTGCACACAAAAAGGTACAGAAATGAGTGCATTCCCAAACAGGTGGCTATTAATGTGTCCTAACGGTAAAACGCCTTGAATCGTACCGTCAACCTCGGCAAATAGAAAATGGGTATTATGATGGAAAGCACGGTCAATGACCTCTTTCCACCCCGCACGGTGAAAAAACGTGGCCTCGCGGCAGGTTTCTAGGAATTGATCCCAGCGTATGGCATCCTCCGAAGATTCTAATGTCTTTACTTCCACACTTGCAGAATATTCAAGTTCCAGGGTTCTTTGCGAACTGTCAACTAAAGCAAGATTACTGTCCAACGGTTTCTCCTTTGGGCAGAAAAATCCGATCCATACGATCCCAGTGAAAATCTTTTAGTAAACGCTTTAACCGGTGTTCCGTTTTTGCCAAATTAAGGTAATGGCGAACTCGAGTTTTCAGATCGATGCCGCGCTGACGAGGCTGATGAGGATCGATTTCCCAGGGATGAAAGTAAAATATGCAGGCTTGGTTATCGCATTTGTTGACCCAGCGGATCGCCCACCGGGAAATAGCATAGGGCAACAGCCGAAAGTAGCCGCCGCCACCGCAGGGTAACTTACGGCCTAAAATCTCAACAGTCGTGACAGGTATTTCCAGAAGCTTTTCCGCTTCTTTGGGGTGAAAAGCAAAACGAGGCGCTTCAGGCATCCCATAGAGGTCGTGCCGGATCGGATAAATGCTGGAACTGTAGGCGTAACCGGCTTTCTGCAGGCGCTCCAGCGCCCAAAGATTGCCGGCACCGATGGAATAGCTGGCAGCCCGATAACCACGGACCGGCAACCCGCTCAAATCTTCCAATAACGCCTTGGTACGGATGATATCTTCATAAAATGCCTGGGGCGTCTGTTGGGTGACCCGCACATGAGAATGACCATGGCTGGCCAGTTCATGCCCGGCATCGACAATCCGCCGTATTAGTTGCGGATGGCGCTCGGCTATCCAACCGAGGGTAAAAAAAGTCGCCTTAACGCCAGACTCCGCAAAACACTCTAAGACCCTGTCAGTATTCCGTTCGACGCGCCGGGGCAAACGCTCCCACTCTGCGCGGGAGATGTAGGGTTCGAAAGCGGAGACCTGAAAGTAATCTTCCACATCCACCGTCATGGCATTGCGCAAAGGCCTAAGGGTTGTCATACTCACTGCTCGTAACAGCGCCGTTATTCAACCAATGCGTGATAATGGTGGCAATGCGCTCGGCCGCATGACCATCCCATAATTCCGGAACCCTCCCCCCTTTACCGCCGCCAATGAGCACTTCCCGCACCGCACCGCGAATGCGGTCTGGGTCGGAACCTACCACCGTATTGGTGCCTTGCTCCACCGTAATGGGCCGCTCGGTATTTTCCCTTAGGGTGATACAGGGTATCCCCAAGGCAGTCGTTTCCTCTTGCATACCTCCGGAATCGGTTAACACGACCCGCGCCTCGGCCATTAGACCCAGCATTTCCAGATAACCTTGCGGTGGCAGAAAAAGAATACGCGGTGTATCAAGTAACGCAGCTAAGTTAGCTGCACGAAGTCTAGCTAGGGTGCGAGGATGCATCGGAAAAACCAGCGGCAATGCTGCACTCAATTCATCAAGCACAGTTAAAATTCGCTTAAGCACCTGTGGGTCATCCACATTAGCGGGACGATGCAGTGTCACCACGCCGTAACCGTTGCTACGAAAAACATTGGGATCAGCGGCGGCTAATAGCGTCAGCTCGCTGGGTACTGCCTGACGACGATGGGCAAGCAACGTGTCAATCATCACGTTACCCACAAAATGGACTTTCTGTGGAGCAATACCTTCCCGCGTCAAATTATCCAGCGCTCGGCGCTCGGTCGTAAAGAGCAGATCGGAAATCTGGTCGGTCAGCACCCGATTGATCTCCTCTGGCATGGTACGATCAAAGCTGCGCAAGCCCGCTTCTACATGAATCACCGCTACGCCTTTCTTTGCCGCTACCAAAGCACAGGCAATCGTCGAATTGACATCTCCGACGACCAGTATGGCGACAGGACCCTCGGTATCCAGCACCGGCTCAAAACGACGCATGATTTCGGCGGTTTGCACCGCGTGGCTGGCTGAACCCACCTCTAAATCGAGATTCGGCGTAGGAATACCCAATTGCTCGAAAAAGCGCTGGTTCATAGCCACGTCATAATGCTGTCCCGTATGCACTAGACGCATGTCCAGTCTTACCGCAACCGACTTCAGCGCGGTCATGATAGGCGCAATCTTCATGAAATTGGGTCTTGCACCTACCACACAGAGCAGTTTAGGTATGGTCGAGGTCGAGTAACTCATAAAATTTCTTCTTGTTCTATCGTATGCATCGTAGCGAACTGGATTGGCATGACTATCAAATAATCTTCTTCGCAGTATTATTTCGCCGAAAGTGTGTATAGAATTTGTATAGATGTCAAGTTGATTAGAAAACCGAGCACTATTAGCCAATATTAAGCTAAGCAAATATTAAAAACTGTTAAATTTAAGTTTCAATGAAGACGCATACAAGTTGTATAAGAAATTTTGCAAGCCACTCATCGGGGAAGCTACCAACTTAAGACGGGACATGTCAGACGCCACATCGCCTCATCCACCTGTAGGAGCGAGCTTGCTCGCGATTGCGGCGGGCATCAGGGGGAGTTCGCGAGCAAGCTCGCTCCTACCAAGCAGCCCGTAACGTATCCCGGCTAAAGTGAATACCCAAAGGGAATTTTGCAATAACTTCTAAAAGAACTCTATTTGCGACAAGCTTACATGAAATCTATCGCGACTCATCAGCCTCTACCCCTAATGCAGCATTGACACGCTGGATCAATGCTGCCAGTTCTTGGCGTAAAGCCTGCGTAGCAGGTTCTAATTTTTTAAGCCGCTTTTCCAGCCTTTCCAACTGGACCTCTTCCCATTGGGGGTGCTGCAGTAAGGCATCTACGGCCTGCTCCAACTCCATAATGCGTTGCTGCAAATCCGAATAATCCAATTCTTTAGGGTTAACAACAGGCCTTTCAGAGGGCTCTATGCCGGAAGCTTCCAGGGCAAATTCTTCCCCCACTGTCTTCACAACATCTTCAGAAAAAATACGAATTTCTTCTAAGCATCCATACAACAGCAAGCGATCACAAAACAGGTTTATCCGCCGCGGAATGCCGCGGGTATAGTGATAGACGGCCGCATAAGCTTCTTCGGTAAATTGCGGATCCCCCTGCCAATCCACCATTTGCAAACGATGTTCGATATAAGCACGAGTTTCCTGCTCACTTAACGGAGACAAATGACAGGAAGCGATTACCCGCTGACGCAGTTGCTCCATTACCGGTGCTTGCAACGTGTCGCGAAACCCCTCCTGACCAAGCAGAAAACTTTGCAGCAAAGGAGCATCAGCGCCCTGAAAATTAGATAGCATGCGCAACTCCTCAAGGGATCGCATCGGCAGGTTTTGCGCCTCGTCAATGACCAGCAATACCCGTTTACCATCGCGGGCGCAATTCTTGAGAAACTCCTCAAAGCGTTTAAGGAGTGCTGCTTTACTACCATTCTCATAAGGAAGCGCAAAGGCTGCGGCCACCATACGCAGCAAATCGTCTTCCAGCAGCTGGGTGGTGACTAGTTGAGCGGCAGCCACACTGTTGGAGTCCAGCTCCTTAAACAGACTATTTACCAATGTGGTCTTGCCGGTACCAATCCCACCGGTGATGACAATAAACCCTTCCGCTTGATTTAGGCCATAGCGCAAATAGGCCATGGCACGTTTATGCCCGCTGCTACCAAAGAAAAATTGTGGATCCGGGCGTAGTTGAAACGGCTTAGCGCTGAACCCATAGTAATTAATATACATAACCGTTAGAAGGTCATATCTATCCGTAAACCGATGCGATTTTCCCGATATTCCCGATCGGACTGGTTGGAATTCAGTCGGCTGTATTGATAACCTATTAGACTTTGCAAATCAGTTCTATGCGCGATTATGAGCCCGATGCCTGTCGTCCAAAGATTATCCTGAGTGTCATTTTCAGGCTCATTGCGCTCCCAAGCACCACCCCATACAGCACGGGTTTTTGGGAAAATACGGTACGAAAGAGCAATCCCGCCGCCAAAGATGGTTTCTTCGTCTTCCGCCGACCTATCCCGATTTTCGGCGTAGGCTTTCACCGCAATTCGACTACGGTTACCCGTATAATCAACATTGGCATCAAATCGTTTGCGTCTGAACTCACCCTGTGTCAAGGTTTCCGTTCCACCTGGACTAATGACCGGTCCCTGTGTATCAAAGACAGGGACTTCACTCAGCACATCCGCATTACTAGACGGTTCGTCAAGGTAGCGAGCCAACCAAGTGGAATGGAGAGTACGGTGTTGCAATGACCCCTCCCAGCGCACTCCGGGATCTATACCCACCTGCAAATCGCGCCGGCTTACCTCCAGAAGCGTACGAACCGTAGGCGTCAGAAGCACCCTAATCTCGTTATCATTCAAACCATATAAGCCGGTTAGCTGAAAGATGCGATTGGGTTCCCATTGTGCTCCCAGCGCCCAGAAGGGACCGGTTTCGGCGTTCAGCGTAGTCGATTCGCTATTGTCGTAGCCCCCTCGGGCTTGCAAATTCCAGGCTCGTGTCAAGGCGTAACTCACACGCCCTTCTAACTGCTCATCCCGCGAGTCCTCATCGTTCTCCGCATCAAGCTTTGAATAGAGATAATTCAGTTGCCAATCCGTAACAGCAAACCGTCGCCCACTGTCGAGGCTCACCTCTACCGTATTCCTTTGACTATCATCTTCGCCCGCACCGGAGAATTGCGCCTTTTGATAACCGTAGCGCGCCAGCAACTCTGCATAGCCAGCAAACTCGCTTCTCCAATAAGGGCTTATGTTATAAGTAAAGGCGTTCGTTCGATTGGCGTCCACGTTGACATTGTTGTCCAACGAAGCCCCAACGCTGAAACCCGTCCCTAAACCTCCAAAGGGGTCCAGCTGATCGGCACTTATTCGGGTGCGCCCCTCTGTACTAACATACACTTGCCGGATTGATGCACTGCCATCCACGAACAATCGGTTCCGCAATAACTCTGCTGTCCCACTGCTTTGCAATAAATGATTGGTATCGTTTGCACTGCTATTGCGGGCATAAAAAAGGTTCTGCATCAGATAGTCCAGATTTAAAACTAATCTGCCACCTTGCCGTTTAACCCTAATACCAGGATTGATTTGCGTAACGAAATCGCTTTCCTCCTCGCCAGGAGGATCCAAGAAAAGATTGTCCGTAAAAGTCTCACCGACAATCAAAATCGGATCGAGATTCCAGCCAGCGCGCGTGGCGACAGCTTCATCATCCTCAGTCGAAGTTGCACTACTGACCTCTGAGCTTTGGGTAGTTGGCTCCCCTTCCTGTGCCATACCATTGGCGGCATTTAACAGCAATAAAAAACCCAGTGCCAGTGCCAGACAAGCCGCCTTAACCCTTCGCCCTCTCCCTGCCATTGCCGAACTCACTGCTGACCGTAGTAACCGTAGCCATAGCCATAGCCATAACGTCGGCCGTAGCCACCATAGGGATCGTAATAATCGTAGCCGAAGGGACTGCGCGCTTTGTTTAACACACAACCGATAATCATATTGGGATCAAGCAACGCTAACGCTTCTGTAAGATAGGCTTTCTGCGTTTTTTCGGCTTCTACCACCATCACGACCTGCCCAACTAAACCAGCCAGGACACTGGCTTCAGTGGTCGCCAGCAATGGTGGTGAATCAAAAATCACGATCCGGTCCGGATAGCGCTCACTCAGTTCTCTAGCCAACAGGCGCATATTCTGGCTGGCCAACAGCTCGGTGGATAAATGATGGGTGTTACCCGCCGGGAGAATCATAAAGGAAGGAACACTCGTCTGTACAAGAATATCGGCCAATTCCATGTCATCATCAATCAAATAATCGACTAGACCGGCCCCCGATTCAAAGGCAAAGACTTTATGTAAAGAGGGTTTCACGATATCGGCATCTACCAGCAAAACGGTTCGGTCTCGCTCTGCGGCAAGACTGAGCGCCAGATTACAGGCAGTAAAAGTTTTCCCTTCGCCGGGCTTTGCGCTTGTCACCATAATCAAATTAGCGTGTTGACTTTGCGTGGCGCCTTGGCCTGCGGCATTCATTAGCAGGGGCCTTTTGATGTGCCGATATTCCTCTTTAATATAACTGCGTTTGTCATCGGGCACTACCATACCGCTTTGCCGGATGTGTTCCAGATCTAGAGTCACTGACCGTTTAGTAACTGTACCTGTATCTGCTCCAATAGCGTGCTTAGCAGTTCCAACTGACTGAGTGTTTTGCGCAGACGCCATTTGTGCCGATGACTCATCCACTTTATTTACGGCCTGCGGCTTTCCCTCTTGTTTTTCCCGGGAGAACCGACTCATTGCTTTTTCAATCGTATCCATGGGGACTACCTTAGCATGCCTCAGAAATTAATGTCTGTTATCCCATCACCAACAGAGCGGCATAAGCCAGCAGCAGACCGGCAAACAACGAGCCATACGCAATCAGCAGGAAACGCCGGCGCCGAGCTTCTGCCGGCGAGACTACCATGCCGACACAGCCCAGCACTGGAATACGGGTGGCTTGCATGACGCTACGGCGGGTATCAAAGGTAGGGCGAAGCTGGGCAATCAAGAAAGCCAGCCCCATCCCACCCGAAATACCCAACCCCAATACGGCTGTCGCAAACAAGGGCCGGTTTGGACTCGCGGGTTCTAAAGGGACACGAGGTGGTTCGACGATACGAAAACGAATATCATCAGTGGTTTGATCGGCATCCTGAGAAAGCCGTACCTGTTCACGACGCGCCAATAGGGCCTGATAATTCTGTCGAATAGTATCATAGTCTCGATTTAGGGCTTTCATCTCCGCTTCAACGGTAGGCACCATGTCCATTTTGCTTTCCAGATCCGCAACGCGCCTCTTATACTCTTTGACGCGCACCTGTAGCGCAGCAATATTCCCTTCTTCTTGTCCCAGTGCAATTCTGAGTTCCTGAGAAACAGGATCAATTTCAAGCCCTGGTGATACGGTTTCGCCATCGCCTGCCGTGGTTGTAGCCCTATATTGGTTTACTTCCTGCTCACGTTCTCTCTTCAGCTGGGCGATGGTGCGCCGTAGCCCGATGATATCAGGGTGCTTTTCCGTAAACTTCAAGAGCAACTCGTCCAGCGCCTGTTCGTGACTTTGAATGCGGGTATCGATTGGCAGGGCGACGTACGTTGCTGAGGCCACATCAGCTGACGTTTGCTGCTGCGTATTTTCCTTGAGTTGCTTGCGCAGAGCATTCTGGCGATTCTGCGCTTGCTGCAATTCTAATCTAGCCGCCTCTAATTCCCCTTTAGCACTTAGCATTTGATTATAGTAGCCTCCCTCAGAACCCGGCAGCATGCCCATGTTCCTGCGTTTAAATTCCATCAGACGATTTTCAGCCTCCCTCAGCCGCGCCTCATATTCACCGATTTGCCGATCAAGGAACCGCTGCGCACTGTCGGCATCGTTACGCTGTTCTCCTAAGGTATTTTCTACAAAAAGCGTCAACACGGACTGCACGACTTTCCGGGCCAGCTGGGGATCAGTGTCTATAGCGGTGATGGTATAAATATCCTCTCGACCGCCTGCGTTCAGCGTAATCTTTTTCTTTAATCCATTGAGTAGATCGTCCATCTCGCGCTCGTTCTTAGCCTGCAAGTCCAAATCTGTCACACGCGCCACTTTCTCGAGGTTGGGACGACTTAACAAGGTACGGGTCATTAAATCAATTTGGGCGTCAGGATCAATCTGCACCGTCATTCCCCGCAGCAACGGCCGCAGCATCGTTTCCGTATCGATATAAACTCGGGCTGAGGATTGATATTTATCCGACAAGGTGTAAATAATGGCCCAGCCGCATAAACAAACCAGCCATGCCGCGCCTAGGGCATACCAGCGCTGACGCCAGATACCGCGCAGATAAGATAAAACTTGTTCTACAATTTCATCCACTTACCAGCAACTCCCTAGCGTGCACTAGTCAGTTTAAAACCACGACTCCGGAATGATCAGAACATCTCCGGGGAGAATATCTACATTCGCGCTGATATCACCGTCCTTGAGAAGATCATCAATACGCACTCGAAACTGTTTCTGTTCCCCGTTCACCACCCGCACTAGCGTGGCGTTATTGCCCGCTGCAAACTCGGTCGTGCCGCCTACCAAAATCATCAGGTCCAACAGCGTCATTTGCTCACGATAGGATAGCGCTTGCGGTTTGGTCGCCTGACCTACAACGCGCACCTGCTCGGCATACGGTCCGACACCGCCCGACACGATCACCGACACGATGGGTTGCCGAATATAGGTTTCCAATACGGCTTCAATATCCCTCGCCAGCTGCGTCGACGTTTTACCACTGGCCTGTAGATCTTCTACCAATGGCATAGTAATTTTTCCATCCGGGCGTACGGTTACCGTTTGCGAAACTTCCGGATTACGCCAGACAAAAATTTGTAATTCATCGCCCGGGCCGATCAGGAATTGGTAGTCATCAGGGTCGATGGCTATCGACCCGTAATGATCTGTGGTGGGCAGCACGGGGTAATTAGCCCTGCCGCAACTACCGACCACCAGAACAGCCGCCACAATAACCCCAATCACTGTATACGCTTTACACTCTATCATGTGCTGCATTCTTTTTATAACCTCGCCACCCCGTGTTAACACGCTATTGTTACAATAATTCACATAACTCATTAAAACATCTATGCCGCGGTGAGCGGCCGATGCTATGACATTGCGGCCATTGTAGCATTCACTGCACTGTTCACCTAAACCCAACGGGAAAACGTTTGTCACCCGCCGCTCGGAAAAGATTTTAGGGAACCGTGCCGTCATTTCAGAGTCAGTCTCTTGGAAATTAAGGCGTCCTGTACTTAGGCGATTTCTTGAAATAAATATTCCACGGTCTTGTGTCCATCCGTAGGGCTTAAGAGGTCTATCTGACTTAACCCGGATTTCGCTAACGCTTCATCCAGGCTACCCATAGGCTTTTTCTCGAAATCACCTGAGGTGTTGGCACTACATATTCCTGTGATTTCGTAAACTATGCCCGCGTCCCCCCTTATTCAAATCCGCCAGTTGCGCAAGGCTTATCGCGAAGGCGACGAGATTCGCTGGATTTTTGAGCAGCTGGATCTTGATGTCCAATGTGGTGAGTTCGTTGCCCTCGTAGGGCGTTCGGGATCCGGCAAATCAACTTTGCTCAACCTGGTAAGCGGTATTGACCTGCCTGACGCCGGCCTGTTGCGTGTGGACGGTCATGTGCTTACCGCACTGAATGAGACAGAGCGTACCCGCTTTCGTCGCTCGCGCCTGGGCTTTGTGTTTCAATTTTTCAACCTGATCCCCACCCTGACGGTAGAGGAAAATGTACTACTTCCCTTGGAATTAAATGGCCTGAAAAACCTGGAGTACTGCCGGCGAGCCTTTTATTTGCTCGAACGGGTAGGCCTTAGCGACCGCCGCAGGAGTTTTCCGGAACGCCTTTCCGGAGGCGAACAGCAGCGCCTGGCGATTGTCAGAGCGCTGGTCCACCAGCCGTCCTTGCTGCTGGCTGATGAGCCAACCGGCAATCTAGACGCTGAGACCAGTGCTCGTATTATGGAAATTTTGCTCGAACTGCCGCGCCAAGCCAATACGACAGTACTCATGGTTACCCATAGCCGGGAGCTTGCCAATCAGGTCGATCGCCTGCTTTATTTAAAGTCCGGCCAGGTGCAAGAAATCGCCTCATGAGTTCGCTGCTCTGGCGCAGCGTACTGCGTCATCTGCTTCATCACCCCTGGCAATTGGTTCTGTCCGTCCTGGGTATCGCATTGGGCGTAGCGGTGGTGTTGGCCGTCGACCTTACCAATGCCAGTGCGCAGAAAAGCTTCCTGTTGTCCATGGAGCAGATTACCGGGCGTGCTACCCATCAAATCGTCAGCGATGCTCAGAACGTACCGGAAATCCTTTATTCCCAATTGCGTCTGAAATGGGGTCTACGCAATGTAGCGCCTGTCGTAACAGGCTATGCGGCTGCCGCGAATAAACCCGGCAGGTTATTTCAAATACTCGGCGTAGATCCCTTTGCGGAAGCGCCATTCCGGGCTTTTGCCGGCAATCGAGATGCCGCCGATGCCAATTTTATTCGCTTGCTCACGGAACCCGCTACGGCCCTGTTTCCCAGTGATGTCGAGCAAGCAGAATCACTGGAGTTGCGTATCGGCGAAAAACACGCGCGACTGCATAGCGTAGGCCGGCTTGACAGCGTTACTGCGCAAGGGCTGATCATTACCGATATCAGTACGGCACAGGACCTGTTCAATAAATCCGGGCGGCTTAACTATATCGACCTAATACTTCCTGAGGGGCTCGCGGGAAAGGAACTGGCGGCTAAACTCCAGGGTTGGCTACCGCCGACCCTGCGCCTAGAGTCGATTGCACAGCGTAACCAAGCCACCACGGAACTCAGCGCCGCTTTTTCGTTGAACTTAACCGCGATGAGTCTGTTGGCTCTCGTGGTGGGTATGTTTTTAATCTATAACACGATCACCTTTTCCGTCGTACAGCGGCGTAGTCTGTTGGGATTGCTGCGGGCTCTCGGGGTAACCCGCGGCGAGTTGTTCGCTACGGTGCTGGGTGAGGCGCTGGTATTGGGAATCGCGGGAACTCTGCTGGGTAGCCTGCTGGGTCTTTGGTTGGGTTCGACTCTGGTACATCTCGTGACGCGCACCATTAACGACTTGTACTATGAAGTACCAGCGCAAGCGTTTTACATTATGCCGCTGTCCTTCGCCAAGGTGGCGCTGCTGGGTATAGGGGCAACCCTAGCAGCCGCTTTTCTGCCCGCCCTGGAAGCCGCCAGTGCCCCACCCGGCGCTACGTTGAGCCGTATCCATCTGGAAACCCGGTGGCGGGCTGCCCTGCCGTTTCTCAGCCTGGCAGGTTTGGCGTTCCTAGCTTTGGGCGGATCGGTCCTGGCTTTGTTACCAGGGTTGGTAGCCGCCTTTGCAGGCTTGTTTCTGATGATTTTCGGCTGTGGTCTGCTTACGCCCGGCACCATTGTACTGCTGGTGTCTCTGACCCGCCGGCCCCTCATCCGTAGCGGACCGTTGCTGCGGATGGCCATCCGCGATATGGAACGCCACTTAAGCCGCACCGGTGTGGCAGTCGCTGCGCTGATGATAGCCGTTTCCGCCACCATCGGTGTTGGCGTAATGGTCGACAGCTTTCGCAGTGGAGTGACGCTTTGGATTAAAGATCTTATTAATGCCGACATCTATATTGCACCACCGGGATTGGAAAATGGTGGAGCCTCTTCTACCCTGCGTCCCCAGGTGCTCAGTGTGATTCGGAACACCCGGGGTGTGGCGGCCATGTCTACCTACCGGCGTAATAAAGTGAATGTGGACGGAAGACCCGTGCAGCTGTTGGCATTAGATCCGGCGCCGGCGGCCAAGGCGGGTTACCGCCTAATCGCAGGCCAGCCGGAGACGGTCTGGCACGCTTTTGACACCGCCGGCGCCGTCGTCGTCTCCGAACCCCTGGCCTATCGCCGGCAGATCCACGCCGGCGAACACATCACGCTGCCTACCCCGAGCGGCCCGAGAACCTTTCCCGTAGCAGGGGTGTTTTTGGATTACGGTTCAGAGCACGGCCGCATTTTAATGCAGCGAAGTACTTATCAACGTTTCTGGAATGATGCGGCGGTGGATTCCGTCGCCATTTACACGGCACCGAAAGCGAGTGTAACCCCCTTACGGGAGCGCCTGGAAAACCGTGTTGGTCATCTGCAAAAGCTTATCATGCGTTCAAACCGTGACATTCAAGCCTTTACCCTCGCCGTCTTTGAGCGGACCTTTACCATTACCAACGTGCTGCGCCTGCTGGCTGTGATTGTGGCTTTTGTGGGAATTTTAAGTGCGCTGCTGGCCATGCAGTTGGAGCGGGCCCGCGAATTCGCCATCTTGCGAGCCACCGGCATGACCGTCGGCGAAGTGGGTTGGCTGGTGTCTTTGCAAACCGGCTTTATGGGCCTACTGGCGGGGTTGCTTTCCATTCCGGTGGGTTTGGGGCTGGCTGCCATATTGATTTTCGTGATTAACCGCCGCGCCTTTGGCTGGACGCTGCCCTTCGAAGTGGACTTTTGGATACTGGTTCAGGCCGTACTGTTGGCCATTATCGCGGCCCTCTTGGCAGGCATATACCCCATTCGGCGTATGGCTCTGACCCATCCTGCCGACGCTTTACGTGAGGAATAACCAAATCCTCGCAAAATTCACTTAGGCGTCACCATCGGGAATCGTTACAATGCGCGCTTATCTTTAGCGGGCCGCGCCTTAGGAAAAGCAGGTGGACATCATTCAAATCATCACGTTAGCTCTGGTACAGGGTCTCACCGAGTTTCTTCCTATCTCCAGTTCCGCCCATCTCATTCTGGTACCTGTGCTAACCAACTGGGAAGATCAGGGCCTAGCTTTCGATGTAGCCGTTCATGTCGGCACCCTTGGAGCCGTCGTGTTCTATTTCCGTCAGGAAGTAGCCGCCATGGCCCGCGAGTGGGGACACTCGCTTTGGGATAGAAAGTTAACGTCCGATGCCCGCCTGGCTTGGGCCGTACTATTGGGCACCATCCCGGCGGGATTGGCGGGATGGTTCTTTAAAGATTTTATCGAAGACTATCTGCGCTCACCACTAGTGATTGCCATCGCAACGATCGGTTTTGGTCTGTTGCTATGGTGGGCCGATGCCAGGGGAAAACAGCTGCGCGATGAACACACGCTTAATTGGAAAGACGTTTTAATCATTGGCGGCGCTCAGGCTCTGGCACTGATTCCCGGCACCTCCCGCTCCGGCATTACCATGACGGCCGGCCTAGCCCAGGGACTCACCCGTCAGGCCGCCGCCCGGTTTTCTTTTTTGTTATCCATTCCGATCATCACGCTGGCCGGCGGCCTACTGACCCTGGATTTGCTGCAACAACCCGATGAAGCTCATTGGTTGGTGTTGCTGCTAGGCACAGTCATTGCGTACAGTAGCGCTTATCTCTGCATCCATTTCTTCCTAAAGTTATTGGAACGCATGGGTATGCTGCCGTTCGTGATTTACCGTCTCCTTCTCGGCATGGGTTTACTTGTTGTCTACGGAAAAGCTTGATTGGATCAATGATCAGTGGCGTATTTGCTTTGCCTGGCAAGATGGCAATGCATTTGAGGTCGAAATTGTTGATTACCACAATACCTTCGCCAAAAATTGAGGTGAGCGACAGCCCGAGGTGATAGGTTACTCAGGCACCACACCTAAAGACCTATTCTCTCAGGAGGCTGTCGCCCATGCCCGAGATTATGCGGATTTTGAGCTGTTTAAGCCAGAGCGTAGATGACACGAGCCTGGGTCGTTTAGGTTGCCTTGTAGGAGGGCTGTTAGCGATGACAGGGCGGGTGACGATGCGGGGGCTGTCGCGCTGGACCGAGCGCGGGGGGAGCTACCGTACGCTACAGCGGTTTTTCAACACCACGCTGAGCTGGGGGCAGCTGCATTGGCTGGTGATTCGCCAGCACCTGCTTGGCGATGAAACGCAGTGGCTGCTGGCCGGCGATGAGGTGGTGGTGAGCAAAGCGGGCAAGAAGACGCACGGTCTGGATCGTTTTTTCTCCTCGGTGTTTGGCAGGACAATCCCGGGGTTGTGTTTTCTGAGCCTATCGCTGATCAGCGTGCAGCGGCGCTGTTCGTATCCGTTGCGCCTGGAGCCGATTCTCAAAGACGCGGCCGCGAGCTGCCCGAAAGCGCCCAAGGCGGGCCGACGTAGGGGCCGGGGCCGGCCTGAAGGGAGCCGCAATGGCAATCGCCGAGAGGTGAGTCTGTCAGCGTATTTGCAGTTTGTTCAAGGTCTTCTGCGCCAGGTGCTGGCACTGGTGTGCCAGACGCTGACCGTCCGTTATTTCGTATTCGACGGCGCCTTCGGTCATAATCAAGCCCTGCAAATGGTCTGCCGCACGGGCTTGGATCTGATTAGCAAATTGCGCCACAACAGCGCGCTGTATCTGCCCTATGAAGGCCCCTACGCCGGGCGGGGCCGCCGGCGCAAGTACGGCAACAAGCTCGATTATCAACACTTGCCGCCAGCCTTTCTCAAAGCCACTTCAGTGCAAGGACACGTTCATACGGCCATCTATCAACTGCACGTTTGGCACAAGAAATTCCCCGACCGGCTCAATGTCGTGGTCCTCGTCAAAACCAACCAACGTACCGGTGCCCGGGCCCATGTCATCCTTTTCAGTAGCGATCTTGAGTTGGGCTACGAAACGCTCATCGATTATTATCGCTTGCGCTTCCAGATCGAGTTCAACTTCAGAGATGCCAAACAGTACTGGGGCTTGGAAGACTTCATGGTGGTCAAGGCAACGCCAGTGTACAACAGTGCCAACCTGACGATGCTGATGATCAACCTTTCACAGATCCTGATGCGATCGGTGCGCGAGCATTGTCCGGCCTTTAGCGTCAATGACCTCAAAGCCCACTTCCGGGGCCGGAAATACGTCCTGGATGTGTTAAAACTGCTTCCGCAAATGCCCGAAGCGAATATTATTGACCAAGCCCTTGAGCAGGCTGCCAATCAGGGGCGGATTAATCAAGAACTTAACGCAGCATGAGATAGGACTATTTGGCGAAGGTATTGTTACCATTGAGGAGTAGTTTTATGGGTTACCTTCCAAACATCCATCCGGGCGAAGTTTTGCTGGAAGAGTTTTTAAAGCCTCTGGGAATGAGTCAGAATCAGCTAGCGCGTGA
The DNA here is from genome assembly GCA_963731125.1 of uncultured Pseudomonadota bacterium. Lineage (GTDB taxonomy): Bacteria > Pseudomonadota > Gammaproteobacteria > Competibacterales > Competibacteraceae > CAVSVP01. The sequence goes on from CAVSVP010000006.1 coordinate 321,750, forward strand.
GATCGACGTGCCGCCACGACGGATCAATGAGATTGTTTTGGGCAAGCGGGCAATCACCGCCGATACAGCCATTCGGCTCGCTCGGCGGTTAGGCACCTCAGAACGTTTTTGGATGGGGTTGCAGGCGGATTACGATTTAGAGGAAGCACACAAGCGGTTGCTGCATAAACGCAGCAAGACCGAGAACAGACAAGGTAGTTCTTTAGGATAATCTTTGTCTAGCTCCAGGGCTTCTTTTTTGCATTATCAACTATCTTTAATATCCAGCAAGGTCGCTGAGATATAGTCTATCGACGCTTGAGTGCAGTCCAAGCATCTTCCCACTTCCCGCCGTTAGTCCACATAACGTAGCGTAGTGAGTCCAGCGTTTATTCCATTTCAGCGCATGCAGTTGGGTTTCGTTGCAGAAGTTCCAGACGGTATTCACCGACCGTGCCCTGGCTTCCAATAGCACGCGCGTTTTGGCATCTTTAACTCGGAACGAAAACGTTTTAATCATGTTGGTATGATTGCTGGAGCTAATGATATATACCTGCCACTTCCAATAAAACCGACCCCCGACTCACTTCTTATATATCAATACTCGGCAAGTCTTATATATCAATACTCGCTCAATATTTTTTGCTTAGTTATCTTGACAATGTCACATTAGCCTCACGTTGGGCCAGTGTGGGCTCTGTTTTCAAGTCGCTGTTTCTTAAGCTTACTTTTGCGTGATCGGGTGCGATTAAGCAAATGCTCAATCACTCGCTCGGTGGCTTGTTCTTCGGTCAAGCGTTTCAAAGGCATGACCGCGCGCAGTAACTCCCGGACATTGGCCACAGACAGAGCTGGTAAGACATCCGTTTGCAGTTCTTCGAGCAACGCCGGGTCACGGGGATGAGCCTGCGCCCAGTCGAGTTGGGTCTGGGCGATGAACCAGGACGCCAGCACGGTCAGGGCGAGATGATGGTTCCAGGCCCGGTATCTTTGCGCTTGCAACTCGTCCCAGCCCAGCTCGGACTTAGCATCCTGGTTGGCCCGTTCGATGAAGTAGCGTTGACCCTTCCACCAGGCCAATGGTTCCAGTGACGTGTCCGCCGAAGCGTTACACAGGGCATAACTGTAGCCGTCGGCGGCCTCTTCGCGTATCACCAGCCAGTCTTCCACGGCTTGGCCGTCATGGACGGTCCAGACGCGGCGCGCGGCGAAGCGTTCGCACAGCTCACCCCGTTCGGTCGCCCGGACTCGAAGGCGTTGCCAGTTGAGGGTCTCACGCAGACGGTCCGCGCGGACCGTTTCCCCGGCCAGCACCTGCACCTGCGTCGGCTTTTTTCCTCGCTGACCCTGGCGCGGGGGAATGCCGAGCGTCGGTTTTTCCAGGTACACAGCCGTGTCGGCCGGGATTTCCGCCATGTACCGCCGCTGGGCCTTGCGCACCTGGGCTCGCAGCCAGCCACTGCGTCCGTACAGGCTATCAAAACCGACGATTTCGAACGGCAAACCACCCGCGATGACCTCTTCAATCCCGTCCCAGGCCAGTTCGACTTTGGTTTTGAAGCGTAGCGACTCGGGAATGCCCAGTCGCTTACGCCGCTTCTTGTGGCTGGCCTCGAACCAAGCCTCGGGCAGAAACAGCTTTCCTGTGATCCACGTCCAGAACCCCACCGCCACCGTGAGGTTCACATAGCTCAACAACACCCCCACTTGGCTGGTTTCGACTTTGCCCAGCCGGCCGTTGTATTGTTTGGCCGTCCCGGCACTGAAGTCACTGGCCTTCTCCTCGGCGCTTTCGTCGACCAGAACCACGGCGCCTCTCGTCAGTTCCGGGACGCGCTTTCACTTCCTCCTGGACCTGGCGGTAAACCGCCTCGGCCGACCACGGGGAGTGACTCATGAAGTGCTGGAGGTTTTGCTCTTCAACCCCCGCCTCGCGAGCTATTCCGCTATCGTGGCGATTCCCCTCCATACGCAGCAGCCCGCTCAGATAATGCCGCGCATACACGCTGCCGTCTCGGGTTTGGGTCTTAAAACAGCTCCGGTAGCAACCCCAAAAGTCATGCAGCCGTTGACCCAGCGTATGAATCGCCTCGGGTACCAGACCCCACCGCCGCCCCAGCTCTTTTTTGTCATCATCCGCACTTTTCTACAAAAAGTCATTATGATACAAACTCATCGATCATTTGGGAAATGTGACATTGTCAAGTTATTCAACGAATTAATTTGATAATGTCAAATTAGCCGGGACACTTTGCAAGCAACTTGGTAGGAGCGAGCTTGCTCGCGAATGGACTTGATGACCGCCTATTCGCGAGCAAGCTCGCTCCTACCAACGGATGTGGTATCTAGCATGTCCCGCTTTAAATTCGTAGCTGGCAATAGTTATATTAATTCATTGATAAATAAATATTAAAAGAAACTGCTAATGTGACATTGTCAAGTTAAGTGGTCGCAAAATATGCGACAGCAAATCATACGCTATAAATCAAAAGCTTAGAGTAATGTAGAGCGAATAACGGGCTATATGTCGCATAATAGAAACATATCTAAAAATCCATTTTAAAGCCTATTTTAAAGCCATTTCGCTTCCTCGAACATTTCAAGGGTGTTGTCAAGGTGTCGACATGGAGCGACGATATCGAAAGCCCCAAAGACGCAAAAAGGAAATAATAAATTTCCGGTTCCCTTAAGGCATTGTTCGCTTAGAAGTATTAAAGAACCGGCATTGATTTTGCTCTCCCCCCTTCTCGATTCTTAACTGATACGCATTAAACGTCGCAGCAATAACGGATGCGCTGCGATTTTTTTATTCATAAATAACCAATGCCAAGAGCTTTTATTTCAAGGTTCTAAGCATAAGAAAGGACCATAGAGGTTTTCTATGCCCGAAACTCAAAAAAAACAATTTTTATTATTATTCTCAACATTTCTAACAACACTACTCACTTTAAGCCTGCTCTTTTTCACCAACGCGATTGCTTGGGCTGGCGATGTTCCCCTGGCATGGGATCCCTCTCCGGACAACGTGGACGGCTACACCATTCATTATGGGCCGGAGAGTGGGAACTATTCCTCATCTGACAAAGTTGGCAACAAAACCAGCCACACGGTATCCGGACTGGCGGCCGGCAAATACTACTTTGCTGTCAGTGCTTATAAGGGAAGCGTCGAAAGCGGATACTCAAATGAAGTGAACACAACCATCCCTGATGCAACCGGAACTAGTAGTGGTGGTAATACAGGCAGTGGCGGCTCAGGCGGCACCTCCACGACTGATGGTGTCTATCAACAGGATAGTGGGGCTCAGGGATTGTTGGTAATGGAATCGGAGCACTTCGCCGGCAACGTACCCCAGGGAGGTCATAATTGGGTGCCAGTGACCGATCCAGCAGGTTTTTCGGGAAGCGGAGCGATGCGAGCATCGCCTGTCAGTGGAGCGCGAATCGACACTAATTACGTCGCCAACAGCCCACGGCTGGATTTCAAGGTGAATTTCGCAAAAAGCGGCACTCACTATGTGTGGCTGCGGGGTTTGAGTACCAGCTCGGCTGATAACTCTGCGCACGTGGGTCTGGATGGCCAAGCCAACACCACCGCCGATCGTATTGACTTCAACTCTACGAGCAACTGGGATTGGACCAACAACACCATGGACAGCATACGGGCCACGGTCAACGTCGCGACCCCGGGCGAGCACACCGTGAATGTGTGGATGCGAGAGGATGGGCTGCGGTTAGATAGGGTAGTATTGGCCACCGACGCGAACTTTGTCCCCAGCGGCACAGGGCCGACAGAAAGTGCAAGCCAGACCGGCGTCCAGGAGGCACCGGTGGCGGAGGCACCAGTGGCGAGATTTAGTGCCAGCCCCACATCCGGCGAAGTTCCCCTGATCGTCACCTTTAGCGACGCCTCAACCGGCGACATTGATACTTGGTCTTGGGACTTCGGCGACGGTAGGACCAGCACCGCACAAACAGCAGCTTACAATATCAAACTGCTGGAACCTTCACGGTTAAGCTGACGGTGACAGGCCCCGGAGGAACGGACACCCGGACCAGAACGAACTACATCACGGTCTCAGCCAACACCAGCGGAGGCAGTACCGGTAGCGGCAGTACCGGTAGCGGCAGTACCGGTAGCGATGGTACCGGCAGTGGCACAGGTGGAAGCAGCGGCGGCAGTGGGACTGTCTCCGGACTGGTTGCTGCCTACGGCTTTGAGGAAAGCGGGGACGTTTGGGTGCAGGATGCGTCCGGCTAATGCCAATGACGGTCTCATTGAAGGGGCGACTCGTACCAGCAGTAGTCAAGGCCGCTTTGGGCGAGCATTGGCGTTCGATGGCATCAACGACTGGGTCACCGTCAACGATGATTCCTCCCTTGACCTGACCGACGGCATGACGCTTGAAGCCTGGCTCTATCCCACCGAGTCCATGTACTCGTGGATCACCGCTTTCATGAAAGAGCGGCCCTATGGACTAGTTTATTCCCTCTGCGCTAATTCTGATGCCAATAGCCCCTCGACAGCCGTTCGCATTGACAATTACGATCGGAACTTGAAAGGCGGACCATCGCTTCAGCCCAACCAGTGGACGCATCTGGCAGCCACCTACGACGGCACGACTCAGCGGCTTTATGTCAACGGCAACGAGGTTGCCAGCCAATCGGTATCGGGAAGTATTCAGGTTTCCGATGGCGTGCTGCGCATCGGCGGCACTAGCGTCTGGACTCAATTCTTTAAGGGCCGCATCGATGAAGTTCGTATTTACAATCGGGCTTTGACGGCCGGCGAAATCAAAACGGATATGACAACTCCTGTGGTTAAGTAACAGTCCATAGCTGCTGGCACTGGTAGAGGTAGGTGGGAAAGGGCAAGATCGACGTCACTTGACGTCGATCGCCCCCCACCCGCTTCTTTGTGAGTGTAGTCAATCCATTGAGTTCTAATGACGCGGAATTAGCAGTAGCTAAACCTGCAAGCCGACACCATTGGACTCAACATTCGTTCGCAGACCGTTGGCTAAGTTGTCACGCATGTCAAAATTAGTCTCAAAGCTGACATAAATAATGGATTTTAGCCAAAAATGAGCATGTTTTTAACAAAAATGTCAGAAAAAATGGTCGCATTTAGACCCAAAACGTAAGGGAGTTTCATAAAAATTCTCTATTAGCCAAACAAATGGCTCAAAAAATGCTGGATCTGGCCTGCGATTGCAAAAAACTAACTTGAGTAGCGATAAGGGCAATCCCATCTGAAAGGCTGGGGGCGCAAAGTGGCCGGCCTAAGGGATTTCAAATCCTAAGGCAGCGGTACTGCCGTACTCTCCTCACACTCCTTCGCTTCAGGGCGAACGGTAAGTACGGTCATGCCTTGTGAAGCCCTCTCGCACTCTCCATGGATGGAGATCAACGCATGCCGTATCCAGGCTTTTCAAACTTATCTTCCATTGCTTACAAAGTACTGCTTATGTCTTTTTCAGCTGCCATCATGGCTAACAATGCTGTTGCCGCTCAACGGACGTTAGCCTGGGATTCCAACAGCGAGCCGCATTTGGCCGGCTATAAGCTTCACTACGGAGAGACCAGCCGGAACTACACCTCGACCGTTGACGTAGGCAACCAAACCAGTCACACGGTGGACAACTTGCAGGATGGCAAAACCTACTATTTTGCCGTTACTGCCTATGACACTACCCGGACTGTCGAAAGCGGGTTCTCGAATGAGGTCAGCGACACCATTCCTGACACGACACCTCCTGACACGACACCACCGACAGTGCCGAGCAACCTGGCTGCCGTGGGAACGAGTCCGACGCAGATTGACCTGAACTGGACGGCATCGACGGATAATGTGGGGGTAACCAATTATCGGGTGGAACGTTGTGGGGGTGCGGGGTGTTCGAACTTTGCACAGGTTGCAACGCTGACAGAGACGAGCCTTACAGATTCTGGACTGACGGCGGGGACGACCTATCGGTATCGGGTGCGGGCCGTAGATGCTGCCAGCAACGTCAGTGGCTATTCGAACGTGGCGACGGCGACGACGCAGACAGTTACCTTGGACACGGAAGCGCCGACGGTGCCGAGCAACCTGGCTGCCGTGGGAACGAGTACGACGCAGATTAATCTGAACTGGACGGCGTCGACGGATAATGTGGGGGTAACCGGTTATCGGGTGGAGCGTTGCCAAGGAGTTGGGTGTTCGAACTTTGCCCAGGTGGCGACGCCGACAGGGACGAGCTTTGCGGATGCGGGGCTGACGGCGGAGACGACCTATCGGTATCGCGTGCGGGCCGTGGATGCGGCGGGCAACCTCAGCGCTTACTCGGGCGAGAGCAGTGCGACGACGCAGACGGTTGACACGACACTAATTAGTCTATGGGACGATGCCACGACCCCAAGCCTGCTAACGGACCCGGACACCAATGCCGTTGAGCTGGGCGTCAAGTTCCAAAGCGACGTCGATGGCTTTATCACAGGGATTCGGTTCTACAAGAGCAGCACGAACACGGGTGAGCACGTTGGAAGTCTGTGGAGTAGCGATGGGACGCTGTTAGCGCAAGCCACCTTTACCAACGAGACAGCTTCAGGATGGCAGCAGGTGAATTTCGCCACGCCGGTGGCAATTACTGCCAACACGGTGTATGTGGCCTCCTACCACACCAATGTGGGCCAGTACTCGGTCGATGAAGGTTACTTTGCTTTGCCGTATGCCAATGGCCCGCTCAGTGCTCTGGGCGATGGCGAAAGCGGCGGTAATGGGGTGTATCTATACGGTCCGGGTGGCTTCCCAACTAATACCTACAAATCCAGTAATTATTGGGTGGATGTGGTATTCACCACCAGCGGCGAGCCGGCTTTGCTGGAAGCGGGTGAGGTCGAGGTCAACCACGAGTGGCAGCGGGTTACCTTTACCCAATCCTTTGTCGATCCGGTAGTAGTAGCCAAGCCACTGAGCTACAACGGCAGTCATCCGGCGGTGGTTAGAATTCGCAACGTGAACGCCACAGGCTTCGACATTCGAGTGCAGGAGTGGGATTATCTGGACGGCAACCATACGCTGGAAACGGTCGGCTACCTGGTGATGGAAAGCGGCAGCTACACCTTAGAGGATGGTACCCGGGTGGAAGCAGGTCAAGTTCGAAGCGAACAACGCCGGTTCCTTTACAACGGTGAAGTTCAGCGAAGTCTTCCAAACCACTCCCGTGGTGCTAACGGCGGTGACAAGCTTCCAGGAAAGCGATGCGGTGACGACCCGGTTGCGCAACATCGGCACTGCTGATTTTCAATTCCGCCTGCAGGAACAGGAAGTCAATCAGCAAACCCATCAGCAAGAAACCATTTCCTATATCGCCTGGGAACCCTCGTCGGGAACCGTCGATGGCATTACCTTCGAAGTCAATTGGACCGCAGATGCGGTGACGCATAAGCCTTACCGCATTTCATTCCAGGAAACCTTTTTGGATGTCCCTGTGTTTCTTGCCGACATGCAAACCACAGACGGTGGCGATACGGCAAATCTGCGCTGGGAGAAGAAGGATACTTACAGTGTGGATGTGCACGTCGACGAGGAACAGTCGAAGGATGGCGAAACCAACCATACGACAGAAGTGGTCGGTTACATTCTGTTGACACCTCAGCAGTGAAGAAATGATCTCATTCAAACAAATGAAGCAACGACTAAAACAGTTAATTACCGCCCGCTCTGCGGGCGGTAAAAGGATATTTAATAATGAAGAGTAAAAACATTAAAAATCAGTACATAGCTTCGAGCGTCTTTAAGGTGCTACTCACACTCCAGTTTCTAGGCAGCACTACCTTTGCAGCAACTTTGGAACCTCCGCAAAATCTTCGGGTCGGGACAGCTATCCCCGACCAATCCAGTCAGTGGCCCGATGCGACCAATACGGGGTACAAAAACGCACCCGGTTATCCGGGACAACTAACAACATTTTCGGGAACGATACAAAGTGGACAGACTTATCGTTTTTATAATTTTCCGCGTGGACTTCATATTCCAGCCGGAGTTAGCAATGTAACTTTTTATGGATGCAGATTTGCCTCTAACGAGGTCGTCGACGCAAATGTAGCTGTATATGGAGATAATATCACATTTGATTATAGTACGTTCGAGCCAAGTGCTGTATCGTCACCACCTGTTCCATACGAAAAGGGATATCAATACGGTATCGATCAGCGTGCAGCGGTCAAGGTGACTGTGAATCACTCGGATTTTTGGGGATGCGCTAATTGCATACAGTTTAGCCATTCCAGCCAAACAAAGCCGTTTGTTGTAAAGAACACATGGATTCATGATCTACGTTACGGCGGTGGCGTCGATCATCATGATGGCATCCTTGAGAATTATGGTGGACAAAGTTACATGGTATTCGACCATAATCGGATTGCCTCAGATGGGAATACAAACGCAATCGCCCTACAAGGAACCAGAGGATACAACAATGTAACTGTGACCAATAATTATTTCTCGGGTTTTGGCTACACCGTCAATATCGGGGGGCAGGCACGAACAATCGCAATGTTATATTCACCGACAATACCTTCGGAACCGACTTTCGGCCCTACTTTGGTCCGCTATATGGGTGGTATTCCGGAAACGGCAACCTATGGAGGCGCAATAAATGGCATGTTGTACCTGGTAGCTATTATCAAAATACGGCTGATGATGGCAAATATTGGACGCCAAATGGCGTGAGTACTACAGATTGGACAAGATAGTTGCGAATCAAAGTAACTTATACCAAATATCACACAAAACATCCAACAAAGCACGTGAGGCATATATGAACGGCTGTAAACAATTCGCCCATGCACTATGGATCTTATCCGCAACTTCCTTGCTATATGGACCGCTTTACGCTGCTGATACCGGTTCGCTTGCTCCGCCAACTAACTTGCGGATTCTTTCTAAGGGGAACGTTGATTGCGTGCATGAAGTTTGGTCAAACCTCGAGGTGTGCGGCTGGCCAGGGCCTAGCAATACTGGCTATCCGGCTGGCATGAAGCTAAACCTGACGTTCCAGCCGAACGATTACCACAGACAATGCCATCATTGATGGCGAAAAGATTACGGGAACGCTCTACATTGCAGCCAGCAATGTAATCGTTAGAAATAGCTGGATTATAGCAAATGGTGGTGGACGGAATGCCACCGGTGTAATCAAGGTACAGCCTGGTGCAAGCGCCACCATCGAACATTGCACCCTAGACGGCAGCAACGCCACACATGCTGCGATCTGGTACGAAGGCAATAGTATTATTGCCCGATACAATAATATGTTTGGCACCAATGATGGGATATTCAGTTGGGATGGTAATAACTTTACAATCGAAAATAATTATCTCCACGATTTCACCACTCAGGCATCAAACGGACATGTTGATGGGTTTCAGACAGAAGGCGCGTCACACGGCATCATCCGGCACAATGTCTTTGATGTAACCCAAGGTCAGACTTCGGCCATAGCAATTTGGAATTCTCGAAGAAACAGTGATGATATATTAATCGACAACAACCTACTAGCCGGCGGCGGTTTCACAATCTACGCCGAAGATTACAATCCTTCGGAACAAAATCCCGAAGGCGGATATTCGGTCACCAATATTCGCATTACGAATAACAGTTTCTCCACAGTCCATTATCCTTGTGTTGGACGTTGGGGCGTGTGGTTTACACGAGGAGCCCCCACGGATGGTTGGCGCCGCAGTGGCAACGTGGTGCTTGAGACCGGGCAAAACATCGATAGGAATAATCCTATCGTCAACGGGATTGAGTGCCGTTAAAAATAGAGAGCCGAAAGGAAACTCTTGACCAGTGATGATGACAGGAAGCGGCAGGTGGCCAGCGATGATGACAGGAGGATGTAACCCGCCTTCCACTGTCGCTTTAGACAACCTTCTTTAAGCGACTATAGATCTTCGCATATGACTTGATAGATCTGCATTTTTTTTATGATATACTACAAAATTGGCGCATTTTTCGAAAAACCAGCCTCACAGCCCCTGATCCATCAGCGCATCTTCTTGCCAAAATCGATCCTCGATGGCGCGAACTTTTTTAATGATGCTTAACACGTCTGCGCCGTAATTTTGTGAAAGGCGCGTTCTAATGGCAGCTTCAAATTATCCATGGTGAAGTCACCATGACGGGCCACCTCATTTTTGAGCACCCCCCAACAGGTTTCTATGGGCTGGAGTTCAGGATGATAAGGCGGGGTTCTAACCACTTCATGCCCCTGCTGCGCGGCGAGTTCGTCAATCACATAACTCGGTGCCGGCGCCAGTTTGTTCAACATCTCGACTAACTCCACTTTCAGACAATCGTCTCGACAAGGGATGTGGTTGGCTTCCAGCCAGGTACGGATGTTTGCCTTTGAGCACACCGCGGTCGGCGCCGAATGCCCGGCCAGTACATTATGATAGCTGGCGTTGTCCATCACGATCAGGGCACGCTCGGGTATCTGTGGCAGCAGCTTCTCACTAAACCATTGGTGAAACAACTCCCCGTTCATTTGGCCATGGTAATCGCCGGTGTTGCGCGTGCTTGTAAACACCACCCGCGCGCCTTCGACCCAGCCCTGATCGGTAATCGCATCCATGATAATCAGCCGCTCGCCTTGGCCGCTGGGGTTTTGAATCCAGGACCTCGTCGCTCGAATACCACACGAAAGCATTGCTATGGTTCTGGTTGATATACGATTCATCCAGATATACTTCTGGGCGCATGGCGGCGCCCGAGGTTGCCTCCCGATGGCGTCTGATGGTTGCAGATAACGTTGGCGCGCGACGACCACATGATCCTTTTCTTTCAGATGTTGGGTCCGGGTGCCTTTACCAAATTCAAACCCCCAGCGGCCCAACGTTCTGCCCAGCGTGGCGACATGAAACGACTCACTCAGGGCGCGCTCGGCAGGCAACCTCTTGATGTCCTCGAGCGTAATATGACGGCCCTGCCAGTTGGCTTGGCGAATATACGCACGAACCGCTTCCTGGTGCGAGCCCTGGTTGACTGACAAAACTCGCTAAGCCATGGATTTAATTTGAAATTAAGCAAGGGATCAGACGAAATGCTCGGTCCTCGTTCTAACGGGAAATGGTAAACAAATAGGCGGTCAAACATGAACCTTCATCGCCTCTTAACCCTACGATAGTCTCGCCATTGGCACCAGCGCCGTGGCGCGATCAACGGCATTTGTCGACCCTGGCGTGGATGGTGGTGGGGTTATCAGCAGCGGCTGGATCGGGCTTAGTCAGTGGGTGCCTCATGTGCACAGTCGCGCCCAGGTGGCGGCCAGTACCTGGCGGCGGTTTCGGCGCTGGTTGGCCAATGGGCGGGTGGATGTCCACCACCTCTATGGGGCGCTGGTGCA
>CAVSVP010000007.1:0-702500 GCA_963731125.1 uncultured Pseudomonadota bacterium
CTTCCCTCCCGGCGCGTTTTGCTGCACGCCGATCCGCAGTAGTACGACCCGATCCGCCACCCTGGTACCTACGCCTCCCTTTCCCACTCACGGTTATAGGAGACACCTCCTCGACGGGCTTTCCCCGCCGGGGCGCGAGGGTTTCTCCGGTTGCCACATAATCCTTCGCATCCTGTCGCCGCTGATACCCCGCCGGTGAGGACCGCCGTCTCGGACTCATTTCGATCGGCCCTTGCTGCCTTCGCGCGTTATCGACCGTCTCTGCCACCGGAGTTCGTGTAACGAGGCTACTGCTACGTTCACTGCACGTTACAACCTGATGCGTTGCCGTACACCCACGGTGTACGTTGTCGGAGGGCTTCACCGTCTTGCTCTCGCGCCACGGCGCCTCCCAAGCTACGAGGCTTGAGTCTGTTAGCCTCGGCCGGACTTTCACCGGCTGGACTATGTGCCCTTCTCCGGACACGCCAATTTCCCACCGGTGCGCATAGTCGTCGAGAGCCTGCGCGGGGTGATCGGTGGTCGCGACGAGTAACAGCGAGCCATCCTTGAGGCGCAAGGCAACCAGGAAGACAAAGCAGACCCACACGGGGCGTCGCCCGGCTAAGTGGCATACCTGGCCGCTCTGGAGCGACTGAAACAGCCGATGTGCCAGCAGGCGACGTTCCAGCGGTTGGGGATGCACGTGTTCTGCTTTAGGCGGATGCGAAAGGCAATCGCCTGGCGTTGCAGATAGCTCAGCCAGTCACCGCCCACGAACTCGCGATCCGCCAACAGCGCGCGGATGCGCGCCCGGCCAAAGGTAGCCAGAAAGCGCTCCAGGAGGGCGATGCGTTCAGCGGTGTTGGAATACCACGGCTGGTTGACTGACAAAACTCCTCTCAGCTAACTCTCATGCTGCCTCCAGGGCGGGAAGTAACAAGGCATAACAGGCTGGCAAAGGGTCCATCCAGCGGGCTTGTTGACGTTTTTGCCGCCCCTGTCGGCGGCTGGCCTGAGCCGGATCCGGATCCTGGAGGGAGCCCAGCGTCAAGCGTTGCAGCAGGGCTTCGCCATGAGCCAGCGCATAGCGCAGCCCATGCCAGCCTAAGCGCAGATAGCTGTGGCCGCGAAACCAATGGGTATCGACCCGGCGGCGCTGGCCCTGGGCGACCACCGCGGCGCCTTGGCAAGTCAGGTAGAGGGTGGCCACGGCCAAGACCAACAGCAACCGTGTCAGGGTGCGGGCGTCGCGCAGTTGGGAGCTTTCCAGTTGGAAGCCGTTGGATTTGTCGTCCAGGAAATTCTCCTCGATCCGAAAGCGCTGGCCATACTCAGCCAGGGTATCGCGGTCGGTCGGTTCATCGCTGAGGATCAACCAGGGCTCGCGGTGGCCCCGTTGCCAGCCCACGGCCAAGTGCATCTCCAGGCGTTGGGCACCGACAAAGACGTGATGATAGCAGCCCACTTCACCGGCCTGCACGCGAATGACCAGGCGCCGATAGTGTCCCCGGCGCTGGACATAGAGATGCAACCCTGAGCGCTTGATACGCACGCGCAGATGCCAGCGCGCGTGGCGGTGAATCCAGGCCATCAGTTCCCCATGCAGAAAGCCCCGATCGGCCAACAGCACGATGTCCCGCCCTGGCGGCAACAGCCGCTCGGCCAAGCGCAACAACCCACGGTAAGCCCGAAAGGCCACACTGCTGGAGCGATGCTCGATCACCTTCCAGACCAGCGGTATGGTACGGCCGCGATACACTAACCCCAGGCGGATCAAACACCACCGGTTCCACAGCAACGAGGTATCCAAGACCACGTACAGCCGTGGCGCGTCCAGTTCCGCCAACACCGGCTGCAACAGCGCGCCGTAGAGGTGGTGGACATCCACTCGCCGATTGGCTAACCAGCGCCGAAACCGCCGCCAACTGCTGGCGGCGAACCGGGCGCGACTGTGTACCTACGGCACCCACTCACTTAGCCCAATCCAGCCGCTGCTCAATAACCCAACCACCATCCATGCCAAGGTCGATAAATGCCGGCGATCGCGCCACGGTGCTTGTGCCAAGAGGGAGACTATCGTATCGTAAAGTGGGGATGAGGTATTCATGCGCGGGCTCCTTATGTTTAACCCATCCCGTTGGAACACGGGTCGCGCATTTCATCTCATCCCTTTCTTTAATTTCAAGTAGAATCCGTGCCTTAGCGAGTTTTGTCAGTCAACCAGGCCGATGAAGTGATAGGGGCTGTCGGCGATGGCCTCGAGATTGGCCTGGGCGTTATTGCCCTTGTCGAAGATGAGGGTCACGTGTTCGGTGCCGTCGGTGATGGCGCGATAGCGCGCTACCAACGCGGCGGTCAGACTCTGGAAGGTGGTGGCATCGGTCTGGTTACCGGGATAGGTGCGATGCAACAGCGGCACATGGAAATCGGCCGAGACTAACAGCGCCAGGCCGACGATGCGCAGCGCCTGCCGCCCTTCTTTGCTCTTGCCACGTTGGGCCAAGGTGGAGCGCTCGTTGAAGGTATCGATGAAGGTAAAGAAGTTAGTGGCATCGAACAGCACCCGCTGCAAGTCGATGTTAAAATCGCGCACCATCTGCACCACCACCTCGTGCTCGATGGCGTCGATGGCCTGACGCGAGACCCGATCCATGTTGTCCCAGAAGCGCTGGCTGGAGAGCTGTCTGGCGTCGATGGGCAGCAAGCGCCGCAGGGCGGTGTCTTGGAACCAGGGCCCGATGCTGGCTTTGCTGCCCGGGGCGACGCAGCGATTGAGGATGGCCACCAGCAGATAGGTGCCCACCGAGGGACCGTTACGCTGCTTGGGCACATGGCGGTCGATATGCTCAACCAGCTGCAAGCGCTGGGCGAGGTCATACAGGGCGACCACGGCGCCAAACTCGGTGATGCCGGCTTCCTTGGGAGCCGGCAAGGCAGAGGGGTTGCCGCAGCCTTCGGTCAGGGCAGCGATGAGGTCGTCGGCACGGCCGAGGTACTTTTGCCAGACGATTGTCGGCTTGCCGTTGATGCGCTGGCATTCCCGGGCGTAGTAGTACGGTTTGCCGTGGATGGTTTTTTTGATGATGCTCGCCATAGATTAGGACATACAATAGCTTGTATTACGCCTTGTGTCTAGTCCTAAACTATAGGTATTTACTGGCTAGAAAGCCAGATTAATGTTTTGAAATTCGACTCCTATTTTTAGGTCATACACTTGAAGCCAGCCGAACCGCTCACCAACCGACCCTAAAAAGGGAGAACAAACCCCATAGTAACAAGGAGTTATGAAATACTTAGATACCCCAGATGAACGAAGTTCACTCCAGCGTTACGGCATCTCGCGGTAAACTCGGGCTAGGGGAGATGATCACGCTGGTTGCAAGCTTCGGCGGTTGGTTGGGGCGCAAGCATGACGGACCGCCCGGTCCGAAAGCGATCTGGACGGGGTTGCAGCGGATTCGGGATTTTGCCATCGCCGTGCAAGTGATGTCCGAAATGCATAATCTTTCAAGCGGTTAGCAAGTTGTGTGTAATGGGGTGGCTTTAAAAGAGCGAATGACGAGCAATATGTTCCACGTGGAACACAATAGAAATGAGTGATAAAAAATAGGTAGTGTCCCTCAACTCCCTTGATGATATTGGTTCAGTTTTGGGAACAGGTGTTCGATTTCGTGCAGCCGCTCAAGGAACTCTACTGGTACGCGGTAAGACAGCAACTCGGTCGTCGTCCAGACATGACCGGTCATGCCAGCCGCCATGGCAGGTGTTACGGAACGCCACTTGCGGGGTGAACCCGTTCCGCGGGTTGATTCCGGCATGGGCAACGGTTCTCGCAAACTCTCGTGGGGCAGAACCAGGTGGTAATACGCCAACGACAGCCAGAGCTGTTTCTCAAACCAAGGGATATCCTTGGAAAAGCGATTGGTGCGGCGTGTCAACCGACGATTACTTTGCCGTTGGGTTAAGTTGTCACGCTCCACCAAGCTGGTGTTGATGGTATGACTGACTGGGGAGACGGCCAGGCACGCGGCAATCGCTTGCGGATCACCGAAAATGACCTGCGTACCGACTTCCACTCCCCGGCCCTTTTCCCGTTGTTTGACCACCTGGGCATACAGCAATCCTGGTGGTGGCCGGCGCCGGGGTTTAGGAAGCACGCCCCGGTCACCGCGACGTGGAGGGGTGTGCCATTGACCATACGTGTGCAGCAAGCTGTTCTTATATTCAGGCAGCTGATCGCTCGTGAAGAAGGGAAGGTGCGTATCGGTGACCTGAGCTACCCGCGCCAGCAACAAATTAGCGCTCTCCTGGGTACGCTTGCCAATGACACAGGCCACCACCAACCGCCACACCGGCGCAAAGGCGATCCATCCCCAGGCGTCGCCATACGTCTCGCAATAGCGTTTGGCACCAGGCAGGTTATCTTGCTTGGTATGCACAAAGCTCCACAACTCATCCAGCTGACATTCGCTGACATGCAAGTTACTCCACAAATACAGCATGACGAGCCGACAGTGCCGCGCCGCGCGGTCAAGCCAAGCACAGACGGTATCCTTGTCGATTTGCACAATGCGTCCGGTGGTGCGCAACGAATTGCCTTCCGCCAAAGCACGCACGGCGGTCTCGAAAATAGCGGGATCAGCATCCAGACCGTAGTACGCAGTCGCAGTTCTCAAGGCGATCCTACTCCCACAGGCTTTACATAGGGCCTGTGGCTGACCCTAGCTGGTGCCATTTTTAACCAACAGCCCCAGGCCAAAGGGTTTTCCATCGCAACGGCAGTGCACATTAGGACAATACAGCGTTTCCCAGTTCACCCAAGCCCCCTCGATGAGTTAAATTGCTCAATCGAGGATGCAAAACATGCTCAAAATCAGTCAAATCCATCAAGGGAGTTGAGGGACACTACCTATTTTTGGCTGCTGTTTGCGGTGCAGGAAGCGAAGCTGAGCATGAAACGGCTGCGGGGGCTGTTGTTTGGCAGAGCCGCGCCGGCATCGGCCGAGGGGGCGGCGAAGGAACCGCCGGGCAATGACCCGCAAGCGCCCGAGGCCGCGGTGGCGGCGGCGGACGAAGCCGCAGCGGAGGTAGATGAGCCGGTGACGGAGGCGGAGGAGCGCGATGCGGCGGGACGGCGTCAGCGCGGCGGCGGAAAACGCCCGGGGCAGGGCCGCCAGGGCGCTGACGCCTATCCGGGAGCCGAGCGGGTGCTGTGCCAACTGGAGGAAGCCTGGCAAGCGGGTCAACGGTGTCCGGCGTGTGGTCGCGGGACGTTATATCGGTTGCCGCCCGGGGTGGAGATCCGCCTGGACGGGAATGGTTTTTTGACGGCGCTCTGCTACGCGTTGGAGAAGGTACGCTGTTCGGCGTGTGGGCAGGTGACGACGGCGGCGTTACCGGCGACGGCGGGGGACGAGAAGTACAGTGCCCGGGCGCGGGCGGTGCTGGCGTTGGGACGCTATTATCTGGGGCTGCCATTTTATCGACTGGAAGGGTATCAGCAGCTAGTAGGCGTACCGGTGGCGGACGCCACCCAGTGGGATCAGGTCGAGCGGGTGGCCGGCTGCGCGTGGCCGGTGTTCAACGAGCTGGTCTACCAGGCGGCGCAGGCGGAGCGACTGCATGAAGATGACACGCCCGTGCGGGTGTTGTCGCTGATCCAAGAGAACGCCACGGCGGAACCCGGCGAGCGCCGGGGGATGGATACCACGGGCGTGGTGGCGACGGTGGGCGAACAGGAAATTTGGCGGTACTTTAGCGGCCGCGCCAACGCCGGGGAGAACGCCGGGGCGGTGATGCAATTACGCGAGCCGGACGCTGGGGAGCTGATCCTGATGTCGGATGCGTTGAGCGCCAATCACCTGGAGCCCTCACCCCGTGCTGAGGTGATCGCGTGTTTTTGCCTAGCCCACGGGCTGCGCCAATTCAGCGACATCGCCGCGGTGTTTCCCGAACCGTGCCGTTACGTGCTGGAGACGTTAGCGGCCGTGTTCGAACATGAGCGTCTTAGCCGGGCGCGCCGCCTCAGTGCCGAAGACCGCTTGCGCTACCATCAACAGCACAGCGAGCCGCTGCGGCACGCCCTGCACCCCTGGCTGGAACAGCAGTTCACGGAGCGGGAGGTGGAACCCAACAGCAGTCTGGGTAAGGCCTTGCGCTATTTGCGGGCGCATTGGACAGAGCTGACGCAATTTCTGCGGGTCAGCGGCGCACCGCTCGACAACCATGGCGTCGAACGTGCCCTGAAGCTGATGCTTCGCCAGCGCAAGAACAGCTGGTTCTTTGCTACCCCCTACCGTGCCAGTGTGGCCAGCGTGTTGAGCAGCGTCATCGCCACGGCCAGGCAGGCCGGGGTCAATGTGCTGACCTACCTGGTGGCCCTGCAGCAGCATCACCGCGAGGTCATGCAACGTCCCGCGCAGTGGCTGCCCTGGAATTATCACGTTAACCTGGCCACGTGCTAGGCCACCCGGCGCCAGTCCTCAGCCATCGCGGCCTGCGCTGGCAAGCCATTCCAGAGCAGGATAGGCAGCTCCCGCGCCGAGAGCCGGTAGGTGGGGTTCGCGGCGCTGGGCCACCACGGCAGCCGCCCCTGAGACAAGCGCTTGGTGCATAACCAAAACCCCTGCCCGTCGTAGCATAGAATTTTTAGCCCGGTTCCGGCGCGGTTGCGAAACACATAGACCGCGCCGTCCAGGGGATTATGGGCCAGGGCACGCCGGCACAAGCCGCCGAGGCCATCGATACCTTGGCGAAAATCCACCGGTTCGACCGCCACGAAGATGCGACTCTGGGGGGTTAGCTGCAGCATCGCCCGCCCTCCATAAACACCCGCACCAGCTCGCCGAGTTCGCCCGCCGTAGCACCGCAAAGGCGCATGCGCCACCCGTCAGGCCGCTCCAGTTCCACCTGTGGGCCGCTTGACTCACCGTTTGCACCCGGTCCCGCGGGGGTTACCTCGATAAACTGGGGATCGCTCCCCGGCGCCGGGGTCGGTACCTGGGTTTGCTGGGCCAGCCGGCGGTTTTTCAAGTCTGTGGCGCTGAGGCCCAGCGCTCTAGCCACCTGGCCATTCGGCAACACCTCACTCAACGCCACCGCCTGATCCCACAGCGGTGCCGGTATCCGTTCGTGCCGATGGGCACGATGCCGGCGCCAGTGCCTAAACCGTTCGGCCAGTTCGGCCAAGGCCTGCTCAGCTTGGGAGACCGTCTTTATCGCCATCTGCACCTCTTCTTTATATACCGTTACCAGTTCAGTGCATACCTTAATTGACGATGCCACGCTGGGTCACGCAGGCTTATCGGAAGGACACTATAGATCCAGAAATTGATATTCAGACATCGATGGCGGCATATTGCGTGTCTGGCAAATGAAAAAAGGAAATGATCCGTTTGGCGCGACGTTGCAGCGATTGCAAGGTCGAATATAAACGCTTTTTAACTTGACAATGTCACATTTCCAAAATGGCCGATGAGTTTGTATCATAATGGTTTTTTGTAGAAAAGTGCTGATGATGACAGCTAAGAAAGGAGCGGTCTGGGGCAACGGGTCGGGCGTCGGGGACTGGTGCCCGAGGCGATTCATACGCTGGGTCAACGGCTGCATGACGTTTGGGCTCGCTACCGGAGCTGTTTCCAGACCCAAACCCGAGACGGCGGCGCCTATGCGCACCCTGATCTGAGCGGGCTGCTGCGCATGGAGGGGAACCGACACTATAGCGGCATAGGCCGGGAGACGGGTGTCGGAGGGCAAAACCTCCAGCACTTCATGAGCCACTCCCCCTGGTCGGCTGAGGCGGTCTACCGCCAGGTCCAGGAGGAAGTGAAAGCGGTTCCGGAACTGACGAGGGGGGCCGTGGTACTGGTCGACGAAAGTGCCGACGAGAAAGCCGGCGACGCCAGTGCCGGGGCGGCTAAGAGGGTGTGTGAAAAGTTTCGATCATCGACTATACTCTAGAGACATGACGTTGTATCCAGTGTATTGAGAGGTCTGTGATGGTGATGAAGCGCGCCCCCTATCCTAGTGATCTGACGACTCGCCAATGGCAATTGATAGAACCGCTCTTGCCTCCGCCGAAGCCGGGAGGACGCGCACGGGAGGTGGACCTGCGGGAGGTGGTCAACGGGATATGCTACATGAGTCGCAGTGGCTGTGCGTGGCGGATGTTGCCGCATGATTCGGTGTTTGTCAAGATAGTTGTCGTCTTTTTCTATTCGGTCTGTGGTAGACCGGGAACTTTGTCCAGCACCTCAGCGGCTGGGTTAAGCCTAGGGTGTCTAAAAACGCCATCTTTAGGCCAAATTCATTGCCCGTTTTTTGGACCCTGAGAATATCGCCGTGACACCGATTCACGTTGGGTTTGGAACCAATCAGCGAGGTCCAAAAAGTGGTTAAAGCAAATTGGCCGATTTAGACGCCCTAGGTTAAGCCACACCTCCGTCACCGGCTTCCAGTTGCGGATGGCGCCCTGCCAGCGCTCGGGGTGGCGTGCCTTGGCCTGTTCATACACCGCCTCGCGTTGCGCTATGATGGCGGCTTCTTGGCCGCTATGGCGTTCGTGCGGGGTCACGAAGCGAATCCGACTATGGCGATGGTCGTGATTGTACCAGGTCACGAACTGCAGTATCCACGCACGGGCGGCCTCCAGCGAGGCAAATCCGTGCTCAGGGTATTCCGGCCGATATTTACAGGTCCGAAAGACGGCCTCCGAGAATGGGTTGTCATTGCTCCCCCGGGGGCGGCTGTAGGAGGTCACGACCCCGAGCCGGTAGAGCGTTTCCAATAAGGCACTGCCCTTCATGGGACTGCCATTATCGGCATGCCGCACCAAGGGCTGATCCCGACACTGCTCCACCAGGACCGCCCGGCGCACCACCTCAGCGGCATAGGCTGCACTTTCGCACGCATACACTTCCCAGCCGACGATTTTGCGGCTATAGAGGTCAATAATGAGATAGAGGTAGAAAAACAGCCCCTTCACTGGGCCTGGCAACCAAGTGATATCCCATGACCAGACCTCGCATGGGCCGCGGGCACAGTGGCGCGGCGGCGGCGCCGGTGGCCGGGGAGCGCGGCTGCGCCCCCGATGGCGTTGTTCCTCCGCGTCATGCAGAATTCGGTAGAAGGTGGATTCCGAGGCCAGGTACTCCCCTTGATCTGCCAAGCGCGGCACGATTTGACTGGGCGGCAACCTGGCAGGCGCAGGGGTATGGCAGGTTGCCAACACCTGCGCCCGTTCTGCCGCACTGAGTTGATTGGCTGGCGGGGGGCGCGCTGCCGTCGGACGGCCATCGGCCTTGACGGCTTCCCCCTGGGTCCAGCGCTGATAGGTGCGCAGACTCAGGCCCAGCTGGCGACACGCCGGCGCTAAGCGAGCCCCCTGGCGGTGGGCTTCGGCAATCAGCGCCACCGCTTGCTGGCGAGCTATCGGGCTAATCAGACGTCCTCGCTGTCCCCCCAGATGGCCTGGGCTTTTTTTTGGAGCACCAGCAACGCCGCCGCCTCGGCTAAGGCTTTGTCCTTGCGGCGCAATTCGCGCTCCAGGTCGCGAATCCGCCGTTTATCGGCTTGGGCCTCGCTTAAGGGACGCGCTTTGGGGGAGGGGGCCACCGGATTGGCCTGTTGGCAGGCCGCACGCCAGGTGGTGATTGGTTCCGGATAGAGCCCGCGCTGACGGCAGTATTCGCCCAATGCCGCCTCATTCAGCGCCGCCGTCTCCACCACGACGGTAACCTTCTCTTCACTACTCCAGCGGTGTCCCGCCTCCGCCGCCGGCGATGCCGTCAGGCCCCGTTCCCGGCGGGCCTGGCTCCGCCAGCTGTAAAGCGTATCCTTGGGAATCCCGCTTTCCTGGGCCAACTGCACCACCTCCACATGCTGCGGGGGTAACCGTTTCTCAATGATGCTGGCCTTAAATTCTGCCGAATAGGTTCTCATCGTCTCTCACCTTCACCCCCTCAATTGACAGTTTACGCTTTCTGTGGGACGACATCTATCCTGCCATAGGGGGGATTTGCCGCCGTGGGGGACGGTGCATTGGTATTATCGGCAGTGGCGATTAGACGGCACCTGGGAAAAGCTTCACGAGGTGTTACGTGAGAAGGTGCGCACTCGGGGTCGCGAGGCGACCCCGAGTGCGGCGATCATCGATAGTCAACGCGTCAAGACGACGGAAAAAGGGGGGTCTGCGGTTATGATGCCGGGAAAAACGTCAAGGGACGCAAGCGCCACATTGTCGTAGACACGCTGGGGCTATTACTGGCGGTGGTGGTGCATTCGGCGGGGATTCAAGACCGCGATGGAGCACGCCTGGTGCTGGCGACCTTGCTGGGTCGGTTTCCTCGCTGGGAGCGCATTTGGGCCGATAGTAACTATTCGGGCGGGTTTGTCGAGTGGGTGCGTGCCTTTGGTGGTTGGATATTGGACATTGTCAGGCGGCCGGCGAATCAAACTGGCTTCGTCCTGCTGCCGCGCCGGTGGGTGGTGGAGCGAACGTTTGCCTGGTTGGGTCGGTACCGACGATTGAGCAAGGACTATGAGGCGTTGACCACCTCCAGTGAGACGATGATCCGGATCGCGATGATCCAGCTCATGCTACGCCGACTCGCGCCCCCATAGCCTTCTCACACACCCTCTAAGCAGTACAATGGCCGGCTGGGCAAGGTGGAAACGAGCCAAGTCGGGGTGTTCTTGAGTTATGTGAACCTCACGGCGGCGGCGGGGTTTTGGACCTGGATCACGGGCAAGCTGTTTCTGCCGGAAGCCTGGTTCGAGACCAGCTACAAGAAGCGGCGTAAGCGACTGGGCATTCCCGAGTCGCTACGCTTCAAAACCAAAGTCGAATTGGCCTGGGACGGGATTGAAGAAGTCATCGCGGGTGGTCTGTCGTTCGAAATCGTCGGTTTCGATAGCCTGTACGGACGGAGTGGCTGGCTGCGGGCCCAGGTGCGAAAGGCCCAGCGGCGGTATATGGCGGAAATCCCGGCCGACACGGCCGTGTACCTGGAAAAACCGACGCTCGGCATTCCCCCGCGCCAGGGTCAGCGAGGAAAAAAACCGACGCAGGTGCAGGTGCTGGCCGGAGAAACGGTCCGCATGGACAGCCTGCGGGAGACGCTGGCCTGGCAGCGCCTTCGGGTCCGAGCAACCGAACGGGGTGAGTTGAACGACCGCTTTGCCGCGCGCCGCGTCTGGACCGTGCATGACGGCCAAGCCGTGGAAGACTGGCTGGTGATCCGCGAAGAGGCCGCCGACCGTTACCGCTATGCGCTGTGTAACGCCTCAGCGGACACTTCATTGGAACAACTGGCCTGGTGGAAGTGCCAGCGCTACTTCATCGAACGGGCCAACCAGGATGCCAAGTCCGAGCTGGGCTGGGATGAGTTGCAGGCGCAGAAGTACCGCGCCTGGGATCATCATCTCGCTTTGACGGTACTCGCCTCCTGGTTCATCGCCCAAACCCAACTCGACTGGGCGCAGACTCATCCGCGTGACCCGGCGTTGCTCGAAGAATTAGACACGGATGTCTTACCAGCCCTGTCGGTGGCCAATGTCCGAGAGTTACTGCGCGCGGTCATGCCTTTGAAACGCTTGACTGAAGAACAAGCCACCGAGCGCGTTGTCGAGCATTTGCTCAATCGCACCCGATCACGCAAGAGTCGGCTGAAAAAACAACGACTTAAAAATAGAGCCCACACCGGCCCGACGTGAGGCTAATGTGACATTCCAGCGTTTCGGCTAAAATTGAGTCCAATTCTATTCTCACTACCCGCTGCACACTCGCCCATGCAAGTTGTCCGGAACTTATGCGCTAGTCTCTTCTGGTCTTCCCATCGCATTCAGGCCCGCAAAGATATGGTAAGCATAGAGCCTATCGGAGTCGACCTGTGCCCTGTTCCCAGAGCTGCCCCGAATGAGCTCTCGCGCTGACTTGGCGGTGAGATCCAAGAGGTTCCGCCTGAACCACGTCGCTCCGTGAGCCGCGAGTTCAACATCGAGATGGCTTAGGAGCCACAGGGACGACTCCACGTCATCCTTGAAGTCCACTCCACTGTTACGCCACCTCGCCTTCGCCGTGCCATGCAGGCGGTTGTCATTGGGCGAAAGATGCTGATGCACGGGTGCAGGGTACGACACGTGCTTTGCGAACCCGAGCGATTCGAGAACACTCACGCCGCCCGGAAAGAAGGACTTCCCATTATCGCTGAAGACGACAACGTTGCGCGGGATCTGGTAGCGCGCAAAAAACCGGCGCAGAAGCCCGGCACTCTCGCTGGCATAGAGGCGGGTCTCGTTCTGCTCGGCGCCAATAGAGATGACGCGTTTCGCATGGATGCCGAAGCGTGCGAGAGCGTTCACGAGTTTGTCCCTCTCCTGGACCCACGCCTTGCGCCCGACACGATCGCGCCGGAATTTCCCATGGAACGTGAAGAGGACAGGCGGGGTACGGGTTACACCGTCGGACCAGACAACGGTGACGAGGCAGTTCGTGAACCGAGTGATCGCGGTGCTCGATTTTGGCTGAGCGCCACCAGCAGGCGCGTAGGTCAGGCGCCGATCGGTGCGGTGGCCCGTGAACGTGAAGTCGACGCTTGCCAGGAGCCCCTTGAGGTCTCCCGCACGCTGTCGCTCGCTCTTCCACTCAAACATCATCTTCGCGAGCGCGTCGACGTCCACCGTGAAGCCGCTGATCTTCACCTGGGAAACCTTCGAACTGAAGCCAAGGGCATGCAGGTAGTCATGCGCCGTCGTCTGGGCAAGCTCCACACCAAAGGCTGACGCGCAGAACGTCGAGAACGAGGCGAGCGAGACGACCTGGTTCGAGTCGTTCTGAGACAGGACCCAACCGGCTGCCATCTCGCCCTGCTCGTCGTCCAGAAGCGGCGCCGCTCCGCTGGCCTTCTCCGCCGTGAAGATCCTGCCCGTCGCCGCGTGGGCGTGCACCCAGCGGTCCAAAGACGACTTGGGCACCATGATCTCGGCGTCGGCGAGAACCTCACGAAAGACCGAGCGCGAGATCCCACGCACCTCCAGCGGGCCCACGAGGCGTGCAACGAGTTCACGCTGGTCTGTAGACAACTCTGTTGACGGGTACTTGCGCTTCTTGGACATGGGGGGCTCTTCCGGCGAAAACGATAGACTCAATTTTATCCGAAATGCTGGATTGTCAAGTTAAGATCCCGCTTATCTTACCACCTATCAGTTTCTCATCACCATAGAGAAGGGTGGCAAAGGCTGCATGGTTTGTAGCCGCCTGAGTAATAAACGGAGGCCCCGTTGAAACCAGGAAAGCAGGCTACGTCTGACTTTTTTGATGCGCCAATGATCTGGATCGCTCTCGGCTTGGGCTTTTTTTCGAGGACCGTGGGATGAGACAAGGCGTCGTGGCGCCCTGCCGTCACACACCAGTACATGGCCAGTGTCATGATGAGGAGCAGCCGATCGAGGCGATCGGAATCCTGTAGTTGGGTCTCTTCCAGCGCAAAACCGCGACGCTTGAAATCTGAAAAGGTCGGTTCAATCGCCCAGCGTACCCCATAATCCAACACGGCCGCCCGGCAGGGTGTGCAATCCATCGCGATGATCCACGGTTCGGGATGACCGGCTTCGTGCAACACGCCGACGTGGGTCGGCACACCCTGTTCAAACAGGTGGACGTTGGGCACATAGCGCTCGCTCACACCAGCGGCCAGATCCCCCGTCGTCTGGACGTCACCGACGCCGATATCCACGCTCAGATTACCCTTCAAGCGCAGCCGGTAGTGCCAACCGTGGCGGTGCAGCCAGTCAAACAACGCCGCCGATGGATAAAAACGGTCGGCCAACAACATCACCGCTGCCCCAGTCGGTAGCCACTCGCGTACGCGGTCCAGTAACACCCGCTGCGCCGCAAAACCGATGTTCGCCGCCCCCGCTTCCACCCACCAGGCCAACGGCAGCGAGCGATCCCCCACCCGCACGCTAAGCATCAACACCGCAAACCGATCGCCTAAGTCGGTTTGGTCCATGCTCAGCAGCACCGTCTGCCCGTGAGCGGCCGCCTCCTCGAGCATCGCGCGGGCAAACGGCTCCAGAATCGCTGCGCTCTCTAGCCGCGGATTCTTTAACAGCCGCCGTAGCCATTGCTCCCGCATGTCCTGGCGCTCGGTCGCCAACGGCAACACGTTCGCCAATTCCGCCGTATTCGGCGTGCGGACCTCGAGCATCGCCCCTACCGCCAGCGATAGCTTCTTTACCACCGTCTTACGCAGCTTCGGTAAGGCGTCTTTTAGCCCCCGTTCCACTTCCTCCGCCAATCTTTTGACAGTCCCCATCAGCCCCTCCTAATTATAGTTGCTTGGTTGCGGTAGTTTATCTCAAAACTGATAGGTGTTAAGCCCGCTTATGTTGGATCGGTTGTTTTCCCAGGCGTTGCCCAGCGTCAATTACTTTTTAACATCAACGACAATTATTATTTAACATCGTCGGCCAGGTCACCTACCTCGATTGGGCTCTCGGTTGAGAGCGAGTGGTTCTGGTTTGTCTTGTCAATCCGCGTGTCCTGTTGCTGTCGCGCCTTGGCGTGTTCGCTACGAAAGCTGGGACCGGTCATCTCCAGGATGCTGGCATGGTGGACGAGCCGGTCAATGGCAGCAGCGGTGGTCATGGGATCGAAGAAGCTTTCATGATGCCTCCCTAGTCGATTGTTTAACGCGTCGTACGCGTTTGACATAATGCTGCAGAGAGAGAATTTGTCCCTCTGTTAGTGAAACTTTCCAAGGCATTCCCTTCGCGAGTTGCTGGCCCTGAATACGCGCCTGGCGTACCCATTTAAACACCGTCCCTACCGTTACCCCAACCGCCTCAGCGACACCAGCAATCGAGTAGGTTCCATCCGGCCATTGCGGTGGGTGGTGATGGTTACCCGCTTCTTTCGAGGAAGGCAATTGCCACTGCTGACGTAGACACCAGACATTTTTGCCGGTAAAAGGCTGGGCGCGTGCGGTGAGAAACCCTTCGGTATTGAGGAGGGTGGCAATCTCGGCATCCTGCTGGTTGCCGTCACAGAGCTCGTGCATCCGCTGCTGCAAGGCGTCAAGCTGAGGATGTTCCTCATTGCGCATGACTTTCCGTCGTAACCGATGTTCACTGGTGGCGCCCGTTTGCCAATTGATTTGATACCAAAGATAACCGCGCTCGCGTTTGGCATCGACGATCACCGATTCGATGACGAGGCGCACGAGGTGTTTGCGATCAGCACTCGTCGTGGTGAGGGCCTGCCAGACGGCGGGGAGGTCTTCAGCCAAGGCGAGAATCGCCTGCCGATCTGGGTCAGTGAGGGTAAATGACTGCTGGTCAAGCCAACGTTGATAAGCGTGCTCCAATGCTTCGAGCGCGCGCAGTTGGTGTTCCCATTGCAGAACTCCTGACATGCTGTTTCTAAGTTTAGGAAAATATGTAAAAATAAGCACTGAAATAGGCGAATAAAGATGAGACACTTGAAGCATGCCAGGCACTGTGGAATTACCCCTTTTCCCGCAAGAATCCCGGATCCTCAGTTCCCGTCTAGGCGTGGTGGAAATGGCCGAGGAGCTGGTGTTTGTCAACGCCTCAGGGCCATTGATGAGCTGTGGACGCAGCGACCAGGCGACCAAGCGCTTCGTCGGTGCGATGCTGCTCCATCAAGGCTTGGCCAACGTCGATGATCTGGGGCAAATCTTAGGTACCAGTCGCGCGACGCTGTATCGCCCCTGTCAGCGCTACCGTGAGGGAGGTTTCAACGCCTTGCGGGACGGTCGTGGGAGCGGCCCTCGCCCGGCACACAAATTGACCGAAGCGGTCACAGCGATCGCGCAAAGCCACTTGGACGAGGGCTGCTCGATGGCGGAAACGGCTCGCCGGGTGGGTGTCAGCCCACGAGCGCTCTCCCATGCGATCGAACGCGGGCAGCTCAGGCGCCCGAAGCCGCGCCACCGTCACCTGCCGCTTGGCCCACGCCGCCGAGCCGAACGCGATGTGCGCCCGGCTGCCGCTGTCGGTACCGCTGTCAAGCGGTTAGCGGAACGCGCGCAAGCGGCGGCGGGTGGGTTGCCTGAGGCGGCACCGCAATTTGCAGCGGTCGAAGGGGTTGCCAATGCCGGGGTGCTGTTAGCCCTGCCGGCGATGCTCGGTGAGGGTCTGCTCAGCGTCGCGGAGCAGATCTATGCGCCGTTGAAAAAGGGCTTTTATGGTCTGCGCTCGATTCTGCTGTGTCTGGTGATGCTGGCATTATTACGGATCCAGAGCATTGAGCAATTGAGTGCCCACTCGCCAGGCGAGCTCGGCTTGCTGCTCGGTCTGGATCGGGTGCCCGAAGTCAAGACGCTACGGCGCAAGCTCGACGAGCTTGGCGCCCAGCAGAACGGGGCGCTATTCGCTGCAGCGCTCGCCGAGCGTTGGGCACGTGACGCGCCTGAGGAACTGGGGATGCTTTATGTGGACGGTCACGTCAACGTCTACACGGGGCGCAAGCATCCGGTGCCGAAGACCTTGGTGCAGAAACGGCGACAATGCCTGCCGGCCGCCACCGATACCTGGGTCCACAATGGGGCAAGCGAGCCGCTATTTTTCGTCACGAGCCCCACCAACGCTCACCTGCTCTCCCTGCTGGAGCAGCAGGTCATTCCCAAGGCGCGCGAGCAAATCCGCCAGATCACGGGGGAATCCCAGCGCTTGACGTTGGTTTTTGATCGCGAGGCCTGGAGTCCGCAGTCCTTCCGGCGCTGGCGTGACGAGGGAGTCGATGTCATCACGTATCGCAAAGGTCGGCAGACCCCTTGGCCGCAGAGCGACTATCGCACCGATACGCTGGCACGAGACGGCAGCGACATCAGCTACCAGCTGGCCGAGCGCAGCGTGCTCATTATCCAGAAAACCCGCCGCCAGCCCGCCTTCTGGATGCGGGAGATCCGCCGTCTGGGGAGCCGGGGACAGCAAACCGCCCTCTTGACCACGCGCCAGGATCTGCCCGCGGCGATCATTGCCGATCGCCTGTTTGCACGGTGGCGCCAAGAGAACTTTTTCAAGTACATGGAAGCGGAATTCAATCTCGACCAGCTGTGCACCTACGATACCGAGGCAGCCGATAGCGAACGCCGCGTTCCCAATCCCGAACGCCGCGCGATCGACAAGCAACTCAAGGCCACCAAGGCGCGGTTAGGAACTGTCCTAGCGGAACTGAGGACAGCTCAGAAAAACCCGGTGGCAGCCGACAAGCTCGCTGCCCAGCAACACGCGATGCAAACCCTTGAGACAGAGCTCGAGGGGCTCCTCGAAAAACGCCAGGCGATGCCAACCAAGGTGCCTTTGCACACCCTTCACGACATCGAGCGACTGGTTCATCATGAGATCGAACGAAAGACCATTACGCGACTGCTTAAGACGCTCGCCTATCGCAGCGAGAGCCGCCTTGCACGCCTTGTCGAGCCCTACTTTGCGCGCCGCGACGACGAAATACGTGCTTTCTTAAAGAGCCTCTTCCGCCTCAGCGGTGATATTATTCCTGATCACGAGCGCTGTGAACTGCATGTTCATCTCTATAGCCCCGCCAACCACCGTTCCCAGCGGGCGCTGGCCGCGCTTTGCGAGTACCTCAACCAGCAGCCGGTGCGTTATCCAGGTACCAACTTACGCGTGATTTATAAGACCATCGAGTCTCATTAACAATGCCGCGAGGTCAGGAGTTCTGCATTGGCTTTCTATAGTCTGTTCCATATGACTTCGTACTAGAAACCATTAATTTTTTACTATTATTAACGTCATCGTGGGATTTTCAACGGAGTTGACTCATGTCATCTCAGGGTAAAGCATACACCAAAGAGCAAAAGGAGTTCATTGTTCGCCTGAAACAGTCCTATGACAATGAACGCGCGGTGCAGGCGAGCGTTTCGACCTGTAACCCGGCGGCTCGGGTGGCCAAAGGCTTGCAGGTTAGCCTGTCAACGGTTAAGGCCGTCATGGCGGAATATCATCGCAGGGGGTCAGTGGAGACGCCCGCAGCCCTTGTTCGGGGCAAGCCTGGCTATCGGATGGGAAGTTCCTGGGAGACGGCAATTCGCCAACGTGTGCGTGAGCTCAACCGCCGAGGTGAAGCGGTCAGCCTGCGCGGTTTACGGAGCTGGCTCGCTCAAGAGTATGACCAGGGCGAGATTCCCCTCAACACGCTTTGGCGCACGCTACAACGCATGGGTTTTGTCTATGGTCCTACCAAGAGGCGTAGTACGCTGAAAGAGCGAGATTATGTCATCATTGCCAGACGGCAGTACCTGAGACAGAAGATTGGAAACCGCAACGGTGATGGCGGTACTGACCGACCCGAGGTCTATCTGGATGAAACGTATCTCAACGTCAACCATTCCAACGACAACACGTGGTATTTTGAAGCCGATGGACCGTGGGTGAACAAGCCGGCGGGCAAAGGTCCACGGCTGATCATTGTTCACGCTATCACCGCCCTGGGGTGGGTTCGCGGTGCGAAGCTGGTGTTTCAAGCCAAGAGACGTACCGGTGATTATCATGGGCAGATGAATAGCGCGAATTTCACCAAGTGGTTTACCGAGCAGCTGCTTCCCCATATTCCGTGCGGTTCACTGATTGTCATGGACAACGCCCCCTATCACACGGAACTGGCTGAAGATGCCTTTCCGACTGCCAAGACCAGAAAAGCGCAGCTACGCCAATGGCTACAAACCCATCATCCGGAGGTCTATCAGCAGGATATGCTCAAACCGGAACTTTATGAAAGGTGCAAGCAACTGTGCCCACCACCCCCCTTAAGGCTGGATCTTATTGCCGAAGCAGCAGGTCACACCATGGTTCGTACGCCACAATATCACCCTGAGCTTCAGCCGATTGAAACGGCCTGGGCCATCGTCAAGGACTATTGTGCCGCCCGCTGTGATTACACGCTCGCTGGCCTGAAGACTCACCTTGAGGCCGGGTTTGATCAAGTCACCCCGGCGGTGTGTCAGAGTCTCATCCAGAAAGTCAGGGCTCAGGAAGATCAGTACTGGGTAGAAGACGAGGAAGACGATGACAGTGAGTTACTCGATGTAGTAGCTCTTTAATGATAATAAAAAAGTGGTTATTGGTACGAAGTCATATGGAACAGACTATAGTTGGCGGGCGACCAACCGATTCTCGGGCTCCACGCTATGGTACTGACGCTGGGCGCGCTGGGCATCATAGCGACTCCGTTCTAAGCGTAATTGCCATTGCCGTTGGCGCGTCTCGGTTTCGTGGTCTAACTGCGCCAGGGCGGCTACCGCCACGGCGAGTTTATCGGGCGCCAGTGCCGCTAGCCACTGCGCTTGCACGGCTTCATCCAGCGCGATGGCACGCGTTTCCTGACAGTACGGTAACTGATAGCAGTGGTGAGCCTCCCGGCAGGTATAGGCCGGATATTGCCCTTCGGGACCTGAGTAGCGCAACCGCATTCGTGCCCCGCAACGACCCCATAACACAATCCCCTGCAGGCGTGCCTGGCCCTGGCGAGGTACGCCAGGGTGATTGGCCTGGTAGTGATTTTGGTTATCCAGCAGGCGCTGGTGGTTACGCAGATACTGCGCCCAGCTAATATAGGCGGGGTAGTGATTGTGAAGACACACCGGCCATTGTTCTAGCGGCCGTTGCACAATGCCGCTGGCGGGGTGACCCGGCCGGCGTCGGCTCGGGTCGATGGTGCTGCGCCCGTAAGTATACGCACCGGCATAGGCGGGGTTGTGCACAATATCCAGCACGCGACGGCTACTCGCCGGCTGCCAGACAATCGGATGCACTGCCGGGCCGCGCAGCGGCCGGGTGGGTAACCGTAGCTCGTGCTGGAGCAGATAGCGCATCACGGCACGGGCACTGCCGAGTTCGTCGAATTTAGCCAAGACCAGGCGGATCCGCGTCTGGATTTCCTCATCCGGGTTCAGGATGACGCTACCATCGCGCTGCCGCTCCAGGCCCGCGGGTAACGGCAGGCGCAATTCACCACGCTCGGCTTTCTGACGTTCGCCGGCATGCAGACGCAGTTTGAGCTGATGCAGTTCCGCTTCGCTCATCATGCCACTCAACCCCAACAGCAGTCGATCGTGATATTGACGGGGGTCATAGAGCTGCTCGCCATCGGCAATCAGCACACCGAACATCGAGCACAACTCGATCCATTGGTGCCAATCGCTATTGTTACGCGCCAGCCGCGAGGCATCCCAGCTCAGGACGATACCCACCCGCGCCAGGCCAATCTCAGCCAGCAGTTGCTGAAAGCCAACGCGTTGCTCGCTGGAGGCCCCACTTTTACCCAGATCTTCATCGATCAATTTGACCCGTTCTGCTGGCCAGCCCAGTGCCGTTGCCCGCTCGGCTAAGCGATATGGTAATGCCGTGCTCTCGCCGTGGCGGGTGACCTGGCTCAGTGAGGACTGGCGAATATAGACATAGGCCAGCTTCGCCTGGTGGGTGGAGGTGACCTTGGTGGAAATAGTATTACAAGAGCTCATCATCTGTCTCGCTTGGCGGCATGGGTGGTTGTGCCAGAGGGTGGCGGTGCAGCAGTTCGGCTAGCCGTTGCGCCAGTTGCTGTTGCTGATGGGCTGTTAGGGCCGGCCACAGCCGGGGCAAATCCCGCTGGGAGGCCGCCATCGGCGGGGGTGATGGACGTATCGCGGTTCTCATCCAGACTCTCCTCGGGCGCACCTAACAACCGGCGCACCACGTTTGCTAATGGCAGCAGCGTACACGCAGAGACCGGTGCAAGGGGAGGCTGGGATGACAGCTGAGCACTGAGATCCGTCGCCGAGCAAGGAATGCGGCGATGTTCACCGTTCGGTAGTGCAATAATCACGACCGGAGTAGTACGGGGGTAGGGCAATCGCGCTATGTGAGTTGAGAGGCTGTTGGAAAATACCCTGGCGCGCAAGCTAATGCGTTGATTTAAAATGCTCCGAAATCGTTCGATCAGGGGTTTTCCAACAGCCTCTGAGGCCCGAAGATGAGATGGGTGCGGTAATCATCGTTCAGTGAAGCGCGCAGCTGACGACGTCGCAGGCTATCCTTAGCGGGGCCGTTATGGCGTATCCCGTTGAGCGCCATCCGCCGGATCAGGGCAAGGGTTTCGGGCGCGTGATGTTGGCGTGTCCGATTGGCATCCTCGCCGAACTGCACGTCCAGTATCCAATGCTGACCATTCTCGGTATCCCAGTGGCGGCGCACGGCGTCGGCAAAGCACGCCGGATCGGTCAGTGAGCACCGGTAATAGCGGTATTCGGTCGTCGTTGCCTCGCCGATGATTCGGGTCGATTCGCCGCGACCGACCGCTTGCAGTCCGGCCCACTCGGGTGGTTGCTCCAGCCAGGCAATCTCGTCACTCAGGGCGTAGCGGCGGATTTCAATTCGACCATGGTCTTTGGCTACCGTCTCCTGCTGGGGCAAGCGGCCCTGGGCCGTTTCCGTGTCTAGCCATAAGCGCACGTCGTCATGCAGACCCGGGTGGTTGTCCTTCAGAGCCAGGATGTAGTCCGCACCCGCGTCGATCACGTCCTGGGCAATGGCTTTCTGACAGCCCATCGCATCGATCGTAACCACCGCCCCTTGCACATCCAGCAGTGATAGCAATTCCGGCATCACCGTAACTTGACAATGTCACATTTCCCAAATGATCGATGAGTTTGTATCATAATGATTTTTCGTAGGAAAGTGATGGTGATGACAAAAAAGAGCTGGGGTGTCGGTGGGGACTGGTGCCGGAGGCGATTCAAACGCTGGGGCAGCGGCTGCCTGAGTTTTGGGCGCGCTACCGGAGCTGTTTCAAGACCCAAACCCGAGACGGCAGCGTCTATGCGCGGCATTATCTGAGCGGACTGCTGCGTATGGAGGGGAATCGACACTATAGCGGAATCGCGCGAGAGGCGGGTGTTGAAGAGCAAAACCTCCAACACTTCATGAGTCACTCGCCGGGGTCGGCTGAGACGGTCTACCGCCAGGTCCAAGCGGAAGTGAAAGCGGTTCCGGAACTGACGAGGGGCGCCGTGGTTCTGGTCGACGAAAGTGCCGACGAGAACGCCGGCGATGCCAGTGCCGGGGCGGCCAAGCCATATAAGGGTCGGCTGGGCAAGGTAGAAACCAGCCAAGTGGGCGTGTTGTTGAGCTACGTGAATCTCACGGTGGCGTCTGGGTTTTGGACCTGGATTCTGGGCAAACTGTTTCTACCCGAGGCCTGGTTCGAGGCCGGCTACCAAAAGCGGCGCAAGCAACAGGGCATGCCTGATTCGGTGAAGTTCAAAACCAAGGTTGAACTGGCCTGGGAGGGGATTCAAGAGGTCATGGCGGGTGGTCTCCCGTTTGAGATCGTCGGTTTCGATAGCCTGTACGGACGGAGTGGTTGGCTACGGGCCCAGGTGCGAAAGGCTCAGCGGCGGTATATGGCGGAAATCCCGGCCGACACGGCCGTGTACCTGGAAAAACCGACGCTCGGCATTCCCCCGCGCCGGGGTCAGCGAGGAAAAAAGCCGACGCAGGTGCAGGTGCTGGCCGGGGAAACGGTCCGCGTGGACAGCTTGCGGGAGACGCTGGCCTGGCAGCGTCTTCGAGTCCGGGCGACCGAACGGGGTGAGCTGTGCGAACGCTTCGCTGCGCGCCGCGTCTGGACCGTCCATGACGGTCAAGCCGTGGAAGACTGGCCGGTGATGCGCGAAGAGGCCACCGACCGCTACCGCTATGCCCTGGGTAACGCCTCAGCGGACACTTCATTGGAACAACTGGCCTGGTGGAAGTGCCAGCGCTACGTCATCGAACGGGCCAACCAGGATGCCAAGTCCGAGCTGGGCTGGGATGAGTGGCAGGCGCAGAAGTACCGTGCCTGGGATCATCATCTCGCTTTGACGGTACTCGCCTCCTGGTTCATCGCGCAAACCCAACTCGACTGGGCGCAGACTCATTCTCGTGACCCGGCGTTGCTCGAAGAACTGGAAACGGATGTCTTACCGGCTCTGTCGGTGGCCAATGTTCGGGAGTTACTGCGCGCGGTTATGCCTCTGAAACGCTTGACCGAAGAACAAGCTACGGAACGAGTGATTGAGCATTTGCTTAATCGCACCCGATCACGCAAGAGTCGGCTTAAAAAACAACGACTTAAAAATAGAGTCCACACCGGCCCCACGTGAGGCTAATGTGACATTGTCAAGGTAATTTCATTGGTTTTGTCCGCCACCGCCTGCGGCGTAAGGACTAAGAGGCTGTTGGAAAATACCCTGGCGCGCAAGCTAATGCGTTGATTTAAAATGCTCCGAAATCGTTCGATCAGGGGTTTTCCAACAGCCTCTAAGCGAGCTTTCGCCGCATAGGCGCTGACCAGGTGAACCGCTTGCTCGCCTACTCGACTACCCCGCAACCGCTTACCGTCCAGGCACACCGGTTCACCGGCTAAACTCGGGATAGCGACTTCCACCCACCGCAACAACGCGTCGGTAAATGCCCCCGGCGCCAGGCGTCCCAACACGTCACTGAGCGTATCATGCGACGGAATGCCATTCGGCAGTTCCAAGAACTCTCGCAACCAGTCCTCCTTTTGCTTGCCAAATTCCTCCATCCCTACCCAGTCTTCAATTCCACTGAGCACGGCACAACATACGAGCATGAGAATGTCATTCAGTTTGTGTAGCTTGTTTCGGGTTTCCCGGCGGGGGTCAGGCAGCTCGGCAAAATAGGGGCGGGGATCAGACAGCATCGGTTACCTCCTCAACATCAGCATGCCTCCCAACATTACCTGCCTCCTCTGTCAAGAGCTATATAGCGCGATTGCCCTAGGGCGGCACCGAGTAGAGCTTGTTTAATACGTTGATGGTGCTATTCTGGCTGACCCGGACGTCAAGCTCTTTGAACGCCGGCAGCCGCGCCACCCGCAACGGCTTCATCACGGCTAGCTCCTCCTGCAACCGGTGCTGGCGGCGGCTGTTCTCATGGTGTAAGCGCCCCTGTAGCCACTGCTCAAAGACCGTTTCCGAGGCAAAATCCCGGCGAGGGCGGCGCAGCAGCTGCTGGTTCAGAAAGCGTTTGAACGCTCCATGCTGCGCCTCCACGGTGCCATTTTGCTCTTTCTTGCCCAGGGCAATGGTCCGTGGCGTCATCCCCAGATGCGCCATCAGCTCTAGATAGTCCACGTTAAACTCCCGGCGGCCGGTGCGCACCTGATGGGTCGCCCCGGTAGAGTGATCCGTCTGATGCCACGCCGGGACTTTGCCTAACCGAAACAGCGCTTCCTGAAGCCCCCGTTTCAAGGCTAAAAACGATTCCGAACGGCAGCAACACGCCCATTGCCAGTTCGCGTAGGGCAGCACCACGTGACCAAGTAGCGGGGTCCAGCCCTCACCCGGCAAGCTAAGTTCCAACTCGCCCGGGTAGGTAAAATCCGTTGGCACCGCTTCCCCTGGCCGATGCTGTTGCGGGAAAAACACCTCAGCGGCCGCATCATCCCCGTGCAGGGCCCGCCAATCCCGTACCCGCCGCTGCAGGCTGCGTAACGGTCCCGCCGCAAACCGCCCCGGATACCGCTCCTGCAGCCACTCAAATAGCGTCTGCGCCCACACCCCCGGCGCCTGCCGTAACCATTCCTCTACTTCCGGCCATACCTCGGCAAACGGGTCTTCCCGGGTGCGCCATTGCCGCCCCTCCTGCAACTCGGAAGGCAACTTCCCCGAGCGGAGATACTTCGCTGGCGTCTGTCGGCAGACCCCGGCTTTGGCTGCCGCTATCCCCTGATTCCCATGCTTGCTCAACTCTTTCATCAGGGCACATCTCTTAGTTGGGGGAGGGTGTCAAGTCTAGGAACCAGTGATCGAATCGTTGGTTTACCCAGGCCAATCGAAGATGAAGCAGATGATTAAAACCGGGCTCGCTCCAGCGCATCCCCACCCCCTTGAACCGCTGCTGAATAAGCCATTTGCAGGCACTTTCCACTAAGCCACTGCCAATGGGCAAGCCGGCGGCTTTGAACGGGTCATAATGAAGATGCGCTTCATGGGTTTTTAAATAGTGGTACACGTTGGTCAAGGTTTTCTGGGCAGACGCCGGCAGTGACTGGGTTTCGACTAGCGCGGCCAAGGCCGCCAGCACGGCTTGCTCTTGGCCATGGCGCAGCCGATGTCGGAGCGTGGCAAACCACCGCTGGCCGGCATCGGTCGGTCCATCTAGCCCTAGCCAGGCGCTAACGCCTTGATAGCGGTTTTGGGCAGCGTGGTAGAAGTCGAGAATGCCGATCGCGCCGAGGGCCTGAAAGCAGCTCTGGAACACGCGCCAAAACCCCCGACCCCCATCCGACACCCAGACCACCTGCCGTGCCGCGCCGACCTGTTGGCGCACCGCTTCCAGCCACAACCGCGGCGTTAGCGCGTCGATCGTCCCTAACACCGCCACCAGCCGGCGTTGGCAGAGACGCGTCACCCGCTTGCCCTAGGGTGTCTAAAAACGCCATTTTTGGGCCAAATTCGTTGCCCGGTTTTTGGACCCAGAGAATATCGCTCATGATACCGATTCGCCCTAGGTTTAGGACCAATCAGTGAGGTCCAAAAAGTGATCAAGGCAAATTGGCCGATTTAGACGCCCTACGCTTGCCCTGACCGGTCAGCCGCACGCCCAACCGCGCCAGCACCGCTACCTTGATCTCCCGCCAGCGGGTTTTCCCCTTCGGCGTACCCGGATACGCCCGAAACGGCACCATCACCCCGTCCGCCCCCACCACCAGCGGCAGTGCCTCCAGCTCCGCCGCGACCGGCTCGGCTACCGGCAACACCCCCGCCGCCAGCGCGGCTAACTCCGCTTCTAACTGGGTCATCACCCGCTGCCCCGCCGCCTGGACTCACCGCCATAACGTCCCCGGCGCTACCGCCACTCCCGTCAGCTGCTGCAGTAAGCCACTGGCCGTCGCATAGGGCACAAACACCGCCAACAAACAGCCCAACCACTGCACTTCGGTGTTTGTCAAGATAGTTGTCGTCTTTTTCTATTCGGTCTGTGGTAGACCGGGAACTTTGTCCAGCACCTCAGCGGCTGGGTTAAGCCTAGGGTGTCTAAATCGGCCAATTTGCCTTGACCACTTTTTGGACCTCACTGATTGGTCCTAAACCCAGGGCGAATCGGTATCATGAGCGATATTCTCTGGGTCCAAAAACCGGGCAACGAATTTAGCCCAAAAATAGCGTTTTTAGACACCCTAGGTTAAGCCACACCTCCGTCACCGGCTTCCAGTTGCGGATGGCGCCCTGCCAGCGCTCGGGGTGGCGTGCCTTGGCCTGTTCATACACCGCCTCGCGTTGCGCTATGATGGCGGCTTCTTGGCCGCTATGGCGTTCGTGCGGGGTCACGAAGCGAATCCGACTATGGCGATGGTCGTGATTGTACCAGGTCACGAACTGCAGTATCCACGCACGGGCGGCCTCCAGCGAGGCAAATCCGTGCTCAGGGTATTCCGGCCGATATTTACAGGTCCGAAAGACGGCCTCCGAGAATGGGTTGTCATTGCTCCCCCGGGGGCGGCTGTAGGAGGTCACGACCCCGAGCCGGTAGAGCGTTTCCAATAAGGCACTGCCCTTCATGGGACTGCCATTATCGGCATGCCGCACCAAGGGCTGATCCCGACACTGCTCCACCAGGACCGCCCGGCGCACCACCTCAGCGGCATAGGCTGCACTTTCGCACGCATACACTTCCCAGCCGACGATTTTGCGGCTATAGAGGTCAATAATGAGATAGAGGTAGAAAAACAGCCCCTTCACTGGGCCTGGCAACCAAGTGATATCCCATGACCAGACCTCGCATGGGCCGCGGGCACAGTGGCGCGGCGGCGGCGCCGGTGGCCGGGGAGCGCGGCTGCGCCCCCGATGGCGTTGTTCCTCCGCGTCATGCAGAATTCGGTAGAAGGTGGATTCCGAGGCCAGGTACTCCCCTTGATCTGCCAAGCGCGGCACGATTTGACTGGGCGGCAACCTGGCAGGCGCAGGGGTATGGCAGGTTGCCAACACCTGCGCCCGTTCTGCCGCACTGAGTTGATTGGCTGGCGGGGGGCGCGCTGCCGTCGGACGGCCATCGGCCTTGACGGCTTCCCCCTGGGTCCAGCGCTGATAGGTGCGCAGACTCAGGCCCAGCTGGCGACACGCCGGCGCTAAGCGAGCCCCCTGGCGGTGGGCTTCGGCAATCAGCGCCACCGCTTGCTGGCGAGCTATCGGGCTAATCAGACGTCCTCGCTGTCCCCCCAGATGGCCTGGGCTTTTTTTTGGAGCACCAGCAACGCCGCCGCCTCGGCTAAGGCTTTGTCCTTGCGGCGCAATTCGCGCTCCAGGTCGCGAATCCGCCGTTTATCGGCTTGGGCCTCGCTTAAGGGACGCGCTTTGGGGGAGGGGGCCACCGGATTGGCCTGTTGGCAGGCCGCACGCCAGGTGGTGATTGGTTCCGGATAGAGCCCGCGCTGACGGCAGTATTCGCCCAATGCCGCCTCATTCAGCGCCGCCGTCTCCACCACGACGGTAACCTTCTCTTCACTACTCCAGCGGTGTCCCGCCTCCGCCGCCGGCGATGCCGTCAGGCCCCGTTCCCGGCGGGCCTGGCTCCGCCAGCTGTAAAGCGTATCCTTGGGAATCCCGCTTTCCTGGGCCAACTGCACCACCTCCACATGCTGCGGGGGTAACCGTTTCTCAATGATGCTGGCCTTAAATTCTGCCGAATAGGTTCTCATCGTCTCTCACCTTCACCCCCTCAATTGACAGTTTACGCTTTCTGTGGGACGACATCTATCCTGCCATAGGGGGACTTCCGTTCCCTTGCGCTGGTGCGCTAACAACCCCAGCGCCTGATCCAACGGCGCCACCGGGGACCCCGCGCAACCCTGCGGACAGCGTCCCACCCGCCGTCGCCAGCGGATCGTCCCACATAGCGTGTCCAGCCTCCGCTCCCGCCAGCCTTTGCTCTGCCGCCGTCGCCCACAACCCCCACACACCGGCCACCGCTGCGCCTGCTGGGCGCGAACCGCTAAGCTCTCTTCGAGTAACCGTAGCGCTACCCCCCGCACCACCACCCACGCCGCTAACACCATCAGCGCCAGGCTCGGCGCTTCCCGCAACCGCGCCAGCGGCTCTTGCCACTGCCGATCATAATCACCTAAAATATCGCTTAAGCATGACAAGGGCTTGCCCTCTGGTTGGCCTCACCTCCAACAAGGGTATCATCTCTTGTCATGCTACCCAACTTGTCCTCCCCCAACTCTTA
Organism: uncultured Pseudomonadota bacterium; assembly: GCA_963731125.1. Classification (GTDB taxonomy): domain Bacteria; phylum Pseudomonadota; class Gammaproteobacteria; order Competibacterales; family Competibacteraceae; genus CAVSVP01. The sequence goes on from CAVSVP010000007.1 coordinate 28,240, forward strand.
GATGCGCCCCTTTCATCATGATTTTCACCTGCTGGTCTGTCAGTGCCATCGCTATGCGCTCCTCCTCGGTGAAGCGCACAGCTTGCCATCGCCTCACAGGTGACCTGGGATGTTAATTTCTAATTGTCGTCCCTGTTAATTTCTAATTGTCGTTGAGCACGGCGTTTGTCTTTAACTGTCAGCGCCAATTTAAAACTATCTCTCTATAACGGATTCTGTTGATGGTGTTTTGAGCCGTTCATAGAGCCTGAGATGAGCAAGTTCTTTAACCCATGGTCTGTATACCGTTTGCCATTGAGTCGCTCGGCCGGACATTGCCGAGCGTGATGCTTTTTCACCGTGGCGAGTGACGAAGGACAGAAGTTCCCCAACAAGGCCAGCGCGCGCACGCGTTGCTCAGCGGAGGTCAGCGTGCCGTGGAAGTCCTGTGCGTTAAAACAGGCTCGATCGAGAAACCGTATCAATCGATCCACCAGCGCGCTGGTGCGATGCGCGGGTTGATGATCATAGCTTCGGCTGAACGGCGCCCGCTTGTCACACAAATCCAGGGTATGGTGTTTCATCGGTGAGTCGGGCAGTGTCGCTTCGGCCCACTCGCGCAACCGGCGCAGGCGTTGGGCAAAGGCGGCCTTGTTGGGGGCACGGTAGGCGTGCCAGACTTTCTGGGCCACCGGTGCGAAGACTTCAGTCAGGGCCTTGGTCGCTCGATCACGGATTTTCAAAACCGCATGGAGGAAGCACAACATGACGGTAATCGGTGGAAACAGCGCCTTCCACGCCCCTTGAGTCGCCGGCCAACCATCGGGGTTCACGGTCTCAGGTGCATAGTCCGGTGCCAGTGTCCGGGCTTCCTCAGCAACCACACCATAGGCTTGGGTCAACGCGGCTTCCGAAGCCGCGTCGGTGACCGCCGCACCCAGGATACAGCCCGCACCGGCGGTCGTGGCGATGTAACTCTTCGCTTTGTCCAACCGCCTGTGCTTCTCATCAGCCACCCCGTCTTGCGGTAGCCGCTCCGGCGCTTTGCCCGTCGTACCGACCACACTGAACCGGCCCAGGCCCTGCTGCCGTCGATACCAGTACCTCGCATCGCGCCCAAACCCATAGGCCAGCGCCCAACCCGGCACCTGAAATCGCATCAAACACAGGCCCTTTTCAACCGCCGCCACGGACCCGCTCAGAGGCTGTTGGAAAACCCCTGATCGAACGATTTCGGAGCATTTTAAATCAACGCATTAGCTTGCGCGCCAGGGTATTTTCCAACAGCCTCTCAGATACGGCAGCACAAACGCCGGCGCCACCGTCCACCCCGTCTCGCCCGCATTCAATCGAACTCGCCGGCAGCGTAGCTGTTGTTTGCACGAAGGTTCGGTAAACCCATACCGCGCATAGCCCCGCTCGAATGTATCGGGAAACCGTTCCGGATACCGCCCGTACCACTCATCCAGGTGCGCTTTGGCAAACGCCTTGTCCGTCATAAACCGCCCGTAATCAGCTTCGCTGATCGGCAAGCAAAGGGTTCGATAGCCTCGCTTCAAGGGTTGCGCTACCATAGTCATGGCTGCCTCCGGGCATCGGGATGTCGGGTTGGGTGGTGCTAACCCATAACATCTCTTACTCGGAGACAGCTTGCAACTCGATTTTAGCCCATCAACAGAATCCGTTACAAAGAGAAAACTATAAATGAGGCGGCAATGTAAAAGCTAACATAGATTACGCGGGTATTTTCTTCTTTTTATACCTCACCGCGCCATAAGCTGTGATTCTTTGAAGGTTTGAAATCACAGCGTCAGCCAGGTGTCCAGCTCCTGTTTATAGATGGTTTGAGTCTGCGCCAGGCAATCGGAGATGGCACTCTTGAAGTCCTTGAAGTTCGCATAATAGGTCGAGTACAGGCACTTTCTCTTCACAAACTTCCACAACCGCTCGATGAGATTGAGGTTAGGCGAATACGGCGGCAGGTACAGCAATTCGATCTGCAGCGTTGCGGCCAGGGTCTGAACCAGGTAGCATTTCTGATAGCGCGCATTATCCAACACCAAGGTGATCGGTACACCGAGTTCAAGCGCGGCCAGCCGACGCAACAGCTCGCAGACACTGGCCACGTTAATGTAGGTGTCATTGGTCACGGTGACCAATTCGTGAGTGATCGCATGCAGCGCCCCCAAGACATTGAACCGCTTTCGCCCCGCCGGGGCAGGGATGAACACCCGCGCGAAACACCACAGCATCCCCAGAAAGGGCGCCAGGACAAAATGCGCCGCCTCGACAAAAAATACCGCCCGTCGTCCGGTCCTCGCCTCTTCCAGCCGGGGTGCTAACGCGTTTTTTTAAATGCCTCTTGCTGCTCCTGATTCGCCTTGGCTGGCACCATACCCACCTTGCGGCATTCCATCCCCAAGCCCTTGAGAAAGTGCCTCACCCGGTCCGGACTGCGCCGGACTCCCGTCAGCTTCGCGATCTTCGCCATCACCTCTTTGGTCGTGGCCGGGGGATGCTCGCGAAAGTAGTCTTCTAGCGTTCCTCGATGCGCCTGCAACTCACTCGCCGGCCGATAAAACTTGATCTCTTTGATCGCTTCCAACCCACCTGTCTGATAGGCTCGCAGATAACTATAGATCTTCGCATATGAATTGATAGTTTTGGATTTTTTTTATGATATACTACAAAATTGGCTTTTTTATCAACAAAACCAGCTTCACAAACCCTGATCCATCAGGGCATCTTCTCGCCAAAATTTTTCCTCAATAGAGCGGACTTTCTTAATGATGTGTTGGCACGTGTTGGCCGTCACTTTGGCAAACGCCTGTTCTAATTGAAGCATCAAATTATCCAGGGTGAAATCACAGTGCCGGGCCACTTCATTTTTGAGCACCCCCCAACACGTCTCTATGGGTTGTAGTTCCGGGTGATAAGGCGGGGTTCTGACCACTTCATGACCCTGCTGGGCGGCGAGCTCGTCAATCACGTAGGTCGGCGGCGGAGCCAGTTTATTCAACATCTCGGCTAATTCCACTTTCAGACAATCGTCTCGACAAGGGATGTGATTCGCCTCCAGCCAGGTGCGGATTGTTTCTTTCGAACACGCGGGGGTCGGCGCCGAATGCGCACTCAGCACATTGTGATAACTCGCGTTGTCCATCACGATCAGGGCGTGGGCTGGGAGATGAGGAAGGAGCCGATCAACGAACCATTGACGAAACAGGTCAGCGGTCATTTGTCCATGATAATCCCCCGTTTTTCGGGTACTTTTAAACACCACTTTAGCCCCCGGCACCCAGCCCTGCGAGGTCATCGCATGCAGCATAATCAGCCGTTCTCCTTTGCCGGTCGGTTTTTGAATCCAGGGACCGTCTTCAGTCGAGTACCACACAAAATCATTGCTATGATGCTTATTGATATACGATTCATCCACATACACTTCCGGGCGCAGTAAGGGGGCCGACTGCGCACTCCGGTTGCGCCGCATCCGTCTCAGATACCGCTGCCGAGCGACAATCACATGATCCTTTTCTTTCAGAGGCTGGGTACGGGTCCCTTTACCAAACTCAAACCCCCAGCGATCTAGCGTTCTGGCCAGCGTAGACAGATGAAACGACTCCTTGGGGGCGCGCTCGGTCAGAAACCATTTGATGTCCTCCAGCGTCATATGACGACCCTCAAGGTTGGCTTGGCGAATGTAGCTCCGCACCGCTTCCTGGTGAGAGGCTGCAATCGAGTAGGCCGGGTGCCCTCGGCTTTGGGGCGGGGCGTTCAGACTAGCTGGATGTTTATGATAAGCCGCCATCACCCGGTTGACCGTGGCTAACCCCAGACCTAACGCATCAGCGGTCATTTGGGCGCTGGATTCTGGACAGCCAAAGTCTGATCTATTACGATCAAAGTACTCTTTAACCGAAACCAGCAGTGCTTTGGCTTCTGGACCCAAGGGTCTACCCCTAATGGAGGGCATGAGTATTCCGGCAGCTTTGAAGAACTTTTTATTTTATCACGAAATTTTTTTAAATCTATCAATTCATTTGCGAAGACCTATAGTCAAGGTCGTCGACCCGATCCCCGTCAACCGACAAATCTCTTTGTGTCGCAACCCTTGGCTCTTCAACCACAATGCTTCCATCTTGCGCTGGACGCGCGGATGGGGGTGGTGATAACGTTCGTCGTTCAGTGCCGCCGTTTCCGCCTCAGTTAACGTCAAATTGATCATCGTCTCTGCTCGCTCAGGCCTTCTAAAATGGATAAACTCTACCAGCGCTTAAGTTAACAGAAAATCACAACCTGTGCCGCTGTGCAGTATATCTTTTCTATATCGATTTCTTCATTTCTTCATTGTTTTCTTCCTGTTCCAGGTGAGCTTTTCGCTGGTCTAATCAGCCCAGTATTTTGGATCATGGGTCGATGCAAAGGAGAACGACCTGTGAAACGAACACGACGTCGTAAGTGCCGCCACTGTGGCCAATTATTCGACCCCGATCCCCGTAATCGTCACCATCAGAAGTACTGCAGTGCGTCGGCTTGTCGGCGCGCCAGTAAAGCGGCCAGTCAGCGCCGCTGGCTGGCCAACCCCATTAACCGCCACTACTTTCGTGGCCCGGCCCATGTGGCCCGCGTGCAGCGCTGGCGTGCCGCTCATCCCGGCGATGGGCGTCGCACGGGCGCACCAGTAGAGGATACGTTACAAGATCACTGCATGAGGCAACCTGTTGAACCGGTTGAGAAAACGACGACTTTACCTGAGCGTGCGTTACAAGATCTCTTATTCAGCCAACCTTATGTGCTAATTGGGCTTATCGCTAACTTAACCGGTTCCGCGTTACAAGAAGACATCGTCCGCAGCGGGCGGCAGTTGCAACAATTAGGGCGCGACATTCTCGCAGGAGGAACCCATGATGCACAAAATCCTATTGTGTCCCGAGCGCCTACGCCGGATTCCAACTCAGAGGCTATCCGGAAAGTTTGCTACCTGCCGTGCGGTACTGGAATGGCGCATGGGGCTTACCAGGTTGAAGCCGCTTGAGCATCTGATGGATGGCACTGATGCGCAACATGGATTCACTGGAATCGGTACGCCGCTCATAATCTTTGCTGTGGCGGCGATGGCGACCTAACCAGGCAAACGAGCGTTCCACGATCCATCGTTTTGGCAACAACACAAAGCCCTTGCTCTCCGCCGGTCGGCGGACAATGTCCAAGCGCCACGCGCCCGGTGACGTGGTCTCGATCCACCGCTGGAGGTCGTGATTGTGATATTTGTTATCCGCCCAGATCACTTCCAAACGTGGGTAGCGCTGCTGGTCTAATGGTGCCAGGACTTGGGGGGCGGCAGCGGCATCATCCACACTGGCAGCGGTGACCGCCACCGCCAGGACGAGCCCTAAGTACGCGTAAATAAATAACTGTCCGGTTTGTTATCTGGGTTTGATGATGTAGTTCCAATCGTTGCCATGAAAGGTGGCCCTCGACAAGTTCAGTTCTGCCATCTGTTGATCAGAAATCGTAATGCCGGTCAGATAGGCATTTTGATCAAGTTCTGCTTGAATGGTCAGACCCGTGTCAGTGGTGGTGTTGCCGATTAACTGCACAACCACTTCATGGTCGATGAGCGGTCTACCCCGCCAGCTCTCGGTAATATGGCAAAACATCCGATGTTCAATTTTATTCCATTGGCTGGTACCCGGCGGAAAATGGCACACATGCATCTGGAGTCCGGTCTCATTAGCCAGGCCTTGCAGTTCTACTTTCCAGAGCCGATTACGACTCGAATTGCTCCCACCGCCATCGGCGGTAATCAGTAGCTGACGTGCCTTGGCATACAGTGGACGCCCCATGTGTACCCACCAACGCCGAATCGAGGCGACGGCAAATTGTGCCGTGTCATGGTCTATTCCCACGCTCACCCAGCCCGTATTCGTTGTCATATCATACACGCCGTAAGGACAGACTTTCCCTAATTCCGGGTCAGGAAAATCGTAGACGCGGACCCGCTCCGGGCGACCGTGGGGTTGATACTCACGCCCAGCCATAGCAAAGTCACCCACTAATTCCTTCTTTTTGGCATCCACTGAGATGACCGGTTGGCCAGCTTGTTGAAACGCCTTGACCTGTTGGTTGATATAACGAAACTGCGCATCACGATCCGGAGGCGTGCCGCCTTCTTGCGTCTTTCGCGTCCCCTGCAAACGGTAGTCAAGCTTTGCCAACCAATGCGCTACGGCGGTATGACTGATTCGATGGCCTTGACCCGTCAACGCCTTCGCCAGCTTGCGCGTACTCTTGCACGTCCATCGCAGTGGCGACATTGGATCACCTCGCGTGGTCGGTTCAACCAACGCTTCCAGCGCCGCCAGTAGCTTCGGATCTTGGGCCTGCAATGCGCTGCGTCCGCCACCGGGGCGACGCCGCCGACCTGACAACGGCCCAACAGCGGAAGGCGGATTCTGCAACTCTTGATAACCGCGGCGAAGGGTGCGTTCACTCAACCCCGTGGCGCGCGCTACCACCACCATGCCCCCATGGCCGATTTCACTCGCCTCCGTCGCGGCCCAGAGGCGCCGACCCCTTTCGTCTAATTCAGCACGTAATAGTTCGTACTTCCGCTTGATGGCGTTTATCATGGGTTCGTCTATCATACTAAGGAAATGTAACGAAATAAGTGTACCATTTCATGACGGCAAAATGGTGTAGTTCCATTCCCCGTGGAACTCGTGACGTCGAATGTTGACCTCTGCCAACTCGGCGTCAGTGACCTTTTTCCCCGCTGGATACCCAGACGCATCAATCTCAGCGTGTACCCGCAAGCCTGATTGGGTCTTCGTCGCGGCGATGAGGTTGACAATCACTTCGTGACTGACCAGCGGCTTGCCGCGCCAGTTCTGGGTGATGTAGGAAAACAATCGGTGCTCGATCGTGTTCCATTTGCTCGTGCCAGGTGGAAAGTGGCAGACGGTTACCGGCAGGGCACTCTCATCGGCGAAACGCGGCAGTTGCGTTTTCCACAGCCGGAGCCGGGAGCCATTGCTGCCGCCACCGTCGGCGGTGATCAAGATCTGCCCAGCTTGCGGATAAATCGGCTGGCCCATCCTGCGCCACCGGTTGCCAATAGTGGCCACCGCAAACGCGGCGGTGTCATGGTCGGTTCCAACTCCGACCCAGCCAACATTCTCGCCAATGTCCTAGACCCCATCCGGTGCCACACGCCCGAGTTCCTTGATCTTGAAGTCGTGAACACGGACTTGTTCGGGTTGGCCTTTGGGCCGCCACTCGTGGCCACCATTCTTGAAATCACCCACCAGTTCCTTCTTCTTCGTATCAACAGAAATCGCAGGATCGCCCGAGGCGAGGGCGTTAAGCACGTGGTTATTGAGGTAGTGAAACTGCGCGTCGCGATCGGGATGATCGACCCCCTCACGCGCCTTGCGGTTTGCTTGCAAACTGTAACCCATCTCGTGCAGAAGCGCGGCCACGAGCTTGTGACTGGTCTCATGCCCCATCGCACGCAGTTCGCTCGCGAGCTTACGGACACTCTTGCAGGTCCAGTGCAGCGGTGATTCCGGGTCGCCGCAGGTCATTGGGTTCACCAAAGTATTTAGATCCTCTCTGAGCGTCGGATCTTTCTCGACAGTCTTTTTGCGTCCCCCGCCAGGTTTACGAACACCTTGATTCGCTACCGCCGCAACCTCGTGCCCCCCGGATTCGAGATCACGAAGCTCCTGCCTCCCCACTCGAATCGCCCGCCGTGACACCCCGGTTGCTTTCGACACCAGAGAGATCCCGCCGCGTCCGATGGCTTCTGCCTCCGCAGAGGCGGCAAGCCGCCGCAGACGCTCGTCCAATACGGGCGCTAACAATTCAAACCGCTTCCTGACACCGCTTTCATCAACCATACTATCCATGATAGCAACATCACTCAAAATGAGATAGTTATTTCGTGACAATTTCTAAGTATTATACGTTACCCACGAAAACGGACAGTTATTTATTTACGCGTACTAAGGTATCGACGCTGAGATGGCGCTTGCGTCCGTTGAGGTTCTTGCCTCCATCCATTCTTCACAAGTTTTCACTACCGTACACTTTTTAGAATGGCGTCCCCTAAGGTAAATATTCGGCCAACCCATTGTTGCCGAAAAATAGGACGGGGCACACGAGGAAAAATAGTGTACAAACAGGTCCATGGAAAGTATCCCAAACACCCACCTTACCACCGCGCTGCCCCACCCAAGGGGCTGTGTTATTGGAGAACCACGGTCGCCGTTCGCGCAGAAATGGGTGACGATTAGTAACTTGACAATGTCACATTAGCCTCACGTCGGGCCAGTGTGGGCTCTGTTTTCAAGCCGTTGTTTTTTAAGCTTACTTTTTCGTGATCGGGTGCGATTGAGCAAATGCCCGATAACGCGCTCCGTGGCTTGTTCTTCGGTCAAGCGTTTCAGGGGCATGACCGCGCGCAGTAACTCCCGGACATTCGCCACCGACAGGGTGGGGAGAACCTCCGTTTCCAGTTCTTGGAGCCAGGTGGGATCGCGAGGATGCTCGCGCGCCCAGTCGATTTGGGTTTGGGCGATGAACCAAGCGGCGCGCACCGTCAAGGCGAGATGATGGTCCCAGGCGCGGTATTTCTGCGCCTGCCACTCGTCCCAGCCCAGCTCCGACTTGGCGTCCTGGTTAGCCCGTTCGATAAAATAGCGTTGGCACTTCCACCAGGCCAGTGGTTCCAGCGCGGTGTCCAGCGAAGCATTACCCAGGGCATAGCTGTACCGGCTTTCGGCCGCTTCGCGCATCACCAGCCACTCTTCGACCGCCTGCCCGCCATGGACCGTCCACCCCCGACGCGCGGCAAAGCGTTCACATCGCTCGCCTCGTTCCGTCGCCCGGACCCGAAGCCGCTGCCAGGTCATGGCCTCACGCAGGCTATCCGCGCGTACCGGTTCCCCCGCGAGCACCGGTACCCGGGTTGGCTTGCTTCCTCGCTTACCGTGGCGTGCCGGGAGACCGCGCGTTGGTTGTGTCAGGTACACGGTGGTATCGGCCGGTACCTCGGCCATATACCGCTGGTTCGCCTGGCGCACCTGCGCCCGCAACCAGCCACTGCGTCCGTACCGGCTATCGAAGCCGACCATCTCGAACGGCAGGCCGCCCGCGATGACCTCGGCAATCCCGTCCCAGGCCAGTTCGACTGTGGTTTTGAAACGCCGCGACTCCGGAATACCCCGTCGCTGACGCCGCTTCTGATGGCTGGCTTCGAACCACGCCTCGGGCAGAAATAGCTTTCCCGTGAGCCAGCTCCAAAACCCCGTCGCGACCGTGAGGTTCACATCGCTTAACCACACCCCCACTTGGCGCGTCTCCCCTTTGCCGAGCCGGCCGTTGTATTGCTTGGCCGCTCCCGCGCGGTCACCGCTGGCCTTCGCGTCGGCGCTTTCGTCAACCAGTAAGACCGCTCCCCTCGTCAATGCCGGCAGCGCTTTGACTTCGTCCTGAACCTGGCGAGAGACCGCCTCGGCTGACCAGGGGGAGTGGCTCATGAAGTGGTGGAGGTGTTGTCCTTCAACGCCCGCCTCGCGGCCTATTCCGCTATCATGTCGGTTCCCCTCCCTGCGCCGCAGCCCGCTCAAGTAATGCCGCGCGTAGGCGCTGCCGTCTCGGGTTTGGGTCTTGAAACAGCTCCGGTAGCGGCCCCAACACTCATGCAGCCGCTGCCCCAGCGTGTGGATCGCCTCGGGCACAAGACCCCACCGATGCCCCAACTCTTTTTTGTCGTCATCGCTTTTCTACAAAAAAATCATTATGATACAAACTCACTCGGCAGTTGGGTAATGTGACATTGTCAAGTTAAAGTGGGTTATTCATACTGGCGACATCAAAGGAGGTTCCTCGCCTTGCGATGATGCTAACTTCCAGGGCCGGTTCGATCTCTACCAGCAGTTCGATTTACCGTTTATTTACACGCCGGGTGACAACAAGTGGACCGACTGCCATCGGGTCGAAACCGGACAGTATAATCCCATTGAGTGACTGAACAAACTGCGGGAAGTTTTTTTTCCTAACCCGGGATGAACCAGTGGCGGTGAAGTTATGCGAGTCGTGACGCAGACCCACGTGTCCGGTTTCAATGACTACGTCGAGAACGCGTTATGGACTGAGAAGAACGTGGTGTTCTCGACCATTCACGTGGTCGGCAGCAACAATAACCTGAGTCCCTGGTCCGGTATCGACAATCACGATTCGTTCGTCAACCCTCGCAAAGACCGCTTGGAAGAATTCCAAAACCGGCTCGCTGCGGCGTTGTACTGGCTGGAGACCACCTTTGCGGTCGCAGGCGAGCTGAACAGCCCCGGAGTCTTCATTACCATTCACGCCAATCCCCAGTTCAATGTTTCACCCAGCGAGCCAGGACGCGCCGGTTTCAACGATTTTCTGGACGCGCTGGAGGCGGCAGTGATTGACTTCGGCCGACCGGTCATATTGGCCCATGGCGATTCGCACTATTTTCGCATTGATAAACCGCTATTGGGACCAACACTGACCGAAAGTGGTATCGATGGACCGCGTCGCCGACTGGAACATTTTACTCGAGTCGAGACTTTTGGTACAAATGATGTGCACTGGCTGGAGGTCACTGTGCGGCCCAACGATCCAAACGTTTTTTTAGTCGAGCAACGGATAGTGGACGTCAATCGCTTCAAGCGTCCATAAGCAGGTCTGGAATGTCAAGAGATTCGAACCAGCCTGATTGTCGTGCCGTGCGTGCTCTCTGTTATGCCGGAAAACCTGTGCCGGTTGCATCCGGCGTCATGCCGGTGTGGCGCTAAAAAAGCGGCCAGGCTCTTGCATAGCGCGTTTCGTCTCGGTCAGACAAGCAAAACCTTTTTGCAGCTTTGGGAGGGCTGTATGAACTTTCTCCGTCAATACCAGTCCCTTGGATGAGTTTTTTTCAAGCGGCTGCTAATAATAATTCATTTGTTGTGATGTACAATATAACGCATCGTGAGTCCTTCCCGGAGTGTGCTATTGTGGCTTATTTGAAGGAGAGAAACACCATGATCAGCTTCCAAAACGCCCGCTTCGCCCGTGAAGCCATGATCACCTGTGAGCGGTGGTAGCCGATCTGTTCACCATAAGGCAACAGAACCACTGGAGGCAGTCATGATCGGTGATGATTATATCCAGCGCCCTGGATTAATTGCGGATGACTTCAGGCGTGTGCGACGGCGTGCCGTACTGCAAGAGGTTTTTTTCCGCTTGACCGGAAAATCCAGCGCACTTCCATGCTACGAGGAGGTGCGTCGACAATCGCAAGGCCAGGAGAGTTCGGAGCGGGTATTACGATATATTCCGTTGGACGCCATCGTCGGCAGTGTTGCACGCAGTCGGGAATTTATCCGCGGCTTTCTGCCGCGGAAGTCTATCCGCGCCGACCGCTGGATCGGGGTCAAGATGGCCATGACTGGTTTGCAGGGGGTACCACCCATTGAGGTGTACCGGATCGGCGAGAGCTATTTTGTCCAGGATGGTAATCACCGGGTTTCGGTGGCCCGGCAAATGGGGCTGACCCACATAGAGGCGTACGTGACCCTAGTGAAGACAAAGGGGTGTAACCCGCCTTCCGCTGTCTTTTTGGGCGACCAATCGATCGAGCAATAATGTCTTCTCGTTGGCCGCCTACACTGGATAAAGGCGTTGGTTTTCGCATGCGATACGGCATGACATAAGCGCCTGCCCGGCCGAATTAACGCTATTTAGGGTATTTTTTGTTTTTGAAATCTGCCATTGTAGCGTCCTTCGCCATCGCAGCGTTCAAAGACAAATTGACATATTCTTGTACCGGGATGCAGGGCAAGTAGTGTGGGACCGAGATTGGTTATCTCAAGTACCTGATTATTGTCAATACCGGGCTGGGCAAAGCCTGACGTGATATGAACTCCAAGACCGATGCGCGCAAAGCGGCTTCTCCCCTCTATCCATCCGCAAAGTGAAGCGGAAAGTTTTATTCGCTCCCGAGTGATGCCGAGCACAGTTTCCCCCGGTTTTAACAAAAGAGACTCGCCTTCATTGATCAACACGATTTCGGTAATATCTTCAAAATTAGCTTCGTCGGTTATATCAAACACTTTATTGTGATGAACGAATCTGCGAAAGGTATTGCCTAGATGAAGATCCACCGATGCCGGGCCTATTTGGTCCTCGGAAAAGGGTTCTATCGCAATATCACCCTTTGCAAGAGCTTGTCTGATTTTATTCTTTGCAAGAATCATAAAAACAAGGTACTCAATGGCTTTAGATGTTTGGAAGTGGCTGCCGAGGGAATGTCGGGGCTGAATGACCGTACGATGATTCAACATAACGGCTTAGTGCTTTTATTATCCAGCTGTTTTAGACCAGCAGCCTGATTAATGTAACCCTGCCTTCTTTGGAACCGTCTTTACCTGTATTCACTGTATCTTACGATCTTTGCTGATTTTCGAGATGGCTTCTCTTGCCAGCTTATCGGCTCGTTCGTTTTCGGTATGGCCGCTGTGTCCCTTGACCCAACGCCATTCAATAGCATGTTTGGCAGTGTTTGCATCCAGGCGTTGCCATAGCTCAATATTTTTTACCGGTTGTTTGTCTATTGTCCGCCAGCCGTTACGTTTCCAGCTATGAATCCACTTGGTAATGCCATCCTTTACATAGCGGCTATCGGTCGAGACTATCACCCGCATCGGGCGTTTCAACGCTTCTAAAGCGTGAATGACTGCCATCAGTTCCATGGCATTATTCGTCGTAACGGGTGCCGCCCCGGATAATTCCTTTTCCTTGCCACGCCACTGCAAAATGGCTCCCCAACCGCCCGGGCCCGGGTTGCCTGAACAAGCGCCGTCGGTGTAAATCATTACGTAGTCATTTTGAGTGGTCATGCTGTGTTCAGGTGGAAAAGCAGATAGAAATTACCCGACAGAAGATTAGGACGAAAGGCTTGGTGGACTATAAAATGTGCAAAGCCATCTGCTAATAGGTAGTAGGCTATAACGGCTAAGGAGCCAACGATGAAATTCAATGTACCTGACTACGTTGTTGTTATCGTTCAAGATTTAGATAAAGCCCTACACTTTTACACCGAAGTGCTAGGATTGCCTCTAGGACACCGATCGGGCGATTACGCACAACTTGCTACGGGCGCCACCCGCCTCGGATTGTATACGAGAGAGGCGATGGCGAAAACCCTGGGGATGCCTCTGGAACCGACAATCCCCCATGCGCCTGGTTTCGAAATCGGTTTTAAGGTGGATAACGTCGATACGGCGTTTACTGAGCTAGTGAAACGCGGTGCTACGCCAGTCACACCACCGGTTACCCGACCCTGGGGACAACGGACCGCATATGTTCGAGATCCGGATGGCCATCTTATCGAATTGGCCCAGCAATTGGAGCGTAAGTAAGTTTAGTCTTGGTGTCGAGCGCTTATATAGAAAGCTAACAGAGGTTAGACCGTTATGTCCAAATCAGTCTGTGTCATTGTAGGCGTAGGACCAGGTAATGGAACTTCACTGGCGCGAAAGTTTGCCACCGAGGGTTATGCATTAGCTTTATTGGCCCGGCATGAAAATTACATAAAAACTCTTGAAGAACAGCTCGAAGATGCACGAGCTTACCGATGTGATGCCACCGATGAGGCTAATGTTAGCGAGGTTTTTGGCCGAATCCGAAAAGACTTAGGCGCGGTTGAGGTGCTGGTTTACAATGCCGGGTCCGGGCACTTTAACACTGTGGAAGAGACGACGCCGGCCATGTTTGAGAATGACTGGCGGACCAATACCTTGGGTTGCTTGCTGACCGCGCAGCAGATAATTCCCGGCATGCGTCAGAGAGGACGCGGCACGATCGTGGTCATTGGCGCTACGGCATCATGGACAGGTAATGCCGGGTTTGCGCCGTTTGCAGCGGCTAAATCTGCCCAGCGTAGTTTGGCGCAATCCATGGCGCGCCATTTAGGACTTGCAGGTATTCACGTTGCGTACGTAATTATCGACGGTGTGATTGATTTACCCCGTACGCGCCAACTAATGGCGGACAAACCTGATGACTTTTTTATCAATCCTGACCATATAGCCGATTCCGTCTTTTTCCTGACCGTTCAGAAACCTTCCGCCTGGACATTTGAATTGGACTTGCGGCCCTTTGGTGAAAAATGGTAGGAAGTCATAGGCAAGGCGCTCGTTCCTAGCTATCGCTCTGGAAGCTATTAAGTAGTCGGCCATAAGTATTTTAACAAAAGTAAAAATGAGGTAACCTTATTCTATTCTAGAGCCCCATTTGTGATAGGCGACTTATGCTATTGGTAACCCCCCTGAGCGAGCCCGAGAAGGTGACGCTACACGAGATGCACCAACACCACCCGTTTCATTGGACACGGATGCGCGCCCATGCGATTTTGCTGAGTGCGTCGGGTTATCGGGTTCAAGCGATCGCGGCGATCTATGGGGTGTGTCGGCAGACGGTTTCCAGTTGGCTGAAAGCGTGGGCGCGTCAGGGGTTAGTGGGGTTACTGGATCAAGCGCGCAGTGGTCGGCCGCGCAAACTCAGCGCCGCGGAAGAAGCGCCGGTGCTGGCGTGGCTCGAAGCGGAGCCACGCTCCATCAAGCGGGTGCTGGCGGCGTTAGAGAAGCGCTGCGGGCAGCAGGTCAGTATGACGACGATTAAACGGTTGTGCAGACGGGCCGGGCGGGTGTGGAAGCGGGTGCGACAATCGCTTAAAGACAAGCGCGATCCCCAGGCGTTTGCCGCTTCGGTGGAACGGCTTGCCGAGTTGATTGAGCGCGAGGCGAGCGGGGCGATTGAGCGGTATTATTTTGATGAGTCCGGCTTTACCCTCGTCCCGGCGATGGCTTACGCGTGGCAACCCCGCGGCGAGACGATCGAGTTACCCGCGTCCCACAGCCAGCGGCTCCATGTGCTCGGGTTTATGGATCGGACGAGTGAAGTTCAGTCCTATGTCTTTGAGGGCACCATCGATACCGCGGTCGTGATCGCCTGCTTTGATGCGTTTGCCAAGACCCGAGAAAAACCCACCGTCGTGGTACTCGATAATGCCTCGCTCCATACCAGCGAAGCGGTTGCGGCAAACCGGGAACGCTGGCACGCTAACGGTCTGCAGCTAGAATTCCTCGCCCCGTATTCACCGGAATTAAATTTGATCGAAATCTTGTGGCGCAAGATCAAATATGAATGGTTGCCCTTCTCGGCCTACGAATCCTTTTCCAGTCTCAGAGAAGAGCTCTTTAAGATCCTGAGAAACATCGGCACTGAATACCAGATCGCATTCTCATAAAATGTTAAAATACTTGTGATTGATTACTTATCAAGACCGTCTGCGGCATGGATGCCGCAGTCGAGCTTACCGGGATGTATTAACAGCGTGTCTTGGGAATAACTTCCAGAGCGATAGTTGAGAAAAAATTATATTGTTCTTTGACGTCGGCGTTGCAACAGCATAATACCAGCGAGTGCAAGTAGAGCAGGGAGATACATCCAATACTTAGCGGGTTGTTCCAGTGCCACCTCGACGGCTTTAATTTCCCAGTCGAATTCAATACCCGCCTGATAGGCGACGCTGTTCCAGAGTACGTCTTCGACAAACACTTTGTCTTCCTCTTCGCGCAACACTAGGCCGGTACTCGCAAGCCGCTCTTCTCCGGAGGCTTTGGGTCCTAGGGGCAACAGCACCGATTTACTGACAAGATTGCCCTCTAGTGTCTCACCTTCCACCACCACACGCATTTTAGCATCTTCAGGCTTTGCCTCGGCGACTTCGGTAATTTGGGAAGGGGCAACAGTTTCCAATGGCGGATAGAGTCTATCCATCCAAAACCCAGGGCGAAATAAGGTAAAGGCGATGAGCAGCAGTGCCATGGTTTCCCAGAGACGACTTTTAACCAGAAAGAAGCCTTGCGTCGCGGCTGCAAAGATTAACAGAGCGGCCGCTGCGCTGATAACAGTAAAAAGCAACTGCCACCAGTGCTCGATACCAATCAGCAGTAATTGGGTATTAAAGATAAACATAAATGGCAAGATTGCCGTTCGAATATCGTAGGTGAAGCCTTGAATGCCCGTTCGAATAG
The DNA here is from genome assembly GCA_963731125.1 of uncultured Pseudomonadota bacterium. Taxonomy (GTDB): domain Bacteria; phylum Pseudomonadota; class Gammaproteobacteria; order Competibacterales; family Competibacteraceae; genus CAVSVP01. The sequence goes on from CAVSVP010000007.1 coordinate 44,334, forward strand.
GGTCTCCTCGTGAAATCGCAGCGGCTGCGTAAGCGGCCAGACCTACCGGGGGCGTATCATCGGCCAGAATGCCAAAGTAAAACACGAACAAATGTACGGCAATCAGAGGCAAGACTAGGCCATTTTGTTCGGCAATGGCCATTAACACCGGTGCCATTAACGCCGACACGACGATGTAGTTAGCAGTGGTAGGCAGACCCATGCCTAGCAGCAAACAGATGAAAGCAGTAAATAGCAGGGCCAACAGCAGATTACCGCCTGAGATGACGTCTACAAATTCCGTCATTACCAAGCCGATACCGGTTAAAGTGACGGTGCCCACGACGATACCGGCGGCAGCGGTGGCCACGCCGATGCCGATCATATTGCGGGCGCCATTAATCAGGCCGTGAAACAGATCCATAAGGCCTTGCCGGACAGCCGATCTGATTTCGTCGCGGCCGCGAAAGAAGGCAAGGATAGGCCGCTGGGTAATCACAATAAACATCATAAAAACGACCGCCCAGAAGGCGGATAGTCCCGGTGAGAAACGTTCTACAACCAGACACCAGATCAGTACCACAACGGGTAGCAGGAAATACAGACCGGCCTTAATGGTGGGACTTGGCTGCGGAAGGCTGACCGTTTCCGTATCGGGATTATCCTCGGCAAGTTCAGGATAACGTGCGGCATACCAGAGCAGTCCCAGATAGACCAACAGCATTAAGACGCCTATGATCCCAATGGCCGCGGCGCCAAAGACGTGTTTGGTCCACCCGACGCCGTAGTAAATAGTACCGGCAAGAATGACCAGACCCAGGAGGGTTGCAGTGAAAGCCAATAGACGGTGCAGGAAGGTACTTTGAGTCGGTCGAGGTAACCCCTGCATATCGGCTTTTAAAGCCTCTAAATGAACAATGTAAATCAGTGCGACGTAAGAAATGATCGCCGGCAAAAACGCATGCTTAATCACTTCCACATAAGAAATGCCCACATACTCCACCATCAGAAAAGCGGCGGCACCCATAATGGGCGGCGTTAATTGACCATTGGTCGAAGCGGCGACTTCAATGGCGCCTGCCTTCTCCCGGGAAAAGCCTACTCGTTTCATCAAGGGAATCGTAAAAGTACCGGTGGTTACCACGTTGGCGATGGAAGAACCGGAAATAAGGCCGGTCATCCCTGAGGCGACTACCGCCGCCTTGGCGGGACCACCGCGTAGATGCCCGAGCAGCGAGAAAGCGACCTTAATAAAGTAATTGCCGGCTCCCGCCTTTTCCAGCAGGGCGCCAAACAGAACGAATAGAAAAACAAAATCTGTGGATACTCCTAAAGCCACGCCGAATACGCCTTCGGTGGTAAGCCATTGGTGATTGGCTATCTGATACAGGGAGGAACCTTTATGGGCAATGACCGACGGCATATAAGGGCCGAAAAAAGTATAGCACAACAAAATGATAGCAATAATGGCAAGAGGCGGCCCCAGCGCTCGGCGGGTAGCTTCCAGCAGTGTCACTAGGCCAATACCGGCGATGATGACATCCACTAAAATAGGTGCCCCGGGTCGCTGTGCTAAGGCCTCATAAAATAAAAATAGATACGCAGCGCTAAAAGCACCGGCCAAGGCAAATAGCCAATCCTGCAGTGGAATATGATCCCGCGGCGAACGTTGGTAGGCGGGGTAAGCTGTATACGCCAAAAAAACGGCAAAAGCCAGATGAATAGAACGCGCTTCGGTGGTATTCAGGACACCGAAGTGTAACAGAAACGGTAAGGGCGAAGCATACCAAAGTTGGAAAAGCGACCAGCTCAGTGCTGTGCCGATAAGCACTTTACCGGCTAAGCCAGTGGGTTCCCGTGCTCCGGTATCTGCCTGAGCAACCATATCCTGAAGATTGTTGTTTTTGGTAGAACGTTCATTGAAGTTTTTGGTGACCATATTAGGTTTTCGGTTCGCCTACAGTTTGGACGAAGACGGGAAGATTGCTTTTCGTAGGGTATAAAAATTCGAATGAATGCTTAACGGATTGACTGTTAAATGTCGTAAAAAAAGATGGCCAGACAATTAAATGTCTTCGGCAATCTTTGCGTTTGCCGTGCGGACAATTAATAAGTTTATTACCAAAATGTTCAGTGCCTATAAAGCTAAGTCGATAAATTTTAAAACTCCAACTAATTGCGACGATGATAACTATCAGAGCGGATATAACCGGAATCATCGAAAAGATAATCTCCCAATCGCAATCCTAGAGGAATGGCGCTATGGATTTCATAACCAGCTTTCCCTACCCGATACGCGCAACCCTGAGTCATTAAGGGAACGGCAAGAAAGGCAAAAATTAGAAGTCTTATAAAAAAAAACTGAAAAACTGAAAGAGAAAATTTCATAAGGCTTATTCTGTCAATAAACTGATTTCTACACTGACTTATCTAAAACCGATAAATCCTCTGTGGAGTCGTGTTGAAATGTTTAGTCATTATAAAATCCAAAATAGAATCCGTGACGGGGCCGATAGCCAGGATAGGTCCAGTACCAGGGATAACCATAACGATAGCCGGGTCGCAATGGATAAAAGAAATCGTCATCATAAAACCAGCGTGGATAGTAGGCATAGCAGCACGGTGAATACGAGCTATAATAAGGATAAGAATAATAATTACGCTGGCGGCGAAGATAAGAAAAGTAATCTTTAAAGAAATCATCATTTTTTACATGATGGCTTTGCCCCCAAAGGTAAACGTTCACGGCTTCGAGCAAAGGCAGCGGTTGCTGAGGGCCGTCGATTGTTCCTATCAAAACACCGGTCACGGTAATTTGCCTATGTTTAGCATAGATATCCGGACTAAAAGGAACCTGCGAACGGACGACAAAACGACCGGCGGACAAATTATCCAGTTTGGGGCGGCCGCTCTTGTTCAGACGATGTTCTTGGACCGCGATCTGCGTCCATTTTTGTGCATTAGCTAAGGAAATAATGGTGCCACCCCAGCGTACCGTTGCACCTGCATAGGTACTAGGATTGCCCAGCACTTCAGCAAGTTGCAAATTGCGCGGTGGCGCTTTGCTGATGGCTGGCGGAATACCGTCAGTTTGAGCAGGAGTGCTTGGGATGGCAACTGGCGTACTCGCTGATAATAAAGAACCCGTCGATGTTGTGCTTAACGATGGACTCAATGCACAACCAGCGGCTAACCATACGCAAAAATACAAGGCTATCTTGAAGAGCTTCATGACCTGTCGCCAAGAAGGTGGATTGTAAAAGAGGCCGGTAGAAGTTAATCACTCACTCCTTATTTGACCACAGATTCTGTGCTTAGTGACGCTATATAAGCATACCACGATATAAAGGCCCGCTATCAGCTATCCATTTATTAGCTGATCTTGCACGGCTACTACTTGCCACGCGGCATCATTCAGCGCAGTATTTCCAATTATGATCAGACAAAATTTCTTACTCAAGCTTGGTTGGCCGATCTTTGCGGGTTTACTGACCGCCTGTGCGCTTCTCCAGACTCGACTGGAATCACCAAGCGTCAGCGTAGCGAATTTAAATGTGATTGCCATTGGTTTTTTTGAGCAACGTTATCAGCTGCGTTTACGAATTCAAAATCCCAACGACTTTGCTCTCCCCATCAATGGCATGAACTATCATTTGCAGTTCAACGACGAACCGTTCGCCCGTGGAGTGAGTGCTCAGCTTACCGTTGTGCCGGCTTTTGGGGAAAAGCTGATTGATGTGGAAGTGACCAGCAATCTAGGAACCCTTGTTAAGCAATGGCTGACGTTGGGAAGAGAAACCGGTCTGCGTTACAGTTTATCTGGCAGTCTCGCTCTAGGAAATGCCTTCGGTAAAGTTCCTTTTAACTATCAAGGGGAAATCTTTCCAGAACGCATCACCACGAATCGCAACAACTTACAAGATTTTCTCTAGCGATCGTAAATTGCATCTATTTATCTCTCGAACAACAAGGAACGTTTCCAAAGTCAGTTGATTATCTTATAAGCCGACTCTATGATTTAGTTTGAAATCATTTAAGGAACTTGGCCCGTACCTCTCAGAATACCTTAGATATGGCGTTTGTCTTAAGTACAGCGGTAGTTCGACAGACGCACGGCTGCGCCTGTTATAATTTGCATATATTGTGATGAAACTTCGGCAATCCTGTGTTTCGAGATGCTCAAAATATAGGCCAACGGTTCGCTTATTTTTTTGGAAGTTCTAAAGATTCAGTGCCTTACGTTGTGCATGAAATATGCAACAGCATAAATCATGCTTATTATAAATCAATAACTTATATCAAATGACCGAACCGAGAGTATAGGTGCTTGAAAAAATAGAAATGGAAATGATGACGCTTAGGTGCCTTAACAGCACGCGTCGGGAATGCACAGGCATAGCAGAGCAGCCTGGGAGCGTCATCAGGAGATGGATATGAAATACGTGGCTTTATTGCTAGCGGTTATGATTTGCGCCAGCGCCAATGCCGCGCTTTATAAGTGGCAGGACAGCAACGGACAGTGGCGCTTCACGGATACCCCTCCACCCTCTTCCAACATGGCAGAGGAAGCCTACGAACGTGGTGACTATGTCAAAGCCTTCGCGGAATATTTGCAATGGGCGGAGCGCGGTGATCCTAATGCGCAGACCAAGCTCGGTGTTATGTATTTCTATGGGCAAGGCGTTGCGCAGAGCGATAAAAAAGCAATGGAGTGGTTCCGCAAAGCCGCCGATCAGGGCAATGCCGATGCGCAATTTTATCTCGGTGTTATGTATGCGACCGGTCGTAGCGTTTCCCGGAGCGAACGCAGAGCGCTTAAGTGGCTTCATGAAGCTGCAGAAAGAGGCAATATGGAAGCACAACTGGAGTTAGCGGAAAGATATGCTACGGGTCGCAGCGTAGAGCAGGACGACAAGGAGGCGGCAAGATGGTATCGCAAGGCTGCCGAACAGAGCAATGTTAAATCCCAGTTTATCCTAGGCACCCTGTACGCGACCGGTCGCGGCGTCTCCAAAAGCGATAGAGAAGCCGTGAAATGGTATCACGCAGCAGCCGAGGGAGGAAACGCCGATGCCCAGTTTTATTTGGGGGCCATGTACAGCACTGGCCGCGGTGTGCCGCGAGACTATCGAGAAGCGGTAGAATGGTACCGCAAAGCCGCTGAACAGGGTAATGCTCACGCTCAGAACGACTTAGGTGTCAGTTACGCGAGTGGTCGTGGTATCTCTCAGAATGATCAGGAGGCAGCCAACTGGTATCGTAAAGCGGCCGAACAAGGGTTAGACGTAGCGCAAAATAACCTTGGGATGGCTTATGCCACCGGTCGGGGTGTATTAAAGGATGACCAGGAAGCCGTTGCTTGGTATCGTCGAGCTGCTAAGCAAGGCAACGCCAAGGCGCAGTTCAATTTAGCCGGCATGTATACCGCAGGGCGTGGTGTGGGAGAAAACGAGAAGGAAGCTGTCCGGTGGTATCGTAAAGCGGCCGAGCAAGGCCTCAGCGAGGCCCAATTTGAACTGGCAAATCGGTTTGTTGAGGGTCTTGGCGTGGCCAAAAGTGAAGCAGAGGCCATGCAATGGCTGCACAAGGCTGCTGAGGGTGGTTATGTCGAAGCTCAATATGATCTTGCCGACAGGTACGCCACCGGTCGAGGTTTGCCTCAAGACATAGCGAAAGCCGTGGCATGGTACTACAAGGCCGCTGCGCAGGGTTATGCTGAAGCTCAGTTTAAACTCGGCAGGCTTTACGCCGATGGTATAGGTGTGGTTCGGGATGACGCCGAAGCTGTTAAATGGTACCGCAAAGCGGCTGAACAGAACAACGTCGATGCTCAGTTTTTTCTGGGCAGCATGTATGTCGATGGTCGCGGTACCGACCAAGATAACAAGATGGCCATGAAATGGTATCGCGAAGCCGCCGAGCAGGCAAATCTCGTTGCCCAGTTTAATATCGGCGCTCTGTATGCCGGTGGTCGCGGTGTTCCACGGGATGAAAAAGAGGCGGTTAAGTGGTACCGTAAAGCTGCTGTGCAAGGGTTGCCCATTGCACAGCTGAATTTAGGGATTATGTACGCCGATGGGCGTGGTGTTTCCAAGAATTATCGGCTTGCCTTAAGGTGGTATAATAAAGCGGCCGAACAGGGACAGGCATTGGCTCAGCTTATTCTCGGTATCATGTACGCTACCGGTCAAGGTGTTCGTCAAGACGATAAGCAAGCGTTGGGGTGGTTTAACAAAGCTGCCGATCAGAAGTTGCCGCTGGCCCAGTTCACGATGGGAATCATGTATGGTTATGGTCGCGGTGTTTTGCAGGATCATGTCAAGGCGCACATGTGGCTTAACCTGGCAACGTCTGCTGGCTTGTCTCAGGCGGCGGAGCTACTGGACCGCATCGCTCGGAAGATGACTCCAGAGCAGGTGGTTCATGCTCAGACATTAGCAAATAACTGGCAAGCTGTGAACAAGGAATTTTCTCGCCTATCCCGCTAATGGTTTTCTTGGCTGCAGGCAGGATTTGCAATGTGCGGCATCAAGGTCGTGCCTATCTGCCGTAATTATCTATTGTCGTGATACTGTGTTGCCCGCATTGCGCCTCGCCGAATTTTCGCTGGTACTTAACTTGACAATGTCACATTAGCCTCACGTCGGGCCGGTGTGGGCTCTATTTTTAAGTCGTTGTTTTTTCAGCCGACTCTTGCGTGATCGGGTGCGATTGAGCAAATGCTCGACAACGCGCTCGGTGGCTTGTTCTTCAGTCAAGCGTTTCAAAGGCATGACCGCGCGCAGTAACTCTCGGACATTGGCCACCGACAGGGCTGGTAAGACATCCGTGTCTAATTCTTCGAGCAACGCCGGGTCACGCGGATGAGTCTGCGCCCAGTCGAGCTGGGTTTGGGCGATGAACCAGGAGGCGAGTACCGTCAAAGCGAGATGATGATCCCAGGCGCGGTACTTCTGCGCCTGCAACTCATCCCAGCCCAGCTCGGACTTGGCATCCTGGTTGGCCCGTTCGATGAAGTAGCGCTGGCACTTCCACCAGGCCAGTTGTTCCAATGAAGTGTCCGCTGAGGCGTTACACAGCGCATAGCGGTAACGGTCGGCGGCCTCTTCGCGCATCACCAGCCAGTCTTCCACGGCTTGGCCGTCATGCACGGTCCAGACGCGGCGCGCGGCAAAGCGGTCGTTCAACTCACCCCGTTCGGTTGCTCGGACCCGAAGGCGCTGCCAGGCCAGCGTCTCCCGCAGGCTGTCCACGCGGACCGTTTCTCCGGCCAGCACCTGCACCTGCGTCGGTTTTTTTCCTCGCTGACCCTGGCGCGGGGGAATGCCGAGCGTCGGTTTTTCCAGGTACACGGCCGTGTCGGCCGGGATTTCCGCCATATACCGCCGCTGGGCCTTTCGCACCTGGGCCCGCAGCCAGCCACTCCGTCCGTACAGGCTATCGAAACCGACGATTTCGAACGACAGACCACCCGCGATGACTTCTTCAATCCCGTCCCAGGCCAATTCGACTTTGGTTTTGAAGCGTAGCGACTCGGGAATGCCCAGTCGCTTACGCCGCTTCTTGTAGCTGGTCTCGAACCAGGCTTCCGGCAGAAACAGCTTGCCCGTGATCCAGGTCCAAAACCCCGCCGCCGCCGTGAGGTTCACATAACTCAAGAACACCCCGACTTGGCTCGTTTCCACCTTGCCCAGCCGGCCATTGTACTGCTTAGCCGCCCCGGCACTGGCGTCGCCGGCTTTCTCGTCGGCACTTTCGTCGACCAGTACCACGGCCCCCCTCGTCAGTTCCGGAACCGCTTTCACTTCCTCCTGGACCTGGCGGTAGACCGCCTCAGCCGACCAGGGGGAGTGGCTCATGAAGTGCTGGAGGTTTTGCCCTCCGACACCCGTCTCCCGGCCTATGCCGCTATAGTGTCGGTTCCCCTCCATGCGCAGCAGCCCGCTCAGATCAGGGTGCGCATAGGCGCCGCCGTCTCGGGTTTGGGTCTGGAAACAGCTCCGGTAGCGAGCCCAAACGTCATGCAGCCGTTGACCCAGCGTATGAATCGCCTCGGGCACCAGTCCCCACCGACGCCCCAGCGCTTTTTTGTCATCATCAGCACTTTTCTACAAAAAACCATTATGATACAAACTCATCGGCCATTTTGGAAATGTGACATTGTCAAGTTAAGCCTGGCCTTATCCAGGGGCAACCCTGTCGGATAACAAACCACGTTTCATCAAATCGCTGGCAGTTTTGCCAGCGACTTATTTATGCCAATCTGCAAACTCCTCTAAAATCGATTCTCGAAAGCACTTAATAGCAGTTTCATGGTCTTGATAAAAACACGCAATGCGAAACTGTGAGACTGATCATGCTTCGTGTCACCATTATCTTGTGTGGGATTCTGCTGGGCCTTCTATTGGCTGCCATCATTGTGGCAAACGGCCAAGTCGATGTACTAGAAGGGTTAAAACGGGTGTTGGCTGAGCCATGGGGCGTAGTAACCCTATTGGATTTAAGCGTAGGATTGCTGTTCGTTGCCGGTTGGATAACCGTGATAGAACCTCGTCCTTTGTATGCAGCGGTTTGGATTATAGCCTTATTGGTCCTCGGTAATATCGTCACGCTGATTTTTCTGCTGTGGCGGACTCGCAGTGCAAATTGCTTTTCTGATCTGTTTTTACCGTCTCGACGACACGGTTAGCGTACAATTTTCGCAAGCTTCTGGAGCATGGTCAACGTCTTCTTTTTCCAAGGTAATCAGAGGCGATTCCGCCTCATTGAGCACGCTGCCTAAAACCAGCTTAGGAGCCGTAAATTATTAACTGACCGATAACACCGCTGTGATCGCTTAAAAATGCAGTCTCGACGAACAAAAAAACGGACAGTTATTTATTTACAGTTCCTTACAGTTCTACCAGTCAGTCTACTCATAATTGTTTCAGCCCCCGATGGATACCGCAATCCTTTCATAGACATGGAATATTGCCAAGCGGTTTATCTTCAATAAATATGTTCATTTTGTACAATCAATGAGAAACATTTGTAACAAAAAAGATCGAATATATTGCGAAATTGATCGAATTATAGTGTACAATATTATACATTGTTTATACATATTTGCTGGCATGTTAAGCGAGCATTATAGGCAACCTAGTTTGAGGAGGCATAGCTATGGCGAAAGTCGCATTAATTACCGGCGCAAGCGGAGGGTTGGGTCAAGCAGTAGCTCAGGCTTTGCGCGATGGGGGTTGGAAACTGGCCTTAGCGGGTCGGGATAACGCCAAGTTGCGAGATATATACGGTTCGGAAGCGGTATGCGTAGAAGCCGATGTGTCTACCCATGAAGGGGCGCAGGCCGCCGTGGCGGCCTGTCAGGAGCGGCTCGGATTACCCACCGCCTTGGCCAACTGTGCGGGTTCCATTCTGATTTCTCCGCTGCATCGCACTTCTGCGGAAGATTATCGAGCGTGTATAGCAGCAAATCTGGATACTGCCTTCTTCACTTTAGGTGCCTTCGTCGAGGCGTTACGTCAGGCCCGGCAACCAGGAGCTGCCGTGCTGGTTTCCTCAGTGGCCGCTGAAATTGGCGTCTCTAACCATGAGGCCATTGCCGCCGCCAAGGGAGGAGTCGAAGGTCTCGTACGCGGTGCCGCTGCATCTTATGCCCCGAATCGCATTCGCATCAACGGGGTCGCCTCAGGACTGATGGAGACCCCCGCTACTACCAAAATTGTGGGTAACGAAGTGAGCCGAAGCGGCGCCTCTCGCCAATACCCTCTGCCGCGCATTGGTGATCCTGTGGATTTGGCCAGACTGATGGTGTGGCTTTTGTCCGACCAGGCACATTGGGTCACCGGTCAAGTATGGGCCATGGATGGTGGCTTCTCCGCGATAAGGCCGTTGGTTAAATGACGGATCAAGGCAACATTGCCTAGCGTTCCAATTTACCCATTTGAGTTTCAACAATTGTCAGCAAGGCTTGCAGGGCTCCGCGGTTAGCCCTGACCACAGCCTTGCCTTTTTCTCCTGCAGCCCGAGCCAAAAGCGCATTGGTTAGCAGTCGACCTGTTATCAGTGCGACATCGGCGGCATCGGTGACCTGCCAGGCTGCTCCCGTCTCCAGCAAACGTTGACCGGCCTCGGTAAAGTGAAAAATATGTTTGCCAAACAGTACGGGCAGCCCCAGCGTCGCCGGCTCAAGGATATTATGGCCTCCCACGGGCACTAAACTGCCTCCTACGAAAGCCACATCGGCGGCTGCGTAGAATAATAACAATTCTCCCATGGTATCCCCCAAAAAAACGTCGGTTGCCAGCTCGCAGGGACGATTTTCGCTGCGTTTTACCAACCGTAAACCGCGCCGCAGACACAGTGCTGCGACCGCTTTACAACGCTCCGGGTGCCGGGGCACAAGCAACAATAAGATCTGCGGTAGATGATGGTGAAGTTTCGCCAAGGCATCGAGAAGTAACTCTTCCTCACCGTCATGAGTGCTGGCAGCGACTAACACCGGACGATGTGCTCCCAGGGTTTGGCGCAAAGCGCGGCCTTGCTCGAGTAGACCCGCCGGCAGTGTAAGTTCGTATTTAAGATTACCTGTTACATTGACATGCGGCGCTCCCAGCATCTGAAAACGCACGGCGTCGGCTTCGGTCTGGGCGGCGATGAGTGTGGTATGGGCAAGCATACGGGCGGTTAAACCGCTTATTTTTTGATATCTTTGAGCAGAACGTTCCGACAGGCGGGCATTAGCCAGGACCACCGGGATTTTTTTTGAAAAACAAGCGTAGTACAGGTTAGGCCATAATTCGGTTTCCATGATAATGGCAAGCCGCGGGCGGGTTCGTACTAAAAAGCGGGCGACGGCGTCAGGTAGATCGAAGGGCGCATAGACATGCCAAACTGTGGTACTCCACTCTCTCTGAACTTGTCGAGAGCCGGTGGGTGTCGTAGTGGTTATCAGCAACGGCAGATCTGGATAGTGTGTCTTAAGGGCGTAGACGAGAGGCCGAGCGGCTCGCGTTTCTCCGACCGAGACGGCATGAATCCAGATGCAGCCAGATTTAGGGAAATAGGGAAAGATTCCGAATCGCTCGGCCCAGCGGCGGCGGTATTCTGGAACTCTGCGGCTCCGCCAATACAGACGGGCCAGAATGACGGGTATGGCTAGATAGAGTAACAGCGTATAGAAAAATCGCATGCAATTCCGTCAACAAGTGGACTGGTCAAATGGCCAAAGGGCGGGCTGTATATCCACTTTAGCCGGGAAACTTTACAGGCTACTTGGTAGGAGCGAGCTTGCTTGCAAACTGACCTTGATGCCCACCTCACTCGCGAGCACAAGCTCGCTCCTACCGGTGGATGTGCGTCTGACATGTCCCGCCTTAAGTTGGTAGTCCGCAAACTGAACGCGAAATTATCACTGCTGGTGAAAGCAGTCAGCACTGTGCAATAAAAACTTATAGTCCGTTGAGGATCCGGGAAATAGTACCGGTAGTTGAGTAGCCATCCACATAATCCATGACTATAATTTGGCCTCCTGCTGCCATGACACAATGGCTGCCGGCTACCTCAGCAGGAGCATAATCACCGCCCTTGACCAGGTAATCCGGTTTAATCCGGCAGATTAGGCGTTCCGGCGTGTCTTCTGAAAAAGGTACTACCCAGTCTACGGCCGCTAATCCCGTCAATACCCGCATGCGTTCCAATAATGTATTGACCGGACGGTGCTTGCCTTTAAGGCGGCGTACGGAGGCGTCATCATTCACCGCTACGATCAGACGATTGCCCAACCGGCGAGCCTGCTCCAGATAACTCACGTGACCGGCGTGCAGAATGTCGAAACAACCGTTGGTCATTACAATTGTTTCGCCGTGAACCTTGGCATCCTGCACCACCTGGAGCAACTGTTCTTCGGATAAAACCCCGCGGGGTGGCTCATCGTGTTCATAGAGCATCCGCCGCAGTTCCGAAACGGTGACGCTGGCGGTGCCCAGTTTACCCACGACAATCCCAGCGGCCATATTAGCGAGAGCGGTCGCCACCGTTACTTCCAATCCTGCTGCTAAACCTGCCGCGACTGCGGCAATCACCGTATCCCCGGCACCAGTCACATCATAAACCTCCCGCGCTCTGGCCGGCAGGTGGAGCGGTTCACCATCACGGCGCAGCAGGCTCATACCCTGCTCACTACGGGTGACCAGTAGCGCTTCCAGATCCAGCTCATGCAGCAAAGCCATGCCTTTATCCACCAGCTCCGCCTCGCTGCGCAAGAAACCTACGACGGTCTCTAATTCGTTCACATTGGGGGTAAGCAAAGTGGCCCCTCGATAGTTGGAAAAGTCGTGGCCTTTAGGATCTACCAGAACGGGTAAACCGTGGAGGCGGGCTTGGTGAATGTAGTGCTGAGCGTCACTCAGGGCACCCTTGTTATAATCGGACAAAATCACGACGTCAGTCCGAGGTAGAGAGGCGATAAAGCGTTGCCGCAGCATAACAGGCGCAAAGTCATGAACGCCGTTTTCAAAATCCAGCCGAAGCAGTTGCTGGTGGCGACTTAGCACGCGCAGTTTGACGATGGTGGCTTGGCCTTGCCAACGCAAGAAATCGCTTTCTATGCCCAGGCGGGCAAGTTTAGCTTCCAATACATTCGCCGCCGCATCGTCACCGGTGACACCCAGCACTCGAGCCTTACCGCCGAGCGTTGCAATATTTACCGCGACGTTAGCGCCACCGCCTGGACGTTCCTCGACCGTGTCGACTTTTACTACAGGTACCGGCGCTTCCGGCGAAATGCGAGAAGCCGCACCGTACCAGTAGCGGTCCAGCATGATGTCACCGACGATCAGCACGCGGATTTGAGAAAAATCGGGAATATGGATCTTCATGGCAATACGGCATGATGCAACAGCGGAGACTTATCATACCATAGCTGCATGCAGCGAACGCCAGCGCTGCATCGCAATGGGTAGGTGAACCCGCTATGATAGATGAGCCATTTGGCTAAGACGGGTGAGCTTTGGCTACGATAGACAGGTGGCTAAGTTTGCTCTAGCCGGCATTAGTATGGTTATTCTTGCGCACCAGACGACAGCACTCGTGGATGCCTCTGGTGGCTGCGAACCGTTTTGTAGCGAAGCTCCGGCAGCGCTCGATACGATACTCGGTGACCGGGGAATCCGAGTTGCAGGCGGCGGAGGTTGTCTAGAGAAGCTTGCGAATACCGGCGGTGGCACGGCGCAGATAGAGGAACGGCAGCAGGAGGGGTTTGGTCTTTTGATATTTAGCAAACATGTAAGCAGCGGATGGAAAAAGATTTTCTTTTAATAAAGTGAGGCGCTCGCGCCAACTCGGCAAGGCCAATAAATTTATCAGAAAGTATTGTCGGCGACTCCTCGTTAATCTTGAGACTGCAATTTCACCGGGATGCCGAGCCGTGGCTAAAGAATCTAACAATCCCTGAGGCAACGCGGTAGTGAAGGCTTGTCGGGCAACCATAAGACCATCGAGGCAGACGCCGCAAAGACGCTTTGCGCGGGCCAAACAGAGCAACTGTTCCCACTGTTGAGTGTCCATAGCTTGTGCCAAGAGATGGATATCGTATAGCCAGATAAGGCGATTACCTCCATAGTGAGGTAGAGCGTCACTGTAGTAGGGTGAATGAAAATGATTCATGCGATGCAAACAGGCAAGCGACAGGGCATGCACCAATCCCGGCGCTCGCGCATATTGGCCCAGAGATGGAATTGCAACGGCCTGGGTTGCTATTTCAGAATAAGGCAGTGCCTGGGCAAAAATTTGGGCATTGCTGATCTTCCAATGGACGTCCAGCACGTGAGATACGCCATGGCAATTTTTGCTATAGTTATACTGGGTGCTAATGAAGTGTCCGCTGACCGCATTACGTCGCTGGTAACCCAGTTGTGCCAGCACGGTTTCCGTGGCTTCTAATTCTTTCCTCCTGATGAGGAAATCGGTGTCGCCTCGATCTCGTAGGGCCGGTATGGAATAAACCATATACGCTAAGGGAGTGCCCTTTAAGAGAAGCGGTCGAATACCGGCTTCCGCTAATGCTCCCAGCACTTCTATCAGCTCATGTTGGCGGACCATTTCCCGGACTGCTTGCCGGTGTGCTTTATCTCTTAATGGATAACGCAGTTCAACCGGCCAGTAATCCCAAGCAGCTGTGGAATGGAGTTGCTGATAGAGTAAAGCCGTTACGCCGTGATAGGCGATACTCTTAAGTAATTCTCGAGAAAATGCCGAATCGATCGCTAAAGGCCATGTGACACGCTCGTTACGTAAAGCTTTACAAAGAAGAGTCTCATAAGGTGCTGCGTTTAGTAGCATACAATTGGTAAATCCTGCATGCGCGCCCATGTTTTGAGAAGTAGACAAATTAAGCTTATCCGGAAGCTGCTGAAGCTCTAGCCGAGTGCAACTGTTGAAAATCACTTAAAATAATATCACACAGCATGGATAAGCGGGCCGAGTCTGTATGGGGCGTCACACGTCGCACAGGAATAGACTGTACAATCCGGCTCAACCGTTGCAACTCCTGAGCACGCATGGCTGTATCCAAAAAATGGTTCGCGTAGGTGTTGGCTACCAAACTGATTAAGCTGTCCTGCAGCGAGAGTGCTTCGACAAAGGGAGCCTTGGCGTCAGCGCTGCGCCCGTTGAGTAAATAAATCGCTGTCAGCGGTAATGGCTTATGTTGGAAGCGATGGACTGATCCTGTAAGATCTAGATAGCGTTTTGTCCAAGTCGTAGTGAGTAAAGGCAGCGCCTCGGCGGACCCGAATAAGGCGACGGCAGCTGTCGACCAAAGCCGCAGGCGTGGATAAGCCGGTTGAACAACAAAATTATTGTTTTCTGATCCTTGCAAGGCGGATACATCGTCTGCGAGTATGGGGTATCCCCGGTTGGCGAACGCTGCAGCCGTTGTTGACTTTCCTGCGCCTGATCTTCCCAAGAAGCCAACAGCGTATTCATCAAATACAACTGCGCTGGCATGGAGGGCAACGATGCCACGAAGACGGAGCACGAATCCTATGATGGGACCAATTAGATAGGTAACGGCGTCTTCGAAAGTTTGTTTACCCGACCAGGTTCCCCAGATACAGTGACCTTTCTTATCCAATACAAAGCGGATGTCGTCGCTGTAACAAAACTCGAAGTAAGCGGTATCCCATAACCAGATGGTGAGGTGGGCCGGTTTGCCCTCGTCCCGATTTTCACTCTGATACCAGATCTTCCGGCGGTGCGGTAAATGTTCCTGCACCCAACGGGGAGGTTGTGGTCCCAGCCACACTTTTATATCCGCTGAAGCGTTCACCGGACCTGGCAGCAGGCCCGGTATAGCGCAGTGGGTTTGCAGGCATAGCCCGAAGAGCCCGTAATAATAACGCGGCTTATGATGGTTATGGATTACCCTGCGTAAGGCGCAAATAGACATCGTACCTTGACTCACTTGTCAGTGATGGCCGGCCGCCGGCCTTGTTAGGATCTACTGTGCTCACTTTGGTTGGGGGTGGTTTGATCATCAGTTTGCCCTACTCTTCCTGACTGAGTCAGTTCCCGTAAGGTGCCATAAAGGAACAGGTTCGGCGTCTGATAAGGCTTCTTCGCCGTTTTGTTGGTCTGGGTTGCTTCTTTTTCCATCACGTTACTACTCCTTAAGTTTAATTGAGCGATTGCTCTCGGGTACGTGCTTCGAGGTAATAGGCAAGACTGAGCACGCGGAAATTCAAACGCAATTGATCAAAATCGGACGTTTTCCAATATTCTCGATTCTGAGCCGGATTAGGGGCGGCACTCATATCGATATATTCTTCCAGAGCCGGCAGGGCATAGAGCTGTCTTATCCGAGTCTCGTGGCAATGCGGGGACACCCGATAATGGGGGTAATGGGCAACGACGGTTTTGGGACGACGCAAGACGGGTTCGGGTAGTTTCCCGCGACCATTGGTCCGCAGTAACTGCTTATTAATAAACCAAGGGATGGGGGGCATGGCAAGCACATCCTTGACGAGCCGTACGTCGAAATAAGGATAGCGTACTTCCAGCGGGAGGCGAGTGACTCCAGGATCACAGCGTTCATACATATAGAGCCATAAGGGTCCTCTGATGCCCTCATAGGCTTCCGGACGGCTAGGATGTTCAGGGGGACGTGGAGCGGTTAGTTCTTCCCATCTCGTCCGTAATGCAAAGCGTTTCTCAAAATGGGAATTAAGCCAGTTTGGATAAGGCGAGCGGTAATGTGAACTTATGCCTAACCGCTGTTTAAGGCGGGAGCGAATACCAAGCGGAGGTAACCGGCCATGGATACGGAGACAGTAAGCCGTGTCTCGAAATGCTTGCAACCACCGGAACCGGCTAAGAAGATCCGCCACGTAATGCGCGGAAGAACGCAGCAACGGATCACCTCCCTCGCCAACGAAAACCACCCGGCTGTAGGCTGCAATTTCAGAGAACTTATCATTGCCGGCAGCAATGGTAGGACTGACTAAAGGCTCTCCTTCTTGATACTCCGGCTGTTCCCAGCGGTCAAACATAACATCATTGTCAGCCGACAGATAGTGAATGGGAATCCCTAGAGCATCGGCGACTAATGCGGCGTAATATCTTTCTTCATGGTGCACGATCCGCTCAGCGACGGTTGTATAAGCATGCAGTTCAAATGACGGCTCTTGCTTTAAAAGTTCGCAGGCTGTAGCTGCTATGTTCGTGGAGTCCAACCCGCCGCTCATGAGTATGCCGAGGCGAGGAGTGCGCACCCGATCCTTGACCGCAGTGCTGAGTAGTTCCTGAAAATGCTCGACATAGGATTCGGCTCGCCGATAGCGAATAGCACCGTCGATTGGTAGGTTCCAGTAAGGAGTTACGAGAAACTTGTCTCTGCTATAAATCAGATAATGTGCCGGTGGAAGGCGGCAAATGTCTTGGTAAGCTGTAGTATCGGAGGCTTGAGTGTAACCAAACAGCAAAAAATCGCCTATAAAGAGATTATTGATTCTACCCGACACACAAGGATGGGTGCGCAAGCATGGCAAGGTATTGCTAAAAATCAGTAGGCTACCTACCTTGGCGTAAAAAAACGGCTTAATACCGAAGTGGTCGCGGGCACAAAAAAGCTGCTGCTTACATCTATCCCAAATCGCAAAGGCAAAGTCTCCAATCAGATACTTAACGCAGGCTTCTCCCCAGACGTGGTAGGCGTGTAGAATCAATTCTACATCGGTAACAGTCTGCGAAACCATGCATTTTTTATCGGCTAACTTGCCTATTAGGTCAGTCCTTCCATCTATTCTCGCATCCGCGGTAATCCATACCTGACCCTCTAGGCTACACGGCTGTTGTTCATGCTCCGACTCAAACGTGGTGCGCAACAGCGTGTGACCGAAACCCGCGGATCCAGCAACCCAGCTATGCTGGGCATCCGGACCCCGATAGCTCAGAAATGCCGTCATCCGTTCCAGCAGTTCCTGGTCAACCGGTGCGCCATCGGCATGGATCATGCCAACAATGCCGCTCATGAGATACGGCTCCAATGCAAATTTCGCATGGCCTCAAACGGAGCAAAATGCTCCTTCACGTTCCTGGTGTCGTTCATGGATACTCCTGCAAACTCCACCCAAGCATGAGCCTCAAACTTGCCTTGGTGGCGACGCACGCCAATGCGCAACTGGCTTCTGATACCTCTATGCCGGAGCAGGCGCTGTAGGGTCAGCGACTGGACCAGGCAATTGCTACGATAAAAATGATGCCGTGCCGCGATATTGACTAACTTTGCAATCGTTTGGCCATGCCGTATTGCATCTGCGGTTGGCATAGGTGGTTCGTTGCTTATTCCCACTAGGCGATGCGATCGTGCCAAGCAGCGCCTAAAGCCTAGTAGGCGAAGCTCCAGGGCTACCCACGGCTGCAGAACAACCGTTTGGCAAAGTAGCCGGCGTTCAGCAATACTGAGTGCCAGAAATTTTTTAATCTGCTCCGTCACTGGTATCGCAAGGCTCCAAAGCTATTAATCCAGCGCTGACAAGTCGAGCAACCAATTCACTGAGATCTTGGTAAAGTGGTGCTTCTTGTACGGCATACTCATCGAGCATGGCTTGGCAAACGGCATGCATGTCACCGTGTTTCTTGATTAGCTGCCATGCACGGGTGCTGACTTCGTTCAAACCAAAATAGCGTTCGCTTTTGAGATCCAATAATACCGCTTCATTACCTATTTCTTGGAAAAGTACTTGGGGAAATACTTTTATCTTTTGTGGAAAAAATCCATTCATAAATTGGCGACTCCCGAATCCCTGATTTAATGGATATATCATTTCTTATATGAATGTTATCACCGTAACTCAATAAAGATATTGCTTTAAGAGAAATATCGCTGGGAACAGATGGTGGAATTTTTTGTTACGATGAGCACAGCAATCTTCCCTATGTTTAGGTTAACCTTCCTAAAGACAAAACCCGACTGTCCTAAGATTGAAACTTAGTAGCTGCTTTACTTATACTCGATGATCAAGTTTTTTCTTCTTGACTTTCGAATAAATTTACGAACTTTAAATTTTTCAAAAAGTTATAGCTTTCAAGCTACTGAGCAACTGGAGAGCGGCAATAATCGCTCATATTGATAACCATTTGATTATTCGACATTTGAAAATGTCAAGCACTAAAAACTTGATCATCGAGTTATAGAGAGAAAACAGTTATGTGAGGAGGCTGAAAATTTTGTTAGAGGGATTGGTGATAACCATAAGTCATGACATCCAGGCCAAAAAGCTACCATGCGGTCCCACTCCACTTTACCAAATTTACCGGCAACATGATTATTAACAAGGAACTTTACCTTCGTTTACTGAGCTATGTAAAGCCCCATCGCCAGGTTTTTATCATCGCCATTCTCGCCATTCTAGTGCTTGCTAGTACCGAACCGTTGTTACCGGCTCTTGTTAAGCCGTTGCTGGATGGCAGTTTTGTAGAAAAGGACCCCATCGCCATCAAACTCATGCCGCTACTGCTGGCAGGCGTATTTCTGATACGTGGCATAGCCAGTTTTGTGGGAGCTGTCGCAATGCGTTGGGTCGCTAACCGGGTGGTCATGGATTTGCGCAATGAAATGTTTGCGCGACTGCTGACGCTGCCTGTTCACCGTTTCGACGATACTCCCGGTGGTATCTTGCTGTCTAAGTTGACTTACGATGTCACGCAGGTAATGGAAGCGTCTACCCAAGCGGTTGTAACTCTGGTTAGGGATAGCGTGGCAGTCGCCGGTCTGTTGGCATGGATTTTTTACCTTAACTGGGAACTTGCTTTAATTACCTTTTTTATCGCTCCGAGTATCGCCCTTATCGTTAGGCTCATCAGCCGACGTCTGCGCCGTCTAAGCCGGGAATTGCAGGTCGCCATGGGTACTTTAAACCATATCATCGAGGAGGTGATTCAAGGTCATAGGGTAGTCAAGGTGTTTGCCGGAGAAGCTTATGAAACCAAGCGTTTTCGGCGTATCAGCAATCGGGTACGCCATTTCAACATGAAACTGGCTATTGCTTCTGAGGCTAGCGTACCCATCGTGCAACTGTTAACGGTGTCGGGCTTAGCAACGGTCATCTATATTGCCTCTTTGCAATCTGCAGCTAATGAAATTACCGTGGGAGGATTCGTTTCGTTATTTGGTGCAATGGCCATGCTGCTTGCGCCTATTAAGCGTTTGACCAAACTTAATGAGCCGCTGCAGCGGGGATTGGCAGCAGCAGAAAGTGTTTTTGCCCTGGTTGACGAATCACCGGAGCCGGATCACGGTGCCCGCCGTATGGGTCGCACGCAGGGAATGGTAAACTTCCGGAGAATAAGCTTACGATACCGTGAGGGTACTGGTGAAGTACTGCGGGATTTCTCCTTGGAGGTAAAACCTGGCGAAACCATCGCTTTGGTGGGTCCTTCCGGCAGCGGCAAGACTACCCTGATGAGCTTGCTGCCGCGGTTCTATGACCCGATTCAGGGCCATATTTTATTGGATGGCATAGAGATAACCGCTCTACGGTTAACTGACCTTCGGGCTAATATTGCCTATGTGGGGCAGGATATTGTGTTATTTAACGATACTGTAGCGGCCAACATCAGTTATGGCGCCTGTCGCGAGGTCAGCGAAACCGAAGTCATTAAAGCGGCTGAGGACGCCTATGCTATGGAGTTCATCCGGCAACTTCCTGAAGGACTTAATACCTTTATTGGTGAAAACGGCATCCGCTTGTCGGGCGGACAACGCCAGCGCATCGCCATTGCCCGTGCGTTACTAAAAAATGCGCCCATTCTAATACTCGATGAAGCCACGTCGGCTCTGGATACTCATACTGAGCGCCAAGTCCAGCAAGCTCTGGAGGCACTACGTCGGGGTCGTACCGCCTTTATTGTCGCTCATCGACTTTCCACCATCGAAAATGCCGACCGCATCGTAGTGTTAAACAGAGGCGAAATTGTGGAACTCGGCACCCACGAAGAGCTATTGGTCAACGATGGATTATACGCAAGCCTATACCGTATGCAGAAACAGTAGTCTGCATCGTAAGACGATAAGCTAAAAGTACCTTAACAATCAATGACAACGAGTAATTTTTGTAGAAAATTGGCGGCCTGGCGATAGATACCGGGATGATTGCTTTCTCTTGGACCTGCTATGTTGAGAACATCAATCTGGTGAAATTGCAGCCAATCGTTAATGTGTTTTAGATCTTCCGTTGGAGCCGCCAAATTCAAAACAAATACCGGCTTTCCATAGTGTTGAGCCAATTTTTCTGTTAGCGCTGTGCCGCCCGTTAAGATACCTTGCGTCAGGATCAGCGTGCCGTCAGAATCGCGGACATTTTGTTCCGTACGGCAACGATAGTCGACTGTCTCCGTTTCCGTAAGTGGATAATGAGCGGGTATTACACCATCCTCGGCTCGGCGTCCTCGGGGACACCAGCCACCACAAGGTATTCCTTGGCACAAAGCCGTATCAAGGGCGGCTCGGTCCACTCCGGTCTGACCGCCTGATACGATTTTTTTGAGCATACCTGACAAATCAACCTGTCGCCTGCCGGCGACGAAACAAACGGGGTGAAATCCCAGTCCAGCGCCGGAAGGCACGGGTGAAATTAGCCGGTTCGGTATAGCCTAGTTCGAAGGCAATGTTGATCAGGCTGATATGCGGCTCTGCCAGCAAACGCATGGCCTTGTCGAAACGAGCTTGTTCGATCAGCCGGGAGTAACTGAGGTTAGCGGCCGCCAGCCGTCGCTGAAAAGTGCGAACGCTCATTCCGGCCACTTCCGCTGCCAGCCCGATGTTCGGGTGTCCTTCCCCCAGTAGCATGTCCAGCACCTGTCGAACCGAACCGGCAAAGTCGCCGGCTGGCGCCGACGTCCATAAGTCTGTCTCCGCTTTGGATGGCATGACTGGCAATTTGGCCTGCTTTTTTAGCGGCAGCATTAACAAATTCCGTGAAAAAAACAGGGCGGTCGCTTCCTGGTGGAAGGCCAATCTGGCGTCGGCCAGTGGCTCAAACTTACCCAATTCCGGCGAGGGAGCCGTCTCGAAATGAATCTCTCGTGGTCGCCAGTTTGCTCCGGCGGCCAGACGGACGAGCTGCAGTAAATACATTAAGGCATAATGATCCGCCTGCTGGCGGCCATGATCAACCCTCGCGACTAATTGATGGCAAAGTTGCGCCTGCTCGCCTTGAATCTTGAGCCAGATGCGCTCGCCCGTATTATGAGCGGCCACCAACCGGGAGGCCGCGGTGATCGCTTCATAGAGCGTAAGCGACCCGCAGATCAAGCGGCCAAAGATGCCCAACTCTTCGAGCCGTGCCCGCTGCCCAATCTGCAGGCCAAGTTGGGCAATCCCCTGAGAGAGGGCAGCCTGCTCCAGGAAGTGGCAACCTTGGGATAGCGGAATCAAGGTTTCCGGATTTTCGCAGACAGCCATCGGCAGTTTTGCTGCGGTCATAAGGCGTTGCAAAGGTGCGCCTATTTCCTTAAGAAAGGTCACGAACGGTAGGATCGCGTTCACGCGAACCAGCGGGATGGGGTCCATAAAACCTCCTCAGGCTACTATCGACTGCCGGATATCTGCCCTGGCTCAGGCGAGTAAACATATTATTGGGTTTGGCGTGAAATGATAAGAATATAGTTAAAAAAGAATACAATATCATCAGTTACGGTTTGATTATTCGCCAACCTCCATAAGAAATTCAATGAGCCGTTAACGGGAACCTTACAGCTACCAAGAGGAAACAGTTGCCAATGGTGCGCCGTCCAGTAGGGTTACTTCTTTTATTAATCATCTCCAAACTAACTGGAGAAGAAAACTCATGCGTACAGTAATCATATCTATGTTGACAGTCATATATCTTGGCCTGTCGGCCTGTTCATCAACGCCTGAATCGCCATACCAGGTAGACGAGCAGCGGGCTTCCGTGCGCGACATGGCCAGACAGACGCTGGCCCAACTCTATCAGGCGAATCCCGAAGCCCAGAACGCCATCCGGAACGCGGCGGGCTATGCGGTGTTCAGCGACTTCGGCATGAAGGTTCTCTATATGGGGGGTGCCAAGGGTCAAGGCATCACCGTGAACAACGCCACCGGCGAAGCGATTTTCATGAAAATGATCGAGTTGCAGCCCGGCCTTGGCGTGGGCGCGGAACGATTCCGGCTGGTGTTGGTGTTTGACACGCCACAAGCCTTTAACCAGTTTGTAACGTCCGGCTGGGAATTTGGAGCGAATGCGATGGCGGCCGCGAAGAGCAAGACCCGGGGTGGAGCCTATAGCGGCGCGGTATCGGTATCGCCAGACATACATTTGTACCAACTCACGGAAGAGGGACTCATCGCCGGCGTCAGCGTTACAGGGGCCAAGTTCTATAGGGATGCTGAATTGAACTAAAGCCTAATATCTTTAGTGGGGTGCATCGACTGACGCCATGATTCAAGGTCAAGGTGAACCTGAATTGGTAGTCCTGAAAACCATAATTCATCCACGACCAGCCAAACGGAGGAAACTGTAATTATGATGAGTATTTTTTTTCGGAAATTGCCAAATAAGGCCGGGTTGAAAGTCTTCTCAATGCTGGCTTTTGCGGCCTGTTTCACCTTCGGCAGCGTCCAAGCTGCCGACAAGGGGCCACGCCACCATGCGGAAGGCCAATTCGATGCCGCGAACTCCACCTATCAGGTGGTCGAGGGTGACGACCTGGCCGCGATTGCCGAGCGTTTCGGTGTCGCGGTCGCCGACCTGAAGGAAGGCAACAAGCTCGACTCGGACATAATCGTGGTCGGTCAGAAACTGGTGATCGCCACCGACGCCGGCGAAAAGAGTCCGACCTTTACCCCGCAGGTCACCGGCACCCTGGGCTCACCCAGCGCCACCACGACCATCAGCGGCAAGCAACTGCCCCCGCCCCAGCCGAAATTCGGCGGCGTGATCAAGGATAACGCGCTGGAGTCCACTCCCTGGTGGCCGCCGACCGTCGTGGCACCCAAGGAGGCGCCCAACATCCTGCTCATCATGACCGACGACGCCGGCTTCGGTATTCCGAGCACCTTCGGCGGCGTCATTCCGACACCGACGATGGACCGCATCGCGAACGAGGGTTTGCGCTACAACCGCATGTTCTCCACCTCGCTGTGCTCGCCGACGCGCGCCGCGCAGATCACCGGGCGCAACCACCACTCGGTCGGCTTCGGCGTGATCGCCGAGCAGGCCACCGGCTTCCCCGGCTACGACAGCGTCATCGGCGTGGACAACGCCACGATCGGCCGTATCCTGCTGGACAATGGCTATGCCACGTCGTGGTTCGGTAAGGACCACAACACGCCGACCTACCAGGCCAGCCAGGCCGGGCCCTTCGACCAGTGGCCGACCGGCATGGGCTTCGAGTACTTCTACGGGTTCGTGGGCGGTGACGCCAACCAGTGGCAGCCGAACCTGTTCCGCAACACGACGCAGATCTATCCCTTCGACGGCAAGCCGCCCGGAACCTGGAACCTGATCACCGCGATGGCCGACGACGCCATCGACTGGATGTACCGAATCCACCAGACCGACCCGAGCAAGCCGGTCTTTATCTACTACGTGCCTGGCGCCTCGCACGCACCGCATCACCCGCTGAAGGAGTGGGTGGACAAGATCCACGAGATGCACCTGTTCGACGACGGCTACGAGAAGCTGCGCGAAACCATCTTCGCGAATCAGCAGAAGCTCGGCGTGATCCCCAAGGGTCTGGAGTTGACGCCCTGGCCCGATGACATCCTGACACCCTGGGACAAGCTCACTCCCGAGGCGAAAAAGCTCTTCATCCGCCAGGTCGAAGTCTTCGCTGCCTATGTGGCCTACAACGACCATGAGATCGGCCGCGTGATCCAGGCCTTCGATGACCTGGGCAAGCTCGACAACACGCTGATCATCTACCAGAACGGCGACAACGGCACCAGCGCCGAGGGTGGGCCGCTCGGCACGTTCAGTGAGGTCGCTTTCTTCAACGGCGTGGCGCCGCCGGTGGACGTGCAGATGGAGTTCTACGACGTCTGGGGCACCGAAAAGACCTATAACCACATGTCAGCCGGCTGGTCGTGGGCCTTCGACACGCCGTTCGACTGGTTCAAGCAGAACGCCTCCCGGTTCGGCGGCACCAACCAGAACATGGTGGTGTCGTGGCCGAAAGTCATCAAGGACAAGGGCGGCTTGCGCGAGCAGTTCGTTCACGTGATCGACATCGTGCCCACCCTTCTTGAGGTCACCGGCATCGGCGCGCCCGAAGTCGTGGATGGCATCAAGCAGAAGCCGATCGAGGGCACCAGCTTCGCCTACACCTTCGACGCGAAGAATGCCAAGGCGCCGTCCCGGCACAAGACGCAGTACTTCGAGATGATGGGCCAGTGGGCGATCTATCACGACGGCTGGTTGATGAGCACCAAGGTCAATCGGGCGCCGTGGCAGGCGTTCGAGGCGGCCAACCCGGACCCGCTGAACAACCAGGTGTTCCAGCTCTACAACCTGGAAGAGAGTTGGAACCAGTCCGACGACATCGCCGCGCAGCACCCCGACAAGGTGAAGGAAATGC
Source organism: uncultured Pseudomonadota bacterium (assembly GCA_963731125.1). Taxonomy (GTDB): domain Bacteria; phylum Pseudomonadota; class Gammaproteobacteria; order Competibacterales; family Competibacteraceae; genus CAVSVP01. The sequence continues at coordinate 69,405 of CAVSVP010000007.1, forward strand.
GAGCGATGTTCCTCGAGGAAGCCAAGAAATATCAGGTCCTCCCGTTGAATGCGTCGGTGGGCGCCCGGGTCGCGGCTCAGCGTCCGAGCGTCCTCGCCGGTCGCAACGAACTCGTCTATACGCGGCCGATGGTCGGCATCCCGCAGGGCGATGCCCCCTACCTGCTCGATACCTCGTACACCATCACGGCGGACATCACGATCCCCGAAGGCGGCGCGGAGGGCATGATCGTGACCTCGGGCGGGCGCTTCGCAGGCTGGGGCTTCTACCTGCGCGAGGGCAAGCCGGTGTTCCTGTGGAATCTGCTCGATCTCGAGCGCATCAAGTGGGAAGGCCAGGCAGCGCTCATGCCCGGCAGGCACATCCTGGAGTTCGACTTCAAATATGACGGCTCAGGGCTCGGCACGATGAAATACAACAGCTTCGCCGGCATCGGTAAAGGCGGCGTCGGCACCCTCAAGGTGGACGGCACGGTCGCGGATACCCAGAAGATGGAGAAGACCATCCCGATCATCCTGCAATGGGACGAGAGCTTCGACATCGGCCGCGACACGCTGACCGGCGTGAACGATGATGACTATTTGCCGCCGTACCCGCTCACCGCCCAGTTCAACAAGTTGACCATCAAGATAGACCGCCCGCAGTTGTCGCCCGAGGAGATCAAGAAACTGGAGGAGGGCTTGAAGAAAGTGGAAGCCGGTCGCGAATAAGCGACCAGCTAGCCCGGTCGTGAAACGCGCGGGCCGCTCTCGCAAGGGAGCGGGCCCGTGTGCTTCCCTTCATCCTTGCTGGGACGAGATCGCAGCCCGAGGGCTGCGTGTCGGCATAGTCAATCTGGAAGAAAGAACGATGAAGAAGCCCGTTCCGCGCACCCTATCGATACTCGCGCTTGTCCTTGGCGTCTCTACAGGGCTTGCTATTGCACAGGAAACGCCGCCGCCGGAGGTAAAGGCGGAGGTGCCGCCCGCCGAGTTTGAATCCGGTTTCGACACCTTATTGGGCCGATGGATGCGACCCGACGGCGGCTACCTGATCACCATCCAGGGCGTCGACCCCGACGGCAAGCTCGACGCCGCCTACGCAAACCCCCGTCCGCTCCCGTTCGCGAAGGCCGAGGCGATACAGGACGGCAAGACCATCAAGCTCTTCTTCGAGTTGCGCGCCGGCGGCTACAACGGGTCCACCTACACCCTGGCCTACGACCCGGCGAACGATATTCTCCAGGGCGTCTACTACCAGGCGGTCGCGCAGCAGAAGTTCGACGTCTATTTCGAGCGCGCCAAGTAGCGGGCACGGCGTTCCACCCTTTAACAAATTCCGTTTCAATCACTTAGCCAAACAGACCACGTTGTTGGAGGATCCTAAGATGAGCAGATCTGCGACTGGCTGGCGTCGATGGGGACATGGTCTCCGCGTCGAGTGGAATAGCCTTTGGGTCTTGGCCCTGGTGGCCTGCCTCACCTTCGGCGGTGCCCAAGCCGCCGATAAGGGGCCGCTGAAATACGCGGAAGGCCAGTACGACACCGCGAGCAGCGTCTACACGGTCGTCAGGGGCGATGACCTGGCCGGGATTGCCGAACGCTTCGGCGTCACGGTGGGCGAGCTGAAAGAGCAGAACAAGCTCGCCTCGGACCGGATCGAGATCGGCCAGAAGCTGGTCATCGCCGCCAGCACATCGGTCGCCCCCGCGGTGCCCCAGTACAAGATGACGACGCCCATCGCGCCCGGCATCGCCACGCCGGACAAACTCGAAACCTCCATCGGCACACTGCACCTGTCCGACGGCTACCCGTCCGCCGACACCGTCGAGAAGATCTATGACAACCTGGATCGATCGCGCGCCCTTCAGGCCTACCTGTTGGCCATCCCGATTGTGAACCAGGCCGGCATGCGCGACTCGCTGCGTCAATTCGGACCGGATAACCAGACGGATGTGATCTGGGAAAACCTGGTTGATTCGAAGACGGTGGAGCTGACGGCGAACGACAACACCATCTACAACTTCATTTGGATCGACACACACAAGGGACCGGTGGTTATCGAGGTTCCGCCCATGTCTCTGGGTGCGATTGATGACTTTTGGTATCGCTGGGTCACCGACATCGGCATCACCGGCCCCGACAAGGGGAAGGGCGGCAAATATCTCGTACTGCCTCCCGGCTACACCGGCGAAGTCCCCGACGGCTATTTCGTGGTGCGCCCGAGCACCTACGGAAACTGGGCGCCCTTCCGAACCTTTCTCGTCGATGGCTCGACCAAGCCCGGCGTCGAGTCGGTCAAGAAGCATCTAAAGATCTATCCGCTCGCCGATGCGGCCAATCCACACCCGACAAAGTTCGTCAATGCCTCCGGCATCCCGTCGAATTTCGTCGCGCCCAGCGACTACACGTTCTGGGACCTGTTGAATCAAGTGATCCAGGAGGAGCCGAGCGAGGGCTCCGATCCGACGACGCTGGGCCTGTTTGCCTCGATTGGCATCCAGAAGGACAAGCCCTTCAATCCCGATGCCCGCATGAAGAAGATTTTAGAGGATGCCGCGAATATCGGCGTGGTGACCGCGCGAACCATCGCCTTCAAGATTCGCGAGAAGAATGCCTACTATTATCCGGACAGCACCTGGCGTCTGCCCTTCTTCGGCGGCTACAAGTTTGAAGTCGCGTCGGGTGTAAGCAACCTGGACGGGGCCATCGCCTTCTACTACTTTGCCACCGGCGTGACGCCCGCGATGGAAGAGAAAATGGTCGGTCGGGGGTCACAGTACCCCTGGTCCGTCCAGGACTCGAACGGCAACCCGTTCGACGGCGCCAAGACCTACAAGCTGCATCTGCCGCCGAACATTCCGGTCAAGGACTTCTGGTCGGTCATCGTCTACGACAACCAGTCGCGCTCGATGCTGCAGACCGATCAGCAGGCCCCGAGCGTGAGCAGTCAGAACAAGGGGGTCAAGATCAATGCCGACGGCTCGGTGGACGTCTATTTCGGCCCCAAAGCCCCGGCGGGCATGGAGAACAACTGGGTGCAGACGATTCCCGACAAGGGCTGGTTCATGATCCTGCGCCTCTACGGCCCGCTGGAGCCCTGGTTCAACAAGACCTGGCGGCCGGGGGAGATCGAACCCCAGCCTTGACGGCTCGACGCAGCATCCCAGGGCATTTCGGTTACCGTGCTGAGGCGACCGACGGCGCGACGAAAGCAGGTACAGGGCGTAGTAAACGCCCGGCGGGATTCATTGACCGCCGGGTTCACAAATCACCTCATACGAGAGAGGCCGACGAATGACGACGAGACGTAATTTCATAGCCACCACGGCGTTGATGGCAGCGACTGCCTCGCTGACATCCAGTTTGTCCCTGGCACAGGACAAGGAAGACAAGGTTCAGCTCATGTTTGTGCAGACGGCTGACGATCTGAAGGTCAACGACGAGACGTTGCGCCTTGTCAACGTCGGCAAGCAGACGTTGTATTTCTCGGATCGCCCGAAACGTATCGCCGGGCATCTTACGATGCAGGCGTATATGGATGAATGGAAGGCGGGCGAAGGCCCGGATAATTTCGCCAATGACCCGCCTAACGCCACGCTTTCAGTTTATGAGTCTGGGAGTGCGGAAAACACGCTCACCGTAGTAGAGATCAGTCACCCGGTCATTGACGGGAACGACCTTATTTACCAATATAAGCTAATCGAGGGCACAATGCCCAAGGCGGGCGGAGTAACCGCTTTGTTCATCGATTGGATTGGTGTGGGCGGCGGCGTCGGCCCCGGTTTTCACGGTGTCGGGGTTGGTGCGCGCGGAGTCGGCTTTCGTTAGGCGTGATTCCAGACGACGACCCGCAGCTTGCGCTTTGGGATATTGAGCAGCATTGGATTATCCCAATCACGGTTCATGACAACCAGTCAGAAGGAGATCGAGGACTTTGTACAACGTTGGCATTGCACTACTACTGGGAATATTTACCTCAACGGCCTGGGCCGGTGGACTCTGGTTGTATGAAATGGGTACTCCGGATCTTGGCACCGCCGCTGCTGGCCGGGCGGCGCTGGCTAGTGACCCCTCCACGGCGTTCGGTAACCCAGCCGGAATGACCCGGTTGCAGGGCTCCCAACTTCTGATTGGTTTTCAACCCGCTTTCAGCTCGATTGAGTTCGACCCAGGCTCCGGCACGACAGTGGCGGGAAGCAATAGCGGTAATACCGGTGGCTTTCTCCCCGGCCTCAGCAGTTTCTTCGTTTATAGCGCTACGCCAGACATTAAGCTGGGGTTGTCTTTGGTGTCTTATGCCGGTGGCTTACTTGACTACGAAGACAACTGGGTTGGGCGCTATTACACACAAGAATCCGACCTGCTGACGGCAGCCGTCAACCCGGTGATAGCCTACCGGGTCAACGATTGGTTCTCAGTAGGCGGTGGCCCCAGCCTGGTTTATGGATACCTCAAGGATAAAGCGGCCGTCAACAACGTGTTGGATCGGTTTCCGGATGGCCAGCTCAAATTTGAAGACAGCGACGTAGGCTACGGTGGCAATATAGGAATCCTGCTTGAACCAAGACCGGACATTCGCTTTGGAATTACCTATATTACAAAGATGGATCTCGACTTTAAGGACACCCTCGAACTGAAAGACATCGGGCCCGGGTTAACCGCGATTCTGAATCGCAGAGGCCTGTTTGATAGCAAGGTGGAGATAGGATTGACTTCTCCCCCAACAGGTCATGGCCAGCGGCTACTATGAAGTGACCGACAGGTTGGCGCTCATGGGCAATGTTGGCTGGCAAAACTGGGAAGAGTTTGGCGAGCCGGAACTGAGCATCAATTCCACCGAGACAACCAGCTTCACCGCCGACCTGGATTACAAGGACACCTGGCACTTGGCGGTCGGTGGTCAATACCGCTATACGGATCGATGGCTGTTCTCCGCCGGCTTTGCCTACGACAGCTCACCGATGTCAACCTCAGAGCGTTCACCGGCCCTGCCGTTGGATCGACAGCTTCGCTTTGGCACCGGGGTGCAATACCGGTGGAAGGAGAATCTTACCGTCGGTGCTGCGTATGAATTCCTGGATCTCGGCGACGCCGATATTGACAGAAGAAAAGGGCCTTTGGCCGGCACCTTGCAAGGTGATTACAAAAGCAATCACGTTAATTTCTTCGCTGTTAATGTGGACTGGAAATTTTGACTATTGCCTGCAAACGCTGTGTCTTGTTGCCCGGACATGACATATACAACGATTCGTAACCTGGAGCACGTGTTAAACAATTCAAGCCGTTGATTAAATATAACTTTTCCTTTTAAAGGCGATTTCTTGATAAAGAATCTACTCGTAGCCTGGATGAAGTGAAACGGAATCCAGGATCGAAATGCCTACAGACCCCGGATTTCCCTGCGCTCCATCCAGGCTCCATCCAGGCTACAAACAGGTGAATTCTTTCCTGGAAATTATCTAAGTCGTAGAGATTGGTTGCACCACTTCTGTCACATAATCCATGAGGAGAGAGCCGTGAGCAAACGTTCTTACCTGTTCGCATTGGTGCCCCTGTTCCTTTTCGTTGGCATCGCTAGCGCCCAAGAAGATTATCCGGTAGTGTTTTAGCTTTGTTGTTTTTATAAAATAATCAACTATCATATTTTGAATTCAAGATGTCAAGTTAGCAGAATTTAAACTCAGAAATTTATTACGGTATTAGAACCAATTAAATGCCCAAGTTGCGGTGGTATCGATGTTGGTAAACATGGAAAAACGACCAATGGAAAACAACGCTTTCTTTGCAAAGAAAGCGACTGCGAAGAAAAGACATTTATTCGAGATTATTCAGAGAAAGGTCGCTTGCCAGAAGTCAAGCGAAAAATCATTGAGATGGCCGTAAACGGGAGCGGCATTCGTGAGACGGCCCGGGTATTGGATATAAGTACAGCGACGGTAATTAATGAATTAAAAAAAAGGAACCTGAATTGCAATCGGTGAATCAGGCCATTTTAGATATACACTCGCCTGAGCAGATTGTTGTGGATATTATAAAAATAGATGAAAATAATGAGGTTAATGATCAAGAAATAGAGGTTGAAATGGATGAAATGTGGAGTTATGTGGGAAGTAAAGCGAATCAAAGATGGCTATGGCATGCCATAGATCGAGCCACTGGCGACGTGCTGGCTTATGTATTCGGGCGCCGCAAGGATGAGGTCTTTCTTAAATTAAAGGATTTATTGGAACCGTTTGGAATCACCCGTTTTTACACCGACGATTGGGGTTCTTATGGGCGTTATCTAGATCCTGAAAAGCATGTTATCGGGAAACGGAACACGCAGAAGATAGAGCGGAAACATTTAACGCTACGTACCCGTATTAAGCGGCTCGTCCGCAAAACCATTTGCTTCTCGAAATCAAAACAAATGCCCGATATCGTCATCGGGTTGTTTGTGAATCGTTATGAGTTTGGCATCCCTATTTAAAATCTATAAACAACAAAGTTAAAACACTACCGGTATGTGTTCTGTGGTAAGACACCAGCGTCACGCAAGCAAGGGCTGCGTTGTCGGCGGGTTCGCCTCAAGGCGAACGGCGCGGTGTTTACGGTAGCCCCGGCGTTTATCATGCCTTATATGACGGCAGCGGTGACGGAGGTGGAAAAGGGCTTGTTCTTAATGCGTTTTCATGTCCCGTGCTGGGCCCTAGCCTACGTGTTTGGACGCAATGCGATGTACTGGTATCGGTTGCAGCAGGGGCTGGGTCGGCTGAGCGTCGTGGGTACCACCGTCAAAGCGCCCGAGCGCCTACCGCAGGACCTGGTGGCCGATGAGAAGCACAGCCGGTTAGATGGGCAAAAGATTTATATCGCCACGACCGCCGGTGCAGAGTGCATACTGGGGGCATCGGTAGTCGACACGGCCGCGGAGGCGGCGTTGACCCAAGCCTATGGGGTGTTTGCCAAGGAAGCCCGGACCCTGGATCCAACCTATGCGCCCGAGACCGTCAACACCGATGGCTGGGCGGCTACCCAAGGTGCTTGGAAGCACCTCTTTCCAAGCATCACTGTTATTCTGTGTTTTTTGCATGCGTTTCTCAAGATCCGCGACCGGGCGACCAAGGCGCTAGGTGGGTACTTCGAACAGGTCGGCAAGCGCGTCTGGCAGGCTTATCGGGCGCCGGGAAAAGCCGGTTTTGCCCAACGCCTGCGTCGGCTTCGTGAGTGGGCTGAGCGGACACTTCCCGAGTCACCGATGAAGACCAATACGCTGGATCTGTGCCGCAAGCGTGCCCAGTTCAGCCGCGGTTACGACCATGCCCGAGCCCATCGCACCAGTAACTTGGTCGATCGGTTAATGAAGTTTCTCGATCGGGCCTGCTTTAACGCGCAGTACTTCCACGGCACCTTGGTCTCGGCCGAGTTACGGGTACGCGCGCTGGCGTTGTTGTGGAACTTCTGTCCCTCCTCGCCGGGCACAGTGAAAAAACATCACAGCCGACAATGTCCCGCCGAACGCCTCAACGGCAAACGTTATGTCGACAATTGGTTGGAGAACTTGCTTGTCTCAGGCTCTATGAACGGCCTAGAACATCATCAACAGAATCCGTTATAAAGAGGAGTTTTCGAACTGGCGCCTGGATGCTCCGATCCCCACGGATGCCTTCACATCGTCTCGCGCAGGCGGCGCGACGCAGATCGAATTCGCCCGCCCAGAGCCTAAATTCCCGCCGAGCACCGAACCTCCGGCGAAAGATGAATCACCCAAGACCCAATGATGAGGAGGACCTTTATTATGAACAAAATTACTATTAGCTTAGCGTGTCTGTTGATAACGGCGCTCTCCAGCGGGACTGCTGCGGCCTGGTCCCATGCGGGCCGTTGGGGCACGGCATCCGGCGGCGGTGGCTCCTGGCACGCGGAGGGCTTTCGCGGCGGCTCTGCCTCCGGTGGTGGTGGCTCGTGGAGTGCAGAAGGCTTTCGCGGCGGCTCCGCCTCCGGCGGCGAGGGCTCGTGGCACGCCCAAGGCGCGTACGGCGGTTCTGCCTCCGGCGGCGAAGGTTCCTGGAGCGCGAGTAACCGTTACGGCACGACAGTCCACGGCGGATACGATCACTATTATGATGGAACCTATGCAAGGTATCATCCCTATTATGGTGGAGCCTATGCGACGTATCATCCGCCGACCGTAGTGGACAGATATTACGGATCCGGGTGCTACCATTGCGGTGGTTGGTCCACCGCCGGTGCCGCTGCTGTCGGTCTAGCCGCTGGCACGGCCCTAGGCGCGGCTAGCGCCAGGGCAGCCAGTGCGAACGCCTATGCCATGGGAGGAATATACACGACATTACCGGCCGGCTGTACCCATAGTACTGTCGCGGGAGCGACCTATTATCACTGCGCCGGGGAGTGGTTTAAACCGTCCTACGGAGCAAATGGAGTTTATTACCGCGTGGTGCCCGCTCCCTGAGGTTTATTGAGACGGGGATTCGCCCAAAACTTAGAGCGCCCCGATTAAACTCCTATGGAAACCGTCGCCTGCCCCGAATGCGATCTTCTGCAGGATCTGCCGGAACTCACTCCCGGGGACAAGGCTCGCTGTGCGCGCTGCGGCTGTACAGTTGCAATCCGGGCTGCCAGTCCAATCGATCGCCCCCTCGCGCTCACTCTCACGGCACTGATTGTCTTGATCGTCGCCAATACCGCGCCTCTGATGGGGCTGTCGGCCGTCGGGCGCCACGCGAGCACGACCATCATCGGCGGCGCGTACGAGATGTGGGTACAGGGCCAAGAGGTGACGGCCTTGATTGTCGCGTTTTGTGCGGTGATCGCGCCGGGGAGTTACCTCCTGTTTATGCTGACAGTGTTGCTCGCTGTAAAGCGATCACCCGCGCCGCGGTGGGTCGGTGAGATGCTGCATTGTGCCGACTTTATGCGGCCCTGGTCGATGATTGAGGTGATGTTACTCGGTATCCTGGTTGCACTGATCAAGATTGCAGAGTTGGCGACGGTGGCTCCCGGCATAGGCATGTATGCGGTAGGCGCACTCGTGCTGCTATTTCCCGCGATCATGGTCGCGTTCGACCCGCGCGAGGTCTGGAATCTGGTGGAGTGGGCGGACGACGAAGGAGCACCGCAGGTATCTTCCGCAGTGCCTGAGACGGAGCCGACGCAATGACGGTAACCGCACGCACCGCCGCCCAGGCGGGGCTCGTTTCCTGCGAGACATGCGGTTTGCTGTCGCGGCCTGCCAGTGCGGTTGATCCGGGGTACTGCCCGCGCTGCGGCGCAGAGCTAGAGCTCGCATGGCACCGCGACCAATCCATTCAGTACACATGGGCGCTGGTCATCGCCGCAGCGATCTGCTACATCCCCGCGAATACCCTGCCGGTGCTCAGCACGACCACACTAGGGTCTTCCGATTCCGATACCATCATGGGTGGAGTGATTTTCCTCTACACCTCGGGATCATGGCCGCTGGCTCTCATCGTGTTGATCGCCAGCGTGATGGTCCCGCTCGGGAAGCTGATCGCGCTCACCTACCTGCTGATCACGGTGCAGCACGGTTCTCTAAAGAGCTTCCACGAGCGAATTCGGCTTTATCGCCTGGTCAGATTTATTGGCCGCTGGTCGATGCTGGATGTTTTCGTCGACACGTTCACCGTCGCTCTCGTACAGTTGCAGCCGCTGATGTCGGTTAAGCCCGGTCCGGGAGTGCTGTTTTTCGCGGCGGTGGTTGTGCTGACGATGATTGCGGCGGAATCCTTTAATCCCCGTCTGATCGGGGATTCGGGTACAAACAGAGAAAACTGACGTGGCTGAGAACAGCAAACACGATAACCTGCCGCAGGCCACAGTAGTGCCGAAGAGGCGCACCCGGATCTCGGCGATTTGGATCATTCCGATCTTTACTGCACTGGTCGCCATGGGCATCGCGATCCACAAGATTATGAGCGAGGGCCCCACCATTACCATCGTCTTCAAGGCCGCTGAAGGCGTGGAGGCCGGCAAGACCGTCATCAAGTACAAGACCGTGAACATCGGCCAGGTGACCGCGGTGCAGCTTTCCTCCGACTACTCCAGAGTGGAGGTGACGGCAAAGATCGACAAAAGCGCCGAGGGTCTGATGGTAGAGGACGCGAAGTTCTGGATCGTCGAGCCGCGTGTTACGCTGAGCGGGGTCTCCGGGCTTGGCACCCTGCTTTCGGGCAATTATATCGGCTTTGAGGCCGGCAAGTCGGATAAATCGCAGCGCACGTTTATTGGGCTGGAAGTGCCGCCAGTCATCACTTTCGATCAACCGGGCCGACATTTCGTGCTCAAGGCAGACAACCTCGAGTCGTTGGGAGTCGGATCGCCGGTTTATTACCGTCGTCTGAAAGCAGGGCAGGTCGTTTCTTACGATCTGACGGGTGATGGCAGCACGGTCGACATCAAGATTTTTGTCAACGCACCCTACGACCAGTACGTTAACCCCGGCACACGCTTCTGGAATGCGAGCGGACTTGACGTCTCGGTTGGCGCAGGCGGCGTGGAGGTGCGTACGCAGTCGCTGGTGGCGCTGCTTGCGGGCGGTATTGCGTTTGATACTCCGCCCTTCGCTTCCAAGACTGAGCTCGCCGCCGCCAACACGGTCTTCACCTTCTATAATGACCGGGCCACGGCGATGAAGCGGCCGGATACCATCGCAAGACACTTCGTGCTCTATTTCAAGGAATCGCTGCGCGGGCTGTCTGTGGGTGCGCCGGTCACTCTTCTCGGGCTGCAGGGAGGCGAGGTCATGAGCGTGGGGCTTGACATCGACCCGGCGACGTTGACCCTTCGCGGACGCGTAGAGATTGTGGCTTTTCCCGAGCGTCTCGTTGCGCGCTTGTACGCACAGCAGGTCGCTACTGGCGAAACCCTAGCGCAAAGCGAACAACAAAGCCATACCCTCCTTAAAGAGATGGTTGAGCAGCGGGGACTGCGCGCCCAGCTACGGAGCGGGAGCCTGCTCACCGGACAGCTCTACGTGGCTCTCGACTTTTTCCCGGACGCGTCTAAGGCGACGATCGACTGGAGCCAGGATCCCACAGAGCTGCCGGTGGTCCCGAGCACCCTCCCGGACGTCGAAACGAAGCTTAGCAGCATCGTCGCAAAGCTCGACGAACTGCCGTATGAAGCGATCGGCACTGACCTCACGAAGTTACTTGCCACGCTCGACCAGACGCTCAAGAGCGTGGAAAAGGCGGTGATTCGTATTGACGCAGACGTTACTCCCGGATTGAAAACGACTGTTGCGGAACTCCGCCGTGCGATCACCGCCGCCGCCGAGGTGCTTAAGAGCACGGACATGACGATCGTCGGCCAGAACGCTCCCGGCCAGCAGGAGCTGCGCGTCGCCTTGCAGGAGATCGCCCGCGCTGCGCGCTCGCTGCGTATACTGGCCGACTATCTCGAGGAGCACCCCGGAGCGCTGCTCCGGGGAAAGACTAGGTGAGGGGAAACTCTGATGCTCCGCCTCGCTTTACTCGTAATGGTTCTATTGCGTTAATTTCGCTCCCATGCAGTGCGGCTTCCCCTTCCGGGTTGACCGAGTAATAAAGACATCAACTATCTTGAAAAACGCCGATTCACCGCGCAATATCCCGTGAATAGTTACCACTACACCGCTTAGTGCTCTGTTTCAGAAATAATGTCTAGGTTACGAAGGTTGTTGTACAATGCCAGCGTGAGAAAAGACCTTACTTTGGTGCTAGAGGGGAGTCAATACCATGCCGGGTCCTGCCCCAACACTATGCCCTGTGTTTCCGGAGGCATTTTTACAGCAAGCGCGCCGGGAGGTGCGTCGTAAGACGGCCCCTTATCAGACGGTTCAGCGTTATCAGTTGGTGTTGCTCCTGCACGAGAATGCTGGCTTGGGTCATGCGGAGGCCGGGGAGCGAGTAGGGCTCTCGGGGCGCCAAGTCCAACGGTGGCGGCAACGCTGGATGGCGGGGGACTTTTCCGTAGCGGATCGATTGGGTCGGGGGCGGTCGTCGGACTTTTCCCCCCCTGGATCAAGCGCTGGTTAAGGCGTTAGCGTGTGAAGTGGTGGCGGAGACCAAGCAACCCTTGAGCCGCCAGTCGTTGGCGGATGTGAGGAGCCGTGCGCAACAAACGCTGCGCAAATCGATCAGTCGGAGCAGCGTATGGCGGATTTTGTGTAGCGATGCGATCAAGCCGTGGCGGTACCAGTACTGGCTTTTTCCTCGCGATCCGCGGTTTGCTGAGAAAGCGGGACCGATTCTGGATCTCTAGGCTGGAAGTTGGCAAGATCAACCCTTGGGCAGTAGCGATTATATGTTGAGCGCCGATGAAAAAACGAGCATTCAAGCCCGGCACCGCTGTCATCCGCCGCTAGCGCCGGCACCCGGGCGTGTGGCCCGCATTGAGCATGAGTACGAACGGGGCGGGGCGTTGCAGTATCTGGCGGCTTGGGAGGTACGGCGGGGTTACGTGATGGGTCGTTGCGAAGCGAAGACCGGCATTAAGCCATTTGGTCGGCTGGTCGATCAGGTGTTGGCGGAAGAGCCGTACCGGTCCGCCGAGCGGTTGTTTTGGATCGTCGACAATGGCTCGTCGCATCGCGGTAAAGCGGCGGAGAACCGACTGCATCAAATCGATCACCGAATCATTCTGGTGCATACGCCGATCCACGCCAGTTGGCTCAATCAGGTCGAAATCTACTTCTCGATCATTCAACGTAAGGTGCTGACACCGAATGACTTTGCTGACTTGGCCGCGATTCGACTGCGGTTGGCGTTGTACGAAACTCTGACCAATCAGAATCCGACGCCTTTCAAATGGAAGTTTAATCGCGACAAACTAACAGCGCTACTCAAGAAAATTGAGGCCCACGAAAAATTCTTCACCGCTTCTTGTGCTTCCACCCTAACTGACTATGAAGAGGCGGCCTAACCTAGACATTATTTCTGAAACAGAGCACTTAGCCGCCCCGGCACTGGCGTCGCCGGCTTTCTCGTCGGCACTTTCGTCGACCAGTACCACGGCCCCCCTCGTCAGTTCCGGAACCGCTTTCACTTCCTCCTGGACCTGGCGGTAGACCGCCTCAGCCGACCAGGGGGAGTGGCTCATGAAGTGCTGGAGGTTTTGCCCTCCGACACCCGTCTCCCGGCCTATGCCGCTATAGTGTCGGTTCCCCTCCATGCGCAGCAGCCCGCTCAGATCAGGGTGCGCATAGGCGCCGCCGTCTCGGGTTTGGGTCTGGAAACAGCTCCGGTAGCGAGCCCAAACGTCATGCAGCCGTTGACCCAGCGTATGAATCGCCTCGGGCACCAGTCCCCACCGACGCCCCAGCGCTTTTTTGTCATCATCAGCACTTTTCTACAAAAAACCATTATGATACAAACTCATCGGCCATTTTGGAAATGTGACATTGTCAAGTTAGACTGAAGTTTTATTGTGACTTGTTCTCATTTATGTTCTAAACTTAGAATAAATCGAATAATAATTTGCGATTTTTTCATTTTAGGGTGCAAAGTGTACCCATGTAAATATACATGAAGAGGTAGCTTTTCTAAGGAAAGATGAGGTATCCTGTATTCAGGTATATTGATATTGTCCCCAATCGTCACTCTCCCCCGGCTATCTTACTGCGCGAATCGGTCCGCGAGGGCCAAAAGATCCGCAAACGCACCCTGGCGAATTTATCGAGCTTATCGCTGGAGCAAGCCGAAGCGATCCGGATGATTCTGAAAGGCCAACCGTTGATGCCGGTGGAAGAGGCGTTTACCATCGAGACCACCCATGCGCACGGTCATATACGGGCGGTGTGGGAAGCGATGCAGCGGCTTCAGTTGAAGTCGTTGTTAGCCTCACGTCCGTCTCGACAGCGGGATGTAGTGACGGCGCTGGTGGTGGCGCGGCTTCTCAAGCCCACCAGTAAACTGGCGACGCATCGGTGGTGGAAGCACACCACCCTGGCGATGGAGCTGGGGTTAGGCGAGGTCAGCGACGAGGAACTGTATGGGGCGCTGGATTGGCTGCTAAGCCGGCAAGCACGGCTGGAAGGGAAGCTGGCCGAGCGGCATTTATCGGCCGGTGGTCGGGTCATGTATGACTTGACCTCCAGTTATCTAGAGGGCCACACCTGTCCCTTGGGTGCCCGGGGCTACAATCGCGATGGCAAGAAAGGGAAGCTCCAGATCAACTATGGCTTGTTGACGGATCGCCGGGGCTGTCCGGTGTCGGTGTCGGTGTTTGCAGGCAATGTCGCCGATCCACCGACGCTGCTGGCGCAAGTGGAGACACTGCGCGCACGCTTTGGGATTCGGGAGATAGTGCTGGTGGGCGATCGGGGTATGCTGACTCAGACTCAGATCGAGGTGCTCAAGCAGCATGCTGGCATCGACTGGATTGGCGCCTTAAAATCCGGTGCCATTTACCGGTTGATCCAACAGGACGTGGTGACGGTGGCGCAACTGGTCGATCAACCGCTGATGACGCTGACCCATCCCGATTATCCGGGTGAGCGACTGATCGCCTGTCGTAATGCGGCCTTGGCGAAAAAACGCGCCCAGAAACGCCAAGCGCTGCTCGAGGCCACCGAGCAAGAACTCACCACCATTCAAGCCATGGTCGCTCGGGGGAACCTGAGAGGCTGTTGGAAAACCCCCTCAAGCGAGCCGTCGGACCAGGAGATGGATCATCGAGATCTGGATCATGGCCTCGCTGTTGCGCGTATGGACTTCATAATCTCTCGTATGACGGCGGTAATTTAACAGCCACGAAAAAGTGCGCTCCACGACCCACCGGCGTTTTACCAGATGAAACCCCGGCAGGGTGTTCTCGACGACTTCTAACACGATTTTATAGGTCACTTTCAGGCCAGCTACCCACCGTTGCAGCGGCTCGCCATGATAGCCGCCGTCAACCCAGAGGTGGCGCAGTCGCTTGAAGCCATCGGCGAGATAGTGCTGCAGGAGCTGGCGCAGTCCGACCTGATCACTGACATTGGCCGCCGTGACCATCACCACCAGGATCAGTCCCAGGGTATCCACCAGCACATGGCGTTTGCGGCCTTTGATGCTTTTGCCACCATCAAAGCCCTTGGGACCCGGTTGCGAGGCGACCTTGATGCTTTGGCTATCCACACTGCCTGCCGAGGGTTCGGCGGCCCGCCTGATTTCGGTAATCTGTATTGGCCCATTTCGGCAATGTAAATTGGCCCACCTAAGAGCTAATCCCGCTTATTCTCTCGGTAAATTTAACCAACGGGGGAATAAGCGATGGACAGGAGACAGAAGGTGGAATTATTTGAACAGATCCGACGTGAGTATGAGTTTGGCGAAGGCACCATTGCTGGGGTAGCCCGCCAGTTTGGGGTTCACCGCCGGCTGGTACGCCAGGCGCTCGCCAGTGCGGTACCGCCGCAACGGAAACGCTCGCCCCGCGCCTGCCCGCGGTTATCCCCGGTGCGGGACGTGATTGACGCGATGTTAGCCCAAGATCGGCACGCGCCGCGTAAGCAACACCACACGGCCCACCGGATTTACACACGGTTGCGCGAGGAATGGCCGCAGTATCCGATTTCTGAACGGCGGGTACGCCAATACGTGCAGGAGCGCAAGCGAGCGCTGGGCCTGTTAGCGAGCGACGTCAGCATTCCGCAAAGCTATGCCCCGGGCGTGGAAGCCCAGGTGGATTGGTATGAAGCGAGCGTGGAGTTGGCGGGCCAGCGCCAGGTGTTACAGTTTTTCTCCTTGCGAAGCATGGCCAGCGGGGCGAGTTTTCATTGCGCTTATCCGCATGCGACGCAACAAGCATTTTTAGAGGCGCATCAACGGGCGTTTCATTACTTTGGCGGCGTATTCAAGCGGTTACGCTACGATAACCTGACCAGTGCGGTACGCAAGGTGTTGCGCGGCTACCGACGCGAAGAAACCGAGCGGTTTATCGCCTTTCGCTCCCATTGGCAATATGAAGCGTCCTTTTGTACGCCCGGCCAAGGCCATGAGAAAGGCGGTGTTGAGGGCGAAGTGGGCTACTTTCGCCGCAACCACCTGGTGCCGCTCCCGCAGATGGACACCCTTGAGGCATTGAATCGTTATCTGTTGGACAGCTGTCGTGCTGACTTGGCGCGGGTCATTGATGCGCAGACGCTTACCGTTGGTCAGCGTCTGCGGCAAGAGCAACCTTTTTTACTGCCCTTGCCGGCGGAGGATTTTGAGATCAGTGAAACCCAGTTCTGCCGCGTGGATGGGAAAGGCTGCGTGCAAGTGCGCACCAACTGGTATTCGACGCCGCTGTCGCCGTCTTGTCAAGCCCACGTGCGCGTCTGGCCGACAACGGTATCGGTATGGTACGAGGGGCGCGAAGTCGCTTGCCATCCCCGCTGTTATGGTCGCCGCCAGCAGGTGCTTAATCTGGAGCACTACCTGGAGGTGCTGGAGCGTAAGCCGGGGGCGCTGGCTGGCTCAACGCCGCTGGCCCAATGGCGTGCTGCTGGGCGCTGGACCGCGGTGCATGATCGCTTCTGGTCACGGTTGCTAGAGCGCCACGGCCAACCCGCCGGTACCCGGCTGATGATAGAACTACTCCAGCAGGGTCGCCAGTGGGGTTATGAGCGCCTGACGCAGGCGCTTGAGCAGGCCTTGGCCTGTGGCGTACACGATGCGGGCGCTGTGCGATATCTGCTGCGTACCCCACCGCTTGACGGCCCAGCGGTGGTGCCGTTAACGGCGGTGGAATTGGCGGCGTTGCCGGTGGTGACGCGTCCCCTGCCAACCGTGACCGGCTACGATCAGTTACTGACCGGCCCGGTGCCGCATGGGGAGCAGGCGTGATGACGACAACGGCATTGGCGCTAGCGGCGATTGAAGCACACTGCCGGGCGTTGCGATTGCCCACCATTGCCGGGCAATGCGAACGCTTAGCCGAGGAGGCGGTGCGCACCCAGCAATCCCCCCTGAGCTACTTGGCCGAATTGCTGGGTGCCGAAGTCAATGACCGCGAACGACGTACCATTGCCCGGCGGCTACAGGAAGCCCGCCTCCCCCGGCTAAAAACGTTGGAGGAATTTGACTTCAGTGCCAACCCCGCCCTAGCGGCCACCCAGCTGCAGCCGCTGGCAGCGGGTGATTACCTGGCGCGGGCCGAGCCGGTCATCTTTATCGGGGATGCTGGGACTGGCAAAACCCACCTGGCGACCGGGCTTTGTGTGGCGGCTTGTCGCCAGAACCGGCGCGCCCGTTTCGTAACCGCCGCCGGTTTGGTAAATGAGTTAGTGGAAGCGCAGCAGCAGCATTGTCTGAGTCGCACGCTCCAGCGTTGGACACGCTACGACCTCATTGTGCTGGACGAGGTCGGCTACGTGCCGTTAGCTCAGGTGGGGGCAGAACTGTTGTTTCAAGTCATTAGCGAACGCGCTGAGAAAGCCACCTTTATCATTACCACCAATTTACCGTTCTCAGAATGGACGCAGGTGTTTCCCAGTGCGCGCTTGTGCAAAGCCCTGCTCGATAGGATCACGGATCGTGCCCATATCATCGATACCGGCACCGAAAGCTATCGCTTTAAACGAACCCTGGCCGGAAAGAAACGGCCACATCCGGCTTCGGCGCAGTGAATGAAGCGCGATAGCCAGCGTCATGATGACACCCATCCAGGGTGTCATGGCGCCCGTCCCAGGCGACGTTGGCCTGCCGGCGGCAGCCACCCGCCAGGTCGGACATCGATGTCCGGCCTGGCGGGTGGCAACGGCTTCGGTGGCTATTCCACGTTACTCAACCAGCAGCAGGAGGTGCGTTACCCAGTAAACATCATTCCGTGGGGGTGGGCCAAATGAGAGTGCCGAAGTGGGCCACGCCGGCTTGCCGAAACCACCCGCCCTTGGCGGCGGCGTTCCTGGTGGCGCAAGGCTGTCATTACCCGCTCCCACACGCCGGCTTTACTCCAGTCATTGAAGTGATCATACACCGTATTCCAGTTGCCGTAGTAGCGCGGCAGCAGCCGCCACTGACAGCCACTGCGATTGACATAGAAAATGCCATTCACGACTTGGCGGCGGTCTGACGGCGGCCGTCCAGGGCCGCCAGGACGCTTCTTCGGTACCGGTAACAGGGGTTCAATGACTTGCCATTGCGCGTCGGTCACATCACAGGCATGATAGCGGTGCGTACCCATTGTCTCTGATTCTCCTCTTTTATTCGTTTCATAAGCATCAGACTACCGATGGGTGCGTGTTGTTTCAGTTCCATAGTACCGTCAATCGGGTTTTCCAACAGCCTCTGAGCGGTGCGGATCAGATCGGGGTACGGGTCGACAAAGTGATCAACCGCTACAAAATGGCCAAGCATTTCCAGCTGACCATCGAGGCCGAGACGTTCACCTTTCAACGTGATGAAGCGAAAATCGCCGCTGAAAGTGCCCTCGATGGGGTGTATGTGGTGCGCACCAGTCTCACTCGGGACCGTCTTGAGACCGAGGAGACGGTCCGTTGTTATAAAAACTTGAGCCGGGTCGAGCGGGCTTTTCGCTCGATCAAGACCCTTGATCTGCACGTACGCCCGATCTTTCATCGCCTGGCCGATCGGGTGAAGGCCCATATCTTACTCTGTCTGCTGGCGTACTACGTGAAATGGCACCTGATGGAGGCGTGGCGCCCGCTGCTGTTTGCCGATGACCAGCCGCCCGAGCACGCGCCGCCCAACCCTGTGGCCCCCGCCCAGCGCTCTGAGGCCGCCCTTCAGAAAATTCAGTCCAAGCGGTTGCCCGATGACACCGAGGTGCACAGCTTTCAGACCCGGCTCGATAGCCTGAGCACCCTCGTGCGCAATACTTGTCGACGGCGGACGGGTGCCTCTCAGGAACCCACTTTTACCCTGGACACCCAACCCGACGCTGAACAACAGCGCGCCTATGACCTGCTCAAGGAGATTTGTCCCTAGCCCGAGTTTACCGCGTAATTTGGAAAAGTTTTTGTTCTACTGAGAGATTCAGTCGGTTTTTTGTATGACCTACGTGGCGAGATAGCGGCCGAGGTCGAGGGTGTCGTAGAGGGTGCGCTGGTCGTCTGACATCGCCGAGAGGGTCATGTGGAGCGTTGGGGCGCGGCGGTTGTCTGGCGACGGATAGACAATGCTCACCTCGCGGATGTGGCTCAGCTGCTTAAGAAGGTCGGGGATCGAGCGGTCGATGCCGTGTTGATAAAGCTCGCGCCGTAGCAAGCTGCACAGCATCAGGGCGAGCACGCAGCAGAACACGTGCACTTCGACCTTTTGATCGGTCCAGTGATGCTGGGGTCGCAAACCAATGTGATGGGGATCCTTCATCCGTCGAAAGCCGGTCTCGAGGTGATGCTGGGCCCGGTAGCCACGAATAATCTCCCCATCGGTCCAGGCCTCATGGTCGGTAAACAAGAGGGTTTTGCCCAACAAGGTCTTCTGTAAGCGTTGCCAGGCGCGGTGATCGAAGCGATAGCTCAGCGTCGGCAGGCCCTCACGTTCGCCGACCGCCACCTGGAACAGCTCGCTCAGATGGCGCGCGTTGAGCCAGCCCTGCACCTTCTTGGTCACGCTGTCGACGGTGGGGGGCTGGCCGCCGCGGACCTGCCCCGTGTGCCAGCGCCGCAATTGGTATTGGAGCGCCCGTAGCCGTTGTTGGCGCTTGGCGATCTCGCGCAGCAGCGTGCGGGCTTGCGCCACGAAGCGGTTCTCGTTGTAAGTCACCAGGACGGTGCGCTCGACGCCGAAGACCTCCCAGCGGGTGCGATAGACGCTGACCCCTGCCAGGCCCTCGTCAGGCAGCGTGTGGAACCGCCGGGCGGGAATCGCCAGCAGCTTGGGATGGTAGGTGGGCACCAGGGAGCCGATGAAGTGATAGGGGCTGTCGGCGATGGCCTCGAGATTGGCCTGGGCGTTATTGCCCTTGTCGAAGATGAGGGTCACGTGTTCGGTGCCGTCGGTGATGGCGCGATAGCGCGCTACCAACGCGGCGGTCAGACTCTGGAAGGTGGTGGCATCGGTCTGGTTACCGGGATAGGTGCGATGCAACAGCGGCACATGGAAATCGGCCGAGACTAACAGCGCCAGGCCGACGATGCGCAGCGCCTGCCGCCCTTCTTTGCTCTTGCCACGTTGGGCCAAGGTGGAGCGCTCGTTGAAGGTATCGATGAAGGTAAAGAAGTTAGTGGCATCGAACAGCACCCGCTGCAAGTCGATGTTAAAATCGCGCACCATCTGCACCACCACCTCGTGCTCGATGGCGTCGATGGCCTGACGCGAGACCCGATCCATGTTGTCCCAGAAGCGCTGG
The DNA here is from genome assembly GCA_963731125.1 of uncultured Pseudomonadota bacterium. Classification (GTDB taxonomy): domain Bacteria; phylum Pseudomonadota; class Gammaproteobacteria; order Competibacterales; family Competibacteraceae; genus CAVSVP01. The sequence goes on from CAVSVP010000007.1 coordinate 89,663, forward strand.
CTGGAGAGCTGTCTGGCGTCGATGGGCAGCAAGCGCCGCAGGGCGGTGTCTTGGAACCAGGGCCCGATGCTGGCTTTGCTGCCCGGGGCGACGCAGCGATTGAGGATGGCCACCAGCAGATAGGTGCCCACCGAGGGACCGTTACGCTGCTTGGGCACATGGCGGTCGATATGCTCAACCAGCTGCAAGCGCTGGGCGAGGTCATACAGGGCGACCACGGCGCCAAACTCGGTGATGCCGGCTTCCTTGGGAGCCGGCAAGGCAGAGGGGTTGCCGCAGCCTTCGGTCAGGGCAGCGATGAGGTCGTCGGCACGGCCGAGGTACTTTTGCCAGACGATTTTCGGCTTGCCGTTGATGCGCTGGCATTCCCGGGCGTAGTAGTACGGTTTGCCGTGGATGGTTTTTTTGATGATGCTCGCCATAGATTAGGACATACAATAGCTTGTATTACGCCTTGTGTCTAGTCCTAAACTATAGGTATTTACTGGCTAGAAAGCCAGATTAATGTTTTGAAATTCGACTCCTATTTTTAGGTCATACACTTGAAGCCAGCCGAACCGCTCACCAACCGACCCTAAAAAGGGAGAACAAACCCCATAGTAACAAGGAGTTATGAAATACTTAGATACCCCAGATGAACGAAGTTCACTCCAGCGTTACGGCATCTCGCGGTAAACTCGGGCTAGAGAGTCCATAGGTAGACAGTAACGCGCAGTCCGTTTTCTTCTATCTTATCGATGGAACAAGCTTTTAACTTGACAATGTCACATTTCCCAAATGATCGATGAGTTTGTATCATAATGATTTTTCGTAGGAAAGTGATGGTGATGACAAAAAAGAGCTGGGGTGTCGGTGGGGACTGGTGCCGGAGGCGATTCAAACGCTGGGGCAGCGGCTGCCTGAGTTTTGGGCGCGCTACCGGAGCTGTTTCAAGACCCAAACCCGAGACGGCAGCGTCTATGCGCGGCATTATCTGAGCGGACTGCTGCGTATGGAGGGGAATCGACACTATAGCGGAATCGCGCGAGAGGCGGGTGTTGAAGAGCAAAACCTCCAACACTTCATGAGTCACTCGCCGGGGTCGGCTGAGACGGTCTACCGCCAGGTCCAAGCGGAAGTGAAAGCGGTTCCGGAACTGACGAGGGGCGCCGTGGTTCTGGTCGACGAAAGTGCCGACGAGAACGCCGGCGATGCCAGTGCCGGGGCGGCCAAGCCATATAAGGGTCGGCTGGGCAAGGTAGAAACCAGCCAAGTGGGCGTGTTGTTGAGCTACGTGAATCTCACGGTGGCGTCTGGGTTTTGGACCTGGATTCTGGGCAAACTGTTTCTACCCGAGGCCTGGTTCGAGGCCGGCTACCAAAAGCGGCGCAAGCAACAGGGCATGCCTGATTCGTTGAAGTTCAAAACCAAGGTTGAACTGGCCTGGGAGGGGATTCAAGAGGTCATGGCGGGTGGTCTCCCGTTTGAGATCGTCGGTTTCGATAGCCTGTACGGACGGAGTGGTTGGCTACGGGCCCAGGTGCGAAAGGCTCAGCGGCGGTATATGGCGGAAATCCCGGCCGACACGGCCGTGTACCTGGAAAAACCGACGCTCGGCATTCCCCCGCGCCGGGGTCAGCGAGGAAAAAAGCCGACGCAGGTGCAGGTGCTGGCCGGGGAAACGGTCCGCGTGGACAGCTTGCGGGAGACGCTGGCCTGGCAGCGTCTTCGAGTCCGGGCGACCGAACGGGGTGAGCTGTGCGAACGCTTCGCTGCGCGCCGCGTCTGGACCGTCCATGACGGTCAAGCCGTGGAAGACTGGCCGGTGATGCGCGAAGAGGCCACCGACCGCTACCGCTATGCCCTGGGTAACGCCTCAGCGGACACTTCATTGGAACAACTGGCCTGGTGGAAGTGCCAGCGCTACGTCATCGAACGGGCCAACCAGGATGCCAAGTCCGAGCTGGGCTGGGATGAGTGGCCGGCGCAGAAGTACCGTGCCTGGGATCATCATCTCGCTTTGACGGTACTCGCCTCCTGGTTCATCGCGCAAACCCAACTCGACTGGGCGCAGACTCATTCTCGTGACCCGGCGTTGCTCGAAGAACTGGAAACGGATGTCTTACCGGCTCTGTCGGTGGCCAATGTTCGGGAGTTACTGCGCGCGGTTATGCCTCTGAAACGCTTGACCGAAGAACAAGCTACGGAACGAGTGATTGAGCATTTGCTTAATCGCACCCGATCACGCAAGAGTCGGCTTAAAAAACAACGACTTAAAAATAGAGTCCACACCAGCCCCACGTGAGGCTAATGTGACATTGTCAAGTTATGCAGTTTTGCCAATAAAACTTCAGCTTAGAGACTGTCGGAAAATACCCTGGCGCGCAAGCTAATGCGTTGATTTAAAATGCTCCGAAATCGTTCGATCTGGGGTTTTCCAACAGCCTCTTAACACTTTCACCTGGATCGCAGTCATTTTCACCTGCCTCTCCTTCAGAGGCGAAGGCATTGCTATACCCGTGGTACCCTGAATCCGGGATTTTTGAACCATGCCTAAATTTTTTGAAGTCGTTTACCTCCGGGGTTCATTCGGAGTATCGACCGCTGCTAAGCATCAACGGTCCAATTCCGGTATAACCAAAACCATACCGGCCTCCAATACGTCGGGATCGATAATAACTGAGCGATTGGCTTCTAAAATATCTGTCCATCGGTCGATATCGCGATAATAAAGAGTGGCAATGGCAGAAAGCGACTCACCTGGTCTTACCGTATGAGTTCTAGTTTGTGCTTCCTCCAGCTTGGTTTTGACCTCTTCAAGCTGCGAGCCGAGGGTTTGATTTTCCCGCTGGGTGGCCTGCAGGGTCTGTTGAGTGTTGGCGAGTTCGGTTTTGGCGGACTCGAGCTGCGAGCCGAGGGTTTGGTTTTCCTGCCGAGTGTTTTTCAGGGTCTGTTGAGTGTTGGCGAGTTCGGTTTTGGCGGACTCGAGCTGCGAGCCGAGGGTTTGATTTTCCCGCTGGGTGGCCTGCAGGGTCTGTTGAGTGTTGGTGAGTTCGGTTTTGGCGGACTCGAGCTGCGAGCCGAGGGTTTGGTTTTCCTGCCGGGTGGCCTGCAGGGTCTGTTGAGTGTTGGCGAGTTCGGTTTTGGCGGACTCGAGCTGCGAGCCGAGGGTTTGATTTTCTTGCTGAGCAGTTGCAAGTGTTTGCTGGGTAGATGCAAGCTGGCTTTGCAACTGATCCCGCTCCGCTAACAGCGTCGTATAGCGTTGCTTGGTTTCCTGTAACTCGGCTTCAAGTTTAGCTTGAGCTGCTTTAGCTTCTTCAAACTGATGCGAAAGCTCATTCAGCTTATCCTGTGAAACCTGTTGAGTCGGGTTTTTATTGGATATCTCCGTAACAGTTTCGGCTGCAGTCTTTTTATCACCGGTATTTTCGTCTTGCGCTAAGATCTGGATTGATGGTAGGCATACCAGGATATATATTCCTAGTCGCTTTGGAAAACTTATCATTGTTTTGTTCCCCTAAAAATAAAACTAACGAGGATATCTGGAAACTTACGCTAAGACATTCTTTAGCCAGTTGCCGACGTCTTGAATCTCGTCCCAATTGACTTCGTGCCCTATACCATATTCATGTCGCTCTAGCTTATATCCTAAGGAAGTCAATTGCTTAGCGGCAGCACGCCCATAGTGCACGGGAATAACCGGATCTTGCATGCCGTGAGCCATGAAAATGGAAATATCCTGGTTGAGAGGATGGCGTTCTTCTGCCAGAGTGGTTGCTAAGGGTATATAACAGGAAAGGGCGAGGAGACCAGCCAGCTTTTCAGGATAACGCAGGCCTGTATGTAATGCCATGGCGCCACCCTGGGAAAAGCCCGCCAACAAGATACATTCAGCGGGAATGCCTCGTTCTTTTTCTCGAGAAATAAGGTTCCGTATGAGGTTATCGGACTCGTTTACTCCTGCAGCGTCTTCGACACGTGGAATATCAAGGCTTAAGATATCGTACCAAGCACGCATCTGCAGACTGCCATTGACAGTCACTGGGCGAATTGGAGCGTTAGGAAAAACAAAGCGCAGGCCCAACTCTGACGGTATGTGTAAATGGGGGACAATAGGTTCAAAGTCATGGGCGTCTGCGCCAAGACCATGCATCCAGATGATGGCGGACTTAGCTTTACCTTGGGGTTCAATATCGAGGGTAGAAGTTTTTTTAGTACTCATGCAATATCTCAATTATCTATTATTTATCAAAGGGTTGAAAACTTAATGCTCACAAATTCGCTTTTTTTGTCAAACTTTGCATTACGGACATTTATTGTGTCGGATTTTGCAGACGCTACAACCGTTGTCATAATGGCAAGCAAATAAGATTCTTATGTGATCGGTTAGGTTCCGCAGTCGAATCGCCAAATGATTGTGTAAAAATTTGTCCGTTAAGTTCTTAGAGAGAGAAGCTGATGCTCGGCAAGACCCTGAAAGTTTTCATACTGTGTCTAGTCCTTCTGTTACTAAACAGTGGTTTGGTGGGTTGTGGGCAGAAGGGTGATTTATATCTGCCAAAAGAAGACAAGCAATCTGACTCTGAGAAGGAATGATCGGTGGATCATTTTAACTATCGTAACGAGCGTTTATTTGCCGAGGAAGTAGACGTCAGTGCTATTGCAGCGACCTACGGCACTCCTTGTTACGTGTATTCTCGGGCAACTCTTGAACGTCACTGGCGGGCTTTTGACAGAGCCTTCGGCGATCATGCCCACCTAATTTGTTATGCGGTCAAGGCAAATAGCAACTTAGCCGTACTAAATATCATGGCGCGACTGGGGTCGGGCTTCGACATCGTTTCAGTAGGAGAACTGGAACGAGTATTAGCCGCCGGCGGCGATCCTGGTAAGGTGGTATTCTCGGGAGTGGCCAAGCGCGCGGATGAGATCGCTAGGGCGTTAGAGGTGGGGATTCGTTGCTTTAACGTAGAGTCTGAACCGGAGTTGCTGCTGATCAATCGAGTGGCCGGCGGAATGGCTAAACTCGCAGCTATTTCTCTGCGAGTTAATCCCGATGTCGATGCTAACACGCATCCCTATATTGCCACCGGACTCAAGGAAAATAAATTTGGCATTGACATCAACCAAGCTCCCGCGATTTATGCACTCGCCGCTAAATTACCTTATATCCAAGTGGTAGGGATAGACTGCCATATTGGTTCTCAATTAACGCAGGTGGCTCCCATGGTGGCAGCCTTAGAACGGGTCTTGGTGCTGGTTAAGAAATTGGAAAATGAAGGAATTACCATTCAGCATCTGGATATTGGCGGAGGCTTGGGAATTCGTTATCAAGATGAAAATCCACCGTTACCTGCTGAGCAGGCCGCAGCTTTGCTGGAAAAGCTCAACGGCTTGCCCTATGAAATTGTCATAGAGCCAGGACGTGCCATCGCCGGCAATGCAGGCATTTTGATAACCAGGGTTGCGCTACTTAAGCCTGGTGAACAAAATAATTTTGCTGTGGTGGATGCCGCTATGAACGATTTGTTGCGCCCGGCGCTGTATTCTGCCTGGCAGGCTATTATTCCCGTGATAATAAGATTCGAGGGGCAGACCCGTGACTATGATGTGGTCGGTCCCGTCTGTGAAACGGGAGATTTCCTAGGCAAGCAGCGAAAGTTGAATATTGTGGCGGGTGATCTTCTGGCGGTACGCTCCGCTGGAGCTTATGGTTTTGTAATGAGTTCTAATTACAATGCTCGACCTCGTGCTGCCGAGGTGATGGTTGATGGGGAGCGGTGTTATTTGGTCCGTAAACGGGAAATTGTGACAGAACTCTATGCCAGCGAGACGGTGTTACCGTAAGTGAATCGGAATTTGCTTAAGTCGTTCGTTCCATAAGTACCATAAAACACCGAATAGCAGAGGTTCTGAGATAATGCTGGGAAGAACCGAATCGCAGATGTAAACGAGTAGCCGCTCAACGACATAGCCTGAAAAAACCGATGGAAAAAGAAGAGATAAATAAAATTCCCGGAGAGATTGGTTGCCTGAACACAAAGGCAATGTCTGCCACTCTTATTTCGACAACAGGATTTCATTGTAAGGTCTGGCAAAGTGCAGCGGTCGTAATTCAAAACGGAAAAAGCACAACTTTTGATTTCGTGATAAAAAAACATCTTGCTCCCTGTTCCGTTAAAGAGATTGAAATACTAAATAGAGAATACTGCAATTTAAAAGTAAAACTTGAAGAAATGGTTCCATCTACCATTTTTGTCGCAACTTTAATAGATGGAATTGAAAGTGTTATTGCCATCGCTGAAACTGTTTATTCCTGGTTTAATATTGCAAATCCTGCCCTTGAGGAGGACACCATACCGCTGCTCAAAAGGCTCCCTAAGGCCAGATATCAACTAGAACAATTTTTGGCAGCTTCTACAGAGTGGTATGAGCGTGAGAATAAAGTGATTGATCTTTACGGTCTTGATAATCTTGTATTGGATAAAGATAGAGAAATTAAATACATAGACAGTTTTAGCGTATTCTTCTATGAAGATCTTCTCTATCTTATTGATGGAACTGATGAAATGCTGGAAGAAAGAATAAGAATATCTCTTAGAAGAAAAGATTACTTGCAGTATATTTTACAAGAATGCAAGAAATGATTTTGTAAAAGTGATTAAATATTACCTAACCGCTATTGATTGTTCAAGCTTCCTTTAAGTTTGGATCAATGCCGCTTTGTTTGTTACGGTTATTAAACCGCTTTGCCTTTAAAAATATATTAATTCGATAACTTAATAATACACGGTAAGCCAAATCGTTTTTTGATTAGGATCAGTCCAGTTAATACGATGTTTTTTATGCGCCGGAACATTTAAGTAATCTCCCTGACTCAAAAGCACCGGCTTCTCTTCGTTTTCAAATAACAGTGATGCCTTTCCCTGCAGCACCATAACCCATTCGTTTTGTTCTTGATCATACCAAAAATCGGTAGTGTTTTAGCTTTGTTGTTTTTATAAAATAATCAACTATCATATTTTGAATTCAAGATGTCAAATTAGCAGAATTTAAACTCAGAAATTTATTATGGTATTAGAACCAATTAAATGCCCAAGTTGCGGTGGTATCGATGTTGGTAAACATGGAAAAACGACCAATGGAAAACAACGCTTTCTTTGCAAAGAAAGCGACTGCGAAGAAAAGACATTTATTCGAGATTATTCAGAGAAAGGTCGCTTGCCAGAAGTCAAGCGAAAAATCATTGAGATGGCCGTAAACGGGAGCGGCATTCGTGAGACGGCCCGGGTATTGGATATAAGTACAGCGACGGTAATTAATGAATTAAAAAAAAAGGAACCTGAATTGCAATCGGTGAATCAGGCCATTTTAGATATACACTCGCCTGAGCAGATTGTTGTGGATATTATAAAAATAGATGAAAATAATGAGGTTAATGATCAAGAAATAGAGGTTGAAATGGATGAAATGTGGAGTTATGTGGGAAGTAAAGCGAATCAAAGATGGCTATGGCATGCCATAGATCGAGCCACTGGCGACGTGCTGGCTTATGTATTCGGGCGCCGCAAGGATGAGGTCTTTCTTAAATTAAAGGATTTATTGGAACCGTTTGGAATCACCCGTTTTTACACCGACGATTGGGGTTCTTATGGGCGTTATCTAGATCCTGAAAAGCATGTTATCGGGAAACGGAACACGCAGAAGATAGAGCGGAAACATTTAACGCTACGTACCCGTATTAAGCGGCTCGTCCGCAAAACCATTTGCTTCTCGAAATCAAAACAAATGCCCGATATCGTCATCGGGTTGTTTGTGAATCGTTATGAGTTTGGCATCCCTATTTAAAATCTATAAACAACAAAGTTAAAACACTACCACTGGATTGATAAACAATTCCGACTTTATCTTAGCGTCTAGACCCGCGTCAATGTCGAACTTGGGTGGCCTGGCACCATGATCATCTCATCTACCAATCGGGCTCGAAGCCACCGCGTTACCATCAACAAGAACGAGACTTCTGGTTGGCGTGCGCCGAAGGGCTCCTTGGCAGCGCGTTTGATACCCTCAAAGCGCTGGTGTTCGACAAGCTCGACACCATTATACGGGCCTCCTCGCTGGTCGAGATGGTCAATTCGCTCATTCGTCCCTATCTCAATAGCTGTAAAGGGCAGATCACCCAAGAGACGTTAAATCTGATCATGTTTTACCATAATCATCGGCGCTACAAGAGCGGCAAGCGCCAAGGCAAGGCCCCCCTTGAACTCTTGACCGGAAAGCCTTTAGAAGCGCCGTGGTGGGAACTGTTACGCCGACAGGTCAACACCGAACAGGGCGTCACAGACCCTGGTACTGTGCTTTCAAGACCACCGCTTCAACTGGTGACCAACAACGAATGGGGTACGGATCAACAGGCGATTGCTTCAGATCAAGCGATCCTAGAGTCTACCGGCGCTTCAGAGAACGATTGCCGACAAAACGACTCTAAAGCAGCCTAATTGTTCCATCTGAGTTAAAACTCAGCCTTCTTGAGCGCTTTGCTTGAGGGGCTAGATTGTGCTTACATCGAGCCATACCCGAGAGCTAACTCGGCAAACTGTCAACTACTTTTGCCTTATTTTGAAAGGTGCCTCCGTTTTTTTAAAAACTCAAGAAAGTCTGTTGTATTTTGACAATACACTCGGCGCGGCATACGACGAGATAAACATGTACGCAGAAAACCTTCCTTTGAGATTCAATAACCTTTGTTTCGATTCACCTGATTTAAAATAGGCTGATTGGTTTGTATTCGGCGAATATTTTCAGCGACTTGGGGGGCTGCTGTATAAGGATTAGTTAAGCCTGCGATATGAGGAGTCACCAGCACTTTAGGATGTGTCCAGAAGGGATGGTTAGGGGGCAGAGGTTCCTGTTGGAAAACATCCAAAGTGGCGCCGGCAATGTGGCCCCTATCCAAGGCCGCCAACAAATCTTCTTCCACGACATGCTCGCCACGGGCGCAGTTGATAAAATAAGCGCCAGTAGGCAGCAATGCTAGCATTTCAGCATTGATAATGCCTTTTGTAGCCACGGTCAAGGGAAGTAAACAAACCAAAATGTTACTGCGCTGTAATAGCGTTGCCAGTCCCTGGGAACCATGAAAGCATTCGACGCCCTTTACAGTTTTCGGTGTACGACTCCACCCTAACACCGAAAAACCCAGGGCCGATAGTGAACTTGCAGTATGGCGGCCAATGGCACCCAACCCGAGAATGCCGATTCGCTGACGGCTGGTATCTGGTGCCGGCAGCGGCTGCCAACGCCGTTCCTGCTGAAAACGTTCATAGGTTTGCAGCGTACGATGATAGCGTAGCACCGCTAAACACACATACTCGCTCATTTGCGTAATGATAGTGTCATCCACTAAGCGAGCGATAGGGACACCTGCCGGCAGCTTCGGATCACAAAGAATATGATCGACGCCCATGCCCAGCGAGACAATAAGTTTCAAATTAGGGAGGCGTTCGAGTTCACCCGGAGGTGGCTTCCAGACTAGCGCCACGTCAATGCCTTCAACATCGTTAATGTCTGGCCACACTCGAATTTTAAGGTCCGGGACAAGTTCTGTCAGTGCCCGTGTCCATGCGATGGGATCGTCGGAGCGGCTTATAAAAAGTAGTTCCATGACTTGCAATTCCGATCATTGCCAATTGAAAGGAAATATAGGTTCAACATATGCCTATATGCTCATGACTCTCTCAGAGGAACCGTTGGCAAGGTCGAATTTCACCGATGTCACTTTCCTATATTTGAGAAATCCATTTCGACGTCCTACTGTTATTCCAATGAGCAGAGACTTTTTTCGTCCTGATGAGGTCAACCGGTTATGTTAATCAATGCACGAAATTATTCCTTCAAATTGCGGGATCGGGAAATCTTTACCTGGCCGGAACAGACGGCTATCCGAATTTTCCATCAAAAACCGGTGATGGGACTAGTCCATTTTACTGATACTGACGCTTATCATCCACAACTGATCCAGTACACACTGGAACTTGAAAAAGACAGCGACTTTACTCAACCCACTGAAGGTGGCGCTAAACAAGTAAATGCTCTTCAGGATTGGGATATCGTTGAGGCCGATCTCATCAATGCCCGGGCGCTAAAGCTTTGCGGCGATATGATGCATTCCGAGAAAGTTCAAGTAAGTTCAGCTTATGCTGTGGTGTTTCGCGAAGGTGATCATTTGCCTCCAAAGAGGCCAGAGAAAGCGGAAGCTTCAGTTATTTATATTCTTGATCCGGGCGACGAGGATCCGGAAAATGGTAGTAGCGGCAGATTGAGTTTCACCCACAAAAGTATTGCCGGTTATACTGCTGGTGAGCCCGAGCCCGCTACCGCTGGCGTGATGCTGGCTTTTCCCGCCGATATGTTGAGTGCCACTTTACCCTATACGGGCACTCGTCCGCGTATCCTGCTCGTTTGGCACATTGTTAACGTTTAGTGCAATCTTACAACGGTTTTTAACAGGCGAGGGTCGAGATGGCATATACACTGGATTTTACCGATCGGCGTGTGGTCGTGGTGGGCGGTACCAGCGGCATCAATTTTGGAATTGCCGAAGCGTTTGCGGAACAGGGGGCACGGGTGGCGGTAGCCAGTCGCTCCCAGGACAAAGTGGCTGCAGCGGTGGCCAAGCTGCAGGCGCACGGTGGGCAGGTGCTGGGATTTGCGGCCGATGTGCGCGATGGTGAGGCGGTTAAGGCGGGCTTACAGGAAGTGCAGGCGCAGTTTGGCGGGATCGATGTGCTGGTGTCGGGGGCGGCGGGTAATTTCCCGGCCCCGGCGCTGGGGATGTCGGCCAATGGGTTTAAGTCGGTAATGGACATTGATCTGCTGGGAACATTTCAGGTGCTGCAATCGGCCTACCCGTACCTGACAAAGCCGGGGGCAAGTGTGATTAATATTTCGGCGCCGCAGGCGCTGCTGGCAATGGAGTTGCAGGTGCATGTATGTGCGGCCAAGGCGGGGGTGGACATGGTAACGCGGGTGCTGGCGCTGGAGTGGGGACCGGTGGGGATTAGAGTGAACTCGCTGGTGCCGGGGCCGATAGCGGGCACGGAGGGGATGGCGCGGCTGGCGCCGACGGCTGAGCTGCAGCGTACGGTGACGGGGAGTGTGCCGCTGCGCCGCCAAGGAACGCCGCAAGATGTGGCCCATGCGGCGCTGTTTTTGGCCTCACCCTTGGCCGCCTACGTCTCTGGCACCGTGCTTCCCGTGGACGGAGGTTGGTCGCTGGGAGGCGTAGGCGTAGCGATGGCGGGTTTGGCTGATTTTGCTAGAGAACAGACAAAGCAGCAGGGCTGAATGAATAGACTCTTGCAAAAATGAGCGCTGCAGCGCCAGGCTGAGCGGTGACACGTATAGCTTAGACAGCTAAGGCGATTTCTTGAAAGACTCTTCCAGTAGCCTGGATGAAGTGAACCGCAATCCGGGATTGACATGTTTTCCGGCCCCGGATTTCGCTGCGCTCCATCCAGGCTACTTTTTTCCTGGAAACACCATAAGATTGACTAATGCAAGAAGTCTAATATCTGGCAACGGTAATGCCGGGGCTACGCAAGCCCCGTTACCATTCCATTATCATCAATACCGATCATGCCAGCGGCTGGTACCCGCGGCAGGCCAGGCATGGTCATAATGTCGCCACAGATTACGACTAAGAACTCTGCGCCCGCGGCAAGACGCAGCTCGCGGATAGGCACTACATGATGGGTAGGGGCATTTTTTAGATTCGGGTCTGTCGAGAAGCTATATTGGGTTTTCGCGATGCAGACCGGTAAGTGGCCAAAATTTGCCTTTTGAAGTTCTGCAAATTGCACCCGGATCTTTTTGTCAGCAATAATATCGTCAGCTTCATAGATATGTGTGGCAACGGTCTTAACTTTGTCCCAGAGGGTGACATCATCGTCGTAAAGGGGAGCAAACTGATCAATACCGCCGTCGACTAATCTGACGAGGCGTTCTGCGAGCGGTTGAATGCCGCTGCTGCCTTCAGCCCAATGCGAGCATATAAAAGCCTCAGAGCCATGCCAGCGAGCTGCCAGGCTGATTTCGTTAATTTCGGCTTCGGTGTCGGTGTCGAAGCGGTTGATAGCGACGAGAGTCGGTACCCCGAAGGTCTTCACGTTACGCACATGGCGCGCTAAGTTTGCACATCCTCGATGTACGGCTTCGATGTTTTCTTTATCCAAATCTTTCAGCGCCACTCCACCGTGCATTTTTAGGGCCCGCACCGTTGTCACCACCACAGCGGCATTAGGCCTGAGCCCTGCCTTCCGGCATTTTATGTTGAAAAACTTCTCCGCTCCTAGATCTGCCCCGAAACCGGCCTCAGTTACTACGTAATCAGCGAGCCTAAGCGCAGTGCGGGTGGCAATTAAGGAGTTACAGCCGTGAGCGATATTAGCGAACGGACCGCCATGAATAAAGGCCAAGTTGTTTTCCAATGTTTGTACCAGATTGGGCATAAAAGCGTCCTTCAACAGCACCGTCATGGCGCCGTCGGCATTTAAAGCATGGGCCGTAATAGGTTGTTTATCATGATTGTAGGCGACGATGATTCTGCTAAGCCGCCGGCGCAGATCCTGAAGATTTTCAGCTAGGCAAAAAATCGCCATAACTTCTGAGGCTACCGTAATATCGAAGCCGTCTTCACGCACATAACCATTGCCCAGCCCCCCCATGGAACAGATGATATGGCGTAACGCCCGATCATTCATATCCATCACCCGCCGCCAGGTGATGCGTCGGGGGTCAATATCCAATCTATTACCCCAATTAACGTGGTTATCAAGCAAGGCTGATAGCAGATTATGAGCCGTACCGATAGCGTGGATATCGCCGGTAAAGTGAAGGTTGATATCCTCCATAGGCACAACTTGTGAATAACCGCCACCAGTAGCCCCGCCCTTAATGCCAAAGCAAGGCCCCAAGCTGGGTTCACGCAAGCAAATCGCTGCCTTTTTGCCAAGTTGATTAAGCGCATCGCCTAAACCGACAGTCGTGGTAGTCTTACCCTCCCCGGCGGGAGTGGGAGTGATGGCTGTGACCAGAATAAGTTTGCCTTCCGGTCTGTCCTGTAAAGACTCAGTAAACTCGGGAGCAAGCTTGGCCTTGTAGGGCCCGTAGTGATACAGTGCCTGGGATGGAATATCCAGGCGTTGGGCGACTTCCGCAATAGATTGCAAATTGGCGGTGCGGGCGATTTCGATATCTGTCGGTTGCATTAAATTTGCCATAAATCCTACTTAAGTTTTTGTGTTGTCTTTACAACGGTAGCCACTCGCCGAGAATGCCGACAGTTAAAATGACGGAACTGCAAGTGACTCGATCGCATTTCACGCTTCTGTATTTTGCCCGGCAAGCAGGGAGAATCTGGCAGTTTCATTGTCAGATGCATGTTTTTCACCGATTAACCAGTTCCGCTGCGCCGTTTCTCTCCCTTGGGATGATCCCAGGCCTATGAAATCAAATAATCGGGTATCGGCCAGATGTGAGGGAGCCACATTTTGTAAACTGGCAAAAATGGTTTCCAGACGTCCCGGCGACTGTTTTTCCCAGGACTGCAGCATTTTTTTAATTGCCTTGCGCTGTAGCGTCTCCTGGGAGCCGCAGAGATCACAGGGGATGATGGGAAATGCTTTCGCCGCTGTGTAGTCTTCGATATCTCGTTCCCGGCAGTAGGCTAACGGGCGAATTACCACATGTTGGCCATCTTCACTTAGCAGCTTGGGAGGCATGGCTTGCAGTCTACCGCCATAAAACATGTTAAGAAACAAGGTTTCGATAATATCGTCCCGATGATGCCCCAGAGCAATCTTGGTCATGCCATGTTGTTTGGCAAAATTATAAAGAATACCGCGCCGCAACCGAGAACATAGACCACAGGTGGTCTTGCCTTCAGGGATTAACTGTTTAACGACGCCATAAGTATCTTTTTCGATGATATGAAAAGGAATGTTCTGAGCCGTTAGATAATCGGGCAGTACGTGTTTGGGAAAGCCAGGCTGCTGTTGATCCAGGTTGACAGCAATCAGCTTAAAATTCACAGGCGCGCTGTGCTGCAGATTGTGCATTATGTCTAGCATGGTGTAGGAGTCTTTGCCTCCCGAGAGACAGACCATGACTCTGTCGCCTTCCTCAATCATATTAAAATCTTGGATGGCGCGACCTGCGTTTCTGCGAAGACGTTTTTGAAGCTTATTGAAGTTCGTCTGTTGCTTTTTTGCTAAATGCTGCATAGTTGCCAACGTTAAAGATTGCTAATGTGAGAGTTTATTAGAGTTTAGTGAAACCACTCATGAAAAACTTGCATAAGCCGAAAAACAGGATTGTAACCATCCCTGGTTTAGACAGGAAATCCTAAAACTGATAATAATAATCAGTCACCGATTGACGAGAGCAGAGGCGAAAAGCATAAGCTTAGAAAAACCGTGGTACGGGCAATACAAAAATAGAGGTGCTAGAATTGAAGCACGTTGATATGGGCAGCCGTCATGCGGGTATGTCAGTCTTTTTTTGAGAGATTCTTTTGCGATTGCACCTTAGGAGACAGAAAAACCATGAATCCACCTGTAAGTATAGATGAAATCGAGGCTTGCAAAACAAGACTCGGTGAATTGCGAGTTGAACATCGCGATTTAGATGATGTTATCATCCGCTTATCAAAAGACCCTAATGTGGACCAGCTCCAACTGCGACGCTTGAAAAAGCGTAAACTCCAGCTGAAAGACCTTATTGCTAAATTGGAAAGTAGAATTATCCCTGATATCGATGCCTAGCACCGTTTACTGTAATCTTTTTTAGGATAAAAGACCCCGGAGTATCTTTAGATAGTCGGGATGCTCCGGTGGAATAAAACCATGCCGGATCAAAAAGTCGATTACCACGAGGGCACAGTTTGACTTAAAGTGATTGCTTGCGTGGACGGTTTCGCTCACTTTTTCTATCGGCCAAAGGAAGAAATCCTGTACCTCGCCATCCCGGTTGATGGGAGTAAAATCAGCGGGTAATGCTAGATCGAAGGCAAAGATAACGTCGGGACGCAGACCCTGGGAGGTTTCCCAACAATAGCTGACAGCTCCCACTGACACCGCCCGCTTCGCTAAGGATACCGGAATGCCTGCTTCTTCCCAGCATTCTTTTATCAAGTTGGCTTTAAGTCCAATGCCGGCAGGCTGACCACCGGCGACTAGCTGATCCAGCTTGCTTGGTTCGTTGGGTTTGCTGGGAGAGCGGTGTCCTAGCCACATCCTTACTTCATTTCCAGTGCGGACAAAGCCGTTCATATGGACACCGTAGGCACGTACGCCAAAGAATGGTATGGCAGCCCGCTCCATCAGCAGATAAGGCGGTTCTCCGTAAAACCGATTTACCGGGTAAAGTTCGTTTCGCCAACCCTCAATCACACCCTCACGGCGTAACTGTAACAGCACCTCATTGACGGCTGCACTACGTTTCTCTGGGTTATCCAAGGCAGGCACAAGGTTAACCGCTGCCTGTTCAATGCGGAACACGTCCGGCCACCGGGCCAGAATGGCTGCAAAGGCGTGCTTTACAAACCCTACTTTCTTACCCGCTATTCGAAAGACTCGATACCCGCTTAAATCATGAGTATTTAATGCTCGAATCCGGTCAAGAAAACTCATTGGTCAATTATACGACAGGATCCGAGCATCTTAGGGTTATGAACTGATGAGTGGAATGGCTGTTTTCTTGTTTCTTACCTATCTTTCTCTCCCTCCAGGGGATCATATAGTGACAACCTTGGCATTAAAGCCGTTCACCGTATTTTTTGAAGTGCAGTTCTTTGGCTTGCTCAATCCAATTTTCGCGCTGAATTCGGCCCGAAGAGTGAAGCACCTCTTCAATCTGGTCAATTTCTTCAGGACCTAACTGGGCAATTTGCCGATAGCTGATAATGCCCTGCGAGTTTAACTTACCCTCGAGTACCGGGCCAAGACCTGAAATCTCCTTTAAGTCATCTTTTTCTGGGATTCCAGCCTGACTTCGACTCTTGATTAGGGTCTGTACATTGCCGTTTAATTCGTCTAAGCGTTTGGCAATGGCTTGAAAATCATCCCGTGTAGGAATGCCCAATCGGCTTAAAGCTTGCGATACACGTTCTTCAAAAATTTGCTCTAAGTTGTCAAAGGTTTCAGCGGCTTTACCTCTCGCTTCTTCGACTCTACCTTTCATTTCTTCCACTTTGCCTCCAGCCACTTTTTGAGTTTCTTCAAACATTTTCCCGCCTTCCTTGACCAGGGATTCAAGGATTTTGACGCCTTCCTGCTGAATCTTCTCAACGGCTTCTTGCGCTCGGGCAATTGCCTCCTGAGCTGTCTCGATAGCGGTTTTTCCAACGGCTAGCACCTGATCCTGAGGTGTTTCAGGCGATTGTTTTTCGTTCTTTTCTTCTTTTGCATTTGTCATTGACTTACCTTTTTTTACAACAGATTCTTGATTAACGGAGAGTAATTACACTTTCCATTTTAGCTGCTTACCTTGACAATGCCACATTAGGAAAATCTAATTTTCATTCAAAATTAGTACATTACAGAAATATTTTTGGCTATCAACTTTAGCGGGGACACTTTGCAAGCAACTTGGTAGGAGCGAGCTTGCTCGCGAACTAAATTTGATGACCGTCGATTCGCGAGCAAGCTCGCTCCTACCAACGGATGTGCCGCCTAGCACATCCCGCGCTTTAAGTAGCCGGCAAGGGTTATCTTAATTCATTGATAAATAAATATCATAAGAAAATTCTAATATGACATTGTCAAGTTACTCATGTGAATAAGCATCTGGCTGCACTGATTTCATAACAGATACCATTATAATTTAAAAATAATAACGACTAAGTTTAGTATAAACACACTAATTTGCTTGTGGTTACTGCTTTACACAGCGCTTTAGCCGACATTCCGCACACCCCCTGCTTGATTTTAGGAATAAAACGCTTCATAGGCCTGACCGAGTAACTCGAGCAAGCGCTGGTGGTGCTCATCAAGGTTGAGGGCCAGCACCTGACCGTCGGCCAGGATAAGTAAATGAATACCGACGAAATACTGGAATACCCAGCGCGCCGTGGGGTTGGCAACGGGTTTACCGGTTTGATGAGGAAAGGTGTGTTCCTGGGCTTTCAGCCGGTCACGGATCCGGTGTTCCAAGGCGGCATAAACCAACAAACACAGGGTCATTACCAACATCAGCGCCATGATGCGTTGCGGTGACTTCAGGTAAAGTGAGGACGCCAAGAACAGCGGATCTTTCAAAAAGCGAAAGCCCCGTTCCACGCGCTGCTGAGCTTTGTACGCCTGCAGTAACTCGGCATCGGACAACGCCTCGGTATCCAGCTGATTCGTGGCCAGGATAAAGCCACTGTGTTGGCGCAGGCGGGCGCGGTAGGCGGCGGGCAGGCTGGCTAACGTCCCGTCGATCCGATAAGTCAGCGTATCGGGTGAGCACGCCTTGGCAGGACGCCCGCGACCTTGATAGTGAGGTACCGACACGATCTGCGGCTCGACCACCGTGGTTAGGGTGAGAGTGTTCTGAAAGGCGGCCAGCGCCTGTTTGGCATCGTCGGCACAAGCGAAAGACTGCCCACATAATTTAGCAAACGCCTTGGTATCCGCCTCCGTCTGTTTCCGGCATTGCCGAGACACGGTCTTACGCGCACGCTGCTGCGCCGCGTCGGAGTCGACCACCAGCCACCGTTGGGCTACCCCGGCATACTCCGTACTCAGACGCTGATAGCGGGTGTGTTCGTCGAGATGCGTCATCGTCTCGGGGTCGGTGGCACGTAGCACCTCTTGCGCGGCGTTCAGCGTGGCGGGTACCCGTGTGATCCAGTGCACGTCCTGCAACAACGGCAAGGTCTCGGCCGTATACAGGGCGCTGTCTGCGACAATCGTGTCCAGTTCATAGGTGGTGCGTAGCTGCCCCAAATACGCCTGCAGGGTCTGACGAAAGTAGGTCTTGTCGTCGGCATTGCCGTCCAGCGGCTGCAGCAACAGTGGTAACCCCGCCTGGTGTTCCACAATCAGTTGCAAGACGGCCTGGTTCAAGTCCGGGCGGTGGTCGCGGCTGTAACCCCGGGTGAGGTGAATGACCCCTTCCTCGGTACCGGGCTCGCGGGGGTAGTCGCCATCGACATGAAAACCGGTGCTGTCCAAATGCGCAACGCGTACCCGTAGCCCCAGGCGCTGGACCGCCTGGGGCGCAATCAGCGCATAGAGCTCGGTGACGCCAAATTTATACAAAGCGTCCAAGGCCCGACCCAACACATCATCGTTAAGATGCTCGGGTTGAATGCCCTCCCCAATCAGCCGTTCCGTGGGTTTATCCCAGAAAAACTTTGGCATCAAGTATAAGCGTTGATTGATAAACCCCAACCCATTGAGCACCATCGCCTTGACCGCTTGACCCAAGGAGACCTGGCGCTTGTCGCCATCCTGGATAACCGCGCGGTCAATCGTCTGCCCAATGCCCAGTTCCTCATACATGCCAGCCACTAATCCTAAATGATCTAGCGTCTGGCTTCGGTAACGCGGCGGCACCATCGTGCCCGTCTCGATATGGGCTGCCATCGGTTCTCCCCCGTGGTGGCTAAAATCGCTTTTGACAGCCGCACTGTACAAAATTCACTAATCACTGGTAGGGTATGCGGAACGTCGGCTTTAGAAAAATGATGCATTCTGAAAATTTAATTGGAAAGCCAGCTCTAAGCCGCATTTGTGATAGAAGCAATTTATCAGTGATTTAATCAAGTGCAGTACCTACGTTAACTGCTAAGCCGCTGACTTCGAAAAGGATGTTAATTTATTTACCTATTCTGATCAGTCCGCCAAGACCGTGTGCTTCCAGGACCTCGTTCAACCTTTCCCGAATAACGCCGGTATTGTTCAGCAGTAGCACTTCAGACAATAATTCCTGGGCAAACTGGTATTTTATAGTGCGAATCATCCATTTGATCTTTAGCAGATTACCCAAGCTCATGCTTAAATTATCGACTCCCATGGCCATGAGCAATAGAGCAGCAGCCGGATCACCTGCCATCTCTCCGCATATGCTGACGGGTCTTTTAGCTAGGTGTGTACGTTCCACAACGTGACGAATGACCTGCAACACGGCTGGGTGAAGTCCGTCATAGAGTTTAGCAACACGGTCATTGTTACGGTCAACAGCCAGTATATACTGCGTTAAATCATTGCTGCCCACGGAGACAAAATCAACCATTCGCGCCATGATATCGATCTGATACACTACCGCGGGCACTTCTACCATAAGCCCTATGCGGGGGAATACGGCCGGCAACCCATCTTCCCGCAGTTCCACGTAAGCCTGGCGCAACATGTCTATGGCCTCGGTTAGCTCACTGACACAGGTAATCATGGGGAACATAATGGCCAAATTGTTATAAGCTGTTCCGGCCCGCAGCATGGCCCGCAATTGAGTCTTAAAAATGTCCGGCTGATCAAGACTTACACGGATACCGCGCCAGCCGAGAAAAGGATTTTGTTCCTCGATAGGAAAATATGGTAGAGGTTTATCACCACCGATATCCAAGGTGCGTAAAACCACCGGGCGTGGTGCCATAGTCCGCAGGATGCGTGTGTAATTAGCCGCTTGTTCGTCTTCACCGGGAAACCGGTCCCGCAGCGCAAAATGCAGTTCTGAACGGTATAAGCCCACGCCTTCGGCACCACCGTCCCGAGCAGCAGCAATATCGGCAAACAGTCCAGAGTTGGCATGTAATTCCAGGCGGTAGCCGTCTGGCGTCTCAGCTGGCAGATCGCGCAGTTCCTGTAGACCGCGGGATAGTTCTGCCTCTTCTTCTGCTAATTTTAAATATTCCTGACGCAGGGCTGGACTAGGCTGAATACAGACTCGAGCTGAGTAGCCATCTACTACCACTTCGCGTCCATTTAGGCGGCTGAGCGGTAAATTGTTTACACCAAATACCGCTGGTATTCCCAGACCGCGAGCTAACAAGGCTACGTGAGAGGCGCCGGTACCATGCACCGCAACCAGCCCCGCCAGTTTTTCCGGCATCACTTCCATTAATTGCGAAACACCAATTTCTTCTCCCATCAGAATAGTGTGATCAGGGAAGTCACGGCCTTTAGCTTCTTGCTCTTGTTGTAGGCGTTTAAGCAGACGTCGGCCCAAATCGCGAATATCAGCCGCACGTCCTTGTAAATAGGGATCGTCCATTTCCTCAAAGAGATCGGCATATTCAAGAATGGTAGATCGCAACGCTCCCGGCGCCCAATTACCTTCGCTAAGAATACGTTTGAGAGTGCCGTTCACTAGGCTATCACTGCCAAGCAGCAGAGCGTAGGCGTCGAATAAGGCGCGGTCACCGGCAGACAGTAGACGCCGCATGCGTTTATTCAAGCGCTTGATTTCTTTAAGTTCAGCTGTCACTGCCTGCTGGAAACGTGCGGCTTCGGCCTTGCGATTAGTGACCGCTTTATCTGGGACTGAATCCAGATCTGCCTCGGGAAATACAACCACGGCTTCGCCCATGCCTAACCCCTTGGCACTCGCTACACCCTCCAGAAACAGCGTTTCACCGAGCGTATCCCGGTCCAGCCAATCTAGCGCTTGACGAAGCTCTGCCTGCGTGATGGAACCCGCCAACTGCGCCGCCAGGGTTACGAGGAAAGACTCTTCTTCCGCCGTAAATTTGCGTTGTAAGCGTTGTTGCACGATCAACACACCCAGGTTTTTACGCCGGCAGATAATAGGTACGCCAAGAAAACCATGAAAAGAGGTTTCATCAATCTCAGCAACATGACTAAAAGCAGGATGCTCAGGTGCATTTTCCACGTTTACCGGTTCGGCACGGCTAGCCGCTAGGCCGGTTAAACCCTGACCCAACTGCAGACGCACCTGGCCAACCACCTCTGAGCGAAGACCGTCAGTTGCCATTAGCACGTGCTCCCCGCGCGCATAATCAGTCATATACACCGAGCATACATCCGCCTGCATGGCAGACTTAACACGCTCTACAATCAGCGACAGAGCCTCGTCAAGGTCATGTGCCGCATTGACCTCCTGTACGATACGACGCAGGGAGTCCAGCATAGGACAGTCCTCACAAAAAATAGTTATTATTAGACTTCTTGCACGATTTAGACTTTAGCCGTCCAGACTGGACATGTCAGCGCCGCTCAGCCCTGCCATCCGCCAGGGATTTGCTACCGTGCCCTTCCTTGGACACTGCTGGCGACAATTTCCAGCCCTGAGCCTTAGCGCTCATCTTTGCAAGAGGCCTATCAGTTAAGACAACTAACGCTTGTGTGAACGGCGCGGCCGTATCAAGGAAATAGGCGGTATGTACTGCCCGTCGGAAAATAATAGGGGCGCCAGCTTCTGCAAAGCACGAAAATACACTTGCCGCTTAAACGGCACCACCGCCTTTAGCGGATACCAATAATCAACCCAACGCCAGTGGTCAAATTCAGGATGCTCAGACAAATCTAGTCGTACATCACTCTCTTTACCTAGCATGCGCAGCAAAAACCACACCTGCTTTTGACCAATGCAGGTGGGCTTACTACCACGCCGGATCAACCGTCTAGGCAGACGATAGTGCAACCAGCCTTCCGTGCGCCCGAGAATCGCCACATGCTGAGGCTGCAAGCCGATCTCCTCTGCCAACTCACGAAACATAGCAAGTTCGGGAACAGATAACTCATGTTCACGAATGCCGCCCTGAGGAAACTGCCAGGAACGCTGGCCGATCCGCTTTGCCCAAAACACGCGCTTGTCCGCGTTGCACAAAATAATGCCAACGTTAAGTCTATACCCCTCCGAATCAATCACTTGTGACCCAATCTTGTAACATGCGAGTAATATCTTATTTTTTCACAACGAAGGTTTTTTCGCCATGGTCAGCACTCTTCCCAAAACGTTATTCGCTATTGCCCGATTGCCTGAGACGGAGCAATTTTTTACTCTTCTAAAGTATTTACCAAGTCGGGAGAATCGCTCTTGAGCCTCGCTATCTTTGATCTGGATAATACCTTGCTCGGAGGCGATAGCGATTATTTGTGGGGGCAGTTCTTAGTAGAACATGGCGTTGTCGATGGTGATTTCTTTGAACAAGAAAACCAGCGTTTCTATGCTGCTTACCAAGAAGGTACTCTAGATATTCAAAAATATCTGGAATTTGCATTGCAACCTTTGGCAGCCAACGAACCAGCTGTCATGCACCAATGGCGGCGGCGTTTTCTGGCGGAGCGGATTCATCCGCTTATTTTGCCGAAAGCGGAGCAGTTATTGCGGCGCCACCGGGATGCAGGTGATATATTGCTGATTATTACGGCCACCTCGCGTTTCGTGACGCAGCCTATCGCCGAATTGTTGAATGTTCCCCATTTACTGGCAACTGAAGTTGAGGTAAAAGACGGCCGCTATACTGGCAAATCCTTTGACATCCCCTGTTTTCAGGCAGGCAAGGTAAAGCGGCTGGAAGCTTGGCTGGAGACGATGAACTACACTTTGGAAGGCAGCTGGTTTTACAGCGATTCATGCAATGACCTGCCGCTACTGAACCGGGTGGACCATCCGATAGCCGTAGATCCGGACGCCGCGTTAGCGCGTTATGCGCGAGACAGGGGCTGGCCAATCATCAGTCTGCGGGAAACATGAGAATATCATGAGAATATTATGACGTGTGCGGCAAATTTTCCAAAGATCAGGCGAGCCGGTTTGGCTGTGTTGCGTAACGGTGCGGTTTTTTTTGCCACTGTGCTTATGTTGATTTATTGGGCGGTTGACCATGAACACGCCGAATCACATACGGCTTGGGCGGCATCAGCTGCATACCTTAAACCCCTTGACAGTCCTGCTAGAGGGGCGTTTCTAGTAGCAAGCCAGGATATGCCGGATCCTAGATTTCAGCGTACGGTGATTCTGCTCCTAGAGCATGGCGAGAATGGTGCCTTAGGACTCGTTATCAACCGTCCTACCGAAATTTCTTTAGCCGAGGTTTTACCCGATTTAGCGGACGAAAATGGCAAACAACATGCTTTGTTTTTGGGCGGCCCTGTTGCGCTGCATACCTTAATGTTTCTGGTGCGCAGTAAAATCCCCCTAGACCACGGCATGCCGGTGCTGGATAATGTGTATGTGAGTGCTCACCGACCAACCCTAAAGCAACTGCTTGACAAATATAAACCGGCAACGAATATGCGGATATATATTGGGCATGCCGGGTGGGCTCCAGGTCAATTAGACGCCGAGCTTGCTACGGGCAGTTGGCAGCTGTTCGAGGCAGATCCGGCATTGCTGTTCCATGAGAAACCGACTCTGCTTTGGAAAAAATTCATCAAGCAAGAGAAGCAAATCATGGTCCATAGAAATGCTCCAGCCAGGGCTAAAGCATTTGTGAAAGTTCCCACTCAACGAGTTGTAAGCGATAGCAGCATGCTCTAAAGCGACGCCGCCGGAAACGTGACGCTTTTTAAAACCTGACGTAACGATCTCGTAAAGGTTGCTTTTGTTAGCGAGTCTCTATCTTTAAAAAGGTAAAGTTGATTATGCATTCTGACCGCATAAGTAACGTTAATGTTGTCTCTCAAGATTTGTTATTGACCCCTGCGGAAATTAAGCGGCGGCTGCCACCCAGCGAGAAGGCCGAGAAAACCGTGCTTGAGAGCAGGAGAACCATAGAACGCATTTTGGATCGACAAGACGCGCGCCTGCTGATTGTTGCAGGTCCTTGTTCCATTCACGATATTGAAGCAGCGCGTGATTATGCACAGCGGTTACAAAAGCTTGCTGAGGAAGTGAATGATACTTTATTTTTGGTCATGCGGGTTTACTTCGAGAAACCACGCACTACCGTCGGCTGGAAGGGCTTGATCAATGATCCTTACCTGGACGACTCGTTTCACGTGGAGGAAGGGCTGCAAATAGCCCGGTCTCTATTGCTGGAATTGACCGAAATGGGTTTGCCCGTCGGCACCGAGGCGCTGGATCCCATTACGCCACAATATATCGGTGATTTAATCTCCTGGACCGCCATTGGCGCCCGCACTACCGAGTCACAAACCCACCGAGAAATGGCTAGTGGTCTCTCCACCCCGGTGGGTTTTAAAAACGGTACCGACGGTAGCCTCAGCGTCGCAATTAACGCACTGCATTCGGTCTCCAATCCTCATAGTTTTCTGGGTATTAACCGTGATGGCCAATGCGCGGTGATTCGCACCTCCGGTAATCATTATGGTCATGTGGTGCTACGTGGCGGCAGCAAGCCCAACTACGATTCGGTAACAATTGCTCTTTGCGAGCAGCAATTGCTTGCCGAAAATTTACCGACCAACATTATGATCGATTGCAGTCACGCCAACTCCAATAAAGATCCTGCCTTACAGTCACTTGTTATGAGTGACTGCATGCACCAAATCCTAGAAGGTAACCGTTCCATTATCGGTTTGATGATCGAGAGCAATATAGAGGCGGGTAATCAGTCCATCCCGCCTGACCTATCTCAGCTGAAGTATGGCGTGTCGGTTACCGATCCTTGTATCGCTTGGCGTACGACGGAAAAAATGCTGCGCGATATCCGCGCTAAGCTAAAAGATGTATTGCCCAAACGGCTGGTGGCATGAGGCAGGCCTGGCGCGCTACTTCTTACATTAGTCAGGCTTCTAGCTGTCCGGGTTAGGTGATGTCACCGCTGCTCAATTCTGACATCCTGTAGGGATTCGTTACCGCACATCTCTCTGAGCGCTGCTAGCGACCCGCCCAGAGCGGTGTCGCAACGCCCATTTTTGCAAAAATTCTGCGATACCGGCGTCTTTACCGCTATTACTCCATCGCCACGATTAGTCAACTTCAACTGGAAGGATCAACCGTTCTTGCAAGAAATTTAGGCCTTGTTCCCAGGGGAGCAAAACGCTCTCTTTGTCCCGGCGGCCTTTATATTCCAGGTGACCGTCATCCAGACCGCGCTCGCTGAGTACCAGCCGGTGAGGGATTCCGATGAGTTCCATATCGGCGAACATCACGCCGGGGCGCACCTCCCGGTCGTCAAGTAGCACATCTATGCCGCTATTAAGAAGCATCTGGTAAATCTGTTCAGCAGCTTCTCGCAGTCGTTGGGATTTACGGGCGTTGATAGGCAGCAAAGCGACCTGGAATGGAGCCATGGCCGCAGGCCAGATGATGCCGCGTTCATCATGGCTTTGTTCAATGGCGGCTGCCACGACGCGCGATACACCGATGCCGTAACAACCCATCATAATGGGATGGCTGTGACCATTTTCGTCCAGTACCGTGGCGTTCATGGCGGCACTGTACTTATCACCCAGCTGAAAGATATGCCCTACTTCGATACCCCGCGCAATGGACAGCGTTCCGTTGCCATCGGGACTGGGATCGCCTTCCACGACATTGCGCAAATCGGCAACCAACGGTTCCGGTAGATCACGTCCCCAATTGACTCCCGTTAAATGCGTGTCCTCCGCATTGGCACCACAAATAAAATCCGTCACATGTGCCGCGGAACGATCGGCAATGATAGGTACAGCAAGATCCACCGGTCCTAGAGACCCTGCATGGCAGCCTGCCACTGCCTGGATCTGAACATCACTGGCGAAGGTTAGCGGAGCGGCAACTTGAGAAAGTTTTTCCGCTTTAATGGTGTTGAGTTCATGATCACCACGCAGACAGAGGGCCACTACCTCACTTTCAGTGCCTTGCACCAGCAGAGTCTTGAGAGTTTGCTGAGGATTCACATTGAGGAAACTGCAGAGGTCTCTGATGGTATGCTGTCCCGGCGTAGATACGCAACTGAGAGAAACTTTGGGCGCTGGACGCGCGCCCGGTGGAGCCAAGGCTTCAGCCATTTCCACATTAGCTGCATAATCGCTGTCCGAAGCGAAAGCAATCGCATCTTCGCCGGAATCAGCCAAAACATGAAATTCCTGGGAACGGCTACCGCCAATACTGCCGGTATCGGCTAATACAGATCGGAAATTCAGACCCAATCGGCAAAAGATACGATGGTAGCTTTTTAGCATGATATCGTAAGTTTCCCGCAGCGAAGCCTGGTTTATATGAAAGGAGTAGGCGTCTTTCATTAAAAACTCGCGGGCCCGCATAATCCCGAAGCGGGGACGAATCTCGTCACGAAATTTAGTCTGAATTTGATAATAATTGACCGGCAGTTGTTTATAGCTTTTTATTTCCCGGCGAATTAGATCGGTAATAACCTCTTCATGGGTAGGACCAAAGCAGAAATCGCGTTCATGCCGATCATTGAGACGCAGCAGTTCCGGACCATACTGCTCCCAACGTCCAGACTCCTGCCACAGCTCCGCGGGCTGCACGGCGGGCATGAGCAGTTCTAAGGCTCCAGCGCGATTCATTTCCTCGCGAACTACCGTTTCAACCTTGCGCAGTACGCGCAGGCCTAAGGGCAACCAGGTATACACGCCAGCAGCCAGTTTCCGGATCAAGCCGGCGCGTAGCATCAGTTGGTGACTGATGACCTCGGCATCGGCCGGGATCTCTTTAAGGGTAAACAAGGGAAAGCGGGATATTCTCATAGTGGGTAAGACTATTTATCAACGACTCTTGAAGGCTGATATTTAGCCCGATCAGCAAGGACACAAAACTCAATCCGCTGTATCGGCTTGCTGCAATGGCGATCTCACCGGTGTTCGGGTTGAAGTTTGCTTTTCTGCACTGCAAAGGTCCTCGATATACTTGAGGTTTTTTTCTACCTCTTCTTGACGTTGCTGAAGGTCGAGCACAATCCGTTTACCATCGGCATCAATTCGGATAGGCGCCGAGCTGGTTTCCAGAATTTCTATGTTTTTTTTGGCCTGCTCACAGTTCTGCGCACGCTGTGCTTCGGTATCGGCATTGTCTTCTTGTTGACGGGTTTCTGTATTTGCTTTGTCAAGCGCTTCCACTTTTTCTCGCAATTCTTGCATAACGGCCTCGGGGTCCCGGCTGGGCGCTGCGGGTTTTTGTAAAGTTTGATAAAGGCTGCCTTGCGGAGGCGGAAGATCCCGGTAATGTACGTTGCCCCGGTCGTCTACCCACTTATAAATTCCCCCGTCGGCATGGGCTAAAGCACAGTACATTAACATCCAGAAGATAACGAGTGCCTGCTTATGCATTGCGTTCTCCTTGAGCATTGAGAAAATTTTCCTTAGTCTGTATTGTCTGTTAATCATAATAAGTTACAGCCTTATATGCTATGTTATATAAGGCTTTTACTAGCGAACTTGTCCAGATCCAGCAGTGGCTCTTTGGAAATCCTATAATTATCAAGCCATCTTCGTTCATTTATTGTATACTGTCGAGCTCGCGGAAATTTGTTATAACCGAACGACAGTGTCTTCGTCGAAACGTTTGTTTGGCAGCGGTTCTTGACTTATCCTGGCAAGTAGAGACGATAGTTACGCTGTGTCATGCTTGAGAATTATGTTAGCGATATTCGCTGGAGCCATGGTTGCTGAACAATAATTTACCTATGTTGATTTCTAATGTGTGCGGTTTTTAGTCGCGTGTTGTTGTAAACCCTGCCATGAGGAGTTCAGTTCTATGGAACTAACCGGTGCCGAAATCGTCGTCCGTTGCCTCAAGGAAGAGGGTGTCGAATATGTATTCGGTTACCCGGGCGGTGCCGTTTTACATCTTTACGATGCCCTACACGTCCAGGAGGACGTGAAGCATATCCTGGTACGTCACGAGCAAGCCGCTGCCCATGCGGCAGATGGTTACGCCCGTGCCAGTGGCAAACCAGGTGTCGTATTGGTAACATCCGGCCCCGGAGTAACAAATGCGGTAACTGGGATTGCTACCGCTTACATGGACTCTATTCCTATGATCGTCATGTCCGGTCAAGTTCCCACCAAGCTTATTGGTAATGACGCTTTTCAGGAAGTCGACGCGGTGGGCATCACGCGTCCTTGTGTAAAGCATAATTTTCTCGTTAAGGACGTGACCAAGCTGGCTGAAACCCTCAAGAAGGCCTTTTACATTGCCACGACTGGCCGGCCTGGTCCCGTGGTGATCGACATTCCTAAAGATGTCACGGCCGCCAAAACGGATTTTGTCTATTCCAAAACCATCAGGATGCGTTCTTATAATCCCACGGTGAAGGGACATATTGGACAGATCCGCAAGGCCATCGAATTGGTTGCTTCTGCCAAGCGCCCTGTGATTTACACGGGAGGTGGCGTTATTCTGGGCGATGGCTCTAGGGAGTTAAGCGAGTTTACCCGGATGCTGGGCTTTCCGATTACGAATACATTGATGGGATTAGGTGCTTATCCCGCTACTGACTCTCAATTCTTAGGCATGTTAGGCATGCATGGCACTTATGAGGCTAATATGGCCATGCATAACTGTGATGTGCTGATTGCCATTGGAGCTCGTTTCGATGACCGCGTGACGGGAGATCTCGAGAAATTTTGTCCTGCGGCACGTATTGTTCACGTTGATATCGACCCATCCTCGATTTCCAAGAATGTCAAAGTCGACGTGCCAATTGTCGGCTCCGTACCGCAAGTCTTGCGCATGATGATCAATATCCTCAAGGAGGATAAGATTCAGCCTGATAGCGAAGCATTAGCGACATGGTGGAAGCAAATCGATGAGTGGCGTAGCATTGAATCCTTGAAATATTTTTACAGCAACGAAATCATCAAACCTCAGTTTGTGATTGAGAAACTCTACGAGGTAACTGACGGTCAAGCCATTATTACCTCCGATGTTGGACAGCACCAAATGTGGGCTGCGCAATATTACCATTTTGACCGTCCCCGTCAGTGGATCAATTCGGGAGGCCTGGGCACCATGGGATTCGGTTTGCCAGCAGCGATGGGAGCTAAATTCGCTTTTCCGGATCAGGATGTAGCATGTGTCACCGGGGAGGGCAGCATTCAGATGATGTTGCAGGAATTATCAACCATGCTGCAGTATCACACGCCGGTGAAAATTATTAACTTAAACAATCGGTATTTGGGTATGGTTCGGCAGTGGCAAGAATTTTTCTATGAGAAACGCTATTCCATGTCCTATATGGATGCATTACCGGATTTTGTGAAACTAGCCGAAGCCTACGGTCATGTGGGCATGCTTATTGAGCGGCCGAGCGACGTGGAAGGTGTGTTGCGCGAAGCCTTTGCCATGAAGGATCGCACAGTATTCATGGATTTTATCACCGATCCTGAAGAAAACGTTTTTCCCATGATTCCTGCTGGCGGAGGACAGAACGAGATGCTTCTCGCTGGGCGCGATAAGATGGTTTCCACCCACGAAGAAGGGATGATTTTGGTGTAAGACTATGCGACACATCATTTCAATTTTGTTAGAAAACGAAGCTGGCGCTCTCTCCCGGGTCGCCAATCTGTTCTCAGCCCGCGGTTTTAATATCGAGTGCCTGACGGTAGCGCCTACGGAAGAGCCTTCTCTATCGCGTCTAACGCTGGTCACTTCAGGAACCGACGATATTATCGAACAGATCGTTAAGCAACTGAATAAGCTGATTGACGTGGTCAAGCTGATCGATCTCACAGATGGTGTCCATATCGAGCGCGAGCTGATGTTAATTAAGGTCAAGGCCAACGGAGATCAGCGCGCCGAAATGCAGCGGTTAACGGATATTTTCCGGGGGCGCGTCATTGATGTCACGGATTCTACCTACACCATTGAGCTCACTGGCACCAGTGAGAAACTGGATGGTTTCATCAGTGCTGCGCATACGGACAACATCCTGGAAGTGGTACGTTCCGGCGTAACCGGCATCGCTCGGGGTCAAAAGGCCCTGCGGGTATAAGACCCAATGCTTCGTGGTCAGCCCTATTGAGGGTCGGCCTTTTCTGTTGAGTAGAAACAGGCACCTGCAATGAAAGTGTATTACGATAAAGACGCCAATCTTTCCATTATCAAAAACAAGACAGTGGCCGTGATTGGTTATGGTTCCCAAGGCCATGCCCATGCAAATAACCTGCATGATTCTGGTGTCAATGTGGTGGTCGGTTTACGTCCCGATTCCACTTCCAGGGCTAAGGTGGAAAATGCAGGGCTTGCGGTGAATAGCGTCGAGCACGCCGTGAGTGTGGCCGATCTGGTAATGGTTCTTGCGCCGGATGAACAACAGCCAAAACTTTATGCCGAACAGATTGAACCGAATTTAAAGCACGGTGCTACGCTAGCCTTTGCCCACGGTTTTAATATTCATTTTGGGCAAATCACACCGCGCCGGGACCTGGATGTTATTCTCGTGGCCCCTAAAGGACCTGGACATTTGGTACGTTCCACTTATATGCAGGGCGGCGGTGTGCCGTCGTTGATCGCTGTCTATCAGGATGCTTCTGACCAGGCTAAGAATATCGCCTTGTCCTATGCCGCTGCCAACGGTGGGGCGCGCGCCGGCGTCATAGAGACCACTTTTCGTGAGGAGACGGAGACGGATCTATTCGGTGAGCAGGTGGTACTCTGCGGTGGTATTACGGCACTGGTACAGACGGGTTTTGAGACGCTGGTAGAAGCTGGTTACGCCCCGGAGATGGCCTACTTTGAGTGTCTTCATGAACTCAAACTCATTGTTGATTTAATGTACGAAGGTGGCATCGCCAATATGCGTTATTCGATTTCGAATACCGCTGAGTACGGCGATCTTACCCGTGGTCCTCGCATCATTACTGAAGAAACACGACGCGAGATGCGGCGTATCCTTAGCCAGATCCAACGCGGTGAATTCGCTCGGGAATTTATCTTGGAAAATCAAGCGGGTGCGCCAACACTAAAAGCAATGCGCCGCTTGAGCCGTGAACATCCTATTGAGACGGTGGGTGAGAAACTGCGCGCGATGATGCCATGGATTAAAGCAAACCGCTTGGTAGACACCACCAAGAACTAAGCTGGACTTTGGCCATTTCCCCCTCACCCCAATCCTCTCCCACCAAGGGAGAGGTAGTTAAGTATTTGAGGATTAAAGATTTATTCTCTCTCCCCTTGAAGAGGAGAGGACGATGGGTATTTAAGTATTTGATTTATAAATAATAACCAAAGTCCAGCTGAAAACAACTCGATTAAACTAAATAATAGAACCAAGGAGGAGGGCTGAGAGGGTAAATAATGAGCGACTATAGACCCATCGACTGTAGCCTTTACAGCCGTTATGAATCGGCTGTCATGCACCGCCAACGACTGAGATTAGTATGGTGTCCCGGTGACGGCATAGTTCACATGGAAATTTTGCTTCCCATTGATCTGAAAACTCGGGATCATGCTGAATATCTATTAGCCAGGCGGCAGACCGGCGAAGAGCTGGAGATGCGTTTAGATCAAATTGTTCGGGTGGAATTTCACTGACAAATACTACTCTGCCCGAAGGCTATATAGAGTTTTAATAGCCCCTTTGCCGGCCGTTTATTGAGTATTGGCTTTGTGAAGATCTAAATACCTGTGCCGAGGCCGGCTAGATACAGGGCTTGGCGTAAAGATCATAAGTATCGGTATCTATCACGGTCACTTGAGCGAATTCCCCCACATTAAGCGAAGCGCCGTTCTGCACATAGACTAATCCATCGATTTCAGGCGCATCGGCTTGGCTGCGGGCAATGGCTTGGTTACCTTCGATGGCATCAACCAACACGGTCAGCGTACGGCCCCATTGCTGCTGAAGCTTATCGGCACTCAGCTCGGCCTGATGCAGCATAAACCGTTCCAGTCGATCTTGTTTGACGTCTTCTGGTACGGCATTTGGTAATGCGTTGGCGGTTGCCCCTGCCACAGGAGAGTAACTAAAACATCCCACCCGATCCAGCTGAGCCTCTTCAAGAAAAGTCAATAATTGCTGGAAGTCCTCTTCAGTTTCACCGGGAAAACCGACAATGAAAGTGCTGCGCAGGGTGATGTGCGGGCAAATTGTCCGCCAGCGCCTTATGCGTTCTAACGTGTTCTCGGCATCGGCGGGGCGCTTCATAGCCTTCAGGATACGTGGGCTTGCGTGTTGCAGGGGAACGTCCAGGTAAGGCAAGAGCCTACCTTCGGCCATCAGGGGTATGAGGTTATCGACATGAGGATAGGGATAGACATAGTGCAAGCGTATCCATATGCCTAACTCTCCCAACGCTTCGGCCAGGGTTTGAATATGGGTCTTAACCGGACGGCCTTTCCAAAAGCCAGTGCGGTATTTAACATCCACGCCATAGGCACTGGTATCTTGGGAAATAATCAACAGTTCCTTTACCCCGGCTTGAACCAGACCCTCGGCCTCCTGGAGTATCCGGTCGATGGAGTAACTGACCTGATTGCCGCGCAGTTGCGGGATGATACAAAAAGAGCAGCGATGGTCACAACCCTCAGCGATCTTTAGATAGGCATAATGGCGAGGGGTCAGTTTAATACCTTGGGGCGGAATTAGATTGGTGAAGGGGCTAGCCGGTCTGGGTAAATGCTGATGTACCTGCGCTATGACTGCTTCATAGGCTTGGGGTCCCGTCACTGCTAACACATTGGGATGAGCTTCCAAAATCTGGTCGGCTCTAGCGCCCAGACAGCCGGTAACAATCACGTTACCGTTTTCGGCAAGAGCCTCGCCGATAGTCTCGAGAGACTCAGTCACGGCACTGTCAATGAAGCCGCACGTGTTAACAATCACGAGTTCGGCGTCACTGTACGTCGGCACGACGCGGTAACCCTCCGCCTTCAGACGCGTGAGGATGCGTTCGGAGTCTACGAGAGCCTTAGGGCAACCAAGGCTGACAAAGCCAATATTGGATTCGTTAAATGACATATCTTCGTGGAGTCAGGAACTATGCTATCTGCTCTTACGCAAACCTGATTCTTCGGATGCCTGTTGCTGGAGCAAATTGAGTAGTTTACCCTTTTCAGGGCTGTGGTTACCCACCCACAGCGCTTGTTACCGGACACTAGTGCGAAGTGAGACCCTCCCATTCTTCCTGTTCCATCGGATTGGACCATTCCACATTGTCGTTGCCGTGGGCTAATTTAAAAGTATGGTAGATGGCTTCGTTGACAAAATCCGGATTTGCTTTTGCCTCCTCGACGCTGATCTTGCCGTCGCCGTTGGTATCGACGTCTTCAAACGAGTAATCCCGATTGTATTGCGCCAGCGCCACGCCAGAACCCACGAGTGTCAGGCCAAAAAGGGTCATAAACATCTTTTTCATAGCACATTTCTCCAATCAAGTTGCTATCAGCACTTTCTCGACTACAGCGGTTCTTCCCGAGCCGCAGTGGGAAAGCGGGATCGCCGTTTAATCCTTTGCGGCATCTGTTGTCCGCACGTGTCCCAGAGCACATACACCCGCAGGTCTGATCAATGAGGGATTGCGGCAACTCATCACCCTGCGGAGCGAAGGCATTGGTTTGACCCTGTGGCCCCGAGCAGGTCCAGCCTTCGTCTTGTTGGTAAGTACAGCTAATCTCTTCCCCATTGTTTGAACAGACCCCCTGTACCCCATCGTTAAGCCCGATCCGGATTCTCTGCGCATCCGCAATCTCGCACCCCGTAACCACACCCCAGACCGAAGCCGAGCACACCATGACTACCGTCAGTAACGACTTCATCACCGCAAATTTCGACAAACCAAATGCCAGACTAGAAAAACGCATTTCAGACCACTCCCGTTGAATTTTCAGCCCTTTGCCACCGCGATGCAATGCCGCTTCTTCCTGAAAAATCGATAGCACCATCACCGCACCATGCTCGTTATTGGTCTTCATCGGACTCTTGCCTGAGACAGAGGTCATAGCGAGCTGAAAGTTATGTTCAAGACACGCCGTAAATACATCCTAGTGTTGCTGCTCATAAGTAATGCAAGAAATTCAGTGGCTATGTTTTTCGAACCATCGACGCATTTTGTGATTGGTCCAGGTCCATTCAATCGGCTTGGCATAACGGTCGTTGTATTCGGGCCACGACCCCATGACGTGCTCGATGAATCCGTCACGACTGTGCCAAGATTGGCGCTTCAGGTAATGATGTCTGAAGCTATGGATCAAGATCTCAGCTTGATTGAGCCACGACGCATGCACCGGCGTAAAGCGCGGACGCCACCAAGCGCTGGTCGTGGCGAAGTAGTTCCGCGTATCGCCGGCGGTATGGCTGGGATCACCATCCTGGATCAGACCCCCCCCTTCAGGCCACGATGCCGCTGCCGGAAAAGCTTCCGCTGCTGGATATAATGCGCGGCATCTTTTTTATCCACGATCACGGCTGCCATCCGGCCAGGGTGAACGATCAAGAACACCAAGATGTTAACGGTCCCGTGGCGCGTGTACTCGAACTCTTGCTGCTCGATCGAACCGGGGATCGCTCGGCGGATCGGACGCCGTTCCAAGACTTGGCAATTGGGGATCTCATCAACGCAGACATTCCACAGCCCCTGTGCGGCCAGGCGCTGGGCGTTGCTGTAGCACCACAGCACTTTCTCGGCCCGTTGCTTGAACTGCGCATCCCATCGGGCGGTTTTCCAATAGCGTGTGCGGTGCGGTTGCAAGTCGACGTCGTGCAGAATACGGCGAATCGTCGCGGCACTGATGGCCGGCACAATGCCATCGGCGATGGCCTGCCACGCCAGGTCCTGGCTCGCCCAATGCAGAACTCCTGACCTCGCGGCATTGTTAATGAGACTCGATGGTCTTATAAATCACGCGTAAGTTGGTACCTGGATAACGCACCGGCTGCTGGTTGAGGTACTCGCAAAGCGCGGCCAGCGCCCGCTGGGAACGGTGGTTGGCGGGGCTATAGAGATGAACATGCAGTTCACAGCGCTCGTGATCAGGAATAATATCACCGCTGAGGCGGAAGAGGCTCTTTAAGAAAGCACGTATTTCGTCGTCGCGGCGCGCAAAGTAGGGCTCGACAAGGCGTGCAAGGCGGCTCTCGCTGCGATAGGCGAGCGTCTTAAGCAGTCGCGTAATGGTCTTTCGTTCGATCTCATGATGAACCAGTCGCTCGATGTCGTGAAGGGTGTGCAAAGGCACCTTGGTTGGCATCGCCTGGCGTTTTTCGAGGAGCCCCTCGAGCTCTGTCTCAAGGGTTTGCATCGCGTGTTGCTGGGCAGCGAGCTTGTCGGCTGCCACCGGGTTTTTCTGAGCTGTCCTCAGTTCCGCTAGGACAGTTCCTAACCGCGCCTTGGTGGCCTTGAGTTGCTTGTCGATCGCGCGGCGTTCGGGATTGGGAACGCGGCGTTCGCTATCGGCTGCCTCGGTATCGTAGGTGCACAGCTGGTCGAGATTGAATTCCGCTTCCATGTACTTGAAAAAGTTCTCTTGGCGCCACCGTGCAAACAGGCGATCGGCAATGATCGCCGCGGGCAGATCCTGGCGCGTGGTCAAGAGGGCGGTTTGCTGTCCCCGGCTCCCCAGACGGCGGATCTCCCGCATCCAGAAGGCGGGCTGGCGGCGGGTTTTCTGGATAATGAGCACGCTGCGCTCGGCCAGCTGGTAGCTGATGTCGCTGCCGTCTCGTGCCAGCGTATCGGTGCGATAGT
This sequence comes from uncultured Pseudomonadota bacterium, assembly GCA_963731125.1. GTDB lineage: Bacteria > Pseudomonadota > Gammaproteobacteria > Competibacterales > Competibacteraceae > CAVSVP01. Next base: position 125,188 of record CAVSVP010000007.1, read on the forward strand.
CGCTCTGCGGCCAAGGGGTCTGCCGACCTTTGCGATACGTGATGACATCGACTCCCTCGTCACGCCAGCGCCGGAAGGACTGCGGACTCCAGGCCTCGCGATCAAAAACCAACGTCAAGCGCTGGGATTCCCCCGTGATCTGGCGGATTTGCTCGCGCGCCTTGGGAATGACCTGCTGCTCCAGCAGGGAGAGCAGGTGAGCGTTGGTGGGGCTCGTGACGAAAAATAGCGGCTCGCTTGCCCCATTGTGGACCCAGGTATCGGTGGCGGCCGGCAGGCATTGTCGCCGTTTCTGCACCAAGGTCTTCGGCACCGGATGCTTGCGCCCCGTGTAGACGTTGACGTGACCGTCCACATAAAGCATCCCCAGTTCCTCAGGCGCGTCACGTGCCCAACGCTCGGCGAGCGCTGCAGCGAATAGCGCCCCGTTCTGCTGGGCGCCAAGCTCGTCGAGCTTGCGCCGTAGCGTCTTGACTTCGGGCACCCGATCCAGACCGAGCAGCAAGCCGAGCTCGCCTGGCGAGTGGGCACTCAATTGCTCAATGCTCTGGATCCGTAATAATGCCAGCATCACCAGACACAGCAGAATCGAGCGCAGACCATAAAAGCCCTTTTTCAACGGCGCATAGATCTGCTCCGCGACGCTGAGCAGACCCTCACCGAGCATCGCCGGCAGGGCTAACAGCACCCCGGCATTGGCAACCCCTTCGACCGCTGCAAATTGCGGTGCCGCCTCAGGCAACCCACCCGCCGCCGCTTGCGCGCGTTCCGCTAACCGCTTGACAGCGGTACCGACAGCGGCAGCCGGGCGCACATCGCGTTCGGCTCGGCGGCGTGGGCCAAGCGGCAGGTGACGGTGGCGCGGCTTCGGGCGCCTGAGCTGCCCGCGTTCGATCGCATGGGAGAGCGCTCGTGGGCTGACACCCACCCGGCGAGCCGTTTCCGCCATCGAGCAGCCCTCGTCCAAGTGGCTTTGCGCGATCGCTGTGACCGCTTCGGTCAATTTGTGTGCCGGGCGAGGGCCGCTCCCACGACCGTCCCGCAAGGCGTTGAAACCTCCCTCACGGTAGCGCTGACAGGGGCGATACAGCGTCGCGCGACTGGTACCTAAAATTTGCCCCAGATCATCGACGTTGGCCAAGCCTTGATGGAGCAGCATCGCACCGACGAAGCGCTTGGTCGCCTGGTCGCTGCGTCCACAGCTCATCAATGGCCCTGAGGCGTTGACAAACACCAGCTCCTCGGCCATTTCCACCACGCCTAGACGGGAACTGAGGATCCGGGATTCTTGCGGGAAAAGGGGTAATTCCACAGTGCCTGGCATGCTTCAAGTGTCTCATCTTTATTCGCCTATTTCAGTGCTTATTTTTACATATTTTCCTAAACTTAGAAACAGCATGTCAGGAGTTCTGCAATGGGTGATATGCAACCCTTTAGCCACCGGTTCAAGACAGACCAGTTGAACAATTTGCGCCCGTTGCAGAGGGGGAAATCCGCAGCGGGCAGCCCGCTCGTTGAGTCCGCTCGACCACAGCGGCCATACCGGCTTGTTCATACCCGCGGCATACCCGCCAAATCGTGCTCGGATCACATTGCAGCTGTGACGCCACAGGTTGAACCCGTTCGCCGGCGGCAATCGCCAACACGATTCGTGCATGTTGGACTTGATACCACGGGCGGGTTTGGCTGCGAGCCAGTTGCTGCAACAGCGGCTTATCGTTCGGCGAAAGCTGCAGTAAACGAGGTTTACGACCACGCATAAGATGCCTCCCTACTTAATGAAACAACAATGCACCCCAGTATAACTTGACAATGTCACATTTCCCAAGTGGCCGATGAGTTTGTATCGTAATGATTTTTTATAGAAAAGTGCTGATGATGACAAAAAAGAGCTGGGGCGACGGTGGGGTCTTGTACCCGAGGCGATTCACACGCTGGGGCAGCGGTTGTATGACTTTTGGGACCGCTACCGAAGTTGTTTCCAGACCCAAACCCGAGACGGCAGCGCTTATGCGCGGCATTATCTAAGCGGCCTGCTGCGCATGGAGACGAATCGACACGTTAGCGGAATAGGGCGAGAGGCGGGTATCGAAGGGCAAAACATCCAGCACTTCATGAGCCACTCCCCGTGGTCGGCCGAAGCAGTCTACCGGCAGGTCCAGGACGAAGTGAAAGCGGTTGCTGACCTAACGAGGGGAGCGGTGGTACTGGTGGACGAAAGCGCCGACGCGAAAGCCAGCGACGCCAGTGCCGGGGCGGTCAAACAATACAATGGCCGGCTGGGCAAGGTCGAAACCAGCCAAGTGGGGGTGTTGTTGAGCTATGTGAATCTCACGGTCGCGGCCGGGTGTTGGACCTGGATCAGCGGGAAACTGTTTCTGCCCGAGGCATGGTTTGAGGCCGGTTACCGGAAGCGGCGTAAGCGACTGGGCATTCCCGAATCCTTGGGGTTCAAGACCAAGGTCGAACTCGCCTGGGACGGGATTGAAGAGGTCATCGCCAGGGGCCTGCCGTTTGAGATCGTTGGCTTGGATAGCCTGTACGGGCGCAGCGGCTGGCTACGTGCCCAGGTGCGACAGGCCCACCAGCGGTATATGGCGGAAGTCCCGGCCGACACGGCCGTGTACTTGGACAAGCCCACGCTGGGTATCCCATCCCGCCAGGGTCAGCGGGGAAGACAGCCGACGCGGGTCCAGGTGCTGGCCGGGGAAACGGTTCGCGCGGATAGTCTGCGGGAGACGCTGGACTGGCGGCAGCTTCGGGTCCGGGCGACCGAGCGGGGTGAGTTGTGCGAACCCTTTGCCGCTTGTCGCGTCTGGACCCTCCATGAGGGAGAGGCGATCGAAGCGTGGCTGGTGATCCACGAAGAGGGCGAAGACCGCTACAGCTATGCCTTGTGTAACGCCGCCGCGGACACCCCCTTGGAACAACTGGCTTGGTGGAAGTGCCAGCGTTACTTCATCGAACGCGCCAACCAGGATGCCAAGTCCGAGCTGGGCTGGGACGAGTTGCAAGTGCAAAAATACCGAGCCTGGAACCATCATCTTGCGCTGACCGTGCTGGCCTCCTGGTGCATCGCGCAAACCCAACTCGACTGGGCGCAGGCCCATCCGCGTGATCCGGCGTTGCTCGAAGAACTCGAAACGGATGGCTTGCCGACCCTGTCGGTGGCCAATGTTCGGGAGTTACTGCGGGCGGTCATGCCCTTGAAACGCTTGACCGAAGAACAAGCCACAGAGCGGGTGGCCGAGCATTTGCTCAATCGCACCCGATCACGCAAAAGCAAGCTTAAGAAACAAAGACTTAAAAACAGAGTCCACACCGGCCCGACGTGAGGCTAATGTGACATTGTCAAGTTAGAAAGTAAATATTATTTCGCGCCATATGGCCCTTGACAAAGGATTCATAAATAATTCATATAAAGTTTAGGATGAACCCTGATTTTTAAGCTGAAGTTCTTTTGGCAAAATAGCATAAATGCTGGTTCTATCAATGCAATAGGGGCATATTTACTTTCTGGGAGGCCTATGAAACGGCGATGCCGGCGAATCGGCATCAGAGGTCCTGGGCAAGGCATCAGGAGAAACCAATCACATTGAGCGATTCAACGGTACGTTGCGGCAGCGGGTTCGCGGTGGGTGAGAAAGACACTGTCCTTCTCCAAGCAGTTGAAAAATCGTGTCGGTGCCATTTGGTATTTTATCCATCACTTTGCGACAAGAGGTCGCCTTTGTGAGTTGTTTCCCCACAGGACGAGGCGGGAACCACCTGTTCCACCAGGTGAATCTACCGGTATGAATAAAGAGCTACCGGGACAATGTACCGAAGCACCGCAGTGGTGCGGGGAATAAATCGTGAGAGGCATTCCCTCCGGGTAACCTCAACCGGGTGAGGGCTAGATAATCGGTACGGTGAACACAGGTGAATCGATGATAAAGGTCGTAAATAAAGACAAGCTAAAGAGGTTGATAGGCTTGAGCCAACAGGCACCGGAAGTGGGATGTTTGTCTAGTGGTTGCGGCATCGTGGACCATCAACTTCCCGGCCGATAGCAGACACCTAACCCGATCCACTGGCAAAGGCGAAACTTGGTAAGCCCGTAGCCCTGCCCCCGAGGCAAGCGACTCGTAAGGGAAGCTGTTGGGGCTGCGGGCAGCAATTCTAATTTTGGATTTTAGGCTACGAGGATTGTGAGCTCGACGCAAATCAGTCGACCAAATTCGACCTGCACAAAGTATAATCACTGGGCTCGCCCGCGCCAGCGAGGGGAACTTTTCCTACAGCATGCTGGGACTGGGTGTTAACAGACGCTCACCCCTCCAGTCCCTGATCCAGAGAGAAAGCCGTTGAGTTACCCGTTTGAACCGGCCCCCAAGACACTGACGTTCGAGAGCATGGTCGGCAAGTTGCGTTCGATAATGCAAGGATTTCCCGATAAACGGACGGGGTCGAATACCGTTTATCCGATGGAAGATGTGGGGATGGGAGCGTTTGCCGTGTTTTTCACGCAAAGCCCATCGTTTCTGCAGTTTCAACGCGACATGGACAAGAAGCTGGGCAAGAGTAATGCCCAGAGCTTGCTGCAAATGGGAGCGATTCCGTGTGACAATCACATCCGCGATCTGCTCGACGAGGTGCCGCCCGCGGAGGTGTTGCCGATGTTTGGCTACCTTTTTGACGGTCTTGAGGCGAGCGGTCATTTAGAGACCTACCGCTCGGTTAACGGGACCCTGCGGGTGGGCCTGGATGGGACGGAGCATCACGCCTCCAAGAAGATTGACTGCGAGCAGTGTAACACCAAGCAGCCCCGTAACGGCGAGGTGACGTACTCGCATACGGTCATTACCCCGGTGGTGGTGGCACCGGGCAATGACACGGTGATTCCTCTGGAGCCGGAGTTTGTGGTTCCCCAAGACGGGCATGAGAAGCAAGATTGTGAAACCGCGGCAGCGAAACGCTGGCTGCGCCAGTAGGGGAAGCGCTACCGAGAGCTCGGGATGACGATTTTAGGCGACGATTTGTACTGTCGCCAGCCGGTGTGTGAGGTGATTTTGGATGAGCAGCTGAATTTTATTTTAGTGTGCAAGCCGGAGTCGCACAAAACGCTCTACGAATGGGTCGAGGGGCTGGAGGTCACCGGGGGGGTGCAAACCGTTACCGCGAAGCGCTGGACGGGCAAAACCCACGAGACGGACACGTATCGGTTTGTCAACCAGGTTCCGCTGCGTGATGGTGCCGAGGCGCTGCTGGTGAACTGGTGCGAGTTAATCACCACCGGCGCTGAGGGCAAGGTACTGTACCAGAACGCCTTTACCACCGGCTATGACATTTCCAAAGCTAATGTAGCGGAGATTGCGACCGCGGGTCGGGCGCGTTGGAAGGTCGAGAATGAGAACAACAACGTCTTGAAGACCAAAGGCTATCATCTGGAACACAATTTTGGTCATGGTGAGAAGTCTCTCTCGTCGGTGTTGGTAGCGCTCAATCTGTTGGCCTTTTTGTTCCATGTCGTGTTGGGGCTGATGGATAGCCGTTACCAGTTAGTGCGCCAAGCGCTTGGTGCCCGGAAAACCTTTTTCGACGACATTCGAGCGCTCACCCGCTATCTTTTTTTTGAGAGTTGGGAAGCGCTGCTGCGCTTCATGATGCGTGGCCTCGAGCTGGAAGGGGCCGAGACAACCTGACCCGGCCAAGGACGGCTAAAGCGACCCCCGACAATTCGAATCACCCGAGCTGCTGTTGGACAGGGTGTGGTGGTGCGACCGGCTTAACCGGGGCGTCAGGGGGGGAGGTTCGTTTTGAAATCGGCAATATCGCTGAGTAGAAGAATGCGACGGTACGCCTATCGGGAGCAAGCTTAATTCAGAGGCGAGTGTGGGGGCGAAGTTGTTGGGTTAGCGGCTGGCTTATAGCACAGTTAGGGGAGCGTAAGTCTTTTACATGCGCCAAAATTAGAATTGCTGGGCTGCGGGATTGAGATGTCGGAACCAGCAAATACTGTCCTATAATGGGGCGGATAGGGTCTTCTGGCCTATCACGAAAGTGAGCTGACGTCCGACGGGTGCTTCGCGGCGAGACGAATGATGAATGACGACATTGGACAGCGATGGATAGGAGCAGCGTCATGAACGCTGCGGGCACACTTTCCCATGCGGCGGTAGAATGGCGCGCCATCAACTGGCGTCGCGTCAACCGCAACGTGCGCCGGCTTCAGATTCGCATCGCGGAGGCGATGAAACAGGGACGGCGCGGCGAAGTCCACGCGCTGCGGCGGATTTTGACACGCGCCCTGAGTGCGGCCTGCTGGGCTGTACGTAAAGTCACGGAAAGTCGGGGCAAGAACACGCCAGGCATCGATGGGAAGACCTGGTCCACGCCCGAGGAAAAACAGGACGCGGTCTGCGCACGCCAACGCGGGTGCTACTCCCCGCTACCACTGCGGCGTATTTACCTTCCAAAAGCAGGCGGCAAAAAGCGCCGCCCACTCGGTATACCCGCTCTATCAGACCGGGCACGGCAGACGCTTCACGCGCTGGCGCTCGATCCGATAGCAGAAACGCTGGCAGACCCGAATTCCTACGGGTTCCGCCGGGAGCGGGCGCCAGCGGATGCGATTGGGCAATGCTTTCTGGTGCTTTCCAGAGGTAACGCCGCACAGTGGATTTTAGCGGGCGAGATATGCGCTTACTTCGATAACATCTGCCAAGCATGGCTAGTGACCAACACGCCGATGGACCAGCGCCTGTTGTCGAAATGGTTGAAAGCAGGCTATGTCGAACGCCATACCTTCCACGCCACGGACGCTGGGACCGCACAAGGCACGCCGATGTCGCCGCTATTGTGTAATCTGACCCTGGATGGTCTGGAACCGATGCTGAAAAAGCGCTTCCCCAACCATAACGTTAACGCCATTCGTTTGGCTGATGACTTCGTGGTAACGGGGGATTCGAAAGCATTATTAGAACAGGACGTCAAACCCGCCATCGCTGCTTTTCTAGCCCAACGCGGGCTAAGTCTCTCGGAAGAGAAGACACAGATCGTGCACATCGAGGAAGGGTTTGATTTTCTGGGCCAGCATATCCGCAAATACCATGGCAAGCTCATCATCAAGCCAGCCAAGAAAGCGGTTAAGAAGCTATTGTCCACCGTGCGCGGGTTGATTAAAACCAACCCAACCGCGGCACCGGTCACGCTGATCGAGCAGCTCAATCCCGTTATTCGGGGCTGGGCGCACTCTCATCGCCATGGGTGCAGCAAGCAAACGTTTCGTACCGTAGACTCCCAGATCGTTCGTACCCTCTGGCGTTGGGCCAAGCGGCGCCACCCCAATAAACCGAGGCGTTGGATCAAACAACGCTACTTTACTCGCCAAGGCGGCAATCAATGGGTATTCGCCGGGCGTACTAAGGACCATCAAGTACGCTATCTGTTTCGTGCGGCAGCGCTACCGATTCGACGGCATGTTAAAGTTCGAATGGATGCTCATCCCTACGACCGAGCGGACGAAAGATATTGCGAGAACCGGTTGGTCAAACAATGGAAATCGGGGCACCACGGACACACCAGAGCAAAACAGCTCTGGTTAGCACAACAAGGACAATGCCCGCCCTGTAGCGATCTCATCACCAGGGAAAGCGGGTGGGATATTCACCATCAGGTTTCCCTGGCAGAAGGTGGGCCAGATACCATGGATAACCTGGTCCTGCTACACCCGACGTGCCATCGGCAACTTCATGCTCGGAAAAAGACCACAGCACCGGCTCCTGCAAGGGGGCTTTGAAGGGCCTGAGCGACGTGAGGGGAAACTCTCATGCGTCGTTCTTAGAGGGGCGTGTAGGCTGGTAACAGCCTTGTGGGCCAGCAACGGCCCCCGCCTACTCGGTACAACGCCAGCCTCCGCACTGCTGAAGCCGTATGAGCGTCACTCGCGTTTTAGGACTATCCCTTAACCTGGGTGGGAATGCTTAATGAAGCATGGAAGACGGTTACCTTAATGTCTCAACCTCGTCTACTGCAGCACATAAGATGATGATGCGGCCATGTTCGACCATTTTAAATTATTAGCTCCCCTGGTAAACTTTTATGACCACAGACGCAGAACTGGAATTAAAACAACAACAAGCCAATTTCCTTATTCACGCCTTTGCGATTGCCCATGGTTCCGTAGCGTTTCTATTAGCCAATACGGTGATTTTGGATGGTCCGATTTTGGCGGGACTCACCGTATGGATGATCCAGAAACTAGGAAAGATTTACGATAAGGAAGAGGTTAACGGTTATCAAGTGTTTTGGAATATCTTTGCTTATGTTTCAGGAACTTGGTTAACTTCGAGGGCTTTATTTTTTATTCCCGTATTAGGTAACTGGGCCAGTGCAGCTGCAACGATGCTGATCACTGAAACGATTGGTTGGGCTTGTATTATTATATTTTCAAATGATCTTGATCCTGCTAATATCCCAAAAAATCAATGGAGAAAGATTATTAAAAAAGCTAGGAGAGAGGGAAAGAAGAGTAATCAAGAAAACAAAAAAGTGCTTAATAAAGCGACTACAGATGAAAAGAATAAACTAAAAACCATCGGTGAGAAATTAAGGAATGATAGTATTTCCGACAAAGAAAAAGAAGAACTGCTTAATTCGCTTACTAAAATGTATGAAGATATAAAGAACAGGTAAGCCGTTGAAATTTAGCTAACGCCAGACTAAGAAAAACCCTATCATTTGATTGAATCTTTTTAGAATCTAAGGAGTAAGTTGTATGCGTAATCTTATCGTTGCGCTCATCATCGTGATTGCAATCATAATCGGCGTTGGATTTTATTTGGATTGGTTTGGTGTCTCAAGTACGGATTCAGGTTCCGAGACAGATGTCAATATAACCATCGATAGAGCGAAGATGGAAGAAGATACCCGCAGGGCGACCGAACAAGCCAGAGAGGTGGGCGCAGCCGTCACTGAAAAGGCTAAGGAAATGGGTAGCGAAATCACTGAGAAAGCCAAGGAAATAGGTGGAACTATTACCGAAAAAACAGCTGACGAAACTATCCAAAAGACGGAACAAGAAGGGGCTCGGGCAACTGAAACAACCAAGAAAACTGTCGAAGAAGCCGTTGAGCAACACAAGGAAACCGCAAGCGAGACCACTGAACAGTCCAGCGACGTCGGTGGACAATCTGAGGAGAAAGTGGCTCAGTAGTTTTTGCTGCTAGATAATATTTTTATGCTGATTCAACATCAAACAAATTTTCAACAGAGAGGTTGAATGGCACTTACTACGCACATACTGCTGATGCCGCAATGGCTGTCCGTATCTCTTTTAGTAGGAGTTACGGTAGCTTTTTCAATTGCAGGGTTTATGATAGTCCACTTTTTGGTGCCTGCACAAGTCAGGCAAATTCATAATGACGTGGCGGGCTTCGTTTTTGCAACTCTAGGGGTTACTTACGGAGTACTTCTAGCGTTTGTGGTTTTCGTCGTCTGGGACCAATATAACGAAGCTAAGGAATATATGGAAAATGAGGACAGTGCATTGCTTGCGCTGTATCAGAATATCGATCAGTACCCGGACAGGGCAACTGCCACTTTAATGAAAGAAGCGTTGTTGGAATATGTGCATGCCGAAGCTGAAAAGCACGCTCAACGGAGACGGGGTATGCAATTTAACGCTGATAAGTTCGAGGTAATGGAAAAGCTGTGGAACGGAGTGGAGACGGTTTCACCACAAAACGACCATGAAAAAATTCTTTATCAAGAGATTCTATCCATACTCAGCGATTTAGCTAAGTATAGGAGTCTGCGCGTGCAAGCTGGACAGGAAAGATTGCCCGGTGTGATTTGGGTAGCATTGATAGGAGGAGGCATCGTGACTATCGGATTTACCTGCCTGTTTGGGACGAAATACGTATGGGCACACATTATTATAATGTCCCTACTTTCCTCTCTCATTGCCATTGTGATTTATGTGATTGTTGAACTGAATTATCCCTCCTTAGGGGTTGTGAGTATTTCACTTCCCGAAGGGTATCGGACTCTTGTTGAACTGACCGATTCTTCGTAGACGATTTCATTTTAAGAATGTTATTGGTTCGAATTCCGAGGATGGTCAGTCCATTGAATAGCGTCAGCTATTGATCATATAAAACATGAAACAAGCGACATTAGTGTCTCTTTATGACAAGAAACCAGACGATTTACTCACACTGATTCAAGAATCTCAGACAATAATTAGTGAGATGCTTGGAGTGCATTTCGCTGCCTACAATATTGAACAAATCCATGCGACAATTGTTGGTCTCGAACGGAGGGAGGATAAACCATCTCAATATTACAACCGCAATTTCTGGCGTTTGCGGCAACATAACGCAGTGATGGATTTAAAGGGTTTTTTAAATTTTTTGCGTCTCTACAACCACTTTCCTTTAAAAATTCAGATTGCCGGTTTTCAAAATAGACAATATTCTTTTACAAGCCGTTGTGAAACACCATATAAACGATCCTTTACTATCCAGGGGGAAAACGTTGTCATCATGGGTTGGCCTATACACATAAAAAGCCAACGCATTGCTTTTTCTTTCACCAATGAGTTGTTTTCAGAGACCCAGCTTTATCCCAAAACCCTCGATAACCTCCGCCGCACTGCCCAAGATTTTAATATCCTCCATGCCTATCATCGGGAACCGACTGCCGTCGACAACGATTTTTATTTTCGGATCGGTATGCTTCGCGATCCAGCGGCGCTACGCATTGATGTCGTGAATGATGTCAGTCATCGAGTCCGGGAATACTTAAGCCGGAGGTCACCTGTAGTAGTGGAAATTAGGCACAGTGATCTTTACGTTGTAACTTATAGGGACGAAAGATTGCCGAAAGGCACGCCTTGCTATGCGCTTGACGATGTTCAAGTCACCGAGGAATTTCTTTGCCATTGCTATCAATGATGTCAAGAAACGACTTGGTTTCACCGCCGGCAGTGGCAGTATCTGCTGCAGTGCAGTATCATTGAAGTCAGCACCGACGTTTACCAAAGGTGACAGTTGTAAACGCCGGTTTTTTCATGTCGGCAATAAATACGTCATATCTGTTATGAGCAAGCAAGATCCTCTTTCCCCTTGTATTGGTGTCTGTACCCTTAATCCTAACACCCAGTTGTGTGACGGGTGTTTGCGCACGATGGATGAAATTGCGGCGTGGGCACAGTATTCCTCTCAGGAGAAACGTGAGGTACGCGCTAAACTCGAGGAACGCTATAAACACCTTGTGGTAGATTCACACGGCAATTGAGCGTTCTACCGGTTCCGGTATTGGAGAATGGTATATGCCTCTATCTAAACCCAAAGCACACCGCAAGCTTCTGCATACCCGCACGGTTAAGTGCTATGGTTATGAGCGGGAAGACGGCCTCTGGGACATCGAAGGTCATATGACCGACATTAAGACTTATAGCTTTCCCAATCAGGACCGGGGCGGGGAGATCCGGGCCGGTGAACCGCTGCATAGTATGTGGATGCGCTTGACATTAGATGGCGAATTGCGGATTCATGATGCTGAGGCAAGCACCGACTGGGCACCTTTCCATCTTTGTCCGGCCATTGTCGGACGCTATCAGCAACTGATCGGTTTGCAAATCCGTCCTGGTTGGAACCTTAAGATCCGGCAGTTATTCAACGGCATTAACAGTTGCACGCATCTCACTGAACTCCTGGGACCCATGGCTACCACCGCTCTGCAGACCATTCATCCTAAGCGAAAAAGTGAACGACAGCCAAAGCCAGGTGATCAAGAGCAGCCTCGCATTATCGACAGTTGCCATGCGTTAAGCAGCGCCGGTGAAGTCGTCAGGCAACACTGGCCACAGTTTTACAAGGGTAAGGACAAACGCGCGGTTAACGAATAACGTTAGGCTGCCAACTTAAGGCGGAAGATGTCAGACGCCACATTACTTCTACCTGTAGGAGCGAGCTTGCTCACGATTGAGGCGGCGGGCATCAGGGTTAGTTCGCGAGCAACCTCGCTCCTACAAAATAGCTTGTAAAGTGTTCCGGCTAAAGTGGATACCCTAACTTTTTTAGGTTTCCTCTGGTCTCTTTTCCGGGCTTGCAAGAAGCTCTTTCGTCGACAAAACCGCGTGGCGGCCAAATCCGCTCACTGCGGAATTGTCATTGGGATTCCGACTCACCCGGAGGTCTGGTTAATTCCCAAGTTCCGACTGTCTCGCCCTGTGTTTCCGCGCCGACGACTCTGGCAGTGCCTTCCTCAGCGACGACTGGCTGTTTAGCAAGCAGTAGTTTACGAATATAAGCTCTTCTCACCTGCAGCAACTCCCTTTTGACGTCCATATGCTGTTGCTGGGCAGCCAGATGATCAGCCGCTGCCTCGGATAACAGCACAGCTTTTTCTGGTTTATCCCTGTCACTCGCAAATTGATATTCTTCTTGTAGCTTCTCAAAATCCGCTTGCGTTGTCGCCCTTTGATTAGCGGCGGAGATTTCTTGTGCCTGGAGTGTCCTCAGATTGTCTTCCAAAGTTTCTACCGTCCAAGCTGAATAATCCACCTCGTCAACTTTGGGCTGACTGGTACAGGCACTCCCCATGATGACGATAGACATTATTAAAATAGTCCCAAAAACCCAATTGACTCTCACTGTTTGTCTCCTGTACTGCCTACGATATATGACTATGTTCTAGAATTTTCAGTATGCTGTCTATGTGCTACATAAAATTCTACCTTGACCTTAACCGAGTCCTTGTTCAGGACAGGGGGAGCAGGTGATATACCATGCGCGCAAAGCCCTTACACAATATAACCGTTTTAGATCTCACACGACTGCTGCCCGGTCCATTAGCGACTTTACATTTGGCCGATATGGGGGCTAATGTGATCAAAATTGAAGACCCCAACGTCGGCGACTATGCTCGCACTTTGGGCGCTAAGGCCAATGCTAATGCGTGGTTATTTCTCTTGGTCAACCGTAATAAGCGAGGGCTACGACTGGATCTCAAACAGTCGGCCGGGCGTGAAATATTCCTAACTCTCACCAGGAAGGCGGATGTCATCGTGGAAAGCTTTCGTCCCGGCGTAATGGACAAACTCGGTGTAGGCTACGAAGCCGTTCGCGCCGCCAATCCCCGCATCGTTTACTGCGCCATCACCGGCTATGGTCAGACGGGTCCTTACCGAGAAAAAGCCGGCCATGATTTAAATTATTGTGCCTATGCCGGCATCAGTGAGCAAATCGGCACACCGGATGGCACACCAGCTATTCCCAATTTCCAGATCGGCGATCTGTTAGGCGGTTCACTAAGCGCTGTAATGGGTATTTTGGCTGCCGTTATCGATGCTCAATACAGTGGCATTGGCCGCTATATAGACATAGCCATGGCCGATTGCGCTTTAGCGCATACGCTCTTTCCGCTAATTAGTCAACAGGCGTTTGGGCGAACCCTGCCTCGGGGCCAGGACTTCCTGTCTGGCGCGCTGCCCTGCTACAGTGTCTACGAAGCGGCCGATGGACACTATATGGCAGTCGCAGCTCTCGAGAAAAAGTTCTGGACGCGCTGCTGTCAAACTTTGCAGCGCCCTGATTTAGTCCAGCACCACCTCGTGTTCGGAACCGAAGCCCATAAGGTGCGCACTGAATTAGCTGCCATTTTTAAATCCCAGCCTCAGTCTCATTGGATTGCCATCTTCGACAAGGTCGACTGCTGTGTAACACCACTGCTCAATATGAGCGAGGCCATGGAAAATGCACAATTCAAGGCGCGGGAAATGTTCATTACGACCAACTCTCCGTTGGAAAAATCAGTGACACAATTTGCCTTTCCCATTAAGTTCAGTGACTTCACTTTTACCATTGAGCGCGAGGCGCCCATGCCCGGAGAGCATAGTACAGAAATTCTCTCAGAGGCAGGCTTTACTGCCGAACAAATTGCCGCTATGAGGGCGGCTGGCGTGATTTAGCGTAGTTGCCAAGTATGACTGTGTGCTTTTTGTGGTTTCTAAGTATGTTTTTTCTTGCCGTTAGGGTTATGCTTAGCAGAATAACGCAGTAACAAGTATAACTCATGATGGCCAGAACTGTTTTCGACTTACTTGAACACACTGTCCAGCACTTCGGTGAGCGACCTGCGCTAAGGGTTAAACAACAAGGCGAGTGGCAAACCCTTAACTGGTGCGACTACCGGGAGCAAGTCATGCAGGTAGGCCGGGGACTTATGGAGTTGGGTCTCGAACCTGGTCAAGCAGTCATTATCATGAGTTCCAATCGTCCCGAATGGTTTTTCACCCATTTGGGCGCCATGGCTGCCGGCGGCATACCGACCGGCATCTACACGTCTAACAGCGCCGCCCAATGCCATTGTATCGCCAAACATGCCGAAGCGGCTATCGCAGTCGTGGAAAATATCCATTACCTTGAAATATTACTGAGCTTTCGGTATGCGCTTCCCAAACTCAAAACCATTGTTTTGCTGGAGGGAGAAACTGCCATGAAGCATGTTTATTCGTGGCAGGTGCTGCTGGCGTTGGGTAGACAAGTACCTGAGGCAAAACTTAAGCAGCAGATTGCGATTCAGGAGCCCGACAGCCTATGCAGTTTTCTCTATACCTCGGGTACGACAGGTTCTCCCAAGGCGGTGATGCTTAGCCATCGTAATATTGTCTGGAGCGTCAAGACCATCGTAGCGACTTACCCAGTCGGTCCCGACGATAATGTGCTCAGTTACTTACCGTTGAGTCACATGGCGGAGCAGATGGTTTCTCTTTATCTGCCCCTTGCCGTGGGTAGCTGCACCTGGTTTGCCGAAAGCTTCGATACCCTGCAATATAACCTTCGTGAAGTACGTCCTCAGATTTTCTTTGCGGTGCCAAGGGTATGGGAAAAAATCCAGGTGGCTGTGCACATGGCCATCCAGCAACAAAACCCGGGGATTAGAAAGTGGTTGGTTACCAAGGCGCACCGGCTCGGACTGCGTAATGGCTACGCTCAGCAACGGCGCCATCGTAAGCCATTATTCTTTGGCCTCGCCCGGCGGCTGGTGTTGCGCAAGATTCGTGAACAACTGGGACTAGACCGGGCACGTCTTTGCTTTTCAAGCGCAGCGCCCATTGCGCTCTCTACGCTGGAGTTTTTCCTTAGGCTGGATATACCCATTCTGGAAATTTATGGAATGAGCGAATGCACAGGCCCGGCGACTTTTTCTACTCCCCGCCATTACCGAACCGGAAAGTCGGGTATTCCGCTTCCCGGTACCGAAGTCAGGATTGCCGAAGACGGAGAAATCTTGATCCGAGGCCCCCATGTGTTTTTGGGCTACTATAAAAATGAAGAGGCAACTCATGCCGCTTTAGATGAGGAGGGCTGGCTTTATTCAGGCGATATCGGTACTCTGGATGCCAAAGGTTTTCTGACGGTCACCGACCGTAAAAAAGAGTTGATCATTACCTCCAGCGGCCAAAACGTCGCCCCTCAGTTATTGGAAATAAAGCTAAAAACGATTCCCGGTGTGGCTCAGGCTGTGGTGATGGGTGACAGCCGGAACTACCTGGCGGCGCTACTGGTGCTGGACCCGGCCCAAATTCCCTACGTGGCCAGACTCGCTGGGAGCCGGGCACAATATGTGGAGGAGGCCATACAGTGCCCCTACTTTAAGGCACATTTACAGCAGCAAGTGATTGCCCTTAATCGGGAGGTATTACGCCAGGAAATCATTCAACGCATTGCGCTGCTGCCTAATGAATTCACCGTCGCCGGCGGCGAGTTGACGCCGACGCATAAGCTGAAACGGCAAGTTATCTACCAAAAGTATACTGCTGTTATCGCAGAGCTTTATCGCTAGGTTGCCGAATTTTTCGTTGGTCTAAGGGAATGACAAACTTTCTCGGCGAATTCGAATGCAGGCTGGATACAAAGCTTAGATTAGCATTGCCGTCTGCCTTAAAAAAACAACTTTCTCCGCAAACCAACGATCGTTTTGTAATTAATCGTGGTTTTGAGAAACATCTTGTTCTCTATCCGTATCACGAATGGGAAAAGGTCACGGCAGAATTCAATCGCCTCAACCTCTACATCAAAAAAAACCGGGAGTTTGTCCGCTACTTCCATCGGGGCGCCACCGAGCTTACGCTGGACGGCAGCGGGCGTCTGCTGTTGCCCAGGCGGTTGCTGGCCTACGCCGGCATTAAAGAAACGGTTGCGTTGCTGGCTTATGCCAACCGCATTGAATGCTGGGATACCGAGCTGTACGAAACACTATTGAACCATGAACCCGAAGACTTTGCACAGTTGGCCGAAGAGATCATGGGTGGCGGTCCGTCTTCTCAGGAACACGAAGACACTGCAACGAACCTACGGGATTTGCCTCCTTTCTTGCCGGGGCAACGACATTAACTATCCAATAAACACCCCACCAGAGTTATACGTCCGTCAAAAGGCACCTTGATCGGCGGGGAACGGAGTACGTTACCCTCGTCCGTCTAAGAACAACTGGTAAGCCGGATTTGGCGTTTCTTCTTGATAGTCATACCCCAGTTCATCCAGATAACTCGTAAACCGGAAGCGCTCCGCCACCGGTACCTGGATACCCGCGAGTACCCGGCCATAGTCAGCACCATGATTGCGATAATGAAACAAACTGATATTCCAGCCCTGCGCCATGCCGTTAAGGAATTTCAGCAAGGCGCCGGGGCGCTCGGGGAATTGAAAGCGGTACAATATCTCGTCTTTAATGCTCGGCGCATGGCCGCCCACCATATAGCGGATATGAAGCTTGGCCATCTCATTATCGGTCATGTCCAATATTTCATATTGGCAGGCGCGCAGATGAGAAATCAGGCAGTCTTTTTCCCCATACCCCCCAGTCAATTCAACCCCCGCGAATACCCAAGCCTTATCGGGATCGGCGTAACGATAATTGAATTCGGTAATATTGCGCTTGCCAATGGTTTCGCAGAAGCGGCGAAAACTGCCCGGTCGCTCCGGAATGGCCACCGCCAGCAGTGCCTCCCGATGTTCGCCCAGCTCGGCCCGTTCGGCCACGTGGCGTAACCGGTCAAAGTTAATATTGGCGCCGCAATTGATCGCAACGAGATTAGCCTCGCTAAGGCCGCTGCGTTCCACATATTTTTTCAAGCCCGCCGTGCCCAGGGCGCCGGCCGGTTCGGCAATGGCGCGCGTATCATCGAAAATATCCTTGATGGCGGCGCAGATTTCGTCGGTGGATACCAGAATAACCTCATCCACCAGTTCCCGAGCCAGGCGGAAGGTTTCTTCACCCACCTGGCGAACCGCTACGCCATCGGCAAAAATACCCACATGGTCTAGTTTCACCCGGCGATCCTGTTGCAAGGCATCGTGCAGGGAAGCGGCATCGTCCGGTTCTACACCGATAATTTTAATGTCGGGGCGGAGAAACTTCACATAAGCGGCGACACCGCCGATGAGCCCGCCGCCGCCGACGGCGATAAATATCGCCTCAATAGGATCCGGATGCTGATGCAAGATCTCCATGCCCACCGTGCCCTGACCGGCAATGACGTCGGGATCATCATAAGGATGAATAAAGGTCAGCCCCTGCTCCGCTTCCAGCTGCCTTGCGTATTGATAGGCTTCATCAAAGGTATCGCCACACAAGACCGTCTTGCCGCCGAGGTCTTTTACAGCCTGCACCTTAATGGGAGGAGTGGTGCAGGGCATTACGATAACGGCATGTACCCCCAACCGCCGGGCGGCCAGGGCGACACCCTGAGCGTGGTTACCCGCCGAGGCGCAGATAATGCCGCGTGCCAGGACCTCTTGGGAAAGGCCCACGATTTTGTTATAGGCGCCGCGCAACTTAAAGGAGAATACCGGCTGCAGATCCTCACGCTTGAGCAACACCCGATTGTTCAGGCGCCTTGACAGACGGGGTAAATGATCCAGGGGACTTGCAATGGCCACGTCATAGACGCGCGCCGTAAGGATTTTTTTGATGTATCTGTGCATCGTAGTAACCTTTAACCAGCAGAGTAACGGCATCCGACTGCCGTCGTCCTTGCCGTTTCTTCATTCTAAACTACCAGAGGAGTAGCATGCCATGTCCAAAGACGATATGAAACGCCGGGCCGCCGAGGCGGTGTTGGATTTTATCGAAGATGATACGGTGGTGGGTATCGGCACCGGCTCTACCGTGAACTATTTCATCGAGGCACTGGCCCGGATCAAGGGCAGGCTCGAAGGGGTAGTGTCCAGCTCCGAGGTTACCACGCAGCGCCTTAAGGCACTGGGTTTTCCCGTATTGGACCTAAATACAGCCGGACCTTTACCGCTTTACGTGGACGGCGCCGACGAAGTCAATCACCAGTTAGAGCTGATTAAGGGCGGCGGCGGCGCCTTGACCCGAGAGAAGATTATCGCGGCGGCCAGCGAGCGGTTCGTCTGTATTGCCGATCAGACCAAGCTGGTGGATGTGCTGGGCGCGTTTCCCCTGCCCATTGAGGTTCTTCCCATGGCCCGCAGCCATGTGGGAAGGGAGCTGCTGCGCCGCGGTGGCCAGCCGGTACTACGGGAACAGTTTACCACTGACAACGGCAACTTGATATTGGATGTCCATAATCTAAGCATTCAAGAGCCGAAAAAACTGGAATCGGAGCTCAACAATATCGCCGGTGTTGTCACCGTGGGCTTATTCGCTCTGCGCCCGGCGGACGTGCTGTTGCTGGGCAAGTACGACGGCGTGCGGAAACTTTCGATTTAACTGCTGGAGCAAAAAAGCGGGCGCCCGGAGGCGCCCAATGGAGACGGCTTGCTATGATAACCGTGATTTAAGCCGGCTTAGAAGTCGTGGCGGATACCCACGGAAACGGCCCATTTCTTGGAATCGTCAATACTGATACCCGGAATATCTTCTAGTTCATCGACTTGGTCCAATTCCTGCATAAAGTAATAGCCTTCCGTCCAGAGCCGGGTGCGCTTGCTGAAGAAGTGCTCTAGACCCAGTTCAGCATAGTTAGCGTCGCCATCGAAATTGTCGACTTTCTGAAAACTATAGGTAGCGTGCAGCACATTGTTCCCGAACGTATAGTTACCCTGAACGGTATAGTCATTGACCTTGGCCTGGCCGGAGCAAAAGTCATCACCCGTGTTGTTGGTATGGCATTACCGCTTACGCAGGATTCGGTTTCCAGTTACAAGGAAGGGGTCGAATTCATCGTCGGGTTTGTATTGCTGCCAGGATGCCGCAATGCCCCACACTTCGCCCAGCCAGCCTATAGCAGCCGCATACTGCTGGTCATCCGTTTCCTCCTGCTGGAAATAGGTGGCGCCGACGAAGAGCGGGCCGTTTTCGTATTTAAGATTTAAGTCCCAGCGATCTATACTGTTGGGGCCGTTTAAGCCATCCATCTGCAGCAAGACCTCGCTGCTGAAGCCGGCAAAATTCGGCGAGGCATAGACAATCGAACTCCCATCGCGGAACTCGGCGCGCCCCTTACGGAAGAGGACCGGTATCCCTTCGGCGGAGGTGTCGCCCCTCAGGTAGTAGTTAAAGCTTTGACCGCTTTGGAAGGTATCGGTAATACCGACGACGTTATAGTAAGGGGTCCACTGGGTACCCAAGGTTACGGCGCCCCAGCCGCCCTTTAAGCCCACCCAGCGGGGACGGTTGGAGTTAAAGTAGTTGGTGTCGCCGGTGACATCGACGCCGAACTCGTACTGGTAGATGGCGCTCAAACCATTGCCCAGGTCCTCGAAACCCCTTACACCCAGACGGGACGAGTTATTCGCGACTTGCCAGTATTGAGCGCCGCTGTCTATGCCAAAGAAATTGGCATAGCGGCTGTCGACGTCCGGCTTTACCCAGTCAACGGATACGCGGGCGGAGCCATAGAGAGTGGTTTCAGCCTGGGAGACGCCGGCCACGCCTAGGGTGGCGGCTACTGCCAGCGCAAGCGCAGATTTCTTCATGGTGTAACTCCTAAGTTGAGTTGCTAAGAAGCAACAAAATGAGTTATAAACCTTATCAAAGTCCATCTTCGACTTCGTTGTGCTATTTTATACACATCTTGAAGCAGAAATGCAACTCTCTTTTTCAAAAAAAATACAAATTAGGTTATTTTGTTCTAAAAAAACAACAGCGCTGGACCTCTTCATGATCGGTGTAATCATTTTAATAAAGTGATCAATAGACATTATCGGGAATAAGCTATCGACTGGCTTAACTGCTTGTATATCAAGGGCAATAACTCGCCGAAACCTTAAAACCGATAAAGTCTAATAAGTAAACCGCTATCGCGGCTTTTTTGCAACCTGGATTTTACGTCGACAACACAGGATAGGAGCTAAACTGGCGGGGTATGGCGGGGTATAAAGAGGAAACTTCGCTAGAAAGGCTGGTAAAATGGGAACCGATGTAAATTCGTTGTAGCAATTTTACGACACATCAATTTACCACACAGGTATTTCCGATAAATTGACCGTGTTCGTATCAACAGCTAAATAGACCGACTCACACCGGTTCTCAAAAATGAGGTTGGGGATAAGACATAAAATAAAGGACCTGCTTGAGGCTCTTGATTGGCTGGGGGAGGTGGATTCGAACCACCGTTGACGGAGTCAGAGTCCGTAGTCCTGCCGCTAGACGATCCCCCAAAGCAAATAGCTTTAACGCTTCGAGTATTGTGTCGCGCGCCGGGCTTTACGAAGTCCGACCTTCTTGCGTTCCACTTCACGGGCGTCCCGCGTAACAAATCCCGCCTTGCGCAGAGGATTCCGGAGACTCTCGTCGTACTGCATCAGCGCCCTGGTGATGCCGTGGCGGATAGCGCCCGCCTGGCCACTCATCCCGCCTCCGCTGACGGTAATATAAAGATCGAACTTGTCAGGCATACCGACCGCTTCCAGTGCCTGCCGAACTACCATACGAGCCGTTTCACGCCCGAAATAGGCATCCAACGTACGGTGGTTAACGGTGATGTTACCGATACCGGTACGCAGAAACACGCGTGCCGTTGAAGTCTTACGCCGGCCTGTACCGTAATATTGATTCTCTGTCATCGTCGTCAAAATTTTTTGGAGAGCAATTTAAGATAAAAACTCCAGGGGCTGGGGCTGTTGGGCCGCATGCTTATGTTCAGGACCCGCGAAAACCTTAAGCTTACGGTACATGGCGCGCCCCAATGGATTCTTAGGCAGCATCCCTTTAACAGCGGTTTCCAGTACTCGCTCTGGCGCCTTTTGCAACAGCTTTTCCAGGTTGGTGGATTTCATATTCCCTATATAACCAGTGTGCCAATAGTACGCTTTTTCCGTCCTCTTATTGCCGGTGACCCGGATCTTTTCGGCGTTGATCACGACGATATAGTCACCCGTATCAACGTGGGGCGTGTATTCGGGTTTATGCTTGCCCCGCAAACGGCGCGCAATTTCGCTCGCCAACCGGCCAAGGGTCTTACCGGTAGCATCGACGATAAACCAATCATGCTTTACGTCAGCTGGTCTGGCACTAAATGTCTTCATGAAGTTCTGCTCTGCAGGAATCTTGGCCTTTACAAAAGAGCGGTATATTACAGGACAGGTTCCCATTTTACAAGTCCCAGGACAGATGAGAGAATTACAGAAAATTTTTGATCTTTCGCCACTGTCTGTTATGAAACAACCTCTCTCATGCTTTGAGTGTCACTGATGCCAAACCGCCACTATAGCCCGCTTGACCATCTGCTCATTAACCTCGACCAGGCCGTGCGTACCGTCTTTGGCCGTCCGCCAACCACCGGTCGTCCCAGCCCGGCCTCAGAGGCTCCGGAAACCGCTCTGACATCCGATGAACAGCGGTGTTCGGCACGGTTGATGCGTATTAACCACACTGGTGAAATATGCGCGCAGGCGCTTTACCAAGGACAGGCGTTAACGGCCCGCGATGTGATGGTGCGCAAACAACTAAAGCAATCCGCTATGGAGGAAAACGACCATCTGGATTGGTGCGAGGCGCGGCTACAGGAATTGAACGGCCGTCCCAGTGCGTTTAATCCTTTATTTTATGCCGGATCCTTTCTCATTGGGGCCCTCAACGGACAGGTGGGAGACCGCTGGAATTTAGGTTTCTTGGCAGAGACCGAGCACCAAGTGGTAATCCATCTGGAGAAGCACCTAACAAGGTTACCTGCCCAGGACCGCAAGAGCCGAGCCATTCTGGAAAAAATGAGGGAGGACGAAAGCCAGCATGCCACTCAGGCCTTGGCGGGAGGTGGTGTTAGGTTACCCTTGCCGGTTCGCTCTCTAATGCAGACTGCTTCCAAGATAATGACGAAAACAACTTACTGGCTTTGACGCAAAGCGCCTTGTCATTATGATAAAAATAACGATAAATCCGTAAAAAAGGAAAAACATTTCATGCGAAACAAAGCAAGGTATTTGCTGATAACGCTGTTACTGGGGCCTATGTTATGCGGGACAAGCAGTGCCGATGACAATCGTATAATAGGGTTACGCGGAGGCGTATCTGAAAAGGATGTCGATGATGAAGACTTTCAGCAGTATGAAATATATATTAATTATGCACTTCCCTGGCGTTGGCAGTCAGCCGCCGGCTGGTTCCTCAGCACTTATCTTAATGGCACCGCCGGAGCCCTCAGAGGGGCGGGAGAAACGGGTTTTATCGGTTCTCTCGGTCCGAGTGTCGCCGTAGGCAAAGCAGGCATACCAGTGGTTTTAGCGATAGGCGTGAGCCCTACTGTGCTGAGTAAAAGCGAGTTTGATGATGCGGAATTGGGAGGCAAGTTTCATTTTACCAGCCATCTAGGCGTTTTTTTTCAACTTGGTCAGCGTTGGGATCTGGGTTATCGGTTTCAACATATGTCCAACGCCAGTATCAAAAGCACCAATCCAGGCCTGAATATGCACATGTTTCAGCTTGGCTACCGCTTTTAAAAACAACTCTTTTAGCGTTAACCGCCTAACTCCTTCTCCTCTGGTGGAAGAGGGTTGAGGTGAGGGGGAAATGGCCAAATTCGAGAGGCAGCTAAGGCGCAAATTCTCAGCGTGGCAAACCAAACGGCACAGTCCTTGACCGCTACGCTGGCTTGGTGGACGACCAAGATAACTCAAGTTGCGCTTTGGGTTGTCTTGGCATGGTGGCTCACCGCTTTAGTGGGGCTTTACTATACGGTAACCACGCTCGGAATTAACACTGATACCGATGCCATGATTTCCGCCGAACTACCCTTTCGGCAAATTCATGGTCAATATCAGCAAAAATTTCCCCAGTTTTCCAATACGCTCCTTGTCGTCATCGACGGTCAAACACCGGAGTTAGCCCATCATGCCGCCAAGCTACTGGTAGACCGGTTAAAGATCAAAAAATCTCTATTTGAGGCCGTCTACGCACCAGGCGTAGACCCGTTTTTCGAAACTCAAGGTCTGCTATACCAAAGTCCAGACGAACTCGAAGAGCTGGCTAATGATCTAGCCCAGGTCCAACCCTTTCTGGCCATGCTCACCCGGGATCAGAGCCTGCGCGGCCTGCTGGCAATGCTGGACAGCGTACTGCAGGCCGCCGCCCGCGACGGAGAAGAGATAGACCTGACTCCACTTCTCGAGCGGATTAACGCTACCCTTGCAGCAGCCCTGACAGGTCAGCCTTATCAGTTGTCCTGGCGGGAGCTGATGTTAGGCACCGTAGAGGGTCCGGCAGACAGACGCCAGTATATTATGATTCAGCCTAAACTGGACTACAGCGCGTTGTTTCCTGCTGAACCTGCCATCCAGGCCGTGCGGCAGCATGCCGATAGCTTAAATATCGATGTCGCGCATGGACTGCGTTTGCGCATTACCGGTCTTGCAGCCTTGGATTACGATCAGTTGCGTAGCGTCAGCCGGGGCGCTGGCGGTATAACACTGATGGTATTAGCGCTGGTACTTGTTACCTTAACGTTAGGCCTGCGTTCCCTGCGCCTGGTATGCGCTACCCTGGTTACCCTCGTTGCCGGTTTGCTGCTCACTGCTGCTTTTGCCACCGCGGCCGTTGGGACTTTGAATCTGATCTCCGTTGCCTTCGCTGTGCTGTACATCGGCCTAGGCATCGACTTCGCGATTCACTTTTGTATGCGCTACGCGGAATTTCATCAGACCAGCGTCTTCGGCCCCCATGCACTGCGTCAGACGGCTTGCGACGTGGGGCCCTCTTTGGCTCTGTGCGCCGTGACCACGGCGATTGGCTTTTACTCCTTTGTGCCTACCGCCTATGCCGGAGTCGCTGAACTCGGTTTGATTGCCGGTACGGGTATGTTTATTAGCTTGGCAGCCAGTCTGACTCTCTTGCCGGCTTTGCTACATCTTTGGCCGCCAGCGCCGACTAAACCGCTGCATCTGCCGCCCCCGCTACCCCACTGGCTTGCCACGTTTCCCGCCCGCTATGGGATAGCTATCCGCTGGGGCGCACTGGTGTTGACCATCGCGGCCTTGCTGCTGCTGTCACGTGTAAAGTTTGATGCGAATCCTCTGAATCTGCAGGACCCTACCACTGAATCCGTTGCCACCTACCAAGCTCTTTTGGCGGAAAGCACGACATCACCTTGGAGCCTAAACACACTTGCCCCGGACGCGAAAAGCGCTGAGACTTATGCCAAGCGCCTGAGCGCTCTCGATGTTGTCGACGAAACGGTCACTCTTAACCGCTTTATACCCAGCGACCAAGGAAATAAACTAACTATTCTCGAGAACTTAGCCCTCATTCTGGGGCCGCAGCTGCTTGGCAATCAACCGCCAACTCAGCCCAGCATCGCAGCGCAACGATCGGCTATCGCCGCCACACTCGCCAAACTTAGCGACGACTTAGCCGCTGACAATACCCCCTGGCCCGCGGCTGTGAAGCAGCTGCGCAATCATCTGCAAATCCTACAATCCAGACTGCAGTCGTTGGATTCCAAGTCACAACGACAGTTGCTTAACGTGCTTGAACACTCCCTGTTAGGGGCGCTGCCGGCCAATCTCACCATACTCAGAACAGCACTTAAGGCCAACCCGGTGCAATTGAGCGACTTACCCCCTGAACTCGTCGCCCAATGGATAAGCCGGGACGACAGCTACCGAATTGAAATTCTGCCCCGCGAAGATCTCACTGACACTGCCGCATTACACCGTTTTGTCAGCGCGGTACGGCAGATAGCGCCGACCGCCACCGGAGAACCCGTACTTATTCTAGAATCGGGTATTGCCGTGGTCAGGAGTTTTCAGCAGGCCTTTACGGTAGCATTAGTGGTCATCAGTGTGGTGCTATTTCTGCTGCTCCGCAATCTGATGGATACGCTACTGGTACTGACGCCTCTGCTATTCGCCGGACTGCTCACGGGTGCCGCTTTAATTTTGTTAAGGATTCCTTTGAATTTCGCTAACATCATCGCGCTTCCCTTACTGCTCGGCATTGGTGTCGACAATGGTATCCACGTAGTACGTAAGATGCGCAGTACGCTCCTGTCACGGACCGAACTGCTGCAAACCGGCACGGTACGGGCAGTACTGTTCAGTGCCTTGACGACTATTGTCGGTTTTGGCAGTTTGAGCCTTTCCTCTCACGTGGGAACGGCCAGCATGGGACAGGTATTGACCATTGGCGTGCTGCTTAACGTGATCGCAACCTTAATCGTTTTGCCAACCCTGCTACAGAAAAAAAGTAAGTAACTTACCGTACTGCTGCCGCTGTTGCGCAATTTTCTGGGCTAGCCAAACAGTCATTGAAGTTAAAGCTTTAAACCTTTGCGAAGGTTATTACCATAAAAAATTTCGGCCATCTCCCGCCGCAAACGCCGTTCAATCTCTACCTGCTCGCGAGGAGGGACATCCTCTTTGTCTACGTTAAAGAGATAATCGTTTAAATCGAAGTGCTTGATCAACATCTTGGTATGAAAAATATACTCCTGATACACGTTGACATCGATCATCTGATAGCGTTCTTTAGCGTCCTTGGATAGATAATTTTGGATGGAATTAATTTGGTGATCGATAAAGTGCTTTTTTCCGTTAATGTCCCGCGTAAAGCCGCGCACTCGGTAATCCGCAATCACAATGTCCGACTCGAAACTGTGGATCAGGTAATTTAGCGCCCTAAGGGGTGAAATGCGCCCACAAGTCGATACATCGATATCTGCCCGAAAAGTGCTGATACCGTTATCCGGATGACTCTCCGGATAGGTATGCACTGAAATATGGCTTTTGTCGAGATGGCAGACGATAGCGTCCGCCAAGGGGCCGGGAGACTCCTTATTAGAGAGATTTTCCGACGCTACCGGTTCCTCGGCGATCAGCATAGTGACGCTGGCACCCTGAGGCTCGTAGTCCTGATGGGCGATATTTAAGATGCAAGCGCCAATAATATTGGAGACATTTGTCAGAATCTGGGTCAACCGCTTGGCGTTATAGACCTCATCGATATAGGCGATATAACGTTCCTGCTCTTCCGCCGTCGAAGCGTAGCAGATATCGTAAATATTGAAGCTGAGCGTTTTGGTAAGATTGTTAAACCCTTGCAATCTTAATTTAGGAACCGGTTTCGGTTTTACAGTCACAGTTTTTGGTTTCACTACATTACCCCCGCCGCTCCAGCCACTGAATCATTGGAAAAAGCGCGTGAGTATAACAATTTCGCTTATCTTTCAAACCCCCGCTTTCACCCGACCCGGGCTTCGCGTATTTCGTAGGTATGCGTAATCTTTGCTGTCTTACCAAGCATGATGGAAGCTGAGCAATACTTTTCTGCAGACAGCGCCACGGCACGCTTAACCTGAGCTTCACTCAATGCTTTACCGGTAACGATAAAATGCACACGAATTTGAGTAAACACCTTAGGATCCGTGGCTGCGCGTTCGGCAGCAAGCTCCACCACGCAATCGCTAACCGGCTGGCGGGCCTTTTTCAAAATATGTAGCACATCCACAACGGTACAACCGCCCATCCCCAGCAATACCATCTCCATCGGCCGCAACCCCAGATTATGCCCTCCCAACTCTGGAGGACCGTCCATTACCACGGCATGGCCGCTGCCGGATTCTCCCACCAGAGTTAAATCCTCCAGCCACTTAATACGTGCTTTCATGGCGTTTCTTCAACCCCCCGCTATTCATCCGAACAGCTCAGCCAATTTTGTACCAGGCTCAGCCACACGCATGAAAGCTTCACCGACTAAGAAGGCATGGACACCATGCTTGCGCATGACTGCCACATCCGCCGCAGTGTGAATACCGCTTTCTGTTACCACTAAGCGTTCCGCGGGAATTTGCTTAAGCAAGTCCAATGTCGTCTCAAGACGTGTTTTAAAAGTGCGCAGATTTCGGTTGTTAATGCCGATCAGTGGTAACCTCAGAACCAGGGCTCTCTCCAGTTCCGCAGCATCGTGAACTTCCACCAGCACATCCATATCCAGGTGGGTAGCCAGCTGCGCCAACTCTCCCAGCATGGCATCTCCGAGGACAGCTACAATCAAGAGGATGCAATCAGCGCCGATGAGGCGAGCCTCATATATCTGATAGGGATCGATAATGAAATCCTTACGTAGTACCGGTAACTCGCAGGCATCTCGGGCTTCTCTCAAATCATCTTCACCACCTTGAAAAAAATCCCGGTCAGTCAACACCGACAGGCAAGCAGCGCCATGAGAGGCGTAGCTGCGCGCAATCTCCCCCGGCACAAAAGGGTCGCGCAGTAAGCCTCGGCTTGGCGAGGCCTTCTTGAGTTCCGCGATGACCGCTGCCTGACCCGCCTGCATCTTAGCCTCAAGAGACGCCAAAAAATCACGAGGTCGTGGCGACTCTTCGACACGCCGACTCAATGCCCGCAGGTTCAGTCGCTCGCTGCGCTCGGTAATTTCCTGCACTTTGCGACGGAGGATTTGCTTAAGAATATCGGGTGTATCGCCCATGGTCTCAAACCTGCTGACTAAAACTGACCAAATGTTCCAGCACTCGGGCCGCCGAACCGTCTGCCATTACCGCCAAGGCTTTCTGTACCCCTTCACCAAGATCATCCGCAAGCCCCGCCGTATAAATGGCAGCACCGGCATTTAAGCCAACGATATCATGAGCCGGGCCGGTTTGGCCGGCTAAGATCTGGCGAATCTTTGTTAAACTTTCCGCCACGTTGGCCACCCTGAGACTGGCCAAGGAATCGCGGACAAAACCGAAATCCTCGGGAACCAAAGTATAGGTGCGTACTGCACCCCCTTTAAGCTCCGCCACTCGAGTAGGGGCGCCAATGCTGATTTCGTCCAGACCGTCCTCCGCGTGTACCACCAAAACGTGACGACTGCCCAAGCGGTTGAGGACATGTGCCAAAGGTTCTACCCAGGTATCGGCAAATACACCCAAAATCTGATTTGGTGCCCTAGCTGGGTTAGTTAAAGGACCCAACAGGTTAAATATAGTGCGCACACCCATTTCCCGGCGTGGCCCAATGGCGTGCTTCATAGCGCTATGATGCAGAGGCGCAAAGAGAAAACCGACTCCTACCCTATCGATACAGGTTCCAATGCCTTCCGGACTCAAATCCAATTTAACGCCGGCTGCTTCCAACACATCGGCGCTGCCCGTCTTCCCGGAAACAGAGCGATTGCCGTGCTTGGCTACTTTGGCGCCGGCAGCGGCCGCCACGAAGGCACTGACGGTAGAAATAT
Organism: uncultured Pseudomonadota bacterium; assembly: GCA_963731125.1. Classification (GTDB taxonomy): domain Bacteria; phylum Pseudomonadota; class Gammaproteobacteria; order Competibacterales; family Competibacteraceae; genus CAVSVP01. The sequence goes on from CAVSVP010000007.1 coordinate 153,817, forward strand.
TAAAAGTGCCGGCCGCGTCACCACCTGTCCCACAAGTATCAACCAAGTGAGGGCCATGGACCTGCACACAGGTAGCAAGTTCCCGCATCACCTGGGCGGCAGCGGCAATTTCTTCTATTGACTCTCCCTTCATATGGAGACCGACTAAGAAGCCTCCAATTTGCGCTGGCGTTGCCTGACCCCCCATAATGGTGCGCATGATGTCAGTCATCTCTGCGATGCAGAGGTCACGGCCTTGCATGACCTTGCGTATGGCTGTTTGCATATCCACAGAATCATCCCCCTCGTCTCTTATCGCTGCGCAATCCTGCGCAAGCCATCTCATTATAATTATCTGATACCTGCCGCGCACCAGTAGCCTAAATTGCAAAAGTTTGAATAATTTCGCAGTAGGACGCAATCTCAATCTCTCTAATCATAGCTTTTTTCGCGTTTCCTGGGCTATCGATCTGGAAGCTGTTATCAAGACCGTCTGCGGTACGGATGCTGCAGTCGAGCTTACAGGGATGTATTGACGGCGGGTTTTGAAAATAACTTTCAGGTCGATATTGTCTCCGTCCGAGCATGGGCCGCCTCCCAAGCAAGCAATGCCTGTTTTCGGGTTGTTCCCCAGCGGTAGCCACCGAGTGTTCCCATACCACGGATCACCCGGTGGCAGGGTATTAAGTAACCCACAGGGTTGGCAGATATCGCCTGCCCCACGGCCCGAAATGCCGCCGGTTGATCGATGAGGTACGCGATCTGCCGATAAGAACATAGCCAACCGGGTGGAATGGCTAATAGGGCTTTCCAAACTTGGATTTGAAAATTGCTCCCTTTGACCAATAGTTTCAGCGGTCGGTGAGGGTTCACCTCGCAAGCAAAAACACGCGCCGCAACGGCTTCAGTTGCCGTTCTATCTTCATGAATGGCAGCGCTGTTCCAATTATGCTCAAGCGCAGCTAACTCCCTGCCGACATCTTGGGTATCAGCGACAAAAGCCAAAGCGCAAATACCCCGTTGGGTGACTGCCAAGAACATGGGACCAAACGGGCTTGGATGAACGCCGTAGCGAATATACAGTCCGCTCCCCTTATGCTTATACTCCCCCGGCGTAACGGCTTCCAAAGAGACGAAGTGGTCGTGCAGTCGAGCAGGTCCCGAAAGACCCGTCGCATAGGCCGTATTCAGTACGCTCTGGGACTGATCCAGCAGCCGCTTGGCATGCGCCACGGTTAGAAATTGCAAAAACCGCTTGGGACTCACTCCTGCCCAGCGTCGAAACAGCCGCTGGCAATGGAAAGGACTCAGCTTTAGCGCCGTGGCAAGTTCTTCCAGACCGGGTTGCCGACTCACATTTCGTTCCAAAAACTGAATGGCTTCGGTGATACGCTGATAATCGACATTTTCGGTATTCATAAAGACCCTTCCAAGAATCGCTCAACCCTCAGCAAGATAACTGGTATACGATTTGCCGCCCACCCGATTCTTGCTCTACGGTTTCCTTGATTCAAAAAGAAATAAAGCGATCGCAAAACCTGAGGTATCTTATCTACAATTATTGTCAAATTTGAAAAATTATGGTCACTTTCCATTTATATTTGCCACTTTTTAGCAATTTTTTTCACCACTCGCAGCTTGAATAGTCAACCTTGGTGGCATGAAAGGCTTAACTGGAACTATCCCTGATTTCTGCGTGTTGCCGAAAAATAACAGACTAAAAACTATTTAAATTAGTAGCTTATAGATAACCTAAAAAACCATGTCGGTATAACCTAACACTTGTCCGGTCGTAACAGTCCGCTTTCTTCCGATAATGTCCATTTTCTTTCTTAGTATTAATTAAATTTTTGATTTTTATAAAAATTATATCAGTGGTATCAAAATTGCCTGATTAAATCTACCCCTAACGACATTCTTTAAGAATAGACAGAAAAAACAAACATATAAATCAAATAATTTTTTCTGTTTTGACAGGCAAGGATTTATAATGATGATGGAAAGAAAGTATTTTCTAGGAATAATGATTACCGTTGGTACACTTTTGGGAATCGGTTTAGTCAGTTCTGCTGCAAGTGCCAGCCAGATTATCGAAGTAGGCCCTGGAAAATCCTATAAAACACCTAGTGCCGCCGCTAAAGTAGCCGGGAATGGCTCTGTGGTGGAAATTGATGCGGGTACTTACCGGGGCGATGTAGCTGTGTGGAGACAAGACAACCTAACACTGCGTGGCGTTGGCGGTCGCGCCCATCTTAAGGCTCAGGGCAGAGCTGCCGAGGGTAAGGCCATTTGGGTACTCAAAGGAAAGCAGGTTACCGTCGAGAACATAGAATTTTCAGGAACTCGCGTAAACGACAAAAATGGCGCTGGCATTCGCTTTGAGGGCACCGGGTTATCCATTCGCAACTCCTCTTTCCATCACAACGAGATGGGCATTTTGGTCAATAAGAATCCCGCCGGTGATATCCTTATCGAAGATTCTGAGTTCCATCATAATACCGTGGACTATCAGCGCTATCGCCGCCTTGGGCATAATATCTACATCGGCAAAGTACGCCGCTTTACGCTCCGCAATAGCTACATTCACCATGCCTCTGTGGGCCATAATGTGAAATCTCGCGCTCAGGAAAATTATATTCTCTATAACCGCATCATGGATGAAAATGGCAGATCCAGCTATCTGTTGGATTTAGCTGAGGGAGGAGATGCCTATGTGATCGGCAATTTATTCCAGCAAAGCCGGTACGCCGACAACTTCAGCTTATTGTCTTTCGCTGCCGAAGCCAACCGCAACGATCCACTACAATACCTCTATGTAGTCAATAATACGTTTGTAAACGATGCGAGCCAGGGCACTTTCGTAAGAAACTTAAGCATCGCACCGGCAACCCTTATCAATAATCTCTGCGTCGGCAACGGCAAAGTGCTCCGGGGTCCCGGTACACTCAGGAATAATATAGCCACTGCAAACGCCAGATTCAGAAATCCCGTCGGTTATGATTACCGCTTAATGCAGGGTTCCTTAGCGATTAATCAAGGCACCTGGCCGGGGCATGCCGCTAATGGTTTTGCGCTGCGGCCCCGGTTTCATTACAATTATCCACTGAATGCCATGGTCCGTCCTCGGGATGGCAAGTTCGATGTCGGTGCCTACGAATTTACCAGGTGGTAAGCTGAAAGCTGCTATCAGCCTGCCTTGACGGCGGGGAGCCCAAGCCCAAATTGCTGAATACGTTGAATCTCGTCGCGCAGCCTGGCAGCTTCTTCGAACTCCAGATCTTGAGCATACCGATACATGGCCTGCTCCAGTTGTTTGATTTTTTTCATTAGCTTGGCCGGTGATTGGTTGGCATACTCTGCTGCCGTCTCTGCCACCTTAGCGTATTGCCGCGCAGAAATGGACGCATCAGCATAGACTCCTTCCAAAATATCGGCCACCGCTTTATTCACACTGCGGGGAGTAATACCATGCGCGACGTTATGAGCTTGCTGCTTGGTCCGTCGGCGCTCGGTTTCGTCGATGGCCCGGCGCATGGAACCGGTCGTTCGTTCTGCATAGAGAATGGCCCTGCCGTGCACGTTGCGGGCAGCTCGGCCAATGGTCTGAATCAATGAGCGATCAGAGCGCAGAAATCCCTCTTTGTCGGCATCTAGCACTGCCACTAGGGACACTTCCGGGATATCTAATCCTTCCCGTAGCAGATTGATGCCCACTAGCACATCAAATTTTCCCAGACGCAGATCGCGAATAATTTCCACTCGCTCCACGGTATCGATGTCCGAGTGCAGATAGCGCACTCTTACCTCATGTTCGCTAAGATACTCGGTCAGATCCTCAGCCATGCGTTTGGTTAAAGTTGTGACTAGCACCCGTTCGTCAGCGGCCGCCCGAGCGTGAATCTCCGATAAGAGATCGTCTACCTGGGTAATGGCAGGACGTATTTCCACTTCAGGATCGACCAGACCGGTAGGACGCACGACTTGATCAACGATCGCACCGGATTTTTCAGCCTCATAGGAGCCTGGTGTTGCTGAGACAAAGATAGTTTGAAAAGCCAGGCGTTCAAATTCATCGAACCGCAGAGGGCGGTTGTCCAGGGCGGAGGGTAGCCGAAATCCATATTCTACTAGGGTTTCCTTACGGGAGCGGTCACCCCGGTACATGCCTCCTAATTGTGGCACGGTTACATGGCTTTCATCGATGAAGAGCAGAGTATTGGGAGGTAGATAGTCGAGCAGCGTAGGCGGTGGTTCGCCGGCCACTCGTCCGGATAAATGCCTGGAGTAGTTTTCGATGCCGCTACAATAACCCAACTCTAGGAGCATCTCCAGATCAAAACGGGTGCGCTGTTCTAGGCGCTGGGCCTCCAGCAGCTTGTGCTGCGCGTATAGTTCCGCCAGCCGATCCTGCAACTCTACCTTGATTTTATCGATGGCTGACAAAAGCGTTTCCCGGGGTGTCACGTAATGGGTTTTTGGATAGATAGTCAGCCGCGGCACCTTGCGCAGCACCTGGCCGGTTAAAGGGTCAAAATAACTAAGCGCTTCGATTTCATCGTCAAACATTTCCACCCGTACCGCCTCCCGCCCAGACTCCGCTGGATGGATATCAATGATCTCGCCGCGTGCCCGGTAGGTCCCTCGGGTCAGTTCGAGGTCATTTCGGGTATATTGCAGCTCCGCCAAGCGGCGCAAAATGGCCCGCTGTTCCAACTGCTCACCACGTACCAGGTGCAGCACCATACGTAAGTAGGATTGGGGATCGCCTAAGCCATAGATCGAGGACACGGTGGCCACAACAACGGTATCAGCACGTTCTAGAATGGCCTTGGTCGCTGATAGCCGCATTTGCTCAATATGCTCATTGACTGAAGCATCCTTTTCGATATAAGTGTCCGAAGCTGCTACGTAGGCTTCAGGCTGATAGTAATCATAGTAGGAGACAAAATAGTCCACGGCATTGTGCGGAAAAAATTCCCGCATCTCACCATAAAGCTGAGCAGCCAATGTCTTATTGGGTGCCAGAATTAAAGCCGGGCGCTGTGCCTTCTGAATGACGTTGGCAATAGTAAAGGTTTTGCCACTGCCGGTAACACCCAGCAAGGTCTGGTGAGACAAACCGTTATCTAAGCCTGTCAGTAACATTTGAATGGCCGCAGGCTGATCTCCCGCGGGCGGAAAGCGGGTACTGAGTTGGAATTTTTTCATCATATGATTTGGAGTGAGTTAACAAATCAACTATTATTGGAAAGTTGAGTTAACCATTGTGTTCAACTAACTTGAGCGCCAGGAGCCGCTGTGAAACTCCAACTTGCTGATCGTGTGCAACAGATCAAACCCTCCCCTACTCTAGCTGTCACGGCTAAAGCCAATGAATTGAAAGCTGCCGGTCAGGACATCATTGGTTTAGGCGCGGGAGAACCTGATTTTGACACTCCTGACTTTATCAAGGAAGCCGCTATCCAGGCGATTCGCAATGGTTTCACCAAGTATACGCCCGTGGGTGGTACCGCCGGATTAAAAAAAGCTATTATCGCCAAGTTCGAACGGGACAATGGTCTTAGTTACACACCTAAGCAAATTCTAGTCTCCTGCGGTGCTAAACAAAGTATTTACAACTTGCTACAGGCCCTGTTGAGCAAAGGCGACGAGGCTATTATCCTGGCCCCCTACTGGGTTTCCTACCCGGACATGGTACTGCTGGCCGAAGCCAATCCGGTCATTATCGAGGCCGGCCTAACGCAGCATTTTAAGATCAAACCGGAACAGCTGGCGGCAGCTATCACTCCACGTACCCGGCTGGTTATTCTCAACAGTCCTTCCAACCCCACCGGTATAGCCTATACCCGCGCCGAACTGGCAGGGTTGGGCGAGGTGCTGCGCCAGCACCCGGACATTGTCATTGCTACCGACGATATTTACGAACATATCCAATGGGTCGAAGAACCGTTTAGCAATATCGCCATGGTCTGCCCGGATTTGTATGACCGTACTGTGGTGATCAATGGCGTTTCCAAAGCTTATTCCATGACCGGCTGGCGGATTGGCTACTGTGGTGGTCCTGTCGGGCTGATTGCAGCCATGACCAATATTCAATCCCAGAGCACTTCCAACCCCACTTCTATTTCCCAGGTCGCATCCCAGACGGCGTTAGAAGGGAACCAGAACTGCATTGATCCTATGGTCAAAGCTTTTAAGGAACGCCACGACTACGTCTATAATACCCTTAGAAGCATGCCGGGTGTAGAGGTGCTACCCGCAGATGGCACCTTTTACTCGTTTCCTAATTTTCAAAACGTCATTTCGGGTATGGACGGTATCAACAACGACATTCAACTGGCCGAGCATCTGCTCCAGGAGGCTGGTGTGGCTGTGGTGCCTGGTTCCGCTTTCGGTGCCTCTGGCTGTCTACGGCTTTCCTTCGCCACCAGCATGGAGAATCTGGTCAATGCCCTAAAACGTATCCGCCAGGCTCTACAAGCGGTAAAATGAGTTTATAGCCAGAAGCGCACGACTGTTCGGAGTGGCAATAGAGAATCAGTTTTGAGCAGGTGAATAAAAATGGTAAAAAAACGTTGCAGGAGGTTGACACCGTAGCCAGTAACTTGTAGCATTCGCAGCTTTATCTAATCCCCGGTAGCTCAGTCGGTAGAGCAGGTGGCTGTTAACCACCGGGTCGGCGGTTCGAGTCCGTCCCGGGGAGCCAAATTAGATTTCACAAAGTCAAGCGGTTAATACTTCATGTACCAGCCGCTGTTGTTTTTAGCTGAACAGCCCGATATGCTCAGCTTCTTACAGCTGTTTTAAGCGCTCGATCATTTACGGCATTCTGATACCACGGTGATAAAAGGCCAAAGCCCGCCTGCGGGCGACAAAAGAATCGCTCCAAGGCAATGGCTCAGCCGGGGTACAGTGCTGTAATGCCGCCGCGTAGCGTTCCGCTTCATCCCATTCGCTGCTGGCCAGCACGCGTTTCTGAAAATCCGTGAGCGGGCCACCCAAGCCCTGACCGAGCTCTTCGCACAGGTGGGCCAGACAGTCTGGCACACCTACCGTGCTCCCACCAAGGCCGCCTTTGCCCAACGCCTGCACCGGTTGCGCGAGTGGGCCGAAGCGACGCTCCCCGCGTCACCGATGAAACATCATACCCTCGCTCTGTGTGACAAGCGGGCACAGTTGTTTAGCCGTAGCTATAACCATCCACGAGCGCATCGGACCAGCAATCTGGTAGACCGATGGATGCGATTTCTCGATCGAGCCTGTTTCAACGCGCAGTATTTCCGCGGTACGGTGGTCTCCGCTGAGTTACGGGTGCGCGCGCTGGCGTTGTTGTGGAACTTCTGTCCTTCGTCGCCCGGTACCGTCAAGAAATACCACGGGCAACGCTGTCCGGCCGAACGGCTCAATGGCAAACGGTATACAGACAACGGGTTGGAGAACTTGCTCGTCTCAGGTTCCATGAATGGTCTGAGACACCATCAACAGAATCCGTTATAGAGAGCAAGGGTTTTACCGTGGAGATGGTGGAAACCGATACCAGGACGTGAATTAATAACGATAGGTATGATCCTGAAAGGGAGATAACCTAGAGCCTAAGGTTGAAGGCAAGTTTTGCTGACACGCGGAAGAAAGCACCTCCCATGCACGGTGAATACACCAGTGCATCACCGCATCGACATCGGTGGCTCAGCTACTCATCTTTCAATATGCGCCGCCGTTCTTCAAATTCCGCTTTATCAATCTCGCCACGGGCAAAGCGTTCTTTGAGAATGTCCAGGGGAGTTTTGATGCCGGGCTCGGCAGCTGTCTGAGATCGCTGCGAGTCACTACTTTGGAGCCAGCGCATCGCGGCCACGACAAGGGCGACCACCGCCGCTACAAAAAAGATCATCATCAGCAGTCCCATGATCATGCCGAACCAGCCGCCATTCCACATCATACCTGGACCGTGATAGAAACCCGGTTGCTGTTGCGCCACTGCGTTTTCTAAAAAGAAAATCGGCAGTGAACTTAGGATTAGTGCTATTGGCTTCATCATCAGACCTCGCTGTGTTGCTATTTACTTCTTGCTGCCGTCGAGAAACATTGCTAAACAGCTCAGCGAACGTAGCGCGATTCCGGCTGGATGGCTTCAACTTCGCGGATAAGATTTGCAGGTCATGACAGAAACTTGCGCTAAAGTGAGCTGGGACAACATAAGGTTGCATCATCCGGTTTACGGTGCATCTTCTTAAAATATAGTCTGAAAAATGGTTTGCCGGTTCAGCATGACAACGCTATAGACGTTCAGAAAAATAGTTTCCAAAATCGATTTCATAAGCCTCTGTTTTAATTGGATTCACAGACATAATGATGGGAAATTTAATTTCTGAAAGACTATAGCACCGCCGGCAAACGGTGCGATAGCGTGGGGTAGTTGGGTAATGTCGGCTTGACCTGTGTGTTACACACAGCCTTGATACTGCGAGGAAATGTTTCCCCGGCCGTGGTTTTGCGAGCATGAAAAGTTTTGGCAGATGACATTCGAGAATGAGCTATGGCGCAATTGTATGAGTTCTTAACTTATCTAACACTATGATTCCCAAAGACAAAAGAGTTAACAATCGATGAAATCTACTCACAAAGCCCATAACATCCATACCCATCCCGCCGCCAAAACGGCACTTCGGGATCCGGTCTGTGGAATGACGGTGTCGCCGGAAAGCGAATTTACCCATCGCTACAAGGGCGAGGAGTACTTCTTTTGCAGTGCACATTGCTTGGAGAAATTCAAGGCCACACTGGACCAGTACACGGGCGAAGGGCCCCAAACCACTGAAGCGGCCAAACCCGCCCCGCAGGGCACTATATACACCTGCCCCATGCATCCGGAGGTGCGCCAGGAGGGGCCGGGCAGTTGTCCCAAATGCGGCATGACGCTGGAGCCGGAAGGGATACCCGTGCCGGCCACCAAGACCGAGTACACCTGTCCCATGCACCCAGACGTCGTTCAAGATCATCCGGGCAATTGCCCCAAGTGTGGCATGGCTCTGGAGCCCCTGACGGTCACTCTGGAAGAGGAAGAAAACCCGGAGCTGAAGGACATGACCCGGCGTTTCTGGATTAGCGTGGTGTTAACCATTCCTTTGGTGATTATTGCGATGGGAAGGCACATCCCCGGGCTGTCTTTTGACTGGCTAGGTTCGCCCCAAGCACTAAATTGGGTGGAACTGGTGCTGGCCACCCCGGTGGTGCTCTGGTGCGGATGGCCGTTCTTTGTGCGCGGTTGGCAGTCGGTGGTCAACCGTAGCCTCAATATGTTCACCCTCATTGGCCTGGGTACCGGCGTTGCTTATCTCTACAGCACTATTGCAGCCCTTTTCCCTGAGATTTTCCCCCCCTCATTCCGCGATACCCACGGTGAGGTCGCTGTGTATTTTGAAGCCGCCGCGGTCATCGTCACTCTGATATTGATGGGGCAAGTGATGGAACTGCGGGCACGCCATCGTACGGGAGCCGCCATTAAGGCCCTGTTGGAACTGGCGCCTAAAACCGCCCGGCGGATTAGGCCGGACGGCAGTGACGAGGATGTCCCGCTCGAGCAAGTCCAGCCCGGCGATCGGCTGCGGGTGCGTCCCGGTGAAAAGGTGCCGGTGGATGGTGCGGTTCTGGAGGGAAAAAGCAGCGTTGATGAAGCCATGGTCACCGGGGAATCGATTCCCGTGGAAAAAAACCCCGGCGACAACCTCATTGGTGCCACAATAAACGGCACCGGCGGCTTGATTATGGAAGCCCAGCGGGTGGGTGCCGATACCTTATTGTCACAGATTGTCCAGATGGTGGCCCAGGCCCAGCGCAGCCGCGCACCCATTCAAAAACTGGCCGATCTGGTCGCCGGGTATTTTGTGCCGATTGTCGTTGCCGCCGCGATTATCACCTTTGTCGTCTGGGCATGGTTTGGACCGGCACCGGCCATGGCCTATGCCATCATCAATGCCGTGGCGGTATTGATCATTGCCTGCCCGTGTGCGCTGGGTTTGGCGACTCCCATGTCGGTCATGACCGCCACGGGTAAAGGTGCCACGGTGGGTGTGTTGTTTAAAAACGCCGAGGCCATTGAGGTCATGCGTCAAATCGATACCCTGGTGGTAGATAAAACCGGCACCCTCACGGAGGGCAAACCCAAGCTGGTCGCGGCGGTGCCCGGTCCCAATCTGGATGAAGCCACTCTGCTGAGATTGGCGGCAACCCTGGAACGGGGCAGCGAACATCCCCTGGCCGCCGCGATTGTCAATGGCGCTTTGGAACGCGGTGTCAAACCAAGCAATGCCAGCTCCTTTGATTCGATCACCGGTAAAGGCGTGCTGGGGGAAGTGGAAGGTCATCGCGTTGCGTTAGGCAACCGCGCTCTGCTGCAGGAGCTGAATATTGATCCCGGTCCGTTGGATGCGGAAGCCGAAAAGCGGCGCGGCGACGGCCAAACCGTGATGTTCGTGACCCTGGACGGCCAAGTGGCAGGCCTGATTGGTGTGGCCGATCCCATTAAGGAAACTACACCCGATGCTATCCGCGCTCTCCATGAGGAGGGACTGGATATCGTTATGCTAACGGGCGACAGTGAAACCACCGCGAAAGCGGTAGCTGGCAAGCTGGGATTAGACAAGGTGATGGCCGGCGTACTGCCGGAGCAGAAGGCGGACAAAGTCAAGGCATTGCAACAGGAAGGCCGGCAGGTCGCGATGGCCGGTGATGGCGTCAACGATGCTCCCGCTCTCGCCCAGGCCCAGGTGGGCATCGCCATGGGTACCGGCACCGACGTGGCCATGGAAAGCGCCGGGGTGACGCTGGTGAAGGGCGATTTAAACGGTATTGTCCGTGCCCGGCAACTGAGCCGCGCCACCATGCGCAACATCCGCCAGAATCTGTTTTTCGCCTTTATCTATAACTCGCTGGGCGTACCCGTCGCCGCCGGGATTCTGTATCCCTGGTTCGGCATTTTGCTCTCGCCGATGATCGCCGCTGCAGCCATGAGCTTTAGTTCCGTGTCGGTGGTAACCAATGCGCTACGGCTGAATCGGGTTCAGTTGTAACAGCGAAGTGCCCTGGGTTATCCCAGGGCGTTTATTATTAAAAGTATATCAATCTGAAAGCTATCAATGACGGATTCAAAAGACAGATCAGCAACGTATAACAAGGGCAGCTTGACGCTCACCGGTGCCGTGTCGATGGGGACGGGCGTGATGATCGGTGCCGGTATCTTTGCCTTGACCGGACAGATAGCGGAATTGGCGAGGGAATGGTTCCCATTGGCATTCCTGGCCGCCGCAGTGGTCGCAGGTTTCAGCGCCTATTCTTATGTGAAATTGGCCAATGCATGGCCCTCAGCGGGTGGCATTGCCATGTTTTTGAAAAAGGCCTATGGCAAAACCATGATGACGGGGGCATGTGCACTACTCATGTATTTCTCGATGGTCATCAACGAAAGCCTCGTAGCCCGCACTTTTGGCACTTACACGCTGCAATTATTCGATGTCGCTCAGGATAGCTGGCTTGTCCCAGCGCTTGGTGTCGGACTGCTCATTTTCGCCTTTTTGGTAAACATTCTTAGCAATAAATTCATCCAGACATTTTCATTCTTCATGGCCTTTATCAAGATTGGTGGCCTTGTACTGTTGGCCGCTGGTGGTTTGTGGGCAACGGGTATGACGTTTGAAAGCCTCTCGTTTCAGCCTTCCGAAACCAGCCTAAGCGGGTTTCTGGGTGCAGTCGCTCTGGGTATTCTAGCTTATAAGGGCTTTACCACCATCACTAACAGCGGTGGAGAAATCAAAGATCCGCATAAAAATGTCGGACGAGCCATTATCATTTCTATCAGCCTATGCGTCATACTTTATATGCTGGTGGCCTTAGCAGTGGGCGGCAATCTGTCTATCGAGGAAATCGTAAAGGCAAAAGATTACTCCTTGGCGGAAGCGGCACGCCCCGCTTATGGCCAGTATGGGCTTTGGTTTACCGTTTGTTTTGCTATTATTGCCACCGTCTCCGGCGTAATCGCCAGCGTCTTCGCTGTTTCCCGTATGCTGGCGATGCTGACTGATATGGAACTGGTTCCCCATCGTCATTTCGGTATGCCTGGAGACATCCAGAAGCACACACTGGTTTATACTATCGTCATTGCCATGCTTCTGACCGTTTTCTTTGACTTAAGCCGCATCGCATCGTTAGGCGCTATTTTTTATATTATTATGGATATTGCCATCCATTGGGGCGTGTTTAAATATTTACGCAAAGAGATTGAAGTCAACGGCGCAATTCTAATTACGGCAATTATTTTGGATGTGGTTGTACTTGGAGCCTTCCTGGTGGTCAAAGTGCAATCAGATATGCTGGTGATCTGGGCAAGTATTATCGGACTTATCATTATTTTTGTAGGCGAACGTTTATTTATCCGTGCCAACCCCCCAGAAACCGAGAGCAGAACAGATCATCAACAGTAGTAGGATACGGTGCCAGACTTAACGCATAATTGCGGTAGTGCGCATCACCCAACAGGAAAGCAGCCATTGCCGCTATCCCAAAGCGTTCTTGCTTATCAACAAAGTCCGTTATAAGCAGAAAACGCTACACGGTTACCGACGCTGTCGGTCTGGCATGTTGGAATGATGTGTCCGTCTTCCTCCATAGCATGAGTTTTTCTCAAATGAAGACTGAAAATAAGTCATTTGTTGCGCTGCAATATATTGCTTATCCTGGGCTCTGACAAAGTTCAACAACTTTTGTTGGAGATCTTAACCATGAGCCACTTGATTCTGCCCACCGTGAGTAGCGTTCCCACGCCCGTCGCCGGAAATGAAACGTCAGTCTTTGCGCTGTTGGTTATGGCGGGTGTTTATATCGGCATTTTTGTCCCCATTTTATGGCAGCAATTCAAAGCCGGCAAAGCTGCTTAAAAAAGCTGCAACATAACCAAAAGACCGCTTGTCTAAAAGTGACAGGCGGTCAAGGGGATGAAATCAGAGTTTCAAGGCAACCCAATGAGTAATAGATAGGCCTAGTGATTGACAGACTCCAATGACTCACTCCCGCACCCATGATCAAGATCGCCAGCTATACCGCGCCGGGCGAAGGCGCCGAAAACGAAGACGCTTATGAGATTCGGCCCCATCCCAGTAACGCTGAGCACTACCTTTGCGCTGTGGCGGACGGCCAGGGCGGGCGTGAAGGGGCCGCAACGGCTGCTCGCACGGCCTGCCGTAGCTTGATCCGAACGGCGGCGGATTGCGCGCCCGTTGCTCTGACGTGCGCCCAGCGCTGGGAATCGATGATGCGTCGGGCAGATCAAGCGGTGCTTAACGATCCCGATGCAGGCTTTACCACCCTGGTTGCCTTCTACCTTACGCCTTCCTGTATCTATGGGGCCTCCAATGGCGACAGCGCTGCATTGCTGGTCAACGGCAAGCAGGCAGCCGAGGTGCTAACCGCTGAGCAGGCCAAAAACCCACCCGTGGGTTCAGGTAGTGCTTGTTTCGCCGGTTTTCACGCCGAGCTGAGCAGTCCTTGGACCTTGATCGCGATGAGCGATGGGGTCTGGAAATACACCGGCTGGGATCCCATCTGCAGGATCGCTGCGGGCCACGAAAATAGCCAAAACATTATCGAGTTTCTGCGTAACTACGCCGCATCACCGGTCAGCGGCCGGCTTCAGGACGACTTCACGCTCGTCGTTTTTCAGAATGCTACTACGGATGCCAGCCATGCCAAGGGATGATCTGCTCCAGAACCGAGCCTTAGCGGTAGCGGATTTCAACCGTGCCCGCTGGCGAGCCGGGCTATGGGATATCATCGCTCGGCTGACCGGCAACGCTAACGAGCTGCTTTCCTACGAGGACGTGTTGCAGCAGCTCGAGGGCCGGCAAATGTCCGGGCGGAAGCTGGAAGATATCCCCTTGGATGCCATCGTCGGCAGCGCCGGGCGCTATCAGGAGTTTACGCGGGGTTTTCTGCCCCGCAAATATATCAGTCCAAACCGCTGGGTTGGCGTTAAGATGGCAATGACCGGTCTGACCGGCGTACCTCCCATCGAGGTGTACCGGATTGGCGAGGTTTATTTTGTGCAGGATGGCAACCACCGGGTCTCGGTAGCCCGGCAGATGGGTATGACCACGATCCAGGCCTATGTCACCGAGGTCAAAACCAACGTCCCGCTATCACGGCATGTCCGGCCGGAGGATATTGTTCTGGCGGCTGAACAAACCGCGTTTCTGGAACGCACCCAGCAAAGGACGCTGCGCCCTGAGGCCGACCTTCGGGTGACTGCTCCTTGCCAATATCCGGTCCTGCTTGAGCACATCGACGTGCACCGCTACTTTATGGGTTTGGAACAGCAGAGGGAAATTCCCTACCAGGAAGCATTCACCCATTGGTATGACACGGTTTATCTGCCGCTGGCGCTGAGGATTCGAGAACGGGGTCTGCTTAAAGATTTCCCGGGCCGTACCGAGACCGATCTTTATCTGTGGCTTTGTCGCCATCGCGTTGATCTGGAAAAGACACTAGGGTGGGAAATCAGCACTGATGCCGCGGCTAGCGATCTGAGCCACCGCTTTGGAAACGGGCATCCGGCTCCCAATATTGCCCTCCATCGGTTGCAAAAAGTACTTATCTGCGGCGAAACCGAGCTTGCTCAGCAGCAAGCTCTGGAAAAGCAGAAAAAACCTGCTGGCCGGGAAGACCATGTGGTCGATGACGTGCTGGTGGCACTAAACGGCGAACCGTCCGGCTGGCATGCCCTGGATACGGGGCTGCGCATTGCCGAACGGGAGAGAGCCCGATTGCATGCTCTGCACGTGGTGGCTTCGGAAGCTGAACGCAATGATGCTCGTATGAAGACGCTGCAGGCCGAGTTTGCCCACCGATGCGCGGCAGCAGGCATAAGCAACGGCAAGCTGGCCGTCGCCGTCGGAGCAGTGGCAGACAGCGTCTGCGCGCGCGCGCGCTGGGCTGATCTCGTCGTGACTAGCTTGACTCAACCGCCGCCCCAAGCGGCACCTACCAGGCTAAGCGCCGGCTGTCGCACCTTGCTGCGGCGCTGCCCTAGACCGGTCATGGCGGTCCCTGGTCCTTTCGAGCATCTGGAACGGGCGTTGCTGGCCTACGACAGCAGCCCCAAGGCTGAGGAAGCATTATATGTAGCCGCTTATCTGGCTGGTTGGTGGGATGTTTCTCTGTGCATACTGACCGTGAGCGAGCACCGCCAAGAGGCCGAGGAGGTTCAGGCTTTTGCCCGGAATTATCTTGCTCGGCGGCAGGTGAAGGCGGAATTTATCCATGCCAGAGGAGACATCATTAGCGCCATTCTACGCGCGGCTGAAACCCGGAAAAGCGATCTCATCATGATGGGTGGTCATAGCTTAAATCCAGCTTTCAATCTGATGCTTGGCAGCGTAGTCGAAGGTGTGTTGCGTGCGGCCCGGCAACCCGTGTTGATTTGTCAATAAAAAGCAAGAACAAAAAATATACGGGGGTTACGAGAAAAAAGAGATGAATCCCAAAATGCATTGGGAACAGGTTTATGCGACGAAAAAACCAGAACAGAAGGGCTGGTATGAACCCCACTTGACCTCTTCATTGGCGTTGATCACCCAAACCGGATTGAGCAAGGCAGCAAGGATTATAGACGTTGGTGGAGGCGCCTCAACATTGGCAGACGACCTTCTCCATGAGGGTTTCACGCATATCACCGTGGTTGATTTGTCAGCGGCGGCGCTGGCCTTGGCTAAATCGAGGCTCAAGGAACGAGCCAAGCAGGTAGAATGGCTAGCAAGTGACATTACGCAACTTTCGCTTCCAGAAAGCTATTATGATGTTTGGCATGACCGTGCTGTGTTTCATTTTCTCACTACCCGGGAGAAAAGGAGAAAATACATCGATGCCATGCAGCGTGCCCTCAAGCCCGGTGCTTATCTAGTCATGGCCACTTTTTCGCCGGAAGCGCCGCCAACGTGCAGCGGCTTACCTGTGGTCAGTTATAGTCCAGCACAATTGCATGAGGAACTGGGGAAAGAGTTGATCCTGGAAGCACACGAACGGGAACTGCATATGACGCCTAGCGGCATTGCACAGCAGTACATTTATTGCCGTTTTCGACGGCCAGCCTAACCACCCCATCCCTTAATCCGGTTCTCTGCCAGTACGATTTCCCTGCAATGGGCGAACGGAGTAAAAAACCCTCCTTCACAACTTGATAACCCACCTGCGTGGGAACTATAAATTATTTGATGGAGCCCTAATTATCATGCTGGGTTTGCTTATCCAAGGCTCATAATCAGCATGCGAAACGATAACAGCCATCAACCAAACGAGGTATCAGATGAATCGGTACGCTTTACCCTTGTCCGCGCTTTTCTCCGCGGCGATATTATGCACCAGCGTTGGGTTTGCGCAAACCAGCAGTTCCACATCCTCTGACCAACCGCAGGCGCAAACGGAACCCACGGAACCTTCCCAAGGCCACGACATGGGCCAAGTCGAGGGTCATATGGCACCGAAGATGGGAGCACATGAGATGGAAGAATCCTCAGAAGGCCATGACATGGACCAAGTCGAGGGTCATATGGCACCGAAGATGGGAGCACATGAGATGGAAGAATCCTCAGAAGGCCACGACATGGGCCAAGTGGAAGGGCACTTGCCGCCTAAAGGGCAAATGCCTGAGACGGAGGAATCATCCGAAGGCCAATGACATGGGCCAAGTCGAGGGTCATCAGGAATGACAATTCCGATGATGGCGGATGAAAATTAAATCAGGATGTGCTAGTGAAAGGTGATTTTGGAGAGGGTATCCACTTTAGCCAGGATATTTTGCAGGCTACTTGGTAGGAGCGAGCTTGCTCGCGAACTCACCCTGATGCCCATCTCAATCGCGAACAAGCTCGCTCCTACAGGTGGATGTGGCGTCTCTGGCATATCCTGCATTAAGTTAGTAGTCCTTAAAGACAGGACAAACGACTGGTATAGCTAAAACAGGCGCTCCCAGGGAGCGCCCGGATACCCCAACACTGCTTTAGCCAATGGCCCGCTGCGGTAACTGAATACCGTCGCGCTGAAGTTCTGCAGCGCTGGCCAAGTCAGCCACCGAGCCCGCTGGATGCTGATACCAGCCTGGATCGGCGTAGCGGGTCAAATGTTCTCGTATCTTCACGATGCTAAACATACCTCCCATGGTGATATAGTCGAACGGTCCATGGGCTCCTACCATGGGAATACTGTTTCCCGGAACGGCCATCTCCATCATCCCCATCTCACCCATGCCATCCTGTCCCATGGTCATATAGCCAGGTAGCAGGGAGCGCACCTTTTGGTCCAGATCACCGGGACGCATACCAATCATATTCGGAATATCGTGTCCCATTTGGTTCATTAGATGGTGGGTCATATGACAGTGCATGGCCCAGTCGCCGGGATTATCGGCGATAAATTCCACATCTCGGGTACTGCCCACCGGCACCAGGACGGTCGTTTCCGGCCATTGGGCAGACGCCGGGATGTGGCCGCCGTCGGTGGCGACGATCTTAAAGGCATGGCCATGTAGATGAATCGGATGGTGATCCATGGCGCTTAGATTACCAAAACGGATACGCACCCGCTCGCCCTGCTTGGCGACCAGCGCTTCGGTTCCCGGATAGCAGCGCCCGTTCATCGTCAGGATATTAAAATCCGTCATTTCATTGGGATTGGGGCGTGCGGTGCCCGGCACCACCTTCCATTCGCTCAGCATAATGGCAAAATCGCGATCCGGTCTTGACCCGCTGGGGCGGCGCGGATGCACCACGATCATCCCCATTAAGCCCATGCCCATCTGGGTCATTTCGTCATGGTGGGAGTGGTACATAAAAGTCCCGTGCTGTCGAAAGGTCCATTCGTATTTAAACGTTTCTCCC
This sequence comes from uncultured Pseudomonadota bacterium, assembly GCA_963731125.1. Lineage (GTDB taxonomy): Bacteria > Pseudomonadota > Gammaproteobacteria > Competibacterales > Competibacteraceae > CAVSVP01. The sequence goes on from CAVSVP010000007.1 coordinate 171,714, forward strand.
TGATGGATGGCGCGTTGGTTTAAGCCGCCGACCCCGTCCATGCCATTGGGCAGGATGATCCCATGCCAGTGCACGGTCGTGGGCGCCGACAGACGGTTCGTCACATAGACACGAACGCGATCCCCCTCGACGGCTTCCATGGTGGGGCCGTGAACCCGTCCGTTATAGCCCCAGCATTCGGCGACGAGATGGCTGGCAAACGCATGGCGAACGGGTTCAGCAATCAGATGATAGACCTTAACACCGTCAACCACTTTCCACGGCAACGAGGCGCCGCTTGGGGTTATGACCGGCGTATAGTCCCGTCCGGGTTCGCCCGGTGGGAAGGCGTCCGGCTCGCGGGGGCTGTGGTCGACGGATGGCGGTGACTTTGCCTCAGTCCCCTGGGCTGAAGGCATCGTCTCGGTATGCTGATGGAGGTGATCTGTGGCCGCCGGCGCCGCCGTGGTCCGGGAAAGCAACAGCGAGCCGCCCGCTAAGGTGGCGCCGGTCTGCAAAAAATGTCGTCGGCTAATCATGGGTCAATGGTCTCCTCGGTTTATGGCATCGCCTGCGGCTGTGGTGCGGCCTGCTGAGACGGCATCGCCCAGCGCCGCCTGCGGTAAGCGGCCATTCAGAATCTGCTCAAGTTGCGTGCGCGCTAGCCAGTAGTCGCGCAGGGCGTTGATATATTGCCGTGCGGCCTGGATTTGCCGTTGCTGGGCATTTAATAGCTGGAAGATGCCGACTTGCATGGCATTGTATTGCAGCTGGGTTTCGTTCACGACGCGGTTGCTCAGTGGCAACATCATCCCTTGGATAAATAAGGCGCGCTGGCGGGCGAGCAACAAGCGTTGGCGTGCCAGGCGGGCGGCGGCGCGGATTTCCGTCGCCAGCGCTCCATAGTCTTCCCAAGCGCGGCGTAGCTCCGCTTGCGCGCTGGCAATACGGGCTTGGCCTTGATCAAAGAGCGGAATGGGAAACTCGAGGCGCGGACCGACAAACCAATCCGCTTCCTCATTGCGCTCTCCGAGCGCACCGACTTCCAAATCCGAGAGCAACGCGGTGGCATTCGTGAATCCCAAGCGCCGGGCCGTGTTCTCAAGCTGGCGCCGGGTGATTGCCAGTTCCAGACTCCGGGCAATCGCCTGTTTCTCTACGGTGTTGACCGCTAGCGCCTGCTCAGGAAGCGGCGATAGCCGACGACGGATGTGCCATTGGGTATCCGGCCCCCATAACCCCAGCCATACGTTAAGCTGCTCCCGGTCCGCCAACAGCGCCGCTTCGGCTTCGGCCAACTCCAGCTTGGCCATGCTGTAAAACACCTGCTCGTTAGACAGCTCCAGATCGGTAATATTGCCCGCCTCATGGAGGCGTTGGGCGGCTTCATAGGCCGCTGCGGTGGCGGTGACGACTTGCTGTAGCAGCTCCAACTGCTGTTCATCGGCCTGTACCCGATAAAACACGGCTTGCACCGCGGCCGCTAGATCGATAACGGCTCCAGCCACCCGCAGCTTGGCGGCTTCCAAGTCATTGGCCGCCATGGCCTGGCGCAGCGGACGATATAGGAGGCTGAGAAAACTTTGGGTAATGCCTAGGTCAAACTCGGTTTTTCCGGCATCTGCCGGAAACAGCACCGCCGCGTCAAACACCGGGTTACGCAGCAGGCCTGCCTGGACTAGCGCTGCCTGGGCAATGCCCAGTTCTTCATAAGTCGCCTGCAACCGCCGATTGTTCAAAAGCGCAATCTGCACCGCCTCATTCACGCCGAGCTCCTGGGACAGCAGCTCATCCACGGCTGCTTCCACTGCCTGATCCTCCGGCTTGCCCTGGCGCCAATATACCCGTTTGCCGGTCCGTTCCGTGACCACCGCCTGCACGTCGGTAAAACCCGTCTCTTCGGGAACGCTGGCACAGCCTGTCATCAATACGACGAGACCAACGCCGATACATACCCGCCGGGGATAATCCGTGATGCCGGGAACGTTAATATTAAGACTCATAGTGCGTTTGCCCCCTATTCAGTATTAACAAAGTACTCTTTCAGTGATGGTGATGGGGCATGTCCGGCGCCGGTCCACCCCCTTGAGAGGCAGCCGGAGCGTCAGCCGGACGGCTGGGAGGCAGGGCGGTTACCTCCAGAGTGGTGGACGGTGGAGGCAGGGGCGCTGTGACGGCTTCCGGATGCGCAGGATGATCCAAACCAGGAGGCGGCAGATTGGGATCCAGCGCACATCCCGTTAGCAAAATCAGTCCGGTTATTAGGAATAAGGGGGTGGTTCTCATTTTGTTTTTATCTCCCGATAGGTCAAATGAAGTTCATCTCGGCTAGGCCGGCTGGTCAGCGGGATTCATTTTCATTGGCCCAGGCACGGTACTGCTGGTCGATGTCGTACCATGCCTGATAGATATCGCCTGACCAGAGGGATTGGAGCCAGACGATAATGGCATCGATTTGGGCATCACTCAGTTGATTCTGGAAGGCCGGCATATTGCTTTTGCCGAGTGGTCCACCCTGCTTGATGATGTCTTGCAACTGCGCCCGGGGATGATGCCAGGCGTGCGCCGTGCCATTAAGCGGTGGCGGCGGGTACCGGCCGGTGCCATCGCGCTGACGCCAGTCTGGCGTTCCTACTGCTTGTTGGCCGTGGCAGGTTACGCAGTACTGCTCGTACAGCGCCTTACCCTGAGCCAGTCGCGTGGCATCGTGCAGGCGTTGTCCGGGAGGCTTTGGGACCGGCGGTTGCCCCACCGCTGCAGGCGGTGGTGCTCCACTATCGCAGGCAGCCGCCATGCCCACACCCAGGACGCACAGCCGTAAATACCGATATCCGGCCGAGGCCGCTAACCGGCCTCGCGTTCTCAATCTCTGTTGCATCGCAGGGACTCCGTCGAGTAACAACGGCGGGTGGCGGAACGTTGGCCGCCGTCCGCTATAGGGGGTCATCCAATCAGTCGTTACGCGGAGAACGCGGCGGTTTTACGTCAAGGGGGGGATAGAAATCCTGGAATGCCATGGTGTCGGCTAAAAGGAAGGAGGTATGGAGGTTACGGCCCGTCATGACAGAGACGGGTAACACACTGCAACAGAGGCTGCAGCAAGAGAGATCGCTAGCACAGGCGTGCCCGGGTTCCGGGGAGGGTGCCGCTACATTCGACGTGTCGGCACAATGTGCGCAGTCAACCGCTGTATGACATGGCGCAGAGTCGGCAGCCGCCTTGGCCAAAGGCCCTAAAAACGGCAAATGCAGCAGACTGACCACCAGTCCTAGGACAAGGAATGTGCGTATCCTGAGAGTGATGGCGTTAGTGGTTGCCAAGCGGTGGTTGCCAATCTTTTCGTTTCACGGCGCTGCCTTCAGCGATCGGCGCTAACCTTGTAAAGTGCTCACTGGCCGCGGTTTCCGATTGCTTTACGAAGACGCAGTGCCGCGAGGGTATAGGGATACTGATAAGATAGCATCGTTTTAAACAAAATGCTGATTGAATCCCTTCTCTTTTCCTTCGTGACATTAGTTGTGGTGATCATGATGGCCATGAGGCTCATGATGCCAGGCACCCGGTGGATCGTTGTCTTCAACCTGTACCAGTCCATCCAAGTGCTGGATGTAATTCACCGTATCCCATATCTCGCGCTGACTCAGCGTTCCCGCCCAGCCCGGCATGGCACCACGGCCTTCTGCAATCTTCCAGGCCAGGTCGCCGGGCGGATGCAGCGTACCCATGACCTGCAAGTCAGCGGGTGGTGGTTTGAGGGAAGCCGCGAGCGGACCAGTACCCTGACCGGTTTTGCCGTGACAGGCGATACAGTGTTGCGCAAATAGCGCTTTGCCTCGGGTCAGAGAAGCGGCATCGGCCGCCACCGGATTAGGTCTTGCAGCCGCCTCTTCCGGGGCATTCCAGGCATGGGGACCATGATGACCCATCATCATGCCTTGCTGGCCATGGTGATGTCCGTCCGTGTGCATACCGCCGGCCAGCCCGGCGGTGCATAACGTGGTCCCGAAAATGAGTAAACCAATGCGTAGTCTATGCATTTCAGGTTTCGTTAGCGGACGTTAGCTAAATTTTCGGTGATTTGACGGCCAGCCTGCCTTCTTTTTTCACAGGGTTTGGAACACCCCGCTAAACACTCGACGCCATCAATATTGTTTAAACCACCACAACTGCCCTTGATGGGATTCCTTTTGAAAATCACTCCAATGGCCATTCCGCCAATAGCGGTCAGCATAATCAGAAAGGTAGCGACAAATATTTCCATACGGGTTCTCCCCCTGAAGTAGTTAACAGATAAAACGAATAAATTTTATTACCTCATTAATTCAGACAATAAGAGTCATCCCTAGTTTTTAGGATTGTGCATTCTTTTAGCGGGATCATGCACTCGCTAAAGGCGTGTTGTAAGAATTTCCTGTGAGATATCTTGCAATGATGGTTGATAGAGAGTCCTTTATTCTTTGCTTTCCAGTAGTTGCTCAATCACTGTTTGCATTAGGTCCAAACGCTTTTCCATTTCCCGGTGTGCCGCCATCATCCACATCATTGCCATATCATGGTCACCGTGCATTCTCTTATGCATACCCCCCATCATCATGCCTTGGCCCCCCATCATCATGCCTTGGCCCCCCATCATCATGCCTTGGCTGCCGCCCGGACAATTACCCTGCATATCGCGCATCATGGTGGCGAGTTCACGCATTTTCTGGCGGTGTTCCTGCATTAACTTCTGGCGCTCTGCTGGATCGGTAGTCTGACTGAGTTTTTCCCAATGCGACTGCATTTCTTCCATGCGTTGAAGCATGGGAGACGTCATTGGCGGTGCCGAAGCCGTGGTGTCGGACTGTGAAGTCTCACCCTGAGCCGTATCTTCAGGGTGATGAGCCTGATGCTCTGTTTGCGCCAAGGCAAAAGGAGTACTCAATGCTAACGCGATGGCTGTCAATAATGCTTTGGTCTTCATAATTTTTCTCCTTCGTTCAAGCCCGCTTAGGATAAGACAAAATCAGCATAACGACGCAAGTGACTATTTCTAGTAACATTGATCCTATCGAAGTCCTTGCACCCTCTGCTTGAAATGTTGTCAGTATAGGTGGTTAATCGTTTCTAATAATGGTCCTCAACCATATCAGTGAGGTGGATTGTGAGAATAGCTGATTGCAATACCGTCGAAGTATCAGCGAATACTTTAGCACATCGCCATCGCATGGGAGATAGAGCAACTCCTTCCATGACAGTGACAGAACTGGCCCGCTGCGCAGGCGTTACTCCCCATGTTGTGCGCCACTACGTGCGCATTGGGCTGTTAATGCCCGGACGTCGTCAAGGAAATGGCTATAAGCTGTTCAGCAAACGGGATCTAAACCGACTGCATTTTATCCGCAAGGCTCAAAATCTGGGCTATAAGCTGGCGGAAATCGCTAAGATCCTTGAAGAGGCGGACCAGGGACGCTCACCCTGTCCTCAGGTACGCGATGTCATTCGTAAGCGCATTGAGGAAAACCGCCGCAGGCTTAATGAGATGCTGGCTTTGCAGGAACGTATGGAAGAAGCGTTGGTAACTTGGGAAAAACAACCTGACGGCATTCCGGATGGACACACTGTTTGCCATCTGATCGAAACAAGCGGCAAGGACTGTATAAACCTTAGGTGATGCTAAAATCCGGGTGATATTCTGCTAGGACATTAAGTTTACGTTGAAGATGTTCTGATGAACTGGCTGTTGGGATGGCAATGTGAAGCGGCGTGTCCCGCCAGAACCCGTCGGGCTCAGTTCATGTCATCTTCTAGCCAACCCCCCAGCGCCTGTAGAGAGCGTGGGTCATCAAGACGTGTAACCCAGGCGACGACGGCGCGGCGCGGGGCCTTGAAGCGGGGGTTGGGAAATGGCAAATTGATACCATAACTCTCGCCCCTGCGTGGCAGCAGCACTGCCCGATAACCTAACACCACAAAATCGTGGTTCAACGTGCGGCCCCGGTTCTCTCCTGCCTGAACGGGTGTAGATAGCTCAAAGCCCAGCATCGCCAGGTGCAGTTCCAGGGTCTCAGGCTGCTTGGTTTGGGGCATGAAGACCACCATGGCACGATCATCGTCCAGTACTAGTCGCAGACTGCCCACCGTCTCAGCCGAAGCCGGCTTCAACCGATGATAGCGAAACCAGCCTCGCCATTCCGCACCGTCCAGCACCCACCCTGGCGTATAGACAGTGCGCACCAGGCCGTGATGGGCGTAGTTCTGCTGGCGTGCGCTGTAGCGCTGATCTGCGAAGCGGTCCTGCCAACCCAGGTAATCCCAGTAGTCCACGTGAAAAGCCACCGGCACCACTTGCCGCCACAGCCGCGCATCGTTCTTAAGGCTGCTCAGCCAGCGATCTGCCGGCGGGCAGCTGCTGCAGCCCTCGGAGGTGTAGAGTTCCAACAGGCTAACTCGGGTATGCGGACTTTGCAGCCGCAGCACATCGGCTACAGCAGTGGAAAGAGTCGACAAACTAAGCCATAACAGCAGTGCGATGGGCAGCCTCAGCATATCAGTCACCTCGACAGTGGTGAGAATGCTATGTTATACGGTGTTCAGCAGGCCGTGGATGCGTCATGGCAGGCGGCGCGTCGAGATGATTGCAAGACAATATATTGCTTGAACGCAGCTGCTACGGGCAACCTGCATTCACCCGCCTCCGCTAAAGTCGACTTCCGAATCCCAAATCCTTTGCCAGAGCAGGGGCAGCCGATTCCAATCCCGCTTCACAGGCAGTTGAGTGCTAGCTACCGGCTGCGGATGTGGATTGCTCACCTTCCCCACCCTAAGCCGAAAAACATAGTTGGGTTCAATACCCATGCGCAGATCGCTCATCACAATCGCATCACCCTCGCGTTCCACCGAATAGAAGCCATGGGTGAACCTCTGCAACCTCTGCACCGGCCAATGGGTTTCCAAGCCTCTGAGCAAGCTAGGCGTGCTTTCGATACGAGTGGTCTTGATGGCGTTGCTGTCGTCCAACAGCGAGTAATAGCCCACCTGGTAGTAATGATCGTTGACTGCCACGATTCGCCATAGCACGGAGTTAAGCGGGGTAGGTTGAACCAGCAACCGCTGGTATTGGATGCCTTGGGCCTCCAGCGAGCGCGCAGCCAGATGTTCCAGGTGCCACTGCATCCCCAGTCCCCAGACGAGATAGGCCGTACTCAACGCCAGTCCCACCAGGTTGGCGCGGTAGCCCACCGGACGATGGCGCAGGATCAATGCGATCACCACCCCTATCACCAGTGGCAACGTATAGGCCGGATCGATGATAAATATTGAGCCAATGGAGACGGGGTAGTCGGTTAGCGGCCAGAAGATCTGTGTACCGTATACCGTTAAGGAGTCCAGCAGCACATGAGTCGCGAACACTGCGTAGACCAGTACCGCCCAACGTCGCTTAAGGTCGCTTGTCTGTGGATGGACCTTCAGGATTAGCCACACGACCAGCGGCGTCAGCGCCGCCAGCACGAACAGTGAATGGCTGAACGAACGGTGATAGGTGAAGCTCGCCACCGCCTCACCCATGGGGATAAACACATCTAGGTCCGGCAGAGTTCCGCAGATGCTTCCCCAAAGCGCCGCACGAGGGCCGACTTTACGGCCCAGAACAGCTTCACCGACCGCAGCGCCTAGCGCAATTTGGGTAACTGAATCCATAGCCATTCACTGGAAAGAAGGAATATCAAAGTTGACCGGCGCCGAGTTACAGAAGTTCCGGTTACATCGGGCGCAGATTCATAATAAAGATATCCAAAATTAATAATGTTGTAGGACTTACGCATTGACAGCGGCCTGATATTGTGGATTGAGATAATCTTTCCCGATGATGAAGGAACTGACAAACCCAGCGACCACCTCCTTGTACAAATCACGCTGCCACTGATAGGCATTAGTGATGACCTCATGGATTTGCATCTGCTGCAAATGGACGTAGCTGCACAGGGCGGCAAAAATAGGGTTGAGAATAGGGACTTTGCGGCGTACCTGGAATGTCTCGATGTGACAGACCTGCTTGATGAGACGGTGGTACTGCTCAATGTGCCAGTGCTGGTCATGACGTTTCTGGAATTCGGTTTGGGAGAAGGGTTCATAGGCATCGGCCTGCGGCAGAAATACGACGTAATGGCGCAGTTGGTCTTTTAACCGCGTCCGAAACAGTTTTACCTCACCGAAATCGCGAAGCCAGACCTTACGCCCGTCGTCGGGGATATCCAGCTGCTGGACTTGGACCCAAGTGCCTTTTTCTATGGCTACCCGGCGGTTGTTTTCCACGGCAAACAGGAACCCCATCCGGTGGTGTCTGACCGTCTTGAGGTTGCTGGCGCTGGAATACCAACTGTCCCCGGTGATGAAATCCGGTTGCAGCCCCCACGCCACCACCTGGACCAGCATGTCGAGGAAATAATCATTCTTGGTCTTGTGCTCGGTTTTGTCATAGACCCGATAGTTGACCGGCAAACTCCGCCCTTGCGGGTCGGTGTAATACAACGTGATCAGGTTTATCCTAGGGTGTCTAAAAACGCCATTTTTGGGCCAAACTCGTTGCCCGATTTTTGGACTCAGAGATTATCACTCATATACCGATTAGCACTGGGTTTGGGACCAATCAGTGAGGTCCAAAAAGTGGTCAAGGCAAATTGGCCGACTTGGACGCCCTAGGTTTATCCCCTTGACCACCCGGTGATGTTTGCCAGACCACACATGGCTCACCAAGTCCATGTGCCGGCTGTAAGGTTTATCCAAGGTGCTGTCATCCACGCTCAGTGTCCCACCCACCGGATTCAACAGCTGGCTAGCCTCATCGAACAGGTCCTTCGGCTCGTATCCCTCCCGCCAGAGAAAGCGAGTGACGCTGTCATGAGAAATACCCATCACTTCCGATAAGCGGGTACAGGTAGCCGATTTGGGCTCACTCATCAAAAACCCCATATACATCGGTAAGGTACAGCGGGCACTGGGTGGGCGTGTCGTGTGTCTTATCATTCGGTATAGCAAAGTTGGTGGTCGAAAGGTTGCCAGTCATCACAAATCGATCTATTTGTCAATGCGTAAGTTCTATGTTGCTTGCCATCTGTGCTAGCTTATCGAAGGAAGACGGGTAAATAACGACAAAGGCAAAGTACGATGACGGTTTCCAAGATTGAGCTTACCGCTGAAGGGCTGGAATGTTCCCGGGTGGCGTGGGGAATGATGCGAATTCATCAAGACGTGGATTCCCAGAACCCCAAGGAGCTGCTGAGAAAGATCGAGGAATGTTTGGAAGTGGGGGTCACCACCTTCGATCAGGCGGATATCTACGGCGACTATACCTGCGAGGCTCTCCTGGGCGCGGCCTTGGCCGAAAGTCCCAATCTGCGCGGACAGATTCAGTTAATCAGTAAGTGCGGCTGTATGTTAATTTCTCACAACCGCCCCGAGCATCGGGTCAAACACTATGATACCAGCCGCCAGCATATCATCGCCTCAGCGGAAGATTCCCTGCGCAATCTCCGCACGGATTACCTGGATCTGTTTCTAATCCACCGGCCCGATCCGTTGCTAAACGCCGACGAGGTGGCTGAGGCTTTGGTGGCGCTTAGAACAGCCGGCAAGGTGCGCCATTGCGGTGTTTCCAATTTTCTACCCTGGCAGTTTGATTTACTCCAATCCCGGCTGGATTTTACTCTGGTGACCAATCAAATCCAGGTATCGGTGTTGTATATGGATGCGTTGCACGACGGCTCTCTCGATCAATGCCAGCGTCGGCGTATCGTGCCCATGGCATGGTCCCCTTTGGGGGGTAATGCGCTGTTTTTCAGCGACGAGGAACGGGTTGTTCGGGTCAGGCAAGTGTTGCAGGCTGTTTCCGAGGAACTCGGCGCCGTCGGAATCGACCAGGTGGCCCTGGCCTGGGTGCTTCAGCATCCCTCTCGGCCCTTGCCGGTGTTAGGCACCAACCGCATCAGCCGCATTCATTCCCTGGCCGATGCGGAGAAACTGACGCTGACTCGCCAGCAGTGGTTTGCGATCTGGGAGGCCTCGGCCGGTCATCCGGTGCCTTGATGTTGTTGCGATTGAACGAGCTGCCAGGCATGGCGGCTGAGTACTTGATGATAAGCACTGAAATCTGAAAGCCGCCTCCTCGCTTAAACAAACCTATCTGGAAAGCGCTGCGGCGAAGTTTACGCAAAAGGGTGGAGGCGAACTATTTCCTGGTAATCTGCTTGAGCAGCTTGTCCATCGCCTTGTCAGTCAGGCCAGCAATTGCTCGAAACACATCAGGACGCTCTCGAATCCTTTGCCGTATCGCTGCAGGCACCTTGTCCGCCAGCAACAAAAGCTCTTCCTCGTCTGCCTCAATTTCTTCAGCCAGCTTGTGGATGAACTTCTCACTGGGATAGTCGCCGAAGTGCAGTCTTCCGTTCTCAACTTTGCTGATGTAAGAGACGCTAACACCGAGTCTGTCGGCCAGCTCACGCTGCGTGAACTGCCGGGCTTCACGAAGTGTCCGGACACGTTCGCCAAATTGCATTGCACGCCCTCACCTGATTGCCTGAACGGAATATTTATCGTATGCTGCCAGTACTTTTTGGTCAACAAGCAGCAGGACGCAGGACGGCGGGCCATATGACGACCCCATACCACGCCAAGTATTTCGCACACGACTTGACCCGTCAGGCACAGCCGGGGGACATGAATCGTTTGTCGATGGCTTTATTCGATGCCTGCGTTGATCTAAACCCGCATCAGATTGAAGCGGCAATGTTTGCACTTCGCAGTCCGCTCTCGAAGGGCATAGTGCTAGCCGATGAGGTCGGCCTTGGCAAAACCATTGAGGCCGGTCTCGTCCTCTGCCAGCACTGGGCCGAACGAAAGCGAAAGCTGCTCGTCATCTGCCCGGCCAGCCTCCGAAAACAGTGGAGTCTGGAACTGCTGGAGAAGTTCAACCTTCCCAACATCATCCTCGACGCCAAGACTTACCGTCAGGCAGTGCGTGAGGGTAATAGCACTCCGTTCGCTGTTGACAAAGTGGTCATCACGTCGTTTCACTTCGCCAGCCGTTTTCGGGGAGACATCCGAGCCGTTCCCTTTAATCTCGTCGTCATTGACGAAGCCCACAAGCTCCGCAACGCCTATCGTCCCAGCAACAAGATTGGCCAGAACATCAAATGGGCCATCGAGGACCGAAAGAAGTGCCTGCTAACCGCCACACCACTCCAGAATTCCCTGCTAGAACTCTATGGTTTGTCCACCATCCTCGACGACTTGATCTTTGGCGACGTGACTTCGTTCCGTTCGCAATACACAAACGCCGGTGCCGACCTTAATACTCTCCGTGGCCGACTGCAATCGTTTTGCAAACGAACGCTGAGGCGGCAGGTGGTTGAATACATTCAGTATACCGAACGCCGTCCAATCACGGTTCGTTTCCGCCCGACCGACGACGAGCAGAAACTCTATGAATTAGTCTCTGAGTTCCTGAATCGGGAAGAAACCTTCTCTGTCCCTCACCGGCAGCGACACCTGATTGTACTTATCCTACGGAAACTGCTTGCCTCGTCCTCGCACGCCATCGCCAACACGTTAGAGACGATGAAGACCCGCCTGGAGGAAATGCGAGAAGGCCTGCAGCCGGACGAGGAAGACGAAGACTTCATGGAGGAACTGATCGGGGTTGAGGAACTCGAAGATGATTACCTTGACGAGATTCTTGAAGGGACAACTGACGAAATAGAGCAGGCCGAGCCGGAAATCGACCTCCAAAAGCTTGGCACGGAGATTGAAGAACTTACCCGATACGCGCAATGGGCGCGCAGTATCGGCATCGACACCAAAAGCCGTTCCCTCCTAAAAGCCCTCGAACTCGGGTTTGCCGAGATGGAGAAGATGGGGGCAAAACGTAAAGCTCTTGTTTTCACAGAATCTCGCCGCACGCAGGACTACCTCAAGAATTTTCTCGAATCTAACGGTTATGCTGATCAGATTGTCTTGTTCAATGGTACGAACTCCGACCCGGACTCTCGCCATATCATCGAGCAGTGGATCGGGAAGAACGCTGCCATCGGGCGAGTGACCGGCTCCCGCCAAATCGATAGCCGCACGGCTTTGATCGAACATTTCCGAGACAACGCTGCCGTGATGATTGCCACGGAGGCAGCAGCGGAAGGCGTAAACATGCAATTCTGCTCGCTAATTGTCAACTACGATCTACCGTGGAATCCCCAGCGAATCGAGCAGCGGATCGGTCGTTGTCATCGCTACGGCCAAAAGCACGATGTCGTCGTCATTAACTTCCTGAACGAGCGCAACGAGGCCGACCGCCGTGTCCACGAACTTCTCGCCGAGAAGTTTAATCTCTTCAACGGCGTCTTCGGAGCATCCGACGAGGTACTGGGCCAGATCGAATCAGGGGTTGATTTCGAGAAGCGTATACTCGCCATCTATCAGCAGTGCCGCACACTGCAAGAGATTGACGCGGCGTTCCAGCGACTTCAAGAGGAAATGGACGAAACCATCCAGTCCAAGATGGCTGCTACCCGCCGGATGCTCTTGGAGCATTTCGACGAGGACGTCCATGCCCGGCTGAAAATGCGGCTGGATGATGCCCGAGCCAAATTGGATCGCATCGGTCGTCAGTTCTGGACTCTTACAAAATTTGTATTGGACGGACACGCTACGTTCTGGGACGAGACACTGACCTTTCGGCTTCACCAGTCGCCAGTCAGCGAATGTCGGCTTGGAACGTATTACCTGATCTCCAAAGAGCATCAGAACGTTACCGGCGACTTTTTATATCGGTTGTCTCATCCCTTGGGCGAGTGGACTATCGAGCAAGGAAAGCAGTGGTTCACACCGGTAGCGAAAGTCACGTTCGACGTAACCAACTATCCGGCGAAGATTTCCATGGTGGAAGCCCTCAAGAGCAAGGCTGGTTGGCTCACGCTACAGCACCTCACCATCGATTCTTTCGACCGAGAGGAATACCTTCTGTTCTCGGCAATGACCAGCAACGGGAAATCACTTGATCAGGAGACCTGTCAGAAGCTCTTCCACTGTGTGGGTGCCGTCGCTAAGCCAGACGATATACTGCTTGAGCTGGAAGATCGGCTGAAAAGGGAGGCTGGCCGTCACGCCGAGGCGACCATCGCCAGTTCTTTGGAAAGCAACAACCGACTGTTCAATGAGGAGCGGGAGCGGCTAGAGAAGTGGGCCGAGGACATGATAGTCGCCGCCGAGAAAGAATTGGCAGAAACTAAAGCGCAAATCAAAGCCATGCGTCGTCAATCACGCTTGGCAACGACGCTTGATGAGCAAAACGAACTGCAGCAGAAACTCCGGGATTTGGAGCGGAAACAACGGAAACAACGACAGCAGATTTTTGAAATCGAAGACGAGATCGCCGAGAAGCGGGACAGGCTGATTGATGGTCTTCAGCGACGAATGAGCCAGAAAACACACAGCACACACCTTTTCACGATCCAGTGGGAGGTAGTGTGAAGTGTTCAGTTTTCAGTTTTCAGTTTTCAGTTTTCAGTGCTCAGTGTTCAGTGTTCAGTGTTCAGTGTTCAGTGTTCAGCGAGGAGGCCCGATATACCGGTCGTTTGAAGAATTGGAAGTCTGGCAGCATGCATGCAAGCTGGCTGTCCAAGTGTATGAGTTGCTTCGTGATAGCAGAGACTTTGCCCTGAAAGATCAGATGCAACGAACCGCAGTTTCGATTGCATCAAACATCGCCGAAGGCGCAGAACGAGGTGGAAAAGATTTCGAGCGGTTTCTTCGCATCGCAAGAGGTTCGGCTGCCGAACTGAGAACACAATGCTACATCGCCTCCAAAGTCGGACTGCTGACCAGCGATGACCTGAAGCCTCTTGTGGCCGAACTCAAAGAAATATCGAAAATGCTGACTGGCCTCGCCCGGTCGCTCAATTAAATAGTGTGAAGTGTTCAGTTTTCAGCAAGGGCATTTACTGAAAACTGAACACTGAAAACTGAAAACTGAACACTGAGAAACAATGACCAACTTCCAAAAATTCCAACGCCTGCTTGAAGAACTGTTCCAACTGGATCAGGCCGATCTGGACTTCGGCATCTACCGGATCATGAACCAGAAGCGTGATGAGGTCGTTCGCTTTCTGGAGAAAGACCTGCTCCCGCAGGTCAAGGAAGCCTTCAGCCAGTATAAATCAGCGGACAAAGCCGAGCTTCAGAGAGAACTCGACAAGGCCATCGAGCAAGCAAGGGGCCTTGGCGTTGATCCTGAAACGACGACGAAGGTGCAGGAGCTTCGCCAGAAAATAGTTGACTCCGGCGTCGATGTCACGGCATTGGAGAATGAAGTCTTCAGCCATCTTTACAACTTCTTTCGCCGCTACTATCACGAAGGTGACTTCATCTCGTTGCGCCGTTACAAAGAAGGCGTCTACGCCATTCCCTATGAAGGGGAAGAGGTCAAGCTGCATTGGGCCAACCATGACCAGTACTACATCAAGAGCAGCGAATACTTCCGGGACTACATTTTTACGATGCCATCCGGCAAGCGAGTCAGAGTTCATCTGGTCGCTGCTTCAAGCGAGCAGGACAACAAGAAGGAAGCTCCTGGTAAAGAACGCCGATTCATCCTTTGTGAAGACAATCCCATCTACGAGGAAAACGGAGAACTCTTCATTCGCTTTGAGTATCGCCCCGACGACGGCAAATCAAAGCAGGACGCCCTTAACAAAGAGGCTATCAAACGAATTTTGGGTGCCGAGGAATTCGAAGAATGGATTCGAGAGCTTTCCAAACTTGCTCCAACGAAAGCGAATCCTAATCGCACGGTGCTGGAGAAGCACCTAACCCAATACACCGCCCGCAACACATTTGACTACTTTATCCACAAGGACTTGGGTGGATTTCTCCGACGGGAACTCGACTTCTACATCAAGAACGAGGTAATGCATCTCGACGACAATTGACGAGATCGAAAAAGACTTAACCGGACCGGGATACTCAGAGCCGCTGACTGAGGAGTTTCTGCGGGCACATCCGACCCTGTTGATCGATACCTCGTTGTTTAGCAGAGGATTCACACAGCAGATTCTTTCATCTCTCGATGACATCAGCGAAATACTCGATGGCATTGTTGTGAACGCTGAAAACCAACAGGCTCTGTTTATGATGGAAAGACGGTATGCCAGTTCGATTCAATGTGTTTACATCGATCCTCCTTACAACACCGATGCGTCCGCAATTCTCTACAAGAACGATTACAAGGATGCCTCTTGGATGTCGCTTCTTTACGACCGCTTATGTAGTGCAAGGAACTTTTTGTCTGACTCAGGGATATTGTGCATGGCAATTGATGACGAGGAAGTAACCAAAGCACGCTTCATTCTTGAATCACTGTTTCCCAAACAACTTGGAATCGCAGTCGTAAGGGCGAATCCCCAAAGCCGCAAAACCAGAGAATATTTTTCTCCAGTTCACGAATACGCATTATTTTACGGAAAATCATTAGAATCGACACCAGGCAGCTTGGATGCAACGGAGAAAAAGAAGGACCGCTACCCACACACCGATTCACAAGGTCGCTACGCTTGGATGAATTTCATCAGAACAGGGAGCAACGACAAGCGTTCAGACAGGCCGAAGCTGTTCTACCCGATTTTTGTTTCCGAGAAAAATACCTTGCGTATCCCGAAAATGAAGTGGTCGCAGGAAAACAATGAGTACGAGCTACAAGAGCAGCCCAAGCAAGGCGAGGTGATCGTTCTTCCGGTTGTCGAAAAGAATGGAATTCGCACTGAGAAAAACTGGCATCGAGGCCACGTTCGAGTAATCGAGTCCCCTGCTGAATACAGAGTAAGACGCACTAACGATGGACAGGTCAGTATCGATTTCAAGACACGAATGGACGAAGCTGCCACTCCATCGACGTGGTGGGATAATAAAGAATACGCTTCGGCGAATTACGGTGCGGCGGAACTTAAGGAATTGTTCGGCGTAAATCCCTTTGATTTCCCGAAAGCACAAGGACTGGTTGCAGATTGCTTAAAGGCTTCAGGAGCAGAAAGTGAGACTTCGCTAGTTCTCGACTTTTTTGCAGGCTCCGGCACCACAGGCCACGCTATAATCGACTTAAACCGTCGAGATAAAGGACGCCGTAGGTACATTCTTGTTGATTCGGGGCGTCATTGTGTAGATGTCATAATTCCAAGAATCAAGAAGGCAGTTTACTCAGAGCAGTGGAAGAACGGTGCTCCGTCTTCACGAAATGGAATGCCTCACGTGCTCAAGGTTATACATCTCGAATCCTACGAAGACGCCTTAAACAACCTCGAATTGAAGCGAACCAGTCAGCAGGCGTCGCTACTCGAACAGGACGACGACCTTCGTGAACAGTACACCCTCTCGTACATGCTCGACGTGGAGAGCCGAGGAAGCCAGTCTCTCCTAAACGTCGAGTCATTCCACAACCCTGACCAATACAAGCTCAAGGTCGAACGCAACGGTGAGACACAACTCGTCAACGTCGATCTCGTCGAGACCTTCAACTGGCTTTTGGGTCTGACGGTTAAACACATCGACGTAATTCGAGGTGTTCGAGTTGTTGAAGGGACAAATCCGGATGCAGAACAAGTGTTGGTCCTCTGGCGCAATCTTGACGAAACCAACAATGACGCACTCGACAAGTGGTTCGAGAAGCAGGACTACAACACGAAGGATCAGGAATACGACCTGATCTACGTCAACGGCGACAACAATCTCGAAAACCTGCGCCGTGGCGACCAGACATGGAAAGTCCGCCTCATTGAAGAAGAATTCCAGCGGCTCATGTTTGACGTTCAGGACGTTTAGTATTCAGTGTTTAGTTTTCAGTTTTCAGTTTTCAGTAAAGAGAGGAGGTGAGTGATGGATTGGCGGGATCGAATCAGCATTGATCCGCAGGTGTGTCACGGGAAGCCGTGCATCAAGGGAACTCGGGTCATGGTGTCGGTGGTCATCGATAATCTCGCAGCGGGCGAGAGTCATGAATCAATCGTCCGGGGTTACAACATTGAGGAGGAGGACATTCAGGCTGCCCTTCACTACGCCGCCGAGCTTGCTCGGGATCGCTTTGCCGTGTTGCCCATCGGAACTCCATGATGCAGTTCAAGATTGACGAGAACCTGCATTCGGATGCTGCTGATTTGTTGCGGCAACACGGGCACGATGCGCTGACGGTCTACGAACAGGGGCTGCGAGGCGGAGCCGATACGGACATAGCCAGTGTTTGTCGGCAGGAGGGACGGGCGATTGTCACTTTGGACCTCGATTTCTCGGACATTCGGCAATACCCGCCCGAAGACCATCAGGGAATCATTGTCTTGCGGTTGAACGACCAGAGCCGGGCGTCGGTGTTGAATGTCCTCGGTCGGATCATTCCGATGTTCGACGCCGAGTCGCCGGTGGGATATCTATGGATCGGCGATGAACACCAAGTCCGCATCCGAGGCGGCAATCCATGAAAACTGAAAACTGAAAACTGAAAACTGAAAACTGAAAACTGAAAACTGATGGCCAAAAGGCGAGCAAAAAAGAACGAAACACCGCCGCTGAAGTTCGACGAGAAACTCGTCCTAAACCAGTGGATGTTGTCGCTGTTTGAAGTCAGCAGCTTTGATAAGCTGGCCGAGAACCTAAAGTTGCTGGAACTGGAAGGGCTGGATGAGAATAACGTCCACAAATTCCTGCATCAGATGAAGCTACTGTGGGAATACGAAGAGTTTCCCGGTGACACGCTGCTCGGCTACGACCAGAATATCGTCAAGCACACGCTAAAGCTTAGCGAAAAGCGGTCCGAGCCGCTGCGCTGGAAGTATTTCCAGTACCTTTCGCTGCTGTTCACGGAGATCTACCTTGACCGTTTCTTCCGTGACCCGGAGCGGCTCCTGTCGGCGCTTCGCAGTTTTCAGAATTCAGTTTTCAGTGTTCAGAGGGGGCAGCTTGTTCGCCGGGACAGTTCTTTTGCCGAACTGAACACTGAATCACTGAAAACTGAAAACTGGCTCTACGAGCCGCAAGACCTGCGAAAACTGGCCTTCTGGAATGCGACCGGCAGCGGCAAAACGCTGCTGATGCACGTCAATATCCTACAGTACCAGCACTACCTTCGCTTGCACGGCAAAGAAAAGGAACTGAACCGAATCATCCTGCTAACCCCCAACGAGGGCCTCTCGAAGCAGCATCTTGAAGAATTCGACGCATCTGGCGTCGACGCCGAGTTATTCTCGAAGGGATCCCGGTCGCTATTTGCCGGTCGCTCGGTCGAGATCATCGAAGTCACCAAGCTCAAGGAGGAGATGGGGCAGAAGACCGTCGCCATTGACGCCTTTGAAGGAAACAACCTTGTGCTGGTGGATGAAGGCCACCGGGGTGCCAGCAGCAGTGTAGAAGGAGCATGGATGAGTGCCCGTAACCGGCTCTGCGAGAATGGCTTCTCCTTCGAGTATTCTGCTACCTTCGGGCAGGCGATGAAGGGAAAAAAAGACCTCGAACCGATCTACGCCAAGTGCATTCTCTTCGATTACTCGTACAAATACTTCTACAAAGACGGCTTTGGGAAGGATTACCGTATCCTGAACCTCGCCGACGATTCCGACGAAGAACGTCGCCGTCTCTACCTCAGCGCCTGCCTGCTGGCCTTTTACCAGCAGCAGAAACTCTATGTTGATAACCCCAATACGTTCCGCCCGTTCCTGCTGGTGAAGCCGCTGTGGGTCTTCGTAGGCGGCAGCGTCAACGCCGTTCGCTCGGAGAACAAACGCAAGGTTTCCGACGTGCTGGACATCCTGCTGACACTCGCTGAGTTCGTGAAGAACAAGCGGGACTCGATTAGCCTGTTGAAACGGCTTCTCAGCGGCAAACCCGGCTTGCTGGATCAGCGTAACAACGAGATTTTCGCTACGGCATTTCCATACTTGATCTCGGCAAAGATGACTGCCGAGGAAATCTTCGACGATATCCTGCGAGTGCTGTTCAACTCACCCACGCAGGCCGCACTGCATGTCGAGAACCTGAAAGGAACAGACGGGGAGATTGCCCTGCGGCTTGGAGAGAATGAAGCTTTCGGCCTTATCAACGTCGGTGATGCTTCCAGTCTGTGCAAACTCTGCGAAGAGCATCCCAATCTGCTGGTCGTCACCGAGAAGGAGTTCGCCGGGTCGTTGTTTCGAGGTCTCAACGACGACGACTCAACCGTCAATGTGTTGATCGGCTCGAAGAAGTTTACCGAGGGGTGGAACAGTTGGCGGGTTAGCACAATGGGTCTCATGAATATAGGCCGTACCGAGGGTTCGGAGATCATTCAGTTGTTCGGGCGTGGTGTCCGGCTCAAGGGCCACGGCATGACCCTCAAGCGCAGCAGCCAACTCGAAGGAATTGACCGGCCCAAGCACATCCACCTGTTGGAGACACTAAACATCTTCGGCATCCGTGCCGACTACATGCGCCAGTTCAAGGAGTACCTCGAAGAAGAAGGACTTCCCGGCAACGAGGAACGGATCGAATTTATTCTACCCGTCGTCAAGAACTTGCAGGGGAAGAAGCTCACCAGCGTCCGGCTCAAGGACGGCATGGATTTTAAGCAAAGCCTGAAGCCTACGCTGGACCTGCCCCCAGATCGTCTGCTGCGGCATCCAGTGACGGTGAACTGGTATCCCAAGATTCAGGCGCAGCAGAGCAAAGGCATCACACGCACGGACGACTCTAGTGTAAAGCACGAAGGGAAGCTGGAAGAGCGGCACCTTGCTTTCATGGACATTGACGCTATCTGGTTTGAGCTTCAACACTTCAAAAACGAGCGCTCGTGGTATAACCTCAACCTGCCCCGCGAGTGTATCGTCAAGCTGCTGTTGAATCCCGCTTGGTACAAGCTCTACATTCCGTCCGAAGAGTTGCAATTCACCCGCTTTGACCGAGTTCGCCGCTGGGAAGAGATCGCTGTCAGCCTGCTCAAGAAGTACATCGACCGCTTTTATAAGCACAAGAAGCAGGAGTGGGAGTCAGACTTCTACGAGTACCACGAGCTCCAAGAAGACGATCCAAATTTTGTATCGCAGTACCGAATGCTCATCGAAGCGTCACAGGACACCATCATCGAGAAGCTGGGCGAGTTGAAGGAGAAGATTGCAAGCGGTGTCTTCAACGGCTGGGAATTCGGTAACCTGCAAGCCATCTGTTTCGGCCAGCACCTCTACCAGCCGCTTCTGCACGTCAAGAGCGACCTCGTGGAGGTCAATCCTGTATCGCTCAACGAAGGCGAAAAGGATTTTGTCGCCGACCTTCACAACTTCTATGACGGGAACAAGAGCTTCTTCGCAAATCGAGAATTGTACCTGCTACGCAATATGAGCCGAGGCCGGGGTATCGGCTTCTTCGAGGCAGGCAACTTCTATCCGGACTTCATCCTCTGGCTGCTAACGGAGAGCAAACAGTATGTCACTTTTGTCGATCCCAAGGGAATCCGGAATCTCGAGGGAACGGACGATCCCAAGATTCGGTTCTACCGCACAATCAAGGAACTCGAAGCTCGGCTCGGCGATCCGAAAGTGATCTTGAACTCGTTCATTATTTCCAACACGCCTTTTAAGCAAGTCCGCTGGTGGACGGAAGATTTGTCCAAAGACGAGTTCACCAAGTGTCATGTCCTATTCCAGGAGGATCAAGCAACCTACATCAAATACCTGCTTTCAACGGCGTTGAGCAATCAGCAAGTGGCTATGGAGGCGTGAGTAAATATATTCCCTCCGGCTCTACACTAAAAATTTCCGCTCAATACATAAGTCGGATACTCGCAGTGCATCGTTAGTACCGGCGTAGGGACGCTCATGTACCTGCGCCCTTCGGGGCAACCCTTGGTTACACAAATCGGCTTTCCTGCCAATTTTTTACCTGCTATTGCTGGACGGATGTTTGCGAAGACCGCGGGTAAGCGTGAGCGCCACCTGGAGCGCCAGGGTTTTGGAATGCCTGAACAGTTACGACAGCCAGCTTTTTATCATTGGACGCCCGCCCGGTTGACGACATTGTCCTCTGCCAGCAAGATACCTTTTATCATAACCACCTTGGGAGAAGCCTTGATGACCTTTTCTATAGTAGCCTTCGATCCCGCAACCGGCGATTTGGGTGTCGCCGTGGAGTCCAAGTTTCCCAATGTAGGTTCTGTCATCCCCTTTGCCAAGGCGGAAGTAGGAGTAGTAGCAACCCAATCGTTTAGCAATACCTCCTATGCCATCCAAGGTTTTGCACTGCTGGAAAATGGAGCGACGCCTCAGGAAGTGGTGGCCATCTTGACCCGGGACGATCCGGATAGAGACTACCGACAGATGGGCATCGTCGACGCCCAGGGGCGCGCCGCCAACTTTACCGGCGCCAAGTGCTTCGACTGGGCTGGGGGCCTGACCGGGGAAAATGTTGCTATTCAGGGTAATACTATAGTTGGCCAGGGAGTCGTTGAGGCCATGGCCAAGACTTTTCAGGAAACCGCGGCGCCGCTGGCGGAGCGGCTGATGAAGGCATTGAGTGCCGGTCAGGCGGCCGGCGGAGACCGCCGCGGCCAGCAATCTGCCGCTCTTTTAGTGATGCGCAAAAACGGCGGCTACGGAGTCAATAATGATCGCTATGTGGACATCTCGGTCTGTGACCATAAGACCCCTATCGAAGAGCTGGAGCGCATCTACGCTCTCTACCGGTTAACCTTCTTTAAGAGCGACCTCGACAAGTTGGTGCCTATCGATATGAACATCGCCAAGGAGTTGCAACAGATCCTCCATGCCCGGGGATTCTATGAAGGTACCGTCACCGAGAGCTTCGACGGCGCCACCAAGAAGGCGCTTCGGGATTTTATGGGCTGGGAGAACTATGACGAGCGCATCCGCGACGATGATCTCATCGACCTGGAGGTTCTGGAAGACATTCGCCACAAGCACGCCGCGTGGTTGCAGCATAAGAGCTGATGGATAGTTCAGCCCATTACTGCCTTTATCTAGGAGGTTTCCGCCGTCGGCGGAACTCCTCTTTTCTCAAACCCCTTCGGTAAGCTGAAACGTTGGAATTTTTGATAGAGCGAATGATGATTCAATCCAGTAAAAACTGATCTAAATCATGCTCTCGAAAGCGTTCCCCTGGTATCACTTCCCGCGCCAGCTCCAGCAGCCGCCGATGATGCGTGAAAAATAACACTTGCGTCTTCTCCGCTAGCTCCCCTAACAAAACTAACGTCGCTCCGGCCCGCTGATCATCGAAGTTAATCAGAATGTCATCCACCACTAATGGAGGCGGATCGCCTTGTTCCACATAGCGTTCCAGACTGGCCAACCGCAGCGCCAGGTAGAGCTGATCGCGAGTGCCTTCGCTTAACCCTTCTACGGGCACTTTCCGGCCATCGGCGCGGACGCACAGCAACATCATTTGGTCGTTCTCGGCAAAGCCGATGCTGAGATCCATAAAAGCATTCAGTGTCATACGTCGGAAAAATGCACCGGCGCGTTCCATAATGGGACCTTGGTTGCGTTTTCGGTAAGACTCGATCTCTCGGTTCAGCAATAACGCACTGAGCTTAAGGCGAGTGTAAGTTTCCACCTGGGCCTTGATCTGGGCCAACGCTTCCTGGGCCTCGGCATTGACGTCGGCGGCTTGGCTGCGCCCGTCCATAGCGCTTAACTCATTTCTTAGCTGCCAGACCTGCTCACGACACCGCGTACACTCTCTATCGCAAACGGCACTGGTTTCTTCCAGTGCGGCAATGGCGGCGGGCAATTGGTCTGCATCCACCGCCTGCGCCTGAGTGAGCAATGTTTCCAGTGACAGGCCTTCGGTTAGCAACCGCTCCTCCACATCAGCCAGCCGCGTCGTTAAGTCCCGATACTCGCGGGAGCGTTGTTCTGCCGTTTCCAGGGCTTCCGGCGTATCGACCTCCGCTTGGGTCTGCAACCTTGCCAGGGTCGTTTGCGCATCCTCCTGGTCCCGTTGCAGTTCCTCCAATTCCTTGTGCAGCTGTCTTAGGCGCGCATCCAGGTTGTCCCGGTCCCGGCGCGCTTCCTTGCCCTTAGTCAAGCGGTTGACGAGTTCCGCTGCCGCCGCATCGGGCGCCATGCCGGCCAAATCCGGCGCACAGGAATTAACCAGTTCGGCTACCTCTGCGGCGAACTGACTGGCGTCGCTGCCGATATGGTCGATGCGGTTTTGATCGCTGCGGGCCGTGTCCAGCTGGTGAAATAGCCGGGACAAACCGCCCAGCATCGCCTCGGCCTCGGTACAACCGGCCTCGGCGTCCAAGCCCAATGGCCGGACCGCCTGACCCCACTGTGCTCGCCAGGCCTGGAGAGAATGTTCACACTTAACCAGGGTTTCCTGGCGGATCTGGATTTCGTTGGCAGCCTTCTCCGAGTCTCGGTGCATTTGGGAATGTTTGGTTTCTACTGCTCCGAGATCGGCGGCGAGATGTTCCGCCCGTTGTAGCAGCTCGGCAAGGGATTCTTTTGCAGTGGCCACCGGCGCGTCCAAATCGGCTAACAGCCGGCTACAGCGCTCCCGGTGCCGCTCGATTTCAGCCAGTAGCCCGACGCGGGTAGTTTCCTTATCCCTTAACTGTATGGTAAGTTCAGCCAAGCTAGCATGGCGGTCCAGCCAACTGCGCATCTCTACCGGCGGCAGGGGCGTGATGCCGGCCGCCTGCCAGAGACTGCACCATGCACTCTGCTGCGCTGTCTCACGCCCGGCGACTTCGTCCAGTTGCGCATCCAGACGTGCGATGTCAGCCATATAGCGGCTGCGTTCCATACGCAAGGCAGCGTGCTTTGCAGCACGTTCGGCATTGTGCCACAATTGATCGGCCGCTATATCGGCCTGCCTGCCGGCCTGTTCGTAAGCATTGGCCAGTTTATCGGCATTGGTTACCGGTGCGTTCTCCAGCCACGCAGCTCGAATCTGGCGCCAAAGAGTATCCCGTTGCGACCGCGCTGCGTTCAGTTCTGCCTCACTGGGAACTGCACCGCGGGCTTCCAATGCCGCGATGCGGGCGGTGGTTTTTTCCAACTGCTCACTGGCCTTTTCACGTTGCTCTTCGTTCAGTCGCCGTTCATTGGCTAACCTCTCGAAGTCACCGCGATACCGTTCTACCGTCTCGCGAGGAGGCAGGGGGAGCGTGGTGGACTGTTCCAGGGGACCCTGCCATAGCCATAGGGCGGCAAGCTGTTGGTTGGCCTGTTCCCGCAGTATGGTGCTTTCGGTTTCCAGGGTTTGCAGCTGGGCCTCCAGGTCTCCCCGTCGGCGAATTTCGACTACCGCTCGGTGCAATGCACCGGCATCACGATGCGGCGGCAGCGTCTCTTGTGAGCGCTGCAGTGTCAGCAGAGTTTGCCGGGCCTCGGCGACATCTTTTTGGGCTCGGGCCAGTTCGGTTTCCTGGCGGGCACCCTCCTGAGCCAAGCGGCGAATACGCTCCTGGGCCACCACGTCAATACGCAGCCTTTCCACGTCGTCCAGGGTATCGGCGTGTCCTAGTTCGCGAAGAATACGCCGAGCTTCCTCATGGGCCGCGGTGACTTTGGCTGCAAGCCCCGGTAAATCACTCATGGCCTTGCGATGAGCGCCCAGGCGGTCACGCAGTTTTTCCAGCATGACCTCCTGAGCAAGCAGCGCCTCAGGCACTTGCAGCAGCGCCCTTTCTTGTTCACAGCGTTGACGTTCATCCTGCCGTTTACGGGCCTGCAATCGGCTGCTTTGCAGGCTCTGTAGCGCCTGGGTTCGCTCACTCGTGCAGGACTCGGTAAGTAACCGTACCTGGCCCAGCGCCTGTCGGCGGGACAGCAGTTCTTCCCGGGTCCGCAACTGAGGTAGCACGCGTTTAAGGCGCTGGAGCCGCTGCAGCTCAGCGCTTATCTCGACCTGGTTCCGTTCCCGCTCCGTAAGTTCATTCTCGGCTTCCTGCAACCGTTTCTGCAATTCCTGCCACTGCTGAGGCCTTAGCAGAAGCTGGGTGGCGCGCTTTTTGGCGTCCTGAAACTGCTTCAGAGCCAGATTGAGGGGGCGTTTCTGGGCACCCGGCGTAAACAGCGCATCGGCCTCCTGCTGCAGTTTGCTACGCAGGGAGTGGATGCCGCGTACGCCGAGCCCCGCGCCGAACAGACTCTCGCCGACCTCACCCCGGCCGGCCAATAAGTCCAGGCCGCCCTGCACTAAGGACCCATGGCTAAGGCCAAATAGGCTTTCAAATAATTCTCGGTTGATGCCACCTAGGAAGGGAGCGAGAGTCGCGTCGTCGAGAGGCTGCTCATTGGCATCCAATAGGGTATTTTTCCGACCCTTGCGACGGATTACCTGAAGCTGCCCGCTAACGCGGCTTTCCAACCGCGCCCCGATGCGCAGGTCGCGCATATCATGGGTATGATGATCCCGCGTCGTCTCCGGGATACCGAACAGCAACCCCGTTACAGCCCGCAACGTAGTGCTTTTGCCGGCCTCGTTGGAACCATGGAGGAGATGCAAATCGATGCCGTCCACGGTGAAATTCAGAAACCGATCGGCAAAGGGCCCAAAACGCAGCAATTGCAGATCCAGAAATCTCATGCCGTTTCCCAAATGAAAGGTTGCCTAAGCTGGAGTGTCATCAGCAGCACACAGGGACGTGTGCGCTAGCGAATCCAGGCCGGATAGCCTGGCTGAGCGGCGCTGACACTCCAGCTTAGGCACAAGCACTAATGAAATTGAGCATCATTTTGACTCTCGGACATCAAGCAGGCGCGGAATTAACAGTTGTTCTACGTCTTCTAGCAGGTCAACCAGCGTGGCTGGTTCATTCAGATTCAGCGTATCGTCGAGTTGGTAGTACTCCGGCGGCAGTTTGTGTTTAAGGTCGTTAAAGTGCCTTAACAGCGCATTCAGTTCCATAGGGTCGCCGCGCAGTTGCCGTAAGGAACGGAGCAGGTCTGCCGCCGGATCATCATGGCTTAGTAAAGTCTCCAGGTCTATGGCAGCCCGGGTTTGCCAACGAATTTTTTCTATCCAGAGCTCACCGTCCAGCGCACTTGCCGTGGCGCGAAGTTGATTCGTCCAATGCTCGGGATTATTGGTCAGTTGCGAGTGTGCCCGAGAAGTACCGACCATATCCACCCTTACCACCAAGAGGCGATCTTCCCCCTTAGTGGCCGCGGTAGTCAATGCCGCTTGAGCCAAGTCAATGACATCAAAACCCGAGGTTGCCTCAGTGCAGTCCACTTGGCATCTGTCCCAGCGGACTGTGTCCAGCGAACGGTGCTCGACGGACACCACTTCGCCATCGCTTACCGTCACCAGGCTAGCGCCTTTGGGACCGGTTTCCCTGGCATGGCGGCCCTGGAGATTACCTGGAAATACGATCCAGGGATCGCTACACAATACCTCGCGCTGGTGGACATGGCCCAAGGCCCAGTACTGATAGCCTTTGGTCTGCAGTCTCGCGACGCTGCACGGGGCGTAGGAATCATGTCCTTGGCGGCCGTCCACTGCGGTATGGAGCAGGCCGATGTTAAAGCAATCCAGGACCGGCTCGGGGTAATGATCGGTGAGGTCGTCACACACATCACGCCGGGGATAGCCGCGACCGTGAATGGCCACGCCAAACTCCTCAAGAAAATGGGTTTCCGCCTGACGCGTGGAAAGCTCGCAGACGCCTTCGGGAAGACGCAAATGCCGGGTAAGCTGACTGGCAGCATCGTGATTGCCGCGGATGAGAAAGACACGAGTGCCGGTGCGGCTGAGCCGCGCCATCTGCTGCACCAAAAATAAACCGGTATTGTAATCCTTCCAGTCGCCGTCGTAGAGATCACCGGCAATCAGCAGGAAATCCACCGCTTCTGTCAGGCACAGTTCTGTCAGGTTAATTAACGCTTGGCGCGTGGCGCCGCGGATCGCTTCTGCCGGTGCTCCTTCATAGCGTTCTAGCCCCCGTAACGGGCTATCCAAGTGAATGTCCGCTGCATGAATAAATTTCATCACCGCGCTTCCCTAAGCCATCA
This sequence comes from uncultured Pseudomonadota bacterium, assembly GCA_963731125.1. GTDB lineage: Bacteria > Pseudomonadota > Gammaproteobacteria > Competibacterales > Competibacteraceae > CAVSVP01. Next base: position 198,707 of record CAVSVP010000007.1, read on the forward strand.
TAAATATTATATGACTTATAACTGGTTCTCTTATGGCATCGCAAATAGTTAGCATTCCGGCAGCAACCGGTAGTGCAGCAAACTGAGTTTGCGTTCGACAAGGTCCTCGGCGACATAAGCCAGCCGCAACAGCAGGTGTTCCTGCCAAGGGCGTCCGATTACATGAAATCCCACCGGGAGCCCCTCGTTATCATAACCGGCAGGAAAAGTAATCGCGGGGAAACCGATGAAATTGGCGGGCACTACAAAGCGCATAATTTCCGTCAGCAGGCTAAGGTCTGACATACCCTGCTCCAAGGCATCCGGTTCAATGAGTGGCGCCGTACAACCTGTCGCCGGTGTGACAATCACATCGACTTCCCGCAAAGCCCGATAGAAATGATTCATCATGCGGGTACGCCAGCGTTGCGCCTGAACATAGTCGCGGGAATAGAGAGAACGACCCAGCACTAAATTTAAGCGAGCCTCTAAGCTAAAGTGCTGGCGTTGGCCGGCGTAATAGGGATCCAGGGCGTTGGCCATTTCCGAAACGATGGTGACAATGTGGCCGATACGCCCAGCGTCCAGATCAGGAATCTCAACATCCCGTATTTTCGCTCCCCTTTTCTCCAATCGACTTAGCAGCTCATAGCAAACCGTCACCATTACCGAACTGGCGTGTTCAAACCAGGGCCGGTAAATACCCAGGGTGATATCGGTTAGTTTTCGTTCGGCAAACCCTTCGAGAGTCGGCGGAGGTTGTCTCAGCGAAACCCAATCCTTGGCATCGGGTCCGGCGAGCAGCGCATAGGTAAGCGCAGCATCATGAGCCGTTGCCGTAATCGGGCCGGACTGAGAAACGCTACAGCCATGGGAGGTTGCGCCAAAGTTACTGATCCGCCCGTAGGTCGGTTTGAGACCCACTATTCCACAGAAGGCCGCCGGAATACGGATAGAGCCACCGCCATCGGTGCCAAGTGCTACGGGGCATAGCCCGGCGGCCACGGCGGCAGCGGAGCCACTGGAACTACCGCCGGTGTGGTGGCTTGGATTATAGGGATTGCGGACGGTGCCGTGGTGGGGATTGTGACCGGTTACACCAGCGCCAAACTCGTGCATATTGGTCTTGCCGATGAGCAGAGCACCGGCTGCCCGCAGGCGTGCCACTATGGTGGCATCCTGACCGGTCAGTGTTTCCTGAAGAAAACAGGTGCCCTGGGTTGTGGCGTAAGGCATTTGATCGAACTCATCCTTGACCGCCACAGGTACGCCGTCGAAGGAACCCAAAGGATTATCATTCCGCCAGCGTTGGCCCGAGGCGCGGGCTTGGCGCATGACATCATCGGACTGACAGGAGATAAAAGCGCGCAGAGGAGGATCCCGTGAATCGCTGTCGGCAATGGCGTCTAATACCTGACGGGCAACCTCTTCGGGCGTGGTGGCACCGCAGCGATAGGCCTGAAGATAATTATCGATGCTGGCATACCCGGTGCAGTCAACCGCGGGCGCCGCCGCCAGGGATAATAATGCGGATGCATTTTTGGTTTCCTTGAGAGGCGCCTGATAAGATGTATAGGGCTGAAAGGAAGGAATCTCTGCAACGCTCTGTTCACGCAACCGAGTGATGCCTCCATCGCGCAGTAAGCGGCGCACCAGCAGCCAGCGGGTCAACGGGTTTTCCAGGAGTCGGATAGCTAAGCGCAGGGTTCGTCCCGTTAGCCGTGGCAACTTAAGGGAGGCAGAATGGTAATGTGCGTCAGTGCTCATAAGTCTCCTCTTGTACGCCGGTTATCGATCTGGAAGGGTTATCAAGACCGTCTGCGGCAGCCGCAGTCGAGCTTATAGGGATGTATCAACAGCGTGTCTTAAGAATAGCTTCCAGATCAATATGCCAGTGTGCGGGATTGTTTCGTCAGATTAAAGTGGATTCTGCACTTTATTAAGCCCATGAAGACCGTTAGTCTGTACAAACAACGATTAGGGCCAGCGCATCACGGGGGATTCATTAATGGGCAGATTATTTTTCGGTAGAGAAAACGATGCATAATACCGACACCTTATTTAATCTCAGCGGCAAAATTGCCCTGATCACCGGTGCCAGTCGTGGTATTGGCGAAGCCGTTGCCAAAGCCTTGGCCGCTAACGCGGCCAAGGTGCTGATTTCCTCTCGTAAGGCGGAAAGCTGTGAGCGAGTGGTCGGTGTTATTCGTGGGGCGGGCGGCGAAGCTGAGGCATTGCCCTGTCACATCGGCGAGATAACACAGATCGATACCCTGTTTAACACCATTCGGGAACGTTATGGACATCTGGATATTTTAGTGAATAACGCTGCTACCAATCCGTTTTTCGGACATATCCTGGATACAGATGTCAATGCTTTTCAAAAAACCGTGGATGTCAACCTACGCGGCTGTTTCTTGATGTCAGTGCAGGCCGGGCGCTTGATGCGGGAAACCGGTGGCGGGTGCATTGTCAACGTGGCTTCGGTCAATGGCGTGATTCCGGGTGCTATGCAGGGAATCTATTCCATCACCAAAGCCGCGGTGATCGCGATGACCAAAGCTTTTGCCAAGGAATGCGCCGCTGACGGTATCCGTGTTAACGCAATGCTGCCGGGAGCTACAGAAACCAAGTTGGCCGGCGCTTTGGTGCAAAACCCGGCCATTCTCGAGCAGGTGCTGGCTCACATTCCCTTAAATCGGGTGGCTAAACCCCAGGAAATGGTCGGAGCCGTGCTCTATCTTGTCTCCGACGCCGCCAGTTACACTACCGGAAGCTGCTTGGTGGTAGACGGCGGCTTCCTCACTGTTTAATAGACTTTTTGCATCAACCAGACTTTAGCACTAACGTTAGTTATTCTCTTCGGCTCGCTTAAGCTTGGCGATGGCGCTACCTAAGGGACCAATTAGCATGCCGGCGCTGCCTACGATAAACAACCATGTGCCTGTCGTTTGCAGGCGCTCGTAGAGGAAAAAAATACTGCCGACGACAAAAGCAGTATTGCCGAAAATACCAATACCGGTATGAACCCATTCATATAGATCTGGAAGCTGTTATCAAGACCGTCTGCGGCATGAATGCCGCAGTCGGGCTTATAGGGATGTATTAACGGCGTGTCTTGAGAATAACTTCCAGATCTATATTCCTTTAGTAGCCGGTGTAGTTCTTTCATTGTTCTTCGCCGTAAAACCATTTGCTAAGCTACGCCAGCTTAGCATTGTATTGTAGAATAAACAGCTTCGGATTGACGCAACTCACACGATTGGAACTATGAACAAATTTCTCGAAGAGATGAATCGGCGCCGTACTTTTGCCATCATCTCCCATCCGGATGCCGGTAAAACGACGTTGACTGAAAAGCTGCTGCTCTTCGGTGGCGCTATCCAATTGGCAGGTACCGTTAAGGGTCGTAAGGCTGCCCGACATGCCACTTCTGACTGGATGGAACTGGAGCGCCAGCGTGGTATCTCCGTCACCTCGTCGGTTATGCAGTTTCCCTACCAGGGACGCCTCATTAATCTGTTGGATACCCCTGGGCACGAGGACTTTTCCGAAGACACCTACCGTACCCTGACGGCAGTGGACTCAGCGCTAATGGTGATTGACTGCGCCAAGGGTGTGGAGGAGCGCACTATTAAACTGATGGAAGTCTGCCGCCTGCGCAACACCCCCATTTTTACCTTCATTAATAAGTTGGACCGGGATGGGCGCGATCCAATCGAACTGATGGACGAGGTAGAAGACATTCTCAAGATTCGCTGCGCCCCGGTAACTTGGCCTATTGGCATGGGACGGAGCCTGAAAGGGGTATATCACCTTTATAATGACTTTGTGCATCTGTATCAGCCTTCCCGGAACGATCGCATCAATCGGGGTAATATCATTCACGGGCTGGATAATCCGGAGCTGGATCGTCTCTTAGGTGCACGGGCTGAGGAGTTGCGCGATGAGGTTGAACTAGTGCGTGGCGCCAGCCACGAGTTTAGTATACGGGAATACCGGGAGGGACAGCTGACGCCTGTGTTTTTTGGCTCGGCCATTAATAACTTCGGCATTCAGGAGATGCTGAATGATTTCGTAGAGTACGCGCCGCTGCCGTTACCGCGTTCCACCCATGGACGTCATGTATCGCCTGAAGAGGATAGCTTTAGCGGCTTTGTGTTTAAAATTCAGGCGAACATGGATCCCGCCCATCGGGATCGGATCGCTTTTCTGCGGATCTGCTCTGGGGTCTATCAGCCGGGCATGAAGATGCATCATGTGCGGTTGGGTAGAGAGGTAAAAGTTGCCGATGCCCTGAGCTTTATGGCGTCCGATCGGGAACGTGTGACTGAGGCCTATCCAGGGGATATTATCGGCCTGCATAACCATGGCACCATCCGTATTGGCGATACCTTTACGACAGGCGAGGGAATACATTTTTCGGGGATACCGGATTTCGCCCCGGAATTATTCCGCCGTACCCGGTTGCGGGACCCTTTGCGTATGAAGGCTCTACAGAAGGGTCTGGAACAGCTGTGCGAAGAAGGCGCCACGCAACTGTTTAGACCTCGCAACAGCAATGATTTGATTCTTGGTGCCGTGGGTCTGCTGCAGTTTGACGTGGCCGCTTATCGCCTAAAGCACGAGTATAATGTGGATTGCCTGTTTGAGACCGTCAATGTGACGACCGCTCGCTGGGTCAGCTGTACCGACGCTAAGCGCTTGGAAGAATTCACCAGGAAGGCTCATGACAATTTGGCGCTAGACCACCATGGCGAGCTGGTTTACCTGGCGCCAAGCCGAATTAACCTGCAGTTAACCCAGGAACGCTGGCCTGAAATCCACTTCAGCGCTACCCGGGAGCATGGTTTGGTATAAGTGCATTGTGAGAGACACCGATGGGAGAAAAACAACCCAATTTTTTTCAGATCATTTTAAGCGTTCTCGCCTCTTTTTTCGGCGTGCAAAGCAACAAAAATCGTGAAAGGGACTTTACCCATGGGAAACCCGAGCACTATATTGTCGCCGGATTACTAATGACCGTGGTGTTTATCTTGCTGGTCTGGGGCGTGGTTAAGCTGGTGCTGAGCATTGCCGGTGTCTAATACCAATTCGTAAAAAATACACTTCAATTCGTACTCCGTTTACCGTACTCGATGATTCAAATAATGAAAGGTATTAAATCCAAATTGGTATAAGTGACCACTACCTATCGGCACGAAAAAAAGTCCCGATTTAACCTTTCCGTAGCCTGGATGGAGCGCAGCGAAATCCGGGATTTGACTATGACTGCAAGCGCGAAAAATCAGCAACTTGCATAAATAAACCATGCAATTTGTTCAGTAGAGCAATACGGTTATTGCGCAGTTCTGAATGATCGACCATGACCATAACCTGATCAAAAAATTGATCCACCGGTCCTTGAAGAGCAGCCAGTTTCATAAGAGCTTCCCAGTAAAAACCTGCTCTCATTAAAGGAAGCACTTCGGCAGATAGCTCTGTTACATGAGCAGCCAGAGAGCGTTCCGCCTCTTCTTCTAACAGATCAGGCCTAACCTGAAATGGCAAATTACCTTCCAGTTTTTTCAATATGTTGCGAATCCGTTTATTGGCAGCAGCCAATCTTTCCGCTTCCGGCAACATGCGAAAAGCGGCTAGGGCACGAATACGTTTGTCAAATTCGAGAGGTGAAGTCGGATAACATTCCAGCACTGCTTCAAAAGTGTCGGGACTGAAATTTTGCTCTGCATAGTAGCTGCGTAACCTTTCCATACAGAAGGCAAATACCATAGGAACGACAGTGGAAGCTTCAATTGCTAAAGGAAAGTGTCTAGCGGTTTGTTGTAGCAGTTCTTTTAGGTCTAAATGGATTTCACATTCAATGAGAATTCGCAATAGACCAAGCGCAGCTCGCCGCAAAGCGAACGGATCTTTTGTACCGGTTGGAGCCTGGCCGATGGCAAAGATACCAACCAGAGTATCCAGTCGATCAGCTAAAGCAACGGCTTGTCCAGTAATAGTCCTCGGCAGTTCATCACCGGCATAGCGAGGTAAGTACTGTTCCTCTTGAGCCTGAGCGACTTCTTCTGCTTCATCATCATGTTGCGCATAGTAGCGGCCCATGATGCCCTGCAGTTCTGGAAATTCCTGAACCATCTGGGTCAGCAAATCGCATTTAGCCAACCTTGCCGCTCGCTCTGCCCAATCCACGTTTCCGCCACTATGTTCAGCGATAAACCGAGCTAGATAAGAGATCCGTTCGCTCTTTTCATGAAGGCTACCAAGCTGTTGTTGAAACACAACAGATTTTAAAGCTTCTATTCGCTCGGCCAGAGGTCGCTTGCGATCCTGAAACCAAAAAAATTCGGCATCGCTGAAACGCGGCCGAATAACACGCTCATTGCCGGTACGAATTTGGCCAGAATCCTTGCTTTGCAGGTTAGCGATGGTAATAAAGTAAGGCATAAGACGGCCTGTGGAATCCATTACAGGAAAATACTTTTGGTGGTCCTGCATAGTGGAGACCAGAACTTCTGAAGGTATATTTAGGAAACGTTGCTCAAAGTGCCCTATGAGAGCTACCGGCCACTCTACTAAAGCAGTAACCTCGTCCAACAAATTAGCATCTATGACGGCCTGTCCAGCCACTTCCCGCGCAGCAGCATCAGCTTGAGTTCGGATGCTGTTGCGACGCACCGCAAAATCCGCAATGACATTGCCCTCCTTTTCCAGCAGTAACGCATACTGGCACGGTTCAAACAGCGCAATGGGTTTAGGACAATGAAAGCGGTGACCGCGTGTTTCACGACCGGCAGACACACCTAGAATTTTGGCAGGAATCACTTCGCTACCATAAAGTAGGACCAACCAATGCACAGGACGCACAAACTCTTCGTTGATATCCGACCAGCGCATTCGCTTGGGGACAGGCAACTCAGCTAAAGCAGTCGCCAATAGAGCTGGGAGAATGTCGACGGTCGCTGCGCCGGGTTCTGTGGTGACATGAGTCAGCCAAGCACCTTTATCGGTTTTTAGAATTTGTAAGTCGCTGACTTCGACACCACAGGAGCGGGCAAAACCGACTGCGGCTTGAGTGGGCTTTCCATCTGCGTCATAAGCAACATGTAAAGCGGGACCACGGCGCTCTTGACGCCGATCAGGCTGGAATTGCGAAAGTTCGTGAATCAGCACTGCCAGGCGGCGGGGAGTCGCGTAGCTTTTGACTTGCCCCATGGCGAGGCCTACCTTAGCCAGTTCATTGCAAACGTTTTGGGCTAGAGATTCGGCCAGGCTTTCCAAATTTTTGGGTGGTAATTCCTCGGTACCAATCTCAATGAGTAGATCCTTATTAGTCATGAGTCACCACCTGTTTACACAAAGGAAAACCTAAAGCTTTACGAGCGCTAAAATAGGCGTGAGCAACCGCTTGCGCCAAGTTGCGTACCCGCAGAATATAGCGCTGCCGCTCAGTGACTGAGACGGCCCGACGAGCATCCAATAAATTGAAGGTATGTGAAGCCTTAAGCGTCATCTCATAAGCGGGCAAAGGTAATCCTAGTTCAATTAAACGTTGGCTTTCAGCTTCACACGTGTCAAACCAGACAAACAAGGAAGTCGTGTCGGCTTGCTCAAAGTTATAGGTAGACATTTCAACCTCATTCTGATGAAAAACGTCTCCATAGGTAACCTTGCCCAAGGGACCATTCGTCCATATCAAGTGATAGACGCTCTCGACCTCCTGCAAATACATGGCAATACGCTCCAAGCCGTAGGTTAACTCCCCAGTTACCGGTTTGCAGTCGAGGCCACCGGTTTGCTGGAAATAAGTAAACTGGGTGACTTCCATGCCGTTGAGCCAAACCTCCCAGCCTAAGCCCCAAGCACCCAGGGTCGGTGACTCCCAATTATCTTCTACAAAGCGAATGTCATGTATCAATGGATCTATTCCAAGATGCTCCAAAGAACCTAGATAAAGGTCTTGCAGGATCAACGGAGAGGGTTTGATAACCACCTGAAACTGATAGTAGTGCTGTAGACGGTTCGGATTGTCCCCATAACGGCCATCAGTAGGTCGGCGCGAGGGTTGTACATAGGCTGCACTCCATGGTTCTGGGCCAATAGAACGTAAAAAAGTCGCCGGATGAAAAGTGCCGGCTCCTACCTCCATATCAAATGGCTGTACCAACACACAACCTTGCTTAGCCCAATAGTCTTGCAAGGCAAGAATTAGCCCCTGAAATGTTGATACATCGCGCACAAGTGCCTCCACATTAATTTTAAAGGTTCTGAAAAAATTGATTAGCCAGAAATAGATCTGTAGGGCCACACCGATTGCCGCGAGGAGCTGTTGGTAGAGACGCAAGCGGGACAACAAACACCGATAAGACAATAAGTGCCGCTGTAGACCATGTATGCATGGGTGTCTAATCCCGACATAATAATGTCGTTAACATACAGCATATAAAATCGCTGCAGCGTCTGTTGCGGACAGCAGACTTTGGAGAAGTATACAACGAATCATTTATGCGATTGCCGTTGATCACCGTCATCGTCGATGGCAGTCTCAATTAACGAATCAATACTGAAATGTGTTGTCCCGCGATCCGCAGCAAATCAGCGCTATAGTTTTCGCTATTGTTTAATAGACATTATCGGAAATAAGCTATTGACCGACTTAACTACTTGTACATCAAGGGCAATAACTCGCCGAAACTTTAAAACCGATAATGTCTAATGAATAATGAGGCCACTCGGCTAGCAAAATGATTCCTAACTTTTAGGCTTGCCTGAGATTTAATGAGCAGCTACGATGATGTACCCATGGGAACCATGAAAATTCCCATGGGTGTGCCACCCCCCAACATCTTACGAGGTGATCAGTGTGTATCGGGGGTTGATAAAATAACTTCTTAAAACCACATAGCGGAGGGTAGACGAAATGATAAGTAAACTGTGTCTTGGACTGGTCTTCTTGATGTTTTCGTTAATCGGCACTGGATGGGCAGCCGAAGATTATGGTACGGCCGAGGAAGCCAAGGCGATGTTAGAAAAAGCAGTGGCCACCGTGAAGGAAGATAAGGACAAAGCTCTAGAAATGTTCACGAAAGGTGAAGATGGCTTTAAAGATCGGGATTTGTATGTTTACTGTGGGGGTCCCGACGGTAATTTCACAGCCCATCCTTCCTTAGTCGGCCAGAGTCTAAAGGATTTGCAAGGCAAGGACGGTAAGCCCGTTGGTGAAGAAATGTATGCAACAGCTAAGGAAGAAGAAATTTCAGAAATCACTTACATGTGGCCGCGACCCGGCGAGACTGAACCAGTTGAAAAGGTCGCCTATTACACTATGGTGGAAGACCAAATTTGTGCGGTCGGTTACTACCCTAATCAATAACGTAAGTTACGAGATTTTGCTTTGTCTTTAGGCATTTAACGCTACCGAGGTTGCCGACAACCTCGGTTTTTTTCGTGAGCCTGCGCGTCAACGATAACTTAAACTTTATAGACGTTTCTATAGCAGCCATTTGAAGTCCAGCGATAAAGTTATATGCATGGGTCCCCACAACGGGTTAGATACCGCATTCATGCTTTTTTTAAATATCAGATATAAATCCTTATCCAATTTAGGTTTCTGCATCTAACAGAAACACCTTGAAATACTTGTGCTTGACTGTTATTATAATCGTCTTTAATGCGGGGTGGAGCAGTCTGGTAGCTCGTCGGGCTCATAACCCGAAGGTCGCAGGTTCAAATCCTGCCCCCGCTACCAATTTTTCGATGGAAGCCCATTACTGGGCTTTTTTTGTACGCAACGCCGGACATTAATTAGATTAATGCTGGTGTTGCGGATCAGCCTGAATTAGCTGAGCAAGTGGGCCTTTGGCCCACTTTTCGTTTCCGGTGATCAAAATGCGCCAAGGTACTCACAAGCTACAGCAAATCTTAGGTCCTGCAGTAGAAGCCATGGGTTATGAATTAGTGGGCATAGAATTTCATTTTCATGACACTAATGCCTTGCTGCGGGTTTACATAGATAAGGAAACGGGTGTCAACGTGGCCGACTGCCAGCAAGTAAGTTATCAGATAAGTGGGTTACTAGATGTTGAAGACCCAATTCCGGGTCATTACATCCTTGAAGTATCTTCACCGGGGTTGGATAGGCCGCTCTTTGAGTCTGAACATTTTAGAAGATTTGCTGGCCAACAGGTACGGGTCAATCTAGCCATGCCCCTGAACGGTAGGAGAAAACTGCAGGGTTTACTGCAAGGCATGCAAAATAATGATGTAGTACTTTCCATTAATGGAGAAACATTGTTGGTGCCATTAGAGCACATTGAGAAAGCTCGGCTGATCCCCGAATTTTAAAGATGGGGGCAGAAGAGAGATAAGTATATGAGTAAAGAGATTTTGTTGGTGGTGGATGCCGTTTCGAATGAAAAGGGCGTTAGCAAGGAAGTTATTTTTGAAGCCATTGAGGCCGCCCTAGCTTCGGCAGCGAAAAAGCGGTATGAAGAGGATGTCGACGTGCGTGTCAGCATTAATCGTCGTTCGGGCGATTACAGCACCTTTCGGCGCTGGCAAGTGGTTGAGAATGAAGAACCACTGGAATACCCAGCCAGACAAATGATATTGAATAAAGTGCGTGAAATTCAGCCTGATGTTCAAATTGGAGAGTACGTTGAGGTACCCTTGGAAAATGCTGCGTTTGGCCGTATCGCTGCACAAACCGCCAAACAAGTAATCGTTCAGAAGGTTCGGGAAGCGGAGCGCGCTCAAGTTGTCGATGCCTTTATCCACCGCAAAGGGGAACTTATTAGTGGTAATGTCAAACGAATAGAGCGCGGCAATGTTTTTTTGGATGTAGGTAGCAACGTTGAGGCATTGATTACTCGAGAAGATACGATTCTTCGCGAACAGATTCGCGTTGGCGATCGACTCCGCGGTTTTTTAAAAGACGTGCGCTCTGAACCCCGCGGCCCTCAGTTGTTTGTTAGTCGCGTGGCGCCGGAATTTTTGATCGCTCTTTTTACGCTGGAAGTACCAGAGGTCAATCAGGGTACTATCGAGATTATGGGGGCGGCACGCGATCCAGGCTCACGCGCGAAAATTGCAGTAAGAAGCAAAGATCCTCGAATTGACCCAGTAGGTGCTTGTGTTGGCATGCGGGGTTCTCGCGTCCAAAGCGTTTCTAAAGAGCTGTCGGAAGAGCGTATAGATATCGTGTTATGGGATAGTAATCCGGCGCAATTCGTTATCAATGCAATGTCGCCTGCAGAAGTCATTTCCATTGTTGTTGACGAAGATTCTCACAGTATGGATATCGCTGTCGCAGAGGATAAATTATCACAGGCCATCGGACGTGGTGGCCAAAACGTTCGTTTGGCTAGCGAACTGACTGGCTGGGATCTGAATGTTTTAACTCAAGCACAAGCGCAGGCGAAAAGTGGCCATGAGGAAGAAAATCTACAGGAAATGTTTATGGAACATCTGGATGTAGACTCTGAAATTGCTGCCGTTTTAGTGCGTGAAGGTTTTGCCAGCCTTGAAGAAGTGGCTTATGTACCCATCCATGAGATGTTGGAAGTTCGGGAATTCGATGAGGCGCTAATTGAAGAACTACGCAGACGGGCACGAGATTCGCTGCTAACGCGAGCTATCGCAGCTGAGGAAAAAATTGGTAATGCGGAACCCGCGCAGGATCTTCTTCATATGGAAGGTATGGATGAAGATTTAGCATACTTACTTGCTGAACGAGGCGTGGTAACAATGGAGGATCTTGCCGAATTATCCGTAGATGATCTCACAGAGATGGCAGGATTGGATGAAGGACGCGCCGCACAGTTAATTATGACTGCCAGAGCACCTTGGTTTGCGAACGAATAGTTGGGCTAGGCTGGCGTGGGAGTGAGTGTAGATGACAGATGTAACGATTAAACAGTTTGCTACAGACGTGGGTATTCCGGTAAATCGGTTATTAGTACAATTCGAAGAAGCTGGTATTAAAGTTTCCGGAGCTGATGCAACTATTACTGACGAGCAGAAAATGGATCTGTTGGCTCACCTGCGCAAAAGCCATGGCAGGAAAGAACGGCTTGGTCTTTCAGAACCTAAAAAGATTACATTCAAGCGAAAAACCCATAGTGAGATAAAAATGCCTGGCGGTCCAGGACAAGTCAAAACAGTAAGCGTTGAAGTACGTAAAAAGCGCACCTACGTAAAACGTAGCGTGGTTCTCGAAGGAAAAAATAAGCGTCATGACCATTTAGAGGCCGAGGCACAGAAAATAGAACAGGTGCGGCACACGGCCGAAGCAGAAGAAGCCAGACGCCAAGCCGAAGCAGAAGAAGCCAGACGCCAGGCCGAAGAAGCCAGACGCCAGGCCGAAGCAGAAGAAGCCAGACGCCAGGCCGAAGCAGAAGAAGTCAGACGCCAGGCCGAAGCAGAAGAAGTCAGACGCCAGGCCGAAGCAGAAGAGGCCAGACGCCAGGCCGAAGCAGAAGAGGCCAGACGCCAGGCCGAAGCAGAAGAGGCCAGACGCCAGGCCGGAGCAGAAGAGGCCAGACGCCAGGCCGGAGCAGAAGAGGCGCAGCACAAGGCCGTAGAAAAAAATTCCCAGAAGCAGCAGAAATCCTCGCGGGCTGAACCTAAAATCCCCAGAACAGCTGAAGCTAAAACGGCATCTGGCCAGCACAGGCATGCTGAAGAGAAAAAGCCAACCTCAGACATTAGGACGAGGAGAAGCAGCGATGATACTGGACGTAGCGCAAAACATGGCCGAGCTGAAACTTGGTCTGAAGCTGACGGTGGAAAGAGCGGGCGTCGCAAAGCTAAAAAAGTCAAGAGCGGTAAAGGAACATCTTCTGCACCTCCACCACTCCGTCATGGTTTTACCAAGCCCACAGCACCAGTCGTGCGCGAGGTAACTATACCTGAAACGATCAGTGTGGCTGATTTGGCGCAGAAAATGTCCGTTAAGGCCACGGAAGTTATTAAGGCGTTCATGAAACTCGGCTCTATGGTGACTATAAACCAGGTACTCGATCAGGAAACAGCCGCCATTGTCGTTGAAGAAATGGGACACACCTATAAACTGCTCAAGGAAAACGCCCTGGAAGAAGCGCTAGAGGTGCATCAAGAGGAAGTAGGACAAGCTTTACCGAGAGCGCCGGTCGTCACTATCATGGGACATGTGGACCATGGCAAAACATCACTGCTGGATTATATCCGTCGCACCAAAGTGGCTGCTGGTGAAGCTGGCGGCATCACCCAGCATATTGGTGCCTATCATGTTCAAATCAGAAAAGGCACGATTACTTTTCTGGACACTCCGGGCCATGCTGCCTTTACGGCCATGCGCGCGCGCGGCGCCAAGGCTACAGATATTGTTATTCTTGTCGTAGCCGCTGACGATGGTGTCATGCCACAGACACTAGAAGCGATTCAGCACGCCAAGGCAGCTAATGTTCCCATTGTAGTTGCCGTCAACAAAATTGATAAACCCGACGCTGATCCTGAGCGGATTAAGAGTGAATTGGCCGGTCGGAATGTCATTCCCGAAGAGTGGGGTGGTGATACGCTGTTCACCAATGTCTCAGCAAAGACTGGCCAGGGCATCGACGATCTTTTGGATCAGGTGTTAGTACAAGCGGAAGTTTTGGAGCTAAGAGCAGTTGCCGAGGGCCCTGCCAAGGGGGTTGTCATTGAATCACGTTTGGACAAGGGGCGTGGCCCGGTGGCTACCGTGTTAGTACAGAGCGGTATTCTACGTAAAGGCGATGTAATATTGAGCGGCCTTGAATATGGTCGAGTTCGCGCAATGTTAGATGAAACTGGCGCACAAGTCGCTGAAGCAGGTCCATCGATTCCAGCGGAAGTGCTTGGATTATCTGGCACTCCCAATGCAGGAGATGACGTTGTAGTAATAGCTGACGAACGCAAAGCACGCGAAATTGCTTTATTTCGCCAAGGCAAGTTCCGCGAGGTCAAGCTTGCTAAACAGCAAAAAGCGAAACTGGAGAGCGTCTTTGAGCAGATGGAAGAAGGTCAAACTAAAACGCTTAACATCGTTCTCAAAGCTGACGTACAAGGTTCCGTTGAGGCTCTAGTCGATGCGCTGACCAATCTATCCACGGAAGAAGCAGCGGTTAAAATTATCGCCAGTGGTGTCGGCGGTATCAATGAATCTGACGTCAATCTGGCCATGGCCTCAGATGCTATTTTGATAGGCTTCAATGTGCGTGCCGATAATGCTGCTAAAAAACTGATTGACGAAGAAGGAGTCGATCTCCATTACTACAGTGTTATCTATGAGGTGATTGACGAAGTCAAGAAAGCTCTTCAGGGCATGCTGAAACCGGAATTCAAGGAGCAAATTATCGGTTTGGCGGAAGTTCGCAGCGTATTTCGTTCGCCGAAGCTTGGCGCCGTTGCCGGCTGTATGGTTACCGACGGGGTCGTACGCCGCAATAACCTTATCCGGGTGTTGCGTAATAATGTAGTCATTTTTGAGGGTGAGCTGGAATCTCTGCGGCGCTTCAAGGACGATGTTCATGAAGTTCGGGCCGGCATGGAATGTGGTATCGGTGTACGGAACTATAATGACGTTCGCGAAGGCGATCAAATTGAAGTCTATGAACGTGTCGAAGTGGCACGAAGCCTGTAGCCCAATAGCGCCGGGATAGGGCCTGTTCTTTCTCAGCTGTTTATGTAAAAACCCGACAGTAACACAAACCAAATCTGTTTAACTACCGAGGAAGGTGACGCGATTATGCCGAAGGGATTTCCTCGTACCCGCCGTATTGGCGAACAAGTACGCCGTGAATTGGCACAGTTAATTCGTAATGAAATCCGTGACCCACGCATGGTAATGGTATCGATTACCAGTGTAGAAGTCACACGAGATCTCGCTTATGGCAAGGTGTACGTCACTATGCTAGGCGACCCCACCGCACGCGCTGAACTTTTATCCGGCCTTAATCAGGCTGCACCCATGCTGCGCCGTGAGTTGGGAAAGCGAATGCATATCCGCACCGTACCTCAATTAACATTTCTCTATGACGAAGTCGTAGAGCAAGGTGCCCGCTTATCCTCTTTAATTTCAGCTGCTGTGGCAGCTGATGCTGCCCGTCATCGAGACGACGAGGCGGACACGGAAGAGTCCCAGTAGTGACATGGTAAAGCAACGTCGCAGGCGGATAAATGGAGTTTTATTGCTGGATAAACCTACCGGCCTATCTTCCAATAATGTCCTACAACAGGTAAAGCGACTTTACTTTGCCGCCAAGGCCGGTCATGCTGGAAACTTGGATCCGCTAGCGAGTGGTTTATTGCCCATCTGCTTTGGAGAGGCAACCAAAGCTCTTAGGTTTCTCCTGAACGCTGATAAAACCTATCGCTTCATATGCCACTTAGGAATGACCACTAGCACTGGCGATGCAGAAGGGGAAGTTCTCCAGGAACGTTTTGTTGAACAACTCGGACCAGAGAACGTACAGCAAGTGTTAGAGCGTTTTGTTGGAGAAATTCAACAGATCCCGCCCATGTATTCAGCGCTTAAACACCAAGGCCAGCGTCTCTACAGACTGGCACGTCAGGGCATCGAAGTTGAGCGGCAGCCGCGTAAAGTCACTATACGCACATTACGCTTACTGAACCTAAAAAATGAGCGCATGGAGTGTCAAGTACATTGTTCTAAGGGAACCTATGTACGCACTCTAGCGGAGGATATCGGGGAAGCTTTAGGGTATGGCGCGCATATCGCGGCATTGCGCCGCACCGAGGTAGAGCCCTACGACTCCTCGCAAATGGTCACTTTAGAACATCTGCATGAATTGGCAGAACAAGGCCATGCTGCTCTTGACGCCTTGCTGCTACCAGTAGACACGGTCATTGCCGCATGGCCTGCAGTTCGTCTTCGCAGTGACGTTGCTCATTATTTGCTTCAAGGCCAAGCTGTTTTGGTACCGCGAGTGCCTACTCAAGGATGGGTACGTTTGTATCAAAGCGATGACAATCGCTTTCTAGGAGTTGGCGAAATTTTGCCTGACGGGCGGGTTGCGCTCCGGCGTCTCATTTACGGTTCTCTCCAGCATCACTCTTTGCAGTAGAATGGCAAACGAAGTGCTGGTTGATTTCTTGTTCGTAACGATCAGCAACGTTAAAATTTGCCGCTAAACTTTTTAACACAAGATGTAACTGGAGCTTATAGATGGCACTCAACATCGAACAAAAATCGCAAATTATGCAAGAATTTCAACATAGTATCACTGATACTGGTTCCCCAGAAGTGCAAGTAGCCCTTTTGACAAACCGAATTAATGACTTGCAAAATCATTTTGCAGTGCATAAACATGATCATCACTCTCGCCGCGGGCTTTTGAAGATGGTCAATCAACGCCGAAAAATGCTTGACTACTTGAAAGGAAAAGATTTACAGCGTTACCAGACTCTGATTGCTCGTCTGGGTCTACGCCGCTGATTTACTATTTTGCTGGTCTATGCTCATTTAGGATGATTTCGTGACCCCCCTTAGTAAGAAATTCCAATATGGTAACCATACCGTGTTACTGGAGACGGGCGAAATCGCTCGTCAAGCTGATGGTGCGGTACTAGTAAACATGTCCGATACGGTAGTTTTAGTAACTGCCGTATGTGCCAAGGAAGCCGAAGAAGGGCGTGATTTCTTTCCACTTACTGTAAATTATCAAGAACGAAGCTATGCAGCCGGCCGGATTCCGGGCGGCTTTTTTCGTCGTGAAGGACGTCCTTCCGAGAGTGAAACCCTGATTTCACGTTTGATTGATCGTCCCTTACGGCCACTATTTCCCAAAGGCTTTACCAACGAAATCCAAATCATTGCCACGGTAATGTCCCTAAATAACAAAGTAGACCCGGACATACCTTCGATGCTTGGAGCATCCGCTGCGTTAGCCTTATCTGGAGTGCCTTTCAACGGACCAATCGGCGCTGCCAGAATTGGTTACTCTAATGGTCGGTACTTATTTAATCCCACCCGTAGTGAGCTTAAGACTTCCGAGCTTGATTTGGTGGTGGCTGGTGCCGAAAATGCTTTGCTCATGGTGGAATCAGAGGCTAAGGAACTCGCTGAAGACATCATGTTAGGCGCCGTCATGTTTGGTCACGAACAAATGCAAATTGCCATCCAGGCTATTCGTGATCTGGTTAACACGGCCAACACTAATCCCTGGAGTTGGCAGCAACCGGCCAAAGATCAAACCCTCGACGCTGCCTTGCGAGCCGCCGCCGAAGCTGACTTGAGTGAAGCCTATCGAATTCCTGAAAAGCAGGCCCGTCAGCAGCGTCTGCGCATGATTCGTGACAACGTCGTGGCGCAGTTAAACAACCAGGAATCCGGGAACTGGTCGGCCGAAGCTGTACGCAAAGCCTTTCCTGATCTGGAAAAATGTATTGTTCGTAACCGGATTTTGGCTGGAGAGTCTCGCATCGACGGCCGGGACAGACATGCCGTACGCCCCATTACCATTCGCACCGGCTTGCTGTCTCGTACACATGGCTCGGCCTTATTTACTCGAGGTGAGACACAGGCTTTGGTGGTGACCACATTGGGTACTAATAGGGACGCACAGATTATTGATGCCATCGAGGGTGAATACCGGGAACCCTTTATGCTGCATTACAATTTTCCGCCTTACTGTGTGGGTGAGATTGGGATGGTGGGCAGTCCCAAGCGCCGGGAAATTGGTCATGGATATTTAGCCAAACGCGGTCTGCAAGCTGTGATGCCTGACATGGCAAGTTTTCCCTATGTGATTCGCGTCGTCTCTGAAATCACAGAATCCAACGGCTCTAGTTCCATGGCTTCCGTATGCGGTTCCAGTCTCTCCCTGATGGATGCAGGTATACCTATCAAGGCTCCGGTGGCGGGCATTGCCATGGGTTTGATTAAAGAGGGAGAACAATTTGCCGTACTCACCGATATTTTAGGCGATGAGGATCATTTGGGCGATATGGACTTTAAAGTAGCGGGCACCGAAAAGGGGGTTACCGCTCTACAAATGGATATTAAAACCGACGGTATCACCCGCGAGATTATGGAAGTGGCGTTGGCGCAGGCCCGAGAGGGACGTCTACATATCCTTAACAAGATGAACGAGGCCATTGCCAAACCACGGCAGGAAATGTCCGAATACGCACCCCGGATTACTACTATCCGCATCAGTCCAGACAAAATTCGCGATGTCATTGGCAAAGGAGGCGTAACTATTCGCGCCATCACTGAAGAAACTGGCGCTACCATTGACATCGATGATGATGGAACCATCCGGATTGCTTCCGTAGATAAAGCTGCAGCTGACGGAGCGCAGCGCCGCATTGAAGACATCACTGCTGACGTCGAAGTCGGCAAGATTTACGATGGTAAAGTAACCCGAGTGATGGATTTTGGCGCCTTTGTCACCATTCTGCCTGGCCGCGATGGCATGGTACATATCTCTCAGATATCGAGTGACCGGGTACAAAATGCCAACGAAAAGTTATCCGTAGGCGATGTTATTAAGGTTAAAGTCTTAGATATCGACAAGCAAGGTCGTATCCGATTAAGCATGAAAGGCCTATAAGAACAAAACACCTTTATGTTTTTTTGAAAAAGCATTGCTTTCCGGAGAGTTGCGTGGTTACTGCTAAGGTGGTTGAAAAATAGTTAAAATGGCCCACCATTGAATTAATGGTTTGATCATGTTAATTTTGAGAATTATTTCTAAACTATGAGGGGTTTTACTGGAGAGGTGTCCGAGTGGCTTAAGGAGCACGCCTGGAAAGTGTGTATACGTTAATAGCGTATCGAGGGTTCGAATCCCTCCCTCTCCGCCAGTTAGCACCTAGTTGCCCAGATTAATCCGCAACTCAATTTAGCTTCAAAATTAGCTCCAGCTTTATGGTGACCTATATCGGTCCTCCCGCGACGATAAGCTGCGAACCCCGTCAGGCCTGGAAAGGAGCAGCGGCAGCAGTGGAATCGGGCGCCGGGGTGTGGCTGGTGTAGGTCACCACCCATTATCGGATCCTGGCATAATTAACCCATTCTTACTAAATCTAAGGCCTCGTCATGAGTTACCAGGTACTGGCGCGTAAGTGGCGTCCCCGCAGTTTCCAGGAGCTCGTAGGACAAGAGCATGTTGTACGTGCTCTTGTCAACGCCTTGGATAGCGATCGTTTACATCACGCCTTATTATTTACCGGTACTCGCGGTGTGGGCAAGACGACCATTGCACGCATATTCGCCAAGTCCCTCAATTGTCAAAAAGGCGTCACTTCAACACCGTGCGGCATATGCCCAGCTTGCCGGGAGATCGATGAAGGCCGCTTCATGGATTTACTTGAAGTTGACGCTGCTTCCCGTACGAAAGTGGAAGATACTCGGGAGCTCTTGGAAAATGTGCAATACGCTCCCTCTCGGGGACGCTATAAAGTGTACCTTATCGATGAGGTACATATGCTGTCCAGTCATAGTTTCAATGCATTACTGAAGACCCTTGAGGAACCTCCTCCTCATGTAAAGTTCTTATTGGCTACGACGGATCCCCAGCGTCTACCGGCCACAATTTTGTCCCGCTGCCTGCGGTTCAATCTAAAACGTTTACCGGCTGCCGAGATTGCTCGATACTTAGACGCTATCTTAGAACAAGAAGGCATCGCAAGAGAGACTTCTGCGCTAGCTTTAATCGCACGAGCGGGAAACGGCAGCATGCGGGATGCTTTAAGTATTTTGGATCAAGCTATTGCCTTCGGTGGGGGCCGGGTCAGCTTAAAAGAGGTTGGTGATATGCTTGGTACTGTTGAACCACAGTATGTGATAGAACTGCTGGATTCCCTTGCCGCCGGAGATGCGGCAGGTGCGTTACACATAGTGCAACTTCTTGACCAGACAGCACCAGACTACCCGAACGTATTAGCAGATTTACTTACTTTGCTGCAGCGTGTTGCTGTGATCCAGTCTGTGCCCGATACCAATTATGGCGACTTTGCTGATTCCAATCCAGAGGCGGTACGTCGCTTAGCTGCCACCATAGTACCTGAAGACATTCAATTATTTTATCAGATTGCTTTAATAGGGCGCCGCGATTTATCCCTCTCTCCAGAGCCTAAAAGTGGCTTCGAAATGATACTGTTACGTATGTTGTGCTTCCGACCACTGGACAAGGGAGAAATTACTTCACAATCAATCATGCAAACCTCCACCGCTTCTTCAGTGATAGGAACTGCAAACCCAGGGCCTGCCTTGACTACACCGGCAACACCGGCCACTGTCTCGCCAGCATCAGCAGCATCTTCATGCGACGCGAGAACAAACTGGGGCACCGTCGTAACCAGCCTCGCACTCAAAGGAATGGCCCAGCAACTCGCGTTGCACTGTGTCTTACAAAACCATGAGGACAATATTTTGCATTTGTTACTTGATCCCAGCTACGCCCAAGTGCACACCAAAAATGGTGAAGAACGCTTGCGCACTGCTCTGGAGGCCTATTACGGAAACCCGCTGCAACTGCGTATTCAAGTCGGCGAGTCAACAGCAACAACACCTGCACATCAACAATCCCAGCGTCAGGCAGAACGTCGGCAAGCAGCTGTGGAAGCTATTCATGGTGATCCTAATGTGCAGGCCCTTTGCGACACCTTTAATGCAAGGATCAAACCTGATTCTATTACTCCCACCGATTGACAATGCTCACCCTGGCAAACATTGCCGTGGGATTCAAGCAACAACCAGAGGGCATCGTAATGAAAGGCAATTTAGGTAATTTAATGAAGCAAGCGCAAAAGATGCAAGAGAATCTGCAGAAAGCGCAGCAGGAAATTGGAAACCTAGAAATCTCTGGAGAGTCGGGAGGCGGTTTAGTGAAGGTAGTAATGACCGGGAGGCACGAGGTACGTCGTGTCAGCATTGACAACAGTTTGCTCGAAGAAGATAAAGATATGCTAGAAGACTTAGTAGCAGCAGCTATGAATGATGCTGTTCATAAAGTGGAGAAAACCGTACAGGAAAAATTTGCTGGCATGGCAGGTGGTATGGGCTTACCGCTAGGTGGTGATTTCAAGCTACCTTTTTAATTACGATGTCGATGGCGTATTCTTCATTATTAAACCAGCTTATGGAAGCATTACGCTGTTTACCAGGCGTGGGTCCCAAGTCTGCTCAGCGCATAGCTTTTCATTTGCTGGAACGGGATCGAGAAAGAGCACGGCGTTTAGCCGAAGTGCTTTGCAAAGCTCTCGACAACATCGTCCGCTGTCGTCTGTGTCGAAACTTGAGCGAAACTGAAGTATGTACATTATGCAGTAATCCGAAGCGGGATCACTCGCTGCTCTGCATTGTAGAAACTCCAGCGGATGTACTTGCCATAGAGCAGGCCACCAGCTATCGAGGCGTTTATTTTGTGCTAATGGGACATCTTTCCCCGCTGGATGGCATCGGTCCTGCCGAGCTAGGTTTAGAACAACTGGAAAGACGGCTTGATGGAGAGAAGGTACAGGAGATAATTCTAGCGACTAATCCGACAGCAGAAGGAGAGGCCACGGCTCATTATATTGCCGAGTTTGCGAGAGAGCGATGCATTCGCGCTACCCGCATTGCCCACGGGGTACCTTTGGGAGGGGAATTGGAGTATGTGGACGGCGGCACACTATCCCATGCCTTCTCCGGCCGTCGGGAACTTTGATTACAACAGGAGGCACTGTCATGAGCGAGACTATTTTTACGAAAATCATCGCCGGCGAAATTCCTGCTGATGTGGTATTTGAAGACGATCAAGTGCTGGCGTTTCGGGATATTAATCCCCAAGCTCCACTTCATATTGTGATCGTACCCAAACGCCCCATTCGTACACTTAACGATTTGACTTCGGATGATGCTGAAATAATGGGGCGCTTGTTTTTAGCAGCCAAGCAAGTAGCGGCAGATTCAGGCGTGGCAGAGAGCGGCTACCGTACCCTAGTCAATTGCAATCATGATGGCGGTCAAGATATTTTTCACGTCCATATGCATCTATTGGGCGGACGGCGCATGGGTTGGCCGCCCGGTTAACGGCCTAGTTCTTTATGTTGTTGAGCCTCAACGATTATCTGCAGCTAAGAGTAAGTCTTTCTCTATAAGGTTTTCGCCGTCGGGTTCATATCCAAGACTCGGTCCCAACCAGTATTCCGCCTCTGCCAGACTCATACCTTTGCGCCGAGCGTAGTCTTTTACCTGATCCCTTTCGATCTTACCGACGCCAAAATAACGTGCCTGAGGATGGGCAAAGTACCAGCCTGCTACAGCCGCCGCAGGAAACATAGCATAGCTATCGGTAATATGAATGCTGGTATTGCGTTCTACATCCAGCAGTTTCCATAAAGATGACTTTTCGGTATGATCGGGGCATGCTGGATATCCGGGCGCTGGACGAATACCTTGATATTTTTCCTCTATTAATGCTTCATTATCCAGCGCTTCATCGGGCGCATAACCCCAGAATTCCTTACGCACGCACTCATGCAGACGCTCCGCAAAGGCCTCAGCCAGTCGATCCGCCAGAGCTTTAAGCAAAATAGCGCGATAATCGTCGTGATCCTGTTCAAATTCGGCTACTTTCTTTTCAATGCCAAGCCCGGTAGTAACCGCAAAAGCACCGATATAATCGGCTATCTTGCTCTCCTCAGGCGCCACTAAATCCGCCAAACACTGGTTTGGCTTACCGGCGGGCCGCTTGGTTTGTTGACGCAGAGAATGCAGGGTCGTTAATACCTGAGTACGGCTCTCATCAGCATACACCACAATATCATCGTCTCCCGCTTGATTGGCGGGGAAAAACCCGATTACGCTGCGGGCTGTAAGCCACTTCTCCTGAACGATACACTGCAACATGGTCCGAGCGTCGGCATAGAGCTGACTTGCCTGTTCCCCCACAACTTTATCTTCTAAAAGCCTTGGAAAGCGGCCGTGCAGCTCCCAGACCTGGAAAAAGGGCGTCCAGTCGATACATTCCACTAACTCTTCTAGAGGATACTCGGCGAAGACTTTTACTCCCAAAAAATTTGGTTTTGGAGGATGATAAACACACCAATCCAGCTTTAGCTTGTTGTTGCGGGCAGCAGCGATGGAAAGGGTTACGCTCTTGGTTTTACGGCTCCTATGTTGTTCCCGTTTCTTGGCATAATCGCTTTTAAGACTGACCACGTAGCTGTCGCGATGTTCGCGACTTACCAGCCGCTGAGCCACATTCACAGCCCGAGAAGCATCTTTAACATAGACCACGGCATTATCGTACCGAGGATCGATCTTCACCGCCGTATGCATCAGAGATGTCGTAGCCCCGCCAATCAGTAGCGGCAGCTCAAATCCCAGGCGCTGCATTTCCTTTGCGACATGTACCATCTCCTCCAGAGAGGGAGTGATTAGACCCGACAGACCAATCATGTTGGCTTTCACCTGGCGTGCAGTTTCCAAAATCTTCTGAGCAGGCACCATCACGCCTAGATCGATAACCTCAAAATTATTGCACTGCAGCACCACACCAACAATGTTCTTGCCAATATCGTGAACATCGCCTTTGACAGTGGCCATTATAATTTTGCCGTTAGTACGGCTTCTTTCACCCTCGGCCTTTTCTGCCTCAATATAGGGAGTCAAATGCGCCACGGCCTTTTTCATCACCCGAGCAGACTTGACGACTTGGGGTAAAAACATTTTTCCCGCCCCGAACAAATCGCCCACTACGTTCATACCGTCCATTAGCGGACCCTCAATCACGTGTAGGGGGCGTTCGGCTTGCTGACGAGCTTCTTCGGTATCTGCCTCGATATACTCATCAATGCCTTTAACCAGGGCATGTTCTAAGCGTTTATTGATAGACCATTCGCGCCAAGTCAAATCTTCTTTCTTAACTTGACTACCATCTCCTTTATAGCGCTCGGCAATATGCAACAAACGTTCAGTAGCATCGTCTCTACGGTTCAGAATAACGTCTTCGACATGCTTCCGTAACTCTTCGGGAATCTCTTCGTAAATAGCGAGTTGACCAGCATTTACAATGCCCATATCCATACCTGCCTGAATGGCATGGTAAAGAAATACTGAGTGCATGGCCTCACGGACTGGATTATTGCCCCGAAATGCAAAAGATACATTGGAAACACCACCTGAAATCAAAGCATAAGGCAGTGTTTGTTTTATCTCCCGAGTGGCTTCAATAAAATCAACGGCGTAATTATTATGCTCCTCAATACCAGTAGCTACTGCGAAGATATTAGGATCAAAAATAATCTCTTCTGGCGGAAAACCTACCTTTTCTGTCAGAATCTTATAGGAGCGAGCACAGATCTCTACCTTACGCTTTTTGGTGTCAGCCTGTCCCTGTTCATCGAAAGCCATGACAATAACTGCCGCACCGTAACGCCGCACCAGTTTGGCCTGGTTTATAAAAGCCTCTGCGCCTTCTTTGAGGCTGATGGAGTTTACCACCGGTTTACCCTGCACGCAGTTAAGCCCTGCCTCAATCACAGACCATTTGGAAGAATCCAGCATTATTGGCACCCGGGCAATATCTGGCTCCACCGCTATCAAATTTAGAAAAGTGGCCATAGCCTGTTCCGAATCCAACATACCTTCATCCATGTTAACGTCAATAAGTTGGGCTCCGTTTTCCACCTGCTGGCGGGCAACCTCTAGAGCCGCTTCATGATCATCGGCCTTGATAAGCTTACGAAACCTTGCAGAGCCGGTGACGTTGGTGCGCTCGCCAACATTCACAAACAGAGAAGCGGGACCGATATTACAAGGTTCCAATCCTGCCAAGCGGCATTCCTTAGGAAGCAGGGGAATTTGGCGCTGTGGCAAGGAACGCACGGCCTCAGCGATAGCCTTGATGTGGGCTGGAGTAGTGCCGCAACACCCACCAACGATATTTACAAAACCACTTTCAGCAAATTCCCGGACAATGGGAGCCATATCATCGGGACCTTCATCGTATTCTCCGAACTCGTTAGGTAACCCGGCATTGGGGTGAGCGGATATGTAGGTATCCGCCACGCGAGACAATTCCTCCACATAGGGACGCAGCTGTCTAGCCCCTAAGGCACAATTCAGGCCGATACTGAGTGGATTGACATGGCGTACTGAATTCCAAAACGCTTCCGTAACCTGACCTGAGAGAGTACGGCCAGAGGCATCGGTAATGGTGCCCGAAATCATAATCGGTATGGCGCTGTTCTGTTTCTCCCGATATTGCTCAATCGCGAAAAGAGCCGCTTTGGCATTCAGGGTGTCAAAGACAGTCTCTACCAGCAGCGCGTCAACACCACCCTCCACCAAACCCTGAACCGCCTCCCTATAAGCTGCTACGAGTTGAGAGAAGTTGATGTTGCGAAACCCTGGATCATTCACATCCGGCGAAATAGACGCAGTTCGATTGGTAGGACCCAACACTCCAGCCACAAAACGCGGCTGTCCGGTTTCTTGTGTCACAGCGTCCGCCGCCTCCCGAGCTAGCCGAGCTGCAGCAAAATTCAATTCATGGGCCAAATGCTCCATATGATAATCCGCCATGGAAATGGCGGTGGCATTAAACGTGTTAGTTTCAATAATATCCGCTCCAGCCCAAAGATATTGCGTATGTATCTCCCGAATAATGTCAGGCTGGGTAAGGGATAATAAATCGTTATTGCCTTTTAGGTCATGTTGCCAGTCTTTAAAGCGAACGCCTCGGTAATCTTCCTCCGCTAGTCTATAGCTTTGGATCATGGTGCCCATGGCGCCATCCAGGATAAGAATGCGCCGGCGTAGAACTGCTTCAAGGTGGGCGAAACGTTCACTGTTCATAAGAATGCTCATAATAGAAGTTGGACGAAGCCGCTACGCGGCAGCAAAGCCTCGCCGCCCGATTAAATCTAAAATGTAACCTCAAGCCCTCGATACGAGGGCTCATTCAACGACGAATCATGAGGTTACCAGGCTATGACAGCATCATCGGAATCAAATTTCAAGCAGCATTACCAAACCCATCTTCAGCACCTTAAGCTCAAAGGACTCCAACCCAAGACGATAGAAGCTTACTCCCGCGCCCTGCGCCGCATCGGTGACTATTTCGATTATCACATCAATGAGCTGTCTGAACAGCAGTTGACCGATTACTTCGCCGATCTGCTGGACTCGCACTCCTGGAGTACGGTCAAGCTCGATCTGTACGGTCTAAAATTCTTCTACACCCATGTGCTGCATAAGCCCTGGGTGAATAGGGCGCTGATCAAGCCGCCGAAAAGCCACCGCCTGCCGGATATCGTCACCGTTGAAGAAGCCAAACGGCTGATTCAGCATACCGTTACGCTCAGTTACCGGGTATTGTATTTTACCCTCTATAGTCTGGGCCTACGCCTCGGGGAAGGACTGCGTCTTGAAGTGGGCGATATCGATGCGTCACGTCAGCGTGTCCATATCCGCGCGGCCAAGGGCAATAAAGACCGTTTTGTTCCCCTGCCGGCGGCAACCCTGGGCCTGCTGCGCGATTTCTGGCGGGTGCACGGTAATCCCATACTGCTGTTCCCGAATCGCCACGGTGGCCTGAAAGCGGCTCATCGCGCTACCCGTCCGCTCGATCGTGGCGGCGTGCAGACCACCCTACGCAAGGTGGTGGCCGAGTGTGGAATAAAAAAAAATCACCCCACACAGTTTGCGCCACAGTTATGCCACCCATCTGATCGAAGCGGGCGTCGACCTGCTCGAAGTACAGAAAATCCTCGGTCACCGCTCCATCCTGAGCACCGCCCGATACACCCATCTGACCACCCAGACAGGCCAGAATACAAACCAGGTGATCAATGAGTTGATGAACGGTTTTTCCCTGACCTGGAGGAACGTCAAATGATCCTGCTCTCCTCGATTATCAACACCTTCGAGGCCGAATTCCTGGCCCAATACCAGGCATCGCTGCTGCCTTCTCATCGCCAGGCGCTGGCCGCGATGAAGGACTGCCGCACCTCAGCCAGTCTCCAGATGCTGGCGCATTGCCCTGCCTGCGACCACCAGGTGCTCGTGCCGCATTCCTGCGGTCATCGCAGCTGTCCGCCCTGCCAGCACCATGAAAGCCAGCAATGGCTGGAACGTCAGCTCCAGAAACAGGTGCCCGCTGAGTATTTTTTGCTGACCTTTACCTTGCCCGAAGCGCTCCGCTCGCTGGCCTGGCAGCATCAGCGCACGCTGTATACTTTGATGACCCGCTGTAGCTGGGAGACGGTGCACACGTTTAGTCAAAACGATAAACAGCTTCAGGGTACCCCGGGCGCTATCACCGTCCTGCACACCCATTCCCGCCGCCTCGATTACCACCCGCATGTGCATCTGGTGATGCCCGCCGCGGCCCTCGATGGCGACAAAAGGTGGTGGCGCACCAAAGGTGGAAAAAAAGCTAACCGCAACAACCCCTCCGGCTATCTGTTCAACCATAAGGCCTTGGCCAAGGTCTTTCGCGCCAAACTCCTCGATGCGATCGGCCAGGCGGGACTGACCCTCCCCGCCAGCTACCCCAACACCTGGGTCGTGGATGTTAAATCCGTCGGTACGGGTGAAAAAGCGCTGCTTTATCTGGGCCGCTATCTCTATAAAGGCGTGATCCAGGAGAAGGATATCATCGCCTGTGACAACGGCCAGGTGACCTTTCGCTACCAGGATAGTAAAACCAAGCAGATGGCCTACCGAACCGTCTCCGGCGCCCGGTTCCTGTGGCTAATTCTCCAGCATGTGTTGCCCAAAGGCTTCCGCCGCGCCCGCAACTTCGGCTTTTTACACCCCAACAGCAAACGCTTGATCGCCTTGCTTCAGTATCTGCTGAGGCTCACCCCGAACCGGGCCTTGACGGAGATCAAACCACGCCCACCACTCACGTGCCGTTGGTGCGGCGCCGTGATGAACATCGTGCGCACGCGGATACTGCCTGTTTTCCCGCTTCTGGCCAGATGAGGCAGCAGGTGCATTGATGATGTAAACGAAGGTGACAATTCGACGCCTAGGCACATCGGCAGCCGAAGCCGACAGGCCCACTCGTCTTCGAGAGCCCTAAAATACGCCCATCAGCGCCGATGCCGGTTACCGTTGCCGCCAGCGCAACGAACTCGGCTTGCCTTGCGGATCTGCCCACCATAGTAGGGCTTTAGGGCACTCAGGCTTGAAAAAGATATTTTCTATATAAAGCTCTCCCCACTCTTCCCACGGGCTCGTCCAACAAACGGGTCAGATTGTGGTTCGCTTCGCTCACACAATCTAACCTTATTCGTTAGGCACGGCTGCCTATTAATATTTGCGAATCGCTGGATAAGATTTTCTACGGACTCTCACGAGAGACAAGCTCACCAACTCCTTGATATGATTTATTAACTGCCGTCCTTATGAAAAGCGCACAATTCGCCTATAGGTGAGACTTTAATTAAAGGCCAGAGAGACTTCTCTTTGAATACTGCATGACATCCGGGCAGCGGATTAATTATTGCCACGTTCAAGAGGGTGCTTGACGTGGCCTGAGTTCATTACATAAC
Organism: uncultured Pseudomonadota bacterium; assembly: GCA_963731125.1. Lineage (GTDB taxonomy): Bacteria > Pseudomonadota > Gammaproteobacteria > Competibacterales > Competibacteraceae > CAVSVP01. Next base: position 227,201 of record CAVSVP010000007.1, read on the forward strand.
CGTCGACTTAAATTGCGAATGATCAATAAATTGTGCTGAGCATCCGCGGAATATTCATAAGGTCCAAAACATTCATTAAATACTTTAAACCACCACCCACCTTGCGCAAACCAGACGAATGGATAGCATGATTTGTCACGGTTTTCCATCACCGAATACCCCCTCAAAATCTTATGCCTTAACAGCACACCTAAAACCATAAAAATTCACAAGCAAAGCGTAACCAGTACGGTTAGAATAAACACACTAAATCTATAACATGTTAGGCGGGACAATGAGAAGCTCAATTTAGCGGGATATCTATCCGACTGTTAGCACAAGCTTACCGATATGACGGTTGGATTCCATCAAACGATGAGCGGCTGCCGCCTCTTGCAAGGGAAATGTCTCATGAATAATAGGCCGCACTTTACCTGCTTCCAGCAACGGCCAAACCTTTTCGCGTAGGGCTCGGGCTATAGGTTCTTTTTCCGCCACAGGACGAGCACGCAATGTTGAACCCGTTAAGGTAAGACGCTTCATCATGACCGGGGCTAAATTCAATTCGACCCTGGCACCCCGCAGAAAAGCGATTTGCACTAGGCGTCCTTCCATGGCTAATAGGCTTAGATTACGCTGTACATAATCTCCTCCCACCATATCGAGAATAACGTCGACACCCCGCCCATGGGTTGCCTCCCGGATCTCCTTGACGAAGTCTGACTCCCGATAATTAATGGCCTGCTCCGCACCTAAAGTTTTACAAACCTCAACTTTTTCGTTATTACCCACCGTGACAAACACCCGCGAACCCAAAGCCTGCGCTAGTTGAATAGCAGTAGCACCTATGCCGCTAGCGCCCCCATGAACCAGTAGCGTTTCGCCGGGTTGCAGGTGCGCACGCTCAAAAACATTCGACCAGACCGTAAAAAAAGTTTCCGGTAAGGAAGCAGCTTGAATCAAGTCTAATCCTTTGGGTATAGGCAGACATTGCACCGCGGGAGCGGTACAGTACTCCGCATAACCTCCACCCGTCAGTAGGGCACAGACTTTGTGACCCAGTTGCCATTCGCTGACCCCTTTACCTAAATCTACGATTGTTCCGGCTACCTCTAATCCTGGTAAGTCGGAAGCTTCAGCAGGCGGTGGATAGCTACCTTGGCGTTGCAAACAGTCTGGCCGGTTAACCCCTGCCGCTGCCACTTGAAGAAGCACTTCACCCGGCGCCGGGCTTGGTAACGGCCGACGTGTAGGAACCAGCACTTCCGGCCCGCCCGGAGTGGTAATTTCGACGACCGACATAGTCTTGGGTAAAGTACGGATCATAAGCTTATGTTCTCGCTATGCCTGACGAACTTAAAAAATTTAAGATTACAGCATCTATACTCCAGATGCACATTTACAATTGAAGTATTCCCATAAATTTATAGTATTAACTGTTAGCGTCTGCCACAGCGCGCGGATAATGCCTCTGTGGGCATCTGCCGACACTTACATCTACTGACATCTATAACCTATAGGCATTAGACCTTATTGGAAACTCGAAATCTACTTTGCTAAGCCATTGATAGACAAAGGATCACAATTAGTTTCAAATAAAGTCTATTATTCTAATGCATGACCGCATCGAACCGATACCCAGCTTAGCCAGATAGACAGAAAAGTTAGCTGTGGATCAGCGATTGCCAGGTTGAGATGACAACTCGAGTATTCTTTACTCGTCAGTCATAAGTTCTGTCACCGAAAAACCTTGCTTGTCTTGCCCAAAAGCAGCATGAATTCCCTCGAGCTACCCGCGTTTGAGCACCTCGGTAGCCCAAGGAGAATCCATGCTGAGATACGTATATCACGCGCTAGAGAGCTTTCAAAGTGTCTTTTCCCGACACCGCAGTTGGCTGCTGTTCGCGGCGGTGGTGTTGAGTTTTCTGGCCGCCCCGGAGATGATCGGGGTGACCTCGATGTGTCGGTTCTGGCGCGGAGACGAACGGGGCTATCATCGCTTGCTGCACTTTTTTCGCTCCACGGCCTATAGCGATGATGAACTCCTGGCGGCATGGCAGCGCTATGTGTTGAGCCAGGCGGTCACGGTCGAGGTCGAGGGGCGGTGTGTGTTGTTGGGCGATCATACCCATGTGGTCAAGGACGGAGGGCGAATGCCCGGGGTGGTATCGCTGCGTGAGACCTCGGAGACACAACGCAAGCCCTCCTATTTCCGCGGCCACTGTTGGGGCGCGGTCGGTCTGGTGGTGGGCTCGCTGAGGGCGTGTTTTTGTTTGCCGTTGGCGTTTCGTATCCATCAAGGCTTCTGCCATCGGGGCGAAGGGGAGCCCGGCTCGGCGCGCCCCGGTCCGAGCTTGGCGGAGCGGGGGGTGCACATGGCGCTGAGCTTCGCCGTCAGTCACGACCGTCCGGCGTTTTTGGTGTTGGATGCATTCTTCTCCACCGCCGGGGTGTTTCGCCTGGCCCGCTCGGTGTATTCGCTCATTTTGAAACAACCGTATCTGACGATCCTGACGCGGGCGAAAAAAAACTACGTAGCCTATTTCCCGGCCGAGCCCAAGCCGCCCGGCCGCCGGGGGCCGCAACCACGCTATGGCGACAAAGTGCATCTGATGGCGTGTTTCGATCATCCGCAGTTGTTTCACACCGTCCAGTGTCACGTCTACGGTAAGCTCGAAGCGGTCCAACTGATGCGTATTCCGTTACTGTGGAAACCCCTCGGGGACTGGCTGTTGTTCAGCTTCGCCATCACCTCCCGCGGCCCGATTGTGCTGATGTCCTCCGATCTGACGCTCTCAGCGACCACCGCCATCGAGCTGTATGGCAGCCGGACCCGCATAGAAACCCTGTTTTCGATGATGAAAAACATCCTCGGTGCCTTTCGTTTCCATTTCTGGACCAAGCAACTGCCCCGTCACTCCCGCCGCCCCACGGCCAATCGGAAGTTGAAGATCCCACGCCCCGAGCACCTCCCCACTGTCGAGGCCTGTTGGCAAGCTTAGGAAAGCTTCGTCCTGTGTGCCGCCATCGCGCTCGGACTGTTGCAGCTCATCGCGCTTCGTTTCGGTACCGAGGTCTGGCAACACCACGCGCTCTATCTGCGCACCCGCTCACGCGAGCTGCCCTCGGAAAACACCGTCCGACAAGGGTTGGCCCCTCTCGTGCTCAAACAACTTCTCCATCTCCCGCCAAACAGCCGTATCGCGAAGATACGCCGCTACTTCGTGGGCGTCGAGGAGGATGCGCCTAACGATGATCGCCAAGCAGCATGAATCATCGCTGAAATCACAGGGTGGCGTAGTGTTTCACCGGCTGATTCAACGATCGGCCGCGGTTAGTTTTGCTCGATGTTCAGACAGAGAAGTTATGACTGACGAGTTCTTTAGTGAACGGGAGAATTTGTTTATGGCAAACAGTTTCGAGGTTAACATCGACGACTTGGATGAGGATACCACTTGGGACATGCTTGAAAATTTTGCGTCCGATGACTTAGAGGCTGTACGGAAACCCTATAAATCAATAGCTTATTGTAGCTCAAGAGAATTTAACTCATTGATTTAAATATTATAGGATAAACTTTCCGGATAGCCTCTTAGTCACAGTCTATTTTGAAAAAGGCATCGATGATTTAAAGGCCGGGCTTACGGACGACATTCGCTGGGATCAAGCCGCGTCAGATCTTGCCATCGAAGTTGGTGATGTATCCAACGATCATATCGCCCGCTGGTTAACTTAGACAATGGAAATTATAGCGGTAATTAATTGGGTTCAGTACAATATCCGCAGTGCTTAAACCACCCTTTTATATCGGTTTCTGTCACGGCATCTAACGCATTTCTTATTTCACCCTCGAGGGCATCTCTGGTGCGTGCCGCCGAGCCCCGAAGAAAGGCTTTCACCTTCGACCAAAAGAGTTCAATGGGTGAGAAATCCGGTGAATAGGGGGGCAAAAAGTGTAACTCAGCCTGCTGCGCTTCCATCGCTTCTTGAATCCCCTCGACTTTGTGACTGCTCAGATTATCCAGCCACACTGGATCGCCCGGCTGTAAGGTGGGAACCAGCAACTGCTGGATAAAGCGGGTAAAGGCATTCCCGTTGATGGGGCCGTCGAGTTCCATGATCGCACGCACTTCCGTTACTCCTAACGCACTCACCAACGTCAGATTCGGTCCCGGGTTTACCGGTTTGTCGGCATGGGCACGACAACCGCTCGGGGCCCGACCATAGCGGCGTGCCATGCCGAGGTTGACGCCCGCTTCATCAATGAAAAGCAAGCGCGTCGGGTCCATCTCGGCTTGCTCTTGTTGAAACCGCTGGCGTGCCGGTTCGATCTCCTCATCGGCCTCGCGCTCACTGGCATGGTAGCTTAACTTCTTGCGCGTGATCCCGCGCCGGCGCAAGCTCAAGCCAATCGTCGCGTCGCTCACCACCACCCCCTCTTCGCCTTCAGCCACTGATTCAATTCCGACAGCGTCGCGTCTGCGTGCTCCTCCACTAACTGTTTGAGTACCGCTTCATCCGATTCCCTCAGTTTGCGTCGTTGCCCGCCCCCATGCGCTTTCGGATCCACCCGTCGGGTCTGCTGATAGCGCTTCAGCAACCGCCAGACAAAATCCAAACTCACGGAAAAACGCGCCGCTACGCTACGCATCGAACCCTCCCCCTTGGGGTAGGCATCCACGACTTTTTGACGCAGATCATTAGAATAGGGCCTCATTCTCATTACTCCTTCACAGTTTGTCTCTATCCTATTTATTTATGGGCCCCTTGTAATGAATTCAACTAATTACCGCTATAGTGACACGCAATCCAGTAAGACGGAAAAGGAAGCAGATACTGATGACTATACCGATGAAGATGAGTTGTGATTGTTTTGATAACATTCCTGTGTTCTATGTGCTAGCACTTTTTAGCCATCGTAGTAATATAGAAAGCTAGCAAAACGCCATACCGATGTGTATTAACGTAATGTTTAGGGAAAAACAGGATGAAAAAAAAGGCAACAAGGGAAGAACTGGAAGAGCATATCCGATTAGCTAATTCAATCATTTCTCCACTTGATTTAGCAAAATTAGAGGCCCAAAGGATTATCACTAAAAATGGTGAATATTACGAAGTGCTTGATATGAAGAAATTTCCTGAGGAAGCAAGGTATCAAGTAAAGTCGATAGCGCTGTGTAATGGCAAATTTCTGGTCAAGTTTTTAAATAAAAAACGAGAAAGAGAAAAAATATATAAAAAATTCATGATACATAATAAGTTCTTAAAATTAACAAGATAGAAAAAAAATGACGTCGTCCGTACCGCAAGGCTTTATTTATTTTACAAAATGTGAAACTCATCTTGCTTTTCTGTTTTCTAATGGAAGGTGGTAAAAAATTTAAGCAGGTATGTTATGAATCCAGATACCCTTAACATGGGAATACGAAAATTTCTCAAACAGGTGGGTGTGACCTCACAACGGGAAATTGAGAACGCCGTTCGAGAAGCTTTGGAAAACGGTGAACTTCAAGGCGGAGAGAAACTGCGTGTTAGTATGACTCTTACTATCGATGCGCTCGGCTTAACGCATTTAGTCGAAGACGATATTGCTTTGGATAAAGAATAAGTATGAAGAGATCCTATTAGCTTTTTATCAAGAATACGGGTGGAGAAAGAGCCCAGCATTAGCGGCTAAGAATTAGATCTACACGCTCTCTGAGCTACAGATCCTTATCGTGGTAGCGGTTGAGAGAGGTAGAATTCACTTGAGCAGCCTCTTGGCGACGACGGATAAATATTCTTGAGCAGAAAACTCCTATTTCAAATAATGCCCACATAGGTAGGGCCAATAAAGTTTGGGAAATGACATCGGGAGGGGTCAGCAGCATGCCAACAACAAAAGCCCCTAAAATGATATAGGGCCGTTTGGCCACAAGCGTCTCGGGTGTGGTGACACCGATCAGTACTAGTATAACCGTGGCGATAGGTACTTCAAAAGCGATTCCAAAGGCGAAAAACAAGGTCAATACAAAATCCAGATACTTACCAATATCCGTCATCACCGCCACTCCTTCAGGAGCGGTACTGGTAATAAACGCAAAAAATATTGGTAGAATAATATAAAAGGCAAAAGCCATCCCGCAGTAAAACAACATTGTGCTGGATATTAAGACCGGCGCAACCAGACGTTTTTCATGATGATACAAGCCAGGGGCGACGAAAGCCCAAAGTTGATATAGCACCCATGGCATGGCAATAAATAAAGCCAGCACTAAGGTAAGTTTCATGGGTGTCAGAAAAGGCGAGATCGGGTCAATCGCAACCATTTCATTACCTTCAGGTAACTGTGCTAACAAAGGTTCGGCAAGAATTTCGTAGATCGGGTTAGCAAAGGGCACTAATACCGCGAAGACAATTAGTACGCCGGCAGCTATGCGCAACAAGCGGGTACGCAACTCTACAAGATGGCTGAGAAAAGGTTGTTCTTGATCGACGTCTGACACTACACGCTCACTTGGCTGGCGGATTGGAAGGTGGTGTTGCAGAGGGGTTTTCAGAATCCGTTGATAAAGAGGAAGAAGTCGTCTTCTTTGTGTCGGCATTTGGCGCAGAAATAGGTTTTAGCGATGAGATATCCTTGATTTCTGACTGAACGTCTGTGTTTATCGCTTTAACTCGATCCGCCAATTTCTTTATCCCATCAGTTGCCTGTGGCTGACCGATCGAACGTTTGATCTCCTCGACCCGAAGTTCCCGTTCAATTTCACCTCTGACCTCAGAGACAATGCGCCGCGCTTTACCAATCCATAAACCGGCAGTGCGTGCCAAGCGTGGTAACCGTTCAGGACCCACCACGATCAGGGCGATTAAAAATAACAGAGTCAATTCCCATAAACCGACATCAAACATATTGACAGCCCAGCTTTATAGTTCCCGACTTCTTAAGATACGCAGCCTGAGAAAAACAGCCTTATGCCTTATGCTTATCTTTGGTTAAATTTTCTCTATTGAACTCTTCCGATTGCCCTTCAACATCAATAATTCGATCTTGAGTGTTTTGCTCAAGTTTTTTATCGGCGCTTGGTTCTTCTGTTTCTTTTTCACCTTCCCGCATAGAATCGCGAAAACCTTTAATCGAGGCCCCTAAATCACTGCCAATACCCCGCAGGCGTTTAGCACCAAAGAGCAATAGTACAATGAGAAGGATAATTAACAATTGCCAGATACTGATACCCATGGTGTTATCCTCAAAGTGAAAAGCTGGGCTTAGCTAGAATACTGAATCAGTCTTTATGAGTTGCAGAACGAGACGCTTTTTCATCAAGACCAGACAAACCAAAACGTCGCTGTAGTTCATTCAGCACGGCATCGGGTTTTAATCCTTGATGAGCCAACAAAACCAGAGTGTGGAACCAGAGATCCGCCGTTTCATAAATAAGGTGTTCGGGGTCTCCATTCTTAGCGGCCAAGACAGTTTCTGTAGTTTCCTCACCGATTTTTTTAAGAATAGCGTCTAAACCTTTTTCATACAGACGGGCTACGTAAGAAGTGTCCGGAGCAGTATGTTGACGAGATTCTAAAACCGCGGCTAATTGGTGCAGCACGTCTTCACTAGTAGATTTCATCCTCGTTATTCCCTTAGCGAGAATATTTGTTTAGCCGAGGCCATTGTTGCCGAATCTAGCATGATCTTCTCCATACCTCTTATCATCACAGCCTTACCTCGATACCGTAGGCCTGCATATGCCGCTTCGCCTGTCTAATACTGTACTCGCCGAAATGAAAAATACTGGCAGCAAGCACCGCATCAGCCTTACCTTCAAGAATCCCTGCCACCAGATGATCCAGGTTGCCAACGCCGCCGGAGGCAATAACGGGCACGGTCACCGCTTCACTAATGGCACGTGTCAGCGGTAAATCAAAACCAAGTCGAGTACCATCTCTATCCATGCTGGTAAGCAAAATCTCTCCAGCGCCGTAATCCACCATTTTGCGCGCCCATGCCACCGCATCGATTCCTGTCGGTTTACGGCCGCCATGGGTAAAAATCTCCCAACGTTTTGCTTCATCAGGTAGAGATACCCGTTTAGCGTCGATAGCGACTACAATACACTGATTACCAAAGCGCTCGGCGGCCTCACGTACCAATTCTGGATGAGCGATGGCGGCGGTGTTAATGGACACTTTATCCGCACCAGCGTTAAGCATACGGCGTATATCACTATCGGTACGGATACCACCTCCTACAGTTAACGGAATGAAAACCTCACTGGCCACCCGCTCCACGACGTGTACCATAGTTTCTCTCTGGTCAGAGCTAGCAGTAATGTCCAGAAAAGTGATCTCATCAGCGCTCTGTTCATCGTAGCGGCGGGCAATTTCCACAGGATCACCAGCATCTCGAATGTCCACAAAATTGATGCCTTTGACCACTCGGCCGTTGTCCACATCCAGACAAGGAATAATACGTTTCGCCAGCCCCATCAGTTGATGAACTCCTGGTTAGTTAATGGCTGTATCCACGAATTTTTGAGCGACAGCCAAGTCAATACTGCCCTCGTAAAGCGCGCGGCCAATTATTGCTCCCATGATGCCTTCTTCTTTGACATTGCAAAGAGCACGAATGTCATCCAAAGTGCTGATACCGCCAGAGGCAATTACGGGAATGGAAACGGACTGGGCTAGTTCGACAGTGGCTTCTATGTTAACGCCACGCATCATTCCGTCGCGACCGATGTCGGTGTAGATAATAGCTTCTACGCCGTCACGCTCAAAAATCTGGGCCATATCTATCACATCGTGTCTGGACAATTTAGACCATCCATTCACTGCGACTTTCCCATCCTTTGCATCCAAACCAACAATAACGTGCCCAGGATATTCCAGACAGAGGTCCTTAACAAAATAAGGCTCTTTTACGGCCTTAGTGCCAATAATCACAAAGTGCACGCCGGCGTTGAGATAAGCCTCTACCGTCTCCTCATCGCGGATACCTCCTCCCACTTGGATAGGCAACCCTGGAAAAGCATTGGCAATCCGACGAATCACCTGAGTGTTTATCGGTTTACCCGCGAAAGCGCCGTTGAGATCTACTAAGTGCAGACGGCGCGCGCCGGCTTCCGCCCACCGTTCCGCCACAGCAACGGGGTCTTCGGAGAAGACAGTCGTTTCCTCCATACGTCCTTGGCGTAGGCGCACACATTTACCGTCCTTAAGATCGATTGCGGGTATCAACAGCATGAATAATCACTCGTCGTCATATTCAATAGACATTATCGGAAATAAGCTATTGGCAATTTAACTACTTGTACATCAAGGGCAATAACTCGTCAAAACCTTAAAGCCGATAAAGCCTAATAATGCAGCAGATATTTCACTATAGGCTAAGCAGGATTCCAGCAGGCAAAGTTGGCAAGCAACTGCAGCCCTAAATGAGCGCTTTTCTCCGGGTGAAACTGCACTGCAAAGATATTGTCGCGAGCAATGGCCGACGTGAAGTCCAGACCATAGTGAGTTTCGCCTGCTCTAATGGTATCCGTCGCTGGTTCCAAATAATAACTGTGCACAAAATAAAAACGGCTATCTTGAGGAATGTTCTGCCACAGGGGATGACTAATGGTCTGTCTTACCTGATTCCAGCCCATATGAGGGATCTTAATGCGTTCGCCGGTACCGGAGTCGTGCAAATTGCTATCAAATCGCCGAACGCGACCTGGAAAAATACCCAAGCATTGGACGCCGCCATTTTCTTCGCTGTACTCCATCAATGCTTGGGGTCCTAGACAGAGACCAAGAAAAGGTTTATCAGCTGCGCTCCGCTGCACGACTTCCAGTAATTCCCAGCGTTGTAGTTCCAGCATACAATCACGAATGGCACCCTGGCCCGGAAACACCACCCGACCAGCTCTAAGAATATCCTGAGGGTGCTGAGTCACCATTACTCGTGCTCTAGGTGCTACGTGTTCCATGGCCTTAGCCACGGATCGAAGATTACCCATTCCATAATCGATAACTGCAATAATAGCCACTGAGATTTTCTCTAAAGATAATCAAAAACGGTGATATTGCCTGACTATAAGCTACCTTTGGTGGACGGCAAAATGTCATGCATACGGGCATCCAACTCCACCGCCATGCGCAGCGCACGGCCAAAGGCCTTGAATACCGTCTCAATAATATGGTGAGTGTTACGACCGCGAAAATTGTCGATATGAAGCGTCGCTTGGGCGTGATTGACAAAGCCTTGAAAAAATTCCCGAAATAAATCAACATCGAAATTGCCGACTCGGGCACGGGGGAAGTCTATATGATATTCCAAACCGGGACGCCCTGAAAAATCGATGACGACTCTCGACAAGGCTTCGTCTAACGGCACATAGGCATGGCCGTAACGGCGAATGCCTTTCTTGTTGCCAAGCGCTTTTTGGAAAGCCTGGCCTAAAGTAATGCCGATATCCTCTACGGTATGATGATCATCAATATGCAAATCGCCGCTGGCATGAATATCAAGATCTATCATGCCGTGGCGGGCAACTTGGTCCAGCATGTGTTCGAAAAAGGGAATACCGGTGGTAAATTTAGAAACTCCTTCTCCGTCCAGGTTGATAAAAACCTGAATGTGAGTTTCCAGGGTTTCGCGGTTCACCGTTGCTACGCGTGCCGACATTGAGTGATGACTCTTTAAAAAAATCTTATAAACACGAGGTTGATTGGTTGATGTATAACCAAACTCATAGCATACCGCGATTGGCTTGCAGATTGTATAGGGTGTCGTCGTTCTTAGCATCATGATTTTGCTTCGCCTAGGCCTCAAGTGCCAATGGCATTGGAATTTTGCTAGGAACGCTTAGCAATTAGTATAAGGAGATTTTTATGTCCATTCGCGACTGGCCTGACGATGAAAGGCCTCGGGAAAAACTGGTGCGTTACGGTGCTGCTGCGCTTTCCACTGCTGAATTGTTGGCTATCTTCCTACGCACCGGCGTCAGTGGTCGCAGCGCTGTGGACTTAGCTAGGGAACTTCTCACTCAGTACGGCGGCCTACGCCAATTGCTGGAAGCCGATCGAGAGAGTTTTTGTAACGGTCTAGGCTTAGGGATGGCCAAGTATGTGCAGTTGCAAGCCGTATTAGAACTCAGTAGGCGTTATCTAGAGGCAACTATACGACGCGGTGACGTGTTGCAAAGTGCAGCCGACACTCAACTTTACTTAACCGCAAAGCTGCGTCATGAACCTCATGAAGTGTTTGCTTGCTTATTTCTTGATAATCGTCATCGAGTGATTAGTTTTGAAACGCTATTCTACGGCACCATTGATGGGGCTTCGGTGCATCCGCGCCAAGTAATGAAACGAGCCCTCCACTATAATGCCGCTGCCTTAATCTTGGCGCATAACCATCCCTCTGGTATCGCCGAACCCAGCAGCGCCGATGTCCAGATAACGCTGCGCCTAAAGGAAGCTCTAGCATTCATTGACGTCCGAGTTTTAGATCATATTGTAGTGGGTGATGGGCAAAGTGTATCGTTCGCCGAACGAGGGTTGTTGTGAAAGCCGTCAGCGACTATTAAAAGACTTTTGTAGACGTTCCCGAATGTCAGCAGGTAATTGCTCTTTTAAATTTTCTATCTGAGAAAATAGATGCGACTCTTGCTGCATTTTAAAATCCAGCTCTCTGCCTCTCTGTTCTCTCTCGAGTCGCTGTCTAATACTGAGCCTATCAACGTTGGCAGATTGCACCGCTGTTTGTCGCGACGGCGCCGCTGGAGGAACTGCTGTAGGCAATTGCCGGTGCTGACGCAGCTGCAGCTGGCGCTGTTGAAACTGCTGCTGCTGAAAAAGTTCCTTTAGCTGTTGTTTATTTGAAAAACCCTGCTGCTGCCTCAAAATTTTTTGCTGGCGAATTTTTAAATCGATGCTCTGTCCCTCATTAAATCTGCGCATCCTACCGTCCGGCTCTGCCCAAGAGACATTGGCTATTGCGCAAAGGCATAGAAAAAACATTGTTAGCCTGAATAATTTGCTGATATTCACATCACGTTAGGCTATTTAATCGGTTGATAGTTGCGCAGAGGGTATTAAACCTCTTGCATAAATCAGACTCTAGCCCGGATATTTCACAAATTGATACTGCCGAGTATCCACTTTAGCCGGGACACTTTGCAGGCTACTTGGTAGGAGCGAGCTTGCTCGCGATTGAGGCATCTATGAGGGTGAGTTCGCGAGCAAACTCGCTCCTACCGGTGGATGTGGCGGCTAACACCTCCCGCCTTAAGTTCGTAGCCCTACCACTTCAATCATACGCTATGATTTTTACAGCGAAACATCCTTATGCTGAACATCGGGTTATTTACGAGAATGCGGCGCCTATTTTCTCTTATAATCAATAGCATAGAAAGATAAACGGTGGTTTAGTGAAATAGCCGGGCTAGCTGTTCGGGCTGGACGTGTTCTAGCCGCTCAGCCCTGCCATCTGGTAGATATTCGCTATCGCGAACCTCCTTGTGGGCTGCTGGCGGCGTCTTTAAGACCGGCGCTTAAGTTTGCAAAAAATCTATTCCTTCACGGCGGAAAAAATGGATATAGCGCCAGCCATATGAATTGATGCTTATGATCTCATTACAATCGTCGTTCACTAACGATTTGTAGCCTTTTAATCAGTATCAGGTCATGTGGCCAGCACTATAGTAACAGCCGATACTGGAGAATTTTACCAATGAGAGGAGGTAATCACTCGTGAGGCTGCAAAACAATCTTTACACGACCACCGGTTGGGAGATTGCGGAAGACGTCTTTGATCCGGAGGAGCTTGTTATAACCGGTAGCAACTTTATGGTAGGTAACGGTTACCTGGGATACCGTGGAACTTTTGAAGAATGGGAACAGGACCGCTATGTGGCGTGTATCGTCTCCGATACCTACGATACGGCCGATGGTAAGTGGCGGGAGCTGTGTAACGCCCCCAATGGCTTGTATACCAAATTGGTAATTGGTGGTGAAGAGGTGTCGTTCTTTCGCGATACGGTGAGCAATTATAAGCGCAGCTTAAATTTTGGTAGTGTCCCTCAACTCCCTTGATGATATTGGTTCAGTTTTGGGAACAGGTGTTCGATTTCGTGCAGCCGCTCAAGGAACTCTACTGGTACGCGGTAAGACAGCAACTCGGTCGTCGTCCAGACATGACCGGTCATGCCAGCCGCCATGGCAGGTGTTACGGAACGCCACTTGCGGGGTGAACCCGTTCCGCGGGTTGATTCCGGCATGGGCAACGGTTCTCGCAAACTCTCGTGGGGCAGAACCAGGTGGTAATACGCCAACGACAGCCAGAGCTGTTTCTCAAACCAAGTGATATCCTTGGAAAAGCGATTGGTGCGGCGTGTCAACCGACGATTACTTTGCCGTTGGGTTAAGTTGTCACGCTCCACCAAGCTGGTGTTGATGGTATGACTGACTGGGGAGACGGCCAGGCACGCGGCAATCGCTTGCGGATCACCGAAAATGACCTGCGTACCGACTTCCACTCCCCGGCCCTTTTCCCGTTGTTTGACCACCTGGGCATACAGCAATCCTGGTGGTGGCCGGCGCCGGGGTTTAGGAAGCACGCCCCGGTCACCGCGACGTGGAGGGGTGTGCCATTGACCATACGTGTGCAGCAAGCTGTTCTTATATTCAGGCAGCTGATCGCTCGTGAAGAAGGGAAGGTGCGTATCGGTGACCTGAGCTACCCGCGCCAGCAACAAATTAGCGCTCTCCTGGGTACGCTTGCCAATGACACAGGCCACCACCAACCGCCACACCGGCGCAAAGGCGATCCATCCCCAGGCGTCGCCATACGTCTCGCAATAGCGTTTGGCACCAGGCAGGTTATCTTGCTTGGTATGCACAAAGCTCCACAACTCATTCAGCTGACATTCGCTGACATGCAAGTTACTCCACAAATACAGCATGACGAGCCGACAGTGCCGCGCCGCGCGGTCAAGCCAAGCACAGACGGTATCCTTGTCGATTTGCACAATGCGTCCGGTGGTGCGCAACGAATTGCCTTCCGCCAAAGCACGCACGGCGGTCTCGAAAATAGCGGGATCAGCATCCAGACCGTAGTACGCAGTCGCAGTTCTCAAGGCGATACTACTCCCACAGGCTTTACATAGGGCCTGTGGCTGACCCTAGCTGGTGCCATTTTTAACCAACAGCCCCAGGCCAAAGGGTTTTCCATAGCAACGGCAGTGCACATTAGGACAATACAGCGTTTCCCAGTTCACCCAAGCCCCCTCGATGAGTTAAATTGCTCAATCGAGGATGCAAAACATGCTCAAAATCAGTCAAATCCATCAAGGGAGTTGAGGGACACTACCTAAATTTTAAAAATGGACTTTTTTCTCGGCAGTTCCGCTGGCAGTGTGAAGAGCGGCAGACAGAAGTCAAAAGCGAACGGTTTGCCAGCTACGACAATTTACATTTATTACCGCTGCGATACTGTTTTCAGGTTATTCAACCTGCCGAAGTCATATTAGTCACCGGCATCGATGGTCGAGTTTGGAACCTAAATGGTGAGCATTTTGCCGCATGCCGGTCGTTACAGCTGGGAACAACGCTGGCGATGACGGCCACGACAGTGGAAGAAGGCATTCTGCTCTGTGTTACGGAAGGGATCAGACTGCTGGGGAAATCTCCCGTATCCGAAGAAGTGTTTCAACAAGACCGGCAAATACTGCGCCGACTGCGTTTTCAATTAGCGGCGGGAGAAACTATTGAATTGGAGAAAGTCGTAGCCGTTTATAGCAGCAAGGACGTTGCCGAACCGCAAGAAGCTGCCAAAGATGCCGTCGAGGCGGGTCTACGACTTGGCTATGGTGAGCTAAAGAGAGCTCACGAGCGGATATGGAAACGCATCTGGGATACCGCTGATGTACAAATTGAAGGTGACCTGGAAGCGCAGGTAACTATGCGTTTTTGTTTATTTCATAATCGCATTGCCACACCGGCACATACCGACCACCTGCCTATTGGTGCTCGCGGGCTGTCCTGTCAGGCCTATCAGGGAGCTGCGTTTTGGGATCAGGAAATATTCAATATGCCGGTGTTTCTCTATACGGAACCCGCGATTGCCCGCAATCTCCTACTGTATCGTTACAAAACCCTTGACGGTGCGCGCCGAAAGGCTAGGCGTCTAGGCTACCAGGGTGCCTTTTATGCCTGGATCAGTGGCAACACAGGAGATGAACTTTGTCCTTCGTATTTTTTCAGGGATGTCTTGACTGGTCGAAAAATCCGTAATCACTTCAATGACTGGCAAATTCATATATCGCCGGATATCGTCTATGCCATTTGGAAGTACTACCAAGCCACGGAAGACTGGCTGTTCATAATGGAATACGGTGCGGAAATCATCTTTGAAGTAGCAAGATTTCTTGTATCCTTCGCTTATTTTAAGGAAGACAAAAACCGCTATGAGTTTCTACGAGTATTAGGACCCGATGAATACCACGAAAATGTCGATAACAATGCCTTTACGAATTACCAAGCGCAATTTACGTTGCAGCACGCGGCGCTGATCTACCGCCAATTACAAGAGACACAACCAGCTGTTTTGGCAACCCTCGCAGAGCGGTTACGACTGGACGAAGCTGAAGTACAAACCTGGGAACGAATGGTTAAATTGATCTTTCTGCCTGCACCTGATCCCCACACTTTATTGATAGAGCAGTTCGATCGTTATTTTGAATTAGAGAATACCACGCCTGAAGTGGTAAAAAGTCGCCTCTTGGATCCGGGGGAATACTGGGGATGGCCCAACGGTGTAGCGGTAGCAACACAAGTTATTAAACAGGCTGATGTCATTCAGCTTTTCTGTCTACACGATACCTTTAGTCGCGCCGTCATAAAAACCAATTATGACTACTACCAACCGCGGTGTCAGCATGGTTCTTCGCTCAGTTATTCGGCTTATGCCATTGTCGCTAAACGGGCTGGTTATCTGGATCAGGCTTATGAATATTTTATGAAGACCAGTACCATAGATCTTTATAACGCTGCCAAAGCGGTGAGCGGAGGGACCTTTATCGGAGGAACTCATACGGCGGCGTGTGCCGGAGCCTGGCAAGCGGCCATAGTCGGTTTCGGCGGGTTAACTTTGCAAGATGAGATACTATGCCTTGATCCCGTTCTCCCCAAGGAATGGAAAAAGCTGGCCTTCAAACTAGCATATCGGGGTGGTATACTGGCAGTACAGATAACCACGGATCGCATTATACTGAGAGCCCATGCGACCAATCCGAAGACCCTGCCAACGCAGGTTTACGGAAATATATTAATGCTTATCCCTAGTGCCACTGAAACAGTGGCTTATACTCCACACCAGTAGGAAACCAGGCTAAAACAAATGGGTAAGCCAATGTAATTTAATTAATGATTAGTCCTCCATAGCAGGTAATACCTTCATGACTTCTTCCATAGTAGTCAGCCCCGCTGCCACTTGGTAAGCAGCGCCGATTTGTAGCGGTTGCATTCCCTCCGTACTGGCTTGGAGGCGTATCTGAACGCTGTCAGGATCGGATCGGAACAGCTTACGCAATCCGGGGGTAACCGTGAGAATTTCATAGATACCCATGCGGCCCAAATAACCCGTATATCGGCATTCAGAACAGCCTTGCGCTGTAATAATGTCCTTTGGTTTAGCAACGGGCCAGGGATGTACCAAGACTTCCCAGGTTGTTTGGGAAACTGAAGCGCTAACCTTGCAGTAGGGACATAACGTGCGTACTAAACGCTGGGCCACTACCCCGATTAGCGTGCTCTGAATGAGATAAGGGGGAATGCCTATATCCAATAGGCGGGTAATGGCAGAGGCGGCATCGTTAGTATGCAGTGTTGATAATACAAGATGGCCGGTCAGAGAAGCCTGTACAGACATCTGGGCAGTTTCCAAATCGCGAATCTCACCAACCATAATGATGTCTGGATCTTGGCGGAGCAAGGTACGGATGCCTTGTGCGAAAGTGAGTTCGATCCCAGGCTGCACCTGCATTTGATTAAGTTCTGGAGAAACCATTTCAATAGGATCTTCCACGGTACAAATATTGATTTCAGGGCGCGCAAGATATTTTAAGGTGGAATAAAGCGTGGTTGTTTTTCCAGAACCGGTAGGGCCGGTAACCAACACAATTCCATTGGGTTTGCCAATCATGGTACTCCAAACCCTCTCCTCTTGTGGAGAAAACCCTAATTGATTGAAGCTCTTGACCACGGTATCCGGATCAAAAATTCGCATCACGCATTTCTCACCAAAGGCTGTGGGCATGGTGGAAAGCCGCAGTTCGATTTCACGGCCAGCGGGCGTACGGGTCTTGATACGCCCGTCCTGAGGACGGCGTTTTTCGGCGACATCCATGCGCCCTAAGATTTTGATGCGACTGATGACAGCATTCATGACCGGAGGGGGAAGTTCGTAGATCGGATGCAACACCCCATCAATGCGAAAGCGGATACGGCCTCTCTCACGGCGAGGTTCCAAGTGAATATCGCTGGTACGCTGAGCAAAAGCATACTGCAATAACCAGTCAACGATTTGCACTATGGGGCGGTCATCGGCACCCAGTTCATTACCGGTTCGGCCCAATTCCAATAGTTGCTCAAAATTGAGCAATTCGCTTGCTGTGTGGCCTGTCTGCGCTTCATTCGCACCCAGCACAGAACGCGAAAGGTTATAAAACTCAAGCAAGTAACGATCAAGATCAAGAGGATTAACAATGACCTTAGCGATGTTTTTATGCAGCAACCGCTTCAGTTCTAGTGCCCATTCCGTTAGGTATGGTTCGGAGGTCGCAAACACCACTAAATCTTCCTTAACAGCGATAGGCAGAATGCGGTAACGCGAAGCGTAAGCATAAGACACTAGTCCCGTTATTTTGGCAACATCGATCTTCAGAGGATCGATACGGTCGTAGGAAAACCCCGCTTTCTCAGCGAGCCAGCAGGTTAATCTTTCCAGACTCAGCGGATGATGAGGTGCCTGTATGCTTTCGAGATTTTGATTAGCGACAATGACAAGCGGATGCAACTCTGTGCGTCTATTGCGGTTTCCTGCAATGCTTATATTGGCGGCATCCCGCTGCGTAATCAGGCCATCTACCACAAGTTGCTCTAAAATTTCCTCGACGGTAAGGCGGTGTTCAGGAACATGATGGTGTTGCTGGAGCGTTTCTAACACGGTTGCTAAATCCCTTGCTAACCTTGTAAGCATTAGAACTCTTGCATCAGTCAGACTCTAGCTGTCTTGGCTGGGCGTGTCACCGCTGCTCAACCCTGCCTTAAGGCAGGGATCTACTACCGTGCACATGCCTTGTCCGTTGCTGGCGATATCTCCCAGCCCGACACCTCAACGGTCATTTCTGCAAGAAGTGTATTGACGATGATGGAGTTTGCCAATTTATACTGTGCGTAATGAATTTTTGATCTGCTGGTAACTCATTAGTCGACGCGGATCAATTTCTTTTCTGGTTACCGCCGCCAGTAGAGCACAACCGGGTTCTACGGTATGGGTGCAGTCGGAAAACCTGCATTGTTTGAGTAAATGGGTAAGTTCTACAAAACCTCGTTCCACATCACCGGGCTCCAGTGTTCCCAACTCAAAGCTGCGCACTCCGGGGGAGTCAATGAGGTCTCCATCATCAGGCAAATGATAGAGGGTGGCAGTCGTAGTGGTGTGAGTACCACGACCGGTCGCTTGCGATAACGCCTGAATTCGAATTTCCCGGTCAGGTAGCAGAGCCTGGATTAGGGAAGACTTTCCCACTCCGGACTGTCCAACTAGGATGCTGGTACAGCCCTTGAGTCGGCTGCGCAACGCATCCAGCCCATGATCCGAGCGAGTGCTGGCAAACAACAACGGATAGCCGATGCGGGTGTAGGTGGATAAGCGGGCTTTTAACGCCGCCAGAGCCTGTTTATCCAAAGTATCGATTTTGTTCAATACCAACAGCGGAGTGACCTGAATAGCAGCGATGGCAACCAAATAGCGGTCGATAAGAAATTCATTCAATTGCGGATAAGACGCCATTACCACAGCCACTTGATCTAAATTAGCGGCTATCGGTTTTAGGCGGCTAATGTAATCCGGCCGTGTCAACAAAGAGCGTCGCTCTTCGCGGGCAATCACTACGCCTTCCCCCATACAGGAGGCCTGCCAGATGATGCGGTCACCACAAACTAAAAATCCCAAATTTTGGCGTACGGCACAACGATATAATGCACCGTGTCGGTCCTCAACAATCAATGTAGAGCCATGGTTGGCAATTACCAAACCAGGCTGTTCTTGACCTAAATCGCTCTGGTTGAGTTTTGTGGTTCGGTGGACGGCACGTTGCACTGCTCTCAAACGACGCTGCTCCTGAGCCTGTTCAATACGATCCCGTTGACGGAGTGTGAGACGACGCCGTGTCATTAGCAATTTTCTTTGCCGGAATGTTGGGAAACTAACAGAACAACTAGCGTAAAGTGAGAGAGAGAGTTAACGATCGTCACAATGATTTCCGTAAATAAGCGTTAAGTTATTACCATGATTGAGCAATTTGCTGCCAGCCTAGTTTGTTCCATAGCAAAAATCCAGTGCAAACCACTCTGTTGCACTGCCAAGTGAAGCTAACTGAAGTCAATGGAGAAAAAAATTGCAGTCCATATCACCCGATAATTTAATTTGGATCGACTTGGAAATGACCGGTTTGGATACTCAAACCGACCAAATTCTCGAAATTGCCACTATTGTCACCGACGATCAGCTTACTATCCTCGGCGAGGGGCCGGTGCTCGCAATCCACCAAAGCGATACTATGCTGGCGACCATGGATGAATGGAATCAAAATCAACATCATAACTCCGGATTACTTGAGCGAGTCCGTATCAGCCGTATTACTGAGCGAGAGGCGGAATTGCAGACTTTGGAATTCCTAAGCCAGTATGTGCCTAAAGGAAAGTCGCCCATGTGCG
Source organism: uncultured Pseudomonadota bacterium (assembly GCA_963731125.1). Taxonomy (GTDB): domain Bacteria; phylum Pseudomonadota; class Gammaproteobacteria; order Competibacterales; family Competibacteraceae; genus CAVSVP01. The sequence goes on from CAVSVP010000007.1 coordinate 247,142, forward strand.
GGAATAGTATCTGCCAAGACCGCCGCTTTCTTGCCCGTTGGATGCCTGAGTTGGAAGCTTACTTTCATTATCGTCATATCGACGTAAGCACTCTCAAAGAGCTGGCGCGCCGCTGGTATCCGAAGGTGGCTAAGGGGTTCAGCAAATCCTCCTCTCACCTGGCTCTGGATGATGTGCGGAATTCCGTTGAAGAATTGCGTTATTATCGACAACATATGCTTTTTAAGCCGAATTAAAGAGATGCTCCTATAATTGAGGATCATTCTACCGGCAGTGTTGTGTCATTGCCCCATTCAGACCAGGCACCTGGATAACCACGCACCCTTGGATAACCTAAGTGTTTAAGAACCATATAAGTATGAGCTGAGCGATGGTGGGTTTGGCAATACACGACTACCTCCTTGTCCGGAGTTACGCCGATCGCTTCCAGCATGCTGTGCAGAGTGTCGGCAGCTTTCAAGCGCAGGTTATGCTCTCTGTCTATGGCGTCGATCCAGTTCATATTGACGGCGCCGGGAATATGGCCGCCACGCAACGCACGTCTGTCCATACCGTGATATTCTCCCGGCGAGCGCGTATCCAACAAGACAAGTTCAGTCTGCCCCAAGTGAGACAGAATAAAATCTTTGTCGGCTATGGCTTTGGAATGATCGATAACAGCCTTGTACTGACTGGGTCTGGGTGCTACAACTTGCTGATCCAAAGGTCGATTTTCCGCTATCCAGGCTTGGATACCACCATTCAGCAGGGAAAAGTGTTGATGACCTAAGACATCTAGAGTCCATAGTAGCCGGCTGGCACGGCCACCACCCTCATCGTCATACGCTACCACATGGTGACTGGACGTTAACCCGAGACCAGAGAAGACCGCACTCAAACGCGCCTCGTCGGGAAGTAAACCCATGGCGGGCGGGTTAACCCGAATGAGGCTGGCGTAGTTTACGTTAATTGCTCCGGGAATATGGCCTTTGGCATAACTGTCAATATTGCGCACATCCAAGATAAGGAGAACGGAATTAGTCAGGTGTTTTTCGAGTTGTTCAGGTTCAAGTAAGAGTGGTAGTTGAAGAATAGACATGGAAAGTCCTTTGACTTGAGTATTAAAATACGCAACATTCATCTTAATTCAATGATTGTATCTGAATTCACTTTAATTCAACGTTATTTTGCAACGCAATGCCAGAATCGCTCCGATGTCATTCTAGGCATTGGTGATGATTGTGCTCTGCTACAAATGCCTCCTGATGAGAGCTTAGCAGCAACAGTAGATATGCTGGTGGCTGGAACTCACTTCCTCCCTGACGCCGATCCTGAGGGAATTGGTTATAAAGCACTTGCCGTCAATTTAAGCGATTTGGCGGCTATGGGTGCGTTACCGGCTTGGGCGACGCTAGCCTTGTCCTTGCCGGAAGTAGACGAATCTTGGTTAGAAAGTTTTTGCCGTGGACTCTTTCAATTAGCGAGGCGTTTTCAGGTGCAGCTAGTCGGTGGCGATATGACTCGCGGTCCCTTGACCATTAGCGTTCAAGCTCACGGTTTTGTGCCGGCAGACAAGGCTCTGCGGCGTGACGGAGCGTGCCCGGGAGACATCCTTTGTGTGACCGGCACGCTAGGTGATGCAGGTTTAGCCTTAGCCGCCGCCACAGGCAAAATAACCGTCCCCACACGTTATAAAAGTTATTTGCAACCTCGTTTGGAGCGACCCTTACCGAGAATCGATCAGGGTCTGGCTCTGCGCGGGTTGGCCACTGCTGCCATTGATATATCCGATGGCCTGGCGCAAGATTTGGGACATATTCTGGCGGGAAGTCGGGTCGGGGCCTGCTTAAACGTAGACCAGTTGCCTCGCTCAGCGGCTCTGGCCGATTGCTTGAATACCGACGAGGCGATTCAGCTGAGTTTAAGCAGTGGTGACGATTACGAGTTGTGTTTCACCGTGCCTTTGCAGCATCTAACTCGGGTTCGTACGTTAGCAGCAAATTGGGACTGTCGCTACACTGAAATCGGCGTTATCGAGAGCGAACCCGGGTTGCGTTGCCGGCGAGAAAACGGTGCTTACTATCCAATGCAAAGACTTGGTTATGACCATTTCAGCTAAGCAGCCCTGTGCTGAAATCTGGCGCAATCCCATACACTTCTTTGCTTTGGGGTTTGGATCCGGCTGTGCTCCTAGGGCTCCAGGTACCTGCGGTACGTTAGTGGCCGTCCCGCTGTGTTGGTTACTGCAGACGCTGACTTTGTTCTCCTATTTTTTAGCCATCGGTACAGGATTTGTGATTGGCGTGTGGTTATGCGATCGCACAACTAGAGACTTAGAAGTACACGATCATCCGAGTATCGTCTGGGATGAAATCATCGGCTACTGGATCACCATGATTGCTGCGCCGCCAGGATGGGAATGGTTGGTAATCGGTTTTGTGTTGTTTCGCCTGTTTGACATTTTCAAGCCCTGGCCCATCCGCATGGTGGATAAACACATCGGCGGCGGTTTCGGCATCATGTTTGACGATGTGCTAGCCGCCTTCTATGCCTGGCTGGTCTTGCAAAGTTTAGCGTGGCTGGTTTGAATGGCTTAAAAAATTTTAAATGCCGTTTGTTAGCCCAAATATTTCAGTGCGCCGAGGAAAGGCACACTGAAATATCTGGGTTAGCGACGTTTACCCAATTGAAACAGGAATTAAATAATGAAAATTGAAACGCTGGCCATTCATGGCGGTTATAAGCCTGAGCCGACGACGAAGGCGGTTGCCGTTCCCATTTACCAGACCACCTCCTATGCCTTTGATGATACTCAGCATGGTGCCGACCTCTTCGACTTAAAAGTTGAAGGGAACATCTATACACGTATTATGAATCCTACTTCTGCTGTGTTGGAACAGCGGATAGCAGCCATGGAGGGTGGAGTAGGAGCACTCGCATTCGCTTCCGGCATGGCGGCTATCACCGCCGGCATTATGACCATCACCGAAGCCGGGGATAACATTATCGCAACCAGTGCCTTATACGGTGGTACTTATAATCTATTTGCGCACACCCTGCCGCGCTTCGGAATCGAAGTCCGTTTTGCGGACTACCGGGATGTGGCTGGCATGAAAAGCCTTATCGACGGCAAAACCAAGATGGTGTTTTGTGAATCCATCGGCAATCCAGCCCTTAATGTAGCGGATCTTCAGAGCTTGGCAGACATGGCTCATGCTCATGGAGTACCGTTGATGGTGGATAACACCGTGCCTACCCCTTATCTCTGTCAAACCTTTGCGCACGGTGCCGATATCGTGATGCATTCGCTGACCAAGTACATGGGCGGACATGGCAATAGCATCGGTGGTGTACTGGTGGATTCTGGCAAGTTTCCCTGGGACGCTCACAGAGAACGCTTTGCGCGCTTAAACGAACCTGATCCCTCTTATCACGGCGTGGTATACACTGAGACGCTGGGAGCAGCGGCATATATCGGCCGCGCTCGGGTAGTGCCACTGCGCAACACGGGAGCCGCTATTTCTCCCTTTAACAGCTTTCTGATCCTCCAGGGTATTGAGACACTTCCCGTGCGAATGGATCGGCACTGCGACAATGCACTCGCCGTCGCCAAACACCTGCAAACCCACCCACAAGTGGCATGGGTGAAGTATCCGGCGTTGGAAGATAATCCTGAAAAACCGCTAGTGGATAAATATATGGGAGGACGAGGTTCCAGCATTATGAGTTTTGGCATCAAAGGTGGCCGAGAAAAAGGGGCACAATTTATTGATGCGCTGCAACTGATTACCCGTCTGGTGAATATTGGTGATGCTAAATCGTTGGCCTGCCATCCAGCGACCACCACCCACCGCCAACTCTCTGTGGAAGAATTGGCTCGTGCAGGGGTTACCGATGATTTGGTGCGTCTGTCCATTGGCCTGGAACATATCGACGATATCCTAACCGATCTTGAGCAGGCTCTGACAGCGTCCCGTTAAGTCAGCCCAAGTCGTTATAGAAGTAGAGTAATTTCAGGCAGTTTTCTGTATTAAGCAGGATGGCGTGGAGCCGGATGGCGTGGAACCGGATAGTGTGGAGCCGGATAAGGCAGGGTAACGTGGTGCGCGAATTATTGAAACTGCTGCAGCGCCTTCTGCAAGGCGAGCTGCGCAAGACCGGCAGGCGCAAACGCAGCGCCCCCTTGTTGCTTGCTGCGCTCATCATCGCCGCATTCGGTATCAGCCGGCTGTTGGAGGAACCTACCGCACCGTTACCTCCAAAGGGTGCGGAGCTGGCTTGTAGGGTAAGCGAAGTCTACGACGGTGATACGGTCGCTGCAAGCTGTGAGGAAGGCAAGTTAAAGGTGCGCATATTCGGCATCGACGCACCGGAACTAGGACAAAAGCCTTGGGGAAAACACTCTCGTGATCTGCTTCGTAACCTGATACCTCAATCCCCAGTACGGTTAGAAGTGACGGATAGAGATCGCTATGGCCGCGTTGTAGCACGCCTCTATCAAAACAATCAGGATTTAGGCTTGAAACTGGTTCGTCAAGGGGGGGCGGTGGTCTACACCCGGTACAACAAATCCAGGTATTACCGAATAGCTCAAGGGGAAGCCAAACGGGAAAAGCTTGGTGTCTGGTCCCGGCCGGGTGCCCAGCAGGAACCTTGGGAATGGCGTAAACTCAATCCGCGTTGAAATGCCATGATTAGAGACGCTGCTTGCAGCAGAACGGAAAATGCGGATATCACGCTTATCCAGGGAAAACCCTTTTGCACGGGCAATTGGAACCTAAGAGGCATCGAGGGCTTGGAAAGACGCCTTGGCCAATTGTGTTGGCCGAAGGGTAAGATTGTCATCGACGGTTCTAAGATTAAGGCCTTCGACACCAACGGCGCTCTGTCGCTGATTCACACCATTGTTGATCTGCGCCGGACCGGCCGTGATGTTCAGGTGGTCAATCTGCGCACGACACAACAGGGGCTATTAGCATTAGTCGGCGAACGTAACAAGGCTGCCCATGTTCCATCTGAGCATGTTAAATCACCGAGTTTCGTTACCCAATTGGGCAAACTGGTCTGGGAGAAAGTAGAACATACACTGGGATTTTTAGCCTTTTTAGGAGAGACGACTGTCGCCTTGCTGAAGGCCTTATTGTGGCCTGGCCGTATCCGCTGGCGAATCTTATTTGCCAACATTGAGAGCGCCGGTCTTAACGCCATGCCTATTGTTGGTCTGCTGTCCTTCCTGATTGGCGTTGTCATCGCCTACCAGGGCGGCAATCAGCTGCTTTACTACGGAGCCAACATATTTATTGTTGATCTCGTGTCTCTCACGATGCTACGTGAGCTAGCGCCGTTGCTTACTTCAATTATTGTCGCCGGACGTACTGGATCGGCATTTGCCGCCCAGATTGGCACAATGCAGGTAACCGAGGAAGTGGATGCGCTGCGTACTATCGGTGTCAATCCCTATGATATCCTAGTGTTACCCAAACTAATGAGCCTTTGTGTTGCTTTGCCATTATTATGCCTGTTCGCTGATGTGATGAGCATTTTTGGTGGTATGGTAGTCGCTTATTTCCTGCTAGACGTAAGTTTTGGAGAGTTTTCCGCTCGACTTTCCCAAGTGGTTACTTTATTTTCGTTTTTATTCGGCATTGGTAAAACACCTGTATTTGCCACCGTCATTGCCTTAGTAGGTTGTTACCAAGGTTTTCGAGTACGCGGCGGGGCCGATAGCGTCGGAAGACAAACCACTGAAAGCGTCGTTCAAGCCATTTTTCTAGTGATTATCGCTGATGCTCTGTTTGCAGTATTTATGGGCACTAAGGGATTGTACCGGTGAGCAAAGAGGAGCTAATCATTGAAATTCGTGGCCTCAGAACTCAGTTTGGCTCTCAGGTGGTACATAACAATCTGAATCTAAGCATTCGCCGCGGCGAAATTGTCGGATTAGTCGGCGGCAGCGGTACCGGCAAAAGTGTATTGTTACGCCAAATACTTATGCTGGAACAGCCCGCCGCTGGCTCAATAAAGGTCTTTGGCCAGGAAACCGTGGGCGCAGCGTCCACTAACCTATTCACTCTTAGTTGCCGTTTCGGAATGCTATTTCAGCAGGGTGCTCTTTTTACCTCGTTAACGATTCGGGAAAATGTCGCCATGCCACTACAGGAGCACACCCGGCTAAATCATAAACAGATTAATGAAATCGCAGAGCTTAAGATTGCCCTGGCTGGTTTGCCTGCTGATGCAGCCGATAAATATCCCGCTCAACTCAGCGGGGGTATGGTCAAGCGTGCCGCCTTGGCGCGTGCCCTAGCCCTCGACCCGGATCTGCTGTTTTTGGATGAGCCTTCGGCCGGATTGGATCCGGTAAGCGCCAATGCACTGGATGAACTTATCCTACAGTTAAAAAACTCATTAGCGTTGACCGTAGTCATGGTAACTCATGATCTAGATTCGCTTTGGCGAATTACCGATCGAGTGGTTTTCCTGGGAGAGGGGCATGTAGTCGGCTACGACCACATCGCTAGGTTGAGCCAATCCAAGCACCCTCTCATTAAGGCCTATTTCAGTGGTCCGCGTGGACGCACGGCACAAGCCATACAGAGACAGTCATGGATGCAAGAGTAAACTATACCGCGGTAGGTTTATTTGTCATCGTTCTCGGCATTGCTTTAGTAGCCATGTCAGCTTGGTTAACTTCTGCTACTGATACGAAGGTGTACGATCATTACCGGGTTTATACCCGGGAGTCGGTTGCCGGACTCAATCTTAATGCGTCGGTTAAATACAAAGGTGTCGACGTAGGTCAGGTAATTAACATCGAATTGGATCGTAATAACCCTGACCGTGTACAGCTGATTTTAAAGATCGAGCGCGGTGCACCCATTCGCGAGAACACAATAGCCAAACTCGTCTCAAGAGGCGTTACCGGTCTAGTTTATGTAGAACTTAGTGGTGGTGGTCAGTCACCGCCCCTAACGCCCGATCCTAGCGAGTCATTTCCGATCATTAAAAGTGGCCCCTCTCTAGTGAGCCGGGTAGAAGATGCCTTCAACAATTTATCCATTAAGCTGGATTACCTATTACGCGAGGAAAATTTGATCGCTTTTAGCCAAATTCTGGCTAATATTGAGACGGTCACGACTCTTGTAGCAGCACGCTCCGATGATATCACTCAAATCGTGTTTGCTCTGAAAACCGTTACCAATACGCTAGCAGCTAATGTTGATAACATCGATAACACCTTAAGTAACATTTCCGGCACTCTCACCAATAGTGCCCGGATTAGCAGTGAACTGGAATCTCTGTTAGTCCAAACCAAAACCATTTTGGTCGAAACAGCGCCAATGATTAAGGCGATTACCAAAACCAGCGAGGAAATAGAAAAAACCGTAGCGGATAGTCGCCGAGAAATCCACCAGCTTGCTCAACAAACCGCACCTGAACTTAATATGCTGTTAACCAATTTACAACGCTTGGCCGATACGATGGAACGTTTTGTTAGGACGCTAGACCGTAACCCTCGGATGTTATTACTTGGCAGGCCAAAAGGTGCTTTAGGTCCGGGAGAATAGGAAAATCATAGCAATAGGGAACATTGGCCGATGAGGTCTCGCAGCCTTTTTCCGTTTAATTTAATTGACTCAGCCGCCTTTCTGATTGCCACTTTATTGTGGTTAATAGGGTGCGTCTCTGCGCCTTCCATTAATACTTATGTATTAACTGCCGGCACTGCTGAAAGCCCAACGCTCCAAGCTAGCGGTGGAGTGTTGCTAGTGGCTGAGCCTCGGGCGGAGCCTGGCTTTGATACGGCTCTTATCGCTTACACACAAAGTCCATTTACCTTAGACTACTATACCAAAAGTAGTTGGGTCGACACCCCAGCGCGAATGCTAATGCCGCTTATCATCAATGCCATGGAAAGGAGCAAGATATTTACAGCTGTACTGTCATTACCCACGCCTGTGGAGGGTAATCTGCGTTTGGAAACCAACCTTATTCGGCTGCAGCAGGAGTTTTTGCAAAAGCCTAGCCAGGTTCGGTTAACATTGCGGGCCAAATTGATCGATACAGCAACCAATCAGGTGTTAGGAACCCAGCTTTTCGAGGTTACGGCAGTTGCGCCTAGCGAGGATGCCTATGGTGGCGTACAAGCTGCCAATGTAGCAGTTAAGCGTATGTTAGAGGAAATAACGGATTTTGTGTTGAAACATGTCGCTTCGCAAGATAATTATAAGCATTCAGCAAACAGTAGAGATCATCACTTCGACTACGTTACTAATATTACTTCCTATACAGCCAATTTTAAGCAGTGGATAACCCGCTAGCAATTCCCGCTCTAGTCGCAACTCTTTGATTTAGCGATTTATTATGTTTTAGTTTTTCGTAATGTTTTCGTTACTGTTTCGGTGCGGTTATTCTAATGTGCTTGGTTATGTTTTGAAACCGCCACCTGAATATACTCATGAGACACTCTTGTCAACGAGCCGCGGCGCTACCGCGGCTAAGAAAAGATTTGTCGACACCGGGATTGCTGCAGGCGATCCGTCAATGTTTTGAGGGCGTTGTGGATGTGCGCCAAGGAGGTGAGATCGTGCTGGTCGATGCGCTGATGTCGGGTCTGGCGGTGTTTGGGTTGAAGTACCCGTCGCTGCTGAAGTTTGACGAGGGGTATCGCAATGAGGCGATGATCCGAGCCAATCTCAAGAGTCGGTATGGGGTGGAGCGCGCGCCGTGCGATACGCAGTTACGCACGCGTCTTGATCCGGTGGAGCCTGAGTCGTTGCGCGCGGCGTTTTGTGCGGTGCATCGTCACCTGCAGCGGCACAAAGGGCTCGCGGCATATCAGTACTTGGCTGGCCATTACTTGGTTTCGATCGATGGCACGGGGCGGTTTGCCTCCAGCGCGATCAGTTGCCCGGAGTGTTGTTGCAAAACGACGAAAGGCCAGAAGGGTTACTACCATCACCTACTGGGGGCGGTGATAGTGCACCCGCAGTTAAAGACGGTGTTGGCGCTGATGCCCGAGGCGATCACCCGTTGTGACGGAGAAAATAAGAATGACTGCGAGCGCAACGCCTCGAAGCGGTTATTGAGCGCGCTGCGCCAGGACTATCCGAAGCTGAAGCTGATTGTTGTCGAAGACAGCGTGGCCAGTAACGGGCCGCATATTGAGTTACTGGAATCGCTGAAGATGCGCTACCTCATTGGGGTGAAGCCGGGCGATCACGAGGCGCTGTTTGAAGCCGTTCAACAGTCGCTGTTGAGAGGTGAGTGCCAACGAGCACACACACATCGATGAGCAGGGCGTGGAGCACGGCTACCGCTGGGTCAACGGGCTGTCGCTGAATCAGTCGCATCCGGAGCTGAAGGTGAACTTTTTGGAGTACTGGGAGATCAACAACGGCCAGGAAAGCCTCTGGAGTTGGGTGACCAATATTGACCTGAGCGAAGCTAATGTCGAGGCGGTGATGCGCGGCGGGCGGGCGCGGTGGAAAGTCGAGAATGAGACGGTCAATACGCTGAAAAACCAAGGCTATGGGCTGGAGCATAACGATGGCCATGGCCAGCAGCATTTAGCCACCGTGTTTGCCCTGTTGATGATGCTGGCGTTTTTAGTCGACCAAGCCCAAGAGCTGGGCTGTCGGCTGTTCCAAGCGGCGCGGGAGCGGTTTCACTCACGTACCTCATTGTGGGAGCGGTTACGGGCGCTATTCACCGATTTCTTCATTCCGGATTGGAAGACGCTGTGGGAGGTCATCGCCACTGGCCATGCCGCCACGGTCTTAGCCCCCGATACCTCCTAGTCACGTCAAGCCGCGTGCGAGTGTCTTAACCGAATTTCCTTTTAACGATGACCACAGATGTAGAACCCTTACCCAGCGCATCAGCTTTTCGATACCGGCTGAGGGTAGCGCTTGGGCACGCGTAGAGCGGCGCCAATGTGACCAAATTATTGTCCATCGGAGTGTTCAGAGCGGGAATTGCTATAGTGCCGGCCAAATGACCTGATACTGGTTACAAGGCTTCAAATCGTTAGTAAACAACGATTGTAATAAAATTATCGGCGTCAATTCATATGGCTGGCACTATAATAACCCTCCATGCCTAGACTTTGTCGTCTTCAAAAAGCGTCTGCTGCTCTGGAATAATAATATGGTTTCGCGCACAGTAATCTCGGATTATCGCTTCTGCCATACCAGAAATGCTGCAACTTTCCTTGAGAGCCGCAAGCCGAAGTGCTTCTTTAACCGCCGGATTAATACGTAGGGTCAGCGTTGTTAGCTTATGAACCGTCATTGGTCCCCTCCACGGCTTTAGTCGTTACCAAGCAAGTTGCAGTTTTATGCAGTACATCGCGATCTTCATAAACTGAAAAACATGCGACTGTCATGCTAAATGTAGCCAAAGAGTGATCCCCTGATGAGCACAGACGATAAGCTGGAATCTTAGCTTTAGTGGATTAGCCAGCTTAGACGCTTATCGTTTAATTCAAATATTAGCGGCTAATGGCGTGGCGCTGACAGTTAGCACTGGTGATTTCATCAGTTAGTCTTGCAAAATCTTAATATTTTCTCAAAGCCACGGGTAAGCTTTGCTTAGCCTGCGCTGGGTATTGACTAAAAGCAATGGGCAAGCCTTTATAAAAATATCTTGATTAGCGCCATGCCGGCAATATGTCGAAAGTTACTACTGGAATATCTGGTCAACCTCGCAGACACAAGCGAGGCTGACTGGTTTAGGATGAGTAGCAAGTTACTACAAAAAAGTGGGTGAACTAATAGAAGTATCTCCCGCTACCACAGTAAAGTTTTCTCCCGTGGACCAAATTTCGTCATTTATCAAAAACTTAAATATAATTCCTCCAGCCGCTGAACTAGTGGTCCAAGACCATTCATCACTGCCTGCGTTTTCCATTAAAATTCCGCTTTCCCACTTTAGTTCGGCTCCCTCACCTCGGATATAAAGGTTATTACCATAACCCACATTCAATTTAGCGATGACAGTGGTAACGGGGCCAGCGGCAGCGTCCTGTTTTTTGGCTGCAGTTTTTGGGGTGGCTTTTGACTTTGATGCGGTTGACTTATCAGAGTCTTCATTTGTAGCGGAAGGTTCAGGACTAGTTGGCTTTTCAGTGGCTTTTTTCCCGGCAGTGGATTGAGGTACAGCTGGTTGTATGGCAGTTTTCTTTGGCTTGGCAGACTTAGAGGTACCCGGTGTTTTAGCAGTTACTTTGTTGTCCGTCTGTCTAGCCTCAACCGCTGCAGCCGCTTTTTTGGTAGATTCCTTTTTTTTAGCAGCGGCCTTCTTTGCAGCGGAAGACTCAGTGGTTGTTTTCTTTGCTGACACTAGTGACACTCCTCCATTGATTAGACTTGCAAGATTTAAATTAGAAACTGCTTTAACTATAAGATAGCTTCATATTTTAGACGGTAAAGTCGTCCAATTTTTTTCCCGATTCCAATGCTTTGTTAAGCCAATTTGGTCGCTTTCCTCTGCCACTCCAGGTTTGTTGAGGATCATTTGGATTGCGATACCTCGGTACTCCTTTTGAAGAAGTAATCACTTTATCGCCTTCTTTAATCTCAACACTTAAGTTTGCGGAGGCGGCTAAATCTTGAATTTCTTTAATCACCGCCTTCCTTCTTTCTTTTTCATACTTATCCAAAAGATTCTGAGCATCCGCAATCAAGTTTTGCAGTGTTTCGACAGACATGCCTTTCAAGTTATCGATGCCGATCATTTTGTTAAACATCCTCGAAAAAATTATAAAGCAAGCTTATCACAATCGGCAGTTGCAACCATACCCTTTGTAAACTCACTTTTAGGATAAGAAACAATACTATTCTTTTGCTAGTTCGAAGACCCGAATAAACTTTACAATATTGCTCACTTGGTTACCAGATTTATGTTCCGAGTAAACTTGCTGAATTTGATGGCAAAAATTCATAGAAATTAGAATAATCAATAGATAAATTAGCAGGACTGAATACTCAAGCCTAAGCCCTGCTAAAGCATAAAACTTTCCGAGACTAGGACGAACAAGCATGCCATGCAGCAATTGCTGCAATAAAGATGCTTGCATTCTCATACCATAGCAAGTCGGTCTATACTAATAGTTAGAAATGGCTATTAGCTGACAGAGCTAGTCATTAGCTAAACAGCAGTGTTTAATTCAACAAGAGGCTGTTTCGAAAATGACCGATATAGAGGCTTATTTTGCTGCTGCACGCCGAGAAATGGTGGGACAAATTTCACTTCATACCAGTGCTGTGCGCGAACGGCTTGGGATTTCATCGTTGACCGAACAGGTGATGGAGGTAATAGGGAAGGTACCGCGTCACAAGTTTGTACCGGTCGAGTTGCAGGTTTATGCTTATTTGGATCAACCTCTACCTATTGGTTTCGGCAAAACAATTTCACAGCCTTTCATTGTTGCCTTAATGACGGATTTACTGGATCTCCAAGCGCAAGACCGCGTTCTGGAAATTGGCACCGGATTGGGTTATCAAGCAGCAATTTTGGCTAACCTCGCCAAGGAAATTTATAGCATTGAAATCATTGAGGAACTAGCTCGACAGGCAAAAAATAAATTGCATAGACAAGGGTATAGCAATATCGAATTCAAGATAGGTGACGGTTCTGGTGGTTGGCCTGAGTACTCGCCGTTTAACAAAATTATTGTCACGGCGGCACCAGAGTTGATACCTGTTGCTTTGCTTCAACAATTAAAGCCTGGCGGAAAAATGGTAATTCCGGCTGGACTTGAGGATTCCCAACAACTGATAGTTGCCGTAAAAGATAAAGGCGGTTCAATTATAACCGAAGAGATTCTTCCTGTTCGCTTTTCCTCCCTAACCATTACCCACTAAGGCTCTTTATACCGATAAATATTGTCGCACCAGCCCATCATGCAATGTTTCCATAGCCCCAGTTGCTACCGTTCGCCCTTTTTCCATAATGTAAAAATCTTTGGCTACCCGACGGGCAAAGGGTAGTTTTTGCTCCACCAATAGAACGGTCAGCCCTTCTTCTTGATTTAGGCGCAGAATAATATCACCTATTTCATGGACAATATTAGGTTGTATACCCTCCGTAGGTTCATCGAGGATTAATAGTGCAGGATTAAGCGCCAAAGCCCGGCCAATAGCTAGTTGCTGTTGCTGCCCCCCCGACAAATCGCCACCGCGTCGACGCAACATCGTCTTCAAAATGGAGAACAAATCAAAGATTCGTTCGGGTATTTCCTTTACGCCGTCGTTACGTGCCGCTAACCCCACGCGCAAATTTTCCTCCACGGTTAATTGCGGGAAAATTTCTCGACCCTGAGGTACATAACCAATGCCCAAACGGGCGCGGCGATAGGCTGGCATGCCGTTTAATAGCTCACCAGAAAAGCGTATTGTGCCAGAGCGGATAGACAATAGGCCCATGATAGCTTTTAGCAGTGTGGTTTTACCCACTCCATTGCGGCCCATCAAGCAGATACAGCCACCCTTGGGAACCGTTATATTCATATCCCAAAGAATATGACTCTCGCCGTAAAATTGATTGACGCCTGTCACCTGAATCATGCTTATTTACCCAAGTACACTTCAATCACCCGCGGGTTATTCTGAACAGCATCCATACCGCCTTCGGCTAGTACTCGTCCTTCGTGGAGTACGGTGACCTTACGCGCGATGGACCTTACAAAAGTCATATCATGCTCCACCACAATGACGGAATGTCTGCCGGCCAGCGAGGTCAGTAAAATCGCCGTTTGCTCAACCTCCTGAACAGTCATACCTGCTACGGGTTCATCGACAAGCAGCACCCGCGGGTTCTGAACAAGTAGCATGCCAATTTCTAGCCATTGTTTTTGACCATGAGATAACAAGCCGGCCAGCCTATAACGCTGTTCTGTCAGGCCGATGAGTTCGAGCACTTCGTTAATGCGGGCTCGTTGTGCGCCGCTAAGCGAAGTTACCACGCTAGAGCGCACCCGCTTATCAGCCTGTAGAGCCAGTTCGAGATTTTCAAATACGCGATGACCTAGAAACACGGTGGGTTTTTGAAACTTGCGACCGATACCGGCATGGGCGATTTCCGACTCTCTAAGGCGTAATAAATCCAAGGTTTGGCCAAAAAATACAGTACCCTCGTCCGGGTGCGTCTTACCGGTAATCACATCCATTAAGGTAGACTTGCCGGCACCATTAGGACCGATAATACAACGCAGTTCACCATCATCAATATACAGATTGAGATTGTTTAGCGCCTTAAAACCGTCGAAGCTGACAGTGACACCTTCTAGATAAAGGATCGTGCCGTGGCTGGTATCTACCTGCTCAGACAGCGATGGCATAGAGGCCCGGGCCACAAAATCAAAAACCCGATCGCGGCGCATGACTTCCCGGAGTCTATCCAAACTTTGCAAATTATTGCTCTCCCTGCCGCTGGAAACGGCTCCCTGCCCGCACCAGTCCCTGCGGCAAGAAAAGGGTTACCCCTATGAACAAAGCGCCTAAAAAATATAGCCAAAGTTCCGGGTAAGCAACGGTAAACCAGCTTTTAGCTGCGTTTACGACGCCCGCACCCAGTAGAGCGCCTACCAACGTTCCGCGTCCCCCCACCGCTACCCAAATAGCCATTTCGATGGAATTCGCCGGCGCCATCTCACTGGGATTGATGATACCTACCTGAGGTACGTATAAAGCTCCAGCCAGACCGCAGAGTACGGCCGAAAACGTCCAGACAAACAGCTTGTAATGTAGGGTGTTATAACCGCAGAACATAATCCTGCTTTCTGCATCACGAATAGCAGTCAGTATCCTTCCCAGTTTGGCAGTGACAAGATAACGGCACAACAGATAGCTCAGCAAGAGCACGAGCACCGTGACGATGTAAAGCCCTAAGCGGGTAGATTGCTCTTGCAGAGAAAATCCGAGGATACGCTTAAAATCCGTTAAACCATTGTTGCCGCCAAAGCCGGTCTCATTACGAAAAAACAGCAACATCATAGCGAAGGTCATGGCTTGGGTAATAATGGAAAAGTAAACGCCTCTAACTCGGGACCGAAAGGCAAAATAGCCAAATCCATAAGCCAGCAACCCGGGAATAAATAGCGCCATTAAAAGAGCAAAGCCAAAATTGTCGAAGCCATACCAAAACCATGGCAATTCCTTCCAGTCCAGAAATACCATAAAGTCTGGTAGCGTATTGCGGTATACACCTTCGCCTGCCATAGTACGCATCAGGTGCATTCCCATGGCATAACCTCCCAGGGCAAAAAATACTCCATGTCCCAGACTAAGAATGCCTGCATAGCCCCAGATCAAATCCATTGCTAAAGCCACCAGGGCAAGGCACAAAAACTTACCCAGCAGAGGAATCATATAATCTGGGAGGTGAAGTTCTGAGTCAGCGGCTGGTAAGATATTGAGCACAGGAACGATCACTAGACCTGATAACACCAGTATGAGCAATAGCAACCAGCCGCGGGCGGAATGCATATCGAGAAGACGAAACGAGGAAATTTCGTTCACCGTTTAGCCTTCCGCCGCTCGACCCTTAAAAGCGAACATGCCTTGGGGGCGTTTTTGAATAAACAAGATAATAAAAACGAGCACCATGATTTTGCCTAACACAGCCCCAGTAGTAGGTTCTAAGAACTTATTGACTAAGCCCAATGTCAGCGCTCCGGCTATGGCGCCGGTAATTTTGCCCACGCCCCCCAGGACAACCACCATAAAGCAATCTACGATGTAAGCTTGACCCAGTTCTGGACCAACGTTACCCAGCTGTGACAAGGCTACGCCCCCCAGGCCTGCAATGCCGGACCCTAGACCAAAGGTCCACATATCCACAGTATGGGTATTGATTCCCATGGCGGCAGCCGTGGAGCGGTTTTGTACCACAGCACGGACGTTCAGACCCAGATGAGTGCGCTGGAAGAGCATCCACACCAAGGTCACCACCAACCCTGCAAAAATAATGGTGGCAATCCGATTGTAGGTCAGCACCAGTCCCTGAGCTATCGCAATTCCCCCGGATAGCCAATCGGGATTGGCCACCTCTACGTTCTGAGCACCAAACAGCAAACGTACGGTCTGAATTAGAATTAAGCCAATGCCCCAGGTAGCCAGCAGAGTTTCCAACGGACGGCCATAGAGGTGACGAATAATGGTGCGTTCTAGCACAATCCCGATAGCGCCGCTGACTAGGAAGGCAGCAGGAATTGCCAGTAAGAGATAGGCGTCGAAGAATTCCGGAAGATAAGTCAAAAATAAATTCTGTACTATAAAGGTAGTATAGGCCCCTAGCATTAGCATTTCACCATGGGCCATATTGATAACTCCCATTAAACCAAAGGTGATGGCGAGTCCCAATGCGGCTAAGAGCAATACACTGCCTAAACTAAGCCCATAGAATAAATTACCGGCCTGGCTAAGCAACAGCTGCTTGTTTCTAATCGAGACTAGAGCGCTCTGCGCAGCGCTGCGGATATCCGCTTCGGACTCCAGATAATTGCCTTCTGCGTCCTTTGCTAAGAGTTTTTCCAGATAAGGGCGAAAACGTAAACTACCAGCTTCCCCCAATCTATGAACAGCTGCGAGACGCCGTTGCTTATCCATACTGTTTAAGTCGAGTTGAGCCAATGCTACAACTAATGCTTCATGCGCCGGAGGATAAGTTTCTTGGGAGAGAGCCTGCCTAAGATCTTTTTCTACGCCCTCCCGTGGCCGTTGGCCAAGTTCGATAGCCGCGGCCAGCCGGATCTTAGGGTCCTCAGCGAACAACTGGAGACGAGCGATGACCGGCTGCAGAGCCCGGCGTATGGAATTATTAATCCGCGGTGTATCTAACTTCAGTCCCTCGGCGGAGATAATCTCGCCGCTGATGGGATTTCTAAGGCCTGCCGGGGAAGGCAGCAGAACGCGACCGTTCTGATCCACTTTAAGTTTACGTTCCTGCAAGGCTTCCAGCACAGGTAAGGCACGTGGATCATTCAGTCCGCCTAACGTTTTTACTGCATCACGTATAGTGGCTCGACTCTTATCGCCTAGCTTAGCCACAGCCTCAGCAAAGGCGCGATCCTCGGCAGGTGGTTGGGCAAAACTAGTGGCGCTCAGCAGAGCGAGCGCCACTATCAGGAAAGACCATCTCAAGTTCCCATCACTCATAGCTCATAAAGCTAGCAGCAAGAATTTAGCGCGCAACGCCTTCTGTTTACAGCTGAGGGCAATGAGCGGACTTAGGGATTTTTTTCAGCCAATTGCTCGGCAGTCCCTGTCACGTTAAACCGTGGTTCGGTACAGTTCCCGCATACCCAGGGATAGGTCCAGTCAGCCACTTTCTTGGCACTATCGGGAAGATAGGGACTCCAGGCCTGAGCTCGGATAGGGCCTTCAGTCTTCCAAACAACATCGAACTGACCGTCTTCGGTAATCTCACCAATGAATACTGGCTTGTGCAAATGATGGTTCTTAGCATCCATCTTAATCGCAAAACCCGAAGGCGAGGTAAAGGTCTGATAGCCTAGTGCTTGGCGCACCGCATCGATATTGGTAGTACCAGCCTGCTCTACAGCCTGCTTCCACATGTTGATGCCGATATAGGTAGCCTCCATTGGATCATTGGTTACTCGGCTGTCGCCACCTGTTAGATTATTGCGCTTTACATAGTCTTTCCACTTTTTGATAAAAGCCTGATTTTCTGAAGAATCAATGCTCATGAAATAATTCCAGGCCGCGAGATGACCTATCAAAGGCTCAGTATCGATGCCACGAAGTTCTTCCTCACCCACCGAAAAGGCAATGACAGGAATATCCACGGCACTTAAACCTTGATTCGCTAATTCCTTATAAAAGGGAACATTGGAGTCGCCGTTAATGGTGGAAATGACAGCCGTGGGAGTGCCGGCGGCGAACTTTTTGATATTAGCCACTATGGTTTGATAATCACTATGGCCAAAAGGTGTATAGGTTTCCCAGATATCAGCATCGCTGATTCCCTTAGAATGCAAAAAGGCTTGCAGAATTTTATTGGTGGTACGGGGATAGACATAATCGGTGCCCAGAAGCACAAAGCGCTTAGCACCACCACCGTCCTCACTCATTAGATATTCTACTGCAGGAATGGCCTGCTGATTGGGTGCTGCGCCCGTGTAAAAAACATTGAAAGAGGATTCTTCCCCTTCATATTGCACCGGATAGAATAACAAGCCATTTAATTCTTCAAATACGGGTAATACCGATTTGCGGGACACCGAAGTCCAGCAGCCGAATACCACCGCCACCTTATCCTTTTGCAGCAACTCACGGGCCTTCTCAGCGAAAAGGGGCCAGTCGGAAGCAGGATCTATCACAATAGGTTCTAATTGCTTGCCCAACACGCCGCCATTGGCATTAATTTCTTCGATGGTCATTAAGGCGACGTCTTTCAACGAGGTCTCGCTGATGGCCATAGTGCCGGACAGAGAGTGCAGAATACCTACTTTAATTTTTTCTGCCGCTTGGGCGGAGGAAAACCAAAGTAGCAACGCGCTCATTATTAGAGACCATTTACAAAGTCGTTGTAGGGAGTTTTTCTTTTGCATGGAGTGGTGCCCTCATGATTGTTATCGCCCAAGTTGAGATCCGAGGCTATTGGGTTTGTGGTTCGCTAGCAGCTGAGGCACCACATAAGCATTTTTCAGGCCGTATATTTTTTATATAATCAATACAAAAACTTGTACTTATACTCAGAGACTACCGCAAGTCATTTGCTGTGTTATAGTGCAGGAGACAAGCTAGTTGCACTAATGTAGAGCGAATTTTTTCAGCTTCACTATTGTTGCCAAAAGCAGTTTTCACCCCAACATGATTAACGTTTTCGCAAAAATTAGTGATGTTTTGACGCAAGAGTAATGTATGAGTTTATCGATTACTAGGTTCTAATTACTAGGTTCTAATTACTAGGTTCTGAGTAATTGCACCGGTAGGTTAATAGACTCTGGCAATAAATGGCGTGAATTTTGCTTATAGATCAAATCATAATTAAAAATTCTATGCCAATAAAACGCAAGATTAACTAAGCCTTAACGCTTTTTAAGCGTAGGAAATAGCACATCATCTGGAGTTACTTCGTGCCAATTGTTAAGGGTCATGTAGAACCTAGCTGGCAAGCGCGCCTGAAACTGATATTCACGCATCATAACGGCAAGGAACGAACTCTACTCAGCCACCGCCACCATAGTGGTCCGCTTCAGGTACAGCGGCCATTCTATCCTGAAACCAATAGCACCTGTCATGTCTATATTCTGCACCCGCCGGGTGGAGTCGTGGGAGGTGATACTCTGACTATGGAAGCCACCCTTGAGCCGGGCGCCGAAGCTTTACTTACCACACCGGCAGCCGGCAAATTCTATCGCAGCAGCGGAGCCACAGCCCGACAAGTACAGAACCTGCGTGTCGGTGATAACGCGACATTAGAATGGCTGCCTCAGGAAAATATTATTTTCCAGGGCGCACTTGTCCATTTGCTAACTCGGGTGGAACTGAGCAAAAACGCTAACTTTATCGGCTGGGAAATTCTCTGCTTGGGTAGACCAGCGGCTGGTGAAAGGTTTGCGCAGGGCATGTGCCGACAGGATTTTGAAATTTGGCGTGACGGCATCCCCCTTTATTTGGAACATAGCCGTTATAAAGGCGGTTCGGAGTTGCTGTTTTCACGCTGGGGCTTAGCTGGATTACCTATCACTGCCAGTCTGATATGCATAACTCATCAGCTAGGCTTGGCCGAAAGGGTGCGCCACGGGGTCGGAAAGATGGCAGCAGAGGAACTGTTCGGCACCAGTCAGTTAGATGAGGTGCTAATTTGTCGCTATCTGGGCGCATCTGTGGAACGAGCACGCTATTTGTTTAGCCGTGTCTGGAGGGTGCTGCGGCCTTTAGTCGCGGGCAAAACAGTGGTAATGCCTCGGGTTTGGAATACTTGAAATATTATTATCGGCTTACTTTCGATCGATCTGAAAGCTATTATCAAGACCGTCTGCGGCATGGATACCGTAGACGAGCTTACCGGGATGTACCGACGGGGTGTCTTGAGAATACCTTTCAGGTCGATATTAGCCTTTTATTAAGATCCAGCAATTACTGGTCAAGTGATCGGTAAACTGATTCATTGATTTTTTACGCTTTTCATAGCCAAAACATAAGCTGGAGAAAATTTGTGGAATTATCGCCCCGTGAAAAAGATAAGCTCCTGTTGTTTACCGCCGGCCTGGTGGCCGAACGGCGCAAAGCGCGCGGACTTAAGCTGAATTATCCGGAAGCCGTGGCCTATGTTTCCGCTGCCCTTCTGGAGGCTGCCCGGGACGGTAAAAGTGTAGCGGACTTGATGAGCTTTGGTCGTACTCTGTTGTCTCGAAACGATGTCATGGAAGGGGTTCCGGAGATGATTGCCGAGGTGCAGGTGGAAGCTACCTTCCCCGACGGCACTAAGCTGGTTACCGTGCACAACCCTATTGCTTGAGGCGATAAACATGATCCCCGGAGAAATCATTACCCAACACGGCGACTTGACACTCAATACGGGACGCCAAACCATCACGCTTAACGTCGCCAATACCGGTGACAGGCCTATACAGGTAGGTTCGCATTATCATTTTTTTGAAACCAATCCAGCATTAGATTTTGACCGTGCTGCTAGCCGCGGCTACCGTCTCAATATCCCAGCCGGCACGGCGGTGCGTTTCGAACCTGGCCAAAGCCGCCGGGTTGAATTGGTAGAGTTTGCTGGTTTACGCCGGGTGTACGGCTTTCGCGGGGCTGTCATGGGTGCCTTGGAGGATAAGCCGTGAGTTCGCTTTCACGCCGTGCCTATGCAGATATGTATGGCCCTACCACCGGGGACCGTCTGCGCCTTGGCGATACTGAGTTATGGATCGAAGTCGAGCGGGACCAGACTGTTTATGGAGACGAGGTTAAATTCGGCGGCGGTAAGGTAATTCGCGACGGTATGGGTCAATCTCAACGTTCTTATAACGAGGGCGTAGTGGATACGGTCATCACCAATGCACTGATTCTAGACCACTGGGGTATCGTGAAGGCCGATATCGGGATTAGAGAGGGCCGTATCTGCGGCATCGGCAAAGCCGGCAATCCAGATGTACAGCCAAACGTCACCATAGTGATCGGGCCCGGTACCGAGGCTATCGCTGGCGAGGGACTGATTGCCACTGCCGGAGGCATCGACGCCCATATCCACTTTATTTGTCCGCAACAAGTGGAGGAAGCATTGATGTCCGGCATTACGACGATGCTGGGCGGCGGCACCGGCCCGGCTACCGGCACTAATGCCACAACCTGTACACCGGGACCATGGAATATCCAGCGCATGCTGCAGGCTTCCGAAGAGCTACCCATGAACCTGGGATATCTAGGCAAGGGTAACGCTAGCCGGCCTCGTGCTCTAGAAGAACAACTGGAGGCCGGTGCTATGGGTCTTAAGCTTCACGAGGATTGGGGCACCACGCCGGCAGCTATTGATAATTGCCTGGCAGTGGCTGAGCATTATGATGTGCAGGTAGCCATTCATACTGACACGTTAAATGAATCTGGTTTTGTAGAAGACACTTTAGCGGCTTTTCGAGGCCGGACTATTCACACCTACCATACAGAAGGAGCAGGAGGGGGCCACGCCCCGGATATTATTAAGGCCTGCGGAGAACCGAATGTATTACCCTCCTCTACCAATCCTACCAGGCCCTACACCGTCAATACGGTGGATGAGCATTTGGATATGCTTATGGTCTGTCATCACTTAGATCCCAATATTCCGGAAGACGTGGCTTTTGCGGACTCCCGAATTCGTCGGGAAACCATTGCCGCTGAGGATATTCTTCATGATTTGGGGGCTTTTAGTATGATTGCCTCCGATTCTCAGGCGATGGGACGGGTAGGTGAAGTCATCTGCCGCACCTGGCAGACCGCTCATAAGATGAAAGTGCAGCGAGGTAGCCTAGAAGGCGACCCCGGCCACCACGATAATGGGCGCGTTAAGCGCTATATTGCCAAGTACACCATTAACCCTGCCCTGACCCATGGTATCAGTCATGAAGTCGGTTCTCTCGAGGCTGGCAAACTAGCAGATATCGTGCTTTGGAAACCGGCTTTCTTCGGTGTTAAACCGGCCCTGATCATCAAAGGCGGCATGATCGTCGCCGCCCCAATGGGTGATCCTAACGCTTCTATCCCGACGCCTCAACCCATGCATTATCGACCTATGTTTGGTGCGTTAGGCGGAGCGCGGGCGGCTACCTGCGTCAGCTTGGTTTCCCAAGCGGCTTTAGCGAGTGGTGCTCTGGAGAGGTTGCATCTGCAAAAACGCCTAGTAGCGGTGACCAACACCCGCTCTCTGCGCAAAACAGATTTAATCCACAATAGCTATCAACCGCATATGGAGATAGACCCGCAAACCTATGAAGTTAGAGCAGATGGGACACTATTAACTTGTGAGCCTCTGGCAATAGTTCCCTTAGCACAGCGGTATTTCCTGTTTTAGTTCTAGTTTGTCAAACGCGAATGTGACAGAGTCAATGTTGATCAATGCCATTAGAAATCACTGAGAAACTTCCGGTGCCCGCAAAACCGGATGTTACCCTGACTCTACCCTTCGCGCTGCGCCAGAAAAGCCGCTTGTTGACCCGTCTGGACAATAACGAAGAGGCCAAATTATTTTTGCCCCGCGGCACAGTACTGCGGCAGGGGGATCTATTGCGTACCACTACAGGTTTAATTGTCCGGGTGGAAGCTGCTCCAGAGGCGGTGTCCACCGCCATCACAGACGATCCCTTGCAGTTAGCCCGAGTCTGCTACCATTTGGGTAACCGTCACGTACCCATACAGATTGGCTCTGGCTGGGTGCGCTATCTGCGTGATCATGTCCTGGATACGCTTGTGGAAGTTTTAAATTTACAAGTCAAAGCGGAAAATGTGCCGTTTGAGCCGGAAGCCAGCGCCTACGACAGGCACAGCCATCACCATGACCCTGGTTGACTGACAAAACTCGTAAGGTACGGATTCTGCTTGAAATCAAAGGAAGGGATGAGATGAACTGCGCGACCCGTGTTGCAACGGGGTAGATCAAAAAAGGGAGTCCGCGCCTGAACCCCTCATCCCCGCTTTACCCTACGATAGTCTCCCTATTGGCACAAGCGCCGTGGCGCGATCGTCGGCATTTATCGACCTTGGCAGGGATGGTGGTTGGGTTATTGAGCAGCGGCTGGATCGGGCTGAGTGAGTGGGTGCCGTATGTGCACAGTCGCGCCCAGGTGGCGGCCAGTACCTGGCGGCGGTTTCGGCGCTGGTTGGCCAATGGGCGGGTGGATGTCCACCACCTCTATGGGGCGCTGGTGCAGCCGGTGCTAGCGGAACTGGACGCGTCACGCCGGTACGTGGTGTTGGATACCTCATTGCGGTGGAACCGGTGGTGTTTGATCCGCCTGGGGTTGGTCTATCGCGGCCGTACGCTGCCGCTGGTCTGGAAGGTCATTGACCATCGCTCCCGCCGTGTGGCCTTTCGGGCTTACCGCGGGTTATTGCGCTTGGCCGAGCGGGTGTTGCCGGCAGGACGGGACATCGTGCTGTTGGCCGACCGCGGCTTTATGCAGGTGGAACTGATGGCCTGGATCCACCGACAAGCGCGCTGGCATCTGCGCGTGCGTATCAACCGCGCGGGGTTGCATCTCTATGTCCACCTCCACCGCCGGGGGCACTATCGGCGCCTGGCCAGGCGCGTGCAGGCCGGTGAAGTGGGATGCTATCATCACGTCTCTGTCGGCCCGCAACGCCTGGAGATGCACGTAGCTGTGGGCTGGCAACGGGGACACCGCGAGCCGTGGTTGATCCTCAGCGATGAACCGACCGACCGCGATACCTTGGCCGAGTATGGTCAGCGTTTTCGGATCGAGGAGAATTTCCTGGATGACAAATCCAACGGCTTCCAACTGGAAAGCTCGCCACTGCGCGACGTCCGTACCTTGACGCGGCTGCTGTTGGTCTTGGCCGTGGCTACCCTGTACCTGACTTGCCAAGGCGCCGCGGTGGTCGCCCAGGGCCAACGCCGCCGGGTCGATACGCATTGGTTCCGCGGCCATAGTTATCTGCGCTTAGGCTGGCATGGGCTGCGCTATGCGCTGGCCCATGGCGAAGCCCTGCTGCAACGCTTGACGCTGGGCGCCCTGCAGGATCCGGACCCGGCTCAGGCCAGCCGCCGACAGGGACGGCAAAAACGTCAACAAGCTCGCTGGATGGACCCTTTGCCGGCCTGTTATTCTTTGTTACTTCCCACGCTGGAGGCAGCATAACGGTTAGCCGAGAGGAGTTTTGTCAGTCAACCAGCACCATGACTACTAACCCGAAAGCTTGCGAAGTGGCGTTATTACGGCTGTTGCAAATGGTGAGTCCGGCTCTGCCGATAGGTGCCTATGCATACTCTCAAGGGTTGGAAACCGCAGTGGCACGCCATTGGATAACAAATGAGGCTGAAGCAGAACAGTGGATAGGCGGACTCTTACGTTATCCTCTCACTTACCTGGACGTTCCGCTGTTCGTCCGTTTGTATCATGCCTGGAAATCCAGCGACATCGGTAGTGTCTCTGCTTGGAATGCTTGGCTTTATGCAAGCCGGGAAGCGGCAGAACTGCAGCAGGAAGACCGGCATCTGGGTATGGCTCTAGCTCGCTTGCTAGCGGATTTAGGCTTAGTTGAGGCTAAACCCTGGCAAACAGCGCCCCGTGTCTGTTTTGCTACTTTATTCAGTCTAGCGGCAGTACGTTGGGAAATTCCGCTGATAGACGCTGCCAAAGGTTATTTATGGGCCTGGGCTGAAAATCAAATAGCGGCAGCCATTAAATTAATCCCACTGGGTCAGACTGGCGGACAGCGAATACTGTCCCGGCTTTTGCCGGAAATCGTGGCGGCGGTGCAGCATGGAATAGCATTGGAAGATGCCGATATTGGCTATACAGCTCCAGGCTTGGGATTGGTCAGCGCGTTACACGAAGTACAATACTCTCGGTTGTTTCGTTCTTAATTGAGATCAACCGGCAAACTTTATAATATCTTATCTAAGTGCCCTTTAACATTAAACAAGCCTGGGAAATCTCAACAGCTCGACGCCTGCTGACAAACTAATTCTTATCGACTCAGAAATTTTCTTATAGGATATTTTTTCAAATTGTTTGTAGAACGTAAGCAACGGACCATGATCAACAAACCCGCATTACGTGTCGGCATCGGTGGCCCGGTGGGTTCCGGCAAAACTTCCTTAGTGGAAGCCATCTGCAAGGCTCTTCGGGACTGTTATGCTATCGCAGTCGTCACCAACGATATCTATACTCAGGAAGACGCTCAGTTTCTGGTTCGTAACCAGACTCTCGATGCTGAGCGTATTATCGGTGTAGAGACCGGTGGCTGTCCCCACACCGCTATCCGCGAAGATGCATCTATGAATCTGATGGCGGTAGACCAGTTGTGTGAGCGTTTTCCCGGTCTGGATTTGGTGTTGGTTGAAAGCGGCGGCGATAATCTGAGCGCTACCTTCAGTCCGGAACTCGTCGACTTGACAGTTTATGTTATTGATGTAGCCGCCGGTGACAAAATACCCCGTAAGGGCGGACCGGGCATAACCCGCTCCGATTTACTGGTAATTAACAAAATTGATCTAGCCGCTTCTGTGGGTGCTTCTTTGGAGATAATGGCCAGGGACACCCGTCAGATGCGCGGCGAGCGTCCTTTTGTGTTCAGTAACTTAAAAACTGGCCGGGGAATAGAGCAGATACTTGAATTCATTATTGAGCAAGGAATGTTGGAACGACCCGTATAAGCCAAAACTCTGGCGCCTAAGCTTACATTGGAAGGTATGATGGGCCGATTTTTCATCGGATTTTTAGTGATTCAAGGGATATTGTTTACGGCCGAGCTGTTACATCCTGTTCAACAGGCAGTAGTGATTCCGTGGACCGAGGCGGTAGCTCGGGCCAGCGCTTGGCTGGCCCAACGTTTTGACTCCGCTGTTCTCTCGCAAGGTAAGGTGCTACACCATCAGACAAGTGATTTTGCGGTTTCTATCGAGGCAGGTTGTAACGGGATTGAGGCCAGCATTATTTTGGCGGCTGCCATGCTGGCTTTCCCTGCTCCATGGCGGTACCGGTTGACCGGTCTGGGTTACGGTTTTTTGGCCATTCACGGGCTCAACTTGCTACGCATTATCAGCCTGTTTTACTTGGGTCAGTGGAATTTAACAGCCTTTGAGTGGGTGCATCTTTATCTCTGGCAAGCCCTGATCATGCTGGACGCCTTGGTGGTTTTCCTGTTTTGGTTGCGTACCTTACCAGTACCTAATTGCAAGCGCGCATAGTTCCTATGCTGCTATCTCCCTTTTGCCGTTTTCTGATGCAGGTATTCTTATGGCTGCCCATTTGCTTTGGTGCCTGGTACTATTTGGCTTCCGTACTTGTCCTGCCAATCACCATCCTGATGAACCTGCTACTGCAGGCACTGTTTCCCACGGTCATTGCCACCATTGAACAGCAGGGACATCTGCTGGATATCGTTACTCGACTCACTTTGGCAGAAGTTGGCATGAATGCTCCCGCTGGTCATCAGGGAGTACTCGTCTTTACAGTAAATCCCCTCATTTACAGTTACGGTTTACCGCTCCTGGCAGCGCTTATCCTGGCAGTGCCGGACCAGGAAGCGGTTTTGACCCGACGTTTTACTCTAGGCTTTACAGTGCTATTGCTGGTGGAAGCCATCGGCGTCAGCACTGCAATCCTCAAGACACTGATTTTTGATCTGGGAACCGTCAGTGCAGCAAAGTTAGGCATCATCGGCTGGGAAAGGGAAGCCGTGGCGCTTGCCTATCAGTTTGGTTCTCTTATTCTGCCAGGGCTAACACCAATAGCATTATGGCTGTTTATGTGCCGCGGCTTCGTGATGGAGTTGGCTCCTAATTTAAGGGTTCAGAAACAGCAAACTTGAACGCCAAGAGAGTGTGCGGAGATAACTGTAGATTAGACATTATCGGAAATAAGCTATTGACCGACTTAACTACTTGTACATCAAGAGCAATAACTCGCCGAAACTTTAAAACCGATAATGTCTATTACTCGATCATCAAGTTTTTAGAACTTGACGACTTGGTCTGGAACTGGGGTAGCTGAGTCAGCCGATCGCCCTCCGGTTTCGGCGCTTGCTGAGACCGTCAAGGGGCGAGGGGCTGGCCAGCTACCGGTGCTTATTGTAGCACGGTGGTAGACAAGAGCGAGAGGAAGTTGATAATACCGCGCGGTTGAGTCACCGTCGGACGCCGTACAACCACCCATGTTGATCAGTGAACCCTAACCGTTTGTGAAAGAGTTTATCGGTGCACTGGATGCGGCGCTCGGAGCCCATCGGCCGTTGGGGTCGGGGTTGAGCTTCGCGCAACGCCATTGGTTGGGGTTTTGCCTGATGGGGATTGTGATCACCAATACGGTGTGTTGGGCGAAATTTGAACGGGCGAGTCTGGGGCGGTATTCACTGGCGGGGTTGTCGTGGATGTTCCGGCACGCGAAGATGCCGTGGGAACGGCTGTTAGAGCTGAGCGTGCGGGTCATCCTGCGCCGCTATGGGATCACCGAAGGGTGTCTGTGTCTGGACGATGCGGACAAGAGGCGCGCGAAGGTCACCCAGACCATTGCCCATGTCCATAAACTCAAGGATAAAGCCAGCGGCGGCTTTATCCGGGGGCAAAGTTTGATTTTCTTGCTGCTGATCACGCCGAAGGTGACGATTCCGGTGGGGTTTGTCTTTTACCTGCCGGATCCGGCGCTGACGGCCTGGAACCAGGAGGCTAATAGGACCCGTCTCAAAATAAGTTGAACAAATTTTTCTTCTTGGAGCCCAAAGGCAATGGAGTGTATTGAAATCTAACGTGCTGGTATGAGAAAGCAAAGCGACCTTGCCCAAGTCCGGGAAAAATATCAAGCGCTGCAACCGCTGATGGATGAACGGATGCGCCGCTGCTGGGCGGCGAGTGAAGCCAAAGGGCTAGGCTGGGGAGGCGTCAGTCTGGTGTCGAAGGCCACGGGGTTGTCGCGTACGACGATCGACAGCGGTTTGGCGGAGCTCGAAGCGCGAAGCACGGCCAGAGACTGCGCGATCGAGCTGGTTGAAAGGGGGCGTATCCGCCGCAGCGGCGGTGGGCGACGCGGCTTGAGGACAACGCAACCGCAGCTATTGTCGGCGCTTCAGGAGTTGCTTGAGGCGACGACACGGGGCGATCCGGAATCGCCGCTGTGCTGGACTTGTAAGAGCACGCGCAAATTGGCCGAAGCGCTGAGGCGACGAGGCTACTCGGTCAGCCATCATACGGTAGGGCGCCTCTTGCACAGACTCCATTACCGTCTGCAGGCCAATCGCAAGACCCGGGAAGGGGATTCGCACCCGGATCGGGATGCCCAGTTTCAGTACATCAACCGTCAGGTGAAAGCGTTTCAGCGGCGAGGCTAGCCGGTTATCTCGGTGGATACCAAGAAGAAGGAGTTGCTGGGTGACTACCAGAATGACGGGCGGGAATGGCGGCCTGAGAAGCACCCGCAAGCGGTCCGTCTTCATGATTTTCCGGACTCTGCACTGGGCAAGGTCATTCCCTATGGCGTCTACGACCTAACGACCAACGCTGGCTGGGTCAGTGTGGGCGTAGAGCATGACACGGCTGAATTTGCTACCGAGACGATCTACCGCTGGTGGTGTCAAATGGGCTCGGTGGTGTACCCCAACGCCCGCCTGCTACTGATCACGGCGGATTCAGGCGGCAGCAACAGCAGTCGCGGGCGGTTGTGGAAAGTCGCTTTACAACAGCTTGCCAATCGGCTTGGCCTACGGATTCATGTGTGTCATTACCCACCCGGCACGAGCAAATGGAATAAAATCGAGCACCGCATGTTCTGCCATATTACCGAGAACTGGCGCGGCAGGCCGTTGGTTAGTCGCGCGGTGGTGGTCAATTTGATCGGCAACACCACCACCCAAGCGGGTCTGCATATCCAATCCGACCTGAACACACAGACCTATCCAACCGGCATCGTCGTCTCCGATGAGGGGCTCAATGCCGTCAACTTGAAAAAAGCACGCTTTCATGGCGAGTGGAACTACGAAATACTGCCAAACACGTGAACTGTTCAACTTATTTTGAGACGGGTCCTAAGCGGCTCAAGCAGGCCGGGGTCCCGGCCAATGAACGCCCCCCGAAGCCACCCCAAAACCCGAGCTATCCCACACGACTTGGAAAGTGAGGTGCGCCCTTTAACGGTGCCAAAGAATGCAGGAAGCCACGCCCGGATAACGGCGTGAGGGTTATACGGCATGCGTTGGCGGTTGGCAACCGTTGAGGTATGAAGCCCGTAGACGATGTACGGACTCTGCGAGCCATGAAGCGGAGGATCCGGCTAACCCTGGTGACCTATGCTGACGCGAGAAACCTGGGTGGGAAGCGGCGTTACCAAGAATAGGTGAAAATGGCTGATACCCCTAGCCCAACAAGGGGAGGTAGCAGGACCGGTTTGTCTAACTTGAACCGGTCGTTATTCCGAAGCCTACCCGGCGTAGAGCAGGCAGCTACGGGTCATAGAGTCTTTGGCAGTGGAACTGGGGAACTCCTGGCCGGCTCCCCCTGTGAAGGGGACGCGACAATGCCAGTGTGCCGGCAGGAGGACGGAGGCGGCGTAGTAGCCAACGGCCCGGCGGTAATGGCTGGGACAGGGTGAAGGTCCGCCAGGGTAAGCTGGACAAAATGATGGCCAACAGATGCAACGAGGAAAGCAGATGATGGCAGCGATGCTGCTGGTGCACCTCGTGGTCGTGACGACCAATCTGCTCGAGCAGAGTCGTTCAGCCCAACTGGAAAGCGCAGTGCGGTGAAAGTCGCATGCTGCGTTTGGAGCGGGGGAAAGACCGCAAGGTCCTACCTATCGCTACCGGCTTTAGGGGCATGATAGAGGCAATATCAGTTGAAGAAAAACGCCATAAGATGTTGCTACCGTTAGTGGGTGTACCCTGCCTGATCCAAGAAGGGCTCGAGCCTTATCGAGATCTGTTCTGCCGAAAGGCGGGGTTTGAATGGGTCAGTCGTTATGTCACGGGCTTGTTGCTTAGTCCCCATAAAACGCTGCAAGGGAGCTACGCTCAGCACGTGTGGTTTGAGGACCAAGCCCCCAGTCGACGGGCGCTGCACGCGGCGGTGTTGGAAGCGGGCTGGGACAGCGAAGGGTTGCTGCCGCGGCACCGGGCGGTGGGAGCCGGAGCGCCTCGTGGGCGAGGCCTGGAAGTCATGAGTTTGGACTGGACTTATGTGCATCATGATCGCGGTCCCGAGATTTTTGGGGCTAAGCGGGCTTACGACCACGTCGCGGGCCGGATGAGCACCTACCAGACGCTGGTGACCGCGGTGGTGGCCAATGCAGAGCGGGTAGATGGTGTCGCCATCGCGGTGCAGTTTCCCAATTATCAGGCGGAAGAATTAGGCTATCTCAACATGACCGCCCGCGACGACTATCCCGATCTGGAATCTGCCCGCCAGCGGTTTATCGACTTATTACCTTATCAGAAAAACCGCGCGTCCTATCGCAAGCGCACGGAAATCGCCGTGGAGATCGTGCGCCAATTGGAGACCGAAGGCCATTTCCCCCGGGCCCCTTACGCCTTTGACTGTTTTGCTTCAGATGGAATCGGAATTTTCCCTGCTTTGATACAGTTGGTAAAAAGTAGAGGAAAATGACGATGACGAAGCGTACGAAGAGCAAACCGAAGCAGTACACGCCGGTGGAAAAAGTAGCGATTTTACGCCGGCATTTGGTCGATCAGGTGCCGGTCTCGGAAGTGTGTCGCGAGCAGCAGCTGCACCCGAACGTGTTTTACCGGTGGCAGAAGATCTTTTTTGAAGGCGGCGCCGCGGCCTTTGCCCCGAGCGGCTCGGCCCAGGTCAATCGCCTGAGCCAACAGGTTGAGGCGCTGCAAGCGCAGCTGGTGCGCAAGAATGACGTGTTGGCGGAGGTGATGGAAGCCTATGTGCAACTTAAAAAAAACACTGGGGTCCTCGGAGCGGGCGCTGGGTTGAGCCGGCGGTTCGCGCAGC
The DNA here is from genome assembly GCA_963731125.1 of uncultured Pseudomonadota bacterium. Classification (GTDB taxonomy): domain Bacteria; phylum Pseudomonadota; class Gammaproteobacteria; order Competibacterales; family Competibacteraceae; genus CAVSVP01. The sequence continues at coordinate 278,258 of CAVSVP010000007.1, forward strand.
GGTGGTGGCATTGCTCGAGTATGGCACGCAGCGGCTGGAGCTGCCGCTGACACGCCTACTAGGCTGGTTGGCGCTGGCCCCGGGCAAGTACTACGAGTGGCGCCGGCGCCAGGGCCAACCGAATCGCCATAATGGCATCATCCCCAGCCGCCATTGGCTGCAATCCTGGGAGCGCGAAGCGATCATCGCCTTCGCCCGGCAGCATCGCCAGGACGGCTATCGGCGGCTGTGTTACCAGATGATCGACGCCGAGGTTGTCGCCTGTGCCCCCAGCACCGTGTATCGGGTGCTGAAAGCCGCCGGCTTGCTTAACGCGTGGGAGGCTAAACCCACGCGCAAAGGCCAGGGCTTTGTGCAACCGACCTGTGCCCATGCGCATTGGCATATCGATATCTCCTACCTCAATCTCCAGGGCACGTTCTATTATCTGTGTACGCTTCTCGATGGCTATAGTCGCTGGATCGTGCAGTGGGTTTTGGGCGAGCAGATGACCGAAGTCGAGGTGGCCATTCTCTTGCAAGCGGCCCACGAACAGCACCCGGAGGCGACCCCGCGGGTGATTTCCGACAACGGCCCGCAATTCATCGCTAAGGAATTTAAGGCGTTCATTCGCCGCTCGGAGATGAGCCAAGTGCACACTTCGCCGGCCTATCCGCAGAGTAACGGCAAGCTCGAACGGTGGCATAAGTCATTGAAAGATGAATGTATTCGTCCGCAGACTCCAATCTCGCTCGAGGATGCGCGGCAGCTGATTGGCGTCTATGTGACGACGTATAATACCGAGCGGTTGCACAGTGCATTAGGCTATGTGGCCCCCGAAGCCAAGCTCCTCGGCCGCGAGCAGCACATCTTCGCCGAACGCCGGCGGCGGTTGCAACAGGCCCGCCAAGCGCGCCTCACCGCCTATCAGGCGCAGTTGCGAGTGCCTGCTGCATGAACCCAAGGGCATTGTTCCCAGGGCTGGCGCCGCACGGCGCCGTTCACCCTCATGGTGACCTCTTACCGGGAGCGCCGGCGCTGTCCAGGAGGAGTTGCGAAGCAAAGCTCCTGGACAGTGCCGGCGCGTACGGTACCCTGATCATCATGAGGGTAACGGGGCCGGGTCCTTCACGATTCCTTCGAGTTGGGCTGCCAGCCCCTTGGCAACCAACTCATTTCGATGGGGCAAAATTCCGATTTCCGCTGAACCAACACATGACAACGGCGTGCTGTCCTTACCGTTGACCCAGTTGCTTGAACCACAGGGTAAGCATTGGGTGTCGGAGCTAGAGAGTTCGCGGCTGATTCAATGGCAGGGCCAGTGGCGTCGTGTCGATGAGATCGCCGCTGAGTTGGGCCAACAGCATCCCGAGAGCTTTCGGCCGCTGAAGGTGACGGTGCGTAACGGGGAAGAAAAAGCCTTCTGGGTATTTACCAAAACGGTTCGGTTAAAACGCTATGGCCGCAAGCGCTTAGTCATCGTTCAGGAACAAGCGGATCTTGCTGATCAACCCCGATTTCTCCTCACCGATGCGCCCCACTGGGAGGCTAGGCGGGTGATTCGGATGTGGAGTTATCGCTGGCCGGTCGAGATCTTTCATGAGTTTTGCCAACCAGCCGTGGGGCTGGAGGCCTCTCAGGTACGCCAGGAGGCAGCGGTCAACCGCCACTTCCGCTTGAGTTGCGTGGCGCAGTCGCTGCTTCCGCGTGCCCCGGCGGGTGGCAGACAATCAGAGAGATTTGCCTTTGCTGAAGACCATCAGCAAACCGTCGGCCAGAAGCTCTACACCCTCACCCGCGATGCTTTGGGCCAGTTGGTGCAGTTGGTGCAAGGTCTCTTCGCCCAGGAACAATCCGATGAACAGGTTCTGGAGCGATTGATGCCTGCTTGCAGCGACGCTGCTCTCAACATTTCGAGGTTAACTTTCCAAGTCGTGTATCCCACCAAGCAGGAACTGGCTTTGGGGCTGTTGAGGCAGTTTCGTGACGCGCAGCCGTCGATCCGGATCAAGTGTGTGCTGGCCTTCGCGGCAAGAAGTATTCGGTTGAACAGTACTTCACCAAATTCCCGGGCGTCACCCAAACGATCCGCCTGCGCGGGGGCGAGCCGGTGACCGTCACCGTGGGTAGCGCCCGCTTGCCAGTGTGCGCCCTGGGGCAAAAACGCTTTGTGATCGCCTTAAAATACGAGGGCGAAGACAACTATCGCTATCTGGTGGCCACGGATCTGACCTGGCGCACCCTGGATATCGTCCAAGCTTACACGTTTCGGTGGCGAATCGGCGTGTCCGGCCAAGGGCACATAAGTCCAGTCGGTGAAAGTCCGACCGAGGCTAACAGACTCAAGCCTCGTAGCTTGGGAGGCGCCGTGGCGCGAAAGCAAGACGGTGAAGCCCTCCGACAAGGTACACCGTGGGTGTACCGCAACGCATCAGGTGGTAACGTGCAGTGAACGTAGAAGTAGCCTCGTTACCCGAACTCCGGTGGCTGAGACGGTCGATCACGGGCGAAAGCAGCAAGGGCCGACCGAAATGAGTCTGCTACGGCGGTCCTCACCGGCGGGGTATCAGCGACGACAGGATGCGAAGGATAACCGGTCAACCGGAGAAGCCCTCGGTACCCGGCGGAGAAAGCCCGTCGAGGAGCCCACCCCTATAACCGTGAGTGGGAAATGGGGTGGCAGGTACCAGGGTGGCGGATCGGGTCGTAGTACTGCGGAGCGGCGTGCAACACAACACGCCAGGAGGGAAGGGCCCGGACCGGTAGGTATGACGTACGTTCAAGGTGAGGTAGAGGTGAGATGACAAAGGCACCTATTGGGCTACAGGAACTGCGACGGCGGCTATACCGAAAGGCGAAGTCTGAGGAAACCTCCCAGTTGCATAAATGCGATGCACGATTTCATGGATCGGCCGTGTTTTAGCCCCTTTTCGAGATGACATAGCCTGCTGGTCAACCTCACCGCCGGTGAAGTTTGCAAACCGAGGTGAGTTGAGCCAAAAAAAGTCAGAAGCGGCTTGCCCGTCACGGTAAAATGGGAGTGGCAAGACAACCCATTTACCCTGAAGGGAGCCGCTGATCGTGAAGTGTAGCGCAACTGACACGCGTTTTCATGCCCGTGAAGTCCAACACCTGCCGTTCGAAGCGCAACCGCTGAGTTCGTTCTCGGGACTGATCATTTTCCACCGCCTGTTTCTGGTTCTCAACCTCAAGGCACGCCGGCGGGGTTGCTTCCGTCACCTCGCGGTGACCCCGATCTTTGGGGTTGCCCGCCTCGTGCTGCTGATCGTCGTGCACTTGCTGCTGGGTTTTCGGGAGCTACGCCACGTGCGCTACTACGCACATGATCCGTTGGTCCAACGCGTGGTGGGACTCAAGCGCTTGCCGGATGCCGCTACCCTAAGCCGCGCCTTGTCCGGGGTCGATGCCCAGGGCGTCAACCAATTGGCCAGCCTGACCCAAGAGCTTGTGCTCGAGCGGCTGCAGGCCCTCGGGTTGGCGCGCCTGACGCTGGACTTCGACGGCTCCGTCATCGCCACTTGCCGCCATGCCGAGGGCACCGCGGTCGGCTTCAATCGCAAGAAGAAGGGCCAGCGCAGCTACTACCCGCTGTTTTGTCCCGTGGCGCAAACCGGCCAGGTCGTGGGGCGTCATCATCGCCCCGGCAACGTCCATGACGCGAACGGTGCCTGCGCCTTCATTCTGAGCGGTATCGCCGCGGTCCGTGACCGCCTGCCCGCGGTCACGCTCGAAGTGCGCATGGACAGCGCGGTCTTCTCCGACGAGATCGTCGGCGCCCTGGAAAGCAGGGGCATCGAGTACCCCATCAGCGTCCCCTGCGAGCGCTTTGCCGCCCTTAACCAGCTGATCGAGCAGCGCCAGCACTGGCGCCGGCTCGATGCGGAGCACGCCACCTTCGCGCCGCGTTGGACACCACGCTGCTGGGATCAAACGCGCCGCTTCGTCGGCGTGCGCAAGCGGGTCAAACAGCAGCGCAAAGGCCCGCTCCAGCGCTCTTTGTTCACGCCGCAGGCTGAGGGCGATGAGTTCAAAGCCATCGTGACCAACAAACGCATCGGTCCGGCCGCGCTGCTCGCCTTCCCCAACGGCCGCGGTGCCCAGGAGGGGCTGTTCGCCGAGCTCAAATCCCATCATCAACTTGACTACGTGCCCTCACGCACCTGCCTGGGCAACCAGCTCTACATGCTTTGTGCCATCCTTGCCCACAACCTGACTCGTGAACTCCAGATGCGCACCGATTCTCCGGCCCGTTCGACACAACCCAAGCGTCCGGCGCTGTGGGATTTCCGCCGCCTCGATACGCTGCGCCACTCCCTCCTCCATCTCGCCGGTCGGCTGATCCGTCCCCAAGGTCGCCTTACCCTGTCCTTGAACGCCAATCCTGTCATCCAGGACCAGCTGTTGCATTACCTGAATGGCCTAAGCGACGTCACCTGAGTGCGATCACGTCTTTTTGCAACGCTGGGGGAAACGCATCGTTTCTGGGGAATTTTCGTCCAGGTGGCGAAGATCGAAACGTTAGCAGAAGCGTACCGCATCGCCAAACGCAATGCTGGTGCACCGGGGATCGATGGCCAGACGTTTGCGGACATCGAGGCAGCGGGGCTGGGATTGTTTCTGGCCACATTGCGGGACGAACTGCTTACCGGCAGCTACCAACCCCAGGCGAACCGCCCGGTGGAAGTTCTCAAGGAGAACGGCAAAGTCCGTGTGCTACAGATACCTTGCATTCGCGATCGCGTCGTGCAGGGGGCGCTGAAGCTGATTCTCGAAGCGATTGTCGAGGCGGACTTTTGCCCAAACTCCTACGGCTTTCGACCGAAGCGGTCACCGCATCGCGCGCTGGCAGAGGTCAGGCGTAGTGTGTTGCGGCGCAGGTCCATGGTGATTGATGTGGATCGGTCGAACTATTTTGACACGATCTGCCACTCGGTGCTACTGGACAAAATCGCGCAACGCGTCCAGGACCCCCAGGTGCTACACCTGGTTAAGCAGATTATCAAAGTCGGCGGCCACGTCGGCGTTGCCCAAGGCGGGCCGTTCAGCCCGTTGGCGGCGAATATCTACTTAAATGAGGTTGACTGGGACTTTGACGCGATCCGCTGCAAAACAGCTCGAGACGACTATGAGGCGGTGAACTACCATCGGTTCGCCGACGACATTGTGATCACGGTCAGTGGCCACCATAGCAAGCGCGGCTGGGCCGAGCGGGCCCTGCAGCGACTCGAGGAACAGCTCGCCCCGTTGGGGGTGAGGCTGAACCGGGAGAAAACGCAGGGGGTGGACACGCTCACAGGAGACGCCTTTGGCTTTCTGGGGTTTGAGCTGCGTCGCGTGCGCAAACGCAGTGGTAAAGGCTATTTTATCTTGATGACCCCGAAGAAGAAGGCCCGCCAGGCCATCAAAGCTAAGAGGCTGTTGGAAAACCCCTGATCGAACGATTTCGGAGCATTTTAAATCAACGCATTAGCTTGCGCGCCAGGGTATTTTCCAACAGCCTCTAAGGTCCGCGAAATCATCCACACCGGGGGTGCGCTCCCGGCCCAGGAGATCATTGAGCGGATCAACGCGGCGCTGGCAGGATGGGTCAACTACTTTCGGGTCGGTAACGCCAGTCGCGCCTTCAGCGAAGGGCGGGACTACGTCGAGATGAAAGTCCGAACCCTGCTGACACGGCGCCAGCGACGGCGAAAGCGTAGCGTCGGCTGGCGGCGATGGAGTAACGCGTATCTCTATGGCGTACTGGGGCTGTTTTGGGACTGGAAAGTCCATCCCTTACCCAGCGCGCGGGGATACGCGTGAAAGTGGCCGCTAGACTTGACAGGACCCATAACCCTTTCGATGAAACCTGCTGGGTGAGCCGCTTGAGGGAAAACCTCACGAGCGGTTCTTATGGGGAGGGGCTGGAAACGGGACGACGGAAAACCCTAACCGGGCACGAAGGGGGAAACCCCGGAGACAGACAAGGGCAATCCTACGACGCGTTACCGCGCCAGTCCTTTACCCGACAGGTTTTCTTTTCGGACTGGAAGGCCCATGAAGGCTGGGGCGCATTGACCAAGCAGCCCGGCGAGGAGGGATCAAGCCGCAGCCTGATCCTGAGCCTGCTGCTCGATCATTGCCTCTTACTTCATCCCGACCAACTGGCCCAGATCGAAAACCAGCAGCCCGCGTATACCGTGGGTAGCCTGAGCAACCGCGTGAGAGTGGACAGCCTGCTGACAATCATCCGGGAACTGGTCACGGCCAACAATCCGGTTCAACAGCTCCAGCGCTTAGCCCAACAGTTGGAGGAACTGTTTCCACTGAATCCTTCCGACAAACCTATGGTCAACCGCGACATGGGGCGGCTCGAACCGACGTCATCGCTCAAATACAGGGTCCACGCATAGTCACTCTTTTTCAACATTGCTACGCAAGGCTTGTCAAGCAAAAAAAACTTGAGGATCGAGTGTTAAGAATACGACCCGTGTATTATACCCCTACACATAAATCATCTTACGGGTCATTCCACCATCCACTACGAAATTCTGTCCGGTGATAAAGCCAGCTTCAGCAGACAACAGGAATGCGGCTAGACTGGCGACATCATCGGGAATACCGATTCGTCCCGCAGGATGTTGCCGGTGATCAGCTTCGTTTAACGGTTCCCGAGAATATGGCGGTATCTTTTGCCATTGGCTTACGTCAATCCAGCCAGGGCTGATGCAGTTAACGCGAATTTTCGGTCCTAGGCTAATTGCCAAAGCATGCGTTAACGCCACGAGTCCGCCTTTGGTCGCCGCGTAGGCCTCGGTTTCCGGTTCCGATTGCAAGGCACGTGTGGAGGCAATGTTAATAATCGATCCTCCCGATTGAGTTAGCAGCGGGATATTGTGTTTGACCATTAAAAAAGCACCAGTGAGGTTAGTGTTTAGCACACGGTTCCAATCTTCCTGGGATAGCCGTTCAATGGGACCGCTAACCGGATTGGCAATACCGGCGTTATTAATCAAGGCAGTCAACCTACCGATATGCTGTTTAACAAACTTTACCGCCGCTTCCACCTCTGACTCACGACTGACATCAGCGCAGAAAAAATGCAATTTGCCCGGTGCTGCCAGCGCTGCATACTCAGCAAAGGTCTGTTCGCCAGCAGTCCGGTCGCAGTCAACCATGGTGACAGCATAACCTCGTCGCAGCAGATACCGGCTGATGCCCTTGCCAATGCCTTGAGCAGCGCCTGTAACCAAAACGGAAGAACCGTTAGCGTAGGTCATCGTATTTCCTCCCACCACTTCACCTCGTTAGCTTAAGCTAAAAAGTATTACGCCATAGCAGGTTTACTAATGAACCTATTCTCTGCAGTCAGCGACTAGGCACAGCGATGCGTACCAAAATTTTTGGTATTTGTTTTTCGATTGGGTTTTTCTGTTTGACTTGCTGTTAACGTAAAGTAAAAAGTAGTCCCTTCATCCACCGTTGACTGCGCCCAAATCTGCCCGCCATGGCGATGAACAATGCGTTGCACCGTGGTCAGCCCAATCCCGAACCCCTCAAACTCGCCAGATCCATGTAGCCTGTGAAAAGGGAGAAACAACCTATCCGCATCAGTCATGTCAAAGCCAATCCCATTGTCCTTGATAAAATAGACGGTCTTTCCTCCCTGTTGCTCGCTGCCAAATTCAATATACGCATTGGCCTTTTTACTCGTGTATTTCCAAGCGTTGCCGAAAAGGTTTTCGAGCATTGTCTTGAGCAACCGAAAGTCGCCTTCCGCCTCAATCTGAGGCGCAATACGCACATTTACCTGGCGCGTGGAACTTGTCTTCTGCAGGTTTTTACAGACGGCTTCTGCGATCGCTGAGAGATTGACCCGTGCGCTGATTAGTGCGCTCCGGGTGCACCGCGACAGTTCCAGCAAACCGTCGATTAGTTCGCTCATTTCTCGGCTGCCTTCCTGCAGGTAATTCAAGTAGCTTTTGCCTGCCGCGTCCAGTTTATCTCCATAATCTTCTAACAGCGCTCCGCTGAAACCGTCGATTGTTCGCAGTGGTGCTTGCAGATCATGAGAAACAGAATACGTAAAAGCATCCAATTCCTTGTTGACCGTTTCCGCCAAATTCTTGGCTTCGCGAAGATCAGCTTCGTGACGGCTTAGTACCCGTGTGGTAAAATAGGCAATTAAAAAGGCAAGCAGTACATTTCCCAGACAAACCATCACTAAGATAAAAGCACTCATTGCCTGTTGGTTTGCCATAACACGCTGTGCGTCGGCAACATTTTCTCGCACCTGAGCGACCAATGCGTTGGCATGGCTGGTTAGCTGAGTTGCCTGCCTACGGTGATTTTCAAGTAAGATCCGGGTATGGGCAATGATCTCAAGTTCAGCGAGGCGCAGATCGAAAAGCGTATCTTTGTCTTCTGCACCGAGAACTGCCAATCGCCCTTTGATTTCAAGGACACTGGCAGCTAGCACAGGATTGCGTTCTGCCAGTTCACTAGTTTGAAAAATATTCGCTGCAGTTTGCAAGGCACCGAGCGCACGTTTGAAGTGATTGAGGAGATTGGCAACGGTATATTTGTTGTCGGCGTGCGTAGTCGCTCTTAGGAGAGCGGTAAGAAGATTGCCTTCCGCCTTGATATCGAACGCGTAACGGAGTTCACGAACAGCAACATCGGCAAGCTGCAGGAAGGCAGCTTTTACCCGCTGAGCCGTTTCTTGGTAGGCGTTCTGCTGGGTACCCACTTCTGCTAGCTGTTTGATAGCGGCAGCGTTTTGGCGGCCGCTGCGCCTTGCAAAGAGATTTGTCAAAGAGCTAGCCCCGTCGACCAGTGGGTTTAAGATGTCGAAGAGTAAACCCTGTACCTGGCGAATTTCATCGAGAAGCGCGAGCTTATGCTGTTCCAGGAAGAGGCGTTGTAATGTTACTGTTTGAAGTTCTGCAAGAGTCGACGCTGTCTCGGCACTATAATGTTTAAAGCTTTGCATGTTAATGACATGGGTATAGTTGCTGAGCTGGTTGACTCGGCTATTGATTTCTTTTGTCAGCGAGTTTAGCTGGGTTTCGATTTTTTTGAGGTCTGTTTCGTTCTCCGTAACGGCCAGTGTGGGAGCAAGAGCAGCTAACGAAGCACTACGTTCAGAAAGTTGCAAAGCGTCCAGCATGCTAGGAATCGCTTCGCCAGTCGTGACAGTAACAATCTCACCGTAATGGTTAAAGGAGTAGAGAGCAAACGCCGTCGTAAACAAAGTCGACAGACCGATGGCGGAAAAAGCAAAGTAGAGCCTGACCTTGAAGCTGCTTAACCGACCTGTCAGCATGTTGCCCGATTAACTAAGATTGAAGGAAAGCCTTTCAAGCGCGACACTAGTGTGCTTTACCGATGGCTGTTGGTCTTAGTAGAGGAACATTGCTGACACCATCCACGGTTGCCTACTCCAGGATGTGATTGTTGCGCAGAATTTCTGCAGCGTTCGTCGCATCGATGGTCTTGGTAGGAAATATAATGCGCTTGTTAACCGGCTCTCCTCTTAGCAGTTTTAAGGCCTGCTGAATACCCTCGGCACCGGGAGTCATATAGCGAAACGTCGCCGTCAAAATTCCCTTAGATACCCATTTAACACCCTCAGCTGGGATACCATCGACACCCAAAAAGTACATTTCCTTCGCGCGGCCGACATCTTGCGCGGCTAAATAAGCACCGTAAGCCATGGGATCATTATGTGCATAGACCAGATCAATGTGAGGATATGTATCTAACGCTTCAGACATAATTTCATAGCCAAGATCTTGCTTCCAATCTCCGTCCACGGGCTCGCCGAGCAGCGTAATGCCTGGCTCCTTGCTGATCACGTCATAAAATCCTAAATGCCTGTCTTGCGCAGGGGTTGAGCACATGCCTCCCCAGATTTCTACTATTTTACCTTTAGCCTTACCGGGGCCTCCTAGTAAATTGATAGCGTATTGACCAGCAGTCTGTCCTATCAGTCTGTTGTCGCCACCGATAAATTGCGTGTAATGGTCTTTAGCTAAATCACGATCCATGACAATGATCGGAATCCCCGCATTGAATGCCTTGTTGACCACAGAAGTGAGAGCATCCGCAACCTTTGGTGAAATCAATATGACGTCCACCCCGCGGTCGATAAACTCTTCAACATCCGCAATTTGTTTGGCAATATCGTCCATGCCATTGCGGACGATGACGTCGAGTTCCGGATGGAGTGCGGCCTCTGCGCGCAGTTCTTTGTTAAACAATAGGCGCCAGGGTTCGGTCGTGGTGGCTTGTGAAAAGCCGATGACGTATCGTACCTCGCGCTCAGCTTGATTCGACAAAACTTGATGCGGCAATACTCGCATAGGAGAGCTAAATAAAAGAGCTACTCCCAGAAAAAACCATACCAGTTTGCATAGAGCAACCATCTGATCAGCAACCTAATCCGTCAAGAGTACATTTTTTAATCAGTGCTTAAAGGATGAACCAATTTATTCTTTTTATGAACATAAGCAGCCAACTGCTTGGCTTCCAAAGGTTGGCTAAAGTAAAAACCTTGACCCATGTCACACTGGCAGTCGCGTAGAAAATCCAGTTGCTCCTGGGTTTCTACGCCTTCGGCAATAACCTCAAGATGCAGTGCATGGGCCATGGCAACGATCGCTTTACATAGCGCTTTATAGTTTGAGCTGCAGCACATATCGTGCAAGAAAGAGTGATCAATTTTTAAGATATCTACGGGAAAGCGCCGTAGATAGTTGAGCGATGAATAACCCGTGCCGAAATCATCGATGGAAATGTGGATTCCTAACTTTCTGAAATCGTTAAGCACATCAATGATTTCCTCGGTGTCCTGAATAAGTAAGTTTTCGGTAAGTTCTAGAGCGAGTCTTTCTCCAGCGATACCCGTTTTATCCAAGACTTGCATGATCAACGTGTTGAGCTCCCGAGCATTGCCCTGAGAACTGGAAAGATTAACCCCTACCTTTAAGGAAGCCAGTGGTGTGCAGTGCCACGTTTTCAATTGAATGCAGACGTTTTCTAACACCCATTCATCAATCATTTTGATGATGCCTGTTTCTTCTGCGATCGGAATGAATTCCTCCGGTGGAATAAGGCCATAGCCAGGTTTTCGCCATCGCAGCAGGGCCTCGGCACCGACAATCTCTGTGGAGGTTAAATCGATAATAGGTTGGTAAGCAATTGAAAATTCTTTATTTCTTAATGCCACTCGCAAAGCATTTTCCAGCGATACCCGTTTCTCAGCCTGCTCATTCATCGCTTGGGTAAAGAAACGGTATGTATTGCATCCTGCTTCCTTAGCCTGATACATAGCCGTGTCCGCATTCCTAAGCAAAGCAGAAGAATCAGTAGCATCAGTGGGAAACAACGTAATACCAATACTCGCACCGACATAAGCTTCCCGGTTATTCAGTAGGAAAGGTCGCAAAAAAATCTCCAAAATTTTTTCGGCAACCACTACCACTGAATGCTCGGAGGCAATGTCTCGGAGAATGACAGTAAATTCATCGCCTCCCAGCCGAGAGACGGTGTCACTCTCGCGGACGCAGGAAGCCAACCGTTGCCCAGCCTGGCCAAGCAATTGGTCACCGGTATCATGCCCTAAGGTGTCGTTCACATATTTGAAGCGATCCAGGTCTAGGTACATCACGGCTACCCTATGGCCGTCGCGGGTGGCTTCGACAAGCACCTGTTTTAATCGATCCATGAATAAACTACGATTGGGAAGACCGGTTAACTCATCGTAGTTAGCTTGACGCCAGGTATGTGCTTCAATGGCTTTGCGTTGGGTAATATCTTCTGCAATGGCAAGAAAATGAGTGATGACGCCGGCTGATGTTTTTACAGGGGAAATGGAAATCAATTCCCAAAAATACTCGCCATTTTTCTTGCGATGATACAACTCGCCGCGCCATTCTCCACCTGAAGTGATAGCCTTCCAAAGTTTGCCGTATTCTTGCTGAGAGCTTTGCTCGGACCTCAGAATTTCGATATTTTTATGAATAATTTCTTCCGCTAGATAACCGGTAACCTCAGTGAATTTCCTGTTCACATATTCAATATTTCCTTGTCTATCAGTGATGATAACTGATGCTGGTCCCTGTTCCACGGCAAAAGAGAACTGGCGTAGTTTTTCTTCCGCCTCTCTGCGCTTACTACGTTCTGCTGCTTCTCGAAGCTCCCGTTCGATAGCAGGGACTAGACGAACTAGATTATTTTTGCGAATAAAATCTTGGGCTCCAGCTTTCATTAGCGCTACTGCTTCTTCTTCACCGATAGCCCCCGACACCACAAGGAAGGGAATGTCGGTCTGTTTGGCACGGCAAATCTGCAGAGCCTTTTCGGCGCTAAAACCAGGCATGAAATAATCAGAGATGGCTAAATCCCACTGGCCTTCCGCCAGAGCCTCTTGAAGGCTAGCTGCTGTATCCACGCGTCGAAACGAGAGCGCAAACCCTCCTTTTCTCAGAAGGCGTAACAGCAATACGGAATCTCGCTCGGAGTCATCGACGATGAGTACCCTAAGTGGTTTGCCCATGTTGTTTGTTATTAACAATCTCCTATCAAAAAGTAGGCCGCATCCCCCAAAACTATGTATGTGCAATGTCGTATTATAAAATGGCTACGGATCGGAAGAGTAGTAAGATAACGCTTCGCTAATAAAATTTATCGCTTGGATACCGGTGGGCATTGCTGGATCAGCAGGACGACCAACTTCGGTAAGTCGATCTATGTTGATCGTATGTCAACTGCTGAATAGCGTATGAAATAATCCGGTAAACCAGCCTTGATCGGGTAGCAGCCTGTTTAACACGTTGCGGTGAATATCACTATTTGAAATAAAAGCGATAAAGACATTTACCGGAGGGCTTAGATAAAACAGTCCAATAATGGCCGAATAAAGGGCAAAGGTGCCGAGAGGATCAGTAAGACTGCCTAAGTTAAGGGCAGTACCAAAAGAGTTTTTTAATTCCATGCCCAGTAAGTTGACACTAAAAAATTCATCAAGTAACAAATGGACTAAAAATCCCATAAAAAGAAAGGTGCCATAGAGCCAAGCGTGCAGGATTGCTGCACCAAAGCAGCGATGCGCCAGCACGGTGGTTAGCAATCCAAAGAAAATACCTGCAGGAATGGAGTGAATAAGGCCACGGTGCACTGTGATACGGGTAAAAAGACTAAAAACGCCGTAGCGGATTCCCAGGAAACAAACCAGCCAAAGGATGACTAGCTCCACCAGGGAATAACGCTGACCAAAAATAAAGACAAGCATAAACCCGGCAACAACGGCTAATAAATTAAACCCTACTCGCAAAGGTATGGAGGTATCGGAATCAATGTCTGGAAGTAACCCTCCAATAACACCTAGCACAAAGTAGCCCACGACGGTTTGGTCCTGCACGTTTCCTGTCATAAATAGACCGGTAGCAAGAACCCCACTGACCGCGGCAGCGCCTAACATGTGCGTCTTGAAATCCGCCATTGCTCACTTATGATCCCTGTCAAAATTCCTGTCTAACGTGCTACGCTCAAACGCAAAAAGCAAGCGCTTAAATGGGTACGATTTCGATTCCTTCTAACCTTGTCTTAGTAAGTCGCGTAAGTCGATAATAGCAGCGTTAGCTCCGGAAATATAAGAGGCCATGACCAGAGAATGATTGGCTACCAAAGCGAAACCGGTGCCATTAAGCACCATCGGACTCCACATAGGAGCGTTGGCGGCTTCCAATGCGCGGATAATCTGGCTTAAAGAAACCTCAGCGTTTTTATTCCTCAGGATATCGCTAAAATCAATTTTAAGAGCCTTGAGCATATGCAGCAATGCCCAGGTATAACCACGGGCTTCGTAGAAGACATCGTCAATTTCCAGCCAGGGTGTCTGAAACCGCCGTTGCTCAGGTGTAGGTGTGGACTGGTGGGCATTAGGATCACCCGCCAAGTCGATATTAAAACGCTCCTGGCCAACGCTGGCCGTCAACCGTTGCGCCAAACTACCCAGGCGTTTTTCCACAATCGCCAAGTAAGAACTTAAATTATCGGCGCGCGTAAAAAATTGACCGTCCCGATCATTTTCATCCGCGAGCCGCTGCAGATAACGATACGAAGCCTTAACGCCTTTTTTATATTCCGATTCTGTGGAAGGCAGTATCCAAGACTCCGAATCATAGCTAATTTGCGGATCGGCCACGGCTAGATCGCGATCCTCTACAGACTGGCTTTGGGAACGGCTAAAATCATTGCGCAGGGCACGGACCGTATCACGCAGTTCCACAAGAACACCAAATTCCCAGTTGGGAATATTGTCTAGATAAATGCCTGGAGGAGTAATGTCGTTGCTTAGATAACCACCCGGCTTATGTAACAGCGTCTCAGCGATCCGAATGGCGGTAGCCGTAGTCACATAGCCGGGAACTAATTTCGTTTCATCGTTCTGCGCTTTTTCCAGGGCGTTTTCGCGCACATCGAAAAGGTCTGGTTTCTGAGACCAGATAATGCCTAGCACGACAACGACAATGGCATAGGTCACCAACGCAAGACCCAAGGTCCACACCAATCCCTTCTCTTTCCAGGTTCGGGGATGGTAAATGTGAATCAGACGGCCAACGCCATCTTTAGATTTTCCGGCAAGCACTTTGGATTTTTCGGTTAAGGTATGCTGTTTAGCCACAGAAATATCCTTTGGTTTATAGTACTTTCCCCGATGAACAGGACAACCGAGGAAGGCGTCACAAAACGGAAGAGAAGTAGTATTGGCGCTGGTTAGAGACGCTTTATCCTCTGCATTTGCTCTTCCAGTTTAAGCAAGGCCGCCTCCATCTCTGTTACGCGGCTACGTTCTTTCTCCACCACCTGAACAGGCGCACGGCCCACAAAATTAGCATTACCCAACTTAGCCTTGCCCCTGTCTCGGTCTTTACGCAGCTTATCGATTTCCCGGAGCAAGCGGTTAAGTTCCGCCTCTTTATCAATGAGCCCCGCCATTGGGATAAGAATCTTCATATTTCCCACCAGCGCGATAGCCGACTCAGGTGCACTATCTCCTTCCTTTAGCCAAGCGATAGAGACCAAACGCCCGAGGCTGGTAAGATAGATGCGGTTACGCTCTAGTCGCTTATAATCTTCCTCAGAGCCATTTTGTAGCAGCACTGACAACGATTTACCAGGAGAGATATTCATCTCAGCACGAATGCGTCGCACACTGAGTATGAATTGCTGTACCCACTTCATTTCGCTGACCGCTACTTTATCGATTCTGTCGAGATCCGCTTCGGGATAAGGCTGGCACATGATGGTATCACCGCCAACCTTAAAAGGCGCAATTCGCTGCCAAATTTCTTCGGTAATGAAGGGCATTAGCGGATGGGTCAGACGTAGCAGACTTTCTAGCACTTGCACCAAAGTACGGCGGGTGCCGCGGCAGGCAGCTGTGGAGCTGGCGGCATCCGTTAAAATTGCTTTGGAAAGCTCCACATACCAATCGCAATACGCATTCCAAGTAAATTCGTAAATGGCTTGTGCAGCATGATCGAAGCGGTAGCTTTGAATCGCATCATTGATCTCCTGTGTAATGGTTTGCAGCTGCGAAAGAATCCAGCGATCCGCCAAGCTCAATTCCACTTTATCAGCGTCGGCACCGGTATCTTGGCCTTCAGTATTCATTAGCACATAGCGAGCAGCGTTCCAGAGTTTATTGCAAAAGTTACGGTAACCCTCAACGCGACCCATATCAAAGACGATGTCACGCCCTGTGGTGGCTAACGCTGCGAACGTAAAGCGCAAGGCATCCGTGCCATAAGGACGGATACCTTCAGGAAATTGGCGGCGGGTCGCTTTTTCAATCTGCGGCGCCATTTGCGGCTGCATAAGGCCGGTAGTACGTTTGGCTACTAGTTCTTCTAGGCTAATGCCATCGATGATGTCGATGGGATCTAAAACGTTGCCCTTTGACTTAGACATCTTCTGGCCATCTGCATCTCGAACTAAACCATGAATGTAAACTTCGTGAAACGGAACTTCACCATCCATGAACTTAAGACCCATCATGATCATGCGGGCAACCCAGAAAAATATAATATCGAAACCGGTTACCAGTACGCTGGTAGGATAAAAAGTTTTTAGTTCCGGAGTTTGTTGCGGCCAGCCTAGGGTAGAAAAAGGCCATAAAGCAGAGGAAAACCAGGTGTCAAGTACGTCTTCGTCCTGAGTGAGCTTCACTTCGACGCCCAGCAGGTGCTTTTTACGGACTTCGGTCTCATCGCGACCTACATATACCTTACCTTCCTGATCATACCAGGCAGGAATCCGGTGTCCCCACCAGATTTGCCTGCTGATGCACCAGTCTTCAATATGATTCAGCCATTCGTAATAGGTTTTGTCCCAATTTTCGGGAATGAATCTGACGCGTCCCGTTTTGACTACTGCAATGGCAGGTCCTGCCAGCGGAGCAGTGCGCACATACCATTGATTCGTAAGATAAGGCTCAATTACGGCGCCGCTGCGATCACCCCTAGGCACCATGAGCTTATGGGGCTTGACATTGTCCAATAAGCCCGCCTCTTCCAGATCAGTGACGATTTGCTGACGCGCTTCATAGCGATCCATGCCTCGGCAGTGCTCCGGGGCTTCGTCGTTAAGGTGAGCATCGGCGGTAAAAATATTGACCAAAGGTAGGTTATGGCGTTGACCTACCGCATAGTCATTGAAATCGTGAGCAGGAGTAATCTTTAAACAACCAGTGCCGAACTCAGGATTCACATAGTCATCAGCAATAATAGGAATAAGGCGATCGGTGAGCGGCAAAGCGACATGTAAACCAATCAAGTGTTTGTAGCGTTCGTCTTCCGGATGCACGGCCACGGCTGTATCACCCAGCATGGTTTCCGGGCGAGTAGTGGCAACAACCAAATCGCCGCCGCCTTCGGCTAGGGGGTAGCGGATGTACCATAAAGAGCCATTTTCTTCATCGCTAACGACTTCTAGGTCAGAGACGGCCGTACGTAGCACCGGATCCCAATTCACCAAACGTTTGCCGCGATAAATAAGGCCTTCGTCATAGAGACGGATGAATACTTCCTGTACTGCCTCAGACAAGCCCGGATCCATTGTAAAGCGCTCCCGAGACCAGTCTAAAGAGGCCCCCATGCGCCGCAACTGACGCGTTATGGTGCCCCCAGACTGGTTTTTCCATTCCCAAATTCGCTTGACAAAAGCTTCTCGACCCAAATCATGTCGGGTTTTTCTTTCTGCGGCCAACTGACGCTCCACCACCATTTGCGTAGCGATACCGGCGTGGTCGGCGCCAGCTTGCCATAGGGTGTTATAACCACGCATACGATGGTAACGAATTAGGGCATCCATAATCATGTCTTGAAAGGCATGCCCCATGTGCAAGGTGCCGGTGACATTGGGTGGCGGAATCATGATACAGTAGGATTTGCCTTGTCCTGAAGGAGCAAAATAGCTGCATTCTTCCCAAATTTCGTACCAGCGCTTTTCTATAGCTTTGGGGTCGTAGGTTTTATCCATTGCTTTATCGTATATAAGTTTACGAAGATTTGCAGAATGATGGCACGGAACACACAAGTTTTGAAATTATAAAATAGCACAAAAAATTTGCAGTAAGATCGGGTGGTCGATCACAAAATGTCCTAAGTTTAAAAATGTTGGCGATTATTAAATTGTAGCTAGTTATTTATATGAAACTAGAATAATAGGTTTCTTACCAACAAAAATTTTCCTTAATCTTATAGTCAACTAAGTGAGGGTAAATTCTTGCTGTTAACACTCATGCTTGACATTTAAATGAGATTAAGCGTTTACTAAATATCAATACTTCGGACAGTTTTAGATGGTTTCAGAACGACGAATCAAATACTTACGGAATTAAATGCAACTCAGCGTAGGGCCTAAGTTGGATTTAATTCGATTTTCAGTGATAAGTGATTGATTTTCTATGCTCAAAACTGTCCGAACTATTGAAATATAATCTTTTTAATTTAACTCCACAGAAAAATGGAGATGGATAAAAACAGAATTGAATAAAAATAGAAGTAGGTAAAAATATTTTTTAAGCAGTTATTATTCTGCTAGTTCAAATTAAAAATTATTTGTTGACTTATAGCAATACTTCGGACAGTTTTAGATGGTTTCAGAACGACGAATCAAATACTTACGGAATTAAATGCAACTCAGCGTAGGGCCTAAGTTGGATTTAATTCGATTTTCAGTGATAAGTGATTGATTTTCTATGCTCAAAACTGTCCGAACTATTGTTATAGAAAACTATAATTAATTTATCCGCTACTGTATACCCAAACCATTAGCCGAAACTTGGAAAGATAATATCCTATCCCAGCATTGTAACTGTAATACTCAAAGCTACTTGCTATTGTCTTTGTCACTCGTTGGCTACTGCATCGCACTCCCTGAACTATAGAAACATCCTTAATTTTTTATTCTCTTCTCTATAAATTCTCTACGCCACATATTGAGTCAAAGCAGTTTTATGCTGGTGCAGAATTTGGCGATAAGTGGCTCAAGATCGTCAATTAGACGTAGGGAAATTCTGATAAATATTTATAGGTTTCTGATATTAATTGATATTTTATATTTGGCTTGGTTTATGCTTAAAAAACTCAAATTCTGTCTCTAATTGTCATTTCCTCTCAGAGTTTTTTCGTCGACAGAGCAATTTCCTCGGTAAATTTATGGATAAAGAAAGCATCGGCCAGCAACCTTATCGGGCACATAGGCATTTTGAATTTAAGGTAGCAAAACCGAAAGTTAGGTAAAAGTATTTCGGAGAGATACGTGAATTTTAACATAGTAAAAGGATTCTTGTGGGTAGTCCTTAGCATTTTATTGTCTAATTCCAGTTTTTCAGCACGTGCTAATCATGTTAATGATGAAATCCTAAAAAGTCCTAACGACCAACGTCAATATCAAAGCCTTCAGTTATCTAACCAGCTCAGCATATTGTTGATTTCTGATCCGTCTACCGACAAAGCTGCCGCAGTTGTCGACGTCCATGTCGGCAGCAGCAGTGATCCCGATCACCTGCAGGGACTAGCTCATTTCTTAGAGCATATGTTGTTCCTTGGAACCCAGAAATATCCTGTCGCGGGCGAATTCAAAGACTTCATTATGGCTCACGGAGGTAGCTATAATGCCACTACCACTTTCACACACACTAATTATTTTTTTGATATTGGCAAAAATTTCCTTGAGCCGGCACTAGACCGATTTGCACAGTTCTTTATAGCTCCGCTTTTTCCAAAAAAGTACGTTGACCGGGAAAAACATGCAGTAAACTCCGAATATCTCTCAAAGCTTAAAGACGATGACTGGCGTCGCTTATATGCTCTGAAACAGGCAGTAAACCCCGAGCATTCTTTCTCCCGGTTTTCCACAGGCTCATTGGAGACCTTAGCGAATGGGGATAATAATGCTCTCCGCGATGCGTTAGTTGCTTTTTACAGGCAACATTATTCCGCTAATTTAATGAACCTCGTAGTTCTGGGTAAAGAACCTCTCAAACAACTTCGGCAATGGGTAGAGGATAAATTTTCGCCAATTAAAAATACTGCCGCTAGCCCTTCACAGACCAACGTCACACTGTTTGCTGAAAAGCGTCTGCCAGCACGGCTCAACGTCATGCCGATCAAGGATGAACGTTGGTTGACACTGATTTTTCCAGTACCGTCAACCCATCCTTACTACTTGAGTAAACCCACTACTTATATCAGTCGCTTGATTGGTCACGAAGGTTCTGGCAGTTTGCTTTCGTTGCTTAAAAATAAGGGCTGGGCAGACGGATTGAGTGCCCGTGACCAATCGATAAGTGACAGTGACGCGACCTTTGAAATCGCGATAAAATTAACCCGCGAAGGATTAATTCACCTCCACGAGGTTGCGTCCCATGTATTTCAACACTTACGTTTGCTGCGCCGGGAAGGCTTGACGGAATGGCAGTTTGAGGAACAACGTAAGCTTGCTGAGATGAACTTTCAATTTCAACAGCACTATGCGCCGCTTCATTATGTCAGAGCGTTAGCAACTAGATTGCGCCGCTATCCCACCCAGGAAGTATTACATGGCCCCTATGCCATGAAGCAGTATTCGCCCGAATTGATTAAGCGTTTTCTCGACCACCTGATTCCCCATAATGTGCTGATGATGGTAGTTGCCAGGGAGTTACCCACGGACTCTGTAGAGCCTTGGTTCAATGCTCCATATCAAATCACCGCTCTGGCTGAAAAGACCCTACAAAGCTGGCAGACAGATAGAATCAATCCCTTATTGGCGCTCCCTAAACCTAATGCCTTTATTCCGGATGATCTTGCGGTCAAGCCTTTGCGGCAAGAAAATCAGCAACCTGAACTCATTGCAGCCGATGAGGGATTCACGCTGTGGTATAAACAGGATGACAGTTTTCAGCTACCACGTTCGGATTTTTACGTGTCGCTGCGTTCTCCTATCGCTAACAGCACTCCCGAAAACGCGATACTTTCCGAGCTGTATGTTGAGCTTGTCAAAGATCAACTTAATGAATTTGCCTATTCAGCTCGTTTAGGTGGATTAAAGTTTAAATTGTACCGGCACCTGATGGGCTTATCATTCATTATCTCCGGTTACCATGATAAACAATACCAGCTACTTGCCCGCATCGTTACCACCCTACGCTACCCAGCATTTGATATCGAACGCTTTGAGCAGGTGAAGGCCGACATCAACCGGCGTCTAAAGAATGTTGGGCAAGAGCGTCCCTACCGGCAAGTGTTGAATGAACTGACCGGTTTGCTTATGCAAAATCAGTGGAATCAAGAACAACAACTGGTAGCCCTACAGTCGATGAAAATAGAAGATGTGCGGCGATTTGTTTCGATGCTGTTTAAGAAGATTGATCTTATCAGCTTAGCACATGGCAATATTTATCAGGAAGAAGCTTTATCCTTCGCCAGTTTACTGAAGAAAGTGTTACTTAGTCACAGTCGGCCGGTGTTAGTGCGGCGTAGTCAGGTTATTAAACTAGCGAATGGTAAGAACCTGGTGCGACAGCTAAACATTGACCATGATGACTCTGCTATCGCAGTTTATTTTCAGGGTGCGGATACCAGCTTTGCAAGTAGAGCTCAATTTAGCTTACTCGCTCACATCATTGCGTCGCCTTTTTTCCAAGAACTACGGACAGAGCGGCAGCTAGGCTACGTAGTATTTTCCTCTAAGTTGTCTTTGCTGGAAGTACCGGGCATTGTATTTAGCGTGCAGTCTCCTACGGCAAATCCCGTTTCGTTGGAGGAACACATAGAGCATTTTCTCCTCAGTTACGCTAAACGCATTACCAAAATGAGCGACGCTATGTTCGAGAGTTATAAACGTGGCTTGTTAACTCAGGTTCTCAGTAAGGAAGATAACCTATCGGAGCGTTCTGATCGGTACTGGAAAGAAATCAATAATGCACATTATAGCTTCGATTCTCGGGAACAACTTGCTGCCTCTATCAGAAGCGTTAGCAAACAAGACTTCAATCGTTTGTATCACAAACTTCTGTTGAAAGAGAATCGTAGACGGCTCGTAGTCCGCTCTTTTGGCAATAGATATCGCAAGACCTTTGCCCAAAAAACTTTGGACGAAGAAAATAGTTTGATTATGAATGCCCAAGAATTCAAGCAAAATAATGAAACTTTTTCCGGATAAAACGTTTCTTTCGTGAATTCACGTTTTTTACGAGACTAAATTACTTGTCACTGCGCCATATTTCTGCTGTTTCTCTAAGAGCTTGGCTGTTAATGGCAGCTAAGTATTGAACAGCGTAATTGGTGCTGCGTAGGGTTTTCTTGATAATGCCTTCCAAGTTCGGACGTTTAGACCCAGGTGCGTTCCCAGAACCGATTCCTCCCCCGAATTCGATGAACGTTGTCACACCGTCTGCCAATGCTTGTTGCACGTTTTTAAACCACAGAACGGGATGGAAAAGCTGAAAGAAAAGCCGTGACCTAATGGAAGCCGCTTCAGCAGCATGATAATCGCCCGTATAGTTGGATAAAACTCTGATGGCGGGTGCTGCGATTTCAGCGGCACCCAAAATGGGTCTAAAGTGTTGCGCTGCAGTTACCATATAATAGGTATGGAAAGCGCCCTCCGTTTTCAAACGAGCGGGGCGCTTACGCGGAAAAAGCGTAAGCGCTTCCTGAGCAAGCAAGTCTAAATCTGCGCTTTGTCCTCCTACCACTGTCTGATCCTGAAGATTATATCCGGCTATGGCGCAATAATATTTCTCGGCAAGCGGACGAATTACATTGAGCTCTAGGGGAAAAGCCAGCATTTCACCCTCTCCGTAGATTCCCATCAGTTCACCACGCTTTTGCACAAGTCGCAGCGCGTTCTCAAAAGTAAGAGCGCTGGCTGCCACCAGGGCAGAATATTCACCAAGGCTGTGGCCCGCCGCCGTAAGTGGCGTTACCCGCTTGCCGGTTAACTCCTTAAAAACTTCCAGACAAGCAATGGAGTGGGTAAGCAGCGCGGGTTGCGTAAAGCGGGTCAGATTAAGCTGCTTCTTAGAATCGTGAAAAGACAAGTCTGCAATATCAAAACCTAACACATCACTGGCCTGCTCATAGACACGTCTAGCGACGGCATAGTCTTGACAGAGGTCGCTACCCATGCCCTGGTACTGAGCACCTTGCCCCGGAAAGAGGTATAGGATGTGTTGGTTGGTAGTCGGCATGACGTTTCTATTCTCCAGGTTTGCTAGTGAGGCGGAGAATAGGAGGAAAAGCTTGAAAAAGCAACGCCATAACCGTGTTAAGCATGCTGAGAGCAAATAACATAATAATAAATTACATTTTTCAGATACTTAAAATTGTTAGGCTCCAGCAAGAAGAAGCCCTTAGAATGCTGTTATGAAGGCTAAAATTTTACGGGTTGCTGTTCCTTCTCCTTTATATAGATGCTTCGATTATTTGGCTCCGAAGCATGCCGAATATCTTCGTCCCGGCATGCGGGTGCGAGTGCCTTTCGGTAAGCGCTACCCAATAGGTGTCCTACTCGAATTACGTGAAGATACTTCCGTGCCTGCCGAAACCTTACGCCCCATCTTATCAGTATTGGATACCGAACCTGTCTTATCAGCCGAGCTCCTGGCATTAAGCTGCTGGGCTCAGCGTTATTATCATCATCCTCCTGGTGAAGTTTTCACTACCCTACTGCCGGTTTTACTACGCCAGGGACAAGCAGCCCGGCGCAAGGCTCCATTGCTGTGGCGGCTCACAACGGCCGGTCATACCGCTTTGGCCAAAGGCGTGCTTAGGCGCGCACAGCGGCAGCGTGAGCTGCTTGAATATTTAGCGCAATATCCTGCAGGCGTGTCGAGTGAACAACTGCGAAGCGCCATGCCGGCTGGATCAGGCATTGCTCGCGTCCTGCGGGACAAGGGTTGGCTGGAACAAGTAGAGGTTTTTCCGTGTTCTGCTCGGCAGATCACCTCAGCACCTCCGCTTAATGCTGCTCAGCAGGCAGCTGTGACGGCGGTTTGTAGTGTTTTAGGTAGCTTTAGTGTTTTTCTTCTGGATGGCGTCACCGGTAGCGGCAAAACTGAGGTTTACTTGCGGATTGTTGAGGCAGTGTTAGCTCAAAGGCGGCAAGCCCTGGTGTTAGTACCTGAAATTGGTTTAACTCCTCAGTTGTTGGTGCGCTTTGCGACCCGCTTTCCCGGTCCCATGGCGGTATTGCATTCGGGACTTAGTCAACAGGAACGGTTGAATGCCTGGCTATTAGCCAGGGATGGTACCGCTTCCGTGGTGATTGGAACTCGTTCGGCAATTTTTACCCCTTTAAAGAACCCAGGTGTGATTATTGTTGATGAGGAGCATGATATATCTTTTAAGCAACAAGAAGGTTTCCGCTACCATGCACGCGATTTGTCAGTAATGCGTGCTCGTCAAGCGGCGGTTCCGGTGCTGTTAGGATCAGCTACTCCATCACTGGAAAGTTTGTTTAATATGCAGCGCGGCCGCTATCAGCGCCTTTGCCTGCCGAACCGAGTGGGTAATGCTGTTCCTCCACCTATCGAAGTTTTGGATGTGCGTCGCCAACCCATGGAAGAAGGTCTCTCCATCCCATTGCTACATCGGATGCATACTCATCTTGCCCAGCAAGGCCAAGTGCTGCTGTTTCTTAACCGGCGCGGTTTTGCGCCTACGCTGATATGCCATGAATGTGGCTGGATTGGCCAGTGTCAACGCTGCGACGCGCGTCTGACACTACATCTGCGACGCTGCCGACTTATTTGCCATCATTGTGGAACGGAGAAAAGCATAGACGTAGCATGTCCCCTTTGCGGTAGTATCGATCTGCGGGCTGTAGGACAGGGCACTGAGCGCATCGAGCAGATTCTTAAACGAGAATTTCCTGCCATTGGTATTGCTCGCATGGATCGCGACAGCACTCGCCGCAAGGGTAGTCTTCAAGCCCTATTAAAGGATATCCACAATGGTGAGCGAAGCATTCTTATCGGAACTCAGATGTTAGCTAAAGGTCATCATTTTCCTAATGTCACTTTAGTCGGCATTCTGGATGCAGATCAGGGTCTGTTCGGCGCAGATTTTCGCACCAGTGAACGAATGGCACAATTAATCGTGCAAGTGGCAGGTCGAGCGGGACGAGCTGAGAAACCCGGCACAGTGATTGTTCAGACTCACCATCCCCAGCATCCTCTGCTGCAGATCCTGGTTTATGAAGGATACTCAGCATTTGCCGCTGCGGCTTTGTTAGAACGCCAGGATGCAGAACTACCACCATTTACTTGCCAGGCACTGCTACGGGCAGATGCCATTGTTCCAGAGCTACCCCGCGCTTTCTTAGCGCAGGCCTTGGAATCGGGCAGCAGTTTACGGCGGGATGTAGAATTATTAGGTCCCGTACCGGCTCCCATGGAGCGTCGGGCCGGACGTTACCGGGCCCAGTTACTGGTGCAAGCGCAACGGCGGCGACAGCTCCATGCGTTTTTGGAAGAATGGTTGGAACAACTGGAAAACTTGAAGCTGGCGCGTAAGGTGCGCTGGTCTATAGATGTGGATCCTCAGGATCTACTTTAAACTGGGTATTGTACAGATGACTTGAGATGTCATCAGGCAAGTGACTGTCTATATAAAATGGAGTCATAGCTTGAGAGAAACGAGCTCGACGAACCCGTTTCTCGGCAAAACCAGGGAAATGGTTGGTTTAGCTAGTATACTGCTGTGTCGCAAAGTTCCAATTGACCAGATTCCAGAAAGCTTCTACGTATTTAGGACGCGCATTGCGATAGTCAATATAATAAGCGTGTTCCCATACGTCGCAAGTTAACAATGCTGTCTTGCCGTCGGTTGCAGGTGTGCCGGCATTGGCAGTGCTCATTATTTCCAGAGAGCCATCGGAGTTTTTGACCAACCAAGCCCAGCCAGAACCAAAAGTGCTCACTGCACACTTAGTAAATTCCTCTTGAAAGGTCGCGAAAGAACCAAATTTCTGGTTGATGGCGTCGGCCAAAGCACCGCTGGGTTCACCACCGCCATTGGGACTTAGACAATTCCAATAGAAGGTATGATTCCACACCTGAGCAGCATTGTTAAACACGCCGCCAGAGGATTTTTTGATAATATCCTCAAGAGACATATTCTCGAACTCTGTGTTTGGAATCAAATTGTTTAAGTTGTTTACATAGGTTTGATGGTGTTTACCATAGTGGTAATCCAATGTTTCCTCGGAGATATGCGGTGCAAGAGCATTTTTAGCATAGGGCAGAGGCGGTAGTTCATGAACCATAACTATGGATTCCTCCTTACTTCATAGGATGTGATTGCTCGATGGAAAAGAGAATATGTGTTCCCACTTGTACTTAGATAAAACAAGTGATTAAGAGGAAATAATCCGGCTAGTGCAGCGTCACAGCTTAATTTTAGGGTAGATACCTTTCAAAATGACCAATATGCTGAGCTTCCATGGATCGACAACCCTAATTTTTAGTCATGACGCTGCACTAGGAACTAAAATTAGTCTAAACCCGAGGTTTTGACAATGCAATGGAAAGAAATAACCAAGCGCAAATAAGGCAATGATAGCTGTGCATTGCTCCAGCGCATCATAAGATAGCTCAAAATATTTTTATTTCTTCGGCAACAACTTAGGAGTTTTTTGATGAGCATAAAGAAAGCTGCACATGCTTTCCTGCTGTTAGGTTTATGCTGGATAGGGGGCTGCGCGACAACCGCAGAGGACAGTTCTCCAGATGCAGGACCCAGCGCCAATCAAGCTAAACAGGGGCCGAGCGATGCCGAGATTACGTCTACCGTTAAGGCTGCCTTACAGAAGGATGATTTGCTCGCCTCTTCCGACATTACTGTTACTGCCGAACAGGGTGTGGTAACGCTCAGCGGCAGCGTGCCGAATGCCCTTGCGTTTAATCGCGCCATCTCGGTGGCACGTAGGGTACCGGGCGTGCAGCCACCGGTAATAGCCGCCAATTTAGTCTACCCTTAATTACTTTGCTACACCTTACGTATTCCCCCTAAGCAATCTAAAGAAACAAGCCCTATGTGCGGAATCTGCGGTGAACTGCGTCTCGATGGCCGAGAGCCAGATCTAGCCTTGCTGAGATGCATGCTAGGACACCTTAGCCGGCGTGGCCCTGACCATGAAGGTTGTTTTTCCGATGGTCCTATGGTGTTAGGCCATCGTCGTTTAGCCATTATTGATTTGAGCGAGCGTTCTCATCAACCCATGGTGGACCATGAGTTGGGATTAACGCTAGTTTTCAATGGCGCTATCTACAACTATCGGGAACTACGACAGCAGCTACTGAATATAGGGTATCGTTTCTTTTCTGAGGGCGATACTGAGGTTATTTTAAAAGCTTATGCTGAATGGGGCGAACGCTGCGTTGAGCATCTAATCGGCATGTTTGCCTTCGCCGTCTGGGATATTCGTGCGCAAACGCTGTTTCTCGCTCGTGACCGCCTAGGCATTAAGCCTCTCTACTACAGCCGTTGTGGCGGAAACTGCTTTCGCTTTGCCTCTAATATGCAGGCTCTGTTAGAGGCTTATGATGTCGATACCACCATCGATCCGGTGGCCCTGCACCACCAACTGACCCTGCATGCCGTGATACCGGCACCGCGCACTCTACTCAAAGGCATACGTAAGCTTCCTCCTGCAATGACTTTGCGCATTGATAAAAAGGGTCATGAACAGCCTCGAACTTATTGGCACCTGCATGCTGTTAGGCCAACGGAATCCCGCAGTGAATCCGATTGGCTAGAGATTCTTCACGAGAGTCTGCACCAGGCAGTGCGGCGCCGTCTCGACATCGCTGATGTACCGGTGGGGGTGCTGTTGTCGGGAGGTCTGGATTCCAGCTTGTTGGTCGCTTTGCTGGCCGAAACTGGAGTCAAAAATCTATTGACTTTTTCAGTGGGTTTCGAAGATCAGCCAGAGGAGCGAGGCAGCGAGTTCGAATATTCGGACCAGGTAGTGAAACGCTACCCTACCAAGCATCATAGGTATTTAATACCTAATCAAGAGGTACTCAAGCGGTTGCCAGAAGCGGTAAAGCATATGGCCGAGCCTATGGTAGGACAGGATGCCGTGGCTTTTTATTTGCTTGCGGAGCGGGTATCCCAGGTGGTTAAAGTGGTCCAAAGTGGTCAAGGCGCTGACGAAGTCTTCGGGGGTTACTTTTGGTATCCGCTAATGAATGCCGAGCGGGGAAGCAGCCTAGAGCGCTTCCGACGCCATTACTTCGATCGCGATCATGGGGAGTATTTAAAAACAGTTAACTCCGTTTATCATGGTCCCGATTATACGGCGCAAACGGTGAGTGAACATTTTGCTCAGGTGGATGCCGATGAATTCCTAGATCAGGTTCTACATTTTGATGTCACCACGTTGATCGTGGATGATCCGGTTAAACGAGTAGATAATATGACTATGGCCTGGGGTTTGGAAGCCAGAGTACCTTTTCTGGATCACCAGTTGGTGGAGTTAGCTGCCCAGATGCCGCCTGAGCTAAAAATTCAAGATAACGGTAAATATGTATTGAAAAAAATCGCTCGGGGTCTGGTGCCAGATGCAATCATCGATCGTCCCAAGGGTTATTTTCCGATGCCGGCCTTAAAATATGTACGCGGGGAGTTTTTAAAATTCATGAAGGCCGTGCTAAATTCCCAAGCTTGCCGGGAAAGAGAATTATTCCGACGCTCTTATTTAGATAACCTCTTGGCAAGCCCCGAAGGCCACTTGACTCCTTTGCAAGGTAGCAAACTTTGGCACGCAGCACTTCTGGAATTATGGTTGCAACTTAATGTTGATGCCGTTAGGCGCTCATAGAGGAACCCATTTTCTAGAACGCATCTAAGAAGTAAGATATGGAGGGAAAGGTGAGTTGTCATAACCTATCTACTAAACTGAGTTCGATATATAAGCGTTTGATCGGTTGGGAATAAACTTCAAGTGTTAGATGCTTGTGCAGGAAATGTCGGCGGTATGGATACCGCCGTCAAGCTTACCGGGATGTATTTACCGTGTTTTTCGGAATAAGCACCTGATACTTTAAGTTTCTTATGTCGAACTGAGGTTACTACTAATTTAACGCTAAGATAACGAGGTGGTTAAGTATGGATGTGCTAGAACATATTAAGCAACAAGTTGAATCCAATCCGATTGTTATTTACATGAAAGGTACGCCTGAGTTTCCTATGTGTGGTTTCTCGAGCCGTGCCGCCCGAGCTATGGCTAGTACAGGAGTTCCTTTTGCTTATGTCAACGTTTTAGAAGATTCTGAGATTTTTCAGAATCTTCCTCGCTATGCCAACTGGCCTACTTTTCCTCAAATTTATATCAACGGTGAACTGATTGGTGGCTGTGATATTACGCTGGAACTGTATGAAAGCGGCGAATTGCAAAAGTTGATGGAAGCCGCAGCCAAAAACGTCAATGTTGAGTCCGCGGAGTGACAACAATCCTGTTTTTATAAACGTTATCTGAAAGACCCGGCATAGTCGGGTCTTTCGAGTTAGACCGCACCTAGTGGATTAGAATTGCATAGCTAAGCAATGTATGGATGGTGCTAAGTCGAGTCTCACTGGGGTATCCAACCACCAAGATCTTTCCACTGATTGACGACCTTGCAAAACAAATCCGCGGTGCGTTCGGCATCGTAGACGGCAGAATGAGCTTCGTTGGTATTCCATGGAATACCAGCCGCTGCAACAGCTCTCGCCAAGACTGTTTGTCCGTAAGCTAGTGCGGCAAGAGTTACGGTATCCAGGTTGCTAAATGGATGAAAGGGATTGCGTTTGATGTCATTGCGGCTTACTGCTGCATTTAGAAAACTGAGATCAAAAAATGCATTGTGACCTACTAAAACGGCTCTTGTGCAGCCTGTTTCCCGCAATTCCCGACGTACTTGCTTGAAAACGATGTTGAGAGCTTCAGTCTCGGATAAAGCTTGACGAAAAGGATGATGAGGGTCAATTTTATTAACTGCCATAGAAGCAGGCTCCAGGTTGGCGCCTGGAAAAGGTTCTATATGGCACGCAACAGTATGAAGGGGATGCAAATAACCCTGCGCATCCATGCGCAAAATCACTGCAGCGATTTCCAAAAGAGCATCGGTATGAGCATTGAAGCCGCCAGTTTCAACATCAACGATTACAGGAAGAAAACCCCGGAAACGGGTTGCAATGGAAAATTTAGTTGTGCGCTCATTCATAAGAGAAGCTTACCAGGTACAGATGGTAAAAGCACATATACTCTCTCTAAGACGGATAGCAAATTATGTGTTTCCCGATAGCGCGATAGCGTATAGACGCTTAATATCGAACCTTAACAGAAAGATAAATAGTAAAGCTGCGGCTAGGATTTTTGGTTAAAATTATTGTTGTGGCTGAGACTTTTGGTTAAAATTATTATGGTTCGACTACACTTCCAACTGTGACTTTTACTACAATATTTTTACTTTTGAGGTAAAATCAAAAATGGAAACAAAAAAATACTTTATATTACATGTTAGCAATTATCTATTCCATTAGAGAGATCAGTCAATTTAATCCGAACTTTCTAATAAAGTGTTTTCTTATAAAATGTGTAGTAACTACTATATAGAAAATAGCATTTCAGCATCTCATCTTGAGCAAACTCTTACGATGCGGCTTAAATTACTAAGTTCACAAAGCCCTGTCATCCAAAATATCACACAATTTATTCCAAACTGACTTTATTAGGACTTACGCAAAATCGGCTTATAAGGGTCGCCGAAACCAGGGGAAAGCGTTAAATTGATTGCATGAAAACACCTGTGACACGATTAGATGACTGTCAATATCTGTTAGTCAGCCAGATCGACTATACGCTGACGAACTTTGCCGACCACTGCGAGCAATTCAGTCATGATGCGATTAATCGCTACCTGCGAGGTGAGCGGATTACGCCGCGGCTGGTCTGGGCGAACGTACGCAGTCAAGTGGTGCCGAGCACCCAGGGTTACGTCGTTTTCGATGATACGGTGCTGGATAAGAACGCCTCCTTTGCGATTGAATGGGTACGGCGTCAGTACAGCGGCAACGCCAAAGCCGTGATCAAGGGCATTGGGGTAGTGACCTGCGTCTACATCCATCCGGCGCTGGATCAATTCTGGCTGATTGACTACCGCATTGATGACCCTGAGGGGGACGGCAAAAGCAAGCTCGATCATGTGCGCGAGATGCTTACCAACGTGATTTACCAAAAAGCCTTGCCCTTTCAGGCGGTGCTGATGGATACCTGGTACGCCACCAAGAAGTTGATGCAGTTTATCGAGACCTTGCAGAAGGTCTACTACGGTCCGTTGAACGACAACCGGCAAGTCGATGATGCGGACGGTCAGCAACCTTACCAACGTGTCGATGCACTGACCTGGCAGGCCGATGAATTGGCTCACGGCAAGCGCATTAAGCTCAAGGGCTTTCCCAAAGACCACAAGGTGCGGCTGTTTCGGGTTGCGGTGTCTACCCACCGCACGGATTGGGTCGTGACCAACGACCCGACTCAGGACGCTACCGAAGCAACACAACAGGCGTGTGGCTTCCGTTGGAAGATTGAGCAGTTGCACCGCGAAGGCAACCAAGTCACTGGGCTGGAACGCTGCCAGTGCCGCAAGGCGCGCATTCAACGCAATCATATCGGGTGTGCTTTCCTCGTCTGGGTCCGCCTCAAAGAGCTAGCCGCCAAAACCGGTCAAACCCTCTATCAATTGAAGCACGGTTTACTCGATGACTACCTCATCCAACAACTCAGGAATCCCTCTCTCAAAATGAAATTTGCGTAAGTCCTATTTATTTAAAATCCTCTTGTCTAATCTAGCAGTCCCACCGTCCCGGAGGTAAACTGCTTAAGCTTGGTAAGCACTCTTTAGGACTACATGATTCGTAAACTCTATATCAAGACTCACGGCTGCCAAATGAACGAGTATGATTCTACCAAGATGGCGGATCTGCTCAGAGATTCTCACAATATGGAATTGACAGATGAGCCAACTGCAGCCGATGTTTTGTTGCTTAATACCTGTTCCATTCGAGAAAAGGCTCAGGAAAAAGTTTTTTCTCAACTTGGTGTCTGGCGGACGCTAAAGAAACAACGGCCCGCTCTAATTATCGGTGTAGGCGGTTGTGTGGCCAGTCAGGAAGGTGAGGCACTGCGGGAACGGGCACCATTTGTTGACATTGTCTTCGGGCCTCAGACCCTGCACCGTCTGCCAATGATGCTTGACGCGGTATGCGCTGAACGGGGTGCTGTAGTAGACGTATCTTTTACTGAGATTGAGAAGTTTGACCATCTCCCAATGCCGCGGGCCGAAGGTCCAACCGCCTTTGTCTCTATTATGGAAGGCTGCAGCAAATACTGTACCTTCTGTATAGTTCCTTACACGCGAGGTGAAGAAGTTAGCCGACCTTTCGATGAGGTCATTGCCGAAATTGTCTCCCTGGCTGAGCAGGATGTACGCGAAGTGACTTTGCTTGGCCAGAATGTCAATGCTTATAGGGGACTGATGGATGATGGTGATACTGCTGATTTAGCCTTACTAATTCACTATATATCTGCTATCGACGGCATTGAACGTATCCGTTACACAACTTCTCATCCCGTAGAGTTTTCGGAGCGACTGATCCAGGCTTATGCCGAAATTCCAAAATTAGCGGATCATTTGCACTTACCCGTGCAAAGCGGCTCCGATCGTATTTTGGCCCTAATGAAGCGCGGCCACACTGCTGTTGAGTATAAGGCTAAGATTCGCCAGTTACGCCGCATCCGTCCAAATATTAGTCTATCTTCCGATTTTATTGTCGGCTTTCCCGGTGAAACCGAGTCAGATTTCGAAGCCACCATGCGGCTTATCGATGAGATAGGCTTCGATCAAAGCTTTAGTTTCATTTATAGTGCACGTCCAGGTACTCCTGCTGCCACATTGGTTGACGATAATTCGTTAGAAACCAAAAAAAAACGCTTAGCCTGCCTGCAGGCTCGCATCGATGCGCTAGCCCGGACAATCAGCCAGCGGATGGTAGGCACTGTACAGCGTATTCTAGTGGACCGCCCCGCACGCAAAGACCAACGGCAACTCGCCGGGCGTACCGCAAACAATCGGGTAGTGAATTTTACCGGTCCCCAGCGCCTGTTGGGCCACTTTGTCGATATTTACATTACCGAAGCGTTGCCCAACTCTCTACGTGGGGAGTTCTTGGCCTGCCCTGAACTGGGCATCAACTGAGAGGTACTGATCGGTTAATGACCGTCTCTGCCATCACTCTTGGCGCAAGCCGCCAATTTCAAGATCTACTGCTAGAGCCTATTGACAATCAACGGCTTGCTAATCTCTGCGGCCAATTAGACGAACATCTACGTCAGATTGAGCGCCGCCTAGGTGTAGAAATCAATAACCGTGGTAATCAATTTCGGGTGATTGGTAACCCACAAGCTGTAGATACAGCTATTGCGGTGTTGGAAGCTCTCTATCAAAGTACCGGCGAAGAACCGCTAAATCCGGCTCGGGTTCATTTATTTCTCCAAGAGGCCGGTATAGAGGCTCTGCTGGAAGAAGTTGAAGTTGAGGAAGTCGTCATTCGCACCCGCCGTGGCGTAATCCATGGACGTGGGCCTAATCAGCAACGCTACTTACACAATATCATCCATCACGATATTAATTTTGGCGTAGGCCCCGCCGGTACCGGTAAGACTTATTTGGCAGTGGCTTGTGCCGTGGACAGTCTGGAGCGAGATCAGGTGCGGCGCATCATTCTCGTGCGTCCAGCGGTTGAGGCAGGTGAACGTTTAGGCTTTTTGCCTGGGGATATGGCTCAAAAAGTCGACCCCTACTTGCGCCCTCTCTACGATGCCCTTTACGAAATGCTAGGCTTTGAACGAGTTGCCAAACTTATCGAACGCAACGTGATTGAAATAGCGCCTCTGGCTTTCATGCGTGGACGTACTCTAAACGACTCCTTTATTATTTTAGACGAAGCCCAAAATACCACCGTGGAGCAAATGAAGATGTTCCTCACCCGGATAGGCTTTGGCTCTACGGCAGTGATAACTGGCGATATTACCCAGGTGGATCTACCTCGGAATGCCCGTTCAGGTCTGCGTCAGGTCCTGGAGGTTCTAAAGGATGTCGAAGGTATCAGCATGACCTTTTTCACCGCCCGCGATGTCGTACGTCATCCATTGGTGCAGCGTATTGTGGCGGCTTATGACCGTCATGAGCCGCACGACTTATGACTCTGGAAATGGAGGTGCAGGTCGCGCTAAGAGCTCCAGGCTTACCAGAAAAAGCAGATTTACAGCGCTGGGTGACAGCTGCTTTGACAAGTGCAGGCTATGTAGATGATGCCGAGCTGGTTATTCGTATTGTCGATGAAGCGGAAAGTGCTGCTCTCAATCAAAGCTACCGTCACAAGCAAGGATCTACCAATGTGTTGTCTTTTCCTTTCGAAGCAATTCCTGGCGTTGACGTGAATTTGCTTGGCGATGTGGTGATTTGCGCTCCGGTGATTTTACGTGAAGCCGTATTACAGCATAAGGACCCTATAGCCCATTGGGCTCATATAGTCATTCATGGCGTTTTGCATCTACTAAGTTATGATCATCAGAATAGTATACAAGCCAAGGCAATGGAGGCGTTGGAAAGTAGGATATTGGCTGGTCTGGGATATCCAGACCCTTACGGAGACTTGATAGACTCATGAATGAAGACCAATCAGACTCCGGACATCGATCATGGTTGGAAAGGCTGAGTTTTGCCCTGTTGGGGGAACCCAAAGACCGGGAAGAGTTGCTCGAGTTGCTGCGTGACGCGCAACAACGGGACCTGCTGGACATGGATGCGTTAGCCATGATGGAAGGAGTCATGCATGTTTCAGAGAAACAGGTTCGCGACATCATGGTGCCCCGCGGTCAGATGATAGTGGTGGAGCATGATTGGAGTTTGGAACGACTGCTGGCAGAAGTGATTGAGTCGGGACATTCTCGCTTTCCAGTCGTTGGCGAAAGCCGCGATGATGTGCTAGGTATCCTTATTGTCAAAGATCTGCTCCGATACTTCGCCCAAGGTGCTGGGGTTTTTCTGCTCCAGAATATTTTACATCCCCCCAAGTTTATTCCTGAGAGTAAACGCCTTAATGCTCTACTTAAGGAGTTTCGCAGCACCCATCTGCATATGGCTATTGTGGTGGATGAATATGGTGGAGTTGCTGGCCTGGTCACCATCGAGGATGTGCTGGAGGAAATTGTTGGTGAGATCGATGACGAGCATGACATCGATGAAGACGACAATTTCATCCGTCAACAAGGAGAGAGGGAGTTTACCATTCAGGCTCTTACCCCCGTAGAGGAATTCAATGAGCGTTTTGGCACTCATTTCAGTGACGTAAAAGCTGACACTGTAGGTGGCCTGGTAATGATGGAATTAGGTCATTTGCCCAAGCGAGGTGAAATGGTAAACGTAGATCAATTTCAGTTTCGGGTTCTGCGCGCCGACAACCGTCGTGTACACCTGTTGGAACTGACTCTTCCCGATGAGCACAGCGTTGAGTCTGCAAACGTCTAGCTCTCTGTTGCAGCCTTGAAGGAACAACTTACCCCTCTACGAAATGCCCTCTTTCGTCCTGCGTCTTGGCGGTTACGGGTAAGCAGCGAATTATTGGCCCTCTGCGCCGGTGCGTTATTGCCCCTGGCCTTTTCACCCTTTGCTATCTGGCCCTTGGCCATCCTTTTGATGTCCCTATTATGCTGGCTTTGGCAAGGGGAAACGCCGCGTCGCGCCGCCTGGCAAGGCGGACTGTTTGGGGTAGGTGCATTTGCAACAGGAATATACTGGGTTTACATCAGCCTGCATCACTACGGTAACGCTCCTGCTGCATTCGCTGTCTTGACAACGTTGGCGCTAGTGTTGCTCATGGCACTGTATCCAGCTGTGGCCGGTTACCTGTTAGCGCGTTGGATGCCATATTCTGATTGGTGTAAATGGCTTTTAGTAGCACCCGCCTTATGGGCTAGCTTAGAGTGGATACGCAGTTGGTTATTTACCGGCTTTCCCTGGCTATCTTTGGGCTATAGTCAAGTCGACAGTTTGCTAGTTGGACTGGCGCCCTATCTTGGGGTTTTTGGAGTTAGCTGGGGAGTCGCCTTGAGTGCCGGTTTGCTGTTATTGCTAATCCAAAGTAAGTGGCAAAAACGGTTAATCTTTACCACCCTGGCGGTAATGTTGTGGGGCGGTGCCTGGAGTTTAGCGCAAATCAACTGGTCTGAACCACAAGGCGAACCGCTGCGAATTAGCCTGATTCAGGGCAACATCTCTCAAGATCGAAAATGGCAGCCCGAGCAACTACAGGAGACATTGAGGCTTTATGCTCAGCTAAGCCTACAAGTCGCTGAAGAAAGTGATATCGTTATCTGGCCAGAAACAGCCATTCCAATTTTGTATCAAGATGCCGAGGATTTCATTCGTGCCTTGGAAATACGTTCCCGACGTAGTGATACGGATTACTTAGTCGGGGTTCCATCGGGTTCTTGGGACACTCGTGTTTTTTATAATGGCGTCATTAGCTTCGGAAGTTCCCACGGTTTTTATTATAAACGCCGGTTATTGCCCTTCGGCGAATACCTTCCTCTGCGCTCCCTACTGAATTTTTTCCACCGATTTGTGGAAATTCCCATGGCAGATTTCACCCCCGGCAGCGAAAACCAGGCTCTGCTAAAAGCTGCTGGTCATCCAGTTGGTGTATCGATTTGTTTTGAAGCAGCATTTGGAAGCGAAATTAGAAAAGATTTGCCGCGTGCGCAGTTTTTAGTGAATGTCAGCAATGATGCCTGGTTTGGCGATTCTCTGGCGCCTTATCAGCACTTGCAAATAGTCCGTATGCGAGCATTGGAAACGGGACGTTATATGGCTCGAGCTACCAATACCGGCATTACCGCCTTGATTGATGAACGTGGCCGCATTACGGTCAGTGGCAAGCCATTCAGTACTACAGTGGTACAGGGGAAGTTGCAACCAATGACTGGTGCTACCCCTTACGTGCGTATGGGTGACAGTTTTACGGTGGTATTGCTGGGTACATTACTGACTGCAGGACTGATTTTAGGCCGCATTCGGGGAGTGTAGCAATTGCTTCCATCAGTAAAACCCGATTACCTTTTCCCCTGAACAGGGATGGTTGATATCTCCAACTATTCCGGTCTCTTGGCATGCTGAGTTAGCTTTCAGCGTAAGGTCGCAAATGTTGTGTATTACTGATTTCACGGAGTTTGCGCAAGGCCCTAGCTTCAAGCTGTCGAACCCGTTCCTTGGAAACACCAAGCTGTTTACCGACCTCATCGAGTGTGTGCTCGGCGGCACCTACACCTATGCCGAAACGCATTGCCAGAATATCGGCCTCTCTAGGAGTCAGTGTACTCAGCAGTTCATGAATTTTAGACTGCAGTTCTGAATCCATGACTAGCGCAACAGGAGCTGGATGGTTCTTATCTTCAATAAAATCGCCTAGCTGCGTGTCCTCGTCTCGTCCAAATGGGATAGCCATCGAGATAGGATCTTGGGGAGTTTGTAGTGCCTCGTAAACCTTCTCTTCAGATAAGCCTGTCTGCTCCGTCAGCTCTTCCATCAGCGCTTCACGTCCTTCCCTGCGCTGTATTTCCTGGGAAATTCGGTTAAGCTGATTAACCCTTTCGGCCATGTGTACCGGGATTCGTATAATACGGGCACGGTCGTCAATCGCTCGGATAACAGCTTGACGGATCCACCAATGGGCATAAGTTGAAAACTTAAATCCCCGTTGATAATTAAATTTATCGACGGCTTTCATTAAACCGAGATTGCCTTCCTGAATGAGATCCGAGAATGAAAGCCCACGGTTGCGATACCTTTTAGCCACGTAGATAACCAACCTAAGATTGGCTTGAATCATTTTATGTCTCGCTTCGCGGACTTTGTACTCGCCCCTCAACAGACGTTGATCAAGCGCTTTAAGTTCGGCAACCGGCAAACCGGCTTTCATTTCCAATTGAGCTAACTCCGTTCCTAAACGTTGCAGCTCAATGATAGCAGAAGCGTCATTAACCTCATCGTTTGTCACCTGTTCAAGCAAATTATTTAACCAATCGCAACTTGTTTCATTGTCTGCGAGGGCTTTAAAAAGGTTCGTACGGCACACCCGCATTTGGTTGACACAAATATCCACAGCAGCCCGTTCTCGCAGGCGTACCTGATCGGCTAGGTCTTTAATTTGCTGAAAAAGGCGATTAAGCAGATCAGAGGGAATACTGATGCTGAGTAACTGGTCAGCCAGACACTGCCGAAGCTCACTGGCCTGAGGACTGCTGACACCGTACCGATGGTGTGCTTGCAGCAGGCTGTTGTATAAATTTTGAATGTGAGCAAATCGTTTCCTGACTTCTTCAAGAAGCCAATTCTGCGCATCCATATCCTCCTGTGGGGTACCATCATCGGAAAAAGTGGGATCATTGTTCTTGCTGGAATCGACGACTTCCCTTATCAAACCGAAAGATGATTCTCCTTCGTCAGTCTCAACTAAGTGCAATACTTCAGCAAAGGTCATGGGGCAAGCAGCAACTGTCTCTTTGATGTTCTGTAATCCATCTTCAATGCATTTTGCTAGCTCTGTCTCCTCATCGCGAGTTAGCAAACCATGCACACTCATCTCTTGGAGATACACATTAAGCGGATCGCTCTGATCAATATCTTCCCCCGTTGCTGAAACCGCTAAAGTCGTTTCAGTTCGCTCGGCATCTGCTTTTTCAAAAGACTCTTCTTCAAAAGAGGAAAGAATCTTAGGGCGAGGAAGCTGATTCAAAACTTCTGGATCCGTATCAGCAAGTCCATTGATCAAGCGAGTGTAATCATCAATATCATCTTCAGTTGAAGACAAGCTATCAACAATTTCTGAGTCAGAAATGAACTTGTGGTCCTCATTGTCGCGAGCGATTTCTTTAAATGCTAAAGTAGTAGAATAAGACATTTAATAAAAAACCTTTTTAGCAGATTTACAAAGCCTCATTAATTTAAATCAGAGTGATAATTAGACGCAGCATTGCGCAACAGAGATTCGTAACTGCGCAAAGATCAAGACAAAACACACGTACTATACTTTAGACGGATAGGTAATTAGGCTGTACGTTAATGTTGATAATTTTCACGCTAAAGCGTGATACAAAGAAAGTAATGAGGGCAAATTGAATCCCGTTTTTTTGTAGCGAACCAACAAATTAGGACTATTAAATGAATAATAAGTTTCGATAATGTGCGTCTGCTTGGAGAAAAAAACCGTTTTTTGATGTATCTCCGAAGTCAAGCAGGCCTTTTGCTGATATGCAAGCCTTACATGGAACGAAGACGAAGTATGGCAAAGAGAATCAACCTTCAAAAATTGAAGGGTAATCGCACGCTGCTTTTTGAAGTTCAATAGACCTCATGTCTAAACTAGACTCTAACCGTCCA
This sequence comes from uncultured Pseudomonadota bacterium, assembly GCA_963731125.1. Classification (GTDB taxonomy): domain Bacteria; phylum Pseudomonadota; class Gammaproteobacteria; order Competibacterales; family Competibacteraceae; genus CAVSVP01. Next base: position 317,280 of record CAVSVP010000007.1, read on the forward strand.
GGCTGGACGTGTCACCGCCGTTCAACCCTGTCATCCAACAAGAATTTGCAAACGCGACCCCACTGTGCGTTGCTGGCGATACCCCGGTCAAACACCTCAGCGCTCGCTAACCGAACTAATGGAGGACTTGCGTAAAAGTCATATAATTACCTATGATATCGAAATTTTAGTTTGTCAGCATTAATTATTTCTACAAATACTACCACTTACTGCAAACATTACCACTGACATCGATTTTCAACCGATAGGGTTTCAATCATCATGAAAAGAGATATCCATCCTCAATACAGAGAAGTCGTTTTTCAAGACGTTTCCACTGACTTTGCGTTTCTGACGAGATCTACTATAAAATCTAAAGACTCTATCCAATGGACCGACGGGAAGGAATATCCATTGGTTAAGGTTGAAATTTCCAGTCAATCTCATCCCTTTTATACGGGTAAACAGAAAATCGTTGATACGGCGGGTCGAGTAGACCGCTTTCGGCGCAAATACGGCCTTTCTTGAAAATTCTCGCGTCCACTTCCCAAGCAGGCCGCCCTTACCAAGGTACTGACTTACCAATAGAATGTCAGCTTTAGCCTCCAGTTTATCAACGTCAATAAGTCAGCATCAAACAGGAATGGAAAAACCGATAACGGAAACAAAGCGACAAGTCGCCTGGCTTAAAGTATCCCTAGCTTGCTCTTTAGGAGGGTTAGAAGGGTTGTAAAAACTAAGTAAATGCATGCACCGAGCGTTAGCTCAGCGCCGATCTGCCTCGGGCGAAGCAATTCAGCGCCAATAAGAAATGAATATAAGGGAAAGGCAAACCTTTCCTATCTTAATAAACATTCCCATTTTGGAGGTTGCCGAATGTCTAAAGCGACTGTAACCCTTACTGATAACAAGTCCGGCAAAAGCATAGAAATGCCCGTCATAGATCCCACTCACGGCGATGCCGTTATAGATATCGGCAGTCTACACAAGGAGCTGGGCTACTTTACTTATGACCCTGGCTACGTATCTACGGCCAGTTGCAGCAGTACAATTACCTATCTCGATGGACCCAAGGGCGAACTGATGTACCGGGGCTATCCTATCGAACAGCTGGCTGAGCAATGTAGCTTCATTGAAGTCTGTTATTTGTTAATCAATAGCGCCTTGCCTAATGCTGAGGAACTCAGAGAATTTGAACATACCATAACCTACCACACGATGCTCAACGAGAACCTGCGAAGCTTCTTCGACGGGTTCAACTACGATGCTCATCCGATGGCTATGATGACCGGTGTCGTAGGATCTTTGGCTGCTTTCTACCACGATAAATTAGACATTAGAGATCCCGAACATCGGATGATAACGGCGCACCGGCTGATCGCAAAAATGCCTACCATTGCTGCGGCCTGTTACAAACATAATATTGGTCAGCCCATCATTTATCCGCGGAACGATTTGAGCTACTGCGGCAATTTACTGCACATGATGTTTTCGGTTCCATGTGAGGAATATCAGGTAGACCCGGTAGCGGAGAAGGCTCTTGATGTGTTGTTTATTCTCCATGCCGATCATGAGCAAAATGCGTCCACTTCGACGGTACGACTGGCTGGTTCCACCGGCGCTAATCCTTATGCTGCAGTTGCCGCTGGCGTTGCTTGTCTATGGGGACCTGCTCATGGTGGTGCCAATGAAGCCGTATTAAAACAACTAGCTGAGATTGGCACAGTTGCCAACATTGATAAATACATTGCTAGGGCAAAAGACAAGAATGATTCTTTTCGACTGATGGGTTTTGGTCATAGGGTTTATCGTAATTTCGATCCCCGTGCCAAACTGGTTAAGGAAGTATGCAATCGAGTGCTAGCAAACTACGGTGATGATCCCTTAATGGAACTTGCCATGCGTTTGGAGGAAATTGCCCTCAAGGATGAATTTTTCGTTGCGAGAAAGTTGTATCCGAACGTGGATTTTTATTCTGGTATTATTTACAAAGCTCTTAATATTCCAGTCAATATGTTCACTGTCATGTTTGCGGTTGCGCGCACTGTAGGCTGGATTAGCCATTGGATGGAGATGATTAGCGATCCTCAACAGAAAATTGGTCGTCCGCGCCAGCTTTACGTGGGAGAAGCCAAGCAAGATGTTCCCCCCATAGCAGAGCGCTAGGGAAATAATAGCTAAAAAAGTGGTGCTATCTGGAGCTAAGCATACTGATTTTAGTAGACTAGTCTCTCTGAGGCAATACACTACCACTTCACAGGAGTGGCAATAACGGCGAGTGAATATAACATTGCGCTAGGCTAGCCTATTTTAGACGGACAGTGTTATAGTGCCGGCCAAATGACCTGATACTGGTTACAAGGCTTCAAATCGTTAGTAAACAACGATTGTAATAAAATTATCGGCATCAATTCATATGGCTGGCACTATAACAGCGTTAATTATCCGTCAATGCTACGGTTCACGGTCCGCATCGAGCAATGCCTGAACCTCGGCTAAGCTAGCCCGGCGCATTGGCCGTCCATCTATGGGGCTACGCGGGGATTCTCGTCCTTTTCGGGGCGTAAAGACCGTCAAGTCTATGTTGGCATCTCCTGCTCCAAAGCTAAATACCGGAAAACAGGCATATTCGCCGTTACCCAGACGCAAACGGCGCTCCGAAGTTTCAAAGGGAATCGTATGGTCCATTAGGAACCAAACCACTGCTTCCGGTGTATCAGCGAACAGATGTAGGTTGATGTTAGCATAGGGGCCCGCTGTACCGGTTAAAACCGAACCCACCAGACGGGGATGAAAGCGGGCGAAAAAGCGCATAGCTTCAACGGCAGTTTGCCGTAACTCGCGCAGCTGTGCTGATTGTTTAGCAGAGTTAAATAAACGCTGATATTCTATAAAAGCTTGTTCGATTTCCACATTGCCAGGTAAAAAAGCTTTATTGGATACTCCGAGTCGGACTGCAGCTTTACGTTTGGCCACCAAAAAATCCTTTACTCCCTCATCAGCCATAATGCGGGCACATTCTTGAGCGAGCAGGGCTCTTAACCTGCTTCCATCGCGTTGACGAGTAGCCATTTGGAGAAACTCCATGCTTGACAAGTTGCTAGGAGATATTGACAATCTTCGAGGCAGTTACAGTTGCTGTTAAAGTGCGTGGAGTTTATGCTAAGAATAAATGGAAAACTATGTTATTTAAACATAGCAACTGCATTTGGTAACTAAGCGTTACATTTTACAATTCTACGTACCAGTTGCTCAAGTTTTTAGGTGGCTGCAGTGTTAACGCAATGTTAACTAACAAAAAATATTGAAAACTAGGGAGCACTGTCGTTGAAAACTAAAGAAAAGACAGTAACAAAAGTTTTTTAGTAAAGGAGTTTGCCATACAAATTACCGGTCACAGGAGCGTGCAGACCAATGATGGCGGGACTGCCAAGGTGTTAAATATTTTCCAATCGTTGTTCTTCTCTCCCGCCAACTCCTACGCAAATCACGTAGGAAGGTTTTTATCGTACGTTTCACTCTCTGTTCAAACAACACATCCTGTACCAAGGTTGCCTGACCACTAAAACAGTGGTTTTTCGATATGTTATTTTTAGGATACACTTCAACACAAGGAAAATGGAATGATTGTTTTGTTAAAAACTGTAAGAATAACTTCTGGTTAATCAGGAAAACCGGATTGATGCAAGCTCCAAGCTTTGGAGCGAATGGAACAAATGGAAAGGAAATAACGTGGCCCTATTTAAGCAGAGAGACCGCGTCTTAGGAATTGACATCGGCCCTTCCTCAGTGAAATTGATGGAGCTCAGCCGCAATGGACAGCGCTACAAAGTAGAAGCCATGGCCATTGAGCCTCTTCCTGAAGGCGCAATGGAGAACCGTAATCCTACTGCTCTCGATGAAGTAGGAGCGGCTCTCAAAAGTGCCCTTAAAACCTCGGGCACACGACTCAAAAAAGCTGCTGTTGCTGTTCCTACTTCGAGTGTCATTACCCGCACCATTCCAATGCCCGCCGAATTTGGTGAGGATGAGATTGAAGCTCATATTCAACTCGATGCCTCCCAATACATTCCTTTCCCTTTAGAGGAAATTTATCTTGATTTTCAAGTAGTTCAAAAATCCTCTAAGGTGGATGCGAACACTCAAGAAGTCATGATTGTAGCTTCTCGCAAGGAGAACGTGGATCTGCGCAAGGAAGTACTGCAGGAAGCCGGTTTGAAAACAGCGATTGTCGATGTGGAAGCTTATGCGTTAGAAAATACTGTGCGGTTTTTTAGCCGGGAATTCCTCAAACAAGAAGAGAATGCTCAGATTAATCTGAACAAGCTCGATGGCTCATTGACGGCATTGGTAGACATAGGCGCCGATATTACTACGTTATATGTGCTACGAGATGACAAGGTTATTTTCACTCGGGAACAAGCCTTTGGCAGTGAACAGCTGACCACAGCCATTGCCGAGTTTTATGACTTGCCTAAAGACAGAGCGGAATTGGCAAAGCGTTCCGGCGATTTATCTGAGGATTATCCAGTCAACATACTGAGTCCTTTCCAGCAGGCGGCAGCGGAACAGATCGGTCAGGCACTGCAGTTTTTCTTTTCCTCTGATCACTATGCCGGCGGTCGGCATAGCCAACTGGATAGGCTTACTTTAACGGGTGGCGGCGCAATGATCGCCGGTCTCGATAGTGTCATCGCCGAGCGTCTTAATATTCCAGCGATGATTGGTAATCCCTTTGCACAGATGAGTAACATGACCCGGGTTAACCGCCATAGCTTATTGCGCGATGCTCCTCTGTTTGGCGTTGCCTGCGGTTTGGCACTAAGGAGTTTTGACTGAGATGACGCGTATCAATCTCCTTCCATGGCGCGAAGCACGCCGCAAGCAACAGCAGCTCAGATTCCTGACCATGTTGGCAGCGGGGGGTGTGGTTGGCATCCTTAGTTTAGGCTTTACCCATCTGTTGATCGAGAGTCAAGTTGCGCAACAGGAAACCCGCAATCAATATCTGCGCGGTGAAATCACTCGACTCAAAAAGGCTGAGGCGGAAATCAAAGAGTTAGATAAGACTAAAGCTCGTCTGTTGGGACGTCTGGAAGTGATACAGAACTTGCAGTCTAGCCGTCCGGGAATGGTAAAAGTTTTCGATGCGCTGGTTCGGCTGCTGCCGGAAAATGCTTACCTGACTCTGATTAAAAGTGAGGGCAATCAACTAACGCTAAAAGGGATGGCGAGTTCCAACAATGTCATTTCCATCTTTATGCGTAAGCTCACTGATTCACCTGAGTTTGGTGAACCCACCTTGCGGTTGGTAGAAACCCAGACTATCAACGATACTCGGGCCAGTCAGTTTGAATTGGTGGTTAGCCTTAAAAATTCAGCGCAGGGAGCGCAGGAGGAGGTAGGGACGCCATGAATCTCGCAGAGTTTAACAGCCTGGATTTCAGCAATGCTGGAAGTTGGCCACCGTTAGCCAAGGCGATAGCCACAGTTATTGTCGTTGCTACTGTAGCGGGCCTTGGTTACTGGTTCCACACCCGCCATCAACTGGAAGCGCTAGAGAACGTACGCCGTATCGAGCAGCAGTTGCGGCAGGAGTTTATTGAGAAACAGCAGGTGATGGCTAATATCGATGCGTACCGAGCGCAGCTTGAGGAGATGCAGAATAAACTGAACGATATGCTGCGCCAACTTCCCACTCGCACCGAAATGCCGGATCTGCTTGAAGATATCTCCAACACCGGAAAGAGAAATGGACTTAACTTTGAGTTGTTTAAACCTGAACCTGAGCAACCGCATGATTTCTATGCAGCTAAGCCTATTTCGATTCGTGCGCACTCTACTTATCATCAATTCGGTGCTTTTGTAAGCAATATTGCGGCCCTGCCGCGTATCGTCACGCTGGAAAATGCAAACCTCAACGACCCCCAACGGCAAACACGCGAAGGGCAACGCGCCGACAAAGAAGAAAGCAAGCCCTTGTTAATTGAGGCCACGTTACAAACCTATCGTTATTTGGACGAAGATCCGGAGGCGGCAAAGAGTGTGCAGGGAGCCGGTGAGCGTAACAGCAGGGAGGCTAGGAGTAACAAATGAGTCTACTATGTGTAACATCGCAACCGCCGATAGCCTGGCAGCGACCGTTAATGCTGGCTATGGCAATTGCGTTAATGGCAGGTTGTGGAGAAGCTGACCTCCAGGACCTGCGGCAATTTGTCGCTACTAGCAAAGAATCTTCGCTGGGCAAGCCACTCGACCCACCTCCCGAAGTTGAGCCTTACCGTCCGTTTACTTACACGGCTCAAGGGCTTAAAGATCCCTTCGTGGCTTCTGCCTTTGCCCGACAACCGGAAGAGGTCTCTTTCGAAGAGCAGCCGGAGATGATCGACAATGGTATCCATCCTGATCCAGATCGTACCCGTGAAGAACTTGAAAAGTACGCTCTGGGTTCTTTAAAAATGGTAGGAACCTTCCAGAAGGACGACAATTTATGGGCCTTAATCGAGGCTCCTGATGGCATTATTCATCGGATTCAAAGAGGCAGTTATCTGGGTTCCGATCACGGCAAGGTAATAAACATCACGGAACAGCGTATTGATCTGACCGAGATCGTTCCCGAGAACGATTCGCGTTGGATAGAGCGTGATGCGTTTCTCTCGATGGCTGACTAATCTGGTAGGGAGCACTATGATACAGGGAGAATTATTATGACAGGCATGTCCGGGAAGCTACACCGACGGTTGTGCGGTGAGAGTTTACTAAAGGTATTATTAGCAGCCTTGTTAGCCTGTGGCATTTTTGGTAACGGCCCCACGGCGAAGGCTGCCGAGGAAACCGTGCTGGAAGCACTGGATATCGGTAATCTACCCGGTGGCCAGGTGCAGATTCGCTTTAAGCTGTCGCAACCCTTGGCGAAGCCGCTGAGCAGCTTCACTATCAATGATCCCGCTCGTATCGTGGTGGATTTTCCTAACACACGGAGCGGATTAAACACCCGTCAGCAGGCCATCGGTAGTGGAGTTGCCGAAAAAGTGAGTGTGCTGGAGGGCAGTGATCGCACCCGCGCTTCGGTGAACCTGGCGCAATTGATACCTTATAAGGTCAGTAGCGAAGGCAATTCCGTGGTGCTGATCCTGGAGGCAGGGGGCACAGCACCGGCAATGGTGACGGTTGATGACTCTCCTGGGCCCGTGGCGACTGCGCACACTATTGAGAATGTCGACTTTCGGCGCAGTCCGCAGGGTGCGGCCATCATTAACATCAAGTTGTCCGACCCCTCCATACCCGTCAACGTGCGGCAAGAAGGCAGCCAGATCGTTGCCGATTTCGTGGGCGCCGCTCTGGTGCGGGGACAGCAACGTCGTCTGGATGTCACTGACTTCGCCACGCCTGTTGAACGAGTGGACGTGATTAAACAACGCAACAACACCCGCATTATCATTCAGCCGACACCGCCATATCAATATCTCGCCTATCAGGCAGATGATCTCTATGCCATAGAAGTCAGTCCTGTCCCTGAAGAAGAAGAGGAGAGCCTGGATCCTCAGAAAAAAACCTTTAGCGGTGACTTATTATCGCTCAATTTTCAGAACATTGAGGTACGGGCGGTGCTACAAATACTTGCCGATTTCACCGGCCAGAACGTGGTGGTCAGTGATACTGTGCAGGGTAATCTGACCTTACGCCTACAAAATGTGCCCTGGGATCAGGCATTGGATATTATTCTCCGCACGAAAGGCCTTACCATGCGGCAAAACGGCAATGTGATGTACGTTGCGCCCACCGAAGAAGTGGCTGCTCGTGAAAAACTGGAATTGGAGGCCCGTAAGACAGTGACCGACCTGGTGCCGCTACGCTCTGAGGTTATCCAGGTCAACTACGCTAAAGCCAAGGATCTGGCTGACCTGCTGAAAACCACTGGGGAAGGAGAAATGTCGCTACTTTCCGCGCGCGGTCAAGTCAGTGTGGATCCGCGTACAAACAGCCTGCTGGTGCAGGACATTCCCGACAAGCTGTCGGAAGTCCGCAGCCTCATTACCCGCTTAGACGTGCCGGTCAGACAGGTAATGATTGATTCTCGGGTCGTCATCGCTAACGATGATTTCCGCAAAGAACTGGGCATTCGCTGGGGTTTTACCGGAGTGCGCAAGAACGGCGACAATGGCGTCGTAACCACGACCGGCTCGTTACCGGGAACCAATACCATTGTGAATAGCGCCGTGGACAACCTTCAGAACACGGGTCAACCCTTTCCGACCACGTTACCGAATTTGGCGGAACGGTTAGGCGTTAACCTCGGTGTCCCTGACCCATTCGGGCGGCTGGCATTAGCTATCCTGGGCCAGGATTATCTTGTCGATTTAGAGCTTTCGGCCTTGCAAGCGGAAGGTCGGGGCGAAATCTTATCGAACCCGCGCGTAGTTACTACGGACCGGGCCGAGGCGAGCATCCGTCAAGGTCGCGAAATTCCTTACCAGGTGATCAATGATGACGGCGTTAACATCGAGTTCAAAAAAGCCGAGCTGGAACTGACCGTAACCCCGCAAATTACGCCCGACGACCGAGTGATCATGGATCTTAAAGTGACCAAGAATGAACAGGGAATACCGGTGCCTTCAAGCACAGGCGAACTCATTCCCGCCATCGATACGCGGGAGGTGGAAACACAAGTGTTAGTGGATAACGGGGAAACCGTGGTGCTGGGAGGCATTTTTGAGCAAACCAGCAATGATGCCGTCGATAAAGTACCTTTACTGGGTGATATTCCTGCCATCGGCCGGCTTTTTCAACGTCGTATCAATGAAGATATCAAGCGTGAACTGTTGATATTCGTGACGCCGCAGATCGTCAATGAGGAGCTTGCTGCGCGCTGATAGCGGATTTTCTGCCAACTTTTATGGATTGCTTCAGCATACATTTTTGCCATTAGGATTTTAACGGAAAGGTAAAAGGGAGTTAATTCCGTGCATTCACTTTTTAGCGGAATCAGGAAAGCATTTTGTCTGGGCATGATTGCCCTTATCTTTGCCGGCTGCGGTGGGGGCGGCGGCAGCGGCGGCAGCAGCACCGGCGGGTTTACCGCCGAAGGGGATAGCATCCGTTTCGGCGGTGTCAGGGTAGAAAAAAGCCTTCTGCCGGCCAATTTGAATCTGGAACAGCCTAGCCTGTTACTGCCCTATACCACGGCCGTCATTTTCAAGGTAGAGCGGAGAAATGACGGTTCGGAAGTGCCCGATGGAACCCCGGTACAGGTGACAGTGGAGGGAGTCAAGCACGGCGGCATTTCCGTGCTGAACGACCCGGCAACCAATGAGGATGAGTTTTCCAACCTGATGGGCTCGCTGTCGACCGAAACCAGCGGAGGTTTGGTAAGGGTTTTCTTTACTTCCTTCTCGGAACCCGGCGAGGCCACTATTATTGCTTCGGTGCAAGATCCGGTCAGCGGCAATAACAAAATTGCCAAAGCCACCATTAGAGTCACATCCGACCAGCGTCCGGTGGCGGCGCTCACCTTTACCGGTCCGTTCGTCAACGCCATATTAACGGGCGCAACCCGCTTTGGCGACGGTAACGTGCAGAATGGCGCTTACAGCCGGGTGATCAGCGTAATTGCTTCCGATGCCGACGGCAATCCGGTCAATCCCGGAACGCAGATTAACTTCTTCCTTATCGACGGACCATTAACGGGCTATCCCGAAAGCGGCACCGGCGCCTTTTTTGTGGCGGGTAACAATGGCGATCCCCTGGAAGGAGAGAATCAGTTTGATGCCCTGGACGGTAATTTTGTCAGCAAGGGCGTTCTGCCTTTCGACCGCCTGGTGCTCGACGGCGGACAAAGAAGCGATAATCCCGTACCCGATAACCGGTTTCACACCGGTATCCGGGTCATCGAAAACGTGGCTAGCCAGACAACGCTGTTTATTCAGGAGCCACCCTTTAACATGGGTCCCGATAACGGTCCCACGGTTCCCTATCTCATCGGCCGTCCACAAAGCGGCACTATCCTGTCACCTTCTTTTACCGATGTGAACGGCGTTGCCGAGACCCTGCTGACCTATCCGGTGTCGCGTCTGGGGCAAACGGCCGTTCTCGTGGCGTGCACCAGCGCCTCCACCGTCTGCACGGTATTGAATACCTGCGATGCGACGGGCGCCAATTGTGGTTCGGTCTATCTGGGCGCCAGCGATGGTACCAATGTCAGCCTGACCACTTCGGTGCCGCAAGGACAGCAGCTAAAGGCAAACAGCAGCACGGACGTGACTCTATGCCTAAAGGATCCCAACTTCGCACCGCTGCCCGCCACCACCATTGACTATGCCATCGGCAACACCGGCGCGGCTACCGTCACGGTCAACGGCAACTCGGCGACCGTGGGCACGTTAAACACCGGCAGCGACGGTTGTGTTACCGTACCCGTTGCCAGCAGCGGACAGGTGCCGGGCTCTCAGCCCGTTCCCGTCAGTTTTGACGCCGAGGGCGTGGCCACTCCGGTGACGCTGGAAATCGCAGCGCCGGGAGACGGTAATCTGACGGGCATTACGAACTGCAGCATCGATCAGGAAAAGCTGACGGGTCAGTGTACCGTTAATTTACTGCTGACGGATGATAATGGCTCGCCGGTTTCGGGTGTGATGATTGGCCTGCAAGATCCGCCGGGTGATCCCTTCACTATTAACTTTAGCCCGGCCTCCGGCGGCTTTGGTGTTACCAATGAGCAAGGCAGAGTGACGGCCACCATCAACCTGCAGGGCCCGGGGGACTATGCGTTTACCTTTGCCACCCAAAGCGGTACTGCGACCTTTGAGACCGAGGAAATTTCCATCGAGGAGTCACCGGGTCAGGTGGTGGCAGCGGTGGCGATTTGGCCATTACCACGGCGTCGCTGCCGGACGGTACGGTGGGTGTATTTTACTCGGCGCTGCTGGCGGCCGAGGGTGGTAAGCAGCCCCTTACCTGGTCGCTGGAGAATGGTTCGCTGCCCCAGGGCATCAAGCTGGATGCGGCAACCGGTGCGTTGTCGGGTACCCCGAGCGTACCGGGCACCAGTAACTTTATTGCCCGGGTGACCGACGCTGATCAGCAATTTAGCCTTAAGCCCTTTACCATTGAAGTGGTTCAGGGTAGTGGCGGCGGTGGCGGCGGTGTCGCCGTCAATGATATTCAATTGCTGGTCAGCAGTCCGGAGATTACCCTCTTCAGGCAATGATCCGGTTACACTGACAGCAGTGGTCAGAGACAGTAACAATAACGTGGTAAAAGGAGCTAACGTTAATTTCTCGGCAACCGATGGCAACATCCAGGTAACACGGGGAACCACGGACGAAACTGGTACTGCAACAGCAATTTTCTCAATTACTGGTAATAAAACGAATCGTACTATCACTATTAACGCCACTGTTGCGGATCTACCACCTAGCACCGCCAATATTAATGTGGTAGGTACGACAATTGATATTGCTGGACCAAATTCAGTGGTTCTAGGTAATACAATACCTTTGACCTTAACTCTGAAAGATTCAGCGGGAACAGGTATCGCTGGGCAAACTTTAAACGTAACCTCAGCAAACTTTGACATTAGTAACCCTATGCCAGTTACTGGCCGGAATGGAGAAGTGGAAATAGAGGTAACGGCAAAGAAAGATGGCGTGGGAAGCGTCGGGGTTGAATGGTCGGAATCAATTGGAACTGTCGAGAGTTACGATATAATTGTTTCGCTTGATAGCTTTGTATTTATTACTCCTCTGGAAAATGCAAGCATAGATCTTCGCTTAGAAACACCAGTGATTTTGGAATGGACTACGGTTTCCTCATCACCGGTTGCAGGTAGACTAATCGACTTCAAGACCACAAGGGGTATATTCGTTAGCGGCTTGGTAGAAGAAACTTCCTTGAGCGCGTCTACTAATCCTCAAGGCCAAGCCACGGTTAACATTAAATCAGACTTTGCTGGTCCAGCAATCATTACCGCGGTTTCTGATGACGGTACGGTCAGTGCTCAACGTAACGTAGTTTTTATAGCCAAGGAAGTTCACGACATAATCGTGCAAGCTGATCCGGCAACTATGGGCACCAACCCACCCGGTGGTGATAGTGAAAAGAGCACGATTACTGTGTTGGTGCTTGATCCAAACGATAATCCTGTCCAAAATCAAACTGTTGATTTTACAATCGTTCAGGATGTTACCGGCGGAGGACTATCTCCAGCATCAGCAACGACAGACGCTACTGGACGAGCCAGTGTAACTTACAAGGCTGGCAGTACGCCTAGTTCTGAAAATGGAGTGATAATAAAAGCGGCTGTAAGAAATACCACGGTGAGCGATGTCGTCAACTTAACCGTAGCTAGAAAGCAGGTATTTATTAATTTAGGAACAGGTAACACAGTTTCAGAGTCGGCAGATTTAACGCGTTATTTATTGCCCTATAGTGTGCTGGTAAATGATATAGTGGGAGCTCCAGTGTCTGAAGCGCTAGTAACGCTAGATGTCGTTCCATCCCGCTATTACAAAGGTTATTACACCTGGAACGGTACAGTTTGGGAAAGGAATATTACTGCTGGTCCCTGTATCAATGAGGATCTCAACAGAAACGGTCTGCTGGACGGTGGTGAGGATTATAACGGCAATCGCAGGTTAGACCCAGGTAACGTTGCCACAGTTTCGACTTCTTCGGTGACTACCGATGCCAGTGGGTTTGGCTTGTTTGATGTCATCTATGCCCAGGAGTATGCCAATTGGACAGATGTAGATCTAGTTGCCAAAACCAAAGTCGCCGGTACTGAAGCAGAGGAAACAGCTTCGTTTAGCCTCGATGGATTTGCAGATGACTTTAATAAAGAAGATACCTCTCCTCCTGGACAACCTAGCCCATTTGGAAATTCTTTTAGTTGTAATGATGACCGATTGCTTGTGGTTGATCCTAACTTGGTGGTGATTTCTCCAGGAGCGACACAACAGGTGCGGTTGAATCTAACTAATTATGATATTCCGGAAGCCGATGTTGCAGTTGCTGCGATTGTTAATGCACCTTCTGGTATGACGGTAAATGCTACTGGAGGAACTACAGACAGTAACGGCATTTTATCTTCTGACATAACTGTTTCGAGCGGTGTTTCCGGTAACATAGCAACAGTTAGATACTTGGCAACAGGAGCGGAGACAATAGTAACAGTAATAGTTCCATAAGCATCCCAGAGGATTGCGCTACAATAGCTAATTGATCCTCTTGCTATAAACAAGCTTTTCTGGCATACCTGCCCGACATGAAAAAGTCGGGCAGTATTTTTTTGGTCGGTCCCATGGGGGCCGGTAAATCCACCATCGGCCGCCGCCTGGCCCAAATTCTGGGCTGGGAGTTTCTGGACAGCGACGCAGAGATTGAACGGCGCACCGGGGTCAGCATTCCCTTAATCTTCGAGATGGAGGGCGAGGCGGGATTCCGCGCCCGGGAAAAGGCCGTTATCGCCGAATTGACCCAGCGCCGCAATAGCGTGCTGGCCACTGGCGGCGGCGCTATCCTGGATCCCGATAATCGCCGCTGTCTCGTCCGGCGCGGCGTCGTCATTTATCTCAGCACTTCCGTGGATGAACAATTGCGCCGTACCGGGCGCGATAGTAACCGGCCGCTGCTGCAAACCGACAATCCCCGCGCACGCCTTCAGGCGCTTCTCGACGTTCGTGAGCCGCTCTACCGCCAAGTGGCGGACTTTATCATTCCCACCGACGGCCGTTATGCCAAGCGGGTAGTGCAGAGCATTTTACGCTGCTTGCAATTATCGCCCTCTGTTGCCAGACAAAAGGAAAATGATGGCTAAATTCTGGACTTTGACCATATGTTTACGAGTCAAATACTTAAAGCCCCCTCACCCTCGCCCTCTCCCACCAGGGGAGAGGGGACAAATCTTTTATCGTCAAGCTCTTAGCTCCCTCTCCCCTCGTGGGAGAGGGTTGGGGTGAGGGGGAAATGGCCAAAGTCAAGTAAATTAAGATAAAGCGCGATTGCCTGAACACGGCGAATCCCATAAGGTATAAGATGCGTTGTTGCTTGTCCCTTCGCCGGCCCGCTATCCTGGTAGGGAAGGCTTAGTTAGAATCCATTTATCACATTAGAAAAAAATAGGGGTGCCATGCAGGTCCTCAACGTGGCGCTCGGCGAGCGCAGCTATCCTATCTATATCGGCTCCGGTCTGCTGGGGCGGCCAGAGTTACTGCGCCCCCATATCCCCGGCGGGCAAGTGCTGCTGGTGAGTAATGAAACCGTGGCGCCGCTGTACCTGGAAAGAGCCAAGGCCGCTCTGGCTGGGTTGCACCAGGAGGTCGTGGTGCTTCCGGATGGGGAGCGCTATAAAACCTTGGATGTACTCAACCGCATCTTTGATAAACTGCTGGGATACCGTTTTGGCCGTAACTGCAGCTTGCTGGCTCTCGGGGGCGGAGTCATTGGCGACATGACCGGCTTTGCCGCCGCCTGTTATCAGCGGGGCGTGCATTATTTACAAATACCTACGACGCTACTGGCCCAGGTAGATTCTTCGGTAGGAGGAAAGACCGGCGTTAATCACCCCATAGGCAAAAACATGATCGGAGCCTTTTATCAGCCCCGCGGTGTACTCGCCGATACCGACACGCTGAGCACTCTGCCGGACCGGGAACTAAGCGCCGGCCTTGCCGAGGTAATTAAATATGGCCTGATTCGGGATCTACCCTTTCTGGAATGGCTGGAAAGCCACCTGGAGGCGCTGCTTGCCCGCAACGCCGAGGCACTGAGTTATGCCATCGCACGCTCCTGCCAAAACAAAGCCGAGATCGTCGCCGCCGATGAGCGGGAAAAGGGCGTGCGGGCGCTGCTTAATCTCGGCCACACCTTTGGTCATGCCATTGAGACCGGGCTCGGTTATGGAGTCTGGCTACACGGCGAGGCGGTGGCGGCGGGTATTGCTATGGCAGCCGATCTCTCTGCCCGGTTGGGCTGGCTTGCGGAAGCTCAAGTGAACCGCGTCGTTGCCCTGTTGCGGCGCGCCCACTTGCCGGTGCACCCTCCGGCAGAACTCAGCGGCGAACCATTGCTGCGGCTAATGGCCGTCGATAAAAAGACCCAGGAAGGGCGTTTGCGGCTTATCCTGTTGAGGGCTTTAGGTGCAGGGATCATTGCCGACAACGTGGCTGAAGCCCAGATACTGGCGACGTTAACAAATTACCGTCCGCAGCCTGAGACACTTTAGGGGGTTTGCGATGGGTACAGCTTGGTATACACAGCTTGGCATCACTCATGATCCTTTTTCCCCAGAGCCGGCACAAGGTCCATGGATCTTCGAGACTCCGGTTATCACCGGCTGTTTAAATACGTTAGTTAATATTGCCGCCACCGGCGCCTTTATCGGTTTAGTTAAGGGGCAGCGGGGTTCCGGCAAGACCACCCTGTTGAACCGCCTGAGCGAACGGTTGCGGGATAGGCCGGACATGGATTTGGTGCGCCTAACTTGGACACGGGAGAAGGCGCTGGCTCAGGCGTTGGGGCACAGTGTGGGACTGGAGGATACTGCTCGGCTCGCGGAAGAACCCCGGCAGTGCCTGCGCGAGCATCTGGCGCGGCTACGGGCCGGAGGGCTCGCGATAGTTATCGCCATTGATGAGGCTCATCAGCTTACGCCAGAAGATCTCGCGCTGTTGCTGGAATTGAGTCTATCACCTAATCCCAACGAAAACGGTGCACTGCACACCCTGCTGTTTGCCGAATCCAGTATTGAGACTCAACTGAAAGCGATTCCTAGTCCGCCGCCCATGGATCGTATTTACGCTCTGAACCTGACCCCCCTCGGCAGCGAGCAGACTCCGGCCTATCTTGCACACCGTTTGCAGGCGGCAGGGTTCACGGGCAAGTTGCCGCTGCCCCGCGTCGCCCTGGTGCTAATCCAGCGCAGGGCAGGGGGAGTGCCGCTGGCTATCAATCGAGAAGCCGAACGTTGGCTACAACTCTATAACAATCCCGCCCGCCGCTGGATTCCGCAGCCTCTTAGGCGGCTCAATCCTTGGCAGCGTAACGCGGCGGGAATAACCCTTGCCGCCGTTATCGCGGTCGGTTTAGGCATTTGGTTACTCTCTGACGAAACGCCGCAGACAACGCTATCGGAATCGGTAAAAGACGAAACCCAGCTGGCCCCCGTAACAGCTCCTCCGCCGGAGATAACCGCCTTGCCCGCTGGAGAGGACACGCCTCGACAACCGGCCCTAGTGCCTGCTGATTCGGAGCCATCGAGGGCAGATAAACCACCAACGGATGAACCGCCGGCGGATGATGCGGAGCCAGCCGGTGCAGACGCAGCGCCGATCGCCACAGTGCCGCAGCCGCCGTCCCAGGAAACGCTATTAAATGCTGCAAATGACGACTCGGCAGCCGCTAGCGATACTGCCAGCGCTGAAGAGTCGTCCTCGCAAGATTTGGAACCGGTGTATGAACCAAAAATCGGCGTGACAGATGTTTTTCCGCCAGCCAGTGCACCTCCCTCGGCAGCACCATTCGCCGAGCAGCAGATAACCGACGCGACGACAGAGGCGCGAGAAGCAGAACCGCTCTATTTAGAGGATGAAAATGTAGCGGCGCCGGCGGAGATGACGGAAGAGAATGCGATTTCGGCTGTTCAGGTAGACCAGCAGGAAAAGTTGACTGAGGCAAGTATTGCGCCGACAGCGCCGGAGGAAAAACCGGCAGCAGATTCTGTTCCCGTAGCACCCGACACTGCAGACCAACCCCAGCTGGCTAAAGCGACGGATTCTTCATTAAGCGAACCCGTGAAGGAGGCTACCGAGGCTACCGGTGCGCTTCCAGAAGTTCATCGGGATGCCTGGTTTCAGCAGCGCAATGCCGAAGAATATTTTATCCAGCTGATGGCAGTGGGTGACGAGACGGCGTTGCGGGATTTTATCCTGGCTCGCCAGGCTTTTCCTGCCGAACCCGGGTACTTCCGTGCCTACAGCCAAGGGCGGGAATGGTATGTGCTGGTCTTGGGGCCTTATCCGGACAGGCGGAGCGCACAGGCGGCGCTGCAAGCCTTACCTCCCGCGTTACGCCGCTATCAGCCTTGGCCACGCAGCCTTGCCTCGATTCAAGCCGCCATGAACGCTTACACTGAACATACCCAAAGATAGCTTTAAAACCATAAAAATCTAGAGTAAATAGACACTTGGTTTACTCACACCACCTTCCGGCAGTATACTGCGAAAACGCTCATCGGCTAGTTAACTAGGACGGTTTACCCCGGGAACTGACTCCTGCCTATCCACTCAATAAGGCAAAGCCTCTCAATATCCAAAACTGACGCTTAGGTTTATTGAGCTTGTTGCCAATCGTTGTGGCTCTTTCAGTTAGCGGAGCGACTGATGCAAACAATTCATTCCCGAGGCCTATACCGGCCTGAATTTGAAAAAGACAATTGTGGTTTTGGCCTGATCGCCCAGATGGACAACCAGCCTAGCCATTGGCTGGTTAAAACTTCCATTAATGCCTTGGCCCGGCTGACCCATCGGGGTGCGGTAGCGGCTGACGGTAAATCAGGCGACGGTTGCGGCCTGCTAATGAAAAAACCGGACGGGTTTTTGCGTAGCGTAGCAGCGGATGCCGGAATTAAGCTCGCTGACACGTATGGCGTGGGCACCCTCTTTCTCCATACCGATCCGGATCTGGCTCAGCGCGCGCGGCGTTATCTGGCCGCAGAGCTGGCACAGGAAGGCCTGCAAGTGGCCGGTTGGCGGTCAATGCCCATAAATCCCGAAGCGTGCGGCGAAGAATCGCGCCGGACGCTGCCTTGTATCAAGCAGGTTTTTGTTAACGCCCCGCCCGGGATGGCAGAGACAGCACTGGAACGCCATCTGTATCT
Organism: uncultured Pseudomonadota bacterium; assembly: GCA_963731125.1. Classification (GTDB taxonomy): domain Bacteria; phylum Pseudomonadota; class Gammaproteobacteria; order Competibacterales; family Competibacteraceae; genus CAVSVP01. The sequence continues at coordinate 335,131 of CAVSVP010000007.1, forward strand.
CGCCCGCCGCCGTGCCGGAAAGCGGATTCAAACGCGCGATGAAGTTTTTTATGTCGTCAGCTTGTCCACCCGGGTGATTTCTTATAAGGGGCTAGTGCTGCCGACGAATTTGCCGGTATTTTATCCGGATCTCAATGATGAACGATTGGCATCTTCCCTCTGCCTGTTTCATCAACGGTTTTCCACTAACACTTTGCCCCAGTGGCGGCTTGCCCAACCATTTCGTTATCTCGCACACAACGGCGAGATTAACACCATTCAAGGCAACCGCAACTGGTCTCAGGCACGCAGTTATACCTTTGCGACGCCGGTGTTTCCCAACATGGACGATGTGCGTCCTTTGGTAAACATGACAGGCTCTGATTCCAGCAGTTTGGACAACATGCTGGAGGTTCTGGTCATCGGCGGGATCGATATCTTCCGGGCCATGCGCCTGCTGATTCCGCCGGCATGGCAGAATGTGGAAAATATGGATCCAGATCTACGGGCTTTCTATGAATACAATTCCATGCACATTGAGTCGTGGGACGGTCCCGCCGGCATTGTCCTGACTGACGGCCGCTATGCCGCCTGTGTGCTGGATCGTAATGGGTTGCGCCCGGCCCGCTACGTCATCACCCGCGATCGGCATGTCACCATCGCCTCGGAAATCGGCGTTTATGACTATACCCCTGAAGAGGTGGTGACCAAAGGTCGAATGAAGCCGGGCGAAATGCTGGCGGTAGATACCGAAACCGGTACGTTACTGACACCGGCCGCTATCGACAATGAGCTAAAGAGCCGCCATCCCTACCGGCAATGGCTTAGCCGGCATACCTACCGATTGCGCTCCCTCCTGAAACGGGGGGGTGAGATTGAACACGACATTCTAACCAGTCATTCCTTTAAAACGGATACTCTGGCCGTTTACCAGAAGCTGTTTCAAGTCAGCTTTGAAGAACGCGATCAGATATTGCGGATACTGGCCGAAGTAGGCCAGGAGGCGGTGGGCTCCATGGGTGATGATACCCCGTTTGCAGTGCTTTCCGCGCAGCCGCGCTCGCTCTATGACTATTTCCGCCAGCAGTTTGCTCAGGTGACGAATCCGCCTATTGATCCACTCCGCGAAGCGATCGTTATGTCCCTGGAGGTCTGCTTGGGGGCGGAAGCGAATATGTTTGAGGAACGCGAGGAGTACGCTCCGCGGTTGGTGGCATCTTCACCGGTACTCACCGAACATCGGTTTCGCGCCCTGCTGGAATTCGATGACGTCCATTACCCACACTATCGCATTGATTTGAATTATCCCGCCGAGGAAGGTCTGGAACAGGCCATTCGACGCATCTGCGAGGAGGCGGTCGCAGCGGCCACGGCGGGTAAAGTCCTGCTGGTGCTGTCTGACCGGGATATCACCCGGGACCGGCTGCCGGCCCATGCACTGCTGGCAGTGGGTGCCGTTCACCACCGGCTGACGGAAGCAGGGCTACGTTGCAATGTGAATCTGGTGGTGGAAACGGCCACCGCCCGTGACCCTCATCATTTTGCTGTCTTATTGGGTTACGGTGCCACCTTAATTTATCCCTATCTCGCCTATGAATGCCTGCACGATCTGGTGCGCAGCGGCGAGATTCCATCCCGGGATACCGCCATGCTGGCGGAAAACTATCGCAAAGGCATCAACAAGGGGCTGTTCAAGATTATCTCTAAAATGGGAATCTCTACCATCAACAGCTACCGCGGTGCACAACTTTTCGAAATTGTCGGCCTCCATGACGAGGTGGTGAATCTCTGCTTTAAGGGCACGACCTCGCGGATTCAAGGCAGTCAATTCGCGGACCTAGAGGCCGACCAGCGCCAACTGGCCCGGGACGCCCGGCGGGTTTGTAAGGAAATCGATCAGGGCGGGTTGCTTAAGTACATCCACGGCGGCGAGTACCATGCCTTTAATCCGGACGTAGTCATGACCCTACAGGAGGCCGTGAAAAGCGGCGACTATAGTGACTACCTGAAATTCGTCAAGCTGATCGATGAGCGCCCCGTGGCGACCCTAAGGGATCTTTTACAGCTGCGCTCGGACGTAATCCCTGTGCCTGTGGATGAGGTGGAATCCATTGCAGCGATTCTGCCGCGCTTTGATTCCGCCGGCATGTCCCTGGGCGCGCTATCGCCGGAAGCACATGAGGCACTGGCGCTGGCCATGAACCGTTTGGGCGGCCGTTCTAATTCCGGAGAAGGGGGTGAAGATCCGGTGCGTTATGGTAGCGAGCGGATGTCCAAGATTAAGCAGGTGGCTTCCGGCCGATTTGGCGTAACACCTCATTACTTGGTCAATGCCGAAGTGCTGCAAATAAAAATAGCCCAGGGCGCCAAGCCGGGTGAGGGTGGCCAATTGCCCGGTGATAAGGTGGACGCTCTGATTGCTCGACTACGCTATTCCCGGCCTGGCGTAGCGCTCATTTCTCCTCCGCCTCACCATGATATCTACTCCATCGAGGACCTGGCCCAATTGATTTTTGATCTTAAGCAGATCAATCCCCGGGCTCTGGTTTCCGTAAAATTGGTCGCTGAACCGGGGGTGGGCACCATCGCTGCCGGAGTCGCCAAGGCCTATGCCGACTTGATCACCATCGCCGGTTACGACGGCGGCACCGGCGCTTCACCCTTGACTAGCGTAAAATATGCCGGTTCGCCCTGGGAACTGGGGTTAAGCGAAACTCACCAGACGCTGCGCGCTAACAATTTACGTGATAAGGTGCGGTTACAGACTGATGGGGGTCTGAAGACCGGTCTGGATGTGATCAAGGCAGCCATTCTGGGCGCCGAAAGCTTCGGTTTCGGTACCGCTCCCATGATTGCCATGGGCTGCAAGTACCTGCGCATTTGCCATCTGAATAACTGCGCCACCGGCATAGCCACCCAAAACAAAGTATTGCGGATGCAGCATTTTAGGGGCGATGCCGAAAAGGTCATGAACTATTTCCGGTTTGTGGCCCGGGAGGTTCGGGAACTCATGGCCAGTCTGGGAATACGCCGTTTTGCCGACCTTATCGGTCGCATCGATCTACTGGAAGTTTTGCCGGGCACTACCCCTAAACACGCCCGTTTGGATTTGTCACCGCTTCTATCGGACGGCGGCTTGGCGGCGGACAAGCCGCAATTCTGCATTGAGCCCCATAACGAGCCCTTCGATAAAGGGAAATTGGCAGAACGGATGGTAACTGATGCCCTGTCCGCCATCGAGGGCAAGCAAGGCGGCGAATTTTGCTACGAAATACGTAATGTCCACCGTTCCATCGGCGCACGCCTGTCGGGAGAGATTGCCCGACGTTACGGCAACGACGGCATGGCGGAGTATCCTATCACGTTACGGCTCAAAGGCACCGCGGGCCAGAGTTTTGGGGTCTGGAATGCGGGAGGCTTGCATATGTATCTGGAAGGAGACGCCAACGATTATGTGGGCAAAGGTATGGCCGGAGGTAGGCTGGTCATCTATCCGCCGGCCAATAGCCGGTTTGCAAGCCAGGACGTGCCTATCATCGGCAACACCTGTCTTTATGGGGCTACCGGCGGTAAACTGCTGGCCGCCGGCCGGGCCGGTGAACGCTTTGCGGTGCGTAATTCCGGTGCTCATGCCGTGGTAGAGGGCGTGGGTGATCACGGCTGCGAGTATATGACCGGCGGCGTGGTCGTCGTGTTAGGCGAGACTGGGCTTAATTTCGGTGCCGGTATGACCGGTGGATTTGCTTTCGTACTTGACGAGCAGAATGTCTTTTACGATCGCTATAACCACGAGCTAATTGATATCCATCGGATCGCCACCGAAAATATGGAACCCCAACGCAACTACCTGCGTTCCCTAATCGCAGAGTTCGTACAGAAAACAGGTAGTCGCTGGGGACAGACGATTTTGCTCGATTTTCGCTACCATGCGAGTAAATTCTGGCTGGTCAAACCTAAAGCGGCTGAACTCGCTACCCTGCTGGATACGTTGCTGGAAGCCGCTTGATAAAAATAGGCGTGAAGGGAAAGGGAATACGCTTCACGCGGTCAATATTGACGAGTAGAGTCAATCTACTACTTCGTTCGATTGGCTGCTACAGCCGACGTGCTATGTTCACCCGCTATGTAATTAGCAATATCGCTAGTGGTTTACTATGTCAAAAGCCAAGCCTTTGCTGTTTGTTGACGTTCCCCGACAAGATCCGAAAAAAAAGAGCGCCCGGCTGCGGGTAACTGAATTTCAGGAAATTTACGGCCAATTTGATCCCGAAACCGCCGCCAATCAAGCCGGACGCTGTCTGCATTGTGGCAATCCGTACTGTGAATGGAAGTGCCCGGTGCACAATTATATTCCCAACTGGCTGCAGCTGATTAATGAGGGAAATCTATTTGAAGCGGCGGAATTATCGCACCGCACCAACTCCCTACCTGAAGTCTGCGGTCGAGTCTGCCCTCAGGATCGCCTCTGCGAAGGAGCCTGCACCCTAAATGACGGTTTCGGAGCGGTTACCATCGGCGCCATCGAGAAATATATCACTGACGAAGCCCTTAAGCAGGGCTGGCGTCCGGATATGTCCCATGTCGTGCCAACCGACAAACGCGTCGCCGTGATCGGTGCCGGACCGGCTGGCCTGGGTTGCGCCGATGTTTTGGCGCGCAACGGAATCAAAGCGGTGATCTACGATAAGTATTGCCAGATCGGCGGCCTGCTCACCTTTGGAATACCTCCCTTTAAGCTTGAAAAAGAGATCGTGCAAACACGCCGAGCCATCATGGAAGGCATGGGGATAGAATTCGCACTCAATACTGAAGTCGGGCATGATGTTGCCTTTGCAAAGCTTTTGGAAGAGTACGATGCGGTGTTTCTAGGCATGGGCACCTATACTTATATGAAGGGCGGTTTTGCCGGCGAAGATCTGCCGGAGGTATACGACGCGCTGCCTTATTTGATTGCCAATGCCAATCGAGTATTAGGTATTGAGCAATGTCCCAGTGATTTCATTGATATGAACGGGCAGCGCGTGGTGGTATTGGGGGGCGGCGATACGGCCATGGACTGCAATCGCACTGCCATTCGTCAGGCGGCGGCCCGTGTGACCTGCGTCTATCGCCGTAACGAAGCCAATATGCCCGGTTCTAAACGTGAGGTAGCCAATGCCAAGGAGGAAGGCGTGGAATTTTTTTGGAATCGTCAGCCCATTGAGATTATTGGTGACCACAAGGTAGAAGGCGTTAAGGTATGTACTACCCAATTAGGGGCTCCCGATGCGCGAGGTCGCCGCAGTCCCGAGGTGGTGCCAGGGTCTGAGGAAGTCATACCTGCGGATCGGGTGATTATCGCCTTTGGCTTTCGCCCCAACCCGGCACCCTGGTTATTTGAATTCGGCATTCAGGTGGATGAACGCGGACGGATCAAGGCCTCGCCTGGCAGCCAGTTCAAATTCCAAACCACCCATCCCAAGGTATTCGCCGGCGGGGACATGGTGCGCGGCTCGGATTTGGTGGTGACTGCGGTTTTCGAAGGTCGCGAGGCAGCCGAGGGTATTTTGGATTACCTAGAGGTTTAAATGGGATAGCTCGTTGTTTATCCATGGCTGCTGCTAAAGGCCAACCAAGCTGCGGAACACCGCCGCCATGAGCGCATTGCAAAACGACAGCGTACTGCGTGCATGGTTGCGCCAACCCGTCGATTTCACTCCTGTTTGGATCATGCGTCAGGCGGGTCGTTATTTGCCTGAATATCGTGCAACTCGTGCCCGGGCAGGTAGTTTTATGGCGCTGTGCCACACGCCTGAACTAGCCTGTGAAGTGACTTTGCAGCCGCTGGCGCGCTTTCCCATGGATGCGGCTATTGTTTTCTCCGATATTCTCACAATTCCAGACGCTATGGGGCTGGGTTTGTCCTTTAGCGAAGGTGCAGGACCACAACTGGCACGGCCGCTCTGTACCGCAGCGGATATCAAGCAGCTGCCGGTGCCTGATCCGGAAGCAGAGTTAGGCTACGTCATGGACGCTATTCGTCTGGTTCGCCATGAATTGGCTGGGCGGATACCTTTACTCGGGTTTGCCGGTAGCCCCTGGACCCTGGCTACCTATATGGTAGAAGGAGGAGCCAGCAAGGAATACAGTCGTATTAAAAGCATGTTGTTTGCGCAGCCGGACTTATTACACCGCCTGCTTGCTACCGTCGCCCAGAGTGTGACCTTATACTTGAATGCTCAGGTAGCCGCCGGAGCACAAGCGTTAATGGTATTCGACACCTGGGGCGGTATTCTCTCTCCTGAGCATTATCGGGAGTTTTCGCTGCGTTACATGGCTCAGATTACGGATAATCTGGCGCGCGAAAATGAGGGAAGACGGGTTCCTGTGGTGCTGTTTACCAAGGGCGGCGGAGCCTGGTTAGAGGCCATAGCCGGAACGGGTTGTGACGCAATAGGGCTAGATTGGACGGTCAATATCGGCGAGGCTCGCCGCCGGGTTGGCCAGCAGGTGGCATTACAAGGTAATCTCGATCCCTGTGTATTGTATGCGCCGCCCGCTCGGATTCGCCGGGAAGTGGCAAAAGTCTTGGCCGATTTTGGTACCGGTAGTGGCCATGTCTTTAACCTGGGACACGGGATTCATCCTCATGTCGATCCGGAACATGTCATGGCCATGGTTACGGCCGTTCATGAACTCAGCGTTCCCTATCACTACATACCCAGTCCAGCGGCAATCGACCCGGAGCAGAACGGCTAAAAACGGGCTGCCAGCCATGCTACACAGGGCTAAGCTCGCTGTTTTACAAATTTGCCATCAGCTTTCTTTGCGGCTTCTGGCAAAATGAGGAATCTCTTTACTTGTCCGAGCGGATTAGCCATAGTTCCGGGGTAACCCTCATTCCTGTTACCGGCATGATAGTCTCGCCGCTAGGGCATAGAGAAAGCCTCGGTTATCTACCTCGATGATGGCTCCTGGGGGAACTTATAAGATCACAGGGGTTCAAGCAATGACGGCCAAAATCCTGTCAGCGGGAATTGTTGTTCTCCACTGGCATCATGATCATTATCAGTACTTGCTGCTGCGAGCCTATAACTATTGGGACTTCCCCAAAGGAATGGTGGAATCGGGCGAAACACCGTTGCTAGGCGCTATTCGCGAAGTTAAGGAAGAAACCACTATTACCCAGTTGAACTTCCACTGGGGCTATATTTACCGGGAGACTTACCCCTACAATCACGGCCGCAAGGTAGCTCGTTATTATATTGCCGAAACTCCCACTACCTACGTGTACTTACCAGTCAATCCGCTGCTGGGTAGGCCGGAGCACAGCGAGTATCGCTGGGTTAACCGTAACGAAGCCTGGCAGATGCTCACGCCACGGGTGCGTGCAATTCTCGATTGGGCTAATGGTGTCATCGGCATAAAAGCATCGGGTTGAACAAAGTTAATTATGCAACTTCGCGCGGTCGGGATTTACAATTTTATCGCTTGAGTCTATGTATTATTAAACCCATCTACGTCGCGGAGTCATGTTGTGGAAAAAAATTTCAAACCTCTCAAGTTTCACCGTCTTGAGTCCAGTGTCAGCTATTTTCGGCCCCGTCAAGATTTGCCGGATCGCATCAAAGTCACCAGTCCTGCTGTTGATACGATGACCGACCTGCGGCAAATGCCGGCGATCATGGTATCGCTTACTACTCCCCTGGATATGGCGTTGGAACGCATGGTCAAGGGTGGCGTGCGCATGCTGCTGGTGACCGATGCCGACGGCAGAGTGCAGGGATTGCTCACAAGCCGCGATATTCAGGGCGAAAAACCGGTGAAGATTCTGGAAAAAACGGGAGGTACCCGCAAGGATCTGTTAGTTGGCGACCTGATGACCACGAAGAGCAGACTGGAGGTGCTGATGATGGGGGATGTGCTGCGGGCTAAGGTAGGCGATATTATTGCTACCCTGCGCGAGGTAGACCGCCAGCACGCTATTGTCGTGGATCATGACCCGTATAATGGCGAATTAGCGGTACGAGGTATTTTTTCCCTGTCGCAAATCGGCAGGCAACTGGGTCTCGAAATCAGCCCCTCCCAGCGTGCCACCACTTTTGCCGATTTGGAGTGGGCGATTCACCATTCTTAAGTCAGGCGTTGGTACGCCTCCAGAGCAAGGCTAAAGCGGGCCAAGCTTCAGTTAAATTAGCGTTTCCATGTAAAGGAATGGCCCGTATGGAATTACTCCAACACTATGTCGAAATCATCGGCACCCTGATGGAAGGTGCCGGCGTTGCCATTATCCTACTCGGTGCGCTACTAGCAACCGGCTGGTTCCTGTTCGCTGTCATCCAGCAGGGCGTGCATGGCGGTTACCACAGCTACCGCCAGGTGCTCGGACGTGCCATCCTGCTCGGCCTGGAGTTTCTGGTGGCCGGCGACATCATCCGCACAGTGGCGGTCACGCCCACCCTGGAAAGCGTGATTGTGCTGGCGATCATCGTGTTGATTCGGACCTTCCTAAGCATAACCCTGGAACTCGAACTGGAAGGTCACTGGCCCTGGCAACGCGGTCGCCTCAGCCGTCCCGATTGAGCATGGCATCTACGTATTAACCACCCCGAAATGGAGGGAGTTCCTAATTTACAGAGCATGCACAGCAGGGCAGAGTAAAGGGGCGGTCTTTTCCGCAGTTCCATTTTTTTCTCCTTTGGTGAGGTTGTTAGGCCAGCAGGGTGCTGGCCTTTTTTTGGCGGCAAAAGGTTCACAATAGCGGAGATACGGGAATACCTACGGTTCGTTCCGCTATCTGGGCATCGACCACTGTGATAGCGGTCATATTGACGATACGCCGTACAGTGGCGGTCTTGGTCAACACGTGGGCGGGCCGGGCCAAGCCCAGCATAATGGGACCGATGGCCACCCCGTCGGCAATCATTTTTAACAGGTTAAAAGCGATGTTCGCTGCATCTAAGCTAGGCATGATGAGCAAGTTGGCAGCACCCTGCAGACGAGAGTTGGGAAACAGACGCTGGCGCAGGGTTTCGGACAGGGCCATATCCGCCTGCATTTCCCCTTCCGCCTCCAGTTCCGGCGCTCGTTCGTGGACCAGTTGCAGGGCATCCGCCATTTTGCGTGCCTGATGCGTTTTATGGGAACCGAAATTGGAGTGAGAAAGCAGTGCTACCTTAGGCGTAATGCCGAAACGCCGCACCGCCTCCGCCGCCATCAAGGTCATATCAGCAATTTCCAGCGCATTAGGCTTCGGATTAACATTTGTGTCACACAAAAAGAATGGACCTTTGGGGGTAATGAGCATATTCATCGCCGCCGGCGTTTTGACCCCCGGCGCCAGGCCCAGTACATCCGTGACATGTTCCAGGTGGCGGTAATAACTGCCGGTAATACCGCAAAGCAAGGCGTCTCCATAACCAAGACGCAAGAGCAGAGCACCCAGTACGGTTACCCGAGTATTCACCCGGATACGCGCGCTGCTGGGATCGACGCCGTGGCGTTCACGCAGCCGATGATACTCTTCCCAGCATTGGCGATAATGGAGATTATTAAACGGATCGACCAATTCAAAATCCCGATCGATGCGGATATGCAGCCCGAGTTCCTGAATGCGTTCCTTTACACGCTGGGGCCGGCCGATGAGAACCGGTTGCGCTACCAAACCATCGTCGATGGCCACTTGTACGGCGCGCAACACCCTAACCTCTTCTCCCTGGGCATAAATGATGCGTTTAGGATTGGCTTTAGCGCCTTCGATCACAGGCCGCATAATCATCCCAGAGCGGACAACATACCGACTAAGCTGCTCGTGGTAGGCTTTAAAATCTTGAATGGGAAGGGTGGCTACGCCACTGGCCATGGCGGCACGAGCCACTGCCGGGGGCAATTCCAGGAGTAGACGGGGATCGAAAGGCTTGGGTATCAGATAGTCCGGTCCAAAGTGCAGAGACTGATTGCCATAGGCCATTTTCATCACGTCATCCTCATCGTAGGGTGGCGTCATGGCGAGATCGGCCAAGGCCTGCACACAGGCCAACTTCATAGCTTCGTTAATGGTCGTCGCCCCCACATCCAGAGCGCCTCGAAAGATATATGGAAAACACAGCACATTATTGACCTGGTTGGGATAATCCGAGCGGCCGGTGGCGATAATGGCGTCAGGTCGCACCTCTTTGGCCAGTTCCGGCATGATCTCCGGGATGGGATTGGCGAGGGCCATAATGATTGGCTGAGAGGCCATGGTTTTCAGCATTTCTTGGGTTAAAGCGCCGGCCACTGAAACCCCCAAAAAGACGTCGGCACCGACCATGGCCTCGGCTAAGGTGCGTATCGCTGTATTTGTGGCATATACTGCTTTGCGGGGCTCCATGTTCTCATCGCGGCCCACAAAAATGACGTTCCGGCTGTCACAGACTATGATATTCTCCCTGGCCAAACCCAAGCTGACCAGCATATCCAAACAAGCAATTCCGGCAGCGCCGGCTCCTGAGGCCACTAGTTTCACACGGTCTAGCTGTTTGTCAACCAGGCGCAAGCCGTTTAGGATGGCGGCTGCCGCAATAATCGCCGTGCCATGCTGATCGTCATGGAACACCGGGATTTTCATCCGCTCGCGCAGCTTGCGTTCCACCCAAAAGCATTCAGGTGCCTTGATGTCTTCCAGATTAATGCCGCCAAAACTGGGTTCCAGGCTGGCGATAATATCGACCAACTTATCCGGGTCTTGCTCGTTAATCTCAATATCAAAGACGTTAATACCGGCGAACTTCTTAAACAGCACGCCCTTGCCCTCCATGACCGGTTTGGAGGCCAGCGGTCCAATGGATCCTAGCCCCAATACCGCCGTACCGTTGGTAATCACCGCTACCAGATTGCTGCGGGCTGTGACGTCAGCGGCGGCAGCGGGCTCGGCTACGATCAGCTGACAGGCGGCGGCGACACCGGGAGAGTAAGCGAAGGCGAGATCGCGCTGGTTGGCCAGCGGCTTAGAAGGCACCACTTCTATCTTGCCGGGGGTAGGAAAGCGATGATAATGAACGGCTTGGTCGTAAAAGTCATCAGTCATTAGAGTGATCTCGGGCAGTCTGTACGGTATATAAGCGATTAGCGGACTGGCAAGCTACAGTGGTTATTGGATAATTTGCTATTGTAGTCCAGGCAGTTTCTCGGAACATACTTAGTATCGCTACCGTCAGCTCTTTGAGTGTGCTCGGGGCAGGATGTCCGCTTATCTGGTAAGCTTGTACGGTAACAATTCACCAGTTTCGGAGGCCCATAATGACAACAATCCGCCAAGACGATTTCATTCAAAGCGTCGCAGACGCCCTGCAATATATTTCCTACTATCATCCCGAAGATTATATCGAGGCCCTGGCCAAGGCCTATGAACTTGAAAAATCGCCGGCTGCCAAGGACGCTATGGCACAGATCCTTAGCAACTCGCGTATGTGCGCCGAGGGTCATCGGCCGATTTGTCAAGACACCGGCATCGTCACCGTATTCCTAAAGATAGGCATGCACGTCAATTGGGATACCAATATGAGTGTGGAAGATATGGTCAACGAAGGCGTGCGCCGGGCCTATCTAAACCCGGATAATAAATTACGGGCTTCTATCCTTCGTGATCCGGCCGGGTCCCGCACCAACACCCGTGATAACACCCCGGCGGTTATCCATATGACGGTGGTACCCGGCGACGTGGTGGATGTGACCGTGGCCGCCAAGGGCGGCGGTTCGGAAAACAAGTCGAAATTCATTATGCTTAACCCGTCCGATAGCATCGTAGACTGGGTGATCAAAACCGTTCCCACCATGGGCGCCGGCTGGTGTCCCCCGGGCATGCTGGGCATGGGCATTGGCGGCACCGCGGAAAAGGCCATGGTGCTGGCCAAGGAGGCATTAATGGATCCCATCGATATTCAGCAACTGCTGGCCCGCGGTCCCAGCAACCGGATCGAAGAATTGCGTTTGGAGTTATACGATAAGGTCAATGCCCTTGGCATCGGCGCGCAGGGTCTGGGAGGTTTGACGACGGTGCTGGACGTGAAAATCAAAGATTACCCTACTCACGCCGCTTCTCTGCCCGTGGCCATGATTCCCAACTGTGCCGCCACGCGCCATGCCCATTTCGTCTTGGACGGCTCGGGGGTAGCCGAACTGCCTGTGCCCAAACTGGAGGACTGGCCCCAGATTACCTGGGAAGCTGGCGCCAGCGCCAAGCGGGTGAATCTGGACAGCGTCACTCCTGAAGAGATTGCCTCCTGGAAGCCGGGCGAAACCCTGCTGTTGTCCGGTAAGCTGCTGACCGGCCGTGATGCCGCCCATAAGCGTATTGCTGATCTGTTTGCCCAAGGCGAACCACTGCCTGAGGGGGTAAATTTCAAGGATCGTTTTATTTACTACGTAGGTCCGGTGGACCCGGTGCGCGACGAAGTGGTGGGACCCGCCGGTCCTACCACGGCTACCCGTATGGATAAATTTACCGAAATGATGCTGGCCAAGACGGGTCTATTGGGTATGGTGGGTAAAGCCGAACGGGGACCGGTGGCCATTGCGGCGATTAAAAAACATCAAGCTGTTTATCTGACCGCCGTGGGCGGCGCCGCTTATCTAGTGGCTAAAGCCATCCGTAAAGCACGGATGGTGGCGTTCGAGGATTTAGGTATGGAGGCCATCCGGGAATTTGAGGTAGAAGACATGCCCGTCACGGTGGCCGTGGACGTCGACGGTCAATCCGTACATAAGGCGGGTCCTGCCAAATGGCGAGCCAAGATTGGCAAGATTCCCGTGCTGGAAGCTTGAATTGGTTTGCTTGGTAAAATCAGTCCAGTCATCAACTGCGCAGGGTGGAATCTGCCGCCGAGAAGGTAAAACGGCGGAGCAACACCCCGCTTCAGCTTTTACAGAGGTGTCGGTCTATGGAAACGTTTTCCTGTTTAGACGTGACGGTTACCGAACATGTTGCCTATCTACAGCTCAATCGGCCGCAAAAGGCCAATGCCTTAAATGGTGTTTTATGGCAGGAGATTCAAAAAGCCTTTGCCTGGCTAGACGTGGCCGATGAGGTACGGGTTGCGATACTAAGCGGTGCAGGTAAATATTTTTCCGCAGGGATCGATTTCGAACTGATTCAGGCCATTTTTACAGAGGTCGGTGCACTCACAACCGGCCGTAAGGAAGAAAGACTGCGGCGTATCATTATGGAATTGCAGGCTGCCTTTACTGCGTTGGAAACTTGCCGCAAACCGGTGCTGGCTGCGGTGCATGGCTTATGCATCGGCGCCGGTTTGGATCTGATCGCCGCTTGTGATATGCGGTATGCTTCGGCAGAAGCCAAGTTTTCCCTGAAAGAAGTCGATCTGGGAATCGTGGCTGACGTGGGCAGTTTGCAGCGACTACCCTATCTAATCGGAGAGGGAAAAGTGCGGGAGCTGGCTTTCACAGGCCGAGAATTTAGCGCCGCTGAAGCTCAGCAGATGGGCCTGGTTAATCAAGTTTTTACCGATCCGCATCGGCTGCGCGACGAAATACAGGCCATCGCCAGGCGCATTGCCGCGAAATCCCCGCTGACGATACGCGGCATTAAAGAGATTATGAATTTTAACCGCGATCATAGTGTCGCCTCGGGCTTAAACTACGTAGCCACTTGGAACGCGGCTATGCTGTTGTCGGAAAACGGCCAGGAAGCCATGACCGCGGCTATGCAAAAACGCGAACCTCAGTTTAAAGATTAGCCACTGAGCAACTCCCAGACCAGAAGGCGTGTTTCATTTGGCGTGAAACTCGAAAGAGTATGGTAAAAAAGGAGGGAAAAATATGACAACGGCAGCAAACCCAGCCCAGCACATTCTCGACAGCGCACTGGCCCTGGCCGAAGCACGTTCCTGGGAAGCAGTGCGGCTGCATGATGTGGCAGCGGCCACGGGTATGAGTTTGGACGATATCCGTGCCCATTTTCAAGAAAAGGAGAAACTGGTGGAGGCCTGGTTTGATCGGGCCGATGCTGCCATGTTACAGGATGCAGCCAAGCCCGATTTTTTACGGCTCTCTACCCGTGCACGGCTGCACCGGGTGATCATGGCCTGGCTGGACGCTTTGGCACCCCATCGACAGGTGACCCGACAAATGATCCTTAACAAGTGCGAACCGGGCCATCTGCACGTGCAGATCCCCGGCCTGCTACGCGTCAGTCGCACCGTGCAATGGATGCGGGAAGCCGCTCACCAGGACGCCACGTATCTGCACCGTGCTCTAGAAGAAACAGCCCTGACGAGTATTTATTTGACCACCTTTATTCACTGGCTGAACGACGGCTCACCGAACTCCATACGCACCCGCAGACTGCTGGATTCACTGCTGAAGACAGCGGAATTCGTTGCCGGTAGACTGGAAAGGCTGTCCACGCTTATCTCTCCTAAAAGCCCACCGCGTTTATCTCTCAAGTAAAACGCCGATTATTTTTCCGGGTCCACTCCATGGACACTTTAACCCATGCGCTAAGCGGCGCCCTGCTAGCCCGCGCCACTGCCCATTCGCACGGTCGACCAAGCCGACAGGAACGTACTCTTGCGGGTTTTTTGGCTGGTGCTTTTCCGGACCTGGATTATGCCCTGTTTCTCATCGCTCCCCTGGATTTTTTGAACTGGCATCGCGGACCCACCCATTCACTGCTGTTATTGCCCCTGTGGGCTTGGCTCCTGGCGGTGCTGCTAACCTGGCTCATGGGAAGACGGTATACTTGGCGCGCCTTTTATGGCGTATGCGCTTTGGCCATCGCCGCTCATATCGGTGGAGACCTCCTCACCATCTACGGGACTAAGATACTATATCCATTATCGGATACAGCGTTTGGGTTGAGCCTCGTCTTCGATATTGATCCCTATATCGCCTTTATCATAGGCCTAGGCTTTCTGGTCAGCCTACAGCAGCAACCGGAACGGGCAACAGTTCTGACGGCTGCGGCTTTGGGGATCTATCTCGCACTGCAAACGGCCTTTTACCAGCGGACATCGGCCATAGGCGTAGCTTATGCCGAACGGCGGGGAATCAAGCATACCGCTCAGGTGTATGCCTTGCCGCAGCCCTTTCTCCCCTTTACCTGGAAGGTGATAGTGGTCCACGACGACCATTACTGGGTAAGCTATGTTAATTATCTGGCGCAGAAGACCGCTGACAATCCCCGCGATCATGACTTTCCATGGTCTGTGCTCGTTGCTTACCGGTCTAAAGACACTTTACGTTGGCGTGAATACCGCCACTTTGGCGCGAGCAAGGTAACACAGAGCCTCGCCAGACAGGTATGGCGGCAAAATCGCTTTGCCGCCTTCCGGCAATTTGCGGCACTACCCGCACTCTACCGCGTCGATCGGGATAAAAAAGGAGAAGTGTGCGTATGGTTTACCGATTTACGGCACAACTTTCCGATGTTATCGCCTTCCTTCCGCTACGGCATGTGCCGCGATGCCCCTGGAACACCTTGGCGGCTTTACCGACTGCGCTATTTTCGTAAGAATGATCGGCAGGTACTCTAATAGCGTTTCCCAAATTAAAAGATGCATAAGCCGGAATGAGCACACACCCTTTATTTCAGGAAATTACGGCTAATCTCACGAAACTGCTCGGTACCCGCCTGCTGCAGCCACTCGAAGGCAACCATTTCTCGAGTGACAATTCGCGCGCCTTCGGCGCGCAGGCGCGCCATGGCCAATTCCGCATCCAAAGCGCGGCGCGATGCTGTGCCATCGGCCACCACATAGACCTGCTTACCCGATTCCAATAAGCCTAGAGCAGTTTGCAACACGCAGACATGAGCCTCTATCCCCACCAGGATTAACTGTTCGCGTGCGCAGCCGTCGAGACGCTGCACACAGGTTGGCTCTTCAGTGCAGGAGAAACATACCTTTTCCATGATAGCGGATTGCGGTACGAGTTCTTTTACTGCTTTCACGGTATGCCCTAACCCCTTAGGATACTGCTCGGACATTAAGATAGGGACCTCCAGCCGCTTGGCAATCTGGATCAGCCAAGCAGTATTGGCGATGACTGTCTGGTTTTCGGGAATGGCTGATAGCAGTTTTTCCTGCATATCGATCACCAGTAAACAGGAACTTTTGGCTTTGATTAACATGGATCGTCCTCATCTAGTGTAAATAGGCATTGTAAGGGGACCGCCGCCTGAACTCAGCGGGTAATCAATAGAATACTCTGTGCATGCCGAGGCAGAGTAACTCGCTGCCAGCGCAGCCCTTGCAGAGCGGTAGTGATGTCCATGTAATGCTCGCCTGACGATTCCATGCTATCGTTGATCTAAAACACTTACTTATCCAGTGGAGGTCAACAGAATCCCATGGTCATCAGAGATGTGTGCCCCCGGTGCAAATCAGCCAACTATAAGAAAAACGGTCACATCCACAACGGCAAACAGAATCATCAATGCCGCGACTGCGGACGTCAGTTTGTCGATTGCTTCGAACAATACCTTGTCGGTGATGACACACGAACTCTGATCGAACGCTTGCTGGTGGAGCGTATTTCGTTGCGCGGGATATGTCGTGCCGTGGGTGTTAAACTTAAGTGGCTATTGGGCTTTCGCGTCCAATGCTTGGAGGCCCTGCCGGATCATCTCAACATCCAGCCCGTCCGTGGTACCCAAGACGTCATGATTCAACGCCTTGAGGTGGAAGCCGACGAAATGCACAGCTTCGTGCCGAACAAAGAAAACAAGCAGTGGATTTGGCTCGCCATGGACGTCAAGAGCCGTCAAATCATTGCCTTTCACGTGGGGGATCGCAGCCACAAGAGCGCCAGGCAATTGTGGTCGAAGATTCCGAAAGTCTATCGTCAGAACGCGACGTTTTCCACGGATCAATATGTCGTCTACGAAGGCGTGATTCCCAAGGCGCAGCACAAAGCGGTCAACAAACTGGCGCGCAGAACCAATCACATCGAGCGATTCAACAACCCGCTGCGACAGCGCGTTTCGCGTCTGGTACGCAGTGCGTTGTCGTTTTCCAAGAAGCTAGCCAATCATGTCGGTGCCATCAAGCTTTTCATATGCCACTACAACCTAACGAGAGCAACAGTGTAGCGCGAGCATTACATGGACATCACTACCATAAAAGCTTCCTTGCTTCCCAAAAGGTCCCTGTCCCTATCCTAGAACTCCTTGGGTTGCCCGAAGGTAACTGGGCTTTCTTCTTGAAAAAAATTTCCTATCCTTGTCCGGAAAGCCCTGCCAACCTAATATGCTTGGAAACTTTCCTGATCTTTAGGCTGACTTTCATGCTGGAATCGGACAATGCCGATAGTTCCTGCATCTACTGTAATCCCTTTGCCCAACTGCGGAGACGTCATGATCTGCTAAAGATATCCCTGTCTCCACTTAGAATCCCTCTGCTAAACCACTGACCTGTAGACTAATAATCCCTCTGTCAGCGGCGAACATGGTGCATTCATTCCGTACAGCGCCGCTTCTGCCATAATGAACTCCAACAAACAGTACTGGGTAGTCGTCATTTTTTACCAATCCGTTCACAGCAGCTTCTTCATTTGAAAATGGCACTTTCCTGTTTTCCTTACGCCATCTCGTAAAAAGACTAACCCACACGGTCGGTCAGTGATGTATCATCGGTTACATAGATTCGGTGAAATATTTACCATTAACGCTAATTTGAAAGTCTTCTCTTAGCCTGCAAGCCTGTATAGTTAGCAAGATGTTCTGGCATCTGTCTATTCGTACTATTACGTACAGCGGCTTTCGAATTGTTGTAGCAATATAAGTTGCAGCTAAGCATAACGAGTATGGTATAAAAAAGTTTGTTTTAGTTATTATCATCATTACGACTACAGCTTCATAAAAAATAAAATCAATCCATAAACTCAAATATTACTAGAAAAGCATGATTGGCAAGCACGCTGCCAGCGAAGCAAAAATTAGCCCTGTTTAGAAAATGACTGTCATTGAGGTAATTAGATGTGTGGGATTGCTGGTTTTCTTTCTAACGTCGCCTGGACAGAAGAAACAAGCCTTGACTGGCTCGACGAGATAATAGCGGATTTAAACCATATCGACATAGCAGAACCACAAACCGAGCGACTTGAAGCGATAACGGCTCGACTAGGCACTCATTTCGATGCACTCATGCGCTTTCCTACCCACCTGGCAGTGGTCCAATATCCAGAAATCCGTCAACAATTCGAAAAACTTGTCACGAGACTTAGTCAGCTCGAAAGTGCTTTAAGCCGTTCAGTCGTTCAGCGTGGCCGGGTAACGCTCCATAGAGAGAGCCTTCGCGACTACTGCTGGCAGGTTCGTGCCGAAGTGCTGGAAAATGTCAACCGTACGCTCAGTCTGCTACCCCCTGCACTAGCTCCCGATACGATAGGCCGGGCCCGCCATTTCGTCGCCTGGGGCATTGAGTTGGCGCTAGAAAATTTAGATAGACTGGAAGTGCGCGGACGTGATTCGGCCGGTATCGCCATACAATTAACTCTTAATCCGATGTGGTCGGCAGATGTTGTCCCGGCGCCTCTCAGAACCGAACTCGACCGTCGCACCGCCGATACCCATGCCGATGGCGGCAGTGTGCTGATCCATACTCTGCAGGATGGACGACAGGTTTGTCGTTTCATTTACAAGGTGGCCAACCTCATTGGCAAGCTAGGTGACAATGGCAACAATTTACGCACTGCCATACGGGAGGACGCGTTACTCTGGGAAGTCGCCAAGCATACGCAGACTTTAGGCGTAATTGCACATACGCGCTGGGCTTCTAACGGCGTTATTAACTTGGCAAATTGCCATCCTGTCAATGCTAGCCTAACTGCCGACGAGCCCGGGCAATGTCCGCTCGATACTCATGTTCTCGGTGTTCTCAATGGCGATGTCGATAACTATCAGCAATTGGTCTTGAGTGCAGTGGAATCTCGGCATCAAATGATTCCACCCGCGATTCTTACCGATGCGAAGATTATCCCACTTTTGTTTCGTCTCGATACGGCTATGAACGAGCCATTGGACGACAGAGTATTAATGTTGATGCGGCGGCTAGAGGGCTCTATGGCGATCGGTCTGCTTCACCCTGGCGATCCGGATCACCTCTACCTAGCGCAGAAAGGCAGCGGCCAGAGTCTTTTTGCGACCAGGGCAAACGACGGCTGGCTTCTGGCGTCCGAAGTTTACGGCTTAGCCGCACGCGCACGGCATTGTCTGCCGCTGGTACAAATAGGCCAAGGTGGCATTCAGGTGACGCTGGCGGGCGATCCAGAGTCGTCCCTACGCGCCCGTCTGATTGACACGGGCGAACATATCGAGCTGACGGCGGAACCTATAGAGATTTTTTCTCGCGATATCTTCCGAGGCAACTACGAGTTCTATTTAGAAAAAGAGATTCATGAAGCTCCGTCCAGCGTACGTAAGACCTTTGAAGGCCGCTATCTTAAATCCGGTCGGGCCGTGAGTTTTGCTGCTGGGGAGCAAAAAGATTTAGAACCGCTGATGCGGCGGCTTAGCGATCCCGCGTTACCACCCGTTCGGCGGATTATGGTCACCGGCCAGGGAACCGCCTCGGTCGCAGCCATGGGAGTCGCGTTTTTGATCCAGCGAGTTTTGGAAGGCACTTCCATTGTGGTGGACTGGGCAAAGGCCTCAGAACTTTCTACCAGTTTTGGCAACCGGCGCCTCGCCGACATGATTGTCGTGGCTATTTCCCAAAGTGGCACTACTACCGATACTAATCGCACGGTGGACCTTGCCCGTGGAGACGGCGCTTGGGTGCATGCTATCGTCAATCGGCGCAATTCGCCGTTGGTTCGCAAATCCGACTCTCGCCTGTTTACCAGTGACGGGCGCGATGTGGAAATGGCGGTGGCATCTACCAAAGCCTTTTACTCCCAGATCGCTGCCGGCAAGCTAACAGCCCTGTGCTTGGGCCAGGTGCTTGATACTGTGGACCCAAATCAGCTTTATGATGAAATTCTTGCCTTAGAGAGCTTACCGGAACGTATCCAGGAAGTCTTGGCAGATGAGGCAAAAATTGCTGCTTGTGCTGCCGCCTATGCGCCGCGTCATCGCTATTGGGCAGTGGTCGGCAACGGCCCTAATAAGATTGCCGCAGAGGAAATCCGCATTAAGCTGAGTGAACTCTGCTATCGTTCTATTCCCTGTGATTTTACTGAAGACAAAAAGCACATAGATCTATCCACCGAACCCCTAACGCTGGTCATTGCTAACGATCTGCCGCATCTCATGGCCCAAGACACTGCTAAGGAAGTGGCAATTTTTAAAGCACATAACGGCAAACCCATCGTATTTGCCGCCCTTGGCGAAAGTTGTTTCGAACCCTATGCCGAAGCCACCATTTATCTGCCGTCGGTAGGGGCCGGATTGGATTTTGTGGTCGCCGCGGTAGCAGGTCATCTGTGGGGATTTCATGCGGCTAAGGCCATTGACCGGACGGGAATTGCATTTCGTAATGTGGCAGCTTTTATGACGGCTAGTTTGGAGGCTCCCGAACAAGTGGATTTTATAGGGCTGCAGACGCAAATCGACGCCTTGTTGAAAACCATTGCAGAAGGTAATCTGGAAGCGGCTATCCCCCCCCGGATCGTGGCCCAAATTAGCCAGTATTTAGTTCATCTTACCACTGTTGAGACGGATCCTGCTGCCCGCCGGGCAATTCTGAGCGATGGTATCGCCCTTATGAAAACGGCATATGATGAGCTAAGCCGCCCCATCGACTCGATTCGTCATCAGGCTAAAACGGTTACCGTTGGTATTTCTCGCCCACAGAAGGATATCGCTCCGGTGTTACGGCGCACGCTTGCGGACCTAAGTATTCCGGAAATGAGCTTGGCAGAACGTGACCGACAACTATTAATTACATTATCGCCAGTGCTGGCCGGTATTGTTGGAGGAGCACTGTATAAAGTGATGGACAGTTCCCACGATTGGGATACCGAAGCTGCTCCTACCATTCAGATCGTTCAGAAAATTGGTAGCTCAGCCGGCCGGGCTTCCACGTATGAACAAGCACAATCTGCGGCAGGCAGTAAACGCCGGGCATTGCGTTTGGGTCGGGTGATCTTGAGCACCGGTCACCGCGGTGTGGAGAAACTGCTATTGATTCCAGTATTCGATGCCCAGAACTGGGTCTGCGAGAGGCTGGCGCTTTTACATGTAAACATCATTCCCCAAGCTTCACTCCAACAAAAAACGGCTCTGCTTAAGGAAATGGGTCTTTACGAAGATGCCTTTGAGGCATTCCAGGAAGTGAAACCCGCTGACAATTTTGCCGCCTTTTTGGAAGCTACCTCGCCGCAGGATCTAATTTTTACGCCTTCGTTTAGAATCTTGGCTAGCAATGCTAATCACCGGGAAAGACTTTCTTAAACTTGCTGCGGAGCGGAAAACGCAACGCTAACTCATGGTTACAAGGGGCTGTAAAGAGTGCGCTGTGAAATCATCGCGGTCGGTACCGAGCTGCTACTCGGACAAATCATCGATACCAATTCGGCATGGCTCGGCGAGCAGCTAGCCTTAGCCGGTATTAACTCCTATTTTCAGACCAAGGTGGGCGACAATTTAGAACGGATCACGAGTGCGCTGCAAATCGCCCTGCAACGTAGCGACGCCGTTATTCTCTGTGGCGGCCTTGGGCCGACTCAGGACGATATTACCCGCGAGGCCATCGCTAAAGTAATGGGAGTGCGTTTAGTCCGTGATAATCGGCTGGTAGAGCATATCCGCGAACGGTTCCGCTCCCGTAACCGAGAAATGCCTCTTAATAATCTGCGCCAGGCCGACGTACCGGAAGGTGCCTCGGTAATTCCGCAAATGCCCGGTACTGCACCGGGCTTAATTTGCCCCATGGCTAATAAAGTCGTTTATGCAGTGCCCGGAGTACCTTTCGAAATGCGTGAGATGGTCACCGGCACAGTGCTCCCTGACCTTCAGCGCCGGGCCGACAAACGGACCGTGATCAAAAGCCGCACTCTACGGACCTGGGGCCAGTCCGAATCTGGTTTAGCCGAAATGCTTGCTGAACGCATTGCTGAACTAGACCGGCTTGACAACCCAACGCTGGCATTTCTCGCCAGCGGTATTGAGGGAATTAAAGTCCGTATCACCGCCAGGGCAACTGACGAAGCAGCAGCACTGCATCTACTTGATGCCGAGGAACATTATCTGCGGAACCTACTGGGACAGCTGATTTTTGGAACTAACGAACAAACCATGGAGGCCATGGTGATTGAGTTGCTGCGCAATCACGGTTTCACACTTGGTGTTGCAGAAAACCTGACTGGCGGTCTTCTCAGTTCGCGCTTAACTATGGCACCAGGAGCCGACGACGTCTTTCGCGGTGCCCTCGTCTGCCGCGCTAATGCGATTCCGTTCACGCTGCTCAATATCCCGGAAGGATCGTTGCTGTCTCCGACAACGGTCAAAGCGGCGGCGCTAGGTATTAGCCGGTTGCTGGGTACAGACATTGGCCTGGCCGCGACCGGCGTGGACGCTGCCGAAGATCAGAGCGAATATCCAATCGGCACCGTATGCTTAGGTTTAGCGGTCCGTGGCGAAGCCGAAGCACAGCAGTTACGTCTGCCTGGCCGCCGTGAACAGCTTCGCCAATTTACCGTGATCAGTCTGTTAAACTGGATACGGCTACGCATTGGGAACATGAATTGAGAGACAACAGAGCTGTAAAACTTTCTGAGGACTTTAGGCGTTTTGTTTAATCCAGTTTTTGACTAACGCGTATAAATCCTGCGCATTCAATTCAGCGTTCGGCATATAGGGCGCGGTTTTCAAAATATTCCCAGGGCCATTGATAAAGCGTCCTTTTCCCCCGGTTTCATCGAGAAAAACCAGCCAATTTATGCCACTAAGACCGGCCACGGTGCGGCGAGGAAATCGTAACAAGGCAACCCGCCGCATTAACATGGACACCTCGGCGGCAAACCGAGAGGCATCCTTATCCTGAGCGAAGGCTTGGTAGATGTTAGCCAGCATAACCAGTGCCACGCGTTGCCGGCGCCAGCGAGAATAACGTCGAAGAAGTCGCCGACTCAACGCTATCAGGGCCAGCAGGACCAGCAGCGCTATTATCCACCAGCCTGGTGCCGGTGGCCAAAACCCCGGCGGTGGCACATCATGAATATCGCGTAACTCTAACAGAGGCGCACTATTCATAGCTTTAAACTTGCATTGCTCACTCTGCCTAACAGAGGACTTGCTAGCCCCCGGCGCAGACTTTCAGCCACATCTTCATGGGTCAGCAAGCGCAGTAGCGGTATAGCACGCTTGCGTAGCAACTCTTGGAGCTGCCGCTCATAAGCGACGAAATGAGCTCGATACTGGTTGCAGAGCGCTAAGGACGTGGTATCTAAAATACGCGTGTCGTACCCATCTGTAACAGCATAATATCCTGGCGGCGGCGGCGCGAGTTCCAGTCCGTCGATGACTTGACAGGCGATGATGTCATTATGCTGACGCAGACGGGTTAGATGATAATCGGCATCCGTACCTAGAGAATAAAAATCGCTTAAAATGAACACCAGACTCCCAGGTCTAACTACCCGCCGTAGGCGCCGCAATGCCTCGCTTAAGGATGGCTGCTCGCTCTTTGTGCATTCGCCCATTGGCTCCGTTAGAACGGTCAGCTTCCGAATCAGCTGCAAAACGCTGCGGCGACCTCCGCGGGGTCGGAGTTCATAATGATCGCCATGACCGAATATAAAAGCACCTATCCGGTCGCCGTTTTGAATTGTAGCCCAACCTAACAGTACGGCGGCTTGCGCTGCAACCACGGATTTAAAAGCCCGGCGGGTACCGAAAAACATAGACGGTCCCAAATCGACCATGACAATGATAGGTCGCTCCCGTTCCTCTTGATAGAGTTTTGTATGGGGGCGACCTGTGCGGGCTGTAACCCGCCAGTCCATATGACGAATATCATCGCCAGCCTGATAATTTCGGGATTCTTGATAGTCGATGCCACGCCCCCGGAACCGGGAAGCATGAGGACCCGCCGTCGCATAGGCGACTCGCCGACGACTATTTAGTCGAATTCCACCCGCTTGGAGTCGTAGTCGGATGAGTTCATCCACACTAACCCGGACACCGCTAAAGAGATGGCTATCTTGTTCAGTCGAGTCGGTGCCTAACTTGCTACTCAAGCGGCGTAGCAGAGAAAACATAATCTACGCTGTCAATACAATCTGAGAGGTTTGTTACCAAAGCTGTTCGGCCAGTAAGCAAATCGGTTTATCCATAAGTCTAAAGCAATTACCTGCAATTTTGTTCTAAAATGAGGATAAATAGTAATGCTTAACGTTATCGCAACAGTAGGCATTTTCAGTGTGGTTTTACTGCTGACTGCTAACGCCGCTACCCTTGAGAATCGAGATGGTGTCGAATATAATTATCAAATTACTATAGTGCCAGCCATATGAATTGATGCCGATAATTTTATTACAATCGTTGTTTACTAACGATTTGAAGCCTTGTAACCAGTATCAGGTCATTTGGCCGGCACTATACCAACAACCAACGAGTTTATGGAAGAATTGTCAGTGACGCCATAGTTTACGACATTTGTGACAACGCTTGTCGATTTTGTGACTACGGCTGCGATCTAACACTTTTGAGAACCGGTCAAACGATAAGGATACAGCGTGATGATTATATTGCTATCGAGAACGGGATCATGGAGGCGGGCGGCGTCGGTGACTGAAATAGCACTTGATAAAAAAGTTTGATTGATAACCTCGACCCCGTTGAGCGTTGTGAATCGATAGCAATAGCAAAGAAAATGCCAAAATAACGTATACTTACGTGCAAAGCTAATTAAATCCATAGGCAAGGGATATTCCTTGCTTGCAAGACCAAGACCTTATTTTATTTATCCGGCTTAACGATCCAGCAGACCGGAAATCTTACGTAGAGCCATATTAAAGTCATCTCCTAAGGGTATGGCACCGATGACAGCTAGTTCTTTAGGATATTGGGACGTCATTTTGCCTCCAATAAATACCGGAACGTCGACTGAGCGTAACAATCGTGGCAGATCACTTTGCAACAACTGTTCTTTAATACAGGCAGAACCGGATAAAACGATTCCCCGACAGTGGGCCCGCTCTACTACGGAGGGTAATTCATCCAAAGGGGTATTGGCCCCCAGTAATAGGATTTGGAAATCCCGATCCATCGCAGACAACGAAAACAGTAGAATACCTACATCATGTTGCTCGCCAGGCAGACATGAAGCCAGCAGCTTCGGTCCTTTGAGATCGCGATTTAGGTGGTGAAATCGGGCACCCAGCTTGTTACGCAAAAAAACGCTGAAGAAATGTTCCTCGGCCACACCACCTTTTGACGTTTCCCAGCGCCAGCCTAACTCCCGCAGCAATGGTACGATCAGGCGACTGGTGACAATATCAACGGGGTATAAAGATAACGCTTCATTGTAAACTTCATTGAGGGCGCTATCGTCAAATCGAACAATGGCTTCCATGAATCGCCGTTGGTAGCCAGTCCAAGGATCGAAACTTTCTTCCTGGTCAATTGTCTCTTGTACTTTCTCCGCAGTCAGCACCTTTCCCACCTGGCCGATGGACATACCGCCTTCCAATAGAGCAATCACTTGATTGATAAAATCCACATCCGCCATGGTATAAAGCCGGTGACCCTTTGGAGTGCGTGTCGGTTTAATGAGTCCATAGCGGCGCTCCCAGGCACGCAATGTCACCGGATTGACCCCGGTCAGGCTGGATACGGTACGGATGGGGATCAAGCCTTCACTGGGCAGAGTACGGGAATCGTTGCGATGTTCCGTTGCCATGGTTACAC
Source organism: uncultured Pseudomonadota bacterium (assembly GCA_963731125.1). GTDB lineage: Bacteria > Pseudomonadota > Gammaproteobacteria > Competibacterales > Competibacteraceae > CAVSVP01. The sequence continues at coordinate 360,938 of CAVSVP010000007.1, forward strand.
CTTTGTAAGCCGGTAAATGTTTGTACATATTCTATACTTAAACATATCATAAACCGGAAATAAAGGCTAATATTTATACCAAATGTATACGAAACAGGAGAAGGTTTCATATACTAATTTGCATACTTTAAGGGAATGATAAAATTCAACAGCATATTGCGTCTAAAAGCTCAGCTTAAATCACCCCACAATACCTGCAAAGCGGCCAAGGCCGCTACGCTGGCAGTCTCAGTGCGCATTATCCGTGGACCCAGACCAATACCGGTAAAGCCAGCTGCTGCCGACATGGCGATTTCCTCGGGACTCAGTCCCCCTTCCGGGCCGATGAGTAAAGTGACGACACCGACCGGTCGCATAAGGGTGCCCAAGCCTTGCTCGGCTGACGGGTCCAACACGAGTCCAAAGTTTTGCCGGGGACAGCTATCTAGCCAGGCGTGCAGTTGGATAGGTTCCAGCACCGTCGGCAGACAGTTGCGCCCGGACTGTTCACAAGCGCCCGCCACAATGCCGCGCCAGTGCTGCAGGCGTCGCGCTAAACGCTCCCCCTTTAAGTTGACCACACTACGCTCAGTCAATACAGGCAAAATACCATTAACACCCAGTTCTACGGCTTTTTGTAGGGTATAATCCATGCGCTCTCCCTTAGCTATGCCCTGCGCCAGTAATACCTTGAGAGGAGATTCCGTTTCACGGGCCACAAAAGCCTCTACGTTCACTGCGGCATTGCGCTGCTCCACGCTCGTCAGCACGGCGCGAAATTCGCCGCCTTGGCCGTTAAACAGCGTCAACGCTGCACCAGGTCTTAGACGCAATACCCGAACCACGTGATGAAAAGGGGTTTCTATCAAGTTAACGCTAATGCCCGTCCGCAGCGGAACCGGAAGATAAATGCGGGGAATCCTCATGAATTTTGTAGTTCGGTAAAGATGAAAACGATATCATGGGTTGCTTTGTTGCGTTATGGTATCTCGTGTTAAGCTGCTTTCTCATATTAAGCAACCGCGTGAGATCATGCTCAAGATTGCCACCTGGAATGTGAATTCGCTACGTATCCGCCTGCCTCAGGTACTAGACTGGCTACAAATCCAGCGGCCGGATATTCTTGCCTTGCAAGAAACTAAACTAATCGACGCGAATTTTCCCAGTGCTGATTTTAAGGCGTCGGGCTATCACACCGTCTTCGCAGGTCAGCGCACCTACAATGGAGTCGCGCTCCTAAGCCGCTTTCCCTCCGTCGATATAGTAACCGACTTGCCCGATCTGGACGATCCCCAGCGACGCGTATTGGGAGCCACCGTCAATGGGCTACGGATACTCAATTTGTATGTGCCTAATGGCCAGGCAGTAGGAACCGATAAATACGCTTACAAACTGGCATGGCTGGACAAATTGGCGGATTACTTGCGTAAGCAGCTTGCCATTTATCCGCAGCTTGTCGTATTGGGTGACTTTAACATTGCACCGGAAGATCGGGATGTTCACGACCCGGCAGCATGGACAGGCAAGGTATTGTGCAGCGAACCGGAGCGCGCTGCACTGCGGCGACTGCTGACCTTAGGTCTAACGGACATCTTGCGCCTCTTTGCCCAAGAGAAAGCCGTCTTTAGCTGGTGGGATTACCGAGCCGGCAACTTCCGTCGTAACCATGGCCTGCGCATCGATCTTATTTTGGCTAGTGTTACCTTGGCTCAAGTTTGCGCTAGCTGCCAAATAGATAAAGCACCCCGAAGTTGGCAACGACCTTCCGACCATGCCCCAGTAGTGGCGGAATTTGCCGTCTCGAGTGTGAAAAACTAGGGCTTATCTAGCTGCATCAATAGCACCGGCAGCTGAGGGCGCAACACTCGCTGACTCGCCAGGCGGTCCTCCCGAGCAACGCTTATTTCTGTCCACTGGGCCGGCTGTCCGCCTGCAAAGCGATAAAGCTCCATACGGCTGTCTTCTGTAACGGCACTGACTACCAGCCGCCCTCTCGAGGGCAGACGGTGCCAAACGGCATCTAAGAGTGTAGTCAAGTTCCCCTGGCTGCCGCCTATAAATACCTTGTCGGGATCGGGCAGCTGTGTTAGGACCTCAGGAGCATAGCCGGCTACGATATGAAGATTATTTAATACCCCGAAGCGTTCCCGGTTGGCTTTCAGATACTGTAAGCGTTGCGCATGATACTCTATTGCGTACACAGCGCCCTGAGGAGTCCAACGTGCCCATTCCACGGCGACTCCGCCGCAGCCGGCGCCTATGTCCCAGCCAATCTCTCCAGCCCGAGATGCTAATAGCGCCAGGATGCTAAGGCGCACTTCCCGCTTGCTAAGCATACCTTTGCCAGGCGCTTCGCCGGTAAGAAAATGCTCATCAGGTATGCCAGGAAATTCCGGCAATAGACCTCCTGGACCGCGCGTTTCTACAATCAACACATTAAGAGAAGCAAAGGCAACATGGCTATTTGCCAGCTCATCGGCTTGAAAACGGCGGACCCGCTCCTGAGATGTGCCCAGTTCTTCAGCAATCCACAGTTGAGAATCCTCAAAACCGACGGTATTTAACAGACTCGCAATAGCCACTGGATGGCTGCTATGGTCCGTCAATAACGCATAGAGTTGATTGGCCCGCAGCACCGCTCTTAGGCTTTGCAGAGAACGGCCATGCAAACTGATTATCTGGGCCTGGTGCCAAGGGCGTTTGATCCGGGCAAAGGCAGCTTGGATGCTGGATACATTAGGATAAAATACCAAACGCTCTGGCTCCAGATGCCTGAGCAGCAGCGCACCGATACCGTAGCAAAGTGGATCCCCTGAAGCCAGCAAAACAATGCGTTTGCCAGTGTGTGCTTGCAGTAGTGCCCATAAGCCTTCCATAGGGCTAGGATAAGGGTAAGTTGCCGCCCGCAACTCAGGAAACCAGCTAAGATGGCGGATTCCACCAATGACTACCTCTGCCTGCGTCAAGGCCGTGCGAGCTGCGACACAGAGATTCTGGTCCTGCTGAATTCCTAACCCGACGACATGTATCGGCGGATCCGACCGCTGGTTATCCATCATGATTAGGCTGTCTCCGGCACTTGTTTAAACTGGAGCATGATTCACAATATGGCAAGCATCATGGCAGAAAAAGCCAGGCAGCTGCCTGAGGATTGCTGGGAAAATATAAATGCAAATACGACGCCGTCAACCGACCAAGCCGGTAAATAGCCTCACCGGGTTGATCACCACGCTGACGTTTGCCGTAAGCCAGAGGACGCAGCGATGTTTCCATTTTGGAGTGATGGAACGTATGGCCGCGTAATTCCCCTTCGGGTAGCGGGGCAGATTGCATGCCCAAACTGACTAGCCGTTGCTGCAGCACGGCATGGCCTGGCAGCAGCCCAAGCATAGGGGCCTGCTGGCCCGCCTTATCAGTGAGCGTCTCCAGAGCATAGAGCATACCACCGCATTCCGCATAGATCGACTTGCCCGCTCGATGATGCTGCCGTAAAGCGGCAAGCATAGAATGATTGGCGGCTAGCTTTGTTAAATGCAGTTCGGGGTAACCGCCGGGCAGATACACGCTATCCATAGCAGGTAACTCTCGATCCCGCAACGGTGAGAAAAATACCAACTCAGCTCCCATATTTTTCAGCAGATCCAGATTGGCCGGATAGGTAAATGCAAAGGCATTATCACGGGCGATGCCAATGCGCACGTTCTTCAGCAGCGGCGGTGGAACAATGGGAAGCAACGGAGCAAAGGCAACCGGTTCCGGAAGACGCGTTAATCCAGTCTGACTTATTGCAACGGCGGCTGCGTCTAGCCGATCCTCCAAATCGTTAATCTCCTCAGCTTGGACCAGACCAAGATGACGATTCGGAAGCGTTATAGCGGAATCCCGAAACAGAACACCAAGATAACTTATGCCCGGCGGCAGGCTTTCCGCCAGCAGCGCAGCATGTCCCGGATTCGCCACGCGATTGGCTAGAACACCCAGAAACGGTAAATTGGGCCGGTAATGGACCAAGCCGTAGGTAATGGCACCAAAAGTCTGCGCCATGGCACTCGCTTCCACTACAACCAGTACCGGTACTCCGAGGAACTGGGACAGATCAGCACTGGAAGGTGTACCATCAAACAATCCCATGACGCCTTCAATCAAAATTAGATCAGCGGTGACGGCAGCTTGGTAAAGCATCTGCCGACAAGCCTGCTTACCCACCATCCACAGGTCTAATTGATAAACCGGGTAACCCGAAGCCTGCGCCAAGATCATCGGATCGAGGAAATCCGGGCCGGTTTTGAACACCTGGACCCGCCGACCTTGATTGCAATGGTAACGAGCTAGCGCCGCGGTAACCGAGGTCTTGCCCTGACCGGAAGACGCAGCGCTGACCAGCAAGGCAGGACAGCGCTGTAGCGTCATTTCATCACCGTTTCCTGTAAAATCAAGTGTTTTTTACTATACCCTCGAGGGGTATAAATCCACCCCCCTATCCTGCGTGTCTCGTGATTGCCTACTAGCACCAGCGTCAACATATTTATGGTCTTAGGATTCAGATCTCCCAGACACGTCAGAGTAATTTCCTCACCTTTGCGGCTCACATTAAAGGCAACTAGCGCCGGCGTTTTCGGGTCGCGGTACTGCAACAAAATTTCCTTAGCCCTCAGCAACTGCCACGAACGCCGCTGCGACACGGCGTTATAAAAGACCACGACAAAATCTCCCATAGCGGCGGCATGTATCCGTTGCTCAATAATCTCCCAGGGAGTCAATAGGTCGGATAGAGAGATAGCGCAAAAATCGTGCGCCAAAGGTGCACCAACCCGGGCAGCGGCGGCCTGCATTGCAGAAATACCCGGGATGACCTCAATGTCCACCGCGCTCCATGCCGGTTCGGGCTGAGAAGCCAATAATTCGAAAACCACAGTAGCCATGGCATAAATGCCTGCATCGCCGCTGGATAGCAAAGCTGTGGTACGACCTTCTGCGGCTAACCTCAGGGCCAACTGGGCACGGGCGATTTCCTGGCCTAGGGGAAGTTTATGGCAGCGTTTACCCGCCGTCAATTCGCCCAACAGAGCAAGATATAAGCTATGGCCCACCACCTCGCTACTGACGGCTATAGCTGAGTGAGCAGCGGGACTTAAATGCTCCAAACTACCAGGACCAGTGCCGATGATGTAGAGTTGTTTCATACTGTCACAGAGCAGATCAAGTTTTGGGGGTCCATAATAAGCTAAACTCCAGATTAAGTCATTCTACCGGTAGCTTAACGTAAGACTATTAACAGTAAAAAAACAAAGATTACCACCGCTGGTTTCTCCTGCAGCCTATACTTACTTAAGCTGCTGAATGACATGGACTCTGGCAGACTCTTGTCCATGCATAGTCAGTTTACAATACCGGTCTCAGTCACCCCATTGCCAATAATGGCCCTTAGCTCCTTCCCTTTTGTCCAATAATGACCAGCAATTCCCGCTCTGAGCGATCTCATCGGGTTTTTGAGGCTGAACCATCGGCGCACGATGAGACACGCAAAGCTAGCTGCCAGCCAGGGTAAAGTGGCTGCTGGAAGAATCAGTGGGTATAGATCGACGATCGCTCAAGAACACCCGCTATGGCACGAACCCAACACCGCGGTGAGCTATGAGGTATCGGGTGCCAGCACAGTAGGCACATGGCCTGAGGCGATCGCCTCCCACAGCGTTTTCCAATCGGGGATGAAGTAGTCGGTAAAGAGCGCCCGAAGCCGCTCCCAGAGCGAGGTTCGCGAGTGAAAGTGCGCACGGGCGGCTTGAAAGAGCCGACACCCGAGTTCCTGGACTTGATCGACCAGGAAGGCGAGCATCGTCAGATAAGCAAAGACGGTAGCCAAATGCTGTTGACCGTGACCGTCGTTGTGTTCGAGTTCATAGCCTTGGTTCTTGAGCGTATTGAAGGTTTCATTTTCGACTTTCCAGCGGGCGCGTCCTCCTCGCATCAACGGTTCAACATTGTCTTGCGTCAGCTCAATCTCGGTGATCCAACTGAACCGCCGTTGGCGATCACCGTCCCTTTCCCAGTATTCCAGAAAATTGACCCGCAACTGCGGATGGGTTTTGTTTAAGGGCAGATCGTTCACCCAGACATAGCCGTGCTCGACCCCGTGCGCATCGGTAAACACCCCTTTCTGCGCGTCACCCGCCTCCCGCTTCTCCTGCACGGCAGCAAACAGGGCCTCATGGTCGCCCGGCTTGACATGGGATCAAGTAGCGCAGGTTGAGTGACTCAAGCAATTCCAGATGTGGACCGTTAGCGGCGAGACTGTCTTCGACCACCAGCCATTTCAGCTGAGGATAATCCTGGCGTAGCTGCGTCAGCAGACGCTTGGCGGCGTTGCGTTCACAGTCGTTTTTTTCGCCCCGTCCTGACGGGTGATCGCTTCCGGGGCCAGCGGAAAGACCGTCTTGACGTCGGGATGGACAATAACCGCCCCGAGCAATTGGTGATAATAACGCGTCTGACCCTTCGCGGTCTTGCGGCAACACTCCGGGCTTGCCACGGCGTCGCCCTGACGAGCCGGACAGCTGATCTCGGTAGAGGCAAACTGCCCGGTGCCATCGATGGACACCAGATAATGCCCGTCCACGTATTGATAGGGCTCCAGGCCCTTGTGCCGCTGCACCTGCCGATGTACCGCCCGAAAGGCCGGGCGTAAATGCGCCGGATCCACCGGGTCGAGGATCGTGCGCAATTGGGTATCACACGGGGCCCGCTCCACCCCATAGAGCGTCTTCAGATTATGCCGGATCACCCCTTCGTGATACGCTTCGTCAAACTTCAATAACGAGGGATATTTCAACCCAAACACCGCTAACCCCGACATCAGGGCATCGGCCAAAGGAATCTGGCTACGGTCGTGGCAATGCTCGGGTACCGCTTCAAAACAGTGGCGGATGGTCTGAAGTAGACCCAGCGCCGAAAGTTGTTTGCGTAACCGCGGACGGGGCGCTGCCATCGGTAGGGACCTCCCGTGGTGGCTCCAACAGACTTTAGTTTAGTTTACCGGGCCTACCCCCTCTCAGCCAACCGCTTACGAAAAGTTCTCGTCGGTTTATTGATTAATGCATTGAAATTTAATATTTATTTTTGAGAGCGGGAATTGCTGAATAATGACTAACTTGACAATGTCACATTTCCCAAATGATCGATGAGTTTGTATCATAATGATTTTTCGTAGGAAAGTGATGGTGATGACAAAAAAGAGCTGGGGTGTCGGTGGGGACTGGTGCCGGAGGCGATTCAAACGCTGGGGCAGCGGCTGCCTGAGTTTTGGGCGCGCTACCGGAGCTGTTTCAAGACCCAAACCCGAGACGGCAGCGTCTATGCGCGGCATTATCTGAGCGGACTGCTGCGTATGGAGGGGAATCGACACTATAGCGGAATCGCGCGAGAGGCGGGTGTTGAAGAGCAAAACCTCCAACACTTCATGAGTCACTCGCCGGGGTCGGCTGAGACGGTCTACCGCCAGGTCCAAGCGGAAGTGAAAGCGGTTCCGGAACTGACGAGGGGCGCCGTGGTTCTGGTCGACGAAAGTGCCGACGAGAACGCCGGCGATGCCAGTGCCGGGGCGGCCAAGCAATATAAGGGTCGGCTGGGCAAGGTAGAAACCAGCCAAGTGGGCGTGTTGTTGAGCTACGTGAATCTCACGGTGGCGTCTGGGTTTTGGACCTGGATTCTGGGCAAACTGTTTCTACCCGAGGCCTGGTTCGAGGCCGGCTACCAAAAGCGGCGCAAGCAACAGGGCATGCCTGATTCGTTGAAGTTCAAAACCAAGGTTGAACTGGCCTGGGAGGGGATTCAAGAGGTCATGGCGGGTGGTCTCCCGTTTGAGATCGTCGGTTTCGATAGCCTGTACGGACGGAGTGGTTGGCTACGGGCCCAGGTGCGAAAGGCTCAGCGGCGGTATATGGCGGAAATCCCGGCCGACACGGCCGTGTACCTGGAAAAACCGACGCTCGGCATTCCCCCGCGCCGGGGTCAGCGAGGAAAAAAGCCGACGCAGGTGCAGGTGCTGGCCGGGGAAACGGTCCGCGTGGACAGCTTGCGGGAGACGCTGGCCTGGCAGCGTCTTCGAGTCCGGGCGACCGAACGGGGTGAGCTGTGCGAACGCTTCGCTGCGCGCCGCGTCTGGACCGTCCATGACGGTCAAGCCGTGGAAGACTGGCCGGTGATGCGCGAAGAGGCCACCGACCGCTACCGCTATGCCCTGGGTAACGCCTCAGCGGACACTTCATTGGAACAACTGGCCTGGTGGAAGTGCCAGCGCTACGTCATCGAACGGGCCAACCAGGATGCCAAGTCCGAGCTGGGCTGGGATGAGTGGCCGGCGCAGAAGTACCGTGCCTGGGATCATCATCTCGCTTTGACGGTACTCGCCTCCTGGTTCATCGCGCAAACCCAACTCGACTGGGCGCAGACTCATTCTCGTGACCCGGCGTTGCTCGAAGAACTGGAAACGGATGTCTTACCGGCTCTGTCGGTGGCCAATGTTCGGGAGTTACTGCGCGCGGTTATGCCTCTGAAACGCTTGACCGAAGAACAAGCTACGGAACGAGTGATTGAGCATTTGCTTAATCGCACCCGATCACGCAAGAGTCGGCTTAAAAAACAACGACTTAAAAATAGAGTCCACACCGGCCCCACGTGAGGCTAATGTGACATTGTCAAGCTAAAGCTAGGGTAGCTTAATCCTGTATAGCGCAGGGTTAAAATCTTCTGACAAAGTCAACAAATAATGCTCTTTATAACGGATTCTGTTGATGGTGTTTCAGGCCGTTCATAGAGCCTGAGACGAGCAAATTCTCCAACCCGTTTTCTGCGTAACGTTTGTCATTGAGTCGTTCGGCCGGACGGCGTTGTCCGTGGTGTTTTTTCACCGTTACAGGTGATGAGGGGTAAAAGTTCCACAACAATGCCAGCGCCGGCACACGGGATTCGGTTGACTCCAACGTGCCGTGGAAGTACTGGGCGTTAAAGCAGGCTCGATCAAGGAACCTCATTAACCGATCGAGCAGATTACTGGTGCGATGGGCGCGCGCATCATCATAGCGGCGGCTGAAGGGGGCCCGCTTGTCACACAGATCCAGCGTGTGGTGCTGCATCGGTGACTCCGGTAAGGTTTGCTCAGCCCATTCCCGCAGTCGGCGCAAACGTTGGGCGAAGGCGGCCTTACTCGGTGCCCGATAGGCCCGCCAGACTTTCTTGCCCACCTGCTCGAAGCACTCGGCCAGCCCGTTGGTGGCCCGATCGCGGATTTTCAAAAACGCCTGCAAGACACACAAAATGACGGTGATACTCGCAAACAAGCGCTTCCAGGCCCCCTGCGTGGCGGCCCAGCCGGCAGTGTTGACCGTCTCGTACGCATAGTCCGGATCGAGTTCGCAAGCTGCCTCGGCAACCCCCCCGTAGGCGTCGGTCAACGCCGCCTCCGCGGCGGAATCGCTGACCGACGCCCCGAGAATACACCCCGCACCGGCGGTCGTGGCGATGTAGATCTTCTCTCCGTCCAAGCGGCTGTGTTTCTCCTCGGCTCCCAGGTCTTGGGGCAAGCGCTGCGGGGTTTTCACGGTCGTGCCGACCACGCTGAACCGACCCAAGCTCTGCTCCAGCCGATACCAACACATCGCATCACGCCCAACCACATAGGCCAGCGCCCAGCACGGCACATGAAAACGCATCAACCACAGCGCCTTGTCCACCTCCGCTACCCTCGCCGTCATGTAGGGCATCACAAACGCTGGCGCCACCGTCCACACCGTCGCATCCGCGCTCAGTCGAACTCGTCGGCAGCGCAGCCGCTGTTTGCGTGACGGTTCGGTAAACCCATAGAGCCCATAGCCTTGATCGAACCCAGCAGGAAACAGTTCCGGATGCCGCGCGTAGAGTTCATCCAACTGCGCTTTGGCAAACTCGTTCTCACTCATAAACCGCTCATAATCGGCTTCGCTTATCGGCAAGCGAAGCGTCCGATAGCCTCGCGTTGGTGGTTGCGTTACAGTACTCATCGCTGCCTCGGGTTGGGGAGATGTCGGTATCTTTGCTATTCGTCAACATCTCTCACCCGACGGCTGCTTTCAACCCGGGTTCAGTTCATCAACAGAATCCGTTATAAAGAGAGATATTCAATTACTCTAGGACTTACGCATTGACGGCAGGTCGAAATTGTGGATTGAGATATTCCTTGCCAGAGATGAAGGTGCTGACAAACGACGCCACGACGTCCTTGTCCAAATCTCGCTGCCATGGGTAGGCGTTGCTGATGAGTTCCGTTAACTGCATCCGTTGCAGGTGAACGTAGCTACCCAGGGCGGCAAAGATAGGATTGAGTATCGGCACGTTGCCGCGCACCTGGAACCTCTCGAGATGGCAGACCTGCTTGATCCTTCGGTGGTACTGCGCAATGTGCCAATGCTGGTCATGCAGCTTCTCGAACGCCCCCTGCCCAAAGGCCGGGTAGGCGTCAGTCTGCGGCAGGAAACCCACGTAATGGCGCCGTTGGTCTTTTAACTGCGTCCGACACCCTTTGACCTCGCCGAACTCGCGCAACCACACCCCCTGCCCTTCGGCCGGGATCGTTAGCTGCTGCCCCTGTACCCATTGGCCTTTTTCCAGAGACACCCGGCGGTTGCTTTCCACGGCAACCAGAAACCCCAGCGGGTGGTTTCTGACCCGCTGGAGGTGGTCTGCACACGAATACCACCTGTCCCCGGTCACGCAGGCCGGTTCTAGCCCCCCGTCCAGCACCTGCCCCCGCATCTCCCGGAACTACGCATTTTTGGTCTTGTGCTCGGATGTGTCGTAACCCCGGTAATTGACCGGCAAACTGCGGCCCTGCAAATCCGGGTAGTACAGCGTGATCAGCTTCAACCCCTTAACCACCCGGGGGTGCTTGCCTGACCAGAAGTGGCCAACCAACTCCATGTGCTGGCCGTAGGGCTTGTCCACGGTGCTGTCGTCCACGCTCCGTGTTCCCCCGACCCGATTCAGCATCCCCTTGGCCTCGGCGAACAGGTCCTTGGGCTCATCCCCCTCACGCAACAGAAAACGGTTCACGCTGTCATGGGAAATCCCCATCACTTCCGCCAAACGGCTACCGTTGCCTGAGTTCGGCTCGCTCATCAAAAATCCCATATCCATCGGTAAGCTACAATGCCCCGTCGGGGGGCGTGAGGTTATTCTGATCATCCGGCTAAGCGTGGCTCAAAACGCCAATCTCTGCCACAAGTTTTCGTATTCGTCAATGCGTAAGTCCTATACTCTTTAAAAAGTGACACTTTTTAAAGCTAGCCCGGATATTTCATAAACTCGATTGGATTGCATTTATCTAATTGATTGTATAGAAAATTTTTCCAATTGGTTTCGGAAACGAACATCCGAACATTTTGATATATTTTTATTTAAAAATTAACCATATAGCAAGAATTCGCCAAATTCATGAAATATTCGGGCTAGAACTGCTAAGGTCACACGCGATTTGTTATAGCTATGCAAAGATTGAGCTGGCTGTTACGCCAAACCCTACTTTATTACAACGGTTTAGTTATACTCAAGATTAGTCTGTGATGCTTCTGTTCTTGCGCGTCTTTTAGATGAATTCAAAAGAACATAAGCTATTATCATCACATTTTTCTGTACTCTCTTGACAAAATCACTTAGGCCTCGGCTGATCTAAATTGCGACAGAGTCGACTACCAAGCATTTTTATGGAGCTAAGCGATGAAAGTTGCTTGTTATGTATGGTTAGGACACGCATTATTCACCATTTTGTTAACGCCGTTCACGGCAATGGCTCAGCTTTCCATCACGGCAGGCATTAGTGGCTCTTGGTTTAATCCTGAGCGGGACGGTGAGGGATTTTTGTTGGAAGTGCTAGATGAAAATCGCTTAGCCGCTTATTGGTTTACTTATGATTTTTTCGGCAATCAGCAATGGCTGGTAGGCGTCGGTGAGATTGATGGAGATAGAGCTATCGTGCCGGTACGGGTTACCGAAGGTGGTATCTTTGGTCCGCTATTTGATCCTAATACTGTACAGCGAATTTCTTGGGGTACTCTAGAATTTAGCTTTACCTCGTGCGACAGGGGTATAGTGAATTATCGATCAACGCTGGAATTTGGCTCTGGGACAATCATATTAACTCGGCTGACGGAACTCAGCGACCTGCAATGCAATGATTCTAATGATGGTGTCATTACTTCTGGAACATGGCGGGGAGATGACGAACTCTGTTTCAATATTTCTCGCGATGGCACCAGAGTAACGCCGGAGAACAGCACTTGTGGTGATTTTGGTATAGCGCCTCCTCCTGCTCTTGCTGTTACCATCAACCGTGTCGGGTGCTTTATCATGACCACGTCCGCCGTTAATGAAATCATTCCCATTGTTAATAATTTTTTTCTGCACACTTCTACCAATCCATTCGGAGACCAGATCCAAATAACCGGAACTTTTCTGTCCTCGACGACAGCCTCGGGTACTGCATCTTTGACTTCTACAATCGGTTCTTCTTGTTCGGTTACCTGGAATGCCCGGATAGTGCAAATTCGTTGATAATTCTGCCAGTCTGCCAAAAAATAATAGTGCTCATTAACTCCGTCAAAATTCACGGAGTAATGGTAAGAATAAACATTGATGACGTTGCAGGGTTAGTCCCGAATAGCAAAAAGTAGTGTAGACACCGCTTTAGAAAGCGTCACCCAAGTATCTAAGGTCAGTATAGATCTGTGCCACAGCAAGAGTGGCCTGAGAATTTTTATGTTTAGGGATAATAAGGTCCGCCCGCTGTTGGCCCAACTGCTCTGCATGGGCCAAGGCGGCGGCCTCAGCAACGCCATAGCAGCCGGTTTCTCGGAAAACGATGTCGGATCGCTGGCTTAGTCGCTCGCCATACTCCTGAAGAACCGAGGCTGGGTAAAAATAAATAGAAATTCCCAGTTGCTCGGCTAACAATAGGAGACCCGCTTCGTCCCGCTTGCGCTCGATGCTGGCGATAGCATGCAGAGCCTGGCGGTTTAGTCCGTAGACTGTTAGCGTTTCGTCCAGTAACTGGTACAAAGCTTCTAGCGGGCAGTTGCGCTCACAACCCATTCCCGCGATGCGTAGAGGTCGCGTATAGCTCCGGGCACCCGTAATCACACATTGGGCGTCAAGCCATTCGCTTAGCTGCCGCGCCCATTCATTAGCACCTCCTTCATGGCCGGACAACAGCGGAATCACAAAGCTGCCCAGTTCATCCATCACTAGCACGGCGGGATCGTGATGCTTGTCTCGCAACACGGGGGCCAGCGTGCGTACGGCTATGCCCATGGCACAGATCAGTACCAGTCGATGTCCAGCCTGAAAGCGCTGTTGCACAGTTCTCCTAAACGGCTGAGGGCAGTGCAGGTAGTCCGCCGCAGGTAAACGCGAACATATGCGCTCTGCCAGCATCTGGCCTGACTTGGTTAAACTAACTACCGTCACAAGTTGCATAAATATTGTTACGAGTTACCAAAAACAGGGCAAAATAGGGGCCAGACTCAGTCCCTAGGTCAGTGATTTGCGTCACGATACGTTGGTCTTCGCGGGTAGCATACTCCACATACACGGCATCTCTAATTCGGCCAGTCTCTTTAAGTAGTGCCACAATGCGGTGACGATGACGGCCAGGCTTTACGATCGCCACACCATCATGGTCATTGAGGGCTTGGCGTAGAGTATCTCTACTAACGCTAGCAGGGACGATTGTAAGCCGCTCCTGACCGCTAGCCAGCGGTTTACCCACAACGGCGGCCACTGCGCTAACGGAGCTAATGCCAGGTATCACTCGGCAGGGAAAGTATTCTGCCAAACGTTGATACAGATAAACAAAGCTTCCATAAAAGAGAGGGTCTCCTTCACACAGCACTGCCACATCCCGCCCTTTTGCAAGCTCGTCGGCCAGCGTGATAGACGCCTCATCGTAGGCACGATCAACTGGCCCGCGATCCGCCTGGCAAGGCAGGAAAATAGCAATTTCCCGTTGTCCTGTCAGCCACTGAGCAATAATGCTTCTGGCCTGGGATTGACCCGCAGCATTAACGGGATAGGCGATGATGGGTACACTCTGAATAATGCGTACGGCTTTGAGGGTTAATAGCTCCGGGTCGCCGGGACCAACGCCAATGCCATATAAGATGCCGGTCTTTTGCATAGCCGGTGTTAGAACCGCATGCCTTGATCCAATCGGGCCAAGGCGTTAAGGGTTGCGGCCGTTAAGGCACTGCCGCCCCGTCGGCCTTGTAAAGTAACACAAGGAATGTTGAGTATATCCGGAGCGTGTTCGATCAACGCCTGTTTTGCTTCCTGAGCACCGATAAACCCTACCGGCATGGCAATAATTAAGGCTGGCCGCGGTGCACCGGCGTAGAGCATTTCCAATAATCGGAATAAAGCAGTGGGCGCATTGCCAATAACCACAATGCTACCTGCCAAATGCTTGGACCAGTGCGACAGAGCCCTCATGCTGCGGGTCTCACCACGTTGGTTAGCTTGTTCAGGCTCAGCATTCACAAAGCATAAAACATCACCCTGCAGGTAGCGGCGGCTAAGGCCGTAGCGCACCATTTCCACATCGCAAAGCACCGTTGCCCCTCGCCGTAAAGCTTCTAGCCCCGCCGTCACGGCACCCAAACTAAAATAGAGTTCGGACACAACGCTAGGGTCACCACAGCTATGTACTAGGCGCATGGCTACCTGCTGCTCATCGGGAGCAAAGCGGCTAAGGTCGGTGAGCCTTCGAATCTGCGCAAAGGAGCGGCGTTCGATTTCCACCGGATCAGTGAGATAATCGAATTGCGCCATGAGGATTTTTCCTGATAACTAGCGAATCAAACGCCGTTTGGGTGTTACAGATGAATGCGCTGGGGCATACCATACCGATGCTCATAGCCAACAATTCGCTCTTTGTACTGACAGAGTTGACAGTTCATATAACCGATACCGCCTTCCGTTTGCCGCAAACGTTCGAGAAAAGTCCGGATAACCAAAGGATGGTCCCTGAAATAAGGTGCTTTACTCACCTTCACTTCTGGGTACCTAGCTTGATGAGCATCCACGATGGTATGGACCTGTCGTAGCAAACGTCCCATAAAGAGCACATAGGGAAAAACGATAAGCCATGGATAACCGAATCGGTACATTCGCTCCAGACTTTCTGCCACCAAGGGAGCAGTCACTCCGCTATAGCAGGTCGTAGCCCACCCAAAGCCCATCTTTTCCCAAAGCAGGCGGGTGAGTTTGCTTACATTAGCATTAGCATCCGGATCCGAAGCACCTCGTCCGATTACCATTAAAAGCGCGTTGTTGCGTTTGTAGTTAATATCAAACACTGCCTCGGCAGTTGCAATTTTCTCCTCGGCTGCTTGCAACATATAGGGATGAACTCCTAATGCCGTCCCGTAACTAATTTTTACATCAGGATACAACGTCTGCACGGCATTGAGTTCATTGGGAATATCGTTCTTAATATGGCCCGCCGCTAATAGCATGGCCGGCATAGCAATAATTTCCTTAGCCCCCTGCTGAATCAATATTTCCAGGCTTTCCCGTATAGAGGGTGCAGACAGCTCCAAAAAACCGGTAGCAAATAATCGCTCCGGCAAAGCTGCGCGTAGGCGGTCGGCTAAGCAATGGAACTCAGAAATTCCGGCAGCTATACGCGTACCATGGCCAATTAGCAGAACGGCAGGCTTGTGAATGCTCATTATGCTTGCGATGCGTTGTTAATCCTATCCGTAAACTAACCAAGCCGAACAAATATGCCGTTTACGTAACCTGCACGGTGACCAGTGGAGCATCGTTCAGAATAACGACCGAAAAAGTGGTTTCAGTAACGACTTTCACAACCTAGTTAGCGGGATTGCAAAAGTTTAGTCCAGAGAATGCAGCGCATTTTATTTATGTCACCAACTAAGCCTAAGCTAATTTCTCAAAGGTTAAGGCGGCCAGGGTACCCAAAACCAACCAGAAAATTCCATTGACGATAGCAGTTGCCCAAAGAAAAGCGTCCGCGAGTTCCTGAGGTGTAGTGCCAACAACCGCTTCTGGATAAGATGCAGCGAATAGATGTGGAACAACAAGCAGAACGGCCCCAACGATTTTAGCTATCCACTGACCCTGCAAAATCAGCAGAGCAAGGCCGACTCCGGAGCAAATCACGGTCATTAACCACCAACCCTGGCGGTCCACCACGTTAGTGGTAACAGTTCCCGGTATTTCTGGTGGTAAACCCAAAGCAGGCAATACAAAGAATACGGCGTAACCTGCCAGTCCCCAGAAAATACCTTGTTGCCATCTAAACTCCTGGCGCACAGCAAAAGCCGCGTTCAGAAGCAGCGCGAAACCTATGGCAAGCAAAATATTAGCACCAGCGGTAAATAGCGTCCGCTCCCAGCCGTCTGCAGGTGCCCACTCTGTTTCGGCCTGTTGAAAAGCTATGATACTTTGTCGTAAATGGCCCAGAATACCTTCAGATGACACCACGTTTTGGTGCTCATAAGAGTGCGCTCCTTGCGCTCCATGAGAATGACCAACCTGTGTGGTCGAGGCAGCGCCTTCGTAGGTTTCAGCTTCCAGAATAATGGGAATGATCTGAACCCATTGCAGGCCGGTTAGCATAAGACCTGCTAAAAAACCGGCCAGGCACGCCGATAACACAATTCTCCTGAACATAGTGGATTAACTGTTCAGTGGCAGGGAAAAGCGGCGGAATGACGCGTATCATGAGCCGCGTTATGCGCTGCCAGAGGCGCAAAACCAACACCGTACAGAATAAACAGACCTAACATGGCAGCACCCAAAGCAGGCCATAATCGTGACCAGCGGCTGACCGGACCAGCAAGCGTCTGTGAATTAGCGCTAGATACTAAATTGGACATAAGTCATTCCTCCCCTCAGCAGAAGTGTTACCATATTATCAACGGTTACGGGTGGAGGCGGCAGGCAGACATTCACCATTTAATGATGTCGTGCTGGCTTGTATCGCCCTCCGCAATGCCAAACCGTAGTTTCAACCTCGGGCCGGTCTCCGGGCTTGCGAATGTGGTAATTCTCTCTACAGACCGCCTTCCCATGAGTAAATCACAGTGGCTTAATTAACAGATCTGGAATGTATTCGCTTACCGTTGCGGGGGCAGCGTCGGTTTTGCCTAAAGGCGCACCGACTTCCCGTTTCATTTCCTCAGGCGGATGCCTTTAGAAACACCTGAAGCTGTAACATTATCTAAACCCATGGTCGGAGATTTGTCAATTTTAGTCATGTTTAAGCAGCAATTCTAAATGTAGATTTTTCTGGGTAGAGTTAGCATCCAGGATTAACCATGATAGTTTCTCTCGCTGTTGTCTAGTGAGAGGAATTATCGATGAGCTACCCCTTCAGACGGCCAGAACCACCTTTTACCTTTGACGCGCTGGTGAGTCATTTTCATGGTGTGTTGGAGGGACTGCCCGATCAGCGCACGGGTAACAACACACGCTATAGCATGAAAGAGGCGGGGCTGGGCGCCTTTTCGGTGTTTTTCACCCAGTGTCCGTCGTTTCTGGCGTTTCAACAGGCGATGGCACAGGTTAAGGGCCAGAGCAACGCCCACACCTGGTTTCAGATGGAGCAGATTCCCTGCGATAACCGCATCCGTACGCTCTGGGATCCGCTGCCCCCGACGCATTTTTTTCCTGTCTTTTCCTATATGTTCGAACGGTTACCCACCCACGGTTACCTGCCGCCCTGGCGCTCGTTCGATCATCATCTGCTGGTGGCGTTAGACGCGACGGAGTATTTTTCCTCCCCTAAGATTCACTGTCAGCAATGCTCCCAGACCCACCCCTGCCACGGCACCGTGACGTATTCCCATCAAGCGATCACGCCGGTGCTGGTCGCTCCCGGCCACGGGCAAGTGATTTCCCTGGCGCCTGAGTTTATCACACCCCAGGACGGCCATGATAAGCAGGACTGTGAAACGGCCGCCGCGAAGCGGTGGCTAGCGCCGTATGGCCCGCTGGGCGTGACGGGGTTAGGCGATGATCGGTATTGTCATCAGCCCCTGTGTGAGGCGATTTTGGCGGCGAATTGCCACTTTCTCCTGGTGTGCAAGCCCGACTCCCACAAAACACGCTACGATTGGCTTGCGGGACTCTCCCTGGAGACGGTCACGGTTCGCCGCTGGACCGGCAAACGCCATGAAATCGACACCTACCGCTACCTCAATCACGTGCCCCTGCGCGACGGCGACGACGCCCTGTGGGTCAACGGGTGCGAACTGACCACCACCGATAGTGAGGGCAATAGCCTCTACAACAACGCCTTTGCCACCAGCCACCCCATCCCGCACGATAACGTCATCGGCCTGGTGGCGGCGGGCCGGGCGCGCTGGAAAATCGAAAACGAGAACCATAACGTCCTCAACACCAAAGGCTATCACCTCGAACATAACTATGGCCACGGCAAACAGCACTTGTCGGGCTTACTGCTCACGCTCCATCTCCTGGCCTTTCTCTTTCATACCGTGCTGGAGTTGATGGATCGCAAATACCAGCTCATCCGACACCCCTTGCCTAACCGGGAAACCTGCTTCAACGACCTGCGCGCCCTGACACGCTATCGCTGCTTTGACAGCGGGGAGGCGCTGCTCGATTTCATGATCCAGGGCCTGGAAATCCCCTTCCCAGACACCAGCTAAGGATAGCACCTGCCTGACCACACCATACCCCTCAACCCCAACCCATTGGAGCTGCACGGCGCCCACGGGTCACGGCCGCCGGTGAGAGAATCAAAAACCACCTCACCGCCTCTTACCAGACCACGATCGCTCGGGTTTAAGAAGAGAATACCATCAACCTCACTCTTTTTACCCCAATACCGTTCAATGGGCTTGCCAAATGAAACGCCTCCAGTCAGGATAGGTTTGCCAAAACTCAAACCTGATCAGGAGGCTACGGTGATCGACCTTCGCCAAGAGACTGACGCGTGGACGTCTTTGCCGACGCGTGATCGACTCCGCGCTTTGCAAGCTATCATTCCCCGTGCGCAGGGGGAAGAGGTGCTGGCACAAACCGGCCAAGAGGGGGCGGTGTGTAAACGTCTGCCGGGGTGGTTCATGGGGTGGTTCATGATTGCGCTGGGGCTGTGTGGTCGGGACAGCTATCGGCAGATTTTTCGCTGGTTGCACCCGTTTCGCCCGGGTGGCGTACCGGGGCGCTCGACCGTGTGCGAAGCGCGCAAGCGGCGGGGCATTGGACCGCTGCGGGTGCTGGCCGAGCGGGCGATCTGCCGGTTGGGTCGAGCGGAGACGCCCGGGGCTTTTTACCGGGGAATGCGCCCGATGGCCTGGGACGGCGTTGTGCTGGATGTGGCCGATACCGAGGCTAATGAGCGCGCCTTCGGCCGACCCGGCAGTGGCCGCGCCCCCGGGGCTTTTCCCCAGGTGCGGCTGTTGGCCCTGTGCGAAACTGGCCGCCAGGTCTTGTGGCGCCGGTGGCTCAAACCGCTGAAGCACGGCGAGGCGAGCAGGGCTCGCTACCTTTTGCGGTCGCTGCAACCGGACATGCGGCGGCTGTGGGACCGCAATTTTCTGAACTATGCCAGTGTCTCGGCGGTGCGCGCGCGCGAGGCTCACCGGTTGGCGCGTATCACGTCCAACCGCATCTTCGAGCCGATTGAGGTCTTGGCTGATGGCGCCTCCCTGGCCCAGCGCTACCACCACGGCGCCGATCGGCGCCGCGATCGCCACGGGATCATGGTGCGGATCATCGCGTCCACGCTCGCCGATCCAACTCGCTCGGGCGCGGGTGAGCGGCATCGGTTGCTGACGACGCGGCTCGACGCCGCGCTCGCTCCCGCCACCCCCCGGGTCTGTCTCTATCACGAGCGCTGGGAGGAAGAACTGACGCTTGATGAACTCAAACCCCATCAGCGCGAACGCCCGGTGCTGCGCCGCCAACCCCCGGCCGGGGTGGTGCAGGAAGTCTACGGGCTGCTCCTGGCCCATGTCCTGGTGCGGGTGCTGATGGATGATGCCGCCGCTACGCAGAACCTGGACCCGCGCCGACTGTCGTTTACTGCTACGCTCAAAATCCTGCGGTGTCGTCTGCCTGAGTGCCCATCCAGTCAGCGCGGGAGCCAGCGCTGGTACCGCCGGCTGGTGCAGGAGGTGGCCGAGGCGGTCATCGCACTGCGGCGCAACCGTATCAATCCCCGCGTCATCAAACGCAAAATGCGCAAATGGTACAAGAAAAGGCCTATCCATCGTCGTCCTCCTCAACCCACGAAACCTTTTGAGCAGGCCATCGTGATGGGCCATTGAACGGTATTGCTTTTTACCCGCCTCTTCACCGATCGCCG
Organism: uncultured Pseudomonadota bacterium; assembly: GCA_963731125.1. GTDB lineage: Bacteria > Pseudomonadota > Gammaproteobacteria > Competibacterales > Competibacteraceae > CAVSVP01. The sequence continues at coordinate 381,300 of CAVSVP010000007.1, forward strand.
TGTCCACCTATCGAGACTTACTGTGGTCTTTGCTGATAACAGAATCCACATTTAGAATTGCTGATGTTTAAGAGTGGCTTTTTATTGTTGAGGAACGTGATACCTATGAAAATCATTTTGTTATTTCTTAATTTATTCGTTGCTCTAGGTAGCCACACATTGGCCGCCGAAGAGGCAATGATTACGGTGAAGAATAGTTGGGCGCGGGAAAGTCCACCTACCGTCACCAACGGTGCCGTGTATATGACGTTGATTAACCATGGCAACGAGGCGGATTACCTGATAGGCGCCTCTGGTGACGTAGCAGCGACAATTGAATTACATCATCACGTTTTGGAAAACAATATGATGAAGATGCGCCAAACCGACTCCGTTGAAATTAGCCCTAACAAACCTACGGTGCTTAAACCTGGCGCATTGCATATCATGCTTATTGGCCTCCAACAGCCCTTGGCGGCAGGCCAAACTTTTCCCTTAACGTTGCAATTCGAGAAGACCAGTAACATCACTGTAGACGTTACTGTATGCAAATTGGGGGAGGGAACCATGCAAAGACAAGATCAATAATATCATGATCATTAACTTGACAATGTCACATTAGAAAAATCTAATGTTTATTCAAATTCAGTACATTACAGAAATATGTTTGGCTATCAACTTTAGCCGGGACACGTGGCAAGCGACTTGGTAGGAGCGAGCTGGCTCGCGAACTAAATCTGATGTCCGCCTATTCGCGAGCCAGCTCGCTCCTACCAGCGAATGTGGGGTCTAGCATGTCCCGCTTTAAGTTCGTAGCCAGCAGTGGTTACCTTTGTTCATTGATAAATAAATATTAAAAGAAACTGCTAATGTGACATTGTCAAGTTAAAAGCTTAAGCGTTAATGGACTCGTGAAAAGCGTCTTTGGGCAGTAAATGTGGCAGCAAAAGATTCAGGCGCCGAGGCACATACACCTCGGCAATGGCCACTTACCGTCAGACAAAGCGAAAGAGGAAGTGTTTTTCAACCCGCAATGAGCTACTGCGCTGAGAATTATTGGAATGTGGGGCAGAAAAGTGCCTATAGTCTAGGCGTACAGGTCAACGAACCACCATCCACTACTGCTAGGCTACGGGAACAAGAGGTGCCGCTGTTCTGGAGATAAGTTCAGCGATGCTTTCCTTGACCAGCTTATCCAGTTCTGCTTTAAAGCTGCCGCCAAGGTCAGCCAGTACTTTGCCGTCATTTAAGAGTTTTCGCAATAGCTTGTCGGTAACCTCGATTTGCTCGGCGTAGAAGCTTTGCGGGCCCTCTAGGTCAGCAATATCGGCAGCCGCTTTCAATCGCCCTACACTTAGATCCACATAAGATGCTAACGTGCTTATTTGAAAGGCAACGAATTTTTCCAAATTGGCGACGACCAAACTATTATTTTTGTGGGCAGAGGCGAAAACAACCTGATTCTGCTCTGAAAGGTTAGCAAGTGACTGATTAGCCATAGCAGCCGTCTCCTTAAATGAAGAGAGAAGGATTTTTATATATTGCGTTGCAACATATCCTCAAATCTACGGTATTTCGCTCTTGAACGGTTGTCAAATATTTTTTGTTGCAGCGCAAAGTTAATCATCAACACTTGCTTAGCATCTCTAAGACAACATCACTACCCTTAAACTGATATAAAGATCGTTTCTTGATGCGACTCATTTCTCAAGCTGGTTATTCAAAACTGCTAACATTCTTCCAACCTTTTATCACAGGCCGCTGTCCACCGTTTAAATCATATTTAGCTCCAGCTTAGCGCGCATAGACATCATTTCCGGATTCCATGGTGGTTCCCAAGCCAGTTCTACATTTGCGGATTCAACGCCGGGCACGCTCTCTACAGCGTCTTTTACCCAGCCGGGCATGGAACCTGCCACGGGACAGCCCGGCGCAGTCAGAGTCATTAGGATGTCGACATGGTCTTGAGCGTCAATGTGCAGTTCGTAGATCAAGCCCAGCTCATAAATATTGACCGGAATTTCCGGATCATAAACCGACTTCAGGGCTTCGATCACCTGTTCCTCCAAATCCGTTTTCTCAATGCTTTTTTTAGCGGCTTCACTCACGGCAGTATCTCCAGAAGAAGTTGCAGTGGATACTTTTGACTGTGCTAAAACAGAAAACAAACTCACTGTGCTAAAGTTATTCTGTTGAGACCGACTGGGTCTGATGTTCAAGGGCGGCACGCAGCGCATGCCAAGCCAGGGTTGCGCACTTAACACGGCTGGGGTAATCGCGTACGCCGGCCAGAATGGCAAGCTTGCCAAGTTTTGGCGAGGATTCGGTGGTACCCGTCACCACGTCGTGGAAGTCTTGGAACAAAACTTCCACGTTCGCGACGGCTTTCCCTTTAAGCGCTTCGGTCATTAGCGAAGCGGAGGCAGTGGAAATAGCACAGCCGGAACCCTGAAAGGCAACGTCTTTAATCACGCCATCCTGGACCTCCACGTAAACTGTAACCTTATCGCCACATAAAGGGTTATAACCGTCAGCATGGTGGCTGCAAGGCTCGATGACTCGGAAATTCCGAGGCCGCTTGTTATGATCCAGGATCACTTCCTGGTAAAGGTCGCGTAGGCCAGACATCAATCAAACCACTCCTTCACTTTCCAAAGGGCCGCTACAAGGGCGTCCACCTCTGCTAGCGTGTTGTAAACGGCGAACGAAGCACGGGCCGTAGCCGGTACGCCGTAGCGTTGCATCAGAGGCTGAGCACAATGGTGGCCGGCGCGGATAGCAATGCCCTCGCGGTCAAGAATAGTACCGATATCGTGGGGATGCGCTCCATCGAGTACAAAGGAAACTACCGCTGCCTTGATGTGGGCCGTACCGATAATACGCAACCCAGGTATTTCACTAAGCTGTGCCGTGGCATAATCCAGCAGCTTTTGTTCATGAGCGGCGATAGCCGCGAGTCCAAGTTCACTGATCCAGTCCAGCGCTGCACCCAGGCCAATGACACCGGCAATATTTGGGGTACCGGCCTCGAATTTATTGGGAAGATCAGCATATTCGGTTTTTTCGAAGGTAACCGAACGAATCATATCGCCGCCCCCCTGATAAGGCGGCATGGCTTTTAAATGCTCGGTCTTGCCGTACAGCACCCCGACACCACTGGGACCGTAGACTTTATGACCGGAGAAGGCAAAGAAGTCACAGTCCAGCGCCTGCACATCCACCGCCATGTGCGGAACGGACTGGGCACCATCTACCAGTACCGGGATACCACGGGCATGGGCCAGTTCAATGATTGATTTGATCGGATTAAGGGTGCCCAATGCATTAGAGATATGCACCACGCTAACTAGCTTAGTCCGTTCGTTGAGCAGGCGCTCGTATTCTTCCAAAATCAATTCACCGGCATCGTCGATGGGCACCACACGCAGCCGAGCGCCCTGCTGCTCACAAAGCATCTGCCAGGGCACGATATTAGAGTGGTGCTCCATGTGAGTAATCAGAACCTCATCGCCCGGTCCCACCTGAGTGCGACCAAAGCTACTAGCCACCAGATTGATTGCCTCGGTGGTGCCGCGGGTAAAGATAATTTCCTGAGCGCTGGAAGCATTCAAAAAAGCGCGTACAATTTCTCGCGCTCTTTCATACGCCGTGGTGGAGTGCTCCGAGAGAAAATGCACGCCACGGTGGATGTTAGCGTAATAGCGGCTGTAGCAGGTCTGAATGGTATCCAATACCGCCTGAGGCTTTTGGGCCGAGGCAGCATTATCCAGGTAAATCAGCGGCTTACCGTAAACCTCTTGCTGGAGGATCGGAAAGTCCTTACGTATGCTTGCAATATCTAGGATCGACACAGTGTCTTCCGAGGGTTTTACTATATCGTGCAAAGCGCTCATGTGGGTTTCCTCTCAGTGGTATCGGGATGCAGACGTTCGCTAAGCAGGCGCTCAAGGCGCTCCCGTAAGGACGCTAAACGAATGTGCTCCACACTATCGTTTGCGAAGGCATAGACCAACATGGCTTTGGCTTCGACCTCGCCGATACCACGGGTGCGCAGATAGAACAGAGCATCCGGATCGAGAAAACCGACGGTTGAACCGTGGTTGCATTTGACATCGTCAGCCAGAATTTCCAGACGCGGATTAGAATTAGCCAACGCTTGCCGGGACAGCAGCAGATTGCGGTTGCTTTGGCTGGCATCCGTACGCTGGGCTTGCTCATGGACGTGGATCAGACCATCAAACACTGCTCGGCCCTTGTCCTCCAACACGCCCTGGAAAATCTGCCGGCTGGTGCCGTGAGGTTTAGCATGTTCCACACGGATATGCTGGTCACCCAATTGGGTATTTTTGACCAGGGTCAGGCCATGCAGGTGGCACTCGGCGCCTTCTCCGTTCAATAGGACATTGATATCGGTACGGGCAAGCAGCCCTCCGGCGGACAACATATGTGCATAAAGCTGGCTATCCCGTTCCTGGCAAATGCGCAGACCACTCAAATGCCAGGCTTGAAGATCTTCCTCCTGAACCAGATAATAATTTAGCACCGCACCTGTATTGACCTGGATTTCCGTAACCGGACAGGTAAAATAGGCGCCGTTACCGCAGTGGTCCACAACGACGGTGGCTTGAGCACCCTCTTCCAGGACGATCAACGTACGAGGATGGCTTACGGTATCATCGCCAGCTGTCAGAGACACCAGGTGCAGTGGGTACTCCAGCGTCACGCCGCGGGACAGGTGCAGAAAGGCCCCATCTTCCCAAAAAGCGCTGTTGCGAGCGACAAAGGGATTATCCTCTAAACCTGGCAAACGTCCTAGATGATTCTCAACCTGTTCTGGATGAGTCAGTAACGCCTGCCCCAGACTAGCAACCAGCGCTCTGTTAGGCAAAGCTTGTAGCCGCGACAAACTGGGCGCATAACGCCCGTTGACAAACGTCAACCGATGATGAGGTCCTCGCAAAGGAGGGATGACACTCGTATCCACCGGTATGTTATCGCCTCGCTTAAAGGCTTTCTGAGCCAGCGCACTCACATCGGTAAAGCGCCAGGCTTCCTGACGGGTAGAAGGTACGCCTAGCGTTTCGAAACGCTCCAGCGCTGCCCGCCGTGCCTCTAGCATAGAAGCGGGTTCCCTACGCCTCGATACAAAATAATTGAAATCTTTGCGGTAAGTTTCCCGACCGGCAAAGGCAACGGCTGCCATGATATTCCCCCTTAAGCGGTAGCTCGGCGAGCACGTCCAGACTCGGCGTCATAAAGAGAATAACCTTGCGCTTCCAGTTCCAGAGCCAAATTTTTATCGCCGGACCGAACAATGCGCCCGTTCACTAGTACATGGACATGGTCCGGTACAATGTAATTTAATAGACGTTGATAATGCGTAATGACAAGAAATCCTCTTTCAGCGTTGCGCAGCGCATTGACGCCGTCGGCTACCACCTTTAAGGCATCGATATCCAGCCCCGAGTCGGTTTCGTCCAACACGGCGAAATGAGGTTCCAAAACTGCCATCTGAAAGATTTCATTGCGCTTTTTCTCGCCTCCTGAAAAGCCGTCGTTGACTGGCCGCTGCAACATAGCCTCGTCCATTTTTACCAAATCCATACGCTGGTGGATCATTTCCCAGAATTCCATGGCGTCCCATTCTGGTTCTCCTCGATACTTGCGGACAGCGTTCACGGCGGCTTTAAGAAAGTAAAGATTGCTCACGCCCGGTATTTCCACAGGATATTGAAAAGCTAGAAACAAACCCTCACGTGCCCGCTCTTCCGGATCCATCTCTAACAAACTTTTGCCCTGGAAGAGAATTTCGCCGGTGGTTATTTCATATCCTTGCCGGCCAGCAATAACATTGGCCAGAGTGCTTTTACCAGAGCCATTGGGACCCATAATGGCATGAACTTCGCTTGGCTGAACCGTCAAATTCACCCCTTTGAGAATTTCCCGGCCCTCAATGCTGGCATGCAGATTTTTGATTTCCAACATGGAATAATTTCTCTCTCGTAAATCGTAAATCGTGACTCATGCCGATATTTCCCGTTTGGGAAAAGTCATCACGGATTAACCCACACTGCCTTCCAGCTTAAGGTCAATCAGTTTCTGGGCTTCCACAGCAAACTCCATAGGCAATTTCTTGAAAACTTCTTTACAGAAACCGTTGACAATCAGGGATACCGCATCCTCGGTGCTGATGCCCCGTTGGTTGCAATAAAAGATTTGATCTTCTCCGATCTTGGAGGTGCTAGCCTCATGCTCCACTTGAGCAGTGGGATTTTGCACCTGGATATAAGGGAAAGTGTGAGCTCCGCACTGATCACCCATCAATATGGAATCACACTGGGAATAATTACGTGCGTTTTCCGCCGTTGGCAAAATTTTGACCATGCCTCGATAGGCGTTCTGACCATGGCCGGCGGAAATTCCTTTGGAGATAATGGTACTGCGTGTGTTCTTGCCCATATGGATCATCTTGGTGCCTGTGTCGGCCTGCTGATAGTCCCGGGTCAAAGCCACGGAGTAAAACTCGCCTACCGAATTGTCGCCGCGCAGAACACAGCTGGGATATTTCCATGTGATGGCAGAACCGGTCTCCACCTGGGTCCAGGAAATCTTAGAATTGCGCCCCTTACACAACCCACGCTTAGTAACGAAGTTGTAAATACCACCTTTGCCTTCAGCGTTACCGGGGTACCAGTTCTGCACCGTGGAATATTTAATTGTGGCATCATCCAATGCCACTAGTTCTACCACCGCGGCATGGAGCTGATTCTCATCTCGCTGCGGTGCGGTACAGCCTTCCAAGTAGCTTACATAAGAGCCTTCCTCGGCAATGATCAAAGTGCGTTCGAACTGTCCGGTATTACCGGCGTTAATACGAAAGTAAGTGGATAACTCCATCGGGCAGCGTACGCCCTTAGGGATATAGCAGAATGAGCCGTCGGTGAATACCGCGCAGTTCAAGGTAGCAAAGAAATTATCCCGATAAGGCACCACGCTGCCTAAATACTGGCGTACTAACTCAGGATGATCCTGTACTGCCTCAGAAAAAGAGCAGAAAATAATACCCTTCTCAGCTAATTTTTCCTTGAAGCTGGTAGCCACGGAGACGCTGTCAAACACCGCATCTACGGCAACACCTGCCAGCACTTCCTGTTCGGCCAGAGGAATGCCTAATTTTTCATAAGTCTTAAGAATTTCCGGGTCCACTTCATCCAGGCTTTTAGGCCCATCCTTTTTAGCTTTGGGCGCTGCGTAATAAGAGATGGCCTGATAGTCGAGGGGAGGATGATGAATATGTGCCCACTCCGGTTCCTGCATAGTCAACCAGTGGCGATAGGCAGTCAGCCGCCATTCCAACAGCCATTCTGGTTCATTTTTCTTTGCCGAAATCAAACGAATGACATTTTCGCTTAGCCCCGGCGGCACCGTATCCTGTTCGACATCGGTTATAAAGCCGAACTCATAGCCCCCCTGGGTTAATCGTTCCAGGGTCTGCGCATTTGCTGCCATATCTGCTTCCTCATTAATTAAGGGGTAGTGTCATATACATACATATTTAGGAATGTTTGGTCACTTCAGCCGCTTTGCTCACACCGCTGCCTAACAGGTTGACGGGCAAGGGCGGGCGACTCATTTCCCATAAGCTGATATTGTTTAGGGCCTGGCGTATGGCGCTGTTGATGCGGTGCCAGTGACCACTTACCGTACAATGGCTTTCATGCATACAAGCGTGCAATGTCTCGGCGCTACATTCAGTAATGGCAATGGGCCCCTCTAGCGCGTCGATGATATCGGCCGCTGATATTGCTTTGGATGAGCGGGCCAAATTATAGCCCCCTTGAGCTCCGCGCTGTGAAGTCAGCAGACCCGCCTTGGCCAGCGCCTTGAGAATCTTGCTAACCATAGGCAGCGGCAACTGGTGCTGTTTTGCTAGTGCCGCAGCGCTGTAAGGAGGATTGTCATCTCTTACCATACTGGTCATTAGCACGATGCCGTAATCGGTTTCCCGCGTTATTCGGATCATGTAGCTCATCCTGCCGGTGAATCTGTACCATATTAGTACTATATGAGCCATAATAGTTCCAAATCTCTTGTTTGGGAAGTACATAATGCGAGTTGATCGCAAAAAGTGATGAATCAGGGACAGATGGACTATCGTTTCGTGTTGGCTATCAGCTATTTTGAGGAAGCAAGCGTGACCTAGCTTTAGCCATTGCGGCCAGCTTATGCGCTGTTTATGAGTCAATAGGTCAAAGACATATTGCTGATCTGGAGACGACAAACAACAGCATCGATAGGAATTGCGGTGGCTCCCATAAAAACGCCATCTTCTCTAGAAGATTACACATCGCTTCGAAAAATTTTCTCCCTCTACTCAACAAAATCTTTAATGAAAGCCGTAATAAATTTTTCCGCCGCATATCTGTTATGGACAACATCCCATAGCCCCTTGGCTAAGGGCATGGCAATATGTAGTTTTTCGGCGATATAAAGAATAACTTTCAGTGTATTGTAACCTTCTGGAAATAATCCCATTCTATTCTTAATTTCTGCCAGAGAAAGACCCTGTGCCAGCAGTTCACCCAAACGCCTGTTATGACTGTGCTCGCTAAGCGAGGTAGCCAATAAATCTCCAATGCCGGATAGATACAGAAAAGTTTCGAGTTTTGCTCCCATACCTACCCCTATCCGGGTAATCTCTTCAAGGGCAATGGTTAGGTAAACAGCCCGGAAATCAACGCTTCTAATGCCTCTGCCATCAAACAACCCCAAACCAATGGCATAAATGTTTTTCAATATGCCGCCTAATTCCACCCCGATCTCGTCCTCCGAGAAGCGGACTCGGAAATAGTCGTTATCGAGAATATGCGATACATTGAGTAAATCGTTTCTGTTATTGCCGGCAATTACCACTACTGTAGGCATCCGCTGGGAAAATTCGTTTGCGATAGAGGGACCGGAAAGCATGACTTTTGGGTTTTGTGGAAACAAAACCGAAATGGTTTGAAACGACGTTAAACCGGTTTCTTTGTCGATCCCCCAGCGATTCAGAGCTTTGATAAAAAATCACTAAGTTCAATGCATTAAGGGATAGCTTAAAAAATATTTTTCCGGCTATTTGGTGCTGCTGTTAGGGGGCTCATTTGAGGCGTTGAAGACGGTATCATGGAGCTTTTTGTGCATCAGGAGGCCCCATGAAGAAGCGCACCCACGCTTGCCTTCAACGCCAGCACCAGAAGAAAACACGACACCAAGCTCGCCGTCAAGCGAAAAAGCGCTTCACCGCTCCACCCCAGAGCCGAGGCGAAGCGATGGTGTGTGAGTTGTTCAAGACGATCCACCATTTTTTCCCAGACTTGTTCGAACAACTACGTCAAATCGAAGACTGCCGGCATCGATCGGACTATGCACTGAGCGAGATCCTGATGGCCGCCATCGCCCTGTTCATGTTTCAGCAGGGCTCGCGAAATGCGTTCAACAACCTGCGTCAGGAGGCGAAGTTCGCGAAGCATTACCGCCGCCTGTTCAAGTTGCGGTTGCCACACCTGGACACGGTGCACCGGGTGCTGTGTCGGTTGCCCAATGAGGCGCTGGAGCGGCTCAAGCAGTGGCTGGTGAAAACGTTGCTAGAGAAGAAAGTGCTGCACAAGTACCGTCTCTTTGGGAAGTATTTTGTGGTGGCGATCGATGCCACGGGGACACTGAGCTTTGCCGAGCGCCACTGTGAGCAGTGTCTGCATCAGACCTCGAGCCAGGGCAAGACGACGGACTTCCATACGGTGCTGGAAGCGAAGCTGATCACCCCCAACGGTTTTGCGATCTCGCTGGCCACGGAGTGGATTGCCAATCCACTGACTGAATATGAAAAACAGGACTGCGAGCGCAAGGCGTTCGTGCGTCTGACCGCCAAGCTCAAGCAGCTCTACCCCCGCCTGTCGATCTGCTTGACCGCCGACGGGCTCTATCCCTACCAGGGCTTTTTCGAGATCTGCCGCACCCATGACTGGGCCTTTATCCTGACCTTCCAAGACGGTAACCTGCCCAGCGTCTGGGAGGAAGTGCAGGCGTTGCTGCCACGCAGGCCGCACCCGCACCGCCGCGAGCAGCGCCTCCAGGGCCAGCAGCGGATCGTACAAGACTTTCGCTGGGTCACCGATATTGACTATCACGGCCATCCGCTCCAGTGGCTCGAGGGTATCGAGACGGTCAGTCACCGCGACAGCGCCACACAAACCGACAGTCGCTTTGTGCACCTGACCCACCTTGAGGTCACCGCCGCCACGGTCGCCGTGCTCAGCCACACCGGGCGCCTGCGCTGGAAGATCGAAAATGAAGGCTTCAACACCCAAAAAAACCTCGGCTATGCCCTGCAGCACCAGTATGCGCGCGTCAACTGGCAGGCGGCGAAAAATTATTATCAATGCCTGCAGATCGGCCATCTGATCAATCAGTTGAGGGTCCTAAGCACCACCTTCGCGCCACTGTGGCAAGGCAAGACCACCCTCTGTCATCGGTGGCGCACGATGATCGCTTTCCTCCTCTACGGTCGGTTGCGCCGCGCCACTCTCGAGGCCTTGACCCAGCGGCGCTTCCAGGTACGCTTCACTTAATTTCCCTAGGAGACGCCTGCTCCGCAATTCAGGTCCACCCGTCGACCCACAGGAGACCACCGCACCCTCAACCTCACACAGCTTGATCCTCTCTCTCACTTGTTCAACCCATGCCACCCTCAGGGGCAGCAGGGACGAGCAAGGGGCACAGCCAAGTTGCGCCCAGCGTTCGATAACCGCTACCTTGGAACCCAACAGGCGGTGACGCTCTGAATCGCTGCGATCCCCTTTGCTAGATTGACTAGCGTAGTATGGTGATGCACTGTGTCACGCTGGGATTGTAAGACTGGTTTTACAAAAACGGATGGAATTGTAATAAACTCGTCAGTCATAACTTCTCTGTCTGAACATCGAGCAAAACTAACCGCGGCCGATCGTTGAATCAGCCGGTGAAACACTACGCCACCCTGTGATTTCAGCGATGATTCATGCTGCTTGGCGATCATCGTTAGGCGCATCCTCCTCGACGCCCACGAAGTAGCGGCGTATCTTCGCGATACGGCTGTTTGGCGGGAGATGGAGAAGTTGTTTGAGCACGAGAGGGGCCAACCCTTGTCGGACGGTGTTTTCCGAGGGCAGCTCGCGTGAGCGGGTGCGCAGATAGAGCGCGTGGTGTTGCCAGACCTCGGTACCGAAACGAAGCGCGATGAGCTGCAACAGTCCGAGCGCGATGGCGGCACACAGGACGAAGCTTTCCTAAGCTTGCCAACAGGCCTCGACAGTGGGGAGGTGCTCGGGGCGTGGGATCTTCAACTTCCGATTGGCCGTGGGGCGGCGGGAGTGACGGGGCAGTTGCTTGGTCCAGAAATGGAAACGAAAGGCACCGAGGATGTTTTTCATCATCGAAAACAGGGTTTCTATGCGGGTCCGGCTGCCATACAGCTCGATGGCGGTGGTCGCTGAGAGCGTCAGATCGGAGGACATCAGCACAATCGGGCCGCGGGAGGTGATGGCGAAGATGAACAACAGCCAGTCCCCGAGGGGTTTCCACAGTAACGGAATACGCATCAGTTGGACCGCTTCGAGCTTACCGTAGACGTGACACTGGACGGTGTGAAACAACTGCGGATGATCGAAACACGCCATCAGATGCACTTTGTCGCCATAGCGTGGTTGCGGCCCCCGGCGGCCGGGCGGCTTGGGCTCGGCCGGGAAATAGGCTACGTAGTTTTTTTTCGCCCGCGTCAGGATCGTCAGATACGGTTGTTTCAAAATGAGCGAATACACCGAGCGGGCCAGGCGAAACACCCCGGCGGTGGAGAAGAATGCATCCAACACCAAAAACGCCGGACGGTCGTGACTGACGGCGAAGCTCAGCGCCATGTGCACCCCCCGCTCCGCCAAGCTCGGACCGGGGCGCGCCGAGCCGGGCTCCCCTTCGCCCCGATGGCAGAAGCCTTGATGGATACGAAACGCCAACGGCAAACAAAAACACGCCCTCAGCGAGCCCACCACCAGACCGACCGCGCCCCAACAGTGGCCGCGGAAATAGGAGGGCTTGCGTTGTGTCTCCGAGGTCTCACGCAGCGATACCACCCCGGGCATTCGCCCTCCGTCCTTGACCACATGGGTATGATCGCCCAACAACACACACCGCCCCTCGACCTCGACCGTGACCGCCTGGCTCAACACATAGCGCTGCCATGCCGCCAGGAGTTCATCATCGCTATAGGCCGTGGAGCGAAAAAAGTGCAGCAAGCGATGATAGCCCCGTTCGTCTCCGCGCCAGAACCGACACATCGAGGTCACCCCGATCATCTCCGGGGCGGCCAGAAAACTCAACACCACCGCCGCGAACAGCAGCCAACTGCGGTGTCGGGAAAAGACACTTTGAAAGCTCTCTAGCGCGTGATATACGTATCTCAGCATGGATTCTCCTTGGGCTACCGAGGTGCTCAAACGCGGGTAGCTCGAGGGAATTCATGCTGCTTTTGGGCAAGACAAGCAAGGTTTTTCGGTGACAGAACTTATGACTGACGAGTAATAAAGATGATCCGACAACTTTGCATCACCATGCTTAAGTCGGTGGTGGCGGTTAACTTGGAGTCTAATTCAATGCCAGGGAGATATTGAGTGTTGGAATGTTGATTATTAATCTCTTCAGCTATCTCATGATTATGTTCCCAGCTTATAACGTTGAAGCCATTAGCAGTTATTAAATTACCGATCGCCGTGCCCAAATTACCTAAGCCAATGATACCTATACGCATAGTTTCACCATTCTCCCGTGCCCAATTCGGTAACTGATCCTAATAGTCAAAATAGTCAAGTCATCAAGTTGACTGACTTGCCGCACTTTTACCAGCGTAGAATACGTTGTGATATTACCTTGACAATGTCACATTAGCTTCACGTCGGGCCGGTGTGGGCTCTTTTCTCAAGCCGTTGTTTTTTAAGCTTACTTTTTCGTGATCGTGTGCGATTGAGCAAATGCTCGACAACCCGCTCCGTGGCTTGTTCTTCGGTCAAGCGTTTCAGGGGCATGACCGCGCGCAATAACTCTCTGACATTGGCCACCGACAGGGCCGGTAGGACATCCGTTTCCAGTGCTTTGAGCAACGCCGGATCACGCGGATGAGCCTGTGCCCAGTCAATTTGGGTTTGGGCAATGAACCAGGACGCGAGCACCGTCAAGGCGAGATGATGGTTCCACGCGCGGTACTTCTGTGCTTGCAACTCATCCCAGCCCAGCTCGGACTTCGCATCCTGGTTGGCGCGTTCGATGAAGTAGCGCTGGCACTTCCACCACGCCAGTTGTGCCAACGGCGTATCCGCGGCGGCATTACACAGCGCATAGCTGACGCGGTCGGTGGCCTCTTCGCGCATCACCAGCCACTCTTCCACGGCGTGGCCGTCATAGACGGTCCAGACGCGGCGAGCGGCAAAGCGTTCCTGCAGCTCACCCCGTTCGGTTGCCCGAACCTGAAGCTGCTGCCAGTCCATGGCCTCACGTAGGCTATCCGCGCGTACCGGTTCCCCCGCGAGCACCTGTACCCGTGTCGGCTGTCTTCCTCGCTTACCGTGGCGTGCCGGCAGGCCGAGCGTCGGCTTTTCCAGGTACACCGCGGTATCGGCCGGTATCTCGGCCATATACCGCCGGTTTGCCTGTCGCACCTGGGCCCGCAGCCAGCCACTGCGTCCGTACAGGCTATCAAAGCCGACGATCTCGAACGCCAGACCGCCCGCGATAACCTCGGCAATCCCGTCCCAGGCCAATTCCACCTTGGTTTTGAAGCGCAGCGACTCCGGAATGCCTAGTCGCTGACGCCGCTTCTGGTAGCTGGCCTCAAACCACGCTTCCGGCAGAAACAGCTTGCCCGTGAGCCAGGTCCAAAACCCCGATGCGACCGTGAGGTTCACATAACTCAACAACACCCCCACTTGGCTCGTCTCGACTTTGCCACACCGGCCGTTATATTGTTTGGCCGCTCCCGCACTGGCATCGCTCGCCTTCTCCTCGGCGCTTTCGTCTACCAACAACACCCCGCCACGGGTCAGCTCCGGCGTGGCTTTCACTTCCTCTTGTACCTGCCGGTAAACCGCCTCGGCTGACCAGGGAGAATGGCTCATGAAGTGCTGCAGGTTTTGCCCTTCGACACCCGTCTCGCGGCCTATTCCGCTATAGTGTCGGTGTTTCTCCATGCGCAGCAGCCCGCTCAGGTAATGCCGTGCATAAGCACTGCCGTCTCGGGTTTGGGTCTTGAAACAGCTCCGGTAGCGATCCCAACACTCATGCAGCCGCTGCCCCAACGTGTGGATCGCTTCGGGCACAAGACCCCACCGACACCCCAACTCTTTTTTGTCATCATCGCTTTTCTACAAAAAATCATTATGATACAAACTCACTAGGCAGTTGGGTAATGTGACATTGTCAAGTTACGCATCTTTCCCTAATACCTCGATGGATCTCCAGGTTACAATAAACTTTTATCGTCAAAAAACCGCTGGTAGAGGAATTCCATTGAAAACCCATTTGCAGCAACTTCTCAATCAGGTCTTACAGCAGTTGCAACAAAGCGGGCAGCTTCCTGCCGCACTTACCTCGGAGCCGACCCTGGAACGGACTCGCGATCGGGCTCATGGCGATTTCGCAAGCAACGCTGCTTTGGTACTCGCTAAGGCGGCCCGGTGTAAGCCTCGAGACTTAGCAAAAATGATCGTCGCTGCCCTACCGACCTCAGAGTCGATTGCCCGAGTAGAGATTGCCGGACCAGGTTTTATCAATTTCTTTCTTACGCCTGCTGCTTACCAGGAAGTGGTCGCTGAGATTCTGGCTGCGGGTGAAGCTTTTGGCCGCACCACCATGGGTGGCGGTAAGCGCGTGCAAGTGGAATTTGTCTCCGCCAATCCCACCGGTCCATTGCACGTAGGTCACGGTCGCGGTGCCGCCTTTGGAGCCACGGTGGCAAATCTACTAGACGCTTTAGGTTTTCACGTGCATCGGGAGTATTATGTCAACGATGCCGGCCGCCAGATGAATATCTTGGCTGCAAGCGTCTGGTTACGTTACCTCGAACTCTGCGGTGAAGTTGTCCCTTTTCCTGTTAATGGTTATAAGGGTCACTACGTACGCGATATTGCTCAAACTCTTTATGATATACACGGCGACGCCTATCTAGTTCCCGCTGCTGAGGTCACGACTGGTTTACCGCCAGACGAATTCCAGGGAGGGGATAAGGAAGTTCATATTGATGCCGTTACCGAACGTATCCAGACGTTGCTTGGGGATAACCGTTACCGCTATGTGTTTGAGTTGGGATTAAATAACATACTGGATGATATTCGCGCCGATCTTAAAAGTTTTGGTGTCGAGTATGATGAATGGTATTCCGAGCGTGCTCTTGTGGAACGCGGGGCGGTAAACAGAGCAATCGCAAGGCTTCGGGAAGCGAATCAAGTTTATGAAAAAGATGGTGCTTTGTGGTTCTGCGCCAGCGCCTTCGATGATGAAAAGGATCGAGTAGTGCAACGGGAAAATGGCCAGACAACTTATTTTGCTTCGGATATTGCGTATCATCTGGAGAAGTTTGAACGAAATTTTGAGTGGATTATCGATGTTTGGGGTGCCGATCATCACGGTTACGTGCCCCGAGTTAAAGCTGCGTTAAAAGCCTTGGGCTTGGATCCTAGCAAATTGGACGTGTTGCTGGTGCAGTTTGCTATTCTTTACCGAAGTGGTGTACGGGTTCAAATGTCCACCCGCTCTGGCGAATTTGTTACCTTACGGGAACTGCGCAAGGAAGTGGGAAACGATGCTGCACGTTTTTTTTATGTCATGCGTAAGAGTGAGCAACATTTGGATTTCGACCTAGATTTAGCTAAATCTCAATCCAAGGATAATCCCGTATACTATATTCAGTACGCTCACGCCCGGGTGTGCAGTGTATTAACCAAGCTGAGGGAGAAAGGTTTGGTTTGGGACGAAGCACTAGGTATCGCTAATCTTATGTTATTAAAAGAGCCTCACGAAGAAACTCTGCTAGTGGCATTGTCTCGTTATTCAGAAGTGTTGGAAAGCGCTGCTCTAGGTAAAGATCCTCAGCAACTCGCCCACTACCTGAGAGAGCTAGCCAATGCTTTTCATACGTACTATAACGAGCATAGAGTTTTAGTAGAAAACGCGGATTTACGTAATGCCCGCTTAAACCTAAGCTTAGCAGTTCGACAGGTATTGTATAATGGGCTCAAATTGTTAGGAGTTTCAGCACCGGAGGAAATGTGAATATCAAACGTGACTACAAACCTAAAACGACATGGAAATCTCGTCAGCGGTTGCGTCTTCACGGCCTGGTGGTAATTACGCTGGTCGTAGTCGGGTTGCTTGGCAGTTTGCTGGCCTACCTTCGCAGCGATAAGCCGACAGAGGCAGTTCCAGCATTGACGACAGCGAATCCGTCGGAGCATGGAGCAGCTTCCACAAAAGTTTCGGTATCTCCGCCCAAGCCAAAATACGATTTTTACCAATTATTACCTGAACGAAAGTTAATCATTCCTGAAAACGAATTAAAGCAAGTCACTAACAAATCAACTCAACGGTCACTTCCGCAGCAGGAAGCCATCAGCAAGGCTGCTTCGCTCGCCATTTCCCCGCCAACGGAATCTGCTACCCAAGCTACCTCGCCGGTGACCGCATCAGAGGAAACGGTAACTCACTATATTGTGCAAGCAGGTTCCTTTCGTAACCACACCGATGCGGACCGGCGTAAGGCGTCTATCGCCTTTTTAGGCATTTCGGCCCACATTGAGACCGTGCGAAAAGACGATGGCAGTACACTGCATCGGGTACGCATTGGTCCTGTTAGCGGTGCTAATAAGGTCAAAGCATTACGTCAACGTCTTCAGGACAATAATATTCAATCAATCTCTATTAAGACTAACTAAAATGCTTTAGTTTTTGGTATAGAAAGTCTCGGCAATTCGAAGGAGCTTGACAGTAGCTTTAATTAACCGTTGCGGATAAAGAGAAAGTCAATTGCTCTGCAAAAGGACAAGGATAAGGACTAAGGAATTAATATATATGGAGCTTCCTACCGTAATAAAAGATTTTTTTGATTGTAATATCCTATCTTATAAGTTGTTTTCCTATCCACCCAACGGAACGCTGCAGCAGATTACCGAAGCAATAAAGATTCCAGCTCAGCACCTGATCAGAGTGGTCTTGCTTAAGGACGAACAGGGTTTGCTAATGGCGATCTTGCCTAGCAGCCACATCTTGGATTTTGCCTTATTGCACCAAGTGCTGCACCGCGACTTGGATCCTCTTTATGGAGAGGAACTTGTCAGCTTTTTTAAGGGTTGCCGACCAGGTTCTCATCCTCCTTTACCGCAGGTTTTTGGTTTACCTGCCATAGCGGATAAAAGTCTCGCTGGACTTGCTGGTGAAATTTACTTCGATGGAGGTGCTCACAATACGTTGGTAGGAATGGACAGCAGAGCTTTCCAGAGCCTATTACGTGATGTGCGCTGGGAACGCTTCGCGCTTTCACTCAATGTTCTCGATCTGCAACAACGACAAGCCGCCACACCAGAGGAAATTATTACTATTACTAGCCGCCACCTGCCAAAGTGTAGAGCAAGCACTAAAGTTTTTAAAGAATTACCGTCCTTACCAGAGGCCGCGCAACAAATCCTGGAATTAAGAGCAAGTTCCAGAGCTGCCAACGGACGTGTCGCTGAGTTAATTCAACGAAATTCCCAACTAACGGAAGCCATTGTGAATCTGGCTAGTGCACCGCTATACGATAGCCATCGGAAGGTTGAGTCTCTCCAGGATGCTATAACAGTGCTTGGAATTGATATTGTGGCGGGTTTAGGATTTGCGACTAGTATCAGTCATGCTTTCCACATTTCTTCAGATGGCCCTCTAGGTTGTAGAGCTTTCTGGCGTCATAGCGTTTATTGTGCGGCATTGGCTAGTGTCCTTGCCGGCAACTTGCCTGATAGCCTTCATCCCCGACCAGGATTGGTTTATCTAGGTGGTTTGCTGCATAAATTTGGTTATCTCATCCTCGGTTATTTATTTCCAGCGCAATTTTTCTTGCTAAACCGGTTCTTGGAGGTCAACAGTCAAATCCCAGTTGCACAAGTTGAACCCCACTTGCTGGGTACTGACAATCGCCAAATCGGGGCCTGGTTGATGCAAGTATGGGGAATGCCAAAGGAATTTACGGCGACAATACGCTGGCATCATAAAGAGGACTATTCGCAACCCCATGCCGAATATCCTAATCTTGTGCTTATTGCCAACCGTTTATTATGTAGTCTCGGTATTGGTAATGAGACAACTGACCGACTCCCTACTACTATTATGTCGTCTTTAGGATTGTCTGAGGAGAAAGCTTTGGCGTCACTAAATCAGATTGCAAAAAGCCACCGGCAACTGAATGATCTCTCCCGGGCTCTATATGTCTAAGTCTACAGCCGCTGGTAGGCGAATGTTGCATATATCATTCGTGAAACAAATCATAAGTTACTCGACCTTAATGTTAATCGTCGCTTTGTGGAAGATGTCTATGTGAACACGGTCTCGGGTGGTAAGTATTGGATCAGCTCACTCGGTGGGACTTGATCTAGCCATGACAATCTTGTTACGCGTTATTACTTTGTTGCTGACGGTAGGGCTTATTTCCTCTGCTCATGCGCAGAAAATCGACATTATCACTAAAGTCGAGAAAGTGCTAATGGGCGGCTCTGAGGAAGGGTCGGTTGCACAACCCCAACCAGTTAATCTACAAGCTGACTGGTGGCGCTATTTTAATGTTAAGGACGAAGAACTGGCCAAGCGCATCCAGCAATTGCTGGATAGCTTAACCACTCTTCCCGAAGAACTACCCTCAAAATCCGCAGAAGTAGCACGTCGCCGCATCGGGCTGATTCGCCTCAATCTACAAGCGCTGCCCAAGGCCAGAGCTCAGCCTTCTCCGGAACTGCCAAACCCGCCATCTTATAAGAAAAGTTATACGCTTTCCCAGTTACTTGAAATTGTTGAACGTTTACGTGCGCTACAGACCGAACTGCAGGCGGAGAGAGATGAAGTTGCAGCGGCACAGAGAACGCTTAAAGCTGCTAGCCGCCGTATTGACACTCTCATGGCTGCCTATTTGACCTTGGAAGCCACAGATTCTCGCCGGATTTTGCGTGGTCTAGAGATTATGGCAGAAACCTCAGCGACTGCTGTGGCGCAGGAACGGTTGCGAGTGCGTAAAGCTGCGCTGCTGGCCAACGAGGAACGGGCTAAGCAACTGGCCAACGAACAGGCGGTGGCTACGGAGCGCTTGGCTGTCGAGCCAAATGACCTGGAAATTCTGGATCAAACCATCCAAAAGCTCCAAACCGATCTGGAACGTGCTAAGGAACGTCTGCTCAACGAAGAGTCCCGGATTCTAGGCGTTGTAGGGGACAGTCCAGAGGACAAGGCTACCGCACGTAACCGGCAGCAACGCGTGGTGCAGGCGGCGGTTGAAGAAGCTCTGGCGAAAGTACGTCTGATCCGCTTTAGCGCTGAACACCAGCTCGTCGCGCTGTTACTCAACAACGTGAAAATCGATACGCAATCCCTCCGTGGACAGTTATCGGAGTGGAATGCCCAGCTGACGGCTATTCGACGACAGGCTTTAACCTGGACCATGGACAGTGAGCGAGAGCGTGATAGGGCTGGCGAATCAGTGGCTGGGGTGCCTCGGGAAGCTCCCTTCGTGACGTCTCTTGCCTTGATCAATGAGGAACGCCTGCGCCTCGCGCAAGAAACACTGGTCACCCTACAGCGTTTAGAGGACGAGCTTACGCAGACTGATTTGATCGTTCAACTGGTGAGTGAAAAATTAGCGCGACGCGAAGGTGGATTACGCAGCTGGTGGGCTCGGGCAGAGTATGCCGTTAAAGCGCTTTGGAATGAAACAGAGGACTGGATTAGCACTAGTCTTTTCAAGCTCGGAGATACGCCAATCACCTCTCTGGGTTTACTACGTGTGGTATTAATTCTCACCATCGCCTGGTTAATCTCCTACTGGTTGCGTCGGGCTTTAAAACGACTGGGTGAGCGGCGGGAAGGCGGCGTTGATTCCGCGGCTTTTTATACCGTCGGACGACTTTCCCATTATCTCATTATTTTTCTTGGTTTTATCGTTGGATTGTCGTCTATTGGTGTAGATTTCACAAATTTTGCATTGGTGGCAGGCGCCATTGCCATTGGTATCGGTTTTGGATTGCAGTCCATCGTCAACAACTTTGTCTCAGGCCTGATTTTACTTTTCGAACGAACTTTAAAGGTCGGCGATTTTGTAGAACTTGCCTCTGGGGTCGCTGGTGAGGTGCGTGAAATTAATGTGCGAAGCACGTTGATCAACACCAATGACAACATCGATATTGTTGTACCTAATTCTGAGTTTATGAACTCTAAAGTTATCAACTGGACCTTGTCTGAAGGATACTGCCGCATTCATTTACCTTTCAAAGTCGCTTATGGCACCGATAAGGATAAGGTCAGGCAAGCTGGTCTGGAAGCGGCGGAAAAGTTGCCGCACACTCTGACAGGAATACCGGGTAAAAACCCTGGCATGTGGCTGGTTAAGTTCGGAGAAAGCAGCCTCGATTTCGAGTTGGTCGTCTGGGTAACCGCCAGGGCGGTGAAGCGGCCAGGCGCCGTGCATGCGGCGTATATGTGGGAAATTGAAAGCGCCTTGCGCCGTCATGGGATTGAGATTCCCTTTCCCCAGAGGGAGTTGCGTTTGCGCAGCGGCTTTAGGGACCTTGACGGTTTTCGAGAATTTGTGCGCGAGCCTACTGCAACAAATACGGGCACTCCAGTGGAATTGGAAAAATCTTGAATTTGCTTTTAGCGGTTGTTTCCTGCGAGTGCTGAGCGTGCAGGCCAGAACTAAAGCAGAGAGAATAGCGCCCGTTAGGGCGCTGAGCAGAATGACAAAACCCGTATTATGTTTCGTGCTTTAAACTGACCTTGACTTTGGCCCGATACTCTTGAATCTGCCCATCGTCACTAAGCGACACATCCAGTTCAGAAACTTCTGCTATACGAAGGTGCCTTAGTGACTGACCTGCTTCAGCGATAGCGTTTTTTGCTGCCTCTTCCCAACTATTTGGGCTAGTTCCGATTAATTCAACAACGGCATAAGTGCTCATGCTGTTCTCCCATAGTGATGGTTATGTTATTGCTACTATAACAATTAGACTATTTTATGCACTTCTGCAAGAGAGTCACTGTAGCTGCCTTACCACCTATCAGTTTCTCATCACCATAGAGAAGGGTGGCAAAGGTTGCATGGTTTGTAGCCGCCTGAGTAATAAACGGAGGCCCCGTTGAAACCAGGAAAGCAGGCTACGTCTGACTTTTTTGATGCGCCAATGGTCTGGATCGCTCTGCGCTTGGGCTTTTTTCGAGGACCGTGGGATGAGACAAGGCGTCGTGGCGGCCCGCTGTCACACACCAGTACATGGCCAGCGTCATGATAAGGATGTTAATGGCCAATTAAACTGACCCCTTTACGGCCAATCATTTTGACCCACCCTGAGAGTGTATTGGAGGCCGCCAGGCCAGTAACCTACCCGCTATTCTATAACCATTGGCGGGAGACAGCACTTGAAGGAGTGGATTGTGATACACAAAATCAAAGCATTATACGCTGACGGCAGCGGGCTTGAGATTCGCGCCATTGCCCGTGAGTTGGGGATTTCCCGGAATACGGTGAAAAAGTATTTGCGCACTGACGAAGCGCAAATTCACCAGCAGCAGAGTCAGCGGACACGTCCCAAGCGGATGGACACACACCGGGAGTACATTATTCACTTATTGACGACGTTCCCGCGGCTCAGTGCCGTCAAGGTGCTACGCAAGCTCAAGGAGAAGTCCCCTGCCTTGGCCGTCTCGGATCGCAGTGCCAGGCGCTACATCCGAGCGCTGAAGGAGACCGTTGCCCTCAAGCAGAAACGCTACTATGAACCGGTACTGGAAAGGGTGCCCGGTGTGCAATGCCAGGTGGATGGGGGCGAACTGCGGGGGGTAGCGATTGGGGGACAGGAGACGGTGGTCTATGTTGTGGTCTTTGTGCTGTCCTACTCGCGGCTGATGTACGTGGGGCTATCCCGCACGGCGATCGATACCGAAGCATTCATCCGGCTGCACGATGCCGCCTTTCGCTATTTTGGGGGCCGTCCTGAGGAATGTGTCTATGACCAAACCAAGCTGGTTGTGCTGCACGAGCAGTACCGTGAACTGACCCTTAATCAACGTTTCCATGCCTATGCCACGGCGGCCGGCTTTCGAATACCCGCGTGTGCCGGCGATGACCCGGAAAGCAAGGGCAAGATTGAAGCGGGGGTGAAGTACGTGAAAACCAATGCGCTCTATGGCGAGACGTTTGCCGACTGGCCGGCGTTGGAACATCACGTGCAGTGCTGGTTGGCAGACATTGCCAACGTGCGGATTCACAGCACCACGGGAGAAGCGCCCCAGGCGCGCTATGCCCGCGATGAACAGCGGCACATGGGACGCTATTTTACCCCCACCTATCTGACGCCGGCACCGTCAGCGCAACAGACGCGTCAGGTGGACAAGACTGGCCTGCTCTGCTGGCAGGCTAACCAATATTCGGTCCCCATGGCCTGGCAACCGGCTCGCGTCGGTGTCCATGTCGAAGGGACTCAGCTGCTCATCCGTGACCTGGAAACCGGTCACGAGATCGCCCGCCATGGTCTCCGCCAGGGGCAGGGGGTAGTGATTCGAAATACCGACCATTATCGAGATAAGCAACAGCGTATTGAGGCACTGGAACAGGACATTCACCAGCAGTTGGGCAGCGTCGCGGGGGAACGCCTCTGTACCTTGCTGAAACGCAGCCATCCCCGGATATACAAGGATCAATTAGTGGGTCTCCAGGGCTTGCTAAAACAGTATCCGATGCCCGCGGCGTTGCTAGAGCAACTCGGCGACCGAGCGACATTGAGCACCCGCCAGATTCGGGATTATTTGCAGGCGTACACCCAGCATCCAGAGCGCTTGCCAAACGCTGTCAGCCTAGCGTCAAAGCGTTGCTCAGTGGCGGATGCCGCCACGCTCACTCCCCTGGTCCGTTACGCCAGCATCATCCTACCACGGGAGGGGGGAGACCATGAGCAGCTCCATTGACCACGTGGCGCAAAAGTACCGCAGCCTCAACTTTAACAACATTGCCGAGGGGCTCGTTGAGCTGCTCAGTCAGGCAGAAGCCAACGACATCTCCTACCTGGAGTTTGCCGATCGGCTGGCTGGCTACGAACAGCAACAGCGTAATCGCAAGCGCATTGAGCTCAACTTACGCAAGGCCGGCTTCCCGCTCACCAAACGGCTGGAGGAGTTCGACTACCATCACCAGACTACGATTAGCAAACGGCAAATCAATCAACGGCTGGACTTCAGCTTCCTGGATGACCGCGCTAATCTGGTCTTCATCGGTCCGCCCGGCGTGGGTAAACCGCACTTGGCCATCGGGCTCGGTCACAAAGCCATTGAGGCCGGTTACAAGGTGCTTTTCAGCACGGCCCTGTCCCTGGTGGAAACGCTGGAACTGGCGGAACTCAGAGCGGAACTTAAAAAAAAGATCGCCAGCCTGCTCAAATTCGACTTGCTCATCGTCGATGAACTGGGCTACCTGCCCATGAACAAGCAGAGTGTCTATCACCTGTTTCAGTTGATCAGACACCAGCCAACATACAATTGGACGTCAGGCACATAGCGCTCGGTCACGCCAGCGGCCAGAGCCCCCGTCGTGTGCACATCACCGACGCCGATATCCACGCTCAGATTGTCCTTCAAGCGTAGCCGGTAATGCCAACCGTGGCGGTGCAGCCAGTCAAACAACGCCACGGACGGATAAAATCGATCGGCCAACAACATCACCGCCGCCCCGCCGGCAACCCGTCTCGGACGCGCTCCAACACCCCCTGTTGGCCGGCAAACCCAATATTCGCCGCCCCCGCTTCTACCCGCCAGGCCAACGCCAGCGAGCGATCCCCTACCCGCACGCTGAGCAGCAATACCGCAAACCGATCGCCTACGTCGGTTTGGGCAAGACTCAGCAGCACCGTCTGACCGTGAGCGGCCGCCTCCGCCAGTACCGCTCGGGCAACCGGCTCCAGAATCGCCGCGCTTTCCAGCCGCGGATTCTTTAACAGCCGTCGCAGCCATTGCTCACGCATGTCCTAGCGCTCCGTCTCCAACTAAGGCATCTCGCCAAAATAACTTGTTGCTTTGTATGTTTGATCAGTTATTATGAGAGGTTATGCCGAACCCACTAACCCAAGCCATCAAAGCCAAGTTTGCAGCGCTTGCCCCGCTTTTGGATGAACGGACACGTCGGCGATGGGCGGCAGTGGAAGCCCGCGCGATGGGACGCGGAGGGATCACGCATGTTGCTAAGTAACTGTCGCAAAATAACGTTTCCAATTTACATACTGTGATGCATCATGCTTTTGGCAATATGGTGTAGTTCCAATCACCATGAAATGCATCTTTGTGAAGCTGAACTGTCGCCAGCTCCTCATCGGGGACCTTGATCGCGGTAGGATAGGGGTTCACATCCAATTCCGCTGTGATCGTCAGACCCGTTCGGGTTTTGGTGTTGCCGATGAGATTGACAATGATCTCCCGACTGACCAACGGTCGACCGCGCCAGTTCTCAGTGATATGACAGAACATGCGATGCTCGATCTTGTTCCACTTGCTGGTCCCGGGGGGAAAGTGACATACCGAGATGCGTAATCCGATGGCATCAGCGAGGTCTTGTAAAGCCACTTTCCATAAGCGTACGCGGTAGCCATTACTCCCGCCGGCATCTGCTGTCACGAGCAGCTCACGAGCGTGGGGATAAACGCGCGAGCCCATGTGTTGCCACCAACGGCGCAGCGTTTCCGTGGCAAACCGAGCCGTGTCGTGATCAATCCCCACACTCACCCAGCCGGTGTTGGTGCTGAGATCATACACGCCATACGGAATCCCCTTGCCTAGCGTCTTATCGGGAAAATCCTTGCTGCGCACGTGCTCCGGGGTTCGCTTCGGATGCCACTCGCACCCGGCATTCTTGAAATTCCCGATCGATTCCTTCTTTTTGGCATCGACGGAAACCACCGGTTGTCCACGCTGCTGAAACGCTTGCACTTGCGCGTTGATGTGCTCAAATTGCGCATCCCGATCGGGGTGGGAATTGCCTTCCTGGGTTTTCCGGTTACCTTGCAAACTGTAGTCCAGCTCGTCCAATAACCGGGCAACGGTATGATGACTCACCGAATGCCCCTGTTGCGCGAGTGCTTCGGCCAGGTGACGTGTGCTCTTACTCGTCCAGCACAACGGTGATCGAGGGTCTCCCCGGGTAGAAGACGCTAACAACGCTTGCAAATCCCGCAGTAGGGTAGGATCGTTCTCACTCAAGCGGCGCCGACCACCCCCAGCGTGACGGATCGCGCGCTGTTGAGGCGGCATTGTCGTCTCGGGTGCACCCTGTTGTACTTCGGCGATGCCGACTCGAATCGTGGGACACGACATCCCCGTGGCTTGGGAAACTGCCGTAATACCACCCCACCCGATGGCCATCGCTTCGCATGCCGCCCAGCGCCGTCGTACCGTTTCGTTCATTACCGGTCCCAGCGCCTGGTATTTATTACGTACCGCCGTTATGATCTTTGAATCCACCATGGGAAACAGTATAGCAGCGACCTAAAATTAGAAAAGTTATTTTGCGACGAGCCCTAAGAGCAGCCATGACGATCACCACCAACGCATTCGCGTTACAGCGCGTCATCATCCGCTAGTCGATCAGGTTCTCAACGTCATCCAACAGAAGTTCAGCGATGGTGAGCTCTACTTTATCGTTGAACTCCCCACGGGTCATCGCCAACTGCTCGCCCAACGCCATACCGAAGCGGTCACGCTCACCGAAGCGCCCATTTCCCCCGGTTCCCGATTCAGCCCTGGCAGTCTGCGGGCGCTCGCTAGAATGGTGAGTACCCTTCAACCGCAACCGGAGAGCCGTGATGGGGCATCCGTATCAACTGCCGCCGTGGAGCCAGTTTCCCGGCGCCGTTCAACACCATCTGCTTGAGCTATGGACGGAATTGCTTCGCCGTCAGCTCCACGATCACCGATTACTTCGCCACCGAGGACAACCCGATGAATGCCACTGTCAAGATTCAGCCCGACCACCTGGCGCTGCAGGCGATGGTCTACCTCCGCCAATCCACCGCTAAACAAGTACTCCTGCACACCGAAAGTACCAAACGCCAATACCAGCTGGCCGAGGTGGCCCAGCAATGGGGCTGGCCGCAACCCCAGATTATCGTCATTGACGACGATCTGGGGCGCTCGGGAGCGCGCAGCGAGCAGCGCACGGGGTTTCAACGACTGGTCACTGCCATCAGCCTCGGCAGCGTCGGTATCGTGCTGGTGACGGAAGTCTCCCGGCTGTCACGCTTGAATAGCGACTGGCATCGGGTCATTGAACTGTGCGCGGTATTTCGCACCCTGATTGCGGATGAAGAGGGGATTTACGATCCGCGTGATCCCAATGATCGCCTCTTGCTGGGATTGAAAGGCACCTTGTTTGCCGCCGAACTTCATCTGCTACACCACCGCATGCGGGGGAGTTTACTCAACAAAGCCCGGCGCGGTGAACTGGCATTACGGTTACCGGTCGGGTATCGTCGTCTACACGATGGCCACGTGGTATTGGACCCCGATGACGAGGTTCGCCACACGCTGCGGCTGATTTTTGAGCAATTTGCACACTTAAAAAATGCCCGTGCGGTCCAGCGCTATTTTGCCGAGCACCAGCTGAAGATGCCACGCTTAATGCAATGCGGTGCCGAGTATGGACGTATCCGGTGGGTACTGCCCACCTATCAGATGATCCAGCAAGTGCTGACGAATCCGGTGTACGCCGGGGTGTTTGTTTACGGCCGCCGTAAGCGCGAGATGCAGCCGGGTCAGATCCCAACGTTCAAAGAACGGCGCCTCGCTCTGGACGAATGGGACATTGTGATTCCCAATCCCTATCCGGCCTATATTGCGTACGAACAGTTGCTCAGTAATCGGCAACAACTGCGCCAGAATAGGTACAATTTCGACAAAAAGGGCCAAGGTGCCGCCCGTGCATATTCCGGGGCAATTCGGCCACTGATTCCAACATAAACCGGCCATTCATTCCAATCGAATCCGGCCACTGATTCCAGGCCAAACCGGCCACCGGTTCCAAGCGATTCCGGCCACCCTGGTAGGTGGCATAGGCGAAGTGGGATAACCCAAGTTACCCTGCACCTTTTTTCATTGCGAAAAGAGGTGCCTATGCCACGCGAGAGGTTGACCATGAGAAAAGTCAAAGAGGTCCTGAGATTGAAATGGGCCAATGGTTGTAGTGTCCGGCAAATAGCGGCCAGTTGTGGGATTGGGAGGGCGACGGTAGCGGATTACCTGCGTCGTGCCGAGGCGGCGGGATTGCACTGGCCGTTGCCCGAGGGCCTGGATGAGGCCACCTTGGAGCAGCGCTTGTTTCCACCCGCTGCCGGCCCATCGGTTGAATCACGGCCCCTACCCGTCTGGGAGGATATTCACCGAGAACTCAAGCGCAAAGGGGTGACGCTATTCCTGCTGTGGCAGGAGTACAAGGCGATTTACCCAGAAGGATACCAGTATAGCCGTTTCTGTCATCGCTATCGGGATTGGCAGCGCCAGCTGGACGTGGTCATGCGCCAGGAGCATCGCGCCGGCGAGAAGTTGTTTGTTGACTATGCCGGCCAAACGGTCGCCCTCATTGACCGTACCACCGGGGAAGAACGCCAGGCCCAGCGGTTTGTCGCGGTGCTGGGCGCTAGCAACTACACCTATGCCGAAGCGACCTGGACCCAGGGGCTGGCGGACTGGATAGGCTCGCCTGTGCGCACCTTCCACTATCTCGGTGGCTGCCCAGCAATCCTGGTGCCGGATAATTTACGTGCGGCGGTGACTAAGGCCCACCGTTATGACCCGGACCTCAACAAGACCTATCAGGACATGAGTGTGCACTATGGAGTAGCCGTTGTGCCAGCCCGCTGCGCCAAACCCCGGGATAAGGCCAAAGTGGAAAATGGCGTGTTGCTGGCAGAACGCTGGATTCTGGCCAAGCTGCGCCATTATCGCTTTTTTGCTCTGGCGGAATTGAATGCCCACATTCGCCGCCTGCTTGAGGAACTCAACCAGCGTCCCTTTAAAAAGTTGCCCGGTTCGCGGTGTTCGCAGTTTGCGCAAATTGATTACCCGGCGCTGCAGCCCTTGCCCGCCGAACCCTACCGCTACGCGGAATGGCTCAAGGTCCGTGTGGCGCCGAATAGCCATGTCGAGGTGGACCGGCATTATTATTCGGTCCCCTACCCGCTGGTGAAACGCCAACTGGATGCGCGCCTTAGCGCGACCACCGTGGAGCTTTTTGCGAAAGGAACCCGGGTGGCCAGCCATCGGCGGAGTCACCATCCAGGACGCTACACCACGTTGCGTGAGCACCTCCCCCCGTCCCATCAGCACTACCTGGAATGGACGCCGCAGCGCTTTATTCGCTGGGCCGAAAAAACGGGGCTGGCGACCGCCACCGTCATCGCGCACATTCTCGCCTCCCGGCCCTTTCCCCAGCAAGGCTATAACGCGTGCTATGGCGTCATGCGCCTGGGCAAGAGCTACGGCGAGGCCCGCTTGGAAGCCGCCTGTGCCCGCGCTTTAGCGTTAGGGACCGCCAGTTACCGCAGCATTGAGTCCATCCTGAAACAGGGGCTGGACCGCCAGCCCTTGCCGGAACCTGCGGCCACCCCAGAGCCCGTGACACACGAGAATGTGCGTGGCGCGGATTACTACCACTAACCGTAACGTTCCCCTGCCACGACGCGCTGACCGGGGACGAGGAGAGCCACATGCTGACCCATCCCACCTTGGAGAAACTCCAGCAGTTGCGCCTGAGCGGTATGCGCCAGGCCTTGGAGGAACAGATGCACATGCCTGACATCGAGGCCCTGGGCTTCGAGGAACGCCTGGGCCTGCTGGTTGACCGGGAATACACCCTGCGGGAAAGCCGCCGCCTGAAGGCCCGCTTGGCAAAAGCTAAACTGCGTCAAAATGCCTGCCTGGAGGACATCGATTACCGCGCGCCCCGCGGCTTGGATAAAGCCCTCATGACCCAGCTCGCCACCGGCAGGTGGTTACGCGAGCATCTCAATTGCCTGATGATCGGCCCCACCGGGGTCGGAAAAACGTGGCTCGCGTGTGCGCTGGCCCAACAGGCTTGTCGGCAAGGCTTCACCGCCGGTTATCTGCGTCTACCGCGCCTCTTTCGCGAATTGGCCATCGCCAAGGGCGACGGCCGTTACCATAAATTGCTCAAAGAGTTCGCCAAGACCGATTTGTTGATCCTCGATGATTTGTCCATGACGCCACTTACCGATGAACAGCAGCGGGACCTGTTGGAGATCCTGGATGACCGTTTTAATATTCGCTCTTCCCTGGTCACTAGCCAGCTCCCACTGGCGCATTGGCATCAGCACCTCGGCAATCCCACGTTGGCCGATGCCATCCTTGACCGGCTCGTACACAACGCCTACAAGCTCAACCTCAAAGGAGAATCCATGCGCAAACGTCATTCAACCTTGACACCTCATACCGATACGCAGTAAGAGTAAAAAGACCCGCTTCGCACCGCCATGACAGGTGGCCGCTTTCCCTTGGACTGGGTGGCCGGTTTCCGGTGGATTAAACGGCCGGATTCCGCTGGAATAGGTGGCCAGATTCCGCTGGAATAGGTGGCCGGTTTCCGTTGGACTAAACGGCCGGATTCCGCTGGAATAGGTGGCCGAATTCGCTGGAATACGCAGCCCGTGAAGGACGTGCCCTGCTGCAAGGTCTTCTCCTCTGTGGTCGCTGTGGACGGCGGATGACGGTCAGCCACGGTCATTATCCCGTCTATCAGTGTCGGCGAGCACAACTGGTTTATGCGAGCGGGCAATGTCAGGCGTTTCCCGTTCGCGAGCTGGATCAGGTCATGCGTGAGGTGTTCCTTCAGGCCATGGAACCGGCCCCATTGCAGAACTCCTGACATGCTGTTTCTAAGTTTAGGAAAATATGTAAAAATAAGCACTGAAATAGGCGAATAAAGATGAGACACTTGAAGCATGCCAGGCACTGTGGAATTACCCCTTTTCCCGCAAGAATCCCGGATCCTCAGTTCCCGTCTAGGCGTGGTGGAAATGGCCGAGGAGCTGGTGTTTGTCAACGCCTCAGGGCCATTGATGAGCTGTGGACGCAGCGACCAGGCGACCAAGCGCTTCGTCGGTGCGATGCTGCTCCATCAAGGCTTGGCCAACGTCGATGATCTGGGGCAAATCTTAGGTACCAGTCGCGCGACGCTGTATCGCCCCTGTCAGCGCTACCGTGAGGGAGGTTTCAACGCCTTGCGGGACGGTCGTGGGAGCGGCCCTCGCCCGGCACACAAATTGACCGAAGCGGTCACAGCGATCGCGCAAAGCCACTTGGACGAGGGCTGCTCGATGGCGGAAACGGCTCGCCGGGTGGGTGTCAGCCCACGAGCGCTCTCCCATGCGATCGAACGCGGGCAGCTCAGGCGCCCGAAGCCGCGCCACCGTCACCTGCCGCTTGGCCCACGCCGCCGAGCCGAACGCGATGTGCGCCCGGCTGCCGCTGTCGGTACCGCTGTCAAGCGGTTAGCGGAACGCGCGCAAGCGGCGGCGGGTGGGTTGCCTGAGGCGGCACCGCAATTTGCAGCGGTCGAAGGGGTTGCCAATGCCGGGGTGCTGTTAGCCCTGCCGGCGATGCTCGGTGAGGGTCTGCTCAGCGTCGCGGAGCAGATCTATGCGCCGTTGAAAAAGGGCTTTTATGGTCTGCGCTCGATTCTGCTGTGTCTGGTGATGCTGGCATTATTACGGATCCAGAGCATTGAGCAATTGAGTGCCCACTCGCCAGGCGAGCTCGGCTTGCTGCTCGGTCTGGATCGGGTGCCCGAAGTCAAGACGCTACGGCGCAAGCTCGACGAGCTTGGCGCCCAGCAGAACGGGGCGCTATTCGCTGCAGCGCTCGCCGAGCGTTGGGCACGTGACGCGCCTGAGGAACTGGGGATGCTTTATGTGGACGGTCACGTCAACGTCTACACGGGGCGCAAGCATCCGGTGCCGAAGACCTTGGTGCAGAAACGGCGACAATGCCTGCCGGCCGCCACCGA
This sequence comes from uncultured Pseudomonadota bacterium, assembly GCA_963731125.1. Lineage (GTDB taxonomy): Bacteria > Pseudomonadota > Gammaproteobacteria > Competibacterales > Competibacteraceae > CAVSVP01. Next base: position 412,621 of record CAVSVP010000007.1, read on the forward strand.
TACCTGGGTCCACAATGGGGCAAGCGAGCCGCTATTTTTCGTCACGAGCCCCACCAACGCTCACCTGCTCTCCCTGCTGGAGCAGCAGGTCATTCCCAAGGCGCGCGAGCAAATCCGCCAGATCACGGGGGAATCCCAGCGCTTGACGTTGGTTTTTGATCGCGAGGCCTGGAGTCCGCAGTCCTTCCGGCGCTGGCGTGACGAGGGAGTCGATGTCATCACGTATCGCAAAGGTCGGCAGACCCCTTGGCCGCAGAGCGACTATCGCACCGATACGCTGGCACGAGACGGCAGCGACATCAGCTACCAGCTGGCCGAGCGCAGCGTGCTCATTATCCAGAAAACCCGCCGCCAGCCCGCCTTCTGGATGCGGGAGATCCGCCGTCTGGGGAGCCGGGGACAGCAAACCGCCCTCTTGACCACGCGCCAGGATCTGCCCGCGGCGATCATTGCCGATCGCCTGTTTGCACGGTGGCGCCAAGAGAACTTTTTCAAGTACATGGAAGCGGAATTCAATCTCGACCAGCTGTGCACCTACGATACCGAGGCAGCCGATAGCGAACGCCGCGTTCCCAATCCCGAACGCCGCGCGATCGACAAGCAACTCAAGGCCACCAAGGCGCGGTTAGGAACTGTCCTAGCGGAACTGAGGACAGCTCAGAAAAACCCGGTGGCAGCCGACAAGCTCGCTGCCCAGCAACACGCGATGCAAACCCTTGAGACAGAGCTCGAGGGGCTCCTCGAAAAACGCCAGGCGATGCCAACCAAGGTGCCTTTGCACACCCTTCACGACATCGAGCGACTGGTTCATCATGAGATCGAACGAAAGACCATTACGCGACTGCTTAAGACGCTCGCCTATCGCAGCGAGAGCCGCCTTGCACGCCTTGTCGAGCCCTACTTTGCGCGCCGCGACGACGAAATACGTGCTTTCTTAAAGAGCCTCTTCCGCCTCAGCGGTGATATTATTCCTGATCACGAGCGCTGTGAACTGCATGTTCATCTCTATAGCCCCGCCAACCACCGTTCCCAGCGGGCGCTGGCCGCGCTTTGCGAGTACCTCAACCAGCAGCCGGTGCGTTATCCAGGTACCAACTTACGCGTGATTTATAAGACCATCGAGTCTCATTAACAATGCCGCGAGGTCAGGAGTTCTGCATTGGATGCCGCGCTCAATGCCCTGGCGATTCTCGAAAAAGAAAGACAAACCCTCGATCAGCATTGGCAGTTGCGCCTAGAACACGCTCGCTACGAGGTACAGCGAGCGCAACGACAATACGATGCCGTTGAGCCGGAAAACCGTCTCGTGGCACGTGAACTGGAGCGACGCTGGAATGACGCGTTAACCGCCTTGCGTGAGCTAGAGCAGGCGTATGACCGGGTGCAACGCACCGAACTGGCGCCGTTAAGCGACACCGAGCAAGCCGAGGTTCGCCAGCTTGCACAAAATCTACCCCAGCTTTGGCATGCCGCCACTACCCAGCCCGTGGATCGCAAGCGACTCTTGCGGATAGTGATCACGGAAGTCACACTGACCACCGAGCCCAGTACGCGCCGTGCGCGTTGTGTGGTATTGTGGAGCGGTGGTATGACGACAGCACATGAGATACGGCGTGTCCCAATCGGGGAGGCACTCAAGACCGCTCCTGAAAGCCCTGGTTGACTGACAAAACTCCTCTCAGCTAACTCTCATGCTGCCTCCAGGGCGGGAAGTAACAAGGCATAACAGGCTGGCAAAGGGTCCATCCAGCGGGCTTGTTGACGTTTTTGCCGCCCCTGTCGGCGGCTGGCCTGAGCCGGATCCGGATCCTGGAGGGAGCCCAGCGTCAAGCGTTGCAGCAGGGCTTCGCCATGAGCCAGCGCATAGCGCAGCCCATGCCAGCCTAAGCGCAGATAGCTGTGGCCGCGAAACCAATGGGTATCGACCCGGCGGCGCTGGCCCTGGGCGACCACCGCGGCGCCTTGGCAAGTCAGGTAGAGGGTGGCCACGGCCAAGACCAACAGCAACCGTGTCAGGGTGCGGGCGTCGCGCAGTTGGGAGCTTTCCAGTTGGAAGCCGTTGGATTTGTCGTCCAGGAAATTCTCCTCGATCCGAAAGCGCTGGCCATACTCAGCCAGGGTATCGCGGTCGGTCGGTTCATCGCTGAGGATCAACCAGGGCTCGCGGTGGCCCCGTTGCCAGCCCACGGCCAAGTGCATCTCCAGGCGTTGGGCACCGACAAAGACGTGATGATAGCAGCCCACTTCACCGGCCTGCACGCGAATGACCAGGCGCCGATAGTGTCCCCGGCGCTGGACATAGAGATGCAACCCTGAGCGCTTGATACGCACGCGCAGATGCCAGCGCGCGTGGCGGTGAATCCAGGCCATCAGTTCCCCATGCAGAAAGCCCCGATCGGCCAACAGCACGATGTCCCGCCCTGGCGGCAACAGCCGCTCGGCCAAGCGCAACAACCCACGGTAAGCCCGAAAGGCCACACTGCTGGAGCGATGCTCGATCACCTTCCAGACCAGCGGTATGGTACGGCCGCGATACACTAACCCCAGGCGGATCAAACACCACCGGTTCCACAGCAACGAGGTATCCAAGACCACGTACAGCCGTGGCGCGTCCAGTTCCGCCAACACCGGCTGCAACAGCGCGCCGTAGAGGTGGTGGACATCCACTCGCCGATTGGCTAACCAGCGCCGAAACCGCCGCCAACTGCTGGCGGCGAACCGGGCGCGACTGTGTACATACGGCACCCACTCACTTAGCCCAATCCAGCCGCTGCTCAATAACCCAACCACCATCCATGCCAAGGTCGATAAATGCCGGCGATCGCGCCACGGTGCTTGTGCCAAGAGGGAGACTATCGTATCGTAAAGTGGGGATGAGGTATTCATGCGCGGGCTCCTTATGTTTAACCCATCCCGTTGGAACACGGGTCGCGCATTTCATCTCATCCCTTTCTTTAATTTCAAGTAGAATCCGTGCCTTAGCGAGTTTTGTCAGTCAACCAGCCTGAAAGCCTCACGCGCATCCGCCAACTGGCTACCCAGTGTCTCCGGACCACCACATCGCGCAGCAATTAAACGCCGAGGGGATGACGACACGGACCGGTAAACCCTGGACGTACCAACGGGTCTACTCGGTGCGTAAGCAGCATCATATTCCCAGCGCCTGTCCCCTGACTACCAGTGAAGGCGAAGCACGCGGTGATGGCTTAGTGCCCGTCACCGTGGCCGCTCAGCTATTACACGTCTCGCCGTCGTTGATTAACGGCTGGGCTAAACAAGGCGTGTTGTGCAAAGATCAGCGGGTCGCCGCCTCAAAGCTTTGGGTTCGAGTGAATGACAGCGATATCGCGCGGCTTAATGGGTCGGTGAACAGCCAACAATGGCCTACCATAGACCACGTCATGAAAACCCACCATCAGCTCTCTCGCGATGCTGTTTGGGACTTAGTCCGCCAAGGCCATTATATCGCCTATCGGCAACCGCGGGGGCAATGCTGGGAGTGGCGATTAAAACCGGGTAACGCAGAAAACCATTCCGCCAACGTTGTCAGTCACCGATAAGGAGATACGCATTATGAATAACGATGTAATAGCCTGTATGAATATCGCTCAGTCATCATCACCACCAACAAAGATTTTACCAGTTGGGGCGAATTCTTCCACGACGCAAAGGTATCAGGGTACCACTATTCTCGATCGACTGGTTTCTCAAGTCACCGTCACTGATCCTACCCATCCGCTGTTTAATCGCACCTTTTCGGTTGTTTGTCTACCGCAACACCCCCGTACTACTCCGGTCGTGATTATTGCACTACCGAACGGTGAACATCGCCGCATTCCTTGCTCGGCGACGGATCTCAGTGCTCAGCTGTCATCCCAGCCTCCCCTTGCACCGGTCTCTGCGTGTACGCTGCTGCCATTAGCAAACGTGGTGCGCCGGTTGTTAGGTGCGCCCGAGGAGAGTCTGGATGAGAACCGCGATACGTCCATCACCCCCGCCGATGGCGGCCTCCCAGCGGGATTTGCCCCGGCTGTGGCCGGCCCTAACAGCCCATCAGCAACAGCAACTGGCGCAACGGCTAGCCGAACTGCTGCACCGCCACCCTCTGGCACAACCACCCATGCCGCCAAGCGAGACAGATGATGAGCTCTTGTAATACTATTTCCACCAAGGTCACCTCCACCCACCAGGCGAAGCTGGCCTATGTCTATATTCGCCAGTCCTCACTGAGCCAGGTCACCCGCCACGGCGAGAGCACGGCATTACCATATCGCTTAGCCGAGCGGGCAACGGCACTGGGCTGGCCAGCAGAACGGGTCAAATTGATCGATGAAGATCTGGGTAAAAGTGGGGCCTCCAGCGAGCAACGCGTTGGCTTTCAGCAACTGCTGGCTGAGATTGGCCTGGCGCGGGTGGGTATCGTCCTGAGCTGGGATGCCTCGCGGCTGGCGCGTAACAATAGCGATTGGCACCAATGGATCGAGTTGTGCTCGATGTTCGGTGTGCTGATTGCCGATGGCGAGCAGCTCTATGACCCCCGTCAATATCACGATCGACTGCTGTTGGGGTTGAGTGGGATGATGAGCGAAGCGGAACTGCATCAGCTCAAACTGCGTCTGCATGCCGGCGAACGTCAGAAAGCCGAGCGTGGTGAATTGCGCCTGCCGTTACCCGCGGGCCTGGAGCGGCAGCGCGATGGTAGCGTCATCCTGAACCCGGATGAGGAAATCCAGACGCGGATCCGCCTGGTCTTGGCTAAATTCGACGAACTCGGCAGTGCTCGTGCCGTGATGCGCTATCTGCTCCAGCACGAGCTACGGTTACCCACCCGGCCGCTGCGCGGCCCGGCAGTGCATCCGATTGTCTGGCAGCCGGCGAGTAGCCGTCGCGTGCTGGATATTGTGCACAACCCCGCCTATGCCGGTGCGTATACTTACGGGCGCAGCACCATCGACCCGAGCCGACGCCGGCCGGGTCACCCCGCCAGCGGCATTGTGCAACGGCCGCTAGAACAATGGCCGGTGTGTCTTCACAATCACTACCCCGCCTATATTAGCTGGGCGCAGTATCTGCGTAACCACCAGCGCCTGCTGGATAACCAAAATCACTACCAGGCCAATCACCCTGGCGTACCCCGCCAGGGCCAGGCACGCCTGCAGGGGATTGTGTTATGGGGTCGTTGCGGGGCACGAATGCGGTTGCGCTACTCAGGTCCCGAAGGGCAATATCCGGCCTATACCTGCCGGGAGGCTCACCACTGCTATCAGTTACCGTACTGTCAGGAAACGCGTGCCATCGCGCTGGATGAAGCCGTGCAAGCGCAGTGGCTAGCGGCACTGGCGCCCGATAAACTCGCCGTGGCGGTAGCCGCCCTGGCGCAGTTAGACCACGAAACCGAGACGCGCCAACGGCAATGGCAATTACGCTTAGAACGGAGTCGCTATGATGCCCAGCGCGCCCAGCGTCAGTACCATAGCGTGGAGCCCGAGAATCGGTTGGTCGCCCGCCAACTAGAAAGCCAATGGGAACACCAACTGCGCGCGCTCGAAGCATTGGAGCACGCTTATCAACGTTGGCTTGACCAGCAGTCATTTACCCTCACTGACCCAGATCGGCAGGCGATTCTCGCCTTGGCTGAAGACCTCCCCGCCGTCTGGCAGGCCCTCACCACGACGAGTGCTGATCGCAAACACCTCGTGCGCCTCGTCATCGAATCGGTGATCGTCGATGCCAAACGCGAGCGCGGTTATCTTTGGTATCAAATCAATTGGCAAACGGGCGCCACCAGTGAACATCGGTTACGACGGAAAGTCATGCGCAATGAGGAACATCCTCAGCTTGACGCCTTGCAGCAGCGGATGCACGAGCTCTGTGACGGCAACCAGCAGGATGCCGAGATTGCCACCCTCCTCAATACCGAAGGGTTTCTCACCGCACGCGCCCAGCCTTTTACCGGCAAAAATGTCTGGTGTCTACGTCAGCAGTGGCAATTGCCTTCCTCGAAAGAAGCGGGTAACCATCACCACCCACCGCAATGGCCGGATGGAACCTACTCGATTGCTGGTGTCGCTGAGGCGGTTGGGGTAACGGTAGGGACGGTGTTTAAATGGGTACGCCAGGCGCGTATTCAGGGCCAGCAACTCGCGAAGGGAATGCCTTGGAAAGTTTCACTAACAGAGGGACAAATTCTCTCTCTGCAGCATTATGTCAAACGCGTACGACGCGTTAAACAATCGACTAGGGAGGCATCATGAAAGCTTCTTCGATGACAATATCGCTGTGCCCATTGTGGACCGTCTCATTCATCATTCGCACATCTTCCATGTTGGGAGGGGAAAGTTATCGCTTGAAGCAGAAACTAGGAAATTGATTGCTCGACACCCAAAGGGAGGGTCAATTTTGTTGGCCAATAGGGAGTCAATTATTCTGGCCATTGACAAAGGAGAAGCCGATCGAGGCGATCGGGGTCTTGAAGTTGGGTATCTTCCAGCGCAAAACCGCGACGCTTGAAGTCGGAAAACGTGGGTTCAATAGCCCAGCGCGCCCCATCATCCAGCACGGCTGCCCGGCAGGGAGCGCAATCCATCGCGATGCTCCACGGCTCGGGATGCCCCGCTTCGTGCAACACGCCGACATGGGTCGGTACACCCTGTTCAAACCGGTGGACGTCAGGCACATAGCGCTCGGTCACGCCAGCGGCCAAAGCCCCCGTCGTGTGCACATCACCGACGCCGATATCCACGCTCAGATTGTCCTTCAAGCGCAGCCGGTAATGCCAACCGTGGCGGTGCAGCCAGTCAAACAACGCCACGGACGGATAAAACCGATCGGCCAACAACATCACCGCCGCCCCCGCCGGCAACCCGTCTCGGACGCGCTCCAACACCCCCTGTTGGCCGGCAAACCCAATATTCGCCGCCCCCGCTTCTACCCGCCAGGCCAACGCCAGCGAGCGATCCCCTACCCGCACGCTGAGCAGCAATACCGCAAACCGATCGCCTACGTCGGTTTGGGCAAGACTCAGCAGCACCGTCTGACCGTGAGCGGCCGCCTCCGCCAGTACCGCTCGGGCAACCGGCTCCAGAATCGCCGCGCTTTCCAGCCGCGGATTCTTTAACAGCCGTCGCAGCCATTGCTCACGCATGTCCTAGCGCTCCGTCTCCAACGGCAACACGTTCGCTAATTCCGCCGTATTCGGCGTGCGTACCTCCCGCATCGCTCCTACCGCCAGCGACAGCTTCTTCACTACCGTTTTACACAACCTCGGTAAGGCTTCTTTCAGCCCGCGTTCCACTTCCTCCGCCAGTCTTTTGACACTCCCCATTGGCCCCACCGATCATAGTGGCTCAGTTGCGCTAGTTTATCTCAAAACTGATAGGTGGTAAGCTGTAGCTGCTGCGACTTGATTCATCATACACAACGTCCAGCTTTGACTTAGATGTCTTTTCTGTTTGAAAAACTGTTCGCAGGTAAGTGCACAGCGGACACGGCATTCAGCTCCTGTACTAATGATCGCAAAGCCTTACTTGCTCTACGTCTGGCGCAATCCTTCCAGCCATGGTGTTTGTGGGCGATTGGGGAATATTTTATTTAGGCACCGATTGATAACGCACAGGGAGCGGGGCTTGTTCTCTGCAAATTCAAAATTAGCCGAGCCACCCAGATGAGTGGCAATATCATTTGTCAGTTGACGTTCGTATAGTACAAGTCATATGAATTGATACTATTTACTGACGTTGATCTAGCAGTACATCCTCAGTCCAAAAGTCGTCCTCGACCTTACGCACTTTCCTGATCAACCCGGTGCAGGTCTCTTCGGTAACGCTTTCGAAGGCTTCATCCAATTGCTCCAACAGATAGGCCATGGTGAACTTGCTATGGCGAGCAATCTGATTCTTGACGACTGCCCAACAGGTTTCAATGGGCTGCAGCTCAGGGTGGTAGGGCGGCGTGCGTAATATCTCGTGGCCATGTTCAGCCGCCAATTCATCCAGAGCGTAGACCGGTGCCGGCGCCAATTTCTCGAGAAGTTCTACTAATTCGGCCTTGAGACAATCGTCGCTAACGGGGACCCCCTGGTTTCTCAACCAAGCCGATATGCGGTCTTTTTTGCAGATCGCCGTCGGGGCGGAATGTCCCGATAAGACATTGTGATAAGAGGCATTGTCCATGATGATCAACGCCTTGTCAGGAATGTTGGGAAGCAACTGCTGGGTGAACCATTTGGTGAACCACTCCTGATTCATTGGACCGTGATAGTCTCCCGTTTTCCGCGTGCTCTTGAAGGTCAATTTCGCACCCGGTATCCAGCCGCTGCGGGTAATGGCATGAATAATGATGAGACCCTCACCTTTGCCCGTCAGCTTTTGTACCCATGGACCATCCTCATCTGAGTACCAAATAAAATCATTGCTATGGTTCTTGTTCACGTACGATTCATCCACATAAACCTCGGGACGAACCACGTCGTCGCCACGGCGATTCGCCCGCTTTTCGCGCAGATACCGCTGACGCGCGGCTACCACATGATCTTTTTCTTTAAGGTGTTGTGAGCGCGTGCCCTTGCCGAACGTAAACCCCCATCGATCAAGAGTACGACCCAGGGTCCTCAGGCTGAACGGCTGATCGCCCACGGCCTGTTTCAGATGCTCAGCCAACCTCTCAAGCGTCAGGTGCGACCCCGTTCGGTTTGCTTTACGAACATATTCCCGGGTGATTGTCTGCAGCGCATCCGGTATGGCTCGTGGCGGTCGGCCTCGGCGAATGTCCTCTCCCCTGGCCAGCAGATCCGGGCTTCGGTTGTAGTCAGCCATGACCCGCTTCACCGTCGCTACACCCACCCCTAAGGCGTGGGCTGCTCTTTCAGTACTCGTACCTCCCTGCTCACGCAAGTCGCCTTTCGTACGGTCAAAATAGCCCTTCACCAATACGATTGCCCTCTTAAACTCAGGCGTGAGAGGGCTTCCTTGAGTAGCCATACTCTTTGCTCCCAAATTTGAGTTTTAGCTACCATCATATCACATCTTTTTCCAATAAGTATCAATTCATATGACTTAAACTATACAACGCCGTCGGATCACCAATATTAACCAAGTGATTTCCCGGATTGGCAAGTAGCCACTCAAGCACTGCCGTCAAATCGGCAATAAACACCGGGGGAAAGATAATCGCCGCAAGAACTAGCGGTAAGCATTACTTCACCCTGTTTAACTTGACAATGTCACATTACCCAACTGCCGAGTGAGTTTGTATCATAATGATTTTTTGTAGAAAAGCGATGATGACAAAAAAGAGTTGGGACGTCGGTGGGGCCTTATGCCCGAAGCGATCCACACGCTGGGACAGCGGCTGCATGAGTGTTGGGATCGCTACCGGAGCTGTTTCGAGACCCAAACCCGAGACGGCAACGCCTACGCGCGGCATTACCTGAGCGGGCTGCTGCGCATGGAGGGGAACCGACACTATAGCGGAATAGGCCACGAGACGGGTGTTGAAGGGCAAAACCTCCAGCACTTCATGAGCCATTCTCCGTGGTCGGCCGAGGCGGTCTACCGGCAGGTGCAAGAGGAAGTGAAAGCCACGCCGGAGCTGACCCGTGGCGGGGTGTTGTTGGTAGACGAAAGCGCCGAGGAGAAGGCGGGCGAGGCCAGTGCGGGAGCGGCCAAACAATATAACGGGCGGCGCGGCAAAGTCGAGACGAGCCAAGTGGGGGTGTTGTTGAGCTATGTGAACCTCACGGTGGCGGCGGGATTTTGGACCTGGCTCACGGGCAAGCTGTTTCTGCCGGAAGCATGGTTTGAAGCCAGCTACGAGAAACGGCGTCAGCGACTGGGCATTCCGGAGTCGCTGCGCTTCAAAACCAAGGTGGCATTGGCCTGGGACGGGATTACAGAGGTCATCACGGGCGGTCTGCCATTCGAGATCGTCGGCTTTGATAGCCTGTATGGACGTAGTGGCTGGCTGCGGGCCCAGGTGCGACAGGCGAACCGGCGGTATATGGCCGAGATACCGGCTGATACCACCGTGTACCTGACACAGCCGACGCTCGGTCTCCCGGCACGCCACGGTAAGCGAGGAAGACAGCCGACCCGGGTACAGGTGCTCTCGGGGGAACCGGTACGCGCGGATAGCCTACGTGAGACCATGGACTGGCAGCGGCTTCGGGTTCGCGCAACCGAACGGGGTGAGCTGAACGAACGCTTTGCCGCGCGCCGCGTCTGGATCGTCCAGGAGGGCCACGCCGTGGAAGAATGGCTGGTGATGCGTGAAGAGGCTATCGACCGCTACCGCTATGCCCTGTGTCATGCCGCCGCGGACACGCCACTGGCACAACTGGCGTGGTGGAAATGCCAGCGCTACTTCATCGAACGCGCCAACCAGGATGCTAAGTCCGAGTTGGGCTGGGATGAGTGGCAAGCGCAGAAGTACTGTGCTTGGGATCATCATCTCGCCTTGACGGTGCTCGCGTCCTGGTTCATTGCCCAAACCCAAATCGACTGGGCACAGGCTCATCCGCGTGATCCGGCGTTGCTCGAAGCACTGGAGACGGATGTCCTACCGGCCCTGTCGGTGGCCAATGTCAGAGAGTTATTGCGCGCGGTCATGCCCCTGAAACGCTTGACCGAAGAACAAGCCACGGAGCGGGTTGTCGAGCATTTGCTCAATCGCACACGATCACGAAAAAGCAAGTTTAAAAAGCAACGAATTGAAAACAGAGCCCACACCGGCTCGACGTGAGGCTAATGTGACATTGTCAAGGTAATCGCGCCGCATTAAAAAGTAGCAACATCCTTTGCGCTTTGACCAAATCCCACTTGCTTGCAGCGCTGCTAATAAACTGCGACCGATAAATCCGGTCGCACCGGTGATGAGCAGCGTGGCGGGAAGGTGCTCGGGGGTATCCTGATGTATCGATGAGTCGTGGTATACGGGATTGTGTTTCACACTTACCAAGGTTTTTCTGTAATTTTCTCAGAATCAAGCGGCGACCTGATATTTCCCATCATCGAGTAACCAAAGTAGTTGCAGTGCGTGCAAATCGGGGGGTCTGGGATTAACAGACTCAACGCCGAGTCCTTTTTACCTGTACCACTCTCTCTTCATGCTGCCTTAGACCTGAGTTTTGACAAAACGGAGCGGACTATACATGTCCAAAGTCTGGAATCAAGTACTGAGTGATGGTGTATAAAATCAACTATTTTCATAAAATGCGCTATTTAGTAACACCTTTAAAGGGCTATGACGCAGAGCCGATGAAACTCATAATTCTCGACCGTGATGGAGTTATTAACTATGATTATGACCATTACATTAAATCTCCCGAAGAATGGATTCCCATTCCAGGTAGCTTAGAGGCCATTGCTCGTTTAACTCACGCTGGCTACCACATAGGGGTTGCTACGAACCAATCTGGAGTGGGTCATGGCCTTTTCAATATAGAAACTCTACACTGCATACACCAGAAAATGCATCATCTGACTTTTGAAGCTGGGGGCTTAATTGAAGTGATCTCATTTTGTACTGCTATAGAAGAAAACCACTATTATCGCAAACCTAATCCGGGAATGTTGGAAGATATCAGTAGTCGTCTCAAAGTTAGTCTAAAAGGAGTTCCAGTCGTAGGCGACTCTCTACGTGACCTGTTAGCTGCACAAAAAGTAAGTGCTAAACCCATTTTGGTGCGCACCGGTAAGGGTGAAAAAACTCTCACAAAAATTGCGAACAACCACGATATATTAATTTTTGAAAACTTAGCTGCCGTGGCAGACTTTCTTCTTACTCACTTCGATTAAATAAATTTTTTATGACAAGCTCTCAGGAATCTCATTTTTTTGGTGAGAATGTATTACTGATTGTTCGCTCTTTGTTGTTTTTGACAGGTATGATTTTCTCGGTGATTATATGGGGTCCTATTATCGTATTAGCCTCTTTTCTGTCCTTTGAGCGTCGCTACCGCATTGCTCAGAAATGGAGTCGCTTTATCATTTGGTGGCTTAATAGAACGTGCAAGGTTGAACACCGGATCAGTGGGCTAGAGCATATACCTCCGGGCCCAGCCATTATTGTCGCTAAACACCAGTCCGCATGGGAGACGGTGTTTCTCCAGCAATTCATGCCTCCCCTGGCTTGGGTGGTCAAACGCGAACTCCTTTGGATTCCGCTTTTTGGTTGGGCACTCGCCACATTAAATCCTATTGCCATAAATCGTAAAACGCCGACCTCTGCTTTAAAACAAATTCTGCGGCAAGGGAAAATCTGTCTAGCTCAAAGACGTTGGGTTCTGATTTTTCCCGAAGGCACACGAACGGCTCCAGGTTACCGGAGACCTTACGGGGCAAGTGGAGCATTACTTGCAGTTAACAGCGGTTGCCCTATTCTGCCCATCGCGCACAATGCAGGAGAGTATTGGCCCCGTCGAGGCTTTCTGAAACGACCTGGCACTGTTCAACTGGTCTTCGGTCCGCCGATTATCAGTACCGGTCGTAAAGCAAAGGAACTCAACGCCTTTGTCGAAAATTGGATTGAAACAACTATGACACGCATCAGTAATTCTGCCGTTCAACCTGGCAAGACCAATTCAAAAAAAACCGTTTAATTTAGTATGTTTACTCTAATCAAAAACTTTACACTTTGAACCGTGCACAGAGCAATCTCTCCTCCTTATCTGTTGCACATCCTCCTTTGGTGGTTTTTGACCGGGTTCCCTCCCTCTAACCCGGTCTTTTTTTATCTTAGCCGCTCTCAAAAAACGGATAATCCTGCTAGATTGGCTTGACGATCTATCTTTCCTGTAAAGGTTTCTGAGAACTTGCGTTTAAAGTAAAAATGAAAGGGAATTTCATATTTTCCTAATAAATTAGATTCTAGTAATTTTTTACGAATATCAGCCTGCATCCATGCAGGGACCGGCTCTCCCTCAATCACAGCCACAACCACCTGTGAAAACTGCGGATGAGGGAGCGGACCTACACAACAACGGCGACTTGCGAGAATCCCCTGGTGATAGGTTTGGAAAAAAGCTTCTAATACTGCTTCCACTTTTTCTGCCTGTACCTTGATTCCGCCAGTATTAATAACATTATCAATCCGCCCTAACCAACGAAATGAACCATCTGCTTTTAACTCAACTCTGTCATTGGTCACTAATGTCTCGTGCCGGGTCAGTACGGACTGAATCATGAGACAGTCATGAGAGTTTACACTGGTTTTAACTCCCTCAAGCGGTGTGAAGTATTCACTAGCTTGGGAGCCATTTAAACGTCTGAGGGCGATGTGACCTACAGTCTCCGTCATGCCATAGGTGTGGAAAATAGGAGCACTCAAAGTTCTAATTTGCTCTAGTAGTGTCTCACTAATAGGCCCTCCACCCACTAAGATGGCGCGCATTCTATTCAAAATTGATTTCTTTGCCGGTGTAGCTTCAAAAACTTTCTGCAACTGAAAAGGAACGAAAGCCGCAAAGTGAAAAGTGGCTGTGTCGGGAAATTCCGTCAGGGGATTACTAGTGGGTTCAAGGATTGTCATAGATAAATTTAATTCTAACCCTCTAACCAACATCATAACACCAGCAACGTGCTCTATAGACAGACACACCAATGCCTTATCGCCTGTCTGTAAATCTAACGCCCGGCCGGTAAGCTGGGCACTCGCAGCCATCTGACAACGCTGCACAGTGATACACTTTGGTTTACCTGTAGAACCGGAGGTTTTTAAAATAAATTTCTTTTGACCCGACAACCACTGTTGGCAAAACCGCAATATGCGTAATTCTTGAACTGTCAGATGAGTGGGCCAATACTGCAGCGAAGTATCAAGTAGCCAATCTGGTCGATATTTCTTGCCGTTGAGTACCAACCAAGACATTGTCGAAGCAGTAGTGAAAACGCAGACCCTTTAAGGGAATTTTGGAAATTTTGAAAAGTTAGGGCTGCGCTTTTCCAGGTATGCCTTTCTGCCTTCTTGTGCTTCCTCACTAAGGTAATAAAGCAAAGTGGCGTTTCCGGCTAGCTCCTGAATACCAGCCTGCCCATCTAACTCTGCGTTAAAAGCAGATTTTAATAAGCGTATTGCCAAAGGGCTTTTAGCTTGAATTTTGCGGCACCATTCAATGGTGGTAGCTTCCAGTTGCTCCAGAGGAACAACTGTGTTAACAAGTCCCATGGCTAATGCTTCCTTAGCGTCGTACTGATCACAAAGGAACCAAATTTCCCGAGCTTTTTTCTGTCCGACGATGCGAGCCAAATAAGATGCGCCGAAACCACCATCAAAGCTGCCCACTTTCGGACCTGTTTGGCCAAAGCGGGCATTTTCAGCAGCGATGGTTAGATCGCATACCACATGTAGAACATGCCCACCACCAATAGCCCAACCCGCAACCATGGCGATCACCGGTTTCGGACAAGAGCGAATTTGCTTTTGCAAATCCAGCACATTAAGACGAGGAACATTGTCGTCACCAATGTAGCCGCCGACACCACGTATACGTTGATCTCCGCCACTGCAGAAAGCCTCGTAACCTTCGCCGGTCAGAATAATGACATCAATATTGGAATTTTGCCGCGACAGCTCTACCGCCTCAGACATTTCCATGATCGTCAAAGGTGTAAAGGCATTGTGAACTTCGGGACGGTTAATACTAATTTTGGCAATACCATTATAGTACTTATATAAGATTTCCTTATATTCTTTTAATATTACCCAGGAAGTATCAGTTTTCACGACCTATCTCAACTCATTGCCAGTGGCGCATCGGTACGCCGGAAACCGCATTTTCATCAATCTGCTTTTATTCGTTTCTTTTTTATGGTGGATTTTTATATATCAAGATTAGAAACTTCTAAAGCGTTCTGCTCAATAAAATCCCGGCGCGGTTCCACTTGATCTCCCATCAAAGTGGTAAAAATCTCATCGGCAGCAATAATATCTTCAATACGAACTTGTAACAGGCGGCGAGTTTCAGGGTTCATTGTGGTTTCCCATAGTTGTTCTGGATTCATTTCGCCTAAGCCCTTATAGCGCTGGATATGCTGACCACGTTTGGCTTCCTCCAACAACCATTCCATCGCCTGGCCAAAATTTTCAATCCTCTGGCTATGCTCACCACGCCGTACCAAAGCGCTCTCACCAAACAAACCTTCCAGTTTGGCTCCCAATTTAGCTATGTTTTCATACTCTGGTGATTCAAAGAATTCCAGAGCAAGGCGCGTCTCTTTGATTAAACCATGCGTGCTTCTCGTTAATGCGATAAGAAATGTTTCACGTCCTTCTCTGGGTTCCACAGTTACAGTATAAATAGATTTTTCTCCTCCTCGATCATTCAGGCACCTAATCAGATCTGCAGACCATTCTTCCAAATAGGCCTGATGCCTTAAAACGTCACGATTCAATTTTGGCATACAAACAAGCTGTTCTAAGACAGCTTGATCGTAGCGTTGAACCAAGCGACGGATCATAACCATTACCGCCATATGATGGAAAGCCAAATTTTCCAGAGCGGTGCCGCTAAGAGGTGGAGTTTCGGCATTTAAAATTAGTGAGGCATCATGGAGTGCAGCTTGTAAGAGATAGGTCGATAACTCAGCGTCATCCTTAACATACTGCTCATGTTTACCCTTTTTTATTTTATAAAGAGGCGGTTGTGCAATATAGATGTGACCCCTTTCCACCAGTTCAGGCATTTGTCGATAAAAAAAAGTGAGGAGAAGGGTACGGATATGACTCCCATCAACATCTGCATCGGTCATGATGATAATTCGGTGATAACGTAATTTGTCAGGATTAAACTCTTCAGGACCGATTCCGCAACCTAATGCAGTAATAAGCGCCCCTACTTCTGCTGAAGAAAGCATTTTATCGAAACGCGCTTTCTCAACATTAAGTATTTTACCTTTAAGTGGCAGAATCGCTTGAAATCTGCGATCTCGACCCTGCTTTGCAGAACCTCCAGCGGAATCACCTTCTACTATGAAAAGTTCTGCCAATCCTGGATCTCTCTCTTGGCAATCAGCTAACTTGCCCGGCAGCCCAGCGATATCTAGGGCTCCTTTACGGCGAGTCATCTCCCGAGCACGACGAGCAGCCTCACGAGCTCGAGCGGCCTCAACAATTTTGCCAATAATGGCACGAACGTCCGCAGGGTTTTCGAGCAGAAATTCTTGAAATTTTTCTGCTACCACCGACTCCACCACTGCTTTGACTTCTGATGAAACCAGCTTGTCCTTAGTCTGAGAAGAAAACTTAGGATCACGTACTTTGATTGAGAGTACGGCGGTAAGACCTTCTCTAGCATCATCACCATTGGGTGAGACTTTTGCCTTCTTGAGAATACCTTCCGATTCCATGTACTGATTAAGAGTACGCGTAAGTGCACTGCGAAAACCGGCTAAATGAGTACCACCGTCGCGCTGAGGAATATTATTAGTAAAACAAAAAATGTTTTCTTGATAAGAATCGTTCCACTGCAGCGCAACTTCCACTCCGGTGCCATCTTTTTCGGTATTCAGATAGAAAACGGTATCATGTAAAGGCGTCTTTTTCCTATTAAGATGTTCTACAAAAGCCTTAATACCACCCTGGTACTCAAAATTATCGCTTTTACCATTACGCTCGTCATGCAGTTCAATGTTGACTCCTGAGTTTAGAAACGAAAGTTCGCGTAATCTTTTAGCGAGAACATCATAATGAAAATCGATGTTGCTAAAGATTGAAGTGCTGGGCTTGAAATGAACTTCGGTACCAGTCAGTTCAGTAACGCCGATCATCTGCAAATCTTTGCGCGGTACGCCCATGGAGTACTCTTGCTGATAGATTTTCCCATCACGCCGTATGGTAAGGCGCAGATATTCCGAAAGAGCGTTTACCACCGAAACGCCAACTCCATGGAGACCACCTGAAACCTTGTAGGAATTGTCGTCGAACTTACCTCCTGCGTGAAGCATGGTCATAATGACTTCTGCGGCAGAGCGCCCCTCCGAATGCATATCCACAGGAATACCCCGACCATTATCGATTACCGTGATCGATTCGTCAGCATGAATGGTGATACTGATTTTACCGCAGTAACCCGCCAAGGCTTCATCGATGGAATTATCCACCACCTCAAACACCATGTGATGCAAACCGGTGCCATCATCAGTATCGCCAATGTACATCCCAGGGCGTTTACGGACTGCGTCCAAGCCTTTGAGAACTTTAATACTTGCAGACGTATAAGCTGGAGTTTCACTCATGAAGTTGCTGATCCATATGGGTCGCCTAAAGGATTATAACATGTTGCTAATTACGCCATGATCAATCTTAAAAATATGTGTGTTGTCCCATTTTGCAGTGCTAAATGTTTGTTCCTCAATGGCAGTGATAAAGAGCTGAATATTCATACGCGCCAAGCAGTTGAGTATGCGACTTCTATGTAATCGATCCAATTCTGCTGGTAAGTCGTCAATCAGGAGAATGCAAGAACTTCCCCTATTTTCTCGGTAAAGACACGCTTGTGCCAGCACTAAGGCGATCACAAGAAGCTTTTGCTGTCCCCGCGACAGTTGCTCTGTGACCGTGCGACCAGCCAGTTTTATCTTGAAATCGGCCCGTTGAGGGCCTATCCTGGTGTAGCCGTGGTGACGGTCCTGATTCCGGTTTCTACGCAATAATTCCAGCAAATCCGCATCTTTCTCCTGAGACCAGCCACGATGGTAATCCACTTCCAACTCTTGCAACTCTAAGGTTTCCTGAACTAGGGGTTTGAGAGTACTTCGCAAAGCACTACAAAAAATATTTCGTAAATTATCTAGTATGACCGCTGTGGCAACCAACTGCTTATCCCACATATCCATAGCACGGTCCGGATAATGAGAGCGTAACGCAGCATTTCTGTTACGCAGAATGATGCCATAGCGTTTCCATGCTGGCCAAAATTCCGGCTCGGCATAGAACAGTCCCCAGTCCATAAAACGGCGTCGGTGCTGTGGTCCACCTTCTAAGAGCCGATGGCTATCCGGGTTTAGAAGTAAGACCGGTACCTGCATGGCAAGTTGGGCTAAAGATTGAGCAGGTTCGCCATTAATGCGAACAGTAAAGTGATGGCAATTACGCTGAATACCTACTGGTATTAGGACTCCACCCTCCATCTCGCTTAAACGAGCTACAATTCGAAAAGTCGTTTCGCCACGGCGAATGAGTTCACGAATACGCCGAGTGCGAAATGAACGTCCTCTTCCTAAAAAGTAGAGCGCTTCTAGAAGGCTGGTTTTACCGGAGGCATTTTTGCCGACGATAAGATTTAAACTCGATGAACATTCTAGAATAATACTTTGTAGATTCCGAAAATTCTTAATTTCCAGAGAAGAAACAAGCATTTGTAAAGGTAAACACCTAAAGCTTCATGGGCATTACCACATACTTACAATTTCCGCCCTCAGGATCTTCAATCAAGCAGCTATTATTGGCATCCGTAAAAGACAGCTTGACCAGTTCACCAGTAAGTGCTCCCAGAGCATCCAGCAAATACGTTACATTGAAACCAATCTCAAATGAACCACCGCTATAATTAACCTCTACTTCTTCCTCCGCCTCTTCCTGTTCCGGATTATGCGCCTGAATACGTAATAGCCAATTCTCCGCAAGTAGGCGAATTCCTCTGTATTTTTCGCTGGAAAGAATAGCTGCGCGGGCCAATGCGTTGCGTAAAACCATGCGGTTGGCGATCACTATCTGTTCCCCCTTATGAGGTATGACCCGCTGGTAATCGGGAAATTTACCGTCAATAAGTTTTGAAGTAAAACGTATGTTTCCTAACATTGCCCGCACATGGTTGTCACTGAGTTTCAAAATAATTTCGTCATTCGTATCAACCAGCAAACGTAACATTTCTTGCACCGCCTTACGGGGTACGATAATTTGCTGTTTAAGTGTGATTGGATTCGTTTCTCCCTCTATTTCATAACAAGCCAGCCGGTGACCGTCAGTGGCTACTGCACGAAGATGGGTACCATCTATTTCCAGCAGCAGACCATTTAGATAATAGCGCACGTCCTGTTGAGCCATGGCAAAATGAGTGCGTTCAATCAAGTTTTTCAGACTACTTTGGGATAATCGTGTATACCCCTCGAAGGGGATATCTTCCAAAGCCGGAAAATTTACGGCTGGTAATGTGGCCAAACTAAAGCGGCTTCTTCCACAATGTAGGAATGCTTTATTACCGTCTACCGTAACCGATATGTCGGTGCTTTCCGGCAGAGCTCTCAAAATATCTAGAAATTTTCGTGCAGGAAGAGTGATTTCTCCTGGTTTGTCAATAGACAGTTCTGTTTGTGCTGATAACTCTACTTCCATATCCGTAGCAGTGAGTGTGAGTTTCTCGCCTTGGGCAACCATCAGCACGTTGGCCAAGACTGGTAAGGTTTGGCGGCGCTCAACAACGCCGATCACATGTTGAAGAGGTTTAATCAGTTGCTCACGCTTTATTTCCAATTTCATAGCGCTGTAGACCAATCTAAAGTCTTACGGTAATAATAATATTTATATATATATATTATTATTATTAAGTAGGGCACTTTCTGTGGATAATTTTTTTTTATCCTTCATTTTTAATAGCTTATACGAAAAAAGGCTGTGGATAAGTCTGTGGATAACATGTGGATAACCTTGAATAGACAAGTTATCCACATGTTATCCACAGACTTATCCACAGGAAAAGCCAACTTATCCACAGACTTATCAACAGGTATATTTTTCACTTTTATGCACTCCAAAGAAATTCTTTTTAGAAAACCTATAAAAGTAAAATTTTTATTATCTAAGACTTTGATTTTTATTAATTAAAAAAATTAAATAAAAAATTAATAGATCTAAAAGAGCTAGTCAAATCATCACTTCGTTATTCTTTATTAGCGAAATTTTTATCAATCTGACAAAGTTGTTAACAAATTTAAAAAATCTTCACGAATTTGGTCATCGCTTTGCTGCAGTTCCTTAATTTTACGGCAGGCATGTAGAACTGTTGTGTGATCACGACCACCAAACGCTTCGCCGATTTCCGGTAAACTATGAGTAGTTAATTCCTTTGCAAGTGCCATGGCTATCTGGCGGGGCCGTGAGACGGCTCGCAGTCGACTAGTGGAATATAGATCAGCAACTCGGATTTTGTAGTAATCGGCTACAGTTCGCTGAATGTTTTCAATGGTAACTAATTTATCCTGTAAATTAAGAAGGTCGCTTAGGGCTTCCTTGGTGAAAGCGAGAGTAATGGGCTTTCCAGTAAACTGAGAAGTCGCATTAATTCGGCGTAGCGCACCTTCCAACTCGCGCACGTTAGAACGAATGCGTTTGGCAATGAAAAAGCTGACTTCATCGGGTAAATATATGTTGGCTTGTTGCGCTTTATTTTTGAGAATAGCCACCCGCGTTTCTAACTCTGGTGGCTCGATGGCAACGGTCAAACCCCAGCCAAAACGCGATTTAAGGCGATCTTCTAAGCCTGAGACTTCTTTTGGATACCGATCACAGGTTAATATGACCTGTTGATGGCCTTCTAAAAGGGTATTGAAAGTATAGAAAAATTCCTCTTGAGAACGTTCTTTTCCGGCGAAAAATTGAATATCGTCAATAAGTAAAGCATCCAAGGAACGATAATAACGTTTGAAGTCATTGATTGCGTTATGTTGTAGCGCACGCACCATGTGCGCGACGAAGTGCTCAGAATGCTGATAAACAACTCTAGCAGCTTGATTCTGTTCACGCATCAGATTACCAACTGCATGCATTAGATGGGTTTTGCCCAATCCGGTGCCGCCGTAGATGAACAGAGGATTATAGGCCGTGCCTGGGTTCTGTGCAACCTGAGTGCACGCAGCCCGGGCAAGTTGGTTTGATTTTCCTTCAACAAAATTGTCAAAAGTGAAGTCCGGATTAAGATTGCTGCCATGAGGTCCCCTGTCTGCTATTGCTGCTTCAAGTGTATTCGCCGAGTCAGCCTGGGAGGGCGTAGTGAGTTTCTTAGTAGACGGTTGCCGACTGCTACCAATTTCTAGCTGTATTTGAATGCTACGATCCGGACATAATTGATCCAAAGCATTTTGAATACTGTTTAGATGATGTTCCTTCACCCAATCCAACACAAAGTGGTTGGGAGCGAGAAGGCGCAGGGCGTTATCCTCTTGCATGGCGTGAAGTGGTCTTATCCAGGTGTTCAGCTGTTGCTCAGACAACTCAAGTTCTAAGCGGTCAAGGCATGACTTCCACAGGGAATCTTCCACGCAAGATCCTCTCAGATTTTTGAAAATAACATAATAGTCTACTATTTATTAGCAACTTTATCCACAAATTTAGTAATATTTAACTGAAGGTTAGTCCTTAACTGGAAGACGCAAATCAGCTGACCATATTAATCGGCAACCGAAACGAAGGTCTAATTTTAGGGAAAAATACATATAATGGTCTACGTACCAAGTTTAAGGTATAGAATTAAGAAACTTTGATGATATACATTTTGAACCGTCGCAGGCTCTAATTCACTATGGAAGTTAGAATAATTAAGCTCCCTTCGCTTAATAGTAGCTTTGATGAATTGAGGCTCAAAAAACTGAAACTTGATTGACGATGCTAAGATTTAAGAGACATTCCGCCCGCAGACTGCACTGGTGGAAGGGAAAGGTGGAATCTGTACTGAGGCACAAAACGGATGACGGGGAACTTTCATTATTATCTAAGTTTCTATAAAATCTGTAGGTCTATTTGAGGATTTCTACTATTACCCAAAGACGACCGTACTACCACCAGAATGAAGAGTGCGACAAAAAAAAACTTATTTATCCGGTTGGTGGTGGGCATAAAGATTATAATAAATTGACGAAAAATTGTAATATAACAATAACTTTTTGTGATGCGATGAAAAATATCATTGCTCTGATCAATTAATAAGGAACTTAAAGCACCATCAATTTAGTTAGTTATTACCTGTAGCAATTATAGCATCACGATATTTTCCAATGTCTTTCGACGCTAAAGCTTTTCTCAAGACGTTAACTACCTTGCCTGGTGTTTATCGCATGCTAAACCGCCAGGGCCAAGTAATCTATGTTGGCAAGGCTCGTAATCTCAAGCGGCGCCTCTCCAGTTATTTTCGTAGCCATCAGCTATCCTCAAAAATTAGTAGCTTACTTTTTCATGTGCATGACATTGAGGTTACCGTTACCCACACTGAAGGGGAGGCTCTGATTCTCGAAAACAATTTAATCAAACAGTTTAGGCCCCGCTATAATGTTTTGTTACGTGATGATAAAGGCTATCCCTATCTCCATCTCTCTATTGAGAAGTTTCCACGTCTATCGTTGCACCGCGGTGTCCGGCGCTTACCAGGCCGCTACTTTGGCCCCTATCCGAATGTGAATGCAGTTTGTGAGACGCTGAGTTTGTTGCAAAAAGTGTTTCGGTTGCGACAGTGCGAGAATAGCTTTTTTTATAATCGCAGCCGTCCCTGCTTACAATATCAGATCAAACGCTGTTCAGCTCCCTGTACTTTTATGATTGACCAGGAAAATTATCAACAGGATGTGCATCGTGCAGTGCTTTTTCTGGAAGGTAGAAGCGGACAGGTGATTGATGACTTGGTGCAACGTATGGAGGCAGCGTCCGCTGAGCTTAAGTTTGAAGAGGCGGCCATGTACCGAGACCAGATTGTTCAGCTGCGGCAGGTCCAGGAGCGCCAGTATGTGAGTAGTGATGCAGGCAATTTGGATGCAGTGGCATGTGCGATCCAAGGAGAGACGGCCTGTGTTGAGGTGCTTTTCTTTCGCGACGGGCGATTGTTGGGTAACAAAAGTTTTTTTCCCCACATTCCTCAAGGAGAAGGAGTGGTCCAAGTACTGAGTGCCTTCTTAGCTCAGCATTATTTAAGTAAACCAGTGCCGGAAAAAATTTTAATTAGTCAGGACTTAGAAGACGTGGAGTTATTGACTGAAGTGCTGCAAAAGCATACTGGGCGCCAAGTCATAATCACCTCCAAGGCACGTGGCGAGCGTGCCCGCTGGGTGGAAATGGCGTTACGCAACGCTGAACACGCACTGGCGGTTCAGCTTTCCAGTCAAGCGGGAATGCGACGACGCTTTGAAGCTCTACAAGACGCCCTGGGTTTGGACTTTCTATTTTCTCGCCTGGAATGTTTCGACGTCAGCCACACTCAAGGGGAAGCCACAGTCGCCGCTTGTATAGTATTTACCGAGGAAGGACCGCTAAAGCATGCCTATCGGCGCTACAATATTGAAGGCCTCACGCCAAGTGATGATTACGGAGCGCTTCGCCAGGCGCTGACACGGCATTACGTTCGATTGCGCGAAAAGGATGGACAACTTCCCGATATTCTTTTTATCGACGGTGGAAAGGGCCAGGTGGCTCAGGCTCAGCAAGTGTTAGAAGAACTTCAAGTGACTGAAGTAATTACTATCGGTATTGCCAAGGGAGCAGATCGCAAGATCGGATTGGAAGTGCTGCACTTGGCGGAGAGAAACAGAATTATTAAGTTGCCAGCAGATTCGGCGGCTCTCCATCTGGTGCAACAAATTCGTGATGAGGCGCATAGATTTGCCATCACAGGGCACCGTCAGCGGCGCGCTAAGGCACGAAAAACATCCGTGTTAGAAAGCATTTCCGGAATAGGCCAAAAACGACGGCAGACTCTACTCAGGCAATTTGGTGGCCTAAAACAGCTATCCCGTGCTGGTGTTGAAGATATTGCCCGTGTCAATGGTATTAGCAAAGAACTGGCTGAGCGTATTTACAACAGTTTTCACAACGAAGATTAAGGGCGTGCCTGACATGCTTTCTAATGTGCCCATATTGCTAACTTTGTTGCGTATCATATTGATTCCTTGTTTTGTGGGCGTTTTTTTTCTACCTGTGTGGTGGGCGAATATTGCGTGTACCGCCCTTTTTAGTGTGGCTGCTATCACTGATTTATTGGATGGCTATCTAGCGCGGCGCTTGCAACAGAGTTCAGATTTTGGGGCTTTTCTCGATCCCGTCGCGGATAAACTAATGGTAGCAGCCGCTTTAATTTTATTAGTGCAGGCTATTCCCACACCCTTAGTGGCTGTTGCAGCGGTGGTTATTATCGGCCGAGAAATCACTGTTTCTGCGCTGCGTGAGTGGATGGCACAATTGGGCAGCCGAACAAAGGTAGCGGTGTCTATGATTGGCAAGATCAAAACTACGGCGCAGATGATAGCCTTGATTCTTTTACTTTATCGCAAACCGTTGGGGCCTTTTCCTACTTTAGAAGTTGGATTAAGTTTTTTGTTAGTCGCAGCTGTGTTAACTTTATGGTCTATGTTGCATTATCTAATTATGGCCTGGCCTGTGATTATGAAGCGCTGAGCAGTACAGTATTTTCTAATACCAAAATGAGTCTGAAGCAGAGGTGAGAGGTGCTACCTGAAAGATCATAGGAAGCTACCGAAATGTAGCCGACCGGAACGGTTACTCGCCCTGCGAGTGACCGTGGAGGTTGGCCGCGGGGTACGGGGGGCACCCCCGCTCACTTTGGTGAGGTTCCTACACTTCATCAAGCCGCCCTCGACTTCTGTTCCGCTATGGTTTGAAAGAGCTGTTTACGAGCCTGTTGCAACCGTCGTGCGGCCTCATTATCGTTGATCTGATAAGCAATTTCATCCAATTGGGCAAACGTGACCTCAGGCTTGAGGTAGCAAGCGGCCTTGGGTAGCGATTTGAGCTTCTCGTAGGGAGTCATCATCTGCTTATTAAGGATAGGTTTTGCGCTGCTTGCCTTTAGCGTCAGTCACGGTCAGCGGGAAGAAACAGGGACGGTGGACATTGATGTAGGGATTCAGGTGCTGATAGTGAAACTCATTGAGCCGTTGGGCGTAGCGCTGGGGGATATGGGCGTAGCCGAGGTGTTTGCGCACGACCGCCCCCTTTGTACTCTCCACCAAGGCATTGTCATTGGTCTGCCGGGCACGCGATTTGGTGAACTCAATCAACAGCTTGTTGAGTAACTTAGCGACCTGCTTGTTGATATATTCCGAGCCGTTATCCGAATGAAAGCCGCGCAGAACAAAGGGGAAAGCGTCCAGGAGATAGCGCAGCGCCGGGATCAGATACGCCTCGCTGATCTGCTCCACCGAGCTGATCAGCTCGAACTGCGTGATCTCATCGACGGCGTTGATGTGATACACGCCGTTGCGCTTGTCCAAGTCGCCTTGATGTCCCGTATCGACTCGAAGATAGCCCGGCTGGCCTTGTGGCTGCGGCTGGCGCCGTTCGCCAATCGTCGAGGCGCGGGGGCATGTTTTCGTGACCGTGTAACGGTTACGCAGGTAGAGCGTGGACTTTCTCAGGTTATACAGATGGGCCACGGAGATGCCCGCCAGGCGCTCATATTGGACTTGGCCAAACACGCCATAGGCCCGCTCGCACAGCTTCTTGGTGGCCGGGCCACTGAGCGTGCCGTGGAGTTCATCAAGCTCGGCCAGTAGCGCGATATCCCCGCGGGTATACCAGCAGCGAAAACCGTTCGTGGTACGCTGAGAACGCTTGATGGAGCCACTGTGGCGGTATTGGTGAATCAACCGGGTTAATTGCTGGCGCGAGTAGCCGCTGACCTTGGCCAGGTAGCACATCAGCACCCCTTTCTCGGCCTTGCAGAGCTCCAAGTAACGAAACCGCACCAAGGTGTGTTGAATCCAGCGATAGCGCTCCGCTTTCGAGCTCATCGTAAACGACACCGCTTCGGTGCCATCCAGAAACTGCTGGACCTGCTCCCCCAAGTTCGACATTAAATTTTATAACTATTTGATTTGACTTGAAACCGTCAAAAAAATGCCACTACAAGGTCGATTCGATACGTGCGCGGGTCGGTATCTCCACGTCAATGGCGATGAACAGCTGGCGCAGCGGCGGCGCGATATGCCCGAGGTTGCTGATCCCCTGTCCGGTGACCAGCCGGACAGTGTGGTATTGAATGGCCTCTAGGCGCGCTAACACCGTGGCGGGCGATAATTCCAGCGCGGTGTTTCGTAACCGCTGGCGTAACAGACGCTGGATCACCAGCGCGAGAAAGCAAATCAGGGTATGCGCGCGAATCCGATCGGCGCGGCGGTGATGGACAGGGGCGATGTCGAGCTGACTTTTGAGTACGCGAAACCCGCGTTCAATATCGGCCAGCGCTTTATCGCGAGCGATGACCTCAGCGGCGTCCCACTCAGGCACATTGGTGACGACAATGAGCTTACCATCGAGTGCCAACGCCCGTTTGAACGCCGCCACATCCCACCACCAGTTAAACAGCGAACTATCGAGATCGAGCTGCATCAGTCGGCTGGCCCCGACCTCGCTAATCGCTTGCGCCAGTTGCACGCACGCCCCGTGGTCGCTAAGCCGGCGCCCACGACCCGCCGCGCCGGCCTCTTGGGCATTGAGTTTGCGCTCTAGTGCCCGGGCTTGTTTGATCACCGGGTTAAGGCGCCGCGCCCGCTGGCGGCGCGCCTGGCGTAGCCGGGTCGGATCGTGCGCCACGATCAAGCGCCGATCGCCGGTGATGGGGAGGACGGCAAAGACTTCGCCACCCGCGCGCCGGCTCTGGGCGAGCAACTCGCCGTGGCGATCCACCACCGGTTGGACAAACTCCCCATAACACCGCGCGGCGACCGCTACGATATATTCCACCGCTTGCCCGTTTGCCAGCCGTAGCCCCTCCAAGACCTCGAGATTATCCAGGGAGAGCATTCCTCGGTCGGCAACGAGGATCAGCCGTCGCAACGTAAATCGTTTGAGTAATCGCTCGACAATGCCCCGCACCGTCCCGGCCTCGGCCACATTGCCAGCGAACCCTTCGTGATGGACCGGCAACCCCGCTGCCGTTTGCACTACCCCCACGGCGTATTGGCGCGCCACGCCGTTGACGTCTTTGGAATGGCCATAAACCCGAAGGTCGTCGTCCTGCTCGCCGCTACCATGAATCCGCACCGTGGTCATGTCGTAGAACACCACGTCCAGCTCGTCGGCCGCGGCACAATAGCGCTGGAGATGCTGCTCGATTTCCTCCTTCAAGGGGAGCAACGCATCCATCGCCCGCAGCAGTGGCTGATGGGTGATCCGCTCGCTGCCCGGCCAGTACACCCGCTCCAGCCAGCGCAACACCCCGAGCTTGGCACACGGATCACACAGCCGGTTCGTCACCAGTACCCGCACCAGACGCTCAATGTCCACCCGGTAGCCTCGACCGTTCAGTCGGCTTTGCAACCACCCCCCCAGCCCCAGTTGCTGCCAGAGCTGACACACCGCCCAGAGCGCCCCCACGGTGCGCGCCGGTTCAAACTGCGTATTGTCGTCGGTGACGCCAGGGACGAGTTCGTCAAGGCCTCCGCGACCGCTGACCTTCAGCAGCCCGTCGATCAGCCCCTTCAGACCATCGTCTTCCAGCAGGCGGTCAGGTGCCCTAAACTGGCAATATGGCGCTGACGCACCTGTCCGGTGCCGGCATCGCGGTAGCTTTCCGCAATCTGCAGGTACTGGCGGCGGCCGTTGCTGGTGGTGCGTAAAAACATGCACACACAATAAACCTTGAAAAAGCCGCTGTAAAGCGGCTTTTAAGGAACAAAGTGTGCCACTACAAAATTAGGGCTTGGAAAAAAGCGTAATTCACTGAATTGATAAACAATTCCGACTTTATCTTAGCGTCTAGACCCGCGTCAATGTCGAACTTGGGTGCTCCAGCGTAACAATCTGTGCTTCGTTCATGTAGGTAATCATCCTCCTATCATGAACAGGAGCACCTCCGTTTTCAGCCTCATTTCATGTTAGAAATAAGCCTTTCCTTCAGACTCATTTCATATTGGAATAGCAGCAATTCTAAATGTAGATTTTTCTGGGTAGAGTTAGCATCCAGGATTAACCATGATAGTTTCTCTCGCTGTTGTCTAGTGAGAGGAATTATCGATGAGCTACCCCTTCAGACAGCCAGAACCACCTTTTACCTTTGACGCGCTGGTGAGTCATTTTCATGGTGTGTTGGAGGGACTGCCCGATCAGCGCACGGGTAACAACACACGCTATAGCATGAAAGAGGCGGGGCTGGGCGCCTTTTCGGTGTTTTTCACCCAGTGTCCGTCGTTTCTGGCGTTTCAACAGGCGATGGCACAGGTTAAGGGCCAGAGCAACGCCCACACCTGGTTTCAGATGGAGCAGATTCCCTGCGATAACCGCATCCGTACGCTCTGGGATCCGCTGCCCCCGACGCATTTTTTTCCTGTCTTTTCCTATATGTTCGAACGGTTACCCACCCACGGTTACCTGCCGCCCTGGCGCTCGTTCGATCATCATCTGCTGGTGGCGTTAGACGCGACGGAGTATTTTTCCTCCCCTAAGATTCACTGTCAGCAATGCTCCCAGACCTAGGGTGTCTAAAAACGCCATTTTTGGGCCAAACTCGTTGCCCGATTTTTGGACTCAGAGATTATCACTCATATACCGATTAGCACTGGGTTTGGGACCAATCAGTGAGGTCCAAAAAGTGGTCAAGGCAAATTGGCCGACTTGGACGCCCTATCCCAGACCCACCCCTGCCACGGCACCGTGACGTATTCCCATCAAGCGATCACGCCGGTGCTGGTCGCTCCCGGCCACGGGCAAGTGATTTCCCTGGCGCCTGAGTTTATCACACCCCAGGACGGCCATGATAAGCAGGACTGTGAAACGGCCGCCGCGAAGCGGTGGCTAGCGCCGTATGGCCCGCTGGGCGTGACGGGGTTAGGCGATGATCGGTATTGTCATCAGCCCCTGTGTGAGGCGATTTTGGCGGCGAATTGCCACTTTCTCCTGGTGTGCAAGCCCGACTCCCACAAAACACGCTACGATTGGCTTGCGGGACTCTCCCTGGAGACGGTCACGGTTCGCCGCTGGACCGGCAAACGCCATGAAATCGACACCTACCGCTACCTCAATCACGTGCCCCTGCGCGACGGCGACGACGCCCTGTGGGTCAACGGGTGCGAACTGACCACCACCGATAGTGAGGGCAATAGCCTCTACAACAACGCCTTTGCCACCAGCCACCCCATCCCGCACGATAACGTCATCGGCCTGGTGGCGGCGGGCCGGGCGCGCTGGAAAATCGAAAACGAGAACCATAACGTCCTCAACACCAAAGGCTATCACCTCGAACATAACTATGGCCACGGCAAACAGCACTTGTCGGGCTTACTGCTCACGCTCCATCTCCTGGCCTTTCTCTTTCATACCGTGCTGGAGTTGATGGATCGCAAATACCAGCTCATCCGACACCCCTTGCCTAACCGGGAAACCTGCTTCAACGACCTGCGCGCCCTGACACGCTATCGCTGCTTTGACAGCGGGGAGGCGCTGCTCGATTTCATGATCCAGGGCCTGGAAATCCCCTTCCCAGACACCAGCTAAGGATAGCACCTGCCTGACCACACCATACCCCTCAACCCCAACCCATTGGAGCTGCACGGCGCCCACGGGTCACGGCCGCCGGTGAGAGAATCAAAAACCACCTCACCGCCTCTTACCAGACCACGATCGCTCGGGTTTAAGAAGAGAATACCATCAACCTCACTCTTTTTACCCGCCTCTTCACCGATCGCCGTGTCCACCTATCGAGACTTACTGTGGTCTTTGCTGATAACAGAATCCACATTTAGAATTGCTGTTGGAATAGGCTAGTACTTGACGATTTTGCTTTGTTGGCATTACACTGCGAACCTGCTAAGCGGGAATAGCTCAGTTGGTAGAGCACAACCTTGCCAAGGTTGGGGTCGCGAGTTCGAGTCTCGTTTCCC
This sequence comes from uncultured Pseudomonadota bacterium, assembly GCA_963731125.1. Lineage (GTDB taxonomy): Bacteria > Pseudomonadota > Gammaproteobacteria > Competibacterales > Competibacteraceae > CAVSVP01. Next base: position 442,425 of record CAVSVP010000007.1, read on the forward strand.
GCTCCAATTTTTGAAGACCTCGATAAGATCGGGGTTTTTTTCGTTTATTTGGATTTGCTTAATTAAAACTTACTCTCACTAATAATTATCTAACTGGCTAGGTGGCAGAGTGGTTATGCAGCGGCCTGCAAAGCCGTGTACGCCGGTTCGATTCCGACCCTAGCCTCCATGTCACATAGCTGGTGTGGTGGAATTGGTATACACACAGGACTTAAAATCCTGCGCCTTTAAAACGGCTTGTGGGTTCGAGTCCCACCACCAGCACCATGTAACGGTTTTAAAACTATCGCCGTCTCGTGTGGTTGTTTTTTCTTGTCTATCACTGTTCCACCGCTCAAAGCCCCGGCTGTATTCTCAGCTTGCCAGCTCAGTACTGAGCACTGTTGGCAATGAGAAGCTAAGGAAGATGAACGCGGGGTTTTTGGTGATTACGTCGAAATAAGGTAGCGGTATGTCCCACTCGTTGCACCGTTTCTGCCTCCAATAGTTCACAGATCTGTTTGACGATTTCAGCACGGACTCGACGAGTCTCGGCATTCGCTCTGATTTTGATAAGTTCATGGTGACTAAGCGCGGCATTAATTTCGTTCAATACTGGTGGAGTTAGGCCGTTACTGCCGATAATAACCACTGGCTTTTTGGCATGAGCCAGCGATTTCAGATGATGTTTTTGGAGGCTGTTGAGCATGCGGATTCAGAAAACCTAGTCGAGTGGTCTTTTATGAAAGAATATGTTACCCATTTGCACCCAAAACGTGCTTACTTCCTGTTTACACATTCTTCCGTAGGTGATTACGATGGTCATCGTAGTGTTGTTGCGATAGCAAAATATAAACTGCTTAATTTTTTAATCAGTGATTTTATAGTGTTATTACTTAAAATAAGGTGCTGTTTTGTGAAAAAAATCAGTTAACCGTGTTTAAGGATTAATATTTTGGTAAGACTTAATAGAGGCGCATCAAAGTGGTCCGCAGTAAAAGCAGTACTCGTTGGTTGCGGGAGCATTTTGAAGACAAATATGTCAATCTCGCCCGCCAGGAAGGGTATCGTTCCCGAGCAACTTATAAACTAAAGGAGATTCAAGACAGGGACCGTTTGCTAAGACAGGGCATCACGGTAATCGATCTCGGAGCATCACCAGGCGGATGGTCACAGTTTGCTGCTCAGGTCGTAGGTGCTCAAGGTAGAGTTATTGCGTTAGATGTTCTTCCTATGAAAGCCCTTCCAAGGGTGGAGTTCATTCAGGGAGATTTTCAAACTCAGGAAATATTGGATAAGGTTTTGGCGACTTTGGCTGGTCAGCCAGTAGACCTTGTAATGTCGGATATGGCCCCCAATACTAGCGGTATTAAAGCTGTGGATCAACCACGAACAATGTATCTGGCAGAACTTAGCCTTGATTTCGCCAGACTTTGTTTAAAGCCTAGTGGAGATTTACTCTTAAAAGTGTTTCAAGGGGAAGGTTTCGATGCTTTGCTGCAGGAGCTACGTAAAAATTTTGCTAAAGTTGTCTCGCGAAAGCCGATGTCCTCTCGGGCTCGGAGCGCAGAGGTTTACTTGCTAGCCAGGAACTATCGATTGTAATAAGGTCTAAAAAAGAGCAGTTTTATTACCAGACCGCTTAGGTTGAAGTGCGCCAAGCGGTTTACAAATCTAACAGCACTGACGAGGTGCATACCTTGAATGACATGGTAAAAAACATTCTTCTTTGGGTTGTCATTGCCGTCGTCCTGATGGCTGTTTTTAACAGCTTTGGACCACGAGCTGCGCCATCAGCACAAATGGGTTATTCACAATTCTTAGAGGAGGCCAAGCAAGGGCGCGTTGCTGAAGTTTCCATTGATGGCCGCACGATTCAAGGGCGTACTAACGCCGGTGAGAAGTTTACAACCTACAGTCCCGAAACCGATAACAGTGCGATGATAGGCGAGCTGCTTAATAATGGCGTAGAAATCGAGGGACAGCCTCCTGAAAAGCAATCGCTATTCATGCAAATTTTTATCAGTTGGTTCCCTATGTTGCTGCTGATTGGCATCTGGGTATTCTTTTTGCGGCAGATGCAAGGCGGCGGCGGTGGACGTGGCGCCATGTCTTTTGGTAAAAGTCGCGCGCGCATGATGAGCGAAGACCAAATTAAAGTCACTTTTGCGGACGTCGCGGGCGTTGAAGAGGCTAAAGCGGAAGTTGAGGAGTTAGTGGAGTTTTTACGCGATCCGGGTAAGTTTCAACGGTTAGGCGGAAAAATTCCTCGTGGTGTGCTGATGGTTGGCTCACCGGGTACTGGTAAGACGTTGCTGGCTAAAGCTATTGCGGGTGAGGCTAAGGTACCTTTTTTCAGCATTTCCGGTTCTGATTTTGTGGAAATGTTTGTTGGTGTTGGTGCCTCCCGAGTACGGGACATGTTTGAACAAGCTAAAAAGCACGCCCCTTGCATTATTTTCATCGACGAGATCGATGCAGTCGGTCGTCATCGGGGCGCCGGTTTGGGCGGTGGTCATGATGAACGCGAGCAGACTCTCAACCAGCTGTTAGTGGAAATGGATGGCTTTGAAGGCAATGAAGGCATTATCGTGATTGCAGCGACAAACCGTCCAGATGTTTTGGACCCTGCCCTGCTACGCCCTGGCCGTTTCGATCGCCAAGTTGTGGTGCCCTTACCTGACGTCCGTGGGCGCGAGCAAATCCTAAGAGTTCATATGCGAAAAGTGCCTTTGGGGTCTAGCGTAAAGCCGGCCTGGATTGCGCGGGGTACGCCAGGCTTTTCAGGTGCAGACTTAGCCAACTTGGTTAATGAAGCCGCCTTGTTTGCTGCGCGGGCCAATAAACGCGAAGTTGATATGAATGATTTTGAGAAGGCTAAGGATAAGATCATGATGGGCTCGGAGCGTAAGTCTATGGTTATGAGCGATGACGAAAAGAAGCTGACGGCTTATCACGAAGCTGGTCACGCTATTGTCGGACGGTTAGTGCCTTCCCATGATCCGGTTTACAAAGTCAGCATCATTCCGCGTGGTCGAGCGTTGGGGGTGACCATGTTTTTGCCGGAGACAGATCGTTACAGCTTTAGTCGGCAGCGGCTGGAAAGTCAAATTTCTAGTCTTTTTGGAGGACGAATTGCCGAAGAACTCATTTTTGGTAATGAGGCAGTGACGACTGGAGCTCACAACGATATCGAGCGGGCCACCGACATTGCCCGTAATATGGTGACGAAGTGGGGGCTTTCTGATCGCCTGGGACCCCTGACGTACAGCGAAGATGACGGTGAAGTCTTTTTAGGCCGCTCCGTCACCCGTCATAAGAACATATCGGACGAAACCGCTCATATCATTGATGAGGAAATTCGCTCCGTTATCGATCACAACTATCAACATGCCGGGCAAGTTCTTAGAGCTAATATGGAAAAGTTACATGCAATGGCAGAAGCGTTGATCAAGTATGAGACTATTGATAACAAGCAGATCGACGACATAATGGCTGGCCGTCCGCCGCGTGAGCCTGATGACTATTCGCCGAATCAGGAACCCCCTGCTCCCTCCGAAAAGGTGGACTTAGGTAAACGCAAGGGCGAGGGTACAATCGGCGGTCCAGCTCAGCAACACTGAGCACATGGAGTTGAACTGTGCAGGGAAGCGTTTAAGTCTTGATTGCTCAGTAGTCATGGGGGTATTGAATGTTACCCCTGATTCTTTTTCTGATGGTGGACGTTATAGCGATCTGGCAAAAGCTCTTGAACGCGCTGAAGAGATGGTCAACGAAGGAGCGGCGCTTGTTGATGTCGGTGGTGAATCCACTCGTCCGGATGCCGAACCTGTTTCTGTTCAGCAGGAACTGGATCGGATTATCCCGCTGATAGAAATCCTGGCACGGGATTTCCCCGTGCCGATTTCCGTAGATACCAGTAAACCGGCGGTCATGAGGGAAGCACTGCGGGTTGGCGCCGGCATGATAAATGACGTACGTGCTCTCCAAGAACCGGAAGCGCTTGAGGTATTATCAAAATATCAGGTTCCAGTTTGCCTAATGCACATGCAAGGGACGCCTGTCACCATGCAAAACAGTCCTCATTACAAAGATGTAGTCTCAGACATAAAAGAATTTTTTGAAAGTCGTCTTTCTGCCTGTGAAACGTCAGGAGTTAAGCGAGACCGTGTTGTCATAGATCCAGGTTTTGGATTTGGCAAGACACTGGCTCAGAATCTTCTTCTTCTGAAAAAGTTGCATTTATTTCATAAACTCGGGGTTCCCGTTCTGGTAGGGTTTTCCCGCAAGTCTATGATTGGCAAAGTACTTGATACACCCATTGACGAGCGGCTGTCTGGCAGTCTCGCTACGGCTGTTATCGCCGCCTGGCAAGGAGCCCATATCATCCGTGCCCATGATGTTAAAGCCACGGTGCAGGCTCTGAAGATGTGTGACGCAATTGCCAAAGCAACTTAATTGCGCCGTTCTAAGGTAGCAAAAAATTTCCCACAAACTTTGTCGTACTGCTCTAATTTCCAATATAGCTGTTTCGGACCGATTAGCAGGCAACAACATCCGATTACACTTATGTTGCGTTGCAACGAAACAGGTTGTTGATTTAGATGGTTTTTATCTCAGAAGCTAAATTTTGACAATGTCATATTAGAGTTTTCTTATGATATTTATTTATCAATGAATTGGGATCACCGTTGCTGACTACGAACTTAAAGCGGGACATGCTAGATGTCACATCCGCTGGTAGGAGCGAGCTTGCTCGCGAACTAAACCTGATGACCGCCTATTCGCGAGCAAGCTCGCTCCTACCAAGTCGCTTGCAAAGTATCCCGGCTAAAGTGGATAGCCAAAAATATTTCTGTAATGTACTGACGTTGAATAAAAATTAGATTTTTCTAATGTAACATTGTCAAGTTAATTTAGAGAATTCTTTAAAAATAAAAAACTTACTGATTCGTTTAGTAATTGAATGCGGTTAACAACACGTATACCGATTTATTTGCATTTAATCCCTTTCATTCCTTGAATCAACCGCAGTGCGCCAATAAACTGTAGGATTGTAGTAAATTTTTCAACCTGTACGGTTGGGTTGAAGCCTCTGCAAACCTGATACTATTCTTATCAATCGCCGTCTTACCCTTCGAATGACCACGTGGAGGGCCACCTCATGAAGAACCACCTTGAAGTGTGTGTGCAGATCACGATTAAGCCAACGGAGGCGAGTGTGGATGCTGCTAAGGCGGTCACCCGCGTGGATGCGGGGCAGTTTCGTCTGGTGCTGAAGGAGGGCAGCTTATGCGCTATCGATGCGTTGGAGGCGGGGGTATTAGAAGCGAGCTATGCGACGAGGCGAGATGCCCTGGCGCAGGCCCTGGAAGGGGCGAGCCGGGAGAGGGCCATGGGGGTGTGTAGTGAAAAAGGGGGGGCTGCCGGGTAGTTGAGCACGGGAGTGCGTACCGGGTTGCTGGCGAAGTAGGCCGGTTTCGGTTCGGGATGTTCGATGTGGTGGACGAAGCCGGTGAGATCGTCTGGGCGGGCCAGGCGTGATGGCCGAGCCGGCAGGGGCGGCAGTGGTACGCGACGGTGGGTTTCAAGGAACTGGCGTTGCTGACGGGGGCAACCCAACGCCGCTACCGGCAGACGGTTACCCCCTTCAACCGCAGTCGTCATCAGGTCGTTGGCGGGACGCCGTTGAATAGCTTGCGCGACGGGGCGGAAAGGGAGGGAGGGAAGGTCATCGCGTTTTTGGACCGTCACAGTGAGCCGGTGTTGAGTGCGCATCGATTCGGCCCCGAGGGTAGCCCGGAGCCGGGTGCCCCGGGGCTTGGTGAGTTGGCGTCGTTCGAGCCGGGGCGGTTGGGCGAAAAGACGGTCGACGAGGCGCTGGTCTCAGTCGAGCAAGCCATGCGCAACCAGGGTCTGGCCGAAGCGCTGATCAATGAAGTCAAGCAACAGTGTCGCCGCGCCGACTATGAACAGTATGACAACACAGTCAATATCGCCGTGGATGATGTCGGCGTCAAGGAACAGAAGGTGGAGCGGGTGCGCCAGGGCGGACCGTCGGCGACGGCGGCGGCAACGGAAACCGAAGTGGTGGCCGATGAACATCCGGAGCCTCAAACGCCGGCGGCGAATCAGCGTCCGACGGTGCACCATACGGTGGCGCAAAGCGAGCGGCCGGGGTACCACTTTACGCTGACCGGCACCGGTGTAGGCCAGGTGCTACGGTTTGTGTTGGCTTTTCTGCTCAGCCATGGGCTGCTCGCGCAGCGGCTGCGATTCTTCATCGATGGTCAACGCCGTTTGCCGGGGGCCATTCTCACCTTCTTCAGCTGGCATCCCGCTGCTTCTCTGCTCCTCGATGGGTTTCATTGGGTCAAGCAGGGCAAAGAGCAATTGAGCCTGGCCTGCCGCGGCCGTGAGATTCGCAACCGCCACCTGAAGGTGTTGCTCGGCTTGCTGTGGTTCGGGTTGCTCGACCGAGCGCAGGACTATTTACGTTCCATCGCCGCGGTGGAGCTGAAGAATCCCGCGGCGATGGAACGCCTGATCGGGTACCTCGAGCGTAACCGCTCCCCCATTCCCTGCTATGCCCTGCGGCGCCAGCTGGGGCTTCCCAACTCCAGCAATCCAGTCGCGCGCGCCAACCACCTGGTCACTTCCAACCGCCAAAAGCATCATGGGATGAGTTGGTCGAAACCAGGCTCTCACGCACTGACAGCGCTTAGCGCAGTGGTTCTCAATGGCGCCACCCAAACCTGGGTACGGAACCGGCTCATCCCTTTCCAGTTCATTGCCAAGACGGCTTGATCTAACCGTACAGGTCGAACTTTTTTGCGAATTGGTATAAGTGATGTATTCTGTTTTATAAAATATTAACTCTTCACAATACTTCGGATAGTTTTTGTTGGTTTCAGAACGACGAATCAAACACTTAAGGAATTAAATTCAACTCAGCGTGGGGCCTAAGTTTGATTTAATTCAATTTACAGAGGTAAGTGATTGATTTTATGTACTCAAAACTGTCCAAACTATTGTCTTCAAATACTTAACAAAAATTTACAGCTTTAATTAGGTTCTGTTGACATTTTACGTTCAATTCATTTGAAATCAACGACTTGGACATCAAAGCTTTTACTGGAAAACTTTTTGAAATCAGAAACTTAAAGCAAATGTCAACAGACCCTAAGAATCAAGTAATTTTTCAGCATACGCGGTGAGTAATATAAAAACGGTTTCTGGGTTTGAAATGGGAGAAAATTAGTGGGAAAGCATTATTTTGGTACAGATGGCATTCGCGGAAAAGTTGGCTCTTCTCCAATTACGGCTGAATTTATGCTGAAATTGGGTTGGGCGGCAGGTAAGGCGTTAGCTACTGAGGGTTGTAATAAGATCTTGATTGGTAAGGATACCCGTATCTCAGGTTATATGTTTGAATCCGCATTGGAAGCAGGTTTTTCGGCGGCGGGAATTAATATAGCCCTGCTAGGACCGATGCCTACGCCTGGTATAGCCTATTTGACTCGCACTTTACGCGCCTGTGCGGGAGTCGTAATAAGTGCATCTCATAACCCCTACTACGATAACGGCGTTAAGTTTTTTTCCAGCGATGGCACCAAGTTACCAGACGCGCTTGAATATAAAATTGAGGCCTTGCTAGACGATCCGCTAGAAACGGTGGAGACGGTTTCATTGGGTAAGGCAGAGCGGATAGTTGATGCTGCCGGCCGCTATATCGAATTTTGTAAAAGTACAATACCCTCAGGTGTTAATTTTTCAGGAATTAAGATAGTAATGGATTGCGCCAACGGTGCTACCTACCATATTGCGCCTAACGTGTTTACCGAACTTGGTGCTACCGTGCTGCCAATAGCAGCAGCGCCGAATGGGTTAAACATTAACTTAGATTGCGGTTCTACTAAGCCAGTTGCTTTACAGGATGCTGTCAAATTCCATGGTGCCGATTTGGGTATTGCGTTTGATGGTGATGGCGACCGGGTCATTATGGTCGACCATTTAGGTGAAGTCGTAGATGGTGATGAGTTGCTTTTTATTATTGCTCGGGATCGTAAGCGTATCGGTAAATTAAATGGTGCTGTTGTCGGTACGTTGATGAGTAATTTAGGACTTGAAATTGCCCTTAGCAAATTAGAGATTTTTTTGCACCGCACGAAGGTTGGAGATCGCTACATCATGGAACGTTTACTCGCCGAGAACCTAAATTTAGGCGGTGAGGGATCGGGACATATTATTTGTCTGGATAGAACCACTACCGGAGATGGTATTGTATCTGCCCTGCAAATCTTGACTGCCATGTTGCAATCTGGCTGCAATCTGCACGAGTTGAAGGCCGGGATGAGCAAATACCCTCAGTTTATGATCAATGTTCCATTAGTCCGAAAGATCGATCTAAATCACTGCATTTCTGTGCAAGACGCTATCCGTGAGGCGGAAATGCAGTTGGGCAACAGGGGGCGGGTGTTATTACGTTCATCCGGCACTGAACCTGTAATCCGAGTTATGGTGGAAGGACATGATGCCGCTAAAATAAACTTGCTTGCTCGGAGCTTGGCCGCCGTTGTGAGCGAAGCGGTTTCCGCGTGAAATTCAGCCAAAGTCATTAGTCATTGATTTCATCCGGCTAGCTGAGTAAGCTTTTGTAACCACCATAAGCAGGAGATAACGAGTATGCGCATTCCATTAGTAGCCGGAAACTGGAAAATGAATGGCTCTCTGGCGAGTATTCAACAGCTGCTAGAAGGCATTAAGCAGGGAACTTCTGAGTTTAAAGACAGCGTGGAATGTGCGGTATTTCCTCCCTTTGTTTATCTTGCTGAAGTACAGCGCTTACTCTCGAATACGACTATTCGATGGGGCGCTCAAAATGTTTCGGAACAGCAAGCAGGCGCCTTTACGGGCGAAGTCGCGGCTTCCATGCTATTGGACTTTAACTGTACTTATGTGATAGTCGGTCACTCTGAGCGCCGCGCGCTTTATGGAGAGAGCGATGCCATGGTGGCTCGCAAATTTGCCACGGCACGTGAGGCAGGATTAACGCCGATACTATGTGTCGGCGAATCCCTGGAAGAGCGGGAGAAAGGGGTGACCGAAATGGTGGTTGCTCGTCAATTGGGGGCGGTGTTGGAATTAGAGGGTATTGAAGGGGTTGGTGACGCAATAATTGCGTATGAGCCGGTTTGGGCTATTGGCACAGGTAGAACGGCAACGCCCGAACAGGCTCAGGAAGTCCATGCATTTATTCGTAGTAAACTTGCCAAAAACGATGCTACAATAGCAAATTCAATAAGAATTCTTTACGGTGGCAGTGTAAAAGGATCTAACGCTGCGGAATTGTTTGCTATGGCGGATATTGATGGTGGCTTGGTAGGCGGCGCTTCATTAGAGGCTCAGGAATTTTTGACCATTGCCAAAGGCGCTTAGCGTAAGGTTGTTGATGCAGACGGTATTCTTGCTTTTGCACATTATTGTAGCCACCGCCTTAATTGCGTTGGTGTTATTCCAGCACGGCAAGGGAGCCGACGCAGGTGCTGCATTCGGCAGTGGTGCTTCTGCGACGGTGTTTGGATCACGAGGATCGGCTTCTTTTTTAAGTCGCGTTACCGCGGGCTTAGCAGCTGGATTTTTTGTAACAAGCTTATTTCTTGCTTATTTTGCTACGCAGTCTTCGGCGCCGACCAGCGTCGTGGAAGATCTACGACGTAGCAAGGCGGAGCAAAAAGTCGATAAAACTGAAGTAGATCAAGCTGACGTCCCTGCGGGTCCTGAGGACGTACCACAAATTCCACAGCAACCTGCTAAAAAATAATGCCGATGTGGTGGAACTGGTAGACACGCTATCTTGAGGGGGTAGTGGCGAAAGCCGTGCCGGTTCGAGTCCGGCCATCGGTACCAGACAAAAAGGCACCTCGAGGTGCCTTTTTTGTCGGAGTATATTTATCAGCAACCGTTCGCGTTGTCGAGAAGTCAGGAACTTTTGACTTAAATTATTATCCTTTCTTTTTAGTTTAATCATCTAAGGCACGGCGGCGATGCTTGAAAATTATCTTCCTATATTGATATTTATCATTGTCGGCGTGCTAGTGGGTGTGCTTCCGGTTCTCATCGGTTTTTTTTTCGGTCCTCGCCATCCTGATAGCGAAAAGCTTTCTCCTTACGAGTGCGGTTTTGAAGCCTTTGAAGATTCGCGCATGAAGTTTGATGTTCGTTATTACCTCGTCGCTATTCTGTTCATTATTTTTGATTTGGAAATTGCATTTCTTTTCCCTTGGGCAGTTGTATTAGATGAGATTGGTGTATTCGGCTTTGTAGCTATGGCTGTTTTTCTGGGTATTTTGGTTATCGGCTTTATCTACGAGTGGAAGAAGGGGGCCTTAGAGTGGGAATAGAAGGGGTGTTAGAAAAAGGCGTGGTTACTACCACGGCTGACAAATTGATCAACTGGGCTCGTACCGGATCTATGTGGCCTATGACCTTTGGGTTGGCTTGCTGCGCTGTGGAAATGATGCATGCCGGTGCTTCCCGTTACGATCTGGATCGCTTTGGTATCGTGTTTCGCGCTAGTCCCCGACAATCTGACGTGATGATTGTCGCCGGAACCTTGGTTAACAAAATGGCTCCGGCGCTACGGAAGGTTTACGACCAAATGGCAGAGCCGCGTTGGGTCATTTCAATGGGATCTTGTGCCAACGGTGGTGGTTACTACCATTATTCCTACTCGGTAGTGCGAGGTTGTGACCGTATTGTGCCCGTTGACATTTACGTACCGGGCTGCCCGCCAACGGCCGAAGCCCTGTTATACGGGATTATTCAACTGCAAAACAAAATTCGACGCACTAATACTATTGCCCGCTAAAGATTTTTTATGTCTGCTTCTTCCCATTTGCTAAACAATCTTAAAGCCAAGTTTGCTGATGCTCTGCTCCAGGTTACGCTGGAGTATGATGAGGCAACCATTGAAGTGCAAACCAGTAAAGCCCTGGAAGTCTTCAGGACATTACGCAAGGATTTTGCTTTTGAGCAGCTAATAGATCTCTGTGGAGCAGATTATGCTGCCTATGGAGACAGCGAATGGGCCACAAATGAAACGACTCATAAGGGTTTTAGCCGCGGCGTCACAGAGCGTTCCATCGGCCGTTCCGCCCTTGCCGTCAGGCAAGTTAAAGAAACTGCGGGAGCCAGTCGGTTTGCAGTGGTTTACCACTTGCTTTCTATTGCGCACAATGAACGGCTGCGGGTGCGAATTTATGCACCAGACGATGAACTGCCTAGGGTCGCTTCAGTTTGTAACATCTGGGCGGCTGCGAATTGGTATGAACGTGAGGCTTTCGATTTGTTTGGCATTATCTTCGAGGGCCACCCGGATTTGCGCCGTATTCTAACCGACTACGGTTTCATCGGATATCCTTTCCGCAAGGATTTTCCGCTGATTGGCAATGTAGAAATGCGTTACGATCCAGAACGAGGTCGGATTGTCTATGAGCCAGTCAGTATTGAGCCGCGGGTATTGGTGCCTCGTGTAGTCCGCAAAGACCATCGATATCTCATTGATAAAGCTCGCAGAGAAGGCTCCACCGATGCCTGAAATCCGTAACTACACCATGAACTTTGGACCGCAACATCCGGCTGCTCACGGCGTGCTGCGGTTGGTGCTAGAAATGGACGGTGAGGTAATTCAGCGCGCCGATCCTCACATCGGCTTGTTGCATCGGGCTACGGAAAAATTGGCTGAAAGTAAACCGTTCAATCAAAGTATCGGTTACATGGATCGGTTGGACTACGTGTCCATGATGTGCAATGAGCATGGCTATGTTCTCGCTATCGAAAAGCTGTTAGGTATCACGCCTCCCATTCGCGCCCAGTATATTCGCGTGATGTTCGATGAAATAACGCGAATTCTTAATCACTTGATGTGGCTTGGTGCTCATGGCTTGGATCTTGGAGCAATGACAGTATTTTTGTACTGTTTTCGCGAGCGGGAGGATTTAATGGATTGCTATGAGGCAGTTTCCGGCGCGCGCATGCATGCCACCTACTACCGTCCTGGCGGGGTCTACCGCGATCTACCAAACAGCGTGCCCCGTTACCAGCCGTCTAAGTACCGCAGCCAACGAGAAGTGGACGAACTCAACGAGAGTCGCCAGGGTTCGTTGCTGGATTTTATTGAGGATTTTGCCAAACGCTTTCCAGCAAGAGTGGACGAATACGAGACGCTGTTGACAGATAATCGGATCTGGAAACAACGAACCGTAGGAATCGGGGTAGTTTCTCCCGAACGAGCCCTGCAACTTGGGTTTTCGGGACCCATGCTGCGTGGTTCCGGAGTGGCTTGGGATCTGCGCAAAAAACAGCCCTATGAAGTTTACGATCGACTGGATTTCGATATACCCATTGGCATAAACGGGGATTGTTATGACCGCTACCTCGTGCGTATTGAAGAAATGCGAGAAGCGGCCCGTATTATCCGCCAATGCGTGAAATGGCTAAAGGAAAACCCTGGCCCTGTGATGGTGGAAGATTACAAAATTACACCTCCCAGCCGGGAGGAAATGAAAGAAGACATGGAAGCTCTGATTCATCACTTTAAGCTATTTACGGAAGGCTACTGTGTTCCAGAGGGCGAGGTATATGCTGCTGTTGAGGCGCCTAAGGGTGAATTTGGCTGTTATTTAATCTCCGATGGCGCCAACAAACCCTATCGAGTCAAAATTCGGGCCCCTGGTTTTCCTCACCTAGCGGCCATGGACGAAATGGTCAAAGGTCATATGCTGGCCGACGTAGTCGCCATTATTGGTACTCAAGACATTGTATTTGGGGAGATTGATCGCTGATGAGTCAGACCGAGGTTAATCGCTTATCTGCCCATGTCTGCGCGGAGATTGACAGGTGGCTCGCCAAGTATCCAATGGACCAGAAACGCTCGGCAGTACTCGCCGCGTTGCGGGAGATACAGCATGAAAACGGAGGTCATCTCACCACCGCGTTAATGGATGCCGTAGCAGATTATTTAGAATTGCCGCCTATTGCCGTTTACGAAGTAGCGTCTTTTTATTCTATGTTTGAGCTAAAGCCCGTGGGACATCACAGCATCTCTGTTTGTACAAATGTATCTTGTATGTTACGTGGTGCCGATGAAATTGTTGAGCACCTTGAGACGAAATTAGGCGTTAAAACAGGTGATAGTACGCCTGACGGTAAGTTCTATTTGAAAAAGGAAGAAGAGTGCCTTGCCGCCTGTGTCCGCGCACCAATGATGCAAATCGATCATGTCTACTATGAAAATCTGACACTCGAAAAGGTTGATCGGATTCTGGATAGCCTGGAGTAAGCCAATGGTCAACGAGGTGTGTTACCGGACTCTAGACGAAGCTACGCCATGGGCTGTGGAAACCTACTTAAAATTAGGTGGTTATGAGGTCTGGAGAAAAATTTTAGCAAAAGAAATGACGCAGCAGCAGGTCATCGATGAAGTCAAGAAATCTGGCTTGCGTGGACGTGGGGGGGCCGGGTTTCCTACGGGTCTAAAATGGAGCTTTATGCCGCGCAACGTGCCTGGGCAGAAATACATCGTTTGTAATTCCGATGAGTCTGAACCTGGTACTTGCAAGGATCGGGATATACTGCGCTTTAATCCCCATGCCCTGGTGGAAGGAATGGCCATTGCCGGGTTCGCTACTGGAGCTACAGTAGGCTACAATTATATGCGTGGCGAGTGGATGGATGAGCCCTTCAAGCGCTTTGAGCAAGCTCTGCAAGAAGCTTATAGCGCTGGTCTGCTGGGTAAGAATATCCAAGATTCAGGAATTGATTTTGATCTGTATGGCACTCTAGGTGCGGGTGCCTATATCTGCGGCGAAGAAACTGCATTGCTGGAGTCCCTGGAAGGCAAAAAGGGTATGCCGCGGTTTAAACCGCCCTTTCCGGCCAATCATGGTCTTTATGGGAAACCGACAACCATCAACAATACCGAGACTTTAGCTTCAGTTCCCGCCATTATTCGTCATGGCGCAGACTGGTTTGCTAGTCTAGGCATCCCTAATTCTGGCGGCACCAAGATTTTTTCTGTATCCGGGCACATAGAGAAACCGGGTAATTACGAAATATCCCTAGGCACCCCCTTTGCCGAGCTCTTGGAAAGGGCCGGCGGTATGCGGAGTGGCCGCAAGCTGAAGGCGGTGATTCCAGGAGGGTCTTCAGTACCCGTGCTGCCAGGCGATATCATGATGAAGACTAATATGGATTATGACTCCATTACCAAGGCAGGTTCTCTATTGGGTTCAGGAGCCGTTATTGTAATGGATGAAAGTACTGATATGGTGCGGGTTCTCCAACGTATCGCACGCTTCTACTACTCCGAGTCTTGCGGTCAGTGCACTCCCTGCCGGGAAGGCACAGGTTGGCTGTACCGCATGCTAACCCGGATTATCAATGGTAAGGGGCAAACCGAGGACTTGGACAAGCTAGATGATGTCGCGAGCAAAATTGAGGGGCGTACTATTTGTGCCCTAGGTGATGCGGCGGCGATGCCAGTCAGAAGCTTTATTAAACATTTTCGTCCTGAGTTTGCCTACTATATCAAACACAAGCACAGCATCATTTCTGCAGTGAGTTCGGTTCAAGCCGCCTGAGCGAGTAACAGTGCGGTTCAAGAAGGCGGTTCAAGTTAACTGCTTTGTCTGTTATTGACAACGTCAGGTCAGACCCGGTTTGTCCTAGAGACTTTACTGGAATTCTTTCGGGTGTCCGGGTTAAGCAGTTGGGTAAGCAATGAATGAAGAATTAGTCAAGATCGAAGTTGACGGTACTCTCTTAGAAGCGCGTAAGGGTGAGATGTTGATGGAAGTGACTGATGCGGCGGGAATCTATATTCCTCGCTTCTGTTACCATAAAAAGCTTTCCGTTGCTGCCAACTGTCGGATGTGTCTTGTGGAAGTTGAGCGAGCGCCTAAGCCATTGCCTGCCTGCGCAACACCGGTCATGGATGGCATGAAGGTCAATACCGCGTCTGCCAAAGCGATCGCCGCTCAGAAAAGTACTATGGAATTCTTGCTCATCAATCATCCTTTAGATTGCCCGATTTGCGACCAGGGTGGGGAATGCGAACTTCAAGATGTGGCGATGGGCTACGGTAGTGATTTGTCCCAATTTCAGGAGCGTAAACGTGTTGTCAAGGATGAAGATATCGGTCCGCTGATTGAAACGGAGATGACTCGCTGCATTCACTGCACCCGCTGCGTGCGTTTTGGTGAGGAAATTGCCAATCTACGCGAATTGGGAGCGACAGAGCGTGGCGAGCACATGAAAATCGGCACCTATGTTGGCAAGACGCTGGTGTCCGAGTTGTCCGGTAATGTTATTGATCTTTGTCCGGTAGGCGCTTTGACCGCTAAACCTTCTCGCTACAGCGGGCGGTCTTGGGAATATATTCAGCACGCTGGCGTTTCACCGCATGATTCCGTGGGTTCCAACCTTTATCTGCATACTAGTAACGGCAGAGTAATGCGGGTGGTTCCCCAGGAGAACGAGGAGGTAAATGAGGTCTGGATTTCAGACCGGGATCGGTTTAGCTATGAAGGGTTGTACAGTGAAGATCGTGCGACTCAGCCTTTGGTCAATGGTGAGGTGAAGGAATGGGATGTAGCGCTGAAATTGGCAAGCCAAGGCCTTAAGACTCTGATCGAGAAACACGGTGCAGACTCGGTGGGTGTTCTTGTTTCACCCAATGCGACCCTGGAGGAAATGTATCTTATTCAAAAATTGGCGCGCGGTCTGGGTATTGCCAACATCGACCATCGGCTGCGTCAGGGTGATTTTACCGATCAGGATGAGGCGCCCGTCTTTCCTTGGTTGGGTATGCCTTTGACAGCACTGGAAAGCCTGCGTAGTGTATTACTGGTTGGCTCTAACATCCGTATGGAGCAGCCGCTCGCTGCCCATCGGCTACGTAAAGCCAGCAAAACCGCGGCGCAGATTATGGCGGTCAATCCGCGGGAATTTGACTTGCGCTTTCCGTTGGCAGCCCAGCTCATCGCCGATCCCTTGACTATGGTTATAGCATTGGCAGGAGTTGCTAAGGCGGTAGCCGAGCTACAGCAGGTTGAACTTCCTGCGTCGTTAAATTCCTTGACCGCTCAAGCGCCGGTCACCGAAACTCATAGAAACATGGCTGAAAAGCTGGTAAAAAACCGGCCCAATGCCGTGTTGCTGGGCAATCTCGCCGTGGCTCATCCCGCCTTTTCTCAATTAAGAGCTTTGGCCAGTTTTGTGGCACGGATCAGCGAAGCGGCTTTAGGTTACTTACCAGAAGCGGCGAACTCAGCCGGTGGTTGGTTGGCAGGGGTGCTTCCTCATCGCATAGTAGGCGGTAAACCAGTTCCTGTCACGGGTCTGGATGCCAGAGCCATGCTGGAGTCTCCACGCAAGGTTTATGTGCTCTTGGGCATTGAACCGGAGTT
The DNA here is from genome assembly GCA_963731125.1 of uncultured Pseudomonadota bacterium. GTDB lineage: Bacteria > Pseudomonadota > Gammaproteobacteria > Competibacterales > Competibacteraceae > CAVSVP01. The sequence goes on from CAVSVP010000007.1 coordinate 458,873, forward strand.
TGACTGCTGGGATTCAGCTGCTGCATTAACGGCTGTCCAAGGTGCTGAATTCGTTGTTTCTCTAAACACCTATGCCAGTGAAACCACTAAGGCTTATGCTAACGTTCTACTGCCAACAGCGGCCTTTGCGGAAACCTCTGGAAGCTACGTTAATGCCGAAGGACGTTGCCAAAGTTTTCAGGGTGCCGCAAAACCGCTTGGTGAATCGCGACCTGCCTGGAAGGTGCTGCGGGTGCTTGGCAATACTCTGCAGCTTCCCGGCTTTAATTACATGACTTCTCAGGAAATTTTAGACGAAGTTTTGGACACTTGTAAAACTGTTGAACCCCATAATTTGATCCAGAGTTCTGGTAAATTTTCCAGCTTTACATCAGGCGAACTGCTACGTGTGGGCGATGTTCCTGTATACGCCGTGGATGCCACGGTGCGCCGGGCCAAAGCTTTACAGAAGAGCGTCTGGGCACAACCAGCAAGTGTTCATGTGAATCCTGAAGTGGCGCAAAAATTAGGTTTAGAAAATGCTGCACAAGCGGCTGTTATCCAAAACGGCGAGGTAGTTGTATTGCCTCTCGTTTTGGATAACAGCATACCTCAGGGATGTGTATGGGTATCTGCTGGCCTGAAAGATTCTATACCGCTAGGACCCAGCATCGGACCGGTTGAGATAAGCGCAATCCGGTAAAGACCTCGTCATGAAAAGGATAAGGACCTTGTGACTGCAAGGATAAGGCATATTTAGCACTGTATTTCTATAATGACTAGCCGCTGCATGTTTTAATAGGATAAAGGCGTGGAAAATTTCCTGACAATTGCGGTCACTCTGGCGAAAATTGGCGCTATCATTGTGCCTTTGATGTTGGCCGTAGCTTATCTTACGTATGCGGAACGCAAGATCATCGGCTACATGCAAGTTCGTATTGGTCCTAATCGCGTGGGTCCTGGAGGCTGGTTGCAACCTATCGCGGATGCCCTCAAACTGCTTTTTAAGGAAATTATTGTTCCTTCCGGTGCGAACCGCTTTTTGTTTGTTATTGCTCCTACGCTCTCGATCGGACCGGCTCTGGCCGCATGGGCAGTGATCCCGTTTGATAATGGGATGGTGCTTGCGAATATTGATGCGGGGTTGTTGTATTTGCTAGCACTAACGTCGCTAGGTGTCTACGGGGTAATTATTGCCGGTTGGGCATCGAATTCTAAATATGCTTTTTTAGGTTCCATGCGCGCGGCCGCTCAGATGGTAGCCTATGAAATAGCCATGGGGTTTGCGCTGGTCGGTGTGTTGATGGCGGCGGGTAGCCTTAATCTCCAGGACATTGTACTGGCCCAGCAGGGCGGTATCTTGCACTGGTTCTGGCTCCCTTTGTTGCCATTGTTCATAGTATATTTTATCGCTGGTGTTGCTGAGACTAACCGTGCGCCTTTTGATGTGGCCGAGGGTGAGTCGGAGATTGTGGCCGGATTTCATGTAGAGTATTCCGGAATGGCCTTTGCGGTGTTTTTCCTGGCTGAATACGCCAATATGATTTTAATTTCCGCTTTGGCATCTACCTTCTTTTTGGGAGGTTGGCTGTCGCCTTTTGAAGGCTTCCCGCTGTTGGGAAAGTCCAGTATGTTCTGGTTCACATTGAAAATTGCAGTTTTCTTATTTTTGTTTTTGTGGTTGCGGGCGACTTTTCCCCGTTACCGCTATGATCAGATCATGCGTTTGGGATGGAAGATATTTATTCCGGTTACGTTGGTGTGGATAGGCGTTATCGGCATCGGTATTCTGGCACAGATTGGACCATGGTTTGATTAACCAGAGGCGCTTTTATGAACGCAATCCGCCATTATTTGAAAAGTTTTGCTCTTTGGGAACTTTTGTTAGGTCTGCGCCTGACAGGCAGACATTTATTTGCAAGAAAGGTTACGGTACAGTTTCCCGAAGAGCGCACACCGCAATCACCGCGTTTTCGCGGACTGCATGCCCTGCGGCGTTACCCAAACGGCGAAGAGCGGTGCATTGCCTGCAAACTATGTGAGGCGGTCTGCCCGGCACTGGCCATTACCATTGAGTCTGAAGAGCGGGAAGATGGTACCCGCCGCACGACACGTTATGATATCGATCTTTTTAAGTGTATTTACTGTGGCTTCTGTGAAGAAGCTTGTCCGGTGGATTCTATCGTGGAGACTCGCTTTAACGATTACCACTTCGAAAATCGTGGCGAGCACATCATGACCAAAGAGCAGTTACTGGCGATCGGCGACCGGCTCGAAGCTCAAGTTGCTGCTGACCGTGCCGCCGATGCTCCCTATCGCTAGCGTATTCCACGTAAACACGTAAAATAGTCTCTGCGTTCATGAGCTTCGAAAAATTTATTTTTTATGTCTTTGCCGCCATCCTGGTGTTTGCTGCGATCCGTGTGATCACGGTACGGAATCCGGTTCACGCTATTCTATTTCTAGTACTGGCCTTTTTTAATAGCGCTGCGCTATGGTTATTGCTAGAGGCTGAATTTTTAGCCATCACGCTAGTACTGGTCTACGTGGGCGCGGTAATGGTGTTATTCCTCTTTGTGGTAATGATGTTGGATATTAATGTGGCGCCTTTGCGAGAGGGGTTTATTAAATATCTACCCCTAGGTGCAATCATAGCCATCATTATCGTGTTAGAGATGGGCTTCGTCCTTGGGAGTTCCGATGGCTTTGCCATAGCCAATTCCCAACTTATGCCGCATTCGCGGGACTACAGTAATACTAAAGAATTAGGCAATGTGCTCTATACCGTTTACGTCTATCCTTTCGAGATTGCCGCCGTAATTTTACTAGTAGCTATTGTTGCCGCTATCTCACTGACCATGCGACGGCGTCTTGAAACCAAATATCAAAGTCCGGCTACCCAAGTTAGTGTTAAGCGTGACGAGCGGGTGCGTCTAGTCAAAATGGCTACAGAAAAAAGACGGTAATGGAATTTTTATAAGAAAGCGCCAGGTTTATAAAAACACCATCGCTTGCGCCCAGGAAATGACTCGGCGCACATTAGACCTCTTGCAACAATGAGCTCTGAGGCGGGCTGAAAGATGTCGCTAGCAGCGCACCGGAAGGTGCGCGGTAGCGAATCCTGCTGGACGGTAAAGCTGCTCTGACACGTCCAGCCTGTACGGCCAGAGTCTGACTGATACAAGAGGGCTATCTATCAATTGTTAGCTCGCACTGTTATAGGGGGATTGAATGATCACGTTGACTGATTATTTGATTTTAGGCGCGATTCTTTTTTGTCTCGGTGTTGCTGGTATCTTTCTTAATCGTAAGAATGTGATCATTCTGCTTATGTCCATTGAACTGATGCTGCTGGCGGTGAATTTTAACTTTATCGCCTTTTCCCGTTTCTTGAATGATACGGCGGGCCAGGTTTTTGTGTTCTTTATTCTTACGGTAGCCGCAGCAGAGGCAGCTATCGGCCTTGCTATCCTGGTAGTGTTATTTCGTAATCACCGCACCATCAATGTCGCCGATCTGGATGCTATGAAAGGTTAGCCACATGCCAAATATCTATCTCTGGATCGTGCTTTTTCCACTGCTCGGTTCTTTAGTGGCTGGTCTTTTTGGGCGCCAAATCGGTCGCGCTGGTGCTCATTGGGTGACTATTCTGAGCGTAGCGATTTCTTTTTTGCTGTCCCTGCCGGTTCTTAAAAGCATTGTTATCGATGGAGCAGAGCCCTACAACGAACCAGTCTATACCTGGCTGATGGTAGAGGGAGTGAAACTGGAGATAGGTTTTTTAGTTGATTCACTGACGGCGATTATGGTGACTACAGTAACCTTCGTATCATTAATGGTACATATCTATACGATTGGTTACATGCATGAAGATGATGGCTACCAGCGCTTCTTTTGCTATATCGCCTTATTTACCTTCGCCATGTTGGTGTTGGTAATGTCTAATAATTTTCTGCAACTGTTCTTCGGCTGGGAAGCCGTAGGATTGGTGTCCTATCTATTGATCGGTTTTTGGTATAAGCGGCCTAGCGCCATCTTTGCAAGCTTAAAAGCTTTTTTAGTCAATCGGGTGGGTGACTTTGGCTTTCTTTTAGGGATCGCGGCTGTGCTGATGTATTTCAACAGCTTGGACTACGTCGATGTCTTTGCTGCTGCACCGCTGATGGCGGATATGACTCTGCAGATCATTCCGGGGAGCGATTGGTCAATAATAACGGTCATTTGTGTTCTTCTTTTTATCGGGGCCATGGGTAAATCCGCCCAGGTGCCGTTGCATGTCTGGCTGCCGGATTCGATGGAAGGCCCTACCCCCATTTCTGCCCTAATCCATGCCGCCACCATGGTGACAGCGGGTATTTTTATGGTAGCCCGGATGTCGCCGTTATATGAACTCTCTGAGATAGCTCTTAGTTTTGTGTTAATTATCGGTGCCATTACCGCCTTGTTTATGGGGTTGCTGGGAATCGTGCAAAACGACATTAAGCGTGTAATCGCCTATTCGACGTTATCCCAGTTAGGCTATATGACGGTGGCGTTAGGCATCTCGGCATATTCTGCTGCGATATTCCATCTGATGACTCACGCTTTCTTTAAGGCTTTGCTGTTCCTCGCCGCGGGTTCCGTCATAATTGCCATGCACCATGAGCAGGATATTCGCAAAATGGGAGGAATTCGCAAGTATATGCCTATCACTTGGATCACTTTTCTAGTAGGCACATTGGCTTTAGTGGGTACGCCGGGCTTTTCAGGTTTTTATTCAAAAGACAGTATTATTGAGGCGGTACGTTTTTCCAGCCTGCCGGGCGCTGGTTTTGCCTATCTTTGCGTCTTCCTAGGATTATTCGTGACCGCTTTTTACTCCTTTCGCCTCTATTTCATTGTCTTCCATGGTAAAGAACGTATGGATCACCATACCCTGGAGCATTTGCATGAGACACCGGCAGTCGTCACTGTTCCTTTGATTTTACTGGCAGTTCCTTCAGTAGTTATCGGTTACTTCGCCATTGAACCGCTATTGTTTGGAGATATTTTTCGGGGTGCTATCGTCGTATTATCTCAGCACAACGTCCTGGAGCAGGTTGCCGAACATTTTCACGATCCGCAAAGTTTTGCTCTGCATGGCTTGCTGGCGCCGGCCTTCTGGCTGGTGATTGCTGGCGCTGGTTCCGCCTGGTATATCTACATGAAACGTCCGACAGTTGCTACGGAGTTTCGCCGGCGTTTTTCTGGAATCTACAAAATCTTGGATGAAAAGTATGGTTTTGATGATTTTTATCAGGTGTTTTTCGCAAACGGCAGCCGCCAACTGGGACAAGGATTATGGAAATATGGGGACGCCGGCTTGATTGACGGCTTAATGGTGAATGGAACGGCTAGATTAGTGGGCTGGGTTGCAGCCGCAGTGCGCCGTGTGCAGTCTGGCTATCTCTATCACTATGCTTTCGCCATGATCATTGGTTTGCTGGGCTTGCTGAGCTGGTTTGTCGCCCGCTAGGAAATCTTAATCATGATATCTGAACTTCCACTGCTGAGTCTCGTTATCTGGATACCGATAATGGGTGGTGTTGCAGTGCTATTTGTCGGCGATAACAATCCAGCGAGTGCGCGTCGGCTCGCTCTGGTGGTAGCAATGGCAGACTTCATGCTCAGTTTGCCACTCTATACGACATTTGACTCAACTACGGCGACCATGCAGTTTCAGGAATTTGCGCCCTGGATTACTCCCTTTAACGCCAACTATCATTTGGGCGTAGACGGTTTTTCTATGCCTCTTATTTTGCTGACTACCTTTACCACCGTATTAGTAGTGGTAGCAGGATGGGAGGTCATTCAACATCGAGTCGCTCAATACATGGCGGCCTTTCTCATCATGGAAGGTCTTATGGTTGGAGTTTTCGCCGCGCTGGACGCCATCTTGTTCTATGTATTTTTTGAAGCCATGCTGATCCCCATGTTTCTGATCATTGGCGTCTGGGGTGGACCTCGGCGAGTTTATGCGACTATTAAATTTTTTCTATACACTTTTCTTGGGTCAGTGTTGATGTTAATCGCGCTAATTTATATGTATTTCCAAGTCGGTAGCTTTGAAATTCTGGATTTTCACAGCCTGCCTCTTGGTCTGACAGAGCAAATTCTCATCTTCATCGCCTTTTTAGGTGCCTTTGCCGTTAAGGTACCCATGTGGCCCGTACACACTTGGTTGCCGGATGCCCATGTGGAGGCGCCGACAGGGGGATCAGTAATCCTTGCAGCCATTACCTTAAAAATCGGCGGGTATGGTTTTATTCGTTTTGCTTTGCCGATCACACCGGATGCTTCGGATGCCTTGGATTGGTTGATTATCAGTTTATCCCTTGTTGCCGTGATTTATATCAGCTTAGTGGCTTTAATCCAACAGGATATGAAAAAACTGATTGCCTATTCTTCCATCGCTCATATGGGTTTCGTAACGCTGGGTTTTTTTGTCATATTTAGTATTGTCAGAAATACCGGCAGTTTTGCGGGCGCAGCCATGGGAGTGGAAGGGGGTATGGTACAGATGATTTCCCATGGTTTTATTTCCGGTGCTTTGTTTCTCTGCGTCGGCGCATTATATGACCGGCTACACTCTCGACAAATTAGCGATTATGGCGGTGTCGTCAATACCATGCCGGCTTTCGCGGCTTTTATGGTGTTGTTTTGTATGGCCAACGCTGGATTGCCGGGTACCTCGGGATTCGTTGGTGAATTCATGGTCATTCTCAGCAGTTTTAGAGCCAGCTTTTGGATCGCTTTTTTGGCGGCCTTGACCCTAATTTTAGGTGCTGCTTATACGCTGTGGCTGGTCAAGCGGGTAATCTTTGGGGAGATAGCTAATCGGAACGTTGCAGAACTACGCGATATAAATGGGCGGGAGTTTGTTATTTTAGGAGCTTTAGCAGGCATGGTGCTACTGGTTGGCGTGTGGCCAGATCCGCTGGTATCCGTGATGCATGCCTCGGTTGATAATCTGCTTGCACATGTTGCGGTGACTAAAATTCCGGGACCAGAACTGGTGCTGGTGCAGCCTTAAGGGGTGAAAGTCTTCATGAATGACGTCGTGCTTAATGTTATGCCAGCCTTGCCCGAGTTATTTGTGTTGGTGATGGCCTGCATAATATTAGTGGTTGATGTGTACTTAACGGAAAATCGGCGTCATGTAACCTATCAATTGACCCAGCTGACATTACTAGGCGTTGTGCTGCTAACTTTGAGTTCTTATACAAGAGTGCCGATCATCGAGTTTCAGGGTCACTATGTCAGGGACGCCATGGGAGATATTTTAAAGTTAGCAATTTATTTAGCTTCTGCAGTCGTTTTTTTGTATTCAAGGGATTACTTGCGCGATCGAAATATGTTTAAGGGTGAATATTATGTTCTAGGCTTATTCGGCGTGCTGGGTATGATGATTATGGTTTCTGCCAATAGTTTTTTAACGGTATACTTGGGCCTGGAACTGCTGTCGTTATCGGTATATGCTCTCGTGGCTTTCAACCGTGATTCTCCAGTCGCCTCTGAGGCAGCTATGAAATACTTTGTGCTCGGTGCCCTGGCGTCCGGTATGTTGCTCTATGGCATTTCCATGATTTATGGTGCAACCGGCAGCTTGAATATTCAAACGGTAGGAGAAGCCTTAGCAAATCGAAGCCCTAATGAGCTGGTGCTGACTTTTGGCCTGGTATTCCTTGTGGCGGGATTGGCTTTTAAGTTGGGCGCTGTCCCCTTTCATATGTGGTTACCCGATGTATATCAGGGCGCCCCGACTCCTGTCACGCTATACATTGCCTCAGCCCCCAAATTGGCAGCTTTCGCACTGACAGTGCGCATCTTGGCAGAGGGTCTATACACGCTTCACACAGATTGGCAACAGATGTTGATTGTGTTGGCAGTTCTTTCCATTGCACTGGGTAATCTGGTCGCCGTTGTGCAGACCAATATCAAACGTCTTCTTGCCTATTCTACAATTTCCCACGTGGGTTTTCTTTTGTTGGGAATTTTAGTCGGTACGCCCGAAGGGTATGCTGCAGCGATGTTCTATGCCATCACTTACGTGCTTATGGTGCTCGGCGCCTTCGGGGTAATCATCGTGCTCAGCCGAGCCGGTTTTGAAGCCGATAATATAGATGATTTCAAGGGATTAAATGAGCGCAATCCGTGGTTAGCTTTTTTGATGCTGTTACTGATGATGTCTTTGGCTGGAGTGCCCTTTCTCGTAGGTTTCTACGCCAAGCTTGTAGTGCTTCAGGCTATCGTCAGTGCGGAGCTGATTTGGTTAGCCCTATTCGGCATACTTTTCTCGGTGATTGGTGCCTTTTATTATCTGCGCGTTGTAAAGGTGATTTATTTTGACGAACCAGAAAAAGTGGAATCCATTCACACCTCCACGGATACGCAAGTCGTCGTCAGTATTAATGGATTGTTGGTTTTAGTTTTAGGACTCTATCCGACCGCCCTTATGTCTCTTTGTTTCGCCGCTTTTTAGTGGACCAATGAATAACAAAAGCGTACTTCAGTTAAGACAACGACAAATCGTTTTAGACACAGAAACAACGGGACTTGATCCCCTGCAAGGGCACCGCATTATTGAAATTGGCTGCGTAGAGCTCGTGAACCGGCGCTTAACCGGTAACCACTTCCATCAATATCTTCAACCCGACCGGGTCATTGATCCCGAAGTCATTAGAATCCATGGTATCACTAATGAATTCCTAGCTGAAAAACCTCGTTTTGCAGAAATCGCAGCAGATTTTTTGAAGTTTGTTAAAGAAGCGGAACTCATTATTCACAATGCTCCCTTCGATATCGGTTTTCTAAATCATGAGTTGAGCTGTTGGGGACGAGGATGGAGTAACATGATGGAATTTTGTACTGTTTTGGATACGTTACAGCTGGCCCGGCAACGACATCCAGGGCAGAAAAATACCTTGGATGCACTTTGTAAGCGGTATGAAATTGATAATACCCATCGTAGCTTGCATGGAGCATTGCTGGATGCTGAAATTTTGGCTGATGTTTACCTAGCAATGACAAGAGAGCAGGTGGCACTTGGTTTATCCGCGCAGCTAGAAGCCACGCCGTCGCTTCGGTCTGACATCGACTGCAGCGTTAAACGCTTACGCACTAAACGCGTAGTGCCGGTAGTCTTACGGGCAACCGAGGATGAGTGCGGCGCTCACCAGCGTTATCTGGAGGTAATCGATAAAAACAGCGGAGGGAATTGCCTCTGGAAGGCCCTAAAAGGAAATCATTAGTGGCCCTACGCCCGTGCCCGGTTGGCCTTACACCCGGTAGTAATGCCGATACCACGCTATAAAACTAGTGATTCCCTCTTCAACAGGGGTCTTAGGCTGATATCCCACATCCTGGATTAAATCTTCAACGTCGGCAAAGGTATCCGGTACATCGCCTGGCTGCAAAGGAAGAAAGTTTTTTTCAGCCTTACACCCTAAGCATTCCTCTATAAGCTCAATATAACGCAGTAATTCGACAGGCCTTTGGCAGCCAATATTATACAGGCGATAAGGGGCGCAGCTGGTAGCTGGATCTGGATGATTGCTGGACCATGCCGGATCGGGCGTGGGAATTTTGTCCAAAGTGCGGGTAATGCCTTCGACGATATCATCAATATAAGTAAAATCGCGCCGATGATGACCGTAATTGAAAACATCGATGGGGCGGCCTGCTAGAATATTGCGAGTGAATTGAAATAAGGCCATATCGGGGCGTCCCCAAGGACCGTAAACCGTAAAAAAACGCAGTCCAGTTGTAGGCAAGTTATAGAGTTGACTGTAGGTATGGGCCAATAACTCATTGGCTTTTTTGGTAGCGGCGTAAAGGCTAAGTGGATGGTCTACGTTATCGTGAACTGAAAATGGCATTTGCGTGTTAGCGCCGTATACCGAACTCGTGGATGCATAAACTAAACTTTCCACCCTCTGGTGGCGGCACCCCTCGAGAATGTTGAGAAATCCCACCAGATTACTGTCCACATAAGCATAGGGGTTTTGAAGTGAATAGCGTACGCCGGCCTGCGCCGCAAGATGGACCACGCGCTGGGGTTGATAAGTTTTAAATAGTTTAGCAACTGCAGCACGGTCTTCCAGGTGGATACGTGCCTCAGCAAAATTAGGGTGAGCTTGCAGGCGTGCGAGGCGCGCCAATTTTAAATTAACATCGTAATAATCATTAAGATTGTCAAGACCGACAACCTCGTCGCCGCGCTTCAGCAGGCGCAACGTAAGGGCCGCACCAATAAAACCTGCGCTACCAGTAATCAGCAGCTTCACTAAACTATTCCTTTTGCCAAATTTGCTAAATAAAGATAGGTCGTTTTTTTAAAAATCCTATAGGGATATTGATCCAAAGAGATTTTCATCACAGTCTGCCATCTACCGTGCTAGAAGGAAGAATATATTTGATGTCAAAAAGTACGCAAGCAGGTTTGCCCAAAGCCCGAATTTTTTCATGACCTAATTCTCGAAATTGATGATGAGCTACCGCTAGAATAATGGCATCGTAATTGTCAACTTGGGGTTCGTTAGTCAATATGAGGCCATACTCTCGGAGGGCTTCTTCGGGATTAACCCAAGGATCGAACACATCGACTTTAGCATAATAGCTATTAAATTCTTTGATGATGTCGATAACTCGTGTATTACGCAGGTCCGGGCAGTTTTCCTTAAAAGTTAGTCCCATTACCAGGATATTGGCATCCGCCACTGGAATACGGCGCTGTGTCATCAGTTTAACCACTCGTTCGGCTACATACGCGCCCATACCGTCATTAAGGCGGCGTCCCGCGAGAATAATTTCCGGATGATAGCCAATGGCCTGGGCTTTATGAGTTAAATAATAGGGGTCGACACCAATACAGTGACCTCCTACTAAGCCAGGGCGAAAAGGTAAGAAGTTCCACTTAGTGTCGGCGGCTTCCAGTACCTCGAGCGTATCTATCGCTAAGCGATTAAAGATCAACGCCAATTCATTGATAAGAGCAATATTCACGTCGCGCTGTGTATTTTCAATGACTTTGGCAGCTTCCGCCACTCGGATACTGGAAGCTTTAAAAGTGCCTGCCGTTATGATGCGGCGGTATAGAGCGTCAACAAAATTAGCTGTTTTTGGAGTAGAGCCGGAGGTCACCTTACGAATAGTGGTAACACGATGCTCTTTATCGCCCGGATTAATACGCTCTGGACTGTAGCCGGCAAAAAAACTCTCGTTAAAGCGTAAGTCGGATTCTTCCTCTAAAATTGGTACGCAGATTTCCTCTGTAGCTCCAGGATAAACGGTGGATTCATAGATGACTAAATTGTTAGGGCGTAGCAATTTGCCTATGGTCTTACTCGCAGAAACCAGCGGCCTGAGATCGGGACGCTTGTGTTCATCAATGGGAGTCGGTACAGTAACAATGTACACATTGCAGCTTTCCAGCTCCCTAGGGTCGCTCGTGTAATGCAAGTGTTGGACTGCTTTGAGGGACTCGCCGTCTACTTCCAATGTGCTATCAAAACCGTCTTGTAGTTCCTTTACGCGATTTGCATCGGTGTCCAGTCCAAGCGTTGGAAAATACTTACCGAATTCGACGGCCAAGGGTAAGCCGACATAACCCAGGCCAATGATACCGATACGACTGTTGTCAAGATCAAACATCGCTAAATCTCCATTCTGATCGAGCGTTCAAATATGAGTAGCTTGCGCCAGCAAGAGAATAGCACAAATAAACCATAGTAAGCCTATCTGCAAAAGTTATGGTGCTTAAGAATAAGAATAAAATTTTTGTAACTTTAGCATGTTAATAAATAGGTTATTTGAACTAGACTTTGATTAAGAAAAGACAAATGTGAAAAGAGATAAAAATTTACAATTAATTATTATAAGATATGCTAACTTATTCGTTGTTTATAAAATCATAAAAAAATACAGCTGTAAGCTGTTTAAAAACTAATTACCTTATTTCAATTTTTTTTTTTGAGGTTTAACAGCATGCTGAGCGCTTCCAAGGACAGTCATGTACCACGAAGTATCTCAATGATACGCCTGTTTAGACATTATGTGCCTCGTTCCTTGCTAATGCTTGCAGCGATAGAAGTATTCATTTTTTTGTGTTCAGTTTATCTAGGTAAATCGCTGCGCGTGCTTTCCTATGATATGCCTCAGCCCGAAGTACAAGAAGTACTCCCAAAAGCCCTAACCTTCGCCATAGTTATGATCGGCATTATGACAGCTATGGGGTTATATGAACGCAATTTTTTGAATGGTAAGGTGGACATGATATTACGGGTTGGAGTCAGCTTTTTGATCGGCCTGTTGGGTATCACCTTGATTTATTATTTTTTCCCCAGTCTATATCTTGGTCGTGGAGAATTCGGTTTAGCGTTTGTCTTGGCTTTTGCAGGTGTTATTGCAGCACGTTATGGTTTTTTGCAAATCTCTGATCACGATATTTTGAAACGGCGTGTGTTGGTATTGGGTACTGGCAAGAAAGCTACTCAAGTTGAACAAATGGCTGAAAATAGTAGATCCGGTATCAAAATAATCGGTTATATAAGTATTAATGAAGAAAGTGAAGCTGTTGATCCAATAAAAATTTTAACGCCTAAAACTAGTTTATACGATTTTGCTGAGAAGGAACGAATTGACGAAATCCTTCTGGCCATAGACGACCGGCGCAAGAATTTGCCATTAAAAGAAATTCTAGAATGCAAGATCAGTGGTGTGCAAGTGACGGATCTCGTAACGTTCTTTGAACGGGAAACAGGAAAACTGCACTTGGATGCCTTGCAACCAAGCAGTATGATTTTTTCCGATGGTTTTCATCAAGCTGCGCTTAAAACCACCAGCAAACGTGTGTTTGACGTTGTGGTTGCAGCATCATTGCTGTTGCTAACATGGCCCATCATAGTGCTAACCGCCTTAGCTATTTGGATTGAATCGGGTGGTCGTGATCCTATTTTTTATTGTCAAGAACGAGTAGGAAAAAATGCTAGCTTATTTAAGCTTATCAAATTTCGTAGCATGCAAGTCAATGCAGAACAAGATGGAGTGGCTCAGTGGGCAGCGGTAAATGACAGTCGTATTACTCGAGTTGGCGCATTAATTCGTAAGACTCGGATTGATGAGTTGCCGCAGTTAGTTAACGTCATATTGGGTCATATGAGCTTTGTCGGGCCACGCCCTGAGCGTTTACATTTCGTAGAAGAACTTAGTAAATCCATTCCATTTTATTCCATACGCCATCGTGTCAATCCTGGAATTACCGGCTGGGCACAAATTTGCTACCCCTATGGAGCTTCTGAGGAAGATGCTCGTGAGAAGCTACAATTCGACTTATATTACATAAAAAATTATAGCCTGTTTTTGGACTTAATGGTTTTACTGCAGACAGCTCACGTAATTTTATGGAGCAAAGGTGCGCGCTAGGCGATGACTATTGGAGCGCTTAGTTATGCAGCGGGAGCCGTAGGTTTTTTTGTGCTGTTTCTGTTGTTAATGACTAGCTGGAGAGGTCGCTTACAGGGCGCTTTATTGCTGGTAACCGTATTTATCACTTTTTTGTGGTCTTTAGCATCGATCCATTACGCGATTAGTGGCTTTCAACAGGGAGTTTTGCTTTATCATTTTTTTGAAGTGTTGCGCAGCCTGCTCTGGCTTATTTTTCTTATTCAACTTCTTAAACCCTTAATGGGTCATGGGGATAGGTCGACGAGTATTACCTGGTTTTTATATCCAGGATTGTTTTTGTTTTCTGGTATTCTTTTGTTAGTCGATCTGTTTTCAAAGTATTTTTTGAATGTTGCGCTTAGTATTGATCTAAGCATGCTTGGGCACGTCAGTTTGGCGATAGCAGGACTTGCTTTGATTGAACAGTTATTTCGTAATACCCGACCTCAACGACGTTGGGCGACCAAATTTCTGTACCTGGGTGTTGGTACTTTATTCGTTTATGATTTCTTTTTTTATTCCAATGCGCTCTTATTTAGAAGCGTCGATTATCAACTCTGGAGTGCCAGAGGGTTTATTTATGCCATGGTAGTACCGTTTATTGCTGTTTCAGCAGCACGTAACCCGGATTGGTCATTAGAGGTCTTTGTTTCTCGGCGCATGGTAATTCACTCTGCTTCTGTCGTAGGAGCTGGATTGTATTTACTGCTGATGGCGGGAGTTGGTTATTATATTCGTATTTATGGTGGTAATTGGGGAACTGCTCTTCAAGCTGTTTTTTTAGTGGGTGCAGTGGTGCTGCTCTTGATATTATTATTTTCTGGACAGCTACGAGCTGCTATAAAAGTGTTTTTTAATAAACATTTTTTTCATTATAAGTATGATTATCGAGAGGAATGGTTAAAGTTTATCGATACGCTTTCCAACAGTAAATCAGGAAATCCTCTACGGGAACAAGCTATCCGCGCTCTCGCAGAGATTGTCCATAGCACAGGCGGTATGTTATGGATGCGAGGAGCAAATGATAACTTTAGCTTAGCGGTAAGCTGGAATATGGGAGAAGTCAGAAACCGTAATGAACCTGGTGATTCTTCTCTGATCGATTTTCTGGAGCGCCGCCAGTGGATCATTGAATTGGACTCTTGTGAGGCAGAACCCGAGCTATACGAAGGACTCGTACTTCCTGATTGGCTGCAGGAAATACAAAGGGCATGGCTTTGTGTGCCTTTGCTGCAGAGTTCCCATTTGCTGGGTTTTATGGTGCTTGCCAAACCCCGTGTTAAACAGCGGCTTAATTGGGAGGACCGTGATCTTTTGAAAACAGCAGGACGTCAGGTCGCTAGTTATGTAGCGCTTCTCGATACTACGGATGCTCTAATGGAAGCACGCCAATTTGAAGCCTTTAACCGGCTTTCGGCATATGTGGTGCATGATTTAAAAAACATTACCGCGCAGTTATCTTTGCTTGTCACTAATGCAGCTAGACACAAAAGTAATCCTGCGTTCGTGGAAGATGCTATTCGCACTGTAGAAAATGCTACAGTAAAAATGCAGCGTATGGTATCTCAACTACGCAAGGGTGCTCCAAATGCGGGTGAATCTAGTTTCTTTAAAGTAGGGGAGGTCTTACGAGAAGTCGTGATAGCACGCTCGATTGACCGACCCAGGCCTGTGCTGACGGCGGTGGATGCCAGCTTGTGTTTGCAAGCTAACTGCGATCGCTTTATGGCGGTACTAGGGCATCTCATTCAGAACGCTCAGGAAGCCACCAGCGCCGATGGAAAAGTCAAAGTCACGGCCTATCAGGATGCTCAAAAAGTGGTTATTGAAGTCACCGACAACGGCTGTGGTATGGATGAACTATTTATTCGAGAGCATTTATTCCGGCCTTTCAGTACCACCAAAGGTAATGC
Organism: uncultured Pseudomonadota bacterium; assembly: GCA_963731125.1. GTDB lineage: Bacteria > Pseudomonadota > Gammaproteobacteria > Competibacterales > Competibacteraceae > CAVSVP01. The sequence continues at coordinate 474,226 of CAVSVP010000007.1, forward strand.
CGGTATGGGAATCGGCGTTTATGAAGCCCGTGAGTTTGCTCACGCCTTAGGCGGTGATATTGATGTTGTCAGCAAGCCAGCTTTAGGAACTACATTCTTTTTGCGTCTTCCGTTAGTAGAGAAATCAAGCACGTCCCAAGATAACAGGCGAGAAATGGAGGTGAGCCTTGCACGAATTGACCAGGAAACTACTAATCGTCGAGGATGACCCGGGCTTACAGAGCCAGTTACGCTGGTGTTTTGAAGATTATGAAGTTATTACCGCCGAAGATCGCGAAACGGCATTGGCCCAGGTACGTCGGCATGAACCACCCGTCGTCACTCTAGACCTAGGTCTGCCTCCGGATCACGCTAACGCGACAGAGGGTTTAGCTACTCTAGAGGCGATTCTGGCGTTAGTGCCAATGACTAAGATTATTGTAGTGACCGGGAATGATGATAGGGAAAATGCGCTACGTTCAGTGGCACTGGGTGCTTATGACTTCTACCAAAAGCCTGTGGATGCGGATGTCCTCAAACTAATCATCGACCGTGCCTATAATCTTTATGCAATAGAACAGGAAAACCGCAGGTTGCAGCAGCAATCGGCCTCTGCCCTGCAAGGCATCATTGCTGTCAGCCCGCTGATGTTAAAGATCTGCAACACCATTGAAAAGATTGCACCTACCGATGTGAGCGTGCTCCTGCTAGGTGAGAGCGGGACCGGTAAAGAATTACTGGCCCATGCCCTCCACGATCGAAGTCCTCGCGTGCGGGCGCCATTTATTGCCATCAATTGCGCTGCTATTCCTGAAAATTTGCTGGAAAGTGAGTTGTTTGGTCATGAGAAAGGAGCGTTTACCGGGGCTACTAGGCAGACTAAAGGAAAAATTGAATACGCCAGTGGCGGAACTTTTTTATTGGACGAAGTGGGTGACCTCTCTTTGTCCTTGCAAGCTAAACTGCTGCGTTTTCTTCAGGAACGCGTCATTGAACGTGTAGGTGGTCGAGAACAAATTCCAGTGGATGTTCGGATTATCTGTGCCACTCATCGTGATCTACAGGCGATGATTCGTGAAGGATCCTTTCGGGAGGATCTCTATTACCGCATCAGTGAAATAATCATTCAAATTCCCCCCCTGCGGGAACGTATAGAAGATACATTGGTATTAGCGCGTGCGTTGTTAGAGAGCATTAGCAGTCAATTGAAACGACCTCTGCACAGTTTTAGTAAAGACGCTCTCACTGCTTTGGAAACGTATGCTTGGCCTGGCAACGTCCGGGAATTAGAGAATAAACTCAAACGTGCGGTAATTATGAGCGAAGGCAATCAAATTACTGCTAAAGATCTCGAATTAGAAAACACCACCAGTTCACCTTTACCTCTCAATTTGCGCCAAGTGCGTGAGAATGCCGAGCGACAAGCTTTGTTAAAAGCATTGATCTACGTGAACGGGAATCTTTCTCAAGCAGCCGAAATGCTTGGTATCACGCGACCTACCTTGTACGCTTTGCTCAATAAGTATGATATGAAAGCTTGAGCCCTATGGAAATCTGGAGCAGTTGAGGCGGTCTACAAAGCGATTTCCCAGTGGGAATTTGGTTGATAGTTATTTCACTCGCAAGCCTGGTTCGGCGCCGGCGTCAGGACTAATAAGATAAATGCCTTTTCCGTTACCGGCGGCGAGCACCATGCCTTCGGAAATCCCGAAACGCATCTTGCGGGGGGCCAGATTGGCGACCACGACCGTCAGTCGTCCTTCCAGATCTTCCGGCCGGTAAACAGATTTTATTCCTGCGAAAACCGTTCGTGTTTCACCATTTAAATCTAAAGTGAGCTTCACTAACCTATCTGCCCCCTCTACCTCTGCCGCCCGAACAATTCGTGCCACGCGTAGATCTACCTTCATAAAATCATCAACGGAGATCTCCGTAGCGATGGGATCGCTCGCCACGGGGGCGACAGGGTGACTGCCAGCCGACGTGGGCATGAGATTTTCTCTGGCGTCTTCTAGCAAAGACGTAAGCTGAGCGGATTCAATCCGCTCTAGAAGCGGTTTAAAGTGGGCGATACTATGATTCAGCAGTGGATAATGAAAATTTATCCAGGTCAGGGGTGGGATCTGTAGAAAAGCCTCTACCTGTTCAGCGACGTGAGGAAGCACTGGTTTTAGATAAACTATCAACACGCGGAACAGGTTAAGGCCCATGCTACAGACGGCTTGAACCTCACTTTCCCGTCCTGTCTGCTTGGCTGTTACCCAGGGTTTCTTTTCATCAATATATTGATTAGCACGGTCAGCCAAGGCCATGATTTTACGCATGGCACGGCTGAATTCACGTTGATCGTAATCTTGAGCGATGACCTCGCCGGTAGCCACGAAATCTGTATACAGGTCTGGCTCTGCTAAGGTAGTCGCTAGACGTCCACCGAAGCGCTTAGTGATGAAACCGGCGCAGCGGCTGGCGATATTAACCACTTTGCCAACCAAATCACTGTTGATACGCTGCTGAAAATCTTCCAAATTCAGATCAATATCGTCAATACGGTCGTTTAGTTTAGTGGCAAAGTAGTAGCGAAGATATTCGGGACGCAGATGCTTCAAGTAAGTGCGGGCTTTGATAAAGGTACCTCGAGACTTTGACATCTTTTGGCCGTCGATCGTAAGAAATCCGTGACAGAATACAGCAGTGGGTTTGCGAAATCCCGCTCCATCCAACATGGCCGGCCAAAACAAAGTATGGAAGTAGGCGATATCTTTACCGATAAAGTGATAAAGTTCAGCATCGCTGTCGTAGCGCCAGAATTCGTCGAAATCTAATCCCTGATGCTCGCAATAGTTTTTAAAACTGGCCATGTAGCCAATAGGAGCATCCAGCCAAACATAAAAATACTTACCTGGTGCAGAGGGAATCTCAAAACCCCAATAGGGAGCATCTCGGGAAATATCCCATTCCTGCAGTCCTGCATTAAACCACTCAGTTAGCTTGTTGGCCATTTGTTCCTGCACATGACCGCTGCTCATCCAGTGCTTGAGCATATCTTCGAAATTGGCAAGTTTAAAAAAATAATGTAAGGACTCTTTGACAATGGGTATGGCTCCAGAGAGCACTGAGCGAGGGTTGTTAAGATCGGTAGGTGAGTATGTCGCTCCGCAGACTTCGCAGCTATCGCCATACTGATCGGCCGCTCCACAGCGAGGGCACTCACCGCGAATAAAACGATCCGGTAGAAACATTTCCTTTTCCGGATCATAAGCCTGGGTGATAACGCGTTGAACAATATGACCGGCGTCGCAAAGGCGTTGATAGATTAGCTCAGCGAAATGACGATTTTCCTCGGAATGCGTGGAATAATAATTGTCAAACTCCACTAGAAAATCAGCGAAGTCAAGTCGATGCTCAACGCCAATGCGCTCGATAAGTTGTTCCGTAGTCATGCCGTCCTGCTGGGCGCGCAACATGATGGGAGTTCCGTGGGCGTCGTCGGCGCAAACGTAGATACATTGGTGACCGCGCAGTTTCTGGAAACGTACCCAGATGTCGGTTTGGATGTACTCTACTAAATGGCCTATATGAATGGGGCCGTTCGCATAGGGCAAGGCACTGGTGACTAAAATTTTGCGGGTTTGAATTGCCATGGGACCTAGATAGCCGTTTGAAAGAACAAAAATTACAAGTGCTATTTTGTTACTTTGGCCGAGACGGGGTAAGGTAAAACAATAGCGGATTGTTCAAGCAGAGCCCCTTTTAGAGGAAAGCATCGAAATTCTACAATAATAATTGTATACGATAGCAAACATTACCCTGTCTTGCTACCAAAGCAATGAGTTGTCGCATGGTTGTGCAATGAAGGGTTTAAGAACGGTAATGGTGTATAAACGAGGTTGGGGATGAGAAATTTTCAGCGGAAGGTAGTCGGTTTTGAAAAATTATTGGTGGCGGTATTAGCGGCGGTAAGCGTCATTATCCTGTTGGGTGGTTGCGGTGAAAGCCTATCGGATGCCGAATACCTCGCACGTGCCAAGGAATATCAAAATAAAGGCGATTATCCCAGCAGTATCATTAGCTTAAAAAACGCGCTACGGCAAAATGCCGCTAACATGGAAGCTCGCTCACTGTTGGGTGAGCTTTATGCTGAGATGGACGAGGGCGTTTCTGCAGAAAAGGAACTTCGGCGCGCCGTCCAATTAGGCGCGGACGAAGCATCTATCGCAGTACCTTTGGCCAAGGCATTGCTTCTACAGCAGAAATGGGATGCGCTGTTGGCAATGAATGTGGACATTGCTCAATTGGACCAGAATGCCAAAGCGGAACTGCATGTACTACGAGGCAGGGCGTATTTAGGGCAGGGTCAATTGGCTGAAGCAGATTCAGAGTTTCAAGCGGCACTGGCTGCAGATGATCAATCTATTGCTGCTTGGTTCGGGCAAGCTTTGCTGGCCTATGAAAAACAACAATGGGGGCAGGCAACTAGTTGGCTGAACAAGGTGTTAAATATCGAACCGGTGCTTGCTGAAGCTTACGCTTTGCAAGGTGATATCGCCTTTACCCAACACGATTACCAAGCGGCGGAACAGGCCTACCAGCGAGCCGTTGAGGCTAAGCCACGGCAACTATTTTTTCGATTGGCACTTGCCAATGTTCAGATTAATACCGATCAGATCGATAAGGCCATCGCTAATTTAGACGTTGTCCTTGAACGATTTCCTAAGTATCCAGCGAGTAATTATCTTCGCGCTTTGGCCGCTTACCACAAACAGAATTTTGAGGCGGCTAAACTCTATGCGGAAAAGGTATTAGATATTGAGCCGGCACACCTGCCAGCCCGTTTGCTAGCGGGCTATGCCACCTACACCCTAGGTCAGTATCATCAGGCTAACAAACACTTGCAGCGTTTTGTCACTGAGGTGCCAGCCTATGACCCAGCCCTTAAGTTGTTTGCCGCCACTCAATTGCGGTTGGGTGCTGTGGCGGGAGCTGCTGTCACTTTGCAATCAGTGGCGTTACCTGCCGAACGCGATGCCGAACTTTTCGCTGCCGTAGGCAGAGCCGCATTACAGGGCGGTGATCCTCGTTCGGGACGCGCACTTTTCGAGAAAGCAGTTGGCTTGCGACCTGAACAAGCGGCGGATCGAGCGCAGCTTGGCATTACCAAAGTGGCGTTAGGGGAAGAGAAACAAGGGATTGAAGACTTGCAGCATGCTGTTGAGCTAGATCCAAAGTTAGCCGTTGCCGAAATCAGCCTTATCCTCGCTCATCTCCGAGCGGGAGAGTATGAAAAGGCTTTGGAGAGGGCGCAAAAGTTTCAGCAACATCATCCCGACAACCCTGATGGCTACACCCTTGCCGGTGGCGCCTATTTAGCATTAGGTCAGATGGATCAGGCCAAGGCTGCTTTTCACAAGGCTCTCGAACTTAGACCGGGTGACCTTAATGCTAGTAATAACCTTGCCGCGCTGGCTTTGCAAGAAGGTGATCAGACAACCGCAAGAAAGCTTTATGAAGCGGCGTTGACGCACGATCCAGATAACCTGCAGATATTGTTAAAGTTGGCGGATCTTGAAGCCCAGGCGGGCCATCGTCAAGAGGCCAGACAGCGGTTAGAGGAAGCCATGGTGAAACATCCGGATGCCCTGCAACCTCGCATTTTGCTGGGTAGGATATATCTGGAGGCAGGTACGCCGCGTAAAACGTTAGAAGTGACTGCACCGGTTGTAGCGCGTTATCCCAACGATTCTGCTTTATTGGAGGTCGTGGGTAAGGCACGGATGCAAACGGGAGACGCTAATGACGCTATTGTATCCTTCCAGGCGTGGGTAAAAGTCCAGCCGGAACTGGCGGAACCGCACTTTTATTTGGCCATGGCGCATGAACGTGCTGGCAATATGCGTAGCGCGCAGCAGGAAATCGATAAGGCTCTTGAACTCGATCCCGCCTATGAGCCTGCCAAATTTGCCCAGGCGCGGTTGCTGGCGGCAACGGGGCAATTAGAGGCCGCTCAGCAAATGCTGAAAGAGTTGAAAAATACCAATCCGGAGAATCCTTTTATCGCTGAGCTTGAGGGTAAGATCGCCCTCGCTCAGGGTCGTGCCGGGGCCGCTGTCACACTTTTTCAAAACGCATTAAAACAACGCAAGAACAACCTCTTAACCATTCAATTAGCGTCTGCTCAGTGGCAGGCCGGGGAACGGGAGGCCAGTTATACTACGCTCAGGGAATGGCTGAAAAGCTACCCTGAGGATATGTTGACCCGGACGGCACTCGCCGACTCTCTGTTGTTGACTGGACAGCTGGAGGAAGCCAAAGAAGAATATGTGAAAATCGTAAAGCTGGCGCCAAATAATGCACGGGCTCGTAATAATCTTGCCTGGGTGCTTCTGCAACTCGGAGCCGTCGAGGAAGCCCTTGCTCAGGCTAACCGTGCTTATGAAATGGTCCCTGATGACCCTCAGGTGATGGATACCCGTGGTGCTATTCTGCTGGCAGAAGGTCAAACGACCGAAGCGCTTAAGCTGTTCCGAAGCGCCGCGGAAAAGATGCCGCAAAATTCAGAAATTCAATATCATTTGGCTCAAGCTCTTGCCCAGAGTGGCGAGACGACAGACGCCGTAGAGGTCTTGCGGACGTTACTGGCACAAGAACCGTCTTCTGAAATTCGCCGGCAGGCTCAAACTTTATTGGAAGAACTTGAAAGGTAAGGGCGGGCTGTAAAGCCATAAAAAAGCCGGGTATTCGCCCGGCTTTTGGGTGAGATGATTTTGTTGTAATAATCAAGCTTTTTTGGTGCGCCTGCGCATTGCAGCTAGTCCAAGCAGACCGCCACCCAACAGCGCGATCGAGGTTGGTTCGGGAACTGGAACTACTTGAGCCAACGAACCATCGGCAAGACTGGTGTGGCGTATGGTAATCCTGTACCTTAGTCCTGCCGTTAAGTTAGCCAGACCCGGTCCATTGTCCACACTGTTAAGGCTGCCGCTGTCCTGGAAAAGTTCGTCCCCTGGTCCGGTGGTGCTGCGAGTGCTGTTAAGGGGGTCCGGTGACCAGGAGAAATTAAAATTGTTGGGACCCGTAATGGTGACAGTCCAGTTCGAGGAAGCAGATGCGTCGCTATCGAAATCCAGGTCGTCGCTAACAAAAGCGCGAAGGTAGTTTTCGTAATCGAAGGCGAAGCGGACCTGCTTATCCATGTTGAGCACGAATTCGAAGGTCGTATTCAATCCTAGATTTGTTTGTGCGCTGCCATTATTTTCGCTTAACAAGGCCACATCACCGCGGGTGCTGGCATCGGCCCCGGTAGTGGGCGGGGCGCCTGGAAAATTAATGGCGGCTCCTTCCAGGAGGTTATCGGAGAGCACATAAGTTCCCGACGGAGGCGGCGCTGTTTGTTGGAAGTCATTGGGGCCGAAAGGAAGACAATCCGGGCCTTGGCAGACACCAAGATCGATACCTTGATCTAAGTTCACATCGAGAGTATCGGACGTAGGACCAGTACTTGCCAGAAAAGCAAACACATCACCCGTGTTATTGCCTACCAAAAGCCGAAAATCAGTAGCATTCAACGTTTGGAAATTATTGCTGTTACCCACTTGATCCTGGATTAAGAAATTTTGGACTTCCAAGACCGAAACTGCCAAGACGCCCGCCTGTGCAGTTCCCACGGCACCCATGCCCAACGCTGCGGCGGTGGTAAGGGTTAGAATGGATTTTTTGCCTACGATGTTCATAATTGAACTTCCTCATGAAACATAAAATACTTTGGAGTTATCATGTTGCCTAGTGATGTTATGCATAAATTAGACCACTACAGTAAATTGTTTAACTATCAAAAAGTTGTATTTTTTTTTAAGGTAATGTTTACGATAACGAAAGGTAATGTAAAGCAACATGACAATCATGACAGTGTTGATGCGCTTTTATTTCAGCGACGGGCCTTAAAGACTTTTCTAACTATTTAATTTTGCTGTTAATGATAATAATAGTGTGAGCCCGCAAGAGTGTAAAATTTTTTGACAAGGCGGATATAGGGAAGTTGTCGACGGGTTAAGCTATTTACAGTCAATGCTTGGGTTAAGTATGCAATGCTGCCGCCAAGCTAGCGCTTCTTTCTGAAGCGCTAGCCGTATTCTCATGAAAGAACAACGACGTGGAGAAAAACCTAATGAGCGATGCCCTAACAAGCGCTGTGAAAGCATGGTGTACGGTGTTGGGCGAGGAAAACGTCAGCATTGACCGGCAACGACGTCTATCGGCCGCAACCGCAACTTTTCCAACCACTCAGCAGGTTCCGGCTATTCTCAGGCCAGCGGACCGTCAACAAGTGCAAGAGTGCCTGAGGATTGCGAATCGCTTTACGATCCCGGTGTATCCTATCAGTAGCGGTAAGAATTGGGGATACGGATCGGCAGTGCCGGTGGAGACGAACTGTGCGGTTTTGGATTTGAGCAGGCTAGATCAGATCGTTGACTATGACGATCAGTTGGGGTTTGTAACTATCGAGCCGGGCGTAACGCAGCGCAAATTGTACGATTTTCTTCATGAAAAAGGGGGAAAGTTTTGGATGGACGCTACCGGCGCAAGCGAAGCATGTAGCATCATCGGAAATACGCTGGAGAGAGGATTTGGTCATACGCCTTATAGTGACCATCTTGCTCACGCCTGCGCCTTGGAAGTTGTTTTACCTAGTGGCGACTGCCTGCATACGGGTTTAAGTCGCTTCTCCAACGCTCGGGCCAAGAGAGTATACCGTTGGGGCCTAGGACCATATATCGACGGGCTTTTCACGCAATCGGGTTTGGGGATCGTTACCCAGATGACGGTCTGGCTAATGCCGGCGCCGGAGTATTTTCAGACTTATTTTTTCAGCATTGAGGAAGACGGAGCACTGGAAGAACTTATCGATGCACTGTTGCCTCTGCGGCTAAAAGGAACAATTAATAGTGCGGTGCATATCGGTAATACCTACCGGGTGCTGTCTTCCATTCAGCAATACCCGTGGAAAGAAGCTGAAGGGCGAACACCTTTGCCGCAAAGGGTACTGGAGCAGTTGGGAGAACGCTGGGATTTTGGAGCCTGGAACGGATCAGGTGCCTTATACGGGGCACGCCGTGAAGTCGCCGAATCACGTCGACAGATCAAGAAAGCGTTAAAAGGAAAGGTGAAAAAACTGCGTTTTATCGATGATAAGAGTCTAAATAGAGCGGAGCTGCTGCAATACCCCCTGAAATTTTTACTGCGAGTCGATGTGCCCGAAATGCTAAAGTTGGTTCGTCCGGTGCATAATATGATGAAGGGTATTCCAACTGATAAGATCATCGCCAGTACCTACTGGAGAAAAAAAGGTGCTGTTCCGACTTCCATGGATCCGAACAGAGATCGCTGCGGTTTGATCTGGTGCTCTCCCATTTCTCCGACCAGCGGCAAGCACGCCCGGCTAATGGCGAATACTGCCACAGAGACCCTGCTTAAATATGGATTCGAGCCCGGCATGACCATGACGCTCCTGACTGAGCGCAGCCTGGAGAACGTGATCAGCATTGCTTACGATCGCGATGTAGAGGGAGAAGATGAGCGAGCTATGGCGTGCCATCGTGAGTTATTGAACAGATTGACCCAGGAAGGTTTTTATCCCTACCGACTTGGTACCCATTCTATGAAAAGTCTGCCGCCGACTGAAGAAACTTATGCAACGTTTCAAACGATGTTAAAAAAAACTTTGGATCCAAACGGTATTCTTGCGCCGGGTCGTTACGAGGCTTGAAAGGGGTAGAAAGAGGTTATTTGATACCACTCGGTGAATAGATTAAGTTTGGGACGTGGAAATATTTCCATGAAAAGTTGACTGCGTAACGGGATCCAGGCCTGAGAGAGCGGCATCTTTTTTGAGATTCGCATAAACTAAATCATAGAGATCCCTGAGCTCATTTTTCATGCCATTGAGGGCTTGTTCGATGGTGATATGATAGGCTTCTCTTGGCCCATGGTAATCAATCAGTTTGCCTATTTGCGTAAATAACAATCCTGAGTTCTGCAAACGGCGTGCTAATCTGGGTTCTACCATAATGAATGCATGCCGCCGATGGGCCAGCGTCATGAGGGCGGCGCCTGCGGTAAAAAGAGCAAAAGTAAGCAGGGGAAAAGTCCGCGCCTCGCGTTCGGGAATATCAGTAGGACTGAGCCGCCCGAAGGGTGATTCCGACTCTTTCCACCGTCTCCGGAATGTTGGATGAACGGCTAGGCGGGATACTTCCGCAACGGATGCATGTGGTAGCCGATTTGGATGTAATTCGACATGAGTTAAACTGTTGCCGCAGAATTTTGTGAACGGCAGCAGAAACGAAGAGTCGTGCGCCGGTGTTTTGACTAAACGGACGCAACCGGCAGGCAAATGACTGGCCTTATGGACAATTAAACAATGTAAGGAATGTTGATCGTATTCATCTTGTTCTAATCCGTCGGGAAAATTTTCCTCAAGCTCGTAATGGAATTCTCTACAGTAAACGTCGAACCGAATTCGGTAGGCTTGTGCCAGAAGTGCCGGCGTCCATGCAAGCAATATCTGGAAGTAATCACTAAAGTGCTCGCCAAGCGATAGCATTTTCATTACATTATTTTTTAACGTAGAATAAAAACCACATGAAACACAAATCCATGCAATCGGTTAATAAAAAAGTTTGCAGGGTGATTTCAAGCAGAAGTCTTGTGGAGCGACTTCATGCTGGACTCAATATTTTATTTGAGTCTTGTTATTTAAGATCTTCCTTTAGAGTCAAGCAGATTAACTTTGTAAATATTTAAGAAGAGGGCATGATCCATGCCATTTTCTACTACTTGAATAGTAAGATGCATCGATTGCGACGACTATGTAAGCACAAGGATAGGCTGAAAAATATTTTTTTTGATTAATCGGATAAATATCAACCACGAACAGGAAAAAAATCAAAAATTGAATAGCATTTTTTGTTATTATGTGTCGAAATATGGCACGAAGTTATGCTTTCCTGTGCTGCAAAGCGCTAAATCACTCGCCTTATAAAGATGCTACTCCTGATGAGCTGAGCCATATTTTGTCTTTGTAATTTCTAAAAGCGAATGTGTTTGCATTCATGTAAAATCTTTAACCGTGTCGCTTTGCCCGTATTCGTAAACAAAGCCGACAGAAAACCGGTCAATCACTGAGATCTAGCTCAATATGCTTGGCCTCGGTAGAAAGGCTACCATGAACAAAACTGTAGATTTCTCGCAGCTCACCTTTCATACCACCAATCATCTGTTCGGCAGTTATGTGAAAGGCGGCTCGAGGTCCGTGATAATCTATTACCTTGCCCACTTGTGTAAAATCCAAACCTACGCGCCTTAGCAGGCGGGCTAACCAATTTTCAACCATGATAAATAGATTGGGGCGCTCAGCCAGAAGCATAAGAGAGGTAGAGGCAGCAATAAGGGCAATACTGATTAGTGGGAAGGTTCGCAGTTCTTTCTCGGTAGCGCTGTCAGCGAGTTTTTCATAGTGTGAACCCAGCGGTGATGCCGATTCTCCACGCCGCCTGCGGAAGGCTGTATGCACGGCGAGGCGAGATATTTCGCAAAGGCTTAAGCGTGGTAGTAAGCTTGGATGTAGAGTATCGTGATATAAACTGTCTCCACAAAATCTTTCAAGGGGTAAGAGCAACGAAGGATTTTTCTTGGGAATTTTAATCAAGCGGACACAGCCGGCAGGTGCTTTGCTCGCTTTATGGAGCACGAGACAATGTAACGAATATTGATCGTAATGGTCCTGTTCAAGGCTATTAGGATAATTCTCCTCACGCTCAAATTGAAATTCCTGGCAATAAACGTCATACCGAATTCGGAATATTTGTTCTAGAAGTCTTGGTGTATGGGCAAGGACTACCTCGAAGTAATTTTCAAAATGCTTGCTAAGTGGTATTTCGCTCATAAGGATTTACTCTGTGGAAAGCTGAATTTTTATTTCTAAACTGCGAATGCAATAGACTGACTTACTAGATTTGTTTTTTAATAAAATGCTAGAAGAAAATTAATAAAAGGTATTGTGTAGCCGTGTTCTTTATAACGATTTTTTATAAAACTGTGAGAATTTTTTAATAAATTTCAATATAAATCTTACAATGTTTTAGATAATTGATTGTCAATTCTTGTTAATAAAAAAATTTTATTATATTAATCAATAACTTATTTATTATTATTATTTGCCATGTTATTTTTTACAAACAGCATGATCACGTTAACATTATCCAGTGAGCAGTCTCGGTGTTCGAAGTTTAGAAATACGAGAAAACTGCTGTGTGAAAAACTTTACAAATTGATGCTGTTACTTTTTATCTTCTTCATTAACAAAGACGGTCTACCCACGGTTAGCTCTTTCAAGGGTTTCAATGGCAGGGTCTGATTTGGCGGACCAACATTGGCCGTAAAGTCACATGGATAAGTGCAGGGACGTTTATTCGGAAAAACCTCCTAAATCAAATTTTTTATCTCAAGAGATCATGAGCCAGTATCTACTAGAGACATACTGTGATTGTATTAACTGGGAAGCGCCGCGAAAGCCGATAGAAATTGACACCGATTTCATTCAGTTCGTGAATTGTTAGGTGGAGGCGTGCCGAACCGAGAGCGATCAGAAGAAGAATTTTTAATGCTACGATACACTCTCCGTAGGAGGGGAAGCCGCTTATCTCCAGGAACTAACTTTTCAGCCTGCTTGATATAATGTTTTGCCTGATCCAGAGAATCAATGTTCCAGCCTGCTTCTTTTTGCATATATAGGAGCAAAGCTTGTGCTGCACAGATATATGGGATGCCATTGTCTGGTGCTTTCTGGATGATTTTTGTAAAAATGTTGAGGGCCTGCTCATATTCCTTCTCCATCAACAGTCGTCTTCCTTCCATGTAGAAGGCGCGGAGGTCAGAACAGGCCGCGATGGCGGTCAGCGCCTTAAACTGTTGAGTCCTACTCGTACCAGTTAACAAACCCACTCGGAATTGGGCCAGAAATTGGTTTAGCTTCGACGCAGAAGCTTCCGTCAGCGGCCGCGGTAGCGGTAGTACCTCTGTCTCAAGGGGTTTCTTTTTAACGACATTACAGTACAATAGCGGAATAACAAATAGGGTCAGTAGGGTAGAGACAGCTAATCCCCAAACGATGGAAGTGGCAAGAGGCCCCCAGAGGAGAGATTTACCTCCAAGTCCCGCTGCTAGGGCAAACAATCCTGCAATCGTTGTTAAGGAGGTGATAAGGATTGGTATGACACGGCGTTTTGCGGCATATACAGTTGCATGACTGACTGACATACCGCGCTGTAGCCACTCATTGGCTGCCGATATCAGTACAATAGCTGCGTTGACGGCGATGCCGGCCAGAGCAACGATGCCGTAGAGCGTGTAAAGACTTAGAGGATTCTGACTGATTAGGAGTCCATACACCACCCCCATAAATGCCATCGGCACGGTAACGAGCACGATCAGTGGTTGTATATAACTTTTAAACTGCGACCCCAAAATTGTGTAGATGAGGCCTATACCAAGCAAGAACAGTATCATGATGGCATCGATACTTTCTTGAATATCGTCTAACTCACCCGTGAGGTCTAGTGCTACGTTCGGAAACTGTTCGGCAAATCGGGTTGACCACTGAGACTGAATTAGCCGATTGACGGTCACGGTGTCCACAAGCTGCTTGTTCAACTCCGCCTCTACGGTAACCGTGCGCCGCAGATTGTAATGACGGATATTGCCTTTGCCGCGAATTACCTCGTAATGTAACAACTGGCGAAGAGAAACCGAACCTCCATCTGGTAAACCAAGGGTGTTCTGCAGAAAATTTTCGATATCCTTCAACGACTCGGGCTGGGCTCTAACCCGCACCTCAAGCTTCTCACCCTGGTCTTGCATACTGGCAACCACTTCGCCATCCGTCAACAGACGGAGATCACGAATGACCGTGGCCGGATTCAGGCCGGCACGAATAATGGCATCCGGGTTTAGGCGTACGGAGAGTTCCATACGGCCCTCGATGTCATCATCGGTGATGTCATGGACAGCGGATATATCCTGTAGAATGGCGATGACGCGATCGGCCGCCTGGCGGATCGCCTGCTGGTCGTCGCCACGCACTTTAACACTGACGGGCTTCGCCGTCGGTGGTGCGCCACTGGTGACTCGTAAAAAGGATACGTGGGTTGGGCCCGGCAGCTGGTTTACCGCTTTACGAACGTCCGCAATGATTTCGTCGACGTTGCGGTTGGTAGGGGGTTTTGGCTTTAGGCTGACTAGCACTTGACCTAAATAGTCACCGAACAGGGGTTCTCTATCTGTGTACTGCAATCCCGCATAGGTGGCCACTGAGCGTAAATCTTCTGGGAGAAGATGTTTTCGAACCGTGCGTTCGACTTTCAGCGTCGTCGCTAGAGTTTTTTCCAGGCGGGTGTCAGGTGGCATTTCCACATTGACATAAAACAGCCGGGCAACGTCAGTCGCAAAGAATTCCATCCGGATGAATCCCGCCGCTATGATGCCTACCGCACTTACAAACAACAAAGCAGCCAGGCCGAAGGAAAGTTTTGGCCATCGTATTGCGACGATCAGTACGTGCACATAGCGGCTGCGTATCCAACGGGTCATCCTTTCCCGCAGGCGTTGCCGGCGTGAATACCTGTTGGGGTTGTCACCAAATACGAGAATATGACTTGGCAACATCCAAAACGCCTCAAGCAGGCTGATCATTAGCGCAGTAATTACCACCAGTGGCGCTACCTGCATAAATTTTCCGAGCACGCCCGGTAGCAGCAGCAGAGGCAAAAATGCGGATACAGTCGTTAAAACTGAGGCGGTTACTGGTGCGAATACTTCACGCAACCCTTCTAAAGCTGCTCGCGCAGTATCCATACCTCTCTGCAGACGCTGATAAATACTCTCGACTACCACCACGGCGTCGTCTACTAGCATACCAAGGCTAATCACAATGCCGAGTAATACGATAATATTCAGGGTCTGGCCGATGGCGTTGAGAAACCAGAAGGTGCCCGCCAGAACAAAGGGGATTCCCAAGCTGGTCAACAAGGCCATCCTGGCACCTAAGAATAACCAGGTCATTAGCAGTACCAATCCCAACCCAAAAATCGCATTGTTTTCCATGACCGCGAGCGCCTGACGAGTTACCACGGTTTGATCGTCCAGGAGTAATAACCGCACACCGGTGCTGGCAACCGAATGCTCATTGTAGGCCTCAATGTAACTTTTAATTTTTCCGACCAAATTCAATACATTGGCATCCGCCTTTTTAAATACTGCCAACATCGCAGCGGGCTGCTCTTCATGGCGAACTAATTGCTTAGCATCCTCCCGTCCGCGAACCACCTCCGCAACACTGCGCAGCGGGATCTCTCCCTGCACGGAGAGCAGCGGCAGTTCAGATAGATACTGCGGGTTGTTGTCTGTGCCTGTCAGGCGAATGAGCCATTCCTGATCTCCAAATTCGACACTGCCGGCGGCCATATCACGAAAATAGGCAGTTACAGTTTCCGCCAAGGCAGAAGGCGATACGCCAAGGCCCACCAGCCTTTCCGGATCGAACAGCACCTGCAATTCCGGATCCTGGCTACCCACAGTATCCACGCGATCGATGTCCTGGAAACGCTCCAGATCTTCTTCAATCAACTGAACTTGTCTGCGTAGATGTTCGTCCTTAGCAGCGCCAACGGCGATCACAAAAGCGGTGGGAAAGGCATTTGCACTGGTGATTTCAGTAACTTTTGGCTGTTCTGCTTCTGCTGGTAGTTCATCTTCTTTATTCTGCAGCTCCCGGCGCAAATCAGTGACTCGTTTGTCAAAGGTTCGTTCGTCGATGTCGTTAAAACGAATGAGAATGGTCGAGATGTCTGGACGACTCGTGCTCGTTATAAATTTAATATCGGAAACCTTTTCAACGGCTTCCTCAAGAACATCGGTGACTTTTTTCTCTATATCGGAGGCTGAAGTGCCAGGTAAAATGGTAAGTACTTCGATCCAGTTGAGCCGGACAGTGGGATCCTGTTGTTTAGGCAGTTGTAGATAGGCCAGGGAACCCATAACCAGCACCAGCAGAAATACTAGATTGGCCAAGATATGGTTTTGCAGAAAGCGCTGCAGCATAAAGGCTCCGCGCTTTAGGGGTTTACGACTTGGACGGCATCGCCGTCCGTCAGTCCAAAGCGGCCGTCCACAATGATTTGCGCAGCGCCCGGAAGATCGAAAGCCGCCGGCTGGCCTTCCCTGGCATCATGAATAATATGGAACTTGGCCCTGCCTTGGTCTACGAAGAAAATACCTAATGCATTCTCACGGCGTACTAATAACTCCGACGGCAAGTGGCGGTCTGCGGATTCCCATTCCACTCGGCCGGCTTCACCGGGTGCTGCTTTCTTATCCGCAAAGCTAAAGCGCACTTTGTAACTGCGAAGCTTGGTTTCTACGAAGGGAATGATAGTTCGCACCCTCAATAGATATTCGCGTTTCCCACTCACGAAGCGGATAGACTGGGCACGCTGTAGCGGTTCTAAATCCTGTTCTTGAATGTTGCCACTCACTTCAAGGTTTTCGCGATCTAATAGGTGGACCACTTCGGTACCTGGCGTCATGAACTCACCAACACTGGCGATCCGTTCGATCGCCACAGCCTTGAATGGAGCGCGAATGGTGCATTTTTCAACATGCAATTCTGCAATTTTCAACGCAGTAGACAGTCTTTCAACCTCGGCATCGGCTTTTTTTGCCTGTGCTTGACGTTCGTTTAACATTTCTTCGGAAACCGCCTTTGTCTTGAGAAGTGCTTGGGCTCGTTCAAACTGAAAGTGGGCAAATTCCGTTTCCGCCCGGGCGGCTTTCAATAATGCTTTCGCCTGTCCGACGGCAAAGATATGATCTCGGCAATCCAGTTGCGCGATAATAGCGTTGGCCTCTAAGTCATCTCCAACTTTAATCGGAATATTTGTGAGAATTCCAGTAACCTCTGCGCTGACCCGTGCATCATTAATGCTGATCACGGTGGCTGGCGCACTGTAGACGGGAAAAAAAGCCAGTTCTTGGAGTGTCTTTGTCGTCACTGGCGTTTTCTCAGCAAAAGCGCTGGCATAAGGGAATGCAAGCAATAGACAAAAGCCTACGCATAAGAGATTACAAAGCTTAATGGCTTGTAAAAGCTTTGCTAGCATTAGTGTCATCAGTTTAATGATGGCGCGCTGTTCGACGCCTTACCATTGCCAGTCCGACCAGACCAACGAGAAGTAACATCACGCTCGTAGGCTCTGGAATGGGTTTAGCGTTTAGCGCCGCTCTTGCCAGAAGCCGATGTGCTGCCGTGCTTGGATGTTGGTCATCCCAGAAAAAGAGAGTAGTCTCAAAAGGTATCGGGCTACAGTCCCGGGTGGCTGTCGTTAGAGGAATTAAGCAATTCATCGCTGGGCCAGGATCGGTCAGGGTTCCTGAAAAACCAAATGCGCTCGGATCTTTAGCGATATCCCTGAATAAGGCGTTCATATCGGGACTGTAAATTTCGATGTTTGGCAGGCTGTTCAAATTTTGTAGGGTTTGATCCAAAATTGCATTGTGTGTAGCTGTTAACGTATTGAGCGTCGCCTGAGTCCCTGGGTTTTGCGATTCTATGATGGCCGCCAGAGGACTGGTACCTAAATCCGGGAGGTTGGGAACCAGAAAGTTTCGCGCGCCTAATGCATAGAGATCTTGTATCGTTGTAGTAATATTTCCCACCGTAGTTGGGGGATCCGGCGGGAAGGATATACCGGGAACGCTATCGGGCGGCGGTATGGAAAGCAAATAATTATTGGCCCCGCTCCAGACGATATAAAGGGCATCGGAATCGGCTGGACCAGGCAAAGCAGATCTAAACTCGTTAACCTGCCCCAGTAAACCGGAGACCTCGAACAGGCCATCCGGAGTGCCATTAGTAATTCCCGTACCTGAGCCACCATAAGCGAAGTTAGCGCTGTCACCGGCGGCCAGATCTAGGGCAGGATCTCGCGACGGGTGAAGGGATGTGATATTCATAGCTTCGGCCAACTCATCCACCCAAACGGGGCCGTTAGAAAACCGGCCTACAAAATAGCGCGTTTCGGGGGGCACCTGCTGGTCGCTCAGTGCGAACACGTTGCCAGTATCCGATAAGCTATCGCCGAACACGTATAGTTTGTTGAATGTAGGCAATGCCTGCGCTGAAGTTATATAGAATGCTGTCGTGACCAGTATGGCGTTTATGGCCGTTAGTAACGGATTTTTCATAGGGGCGTCGTCCTAATGCGAAGCAGAAATGCGGACCTAGCTAAAGATGGGGTAAGGGCGTAATGGAAAATACAAAGCAGAAAATTTTTTTGTTCTTAATAGTATTGAAAGATAAGTCAGCTAAATGTTAAGTATAAGCCGATGAAAACCAGTATGTCGAACTTCACTTATAACTCTATATAAATAGAACTTACGCATTGACAAATAGATCGATTTGTGATGACTGGCAACCTTTCGACCACCAACTTTGCTATACCGAATGATAAGACACACGACACGCCCACCCAGTGCCCGCTGTACCTTACCGATGTATATGGGGTTTTTGATGAGTGAGCCCAAATCGGCTACCTGTACCCGCTTATCGGAAGTGATGGGTATTTCTCATGACAGCGTCACTCGCTTTCTCTGGCGGGAGGGATACGAGCCGAAGGACCTGTTCGATGAGGCTAGCCAGCTGTTGAATCCGGTGGGTGGGACACTGAGCGTGGATGACAGCACCTTGGATAAACCTTACAGCCGGCACATGGACTTGGTGAGCCATGTGTGGTCTGGCAAACATCACCGGGTGGTCAAGGGGATAAACCTGATCACGTTGTATTACACCGACCCGCAAGGGCGGAGTTTGCCGGTCAACTATCGGGTCTATGACAAAACCGAGCACAAGACCAAGAATGATTATTTCCTCGACATGCTGGTCCAGGTGGTGGCGTGGGGGCTGCAACCGGATTTCATCACCGGGGACAGTTGGTATTCCAGCGCCAGCAACCTCAAGACGGTCAGACACCACCGGATGGGGTTCCTGTTTGCCGTGGAAAACAACCGCCGGGTAGCCATAGAAAAAGGCACTTGGGTCCAAGTCCAGCAGCTGGATATCCCCGACGACGGGCGTAAGGTCTGGCTTCGCGATTTCGGTGAGGTAAAACTGTTTCGGACGCGGTTAAAAGACCAACTGCGCCATTACGTCGTATTTCTGCCGCAGGCCGATGCCTATGAACCCTTCTCCCAAACCGAATTCCAGAAACGTCATGACCAGCACTGGCACATTGAGCAGTACCACCGTCTCATCAAGCAGGTCTGTCACATCGAGACATTCCAGGTACGCCGCAAAGTCCCTATTCTCAACCCTATTTTTGCCGCCCTGTGCAGCTACGTCCATTTGCAGCAGATGCAAATCCATGAGGTCATCACTAATGCCTATCAGTGGCAGCGTGATTTGTACAAGGAGGTGGTCGCTGGGTTTGTCAGTTCCTTCATCATCGGGAAAGATTATCTCAATCCACAATATCAGGCCGCTGTCAATGCGTAAGTCCTAATAAATAAATTTTGACATACTATTATCCAAGATTTCTTACAAAAATGAGCGCTGAGGCGCCGGGCTGGAAGGTGATGCCAGCAGTACGCAGGAAGGTGCGGGGTAGCGAATCCCTGCAGGACGGCAGGGTTGGACGCAAGAGGTTTAACGCATTATTAGACCCGCATCCAATGATGATTGCAATGATGATTGGTTACGGTCACTTACGGTTTCTCGAAACCGAACGCGTTTGAGTAATAGTGCGGCTTAGTAGTATGACCGGAAGCAAACCGACGGCAACGATCATTAAAGCGGCTAAAGCGCATTCTTCCAGAAGCTCATCGGAAGCAAACTGATACACGTAGGTTGCCAGCGTGTCGAAATTGAAGGGACGCAGAATTAAAGTGGCAGGTAATTCTTTCATACAATCTACGAAGACGATCAGCGCCGCGGTCAAGATGCCGCCGCGAATGAGCGGTAGGTGAACATGCAAGAGAACACCACCCGAGCCCTGCCCTAGAGAGCGGGCTGCCATATCCATGGTTGGTGTGACTTTACCTAGACTAGCCTCGATGGCTCCTAGGGAAACTGCTAGAAAGCGCACTACATACGCGAAGAGTATGGCAACAACAGTGCCACTAAACAGCAGTCCGGTGGAGATTCCGGCATAACGGCGCATCAGAGCGTCGAGGCTGTTGTCCAGGCTGGCCAAGGGAATGATGACGCCAATAGCTAACACCGCTCCCGGCATGGCATAACCTAGACTGCAAAAGCGCACCAGGGCCAGCAGCATGATGCCTCCCTGCAGTCGGCGACTGTAAGCGAGAAAGACGCCTATTAACACTGCGAGTAATGCGGCGGTGCCGGACAGGAGCAGGCTGTTACCCGCATAGACTTGAAAATCGGCGGTCCAGGAAACGCTAAAGCGGTCAATGGCATAACTCGCCAATATCCCGGCCGGTACTATAAAACCGGCCAAGAATGGCAGCAGGCAGAGCAGCACGGCACCAGCGGCACGCCAGCTCGTCAACTGATAGCCGGGTAAGTCTTGAAAGCGTTTAGCTGTCTGAAAATGCTGTTGCTTATGACGGCCCAGTCGTTCGAGGGTAATCAGTAACACCACGAATGCCAACATCACGCCGGCAATCTGTGCAGCGCCTCCTAAATTTCCCATTCCCAGCCACACATCATAAATGCCGGCGGTCAAGGTGCGAACTGCAAAAAAATCCACTGTACCAAAGTCGTTAAGTGTCTCCATTAACACTAGCGCCAAACCTACGGCAAGCGAAGGGCGAGCACTGGGCAGTGACACTTTAAAAAAACTGCCCCAAGAGCCATACCCCAAGGTTCGGCTGGCATCCAGCATATGGGGGGATTGTTCAAGAAATGCGGCACGCGCCAGTAAATAAACATAGGGGTACATCACTAGCGACATGACGCAGATAGCCCCGCCTAGGCTGCGAATTTCTGGAAACCAGTAGTCCGCTGCGCTACGCCAGCCAAATAGCTGCCGCAGAAAAATCTGTACCGTGCCGGCATATTCCAAAAGATCTGTATAGACATAGGCGCTGATATAAGCCGGTACGGCGAAAGGTAACAACAGTGCCCATTCAAAGATGCCACGGCCGGGAAACCGGCACATGGTAATCAGCCAAGCTGTGGATATGCCAATGAATAAAGTACCCAGTGCAACTCCCAGCATCAGGGCTAGGGTAGTACTTACGTAGGCTGGTAGTACTGTTGCAGCTAGATGACCCCAGATGTTTTCCTCGGGAAACAGCGCTAAATAGATGACGGAACCGATGGGTAGAGCCACAATCAAAGCCACGAACAGCGCACCCAGCAGCCAAGGATTGGCGTCTATGGTACCGTGTCCCACAATGCTGAGGGGCGTATGCTGGGCCGCAGCAACGTTGCTTTCCCTAACCCAAAATCCGCTGACAGTGCCGCGCAGCCGGTCAAGCACCGGCAATTTCCCATAGATTGCTACGCTGAGCAGCAGACAATGTATGGGTCATTCGTTGTCGAATCCGGTCTTGTCCACCAATTTAATCGCTTCTTTCCGTCGCTCCGCAATCTCTGTCAACGGTATTTGGTCGGCTTTGAATAATCCCCAGGAATTCAACAACGCAGGCCAAGATACACCCTTCTTAACAGGATATTCGTAATTCTGTTCTGCATACATTTGCTGGGCTAGATCGTCGCTCAAAAATTCCATTAATTTGATCGCATTGTCCTTATTGGGAGCGCTTTTGGTTAGCGCAATGCCGCTAATATTGACATGAGTACCCCGATTCTCTTGATTGGGAAAAATAATATTGACTGCCTTGGCCCACTCGGCCTGTTCCTCGTCATCAAGCATATTGCCTATGTAATAGCTATTGATGAGAGCAAGATCACAAACCCCCTCTTTAATGGCCTTGACCTGAGCCCGATCATTACCCTGAGGTTTTCTGGCTAGATTCGCCTTAAAACCCCTTAACCATTTTTCTGTTTTGTCCTCGCCTTGGTGAGCGAGCATAGAGCCAATTAGAGCAATATTATAGACGTGCTTACCGCTGCGGCTGCAAATGCGGCCCCGCCATTTGGGATCAGCCAGGTCTTCATAAGTCTTGATGGCATCCGGTGATACCCGATCTTTGGCCGCAACAATAATGCGCGCCCGGCTGGTGAGTCCAAACCAGAGATCGTCCGGATGACGATACTGCGCCGGGACATTCGCCCGGAGAGTAGGGCTGGTGGCGGGTTGGACAAGGTCAGCTTCTACGGCGTCGCTCAATCGACCGATATCGACCGTAAGAAGCAAGTCGGCTGGACTGTTGATACCTTCCCGCTTTAAACGTTCGACGAGACCTTCTTTGGCAAAAACCACATTCACTTTAATCCCTGTTTCCTTTGTGAAAGCGTCAAATAAAGGCTTAATCAGAAACGGTTGTCGATAGGAATAGACGTTAACTGCCTCACGGGCATGGGCGCTTGACATACCAGACAGGATAGCAACGGTACAAATTAAGGTAATAAATGTTTTCATAATCAATACATTAACCTCATTGACACAGTCGTGACCTTACATGTAAATGAGTATGATTATCAATTGTATTAAATGAGTTGTCAATTTACACAAGACGATGAAAACAGGACAGGCCCCTGTAAATATTCTATAAAATTTTAATGGTTTTATGGAATGCGAGAAAATCATGCAACTTAGGTCACATAACAGTTGTATCAGGATAAACTCTAGATAAGATGTACACATCACAAACTCGACAATGCCCCGGATAGCTTTCAATGAAAACAATCAATACTCACCATTCCGCCATTCTGGTCGTCGGCCATGGCTCCCGGGACGTAGAAGGTATCAATGAGTTCCTGCGGCTGTCTGACCATCTGCGGGAAACTTTTCCTGAGCGTCTCTGCGCCACCGGCTTTTTGGAATTTGCAAGACCTACTATCGATGAGGGTTTAAGAGAACTGATTCGCCAGGGAGCTAAAGAAATCACTGCGTTGCCGGGCATGCTGATGGCGGCAGGTCATGCCAAAAACGATATTCCGAGTGAGCTCAATCACTTTCAGGCGGAACATCCTGACGTTAAGATCACCTATGGGGTGGATTTAGGTGTCCATGCCAAAATGTTGCGAGCAGCCAAGGAGCGTATCGAAAGTTGCGAGGCCGAATTCGGTTCCGACTACGATCGCAGGGATACTTTATTGATGGTGGTCGGGCGGGGTGCCTCCGATTCCGACGCTAATTCCAATATTTGTAAGATCACCCGCATGTTATGGGAAGGCATGGGTTTTGGCTGGGCTGAGACCAGCTACAGCGGCGTTGCCGCACCGTTGGTGGCTGATGGGTTAGCTCAAGTGCATCGGTTGGGTTTTAAGCAGATCATTGTTTTTCCCTATTTTCTATTCACAGGGCGCCTGATCCGCAAGATCTACGAAAGCGTCGAAGCCTATCAGGCTCAGCATCCTGACGTCAAGGTAGTTAAAGCACCTTACCTAAGAGACCATCCCCTGGTGCTGGAGGCTTTTGTAGAACGTCTGCATGAGGCTGAAAACGGCGACGGACGTATGAATTGCCAATTATGCCAGTACCGGGAAAAAATCATTGGCTTTGAAGACAAATACGGAACACCCCAAGTAGGGCATCATCATCATGTGCGTGGCATTGGTACCGACGCAGACGATCATGATCACCATGGCCACAGTCACGAATATCACCATCATCACCATCGCCATGACCCTCAGCATGATGTGTAAGCGGTTTGTTTACCGGGAGGGTTGGTATTAATGACCGTCTATTTTATCGGTGCCGGTCCCGGTGATCCGGAACTTATTACAGTAAAAGGTCGTCGCCTGATCCAGCAATGTCCGGTTATTTTCTATGCAGGTTCTTTGGTGCCTGAGGCAGTGCTTCGGGAGGCCAAAGTCCAGGCTGAGGTAATCAACACAGCCGAACTGCATTTGCAGCAGATTATCGCAAAGATCCGTACAGCTCACGAGCAAGGCCTGAACGTAGCCCGCGTGCACTCCGGTGATCCTTCCATTTACGGTGCTATAGGCGAGCAGATTCGCCAATTGGAAGTGCTGGGTATCCCTTACCAGGTGATTCCTGGTGTCACTTCCACCAGTGCATCCGCCGCTGCCCTGGGCCGAGAACTGACTCTGCCGGGTATTACCCAGACCGTCATCTTGACGCGTTATGCCGGCAAGACGCCAATGCCGCAAGGCGAGAGCCTGGCCGAGCTGGCACGGCACAGAGCCACGCTGGCAATCCATCTCGGTATCAATCGTATTCATAAAATTGTCGCCGAGTTAACCCCCTACTATGGAGCTGATTGCCCGGTGGCCGTCATGTATCGTACTTCCTGGCCGGATCAGGACCGGGTAGTGGGTACGCTGGCAGACATTGTAGAGAAGGTTCGTGCTAAAGGTTTCAAACGTACGGCCTTAATATTAGTGGGAGAGGTGATTAGTCCCTGTAATTTTGCAGATTCTTATCTTTACAACGAGCACCAGGCCCATATTTATCGGCCCAAATACAAACGTAAATAGACTCATGGGGCGGCTGCAGTGCTGTGAGACTATCTTGTTCCAGCACTGTTCTCGATTTAATTAACAGGAAGTCACCAAAATCAGTTTAGGTACTGACACAGATGGCTGACGGTTTCAGTATCAGCATTAGCGTGACAGTCAGACAGTCCGATCTGACTTTTCTTTATGAGAGCGATCGGCTTTCCGACCAAGTTCTGGTTTATCGGGTAGCTCGCCATCAACTCGGCGGAGGTTTTGGCAATCAAGACAAACATCCCTATGCCTGGGCCGTAGTTGTCTATGTCGATGGCCAACCTGCACGGGTGATTAGTGCCCGGGGTGCAGGACGAGAATGGACCAGCCTCGATCGGCTGGAGCGTTGGCTGCGAGAGCAGGGGTTTAACTACTGGTGCGTGCGTAATGATCTGGAGCCAGTGGGTCAGCCTCTCCAGGATATGCCTGAAGATGCAAAATCGGAAACGCACGATGCCTACACCCGTAAACCACCGTTGGTCATTAAGTGAATCTAATACCAAATTTTATTAATGCTTGTGTCTAAGCTGGGATGTTAGCGCCGCTCAATCAGGCTAGCCTGCTAGGATTTGCTGCTATATCGATCTGGAAGTTATTTTTAAGACACGCCGTTAATATATCCCTGTAAGCTCGACTGCGACGTCCATACCGCAGACGGTCTTGATAACAGCTTCCAGATCGATAACAAAGGAAGCGCCAATAATATCAAGGATGGTGGACAAGTTGGTCAGTCAGCGTCACGATATTATCAAATTCTCGGTCCACCGCCGGAAGCCGGGGCCGCTCCAGCATAAGCACCGGAATTTCCAGCGATCGAGCTGCCTCCAATTTTGCTGCTACAGCAGAGCCGCCGCTGTTTTTAGACACTAACACGTCCACGCCGTAGTTCTGCATGACTGCCAATTCATCCTCCACGGTAAAGGGTCCGGTAGCATTGAGTACAATGAGATTAGGCAGAGGCGGAGCTTGTGCCGCAAGGCAACGTACTAGCCAGTGTTGTGCCGGCGGGATACTCTCCGCATGGTTTAGCGGTTCTTGACCTACTGTAAAAAATGGTCTGTGAAATGCGCTGAGCGCTGTCTGTAGGTTGATCCACCCATCGACAAGGCGCCATTTAACGCCTGTCGCCGGCTGCCACGGTGGACGGCGGTAAGCCCAGACGGGAATACCGATAGCGCTAGCAGCCGACACAGCGTGCCGGCTGATCCGGGCGGCATAGGGATGAGTTGCGTCAATGACCAAGGTAAAGCGGCCGTTTTCGAGAAACTCTGTCAGGCCTGTAACTCCACCAAAGCCGCCTACCGATACGGCGCAGGGCGGTTCAAAATGCCGACTGGTGCGACCCGCGAGGCTATAGGTGACTTCGTGGTTTGGTGCAAGCTGGTGCGCCAGCTGCCGGGCTTCGCCAATGCCACCGAGCAGGAGAATGCGTTTCATACAGGACCCGCATAGCCTACGGCATTTCCCTGCCGATCCAGGGTCCAGACCTCTATCGCGACGCTGTTGCGTGCCGTTGTTGCGATGGCTTTTTTCCGAGCCAACCAGCAGATGCGATCTCCCAAAGTCAGCCCCTCTTCCCGAGCCAGCATTAGGGCCCGCTGGCTGGTATTGGCGGTTTGAATGTGGGATTGCAGCGTCTTGCTGGCGCCTAATACTCGCGCCTGTTCCGCTAGCCAAGAAAAATCAACGCTGGATTTGCGGCTATGGAGATCCAAATGGCCGGCGGCTAGCTTGCAAAACTTACCGAACCCTCCTGCCAGGCTGAGCCGCTCCACCGGTGCTCTTCGCACATATTTCAGGACCGCGCCGACACAGTCCCCCATCTCCACCAGTGCCATATCAGGCAGACCATACTGCCGGCGTATGGCCTGTTCGCTGGTGGCGCCGGTGCAGGCGGCGATATGGCGAAAGCCATTGGCTCGGGCTACGTCAATAGCCTGATGAATGGAGGCGATATAAGCGGAGCAGGAAAACGGTCGAACGATGCCGGTGGTTCCCAAGATAGAAAGGCCTCCCATGATTCCCAGACGTTCATTCATCGTATTTCTAGCCAATGCAACGCCATTTTTTATGCCGATGGTCACTGCAAAACCGCCGTGATAACGTTGTTCCGCGGCCAAAGTTTGCAGTTGCCCGGTCATCATTTGCCTGGGCACGGGATTGATGGCCGGTTCTCCCACGGCAACGGGCAGACCTGGCTGCGTCACCGTACCCACTCCTTCCCCGGCGTAAAACTGGACACCCGGTTTGGCGGTTAGGGCGACCTGGGCAAAAATGAGCGCCCGGTGGGTTACATCCGGATCGTCCCCAGCATCTTTGATGGTAGCTGCCTCGGCCTGAGCGTGCTGCCGGCGGCAGTATTCGAGTCGGAAGGGTACTACTTGGCCGCGAGGCAGGGTGATTTCCACGATTTCTAAGGGCATATCCGTTAACAACAGACGCCCAGCTGCTAGACTGGTGGCCGTTGCGCAGGCTCCTGTCGTATAACCGTAGCGAAGAGGACGATCCGCTTCCGGAGTTTCGGAACGCATGCTAAGTGAGAGTTTTCCTGTTGGGGGTCGTAACCTGATAAAAGAATAGGCAAATCACTGCCCTTTTTCAATCCGGCAAGACCGCCTGGTTGAACTTGTTTGATCGATTTTTAGCATAAATCTGCAGCGAAAAAGGCATGTCGTTGGTCCCTTAGCCGCCCATTGCCACGTTTCTTTGTTCATGTAATTAAAGCATTGTATATGTGCTGTATATAGTTTGTCTGAAATTATAAATCTTTAACTTGAATAAAATGCTGACAGACCTGTCACACCTCTGGAAGTGTAGATAACAAAAGTTAAGCAACGCCGGTAACGTACAAACTGAGTAGACATGACGAATCATAACGGTGTCGTGACCAACGGCGCGACGCTTTGCAGTAACCGCAGTGAAGAAACACGAATGCTATAGCTGCTGAAGAATTTTTGGAGTTCAACCATGACACAAGCTTCGCAAGCTGCCGCCGAGCACGAACTCTCGATATTTTCGGGACATAAACGTCAGTCGGTGCGCGGTAGGCGTTTGTTTTTTGCCACCCTTGTCGTTCTTACCATCGCCGCGTTGGGTGTGTTGATGGTAGCTACGTTATCCCGCGGTGGCTATAGTCTGTTTGACTTCGCCTTTACTGTCTGTTTTCTGGTCACGCTGCCTTGGACCGTGATCGGTTTTTGGAACGCGATAATTGGATTTTCTATCATGCGTCTGAGCTCTGATCCAACCCGCATGGTCTGCCCTGTCGCGACGAATCCGAACGACAATGCCGAGATAACAGCGCACACAGCGCTTTTGATGTGTGTTCGCAACGAGGATGCCCGCTCCGTCTCGCGAAACCTAAATGTCATGATTGAGGGACTCGTCGAAGCGGGTGTATCGGACTGTTTTCACGTTTATATCTTGAGCGATTCGAGCTGGGAAGACATAATCGAGGCTGAAAAGAGCGTCTATGAGCAGCTGAAGCATCGATGGCGGGGCATTTTTCCCGCCACCTACCATCGACGGGAAAACAATCCGGGTTTCAAGGCGGGAAATATCCGAAACTTTTGCGACCATTGGGGTGGGCGCCACGATTACGCGCTCGTGCTTGATGCAGACAGCCTGATGTCGACCGAGAGCATTTTGCGCTTGGTCCGCACGATGCAGACAAATTCTCGGCTCGGTATCCTGCAGAGCCTGGTCGTCGGGATGCCGACGGTGAGTACCTTCGCTCGGGCGTTCCAGTTCGGTATGCGTTTGGGAATGAGGTCATACACTCTCGGCAGCGCTTGGTGGCAGGCGGATTGTGGTCCCTACTGGGGCCACAATGCCATAATTCGGTTAAAGCCGTTCATCCGGCATTGTCACTTGCCGAAACTACCGGGACAACCTCCGCTCGGAGGTTGGATCCTCAGCCATGATCAGGTAGAAGCAGTCCTGATGCGACGGTCTGGTTATGAGGTGCGTGTGCTGCCAGAGGAAGGCGGGAGTTGGGAGGAAACCCCGCCCACGCTCTTGGAGTTTATCCGCCGCGATCTGCGCTGGTGTCAGGGTAATATGCAGTATTGGCGGCTCCTCTCCATGCCGGGATTATTGCCTGTCAGCCGGGTACAGCTTCTGCTGGCGATTTTGATGTACCTCAGTTCCCCTGCATGGATCGTCTTTATGACGCTTGGCATGCTATGTATTAGTCTCACTGACGATGTCACGCAGTCTTTTCATCCAGAGACAGGGGTTGCGCTGTTCGTGTCCATCATGATAATGGTCTTCGCCCCAAAGCTTGCGACCTTGTCTGATGTACTGGCGTCCTCGAAGAGGCGACGTGCATTCGGAGGTACGATGGCGGTT
Source organism: uncultured Pseudomonadota bacterium (assembly GCA_963731125.1). Lineage (GTDB taxonomy): Bacteria > Pseudomonadota > Gammaproteobacteria > Competibacterales > Competibacteraceae > CAVSVP01. Next base: position 503,204 of record CAVSVP010000007.1, read on the forward strand.
CTGGTCAGTACTATCAGCGAGATTCTGTTCTTCACGCTGCTGGCACCTGTGATGGCGCTTGCCCATACGCGTTTCCTGGCTGGGCTTCCCCTCGGCTACGCCGCTGCATGGTCCGCCCAACACCGTTTTAACCACCAAGTGTCCCTGAGTCAGGCATTAAATCGCCTTTGGCCGCAAACTCTTTTCGGTGGAGCTGCAGTAGCCTGGTTGGTGCTCACTGCCCCCGCTGCATTGGTCGGGTTTTTGCCATTCCTTCTGGGCTCTGTATTCGCAGTCCCTCTTGCAGTGCTGACATCCGAGGAACGGCTAGGTTTAATGTTCGCGCGCATGGGCTTATGGCGAATCCCGGATGAAACGGCGCCCGCTACTGATCTTCAGGTCTTGCATCTCCTAGCCCTGCGTCAGTCTCGTCCCGCATTGGCGACTTCCGAACCTGCGACTAATACCATAACCAGCGAGTAAAGAACGCGATCTAAGGCGCATTAGCCCAGCGATTTTCAAAAACCAATTCCGCTAGGGAGCGACGCTGTGCCCAGTTTTCTAACTCTAGCATAGGACGCGGGTAAAAGGCTTCCACGTGTCCCAAACACAGGATGGCCACCGGCTTGCTGCTTTCTGGCATACATAATAGTCGGGCTAGATCCTGAGGCGCGAAAAGAGACACCCAACCCATGCCCAGACCTTCAGCGCGGGCTGCCAGCCAGAGATTCTGGATGGCACAGGCCACCGAAGCTAAATCCATTTCTGGCAGAGTGCGGCGACCGAAAATGTACTTTTCGCGCCCGTCCATCAAGGCCGCCACCAGGATTTCAGCGGCTTCTTGAATGCCTTCCACTTTCAGGCGCAGGAACTGGCGGGAACGGTCATCTAAGGCTTCGGCTGTGCGAAGCCGTTCCTCATTTACCAGTTGATAAATTGCCTGGCGCAACGTTCGGTCAGTCACACGGATAAAACGCCAGGGCTGCATCAGACCTACGCTGGGCGCGAGGTGGGCGGCATTCAGCAAACGCGTTAGCGTCTCTTCGTCCACCGGATCCGGCAGGAAATGGCGCATATCGCGCCGCTCAGCAATCGCCCGATAGACGGCCGCGATATCGGCATCGGAAAAACGTTTCATGACGGATCCCGTGAAACATGGTTTTAGAATTCAATCCCCTTTTGCGCCTTGACACCCTGTTCCTTATAGGGGTGCTTGATAGGGCGAATATCACTGACCAGATCGGCCATGTCAATCAGCTCGGGCGGAGCATGGCGACCGGTTACGATGACATGTAACATCTCCCGGCGCTGGGTCAGGGTATCCAGTATTCGTGATAAGTCCAAGTATTCATATTTCAGAATAACGTTTAGTTCATCTAGGATAATCATGTCATAGCTGGAATCGCCAAGCATCCGTTCGGCCTCAGCCCAAGCCTTTTCGGCGGTGGCGATATCTTGCTCACGATTTTGTGTCAACCAGGTAAAGCCGTCTCCGATGGACTGAAAGTCCACATTGTCGAAACGCTTGAAAATTTTCCGTTCGGCGGTGTCCATGGCGCCCTTAATAAACTGCACTACACCCAGTTTCATCCCATGGCCTACGGCTCTTAGGCCCATGCCGAAGGCAGCCGTCGATTTGCCCTTACCGGTACCGGTATTGATAATCAACAGCCCTTTTTCCTTGGTAGCCTTGGCCTGCTTCTTCTGGTAACCCTCATTGCGTTTTTCCGCCATACGTTTATGGGTAGCGGAGTCGTATTTTGTGTTGGTGGTCATGGGTTTTCCTTAGGTAGAATAAACAAGTGCTTCAATGAGTCGTTACAAATCAAACGGCTCTAGGCGAGAGATTCATTTGTGGTCGAGTCGCCACAGTAAAGGCTTTAAAAATCGCAAGAATATGATAAAAGCGGTCATTGACCAGTTCCCAGTGAGGTGGAAGATTAAACTATACCGCCTCGTGTTTAAAGTTGTGTAAGTAGAGACGACTTGCAGATTCACCCTTCATCGGCCACGTGGCTAGACGAACGATCTTAGTGGTAACATCAGAGAATGTTCCGCCCAATACTTCCACTAACAGTGCAATTAAGTTCATGATATTGCTGGCCAATCAGGGGGTCGGGGACATTATTATTGTAAATTAAATTTTTTTTGATATTGATAAATGGCAAATTTTTTAAAAAGGAAAGAAGGAAACAAAAATGCTAAATACAAGCGAACCTATCGCAGAAAAAATACAGCATATACAAAGAGAAAGAAGTGGTGCTGAAATTGTAATCGATACTTTAAATGAGCTTGGAATTGAATATATCTTTGGGCATACCGGTGGAGCCGTTATTCCTATTCATGTGGAGTTGAATAAGCGCATGAAGAAAGGAGAAAGAGTACCTAACTTTGTACTTTTTCGACAAGAAGGTGGAGCCGGTCACGCGGCGGAAGGGTATGCAAGGGCAAGCGGAAGAGTAGGAGTCGCATTGGCAACTTCCGGGCCAGGATCAACGAATTTAGTTACACCAATAGCCGATGCTTATAAAGACTCAATACCATGCGTATTTATAACGGGCCAGGTTCCAAGTAGTTTTATCGGTAACGATGCATTCCAAGAAGTGGATATGGTCGGAATTACAAGGCCGATAACGAAGCATAATTACCTAGTCAAAAACGTTGAGGACTTAGGTGCTGTTTTAAAACAGGCATTTTACATCGCCGGTAGTGGTAGACCAGGACCTGTTGTCGTCGATATATGTAAAAATGCCTTATTAGAAAAATCCCTAAACGGTCACGCAACACGCACGTTAAAGAGTTACCATCCCGATGTAATGATGAACACGGAAGATGCCAAAACTCTGATGGATGCCTTGCTGTTGGCAGAAAGACCGGTAATCAAAGTTGGCGGTGGCGTGATCAGTGCAAATGCCAGCGGGGCGCTCAGGCAGTTCGTGGAAAAATATCATTTTCCTACAACGTTAACCTTTATGGGGTTAGGGGCACTTAACCATGACAATAAATTTTTTCTGGGAATGCCCGGAATGCATGGTACCGTGGCGGCTAACTATGCCCTCAAAAACGCTGATTTTATACTTACAATAGGGGCCCGCTTTGACGATAGAGTAGCGGTTCAAGGATTCGGAGGAGGAGCCACCATAGCCCATGTGGATGTTGACGGTGCGGAACTGGGTAAAGCTGTCTCCGCCCATTATGAACTGCATGCCAATGCTAAAGATTTTCTGGATTATGCAAATCAATTAGATTGCCAAGGAAGAGACATTTCGGCATGGCTTGACAGAGTAGACTTCTGGAAAAAGCAGCACCCATTGAAATCTGGAGCAAGTGAAAATGCCGTAAATCCACAATTCCTTATTAAGGAGATTTCCCGGGTGACTGATCGAACGGCAACCGTCGTAACGGGTGTGGGGCAACATCAGATGTGGACGGCGTTGTATTACAACTTCCAAGCGCCGCGACAGTGGATCAGTTCCGGAGGACTGGGAACGATGGGCTTTGGTTTACCTGCCGCCATAGGAGCTTATTATGCTAATCCCAGTAAACCTGTTGTTTGCATTGACGGTGACGGCAGTTTTCAAATGAATATCCAGGAATTGGCAACCGTTGCCGCCAACAGAATACCTTTGAAAATTTTTATTTTAAATAACGGATTTCTGGGAATGGTCAGGCAATGGGAGGACATGTTCAATGAAGGCAATCATTATGAAACCTGTCTTTCCAGAACCATAAAATGTGATCCGGCATGTGTGGACAGCAACGAATGCCGGTATCCCAATCCCAACGTGTTGCACCTGGACAAGGTATATCCAGGAATTAGTACCGTGAGAATAACGAAAACAGATGAAATTGGGCCAGTTATCGAAAAAGTAATGAGTGACACAAAACCCACTATCGTCGATGTATGGATAGACAGAGTTGAAGATGTTAAGCCGATGATTCCTCCAGGCGGGTCTCTTGATGCCATCATTTACGATTGAGGCTTGTGGATCTGTAATCGTTTAGACCCCTCCCTGGGAAATGTGGCATTCGGCTATGTTGGCGGCAGGTAACGGTGGAGCCGGATGACCTTGGCGTCGTTCGGCGATCGCCTGCGCCAAATAAGGCCATGGCAAGACCTCGCGTTTGCGGCAGGTCTCAATGACACTGGCCAGCAGTGCCAGGGCGCGAGAACCTTGCGCGGTACGCGTGCCGTGGCTGGTACGGCGCAGGATCACCCAGTGGCGCAACAGTCTCTCGGCCTCGTTGTTGGTCAGTGGCAGGTGGGGATGGGCCAGCACCGTCCAGATCGCCGTCCAGTCATTGAGAAACTCCCGCGCCAAGGCGCGCGTCTTCTCATGGTCGGCGTCACGATGCTGCTCGCATAGGTCCCGAAAGGTCGCCAGGCGTTGCTGACAGGCAGCGTTGAGATCGACCGGTGGTCCCTCGCGCGCTGCGTAGACCGCCTCCATAGCCGCCGCCATTAACGTGTGGGTTGCTTGCCCGAAGTCCCGGGCCGATCCACTGAGGCTGGCTTGCAGCCCCCGCGCCTTGCGTAAGAGGTGCGCCCAACAGCGCAGCCGCTGGGCGAAGTCCCGATAGGCACCGTAGCCATCGCTCATCAGCCACCCCGCAACGCGCCCGCCGAACACGTTGGCCAGGATCGCCTTGCCACGGTCGCCGATCACATCCAGACAGACCGTCGCGGTGCTGATCGTCCACAACCACAGCAACTGCCCCGCCTCTTTCCAGGGCGTCTCATCGGCATAAGCCAGGGTGGCCTGGCGGAGTTCCTCAAGCAGCGGCTCTTCCAGCGGCTCGACCGCCCGCCCAGCCTCGTGCAGGCACTGGCTAATGACCGCCGTGCTAAGCGACACCCCCAGCCAGTCCCGCAAAAATTCCTGGATCTTACCCCGCGACAGCCGCATCCGCTGCGCCAGACACACGATGAGACTCGCGAGCTGCGGCCCAATCAGATGCCATTCACTGAGGCTTACCTGCCAACCCGGCTCCGCCGCGCAACGCCCCGGCGCGGTGCGCGTCACGTGCCCGCACGGGCACCGCCGCTCGCCGTACAGATGTTTGTCATGGCGCCACTGCAATCCCAGCAACCCAGGCTCCCCCAGCGGCTCCAGATCCAGCACATACCGCCCCGTGCATGCCCGAAACGGCTGATCCGCGAAGGCCCCATCACACAGCGCACAGCGCGCTGGCGCATGCCCTATCGTTGCCGTGATCGCCAGCTCTTGGGTACGGCTGTGACCGGGGCTACCCCAGCGCCGCCCAGGGCGCTGGGCTGGCGTGGATGGAGGCTCCGGCTGGGGGGCTCCGTCAGCCTTCGCCGCTGAGAGGCTGTTGGAAAATACCCTGGCGCGCAAGCTAATGCATTGATTTAAAATGATCCGAAATCGTTCGATCTGGGGTTTTCCAACAGCCTCTGAGTCATCCCGCGCCTCTGGCTCCCCGTCTGCGGCTTCCGCTGCCTCCGCTACCTCCTCCGCCTCCCCGGCGCTCGCCTTCACCTCGGCCTCCGCCTCGGGCGGCGTCTCCGTCTTGCTACCAGACCACGGCGCGTCGCTGCTCGGTGGCCGTGAGCTCGTGCGCGAATCTGCCTTCAGCCGCTCGCGTGCCTCTTTCAGGTCCGCCACCGCGTTCTTCAGCAACGTCTCCTTCGGCGAGGCCGTCAGTTCCGACAGCCTCGCCTCATCCAGTTGCTCAAGATCAAAATCGCTCAAGTGCACAGGCTCAATATAAAGGTCGTTCTATCATGGGGTTCAGTATAGCCCATCGTACCGTCCTTGACGATCTCGGCTCACCTACCAGCCTGGCCTGAGCCGGGAGGAGGGGGATAAACGGTTACGTGAGCACCAGGTTGGTTTTGGTTCGAAAGATGAAATGGGCTTGCGCTCGACACCCCTCATGGCAGAGCTGAAACGACAGGTAGCCGCGGTCGGCGAGGTAAGTCACGTCCGCACCAAGCACGGTGCGTAACGCATCGCGCTCGCTGGAGTTGCCGCTGCCGACCCAGAAATCGACCGGGATCATCCGGTTGAGCTCAACACACAGAGGCAGTTTCAGCGCCTGATGTTTGCTGGTGTATTCGGCCCACCGCATGGAACTGATCACCGGAAACAGCGAACCGTCAATACCATACAACGTCCCTAAGGTCGCCAGTTCGGGAACCGCCTTGAAGGAGCGGGTGGACAACAGATGCTGGAACACCGCCTGAAACAGGTCTGGGGAAAAGCGCTCGAAGGCGTCCTGACAGGTGCTGTAGGGGACCGCACGCAACCCTAGCGCCGGAGGCAGAAGGCCGGTGTTCAGCTGCGTCTGCACGAGCAGTTTCAGACTCCTCGTGCCGCTGACGAAGTAGTAAATCAACAGCCGAAAAAATCCTCATCGTGGTACTTTTGATTGCGGTGCTTGGGCAGACGGTGGTTTTGCTCCTTGACAAAAGTCCTCTACCGGCTCTAACAGCTTCTGGAACACCGTCGGTTACTCCGCACTGACGAATGGCTCAGTCGTTGACATGAAGGCAGAACACCTTAATCTAACAGTGAATGCGAATCACTATTAAACCACTAAATTGTTCTAAAGCAATATATATACCGCTCCTTGTTGGCGCCGAGGCCTTCCCTGCCCCGGCTTTTTATGGGTGCATCTTCCCTGCCGACGTTGCTGGTAAGTATTAATCTTCCTCGATCTGTCCCCGGACTTCGCCTGCGGGATTGGCAGCGCTGTGGACGTTGACGTAGGTTAGGCCATCTTTCATGCTCTCTATTAACTCTGAAATCGTAGCACCGCAAGCGGGGTTGACGATGTTAGCCTCAGTAATAGTGGCTTCGATCTCCACTTTCCCATTAAAGCCGCCTGGAAGCTTACCGGCAAGGAAAACGACAACGGGGCCGTTTTCACCGAAAGGTGCACAGTGAATGTGTGCTCCGGCTGCGGCCAAGATATCCACGGCGTTTTTTACTTCTAGCTCGAACTCGATCGCCGTTTGCTTCTTATTGACTTCGAATTCGGCTTTGCCGGTGGTGTCGGTCATAACAGGCGGCACTTCCTCGTCACCAGTGAGTTTTGCTTTAAACTCCAGATCATTGTGCCTAAACCCGTGCCCCCAGAATCTATGATCACGGTCAGCATTGACCACAGTGGGGACGGTAAGAAAACCTATACCCAAGAGTGCGCCCACGATCAGGAGTAATCTACCTGCGGCTCCGACTACCATATATTTTCTTAGCGACGTTAGTTTCTTTATTTCTCGAAACTTCCTGCTGATGTGCTGGTTTAGCGCGGTTTTTTTCATTTTATCCTTCCTCATTTGGTGAAAGGGTTGACTGTTTTATTGCTCATCCATGGCAAGGATTGAATATTTCCCTTAACAACATATAAAGGTTCTGTTCCCCCAAAGCATCCATGGCCGGGCTTTTGGCTACCCCCGAGGATGAAACCGGCGTTGAGGTTAGCGGCGTGGCCTCGTGTTAAAATGTAGTGGTTCAAACCCGTTCGGTGATGATCGGTCGTACCTTGGTGGTTTGGGTACTGTGTACTTTCAGTTACAGTCGACGGACGGAGCGCTCCGTTCGTCGACTGTAACCAGATGTGTTTAACGCTTGGTGTGAGTTGGAGCGGAAGGCGTCGAGGATCAAAATAGAAGCACACATTTGGAAAAATGAGGAGCTTCGTCATGATCGACATCGACACCTTCCTGACCTATCTATACGTTATGGTGGACGACTTTTGCAAGCAACATCCGAGCTGCGAGCGTCACCCCGGCCCGAGTGCATCGCTGAGCTGCAGCGAAGTGGTGACTTTGGCGCTGTTCGGGCAATGGTGCCACTTCAGCAGGGAACGCGATTTCTCCCGCTATGCCCGACGCCATCTGCGCAGCGCCTTTCCCGGCTTGCCGGACCGGGCGCAGTTTAATCGTTTGATGCGCCGGTACGCCGAGGCGGTGGTGGCCTGTTTTCTTGATCTGGTAAAACTCCTGGATGCGCCGCAGTGTGCCTATGAAGCGTTGGACGGGACGGCGGCCGTCCCGCGCGATGCCAAACGCCGCGGGTCGGGTTGGCTGCCCGGGTTGGCCGATATCGGTTGGAGGAACCGCTGGGGCTGGGACGAGGGCTTCGACGTGCGGTTGTCGGTCAATCCCCTCGGGGCGATCACCGGCTTCGGCTTCGGTTCGGCCAGCACCAAGGACCAGCCCCTGGCCGAGACGTTCTTTGCCCTGCGAGCGTACCCCGATCCGCGCCTGCCCACGGTCGGCGCCCCGGCCCGAGGGCCGTAGGTCACGGACAAGGGCTTTGCCGGTCAAGCTCGCCAGCGCGACTGGCAAGATGCCTATGGCGCGGGGGTGATCTGTGCGCCCAAGCGCAACCGCCGCCACCCCGGGCCGCGGGCCTGGCGGCGGTGGTTGGCCGGCATCCGTCACATCGTCGAGACCGTCAATGGCTGCCTCCAGCAGGTCTTCCGTCTCGATCGCGAACGCCCCCACACCCTCGACGGCTTTCAGGTCCGCCTGACCGCCAAAATAGCCCTGCATAATGGCTGCATCTGGCTCAATCAGCGACTCGGCCGTGCCCCGCTGGCTTTCGCTGATCTGGTGGCGTGGTAGCATGCCAGGATCTCACACCAAGCGTTTTAGTACCCTGTCTCGGTGGAGCTCGGGGCGACCGTATAAACAGCAGTCACACCGAGTCTTTAGTAGATAGACCTTTTGAGCTAAGGTGTCAGCTCCCCCTGGCAGATAAAAGTCGACTTACCACTAGGCGAATATGTTGCCTGCCAGTCGAGCGTGGTATCAAAAGGTGTAAAACATACTCCCACAGGGTCGTCAGGGGTCGATTTGAATCGTACAGCCTGATCAATCGGCAATCCTGCCACGATGTCCCCTTGGCAAGCCAGTGTCCACTTCCCATCTGGAGTTTCTACGTAGTGGAGACCTCCTTTTGCAACCAGACCACCAAAGCTCCACTCGCAATCCTCGTCAAGGTTGATGATTAATGCGCCATTGCCGCCCGGGTCCGTAGGCGTTAGGTCTCCGTGACAGGTAAAACTTGATTCACCGGTGGGTGAGAAGCTGGCGTGCCAATCGAATGTAGAATCAAACGGAGTAAAGCATGGGCTGATGGGGTCGTTAACGGTCGAACGAACAATTACAGCCTGATCAATCGGCAATCCTGCCCCGATGTCCCCATGACAAGATAACTTGACAATGTCACATTTCCCAAATGATCGATGAGTTTGTATCATAATGATTTTTCGTAGGAAAGTGATGGTGATGACAAAAAAGAGCTGGGGTGTCGGTGGGGACTGGTGCCGGAGGCGATTCAAACGCTGGGGCAGCGGCTGCCTGAGTTTTGGGCGCGCTACCGGAGCTGTTTCAAGACCCAAACCCGAGACGGCAGCGTCTATGCGCGGCATTATCTGAGCGGACTGCTGCGTATGGAGGGGAATCGACACTATAGCGGAATCGCGCGAGAGGCGGGTGTTGAAGAGCAAAACCTCCAACACTTCATGAGTCACTCGCCGGGGTCGGCTGAGACGGTCTACCGCCAGGTCCAAGCGGAAGTGAAAGCGGTTCCGGAACTGACGAGGGGCGCCGTGGTTCTGGTCGACGAAAGTGCCGACGAGAACGCCGGCGATGCCAGTGCCGGGGCGGCCAAGCCATATAAGGGTCGGCTGGGCAAGGTAGAAACCAGCCAAGTGGGCGTGTTGTTGAGCTACGTGAATCTCACGGTGGCGTCTGGGTTTTGGACCTGGATTCTGGGCAAACTGTTTCTACCCGAGGCCTGGTTCGAGGCCGGCTACCAAAAGCGGCGCAAGCAACAGGGCATGCCTGATTCGTTGAAGTTCAAAACCAAGGTTGAACTGGCCTGGGAGGGGATTCAAGAGGTCATGGCGGGTGGTCTCCCGTTTGAGATCGTCGGTTTCGATAGCCTGTACGGACGGAGTGGTTGGCTACGGGCCCAGGTGCGAAAGGCTCAGCGGCGGTATATGGCGGAAATCCCGGCCGACACGGCCGTGTACCTGGAAAAACCGACGCTCGGCATTCCCCCGCGCCGGGGTCAGCGAGGAAAAAAGCCGACGCAGGTGCAGGTGCTGGCCGGGGAAACGGTCCGCGTGGACAGCTTGCGGGAGACGCTGGCCTGGCAGCGTCTTCGAGTCCGGGCGACCGAACGGGGTGAGCTGTGCGAACGCTTCGCTGCGCGCCGCGTCTGGACCGTCCATGACGGTCAAGCCGTGGAAGACTGGCTGGTGATGCGCGAAGAGGCCACCGACCGCTACCGCTATGCCCTGGGTAACGCCTCAGCGGACACTTCATTGGAACAACTGGCCTGGTGGAAGTGCCAGCGCTACGTCATCGAACGGGCCAACCAGGATGCCAAGTCCGAGCTGGGCTGGGATGAGTGGCCGGCGCAGAAGTACCGTGCCTGGGATCATCATCTCGCTTTGACGGTACTCGCCTCCTGGTTCATCGCGCAAACCCAACTCGACTGGGCGCAGACTCATTCTCGTGACCCGGCGTTGCTCGAAGAACTGGAAACGGATGTCTTACCGGCTCTGTCGGTGGCCAATGTTCGGGAGTTACTGCGCGCGGTTATGCCTCTGAAACGCTTGACCGAAGAACAAGCTACGGAACGAGTGATTGAGCATTTGCTTAATCGCACCCGATCACGCAAGAGTCGGCTTAAAAAACAACGACTTAAAAATAGAGTCCACACCGGCCCCACGTGAGGCTAATGTGACATTGTCAAGATAATATCCAATTTCCATTGGACGCTTCTACGTAGTGGAGACCTCCTTCTGCTTCCAGATCACCAAAGCTCCACTCGCAACCTCCGTCTAGTCTGACAACCAAGGCTGCATTATCGCTGTCCGCCGCAGCAAAGTTGACTCCAAAGATCAATACTGCTAGTGGTACCAGTAATGACAGCAGTGTTCTTTTCATCTTTCTCCTCCAAAGTCGTGGTTTTTATCAGCGTATTCTCCCTTTTGTGTGGCTTTTAACAGCCCTCTTTAAAAATAGAGCTCAACGGAACAAAGAGTTGCGCTAAGGGTTTGTTGTTATCTCAAAATTCACTACCGTACACTTTTTAGAATGGCGTCCCCTAAGGTAGGTAATTTATTGTAAGATAGCAGCTTTTTGTTTTCAGGGGGGCAAACGATGGGGAATGTTCACACGCCAGCAAACGCACCGGCGGGCGCATCCGGCCCGCCGGATGTAACACTATTGCCCATAGGGTTACCGCGGTCAGTACCGGCTGCCGCTGCCGCTGCCGCTTATGGGGTTAATTTGCTCTACATCGATGCTATTGGCTGTCTCGTCGTCGGCGGGCGCGACTGTATAGACAGTGGTCACACTGAGTTCTTCATCGCTCCCGATTAGGACAAAGCCTTTGTCAAAGGCATTCCCTGTTGGCAGCAACTCATCGCAGTCGATTTCTGTAGCTTTACCCTCGTCAAGGTTTTTGTCAGGCAGGTTGGCTGAATAATCGTTCAAGGCCGAGACCACTTTCCTTTTCAGTTGGGTATTTCGGCTATCGGTATTAAGGATGTTAATGGCCGTGGCATAAAAGCCGTGAACCACTCTTTTAGGCGAACTCGGCGTTCCGCAGACGAACTTCACCGCGAACTGAAAGTTTTTGTCCCTGTCGCTCCACCAGTCAGCGAAAACTACGGTGGGAACCAATAGGTAAGCTACCAATGCCACTAGGGCATTTAACAGAAAAAGGCTAGGCTTTCTCATCTTTCTCCTCCCGAGTCGTGGTTTGGTTCTGTGGCATTAATGTTATTAACCACAACCCCTAGTAGTTATCCTAAAGAAACAACCACTATAGAACTTACGCATTGACAAATAGATCGATTTGTGATGACTGGCAACCTTTCGACCACCAACTTTGCTATACCGAATGATAAGACACACGACACGCCCACCCAGTGCCCGCTGTACCTTACCGATGTATATGGGGTTTTTGATGAGTGAGCCCAAATCGGCTACCTGTACCCGCTTATCGGAAGTGATGGGTATTTCTCATGACAGCGTCACTCGCTTTCTCTGGCGGGAGGGATACGAGCCGAAGGACCTGTTCGATGAGGCTAGCCAGCTGTTGAATCCGGTGGGTGGGACACTGAGCGTGGATGACAGCACCTTGGATAAACCTTACAGCCGGCACATGGACTTGGTGAGCCATGTGTGGTCTGGCAAACATCACCGGGTGGTCAAGGGGATAAACCTGATCACGTTGTATTACACCGACCCGCAAGGGCGGAGTTTGCCGGTCAACTATCGGGTCTATGACAAAACCGAGCACAAGACCAAGAATGATTATTTCCTCGACATGCTGGTCCAGGTGGTGGCGTGGGGGCTGCAACCGGATTTCATCACCGGGGACAGTGGGTATTCCAGCGCCAGCAACCTCAAGACGGTCAGACACCACCGGATGGGGTTCCTGTTTGCCGTGGAAAACAACCGCCGGGTAGCCATAGAAAAAGGCACTTGGGTCCAAGTCCAGCAGCTGGATATCCCCGACGACGGGCGTAAGGTCTGGCTTCGCGATTTCGGTGAGGTAAAACTGTTTCGGACGCGGTTAAAAGACCAACTGCGCCATTACGTCGTATTTCTGCCGCAGGCCGATGCCTATGAACCCTTCTCCCAAACCGAATTCCAGAAACGTCATGACCAGCACTGGCACATTGAGCAGTACCACCGTCTCATCAAGCAGGTCTGTCACATCGAGACATTCCAGGTACGCCGCAAAGTCCCTATTCTCAACCCTATTTTTGCCGCCCTGTGCAGCTACGTCCATTTGCAGCAGATGCAAATCCATGAGGTCATCACTAATGCCTATCAGTGGCAGCGTGATTTGTACAAGGAGGTGGTCGCTGGGTTTGTCAGTTCCTTCATCATCGGGAAAGATTATCTCAATCCACAATATCAGGCCGCTGTCAATGCGTAAGTCCTACACTATATAGAGTAGGTTCAACAATTAATGCCACAAAACCCGTTGGGATGCGTCTTCGTCAACTCATTTTCCCCTTAGCCTGACTTTCGCTATTCGAACCCTGAATTGATATAAGTTATTGATTTTTTGTTACTGACTTCACAAGGTCGGCACTACAACTCCTATTGTCTATCCCGCTCTTGATGCATCAATGGGTTAGAGGTTAGCAGGGGCTGAAAATGGCTGAATTCAGCGGCGAATAGCGAAAGTCAGGTTAGTTGCGGTTTGAGAACCATTAATAATAATTATAGACCAAATGGTACAAGAATTACAGAACAGCATAAGAAACCTTCCCGGTCATCGCTATACAACCAATGGCCTATGCCATTCTGAAGACCCTAGGCAAAATCGACTATGTACTGCTTAATCAGTCCTCAACGTGGAGTCGTCGTGCTCGAAGCAGATGTCCTGGTAGTCTCGCAGGGAGCCGTTTTAAGGCAGATATCCTGCGATCTAGATTTTGCGACAGGGGAGGTTTGCGTTTCGGGTGCAGATTGGCCTCTACGGCGGCTAGAGTGGGTTTTAAGTGGGCAATGTACCCCTTTCTTTGGGAAGGATTCACCGCTGCACCAAGACGTGTGCGCGTAGGGTACTAAACACATCTCACTGTCGGATTGTCAGTATGTGCGAAAACTAAGATGGAGGATGTTTTTCGGACAGTCTGTGGCTCCGCACGATGTGGGCATATCCTCTGTATCTCTACCTTAGCGTATATTTACGGACGAAAGTGCACAGTACTCAGAGTTACAAGCCCTCCCTGGATACCCCTTCTTCCGTTCTCAGAGCCTTCTGGAGCGGTTCCAAGTGCTCCATTTGGAATTGCCGGTACTCATCTAAGTCAGCAGCAACCACCCGCAAGAGAAAATCACAGTCACCAGCCATCAAGTGGCACTCCACTACCTGCGGCAGCCGTTTTATCTCTTCAGTGAAGTGATCGACAGTTTCTGCATCCTGCCCCTTCAACCAGATTCGTGCGAATACCGTTAGGCCTTTGCCTACTTTGGCAGCATTTTAGCTGAGTACACAGGGCGGCCGATTATGGCCTATGATCGTCTCGGGTTCGGACAATCCGACCGGCGGACAGATAAGTTGGGCATCGACTTTGTCCGAGAAGAGGCTGAAAAGTTTTCCCTGCGCTGTGCGAACAAATGGGATTAGATAGATTTATCGCATTCGGCCATAGCGTTGGTGGCGGAATGGCGGCGCACTGCGCGGCGATGTATTCTTCGGTATGCGCTGCATTGATCACCGAATCTGCGCAAGCGTTTGTGGAAAGCAAAACGCGTTCTGGTATAATCACCGATTTTCATTCTGTTATTTCAGGTAACTCAATGCTAAGCGAAACTAACCACGTTTCGTTGTTACTTGAGTTCCAGTCGTTCTCATAACGGCTACCCTAATAGTTGAACGCTAGCCGAAATCGCGACATAACAGATTTCTGCCGTGGCCCCATCATTTATCTGATCAGAGCCTAAAACAGTGCGCTAAGCTACGTATTTTTTCGAAATAGGTTGTCTCCCTCTAAATTATAACAAAAATACATTGATTTACTGTTCAGTTAATTATAGTATCTTCGCATGGAGCCTACGGAATTTTTTAGCCATCCCAGTTGCGCCCGCCAGCGCCAATACGAGGCGCTCAAAGCCTTCTACCAGGAGAGACTGTCGGCGGCCGAAGCGGCCGCTCGCTTCGGATTCTCGGTCTCGTACTTTAAGAAGCTGCGAGTTGAGTTTGTGCGCCGTCTTCGGCAGGGACGCAATCCCTTTTTTGTCGAACCCAAAACCGGTCCCAAACAGCGGCGTCGCAGCGACGCGTTGGTGGAGCAGATCATCGCGCTGCGCAAGCACAACTATGCGATCACCGATATCAAAGCGGTGCTAGAGGCCCAGGGGTGCTCTCTGTCATTGGATACGATCGATCAGCTTTTGAAAACCGAAGGCTTTGCGCCGCTACCGAAGCGCACTCGCCAACAGCGCCTGACGGGGAAACCGCCTCCGACCTTACCGGCGCCACGCAGCGGTACCCTGACGCTCGCTGACGAAGACTTTACCACCACCACGGGAGCGGGTCCCTTGGTTTTTCTGCCGCTACTCGAACGCTTAGGGATCGTGCCGGCGATTACCCAGGCGCAGTTTCCCTCGACTAGCGAGATCCGCGATGTGCAAGCGGTGTTGTCGCTCTTGGCGCTGAAGCTGATGGGCACCCAGCGCTGGTCACACGACACCGCCTGGAATCTGGATCGAGCGTTGGGGCTATTTGCGGGGCTCAACGTGTTACCCAAAGCCACGACGCTGGCGAGCTATTCCTATCGGGTCACGCGGACCATGAATCGGCGCTTTCTCCTGCAGTTGAGTCGTTGTTTTCAACACGACAGCGCGCCGGGTGAATTCAATTTGGATTTCAAAACGATTCCCCATTGGGGCGATGCGAGTGTGCTGGAAAAACACGGGTCGGGCAGTCGTGCGAAAGCGCTCAAGAGTGTCCTGGCCTTGATCGTGCAGGACTCCGCTACGGGGCACCTGGCTTATACTAACGCCGATATCCGACAGCGTGATCAAAGCGCGGCGGTGCTCGACTTCGTCGACTTTTGGAAGCAGGGCCGTGGGATCGCGCCCAAGGTGCTCATCTTCGATTCGAAGCTCACGACTTACCGCCATCTCGATCAGCTCAATCAAAGTCCTGAGCGGATCACATTTCTGACCTTACGCCGGCGCGGTAAGCAGTTGCTCCAGGGCGTCGAGGCGTTGCCCGCCGAAGCTTGGCAGCGGGTGTCCGTGGCGCGCGCCAAGGGCAAACACCAGACGCTGCGGGTGCACGATGGCACCTGCACGCTGCCCCATTACCAAGGGGAAGTTCGACAAGTCATTCTCACCGATCACGGGCGCCGGCAACCGACGTTTTTGATCACCAATGACTTCGAACTACCGGTTAAACAAGTGGTGCAAAAGTACGCGCGGCGATGGTTAGTGGAACAGGAAATCGCCGAGCAGATCGTGGCGTTTCACCTCAATAGTCCCTCGTCTTCCCTTGTCGTCAAGGTGGATCTTGACCTCACGTTGTCGCTCTTGGCCCATCATCTCTACCGTCAACTGGCCAATGGCTTACCGGGTTTTGAGCAGTGTACGGTCGAGACGATCCATCGGAAATTCCTAGAAAATGGGGCGGCTATCACTATTCACGGCAACACCGTAACGGTTCGACTCAACAAAAAAACGCACCTCCCAATCTTGTTCGAGCTGCCGTGGATGACACAACCGACTCACCTGGCATGGATGGACATGAATATCCAGTTTCTGCCCGGAACCGTGTCATGAAGAGACCTTATTTATCGGAATGAAAATCGGTGATCATTGAAGCAAGAGAAATATTCAAGCAACCAGAACCGTTTGCACAGTTGCAGCGGTATCACGGCGATAAAACCCGTTGGGTTTTGGACGCCTGGATTAATACCTGGTTGTCTCCTGAATTCAACAATTGGTCGCTGAATGACATCCTGCCGCAGGTGAGATGCCCGACCCTGGTGATTCATGGCAGTGATGACCCGCATCACTACTGTCACACCTGCAAATGGCCAAAGTCCAAAATGAGCAAGCTTACCTTTAACGAAAATCACCACCTCCACTATGAGTGGATAGCGGGAGAAGTAGATCGTCCACATCTGGTCTTTCTTCACGAGGGGTTAGGCTGCCATGCTATGTGGAAGAAATTCCCAAAACGGCTTTGCAACCGAACCGGCTGCCCGGGACTTGTCTACGATCGTCTGGGATATGGTAAATCCTCGCCATTGAGGCGCACTCGTACTATTCATTATTTACATGATTACGCTTTGAAAGAGTTGCCTCAGGTAATTGATGCTCTCATTCCCAACAAGCCGTTTATCCTGATTGGTCATTCTGATGGAGGCAGTATCAGCCTCATTTTCGGGGCAGAAAAGCCGCCATACCTGAGAGGTATCATTACCGAAGCGGCCCATGTTTTTGTCGAGAGAGAAACGCTAGACGGCATCCGAAAAGCCGATGAAGCGTTTGAGAAAGGAAAATTTTCAGGGCTTTTCAAGTATCACGGCGAGAAGACCCAAGGTATTTTTAAGGCTTGGTCAGAGACATGGCTGAGTCAGTGGTTCAAGTATTGGAATATAGAGTATCTTTTACCCTCCATTGAAGTCCCTATGCTTGTTATTCAAGGCTGCGATGACCGATACGGAACTAAAGATCAGGTAGATTCCATTATTTCCAAGTCAGCAGGTAAAGCGGTGCCGTCCTTGGTGGAAAATTGTGGTCATTCACCACATCAGGAATTGCTTGAGTTCTTACTGGAGCTAATGTCCAGGTTTATAGCCCAAGTTACCGCCGAGACGAGGTAGCATCCATCGAGGTTTGCTAGCGTTATGAGTACATAACCCAATTTGGCCCCAGATGTTACGAACCCTCCTGTTGGGCCTATAGGGATATATTAACAGCGTATCTTGATAACAGCTTCCAGATCAATAATGGTGCTGGCTAGCAGGCGTTTTAAATGGCAGCCTGTCCAGTGCCAAATATTCTCCCCCCAGTACCGTTGCCAACTGTCGACAGCGGCCCAGACGGACGGGGCCGGTTTCTGTGTCGATGATCAGCAGACGGCAAGGTATCTGGATATCGCTCAGATTAGCGCGGCTGCGGCCGTCGGTAAATAGCGCCAGCAGCTGCTCTTCGTTGGGATAGCGCCGGCGTTCCCGGTCCAGCACCTGCAGTGCCTCAACGATTCCTTGACGCAGCGGAGTACCGCCACCCGCTGTGATCGCTTGAAGCAACCCGAAGATTTCTCTGGGTGCTCGCTGGGGTGGCACCTGTAAATACGTTCCCGCGCCGGCAAACTGCAGTATACCGATCCGCGCGCGTAGGCGATAAGCTGTTTCCAGCAATGAGGCCAGTGTGCCCTTTGCTGCAGCAAGGCCTGCCTCTTTAAGCATTGAGCCGGAGCTGTCTAGAACGATTAGCACCAACTGGCCACGTTTTCCTTGCCAGGGACGATAGCAAAGCTCCGCCGTTTCCCGAGGACGCCCCCGGGCTCGGCTAAGGGTTGCAAACCAATCGATACTGGCGCGGGCCGTACTTTGTCGGCTGCCGCCGAGGCGTCCACGTTGGTTGTTTAGAACCGGCGTAGCGCCTTTTCTGCGGCCGTTCTCATCAGTGCGGGGAGGGTGTTCTAACGCTTTTTTTTTAGCAGTCCTCCTATTTCCCGGCGCTGACCGATGGGTACGCTGCGGGGCGGCAACTCTCCCCAGTCGCCAGCGGCGTCTTGAGGTACAGAGTGACGCCCCGCGGGCGGTGAGGGCGAGGCCTGTGGTGAGGGCGGCGGTGTGGTTTTACGACGGTGATGCAATGCCAGTTCCGCTACAGCGTAGACATCATCTTCTAAAATAGACTCCCGTTGCTGCCATGCGGCATGGGCGCGCGCGGCTCGTAGCATGACCAGATCGGCGCGTACTCCTTCCACATTGGCGGCATGACACAATTCCGCCACCAGCCGGTGAACCTTCTCCGTCAGCGGGATGTATGCCAGGCATTCTCGAGCTTGCCGACTGCGCTTGAGCAAGGCCTGTTGTTGTTGCCGGTACATCTGACAGAACGCCTCTGGATCGCTGTCAAACGCTAGACGCCGTTTCACAATTTCAACACGCTGTTCAGGCTGAAAGTCGTTGCTAAGGAATACAGCGAAACCGAAGCGGTCTAATAATTGCGGCCGTAATTCACCTTCATCCGGATTCATGGTGCCAATCAGTACAAAACGGGCCGGGTGTTGGTGCGAAATGCCGTCTCTTTCCACCAGGTTAATACCGGATACCGACACATCCAACAGGAGATCCACCAGGTGATCCGGCAGTAGGTTGACCTCATCCACGTAGAGTACTCCCTGGTGAGCCGCTTGCAATAGGCCTGGTGCAAATTCCACCTTGGCATCATTGAGCACCTTTTCCAAATTAAGGCTGCCTAGCAGGCGTTCTTCCGTGGCGCCTAGAGGAAGGGTGATAAAACGACCTTCCAGCACCAGGTCAGCCAGGGCGCGCGCGCTGGTCGATTTGGCCATGCCGCGAGGGCCTTGAATGAGGATACCGCCAATTCGAGGATCGATGGCGGTAAGCAGCAAAGCTAATTTCATCAGCTCGTGACCGACGATAGCGCTAAAGGGATAAGAGATCAGTGTTTTCATAGCGGTGCAGTGATGGCTTTAGATTTGTGCGGGCAGGGAATTGATTATTAAAAATTAGTTATATTGCAAACTGCATTAATCAAGTATTTATAACGACTTTAAAAATAAATTTTTTACATTTTTTAACATTATTCTTTCACATTTATTGAAAAAAATTAACTATTTTTTACATCCTTAAATTTACAACAGTTAACAACTATTCGATTTTTTTTAGTCGCTTTTATTGATAAGATTCGAGGCAATGGAGTGTATAACGGAATTTTTCTCAAAGGCAAGGATGTTTACATGAATTATAAGACCACATGTTCAGTAACGGCAATTGGCTTTTCCAAGCGTGATAGTAACTTATTAAAATGCATATTTAGCCTCGCTAATCACCCCAAACGTTCGTATGAATTAAGCAACGGCAGTCTATATGACTTGGCGGATATTGCATTAGTCAATATAGATGATGCCTATGGAATAGCTGCATGGGATGCCTTTCAAAAAATCAAGCCTGATATTCCAGTCGTTATGGTTGCCAGAAAAGTACTGCCTGATTGGCACTGTTACTTGGCGAAATATCCTTTTGTAGCTAATCGTCTATTAAATGTACTCAATAAAGTTAACTTAAAAGTCAACAATCAATAAGTTAAATATTATCGAAAGAAAGGGATTTTTTTAATTAGGGATTTAGTGTGATGAACAGTAAAAAAGCATTTACGGTATTTAGCATTGGTTTCTCAAAGTATGACCAAAATGTATTGAAAAGCATTTTCTGGTTGTCCAGAAGCCGATTATACTCTTATAACTCAACTTCAGAACTCAATCCTTCCGTTCATATTGTTATCGTTGATCTGGATAATCCGGATGCGGTTGCGCAATGGTCTTCCTTCCGCGATAACAAACCCGATCTTCCCACCATACTGGTAGCCAAAGTCAGGCCTCTTCATCAGCAATACTTCTATGTACAAAGGCCTTTTAGTGCGATGGGGTTGCTAAGCGTGCTTGATGAAGCCGCAAGTCAGCTTTTCCAAGCCGCCTCAAGCTCAGATCCTGGTCGGCAATCCGGTGGGGAAAAGCCGCAGGAAAGAGTATCCGGCATGGTTTCGCCTAGCGTGGGAGAAAAGCAAACAAAACCGGGGCAACATTACAAGGCGCTGGTGGTGGATGAAAACGCCGCAGTTAGAAAAACGCTTCAAAAAAGTTTAGCAGCACTTGGTATGCAAGTGGATTTTGCCCAGTCTGCTAAAGAAACATTTGCCTATCTGACGCTCGATTGTATTAAGCAGTCTCCCTATGATCTTATTTTTATCAATGCCTCGCTACCCGATAAAAGTGGTTATCAAGTCTGCAAAAGAATCAAACGTGATAAGGTGCATCGACAGACGCCTGTTATCCTGCTCAATAAAGAGACTTCTCTGGCAAACTGGATTAAGGGGAAATTGGCGGGTTGTAATACTCAACTGCGTATACCAGTCACTCATCAAACCCTGTTAGCAACCATGACTCAGTATCTGCCGATTGATGATATCTTGCGCAATAACTTGCATGACATGTCGCAGCTTAGGCAGGAGAAACAAAAGCGGCGGAGCGAAGAGTTAAGCCAATATCCCTCAGTCGAAAATACGTTGCACGGGAAAAAAAGCAATATATCGATACTTAAGCAAAACAACCAACGGTGGGCAAGAGAGAAATGGTATTTGGAAGGCATTGTGGATGAAGGCAAGACCTGGATTATTGATCTACAAACGCTGCCTTTTGTGGTGGGCCGAGACAAGAGCTGCCAGCTCCGTCTGAATTCTCCAGAAATTTCCCGCCGTCACGCCGAGCTTTTCGAGAAAAACGGTGCGCTTTGGGTAAGAGAGTATGGCAGTACCAATGGTACTTTCGTGAACCATGAGCGCCTAACCGGAGACAGGGTACTCCATGACGGTGAAGTGATTCGTTTCGGCTCTTTGGCATTTCGGATTGGTTGTAAGCCTGCCGAACTGCCGGTGAGTGCAATGGATGCTGAGCCCCGGACGCAACTGTTAAGTGAGGCAATGGCGCATAGTTTGGTAAGTTGAAAGCTATCGTTCCTAAAACCATGGCAATTTATTCCCATAGACGTTAGCCGAACAGTGTTGCGAACGATTCACATGCTGGACTTTCACCGACAAGTACCAAACGGGGCTCAACAGGACTTTCCCAAACTGGCGACCGTCGTGAAGAATCTGCGTTAGCAGGCCGGTACTATGCTGCAAGCGGCGCTTGCAGCGGTTTCACAACGCCTTGCCAGAACGACCAGACAGGCTTCGTCAAGCAGAGCAGATGGCTCGGTTATTAACCACAGACAACGGCAGGTTCGTTGTCCGATTCCAGGGGCATTCTCAAACCACCTGCTATGCAGGTAATACAGAGTTTTCTGTTTAAATGCGCCTACTGGTTCAGACTGGTGAACAATCTCGAATGAAATAATAAGATGCGGTTGTCAACCGCAAAAGACGTCCACAGCCAGATCATCATCACATTCAACTGCTGGAGTTTGGAAATAGAGAGGGTAATTCGAGATTGAGTTATGGTTTTCCAGCTTCCTGTTAGAGAAAATCAGTAGATTTCATAAGCCGATATGCACTAACATATTTCCAGCTTTTGGTTATTCAGCCTGTGAGCTTGCTGCCCCTGCAGCTACGTTTGTGTGAACAAATGTTTCATGATGGTTGTCATTAAGAAGATATCGGCTTATCGAACCATCTGGAATTAATGAGCAGATTTGAGCTGCCGGTATAGGAAGGCTACCTACAGGTATTGATCGAGGTCAGGGATATGGTGCTAATGCTGGGAAATGGATTTACCAGACTGGACCGTGCAGAGCGCAAGACATTTCTGGGCAGCAGTAGCAAACACAGAGGTGACTGTTACGTTCGCCGATCCCTCAACGGTAATAACGAATTAATTCGACCAGTTATATACCTCGTAGATAAGCCTCTATCGACTAGGATTCTCCAAAAGTTTTGTCTTAAACTTCAAGAAAGGGAAGTCACTGTTTATGCTCGGTCTAACGCTTCGTAAGGAATTCCAAGGCAGGCGTCTCAAGGGAACAGCGATTGAGCTGGCGAATGAGAAAAATACAGGCGCTACTCAAGTCCCTGCCTCTCAATTTCTGGAAATCACCTATCCATCCATCGATTTGCTCAAGGCCATCGAAACTGTTGGCCCGAGCCAGGCTACCCAAGTTCGACATTCGATTTTATAAGTCTCTGATTTGACTTGAAACCGTCAAAAAAATGCCACTACAAGGTCGATTCGATACGTGCGCGGGTCGGCATCTCCACGTCAATGGCGTTAAATAGCTGGCGCAGCGGCGGCGCGATCTGCCCGAGGTTGCTGATACCCTGTCCGGTGACCAGCCGGACGGTGTGGTACTGCACGGCCTCCAGGCGCTCTAGTACGGTGGCGGGCGACACATCCAGCGCGCGGGTTCGTAACCGTTGGCGTAACAGCCGCTGGATCACCAGCGCGAGAAAGCAAATCAGGGTATGGGCGCGAATCCGATCGGCGCGGCGGTGATGAACGGGGGCGATCTCGAGCTGACTTTTGAGCACGCGAAAGCCACGTTCAATATCCGCCAGCGCCTTGTAGCGAGCGATCACCTCAGCGGCGTCCCACGCGGGGACATTCGTGACGACAATGAGCTTGCCATCGAGCGCCAAGACCCGTTGGAACGCCGGCACATCCCACCACCAGTTGAATAAGGGGCTCTCCAGATCGAGCCGCAGCAGTCGACTAGCTCCGACCTCGCTAATCGCTTGCGCCAGTTGCACGCGCGCGCCGTGGTCGCTGAGCCGATGCCCACGTCCCGGCTTACCCGCCTCTTGGGCGTTGAGTTTGCGCTCCAGCGCGCGCGCCTGTTTGATCACCGGGTTCAGGCGCCGCGCCCGCTGCCGGCGGGTCTGGCGCAGCCGGATGGGGTCATGCGCCACGATCAAGCGGCGATCGCCATCGATCGGGATCGCGGCAAAGACTTCTTGCCCCGTCGTGCGGCTCTGGGCGTGCAACTCGGCATGGCGATCCACCACCGGCTGGACCAACTCCCCATAGCAGCGCGCGGCCACCGCCACGATATATTCCACCGCGCGCCCGTTCGCCAGCCGCAGCCCCTCCAACACGTCAAGATTAGCTAACGAGAGCATCCCCCGATCGGCGACGATAATCAGCCGGCGCAGCGCAAAGCGTTTGAGGAGTCGCTCGACGATGCCCCGCACCGTCCCGGTCTCGGCCACATTGCCGACGAACACTTCGTGATGAATCGGCAACCCGGCGGCCGTTTGCACCACCCCCACGGCGTATTGGCGTGCGACACCGTTGACGTCTTTGGAATGACCATACACCCGCAGGTCGTCGTCCCGTTCGCTGGTGCCATGAATGTGCACCGTGGTGATATCGTAGAAGACGACTTCCAGCTCCGTCGCGGCGGCAAAACACCGCTGCAAGTGCTGCTCGATCTCGTCTTTTAACGGTAACAGCGCATCCATCGCCCGCAGCAGTTGCTGATGGGTGATTCGCTCGCTACCCGGCCAGTACACCCGCTCCAACCAGCGCAACACCCCGAGTTTGGCACAGGGATCACACAGCCGGTTGGCCACCAATACCCGCACCAGCCGCTCCACCTTGACCCGATAGCCCCGACCGTTCAGCCGGCTCTGCAACCACGCCCCCAGCCCCAGTTGCTGCCAGAGCTGACATACCACCCAGAGCGCCCCCACGCTGCGCGCCGGTTCAAACTGCGTATTCTCGTCGGTGACGCCGGGGGCAAGTTCGTCAAGACCGCCGCGACCGCTGACCTTCAGCAGCCCGTCGATGAGCCCCTTCAGACTATCGTCTTCCAGCAGGCGGTCCAGGCGCCCTAAACTGGCAATATGGCGCTGACGCACCTGACCGGTGTCGGCATCGCGGTAGCTTTCCGCAATCTGCAGGTACTGGCGGCGACCGTTGCTGGTGGTGCGTAAATACATGCACACACAATAAACCTTGAAAAAGCAAATGTAAAGCCACTTTTAAGGAAAAGTGTGCCACTACAAGATTGCAACGCGGAAAGCAGTGTAATTTACTGAATTGATAAACAATTCCGACTTTATCTTAGCTGCTAGACCCGCGTCAATGTCGAACTTGGGAGGCTAGGCCGCTGGTCCTAATTGGCGAACGCGGCCAGGGTAAATCGCATCTCCTCGCGGCGCTCTATCATGCCCTCACGGATGCGACGGCCACCAAGGTCTGGCTCGATACCTGGGCAAACCGTCTTGGTAATCCGAAGATCGCCGACCTGCCTCTGCGGAGTAGTATGAAGGTGATCAGCGAAAGCCTGCACCGGCAACGGTATAAATCTCTCTGGGACCTGCTGTTCGACCGTCATCCTCATGGCGAGTTTATCCGAGGCAAATGGGAGGGTCTCGGCGAAAAGAAGACAGATGTCCCGCCGGATTCCCTGATCCTTGAGCTATTAAAGAAACAGCCTACGGCCCTGCTCCTGGACGAGTTTCAGACCTGGTTCGACGGACTTACTGATACCAAGCAGTATCGATCGAAGACCTGGGCATTTAATTTCATCCAAATCCTGTCGGAGATTGCCAAGGAATGCCCCGAATTGCTGGTCCTTGTGGTATCCGTCCGCAACGGAACCACCGATGCCTACCAGCAGATACACCGAGTAAATCCGATCCGGATCGATTTCAAAGGACCACAGACGGAACGGGATCGACGGCGCCTGCTGCTGCATCGCCTGTTCGAGAACCGTATTCATGTGCCCGCCGGCGATATCGAAAAGCTTATCGGCATCCACCTTGCGGAATATTTCCGCTTGGCGGAGATCCCAGCGGCCGAGCAAGACCAAAAGCGGCGGGACTTTTTAGAAATCTGGCCGTTTGCGCCCCATCTCATGCAGCTCCTTGAGGACCAAGTCCTGGTCGCCACCGAGGCCCAGGAAACGCGTGACCTTATCCGAATCCTGGCGGACCTCTTCAAGAGTCGTGGTGAAGCCTCGCCTGTCCTCACAGCGGCGGATTTTCGTATCGATGACGAATCCAGCGGCATCATTGCCCTGTTGGATTCGGTCGCTAACCAACATCATGCGACCCTGCGCGAGAAGGCACAGCGTAATCTGTCCTCTGTATTAGAAGCCGTCCACTTGCCGAGTGCGCCAGTGCCGCACCTGTCCGAGATCATCGGCGCGCTCTGGCTGCGCTCCTTGGCTGGGGGGAACATCGCCGGCGCGAACCCGCACACCCTACATATCGACCTCACGCGCGATAAGCCCATTGACGACAATGCCTTTCAGGTGGAGCTGTCTACGATCGTAGACAATAGCTTCAACATCCATCAGGACGGCGACCGGCTAATCTTTCGCGAGGAGGAAAATCCCAACGCCAAGCTTATGGCCTTCGCCCGCAACGACCGGCTGTTTGCCGACGGTTCAGACTGCTGGCAGCTTGCCCGCGAGATTCGGTATGTGTTGGGTGGTGATGAAGAGGTGGCCAAGACCTTCCGCGTCATCGTCCTGCCGCAGGACTGGCTGAACGATCCCTGGGCGGGGCTTGAGGCATCCGAACACCCGGACCACTGGAATGACCGGTTGCCCATCCTTGTTCTTCCCGAGGACCTGGACAGGCTCGATAAGCGGCTGGGTCTTTGGCTCAAGGAGAAGGTGCAGCGCCGCCGCAATACGATCCGTTTTCTGCTGCCCAAAGGCGGTAGCACCAACGCCTACTTGGACCGCAACCTAATCGTCCTTGCACGGGCCGTCCTTAAGGCCAAGGAATGGTGTGCCCAACATCCCGCATACGGCAGACTCCAAACCAAATACCAAAAAGAGCTTTGGGGTATCATCAAGCAACGCTTCAACCGTTTTGCAGTATTGCGCACCTGGAATTTCACCGACCCGAGCTGCTGCACCTTTCATGTTGAACACCTGCAGGCGAGCGGTAACCAGATCCCGGAGGCCATTGAGGAGCGCCTGCGCAATGATATCTTTGTCCCGGAAGACTTCGAATACCTGATCATCGCGGCGGCCAAGAATAGTGATTCCATCGGCAAACTGCTGCGCGAGCTTCAGGAACCGCGCCCCAATGAGGAAGAGTGTATCCCCTGGTTGGGCGAAATTCTGATGAAGGAAAAGATCGTTCGCCTATGCGCTCGAGGTAAGATCGCCATTAATCTCCGGGGCATGGAGTATCTGCAAGTGAATCCCGGTGAGAGCGAGGAGGACGCTTGGCGGCGCATGCGCGGTAAGCTCGGCACTGGCAAGCATTTGGATGAAACCTATGTCCTGCTGCCCCAGGCAATATCGCAGACGAGTGGGGCAGGCAAGACTTTGGCAATAGCTGGAATCTCGTCTGTAGTTAACCCCCCAGCGCCTCCCCCAGTTTCTCCTTTCATTTACCCCGATCCAGTTGGCTTCCAGGGCAACAACGGCAAAGCACTTGGAGGTGCGACGTCGTCAACGGCGGCTGATACGTCGATGGGATCCCTTTTCGGGGGTGTTGCCGAGGCGCGTTTCGTCACCCACACCACCCTTCCTACCTCGGCCTTGAACCTGCTTGGCAAAGTCGAAGAATGGGGGGTCGGTCCTGCTACAGCACTACAAGAGATTACTATTAAGCTTAATGTCGCCACCGGTGCCCAGCTGCAGAAACTGCTGCGCCGCTTGCCTGACGGGTTGACCTATGAACTGCGCCTACACAAGGAAATGTGATGTCTCTGTCCGTTCCCTTGCTGCGTACGCTCACGGCCGGTGCGCCGGCTGATGCCTGGGCGGCGATTCTCGGGCACGCCTGGCAGATCTGCTCGCAACCCCTGAAACCTACCTCAGCGGCCGGCGAAGTAACCCGCCGTGACCGCGAGATTGGAACACTTGACTTTTTTCTGACAACGGCAGGCTGGGATTTATGGCCCGCCTTTGAAACCAGCGTCGAGCGCACCTCTGATGCTCTAGCAGAGTGGTGGCTGGCGCGGACGGGAGGGCGCGCGGTGTTTATCCTCGATGCCCTGTCGCTGCGGGAAGTACCTTGGCTCGTCCAGGGTGCGGCGGAACGCGGCTACACGATCCATAAGACCAAAGTGACGGCGGCAGAGCTACCCCCTAACACAACGCCCTTTGCAAAAGCCCTTGGCTTCGGCCAGCGTTCGGCGCTGGAAAATGACGGTGCTGATATGACCCATCGGCTGGCACCGGCCCGCACCGAGTGTGTGGGTCTGCCCTGGGAAGATTGCGCGAATCTGGTGAAAGCCGAACCTAACTGGGTGTTCTGGCATCACTGGCCCGACAATAAGGTGCATGATCTGGAGGTGCCAGGCCAGGGGTTAAACGCCCTGACCGCAGAGGCGGTATCCCAGCTAACCAGTCATGCCTTTTGGTTGTTTGTGGAACGCCTGGCAACGGGACGCCGCTTGGTGATCACCTCTGACCATGGTTATGCAGCAAGCGGTCTGTTTCCCTTGGCGCCCGATGACCAAGCCCAACATCTGAAAGAGCTTTTCAAGAGCGGGCGCTCGGCACCGGCAACGGATGACGAAGCTCCTTGGGTTCCCCCTATTGATCTGAATCTCACCTCCGCCTACGGTCAGCGCCGCTACGTTCTCGGGCGACGCAAATGGAAGAGCCAGGGCGGATATCCAACGCTGACCCATGGCGGCTTGTCCATTCTAGAGGTCGCCGTACCCTTTATCGAACTATCCCGAGCGGAGTAAGCACATGGCTGTGACTGGATTGAAAAAGACCAAGAAGGAGATAATTGCAGAAGAGGTCGCCCGCGCGGTGAGTGCTGGCAAGCCGGTGACGGTGGAGACGGTGGATTTTAGTGATCCGCAGCGGCCTAAGACCTGCCTGGAAGTTGATTTCCCTATTCTGCCGGTCAACCAGATTGCGGCAATCGAAGGCAATGCCGGCAAACCCATCTACCAGATGTCCAAGTGGTGGGCGCGGCGCCGGTCTAGCGTGTTCCGCTCCTTGCTGCTAGCAGCCAGCATGAAAGCCCCCGATCCTCCATTTCAAGCCGCCAAGGCGGTATGGGACATCTACTATGCTAACCACCAGCGAAAAGCCGCCCTTAAGCATCTGAAGGTCGCCGACATCTTTATGGGGGGTGGCACTACTCTCGTCGAGGGCTCACGTCTTGGTATGCAAATGTTCGGCAACGACCTCAACCCCGTGGCCTGGTTTGTGGTCAAAAATGAGCTGGCCAAGGTGGACCCTGAGGAAGTCAAGGCTCTGCTCGCCGATATCGAGGCGGAGGTCAAGCCGCAGATCATCCCCTTCTATGCTTGCGACTGCCCACGTGGACACAAGGGCGTGTGGACGCACCGCCCCAGCGGTAAGGTTATGGACGAGGGCTTTGATTCCCTGTCGCTTACGCCTGAGCAGCGCAAGGATTATGATTACCGGGGACCGGAAGTAATCTATGTCTTCTGGGCCAAGCACGGCCCCTGCCAGGTCACGGGTTGCGGCCACCGAACTCCGGTTATGACTAGCCCGGTGATGGCGATAAAGACTCTGTCGGTGAAGGCGTGGGAGCATACCTGCTCCCAATGTGACACAGGCTTTGACATCGAAGAAGATGATGTTCGCATGGCGCCGGGCGTCCCGCTGGTGGTCGCTGAGGGAGAGCGTCCTTTCAGCGTGCTGGACAGGCGGCATGGGGTAACCTGTCCCCATTGCGGTCATCGAACACTGCTCAAGCTTGGCAAGGGTAAGAACAAGAAAGTTGAGCTTACCCTGTTGGTTCACCCGCAGTGGTTGACGGGTTCACCTAAAAACGACGCCGAGGGGCGGGAGTATGGCGGCAGTGTCACCGATAGCCCAGAGGCCACCGCCGCATGGAACCAAGTGCGGGCCAGCCAAATGCGATTGTTGGAAGTTCGTGGTGCTCTGCCAAATAGGTTAATTTGTCCTGAAACGGGAAAGAAAATCGATACAGCGAAAGGCACTGTGCCGCGCAAGTCGAAGTATGCCTGCGGAGCCTGTGGCACGGTTCAGGATGTTTTAGAGACGGTCAAAGCGACTGGCAAGACTGGCCCAGTGGCCGCTTACGCCATCCAAGGGTATTGCCCAACTTGTGATCGCGAGAGAAAGCCTTATGGTGGGCGCTTCTTTGCTCCAGTCACGGATGCCTCTGCGTTTAATGCGGCTCAAGATGAATGGGCTGCTCGCAAGGAAGATGATCTGGCAGCTTATTGGCCACGTAGCCCGGTG
Source organism: uncultured Pseudomonadota bacterium (assembly GCA_963731125.1). GTDB lineage: Bacteria > Pseudomonadota > Gammaproteobacteria > Competibacterales > Competibacteraceae > CAVSVP01. The sequence continues at coordinate 532,565 of CAVSVP010000007.1, forward strand.
CCATACGGCTTTATGACAGGGATTGCCAATGGCGACATCCGTGAAGGACATGGGTTCACTCATTGGTGGACCATGTTTAATCCAAGGCAACTTCTTGTACATTCGCAATTACTAAGAGCAATTAACACTGTTGATGGCAGTTGCTATCAATGGGAATTACGCGAGTTTGTGCTTGGGGCATTCCAGCAGTACTTACGTAATCAATGTATGTTCGCGTTTTGGCATTTGTCTCACGATCACTTCGCACCTGCGCTTTCCAACAACAACTTCCACTCGAAATCGACATTGATTGAGGTCGGCGTTTTCTTGAATAAGGGGTACGGTCCTTGGCCATCGACTATTGCTTCGTTAGTGGAAGCTGCGGAATGGGCAAATATCCCTCTGGAACTAGTAAGCAATGAATGTCTTCAGGAAAATAACCCTTGGCTACGGGAACTTGTGTCAGGTAAAAGCGAGAAGATTTCGTGTGGTGATCCTGTTCAAAATGGTGCAACCCTTGCATGCAATTCCAGCACCGATTTATCCTCCATCCCAACCGCCTCCTATGATTTAGTCATCACCGACCCACCCTTCGGCGGACTCCTTCACTATGCGGAGTTAGCCGATTTCTTTTATGTCTGGCTGCGGCTGGTTCTAAAGGACCACTACCCAGATTACTTTGCGCCTGAATATACGCCCAAGGCGCTGGAAGTGGTTTCCAACCGTGCCCGTCAGCCGGAGGACCCAAATGGCTTCTATCAACGTCTGCTTACCCAGTGCTGGCGCGAAGCTCATCGTATCCTAAAGCCAGGCGGCATCCTGGCTTTTACCTTCCATCACAGCGAGGACGAGCCTTGGATCGCTGTACTGGAAAGCCTCTTCGAGGCGGGTTTTTATCTGGAGGCGACCTATCCCATCCGCTCCGATGAAACCAAGGGCGAAGGCGAGTTTGGTTCGAAAAAGATTGAGTACGACATTATTCACGTCTGTCGCAAACGCCTAGAAGATCCCAAGCCCGTCAGTTGGGGCCGCATGCGCCGCGAGGTACTGTGGGATATCCGCCAGCTTCAAGGCATCCTTGAGCATCATGCCAAGCAGGGCCTTCCTAAGGCCGATCTGCAGGTCATTAAACGCGGTAAGGCACTGGAATACTTCTCCCGTCACTATGGCAAGGTCTATGTGGACGAGGATAAGGAATTCACCGTCCGCGATGCCCTTATCGGCATCAATCAGCTCCTAGATGAGGAATCGGGCAAGAACCACGAGCCGCCGCCGGTTACTGCCGAGCCCTTTACCCGACAGTTCCTGCGCATCTTCGATGGTCGTGCGGAGCAACCGCGGGACCAGATGCAGAAGTTTCTGCGTGGCACCGGCATCGCGCCCAGTGAGTTTGAGGAGCGAGGCTGGTGTCGCGAGGAAAAGAAGATCTACCGCCTGGTCTCGCCGCTAGAGATCGCCCGCCACTGGTATGGCCGGCATCGGGTCAAGATGACCAGCGATTATGATCAAGTTATGTTCCTCATTGGAGCCTGCTTCGACGGCAGCGGCATTAATGCCATAGATACCTTGAAAAACGAGAATTTTCGCCCGCATCCGGCCCTGAAGTCGCTGTTGGAATGGCACACCCGACGCGGTGCCACCCAGGAAATCCGCAACGCCGCCTCGCGGGCACTGACCATCTTTCAATCCTGGGAGCGTACCCATCAGGAACAGGTCCAACAGCTTGCCATGTTCTTCGGATAATAAGCCGCCATGCGTCTGGTAAGGGACAGAGTGTGGGTGCGGCGTGGTTTTGCACTGCTGTGGGATGCGGATACCCTGGCGGAACTGGCATCGCCCAGCGAAGTCGTGTCGATTCGGGGATTCTTCGAGTTGGTTAAAGATTGGCCGGAAGATCTGCCCAGCGGTGACGGTAATACCCTGGTTGTTGCGGGGCTTGAGGGATGCATCGATGTCCTTACGCCCGATGACGCTGAGGTCTGGATCGAGCAAGACCTCAGGCCGCAGATACTCAATTTCCAGGAGGAATACGAAGGGCAGGCAGGACTGGTATTTTGGCTGCCCAGCGGGCGACAGCGCATCTATAATACCCACGCCACCGGGTCCTACTTCTGGCGCTGTGCTCCGCCCTGCAAGGACCAGTCGCTCGCCCTGGGGCGTATTTTATGGGCAGGCGCAGAGGTGGATGCAGGCCACATCCTCAATCCACAGGTGACAAACCAGGACTATGATGGCCCGGCATGGATCGGCCTGCATCATCCAAGAATCTCCTGATGGAGAAGGTCGTCACCCTTCAGCCCGGCCAGCGGGTTACCCATGTCGAATTCGGCTCCGGGGTTATCATTGATGCGCCTCGTGATGGTTATGTTCGCACTTTCTTTTCCGACGGCGAACGTCAAGTCCCGCTGGCCTCGATCCGCCCCGAGCTGTCGCACACTCAACTTATCCTGGCCAACGTCGCAGGTACGGCAGAGCGCCTGCGCAAGGCGTGGCTTGTCTATGAAGCCCATGCTTTGCCGCTGATGGAGAATGCTGCCGCGCTGACGGCCGCTAAAATCGATCTTTTGCCCCATCAGGTGGTATTGACCCACCGGATCGCGACAACATCACCGCGGCGCTTTCTTATCGCTGACGAGGTTGGTTTGGGTAAGACCATCGAAACAGCGCTCATCCTGCGGGAGCTGGCCAGCCGCAGCGAGCTGCGCCGCGCCCTGATGGTGGTACCCGCCGGCCTGGTTAACAACTGGCACCGGGAACTGAATGAGGTATTTAACCTCAATTTCGAGGTCTTCGGCAGCGAAGGCGATGTCACTGACCGTAAGTCAAATGCCTTTGCTAAACATGACCGGCTCATCGCCAGCATCGACACGCTGAAGCGGCCGGTGCGAGTGCGCCGATTATTGGAGGCACCGGCCTGGGACTTAGTGGTGTTCGACGAAGCTCATCACCTAACTGCCTATCGAACGGGCAACAAGATTCGCAAGACCGAGAACTATAAGCTGGCGGAGGCGCTTAAGAATCACTCCCGTGATCTGTTGCTGTTATCGGCGACTCCTCACCAAGGCGACCATTTTCGTTTTTGGATGCTGATCCAGCTTCTTAACCCCACCCTGTTCGAGGAACCGGAAGATATGGTTGAGCACCGCCACCGCCTGAACACGCTCGTGTTCCGCCGGACTAAGGCTAGGGTGTCTAAAAACGCCATCTTTAGGCCAAATTCATTGCCCGTTTTTTGGACCCTGAGAATATCGCCGTGACACCGATTCACGTTGGGTTTGGAACCAATCAGCGAGGTCCAAAAAGTGGTTAAAGCAAATTGGCCGATTTAGACGCCCTAGACTAAGGCCGACGCCTGTGCACCTGATGGCTCCCCCCTATTCGCCAGGCGCTGGGTACATACCGAATCCTTCCTGATGTCCGAGGACGAACGTCGCTTCTATGGTGAGCTACGCGCCTATCTTCAGGACGGCTTTGCCCTGGCCCAGCGCCAGGGCAACCAGGGACGGGCGCTAGGCTTTGTGATGGCCATCTTTCAGAAGATCGCCGCGTCGAGTTTTGCGGCGGTACAGCGCACCCTGCGCCGACGGCTGCTGATGCTAACACTGCACGAGGCTATCTTGTGCGACCGCAACCTGGACATTGACGGCCGGGAGGAGCTTCTTGATGAAGCCCGGCAGCTTATTAAGGCGGAATACGGCTTGGGTGATGATCCAGTGGGGCGCAGCGAGGTGGACCGAGTACTCGCCGATCTAAAGGTGCGTCTCGTCAAGCGGCTTGATAAGGAGCTGGAGCTGGCCTCCGATCCCTATGCCAGCGAGTTCGCAGCCACCCATGCCGAGGAAGCCGCAGCGACAACCGTGAACCTGGCGTTGCCGGAGGAGCGGCAGCGCATCCGGGCCTTGCTCGCAGCTTGCCCGGAGGAACGAGAAACCAAGGCCGACAAGCTGTTACGCGCCCTGGGAGTGCTTTGGCGTCAAGACCCTGATGAGAAAGTGGTTGTGTTTGCCACCTATCTAGGTACAGTCGATCTTCTGGCGAGGGAGATTGAACTGGCCTATCCGGGCCAGGGTGTGGTGGTACTTCGCGGTGGGGATCACGGAGCCAAGTTGGCCGCCGAACGCCGTTTTCGTCAAAAGCACGGGCCTAAGGTGATGGTCTGTACCGCCGCCGGTCGGGAGGGAATTAATCTCCAGTTCGCCAGAATTCTTTTCAACTTTGATCTGCCCTGGAACCCTATGGATGTGGAGCAGCGTATCGGGCGTATTCACCGCTATGGTCAGAACCACACGGCGCAGGTCTACAACCTGATCCTATCGGACACTATTGAGGGGCGTATTTTCCTTCTCCTGGACAGCAAGCTCCGGGAGATTGCTCGAGCGCTAGGTAAGGTGGACGAGTACGGTAATCTCGCCGAAGACCTGCGATCCCAGATTCTGGGACAACTCTCGGAACGTCTGAGCTATGATCGCCTGTATCAGGAGGCCCTGTCAGATCCTGAGCTGCGGCGCACCCGTCATGAACTTCAAGCGGCTCTAGCCCATGCGACCGAGGCCCGTAAGGTGGTATTCGAGCTGTTTCAGGATTTAGATGGCTTCAGCCTCGATGACTACCAGCCGCTTGCAGATATCTCTACTAGTATTGATCGCCTTGTGCGCTTTCTGAAAGCCGCCATAGAGGACCAAGGTCAGCGGGTAGTGCAGCTTAATAGCGGACTATTTGAGGTGTTAGATAATCATGGAGCGCCTATAGTCCGCTTCACCACTTGGCGGGAACGAGCCAAAGAACAGGATGAGATTGACCTGCTCGGCCTCGACCATCCGATCATTCATCAGGCTCTGGCTCGCTGGCGTGCCTTTCCTCCAGAGGAGATGGGCGTAGTGGTTCAGAGCGATAACGGAGAAACTGGCGTTCTGACATGGTGGCTGATCGAAAGCCATGGCAAGAGGGGAGAGCAGATTACTCGTCTCCAACCCTTGGCCATCAGCCCGAATGGCACCCGTCTCCCCGCATGGGAGCGGCTTGGGGAGGCTATATTGCACCGTACGCCGGGACGCTCATCGCTGGATACCAATCAACGTGCACTACTCCTTAGGGAGCACCTTGAGCCGATGCTTTATCGAGAACTGCAATATCGTGGCCTGGTGAAAGACGATGGTGGATTTTCGGCTAGACTGATCGGGTGGGTTGAAGTTGCGTACTGCTCAGGTACCAGCACTGAATCTGGTTCAGGAAACGATACAGTTCATTGGTGAATTTTCGCAGCGCGAGGTTGACGCACTTTCACAAACCGAGACGTAACTGAATCTCCTGCAATAAGATTGACAAATACCTTTGCTAATAATGCGATAATCTGCAAGGCGAGCCGGTTCAACCGCCGTTTTGCTCTAACCCCTCCTCCACGGCCAGTACAATAGTTTCCAGGGCCTCCTGGTAAGCACCGGCGTCCTCCCACATACCGCGTTGCATAGCCTCCAGTAAGCGCTCGCTCATTTCCCTTAGGGCATGGGGATTGTGTTGTTCTAGAAATGTCCGGGTGGCGGGATCCAGCAGATAAGCATCCGCCACTAAAGCATACTGATAATCCTGCACGACCTGGGTGGTAGCATCATAGGCGAATAGATAATCCACGGTGGCGGCCATTTCGAAAGCCCCTTTATAACCGTGACGCTTTACCCCTTCAATCCACTTTGGATTAACCACCCGGCTACGAATCACTCGGTTGATTTCCTCCTGCAGAGTCCGGATACGCGGCGCTTGCGGCTGGGAATGATCGCCATGATAGATAACCGCCCGCTCTCCCCGCAAAGTCTCTACGCTAACCGCCATGCCGCCCTGGAACTGGTAGTAATCATCGGAATCCAGGATATCGTGCTCCCGGTTGTCTTGATTATGCAGAATTACCTCGATGCCGGCCAGCCGCCGGCGAAACGTATCGTGGGCGGCGGTGCCGGCATCCTGCTGGCCATAGGCATAGCCTCCCCAGTTGACATAGGCTGTGGCAAGATCTGCCCGCTCCGACCAATGCCGTTCATCGATGGGTCCCTGTAAACCGGCACCATAAGCCCCCGGTTTTGAACCAAAAATACGCCAGCCCGCCTGCTGACGGGCCGGCTTGGCGGCAAGTCCGCGGGCCATAAGAGCTTGGGTTTCCTGCTGTATACGCGCCCTAAGCGGATTGACGTCTTCCGGTTCGTCGAGGGCCGCGACGGCCTGGACGGCGGCATCAAACAGCCGGATAACGTTGCTAAACGCATCGCGGAAAAAGCCCGAGACCCGCAGCATCACATCAACCCGCGGCCTGTCCAGCGCAGTGACTGGAAGGATCTCAAAATCCACCACTCGATTACTGCCCGGTGCCCAAACCGGCCGTACGCCCAGGAGGGCGAATGCTTGGGCGATATCGTCGCCGCCGGTACGCATCGTGGCCGTTCCCCACACCGATAAGCCCAGGCTGCGCGGAAAATCCCCCTGTTCCTGGAGATGGCGCTCGATAAGCAAAGCGGCCGCTTGAAAACCCAGCCGCCAGGCAGTGACAGTAGGTATGGCGCGCACGTCTACCGAGTAAAAATTACGGCCGGTTGGCAGCACTTCCAGGCGCCCCCGGCTGGGCGCGCCGCTGGGACCGGCGGGTACAAATCGCCCGTCGAGGGCGGCCAAGAAATGAGCCATTTCCTGAGGGCCGCAACGGTCCAGGTTAGGGGCGACTTGCGTGTGAATGCGTTGCAACACGCTATGCACTTGACCATTAAGAGAATAGCGTAGATCGGCTGGGTCTTTCTCAGACTGGGAACTACGTTCGCCGTGGGCCAGCAACTGCCGTGCGTATAGCTCCAGGCGTTCTCGGGTGTCTCCCTGGGTCCTCCAGGGTTGGGAACTCACTGCCGCTAAAGCAGTTGGACGGGGCCCCAGCCAGGATTCCGCCATAAGGCAGTCCAGGGGATCAAACGCCTCGCCTAAGGCAAATGCCTGGCTCAAGACCCGCAGCAGACTGGCATTTGCGTCCTGGCCATTGCCGTAAGGCAACCGGGCTAGCGCCAGCAGAGTATCGATGCGTTGTTCGTCCCGCGGCGATTCTCCGAAGATATGCAGCCCATCGCGGATCTGAGCTTCCTTTAATTCGCAGAGATACGCGTCCGTGCGCTGTAAGAGTGTGTCTTCATTGCGGCTGTCCTGGGGTAGAGCGGCGAATCCCAACTCCCGGTGTAGTTGGCAGGTTTCAATGTGTTCCAGAATCTCGCGGCGCAGCAGCTTGGCGCGGCGTGGATCAACGCTAAGGGCGTCGTAATATTCGTCTACCAGACGCTCCAGATCCCGCAAGGGCCCGTAGGATTCGGCCCGGGTCAAAGGCGGCACCAAATGGTCGATGATAACGGCCTGAGCACGACGTTTGGCCTGCGCGCCTTCCCCCGGATCATTGACGATAAACGGGTAGACATGGGGCAGGGGACCGAAAATTAGATCGGGCCAGCAATGCTGGGACAGAGCGATGCTTTTGCCGGGCAGCCATTCCAGATTACCGTGCTTGCCGACATGCACAACGGCGTCCGCCCGATAGCTTTGCCGCAACCAGCAGTAAAAAGCCAAATAAGCATGGGGCGGCACCAGATCGGGATCGTGATATGTCGCGGATAAGTCCAGGTGATAACCCCGCGCCGGTTGAATGCCTAAAAAAGTCAGCCCGAACCGGTGGCCGGGTATCATTATCCGACCTTCCCGAACCATCGGATCGGCCTCCGGCGCACCCCAGCGCGCCCGTATTTGGGAGCGGTTGCTGTCTGGCAATTGGGCGAACCAGGCCTGATAGTCCGCCAGGCTTAGGCTCTGGAAACAAGGTCGCAGCTCCCGGCTGTCAGGATCATTGGTGACACCGCCCAGCAAGAGTTGCATTAATCCGGTGCCATCCGGAGGTATTTCCGCCACCGGATAGCCGGCCTGTTGTAAGGCGCGCAGCATGTTTACCACAGAGGCCGGAGTATCGAGGCCTACCCCATTGCCCAGCCGACCCTCGCGGGTTGGATAGTTAGCCAAGATCAGAGCAATGCGTTTTTCCCGGTTAGGCCGCAGTGCCAGCTGCGTCCAATAGTGCGCCAGTTGCGCGACGAAATCCACGCGCTCTGGCACTGGTCGGTAGGCCACCACATCGACTTCGGTATGCTTACAGCGGCGCAGCAGCCCCTTAAAGCTTACCGCCCGACTGATGACGCGCCCGTCCACTTCCGGCAGTGCCACGTTCATGGCCAGGTCCCGGGAGGTTAACCCTTGAGTGTCTGACCGCCAGTCTTCCTCGTTGCTGCCGGCCAGAATCACCTGCAACACCGGCACATCCGCTTGCAGGGGCCGCTCTAAGGGGGTCTCGGTGGCCGATAGGGAAAAACCGGTGGTATTAAGAATAACTTTTACCCTCGTTTCCCGGCACAAGGTTTCCACCACTTCCAGACACAGGGGTTCCTTGAGGGAGGTAAGCGCGATAGGCAACGGATTAAGGCCTTGAGCCTGCAGACCGGCAATAAGCGCATCGAAAACCTGAGTGTTATCCGCCTGCAGATGGGCACGGTAAAACAGCAGTGCAGCCACCGGCTGACTCGTCCGCCATTCCCGACGCCAACAAGCCAGGTCGGCAATGGCCTGGCGGGGGTGATAAATGGCGACTCTGGGTAATGGTTTTGGTTCCGGGGCTGCGCCGGGTTGTGCAAAAAACGTCTGCCCGAGAAAAGCAAATAATGACCGGGCATTGTCCGGCCCGCCTTCTCGTAAATAGCGCCAAATACGGTGACAAGTCGCCTCCGGAACATTGCTCAGCCGAATCAATTCCGGATCCGGGGTATCGTCGCCGGGGATCAGCGCCAAGCTGATGCGCTTGCGGGTACATAACTCGGTCAGCTGTTCCACACCATAGGGCCAATAGCTGACTCCTCCCAGCAATACGAGTACAATCAGACGGGCATGCTGCAGCACTTCATCGACATACAAGTCCACCGCCGCATGTTGGCGTAAATGTAGCAAATTAGCCAGGCGCAAGCTGGGGTAATCCGCCGGCTGTACGGTATAGGCACTGGCCAGCAGGGCGATATCGGTATCGGCAGCCGACAGAATAATGATATCCGCCCGGCTCTGGGCGAGGTGGGTGATACCCTCTTCGCCGACGTAGCCGCCGGGTTTGGTCTGTAATAAATGCACTAGGCTGTTGCCAGCTGCTGTGTCAGCCGGGCCTGCAGGGTGGGTTGATCTAAATCCCTGCCAATCAGCACCAGGTGGGTCCGGCGTCGTTCGTCGGGCTGCCAGCGGCGGTCGAAGTATTTTTCGAAGCGCCGGCCCACCCCTTGTATCACCAGGCGCATGGGCTTACCGGGCACGGCGACAAAGCCCTTAGCGCGATAAATGATATGTTCCGTTACCAGGGTCTGCAAGGCATCGAGCAGCGTAGCTTCCCCGATCTCGGGTAGCTCGATAACCACCGCAGCAAAGGCATCGTGGTCGTGGTCCTCGTCTTCGCCATGCTGATGATGGCTGTGACGTTTATGGATCACATCCTCCGCGGCACGGTCCAGACCCAGGATAATATCCAGCTCGAGCTGACCGTGCTGAGCCGGGACGATTTTGACTTGTTCCGGAATGGCGGCTCTAACCCGTTCGCTGACCTGATGGTGTTGAGCTGGCGTTAATAAATCGGCTTTATTGAGGATCACGAGATCGGCGGCGGCGAGCTGATCTTCGAAGAGCTCATGCAAGGCGGCGGCGTGGTCCAGATTCGGATCGGCGCGGCGCTGAGCCTCCACGGCCTGGGGATTGTCAGCAAACTGGCCGGCGGCCACTGCCGGTCCGTCCACTACCGTAAGGACGGCGTCTACCGTACAGGCGGATTTAATCTCCGGCCAATTAAAAGCCTGCACCAGCGGTTTTGGCAGCGCCAGTCCCGAGGTCTCAATGAGAATATGATCGATCTGTTCCCGCCGTGCCACCAGTTCCTGCATGACTGGAAAGAATTCCTCCTGAACGGTACAGCAGAGACAGCCATTGGCCAATTCATAAAGGCTGCCGTCAGCAGCCTCGGCTTCACAACCGATGGCACAGCTACGCAGGATGTCGCCGTCGATACCCAGCTCGCCGAATTCGTTAACGAGCACGGCAATCCGCAAGCCGTTTGCGTTGGTGAGGATATGTCGTAGCAGAGTGGTCTTACCGCTGCCGAGAAAACCGGTCACGACCGTTGTTGGAATTTTAGCCAGGTTTAACATTTTTTCCTCTAACGCCTAAGCTGAATGGTGAGTTTTAATTGATTGCGGGAAATTAGAAGGGGCCCTTATGGCAAGTGCTCATGCTAATCATTTGCCAAGCCGTCGGCAAGCATCCGCTATAATTGCCGGCTTTATAGGCTTGGTAGCGAGGAGTAATGCCAAATCTCATTGATGCTTGCGCATGAGCTGGGGTGTCATCAGCAGCGCACAGTGACGTATGCGATAGCGAATCCAGGCAGGACAGCCTGTTTGAGCAGCGATGACACCCCAGCTCATGCGCCCTTTATTTTGGAAAACGATATAAGATGTCTAGCGTGTTTTGTGGACTGTCAGTGAGTAAGCAGCAATTCAACCGGAGACCGGAAAAGTGTCTTATCAATCCCGCTTCTGGCGTCAGCATGTCTTCATGTGGGTTATCGTCAGTTTTGTCCTGTTTGGAGTGCTGACAATGGTGGCTATGCTCTATTATCCGGGTGGCACAATAACCGATGCTACAACCTTGGGATATTCGTTTTTTAATAATTTTTTTAGTGATTTAGGTCTTACAGAAACTTACGCAGGACAGCCCAATACCCTCTCGGCGGTGTTGTTTGTAGCGGCCTTAACGATGGCAGGATGTGGTCTTGCTGTCTTTTTTATTGCCTTTCGGCAGTTTTTCCTCGCGTCTGCAGCGGAAAGTTGGCTCAGCGGGATTGGCTCCTGCTGTGGTGTGATTGCAGGAATATGTTTCGTCGGCGTGGCCTTAACACCGGCTAATCTTTATTTGGACATGCACCTGGAGTTTGTATTTTGGGCCTTTAGGGCTTTTCCACTGGCTGTCCTCTGTTATGCGATAGCCATTTTTCGCGACTGCCGATACCCCAAGCGTTTTGCGTTGGTTTTTGTGGCGTTTGGCATTCTGCTGGTGCTTTACTTGTTACTTATCGAACAAGGCCCTGATATACGGACTCCTACAGGCATGATAATTCAGGCGACCGGGCAAAAAATTATTGTTTATGCAACCATTATCACTGTATTGATTCAGGCCTTTGGTGCAAAGCAAGTTGCCAGAGAGCGGAACAGTGGAACAAACTCAGGGTAGGGAGAATCACCGTTGAATCTCTCAAAGGATGAAGGTGTAGTGCCGTCCGATTACACTACCCGGTGATAAGCGTAGGTCTTGCAGCTCCAGGTGAGAAGCCGTGAAATCCATCCAAGACTCGCGTCGGACTGCCTTGATTACCGGTGCCTCGAGCGGTATCGGCCGAGCGTTGGCAAAGGTGTTTGCGGAGCACGGCTTTGCCCTCGTGGTGGTGGCACGCCGTCGCGGTGAACTCGAAACATTGGCCGGCGTGTTGCGCGCCGCTCATGGGGTTGAGGTGACGGTTATCGCGAGTGATCTGACCTTACCGCAGGCTCCCCAAAACGTGTTTCAAACGGTTCAGCAGCAGGGGATCGAAGTCGAAGTCTTGGTGAATAATGCCGGGATCAATTTTCATGGTGATTTTAAAGATATCGCCCTGGAGAATCACTTCGAATTACTGCAACTCAATATCGTGGCATTGACGGTGCTGACACATTTATACGTGCAGCCGATGGTAAAGCGCGGTCATGGCCGCATTCTCAACGTTGCTTCACTAGGCGCCTTTCAGCCCGTGCCAACCCTGGCCGTGTATGCTGCCGCCAAGGCTTATGTTCTTTCCCTCACCGAAGCCCTTGCCGTGGAACTGCGCGGTACGGGCGTTAAAGCTACTGCCCTGTGTCCGGGTTTTACGGATACGGCGATGACTACTATTGCGTCGGCAACCACCGGCCAACCCACGCCCGTGCCGTCATTTCTGATTGACAAGGCGGAACGGGTTGCCCAGGAGGGTTATCAAGCATGTATGCAGGGTGAAACCGTGTGTATCAGCGGGCTTGCCAATCAGTTCGCCGCCCTGTGGATGCAATATCAGCCTCGCTGGCTAGGACGTGCGGTCGGTGGCTTGTTAACGCGGCGCAAGGGATAAGAGTTATGCAGCCTGGCATGGCCCTTGCCGGCAGACCTTCCGTTTCGCGGGCGGTATGGAGATCGCCGGCCCTTACCGCCAATCGTCTGTTTGCGGACTTGTCGCAATGCACTTTACTTCAGGGTTATACAGCCTCTGTGTACTAGGGCGTGTTTGCAAACTCTAATTTTGCCCTCATATCGGGAGTATGAAGAGAGGAGACTTAACGAACCAACAGTGGGCGGATTTGCAACCGTTGCTACCGCCGCAGAAGCCGAAAACCGGTCGTCCAGCCGATGACCATCGGCACATGATCAATGGCATGTTATGGATTTTGCGCACGGGCGCGCCCTGGCGGGATCTACCCGAGCGGTACGGGCCGTGGCGCACGGTGGCCAGTCGCTTTTATCGGTGGTGTCGGTTGGGCATTTGGCAGCACGTGCTGCAGGCGTTACACGGTCAAGCCGACGCGGCGGGGAAGATCGACTGGGACACCCATCAGGTGGACGGCACGATCGTGCGTGCCCATCAGCATGCGGCAGGGGCCAACGCCACTACGCCAGAAGCGGAAGCCGTAGGGCGCAGCCAGGGTGGCGTTAGCACCAAGGTGCCTGTGCGCAGCGACGGCCGCGGCCAGCTCCTGCACATGGGGTTAACGCCGGGGCAACGCCATGAGACGACGGCCTTTGAAGCGCTGATGAATGGCGACGCGGTCAAGCGTCCGGGGCGGAGCCAGGCGCGTCTGCGACCGCGGCGGGTGGTCGGCGATAAAGCATACGGGAGTCGTCGGATCCGGCGTTGGCTGCGCCAACGCGGCCTGGGCGCCGTGATCCCGCGCAAGCGTAACGAACGCCGCCGCGGCCCTTTTGACCGGGCCCGCTACCGCGAACGAAACCGCGTTGAGCGGTTGATTAACCGCTGCAAGCAGTTTCGGCGCATCGCCACTCGCTATGAAAAGCGCGCGAAACATTACTTGGCCATGTGGCAGATTGCGGCTATTCTCCTACGGCTGTAGTTTGCAAACACGCCCTAGTGCAGCGTCATGACTAAAATAGGGTTGTCGATCCATGGAAGCTCAGCATATTGGTCATTTTGAAAGGTATCTACCCTAAAATTAAGCTGTGACGCTGCACTAGTACACTATCGATGATCTGCTCCGGGGTAAGTCGGCAAACTTAAACTCTAGAACTCGATAGCTCATGTGACTACTTCACTTTAGCTAAAAATGTCCGAAGTATTGACTCAAGGTTCGCTCAAATTGAGCAAGGGTTCTGAGAAATGCGGCGTCAATCGCATATAGATCTCCAGCGGAAAGTCGAGCAGCTCCAGGATGCGTTGCTGTACCGGGGTGAGCGTGGTCAAATGGGCATGTACCTCAGTGCTCTCATCGAGCAGCACCAGGGTCAGTCCGGTAAAGACGCGCAACATCATCTCGGTGGTGGGGCGAGCCGTCGCCCGCTTGGGGTTGCCTGGATAAAGGCCACTCAGGCGCGTCCCTTCCTGCTGCAGGCGCTGGCGCACGGTGAACTCGACCAAGGTCAGCACCCGCAGCCCCAGGCTCAGCAGCCGGATCAACCCCTTGACCCGCGCATCGGAGTCCAAATACATCGGTGTCAGCGACAACGCCCGACCCTTCAGGCGCCCAAAGCCCCGTTCGATGAGATAGGCCTGACGGTAAGCGAGCACGACCTCGGTCAACGACAACTCGGTCTGGTCGGTGGCATAGACCCGCCAGCCCAGCCGGCGCACTGCCGAGGCGAGGGCGGCCTCATCGAGGCGTACCTGCACGGTGACTGTCTGGGTGCGCTCCACCCGAGCGGGCCGGTTACGGTAACGCCGCTTGGGTCGCTCATCGAGATGGGTCTGGTAGTCCACCGCCAGCAGGCCCGCGACCCGGTGCTTGGCGATGAGCGCCTCGACGGTCTCGGCCAAGGTCGCCTCGTCGGTAAAGCGCTTCTTGCCCTGGCCGGTGACGTTAAGCTCGGCAATCGCCGCGGTGGCCTGCTCCAGACGTTGGTGCAGTGCCCGCTCTTGACGCTCGGCCAGTTTGAGCGAACGTACGACCAGCCGCCGCTCGATCCAGGTGAGCTCCTCGCCGTCGTGCTCACCGGTGAGCTTCACCTCATAGCCAAAGCCCTCGGCCAGCTTCGGCTCCCGGTCACCCTCCGCGCTGGGTTGATACACCGGCTCCAGCGCCTGGCGGCCCGCCCAGACCGGCTCCAGCACCCGCTCGAGCTCCGACTCCGGCAGTTGCGTGCTTGGCAGCGGGCACAGATAATGATCCCCGCTGCCCACTACGTACGCCCGGGTGGCCAGCGCCGCCATCTTCGCATCACCGAGGTAGGTCATCCCGGCCTGCTTCAACGTGCGCTGCACTTTGCCAATCTCCGGCACGTACAGCGGGTCATCGGCCTGCTCGCCCGAGACCACCGTGGTGCTCAGGGGCAGCCCCAGGGGATCCAGCGTCGCAAGATTGATTTTCACCTGCGGCAGGTCCGGGCGGTGGTCCTTGCTGTGGCCGAATTGAAACAGACCTTCCTCAGTCACCTCGACGTAGCCCTTGGCGGTGGTGCTGTCGACACGCACTCGCCGCGACCCCCCCAGGTCATAGACCCGCAGCAGTTGCTCGCCCAGCGACTGCGCAACGGTTTCCCACGCCACGTCGTCGCTCAAATAATCCAGCACCGCCGCCAGGCGGTCATCGCTCCAATCCAGCGCTCGCACCGGCTGGCCCAGACACCCCGCCAACCCCTGCAGACGCCCTTCGACCCAAGGCTGAACGTGGTTCAGACGGTGGTCGCCTTCCGACAGGATAAAGGCCAGCCACACGGCACTGACCGTACCCAGGCTCAGCCCCTGCCAGTTGCCGTGGGTCGGAAAGTGCTCATCCAACAACGCCCCCACGTGCATCCGCTCCAGCTGGGCCAGCAGCAAGGGGATGTCGTCAATGCGTTCCGTCTTAAAAGTAAATTTCTCAATCATATCAGAATATTATCAAATAAAACCCACTTTCTCAGAAGTGGCTCTGTAAATGAGCGAACTGTGAGTATTGAAAGGATAAAACATGCAAAAAATACTTGAAGGTAAAGTGGCTGCGGTCACTGGTTCCGCTTCTGGTATTGGTCTTGCCAGTGCAGAAGCTATGATCGCTGAGGGGGCAAGAGTGGTATTGGTAGACCGTGATGCAGCAAGTTTAGCTAAGCTGGCAGAAAAACATGGTGACGCAGTCATACCACTGGTTATTGATCTGTTAGACGCGAAAACTTGCAAGTCCCTGATTCCTCAAATTCTGGAAAAAGTGGAGAAAATCGACATATTTCACGCCAATGCGGGCCTTTATGTGGGTGGTGATCTGGTGGACGCTGACGTGGATGCCATTGACCGTATGTTGAACTTAAACATCAATGTAGTGATGAAAAATGTCCATGATGTATTGCCACACATGATTGAACGAGGTGTTGGTGATATTTTGGTGACCAGCTCTTTGGCAGGTCACTTCCCTACGCCATGGGAGCCGGTTTATGCATCTTCTAAGTGGGCCACAAACTGCTTCGTGCAAACGGTACGTCGTCAAGTGAATAAACACGGTATTCGTGTTGGATCGATATCGCCTGGCCCTGTGATTACTACATTATTATCCGATTGGCCCGCAGAAAAACTGCAAGAAGCCAAAGATGCTGGTAGTTTAATGGAAGCCAGTGAAGTCGCAGATGTTATTGTATTTATGCTGACACGTCCTCGACATGTCACTATTCGTGACGTTGTCATGATGCCTTCACAGTTTGATTTGTAGAACTTTTTTACTGTACGGTTAGACCTAAGATATTGATAATTATAAGCATTTTACTCTCATGGCAATGAAGGGGGGAATCTAATCGGACAGGTCGAAATTTTTTAACCTTCATAACTCCGTCTCCTCCGTAAAACTGAGCTACAGTTTAAATTAATGGGGAAAAGCACGACCGGGGGCTTGACTTTTGCCTATCTTGGCTCAATTTTTTTCAAACAACTAAGCAAAATTCAACTATGAGGAGGAGCTATCCGTGAAGCCGCTTCGCTTTGCTGCGTCCATGGTCACTGCGCTCACTCTGTTTATTGCCACGAGCCAAGCCGATACCACATTGAATATCGCCACGGTAAACAATGCCGATATGGCAATCATGCAGGAGCTATCGAAACGGTTTGAGGAGAAAAACCCAGACATCAAGCTTGACTGGCAGGTGTTTTCGGAAAACGAGTTACGCCAGTACCTGGCGAAAACCTATCTCGAACAGATCGGTCAGTCGGCTGAACAACGTCCCTCGGAGAGTCCCCCGCCCGGTGAAGGTCAATTCGATATTGTGACCATTGGTAACTATGACGTCCCGATCTGGGCCAAATGGGGCTGGCTGGTTCCACTTAAAGATTTGCCGGACAGTTACGACGTTAAAGATCTACTGGGATCGATCCGTGAGGGCCTGTCGAGCGATGGCACGCTGTACGCTCTGCCCTTTTACGGTGAGAGCTCCATGACTTTCTACAGAACGGATTTGTTCCAGAAGGCCGGAATTCAGATGCCGGCCAAACCCACCTACGATGAAATCGCTAAGTTCGCCAAAGCGATTCACGATCCGGATAACGAGGTCTACGGCATCTGCCTGCGCGGCAAGATCGGCTGGGGAGAGAACATGGCCTACGTCTCCACCCTGGTCAACACTTTTGGCGGTCGTTGGTTCGATGAAGATTGGAACACCACCATTGATACCCCGGCCTGGCACGAAGCAATCACCTTTTATATCGATCTCTTGAGAAATTACGGTCCGCCGAATGCGACCGAGAACGGTTATCAAGAGAATCTGGCGCTTTTTGCAGAAGGGCACTGTGGGATCTGGATTGATGCCACCGTGGCCGCTGGTTACCTGTTTGATCCCGCCAATTCTCAAGTCGCCGATAAGGTGGGCTTTGCCCAAGCTCCCGTAGCAAAGACACCGAAAGGCGGGCACTGGTTATGGTCATGGGCCCTCGCCATTCCCAGCTCATCCAAGGCCCCGGAGGCGGCACTGCAATTCATAACCTGGGCGACGTCGAAGGAGTATATTGAGCTGGTCGGTAGCCAGAAGGGCTGGACGGTAGTACCTCCCGGCACTCGCAATTCCACCTATGAGAATCCCAACTACACCAAAGCGGCGCCGTTCGCGGATTTTGTCCTCAACGCCATTCAAAGCGCCGATTCCATCGACAACACGCTGCAACCGACGCCTTACAATGGGATCCAGTTCGTTGATATTCCCGAATTCCAGCATATCGGCACCCAGGTCGGCCAGTTTATCAATGCCGCGCTAGCGGGGAAGATGTCCGTTGACAGCGCCCTGGCGGCCGCCCAGAACGCTACGTCGCAAACCATGCGCTGGGGAGGCTATACCACCGGCTATCCGCAATGAAGCCCAGCCGGGCCATGCCGCTGTCTATCATGGAAGTCAGGTGGGGGAACCTTTAGGAGCTGTCTTGAAGAGCCGTCATTATCACACGCGCGCTGGGCTATGTTTAAGTTATGGCAAAGCTTGCCAATTATAAGGTTGATCATTATTTGAGAAGATGATCAGTTTCCGCGACGCGCAGGCCCGATCTCCGGTTCAACGCCGTGGGTGATTACCAAGTTACTGACACGAAAAACGAACTTCCTAAGGAGGAGCTCATCATGATGAAACCAATTGCTTCGGTCGCTGCCCTCGTTGCTGCCCTAGCGTTATCTGTCACGGCGGTACAAGCCGACACCTCGGTAACGATCGGCACCGTAAATAACGGTGATATGATCATCATGCAGAGGCTCTCAAGGGAGTTCGAAAAGCAGAATCCGGACATCAAGCTGGATTGGGTGGTGCTGGAAGAGAATGTCATGCGCCAGCGTCTGACCACCGACATCGCCACCAATAGCGGCCAGTTCGACGTCATGACCATCGGCACCTATGAGGTTCCCATCTGGGCGGAGCAGGGCTGGCTGGTAGCTCTGGATAATCTTCCGGAAGATTATGACTTGGACGACGTGCTCAAGCCGGTGCGTGACGGGTTGTCCTATGATGGCAAGCTCTACGCCCTGCCATTCTACGCCGAGAGCTCACTGACCTTCTACCGCACGGATCTGTTCGAGAAAGCGGGACTGTCCATGCCCGAGCAGCCCACCTGGGACGACATCAAGCAATTTGCTGAGGCTCTTACCGACAAGGACGCCGGGATCTACGGTATCTGCTTGCGCGGCAAGCCGGGTTGGGGCGAAAACATGGCGCTTCTGTCCACCATGGTTCACACCTTCGGCGGCCAGTGGTTCGACGAAAACTGGAACCCCACCATCGACTCCCCGGCGTGGAAGGAGGCCGTCAGCACCTATGTGGATCTGCTGAACAACTATGGCCCCCCAGGCGCCAGCTCCAACGGCTTTAACGAGAACCTGGCCCTGTTCACCAGCGGCAAGTGCGGCATGTGGATCGACGCCACGGTGGCTGCTGGCCTGGTGTTCAACCCCGCCGAGTCCCAGGTGGCCGATAAGGTGGGCTTTGCTCAGGCCCCCATCGGCAAGACTCCCAAGGGGAATCATTGGCTATGGTCCTGGGCCCTGGCGATCCCCGTGTCCTCCGATGCCAAGGAGGCTGCCCAGAAGTTCATCGTCTGGGCCACTTCCAAGCCCTACATCGAGCTGGTAGGCGAACAGGTAGGCTGGACCAGCGTGCCGCCGGGAACCCGCACGTCCACCTATGCGAACCCCAAGTATACCGAGGCCGCGCCCTTCGCCAAGCCCGTGCTTGAGGCCATCCAGACCGCTGATCCTACCGACCAGACTCTGAATCCTGCGCCATATACCGGGATTCAGTATGTCGGCATTGCCGAGTTCCAGGGTATCGGTACCCAGATTGGCCAAACCATGGCCGGGGTTCTCGCGGGGCAGATGTCGGTGGACCAGGCTCTGAAGTCTGCCCAGTCGTCCGTCGCCCGCACCATGCGCCAGTCAGGCTATCCTAAGTAAGGCCGGCCCGACTTCGCTCGCCCACCGGTCCAAGGGCTGGCGGGCGAGCGAAGTTTACCGCTTCCCATTAAAGGCTGTCCAAAGGGGTGACTGAAATGGCAACCACCGCAAATGCAACAACTGCAGCCGTGGCTGCAAAGCGGAAACGGAAGACGCGGGAAGTCGATACCCGGCCTCTGCTGTGGCCATCGGTGATCGTTCTATTCCTTTGGATGATCGTGCCTCTGGCTATGACGATCTATTTCTCGATCATCCGCTACAACCTGCTTAATCCGACACTCACCGGCTTCGCCGGTGCGGAAAACTATCAGTTCCTCTTCGAGGATCCGGCCCTCTGGGCGTCCTTGTGGAATACCCTGGTGCTGACCGGCTCGGTCCTGATCATCACGGTGGTGCTGGGCACCCTGTTCGCGGTGCTCTACAACAAGGAGTTCTTCGGTCGGGGTATCGCCAGGCTGCTGGTAATCGCACCCTTCTTCGTCATGCCCACGGTGAGCGCCCTAATCTGGAAAAATATGATGATGCACCCGGTCTACGGCTTTCTCAGTTGGCTGCAAAGCAGCATCGGCCTTACGCCCATCGACTGGTTTACCCATTACCCGATGCTGTCGATCATCATCATCGTCTCCTGGCAATGGGTACCGTTTGCCTTCCTGATCTTGCTGACCGCCATCCAGTCCCTGGACAGCGAGCAGCAAGAGGCTGCCCGTATCGATGGTGCCGGCCCCATTGCCATGTTCTACTATATTACTCTGCCCCACCTGTCGCGGGCCATCTCGGTGGTCATCATGATCGAGACGATCTTCCTGCTGACTATCTTCGCCGAGATTTACGTCACCACCTCGGGTGGTCCCGGGCTGGCCACCACCAATCTGGCCTATTTCATCTACTCGGTGGGACTGTTGCAATTCGACGTGGGCTACGCTTCCGCCGGCGGCGTCATCGCCGTGGTCCTGGCCAATATCGTGTCCATCTTCCTGGTGTGGACCGTTTCCCGCAACCTGCAGCAGACTTGAAGAGGCCAATCTCATGCAACAGATATCCCGCGAAAAGCTCTGGACCACGGCGCTTGCCTGGTTCATCGCCATCGTTATATTTTTTCCCATTTTTTGGATGACGTTGACCGCCTTCAAGACCGAGACCGAGGCCTTCTCCACGCCGCCCTCGCTGTTCTTCAATCCCACCCTGGATAACTTCAGCGATGTGTTCGCGCGCAGCGACTATCTCAAGTTCGCCTGGAACTCGGTCGCCGTGTCCTTCGGCTCCACCCTGCTGGCGCTCGCGTTTGCCATCCCCGCGGCCTACGCCATGGCGTTCTTCCCCACCAAGCGCACCCCTGGCACGCTGCTGTGGATGTTGTCCACCAAGATGATGCCCCCGGTCGGGGTGCTGGTGCCGATCTACCTGCTGTTCAGGGACACGGGGCTGCTGGACACCGTCACGGGGCTGCTGATCGTGTTCACTCTGATCAACCTGCCCATCGTCATCTGGATGCTCTATACCTACTTCAAGGACGTGCCTCCCGAGATCATGGAGGCAGGTCGCGTGGACGGCGCCACCCCCATGCAGCAGTTATTCCTGCTGCTCATCCCCCTGGCCCTGCCGGGCATTGCCTCGACCGGGCTGCTGACGGTGATCCTGGCCTGGAACGAGGCCTTCTGGAGCCTCAATCTGACCAGCTCGCAAGGGGCGCCGCTCACGGCCTTCATCGCCTCTTTCTCGAGCCCCCAGGGTCTGTTCTGGGCAAAGCTCTCGGCTGCTTCGGTGATGGCTATTGCCCCCATTTTGATCGTGGGTTGGGTGAGCCAGAAACAACTGGTCCAGGGTCTCACCTTCGGCGCTGTCAAGTAAAAAATGATGGGGTCGGTTCCCGCGTGTTGAACCGATTCCGGCTCACCTACTAGGAGATTTAGCAATGGCTGAGGTCGTGCTGCGTAACATCCGTAAAGCCTATGGCGACGTGGAAGTCATCAAGGGCGTTGATCTGGACATCCGAGACAAAGAATTCGCCGTTTTTGTGGGCCCTTCCGGCTGCGGTAAATCCACGCTGCTCAGAATGATCGCCGGACTGGAGAGCATCACCGACGGGGATCTCAGCATCGGTGGCCAGCGGGTCAACGACCTGTCGTCGTCGGAGCGGGGAATTTCTATGGTGTTTCAGACCTATGCCCTCTACCCCCATATGACAGTGCGGGACAATATGGGCTTTAGCCTGAAGCTCGCCAAATTGCCCAAGGACGAAATCAACCGTAAGGTGACCGAGGCCGCCCGTATTCTCAAACTCGAGCCACTGCTGGACCGCAAGCCGAAAGACCTGTCCGGCGGCCAGCGCCAGCGGGTAGCCATCGGCCGGGCCATCGTCCGCAACCCCAAAGTGTTTCTGTTCGACGAGCCCCTCTCGAATCTGGATGCGTCGTTGCGGGTGCAGATGCGCATCGAGATCGCCCGCATGCACAGCGATTTCGATGCCACCATGGTCTACGTGACTCACGATCAGGTGGAGGCCATGACCATGGCCGACAAGATCGTAGTGCTACAGAGCGGGATTGTGGAACAGGTCGGCTCGCCCCTGGAACTCTACCACCATCCGCGCAACCGCTTCGTTGCCGGCTTTATCGGTTCGCCCAACATGAATTTTCTGGAGACGGCAGTGCAGAACATCACGCCTGAAGCGGTCACTGTCGGCTTGCCGGGAGGCTCCAAAGTCAGCGTGCCGGCCAAGGGGCCAGGCCGTCGACCCGGTGAGAAGATCACCCTAGGCGTGCGCCCGGAGCATCTGCTGGAGGGGGGTGGCGGCGACGGGCAGATCCCCGGCAAGGTGATAGTGGTCGAGCGCCTCGGCAGTGGCACCCTGATCTACGCCAAACTCGAGGATGACCAAAACATCAGCGCCCAGATCGACGGTAGCAGTCCGATTCGGGTGGGCGATGATATCAACTTGGGCGTCAAGAGTGAAATCTGCCACCTGTTCGGTCCCGACGGTCTGGCTCTCGAGCAGATCGGTCGCCACCCGCTGGCCGATGTGGGCCGGAGTCGGCCGGAGGTGCACTGACCAGCGCCAGAACGGTCATCGCCGAAATTATTCGCTCCCTGAAATATGATCGGGATCGCCAGTTATACTGCCCCGGGCGAAGGCTCCGACAACGAAGACGCTTATGAGATTCGGCGCCATCCTACCAGCCACAGCATTTGCGCTTTGGCGGACGGTCGTGGCGGTGCCTTTATACGGTCGTCGAACGCAGCGCGGCGGGTGGCTATTATCAGAATGAGGGGACTGGGGAGTTTAACGATACGCATCCGCACATAGTGCACGACCTGTGGCCCATCCCCATGAACCCAAGTGCTCCTTCGGCTATCTCGTCGAGGCCCTCGACCTGCGGCGCCGTCAAGGATTACCTCCGTTCACGGTGATGTCATGCGCCAACGTGCAGTACAATGGCGATGTGGCGAAGAAAATGATCCTGGCCTTCGTCGAGCGTAGAGATCCGGCGTTGCACCAATGGATTACCGAGCACTTTGCCTTTCCCACCAGCATGGTCGATCGTATCGTGCCCGCCACCACCGATGAGCATCGGGCTCTGGTGAATCACAGGAAGGTGCGCCGTAGCGAAACCCTGCCGAACAACAGGGTGTCGGGCTGCGGGCCCAAGATATCCCGCAATGCATCCAGGACCGGCTGTGTTTTATCGTCGGCTACGAGAAGCCGCATCATCTGCTTTTCGTCTTTATCCTTGAGGCCAAAGCGGAAGTACACTGCCTCGTGACGTTCTGCAATGCTGGCTAATCGTGTCGCCATGTCCGGCGTTGGCCACTACCTCAATGAGCTTCACATCCAGCCTTCGGTTTTCAGATTGTTTTCGTAATATTCAGCGCCGGCCGCGGGAAACCCCTTTTATAAACGGGCGAGACATTTAGCACCGCTTTCGTGTAAAGCGTCGGCTAGCCGCCGCCAGGCGGCTTCGTTGCCTGGCAATCCAAAGCGCAGGCTAGGAGGAGCATCAAAACACCGTACCCAAATACCCTGGTGAGCCAGACGCTCTTTAAGGGCCGCCGCTTCTTGATAGAGTGACCACTGAAACAGCGATGTACCTCCCGTGACTGATAGGCCCTGCCGACTTAGCAGCCCGGCCAACCGGGCACTGGCATGCGGTAATGACTGGCGTGTTTCCCGTTGCCAATGACGGTCATTGAGCGCCTGGGTAGCCACCCAGCGGCCAGGTCCGGTTACGGTCCAGGGCCCTAAAAGCTCGCGCAGGAGCTGAAGTAGAGCATCGGGTCCTAATGCAAATCCCACCCGCGCTCCGGCCAAACCGAAGAATTTGCCCAAAGAGCGCAAGATGACCAGACCCGGTAGACCGCTAGTAGGCGCAAGACTTCGTTCCGGCGTGGCATCCATAAAGGCTTCGTCGACCACTAACCAACCGTTCCGCTTTGCCAGGCGTGACCACCACTCCAGCAGTACTGCCCGACTAAACCACACACCCGTGGGATTATTGGGATTGCTCAGCACCAGTACATCTAAACTATCCAAGCGAGCCTCAATAGTCTCAGTGGTTATTGGCACAACGTGATGCCCATGCCGGCTCCAGGCGTAGGCATGCTCGGCATAGCTGGGAGTTAGTACGCCGACTTGGCCGGGTTTGCGCAACCGGGGCAGGGTTTGCAGCGCCGCCTGAGAGCCGGCGACGGGTAATAATTGCTCGCTGCCATAATAGGCGACCGCAGCTTGTTCCAGACCGTCGTTGTCTTCAGGTAACCGTTGCCAGACCGCTGCCGGCACATCCGGCACCGGCCAGCCATAGGGATTGATACCGGTAGAAAGATCCAGCCACTGCTCGGGAGCGATGCCGTAACGTTCCGCCGCCGCGCGAATGGCGCCACCATGCTCAAGCAAGCAGCCATCCTCCTATGGCAATGCCGAACAGCCACAGCCAGATGGCGGCGTTGATCAGTTTGACGGCTCGGTCAATATCAATAGCGCCGGGCGGTAGACCGGCACCGAGAGGAGGCCGTTGTATCCATTGGCTATGATAGCTGGCAGCCCCGCCTAACGACACCCCCAAAGCGCCGGCCCCCGCCGCCATAACCGGTCCGGCATTAGGGCTCTGCCAGGCTGAAGCCTGAAGACGCCAACAGCGCCAGGCTAACCGCTGTTGGCCCAACAAAGTATAACTCAGAGCGGTTAAGCGCGCCGGCATCCAGTTCAAAATATCGTCCAGACGCGCTGCAGCCCAGCCAAACTGTAAATAACGGGCGGTGCGATAACCCCACATGGCGTCTAGAGTGTTGACCAGTCGATATAGCACCACGCCGGGCGCACCGGCTACCGCGAACCAGAACAGTGCGCCAAACACGGCATCGCAGCCATTTTCCAGCACGGATTCCACAGCGGCTGCGCTTACCTGGGCTTGGTTCATCTTGCCGGTGTCGCGGCTTACCATCAGCCCCACCCGTTGGCGGGCCAGGGGCAGGTCATGGTCATGCAGGGCTTCGGCCACTGCTCTGGCATGTTCCGCTAGGCTGGTGGCTCCCAGTGCCAGATACAATAAGCCGATTTCGACAATGAGTTCTCCATAGGCAACGAAGGACAATAACCAAACGCCCAGCACGGCGGGAAGGGTAAGACACGTCAGCGCCGCGCCGCCACGTAGCCGCCGCCGTCTGGCACTTAGCTGCGGTGGACCGTAAAACCACTGTTCTGTCCGCTGAGCGAGGCTGCCAAACCCCACCAGGGGATGCCAGCGACGTGGCTCTCCCAGCCGGCGATCCAGAAGAATGGCGCATGCACAGATAAGGGCTAACTTCATTGGGCAGGTTTATTGGCTGAAAGGAGTGTTAAGATTTGTCTATCCGGAAAAAATAATGTAGCGAATTTAATTAATCAATCATAAATCATAGCATGACTGCCAAAACCTTGATGATTCAGGGCACCACCTCGGACGCCGGCAAAAGCGCCCTGGTAACCGGCCTTTGCCGGGTGCTGGTTCGACGGGGCGTGCGGGTGGTGCCGTTTAAACCTCAAAATATGGCCTTAAATAGCGCCGTGACCGTGGACGGTGGTGAGATCGGCCGTTCCCAGGCGGTGCAGGCCCAGGCCGCCGGTCTGGACCCCCACACCGATATGAACCCGGTGCTGCTCAAACCCAATACCGATATTGGCGCTCAGGTTATCATTCATGGTCGGCCCTTGGCCAACATGGACGCCCGCACCTATCACGACTATAAACGCGTGGCCATGCGGGCGGTGCTGGAGTCTCACGCCCGGCTGCAGAGAAACTATGACCTGATCCTGGTGGAAGGGGCCGGCAGCCCGGCGGAAATTAATCTCCGGGATAACGATATCGCCAACATGGGTTTCGCCGAGGCGGTGGACTGTCCGGTCTGGCTGGTGGGCGATATCGACAGAGGCGGCGTGTTTGCCCAGTTGATGGGAACGCTGGCCGTGCTCGCGCCCAGCGAGCAGGCCCGGATCCGGAGCTTTATTATTAATCGCTTTCGCGGTGATCTCGCCCTGCTCGAGTCGGGCCTGACATGGCTGGAGCATGCAACGGGTAAGCCGGTGCTGGGTGTACTGCCATATCTTCAGGGGCTTCATTTGGAAGCCGAAGATTCCCTTTCCCGGGCGCCGGGGACGATCAAGGAAAAGGGCGGCCTGAGAGTTGTGGTGCCGGTGCTTGCCCGCATTAGCAATCATACGGACCTGGATCCCCTGCGCCTGCACCCCCAGGTGGAGGTATGCTGGGTGCGTTCTGGCGACCCTTTTCCGCCGGCGGATCTGATTATTCTGCCGGGCAGCAAGAGTACCCGGGGAGATTTGCAGCGCTTGCGGAAACAAGGCTGGGACCAGGCCATTTACCGGCACTTGCGTTACGGCGGCAAACTCATCGGTATCTGTGGAGGATTTCAGATGCTGGGCTGCACGGTGCACGATCCTGAAGGTTTTGAGGGTGCACCCGGCGCTAGCCCGGGTCTGAATTTATTAGACCTGGAGACGACACTAACGCCCCAGAAACAATTACGGCGAGTGGAAGGGTGCCTAGCGCTGGAGCAGGCTCTAGTAACCGGCTATGAAATTCACATGGGCGTCACCGTCGGGTCTGCGCTGGAGCGTCCGGCGGTACATCTGGCAGAGCACACGGACGGGGTGATCTCTGCGGATAATCAGCTGATTGGCACCTACCTACATGGTCTATTCGATGCCGCGCCGGCGCGGGATGCTTTGCTGCGCTGGGCAGGGCTCGCCGTGCAGGAAGCGCCGGATTATCGTCTGCTTAGGGAGGCCGGCATCGAACAATTGGCGGATGCGGTGGAAACTTATCTGGATCTAAGCGCTTTGGCAGTTATTTTAGAAGAGAAATATGCGCATGCCAGTGCTTGCGGGCGACTTGATTAAGCCAGGGCTTCACGGCCAGTGGATGTGACAACAATGTCCCAAAATAGAGCTAGGATGTGTCAAGACGACAGTGGCAGATCGTTTTTAGCAGGCAAGACCTGCATCGAACCGCTGTTTGCGGCGTATCGCTTGAGCATAGGCATATTCATATTGGTGCGCACTTTTCTCCCATGAGAAGTCCCGTGTCATAGCGCTCTCAATCATCGTACTTAGATGATGCGGCCGGTCGTAGTATGTGCTGATTGCCCATCCGACGGTATAATGCAGCGCCTGCGGCGACGGTTTCCAGAATTTAAAACCGGTTCCCTCGCCGGTTGCCTCATCATAGTTCTGCACCGTATCATCAAGTCCTCCCGTCGCATGGACAATCGGCAGAGTGCCGTAGCGTTGTGAGTACATCTGGTTCAACCCGCATGGCTCGAATAAAGACGGCATCAGAAAGAAATCACAGCCGGCTTCGATCAGATGGGCGCGCTTATCCTCAAAGCCGATATACGACCCGGTTTGTCCGTGGTAACGGCTCGGCAGATGCCAGAAATAGTCTTGGAGATGATGCGCACCACTGCCCAGGATCACAAACTGGATATGCATCTCCCGCAGAATCCCTTCGATCGCCTGAGCAATGAGATGGAAGCCTTTCTGCTCCACAAACCTGCCAATCGCACCAATCAGTGCGACATGGTCGTCGACCGGCAGCTCGAATGTCCGCTGCAGGTGTCGTTTGCACTCCCGCTTACCCGCCAAATGGCGAGCGCAGAAGTGCGCCGGTAAGAGCGGATCGCGTTCGGGATCCCAGATGGCATAGTCAATGCCGTTGAGAATGCTAAGCAGCGCTTCTCCGCGTCGGGACAGATACGGTGCCAGGCCGAAGCCGCCAAAGGGTTGGGTAATCTCATCGGCGAAGGTCGGGCTCACCGCCGTCACGATGTCGGCGTAATAAATGCCGCCCTTGAGGAAATTGACTTTACCATAAGATTCTATTTTTTCTTCCGTGAAATTCTGCCGGCCTAGCCCAAGATAGTCGTAGCAGTTGGCCGGATAGATTCCCTGATGTGCCACGTTATGGAGGGTGAGAAGGGAGGCGGCACCACCAAGCACGGGATCATTCCAATGCCAGATCTTCAGATAACCCGGAGCCAGTGCGGTCTGCCAATCGTTGGCGTGTACAATATCGGGCTGAAAACCGATATCTTTGCAAAGTTGCAGCGCCGCCCGGGTGAAAAAACCGAACCGCACCGGGTTATCAGCGTAATCCTGCATGCTGGCATCATGATACAGCCCCCACCTGTCGAAGTAGAGCTGATGCTCGATCAGGTAAACGGGTACTTCGGTATCTGTCTTAATCCCAAATACCGAGCACCATTCTTCGCGGTTCCCCATCCACACTCCCATGGACTCCAGTACCCGCTCGGCATGCCAATACGCAAGATCGATAAGCCGGTAGTGGGGTATTACCACCCGTACGTCGTGCTCCAGCCGCTTCAGCGCACCGGCTAATGCCGCAACCACATCGGCCAATCCGCCGACTTTCGCATAAGGATACATTTCCGAGGCGACAATCAGGATTCGATACTTTCCGCCGTGCTGCGGCTTGGTTCCATTCATGATGATATTGCTCTCGACTTGGGCATTGTTGCTTTTAGTTCCGCGTCGATAACATACGTCGCCCTAAAGTGCAACGACAAAGTTTAAGATTCTGTTGCTTTAGTCACCGAATCATCAAATTTGCCGTTCAGAGGATTGACCCAAAGAGTAGAAGAGCGTTGTCAAGAATGACAGTTGCAAAAAAAGGCTCTCCCGACTCTGGAAAAAAATTCTTCACAAAAGTTTCGGGAGAGCCTAAAAGGCCGAGCCGCCTCACTCAGCCTTGACGACGTGGAGAATCCATCACCTCTTCTTTTAGTCTTAACGTAAGTTTGGTGTTGACCGCAATGCGTATAAATACCTACATGTGCCCCATGAACGCGCTCATGAACGCCAAAATCATAGAAAAGCCCGGCACGACGCCAGGCTTTTATGCCGAGAAAACTTCCAAAATGAGCGCTGAGGCGCCGGGCTGGGAAATGTCGCCGGCAGCGCACCGGAAGTTGCGCGGTAGCGCGAATCCCTGCCGAACGGCAGGGTTGGGCAGAGACCACGTCTAGCCTGGACCGCTAGCGTCTGGCTGGTGCAAGAGGTCTATTGATAGGGAGCAACATAACTTGCCGAGTAAACCGGTAGAAGTTTATTGACTCGCTCCCGTCGTTCATCCGTGATTAACTTCTTGAGTCGGCTTTGTAAGATTTGTGCTTGCGGATTGCCTTGCTCCGCGGCCAGCGCCACCCAGACATAGCCGATGGCCACATCTTGCTGTACACCGCGACCAAGACAGTACATCAACCCAAGGCTAAGTTGGGCCTGGTTTCCGCCACGTTCCGCCGCCCGGTGGTACCAGTGCAATGCTGCCTGGATATTCCGTGAAACATCCTGACCTGTTTCATAAATCGCCCCGAGGTTGGTTTGTGCCGGCACATTGCTTTGCTCAGCCGCTTTGCGGTACCACTTGGCGGCTTCTTGGGTATTCTGCGTCACACCATAGCCACTGTCGTACAGAAGGCCCAGATTAAACTGCGCTTCGGCAAGTCCCTGTTTTGCCGCTAGCCGATACCAGCGTATTGCTTCATCGATATTTTGGGGAACACCGCGACCTTGGGCGTATCTGACGCCCAGATTGAACTGCGCCTTGATATGTCCTCGTTCTGCCATTGACCGTAAACGCTTCGCCGCTTCCTGCTCAGCTTGAGTTTTAGCCTGTATTTGTGCGGCAAAGTCCTTTAGCGCTGTAGCGGTAGAATCGGTGTGCAGGCTCGTGTCATGGGTTTCAAAGGCAATGGTTTGGTTGACAAAAGACGTTACGCTAAGCATCAACGTAGCGAGTCCAATTTTCCAAAGGTCCATGATAGTTAATTTTTCCTAGTAGTAGATATGATCACCGATTTTCATTCCGATAAATTAAGGTCTCTTCATGACACGGTTCCGGGCAGAAACTGGATATTCATGTCCATCCATGCCAGGTGAGTCGGTTGTGTCATCCACGGCAGCTCGAACAAGATTGGGAGGTGCGTTTTTTTGTTGAGTCGAACCGTTACGGTGTTGCCGTGAA
This sequence comes from uncultured Pseudomonadota bacterium, assembly GCA_963731125.1. Classification (GTDB taxonomy): domain Bacteria; phylum Pseudomonadota; class Gammaproteobacteria; order Competibacterales; family Competibacteraceae; genus CAVSVP01. Next base: position 562,278 of record CAVSVP010000007.1, read on the forward strand.
TAGTGATAGCCGCCCCATTTTCTAGGAATTTCCGATGGCTCGTCTCGACCGTACACTGCTCAAAACCCGGTAAGCCATTGGCCAGTTGACGGTAGAGATGATGGGCCAAGAGCGACAACGTGAGGTCAAGATCCACCTTGACGACAAGGGAAGACGAGGGACTATTGAGGTGAAACGCCACGATCTGCTCGGCGATTTCCTGTTCCACTAACCATCGCCGCGCGTACTTTTGCACCACGTGTTTAACCGGTAGTTCGAAGTCATTGGTGATCAAAAACGTCGGTTGCCGGCGCCCGTGATCGGTGAGAATGACTTGTCGAACTTCCCCTTGGTAATGGGGCAGCGTGCAGGTGCCATCGTGCACCCGCAGCGTCTGGTGTTTGCCCTTGGCGCGCGCCACGGACACCCGCTGCCAAGCTTCGGCGGGCAACGCCTCGACGCCCTGGAGCAACTGCTTACCGCGCCGGCGTAAGGTCAGAAATGTGATCCGCTCAGGACTTTGATTGAGCTGATCGAGATGGCGGTAAGTCGTGAGCTTCGAATCGAAGATGAGCACCTTGGGCGCGATCCCACGGCCCTGCTTCCAAAAGTCGACGAAGTCGAGCACCGCCGCGCTTTGATCACGCTGTCGGATATCGGCGTTAGTATAAGCCAGGTGCCCCGTAGCGGAGTCCTGCACGATCAAGGCCAGGACACTCTTGAGCGCTTTCGCACGACTGCCCGACCCGTGTTTTTCCAGCACACTCGCATCGCCCCAATGGGGAATCGTTTTGAAATCCAAATTGAATTCACCCGGCGCGCTGTCGTGTTGAAAACAGCGACTCAACTGCAGGAGAAAGCGCCGATTCATGGTCCGCGTGACCCGATAGGAATAGCTCGCCAGCGTCGTGGCTTTGGGTAACACGTTGAGCCCCGCAAATAGCCCCAACGCTCGATCCAGATTCCAGGCGGTGTCGTGTGACCAGCGCTGGGTGCCCATCAGCTTCAGCGCCAAGAGCGACAACACCGCTTGCACATCGCGGATCTCGCTAGTCGAGGGAAACTGCGCCTGGGTAATCGCCGGCACGATCCCTAAGCGTTCGAGTAGCGGCAGAAAAACCAAGGGACCCGCTCCCGTGGTGGTGGTAAAGTCTTCGTCAGCGAGCGTCAGGGTAGCGCTGCGTGGCGCCGGTAAGGTCGGAGGCGGTTTCCCCGTCAGGCGCTGTTGGCGAGTGCGCTTCGGTAGCGGCGCAACGCCTTCGGTTTTCAAAAGCTGATCGATCGTATCCAATGACAGAGAGCCCCCCTGGGCCTCTAGCACCGCTTTGATATCGGTGATCGCATAGTTGTGCTTGCGCAGCGCGATGATCTGCTCCACCAACGCGTCGCTGCGACGCCGCTGTTTGGGACCGGTTTTGGGTTCGACAAAAAAGGGATTGCGTCCCTGCCGAAGACGGCGCACAAACTCAACTCGCAGCTTCTTAAAGTACGAGACCGAGAATCCGAAGCGAGCGGCCGCTTCGGCCGCCGACAGTCTCTCCTGGTAGAAGGCTTTGAGCGCCTCGTATTGGCGCTGGCGGGCGCAACTGGGATGGCTAAAAAATTCCGTAGGCTCCATGCGAAGATACTATAATTAACTGAACAGTAAATCAATGTATTTTTGTTATAATTTAGAGGGAGACAACCTATTTCGAAAAAATACGTAGCTTAGCGCACTGTTTTAGGCTCTGATCAGATAAATGATGGGGCCACGGCAGAAATCTGTTATGTCGCGATTTCGGCTAGCGTTCAACTATTAGGGTAGCCGTTATGAGAACGACTGGAACTCAAGTAACAACGAAACGTGGTTAGTTTCGCTTAGCATTGAGTTACCTGAAATCCAGCGTTTCGGCTAAAATTGAGTCCAATTCTATTCTCACTACCCGCTGCACACTCGCCCATGCAAGTTGTCCGGAACTTATGCGCTAGTCTCTTCTGGTCTTCCCATCGCATTCAGGCCCGCAAAGATATGGTAAGCATAGAGCCTATCGGAGTCGACCTGTGCCCTGTTCCCAGAGCTGCCCCGAATGAGCTCTCGCGCTGACTTGGCGGTGAGATCCAAGAGGTTCCGCCTGAACCACGTCGCTCCGTGAGCCGCGAGTTCAACATCGAGATGGCTCTTAGGAGCCACAGGGACGACTCCACGTCATCCTTGAAGTCCACTCCACTGTTACGCCACCTCGCCTTCGCCGTGCCATGCAGGCGGTTGTCATTGGGCGAAAGATGCTGATGCACGGGTGCAGGGTACGACACGTGCTTTGCGAACCCGAGCGATTCGAGAACACTCACGCCGCCCGGAAAGAAGGACTTCCCATTATCGCTGAAGACGACAACGTTGCGCGGGATCTGGTAGCGCGCAAAAAACCGGCGCAGAAGCCCGGCACTCTCGCTGGCATAGAGGCGGGTCTCGTTCTGCTCGGCGCCAATAGAGATGACGCGTTTCGCATGGATGCCGAAGCGTGCGAGAGCGTTCACGAGTTTGTCCCTCTCCTGGACCCACGCCTTGCGCCCGACACGATCGCGCCGGAATTTCCCATGGAACGTGAAGAGGACAGGCGGGGTACGGGTTACACCGTCGGACCAGACAACGGTGACGAGGCAGTTCGTGAACCGCGTGATCGCGGTGCTCGATTTTGGCTGAGCGCCACCAGCAGGCGCGTAGGTCAGGCGCCGATCGGTGCGGTGGCCCGTGAACGTGAAGTCGACGCTTGCCAGGAGCCCCTTGAGGTCTCCCGCACGCTGTCGCTCGCTCTTCCACTCAAACATCATCTTCGCGAGCGCGTCGACGTCCACCGTGAAGCCGCTGATCTTCACCTGGGAAACCTTCGAACTGAAGCCAAGGGCATGCAGGTAGTCATGCGCCGTCGTCTGGGCAAGCTCCACACCAAAGGCTGACGCGCAGAACGTCGAGAACGAGGCGAGCGAGACGACCTGGTTCGAGTCGTTCTGAGACAGGACCCAACCGGCTGCCATCTCGCCCTGCTCGTCGTCCAGAAGCGGCGCCGCTCCGCTGGCCTTCTCCGCCGTGAAGATCCTGCCCGTCGCCGCGTGGGCGTGCACCCAGCGGTCCAAAGACGACTTGGGCACCATGATCTCGGCGTCGGCGAGAACCTCACGAAAGACCGAGCGCGAGATCCCACGCACCTCCAGCGGGCCCACGAGGCGTGCAACGAGTTCACGCTGGTCTGTAGACAACTCTGTTGACGGGTACTTGCGCTTCTTGGACATGGGGGGCTCTTCCGGCGAAAACGATAGACTCAATTTTATCCGAAATGCTGGAATAACAGAATGAAAATCGGTGATGATTGGAAAAATGAGTCAGCGGAATATCTTAAGTGGTTGTTTCAATAACGTAATGATATTGTAAGGCTTTGCTTGGCAAAGCCGCTCTATCGTTAATGCTTTTCAGTACAGGCGTAAAGGTTTCCTGAAAATTCTGCCGTTCAAGTAATATCCTGCAACGGCAGCTTCAATCAGTTTAACAGAGGGGCCGGCTGTCGGTGATTGGCCGCAACGATTTCCGTTACGCCGGCGGCGTTCTGATGCCGATCTCATCCAGATGGCGCAGCAGATCGGCCGGGTCTTCGTAAACGCGGTAAGCACCGGCCCGCTCGAGTTCATCCCGGCCATAACCACCAGCTAACAGACCTACTCCCAGCGTGCGAGCGCGCCGAGCGGCCAGCAGATCCCAGACGCTATCGCCGACCACGACTGCGGCATTAACCTCTACGTTCAGGCGGCGGACGGCTTCCAAAAACAGATCCGGATCCGGTTTTGCATGGGGCACCTGATCGCGGGTCACCACGGGTGTCGTATCGGGAACGTCGAGACTTTCCAGGTTGGGTTTGGCACTGGCAAGGCGCCCGCTGGTAGCAATGGCCCAGGGAACGCGCAATTCACTCAGATAAGCGAGCAGCTGCCGTGCGCCGGGCAGGGGACGGACTTCTGCGGCACGCTTGCGGTAGGCTTCGGCATGCAGCTGTTGCAGGCGTTCCTGGAGTCCTTCGTCCAGCGCCCGATCGGTTTCGCGCAGCAAGGCTTGAGCAAATAAGCCGCCACTCATGCCAATCTTGCGGTGGATGCGCCAGACGGAGAGTTCGATACCCACTTGTCGTAACGCCTCATGCCACGCCAGTACGTGTTGATAGACGCTGTCTACTAGGGTTCCGTCTAGGTCAAATACTAAAGCCGTGGGTTTATCTATCATGGGTTATCTCTTGTGTAGGCGGTCTTACCGCAAGTTTAGGCTTTAGGTGATTTTTAGGAAAGAATTTACCCTATTGCTTTTTCGTAGCCTGGATGGAGCGCAGCGAAATCCGGGGCCTGTTTTGATATTTTTATATTTTATTTAGATGCTAAGAGGCGTTGAAAATACCCTGGCGCGCAAGTTCTCTAAGCGATTTCTATCTGGTGTTCTCGATGAGCAGAATCTTGTTGTGGGTGTGCCGGTCGATGTTCACGAGAAAAGACGTAATCGTAACAGTGAGTCAGAACTCAACGCACTCATTGCAGCCGCCAGGACCTTCCCTTAACGCACCCCATTACACACAACTCACTAACCGCTTGAAAAATTATGCATTTCGGACATTACCTGCACGGCAATGGCAAAATCTCGAATCCGCTGCAACCCCGTCCAAATTGCTTTTGGCCCGGGGGGACCATCATGTTTTCGTCCCAACCACCCGCCGAAGCCGGCGACCAAGGCGATCATCTCCCCCAAGGGAGGGAGGGTCGATTCAAAGTACAGATAATTTTATGCTATCATAAAGTTATCGAACAGCTTTGACTAACCTATTGAACGATCGGAGCCCCCCTTGATGGCCTATCACAGTCTAGTGCATTATTTATCCGAGTTAGAACTCGACTTTTGCAGCAGTTTAATCTTCAAATATCCTTTTTGCGCGGCAATAAGCGCAGTAGAATATGAATAGACGAGAATTCATCCATCAGCGTGGAGGTGTTCTCATGTTACCGTTGGTTGAGATTCCTGAGCTTGTCCGGCACTATGCGCCATTTTTTGCGGCGGTATTTTCGGCGGAAGCCTTTGAGCAGTTTCAGCGCTACATTAGTGGCTTGATTCTCTCGGAGAACAAGACGGTTGAGGGAAGCAATCGGGGCTTTGTGGTCGATGTGCGGAATCAGAGCAGTCTGAATCGGCTATTAACGGCGAGTCCATTTTCGGTCGAGGCGCTTAACCGAGCGCGTCTTGGGTTGCTGGAGAGTCTGGCGGGCACCCGGATGAAGCCGAAAGGGGTATTGAGTCTGGATGATACCTTGTTGACCCACTATGGCCAGCAGGTTGAGAAGATTGCGTATTGGTATGACACCTCGCGGGGGTGTTATGTGTGGGCACATAATCTAGTCAATCTGCATTACAGTGATGATCAGACCGACTATCCGGTGGCGTTTCGGTTATGGGAGCCGGTGGTGGTCGAGGAGCTAGAGGCCGGGCTGCGGGCGGCAGGGGTGCCAATCCGCGCCAGCAAGTCTGCGCTCAAGACCACCGCGCCCAAGAAATGGCGCCAGTATCTGCTGAACCTGTGGCGGCGTCATCAACAGAAGCCGGAAGTCCAACGGCTTTATCAAAGCAAGTTGCTATTAGGCCAGCAGCTGCTTACCCAGTTCGGTGCCGAGCACCCCGAGCACGGGCTGCCGGTCACCTTTGCCAACTGGTATACGCAACCGGCGTTCTGCCGGTTTTTAGCAAAGCCCCTGAAGTGCGCTTACGTGGGCACATTGGCAGGCGATGATAAGGTGCGGTTAGCCAGTGGCGAGCACCGCTTGGAAGCGGTTGCTCAGCACCTGCGAGCCGAACATCACCAGGCCGTCAACGCCGGTGACAAACCGATCTTTCGTAACCTATCGATTCCCTATAAAGGCCAGAAGGAACCCTATTACAGCTACTGCAACACCCATCAGATTCCGAACTTTGGCAAGCAACGGTTGGTGATCAATCATCGCCAGGCCGACCTGTCCGACGCGGCAGCATTTTTCATCGGCAATCAGTTGCATTGGCAGGCCACAGGCATCACCCGGATTCGGCGCCACCGCTGGTCCGTTGAAGTTTATCACGAAGAGGGCAAAGTTGATGGACTCGATCAGTATCAGGTCCGGGACTTTGCGGCGGTGTATCGACATATCGCGCTTGTCGCCGTGACCTACAGGTTACTGCGCGCAGCCCATCACGATCAGGCCCTCCTTCACCTGCTTCAACGTCAGCTCCAGACTAAGCTGGAGGGCTCAGCAGGCACGTGGCGTCGCCATACCCAGGCGCAGGCACTGTGGAGCTTGGCGACCTTTATCACCACCGCGCTCTCCCAAGGGCGGACGCTTGGCGAGGTGATGGCACCTTTGATCGCCGCGCTTTCCTACTGAGAGACGGTGCATCTGCTTCGCGAAGCCGAGGATGGGCTTGGTCTGGAGCGTCCAGGCCAGGTCAGGGGAGTGGTGCGGCCCCTCCCCTGGAGAAAAGCCCCGATGCTACGCCCTTTGGAGTACTGCAAAAGTCGAGTTAGCAGACCCGCGTCATGCGAAAGGCATTCGCCCTGTGCAGTTGTCGAGCTTAACGATTATGGTAATGGCGATGCTATGCGGGCGAACGAGCCTGAAAGGGATCGCGCGCTTTGCGCGCACCCATGTGCAAGCGCTGGCCGAGGTGATCCCGTTACCGCGCGATAAAGCGCCCTCCTACAGTACGTTGCAACGCTTGAGCCAGCAGCTGTCGATCGAGGGTTTGTGTAGGCAGTTCAATCGCTGGATGCCGCAGTACGCGCAGGCCGAGACGATCGCTATTGATGGCAAGCGTATCACCCGCACCTTCCCACCCAAGGAAGGCGAGAAACAACGTGTTACCTCGCTGGTGTCGTTTTTTAGTCATCCTCGTCAGCTGATCTGCGGCGTCGGTAAGCTGGACCTCACGGTTCGCTCAAATTGAGCAGGGGTTCTGAGAAATGCGGCGTCAATTGCATATAGATCTCCAGCGGAAAGTCGAGCAGCTCCAGGATGCGTTGCTGTACCGGGGTGAGCGTGGTCAAATGGGCATGTACTTCAGTGCCCTCATCGAGCAGCACCAGGGTCAGCCCGGTAAAGACGCGCAACATCATCTCGGTGGTGGGGCGAGCCGTCGCCCGCTTGGGGTTGCCTGGATAGAGACCACTCAGGCGCGTCCCTTCCTGCTGCAGGCGCTGGCGCACGGTGAACTCAACCAAGGTCAGCACCCGCAGCCCCAGGCTCAGCAGCCGGATCAGCCCCTTGACCCGCGCATCGGAGTCCAAATACATCGGTGTCAGCGACAACACCCGACCCTTCAGGCGCCCAAAGCCCCGTTCGATGAGATAGGCCTGACGGTAGGCGAGCACGACCTCGGTCAACGACAACTCGGTCTGGTCGGTGGCATAGACCCGCCAGCCCAGCCGGCGCACTGCCGAGGCGAGGGCGGCCTCGTCGAGGCATACCTGCACGGTGACTGTCTGGGTGCGCTCCACCCGAGCGGGCCGGTCACGGTAACGCCGCTTGGGCCGCTCATCGAGATGGGTTTGATAGTCCACCGCCAGCAGGCCCGCGACCCGGTGCTTGGCGATGAGCGCCTCGACGGTCTCGGCCAAGGTCGCCTCGTCGGTAAAGCGCTTCTTGCCCTGGCCGGTGACGTTAAGCTCGGCAATCGCCGCGGTGGCCTGCTCCAGACGTTGGTGCAGCGCCCGCTCTTGACGCTCGGCCAGTTTGAGCGAACGTACCACCAGCCGCCGCTCGATCCAGGTGAGCTCCTTACCGTCGTGCTCACCGGTGAGCTTCACCTCATAGCCAAAGCCCTCGGCCAGCTTCGGCCCCCGGTCACCCTCCGCGCTGGGCTGATACACCGGCTCCAGCGCCTGGTGGCCCGCCCAGACCGGCTCCAGCACCTGCTCGAGCTCCGACTCCGGCAGTTGCGTGCTCGGCAGCGGGCACAGATAATGATCCCCGCTGCCCACCACGTACGCCCGGGTGGCCAGCGCCGCCATCTTCGCATCACCGAGGTAGGTCATCCCGGCCTGCTGCAACGTGCGCTGCACTTTGCCAATCTCCGGCACGTACAGCGGGTCATCGGCCTGCTCGCCCGAGACCACCGTGGTGCTCAGGGGCAGCCCCAGGGGATCCAGCGTCGCAAGATTGATTTTCACCTGCGGCAGGTCCGGACGGTGGTCCTTGCTGTGGCCGAATTGAAACAGACCTTCCTCAGTCACCTCGACGTAGCCCTTGGCGGTGGTGCTGTCGACACGCACTCGCCGCGACCCCCCCAGGTCATAGACCCGCAGCAGTTGCTCACCCAGCGACTGCTCAACGGTTTCCCACGCCACGTCGTCGCTCAAATAATCCAGCACCGCCGCCAGGCGGTCATCGCTCCAATCCAGCGCCCGTACCGGCTGGCCCAGACACCCGGCCAATCCCTGCAGGCGCGCCTCGACCCAGGGTTGGACATGGTTCAGGCGGTGGTCGCCTTCCGACAGGATAAAGGCCAGCCACACGGCACTGACCGTGCCCAGGCTCAGCCCCTGCCAGTTGCCGTGGGTCGGAAAGTGCTCATCCAACAACGCCCCCACGTGCATCCGCTCCAGCTGGGCCAGCAGCAAGGGGATATCGTCCATGCGTTCCGTCTTAAAAGTAAGTTTGTCAATCATATCAAAATCTTATCAAATAAAACTCACTTTCTCAGAAGTGGCTCTGTAAATGAGCGAACCGTGAGCTGGACAATGATAAGCCCAGCGAAATCGACGTGGTGCAAGCATTGATCGGCACGCTGCGGATCGAGCGTTCGGTGTTCACTCTGGATGCGCTGCCTTGCCAAAAAAACCGGTGGCCCAGATTACTGCCCAGGGCCACGGCTACCTCATCCCCGTCAAAGGCAATCAACCGACGCTCCCTAAGCGCCTCGCGCGGACGGCGCAGAATGCAGCGACGGCGGCCTGGAGTTGGCGCCAAAGCGGCCATGGTCATGATACCCGTTGTCGGCTCACATGCTGGCCGGCCGCGGCGGCGATGAAGGCGCAATGGCCGGGGCTGGAGCAGTCTATCAGCGTTCGGCGGCAGGGCGAGCGGGACGGTAAACCCTTCGACAACCCCACGTATTACATCACCCGCGAGCCATTCAGGGCGTGGCGCTTGGCGCAGCGTGTTCGGGGTCATCGCAAGCTCGAAAACACCCTGCACTGGACTAAAGATGTCGTCTTGCAGGAAGATGATGGTGGCTTGGTGGACTCACCAGCGGCGGCTAATATGGCGCTGATCCGCAACATGAGCTTCCATTTGCTGGTGATGACCGGGTATCGATCGATCAGCGAAGGGATCAGTGCCATGGGCGAGCAGGTCGGGAAACTCTGGCAGATCATCAGTCAGCCGAGCCGAACACCGCTGAAGCGCTAACAGGTTAGCGATGCATGTCGGATAATATTATAATTTTAAATGGTTTTTTTACTTTGAATCGACCCTCCCCAAGGGAGGCGGTTCAGCGGGTGGGGTCTGACGCTTGCCCACGAGATAGGCCGCTTGCCATTCCGCGGCGTCAAAGACCACGTCGCAGGGTAGCTCGGGACTGGTTCGTCCCATCAGCATCAAAAACGGCACCCGCCAGGCAATGATCAGGTATAATGCCAACGCTGGCTCCAGGCGCTCCAGCTCGCTCAATGGCAGCGCTTCTACCCGACAGCCTTGCTTCCAAATGCGGAAAAAACCTTCAATGGTCCACCGGGCCCGATACCACGCGATCAACTCCAGGGCTTGTTCCAAGGTGGCTACCGGGCGGTTGGTCAGCAGCCGCCACCCCAGGGGCTTGTCGCCCGGCGGCGGGTTCTCTTCCTGGGCCAGCAGCGCCGTGACCTCGACTGCCACCCCGCGGGTGGGTTGCAGGGTGACTCGTTCCACCCGCAGGGTCTGCTTGACGGGACGGGCCACGCGCCCGGGGGCGGCCGGCAGGGTAAAGCAGATTTCACCTAGGGCGGGGGCCGCTGCCAGGCGATCCCACAGTTTCTGATCACGGTCAGTACAGCGGTTATGCGTGGCACGAATCAACCAGTCGGCCGGATGGCCCAAGCGCTGCGCCTGGGCCATGAAAGCGTGAATATCGCATTCCCGATCGGCCACCTACACCAAGCGGGTGTTGGGCATCTGCGGAGCCAATTCCGCCACCCGCTCATAGCCCTCCAGCCAACGAATGCTTTCCTTATCCTCCATCGGCCAGTGCCGTTTGTCTTGGCCATGGGTCTCCGGATCGCGCGCCCACATCCACGCATCCAACACCCCCAACGGCAACCCCTCAGGGGTGACCGCCAAGGGGGGATGCACATACATCCCATGTTGCGCGGCATAGCTCAACGGTCCCAGCCCCTGGATGCCCGGCTGCGAGGTAAAATCCAGTTCCGTGCTGTCTTGCAGACACAGCACGACCGGGTGGTGGCGCATCCGCTCTTGCGTACACGTCCCATGCGGCTTCAGCACCGCTTCCCAATCCACGTTCTCATGGTTGAGAAGCCGGTAGGCACCCTGGACTTCGGCCCAGCCCCGGCAGGCCACCGGAATACTGGCCCCGGGATCATCGCCCAGTCGTTTCAACACCTTCTCCAACCGACGGTTGAGGCGTTTGTCCCCCAGCTCGGCGCTGGCCATTTCCGCTTCTGCCCAGTTCATCTCTCGTCTCTCCGCTGGCTTCAAAAAATCGTTAGATTAACCTCGAGATGGAGATATGTATAATGGGGTGCCCTTAACGTTGGCGCAACGCAGGGATATTCTTTGATGTTTTGTCATGGACTACGGGTTGGATGCTCAAATCCGTAATTGTACGGATTTTTTTTACTACTACTGTGGTTTATATATTAAGTGGAGGGGGAAAACGGAGCATCAGCATTGCGAGAATATCTGTAATCGCAGCAGTTCAGTTATAAGGGTAAGGCTATGATAGAAGTAACTATAACGTGGAACCTCAAAGCTGACATCAACTCGCAAGCTTATGAGGAATTTGCCAACAAGGCGACTCGTTTGTACCTTAACGCACCGGGATTTGTGGAATTCCGCGTCCATCGCAACCTTTTAGGATCGCCTACCGTGCGAGCGACTTACGTCTGGCAAAGCCTGGCTGACTGGGCGAAGTTCTTTGAATCTGCAGAATTGCAAGCGCTTGGCGCTGAACTGAGAACCTTTGCGACCGATATAGAGACCCAGCTTTGGGGACCCTCTCCCATCATTCCTGAACCCCAGCGTCCCGGTCAGTAAAAGGTTTTTTGGTAGGGAAAAGTACTTTAGTTGGAGTCGCTTGTACTAAGGCCGAGCTATGAGATTCGGCCTTTTTAGTAGAGACTTAAAATTGTGGTAGCTTAATGCCGCATAAGTAAAGCCGCTATCAATTATTCACAATTTGATCCAGTTTCTCATAGGACTTGCCTGTTTCAAGGAAGATTTCGGCATTCATCCTCACCTGGCATATCGCTGCCTCGCATCACCCATTGGCACCGCACATTTTTGTAGTAAGCCTGCTCTTCCGGTGTGTAATGCATACAGCCGACCAGTGCGGTGCAAAGCAATAACAGTAAAATGCTAAACAATCGATTTATCATGGCAATGGTTTTCCGTATTCATACAGCGAATGGCCTAATGCTGAGCGGCGTCTGCTCGCAAAGCCAAAGATAGATTGTAGTCCTGACTGCCTTCCTGAATGCAAAAAATCCACGAAGTGTGAACCTCGAATTGTTGTCTTTCTGACAATCAGTGTATTTTTTGAAAAATTGCGTTGCGTCGCACAAATGCCTGTGCTATGTTGCGCCGCAATAAAGTTTTATAGCAAACCAACCGTAGAGATAAGAAATCTACAGCAGTACTATTCGGTGCCTTCCTAAACCCGTCTATATCGACTGATACACAAGAGGGTGAAACTATGCTGGCTTGGTTCTTGCTAAAATCTCATGTGAGCGCCTGCGCTCTCTGAGATAAACACACTGAATACCAGCCCTAGTAAAGAGCGATTGCTTAGCCATTGCAAGACAATCCGGTCCGGCAACCGCTGACACCTTGAGAATTCTGACTCCTTTCCAATAGAGCCAACGATTTTTTCCTTTTTTCCTGCCCAGTCCTCATGCACCGCCATGCCAGGACCCGGGAAGTGACAGGCGATGCTGCCATCTTGTGCATATCGCCGTTCCTTAATCCTCAGTTTCGAGGGTAAACCAATGAATACTTATCCGCTTAACCAACTGCTCGATGATGTACAGCGCCAACAGCCGTTGAGCGCTTATTACGAACAAGTCCAGACCATTATTCTGGCGCGCCAGGACCCTATCACCGGTTTGCTGCCCGCCAGCACCGCCATAACCGTACATGGTGACTACACCCATGCCTGGGTGCGTGACAATGTCTACAGCATTCTGGCGGTATGGGGGCTGGCGCTCGCCTACCGCCGCCAAGGCACCGATGCGGGTAAAACTTATCGGTTGGAGCAAAGCGTGGTCAAACTGATGCGTGGTTTGCTCACGGCCATGCTGAAGCAGGCTGCCAAGGTAGAATGCTTTAAACAAACCTTAGATCCTTTGGAGGCCTTGCACGCCAAGTACGACACCCGTACCGCCGAGCCGGTGGTGGGTGACGGCGAGTGGGGTCATCTGCAGCTGGATGCCACCTCGCTGTTTTTGCTAATGCTGGCCCAGATGACCGCCTCCGGGTTGCGAATCGTGTTTACTCTGGACGAAGTCGATTTTGTCCAGAACCTCGTGCACTATTTGGGCCGCGCCTATCACACGCCGGATTATGGCATCTGGGAACGGGGCCACAAGATGAACGAAGGCGAGGCGGAACTCAATGCCAGCTCGGTGGGTATGGCCAAGGCGGCTCTGGAGGCGTTGCAGAATTTTAACCTATTCGGGCCCAACGCGAGTCCCGCCTCGGTTATTCATGTGATGGCCGATGATATCGCCCAGGCTCGCAACACCCTGGAGGTCCTGCTGCCCCGAGAATCCAATTCCAAGGAGACCGACGCGGCGTTGTTGAGCGTTATCAGCTTCCCCGCCTTCGCGGTAGAGAGCACCGAGTTGGTGGCGCGCACCCGCGCCGAAATCATTACCAAGCTGCAAGGCCGCTACGGTTGCAAGCGTTTCCTGCGTGACGGCCATCAAACCATGGTGGAAGACCATAGCCGGCTGCATTATGAAGCCGGTGAGCTGCGCCGGTTCCAGCATATTGAGTCAGAGTGGCCGCTGTTTTTCACCTACCTGCTGTTGGACGGCCTTCTCCGTGAAGATCAGACGCAGTCTGATGCTTACCGGGCGCGCCTGGAGGCGTTATTTCAGGTGCGTGATGGCCAGCGCTTATTGCCGGAACTGTACTATGTGCCGGCGGACCTCGTGGCCCAGGAGCAACGCAATCCCCAGAGTCAGCAGCGGCTGCCTAACGAAAATGTTCCTTTGGTATGGGCCCAGAGCCTATATCTGCTGGGTGCTCTGCTGCAAGAGGGCTTTTTGCAGCTTGCCGATATCGATCCCTTGGGCCGCCGCTATCGTATCGGTCGGCAGCGGGACAACCAGATCCAGCTGGCCCTTTTAGCGGAAGATGCCCAGGTAAAGACCCAGCTGCAAGAATACGGCATCGTGACCGAAACGCTGGAACAGATCCAGCCGGTTCAGCTGCGTCCTGCCTCCGATCTGGCGGCGACCCTCGGCAGGCTGGGCCACAACCGGGCGCTGGGCTTGTCCGGACGGCCGCCGCGTTCGCTGGGCAGCCTGGTTACCTGCCAGGTATTTACCTTGGGGAACGAAGAAACCATTGTGTTCTTACCACCCCTCTATAATCAGAGAGACTTTTACCTGGGGCTGGATAACCGCCTGATGGCGGAGCAGTTGAAAGCCGAGCTGGCCTATATTCATCATCACTGGGACCAGCCGGGCCAGCCCCTGATGACCTTGTTGATTACGGACGCCATGCTGCAGGCGGGCGGCCATCAAATACTGTTAGATTTCCTACAGACGCTGCAGTCAGGCTGTTGCAGTGGTGCAACGATACGGGTGGGAAAACTCGCGGAACTGCTACCCACCGCTGCCCTAGCGCCGATGGACTGTCTGAATGACAGCCGTTTTCAGGAGCCAGCTTTCCCGAACCGGCGCGTCGAGGCAATCGATCTCGATTGGCAACCCGCTGTCATTCAACCTGTGTCCGCTGCCGAGGCGGCCGCTTGGCGGCAGCAGTCCGATAATCACCGGTTACTGCAGGCATTGGCGGAAAACCGCAATCCCTATGAACAGATCGAACTGCTGGGGTTGCTATGGGAACGGCTTGGGCCGGAGTTTACCGATACGGCGTTCAGCGCCAGCCTGCGCCAGCTGACCGAAGCGGTCTATATCCGGGCTGGGGAGGCGCGGCTGTGGGGCGTGGTACGGCGGGCGGCGGGCCTGCTGGAAAAGGTTGACGATGCCCTGGAGGACGCTGTCGCCGCGGTCGTTGTGCGCCAGCATCAACTGTCAGTAGGCCGGGCCTATAGCGGGGAAGCCGTTATCGTCCGGCCGCTTAGCACCGCCGAGATCAGCGAGCGGCTCCGGGCGTATGGCGGCGATGACCCGCGGGCCCGGATTTTGCTCCAGGAAATCGTGCTGTTTCTGGGTATGCTGATCAAGGCGGAGCCTGGCCGGTTTAAAGGCGTTCTTACCTTGCGGCCCTGGCATTTGCTGTTGCTTATCACCGGCGCGCTGGCCCGAGAACAGGGCATCACCCAGGGCGAAGCCTTTGAAATCCTGCTCGACCTGAGTCCTTATGCCCTGTTGGGTCGACTGCATCAGGTTATCGCCGTTGAAGAGGATATCAGTCACAGCTTGATGCGTTTGGAGTCGCTGCACTATGAGGGCGGTAGCCATGGTCTCAAACCCTTGCGTTTTTCGGCCGCTAACGACCCGACCTTGCCGGTGGGAAGTGATTGGAACGCCTGGCGAGAAGCCAATGGCATTCTGACCCGCTTGCCGGAGGATTTTTACTCCCGGGTATGGGAAGTTCTGCGGCACTGCCGAGGCTTGATCATCGGCGATCAGCTGGATGTCCGCAACCGCCTGGACAGCGAGATTATCCTCGCGGACATGACCGCCACCGAGAAAGCGTTCGCGCTGCAGGTGGAGCATCTGTTAAACACTGTTCAGGCGCCGGAGTACCGCCAGCTTAGCATCGAAACCCTGCTGGCGCTGGCGGAGATTTGTCGGGCTAATCCGCGCCTGCAGGTGGATGATGATCTGGTGCTGGATGTGTTGATAGGCAATGCGGTCTATCTGACGTGGCGGGAGACTCATCCGGAATCAGCCGAGGGTGATTATAACGAGCGTAGTGCCGAGGCATGGAGCGCTTTCTACGTCAAATCACCTCATCTGGTCGCCAATGCGCTGATTCTGTCTCTAAGCTTTTTGCTTGGGGCGGATGAGCGCGGTGTGTTGACGGCCGCTTGAGGTAGTCAGCGAGAGGAGCGGGTGCAAAGCCCGCTCTTAACCCCTGGCATTAGTTTAAGGTTCGGTTTACTGCCAGACTCTTTTTTGAATGTATAGCTTGGAATGGACTTCACTAACATTTGGTTAACCTTATTTTACAATTACCCTGCACTTCGTCTTCTATACTGCCTCTTACCCCAGACATAAGAGGAGATATCATGTACGAGGTTAAGCGATTTATTGCTTTTTTGTGCCTGTTTGCTGCAGTGGGCATTGCTTCTGCTGACATGTCCCAAGTGCAGAAAAACTTTCGTGCTCACTTATCGGGGGACGAGGAGGTTCCTGCGGTAGATACGCGCGCCCAGGGACAAGCCATTTTTCAATTAAGCCGGGATGGAATAACGCTGCACTACAAACTCATAGTGGCCAACATCGAAGATGTTTTGATGGCGCACATTCACCTGGCGCCGGCGGGAGAAAACGGGCCTATCGTCGTTTGGCTATATCCAAGTGCCCCTCCTCCCCAGTTGATCGAGGGCCGTTTCAATGGTGTACTAGCGGCGGGTGCGATTACCGCTGCTAACTTGGTTGGATCTTTGGCTGGCCAAACATTAGAGGACTTACTCGCCGCAATAGAGGCCGGCGAAACTTACGTTAATGTCCACACCGAAGCGCATCCAGGAGGGGAAATTCGGGGTCAAATTGATTAACCATTAACTCTGCTGCTACAGCCGGTGGCCGCCGCCGTTGGTCACCGGTCCCGCCCGAGAACGCCTGCCGGGATAACTAAAAGCACTTTCAAATCCTCTGAATGAGTGGCTGGTACTGTCAGTTTGTTTAGGCTTTCGACAAAAGTCGAGCGAAAACGCATTATGTGCGCTGAAGTAATCCAGAAATTATGCCAGCTTCCTGCGGATAGACTGTTGCGCTAAGGGGGTTTTGAAATTCACAATTAGGTGTGAGTCAGGTATATGGAGATTGCAGACGATGGCCAAGATCTACCTGTCCGCCACCTACAGTGACCTCAAAGAGTTTCGGGATGCGGTTTATGACGTCCTGCGTATGCTCCGGCATGATGTCATTGCCATGGAGGATTACGTGGCGACGGATGCGTATCCGCTGCACAAATGCCTGGCGGATGTCGCGGCCTGCGATATTTATATCGGGCTTGTCGGCTGGCGCTATGGCTACGTTCCCGGTAGGGACAATCCGGAGCAAAAATCCATTACGGAGCTTGAGTACCGGCAGGCGGGAAAAGCCAACCTGCCACGGCTGATGTTTCTGGCGGATAAAGAAGCGCTCCGGCCTGCTGAGTACAACGATGTGCAGATGGGGAAGGGTGACAAAGGGCAGCGGATCGCCGCCTTTCGGCGTGAGCTGGAGACAGCAAAGCTTGTCAGTTACTTTAGGACGCCGGAGCAGCTTGCCAAGCTGGTCAGCGTGGCGGTGCAGCTTTGTGTTGCTGAAGGTCTTTGTAAAGCGCCGTCGTTTACGGCGCCGCCCGGTCCTGTCAGGATCGAGCTTTGCCGCCGGCTTGGCGAGGACTGGGAAGATCTGGCCGTTTATTTCGATATTCCCATGGACCGCCGCCGGCGCTTTACTCCAGGCCGGGAATGTCATGGTATTTTGGCCTGGCTGGAGGAACGCGCCAGTCTGGAGAGACTGGCGGAGGGGCTCCTCGGGATTGGCCGGGATGATTTGGTGGCATTGCTGAGCCAGAAACGGTGAAACCATCATGACCTCGTTTTCCCTTTCCGGAAAAAACAAGATTCAACTTCGCAAGCGGCTAGGCGAAGACTGGGACGATTTAGCAACTCATTTCGAAATTCCCATGGACCGCCGCCGACGTTTTACTTCAGGCCGGGAGTGCGACGGTATTCTGACGTGGCTGGAGGAACGCCGGCGCCTCAATAAACTGCCCGCGGCGCTGAAGGACATCGACCGCGACGATCTTATCGAACTGCTGCAGGAATCTACCGAATCGGCTGGAGAAGCCGCTGTGGAATCCTGGCCGGGTTCGCCGTTTCCCGGGCTGCGCCGTTTTAATCCGGAGGACGCGCCGATCTTTTTCGGCCGTTGGCGGGACACCAAGGGGTTGATCCGTAAGCTGGCCGATCCCGCTAGCCGCTTTATCGCCGTTATGGGTGCTTCGGGCTCGGGCAAGTCGTCATTGGTGGCGGCGGGGCTGCTACCGCAACTGCAGCATAATGCGATTCCGGGAGGCCGGGACTGGCCCTGGCTGGAATTCAGGCCAAGTGGTGCCGAGGGAGATCCCTTTCCTTCGCTGGCGACCCGGCTCGAATCTCTGTTGCGATACCAGGGCCTGCATGAATCGAAGATCCTAAAGATGCTGCGTGAAGATTACCGGTCTGGGTTGAGTGAACTGGCGCAACGCGTGCTCGCAGCTCACCCGGAGCATGCGGAGCTGCTGCTGTTTATCGACCAATTTGAGGAGCTGTTTACTTTGACCCGGGAAGATTTACGACAGTCCTTCGTCGCCATGCTGACCAAGACGGCGAGAACGCAGCGGGTTCGGATTGTGGTGGCCATGCGGGCCGATTTCTTTCAGCGCTGCCTGGACTATCCGAAGCTGGCGGATTTGCTGCGCACCGGTTGTTCCTATCCTCTAGCGTCCCCCGGGCCGGGGGCCTTATACGAAATGATTACCGGGCCGGCGGCCAAAGCCGGACTGGAGTTCGAGGAGGGTCTGGTGCAGCGTATTCTGGATGATACCGGGACCGGCCCCGGCGCGCTGGCGCTTATGGCCTTTGCCCTGGATGAGCTATATAGGGCGAAGGAGGAAGATGGCCGCCTTACCGATCAAGCCTATGAGCGTTTCGGTGGCGTTAAACAGGCCATCAGCCAACGGGCGGAGAATACCTTTAGCAACCTTGATGGTGCCGTGCAGGCAACGTTAGGAGACGTTTTCCGGGAACTGGTACAGGTAGACGCGCGCGGCGTAGCGACACGGCGGCGTGCCCGGCTTAGCGAGATTGACGCAGCGTCGCATACTCTGCTCAACGCCTTTGTGGATGCGCGCCTGTTGGTGCGCCGTCCTGGGGAAGATGACCTGCCGGTGGTGGAGGTGGCTCACGAGGCATTGTTGACCCACTGGCCGCGGCTTCAGGGGTGGGTTGAGGTTCGGCGGGACGATCTGCGGTTACGCCGGCAGGTGCAACTGGCGGCGGCGGAGTGGGAACACAACGGTTGTGCTGATGCTTATCTCTGGCCGGACGAGCGGCTTAAACCGGTACGGCAAATGATTCAGCGTTTGTGGCCAAATCTGAGCGATGTCGAACAGGCTTTCCTACGCCCGGAGCTCGAGCGGCTGGTTGAGGAGTTGAAAAATCCGGCGACGCTGCACCTGCGGCGCGCGGCGATTGGGGAACGATTGTTAATCATTGGCGATACACGTCCTGGTGTTGGGTTGCGGGATGATGGGCTACCGGATATCGGCTGGTGCCCGGTGCCGGGCGGTAAGATCACACTGGAAGAGGACGCTGGTACTTTTACCGTGGAGCCTTTTTACATCGCCAAATACCCGGTGACTTATTGTCAGTATCGTGGCTTTCTGGAAGCAACCGATGGGTACCGCAACGAACGCTGGTGGGAACATTTGGCAGAACGTGAGGAAGAACCCGTGGAGCAGCAATGCAAGATGGATAATCACCCGGCGGAGAATGTGTCCTGGTACGCTGCTGTGGCGTTTTGCCGCTGGTTGAGTGCCCGGCTGGGCTATGAGATTTGTCTGCCGACGGAATGGCAATGGCAGCAGGCAGCGACGGGGGGTGATCCGGCCAATGAATATCCCTGGGGCAGGGAATGGGATGCGCGTCGAGCCAACACCAGCCATGGTGGTCTCAGTCGTACAACGGCGGTGGGGATGTATCCTCAGGGTGCTTCGCCGGTGCGGGCGTTGGATATGAGCGGCAATGTCTTGGAATGGTGTCTGAATGAGTATGACAATCCTGACAGCACAGCGTTATCAGGTAAGGGCCGCCGGGTGGTTCGCGGCGGTTCTTGGTTCGGCAATCCAGAGGCGCGCGCGCGCCGCGTTTCGCTTCGGGGTCGATCCGGGCAACCGCTACGACGGCGTGGGGTTGCGGGTGGCGTGTCTGGCCCCCATTTCCTGAACTGCTGAACACTGGTTGGCCGCGTGAGCGGCCATGAGGAGCGCGAAGCGCTCCTCGCGATTTTTTGGACAATGGCGTTGACCCTATACCTCTGATCTTCCGTAAGTCCATCGCCTTCTGGATTGCTGTTCCTTCGCTAACCTGATCCATTCTGATTCGAGCGTCGTCCAGAGTGTG
Organism: uncultured Pseudomonadota bacterium; assembly: GCA_963731125.1. Lineage (GTDB taxonomy): Bacteria > Pseudomonadota > Gammaproteobacteria > Competibacterales > Competibacteraceae > CAVSVP01. Next base: position 582,016 of record CAVSVP010000007.1, read on the forward strand.
GGCGAAGCCCTTGGAAACAATTGAAACAAAATTCCGGTTCCCGAGAAATCCTCTAGAAACGTCACTGCGAGATAGTAGCACCAAGCGCATAAGCCCAGCCATTTTGGCTTAGCAGCGAATCACTGAGACTTACCGATTACCGGAGAAAGCGACCATGAAAACATATCTCGCTCTGCTTTTTGCACTGTTTGCCGGATTTTCCTGGGAGGACAGGGAATTCGGTCACCCACTGAATGAACTTTCTCGCAGCTTTACAAAATAACGAATCAGAAGAGGAAATCAGCGATGCTCAAAAGAATAGCGGCATTTACCTACGGCGTTGTAGCCTACGGCATTTTTTTCGGCACCTTTTTATATGCCATTGGCTTTATCGGCAATATCGTGGTGCCGAAGTCCATTGATGCGGCCCCCGAGGGTTCCCTGGCGCAGGCGTTGGTGATCAATCTGCTGCTGCTCAGCGTCTTTGCTGTCCAGCATAGCGTGATGGCGCGTCCGCAATTCAAGCGGTGGTGGACCAGAATCGTGCCTGAGCCCGTAGAACGCAGCACCTATGTCCTGTTGTCCAGTTTGGCATTGCTGTTGCTATTCTGGCAGTGGCGGCCTATGGGTGGCGTGATCTGGGACGTGCAGAATCCAGTAGGACAAGGCGCTTTGCTGGGTATGTTTGCCTTCGGCTGGTTTTTAGTGCTGGTCTCCACGTTCCTGATCAATCACTTTGATCTGTTTGGCCTGCGCCAAGTTTACCTCTACCTGCTAGGCAAAGAGTATAAGCCGCTGCCCTTCGTGACTCCCGGGCCTTACCGGCATGTCCGCCATCCGCTCTATGTGGGCTGGCTGTTTGCTTTCTGGGCAACGCCGACGATGACCGTGACCCATCTGGTGTTTGCCTTGGTTACCACCGGCTATATTTTGATGGCTATTCAGCTGGAGGAACGGGATTTAGTGGATTTTCATGGGGAAGATTACGCTAAGTATCGCCGCCGTGTACCCATGCTTATTCCCCGGTTTATGAGAAGAAATACGATGCCTCAGGCTCAATCAGAGTCGGGTGTTATCTAAGCTGGACGTTGACCATTTCCCCCTCACCCCACCCTCTCCCACCAGGGGAGAGGGTGGGGTGAGGGGGCTTTAAGTGTTTGATTCGTAAACAATGGCTAACACTATTCCCTCAGGCATGTTCAGCCGGTTTCCGTTCTTCTATGCGGTTTTGTGATTGTTCCATCCGTTCTTCAGGCTCCTCCTTCTGAACCATCGCGGCTTGCAGCTTCTCCTCAATGCCATTCGTATACGTTACCCGCTCGGGCACCGGCTTGGTTTTGTCCAGCTTCGTATAAATGGGCATAGTCAGAAAGAATAAAAAGTAGATTCCCGTACAGATTTGGGCAACGAGAGTACGGCCGGGGGTGGGGGTCTGGGCGCCCAGGTAGCCCAGCAGGAGAAAAGAAATCACAAAGGCGGCGAGGGCCGTTTTGTAAAGAGTGCCGCGATAACGGATGGATTTAACCGGACTGCGATCCAGCCAGGGCAGGAAGAACAGAACCATAATGGCCCCACCCATGGCGACGACACCGAGCAGCTTATCCGGTACCGCGCGCAGGATGGCGTAAAACGGCGTGAAATACCAGACCGGCGCAATATGTTCCGGCGTCTTTAGCGGATCGGCCGGATCAAAATTGGCGTGTTCCAGAAAATAACCGCCCATCTCCGGTGCAAAGAACACCGCGGTGGCGAAGAAAAATAAGAACACCACCGCGCCGACCATGTCTTTGACGGTGTAGTAAGGATGAAAGGGAATCCCGTCGCGGGGAATGCCTTTTTCGTCCTTAAATTGTTTAATCTCGACGCCGTCGGGATTATTGGAACCCACCTGATGCAGGGCCATCAGGTGCGCCAGGGCCAACCCAACCAGCGCCAGGGGAAGGGCGATGACGTGCAAAGCAAAGAAACGGTTGATGGTGGCATCGGATACCACATAGTCGCCTCGAATCCAGACTGCCAGCTCCTCGCCGATGCCCGGAATGGCCCCGAACAGGGAAATAATCACCTGGGCGCCCCAATAGGACATTTGCCCCCAGGGCAGCAGATAACCGAAAAAGGCTTCCGCCATCAGCACCAGAAAGATAAACATGCCGATAATCCAGAGCAACTCCCGGGGACGTTTATAGGAGCCATAGAGCAGGGCGCGGAACATATGCAGATAGACCACGATAAAAAAGGCCGAAGCACCGGTGGAGTGCATATAACGTATCAACCAGCCCCACTGAACGTCGCGCATGATGTATTCCACCGACGCGAAGGCTTCGGCGGCGGAGGGTTTATAATTCATCGTCAGCCAGATGCCGGTGAGAATCTGGATTACCAGCACCAGTAGGGCCAAGGAGCCGAAGAAATACCAGAAGTTCAGGTTTTTCGCGGCGTAATATTCGGCGACATGTTCGCGCCATAGCTGAGTCAGGGGAAATCGCTGGTCTAGCCAGCCGCGCAGGCCGGTTGTGCCTTCGCTATTTGCCATGGGAAACCTCCGTCAATTTGCTAAAAGCGGCGTTATGAGAACATCGTAGGCTCAGTAGAGCAGGAGCATTGAGAAAACAGCCTGCTGCTTAACGCTTTGCCAGAATGGTTTCCTACTTTGTCATATCATTGTCCATTAAGTTGCATCCATGTAATAGACAATATTTAGACAAACTGACTTATGCCCGGACTTTGGCTATTTCCCCCTCACCCTAGCCCTTGTATGTTCTTGTATGTTCTTTGTGAATGAACGTTATCTTACTCCAGAAGGTGAGAGAAAGTGGTTAATGGGTGTGATAGATCGCCCCATCCCTGGGTTGAAGAAGACCGTGGGAGAGCTGAGATCGTCATGCCTGTCTCGGTAGAAGAACCCGAACAGTGGCCTGGGCCGGAAGAGCCCGCATGTTGCAAGGTAGGGAGTGAGAGACATGAGTACCCCTGACGTAGAATCGTTTGTTGGCATTGATGTAGCGCAAGCCACGCTGGATGTGGCGGTTATCCCGAGCGGTGAACATTGGCAGGTGGCCAATGCGCCAGCGGCCCTGGAGGCGCTCGTGCAGCGGTTGCACGCCTTGTCACCGACCCTCATTGTGCTGGAAGCCACAGGCGGGCTGGAGATACCGGTGGCTAGCATGCTGGCCGCTGGCGGATGGCCCGTGGCTGTGGTCAACCCACGCCAGGCTCGGGATTTTGCCAAGGCGACAGGGCAGTTGGCCCAAAGCGACCGCATTGATGCCTACCAGCTGGCGCGCTTTGGCCAGGCAGTACGCCCCACGCCGCGCCCGCTCAAGGACGCCCAGACCCAGGCGCTGGAAGCATTGCTGGTACGCCGTCGTCAATTGCTGGACATGCTGGTGGCCGAGCGCAACCGCCTCCCCCGGGCACCCGCATCCGTGCACCATGACCTCAACGCCCATATCCAGTGGCTGGAGCAGCGCCTGCAGGGACTTGACGAGGAGCTACGCCACACTATCCAGGCAAGCTCGATATGGCGGGTACCGGATAAGCTGCTGCAGAGTGTACCCGGCGTCGGGCCAGTCTTGGCGATCACGCTGCTCGTCCAACTGCCGGAGTTGGGGACCTTAAACCGGCGCCAGATCGCTGCCCTGGCGGGGGTGGCGCCCTATCACTGCGACAGCGGTACGCTGCGCGGCCAGCGCCACTGTGGGGGAGGCCGCGCCCCGTTACGCGCCGTGTTATATATGGCCACGTTAGCGGCCATTCGCTGTAATCCGTGGCGGCGCGCGTTCCATGAACGCCTGCGCGCAGCGGGCAAAGCACCCAAGGTGGCTATCACCGCCTGCAGGCGAAAACTGCTGACTATCCTCAATGCCATCAGGAAAACCCATACCCCTTGGCACGCTTAAGCGTTCGCTAATGCTTGACAAACAACACAGTTGCTCTCCCACCAGGGGAGAGGGAGCGATAACACCCCCAGCTTATGCACGAATATTTACCCTCTAGGAATCACTGATTCAAGTTGGCAAAGGCTGCAATGATCCTCAAAACGGCTGGACCAATGGCCACTAGAAAGAAGGACGGAAAGAGGCAAACCACCATAGGGAAGATCATTTTGGTGCCGATCTTGGCAGCCTTTTCCTCGGCCAGCTGCATGCGCTTGTCCCGGAATTCCTCGGAGTATATCCGCAGGGTATCGGCGACGCTGGTTCCAAAGCGCAGGCTTTGTGCGAGAAGGGAAACCAGGCCGCGAATATCCTCCAGACCAGTTCGATCAGCCAGGCCCTTAAGCGCCCCGATCCGCTCCGCGCCGGCTCGGATTTCCGCATTAACCAGACCCAGTTCGTCAGCTATCGCCGGATGGCTGCCGCCCAGTTCCCGGGATACGCGTTCGATAGCCGCATTCAACCCCAACCCAGCTTCGACGCAGACCACCAGCAAATCCAAAGCATCGGGAAGACCATTGCGAAGCTGCTGCCGGCGTTTCTTGCAAAGGTGATTGAGCACGAGATTGGGGACTCGAAATCCAATCATGCCTGCTAAGAGAGCGGCAAAGATCACCCGGGACGCGGAAAAATGCGGATACAGGGTTGCTGTTGCCAGCACGACTAACGGGAGTATCACACCCAGGATGGTTTTTAAAGCATAGAAAGTGCTCAACGCGTTAGCGCTCCGATTGCCGGCTTGCACCAGCAGAGTGCTTATCTTGGTGCGCTCCCAGCCCTTCTGAGGCAGAATATAGGGGGATAATTGTTTTACGACCTTGGTCACCTGCTCTGCCGATGCGGCTTTTTCCTTCTTAACGCCGGCCACTTGGCGCATCCGCCGACGCAGCGGATCAGTCATCCCCGTCACCAGGAACATAGTTCCCATACCAAAGATAAAGACGCCGGCCGCTGCCAATAATATAAAGGCTAACCTGAGCAACTCGGGATTGTCCGTGAGTCCCTTGAGAAAATAAAGCAGATATTCCATTGTTGAATCCTCAGACGTCAATTCGGATTATACGGCGCATCCAATAGATGCCTACCGCCATCGTAAAAAAGGCTACCGCAATGAGGCTTGGACCACGGGGATCCTTAACCAACACGGGCAAATAGTCTGGGCTGGTCACCATCAACAAGGCGAACAGACCAAAGGGGATCAGGGTTAACACCCAGGCCGACATGCGGCCTTCAGCCGATAGGGTGCGCACTCTGCGCTGGAAACGAAAGCGGCCACGCACAACCTGACTATTTTTCTCCAAAATCTCCGCCAAATTGCCGCCGGTCTCGCGCTGGATGAGCACCGAGTTGATGGCTGTCATCAGTGACATGCTGGGCACCCGTTCCAACAAATACAAGAATGCAGCACGAATATCGGTACCATAGTTAATATCGTTAAAAGTCATTCCGAACTGCTTGGCCACCGGGCCTTCCATCTCCTCTGCGACCAGGTGTAAGCTTTCGGTGAAAGGGTGTCCGGCTCTTAGGGCGCGGGTGATAATGTCTAAGGCTTCGGGGAGTTGTTCCTCAAATTTGGCCAACTGCTGATTGCGTTTCCTGAAGACGACCATGATGGGCAGATAGCCGGCCGCCGCCGCCACAGCAAGGGCCACCAGGGGCTGTTGCGTAAACAGATAACCCCCTATTCCGGCAGCCGCACCCAGCCCGATGGTAAGTAATATCAGACGATAGGCAGGCATGCTGTGCCCGGCCTGCGCCATCGCTTGATGGAGCGCAGTCATGCCCGGCATACTCATGATTGACCGCTCCAGCGGCGACAGGGTGCGTAATTGTTTCTCCCGCAGCAAAGAGAGCCCAGCGCCCTCATCGAACTCATCGACGATCTGTGTCATGCGTTTTCGTAGCCGCCGCAGCTGCTGTCGTTCAGCACCAAAGGTGGGTACTATCAAGCTGTTGATGAGCAGGAACACGGCCACAAACACCATTCCTAGGAATACATAAAGTCCGTGACTAGAGAACATCTCGTACATCAGTTTTCCTCCCAGCTCTCGTCGCGGTCGGGGTCAAACACCTCCAATGGTAGCTTGATTCCGCGCTGCTGCAGGCGCTCGTTGAATTTCGGGATAATCCCTGTCGCTCTGAACCGGCCCAGCACGTTGCCGTCCTGGTCAAGGCCCCGGCGCTGGAATTTGAAGATCTCGGACATCGTGATGATATCGCCTTCCATGCCATTGATTTCCTGTATGCTCACCAGGCGTCGTCGGCCATCCTCCATGCGTTCCGCCTGGATGATGACATCGATGGCAGCGGCCATTTGAGCACGCACCGCCTTGACCGGGAGGTTTAGCCCCGTCATGGCAACCATATTCTCCAGCCGGGTGAGTGCATCCCGCGGTGTGTTGGCATGAATCGTCGTCAATGAGCCATCATGGCCGGTATTCATGGCCTGCAGCATATCCAGAGCCTCATGGCCGCGCACTTCGCCCACCACCACCCGATCCGGCCGCATCCGCAGACTGTTGCGTACCAGATCGTGGGCGGTGATTTGCCCCTTACTCTCGACATTCGGCGGCCGCGTCTCCAGTCGCACCACATGGGGCTGCTTCAGTTGCAGCTCGGCCGAATCCTCAATGGTGACAATGCGCTCGTTGGTTGGGATAAAGCTAGAGAGTACGTTGAGGGTCGTGGTCTTGCCCGAACCGGTCCCACCCGATACCACCACATTGAGCCGCGCCTTTACGACCCCCATCAGCAACTCGCCCATCATCGGCGTGAGGGTGCGATGCTTGACCAGATGCTCGAGGCCCAACAGGTCGGCAGAAAAACGCCGGATAGAAAGCATAGGGCCGTCGATAGCCAGGGGCGGGATAATGGCATTGACCCGAGAGCCGTCTTTAAGGCGTGCATCAACCATCGGGCAGGACTCATCGATGCGCCGCCCCACCGAAGAGACAATCCTGTCGATGATGTTCATGAGGTGGCCGTCGTTGTCGAAGCGCACCGGCGTCGGTTCCAGTTTGCCGCGCCGCTCGACATACACCTGCTTGTGACCATTCACCAGGATATCCGAAATGCTGGGGTTTGCCAGGAGTGGTTCCAGGGGTCCCAACCCGAAAATTTCGTCTTCAATCTGCTTGATCAGCGCCTGGCGGGCTGCTGTACTCAGCGGAACCGTCTCTTGGGACAGCAGACGCTGAGTGATTTCGCGGATTTGCTTGCGCGCCTGCTGTTCGTCCATGCTGCCGAGCAACGACAGGTCCATGGTCTTCAGTAGCTGTTGATGGATGCGCTGCTTCCATTCTAGCTCCAACCCCGAGGCGCCTAAAACGACAAGCGGTGCCGGCTGTTGCTCGGGCTCCGCCGTTGGCTTCGGGACAGCAACGGGCTTTGGCGGTGTGCTGACCCGGCTAAGTCTCGACTTTAAGTTCATCATCCTGGGCTCCTATTAGAAAAAGTTAGCAAAAACACTAAAAACGCCTCTGAACCGTCCGCTTTTCTTTTGATTTTCGCCACTGAGTTTGCGCGCCAGACTGGCCAAATTTCGGATAATCGCCGCATGGGGCGAAGCATCGCGCAGCGGCACTCCCAGATTGATGCTGTTTTCTAGATGTTTGAAATCGTTCGGGATCGGTTCCAGGACAATCCGGCCTAGGGCCTCTTGGATGTCGGCAAGTCGAATCTTGCTTTTGGCCTCATAGCGGTTCACTATCACGGTGATTTGTTCGCTGGAAATACTTAGATCCGCGGTCAACACCTTCAACAATCGCTTGACATCACGCATGTGGGTAAGGCTTTGCTGCATAACAACCATCACCCGATCGGCGCGCTCCAGAATCATGTTGGTTAGCGGATCGATCTGACGCGGCAGATCCACAACCACCTGCTGATAGCTTTGGACCAGCAGATCGATTAACAGAGCCAGGCGGTCGGTAGGTATTTCGCTGGGCAACATCAGCTGATCGGTCATGGTGCCTAGTAAATGCAAACCGCTACTATGCCTGGCGACCAAGCCTTCCAGGGCGGTAGGATCGATTTCTTCAACCCTGTCGAGAACGCTAAGAAGGCTTTCCTGGGGATGCATATCAAAATAGAGAGGCAGCACACCGAATTGTATATCGAGATCCAGCAGCATGGTTTTCTGCTTGGCCTCCGCCGTCATGAGGTGCGCCAGGTTGCAACTCAGGACTGTAGCCCCTGCACCGCCTTTGGCGTTCATCACCGCCGTCAGTTGACATCCGGATCCGTTGGCGGCAGCCTTCTGATCCTTGGCAACCTGCTGTATCAGCCCCGCCAGCTCTTGCTCCGGTACCGGTCGGGTAAGAAAGTCGCGTGCGCCTGCCTGCATGGATTTGCGCATGATCTGGATATTGTTGGCAGGCCCAATCACCACTACCGGTGGCCGCAGGGCGGGGGGATGTTTGGCCACTGCCTTGAGCTCTTCTTCCCAAAGTTCGCTCAGGTTGAGTATCAGCAGATCCGGCTTGGTAGCGATTCCCTGGAGTGGATCGCTGCTGCCATTGCAAATATGACGTGTGCTGGGGATTATGCCTTGCTGCCGGTGCAATAGCGTTTCGAGGATGTTTAGCTCTTGCTTGGAGCGTCCCGCTGTGAGTATCTGTAATGCCATTTTTTCGTCCTTGTGATCAACTTGGGTTCAATCAATACGGATGAACTATTGGTATTCATTAAACTATCTTGCTAATCAATAATCGATTTATCAGGCGATAGAGGTTTCTATACTTTTCGATATAGAGCCGATGCTAACAACAGCTGTTCAAGGGCTTGCCGATGCAAAACATTGCGGAGTCGCAACCTCCGGTATGATACCCAGACTTTCCCGCGGCAGAGTGGTGACGAAATCCGGTGCACTCAGTGCGGCGCCCAGAATAGGGACCAACAGATTAAAGGTATAACCGGTGATTCTTACCCGCACGTCGCGAATATCGGCAAAAACTGCCGTTGGCGTGCCGGTACTATCCAGATAATCGACGGTTACGTTGGCCGGAGACAGCCCTACCAGCACCGGATTGATACTATTATCATCGGGAGCGTTGAAAACCGCGATGTTAGCCGGCGCTGGATCGCCCACCGGGCACACCACCGCCGCCCTCGCCCCGCGGCGGGTCGCCTCGCCGAGGGTGTTCCACATCCATACCAGCCGCCCGAATTCAAACACGGCGAAGAATACGATCATCATTAGTAGGCCGATGATGGAAAACTCCACCGTGGCCAGGCCTTGTTGCCGCTTTTTCATAGGATCCTCATCGTGGCCGTGGCCGTTAACGTGAAGGTGAGTGGAATGTCGCTGCCGAACCCGATGGGCCGCAAGACCGAGCCTAATATGGGCTGATAGATATACTGAGCAGAGATTTCGATGTTGCGGGCATCGGGGGCCGTCGCGGTCACGTCGCCCAGGGCCATGCCCGGCAACAGGGTATCCACACCGCAGCTGTTACTTCCGCACAATACCCGATTTCGCGCTGCCGAAAAGGCGGCACTGTCGAATAAGGCGCCGGTTCCGAAGCGGGCGTTTGCCGCCAGATAGCGGGCACCGTCGCGCACCGCCTTGGTCAGAGCGTCCTGCTGGTAGAGGGCACGGCCCAGTTCCGCCGTTGCCAGCAGCAGGAACATCAGAATGGGCAGGACGACGGCAAACTCGACGATCGCCAGGCCCCGTTGCCGATGCCGATTCAATCGTTTGGTTGAGATTTTCATGACTCATTACTCAAGGGATCGTGATACAATTGAATGGTCCGGGGACCCGGGCCGGCACCGGGATTTTCCCCCGGCGTGCCTCCTACGGCGCAGCTGGTGCTGAGCATCTCGGCCCAGATCCCGCTGGATTGGCCCTGGCCGTTGCCCACCGGTTCGGTCAGAAACACGCAAAGCGTACCGATCATCGGCAACTCGGACCGTCCGTTATCCTCGCCATTGCAGTTGGCCACGGGAAGCGCCAGTATCCGCCGCTCCGGCATTCTGTCCTCTGCCAGCACGCCCGAATGGTCGGCTACGCAGGAGGGATTAGCGAGGTAATCGGCGTGGCTGTAGGTGCTGGAATGACAGGTGTTGGTATCGGGGGGATAGTCAGTCTCGCTCAGATTGCTTTGATACTTCCCGAAACGGGTGTTCAGTCCCTGGGAGACGGGTCCTGTCTCGACACCCGGTTGGGTCAGCACGGTTCCCTGGTCCATATCGATGCACCCGCCGTAGCCGCCGGCAAGATTCTCGCGGACCACATCGGCTCCGGTGCCGCCGAGGCTAAGGAGTCGGTAATTGCCGGGTCCCACCTCCCCGTGTTGTCCCGGGTCAGCCACCAACTGGTACCGCTGGCCGACGTTAAAGCCGAATACGGTGGTGTCGCTCTCGCTTTGCGGCACGTCATCCGGGTCATAGGCGCAAAACACGATGGGTACGACATTGCACATTCGGGTAATCCGCGGCGAGGGCCCCGCCATGGCGCTGCCGGCGATGGTCATGGAATTGCCCACACCCGGGAGAACCCGGGCGAGGAAAATCGGCTTGTCAAAGCTGTTGACGCTGACCCGCACGTAGCGGGCGTCAATATTGCCCGGCTCGACGGGTGCCTGGAGCGGAACCAGGGAAGCATAGAACTCAACCGTGACTTCGGCATCGGGCACCTCGGTGTTCAGTTCCTGATTTCCGGCTCCTGTGGCGGTGCTCCGGAAAGTTGTCTTAGCGTCCTGTTCGGCCCGCACGAGGTCGCCCGGGAACTGATCGAGGGTTTTGGCGCCGCTTAATGCGGCGGCATCCAATGCATTTTGCAGCCGGGTCTTGTCCACATAGGCATGGCCCATATCCAGGACCAAGCCCGCCATGCCCAGCAGAACCAACATGGCGATGGCGGTAAATACCATAACAATTCCACGCTGGGCTTTTGGGGTCGATTGCAAAGTCTTCATAACCATAACCCATCAGCTGTTCGTTAAAAGGGTGTACCGATTTGGTTCATTGCCATACCACCGGTCAGATTCCGGGTAGGCTCTTGGATGACGGCTTCTTTTAAAGCGGGTCCCTGAGTCTTCTCCCTTTCAGCAATCCTGCCGCTGCTGAGGGTTTTACGCAGCCCAAGTTGCACCGAGCCTTTGTCTGGTCTGTTCGACAAGGCTTGGGATTGGTAGGCTGGTACTTCAAGGGCCACGGCACGAATGACCTCAAGCCCATCTCTCGCGTGAAAGACCGCGACTACCTTGACATCCTCAAGAATCATATTTTCCCTCGCCACGCCCTCTTCCCAGGTGGTCGCAATCACATCCACTTGAGTGCCTGGCAAAAGCCCGGGCCGCTGCAGGCCGAAGAGGCGGATGACATCGCTGTCGCGCAGGGTGACCAACCTTTTCTCGAGCATTTCCGGGGGTAGTTCAGACGCCGCGGCCTCTTGCGGTTCTTCCTCGGCTCGTACGATTTCCTTGTTGTCCAGCGGGTTGCGCAGGGTAAGCTGAACCGAGCCCACCTGCGTGGCTTTCACCAGAATCTCCGATTCTGCGGGATCCAACTCTAAAGTGACGGCACGGACGATAATCGGTTGATCCTTTTCCGGCGATGCCGTCTGATCCACGGCAAGCACTTTGATGTCTTGCAGGATGGTTCTTACCACCGTTCTATCCAGTTGCATACTGGTAGCCAGAACGTCCACGCGATTGCCGGGCAGCAGGAAACCCGCCACCCCGATGACGTCGTTGACCCGAACGGCCACGGCGCGCTTCTTCGGTGCGATGAGGGCTGCAAGCGTGCTGCCTTGAGGCCGTTCTACGATGCGTTCGCTGATAACGATTTCGCCGGGAAAGATGGCCTGATTGGCGATCTTGCCAATCACTTCATCGGGATCGACATAGGCGCCGGCGGGCACCGAAGCCTCCGGCAAACGCACGATTTTTAGGTGGGCGCCATCGATTTTTTGTCCGAAGGGGATTCTAAGGGCCGCCACCACCGTCGGTTTTCCCTCCGCCCTGGACTCTTCGGGGGCTATTTGCGTCTGTAGCCAATTATTGGCAACCCACGCAGCGCCCGCGCTGATAAAAAGAGCGAATACAAACATTGTTACTGCTCTGCGGTTAATCATTTCAAATTACCTCCTGACGTCGCATTAACATTGCCAAGGTGGTTGAAAACCCCTTGACCCCATTGAACAAAATAATTTTTCCACGCCCATTCTATGGCCTTGAGAGTCGCTGTCCGGGATTCACCGAGATAACGGCAGCGGTCCAGTGCCAGCATCAGTAAATCCCGTGGTTGGCAGGGCAAGAGTGGGACTTTCTGCCTGGCGTGTAGTTGCTCCAGGACATAAGGCAGGACCTCCGGCTCGCAGGCGATGTCTTGCTCGGCACAGATCTGTTCCCAGATCGACACGTATTCCGAGGGAGCTAAATAATCGAAGCGAATCTTGTAGCCCAACCGTCGCAGGAAAGCCTCATCGGCTAGCTCAAGCGGGTTCATATTGGTCGAAAACACCAGCACTATGTCGAAGGGCACCGGAAAGTGCTGACCGACCCCCACATTAAGAAAGTCCCGTTGTTCCTCCATCGGCACAATCCAGCGGTTAAGCAGATCCGTGGTCGGTGCTCTCTGACGCCCCAGATCGTCGATGATTAAGATGCCATTATTGGCCTTCAGCTGCAGCGGGGCGCGGTACTGTTTGCTAGCTGAATCGAAGGCGGGCTCCAGCATATCCAGGGTTAATTCGCCGCCGGTGATCACAAAGGGCCGTTGGCAGCGAATAAACCGCGGGTCATGACCCTGAGCCAGCGCTAGGCTTGGTTCCTCCTCGGGTTGTTTGATTTCGCGGTGCAACACCGGGTCGTAGAGCTGGATGACGGTATTGCGTACGGCGATGGCGTGAGGGATCAACACGGTATCGCCGAGCAATCTTCTCAAGCGCTGCGAGATATAGGATTTGCCGGTGCCGGCAGGACCATAGATAAAAATCGCTCGCCCCGAGTGTACGGCCGGACCGAGCTGATCCAGCAGCGCCTCGCGGACCACGATACCGGCATAGGCGTCGTGCATCGCCTGACGGGTCACTACACAGTGGTGAACGGACTGGGCGTGGACCACGCGTTCGTAGCTTTTTAGGGGCACTGGGGCAGGTCCCACGTAACCCCCTCGCATCAACGCATCGAGAGCTGCGGCCCGACCCCGATCGGTAAGGACGTAGCGCAATCCCGCGCTGGTGCTGCTGGCCCCACGTACTTCGATACAAGCCTCGCTACGCAAAAAGCCCAACATGTCTTCCAGAATAGGGCCGGCGAGGGCGGTGTACTCGGCCAGTTGCCGTAAATCCAGGATTCCGGCGGTGTAGAGATGTTTAAGCAACAGGTCGGCCAAAAAATCCCGGCTCAGTCCGGTGTCCTCTACCGAAACCGGGCGAGGAGCTATCTGCACGACTGTGTTCGCCTGCGCAGCGGCGGGGGGGTTGGTCGAATATTGATATGCCTGATTGTTCATATTCCATAGTCCTTAAAGGCTGATATTCCATTTTCCTCAAAGGCTTAGCAGCTGATTGAAGTGTCCAAGCCCCCATAGCGTGCTAACGGTGCCGAACAGTATGGCTAGGGCATAGGGAAAAGGTGTTGCCGCCGCCTCACCAGGAGCCGGTGGTATCCAGTAAAATTTCCCGGTGGTCCACAGGCACTTCAGGATCAGAGCGTAACGGCCCCAGGCGGCGGGCATGCCACGTCGGCTCAGCAAGACCAGTACACCCAGCACACCGCCGAAAATAAGGGTCATGGCGATAGCCGACATGATATGGGATGTGCCAAGAAAGGCGCCCACGGCCGCCATCAACTTGACGTCGCCGGCGGCCATGCCACCGACGACATAAAAGGGCAGAAACAACAGCAGTCCCAGGCTGACTCCGCCTAACCCATTAACAAGCCCTGCGATGCCAATACCCCAGACTTGGAGGACAAGGCCCAACACCATACCGCCGAGACTCAAGAGATTGGGAATGCGATGACGGGTAATATCTGTCCAAGTGGCCACCATTAAGATGGTTAATAAGATAATAATTGATACGCTGGAAGCGACATTTGCATACATTGATTTCATCTCTCGAATATTTCGTCTCGGACACAATTAATCACTAGATACGGGGCCTGATTGAATTAAGGATTAAAAATCTTAAAGTGACCCCACATTAAGTCCGAGCAAACCTGGCATCAGGGATGAGTAATTCGATATTTTGTGGTTTACTTATGGAGTCGGCGTGCCACCCATGGCGGTGGTGATAGAGTCGATCACGGTGCCGACCTGGTCGCCTAGTTCGGTGAACGACAATACGACAGCGGCGCTAATCAAGCTACCGCTGACCGCGTATTCGACTGTGGTCAGACCGTCTTCATCTTTCAGAAAATCGCGAATCTTAGTAATCATGTTATCCATTTCAGTGTTCTCCGTTTGCAAGAGTGGATGGCGTATTGCCACCCACGTTAAGCATTAAGCGTCTTTATTAAGGCGTAGGCGTGCCGCCGATGGCGGTGGTGATGGTATCGATCACGGTGTCAACCTGGTCGCCCAGTTCGGTGAACGCCAATACGACAGCGGCGCTAATCAAGCTACCGCCGACCGCGTATTCGACTGTGGTCAGACCGTCTTCATCTTTTAAGAAATCGCGAATCTTAGCAATCATGTTAACCATTTCAGTGTTCTCCGTTTGCAAGAGTGGATGGCGTATTGCCACCCACGTTAAGCATTAAGCGTCTTTATTAAGGCGTAGGCGTGCCGCCGATGGCGGTGGTGATGGTATCGATCACGGTGTCAACCTGGTCGCCCAGTTCGGTGAACGCCAATACGACGGCGGCGCTAATTAAGCTACCACCGACTGCGTACTCGACTGTGGTCAGACCATCTTCATCTTTTAAGAAATCGCGAAGCTTGGCAATCATGTTATCCATTTAAGGGTTCTCCACTTGTTAAGTTGCAAATACAGCTGAGTGAATGGAGAATCGGAAAGCAATTGGAAAAGTTGAAAAATGTTTTGCCGGTTCCTTTTCTATCGGCTTCGGCCAATTGTCCCAGTCAATCCTTTTGCATTTCCGATTTCCATGGTGATTAGATTAATGAAGTCGACAAAAAGAAATAATTCATCGGAAGATAATAATTTTTATACCCTTGGATATATATCGAAAGAAATCCTAATAAATAATAAGCATCGCTTAAGTTTTTTTACTTAACTTAACCGTTTTTGGTTGGTGTAAATCAATGAGGCCCGCCCAAGTTCGGTCTGATTAGATGGTGGCTCTGGGGGAATTACCGTGGTCGATCGAGATGTCTGCTATTACCAGCTCGGAGGTTTGTAAAGAAGATTTTTCGAGTCTTAACGTTTGTCGCAATGATTCCAAAAAGATATATATCGATATCCCTATTTAAATAAACCCTAATTTTGGACTAACCTGTTACTGGGTAATCTTTTTATATTGAGACGGTTAATAATATGGATGAAAAAAGCTTTTTAGAATCCAGCATGGATCGAAGACGTGCGGAACGCTACGGCATCGTTTGTCCCGTGGAGCTGGAAAACGGGATTGGTACGACTTGCAATCAGAGTACGATTGGATTGCTATTCGAGACAGATGGACCGTTTACCTTGGGTGACTCCATCAGTCTTTTCGTTCTTCTGGAATGCGATGAGGACATATTTACTCGAATCCACTGTCAGGGAACGGTGGTACGTATCGAGCCCTATAGTGGACAATGGAAGATAGCGGTGGACATTAAATCATTCCAATTTACGCATCGCTGATTGCCGCTACCATACAAGATAGTCGCTTCAGTGTATTCGACGTACGGCTGGTATAAACCGAATACGCACTCTACTGTGCACATTCAATTAGGTATTTCTACCAGCCCTTCCCTTTGGGCATACAACATCAATTCCATGCGCCCTTTCAGCTCTAGCTTTTGATAAATATTATGCAGGTGAATCTTCACGGTGCCCTCCGTAATGAAGAGCTTTTTGGCAGTCTCCTTGTTGGACAAGCCGTTAGCGATCATCTTGACCATCTGAAGCTCGCGCGCCGTCAGAATTTTGATGATTTTCTGCTTCACGGCCTCGCGCCGCAAGATCTTTTGCAGTGCGCGGCTGGTCGATTGCTTTTCCAACCACTCTCCACCCGCATAAACCTTGTGGATGCATTGCACGAGTTGTAGCGGCGCCATCTCCTTGAGCACCACGCCACGGACGCCAAGGCGCATAGCCTCCATCACCTCTTCTTCTGTGACCTCTGCGGCAAGGATAATAGCCCTGGTATCAAGCGCGTCTTTTTGCAGCTCGCACAATACTGTCAGGCCATCCTTGCAGGGCATGTGTAAGTCAAGGATTAGGATATCGGGCTGCAGATTGTGCACGGTCTCCAAGGCTTTAGCGCCATTCACACAGCAGGCAACGACCTCGAGATCTTTCTCCAGCGCCAGGAGTTGCGCCAGTCCGTCGAGCACTATGCGATGATCATCGGCCAGAACCAATCGTATCGGGGCTGTTTCTTCCTGCATTGCCATCATGTCCATGATTTTGTCCATCTCCATCTCCATCTCTTTCGGTAACGTTCGCCAAGGGTTGGGTCTTGGTTACCGACACATTTTCCAATTGCCGCATGAATATTGCTGACTGACCGGTTGGACTGGGTACCGAAACTTGAGGGAAGCACAATCCATGCTTTTCTCCTTCGCCAATAACATCCAATGTATTGTCCAATGATTATAGGGGCTTGTGCTGGATGAGTTCGTAAAAGAATGTGACGTAGAGGACAGGGCAATCCCGTTTTCATCGAAACGCCAGCCTTTAACTTTCTCAATTCGAGAAGTTTCTACGGGTGCAACCTGTCGAGCACGCAAACGGAACTGCCCAGCTCCGTGTTACTCAGCAGCGGGCGGTGGGTTACACCCAGTTTCTGCTGTGACGGGTCAAGGGTAAGGTGATCTGCAAACGGGAGCCCGATTCCGTCGAATCGATGATGAGATCGCCCTGTAGGGATGCAATTCGTCCTTTCAGAGAGACAGGGCCTTGTTGGAGAGTGTTTAGGGTGGCCAGGTCATAACGCCCCCGAAAAGGGAAACCCGAACCGTTGTCCGCTACTGTTATTTGAAGTTCATGGTTTTTTGTCTCGATGTCCACTCGCACGGTTGACGCGTCACCATGACGCGCGGCGTTAATCAAAGCTTCCTGTACCAGCCGGTATGCCTCGTGTATCAGAACGCTTGAGATTCTGGACTGAGGAAGTTTTTCTGCGTGCAACTCAACCGCCAATCCCCACTGACGGGCGATTTTTTCTTGCAATTCTTCGAGCCGGTTGATCAGTGGAGATTCATCTTCCGGCGTCCCAGGAGGGATAGGTTTTAACTTTTGCACGAAGAGCCGTAGCTCCCGTTGTTCGGCGGTCAACAGTGCTTGGATATCAGCGACTCGTGCGCAGGCGGCCTCCGGAGCAGTTTCCATCAAACGGGGGAGGATGGCGACTTGCAAATTGATCCCAGTCAAAGACTGCAGCAAGCCGTCATGCAGTTCCCGCGCCAAGTGAAGGCGTTCCTCCGTAACTGCCGTCTGCTGCAGGTATCTCTGGAGATACCACTGCTCCATATGGGCCACGACCTGACGGGCGACCATGTTGCCGAAAATCAGATCATCGATGCTCATGTTCGGCTTATCTAGGATGAACAGGCGACCGCTTAACTGCGTACTACGCAGGACCAGGGACAGCGCTTTGCCTATGGTAAACCGTGACTCCAGTTCGGTGTTCAGCGGACTCCCATGCCTGTAATTGCCCAGCATAAACCCCGTTTTAAACGTGATGAGGCTAATACCGTGAGGGTTCGGGCGCAGAAAGTGAAATTCCGTTAAAGGCTCGACCACCAGCGGTTCAAACTCCATAGGGGATTCCCGGATCAGTTGGAAATCATCTCCAAAAAATGTTGCTACATAACACCAGGGCTCATCAGGTTCTTCCCAAATCATCAATACCCTTGGCGCTTTAAAAATGGCGGCGACGGTTCTTAGGCTTTCCCGGATCAGGGAATCCGGTGGAACATCCCAGGGCCAGTCTGCCAGTAGATTGAGTTCCTCACGCCGCCGCTGTTCATGGAGGCTCATAAAGCCTAACAGCACTGCCAATACAATGAATTGCCCACATCGGATGAGGAGAAGGTCAAAATCAAGCCTTGGCATTGTTGAGATAGCTATTTCGTATATCCCTAGTCCGAAGTACAGCAGCAACACCCCTATCGCCGTCCATAAGGTTCCGCGCCACTGCCAACGGACCATAGCACCCAGCAATAAGAAGATAAAGATAAGAAAAAAGGGACTAGTAGAGCCCTCTGTGTAGTACATCAACAGGGTTAAGACCGGCAGGTCAATGGCATGAGTGACGAGACCAGACCGCCGCAGGCTAGTTCCTTGACTCCAAACCAACGGAACCAATAAGGCTGCTGCATAGACTGAATAAATGATGAGAAGGGTGTAAGCAGTTGCCGTCTGCCCAACGGGTGTTGAGGGATTCAGCCAGAGAGCCAACAGAACAACGGCTGCAAGTAATACTCGTCCTGTAGCGATGAAACGTTCGGTGTGCGTCCGAGCAGAGTACACTTTGGTTATTGACTGGTCGTAACAGATTCTGTTGATAGGTTGATGCGATGTTGACGGTTGCCTCAAAACATAAGTAATGTCAATTAAAGGCAGAACACACAACATCTCGGCCAGCATAAGCAGCGATGATTATTGTAACGCGTCTTTGCTTAACAGCATTTTACAATCATTAATTCAAAAAATTGATAAGGATTTCCTAGAAACTTCTCAATAACCCGAAGTAACCGGATGAGAACCGTCACATAAGTTATTGAAAAAATTAAATTGAATATTTTGCATCACGTTTTTGCCTCGATTTCTTGAGAAACTACCTTTAGCTGGAAAGTTCGTCTATGCAGATGCATCGTCCCAAATCAATAACCACTGCACCGTGGCCACCATACTCCCGGTCTCGGCGACTGACCGTGGCGGTGGTGGGCGCCGGACTGGCGGGACTGTCCGCCGCGCGCAAATTGGCGGATCATGGCCATAACGTCAGTGTCTTCGAAAAGGGGCGGGGTGTCGGCGGGCGCACGGCATGGCGGCGCGAAGGTGAATATCGCTTCGATCACGGTGCCCAATATTTCACGGTGCGCGACCCGCGCTTTCGGCACTATGTAACAGCCTGGTGCGACGCCGGCATCGTCAGTCCCTGGGAGTTTGCAGTTGGCGTAGCCAGAGCCGGTGCCGTGACGCCGAAACCGGAAAGTGTACAACGCTATGTAGGAGTGCCAGGGATGAACGCCATGGCAAAGCACTTGGGAGCCGAACTGGATATTGTGCTTAACACTCAGGTAGGGCAGATTGAGCGTTCAAGTGGCCAGTGGCGGCTGCTTAGTGGCGACACAGGTATCGATCTCGGTCAGTACGATGTAGTTATCATCGCCACACCGCCAGCACAGGCGGTGCCGCTGCTGGCCGCAGCACCACAGCTGGCACAACAGGCCAAAGCGGTGCAGCTGGCACCCTGCTGGGCGGTCATGGCGGCCTTCACGGAACCGCTGGACATCCCTTTTGACGGCGTATTTATTCACGCTTCGCCCCTTTCCTGGGCAACGCGTAACGCCAGCAAACCGGGGCGGCCACAATCCGAGTGCTGGGTCTTACACAGTACGCCGGAATGGTCCGCTAAGTATCTCGAAAAAGCCCCAGACGAAGTGATTGCCGCATCCCTCGCCGCCTTTTTTGCCGCGACGGGATTAATGCCCAGTCAACCGGTATTGACTAAAGCCCACCGCTGGCGCTATTCCATCGCCGAGCAGCCTTTGGAACAGGGTTGCCTCTGGGACTCGGAGCAGCAGTTGGGGAGCTGCGGCGACTGGTGCCAAGGCTCCCGAATAGAAGGGGCTGTGCTCAGTGGTTTGGCCATGGCGGACCGGGTGTTGGGACTTTCCAACCCAGTGAAGGTGACAGATTAGAAGCGTTTAGCGAGTACCACGGCGGCCGCCGAACCCCGGCCGACGATATTTACCCACAAACGCCGCCGACAGCCCCCTACTGTTTCCGTGAGATCCGTCCCTAGACCGCCCGGGTCATCACCAGAGCTTCCTGTCGATTTATGTGGCTTCTCAGTAGCCCTTTACCGGTAACAGGGGGCACTGGAAATAATCCGACGGGCCGCCATCGAAAGACCCCGGTGTGATCACCAGATGCCCAAGATCGGCATGGTACATGATATCCTCATAGGAAGTCAGCACGGGCACGGGGTTGTGTGCCGCCAGACC
Organism: uncultured Pseudomonadota bacterium; assembly: GCA_963731125.1. Lineage (GTDB taxonomy): Bacteria > Pseudomonadota > Gammaproteobacteria > Competibacterales > Competibacteraceae > CAVSVP01. Next base: position 602,226 of record CAVSVP010000007.1, read on the forward strand.
TGCTGCGGTCCACATCACCGTGTGGGTAAACCAGCGCCCGCCATTGTATTCGGGGTTACCCGGCGCAGCCTCCGACACCGGTAGCTGAACCGCATCGGGATTGTTGATGATAACGTACAAGGCGTCGAAGGACTGGCGATTGTGGTCGTTGGGGGCCGGCAGGGTAGTGGTGCCTTTGGTCCCCCAAAGCTCGCCGTCGCCCCAGAGCGCAGGCATGAAATTGGGTTGTCCGGGATTCGCCTGCGCCAGGGCCGAGCCTGTGAGCAGGGCTACGAGAACTATTCTGGATAGCAGTCCGCCAAACATGGTTAACCTCCTCGATTGAACTGTCATCGGTTCGATGCAGGCACCGAGAGTGCCCACAATCGAAAGGCTAAGCGGCGCAGGTAAAGAACGGATAAATAAACGGTAAAGATTTGGTAAAGGTGTACTTCGGTCAGGATTGCGACGCTGCCCGCTCGGTGGTACTCACCGTCGCAGACGGCAAAGGCGCCCGCCGCACGGCAAGCTTCGGAGCATCCCCGGCAGGTAAAATCAGCCAGATCCGCGTCGCGCCGCCGCCGCTGGAAGCGCCGACTGTACCGCCGTGGGTCTCGACGAGCTCCTTGACGATGGCGAGCCCGATGCCCGCGCCCCCGTGCTCCCGCGCCCGTGATTTGTCGGCGCGATAGAAGCGCTCGAAGATAAAGGGAGCGTCCCCGGCGGAAAAGGTCTCCCCATCATTGACGAAAGTCAGGCAAACTCCTTCCGGGATCCGCGCCGCAGACACCTTAAACCGGCCCCCTTCGGCAGCGTACTGCCCGGCGTTCTCCACCAAGTTCCGCAGCACCTGGCGGAGTTTGTCTGGATCTGCCTGCACCCGATCCGCGTCCGCAGGAATCACCTGCTGGATATCGAGATTCCGTGCATCCAGATTGGGCCGGCCGAGCTCCAACGCTTCCACCACGAGCTTCCGCAGCGAGACTACTTCGGAGTGAAAGTCGGTACGGGCCGCATCGGCTCGGGCTAGGTCCACCAGGGATTCCGCAAGCTTGACCAGGCGGAGGACCTCGCTGTGCAGCATCTCCAGGGTTTCCTGCGAGGGTGCAATGACTCCATCACACAATGCTTCGAGGTAACCGCGAATGTTGGTGAGAGGGGTGCGCAACTCGTGCGCCGCATCTGCAACCATCTGCTTGCGCAGTCCCTCGATGCGGGCTAGGTTGTCGGCCATCCGGTCGAACGCCTGCCCCAGCCGGCCGATCTCGTCCTCGCCGCCGATCCCCACCCGTGCGCTGTAATCCCCGGCGGCCAAACGGCGGGTGACGGCAGACATGCGCGAGAGTGGCCGCAGCACCCGCTTAGTGAGCCAGAAGCTCAACACCAGGGCCAGTCCCAACGCCGACAGGCTCGCCCAAATCAGATAGCGGTGGACGGCGTCTAGAAACATGGCATGCGCCTCATTTGGCGAGATGTGATACTTGTCCATCAGCACCGTGAAATAACCCGCCGCCAAATAATCGATGGCCAACCACACCACGAGTATGACGGTCCCGATTACCGCCACATTGATGCCGACGAGTTTCCAGAGAAGCCGGTTCTTCATGCGAAGTTCACGGAAGATCGGCCGCCTCGGGATTGAGACGATAACCGATACCCCTCACGGTTTCTATGTAGCGTGGATTTGCGGTATCGGCCTCAATCTTGCGCCGTAACTTGCCCACATGGACGTCAACGACGCGGTCCACCACGATCTCGCCGTGGGTCTTGATGTGGTTAAGTAGGGCTTCGCGGGAGAGGACCCGTCCGGGATGCGTCATGAAGGACTCCAACAGTCGAAACTCTGAGGGGGTCAGAACCAGGGGTTTCCCGCGGAGCATGGCCTGATGAGCCTCCGCGTCGAGCACCAGGGCGCCGTGTCGGAGCGGCGGCCGGCCGGGCCTCATTCCAGGCTGCAGGCGGCGCAGAATGGCCTTTACCCGCTCCACCAGCTCCCGGGGGCTGAAGGGCTTGACAACGTAATCGTCAGCGACCAGAGCAAATCCCAATAGCCGGTCGACCTCTTCCCCCCTGGCTGTGAGCATCAGCACGGGCACATCGGAGGCGGCGCGCAGCTGGCGACACACCTGCCAGCCGTCGAGCTTGGGGAGCATCAGATCCAGGATGACCAGGCAGGGGTTAAGTCGCCGGGCCAGTTCCAGCCCCGCCTCTCCATCGTAGGCGATTGCGGCCCGGTATCCCTCCTGTTCGAGGTAAGTTTTTACCAGGGCTGCGATATGGCGGTCGTCCTCGATCACGAGGACGAGGCCCCTTGGCTTGTCCGTCGTTTCGATGGCCTCTGTCATGGGGTTATTGGGAGCTCGTCGGGTTGCATTGCTTCGTCTCGCCGCGGCCAACGCTTGACGGTGAAAAAAGCCGGAAAAGCACCACTTGACGAATACGTATAAGGATATGGGGTTTGATCGTATGTGTCTAGATTATCTGAGTTTATGCTGCGGCGATTAGAGGCGTTTAGCGAGTGCCACAGCGGCCGTCGAGCCCCAACCGACGATACTCATCCATAATCTGGCCAACTGTCCTGCCGGTCGGTCGTAGCGAGCTGCCGCATCGCATTTATGAGCTACCTCATCGGCGCAACATTGCGCCAGCTGAGCGCTTAATTCCCATAACGCCGGATTGCCCGCCAGCATGGTGAGCTGGTGTTGGTAATGGCCTTCGACAAACTGCTCCACTGCCTCGACGGTAAGATAAACCGCACGCGGTCCCAGCAGGGCAGGCAATGCCCCCAGTAGCCATCCAGAAATTTTCCAGAGAGGCAGCAGACACGTTCGCTGGCGGCGGGTCAGCAATGCTTCCAGAAAAGCCAGATGGCGGGTTTCGGTGATGAGATGGGTTTGCGCGAAGCGCCTCACGTCGGGCGAGCGGGTGACCGCCAGAATCCCTTGATAGATTGCTACCGCTCCATACTCGCCCGCATGATCCGATCGCAACTCAGCCAGTAACGCCTTATCTATCGGCAATGCCCCAAGGGTTAGCGAAGTCATCGACCAACTCCTTTTCTTTGGCTTAACTGCATCTGTGTACCAGGCATGGCATTAGTGCTGACCGACAGCCTGGCCCAGCGCCCCACTGCCTGCCAAGCGTGGCTTACCACCCCGGTGATCGTCGTTGCGTTCGGCGTTGGCCGTGCCCTGTCCGGAGTCCCGCGGCGGCCGCGGCGCGTTGCCCGCCATAATATCGTCGATCTGCCCGCTATCCAGGGTTTCATACTGCACCAGGGCTTCGGCCATCGAATGCAGTGTGTCCATCCGTTCCGTTAGGATATCCTTGGTGCGCCGGTAGTTGCGGTCAATAATCGCACGCATCTCGACATCGATCAGCCGGGCGGTTTCCGGGGAAACCTGTTCGCTTTGGGTGACCGCCTGGCCGAGAAAGACCTCGCTGTCATCCTTGGCGTAAGTCAGCGCACCCAGCGTGTCGGATAAACCCCAGCGGGTCACCATGTTACGGGCGATGTTGGTAGCCCGTTCGATATCGTTTTGAGCCCCGGTGGTGACATCATCGGATCCAAACACCAATTCCTCGGCGACGCGGCCACCGAACAGGGTGGATATCTGACTCTCCAACCGGCGCTTGCTCAGGCTGTAATGGTCCTCTTCAGGCAAAAACAGGGTAATGCCTAAGGCCCGTCCGCGGGGAATAATGCTTACCTTATGGATGGGGTCATGACCGGGTACCAGGCGCCCAACGATGGCGTGACCGGCCTCGTGATAGGCGGTGATGGCCTTATCGGCGGCGCTCATAATGGCCGAGCGGCGCTCTGTGCCCATCATCAGCTTGTCCTTGGCGTGCTCAAACATGGCCATGGTCACTACGGATTGGTTGGACCGGGCTGCGTACAAAGCAGCCTCGTTGACCAGATTGGCAAGATCGGCACCGGAAAAGCCGGGGCATCCCCGGGCGATAATACGGGTGTCTACATCGTCCCCCAGGGGAACCTTGCGCATGTGAACCCGCAGAATCTGCTCGCGCCCGGCGACATCGGGCAGCGGTACCACCACCTGACGGTCAAAACGGCCGGGACGCAGCAACGCGGGGTCCAGGACATCGGGCCGGTTGGTGGCGGCAATCAAGATAACGCCCTCGCTGTCGGTAAAGCCGTCCATTTCCACCAATAGCTGATTCAGGGTCTGCTCCCGTTCGTCGTGTCCGCCGCCCATGCCGGTGCCACGCCGGCGGCCGACTGCATCGATCTCGTCGATAAAGATAATACAGGGCGCATGCTGTTTGGCCTGCTTAAACAGATCCCGCACCCGGGAAGCGCCGACGCCAACGAACATTTCGACAAAGTCTGAACCAGAGACACTGAAAAACGGTACTCCGGCCTCACCGGCAATGGCCTTGGCCAGCAAGGTCTTACCGGTGCCCGGCGGTCCTACCATCAAAGCGCCTCGCGGAATGCTGCCACCGAGCCGGCTAAACTTCTCCGGATTCTTTAAAAACTCTACGAATTCCGCCACTTCCTGCTTGGCTTCAGCGGCGCCCGCCACATCGGCAAAGGTCACTTTAACCTGTTGGTTCTCCAGCTTGCGCGCCCGGCTCTTGCCGAAGGCGGTGATGCCGTTTCCTCCGGCGCCGGTCAGACTGCGGCGCATAAAGTAAATATAAACCCCGATTAGCAACAGCAGCGGAGACCAGCTGATTAAGGCCTGCAGCAGGGCATTGGGGCGCTCCGGAGGAAGGGCCGAGACGACTACGTTATGGTTTAAGAGATCGCCCAGCAGGCCGGGGTCATCGGGGTTGTATGTGGTAAAGCGTTCCTTGTTGTCCCGCACGCCCCGGATGGTCTGCTCCTCGATGGAGACCTCACTGACACGACCCGCTTTTACGTCGTCAAGAAACTGGGAATAGGCGATATGCTCACCTTGCTTCGGTTGCGGTTGCATGCCCTGTAAAAGCAGCATAGGCAGGATGAGAATCGCCAGGATAAGAAAAAATGATCTGGGATTGACTTTCAAGACTCACGCCTCCGTTTGGTCTGGAACAATATAATTCGGTATTTTCCTCTAATGTCTTTGACATCATTTTGACAAATGGTGCCAATCCCCAAAAAAACAAGTGATCGATGGAGTGGGCACCTGGCTCGGGCGTCTTTAACCGGTGCCGCTATTATCGTTATGCAATGGATACGGGTGCAGAGTGACCCAGGGATGGGCTGTTAAGCTACGGCGGCTTCACGCTCGAACTCCAGAGCTACCGCCACCGCGTGAATGACTGAGGCAATCCGCGCGACGCTTTGAACCGCTTCGCGACTCACGCCCTGCTGACGTAGAGCCCGCTCGTGGGCGACGATACACTTGCCACAGGCGTTAATGACGGACACCGCCAGGGAATAAAACTCAAAGTCCACCTTGTCAATTCCCGGTTTGCCGATGACATTCATCCGCAGACGGGCGGGGAGACCGGCATATTCCTTGTCTTCCACAAGGTGTACAAAACGGTAATAGACGTTATTCATACCCATAATTGCCGCGGCCGCCTTGGCACCCTCCAGCGTGGCTGCATCGATCTGCTCGCGCACCAGTGCCTCGATCCGGGCGGTCAGTTCGGTGTTGCGGGCGGCGATAGCAGAAGCCAGAGCTACACCGTAAATCTGTGTCTCCGCAAGACCAGGGGATCCCTGAGGTGTTAATACGCTACTCAGGTTAAGCTTGAGGTCCTTGGCATAATCAGGGATAAGCCCTTTGATATCACTTACATTCATTAAAAAAACTCCCAACTAATTTTCGCAAAGACAGGATTGGCCGAGGCGTGCCGAAGGCAATCCCCGGCTTTGCTGCGACAGGGGTTAGGCAAGCTGCAAGGTCTCCTCGCCCTTCTGCCAGTTGCAGGGACAGAGTTCGTCGGTCTGTAGAGCGTCCAGCACCCGCAAGACTTCCTGTGGGCTGCGGCCTACGTTGAGATCGGTTACGTACACAAAGCGAACGATCCCGTCTGGGTCAACGATATAAGTGGCACGCTGAGCCACGCCTTCGTCCTTGTCCAGAATTCCCAGGGCTTCGGACAGCTCCCGCTTAATATCGGAGAGCATGGGGAAGGATAGGTCCTGCAATTCTTCTTTGGCGCGGCGCCAAGCCAGGTGCACGAACTCCGAATCGGTACTAACGCCCAATACTTGCGCCTCCCGATCTTTGAATTCCTCGTTGAGATCACCGAATGCTTTGATTTCGGTGGGGCAGACAAAGGTAAAGTCTTTCGGCCAGAAGAATACGATTTTCCACTTGCCCTCGTACTGACTGCTGTCGATGGTTTCAAAGCCGGTGTTAACATCGTTGGAAACGACGCCTTTCAGGGAAAAGTGGGGAAATTTTTCACCAATACCTAGCATAGTATTACCTCTAAATGAAACGAATGTAACGATGTTGATTCAGCACCCGCACCGATCATAAACGCGGGTTACTCTATGATTTGGGGATTCTGGATTATTTTTCTAATGGATTGTTCTTATTGAATTGATAGGTTTTTTCTATTAAAATAGTTGTAGGTGGTTTTTGGGCGCTTTCTATAGCAGCGTTAACGCGACGGCCTATGAATATTAATCTCCGGGACTTGCGCTATCTTGTGGCACTGGCCGATTACAAGCACTTTGGCAAGGCGGCCGACGCTTGTTATGTCAGTCAGCCCACTCTGAGCGCGCAGCTAAAAAAACTTGAGGATGCCCTGGGCGTGCAACTCATCGAGCGCACGCAGCGTCAGATGCGCTTAACGGCTATCGGCGAGGATCTGGTGGCCCGGGCACGCCGGGTGCTTCGGGAAGCCGACGAGATCGTCACCGCGGCCCGTCAGTATCAAGATCCTTTGACGGGGCGTCTACAAATGGGTTTTATCCCCACCTTGGGACCCTACCTGCTGCCCTATATCGTCCCGGTGGTTCGTGAGCGCTGGCCTCAGCTGCAACTGTATCTTTTTGAAGATCAGACTCAGCGGCTGTTGACTCAGCTGCGGGAGGGGCATCTGGATGCGGCCGTGCTGGCACTGCCGGTGGAAACTCAGGGGCTGGAAACCATGGAATTATTTACCGAAGCCTTCGTTGTGGCTCTGCCCAAGCAGCATCCTCTCACCCGCAAAGCCAAGCTGCGCACGGCGGATCTTGACGGCGAGACCGTGTTGCTCTTGGAAGACGGGCATTGCCTGCGGGATCAGGCCTTGGAAATCTGCGATACGGCTCATGCTCCAGAACGTCGCGATTTCCGGGCGACCAGCCTGGAGACACTGCGGCATATGGTGGGAGCGGGAGCGGGTATTACGTTGCTTCCAAAGCTCGCCGTGAGCGGTCCGGTGCCGGATTATCCTGCCGTGGCGGTGCGACCCTTCGTAGAGCCGCCTCCCTATCGAATCATCGGTATTGTCTTTCGCAAGGAAACCGCTAGGCGCAAAGCCATTCAGACAGTCGCCGAGGCCATTAAAGAAACGATGACCGGTATCTTAGGGACGGCGACCTCGGGAGCGGCGACGGATCTGCCTTCGGTAACCTCGGCAACCTAAGCAAGACGATAAGCTGGACTTTGGCCATTGGTTACGAAATAAATACTTAAAGACCCCTTACACTCTTCCTCTCCTCTTGAAGAGGGGAGAAAATAAATATTTTAGCATCAGACACTTAACTTCCTATCCCCCGGTGGGAGAGAATTGGAATGAGGGGAAATGGCCAAAGTCGAGATAAGGATTGTGCACGAAATAAAGTCCCGATTTACCCTTCCCGTAAAGATTTGACTTAGGCTGCCGCCCTCGAGCAGAAAAACGATAGTTCGCTGCAACAGACTACCGGTCCGCTGGTCATATCTTTCGGGAAGATTATCAATGTACGGAGAGTCACTATGTTTTGGTTTTCGAAAAAGACCGCTATGCCCAGTCCGGAAGAGGCTCTACCGGGTCGAGCAACGGCCATGCCCGTCCTGGAGCGTCATTATGTAAACGATAATCCGCTCAGGCCTCCGTATCCGGAGGGCCTGGAAACGGCCATGTTCGGAATCGGTTGTTTTTGGGGCGCGGAGCGGAAGTTCTGGGAAACGCAGGGAGTTTATGTCACGGCCGTTGGTTATGCCGGGGGTTATACGCCAAATCCCACTTATGAGGAAATCTGCACCGGCATGACCGGACATAATGAGGTCGTGCGCGTGGTTTTTGATCCCAAAGAAATCAGTTATCAGGAGCTATTAAAAGTGTTCTGGGAAACCCACAATCCAACTCAGGGTATGCGCCAGGGCAATGATGCGGGCACTCAATATCGCTCGGGAATTTATGTGTACACGCCCGCTCAGCGGGCAGCCGCGGAAGCCTCGCGAGACGCCTACCAAAAGGCATTGTCGCAAGCCGGCCGCGGCGACATTACCACGGAAATTTTGGAAGCACCCGAGTTTTACTATGCGGAAGATTACCATCAACAATATCTGGCTAAAAATCCGGGAGGCTACTGCGGTTTGGGGGGAACGGGAATCGCCTATTCTGCTGCTGTCTAAATCTCCGTAAGAGAAACCAGGGCACTAAGGCTCTTGTATAAGTTAAATTCTAGAGCGCTTTGCAAGAGGCCTACCGTCATGCAGTTACGTTCTCGATATGCCCGCTTCTGCAAATGTCGCCATGCGGGCGTGCAGAGCCGCGGCGGCGCGCAGCAACGGCAGCGCAACGGCCGCTCCGCTGCCCTCCCCCAAGCGCATTCCCAGGTCTAGGAGCGGCTCTACCTTCATGGCCTTCAGCAAATGACGGTGAGCGGGTTCGGCGGAGCGATGGGCATAGAATAGCCAGGGAGCCAGCTCGGGTTGCAGGCGCAATGCGATCAGTGCAGCAACGGTGGTGATAAAACCGTCGATGAGTGCCGGAATGCGCAGCTGTCCGCAGCGCAGATAAGTGCCGGTTAGCGCTGCGATTTCAAAGCCGCCCAGACAGCGGAGGGCTTCCAGAGGTTCGGCGCTTTGCTGCCGAGCCAGCGCCACGGCGATGACCCGTGCTTTACGGGCCACGCCGGCGGCGTCCAGACCAGTGCCCGCACCGGTCAGTGCCGGCGCCGGCATGGCAAGCAGAACGCAACTGAGCGCGGTAGCCGAAGTGGTGTTGCCGATGCCCATTTCACCGCCGATGAATAATTGGGCTTTTCTGTCAGCGGCCCGCTCGGCGGTCTCGCGACCCACTGCCAGAGCCTTATACAGCTGTTCCGCTGTCATGGCCGGTTCTTGTGTGAAATTGGCGGTGCCGGGTCCCAGCCGGCGATCCAGGACACCTGTCAGTGCTTCCAGGGGTTGAATAGTACCCACATTAACGACTTCCAGATGTGCCTGCCATTCCTGGGCCAAGACACTAATAGCAGCACCGCCGCGAGCGAAATTGCGCACCATCTCGGCGGTTACCGCCTGCGGATAGGCGGATACTTCCTCGGCGACTACCCCATGATCAGCGGCAAAGACGGTGATGTACGCGCGCTGTAGGTGCGGGTGCTGGGTTTCCTGCATGGCGGCTAGAATGGCACCCAGCGCCTCAAGTCGTCCCAAGGAACCGGGCGGCTTGGTAAGTTGCGCCTGACGTCTTCTGGCGGCCTCCAGAAACGTGCTGTCGAGATTGGGCATGGACTGCCGCCACCAGTTCTTGTTCATGGGTTAGTGTCTTTAAGGGTCAGGGGGAAACCGGCAACGGTGAGCAGCACCCGCTCGCAATGTTGCGCCACCGCCTGATGCAGCCAACCCGCCTCGTCGCGAAAGCATCTAGCTAAGGGGTTAGCGGGAACAATGCCCTGGCCAACCTCGTTACTGACTAAGATGACATCACCTGGCAACTCGGGCAAAATGGACAATAATGCCTGTTTCTCTACTGCCAGACAGGTTTCCCCTGCTGCGAGCAAATTGCTCAGCCACAGAGTCAGGCAATCGACGATGAGACAATGGCTAGGCGCTGCGTTCTCCTGCAGGGTTTTGGCGAGTGCTAAGGGCTCTTCGGCGAGTTTCCAATCGGCAGGGCGCTCTCTACGGTGGCGCGCGATACGGGCAGCCATCTCTTCGTCCATGACAGTGGCGGTGGCAATATAAATTACCCTCAGTCCACTTTGCAGGGCGTGGTGCTGTGCAAGGGCGCTTTTGCCGGAGCGGGCACCGCCCAGGATAAGTTCTTTCATGACCTAAGCTAAGATTACACCGGCCGCTCAAGGCGGTATTTTCCAATTCCGCGCGCCGTGAACTTGATTGTCGATAACTCATGAAGCAGGGCGAGCAAGTCGGATGTCTTCAGCGATTCGATGTCCACAAAAACCTGTCGATGCTGCCAATCACCTGTCAGAGGGTGCTGCATAAACATCGCCGAAGGTGCTGGCTATGGATGGCCTCAGTAAAACATCATCCGCTTGATGTTTCATCACTACCCTTCCATGTTCATCCTTCGACTGAAGTTGTAAACTTGTGTTGACAGGGACTAAGCTGGACTTTGGCCATTGTTTTAACTCCCTCTCTCCTAGTGGAAGGGGGTTGGGGTGAGGAGAAAATGGCCAAAGTCGAGCTAAGGATTGTGCACGAAATAACGTCCCGATTTAACCTTTCCGTAGCCTGGAGCGCAGCGGAATCCGGGATTTGACTGAGTGATTGGAGATTAGCACCTCAAGGCACTATGAAAGGACTCAAAAACCCAGACATATACCTGATCAATTTCCCTTTCCGCCTCCAGCCAGTCTTGTATAGGATTGCCGTTCTGAAAGCGCCGCCGCTCAGCGCGATAATAAGCGGCCTCTGCGATCATGCGATAGCGCCTCTCTGCCTGTACCGAGCAATGGACAGATTTTACCGCGCGGCAACGTTTACACATATTCAGCGCAGGCAAGTCTCGCCACCGTCTATGGATGGCGCATACCCATGTTTGCCACAAGTATTGTCGCTTCTGACGGGGTGAACCTTGTAAAAGTGCACGGTAATAAGCATGTGCGGCCCGTGTAACGACCTGGTCCCCCATGGGCAGTCTTGCGATGTCGTGATATATCATTACAGCTCTCTCCTTTCCCGCAGTAAGGCTGGGAAGTAAAGAATGGCTGGCAGTAACGCCCTCGTGCCAGCTGAAATCGTTGCAGGCTTGGCGAGCGGCGCAAGAGGCTACGAGCATATGTGTTCGAAAGTTTACACGACATTGTTTGGCATGTGACACTAGTTTTGTCAGAACTTTGGCAAAATTGACCTTTTGTTGCAATTTTTCACAACTGAATATGACGGGAAATTTTAGCCGAAAATTTTACGATCCTGGAAACAGCGTGTTTGGCTGATACTTGGAGTGAACAGGTGCAATTTCACAAGGAGGTTTTTATTATGTGCCGTAGAGTATTGTTGAGTATTTTAAAGTACTGTCCAGTGCTGTATAGTTGGCTGGCCAACCGATAGCCGGTATTCGTCATGAATATCCTGACGGCTGAGGAGGTTGCCGCTTGGCTCAAAGTCAAGCCGGTAACTGTGCGGCGCTTACTGGTATCGGGAAAGCTAACTGGATTTAAAGTTGGCAACGAGTGGCGTATTACTGAGGACGACCTGCAACGATTCATTGAACAGCAAAGGGAAAAGAGCAAGAGATGAGCGCCAAGTTACAGGTAGACCAGGAAAACCTGGAAGTTTTGGAATGCCTATTAGAGCGTGCTTCCGCTTTAACGGAACTGTTGCACGACCAGACTAGGGAAACGTTAAAGCGGCATGTTTTGGAATATGAGCTGTATCGGAAATTTGCGGCGCTGCTGTTTACCGTACAGGATTGCGTGGAACTTGCGCAGGAGATTGTCGGAGACACGCTGAATCCTCCCGAGAGCCCCCCCAAACAGCCCAAAAAACAAACCACTTTAGGCAAAGTGGTGTTTCTGCAGGGCAAATCTAAAGGACGACAAGCTAAATCCAAGGGCAAGGGATATGCAGACTGATTCAAATTCAATGCTACCTAATACTTGTCAAGCACAGCAACAACATAGCATCGTGACGGAAAAAGACATAGCGTTGCTCCATGCAGCAGCTTACGCTGTTCGTAGGCTTTCCGACGGATATTTCTCATGGCAATTACTCGACTTAGCCGATCGGCTAAAGCGTTTATGTGCTGAATAACACCTTTCGGTCGGCAGGCATAATCGTCACTCGTCACTCGTCACTTGACAGTTTTATCTTCGCTTATCTTTGCAGCTCGCGTAACGGCATAACCACAGGTATTGGAACCTGTGGGAGCTGCCCTACTGAGTGAGTCCCGCGGGGCGATTATTATTGGCGGTAGGAGATAAGTCTACTACTTGAGGAACTTCAACATATTACGGACACGTTAGATCATGGCTTACACATTCACTATTCAATCCGGCTTAAAAGAGCTTCCAGGCGATCCTTTTGTGTCTGCAGGCCTAATCACCCCCGATTTAGCAAAAAATTTGCTGGAGAAATATCAAAGGATCGGTTATCTGCGCAACGTTCAATGGAACCCTATTAAATTCAAAGTTTCTATCGAGATATGGCAGGCGACTACCTGCCGGCATGAGGTGGCAAAACGCTATCCATACGTTGCCGAAATTTTTATGGTAAACGGGAGTTGCACTGTTTATTTGCAGGATCTTATGGACGTAATAGGACTGATCGAAGGGTATCGGTTTTTAATGGAAGCGGTTCAAGAACCCTGTGAATCCAACCATCGGCTTCATTAGCCGCAACCTTTAAGCTGACTCACAGCTTGCCGTTATCTGCAACGGCATTGGCCTGGCGGGAAAATTCCAGAGCTCCTGAAGAGGTAGGACGCGACGCTTTCTGTTAGAATCACACATTTTTCATCTGGGTAGGATTTTAGAAGATGTCACGTCCCTATAATTTCAGCGCGGGCCCCGCCATGTTGCCCGCTGCAGTGCTTGAACAAGCCAAGGCGGAACTGCTGGATTGGCAAGGATCAGGCATGTCCGTGATGGAAATGAGTCATCGCGGTAAAGAATTTATGTCCATCGCCAAACAGGCAGAAGCTGATTTACGGGAGCTGTTAAAAATCCCGGAAAGTTATAAAGTTTTGTTTCTACAGGGAGGAGCCACTGCGCAGTTCGCCATGGTGCCTATGAACCTGTTGCGCGGCAAAGACCGAGCCGACTACCTGAACACCGGGTTGTGGTCAAAGAAAGCCATCGCCGAAGGCAAACGCTATTGTCAGGTCAATGTGGTGGCGAGTTCGGAAGCCACTAAATTTACTACGGTTCCACCTCGGCCCGACTGGCAATGTGATCCTCGAGCAGCCTATTTTCATTTTACTCCCAATGAAACCATTAACGGCGTTGAGATCCATCACATTCCCGAGATCTCCGAGGTGCCGCTTGTGGCGGATATGTCCTCAACCCTGTTATCCCGTCCCCTGGATATCGCCAAGTTTGGCCTGATTTACGCCGGCGCTCAAAAAAACATCGGTCCGGCAGGTTTGACCTTGGTTATCGTGCGGGAAGATTTGCTTGGCGAAGCTTCGTCTCTCACGCCTTCCGTGTTTAACTATAAAACCCAAGCCGATAACGGTTCTATGCTCAATACGCCTCCCACCTATGCTTGGTATATCGCCGGACTGGTATTTCACTGGCTAAAAGCGCAGGGTGGTTTAGAGATGATGGCTCGGCGTAATCAGCGCAAAGCGGAATTGCTTTACACGGCGATTGATCAGTCAGGATTTTACAAAAATCCCATTGATCCGGCGTATCGTTCCTGGATGAACGTGCCCTTTACGCTACCCGATCCCGCACTGGATAAGCCATTTCTCTCTGAGGCAAGAGCTGAAGGCCTGTTGGCGTTGGCAGGCCATCGCTCAGTGGGTGGTATGCGCGCTAGCATTTATAACGCCATGCCTGAAGAAGGCGTACAAGCCTTGATCCATTTTATGGATGATTTTGCCCGGCGCCATGGTTGAATATCGCCGTTTAAGGAACGGCCAAAAAATTGGCAGATGAATCGGCATGACGAGGCAATGGATGCCGCATTAGATCCGGTTTGTTAAACTCGATAAAATAGGCACCATGTTCAAGATCTTAACGCTAAATAATATCCGGGTGGCAGGCCTGGAGCGGTTGTCTCGCGACCGCTATGAAGTCGCTTCGGAAATTCAGCATCCGGATGCCGTATTATTGCGCTCCTTTAATATGCATGACTGGTCGATTCCCAACACGCTAAAAGCAGTGGGACGCGCCGGAGCAGGAGTGAATAATATTCCGGTTGCCAAGCTAAGTGCTTGCGGCATTCCCGTGTTTAACACTCCCGGCGCCAATGCCAACGCCGTCAAAGAGCTGGTGCTGGCAGGTATGTTAATGGCCGCCCGTAATATTGGTCCAGCGTGGAATTACGCTCGTAGCCTGCAAGGCTCCGATGCCGAAATTACCAAACAAGTCGAGGCGGGCAAAAAGCACTTTGTGGGCGTTGAACTACCCAACCGAACTTTGGGAGTGATCGGCTTAGGCTCCATTGGTGTCAAAGTGGCCAATGCGGCGCAGGCTTTGGGAATGCGAGTGATCGGTTGTGACCCTCATATTACCGTTAGTAATGCCTGGCAGTTATCGGCACAGGTCGAGCAGGTGATGAGTGTGGATGATGTCTTGGCGCAGGCCGATTTTGTCACCCTCCATGTTCCTTTATCGGAATCGACCCGACATCTTATTGACGCCAAGCGGTTAATAAACGCTCGCCAAGGGATCACGATCCTGAATTTTGCCCGACAAGGTATCGTTGATGAGGAGGCGGTCTGCGAAGCGATCCGTGACAGCAAGGTCAATGCTTACGTCTGCGATTTTCCCAGTAATCTTCTCAAGGATCACGAGCGGGTCATTACGCTGCCGCACCTGGGGGCATCCACTCAGGAAGCCGAGGAAAACTGCGCCATTATGGTCGCCGACCAGGTGCGCGAGTATCTGGAAAACGGCACAGTGCGCAATTCCGTTAATTTTCCCGAGATGTTTATGCCCCGCAATGAGGGCTGCCGCCTATTGGTGGTCAATGCCAATATTCCCCATATGATTGAGCGCATCTCCACGGCCATCGCCAATGCTAATATTAATATCATGGATTTATTGAATCGCTCACGGGGTGAAATCGCCTGTACCATGGTAGATGTCGAATGTTCAGTGCCGGAGTCTGTCGTGACTGAGATCGCCGGTACCGAGGGCGTGCTGGCGGTGCGGGTGCTATAAGTTTTGCAGTGCAGAGCTGACTGCCGTGGTTTTCGATGCATGAATATGCAGTCAGCTCCGATAGCCTAAGCATAGGGCGGAATAGCGGAGCGTATTCCGCAGAATGGACTATTCGCCTTATCCCCGGCTTTGGACACTCACCATCCATCCTGATTTTTCGAAGAACCCCCTCTCATCTTACGTTACGTTGAAACAATAACTTCGCCAATTAACCTGCCTTAACGGTTCTCTGGATCCGACCTGGGTCGGTGGGCTGTTCGCTGATCTGGCTAACATCAACCGGTTAGCATACAAGAGAGCTATTACTGTATTTTTTTGTTGAATTTCATTAGTGAGTATGGTAAATACTTTTTAAATATCAAGTTCTTAGGAAAGCTAGTAGAAGCATAAAGTGACGTTTTTTGTAAAAAATTGTTAAACATAGTGGAAAAATGTGACTTTTTTTTGTTAATAGTGTAAAAAATAAGGAAATATAAACTGACATTCCGCACCAAACCATCTTAACTTTTTAAATTTGTTGATTTCGATATTATTAAATCAAAGGTGGTATGGAATTTAACTTAATATATTCAATTAGTTAATAAGATATGCGGAATGATAGGATAAATATAGGAAATCTAAATATTAAAAATAGGGAATATTAACTTTGAATACCGCCTCTTCGATAATCTGTGCCTTATGTAACCTGTATTTGAAGGAGGATAGATGAAACGAATGATTCTATTAATAGCCGGTGCTGCCATCCTAGCGCTATCGGCAACGAGCGTGGTCGCTGCGCCCCCAGAACGGAATAGAGTTCCTCACGGTTTGGCCAAAAAAGATCCGTCCGGAGTTCCTCACGGTTTGGCGAAGAGAAATGAGGTGCCTGAAATCGATGCCGCCGCGGGAGGTAGTGCCATCGTTTTGCTGTCGGGCCTCTTGCTGCTTCTTTCGGAGCGGAGACTATCCGAAAAGACCTCGGTGGCTCACCAAGATAACCGTATGGTTTAATTAGCCGACCCTGTTGTCCGGAGAAAAATTCCAACAGCACTGCTGAGCCAGGCGTATGGCTGATAGCGGCTACGCACTTTAGGAAAGGAAAGACTGTGCGATTTACAGGGATACGGTGAACGCTATATACAGCTATACGCCTAGCCTTTTTTAAATTGTGGTATGGGCACAACGGCACGCTTGCCAACCGGGGGCCATTTTTAACAACCCTTCTTTATCTATAACCCTCCGAATCCTGGTATCCCTGACGGGAAGCCGGCATTAAGAAGCAGCATGTTGCATAACTTGACGAAAACCCTTATCCCTTCTAGGCCCTTTACACAAATTCACAACCTTGTAATCGCGCAGCGATTAACACTGCGTGCAATCTTGCTGGTGGCGCTTCTAACAATCGAACTGATCGTGCTAACCTGGCGCTATGAAGTACCTGCCCTTGTCTCGCTTCAATTAGTTTTCACGAATGATGTCAGCTGGGCGGCATGGCTGTTTCAGCTTTCGAAACAGATTTGGCCAGCAGGCCTGTGGGTTATCGGTGCGTGTCTCCTTTGTCTGCTTATCCCCACGCCGCGGCTTCAGGCCATTCTTGTCGATTGGCAGGCACAGGCAAAGGGATCTCATTGGTGGGTGTGGTTAATCTGTCATGGCCTTGCGTTCGCTGCATTCGCAGAGATCACCGCTTTTCTCTTTGCAGATCCCACCGACCCGACCCGGCTTTCGGCGCTTGGATTTATCAGTTGGATGGCACTCCTTAGCGCTACCCTCTGGCTCTGGTTGCTCGCTCTCGCGCCGGGCCGTTTTTGGTTAGGGCTGCTGCGCCACGAGCACAAGCGGTTGCTCATCGGATTGCTGCTGGGCATCTGCGCCTGGAGGATCATTCGATTCGATGGTCCCCTCGCCTCAGTAGCGCTTTGGGACATGCTAACCGAGCCGACGCTGCAGCTTGTCCATGCGCTGCTCGGCTGGGTCTATTCCGAGCTTGTCTATCAACCCCAGCTGTCTGTGGTCGGTACCGCCGTCTTCCAGGTCGACATTCGCTACGGCTGTTCGGGCATCGAAGGCATTACCCTGATCACCCTATTTCTGGGTATCTATTTTTGGCTCTTCCGCAAAGCGCTACGCTTTCCCCACGTTTTCTGGCTGATCCCGGTGGGGATGCTGGCCATCTGGCTCGCCAACGCCGTGCGTATCGTCACGCTGATTGTCATCGGGACGTCCTTTTCCCGGGACGTCGCGTTACAGAGTTTTCATTCACAAGCCGGTTGGGCCGCCCTGACCCTGATCTCGGTAGGTCTGATTGCGCTGTCGCACCGGATGCGGATCTTTAGCATTACCCAATCAAACGCTCCGCCTGCTCATCGTCTCGCCGTTGCGCTACTCGTTCCCTTTCTGGTGATGATGGCAGCATCCATGATCACCTCGCTCTTCTCCAACGGCTTTGACCTGCTCTATCCCTTACGTGTGGTGGCGGTCGCCGCCACTCTCTTCTATTTTCGAAAAATTTACGCCCGCTTGCGTTGGGAGTGGACCTGGCACGCCACGGCCATTGGGGTGGCGGTGTTCGTCATGTGGGTCCTGTTGGCACCCCAGGGCGCGGGCAGTGACACGGCGTTAGCCGAGGGACTGGCGCAATTACCCCATTGGGCGGCAGCCTTCTGGTTGCTCTTTCGCGTACTCGGTTCGGTCATCACCGTGCCTGTCGCCGAGGAACTTGCCTTTCGCGGTTATTTAATCCGCAAGCTGATGGCGAAGGACTTCACAGCGGTATCGCCCGGGCAGTTCGCCTGGCTCTCATTTTTGATGTCTTCCCTTCTTTTTGGGCTGCTGCATGACCGTTGGATTGCCGGGACCCTGGCCGGAATGGGCTATGCGCTGGCGCTCTACCGACGCGGCCAGCTAGGTGATGCCGTCATGGCTCACATGACAACGAACGCGCTGATCGCCGTTGTCGTCCTGGTTGAGGGAAGATGGTCTTTGTGGTCTTAACCGGCGTATACGGTGAACCCGTTGCTCGAGCTTCGCCATCCCCTTCTTCTCGAAATCGCCAAAGCAAGCGTGGAAATGCCAAACCAATACCCTAGTGCATCCCCGGCCAATCCGCCTGTCGCGGCACCTGTAAATGCCAGCCTCTTTCTTGAAGATTTTTAAGCACTTCTAACACATCTTCCTGGGCCAGTCGACGTTCCGCGTTTAGCTCTAGCTCCATCACATAGATAGGGCTACCCAGCATTGTTAACAAGGCTGCGGGCACTCGGCTGAAATCGTCTTTGCCGGCCATGTAGAGATAAGTGTCTTGTTTTTTGCAACTTTTGTAGATAGCGCAATACATCACAAGGCTCCTTGGACATCGCAGTGATTCGCATAATAAGATTATTATCGGTATGTAGGGCTATGTTTGCGGTTGCAGAGTATAACGAGAATTATTGTCATGGCTGAGATTGAAGAATTATTACAAGGCTTCCAGCGTTTTCGCGGTAAATCTTTCCTAGAAAACCGTAAGTTGTTTAACCAACTGGCGCAACAGGGTCAGGCTCCCAAGACCATGGTAATTGGCTGTAGTGATTCCCGGGTCGATCCTGCAGTTATCACCGACGCTGCACCTGGTGATCTCTTTGTAGTTCGTAACGTGGCCAATTTGGTTCCGCCTTATGAAGACAGCGGCACTTACCACGGCACGAGTGCTGCGCTGGAGTTTGCCGTGTGCAAACTCCAGGTGAAAAATATTGTGGTGTTAGGACATGCCCACTGCGGCGGTATTCAGGCTTTGCTAAAAAGCAGTGATAGCACGACGGGTCAGAGTTTTATCGGTGCCTGGATGAATATTGCTGTCGCTGCACGAAACAAAGTTCTGCGGCACTGGCCAAATGCCGGTCACGAGTTTCAGCAGCGTGCCTGCGAACGCGCTAGCATCATCGTGTCCATAGAAAATTTATTAACCTTCGCCTTTGTGCGCCAGCGTGTAGAAGAGGGGAGCCTGCACCTGTTCGGGTGGTACTTCGATATCGAAAACGGTGAACTAATGCAATACGATCCGGAACGGCGTCATTTCCATGACCTCTACTTTGATTGGGAATAGTAGATCTGTTGATTCCTGACGTTACAGAACACTGAACGCTTGGCCGTCGGGTAGTCGGTAACGGGAAAAATCTCGAACGTCGATTGTCATGATCTCCCGTATCCCCGTTTCGCTAGCGATCCAGAAAAGTGACGCATCGGCAAAGTCCATTTCCCGTTTGCCGACTTGTGTGTAGGTTTCCATCCAGCCGACAATATCAGCCAAGTGGTGGGGGCCGAACGGATAGACAAGGACGCCACCCAATTAGACCCATCGCAACAGTTCGTAGCGCTGCGGGATACCGAGTAAGCAACCAACTTTGAGCAGGGTCCTTGACTTGGTAATCATGTAGAAGCCTTTATTAAGCGCCTATGTCAGAGAAAATGTGATAATTTTATTGCCAGTTTTTCGCGAGCAAGGCAGAGTAGATTGGCTGTGAGCATCTTCCAATCCGTCGCTCAAGGTGTGGGGCGTATGGGTATTTCCCTTCCGGATACCGCCCTTGAGCGTCTTGCTGCCTATATTCGATTGCTGGAGCGTTGGAATCAAGCTTACAATCTTACGGCTGTCCGGCGTCCCGAAGCGATGGTAAGTCGACACATCCTGGACAGCCTTGCTATTCTACCTTGGGTGCGAGGACCGCGAGTGTTAGATGTCGGCAGTGGCGCCGGATTGCCGGGAATTCCCCTGGCGATTGCGCGACCGGAAGTGGAGTTTTATCTGTTGGATAGCAGTGCAAAACGGGTTCGCTTTATGATCCAGGCGGTTGCTGAGTTAGCGCTCGCCAATGTCAACGTGGTTCGCTGTCGGGTGGAAGATTATTCTTCTGACGTACCGTTTGACTGTATTATAACGCGCGCCTTTGCCTCCCTGGCCTTTCTGTTGGTCAGCGCCGGGCGGTTGTGCGCGCCAAACGGATGTCTGTTGGCCATGAAGGGCAGGCGTCCGGATGATGAACTGAAGCATTTACCTACCGGTTATTCGGTAGTGGGTGTTTATCCGTTGCGGGTGCCAGAACTGGATGCGGCGCGCCATCTAGTTCATCTTGTCCCCGTCGAATCCTAACTGCAGGCATAAGTTCAATGGCCAAGATCATTGCAATAGCCAATCAAAAGGGTGGAGTGGGCAAAACCACTACATCGGTCAATCTTGCTGCTTGCTTGGCGGCCTTAAAACTCAAGCAGAGGGTACTGCTGGTGGACTTAGACCCTCAGGGTAATGCCACCATGGGCTGTGGCATTGATAAACACGCGGTGAGTGCCACCAGTTATGAGGTGCTCTTGAAACAGGTGGTTATCCGCAATGCATTGCAGTTCTCAGAATCCGCGAACGTGCAGGTGTTAGCCGCTAACAGCGACTTGACGGGTGCCGAGATAGCTTTGTTGGATACTGATAACGGTCAGCAACGCCTGCGCGAGGTCATCATTCAGATCCAGGCTGACTTCGATTATATTCTCATCGATTGTCCGCCGTCTTTGAGTATGCTCACCGTCAACGCGCTGACTGCCGCCGAGGGAGTGATCATTCCGATTCAGTGTGAATATTACGCCCTTGAGGGGCTATCGGCCTTGTTAGATACGATTGAAAAAGTTCGCCGCTCTACGAACTCCGGCCTTCGCGTTGAAGGATTGTTGCGGACTATGTTTGATCCCCGCAATCGCCTGGCCAACGAAGTGTCTGCCCAGTTGTTGGAGCATTTCGGCGCTACTGTTTATGATACGCTGATTCCTCGCAACGTCAGGTTGGCCGAAGCGCCCAGTTACGGTCAACCGGTGATTGTCTATGACAAGGCATCAAAAGGAGCGGAGAGTTATCAGGAACTCGCCAAAGAGTTGCAGCGGCGCACTCGAAGAAAAGTGGGTGCCAATGTGGCAGTGTAAGTCGGCGGGTTGGAAAAAAGCGGTTGTTGGGTGGCAGCCATGAAAAAACCTCTAGGCGGGTGTCAGCGAGTTAAGGAGCATCAGTGAAAAAACGTGGTTTGGGGCGTGGTTTGGATGCCCTGTTAGGTCCGAACACAACCGCTGACAGCGGTTCCTCTGTGCCTGATGGAGCCCTGTGTACACTGCCGATCGAGCAGGTGATCCGCAGCCGCTATCAACCCCGCTCAGAGATCCGGCAAGAGAACCTGCAAGAGCTGGTTGCCTCTATCCGCGCCCAGGGGATAGTACAACCTATCGTGGTGCGTACGGCCGTTGCCGACCGCTATGAGCTGATTGCCGGCGAGCGGCGTTGGCGGGCAGCGCAACTGGCAGGGCTGACTGAGGTGCCGGCTCTGGTTAGAGAGGTATCCGAGCAGGCAGCCATGGCTATGACCTTGATAGAGAATATTCAGCGTGAGGATCTCAATCCGCTGGAAGAAGCTCAGGGTCTCAAGCGCCTCATCGATGAATTTGAGCTGACTCATCAGCAGACTGCGGAAGCGGTTGGCCGCTCCCGTGCGACGGTTAGCAATCTTCTGCGGCTGCTCGATCTGGGTGAAGAGATTCGGCAATGGTTACAGGAAGGTAAGTTGGAAATGGGGCACGCCCGGGCATTATTGTCTCTGGCGCCGGCTTTGCAGCGGGAGGCCGCCCGCCAGGTGCTGCTGCGGGGCTTATCCGTCAGGGAAACGGAGGCGCTGGTGCGGCGCCTGCAGAGCGAGTTTGCGGCTAAGCCCGAAAAGAAAATTTTGGACCCCAATATCCGGGTTCTGCAGGATGATTTATCGGAACGGCTGGGGGCCAAGGTCTCGGTACAACACAATGCGACAGGCAAGGGGCGGTTAGTCATTCATTACAACACGCTCGAGGAACTCGATGGCATCATCAGTCATGTGAAATAGCCTTAAATATCTTGATTGACCTGCCTGTCATAACTTTCTATAATGCTCGACCTAATTTAGCGCCCGTCACCAAGCACGGCTTGGTTAACCAAACGATGGTTAACCAAACGAAAGGTTGCAAAACAAATAACCGGAAACCGACGCAACCCCGATGGTCAAACGTGAACGTTCTGCGGGCGCTAAAAAAGCGACAACAAAAATATTAGTGATTCAATTGATTATTACGCTTTTTGCAGCCACTGTATGTTTTGCCTCGACTGGCACTAGGGATGCCTATTCTGCTTTTGTGGGCGGTGGGATAAGTATTATCGCCACGTTATATTTCGCCCAGCAGGTGTTTTCCCTAGGCATCGGTACACCGGCTGCTAAGATTGCGAGACGCTTTTATATCGGCGAAGCGGTCAAGCTCGTACTGACGGCAGTTTTGTTCGGCATCGCCATTCTATGGTTGCACGTCTCCTTTCTTCCTCTGTTTTTAACCTACATAGCAACGTTGCTGGCGTATTGGCTGGCTTTGCCTTTTGCATTTCGGTGAAAACATTATGAGTGAGGGCGGTACTCCTACCAGTTCAGAATACATTGTGCACCATTTGACTCCCCTCGGTGTCGGTGAAGGCTTTTGGACCTTTCATTTAGATACGTTGATTATCTCGGCGGTCCTGGGGTTTCTTTTTGTATGGTTATTTCGAAAAGCGGCTTTACAAGCGACCAGCGATGTGCCGGGAGGTTTGCAAAACTTTGCAGAAATTATGGTCGAGTTTGTAGACGGCCAAGTCAAGGATTCTTTCCATGGTCATAATCCGCTTATTGCGCCCTTGGCACTGACTATCTTTATCTGGGTTTTTCTATGGAATTTTATGGACTTGGTTCCGGTTGACTTATTGCCGGCTATCGCTTCTGTGTTGGGAATCCATTACCTTAAAGTCGTCCCTTCCACCGATGTTAATGCCACGTTTGCGCTTTCTTTAAGCGTGATGTTTTTGGTGTATTACTACAGTATTAAAGTCAAGGGTGTGGCAGGATTTTCCAAGGAGATTCTGACTCATCCATTTGGAATATGGTTGTTCCCTTTCAATGTGCTGCTAAGGATAGTGGAAGATCTCGCCAAACCCATTTCCCTGGCCCTACGTCTATTCGGTAACCTGTACGCCGGTGAGCTAATCTTTATTCTAATCGCCCTGTTGCCTTGGTGGCTTCAGTTTACGCTGGGTTGGCCTTGGGCGGTGTTCCATCTTCTGATTATCACATTACAAGCATTCATTTTCATGGTCTTGACAATCGTATATTTGAGCATGGCTCACGAAGACCATTAATCGGAAGACCACTAATCGCGTTAATCACTATTAACAACCACAAGCAATTCTCTGTTGTTTAATTTCAACTTTTTTTCGGAGGCAAAATGGAAACCGCAAGCTTAATCGCTGATGTGCAGGGGATGACCGCCATCGCTGTGGCCTTGATAATCGGTATGGGCGCATTAGGCACCGCTATCGGTTTTGGCCTGTTGGGCGGCCGTTTCCTGGAAGGGTCTGCGCGGCAACCTGAGATGATACCAGCGTTGCAGGTCAAGATGTTCATCGTTGCTGGTCTGCTTGACGCTGTAACCATGATCGGTGTGGGTTTGGCACTATTTTTCACTTTCGCCAATCCGTTTGTCACTCCTGTGACAACGGCGTTAGGTAGCTAACTCAGCTTGTTTCCCTGGTAAAAACGTTCGACAAGGGGGTGAAGCGTGAATTTCAATGCCACACTGATCGGGCAAATGATCACGTTTGGCCTGCTGGTGATCTTCACCATGAAATACGTATGGCCTCCCCTGATGCAGGCCATGCAGGATCGCCAGCGGCGGATCGCCGATGGTCTCGCCTCGGCTGAGCGAGGCGTTCATGAACAAGAACTGGCGAAAACCAGAGCAGCGGAAACGCTTAAAGAAGCCAAACAGCAGGCGTCTGAAATTATTGCTCAGGCGCAGAAGCGTGCTAATGAAGTCGTAGAGCAGTCTAAAAATGAGGCGCGCGCGGAAGGAGAACGTCAGCTTGCTGCGGCACAGGCTCAGATTGAACAGGAAGCGAATCGTGTTCGCGAACAGTTGCGTAGCCAAGTCGTTAATATCGCCGTCGCCGGTGCCGGTAGGATTCTCAAGCAGGAAATCGATCCAGACACGCATACTCAGATGCTCGATGACCTGGTTGCGCAACTTTGAGTAAAAATCATAAGTCATGGCGGAAACTATAACCATTGCCCGGCCTTATGCTCGGGCGGCCTTTGAACTGGCACAATCCGAGAAAGGCGCTTTAAACCAATGGTCTGAAATATTGCAGGTGGCCTCTCTCGTGACCGAAAACGAGGCCGTGCGCTACCTGTTGGCAAATCCGAAGCTCAGCATAACGCAAAAATCCGACGTAGTAATCGATATTTGTCATGATCTCTACGGGAAAGAAAAGTTTACTGAGACGTTTCATAATTTTATTCGATTGCTGGCCGACAACCAGCGGCTGACCACGCTCCCCGAAATCGCGGCTATCTTTGAAAAACTGCGTGCGGAAGCACAGCGAACGGTTCAGGCTCAACTCATTACCGCCTTTCCGGTTAACGATATCCAACGAGATAAAGTCGCTGAGCGTCTTAAAGCACGGCTCAAGCGAGAGGTGATACTGGAGTGTACAGTGGACGAATCACTCATAGGAGGAGCGATAATCCGGGCCGGCGATTTGGTGATTGACGGTTCAGCGCAGGGCCAATTGGCTAGACTTGCGACGGTCTTGCGCCAGTAAGGGGAAACGCATGCAACTTAATCCATCCGAAATCAGTGAACTCATCCGGCAGCGTATCGAGAAGTTTCAAGTCGTTGCCGAAGCTCGCACGGAGGGCACCATTGTCAGCCTAACCGACGGCATCGCCCGTGTGCATGGTCTGGAGAACGCACTAGCAGGAGAGATGCTGGAATTTCCCGGCAATACTTTCGGTCTGGCGCTGAATCTGGAGCGCGATTCGGTCGGCGCCGTGATTCTTGGCGACTATGAGCATTTGTCGGAAGGCGACACGGTGCAGTGTACCGGCCGCATTCTGGAAGTGCCGGTGGGCAGGGCCCTGATTGGCCGCGTGGTTAATTCTTTAGGTCAGCCCATTGACGGGAAGGGACCCATCGAGACCGAACTTACCTCGCCCATCGAAAAGGTTGCTCCCGGCGTTATCGAACGCCAGTCTGTTAGTCAACCCGTGCA
This sequence comes from uncultured Pseudomonadota bacterium, assembly GCA_963731125.1. Classification (GTDB taxonomy): domain Bacteria; phylum Pseudomonadota; class Gammaproteobacteria; order Competibacterales; family Competibacteraceae; genus CAVSVP01. The sequence goes on from CAVSVP010000007.1 coordinate 627,476, forward strand.
GACGGGACTGAAAGCGATCGACGCCATGGTGCCCATCGGCCGCGGCCAGCGGGAACTGATTATCGGTGACCGCCAGACCGGTAAATCCGCCGTGGCCATTGATGCTATCATTAACCAAAAAGGCACCGGCATTGTCTGTATTTATGTGGCGATTGGCCAGAAGAACTCATCGATCGCCGGCGTGGTGCGCAAGTTGGAAGAACATGGCGCCATGGACCATACTATTGTGGTGGCCGCCGGTGCCTCCGAGTCGGCCGCCATGCTGTATATTGCTCCCTATGCGGGCTGTGCCATGGGCGAATACTTCCGCGACCGCGGTGAGGATGCCCTGATTATTTATGATGATTTGACCAAGCAGGCTTGGGCTTATCGACAGGTGTCGCTGCTGCTAAAGCGTCCGCCAGGCCGTGAAGCCTACCCCGGCGACGTGTTTTATCTGCACTCCCGGTTGCTGGAACGAGCCTCTCGTATTAATGCCGCCGAAGTGGAGCGGTTGACCAACGGCGACGTGCAGGGCAGAACCGGCTCGCTTACGGCGCTGCCCATTATCGAGACTCAGGCGGGTGATGTATCAGCCTTCGTGCCCACCAATGTCATCTCCATCACTGACGGCCAAATCTTTTTGGAGACCGACTTGTTCAACGCCGGCATCCGGCCTGCTATCAATGCTGGCTTGTCGGTATCCCGGGTGGGCGGTGCCGCCCAGACTAAGATCGTTAAAAAATTGGGTGGTGGTGCGCGCTTAACCCTGGCCCAATATCGCGAGCTTGCGGCTTTCGCCCAGTTTGCCTCCGATCTGGACGAAGCAACCCGCCGACAGTTGGAACGTGGTCAGCGGGTTACCGAACTGATGAAGCAGAAGCAATATTCTCCGCTGAACATTGCGGAGATGGGGGTTTCTCTGTTCGCCGTCGACCGGGGCTACTTGGATGATGTACCGGTAAACAAAATCAGTGATTTTGAAGCGGCATTGCTGGCCTATATGAATGCCAACCATAGCGAGTTGTTAAAGCAGATCAACGCAACGGGTGACTTCAATGACGAAATCGAAGCGGCTTTTAAAAAGGCCGTGGAAGATTTCAAAACGAACCAGGTCTGGTAAGCGGGTATCGATATGGCTGGCGGTAAAGAGATTCGCAATAAAATCAGAAGCATTCAGAATACCCAAAAAATCACCCGCGCCATGGAGATGGTGGCCGCCAGTAAAATGCGCAAGGCGCAGGAGCGGATGCAAGCGGCCCGTCCCTATGCCGATAGAATTCGTCAGGTGGTTGCCCATCTTGCGCAGGCTCACCCGGAGTACCAGCATCCGTATATGGTAGAACGCCCGGTAGGACGCGTGGGCTATATCGTTGTTTCCACCGACCGAGGTCTCTGTGGCGGTCTGAACACTAATCTGTTCCGGGCTTTACTGCCGCATATGAAACAGTGGCACGACCAAAGCGTGGAGATGGATTTCTGTCCCATCGGCAAAAAGGCTGCCGTCTTTCTCGGCCGGCGCGGCCGCAACATCGTTGCGGCGGCCACCAATCTTGGTGACTTGCCTGACCCGGAGGTGTTGCGCGGCCCCGTGGTGGTCATGGTGCAGGCTTATGAGCAGGGGCGTATCGATCGCCTGTTCGTGGCGCGTAATGAGTTTGTCAATACCATGACGCAGCAGCCTCAAATTATCCAGCTTTTACCGGGATTGACTGAGAATATTGGCGGGGGAGCGAAAAAACATCATTGGGACTATATTTACGAACCCGATGCCAGAGAACTGCTGGATCTGTTGCTGCGGCGCTATTTGGAAGCGCGCGTCTATCGCGGTGTGGTAGAGAATATAGCCTGCGAAATGTCAGCGCGAATGGTCGCCATGAAGAGTGCATCAGATAACGCGACTACCATTATCGAACAACTGCAGCTGGTTTATAACAAGGCTCGCCAAGCCGCCATCACCCAGGAGCTTTCCGAGATCGTAGGTGGTGCTGCGGCAGTATAGGTTTTCAGGTTTGCAAGGGGAATACCCAAATGAGTAGTACTGGAACGATTGTGCAGATTATCGGCGCGGTGATAGACGTTGAATTCCCGCGCAAAGCGATTCCAAAAATTTATCATGCATTACACGTCGAGGAAACCGGATTAACTCTGGAAGTCGAACAGCAGTTAGGCGACGGTGTCGTGCGCACCATTGCCATGGGTTCGTCCGACGGTCTTAAACGGGGGCTAGCCGTCACCAATACCGGAGCACCTATTGCAGTGCCGGTAGGAAAAGCTACCCTGGGACGTATTATGAATGTGCTGGGTATGCCCATTGATCACCTGGGCGAGGTCGGGGCCGAAGCACAATGGCCGATTCACCGTCATGCCCCTACCTTTGAAGAGCAGTCCGGTTCCACGGAATTGCTGGAAACCGGTATTAAGGTGATCGATTTGCTGTGTCCATTCGCTAAGGGCGGTAAGGTCGGTCTGTTCGGCGGCGCGGGTGTTGGCAAAACCGTCAATATGATGGAGCTGATCCGTAACATCGCCATTGAGCATACCGGCTATTCCGTGTTTGCCGGGGTGGGTGAACGGACTCGCGAGGGTAACGACTTTTATCACGAGATGAAAGAATCCAACGTGTTGGATAAGGTGGCCCTGGTCTACGGCCAGATGAACGAGCCGCCGGGTAATCGCCTGCGGGTGGGGTTAGCCGGCCTGACCATGGCGGAGTACTTCCGCGACGAGGGCCGCGACGTACTGCTGTTTATCGATAATATCTACCGTTACACTTTAGCGGGTACGGAGGTATCCGCACTGCTGGGTCGAATGCCTTCCGCGGTGGGCTATCAGCCAACGCTGGCCGAGGAGATGGGGGTCTTGCAGGAGCGCATTACTTCGACTCAGACTGGTTCTATTACCTCAATTCAGGCGGTTTACGTGCCGGCAGACGACCTGACGGATCCGTCTCCCGCCACCACGTTTGCCCACTTGGATGCTACGATAGTCTTAGCGCGGCAAATCGCCGAGTTAGGCATCTATCCGGCAGTGGACCCCCTGGACTCCACTTCCCGTCAACTGGACCCTTTGGTGATTGGTCAGGAGCACTACGACACTGCCCGGTCAGTGCAAAGCACTTTGCAGCGCTACAAGGAGCTAAAAGATATTATCGCTATTCTCGGTATGGATGAATTATCCGACGAAGACCGCTTGATTGTAGCGCGTGCCCGTAAGATTCAGCGTTTCTTGTCCCAACCTTTCTTTGTCGCCGAGGTTTTCACCGGTAGTGCGGGCAAATATGTGTCGCTTAAAGATACCATTGCGGGATTCAAGGGCATTGTTAACGGAGAGTACGATCACCTGCCTGAGCAGGCTTTTTATATGGTGGGTCCTATTGAGGAAGTCGTGGAAAAGGCAAAATCAATATAACTTCCCTGCTCTCCGTTTGCCTTGCCGAAAGGAGGTTGCTCGCCATTCGCAATCACCTGACCAAAAACCACCTGCTTTGCCGGCTATGGAGAAATCTAGAGTAATGATCAATGAGGTGGCGCTATGGCCATGACCATCCATGTAGATATTGTCAGTGCCAACAAGGAAATTTTTTCCGGTCCTGCAGAAATGGTGTCGGCACCGGGCGAATTGGGGGACTTGGGTATTCTGCCCCGGCATAACCAGTTGCTGACCCGGCTCAGGCCCGGGCAGGTGCGGGTAAAGATATCCAGTAGCGAGGAGCAAGTCTTTTATGTATCCGGCGGCCTACTGGAAGTTCAACCCCATGTGGTGACCATACTTGCTGATACCGCTGCTCAGGCTCAGGATCTCGATGAAGCCGCCGCGCTGGCTGCCAAACAACACGCTGAACAGTTGCTAGCCGATCGTCGCAGTGATTATGAGTATGCCAAAGCGGAAGCCGAGTTGGCGCAGGCCGTTGCGCAACTGCGAGCGATTGAGCGGTTGCGCAGAATTAAGCGGTAAGCTGACGAAACCAGTAGCCGTTTCTAGAAACTTTGCTCAGTCAGTTATGCTTAGCTGTATTCGATAATCCCAATAGCCGAAATCTTTCAGAGAAAGTAGGCTAGGGTCGGTGAGGTGGTGCCATGGCTGTAACGATGCAGGTCAACATCGTCAGTACGAATAAGGAAATTTATTCAGGTGTTGCAGAAATGGTATCGGCGCCGGGCGAGATGGGAGAGATGGGCATCCTACCTCGGCATAACCAGCTGCTGACTCGGCTAAAGCCGGGTCAAGTCCGGGTCAAGCCGTTCAATGGCGAGGAGCTGATATTCTATGTTTCTGGTGGATTGCTGGAAGTACAACCCGAGTTAGTGACGATTCTTGCGGACACCGCCGAGCGCGCTCAAGATCTTGATGAGGCCGCTGCACTGGCGGCCAAGCGGCACGCGGAAGAATTATTGGTCGGGCGAGCCAGTGAGATCGAATATGCCAAGGCACAAGCAGAACTAGCCAGGGCATTGGCACAATTGAGAACCATCGAAAGGCTGCGCAAGCGCAAGAAATAGCACTCGTGCACAGTCTGTGTCCAAAAAAAGCGCTGAAGTGAAAATTATTGATAAGCATACGCTGCACGAATTGAGTACGGCAGCGGCCGGCTCAACACGGCTACGCCGTAATCTCAATTTGCATCCGTCATACGCTGATCCCGTACAGCGGTTGTGTAATGCCATGGAGCCGGGAACCTATGTCCGTCCCCATCGTCACCGTGAACCCGACAGATGGGAATTGTTTTTAGTGTTATCGGGTGCAGTGGCGGTACTCATCTTCGACGATCTTGGCAAAGTAACGAAGAGGATTGAATTGGCTGCGGAAGGACCGATCTGGGGAATCGAAATACCGGAAGATACTTGGCATACCTTGGTGGCCTTGGCGCCCGGGACTGTGGTGTTTGAGTGTAAGCGTGGTCCTTATCAGCCACTTACCGATAAGAATTTCGCTGAATGGGCGCCGGAGGAGGAAAACCCCAAAGCAGCCAATTTCGTTGCCTGGTTCCGCCAGGCGACCATTGGCTATACCCCTCCGACTGCTTGATTGCTCTGCGGATAATACCCGACACCATGCTAGTACCTCTTCAAGATTGAATTGGTGGATACAATGGTTGGAGCTTTGTCGGAGCATCTGCCGTGGTGAATCGCCAACTGCTAAATTCGACGTTGAAGAGGGACTAGGCTCTGACGATAGCCGACACGCTACGAGAAGCTTGCATCTCGTTCCGTTACCTTTAACAATAATGTCTTTTCTCTTGAGATCCTGGATCGTTCCCCTGGAGGTTTTGCATGATGCAATTGACAGTCGTTATTCTCGCGGCAGGTAAGGGAAAACGCATGGTTTCCGATCTTCCCAAGGTGCTGCATCAGGTCGGTGGCAGGCCCATGTTAAGGCGTGTGCTGGATACCGCTAGCGGTCTGGGAGTCAAAACATACTTTATCGTTTATGGTCATGGCGGTGCGGCGGTCAGAGCGGCATTTCCCAATGAAACGGGTATCGTTTGGGTAGAACAGGCAGAGCAACTCGGGACCGGTCATGCCGTCGGTCATGCTCTGCCCGCGATTTCAAGTGATAATGTAGTACTGGTACTTTATGGTGATGTGCCGCTGGTACGCATCGAGACCCTACAGTTGTTGGTAGAAAGTGCGCGTAAAGGTTATCTGGGATTGCTAACGGTTGCGCTTTCTGATCCTACTGGTTATGGGCGTATCGTACGGGATGCCGCTGGACAGGTACTGCGTATCGTAGAAGAGAAGGATACCAACACCGAGCAGCGCCGCATTCACGAGGTTAATACCGGTATTCTCGCGGCTCCGGCAGGGCGTCTGCGAGGCTGGATAGAAGCATTACGTAATGATAACACGCAAGGTGAATATTATCTGACCGATGTGATTGAGATGGCGGTGCAGGAAGGTGGCGGTGTAGAAACCTTTGCGGCACATGACCCAGAAGAAGTGCTGGGGGTAAATGATCGTCTGCAACTGGCAGAGTTGGAACGCTACTATCAGCGCCTTCAGGCGGAACAGTTAATGGCCAATGGTGCGACCCTGCTCGATCCGGCCCGGGTCGATGTGCGGGGTAACCTGGTTACCGGCAAGGATGTCGTCATTGATGTTAACGTTATTTTTGAAGGCGAGGTTAAGTTAGGCGATCGAGTGCGTGTCGGATCGCACTCGGTGATTCGCAATACCGTGCTTGGCGATGATACGCAGGTACTCTCACATTCCCATATCGACGGAGTGCGAATAGGCAAAGGAGTGCAAGTCGGCCCTTTCGCCCGCTTGCGTCCCGGTGCGCAACTGGCCGATGGTGCAAAGGTGGGAAATTTCGTAGAAGTCAAGCAAGCCTCCATTGGCCGGGATTCCAAAGTGAATCATCTGACCTATATCGGCGATACGGAAATCGGTGCGGATGTAAACGTAGGGGCCGGCACCATTACCTGTAATTATGATGGAGCTAATAAACATAAGACCATTATTGAGGATCGGGTTTTCGTAGGTTCTAACGTTGCACTGGTAGCACCGGTGCGTGTCGGTGAGGGGGCAACGTTGGGAGCCGGCTCTACCATCAACAAAGATGTGCCGGCAGGCAATCTGGGTATCGCCCGTACGCCACAACGATTAATAGAGGATTGGCAGCGTCCGACCAAAAAACCGTCGGATTCGTGAGTGGTAGACTTGCTCCGCGTGGGGGGGGATGACTCGCTGAAACGCAGCTGTTTCGCCATGCTTTCTTTAGAACTTGATAGCTAAAACGTTTTTGAGCAAGTTTTCGATCGAATGAGCGGTGGCTGTAGCACTCATCCGTGTATAGCCTCCCGCTAACACCATCAATAGCGGTACATGATGGGTTAAGGCCTGAGTAAACACGATTTCATCCCGGCACACAATTCCTCTAGCAGAAATGTGCATTCCTCCCAAGGGATCGCCTTCTAAAATATCGGCACCGGCGTTATAGATGATTAAATCAGGAGAGCATTTTTGAATGGCACTCTCTAGACTCTCCGAAACCAGCGCCAAATAATCGGTTTCTCGAATGGAGGGAGATAGGGGATAATTAAAGTCGATATATTGTTGAACCAATTTTTCACCAGGATAGATGAAAGCATTATAAATATCGAGGATATGAATATTGGTATCGTATTTAAAAATATCAGCACAACCATTGCCCTGATGAGCGTCCAGATCGACGATCAACACTGAAAGATCAGGATTTTTCTTAAGCGCCCTATGAACTGCGATAGGGATATCCGCATAGAAACAGAATCCGCCGCTGCTGCTGCCCTTAGCATGATGGTAACCGCCTGCCAGATTAATGCACCAACCGTATCGAAAGGCTAACTCAACGCCGAGAATAGTGCCTCCTGTTGCATACTGCATCGGTTTTAGAATCACCCGGCTTAGCAACCAGCCTGGCAATGCATTTAATATAGGTAGTTCTGCAATCTGGGCAATCTTGCAGGATTGCTTTAGAGAGGTAAGATACGGTGCTGTGTGAATGGTCAGTAAGTCTTTGTATGTGGCTCTTTTGGGAAGATAAAATCGGTGTTTACTAAGGTGTAATTGTTTTACAAGATAATTATAAATTGTTTTATATCTTTCGGTATCGAAGGGATGTCGTTTTTCCAATCCTAGAAAATGAATGTTAAAACGTTTGCTGTAAATAATAGGGAGTTTCACTGATTGTTGAGTTAACACGGTATCAGTTTCACGGCATGCTGCTCTCTGCTGCGGATCAATAACTGTCCATCTCGCGTATAAGAAAAAAATTTAACACTATCCGGACGTGCCGGCGCCGCTCAATCCTGCCGCCCGGCAGGAATTCGCTACCGTGCACCTCTCGGTGCGCCGCCGGCGACACCTGCCGGCTCGGCACCTCAGCGCCCATTCTTGCAAGAGTTCTATTAGACTGGCTGAGACAACTGAGGTCATTTGACGCTACCCCTCCATCGACTATTGCTGATATTGTAATCATTTCCTCTTTCTCTTTCTGGATGGCGCAGTCTGCTAAAATTTCAGCCTATGGACGTTTCCTTTATTCTCGATTCGCTGAATGAATCTCAACGTGAAGCGGTAACGGCTTCACTGAACCCCTTGCGCGTGTTGGCCGGAGCGGGGAGCGGTAAGACTCGGGTGCTAGTGCAGCGTATCGCTTGGTTGCTGGCGGTAGAACAGGCTTCGCCCTGGTCAATCCTGGCGGTGACCTTTACTAACAAGGCCGCTGCTGAGATGCGTGGCCGTGTTGAGGCGCTGCTGGAGGCTCCCCTAGGTCGGTTGTGGATTGGTACTTTTCACGGTATTGCCCATCGGTTGCTGCGCCTGCACTGGCAGGAGGCCCGCTTGCCTCAGGGTTTCCAGATCCTGGATGCAGACGACCAGCAGCGTCTGGTACGGCGGGTCATTCGCACCCTTAATCTCGATGAAAAAAAATGGCCTCCCCGGCAGGGTGCCTGGTTTATCAATGCCCGTAAAGACGAAGGTCTACGCCCTCAGCATATCGATGATCGGGGTGATCCGGTTCTGCGCCAGTTTCTGCGTATTTATCAGGCTTATCAAGAGCATTGTGAGCGTGCCGGTCTGGTGGATTTTGGCGAATTGCTGTTGCGGGTTCATGAACTTTGGCGGGACACTCCCACTTTATTAGCGCACTATCGGGAACGTTTTCAACATGTTCTGGTGGACGAGTTTCAGGATACCAACACCATCCAGTATGCGTGGCTGCGCCTGCTCACCGGCGGACGCGGTGATGTGTTTATCGTCGGCGATGACGATCAATCTATTTACAGTTTCCGCGGGGCGCGTGTGGAAAATATTCAGCGCTTTAGTGAAGATTTCCCCAATACTCGCACCATCCGCTTAGAGCAGAATTACCGCTCTACCAGTACCATTCTTAAGGCCGCTAATGCGTTGATCGCTCATAATATGGGACGTTTAGGGAAAAATCTCTGGACCCAGGACACCGAGGGGGAACCCATTGCTGTTTATGCCGCCTTTAATGAATACGATGAAGCCCGCTTTGTCGTGGAGCGCGTGCGTCAGTGGGTTGAGCAGGGCGGCAAACGCGCCGAAGTGGCTATCCTTTATCGTTCCAACGCGCAATCGCGGGTCTTTGAAGAGACGCTCATCGGTACCAAGATACCGTATCGGGTTTACGGCGGACTGCGCTTTTTCGAACGGGCCGAGATCAAGGACGCGTTGGCTTATCTGCGGTTGCTTGCCAACCGCGACGATGATGCCTCTTTTGAACGGGTGGTAAATACCCCGACCCGAGGTATCGGCGAGCGTAGCTTAGATGTGGTACGGAATTTGGCCCGCGAGTTAAACTTATCCCTTTGGCGCGCCGCCCAGCGGGTAGTGAGTGAGAGTTTATTGCCGGCGCGCGCCTGCCACGCACTGAACGCTTTTTTGATTCTGGGGGATACCCTGGATCGCAATACCCAGGCGTTGCCGCTGCCTCTGCGGGTAGATCATGTGATCGAGCACAGCGGTCTATTAGCCATGTATCGTAAGGAAAAGAACGGTAAAGGCGAGGCCCGAGTTGATAACTTGCAGGAACTGGTGAATGCCGCAGCCGAACCACCGCAGATAACCACAGTGGTTGCCGAGGCAGAGGAGCCCCTGGACGAGCTTTCGGCTTTTTTAGCCCATGCCTCGCTGGAGGCCGGCGAGGGACAGGCGGAATCCTGGGAGGACTGCGTGCAATTGATGACCCTGCATTCGGCTAAGGGCCTAGAATTCCCCGTCGTTTTTCTGGTGGGTGTCGAAGAGGGATTGTTTCCTCATCAGCAATCCCTCCAGGAAGCGGGCCGTTTAGAAGAAGAGCGCCGTCTCGCTTATGTGGGCATTACTCGTGCTCGTCGCCGTTTGTGTCTCAGTTATGCCGAAAAGCGTCGCCTGCACGGACGAGACAGCTATCCGCGTCCCTCCCGATTTGTGACAGAGATTCCCGCCGGATTGCTGCAGGATGTTCGAACCCGTGCTGCACTTTACCGACCTCTCTCCAGCCAGCCGTTGTCGACGGCGGCCGACAAAGACGCATTACGCCCCGGACAGGCGGTGCGCCATCCTAGCTTTGGCGTCGGAATGGTGCAGGCCGTTGAAGGCCAAGGGGCGCATATGCGGGTGCAGGTAAAATTTGCCGAGGCTGGTGCTAAGTGGCTGGTTCTGGCTTATGCTAAATTGGAACGACTGTAAAAAGGGCACTTGTTGCTTGTGCAAGCACTCGAACCGGTTTATCCGCCAAATTAATACCGACCATTCCCATCGGTGATGACTCAGAGCCATGGTCAACATTCCTTCCCCACTGATTGACACCCTCCACGCTGTCCAGCGTATTACCGTACTCACCGGCGCCGGCGTCTCTGCGGAGAGTGGTGTGCCGACTTTTCGCGATGCTCAAACCGGTCTATGGGCCCGCTACCGTCCGGAAGAGTTAGCCACTCCCGAGGCTTTTCAACGTAATGCCAAGCTTGTCTGGGATTGGTACGCTTGGCGACGGGAACTTGTGGCGGATGTTAAGCCCAACGCTGCTCACCATGCACTGGTGAAACTGGAACAGCAAGTTCCCAGTTTGACTCTGATTACCCAAAATGTAGACGGTTTGCACCGGCGGGCAGGCAGTCGAAAAGTACTGGAACTGCATGGTGAGTTATTTCGTACCAAATGCAGTCAGTGTGAAAGAATCGTGAGTCGCTGGCAAGACGGCGGCGAAACTCCTCCTTCCTGTCCCCACTGCCGTGCTTGGTTACGTCCGGATGTGGTGTGGTTTGGCGAGATGCTGCCGGTAACTGTATTACGGGAGGCCGAAGCAGCTGCGGCGCAATGTGAGGTCTTTTTTAGCATCGGTACATCATCTCTAGTTTATCCTGCTGCCGAATTGCCTTTTACCGCCTTGCGCGGCGGTGCTACCGTAATAGAGATCAACCCTCAGCCCACTCCTCTCAGCCGCTATGTGGCTTATACTCTACAAGGTGCAGCTGGAAAAGTGCTGCCAGCCTTACTGAAGGCCGTATGGGATAGTAAAGTCCCCTAAGTGAGTCTGCATCTGTAGGTAAGCCTATGCGTTAGGGGTAAAGAAGAATGTCAGCCGAAGAGAATAAAGCCATTATTTGCCGGTGGATTGAAGAAGCCTGGAATCAGGGTAAAGTGGATATTGCCGACGAGCTTTATGCAGACAATTTTATTGCCAAGGATATCGATGATCCGGATAAGGTGTTGCAGGGACCAGACGACATAAAACATTATGTTATTGCAACGCGTTCCGCTTTTCCCGATATTCATTTCACCATAGATCATATGCTTGCCGAGGGAGACGAGGTCGTAGGCGCTTTTACGATTCGTGGTACTCACGAAGGCTTTTTGGGAGACATTGAGCCAACCGGAAAACGGGTGGTCTTTAAAGCAGTTGACATTTGGCGCTTTGCTGACTCAAAAATTGTCGAGCGTTGTGTAGCCAGTGTTGACAGATTAGCGCTCTTGCAACAGCTGGGTGTTCTGCCTGCATTGGAAAAACCCAGGAGATAGACTTTGATGACCACAGGTAGCTCAACCCCTCGAGACTTAATTGTGCTGTTGTGGGACATCGACGGTACTCTTCTACATGGCGGAAAGGCTGCTATCGCGGCTTGGCGTTTGGCTACGCAGGCCGAATTCGGCAGAGATTTCGACTGGCGCCGGGTGGATGCCTCGGGAGCAACAGATATCTCAATAGCGGGACAGATATGTGCCCAGCTAGGCTGGTCAACAGAGGCCGGCACCCGGCTGATGGCACGCTACGTTGAGGAACTGCCGGAACAGCTACATTGCCAGCCTGCCGTTGCGCTGACCAACGCGGCAGAGGTGCTCTCCTATGTTGCTGATAACCCAGCCTATGCTAATTTGCTGCTGACTGGTAATTTACGCGTGGCAGCGTATGCTAAATTGGCCTCCTGCGGTCTTGGTCAGTTTTTATGGAATGGCGCATTCGGCGACAGCAAATTGGAAAGAAATCAGGTGGCCGCTATCGCCAGGTGCCTTGCCAGTAAGGCCTTTGGTAGCAACGTACCGCTCCTCGTGATCGGGGATACCCCTCGGGATATCATGGCTGCACGCTCCATCGGAGCCTATGTTCTCGCCGTTGCCACGGGTTTCTATTCTCTGGAAGCGTTGGCGAAATATCACCCTGATGGTCTCCTTGCTGGATTGCCGCCTGCCGAACATTTTTCCACCATCATTGAAAAATCGTTGGTAATATGCTCACGGATTTGACAGTTAGCCTTAAAGGAGAGAGACGGTCATGACCGAGCAATCCTTTTTAACCCTACCCGGGGGAGCGACCATCGCTTATCACCGTACTCTCGGATCCAGTCCAGGCGTGATGTTCCTGGGGGGCTTTATGTCCGATATGACCGGCACTAAGGCAATGTACTTGGAACACTGGAACCGTACCCGCGGCCGGACATTTTTGCGTTTTGATTATCAAGGGCATGGGGCCTCTAGCGGTCGTTTCGAAGAGGGCACCATCGGTCGCTGGGCTGCGGATGTGCTGGTTGTGTTTGACCGCTTGACCACTGGACAGCAAATCTTGGTAGGTTCGTCCATGGGAAGTTGGATTATGCTGCTCATAGCCCTAACCCGGCCTGAGCGGATTGCCGGATTGGTGAGTGTCGCCTGCGCGGCCGATTTTACCGAAACAATGCTCTGGCAGCGCATGGACGAGATAACGCGGGCGCGATTGCAGCGCGACGGTGTGATTTATGTACCGGCCTGCAATGAAAACGAGAAACCATACCCCATTACGAAGCAGCTGATAGAGGAGGCCCGCCAGCATTTGTTATTGACGGATGAGCTCCTATCGATCACTTGCCCCGTGCGTCTGTTGCACGGTATGCGCGACCCTGACGCAGCCTGGCAGACCAGCACCCGCGTCGCCGAATGTTTGGAAAGCACGGATGTGCGGGTGGTTCTGGTCAAGGATGGCGAACATACCATGTCGCGGGACTGCGATCTGGCGTTATTGACCGAACTGCTCGATGAGCTTATTGAAAAGACAGTCCTTACAACGTGAATCCTGAATCCTACCTAACCTCTTAATGGTGGTTTAATCGGGTATCCTCTTTAGCCGGGACACTCTGCAGGCTACTTTGTAGGAGCGAGCTTGCTCGCGATTGAGGCGGGCATCAGAATTAGTTCGCGAGCGAGCTCGCTCCTACAGGTGGATGTGGCCTTTAATCAGGGGTAATAAGCTTGAAACTGTCTGCTGGTCGGTTTGCAAACGCGTTTGGCATTACTGCGATTGTTAAAGGTATCATCTATCACTGTTGTACAATTGTCCCGCTGGACATGACTTGCCGGGGGTGCAGAAAACTGATTTTGTCGCAAATCTCCATTTCTGTTGTTAAAACCCTCTAGAGTTGGTTGGGAACGGGCAGTGTGTTTACCATAGTAGTGTTCGTAAAGCGTTGAATTATAGCGAATAGGCTCGCGTTGTTGGTCCGATGAGGGTGGAGTTGCATCAGGCTGGCTTCGATCATTAAAGGGTGTTGCGGCAGCATTGTTTATTCCGTAAAGAACTACCATAAGAATAAACACAACGATGGTCGATGGGTTTTTCAAGCTAACTCTCCTTAAAAATTGTATCTGCATATAGCGTTTTTAGCTAATACGCTTATCCATTTGCCTTGGACGTGGCGTCGCCAATTTGCCAGCTTTATGGTAATAAGTAAATGCCAGCTTTATGGTAATAAGTAAATGCCCGATTGAGACAGCGTGATATTTTCGGCGTAAAAGCAGAAAATCGTCCTGCTGCTCAAATATTAATACCTTAGTGTACTGACCGAATGCACATTGCTGTTAATGTCTGAAATATGTGAAGTCGTGAGTTCACTGAGCCTTGCTTGCAGGGTCATAGGCTTTCCTTCGCGCAGAATCGCTAGAGTCACCCACGAGCCTACCGACGATAAGCCGATTGCGTTACGTAGATCCTTGGCATCTCGAATAGGGCGGTCGTTGATCGCTACCACGATATCACCGGCTTTTAAACCGGCGCGCTGCGCTGCAGAATCCGGCAACACTTGAGCAATCACTGCTCCCTGGGTAGTAGAAATGCCAAAGGCCTGAGCGAGGTCTGGGGTAAGATCCTGTACCGATACGCCCAGCCGGCCACGGCGTACCTCACCGAATGCTATCAATTGTTTTATCAGTTGCTGCACGATATTGCTGGGAATGGCGAAACCAATACCTACATTACCTCCACCGGGTGCAATGATAGCCGTGTTGATACCAACGACTTCGCCCCGGAGGTTGACGAGAGCACCCCCAGAGTTGCCGGGGTTGATGGAAGCGTCGGTCTGAATAAAATCTTCATAGCCCTCGATGCCTAACCGATTGCGTCCCAGAGCGCTGACTATGCCGGAGGTAACCGTTTGGCCCAGTCCGAATGGATTGCCGATGGCCACCACAAAATCACCGACACGGAGCTTGGTGGAATCGGCTAAAGTAAGAGCAGTAAGATTTTCAGTTGGTATCTGAAGCACTGCCACGTCCGTTTCCGGATCGGAACCAATAACGGAAGCGCTCAACTGACGACCATCGAGCAGGGTAACAGTGATGGTATCAGCCTGATCGATAAGATGATGATTGGTAACGACATAACCCTGTGCAGCGTCTACCACCACGCCTGAACCCAGGCTTTGGGTGCGGCGCTCTTGAGGTCCATCGAGAAACCCAAAAAAACGCCGAAAAAAAGGATCTTCCAGCAACGGATGACGTTGCATCACTATCCGGCCTTCGCTAGAAATATTTACCACGGCAGGAGTCGTGCGTTCCAGCATAGGAGCTAGCGTTGGCAAGGTTTGGTTATCGGCAGATTGCCAAGACGAAGTCCCTGACGATGAAGCCGCGCATCCTGAAAGGCTAACGGTGGTGATCAGCACTATCAACCTTAGAGTCAGCGGCAAACTGTTGTTTATATGCATTACTGTTTGTCTCATGGCGATACCCTCCTCGATACTGCTTAGAGGAGGAATGGCATTGCGTCATTTTCTTTTTCCAATGGAGATCTTAGCCTGGAGAGACAAAACCGATCCCCGACAGGGGCGATATTAGCCGCCCAAATGAGTGCGTGGATTGAAGTCCAGCTCTTCTGCCATATGTTGGAATAACTGACGAGCAGCTTCCGAATTCACCGGTGGATTGACGATTTGTAGTATTACATACTGGTCACCAGCGGGTTTACCCGGTAATCCACGTCCCCGCAGACGTAGTCTCTGACCAGTCTGGGCATTGGCCGGAATGGTCAAAGTGACTCTACCTCCCAGCGTGGGAACCTCTACTCGGGTTCCCAAGGCTGCTTCCCAGGGAGTCAGTGGCAACTCCAAGATAATATCTCGACCCTGAACCTGGTAGAGTGCATGGGACTTTAGTATGACTTCCAAATATAGATCGCCGCTAGGGCCACTACCCAAACCAGGTGAGCCCTGGCCTATAAGGCGAATCTTCTGGCCATTTGTCACACCCCGAGGAATTCGAACGTTTAAAGACTTAGGTCGAGTTACGCCTCTTCCCATAGCATCCACTTCCGGGGCTTGTAGCTGTAAACTACGGCTGCCACCATGGTAAGCCTCTTCCAGGGTGAGCTCAATGCGGGCGTGTTGATCCTCTCCCTGCCGCTGAAAACCACGGCGATCGGTAGAACCTCCCAAACCGCCAAACAGAGACTCAAAGAAATCGCTGAAATCGGCGCCACCGGTAAACCCGCCACTGCGAAAGTGATGCGTTTGCTGCCAACCCGGTGATGGTCGGAACTCTTGGCCGGCTTTCCAATTCGTACCCAGTTGATCGTAAGCACTGCGTTTTTCAGAATCACGTAGTACTTCATAAGCTTCAGCAATTTCTTTGAAGCGTTCCTCAGCGTTAGGTTCTTTACTGACATCAGGGTGATACTTACGGGCCAGCTTGCGGTAAGCTTTCTTAATCTCGTCTTCCGCTGCTGTACGAGGTACCCCAAGAATCCTGTAATAATCTTTATACTGCATGCTTTTAACTGAGGATTGCTCTTACGGTAAGGGGATAATGTAGATTCTGCCGAATTTACCTGTTGATGCGCCAGAATGTCACGCGGCCAATGATAATAATGAAACAACATGGCTTCTACACCAGCATGGTGCATCTTGACAAACGATAATTTCCAATCTCCCATTGCTGCTATTTTCAAGAAATTGGGTCAACAAGTGATATTTCAAGAGAATGCTCTATCTAAGTATTTGTGACTCTTGCTGTACAAGCTGTCCAGCATGTGACGCAGTGTTATACCGTTTCCCAAATTTAAAGAGTGCATAAGCATTTAATGAGATTTGGTATTAGTTTTCATCGGTAAGTTGAGTCAGAGGATTAAAATGGCAGAACAGCGTGAATTTATATCTCTCAACATTGCAGTGCTGACCGTTTCCGATACACGCACCGACGCCAATGATACTTCCGGACAAATTTTGGTTAACCGCCTGCTGGCCACTGGTCATCAGTTAGTTGAGAAACGCATTGTGCCGGATAACATTTACCGAATTCGTGCAGTGGTTTCCCAGTGGATTGTCGAAGATGCTATTAGCGTCGTGTTAACTACCGGCGGGACCGGTTTGACTGGTCGAGATGGTACGCCTGAGGCTATACAAGTATTGCTAGATAAGAAAATTCAAGGTTTTGGAGAACTGTTTCGTACGGTGTCCTGGGAAGAAATTGGGACATCCACAATACAATCCCGTTGTTTAGCGGGAGTGGCAAACGGCACCTATCTGTTTTGCCTGCCGGGTTCTTCAGGCGCTTGCCGCACTGGCTGGGATCGTATTCTGAAAGCCCAGCTGGATTACCGAACTCGCCCCTGCAATCTAGTGGAATTAATGCCACGTTTACGGGAGTATTAATGGTAGCTTGCATTGCTAAAGTCATTGTCGCCATGGGATGCCTTGAGTTTTAGCGCCGCTAAGAGGAAACGTTGAGGGAACGCGTGGCTATCGAAACCAACTATATTGCTGCCTTTTTGGTTGCGTTACTGGGAGGAATGCACTGCTTCAGCATGTGCGGTGGTATCGTCGGCGCCCTGACATTGGGACTGCCGCCGTCGATTCGCGCTCGCGTATCAGCCATCCTTCCTTATCAGTTGGCCTACAATGGTGGCCGTCTAATCAGCTATACCATGGCCGGATTTCTGATGGGTGGAATGGGAGCATGGGCGGTAAATTTGGCTGCAGTGCATTACGGTCAGCAGGTGCTGCGGGTTATTGCTGGTTTGTTTATGGTTTTGCTCGGTCTTTATTTGGGTGGTTGGTGGCGCGGTTTAATCCGTATAGAACAGATTGGCGGCGTCTTGTGGCGCCGCATTGAGCCTCTAGGACGGCGTCTATTACCGGTAAGGACGCTTGGTCAAGCCCTTGGGATAGGACTCGTATGGGGTTGGTTGCCGTGTGGTCTAGTCTATAGCGTTTTGGTTTGGTCAATCAGTGCCGGCGGCGCAGTAGAGGGTGCGCTGCTGATGCTGAGTTTTGGTTTAGGAACACTTCCTGCCGTACTGGCTATCGGAACCTTTGCAGCGAGTTTAGCGAATCTGGTTCGCAAAACCTGGGTGCGCTACATGGCTGGTGTGCTGGTTATTGTCTTTGGCATATACCAGCTTGTGCTGGTGTGGTGATTCGCCCAAGCTACGTCGGAAGTTTAAGCTGCCTGAAAAACAACCGCTATTCTCCGGCATTCAAATAGCGGTCTTTTAATCGGACATAGTTCTGAGCCGAATATTCAATGAATTCCAACTCCTGTTCTTTTAGAGGGCGTATTTGTTTCGCTGGACTACCGACATACAAGTAGCCGCTTTCCAAAATCTTGCCAGGAGGCACCACACTTCCCGCCCCTACGATGATTCGTGATTGCACCACAGCGCCGTCCATAATGACTGCGTTCATGCCAATCAAACAGGTGCTTTCAACAGTGCAGGCGTGTAACAGCACTTTGTGACCCACGGTAACATCATCGCCTACGTGGGTGGGCTGCCCGCCGGGGCAAAAATGACTGTCGTGGGTCACGTGGATGACCGTACCGTCTTGGATATTGGTCCGTGTACCGATACGAATGCTCTGTACGTCTCCGCGAACCACGCACATAGGCCATATGGAGGTATCTTCGCCAATCGTTACATCGCCGATCACCAAAGCCGCTGGATCGACGTAAGCTGAAGCGGCGATACGGGGGGTTATACTTGCAAAGTTACGTATGGTCATAAGTGGCCTAGTACCTCATCAAGATTGAATTTGTGGATACAACCGTTTGAGCTTTATCGGAGCACGTGCCGTGGCGAATCGTAACTGCTAAATTCGACGTTGAAGAGGTATAGATCTGGAAGCTGTTATCAAGACCGTCCCGGCATGGATGCCGCAGTCGAGCTAATAGGGATGTATTAACGGCGTGTCTTGAGAATAACTTCCAGATCTATACTAGGTTAATTGATTAATAACAAGTGAGTGTACCACCTCGGGTGCTAGCGACGGATGGGGCACTAAATTCTCCGCAAGCATGCTGGCGTGTTATTGGAAATCGTCGATCTCCACATCCGTACCCTAAACTGGAACTGATAACGGAGTTCATTGATGGCCCTACGAATCTTCCTAGTATCGGCTAGGGGATTCAATGAACTGGTGCGCTTTCGCTCATTACCAAAGCCTTGGCATTAACTGGTTCATTTAAAAGATTGATCATATCGACAAGGATGCGGGCACTTTCATTCAACAGCGGGTCTGGCTGCTCCTTAATAGTACGCTCCCCTATATCTTCCTCTTCTTCCAGAGGCGCCAAACCCTGGGTAAGGCGCTGACGGTTTTCCTCGTGCAACCGTTGTGCCTTAGTTTTCTCCCACTCAGCTCTACGCTGGCTCATCAATAACGATACTAAAGTTTTCTCGCGAATCTGCTTGGCCGTCACGAAATCTTCCAATAATGCGTTGAAGACAGGATCGGTGGCCGTGCGAGCGTGGTAACGTTTTTGCAGTTCGGGAATCAGGTGGCTCAGCTGGTGGCGGCTGCTTTGGTAACGAATCGGTTTAATTTCGTCCCAGGGAAGCGCATAATCTTGGGAGCTTTCCCCGACTTCATCACTATCAAAGGCAGACGGAAAGGTAATGTCGGGAGTAACGCCCCGATGCTGGGTGCTGCTCCCATTAACGCGATAGAATTTAGCAATAGTCAGTTTGAGTTGCCCCACTGGACCCTTTGCGTTTGGTACGAACCGTTTCAGATCAATCAAGGTCTGTACTGTACCTTTGCCAAAGGTTGGATCACCCAACACTATCCCGCGACCGTAATCTTGTATAGCCCCGGCGAAGATTTCCGAAGCCGAGGCGCTAAAACGGTCCACTAGCAAGGCAAGCGGACCATCATAAAGCAAATCGGGATCAGGATCGTTTTCTATCTCGACGCTGCCGTTGGAGCTACGTACCTGCACCACTGGCCCTTCCTTGATAAACAGTCCGGTCAAATCTATGGCTTCCTGAAGAGAACCACCCCCATTTTGGCGCAAATCTATCACAATACCGTCAACTTTGGTGCGCTGCAGTTCTCGAAGCAAATGCCGCACGTCACGCGTGGTGCTACGGTAGTTCTTATCGCCCTGTTGAGCGGCAGCAAAATCGCTATAAAATGTCGGAATAGTGATAACGCCAATTTTTACCTCGTGATCGCCCGCAGAAAAGATTTTTATGTCGCTCTTTGCAGCTTGGTTTTCTAGTTTAATTGTATCGCGTACCAAACGCACTGTTTTACCCACGTTGTCAGCACTAGCGTTGGCCGGTACAATTTGCAGACGAACCACGCTGCCGCGCGGACCGCGAATAAGATCTACTACATCGTCTAAACGCCAGCCAATGATATCTACCATCGGTTCATTATCGCCTTGTCCTACTCCGATAATGGCATCCTCAGGTTTAATTCGTTGGCTCAGATCGGCTGGTCCGCCGGGAACCAATTCAACTACCTGGATGCGTTCCTCTTCCATACGCAGTACCGTGCCGATGCCCTCCAGGGATAGGCGCATCTGAATGTTAAAGTTTTCTGAAATGCGTGGCGAGAAATACGCCGAGTGCGGGTCAAAACTGCTGGAGACGGCATTCATATAGAGCTGAAAAACGTCATCGCTATTGGTTTGGGCAGTCCGATGTAGTTGTCCCTCATAGCGCTTTTCTAACGTTTTCCGCGCATCTGGTAAATCTTTACCGGCTAATATAAGTGTCAGAAGTTCATTTTTTAGACGTTTCCGCCAGATTTCGTCCAACTCTGTTTGGCTGATAGCCCAAGGAGCTTCTTTGCGATCCAAATTCAGTGATTCATCAATGCTGAAATCGATTTTTGCGTGATGTAAATATTCCAGCGCGCCACTCGTTCGCTCTTGCAGCCGCCGTTGGTAAACATTAAATATTTCATAGGCTGGTTGTAAGTTGCCGCTTAACAAGTGATCGTCCAAAGTGGCGGTATATTTTTTCTTAAAGGCGGCAATATCACCGGCCAAAAAATAACTGCGATTAAAATCCAAAGCCTTTAAGTAGTTATCCAAAATCACAATAGACATATGATCGTCTAGCTTGTGCTGCCTGTAATGATAAAAAGACAGCAGCCGTGCGACGGTTTGATCTAAATTCGTATGCCTAATGGTTGGGGTAAGCTGATTGAGTACCGGTGGTAAAGACGAATTCCGTTCGACGGCAGCACCTGCTGTTAACCAAGCAGATAGCAGGAGAAGAAAAATATATTTGGAGAATAAATTACGCATAAAATAAGACCTATGTTGCACATACCCAATTTTTAACCCACTGCCACTTAAGAATGACAGCACAGCTACTGTTTTACTATCAGTATCGGGTAAAAAGTATAAGCTGAAACAATAACTTACATAGGGTGCATTAAGCTAATATCCGTTGCTACCGGCTGCTTGCCATTCGGTTCTGCCAGGGTAAATTCAAAAATGTGATTTCGAGACGGTAACTTCATAACGTTAAAGCCCTCCGGCAAACTGGAGTCATGGAAAAAAGCCGTGCGATAAGGAGATTCATTATCCCTAGAGTCGGTTTTCCAGACATAAGGAGATAGTTTGACAAGGAAACGCATAAATCCAAAACTTTTGTTATCGTCATGGTGATAACAGTAGCCCCGCACGCGAGAACCCAGTTCGCCCCATTCTGGAGCAAAATAATCATCGCCACGCGTTGGTAGCAAGGCCGGTACCAGATAACCAGAGATGAATGAATCCGCTTCCCGACGTAATTCTTCAGAAACGTTATCGAACGCTAATACTTCAACCCGACATCCTTTATTTTGTAAGGCTCGCACTACCTGAACGAAATCTCCATCGCCAGTCAATAACAAAACGCGATCCAAATTCTCTGATTGAAGTAACACATCCACTGCCATATCTAAATCAGCATTGGCTTTGCCAAAGCGGTTACCAGCTTCGTCCTCAAACCATTTAACCCTCTTTTCTATGACTTTATAGCCAATTTCTCTAAGAGCGGATTGATAGGAACGAGCTTTTTCTCGATAAATGCTGCTACATTCCGCACGTTCTTCATCGTAGGAGAGATATACATTGAGTCGTAACGCCTCAGCATGATCGCGGCAAGCGAATTCGCGCAAAATATCATATTTCATACGCTGGCCACCGTTACGGGAAATATTGGCTGCGTCTACATAAACACCTAATTTGGCATGAGATTTAAAGTGACTTACCATGATTATTATATTGACTCAATTTTAGGGGATTGTGTTCCAGTATTGTGCCAGATGTTATATGCCTCTCATTAAGTGAAACTATAAAAATCACCAAATTGGAGAAGAGGTTTTATAGTAAAAATTACATCTTCATCGTAACTCTATCGGACTAGATAAATATGCAACGTTAATAGAATAGTTCGTAAATCTCCTAAACAGATTAAAAAAGCCTGGTAATAATCGTAATCATTAATAGTTTCTAGTTAGATCTATAATAAACCTCAGTGCGACATAAAATACTTAAAAGTATCAGGTGCTTATTCCGGAAAACGCGGCAAATACATCCCGGTAAGCTCGACGGTGGTATCCCAACCGCCGGCATTTCCTGCATAAGCACCTAATACTTGAAGTTAATTCTCAACCGATCAAACGCTTATATATCGAACTCTAGTTATAATAAATTTGCTTGGCATTAAAACTAGCAACATCACAATTTAAACCATTTATTGCCATGCATTCTTTACTGAGAAACCCCTAGTTGAGCTCGATGTTTTGCCGATGATTTGTTATTAATCTGTGGATTTAAGATTAACACCGGTAAAACTAATCATTCAGTTAGGCAGACACCCTGACCCAAAAGCGTTATAAGCGAGAATTCCACTAAGCAAGGAACACTGTTCGATCAGTGGCATAGACAGCTCAGATAAACAAGCGTATTACAAATCATAATTTTTGGACAATTGCGAAATGAGAAAAATTGCCGGTACATTGAAAAAAATTGTTAGCTACTACTCCACTGGATCGATGGATAACATAAAGTTCCACCGTCTCGCCTCGGAGGCATCCAGATCATCAAGCAAGGGGCGGTGTTGTCACAAGCGTTAGGGTTCCAATGTTCATTGTAGCACTCAGGCAAGAATCACGCCGCTATTTGTTGTGAATTCACGATGGGTTCGGAACGTTGTAAATTCGTGAATATGTAACGCAATACGACGCAAAGGTAGAGGCGAGAAAAGACCTCTTGCAAAAATGAGCGTTGCGGCGCCGAGCCGGAAGATGTCGTCAGCAATGCCCAGGGAGGTGCGCGGTGACGGATCCCTGCCGGACACGGGGTTGAACGGCGGTGACACGTCCAGCCTGGACAGCTGAGACCCTAAATGATGAAAAAGTTTGTTCTGAGCAATTATTCGGTTCAGGGAGGCGCTGTAGCAGTGAAAAATTCATCAAGGGTGCTTTCAACCTTTCGTTGACATGGTGAGGGATATTCTGCCAGTACCAAGTCCTTATAGGTTTTGATAGCCTGTTCTTTAGCAGCGCCTTTGACAGAGGCTACTGCCATGGCCTGCACATCGCCAACTCGAGCAGTTGCCACAGATGGCGTTACCTGATAAGCAAACAGAAGCGGCGCTAAAATCGGATCAGCGCCCGCCTGACCCAGCAAAAAGACTCGAGTTCCCCACTGTCGGCATTGATAGGCGGCTTCAAGGATTTGTTTTATGACAGAGAAATCATGCTCGTCATAAAGTTTACGTAAGTAATTTCCCAGTTTAGGATCGGTCTCCTCAGCATCAGCGTCGCGGCCCAGGGCAATAGTAAATTGAGTAAGGTCGTTGGTGCCGATTCCAATCATGTGAGGAGGCTGACCGAATTCGGTCGTGAAAGCGGTAAGCCATAGCAGGTTATTTTGCGAAGCCGCTGGCTGTTCAATTTCCCAACCAAAGGTGATCTGGTTAGGAGCATGTGTACCGGCTTGGTGCAAATTTAAACCGCTAGCCAAAAGGCATTCCACGGCCGCTTTAATCTGTGCATAATGAGATACCAGTGGCAAGATTAATCCAATTTGGCCACCCTTATCTTCAAGTACTTCCTTGATGGCTTCACAGAGTAGTCTTATCGTATCGCCACCGCTTCCCACGCAGCGGCGAATGCCACGATTACCCATGGGTTCGTCTAAGCGACGGGCGATGTCAAGAGTGCGCACGATTACCTCACGAGAACCAAATTGGTCTACAGCGTCTGCAATGACATCGCGAAATCCTGCTTTTAATAAACCCTTACTTTGCTGATCCTGAGCAATGGTATAGAGTGCATCCGCTTCATTGCCACCCGGTTGTTCAAGCAGTTCTCTCCACCTTCTCCCATCGGCTAATGTTTGGTTGAGATGCAGCGCCAGCGTCTTAACAGCAGCAAATTCAGTACGCAGCAGGCCTAAACCAGCTGCACCACAATGGGCAGCCTCTTTGAGGCCTGCGGGGTAGCCTACATTCACATAGACGTCGGGTACATCGGACACGCTTTGCGTCGTGGTTGATGTAGGTGCCTTGTGGAACGGTGAAGCTTGGCCTGCGTAGACTTGTCCAAGACTACTGTGCACCGTAACGATCTGGCCATCCAGATTATCCAGTTTGCCAATACCGGCAACGCTGGGGATCCCGGCCTCAATAGCAAGAATTAGGGGATGGTAGTTTTTGCCTCCCTCTGCCATCAAAAGGGCAACCGCTCCATGCTCTATGATAAAAGCTGCTCTAAAAAGCGGCGTTCGTCCTTTGTCATATACCACAGAGCCGGCAATGAGTTCGGGAGAATCGAGCAGACAATCCTGCCATACGAGGACCGGACCTGTTGCCGTCGCCGCTGGTCCCTTTGTACCTGAAGCTAACAACACTTTACTAGGCATTGAGATGATTTAAAAAAAGAAAGATCGGCGATTTTCTAAAGCTTAGAACATGAACGACAGGATAAGAAGTCAAGCAAATAAAAAGGTGAAGCCAGTTGCCGATAGGGAAAACCTTATTACTCTAATCCTTCAGTAACATTTTCAGCAATTCTTTTTTCTTGGTTGCAGGGGGGTGTAACCCGCCTTCCGCTATATTGTTAGGCGATCAGTCGATCGGGTAAGAACGTCTCATCATTGGCCGCCTTCATGGGATAGAGTCGTTGGTTTTCGTGTGCGATATGAAATTTCATAAACGCCTCCCAGTCCTGATTGATGCCGATACAGCGCAACTCGAGCATCGCCTTGGCGCCGGGCATCACCCAGCGCATGCCGGAGCGCTCCATCCGATCACAGACGACATGCCGACACGCCCCCTCAATCACCCCCGAAGCGATGGGATAGCCCGCTTGCAGGTAGTGGTCATACTGCATCCGTGCGACATTGTGACTCAAATAGCCGATAACCTCGGCGAGCGACTCGCGTTGTGCCGCACTCAGTCGGTGGGATTGGGCACGCAGACGGCCGATGACGGTCTGTACCTGACCGTTGAGCAGGCGTTCGGCCTGTTGTTTGACGAACACCAGACGCTGCTGCTTGACGCTCTCTGTGCCCGGACCTTGGGCACCGCTGGGATGGAATAACTCGGCCGCATCCCAGAGATAGCCCAACGCGTGCATCAGATCCAGCACCTCCACATAGCTCACCCCGGCTAACCCCTGTTCCGCGGCACGCCACAGGGAGGGTTGGCCATCCATCAGTACCACAACGCGCTGCTGGCTGCTGGGATTGCGCTGGCGCTGCTCCTCAGCGAGCCAAGCAAAGATCGCCGCATAGGACGGTGCCATCGTCTCCTGCGCGTCGCGCGCCAGGCTGGCCCGAACGTATTTATGCAACGGCTTGGGCCGCCGGGGCGGTTGGGTGCCCGACGCGGAGGGGACCGTAAACAGCGCCGCAAGCACCTGCTCGGGGGTGCGAACATAAGCCGCCATGGGATAGGCAGCACCAAGCAACGCCATTTTCTTGCCGCCCGGTTTGCCCTCATCCCCCGTAGTCGCCACGTCACGCTCAGCAACCATGTCGACTGCGGTGACCGCACGCCGCCTCACCACCCCTTTACTGTCCGCGCTACACACCACCAACTCGTCGTCTTGTGCCGCCGGTGCTGGCTCCCGACCCGCCCAAAATGCTTCTACCGAACCCGACAACTGCTGATTGATCCGCTCCAAACTATGCACCGACTGCCGAACCCCCAACATCCGCTCCAGCGTCTCGCTCACCTGCGCATACGGCTGCTCAATCACCAGCGCCTGATCCCACTCTTGGAGCAAATAGGAAAACTTGCTCGCCGGTAACTGCCGCTGGCTATCCAGCGGCACGTAGTCGATCTTCTGACCTTCCCGCGTTCCGTACACCACCCGCTCCAGCTGATGCTCCCCAAACACCGAGCGATACTCACGAACGCGGCTTCGCCCCAGGCGCTTGACCTGCCGACCACCGGGTAAGCTTACTTGCGCCCCGTGATCACCTGGCCCACATAAGCTAAAAAACAGCTCCACTAGCTGATGCCCCATCCGCAGCAGCTGAGCAAATAAGCCCCGCTCCAGTTCATGCACCGCTTCGCCTTGCACATACGCCTGCTCCACGCGCTCCACTAGCTTGGCTGTCTCCGCCAGTATCGCTTGGCGATTGTCTTTCCCTCGGGTTTCGTTCATGCTGTTCATCGCTAGCTCCCATCGGTCTTGACTACGTTGCTTCACACAGCGTAGTTTACCTTAGATCCCGGCGGGGGCTAGCACGCACTCCTGAGGAGTCAAAACCATAAATAAATTGTGATTAACTAGCGCGCGCAGCGGGTTGCACCCGTTGCAGGGTATAGAGTAAATGTCCCCATTCCTTTAGCCACTAACTGATCAGTGTTGGTATGCACGATGCGGGCAGTAGTAACTATCAAGCTGGAGCCTGTAAAATCTATTTCACCCGTGCCTTCCAAACAGTCTCCTGGCTTAACCGGTGAAAAAAAATGAGTTTTGAATTCTACCGTTGCGCATAATTTTCCCTCCATAACAGCCCACGAGAGTGCAGTGACTCCAAGCGTAGCGTCCATCATTCCCGCAATCACGCCACCATGGCAAGCCATAGGAAAACTCAGGTGGCGCTCATCAATTCGCAGATGGTAGATGATCTTACCGGGAGAATAGACTGTAAGATCCATTCCCATATGTTGATCATAGTGGCAGACCTCTTTGTATAAAGCTTCAAACTCCGAAGATTTCATCAGGGCGTAAGGTCTTAGAGAATTTTACCTGCTTAGGACTGTACACGAAAAAACATCCCGATTTAACCTTTCCGTAGCCTGAATGGAGCGCAACGAAATCAGGGATTTGAATTGTAAGCGAAGCAATTATTTCATGCATTATCCTTAATGGAATAACAGGCATCACTGTGAAGGTTATAGTTTGATCATAGCTGAAAAGGAAAAGAAGCGCGCCCTCCTCACATTTCAGAGGGCATCTACCGTGTATTCAAAGAGAAACCGCGGAAAGAATAGCGCACCCTACAGCAGCAATCAGTGCAATCAAGCTGATGGTAAGAGTCAGGCCAGTGCGCTTGCGAGTAGTAGCCGTGTCAACCGCTACCTGTTGAGCAGCTGCGGCAGCAGCCTGGCGGGTGATGGTTTCTACCATGGGGTGCATAGCCTCTGTCAAGATTGGCATAAGTTGTTGTTTAAAGTCCGGCTCAGTTAGCGTGCGTCCTACTGTTTCTGGAACAAGACGGGCAATGTGCCGTTCCAAGTTCTTGGTAAGCTCATCCCGAATCATGGCTAAACCACGATTGCTCCTCTTGAGGATATTCTCACTAATGTCGCGGGTAGTTTGCTCTAAGGTCACTTGCACAGCTTTCTCAGCGCTTGCTTGGGCGACTTCTGAAGCTGCGTTTTTGGCGGCATTCATCATCATCTTAGAAGTCGCTTCCTGAGCGGCGTCAGTTGCTGTACGAATAACTTTGCGGATTTCCCCATCAACTATGGTACGGGCAGTTTGCTCCGCTATGGTACGCGCCACTTGTTCTGCACTAACTTTGGCTATTTCTGTCGCTACGTCTCTCGCCACCTTATCAGCCATTGCCCAGGCGGCACGTTCAGCAATGCGTTCTAGATCAACTGCAGGGTTGCTAGACTGTGGTGGCGTTGAGGCGGGGGGGGCTTCTTCTACTGGGCCTGAGTGATCCGTTGTCGCAGGTTTTTCAGCAGGAGGTGTCGGTTGAGGTCCAATGCCGAGCAGGTCGCGCGCCATATTCAGGACCTGATCCATTTGCGCTGGCGTATAAGGTTTGGATAAAAAACCGGTTGCTCCGCATTCCTTAGCATTTTGCTTATCCTCTTCGGAGGCGTTAGCGGAGCACATAATAACAGGAGGGGGGGTTGCAATCGCCGAATTATTGGTGATAGTGGCTGTAGTTTCGAAACCGTCCATGCCAGGCATCATAACGTCCATAAATATGATATCCGGTTTTTGCCTTTCCATATAGGCAATGGCATCCTCACCAGATCCTACCCAATCTACTTCAATACTGCGTTCTGTCAGCAGTTTACGCAAGGTCAGGTGAGCAACTTTGGAATCATCGACCACTAATGCTTTTTCAATATTCATGCTGGCCTCCTATGCCTTTAAGACTTGTAAGATGAAATATATCATCTCCATCTGGTAAATCCGTTAACCATATATGACAGTGTTCGGCTGTGACAATAAGTGCAATGCTTCGTGCCTGATCCGTCTTAAACTGCCTTTAAAGTGCTAGATTCATGAAAAAAAGCAACAATTATCGAGTGCAACAAAGACTATTCATATAGTGTACTGAACATCAACGCAAATTCCGCAAAAATTCATCCTTCCCACAGTCGCCGATGCGTTAGCTGAAACCAAGTAGATAGAGTGAAAGCATGTAGACGTATCACATTAGCACGTCTGACTGAAGCAGAGCAAATACTGTTATAATCGATTAGTAACGCACTTGTAAATCAATAAGGTAACCTATATTTTCCCCTATCCTCGTTTTTCTTCTCTCTTGGTTTCTGCTGTAATAAAAGTGCTTTCCGGAGGAGGGCGGCTTTGATTACTTTACTTCCTGGTAAACTGATTTTGCCGCTTGCACAGCGGTACCTGGATTGAGATTAGCGTTTGAATCGGTTAAGACAGTATCCAAGGCCTGTAGGCAAAACAGCACATTCTCTGTCTGGCTGGTATGGTCCATGAGGCCAATGCGCCAAGTTTTGCCAGCCAGTGCTCCCAACCCTGCACCGATTTCTAAATGAAATTCCTCAAGTAAGCGGCGACGTACAGCAGCGTCTTCCACACCTTCTGGTACATATACCGCATTAAGTTGAGGTAAGCGATAGGGCTCCTCGACTACGAAATGTACATTCAAGGCTTCTAAGCCAGCCCGCAACGCTAAGAGGGTGTGTGAAAAGTTTCGATCATCGACTATACTCTAGAGACATGACGTTGTATCCAGTGTATTGAGAGGTCTGTGATGGTGATGAAGCGCGCCCCCTATCCTAGTGATCTGACGACTCGCCAATGGCAATTGATAGAACCGCTCTTGCCTGCGCCGAAGCCGGGAGGACGCGCACGGGAGGTGGACCTGCGGGAGGTGGTCAACGGGATATGCTACATGAGTCGCAGTGGCTGTGCGTGGCGGATGTTGCCGCATGATTTGCCGCCGTGGGGGACGGTGCATTGGTATTATCGGCAGTGGCGATTAGACGGCACCTGGGAAAAGCTTCACGAGGTGTTACGTGAGAAGGTGCGCACTCGGGGTCGCGAGGCGACCCCGAGTGCGGCGATCATCGATAGTCAACGCGTCAAGACGACGGAAAAAGGGGGGTCTGCGGTTATGATGCCGGGAAAAACGTCAAGGGACGCAAGCGCCACATTGTCGTAGACACGCTGGGGCTATTACTGGCGGTGGTGGTGCATTCGGCGGGGATTCAAGACCGCGATGGAGCACGCCTGGTGCTGGCGACCTTGCTGGGTCGGTTTCCTCGCTGGGAGCGCATTTGGGCCGATAGTAACTATTCGGGCGGGTTTGTCGAGTGGGTGCGTGCCTTTGGTGGTTGGATATTGGACATTGTCAGGCGGCCGGCGAATCAAACTGGCTTCGTCCTGCTGCCGCGCCGGTGGGTGGTGGAGCGAACGTTTGCCTGGTTGGGTCGGTACCGACGATTGAGCAAGGACTATGAGGCGTTGACCACCTCCAGTGAGACGATGATCCGGATCGCGATGATCCAGCTCATGCTACGCCGACTCGCGCCCCCATAGCCTTCTCACACACCCTCTAAGTGATTGCGCCAGTGTCGTTCCCAGGCGTTTTCCAAACCCTCTTCCTGAAGCATCAACAGGGCTTCGTGTAAAGCATAGAGAGCGTTGACTGGTGCAGTGTGATGATAGGTACGCTGGGTTCTGCTACCCCAGTATTCCATCACTAAATTGAGATCCAGAAACCAACTCTGTGCTGGATAGCGGCGTTGCTTTATGTGTTCCACAGCTGCTTCATTAAAACTGATAGGCGCTAGGCCTGGTACGCAAGAAAGGCACTTTTGGGTGCCTGAATAAATAGCATCTATGGCCCATTCGTCCACTTTTAGAGGCGATCCTCCTAGGGAGGTAACCGCATCCACAATAGCCAGACAATCATGGCGGTGAGCAATATTTACCAGCGTTTCTACATCGGAGCAGACGCCAGTAGAGGTTTCAGCGTGGACAAAGGCAACAAGCCTAGCATCTTGGTGGACATTAAGAATAGACATTATCGGGAATAGTGTATACTGAGAGATTGCTACTTGACGAGCGGTATCGCGATGCTCAACTACGCCTATTTGAAAGACCACCCCCGCGAGTTCTTCGCGGCGACGAGCCTGACGCTGGCCGAGTTTATGGTGCTCTTGCCGGTGTTTGAGCGGATTTACGAGACGCTGTACCCGCCGCATCTGACGATGGAAGGTCAGACGCGGCGGCGCCGCGCGGGTGGTGGAGCGAAAGGGGGACTGGCGCGAGGGGAAGACAAGCTGCTATTTATGTTGGTCTACCACAAGACCAATCCGTTACAACCGCTGCAGGGACTGCAGTTTGGCCTCAGTCAAGCGCAAGCGAATTACTGGATTCATCGCTTGCTGCCGGTGTTACCAGGGGCGTTGCGTGAGCTGGGGATGGCACCGGAACGGGACGCCGAACGGGTAGAGACGCGCCCCCTGGCGGTGGCCGGGACGCAGGAATTGGCGCTGGATGGCACGGAGCGGCGGCGGCAACGCCCGCAAGACGCCGCCCGTCAGAGTGCCCATTACAGCGGCAAGACGAAGGCGCACACCGACAAGAATCTGCTGCTGGTGAAGGAGACGACACGGCAGGTTATTTATCTCAGTCCGACTGTGGCAGGCACCCGACATGATAAACGCGCTGCTGATGAGGCCCACCTCAGTTATCCGACCAACGCGACGCTCGATCAAGATACCGGCTTTCAGGGCTATGCGCCGATCGGTGTACAGACACGGCAACCCAAAAAAAGCCCAAGGGGCAAGCGCTAAGCATCGCGGATCAGTTTCTCAATCGGCTGTTTGCCAGTGCGCGAGTGGTGGTCGAACACGTGATCGGTGGTGTGAAGCGGTGTCGGATCGTCAAGGATATCTTACGGCTGACCCGGGAGGGTATCTCGGATCGCGTGATGGAGATTGCCTGTGGCTTGCACAACCTGCGCATGGCTTGCCGCCATCCCGCGCCTACCTTCAACTTGCTGAATTTGCAGAACATGCCTTAAAACCGATAATGTCTAATATCTTCCAATTTTTGGGGGTCTATTGGGCAACCCCATGGGTCATCGATGACTATCGGAATACCACCGCTGCGTCGTACGTTCTCTTGCATACGGCCGCCAAACACGCCGTTACGGCACACCACCACTTGATCTCCAGGCTCCACTAGATTGACAAAACAACTTTCCATACCGGCCGAGCCGGGGGCGGATACCGGAATCGTAAGGGCATTTTGAGTTTGAAAGGCATATTGTAAGAGGATCTTAAGTTCTTCCATCATACTTATGAACTCAGGGTCTAAATGGCCGATCGTGGGCGCACCCAAGGCAGCCAAGACGCGGGGATGAACATTAGACGGACCAGGACCCATGAGGATACGCTCTGGAGGCGTAAAAGTTGCGATGTTTGTTGGGCTATGCTGCATCATCTGAAATTGACCTAAGGAATTAAGTAAAAAGACTTTCTGTCTAATTGTTGACTTAGAGAATCAATGCCAGTTTAAAGATACGTCAGTACCTAAAGCTTTTCCATGAATCACCGTTTGTCTCATGTGATTGGCTTCGATGATGGGCCGTTTACTCGCGATCAACGAAATGACGTCCTAGTTGTTGGAGCGGTATTTTCCGGCATGCGTCTGGAAGGCGTGCTAAGCGACAAGGTTTGTCGTGACGGGGCTAATGCCACTCGTGTATTGGCCAACATGGTTTTGCGTTCCCGATTTGCTGCGCATATTCAAGTGATAATGCTGCAAGGCATCACTGTCGCCGGGTTTAACGTGATTGATTTATCTAATCTATATCAGACGCTGCAGGTGCCTGTTATTACCGTCGTTCGGCGAGTCCCGGATCTGGCAGCCGTCCGCCGAGCTCTGCTAACTCGGGTGCCAGGCGGGCGGCAAAAGTGGGAGCTAATTCAGCGTTCGGGGCCTATGGAGGCGGTGGCTGGAGTATTTGTGCAGCGGGCAGGAATTTCTCTTTCAGAGGCAGATGACCTTATCAAGCGTCTAGCGGTTAATAGCGTTTTGCCGGAGCCCTTACGCACTGCGCACCTGATCGCGGGTGGTATTAGTATGGGAGAGAGTCGGCACCGGGCATAGGAGCACAGCTAAATTGTATGAGTTGTAGGTGGAGCAGAAGGCGGTGGCCGCAAACTGTCCAGCGGCCAGCGCGCAGTAGCACGAATTGCTGAGTCCTCGCATTGCCCGGCCAACAGGCGTTGATGCCCCGCATAGGCAATCATGGCAGCATTGTCTGTGCAAAAGGTTGGTCTTGGATAATAAACGCGCACCTTTTCTTGTGCTTCTAACTCTCGCAGACGCTCCCGCAACCGGCGATTGGCTCCCACTCCGCCGGCTACGACTAAGGATCGCACTGCTGTCTGTTGCAAAGCCCGCCGGCATTTAATGAATAAGGTTTCAACCACTGCTTCTTCAAAGGCTCGGGCTATGTCCGCGCGATTTTGCGACGAAGAGTCAGCTGCATCGCGCCATGCGTTAAGCGTGAACGTTTTTAAGCCGCTAAAGCTGAAATCCAAACCCGGTCGATCCGTCATAGGACGAGGAAATCTAAAACGTCCTAGTGTACCTTGTTTGGCGCATTGGGCTAGAGCTGGGCCACCAGGATAGGGTAACCCCATCAGTTTAGCCGTCTTATCAAATGCTTCACCAGCGGCGTCATCTACCGATTTACCGAGGATATGATATGCCCCCACTCCCATGGCTTGGACTAGCATAGTATGGCCTCCCGATACCAGCAAGGCTAGAAACGGGAATGTTGGAGGATCGGCTTCCAACATGGGAGCCAGCAAGTGTCCTTCCAAATGGTGTATGCCTAATGCCGGTATATTCCAAGCCCAGGCTAAACTGCGTCCTAAGGATGCCCCGACAAGCAAAGCGCCGATCAGGCCAGGTCCAGCCGTATAAGCGACTCCACTTACTGCAGTCTTGCTGACGCCGGCCTGGCGAAATGCTTCATTTAAGAGAGGGATAAGCTTACGAATGTGATCCCGAGAAGCTAATTCCGGCACTACTCCACCATATTCTGCATGCAGCGTTGCTTGGCTGTAGAGGACGTGAGCCATTAAGCCGTGTTCTTCGTCATAAAGAGCAACTCCAGTTTCATCGCAAGAGGTTTCAATACCTAATACAAGCATTTGCGTCTTCTCTACAAGGTTGCGTTGCCCCGCTATAGAGGCTTTACATTTATTCATCAAAATGGTTATTATTATCTGCTTAACAATTAATTATCTCATAACTGAATGATCGAGGTGATGCTTCATAATGCCTTCTGTGAAAGTTAAAGAAAACGAGCCGTTTGACATTGCCCTGCGCCGCTTTAAGCGCTCCTGTGAGAAAGCTGGCATTCTTTCCGAAGTTCGCCGTCGCGAGTTTTATGAAAAACCTACTCAGGAACGCAAGCGCAAGCATGCAGCTGCCGTTAAGCGTCACCTAAAAAAGCTCTCCAGAGAAACAGCCCGCCGTACTCGTCCGTACTAAAGGCATTCCGCGAAATTCTTAAGTGTCCTGCAAGTTTTATGTCCATCAAAGATCGCATTCAAAGCGATATGAAAGCTGCTATGCGTATGAAAAGTAAAGATCGCTTAGCTGCTATCCGTTTTATCTGGGCGGCTATTAAGCAGCGGGAAGTGGATAAGCGGGTTGCTTTGAATGATGCGCAAGTCATTAATGTACTTGAGCAAATGAATAGACAGCACCGAGAGTCTATTGCACAGTATCAGAAAGCAGGCCGCGATGACCTTGTTGCCAAAGAAGCTTTTGAACTAGAAATTATTCAAGCATATATGCCGGAAGTACTCAGCGATGCTGAGCTTGATAATATTATCGACGATACCATCGCTGCCACCGGTGCGCAAAGTATTCGCGATATGGGTAAGGTAATGCGTATACTCAAAGAAAAAATCCAAGGACGAGCCGATATGGCGGTTGTTAGCTCGCGTGTAAAGTCTCGACTCTCTTCCAGTTAAGACGCTGTGTATTAACAGGTATCAACACGACATAGCACAGAACCCAGCGTGAAAGGGACTATATCTTTGCCGCTATGAGGCGAATTTTCTAAGGCCAAACTGGCAACCTTTGCCGAATGACCTAATCTTATTACATGGCCGCCCGCATTCCCCCGGAATTTTTGGACCACCTGCTCAGTCGGGTCGATCTCATCGAGCTTATTGATAGCCGTGTACCTTTGCGCAAGACGGGCCGCGAATATAGTGCTTGCTGCCCTTTCCATACCGAAAAAACCCCTTCCTTTACCGTTAGCCCTAGTAAGCAATTTTATCATTGCTTCGGTTGTGGTGCCCATGGTACCGCTATTGGCTTTCTGATGGAATACGAGCGCTTAGAGTTTCTTGATGCTGTTGAGGAATTGGCCCGTCTGGCGAGTCTAAAGGTCCCACACGGCTTTATTAGTGAGCCTAGTAATCAAGATGCTTTGTTGACTCTGTTGGTAAAAGCCGAACGCTTTTTTCAGCAACAACTGTCCGAACATCCGACTCGGCACAGAGCTGCCGCTTACTTGCATAATCGTGGCGTAGACGATGCAATCATCAATACTTTCGGCATTGGTTACGCTCCACCAGGTTGGGATAACTTGCTCAGGGCGATGACGGCAAAAGACGTTTCGTCAAAAGATCTAGTTAGGGCAGGACTGATCTTAGAACAGGATGATGGGTTGTGCCGCGATCGCTTTCGTGATCGGATTATGTTTCCTATTCGTGATCGACGCGGACGTACTGTTGCTTTTGGCGGCCGAGCCTTGGGTGAAGCTAAGCCGAAATACCTAAATTCTCCAGAAACACCGGTATTCCATAAGGGTAGGGAGCTATATGGCCTCTATGAGGCCCGCACAAAGGTGCGGCAGGTGCAGCGCCTATTAGTAGTGGAAGGTTACATGGATGTGGTAGCACTTGCTCAGCATGGCTTCCCGTTTACCGTGGCTACCTTGGGTACCGCCACCACATTAGAGCATCTGGAGCGCTTATTTCGAATTACTAATGACGTGACCTTTTGTTTTGATGGTGATGCTGCGGGTCGCAATGCCGCGTGGCGTGCTTTAGAAACAGTGCTTTCCTTATTGCGAGAGGGACGTCGGGCTCACTTCCTGTTCTTGCCAGAGGGAGAAGATCCTGACAGCCTCGTGCGCAAAGAAGGGCGACAAGCATTTGGGCAGCGTCTTGAGCAGGCTTTATCCCTGTCTGATTATATTTTTGAGCATCTTGGTGCGAATGTTGGTATGAGAAGTCTCGATGAACGAGCGCGTATGGCAGAGCAAGCCTGTGCCTTATTCGATAAAATGCCGGACAGTGTATATCGTGACATGCTTATGCAGCGGCTTGCGGACATTACCGAACTTGGCAAAGTCGATATCGAAAGTCGCCTAACTGCTCCCATCCCCGCTGTCGTTTCCCTTGCCCGGCGTATTAACCCAACCCGTACTCCGGTACGTTTAGCTATCGCGCATTTATTAAACTGTACTCGCCTAGCGCACTCGGCGGGTAATCCGGAGCGTTTTCAGCACATTGATTTACCGGGTCTGCCGTTACTGAAAGAGCTGATTGAACTTCTACAAAGTCACCCTCATATAGAACATGCAGGCCAACTGTTGGCACGCTACGAAGGGACTGAGGAGGGACGTGTTCTGAAACGTCTTGCCGAATGGCAGCCTCCCTATCCTAGTGAATTTTGCGAAAAAGAGTTCCTGGATACTCTGGTGCAGTTGGAAAGTAGTCTGCAAAAAAACCTGCTAGATAAGTTTGTGCGGGGAAAGTTAAAACCAGAAGAAAAAGAAATGCTACGCGGTCTTAGTAAGACGCCACCTAAACATCTGTTAACGGAGTAGCTTGAAGATGTAATAATTGATAGGTTATACTTAAATGTTTACCTTCCGATTCACTATAGTATCGTCGGATGCAATGAAAAATCATGAGCGAACAGCAACAATCGCAGTTAAAAAAGTTGATCGCCCGCGGTAAGGAACAAGGTTTTCTAACATATTCTGAAGTCAATGATCATTTACCGGATGATATTGTCGACCCCGAGCAAATCGAAGATATTATCGCGATGATAAATGATATGGGTATTGAGGTGCATGAATTTGCACCTGACACCGATACCTTGTTGCTGAGTGATAGCTCGGTCAGTACCGACGATGATGTAGCCGAGGAAGCCGCAGCGGCGTTAGCGGCAGTAGATAGCGAATTTGGCCGTACCACAGATCCAGTGCGTATGTACATGCGCGAAATGGGTACGGTGGAACTGCTGACTCGCGAAGGTGAAATTCAGATTGCTAAGCGGATCGAAGAGGGCATGAGCCAGGTGCTTAGTGCGCTAGCAAGCTATCCTCTAATAGTCTACGAATTACTGCAAGAATATGTGTTGGTCGAGACCGGAGAGGCACGTCTTGGCGATGTAATATCGGGTTTTAGGGAATCTGGAGAAGCCAACGAAGCCATTTCCATTGACGACGACGAAGCGGAGGAACTGGTAGCTCCAAACATTGACGACAATGCCGGTGAAGACTCAATGGAAGAGGACGAGGCAGACGAGGCAGACGAGGCAGACGAGGCAGATCAGGCAGACGAGGCAGACGAGGCAGACGAGGCAGATCAGGCAGACGAGGCAGACGAGGCAGATCAGGCAGACGAGGCAGATCAGGCAGACGAGGCAGACGAGGCAGACGAGGCAGACGAGGCAGACGAGGCAGACGAGGCAGACGAGGCAGATCAGGCAGATCAGGCAGACGAGGCAGATCAGGCAGACGAGGCAGATCAGGCAGACGAGGCAGATCAGGCAGACGAGGCAGATAATAAGGCAGACGAAGACGTGGACAGTGTCGCCAATGGCACTGAAAGCGGTCCGGATCCTGAAGAGGCCGCGCGCTGTTTCACACAGTTGCGTGATCTGTATGCGCAAATACTCGGCGGTATCAATGAATATGGCCCCGATCATCCCCAGAATCAAGCTCTCCGCCAGCGAATGTCCGAGTGTTTTTTGGAACTCAGGCTAGCACCTAAGGTACTGGAGCGATTAGTCGAGACCTTACGCGACATAGTAGAGCAAATTCGTGCTCAGGAAAAAACTGTGATGAACATTTGTGTTGGCAAAGCACAAATGCCACGCAAGCTATTTATTACCTCGTTCTCCCAAAATGAAACTAATCTTGATTGGGTGGATGAACATATCCATATTGGTAAGAAATATTCTCCCTTGTTGGCGGAGTGTCGTGACCAGATTCGAACCGCGCAAAGCCGTTTACTAGATATTGAGAAAGAAACTCGCCTTTCCATTTACGAAACTAAAGACATTAACCGCCGCATGTCTATTGGCGAAGCCAAAGCTCGACGTGCCAAGAAGGAAATGGTAGAGGCAAATCTGCGTCTGGTGATATCCATAGCTAAAAAATATACCAATCGAGGTCTACAGTTTTTAGATCTGATTCAGGAGGGTAATATTGGCCTTATGAAAGCGGTGGATAAATTTGAATACCGCCGTGGTTACAAGTTCTCTACCTACGCTACGTGGTGGATACGGCAGGCCATTACTCGTTCCATTGCTGATCAGGCCCGTACTATTCGCATCCCGGTTCACATGATTGAGACTATTAACAAGCTCAATCGCGTTTCCCGGCAGATGCTGCAGGAAATGGGGCGTGAACCGACGCCAGATGAATTGGCCGAACGTATGGAGATGATAGAGGATAAGGTCCGTAAGGTGCTCAAAATTGCTAAAGAACCCATTTCCATGGAAACTCCCATCGGCGACGATGAGGATTCCCATTTAGGCGATTTTATTGAAGACGGTAGTGTAATGTCACCGGTAGATTCCGCGACTGGCGAAGGGTTGAGAGAGGCGACTCGGGAAGTGTTGGCCAGCCTGACACCGCGGGAAGCCAAGGTACTGCGTATGCGTTTTGGTATTGATATGAATACCGACCATACCTTGGAAGAAGTCGGTAAGCAATTTGATGTTACTCGGGAGCGGATTCGCCAGATTGAAGCCAAGGCACTGCGCAAGCTCCGTCATCCAAACCGTTCAGAACAGTTGCGAAGTTTTCTGGACTTAGAATAGTGCATGGCAAAAAATCAGCCTTTTGTTTATAATTTTTGTCTTTAGGGCCCTTAGCTCAGTCGGTTAGAGCTGCGGACTCATAATCCGTAGGTCGTAGGTTCGAGTCCTACAGGGCCCATTACAAAAACAAGCGCTTGGAAAAAAACCAAGCGCTTTTTGTTTTTGAGGGCTATCTACCCGACATTCCGCATACCCTAACAGGGTTTAGCGATTTTTGCACGGTGCTGCTGTCAAAGGCATTTTTAGCAGCAACTGAAGAGATTGAATGGCCGCACATATCGAGACGGGCACGATGGTGCCACCGCGTTACCGGAGCCAGACGCTAGATCATCTGGGATTAGTGGCGGGGATGTATGAAGAACTGGGCATTGGGGAGACGATTGACCGCGCGATTATCCAGGATGGCGATCAGCGCCAGGTATCATTGGGTCAAGCGGTCAAGGCGATGGTGCTCAATGGGCTGGGGTTGGTGAATCAGCGCCTGTACCTGATACCAAAGTTTTTCTGGGATAAACCCACGGAACGGCTGGTTGGGGAAGGGATTCAGCCCGAACAGCTCAACGATGATGTGCTGGGCCGGGCGTTAGACGCCTTATATGACGTTGGGGTCACCGAGCTGTATGCGCTGATCGCGCCCCAGGCGGTCCAGCGCCTGGGGCTGCGGGTACGGGTGGCACACTTGGACAGCACCGGTTTTCATGTCGATGGTGACTACCCCCACGAGACCGGTGCCGAGGAAGGGGTCATTCACCTCACCCGCGGTTATCGTCGCGACCACCGCCCGGACTTGAACCAGGCAATCCTGCAACTGATCGTGGAGCACCAGGCGGGATTGCCGTTGTTGATGCAGCCGTTAGATGGGAATGCCGACGATAAGACCTATTTCCGCCAGACGCTGCAGGCGTATCTAGGGCAGCTACGCACGACCTATGAACTGGACACGATTGTCGCAGACAGTGCCCTGTATACGGCCGAGACCTTGCCGTTGTTGCAGGACGTGCATTGGATCACGCGGGTACCCGCCACGCTGAACGCCGCGCAAGAGGTGCTACGTGCCGCCGACCCCGAGACGATGACGCGTCTCGATGAACACACCCGCTATCAGCGCCTGAGTATGGAGTATGCCGGGGTAGCCCAACGGTGGCTGGTGGTCGACTCCGACGCGGCGCAGCAGCGTGCGCGTCAGACCGTGGCTCGGCAATGCCGGAAACAGACCGAGGCGGACGCCAAGGCGTTTGCCAAGTTAAGTACGCAGTCCTTCGCCTGTGCTGACGATGCCGAACAGGCGCTGGCCGCCTTCCAGAACACCCTCACGCTGACCACGGTGGCCGAGTCGCGGATCGTGGCGGTACCCCACTATCAGGGTCGCGGGCGTCCTGCCAGGGCGCGCTCACCCGATACGCTGACCTATCGGATCGACGGGACGTTAGCCAGCCTGCCCGCCGCGTACCGCGCCCGCCTGCGCCAACACAGTGGCTTTATCCTGGCGACGAATCAGCTGGATACCGACGCCTTGTCCGACGCCGAACTGTTCCAAGCCTATAAAGCTCAGCAGCGCGTGGAACGGGGCTTTCGCTTTTTGAAAGATCCGCTGTTCTTGGCGTCCTCGCTTTACCTGAAGTCGCCGCAACGCATCATGGCGCTGATGTTGGTGATGACCCTGTGTTTGTTGGTTTACGCTGCCTTGGAACACCGTATCCGTGACCGGCTGAAAACCCAGGGGTAGTGTTTTAGCTTTGTTGTTTTTATAAAATAATCAACTATCATATTTTGAATTCAAGATGTCAAGTTAGCAGAATTTAAACTCAGAAATTTATTATGGTATTAGAACCAATTAAATGCCCAAGTTGCGGTGGTATCGATGTTGGTAAACATGGAAAAACGACCAATGGAAAACAACGCTTTCTTTGCAAAGAAAGCGACTGCGAAGAAAAGACATTTATTCGAGATTATTCAGAGAAAGGTCGCTTGCCAGAAGTCAAGCGAAAAATCATTGAGATGGCCGTAAACGGGAGCGGCATTCGTGAGACGGCCCGGGTATTGGATATAAGTACAGCGACGGTAATTAATGAATTAAAAAAAAAGGAACCTGAATTGCAATCGGTGAATCAGGCCATTTTAGATATACACTCGCCTGAGCAGATTGTTGTGGATATTATAAAAATAGATGAAAATCATGAGGTTAATGATCAAGAAATAGAGGTTGAAATGGATGAAATGTGGAGTTATGTGGGAAGTAAAGCGAATCAAAGATGGCTATGGCATGCCATAGATCGAGCCACTGGCGACGTGCTGGCTTATGTATTCGGGCGCCGCAAGGATGAGGTCTTTCTTAAATTAAAGGATTTATTGGAACCGTTTGGAATCACCCGTTTTTACACCGACGATTGGGGTTCTTATGGGCGTTATCTAGATCCTGAAAAGCATGTTATCGGGAAACGGAACACGCAGAAGATAGAGCGGAAACATTTAACGCTACGTACCCGTATTAAGCGGCTCGTCCGCAAAACCATTTGCTTCTCGAAATCAAAACAAATGCCCGATATCGTCATCGGGTTGTTTGTGAATCGTTATGAGTTTGGCATCCCTATTTAAAATCTATAAACAACAAAGTTAAAACACTACCTGCTGTTATTCCAAGAAAGCGAGAGCATGGGTGGCGACTGGTGTGCGGCGCGCATTCGTGAGCTGCTCCGCCACGGGACCAGT
Source organism: uncultured Pseudomonadota bacterium (assembly GCA_963731125.1). Taxonomy (GTDB): domain Bacteria; phylum Pseudomonadota; class Gammaproteobacteria; order Competibacterales; family Competibacteraceae; genus CAVSVP01. The sequence continues at coordinate 668,463 of CAVSVP010000007.1, forward strand.
GAGGGCCAGCTTCGTGAAATTCCAGTCACCTTCAACGGTCAAGAACGGGCAGACCGCCGGGCACTGCTGGCTGGGATTGGACATCACCTGGGTGTTAAGCCGGTTCAGGACCTGCAAAGCTTCTCCCAGCGGGTCGTGCAGACACTCTGCGACTCACTGCAAAACGGCAGCGTCGTTATGATCCAGTGTGAGAATTGCGATTACCTATCATCCTATGAGCCCGAGATCTTCCATTGGATGCTCGAGGATTTCTGGCAGCTGATGGTCTGTAAACTCTCAGCAGTGGCGAAGCAGTACTATGGGGTAAAAGTGTTATTGCTGCTGTTCGTTGACGGGCCGCTCCAAGAGCACTGCCTCCCCAGTGGCCATTGTTGTACCCTTGAGAGAGTTGAGAGCGATGGATTTGAAAAAGAAAAACTACAAAAACTACTCCGGATACCCCTCAAGCCCTGGACCCGGGAAGATATCCGTGAATGGATAGTCAACCACTCGGGACAGCAAAAATTGTCACGCACCCAAGTCGACGTCATTGCCAACAAGATCTACGGATCGACCCAAAACGGACTTCCTTCACTGGTTGCTAACGCGTTGTTAAAAGAATTCTGTCCGAAAGCTGCCGGGTAAATTGAGAAACGCCAACCATGACTGAGCAAACCAAATTTCGACTACCGGATAACCAACGCCCGCCGGGGGGACGCCACCCCAAAGCCCCAAAGAACCCCGAGCCCTACGTTGCCACAGACGAACTGCTGATTGCTGTCAACCTCGCGATCTATCTGCACCGCCCGTTGCTAGTGGAGGGCGATGCTGGGTGTGGTAAGAGCCGACTGGCGCGCTACATCGCTTATGAATTAGGACTGCCGCTCTACGAGTGGTCCGTGCGCTCCACGAGCCGTGCTCAGGAAGGGCTCTACACGTATGACTCTATCCTTCGCCTCCACGACGTTCATTTGCGGCAACTTGAGACGCACCCCGCGGCGAACCCCGAGGAAATGCCTGCAAAGGATAACAAGCGGCGACGTGATCCTGAAAAACCGATGGACTATGTCACCTTTGGTGCCCTCGGCAAGGCATTTCAACTACCGGAGTGCCCGGCGGTGGTGCTGATCGATGAAATCGACAAGGCTGACATTGATTTTCCCAATGACCTACTCACCGTCTTGGAGGAGCCCTGGGAGTTCAAGATCCGGGAGGCCGATGAACTGCCGGTGAACGCCCAGTACCCACCTATTGTAATCATCACCAGCAACAAGGAGAAGGGCAATTTGCCGGCGCCGTTTCTGCGCCGTTGCGTCTACTTCTACATTGAATTTCCGTCAGACCCGCAGCGTCTCAAGGCGATTGTCGATGTTCACTATCAGGAACGCAATGTTAAACCCCCCACGGCCGCGCTGGTCAAGGCGGCCTGTGAGCGGTTCCTCTCGGTGCGCGGAAAAGGCGATCTCTATAAAAAACCCGGCACTAGTGAGTTTCTGGACTGGCTGGAGGCGTTGCACAGCCTTCGCTACGTGCAAAGCCCGACGCAGGTACTGAAGAAAGAAACCGCCCCGTTGCCTTACCCGGAACTGCTGTTCAAGCTTCGTGCCGACTGGCAGCGTCATGTGAAGGCGCCATGAGCGAGCGCGATCCCAAGCGCATCCTGTTCGACGTGTTTCAGCAACTGCGCCGCCGCGATTTTCCCCTGGGAATCGGCGAGTTACTAGCGGCCTATCAGGCTGTCGACGGCGGCTGTGTAACCGATGGGTCAGAGAGGCTGCGGCTAGTTGCTCGGCTGCTCTGGTGTCATTCGCCGCAGCAGGTAGCGGAGTTTGAGGAAATCTACGACGCGGTGCTCGCGGCGAGTCGACGGCCAAGCAAAGAGCCTGCTCCGAGAAAGCCGTCATCCGCAGCACCCCCGCCTCTACCAGAAGAGCCACCTCCGGAGCCGCCGCCACCCAATGAGCCAGCGCCTGGACCCCTTGAGCAGGACACCGAGCTGATGACGCTTCCGGTGCAGACGCCCTTTCAAGCTCCCCCCGAAGAGACGGGGGAGGAGCTTCGTACCTATTGGCCGGTATCGCGCCGCTCGATGGTGTATACCTGGCGTTATTTGCGCCGTCCCATCAAAGACGGTCCCCAAGACGTGCTTGATGTTGAAGCAACCATTGAGCAGACCGCCCGTCAGGGATTTTTTCTGTACCCAGTTTACCATCGGCGAGAAAGCAACCACGCACACCTCGTGCTGATGATTGACCAGGATGGCTCCATGGTGCCCTTTCATCGGTTCACGCGGGATCTGGTGGATACCGCGTGCGAAGAGAGCACAATTCAACAGGTGGATGTGGCGTATTTTCATAACGTGCCGCCGCCGAAAGTGTTTCGTGACCCGCATTTGACAGAGCCGCTGCCGTTGGAACAAGCGCTTGCCAGGTGTACTCCCGACAGCAGCGTGCTGCTGGTAAGCGACGCGGGTGCTGCAAGGGGCTACCGCAGCATGCCCCGTATCCGCGCAACCACCGAATTCCTGGTTAAGCTGAAACGGCTGACGACGCTGATCGCGTGGCTTAACCCCATGCCTCAACCCCGCTGGGCCGCTACCTCGGCGCAATTTATCGCACACCTGGTGCCTATGTTTCCGATGGATCCCGATGGTTTCGGTAACGCGGTGGACGTGCTGCGTGGCCAACCGCTACACCCGCAGCGCTGAGCGTACCCCCCTGGAATAGCTGCTATGAGCGCAGGCCTTGAGATGGCGAAACAGAAGGTGGATCGTTTCGTTCAACGTTTCGACGCCTCCTACCGGCTGCTTGCCTGCTATGCTGCCCTGCCGCTCATTCTCACGCCGGAGCTGCTCAATTACTTGCGCAACCACTTTCTGCGTGGCCAAGTACCCTGGGAGGCGGAGGTCGATCTACTGCTCTCGGGGCTGTGCCGGCCGGTGGGTTACGAGCAGTTTGCGATCGTGCCGGATGTCCGCGATTACCTGTTGGGTGAGATGCGCGAACACCTCGGTGAGGAAAAAATGCAGGAAGTGGCCCGGCTTCTCATCCGCTACGTCCATCAACTGAGCCGGATGGATTCGCCTTTTAGCCACGAGGCGCTGCAAGCGGAGCAGTGGTCTGCGATGGTTTATTTGACCGAGCAGCGGGGCAACGCCGTGCGGCAGATTGCCAAGGCTTTTCGGGATAGCCTTAGCATGGATGCCGGTGGCGTGCCTGATGTAACAAGGCATATTTCCGAAGCAGAGTTAGCCCGCCTGGTGCGGGTTACAAAAGAGTTGCAGCCGCAGTTGCAGGATTATCCAGAACTGCTGCACTTTGCGGAGGACGTTACCCGACTGCTTGTGAGCCCAGCCGGCTTGTTGTCACTGTCTTCTGTTCGGCAAGCGGGAGAAACAGGAGCGACTATTCAAGTGATGGAGGTTGCCCTACCTGACCTGAGTTCATTGGTTAATCGAGAACCCGCTACAGCAGCGGGAAAAAGCCCCATCGCTTTTCGTGACCGCTTTCTCCACGGCGACGCCGAAGGCCCCGAGATGATCTGGCTGCCGGGCGGCTCTTTCCGGATGGGCGACGATAGCATCAGTGATGCCGAGCCTGTACACGACGTGACCCTCAGTTCTTTCTCGATTGGCAAATACCCCGTCACCTTTGAGGAATACGATGCGTTCTGCGACGCCACCAGCCGGGAAAAACCCAGTGATGAAGACTGGGGTCGGGAACGCAGGCCGGTCATCAATGTATCCTGGGAGGACGCGCAGGACTACTGCCAATGGCTGAGCAAGCAAACGGGACAGGATTACCGTCTGTTGACCGAAGCCCAGTGGGAATATGCCTGCCGTGCGGGAAATGATGCCGCCTATTGCTTTGGCGATGACGAGGCACCACTGGGTGAGTATGCGTGGTACTGGGAGAACGCTGGAAGTAGAACTCATCCTGTTGGAGAGAAACGGTCAAACCACTGGCAGTTATACGATATGCATGGCAATGTCTGGGAGTGGGTCTGGGATTGGTATGGAGCCTACTTGGAAGATCCTCAGCAAGATCCGAGTGGCCCCGAGACGGGCTCCTACCGGGTTCATCGCGGCGGTGGCTGGATCGACGACGCCGTCAACTGCCGTTCGGCGTTTCGCAACAGGGACGATCCCGGCATCCGCTACGACAACCTGGGCTTTCGCCTGGCGAGGTTTGGCCCTTTGTCCTCTTACCCTTTTACCCTTCCGCAGGAAGCGCCGGTGCCGGGCCTGCGGGACCCGCTCGCAGACGGGTCCCCAGGGCCGGCCATGGCGTGGTTGCCGGGCGGGACCTTCACGATGGGTGATAACGACAGTTCCTATGAGACGGAAAAGCCTGCCCATAAAGTCATCGTCAGCACCTTCTCCATAGGCCAATATCCAGTGACGTTCGAGGAGTACGATAGGTTCTGTGAGGCCACTCACAGAGAGAAGCCAAGTGACTGGAGCTGGGGCAGAGGCACTCGTCCCGTTATCGATATATCCTGGAGTGACGCTACAGCATACTGCGAGTGGCTCTCGGAGCAAACTGGAGAGCACTACAGGCTACTCACAGAAGCCGAGTGGGAATATGCTTGCCGTGCTGGCAGTGACACTCGTTATTGCTTCGGAGATGACGAGCAGCGACTCGGAGAGTATGCCTGGTACTCCAAGAACGCTGGAAGTAGAACTCATCCTGTTGGAGAGAAACGGCCAAACCACTGGCAGCTCTACGATATGCATGGCAATGTCTTCGAGTGGGTACGAGATTGGTTTGGAGACTACTCGAGTGAGCCTCAGCAAAATCCGAGTGGTCCTGAGTCGGGCTCCGGCCGGGTTATTCGCGGCGGTTGCTGGGACCTCGACGCCGGCTTCTGCCGTTCGGCGTATCGCCACGGGGGCGATCCCGGCGGCCGCCGCGGCAGCGACCTGGGCTTTCGCCTGGCGAGGGATGGCACTTGGCCCTTTAACACTTTTACCCTGGCGCAGCAACAAGCGGCAGAGACACCTGCTCAGGTAGCGATTGAAGAAGAACGAAAAAAGGATTATGAGCCCTACCAGGTCTTCCGGGACCAGCCGGAAGCACCGGAAATGGTGTACTTGCCGGGTGGGACGTTTAGGATGGGGGATATTCAGGGAGGAGGTTTTAAGGAAGAAAGACCGGTGCACGGAGTGACCCTGGATGCTTTCGCCATCGGGCGTTATCCCGTCACCGTAGGTGATTTTCGGCGATTTGTAGAGGAGACCAGTTATCAGACTGAGGCGGAAAGAGAGGGCGGGGCTTATGTGTTCGATGTCGATGGTAAAGCGTGGAATCAAAAATCGGATGCGAGCTGGCGTGACCCCTATTTTTCGCAAGAGGATAACCATCCGGTCGTCTGCGTCAGCTGGAATGATGCCACAGCCTACTGCAAGTGGCTCTCTGAGCAGACTGGAGAGGAATACTCGCTACCTACTGAGGCGGAGTGGGAGTATGCCTGTAGAGCCTCGAGTGATACTGCCTACAGCTTCGGAGACGATGAGGCGTTACTCGAACAGTATGCCTGGTACTCGAGCAACGCTCAAGAAACCACTCATCCCGTTGGAGGGAAGCGGCCAAATGCTTGGGGACTCTACGACATGCATGGCAACGTCTGGGAGTGGGTACTAGACTGGTATGGGGATTACTCGAGTGAACCGCAGCGCAATCCGAGTGGCCCTGAGACGGGCTCCGGCCGGGTTAATCGCGGCGGTAGCTGGAGCCGCGACGCCGGCGGCTGCCGTTCGGCGTTTCGCTTTAAAAGTAATTCTGGCTACTGCATCAGCGGCCTGGGCTGTCGCCTGGCGAGGCGGGTATAGCTTGAATCTTTTACCCTTTTACCTTTGCGGGGGCTTGCAGAGGATAGCCGGCGTACCGTTGCGGCTTTATTTGATTGGCAATAATCGGTAATTGGCGGAGGTCGCTAAAGCTCGCCCGCCCACCCTGGCGGCATTGATTTCCCCCTCGTTCCAATCCTCTCCCATCAGGAGATAGGAATTTAAGCGGTTGACTTAAAAAGATTTATTTCAACTTACCTTGAAGGAAAGAGCACCGCTTAAATCAGCGACTATAGAACACTGGCAGCATAATGCCATCATAGCTTTCTGAGTTTATCTTATCTTTTTGCCATAAAATGGACGTTTATAGCTTTTTCTCATAATTTATCGAAAAACCTATAGGATATTCATGTCTGCAGCCCATTTTCTTTGCCATCTGAAAGAGCTACCCGAGGGTAGCAGCAAAGGATTTTCTACCGATCCGAACGCTTATTACGCCGATATTCTGGTGGTTCGCACCCGGGAAGGCGTGTACGCCTACCGGAATCGTTGCCCCCATACCGGTGTGCCCATGGAATGGCAGCCTCATCAGTTTCTAGACCATACGGGGACCCTTATTCAATGCGGTATTCACGCCGCTCGATTTCGTATCGGTGATGGTTATTGTATCGCGGGTCCTTGTAAAAACCGCTCCCTTGCAAAGGTGGCGGTGGCAGTGCAGGATGGTTGTCTAGTGGCATTGGAAGCATTGGACGAATGTCGTGGTTGAGTCTGTTATTCACGTTGCAAACCTTAGCAAGCACTATGGCGCGGTTTGGGCGGTCAATGGCATATCTTTTCAGGTGCAACGGGGGAATACCTGTGCCTTGTTGGGAGGTAACGGTGCCGGCAAAACCACTACGATCGCCATGCTGCTCGGCTTACTTTTGCCAAGCCAGGGCTCTATCTATATTTTAGGTGAAGATATGCTGCGGCATCGCTACCGGGTGCTGCCGCGAATGAACTTTTCTTCTCCGTACATAGACTTGCCACAGCGCCTTACGGTAGCAGAGAACTTGACCGTCTACGCCCGGCTCTATGGGGTACGCAAGATCCGCAAACGGCTGCAACGGCTCGGACGGGAACTGGATATCGAAGCTTTCTTTAAGCGCCCTTACCGTAGCCTTTCGGCAGGCCAAAAGACGCGGGTGGCTTTGGCCAAGGCACTATTGAACGATCCGGAAGTGCTGTTGCTGGATGAGCCGACGGCGTCCCTGGATCCCGATACTGCCGATCGTATGCGCCGTGCACTGATGGATTATCAAACGCGCAGCGGCGCGACCCTATTATTAGCGTCTCACAATATGAGCGAAGTCGAGCGCCTCTGCCATCAGGTTATTATGCTGCGTAGCGGACGCATTGTAGATACCGGCACACCGCGAGAGCTTATTCACCGCTATGGACGGCGCGATATGGAAGAGGTTTTTCTGGATATCGCCCGGGGAATTCGAACCGGCGAGGTGCGGGCATGAAGAGTTTTTCGCTGCGGCGCATTAGCGCCATGGTGCTGCGCTATGTATATCTGCTGCGCGGTTCCTGGCCGCGAATTCTGGAACTTGCCTACTGGCCTACAGTGCAGATGATCTTATGGGGGTTTATCACGCAGTTTTTTATGTCCGGCAGTAGCGTGCTAAACCGGGCGGCGGGATTGCTAATTTCCGGTGTGCTGCTTTGGGATGTATTATTCCGCAGTCAGCTAGGGGTATCGGTGGTATTTTTTGAGGAGATGCATTCCCGCAACTTAGGCCATCTTTTTGTCAGTCCGTTGCGGCCCCACGAGCTAATCTGCGCCTTAATGACCATCAGCTTGATTCGCACGCTGATTGGTGTGGGGGCAGCGGCAGCGCTGGCGATCCCTTTTTACCACTATTCCATCTTTGGGATGGGTCTGCCCCTGTTGGGTTTTTTTGCTAACCTGATGATCATGGGCTGGGCCGTTGGGCTGTTGGTGGCTGCTTTGGTGCTGCGCCATGGCTTAGGAGCCGAGAGTATTGCTTGGATCGCCATCTTTGCCCTGGCACCCATTAGCGGCATCTACTATCCCATTGCCACCCTGCCACAATGGTTGCAGCCGGTGGCTTGGGTATTGCCGTCCAGTCACGTCTTCGAAGGCATGCGGGCAGTGTTGCTAGAACATACCTTCCGGGGCGATTTTATGCTCTACGCTATGCTGTTGAATGGACTTTATTTGAGTATCGGCATAGGAGTCTTTCTCTTTACGTTTCAGATAGCCCGGCAGCGGGGATTATTATTTCAGGTGGGTGAATAAACACAATTCAGGACTAGGATCATATGGATACTGAACAGGTGGACTGTGTCGTTATCGGTGCCGGTGTCATCGGGCTGGCAGTAGCGCGTGCGCTGGCTCGCAGTGGCCGTGAGGTTATTGTACTAGAGACCGCCAGCACCATCGGCACGGAAACCTCATCACGAAACAGCGAAGTCATTCATGCAGGAATCTACTATCCGCAGCATAGCCTTAAGGCTCGGCTTTGCGTGGCTGGAAAGCAAGAGCTTTACCGCTATTGCATGGAACGGCATGTGCCTCACTTGGCATGCGGCAAGTTGATTGTGGCCACAAGCCAGCAGCAGATTGCAACCTTAGAGCGCTTATTCGCCCAGGCAGTGAAAAATGGAGTCAATGATTTGCAGTGGCTGGACGGTGCCCAGGTGCGGGACATGGAACCGGCCGTCCGCTGCGTAGCGGCATTACATTCACCCTCCAGCGGCATTATCGACAGCCACGCTCTCATGCTGGGACTGCAAGGAGACGCAGAAAATGCCGGTGCTTTGTTTGCTTTTCACAGCCCCGTGGAAGCCGGCGAGATCTTATCAAATGGTATCGCTCTTGAGGTGGGGGGGGGCGAACCCATTCGTTTGCTTACTTCCACGGTCGTTAACTGTGCGGGCTTATCCGCCGTCAAGCTGGCAAAGTGCCTGCAAGGTTTTCCAGCCGAAATGGTACCGACTTATTACTATGCCAAGGGAAATTATTATATGTTTGGTGGCCATTCTCCATTTCGCCGCCTCATCTATCCGGTACCGGAACAAGCCGGCCTTGGCGTTCACGTAACACTTGACCTAAGCGGGCAAGCCCGTTTTGGCCCTGATGTGGAATGGGTTACCCATATCGACTATAGCGTCGATCCGCGGCGGGCAGATAATTTTTATGCTGCGATTCGCCGTTATTGGCCTGCGCTGCCGGATGGTGCGCTGCAACCCGGTTATGCAGGTATCCGTCCTAAACTGCAGGGACCTGGAAAATCAGCGGTAGATTTTATGATTCAGGGTCCTGTCCACCATGGTGTCGACGGCCTCGTGCATCTCTTTGGCATCGAATCCCCAGGATTAACGGCAGCATTGGCCATCGCTGCTTATGCAACGAGCCTACTGCCAAAGCCCTAAGTATTCGGAATCTATTATGACGTTTGCATTACCGCTTTCTTGGCAACCCGTTTTGGAAGAAGAAACCCGACAACCCTATTATCAGAAACTGCAGCAATTTTTGGCTGATGAACGTGATGAATATACCGTTTTTCCGCCGGAACCCGAGGTATTTTCAGCTCTTGAACTTACTCCTTACGAGCAAGTCAAGGTACTTTTGTTGGGACAAGATCCTTATCACGATCACAATCAAGCTCACGGTTTGTGCTTTTCGGTAAGGCCTGGTATTAAACCACCGCCCTCTCTAATGAATATTTTTAAGGAGCTGAAGAACGATGTAGATTTTCGCATTCCTAATAACGGCTGCTTAGTTCCTTGGGCTAAACAAGGTATATTATTGCTCAATGCCGTGCTAACGGTGCGTGCTCACGAGGCGGGTTCTCATAGGAACAAAGGCTGGGAGAAGTTTACCGATGCGATTATCCATGCAGTGAATACCAAGTCGTGTCCGGTTGTGTTTATCCTCTGGGGAAGCTATGCGCAAAAAAAGATTAAGTTAATTGACCCGGATAAGCACCACATTGTCCAGTCGGCACATCCTTCACCTCTTTCAGCGGGTAAGGGCTTTTTTGGAAGCAAGCCGTTTTCTCAAACCAATAAGGTATTGCGGGCAGCAGGGAAAGTAGAAATTGACTGGCAAATTCCAGATCTCCCTGCCGGAGACAATCAGTGAGACGTAGTCGTAATGCCGTCGGGCCAACTAGTTTGTCGCATTAGTGCTCAGTGCTAACCCGTCCTGGTCCTGAAAGTGGGGTGCCGGTTTAGCAAAAAAATAACCTTGGCCCATGCGAACGCCTAACTTTTTGAGAATTTCCACGGTTTCTCGATTTTCCACAAACTCTGCAATGGGTTGCACACCTAGACCTCGAGCCATTTCAACAATCGCTTTAACCACTATTTGGTCAACTTTACTCTTAAAGAGGTTACGAACAAAACTTCCGTCGATTTTAACGAAATCAACCGGTATGTGTTTAAGATAATCAAACGATGAGAATCCGGCTCCGAAATCGTCGAGAGCAAATCGATAACGCATATCCCGGAGCGCTTGGATGAACGTGTAAGCCGCGGTGAGGTTTTCCACCGCAACGGTTTCCGTTACCTCAAAAATAATGCTATTAGGGTCAGCGTCATAACGCTGGGTGGTTTCCTGGATAATTTCTAAAATTTTACGGTTACCAAAATGTCGGCCAGACAAGTTAATGGTTAGCGTGACCGGCTTGCCCATTCTAATGCTATCGCCTTGGATACGAATAGCATTAGCCACAACCCAGCAGTCTATATCGCGAATCAAACCAAAACTCTCGGCAATGCCAATAAAAGTGGCTGGTTTGATAATTTTGCCATCTGCTTCAATCATGCGCAGCAGAGCTTCGTAGTGGCAAATAGCGCCACTGTGAATATCAACGATGGGTTGAAAATAGAGTTGGAAGCGGTTTTCCCTGAGAGCGCGGCGAATACGCTCCTCCCAGTGGATTTTTTCCTGCATACGGGCGGTACCGCTGCCTTCTTCATAAATGCAATAAGTGTTACGACCATGATCTTTGGCAGCATACATAGCGGAGTCGGCCTTGGCCAAAAGCTCGCTGGCTTTTTCACCTTGTTTTGGAAAAAAAACTATTCCAATGCTAGCGCTAAACAAAGTGCGATGCCCTTCATAGAAGAACTCTTTAGCGTTAAGGGTTCTCAACAAGGCATTGCTCACCATCATGGTCTGCTCGTTTGTGGTATTGGGCAGAATTACCCCAAACTCATCCCCGCCTAAACGGCCGATGATGTCGGTTTCTCGCAAGGATTTACGCAGGTGGTAAGCAACCTGACGCAGATATTCGTCACCCGTGTGATGGCCGTAGGTGTCGTTGATATATTTAAACTGATCGAGATCCATAAAAAGTAGAGCGCCGCTGACGTTATAGCGGCGATTATAGGCTATTTGTTCTTCCAGTTTTTCTTGAAAACGTCGGCGATTAATGAGGTTGGTGAGAGGATCATGATTGGCCAGATAAGCAATCCGTTGCTCACTGAGCTTTTCCTCGGTTACATTCAGTAGAAGTCCCACGAGTAGATCACTTTCTTCGCGAACTTCCATGGAACAGATCATCCGCAGCCAAAGGCAATCATCTTCGCTGTTGAAAATGCGGAAATCCAAAGTAAGGCTATGGACGGCGGTTGGATGTGTTAGGAATCCCTGCACCCAATCTAAATCATTTGGGTGGATATGGCGTTTGCAGAAATCGGGTTCTAGCCATTCCCGGGTGGGATAACCTAAGAGACTTTCAGCCTCAGCACTGACATAACGAAACGATCCTGTTGTTGGGTCTACCTCCCAGACAATGGCCTTAATGCCTTGTAACAAGGTATTAAGGCGTCGGAGTTCTTGGAGCAGCTGTTCGTATTGAGACCGTAGCCCGATACGATTCATCTTCAAGTCGATAGCGAGAGCATTGACGGCCTTGACTGCATCGGCTGCAGCATCAAAGGTGTTGACAGACATAGGATGTATTACATCCCCCTGACGGAGCGCATCAATATTAATCGTTAGATGAGCTAATCTCCGATCGAGGGGCAAGCTAATAAGCATAACAACAAGGCCTGATGCTAACATGCCTGCCAAAACGATTGTCAGATTTTGCGCTTTGGCCTTTGCTAAGAAATCAGGTAGAACTGGATTAGCATAAACTGCCTCCACAGTACCTAGTGTTTTGCCTGCCGAGGAGGTAATGGGTTGGATAATAAAAAGCTGATCACCCGCGAAGGTGTATTGATGCGATGGATCCTTGCCGAAGTTTCGAGGGTGCGATATCGGTGTCCCCAAAGAAGCTAACAATTGGTGTTGGCCGTCAAAAACTGCTGCATGACGAAGGCTTTGTGAGCCTTGCAGGGACCTTAGCACACCTACCGAGGTAGATTGTTTATCGGATGCAAGCTCGGGTGTTAAAACTTGGGCCAGTAATGTACTTTGTTCCTTGGCAAAATGCTGCCAAAGTTCGTTATGACTGGCGTTAAGAAGACGCAGGTTATTCCAAACCAGAGAACTGAATAAAAGGATTTGTAATGTTAAGACACCTAGTATTAAGCTGGTAGAAATGCGGAATTTGAGCATGACCTATTTCTAGTCCTTTTCGTGGGGAGTCAACACTGATAGCCTCCGTGGCAGTTAAAGCTAATAGGGTCTGCTCCTCGGAGAGAAAAGCACGCTGCTCGACTCCGTTAGCAGCATATATGCAAAACTCTAACCTCTTATATACCGGATAAGAAGAATAACACTTAGGCGTTCGTTCTATTCCACTCGATCGTAAAAACGCAAATATCAAATCAATAACCGCTCTGGAAACAACCTCAATGCTTGTCGGGCGGCTTAATGTCCATAGGCAGCTGTTGGGGATCTTTAATACGTAAACGTTTATCACGCCCGGTCGAGCCGGAAAGCAGCGTGACCGTGGAGTATGGCACCTGAAACATTGCGGCGAGAAATTTGCGTAGGTGAACATTGGCTTTGTCATCCACCGGCGGTGCAGTAATGCGTATGCGTAGACGCTCGCCTTGGAATTCAACGAGCTCATCGCGTTTGGCGCGGGGCTGGACCCGTATTCGCAAGATAAGATCGTGACCTTCCCAACGATACCAAGTGCCGCGCACTATTAGCTTCCCGCGAGTAGGCCAAAACCCATATCTGTTAGTGGACTAATCAACAAAATCTTAATTAACTGTAAGGCAATTAACACAAGAATTGGCGATAAGTCCAGGCCGGAGATAGGCGGTAAAAGCCGTCTAGCAGGACGCAGTACTGGTTCAGTCAGTTGGTAAAGCAGGCTCACGGCTGGATGCCGCGGATCCGGATTGACCCAGCTCAGAATGACCTGAATAATGATCGCCCAAAACAACACATTGATGAATAATCCAAGCAGTTCTGCAAAGGCCAACATCAGCAGACCGGGTAAATTCAAGCCCTGTTCCACCAAATAGAATACCACCAACAACTCCACCACCTTTAGGCCCAACATCAACATGACTGCAGCCATATCAAGGCCCATATAGCCGGGAATATAACGCCGTAACGGCAACAATAGTGGATTTGTCAATTTGACTAAGAACTGCACCAAATCATTATAAAAATCAGCTTGCGCCCACTGCAGTAAAAACCGCAGCATAATGGCCAAAATATAGAGTCCAAATAACGTCTGTACTAGAAATACCCCAGCATTATTGAAGTAAGGGGTACCGCTCATGGCTCTCCTCCCAGCAGCGCGCCGAGTTCCTGAGAACGTTGACGAGCCGCATCCAAGGCTCTGAAAAAAAGAGCTTCAAACCCGCCCTCCTGGAGCACTGCAACGGCCTGTTCCGTGGTACCTCCTGGCGAGGTGACTCGCCGGCGTAAAACGGCGGGGCTTTCAGTGCTTTCCAGAGCCATTTTCCCTGCTCCGAAGCCGGTTTGTAATGAAAGCAGACGAGCAGTGTCTGGCGGTAGACCTAGCTTTATCCCTGCTTGTTCAAGGGCTTCCATGACTAAAAAGAAATAAGCGGGTCCACTACCCGACAACGCGGTAACGGTATTCAGCAGAACTTCCTCTTTTATCCAGACAGTAAGCCCTACGGCGCGTAGAATAGATTCCGCCAGTTGCCGTTGTATCTCGGAGACCCAGTCATTAGCGAATAACGCAGTGGCACCACTGCCAACCAAAGCTGGTGTGTTGGGCATAGTGCGCACTACAGGTACAGCGCCGCCCAACCAACCGCGCAGATCCGGTTCGCGCACCCCAGCCGCAACAGAGATAATTAAGGGTTTGTTACGTTGTACGATTGCCACGAGTTGCGCTGCCACGTCCCGCAGTACTTGGGGTTTAATCGCTAGAATTAACACTGTGGCCTTGTCGGCAACGGCACAGTTATTGGCGTCGGTGATAACGTTGAATTGGTCACGTAGGATTTTTCGCTGAGCAGTGTTAGGGTCAGATACCCAGATGTGCTGGGGATTACAGCCGTCGGCAATCAGGCCGCCGATGAGACTGCGTGCCATGTTACCGCCGCCGATAAATGCGATATGGGTAGTTTTCATGAACACCTTGCCTTAAGGTTAAGAAATCGTGATTGGAAAGCTGCAGTCTGCGTTACCATGAAGCAATTACGGGCAACCATAAGCCTGCCGCTTGCCATTCGCTAGCGTAAAGCGAGGGTAAGGTCAGTCTAAGGGACCTTGTTTGCCAACAAGCGAAGAGTCTGCTCGCGGACGGTGCTGACTCGGTTATCTTGTCGGTATAGGTCAAAAACCTTGCGCTTATCGTCTGGATTTAGTCGCTGGAAAAAAACATAAGTGCCTATAAACTGATCATGCAATACCTTTTCAAATTCTTCTCTTTGTAATCCAAGAGGCAGTCGTTCAATGGTATCAAAGGTATTTTCAACCGGTGCAGCCTTGGTCGTTATGGGGGTGGCTGCTAGCCGTTTGGCATCCGCCTCGATTTGTCGCAAGTAATCATCATAGGCAGTAGCTGTTTGGCCGTCCAGGGGGATGAACAGCAAACCGCCAATAAGTGAAACCAATCTGGCGGTAGCGCAGAAAGAGCGTAGTAAAAGCATGCGCTGACTTTGATCCTCAAGACCCATGAGTGAAATATCCATGGCTGTGCCACTGTTAGGGCGAGTAGCGATAAACTACTAAAGATTTGGGTGTTAAAGCAAGTTTTCAGTAAAGCTTGTGATCAGGGTCGCGAGCCAAAAATGGCTGTTCCTATCCGCACAATGGTAGACCCTTCGGCGATAGCGGCTTCTAAATCGGCGGACATGCCCGTGGATAGGGTGTCTAGTGCGAGACCCGACACGCCGAGTTCTTGCTGGAGTTCGCGGAGTTGCGCATAAGGGCGACGCTGCGCAACGAACTCGTTGGCGGCAGCAGGAATTGCCATTAACCCGCGCAATCGTAACCGCGGCAGTTCCGATACAGCGTGGGCGACCTGGCTGAGTTCTTCAATGCGCAGGCCGTGTTTGTTAGCTTCCCGGCTAATGTTAACTTGCAAACAAACATTTAGAGGAGGCAAATTGTCCGGGCGCTGCTCGTCAAGTCGATAAGCAATTTTTAGGCGGTCAACGCTGTGAACCCAGCAAAAGTGCTCGGCGACGCGCCGCGTTTTATTGGCCTGAATAGGGCCGATAAAATGCCAGTTCAGCTGCAAATCCGCCAGTGCAGTCATCTTTTCCAGGGCTTCTTGTAAATAATTTTCGCCGAAATGGCGTTGGCCCGCGGTGGCGGCGGCGGCGATCATCGTGGCAGGCTTTGTCTTGCTAACCGCTAACAAAGTGACTGAGCCTGATGGACGTTGAAACCGTCTTTCCGCTTGTTGAATGCGGGCAAGCACAGCGTTTAGGCGTTCGGCAATACTGGACATTGTTCGTTCCCTTACTTTAGTGTGCTTGGTGGAGTCAGGGTATTTAGTGTATATAGGTTCTCTGCGGAGAGATTTGCTCCCGCTGACTCATGGAAAGGAAAGCTTAAGGGAAGTCTCATGAATCTTGACGACTTATTAACATTTGCCGTTAGAAATAACGCTTCGGATCTGCATTTATCTGCCGGATTACCGCCTATGATTCGTGTGGACGGCGATATCCGACGTATCAACCTGCCAGCGCTAGAGCATAAGGAGGTGCATTCGCTCGTTTACGATATTATGAATGATAAGCAGCGTAAGGATTATGATGAATTTCTAGAGTGCGATTTCTCCTTCGAGGTTCCTAAGCTCGCTCGTTTCCGTGTCAATGCCTTTAATCAAAATCGTGGTGCTGGCGCGGTGTTTAGAACTATCCCCACTAAAATATTAAGCTTAGAAGATCTTGGTTGTTCCAATGTGTTTCGAGAAATGATAGAGGTCCCGCGGGGATTGATTCTGGTCACAGGGCCTACGGGTTCAGGCAAATCTACCACCCTGGCAGCCATGATTGACTACAAGAACAAGACAGAACATGGCCATATCTTGACCGTAGAAGATCCCATCGAGTTCGTTCATGAGAGTCATAAGAGCCTCATTAACCAACGGGAAGTGCATCGTGATACTCTGGGCTTTAACGAAGCCTTACGCTCCGCCTTGCGTGAAGACCCGGATGTAATCTTAGTAGGTGAAATGCGAGACTTGGAAACCATTCGGTTGGCTCTTACTGCCGCCGAAACTGGACATTTAGTGTTCGGTACGCTACATACCAGCTCTGCACCTAAGACCATCGACCGAATTATCGACGTCTTCCCCGCTGGTGAAAAATCACTAGTGCGATCTATGCTTTCCGAATCTCTGCAAGCAGTCATTTCTCAGACCTTATTGAAGAAAATTGGCGGCGGTCGCATCGCCGCCTGGGAGATTATGATTGGAACGCCGGCTATTCGAAATCTGATTCGTGAAGATAAAGTAGCCCAGATGTATTCAAGTATCCAAACCGGCAATGCCTATGGAATGCAAACGCTGGATCAGCACTTGCTACAATTGATGAAGTCTGGATTAGTCAGTCGCCAAGATGCCATGGCCAAAGCCAAAAACCCTGAGCGTTTCCGGTAGTGCTCTGCTGAGAGTAAAGGCCACGGCAGCTTAAAGCTGCGGCTAAGGTTAAAATTAACTCCCACCGGCGCTATCCGAAACATATCGCATAAAACTGCCAATCCAATTACGAGAAGTGCAAACATTCTGGAATAGCTGTAATCGTTTGACAGGGTAAGCCGTAAGCATCGGCAAGTCGATGCATATCGGCAAGTAAATTGGTGGGGCCACAGGCGTATACGGTGACGTCCGCTACACCTTGGCAAACTTCTAACCAGCCGCGCGCTAGTTCATCTAAACTGCCATTAAAGCAGCCGGGCAGCTCGTGTGGACTAGCTAAGCGGCTGGGAATACCCCAGTCTTCAAGCAATGGTATCGCTGCAGTGACCCAGGGGGGTAGGCCCGGAACCATGATTTGGGAGGGCTGTGCGCGGAAGGGAAAGGGATGTTGTGAATATAATAGTAGTAAAGGCTTGCTGCGAGACCAGCAATGACGAAACGCGTCTGTCAAGAAAATGAGAGGTGCAATGCCTCCTTCTCCGCCTAGTAGTAAAACTCTAGGGGGTGCAACCCGCTGCGCGCGCTAGTTAATCACAATTTATTTATGGTTTTGACTCCTCAGGAGTGCGTGCTAGCCCCCGCCGGGATCTAAGGTAAACTACGCTGTGTGAAGCAACGTAGTCAAGACCGATGGGAGCTAGCGATGAACAGCATGAACGAAACCCGAGGGAAAGACAATCGCCAAGCGATACTGGCGGAGACAGCCAAGCTAGTGGAGCGCGTGGAGCAGGCGTATGTGCAAGGCGAAGCGGTGCATGAACTGGAGCGGGGCTTATTTGCTCAGCTGCTGCGGATGGGGCATCAGCTAGTGGAGCTGTTTTTTAGCTTATGTGGGCCAGGTGATCACGGGGCGCAAGTAAGCTTACCCGGTGGTCGGCAGGTCAAGCGCCTGGGGCGAAGCCGCGTTCGTGAGTATCGCTCGGTGTTTGGGGAGCATCAGCTGGAGCGGGTGGTGTACGGAACGCGGGAAGGTCAGAAGATCGACTACGTGCCGCTGGATAGCCAGCGGCAGTTACCGGCGAGCAAGTTTTCGTATTTGCTGCAAGAGTGGGATCAGGCGCTGGTGATTGAGCAGCCGTATGCGCAGGTGAGCGAGACGCTGGAGCGGATGTTGGGGGTTCGGCAGTCGGTGCATAGTTTGGAGCGGATCAATCAGCAGTTGTCGGGTTCGGTAGAAGCATTTTGGGCGGGTCGGGAGCCAGCACCGGCGGCACAAGACGACGAGTTGGTGGTGTGTAGCGCGGACAGTAAAGGGGTGGTGAGGCGGCGTGCGGTCACCGCAGTCGACATGGTTGCTGAGCGTGACGTGGCGACTACGGGGGATGAGGGCAAACCGGGCGGCAAGAAAATGGCGTTGCTTGGTGCTGCCTATCCCATGGCGGCTTATGTTCGCACCCCCGAGCAGGTGCTTGCGGCGCTGTTTACGGTCCCCTCCGCGTCGGGCACCCAACCGCCCCGGCGGCCCAAGCCGTTGCATAAATACGTTCGGGCCAGCCTGGCGCGCGACGCGCAGGAGACGATGGCACCGTCCTATGCGGCGATCTTTGCTTGGCTCGCTGAGGAGCAGCGCCAGCGCAATCCCAGCAGCCAGCAGCGCGTTGTGGTACTGATGGATGGCCAACCCTCCCTGTGGCGTGCCGCGGAACAGGGGTTAGCCGGGGTGAGCTATGTGGAGGTGCTGGATCTGATGCACGCGTTGGGCTATCTCTGGGATGCGGCCGAGTTATTCCATCCCAGCGGTGCCCAAGGTCCGGGCACAGAGAGCGTCAAGCAGCAGCGTCTGGTGTTCGTCAAACAACAGGCCGAACGCCTGCTCAACGGTCAGGTACAGACCGTCATCGGCCGTCTGCGTGCCCAATCCCACCGACTGAGTGCGGCACAACGCGAGTCGCTCGCCGAGGTTATCGGCTATTTGAGTCACAATGTCGCACGGATGCAGTATGACCACTACCTGCAAGCGGGCTATCCCATCGCTTCGGGGGTGATTGAGGGGGCGTGTCGGCATGTCGTCTGTGATCGGATGGAGCGCTCCGGCATGCGCTGGGTGATGCCCGGCGCCAAGGCGATGCTCGAGTTGCGCTGTATCGGCATCAATCAGGACTGGGAGGCGTTTATGAAATTTCATATCGCACACGAAAACCAACGACTCTATCCCATGAAGGCGGCCAATGATGAGACGTTCTTACCCGATCGACTGATCGCCTAACAATATAGCGGAAGGCGGGTTACACCCAACTCTAGGAGTCGTTGATTCCAGCGCAAAGGCCTCTCCCAATGGTCCCGTGACATTGACTCGCGAGTTCTTCGCGGGAGATTTGGCATTACGCTGGAGGCAGTCTAACCATTCCGGAAATTTTCTCATGACTGCCCAGGGCTGGTCATTGATCCGTAAGTACTGGCCAGGTCGAAGATGTCGAGCGCATTGGGAAGCGGTGACACGTAACTGTAAGTAGCCACCTGGATAATGATTCACAGCCAATATTTCACCTGATTCCGTAGCAGTGTTCATTAGGTAAAATCGGTCAGGTTGTGAAGGATTGCCTGTCTCCACCGCTAGAGGTGCCTTGCGCGCTGTGTAGCGCGCAAGATTTTATTCGCAAAGATTGGTTTAGCTACATGACACCCGTTTTGGGAGAAGCTGTCTTCTGTTGATTGAACCAGCTTTCCAAAATCAGCGCAGCTGCAACCGGATCGACCGGATCAATGCGGTGTCTATACCGATGCTTGCGGGCACTTCTTTCCAATGCATGAGAGGTACGTTGTTTGGCTTCCCGGGAAGACAAGTGTTCGTCAATAGTTTCTACTTTGAGACGATAGCGGTGTTGTAATTCATGACCAAAGCCTAGGGCGGCTTCAGTCACTGCATTGGAACTGCCGTCGGCATGGTAAGGTAGCCCAAGTACTAGTAAATCTGGTTGCCACTGTTGCATCAGCTCATCAATAGTCTGCCAATTGGGTCGGTGATTTTTCACTGATATCACCATTAGAGGAGTCGCTGTGGCCGTGAGTTCCTGGCCTATGGCTACGCCAATTCGAGTTTTCCCAAAATCGAAGCCCATCACTGTGCGAGGCCAAGAAACGGAATGGAAGTTCATTGTGAGTACTGCCGGTTAAGCATGGCCGACGTCGCCGGATAGCAAGTTAAGATCCACCCCGAGTAAAGCTGCTGCCGCAGCCCAACGCTTTTCACTGGGAGTTTGAAAAATGATCGCGGGGTCTATTGGTCCTGAAAGCCAGGCGTTTTCCACCATTTCATGTTCTAATTGTCCTGGTCCCCAGCCCGCGTAGCCTAGAGCAACCAAAGCGTGATCTAAACCCTCGCCGCAAGCCAAAGCGTGCAGAATATCACGGGACGTGGTAATGCCAATAGTATCAGTGACTTTGAGTGTAGAATTCCACTGGCCTAACGGCGTGTGAACGACGAAGCCCTGCTCCGGTTGGACCGGTCCACCTGAGTAAATCGGCATAGTCGCAATTTCCGGAGGGACTGCTGCTATTTGCAAATGCTCCAGCAGTTCCCCCAAGGTAAGGTTTAAGGGACGGTTAATAACGATTCCTAATGCGCCGTTAACGTTATGTTCGCCAATATAGGTGACCGTTTGGAAAAAGTTAGGGTCTGCCAGTTTGGGCATGGCGATTAGGAATTGATTGCTGAGATATGTGGATGCGCTCATAGCAGTAGTATCGAGTCTTATCGGCTGCTTGACAAGTCGTGGCTTAGCTTAATGGCCTAGCAGTCTGCCTTGCTCGAACTTCCATTTGCGCACAATATGCAAAATATCAAACTGATGCTGTAATGCTTTCGGAAACGGAGCATAAGGTGCTGCAAGGTTGACAATTTGGAAGGCTGCTTCATCCAACGTCTTATGGCCGGAAGAGTGAAGTAAGGTAATGCTGTGGAGACTTCCATCGGCACGAATGGCCACGTCCAGCGTAGGTCCCGTGGTTAAACTAAGCTTTCTTGCCTCTTCAGGAAAATTTAAAGTACCAACACGCTCCACTTTGCGCCGCCAATTTTCTAAATAAAAGCCTTCCAGTGTAGTCATCGCGCTGGGGTTAATGTACTTCTCCCGAGCATTGCCGATCTGTTGTTGGGATGCGGTTTCTAACCGTGCTATTTGCATTCCGCGTGTTAAGAGATCAATGCTGGTAAGCTTAGTAGGCTCAGATTTACTGGGAATCGGCTCTGGAGTATGCTCGCTAGGTAGCGGATTCTTATCAACACTTGGTCTGGACAATGCGGCCTGCGGGGATGGCACTGCCGCTACAGGGGGTTTTTCCGGAACTACGTCGACTGGTTCTAAGGTGTTATCATTTGCTGCCGGCTCAGCGGATTCATGCGAAGTAAATTCCACTGGCTTCAGAGGGTTAGCTGGAACTTCAGTAGCGCTTGAAGTATCGGGTTTGCCACCCGTGTGTTGAAGCAGACTGACATTTAGGCTCAGTACGGGATTATCAGGCGGCTTTGGTAAAACGGTAAAATGAATTCCTAATACAAGTAAGGTGTGCAAGGTTAGCGCTAGTATTATCGCTAGCGTCAAACGTTGTTTATCACTCATACCGTGCTCAGCTAATACAGTTAAATTGACGAGAGACTGTTTCATGGGGTATCTGGGCTTGTTAATGAGACAGTTTTACCGATGCGCAATTCTATGGCTCCCATCAACTCGTCAGCGATATTCAACCCAAACAGGGCGTCTAGCTCACGAACACAGGTAGGGCTGGTGACGTTGATTTCGGTCAGGTAGTCGCCAATCACATCTAGACCAACAAACAGTAAACCCATGTTACGCAATGTAGGACCGACCTGAGCACAAATCCAGCGATCCCGTTCAGTTAACTCTATGCCCTTTCCATGCCCACCTACAGCCAAATTGGCACGGGTTTCGCCGCGAGCAGGGATGCGTGCTAAAGCATAGGGAACCGGTTTGCCGTCGATTAGTAGAATACGCTTGTCACCGGCGGTAATCTCTGGCAGATACCGCTGAGCGACAGCAAATCGCTGCTCTTGTTCTGTCAACGTTTCCAGGATCACGCCGGTATTAGGATCATCAGAACGCAACCGAAATACCGATGCTCCCCCCATGCTTCCCAGGGGTTTTAGAATGATGTCTTTCTGTTCTTCCAGAAAAGACCTGAACTGGAGAATGGTTCGGTTGACCAAAGTAGGTGGGCAGCACTGAGGGAAACAGAGAGTAAAAAGTTTTTCATTAGCGTCGCGTAAGCTACGCGGATGGTTGACAACGAACGCGCCGGCTGCCTCGACTCTCTCCAGAATATAGGTGGTATAAATGTACTCCATGTCAAAGGGAGGATCCTTACGCATGAGAATAACGTCCAGTTCTGCCAATGGTAATTGACGTTCACCGGAAAAGCTGAACCAGCGATCTTTATTGTCCATAACCTGCAATAATCGGACTCGACCGAAAGCCTGCTCATTACGTAGGTACAAATCTCGCTGCTCTAAATAGTAAAGCGTCCAGCCGCGAGCTTGAGCAGCTAATAGCATCGCGAAGGTGGTATCTTTTTTGATATTGATGGAATTGATAGGATCCATCACGACACCTAATTGCACAGTCATGGCAAGCTTACCTGCTGATTGTTGTAGATTAAACTTGTAGAATGGAAGACAGTGAGTCATAGTGTTCGATGATCAGCGGGTTCTCTTCCGAGATAACATCCTAATATTCAGGGATAAGAACATCCCGCTGTCTAGCAACTTATCGCTCTGGAAGTTATTCTCAAGACACGCTGTTAATACCTCCCTATAAGCTCGACTGCGGCACCCATGCCGCAGACAGTCTAGATAACAGCTTCCAGATCGATACCCATCAGTATCATACGCTAGCTTAGAATAGACGACGATAGACATGGCTTAGGTGTAGGGATTAATCCATAAAGTATGCTTTTGAATTCTGTAAAAGAATATGTTAAACAGCATCTTGAAAAGTGCCTTGTGTAAGGCATATTAGCCATGGTGATAAGAATCCATAGAGTCAGAGCAATGCTGCAGAAAGATTGTGGGTTAAGCATAGTTGGGATTGATAAAGTAGGGATAGATAAAAAAATGGAAAAGTTTTAACTCTATGGCTTTTCTAACTATTGTGATAACTTCCTAAGATCGACCGAGAAGCCTTCGCGATATTAAGGACCCATAAGCAAGGAAAGCCATACCCCATTAGCTTTTGCACAATATCTAGCCGGTAAACTCAGCAACAGATCCCTCTGGCACCTTAGATCGCAAAAACAAAGGAATCGTAATAACCCAATGGAAGATAAGAGGATAACAAGCTAAGGAGTTGCCATGCACCCTTTTGATGTTTTACTAGAGATCGACAGGCGCAGCAGGGAACGTATTGCGTCCGCGTCTCTCGAGGAACCTTATTCAGCGGTCGATAAGGGCCGGTTAGCGTTGCGGGTAGGATTGTGGAATCTGATGTTGCCTATGGATGATGTGGCTGAGATTGTGCCCTTTCCCCGGATAACTCCAGTGCCTGGCGTACAATCGTGGTTGCTTGGGATAGCCAACCTGCGTGGTACCGTTATAGCTGTTATTGATTTGCAAGAATATTTAGGGGGAAAAGTGACTGTGCCAACGAATAACAGCCGGATCATCATTGGGCGCTCTGGTGAATGGGATTACGGTTTGCTAGTGGACGAAGTCATTGGCATGCGGAATTTTGGCCGCGAAAATAGGGTATCGGCATTCAACGATATCGATATTAATCTGCGTCATTATCTCACCGAAGTTTTTGAAAGTGAGAAAAAGAAATGGTTAGCACTCAACGTCAAGCGGTTGCTTACCGACCCTAGATTTTTAAACGCGGCGATTTAACCAATGTTTCTGTGGCCTAGTGTTCGTTGAAGGGCTGCCACTGATTAGCTAGGGACATAGTAAATAAAACTGGGTGGCTCAAGAGGGAAAGGAAAATGAGTGAACCTCGAGGTGAATTTTCAATACAGCAGGGTAGCTTCTTAAAGTATACCGTTCTCATCGTTCTTTTGGTGTTCTCAATCATTTTGATGGGTGTTATTTTCGTACTTCTGGAACGGCAGGATAACGTAAGTAAGGCTTATCTCGCGTTGACAACGGAGCAGCGCCTGCTTTCCCGAAGCGTGGTAAGCCAAGCTTATGGAGCGTCTCAGGGTAGCGAGGAGGCGTTTAATGGGCTTAGAGAAACCAGAAATCGATTTGATGAGATCTTAGCTATTCAGAAAAATGGAGGTTCCTCGACTGAGCTTCCCCTATCGCCAGACGAAGTCATGCCCTATGTCAATAACCTGGAAAGTAAGTGGCAACCGATACGTGCCAGTGTCGATGTCATCCTCGCCGGCCATGAACCAGTCCTGTCAGTTAGTGATTTTGTGCCCTTATTGGAAGGTTTAATTCCTCAGTTATTAGAATTTTCGGACGACATTGCCAAAAAGCTTGTTGAAAACAGCGCACCTGCTAGACAAATTTACATCGCAACCCGGCAGCTCCTGCTTGGACAGCGCATTGAAAGTAACCTAAATCGCGTTCTAAACGGTGGCATTGGTGCTGCCACGGCGGCGGATTACTTTGGTCGTGACGTAGCCTTATTTGGACGCGTTCTCAAGGGTATGATAGAGGGTGATATTCAGCTTCGTATCGCACGCGTTACCCACGGTACGGCTGTTGCCAAGCTTAACGAACTTGCCGATCTCTTCAAATCTATCGAAGAAGAAGCCGGTCTTATTCTGAGTAACTCTCCTGAATTGTTTCAAGTTCAAAATGCCACACAAACCATTGCCAATCAAGGCGATGCTCTGCTAGAGGCTACCGGCAAATTGCTTGAGCAATATGAAAATATAGCTGCTGGCGGGTTTAAGTTTTTAAGTCTAAGCATTGATTACAAGTATACGTATGCCTTAGGCATTCTTGCGCTCATTGTGCTTTTCATTTTAGCTCGAGAAACCAATCGTGACACCAAATTTAGGCTGGTAGAGAGCGAACAGCGTAAGCAGGAGACCGAAGAACAAAATCGGCGTAATCAGGAAGCAATTTTACGCTTACTGGATGAACTAGGTGATCTTGCTGAAGGCGATCTTACGGTGCAAGCCAGTGTGACAGAAGATATTACCGGTGCTATTGCGGATTCTGTCAATTATGCTATTGAAGCGTTGCGCGATTTAGTCTCAACCATCAATAATACTTCCGAATTAATGGCCTCCGCTGCCCAGGAAACTCGTTCCGTTGCGGATCGTCTAGCACGGGCTAGCGAGGTACAGGCTCGGCAAATTGAGTCTGCCAGTGCGACGGTAATGCAGATGGCACGTTCCATGGACGAGGTGTCAGCCAAGACGGCTTCTTCTTCAGAAGTTGCCGAAAAATCAGTAAACATTGCTCACGAGGGTGGCGATCGCGTCCGGCTTACTATCCAGGGTATGGATGCCATTCGTGAGCATATTCAAGAAACTTCGAAACGCATTAAACGATTAGGGGAAAGTTCCCAGGAAATCGGTGATATCGTCGCTCTCATCAATGACATTGCAGATCAAACCAACATTTTGGCACTTAACGCTGCGATTCAAGCCTCGGCTGCAGGTGAAGCAGGTCGAGGTTTTGCAGTGGTTGCTGATGAAGTGCAGCGCCTAGCGGAGCGTTCCGGTAATGCTACCAAGCGTATTGAAACCTTGGTAAAAACGATTCAGGCGGATACTAATGAAGCGGTTATTTCTATGGAAAAAAGCACTACTGAAGTGGTCAATGGTGCTGAGCTAGCAGAAAAAGCGGGTGAAGCACTGGATGAAATTGAAACTGTATCAGCCCGCCTCGCCGCTTTAATTAACGACGTTTCAAAGGCTTCACGGCAAGTAACCGAGATGGCTTCGCGAGTGTCTACGGCGATGACATCGATTAACGAGATCACTGCGCAAACTTCCCAGAGCAGTGTAGCAACGGCCTCCTCCATTGGTAAACTCAACCACTTAGCCCAGGAGTTGCAACAATCGGTTGCAGGTTTTCGATTACCAGAGCAAAGGTTGGGTGCTAATCATTCTTAATGGAGCGCATAATATTGGTCTTCTGACAAGACTTCTGGAAGAGAAAGAACAGAACATTCATTGTGATGATTGTCGTACTGATACAGTTAGGTTAAAAGTATAACGCGTTCAAAACTATCGCGGTGGCAAAGAATGATTCTGCGCCCACTGTCTTTGAGGGAATTTCCATGGAACCGGAGCACCCCGTATCTGAATCACCAGCGACCGCTAACAAGGCCGTCGATCCAGAAATTTTAGAAATCTTCTTCGAGGAAGCTCAGGGCGAGTTGGCCAATATACGAGATCATTTAGAAGCTTGGAGTAACAACCTAGCTGATGACAACGCCTTATTGGCCATACGGCGCTCTTTTCACACCTTAAAAGGTAGTGGACGCATGGTAGGGCAATTCGCTATCGGCGATTTTGCTTGGCACTTTGAAGACTTACTTAACCATATTCGCGATGACGAATTGTCTCCTTCGTTACAGATCGTGGATGCCGTGAATAAAGCTCAGCAAATATTGAGCTGTATGGTCACTGAGAATACCCTCAGCAGTGAAACGGTAGCAGCTATGAATGTACTTCAAGCGCAAGCGGAATCTCTGTTGCAAGGGAAGACTCCAGCAGAGCTACAAGTATCAGACGCCGCGTTAGACATCCCTAGTAAGGTAACGGAGCCAATGCCGATGTCTGCGGATAAGCTAGAATCGAGTGAGCCGGCTCTTGCGCAAAAACGGCCCTCGGAAGGGGTTCGAGAAACCAGTACAGAATGCCCTGCACCGAATTTTACTTCGATCAGCACCAATGAAGTCGCCGAAGTGGATCCTGAATTGGTGGAAATTTTTCAGTCAGAAGCTGCTGAAATTCTTGATGCCAGCGACACCATTTTAGAGCGTTGGAAAGAGGATCAGGGAAACGTTGAGTTACTCAATGATCTGCGTCGCGAAATGCATACCCTGAAAGGCAGTTCACGTATGGCCGGCTTTGTGGTTATCGGTGACCTAGCACATGCGATGGAATCTGTCTTGGATTCTCTTGCAAACCAGCGCCCTTCAGATACATCCGTTATGGTAACTGCATTGCAGCAGGCTTTGGATCATCTTCATGACATGCTGGTAGGGATTCGTAACAATATTGAAATAGCTCCGGCAGATGACTTGCTTCGTGAGTTAAAGTCCTTAGGGCATGAAATTTCCGGAGAAAAACTTCAAGCGGGTGATTTTCAAGAGGGGCTTTTACCAGAGGAAAAAGCAGCGCAAAGCATTCCGGAGAATTCAGTCGCTTTAGAAAAAGATCTGACCGAGCTGGATCAGGAATTGGTTGCCGTGTTTCAGCAAGAAGCTGCCGAAGTTCTCGATGCCGGCGATATCATTCTGCAGCGCTGGAGTAATGATCTTGAGAACAGGGAGTTACTTAATGATCTGCGCCGCGAAATGCATACCCTGAAAGGCAGCGCACGCATGGCGGGATTTATCGTGATCGGGGATCTTGCTCATGCGATGGAATCGCTATTGGACGCCCTGGGTAAAGGCAACTTACAACCTTCATCTGAAGTAGTGAATGCGCTACAGCAAGCCCTGGATAGCCTTAACGATATGATGGCCAGGGTACGCAACGGGATTGAAATCACACCTGCAGAAAATCTTATCAACGACTTTAAGAGCTTGCTGGGCGAAGCACCTAAAGACAAAGCAAAGTCAGAATCCTTACCAGCCAAAGAACAAATACAGCAGTCAACGCAGAAAATCAATGTACCTGCCGCTGAGGATAATATTCGGGTAAGCGCTACGCTGCTTAATAAGCTTGTCAATGAAATGGGCGAAAGCAGTATTTATCGCGCTCGCATCGACCAGGGAGTGGGTACGCTACGATTTAGCCTCTCTGAACTGGATCAAACAGTGTTTCGTTTGCGTCAGCAACTGCGCCGTTTAGAAATTGAAACCGAAGCCCAGATTTTGTTCCGTTACGAAAAGGGAAGTAAAGAACATCAGGAAGAATTTGATCCTCTGGAACTTGACCGCTTTTCTGAATTACAGCAGCTGTCCCGCTCTCTCATGGAGAGCATCGATGACCTTTCCAATATCAAAGATATTCTAGAGGATCAAGCTCAAGAGATGGGTAATCTGCTGGATCAGCAGGCTAAGGTCAATAAAGAAATTCACCAGGGACTTATGCGGACTCGCATGGTACGTTTTAGTACCATTGCGCCGCGGTTACGCCGGGTAGTGCGGCAAGCCGCTCAGGAGCTAGGTAAACGCGTCGAGCTGGTCTTGGAAGGATCAGAATCCGAGGTGGATCGGACTGTATTAGAAAACATAGTGGCGCCGCTGGAACATATGCTACGTAATGCGGCTTCCCACGGTATTGAAACTCCTGAAAAACGTTTAGCTGTTGGCAAGGTTGAAACGGGTACGGTTACTCTCACTATGCGTCGTGAGGGTGCGGAGCTGGTATTAAGCTTAAGTGATGATGGCGCTGGTCTCGATTTTGCTGCCATTCGTGCCAAAGGTGAAGCCAGCGGACTGCTGAAACCAGGGCAAACAGTGACCGAGGATGATTTAATAGCTTTGCTGCTGCGACCTGGCTTTTCCACTGCCACGAAAGTCACTCAAATTTCTGGCCGTGGGGTAGGTATGGACGTTTTGAACGATGCCATTAAAGCCATGCGCGGCGCCTTGCTTATTCAATCTAAAAACGGCCGGGGTACAATCTTTACCATTCGTCTTCCATTTTCTTTGGCGGTAACTCAGGCCTTGCTGATACAAGTGGGAACGGAAACCTATGCTATACCACTATTGAGTATCGGTTCGGTAGCACGCTTGGATAAAGGCGCATTACGAGCCTATCTCGCTGGTGAAGCGGTTGAGCACGAATATGGCGAACACCGTTACCCGCTGCACAATCTAGGTGTTTTGCTCGGCGTCGAAAATATTAAGCCCTACGAAGAAGTTACCGATAAGCGTCCGCCAGTGCTTCTGTTTCGCAGCGCCGAGGCAAGTGCTGCTTTGCAGGTCGAGGCAGTACTTAGCAATCAGGAAATCATCGTCAAACCGCTGAGTCCGCAATTCCATTCGCTAACTGGTATTTCTGGGGCTACTGTGTTGGGTGATGGCCGTGTCGTATTAGTTTTAGAATTAGCCGCTCTGGTTCGTAACCTGACTTCTCAGTCTCACCAGCAAGCGGAATCTCGAGCTCTGCACAGTGCCCGGCAGGAGGTTCGTCGCGAACGTATTAAAGCCATGGTCATTGACGATTCCATCACCATGCGCAAAGTGACGAGTCGTTTCCTGGAACGCCACGATATGCTGGTCACGGCAGCTAAGGATGGTGTGGAGGCCGTTGCTAAGCTAGAAGAGCAAGTGCCGGATTTAGTTATTTTAGATATCGAAATGCCGCGTATGGACGGTTTTGAAGTGGCGGCGCACATCCGTAACCAGCCGCATTTGCACCATATACCGATCATCATGGTAACATCTCGAGGTGGCGAAAAACACCGCCAACGTGCTGCCAAATTGGAGGTCAATGATTATTTGACGAAACCCTACCAGGAAGAGGAGATGATGCGTGCTATTCGTAACATTCTAAGTGCAAGCAGCTTGGAATTGCAGATCTAGCACTCTGGAAGCGGCAATCATGATACAAACACAGCAAACACTGCGCAGTTTCATCATACCCTTGCAGAATGGTCAGGCGATACTCCCTAACAGCTTAATGGTAGAAGTATTGCCGTTTGCCACACCATTGAAAGTTGAGAATGCCCCAGCTTGGATTGTAGGCATTATGCTCTGGCGGGCGCGCAATGTACCACTCGTAAGTTTAGAACGGCTTGTGTATGAAACGGACCCGAAGACCGAAGCCCATGCTCGCATTATCATGATTAATGCGCTGCAAGGTGATCCTGGACTTTCCTACTTTGGTTTATTAAGTAAGGATGCGCCACGCTTAATCAATTTAGAACGCACCGAAATCGTTCCGGAGCAAGTTACGCAATTGCAGCCGCCTAGGTTGGGCGTACTCAACTGGGTACGTATCAGAGAACAAGCGACTTTTATACCGGATATAGATGCTATCGAAGCCGTTCTGGGTCCGCTCATGCGACGCCATAGTTGAAGCTCAGTACTTGATAAGTGTGGACAGACGAAGCGCTATCCCCTCTGGAGAGGGGACTGAAAAAGCATAGCACAACACATACACTCATTAAAACAACGGCACGATTAGGCCCTTATCTCCTCAGTTAAGAGCTGGCAACTTCCAAGTTGGCAAGTTTTTCCTCCAGCGCTTCCAGACTCGTAATGGGTGGTGAACATTGTGTGCCGCTACAAACATAGGCTATAGGAGTGTTACCAGCTTGTCGTTGTGCAAGGATGCCCGGTAGCGGACCAGCATCGGAAGGAATTGCCAGGGTCAGACGGCGCGGCACATAGTCTCGGGTACAGCGTTTTTGCCAGGTTTTCATAGCATCGAGCTGGCCGCGTAAAATGACGATTTGCTTGGGATAGAAATAATCCTCTAGGGCCGTAAGCAGAGCGGTACAAGCCGTTGGCATTTGCTCAATGGTGGGCCAAGCCCATTTTAATGTCCGCTCTGCAGCTACCAAATGAGGCATGGAGCCGAGCAAGTGTCCTAACTTGATGAGAACCTGAACCGTTATGCCGTTACCGGAAGGCAGGGCCTCGTCGTAAATGGGCTTAGGACGCTGAATGAGGGGTTCGTGGTCATCGGCGGTGAAATAAAAGCCGCCTTTGCGCGTATCTTGAAAATGTTCCAGCAGCACTTCGCTCAGCGCAAGCGCGAAATGAAAGTCAACATCCCGCCAACGAGCCTGCAAAAGCTCCAAAATTCCGTCAATCATAAAAGCATAATCATCTAGGTATGCGGCTAGATGGGCCTTGCCGTCCTTGTAACTGGCAAGAAGACGGCCATTCTGCCACATTGTTGTACGGACGAAATCCAAAGCTCGCTCTGCAGAAATCAGAAAATCCTGCCGGTTTAGAAGCCGTCCGGCAATAGCCATGCCTTTGATCATTAATCCGTTCCAGGCACCTAAGATTTTTTCATCCCGTCCCGGCCATGTCCGCTGTTCCCGAGCGCTAAACAATTTACCACGTGCACTATTGAGTAGGCTTTGCACGGTTTCTAGAACAATGCCTGTGCTGTGTGCTACCGCGTCGCTGTCTGCGGGGCAATATAGGTGCCAGCGACCCTCAAAATTGGCTTTTCGATCCAAGCCGAAGTGAGCAGCAAACACGGTGTATTCTTCAGGCGTTAGCAGACTTTTCGCTTCTTCTGGCGTCCAAAGATAAAAATTACCCTCTTCGCCTTCTGAATCAGCGTCCAGGGTAGAATAATAGCCTCCTTCGGAGGATTGCATCTCTCGCATTACCCAAGTACCTGTCTCTCCAGTTATTTTTTCGAATAAAGGGGTTTTGGTGATTTGCCAGAAGCTGCTGTAAAGGGCCAGCAGGAGACCATTGTCATAGAGCATTTTCTCGAAGTGGGGAATCGTCCATTTCTCATCTACAGAGTAGCGGTAAAAACCGCCGCCTAAATGATCATAAATTCCTCCTTGAGCCATCTTACGGAGAGTGGTTTGAACAGCGGTCTCGGCCTCTCTGTCTGGTTCGCCGCTGCGCGCCGTTTCCGTCCAGTGATGTAGTAGACGTTCGAGATTAGTAGGATGAGGAAATTTAGGAGCTTGACCGAACCCACCATGTACGGTATCAAAGCTTTGTACAAGTTGATCACGTGCCGTTTCTAAAGGAGCAGGATTAATAGCATAGCCGGTTTTAGCCTGACGAGTGGGACCAGCGTTTAATGCTTGTAACAGTGAAGTGTTTTGCTGACGCACCTCGTCTTTATGAGCACGATAATAATTAATGAGACGGAGGAGTAAGTCTTTGAAAGCGGGCATACCATAACGTGGTTCCTTAGGGAAATAAGTGCCGCCTAAGAAAGGCACCTGATCGTCAGGAGTAAGGAACATGGTCAACGGCCAACCGCCGCCACGTCCGTTTAGCAGTTGGTAAGCAGTTTGATAGATTTTGTCCAAATCGGGCCTTTCCTCGCGATCCACTTTGATATTAATAAAGTGTTCATTCATTATGGTCGCGGTTTCTTCGTCTTCGAAGGACTCGTGTGCCATCACATGGCACCAATGACAGGCGGAATAACCGATGGACAGCAGGATAGGTTTATTGTCGTGGCGGGCCTTGGACAAAGTTTCTTCATTCCAGGGATACCAGTCCACTGGGTTGTGAGCGTGTTGCAGAAGGTAAGGGCTAGTTGCGTTTATCAAGTGATTAGTGTGGTTAGGATCATGCATTGGGTGGCTTCCAAGTGACTGGTTAATTGATTCTTGACAAGGATCAGCTGAGCTGTACTTAAAAATGCTGGGGAGAATGCTTGTGCCTTATGCCAGCCGTTTTTTAGACTGCTTTTACCGCTTTATGCTCCTGTTATATTTCGGTGAATTCTTTATCTTAAAAACGCAGTGAAAGTGGTAGATTAAGCAATCGATTAACCTTAGGTGAAGGCAA
The DNA here is from genome assembly GCA_963731125.1 of uncultured Pseudomonadota bacterium. Lineage (GTDB taxonomy): Bacteria > Pseudomonadota > Gammaproteobacteria > Competibacterales > Competibacteraceae > CAVSVP01. The sequence goes on from CAVSVP010000007.1 coordinate 700,826, forward strand.
GGTTTCGTAAATCTGACTGTGCTTAACTTGACAATGTCACATTAGCCTCACGGTAGTGTTTTAGCTTTGTTGTTTTTATAAAATAATCAACTATCATATTTTGAATTCAAGATGTCAAGTTAGCAGAATTTAAACTCAGAAATTTATTATGGTATTAGAACCAATTAAATGCCCAAGTTGCGGTGGTATCGATGTTGGTAAACATGGAAAAACGACCAATGGAAAACAACGCTTTCTTTGCAAAGAAAGCGACTGCGAAGAAAAGACATTTATTCGAGATTATTCAGAGAAAGGTCGCTTGCCAGAAGTCAAGCGAAAAATCATTGAGATGGCCGTAAACGGGAGCGGCATTCGTGAGACGGCCCGGGTATTGGATATAAGTACAGCGACGGTAATTAATGAATTAAAAAAAAAGGAACCTGAATTGCAATCGGTGAATCAGGCCATTTTAGATATACACTCGCCTGAGCAGATTGTTGTGGATATTATAAAAATAGATGAAAATCATGAGGTTAATGATCAAGAAATAGAGGTTGAAATGGATGAAATGTGGAGTTATGTGGGAAGTAAAGCGAATCAAAGATGGCTATGGCATGCCATAGATCGAGCCACTGGCGACGTGCTGGCTTATGTATTCGGGCGCCGCAAGGATGAGGTCTTTCTTAAATTAAAGGATTTATTGGAACCGTTTGGAATCACCCGTTTTTACACCGACGATTGGGGTTCTTATGGGCGTTATCTAGATCCTGAAAAGCATGTTATCGGGAAACGGAACACGCAGAAGATAGAGCGGAAACATTTAACGCTACGTACCCGTATTAAGCGGCTCGTCCGCAAAACCATTTGCTTCTCGAAATCAAAACAAATGCCCGATATCGTCATCGGGTTGTTTGTGAATCGTTATGAGTTTGGCATCCCTATTTAAAATCTATAAACAACAAAGTTAAAACACTACCCGTTCGATGAAGTAGCGCTGGCATTTCCACCACGCCAGTTGTGCCAGTGGCGTGTCCGCGGCGGCATGACACAGGGCATAGCGGTAGCGGTCGATAGCCTCTTCACGCATCACCAGCCATTCTTCCACGGCGTGGCCCTCCTGGACGATCCAGACGCGGCGCGCGGCAAAGCGTTCGTTCAGCTCACCCCGTTCGGTTGCGCGAACCCGAAGCCGCTGCCAGTCCATGGTCTCACGTAGGCTATCCGCGCGTACCGGTTCCCCCGAGAGCACCTGTACCCGGGTCGGCTGTCTTCCTCGCTTACCGTGGCGTGCCGGGAGACCGAGCGTCGGCTGTGTCAGGTACACGGTGGTATCAGCCGGTATCTCGGCCATATACCGCCGGTTCGCCTGTCGCACCTGGGCCCGCAGCCAGCCACTACGTCCATACAGGCTATCAAAGCCGACGATCTCGAATGGCAGACCGCCCGTGATGACCTCTGCAATCCCGTCCCAGGCCAATGCCACCTTGGTTTTGAAGCGCAGCGACTCCGGAATGCCCAGTCGCTGACGCCGTTTCTCGTAGCTGGCTTCAAACCATGCTTCCGGCAGAAACAGCTTGCCCGTGAGCCAGGTCCAAAATCCCGCCGCCACCGTGAGGTTCACATAGCTCAACAACACCCCCACTTGGCTCGTCTCGACTTTGCCGCGCCGCCCGTTATATTGTTTGGCCGCTCCCGC
>CAVSVP010000007.1:707500-807500 GCA_963731125.1 uncultured Pseudomonadota bacterium
GCTTTACACTGGACTTTGAGTCTGCTTGTGTAGGATAGGTGGGAGGCTGTGAAGCCGAAACGCTAGTTTCGGTGGAGCCGACCTTGAAATACCACCCTGGCATACTCGAGGTTCTAACCCAGGTCCGTGATCCGGATCGGGGACAGTGTATGGTGGGTAGTTTGACTGGGGCGGTCTCCTCCCAAAGCGTAACGGAGGAGTGCGAAGGTACCCTCAGTGCGGTCGGAAATCGCACGCTGCGTGCAAAGGCAAAAGGGTGCTTGACTGCGAGACAGACACGTCGAGCAGGTGCGAAAGCAGGTCTTAGTGATCCGGTGGTCCCGTATGGAAGGGCCATCGCTCAACGGATAAAAGGTACTCCGGGGATAACAGGCTGATACCGCCCAAGAGTCCATATCGACGGCGGTGTTTGGCACCTCGATGTCGGCTCATCACATCCTGGGGCTGTAGCAGGTCCCAAGGGTATGGCTGTTCGCCATTTAAAGTGGTACGCGAGCTGGGTTTAGAACGTCGTGAGACAGTTCGGTCCCTATCTGCCGTGGGCGTTGGACATTTGCGGGGAGCTGCTCCTAGTACGAGAGGACCGGAGTGGACGTACCGCTGGTGTGCCGGTTGTCCTGCCAAGGGCACCGCCGGGTAGCTATGTACGGACGGGATAACCGCTGAAAGCATCTAAGCGGGAAGCCCACCCCAAGATGAGATGTCCCGAGTCCCTGAGACTCCTCAAGGTCCGTCGTAGACGACGACGTCGATAGGCGGGATGTGGAAGCACCGTAAGGTGTGAAGCTAACCCGTACTAATCAACCGTGCGGCTTGACCATATAACACCCAAGCCTTTTGCAACACCACGTTAGGCAATGCCACGTACCTACGTGCTACACCCCGCTTCACTTGCCGCCCACGCCCCACCCGGGGCGTGGGGCCCTTCCCTTTACAGCCTGGCGGCCATAGCGAGACGGTACCACCCGATCCCATCCCGAACTCGGTCGTGAAACGCCTCAGCGCCTATGATAGTGTGGGGCTTCCCCATGCGAAAGTCGGTCACCGCCAGGCTTTTATTTACTCTTCGAATTTTTGATTTTCTTCGTTCCCTGCTCTCCCCGTAGATTTAAATTCTTATCTATAATCGGGCAAGTTGTTCTTTTCGCTCTATAAGAAGAGCTCGATATGCTCGACTAAGGGCATGTTCATAAGCACAATCTCCGGTCTCCCCCATTTCATTCAAGCGTGCTTCAAAGAAAGCAATTTCCTGCCGCAAATAATCTGCTGCTGTACAATCGCCCAGCTTTCGCTTTGTTCCGACAGTGATTCCGCAGTGCATAAATCTCTTCTCCGAGGCGTTGATATCTTGCTCATAAAAATGAGCTTAATCAGTTACCGTGACAGTACGATGACAGCTGCGTTACCAGTCAATGGCAACTATAGAGTTTTGAAGCGCATGGATAGATCAACAGCACGTACATCCTTAGTAATTCCACCCACGGAAATATAATCTACCCCAGTTTCAGCGATCGCTTGTACCGTTTCCAAGCTGACGTTGCCGGAAACTTCTAGTTTTACGTGACCAGCAGTAATGGCGACCGCTCGACGCATTGTTTCCAGCCCAAAATTATCGAGCATAATGACGTCAGGCTGAATATGTAAGGCTTCTTCTAGTTCAGAAAGATTTTCTACTTCCACTTCTATAGTAACGCCTGGATTAAGTTCTCGGGCTTTGACTATAGCCTGCGTAATAGAACCAGCAGCAAGAATGTGATTTTCCTTAATAAGAATGGCATCGAATAAACCCATACGGTGATTTTTGCACCCGCCGCAGCGCACCGCGTATTTTTGGGCTTGGCGTAGGCCAGGAAGCGTCTTGCGGGTGTCTAACACCGTTGCTTCGGTACCAGCCACGGCATCAGCGTAGCGTCTTGCTAAAGTAGCGGTTCCAGATAAAAGCTGTAAGAAATTCAGAGCCGTACGTTCGCCTGTGAGCAGGGAACGGGCTGGGCCACTGAGGTGACATAGCACTTGATTGGTTGCAATCTGGTCGCCGTCGCTATTTTGCCAGTGTATCCAAATGCTGGAATCCAACTGGCGGAAGACCTCATTAAACCAGGGAATGCCGCACAGCACGGCTGCTTCACGGCTGATAACGGTGGCTTCCGAGTAACTGTGTGCAGGAACAAGGTTCGCTGTCAGATCACCACTAGCGACGTCTTCGGTTAGGGCGTTGACGACGGATGATCGTAAATCAATAGGCAGTATTTCTGTCATTTTTCTTCCGAATAGCTGAAAGTGCGTATTTCGTAAGCTAAATTACGTAACCTAACATTAAGATGTTGATTTGTTTTCAACAAAGCTAATTAGAAGGGCTTTAGCGTGGCTAACAGAACAATGGCGATCAAGAATAACACGGGAACTTCATTGAACCAGCGGAACCATACATGGCTATGGTGGTTGCGATCATGCTTAAAAGCCAGCAGTAATTTGCCGCACCACAGGTGATAGCCCACCAGCAGGACGATTAGCAACAGCTTGGCGTGCAGCCATCCTGTCTTGAGATAGACTACATAGATAGGCGTCAAGAGCATCCATAGGCCAAACATAAGAGTGAGAATGGCACCTGGCGTCATAATCCCAAAGAACAGCTTGCGTTCCATTATCTTGAAGCGTTCGCTGCCAATGACATCTTCGCTCATGGAGTGATAAACATACAGCCGCGGAAGGTAGAACAAGCCAGCAAACCAGGTGACCATAAAGATTAGGTGTAACGCCTTAAGAAGAAGAGGAAACATAAAAATATCCTGTATGGTAACGGGATGACACGACACTCTGCGCTCTTGAAAGAAACTATAGTGCCAGCCATATGAATTGATGCCGATAATTTTATTACAATCGTTGTTTACTAACGATTTGAAGCCTTGTAACCAGTATCAGGTCATTTGACCGGCACTATAATAATCGGGCAGAAGATTATTTGCTTTTTTAAAACTGCAATGAAAACAGCGGCTTTTTAGAGAAAAATGCTGCTTAGTTGTTAAGAGCAAACAAGCAAGCAATAGAAATAACAAGAAGGCATTATTTCTGGGATCGAGTACCAAGATAATTTTCTGCCATAGCCTCATAGATTGGTTTATGGCAAATGAGCCGTGAAGTTCCCGCAGCGATAAAAGCGGTGGCCATGAGAGGAATAATCATTTTTTGGTTGTCTACCATTTCGATCACAATTACAAACGTCGTGACCGGAGCCTGAACTACACCCGAGAAATAAGCGACCATACCTAAAATAATGATTGCTTTAGCAGGAATGTGGGGAAGCAGGTATGCTAAATCGGCGCCGAAGCCGGCACCTGTGGCTAACGCGGGCGCAAAGATTCCGCCAGGTATACCGCTCAAATACGAAGCTAAACTGGCTAACATCTTGAGGATGGGAAAAAATGGAGACATTTTACCGCTACCGGTGATAATTTGCTTAGCTTCTAAATAGCCTGTACCGTAGATTAAATTGCCGGACAGAAGACCGACAATTGCCACTATTAGTCCACACAGCCCAGCTACCCATAAAGGGTGGCGTTTCGTCAATGGAGTGAGAATACGTTTGCCCCAGATCAGCGTAGAACTGAAGACACCTCCTCCTAAGCCACCGATGAGTCCGCATATCGGTACCGCCAGCCATGCTCCATCCAAAGTAAGCATTGCGTCAGTGGTACCGAAATAGTCATAGTCCCCTAGTACTACTAATGCGATAAGACCGGCTATGATCACTGCGGTGACAACAATGCTGCTGGTGCGCCGATCAAATGCTCGGCTCATTTCCTCTACGGTGAACACGATCCCCGCCAAAGGTGTATTAAAGGCAGCGGCAATGCCTGCTGCTCCGCCCGCCAAAATAAGCCCACGCTTAATGTAATGGGTAGGAAAGTTGGCTAGCCGCCCTAGACCATACATAATTGCTGCGCCAACGTGTACCGTGGGCCCTTCACGGCCAACAGATGCACCCACAGCCAAGCCCAACAAAGTCAGCACAATCTTGCCTAAACCAATGCGCATGGATAACATTTCGCGCTTTATGGAGTGATTATCATGGGCACGCAGTGCAGCAATGGCCTGCGGAATACCACTTCCTTCGGCTCCTCGGAAAAAAGTCTGAGTTAACCAGGCGATCAACAACAATCCAGCTGGCGTGATAAGTAAAGGTAGGTAGGGCGAAATTTCCAACAAATGGTCGAAGAATTTGCTGGCATGGTCGCTGAGTACAGCAAACAGGGTGGAGGTAATGCCTACCGCTACGGCGCCGCCCCAAAACACCAAGCGGAGTTTCCAATGAGCTCGAGAGAACAGTCTATGTTTGGAGCGACGAATGGATCTTAGCATTGCTTAATCTTTATTAATCATCTTGACAATCAATACTTCGGACACTTTTAGCTAAGGGGTAGCCGCACGAATCATGATCTTCTAAGGTTGAGTTGCCAGACTTAACCTAAGAAGGGGGAATGATCCATGCGACTGCTGGAAAGTGTACTGGCTAGGCTGACAAATACCAAGCGCCCCCAGCGCAAGTTTTTTGGCCATCTGCTGGGGTTAATGTTGATGCTGCCGGGTCCAATGACGTTTCGTAATTTAAGTCGCTATAGTGCCTACCATGAAAAGAGCTTTGCGCGGTGGTTGGCCCGGGAGTTTGACTGGGTAGAGTTGAACTACGCGGCGATAACGCAGGTCGTGCCGACGCAGCACGAACAGGCGCTGGTGATGGATGCCAGTTTTATTGCTAAAAGTGGCCAGTACACCTATGGGGTGGACCGATTCTGGAATGGCTGCGCCGGTCACGCCGAGAAAGGTTTAGCGATTTCGGTGTTGGCCTGGCTGGACGTGACGGCTAATCAAGGTATCCTCTCTAAATTTCATGGCGGATCAGGACACGTATGCAGTTCAGCTTTGCTCTTTTCCCTGATCAACTGCGCCAGTGAAGGCAGCTCAAATTTCCCACTCACCCGATCATGGATGTCGTCATAAGCACTGACGCCGAGTTTCTTCGCCGTTTGCACCAGGGTCATGAAGGTGTCTTTAGCCTGGGTGCCAGCTTTGGATTTGGTGTGCAGACTGACATCCCTGACCCGTGCTTGCGCGCGGGCACCCAACTCGGCGTCATTGTTATGCAAGGGCAACTCCGGATGACGCAACACCGCCAAGAGGGCCTCTTTTTTTGCGTGGGTTTTGGCGATTCGGTCGTCGAGCTCGGCGTAATCGGTTCGGGTTGAGAATAACCGGTCGAACGCCTCGGACAGCCTGTCTGCCTCGGCCGGTGTCGGGGTTTGTTTAAACTCGAGGAGTTGGCCGTAGAAGGCCCAATAGTCTTGGCGAAAGCGCTCCCCTGGTTCTCGATGCCCGGGTACGATGGGATTGAGCTTTTTATCGTGCCGACCGTCATGCACCCAGCACAGCGCCAACTCTTCGGTGAGCCGCTTAAATTGCGCGGCATCATCGCACCGCAACAGTTTGACCACCGGGAGCTCGGTCTCCTGATGATAGGCGGCGATCGCGGCGGCTTCGAGAAGGCGGCGGCGCTGTTGGGGACCGGGCTGTAACTCCTCCAACCGCTTGGTGATCTGCTCTTCGGTTAACGGTTGGTCTTTCTCCAGGCTCTCCACGCGGGCGATGAGCTTCCGGGAGAGACCCAATGGCTCGAGCAACTCCAGCGTTTCGCTATTGAACAGAAAACGACGGGGAGCAAAATTCCTCAGCACGTCCAACACGCTCAGACGGTCTTTGCGTTCGGTCGTGAAATAGGCGGTATACCACGGATTACAGACGACCTGAGTAGAGTGGTTTTCACCGTTGACCCGCGCACTGGTGTCATCGATCTGCTGATAGTCCCCGCATTCCAGCGCTGTCCGATAGAGCTCGTCCTTTTCGCGGTGAAAGACCGCTGGCGGATCAGTCAACCAACTCGATAGATAACCCGCCGAGATGCGCACGTTGAAATTCTGCAGAAACTCCAAGATCTTCGGTTCCGACAGGTTACAGACAGGCTTCATCGTCGGAATCAGCGATCTGATGCCCGCACCGAATTCCCCCTTCACCTCTTCCGGTAACGCCCCTCGATAAGTCTTCCGTTGCGACGGCGAATAATACACCGCACGGCGGTATTCCACATTGTCCGAGATCATTTTCAGGTTCTGAACCATGACGCTTTCATACCCCTTGAGGATGGCATCTTCGGGGAGTTCATCACCATTCACCGGGCACTCCTGCACCCGGTCGATGTTGATCCGATCGCGTTTCGACTCCCGCTGGTGTTCTCTTCGGTCTCGCTTCCCTTGCTTTCCCGAGGCCTCCTTGCGCTCTTGTTCCGAAGACAGGTCATCACGCTTTCGGCTTTTCCCCTTGATTGCCGGTTGGCCTTGTTCGCCTTTCAAGCGGTTGCTTTCGTCTTTGAGCTTTTGCTGTTCCTCACGACTTGGAAAGTGAGGTGCGCCCTTTAACGGTGCCAAAGAATGCAGGAAGCCACGCCCGGATAACGGCGTGAGGGTTATACGGCATGCGTTGGCGGTTGGCAACCGTTGAGGTATGAAGCCCGTAGACGATGTACGGACTCTGCGAGCCATGAAGCGGAGGATCCGGCTAACCCTGGTGACCTATGCTGACGCGAGAAACCTGGGTGGGAAGCGGCGTTACCAAGAATAGGTGAAAATGGCTGATACCCCTAGCCCAACAAGGGGAGGTAGCAGGACCGGTTTGTCTAACTTGAACCGGTCGTTATTCCGAAGCCTACCCGGCGTAGAGCAGGCAGCTACGGGTCATAGAGTCTTTGGCAGTGGAACTGGGGAACTCCTGGCCGGCTCCCCCTGTGAAGGGGACGCGACAATGCCAGTGTGCCGGCAGGAGGACGGAGGCGGCGTAGTAGCCAACGGCCCGGCGGTAATGGCTGGGACAGGGTGAAGGTCCGCCAGGGTAAGCTGGACAAAATGATGGCCAACAGATGCAACGAGGAAAGCAGATGATGGCAGCGATGCTGCTGGTGCACCTCGTGGTCGTGACGACCAATCTGCTCGAGCAGAGTCGTTCAGCCCAACTGGAAAGCGCAGTGCGGTGAAAGTCGCATGCTGCGTTTGGAGCGGGGGAAAGACCGCAAGGTCCTACCTATCGCTACCGGCTTTAGGGGCATGATAGAGGCAATATCAGCTGAAGAAAAACGCCATAAGATGTTGCTACCGTTAGTGGGTGTACCCTGCCTGATCCAAGAAGGGCTCGAGCCTTATCGAGATCTGTTCTGCCGAAAGGCGGGGTTTGAATGGGTCAGTCGTTATGTCACGGGCTTGTTGCTTAGGAATTGTCACGAAATAACTATCTCATTTTGAGTGATGTTGCTATCATGGATAGTATGGTTGATGAAAGCGGTGTCAGGAAGCGGTTTGAATTGTTAGCGCCCGTATTGGACGAGCGTCTGCGGCGGCTTGCCGCCTCTGCGGAGGCAGAAGCCATCGGACGCGGCGGGATCTCTCTGGTGTCGAAAGCAACCGGGGTGTCACGGCGGGCGATTCGAGTGGGGAGGCAGGAGCTTCGTGATCTCGAATCCGGGGGGCACGAGGTTGCGGCGGTAGCGAATCAAGGTGTTCGTAAACCTGGCGGGGGACGCAAAAAGACTGTCGAGAAAGATCCGACGCTCAGAGAGGATCTAAATACTTTGGTGAACCCAATGACATGCGGCGACCCGGAATCACCGCTGCACTGGACCTGCAAGAGTGTCCGTAAGCTCGCGAGCGAACTGCGTGCGATGGGGCATGAGACCAGTCACAAGCTCGTGGCCGCGCTTCTGCACGAGATGGGTTACAGTTTGCAAGCAAACCGCAAGGCGCGTGAGGGGGTCGATCATCCCGATCGCGACGCGCAGTTTCACTACCTCAATAACCACGTGCTTAACGCCCTCGCCTCGGGCGATCCTGCGATTTCTGTTGATACGAAGAAGAAGGAACTGGTGGGTGATTTCAAGAATGGTGGCCACGAGTGGCGGCCCAAAGGCCAACCCGAACAAGTCCGTGTTCACGACTTCAAGATCAAGGAACTCGGGCGTGTGGCACCGGATGGGGTCTAGGACATTGGCGAGAATGTTGGCTGGGTCGGAGTTGGAACCGACCATGACACCGCCGCGTTTGCGGTGGCCACTATTGGCAACCGGTGGCGCAGGATGGGCCAGCCGATTTATCCGCAAGCTGGGCAGATCTTGATCACCGCCGACGGTGGCGGCAGCAATGGCTCCCGGCTCCGGCTGTGGAAAACGCAACTGCCGCGTTTCGCCGATGAGAGTGCCCTGCCGGTAACCGTCTGCCACTTTCCACCTGGCACGAGCAAATGGAACACGATCGAGCACCGATTGTTTTCCTACATCACCCAGAACTGGCGCGGCAAGCCGCTGGTCAGTCACGAAGTGATTGTCAACCTCATCGCCGCGACGAAGACCCAATCAGGCTTGCGGGTACACGCTGAGATTGATGCGTCTGGGTATCCAGCGGGGAAAAAGGTCACTGACGCCGAGTTGGCAGAGGTCAACATTCGACGTCACGAGTTCCACGGGGAATGGAACTACACCATTTTGCCGTCATGAAATGGTACACTTATTTCGTTACATTTCCTTAGTCCCCATAAAACGCTGCAAGGGAGCTACGCTCAGCACGTGTGGTTTGAGGACCAAGCCCCCAGTCGACGGGCGCTGCACGCGGCGGTGTTGGAAGCGGGCTGGGACAGCGAAGGGTTGCTGCCGCGGCACCGGGCGGTGGGAGCCGGAGCGCCTCGTGGGCGAGGCCTGGAAGTCATGAGTTTGGACTGGACTTATGTGCATCATGATCGCGGTCCCGAGATTTTTGGGGCTAAGCGGGCTTACGACCACGTCGCGGGCCGGATGAGCACCTACCAGACGCTGGTGACCGCGGTGGTGGCCAATGCAGAGCGGGTAGATGGTGTCGCCATCGCGGTGCAGTTTCCCAATTATCAGGCGGAAGAATTAGGCTATCTCAACATGACCGCCCGCGACGACTATCCCGATCTGGAATCTGCCCGCCAGCGGTTTATCGACTTATTACCTTATCAGAAAAACCGCGCGTCCTATCGCAAGCGCACGGAAATCGCCGTGGAGATCGTGCGCCAATTGGAGACCGAAGGCCATTTCCCCCGGGCCCCTTACGCCTTTGACAACGGCGTGCTGTCCTTACCGTTGACCCAGTTGCTTGAACCACAGGGTAAGCATTGGGTGTCGGAGCTAGAGAGTTCGCGGCTGATTCAATGGCAGGGCCAGTGGCGTCGTGTCGATGAGATCGCCGCTGAGTTGGGCCAACAGCATCCCGAGAGCTTTCGGCCGCTGAAGGTGACGGTGCGTAACGGGGAAGAAAAAGCCTTCTGGGTATTTACCAAAACGGTTCGGTTAAAACGCTATGGCCGCAAGCGCTTAGTCATCGTTCAGGAACAAGCGGATCTTGCTGATCAACCCCGATTTCTCCTCACCGATGCGCCCCACTGGGAGGCTAGGCGGGTGATTCGGATGTGGAGTTATCGCTGGCCGGTCGAGATCTTTCATGAGTTTTGCCAACCAGCCGTGGGGCTGGAGGCCTCTCAGGTACGCCAGGAGGCAGCGGTCAACCGCCACTTCCGCTTGAGTTGCGTGGCGCAGTCGCTGCTTCCGCGTGCCCCGGCGGGTGGCAGACAATCAGAGAGATTTGCCTTTGCTGAAGACCATCAGCAAACCGTCGGCCAGAAGCTCTACACCCTCACCCGCGATGCTTTGGGCCAGTTGGTGCAAGGTCTCTTCGCCCAGGAACAATCCGATGAACAGGTTCTGGAGCGATTGATGCCTGCTTGCAGCGACGCTGCTCTCAACATTTCGAGGTTAACTTTCCAAGTCGTGAAACCACAACATATTGTGGTTGGAGTCCGCCAAAACATACGCTCTGCGTAAGTCCTAAATAGTAAAAATTGGAAAAATTTCGACCTGTACGGTTAAATTGAAGCCTCCCAGGCCTGCTACTATTCTTACAAGTAGCCATCTCACCCTTGAAATCGTCACCTGGGGGGCGCGCCATGAAGAACCTGGAAGTGTGTGTGCAGATTACGATCAAGCCAACGGAGGCGAGTGTTGCGGCGGATAAGGCTGCCACCCGCGTGGATGCGGGTCAGTTCCGGCTGGTGCTGGAGGCGGGCAGCGTATTCGATATCGATGCATTGGAGGCTGGCGTCTTGGAAGCCAGCTATGCGACGATGCGGGATGCCTTGGCTGGGGTGTTGGAAGAGGCGAGCCGGGCGCGTGCCCTGGAGGTGTGTGACGAAAAAGGGGGGTCTGCCGGGTGGTGCGGCACGCCAGTGACTACCGGGTGGATGGCGAAGTAGGCCGGTTTCGGTTTGGTATATTCGATGTGGTGGATGAAGCCGATGCGATCGTCTTTGCGGGCGGGCAGTTATGGCCGGCTCGTCAGGGGCGGCAGTGGTACCCGACGGCCGGTTTCAAGGAACTGGCCGTGCTGACCGGGGCGACCCAACGCAGCTACCGCCAGACGGTTGACCACTTTAACCGCAGCCGCCATCAGGCGGTTGGTGGGACGCCGTTGAACAGCTTGCGCGACGGGGCGGAAAGGGAAGGACGGCAGGTCATCGAGTTTCTGGAGTGTCACAGTGAGCGCGTGTTGAGGTCGCATCGGTTCGACGCCGACGGCCGTCCGGAGCGAAGTGCCCCGCTGTGCGGCGAGGTGGAATCGTTCGTGCCGACGCGGTTGAGCGAACCGACGGTCAACGCGGCGCTGGCCGTGATCGAGCAAACCATGCGCCAGCGGGGGTTGGACGAAGGGCTGATCGAAGCAGTCAAGCAACAGCGCCACGGTGCGGACTACGAACAGCACCACGATACGGTCAATATCGCCGTGGATGATGTCGGGGTCAAGGAGCAGAAGGCGGAACGGGTGCGCCAGGGCGGCGCGGCGGTGGAAACCGAAGCGGTGGCAGGGCCCGCGACCGTCGAGGAATGCCCCGAGACTCCAGCGTGGACGGCGAACCAGCGCCCGACGGTGCACACTACGGTGGCGCAAATCGAGCAGCCGGGGCAGCGCTTTACGCTGACCGGCGCCGACGTAGGCCAGGTGCTACGATTCGTGTTGGCTTTTCTGCTCACCAATGGTCTGCTGGCGCAGCGGCTGCGGTTCTTTACCGATGGCCAACGCAGCTTGCAGGGGGCCATTGTCAGTTTCTTCAGCTGGCATCCCGCCGTGTCGCTGATCCTGGATTGGTTCCACCTGGTCAAGAAGTGCAAAGCGCAATTGAGCCTGGCCTGCCGCGGCCGTGAGATTCGCAATCGCCACCTGAAGGTGTTGCTCGGCCTGCTGTGGTTCGGGCTGCTTGACCGAGCACAGGACTATTTACGTTCCATCGCCGCGGCGGAGTTGAAGAATCCGGCGGCGATGAAACGCCTGATCGGGTATCTGGAGCGTAACCGCTCCGGGATTCCCTGCTATGCCTTGCGGTGCCAGTTGGGGCTTCCCAACTCCAGCAATCCGGTCGAGCGCGCCAACAACCTGGTCACTGCCAACCGCCAAAAGCATCATGGGATGAGTTGGTCGAAACCAGGCTCTCACGCACTGACAGCGCTGAGCGCGGTGGTTCTCAATGGTGCCACCCGAACTTGGGTGCGAAACAGGGTCATCCCTTTCCAGTTCGTTACCAAGGCGGCTTGATCTAACCGTACAGGTCGAAAAATTTCAGCCAGACTTGCAGATATCCCTATTATTACAGATATGATGTCGGCCTGGCAGACGTTAGAAGAAGTAATGTAGAATGGTTCTTGGCAAGTGGTTGCCATTCAGGCTTAAAGCCTTATACGCAATTATTGCCATGTTCTTCCTCCTCTTTATATTTCATTTCATATGAATAAGATATCGTAGGGTATTCTGAGGCCGCTTTGGTAAGGTTGATGATCAACGTCGGTATTGTTGGCGGCACTGGTTACACTGGTGTCGAACTGTTGCGGTTATTGGCAAGGCATCCGCAGGTAGAGTTGACGGTCATTACTTCACGTTCCGAAAAGGGTAAGTCGGTAAGCGACTTATTTCCCAACCTGCGCAACCAACTGCAGCTGATATTTGTTGAGCCGGATGAGGTGGAGTTACAGACGTGCGATGTCGTTTTCTTTGCCACTCCCAATGGTACTGCCATGCAGATGGTGCCTGCTTTGCTGGAGACAGGGGTAAAGGTGGTAGATTTAGCCGCCGATTTTCGCCTGCGTTCTCCGCAAGACTGGCAGCAGTGGTATGGGATACCCCACCATTGTCCAGAACTGCTGGAGGAGGCAGTTTACGGCCTGCCTGAGCTAAACCGCGAGACTATCCGCAAGGCCCGCTTGGTGGCTAATCCAGGCTGTTATCCTACCGCTGTGCAGCTGGGTTTTTTGCCATTGCTGGAAAAGGAACTGATCAGTTCAAAGCAGCTAATCGTCGATGCCAAGTCCGGTGTCAGTGGTGCCGGTCGCAAGGCAGCGATGGGCATGCTGCTGGGCGAGGCGGGAGAAAATTTCAAAGCTTATGGTGTTTCCGGACACCGGCATTTGCCGGAAATTCGCCAAGGTCTTTCTGACATTGTCGGGCAGGAGGTGGAGCTAACCTTCGTGCCGCATCTGATACCCATGATTCGTGGTATTCACGCCACTCTTTATGGCATGCTGATCGAATCTCACATAGACCTCCAAACGCTATTTGAAAATCGCTATGCTAAGGAGCCTTTCGTTGATGTATTGCCTGCAGGTTCTCATCCAGAAACCCGCAGTGTCCGGGGCGCCAATGTTTGTCGGTTGGCCGTCCATCGACCTCAGAATGGCGCTATCGTCGTTGTGCTGGCGGTGATCGATAATCTGGTGAAAGGCGCTGCTGGACAGGCGGTGCAAAATATGAACCTAATGTTCGGTTTTCCAGAAACTTTGGGATTGGAAGGTATAGCCTTATTACCATGAGTGATTGATTAAATATAGGCTTCGCCACTGACCTGGGGCTAGATCATGCAAACTCCAGGTCCCGATTTTATAGCGAATCAGTCGTAGGGTAGGATGTCCTACGGCGGCGGTCATGCGCCGGATCTGGCGGTTGCGACCCTCGCGTAAGACAAGCTCGAGCCAAGCAGTAGGAATGGTAGCACGATAGCGAATTGGCGGGTCGCGCGGCCAAAGATGAGCCGGTGCAGCGATAAGCCGGACCTTGGCAGGTGCTGTAAGACCGTCTTTTAGCATGACTCCGCGACGCAATTGTTCCAAAGCCTCGGAGTTTGGTGAGCCTTCCACCTGCACCCAATAGATTTTGGCCCGTTTATAACGGGGATGACTGAGCCAGGTTT
Organism: uncultured Pseudomonadota bacterium; assembly: GCA_963731125.1. Taxonomy (GTDB): domain Bacteria; phylum Pseudomonadota; class Gammaproteobacteria; order Competibacterales; family Competibacteraceae; genus CAVSVP01. The sequence continues at coordinate 720,839 of CAVSVP010000007.1, forward strand.
GTAAACTTCCATTGTCCGTAAGAATAAGCAGACCTTCGCTGTCCCAATCGAGGCGTCCGGCCGGATAGAGCTTGGGAATAGCAATATAATCGGCTAAGGTAGCCCGGCGCTGCGTGTCAGTGAATTGCGATAACACTCGGTAAGGTTTGTTAAAAAGGATCATGCGGGACATGTAAATAATGCTGCCCTACTGATCTCACCTCGTTCGAACCCAGTTGATAAAACGTCGCATCGCTGCCAACACTGTGTCACATGCTTGATGATGCGGTACATGACTACAGTTCGGTATCAGCAGGGTTTCCGCTGGTCCAGATACACCAGTCGCAATGCTCTCTACCTGAGCTGGAGTGCCGTATTCGTCGTCCTCTCCCTGGATAACCAGGGTTGGGCGGATAATCTTGGGCAGCTCCGCTACCATATTCCAGTCGCGAAACTCCGGGCGCAGCCAAGTATCGCACCAACCCCGAAACATGGCGTCGGTGTTGGCACCATGGTAACGGGCTAGACGCTGGGGCAGGCTGGTGGTCTCATAGAGTTGCTTGGCGGCGCGAATGCCCATTAGCGTCACTTCTTCCACAAAGACATGGGCGGCTTCAGTGATGATAGCACAAGGCCGCTCCGGATAAGCGGCGGCAAAAATCAGGGCAATTGTTCCGCCGTCGCTATGGCCGATAAGAATAGGTGGCTTGTTGACCCCACAGTGCTCCAATACTTCAGGCAGGCTTTCTAGTCCTTCATGGTGTAAGTAATCCATGTTCCGTGGCCCAGATAAAGGCTCAGAATAACCGAAACCCCAACGTTCATAGATTAAACCCGACAAGCCGCAAGCCAGGCACAATTGCACTGGAAATTCTTTCCACTGAGCAATACTGCCCAGTCCCTCATGGAGGAAAATAAGTACCGGTTCTTCTGAGGTGGCATGTATTGGCTCAATGCGTTCAGCATGAAGTCGATGTCCAGCAGCTCGAATAGTAAAACGATGAGAAGAAACAGCCATCCTCACACTCATTTATGCAAGAAATCTACTCATAAAGATTACCCTTGAAGGCTTCTACACCCCAGCGGGGCATCAAGGAATGGGCAATACCTAGCTGATCCAGCACTCTGGCAACGACGAAATCCACCAATTCGTCTACTGTAGTAGGGCGGTTGTAAAAACCAGGGTTAGCGGGCAATATGGTGGCGCCGCTACGTGCTAGTTTTAGCATATTTTCCAGGTGGATGACTGAAAGCGGTGTTTCCCTTACCACTAGAATCAGCTTACGGCATTCCTTAAGAGTCACATCGGCTGCTCGTTCAATGAGATTATCGCTAGTGCCGCAGGCAATGGAAGCGAGCGTTCCGGTTGTGCAAGGACACACAACCATGGCTTGCAATGGCGCCGAGCCGCTAGCAATAGGGGCCGTCCATTCTTCTTTGCCATAAACTTGCAACTGGGCCGCATTGTTACCGTAGCGCTCTGTCAGGCAGCGGTGAATCTGCGCCGGGCGGCCGGGTAATTTCAGGTCGGTTTCCATGGCGACCACCACCTGTGCTGGCTTGGAAAGCATGAGACATATTTGTTGATCAGCGGTTAACAGGCATTCCAATAGCCTTAAGCCATACCGAGCTCCTGAAGCACCTGTCATGGCCAGAGCGATGGGATGTTTCATCGAGCACCTGATGTCGTAGCAGTTTTCTGATGACTACTGGCCAACGCTGCTAACAGACGGTCGTGAATCCCTCCGAAGCCACCATTACTCATAATAAGCACCTGATCGCCAGGCTGAGCTAGGGCCTTCACCGCAGCGACTGTTGCTTCTATTGAGGTGCAGAGTTGTCCTCGGCCCGCTAGCGCTGTTACTACCTCAGCCAAGTTCCAGGACAAATCCGGTGCTTGATAAAGCACCACGGCATCGGCAGAAGCTAACGCCGTCGCGAGGCTGTCTTTAAAAATTCCTAAGCGCATACTATTGGAGCGTGGCTCAAGAATGACAATGATACGTTGATTGCCAATCTTGGCACGCAAACCAGTCAATGTGGCAGCAATGGCGGTGGGATGATGAGCAAAATCATCATACACGGTAATGTGATTGACTACTCCGCGTAGTTCCATCCGTCGCCTAACACCCTTAAATCCGGCTAAAGTACTGATAGCTTTGGCGGGCGAAACGCCCACATGATGGGCGGCTGCAATAGCGGCCAAGGCGTTATGGGCATTGTGGATACCAAACTGAGACCACTCGACCCGGCCCTGAAAATCTCTTTGATAGTAAACATCGAAAACGCTGCCGTCGGGAATGACCATGCGGGTCTGCCAGTCGCCGCTGCCAAACCGCTCTACGGGAGTCCAACAACCTGCAGCCAATACCGTTTCCAAATGATTATCAGCACCATTGCTAATGATCAAACCTTGTCCCGGCACAATGCGGGTCAGGTGATGAAATTGGCACTGGATGGCGGCTAGGTCTGGAAAAATATCGGCGTGCTCAAATTCCAAATTATTTAGAACCAAGGTACGGGGGCGGTAATGGACGAATTTAGAGCGCTTATCAAAAAAGGCGGTGTCATACTCATCAGCTTCCACCACAAAGCAGGGACCTTTACCCAGGCGGGCGGATACGCCGAAATCAGCAACAATGCCACCGATGAGAAAACCGGGTTCTAGACCTGCCTGGTCTAAAATCCAAGCCAATATGCTGCTTGTCGTAGTTTTACCATGAGTACCGGCCACTGCAAGCACCCAGCGCTTGCGCAATACGTGCTCTGCTAACCACTGGGGACCCGAGGTGTAAGGAAGTTCGCCATTGAGTAGGGACTCGATGATGGGCTGTCCGCGGGACATGACGTTACCTACGACGACGCCCTCGGGTGCCGGCTCTAGGTGTTCAGGCAGATAACCCTGCTTAAGCTGGATGCCTGCAGCTTCTAATTGGGTGCTCATGGGAGGGTAAACATTAACGTCGCAACCGCTCACCTCATGACCCGCTTCCCGGGCAAGCAAAGCCAGACCCGCCATGAAAGTGCCGCAAATGCCAAGAACATGAATATGCATAGTTAGCTTACTGGATATAACCAGCCTGAAATAGTCCAAGAAATAATGACATAGCCCAAGGTATATAGCAGTCCTAGGCCTCGTGAAATGGCAAGCGCGTGGTGCAGAATATGTGCTATTACAGCGATGCTCCAACCGATCAGCCCTAACGACAAGAGCCACGGGAATTCGGGTGCTCCTGTTTTTGCCAATTCCTGCGCCATCCAAACGGAAACCGGTAAAACCAGTAATTGCAGCAAGGTACCGGTTCCCAACAGGGCTGTTAAAGTTTGGATAAAGCGCATCCTATAGTTCCATAAGGTGAGTGCTCCGTAAGTCAATGCTAAAAGTAAGACTATATCTATCAGAACCATTAGCCCAGCCGTCAGTGGACCGACACTAAGTAGCAGCACGAGAAAACCAGACAGCCCGTAAGTTATTAATGTTAATCTAAGCAACGCCAAAGACGCAGGCACATGCTGAGGACCTTTGCGAAACAGGCAGATATCTAAAAACAGATTAAAGAGGGCATACATGGCAGTATTAATGTCGGGTTCCAGAAGCGTTCGGCTGGATACCGGGAATAAATGGCAGCTGTGCGTCCACCCGATCAAATTCATAACGCATTCCGCAGAACTCACACGTGACTGTGACTGCACCCTGTTCGGCTAAAATTTCTTGAATTTCTTTGCGGCCAAAGGCGCGCAACATGGATTCCGTACGTTCTCGCGAACAAGAGCAACGGAAGGTAACAGACTGTGCCTCAAATAAACGCACATCTTCCTCGTGGAATAGACGATGGATGATGCTTTGAGCATTTGAATTGAGTAATTCTGCTTCAGGCAGGGTCGCGCTCAAAGCTGAGATCCGTTGCCAGTCATCCGTGTCCATGGCCTGTCCAGGTAAGCGCTGGAGCAGTATTCCGGCAGCAGCGTGCAGATGAGCGACTAACTGCAGGCGGGTAGGTAACTGCTCGGAGCGACTGAAGTAAGTTTCCAGGGAGGCGGCGAGAGAAGTGCCGGACAACTCTACCACCCCCTGGTATTGGTACGAACCCTGGCCGGGGTCGATAGTCACCGCTAAGGTACCGCTTTCACACAAGTTGCATAGCGACCCCTCGTTGACTGGATCCTGCCAACGAGCCAAGCCGCGTAAGGTGTGTTCGCTGGTACACTGAACCACCAGCAAAATAAGAGGTCCTCGGCCTTGTAATTGCAGAGTCAACAATCCCTTAAACTTAACGACTGCTGACAGCAGAGTCGCGGCAACCATGGCCTCACCAAGCAAACGGCGGATAGGCGGAGGATAATCGCGACGTATCAGCACAGTTCGCCAGGCGGTGTCTAAATGAACGATTTCACCGCGCACAGGAAGTTGCTCGAATAAAAAGCGCTGTAAAGAGTCGCGGTTTTTCATGGCATCCCTTGGAGCTTCCCTTTCTCGGTAATGAGTACGTAGGGGGAGTATGAAATAACCCTCCTAACGCTAAAAACGTTCCGCAAGAACTGCTAGTTCGCCTCATTAACGGCTTCGCAGCTTTTTCAATAGCAAGTCATTGACCTGCTGAGGGTTGGCTTTACCCCGTGACGCTTTCATCACCTGGCCAACGAAAAAACCTAGTAGCTTGTCTTTACCGGCTCGGTATTGTTCCACCTGTTGGGGATTAACGTGAATGACTTCGTCAATGATGGACTCGATGGCTGAAGAATCCGTGATTTGTTGTAAACCGCGCTTGGCGATGATGGTGTCGGCATCGCCCTCGCCGTTCCACAGTGCTTCGAAGACTTCCTTAGCAATCTTACCAGAAATCGTTTTATCCTGAATCCGTTTTAGCATGCCGACAAGCAGGTCTGGACTCACCGGACTTGCGGTAATATATAAGGCCGCTTTATTTAACGCAGCCGCCAAGTCTCCCATCACCCAATTAGCGCACAACTTGGGTTCGCCGCCCATCCTGGTAACCAGCGCCTCATAGTAGTCGGCTAACTCACGCTCCGCCGTGAGCACTTTAGCATCATAAGGATTAAGGCCATACTGTGCTATAAAGCGTTGTTTTTTGGCATCGGGTAACTCCGGTAGAGATTTCTTAGCCGTTGCGATAAAGGCCTCATCAAACACCAGCGGCAACAGGTCCGGGTCCGGAAAATAACGATAGTCGTTAGCCTCTTCTTTGGTGCGCATGGAGCGGGTCTCACCTTTATCCGGATCATACAGGCGAGTTTCCTGAGCCACTGTGCCACCTTCTTCAAGCAATTCAATTTGCCGTTGCACCTCAAAGTCAATAGCACGCTCTACAAAGCGAAAAGAATTTAGGTTCTTGAGTTCGGTGCGGGTACCGAACTGCGCCTGACCCTTAGGTCGCACCGAAACGTTAGCATCGCAGCGAAAGGAACCTTCTTGCATGTTACCGTCGCAAATGCCCAAATAACGTACCAGAGTATGGAGTTTCCTCATATAGGTCACAGCCTCTTTAGCCGAACGCAGTTCCGGTTCGGAGACAATTTCCAAGAGTGGTGTGCCGGCCCGGTTAAGATCCACACCAGTCATGCCGTGAAAGTCTTCGTGAAGCGATTTACCTGCATCTTCTTCTAGATGCGCACGAGTGATGCCAATGGTTTTTGTGGTGCCGTCCTCCAGGTCAATGGTCAATTGACCATGGTGCACGATGGGCAGCTCATACTGGCTAATCTGATACCCCTTGGGCAAATCTGGATAAAAATAGTTTTTACGGGCAAAGATTGAACGCTGGGCCACCGTAGCATCAATGGCTAAGCCGAACATAACGGCCATACGCACCGCGCCTCGGTTCAATACGGGTAGCACACCCGGTAGCCCTAGATCCACCGCACAGCTCTGCGTGTTTGGGTCAGCGCCGTAGGCGGTAGGCGCACCGGAGAATATTTTACTTTGCGTAGCGAGCTGAGCATGAATTTCCAGCCCGATCACTGTTTCCCATTCCATAAACTCTGGATCACCTTTTTGCGAAAGCGTCGCACCGCTTTAAAAGCCGTCTGGAACACGATTGTGCCAATCGGTCGCTTGCTGATAGCGGTGTGCTGCGTTTAACAACAATGTTTCATTGAAGTAATTGCCGATGAGCTGTAGCCCTACAGGACGTCCTTCACTAAAGCCTACGGGAATGGACATGCCGGGTAAGCCTGCCAAGTTTACCGCGATGGTATAGATATCCGATAAATACATGGTGACTGGATCATTTACTTTTTCGCCCAAATTAAAGGCTACTGTCGGTGAAGTAGGACCCATAATAATATCCACTTGTTCAAAGGCGTTACGAAAATCGTCCCGAATCAGGCGCCGGATTTGCTGCGCTTTCAGGTAATAGGCATCGTAGTAGCCGGCTGACAACGCATAGGTACCCACCATAATACGCCGCTTGACCTCAGCGCCAAATCCCTCGCCGCGGGATCGCGTGTAAAGATCTAGCAAGTCCTTGGGTTCCTGGCAGCGATAGCCGTAACGTACTCCGTCAAACCGGGCGAGATTGGAGGAACATTCCGCTGGAGCGACAACATAATAGGCAGGAATAGCCAGTTCAGTACTGGGCAGATTGATTTCCAACACCTCAGCGCCAAGTTGACGGTATTCCGCGATGGCGGCCTCGATGGCTTTAGCAATGCCTGCGTTTAATCCGGTACCAAAATATTCTTTCGGTAAGCCAATCTTTAACCCCTGAATGGAAGCGCCTAAATTAGCAGTATAGTTGGGTATTGATTGTGGGGCGGAAGTGGAATCACGTTCGTCAAAACCAGCCATCACTTGCAGCAGCAGCGCGACGTCCTCGGCACTACGTGCTAGAGGTCCGGCTTGGTCCAGACTGGAAGCGAAGGCGATCATACCCCAACGCGAGATGCGTCCATAAGTGGGTTTGAGGCCGGTGATGCCACACAGGGCGGCGGGCTGGCGAATGGAACCGCCGGTATCAGTGCCGGTAGTACCAGGAGCCAAGCGTGCCGCCACCGCCGCAGCAGAACCTCCGGAAGAGCCCCCCGGCACGGCCTGTAAATCCCAAGGATTCTTCACCGGGCCGTAAAAACTGGTTTCATTAGAGGAGCCCATAGCGAACTCATCCATATTGGTCTTACCCAACGTCACTAGGCCCGCAGCGTTACATTTTTCCACTATCGTGGCGTTGTAGGGGGCGATGAAATTGTCCAACATTTTGGAACCACAGGATGTGCGAATGCCTTGGGTGCAAAAAATATCCTTATGGGCAATAGGCACCCCAGTGAGCGTTTCAGCTTCGCCCGTGGCAAGCTGTCGGTCTGCAGCACGGGCCTGTGCCAGAGCGTGCTCTGGCGTTACCGTGATAAAAGCGTTCAAGCGCTTATCGTGTTGTTCGATGCGTTTCAGGAATGTGCGGGTAAGTTCTTCGCTGGAGTATTCTTTAGCGCGAAGACCAGCAGAAAGTTCGGCGATGGTTTTGTTGTGCATGTCTTTCATTACATACATACTGTGAATAGGGTGGGCATTAACTCAGGTCGCAGCAACGGAAATCCACCGCTACGCAACAGAGGTGTTGTCTGAGCGGCCCTACTACCGGGAGAATGCCTAAACGCTTTACTCGATCACCTTGGGTACCAGGTACAAGCCGGCTTCAGTACTGGGGGCGATGGACTGAAAAAGTTCCCGTTGATTCGCTTCACTGACTTCGTCAGCGCGCAGGCGCTGCGCCATCTCTAGAGGATGCGCTAGGGGTGCTACTCCACTCGTGTCCACAGCATTCATTTGTTCTACCAATTCGAGGATAGAGGACAGATTGCGGGCATAAACGGAAGTGTCCTCCTCGCTAATGGCTAGACGCGCCAGATAAGCAATTTTTTCGACTTCGGCAGGGCTTAATGACATCAGTTAATTCTCCATGATCTCACTTAGCGTTCACCGTATCATATTTGTCCGCTTGCTCCCAATCCCCCCTCTTGTTAGGATTGGCAATCGGATGGTAATACAGGGAGTCGCCATGTCTTATGTTTAAACGGTTGCGCGGTATTTTTTCCAATGACTTATCGATTGATCTTGGTACCGCCAACACACTGATTTATGTGCGCGGGGAAGGAATCGTATTGGATGAACCATCCGTTGTTGCCATTCATCAGGATTTTCAGCGCAGTGGATTACGTACTATTGCCGCAGTGGGTATGGAGGCCAAGCGCATGCTTGGTCGTACGCCGGGCAATCTTACGACCATTCGCCCTCTGAAAGACGGTGTCATTGCGGATTTCACCGTAACCGAGAAGATGCTGCAGTACTTTATCAAAAAAGTGCATTCTCGGCGGGTGCTTAATTTTACCCCAAGTCCCCGAGTTTTAGTCTGTGTGCCCTGCGGCTCTACCCAAGTGGAGCGTCGGGCTATTCGGGATTCTGCTCTTAACGCGGGGGCCCGTGAAGTTTATCTCATTCAAGAACCCATGGCGGCGGCTATTGGGGCGGGTATGCCGGTCGACGAAGCGCGTGGCTCCATGGTGTTGGATATCGGTGGCGGCACCTCTGAGGTAGCCGTGATTTCTCTAAATGGTATCGTGTATTCAGCCTCGGTGCGTATCGGTGGTGACCGTTTCGACGAAGGCATCATTAACTACATACGCCGCAATTTCGGAATATTAATTGGAGAGCCTACTGCCGAACGCATCAAGCATGAAATCGGCAGCGCTTTTCCTGCAAGCGAGGTGCGCGAAATCGAAATCAAGGGCCGTAATCTGGCAGAAGGCGTGCCACGCAGTTTTACATTGAATAGCAATGAAGTACTGGAGGCTTTACAGGAACCTTTATCCGGCATTGTCGATGCCGTTAAGATGGCCATCGAGGCTACGCCGCCTGAACTGGCTGCAGATCTGGCCGAACGCGGGATTGTCGTTACCGGTGGCGGTGCTCTGTTGCGGGACATCGACCGCTTGTTGATGGAAGAAACAGGTCTAAACGTAACAATTGCCGAGGGTCCGCTGACCTGTGTGGCGCGTGGCGGCGGTCGTGTGTTGGAACTGATCGATGAACACGGTACGCAGTTTTTTACCATTGAATAATTTAAGTTGTCCTTCCTTCCCTACTTTCTGCTTGATACAGTAGGAGCGCACAGGGAACAGGGCGCAAAGTTACTCAGAATTTAGCTATAGCACGATTGTCTAGGACCAAGTCAAGCAAAAGTGGAATTTTCTTCGCCGGTGCGATGATCAATCTCCGCATCGTTCTGTTCGTGTTGTTATCCAGTACATTGATGGTCGCCGACCATCGTTACCATCATCTGGATGCCCTACGCGATGTGTTATCGACCTGTCTTTATCCTTTGCAATACCTTATTCAACTGCCTTCTGATGCGAGTAATTGGCTGTCGCGAAATCTTACAAGTCGTAGCGTTCTTCTTGAAGAAAATGCCCGGCTGCGCAGAAAACAGCTACTGATCAACGGCCAATTACAACGCTTAACCGCCTTGGAGGCGGAAAACCGTCGATTGCGATTGTTGCTAAAGTCTTCGGTTGATATCCGGGAAAGGACTTTGATTGCAGAACTACTCAATGTGGACTTTGACCCCTATCGCCATCAAGTGCTTCTTAATAAAGGAACTTATCACGGGGTTAAATCAGGGCAGCCGCTGTTGAATCAGCGAGGTATCATTGGGCAGGTTTTCCATGCCAGTTTATTAACGGCTTCGGCCATTCTGATCACTGACCCTAATCACGTTTTGCCGGTGCAAGTTAATCGCAATGGGCTACTCGCCTTAGCTGTAGGAACCGGTCGTTTTCAGGAACTGGAGCTACCTTATGTCCCTAACAATGAAGATGTTCAGGTAGGTGATTTGCTAGTCACCTCAGGGTTAGGGGGACGTTTCCCGCCAGGCTATCCGGTGGCCAAAGTCAGTACAGTACAACCTGAACCGGCACGTCCTTTTGCCCATATCATTGCACAACCTACGGCTCAGCTGGAGCGCAGTCGGGAAGTTTTACTGCTGATCAATGATATTAAAACTAATATCGCTCAGACTGACAGTGCCCTCAATAGCGATTAACAGTGATGTCATCGCGTCATCCAGGCAGTTGGATCATCGTATGGAGCTTCATTATCGCTTTTCTGTTTACCAATGTCCCTTTGCCAGAAGGAGTCGACCGCTTTCGGCCTGATTGGTTGTGTCTGGTGCTTGTGTACTGGTGCATGGCGTTACCGCAACGCATGGGTATAGGCATTGGCTGGTTATCGGGTTTGTGCCTGGATGCTGTCAAAGGAACCGTGCTCGGTCAACACGCCCTGGCTTTAGCGGTAGTCGCATTTCTTACGCTCAAGACCCATCGCCGAATCCGAGTATTTCCGTTATGGCAGCAATCCCTTGGCGTTTTTATTTTTTTATTGGTGAACCAAGTGCTCGTGTCCTGGATAAACGGAATGATTGGTTATCCACCCCGAGATTTTTGGTACTTAGCGCCCGCCCTGGGAGGTATGTTGTTATGGCCCGGCGTATTCATCATTCTGCGCGATTTGCGCCGCCACTTTCGGGTAGCTTAGAAAATGGCCCGGCGCGGGATAGACAAGTCTGCTGGCAGGTCTTTCAGTAAAGTCAAGGATACTCCGTCAGAGACACAAACCTTTTCGCGTCGCGCTGCCATTGCGCTGCTTCTGGTTTTTGGAGGAATGCTGGTACTGGTAGGGAGATTGATTTATCTTCAGGTCATTCGCCATGAGCATTTTACGACGTTATCTGAAGACAATCGGGTTAAGTTGGAGCCTTTAGCGCCTACACGAGGCCTTATATTTGACCGCAATGGCATTTTGCTAGCCGACAATTTGCCCACGTACTCCTTAGAAATCATCCCAGAAGAAATTGCGGACCTGGAGGCAACGCTGGCGCAACTTAAGCTTCGGATAGAGCTTAGCGAGCCGGATATTCAGCGATTCCGCAAATTGTTGCGTCGTCATCCTTCCTATACCGGAATCCCCCTGCGCTTTAATCTGAGTGATGACGAAGTTGCCCGAATCGCCGTCGATTTACATCGATTTCCAGGCGTCAACATTGCAGCGCGGTTGACCCGATATTATCCATTAGGTTCCCATGTCGTCCATGTGATCGGCTATGTGGGGCGCATCGATGAGAATGAGTTACAACGCATTGATGCACGCCAGTACTGGGGTAGTAGCCACATCGGCAAGTTGGGTATAGAACGGTCTTATGAAGAGATGCTCCATGGCCGTGTAGGCTATCAGCATGTGGAAACCAATGCCCAAGGCCGGGCGCTACGGGTGTTAGAGCAAATACCTGCCATCCCCGGCAAGAATCTCTATCTCACAATAAACTCTCGTCTGCAGGCAGTGGCGGAAAACGCCCTGGCCGGTCATACGGGAGCCATTGTAGCCATCGATCCGCGTAACGGTGAGATCTTGGCGATGGTTAGCTTACCTGTTTTTGATCCTAATCCTTTCGTCAATGGTATTGATTCCGCCTCTTACGAAGTGCTCAATAACTCTCCAGACCGACCGCTTTTCAACCGTGCGCTGCGGGGGGTTTATCCACCTGGTTCTACTATTAAGCCTCTGCTTGGTCTCGCCGGTCTGGAATACGGTATCACTGATTCCAGCAGGTCTGTGTTTTGTAGCGGTTTCTATCGGTTACCAGGGAACTCACATAATTTCCGTGATTGGAAACGCACGGGTCACGGCCGTGTTGATTTGGAAAAAGGTATTGTGCAATCTTGTGATGTGTATTTTTATGATCTCGCTTTCCGTTTGGGCATTGATCGTCTGCATGACTACTTGGATAAATTTAATTTTGGACGTCCCACAGGTATCGACTTGCTTGGCGAAAAGCCCGGTTTGTTGCCGTCTCAAGCCTGGAAACGCAAAGCCTTTAACCAGTCCTGGTATGCCGGTGAGACTGTAATTACCGGCATTGGTCAGGGGTACCTGTTAGTGACTCCCCTGCAATTAGCCTATGCCATGGCAGTGTTAGCTCAGGGTGGCCGGCGTTTTCAACCTCATTTGCTGTACGCCGTTCAGCCGCAGAGCGGAGGGAAAATTCTGAAAGAACCTTTCCAACCACTGCTATCTATCGAGAGCAAAGATCACCGTCATTGGAAGTATATCGTGGCTAGCATGATGCAAGTAGTGCATGGCGTGCAAGGCACAGCACGGAGGATCGGTGTCAATTCGACTTATAACATTGCTGGCAAAACTGGAACCGCTCAGGTGTTTTCCCTCGGCCAAGATGAACGCTACGAAAGCAAACGCCTGGCCAAGCACCTGCATGATCATGCGTTATTCGTCGCCTTTGCACCTGCTGAAGAACCCCGCATTGCCATCGCTGTGATCGTGGAACACGGGGGAGGTGGAAGTACTACGGCGGCGCCAATAGCCAAACGAATCCTCGACGCCCACTTATTGAGCTTATATTAAGCCTGCCGTGAGAGGGAAACTGATCATAAATATGGATGCTATTACGATACAAGAAACGCATGGCCATGCTAGCTTGCTAGAGCAGTTTAGTCTTGATGCTCCTCTCCTGATTGCCGTGCTGATTGCCGCGTTTATAGGATTGATGGTCTTATACAGTGCAGGGCATGAAAATATAATTTTAATCATGCGCCAGAGCCTGCGGTTAAGTCTGGGTTTTTTGATGATGTTTGCGATGGCGCAAATTTCACCTCACTATCTGCGGCTTTGGGCTCCCTGGATTTTTTTAGTTGGTCTGGCACTGCTGATAGCCGTGCTGGCGGCGGGCGACATTGCCAAGGGAGCACAGCGCTGGTTGGATCTCGGCGTGATGCGGTTTCAGCCGTCAGAACTTATGAAAATTGCTGTTCCCATGATGATGGCCTGGTATTTTGCCAACAAACCATTGCCGCTACAGTTTCATCATGTATTACTGGGTTTTCTTATTACAATAGTGCCTGTTTTGCTCATTGCTAAGCAACCCGATTTAGGTACGGCCTTGCTAGTGGGTTTTTCCGGAATATTTGTGTTATTTCTGGGCGGTATGAGTTGGAAGTTGATATTAAGTCTGGGTGGGGCTATGACGGCTGCTACGCCAATGTTCTGGCACTTCGGAATGCGTGAGTATCAGCGTCAGCGAGTATTGACTTTTCTCAATCCTGAAACAGATCCTTTAGGGACTGGTTATCATATCATTCAGTCTAAAATTGCCGTTGGTTCAGGTGGTATCTATGGCAAGGGCTGGCTGAATGGCACTCAGTCGCACTTGGAATTCTTGCCGGAGAGTTCAACAGACTTTATTTTCGCCGTCTGTGCTGAAGAATTTGGTCTGCTGGGCCTTTGCATCCTACTGCTTTTATACTTTTTCATTATCTCCCGTGGCCTGTACATCGCCACTCAAGCCGCAACCACTTATAATCGTCTATTAGCGGGCAGCCTGGCGTTGATATTCTTTATCTATGTGTTTGTTAATACTGGTATGGTTTGTGGATTATTGCCTGTGGTGGGATTACCATTGCCTTTGATCAGCTATGGAGGGACTTCTCTGGTGACGCTGATGGCGGGGTTCGGTATTCTGATGAGTGTGCATGCGCATAGTAAGACTAGGGCGTCTAAATCGGCCAATTTGCTTTAACCACTTTTTGGACCTCGCTGATTGGTTCCAAACCCAACGTGAATCGGTGTCACGGCGATATTCTCAGGGTCCAAAAAACGGGCAATGAATTTGGCCTAAAGATGGCGTTTTTAGACACCCTATAGTAAGACGCTATCCGGCAGCTTTACCTAAAATACACGATAGGAAAGGGATGTATTTTGAATATAAAACACCTGCAAAAGAGCCTTTGTGCGTGCGGTGCTGCTCTGCTGATTGGCGCTTGCATGACGTCTTCCGAGACCGCGACTGTACGAAATGAAACTCAAACCAGTACCGTTTCTGCTGATGGAGCATTGTCTGTTCCAGTGCAGCGCACTACTGCTCGTACTCCTGGCGTTTCAGAGTCCTTGCATGACGTGGTGAATACCACTGCGCCAACCGCAGCGCAAAACACCATGCCGGCGTCATTGCCGTCGGTGTTGACTACTACGTCACACGCTGTGCCGCTCTCGGATTCCCTAGCGGAACGCAATGACGTTCAAGTCTTCATCCATGAAATGGTTGCTAAACACGGCTTTGCTGGTAATGACCTTTTCGCAGCTTTCAGCCGTGCCCGCCTCCAACCTGAAATCATTGCGCTGATCACTCGTCCTGCTGAAGCCAAGCCATGGTATGCTTACCGCCAAATTTTTCTTACACCCGAACGTGTCCAAAAGGGTGTGGAGTTTTGGGGAACTCATGAAGAAGCCTTGGCGCGTGCTGAGCGACTCTATGGTGTGCCTGCCGAGATTATCGTTGCCATCATCGGCGTGGAGACCTTCTATGGTGGAAATGCCGGTCGTCACAAGGTTCTGGAGGCTTTGTCCACGCTGGCTTTTGCATATCCAAAGCGAGCTGACTTTTTCCGTAAGGAACTGGAAAACTACTTATTGCTGACCCGTGAGGAAGGTATTGACCCTCTCGCCCTGCAAGGTTCTTATGCGGGAGCCATGGGGCTTGGCCAGTTTATGCCCAGCAGTTACCTCGCATATGCAATAGATTTCGATGGTGATGGCTATCGCGACTTGTGGAATAATCCTGAGGATGCCATCGGCAGTGTTGCCAATTATTTGAGCGAACATCACTGGCAGCGGAATGAACTCATTACTGTTCCTGCCCGTGTGTCGGGCGATCGTTACACGGCATTGATCAGCTCCAAATCCGAAAAGCCCGACCATACTATACGTACTCTGCAACAACGCGGTGTGAGTTCTCAGAAGACTCTCAATGAGCACCAAAAAGCCATTCTGCTGCAGTTAGAAGGGAGTGACAGCTTAGAATACTGGCTGGGGTTTTATAATTTCTATGTCATCACGCGCTATAATCGGAGTCCGTTGTATGCTATGGCTGTCTATCAATTGAGCCAGGATATCCGTGGGCTTAAAAAGCAATACCCTACCGCTCTGCTTTTTTCACAGTCATAAGCTGTGTCGATGGGTGTGAAAAAACTATTTTCGCGAGTCACGTGTTGCTGCACTGGTATGGTATTACATCAATCTTTGGATCTTCTTCATTCCCACAAGGGTGGGTATCATTACGTAGAGGGAGAAGATGATAGAAAAAAAAGCTGGAAGTGTTTTATTAGGGGTATTGCTTATTACCGCATTCAGCAGTTGTAGTACCTCTCCCCCTCGTAGCCAAAACAAGCCGGTGGTTAATGCTCCTGATGCTCCTAATGCTCCGCTCGCCAGAGAACTGCCGAGTCGTACCGGTAATCCGGAGTCCTATGTCGTTTTTGGTAAGCGCTACTACGTCATGGGGACCAGTGAGGGTTATCGACGGAGTGGCATTGCTTCCTGGTATGGTCCGCAGTTTCACGGTAAAAGAACCTCTAGCGGCTCTCCATTTGATATGCATGCCATTACTGCAGCGCATAAGAGCTTACCTATTCCTACTTATGCGCGTGTCACCAATCTGGAAAACGGACGCAGTATTGTAGTTCGAATCAACGATCGAGGTCCTTTTGTCGATGATCGCGTCATTGATTTGTCTTACGCGGCCGCAGATAAGCTGGATATGCTTGAGCAAGGCACAGCTCCCGTGGAAGTCGTGGCGCTACCACCTTATCAGTATTTGCCGGGGTTTGAACCTAAACCTAGTACGGTTGAGCCGATAATTGCGAGCGCCACTGATGAACCAGAGGTTACGCCCGGCTCAGATATTTATTTAGCACCGTCAGCAGCATCACGAAAGATGGCAGATGACACATATGCAAAGTTGCAGCTGCTGTCCCTGCAAAATGCTCAAAAAGTCGCATATCAAGCGCCGGCAAAGCCTTCTATGGCTGCGCAAAGCGGCACCGGCGATGAAACGTTACGGTCGGGCAACCCCGAGACATTGCAAGCCGCACAGCAGTCCGAATCACCAGCAATTTCCGACGTTACCGGGCATCCAGCATCGCTGCAAGCAACCTCCACCGCTGTTTCGGTCTCGGATTTTGCTCCACTTTATCTCCAAGTAGGTGCATTTTCTTTGCGCCGTAACGCCGAACAGTTACAACAACGGCTAGCCGGCCAATTCAGCCATGCCATCCAGGTGGATTCAAGCAACGATAGGCTTTTCAAAGTATGGATAGGACCGCTTGCCAATACCGTTACGGCCGGAGAATTAAAGACGCAACTTGTTGAGCTAGGAATTCATGCGCACTACGTGGTTTTAGACTAGGTTTTTTAACATGGATATACGCACATACAGTAATACACACTTTTGGCTCCAATTCTGTTTCTATTTTTTACTCTTGACCGTAGGTTTTGCTTGGCTCTCGGCGCGGGCGATGCCAGTGCCTCAAGCTCCCGAGGTACCAGTAAGAGGCTATATTCTTAAAGATTTTCACAGCGGTGTCGTGCTGGCCGAAAATAATAGCGATCAGCGCCTAGAGCCGGCTAGCATTACCAAGCTCATGACGGACTATGTTATTGCTAAAGCCCTAAAAGAGGGGAGTATTAAGCCAACCGATCAAGTGACCATCAGTGAAAAGGCCTGGCGCATGGAAGGTTCACGCATGTTCGTGGAGGTGGATACAAAAGTGTCGGTGGAGGATTTGCTGATGGGAATGGTGGTACAGTCCGGCAATGATGCTACCGTAGCCTTGGCGGAATATGTTGCCGGTAGCGAAGATGCTTTTGCATCTTTAATGAATCATGAGGCTGCGCAGCTTGGTCTTACAGGCTCTCATTTTACCAACGCTACGGGCCTGCCAGATGCCAACCACTACACGACAGCTCGAGATATCGCCACTCTGGTAAAGGCTCTTATTGCCAACTTCCCTGAGCATTACAGCCGCTACTCAGTGCGTGACTTCACCTATAACAACATCAAACAGCATAACCGCAATCAACTCCTGTGGCAGGATGGGGCGGTGGATGGTGTTAAGACAGGACATACCAGTTCTGCTGGTTATTGTTTAACCGCGTCTGCCCAGCGCGGTGACATGCGTTTAATCAGTGTGGTGTTAGGAGCAGAAACAGAAAAGGATCGCTTTAGCGCTAGCCAGACTCTATTGAACTACGGGTTTCAATTTTTTGAAACACATCGGCTTTATGAGGCCAACACGCCTTTGACCGAAAAGCGCATCTGGAAGGGAGAGATAAAAGAATTACCTCTTGGCCTTGCCGAAAACTTATACGTTACCATTCCTAAAGAAGCTTATCAGAATATGCAGGTCACCATGCAGGTTAGTACTGTCATCCAGGCTCCTGCTGCCAAGGGTGAGTCCTTTGGCAATATTAAAGTGACCCTCGACGATACAGTGGTTGCTGATGTTCCTTTAGTCGCTCTGCAGCCTGTTGCCGAGGCCAATCTTTTCGGACGTCTTGTGGATCAGGTAATGTTTTCGATGCATTCTCTTTTTGAATAACTTGCTGAATGCCATGCCCGCTATTGCCTATTTAAACGGTGAGTATTTACCGTTGGCTCAAGTTCGTATCTCGCCGCTGGATCGAGGTTTTCTGTTTGCAGATGGTGTTTACGAGACAATTCCGGCTTACAACGGACGCTTATTTCGGCTTATGGAACACCTTCAGCGACTGCACAACAGTCTTACTGCTATTGGGGTTGAGAATAATCTTAGTTATGCGGAGTGGTCGGCATTACTAAATGAGCTGGTGGTTCGCAACGGCGGTAGCAATTTAAGTTTGTATTTGCAAATCACGCGTGGTGCGACGGAATGCCGGGACCATGGTTTTCCCTCAAGTACACCGCCCACTGTCTTCGCCATGGTCAGTCCACTGCAGCCATTACCGCAAGCGTTACGCCGGGTAGGAATATCCGTCGTTACTGTTAATGACGTTCGCTGGGGTGCCTGTCATATCAAAAGCATTGCCTTATTAGCCAACGTGCTGGCGCGCCAGCAGGCCGTCGAGCGGGGAGCCGCTGATGCTATCCTGGTACGCGACGGCCGGCTGACCGAGGGGACTGCCAGTAATGTGTTCGTGGTCCGTGATGGCATACTGCTAACCCCACCGAAAGATCAGTTTATTCTGCCGGGCATAACTCGTGATCTGGTATTGGAATTAGCCGCCGCCAACAACATGGCTTATCATGAACAATATTTATCCAGAGAGGTCTTAACAAAAGCTGATGAAGTATGGTTGACCAGTTCCACTAAGGAGATCCTGCCCGTTACCAGCGTAGATGGCCGTAGCGTAGGGAACGGTGTCCCGGGGCCCTTATGGCGGCGCATGACAAATCTCTATCAAGCTTATAAATGCGAAGTTTGTCAGCCGGTCACGGAGTGAGGGAACATTTTTGCTAATAAACGGTGTTGTATTGTCTGCAAGACATAGCGATGAATAGCCAATTTTCTCTGGACTTTCC
The DNA here is from genome assembly GCA_963731125.1 of uncultured Pseudomonadota bacterium. Classification (GTDB taxonomy): domain Bacteria; phylum Pseudomonadota; class Gammaproteobacteria; order Competibacterales; family Competibacteraceae; genus CAVSVP01. The sequence continues at coordinate 739,228 of CAVSVP010000007.1, forward strand.
GTGTGATTTCCCTATTAAAGCGATGGGACCCAGCGGCAGTGATTTTCATCGATTAGTGACCGAAATCGTATTTCGTCACGCACCTGACTTAGATGGAACCGCCATTCACACTCAATTAAGCCGAAATGGTCGGTATCAATCGATTACCCTTACTGTTCGAGCCACCAGCCGTGAACAATTGGATGCTATCTATCAAGAGCTTACCGCTCATGAGCAGGTCATGGTGGCACTGTAGGAGCTTTGCTCCCAGTCCTTTGGGTTTTAAGACACCGACAAAGTCGACTTACCTGCCAGCGGGTAAGGGTTAAGAAAGCTGATGAACGCTGTTGAACTGCCGCTAAGCGCCCCTCTGTTAATTCGCCAGTTGGGTTGCGTGGACTACTTGACCGTGTTTGAAGCCATGCGTGGCTTTACTGAAGCCCGCGATGCTTCTACGCATGATGAACTGTGGTTTGTTGAACATTTTGCGGTGTTTACTCAAGGGCTAAATGGCAAGCCGGATCATGTGTTAGCGCCTGGTGATATTCCTGTTATACCGGTAGATCGTGGTGGTCAGGTCACTTACCATGGACCGGGTCAGCTTGTAGTCTATCTATTGGTTGATATGCGGCGGTTGCACTTAGGCGTGCGCCGCCTGATCACCTTGATGGAGCAATCTGTGGTAGATCTTCTAGCCATTTGCGGAATTCGCGGCTATGCTCGGCTAGATGCTCCTGGTGTCTACGTAAACGGAGCTAAGATCGCTTCCCTTGGCTTGCGGATACGGCGCGGTTGTTCCTACCATGGTCTCAGTGTGAATGTTGCTATGGATTTGGAACCCTTCGCTCGTATTAACCCCTGCGGCTATCCTGGTATGCGTGTCACTCAGCTTCGGGAACTAGGAGTGCTTCTTGCGTTGTTAGAAGTAAGGCGTCTGTTGTTGCGTACTATGATAAAAAATTTAGGTTATACAGCCATCAAAACGGTGGACCATCTTCCCAAACAGCCAATTCCGGAGACAGGCAATGCCTGAACAGAAAACCCTCGGCGAGCAGGTTCATTCAACCCGTAGTTCACAAAATTCAGCCGGTAAAGTCACTCTGGAACGGGGGAAAAAGCTACGCGGGGCGGAAAAAATGGCTCGCATACCGGTAAAAATCACTCCTACCACGCCTGAGGAGCGGTTGCGCAAACCCACATGGATTCGTGCACCGTTTCCCGGTAATCCAGACGTGTTGCGCCTAAAAAAGGTGTTGCGGGAAAACCGTCTGCATACTGTCTGTGAAGAGGCCAACTGTCCCAATCTAGGGGAATGTTTTGCCCACGGGACTGCCACTTTTATGATTATGGGTGATATTTGTACCCGCCGTTGCCCTTTCTGTGATGTAGGACATGGTCGACCCAATCCTCTGGATATCGATGAACCGATTAACTTAGCCAAAACTATCGCCGCCATGGGACTAAACTACGTGGTGATCACCTCAGTAGACCGGGATGATTTGCGCGACGGCGGTGCTGCTCACTTTGTGGCTTGTATCCAGGAAATCCGTCAGCGTCATCCGGGTATTACTATTGAAATTTTGACCCCCGACTTCCGGGGGCGTATGGAAATAGCGCTAGATATTCTAGCGCAAGTCCCCCCTGATATTTTTAATCATAATCTGGAAACGATTCCGCGTCTTTATCGACTGGCTCGTCCTGGTTCCGATTATCAGTATTCTCTGGATCTACTGAAACGCTTTAAGGAACGCCATTCGGATATTCCTACCAAGTCCGGTTTAATGTTAGGGTTAGGAGAGTCTCTGGAGGAGATAGAAAGCGTGATGCAGGATCTAAGAACTCATCATGTGGAGATGTTAACGCTGGGCCAATACCTGCAGCCCAGTGCTTACCATTTACCGGTGAGACGCTACGTGCCTCCTGAGGAATTCGATCATTTGCGGGAGATAGGTGACGCTATGGGATTTGCCCATGTGGCTTCCGGTCCTATGGTCCGTTCTTCTTACCACGCTGATCTTCAGGTTAAGGGAAAATTTAAAGGTTGATGGTTTCTCTCTAATGTGATGACTTTGGGCTTAATAGAAGCGTTATCACTATCCTTAGGCCCATGCTTGCATAAGCCAGACTCTAGCTGTCCAGGCATGATCATGCACCGCCACTCAACCCTGCCATCCGGCAGGGGTTCGCCACCGCGCATCTTCCTAGGCGATTGAATTGAAAGTATAGAATAACACTCACTGTGATCGGCCATAAGAAGTGGATTATTTACGATGGTGTTTACGAAGTGTGATTGCGAAGTGTGATTGCGGGAAAATCTTTTTTAAACAGTGGCAATAACGATGCGCGGTCAAAAACTGCTTGATTATTTACAGCAGGATTTCATGGGTTTGGATACAACGTATCCTTTAGCAGACGGGCGAATCACTCGCCGTCACTACTTAGATTCTGCCGCCTCGACTTTAGCGATGCGCAGTGCCTATCAGGTTGCCCAGCAATTTCTTCGGCATTATTCTAATACCCACAGTCAACTGTATTTTTCAGCGCGTATTGCGACGGAGACCTACCGCTGGGCTCACGAACAGGTGCTTCATTTTGTGCATGCCGATCCCGACCGCTACACCTGCTTTTTTACGGGAAATGGATCTACGGCTGGATTTAACCGACTGGCACGTATTCTTGCACTGCAACGCCCAGAACGGGATGTTGTATTAGTCTCCCAGATGGAACATCATTCTAATGACTTACCGCATCGTAAGTACGCTAAACAAGTTTTACATGTGCCTGTTGAAGGGCAAGCGCCTGCTTTAGGTCGTATCGATTTGACGGCCTTACAGGAGCTATTAAGTTCCTATCGGGGGCGTGTCAATTACGTTGCCGTAACCGGCGCTAGCAACGTCACCGGTATCATCAATGCAATTCAAGAAATTGCCAGATTAGCACATGCTTATGACACCTGGATAATAGTAGATGCTTCCCAGCTCCTCGCTCACACACCTGTGCAAGTTTGTGAGCCCACCGATTCGGAGTGTGATCTGGATTTCTTAGTGTTTTCTGGCCATAAAATATATGCTCCCGGATCGCCCGGAGTCGTTGTAGCAAACCGTACCTTATTGACGGATCAAGAACCAGAAGAAGTTGGTGGCGGTATGGTCGACAAAGTTTACTTGGAGAAATACTACGTTACAACCGTATTTCCCGAGCGCGAAGAGGCCGGCACGCCTAATATTGTCGGTGCGATATTTTTAGCCTCTGTGCTAGAACTGCTCCGGCGAATTGGTATGGCGCGTATCCATGAGAAGGAGATCTTGTTGTTAAATAAGTTAATCAATTGCCTTTCTCAAATACCGGAAGTGCAGTTGTATGGTTGTATGGATTTGCGACACATGCCGCGCACCGGTACTATTGCTTTTAATCTGCGGGGTCTGGATCATGGTTTGGTAACAGCTATTTTAAATGATTATCATAACGTATCAGTTCGTAACGAATGCTTCTGTGCTCATCCTTTTGTGCGAGAAATGCTAAAAAAAGAATTATGGGAGTTGGAAATTGATGTTGACAGGGAAGATGCTCAGAAACTCATAAAACTTAAACAAGGCATGGTGCGTGCTAGCTTTGGCCTCTATACTACTGAAGCTGATATTAATGCACTGATTGTCGGTATTAAGGACATTCTTAATCAGCGTGAACATTACCAGCGCCTCTATAAGATAGATGCCGATGGTAGTTATTACCACCGCTCTTTCTCAATACCTGTGAAATCATTATTCGATCCAATTGCGATCCTTAATAAGTCACTGTTGTGTTGTAATGAGTAACCGATAAGGAAAATTTAGCTTATACTTTTGCAGACTACGCCGGTGGAAAAAGTTTCTAAGCTTTTTAATGAATTTTTTTCTTGTATTTTGTATAAGCTTTTGTTTTTGCTCGCTGTCGAATAATACATTCTCTCATCTTGTCATCCGCTCTAATACCAATCGTTTTAGCTCCACTCGATGGAAGTAACTCGAATCAATAAAATAAAAGCATTACTTTATACTCCTAGATTTTAACAGAAGTGATCCGTTGTATATTATGATGGCAGGAATGCTTCTCTTTTTTTATGATTTTTAAGTGGTGAATTATTCTTTTCAAGATGAGAAATTGTAGTTGTCGATTTTTATGTCAGTATTCACAGTGTAACAACATTTAACAGACAGAAACGCTAAAATTGTTTAAATTTTTCAAAGGGGAATATCGTTTATGAGCTGAAAGATTATGAGTTTAGAAAAATCGAGTACGGCTAAAGGTAATAAATTATGCGTAATCGGGCATATGCTTGGCTAACGTACAAGGTAATAGAATGGTTAGTAAAAGAACAGCAGGCTGCGGCTTTCCCTCGTCATCATTTTGAGCGTCTGCGTCTGGAAATAAAACCGTGTGACGTACTCCTGATAGGAGGACGTGCTCGTGTAAGCGGTGTGATTCGATTTATTACGCAAAGCCTATGGACACACTGTGCCATTTACATCGGCCGGCTTGATGATATCTGCCAGCAGGATATTCGAGAGCAGATAGCGCAACGGTATCCTCAGCTGTCAGATCAACAACTGCTTGTAGAAGCTTTGTTAGGAAAAGGAATCGTGGTTAGCCCATTGAAAAAATATCAACGGCATCATTTGCGTATTTGCCGCCCGAGCGGATTAGATGCAAAAGACGCTCGACGAGTGATTACCCACGCGGTTGGACGTCTAGGTGAGAGTTATGATGTCCGTCAGCTGCTCGACCTTGCTCGTTTTTTATCTCCTTGGACCGTCATGCCCCGGCGTTGGTGCTCGAGTTTATTTAAACCGCAAACCGAGGTACTTAAGCGAACCATATGCTCTTCCATGCTAGCGGAAGCTTTTGCTTCAGTGCATTTTCCGGTTTTTCCTGAAGTGCCATCGCATAGCGATACTCATTCATCGCAACGAAACCTACGTTTGCTTACACCTCGAGATTTCGATCTTTCTCCTTATTTTGAAATCATCAAGTATCCTTTGGCAGATGTGCAAGATTGGTGCTGGTACCGGCGGCTTCAGCACAACAACTCCAATGTTATGGTTGGCAGTGAAATTGATTATCGTTGGTCTTCGGATTTATTCAGTGCATTAGGTGCTGCAAACAATAGTGATGCCTCATCAGGTTCGTCTAAGGCTAATTTTATTGAATAGACATTATCGGAAATAAGCTATTGACCAACTTAACTACCTGTACATCAAGGATAATAATTCGCCGAAACCTTAAAACTGATAATGTCTAATAGACATTATCAGTTTTAAGGTTTCGGCCTATGAGCCCAAACGACGGTTGGGCAACTATTATCTGGTTGATATAAAGCAATTTTATCCTTTCGACGATACACAATCGTCTCACGTTTGATCGCCACACTCCCCTCTCGCTGACCAGAAAACAACGACTTAGACGCAGAAACAGGGTGATCCTTGTCTGGCAAAGGGGACGATTAGGTATATAATCCGTCAATGCCACCTAATAGTCTCATCCGGAGTGCCCGATGACCAACTCCCGCCTATCGCCTCCCGCGCACGTCGAGCGCCTGCTCCAACCCAACATGGTGATGACCGTCAGGCAGTTACGCCAGGCGCTCAATGAGCGTGCGCGCAGCAGCGTGTTCCGTGATCTCAAGCAGATCGATGTAATCACCAGCTACTCCCACACCGGGCAATACCACGCGCTCAAATCGACAGCGAGATTTGATCAACCCGGCTTATGGTTTTTCAACGGCATTGGCTTTGCCCGGTACGGCACGCTGAAGGCAACACTGGTCGAACTGATTGCGGAGGCGCAAGCCGGGATGACCCACAAAGAATTAAAGACGCTGTTGCGGGTGGCCGTGCAAAACGCCTTAACGGAGTTGGTGGCGTCAAATACCGTGGGGAGGCGCTTACTGCCCAAGCGGCTCTCGCTCTATGTCAGTCAGGATCGCCACCAGGGCGCGGCGCAATTCCGGCGTCGGATGAGCCTACTGGAGAAAGCCGCCGAAACCGTCTTACCCCCGGACAATGTTCGGCTTGAAATCTTGCTGGACATCATTCGAACTACCCCGCGGCGCACCGATGCGAAGGCCCTGGGTGCGGGGCTCAGAGAACGGGCAATCGCCATCGAGGATCGTGAGGTGACGGCCGTATTGCGCTACTATGACATTAAACAAAACGGATGATGAAATCATCGGTCTTAGGACTTACGCATTGACGGCAGGTCGAAATTGTGGATTGAGATATTCCTTGCCAGAGATGAAGGTGCTGACAACCGACGCCACGACGTCCTTGTCCAAATCTCGCTGCCATGGGTAGGCGTTGCTGATGAGTTCCGTTAACTGCATCCGTTGCAGGTGAACGTAGCTACCCAGGGCGGCAAAGATAGGATTGAGTATCGGCACGTTGCCGCGCACCTGGAACCTCTCGAGATGGCAGACCTGCTTGATCCTTCGGTGGTACTGCGCAATGTGCCAATGCTGGTCATGCAGCTTCTCGAACGCCCCCTGCCCAAAGGCCGGGCAGGCGTCAGTCTGCGGCAGGAAAACCACGTAATGGCGCCGTTGGTCTTTTAACTGCGTCCGACACCCTTTGACCTCGCCGAACTCGCGCAACCACACCCCCTGCCCTTCGGCCGGGATCGTTAGCTGCTGCCCCTGTACCCATTGGCCTTTTTCCAGAGACACCCGGCGGTTGCTTTCCACGGCAACCAGAAACCCCAGCGGGTGGTTTCTGACCCGCTGGAGGTGGTCTGCACACGAATACCACCTGTCCCCGGTCACGCAGGCCGGTTCTAGCCCCCCGTCCAGCACCTGCCCCCGCATCTCCCGGAACTACGCATTTTTGGTCTTGTGCTCGGATGTGTCGTAACCCCGGTAATTGACCGGCAAACTGCGGCCCTGCAAATCCGGGTAGTACAGCGTGATCAGCTTCAACCCCTTAACCACCCGGGGGTGCTTGCCTGACCAGAAGTGGCCAACCAACTCCATGTGCTGGCCGTAGGGCTTGTCCACGGTGCTGTCGTCCACGCTCCGGGTTCCCCCGACCCGATTCAGCATCCCCTTGGCCTCGGCGAACAGGTCCTTGGGCTCATCCCCCTCACGCAACAGAAAACGGTTCACGCTGTCATGGGAAATCCCCATCACTTCCGCCAAACGGCTACCGTTGCCTGAGTTCGGCTCGCTCATCAAAAATCCCATATCCATCGGTAAGCTACAATGCCCCGTCGGGGGGCGTGAGGTTATTCTGATCATCCGGCTAAGCGTGGCTCAAAACGCCAATCTCTGCCACAAGTTTTCGTATTCGTCAATGCGTAAGTCCTAGGTCTGCAGCCCTTTAAAGGTGAGAAAACATAGGCTGAAATTGAGTTTTGAGCCTTTTTGTTGAAAACCCCGATTTTTTCCACATTATCCTAATTTGCCCTCATAGACGCTCTATGTTGGAAATCAAAAAATATTTTAAAATCAAATACATAAAAATTCACGAAAATCGCTCAATTTAGAAAATTGTGGCATGAAACATGCTGAAAAATTCAGAAACTGAATTTGTAAATTATTTACTTTTGAATACAATCGGTTACGACACCTTTAAAGGGCTGGTCCTAGGTCTGCTACGCGAGAAGATCGCTCGCTTGTGCTTGCGGCTGGCCTCACGGCATTTATTTTCACAACGGCCCCAGCGGCATTTTTCCCCCATCGCGACGGGCTGTCGGTGCGGCGCCGATACCTGCGTCTTAAAAACACAGCAGAAGAGCCTGGCGACCTTGGCGATTGGGCAGTTCGAGGCCTTGGAAACACAACGCCATTGCCCTCGCTGTGGCGAGATCTACCGTTCGGAAGAGTTGCGCGCGCTGAGCCCGCAGCGCGGTCAGTTCGGCTTTGATGTCATTGCGCACATCGGCAGGGCGCTGTTTGTGCACTGCCGCAGCGAGCGGGCGGTGCAGGCCGAGTTGACGGGCGGGAACATCCCCATCTCGATCAGTGAGATCAGCTTCCTGGGGAAACGCTTTATCGTGTACCTGGCTTTGGCACACCGGGCATGTCAGGGCGCGCTGCGAGAGCACATGGCCGCCAAGGGCGGCTATATTCTGCACCTGGATGCCACTGGTGAAGGCGATAGCCCGCCGTTATTCAGCTGTCTCGACGAGATCGGCCGGAGTGTCCTGGGCAACCGAAAAATGCCGACCGAAGACAGCGCGCATCTCATCCTCCTGCTGCGCGAGTTGAAAGCGGCTTACGGGACACCGCTGGCGCTGGTGCATGATATGGGCCGGGCGATTTTGAAAGCGGTGGCCACCGGGTTCCCCACGGTACCGGACTACCTCTGTCACTTTCATTTGTTGAGAGATCTCGGTAAGGACCTGTTTGATTTCGAGTACCGAACGATCCGCCGCTATACCCGGGACTTCAAAGCCAAGGCAACGTTAAGCGAAGCCGGAAAAGCTCTGCATGAGGCGATCGATAACGAGTCGGCGCGCGCGGACAATCTGCAGACCTACCTGGACAGAAAAGCAGCCGAAAACGACAACCCACCAGCGCTCACCCCCTGGGTCAGCGCTTACCTGCTGGTGGCGTGGGTTCTGGAAGCCGACAGTGCCTGTGCGGGGGTTGGCTTCCCGTTCGATCGCCCGCACCTGGTATTCTATCAGCGATTACGGGAAGCCTATCCCGCACTCAAGAAGCTGAAAGCGAAAGGGGTGAGCGTCTTGCCGTTGTCGACTCTGCATCGGATGCTGAGCGACGCCGCCCTGCATAACCTGGTGACGCGAATCGAACAGAAGATCACCCGCTTTGACCGACTACGAGAGGCGATGCGCATTGCACGCCCAGACTGCGGTCAGGGACTCAACGATGCCGGCGACGGCGAGATCAAGACGATAGAAAGTCGTGTCAAAGCGTTGCGCTATTCAAAGACAATAAAAGCCTTATCGGCAAGCGACATCAGTTACCAGAAAATGGCGAAACAGATTGACAAGTATTGGGACCAACGCTTTGCCGATCCGATTGCGGTCAACACGCCTGCCGGCACGGTGATGATCCAGCCTCAACGGACCAATAATCTGATGGAGCAATCATTTCGTTTTCGGAAACGCGACGGGCGGAAGAAGACCGGGCAAAAAGCGTTGAGCAGGACATTGGTGGCCATGCTTGCCGATACCCCACGGGTGCGCAATCTCGACAATCCCGACTACATGAGGATTTTGCTCAACGGAAAAGCCACGCTGGCCGCTCGATTTGCCGACATCGACATCCAGCAGCTCCGCGAGGAAGAACAGGCAAACAACAACCGCTTCCGAAAATATCCTAAAAATATGCGCCGGTTGTTCCGAGTACCGCATTGACCTCGCAAAATCATGAAAGCGGCGTCAATGTGAGACGATTATGTACCAATCCAACCGTTGTTTGGGGCCATAGGTTTCGGCGAATTATTATCCTTGATGTACAGGTAGTTAAGTCGGTCAATAGCTTATTTCCGATAATGTCTAATAGAAGACCTGTTGTTGAATGAGCTCCTCGCATAAGCTAAGCAGCCAGTATGTTACCAGCCGGGCGGTAATTTGCTAAGAAGGATAATCTGCTTGTCTTTAACTTTAATATAGCCACCCGTGGCTAAGTCCTTCATAATGCGGCTAACCATTTCTCGAGATGCGCCCACCATGCTGGCAATATCTTGATGCGTTAGTCGGTGCTGAATCACAAGTTTGCCGTCACACTCAATCGCCATGTTTAACAAGGTGCGAGCAACCCTGCCATAGACATCGAGTAAGGCGAGGTTCTTGACGTTATCGGTAAGCACCCTGATTCGATGCGCCAGTACTTGAATCAAATCAAAAGCAATTTCGGGATGTGCAGCAATGCAACGTTGATAATCAGACTTGGTAACAACAGAAATTCGCGAGGGTTCTGTCGTCATCACCGAGGCTGAACGAGGCTCAGCATCGAGAAGCGCTAATTCGCCGAAATATTCCCCTGGACCAAGAATACTTAAGAGTACTTCTTTCCCGTTTTCGTCGCTTAAATAAACTTTAACCTTACCGCTGAGAATAATGTAGAGAGAATCGCTCAGATCCCCTTCATTGATTAATATAGTATTTTTGGAATATTTTCTGGTGATGCTGCAGCCTGATAAGAGGCTGAGATTACTTTGCGTTAGTTTCGGAAAAACCGAAGTTTGAACCATTGGGCGTCACCTCCGTTTTGGGATATGGACATGCAACGCTAATGGTAAGTGGCCGATTCTAAAACACACCGAACACACCATAATGGCTTTATTGTATCTTCAGTAAATTTACTGTTAGATAAAATTCGTTGGGCATGAATTAATTGTCCTACTCTAGTCGGAGTATAGACTAATCAATGGCACAACCCATTAAAAAAATAATGCTTCGTAGTGCAATAGTTCGGACAGTTTTGAGCATAAAAAATCAATCGCTTATCACTGAAAATCGAATTAAATCAAACTTAGGCCCTACGCTGAGTTGCATTTAATTCCGTAAGTATTTGATTCGTCGTCCTGAAACCATCTAAAACTGTCCGAAGTATTGGTAGTGGTTACGTGGATCTTTTTATTGGTGGTTGAGTCTTTATTCATCGCTACAATTTATCCAGAAAATCATTAACTTGGATAAGTAAACCACTCATATTTTCGCCACAGTCAGTTTTCTGCAACTGTGCTTCCAGGCTTGTACTGAAGCGGCGATCTTTCTCCTCGAGAATGTCCATGCGCAAACTTAGCCTAAGAGGGCTTGGAAAGCTCGGTTGCCTCGGGTTTGAAGATCTCGCTTAAGTGCCTTGTGTGGAAGATCCATCCTGACGGTTGGTTTGGCCTTTGGAACTCTCAAACAAGGCTTCTATACTCTTGCTTAAGGCATCCATACGCCGGTTGAGATCTTGCAATTCTGCTTGAGTGGGAACATCGAGATTTTGCAGAGCACGACCAACGCGGTCCTGAAAAATCCTCTCCAAACTTTCGATATTTTGAGGGCGGGTAGAATTGCTAGGTTCGGTTTGGATTGCAGCGCTGCCCTTAGCGCGTGCTTCGACTTTTTCGCCTTCCTCAATTAAAGACTCAAGTAACTCGCCACCCTTCTCTTGAGCTTTTGCTGCAGCCCCTAGTCCGGCTAACCAAAGTTGATGGACAATGCCCTTGACTAGCGTGACCGTCGCATTTTGCTTGGGGCGTGCGCTGCTTAGAGTTTTTGCCATCGTCTTCCCCCTGATCGCGACTTATAATTTTAAGGTGTTGTATTATGCATAATGATACACCGTTTAGCGGTATCTATGCTTGCTAAGCTGAGTGCAATATAAGTGAAAATTTTTGGCAACCGGTGCGGGCAACACCAGGCCGTTACGGTTCCAGAGTTACGTCGGTTGCCTTTGCAGAGCTCGAATGCCCCGGTCTAGTCCTTCCAAGGTTAACGGATACATACGGTCCTGCATGAGTTCGCGGGTCATGTGAATGGACGGCGTATATTCCCAATAAGATTCGGATTGCGGATTGAGCCATATAGCGTAGGGATAGGCCTCCAGTAATCGCCTAATCCAAACGGCGCCCGCTTCCTCGTTAAAATATTCTACGCTGCCGCCTGGATAAGCGATTTCGTAGGGGCTCATCGTTGCATCGCCCACGAAAATAAGTTTATAGTCCCTGCCAAAGGTATGAATAATTTCCATCATGGGTATCCGCTCAGAATGGCGGCGATAGCTGTTTTTCCATACGGCTTCGTACAGAAAATTATGGAAGTAAAAGTATTCTAAATGCTTAAATTCGCTTTTTGCGGCCGAAAACAATTCCTCGCAGATCCGAACGTGATCTTCCATTGAGCCGCCGACATCCAGGAATAGTAGCACTTTAATGGCATTATGCCGCTCGGGCACCATTTTCAGATCCAGAAAGCCGGCGTTACGGGCAGTGGAACGTATGGTATCGTCTAAATCCAGTTCTTCTGCCGCACCTTGGCGGGCAAATTTTCGCAGCCGGCGCAGGGCCAGCTTGATATTACGAGTACCCAATTCCACTGAGTCGTCCAGATTACGAAACTCGCGCTTATCCCATACCTTTACCGCTCGACGATGCCGGGAGCGATCCTGACCGATGCGCACGCCTTCAGGATTATAACCGTAAGCGCCAAAGGGTGAGCGGCCGGCGGTGCCTATCCACTTATTGCCGCCCTGATGCCGTCCCTGCTGCTCTTCCAGGCGCCTTCGCAGGGTTTCCATCAGTTTCTCCCAGCCTCCCAGTGACTTAATACGCTGCTTTTCCTCGTCACTCAAGGTAAGCTTCATCTGTTTGCGCAGCCAATCCTCAGGAATTTCTCCGAAAACCTCGTTAAATAATTGCTCAATCCCCTTAAAATGTGTACCAAAGACTTGGTCGAAGCGATCGTAATGGCGTTCATCTTTAACCAAGCTCGCCCGGGACAGGTAATAAAAATCGTCTACGCTGAACCCTGCCACCTGCTGCTCTAAGGCCTTTAACAGAGTCAAAAATTCGGTCAGGGAAACCGGAATCTGGGCTTCCCGCAGTTTATAAAAGAACTCGGTTAGCATCTCATCGCCCCTTACGTCGGTTCATAAACAACAGACGTTCAAAAAGATGCACGTCCTGCTCGTTCTTAAGCAAAGCGCCATGCAAAGGCGGAATGATCTTGCGCTGGTCATTGCTGCGCAGTACCTCCGGCGGAATGTCCTCGGCCACTAGCAACTTGATCCAGTCCAGCAGCTCCGAAGTGGAAGGGCGTTTTTTTAGGCCGGGTACCTCGCGTATCTCGAAAAAAACCTCCAACGCTTCGCTAAGCAATCGTTTCTTGAGATCCGGGTAGTGCACGTGCACAATTTCTTCCATGGTATCCCGATCGGGAAAACGGATGTAGTGAAAAAAGCAGCGGCGCAAAAACGCATCCGGCAGTTCTTTCTCGTTGTTACTGGTAATAACAATAATGGGACGGTGATTGGCGCGTACGATCTGCTTCGTTTCATACACGAAGAACTCCATGCGGTCCAACTCTTGAAGCAGATCATTGGGAAACTCTATATCCGCTTTGTCAATCTCGTCGATCAGCAATACCGGCTGAATGTCGGAAGTAAAGGCTTCCCAGAGCTTGCCCTTAACAATATAGTTGCCGATATCATAAACGCGCTCATCTCCTAACTGAGAGTCCCGCAGTCGCGAGACGGCATCGTACTCATACAGCCCCTGGCGAGCTTTCATCGTCGATTTAATGTGCCATTCAATTAGCGGGCGGCTGAGAGCACGAGCGATTTCCTCGGCTAATTTGGTTTTACCGGTACCGGGTTCGCCCTTGACAAGAAGGGGGCGGCCTAAAATGATGGCTGCATTGACAGCCATCATCAAGTCGTCGGTGGCGACATAGGTATCGGTTCCCTTAAAACGGTCGTTTGGCATGGGTTATCTCTCTGCGCTGAAATCAAAAATGAGTTTGCCGGCTCGCTATTTTAAACTAGAGTTTGCTGCTTCGCAGCACAACTATCTTATTTATCTTTAAAGATCTCGTCAGTCATAAGTTCTCTAGAGTTTGATTTATGCAAGAGGTTTAATGAACCCGCAGGGTTGTCTTGGGTCTGTAATTTTTGTTTGCCCGATGTCCGCTAAAAGGTTAAGTGATGAAAGCTCAAAATATTCTAGAAACCATCGGCGATACTCCCCATGTCAAGATTAACCGCCTCTTCGATAAGCGCGTCGAGGTTTGGATGAAACTGGAACGTGCGAATCCAGGTGCAAGCATTAAAGATAGAATTGCACTATCGATGATTGAAGACGCAGAACGTAAGGGCTTGATTAATAAAGATACCGTTATCATTGAGCCTACCTCTGGCAATACGGGAATTGGTCTGGCCATAGTGGCGGCCGCTAAAGGTTATAAGTTAATTCTCACCATGCCAGAATCGATGTCCATTGAGCGGCGACGCTATATGTCGGCCTTGGGGGCGGAGCTGGTGCTGACACCTAAGGAAAAAGGTATGGGAGGTGCCATCGAGAAAGCTCAGGAACTCTTGAGGCAAAATCCTAACTCCTGGATACCTCAGCAGTTTGAAAACCCGGCCAACGTGGAGATTCACCGGCAAGCGACGGCCCAGGAAATTCTAAAAGATTTTCCGGAGGGTATTGACTATCTCATCACGGGGGTTGGCACGGGCGGCCACATCACCGGGTGTGCTGAAGCACTTAAGGAAAAATATCCACACCTTAAGGTCTTTGCCGTCGAGCCTGCCGCATCCCCGGTTATCAGCGGTGGCGAAAAGGGATTGCATCCCATTCAGGGGATCGGCGCAGGTTTTGTTCCCAAAATCCTTAACAGAGAGATTCTCGACGGGGTGATCCAGGTCGAAAATGCGGAGGCATTTCAGTTTGCTGCCCGTTGCGTCAGGGAAGAAGGCATTTTCATCGGTATCTCATCAGGAGCTTCGCTGGCGGCAGTTCATAAAAAACTTCCGGAGATGGCTGATGGCAGCCGTATTCTGACGTTTTGTTATGATACCGGCGAGCGTTATCTTTCAATACCAGAGTTGTTCGATTAGCCCTTAGGTAGCTGGCCAGGGATGGTTAGTTTCTGTTTGAACCGTGGGTGTAGCGAATGATTTCGACTTTTTCTATGGTCACCAAGCCACCGCAGTCGGACTCTTCAAAAAGTTGGTTTAGCCTCGGAATAAAATCGTCAATTTTCACCTCGCTATCGACAATTTCGATGATAATCGGCAAATCTGACGATAAATCTAGAATCTTTGCCGTATGTATCCGACTGCTGGGACCGTAGGAGAAAATGCCACGCCAGACCGTAGCGCCCGCCAATCCTGCTTTGCGCGCCGCTTTGACAATCACCTCATAAAGCGCTGTGTGTGCAATCTTATCGGCCTCACCAATAAAAATGCGTAATAATTTAGCTTGACCCTTTAATTCCATAGCGGCTGCACCCTAGTACTTAAAAATCATTCTGATCACTAGTATACCCATGTAAAAACTAAGAAAGGCACCGCTAAAAGTGGCGAGAAAATACACGGAACCATAAAACAGTTCTCCTTCTCTTAGCAATTGCGCAAATTCAAAAATCATAGACGAGAGCGTCGTTAATCCTCCACAAAAACCCGTCGCTAGAAAAAGTCTTGTCTCTGGAGAGAGTATTTCCGTGTTTTCCGCAATCTGGGCAATAACGCCAATCACAAAACAACCTATAAAATTGGCTAACAATGTTCCATAAGGCAATACGATGGAATACTGCTGTAAACCTAAGCTGACTGAGTAACGCAGCATGGCTCCTGCAAAACCACCAACTCCCACATAAACAAAAGGCAACCAATTGCTAACCATGGACTAATCCCAATTCTTGAACTTCATTGTTATTGCTTTCTCAAAGGATAGCATTTAAGACGATGGTATTAACCGCTATGTCGATGTTATATCGCTCTGGAAGTTATTCCCAAAACACGCTGTTAATATATCCCTATAAGCTCGACTGCGGCATTCATGCCGCAGACGGTCTAGATAATAGCTTCCAGATCAATACACCGGCACACACTTTCCTATTCAATATCAGTGGTAGGAGCGTAATAAACATGTATGACTTGCGGCGATTTTTTCAATTTTTTGTTATTTTCCTATTCTCTGTTTCCTTCGCAGCACCTTCCTTGGTACTGGCTGGCAACCAAAAGAAACGCATTGTCTGCGAAAGCAAGGATTACCGTTACGAGTACTGTCGAATCCCTACGCAAGGGCCTGTCAGACTAAAAGAAAAAATCTCACATTCACCCTGTATTGAAGGCAAAACTTGGGGCTACGACAGGCGGGGCGTCTGGGTCGATGAGGGATGCAGTGGAGTATTCGTCGTCGACCGCGAGCGGCGCAGCGATGGTGATCGAAACGGTGACGATAAAGACGGTTTGGCTCGTTTCGGAGAGGCGTTGGCTAACCAGGACAAGTCTAACGATAAAAATCGACACAAAAGAGGCGATGTGCCGGATTGGGCCATCGGTACCTTCCGGGGTTACAACCCAGTTTATAATACAGATGTAGAATTGACGATTACCCCTAAGGGTAAAGCGGTTGGCTTTATAAACGGCGTGCGCAGAGAAGGCTACTATCGTAACAATCAGCTGCGGTTTGGCAACACTACGTTTTATCTGGACCGTGAACGCAATGGTTTTCGCACGACTCGAGCCGGTAATTCCCGCCACCAGGTCCGCTATCACCGGGTTCGTCAATGAGAGGGTAATTTCAGCGTGGTTCAAAAAAATGAGGAGTCCAGGCGTGACGTGGTTTTAATAGCCAAAAATTCGGTTGGCTCATGACAGAGTACCGTCTGTCCTGAGATAATTAGCACGATTCAGTTACCACGGTTTAATAAGCTTGCCATGTCCACAATTCATTTACCCATAAAGCGCCGCCGTTCCGTGGCCGTAAAGATAGACCACGTCAGCGTCGGTGGAAATTCACCCATTGTGGTGCAGTCGATGACCAACACCGATACCGTCAACGCTGCTGCTACTGCTGCACAGGTGGCCCAGCTAGCTAGAGCCGGCTCGGAGTTGGTGCGGATTACCGTTAATAGCGAGGAGGCGGCCCGTGCTGTTGCGGCGATCCGAGAGCGCTTGGATGCTCTGAACTTGAATGTCCCGCTGATTGGTGATTTTCATTTCAACGGTCACAAACTGCTTAGCAGGTATCCGGCTTGTGCCGAGGCGCTAGCTAAGTATCGCATTAACCCCGGTAACGTCGGCAAGGGTAAGAAAAAGGACGAGCAGTTTGCCGCTATCGTGGGACTTGCCTGCCGCTATGATAAACCCATACGCATCGGGGTAAACTGGGGTAGCTTAGACCAGGAACTGGTGGTACGGATGATGGATGAAAATGCACGCCTGCCTGAACCCCGGGAAACCGCCGAAGTGACTCGAGAAGCCATGGTGATTTCCGCTCTGAAAAGTGCCCAACGGGCTGAGGAAATCGGCTTGGCCCATGACAAGATTATTCTTTCCGTGAAGGTGAGCGGTGTCCAGGATTTGATTGCCGTCTATCGTAAGCTGTCCGAGCGTTGCGACTATCCGTTGCATTTGGGTCTCACCGAAGCCGGCATGGGAACCAAGGGCATCGTAGCATCGACGGCGGCTTTGGCGGTGTTGCTGCAGGAAGGCATCGGCGATACCATTCGTATCTCTCTAACGCCGGAGCCGGGCGGCAGCCGTATCCAGGAGGTGCTGGTGGCTCAGGAGATTCTGCAGGCGATGGGATTGCGCTCGTTTACCCCCATGGTGATAGCCTGTCCCGGTTGCGGCCGCACCACCAGCGACTATTTTCAGAGGCTAGCCCAGAACATCCAGACGTATCTGCGCCAGCAAATGCCTGTCTGGAGTCAGCAGTATCCGGGCGTTGAGGAGATGACCGTCGCTGTCATGGGGTGCGTGGTCAATGGGCCTGGTGAAAGCAAGATGGCTAACATCGGAATCAGCCTCCCGGGTACCGGCGAACGGCCCGTGGCCCCGGTTTACGTCGATGGCGAAAAGACCGTGACTCTGAAGGGTGACAATATTGCCGGAGAGTTTCAGCAGCTTGTCCAGGATTATGTCGCTCGGAAGTATGGGCGAGAAAACACGTTGCCTACTCAGCTTCTTCGACCCGGCAAACCAGGCGACCCTCGCCCAACAGCGCTTCCACCCGATCATCGTACTGAACCTGTTCTGCGCGACGAATAACTTCCCCCTTGGGATGGTGCCGGACAATCGCATAACCACGTCCCAAGGTTTGTAAGGGGCTGACGGTATGCAGGGAATGTCCTGCCATTGCTAAGCGCTGGGCGTCCCGTTCCAGGCGGCGCCGCAGGGCCGCTTCCAGGCGCTGACTCAGAGCCTGCTGGCGTTCCTGTAGCCGTGCAATTCGTGGCCCCGGTGCAGCCAGACGCAATTGTGTCGCCAGTCCCATAACCCGGATTTGCAGGCGCTCCAGCTTGGTTGCTAAAATGCGCTGCAGGCGCTGTTCTATTTCGTCTAAGCGTTGCACCTGAGGCTGTAGCCGGCGTCCCGGATGCTGTCGGACAAGACCTTGCTCTAGCCAAACGAGTTTTTGCTGGAATCTGTCCAGTTGCCGCCGCATGGTTATTTCCAGGCGTTCCTCCAGGCGGCTGAACCGGTGCAGCCATTCCATGCGATCTGGACTAACCAACTCCGCCGCTGCCGACGGAGTCGGAGCCCGCACGTCAGCGGCAAAGTCGGCGATAGTAACATCGATTTCGTGACCCACTCCACAGACCAGCGGAATAACGCAGGCGTGAATGGCGCGGGCAACCTCTTCTTCGTTAAAAGCCCATAGATCTTCCAGAGAACCGCCGCCGCGCACCAGCAGTAGCACATCACATTCCCGGCGCTGAGCGGCCAGCGCGACAGCCTGGGCAATCTGTACACCAGCCTCCTCACCCTGCACAGCAACGGGATAAAGCAAGACGGGCAGAGCCGGAAAACGCCTTTGCAAAACGCTCAGTACATCGCGGATGGCCGCGCCGCTCGGCGAGGTGATGACGCCGACGCGACGAGGAAAGCGAGGTAGAGGACGCTTGTGTTCTACAGCAAAAAGGCCTTCTCGGTCCAGGCGTAGACGGAGTTCCTCATAGGCTCGCCGCAACGCGCCGTCGCCGGCTTCCTCCAAATGTTCTACAATGAGCTGATAATCGCCACGGGGTTCATATAAACTGAGCCGTGCTTGCACCAATACTTGCTGGCCATTGACAAGCTCTCCCCGCAGCAGCGTACTGCGATGACGAAATAAGGCGCAGCGCACCTGAGCTTTGGCGTCCTTTAAGGAAAAATACAGATGTCCGGAGACGGGTCGAGAAAGATTGGAAACTTCACCCTCTACCCAAAGCAGCGGAAAAGTATCTTCAAGCAGATAACGCACGCTTTGATTGAGCCGGGAAACAGTATAGACCTCTCGCTCCTGCGCAGGTCGTGCTAAGGTGGACATGGGCATGATCACCGTTAGTGAGTAAATCTGAAAAACTCCTCCCATACGCAGGAGTCTATGTAAATCTAAGAAGTTTACCTGGATATCAGCAAATTTTATAATGTTAGATTAATTTTTGTTTTAGTCCCGAGACCCAATATGCGCATTATTCAAGAAGCCCTAACTTTCGATGATGTATTACTGCTTCCTGCATACTCATCCGTACTACCAAAGGACGTGAGTTTAAAGACCCAACTTACCCGGGGAATTACACTCAATATCCCGCTGCTTTCGGCGGCGATGGATACAGTCACCGAGTCCCGGCTTGCTATCGCCATGGCTCAGGAAGGCGGCATGGGTATTATTCACAAGAATATGTCAGTAGACCAACAAGCTGAAGAAGTGCGGCAGGTCAAAAAATTTGAAAGCGGTGTGATCAGTGATCCCATTGTAACGTCTCCCGATGCCAGCATCCGCAATGTCCTGGAACTGACACGGGCCAATCATATTTCCGGGGTACCGGTAGTGGACGGTGAAGACTTGGTCGGTATCGTCACCAGCCGGGATTTGCGTTTCGAAACCAATATGGAAGCGCCGGTCAGCAGCGTGATGACCCCTCAAGAACGCCTGGTGACGGTACAGGAAGGTGCTGATCGGGAGGAAATCGTTGCCTTATTGCACAAGCACCGGATTGAAAAAGTGCTGGTGGTGAACGATAGCTTTCAGCTGCGCGGTATGATTACCGTTAAGGATATTCAAAAATCCACGGACTTTCCCAATGCCTGTAAGGATGGTTTAGGGCGTTTGCGGGTAGGAGCTGCAGTGGGCACTTCAGCCGATACGGCAGAGCGCGTGCAAGCTCTGGTGCAGGCTGGCGTGGATGTCGTGGTGGTGGATACGGCCCACGGTCATTCTGATGGAGTTCTCAGTCAAGTACGCCGGATTAAGGAACACTATCCGCAACTGCAGGTTATTGGTGGCAATATCGCTACTGCTGCCGCTGCCAGAGATCTGGTGGAGGCCGGCGTTGATGCTGTAAAAGTGGGCATCGGACCCGGTTCCATCTGTACGACTCGTATCATTGCCGGAGTCGGTGTACCCCAGATTACTGCTGTGTTTAATGTCGTCGAAGGCTTACGAGATTTTGATATTCCGGTCGTCGCCGACGGTGGCATTCGCTACTCCGGCGATATGGCCAAGGCCGTTGCTGCCGGTGCCCATGCTATTATGGTCGGTGGTTTATTTGCGGGTACCGAAGAAGCTCCCGGAGAGGTCGAACTATACCAGGGTCGTTCCTACAAATCCTATCGGGGAATGGGATCACTGGGCGCCATGGCCGATAAGCACGGTTCCAGTGACCGCTACTTCCAACAACAAACTGACCGGATTGAGAAATTAGTGCCAGAGGGCATTGAAGGTAGGGTTCCCTATAAGGGCGGTCTTGCGGTGATCGTTCATCAATTACTGGGTGGTCTGCGCTCCAGCATGGGCTACGTAGGCTGCAGCAATTTGGAAGAAATGCGCACAAAACCGCAGTTTACCCGGGTGACCGCAGCCGGTGTACGAGAAAGCCACGTACATGATGTCGCCATTACCAAGGAAGCGCCTAACTATCGAGTTGATTAAGACGATTTTAACGATGCTCCCCTCGTGATTGATAACCTCTTTCCGAAAGCGCCCTTCGTTCACCAGTTGAATACAGCGGGTACAGCCGCTTTGAGCCTGCCATCGAGGACCCATGATTGCCAGAGACATTCACGAAAACCGTATTTTGATTCTTGATTTTGGTTCTCAATATACGCAATTGATTGCGCGGCGGGTGCGAGAGATCGGCGTCTATTGCGAAATTTATCCCTATGACGCCAACGATTTTCAAATTAAAGCGTTTCATCCTAAAGGCATTATTCTTTCCGGGGGTCCGCAATCCGTCACGGTGTTGGAGGGTCCTCGTGTCCCGCAGACGGTATTTGAGCTGGGCATACCGCTGTTGGGTATATGCTACGGTATGCAGACCATGGCGGTACAACTGGGGGGACGCGTGGAAACTTCGGGACAGCGGGAATTTGGCTACGCACAGGTCCGCGCGCATGCGCATTCCAGTTTGCTCAAGGACATTGAAGATCATACGAGTGCCGAAGGTTATGGCTTGCTCGATGTGTGGATGAGTCACGGTGATCGGGTAACGGCACTACCCGAGGGTTTTGTGCGCATCGCCGGCACCACCAGTGCGCCTCTAGCGGGTATGGGCGATGAAAGGCGCCGTTGGTACGGCCTGCAGTTTCACCCGGAAGTCACTCATACCCGGCAAGGTGAGCGTATCCTGCGCCGCTTTGTACTGGACATCTGTGGCTGTGAAGCCTTATGGACCACCGGTAACATTATTGAAGACAGCATTGCCACCATTCGTTCCGAAGTGGGGGATGACGACGTTTTGCTAGCTTTGTCAGGGGGAGTTGATTCTTCGGTAGTGGCGGCTTTGCTCCATCGCGCCGTTGTCGAGCAGCTCACCTGTGTTTTTGTGGACTCGGGATTGCTGCGTCTGCATGAGGGCGATCAGGTGATGACTACGCTCGCCGAGCATTTAGGAGTGAGAGTCATCCGGGTCGATGCCGAGGCCCGTTTTTTGAGCGCTTTACGGGAAATTACTGACCCAGAGCAGAAGCGTAAGGTTATTGGTAATCTTTTTGTGGAAATTTTCGAGGAGCAGGCCGCTGTTCTGAAAAACGCTAAGTGGCTGGCCCAAGGAACGATTTATCCGGACGTCATCGAGTCAGCCGGCGCTAAAACCGGCAAAGCCGATATTATCAAGTCTCACCATAACGTGGGTGGCCTGCCGTCTGTCATGCGACTAAAGCTGCTGGAGCCGTTACGGGAACTGTTCAAGGACGAGGTACGGCGGCTAGGCGTAGAATTGGGTTTGCCTTCGGAGATGGTTTTCCGTCATCCTTTCCCAGGACCGGGTCTGGGTGTACGCATTTTAGGTGAAGTAACTAAGGAGTATGCAGACCTATTACGCTGTGCTGACGCCATTTTTATCGAGGAACTGCGTGGGCATGGACTATACGATAAGGTCAGTCAGGCTTTTACGGTGTTTCTCCCGGTGCGCTCTGTCGGGGTTATGGGCGACAGTCGCCACTATGATTATGTCGTTGCTCTGCGCGCCGTAGAAACCACGGATTTCATGACTGCTCACTGGGCGCATCTGCCTTATGAGTTCTTGGATCTGGTGTCACGCCGTATCATTAACGAAGTGGCTGGGATTTCCCGGGTAGTTTACGATGTCTCGGGTAAACCGCCGGCGACAATTGAGTGGGAGTAATGCACTATCGGGTCTGCAAAGCAACTGGCTGGATTCTGTAACTCTATGCCTAACCGTGGAAGGATGAATGCCTTGAATGAACAGGATTGCCGGTGGTTGCAATATGCCTTGATCTTGGCGCAACGTGCGGCTGCGGAAGGCGAGGTGCCGGTCGGTGCCGTATTGGTGCACCAGGACAAGGTACTGGGGGAAGGCTACAACCGTCCCATCGCAGCCTGTGATCCCACCGCCCATGCCGAAATTTTAGCCTTGCGCCAGGCGGCGACGCAAATTGGCAACTATCGACTGGTCAATAGCGTCTTATATGTCACCCTGGAACCCTGTCCTATGTGTGCCGGCGCCATTGTTCATGCCCGGGTCGGGCGTGTGGTGTTCGGCGCACGTGACCCTCGAGCCGGAGCCTGTGGAACCGTATTTAACATACTGCAAGCGGATTCTCTCAATCATCACGCCATTGTCGAGGGCGGTTTGTTTGCACAAGCCTGCGGTGAATTGCTGCAGTCTTTTTTTCGTGCACGGCGTGGCAAGCGCGATGACGCTTGTGTTTTGCTGCATCACTGAAAGCTGCAGCACCGTCGATGATGAAATCGCTTTCACGGCGATTTTTTGCTGCGACTGTTGTGTCGCAGGGGCGCACGAGCGTCTGGAACGAAATGGGCTGAAAGTGTCACGCTGAGCATCGAATAAGACAAAATTTGCCACTTCTTTTCACACGCTTTTCTCCCGGGAGATTTGCCTAAATGCCGGCAGCAGCATTTGACTCTTTGGAGGAGAGGGAGTCTTTCGGGTAGGCTCTATCTTTTGTTCGATCATCATTAATTAGCACAGTTGGTAGGAACTGGTAAGACCGGGAAAACAGACATAGGCGTAGCATTTGCTTGTTTTTTGATAATGGTCGTGATAGGGAAAGTCATCCACTCGCGGATGAATGAGACCCCTTGCAAAAATGAGCGCTGAGGCTTCAGGCCGGAAGGTGTCGCCAGCAGCGCACAGGTAGGTGCGCGGTAGAAGTCTCTGCCGGACAGCACAGAGTTGAGCGGCAGTGGTATATCCGGCCTGATAAGCTTGGGTCTGACTGATGCAAGAGGTCTGTTGTGGGATGTTTACGCACAAGGAGTTAGTGTGATGCTTAACAAAGACTTATTGGCACATCTTGATGTTCTTGCCGCAAAGGTAACCGATCCGCACGACGCGGAGGTGCTGCGCGAGGCGGCAACTGCTATCCGAACGTTCCAACAAGGGCTGGCGGGATGGCAGTTGGATGGCACGATAGCCCGATCCGAGGTATTAAGCCTGGCGGATAAACTTTTCGTGTATCAGCACAGCCGGCGCGGAGCACTGCTATGAGTACTGCTCGTTCCATCCAACGCCAGCAGTGCTGGTCAAGCTACCGGGCATGCCTGCGTCGCTACCGCGAAGAGGCTCAGGTGACAGAGCAGCAATATCGGGACGAGCTAATTCGTAGCACTTCCGGTTCTACCCGGCAGGATTCCCTTGATATCCGCAAAGGCGGCAAGAGGCAGTGAGGTTTTAGGCAGCATGGAGATGGCTTTACGTCGACCAGCAAGCCGACTCTAAGAGGCTATCCGGAAAGTTTATCCTATGATATTTAAATCAATGAGTTAAATTCACTTGAGCTACAATAAGCTATTGATTATCAAATGAAACAAACCACGCCCTGAGGGCGTGGTCAGAGTTCAACGGCTTTGCCAGTTGAACGACTCATTGCTCCCTCTAACAGGCGTTGTCCCCACAACGCACAGAGAGGTCAAAGCAATGAGCCGTTTTCGGAAACTATCACATACGATTTGGCACTGTCAGTATCACATAGTGTGGGTGCCAAAATACCGTTATCGAATCCTGACGGGACGGGTGGCGGAGGAGGTGGCGCGGTGCATCCGTGCCTTTGTCGAGCAGCAGAAGAGTGAAGTAGTGGAACTCAACGTGCAGCTCGATCATGTTCATTTGCTGGTGTTGGTCCCGCCAAAAGTGTCGATCTCGGACTTTGTTGGGACGGTGAAGGGGCGCACGGCGATCCGGGTGTTCAACCAGTTTCGGGAGTTGAAGCGCCGCCCGTACTGGGGCAATCGGTTTTGGGCGCGCGGGTACTGTGTCGATACGGTGGGATTGGATGAGACTAAGATCCGCGCGTATGTGCAGTACCAGGAGAAAAGGGAACGCCAGACCGAGCAACGCGGTCTGGATGTCTAGTTAAATCGATCATGAACGGGGACAACACTCGCCTTGCCTCCTCTGGGGGCAAGGCAGACTCATCCCCTTTTAGGGGTAAACACAAAACCACCCGCTTTGCGGGTGGATTCTTTTTTTATAGGGTTTCCGTACAGCCTCTAATAGGGATCCGCAGAAGCACAAGTCAATCACCAGCCGACAGTTGCAGGGTGAAGTAACGCGATCTTGCGTACTATGTGACTGGCGGGTTGTTTTTATCGGCGGGTTCCGGGGAAGACCTCGGGGCCCGGTGGCAGACATACACTAGCCACCGCCAAAGTATCGATATACTGCCTAAAGGCGATGACCTTGCCGTTTCGCAAAGTCCAGACGGAGGCTGTCGCCGCCTCCATACGTTTCCCCGTCGCTTTGTAGGTGCCGCTGTCGACACCAAGAGTAATAACAGTCTCTCCCGCATCGATGAATCGATCAACACGGGCTGTGAAATTATCCCATTCCGCTGCGATTTTAGCGAAAACACCGGTTAAAATTGCCTCGTGCCCTAAAAAAGTTCCTCCGTAAGGAATTCCATTAGACTCAATCCATTCCACCTCAGGGTCAAGCACTGCCAACACGTGATCCATATCACCGCGGGCAAACGCCTGATATAGTTCTTTGATGATGTCCACGTTGCGCATTAATGACCCCATGGTCAGGGTAAGTAGATCATCTGAATTTTAAATAATATTAGCTATCTATTCGCCACCTACTAACTATCTATCAGAGGTAGCCACTGTCCCTGAAATTCGAGCAGATGGCTTGGCTGGGACGGCGGTTCTTGACTCAGATCCTCGAGAGTCACTAATACTCGGCCGGGAAGCACAGCGTGTAAATCACCGGCCACTGGTAAGATTACCGCTTCACCGTTTTCCGGCAGAGTACCTACAGGATAGACTGCTTGAGATTGGCTAGCCTTTAGCCAGAGAAAACAGCGTTTTCCCTGAGGTACCTCTAGAGGTTTCATGTTTTTTGCGTAAATTTCCTGTCCTCCGGGGGACGAGCTGACCAGCCACAGTGGCTGTTGTTCTGCACTGCTAATCACGGCGACATAATGAGGTGTTTCTGGACGCGGTATGAGGAGTAGCATGATAGCCAGCACACCAGCTAGCAGACTGCTGCCTAGGGCTAAATTACGCCAGAAGGCTAAGCGCTGAAACCAAGGAACGGAGGCAGGAGCAGCGAAGAGACGTTGTTCCACATGCTGCCAAACGCTGGATGGCGGTTTGATGGATGGAGGCAAACCTAGAGCTCGAGGAAACCGCTGCTCCCATTCTCGAACGCGGTGTTGTAGCTCGGGGTGAGCTTGTAGCAGTCTTTCAAAGCGCTGCCGAGCGCGACCCTTTAAAGTGCCTATCACATATTCGGCGGCCAGCAAATCACCCAGCGGCGGAGCTTGGTAGTTCATGTTTTGTCCAGATGTATAAATTATATTTTTACCATAAGTTTAGATAATCCTTATTATCCGACAATGCAAGACGGTTAAGAATCCTACTTAACAGAACGGAAAGACTGAGTGTGCTGGCGCCGCTGACGCCTTTGCAATAGACGGAAAAATGATTACACCGTGCTGCCTGGACACAGACCTTCCAATATTGAATTGAATGTCATCCGTTCACCAAACCAGCGCTTGTCGACAAAGGTGCAGCTTTTCGTTGATTTTCTTGTAGAGCGGTTTAGTGGTTCATCCCCTTATTGGGATCTTGTGGAATGAATGTAAACAGGGTAATTATCTTGACAATGTCACATTAGCCTCACGTCGGGCCAGTGTGGGCTCTGTTTTCAAGCCGTTGTTTTTTAAGCTTACTTTTTCGTGATCGGGTGCGATTGAGCAAATGCCCGATAACGCGCTCCGTGGCTTGTTCTTCGGTCAAGCGTTTCAGGGGCATGACCGCGCGCAGTAACTCCCGGACATTCGCCACCGACAGGGTGGGGAGAACCTCCGTTTCCAGTTCTTGGAGCCAGGTGGGATCGCGAGGATGCTCGCGCGCCCAGTCGATTTGGGTTTGGGCGATGAACCAAGCGGCGCGCACCGTCAAGGCGAGATGATGGTCCCAGGCGCGGTATTTCTGCGCCTGCCACTCGTCCCAGCCCAGCTCCGACTTGGCGTCCTGGTTAGCCCGTTCGATAAAATAGCGTTGGCACTTCCACCAGGCCAGTGGTTCCAGCGCGGTGTCCAGCGAAGCATTACCCAGGGCATAGCTGTACCGGCTTTCGGCCGCTTCGCGCATCACCAGCCACTCTTCGACCGCCTGCCCGCCATGGACCGTCCACCCCCGACGCGCGGCAAAGCGTTCACATCGCTCGCCTCGTTCCGTCGCCCGGACCCGAAGCCGCTGCCAGGTCATGGCCTCACGCAGGCTATCCGCGCGTACCGGTTCCCCCGCGAGCACCGGTACCCGGGTTGGCTTGCTTCCTCGCTTACCGTGGCGTGCCGGGAGACCGCGCGTTGGTTGTGTCAGGTACACGGTGGTATCGGCCGGTACCTCGGCCATATACCGCTGGTTCGCCTGGCGCACCTGCGCCCGCAACCAGCCACTGCGTCCGTACCGGCTATCGAAGCCGACCATCTCGAACGGCAGGCCGCCCGCGATGACCTCGGCAATCCCGTCCCAGGCCAGTTCGACTGTGGTTTTGAAACGCCGTGACTCCGGAATACCCCGTCGCTGACGCCGCTTCTGATGGCTGGCTTCGAACCACGCCTCGGGCAGAAATAGCTTTCCCGTGAGCCAGCTCCAAAACCCCGTCGCGACCGTGAGGTTCACATCGCTTAACCACACCCCCACTTGGCGCGTCTCCCCTTTGCCGAGCCGGCCGTTGTATTGCTTGGCCGCTCCCGCGCGGTCACCGCTGGCCTTCGCGTCGGCGCTTTCGTCAACCAGTAAGACCGCTCCCCTCGTCAATGCCGGCAGCGCTTTGACTTCGTCCTGAACCTGGCGAGAGACCGCCTCGGCTGACCAGGGGGAGTGGCTCATGAAGTGGTGGAGGTGTTGTCCTTCAACGCCCGCCTCTCGGCCTATTCCGCTATAATGTCGGTTCCCCTCCCTGCGCCGCAGCCCGCTCAAGTAATGCCGCGCGTAGGCGCTGCCGTCTCGGGTTTGGGTCTTGAAACAGCTCCGGTAGCGGCCCCAACACTCATGCAGCCGCTGCCCCAGCGTGTGGATCGCCTCGGGCACAAGACCCCACCGATGCCCCAACTCTTTTTTGTCGTCATCGCTTTTCTACAAAAAAATCATTATGATACAAACTCACTCGGCAGTTGGGTAATGTGACATTGTCAAGTTATTGATGCCAGTTAGAGTAGTTGCAGCGGTAACGTTGGCCGGATAATATTCGCAAACTGCATAGCGTGGTGAAACATACGGCCATTCTGAATACAAGCCGCAGTTTTTGCGTCTTCCACTTGTGGTTCGTGCGGTACGCTTCGTTGCCACTTGTGCCACGGTAACACCAGGTGTGCTCTTTTTTTCAAGATTCCTCTTTCGGCGCATACTGTCGCTAGGGATGATCTGCACATACGCAACGGCGTGAACCTGGGTAGACGGTAAGATCACCTATCAAGGCGTCGCTGAGGCCTTCGGGATGGACTACGTGCCTGTGTCGAACTTACTCTGACGGAGTGGCCGGCGGAGCCATCCTGAACAAGGGGGTTACGCCGGGTTTTTTTTATTACACCTCATGACACATCAAATTAACCGATAAAATGGGAAGTGGAGAAAATCGTGATGGAGAATGTGCTCAACCTAGTCAATACCATTGGCGGCTTTGTCTGGGGGCCGCCCCTACTCATCTTGCTGGTCGGCACCGGGCTGTGTACCTCACCCTCATCCTGCGGGGGCTACAATTTCGCCGCTTAGGATATTCCTTGTGGCTCGCTTTTATCAAACGCCGGGAAAGCAGTGATGACCCCGGCGACATCAGTCATTTCCAGGCGCTGATGACGGCGCTGTCGGCCACGGTGGGCACGGGTAATATCGCCGGTGTCGCCACGGCCATCGCCATCGGTGGCCCCGGCGCCTTGGTCTGGATGTGGATCACCGGCCTGGTGGGAATGGCCACTAAATATTCCGAGGCCCTGCTGGCGGTCAAATACCGGATCAAGGACGCCAACGGCAACATGTCCGGCGGTCCGATGTACTACATCGAGCGGGGCTTGGGCTGGCGCTGGATGGGCCTGATCTTTGCTTTTTTCACTGCCGTGGCCGCCTTTGGCATCGGTAATATGGTGCAGTCCAATTCGGTCGCCGATGCCCTTAATGCCACCTTCAACGTCCCCCACGCCGTGACCGGCATCGTATTGGTCATTGCTACAATGGCCGTGATCTTGGGCGGTATTACCAGCATCGGCCGGGTCACCGGCGTGTTGGTGCCGGTCATGATCGGTTTCTACATCGCGGGCAGCCTGATTATTCTGTTCTTGAACGCGGGCGCCGTGCCGGCCGCTTTTGGACTGATCTTTCGGGAGGCCTTCTCGCCCACCGCGGCTACCGGTGGTTTCATTGGCGCCACCATCATGCTGACCATCCGCATGGGTGTGTCCCGCGGTGTGTTTTCTAACGAGTCCGGTCTGGGCAGTTCGCCCATCGCCGCCGCCGCCGCCAAAACTCACCATCCGGTGTCCCAAGCGCTCGTGTCAATGACCCAAACCTTTATCGACACCCTGGTGGTGTGCACCATGACCGGGTTAGTGCTGGTGGTAACCGGTGTCTGGTCCAATGGCGATTCGGGTGCGTCGCTGACCTCCACCGCCTACGAAACGGGCATGGTCGGCGGCTGTTGAGTCGGGTGAGCATGGCTCACCTGACTCGATGTAGCAAACACGGTTAAGATAAAACCCTTATCCGAGCATGCTGCGCAACATCCAGGCGGTTTTTTCATGGACCTGCATGCGCTGGGTCAGCAAGTCGGCCGTCGGTTCGTCGTTGGCTTTATCTACCACCGGAAAAACGGAACGGGCAGTGCGTACCACCGTCTCTTGATCCTGCACCAGTTGCCGGATCATCTCCTCCGCCGCAGGCACGTTTGTCTCTTCATGAATACGGGTCAATTCGGCAAATTGGGCGTAACTGCCGGGGGCTGGAAAGCCCAACGCCCGAATCCGCTCGGCAATTTCATCCACTGCCGTGGCGAGTTCCGTGTACTGCTCTTCGAACATCAAGTGCAGCGTATTAAAAAGAGGACCCGTGACGTTCCAGTGAAAATTATGTGTCTTCAGATAGAGGGTATAGGTGTCGGCTAACAGCCGCGAAAGACCTTCTCCGATTTCTTTCCGCAGATCTTTATCAATGCCGATATCAATATTCATGCTCATGGTTGCCTCCTAAGGTCAGTCAAATAACATAGACAACTGTTATAGACAACAAAAATGTAGCACTGTGACCTTAATAGCTCAAATTGATTAAAATAATTTTAGAAATAGAATTTATTTATCAATGTTGGCAAAGGCAACAAAGCGTAGGGTGCGCGACAGTTTTCGGTCTTCGTCAAAGGTAGGAACGGACCGGTGCAGGTCTCACCTGGCATTCTCATGAAGACTAGCAAACCGGCTACCAGGACGCCTGCCGCGACGCTCCCGCCGATGACTAGACCAAGCCAATTTCCCATGATACCTCACACCCGTGATGGCCCCAGGGGTATTACTAAGCGTTCTCAGTACATCAGTGAATAGCTGAGAGCATAGCGGGCCCTGGGGCAGTTGGGATATCAGGACACATAGCCGAAAATAAGCCGCGGGAATAGCCGCCGAAAATTCACGGGATTTCAAAATTCAGGTCGATGTGCCCCTCCCCTTAATTATTAAGCTATTTTAAAAAAATGACTCCCCGGTCAGGGAGAAATCAAACTTATTTCTTCTTGGCTTTGGTTTTGGCCTTAGTCTTGGGGCGCTTAGCGCTATTGACCTGCTCCTTGAAGGCCTTGCCCGCCGTGAATTTCACCGTTTTCGCCGCAGGAATTTTGAGCGGCTCGCCGGTCTGGGGATGTCGGCCACTGCGTGCTGCTCGCTGTCCCGTAGAAAACGTGCCGAACCCGATCAGCGTGACGCTGCCTCCTTGGACAAGTTCCTGCTGAATCGTCGCAAATGCCGCATCCAACACCGCACCTACCTTGGCCTTACTAAGATCTTCCGTGTGCGTGGTGATAGCATCTATCAATTCCGCTTTGTTCATGGATGACTCCTTAAATCCTCGTTAAAAACGCCAGCACGTTACCACAAGATGGTACAAAAGAACAAGTTTCAGCGACTTACACTATTTTAAAAGAATCAAGGAAATCATAAAGGCTTGCTGAGGGTGATTTACCTTTTACCTGCCAGGCCGTGATGGTTGCTGCGCGTAAATTCAGGCGGCCCCGCCTCCCGGCATCATATGTGGCGGCATCCGCACCGTCACTATCTGCCCTCGTGCACACGCTTCCCCCTCAGCTGAAACGGTAGCGTTCACCACGACTTTCCGCTCTGTCATCTCCTGTACTTTCCCGCGGATTTCTAGCGGTACACCGAGCGGCGTCGGACGCAAATAATCCACATGTAATGATGCCGTTACAAAACGCAGGGGTGGCGTTGTCCCCAGCGCGCGCCCTGCGGCGCGGTATGCCGCCGCAGAGGCCGTCCCCGTGCCATGGCAATCAATAAGCGAAGCAATCAAGCCACCGTAGACATAACCGGGAATGGCAATATGATAAGGTCTAGGTTGAAAGGCGGCGACTGTCTCCTCGCCATCCCAATAACTCTTAAGCTGAAGACCATGTTCGTTAAGCCGGCCACAGCCATAGCAGTGACTGAGGTCGTCTGGATAATAGTCTTGGAAAGCTTTCTCACTCATGCGGTTATCCCCATATCGCAAGGACTTGGCGGCGCAACTCAGCTAACGGCTTCTGAGGTTGCCGCAGTTGTTATCGACCTGTGGGCTAGGAACGATGAACGAAGAAGATTTTTTCTATGAAATTTACCATAGCTTGCCGCAAGGCGGACCGGGCAGTGACGAGTCTACGCGTCGCGCGCTTAAATTGCTACCAGACTTACCCGAACGGCCAACCATTATCGACTTTGGCTGTGGTCCCGGACGATCTTCTGTCGTGCTGGCCGCCGAAACCATGGGTCAAGTCACAGCCGTTGATAGCCACCGTCCGTTTTTAGAAGCCCTTTCTGAGCGGGCGCGCAGGCAGCATCTATCCGCTCACGTTACCGAAGTCGTCGCCGATATGGCGGCTCCTTCCCTGGCAAAAGAAACTGCGGACCTGATCTGGTCCGAGGGAGCCATTTACTTTCTTGGGTTTGAACAAGGCCTGAAATGCTGGCGAAAATTTTTGAAAGCAAACGGCTATATCGCCGTCAGCGAGCTGACTTGGTTAACGGCTTGCCCTGCAAAAGAAGCCATGGAATTTTGGCAGGCAGAGTATCCTGCCATGCAATCAGTGGGGGCAAATATCGAAGCGGTAAAACGAGTAGGTTATGAGCTGGTTAATTGGTTTATCCTTCCCAAGCAAGATTGGTTTATCAACTTTTATCAGCCATTGCAAACGAGCATAGCTGCGCTAAGAGCTGCCTATCCCAATAACCCGTTAGCGCAACAAGTTGCCGCTAAAGAGCAGGCGGAGATTGACCTTTGGACCGCTCACGGCGATGACTACGGGTATGTGTTTTACCTCGCCAGAAAATCGTGATCAACCGTCCGCCAGCCGGTACCCCAAACGGTTTTCCGGCATGCTACCAGACGTCTTCCTCGATGTGGTGATGAAGCTCCGGGTATTTGGACTTATCAAACACCGGCTCCTTGCCTTCCCGGAGCTGCTGGTCATAATCGTGGATGACTTTAAAAGCGATACCGGAAAGCAGCAATATGGCGATCAGATTAAGCAGTGCCATCAGCCCCATAGACAGGTCCGCCATGGCCCAGATCAGCGGAACTTCCTGAAGGGCTCCGAAGATCACCATACCTATCACGACGATGCGAAACGGGATGAGCGCCTTAGGGTTTTCGTAGATAAACATCAGGCTGGTCTCGCCGTAATAATAGTTGGCCACAATCGAGGTAAAAGAGAAAAACAGCAGCGCAATCGCAATAAAGCTAGTGCCCCAGTTGCCAACCTCTGCCGACAGTGCGGATTGCGTTAAGCTCACGCCCTCCACCTCCTGGCCCGGCTGGAATATGCCCGAGAGCAAAATCATCGCTGCCGTCGCCGTGCAAATTACGATGGTGTCAACAAAAACTCCAAGGGATTGTACGTAACCTTGGGAGGCGGGGTGTTTGATATCGGCGGTGGCCGCCGCGTTGGGAGCGCTTCCCAGACCGGCCTCGTTGGAAAACAAACCCCGTTTGATTCCCTGCATCATGGCTTGGGCGATGGCGTAGCCGATACCTCCGGCAGCCGCCTCTTCCCAGCCGAAAGCGCTGCGGATGATCAGCCATAGGACACCGGGTACCTCATCAATGCGCGAGATCACCACAAACAGAGCTAAGGACAGATACACGATCGCCATAAATGGCACCACGACCTCAGCAAAGCGTGCGATACGGCGAATGCCTCCGAAGATGATAATGCCCGTTAAGGCGGCGATGATCAGCCCGGTGATCAGACGGTTTACGCCGAAGGCCGTGTCCATGGCGACCGTCATGGAATTAGACTGCACGGCATTAAACACCAGCCCGAAAGCGATGATCAGAAAAATGGAGAACAGGATTCCCATCCAGCGTTGCCCAAGCCCTTTCTCCATATAGTAAGCCGGTCCGCCGCGGAAGACGTTAGCTTCGGCCGTGCGATGTTTGTAAATCTGAGCCAGCGTTGCCTCCACCATGGCGGTGCACATGCCAATCAGCGCCACCATCCACATCCAGAAGATCGCACCGGGCCCGCCCAGCGTAATGGCTACGGCGACCCCCGCGATATTGCCGGTGCCCACGCGGGCGGCGAGACTGGTGCTAAAGGCCTCGAATGCGGAAATACCACCGCGCTCTGATCGCAGGCTGTTTTTCATGACCTTGAACATATGACCAAAATGGCGAACCTGCACGAACCGTGAGCGGAAGGTGAAGTAGATACCAACACCCAAAAGCAGGTAAATGAGTAAACTTCCCCAGAACAGGCCGTTGGCAGCATCGATGAATTCTTGCAGCATAACTTCTTATCCTTCTTTTTTGCCGATGATAAACTCGCAGATGAGCCCAAGGACAGGGGGCGCGCCTGCTGAGTGAAAAGGGCCGGCAACACATTGCGCCCGGAAAGACGCAGCAACAGTGGTGCGTATTGAAACTGTAGTCGTAAAGCAGTTCCTGTGCCACCCGAACGTAAATAGATAAAAGCAACATTACTCGATTGTGTTGGCCATTCCCCCCTCACTCCAACTCTCTCCCACCGGGGGAGGGAGTGTTTCTGCCGCAATTCTTTTGCCGGCCCTGCCTTATAATGGTGCGTACGTCTCATAAAAGTGCGTAGCGTCTGAGCAATGTCAGATCCCTTTAATTCTCTATTAAACGCTCTCGACGCCCGCTGGAACTCCCGGCCCACGTTAATCCCGGGTCAGTTCGCCACGTAGATCGGTGCCCACGAGGACCTTGACTCGATCGCTGTCATAGCCTCGACCAAAGAGGAAACAAAGCTTGGTTAGGGCGGCCTCCGTGGTCATATCGTAGCCGCTGATCACACCGGCGGCGGCCATACCGCTGCCGGTGGCATAATCCTCGATGGCGACCGCTCCAGTCCAGCACTGGCTGCAGTCCACCAGCACCACCCCTCGATCCGATGCCTCCCTTAAGGCGGCGATAAAGTCCGGATCGTCACTCGGGCCGTTGCCGACGCCGTAAGCCCGGATAACCGCCCCCTTGAGCGGAAACTGGAGAAAATTGCGCACAATCTCCCCGGTGATCCCGGGAAAAAGCCAAAGCACCCCTATTCTGGTGTCCATCGTCTCGTGCACTGCAAACCCGGCCCTTGGCTCCGGCGCTTGCCGGATAAGCCTTTGGTTCGGTGTAATGGCGATGCCCGCCGTGGCAAGCGGCGGAAAGTTGGGTGAAGCGAAGGCGTCGAAGCCGTCGGCATTGGCTTTGACCGCCCGGCAGCCTCGGTAGAGGGTCTGGTTGAAGAACAAACAGACCTCCGGGATATCCTCGTGGGCGGCAATCAGCATCGCGGTCACCAGATTGCGAAGACCATCGCTGCGGGGCTCAACCAACGGTACCTGTGATCCTGTGAAGATGACGGGCTTGCTAAGACCCGTCAACATAAAGGCCAGCGCCGAGGAGGAATAGGCCATGGTATCGGTCCCGTGCAGTACCACAAAACCGTCATAGTGAGTGATGTGCCGCTCGATGCTTCTGGCTATCCGTAGCCAGTGGGCGGGCTTCATATTGGCGGAATCCAGCAGCGGATCGAATTCCTCAATCACATAGTCCGGCATGCCGGGATGTTGAAATAGCGGGTTGGCGCGCATCTGCGTTTCAAGAAAGCCGGGAGCCGGCACCCAACCTCGAGCCGATCGGCTCATGCCGATGGTGCCGCCGGTGTAGGCAATGAAGATGCGTTTGCGCGTCATGAGTCCGCTCCTTCAAGGTATGCTTAAGAAAAAATGTAGCGGCAATTCGCTGCGGCGCAATACGCCGAAGAAAACTTAAGGCGGGACATGTCATGCGCCACATCCACCTGTAAGAGCGAGCTTGCTCGCGAATTGATTAACGTTGCAAGATGGCACGTTGCATGCATCTATGTGGGAAGGTTGCGATAAACGTGCGGTAGTTATTTTTTCAAAGAGACATCGGGAGCGTAGGGAGAACGATATGTCCGCGAGAGCCAGTGTAAACAGCAGTAAAGGTTCCATTACCATTGACTATGACTTTATGATCAATATGGCTAAGGCACGGGATGCCTTTGGAGCCGTTGCAGCCAGTCTGCAGGAAGCCGGTATTGCCTTTGAAGCCACTTCCTGGATGATCGTCATTAAACCATTAAAGACGGTTACCCTGAGTGAGAATTTTCGCACGGCCGTCTTAGGATCCGGCGGTTACTTTGTTGGGCATAACTCGAGAATCCTGAACAAGGAAACGCCGACGCTTAAGCAGGCCCGGTTTAACAATTATCCCTAATGTCCTGCTGACCGGTAAGAGTCAATATAGCGTTCAGGCATGTCGATGCGCTTATGTTGGCGGTTGTGCCATGCCTGACGCACCTCGCGTTGCTGAGACTTTTTCTGAAAAGCCGCTAGGGCAAGACATCTTCACTGCGCAGATGAGATTCAGGTGGCTGCGGTCCGGGTTTTTCGTCGGGTTCCGGCACAAACATGGGGGAGGGTTGTCGACTATCTCGCCAGGCGCTCAAAAATGCGCCCAGGTGCGGACGATCCGCACTCACGCTGTCCAAATATTCCACCAGATTGGCAATGCCGGCATTATGTCCCCGCGCACTGAGACGGCTGCTGAAGTAAGCCCAACGCAGATATAAGATGTAGGTGTTGAGCACATCACCCTCGCAGTAGCGATGAATGCGATCATACTCACCCGCCGCCAGCAT
This sequence comes from uncultured Pseudomonadota bacterium, assembly GCA_963731125.1. Taxonomy (GTDB): domain Bacteria; phylum Pseudomonadota; class Gammaproteobacteria; order Competibacterales; family Competibacteraceae; genus CAVSVP01. The sequence continues at coordinate 775,201 of CAVSVP010000007.1, forward strand.
TTCCGCTACCTCCGAACCGTGTCCCTCGATTTTGCCGGGCAAGCCGATGGCGACCGCCGTTTCGTCCAGACCCAGCCGCGGTGAGGCGCCGTTGTCGCACAGTACGTCCATGAGATCGCAGTGCCAGTTGGGGGTATAGCGGTAATCGTAACCAAAGCGGGGTTCTGTGCGGTGCCACTCCCACGCCGTCAGTCCATGGATCAGGGAGCGCTGTTTCAGCACCGGTACGTCAAAGCCGCGACCGTTCCAGGTCACTACCCGAGGCCGGTGCTGATCGATAATTTGCCAAAAACCCGCCAGTATGTCCCGTTCCTTTCGCCGATCCTGGCCGACCGTACCCAAACGGCGTATCTCATAGCGTTCCTGCTGACCATCGGCGTGGATCTTCGCCAGCAGAAAACCGAGGCTAATGATGCGGTGCTGAATGGGTTTTGGAAAAGTCTCCGGGTTGCGATCCTCCGGCAGGAGAGTTTCATCTGGTACGGTTTCAAGATCGAAGACCAGCAGGTGCGTGGGAGTCATGGTAGGCCTTATCGACTAGGGTGTATGACGAGCCTTATTCTAACGTAGCGCTGTCTATCGTCACAGTGATAAGGTCATCAGTATTTCTTAAGCAACCCATGCGCCTATGAGTCGGCAGCCAAAATCATCCCGATGGATTTTATGGTCCATGCTTGTCATCGTGCCCGTTGGGTTTTACAGCAAATTTTACTTAGGACCCGCTGCCGGTTGGGTGAATAACTCCCTTGGCGGTGTTTTTTATACGCTGTTTTGGTGCCTGGTAGTTTACTGGTTTTTGCCCAATAACAAACCTTGGCGGATTGCGCTAATCGTTTTCACTGTGACCTGCCTGCTGGAGGTGCTCCAGTTATGGCATCCGCCTTTTCTGGAATGGCTGCGGAGTTTCTTTATTGGCGCTACCCTGTTGGGCACCACCTTTGCCTGGTCGGATTTTCCCTACTATGCCATCGGGTGTGGGTTAGGGTGGTTCTGGATATGGGTGCTTTCGATCCGAGCAATCCGCCGTTGAGGAGTCTATTCGCCGGCTTCAGAAAATTTAATGCTCTCCTAGCCGCGACAGGCTGGTTCGCCGGTGCGCTGGCGCCAAGACCAAGTTCTGTGGGCAATCCTGCTGCGGCCTTGGCGCCCGCCATGAGATGTGAATGGAGAAGATTGGAAATGTTATCTGTTAACAGTATCTACCAGCAAAACCTATTTGCCCTAAACTCCTCACACTTCTGTCAGCGCTTTCTTCTGCTGACGTTTCCTTGGGCTCATTTTTGCCAGTATATCCCGTACCATGGCTGTAACGCCGGCATCGCCGGTCGTTTGGGGTTCCGCCTTCGGGCGTTCCATAATGGTTTCCCGATGGCGTTCGCGTGCTTTTTTATTGACCGGTTCTCTGATATAACACATTGTTTCACCCTCCATACTGATCCATCCCTGGAAAGCCGTTTCCTTCTCCAATTTTAGCCTATCTTACCCGCATTGTCTGGATTATCGCGCGGCTCACGTCTATAGCAAGCCCAGAGGATTTGCGCTTGCTGCGTTCGCTTCCAAGGGAAAGGTGCGTGGGGGGTGAGTCAATCAATCCGGCCAAAAATCATCATCCAGCGCATCCTCGAGCGCATAGAGACAGCGTTCCGGGAAGATTGCCTCGTCTAAGTCGGCCTCGCGGGATGCAACGAGGCAAGCGGACGCATAAGCCTCATCAACAATGTTGTTCGAAAAAGGTTTAAGGCCTGGATTGTTCTTTAGCACTCCCCTGACGCGACGCCGTTGCTCCTTGAGGGTCGCATGCCAGCTGCGTCCGCGTCGTTGCGGCTGGTACTGCCATTTGAGCAGGTGGGACAATAGGATGATCAGCCGATTTTCCAGCTCACGCCGTTCGCTCTTGCCCACGCTCTCAATCTCTTCGGCGATATGTTCCACATCAATTTGGTCGAAACGGCCTTGGCGAAGCAGTTCGGCATTGCGCATCGCCCAGGTATAGACGTCCTCTTCGTAAAGTTTGCTTAATTCAGTTGGGGACATAGTTTGTTTCTTACCAAGAGGGTGACAAAATAGTAAGGGATTGCTGGAGGTAAGCGCATAACGGTTTTTTCTTATGCAATGCTGATTATACCAGGATTCATCCCGGATTCCGCTGCGCTTCATCCGGGCTACGGTTGCTCATGCCTCTCCGGGTACCAGGTGGTGGCGGCTAATCAATACATGCTTGTAGGGGCAATTCATGAATTGCCCTACGTTTGGCGGATCGGTAAAGTGGTGTAAGCTTATCCTATAGCGAATCAACCTAAACGACGAGCCATGGCGAAAGGAAAGGTTTTTATCAGCTATAGCCACAAGGACAAGTCGTATCGGGATCAACTGGTGCCGTTCTTGCGTGCTATCCCTAGTGTCGCAGACGTTGTCTGGGTCGACGAGGCAGGCATTGCGATTGGCGATCAATTTCACGATAGCATCCAACAGGCCCTTGCCGAGGCCAGGGTTGGAATTCTACTGCTTAGCAATTACTTCTTTGCATCCGATTACATTAACAAGCACGAGCTACCGTTGCTAATTGAGTCAGCCCAGCAACGGGACGTTAAACTCGGTTTTCTCTATTTGACCTCAATACCCAACGCCGCCTTGGAGCGAACAATGGAGCTGTCCGGACAGCAGCAAACCATCAACTTAACGGGCTACCAAGGGGCAAACGGTCCTAACAACCCGCTGGACAAGCTCTCTAGCGGTGAGCGCAACGAAATTTACGCCAAGCTGGCGGGTTGGGTTGCGGAGCAATTAGAGCAATTTAAAGACAGAACCGCAAACCGCTTTCATGCGCCACGCCGCCAACAAGGGCCTCGCTACGAGTTGGCGGTGACGATTCGAAAACAGAGTGACCACTGGCGGCACAGCTTTTCGCTGCCGCAAGCCCCCGATTTTTTAAGACCTGATCTCGATTGTCCAGCGTCGGAGATGCTATCCGGGTACGAGGTCACTGGTGAAGACTTGTTTCAACTGTTGTTCGGCAGCGACGAGCACACGAGCAGTGAAATTCTCGGCGCAGCCTTTGACCGTGACGTGGCCGACCCAACTCGCTACCCACTACGGGTGCGGCTGCTGACCGACACCGAGCGCTTATATACCCTGCCTTGGACGGATATTGCCTACCGTGGCCGCCCTCTGCATCAGGTGGGCTGGACGGTGGAGCTCCATGCCGAGAACGAACCCGGTTTTCCGGAATACCCGTCCCATACCTGCCTGTTTCCGGCCAAGGTGGTGTTGCTGGCCTCCCGGGACACGGCGGGAGCGGCTCATTTTCAGGATCTGCAATATTTTTTCCAGCGCGGCTGGCCGCAGAACCCTACGCCGGTGCTCGTCAACGGTGAGCAGGCGCTGCGAAGGGAGTTGGGGGTGGGTTCGGCACGGCTGGTTTATTACTACGGTCCCGCCTCGCGAGACGGGCTGCTGCTGGAAGGGGCAGACGTCGGCGATAAGTATTTGCCATGGGCCGAACTGGCCGAGCTGCTGCAAAAAAGCCGCTCGGTGTCGCTGCTGTTTTTGAATCTACTCGGCGAACCCTCGCACGCTGCGGTCCCGGCGGGCCGGGTTTTGCTGCAGGGCGCTAAAGCGGTGCTGTTGCAGTGCAGCGAGCGTGCGGGGGCGGCCGCGGCGGCCAAGGCCGCGCTCGCCGGGTTACGCGACGTTTTCACGGGTGAACAGCTCGATCCGGTGATGGCGTTGCACCGCCATCAGCACGGCCTGGCCGCCGCCTGGACCCGTTATTCCAGCTGGCGAACCGTCGCGCCGCAGCGGCTGGAACACCCGGACCTGGTTGACTTGCTGCTGGACCGGCGCAGTCAACGGGCTGAGTTATTACAGGCCAAAGAGGATTTTTACACTTTCCGTACGCGGCGGATTTATCATGCCATGGCATTCGGCTCCCGGGGCTGTCGGGTCAATGATTTTCCCAACACCGCCGCCCAGCACCTCAGGCTGTACGGCAAAAAAGACCGGGAAGTGGTGATTCAGCAGATGCTGCAGGTGACGCCGAGCCTGTCCAATGCCAAGCGCATTGACGACGCAGTACGCCGGCAGTTGCATATCGATCCGCGCGGCTCCTTTGTCAACGCCTTGCTCAGGCAGGAGGCTAATACCGGCAGCGATTTCTGGTTTTTGATGCTCGGATGGACCTTGTCCGGGCCGCTGGCCGATGCAACCACTGGTGCCGAGTTAATCCGGGTGGTGACCGATTGGTGTTCCACTTGCCTGGGAGAGGATATCGCAGCCGTTGAGCGCGAGATTAATGTGCGCGTGATCTCCATTTTTGCCATCGAGACGCCATCTGACGAAATCGCCGCAGAACTGGAAGACACCGTGGCCGAACTCAGCGAGCGCTATGACAATGAAGACGCCTTTCACGTCGGCGAGCTGGAGCGTTTGGCGGGTGTGCGCCGCCAGGACCTGACTCACTACTTCAAGGATACGCAGATCTGCCATTGTGACGACCGCTACCGCCGGGATTTTCCGCGCCTGCTGCTGGGAGACCGCGCGGAGATGCCCTTTGACGAGGCGGTGCGAACCATCAAACGCGGCCATTCCGACAACTGGGGTAATCTCTTCGAGGAGCTGAAAACATTGACCGAAGCCGGCGATTGGCCGCCCCGAGATTCCGAGCCATACTGCTGGGAGCCCGGCAATGATGAATGAGGATTTACCGTTCGAGCTGATTGCCCCTTTGCCGGAGGATCCGGCGTCGCACGATATCGAGACCCGCCGGCGGCTGCTGGCGCAACGCCGATTGCCGTCGTTTTTGAGCGATCGGCAACAGGTGGCGCTGCACTATCGCCCTTCCAAGGAACTGCTGCTGGCCATTAACATGGCGCTGCATACCGGCAGTCCGCTGCTACTCACCGGCGAACCCGGCACCGGCAAGACCCGGGCGGCGGATTTTATCGGTGCGTATTTCCAAATTCCGGTGCATCGGTTCGTGGTCAAGTCCACTTCAACTGCACAGGATTTGATGTACGAGTTTGATGCCGTTGGCTATCTGCATTGGGCCCAGGCCGCCGGTCACCACCCGCAAGGGCAAGACCGGTCAACTGACTCCATTATCGCCGAAACCGCGGCGGTGCGGGGTGGTTTTTTGCACAAGCGGGCGTTGTGGCTGGCCTATGAAGAAGAGGGTGATGCGGTTGTGTTGATTGACGAGATCGATAAGGCGCCGCGGGATTTTCCCAATGACCTGCTGCACGAGCTCGATCAGCATAGCTTTCCGCATCCGTTTGTCCCTACCGAGTCGATTACTCCGCGCTCCGGCCGTCCCCCCATCGTGCTGGTCACCAGCAATGAAGAACGCCGGCTGCCGGATGCGTTTTTGCGCCGCTGTATTTTTCACCGCATTGAGCTGACCGAAGACTTAATCGCAGCGGCGGTGGAGAGCATGGCCCGCGCCGGGGGTAATGGGGGGCGTCCCGGTTTTCCGAATCTGAATAAGGAAGCGCGTGGCGCAGCCCGAAAGCGCTTCTGGGAGATACGCGCCATCGAAGGGTTGGAAAAACGGCCGTCTACCGCCGAGTTGCTGACCTGGTTGAGCATTCTGAGCGCTAAGCGGGTGGATAAGGATACCTTGGCAACCAGCAGTCTGAGGGAACTGCCGGGAATCGGTGCTTTGCTTAAGGATGCCGACGATCTAAAGCGGCTGGGGTAACGCCATGGCGCTCGCCGGCGGCGACCGCTTAGCCGATATCAACGATTTTCTTGCCGCCCTGCGCACCCGCGGCGTGCCGGTTGGGCCCGGCGAGCTCGAGCGCCTGGGGTGGCTGTTTGAGCGCGCCCCGCAGTTGGACCGCAATAGTTTAAAAACGCTGCTTAGCGCGCTGCTGGTGAAAACCGCCGAACAACGTGGAATCTTCGAGGCGTTGTTTGCCGATTGGTGCCCTGACCGGGAGGCTGATTGGCCGAAGGAAGGTCAAGAGATACCGGCGGTTTCAGCACGAAAGCCGTCGCCGTCGTCTTCTCTCCCAGTTGACCTGAAAGACCGAGACATTAAAACGCCGCGGCGGCGCAGGTTGTTATGGATTGGATTGTTAGCGGCGGTGTTGTTGGCTGTTGTAGCCTTGGCATGGTTTGTTTGGCCGTCTAAATCCATTGGAACTCTCGACACACCGGCATTTGACACGCAGCCCCCGCCTAAACCGCCACCCGTAAAAACCCCTCCCGAGTTGCCTGCCGAACCGGTAGATGAGGTTTGGTTCTGGCGGGCTGAGGTTGACCGGCAAGCGGTGACGGTGCCCGCCCGGCTCGAGTGGTACTGGCTGGTGCTGCTGGGGCTGGCGGCGCTGGCGTTGGCGGTGGGGGCTTGGTGGCGCTATCGGCGGCGCTTTCCTGAGATTAAACCGCAACCGCCGCGGCGTTATCTGGGCTTTGGCTGGCAGCCGCTGCCGCCGCCGGAGCGGGATGCAAACGCCCTGGTGGAGGCGCGCGAGCGGCGGCAACTGGTCTGGCATATCGAGCGTTTTCTCAGCGACGATCTTACCCGCCGCCTGGACCTGCACGAGACCGTCGACGCCACCGCCCGTGCCGGCGGTTTTACACAATTATGCTTCGAGCCCGCGGTGTATGACCGGGAAATCTGGTTTTGGCTCGATCGCCAATTGGCGCGGCCGACGCCCTGGGCGGCGGTGGAGCAGTTGTTGACGACATTGAGCAAAGCGGGTTTGCAAGCACGCCGCGGCTTTTTTACCGAGTTGCCGCTGCGGGTTGACTGGCCGGGGCAGCCCGGCTATCGGCCGGAAGTTCAGGAAGGACAAGGCCGCCAAGCGTTGGTGGCGATTTTCAGCGATGGCGAGGGTTTAGCGCGCAGGCTGGGTAATCTGCTATACGTCGGCGCAACCCGCCGGTTGCTGCGCGGTTTGCGGCGCTGGCCGCGGCTGTGTTTCGTTGATTGCTCGGCTGCGGGCAATCGGCTGGCGCCGCTGCTCGCCTCTTTCGGGCTTGAGGTGATTGCGCTGGAGCAGTTGCCTTACTGGCTTGGGGGAGTGGATACTCCGGCGCGTTCGGCCGCGCCATGGGGGCTTGCGCTGCAGGGAGACGCCCGGGCCTGGGCCGCGGTTATGGCCCTGGGTGGTGCGCAGGCCGATAGCGCCGGGGCTCAGAGTGCAAGGATAAAGCTGGGGCTGGCGGCCAGTCAGTGGCAGGTGGATCGGGTGCTGGATGAGGCGCGGCGGAATCGTCAGGCATTGATAAATTGGCTGCTACGCTGTGAGCCGCTGGGGGAGGATGGTTTGCTCCGGCAGGACAGCCTGGCCCAGCGGGCGCTGGATTGGTGGCGACAGCGCTATTATGACGCCGCACGAAAGAAGGAGCAGGAAGAAAACCCCCTGTTGCCCTGGGAAAGCTCTCTTGCCAGCCGCCGCTGGCAGTTGGAGCAGGCGCTGTTACGGTTATATTTTGACCCTACGGGCGCAGTGGAACGGCTGACAGAACTTGCAGATGTTGAGCTGCGTGACGAGATCCGGGAGCGTCTGGCTGAGTTCGCCGCCGACGAGCATCGGCCGGCCGGGTTGGATGCCTATATTTACCTGACCTGGCGTCTGGACGAGTTGCCCCCGTTGACCCGCCACCGGCTGCGCCGGCTGGGGTTCGCCGCCGATCTTTACCGCCACCAACCGCCGCCGCTAACGAAATACCCGCCACGGCTGCTGCTGGCGATTAGCATATTAGCCGGGCTGGCGCTGGCGGCTTTTGCAGCGGCGCTGCATAGGGGGTTGACGCCCAATCCGCCGCAGTGGGTTGTTGTTGCCGACGCCGACATCGAAAGCGCACTGGCGGTGGCGCCTACCGTGCAACTGAGAGAAGCACTTGGCAACGGCCGCTACCGGATGACTGCGGGCAGTGCGCAGCAAACGGTATCGCTGGAGGTGCCGGCGGGTGCTCGCGTGCCGGTAAGCTGGGATTGGGCTAAGGAGGACAATGCGGTGGAGTTCAAGCGCAGTGCCAGCGTGGTGCTGCGGGCCGGCAGGTTGGCGCAACCCATTCGCGCCTGTGGCAAAGACTGGCCCCAGCGTTCGCTGGTGGTGATTGCCAAACCATACGATGATAATGACCCGGCGGCGCGCCAGTTGGCGATTCGCCTGCTGGACCGCGGCGGCGCCGATCAGGTTTTACTGGGAACAGACTGGATGAAGCCGCTAAAAGTCTGGTTCGGTCCCAGTGATGAACTCAATGAAAACACGCAACTGCTGGTGGTGTTGCCAGATTCGGCCGATGCAGATAACGCTGTAGCTCATTTGCGGAATTTGCCGAATCATCTCGGGCGGTGGGCGGTGACGTCGACGGGTGACTTTACCGAGTTGGCCGAGGCCATCAAATTCTGGGAAGGGGGTGCTAAGCCGGTTGAAGAGGTTGAGGCGTTGACGGTGCACGGTTCGCAGAAAGAGGTGTTGATTACCGGCGGGCCCGGGTGGCGGGACGACGAGCGCACCGTTATCGAGTGGGTCCAAGTCTGTCAGGGAACCTTTACCATGGGGTCGGAAAAAGACGATAAAATGGCGCGGAAAAAAGAGATCGTTGACCCGCCGCGTATCGTGACGCTATCGGCGTTTCAAATGGCCAGGACTGAAACGACGAACGCGCAATACAAACGGTTGCGGCCCCGACATGATTATGATGAGGCAGATGTGGCGCTTCCCGTAGTGAATGTTACCTGGGAAGAAGCCCGGCGTTTTTGCCGGAACGCCGGCGGCGATTTGCCCACTGAAGCCCAATGGGAGTACGCGGTGCGGGGTGGCAGCCGGTTTCCCTGGTCGTTTGGAGGTGATGAAGCGCAGTTGGGAAGCTATGCCTGGTTCAATAAAAATTCTTCCTATCAAGCTCATACCGTTGCTCAGAAACATCCCAATCCCCTCGGCCTATATGATATGCACGGTAATCTCTGGGAGTGGGTGCGGGACTGGTATGGTGAATATACGGCTGGAATACTGGTCGATCCCCCAGGACCTAGCTCGGGTAGGTATCGGGTTTTGCGCGGTGGTTCCTTTGACGATTCGCCCGAGCGCCTGCGCTCCGCGTACCGGGGCGGCGTCAATCCCGAGGTCAGGGGCAGGGGCAGGTACAACGGCTTCCGTTGCGTCCGCGTCCCGCCCCAGCCTTGATTCATTGATCTTATTGACATTTTGAATTGCCGCGCGGAGCGCGGCACGCGCTATTTGTCTATTTGTCTATTTGTTTGTTTTTGTCTATTTTTGGTAATGGTGATTGTCGTTTTGTTGATTTGTTGTACCGAATGTCATGAATTTGTCATTGCAGCAAGCTGCGGAGATTTTGGGTAAATCCCGGCGGCAGGTGCTGTATATGATCCAGCAGGGCCACCTGCCGGCGCAGAAAGTCGGTGGCCGCTGGGTCATCGAACGCGCCGCTTTGCCAGTGGAACCGAAAGCACAACAGCGCGCCAGTATTAAACAGGCTCGGTTTCGTGCAGCTCTGGAGGACGCCCTGCTGCCGGGTGGTAAAGAGCGGCGTTATGCCCTGCGCGATCTGAAGGCGGTGCAGTTGGCAATGCCAATCTACCGTCAGCTCGTGGCGCACGGTGCGGGCTGCGAAAAAGCGGCGGCACGCATGCGCGAGTGCCTGGATCAGCTAGCCTTGGGTTGTCACCGTTACGACCGGCGTGAAAAAACGGCAGCCTACCGCTCGGCTCGCGACGCCGCCAGCCTGGCGGCGATTGAGCTGCTGTTGGGCGACGACAGCGCCGCAACCCCGTTGCTGGATGCCATTGAACAGGAGTTGATGGCGGCTCTGGCCGGTTTGCTGCGGCGCAGCGAGCGCAGTTCAGGGTCCTACTGATGAGCCGAGATCCCCATGCGCCGATCTTTACTACCACTTGGGATTTGTGCGCCTGGTTGCTGAAAAAGGGCAGGGCGCAGCCCCACGATGTGCTGGCGCAAGCGCTGTCGCAGGAAGCATTGCAGTTACTCGATGCGGTCACTCTGGCGTTGAAAAACATCGATCGTGAAGAGGCGCTGCGGAAGATCGATCTTATTCTTATCCGCTTGCGGCTGCGCCTGCGGCTGGCGATGGAAACCGAGCTCCTCGACGATCGTCAGGGACAATACGCTTTGCAGCAAACCGATGCTATTGGCCGGCAACTGGGTGGTTGGCAGAAGTCGCGAAGTGCGGCAGAATGATTATTGGGCAGGCGCGAAAAGCTGGGAGGCGGGTTTTGCGCGGTGGTTCCTTTAACAATTCGCCCGAGAACCTGCGCTCCGCGAACCGGGACGACGACAATCCCGAGAACAGGGACAGGAACAGGAACAACGGCTTCCGTTGCGTCCGCGTCCCGCCCCAACATGCCGCTTTGGGCGCCATGCAGCGCCTGCCGGGGCTCTGTGCCCCACATCCCGGCCCGCCCGTTCCAGTAGCCCGGCGACCGTCCGGGCGGGCCAACTAATATGCCGCCGACAAGGGTTAGGGCGAGGGTGAGGGTGAGGGGGAATGGCCAAAGTCCAAATAAAGCGTGGTATTGTTTCGCTCATCTCCGTCACCTGAGCAAGAAAGCTGTCAATAAGGCTACCGAAGAGAGTCTAATTCAGTGAAAACACTCAAGCGTGGCAGCTATCAGCGACTTGCCAACCTGGATTCCCTGTGGCAGGCGTGGCGTGACTGCCGCCGCGGCAAACGCCGCAACCCTTCCATCGCGACTTTCGAAATTGATTGTGACCGTCACCTGCTGGCGCTGCAGCGGGAATTGCTGGCATACCGCTACTGTCCTTCGGCCTGGCGGATGCATTGGATTCGCGACCCCAAAATTCGGCTAATTGCCGCGCCGGCGGTGCGCGACCGGGTGCTGCATCACGCCCTGCTGAGGGAAATTGGCCCGGTATTCGAACGCCGCTTTATTGACCAGTCTTTCGCCGCCGGCCGTGGCCGCGGTCCCCACCGGGCGGTGCTCTATTTCCTCGGCCGGCAACGACAATACCGTTGGCGATTACACCTCGATATCAGCGCTTACTTTTTGACTGTCAGCCATGCCAGATTGCTGGCACTATTCGCTGAACGTATCGGCGACGCCGATACGCTGGACTTGCTGCGGTTAATTATGCAGTCCGGCGAACGCGTTTATCGCAGCCGGTTGGCGCTAGCGACGTTAGGCGAGCGCTGCCCTGCGGCGGGCCAGGGTTTGCCGCTCGGTTCCTGGTTCAGCCAATGGTGCGGCAATTTTTACCTGGATGGGCTTGACCATTACCTCAAGCGGGTTCTAAAAGTGCCTGGGTACTTGCGTTATATGGACGATTTCGTGCTGTTTGCAAATGACAAGGCACACTTACACGACGCCCGTCTGGCCGTCGCGGATTGGTTGCACAATCATCGCGGCTTGCGCCTCAACCCCAGACATCTGACGGTCGAGCCTACCCAGGCGCCGACGGTTTTTCTCGGCTATCGCATCAGCAAAGCGGGCATAACGTCCAGCCGCAAGCTACGGCGCAGACTACGCCAACGATTGCGGGTGGCTGCTGCGGGTGGCGAGGACAAGCTGATTCGCACTGTCCGCTCGTATCGAGGGTTGTTGTTATTTCCCTGAACGAAGTTGAGAAGAGCTGGCAATTTGTCTGTACAAATGAACATAATTGTTCTTGAACGGAACAATTTGTTTATTTTTGTGTAAGATTGTTTGTCTGTTTGTATATTCAAAAAAATCGGAACCGTCGCTAACGCGCCGGTTGATCAATAAATCAATTATTCAATCAATCAATTAGCTGGGGCGGGACGCGGACGCAACGGAAGCCGACGGCCCTGCGCCTGCCCCAGCCCTCGGGACGGCCGCCGACCCGGCGCGCGGAGCGCAGGTCCTCGGGCGAATCGAAAAAGGAACCACCGCGCAAAACCCGCGATTCGCTGCCAGCGGGTAAAAGCCTCTTCGGGCCACGCGGGTTTTTCAGCGGCTGTGCAGGGTAGGACCCATAAACGTCCCAGCACCACTCCCAGACATTGCCGTGCATATCGTAAAGCCCCCAGCGGTTGGGTCGTTTAGTAGCGACGGGTTGTGAGCTGCTTGCGTTTTCTGCAAACCATGCATACGCTTCCAGCCCAGCAGGATTGTTTCCAAAGCCATAGCGGGTTTTGGTTCCGGCACGGCAGGCATATTCCCATTCGGCTTCGGTCGGCAGGCGGTAACCGTCGGCGCGCCAATTACACCACCAGCGTCCGAAAAGGGAGCGGTAACAGGGGCGGTACCCCTCTTGCCGGGATAGGGCGTTGCAGAAGGCGATCGCATCGTACCAGTAAATATCAACAACCGGCCGCCGTGCTTCGGCATCCGGCAGCATTTCATCGTGCATCACCTTGTGGTACAGCCCGGCCGTCACCGGCGTGGTTGCCATACGAAAACCCGAAAGCGTTACCTGGTGCTGCGGTTTTTCATTGTCTCCCGCCATGTCGTCGGTGTCGGGGGAGCCCATCGGAAAACTGCCGCCGGGCAATTCCATCATCACCAGGGGTCCGTCGCAGACCCGGCGCGGCTGTGCGGGCACCGGGTTTTTCTCCGTGAATGTTGGCGCCGCACTAAAGCCGAGCCAGCCCAACAGGGCGAACAGGGCGAACAGCGCTGCCCACAATAGCGCCCAAGGGGGTGTTTCCAGGTAGAAAAACCCCGACAGTCCCACACTAAGCCCCAGCACCACGCCGGCGATGGCAACCAGTGATGGTGGCAAGGTGCTGAGCAGCTTTACCAGTTTTTCATGGTTCATTCGGTTGCCGCCTGTTCCCTGAGCAAAGGAGCCAAGATACTTGTTTTATAATTCTCTTACGCAGCGCTGATTATACCGGGATTCATCCCGGATTCCGCTGTGCTTCATCCGGGTTGCGTTTGCTCATGCTTCTCCGGGTCCTATGTGGTGGCGGCTGATTAATGCAAACCTGTAGGGGCAATTCATGAATTGCCCCTACAGCGGATCATGCCACAAACTGTGGCTTACGATAGCCGCAATCATGGCGTCGTGACTACCTATACCACGGGAGAATACCGTTGTTACAGGATCGCCGAATTCTTCGGTCTGCCTGTTACCACCGTTGATAGAATTGCTTGAACGGTAAGCACCGAACGCACTGTAGGACAGGCTATGGATTTAAGCTTGATTCCATGACACGTAGAATCCGAAAATAATCCAATAGACAGATTCTGCCTAGCTAACTATTTTCGGATTCTATCTGTTGAACTGTTAGGGATAGAGGGGGCAAATAAATGTATCTATGGAAGGTTGATAAACTTGTAGAAGATTTTAAGTCAGGTAAAGTGAGCCAGAAAGAGGAATTTAAGTACATGCTTCTCTTTACTGTGCTAATGATTTTTGCTTCAGATCCGTTTTTATATGTCGGTAGTTCATACAATATATACGATTTTGTAGGCACAATGTTGATGTTGACCATATCGGTGTGGGGTATTTACTACTGTTACAAAATAAACTCGGCGGGAGATAACAAGAATTTTATTGTGAGGGTAATGTGTATCAGTCTGCCTGTCATAATTAGGATCTTAGTGATTTTTATCCCAATAGTTATTTTAGTTGGAGTTCTTGAAGGCCTCTTTAGCGGGGAACTTACAACAGATGAGTCAAATACAGAAGTTTATGAAACAACGTCATACCAGGTAGTTACTATGGTTGCATTTGTAGTTTCATATTATGTGTATTTGTCGAAGAAAATTAGATTAGTATCATCATAAAAATACCTATGAAGTTTCGCACTATTCAAAACCAACTCAAGAATTGCTCGAAAGAAGAGCTCGTTCAGATGTTCCTAGAGCTGGCTAAGCGCAACCCCGCAGCTGAGCATTTCTTGATTTCAAGATTTGATCCCACGGCACCGGAACCCGACTTTGCTGATTACAAGGCGCAAGTCCGCTCAGAGTTCTTCCCAGCTAGAGGATTCGGAGACGGCAATCCGTCAATCGCATTTCGCATGCTCCAGCGAGTCGAAACAGAAGCAACGAGTCCAAGGCAGGTGATCGATTTTATCTATTTCTGCGTCGAAACGGGTGTGGAGTTTACAGAGGCATACGGGGATATCGATGAAGAGTTCTATGCCGCATTCGAGGATCTGTTTGAACGTGCGGCAAAGCTCGCGTTGACGAATGGGCTGAGTGCTGACTACTCGGATCGGGCTCGTTGCATCGTCACGAGTACCTTTGAGATGGGCTGGGGATTCTATGATGAACTCGAGCATATCTTCACAGAGTACTTCGCCGCCGGTAGCGGCGGCTAATCGACTCTGTTTGAGATACCGAGTGATATACGCGGTTGTAGGATCTTAAGTTCTTGTTCAAGTGGTGAATGTAACGCCCCATGACTACCGAAAGTAATAGACTGAAAGATTATCGGCAAGCCAATAAAACCATAGACGTCTCGGTGGGCGAATTCGTTCGGATTATTAAGGAACTTACGGCGAGACTCTTGTAACCTTGATCTGTCATCACCTTATGCCGCTTGATTTCTACCTATTGCAACTTAAACTTTCCGTAGAAGTTTCAGACACGATTGGCATTATTATTCAAGGCAAATGCGGCAAGAAGTTTGAATATAGCTCGGAAGGTTGGACGGGCCAAAATTCTAGTATTCCTGTCCAGATATGGCTTGAGTTCGGAGTAGCCTACCACTTCATTCAACTCGGACCCGCCTACCGATGAGTCCAACAGTTTTTAAAGAAGACGGATATCGATTCTTTTTCTTCTCGAGAGAAGAGCCAAGAATACACGTTCATGTGCATTGTGGCAGTGGTGAAGCGAAGTTCTGGATGGAACCGAAAATCGAGTTGGCTAAAAACTACGGTCTTAATGATAAAGAACTTCGTACAGTGAAAACTTTGATTGAGGAACATGCTGATGAAATCCGAAACGCATGGCACCGCCATTTCGGAAATTGAGGTAACCAACGTTTCCCAACATGGCTTTTGGATTTTACTAAATGAAAAGGAATTATTTCTTCCATTTAGCGAGTTTCCATGGTTTAAAGAAGCATCTGTTAGTGCCATTTTTAATGTTGAGCTACCTCACCCACGTCACCTATATTGGCCAGACCTTGATATTGATTTAGCGGTTGAATCGATCGAGTATCCTGAGAGATTTCCGTTAGTATCGAAAGCAATGCCTAACTCAGCGCTCAACGCGGACGCCGCTAAACGCGGCACCGGTTAGCTTCCCCGTTGAGGCTGTAGAATAATTTATTGAGGTATTGATATTCCGAGTTTTTTTAAAATAAAAATCTGCTGCCCATCGGTTAGGTAAGCTACGCCGGGTTATGCCTTACAACTAATTGAAATATAATGGACTATAGTTCAAGGACGAAAGAATGAGAGTCCTATAGACTCAGCTTGGCTTTACCAATCATCTCTATTGTGTTGATTTTTATTGTTTTTTATTTTCGTGTTTTTATACAGCCTCGTTAGGATAACAAAGCAATAAAGTCTTTCGCGGTAATCCCGATTGCTGGGAATGTTTTCAAAAGGTTCTTATCATGAGTGATAAGTCTGGTGTTGAGAGATCTGGCGAGAGAAACAAATTCACAGTCGTAAGCAGAACATGATGATTCTGCGCAAAGGGCAAGGACGTTAATCGAATCGACCATGTATTCGTTACCTGATAACAGGAGCTCTGCCTGCGACTGTATGTTACAAGCAGCAGCAAAATCCAAAATGGATTTTCTCAAGTATAGAGCCAGTATGTTCCGGAGCTCGCTTCTCCATAAGCTCGGCGCAACCCATTCTCTGTCGATGCTAAGCAATTGTTCACAGTAGTCTGTAAAGTCAGTAGGCAAGTAGAGGTAAGCGATGGTATTTGTGTCAACCACAATCATGGGCGGCCTTCTTGCTTGGCTGCGTTAACTTCCTCGTGGTCGAGTTTGTTGGCTTTTATTTTGGCCCTGAGGCCGCGCGCAATGCTCAAATGATCCTCGGCACTATAGCGGGTTGGTAATAAAACCTTTTCTAGACAAGCAATTAGCTCGCTATTTATACTTCTATGATGTGCATTCGCGGCATTTTTGAGGCTTTCGTATAGTTCATCTGGTATGTTTTTGATGGTAATGGCAGGCATCGTCAGCAGTCCTTGAATAATTGCAGAATGGTGTTATTATGGTTGCAAAATGGTGGCGTGCAAATACGCTAACAAAAAACTGCATTTGACGTCGGCTGCGTCGCCACAGCTGAGCCCAAGCATTAAGCGGCCAGACGACGGCTCCAACTTAAGGCGGGACATGTCAGACACCACATCCACTTGTAGGAGCGAGCTTGCTCGCGATTGAGACGGGCATCAGGGTTAGTTCGCGAGCAAGCTCGCTCCTACAAAGTAGTCTGCCAGGTATCCCGGCAAAAGTAGATACCCTGACGGCTCAACGTAACCCCCTGATTCTCAGCGATAGCCGTGAGGTGGCTCATCAAGGAAAGTTTCAAGGTGTTGATTTTGGCGGAGAGGGCGGGATTCGAACCCGCGTGGGACCTCTCGGCCCCCATCCGATTTCGAGTCGGCGCCGTTATGACCGCTTCGGTACCTCTCCGTAAAGGAATGGATGAATCTAAGTCAGGGCTCGCATATTACCGTAACCGCGCGGGTTCATAAAGAGGGAAATTCAGCCGCACAGCATCTGCTCAATCACCTTGGCATCCAGCGTCTCCAGGAGTTTTTCCAGCTCATCCGGGCGCATGGCATCGCCTAATAGCTCAACGCCTTGCTCGGTGGCGCGAATGCGCACCCGGACCCGACGTCCTTCGGGATCACCCGCGTAATCTTCGGGATGGATAAGATCCGGTAAGTGTTGTACAAAACGATAGTCAGCCATACCTTGTCACCTGACGGGAAGTCATTAATGCCAGCGTCCCGGAATGTCGCAACCGCAACTGGGGCAGCGGCCGTCGATGAGAGAAACTGTCTGGGTTTCCCAGATATGACGGGCTACCACTTCATGTCCGCATTGAGGACAATAGGTGTTGCGGGCCGCCGGGCCGCAGGCACGTTCCACATAAACATAGTGCAGACCCGCCTCGCGGGCAATGGCCAATGCCTGTGCCAGCGTGTCAGGCGCTGTGGGCCGTGCCCGCCGCAGGCGGTATTCCGGAGTAAAGCGCAACAAATGCCAGGGAATGGAGATGCCTAGCCCACGCACCGTCGCGGCAAGCCGGCCCAGGGATTGGGGGTCGGTATTGAATTTTGGAATCAGCGGAGTGCTGATCTCCACCCAGACGCCGGCTTCGATAAACTTGGCGATGGCATCCAGTACGGGGGCCACCGGCGCCCCGGTCAGCGCCCGGTGTTTGCTATCGTCCACCGCTTTAAGATCCACGTTAACGGCCGCCAGGTGGGGCGCTATCAGCGCCAACGCCTCCCGTGTGATAAAGCCGTTGGTTTTCCAGAGAACGGCAATATTCTCAGGCTGCCCGGCGGCAGCGAGTTCCAGGGTCAGTTCCGCAGCCAGACTGGGCTCCGAATAGGATAAAGCGATGGCGGCATTCTGCGCCGTCGCTTCCGCGACAATCGCCGCGCTATCCACCGGCATTCCTTGCCAGGGAGCCGCCGGCGTGCGGCCAAATTGCGAGAGACGATAATTTTGACAATATAGACACGTGAAGCTGCAGCCCGGTGCCGCTAAAGTTAATACTTTACGCCCCGGTTGATAATGATAGAAAGGTTTGCGTTCAATGTTGTCAAAATGCTGTAGTGAAGTGGCAAAGGTGGCAGTTTGTAATTCTACGCCGTGACGGCGGCGGACCTGGCAAAAACCCACCTCATTATCTGCCAGCACACAGGCATGAGGGCAGAGGGTGCAAAGCAGCCCACCCTCTACGGGACGGTAAAAGCCGGCGGATTTCCAGGGTCTAGCGGACATAGTGGAAGCACTTGGGCTGGTAAAGCCCATTATTTTCTTGAAAATGATCGATAACAGAAAGCGACAGATAAAAGAATGACGGGTTCCTTAGTCTTAACGGTTATTTTATGAGCGCTACGGAAACTGCGATGCGGGTGGCGGAATGGGCGATAGGGGGTTCGGGACCGCCGCCGCGGGGTGATTTACTAGATGCCGAAACCCTTAGCCATCCCGAACCTCTGTTGAGTCAGGTGTTGGGAGAACTGGCCGCCGTTGCAGCGGCGCGCTTGCGACTGAGTTCACCGGTGCTGGGAGTGAGGGGTTGTCTAGGCGCGGGAGAAGCGGTGTTGGCCGCTGCTCTGGGTGTGATGCACACACCGGAGTTATTGCAGACGTTGCTGCAAATGATACCTCCCGTACGATATCCGCTGCAGTGGGTCACCCGTCATGGTTTGGTCGCGCAGGCACTGCCTTTTTTTCCCGACTATGACGCTGAGGTGGCAACGGCGCCCTTTGCGGCTTGTTTAGGAGTTTCGCCGCTGACTGCGTTATTAACGCGGCCTCCCGAAGGTCAGCATAGCGAACTGCTGGCGTTTGCTCAGCAGTTGCTCCAGCATGGGGAAGGGCGCCGGCTGTTGCAACTGGCACTGGCGCAACCCACCTGCAATCCGCACATTCGTCACTGGCGTCAAGAACTGCTGGAACGCCTGCGATTGACAGAGGAAAACGGTAGAGACTTTGTGATAGACGTCTACGAGGCAGCGATGGTGTTTTACGAACAAGACGCTCTGAAACAGGTGCGTGAAGCTCGGGCAGTGCTGAACCATGCCGGTGCCGATGCGGCACGCTTGCGCGATGCGTTGGCCGTGGCGGCCTGGTGGGGACCTCTGCGGGCGCTGGAACGCAGTTACCCTGATGCTTTGCGGTCGCGGCGCTACCTTGGTTACGCGTATCGCGAAGGCATCGCCCTTTATCAGCTGGCGCAACGGCTTACCGGAGGCGCTCCATGAGCAAACGCCCCCTCATCCGGCTGGTGCCGCTGTGCGAGGTAGAGGATTTTCAAGCCGCTCTCTATGACGACGAAACGCTAACCCTGGCGGAATTGCTCCGGCGTGCCCCGGCGCTCAGCACGGAACCCATTGTCGAAGCAGTGTTGGAGCGGTCTCTCAGCCAGCTTATCGTAACCCCCGTATTAGCCAGCTCGGACTGTCCCTTGTATCGGCCGCCGGGGATGAGCGCGGGCATGCCAAAGGAGCTGGCTGACCCACCGTACACTACCGTTCCGGTCGCAGCGACGCCTCCCGCCGGGCCTGAAACCGTGCCCGAGCCGGCAGCGGGGACAGTGCACCCGGCGCGGTTAACCGAGGGCGATGCGGTGCGTTTGGCCTATTCTCAGGAGATTGACAGGGTTGCCTCGTTTCTGCGTAGCGGCCTGTCTGTGCTGGTGTTCTGCGACAAGCTGGTCGTCGAACATCTCTGGCGGGATATGGCCCGCCGTGCGGGCCTCAGGGAGATTGTGTTGGGAGCAGCGGAGGAAGCGGGCGGTGATCTGATGCCGCGCAGCCTGCGCCAGCGTCAGTTGGCCTCGTTAAAAGAACTGGCTGAATCCCTGAAACTGGGCGACGTGCTGGTCATTCCCCATCTGGATCTGCTGGCCGGCGGTTCGGATCACAACCTTTCCAACGAAACCCGGGAATCTATTGAACTGGTCTACCGCACCAGCGATCGCTTAATGCTGGCTTTTGCCGATCGTTCGTTGGAAATCCCCGAAGTATTGGCGGCGCGCTTTGCGGTGCGAATATTGCTCAGCGGTGTGCCTCGCAGCATCAGCTATCCCGACGGCCGTGAGAAACTTTTAGGGGAAGCGTTGGTCACGGAAGCGGAAGCGGCCCGGTTTAGCGACTTTGATGCCGAAGGCCTTTATAAGAACGTGGCGGGCATGAACCCGATTCAGTTGCGCCATGCCATCGCCTATGCCGTTAAAGAACAGGCAGCCGGCGGCCCGGTACCTATGGAACGTTTTTGCCAGGCTATCCGCACCTTTAAGGTGCAGACCTCGACGAATTTTGAAGTGCCTAATGTCAGTTTTGAAGATATCGGCGGCTATGAAGCCGTGAAAGCGGAGTTAAGCCGCGCCCTGAATTTGATGGCGGGTTCTTACCGGTTGCCCGATGAGAGGCTGCGGCGTGAACTGATTCCCCGCGGCTTTATTTTTCACGGTCCTCCCGGGACGGGTAAGACGTTGTTCGCCAAGGCCATCGCCAATCAGCTTAACGCAACCGTGCAGGTGGTTTCGGGACCGGAAATTATGGATATGTATGTCGGTGAGAGCGAACGTAAAGTGCGGGAAGTGTTCGCCGAGGCTCGCCGTAATGCGCCTGCGGTGTTAGTCTTTGATGAGTTTGATGCCATTGCTACCCGGCGTAGCGGCCGGGAGGACGGGGGTAGTCGGGCAGGCAACGCGGTAGTGGCACAAATTCTGACGGAGATGGACGGGTTTCGGGCGGATGTGCCTATGTTGGTGATCGGCACGACCAACCGGCTGGATATTATTGATGTGGCCCTCTTGCGTCCCAGCCGGTTTCAAGCCATTACCATCGGTTTGCCCGATACGGCGGCCCGACGCGCCATCGCCGCCGTCCACGCCGGACATTTTCAGGTGGATGTGTCACCCGCACTGCTGGACATGATTGCCGAAGTTACCGTCGGGTTTAACGGTGATGAGATTCGCGCACTATTGCGCGATGCCTGCGTGGGTTTGTATTGTGAACAGCCGCCGTTGCCTGCTGATGCGCAGCGTTTCGAAACACTGATAGCGCGCTTGCGGCAGGCCGCAGAGCAGCGTTCGCCGGCGTCCGCCGCAACATAAGGGCAGTCGGCTGCGCCCGGTAGGGTCAAGCAGTGCCTCAGCTAGGAACAGCCACGATGACTTGGAATCCGAAAACCCTTGCAACCATTAAACGTCTGAATAACGTCAAGCGGGTTCTTAAGGACCTGTTCGTTGATCGCGAAACGGCCGTAGAGCTCCTGGTGTTGGCCAGTGTCTGCCGGGAGCATTTGCTGCTGATCGGCTCGCCGGGTACCGCCAAGACAGAACTCGTCATTCGCTATGCCGAACTGGTGGATGCGCGGCATTTCCATTATTTACTCACCCGCTTTACCGAACCTTCGGAATTATTTGGTCCCTTAGACTTGCAGGCTTTCCAGCAGGGGACCTTTCATATTCGCACGCAGGGTATGTTGCCCGAGGCGCAGATCGCCTTCCTGGATGAGGTGTTTCAAGGTAGCAGCGCTATTCTGAATACCCTCCTGACACTGGTGAACGAGCGAATTTTCCATAACGGTTCCGCGCGCCAGCCGGTGCCTCTGCTCAGTCTGGTGGGAGCCTCTAACGCCCTACCGGATGATCCCTGGTTACAAGCCTTTGCTGATCGTTTTATTCTGCGGTTGCAGCTGGATTTAGTGCCCGACGAGCGTCTGGAGGAGCTGCTGGGGCAGGGCTGGCAGCTGGAACTGCAGCGCATCGAGGCGACGCGCAATGCCATGCAGGGTCAGAGCACGCAGCTGCTGCCGACGGTAAAATTTGCAGACTTATTGGAGTTACACGGCCGTTTGACCGAGGTCAATATCGCGCGGATTCAACCGGTTTATGCCAACGTGGTCCGGGAACTTCGGGCGGAAGGCATCGACCTGTCAGACCGCCGGGTCGTCAAAGGCTTAAAGCTCATCGCCGCTGCTGCGCTGCTGCGCGAGGCGAGCGTAGCGGAAGTCCAGGATTTGTGGCCGCTGAATCACTTTTGGAGTCGCCTTGAGGAGGCGGAGGCGGCCAGGACGGTCGTGCAACCCCGGGTCACGGAGGCAGGCGGTCCCCTGCTTGAGCTAACGCGTTCGGTCGCCGACATTCTGGAGGATATCGCCGTACTGGAAGCCCCGCATGCACCGGTGCGTACGGAAGTCGCTCTGGGCGCTCATCTGATGGCTCTTAACCGCCTGCGTCGGGAAATTCTTAAGGATCACCGCGACAATGCGGAGCTGCGCCGGCGCATCGACACAGTCATCCAACATCACCTGAATTGTCTGGAGAACGCCCATGTGTAATCCTCGTCGCGTCACCGTGACCGCCACTCGGGATATTGCCGAAGCGTGGCGGCGTGAGGTTTCTAGAACTGTAGAATTGGCGGAGCGCGTGGTCGGTGAGGCGCGGCTGCGGCAAGCGTTGTCCGCCAAGCTGGGCAAACCGGCCCTGCGCGCTCTGGAAGCCCGGCTTGCCGCCGGTGCCGGCGGTTGGCGGGAAGTGGGCGAAGGTTACCGCTGTGACGTCGAGGGCGGTTACGTGGTTTATCGGTTAGACGAGCAGGTTCTGGAGATTGTCGCCACCCTGGATGCCGGCGTAGCAGCCCAAGGTGTGGCCGGGACCGTGTTAGAGGGAGAAGTTAAGGATACCTTACGTGCCGAAGCAGAGCGTATTTATTACACCGATGCTTATGCTGCCGGCAATGAGTCTCGCGCCCGGGAGGCGGCTGAAAAGGATATTCAACGGCAGTTGGAAGCGGTGACCCGGCAACGGCTGGAAGAGTCGCAGCAACAGGCTGAGGCGGCCGCAGCGACCGGCTTACAGGCGCAAGCGGAAAGGGCTGCACGCCAACAGTTAGCCGCTATCGCCGCCCAGCGACAGGCCGACTTGGCTCAGCAAGCGGAAACCCATCTGGAAACGGTCGGGTTGCGTTGTCGCCAGGCGTTCAATCAGCTGCTCGCCCAGGCCTATCGGGACGCCATCTTAGCCTATGCCCGACGCCACGGTGCCGAAGACATTAGCTGCCGGGATGAAGAAGGCGTGCTGGAGGTTGAATTTTTTGTGGATAGATAGCAAACCTAAGCGCCATTTTTAGAGATCCCGCTATCGATCTGAAAGTTATTTTCTAGACTCGCTGTCAATACATCCCGGTAAGCTCGACCGCGGCATCCGTGCCGCAGACGGTCTTGATAACAGCTTTCAGATCGATAAGTCGGGCGGAATGAGTGGAAAAGCCATCATGAAAGTTCGAGTAAAATTACGTTTTAATAAAGTGACCGGTGAGGTGGAAGAATTTTTGGTGGACGATCAAGATATGCCGATGCTCTCCGAGGCCGATCATAATCGCCAACATGAGCGTATTGCCGCCGAAATCGGCAACGTGATTGAACGCCATCCCCGGGTGACCGAAGTATTGCCCGCCGAGAGTGCAACACCGGTTCGTGAGCCGGCGTCCAGCGAAGCGGAGACTGCACCGGATTCCATTAAAGAAAGCCGACGCCATACCCACTGATGACGCGCGCGGAATTGCTAAATCGGGCTGCTCACTGTTATCTGAGTGCCGACCTGCTAGATGACGCCTGCCGTTGTTTTGAGCAACTCGAGGATTATGCGCGAGCGGCTCGGCTGCATGAACGCCGGGAACGCTGGGAACAAGCTGCACGGTTTTATGAACGCGCCCAGACTTGGGCGGATGCCGCCCGCTGTTATCTACGTTGCGCTCTTCCCGAGGAGGCTGCTCAGTGTCTGCTGGAAACCGATAACCCGCTCGAAGCCGCCTGGATATTGGCGGATCAAGCCCACCACTTCGAGCGCGCCCATGCCATCAATCAGGCGATGACGCCGGCCTGCCCAGCCGAAGAGTTAGCTGTGAGTTTGATAAATGCCCGTTGCCAAGCCGGTTGGCAGCATCCTGAACAGGCAGCGGCGCTCCTGCGTGACGTACTGAGACGCCTTACCGACCTGGAGGCGAGCCTCGATCGCCAGCGCTTGGAAACGTGGGCTCTCGTCGTAGCGGAGGTGCTGCAGCGTCCGGATCTTAGCGCCTCACTCCATGCCGCTGCCGTGGTGGCGGGTACACCCGGCGCAGTAAGACGCTGGGAAGTTTGGGCTTTGCACCATCTTGGCGATGCCACCGGTGTTCCGCTGGAGAATGTCCGAAGTGAAACTGTCTGGGAAGAGATGGAAATCGATGCCAAGGAGATCGGCGGTGGCAAGTAAGAAACGTTCGGCCACCGGCGGATACTTCGCCGATCCTGCCGGCGCGCTGGCCTTCTTGGGGGCGGCAGTGGGTGCACGGTTGGCCGATACCGTGCGGTTGCGACGTAGCCCGGAAGGGTCGTGGTGGGTTGAGGTACCGGCATCGTGGCAGGCGGCGGCCCATCTGATCCGGGCGGCGGGCGGTCGGCCCTTTACGCAGACCGCTGAGCGTTGGACAGCGGTTCCCGGGTTCGGGGAGCCGTCTGCGACGAGGCAGGAAAACGACCTGGATGTGGCGCTCTGGATTCCAGTAGAGCTGGTGGATCTTTTAGCGGTGACGGCTCTACGGCCCGCTCGATTGACTTCCGCCGCCACTCTGGATGTCGTGGTTCCCGGCCCCTTGGGGCGTTGGGTATTACGCCGCGTCCTGGCGCTGAACATTAAAGTCATAATAGTGACCGTCTTGCGCCGGCCCTTGCGCGGGAATAGCAATGAGTCGGGCGCTTTATTACTCAGGCTGACAGCTCGGCGGGGAAGCGTTCCGCTGTCGCTGCTGCGAGCGGTTACCAGCTTGCCCTATACTTTGGTCGCCCAAGCCGTTGGTCCCGGTACCCGCCGCCTACTGGTGGATGTCCGCCACCGCTTGCCGCTGCTGACGGAAGGTTGGGTGGCCGACCTTATTCCCCAGGATCAGATCTGGGTGCTGGGTGGATCGGATATAGGGCATTGGCGGCTACGGTTATTGGGTGACGAGATTGACGGGGCTGATTTCTTAGTGGGGCCATCACTGCCTATCGATTCAGTTGTCGCAGACGCTGACAGTCAGCTGCCCGCAAGGGTGGCGGTCAAACTGATAGCGCGACGCGAAAGTCGTGCACGGGTCGATGGAGTGCTGGTGGACGAGAGGGAACTTAACTGGCTGCGTTCCGTACTGATGGCTAGACCCGTCGATGAACCGATCTTTCTTCTCCCCGGCGCAGGGCACCATTTGGTATTGGCTCCAGGCGGCTTGGCAGGCACTTTACCGCTGGGGATCGCGTTGGACCACCTAGGGCCGGGGGGGTTGTACTTGGAAAAGGGGCTGGAGTTTAATCCTCCTTTACCGGAAGGGGCGCGGCAACGGCTATTTCAGCTCACGGAGCAGCGTGTGGTGGCAGTCGTTGCCAAGGGTGCCTACGGCTTTGACAGTCGACGGCTGGTGCCGGCCTGGACCCTGTGGGTAGGGGAAGCGCCGCCGGTTCAGGAAGGCCTATCG
The DNA here is from genome assembly GCA_963731125.1 of uncultured Pseudomonadota bacterium. Lineage (GTDB taxonomy): Bacteria > Pseudomonadota > Gammaproteobacteria > Competibacterales > Competibacteraceae > CAVSVP01. The sequence goes on from CAVSVP010000007.1 coordinate 800,282, forward strand.
CCAGGGGGGAAGCGGTTGCTTGCCCGCATTTCTGCCACTGTTCGCCAGGCTGTGGATAGAGAAGTGGCGGCCCTTGCCGAACACCAACCGGCTGTGTTGCCAAAATCTCCGGTAAACCGGCGCTTGCGCTGGTTAGATGAGGCACAGCGGGCGGAACTGGAAGGCGACTGGGTGCGTGCGGCGGAATTGCTGGAAGCCGCCGGCGAGCTGGTGCGTGCCGGCCGACTGTATGAACGAGCGGCAGAGCAAATGCAAGATCAAAAATGAGGATAGAGCCGACCATGGAGTCCATTTTTTCCACTCATTACCCAGCCGGACAGGACACTGACACCGCGGCTTACCTTATCCGCCAGGCGGCGACGGTGGGGCGGCGAATTAAACCGAGAACGCCAGCGCCATGGGTTCCCCGTTTAGCCAACGCCGAAGGCGATTGTCTGGGGACATTGCCGGGGGAAGGCAAGATCGCAGCGGGCAGCGTGGCGATCCATCCCCAGAAGCCTATTCTTGTTACCGGTGATCCTTTGGGTACCGTGTGTTGCTGGGATTTGGCAAAGGGAAGCCAAGCCCAACCGTTTAATGAACAACACGGTGCCCAGGTTCAGGATGTCGCCGTGTCGCCCAATGGTCGCTTGATCGCAACGGCTTCCAGCGACAACACCATGCGCATTTGGAGCACCGTCACCCAACGAAGTCTGGTCTGCTGTCAAGGTCATAGCAAAGAGATCCTGCAAGTCAGCTGGGCCCCTGACAGCGCACGGTTGGTCTCGGCATCGGCCGACGGTTCCGTGCGCGTCTGGGATGCTGTCGTAGGCACTTGCCTGCTGCGTTGTGAAGGACACCAAGATCGGGTGCACAGTGTGCAGTGGTCGCCGGATGGTGCGCTCCTGGCTTCTGGTTCTGGCGACCAAACCCTGCGGATCTGGAATGCCCAGAGCGGTGGCGAGATGCACCAGCTGCGCGGCTTTACCGGCCGGGTAGAAAGTGTAAGCTGGTCGCCGGACAGCCGATATTTGGCTGCCGGCGACGCAGCCAACCGGATTCGTATTTGGAGCGCCCATACGTGGGAGGCGACATTGACGTGGACGGCCCACGCGGATGCTCATTATCTGTCCTGCCTGGCATGGTCGCCGGATGGCCGCTTGCTGGCCTCGGGAGCCTACGGCGATACAGCGATCTGCATCTGGAATGCCGCAGACGGTCGGGAACTGGTGCGTTTTACCGGAGTTGAGCGGTATGCATGGCGCCTGGCTTGGTCCCCTAATGGCGCTTTTCTTGCCTCGAAGCATGCAGGTGCTATCTGCCGGTTGTGGGATACTCGTAAGCTGATGGGTGTTTCCCACGGACAAGTATCGACTGCCGGTAGTCCACTCTCCCAGGATTTGCGCAACCTGCCGGCGGCGCTGGCTAAGTTACACCGTTTACGTCTGTATCCTCCGCTCTCGCTGCTGCGTGACCTGTTGCACTTGACCGGTGGACATTCTGCGGAGGGGCCATTATCTTCCCTCGCGACTCATCCGGGTTTCCGGCAATTAATGAGTCTAAGCTGGCCCGCGACGGCGCGCGTGGGGTTAGTGGCTTTGTTGGTGCGCAAACTGTCGTTTAACGCCTGGATGCCGCCACCCGGTTTGCCGCCCCATGAGTTGGGCCTCGCCTTAACCCAGTTCCTCGCGGGGGAAACCATTGAACCGCAAGCGCCTAACCCCCCGCTGGCTGCTCTTTGGCAGACTGCCGATAGTATTGATGGCCGGTTGCTGAGTTTGCTGGCGTTATTGGGGCCCGAGGCGGTAGCTTCCGAGCCCGGCCTGCCGTTGGGCCTGCTCCAACGGCTACCGTATCTGCCATCTCTAAACACCCGGCAGCGCCGCCTTCTGGAGTTGCGGTTGTGGTCAAACAGCAAAGGTCTTGCGCTAAGCAGCGGCGCCGGTGGTGAGCGTGCGGGGATAACCCGGTCTGGCAAGCTAAATGATTTACTGCCTTCACAATTAGGCTTGCCCTCTCCGGTGCTATGGGGCCGTTACTATCGTCAGGAACTGCTGTATCGGGCTTGCGCCGGACCGGAACCACCATGTCCACGCCCGACGGTTTTGATTATGGATGTGTCTCCACCCTGTTTCGGGCCGGTAGAGTTCACGACGCGCCTGGCCGCGCATGTTATCGCCAATGCTGTGTTGCAGGCTCGGTTACCCGCCGTGCTGGTAACGACGGAGAGTACGGGCAGTATCTGTACGTTGGAAGAGCCGGCCCACCTGGTCGACATCTGGATAGCACGCCATCTGGAACCGGCCGATGCGGCGCGGACTCTGGATATTGCTCAGACGCTCCGGGATACGCTGCGGGACGGTTCGCAAGAGCCCTTGATCGTGTTGCTCAGCCAACCCTGGTTTGGTGTGCAAGAGCCAATTCCCACCATCCCGGGGTTACGCGGGCTGTTTGTGCAATATCCCAGGCAACGTGTCAAGCCTGCCTTAGCGGAACACTGCGAGCGCTGGGAAAGTGTAGACGCGGGTACTCTCACCTCACTCACAGAACGGCTGGAAAGGTTGCTGGGATGATAAACGCTGTTGCTGAAGCTTATCTTGCTCGGCAGGCGGCAACGCTTGGGCGCCGCGCGAAACCGGCGGTTGATCCACCGTGGGTTCCCTGCCTGCCGGGGCTTACGGAAAAGTGTCTAGGCGTACTAAGAGGAACGGGTGCGGAAGCCAATGGGGGACAAGCCACCAGCGTAGCTATTTTTCCCAAGGGCCGTGCCCTGGTAACGGGCAGCCCCGACGGCCGGTTACGGCGCTGGAGTTTAGAAACCGGAACCATTATTTGGGAAGGCAGCGAGCGTCATGGTAATAGAATTAATGACATTGCTGTTTCTCCTGACGGGCGGCGGCTTGCCACGGCATCTTACGATAATACGCTGCGCATCTGGAATGCCGACAACGGATGGTGCTTTTCTCGATGCCAACGCCATCGTAGTCTAACTTACCAGGTGAAATGGGCGGCTGACAGCTGCCGGCTGGCTGCTGCCGCAGCGGATGATACGGTGCGGATATGGGATTCGACGAAAGGCAAAAGCCTGCTCTGTTGCCGAGGCCACCAAGAGATGGTGTGGTCTGTGGCTTGGTCTCCGGATGCCCGCTATCTGGCATCGGGTTCTGCGGATCACACGGTTCGCATCTGGAGCGTTAGCAGTGGCAATTGTATTCGCCAATTGCAAGGACATACGGATTGGGTCGTTACGGCAACTTGGTCACCCCAGGGTCATTATCTAGCCTCTCTGGGTAACGATCACACTATTCGTGTCTGGGATACCCTCTCCTGGGAAATGATCCGTTGTTGGTCGGTCCATGCGGCCGCTCGCTACTTAAAAGATCTTGTCTGGTCGCCGGATGGCCGGTTGCTTGCCTCGGCGGCTCGGGATCGAGTAATTTCTGTGTGGGAGCCCAGCACCGGGCGGGAACTTGCACGTTTTGCTTTTCCAGAGGATTCCGCTTGGCGCCTGGCTTGGTCACCGAACGGAGCTTTTCTTGTTTCCAGCCACAGCGGGGATATTTTTCGGGTATGGGACACGCGTGAGCTAATGACCGTGGCGGCTACAGCGTTGTCGTCGCCGCCGGGTCGCTTTGCCCATGGTCTCGTTGAGCTTTCTGCTGCGTTAGCGCAATTGCATCGCTTGCAGCTTTATCCGCCTCTGTCTCTGTTGCACGAACTGCTGCGGTTGTTGAGTGGTCATACCAGCACTTTAGCGAAACTAGCAGAGCATCCTAATATACGCAGGCTAATCGCTTTAAAGTGGCCTACGACGGCATGTGTGGGGCTGGCGGCATTACTACTGCGACCGTTGTCTTCGCCGGCCTGGAAACCACCGCCGGATTTGTCGCCCGGTATGTTGTGTGAGAGGCTCAATGCCGTTTTGGCGGAAGAACCGATAGAACCTAAAGCTCCCGCTCCCCCTCTAGCTGCGCTAATTGAAGTCGCCAACAGCATTGATGAGCGTCTGCTGAATCTCCTGGCCATACTCGGGCCGGAGGCGGTAGCCGCTGAACCCGGCCTGCCCCTGCGGTTGCTGCATCGGATACCGGAATTACCTTGCCTGAGCGTACCCCAACGGCGACTGTTAGGATTACGCTTGCCCTTGCAGCGTAACGGCCGCGCTCATGGACACGGCATGGGTAGCGAATGGGCCGGTCTGGCGCTGCGCGGTGATTTGCGCACGTTGTTACCTTCGCAGTTGGTTCTGCCAAGGCCTATGCTACAGAGTCGCGAGTGGCGGGGAGAACTTCTCTATCGTGCCCGCGCCGGCCAGGAACCACCGCGTCTGCGCACGTTGGTGCTGGTGCTGGACATTTCGCCATCCTGCTATGGCTCTCTGGAAATAACGCTGCGGCTAACCGCGCACATTTTGGCCGCTTCCTTAATCAAGGCTCGGTTGTCGGCGGTCCTGGTGACAGCTGGCGGCGCAAGCCGGGTACGAGCCTTGGAGCGGCCTGTTGACCTCCTAGAGTTATGGACCGCGCGCAGCTTGGCACCCGCAGATGCCGGCGGTGCTTTGCGGGTTGCACGATCGCTGCAAGAAACCCTGCGGGATGGCGTGTTGGAACCGTCTGTTTTAGTGTTAAGCCATCCCTGGTTCGGCGCCCACGAAACCTTGTTCGCACTTTCCACGTTGCGTGGGTTATTCGTTCAGTATCCTGGGCAGCGGGTTAAACCGGCTCTAGCGGACTATTGTGAGCGTTGGGAGAGCATAGCGGCTGGTGATCTGGTTCAGCTGGTGGAGCGGCTGGCAAGGCTGGTGGCATAACCCGGGAGGGTAAGCTTGCATTACTCTTTAAATACTTGCCAACGTCGGCCAGTTTTTTGGCCCGGCGATTCTTGACTAAAATGGTCAAGAATCGCATACTATTACCAACCTTTAATACTCTGCAACGTTGTAGGAGAGTGCGATGAGTAGCGTGCCAGAAAACGTGGCCTCTGAAGTGCCAGACCCGCTGATCTTTACCAATGCTGCAGCCAGCAAGGTTAAAAGCCTAATTGATGAAGAGGACAACCCGAATTTGATGCTACGCGTGTTTGTCAGCGGTGGCGGTTGTTCAGGCTTTCAGTATGGGTTCACTTTCGACGAAAGCTTTAATGAAGGCGACACTATGGTGGAAAATGGCGGTGTTAAACTGCTAATCGATCCTATGAGCTATCAATATCTGGTCGGAGCCGAGATCGATTATACTGAAGGTCTAGAGGGTGCGCAGTTTGTTATCCGTAACCCTAACGCCACCACCACCTGCGGCTGTGGTTCTTCTTTCTCGGCGTAGTGAACGCCCGTTATCTTTATATTCTATGGCCTATGGCGCCGGGATCACAGTGCTGAGACTATGGCGCTGAGAGAGGTCTTTAGACGCAGTCTCTTTCATGAAGCAGGATAAACTCCGCCAAGAATACGCAAACCCCTGGCGCCGGTGACCTCGGGTAAATTGCCTGGTAAGCCTTCCAGGGTTCGCTTGGCCAGCCAAGCGAACCCTATGGCCTCTAAGTAATCCGGATCGATTTTCAGATCTGCCGTGGATTGCACGTACATAGGGTTAAGCTGGTTTTGCAAAACGCCCATTAATGCCTGGTTGTGCACACCCCCGCCGCAAATCAGAACTCGTCTTGTTTCTGGTGCATGGCGGCGAATGTCTGCCGCTACGGTACAAGCGGTGAGTCTCACTAACGTAGCCTGCACGTTCCGAGGCGCGGCTGTTTTCCCCCAAGAGATAAGTTTTTGCTCCAGCCACTCTAGGTTGAAATATTCGCGCCCCGTGCTTTTAGGGGGGGGCAAGGCAAAATAGGGATCCCTTAAGCAGCAATCCAGTAGGTCTGAGAGCGCTTGCCCTCCACCGCCCCAGGCACCATTCTGATCTAGAGGAATACCCAAATGGCGTTTTGCCCAGGCATCCAACAGCACGTTGCCGGGTCCTGTATCAAACCCTTTAACAGGGTGTTCCGGTGAAGCGGGAAGCACCGTAATGTTTGCCATTCCTCCGATATTTACGATAACTCTCGCTTCATCGGAATGGCGGAAAAAAGCTGCATGAAAAGCTGGCGCTAAAGGTGCGCCTTGACCACCGGCGGCCATATCCCGGCGACGAAAGTCGGCCACCGTCACTATGTCGGTAAGTTCAGCTAATAAACTAGGATTGCCCAGCTGTACGGTATAAGGCTCAGGACCCCTGGGAGCATGTCGCACCGTCTGGCCATGACTGCCGATGGCGAGAATCTGGCGAGGTGTGGTGCCTGCCTTATGCAACAGGCTTTGCACCGTCTTGGCAAACAGTCTTGCTACCGCTGAATCCAATTGGACGAGACGATCCAGTTCGTTATACCCGGGTCTTGCCAGAGCCAGTAGCGGTTCCCGTAGAGAATCAGGAAGCGGTGTAGAGATGTGTTCTATTAGTCGAGGTTTCTCGTCGTTAAACTGAACAAGCACCGCATCAACGGCATCCATGCTGGTACCTGACATCAACCCGATGAACAAGCTGGCAGACCTATAGTATCGCTAGCGCTGGGTAAGCATCGTTTGACGCGCATTCTGATGCGTATTCAGTTGTGCTACGAGGGGTGCAGTCTGCCGGCGAAATTCTGCTAATTGTTTGGCATCCAGAAGCAATGGGCGCGGCAGTTTTACAGTGATGGGATCAACGTGTTTGCCGTCTATTCTGAACTCATAATGCAGATGAGGACCGGTTGCTAAGCCTGACATACCTACGTAGCCGATAACATCACCTTGACGCACTCGGCTGCCGTCTCTTAGTCCTTTTCGAAAACGCGACAGATGACCATATAACGTGTTGTAGCGGCTGCCATGCTGCAAAATAATGGTTCTACCATAGCCTCCCTTGGTACCAATAAATGCTATGGTACCATCGCCCGCAGCCCAAATCGGAGTCCTAGTAGCCGCCGCATAATCCACTCCTCGATGAGGTCGCTTGACTCCGAGGATGGGATGCCAGCGTTCCGGTCGAAAACGAGAGCTAATGCGCCGAAAGTCTACCGGTGAACGGAGAAAGGTTTGCCGCATGCTACGCCCTTCTGGGGTAAAGTACTGGCTGTTGCCCTCGCTATCAACATAGCGTACTGCTCGATACGTCTTGCCGCGATTAATGAATTCTGCGGCTAAGATATCACCATCGTCCACTTTTACTCCGTCCAGATACTGTTCCTCATAAAGCACGGTAAAGCTGTCTTGGGGTTGAAT
>CAVSVP010000007.1:812500-1023066 GCA_963731125.1 uncultured Pseudomonadota bacterium
CGAAACCGAGCGATCTATCCATGGCCAGGCTGAAGGTGGGGTAACACCCACTGGAGGGCCGAACCCACTACTGTTGAAAAAGTAGGGGATGAGTTGTGGATAGGAGTGAAAGGCTAATCAAGCTCGGAGATAGCTGGTTCTCCCCGAAAGCTATTTAGGTAGTGCCTCGTGAGTCACTCCTGGGGGTAGAGCACTGTTTCGGCTAGGGGGCCATACCGGCTTACCAACCCGAGGCAAACTGCGAATACCAGGAAGTGCAATCACGGGAGACACACGGCGGGTGCTAAGGTCCGTCGTGGAAAGGGAAACAGCCCAGACCGCCAGCTAAGGTCCCCCAATCACCGCTTAGTGGGAAACGATGTGGGAAGGCCGAGACAGCCAGGAGGTTGGCTTAGAAGCAGCCATCCTTTAAAGAAAGCGTAATAGCTCACTGGTCAAGTCGGCCCGCGCGGAAGATTCAACGGGGCTCAAGCGGTGTACCGAAGCTGCGGATGCGCGTTAAGCGCATGGTAGGGGAGCGTTCCGTAAGCCAGCGAAGGTGTGCTGTGAGGCACGCTGGAGGTATCGGAAGTGCGAATGCTGACATGAGTAACGATAATGCGAGTGAAAACCTCGCACGCCGAAAGCCCAAGGTTTCCTGCGCAACGTTAATCGGCGCAGGGTGAGTCGGCCCCTAAGGCGAGGCGGAAACGCGTAGTCGATGGGAAACCGGTTAATAGTCCGGTACTTGTTCGTATTGCGAAGGGGGGACGGAGAAGGCTAGACCAGCCGGGTGTTGGATGTCCCGGTTTAAGCGTGTAGGCAGGCGCTCTAGGCAAATCCGGAGCGTCAATGCTGAGACGTGATGACGAGCCCCGTTAGGGGCGAAGTGGTTGAGGCCAAGCTCCCAAGAAAAGCCTCTAAGCCTCAGATACGAGCAAACCGTACCCGAAACCGACACAGGTGGGCAGGGTGAGAATCCCAAGGCGCTTGAGAGAACTCGGGTGAAGGAACTCGGCAAAGTAGCACCGTAACTTCGGGAGAAGGTGTGCCCCTGGTACGTGAAGGTGCTTGCCACTGGAGCGGAAAGGGGTTGCAGTGACCAGGTGGCTGCGACTGTTTACTAAAAACACAGCACTCTGCCAACACGAAAGTGGATGTATAGGGTGTGACGCCTGCCCGGTGCCGGAAGGTTAAGTGATGGGGTTAGCGTAAGCGAAGCTCTTGATCGAAGCCCCGGTAAACGGCGGCCGTAACTATAACGGTCCTAAGGTAGCGAAATTCCTTGTCGGGTAAGTTCCGACCTGCACGAATGGCGTAACGATGGCCACACTGTCTCCACCCGAGACTCAGTGAAATTGAAATCGCTGTGAAGATGCAGTGTACCCGCGGCAAGACGGAAAGACCCCGTGAACCTTTACTACAGCTTTACACTGGACTTTGAGTCTGCTTGTGTAGGATAGGTGGGAGGCTGTGAAGCCGAAACGCTAGTTTCGGTGGAGCCGACCTTGAAATACCACCCTGGCATACTCGAGGTTCTAACCCAGGTCCGTGATCCGGATCGGGGACAGTGTATGGTGGGTAGTTTGACTGGGGCGGTCTCCTCCCAAAGCGTAACGGAGGAGTGCGAAGGTACCCTCAGTGCGGTCGGAAATCGCACGCTGCGTGCAAAGGCAAAAGGGTGCTTGACTGCGAGACAGACACGTCGAGCAGGTGCGAAAGCAGGTCTTAGTGATCCGGTGGTCCCGTATGGAAGGGCCATCGCTCAACGGATAAAAGGTACTCCGGGGATAACAGGCTGATACCGCCCAAGAGTCCATATCGACGGCGGTGTTTGGCACCTCGATGTCGGCTCATCACATCCTGGGGCTGTAGCAGGTCCCAAGGGTATGGCTGTTCGCCATTTAAAGTGGTACGCGAGCTGGGTTTAGAACGTCGTGAGACAGTTCGGTCCCTATCTGCCGTGGGCGTTGGACATTTGCGGGGAGCTGCTCCTAGTACGAGAGGACCGGAGTGGACGTACCGCTGGTGTGCCGGTTGTCCTGCCAAGGGCACCGCCGGGTAGCTATGTACGGACGGGATAACCGCTGAAAGCATCTAAGCGGGAAGCCCACCCCAAGATGAGATGTCCCGAGTCCCTGAGACTCCTCAAGGTCCGTCGTAGACGACGACGTCGATAGGCGGGATGTGGAAGCACCGTAAGGTGTGAAGCTAACCCGTACTAATCAACCGTGCGGCTTGACCATATAACACCCAAGCCTTTTGCAACACCACGTTAGGCAATGCCACGTACCTACGTGCTACACCCCGCTTCACTTGCCGCCCACGCCCCACCCGGGGCGTGGGGCCCTTCCCTTTACAGCCTGGCGGCCATAGCGAGACGGTACCACCCGATCCCATCCCGAACTCGGTCGTGAAACGCCTCAGCGCCTATGATAGTGTGGGGCTTCCCCATGCGAAAGTCGGTCACCGCCAGGCTTTTATTTTTATCCCGCTTTTCCCTTTTGTCCCGGACGGGTAAAAAGGCAGACCGGGTAAAAAAATACCCGCGTATATTAAGCGGGTTATCAAAGCGTTTAACGTTTGATGCCAGTCTTGAACGTCACTCCGCCTTAATTAACAGCTGGCAGATGAGTCTTTAGCTTCTTCATGGCGTTGCTTTCTAGCTGTCTTATGCGCTCCGCAGAAACTCGGTATTCTGCCGCTAACTCATGAAGTGTCGGTTTATCGTCGCTTAACCAGCGCCGCTGAACAATATCTCTGCTCCGGGAATCCAAACTTTCCAGGGCTTCAGCCAATCGCCTATTGGCCTGATTTTCCCAGTCCTCTTGTTCCAGTAGCGTAGCAGGATCGCCATGAGAGTCCTGAAGATAAGTGATTGGTGCGGTATTATCCCTATCCCGATCTTCATCGCCATTCGCCTGAGGACTCGGATCGAAAGATATATCCTGTCCGCTAAGCCGAGATTCCATTTCCAAAACCGTATCGGGATTAACACCTAATTCCTCAGCTACCGCATCAACTTCCTCTTTGTTAAACCAGCCAAGCCGTTTTTTGGAACTTCGCAAGTTAAAAAACAGCTTACGCTGAGCTTTAGTGGTGGCAATTTTTACAATGCGCCAATTGCGGAGAATAAATTCATGAATTTCTGCCCTGATCCAGTGTACGGCGAAGGATACTAAGCGAACGCCATGGCTGGGATCGAAGCGTTTAACAGCCTTCATTAAGCCAATATTACCCTCTTGAATAAGATCGCTTAAAGGCAAGCCGTAACCCGTATAACCGCGGGCAATGTGAACCACAAAACGGAGGTGCGCCAGGATAAGTTGGCGAGCAGCTTCTAAATCGTTGCGTTGTCGCAGACGTAAAGCAAATTCCTGCTCCTCTTCGGTATTTAGCATAGGTATTCCGTTAACCGCCTGAATATAGCTATCTAGGCAGTCAACGGGAGTCGGTAAATTAGTCGATTTGAGAACTAAAGCGGTATTCATTGAGTCGCCCCCCTTAAACCTGTTATCTTAGCACTTTGCCGATGAGAGTGCCAAAGATATAAAAAGTTCCTAACCATAATGCTGATGATTACTCAGAATAGAGCTCGGCGTATTCCTGGGCCGGTGATGATGGTCACGGTAAGTCGAGGCAGTTCCAGAGCAAAGCAGTATTGGAGACCGTTCAAGGTAAAGTGGATGTTTCGTTACTAAGGAGTGCTTCCACGAATTCTTCCGCATTAAATTCTCGCAGATCTTCAATGTCTTCCCCGACTCCGATAAAACGAATCGGCACATGCAGACGCTTAGCTATGGCGAAAATAATACCGCCTTTTGCTGTTCCATCTAACTTGGTTAGAGTAATGCCGGTTAACCCGATAGCATCGTGAAATTGAATGGCCTGAGCCAAGGCATTCTGGCCGGTGCCGGCATCCACCACAAGCATGATCTCATGGGGTGCCGTCGCGTCTGTCTTGCTAATAACTCGTTTGATTTTCTTTAACTCCTCCATCAGATTAGCCTGCGTGTGTAAACGACCAGCAGTATCGGCAATTAATACGTCGACTTTTCGAGCTTTGGCAGCTTGGATGGCATCATAAATTACTGAGGCAGCGTCCGCGCGGGTTTGCTGGGCGATCACCGTGACTTGGTTACGTTCGCCCCAAACTTGGAGCTGTTCTACGGCTGCCGCGCGGAAAGTATCACCTGCCGCTAATACAACCGATTTGCCTTCTATCTGAAGGTGCTTGGCTAGTTTGCCGATGGTGGTCGTTTTGCCAACACCATTGACGCCGACCATTAGGACAATATAAGGCCGATGTTCTTGAGAGATCTGTAATGGACGGCTGCAGGGATTAAGAATACTCAACATTTCTTCGCGAAGAGCTCGCAGTAACGCCTCGGCATCGGCGAGCTGGTTGCGTGATACCCTCTCAGTCAGATGGTCAACAATAGCGGCAGTGGCCTCAACACCTACATCGGCCATAAGAAGACGCGTCTCTAGTTCTTCCAATACGTCTGCGTCAATTCGTTTGCCAAGAAAGAGATCCGCTAGACCTTCGACTAGACTGTGACGGGTCCGTTTAAGGCGATTCTTAAGACGAGCAAACCGCTCGGGTTTAGCTTTTCCCTCGGCAGTTGCCTTGTCTTTTCTAAAAGAACCAGTGATAGGTTTATTGAGATAGTCAAACAGAGTCGGTTTTTTGCTGTCTATGGACTCTGGGGACTGCTCAGAGAGTGGGTAGTTTTTTCTGAAATCGGACATGGAATGTACCTATTTAGCACGTGGTGTAGCACGTCCTGGATAGTGCGGCCACGCATGATTGAGTGCTCGCCGATATTTTATCATTTTCACTTTCCTGCAAGCGAATCATTGGCGGTAACTGAATGTTCACGATGAGACACTGTTTGAAACAAATTTTTTTCGTCATGCTGTCGGGCTTGATATTACCGGCTTTTGCAGCTCCGGCGGTGCATGAATTCCAGTTGGATAATGGTTTAAAGGTGCTAGTCCGTGAGGATCACCGGGCGCCGGTTATGGTTTCTCAGATTTGGTACAAAGTGGGTTCCAGTTATGAACCCCTTGGCATGACTGGCATATCCCACGCCTTGGAACACATGATGTTCAAGGGAACGCCATACGTAGGGCCAGGAGAATTCTCCCGCATTATCGCCGCGAATGGCGGCAGCCAGAACGCTTTTACGAGTCGTGATTATACGGTTTATTTCCAGCAACTGGAGAACGACAAATTGGCGGTGAGTTTTCGTTTGGAAGCCGATCGCATGCGCCATTTACTCTTAGCTGAGGAAGCGGTTGGTAAGGAACTGCAAGTAGTTGCCGAGGAACGCCGTTTGCGGACTGAAGACTCGCCGGAGGGATTAGCCTATGAACAGTTTACCGTTACCGCCTTTCTCACCAGTCCCTACCGGAATCCCGTGATTGGGTGGATGAGCGACATGGAATCGCTGCAAGTAGAGGATCTACGGCGTTGGTACGAGCAATGGTATGCCCCTAACAACGCCACCTTGGTGGTCGTCGGTGATGTGGATCCGCAGCAAGTATTGGCTTTAGCCAAACGTTATTTCGGTTCTCTGCCACCGGGGGGATTACCTGTCCTGAAATCGGTTCCCGAAATCCCTCAACGAGGCGAGCGGAGAGTTATTGTTAAAACGCCCGCGGAACTCCCCTATGTACTTTTGGGTTATAAGGTGCCAGTGCTAAAAACGGCTGAACAACCGTGGGAGCCTTATGCTCTACAGGTATTAGCGGGCATACTCGATGCTGGTAATAGTGCGCGGTTAAGCCGGAATTTAATTCGCGGCCAGCAGCTAGCTGCTTCGGCAGAAGCAAGTTATAGCATGATATCCCGGTTGAATGACCTCTTTGTGTTGGCCGGCAATCCGGTACCAGGGCGAAATGTGGTTGAATTGGAGCAGGCTCTGCGCGGCGAAGTGCAGCGCTTGCACGAAGAATTGGTAAGCCCTGAGGAGCTTGCGCGCGTGGTAGCGCAGGTGATTGCCGCAGATGTCTATCAACGAGATTCTCTTTTTTATCAGGGAATGCGCATGGGCATTTTGGAAACAGTAGGGCTGGGATGGAATGCCTTGGATGACTATGTAGAGCGCGTGCAAGCCGTAACCCCCGAGCAAATTCGGAAGGTGGCCCGTCAATACCTGGTGGACGAACGACTTACCGTGGCAACGTTGGAACCGCTGCCTGTGGATAAAGCTCGTGGTTTGCCGAGTGCAGGCGAGCAAAAAGTTAGCTCGTACTGAGCAGTTTGTTGATTAATAGAGCTCTGGTAAATATGCAAATGCATCTACTGAAAATTTCGTTATCCCTTATTGTATTAACGGCCTTGATTTTTCTATTCCCTATATTTGCCGCCGCCGCTCCAGCAATTCAGCATTGGACCACTGCGAATGGCGCTCAGGTGTATTTTATTTCAGCCCAGGAATTACCTATGGTGGATGTTCAGGTGGTATTTGACGCCGGCTCTGCGCGAGATAATGGTTTACCGGGGCTTTCCCGGCTCACTAATGTTCTGCTGGACAGTGGCACAGCTCAGCATTCGGCCGATGCCATCGCCGAGCGTTTGGATGCAGTCGGTGCGCAACTAAGCAGCGGAACTCTGCGGGACATGGCCTGGCTGTCTCTGCGTAGCCTCTCGGACCCGCTTTATTTCAAGCCGGCGGTTGAAACTGTTGCATCCTTATTGCAAGCGCCGGACTTCGCTCCACAAGCTATGGAGCGGGAACGCAACCGTATGATTGCAGCAGTGCAGGAACTGACTCAATCGCCCGATGCCCTCGCCGAGCAAGCTTTTTATCAGGCACTGTACGGGACTCATCCTTATGCTTCACCGCCGGAAGGCACGGAAGCGAGCTTAAAGGCCATCACGCGAGAAGCTGTGCGGGCTTTTTACCAGCGCTACTATGTCGCAAGCAACGCTGTCGTTGCCATCGTTGGCGCCCTTGAACGTGCTGCTGCCGAAGAGCTTGCCGTTGCCCTGGTCGGGAATTTACCTGTCGGTCAACCGGTACCACCCCTCCCGGAAGCGTCTCCCGTGGCCAAAGCGGACACGGTGCACATCCCTTTTCCTTCGAGTCAAACGCATATTTACATCGGGCAGCTTGGAATGAAACGGAACGACTCAGATTACTATAGCCTGTACCTCGGTAACCATGTATTGGGGGGCAATGGGTTGGTATCCGAACTGGCTGAAGAGGTGCGGGAAAAACGTGGTTTATCCTATAGCGTTTATAGCTATTTCACTCCCATGGCTCAGGCTGGCCCTTTTTGGGTGGCGCTACAAACCCGCAACGCGCAAGTAGATCAAGCTGTCAGTGTGGTGAAATCCACCTTACAAGACTTTACCGAAAACGGTCCCGGTGAGGAAGGGGTAAAAGCAGCGCGACAGAATTTGACTGGAGGTTTTGCCCTGCGTATCGATAGTAACGGAGAACTCGTTCAATATCTGGCGATGCTTGGCTTCTATAAGCTACCGCTGGATCATTTGCAAACTTTTCCGGGCAAAATTGAGACTGTGTCACAGGAGCAGATTAGTGCTGCTTTCCAGCAGCGCATTCAGCCTGAGCGGTTAATTACCGTGATGGTGGGTGGTACGTAATGAATGAAACAGGCGCCAAAACTGAATAACCGGCTGCGCATTATCGGCGGCCACTGGCGCAGTCGTCAATTGGCCTTTCCGCCCATAGTAGGGTTGCGTCCGACACCGGATCGGGTGCGTGAAACCCTATTTAATTGGCTAGCTCCTATAGTGCATGGCGCCCGGTGCTTAGATCTGTTTGCAGGTAGTGGAGCCTTGGGTATTGAGGCCTTGTCCCGGGGAGCGGTAGAGGTGGTATTTGTGGAAAACCATCCGGTAGCCGTTCGCTATTTGCGAAACAATCTCCAACAGCTTGGAGTCAATGCCGGGCAAGTACAGCAAGCCGATGCGCTAGTTTGGTTGCAAAGTCTGGCACAGCCTTTCGATATCGTTTTCTTAGATCCTCCCTTCCGTCAGGATTTACTGAGCCTAAGTTGTGTACTTCTGGAGCGGGGTGGCTGGCTGGCGTCGGCGGCACGAATTTATCTAGAGGCGGAACGGTCGTTAAATGATTTGCAGCTGCCGGCGACTTGGAAAATGATGCGTGAAAAAACCGCCGGTCACGTGGTCTATCGCTTAGCTGGGAGGAATATTTGAAGATGAATGGGTGGTATTGAACTTTTTACAGAACTCTTGAGACATTACTGGTAATACTATGGCAGCCATTGCCGTTTATCCCGGAACTTTTTACCCTGTTACCAAGCGGTTATACTGGGTTCCTGCAAAGCCAAGACCGTAAGAGGCATATATTATGGCGTTGATGATTACCGATGAATGTATTAATTGTGATGTCTGTGAACCGGAATGCCCTAACGGTGCGATTTTTCAGGGCGAAGAGATCTATGAGATTGATCCGAACCTTTGCACGGAGTGCGTGGGACACTTCGATACGCCGCAATGCGTACAGGTTTGTCCGGTAGATTGTATTCCCATGGATCCGAACCACGTCGAGACACAAGAGGAATTACTGACAAAATACCAACGTTTGACGAGTAAGGCAGTTTAATAGAAAGCTCCGCCTGTTAAAGGTGCCTCGAACTAGTTGCGTCAAATAGCAAGTCATCTAATCATTTATGTTGGCGCTATTTACCGATTTCGGTCTCCAGGGGCCCTATGTGGGTTTACTCAAACTGGCTTTGGCCAAGTATGCTCCGCAGCAACAGGTAATCGACTTGTTTCACGATGTGCCCCCTTACGATGCCCAATGGGCCGCTTATTTGCTGGCTGCCTATATCGAGGAGTTTTCCGAAAAAACGGTATTTTTGGGAGTTGTGGACCCGGGTGTCGGCGGAAAGCGAGCCGCATTAATGCTGCAAGCGGATAAACAATGGTTTGTTGGACCGGACAATGGCCTGTTTAACCAAGTGGCGGTGCGTGCTCGGCAGGTAGAAGCTTGGCACATTACCTGGCAGCCAAAGCGGTTGTCGGCCTCCTTCCATGGCCGGGATCTATTTGCACCGGTGGCCGCCGTACTGGCAACCGAAACAGCATCACCGGACACGTTAGGGGTAAGAACGTCCTTTCCGTTTCAGCCTTGGCCGGATGATTTGGCGCGGATTGTCTATGTAGATCGTTATGGTAATGCCATGACCGGTATCCGAGCGAGTTCTGTGGAAGTCAATGCGGCGATTCACATTGCCGGTCGGCGCCTGGTGCGAGCGAAGACTTTTGCGGAGGTGGCGCCGGGACAGTGCTTTTGGTATGAGAATTCCAGTGGCCTCGTGGAATTGGCTGTTAACCAGGGTAGCGCAGCGGCACAATTGGGTCTGAAACCGGGATATGGTTTACAAATAGAAGGGGAAACCTTTACCAGGGTTGGAGTGTAACAGGCTTTTCGCTAATGGAGCGTATGCCCGTGTCGAATTCGGAGGAAAAAGCAATGGACAAACCGTCCACTGATTTAAACGCTTGGTGTGAGATCCTGGCATGCTACCACGCCACCAGATCAGCGAAAGCCAGCGGGGCACGGCCGAGTCGCTGATTGAGCCAGATGCAGCCATTAGGCAGGGCTATTTTGGCGGTCAGGCGGACCTGAAAGCCGTCGAGGGTGTGGGGGCGTTCGCGATCGAGACGGAAGACCTGCTGGAGGCAGCCATTGACGGTCTCGACGATGTGACGGATGCCGGCCAACCACCGCCGCCAGGCCCGCGGCCCGGGGTGGCGGCGGTTGCGCTTGGGCGCACAGATCACCCCCGCGCCATAGGCATCTTGCCAGTCGCGCTGGCGAGCTTGACCGGCAAAGCCCTTGTCCGTGACCTACGGCCCTCGGGCCGGGGCGCCGACCGTGGGCAGGCGCGGATCGGGGTACGCTCGCAGGGCAAAGAACGTCTCGGCCAGGGGCTGGTCCTTGGTGCTGGCCGAACCGAAGCCGAAGCCGGTGATCGCCCCGAGGGGATTGACCGACAACCGCACGTCGAAGCCCTCGTCCCAGCCCCAGCGGTTCCTCCAACCGATATCGGCCAACCCGGGCAGCCAACCCGACCCGCGGCGTTTGGCATCGCGCGGGACGGCCGCCGTCCCGTCCAACGCTTCATAGGCACACTGCGGCGCATCCAGGAGTTTTACCAGATCAAGAAAACAGGCCACCACCGCCTCGGCGTACCGGCGCATCAAACGATTAAACTGCGCCCGGTCCGGCAAGCCGGGAAAGGCGCTGCGCAGATGGCGTCGGGCATAGCGGGAGAAATCGCGTTCCCTGCTGAAGTGGCACCATTGCCCGAACAGCGCCAAAGTCACCACTTCGCTGCAGCTCAGCGATGCACTCGGGCCGGGGTGACGCTCGCAGCTCGGATGTTGCTTGCAAAAGTCGTCCACCATAACGTATAGATAGGTCAGGAAGGTGTCGATGTCGATCATGACGAAGCTCCTCATTTTTCCAAATGTGTGCTTCTATTTTGATCCTCGACGCCTTCCGCTCCAACTCACACCAAGCGTTTAAATCTGCACGATGCCTATTTGGCCAACATTCCTTCACATATTCCCACGTCCTTCAATTCTTCGGTTAAGCAACGCTGTCTCGAAGACTTAAGGGGCTATTACGTACATCTGTGCGAGTGCTTGGATGCCGTGCCTAAGGGTGAACCTAAGCGCCTATCGTTAATGCAGGAAATCAACGGTGTTTTAAGTGCTATGCGTTCTCTGGAAGCGGCCAGGGAAGAAGACGTTAGGTATGCGCATACGCTGTTTTTGCAGAAAGCCGCCAAGACTGGATTTACGCCCCCTTCGCAAACAGGCTAATACCAATTTTCATTTGTTGGTATATGATTTACTACGCTTCTGTGATGGCGGGTTGTAACGGTTTCTTAATACTGTTAAGGACGGTTCTCAAGAATTGGCCAGTATAGCTGAAAGGATGAGCCGCTACCATTTCTGGTGTTCCTGTTATCACGATCTCACCACCCTGAGCACCACCTTCCGGACCCATGTCGATAAGCCAATCTGCAGTCTTGATCACATCCAGATTATGTTCAATGATCACAACGGTATTGCCGTGGTCGCGGAGCCGATGCAGGACTTTAAGCAACTGCTCGATATCATGAAAATGCAGCCCCGAAGTAGGTTCATCCAGGATATAAAGCGTACTGCCCGTGTCCCGTTTGGACAATTCTCGGGCCAGTTTGATCCGTTGAGCTTCTCCCCCGGATAACGTCGTGGCGTTCTGGCCCAGACGCAAATAGGATAGACCGACGTCCATTAAAGTTTGCAGCTTGCGCATCAAGCCAGGCATGGCTCTGAAAAAAACTAGTGCTTCTGCTACGGTCATTTCCAGCACCCCATGAATGTTTTTTCCCTTGAAGCGCACCTCTAGCGTTTCCCGGTCATAACGTTTACCTTGGCAAACATCGCAAGGCACGTACATATCCGGAAGAAAATGCATTTCTACCCTAATGACTCCATCTCCTTGACAGGCCTCACAACGTCCGCCTTTGACATTAAAGCTAAAGCGGCCTGGATCGTAGCCCCGGGATCGAGCTTCCTGGGTCCCGGCGAATAATTCCCGAATGGGGGTGAATAGACCGGTATAGGTAGCAGGATTAGAACGTGGGGTACGGCCAATGGGACTCTGATCGATATTGACGACACTGCCCAACTGTTCCAGGCCAAGGATATGTTGACAGGGAATCGCGATTACATCGGCGCCGTTTAGCTCGCGGGCCGCATAGCGGTAAAGCGTATCGTTAACCAGGGTGGATTTGCCTGAACCGGAGACTCCGGTAACACATGTCATCAGCCCTAAAGGGATTTCCACATTGATTCTCTTCAAATTATTGCCGTTAGCTTCGCGAATAATCAATGCCTGTTGCGTATTTCGCGGGATCCGTTGTGCGGGAATAGAGATACGGCGATGTCCGGATAAGTATTGGCCGGTTAGAGAAGCGGAATTGGCCACGATGGTTGCAGGATCGCCCTGCGCCACCACCCGACCGCCGAAAGCGCCGGCACCGGGTCCCATGTCCACCACGTAATCGGCCGTAACGATGGCTTCTTCATCGTGTTCTACGACGATCACGGTATTGCCTAAATCACGTAAATGCAGCAGTGCCTGCAGCAGGCGGGCATTGTCCCGCTGATGTAAACCGATGGAAGGCTCATCCAGTATATACATAACGCCTACCAAACCAGCGCCGATTTGGCTCGCTAAACGAATACGCTGCGCCTCACCTCCGGAAAGGGTCTCAGCGCTGCGCTCCAGCGTTAGATAATCAAGGCCGACATTGACCAAAAAGCTTAGACGCGTGCCAATTTCTTTAACAATTTTCGTTGCAACGGTACCACGTTGCCCCGGCAGCGTTAAATGGGCGAAGAAATGATGCGCTTCACCGATGGTCATGGCAGTGATTTCTGGCAGACTTTTTTCAGCCAGAAGAACATGACGGGCAGCTCGATTTAAACGGGTGCCTTGGCATGCGGGACAAGTTTGGATACTTAGATAATGGGCCAGCTCATTGCGTACGACCTCGGATTTGGTTTCTCGATAGCGGCGCTCCAGAGTGGGAAGAACGCCTTCGAAAGCATGATGCTGCCAATTGCTTTCACCGTTGGCAGTGAGATATTCGAAGGCAATGGTTTCTGTATCGCTACCATAGAAAATGACTTGACGTATGGTTGCCGGCAAATCTTGGAACGGAGTTTCAATGTCAAAATCATAGTGCTTGGCTAGAGAACGAATCAGCTGAAAAAAGTAAGTATTTTTTTTATCCCAGCCGCGCACTGCACCCGCGGCCAAACTGAGGTGAGGGTTTGCCACCACCCGTTTGGAATCCAGAAACTGGTTGCGTCCTAGCCCATCACAGGTGGCGCAGGCTCCAATGGGATTATTGAAGGAAAATAGCCGCGGTTCTAATTCATTAAGGCTATAGCCACATACAGAACATGCGAAGTTAGCCGAGAAAATCAATTCTGCTTGGTCGCCGGCGTCCCAAAAAGCCACTTTAGCCAGACCGTTGGACAAACGCAAAGCAGCCTCAAAAGACTCTGCGAGACGCAAGGCCAGATCCGGGCGCACCTTAAAACGGTCCACCACGACTTCGATGGTGTGTTTACGGTGTAAATCCAGATTAGGTAAGGTATCCAGTTCGATGACCTCTCCGTCGATCCGGGCACGGACAAAGCCCTGAGTGCGCAGTGCTTCCAACAGTTTGGCATGCTCGCCTTTGCGCTCCTGGACAATGGGGGCCAATAACAGCATGCGGCTGCCTTCAGGTAAGGTCAAGACCTGGTCCACCATCTGACTCACGGTTTGGGCGTTTAGCTCAGTGTGGTGTTCGGGACAGCGAGGAATGCCGGCGCGAGCGTAAAGCAAGCGCAGATAATCATGAATCTCGGTAATAGTGCCCACAGTGGAGCGCGGATTATGTGAGGTAGGTTTCTGCTCAATGGCTATAGACGGAGATAGACCTTCGATATGATCCACATCCGGTTTTTCCATCATCGAGAGAAACTGTCGGGCGTAGGTGGAGAGAGATTCCACGTAGCGCCGCCGGCCTTCAGCGTAAATTGTATCAAAAGCAAGCGAAGACTTACCGGAGCCGGACAAACCGGTAATGACAATCAGCCGGTCGCGGGGGAGATCTAAATTAACGTTTTGCAGGTTATGGGTACGAGCGCCGCGGATGCGAATAGAATCCATGATTTTCCCTTTTTTCAACAAGCTGTTAACATAATCGGTGAAACTTGATGAAGTAATGTGATAGATGCAAAAGACCAAAGAGTATGCAGTTAATGTTGGCGAAGGGTACCGCAATGGTGCCATCGCGAGAGGATCGCTATGGTGTCCGCTAGCCTATATCCTTCGCACCGACTGGATTTGTGCATGATGCTGCTAATGTTGACTCTGTATGCCAAGCATTTAATTTATAGGCTGAGCATTGAGAAATACCATTCCGTTGTTAGTTGGAAGCCGTTGTGATTGATAATCTGAAGCGATTTTGCTGATGGATTTCCTTGGAATACTAGCCGGATAGGTTTGGATGTAAACGCGCTATTATACTAAGTTTTGTGATCTTCGCCGTCGGTAGTGTCACAGTGGCCGGCGAAGTTCATCTTAGTAATTGTCACGAAATAACTATCTCATTTTGAGTGATGTTGCTATCATGGATAGTATGGTTGATGAAAGCGGTGTCAGGAAGCGGTTTGAATTGTTAGCGCCCGTATTGGACGAGCGTCTGCGGCGGCTTGCCGCCTCTGCGGAGGCAGAAGCCATCGGACGCGGCGGGATCTCTCTGGTGTCGAAAGCAACCGGGGTGTCACGGCGGGCGATTCGAGTGGGGAGGCAGGAGCTTCGTGATCTCGAATCCGGGGGGCACGAGGTTGCGGCGGTAGCGAATCAAGGTGTTCGTAAACCTGGCGGGGGACGCAAAAAGACTGTCGAGAAAGATCCGACGCTCAGAGAGGATCTAAATACTTTGGTGAACCCAATGACCTGCGGCGACCCGGAATCACCGCTGCACTGGACCTGCAAGAGTGTCCGTAAGCTCGCGAGCGAACTGCGTGCGATGGGGCATGAGACCAGTCACAAGCTCGTGGCCGCGCTTCTGCACGAGATGGGTTACAGTTTGCAAGCAAACCGCAAGGCGCGTGAGGGGGTCGATCATCCCGATCGCGACGCGCAGTTTCACTACCTCAATAACCACGTGCTTAACGCCCTCGCCTCGGGCGATCCTGCGATTTCTGTTGATACGAAGAAGAAGGAACTGGTGGGTGATTTCAAGAATGGTGGCCACGAGTGGCGGCCCAAAGGCCAACCCGAACAAGTCCGTGTTCACGACTTCAAGATCAAGGAACTCGGGCGTGTGGCACCGGATGGGGTCTAGGACATTGGCGAGAATGTTGGCTGGGTCGGAGTTGGAACCGACCATGACACCGCCGCGTTTGCGGTGGCCACTATTGGCAACCGGTGGCGCAGGATGGGCCAGCCGATTTATCCGCAAGCTGGGCAGATCTTGATCACCGCCGACGGTGGCGGCAGCAATGGCTCCCGGCTCCGGCTGTGGAAAACGCAACTGCCGCGTTTCGCCGATGAGAGTGCCCTGCCGGTAACCGTCTGCCACTTTCCACCTGGCACGAGCAAATGGAACAAGATCGAGCACCGATTGTTTTCCTACATCACCCAGAACTGGCGCGGCAAGCCGCTGGTCAGTCACGAAGTGATTGTCAACCTCATCGCCGCGACGAAGACCAAATCAGGCTTGCGGGTACACGCTGAGATTGATGCGTCTGGGTATCCAGCGGGGAAAAAGGTCACTGACGCCGAGTTGGCAGAGGTCAACATTCGACGTCACGAGTTCCACGGGGAATGGAACTACACCATTTTGCCGTCATGAAATGGTACACTTATTTCGTTACATTTCCTTAGAGCAATTTAACCGCTTCGAAGTAGTGCAATTCTGCGAGAAGTTGGCGGTTTAGGTGGAAGGCGTTTCCCATTAACCGGGAACATTAACTGTGAACATCGGACCGATGCAATTCGGTCTTCCTTTGAGGATAAACATTATGGCGAGTAGAGGTCTCAACAAAGTGATGCTTATTGGGCATTTAGGCAAAGATCCCGACGTGCGCTATATGCCGAGTGGTAATGCGGTGGCCAACGTGACACTCGCCACCAACGAGTCTTGGAAGGACAAGCAGACGGGTGAGAATCAGGAACGCACGGAATGGCATAATGTGGCGTTTTACGGGAAGCTGGCCGAGATCGCGGGGGAGTATCTCCGCAAAGGTCGGCAGGTCTATGTTGAAGGTAGCTTGCGGACACGTAAGTGGCAGGATAAAAACGGCCAAGATCGTTATACAACGGAAATTATTGCCAATGATATGCAAATGTTGGGCGGCCGAGATGGCGGCAGCGCGAGTTTTGAACCCCGGGAGCCGCGCCAGCAACCGTCACAGGAACCACCGGCTGCCGGTGCTCAACAGCAGAGTCCACCCTCCGATAATGATTTTGACGACGATATCCCGTTTTAAACTCCCTTTGCAAAGGGCATCGACGCTATCCGGAGGGAAACCGTCAACCTGGTAAAGTGAAACGATACTGATCCCATAGGCGGGTTCCGAATGAGAACACTTTGGCGACCATGGATTTCTTGCTAACGTGGGTAACTTCAAATAGGTTAGCCGATTGACTGGCTTTTAGCAGATAATCGTCGCTGGTGCATAGTTCGTCGACGAGCTGGCACTCCAATGCCCGGGTGCCGTACCAGTGTTCACCTGTAGCGACCCGGTTAATATCTACGGCATTGCGATGCTCGTTGACGAAGTCTTTAAAAAGCTGGTGGGTTTCCTCAATTTCCTGTTGAAACTTCATGCGACCCTTATCAGTATTTTCTCCGAAGAAGGTCAGGGTTCGCTTGTATTCTCCGGCAGTAAATTGTTCAAAATCAATTTCATTTTTCTCTAATAGACGATGAAAGTTAGGAAGCTGCGCAACGACGCCAATGGAGCCTATGATGGCAAAAGGAGCAGCAATAATACGGTCGGCGACACAAGCCATCATATAACCGCCACTAGCGGCAACCTTGTCCACCGCCACCGTTAGCTGCATTTTTCTTTCCTTGATACGAAGTAACTGAGAGGCCGCCAAGCCATAAGCATGGACCAAGCCCCCGGCGCTTTCCAGACGCAACAGCACGGCATCTTCGGGATCGGCCACGCTAAGAATAGCGGTAATTTCCTCTCGCAAGGAAGCCACGGCCGAGCCGCGGATATCACCATGGAAATTCAGGACAAAAATCCTATGGTCCTGGGATTTGGTTGCGTGTTTTTCAGCCTTATGTTGCTTTTTTAGGTGCTTAAGCTTTGCTTTAAAGGCTTTCTTGGGCAGTATGGCCGCATGCAGCGTATTGGCCATGTCTTCATATTTCCGATTGAGGTGCTTGACCTCAATATGCTCTTTAATCTTTTGATGACCGCGGGAAGACAAGGCGACGATACCACCTGCGATGATTAAAACAGCGGCTACCACGGTGATCGCTTTTGCCAGAAAGAGGCCGTACTCGTTTAGAAACTCCATGGAGATATTCTCAGTTAAATAGAGTTAAAGTGCACTTATGCCATATGCGTTGTTCTGGAATCGGGGCTGGTTAATCATATCCTGACCAGCCTATGGCTAGCGCTAGTGGCGTATTGACTGACAGCAGTCAAGTACTTGCGAAGGTGCACAAGAGCCGAACATACTGGGCCGTAGCATAATTTGTAATAATGTTATGGGTTAGCTTGGGCAGCTGCATAAGCAGCGATGATTTCGTTGTGTTGGAAAGCCAATTGATGCTGCTGCGCTTCGGCAACTGAGAGCCAGCATACTTCCGAAACTTCATCCGGTTGAGGAACAAGGGTGCCGCTAGCGTTGCCCACAAACACCTCGAGAATTTCATCAAAATAATTGAAAAAACGCGGCGCAAAGTCCAATCCGGTTTCTTCCTTGACTTCGCGAATAATAGCGTCTTTCGCGGTTTCAAAGCGATCAATATGGCCACCCGGCAAGCATAACATACCTGCAAAGGGCTTTACGGTTCGCCGAGTTAACAATATTTTTTCAATTCCGTTTTCCTGTTTGCTGATAATCGCTGCAACCGTTGCTTTCACGTCTTTTTTCATCCTCGTATGCTCCGCTACTCAAGTCTCTAGAGTCATGTTTTCTGACACGCTAAACAATAGCAGTATCCTATTGACGATACACCTTGAGGTGAAATGATTTGAAAGGTGTACCGTCAATCTAACGGGTAATTTGACGGCGAGCCAGCCCTTGAGGGCTGGCGAGAGTCGCGCAACCATATCCGTTTTCTAATAGGTGCTTAAGAAAATCCCGATACAGGTCGAACTCTCGCTGCGACGGCCGAGGTAAGCCGTTGCCGCAGAACAAAGGATAGCGATCGCGACGACTAAGAGTTTTGATACTGGTGTACTCTGGGCGCCGATTGCGCAAACACTTTGGCAATAGGCCGTAGATCCATCCACCACTGCTCAGTGGGACGGTGCTTTTCCTTATCGCCTATTTGATAAAGGTCGGCGAGCTTATGCACCAACACTTCTCCCTTCTGCATACCGATAAAGGCGGCTTCGGACTGGGCCTGTTCAGCTTGTTCGATTAAAAAACGGATAGAGCGATCCGCTATGCGGGTTGCCTGAATACGATCGAACGGCGTGGGATCTCCTCCTTGTTGAATGTGGCCGAGAATAGCCTGGCGTACATCGAAAAGGCTATCACCTTCCTCTTTAAAGAGAGCGGACATAAAAGCCGTGTCGTAAGTCGCGTTAACATATTCATTACGAATCATCATTCCGAGCCGTTTCCCACGCGTAAAATCGATTTTAAGTTTCTCCACATCCGCCTGCAAATCCTTGAGCGTAACACCCTCTTCAGATAGATAAATACGTTCGGCGCCAGTAGCCAAGCCGCTCATCAGCGCCAGGTAGCCGCAGTAACGCCCCATCACTTCCACCACAAAGACGCGATGGGTGGCTACCGCCGACTGTTTAAGCTTATCAATGGCCTGCACAATGCTGTTCAATGCCGTATCAGCGCCGATACTGAGCTCCGAGCCAGGCAGATTATTGTCGATGCTAGCCGGTAGGCAGATAATGGGAATATTAAAAACCGGGAAATCCTGGCGTGCCTCATATAAACAGTGGGCTGCCTCGTAGCCACTCCAACCGCCAATGACCAGTAGACCCTGAATATCATGCGCTTGCAGGTTACGGGCGATAGCTTCGTAGTCCTCTGGTTTTCTGAGAACCCGCCGGTTGGTGCCGAGTTCAGAGCCTCCCATCGATGCCCAGCCGGCAACGCTATTCCAGTCCATTTCTCCAATCTTGCCTTTAATCAATCCTGGAAAACCGTTGCGCACGCCGAGCATAATGTGCCCCTTATCGAGCCCGATCCGGATGGCTATCCGGGTGGCCGTATTCATCCCGGGTGAGGGTCCACCGGCATTGAGTACCGCCAACCGGAAGCGCTGTTGGTCGGGTTTAGGCGGATGCGGCAGGCTCCGCGCCAAGGTTCGGAAAGTGCGGAAAGAAGCCTTAAAACTGCGGCCACGCAAATCCATGGCTTTTTCATAGTCGCCGGCTGCTATGGTTTTAGCGACGGCTTGAGTTTTTTCCACACAATCCATCAGTGGCGACTTCGCAATCCGATTGCCTCGCATGCCGATCAGGCAAGGTTCGGATTTCGGCGTCGCGGATAAGACCTCTTCCACCGCCGCATGGCCCAACAATGTGCTCATATAGCGGTCAAAAGCGCTGGGGGCTCCACCTCGTTGCACATGTCCCAGGATGGTTACCCGTACGTCAAGTTTCAGACGCTCCCTAAGCACTTGTTCTACGTGGGCGCTCTTAATAGGATTACCGTGCCGGTCCCGAGCCCCCTCCGCCAGTACTACGATACTGTCGCGGCGTCCAGCTTTGCGACCGCCCTCGAGAGCATCGCACATTCCCTCTTCCCAATTATCCATCGCTGGCGGACTTTCCGGGATAAGTATCCAATCAGCGGCGGTAGCCAAACCACCCATCAACGCAAGATAGCCACAATTGCGGCCCATGACTTCGACGACAAAGGTGCGTTGGTGACTTGCGGCAGTGCTCGTAATCGCGTCAATAGCCTCGGTAATGCGATGTAGAGCGGTGTCGGCGCCAATGGTCATATCGGTACCGAACATATCATTATCGATAGAACCAACCAGACCCACGATGATTAGGTTGGGATGGGCCTGCGCCATTTCCTGAGTGATCTCACCCGTTTCTACGAGTTCAGCAAGTAGCCCGGACCATTCCTGGCGAAACAGGTTCGCACCTGTCAAACTACCGTCACCGCCTATGATCACTAAGCTATCGATGTCTCGCTCCAATAGATTGCGGGCTGCTCGTAAGCGTCCCGCCCGTTCCCGAAACGCAGGGCAGCGGGCCGACCCGATAACGGTTCCGCCACGGTGCATAATCCCACCGACAGAGTCCCAATCCATTGCTTTGATGCGGTCACCGCCGTCTACCATTCCTTGATAACCTTCGTAAATACCATAGGCGTCTACGCCGCGATCCAGGGCAGTGCGTACCACCGCTCTGACCGCTGCGTTCATGCCCTGCGCGTCGCCGCCACTGGTAAGCACGCCTAAGCTTTTCTTATGGATTATCGACATGTTTCTTCTCCCGGGTGAGTTGTTGGACCTGCTGAAAGTGCGTCACTATGCCATATAAGCCGTTTAGGGGTGGACTGATTGGGCCGTCAGTCAGAGTTAAATTAAGGTGTTACGCTTATCTGGATTTCTCAACATTATAGATACTGCCGCACACACTGCGGGATAGCATAAAACTTGCCAACGCGTTGCCAGACTTGCAGACATTACTGGAAAGCAGTTCTTTTATCACTACTGGCTGCACAAAAGGCATCCTGTAATTGGGGGAACGTCATGGTAACGGGAAACTGAGAAAATTCTTCACTAATGCTTTGGGGAGGGCGAAACAAAATGCCTACGTCCGCCGCTGTCAACATAGCGATGTCGTTATAGGAATCGCCCGCTGCAATGACGCGAAAGTTCAACCCTTGAAAGGCGTGCACTGCATGGCGTTTGGGTTGCGATTGGCGCAGTCTGTAGCCCACTATGCAATTATCTGCTACGTCGAGTTGATGACATAGTAAAGTGGGCCAGCCGAGTTGTCGCATTAGGGGTGCGGCAAATTCATAAAAGGTATCTGAGAGAATGACGACTTGAAAGTGTGCTCTAAGCCAGTTGAGGAAATCAAGAGCTCCCTCCAAGGGTCTCATCTCGGCAATGAACGACTGAATATCGGACAAATGCAAATTATGCTGTGCCAATAATGACAGGCGCTGTTTCATTAACGCATCATAGTCGGGAATGTCACGAGTCGTGGCGCGTAAGGCAGCGATTCCGGTACGCTCGGCAACGTTGATCCAAATTTCCGGCACCAGAACGCCTTCCAGATCTAGGCATGCGATTTCCATAGAGAATTCCTCTGTTTACCCAACGTTTTTTTTGGGCAGGAGTTTGTTGACTGAAGAAAACGGCAATAGGGTTGCTTTGCGGAGTGCAAGTCTGCTGTGGGAACCATTAATAATGTATTCCCTCCTTACTCCGCAAGGGCTAAGGTGTTGTTAGGCATCGCAGGCGAATACTTTCATAGCCTCACGATCTCTTCGATATCAACACCTCCGGCAAAGGCACGGTGCGATTAGTTGGCTGCTGAGTCTTTTGGGTCTGTTAGTACTGCCGCTAGGCTATAGTCCGATCACACTCCGGCCGCGCTATCTGCCGGACTTAGGGTGAGCTAGATCATGCTGCTGGAGACAGTGTGCGATCCGTTGTGGGTTTGGCTCGTCCTTGGGGCGGTTAAATTTTACTATCAATACTATCCAGGGGGCTTCGCATGCCTTGTCCGCCTCTGTTCAACACGTGCGTGTAGATCATGATGGTGGAGACATCGGCGTGGCCAAGCAATTTCTGAACCGTGCGGATATCGCAACCGCTCTCAAGCAGATGGGTTTTGAAAGAATGCCTTAGAGAATGGCAATTCACTTTCTTATTGATCCTAGCGTTGACCGCTGCCTTTTTGACCGCTTTCTGCAAACCGTTTTCGTGAATATGATGCCGGCGGGTCTTGCCGCTACCGGGATCGACCGATAAACGCCCGCTGGGAAACACGTACTGCCAGATCCATTCCTTGGGTGCGTTGGGGTACTTTTTCGCCAATGCATCAGGCGGATAGACTGCACCGAAACCCTTGCGGCAGTCGTCTTCGAACAGTTGGCGAACCTCTGCTCGCAGCGCCGCCATTAGCGACTCGGGCAGCGGCACGACCTGGTTCTTGGCACCTTTGGCGTTACGGATTGCGATTTGTTGATACTCGAATCTATATCCTGAGTCCTCAAGCGCACACATTCCATGAGCCGCATGCCCGTGCCGTAGAGTAGGCTGGCCATTAGCCACTGCGTCCCCTCGATCTGGGCCAGCAGCGCACAGATCTCGCTACGGGTGAGTACCACCGGCAAACGTTGCGGCCGTTTTGCCCGCGCGAATGCGTCGAGCCGGTCCAGGGGTTGATCAAGTCCGTGCTTGTAAAGAAAAACCAACGCATTGAGCGCTTGATTCTGAGTGCTGGCGGCGACATTTCTCTTGACCGCCAAATGTTCAAGAAATGATTTTACCTCAGCGGCGCCGAGCTCGCGTGGGTTCTTATGGTTAAAGAAAAGGATGAAACGACATACCCACTGCTCGTAGGCTTGCTCAGTGCGAATCGAATAGGCGCGCCGACGAATCTCAGCGACCAACGCCTTGATAACGTTGTCGTGAGCTTCGCGCACTCGATCCAATACACCGGTTGGGGTTACGGCTTTGCGAGAGGCAGCCGGCGCTGCTAAAACGTCACGCGCTATTGTCGAATGCTTTGGTTCCAGCTCACGGGCAGAGTCTTTCCAGTAGTTCCAATCGAAACCCCGTGCCCAAGACGAACCCAACACTCTCGCGAAAAGCATCTCAAGCGCCTCGACAAGTTGGCAGTACTGCCACTCTTTAAGCTGGCCGGTTCTGCCTATTTTTCGAAGGTAGGCTGTGACCTCATTGCTGGTGTGCTGCTCGAGTGGCGTGTCATTGTTAACCTTGAGGTACTGTTCAACCCGGAGCATATACCATCGCCAATAGCGTTGATTAATGCCCTGATCTTGAAGAACTTTAAGAAAACGATCCCAAATCTGGTAATCGCGCTCAGGAGCAGCAGAACTTGAGAGATCCATGGGCCACCTAAGTTCGACATATAGACTCTATTTCTCATATGGTATTATGAAAAAATTCAATAAAAATTAGACGATTGCGTCATGGACGTGCGGTGAGACATGTAAATTTATAGTGGCACGCCTATGCCAGATAATGGCTTGATATCTGGGTTTGAGGCGTCTACAGTCGTGGTAATTTCTGGAAAAAATTCTTAGCTCGACCCGGTGCGGGACCGACTTCGGACAGGCTAAGTGGATGGTTTTCAAGATTTTCAAGACTAAGTCTACCAGCGGTGATCAACATCACCTGGCCGGTCCGCCAGCGATGTTGCCCGCCCGGCTAAATGGACGGGGAGGGACCAGTGATGTAAGTCTTTGAAAATGCTATGTAGTGGCATTTTTTAAAAGTAGCATAAGCTAAATCAATGACTTACGTTATTATATGGCGAACTTGGGTGGCTAGGATGCCAACATCCGCGCAAATCCTTGAGCTGCATCGCCGAGATGGCTTTCATTGCCGATTCTGCGGGCTTCCGGTTATTCGTCCCGAGATTCGCCGCAAGATTTCGTCCCTTTATCCTGAGGCGGTTACATGGGGCAGAACAAATGCATCTCAGCATGCAGCATTCCAAGCCATGTGAGCTCAATACGATCACGTTGTTCCGCACTCGCATGGTGGCACCAATGACCTAGACAATCTCGTCGTAACATGCGCCGCCTGCAACTACGGAAAAATGTCGTACACCCTAGACGAGCTGGGCCTAACTGACCCCAGGCTATATCCACCAACCCAATCCCAGTGGGACGGGCTTGAGCGGCTCTTGCGGGGGTCATCTAACAATTCATTCAAGCCTAAGCCGCTTTGCGGCTCGGCTTAATTCCGGCGTTAGGCGCCTTGAAAACACAACGGGTGAAAATGGATACAAATTCAGAGGGCTTGGTGAATGAAGGAGCAACCGCTGTCATTACGCACAGAGTGCGTGAGGATAAGCATGCTGACTACGAGACTTGGCTAAATGAAATCGCACCACTCTGCAAAGCCTCGCCAGGCCATCTGGACTGGCACATCGTTCGCCCAATTCCAGGGCTAACAGAGACATATACTGTCATTATCCGATTCGATACAGCAGCACATCTACAACAGTGGATGGACTCCCCAACTCGGGCCCGACTGATTGAAAAAGTGCGTCCGCTATTCGTTACAGGCGATGACTTTTTCGTCAGTAGCGGGTTGGATTTCTGGTTCACTCCGGGAGGCGCCAAAGCTAAATTGCCCGTACGCTGGAAGCAGTATCTTGTCACGTGGTCCGCAATTTATCCATTAGTGCTCGGAGTGCCACTTGTTGTTACACCGGTGCTGCGTCGCCTAGGCGTTTCCGATAACCATCTACTGACCACGCTCGCCGTTACCGGAACGGTAGTTTTTCTGATGGTCTACGTCGTCATGCCTCGCTACACGAAGCTGATCAAGCGGTGGCTTTTCACTTGATCATACCGGTGCCCAACAAGGGGCTCCAGTGGACGCTCGTAAACTCGCTCCATTGAGCCCTCGCGTTAGCCCTTCCCGGCGATTTCATCAGCACTTGACTAAGAGCACAATTGTCCATACATTGAGCTTATGCGATATGAATGGGATCCCACCAAGGCAGAGGCGAACCTCGCCGATCATGGTGTCAGCTTTGCTGAGGCCGTCACCGTTTTGGAAGATGATTTCGCGCTGACGCGCGAAGACCCGGATAGCGAAGATGAACAGCGTTTCGTCACGCTCGGTATGAGTGGCTTGGCGAATTTACTGGTGATGGACTATACCTATCGCGAACCGGATATCATCCGCATCATCTCGGCTTGGAAAAGCAACTGACCGCAAAGGTTACGCTATGAAAAAGACCGCCGCTGAACCGTACCGCGATATTGATTTCTCGGATGCCAAGCGAGGTCCGGTGGTGTCACCGGAACCAGGCAAAACGAAGATTTCCATTCGGCTCGATAATCGCGTATTAGATCATTTTCGCTGCATCGTTGAAAAAGCCGGGGGCGGTAACTATCAAACGCTCATCAACGATGCGCTCGTGGATTATATACAACAACGATCCATGCTGGAGGCTGTACGCCAAGCCGTGCGTGAAGAATTAGAACCAGCCCTAGAGCAAGCAGGGCTAACAAAGCACTCAAGCAGACGCGGCTAAAGCCGCGCCACCTAGCTCTCCCGTTGAGCACTCCAGGTTATGGCTGCTTGATGGTCTTTAGGGAAACGTTCAATGTCATATGCACGAATCATCGCCCTAACGTCGCTAGCCATGATCGCTTTTGCGGGTAATTCTCTGCTCTGCCGGGCCGCTTTCAAACATACCAACATTGATGCAGCCAGCTTCACTACAATTCGATTGATCTCCGGAGCGGTGATGCTTTGGTTGGTAGCGCGAATAAGACGCGGCACACTTATTGGTGGGGGCAACTGGCTGTCGGCTTTTGCGTTGTTTGCTTATGCAGCCGGCTTCTCTTTTGCCTATGTGAGCCTACCTGCGGCAACCGGTGCGCTGCTGCTCTTTAGCGCTGTTCAAGCAACGATGATCGGCTATGGCGTTTGGGCGGGAGAACGTTTTCTGAAACTGCAGTTCGTCGGCCTTCTGCTCGCTTTCGGAGGACTTGTTGGTCTATTGCTGCCAGGTCTCTCTGCACCGCCACTGTACGGTTCTGTGTTGATGTTGGGCGCTGGGGTTGCATGGGGCGTTTATTCGTTGCGCGGGAAAGGTGCGGGCGATCCTACTCAGGTAACAGCGGGGAATTTCCTGCGTACTGTTCCTATCGCAGCAGCATTGAGCGTATTAATGTTGAGTAGCACCTCTCTGGATAATGCCGGATTTTGGTACGCGGTTTCGTCGGGCGCACTGGCTTCCGGAATAGGGTATGCCATTTGGTACACAGCATTACCTGCATTGAAATCCACCCATGCTGCAACAGTGCAACT
This sequence comes from uncultured Pseudomonadota bacterium, assembly GCA_963731125.1. GTDB lineage: Bacteria > Pseudomonadota > Gammaproteobacteria > Competibacterales > Competibacteraceae > CAVSVP01. The sequence goes on from CAVSVP010000007.1 coordinate 838,259, forward strand.
TAGTGTTCCTGTCATTGCGGCCTTGGGTGGCATCGTTTTTCTCGGTGAACCCATGACCCTGCGCTTAGTATTGGCATCCGTAGCTATTCTCGGTGGAATCGCGTTGGTAATTCTCGAGAAACAACATGTTAATGGTGTCCAACAAAGCGATGAACAAGGATTTTAAAAGCTCCGCTTGCTTCGCTTACTCTACTTTTAAAACCTGTTATTGCAGGCGTTAGGTGCCTATCGAACATCGGCACGTATATCAGAGGTGAAGAGTGCGACCATTTTTGGCGGCAATATTAATTTCAATTTCTCTTCAGGCTTTCTGCGCTCAAGACGTGCCGCCCACTTTGGTGGCCGGAGTCCGGAAATACATTGAAACGAAACGACTTGGCAGTTCTGAGCTGCCGGAATTCAAGCATGCTCTTGCTGATCTAAATAACGACGGTAAAAAAGACGCCATCGTGTTGATGACCGGCAAGCAATGGTGTGGTACAGCCGGCTGCAACATGCTCATATTCCAAGGTGCTGACGACGCGTTCACGTTCGTTTCCGGGAGCACGATCGTAATTACGCCAATTCGCGTGGCGCAAGAGTCAAATAATGGTTGGAGGACTGTGATCGTCTACGCCAGAGGTGTCGGTGATGTTCTGATGCAATTCGACGGTAAGCGATATCCCCTGAATCCGTCAATGCAGCCGAAAGCGATATCCGAGCAAGTAAGCGCTGCTGAAATAGTGATGGAGTAGAAAAGCAATGTCATAATTAAGAGCGGCGCTTACCACTTCGCTTCAGCCGACGCCGCTACGCGGCGCAGCTAAGCTCGAACGTCAGAAGTCCTCTGATTGGCTTGGGTTTACGGATGAACTGGTCAAGATTCCCTAACAAAAAAATGGGAGTTTGCATGGCTCAATCCAACAACTCATCCAAACCCGGCCGCGCAGCCGTGGGATTGGCCGTACTCGGTATTGTCTACGGAGATATTGGCACCAGCCCGATTTATGCCTTGCGCGAGTGCTTTCGGGGTGTCAGCCCGGTGCCTATCAACCAAGCTAATATTCTCGGTATTCTGTCCCTGATATTCTGGGCGCTGATCGTAAATATTCGGCCAACCCATTGTTGCCGAAAAATAGGACGGGGCACACGAGGAAAAATAGTGTACAAACCGGTCCATGGAAAGTATCCCAAACACCCACCTTACCACCGCGCTGCCCCACCCAAGGGGCTGTGTTATTGGAGAACCACGGTCGCCGTTCGCGCAGAAATGGGTGACGATGAGTAAACAGGACTATATCGAGCTACGCCATCGGGCAAGCTATTGGGAAATTCAGCATGGGCGAGCGAAAGCCAAGATAGCGCAGCTGGAGCAGGAGCTGGTTGTTAAGGATGGCAACATCAAAGATTTGCAGAACCGCTTATTCGGGAAGCAGAGCGAGAAGCCTGTGGCGCTGAAATCCGAAAAAGGCAACCCCCCCGAGCCGCCCTCAAACCGCAGGCGCGGCCAGCAGCCAGGCCGTGGTGGACATGGGCGTACCCAACGACCACATCTTCCGGTGGTGACCGAGGAGAGGGATCTGTCGGTGCCGGAGACATGCTGTGCGCAGGGTGGCTTACCGCATCGGCGTAATCCGGCCCTGGATGAGCAGAGTGAGGTCATTGAGGTGGAGGTGAAAGCCCACCGCCGTCGCTATCGTCGCCAGTCCTATACCTGTCACCCGGGCTGCACCTGTGAGGCTACGCCGATCATTATCACCGCCCCGGCTCCACCCAAGTTGATTCCTCGCAGTCCCTACGGGGTCAGCTTCTGGGTGGAAGTGATCTTGGGAAAATACCGCTATGGGCAACCCACCCACCGTTATCTGCAGGACCTCAGGGATCAGGGGTTGCCGGTTTCACCGGGAACGGTCGGCGGTGGCTTGCAAGCGCTCGTACCCCTGGTTGAGCCGGTGCGCGAAGCGCTCTACGACCAACAGATGAGTGAACGGCTGTTTCACAACGATGAGACCCGCTGGGAAGTGTGTGTGGAGCGCGAGGACAAGGTCGGCACCCGCGGGTATCTGTGGCTAACCCGTTCGGCCTCGGTCATCTTCTATTGTCTTGACCCGAGTCGCAGTGCGGCGGTGCCGGGGGCGCATTTTGCGGGCTTGAAGCATGACCCGGTCATTATCGTCTGCGATCGCTATAGCGCGTACAAAAAGCTCGCCCGACTGGTCGAGGGCATCCTGCTGGCCTTCTGCTGGGCGCACGTACGTCGTGATTTCCTGAATGCCGGACGATCCTTTGCCGAGTTGCAAGGGTGGGCGCTGGAGTGGAAGGAGCGCATTGGCACACGCTATCATCTCAACGCGCTGCGTCTGGAACAGCGGAATTCGGAGCGGACACTGAGCGAGCAGTCTGAGGCCTTCACGGAACACCACCAGGCGCTGCAAACGACTCTGCAACGAATGCATGGGGAAGCCACGCGGGTGGTGGCGCCTAACAGTGCCGGCGTGCCACTCCTTCCTTCGGCCGCCAGCGAAGCGCCGTCGAGTACGCCGGTGGCCCCCTTATCCAAGGGGGCGCAACGCCAACAACAGCAGGTGCTCCAGAGCCTGCTTGAGCACTGGCCAGGGCTGACTCTCTTTCTCGATCACCCCGAGGTTCCTCTGGACAACAATCGCGCCGAGAACAGCCTGCGTACCCCGGTGACCGGACGCAAGCACTACTATGGATCGGGCAGCCTCTGGAGTGCGCAGTTGGCCGCCACCCGCTTCTCGGTGCTGCAGACGTTGGAGCTGTGGGGCATTAACCCGCGGCACTGGTTGACGGTTTATCTCCAGGCGTGTGCCGACAATGGCGCCCGCCCCCCGCGGGATCTCGATCCCTTTCTGCCGTGGCGCATGGAGGAACCGCGACGTGCTGAGCTGACCCGACCCTATTCCCCCCAGGCGCCACCGGCCTCACCCACCGCACCCGTACCCGGTCACGACCGCTCGTGAGCTATCGCTACTGTGGTCGCCACTTCCGTGCCGAGGAGATCGCCCAAATCCGTCGGCTCATTGCTGAGGCGCCCGGACGCACCCGCGCCGAGCTCTCCCGATTGACCTGTCAGGTCCTGGGCTGGTACAAGGCCGATGGCGGCTGGAAAGACATGTCCGCCCGCGTCGCCATGCTACGGATGCACCGCGATGGGCTCATCGAGCTGCCACCCCCGCGTCACCCCCAACCCCGGGCAACGGTGGCGATCACTTCGCAAACCGATCCCGGGCTACCGATCGTCAGCCCGGCTCGGGCCCTCACCCCGCTACGACTGCAACCGGTTCAAAACCGCCAGGATTCGCGGCGGTGGAACGAGTACCTCCACCGCTACCACTATCTCGGCTATCAACCCCTGCCTGGCGCCCAATTGCGCTACCGCATCTTCTCCGGCCCACAACTGATCGCGCGGCTCGGCTTTGGCGCCGCCGCCTGGCAGGTCGCGCCACGCGACCGCGATATCGGCTGGCGCCCTGAGCAGCGCACGCGACATCTGCCGCTGATCGTCAACAATGCCCGCTTTCTGATCCTGCCCTGGGTGCACTCCCGGAATTTGGCCTCCATGATCTTAGCCAAGGCCGCCCGGCTGCTTCCCAGGCAGTGGCAGCAGCGCTATGGCTATCGCCCCGTCCTGCTAGAGACTTTCGTGGAGAAACCCCGCTTTCAGGGCACCTGCTACCAAGCGGCCAATTGGCTTTACCTGGGTCAAACTCAAGGCCGGGGGAAACTCGGACCGGCTCGAAAACAGAGTGTTCCCATCAAGGACTTATGGGTTTATCCTTTGGATCAACACTTCAGGCAGGTGCTAACCCGCTGATCGTTCCAAGAATGGGTTGGCCGAATATTTACCGCTGATCATTGTCATCTCCCTGAAATACATGGTCTTTATTCTGCGCGCCAACAATCATGGCGAGGGCGGGATATTTGCGCTTCTTGCCTTATTGCGGCCAGACAAAGACCAGGATAATGTGTCGCGTCGTGTGCTGATTCTGTTCGGCTTGTTTGGCGCCGCCTTGTTGTACGGTGGGACCATGCTGACGCCGGCGATCTCGGTTTTGAGTGCTGTAGAAGACCTGGAAGTGGCAACTCCCGCGCTGCATACCTATGTGTTGCCGGTAACTATCATTGTCCTGTTTGCCCTGTTCGCCCTGCAGAAGCACGGTACTGTCAGGGTCGGAGCGCTGTTCGGTCCCATCATGGTGTTGTGGTTTCTGACTCTGGCGATACTGGGGGTAACCAGCATCGTGCAGCATCCCGAAGTTCTGAAGGCTGTGGCACCCTGGTACGCTGTTCAGTTTCTCACCCACAACCACCTGGCTGGATTTCTGGTGTTGATTGGTGTATTCCTGGTCGTCACCGGTGGCGAGGCTCTCTATGCTGACCTGGGCCACTTCGGCGCCACGCCCATCCGTGCGGTCTGGTTTTTTTTTTCGTGTTGCCAGCCCTATTGTTGAATTATTTCGGTCAGGGTGCGCTGTTGCTGGACAAACCCGAAGGTTCACTGCAGCTTTTTTCCACCTGGCGCTGGACTGGGCCGTATTTCCTCTCGTTGGTCTGAGCACGGCGGCGACCATCATTGCGTCCCAGGCCGTTATTACTGGCGCGTTCTCGCTTACCCGACAAGCTGTCCAGCTTGGTTTTGTGCCGCGGCTGCGGGTGCAGCAGACTTCGGAACACTCTCACGGCCAGATCTATATGCCGGGGGTCAACTGGCTGCTGATGATCGCTGCCATCGCCTTGGTGCTGGGGTTCCGCTCCTCGAGTAATTTGGCGGCGGCCTACGGCGTCAGTGTTAATGCTACCATGCTTGTTACCACCATCCTCGCCTTTAATGTCGCCCGCGAGCGCGGTGGCTGGAGCCTGTGGAAAGCTGGCCTTTTTCTTCTTGTCTTTCTGACGGTAGATCTGGCGTTTCTGACTGCGAATGCTGAAACTATACCGCGCGGTGGCTGGTTTCCGGTGGCGAAATGCTGAAACTATACCGCGCGGTGGCTGGTTTCCGGTGGCGATAGGCGCCGTCATCTTTACCCTGATTGTCACCTGGCGTCGCGGCAACGAGTTGCTGATCCAGGTCTACGAAGCCAACCCTACTACCACCGAAACTCTGCTCGGGCGGCTTGAGAACGATCCCCCCAATCGGGTGCCAGCTACCGGCGTGTTCTTCACAGCCCGTGCCGAGGAAGTCCCACACGCCATGATGCAGCTCATCAAGCCTAACGAATAAGGTTAGATTGTGTGAGCGAAGCGAACCACAATCTGACCCGTTTGTTGGACGAGCCCGTGGGAAGAGTGGGGAGAGCTTTATATAGAAAATATCTTTTTCAAGCCTGAGTGCCCTAAAGCCCTACTATGGTGGGCAGATCCGCAAGGCAAGCCGAGTTCGTTGCGCTGGCGGCAACGGTAACCGGCATCGGCGCTGATGGGCGTATTTTAGGGCTCTCGAAGACGAGTGGGCCTGTCGGCTTCGGCTGCCGATGTGCCTAGGCGTCGAATTGTCACCTTCGTTTACATCATCAATGCACCTGCTGCCTCATCTGGCCAGAAGCGGGAAAACAGGCAGTATCCGCGTGCGCACGATGTTCATCACGGCGCCGCACCAACGGCACGTGAGTGGTGGGCGTGGTTTGATCTCCGTCAAGGCCCGGTTCGGGGTGAGCCTCAGCAGATACTGAAGCAAGGCGATCAAGCGTTTGCTGTTGGGGTGTAAAAAGCCGAAGTTGCGGGCGCGGCGGAAGCCTTTGGGCAACACATGCTGGAGAATTAGCCACAGGAACCGGGCGCCGGAGACGGTTCGGTAGGCCATCTGCTTGGTTTTACTATCCTGGTAGCGAAAGGTCACCTGGCCGTTGTCACAGGCGATGATATCCTTCTCCTGGATCACGCCTTTATAGAGATAGCGGCCCAGATAAAGCAGCGCTTTTTCACCCGTACCGACGGATTTAACATCCACGACCCAGGTGTTGGGGTAGCTGGCGGGGAGGGTCAGTCCCGCCTGGCCGATCGCATCGAGGAGTTTGGCGCGAAAGACCTTGGCCAAGGCCTTATGGTTGAACAGATAGCCGGAGGGGTTGTTGCGGTTAGCTTTTTTTCCACCTTTGGTGCGCCACCACCTTTTGTCGCCATCGAGGGCCGCGGCGGGCATCACCAGATGCACATGCGGGTGGTAATCGAGGCGGCGGGAATGGGTGTGCAGGACGGTGATAGCGCCCGGGGTACCCTGAAGCTGTTTATCGTTTTGACTAAACGTGTGCACCGTCTCCCAGCTACAGCGGGTCATCAAAGTATACAGCGTGCGCTGATGCTGCCAGGCCAGCGAGCGGAGCGCTTCGGGCAAGGTAAAGGTCAGCAAAAAATACTCAGCGGGCACCTGTTTCTGGAGCTGACGTTCCAGCCATTGCTGGCTTTCATGGTGCTGGCAGGGCGGACAGCTGCGATGACCGCAGGAATGCGGCACGAGCACCTGGTGGTCGCAGGCAGGGCAATGCGCCAGCATCTGGAGACTGGCTGAGGTGCGGCAGTCCTTCATCGCGGCCAGCGCCTGGCGATGAGAAGGCAGCAGCGATGCCTGGTATTGGGCCAGGAATTCGGCCTCGAAGGTGTTGATAATCGAGGAGAGCAGGATCATTTGACGTTCCTCCAGGTCAGGGAAAAACCGTTCATCAACTCATTGATCACCTGGTTTGTATTCTGGCCTGTCTGGGTGGTCAGATGGGTGTATCGGGCGGTGCTCAGGATGGAGCGGTGACCGAGGATTTTCTGTACTTCGAGCAGGTCGACGCCCGCTTCGATCAGATGGGTGGCATAACTGTGGCGCAAACTGTGTGGGGTGATTTTTTTTTATTCCACACTCGGCCACCACCTTGCGTAGGGTGGTCTGCACGCCGCCACGATCGAGCGGACGGGTAGCGCGATGAGCCGCTTTCAGGCCACCGTGGCGATTCGGGAACAGCAGTATGGGATTACCGTGCACCCGCCAGAAATCGCGCAGCAGGCCCAGGGTTGCCGCCGGCAGGGGAACAAAACGGTCTTTATTGCCCTTGGCTGCGCGGATATGGACACGCTGACGTGACGCATCGATATCGCCCACTTCAAGACGCAGTCCTTCCCCGAGGCGTAGGCCCAGACTATAGAGGGTAAAATACAATACCCGGTAACTGAGCGTAACGGTATGCTGAATCAGCCGTTTGGCTTCTTCAACGGTGACGATATCCGGCAGGCGGTGGCTTTTCGGCGGCTTGATCAGCGCCCTATTCACCCAGGGCTTATGCAGCACATGGGTGTAGAAGAATTTTAGACCGTACAGATCGAGCTTGACCGTACTCCAGGAGTGCGAGTCCAGCAGATCGGCGAAGTAATCGGTCAACTGCTGTTCAGACAGCTCATTGATGTGATAATCGAAATAGTCACCGATGCGGCGCAGGGCGCGGGAGTAAGCTTCTATCGTCTTGGGTTGGAGTCCTTTGAGCTTAAGGTGCTGAAGATGGGTTTGGTAATGCTGCTTGAAATTTGATTCCGATGATGCTGTCATAGCCTGGTAACCTCATGATTCGTCGTTGAATGAGCCCTCGTATCGAGGGCTTGAGGTTACATTTTAGATTTAATCGGGCGGCGAGGCTTTGCTGCCGCGTAGCGGCTTCGTCCAACAAGATACTGCACGAGAAAGTGGTGATCGTGAATGTGCAAGTGCTCCGTGAACCGCGAGTGCCGCCCGGTGAGCGCATACAGGTAGAGAGCTACGGCCAGGGTCTGTACGAGGTAAAGCTGCGCTATGGTTTCATGCAGGGATTCAACATTCCGTCCGATCTGGCCCTGTGCGTCGAACGTGGAGATTTGCCTATAGACCTGGACAACGCCGCCTATTTCGTCGGCATATCGTTACCCATAACTTGAATTCTGCATAGCCCGCTGGGCTTCGATAGCCAGGACAAAATCGCGAGTTCGCTGTAGTCCGATCCAAAGGGTTTGTGGTCCAGGGAAGCCATCGCCCTTACGGTTAAGAAAGCCCCCGAAGCCAGCTACCATGCGAATCATTTCATTCAATGAAGGTGGGACCTGGGGCGGCGGTTGGCGCTTGGCCACAATGTACACCGCTTGCCATTCCTCATCGGCAAAGACGACGTTGCAAGGGAACTCCGGGCAGGTGCGCCCCAGCATGGTCAGATACAGCACCCGCCAGGCAATGATCAGATAACAGGCCAGCGCCGGTTCCAGGCGTTCGAGGTGCTCGAGCTGTAGCTCTTCGACTTTGCAGCCGGATTTCAGAATTCGGAAAAATCTCTCTATTTGCCAGCGGCAAAGGTACCATTGCAAGACCTCGACGGCCTGTTCAGCCGTGGCTATCGGCACGCTGGTGAGCAACACCCACGTGATCGGTGCTTCGTCTGCCGGGGGATTGACTTCGGTGGCCAACAGGGCGGTGATTGCCACGTCCGGCAGCGTCTGGCCGTAGCGATAAGGCGCCTTGAGAGTGACCGGCACGGCCTGCAGCGTCTGGACGATGTGCCGCGCCTTGCGCTTATCGGTCGCCGGCCTATCGAATTCTACCTGAGCCAGTACCGGCGCCTCAGCGGCCGCCTCCCAGAGGTTTCGCCCATCGCGGAGCTTGCGGTCATGTTCGGAGCGGATCAACCACTCGGCACAAGGTAGCTGGGCCTGCTGGACCAAGTGGCGTTCGGCAAACACTTCATAAATATCCGCTTCGCGGTCCGCCGTATAAACCAGTCGGGTCTCAGGCACGCGGGCTTGCAGTTCACCCACGCTCTGATAGCCTTCGAGCCAGCGGAGGCTTTCCTTCGCTTCGATAGGCCGATGGGGATCTTTATCTTGGCCCAAACTGCCCGGCTCCCGTACCCAGCCCCACGCATCCAACACCCCCAGCGGCACCCGATCCGGGGTTACCGCCAGAGTCGGGTGCAGGTACAATCCGCGGCGCGTTTCGTAATTCAGCGGCCCCAACCCCTCAATGTCACTCTTGCTGGTATCATCAAGCTCCGTGGTATCCTGGATACACAGTACCAGCGGCTGGTTGCCCAGCCGCTGTTCGCTACAGGCAGCATGCGGCTCCAGCACCTCTTGGGGACCTACCCGCTCGTGGTCCAACAGCCGATAAGCCGCGTTGGTCTCGGCCCAGCCGCCGCAGGCGGCTGGAATACTTGCGCCGGGCTGTGCCCCCAGATCCGCCAACACCTGCCGCGCTCGCTCATTGAGCCGTTGATCTCCTAAATTAATCGTCTCCAGTTCCGCTACCCAATCGTTCATGTCGCCTTCTCGCCTTCTCTTGTCAGGGCTAGGGAAGCCGCGTATTTAAACAGGTTTGGGCGCGCGTGTCAGCCAGCGTGCTAGCGATTGGAGTTATGGGTAACGATATGATTTCGTCGGTCGGACGTCTGTGATTGCGGATCGCAAGAAAGACGGCATGATGGCCTGGCGCGACCGGCTGTTCGCGTTCATGGTACGCAATACCATGCATGCTACTTCCCTTTACCAGATTCCTTCCAGCCGGGTTGTTGAAATCGGCCTACAGTTGGGTATATTACAGGTTTTAGAGAGGAAATGATTTGCACATGAGCAGCGCAGGTGATAGCAAGTCGAGACCGTATTAAACCATTGATTGCTAACCAACCGCTCAACACAGGCGCACAGAGGTGCGCCGGTTAGCGGTCATAACGGCCAACCGGCACCGACATCATGTCGATTCGAAAGGCAGAACGACATGAGCAAAAGATCTATTTCCAAGCCCCCGGTCAATCAGACTGACTGGAAGCGTGTGGATGCGATGAAAGATGAAGACATCCAATTCGATGAGGATAGCCCGCGCACCCGCCCTAAAGATTGGGCAACAGCGGTCGTACACAAAGGATTGCCCGTCCCGCTTAAGAAAACCCAGATTGCATTGCGCATGGATAGCGAAGTGCTGGCCTGGTTCAAAAAGCAAGGACCAGGCTATCAGACGTGCATCAATGCGATTTTGAAAGCCGACAAAGAAGCTCATGAAAAAAACGAAGTTGGTGCTTAAGCTGATGCTAACAAGCCGCTCCACTTGGACGTGTCGCCTGCGGTGCCACGCCGGTTAGAGGCGGTGTTATAATTCTTAGCCAATGAACAGAAGAACGTTTCTCAAATTTGCAGTATATGGCGGTGCTGTCGCTCTCGTAGGGAGTTACCCGGTATTAATCGAAAGAACTATTGTGCATGTTAATCGATACCAGATTCCCATCGCTAATTTACCACCTGCCTTCCACGGATTCACTCTTGCACAACTAACGGATCTGCACTTAGGGTTTCTTGTCTCGGAGTCCTTTATCGAAGAAATAGTTCATCGGACTAATAGATTACGAACTGACATGATCGTCTGTACTGGCGACTATGTGCATGAGAGAAATACAATTGAGGAAATTGAAAAAGTATGGCCTATTTTGTCAAAACTAACGGCAAAAGACGGGGTTTATTCGGTTTTAGGCAATCATGATCACTGGGCGGACTCCGATAGATCTCTTTATTGGCTAGAAAGAACGGGACAAAATATTAGGCACGAGTGTAAGCCTATTTATAAGGGCAGAGATAGGATCTTGATTGGTGGAGCCGGCGATTATTGGGAAGACGAATTAGAGATAGATAAGGCATTTGCTTGTTCCGATGAAAATGAATGTAGAGTGCTTTTGGCACACAATCCGGATTCCGTGGATACGGAATTTAATACATCCCTGTCACTGGTGCTAAGTGGACACACGCACGGTGGACAAGTTGTAGTTCCTTTTTTTGGCCCCCCGGTGCTACCCGTGAAAAATAAGGACTATTCCAGTGGTCTTATAACTACACCTAGAACGCAACTGTTTATCAGCCGAGGAATTGGTTGGACTATTTACCCAGTAAGATTTAATTGCTATCCAGAAATCGCTGTATTGGAACTTGTAAACCCGAAACTAATAGCATAATAAGACAAATGCAGCCGACCCCAAACACGCTGCGCGTGCTTAGATCGGCTGATTTGCGCCGTTAGGCATGAAGAAGGAAAAAGATGAAATGCCGGTAGTGTTTTAACTTTGTTGTTTATAGATTTTAAATAGGGATGCCAAACTCATAACGATTCACAAACAACCCGATGACGATATCGGGCATTTGTTTTGATTTCGAGAAGCAAATGGTTTTGCGGACGAGCCGCTTAATACGGGTACGTAGCGTTAAATGTTTCCGCTCTATCTTCTGCGTGTTCCGTTTCCCGATAACATGCTTTTCAGGATCTAGATAACGCCCATAAGAACCCCAATCGTCGGTGTAAAAACGGGTGATTCCAAACGGTTCCAATAAATCCTTTAATTTAAGAAAGACCTCATCCTTGCGGCGCCCGAATACATAAGCCAGCACGTCGCCAGTGGCTCGATCTATGGCATGCCATAGCCATCTTTGATTCGCTTTACTTCCCACATAACTCCACATTTCATCCATTTCAACCTCTATTTCTTGATCATTAACCTCATGATTTTCATCTATTTTTATAATATCCACAACAATCTGCTCAGGCGAGTGTATATCTAAAATGGCCTGATTCACCGATTGCAATTCAGGTTCCTTTTTTTTTAATTCATTAATTACCGTCGCTGTACTTATATCCAATACCCGGGCCGTCTCACGAATGCCGCTCCCGTTTACGGCCATCTCAATGATTTTTCGCTTGACTTCTGGCAAGCGACCTTTCTCTGAATAATCTCGAATAAATGTCTTTTCTTCGCAGTCGCTTTCTTTGCAAAGAAAGCGTTGTTTTCCATTGGTCGTTTTTCCATGTTTACCAACATCGATACCACCGCAACTTGGGCATTTAATTGGTTCTAATACCATAATAAATTTCTGAGTTTAAATTCTGCTAATTTGACATCTTGAATTCAAAATATGATAGTTGATTATTTTATAAAAACAACAAAGCTAAAACACTACCCTATTAACCTCAGTTCGACATAAAATACTTCAAGTATCAGGTGCTTATTCCGGAAAACGCGGTAAATACATCCCGGTAAGCTTGACGGCGGTAACCATACCGCCGACACTTCCTTCATAAACACCTAACACTTGAAGTTTATTCCCAACCTATCAAACGCTTATATATCGAACTCAGGTTAAGTAGGAATGCCTGGTGGCGCCAAGGATTGGATGAGGAGTTAAGTATCGTGGAAATAAGCTTAAAAGCGATGATATCAAGAAAAAGAAACGACGAAGGCAATCAAGACTGACCTCGCCAACGCTCGGCCGCTGATGACAGCCGTCTAGCGAGAAACCATAATATTCTAGATTTTCAGAAAATTAATTTCCGAGCGACTTGAAGAGAGCCCCCCAATTGCTGGTAGAGTTCGCGGTTACCACACCGGACGAACGCCACCACATCAACTGGGGGAAACTCAGGGTAACACTGTCGTTTTCAAAAGGCATCGTGGAGGAGCTCGAGAAGGAGCTGATACGGGCGCACAAGTTAAATAACCTGCGGCTATACAAGCTGGCGCAGGGGCTGTTGTGGATACACCAAGGCACACCGTGGAAGGTGATTGCCGAGCGGTTGGGGGTCACAGTGAGAAGACGGTGGGGAACTGGCTGAAACGGTTTCTGGTGCAGGGACTGAGGTGGTTGCGAGGCCAGCACTATCGGGGACGGGGTTGCAAATCGCGGTTGAGTGGTGAGCAGAAGCGCCAGGTGCGGGCGTGGGTGGAGGCGGGTCCCGAGGCGAACGGTTTTGCGTGTGGGGTCTGGAACACGGCGATGATTGCCGAGCTGATCTGGCGGCGCTTCGGGGTGCGCTATAATCCGCGTTACCTGAGCACCTTGCTGAAGCAACTGGGGCTGAGCTATCAGAAAGCGTGCTTTATCAGCGATCGCAGCGATGAGCAGGCGTATGCACGGGCGCGTCAGCAGTGGTTGGAGCAGACCTGGCCGCGGATTTTACAACAGGCGAAAGCCACGGGGGCGGTCATTTTGTTTGGCGATGAAGTGTCTTTGCCATGTGGGGCGCGTTGAGCCGCACGTAGGCGGTGCGGGGTCAACAACCGCAGGTCAAGACCCGGGGGCTTCGCCAGGGGTTGAAGCGGTACGGGGCGATCAGTTTCTTCGATGGGGCGTTTGCGTACCGCGAGGCGCCAGTCTACACTCTGACGGCCAAGGCTTTCAAACAGCTCAACGCCAACGGCATGCCCGCCGAGGTGGTAGCGCCATTGGTCTGCTTGAAGGGCATTCGCTATCCGACCCAAGAGCGATTTGCGCAAGCCGTCGATCAGGCCATCGGCACGGCCTGCCGCACGCAGTATCAAGACCTATTGCAGCAGGTGGCCGCCGGCAGCGGACGGTTCAACAGCGCTGGCTATGTGGAATTTCTCAACCAACTCTTGGCGCGATTCGACGTGCCGATCATCTTGATCGAGGACGGTGCCTCCTATCATCGCAGCCGCGAGACCAAACAATTTAAAGCCGATCATGCTCAGCGGGTAACGATTGAACCCCTACCGGCGTTCTCGCCCGATTACAATCCGATCGAAAAGCTGTGGCGAAACACCAAAAAGGATGCGACCCATCTGAAATACTTTAATACCTTTGACGAGCTCCGCGCCTCGGTACTCCGCGTGTTTTGCAAGTACCTCGACAATGTCACTCACGTCATCCGCGTGATGAAGAAACTACGCACCACGGCCGGTATCGCTTGAAGGGTCCTCAGAAAGTCCCAGGAAACTATTTACCTGAAAAACTATCGGATTACGGTTTGTGACTAGGTGTGTGCGGTTTTCCCGCAACAGCAGGGTGACGTCTTGCGCTGGGAGAGGCGGACTAAAATAGTAGCCTTGCATATCATCGCAATGATGCAATTCAAGAAAAGCCATTTGTGCTTCGCTTTCCACACCCTCGGCAATTACGTTAAGCCGCAAGCTGTGAGCCATGGCAATAACCGCCTGGATAATAGCCGCATCATCCGGATCTGTAGTGATATCGTTGACAAAGGACTTATCAATTTTCAGCCGGTCAAGGGGAAAGCGCTTAAGGTGATTCAAAGAGGAATAGCCGGTACCGAAATCGTCGATAGCTAATTGCACGCTCATGTTTCGCAAGATGTGCAGAACGGCAATAGCTCGCTCCAAATCCTGCATGATCAGACCTTCTGTAATCTCTAACTCCAAACAGGAACCATGCAGATGATTTTCCGCCAGAACTTGGTTGATTAACACCGGTAGATTGGCGTGCATAAACTGCCGCGGCGACAGGTTGACAGCGACATATTGAATTGGCAGCGCTTCTTCACGCCACGTCTTAAATTGGGCACAGGCAGTTCGAAGTGTCCATTCGCCGATGGAAACAATAAGACCGGTCTCCTCTGCTAAAGGAATAAACTTGGCAGGTGATATCATGCCTAACTTAGGATGCCGCCAGCGCAGCAAGGCCTCTACTCCGACTAGATTACCGCTGCGCAGGCTCAGCTGGGGTTGATAGTATAGCTCCAACTCTTTGCGCTCCAGCGCATAGCGAAGGTTGTTTTCCATTACGAGCCGCTCCAGCGTTCGGGCATTCATTTCCGGCGCATAGAATTGAGAATTGTTGCGGCCATGTTCTTTGGCATGATACATGGCAACATCCGCATTTTTCAGTAGTGTTTTTACGTCGGCACCATCTTCTGGGTATAGGCTAATGCCAATGCTGCTGGTTACGAAGAATTCATAACGCTCAACCCGAAAAGAGGGTATTAAAACATCCAGTACCTGGCGTGCGACTTCTGCCGCTTTAGTGCCTTGACTCAAGCCTTCCATCACAATGACAAACTCGTCGCCACCCAGGCGAGCGACTGTGTCTTCCTCACGAATACAGCTTTTGAGGCGGGTTGCTACGGCCTGTAAGACGACATCCCCAACAGGATGACCTAAGCTATCGTTGACAGTTTTAAAGCGATCTAAGTCCAGAAAAAACAGGGCAACCGTTTGGTTAGTACGATGGGCGCGGGCGATGGCGCGTTTTAGGCGTTCCTGGAGCAGATGGCGGTTGGGAAGTTGGGTTAAGGAATCATAGTTGGCCTGATGCTCAAGCCTGGCCTCATAGTATTTGCGTTCGCCGATTTCCCGCACCAACGAGCGGTTAGTATCACGCAATACCGCCTCGATCTGCCTGCGCCAGACGGCCCAGATAATCAGGCTGACTACCAGCATTAGCAGCAAAACGATTGCCATTGTTCTTAGGGCGCTGCGGCGAATCGGTCGATTGATCTCCTGCTTGGCCATCTCAGCCACTATGTACCAAGGGGAGTCGGAAATCAGCCGAATGGCTGCCAAGACTTCGACATTGCGATAATCAATCCCTTCGAGTTCTACGCCCTGACCGGTCTCTCCATTCTTTCCCTGCAAAGCAGAATAGTCGCCGCTGTTGTCCCCGTGATCACTATTAACTTGTGTTCCTTCGCTTTGGGCGGCGATGGCATTGACCAATTGCGTCAGGTTTAGAGAGAGGTCTAAAAAGCGGATAGGATCTTGGGCCTGCCCTGGCTCATGAGGGTATAAAATCTCATTGTTCTCTTGGCGAATCAGGAGAATTTTCGTAGCCGTATTGGTGGTGGGCCAAATCTGTAACAGCGGAAAGAGCGAAGTCTGCACATCGATTCGTAATATCAGCGCCCCTAGCGGGGGCGCCATTCTCCCGTGTTCTGTTAAGAGCGGTACGATGAAATCAATTCGGGGAGTATCTTGACCATAAATACCCGAAAACACGACTTGGCGATCGAACAATGCTTGTTTGATAAAGACTTGAGTTTGTTTTTCCAACGTTGTTTCCTCTGCCGGAAACGATAGAATAGGCATACCCCTGGCATTGAGTAAGTCGATGGCCTGATAGTTATAGGTTCTGCTAAGCGACGCCAAATGTTGCAGAGCATTTTCTTGCAAACCCGGTAGCTCCGGATTCTTAATGAAAGCTCGCAGAATGTTATCTAAGCGGCTATAAAACAAAGTAGCCGCATCCCGCTCCCGTTCCCTTAGCCAACGGGCAATCTCCTGAGCTTTTAGGTCACCGATGGCGCCGATTTGCTCGCGGGCGGTTTGTCCGGCGGTCGTTTTTTGAGTGACGTAATAGGCATAACCGATGCCGCTAATAACCACTATCAAAAGCAATAGCAGCATAAACAGGGGCCGGGGCAGGCTACGTATCGGTGAGGAATTGGCCTTGGACGTTATGGGAATAATAGAGTTGAACATGCCGGCCTTATAGTTTTGTTGAGTTATTGAGGAGCCATCCATCAATCTTTATGCAATCAGATTGGCGTTGAGTTTGCCGTGAGGCTTGTAGAGGTTCGTACACTACAAGACCTACAATGCGCGTTCAAAGCAGCAAATGTTAACTAATGTTAAGAAAATCAATTTAAAAATGAGGTAACTGGCGGCAACGTTAAAAACCTAATTACCTAAAACTTGGGACGATGAAACCTGTCGTCAACGAGACGTGTTATCGGATGGCTCAGCGGTAGAGATCATCACCCGGTAGGCAGCGCTGTAGATGCGGACGTTACCAACGTGCTGTGCCTACTTTTCGGCTTACTTAGTAACTGTAGCACTAGCTTGCGGTTGTGCTAGCCTGTCACTGCGGCATTTATGCGATGGTGAAACCGCTTTTGCAGTGCTGGTGCCATGGCTACGCTGTTCGTTGTCTAGCAGTACCGATCGAGAAACATCGCTGGCGGCATCGCTCAGCTCGATGCCTCAGCACTCATTTTTGCAAGAGATCTAATATAATGTTGAGCAAGAAACAGCAGTGGGTTGTTGAGATACGAGCGCATAAATGACCGATAAGTTGTTGCCATCGTTAACCATTCGTATGCGCGGCTTTACGCATCGCATACCGGTTGGAATAGCTCAGCAGTGGGTGGATGCCAATAGCAAACGGCTGCCTCCTCAGACCGTCCCGTTGTGCAAGGCTGATGGCCGCGTGCTGGTGGAGGATGTGGTCGCTCCCCTGTCTATTCCACCTTTCGACGTTGCCCTAACAGATGGTTATGCGCTATGCGGTATCGAGACGGCAGGCGCCAGTATGTACAATCCGCTGCCTTTTCGCCTGCAAGGCGAGTCGCTGCCGGCGCGTCCGTTTGCCAAGGCCGTGTTGCCCGCCAGTGCCGTGCAGATTATGGCTGGCGCACCGATTCCAGAAGTCGCAGACACCGTACTGCCGGCGGAATACGCTACTAGCCACGAGGGTCTTATAGAAGTCACAACACCTATCGCACCCGGCGGGAATATTGGACGCTGCGGCATGGATATCAGGCAGGGAACCCGGTTATTCCAGAGTGGCCGCCGTCTGCGTCCTCAAGATGTGGGACTATTGGCTGCCATGGGCTTTACCGAGGTGCGTGTTATTCACCAACCACGGGTACGGATGATTATTACCGGCGATGAACTGGTGAAACCCGGCGGGCCACGGGATCGGTATTATTTTTTTGAAGCGAATTCTAAGCTGTTACGAGCTTTGATCGAGCGTGACGGTGGCGAAGTGGAAACGCAATGCAATGTGGCAGACGATCCGGAAGCGATTCGTCAGGCTTTACTGGCGCCGGATGTGGATATCGTTCTGGTTTCCGGAGGCAGCGGCATTGGCAGCAATGACCATGCGCCAACCATGCTTGCCAACGAGGGGGAACTGGTGATTCATGGAATAGCCCTGAGTCCGGCAAGTTCTACCGGCATGGGTAGCCTGGATAAGGCATTGGTTTTTCTACTGCCGGGTAGTCCAACCGCTTGCTTGTGTGCCTATGATTTCTTTGCGGGACGTGCGCTGCGTTTAGCAGGCGGGCGCAGTGCCGATTGGCCTTACGCCGCGCGGCAGGCGGTGGTTGCTAGGAAGATTGTGTCGACGGTGGGGCGAGTCGATTATTGTCGCATACGAATACACAACGACAAAGTTGAGCCAATTACTTCAGGAGGGGCTTTGCTGCTATCATCCACCACGCATGCCGATGGTTTTGTTATCGTACCTGCCGATAGTGAGGGATATCCAGCCGATGCCGTGGTGACTGTCTATCTTTATGGTCCTATCGCTTGAGCTAGTGCAGGAGAAGCGCCATGTCAGCGTCCAATACCTTTAACGAATCTTTCTCGGCAGGCCACCAGGATCAGTTTCTGCGGGTGATTGGCCGTGACGAGGCGGTAGTTCGTTTCCAGAAACACCTCAGACTGAAACCGCTAGGCCGTGAGCGCATCCCTCTTGCTGCCGTCCTTAACCGCGTATTAGCCAACACCGTGGTGGCCGGTGTCGATGTACCGGGATTTGATCGGGCCAATGTCGACGGTTTCGCGGTTCAGGCTGCGGACACCTTTGGTATTACCGAAGAGCAACCGCTAATATTATCTCTCAATCCTGAAGTGCTGACCCCTGGGATAGAACCTAAACATAGCTTTTCCCCTGGTACCGCTACCATCATCGCGACGGGTGGCATGATTCCCCGGGGTGCCGATGCGGTGGTGATGGTTGAGCATACCGAACTTTTTGCAACCTCTGAAGGTGACAAAGTAGAGGTTCGACGTTCCGTATTTCCTGGCCAGTTTGTTGCTTTCGCCGGCACGGATGTGGCCAAAGGCGAGACGGTGCTGAGGGCAGGGCAGGTGCTAACATCGCGGGAAATCGGTGTACTTGGCGCCATTGGGCTGGCCGAGGTGGAAGTCTACCGCCGTCCCAAAGTGGCCATTCTGGCCACGGGAAACGAAATCATTACGCCCGGCGAGCCACTGCGTCCCGGGGCCGTTTACGACTCAAACAGTGCTATTCTTGGTGCGGCTGTCGAGGAACTGGGTGCAGACCCCATCCTGCTGGGCGTAATACCCGATGACGACGAAGCCTTGCAAGCCGCGCTCCAGAAAGCGCTGCAATACGATGCAGTCCTTCTTTCCGGGGGGACTTCCAAGGGCGTGGGAGATTTATCTTATCGCTGTGTAGGCCGCCTTACGAATCCTGGCATCGTGGCTCATGGTGTTGCCTTAAAACCAGGCAAGCCGATCTGTTTGGCCGTTAGCAACGGCAAACCGGTGGTGATTCTGCCTGGTTTCCCAACCTCGGCCATCTTTACTTTCCATGAATTTGTCGCTCCGGTTCTTCGCCATTTTGCGGGACAGCCCCAGGAACGCAAGGAGACAGTGTCGGCTACGCTGCCGCTACGGATTCATTCCGAGCGCGGGCGGACTGAATACCTGCTGGTGGGATTGGTGCATGGGGCGCAGAGCCTAAGCGCATATCCCGTGGGCAAAGGTTCCGGAGCCGTCACTGCCTTTAGCCAGGCAGACGGCTTTATTGCCATCGATCAGCATACTGAAATACTGGAAGCAGGTAATTCCGTGCCTGTGCAATTAATCGGGGATAAACTTGCAGTCGCCGATCTGGTGTTTATTGGTAGTCACTGTATGGGTCTCGATTATTTAATCACCCAGTTGCGTCGCCGTGGAATTGTTATGAAGGCGTTGTACGTCGGGAGTATGGGCGGTTTGGCGGCCGCCAAGCGCGGTGAGTGCGATATCGCCGGGATT
This sequence comes from uncultured Pseudomonadota bacterium, assembly GCA_963731125.1. GTDB lineage: Bacteria > Pseudomonadota > Gammaproteobacteria > Competibacterales > Competibacteraceae > CAVSVP01. Next base: position 857,770 of record CAVSVP010000007.1, read on the forward strand.
CATTTGCTGGACCCGGAGACGGGAGACTACAACCGTCCCTTGTTGACACCAACGTTGGCGCTAGTTCCTGGCTATCGGCGGATGCAAGGAATCGTCTTTCGGGCTGATGACAGGCGCTTTGCCGGAAAAAATGTCGCTGACGCTCTTGCGGCGGCGCTCCAAGATCCGGATTGTAATATGGTGAACCGCAATGCAGGAAGTGGCACGCGGATTCTGATCGACCAACTCCTCGGTCAATGCCGCCCCGCCGGATATGCCGTACAAACCAAATCTCACAATGCCGTGGCCGCGGCCGTTGCTCAAGGCCGCGCCGATTGGGGAGTCGCTATTACTAGTGTCGCGCGTCAGTATGGCCTTGGCTTTATTGCCTTGCAGGAGGAGCACTATGATTTCGTGGTGCCCAAAGACCGCTTAGCTCGTCTGGCAGTCGGCCTTTTCTGTGCGCTGCTTAAAGATCCCGAAGTCAGGGCCGAACTGAGCGGCATGGACTTTCGCTTAGGATGACGGCTTTTTCGGCCGTGCTTCAAAGCGACTATTAAGGCATCGGGCGGAAGATTAATCCAAGAGGGCTACGCTTTTAATCTGAGCATAGACCTGCATGCCCACCCGCAAGCCCAAGCCAATGCTGGATTTGCGGGTGATACGAGCGAGCAGGGCGGCAGTTTGGCCTAATCCGTCGATACCGAGTTTTAGCATAGTTTGCCCCTCCTCTACCTCAACCATCTCGAGAATGCGGGTTGGGAGAATATTGAGAATGCTGGTATCACTGCTCTGGCGGAGGGTGATGCTCACATCGCGGGCATGGATATGAACCCGTACCCGCCGCCCCACCGGGTAAGGCTGGCGGCTGACGTTAATGTGGCCACCGGGGAAATCCAGACGGGTTAGAAAATAGGGATCGTCATGCACGGATACCACCGTATGCAGCACGGCAACCGCATCGTGCCCCCGAGACAGCGGCAAGTCCAGGCGCAACAACAAATCGGCCAGAGATCCGGCGGCACGAAGCCGCCCCTCTTCCAAATAAAGCATATCATCGGCGATACGGACCACTTCCTCGAGATCATGGCTGACGTAGAACATGGAAATCGTGAGTTCTTCATGGAGTCTTTCCAGGTAGGGCAGGATCTCGGCTTTGCTGCTGGCATCCAGGGCTGCCAAGGGCTCATCCATTAGCAGCAGACGTGGACTGGTCAACAGCGCCCGGGCGATGGCAACCCGCTGTCGTTCGCCTCCCGAGAGGCGGGTGGTGCCGTTGTTAAGCAGTGGGGCCACCCCGAGCAATTCCACTGCCTGTTCAAAGGGTATCCGGCGCTGTTCTGGAGGTATCCGGCGCAAGCCGTATAGTAAATTACCGCGCACCGACAAGTGGGGAAATAGACTGGCCTCTTGAGAAACATAGCCGAGGGTGCGTCGGTGGGGTGGCAAAAACAAAGCCTGGGCGTCGTTCTGCCAGAACTCACCGTTAACCTGCAGATAGCCGCCGGGAGCATGCTCCAGTCCGGCCATACAACGCAGCAGGCTGGTTTTGCCAGACCCTGAGGGGCCGAACAGGGCGGTGATACCTTGTCCTGATGCCTGAAAGTCTACTTCCAGACAAAAGGTGCCCAGTTGATGGCGGAATCGGCCGCGAATTTCCGTCATCCTCGTCTCACAAAAAGCGCCGATTGATGGCAAATACCGCTAATAGCACCAGGAAGGAAAATAGTAACAGCCCTGCTGAGAGCACATGGGCTTCGGCATACTCGAGGGCCTCCACATGATTATAAATGGCGATGGAGATCACTTGGGTCTTGCCGGGAATGTTGCCCCCGATCATTAACACCACACCAAACTCACCCACCGTGTGGGCAAAGCCCAGGGTAATAGCGGTAATAAAACCGCGCTTGGCGAGAGGTACACTAACGGTGAAAAAGCGGTCTAGGGGAGCGGCCCGCAGGCAGGCCGCGGCTTCCGTATAAAGACGGCCGGTGACCTCAAAGGCGTTTTGGAGCGGCTGTACCACGAAAGGCAGTGAATAGAATACCGAACCGATAACCAGGCCGGGAAAAGTAAATGCCAGTGTCCCCCACCCCAGGGCTTGCCCCAGCTGACCTAACGGTCCGTGGGTTCCCATTGCCACCAAAAGATAAAAACCCAGCACCGTTGGCGGTAGCACCAACGGTAAGGCCACGACAGCTTCAATCATCGGTTTGACCCAAGCGGTGCTGCGCGCCAGCCACCATGCCAGGGGAGTTCCTACTACAAGCAGGATCACCGTGGTGGTTGCGGCAAGCTGTAAGGTTAGCCAAATGGGTGTGCTATCCAGTGGCAAAGCGTGCCCCTTTCAGTAGACAATCCATGATAGGAGTCAACTCAACTGACCCTCTGAATTTATGGGCTTCAGATTGCCGAACTCCAAACATATGAGTTCCAACGTCTTGCTGCTCAGGCGATTTAGACGGAATTGAATGGGCGTTTCAGCTCCCTTATACTGACTTTAGACTAACAACTTCAGTTAGAGGCATCGATGCGCCCTTCACACTATATCATGATGCCCAAGGAGATCTACCGTTACGCAGCCAGCGTACTGCAGCCGTACCTGCAGGGGCAGGATCATGGCCCAAAGTCCACGGTTATCACGTTGCCGCAGGTGCTGTTCTGTGTCGCCGCGCAACTGTGCCCGCTCTTTGCCGCTAGTGGGCGGTTACGCGATGCCCCCAGCGATTAGGCCATTCGAGAGGCGTTGGCGGCGCTGTGTTCCGAGGCTGAACTGCTGAACCAGCACGGAATGCCTAGACTTAGCGTTAAGGAGCGTAGTGATGAAACACGAGACCCTGAGCCCTAACTTCAATGCATTGTCCCCTGCTTACTCCATCACAGTCCATCAACGTGGCATTGTTCAGAAGGAACGAGGGGTATGGATGATGGTCCCAGCGAACGATACAACACAGCAGTGGGTCTGGGGAAACGAAATTGTTATAGGCTATGCCAGAGAAGAGTTCGAGCTCAAATGCCTGGCACAGCACAACTTCGCCGGTGATGGTGACCCAACGGAGGATGAACCCGACTAGTCACGCTCTACCGACGGAGGCATTACCTGGACTAGGGTGTCTAAAAACGCCATTTTTGGGCCAAACTCGTTGCCCGATTTTTGGACTCAGAGATTATCACTCATATACCGATTAGCACTGGGTTTGGGACCAATCAGTGAGGTCCAAAAAGTGGTCAAGGCAAATTGGCCGACTTGGACGCCCTAGGTTAAGGGCGGCACTGCCGCCACCGCCACCGGCTCAGCCATCGCCGCGGGCAGCTCCACAAAATCAGTATCCGGTAAGCCAGCTTCCAACACCGACCTCTCACGACGCCAGCGGCTTAACTGCCGGTAATCCACGCGTAGGGCGTTCATCACTTCGGTGACGCGGTACCGGGCCAGCAAGTTCACCGCTTGCGCCCGCAATTCCAGCGGCGTCACCCGTGGCTGGTGATGGGTTCGCCAGTTTGCAAAGGCGCTCTGTACTTCAGCAAGGCTAGGATGGCTTTGGTTCGACATGGTCGTGACTCCGGTTGCGTAACAGGGTCAGTAAACCATGCCCAACCAGAAAAGTTGCGCTAGCTCACCGTAAGCTCACGCTTTGACAGCTGGGCAGCTTTGATGGCGTTTATGCTGCAAAGCTTCGAGCCCGATCCCCACAACCGGAAACCGGGTAAATTCGCCAAAATGAGAATTGCTGCACAAATTAGGTGGATTTTTGATATTGCCTGCAATATAATTATCTATGCGTTTCGTATTAGATACCGATGTCATGATTGCGGCATTGCGCAGTCCGGCGGGCGCTTCGCGTTGCTGGCTGGTCGCCGCATTGCAACGCCGTTTTACGCTGTTGGCTTCGGTATCACTGTTTTTGGAATATGAAGCGACGATGAAACGGCCAGAAAACCTCCAAGCGGCTGACCTCGCGATAGCGGACATCGATCGCTTGTTGCGGGCGGTAGCCGCGGTAGTCGAGCCGGTGGAGATCAGTTTTCTCTGGCGACCGCAGCTGCGCGACCCTGGCGATGAAATGGTGTTAGAGGCCGCGGTGAATGGGCGTGCAGACTGGTTACTAACATTCAATACGCGCCACTTGGCTACAGCCGCGCAGCGATTTGGGAGCGGTTGTGGTCGGCCAGGCCTGATTCTGGCGCAATTCCCGGAATTCAGATGATGAAAAAATCGAACTTCGCCTTGCGATTACAACCCTCCCTGATGGAGGCCTTGCGGCAGGCAGCCGAAGAAGATGAGACGACACTGAATCAATATATCAACGTAGCGATCGCCGAGAAGCTGGCGACTCGGCGCACCGCGAAGGCGTTTTTCACTGAACATGCCCAAGGGGCTGATATAGACGAGGCGTTGGCAATTCTTCGCAGGGCAGGCACTGAGTCACCTAAAGCGGGCGACGAGCGCCCCGATTCCTAAGTTAGATGCAGGACAATAGTGAAGGACAATAGGGGACAGACCACAGTTTTCCTGGTAATTTGTTCGATGGTTCACTCAAGGAAGATCCGCAGATGCCAAGACGGCCACGTATCACCCTTCCCGGGGTGCCGCTGCACCTGATTCAGCGCGGCAACAATCGCCAAGCGTGTTTCTTCGCTGACGACGACTACCGAGCATACCTCGGCTGGTTGGAGGAGTACGCGCAGGAGAGCGGTTGTGCCATCCACGCCTACGTGCTGATGACCAATCATGTTCACCTGCTCATAACGCCTCGAACATCGGGCGCAGCGGGTGAACTGATGAAACGGCTAGGACAGCGCTACGTCCAGTACGTCAATCGTGCCTATCGTCGTAGTGGCACCCTGTGGGAGGGTCGGTTTCGTTCTTGCCTGACTCAGGAAGAGGATTATGTTGTGGGCTGCTATCGCTACATCGAGCTCAATCCAGTCCGTGCCACCATGGTCGAGCATCCGGCAAAGTATCCCTGGTCAAGCTACCGTGCCAACGCCCAGGGGGAGGTGTCCCCACTGTTGACACATCACCCCCTCTATACTGCTTTGGGTAGCAACGAGGCGGCACGACAAGCCGCCTACCGCGAGCTGTTCCGCTTCCAGCTTGATCCGGGGATGGTCGACGAGATTCGTGCCGCGACGATCGGCAACTACGCCCTGGGCAGTTCACCATTCCAGGCGCAGGTTGCCGCCGCGCTGGGGCGGCGGGTGACGCCGGGGAAATCGGGGCGACCGCGGAAGCGGAAAGAGCCGGAGTCGCTGGAATGGTTCGGTGAGGACTGACGGACAAAAACTGTGGTCTGTCCCGTATTTGCGTATTTGTGTAATCAGCACTTTATCGAGTTTTGTCAGTCAACCAGGTCCTGGTGCTCTGTCTCCAACGGCAACACGTTCGCCAATTCCGCCGTATTCGGCGTGCGTACCTCCAGCATCGCTCCTACCGCCAGCGATAGCTTCTTTACCACCGTCTTACGCAGCTTCGGTAAGGCTTCTTTTAGCCCGCGTTCCACTTCCTCCGCCAACCTTTTGACAGTCCCCATCAGCCCCTCTTAATTATAGTTGCTTGGTTGCGGTAGTTTATCTCAAAACTGATAGGTGTTAAGGACATCTCCTCTTTCCCTTGCATTGTCGAGGCAATTATGCATAGACTTAGTCATACAACTTAGTCCATTAAGAGAGTTTGCGATGACGCTGATGGTTAACGTACACGAAGCTAAGACCCATTTTTCGAAGCTCCTTGAGCAAGCGCATGCCGGTCAGGAGATCATCTTAGCCAAAGGCGGTAAGCCTTATGCGAGATTACTCCCTTTGGCCGAAGAACCGCCTCGTAGGCAACCAGGGCGCCTGAAAGGGAAAGTGGGTGACGCTTTCTTCGAACCCTTGCCGGAGGAAGAGCTTGAGGCGTGGGAAGGTCGATGAGGCTGCTGCTCGACACTCATGCACTCTTGTGGTGGTTCACGGACGACGAGCGGCTTTCCGCTCGGATACGGGCGCTGATCGCCGATGAGAAGTATGAAATTTTCGTGAGCGCAGCTAGCGCCTGGGAAATCGCCACCAAGCAACGGATTGGAAAATTGGATGAAGTTCCGGAAGCGGCATCACGTTTTACCGAGCTTGTCGCTGCCGATGGCTTCATTCATCTCCCTATCACTCACCTGCATAGCCTACGTGCGGGAGGATACGAGGTCGCACATAGCGATCCGTTCGACCGAATGCTTGCTGCGCAGAGCGAGCTCGAATCCCTTGCTCTCGTCACCCGAGATTCAGCCTTCAAGGCGTTTGGTAATGAGACGATTTGGTAGGCGGTCGCAGCAAACTTGGTGGGTAATGGGAGATCTGACCCCGCTGGTTTTGGTGGGTAATGGGAGATCTGACCCCGCTGGTTGCGCCGCTTATCGTCAGGGTGTACGTGGTTAAACCAGAAAGCGGAATCCGCGACAAACTGGCGCGCTTCGTAGCCCGTTTGATCGATCACATGCTTGCTGACAAAGCTCGCGCCGTAATCGCCATCCGGTCGAGCGCTGTAAATCACTACCGGGCTGGAAGTCAGCAGGTGCTCAAGACGTGCTTCACTTTTTCGCAGCGCCTGTTCCGCCGTTTTTCGCTCTGTTACATCCTCCACGACACCGATGACCGACTGCAAAAACTGTGGTCTGTCCCCTATTATTCATGTGTCCCCTATTGTCTTGATTGTCTTGTCGACAAAAACTGTGGTCTGTCCCCTATTGTCTTTGCTCAGAAACGATGGGCTTTGCGTGAAAAACACCGCAAAGGCTCCCATCCCCGCATCTTCCATGGGATAACGGGTATTCGATCCCGTTCGATGATCGGGAAATCCTTGCATTATCGAACGCAACTTGCCGACCATGCTATCGAAAGTGAGTGTTCCGGGGGCAGGTTCAAACGGGTAGCTCAACAGCTTTCTCTCTGGATCAGAGGCTTCAGGGAGGGGGGGCGTGTTAACAACCAGCGCTGGCGTGGCTGTAGTAAAGGCTCCCTCGCTGGCGCGGGGGAGCCCGGTGATTATACTTTGCGTGGGTAGAATTTGGTCTACTGATTTGCGTCGAGCTCACAATCCTCGTAGCCTAAAATCCAAAATTAGAATTGCTAATGCGAAGATCTATAGTGTTATCGAAACATTTCGGCAATACCTTCAGCCAGGTGCTGTAAGGGAGAGAGATTGCCAAACGTATATGTCGCTTGCGGTTCGGTACAGCCGCCGTAACTCCCCCGCATGGCGGTGCAGTGTACAGAGTTGAAGAACAAGAAGTGGGTGTGGTTATAGGCTTGGCTGATTTGCGATGACGTGTGTGAGTCGTGTGGGTTCGGCTCGCTTGTACTCCACTCGGGGTGCCAATCCAGGTTATGCCCGGTCTCCTGCAGCAGGATTATCGCATTCATGGCAAAACCAAACGAATCCACCGTTAGAGAGTACATGCGTCTATTCGATTCTCCAGCAACGAATGAGTTTCCAAGCGGTCCATAACCCCCGCAGTCGGCGAGAGTTGTAAATAGTATTTGCAAGGTGTGGGGGCGAATCGCGCCGTAACGTCCAGCTTCGGTGTTCTGTTTGAATGTACGCATATTGTGATCGCATAGAGCAAAAAAGTCAAAGTCGGATGCGGGGACCTGTCGCCACTTGGAGTAGACTACGTCAGCTACTGTCACCTTATTCGTGCCAGTTCGCCGCAGAATGTTGACGAACTTATTGCGGAGTTCATTGGCCCAAAACACAAGCAGATCCCAGTGAGAGCCCCATCCATCGTGGTCCTCGTACACTTGGATTTCTACGGTGTATTTATACGTGGGGACCGTCGCTTGTATTATCGGATCTAGAGACAGCGTCTCCTCTTCTAATTGGAAAGGCAACTCCCCCTCCGACTCAAGGACTATTGGAGGATTGTCCAGGTGCTTTAAAAGATTAGGAGGCATGACAGTGTCCTTGGTATGATACATGAGATGGCGGTCTTCTGGCGGGGGGGCGTCGTTGTGGTCGCGCGTCAACAGCCCTAGGGGTTCAATCCACATGGCGTCAAAAGCGCTTGGGGGAGTGTCCGCACCGGTGACGGGGGTCTTCACCATGCCACCTAACTGCATGACACCGGACTGCCCATTCGTCACAGTGAACACCACGCTGCTGCCTGGGACCTCAACTCCATCCTCGTCGATGAGCTGACCCGCAAAGACTGGGGGCCGCCCGAGATTTGGAATCTCCACCCCCTTGGCGAGCAGCTCCTGTTTCTCGACCCGGACCTTGATCACTTCAGAGCCGATTCGCAACTCCACCGGTTCTTTGTTGGATGGCTTCGCACCTTGTTCGAGTCTATCGAGTATGTCAGGCACGCTGAGGGAAGGGACCCGCGTATACAAGATGTGGTCGGGAACCCCTGCGGGAAAGCCTTCCGGTCGGATGCCAAACCTGGCATGAGCCTCAGCGATCGTGTTGTCCTCCTCAATGAAGGTCGCCAGGATCGTGTAGGAGGCGTCTGGCTCCGGGAGGGGAGCAATGTCATAGGGTTGGGTTACGATGCCGTCGTTATCCAGGGTGATCGGGTACCTCCTCTCATCGACCAGCTCCTCCCCTTGTTCTTTAACCGTCGATACATAGAGGGTGCCTTTTGTGTTCTTGACGCCCGAGATCGTTACATTACTCTTTACCTGGACAGCGTTAGGTTGGTAAATCTGCTGAGATACGGTGACCTCCACCGTGACAGCTGCTATGGCAGGCACAGCGTTGAGAACCAACGGGAGCATCAAAGCGACTCCTAAGGTCACCCAAGTACTCAGGCGTGGATGGCAAATGACGCATGTTTTCCTTAGCATAAAAAGCCCTCCTTTTGAGCATACACAGTTTGTTGAATGAACAGGAATCCCAATCCTGCAGTAATAGCCAAAGCCAACGCTAAGTGGCCTGCTCTGAATGCACTCCAGCTCATAACCTTTGACATCTTCGACCTCCTCATAGCCCAGCGGATCGATCTACCTGACCCTCGGATATTTCTCAAGTTTTATACAAATAATGCATTAATAACAACCGGGGATAAATTGGTACAACTGCGTATTTTCTACTAAGGAAATTCCTTAGCTCGGCTCGCTCGATTGAGGTAGTAGAAAAGCCTTTAGGGGTAACCACGATGGGGAACCGACGTAGGCCACCCACAGATGCTCACGAGGGGGACGCCATCCCAACATTCAAAATGGATAGCGGAGTCGCACCGTTCCTCAGGAAGGGGTGTGGCGACAGAGGCAGGGTTGTTGGTTTGGACGACGCTGAGGTCGGGGAAGTACCGCCGCAACCCTAGCCCACGACGCTAAGGCTGCAACACGCCGCTGCGAATGGCGAGCCGGGTCAACTCGGCGATGTTGCGAAGCTTAAGCTTTTTCAGGATATGCGTGTGATGGATCCCCACCGTCTTCGTACTGAGGCAAAACACCCTCGCAATGTCGGTCACGGAGTCGCCCCGGGCGAGGCGAAGAAATACCTGGAACTCCCGGGATGTCAGGCTTTGCAGCGGATCGGCGTCCTGTAGCCGCGTGCGCACCAGCTCTGGCACCAGATTGTGACTCAGGAAAAAGTTGCCACGAGCCACTTCACGCACGGCCTCGATCATCTCAGCAGCGGCGCTGACTTTGGTGAGATAGCCGGTCGCCCCGGCTTCCAAGGTGCGGGTCACCATCAGGGGACTGTCTTGCATGCTGAAAACCAGGATGCGCGCTTCTGGGGCTTTCGCATGTATCCGGCGCAGGATCTCCAGCCCGCCAATGCCCGGCAAGCTCAGGTCAAGAATCAACACGCTGGGAAGGAGTTGAAAATACCTGGTGTAAGCCTCTTCACCGCTGGCCGCTTCCGCTGCCACACGAATGTCAGGGGTGCTGTGCAAGAGCCGGCGATAACCGGCGCGCACGACCGGATGGTCATCAACCAGAACTACCGTAATCGTTCCCGCGTCGGTCACTCGCTTTCTCCTGCTCTTGCCGTCGCCCGATCGGCAGTTTGGCCTCGATGCGTACGCCCTTGCCGGGTTGGCTAGACAGTTCATATACGCCACCCACGGCCAAAACTCGCTCGCGCATACCAAGCAACCCTAACCCGTTGCTGGACCCTGCAGACATCCCTCTGCCGTCATCCACAATGGCGAGCCGCAGGGTGTCCGCGCCGGTTGCTCCCGTTCGACCTCGGTTAAGTTCTATCGCGACATGGCGGGCACCCGCGTGGCGTGCCACGTTGGTCAACGTCTCCTGGATCAGACGGTAAACCGTGATACCGATGGTGTCGTCTACGTCATCGAGCGTCCCGGCGACAGCAAGTTGGCAAGTAACGTCCGGATGCTGGCCCCTCCACTGACTCACCAACTCTCGCACACTATCCTCAAGCCCCAGCTCATCGAGCACCGCAGGACGCAGCTGTTTTATCAGGCGATAAATTCCGCGCTGGACTTCATTGATACAGGCAACGATCGCCTTAGCACTGGCCTGGACATCCGGCAAGCTAGTGCAGCGTCACAGCTTAATTTTAGGGTAGATACCTTTCAAAATGACCAATATGCTGAGCTTCCATGGATCGACAACCCTAATTTTTAGTCATGACGCTGCACTAGGCGGGTGGGAATTTAGCATCGCCTGAGCGTGAGCCTGTACGGCGGAGAGCCACTGACCGAACTCGTCATGCAGCTCGCGGGCGAGGTGCTTGCGCTCGGTCTCCTGCATGTGGAAGAGCCGCTGCATCAGCCTTCGGTTTTCTTCCAGCAGGGTAGCCGTCTGCTCCTCGGCGCGCTTGCGTTGCGTAACATCCGACCAAGAGCCGATCATCTCCAGCGGGTTGCCGTTGGCATCACGAAAAAGCTTGACCTCGTCATGCATCCATCGGTAATTGCCGTCCTTGTGCAAAAAGCGGTACTCATATCTGTGTTGGCCTGATGCAAAGACCTGCGCCACTTCGTTGAGTACGCGCCGCTTATCGTCAGGGTGTACGTGGTTAAGCCAGAAAGCGGAATCCGCGACAAACTGGCGCGCTTCGTAGCCCGTTTGATCGATCACATTCTCGCTGACAAAGGTCGCGCCGTAATTGTCTTCCGGTTGAGCGCTGTAAATCACTACCGGGCTGGAAGTCAGCAGGTGCTCGAGGCGTGCTTCACTTTTTCGCAGCGCCTGTTCTGCCGTTTTTCGCTCTGTTACATCCTCCACGACACCGATGACCGACTGTAGCTCCCCGCGTTTGTCCCGAATCGCAGAGACGTGCAAACGTCCCCAAATGAGCTTGCCACCTTTATGAAGGTAACGCTTCTCTAATGAATAGTGGCTGCGCTTTCCTCCCACTAGCTCCCGGTAGAGCGCCATGCCAGTGTCAACATCATCCGGGTGGGTGATCTCGGTAAACACCATGCTCGCGAGCTCATCGCCGGTATAGCCCAGCATGTTTTGGAGCGTGGCATTGCTAGCGATGATGCGCCCAGCGGGGTCTCCCATGCCAATACCCACAGCCAAGGCGTCAAGAAAGCGCTGCAACTGGTTCATTTCACGGCGCAGTGCGGTTGCGCATGCGAACAGCAGCGTACTCAACGGCGCATCTTGGCACTTGGCGAGCATCTCGATTTGCTCCAGCAACTGTTCGTTAGTTAACTTCGTGAAATCGGCAAGGTTGGTTGTCATTGTACAGCAATTCAAATTTTGGAATTTCTTTTATTTCAGCAAGTTATTAAATGACCGAAAGCTCATTGATGGAACGAAACTTGCTAATCCGGTTGCCGTAACTTCTCATTAACTCGTCAGTCAAGCGATGATCATAGGAAACCCGTTACCGTTTGTCGAGGCCTATGTCGAGCACTTGAGCGCCAGCTTGGAATCGCATCAGCCGAAAGCGGGTCTGAGCTGGGGCCAGAAAGCGTGGCTGTCGTTTGGTTTGCTGGGGATTATCGTCACGGAATCGGTGTGCTGGCGGAAGAAACCTTTGGCATCAAGGATAACGTCATCGCTGCGCAGGTGCCTTGACCATGAGGTAAAATGGGATCGTGCAGTCAATTTGGACCACGAGGCAGACTTTGAACTACTGACCCTAGCTTAAGGTTGCATGCGCCGTACCCTACCCGACCCCTTTTCAGGGCACTTTATACCCGGCCGCTTCGATCCGAGAAATCGCCGCTTTGCTTCTAAGATAAGCCAGAAAGGCCACGGCCGCCGGGTTGTTCTGGCCATTGGTCAGCAGCACCGCTTGCTGCTCAATCGGGCCGTACAGAGACTGCGGCGGTATCCAGAAAGAACCGTCGGTGCGTTCTCCTAACTGGGAAGCCGCCACGAAGCCAAGTTCTGCATTACCGCTGGCGACAAATTGAAAAGTCTGCGTAATATTTTCACCTTGTACGATAAGCCCCTGCAGCTTATCCCAAAGGCCAAGTCGGTTGAGTACCTCTTGGGCGGCAATTCCATAGGGTGCCGTCTTAGGATTAGCGATGGCCAAATGTTGGAAATCACCTTTACGTAACACCTCGCCCTGCGCGTCTATCAAGTCAGCCGCCGTGCTCCACAGTACCAACTTACCCATGGCGTAGGTAAAGCGACTTTCGGGTATGGCATTACCTTCCTCTACAAGACGTCGCGGGCGCTCCACATCGGCAGACAAAAATACTTCAAAAGGCGCACCGTTTTTGATCTGCGCATAAAGGGTGCCGCTGGAGCCATAGCTTGCTATCACCCGATGTCCGGTACTGGCCTCGAATGGGGGTATTAACGTAGCCATGGTGGAGGTAAAGTTGGCCGCCACTGCGGCATGGACTTCGGCTGCTAGTATTCTATTCAGTGGGACGCAGGCCAACAGCATCACCGTTGCTACGGTCGCTAAGGAACGGTAACAGAATGATTGCATAGTGGTGTTTCTGCAGCGAAATTGACTTGTTGCAAAGATTTAGGCAACCCTTGTGCCGCAATAAACGCAATCGGGATTGGGAAAGGTACGGCGGACCCCCACCATTAGGCCATCAGCCAGAGCTTGAGTAGGAACGATACTGCGCCGTAGCAATCGTTCGTTATAGCGACTGCCAAACACAGTGCCCTATAAAGAGTGCTCCGGCAGCTCCGGATGCACCGTAAGCCTGTTAGGGGAACCCGTCGAGAGCGCAGAACGAGGCTGGATAGCTCATGTTACCGTTTCACGCCGTAGCCCCCTCCGCCGGGCGTTTCGATCACAAACACGTCACCAGGCTGCATCTCCACGCTGGCCGTCCCGGGCAGTTCTTCCACCTGCCCATCCACCCGCTCCACGGCGTTGCGTCCCACCTTACCGGGTTCCCCTCCCGCCATGCCATAGGGTGGTACACGGCGATGGCCGGAAAGAATTGCGGCAGTCATTGGTTCGGTAAAACGAATCCGCCTGACGACCCCGTCACCGCCGCGATACCGGCCTGCTCCCCCGCTGCCTTTCCGAATCTGGAAGGTTTCCACTTGCACCGGAAAGCGCCACTCCAACACCTCCGGATCGGTCAGCCGGGAGTTGGTCATATGGGTATGCACTGCGGAAGTGCCGTCAAAATCAGGGCCGGCGCCACTCCCCCCGCAAATCGTTTCATAGTATTGATAACGTGCATTGCCAAAGGTGAAATTATTCATGGTGCCTTGGGATGCCGCCATGATGCCGAGCGCGCCATATAAGGCGTCGGTGATGCACTGGGAGGTTTCTACGTTGCCGGCCACGACCGCTGCCGGATAGCGGGGATTTAGCAGACAGCCCTCGGGAATGATGATGTCGATGGGTTTGAGACAACCGGCATTCAGGGGAATATTGTCATCCACCAAGGTACGAAAAACATACAGCACCGCCGCCTTGCAGACGGCCGTCGGTGCATTAAAGTTGCTGGCCTGTTGCGGCGAGGTACCCGTGAAATCTACGGTAGCGGTACGCGCAGCGGGATTGACGCGAATAGCGACTTGGATCACGCTGCCATCGTCCATGGAATAGGTAAATTCCCCGTCTTTCAGCTTATCCAACACCCGCCGCACCTGTTCTTCGGCATTGGCTTGCACATGGTGCATATAGGCATGCACTACAGCGAGACCAAAATGCGCCACCATTCGTCGAAGTTCTTGCACCCCCTTGGCGTTGGCGGCGATCTGGGCTTGCAAGTCCGCCAGGTTTTGGTGAGGATTGCGGGCCGGACAGGGGCCTTTAGTCAGGAGTTCAAGCAGCTCTTGTTCCCGGAACCGCCCGCGCTCTACCAGCTTAAAGTTGTCTATCAAGACCCCTTCTTGATCGATAGCGGTGCTGGTCGGCGGCATAGACCCGGGCGTGATGCCGCCGATATCCGCATGATGACCCCGGGAACCCACGTAGAACAGAATCGTTTTACCGGCGTCGTCGAATACGGGAGTGATAACCGTCACATCGGGAAGATGGGTGCCACCGTTGTAAGGTGCATTGAGTATGTAAACGTCACCGGGCTGCATCTGGCCGGCGTTTTGCCGAATCACGGCTTGTACCGAGTCCCCCATAGAGCCCAGATGAACGGGTATATGGGGCGCATTGGCAATCAGTTGCCCCTGCTGGTCAAACACCGCACAGGAAAAGTCCAGGCGCTCCTTAATATTCACTGAATGGGCGGTTTTCGCTAGCGTTACCCCCATTTGCTCGGCGATGGACATAAATAAGTTATTGAAAACTTCCAGCATCACCGGGTCCACGTCGGTACCTACCGCCACGCGTTTAGGCAACGGGATGACGCGAGTGAGGATAAGATGATTCTGTGCCGTCACGGTGGCTTCCCAGCCGGGTTCGATGATAGTGGTGGCGTTAGCCTCGATGACAATGGCCGGACCCGCCAGGCGGTCTTCAGGGCATAAGTCATCGCGCCGGTAAAGCGGTGTTTGCCACGTTTTGCCGGCGCTATACATGGCGACAGTGGTTATCGGTCGAAGCGCCTGTTGGCGGGAAGTAGAAGGCATCGTCTGGCCGCCGGCGTCCTGGGTAGCGCCGATGATTTCCACTGCCACCGCCTCTACGATATGGTCTTTGCCGGGCATGATAAAGCCGTAGCGCTGGCAGTGGGCAGCCGCGAAGGCTTCGCTGAGAGCGGCACGGTCGCCAAAATCCACGATCAGAGAAGTGTCGCTCCCCTCATAACGCAGATGCACTTTCTTTACGACCTGAATGCGCGCTTCGAAAATACCCTGACGGAGCATCTCCGCCCGGCCTTCCTTTTCCAAGGCGGCTAGCAGGGTTTGTAGCTTAGGTATGATCGTGTCGATGAGAGGTGCTTCCACCGCCTTTTCTTTCAGCAGACGCAAATCCGCCAAACCCATGCCATAGGCCGATAATACGCCGGCAAAGGGATGCATAAATACCTTTTTGATGCCCAAAGCATCGGCTACCCCGCAAGCATGTTGACCGCCAGCGGCACCGAAGCAACACAGGGTATATTCCGTAACGTCATAGCCCCGCTGAGTGGAAATTTGCTTAATCGCGTTCGCCATATTGGCAATGGCAATTTTAAGAAAGCCATCCGCCACTTCCAACGGAGAAAGGGCAGTGCCGGTGGCGGTTGCAACCTGAGCGGTCAATGCTTGAAATTTTTCTCGGACGATGGTTTTGTCCAGGGGTTGTTTCTGATCAGGACCAAAGACTCGAGGGAAAAAAGCTGGTTGGAGCTTTCCCAGCATGACATTGCAGTCGGTAACCGTTAAGGGGCCATCGCGACGATAGCAGGCGGGTCCCGGATTGGCGCCGGCGGATTCCGGGCCTACCCGAAAACGAGTGCCATCAAACTGGCAGATGGAACCGCCACCGGCTGCTACGGTGTGAATGCGCATCATGGGAGCTCGCATCCGCACTCCGGCCACCAGGGTTTCAAAGGCGCGCTCGTATTCGCCGGCGTAGTGTGCGACGTCGGTGGAAGTGCCACCCATGTCAAAGGTAATAATTTTAGCGAAGCCGGCGCTGGTAGCCGTGGTAATGGCACCGACGATACCGCCTGCGGGACCCGACAAGATGCTATCTTTACCCTGAAAAAAACGGGCATCGGTCAAACCGCCGTTAGACTGCATAAACATCAGCCGGCCGCTGCCCAACTCATTGGCTATTTGATCCACGTAGCGGCGCAAAATGGGCGAGAGATACGCATCGACTACCGTGGTATCGCCCCGGCTGACTAATTTCATTAAGGGGCTGACCTGATAAGAAGTAGAAATTTGCGTATAGCCGAGGGTTTGGGCAAGTTTGGCCACCTGCTGCTCATGGTTTGGATAGCGATAACCATGGAGAAAAACAATGGCCACTGCGCGAATACCGCTTCGGTAGGCTGCTTGCAGCGGCTGACGAGCGCTATCCAACGCTAAGGGAATGAGAACGTTACCCTGAGCATCGTAGCGCTCGGTTACTTCAGCCACCTGTTCATAGAGCAATTCTGGCAGGACAATATGGCGGGCGAACAGGTGTGGGCGGTTCTGATAGGCAATACGCAGCGCGTCTCGAAATCCCTGGGTGATCAGTAATAAGGTGCGCTCGCCCTTGCGTTCCAGGAGCGCATTGGTCGCGACTGTCGTGCCCATCTTAACCGCTGCGATCTGTTCCGACGGTATCGCTTGATGCCGGTCAAGACCTAATAGATGACGGATACCCTGCATTGCAGCGTCCGGATAATGCTCGGGATTATCGGAAAGCAGTTTATGGGTCAGCAGCCGTCCATCGGGACGGCGGGCGACCACATCGGTAAAAGTGCCGCCGCGATCAATCCAGAATTGCCAACGGTTGTGAGTCATAGCCGTTTCCTAATACCTCAAAGGCATGAGCTATTCGAGTGCCAAAATGAAATGCCACTGCTCCGCCGTGACGGGCAGGACAGACAGTCGGTTACCGCGGCGCAGGAGCGGGAGATTGGCTAATTTGTCGGCATGCGACTTAAGTTCGGCCAGGGTAATGGTGCGGCGCAGTTGACGCAGCAGATGGACGTCTACGCTATACCAGCGTGGTGCGTCGTCATGACTGTTAGAGTCATAGTATAAACTTTGCGGATCGAAGGCAGTCGCGTCCGGATAACCTTCTCGCACTACCTGGACAATGCCGACGATACCCGGTATTTTCGTATTGGAGTGGTAAAAGAACGCCTGGTCACCGCAGCGCATCTGGTCGCGCAGCATATTACGCGCCTGATAGTTGCGCACGCCATCCCAGCTATCGGTTTGCCCGGGCATGGCTGCTAGCTGAGCAATACCGTAGACCCTGGGTTCGGATTTAAGCAGCCAATAATGCATATTGCATTCCCTTACGTCAGAGAGCTTCAGCTGTCTCCATAGAGGGCCTCCTCGGTAGCGACACCATCCAGCGGCACATCCCACGACTGGCGCAGCAACGCCGGAAACTTCTGCAGTTCATAAGCCAACCCCAACAGACGAGGTTTGGGCAGGTGGGCGGGGTTTCGGCGAAAGGCAAAAGTGCGATCATAAAAGCCGCCTCCCATGCCCATGCGTGTACCGCTGATATCAAAGGCCACTAAGGGAATAAGCACCAGATCGAGCCGCTGGGGTGGCCATAGCTGTGCGTGGGGTACTTCGGGTTCGGGAATACCGAAGCGATTGGGTATTAGCACGGTGTCAGGGTGATAGGGAGCAAAGAGCAATTTTGCGGGAGGCTTACCGGTCAGAACCGGCAGGTAGACTTGTTTTCCCATGGCAGAGGCTTGTTCCAGCAGGTGGGCCGGATCGAGTTCACCATCAAAAGCCAAGTAGCCGGCGATATGGTGTGCACTAACAAAAACTTTTAGAGCAGCAACTCTGCTTGCCAGTTGCTGGGCCGCCTGTTGCCGTTCCGCTGAAGGCATTGCACGGCGTAGAGCGCGAACCTGATTGCGAAGCACATTAGGAGATAACATGGAAGATAAAGAATACGTCTAAGGCGGGTACCTGCTGGACTGGAGAGGACATCCTCCACCTGTGCCGTTAACAGACTGCGCCCTTGAACCACGAGGTTCAAGTGGGGCGTAGGGTGATGCATAAGGCTTTCCGCTTCGCGGCGGACCTGCACACCTGCATCAGCAGCCTAGTGCCCCTGGCATAGTCATTGGGTCAAGGGGTTTCTCAGCCGGTTACACGAACACCGCAGAGAATGTCCATAACACACTATAGCGCTTTTAAGGCGATTTGCTAAGGGCCGCTTCGATTTTATAAATCAACTCTTGCACTCGTCCATTGGTAAAGTCGCCTAGCGCAGCAACGTTATTCCGGTAAGCCAATAGTTCATGGCTAATGTTAAGCGCTGCCATTACAGCGATACGCTCGGCGCCCATCAACTTGCGGCTACCGCGAATTTCCAGCATCTTGGCGTTAAGATAATCGGCCGCGGCCAGCAGCGACTCGCGGTCGTCTTCGGCACAAGTTATCCGGTAGTCGTTCCCCAGCAACTGGACAGTCATGGGGGCGGCTTCGTCACTCATGTAGATTGCTCCAATCCCTTTAGGCGCGCAACCATAGCATCAATACGAACTCGCGCCTGCTCGTTTTGCTGCATAAGTTCATCCCGCTCTGCTCTCAGTTCCGCTTGCTGAGAACGCAGAGACTGATTTTCTGACGCCAGCTGTTCACAAAGTGAAATCAGCTCATGCAAGCGGTCTTCCAGCGCAGCGAGATTTGTCTCAGTGGTTTGTCTAATCGTTTCAGTATCCATACTATCAATATAGAGCGATTGCCCGCCTGGGGTCAATCGTGCTCTTTTGATACGTGCCATGCCAATGTTAGGATCAACGTTGATTCCCGTTGCCTGCGGGACGGAGCCGATGACTTATGATTGATAAAGCTGGTTTTGCCGAATTTGAGCGCATTGAGCAGATATTTGGTCAACTCGATCCAGCCGAGGTGCACGGTGTCATGTGCGGTACGTTGTGTGTCACTAAGGACACCGATGGTGAGATTTGGCTGGCTCGCATACAGCATGAACTGTTTGGGAGTGATAAACTAATCCACGAAGTACAAACCATGCTGAGGGAACTCTTTAGCATGACCGTGTCCCAACTCAACGATGCTGAATTGAGGTTTTTCTTATTGCTGCCTGCTGATCACCAGGCGCTTAGCAGGCGGGCCGATGCTTTGGGTCGCTGGTGTGAGGGTTTTCTGTTCGGGCTCAGCCTTGGGGGCTTGAATCAGCGACACAGGCTGCCTGCAGAAGCACAGGAATTTCTCAGGGATTTGGGAGACATTGCCCGTGTGGGTTTTGACACTGAGGAAGCGGAGGATAGGGACGAGGTAGCTTATATGGAAATCGTGGAGTATATCAGAGTAGGGGTGTTACTGCTTCATCACGTGTTATGGCCGCCTGTCGTTAAGCCGCCTTCATTGCATTAATGGTCGAGAAATGGTCATGTTCGCCAAGACGATACCTCCTCAAGAATTTGCTCAGCGCCGGCAGCGCTTGATGCAGCAGCTGGGTAAAGGAGCAGTCGCATTGCTTGCCGCGGCGCCAGAGGCGCCCCGCAACCGTGACGTGTATTATCCTTATCGTCAGGATAGCGATTTTTATTATCTGACCGGGTTTCCGGAACCCGAGGCTGTGGCAGTACTGGTGCCGGGAAGTGAACGAGAATTTAGCCTGTTTTGTCGGGAACGCGACCCGCAGATGGAAACCTGGCATGGTCGCCGCGCCGGACAACAGGGTGCTGTAGAACGTTATGGGGCCACCCATGCCCATCCCATTGGCGATATTGATAAATATTTGCCGGAACTCCTGGAAAACCGGGAACGGGTATTTTATTCCATTGGCTATAATTCCGATTTTGATCGGCGCGTCATGGCTTGGATTAATCAAGTGCGCGCCAAAGCCCGCGCGGGAATCCGGGCTCCCGGTGAATTTATCGCCTTGGAGCACGTACTTCACGAGATGCGCCTGCACAAAAATGCAGCGGAACTGGCCGTGATGCGAGAAGCCGCCCGAATTGCCGCGCAGGCTCATCTGCAGGCCATGCGCACATGTAAACCGGGCATGATGGAGTATGAGATCGAAGCCGAATTCTTCCATACTTTTATCCGCCATGGCGCAGGCTGGGCCTATCCGCCGATTGTAGGCGGCGGCGAAAATGCCTGTATTTTGCACTATACCGATAACAATGCCCGGTTACAGAACGGTGAGTTACTGTTAATTGACGCCGGCGCTGAAGTGGATGGTTATGCTAGCGACATTACCCGCACTTTTCCGGTAAACGGTCGGTTTTCTCCTGAACAACGGACTCTGTATGAGCTGGTACTGACGGCTCAACAGGCAGCGATTGCCCAGGTGCGCCCGGGCAAGCACTGGCATGAGCCCCACGATGCGGCCGTGCAGGTGTTGACAAAAGGCCTGGTGGAGCTAGGTCTGTTAAAGGGTGATCCTGCCAAGCTGATAGAAAAGGAAAGTTACAAGCGTTTCTACATGCACAGAACCGGCCACTGGCTGGGCATGGATGTCCACGATGTCGGAGATTACAAAGTCGGTGACAACTGGCGGAAATTTCAGCCCGGGATGGTAACCACCGTGGAGCCTGGCCTTTATATTCCCGCCGGCAGTGAGAGTGTGGATGAGCGTTGGTGGAATATCGGTATCCGGGTTGAGGACGACGTGTTGGTCACCGAAACCGGTAACGAAGTGCTAAGCGCTGCTGTGCCCAAGGAGGCAGAGGCTATTGAAGCGGTAATGGCGGCAGAATGAACGTCGATTACGACCTGCTTATCATCGGTGGCGGCACCGTCGGTGCAAGTCTGGCCTGCGCTCTAGGGGGCCAGGGTCTGCATATTGGGGTGGTAGAGACGCGGCCTTTCCCCACGACTGAGCCGGCCGGTTATGACGCTCGCAGTCTGGCGTTGGCCTATGGCACGCGGCGTATCTTCGAAGGGTTGGATCTCTGGGAAACCTTAAAGCCCACCGTCACTCCCATTTTGAAAATTCATATTTCCGAGCGTGGCAGCCCGGGATTCGCCCGTCTGGACTGTCGTGAGGAGGGTGTGGAAGCGTTGGGTTATGTGGTCGAGGCATATCACCTCGGTGCCGCCCTGGCGGCGCGGCTTAGCGCGCTACAGAACGTTGATCTGCTGTGTCCGGCGACTTTGGAAGATGTTACGGTGCATCGCGAAGCGGCTTATACCACGCTGCGTCTGCCAGACCAGACCGTCCAGCTTACGGCACGGTTGCTGGTAGCTGCCGACGGCGCCAGTTCTCGGGTGCGGCAGCAGCTCGGCATTGCCGCTTTAAGGTGGGATTATGACCAGACAGGGGTGATTGCAAATGTGACTCCGGAGCGTGACCATCACCATGTGGCCTATGAGCGTTTCACGGAAACGGGCCCTGTGGCATTGCTGCCCCTAAGCCAGGGACGCTGCGCCGTTGTCTACACGATAGAACGAGCTAAGCAGAACGCCATCCTGGCGTTGGATGACCGCGCTTTTCTCGCGAATCTGCAAACCTGTTTTGGCGAACGGTTAGGGAATTTACAGCGCATCGGCCAACGTCAGTGTTACCCGTTGTTGATGGTGAAGTCCAGAGAACATGCCCGCCATCGGGTGGCGGTGATTGGCAATGCTGCCCATACGCTACATCCGGTTGCCGGGCAGGGTTTTAACGTAGGGATTCGCGATGTCGCCGTTCTGGCCGATGTGATCGTTCATGCGCAGCAGTCCGGCCATGATCTGGGAGAACAGACGGTGCTTAACCGGTACGCCGATTGGCGGCGCTGGGATCAACGTCGATCCATCATTTTCACCGACGGTCTAGTCCGTTTGTTTACGAATCCGTGGTTGAAACCGGTCCGTCACCTCGGTTTATTGGCCTTTGACCTGTTTCCTCCCGCCAAACATTTTTTAGCACGCCAAACCATGGGACTAGCTGGCTATCTGCCGCGTCTGGCGCGTGGATTGCCTCCAAGCCGGCAGGCAAACCTAATGAGTTCCCGCCTTGACTACGATGTGGTGATTGTCGGCGGCGGTATGGTGGGCGCGACTTTGGCGTGTGCGCTGGGAAACAGCGAACTGCATGTGGCGCTACTGGAGGAGACGCCCTGGAATATCTTCAGCCGGGGGCTGAGGTAGATCTGCGCGTCTCCGCCATTACGCAAGCCTCACAGGCTATTTTGGCGAATTTAGGCGTTTGGGAGGAAATTGCCGCTTGGCGGGTTAGTCCCTTTCGAAATATGCGGGTCTGGGATGCAACCGGATCGGGTTATATTCATTTTGATAGCGCTGCACTTGGTGAGCCGCTGCTGGGATGGATTATCGAAAACCGCCTCATTCAACATGCTCTTCTGCAGCGGGTCCAGGCACTAACCAATGTGGATTTGTTCTGTCCTGTCCGTTTAGGGCTGGCCAGTATTCTGGAATCCGGTGTCTGTCTGCAACTGCAAGATGAGCGGGAACTACGGACTCGGTTGCTGATAGGAGCCGATGGAGCTAACTCTCGGGTGCGGCACTGGGCCAGGATAGACACGGGGGGTTGGGGGTACACACAGAAGGCGGTGGTAACTACTGTTGCTACCGAGAGGTCTCACGAGGAAACTGCCTGGCAGCGATTTTTGCCCACTGGTCCGCTCGCTTTTTTGCCATTGCGGGACGGACGCTGCTCCATTGTCTGGTCCACTACGCCGGCTCAGGCCGAAGCACTGTTGGCAATGGACACAACGGCTTTTGCCCTCGCGCTGGCGGAGGCCTTTGCATGGCGCTTGGGAGGTATTACCGCGGTGGGGCAGCGGAGGGCTTTTGCGCTACGCCTGCAGTATGCCCATGCCTATGTAGTACCTCATGTTGCGTTAATTGGCGACGCCGCCCATGTGGTTCATCCGTTGGCAGGTCAGGGGGTAAATTTGGGACTGCTCGATGCAGCGGCTTTGTCCGAGGTATTGTTAGATGCCGTGGCAGCGGGCAAGGCTATCGATTCCCTGAAGATATTGCGTCGCTACGAACGCTGGCGTAAAGGGGATAACATGCTTACGTTGAGTGTGCTGGATGGTTTTAAACGACTCTTCGGCAGTTCTCTGCCTGCCGTGCGCCGGCTGCGCAATTTGGGGCTGAATCTAACGGACGCAGCGGAGCCGATTAAAAATCAAATTGCTCGCCGGGCCATGGGGCTTACCGGAGACCTACCGCGCTTAGCAAGGGGATACCGTTATTGACGCATGCAGTGCCCGCGTTACCGCATAGCCATCCAGTAGCCGTAATCTTATACCAAATCTTATTAATACTTGTGCGTAAGCTGGGATATCATCGCTGCTCAACCAGGCTATCCGGTCTGGATTCGCTATCGCACACGTTTCTGTGTGTTGCTAATGATCCCCCAGCTTATGCACTTTTTAATTGGGGAAAGGGTATTAGCTGCTACTGCCTTGGAGCAAATTTGCTGTTTCTCGCAAAGCTACTGAGAGCATGGCCAGATCCGGCTGTCCAGCCGAGGCCCGCAGGTCGGCGAACATGCTTAGGCACCGCTTTACGCCTCGGCGATTTTGTTCCAGCCAGGCCGTCAGGCGCATTTCCGGTGGATCCTCTTTGGCGGTTAAGCGCAGTACGTCAGCCGTGAGAGCGCGTGTCTGAGTATAGAAGCCATCTACCAGCGCCGCCTGAGCCCGTTGCTGCCAGTGTGTGGTAACGGGGAGTGCGGTGATGTTTTCTTGCAGCCAGTTCAGTTCCAGCCGGTCCACCAATGCAAAATGTACGGCGGCGACGCTTTCCACCGGTAGCGCCATCTGCGTGGCGACTTCCACCAAATCCAGCGCCGAATACATCATCTCCAGACTGGCTATCCATTGGGCGAGTTCTTGGGGTACGCTTGCCTCGCTGAATTCCTGGCTTGCCTGTTGAAACTTTTCGCTTTCCGGCGCGGGCAATAGATTTGGCAGGGCGGTTCTTAACGTAGCAATGCCGGTGGCAAACTGTTTGACAAGGGTTTCCACGTCCAGCGGCGAGCGTCGGTTGCGCAGCAACCATCGGCTGGCTCTTTCCAGCAAATGTCGGGTTTTAATGTGCATGCGGATTTGCAGATCTGCCGGTACTTGATTGTCCAACAAGTCAATGCTGTTCCAGAGCCGGCGGGCATCCCATAGTTCCCGGGCGGCGCTATAGGCGCGGGCAATGGAAGATGCACGCTCCCCCGTATCTTCGCCCATGCGGATGACGAAGACGCTGCCCATGCGGTTCAGCATGCTGTTGGTGATATACGTCGCGATAATTTCCCGGCGTAGTGGATGCGCCTGCATTTCTTTTGCGAAAGATTTACCTAACGGCTGGGGAAAATATGCCAAGAGTTCCCGCTGCAGATAAGGATCTTCAGGCACGTTAGAATCGATCAGTTCTTCAAATAAGCTAATCTTGCTATAAGCCAGCAATATCGCCATCTCGGGGGGCACTAGGCCCTGCTGTTCGGTCTCTCGCTCCGCCAGTTCCTCGTCGCTGGGCAGAAACTCCAGGGCTCGATCCAGCTTGCCAGCCTTTTCGAGGGAGCGGATGACGCGGACATGATCACCCAACGCCTCTGCAGTCCGGGAAGCAGTGATGCTAATGGCTTCGGGTTGCAGATAATTCTGCCGAAGCACCAGCTCTGCGACCTCAGCCGTCATTTCGCTGAGCAGCTGGTTACGCTGCTTTTCGGTCATATCGCCGTTTCCCACGACTTGGTTTAACAAGATTTTGATATTGACCTCATGGTCTGAACAGTTAACGCCCCCGGAATTATCGATTGCGTCGGTGAGAATTCTGCCGCCTTGCAGAGCGTATTCGATGCGCCCCCGCTGGGTAAACCCCAAGTTACCTCCTTCGCCGATTACCCGGCAGCGTAAATCCCGACCGTTGACCCGGACGGAATCGTTGGTCTTGTCCCCGACCTCAGCATGGGTTTCCGAGGTGGCCTTGACATAGGTACCGATACCGCCGTTCCATAACAAGTCCACCGGAGCCTTGAGCAAACTGTGGACCAATTCATTAGGAGTATAGCGTTCGCTCTTAAGACCCAGGGCCACCCGGGCTTCCGGGCTGACGTGGATGGCTTTGGCGGCGCGGGGATAGATGCCGCCGCCGGTGGAGAACAGGCTCTTATCGTAGTCGTCCCAGGTGGAGCGGGGCAGCTGGAATAGCCGTTCCCGTTCCCGATAGCTAGTCTCCGGGTCAGGGTTAGGATCCAAAAAAATGTGCAAATGGTTAAACGCTGCCAACAGTTTAATATGACGCGATAGCAGCATCCCATTGCCAAATACATCACCGGACATATCACCGATACCCACTACGGTAAAATCATCCTGGTGTTGAATATCCATGCCCAGTTCGCGAAAGTGACGCTTGACGGATTCCCAGGCGCCGCGGGCGGTGATGCCCATTTTCTTATGGTCATAACCCACCGAACCGCCGGAGGCGAAAGCATCCCCCAGCCAAAAGCCATAGGACTTAGCGATGCTGTTGGCGATATCGGAGAAAGTGGCCGTACCCTTATCCGCTGCTACTACCAGGTAAGGATCGTCTTGGTCGTAACGCACCACCTGAGGCGGGGTAACGATCGCGTCTCCCATGCGATTATCGGTCAAATCCAGCATCCCGCGGATAAAGGTCCGATAGCAATGCACGACCTCTTTTTGCAGGGCTTCGCGCTCGCTGGGCGGACGTTTAACCACAAAGCCTCCCTTGGAGCCTACCGGCACGATAACGGCGTTTTTTACCATCTGAGCCTTCATTAGACCGAGTACCTCGGTGCGAAAATCCTCACGCCGATCCGACCAGCGCAAACCGCCGCGCGCCACTGGTCCGCCCCGCAGATGGACAGCTTCGGTGCGGGGCGAGTAGACGAAAATCTCAAACATCGGCCGCGGCAAGGGCAGGTCATCAATCACTGCGGGATTCAGCTTAAAGGAAAGATACTCTTTACTCTGGCCCTCATGATCCAGTTGGAAGAAGTTAGTGCGCAGGGTGGCCTGGATAATATTAAGAAAACGCCGCACGATACGATCTTCGTCCAGATTGCTGACCTGCTCTAGCGCTTCCTCGATGGCGACTTCTAAGGCGGTGGTCTGACGGCCATGATCCCCGACGCAGTTAGGGTCAAAGCGGGCATGGAATAACTGGGCCAGGTATTTGGCGATATGGGTATGCCGGCACAGGGTCTGCTCCATATAAGCCTGGCTGAATGGCGCGCGGGTCTGCAGTAGGTACTTGCAGTAAGCCCGCAGCATCACCACATCGCGCCAGGGCAGGTCCGCGCCCAGCACTAAGCGGTTAAAACCATCGTTTTCCATTGCTCCACGCCAGAGCTGAGCAAACGCTTCCTGAAAAATGTCCTTGCACTGGGCGGCATCCACCTGTTGGATATTCTGATCCTCTTGCATATCGAAGTCGAGAATCCACAGCCGGCTCTCGTGGTTAAGCCCGATCTCATAAGGCCGCGCCTTCAGTACCCGCAAGCCCAGCTTCTCCAACATGGGCAGTACATCGGACAAGGGGATATGCTGTGGCCCAAAGAGTTTAAAACGTAGTAAACCTTCGGGATCTTCTAGCGTTCGGTAAAGGTGCATCTCCAGAGGTTGGGTGACACTGATCTGCTCTAGACGCAAAATGTCATACACTGCCGTGCGGGTGGTAAAATCTTCCCGGTAACCGGCTGGAAATGCCGCAGAGTAGCGCTGAAACAATGCCTTACCTTGCGCCTCGCCGCAATGTTCCAGCAGCGCCCGATGCAGTTCGTCTTCCCAAGACAGCATCGCTTCCCGTAGCCGCGCCTCAAGTTCTGCCAGGGAATAATCGGGTATCTGGCCCGGTGTCGTACGGATATGAAACAGCACCCGCGCCAGCACGGATTCAGAAAACTGGGTAATAAATTCGCAGGCCAGGCCATTGAAAGCCTGCATCAAAATATCCTGCATGCGCAGCCGTAACTCGGTGTTATAGCGATCACGGGGTACATAAACCATGCAGGAGATAAACCGGGCGAAAATATCCTGCCGGACAAAAAGTCGCAGCCGCTGGCGCTCCTGCAGATGCAGAATGCCCATGGCGATATCGAACAGCTCGTCCTCCGTTGCTTGAAATAAATCGTCCCTGGGAAAGGTTTCGAGAATATTCTGTAGCGTTTTGCCGGTATGGCCCGTCTGGGATAGCTTGGCTCTGGCCATTACCCGCTGAATTTTGTTGCGCAACAGCGGAATATTGCGCGGACTCATGCTGTAGGCTTGGGAAGTGTAAAGTCCTAGAAAACGCCATTCGCCGCTGACCTTACCTGCGGCATCGAAGCGCTTGATGCCTATATAGTCCAAGTGCGCCGGCCGGTGCACCGTGGAGCGGGTATTTGCTTTGGAAATCAGCAGCAGGTTTGGCGCGTAGGCCAGTTGCCGCAACGCCGGGGGCAGTTCCATAAAACTGACGGAAACCCGGGGAACGCCATCATCACGCAGTACGCCTAACCCTGAGCCGGCCACGCTGCGTAACAGCATGTCGCCATTTTCTTCCACCAGGTCGTAATTGCGATAACCCAGGAAAGTAAAATGATTGTCTGCTATCCAATCTAGAAACGCTTTGCTTTCCTGGATTTCCTCGGCGGATAGCGGCAGCTCGGCAGCATCCAGACCGTCTATGATCTTCACCAAGTGAGTGCGCATGGCACGCCAGTCTTCCACGGCGATCCGAACATCGTTCAGAACCCGTTTAAGCGCCTCTTTTAACGACTTGAGAACGGCAGGATCAGACTGGCGATCTACCTCGAAGTGCATAGTCGCTTCGGCAACACCATTCCCCTGATCGGAAGATAGCACGTCTTGCAGATGACCGTCATGATCTCGTGAAATATGCAGCACCGGATGAATAATCCGGTGCACTGTCAAGCCGTGGCGATTAAGCGCCATCGTGATGGAATCCACCAAGAAGGGTAAGTCATCGGTGACGATCTCGATGACGGTATGGGTGGACTGCCAGCCGTGCACTTCAAAATCCGGATTATACACACGGATAATCGCAGTTCCCGGTTGGCGCTGGCGGGTGCAATTCCAATGGGCAAGCACCGCACCATAGAGATCCTCCGGATCATCATCCAACAGGTCTTCCGGTGCTACCCAGGCATAGTACTGCCGAGCAAAGCGCTGGGCCATCAGCGCGGTTTGTTTATCCGGCAGACGTTCTTCCAGAGCGCTGGCAATCCGATCAATCAGTTGTGCTTTCTTTTCTTCGGCTATATTTGTCACTGCCCTCTCCTCGCTTCTCTATGTTTTTTAAGTGGCTTACGTTGGATGATCAGTCAAAGTCTAGACGAGCGGAGAGAGCTTAGCCGAGGCCGGTTGAACAATCGTGCTCAATCTAAAGCAACCGGGCTAGCAAGCGTCGCGATAGGTGACTAGGGGTTTTCGGTTAACCGCTGCCAGGCTTCCCGGTATTTAGCGGCAGTTTTTGCCACAAGTTCGGCCGTTAGTGCCGGCGCAGGAGGCCGTTTGTCCCACTCTAGTATCTCCAAATAATCGCGCACAAACTGCTTATCAAAACTGGGCGGATGGCTACCGGGGCGATAGCGATCCACCGGCCAAAAACGGGAGGAGTCCGGCGTAAGGGCTTCGTCCATAAGCACCAGAGCACCGTCTTCGGTTAGGCCGAACTCAAACTTAGTATCGGCAATAATAATACCTCGCGCTAAAGCATATTCGGCGGCCTCCCGGTACAGGCGAATACTAACCTGGCGCACCTGTTCGGCCAGGTTTTGGCCCAAGACTTCCACCAGGTGAGCAAAGTCTACGTTTTCGTCGTGAGCGCCCGTGGCAGCTTTGGTAGAAGGCGTGAAGATAGGTTCCGGCAACTGGTCAGCCAGGTTTAACTTCGCCAGTAAACGGATGCCGCAGACAGTGCCATTACGTTGATAGTCTCTCCAGCCCGAACCAATGAGGTAACCGCGTACAATGGCTTCCATCGGCAAGGCCTTAAGCTTGCGGGCAACGGTGGCGCGATCAGCCACCCGGATGCGCTCTGCGGCGTCAGGCAAAACCTGTTCCAGCGTCTTTTCGGCAAGCTGCACATGGTTAGGAATGATATGACGGGTGCGTGCGAACCAGAAATTGGATAGGGCCGTGAGGATAGCGCCCTTGCCGGGGATGGCGGTGGGTAAAACGACGTCAAAAGCCGATAGACGATCGCTGGCCACGATCAGCAAGTGCTTTTCATCTACGCGGTAAAGATCGCGCACCTTGCCACGGTATAGCAGCGGTAGGCTCCGGATTTCAGATTTCGGAGTAAGGTTTGGAGATGGTTGGTTCATTAAGAAAACACTCTTGGCAACAGCTTGAGGACTGATAAAGTTAGAGTTAGGAAATAATTTGCAGCGGATTGGCAGCATTAACAACGTTTTCATGTCATATTCTAATGTATTTGGATTCCCTTCATGCATATTCCCGACGACTTGGTGCCGATTACGCTATTGTTCGCCGCTCACTTCGTGGGAATCGTGGTGTTAGGCTGGGCCATCTGGAGAGCACCCTGGCGCCAGCTCTGGAATAATCGTTTACTGAACTTGTATTGCGGCGCGGTAGTCGCTTTGCTATTGCTATGGAGTTTCAATGCCAGTGTACAGCCCGGCCTTGGCTTTCATTTTTTAGGGGTGACGATATTTACTCTTATGTTTGGCTGGTCTCTGGGCGTCATCGGTACCGGTTTGGCTGCGCTCGGCATGGCGGTAAATGGCAGCGGACTCCCAGCGCTATTCCTTAACATCCTACTGCTGGGAGTGCTACCGGTGTCGGTCAGCTACGGTATCTATTATTGGGTGCATCGCTATCTGCCACATCATGTGTTTATCTATATTTTTCTGTGCGCCTTCCTAGGTTCCATTATCGCTGCGGCCATTACGGTGTTTGCTATCGTTGGTGTGCTGGTTGCCGGCAATGCTTATCCTCTGAACCGTATTGCTTCGGAATACTTACCGTTTTTACCGCTTTATCTGTTTCCTGAAGGTTTTTTAAATGGCATGCTAGCTACGGTGTTTATCGGTTTGCGTCCGCAATGGCTGAAAACTTTCGATGAGCATTCTTATTTGCAGCGTTGAAGATTCCTATAAGCAGTTTTTTACTAAGCTGTTTCCGTTGCGCGATCTTGCCGTTGCATCAACCTAAGTGAAAAAGGAGGAAATAAGGCATTTTGCAACAGCTTAGCGTACGGTTTATAGCGAAACGCGTCATCGTCGCGGTGGAGTAAACAACTTGAGATGGTGGGGAAAATTGCTGGGTAGCTGCTTGGGTTTTATGTTCGGAGGACCGGTAGGTGCCGTGTTAGGAGTGGTACTAGGACATAATGTTGACCTAGCCGTCCGCTGGTTGGTTACTTCGCGGGCGGGGCGCGAGAGAAGGGAAGTCATTCCCAGAGCTTTTTTTACCACGACCTTTCAAGTGATGGGGTATTTAGCGAAGGCTGACGGTCACGTGTCGGAGAATGAGATTAATGCGGCTCAAGCCGTTATGACTTATCTGCACTTAACGCCAACGCAGAAACAGGCTGCGATTCGTCTGTTTAATGAAGGCAAACAACCGGATTTCGTCTTGGAGCTGGCGCTTTACCGGTTTCGAGAGGCATGTCAGGAGCGCGCTGACCTAATCCGCAAATTCATGGAAATTCAATTCAGCGTGCTGTATGCCGACGGGATACCACACCTCAGAAAACGAGTTATGCTGCTGAATATCGCTAATCGGCTGGGGTTTTCGCGATTGCTATTTGATACCATGGATACTTTTATCCGCGGCCGCTTTCGGCACCAGGATACCGGTCGAGGTGCCGGCCAGAAAACGGGTAACCGCCGTGCGACTGCCACCCGTGAGATACCCCTGAGTCAGGCTTATGCCACGCTTGGACTTACGCACCGAGCCACCAATGATGAGGTTAAGAAGGCTTATCGTCGCCTGCTTAACCGGCATCATCCTGACAAATTAGCAGCCCAGAATTTATCCGCCGAGGCGCTGGCTCAGACTACCGACAAAACTCGTGAGGTCAAAGCGGCTTATGAGCGGATCAAGATAGCACGGGGTTTATAGACAATTTTTGCGATTACGTCTTTGCCGATGCCTCGCATTTCCTCCACCCGCGTTTTAGGCATGGCCGCAATGAGTATGGCTAGCATGGGACAGTCCCGCAAGCTCGCGCAGTTGTTCTAACCGTTTTAAGCGGATATGTTTATGCTGCACCTCGATCAGACCTTGTTGTTGAAAACGAGTAAAAAGTCGACTGACAGTTTCCACGGCTAACCCGAGGTAGTTGCCAATATCATTGCGGGACATACTCAACTGGAACTCCAGGGGAGAAAAGCCACGCTGCTGAAACCGCGTGGATAGACTTAGCAACAGAGAAGCTAGCCGCTCCTCGGCGGTTTTTTTACCTAACAAAGTAAGCAATTCTTCATCGGCCTGAATTTCTCGGCTCATAATACGCAGCAGCTGCCGGCCTAAACTGGGTACACAGGCGGCAAGTTCCTCCAAACGGTTAAAGGGAACATCGCAGATACTGGTCGTTTCCAGTGTTTTGGCGCCGCAGTAATGCTGAGCGGAGTTGATGGCATCCAGCCCAATAATTTCACCGGGAAGGTGAAAGCCGGTAATTTGCTCGTTACCGTCTTCTGTAATGGTGTAAGTTTTCACGGAGCCGCAACGAATGGCGTAGAGCGCATGGAACTCATCGCCTAAGCGAAAAATGTGTTGGCCGCGCGCCAGTGGACGGCGGCGCTTTACAATGCCTTCCAGGCGTTCGATATCGTCGGCGCTGATGCCTACCGGCAGACACAACTGGTGAAGGTTACAACCACTACACGCTTGTTTGATCGAGGTGATGTCGATGACTTTGTGACGATGGGAATCGGTCATTGTTGGGTTCCGCAGTGCTAGGCTGAATTGTTTCTCGACCTTACGACGGGGCTTTCAGCCCCTTGTGGCGGGACTCAAGGATAAGCCGTAAGGCGTGTTATATTTCTGGTTGCTGGGATAAGACCCTAGCAAGGGTAACCTTCCGTGAAGTTCCGGTGGCTTCCGCGGGAAGCCGGCTTCCTGGGAAGCCTCCTCTACAATTGGTGGCTTAGCTATATTGGTGGCTTAAAATAGACGAATTTATATTCCAGCAGATTCATTAACCTTTAGCAACGCATGGCACATTGATGTTGCCATTCAACATTTTAGACTTTTTGCGAACAAAAGGGTTGCAAGACCAACGATAAACATAAGGAGCAGGCGCATGGTATAGCGGCAAAACCCACAGTCCACGGTACTACGAATCTTTATTAATAATAGCTATTCGCTACCATATCCTCTAACCTTCATCCGCTGCGTATATCTCCTTGCACTCCTGTGCGCTTGCGGTAAGCTTCGCTTTTTTCCTGGCAGTAGAGGCGCCACCCGAATGCAACCTTTGGCCAATACTCGCATTTTGCTCGGCGTTACCGGCGGTATTGCCGCCTATAAGAGCGCCGAGCTGACCCGCCGTCTTGTCGAAATCGGTGCTGAAGTGCAGGTGGTGATGACCCCTGCCGCCACCGCATTTATTACGCCGCTCACCTTCCAGGCCGTCTCCGGCAGGTCCGTTCGCCTGGAACTGCTGGATCCTAACGCTGAGGCCGGTATGGGCCATATTGAACTGGCTCGGTGGGCGGATCTTATCTTGATCGCGCCGGCCAGTGCTGATTTTATTGCCCGTCTTGCCCACGGTTTGGCCAACGATCTGCTTAGTACCCTGTGCCTAGCCAGCGATAAACCCATTGCCGTGGCTCCGGCCATGAACCGCTTGATGTGGCAAAATACAGCCACTCAGGACAACTGTAAGATACTCGAACACCGCGGTATCAGGCTGTGGGGGCCGGGGAGCGGTGAACAGGCGTGCGGTGAAGTCGGTGAGGGACGGATGCTGGAACCGCTGCAGCTGCGGGATGAGGTTATCGACTGTTTTGCCGGGACCGGCTCGCTGCAAGGCATCAACGTGCTGATCACCGCCGGACCGACTCGGGAAGACATCGATCCCGTGCGCTTTATCAGCAACCGCAGCACCGGCAGGATGGGCTTCGCTGTGGCCGCGGCCGCCGCTCAGGCAGGCGCCCACGTCACTCTGGTCAGTGGTCCGGTAGCGCTAGAGACGTCTGCTAAGGTAGCGCGTATCGACGTGGAAAGCGCCTTACAGATGTATGATACCGTTATGGCACGGGTGGCTAGAGCACATATTTTTATCGCCACCGCCGCCGTAGCCGATTATCGCGCCGCTTCCCGCGCCGCCCAAAAGATTAAAAAAACCCGGGAGAATCTGACCATTGCCCTGGAGCGCAATCCCGATATTCTGGCCGCCGTGGCCGCTCTTGATTCAGGTCCCTTCACGGTGGGTTTTGCCGCTGAAACTCAGCAGGTGCTGGAATATGCCGAAGAGAAACGCCGCCGCAAAGGGCTAGCCATGATCGCCGCCAATCAGGTGGGCATTCCGGGAAGCGGTTTCGAAAGCGCCCAAAACGCCTTACATGTTCTCTGGGAAGGCGGTGAGAAGGCTCTGCCGCTTACCGATAAGGCTCAGTTGGGACGCGATTTGGTGGCACTGATTGCGGAGTGTTATCATGCACAACATTGAGCTGAAAATTCTCGATGCCCGAATCGGTCAGGACATTCCATTGCCGGATTACGCCACCGAAGGTGCCGCGGGGATGGATTTACGGGCTTGCCTGAAAGAACCGCTGACGGTGCACCCCGGCGATACTCATTTAATTCCCACCGGGATCGCGATGCATATCGGTGACCCCGCCCTCGCCGCTGTCGTGCTGCCTCGCTCGGGTTTGGGTCATAAGCACGGTATTGTCCTGGGCAATCTGGTTGGCTTGATTGACAGCGACTATCAGGGGGAGCTGCTGGTATCCTGCTGGAATCGGGGCAATACGCCGTTTACCATCGAAGTCGGTGAGCGGATTGCCCAGTTGGTGATTGTTCCGGTGGTGCGGGCGCATTTTGCCATCGTGCCGGAATTTACTCCAAGCCGCCGGGGAACCGGTGGATTTGGCCACTCTGGAAGACACTGATGACACTCGATGCCAAAGCCGCCATGAACGTGGCCCATGTTCTTACCGAGTCCTTGCCTTATATCCGCCGCTTCGCCAGCAAGACCATTGTGATTAAATACGGCGGTAACGCCATGGAAAATGAGGAACTAAAAAACGGTTTTGCCCGGGACATCGTCCTTATGAAGCTCGTCGGCATAAACCCGGTGGTGGTACATGGCGGCGGGCCGCAGATCGGCAATCTGCTCAAGCGCATCGGCAAAGAAAGCCGGTTCGTTGATGGTATGCGCGTCACGGACAGTGAAACCATGGATGTGGTGGAAATGGTGCTGGGGGGCCTGGTCAATAAGGAAATCGTTAATAATATCAACCGCCACGGCGGCTGCGCCGTGGGTTTGACAGGCAAGGACGGCGACCTGATCCGGGCGCGAAAGTTAAACATTACGCGTAAGACACCGGAACTGGAAGCGCCGGAAATCATCGACATGGGCCATGTGGGCGAGGTGGCCAGTATCGACACCGCCGTGGTGGAAATGCTGACTCATGGTAACTTTATTCCTGTTATCGCGCCTATCGGGGTGGGGGAGGACGGCTTTGCCTATAACATTAATGCCGATTTGGTGGCGGGCAAGATGGCCGAAGTGCTGCACGCGGAAAAACTGATGCTGCTTACTAATACCATCGGCCTTCTGGACAAGAACGGCAAGCTGCTTACCGGTTTGTCCGCCCGGCAGGTACAGGAGTTAATTGCCGATGGCACGATTTACGGCGGTATGTTGCCCAAGATTGATTGTGCCTTGGGTGCCGTCAAGAGCGGCGTCAGGGCGGCTCATATCATCGACGGTCGGTTGGAGCATGCGGTGCTGGTGGAGCTCTTTACCGATGAGGGAATTGGAACGTTGATTCGGGGATAAACCTGCAGGAATAAAAAAGCCCCAGCCGGAGCTGGGGCGTTGTTTAAAGAGAAGGCGATTTGCGCTTATTCAGAAGACTCAAAAATCGTGCACTCTTCCGCCAATGGCGTTAACCGTTGCAGTTCCAGGGTGCCTCCTTCGTCGATGACATTATCGTCCATAATATCAAATTCGACAGTGGCCGCATCGGGAGAAGTGAAGGTCACGTCAGCGGTACCGACAGGCTCTGTCGTAACTTCTTCATTGGGATCATTAAAGGCGCCGCCCGTGCTTCGGAAGAGCGTTGTCGTGGCTGTCGTGCCATTACCGATAAACGGGCCATCCAATGTATACCATACCCGCTCTGCGCCATCTTCAGAGAACGTGTACCAGTAACCTACCAGACGGCTTTCGGAAGGAAGTACCTCAAAATTAAGTCCTTGACCGTTGGTGTCTGGATTAAACCAAGAACCCGTAAAGCAGGTGTCGGTTGGTACAGGCGTCTCGGGAAGTACTCCACTCGGGGTGGCAGCGGGATCGCTGGGTAATGCAAATACACGCAGGGGTTGATTTTCACCGTCGCCGATGACAAAGAGCGTGGCGATGTAGCCGGCTTCGACATCGAAAGGTGCAGGATCGATTAGGACAGAGGAACCGTCTGGATTCGTAACGTCAAGATCTATAGTACCTGGACGTGTCCTTCCAAAATCAGATACTTGTTCATAAAGAAAGTCATCAAGTACCACTTGCCTTTCATCACGGATGTCGACCGCAGTGTCGTTGATATCAGCCGCAAAAGGTGCAACATGAGCCGCTCGCAGCCTGATAAAACCTTCTTCAGGCGCTCTATTGTTATCCTCCAGCAGTAGCAAGGCAAAGGGTTGCGTACTGCCATTACCAATGGCTGCTGCAGTATAGTCAGTCCTGCCAGCCAATACCACATCACCCGATAGGGCAGGGTCGCTTGCGCCAGTAGGTGTCACGGTAACCGTATAGGTGCCAGCTGGAACGGGGGCATAAGCCGTAAAGTCTTCATATAAAACGTTTTCAACCGTTAAGGCGACATCTGTGCTGCCCTGCGGTGTGAGTGTAATCGTGACGGAAGTGGCAGCCTCATCGGCAGCAAAAGGTGCAAAATGGGCTAACCGGATATTAGCGATTTCTTCTTGCTGAGCTTGAACTGTCAAGCCTGCCAGCAAGGCTAATGTGCCTAGGACACAACTTAACCATCTTGTCTTCATTGTTAACTTTCCCCTCTTTCAAGGCAATTTAAAAACTCATGAACTACAGCCGTGCAATTTTAAAACAAAATGTTTAAAAAGCATACAACTGTTGCAAAGCCAACACAAGGCAGTCTTATGATAAATCAATATCTTTTCAATGGGAAAGAAATTCTTGGGAAAAAGCAAATACCCTTGGTTACACTTCCTGCAAACCATCACATAGGAGTGAGATGTCATGCGGCGAGTCGTATTCAATCAAAAAGGGGGAGTAGGCAAATCCACCATTGCCTGTAATCTGGCCGCAGTCAGTGCGGCCAGGGGAATACCTACGCTTCTGGTGGATCTGGATCCACAAGCCAATTCTACCCGCTATTTATTAGGTCAAACGGCGGACGCACTAGAGCAGACGCTGGCGGATTTTTTTGATGAAACGCTGTCCTTTCGCTTGTTCTCCACCAAACCGGCAAGCTTTGTGCATCCTACTCCCTTTGCCAATCTCGCCTTGCTGCCGGCGCATCCGCGGATGGATGAATTACAGAGCAAACTGGAGTCCCGCTATAAAATGTATAAACTGCGGGAAGCGCTGGATACCCTTCGAGACTTTACGGCTATTTATATCGATACGCCGCCGGCTCTTAATTTTTACACCCGTTCGGCCCTGATTGCCGCGGAAACATGCCTGATTCCCTTCGATTGCGATGCGTTTTCCCGGCGTGCGATATACAACCTGCTGGAGAGTGTTCAGGAGATCCAAGCTGACCATAATCCGAAGCTCATTGTGGAAGGTATCGTAGTAAACCAGTTTCAAGCCAGAGCCAAGTTGCCGCGGAAGCTGGTAGAGGAACTGGAAGCCGAGGGGTTGCCGGTACTGAAGCCCTTTTTGTCTCTTTCTATCAAAATTCGCGAATCCCATGAAGTTGCCCGGCCGCTGATCAACCTGGACCCTCAACATAAACTCAGTCGGGAGTTCGAAGCCTTATATGAAGCGCTGAAGACTAAGGAAGTATTACGAAAATGACGCACCGTTTCGCTGAGCAATGGTTTCTTGATAGAAGTCTGCCAGCCTTTGCGCCAAACCCGCAGGCCGCCATTGCCGGGCATACGCTGGCCCCTCTGCTGCCAGACGTCGGCGCAATTGCCGGTCTTGCAAAACCTGATGTACCTTGGCGGCAAAGTCTTCCACCGTCTCTGCTGCCACCAGGGCGCCACAACCGGCCTGCAAAATATCGCGGGTACCCATGACAGCGGTAGAAACCACAGGTACCCCAAGGCTCATGGCTTCCAGCAGCACCAAACCTTGCGTTTCGGTGCGGGAGGCAAATACGAAGGCATCGCCCGCCCGGTAACAATCCGCCAAGGCTGTTCCTCGGGGCAAATAACCGACAAACAGTAAATTAGCGGTCAATGTCAGCTGCGCGCCAAGCTCCACCAGATGACGCCGCGCCGGCCCTTCTCCGGCGATAATCAGAAGAATATTCGGATATTGACGCTTTAATGTCTGAACCACGTGGAATATAAAATCAATATTTTTTTCGAACGCCACACGACCGACGTGGACTAACGTAGGACGTTCCAGAGGAATGTCATGTTGCAGACGGAAACGCGTTCCATCCCCCTCCTGCAGCAGGTCTGGAGGCGTGCCTGTAGGAATAATGCGCATCGGGGTCTTGACACCATAGTCAAGCAACGTGTTCCACATTGCCCGGGAGGGTACCACCACACCATCCAGGTTATTACATTGCCGGCGCGAAAACAGGCGAGCCGTGGCCCGTAAGGAAGTTCGCGGCAGCAGCGGTATATAGTGGAATAAATACTCTTCAAAAAAAGTATGATAGGTGGCAATGCGGGGTATGTTTAGCCGACGGGAGAGTTTTACGCCGACCCGGTGCGCCACAAAGGGTGTCTGGATATGAAGAACATCGAAATGTTGCCGCTGTAGTTCTGCAAAACCCTGCAGCACCAGGTTTGCGCGCATCATCCGGTCCTCCGGGTCGATCGGCACCGGACGGGCAGCAATACGTACGATATCAGCTTCATTCGCAGTGCATTCTCCATAATGCGGGGCGATTAAGGTGACACGGTGACCCAGACGCACGAGTGCTTGCCGAAAGATGATAATGGATGTGGAGACTCCGTTAATTCTGGGAAAATACACATCGGAAATCATCAGGATATTCATGAACCATCCTGGAGATAGGGGATAATATGCTGCGAAACCGATAATAATAAGCGGGAAATGTTACAAACGTATTAGCGAGTCCACTTTCTCCACTCGGTGTTCCGTTGCTCCCTGCGCTTGGGGGTAAATCATCGGAGAGGTGTAATTGATGAATGACGCTCACCAGCAACTCATTGAACGTATTGTCAGTGAAATGCGACGCGCTCGCCGCCTGCTTTTTATCACCGGTGCAGGCATTTCCGCCGACTCCGGCTTGCCGACTTACCGCGGCATCGGCGGACTGTATAACGAACAATTGACGGAAGAGGATATACCCATCGAGATGGCCCTGTCCGGCCAAATGCTCGCCGTGGCTCCGCATATCACCTGGAAATATATTTACCAGATTGAAAAATCCTGCCGGGGTGCCAGTTGCAACGAGGCCCACCGAATCATCGCCAATCTGCAGGACCGCTTTGACGAGGTCTGCGTGTTGACCCAGAATGTAGACGGCTTTCATCGGCAGGCCGGCAGCCGCAATTTAATCGAGATTCACGGCAATATTCACGACCTGTATTGTCCGGCGTGCGGCTATGAAGTATCTGTTTCCCACTACGGAGACCTGGCTATCCCGCCTCCTTGTCCCGAGTGCGATACTCTGTTGCGTCCGCGGGTAGTGCTGTTCGGCGAGGTGTTGCCCGAAGCGGCGGTAGAACGCCTATACCTGCAACTGGAACAGGGTTTTGATATCGTATTTAGTGTTGGCACGACCAGTGTCTTTCCCTATATCGCGGGGCCAGTCGTGGAAGCGGGTCGCTTGGGAATCCCAACGGTGGAAATCAATCCTGGAGAAACCGCTGTCTCCCGGATCGTGTACTATAAACTGGCGGCAGGCGCGGCAGCCAGCCTGAAGGAGATTTGGCAACGCTACCAGACTGTCGCTTGATACGCTGCTAGCGAGTCAAATAAGACCGTAGATAACTAACGGCTTCCTCGATGCCTGAGGCAGGGGGAGGTGGTTTGCGCGGTTGCCTGAGTAAGGTATGCAAGGTTTCCGAGACGGTGCCGGTTTCCAGCTTTTCTCTGGTGATTGCCAGGGCATTGCCGTGTTTTTGCAGCCAGCGCACCAACCAGGGCTCTTCTGGCCAATCGTTTCTTTCCACATAGAGAACCGGTTTATCGTTACAGGCGACCTCAACGAAGGTGCCGTAGCCGGGTTTGCTCAGCACGACATCGCAAGAGCGTAATAAATCGGTAAAAGGAATGTCCGGCACGCTTTCCTGGTGCCGGATGCCGGCACGCTTTACCCTCCAGGCCGCCGGTACCAACCAATAGAGTCCGGGCATGGCAGGCCAGCGCTCCATGGGTAAGGGCATCGCCACGCCGCCTAAAGCCACCAATATCAAAATCCCATCTGTCGGTAGGCCGAGCCGGGCGTTAAGCTGGGCACGCCGGTCTCGGCCAAGGACGGCAATAGGACCGATGGAGCGGGTATTCTTGAGGTCAGGCATCGGCATAGACGGTGCAGGACGGAGAAACACTGTAGCGCTGTTATAGGCATCCAGCAGGGTATGCCGTAGTGCCTGCCAATCCGGTTGGGCTGAGCAATACCCCTGCAGAATAGCCGCCCAGTGCAAAGAACATAGCGCCACTGCGGGAATACCAAGCTGTGCAGCGGCGCTGAGTGGCAGATACGGAATATTCGCCAACAGGAGATCAGGGGCGAGGTGTTTCAGCAGCGCCTTTTGCCTTGCGATGTGTTGCTCCCAGTGGGTATGCAAAGACTGGTAAGCCGCAAGGCTTTCCTGAACCCTGACCTCCAAGGCGTTGGCCATGATCATGCCTATATCAGTGGCTTCAGGAATCTGGGTAAAGTCGCCTGCAATCCGGCTACGCAAGATCGACTGGGGCAGGGACGTCTGAATCGTAAGATGCAGCGTCGGCAGGCGCCGGCGCAATGCGTTGAGCACGGGTGCCACCTGGGCTAGATGGCCAAAGCCATGGCTGGACAAGGCGACGACTAAATGAGGAGGTTGCGGCATAGACATTTTCCCTGCGGCTTGCAGAACGGAATGTTAAGATAGCGCCGTAAGCGGTAGACTGGATATCTTGCGACAGCGGAAATGTCTCCGGAGTTTCTGGTATGAGACGCCTTAAGATTAAACATACAACGACTTATGAATATAGTGAGGCCGTTAAATTGCAGCCCCATAAACTGCTGTTAAGGCCTCGAGAAGGACACGATATTCGCATCGACGCTTCACAGTTGGAAATTTTTCCGGCCCATCGTATTAAATGGCAACGGGACGTCTACGGTAATTCCGTGGGAGTGGTGACGTTCACCGAACCCAGTAACACGCTGTCAATTGTCAGCGAAGTTTGGCTGCAACACTATGAAGCTCGGCCTTTAGATTTTCTGGTCGCCGATTATGCGGTGAATTTTCCTTTTCACTATGATCCTGAGGAACGGGTCGATCTGGCGCCTTATCTGTTGTCTGTATACTCTTCCGAGGACCGTGCTCCGCTGACCCAGTGGCTAGCCCAATTCTGGCGGCCCAATCAGCGGCCGGAAACCTATGTGTTACTGGATCACATCAATAAAGCCATTGCCAACGGCTTTACCTATCAGATGCGGGAAGAGCCGGGCGTGCAGACGCCGGCTAAGACCTTAACCATGCAAAGCGGTTCATGTCGTGACTATGCCGCGTTGTTTATCGAAGCCTGCCGGCATCTGGGGCTGGCGGCACGTTTTGTTAGCGGCTACTTGCATTGTTCGGCCACAGAGCAAGGTCATGGCTCTACCCACGCATGGTCGGAGGTCTACCTGCCCGGCGCCGGCTGGAAAGGCTTTGACTCCACCACGGGTCAGGTGGTTGGCAGCGATCATATTGCCGTTGCCGTTCACCGGCACCCCAGAGCCGTACCACCCGTTTCCGGAGCTTTTATAGCGGTATTCCAACAATCCCCTATCATGGCGGTGGCAGTTCAGGTGGCGGAGATTTAAGCCATGGTGGGTCAATGCCCTTGCCTGGGCGTAAAGGTATGCCCCTAGCTGAAAATCTTGGCCAAGTTTTATAAAGCTACTGGGGATATGGCCGGTGGCTATAATCACGCCCCTTCCATGATGCGGGACGTCCTCTCAGCAAACGTAGCAAGGCTTGCCACTGGATAACCAGTAGCAATAGTATCCCAACGGGATGGAGTAGCGCGCCGGCAAGCGGTTGCTGAAAACGATGTACCGCGATCAGGCGTGGGAGATAAACAAAACAGGTTGCCACAACAGCTAACCCTAGGGCTGCTCCCGAGATCCATCCCGCAAGACCGACTGCTACGAGTAGCGGCGGCAATACTTGGCCCAACAACAAGAGCAGCGTCATGGGAACAATGGTTTTCGGAGCGCCAAGACCCTCGGTGGCATTCTTGCTCAATCCAGACCAGACTTCTCTGGCTCCACGATACATATGGCAACAGGCGATATGGGTGGCGTCAAATAGATCAGTGGCATAACCGGCACGACGAAAGATCCGTGGTAGCTGCACGCCTTCATGAAGGCTATTGCGGCAGGCACCGTGTCCCCCCACCTGTTCATAAGCTTCGCGGCGTACCAAGACAAGCTGACCACAACCGGCGCCAAAGCTTGGCAGAAGACTCTTGCGCATCCGCTTTATCGGCAGAAAGCCCAGCAGGATAAAGTGAATCAGAGGAATCAATAACTTTTCTAACCAAGTACCCGTCTGCTCAAAGGGAAAGCCACTGACCAAAGCGGCACCGCTCTTTTCCAGGAAAGCCACACTACGGGCAAG
The DNA here is from genome assembly GCA_963731125.1 of uncultured Pseudomonadota bacterium. GTDB lineage: Bacteria > Pseudomonadota > Gammaproteobacteria > Competibacterales > Competibacteraceae > CAVSVP01. The sequence continues at coordinate 899,751 of CAVSVP010000007.1, forward strand.
GCCATCCGGAGTCAATCGGACATCGGCATCCATAAAGACCAGAATGGGATGGCGGGCAAGACCCGCCAGAGCGGCGCAGGCATGTTGTTTACCGCACCATCCCGGCGGCAGCGACGGAGCCTTTTCCAGACGAACCTGGGGATGGTCGCTGCTGATTCCACGGACCAGATGGTAGGTGCGATCTTGGGATGCATCGTCCAGAACGATCACTTCAAAATCAATACCCTCACTGGCTAACACCGAGTGGAGCGAAGCGCTAATAGATTGCTCTTCATTACGGGCGGGAATTAACACCGATACGGGACCGAGTCTTTGCACGGCGGGAGGCGGCGGCCGATAGAGGGGCAGGTTACGTAGAAACAAAACCGCCGGAAGCAAGGCACAAATACCGGCGGTCACTACCAGGCTCCACTCCATACTCATTGCATAAGCTCCTTAATCTCAAGCACGGTTACAGGTCCGGCGCGCCGTGTTTTCTTTGGAAGCGCTCTCCGTAGACCAGGGCACGGAGCCGGCGCCACATATCATAGCTTCCGCCAATCCCCGCTTTGCCACTAAGCAAAACCTGAAAAGCCTGTCGGTCCCGACGTTTTGCCTCCCGGGCCAGGGCGTCCTGAGTGGCCTCAAGCCGCGTGGCCAGCAACTCAGTATATTCATGAGACCGGCGTCGCGGCTGGGCTGAGACATCCAGAGTTTCACCAAAGCGTGCCAAGGCTTCCGGAAAGCGCTCCTCCCAGAACGGATACTCGAGGGCTAATGGAACAAATGCTCCCCGGTCGAGGCGCCGGGCGAGATGGCCAATGCCGGGTTTTAGCCGGACCGGCCGTTCCCTTGGATCGCTAAAGTGTCCTTCGGGCGTGATCCACAGAGTGGCATGGGATTCCCTAAACAACAAGGTGGTGATTTCCAGAAATTGGCGTGCACCGGCTGGAGTGCCCGTGGCAATGCCGAAAAAACCAAGCCGCGCAAAGAAACGATAGCGAGCCAATGCCTGCGCTTCAATGGGGGCGTAGTGGCGGCGTTCAGGAAATAGCCGGCTAACCAGACAGATCCCGACTAAAGGGTCCCACCAGGCAGGGTGATTGGAGTAGATCACCAGCGGCATCTCGCCAACATCAGGTACCTGGCCGGTCTTTGCCAGGCGCACGGCGTGAAAGTGGTGGGACAAATAGCGTCGGGTATAGCGGGTAAAGAGTTTGACCAGCAGCGGAGAAGGTGACGGCAAGGTAGGGTGATGAGCACCAGAGTACCCCTTTCCAGTGCCGGACAACCGAGTCATTAGCGAATCCCTTCCACAACGGCAGGTGGTCTGACGTCTGTCGCCAACTGCTTAGCGGCTGGAATGGCCACCTCATCCCGGTCCAGGGTATCGGCGGCGATCCACCCGGACATTAAGACCATCGGCATTCCCGGTCCGGGATGAGCGGCACCGCCGGCAAGATAGAGTCCCTTGACGTGGGGGCTACGGTTGGCGGGCTTAAAAGCGCCGTTAAAACGGCCATGACTGGCAAGTCCATAAATTGCTCCATTGAGTACTCGATAACGGTCATGAATGTCCTGAGGCGTTAACGCCGCCTCAAATACGATTCTGGATTCTAGGTCATCAAGTCCAGCGGTGGAAGCAAGCTTCTCGAGGATGACCCGCCGGTAGTCTGGAAACAGGGTCTTCCAGTTGTGATGGGCTCGTAGGTAAGGTGTGTGGACCAGTATATAAAGGGCTTCGCCCCCTTCGGGGGCCACCTCGGGCTCGGTGCGGGCCGGGGCACAGACATAACAGGTGGGATCGGAGGCCGGCTCGCCGTGGCGATAGATGCTCTCGAACTCTTCCTGGGGGTCTCGGGAGAAGACGAAGTTATGGTGCAAAAGGTGATCGTAGCCACGCTCGAGGCCAAGGTAAAGCACCACTCCTGAACAGGCTGGTTCAAAATGCTTGCGTCGCTCAAAGCGTTTGCTGATCCTGCCGTCCAGTAGCTCCTGGTGGGTACGTACGGCATCCATATTCGAAACCACCGCCGCCAGGGGGATGGTCTGGCCGTCGTCTGTGGCAACGCCGCATACTGCACCATCTTCTACGAGAATCCGGCGTATTCCCGTATGGGTGTGGAATTGCACGCCTAACTCAGTGGCTAGCTTGGTCAGGGCCGCTGGCACCGCACCGGTTCCTCCCCGAGGATACCAAACGCCCTCTCCGGTCTGCATATGGGCGATGCCGCACAAAACCGCGGGGGAGGCTTCGGGTGACGAGCCCACATATTGGGTAAAATGATCGGCCATCTGAGCGACCCGCGGGTCCTGGATATATTTGCGCACCGTCTCCCACACGGTGTGGCCCATGCGCATGCTCAACAAGTCACCCAGCACGGCAGTTTTAAAGGTACCGCCGAGATTAAACGTGTCTTTGACGGACCCGACCGAGCGCCAGAGAAAATAATTTTCTGAGATCCGGTGAAGGCGTTTGGAGAGCTCCAGAAACGCTCGGTAACCAGTAGCCGTGCCCGGGGAAAACGAGGTGAGATTTTCCGCCATGGCGTTAGTATCCCGCACCAGGTCGAGGAGCGAACCGTCCGCAAAGAAGCAGCGCCACTGGGGGTCCAGGGGAAGCAAGTCGAGTTCCTCGTCGAGGTTACGTTGCGCTTCGGCGAAGATGCGCCGCAGGACTGACGGGAGGATTAGAATCGTCGGTCCCATATCAAAGCGAAAGCGGTCGGTTTTCAGCACTGCTGCCTTGCCGCCCAGCCAGGCATTGTGTTCGAAAAGGGTGATGGGATAACCTCGTGCGGCCAGGGTACAGGCTGCTGCTAAACCACCCAGGCCACCGCCAATAATACCAATTGGATTGTTTTTATGCTGCTTAGTCATGTGCGTTTTGTGTGCCTTCTAAGGTGGTGCGTTCGTTGCGTACCCGGGTCGCGATGGCCTTTATCAGCGCCCGCCATGCTCCAAACCGTCGCCAGCCGGACCCATGGGCGAAGGCGATATAGGCGCGAAACAGTTCTTCATCCCCCGCCATGGGCTGCTCCAGATGGCGCGGCCGGCGGCTACGTTGGCTGGCGATGGCTTTAACGGCCGTTAACTCCAATAAACCTTCCACGCCTCGCGTTACGCCAAAACCGCTCTCCCCCCGACCGCCGAAGGACACCCTGGGATCGGCCGAGGGAGCGATCATATCGTTGATAATCACCAACCCAGCCCGGACCTGTCGTGCTAGGGCATAAGCCGTTTTAGTGTTGCGGCCAAAAACCGTTGCCCCGAGGGCATAGGGGCAGATCGCTGCCAAACTTAATGCTTCGCCGTCATCGGCAACCGGCACCAGCGCCAGTACCGGCGCGAACAGGTCCTCGCGAAGCAACTGCGCGGCGGGAGGAACGTCGGCCAAGACTAACGGTTTTAGAATTGCCGTCGCCTCCAACTTCCCTGTCACCAAACGCGCACCGTCCTTAATTGCCTCCTGAGCCAGAGTACAGAGTCGTGCGGCAAGAGTTGGTTCCACCGGTACACCGGGTAAGTCTACCATCAATTGAGCCAGGCGCGACTCTAGCTCCGCGGCAGTGGAGCGTTGGACAAAAACACGGCGCGGTGCAATACAGGTGGCGCTGCCATTTAACCTGAGACCAAAGGCAAGGGCCTTGGCGGCTCGGTCAACATCGGCATCCTCGCGGATAAAAACGGCATCGCAACCGGCAAGTTCCAGGATGCCGGGAACGAGGTGTGGTGCCATGTTTTTAAGAAGTGCACGGCCTGTTGCCGCGGAGCCGGTAAAAACCACCTTGTCCACCCCGGCCGTCAGAGCGGCGGTAGCAGCCTCGGGTGCTTCAGGCAATATGCTGAGGAGCCGTGGGTCAAGCCCGGCCCCAGCGAATAGCTTGGCAAGTGTCTGAGCAGCGGGTTGTCCACCTCGACCCGGTTTTAGAATAACAGCATTGCCTGCAACTAAGGCTTGTAATGTCTGCACACCAGGCAGAAAAATGGGGTAATTAGACGGCGCTATCACTAAGATCAAACCTAAGGGTTCTCTATGGATGGTTAACTTGACTCCCCCCAGCCAGGCGGGTCGAGATGTCTTGCCGGGGTGCCGGGGTGCCAAAACATGCTCGCTCTCCTGCTGTAAAAAGCGGCAGGCATCGGCCAGAGGCAGCACCTGAGCTGACAGAACTTCGGCTCGCGAATGACTGTTGGTCTGATCTGCCAGTGCTAGAGAATTGTCTGCGAGTAACTCGCGAAAACGGCGCACCACTTTAAGCCGCTCGCGTACCGATTTTGCCGCCCAGCGTCGCTGTGCCTGGCGCACCAGTGCAACCTCGCGGACAATCTCGTCGCTTTGTTTAAAGGGAGTCAGGTCAGGCAATGGAATCGTTAACGCCTGATCGGCCGCTTTGTGCATGGTCTGAAATTTGAAATTTTAAACTGCCTTGATCGGTGTCAGTGATCGCCGGTTACCCTGAGCCAGGCTCGTTACCCATGGAGCATGAATCTGAAGCTCTTCGATAAGCAGTCGGGAACTGATCCGAGCTGATTCGAAAATCACCGGCAAACCGCTGCCGGGATGGGTGCCACCGCCGACTAGATAAACTCCTTCGAGGTCTTCAAAGCGATTGCGTGGCCGCAGGTGCAGCATCTGACGAAAATTATGGGCTAGATTGAAGGTTGCACCTTGGTGGATGGCATAATCCTCTTGCCACTGTGTAGGCGTCAGAACACGCTCATAGCAAATCCTGGATTCGATATCTTTGATGCCAATTTTGGCCAGATGCCGTAGGGCATGAGCTCGATAGCGGACACGCTCCCGGTTCCAATCGACATTGGGATGCTGATGGGTAACCGGAATCAACATATAGATTGTACTATGTCCCGGAGGCGCCAGAGTGGGATCGGTAACGCAGGCGTTTTGCACGTAAAACGAAGGATTTTCGGAAAGAACATGTTGATGTTCTATCTCATATAGGTTGCGCTGGTAATCGTCAGCGACATAAATGCTATGATGGGGTATTTCTGGATAACTACCCTTGATTCCTAGATAGAGCATAAAGGTAGAGCAGGAAAATTTCTTTTTGGCGATCTTGCGATTGCTCCAGCGCTTGCGCAACCCGTCAGGAACTAACCGCTGCATAGCGTGGGCAAAATCGGCGTTAACGACCACCGCATCGGCCGGATAACGCTGCCGGGCCGTATGGATGCCCGTGACTCGTTTGCCGGCAAAGTCAAGCTTTTGTACTGCTTCATTGAGTCGTACATCGACCCCCAGTTCTTGGGCAATCCGCGCCATGGCCTCCATTACCGCGCTGCATCCGCCAACAGGATGAAAGACGCCGTATTCGTATTCAATAAAGGAAAGGATAGAAAACAGACTGGGACAGCGAAAGGGGGACATCCCCAAGTATTTTGCCTGAAAGCAGAAAGCCAGCCGAATCCGAGGATCGGCAAAGTATCGTCCCATCTCTCTTTCCAAGGGAAGCCAGGGCCGCACCAGCGGAAGTAGACGCATCAGGTCACGGTTAAAAAGGTTCCGCCAGCTTAGAAAAGGTGACTCAAGAATAGCTCGAAATTCATTAAGCTTAGTCCGGTTATCCGCGAGGAAGCGGCGTAATGCAGGAGCATCATTGGGTGCAATGGCGGCAATCTGGCGCTCCATGCGGGCAACGTCGGGGGTCGCGTCTAGTTTTCCACCGGCACCAAAAATTAAACGGTATTGGGGGTCTAACCGGATTAGATCGACGTGGTCTTGCAACCGGTAACCCGCTGCGGCGAAGACTTCCTCCAGAATTTGCGGATAAAGGAAAAAGGTTGGACCGGTATCAAAGCGAAAGCCTTTGGCTTCGTGGGCCGAAGTTCGACCCCCTACCCGAGGTAGACGCTCAAGCAGGGTGACTCGCAAACCTGAACTGGCAAGCAGCAGAGATGCGGCGAGTCCGCCTGGTCCTGCTCCGATAATGACAACATTTTTGCTCATAGTGCTTTACTTTATTGGAGATGCGTCTTGTCAAGGCCGGTAAAATAAATAGTAGTTACATTTTTGTTAAGACAAGCTGTGTACAAATTGTTCTAATCAGTCTAACGAATTTTATAAAATTTGTCTAATCTTTGTAGAATTTTTGCTTTTGCAAAAAACCTATTGCGGTAGGGAGGATGAAGGCTATAGTGACGGTTAATTTATAGGCATTTGATTTGGAATAAGGCTATGTTTTATGTGGCAAAGTGGTTGCGGGTTAATGCCTTGGTGCTGATGGTACTGGCGCCGTTGCTAGGCATGCTCCCCGTCGGAGCACAGATGCTGGAAACCCCGGTAGGCGTGGATGAAGTGCGACGCGAACCGCTAGTGCAAACCATACCGGTGATTGGGCGGCTAGTCTCTCTACAGAGTGGCGTGGTGGCCTCGCGTACTGCCGGACTCGTCGAAAAGTTCTCCGTAGAAGTGGGTGATTCCGTGGAACGTGGCGCTGTGATTGCTGTGCTGGATCAGGATCGACTGCGTGCCAATAAAGCGCTGCGCGAAGCCGAACTGCAAGAATTTCAGGCACAACGCGCAATGCAATTAGCCAAGGAAAAGCTGGCTCGTCAGGAATTGGACCGGCTGGAGAGGTTACGAAACACGGCCGCTTTCAACCAATCTTTGTACGATTCCCGAATACAGGAGCTGGCGGTGGCGAGCAGCAATCGCAGGGAAATGGAGGCCCGGATGCAACGGGGCCGAGTGAAACTGGCTGTGGCGGAAACGGAACTGGAGTACAGCATGATCCGTGCTCCCTTTCCCGGCACCGTCACATTACGCAATACCAACCTAGGTGCTTGGGTAAAGCAGGGTGATTCTGTGGTGACGTTGGTTAACCAAGAAGCGCTGGAAATCGAAGCTGACGTGCCGGCTGCGCGGCTAGCCGGAGTCATACTGGGTAACCGAGTGACCGTGATGCTGGATGACGGCATTGCGCATCAGGCGCAGGTACGGGCGATAATTCCCGATGAAAATCCCGCTGCCCGCACCCGGCCGGTACGCTTTCAGCCGCAATTTGACGCTGTCGAGATACCGTTGGCTATCAATCAACCTGTGACCGTATTGCTACCGATGGGCGGGGAATCCGAAGTCGTTTCCGTGCACAAGGATGCCGTACTGCGCAAGGGAAATCAGGCGCTGGTCTTCGTGGTGCAGAATGGTGTCGCCCAGCCGCGCTCCGTGGAATTGGGAGAAGCAATGGGTAGCCGCTTGCAAGTCGTACAGGGATTGGAGCCGGGCGAAATCGTCGTCATTCGAGGCAACGAGCGATTGCGTCCAGGGCAACAGGTCAGTTATCCGGACCAGAAGACGGCCCAGATTTCCGGGCGAAAGAGCTGATTTGTGAACCTGATCCGAATAGCTATCGAGCGCCCTATCGCCGTCGTGGCGGCGGTGTTGATGGTGGTGATGTTTGGGCTGCTGGCTTTGCGGACCATCCCCGTACAATTGGCGCCAGATGTCCGCAAGCCCATCATCACCGTCAATACCGAATGGTTTGGTGCGGCTCCCGCGGAGGTAGAGCGGGAAATCATTAACCGCCAGGAAGAGGTGCTTAAAGGATTAGAGGGGCTGGAGGAGATGACCAGTACCTCGCAGAACGGGAGTGGCGAAATTACCCTGGAATTTGCGGTCGATCAGAACATGGACCGGGCCCTGTTGCTCGTCGCCAATCGCTTAGACCGGGTTAGCGATTATCCCGCCGAAGCAGAGGAGCCTAGTTTAGAAACCGCCGGTTCTGAAGATAATCCTATCGCTTGGTTTATTCTCCAGCGTCTGCCCGATAACCAACGCCCCATTTATACGTTTGGCGATTTCGCCGAAGATGTGATTCGGGCTCGCTTGGAACGGGTGCCGGGAGTAAGCCGCGTCAATGTCTTTGGCGGCAGTGAACGAGAGCTGCAGATTATTGTCGATCCGCGCCGCATGGCAAAATCCGGCCTCACGGTTGGCGGTCTGTTGGATACGCTGCGGGCTGCTAATGTCTCCCTGTCGGCGGGAAGTGTAGACGAGGCCAAGCGCCGCTATACTGTGCGCACTGAAGGTGAACTGACCACGCCGGAACAGATCCGCAATGTCATGCTCTTGAGTCGCCGTGATCTAGCTTCCGGACGTATTGCCCGAGTCACGGTAGGAGATCTGGCCGAGGTGTCTTTTGGCTATAAGGAGCCTAACGCCCGGATCCGCCAATTGGGCACTCCCTCTATTGCCATTAACGCGGTAAGAGAGACCGGGGCCAATGTCATCGAAACCATGCAGGGTCTACGCGCGGCGGTGGCTGAGCTCAACGCCGTGGAGTTACCGCAGGCAGGTTTACAGCTGAGCCAAGTCTACGACGAGACCGTTTATATCGACTCCGCCATTGCGCTAGTACAACAAAATATTTATGTGGGCGGCACTCTGGCAGCGCTTATTCTGTTGCTATTTCTACGCTCTTTCGGCGCGACCTTAGTGGTTTCCATTGCCATTCCGGTATCCGTGGTAGGCGCTTTTGTGGCCATGGCTGCGATGGGCCGCTCCATCAACGTGATTTCCCTGGCCGGTATTGCGTTTGCCGTCGGGATGGTGGTAGACGCTGCCATCGTGGTGCTGGAAAATATTTACCGATTGCGTCAACAGGGCCTGCCTGCTATGGAAGCCGCCTATCACGGCGCCAGCCAAGTATGGGGAGCGGTGCTGGTGTCAGCCTTAACGACGGTGATGGTGTTTATTCCCCTGCTGGTCCTAAACCTGGAAGTCGGGCAGTTGTTTCGAGATATCGCCGTGGCCATTTCCGTGGCCGTCGTGTTATCGTTGATTGTCTCGGTTACGCTGATTCCCGCGTTGTCTAAGCGGTTGCTCGGAGGCGCCATGGCCGAACGGCATCTGCGCCGACGCATTCCCCTGATTGATCCACTGGCCGCCTTCTTCACCAGAGCCGTACTTGGTTTTACCGGGCGTGTTGTAAACCACCGCATACTGGCCTTGGGCGTTGTGGTCGGTATTTGTGCCGCGGCGACCGGCATCACTTGGTTGCTGCTACCTAAGTTGGAGTACCTACCCGAAGGTAATCGTAACCTTGTGTTTGGGATTATTCTGCCGCCGCCAGGTTACAACCTCGATACGACCACAGCGATTGCCGAGGCACTGGAAGCCAGCGTACGACCGCTCTGGGCCAGCGTGAGTGGCACCCAAGCGGTGCCTGGTGAGCCGCCTAAAATCCAACATTTCTTCTTTGTAGCCACCCGCTCGCGCACGTTTCTAGGTGCTGCGGCAGTGGAATCTACCCGTGCTGGCGAGCTAATACCTGTTCTGCAAAAACCCGTGTTCCGGGAGCCGGGCACGTTTGGGTTTATTACTCAGCCCTCCGTCTTTGGCCGTGGGATTGGAGGCGGGCGCTCGGTGAATCTGGATATCGCCGGCCCGGATCTAGAAACCGTGCTGGAGGTTGCGTTGCGTGCTGCTGGAAAAGTTGAACAGGTGTTACCTCGGCAGGCAGGTAATCAGCTGCGGCCGCTTCCGGGTTTAGAACTGGGAGCGCCGGAGATACGTTTATTTCCAGACCGCCTGCGGCTCGCCGACAGCGGGGTTACCGCCCGGGAGTTGGCATTAACCGTGGACACCTTTAATGACGGTCTGCGGGTAGCGGAGATTACTGTTGAGAACAAACGTATGGATCTAATTTTGCGGGGACCGGAAGAGCATATTTTGCAAACTCAAGGCATTCAGTATCTACCGGTGGTCACTCCTGAAGGCATTATCGTGCCGACCAGTTCGTTGGCTGAAGTAGTATTAACCGCGGGGCCCACTGAGATTCGTCATAAAGAACGGGAGCGCACCGTTACGCTAGAAATTCGTCCAGCGCCGAATCTGGCATTGGAGAGCGCGATGGACATTATTCAAGAACAGATTATCCGCCCGCTGGAGACTGAGAGCCTGCCGGAAAACGTCCGTTTGTCCTTATCCGGTACCGCAGATAACCTGACCGAAACGTGGGACGCCATGGTTTGGCAATTAGCGGTTGCTATTGCCATTGTTTATCTGGTGATGGCGGTGCTTTTTGAAAGCTTCCTCTATCCCTTCATTATCATTTTATCGGTGCCTCTGGCGACTGCCGGCGCCGTGCTGGGATTAGCGGTATTAAATGGATTCCTATTTCAGCCCCTGGATATGCTCACTTTACTGGGCTTTATCATTTTGATCGGTATCGTTGTTAACAATGCCATTTTGCTGGTGCATCAAACACTGCATAACATCCGTGAAGAGGACATGGAGCCCAGACTTGCTATTCTAGAAGCTACCCGCAATCGCATCCGACCGATTTTTATGTCTACCCTGACTTCGGTGTTTGGAATGCTGCCTCTGGTGTTATTTCCAGGAGCCGGTTCTGAGCTATACCGAGGGCTGGGTTCGGTGGTAATCGGTGGGCTATCCCTGTCGGCGGTTCTGACATTGGCGATTATCCCGTCACTGTTGGCTATATGTTTGGCAGGCAAAAGGGGGGATTCGGCCGAATCGATGATGCCGATTAAAGCAGCAGTTACCCCTATAGAGACAACTGACCTGGACGAGCGTGGCTCGTAAGGTTTAGTGAGTCCGAGTCGTTAAAGTTAACGTTAATTCATTCCTGAGATGGCTGTTCTATCCACGCAGCATGCACTAACTTTCAAGGAAATAGATACTCTGCATCGATGTTCCAAGGGGACGGCCTTTCGTGCTTTCAAACGCCTTGGTGAGCAATTGGTTGAAGGTGAGCACTATTATTATTTCAGTGCGCAGACGCATGGTGCAGAAATTGAGACGCTGCGCCGAGCAGGGCGACTCTACGCCGCAACGGTCAATGCCGTGTTGTTGACTAGGGCAGGTTATGAACTCCTCAAGAAAGAGCTGTAGATGTGAGTTCATTCCTGATGTTATTTAACTTGAGTTCGATATATAAGCGTTTGATCGGTTGGGAATAAACTTCAAGTGTTAGGTGCTTGTGCAGGAAATGTCGGCGGTATGGATACCGCCGTCAAGCTTACCGGGATGTATTTACCGCGTTTTCTGGAATAAGCACCTGATCCTTGAAGTATTTTATGTCGAACTGAGGTTATTTAGGCATTCAGTACCAGAATGGCATCCATCTCAACCTGAGCACCTTTGGGGAGAGCGGCCACACCGATCGCAGCGCGAGCCGGATAAGGTTGCTGGAAATAGTCGGCCATAACTTGATTGACCAGAGAAAAGTGACCCAGATCGGTCAAAAAAATAGTCAATTTAACGGCATCGGCAAGGCTGCCACCAGCCGCTTGCGCCACGGCGCCTAAGTTATCAAAGACGCGGCGAACCTGCGCCTCAATGCCGTCCGCTAGCTCCATCGTAGCCGGATCTAAAGGTATTTGGCCGGACAAATACACGGTATCGCCCACCCTGACGGCTTGAGAGTAGGTGCCAATGGCGGCGGGAGCGTGTTCGGTTTGAATGGTTTTGCGGGACATAGAAATCTCTCCAACGTTATCGGAATACTTAAGGAAACAACGCCAAGTGAAGACTAGCCCTAGCGTCAACAGATACGTCGGGAAATGCGTAACACCTGAGGCAGAGTGCGCAGCCGGCGCATGATGCGAGCCAAATGGGCGCGGTTGTGTACATTAAGGATAAGGTTGACTGTTGTCGTTATGCCGTCCCGCTCGCTGGTGTTGATGTTTTCGATATTAGTATCAGCTTCGGCGATAGTTGCCGCTACAGTAGCCAGCGCGCCGCGTTTGTTAGTGATATCGAGTCGCAGTTCAATGGGAAAATCCGCTTCGATATTCTTTTCCCATTCGACTTCAAGCCATTTTTCGGGATTGGTCTTATAATCAGCTACGTTTTTACAGGAGTCTCGGTGGATAACGATTCCGCGGCCGGCGCTTAAATAACCGATGATGGTATCACCCGGCACAGGCCGACAACATCTACCGAAGCTAACCACTGTGCCCTCGGTGCCTTTGATGAGTAGCGGATTTGCCTCCTTTCCCTTGAATGGGGGATCGATATGTTCCGGCATCTGGGTGTCTGGCAATAACCGCTTGGCAAGCAGCGGGGCCAGTCGATTGCCGAGTCCGATATCAGCAAGGATATCTTCAAAACTCTGCACATTAAGTTCGCTAACCAAGGCATTAATGCGTTCCACAGGCAACTCGTTGAGACCGCCGATCTGACCGGAAATGGCCTTTTCCAGCAAACGCTTGCCGAGAAGAATAGCTTCCTCTTGTTGGAGATGTTTCAGGTAATGGCGGATGCTGGCGCGGGCTTTGGCCGTAACCACAAAGCCTAGCCAAGCCGGACTAGGCCGTGCTGTCGGAGTAATAATGACCTCTACTGTCTGGCCGCTGGCCAGGGGGGTGCGTAGGGGCACCAGACGTCGGTCAACTTTAGCGCCGATGCAGGTATTGCCCACATCAGAGTGAATAGCATAGGCAAAATCGACCACCGTAGCGCCTCGGGGTAGCTCAATGATTTCGCCGCGGGGAGTGAATACATACACTTCGTCAGGAAATAAATCCATCTTAACATTTTCCAGAAACTCCACCGAGTTTCCAGCGCGACGCTGAATATCGAGCAATTTCTGTAACCATTCCCGGGCTCGCTTATGGGCTCGAGTCCCTTGATTGCCGGGCGTTTTATAAAGCCAGTGGGCCGCAACTCCGGCTTCTGCCATTAAGTGCATTTCGTAGGTTCGGATTTGTACTTCGATTGGTACACTATGGGGTCCGAACAATATCGTATGCAGGGATTGATAACCGTTCGCTTTAGGAATAGCGATATAGTCTTTAAAGCGACCTATAATTGGTTTGTAAAGCCCGTGAATCATGCCCAGCACTCGATAACAAGTGTCTACCGTATCGACAATGATGCGCAGGGCGTGAACGTCGTAGACGTCCTTGAAGCGCCGCTTGTTAGCGCGCATTTTTTTATAAATGCTCCAAGCGTGTTTGCTGCGCCCAAGCACCCGCGCTTTAATCCCATCTTCAAGTAGTCGGTTGCGAATCCGTGTTTCCAGTTGATTGACAATTTCTTTGCGATGGCCGCTTAATTTGCGTAATTCTTCGGTTAATATCCGGTAACGCAAGGGAAAAAGATAGCGAAAGCCTAAATCTTCCAGTTCCAGACGGAGATGATTCATGCCTAGACGACCGGCAATAGGCGCATAAATTTCCAGTGTTTCCCGGGTAATCCGCCGCCGCGTTTCCAGCGCCATGGCACTTAGGGTGCGCATGTTATGCAAGCGATCGGCCAGCTTGATCATGATCACCCGAATGTCCTTGGCCATGGCGAGAAACATCTTACGAAAGTTTTCTGCCTGAGCTTCGACTTTAGAGCTAAATGGAATCTGCGTCAGTTTGCTGACCCCGTCGACTAATTCGGCGACCTCAGTGCCAAAATGGATACTGAGCTGCTCTTTATTGTAGTCCGAGTCTTCAATCACGTCATGCAAGACGGCCGCCATAATGGTTTCATGGTCAAAGCGCACGTCAGCGAGAATGCGGGCGACGGCAATGGGATGAAAGACATAAAGCTCGCCGCTCTTGCGACGCTGGCTAGCATGCGCCTCGGCGGCAAAATAACAAGCTACTTGAATAGTTTCCACCTGGGCGGGTTCCAGGTAGCTGTTTAGAAGCGAACATAGCTCCTCGACGTGGAGCTGCAGTTCATTAGACCACCTCTCGTCGCTAGCAGCTTTACTCATTTGGTGTAAAGCTGTCGGTGTCGACACACTCATTACCATGTTATCCAACTTATTCAGATATTTTCCTTCTCACCCGTATTAACGTTGATGTCTGGGCGAGAAACTAATGATTTTCTCAAAAGCTCGGTGGGTTTGAGTTTGCCTTCGGCAAACTCGCGCAGCGCGACGACGGTGGGTTTATCATCCTCCCAAGGAACCAGAGGTTCAGCACCCATCGCAAGCTGGCGAGCACGGCGCGCGGCAGCCAATACCAGTTGAAAACGGTTGTCAACTTTGTCAAGACAATCTTCCACGGTGATGCGGGCCATATATTCTCCAGGATCTGAATTTACTTCGCTAGTTTATCTAAAAACAAAGAGTTAAGACAACAAAACCTGTAATAGTTCACGATGACGCGCAACTTGCACCTCACGCAGCTGGCGGTTGGCGATAAAGATGGCACGGAGAGCTTCCAGCGCCCCGTGGTAATCGTCATTGATGACAATATAGTCGAATTCGTGGTAATGAGATATCTCGTTAATGGCATCCTGCATACGCCGTTCAATGACGGCCTCAGCGTCCTGACCGCGGTGCTGGAGGCGTTGCCGCAATGCCGCGCGCGAAGGGGGAAGAATAAAAATAGTGTGCACCCGTGAGGTTCGAGCGCGCACTTGGTGCGCCCCTTGCCAGTCGATTTCTAAAATGACATCGATGCCGGCGTGCAGGCGCTCCATCACCGCATAGCGGCTAGTTCCGTAAAAGTGATCGAATACGCGGGCATGTTCTAGAAACACCCCCTCCTGTACAAGGGCTTGGAAGGTGTCGGGATCCACAAAATAATAATCTACTCCATCTTGTTCGCCTGGACGGCGCGGGCGCGTCGTGTGGGAGATCGAAACTTCCACCTGTGGTGTCAACGTCAGTAGTTGTTTCACCAGACTGGTTTTACCGGCTCCGGAAGGGGCGGCAATGATATATAAATTTCCTGTGGTCGTCGTAAATTTGGAATGCTTGTTCATTCGATATTTTGTATTTGCTCGCGCATTTGTTCAATGAGCACCTTGAGTTCTACTGCAGCGCGAGTGGTTTCGGTGTCGGCGGATTTAGCCGATAAAGTATTAGCTTCACGGTTCAGCTCCTGCATGAGAAAATCCAGTCGGCGGCCTACCGGTTCAGAGCGTTGCAACACATTTTTAATTTCTGCTAAATGAGCATCGAGACGGTCCAGCTCTTCTTCCACATCCAGGCGTTGAGCCATAATGACTATCTCTTGTTCCAAACGCTGGGCATCGGGTTCCAGAGCTAAGTCAGCCAGTCGTGCGAGTAATTTTTCTCGCAGTCTAGACACCACCTCGGGGCGGCGCAGACGAACTTGGCGAACCTGTTCTTCCATGCTATCACAGCGTTGCGACAGTAATTGTTCGATACGCTCACCCTCCCGCTGGCGAGTCGCAATGAGTTCCGCAAGGGCCGTATCCAGACTGGCAAGAGTGGCTGCCTGAACTTTTTCTAAATTAAGTTCCGCTTCACCTACGATGCCGGGCCAAGATAATACGTCTACAGGCCGTAAGCCTGTTCCTGGTCCCATGAGTTCCTCCAACTCTGCCGCTAACTGGAGCAAGCGCTGTGCCAGCGTCTTATTGAGGAACAGCTCTGCCGGTACGCCAGTGCCCGGTTGAAATTTTAGATTACATTCCAGCTTACCACGGCTTAGGGCGTCATGAACTCGTTCCCGCACGACAGGTTCCAAAGCACGTAAAATCTCGGGCAGACGGATGATAGTATCCAGATAGCGATGGTTCATGGAACGCAATTCCCAAGTCATTACCCATCCAGCATTTTGACGCTCGCTGCGCGCAAAGGCGGTCATGCTCCGTATCATTGGTTTTCCTCATCGTTTAGAGAGACGTTAATAGAACATCTAATGTTAAGCGTATTTGGAACAATGCAAAACCGTGTTGTTGGTAGCCTTTTGCTATACTCTTAATTTTTTTCATCAATAGAGGAACCAAACATGCGCCCCAGTGCAAGAGCCGTTGATGAGATGCGCCAGGTACGCATTACGCGCAGTTTTATTCAGCACGCCGAAGGGTCAGCGCTGGTAGAGTTTGGTGCCACACGGGTGGTTTGTACTGCTAGCATAGAGGATCGAGTCCCTCTTTTTCTAAAGGGTAAGGGGCAGGGCTGGGTCACAGCGGAATACGGGATGCTGCCCCGCTCCACTCATACTCGCTCACTTCGGGAGGCAACCCGCGGCAGGCAGGGAGGTCGAACCATGGAGATTCAGCGCTTGATTGGCCGTGCCCTACGCGCGGTGGTAGATTTCGAGGCATTGGGCGAACGCACGATCACCATTGATTGCGATGTGATTCAGGCAGACGGTGGCACGCGTTCGGCTGCTGTTACCGGCGGTTTCGTAGCCCTCGCCGACGCTGTGCGCCGTCTGGCCGGTAAGCGTGCCATAAAAAAAAATCCATTGCATGGTCAAGTCGCTTCGGTTTCAGTCGGTATCTATCGGGGCCAACCGGTACTGGATTTAGACTATGCGGAAGACTCTGAGGCGGAGACCGATATGAACGTTGTTATGAATGATGCCGGTGCCTTTGTGGAAATTCAGGGCACCGCCGAGGGGCATGCCTTTCGGCATGAAGAGTTGCTGGCTATGTTAGGGCTGGGCCAAGTGGGTATTGCCCAGTTGATTCAGAAACAACGCGAAGCCCTTGGGCTTTAGCTGTGTAGAGTCAACCATGCCCAAAATTGTGCTGGCCACTGGTAATGCCGGCAAAGTGCGGGAACTTTGCGCCCTCTTAGCGGGGCTGGATATAGAGATTGTGCCGCAGTCGTCATTTGCCGTACCGGAAGTTCCAGAGACGGGTTTGACCTTCGTGGAAAACGCCATCCTTAAAGCTCGCAATGCAGCACATCATACGGGTTTGGCAGCCATTGCCGACGATTCGGGTCTGACGGTGGATGTCTTGCGTGGCACTCCGGGAATTTACTCTGCCCGTTATGCTGGCGCTAATGCTTCGGATCAGGAAAACGTTGCAAAACTGCTGGCGGAACTGCGTGATATACCCGCTGAACAACGCGGTGCCTGTTTTCACTGTCTAGTCGTTTATCTACGTTATGCAGAAGATCCCGTGCCGCTAATCTGCCGGGGTACCTGGAGGGGTATCATTTCACAGGTTCCCAAGGGTCTAACCGGTTTCGGCTATGATCCCGTCTTTTGGGTTCCCGCTGCAGGTAAGACCGCCGCGGAACTCGACCCAGAAGTCAAAAATAGCCTAAGCCATCGAGGGCAGGCCTTGACGCAGCTGCGAAAAATAATCCAGCTCCACTGGAATGCCTGAAAAGCCGGCATGGGAAGCGGCGCCTCCGCGAGTCAGCATATCAGTCTTGCCCGACCGTGTTGCCCTTTGCGCCGGAGTAGTGGCCTCAGGAGACGATCCGCTAGGCTTATTATGTAACTGAGTTTAATTAAGATGGACAGCTGCTTGAGTATGGTTCCACTGACGCTTTACGTACACATTCCTTGGTGTGTGCAGAAGTGTCCCTACTGTGATTTTAATTCTTATAAAGCTCGCTTGAGCTTACCGGAACGGGCCTACGTGGAGGCGTTATTGGCAGACCTGGAGCAAGATTTGTCTTGGCTGCAGGGGCGGTGCATCGAGAGTATTTTTCTAGGCGGCGGCACACCCAGTCTATTTTCTGCTGAAGCCATTGAGCGGTTGCTGACGAGACTGCGTACGCGCTTATCCCTAAGCGCAACTGTGGAAGTGACTCTGGAAGCTAATCCTGGCACGGTAGAACGGCATAAATTTCAGGAATTTTTTGCAGCAGGTGTTAATCGTCTGTCCATCGGCGTGCAAAGTTTTAATGATGAACATCTGCACCGCTTAGGTCGTATTCATGGTCAACAAGAGGCGTTTCGTGCCGCCGAGGCAGCGCACAAGGCTGGGTTTGCCAACTTTAATTTAGATCTAATGTTTGGCTTACCAGGCCAAACCCTACTACAAGCTCTGGCTGATATTGATAGTGCCGTTGCGTTAAATCCCGCTCATATTTCCCATTACCAACTCACGCTGGAACCCCATACTCCGTTTTATCAACGTCCGCCCCCGGATCTGCCCGATGAAGATCGGCTTTGGGAAATGCAAGCACATTGTCAGTGGCATTTAGCGGAAGCCGGCTATACTCAATATGAAATTTCGGCTTATGCCCGTTCACAACAGTACTGTCGCCATAACCTCAACTACTGGGAGTTCGGCGATTATCTCGGTATTGGTGCCGGTGCGCATGGAAAACTGACCGACGTGAACGGCACCGGCGGCATCCGGCGGTTTTGTAAATTGCGCAATCCCCAAGCCTATTTAAACCACGCGGGTAGTGAACGGGTGATCGCCGGGAGCAGGTCAATTCCGCCGAGCGAACTAGGATTGGAATTTATGATGAATGCATTGCGTTTGGTGGAAGGCTTTCCTGCCGGTTTATTTAGCGAGCGTACTGGATTACCGCTAGAATACGTGGAACCGGCGTTAAGCCTGGCTTACGCACGGGGTCTACTAAGCCGGAACGATAAACGCATCCAACCCTCGGAATTGGGAAGACGTTTTCTCAACGACGTGTTGGAATTGTTTATGCCTGAAGAAACCGAGCGCTGTTAAGCGTGATCGGATCACGGCACTCATTCCACAACATCTGGTAATGTCTGACGGATGTGGATGCCCTGAACATGCTATGCTTCAAAGGCATTGATCTGCATGCGAAGCTTACGTCAAGACGTTGAGATGAGGCATTGATCTGTGATCAGCAAAACCGATGATCCAAAGCGGCACCGAGGGATTTATTTATTGCCCAATATGTTGACTGCCGCTGCGTTGTTTTCTGGCTTTTATGCCATTGTCGCCGCCATGCAAGGCCGTTTTGGACCCGCTGCTATTGCCGTTTTTATCGCTATGGTTTTGGATGGTCTTGATGGGCGTGTGGCCCGCTTGACACATACCGAAAGCGCATTTGGCGAGGAATTCGACAGTTTGTCAGATATGGTTTCCTTTGGTCTCGCTCCTGCGCTGATCATGTATGAATGGGCGCTGTCCGGCATGGCCAATTTAGGTTGGGTGCCGGCTAAGTTGGGTTGGCTTGCCGCCTTCCTCTACGCGGCTTGTGCGGCATTGCGGCTGGCTCGGTTCAACACTCAGCTGGGGAGTGCTGATAAAAGGTATTTTTTAGGGTTGCCCAGCCCCTCGGCAGCGGCCATTATGGTAGGCCTAGTCTGGCTAGGCGACGATTTGGGGCTGTATGGCGGCCAACTGTTGTGGGTGGCCTTTTTGATAACCGTCGGCACCGGGGTTCTGATGGTCAGCAATATTCTTTATTATAGTTTTAAACAGATAGACCTGCGGGGGCGGGTTCCTTTTGTGGCCATTATTGCGGTGATTTTAGTATTGATCTTTGCTTCCCTGGATCCACCTAAAATATTATTCACCGGGTTTTTTCTCTATGGGTTGTCCGGCCCTGTGTTATATCTACTGCGGCTGCGCCAGCGTGCCAGGCGTCGGGCTTTGGGGCTATCCGAGCCTGCAGGAAAGCCCCGGGACGCTTCGCAAGATCACAAGAACTCTAATAACTCCTCGTGAATTTTCTATCGATGCCCCCCAGGTAGTACAAGCTGTTTCTATAGATGTTCAGGAATTTAATTTCCACGCGGCTTGCAGAAGGTCCCCCCGTTGCTGGTAGAGTTCAAGGTGGCAACACCGAACGAACGCGACGCGAACAACCGGGGGTGATTGATGGTAATACTCTCGTTTTCCAAAGCCATGGTGGAAGCCCTTGAGAAAGAGCTGAGGCGGGCGCATGAGCTGAATAACCTGCGGCTGTACAAACTGGCGCAGGGGCTGTTGTGGATTGCCGAGGGCAAGTCGTGGACGGAGATTGCAAAGCTGTTGGGGATCGGTGTGAAGACGGTGGAGAACTGGCTGAAGCGCTTTCTGGTGCAAGGGTTGAAGTGGTTGCGGGGTCAGCACTATCGGGGACGGGGCTGTAAATCGACGCTGAGCGGTGAGCAAAAGCGCCAGGTGCGGGCGTGGGTGGAGGCAGGTCCGGAGGCGAGCGGGTTTGCCTGTGGAGTCTGGAACACGGCGATGATAGCGGAGCTGATCTGGCGGTGCTTGGGGGTGCGCTACAACCCGCGTTACCTAAGCACGCTGTTGAAGCAGTTGGGGCTGAGTTATCAGAAGGCGCGCTTTATCAGTGATCGCAGCGCTGAGGAGGCGTATGAGCGGGCACGTCGGGAGTGGGTGGAACAGCGATGGCCGCGGATTTTGCAGCAGGCGAAAGCCACGGAGGCGGTGATTTTGTTCGGCGATGACGTGTCGTTTGCGCGGTGGGGCTCGTTGAGCCGCACCTGGGCGGTGCGGGGTCAACAGCCACGGGGCAAGACCCGAGGGCGTCGCCAGGGGTTGAAGCTGTTTGGGGCGATCAGTTTTTTCGATGGGGCGTTCGTGTACCGCGAGGCGCAAGTCTACACCCTGACGGTCAAGGCCTTCAAGCAGCTCAACGCCGACGGCATGCCCGCCGAGGTGGTAGCGTCATTGGCCGGCTTGAAAGGCATCCGCTATCCGACGCCAGAGCGGTTTGATCAGGCCGTGAGCGAGATCATCGGTACGGCCTGCCACGCTCAGTATCAAGCCCGGTTGCACGCGGTCGCTGCCGGGAGCGGACGGTTCAACAGCGCCAGCTATATGGCGTTTCTTAAGCAGCTGTTGGCGCGGTTCGATGCGCCGATCCTCCTGATCGAGGATGGTGCCTCCTATCATCGCAGCCGCGAGGTCAAGCACTTTCAGGCCGCTCACACCCAACGGCTAGCGATTGAGCCGCTGCCAGCGTTTTCACCCGAGTATCATCCGATCGAAAAGCTTTGGCGAAACACCAAGAAAGACGCGACTCAGCTGAAGTACTTTAAACCCGTTGATGAGCTCCGCGCTTCGGTGCTGCGGGTATTCCGCCACTCCCTCGACGATGCCACCCAGGTCATCCGTGTGATGAAAAAACTACGCGCCACGGCTGGCATCGCTTGAACGTCTGTCCGGCATGTTCCGAGAATTTATTTACCTGAAAAACTATAGATAACAACGACTTATAGATAACGCAATGATCTGGCGTCGTGGATGGCGCCCTTAGCAGAGCAGCAATCTATGAACCAACTCATTATCTTTGACACCACTTTGCGTGACGGCGAACAAAGTCCTGGCGCGTCTATGACTAAGGAGGAAAAAGTTCGTATCGCCAAAATGTTGGAGCGCATGCGGGTAGATGTTATTGAAGCGGGATTCCCCATTGCCAGCCCCGGTGATTTCGAGGCTGTTCAGGCGGTTGCCAGGATTGTAAAGGACAGCACGGTATGCGGCTTAGCGCGCGCTACCCGTAGCGACATCGACTGCGCCGGACAAGCACTGCAGAATGCCGCTTCAGCCCGCATTCATACCTTTATCGCAACCTCACCCATTCATATGCAAATGAAGTTACGCATGGAGCCCACACAGGTGCTGGAGCAGGCGGTAGAGGCGGTTGGACATGCACGCCGTTGGACCGATGATGTGGAATTCTCCGCCGAAGACGCCGGCCGCTCTGAGGTAGAGTTTCTGTGCCGCATTGTAGAGGCGGTAATTGCGGCCGGTGCCACCACGGTGAATATTCCGGATACGGTAGGTTATAGCGTGCCGGAGCAATTCGCCTCCACCGTACGAGCGCTACTGGAACGGGTGCCAAATGCTGACAAAGCGGTGTTTTCAGTTCACTGTCACAATGATCTGGGGCTGGCGGTAGCGAATTCCCTGGCAGCGGTACTAAGCGGGGCACGGCAGGTAGAATGTACCGTTAACGGCTTAGGAGAGCGAGCGGGTAACGCCGCACTTGAAGAAGTCGTGATGGCAGTACGTACCCGTCAGGATATTTTTTCCTGCGATACCCGTATCGATACCACCCAAATTGTCTCGGCTTCGCGCTTAGTGGCCGGCATCACCGGCTTTCCGGTGCAGCCTAATAAAGCGATTGTTGGAGCCAATGCCTTTGCCCATGAATCGGGGATTCATCAGGACGGCGTCCTGAAGCACCGTGAGACGTATGAGATTATGCGCGCTCAGGATGTGGGATGGAGCGCAAACCGCATGGTGCTGGGCAAACATTCTGGACGTAATGCTTTTCGCAAGCGTCTAGAGCAGTTAGGGATAAACTTAACCTCAGAAGAGGAGTTAAATGCTGCCTTCGCTCGTTTTAAGGAGCTGGCCGACAAAAAGCATGAAATTTATGACGAGGACATCCAAGCCTTAATCACTGAGGCCAATCTGTCGGCCATTAATGAGCGAGTCAAGCTGGTTTATCTGCGGGTTTGTTCAGAAACGGGTGAGATTCCCGAGGCCCGAGTCACTTTGTGGGTCGATGGCGAAGAGCACGCCATGTCTGCCCAGGGAGATGGTCCTGTAGATGCCGCATTTAAGGCCATTGAGGGTATGCTGCAAACGGGCACTCGACTACAGCTCTATTCTGTCAACAGTATCACTGGCGGCACCGATGCCCAGGGCGAAGTAACAGTACGGGTGGAAAAGGAGGGCCGAATCGTTAACGGTCAGGGGGCGGACACCGATATCGTTATCGCCTCTGCCAAGGCTTACGTCAATGCCCTAAATAAGGTGTTGCAACCTATGGAACGCGCCCATCCTCAGCGTGAAGGGGTGTAAACCAGATGCTATGAATCCTCTTTATCTGCGCTATTTGCAAGCGATGGGCATTCAGATTTGGCGGCTACGCCGTCCTTTAACAGCAGATGCTCAGAAACTAACGACATCGGCCGTGGCGGCAGTACCTGCCGATGCACATCCGGTGGAGCAATCAGCGTCATTGTTTATGGGAGAAGCGTGGGTAAGTAACATCCCGTCGGAGCAAACAGTTGCCAATGCTCCGTTAGCCAAGCGGGCTGGGCAATCGCAACAGATTCCTGAATCTCAGGCCGGCCAACGGCGCTTATGTGCTGCCGAGGGTGAGAAGGGTAAAGGGGAAGAAGCTTTCAGATTCGCCGCTGGGCAGCGATCCGCCGCTGGGCAGCGATCCGCCGGTATTGCGCAGATGGACTGGCATGCATTACAGGTTGCCGTTGGTGCCTGTACAGCCTGCCAATTACACACTAGCCGCACGCAAACCGTATTTGGCGTTGGTAATCGTCAGGCTCAATGGCTAATCGTTGGTGAAGCGCCTGGTGCCGATGAAGACCGTCTAGGAGAACCCTTCGTAGGACGGGCCGGTAAACTTCTCGATGCCATGCTACTAGCCCTGGAACTGCAGCGTAGCGAAGTTTTTATTGCCAATATCCTAAAATGCCGACCACCCAACAATCGTGACCCTTTGCCTCAGGAAGCGAGCTGCTGTTGGCCTTTCTTGGAACGCCAGATCGCGTTGCTTAAGCCTAATATTATCCTCGCAATCGGGCGCGTTGCTGCGCAGATGCTACTACAAACCGAACTACCGGTGGGTAGGCTGCGAGGTCGGGTACATCGTCTTGCAGGGACGAACATACCTGTTATTGTATCTTATCATCCCGCCTATCTGCTGCGTTCACCCAGGGAAAAGCGCAAGGCCTGGGATGACCTACAGTTGGCGCAGCATACTCTGGTCACTGAATTGGCAACCACGGCTGTGCAGGTGACTGAGTGATAAATGTTATGCTCGAGCCCTGTCCGGTTCAGGTCCGTGCTATGGGTCATGCAGATTTAAGTGCGGTTATGGCGATTGAAGTGAAAGCATATCGTTTTCCTTGGACGCGGACAATTTTTCAAGATTGCATCCGTATCGGATATCATTGCCGGTTGCTGGAAATTCAGGGTCGTATCGAAGCTTATAGCGTCATGTCCATGGGGTCGAGTGAAGCCCATATTCTCAATCTTTGCGTCCGACCCGAGTCGCAGGGTCGAGGTCTTGCTTACCGCCTGCTGGAAAACCTGTTCGATTTGGCGCGTGCTCATGCGGTACAAACCATTTTTCTTGAGGTTAGGCCTTCCAATATGCCGGCGCTAAGGCTTTATCGATCAGCAGGTTTCTGCGAAGTGGGTCAGCGGCGAGATTATTATCCTGCGGTAAAAGGACGGGAAGATGCTTTGGTAATGGCCAAGCAACTGTAAGCAACATGTTGACTGCAAACTATGTCGGTTCGCTATTGTATCGTTCTATTTTTCTATTTCAACCTGCCATGGGCTCCCAATGCTTGCAACCCAGTTTACCACTATCCGCCGTGCTCTCATTAGTGTTTCCGATAAGACTGGCATTGTCGATTTCGCGCGTGCCCTTCATAACGCGAGCGTGAATATTCTCTCCACGGGTGGCACAGCTAGTTTGCTAACGGCAAATGCTGTTCCTGTGGTTGAAGTCTCTGACTACACAGGTTTTCCGGAACTCATGGAAGGTCGAATTAAGACTCTGCATCCTAAAATTCATGCCGGTCTGTTGGGAAGACCCGGCATGGACGATGCGGTGCTGGCCGAACATGGCATCTCTTTTATTGATATGGTGGTGGTTAATTTGTACCCATTTGAGGAAACTATCGCCAGGCCTGCTTGCAGCTTGGCCGCGGCCATTGCAGCGATTGACATCGGCGGGCCTGCCATGCTGCGGGCTGCCGCTAAAAACCATGCCTTTGTCACTGTTTTAACAGAGGCTACTGACTATCCCTGTATTTTGGCCGAGTTGCAGGATAACCGAGGAAAAATCAGCGCTGCTACTCGCCTTACCTTAGCGGCAAAGGCTTTTGCTCATACGGCCCGTTACGACGGCATTATCGCCAATTATTTGGGCACCGTGCAGAACAACGGCAGTGCAGCAGATTTTCCGTATACCTACAGTTTTCAGTATCGCAAGATGCAAGACATGCGTTATGGAGAAAATCCTCATCAGCGGGCTGCCTTTTATGTAGAAAATTGTCCACCTGAAGCTTCTACTGCGACTGCCCGGCAACTCCAGGGCAAGGCACTTTCTTACAATAATGTGGCTGATGCCGATACCGCCCTAGAATGCGTCAAATCCTTTACCGCTCCGGCTTGTGTAATCGTTAAACATGCTAACCCCTGTGGGGTGGCCGTGGCTGACGATATATTGCAAGCCTATCACCGTGCTTATCTGACCGACCCGACCTCCGCCTTTGGCGGTATCATTGCTTTTAATCGGCTCTTGGACGCTGCGACAGCCGAGGCGATTCTCCAGCGTCAGTTTGTGGAGGTTATTATCGCTCCAGCTGTAGCTGATGCCGCTTTGCCGACCTTGGCTAACCGGAAAAACGTACGTGTACTGGTGAGTGGCGAATGGCAGTCAGAACCCGCGCCGGCCCTGGATTATCGGCGGGTCAATGGTGGGCTGTTGATACAGGATCGGGATTTGGGAATCGTGACAGCCGAGCAGCTTAAAGTGGTTACCCAGCGTACGCCAAGCCCGCAGGAACAGGAAGATCTGCTGTTTGCGTGGAAAGTGGTGAAGTTTGTCAAATCTAATGCCGTTGTCTACAGTCGGGACGGTATGACCATTGGTATTGGAACCGGTCAGATGAGTCGTGTCTATTCAGCGAAAATTGCTGCTCTTAAAGCCGCTGATGAAGGGCTTACGTTGCACGGTTCGGTCATGGCCAGTGATGCTTTTTTCCCTTTTCGTGATGGCATTGATTTCGCCGCTGGAGCAGGTGTTAGCGCCGTCATCCAGACGGGCGGTTCAAAACGCGATGATGAGGTCATCGCCGCTGCAAACGAGCATGGTATGGCTATGGTGTTTACCGGTATGCGCCACTTTCGGCACTGAGCTAGATACTATAGTGCCAGCCATATGAATTGATGCCGATAATTTTATTACAATCGTTGTTTACTAACGATTTGAAGCCTTGTAACCAGTATCAGGTCATTTGACCGGCACTATAGACCTACTTTAACCTAAGCAGATAAAGGTAACAGCTTATGAACGTATTGATTGTCGGTAGCGGGGGCAGGGAACATGCCCTTGCCTGGAAAGTCGCCCAGTCCTCTCGGGTAGCAAATGTTTATGTCAGCCCCGGCAATGCAGGTACCGCTTTAGAATCCAAAGTGACCAATTTATCCATCGCCGCAGACGATATACCGGAGCTGGTGCGATTTGCCAGCGGCCACGATGTAGACCTTACCCTCGTCGGTCCTGAAGCACCCCTCGTGTTAGGCATTGTGGATACTTTTACGCAAGCCGGGTTGCATTGTTTTGGTCCGACTCGGTCAGCCGCTCAATTGGAGGGTTCCAAGGCTTTTGCCAAGGAGTTTATGGTCCGTCATCGTATTCCTACCGCCGCATCTCGTACCTTTACCGAACTAGAGCCGGCGCTTGCCTATATCCGCAATATGGACGCTCCTATCGTGGTCAAAGCCGACGGTTTGGCTGCCGGCAAAGGGGTCGTGTTAGCCCATACTGAACTTGAGGCCCAGGCCGCCGTGCAGACTATGCTATCGGGCAGTGCCTTTGGCAAAGCGGGTCAACAGGTGGTGATCGAGGAATTTCTCGAGGGCGAAGAAGTCAGCTTTATCGCTATGGTAGACGGTGAGCATATCCTGCCCATGGCTGCTTCTCAAGATCACAAAGCCCGAGACAATGGCGACCAAGGGCCTAATACGGGAGGTATGGGCGCTTATTCTCCGACCCCTGTCGTGACGACTGTGCTGCATCAGCGTATCTTAAAGGAAATTATTGAACCTACGGTGGCAGGCATGGCAGCAGCGGGATATCCCTACACGGGCTTTCTTTACGCCGGGTTAATGATCGCTCCCGATGGTATGCCCAAGGTATTGGAGTACAATTGCCGTTTGGGTGATCCGGAAACCCAACCGCTGTTAATGCGTTTGCGTTCTGATTTAGTCGCGTTATGTGAGGCCGCTCTAGAGGAGCGTTTGGATCAAGTCCAGGCGGAGTGGGATTCACGTGCCGCTTTGGGTGTAGTTTTGGCAGCGAAGGGTTATCCTGGAGAATATGCTAAGAGGGACCGCATCAGCGGTCTGCCCGCTGCGGAAGAAGAGGATAGTAAATTATTTCATGGGGGAACCGCCTGTCAAAACGATGACATTGTGACCAACGGAGGTCGCGTATGTTGTGCTACGGCTCTGGGAAATACCGTTCGGGAGGCGCAGACCAGAGCTTATCAATTGGTCAAGCAAGTGAGCTGGAAGGGCGTTTATTATCGTACCGATATTGGTTATCGAGCTGTTGCCCGAGAGCAGGCGAAAGATTGAACCAAACCCATTGCGGCTAGCTGTCTTAGCTGCAGATATCGTCAAAGGATGGCAGATCAGTGTCTGCTGAGCAGCAGAAAATTCCTACCGTTAGGTCGGCGCAAGCAAGTCAGTGTTGGTTAGCGAGCGATACAGTGGAGTTAACGTTGTTAACCAGTGACGATTAACGTTTCATGGACTCGAAGAACTCAGCGTTGGTCTTGGTACTCTTGAGGCGTTCCAGCAAAAATTCCATGGCCTGTAATTCTTCCATGGGATGCAATAGCTTACGTAGGATCCACATTTTCTGTAGATCGTCCGGATTGGTGAGAAGCTCTTCACGACGGGTACCAGAGCGATTGATGTTGATAGAAGGATAGATTCGCTTTTCGGCGATTTTGCGATCCAAGTGAATTTCTTGATTGCCGGTACCTTTGAACTCTTCGTAGA
Source organism: uncultured Pseudomonadota bacterium (assembly GCA_963731125.1). Classification (GTDB taxonomy): domain Bacteria; phylum Pseudomonadota; class Gammaproteobacteria; order Competibacterales; family Competibacteraceae; genus CAVSVP01. The sequence continues at coordinate 927,109 of CAVSVP010000007.1, forward strand.
TTACATCATCCATCCGTGAGCCGGTGTCGATTAGCGCGGTGGCAATGATGGTTAAGCTGCCGCCTTCTTCAATGTTACGCGCCGCTCCGAAAAATCGCTTAGGACGCTGCAAAGCGTTGGCATCTACACCGCCGGTAAGCACTTTACCCGATGCAGGTACCACTGTATTGTAGGCACGGGCCAAGCGAGTGATAGAATCCAGCAGGATGACCACATCCATCTTGTGTTCCACTAACCGCTTAGCTTTCTCAATCACCATTTCGGCTACCTGAACATGGCGCGTTGCCGGTTCATCAAAGGTGCTAGAAATGACCTCGCCACGCACTGAGCGCTGCATTTCTGTCACTTCCTCAGGGCGCTCGTCGATAAGCAGCACCATGAGATAGCATTCCGGGTGATTTGCAGCAATACTCTGTGCGATGTTTTGCAACATCATGGTCTTACCCGCTTTAGGCGGTGATACAACCAGGCCGCGTTGGCCTTTGCCAATGGGAGCGGTCAGGTCGATGACCCTGGCGGTAATATCCTCGGTGCTGCCGTTTCCCCGCTCTAAGGTCAGGCGTTCAGTGGCGTGCAAAGGGGTCAGGTTTTCAAACAGCACCTTGTTTTTGGCATTTTCCGGAGGCTCAAAATTAATTTCGCTAACCTTGAGCAGCGCAAAATAGCGTTCTCCTTCTTTGGGGGGGCGAATTTTGCCACTCACCGTATCCCCGGTACGGAGACTAAAACGGCGTATCTGGCTGGGAGACACGTAAATGTCGTCGGGTCCAGCGAGATAAGAACTGTCGGCAGAGCGTAGAAAGCCGAAGCCATCCTGAAGTATTTCCAGAACTCCATCACCGAAGATATCTTCTCCATTTCTGGCATGCGCTTTAAGGATGGCAAAAATAACATCTTGTTTACGCGACCGCGCCATCCCTTCGAGTTTCAAATCGTGGGCAATGGTAATGAGTTCAGCAGCAGATTTCTTCTTAAGCTCGGTTAGGTTCATGTAAGTAACTTTTATGAATTGGGGCGTAGCAAACGAAATGCCCCCGGGGAATGGGGCGAGTCATTAGTCGAGGAATTTGCCGACTAGCGGCGAAGGCGGTGTGGTCGTTATATAATTATATTAATCTACTTTACGCTAACATGGTTGCAAAGCGGCGTCTACCCCTTGCAGACGCCGTTGTCGTTTTTTTGTTAAAGGTTGCTGTCAATAAAAGCGGCAAGCTGTGATTTGGACAACGCCCCTACTTTGGTGGCTTCCACATTACCGTTGCGGAATAACATTAAAGTAGGAATACCGCGAATACCATATCTTGGCGGGGTAGCCGGGTTTTCATCGATATTGAGCTTGACGACTTTGAGTTTATCCGCATACTCCTCGGCGACCTCCTGAAGAATAGGGGTAATCATTTTGCAAGGACCGCACCATTCAGCCCAATAATCTACAAGCACCGGTTTGTCGCTACTTAGTACTTCGGTTTCAAAAGTATCATCAGACACATGAATAATTTGATCAGTCACGGCATTCGCCTCCAAAATGACTATTAATTTCGGTGGGCTGCTTTCATTATCACTTAGAAAACAGGTTTGGTCTGTTACGAGCGAGAGGCCACCCATGCTCAACGATGGCGGCATCGAACACGCAGAATCACCAAACCTTTATTCGCAGTTACTATGAAGACTCGTTATGGCAGGTTTCGTTGTTAACATGAATGACTATTTTCAATTTCAGCCCAAGTGGCGCTGAATTTCAAGTCCCTAAATCCTTACCGGTAGGATATTCTTAGTGTTTATGGAAAAAAATCATCTTACCCATGTGCAGTTCGCTTCCCTTGGCCTAACCGATTCTCTGTTGGAAAGCTTGGAAGATATTGGTTTTGTTTATTGCACCCCTATTCAAGCAGCCGCTTTACCTCTAGCGTTACGAGGTATAGATGTAGCAGGGCAGGCGCAAACAGGTACTGGTAAGTCGGCAGCCTTTCTGCTAGCTACGCTACACTATCTTATGGAAACGCCTGTGGAAGAGGATCGAACTGGCCCTTGGGCCATTATTTTGGCGCCCACTCGAGAGTTAGCCCTGCAAATTCATAAAGACGCAGAGCTGCTAGGCAGGTATACCGGCCTGGTGTTCGCCGTTGTCTACGGCGGCACCGGTTACGAGTCTCAGCGGCGCAAGCTAAAAGAAGGTGTCGATGTCGTTATTGGTACTCCCGGCCGTCTTATTGATTATTATAAGCAAGGCGCGCTAGAACTCAAAAATATCGAGGTAGTTGTGCTAGATGAGGCAGATCGTATGTTCGATTTAGGTTTTATTGCAGACATTCGCTATCTGCTGCGCCGTATGCCACCTCCAGGAAGCCGTCTTAACATGATGTTCTCTGCCACGCTCTCCCCGCGGGTCATGGAGTTAGCTTATGAGCATATGAATGATCCACAGGTGGTACAGATTGAGTCTGAGCAAATTACTGCCGATAAGGTGCGCCAATCCCTCTACCATGTGGCTTCTGCTGATAAGATTTCGCTCTTGTTAGGCATCTTAAGGCGGCAGTCGCCAAAGCGTACCATTGTCTTTGTCAATACCAAGCGGGCAGGGGAGAAAGTCACGGCTTACTTGCAAGGTAATGGTTTAGAGGCCGGTATCTTGTCTGGCGATATTCCGCAAATCAAGCGCCAACGGCTGTTAGAGCGTTTCCAACGGGGTGAATTACCGATTTTAGTGGCCACCGATGTGGCGGCTCGTGGCTTGCACATTCCTGAAGTTAGCCACGTGATTAACTTCGATTTGCCCCAGGATTCGGAAGACTATGTCCATCGCATTGGCCGTACGGCTCGGATCGGTGCTAGCGGCGATGCGATTAGCTTTGCTTGCGAAGAATATGTCTACTCATTACCGGAAATCGAAAGCTTTATTGAACAAAAAATTCCGGTACAATCTCTTAGCGAGGATTTACTGGTCGAACCTAGCCCACCCAAGCGTTCAGAACGGCGCAGGACACCATCCCGCAGCGGCGAGCCATCGCGCGGCCGTGCTGTGCGCCGTCGTTCCTCAACAGCAGCCCGCAAACCGCGGTCGCAGTCCTAATTGCCATGGCGCTGCAGTATGCCTAAGCGCATAGTAAGCAAAGCGGGAGTGGCTAGTGGTCATCCTTGCGTCACTCAGGTGGCCTGCGAAATATTATGCGCCGGCGGTAATGCCTTTGATGCTGCAGTGGCGGCCGGTTTTGCCTCCACCGTGGTGGAGCCGGCGTTGACCAGTCTCGGTGGCGGCGGTTTTCTCTTGGCGCGGACTGCCCAAGGGTATGCAACGTTGTTCGATTTCTTTGTCGATAACCCCGGCCGTGGATTGGGAACAAACGTGCTGGAACCGCACTTTTTACCTATCATCGTACGATTCCCCGGCTCGGACCAGACTTTTAACACGGGCCTTGGTTCGGCGGCCGTCCCCGGCACTTTACGTGGACTACTTTACGTGCACCGCCGCTTGGGCCGGTTGCCCTTGGGGCAGGTGCTCGATCCGGCCATCCATCTGGCTCGCGAAGGGCCAAGCCTTAATGCTTTTCAAGCTTACGTGCTTAATCTGCTGTATCCTATTATGACGCTAACTCCCTCCGGGCGCGCACTTTTTGAACCAAACGGGCATTATCTGGGCGAGGGAGATTCGTTAGCCAATCCGGAACTGGCGGCGTTTTTGGAAACTTTACCCCAACAGGGGGAGCGGGAGTTCTACGAGGGGGAAATCGCTCGCCGCATTGCTGACGATATGTGGCAAGGCCAGGGATTACTCACTGCGGCAGATTTGGCCGCCTATCGAGTCATCGAACGAGAACCGCTGAATATGGCTTATCGGGGTTGTCAGCTGCTGACAAACCCCCCTCCCTCTTTCGGAGGCGGACTGATTGCGCTCTCATTACAGCTGCTCGAGGCTTGGAATGTCGGCGCGCTGGATTTTGGCTCAGCGACTCATCTGGCATTGCTGGTAGCTGTTATGGTAGAAGTGGATCGGTGGCGCGCTCAGGGTTATCTTGTTCCTAACGATCTCGCTGATGCCGAGATTGCCGCGGGCGTGGCGCGCATACGGACAGCCTCTGGAGGGACTACTCACGTCAGTGTATGTGATGCCGACGGTAACGCTGCCAGCATGACTACCTCCAATGGTGAAGGTTCCGGCTATATCGTGCCCGGTACAGGTATTATGCTCAATAATATGCTGGGCGAGGACGATCTCCATCCGCAAGGATTTCATGCTAACGCCTCAGGGGGACGGGTGGCGTCAATGATGTCGCCCTCGCTGCTGCTACGCGATAACAGAGTGCAGCTGGTTTTGGGGAGTGGCGGAAGCAAACGCATTCGTACCGCATTATTGCAAGTGATTAGCAATGTGATTGATTTTAAGATGTCTTTGCAGGACGCTGTCGTGGCGTCTCGTATTCACTGGGACGGCAGTTGCGTGCAAGTAGAGTCCGGCTTGACAACGACGGCTCTGGCGGAGTTGCAACAGCGTTGGGCCATTAATGCGTGGTCTGTAAAAGACGTTTACTTTGGTGGCGTCCATGCCGTTTCTCCGCAAGGTGAGAGTGCTGGTGATCCGAGACGGGGAGGGGACGCTGTTACGCTTGATTAGTTTTATCGGGGCAAATCTTCCGGCATCACGACAGGCTGCGCTAGCCAAGCCGCAAAGCGTTTATCCATGGCAACCCGGTTTTGAGTCCACCACTGGTAATCGCTGCGCAGGGCATTTTTGAAATTCTCCGGCGTCGTAGGCAGATAGGGTTTAACTTTTTCCGACACCAGCGCCATGGAGGATCTGCGGGCCGGGCCATAAGGAATATATTTAGCCTGTTCGGCTAATGGCTGGGTGCTGGTAGAGAATTTCACAAAAGCAAACGCCTCTTCAAAGTTCGGAGTATGTTTAGTGATTCCCCACAAGTCGATATTTAAAACTTGGCCATCCCAAATAAGCGCGAAATTCTTACCCTCTTCGGCAATGGAATCATACATTCGACCGTTATAGGTGGAAGTCATGACGACTTCGCCATTGGCGAGCATTTCGGGAGGGCGAGCGCCGTCTCTCCACCACACCACATAGGGCCTGATCTTGTTTAGCATCCGAAAGGCCCGATCGATGCCTCGGGATGTGGAAAGCACTTCATAAACCTTGTCGGCAGGCACGCCGTCAGCCATTAAAGCCCATTCCAGATTGACTAGGGGGGTTTGGCGCAGGCCCCGTTTACCCGGAAACCGCTCGACATTGAAAAAATCCTGGAGAGTTTTGGGCGGATTTTCTTGGAATCGGTCACCGTCATAGGCAACAATGGTTGACCATAATACCGTGCCAACGGCGCAGTCCTGAAGTGTGCCGGGATAAAAATCTTCCTTGGCCGGGGTACCATCGGGTGCAGGTGGCAGTTCGGAAAGATCGAGTTTCTCCAGCAAATCCTGTTCACAGCCGTGCACTGCGTCCGAAAGCTCCAGATCGACCACATCCCACTTGATATTGTAGGAAATGACTTGTTCTTTGATCTCTTTGAGGCCACCTTGATAGTCATCATAGACATTGAACCGAATGCCGGATTTCTGGGTATAAGGTCTCATATAAGCCAAAATTTGACTTTTCGTATAAGTCCCGCCCCAAGTGACAACACCTAAACGGTCCAAGGTTCTTTGCTGAGCCACGGCGGAAAATCCAGCGAGGCTAAGACCACTGAAGACAGTTATGGCGAGTAAGGTATTTTTTAGCAAACGCTTCATCATCATCATCGTTATTGATTCCTCCGGCGATTTTTTAACCATAGCACAGCTGTTACTGACATGCTGAAACGGTTATTGAAAGAAATTCCCACTGTATGGCCGTGTCGGTCAATTGGAAAAACGCGTGGACAAGCTGCTTGACAACCGGTAGCACCATCCCCAAATAGGCGTTGGTGGTTGCATCTACTGTCATTGAATCGAGGTGTGCCACATGCCTATTGAAATACTTCAAGCCATCCTGATTCTGCTGGCTACCGCCGTGGTAATTATCGGGGTGTTCCGCCGTTTGCAGCTGTCGTCTATTTTGGGTTACCTGGTGGTAGGTATTCTGCTAGGACCGCACTCTCTAGGTATGCTGACCAATACAGAACATATTCAGCTGTTAGCTGAGTTGGGTGTCGTATTTCTCATGTTTACCGTGGGTCTGGAATTTTCCTCTCTGTAACGGAATCTGTTGATGAGCTAAAGTCGAGTTGCAAGCGGTCTCCGAGTGCGAGATGTTACGGATTAGCACAACCCAACCCGACATCCCGACCCCGGAGGCAGCCATGAATACGGTAGCGCATCGAGCGGCAAGAGGCCATCGAACGATTCGGCTCCCGCTAGCGGAGAGCGACTACGAACGGTTTATGAGGGATGGCATGTATGCCGGAGCACAACTGGAGCACAACTGGATCAGTGGTATGGCCAGCATCCGGAGTTGTCTCCCGTGGGGTGGAGGCAAGGGTATGTGTTCTATGGGTTTACCGAAACCTCCCGCAAGCAGCACCTGCGCTGCCGGCGTGTTCAACGGCACGCGGGCGGGACGGTGTGGACGGTGGCGCCGGGGTTTGTGATGCCGTATCTGAGTGCGCCCGTAGCGGAGGTGGAAAAAGGATGGTTTTTAATGCGTTTTCATGTCCCGTGTTGGGCGCTGGCCTGCGTATTGGGACGCGATGCGATGTACTGGTACCGATTGCAGCAGGGGCTGGGTCGGCTGAGTGTAGTCGGCACCACCGTCAACGCGCCCGAGCGCTTGCCCCGAGACCTCGTGGCCGATGAGAGCACAGCAGTTTGAAGGGCGAGAAGATCTCCATCGCCACGACCGCCGCTGAGGAATGCATTCTGGGGGCGTCGGTCACCGAGGCGGCCTCGGAAGCGGCATTGACCCAAGCTTATGGGGTGTTTGCCGAGGAAGCTCGGGCACTGTTGCCGAATATGCGCCCGAGACGGTTAACACCGATGGTTGGCCGGCGACTCAAGGGACGTGGAAGGCGCTGTTTCCAACGATTACCGTCATGTTGTGCTTTCTCCATGCGTTTTTGAAAATCCGCGATCACGCGGCCAAGGCCCTGACTGAAGTCTTCGAGCTGGTGGGCCAGAAAGTCTGGCGGGCCTACCGTGCCCCCAGCAAGACTGCCTTTGCCCAACGCCTGCGCCGATTGCGCGAGTGGGCCGAAGCGACACTCCCCGACTCACCGATGAAACACCATACCCTGGATCTGTGTGACAAACGGGCGCTATTCAGTCGTAGCGATGACCATCAACGAGCGCATCGCACCAGCGCGCTGGTGAATCGCTTGATACGCTTTCTCGATCGAGCCTGCTTTAACGCGCAGTACTTCCACGGCACGCTGGCTTCCGCCGAGCGACGCGTGCGCGCGCTAGCCTTGTTGTGGAACTTCTGCCCTTCGTCACCCGCTACGGTGAAAAAATATCACGGCCGACAATGTCCGGCCGAGCGACTCAATGGCAAACGGTATACAGACAATTGGTTGGAGAACTTGCTCGTCTCAGGCTCTATGAACGGCCTGAGACACCATCAACAGATTCCGTTATACAATACCTTCGCCAATTAAGCGGCCTTAGTAACTGTCGCAAAATAACGTTTCCAATTTACATACTGTGATGCATCATGCTTTTGGCAATATGGTGTAGTTCCAATCACCATGAAATGCATCTTTGTGAAGCTGAACTGTCGCCAGCTCCTCATCGGGGACCTTGATCGCGGTAGGATAGGGGTTCACATCCAATTCCGCTGTGATCGTCAGACCCGTTCGGGTTTTGGTGTTGCCGATGAGATTGACAATGATCTCCCGACTGACCAACGGTCGACCGCGCCAGTTCTCAGTGATATGACAGAACATGCGATGCTCGATCTTGTTCCACTTGCTGGTCCCGGGGGGAAAGTGACATACCGAGATGCGTAATCCGATGGCATCAGCGAGGTCTTGTAAAGCCACTTTCCATAAGCGTACGCGGTAGCCATTACTCCCGCCGGCATCTGCTGTCACGAGCAGCTCACGAGCGTGGGGATAAACGCGCGAGCCCATGTGTTGCCACCAACGGCGCAGCGTTTCCGTGGCAAACCGAGCCGTGTCGTGATCAATCCCCACACTCACCCAGCCGGTGTTGGTGCTGAGATCATACACGCCATACGGAATCCCCTTGCCTAGCGTCTTATCGGGAAAATCCTTGCTGCGCACGTGCTCCGGGGTTCGCTTCGGATGCCACTCGCACCCGGCATTCTTGAAATTCCCGATCGATTCCTTCTTTTTGGCATCGACGGAAACCACCGGTTGTCCACGCTGCTGAAACGCTTGCACTTGCGCGTTGATGTGCTCAAATTGCGCATCCCGATCGGGGTGGGAATTGCCTTCCTGGGTTTTCCGGTTACCTTGCAAACTGTAGTCCAGCTCGTCCAATAACCGGGCAACGGTATGATGACTCACCGAATGCCCCTGTTGCGCGAGTGCTTCGGCCAGGTGACGTGTGCTCTTACTCGTCCAGCACAACGGTGATCGAGGGTCTCCCCGGGTAGAAGACGCTAACAACGCTTGCAAATCCCGCAGTAGGGTAGGATCGTTCTCACTCAAGCGGCGCCGACCACCCCCAGCGTGACGGATCGCGCGCTGTTGAGGCGGCATTGTCGTCTCGGGTGCACCCTGTTGTACTTCGGCGATGCCGACTCGAATCGTGGGACACGACATCCCCGTGGCTTGGGAAACTGCCGTAATACCACCCCACCCGATGGCCATCGCTTCGCATGCCGCCCAGCGCCGTCGTACCGTTTCGTTCATTACCGGTCCCAGCGCCTGGTATTTATTACGTACCGCCGTTATGATCTTTGAATCCACCATGGGAAACAGTATAGCAGCGACCTAAAATTAGAAAAGTTATTTTGCGACGAGCCCTTATCTGGCTGATGAACCCGCCCCAGGTGGGTGACGTGCTCAATGACTTGGTCAATCATAATAGGCTCTGGCATTTGCAATACCTTCGCCACTAATCGGCGAGAACCGGAAGGTTAACCCGCCCAAGGGACGAGACTTCTGTAACAGCCTGCTCAATAAAAATAGCCTCTGGGTTTTGCGGAAGCAATTTTAACGTTTCCCGCACGTATTTTGCCGCTCGGAACCACGCTTTCAGGTCCAGCACACTCATCGATGAAAAGTCCGGGCAGCGTCTGAGCGCCGCCGTGATATTGACCATGAACAGAGCGAAATTGGCGGTATTGTGAACGGGCCTTGGACGGATGTTCATAAAATCCTCCAGCCCCCAATACTGTTTCGCATCGCGGAAGTTGAATTCGATTTGGAAGCGTAGGCTATAGTAGTCAATCAACTGATCCCAGGACAGGTCCAAATCACTGTTGAACAATACCACTCGTGCCGTTTTTTGGGTGTGCACATGGGTCTTGACTAGGATCACCACATTCAGCGGATCGGCCAACAACTTGTGCCACACCTGCATTTGATAGAGGTCAGTGCGAAGACCCTTGTCAGTGGTACTCGATTGCAGATACCGCACAGGCAGGTGACGGTAGTCGAGCTTGTCACCGTACTTGCGGTGGGCTCCTTTACCTCGATAGGGTCCCTCATAAGGCAAGTACAGGGCCGCATCATGACGCAGTTTAGAGATCAAGTGCAGATCACATTGCCTGACCATCTGTAGTCCGGCGTTGTTGCCAAGTGCCCCGTCATACACGAAGTACACCACGCTGAGCTCGGTGCCGATCAGGGCCAACAGGCTCTTCAGCGCTTGTTGCAGAAACTGCAAAAACGGCGACAACTCCACGTCGTGCCGGTTGCGGTTACGGCTACCCTTAGGCCGACCGCGCCTTTTCTGCTTCGAGCCCTTCTGCTTCGAGCCCGACGGGTTCGCTCTCTTGCTCGGACGCTGCTCTTCTTTCGCTGACTCCTTGATTACCTGCTCGGTCAGCACCGGGTAGGACTGGCGAGCGCTGACGCTGATCAGCGACAGGGTTAAAAAGCTCAGCCCGGGCACCGCCTGGCCATACAGGGAGGAAAAGAACCGGTCCAGGCCGTAGGTCTTTTTCCCGGCTTTGGTGACCGTGGTTTCGTCACCCCCGATCAACACCACACCCTTTTCGCTGAGCAAGTGATGCCGAATGAAAAACCAATGCAGCCGCAGCCAATCGAAGCGGGTGTTAAAAAAACGTTGCACGGTGCGGTCACTGCCCCCGGCCTCGGTCCAGCGGGAAATCCCTAACATCGTCACCCGCCCGGTCAGGGCCAGGACGGCTTCGATAAGGCAGGCCAACCGACACGTTGGGCAGTCGCGTCAAGGCAAGGTGACAAGCAGGCCAACAGTGCGATAATCTCTGTCATAGCGGCCTGGTTGACTGACAAAACTCGCTAAGGCACGGATTCTACTTGAAATTAAAGAAAGGGATGAGATGAAATGCGCGACCCGTGTTCCAACGGGATGGGTTAAACATAAGGAGCCCGCGCATGAATACCTCATCCCCACTTTACGATACGATAGTCTCCCTCTTGGCACAAGCACCGTGGCGCGATCGCCGGCATTTATCGACCTTGGCATGGATGGTGGTTGGGTTATTGAGCAGCGGCTGGATTGGGCTAAGTGAGTGGGTGCCGTATGTACACAGTCGCGCCCGGTTCGCCGCCAGCAGTTGGCGGCGGTTTCGGCGCTGGTTAGCCAATCGGCGAGTGGATGTCCACCACCCTGGTTGACTGACAAAACTCCTCTCAGCTAACTCTCATGCTGCCTCCAGGGCGGGAAGTAACAAGGCATAACAGGCTGGCAAAGGGTCCATCCAGCGGGCTTGTTGACGTTTTTGCCGCCCCTGTCGGCGGCTGGCCTGAGCCGGATCCGGATCCTGGAGGGAGCCCAGCGTCAAGCGTTGCAGCAGGGCTTCGCCATGAGCCAGCGCATAGCGCAGCCCATGCCAGCCTAAGCGCAGATAGCTGTGGCCGCGAAACCAATGGGTATCGACCCGGCGGCGCTGGCCCTGGGCGACCACCGCGGCGCCTTGGCAAGTCAGGTAGAGGGTGGCCACGGCCAAGACCAACAGCAACCGTGTCAGGGTGCGGGCGTCGCGCAGTTGGGAGCTTTCCAGTTGGAAGCCGTTGGATTTGTCGTCCAGGAAATTCTCCTCGATCCGAAAGCGCTGGCCATACTCAGCCAGGGTATCGCGGTCGGTCGGTTCATCGCTGAGGATCAACCAGGGCTCGCGGTGGCCCCGTTGCCAGCCCACGGCCAAGTGCATCTCCAGGCGTTGGGCACCGACAAAGACGTGATGATAGCAGCCCACTTCACCGGCCTGCACGCGAATGACCAGGCGCCGATAGTGTCCCCGGCGCTGGACATAGAGATGCAACCCTGAGCGCTTGATACGCACGCGCAGATGCCAGCGCGCGTGGCGGTGAATCCAGGCCATCAGTTCCCCATGCAGAAAGCCCCGATCGGCCAACAGCACGATGTCCCGCCCTGGCGGCAACAGCCGCTCGGCCAAGCGCAACAACCCACGGTAAGCCCGAAAGGCCACACTGCTGGAGCGATGCTCGATCACCTTCCAGACCAGCGGTATGGTACGGCCGCGATACACTAACCCCAGGCGGATCAAACACCACCGGTTCCACAGCAACGAGGTATCCAAGACCACGTACAGCCGTGGCGCGTCCAGTTCCGCCAACACCGGCTGCAACAGCGCGCCGTAGAGGTGGTGGACATCCACTCGCCGATTGGCTAACCAGCGCCGAAACCGCCGCCAACTGCTGGCGGCGAACCGGGCGCGACTGTGTACCTACGGCACCCACTCACTTAGCCCAATCCAGCCGCCTGCTAGTGGGGGAGATATTCGGCGCTGTTTAACCAATAGGCGAGTGGATGTCCACCACCTCTACGGCGCGCTGTTGCAGCCGAGTGTTGGCGGAACTGGACGCGCCACGGCTGTACGTGGTCTTGGATACCTCGTTGCTAGTGGAACCGGATGGTGTTTGATCCGCCTGGGGTTAGTGTATCGCGGCCGTACCATACCGCTGGTCTGGAAGGTGATCGAGCATCGCTCCAGCAGTGTGGCCTTTCGGGCTTACCGTGGGTTGTTGCGCTTGGCCGAGCGGCTGTTGCCGCCAGGGCGGGACATCGTGCTGTTGGCCGATCGGGGCTTTCTGCATGGGGAACTGATGGCCTGGATTCACCGCCACGCGCGCTGGCATCTGCGCGTGCGTATCAAGCGCTCAGGGTTGCATCTCTATGTCCAGCGCCGGGGACACTATCGGCGCCTGGTCATTCGCGTGCAGGCCGGTGAAGTGGGCTGCTATCATCACGTCTTTGTCGGTGCCCAACGCCTGGAGATGCACTTGGCCGTGGGCTGGCAACGGGGCCACCGCGAGCCCTGGTTGATCCTCAGCGATGAACCGACCGACCGCGATACCCTGGCTGAGTATGGCCAGCGCTTTCGGATCGAGGAGAATTTCCTGGACGACAAATCCAACGGCTTCCAACTGGAAAGCTCCCAACTGCGCGACGCCCGCACCCTGACACGGTTGCTGTTGGTCTTGGCCCATAGCGGCTGTGGTAAATCGGTCAGGGGTGGTTGGGGTGAAAAACCCTACAACCTCACTCAGATTACTACAACCGCTATTTTCTAGTGATTATTTGGCGAAGGTATTAATTTGCGGAAGCCATTTTAAGGCTGCGCGCACATACTTGCGGCCGCGGAAGCGTGCCTTCAGATTCTGGACACCGAACGCGGGACACGCGTCTCGACAGGAGCGGATCAAAATCTGGGAGAGGTTGACCATCAACATGGCCAGGTTGGCACTGTTGTAGACTGGGGTGGCGTTGACCACCATCAAGTCCTCCAGCCCCCAGTACTGCTTAGCATCTCTCAAAGTAAACTCGATCTGGAAACGCAGGCCGTAATAATCGATCCTTTGCGCATGGGTCAGATGTCGATCACTACTGAATAAGACCACGTGGGCCTGGGCGCCGGTTTGACAATTGGTTTTGACGATTACGACGACATTCAGGAGGTCCGGAAACAATTTGTGCCCCATCGTCATCTGATAGATCGTCGTGAGGATGCCCTTGTCGAGCGAAGTCGCTTTGCAGTAGCGCTCGGGCGGGTGCCGATAGTCCAGCTTGGCGCCATACTTGCGCCGCGGCCCATGCCCGGCGTAGGGACCTTCATAAGGAAAGTACAAGGCGGCATCGTGGCGTAGTTTGGAGATTAAGTGTAAGCCGGTCTGACGCACCATCTGCAGGGCATCGTTATGGCCAAGGGCGCCGTCAAAGACAACGTAGACGAGGCTCAATTCGCACCCCACCAGCGTCAACACCTGGCGAAGCAACCCCTGGACAAAGCTCAGGTAAGGCGATAACGTCACCTCCCGGCGGTTGCGGTTACGGCTGCCCTTCGAGCGACCGCGCTTGCCCTTAGTGCGCGGCTTGCCCGCTGGGGGCGCTTCTGCCACCGCCGCTTTCAGCACCGGTTCAATGCGCAGCGGATACGCGCAGCGACGCTTGACACTGATCAGTGAGCGACTCAAAAAGCATAGCCCCGGTACCGCCTTGCCATAGAGCGATGAAAAAAATCGATCCAGTCCATGGGTCTTCTTCCCCGACTTCGTCACCACCACCTCATCGCCCGCCAGCAACACCACGCCCTCCGCGGCCAATAGGGGGCGCATCTAAAACTCGGTGGAGGGGGTTAAGCGGCATGGCATAACTTGCTACTCTATTGGCTTACCACGTCCCAGAAGAGGATCGCCCTATGCCCTGCCGGAGTGCCATGTTACGAGAGCACGATACGCGTTGACAAGCCCCGGTTGAGGAAATGCGGCGAGCGACAACGCTTTTTGAGCTGGTGCGGGCCGGTTGGGTGGTGGTCCGCATAGCGGCGGTATGGTGGCTCGAAGAACGGTGACGAGCGTTAGCCGAGCCCAAGCCGCTGTGGCCGCTTTGCGCCGTGTGCGGACACCGGCGGCGCAGTGGCGGCTTTCGTTCCCGGCAACTGATGACGCTGTTTGGTGAGATTCATTGAAAGCGGCGTGTTGGGTGTTGTCCTGAGGGTTGCTCCGGGCACGTCGTGCCCCTGGATCAAGCGCTGGGGTTAGCCCCGCAGCAGCGCTACGGCGCCGAGGTTCAGGCGTTGGGTTGTCGGTTAGCCGTGGTTGTTCCCTACGAGACAGCAGCGCGCCTGTTACACCAACTCACCGGTATTGCCATTGTACCGGGGACGGTGTGGAACTGGGTTCAACGGCTGGGGCAACAACTCGTTCGGGAGGTCGAAGCGGACCTGCAGGCGTTGGAAGCCGGCGACTGTCGGGGGCAGGAAAACGCACCGCGCGCGCTGAAAGGCCAGCCGCTGGTCATCGGTGCCGAGGGTGTCATGGTTCCCTTTCACCCTCACCGCGGTAGCCCCAGGGGCAAGACCCGCTGGGGGGAAGTGAAAGTGGCCATCGTGGCGCGGTTGGGACAGCGGGTGAATCGTCGGGGACGCCCGGTGACGCGGTTGGCGCAGCGCCGGTTGGTGGCCGTGCACGGTGGGCTGGAGGCGTTACCGGCGCGGCTCTGGCGCGAAGCCCTGCGCTAGCAGGTGTGCAGTATTCCCCACGTGATTTGGCTCAGTGACGGGGGCCGGGGCTTTTGGAACCTGTTTGCGCGCTGCTTTAGGCGGCTTGGGGTGATCGGCATCTTGGATTTTTACCATGCCGCCCAGTACCTCTATAAAGGGGCCAAAGCTACTTTCGATGGTCACCCCCAGCGCTGTCAAGCCTACTTTACGCGCTGGCGACACTACCTGCGGCACGGTCACCAAGCGCGAGTATCGGCAGAGATTCAAGCGCTGCTCGCTTCGCCATCCCTGCCCAAGACGGCACGTCAGACCCTCGCCAATCTTCAGCACTATCTCAATGCCCATCAGGCGCATCTCGATTACCCACGGTTCAAGGCTCACGGATGGCCGATCGGCAGTGGTCTCGTGGAAAATGCCTGCAAATGGCTCATTCAGCAACGCTTTAAAGGCGTGGGCATGCGCTGGCGTGAAACCGGCTTCGATCATCTCCTGCATCTTCGCCTGGCTTGGATCAATCAGCGGTTGGATCAGGTACTCCCGACTCTACACCCCTTGTATGTTCTTGTGTGTTCTTTAATGAATGAATATTATCTTTTTCCTGAAGGTGAGAGAAGGTGGTTACTGGGTGTGATAGATCGTTACACCCCTGGGTTGAAGAAGACCGTGGGAGAGCTTGGATCGTCATGCCCGTCTCTAGAGAAGAACCCGAACAGTTGCTTGGGCCTGAAGAGTCCGCATTGGCAAGGTAGGGAGTGAGAGACATGAACATACCCGAGGTAGAGTATTTTGTCGGTATTGATGTGGCGCAAGCCATGCTCGATATAGCGGTTATCCCGAGCGGTGAACACTGGCAGGTGGCCAATGAGCCAGCGGCCCTGGAAGCGCTCGTGCAGCGGCTGCACGCCTTGTCACCGACCCTCATTGTGCTGGAAGCCACGGGTGGACTGGAGATACCGGTGGCCGGCATGCTCGCCGCTGACGGGTTGCCCGTGGTCGTGGTCAACCCACGTCAGGCCCGGGATTTTGCCAAGGCCACGGGCCAGTTGGCCAAAAGTGACCGCATTGATGCGTTTCAACTCGCGCGCTTTGGCCAGGCGGTACGCCCCACCCCGCGCCCGCTCAAGGACACCCAGACCCAGGCGCTGGAAGCGCTGCTGGTCCGCCGCCGCCAACTGCTGGATAGGCTGGTGGCCGAGCAGAATCGCCTACAGCGCGCCCCTCAGCTCCTGCATAACGACCTTAATGCCCATAGCCAGTGGCTAAAACAGCGCCTGCAGGAACTTGACGACGAGCTGCACCATGCCATCCAGGCGAGCCCAGTGTGGCGGGTACCGGATAAGCTGCTGCAAAGCGTGCCTGGCGTCGGGCCAGTCTTGGCGATCGCGCTGCTGGTCCAACTGCCGGAGTTGGGGACCCTGAACCGGCGTCAGATCGCTGCTCTGGTGGGGGTGGCGCCCTATCACTGCGACAGCGGTACCCTGCGTGGCCAACGCCACTGCTGGGGAGGCCGCGCCCCGTTACGCGCCGTGCTATACCTGGCCACGTTAGCGGCCATTCGCTGTAATCCGCGGCGGCGCGCGTTCCATGAACGCCTGCGCGCAGCGGGCAAAGCACCCAAGGTGGCCATCACCGCCTGCAGGCGAAAACTACTGACCATCCTCAATGCCATCAGGAAACCCCATACCCCTTGGCACGCTTAGGAGTTCGCTAACGCTTGACAAATAACACAGTTGCTCCACCGAGTTTTAGATGCGCCCTGGAAGTCATGAGTTTGGACTGGACTTATGTGCATCATGATCGCGGTCCCGAGATTTTTGGGGCTAAGCGGGCTTACGACCACGTCGCGGGCCGGATGAGCACCTACCAGACGCTGGTGACCGCGGTGGTGGCCAATGCAGAGCGGGTAGATGGTGTCGCCATCGCGGTGCAGTTTCCCAATTATCAGGCGGAAGAATTAGGCTATCTCAACATGACCGCCCGCGACGACTATCCCGATCTGGAATCTGCCCGCCAGCGGTTTATCGACTTATTACCTTATCAGAAAAACCGCGCGTCCTATCGCAAGCGCACGGAAATCGCCGTGGAGATCGTGCGCCAATTGGAGACCGAAGGCCATTTCCCCCGGGCCCCTTACGCCTTTGACAACGGCGTGCTGTCCTTACCGTTGACCCAGTTGCTTGAACCACAGGGTAAGCATTGGGTGTCGGAGCTAGAGAGTTCGCGGCTGATTCAATGGCAGGGCCAGTGGCGTCGTGTCGATGAGATCGCCGCTGAGTTGGGCCAACAGCATCCCGAGAGCTTTCGGCCGCTGAAGGTGACGGTGCGTAACGGGGAAGAAAAAGCCTTCTGGGTATTTACCAAAACGGTTCGGTTAAAACGCTATGGCCGCAAGCGCTTAGTCATCGTTCAGGAACAAGCGGATCTTGCTGATCAACCCCGATTTCTCCTCACCGATGCGCCCCACTGGGAGGCTAGGCGGGTGATTCGGATGTGGAGTTATCGCTGGCCGGTCGAGATCTTTCATGAGTTTTGCCAACCAGCCGTGGGGCTGGAGGCCTCTCAGGTACGCCAGGAGGCAGCGGTCAACCGCCACTTCCGCTTGAGTTGCGTGGCGCAGTCGCTGCTTCCGCGTGCCCCGGCGGGTGGCAGACAATCAGAGAGATTTGCCTTTGCTGAAGACCATCAGCAAACCGTCGGCCAGAAGCTCTACACCCTCACCCGCGATGCTTTGGGCCAGTTGGTGCAGTTGGTGCAAGGTCTCTTCGCCCAGGAACAATCCGATGAACAGGTTCTGGAGCGATTGATGCCTGCTTGCAGCGACGCTGCTCTCAACATTTCGAGGTTAACTTTCCAAGTCGTGTGCTCACCAAAGCCTCGTGCCAAGAGGGCAATTAGCAGGGTTTTGCCAGCCATCATCGCCAAAGTTAATCCTATAACCAGCGGCAAATACGCTGCCAAAGCCTTAAGATTTAGCGCCATACCAATGGTGGCGAAAAATAAACCCAACAAGATCTCCTGGAAGGGGCGAATATCCGCCTCAATTTGGTGACGAAACTCCGTCTCGCCTAGCACCATGCCGGCCAGAAAGGCCCCCTAGCGGAGGCGACAGACCCGCCTTATAGGCAAGGGTGGCGGCACTTAATAGTGCCAGCCATATGAATTGATGCCGATAATTTTATTACAATCGTTGTTTACTAACGATTTGAAGCCTTGTAACCAGTATCAGGTCATTTGACCGGCACTATAGTAGGATCAGCAGAGTGGTGAGCATAAACAGCTCCGGTGAACGGCGCGCCGCCACCCAGTGCAACGCCGGCCGCGCAATCCGCCGTCCCAACAGGGCCAACAACAAAAATACGGTTATTCCCTTGAGCAGGGCGAACAACACGGAAACATCGAAAATACCTCTTTATAACTCACGGTTCGCTCATTTTTTTGGAAGTTCTGAAGATTCAGCGCCTTACGCTGTGCATGAAATATGCAATAGCACAAACCATGCTCATTATAAATCAACGGCTTAGTGCGCCACGAGGCGCCTGTTCACTAGTGGCTACAAGTGCCACCGAGAAAGGGTTGACCCGGCACATCTTGTACCGAGTCTTGGGCCAGTGTCCGGTAACGGCCGGGTTAAGCGTAGACAGGGATACCGTAGGCCGTAAGCGCAAGCTGAAGTGATTGAGCCCCGTTAATGATCATTGAGGAAGAGCCGATGAGGTTAAGCTCTCAGAAGGCAACATCGCCGTCATCACGATGGGCAGAGGGCGGGCGATCTTCCCGGGGTCGGAGAGCACGGCATGCGGTAAAAGTGGACAGGTGAACGTGGGAGGTCCTGGGCGTTCTTGCAGGAGCGCAAGTATCGGTGAACAAGGGTAACAGCGAGGCCATCGAGAAGACGGTCAGGAAGTCAGAAGGGGCATAGTAGCGACGAAGCCGGGTAACGCCGGTGGAGTGAAGGCCCCTGGGTAAAATCAACCGCAGAGGAGACACGTCATGGGTTCACCAGAAACCTGCGCTATGACGGCCACCAAACTGAAGCGGATAGCGTGGCTTTCTGCTAGCAATCCAGACAAGCGATTTGATAATCTGATACATCATTTCAACGAAGCATCGCTGGCGGCGTGCTTTGACGAGCTGGATGGGACGAAAACCGTCGGCATTGATGGCGTCACAAAAGCGCAATAGGGTGAAAATCTGGGTGAGAATCTGCACGATTTAGTGGCACGGATGAAACGCATGGCCTACCGGCCACAACCCATACGCCAAGCGGTGATTCCCAAGGAAGGCAAGCCTGGGGCGGACGCATCTAAACCGTGGGGGAGGGATGTAGCGTTGGAAGTACCCGATCCAACCGCTGATTGATCCATGCCAAGCGAAGATGCAAGAGATGATCGAAGCCGGGCTCACTCCAGCGCATACCCACGCCCTTAAACCGCTGCTGAATAAGCCATTTGCAGGCACTTTCCACGAGCCCACTGCCAATCGGCCAGCCGTAAGCCTTGAACCGGGGATAATCGAGAGGTGTCTGATGGGCATGGAGATAGTGCTGCAGATTGGCGAGGGTCTGGCGTGCCGTCTTGGGCAGGGATGGCGAGGCGAGCACTGCTTGAAGCTCTGCCGATAGCCGTCGTTGGCGACCGTGGCGCAGGTCATGTCGCCCGCGGATAAAGGTCGCTTGACAACGCTGAGTGCGGCCATCAAAGGCGGCTTTGGCCCCTTTAGCGAGGTACTGGGCGGCATGGTAAAAATCCAAGATGCCGATCACCCCGAGGCGGCTAAAGCAGCGTTCAAAGAGGTTCCAAAAGCCCCGGCCCCCGTCACTGAGCCAAATCACGTGAGCAATACTGCACACCTGCTGGCGCAGGGCTTCGAGCCACAACCGTGCCTGTAGCGCTGCCAGCCCACCGTGCACGGCCACCAAGCGGCGCTGCGCTAACCGGGTCACGGTGCGTCCCCGCCGGTTCACCCACCGGCCCAGCCGGGCGACGATCGCCACCTTCACTTCCCCCCAACGGGTCTTGCCCTTAGGGCTACCGCCGTGAGGGCGAAAGGGCACCAAGACGCCATCGGCACCGATGACCAGCGGCTGGCCTTTCAGCGCCGACGGGGCGCTTTCTTGCCCCCGACAGTTGCCGGTTTCCAGGGCTTGGAGGTCCGCCTCCACGTCCCGGACCAGCCGCTGCCCCAGCCGCTGAACCCAGTTCCACACCGTCCCAGGGGCGACGGCAATTCCCGTCAGTTGCTGCAATAGGCGAACCGCCGTCTCGTAGGGGACAAACACCGCTAACCGACACCCCAGCGCCACCATCTCTTCCCCGTAGCGTTGCTGGGGACGAAGGCCCAGGGCGTCGTCCAACACCGCCACCTGAGAACCCCGACATCCCTTCGGGCAGCGTCCTACCCGACGCCACCACCCAATTTCGCCAAATAAGGTCCGTAACCGCCGTGATCGCCACCCATTGCTCTGCAGCCGATGTCCACAGCGTGGGCAGTTTGGCCACGCCACCGGCCGTTGGGCGCGCACCGTGAGCTGCTCTTCCAGTACCAACACCGCTACCCGGCAAACCACACCCCAGACCGCTTGCAGCAGCTCTAACCAGCTCTCCGCTTGGTGAACCTCCCGTACCGGGGCTGGTAAACCCTCATCATGTTCTTTTAGGATGGTAGTTAGGCATGACATGGACGCGTCTCCTCTTGAACTCGTCATTCCATAGGGTAGCATCTGATGTCATGCCGCTTAACCCCCCCCCACGGTTTAGATGCGCCCTGACTTCCAGGCCTCGCCCACGAGGCGCTCCGGCTCCCACCGCCCGGTGCCGCGGCAGCAACCCTTCGCTGTCCCAGCCCGCTTCCAACACCGCCGCGTGCAGCGCCCGTCGACTGGGGGCTTGGTCCTCAAACCACACGTGCTGAGCGTAGCTCCCTTGCAGCGTTTTATGGGGACTAAGCAACAAGCCCGTGACATAACGACTGACCCATTCAAACCCCGCCTTTCGGCAGAACAGATCTCGATAAGGCTCGAGCCCTTCTTGGATCAGGCAGGGTACACCCACTAACGGTAGCAACATCTTATGGCGTTTTTCTTCAGCTGATATTGCCTCTATCATGCCCCTAAAGCCGGTAGCGATAGGTAGGACCTTGCGGTCTTTCCCCCGCTCCAAACGCAGCATGCGACTTTCACCGCACTGCGCTTTCCAGTTGGGCTGAACGACTCTGCTCGAGCAGATTGGTCGTCACGACCACGAGGTGCACCAGCAGCATCGCTGCCATCATCTGCTTTCCTCGTTGCATCTGTTGGCCATCATTTTGTCCAGCTTACCCTGGCGGACCTTCACCCTGTCCCAGCCATTACCGCCGGGCCGTTGGCTACTACGCCGCCTCCGTCCTCCTGCCGGCACACTGGCATTGTCGCGTCCCCTTCACAGGGGGAGCCGGCCAGGAGTTCCCCAGTTCCACTGCCAAAGACTCTATGACCCGTAGCTGCCTGCTCTACGCCGGGTAGGCTTCGGAATAACGACCGGTTCAAGTTAGACAAACCGGTCCTGCTACCTCCCCTTGTTGGGCTAGGGGTAGGGTGTCTAAAAACGCCATCTTTAGGCCAAATTCGTTGCCCGGTTTTTGGACCCTGAGAATATCGCTATGACACCGATTCACGCTGGGTTTGGAACCAATCAGCGAGGTCCAAAAAGTGATTAAAGCAAATTGGCCGATTTAGACGCCCTAGGCTAGGGGTATCAGCCATTTTCACCTATTCTTGGTAACGCCGCTTCCCACCCAGGTTTCTCGCGTCAGCATAGGTCACCAGGGTTAGCCGGATCCTCCGCTTCATGGCTCGCAGAGTCCGTACATCGTCTACGGGCTTCATACCTCAACGGTTGCCAACCGCCAACGCATGCCGTATAACCCTCACGCCGTTATCCGGGCGTGGCTTCCTGCATTCTTTGGCACCGTTAAAGGGCGCACGTAGCGATAGGTAGGACCTTGCGGTCTTTCCCCCGCTCCAAACGCAGCATGCGACTTTCACCGCACTGCGCTTTCCAGTTGGGCTGAACGACTCTGCTCGAGCAGATTGGTCGTCACGACCACGAGGTGCACCAGCAGCATCGCTGCCATCATCTGCTTTCCTCGTTGCATCTGTTGGCCATCATTTTGTCCAGCTTACCCTGGCGGACCTTCACCCTGTCCCAGCCATTACCGCCGGGCCGTTGGCTACTACGCCGCCTCCGTCCTCCTGCCGGCACACTGGCATTGTCGCGTCCCCTTCACAGGGGGAGCCGGCCAGGAGTTCCCCAGTTCCACTGCCAAAGACTCTATGACCCGTAGCTGCCTGCTCTACGCCGGGTAGGCTTCGGAATAACGACCGGTTCAAGTTAGACAAACCGGTCCTGCTACCTCCCCTTGTTGGGCTAGGGGTATCAGCCATTTTCACCTATTCTTGGTAACGCCGCTTCCCACCCAGGTTTCTCGCGTCAGCATAGGTCACCAGGGTTAGCCGGATCCTCCGCTTCATGGCTCGCAGAGTCCGTACATCGTCTACGGGCTTCATACCTCAACGGTTGCCAACCGCCAACGCATGCCGTATAACCCTCACGCCGTTATCCGGGCGTGGCTTCCTGCATTCTTTGGCACCGTTAAAGGGCGCACCTAACTTTCCAAGTCGTGTGAGCATCCTGGGGTAGCAATGCGCGCGGGGTTGTGTCTGTCCCAGGCCGGCGCGGGCTATTGCTGATTTCCATGGGACTTAGCCTGGCGTTGTTAGATGCCAAGCATGGCCAGATTCTATTGGCTGTGCTGATTTTGTCCATGGCGCTCGCGCCACTCCTGATCCGCTATAACGGTGCTTAGTTAAGCAGCTGACCCGGCTGCGCTACCAGCGCCGTCTCCATCAGATTGATAGGGATGCCGATGCGGCGGCCGCCGCGTTGAGGTCACATACTATTGTGATCGGTTATGGGCGGGTGGGTCAGAATCTGGGTCAATTATTACGCACGGCACAATGTTCCTATGTCGCCCTAGACTTGGATCTGGAGCGCATTGCCATGGCGCGCGCCGCCGGCGAATTTGTGGTCTACGGGGAGGCTAACCGGGAAACCTTACTAAAGGCGGCAGGTCTTGAACGCGCTGTAGCTGTGGCGATTACCATCGACCATTTTGAAGCCGTGCTAAGAATCACAAAGATGGTACGCCGCCTCAATACACACCTAGCGATTTTAGTGCGCACCCGCGATGACGCTCATTTGGAGGCTCTGCTAGATGCTGGAGCTACCGAGGTTTTTCCGGAGAGTTTAGAATCCAGCTTGATGATGGGAACGCGGCTAATGCAATGCATTGGCGTGCCGGAAGCAGAGATCCGGAAACAAATTGCCCAGATTCGGGCTGACCGCTATGAGCCGCTCCGGCGGTTTTTTCACGCGCAAGGCCGCGCCTATCCCATAGGCGCCTACCAAGAGCATTTGAATACTATTACCCTGGGGGACAAAGCTCATGCCGTAGGGCGTTCTCTGGAAGAGTTGACACTGGGCGATAAAGAGGTAGCTGTGATGTCGGTGATCCGGGAGGGTATTCATATAACGGATCCCCCTGCCGATACCAAGTTGCATGAGGGTGATGTAGTAGTGCTAGCGGGTCAGCCTCCCGCCCTCAATGCGGCGAATCGGCACTTGCAAGACGGCGCAGAGTAACGCTTGATTTTCCGCGGACAAACCCCATATAAGCGTTAGGAAAAAGTGATGATCGTCGCCAAAGAGTGCCGTACCGATGGCGGCGGGTCTGCAAAGCGACACGTAACAAAGGGGGTTTACCATGTTTGGAGATTTAATGAATCTGGAAGGCACGCTTTGGGATGATTTCCAACGCTTGCAACGAGAAATGGATGAACTTTTTAATCGCGGCTGGGGGCGGACCAGCATCCGCGCCACAACGGTGGGTGCTTTCCCTGCTGTAAACGTGGGTGTGTCGCCGGATGCGGTGCATGTCTATGCATTCGCACCTGGTCTAGATACCAACGCCCTGGATCTGTCTATTGAGCGCAATTTGCTGACCCTTTCCGGTGAGCGCAAGGTGGTGGAACCAGCCCCTGAAACGGAAGCGAGTTATTATTTACGGGAACGCTTTAATGGCGCTTTTAAACGGGTTATCGGCTTGCCCGAAGGTGTCAATCCCGAGCAAGTCAATGCCGTTTACCGTAATGGTGTGCTCAGCATCACCATCGGCAAGCAGGAAACCGCTAAAGCTCGTCAGATTCAGGTGAATGCTTAAGGAGGTATATCATGGCCGAGAGCAAAGATGTCACTCAGAGGCAGGCACAAGAGGTTGCCCAGACTGAAAGTGATCAACCGACCCGGCAAACTGAAGAATTTATGCTGCCGCGGGTTAATGTGTATGAAGATAAAACAGGAATCACCCTGACTGCGGATCTGCCTGGCGTACCCAGTGAGCGGCTTAATGTACAGGTTGACAACGGTACGCTGCTCATTGAAGGTGAGGCTGTTCTGGATATTCCCGAGGGCATGAAGGCGCTGTATGCGGAAGTGCGCAATCCTCGCTATCGGCGCAGCTTTACCCTGAGCAGCGAACTGGATACGGATGCTATCGAAGCGAGCCTAAAGGATGGTCTGCTCACTGTGCATTTGTCCAAGAAAGCGCCGTATCAACCGCGCAAGATTCAAATCCAGACTGCTTAACTAGCCATTACCCCGCTTACCACCCCGCCTCCGGCGGGGTTTTTGCGGTAACGACTCTTGGTCAAGAGGTCAAGAGCCTTAAGGGACCTGAAAAGAACCGCACAAGGACATAGTGCAAACCTCCTAAGTTTCCATTGCTACAGTCAGTCAAGTGTTACACTACGTTTTTTGGCATCGTCATTGCCATCTTTTAGCGCTTTAGGACAACCGATCCAGCCCTGTATTTAGGATGCCAGTATGTCGCATAGTCCACTTCTACAAACTGCTATTCAAGCCGCCCAGGTGGGAGAGGCGGTTATTAGGCGTTATTATCGAAGTAACCTTGGTATTCAGATCAAAGCGGATCAAACGCCGGTGACCCAAGCGGATGTAGAAACGGAACAAGCCATTAAAGCCGTGCTCCAGGCGGCCTTTCCGGAGCACGGATTTTACGGCGAAGAGACAGGAAGCATCCGGCCAGAGGCAGAATACGTTTGGCTGGTGGATCCTATCGACGGAACTAAAAGCTTTGTCAGAGGATATCCATTTTTCTCCACCCAAATCGCCTTGTTGAAAGGCGACGACTTTGTGTTAGGAGTTTCCAATGCGCCTTTATGGAATGAACTAGCCTATGCCGAAGTCGGCGGTGGTGCCTTTCTCAATGGTCAGCAGTTACACGTAAGCCCTGTTCGGGAGTTAGCCGACGCCACTTTGTCTTTCGGCAACATTAAAACGCTGGCGGGGGAACGATATTGGTCAGCGCTAGGAAGACTCGTCCAGCAGTGTAATCGCACTCGAGGTTACGGTGACTTTTATCATTATCATTTATTGGCTGCGGGCAAAATTGAATTGGTTATCGAATCCGATATTCATATTCTCGACGTGGCTGCACTAGGCGTTATTGTGCGTGAAGCTGGCGGGCGGATAACCGATTTAGAAGGCCAGCCGCTCAACCTGACTACCACCAGCATTTTGGCCAGTAATGGATGCCTGCATAAAAGCGTGCTCAAGATGTTGCATGACTGATTTTTTTCATAATACGTTATTAAAATATTATCCCTTTAGCAGCTAATGTAGCATTATCCAAAGTATCCCGCCATGCATGAAGGTCTCGTTACCACTGTCGATTTGCTACGCCATGGCGAACCAGAAGGTGGAGTCAAGTATCGAGGTTCCCTAGACGATCCTTTAAGCCTGCGAGGTTGGGCGCAGCTGCGTACTGCCGTAGGTGAAAATTGTCCCTGGACTGCCATCGTCAGTTCACCGTTGAGTCGATGCGCTGCTTTTGCTGGGGAATTGGCTAATCGACATGGGCTTACGCTGGAAATTGAACCCGGTTTTCGGGAGATCAGTTTTGGCGAGTGGGAAGGATGCACTCCTGCTGACATTATGGCTGCGACTCCTAATGCACTCAGGCAGTTCTGGAGTGATCCGTTGACTTATGGCCCGCCTGGTGGTGAACGCATAGGGGACTTTAACACCCGAGTCGCAACCGCTTGGGAAAATTTGTTACAACGCCATATTGGCCGCCATATATTATTGATATGCCATGGCGGTACGATTCGCATCTTGCTGCGCCATATTCTTGAAATGCCTCTCAAACGTATTTGGCGATTGGAAGTCCCTTATGCAACGCTGAGTCGGGTGTGTATTTATGCTCATGGTCCTGAGGCTGAACCGTTGCTAGTGTTTCATGGCAGAAGCTCGCTATGATGCGGGCCTTTAGCTTGGCCCTGATATTTCTGACCCGTTTTCCAGTGCCGGTGCGTTTTACGCCGCAATCCAAGGACTGGGGGTACTCAGTATGTTTTTTTCCTGTGGTGGGGCTGCTTATCGGTGCCATTATGGCCGGTTGCTGCGTAGCCTTTTCTTCCCCCTCCGCAGTCGTCGTGGACCCTGAACTGGCTGCTGTCTTTCTTCTGGTAATTTGGGTACTGATCACCGGCGGACTGCATCTCGACGGTTTGGCTGATCTCACCGATGCTTGGATTGGCGGTGTCGGAAATCGTGAAAAAACGCTGGCCATTATGAAGGATCCCTACAGCGGACCGATGGGAGTTACCGCTCTTGCGTTGACCCTGCTGGCTAAATTTGTTGGTCTTAAAGTGGCGGTTGCCCAAACTGCTCTGGAGATGTTGTTATGGATTCCCGTAATAGGCCGCACCGCCATCGTTCTTTTGCTGATGACAACCCGCTATGTACGGCCCGCTGGCGTAGGCATCGATCATGCCCGTTATCTGCCGCGTGTCATCTGCTTTTGCCTGCTACTGAGCGTGCTTATGATTACCATCTGGCTATTCGCTTGGGATGGAATCATCTTACTGTTCCTGCTTGGTGCAGGTTTTATTTATTTGCGCCGCCGTCTAATGGATCATCTTGGGGGCACCACTGGCGATGTTTTAGGCGCTACCTGCGAGCTTACCGAAACTGTCGCCTTATTAAGTCTGGCGGTATTGACGAATTAAACCACTGAGCTGTTCGTTTCCCATGTGCCCTTCAATCAGGGGCATGGAACCATCTTGCTGAAAATCGATCTCAGTCAATGGTTAATACATTAACGCTTCTTTAAAGCAACGATTTGGAGTGTTTCTTTCCGGTACTGCGACGCAAAGAAATATTGGAAATTATCAATGGCTTGTGGACCGCCATAGCAAATTTCGCATTAAGAGCGTTGTTCTGCAACGAATGACGTTATCAAGTAAACAATTTTATACTGCATTGCAATATATGCTTATTTGGAAAGCCGGTGACAATAACCACCACATGGCTGAGGTCATGCCACGCCAAACAAAACAGTAGTGCAATCGTTACGATGACGACTGGTTTGCGAACCTGCTCGGTCAACTTTAACCAGCAGTCGGTACTGCTCATAAAGAAATAAATCAATAACAACAAAGGCGACTTCCTAAGCACAGCCGCCTGTCGTAAATGGAGGTTTAGCATGTACTTTGTCGAACTGCTAAAACAACTGCCTCGTTTTTCCTTTAGTCTCCTGCTGATAATCCTGGTTAATTCTGCTACTGCAACTGAGGTCAAACCGACTCCGAAAAACCGCCAACCAATGCTGCAAATGACATCGCTTGAAGCAAGCAAGCCAACCGAACGCAGCAAAATTCGTCAGTTAACCAACCACATTAGAAAAAAATACCGAGTATCCAAATCCAAGGTCTCTATCATTAGTAACGACAGTATTCCGTAGCAGTGTGCAACATGGCTTAAAGCCCGAATTAATTTTGGCCATTATCGCCATCGAATCCACTTTCCGGGCGAGAGCCGTAAGCGTAAAGGGTGCCCGGGGGTTGATGCAGGTCATGGCGAAAGCTCATCCTAAGAAAGTCAAGGCAATTGGTGGAATACACGCACTCTTTAATCCTCAGAAAAACATTCATACGGGAGCGAAAATTCTGGCAGGTTACCTTAAGATGAGTCATGGCAATCTCCGTAAGGCGCTGTTACGCTATAATGGAAGCCACAAGAATCCTAAATCCCGCTATGCTGATAAAGTGTTATATGTGTATCAGGAAATTAAACAAGTGGCTAACTTGAGCGAAACGCAATTAGACGTTATTACCTCTGATTTATGATGTTATTAGCGGCTTCTTCTTCAGTGGCTTTGTCTATGCGTTTGCTCCTGCCGGCGATTCATCAGTCAAGGTGAAAGAATACGTTGATTCGTAACATGTGTCCTGAAGCGGGTAACCTTAAAGTCGCAAGCTCAATTAAATAACAGGTTTAGTATCCTGAACCTTGATTGGATTTGGGAATCGACGGATGGAACTTGCCCTAACTTGCTTGTGCGCTGTTTTACTCGATAGGCTGCTGGAGAAGCCGCACCGTTATCACCCTCTCGTGGGTTTTGCATGGCTAGCGCAACGGGCAGAAGTTTTTTGTTATAGATCTCTCGGACTTACTGCTGCTTTGCAATTGCTGCTAGGCACGCTGGTATTAGCGGCGCTGATCGTGCCTTTCACACTCATTGCCTGGGGAATAACCGCTATTCCTTATCTAGGACCCGTGGCTGGCATAGGACTGGTGTATCTGGGTCTGGGGCTTGCCAAGGTAAAGAAAGAGAGCAGAGGGATCAGTCAAGCACTGCAAAACAATGAACTCGCTCAAGCCAGAGAACGGCTTACCTGGATGGTGACTCGTGATACCCAAGAGATGAACGAAGAGGAAGTAAGCCTGGCTGCCGTAGAAACGGTGCTAAAGAGCGGCTGCCGGGTGAGCTTCGGCGTGTTATTCTGGTTATTGATAGCGGGTGGACCTGGAGTCGTAGCCTATCGGTTGCTCGCCACCCTTAACACCTTATGGGGGCATGCCACGCCCCGTTATCGCTACTTTGGCTGGCCTACAGCGCATTTGAATGCGTTGCTAGAGTGGATTCCAGCCCGTCTTACCGCATTGAGCTATGCGCTATTAGGTGACCATGAAACAGCCTGGTGTTGCTGGCGTAACCAAGCCTCTCATTGGGGGAATTGTAACACCGGTCCTATCCTGGCGGCGGGAGCTGGAGCCCTAAATCTACAACTGGGTGGTAGTGTCCGGTATTTTGGTCGATTAGTGCAGCGACCGCCTCTGGGTGCGGGTCTGCTGCCGCGATCGGATGATATCGAGCGGGCCGTCAAGTTGTTGGACTGGTCTTTGGGACTGTGGATAGGTGCAGTGGGTCTGGGAGAGTGGCTGTTAGTATGAGTTTTCTGCCAGCCACACGGTCTATGAGTGAAAACGACAGGGCTTTATGCCAGGCAAAAGCTTTGCGTCACTGAATGGTTGAGATGTCCATGAAGCATTATCCTAAAACATCCGTTACCGGTGTCATTTTGGCGGGTGGCCGTGCGCAACGCATGGGTGGTCAAGACAAGGGTTTACTGCCCTTAGCGGGACTCCCAATGGTAGCTCATGTGATACGCGTTTTGCAGCCTCAGGTCGGCGAATTACTGGTCAATGCCAACCGTAATTCATTGACATATCAAACATTTTGTTGCCAAGTTATCAGCGATAGCATTGGCCAGTTTTATGGACCATTGGCGGGTATGTTAGCAGCTATGGAGGTTACCGAAAATCCTTACCTGCTCAGCGTTCCATGCGATTCACCCCTGCTTGCGGCTGACTGTGCACAACGTTTATATCGAGCGTTGATCCAGACAGAGGCTGAATTATGCGTGGCACATGATGGCACTCGGTTACAACCGGTTTTCGCTCTGCTTACTACAGCGCTTCGCGCTAGCCTAAGGCACTATTTAACCTCAGGTGAACGCAAGATCGATCGCTGGTTTGCCCAGCACCGCATGACGCAAGTGGATTTTTCCGATCATCCTGGCATGTTTCGCAATATCAATACGCCGGAGGATTTAACGATGTTAGAACAAGACATCGTCGGTGCGGCTTTTTAAGGTGAGGTTTGAGCTGGATCTGTGCGCTACTGGCTAAGCAATTAACGCCGTAAAAATGCGTACACTGCAGGTGAATCTCATAAAAAAGCCCTTGATAATCTATGATTTGTTCTTATTAGCCATGTTATTTTTAACCTTGCCGAGCGCTTGCGGCCAGTACCATGCGGCAGAAAACATCTTAGCCGATTACCTAGAACGTGTGGAAAAAACGACAGGTGTAGATGGGCAAAACCACTTGCAGGTCGCAATGGTGCCTTATCCTTCCCATCGGGAGCGCACGCTGTTGATGAAAAAGATCCGTATTGGTATGACGGATTTTCTGAAATTTTATGATTGCGAGTTATTCAATCTCATTAGTGAACGCAACAGTATAATGGGTAAGCTGATGCCTGTATCCCAAAGGCTTATTTATGAGGTTCGCTTTCTGCATCAGGGAGAGGTTTGTTATGCGGAGCTTGTCCAAACAAAAGGGCTTAACGAGGAATTTCTAGCGGCCTTTACGGAAATTCTACGGGCCAAACGGGCCAATTT
Organism: uncultured Pseudomonadota bacterium; assembly: GCA_963731125.1. Classification (GTDB taxonomy): domain Bacteria; phylum Pseudomonadota; class Gammaproteobacteria; order Competibacterales; family Competibacteraceae; genus CAVSVP01. Next base: position 957,252 of record CAVSVP010000007.1, read on the forward strand.
ACCGATAATATTTTGGAATGCCACGTTCGACAGTCCGGAGTTACAAAAAGCCTTCAGCTTAGCGGTAAAGCCTCTGGCTCCCGGCGAACAAACAGCCTATGCACAATCGCTTCAATCTATTAGGTATTTTTACGAGCTGGGCAGAAAATTGCAGCACGTCGAACTTAACATTAATCAGGATGAGTTGGAAGAACAATACTTTACTTTACAATCTCATCAGTACGGAGGTCGTTTGTTGCAATCGGTTAAGCAACTGATAGAGTATCTAAATCAAGCCGCTAATGCTTTGGAGGTATTGTTCAAAGATCAGCCTGTTTGTTATCAGCAAAAGTCGACTCCGACAGCACGCATACTCAAACATATATTTACCAAATATTATGTGGGGCGAATTGGACCCTATCTATCACAAATTCATCAACAAGGAAAAAATTGGTTAGGGGAGATTAATCGTTTAGTTGCCGTACAAGAGATTCAAATGCCAATGGCTTTTGCCGAATACCAAGCACAGATGCTCTCTCTCAAGGAAGGATTGTGGCGTCATTTTGATAATGCAATTCATCGTCATACCCAAGCTTGGCAAGTTATTTTGAGTCAGTGTGGTTTTGTACTAGGTTCCGAGGATTCGGATTTTCTGCACAAAACGTATTCTTCTGATTGACGTTGAGTTGGTGTGCGAATGGCTTTATCAGTCGAATAAATGTCAGTAGCGTTAGGAAGCTTATGCAAAAACCTGATCCAGCTGCACTGGCAGCGCAATTTGCAGGCCAAAAGCTACCCCCCATTAAGAATTGGAACCCACCCCTGAGTGGTGATTTGGACATGAGAATCGCTCGGAACGGTACTTGGTATCATGAGGGGGAACCCATTTTGCGAGAAACCCTGGCGCGGCTATTTTCGACAATTCTGCGGCGTGAGGCGGATGGTTGTTATTATCTGGTGACTCCGGTAGAGAAGTGGCGCATTCAGGTAGAAGATGCGCCTTTCTTAGCGGTTTTGCTGGAGGTAAGGAATATAGGTACAGACCAGACACTTTGTTTTACTACGAATCTTGGTGATAGGGTTACCGCTGGATCTGCTCATCCGATTCAGGTGGAATACGCCAAACCCGGCGGCGAGCCGTCGCCCTATGTGTGGGTGCGTGACCAGCTGCGGGCATTGATCTCTCGTACTGTCTTTCTAGAACTAGTGGAGTTGGGAGAAGAACGCGAAGTTGCTGGAGAGCTACTGTATGGGGTTTGGAGCCAAGGGCTATTTTTTTCTCTAGGCGGTTTGCATGATTAAAGCGAAAACCCACGATAGCGAGTTAACCTTCAGTTTTGGAATTTATTAGCCTTGACAGCCGTTCTGCGGTAATGCTCGAATGAGTCTTCTTAGCTAATATTACAGGGAAGTTAGCATGTCCATTGATGTCACCTTTATCCTGTCATGGGTCATCGTAATTTTAGCCGTTGTGGTAGCGGCCATGAGCCCTAAACGGGTACCGCAAGGCACAGAATACACCGTGGAACGCTTCGGTCGTTATATCCGCACATTGTCACCAGGTCTCAATTTTATCACTCCTATCCTCGATACCGTTGGTAAAAAAATCAATATGATGGAAACGGTATTGGATGTGCCTTCTCAGGAGGTAATCACCAAGGATAATGCCATGGTCACTGCTAATGGCGTCGTATTTTATCAGGTATTGGATGCCGCTAGGGCTGCTTATGAAGTCAATAACCTGGAACACGCTATTCTTAACTTAACAATGACCAATATCCGCACGGTAATGGGTTCCATGGATCTTGATGAGTTACTGTCGAAACGTGATGAAATCAATGCCCGTCTGTTAACCGTGGTGGATGATGCCACTACGCCATGGGGAATAAAAGTCACTCGGATTGAAATTAAAGATATCGACCCGCCAAAGGATTTGGTGGAAGCTATGGCCAGGCAGATGAAAGCTGAACGGGAAAAGCGTGCCGCCATTCTGGAAGCTGAAGGTCAGCGCCAAGCAGAAATTCTCAAGGCCGAAGGCGATAAACAAGCAGCTATCCTGGAGGCGGAGGGGCGTAAAGTAGGGCGTCTAAATCGGCCAATTTGCCTTGATCACTTTTTGGACCTCACTGATTGGTCCCAAACCCAGGGCGAATCGGTATCATGAGCGATATTCTCTGGGTCCAAAAACCGGGCAACGAATTTGGCCCAAAAATGGCGTTTTTAGACACCCTAGGCGTAAAGAGTCTGCCCTGCGTGATGCCGAAGCCAGGGAGCGTTTGGCCCAGGCCGAAGCCCGGGCAACTTTGATGGTCTCAGAGGCCATTAGCAAGGGTGATCTCCAAGCCATCAACTATTTTGTTGCGCAGAAATATGTGGAAGCGTTAGCTAAATTTGCTAACTCTCCCAATCAAAAGATTCTGTTTCTCCCCATGGAAGCTAGCAGCGTAATAGGGGCTATCGGTGGTATCGGGGAGATTACTAAACAAGTTTTTAAGTCGGAATAGTGGCGAGTTATGGGCAGCCTAGTGCTGGAACCAACTTATTGGAATTGGTGGCTGTTAGGGCTGGTGTTGATTGTTGTCGAAATGCTGGTTCCAGGTACTTTTATCTTATGGATGGGGCTAGCGGCCTTTGGTGTTGGCTTGATCGTGCTGCTATTTCCTGCCCTGAGTTGGCATGTTCAGGGGGTATTGTTTGCCCTGTTGACAGTGGCTTCTATGGTGACTTGGTGGGCATATTTCAAGAATCGCCCCAATTATTCCAGTAATCCGCTGCTTAACCGCCGTGGCTATCAGTACGTGGGTAGAATGTTTATCCTCGATGCTCCCATCGTCAATGGCCAAGGCAGGTTAAAGGTGGATGATTCCTTTTGGAAGATTTCGGGCGCAGATTGTTCCGCTGGATCGCGTGTACAAGTGACAGGCGTGGAGGGTAATATGCTAAAGGTGGATGTCAAGAACGCAGTATCGCTTCCTCATTAAGCAACTCATCCGGCACTATCAGAGGGCGTGTCTCTGGTTGCGCTAAGAATTAGCGTAACCTCTTTTGAAGTCTGAGAAAATTCTGTTTATCCACAAAACCTGTGGATAAGTCTGTGGATAACTCTTGATTAATAGCTGTAAGTTCTCGCGCCTATTGGTCAAATGACAGTTTGATGAATTTTTGAACAACAAAAAAAACTTTCTAATTTCAAACAAATAAATAATCGCCTGGAAAATAAAAAGTTAAAATGGATGCTTTAGTCAACAGTTTTAAGTGAGAGCATGGAATTGTGAATAAGTCAAGCCGAGAACTTTTAAAACCCTTATTTTATAACAATAGTTCGGACAGTTTTGAGCATACAAAATCAATCACTTATCTCTGAAAATCGAATTAAATCAAACTTAGGCCCTACGCTGAGTTGCATTTAATTCCGTAAGCGTTTGATTCGTCGTTCTGAAACCATCTAAAACTGTCCGAAGTATTGTTATAAGTCAAGCGGTTGTAAAGCCAGTAGGCTTTCCGATGGACACGGGCTCGCATTTCACATCGGTCACTTGAGCTCCGGGTGGACCTTCCCATAGCCATTCCCGCAGCGCCTTTACAGCGGTTTCCTCGCCACAAGCAAGAACTTCTACCTGTCCATCGGGCAGATTGCGAGCATAACCGGTTACCTCCAGAGACAGGGCTTTATTACGAGTCGAGGCCCGATACCAGACGCCTTGCACTATACCGGATACGGAACAGCGTATACAAATCTCCATCAGCTAGCACACTCTCTGAGCTCTGACATTGAATAAATCTAATCTGATAGCACTAAATCGTAGCCCCGATGAGTGGCAATAGAAAGAGGCGTGCAACTTACAAAAGAAAATGAAGTTAAGGACTAGAATTATCCTTGCTGCTGAGACTTTGCAGCGTCTGTATAGCCTTGTCTCTCGCATCGAGGGCAAAGCGTCTAGCATCAAGGTAGTCACGGGACTCTAAATTTTTCTGAGCTTTTTCTAATAGCCGATAAGCCTCACGTAACTGCTGTGGTGAGTGCAGCGTCGCACCCGCCGTTTCAGCAGCGCGAATGGCCTGACGAGCATCGCTCATTTCCTGTACGGGAGCACTGGCACAAGCTGCTACGATAGCCAAAGCAATAAGGACAAAAGTGAATCTTTTGCTCAATATACGGTATGATGTAAACAGGCAGTTAATTAACAAAACCACACCAGTGCAACCTAACATCCGCCTCTAAACCCGTCAAGCAGATCACCGTACCCCAAACCCTTGGCTAATGTTTTAATACTAAACGGATTATGATTTAGCATGATCTCTGCTATGAGAGAGTTTCGCGTGTGCTTGAGTCGCTACGGCAGCGCAGTATCCACGAAACTAACTACCTAGAAAATTCGCCTGTACCGGCTGAGAACTCTTTCGTCCTTTCCCAATAGCTTTTTCGGTATGCTTTGCAATGGCTGAAATCTTGATCCTCTATTATAGCCGCACCGGTGGCACGGCGGAATTAGCTCGCTTTGTTGCCCGGGGCGTGGAAGAAGTCACCGACATGCAGGCACGCCTTCGCACTGTACCGGCTGTATCTCCGGTCTGCGCAGCCACAGAAGATGACATTCCTACTTCTGGACCGCCTTACGTTACCCTGGAGGATCTTAAAGAATGCGCAGGGCTAGCCCTAGGCAGTCCCACCCGTTTTGGCAATATGGCGGCTCCCCTTAAATATTTTTTGGATTCTACCAGCAGTCTGTGGCTATCGGGCAGCTTGGCGGGAAAGCCAGCCGCAGTTTTTACAGCCGCTTCGAGTCTCCACGGGGGACACGAGTCGACGCTCCTTTCCATGATGCTGCCATTGTTGCATCATGGCATGCTAATTTTGGGTGTACCTTACAGTGAAGCCGCCCTTTTCGAAACCCACAGTGGAGGTACCCCCTATGGTCCCAGTCACTGGTCGGGTTCCGACAACCGTTCTGTCCTTAGCACTGAGGAGAAACAACTTTGTAAGAGCCTTGGCCGCCGTTTGGCAAAAACGGCACTGCTTTTGAAGCACTGATGACTCGCTTCTGGCACATCACTACCTTAGCGAGTTACTTTGGGTTATTTTTCTTACTGTTGGTCTGGACGGTTTGGTTATCACCTCCTCAACATTTTCCCATCGCCGTGGTTTTGATTACCTTAGTTGGTCCTTTGTTATTGTCACTGCGTGGCATTCTTTACGGCCGACCCTATGCCTATATTGGTACCAGTTTTCTCGCTCTGTTTTATTTTACCGCCGGAGTGTTTACTGCCGCTGGGGAAATGAATAAACCCTGGCTGGCGTGGTTAGAGATCCTATGCAGCATACTGTTATTTTTAAGCACTTTGGCTTACGTACAATGTGTCCAAAAACGTTAAAACCCATCGGCGAACCGATGGGTTTTTGTCGAGCATTTTTTGATGCCCTTGGCACTATTCGTGAGGGCTAACTCTCGTGCTTAAGGCTAACTTTGACTTTGGCGCGATACTCCTCAACCTTACCGTCATCGGAAAGGACTAAGTCAAGTTCAGCAACCTCCGCTACACGCAGATTCCTGAGCGTCTTGGATGCCTGACCTACTGCGTTTTTGGCCGCATCTTCCCAGCTGTTCGGACTTGTGCCAATCAACTCAACAACTTTATAAACACTCACAGCACTCTTCTCCTCTTTAAAGTGAGCTTTTGACTTGAATGCGGGAACAGAATTCAGTCAAAAGCGGTTAGAAAAAACAATAACTTCAGTATAATTGTAAAAAACACTTCTGTTGAAAAACTAGATCATTTATGTTGCCATTGCAACTGGGATGGCCTCAAAAAAGATTATTCAGGTAGAAAACCCGCTTGACTGAGAGTTGCACGCATAAAGGGTATGGTAAGCTTGCGCTGTGCTGCCATGGAGGCTTGATCCAAGGTTTCCAAAGCAGTGAACAAAATGTTCGTGTTCCGGCCATAATGCCTTACCAAGTACCGTCCGGCCTCGGTAGATAGAGTGAGGCCGCGGCGGGCAGCACGTTGCTGCAATGCCTGAAGTTTCTCGACCGGTTCCAAGGGTCTGAGCTGAAGCGGCAAGCATCCCGCTAGCCGCGACAATAGCTGCGCTGATTGCAGTCCTAATTGAGTAGGTAAAGCGTTACCGGTTACCATGAGTCCACCTTTGGTCTCAAAAATCCGGTCAAGCAAACGAAATAAAGCTGTCTCCCAATCAAGGCGTCCTGCAATGAGAAAAATATCGTCGATACACACGGTACCAACATTTTCTAAGCCATACAGGGCCTCGCACGGGATCCGATCTGCTGTTTGCATTGCTAAATATACAGCAGCCACATTGCGTTCGCCAGCAGCGTGACAAGTGGCCTGGAGTAGATGACTTTTGCCTGTACCTGGTTCTCCCCAGAGATAGAGTCCGGGACTCTGGGGACTTTCTGTCCAGCGGCGAAGATACGCTATAATTTCACCATTGCCGCCAGCAAAATAGCTATCGAAGGTGGCGCTATCTTTGAGCCTGAGAATAAGCGGCAGTTGTGGATTCATGGCAGGGAGAATGGCGTAATCGTGATACGATGCTGCTTTTCAAGTATTCCCGAATAGGCCAACTAAGCGGAAAATAGGGAGGATGAGCATAAAAATAATCAATATTAGCAGTTCCCACTTGAATATAAGCTTGAATATAACAAAAGGAGGTTATGTAGGGCAATCGCGCTATGTGAGTTGAGAGGCTGTTGGAAAATACCCTGGCGCGCAAGCTAATGCGTTGATTTAAAATGCTCCGAAATCGTTCGATCAGGGGTTTTCCAACAGCCTCTGAGGCCCGAAGATGAGATGGGTGCGGTAATCATCGTTCAGTGAAGCGCGCAGCTGACGACGTCGCAGGCTATCCTTAGCGGGGCCGTTATGGCGTATCCCGTTGAGCGCCATCCGCCGGATCAGGGCAAGGGTTTCGGGCGCGTGATGTTGGCGTGTCCGATTGGCATCCTCGCCGAACTGCACGTCCAGTATCCAATGCTGACCATTCTCGGTATCCCAGTGGCGGCGCACGGCGTCGGCAAAGCACGCCGGATCGGTCAGTGAGCACCGGTAATAGCGGTATTCGGTCGTCGTTGCCTCGCCGATGATTCGGGTCGATTCGCCGCGACCGACCGCTTGCAGTCCGGCCCACTCGGGTGGTTGCTCCAGCCAGGCAATCTCGTCACTCAGGGCGTAGCGGCGGATTTCAATTCGACCATGGTCTTTGGCTACCGTCTCCTGCTGGGGCAAGCGGCCCTGGGCCGTTTCCGTGTCTAGCCATAAGCGCACGTCGTCATGCAGACCCGGGTGGTTGTCCTTCAGAGCCAGGATGTAGTCCGCACCCGCGTCGATCACGTCCTGGGCAATGGCTTTCTGACAGCCCATCGCATCGATCGTAACCACCGCCCCTTGCACATCCAGCAGTGATAGCAATTCCGGCATCACCGTAATTTCATTGGTTTTGTCCGCCACCGCCTGCGGCGTAAGGACTAAGCGAGCTTTCGCCGCATAGGCGCTGACCAGGTGAACCGCTTGCTCGCCTACTCGACTACCCCGCAACCGCTTACCGTCCAGGCACACCGGTTCACCGGCTAAACTCGGGATAGCGACTTCCACCCACCGCAACAACGCGTCGGTAAATGCCCCCGGCGCCAGGCGTCCCAACACGTCACTGAGCGTATCATGCGACGGAATGCCATTCGGCAGTTCCAAGAACTCTCGCAACCAGTCCTCCTTTTGCTTGCCAAATTCCTCCATCCCTACCCAGTCTTCAATTCCACTGAGCACGGCACAACATACGAGCATGAGAATGTCATTCAGTTTGTGTAGCTTGTTTCGGGTTTCCCGGCGGGGGTCAGGCAGCTCGGCAAAATAGGGGCGGGGATCAGACAGCATCGGTTACCTCCTCAACATCAGCATGCCTCCCAACATTACCTGCCTCCTCTGTCAAGAGCTATATAGCGCGATTGCCCTAGGAGGTTATGTTTTGGATTTGAATATCCTTACCTGTTGCAATATCATATATCTTCTAGCAATACTTCGGACAGTTTTAGATGGTTTCAGAACGACGAATCAAATACTTACGGAATCAAATGCAATTCAGCGTACTCGATGTTCAAGTTAGAAATTCATAATATTATAATGTTTGTGGTTTCAACTCTGCTGCCACGCTAAGCATTCGCTTTTGCTTGCCGAGCCCGATACTGCAACGCTGGGGTCGGCTCAAGCCGTCCCCAGTCGCGCCGATGCAGGTGTTTTTTCGAGGGCTGTAGCGGAAACAGCGGTCGAATTGCTTGGGTCAGTTGGTCGAGTTTATCGGCACATGCGTCGTCGCCGAGCCACTGCTGAAGCCAGGCGACCAGGGAGTCTAGTTGCAGGCGGCGTTGTAGACTACCCATGGTCGACAAAGGTTGCTGCTGGTCCACGCGGGCTTGTTGGTCGGGGTGAAGGAGGAGGCAGTGATCGCACAGCAGGCTCAGGATCAGGCCTCTGCTTGACCCCTCATCGCCAGGCTGTTTGGTCGCCTGCCCCCAGCCTTCATCGACTTTCAAGTCTTCAATGGCCACTTCCACTAAGGAGCCGTAAATTATTAACTGACCGATAACACCGCTGTGATCGCTTGAAAATGCAGTCTCGACGAACAAAAAAACGGACAGTTATTTATTTACAGTTCCTAACCACCGCAACGTGTGCGCTTGCACGATATCCAGGCTCCGCCAACTGAGCTCGGAAGCCGCGAGGTAACGCGGCTGGCTCTGATCCGGATAGCGAATCGCGACGACAAACCGCTTGCTACCGTGGGCCTCGACATACAGCCGCGCACTGCTCACCCAGATCTCGACGGTTTCTCCACCGCGGATACAAACCGTTTGACGCACCCCCGGATAGGCGCGAAAGTACTCGTCCAATCGCCAGCTCCACCCCCGGTAGCGCACCTTCTGATCGTGGCGTAACTGACTGATGACCTGCGCCTCACCCAACGGCTTGGCCGCCTGTGCCATGAACTCGGCACTGCCATACAGCGCATCGGCCAGGATCGCTTTGACCTTTACCAAGGGATGGTCGTAGGCAAACTGCTCCAGCAGCCGCAACGCCAGTTGGGGTTTGCTGTGTCCTTCCGATAAGCCTGCGTGACCCGGCGTGGCATCGCCAATTAAGGTATGCACTGAACTGGTAACGGTATATAAAGAAGAGGTGCAGATGGCGATAAAGACGGTCTCCCAAGCTGAGCAGGCCTTGGCCGAACTGGCCGAACGGTTTAGGCACTGGCGCCGGCATCGTGCCCATCGGCACGAACGGATACCGGCACCGCTGTGGGATCAGGCGGTGGTATTAAGCGAGGTGTTGCCGAATGGCCAGGTGGCTAGAGCGCTGGGCCTCAGCGCCACAGACTTGAAAAACCGCCGGCTGGCCCAGCAAACCCAGGTACCGACCCCGGCGCCGGGGAGCGATCCCCAGTTTATCGAGGTAACCCCCGCGGGACCGGGTGCAAACGGTGAGTCAAGCGGCCCACAGGTGGAACTGGAGCGGCCTGACGGGTGGCGCATGCGCCTTTGCGGTGCTACGGCGGGCGAACTCGGCGAGCTGGTGCGGGTGTTTATGGAGGGCGGGCGATGCTGCAGCTAACCCCCCAGAGTCGCATCTTCGTGGCGGTCGAACCGGTGGATTTTCGCCAAGGTATCGATGGCCTCGGCGGCTTGTGCCGGCGTGCCCTGGCCCATAATCCCCTGGACGGCGCGGTCTATGTGTTTCGCAACCGCGCCGGAACCGGGCTAAAAATTCTATGCTACGACGGGCAGGGGTTTTGGTTATGCACCAAGCGCTTGTCTCAGGGGCGGCTGCCGTGGTGGCCCAGCGCCGCGAACCCCACCTACCGGCTCTCGGCGCGGGAGCTGCCTATCCTGCTCTGGAATGGCTTGCCAGCGCAGGCCGCGATGGCTGAGGACTGGCGCCGGGTGGCCTAGCACGTGGCCAGGTTAACGTGATAATTCCAGGGCAGCCACTGCGCGGGACGTTGCATGACCTCGCGGTGATGCTGCTGCAGGGCCACCAGGTAGGTCAGCACATTGACCCCGGCCTGCCTGGCCGTGGCGATGACGCTGCTCAACACGCTGGCCACACTGGCACGGTAGGGGGTGGCAAAGAACCAGCTGTTCTTGCGCTGGCGAAGCATCAGCTTCAGGGCACGTTCGACGACATGGTTGTCGAGCGGTGCGCCGCTGACCCGCAGAAATTGCGTCAGCTCTGTCCAATGCGCCCGCAAATAGCGCAAGGCCTTAGAGGCTGTTGGAAAATACCCTGGCGCGCAAGCTAATGCATTGATTTAAAATGATCCGAAATCGTTCGATCTGGGGTTTTCCAACAGCCTCTGAGAAATTCGGTGGGAAATTTTTGGTGAAGGGTGCGTTGGGCGAGGTGCTGGAGGGTACTTTTCCATCGCATTTTATTGTAATGCACGAATTTCCAAGCATCAGCCGCTTTAAAGAATGGTACTACTCGGAGGAATACCGGCCCTGGAAGGCGTTACGCCAAGAGGCTGCAGACGCCAATGTGATTTTGTCGAGGTAATATAAAACTTTTCGAACCTTCATGAAGTTAGGCATGCTATGAGCCCGGCCAAGGATAAATTGCTAGATCTCAGCACGACTTTCCCCATTGAGGAGTGAGTTTAACTTGTTGAAAAATAGCAGCTCATTATCTGGGAAAGTATCTTTTCAACGTCACGGTTTGGAGTCGACATGCAGAAAACCTTCGGTTGTCACGTAAGCCTATGATTCATCGTTTAGACGATGGGGAAAGTTGAGCTCAGAGGCTGTTGGAAAACTCCAGATCGAACGATTTCGGATCATCTTAAATCAATGCATTAGCTTGCGCGCCAGGGTATTTTCCAACAGCCTCTTACCCAGACTGCTGTTGGGTTCCACCTCCCGCTCCGTGAACTGCTGTTCCAGCCAGGGGTGCAGGGCGTGCCGCAGCGGCTCGCTGTGCTGTTGATGGTAGCGCAAGCGGTCTTCGGCACTGAGGCGGCGCGCCCGGCTAAGACGCTCATGTTCGAACACGGCCGCTAACGTCTCCAGCACGTAACGGCACGGTTCGGGAAACACCGCGGCGATGTCGCTGAATTGGCGCAGCCCGTGGGCTAGGCAAAAACACGCGATCACCTCAGCACGGGGTGAGGGCTCCAGGTGATTGGCGCTCAACGCATCCGACATCAGGATCAGCTCCCCAGCGTCCGGCTCGCGTAATTGCATCACCGCCCCGGCGTTCTCCCCGGCGTTGGCGCGGCCGCTAAAGTACCGCCAAATTTCCTGTTCGCCCACCGTCGCCACCACGCCCGTGGTATCCATCCCCCGGCGCTCGCCGGGTTCCGCCGTGGCGTTCTCTTGGATCAGCGACAACACCCGCACGGGCGTGTCATCTTCATGCAGTCGCTCCGCCTGCGCCGCCTGGTAGACCAGCTCGTTGAACACCGGCCACGCGCAGCCGGCCACCCGCTCGACCTGATCCCACTGGGTGGCGTCCGCCACCGGTACGCCTACTAGCTGCTGATACCCTTCCAGTCGATAAAATGGCAGCCCCAGATAATAGCGTCCCAACGCCAGCACCGCCCGCGCCCGGGCACTGTACTTCTCGTCCCCCGCCGTCGCCGGTAACGCCGCCGTCGTCACCTGCCCACACGCCGAACAGCGTACCTTCTCCAACGCGTAGCAGAGCGCCGTCAAAAAACCATTCCCGTCCAGGCGGATCTCCACCCCGGGCGGCAACCGATATAACGTCCCGCGACCACACGCCGGACACCGTTGACCCGCTTGCCAGGCTTCCTCCAGTTGGCACAACACCCGCTCGGCTCCCGGATAGGCATCAGCCGAATGGCGCCCCTGCCCCGGGCGTTTTCCGCCACCGCGCTTGCGCCGCCCCGCCGCATCGCGCTCCTCTACCTCCGGCGCCGGTTCCGCCGCCGCCGCCGCCGGTTTATCCGCCGCCGCCACCGCGGCCTCGGGCGCTTGCGGGTCATTGCCCGGCGGTTCCTTCGCCGCCCCCTCGGCCGATGCCGGCGCGGCTCTGCCAAACAACAGCCCCCGCAGCCGTTTCATGCGCAGCTTCGCTTCTTGCACCGCAAACAGCAGCCAAAAATACATCTGGATCAGCCGTTCCAGCACCCGGCGGTCCTCCTCCACCAAATCACTGGCGTGGATCCGCCTAAGCAACGCTTCCCCTTCGGCTTGGGTTAACTTGACCTTCTCCGGCTCTTCCATCACCGTTGATACCCATTCGCTAGATCTTCATATGCCAGAACAGGCTCTCTCGTCGTCTAAGGGATGCGCATCTTAAGCAGAAAATTTGGTTTGTCAAGCAGTTTTATCGGAAGGACACGGTTTGCTCGGATAGGCCGGGTTATCCGGCGGCGGCGCCGGGCGCTTGGCCTTGGGTACTCCTTGGCGCTTCAAGTACTTGTCGCGTTTGGCCCACGCGCTATACGCCGGGTCCGGTTGGCAGAACGCAAAGGCCACCGGGAGGGTGACCACCGTCGTGACCAACACCAGAAACACCACTTCTTGACCCCGCATCGTGCCCGTCCCTTGTTTATCCTTGAAATAATGCACATAAGGAATCCGCCGCGTCACCTTCGCACGTCGCTTGCCCGTATCGTCCAGTACAGCACCCTTCCCAGGTGCCAAAGCTCTCCAACACGAGCCTCACACTGCACGACAAGAGCACTCCCCACGCCATCAGTCCCCGAAAATACCACGATAACAGCGCTTCCGAATACCGCCCTACGCCGGCCCGCACCCACTTCCGCCAGCACACCGATTCTGTCACGATAATCCCCATCAAGCCAAACGACAACCACGCTTGCTGGCCCAGCGTCAAACCCGCTTTCGGCTGGTGCGACTCCAGGCTGGCACTCAATTGTTCGACATATGCCTCGACAAACGGTAACGGGTTTCCCATGAGCATCGCTTTCCCCCTCCACCTCGTGAATCCCTCACGGTTCGTGAATCCCTTATCATTAAGTATGGCCAATCTTGAGAATGATGGAAGAATAAACGTCCTAATATTCTAATTAACTAACTTGAACATCGAGGCGTAGGGCCTAAGTTTGATGTAATTCGCTTTTCAGTGATAAGTGATTGATTTTTTATGCTCAAAACTGTCCGAACTATTGTTCTAGCAATCTTGATATTAAAGTCCGCATCTTACCACCTATCAGTTTTGAGATAAACTAGCGCAACTGAGCCACTATGATCGGTGGGGCCAATGGGGAGTGTCAAAAGACTGGCGGAGGAAGTGGAACGCGGGCTGAAAGAAGCCTTACCGAGGTTGTGTAAAACGGTAGTGAAGAAGCTGTCGCTGGCGGTAGGAGCGATGCGGGAGGTACGCACGCCGAATACGGCGGAATTAGCGAACGTGTTGCCGTTGGAGACGGAGCGCTAGGACATGCGTGAGCAATGGCTGCGACGGCTGTTAAAGAATCCGCGGCTGGAAAGCGCGGCGATTCTGGAGCCGGTTGCCCGAGCGGTACTGGCGGAGGCGGCCGCTCACGGTCAGACGGTGCTGCTGAGTCTTGCCCAAACCGACGTAGGCGATCGGTTTGCGGTATTGCTGCTCAGCGTGCGGGTAGGGGATCGCTCGCTGGCGTTGGCCTGGCGGGTAGAAGCGGGGGCGGCGAATATTGGGTTTGCCGGCCAACAGGGGGTGTTGGAGCGCGTCCGAGACGGGTTGCCGGCGGGGGCGGCGGTGATGTTGTTGGCCGATCGGTTTTATCCGTCCGTGGCGTTGTTTGACTGGCTGCACCGCCACGGTTGGCATTACCGGCTGCGCTTGAAGGACAATCTGAGCGTGGATATCGGCGTCGGTGATGTGCACACGACGGGGGCTTTGGCCGCTGGCGTGACCGGTGTTTGTCAAGATAGTTGTCGTCTTTTTCTATTCGGTCTGTGGTAGACCGGGAACATGGTCCAGCACCTCAGCGGCTGGGTTTAGCCACACCTCGGTGACCGGCTTCCAGTTGCGGATGGCGCCCTGCCAGCGCTCGGGGTGACGTGCCCTGGCTTGTTCATAAACCGCCTCGCGCTGCGCCAAAAGGGCGGCTTCTTGGCCGCTATGGCGTTCGTGAGGGGTCACGAAGCGAATCCGGCTATGGCGATGGTCGTGATTATACCAGGTCACAAACTGCAGCACCCATGCCCGGGCGGCCTCCAGCGAGGCGAACCCGTGCTCAGGGTAGCCAGGCCGATACTTGCAGGTACGAAAGACGGCCTCGGAGAACGGGTTGTCGTTGCTCACGCGGGGGCGGCTGTAAGAGGTCACGACCCCGAGGCGGTAAAGCGTCTCCAACCAGGCACTGCCCTTCATGGGACTGCCGTTATCGGCATGCAGCACCAAGGGCTGATCCAGACCCTGCTCCACCGTAACCGTTTATCCCCCTCCTCCCGTGGTTTCGGCAAGCCGGCGTGGCCCACTTCGGCACTCTCATTTGGCCCACCCCCACGGAATGATGTTTACTGGGTAACGCACCTCCTGCTGCTGGTTGAGTAACGTGGAATAGCCACCGAAGCCGTTGCCACCCGCCAGGTCGGACACCGATGTCCGGCCTGGCGGGTGGCTGCCGCCGGCAGGCCAACGTCGCCTGGGACGGGCGCCATGACACCCTGGATGGGTGTCATCATGACGCTGGCTATCGCGCTTCATTCACTGCGCCGAAGCCGGATGTGGCCGTTTCTTTCCGGCCAGGGTTCGTTTAAAGCGATAGCTTTCGGTGCCGGTATCGATGATATGGGCACGATCCGTGATCCTATCGAGCAGGGCTTTGCACAAGCGCGCACTGGGAAACACCTGCGTCCATTCTGAGAACGGTAAATTGGTGGTAATGATAAAGGTGGCTTTCTCAGCGCGTTCGCTAATGACTTGAAACAACAGTTCTGCCCCCACCTGAGCTAACGGCACGTAGCCGACCTCGTCCAGCACAATGAGGTCGTAGCGTGTCCAACGCTGGAGCGTGCGACTCAGAACAATGCTGCTGCTGCGCTTCCACTAACTCATTTACCAAACCGGCGGCGGTTACGAAACGGGCGCGCCGGTTCTGGCGACAAGCCGCCACACAAAGCCCGGTCGCCAGGTGGGTTTTGCCAGTCCCAGCATCCCCGATAAAGATGACCGGCTCGGCCCGCGCCAGGTAATCACCCGCTGCCAGCGGCTGCAGCTGGGTGGCCGCTAGGGCGGGGTTGGCACTGAAGTCAAATTCCTCCAACGTTTTTAGCCGGGGGAGGCGGGCTTCCTGTAGCCGCCGGGCAATGGTACGTCGTTCGCGGTCATTGACTTCGGCACCCAGCAATTCGGCCAAGTAGCTCAGGGGGGATTGCTGGGTGCGCACCGCCTCCTCGGCTAAGCGTTCGCATTGCCCGGCAATGGTGGGCAATCGCAACGCCCGGCAGTGTGCTTCAATCGCCGCTAGCGCCAATGCCGTTGTCGTCATCACGCCTGCTCCCCATGCGGCACCGGGCCGGTCAGTAACTGATCGTAGCCGGTCACGGTTGGCAGGGGACGCGTCACCACCGGCAACGCCGCCAATTCCACCGCCGTTAACGGCACCACCGCTGGGCCGTCAAGCGGTGGGGTACGCAGCAGATATCGCACAGCGCCCGCATCGTGTACGCCACAGGCCAAGGCCTGCTCAAGCGCCTGCGTCAGGCGCTCATAACCCCACTGGCGACCCTGCTGGAGTAGTTCTATCATCAGCCGGGTACCGGCGGGTTGGCCGTGGCGCTCTAGCAACCGTGACCAGAAGCGATCATGCACCGCGGTCCAGCGCCCAGCAGCACGCCATTGGGCCAGCGGCGTTGAGCCAGCCAGCGCCCCCGGCTTACGCTCCAGCACCTCCAGGTAGTGCTCCAGATTAAGCACCTGCTGGCGGCGACCATAACAGCGGGGATGGCAAGCGACTTCGCGCCCCTCGTACCATACCGATACCGTTGTCGGCCAGACGCGCACGTGGGCTTGACAAGACGGCGACAGCGGCGTCGAATACCAGTTGGTGCGCACTTGCACGCAGCCTTTCCCATCCACGCGGCAGAACTGGGTTTCACTGATCTCAAAATCCTCCGCCGGCAAGGGCAGTAAAAAAGGTTGCTCTTGCCGCAGACGCTGACCAACGGTAAGCGTCTGCGCATCAATGACCCGCGCCAAGTCAGCACGACAGCTGTCCAACAGATAACGATTCAATGCCTCAAGGGTGTCCATCTGCGGGAGCGGCACCAGGTGGTTGCGGCGAAAGTAGCCCACTTCGCCCTCAACACCGCCTTTCTCATGGCCTTGGCCGGGCGTACAAAAGGACGCTTCATATTGCCAATGGGAGCGAAAGGCGATAAACCGCTCGGTTTCTTCGCGTCGGTAGCCGCGCAACACCTTGCGTACCGCACTGGTCAGGTTATCGTAGCGTAACCGCTTGAATACGCCGCCAAAGTAATGAAACGCCCGTTGATGCGCCTCTAAAAATGCTTGTTGCGTCGCATGCGGATAAGCGCAATGAAAACTCGCCCCGCTGGCCATGCTTCGCAAGGAGAAAAACTGTAACACCTGGCGCTGGCCCGCCAACTCCACGCTCGCTTCATACCAATCCACCTGGGCTTCCACGCCCGGGGCATAGCTTTGCGGAATGCTGACGTCGCTCGCTAACAGGCCCAGCGCTCGCTTGCGCTCCTGCACGTATTGGCGTACCCGCCGTTCAGAAATCGGATACTGCGGCCATTCCTCGCGCAACCGTGTGTAAATCCGGTGGGCCGTGTGGTGTTGCTTACGCGGCGCGTGCCGATCTTGGGCTAACATCGCGTCAATCACGTCCCGCACCGGGGATAACCGCGGGCAGGCGCGGGGCGAGCGTTTCCGTTGCGGCGGTACCGCACTGGCGAGCGCCTGGCGTACCAGCCGGCGGTGAACCCCAAACTGGCGGGCTACCCCAGCAATGGTGCCTTCGCCAAACTCATACTCACGTCGGATCTGTTCAAATAATTCCACCTTCTGTCTCCTGTCCATCGCTTATTCCCCCGTTGGTTAAATTTACCGAGAGAATAAGCGGGATTAGCTCTTAGGTGGGCCAATTTACATTGCCGAAATGGGCCAATACAGATTACCGAAATCATCCCGGCTCAGGCCAGGCTGGTAGGTAAGCCGAGGTCGTCAAGAGCGGTACGATGGGCTATACGCAAGCCCATGATAGAAGAACTTTTATATTGAGCCTGTGCACTTAAGCGATTTTGATCTTGAGCAACTGGATGAGGCAAGGCTGTCGGAACTGACGGCCTCGCCGAAGGAGACGTTGCTGAAGAACGCGGTAGCGGACCTGAAAGAGGCACGCGAGCGGCTGAAAGCCAATTCGCGCACGAGCTCACGGCCACCGAGCAGCGACGCGCCGTGGTCTGGTAGCAAGACGGAGACGCCGCCCGAGGCGGAGGCCGAGGTGAAGGCGAGCGCCGGGGAGGCGGAGGAGGTAGCGGAGGCAGCGGAAGCCGCAGACGGGGAGCCAGAGGCGCGGGATGACTCAGCGGCGAAGGCTGACGGAGCCCCCCAGCCGGAGCCTCCATCCACGCCAGCCCAGCGCCCTGGGCGGCGCTGGGGTAGCCCCGGTCACAGCCGTACCCAAGAGCTGGCGATCACGGCAACGATAGGGCATGCGCCAGCGCGCTGTGCGCTGTGTGATGGGGCCTTCGCGGATCAGCCGTTTCGGGCATGCACGGGGCGGTATGTGCTGGATCTGGAGCCGCTGGGGGAGCCTGGGTTGCTGGGATTGCAGTGGCGCCATGACAAACATCTGTACGGCGAGCGGCGGTGCCCGTGCGGGCACGTGACGCGCACCGCGCCGGGGCGTTGCGCGGCGGAGCCGGGTTGGCAGGTAAGCCTCAGTGAATGGCATCTGATTGGGCCGCAGCTCGCGAGTCTCATCGTGTGTCTGGCGCAGCGGATGCGGCTGTCGCGGGGTAAGATCCAGGAATTTTTGCGGGACTGGCTGGGGGTGTCGCTTAGCACGGCGGTCATTAGCCAGTGCCTGCACGAGGCTGGGCGGGCGGTCGAGCCGCTGGAAGAGCCGCTGCTTGAGGAACTCCGCCAGGCCACCCTGGCTTATGCCGATGAGACGCCCTGGAAAGAGGCGGGGCAGTTGCTGTGGTTGTGGACGATCAGCACCGCGACGGTCTGTCTGGATGTGATCGGCGACCGTGGCAAGGCGATCCTGGCCAACGTGTTCGGCGGGCGCGTTGCGGGGTGGCTGATGAGCGATGGCTACGGTGCCTATCGGGACTTCGCCCATCGGCTACGCGGCTGGGCGCACCTGCTGCGCAAGGCGCGGGGGCTGCAAGCCAGCCTCAGCGGATCAGCCCGGGACTTCGGCCAAGCGACCCGGGCGTTAATGATGGATGCCATGGAGGCGGTCTATGCGGCGCGCGAGGGACCGCCGCTCGATCTGAGCGTTCCCTTTCCGCAACGCCTGGAGACTTTTCGGCTCCGATGCGAGCAGCATCGTGACGCCAGCCATGAGAAGACGCGCGCCTTGGCGCGGGAGTTTCTCAATGACTGGGCAGCGATCTGGACGGTGCTGGCCCATCCCCACCTGCCGCTGACCAACAACGAGGCCGAGAGACTGTTGCGCCACTGGGTGATCCTGCGTCGTACCAGCCACGGCACGCGTACCGCGCAAGGTTCTCGCGCCTTGGCACTGCTGGCCAGCGTCATTGAGACCTGCCGCAAACGCGACGTCTTGCCATGGCCTTATTTGGCGCAGGTGATCGCCGAACGGCGCAAAGGCTACCCCGCCCCACCGTTACCTGCCGCCAACATAGCCGAATGCCACATTTCCCAGGGAGGGGGCTAACCGATTACACCCCAGCAGCTCGGGATCATAGTCGCCGGCCCAACACGATGTTGCGCAACAACACCCCGAGCGCCACGGCCGGTGGCAGGCGAACACGTCGCGTGCGGGGCGCGACGTATTCGCCCAGCAAGGCATCCATGTTAAGCTTGTCCAACACGTGCTGCAGCAAGGGTAGCGCGCCCAGTGTCCAGGTTTTCAGCGCAAAGGGCTCGGCGGGGTTAATGCCAATACCGTTCAATGGCCCATCACGATGGCCTGCTCAAAAGGTTTCGTGGGTTGAGGAGGACGACGATGGATAGGCCTTTTCTTGTACCATTTGCGCATTTTGCGTTTGATGACGCGGGGATTGATACGGTTGCGCCGCAGTGCGATGACCGCCTCGGCCACCTCCTGCACCAGCCGGCGGTACCAGCGCTGGCTCCCGCGCTGACTGGATGGGCACTCAGGCAGACGACACCGCAGGATTTTGAGCGTAGCAGTAAACGACAGTCGGCGCGGGTCCAGGTTCTGCGTAGCGGCGGCATCATCCATCAGCACCCGCACCAGGACATGGGCCAGGAGCAGCCCGTAGACTTCCTGCACCACCCCGGCCGGGGGTTGGCGGCGCAGCACCGGGCGTTCGCGCTGATGGGGTTTGAGTTCATCAAGCGTCAGTTCTTCCTCCCAGCGCTCGTGATAGAGACAGACCCGGGGGGTGGCGGGAGCGAGCGCGGCGTCGAGCCGCGTCGTCAGCAACCGATGCCGCTCACCCGCGCCCGAGCGAGTTGGATCGGCGAGCGTGGACGCGATGATCCGCACCATGATCCCGTGGCGATCGCGGCGCCGATCGGCGCCGTGGTGGTAGCGCTGGGCCAGGGAGGCGCCATCAGCCAAGACCTCAATCGGCTCGAAGATGCGGTTGGACGTGATACGCGCCAACCGGTGAGCCTCGCGCGCGCGCACCGCCGAGACACTGGCATAGTTCAGAAAATTGCGGTCCCACAGCCGCCGCATGTCCGGTTGCAGCGACCGCAAAAGGTAGCGAGCCCTGCTCGCCTCGCCGTGCTTCAGCGGTTTGAGCCACCGGCGCCACAAGACCTGGCGGCCAGTTTCGCACAGGGCCAACAGCCGCCCCTGGGGAAAAGCCCCGGGGGCGCGGCCACTGCCGGGTCGGCCGAAGGCGCGCTCATTAGCCTCGGTATCGGCCACATCCAGCACAACGCCGTCCCAGGCCATCGGGCGCATTCCCCGGTAAAAAGCCCCGGGCGTCTCCGCTCGACCCAACCGGCAGATCGCCCGCTCGGCCAGCACCCGCAGCGGTCCAATGCCCCGCCGCTTGCGCGCTTCGCACACGGTCGAGCGCCCCGGTACGCCACCCGGGCGAAACGGGTGCAACCAGCGAAAAATCTGCCGATAGCTGTCCCGACCACACAGCCCCAGCGCAATCATGAACCACCCCATGAACCACCCCGGCAGACGTTTACACACCGCCCCCTCTTGGCCGGTTTGTGCCAGCCCCTCTTCCCCCTGCGCACGGGGAATGATAGCTTGCAAAGCGCGGAGTCGATCACGCGTCGGCAAAGACGTCCACGCGTCAGTCTCTTGGCGAAGGTCGATCACCGTAGCCTCCTGATCAGGTTTGAGTTTTGGCAAACCTATCCTGACTGGAGGCGTTTCATTTGGCAAGCCCATTGAACGGTATTGGGGTTAATGCTCATCTCACAGCGATTCAGAGCGTTAATAAAAGATAATTAAAATCAATTCGTTAAACTACGACCTAAAAAATATTTTTCCAGCTATTTTGCGCTGTTGGGGGCTCTGTTGAGGCGTTGAAGGCGGTATCATGGAGCCTTTTTGCCAGAGGAGGCCCCCATGAAGAAGCGCGCCAACGCGCGCCTTCACCGCCAGCCACAAAAGAGAGCACGCCACACGGCCCGGCGTCAAGCGAAAAAGCGCTTAGAGGCTGTTGGAAAATACCCTGGCGCGCAAGCTAATGCGTTGATTTAAAATGCTCCGAAATCGTTCGATCAGGGGTTTTCCAACAGCCTCTTAACCACGCCGACCAAGAACCGGGGTAAAGCCATGGTGTGTGAGTTATTCAAGACAATTAACCATGTTTTCCCGGGCTTGTTTGACCAGCTCCGGCAGATCGAAGATTGTCGGGGTCGCTCAGACTATGCGCTGAGCGAGATCCTGATGGCGGCCATCGCGCTGTTCATTTTCCAGCAGGGCTCGCGGAATGCGTTCAACAACCTGCGTCAGGAAGCGCAGTTCGCGAAGCACTACCGCCGCCTGTTCAAGCTGCGGTTGCCGCACCTGGACACGGTGCACCGGGTGCTGTGTCGGTTGGCCGATGAACCGCTGGAACAACTCAAGCAGCAGTTGGTGAAAACGCTGCTGGAGAAGAAAGCGCTGCACCGCTACCGCCTCTTGGGGACGTATTTTGTGGTGGCGATCGACGCCACCGGGACGGTGAGCTTTGCCGAGCGCCATTGCGAGCAGTGTCTTCATCAGACCTCGAGCCCGGGCAAGACGACGGACTTCCATACGGTGCTGGAGGCAAAGCTGATCACCCCCAACGGCTTGGCGATCTCGCTGGCCACGGAGTGGATCGCCAAGCCGGTGGACGACTATGAAAAACAAGACTGCGAGCGCCAGGCGTTCGTGCGCTTGGCCGCTAAGCTCAAGCAACGCTACCCAAGACTGCCAATCTGGCTGACCGCCGATGGGCTCTACCCCTATCAAGGCTTTTTCGATACCTGCCGCACCAACGACTGGGTCTTTATCCTGACCTGCCAAGACGGCAATCTGCCCAGCGTCTGGGAGGAAGTGCAGGCGTTGCGGCCACGCAGCCCGCACCCGCACCGCCGCGAGCAGCGCCTCCAGGGCCAGCAGCGGATCGTACAAGACTTTCGCTGGGTCACCGACATCGACTATCACGGCCACCGGCTCCACTGGCTTGAAGGTATCGAAACAGTCAGTCACCGCGACAGCACCGCGCCAACCGACAGTCGCTTTGTTCACCTGACCAACCTCGCCGTCACCGCCGCCACGGTCGCCGTGCTCAGCCACACCGGGCGCCTGCGCTGGAAGATCGAAAACGAGGGGTTTAACACCCAAAAAAACCTCGGCTATGCCCTGCAACACCAGTCTGCGCGCGTCAACTGGCAGGCGGCGAAAAATTACTATCAGTGCCTGCAGATCGGTCATCTCATCAATCAGTTGAGGGTCCTGAGCACCACCTTCGCGCCCCTCTTGCAGGGCAAGACCACCCTCCGTCACCGGTGGCACACGATGGTCGCTTTCCTCCTTTACGGTCAGCTGTGCCGCGCCACCCTCAACGCCCTGGCTCAGCGGCGCTTCCAGGTGCGCTTCACGTAATCTCGAACGGAGACGCCTGCTCCCGAATTCAGGTCAACCCTTCAGCCCCAGGAGATCACCGCACTTCCAACCCCACACCATCTGGATCCCCTGCCTCGCTTGTTCAACCCACACCGCCCTCAGCAGCCGCGTGAGCGGGCAAGCAGTACAGCCAAGTTGCGCCCCGCGTTTGATAACCGCTACCTTGGAACATAACCAGCGCTGACGTTCTGAATCGCTGTCATCTCAGGTGGTAGTTGACAATCACTATACCTACAGTATAATATACTGCAAGTTCATCTGCAAATCGTTATGCCTCCCACCAATCGAACCCTACCGTCAACGTTTCTTGAACAGCTCGCCCGGCTCAGAGCCGAGTTGCAAGAGCTCGACATCGTCTTACGTGGCAGCATCACTGAGCGCTTCATGCGCTGTGGTACCCGAGGATGCCGCTGCCAAGCAGACCCCCCTCAGCTACACGGACCCTACTACCAGTGGACGACTAAAGTCCGTGGCAAAACCCAAACCGTCAGGCTCAAACCCGAGCAAGTGGCAGACTTCGAGCGGTGGGTCGCTCAGGGTCGGCGACTGGAACAGTTGGTTCAACAATGGAGGACCGACAGTTTGGACGCGGCTAAAATAATTCACGAGAAATTGCCACGCTGAAGTGCGGAAAGTAAGTTAATATCATATCAAACTGTGATCAATCAAGTATTAATGTTGCTTTGAATCCTAGGAAACATCAGAACGATTTGTACTCGATTGAATGCAGATTGGTATTAACTTGACAATGTCACATTTCCCAAATGATCGATGAGTTTGTATCATAATGATTTTTCGTAGGAAAGTGATGGTGATGACAAAAAAGAGCTGGGGTGTCGGTGGGGACTGGTGCCGGAGGCGATTCAAACGCTGGGGCAGCGGCTGCCTGAGTTTTGGGCGCGCTACCGGAGCTGTTTCAAGACCCAAACCCGAGACGGCAGCGTCTATGCGCGGCATTATCTGAGCGGACTGCTGCGTATGGAGGGGAATCGACACTATAGCGGAATCGCGCGAGAGGCGGGTGTTGAAGAGCAAAACCTCCAACACTTCATGAGTCACTCGCCGGGGTCGGCTGAGACGGTCTACCGCCAGGTCCAAGCGGAAGTGAAAGCGGTTCCGGAACTGACGAGGGGCGCCGTGGTTCTGGTCGACGAAAGTGCCGACGAGAACGCCGGCGATGCCAGTGCCGGGGCGGCCAAGCAATATAAGGGTCGGCTGGGCAAGGTAGAAACCAGCCAAGTGGGCGTGTTGTTGAGCTACGTGAATCTCACGGTGGCGTCTGGGTTTTGGACCTGGATTCTGGGCAAACTGTTTCTACCCGAGGCCTGGTTCGAGGCCGGCTACCAAAAGCGGCGCAAGCAACAGGGCATGCCTGATTCGTTGAAGTTCAAAACCAAGGTTGAACTGGCCTGGGAGGGGATTCAAGAGGTCATGGCGGGTGGTCTCCCGTTTGAGATCGTCGGTTTCGATAGCCTGTACGGACGGAGTGGTTGGCTACGGGCCCAGGTGCGAAAGGCTCAGCGGCGGTATATGGCGGAAATCCCGGCCGACACGGCCGTGTACCTGGAAAAACCGACGCTCGGCATTCCCCCGCGCCGGGGTCAGCGAGGAAAAAAGCCGACGCAGGTGCAGGTGCTGGCCGGGGAAACGGTCCGCGTGGACAGCTTGCGGGAGACGCTGGCCTGGCAGCGTCTTCGAGTCCGGGCGACCGAACGGGGTGAGCTGTGCGAACGCTTCGCTGCGCGCCGCGTCTGGACCGTCCATGACGGTCAAGCCGTGGAAGACTGGCTGGTGATGCGCGAAGAGGCCACCGACCGCTACCGCTATGCCCTGGGTAACGCCTCAGCGGACACTTCATTGGAACAACTGGCCTGGTGGAAGTGCCAGCGCTACGTCATCGAACGGGCCAACCAGGATGCCAAGTCCGAGCTGGGCTGGGATGAGTGGCCGGCGCAGAAGTACCGTGCCTGGGATCATCATCTCGCTTTGACGGTACTCGCCTCCTGGTTCATCGCGCAAACCCAACTCGACTGGGCGCAGACTCATTCTCGTGACCCGGCGTTGCTCGAAGAACTGGAAACGGATGTCTTACCGGCTCTGTCGGTGGCCAATGTTCGGGAGTTACTGCGCGCGGTTATGCCTCTGAAACGCTTGACCGAAGAACAAGCTACGGAACGAGTGATTGAGCATTTGCTTAATCGCACCCGATCACGCAAGAGTCGGCTTAAAAAACAACGACTTAAAAATAGAGTCCACACCGGCCCCACGTGAGGCTAATGTGACATTGTCAAGTTAAAAATAACTTATGAAATAGATCTGGAAAGGTCGGAAAAATTGTTATAAAACGCGGATTGCAACGTTGTGCCGTAGCAGTTGCAGGTCACGCCATAGCAAGTGAGTAGTTTTTGAATGTGCAGCCGTAAAGAAATCGCAATTTCCACCTTACTAACGATCCCTCTGCTCGTTACTCTAGGGCTGTTTACCTCAGCCCGTGCACAAACGGCAGACACTATCGGACTTCATGATCCTACGACCAGCACGTTTTATCTGCGCAACGAGAACGCAGCAGGTCCGGCGAATGAGGCATTTCGCTATGGTCCATCGGGGTGGGGCTGGCAGCCCTTGAGCGGGGACTGGGACGGCGACGGGCAGATGACGGTTGGACTCTACGACCCGGCAACCGGCACGTTTTATCTGCGCAATGTCCATGCCGGGGGCAAAGCGGATGAGACCTTTCGCTATGGTCCGTCGGGACGGGGTTGGCAGCCGCTGAGCGGGGACTGGGACGGCGACGAGCAGATGACGGTTGGACTCTACGACCCGGCAACCGGCACGTTTTATCTGCGCAATGTCCATGCCGGGGGCAAAGCGGATGAGACCTTTCGCTATGGTCCGTCGGGACGGGGTTGGCAGCCGCTGAGCGGGGACTGGGACGGCGACGGGCAGATGACGGTTGGACTCTACGACCCGGCAACCGGCACGTTTTATCTGCGCAATGTCCATGCCGGGGGCAAAGCGGATGAGACCTTTCGCTATGGTCCGTCGGGACGGGGTTGGCAGCCGCTGAGCGGGGACTGGGACGGCGACGGGCAGATGACGGTTGGACTCTACGACCCGGCAACCGGCACGTTTTACCTGCGCAATGTCCATGCTGGAGGCAAAGCGGATAAGACATTTCGCTATGGTCCGCAGGGACGGGATTGGCAACCCTTGAGCGGAGATTGGGACGGGAGCGTTGGTAAGAAGCCCGTATATGGACAGCTCAACTTCGAAGAAATGACAAGCATTGCAGGAGTATCCCGAGTTGGAGGCAGCTTTGGCTCTGCATGGGGGGATTTTAATGGTGATGGCCTACCGGATCTTTATTCAAATAACCATGCGACATCTCCGTCCCTGTACTTAAATACTGGTAGTGGTACCTTTATCAACGCTGCTAGAGCTATATTTCCCAAAGGCACTATTTTCAATCAGGAAGAGAATGCCCTTGGTGACACACACGGAGCAGCATGGGCAGATTTTGATAATGACGGTGATCAGGACCTAATCGAGTTAGTCGGTGCTCAATTCGGGAGGGGAAGTGGACCGAATCATCTATACCGTAATACTGGCGAGAAATTCAAAGATGAGGCTGAATTACTTGGAATCAGTTATCCACGGGGGCGGGGACGTTCACCGTTGTGGCTTGATTGGGACAATGATGGCAGGCTTGACGTGTTTCTTGCAAATGCCGGCCGCGAAATTGCGCCGAGTGCACTCTTTCGACAGACAGATAATGGCTTTGTAGACGTCAGCCAAGACGTGGGACTCAGGGCTCACCCGGCAGCACCGGTCAACAGGGCTGACTCTGTACACCTCTCGGATTTAACGGGAGATGGCCGTATGGACCTGCTGATAGTCAGCCATTGGAACCCTCGCTTGATCTATCTATATGACATGAGTAGCGTCCCTTTTATTGAAAAGGCAAGTCAGCTCAACCTGTTACCTCCCCCCCCCGGTATTAGAGGTGCGATTGTCGCAGATTTTAATAATGACTTGCTTCCTGACGTCTTCTTAATGACGCGTAAAAGTAATTCACGCGCTGCACCCAACAAGCTCTTACTGAATACGGGGAGTGCTTTTGTAGATGCTGCAGGGCTAGCAGGTTTAGATGCACCAACCTCATGTCAAAGGGGAGTTGCCGCCGATTTTGATAATGATATGGACTTAGATCTATATCTGATTTGCACAACAATATCTAATAACCTACCGAATCTCCTTTATGAGAACGTCGGTGATGCTGTCTTTGTTCCTGTGTCCGAGGCGGGGGGGGCAACGGGCAGCACAAAGGGGATTGGAGATAATGTCGCTGTAGCGGACTATGATGCTGACGGTTTTCTGGACTTATTCATTTCTAACGGTGCCACGGTCTCTGGACCTAATCAGCTTTTTCACAATTTAGGAAACAACAATCATTGGATTGAAATTGATTTGGAAGGTGTGGAATCTAACCGGGATGGTATTGGTGCCCGCGTATTGGCATCAGCAGGAGGTGTGACCCAGCTGCGAGAGCAGAACGGCGGCATGGGTATTAGTGCTCAAAACCATCAGCGTATCCATTTTGGCTTAGGAAAAAATGAGAGAGTTCAACTCACGGTGTACTGGCCAAGTGGGAAAAAGCAAGTTGTTGGTGAAACACAAGCCGACCAGATCATTGAGGTCATCGAGTCCGCAGATTAAAAAACAATAGAAACCACCGGCTGTGCTGAGAAATAGCGTTGAGAGGCTGTTGGAACTCACATTCCGCACCCCTCTGACATTGGCTCGGTGGGTTTTTTCTCACGCCGGTTTTGAGGGACGTTCGCGTGCTAAAACTGCCTGAGCAGGTTCGGTCTGACTGCTCGAAGCCGGATTGCAGTGGCTCGCGGACCTGCCATGGCGGCCCTAAACCGCCAGGGTCGTGTCCATGAGTCCGGTGGCGGCCACCACCGGACGGCGGAGAGCTCGGCGACGAGTTCACCCAGACAGTTGCCGGCGAGGCTGAGCTCAGCACAGACAACCCCCTGGCGCCTCCGGTCCAGGTGAGTCGGACACATTCGTGAAGATGCTTTCCTGAAGTCCCAGAGCGTGTAAGAAAGCCTGCTGGGCGTCCGATAACGGTCGAGCCAAACGGCGGTGTGCGTCCTGTTTGAGAATTAACAGGCCTTTAAACTTGATCGTAACCAGGTAGGCAGTGGGTCGCCGGGTCGGCTTGTTGTCCCAGCCCGGCAGTGCCGTCCGGTTTTGTTCGAGGCTGCGGCGCATCTCCGCTTCCATCAGCCGCCAAATCAGCAGTGAAATCAACAGAATCAATCCCAGCGCTTCGAGCCGCTCGGGTGTTTTCAGAAAGAGCGCATTGACGATCGCGTCGTCTTTGAGAAAGCCGAAGTTTTTCTCAATGCCGTGCTGTTCTTTGTAGCTGGCCAACACTTGCCCAGCGCTATAACCCTCGGCGCCCTCGGCCGGCACATTGGTCAGCAAGACAAAACAACCGGCCTGCTCCCGCGCCTTGGCGATCGCCGCCTCGTCGGCACTGACTTCACCGCGCAAACCATAGTCCAGCCGCTGGAGCGTGCGGGAGCCATCCTGCTTCGGCCGCCCCCCCGGCGCATAGCAGGGCCGCGCTTCGACCTCGACTCGCAGTCGATGGTAGGGTGTGTGCTGCGCACCCGCCTGGTCGGCCGCCGCCTGCGTTCACACGCGTAGGTGCCACGGCACAGCGTCTTGAGCTGGCCTTGCAGGTGCCGCTCAGAGCGCTGCAGGTCGCGCTCCAGGCGCTTGTGTTGACGCCGATCATGGCTGGACGAATGCACCACAATCGCGTGATAGTCCCGACCCTCTAAACTCACACTCGCCTCCACCACCCGGTACTCTGCTCCCGGGCGGTTTTTGCTCGGCGCCGTCTCGGCCAAGCGCCCCACCGCTTCCCACGCGTTCGCCGCCAGCACCTGCTCAATTACCTGCCCATGAGCGTGATAGGTCACCGGCAGGCGGCTGATGAACCGAATCTCATCCCCCATCTTCTGCAAGTTATCCGGCGTGATCAACGCCGCATCCGCGAGGTGGATAAACGCCCCCGGCGCTACGCCATACTGCGCCATCCGCGCCGAGATCTGGCTCAGTAGCGCATTGTTTAGCGTCTTATCCTAGGGTGTCTAAATCGGCCAATTTGCCTTGACCACTTTTTGGACCTCACTGATTGGTCCTAAACCCAGGGCGAATCGGTATCATGAGCGATATTCTCTGGGTCCAAAAACCGGGCAACGAATTTGGCCCAAAAATAGCGTTTTTAGACACCCTAGTCTTATCCGAGGCGTTGCCGTCGGCCAGCCGTCCCCACAGCGGAATGTCCCCACCCGCACACAGCAGCGAGACCATCAACTGTTTCAAGTCCGGGCGGTGATCTTTGCTGTGCCCGTAGTTGATCGCAAACGGCGCTGCCTCCCCCGGCACCGCCAGATAGTCCCCATACAGCGTCACGGAGGTGGTGTCGTGATGCACGTGCTGGAGCGGGATCGCAAAGCGCTCCACCGCCGCCAGCGACAGCGCCGAAAACAGCTTCTGCGTCCCCACCGCAAACAACCGGTCTAACACCCGTCCCACCGTGTCGTCGTTGAACACCTTCGCCTCCACCTCGCGCCCCAGCAACAACGCCCGGTCCTGATGCGCGAAAAACGCTTCCAGATGATACAGCGGGCTGCGCCCCGACAACGTATCAATCACCATCCCCAGCACAATCGTGCCCGGATCGATCTCCATCTCGCTTGGCACCAGCCGGTTGATCAACCCCACCAACCCCAGCCGCTCCGCATACGCCCGCACAATGGGCCAATGGTGCACTTCATGGGCTTCCACCGCCAACAACGCTTGCTTTGCGCCGACAAAGGGGTATGCCACACGGCTTTCTCATAAAAATTTTACCCGTTTAAGAAAGGCTTCGAATCTGCTGGGGCAGTCCCCGAAGGTTTCGAGTGCTTCTTGAAAATTGCCAACGTTGAATTCACGGTTCGCTCATTTACAGAGCCACTTCTGAGAAAGTGAGTTTTATTTGATAAGATTTTGATATGATTGACAAACTTACTTTTAAGACGGAACGCATGGACGATATCCCCTTGCTGCTGGCCCAGCTGGAGCGGATGCACGTGGGGGCGTTGTTGGATGAGCACTTTCCGACCCACGGCAACTGGCAGGGGCTGAGCCTGGGCACGGTCAGTGCCGTGTGGCTGGCCTTTATCCTGTCGGAAGGCGACCACCGCCTGAACCATGTCCAACCCTGGGTCGAGGCGCGCCTGCAGGGATTGGCCGGGTGTCTGGGCCAGCCGGTACGGGCGCTGGATTGGAGCGATGACCGCCTGGCGGCGGTGCTGGATTATTTGAGCGACGACGTGGCGTGGGAAACCGTTGAGCAGTCGCTGGGTGAGCAACTGCTGCGGGTCTATGACCTGGGGGGGTCGCGGCGAGTGCGTGTCGACAGCACCACCGCCAAGGGCTACGTCGAGGTGACTGAGGAAGGTCTGTTTCAATTCGGCCACAGCAAGGACCACCGTCCGGACCTGCCGCAGGTGAAAATCAATCTTGCGACGCTGGATCCCCTGGGGCTGCCCCTGAGCACCACGGTGGTCTCGGGCGAGCAGGCCGATGACCCGCTGTACGTGCCGGAGATTGGCAAAGTGCAGCGCACGTTGCAGCAGGCCGGGATGACCTACCTCGGTGATGCGAAGATGGCGGCGCTGGCTACCCGGGCGTACGTGGTGGGCAGCGGGGATCATTATCTGTGCCCGCTGCCGAGCACGCAACTGCCGGAGTCGGAGCTCGAGCAGGTGCTGGAGCCGGTCTGGGCGGGCCACCAGGCGCTGGAGCCGGTGTATCAGCCCAGCGCGGAGGGTGACCGGGGGCCGAAGCTGGCCGAGGGCTTTGGCTATGAGGTGAAGCTCACCGGTGAGCACGACGGTAAGGAGCTCACCTGGATCGAGCGGCGGCTGGTGGTACGTTCGCTCAAACTGGCCGAGCGTCAAGAGCGGGCGCTGCACCAACGTCTGGAGCAGGCCACCGCGGCGATTGCCGAGCTTAACGTCACCGGCCAGGGCAAGAAGCGCTTTACCGACGAGGCGACCTTGGCCGAGACCGTCGAGGCGCTCATCGCCAAGCACCGGGTCGCGGGCCTGCTGGCGGTGGACTATCAAACCCATCTCGATGAGCGGCCCAAGCGGCGTTACCGTGACCGGCCCGCTCGGGTGGAGCGCACCCAGACAGTCACCGTGCAGGTATGCCTCGACGAGGCCGCCCTCGCCTCGGCAGTGCGCCGGCTGGGCTGGCGGGTCTATGCCACCGACCAGACCGAGTTGTCGTTGACCGAGGTCGTGCTCGCCTACCGTCAGGCCTATCTCATCGAACGGGGCTTTGGGCGCCTGAAGGGTCGGGTGTTGTCGCTGACACCGATGTATTTGGACTCCGATGCGCGGGTCAAGGGGCTGATCCGGCTGCTGAGCCTGGGGCTGCGGGTGCTGACCTTGGTTGAGTTCACCGTGCGCCAGCGCCTGCAGCAGGAAGGGACGCGCCTGAGTGGTCTCTATCCAGGCAACCCCAAGCGGGCGACGGCTCGCCCCACCACCGAGATGATGTTGCGCGTCTTTACCGGGCTGACCCTGGTGCTGCTCGATGAGGGCACTGAAGTACATGCCCATTTGACCACGCTCACCCCGGTACAGCAACGCATCCTGGAGCTGCTCGACTTTCCGCTGGAGATCTATATGCAATTGACGCCGCATTTCTCAGAACCCCTGCTCAATTTGAGCGAACCGTGAGGTTGAATTTGCGTAATAAGCACATCGCTAAACTGCGTAAACAGCCCATGATTTGGGCTTGATTGGAACACTGGGTTTTGATGTGATCCTCCTGGAAGGTGACATCGCGAATCCAGTTGTCCGATTCCACGTGCCAATGCTGTCGAATGGCGCCAGCCCATTCCATCGCTTGTGCTTTGGAGTGGGGTGTGAGGACTTGGTTGCTCAGGTAGTAGGCTGTTTCGGAGGAGCTTTTACCCGTCCTTGGGGTAAGCGTTTGGCGCTTGATCACTACCAAGGTTTGTAGCCCACTGTCACCCCAGCGCTGGGCTAAGTGCAACGGGCTCAGGGAAAAGCATTGTGCCTCGCGGAAGGTGATTCGACCATGGCCTTTATCCGCCTCCTCATGACCGCTCAGGGGCACCGCGGTGGCGACTAAGTGCTGGCATTGTTTGAACAGAATGGGCTGATTTTCTTGATCTGAATCACATACTGGCCGCCGGCTTGATGAATTTGCGCTGTCGTTTTGGGATTACAGTGATGTGCATCCAAGGTCACTTTGCGGGACTCCAACTGGGTGTGCTTCAGCAAGTGACGTACCACCGCAATTTCGCTGGCTTTACTGCCCTTCATCGGCGCTTGCGCCAACAGGGTTCGGCTCTGATGACTCACCGCCAAGACCACCGACTGTTTATCGCCTCCACCGAGAGTGCCTCTTAACACCTTGCCATCGATCGCCACCCATTCTTGAGTCGCGCTCAACTCAACCCGCAGCCCAAAATGCTGCTCTATCAGCGTGTTCAGGGCCTGCCAGTCCAAGCAGGCTAACAGACGCGGTAAGTGGGCGCGAGAAATCGCTTGTGCCTTGGGTTGCTGCGTCATCTCGCGTAACCAGTGAAGGCGGTTGTGAATATAACGATACCGACTCGATACCTTCGAACGCCCATTCAATATCGCTAACACCACCGCTGCCACCACGAACCCCAGGGCGTGGCGCTTCCCGCGATTATCCCGCCCATCGGGGAATTCCCTGAGCGCTTCGACAAAACTACGGACCTCGGCATCGGAATACGTTACCTGAGCGCTCATGGGGGTTCTCCTTTTAAAACTCAATATCGGTTTGCTACCTTAACTATTATTGAATTTCCTACGTTTTTTTATGAGAAAGCCCTGGGGGTATGCCATGACCAGACCTCCAGCAAGATATAGATCCGGAAATTGATATTCAGACATCGACAGCGGCATATTGCGTGTCGGGCAAATGAAAAAAGGAAATGATCCGTTTAGCGCGACGTTGCAGTGAGTGCAAGGTCGACTGTAGGCGCTCTTTGAGATCCCGTTTATGTTGGATCGGTTGTTTTCCCAAGCGTTTATCCTTGACCTCTTCCCAGACATGTTCGTCCGGATTTAACTCGGGAGAATGCTTGGGTAAAAAGAAGACCCGGAGCTGGCGCCGATGCGCCCAGACGAAGGCGCGGACTTTAGCGGAGCCATGAAATGACGCATGGTCGGCCAGCCATATCAGGGGCCGGGTTCGCCCTTTCAGCAAGTGCTGGAGAAATTTCACATAACGCGCTGAATTAATGCGACCTGCCGCTAGCCCGAGTTTACCGCGAGATGCCGTAACGCTGGAGTGAACTTCGTTCATCTGGGGTATCTAAGTATTTCATAACTCCTTGTTACTATGGGGTTTGTTCTCCCTTTTTAGGGTCGGTTGGTGAGCGGTTCGGCTGGCTTCAAGTGTATGACCTAAAAATAGGAGTCGAATTTCAAAACATTAATCTGGCTTTCTAGCCAGTAAATACCTATAGTTTAGGACTAGACACAAGGCGTAATACAAGCTATTGTATGTCCTAATCTATGGCGAGCATCATCAAAAAAACCATCCACGGCAAACCGTACTACTACGCCCGGGAATGCCAGCGCATCAACGGCAAGCCGAAAATCGTCTGGCAAAAGTACCTCGGCCGTGCCGACGACCTCATCGCTGCCCTGACCGAAGGCTGCGGCAACCCCTCTGCCTTGCCGGCTCCCAAGGAAGCCGGCATCACCGAGTTTGGCGCCGTGGTCGCCCTGTATGACCTCGCCCAGCGCTTGCAGCTGGTTGAGCATATCGACCGCCATGTGCCCAAGCAGCGTAACGGTCCCTCGGTGGGCACCTATCTGCTGGTGGCCATCCTCAATCGCTGCGTCGCCCCGGGCAGCAAAGCCAGCATCGGGCCCTGGTTCCAAGACACCGCCCTGCGGCGCTTGCTGCCCATCGACGCCAGACAGCTCTCCAGCCAGCGCTTCTGGGACAACATGGATCGGGTCTCGCGTCAGGCCATCGACGCCATCGAGCACGAGGTGGTGGTGCAGATGGTGCGCGATTTTAACATCGACTTGCAGCGGGTGCTGTTCGATGCCACTAACTTCTTTACCTTCATCGATACCTTCAACGAGCGCTCCACCTTGGCCCAACGTGGCAAGAGCAAAGAAGGGCGGCAGGCGCTGCGCATCGTCGGCCTGGCGCTGTTAGTCTCGGCCGATTTCCATGTGCCGCTGTTGCATCGCACCTATCCCGGTAACCAGACCGATGCCACCACCTTCCAGAGTCTGACCGCCGCGTTGGTAGCGCGCTATCGCGCCATCACCGACGGCACCGAACACGTGACCCTCATCTTCGACAAGGGCAATAACGCCCAGGCCAATCTCGAGGCCATCGCCGACAGCCCCTATCACTTCATCGGCTCCCTGGTGCCCACCTACCATCCCAAGCTGCTGGCGATTCCCGCCCGGCGGTTCCACACGCTGCCTGACGAGGGCCTGGCAGGGGTCAGCGTCTATCGCACCCGCTGGGAGGTCTTCGGCGTCGAGCGCACCGTCCTGGTGACTTACAACGAGAACCGCTTCGTGGCGCAAGCCCGCACGCTGCTGCGCGAGATCGCCAAGCGCCAACAACGGCTACGGGCGCTCCAATACCAATTGCGGCGCTGGCACACGGGGCAGGTCCGCGGCGGCCAGCCCCCCACCGTCGACAGCGTGACCAAGAAGGTGCAGGGCTGGCTCAACGCGCGCCATCTGAGAGGCTGTTGGAAAACCCCAGATCGAACGATTTCGGATCATTTTAAATCAATGCATTAGCTTGCGCGCCAGGGTATTTTCCAACAGCCTCTGAGCGAGCTGTTCCAGGTGGCGGTCGGCGAACGTGAGGGCCTGCCGACGCTGAGCTATCGCTTCGATCACCGCGCCTGGCAACGCTTACAGAAGACCTTGTTGGGCAAAACCCTCTTGTTTACCGACCATGAGGCCTGGACCGATGGGGAGATTATTCGTGGCTACCGGGCCCAGCATCACCTCGAGACCGGCTTTCGACGGATGAAGGATCCCCATCACATTGGTTTGCGACCCCAGCATCACTGGACCGATCAAAAGGTCGAAGTGCACGTGTTCTGCTGCGTGCTCGCCCTGATGCTGTGCAGCTTGCTACGGCGCGAGCTTTATCAACACGGCATCGACCGCTCGATCCCCGACCTTCTTAAGCAGCTGAGCCACATCCGCGAGGTGAGCATTGTCTATCCGTCGCCAGACAACCGCCGCGCCCCAACGCTCCACATGACCCTCTCGGCGATGTCAGACGACCAGCGCACCCTCTACGACACCCTCGACCTCGGCCGCTATCTCGCCACGTAGGTCATACAAAAAACCGACTGAATCTCTCAGTAGAACAAAAACTTTTCCAAATTACGCGGTAAACTCGGGCTAGAGAGTAGCGCATCTGGCCTTGCCCGGTGACCACTGAGAGCATGTTGTATCCGCCCCGACGGTCCGTCACCCGAATCTCCGGTGGCTCCCCCACCAAAAGCCCCAGGTCCGCCCGGCGCGCGTTCTCACCCCAATGCCCGCCTCGTCTTCAAAGCCAATGTCTGCCCCCAGCTTCTTGGCTAATCGTTGAATACGCGGGAATTTCTCCTCCAGAAACAACGCCACCTCCTGCGGGTCTTGCTCCACCGCCCGGTAGCGGGGCTTCTGATAGCTCAACCCCAGCTTTTTCAAATGTCCACTGATCGTGCGCCCCGTTACCTGCACTCCAAACCGCTCTTGCAGCAACGCCGCGAGAATGTCACGGGTCCATAACCGCGTGTCATACCCATGCGCCAACGGCGTCGAATGCAGCACCGTCTCTTTCAGCCACGCCTCCATCGCTTCCGTCACCTGTGCCTCCGCCCCCGGTGCCGGGTGGCTCTCCAGTCCTTGCAATCCTTGGGTCTGATAGCGCTGCAGCCAATCGTACATGCCGCTGCGACTCAGTTCTAATACCCCAATCACCACCTCTGGACGGTACCCTTGCTCTTCCACCGCGCGAACCGCGATCTTGCGAAGGTACTCCAGGGTAGTGTTTTAACTCTGTTGATCCTTTGCCTCAGACGTCGAGACCAAACTCATAACGGTTGACAAAGAGGCCGATGACGATATCGTGCATCTGCGTTGATTTCGAAAAGCAAATGGTTTTGCGAACCAGTCGCTTGATGCGCGTGCGCAGCGTGAGGTGCTTGCGCTCGATCCGCTGCGTGTGACGCTTGCCGATCACATGGGTTTCCGAGTCCAGGTGACGCGCATAGGCCCCCCAGTCATCGGTAAAAAAGCGGGTTATGCCAAACGGCTCCAGTAACCCTTTCAAGTCCAGAAAGACCTCATCTTGACGCCGACCCAAGACATAGGCTAACACTAGGGTGTCTAAAAACGCCATCTTTAGGCCAAATTCGTTGCCCGGTTTTTGGACCCTGAGAATATCGCTATGACACCGATTCACGCTGGGTTTGGAACCAATCAGCGAGGTCCAAAAAGTGATTAAAGCAAATTGGCCGATTTAGACGCCCTAGGCTAACACCGTCCCGGTGGCCCGATCGATGGCATGCCACAGCCACCGTTGATTCGTCTTGCTCCCCACATAGCTCCACATCTCGTCCATCTCGACCTCCAGGTTATCACTACCAACGTCCTGACTTTTATCTATTTTAACGATATCTACTTGAAGGGCGTCAGGGTCCGCTGCCGCCAAAAATGGCGTGTTTACCGAGCGCAACTCCGATTCTTTTTTTTTAACTCCTTAATCACCGTGGCCGTGCTGATGCCCAACACCCGCGCCGTATCCCGCACCCCACTGCCGTTCAGGGCCATGTCAATGATCTGCTGCTTGACGTCCGGCAAGCGACCCTTCTCTGAGTAGTTCTGAATAAAGGTCTGGCATGGACACGTCGGGTCCTGGCACAAAAATCGTTGCTTTCCGTTCGACGCCTTGCCATGCTTGGCCACGTCGATGCCACCACAAGTCGGACAGGCTACTGGCGCTAATACCATGCGAGTTTTGCTCCGAAAATCGTTTGAAAACGTCACGAAATCATAGCCTATCGATTTACAGAACTCAACACAGTTAAAACACTACCGTACTCCAGCACCTGATCCGGCATCTGGCGTCCGTCTAGCTCCCAGTCCTCTGTCATGGCCGTGCCCTCACTACAATACCCATACAACCTATCATACGACCGATCAAGTACTACTTTCTATGGGGTTTTGGTCATGTCCGAATATCACTTTCCGGGACTATAACCACCACTTCGTGCCATTATCCCCCCAACGCCAGCCTCGCTCGCCTGCCTAATTCAGCAAAATACCCCACCTCCCTCAGGCTAAAACTTTTTAAGCAGTATCTTGCACTGATTTGTCACGAAAAAATACCGATCTTCAGAAAAAATGGGTGCGGAATGTGAGTTGGAAAACCCCAGATCGAACGATTTCGGATCATTTTAAATCAATGCATTAGCTTGCGCGCCAGGGTATTTTCCAACAGCCTCTGACGAAACACTTGAGTCGCGGTAGAGACCGCCCTTATAGGCGCCTTCTATTCATCCCGCGGCTCGAGCACATGGCGCGCGCTCGGGCCAGGTGATCTCGTCTTGATTTCGCTGCTATCCGATGTCTCAATTGAACGATGAATCCGCCCGATGAGGGGGGTTATCTTTGATCCAGTGCCACTCAAGTGTTCTTAGTCTCTAACGACTTCATAGGTCTCATGATAGGCCTTGGCTTCACAACCGTAAACCTCTGATCCGTTGAGAAACAGATAACCTCCATCAGCACTTTGCTGCCCGCCCCAGGGCGGCACAATCTCGAAACCCTTCGGGAAGTAGATCGCCTTTACTACCGATTTGGCTTTGTATATCCGGTCAAACCTGGTTTTCTCTGTGTCGTAGGGATCATGCGTATAGGAAGAATAAACTGCCTTTTTCCAAAAGTCGAGATGTAGCAGAGTCATTCGAATGACATTCATTGGGAGACATGAAACACGGGGTGGGGCCTTGATCATCGTTTCGGCCATTACCTCATGCGACGGCCCTCAGCAGAGGTTTCTCAGCCGATGGGGAAGCCCGTTTGCGCGCTGGCCTGGCTGGCATCGGGACGTGGTCCAGTAACCACTCGAACAGGTCGGCGGGGCGACTACCAAACAAGCGTTCAGCCGGTGTGGTGCCATCAGGACGGCGGATGAAAGAGTTGTGAACGGTGGTCAAGGCGGTTAGCTTGCGGGGTCGGATGCGGTGCAGGTGATGGTGGTGCAGCGCGAGTTGCCCATTGCGGCCTTCGACACAGGAGCGCGAGCGCTGAAACAGATCGGCGCACTCGGTGGTCACCTGCTCGATCAAGGCGCGCTGCTCAGAGGGCAGTCCGGTCAATGGACTCTCTGGCGCGTTAAGCGAGTTGAGAAGCACCGTGGCGTGTTGTTGCAGGCGCTGACGTTCAGAGGCGGTCTGGGTGCGTTCGGCTACCCGCTGCAGAGACAGAGCCGGAAGCAGTTGGTTCAATACGGCACTGGCCACGGCCGGAGCCAAATCGAGTGCCTCGATCCGGGCAGTGACGGTCATGATGAAAAAGGTCACCGTCGCCAGCCTATCGGTCAACACCCGCCGGGCCTTGGCAAGCCGCGCGCCACAGCGCGGCGACAGCGCGGCGGTCTCAGCGAGTTGTTCGAGGTGGTCAAACGCCTGCGCCAAGCGCTGCTCCACGGCCGCGCGGCTTTGCGGCTGAGCTGTGTCCAGGGGATAGGGATGATAGGTCCGGCTGATGGCCTGAATGGCCGCCTGGGCTTGCGTTTGCTGGGCCTGCGCTTCGGCTAACGCGACTTCGGCTGAGGCCACACGTTCTTGGGCCGGCATCCGGCAGGGGGCGTCGTCCGTGGCACGGTGGTTATCGGGTTGAATCTCCGCTGCCTGGGTCAGTGCTTGCCAGGCCTCAGCCAGAGCTTTGTCGGCCTGCTGCGTCTTGGCCGCTAAGTACTTACGCAAAAATAAAGTTTACACTTTTTGCGGTACGATAGTGTAATTCCACTCGCCGTGGAAGTTAGCTTTTTTCAGAGCAACCTTGTTGAGTTCCTCATTGCTGACTCTGATGCCTGTGGGATAGTGTTTGGTATCCAATCGAGCTCTGACTGTTAATCCTTTGTGTGTCGTGGTGTGCGCGATCAAGTTCACGATCACCTGGTGTGTCAGCAGGGGCCGCCCCCGCCAGTTTTCAGTAATATGACAAAATAGCCGGTGCTCGATCTTGTTCCACTTACTGGTGCCCGGTGGAAAATGGCATACGGAGATGCGTAACCCAATGTCATTGGCAAGTTTCTGAAGCTCGACTTTCCAGAGACGGGAACGGGCACTGTTGCTGCCACCACCATCCGCCGTAATGAGCAGCTCCGTGGCCGCTGGATAGGCCATTGAGCCCATGCGCTGCCACCAGGTGCGAATGGATTCGACGGCCAATGCTGCAGTATTCTGGTCGATACCGACGTTCACCCAACCTTCATTGCGGTAGATGTCGTAGATACCATAGGGCAACGCCTTGCCTAGTTCGGGGTCTGCAAAATCGTGCAACTGAACGGGTTCAGGGTGTCCTTTAGGGCGCCATTCGCGTCCGCTATTTTTAACATGGCCGACCAACTCTTTTTTCTTGGCGTCCACGGAGATCACTGGGTGTCCAGCGCGGGCAAAGCGTTTCGCTTGCTGATTAATGTGGGCAAACTGCGCATCTCGATCCGGATCCGACCCGCCCGCATTCGTGCGCCGATTCGCCTGCAGCCGGTAGCCCATCCCTCGCAGCAGCTGAGCCACCGTCCTGGGGCTGACTGGATAGCCTTGCTGTCGTAACTGCACCGTTAGCTTTCTGGTACTCTTCGATGTCCACCGCAGTGGCGAGCCCGGATCGCCACAGGTCGCCGGATCAACCAACTGTTCTAACGCCTCTTGTAGCCGTGGGTGATGCTCTACCAGTGACTTACGACCACCGCCAACACGGCGTATCCGATCCGCTCCTCGCTCCTGCGGCAAGTGCCGCCGCCGCTCTTCCAGCTCTTTCACACCACGATAAATGGTCGGTCGCGTTAAGCCCGTGGCCTCCGCTACCCAAGACACCCCGCCCCTCCCTAATGCTCTCGCCTCGGTCGCAGCCCACAGTCGCAGACGCCGTTCATCGAGCTCCGACACCAAGCCTTCATACTTCTCCCGTAGTTGCTCAATAGCTTCACTTCTCGCACTCTGCTTTATCGACCGCTGTCCATTCATTTACATCGATCATATCACCTGATTCTCTAGATTGTAAATTTTATTTTTGCGCAACTCCTAAGGCGCCCGCGGTGCCTTTCACCAGGTCTTGCTGGACGTGAAACACATCCGGTGAATGATGCCCGCCCAACGTCTTCTCGACGTGATGGCGCAACGCTTGTCCCTGATCGCTGGTCGACTGAATGATCTCCACCGGCAAATCCGCAAGCGCCTGTGCCATCGCCGCGTCCCACGCGGCCGCGGTGCGGTTGGGCGCATACCGCTCCAGCAGAATGAAATTCGACACCGGCTCGAGGGCTACCAAACACGGTTCGGGATGAAAGGTCTCATCCTGGCAGGCGGTGATCGTGCGCGCCGGCATCGCTTCAGCCAAGCGGGCCCGCTCATGCTGTCCAAAGCCAACCGTCTCGGTCTCAATCGCCGCGCCCACACGCTGTTGGACCCCATACGAGGTGGCCACAAAACGATCCAACCCGCTCAGTTCCAACAACCGGCTTACCGGCCGTATCCCACCACTGCCCAACAGCGGAATCACCACCTGCGCGGCCACGATCAGCCGATGCAAAAACATCAGCCCCGCCGGTGATTCGAAAAAGGCCACCACCGCCGGCTCCGCTTCCAACCGCGCCTGGCGCCGCTGCCAGTGCCGCAACGTGCTCCGGGAAATCCCCAACCGTTCGCCGACCTGACGCTGGGAGGGCGTCACCTCACCCCCCAACGCCGCCTCCGCGGCTTCCCACTTTACCGCCTGCACCGCCCGGTCCCAGCGCTTCATGACACTATCCCTCGCCGCCACAACACGCTCTGCAACGCACAAGTTCCGGATCTCGTCAAGACCGCTCCAGAGCACACTGGAAAACAAGCCCGCTCTCGCGTACCGTAGTTCATGGTGGAACCCCCCCCTTGATCGGGCATCGGTTAGCACCTCCCATGATAAAGGATTCTTTGGGTTCCACCACACTCTGATTCAACGCCTGTTCCGATGACTCTAATCGTACCTATCGAGCCCGTGAGTCCGCCGTCGGCCGCTCTTGCTTCCTGATTCAGGGGGATAACAATGGCCGAAACGATGATCAAGGCCGATAATCCCCCGTGTGTCCCTCAATTCGCCACCCCAGGCTGGACGGTATCCAAGACCGCGGAGTCTGCATGAGCACAAGGTTAGCCTGCGCATGGGTAATGAGGAGTGAAGCCTATGGTTTTCATCGGTATTGACGTGAGTAAGAAGAAGTTGGATGTTGTCGTGCTGCTGGAGCCCGAAACGCTCAAAAAGCGCCAAAAGCAGATGCCTAACACGCCGGAAGGTTTTCAGACCCTGATCCGCTGGTGCCAGACACAAACCGGTGCGGTTCCCGCCGCGCTGCACGCGGTGATGGAAGCCACCGGCCCCTATCACGAAGCCCTGGCTCACGCCCTGCACGACGCGGGCCTGGTAGTGTCGGTCATCAACCCCAAGGCCGTGAAAGACTTTGCCAAGGGCTTGGGCATCAAGGCCAAGAACGACGCCATGGACGCCTTGACCATTGCCCGCTTCGGGGCGCTCACCAAACCCCGCCCCTGGCAACCGGAGCCTCCCGAAGTGCGCCAGTTGAGCGCCTTGCTCAAGCGGTTGGCCGCGGTAGAAACCGACCTGCAACGTGAACGTAATCGCCTTGAGAAGGCCCGTCTCAGCCAACCCAGTGCCGCCTCGGTGATCGCCTCGCTGGCGCGTGGGATCGCGTTTCTGGAAGCCGAACAGCAGCGCCTGCGCCAAGCCATCGACAATCACATTGATCGTCACCCCCAGCTGAAACAAGACCGACACCACTGGCTCTCGATCCCCGGTATCGGCCCGGTGTTGGCGGGGCTGATGGTGGCGCTGTTGCAGTCCGGCCAACGCTTTGCCTCGGCTGCACAGTTCGCCTCTTACCTCGGCTTAATTCCCACCGAGCATGAATCTGGCTCCAGTGTGCGTCATCGCCCGCATTTGTCCAAACTCGGCCCAGCATGGGTCCGCGCCAAGCTCTATCTGGCCGCCATCGTCGCCTGTCACCATAATCCCGATGTGCGCACCTTCTACGAGCGGTTGCTGGAACGCGGAAAATGCAAAATGGCTGCTCTCGGCGCTGCCATGCGCAAATTGGCTCATATTTGCTTCGGCGTCATCAAAAACCAAACCGATTTCCAACCTCAGACCACTCCGAAGGCTTGACTTTCAAGACGGTATCTACGGACTCGGGTTAAACGCTTGGCGCGCAAAACGATCTGCTTCTCCAAATCGGTCCAAATGCACGATATCGTCATCGGCTTATTTGTCAATCGATATGAGTTTGCTCGGCCTGTGTAAATCAGCAATATCCAAAATTAGGACACCACCGGTTAATGAGGTTCCTTGATCGAGCCTGCTTTAACGCCCAGTACTTCCACGGCACGTTGGAGTCAACCGAATCCCGTGTGCGGGCGCTGGCATTGTTGTGGAACTTTTGCCCCTCATCACCTGTAACGGTGAAAAAACACCACGGACAACGCCGTCCGGCCGAACGACTCAATGACAAACGTTACGCAGAAAACGGGTTGGAGAATTTGCTCGTCTCAGGCTCTATGAACGGCCTGAAACACCATCAACAGAATCCGTTATAAAGAGGCTTGTTCAACCAACGCCGCTCTCAGAGGCAGCGTGAGCGGGCAAGCAGTACATACAGCCAAGCTGTGCCCCGCGTTTGACAACTGCCGCCCTGGGCTCCAACAGGCGATGACGTTCTGAATCGCTGCCCGATCTATGTTTGATAGACATTTGCCATAGTGTCGCTATACTTTATGCATTGAGTTCAGTCCATCGGGATCTCATTCATTGCTCGATTTTCGCTGCTCATTAAAACCCTGTTCGGAATTATTTCCCTGATGGCCTGGGGATTGGGTTACTTCGGCCAATCCCATATCGTGGTTCGTTTCATGGGATTACGGAGTTCCAAGGATGTGCCCAAGGCTCGGCTGAACGGCATGATCTGGATGGTGCTAGCTCCGTATGGCGTCATTTTCACCGGGTTCGCCAGTATTGCCTATTTTGCCGACAATCCTCTGCAAAATCCTGAAACCGTGCTCATCACCTTGTCCCAGGTACTGTTCAATCCCTGGGTGGCGGGAATACTGCTAGCGGCAATTATCGGCCATCATAAGTACCGTCGACTCCCAACTTCTGGTGTTCTCCAGCGCAATGACCGAGGACTTCTGCAAGGCCATGATCCGCAAGAACGCCAGCCAGCACGAACTGGTCTGGGCACCGTGATCCTGATCGCTCTGATCTCCATCTACCTGACTCGGGATCCGGAGACCACGGAGCTAGGCCTGGTGTCCTATACTTGGGGTGGATTCGGCGCCGCCTTTGGTCCGGAGACAGATGACCCGCAACGACGCCATCGTGGGGATGGTCCTAGTGCTTTGTTCAGGTCTAAAAATTGGGATTGCATGAGTCCAAGGTGTGAGTAAATATGAGCATACTTAAAGTTCGATGATCCCAAAATTAAGCTTTGACCGAGCACTAGGAGCGTTGACCGTTATCGTCTGGAAAGAGATGGACGGTGGGATCTTCGATATGTACGAAATTCCGTTGGGCTTTATTCTCTGCGCTCCGGCCATCTTGGGGGTTAGCCTTATGGACAAGCCTCCCGAGACGACAATTCAAGCCGAGTTCGATGTCGTGGACGATGCGATTCGCGGCTGATCTTGTCTATTGTCTGGTCCTGATCCTGCAGGTGGCCATCATGGTATCGTGGCGGCCATGAAATAGCCTGGCCCCGTCAACGAGTGCCGCACCTGTCAAGCAGGGCAAGTCCTGCGGCTACAGGTTGCAACAACACTTGCCGGTCCGCTCATTGCGGGAATTTTGGAGATGGTTGTGAAGATTATCATCCTGGGAAGCGGTGTGATTGGCGTGGCCAATGCCTATTATCTGGCACAAGCGGGCCATGAGGTCGTGGTGGTGGATCGTCAGCCCGGCCCGGCCCTGGAGACGAGTTTTGCCAATGCCGGTGATATTTGTCCGGGCTACGCCGCTCCCTGGGCGGGTCCCGGCGTTCCGCTCAAAGCCATCAAGTGGATGCTGAAAAAGCATTCGCCCCTGGTGCTACACCCTCGGCTGGATCCGGCCATGTGGCGTTGGTTGCTCGACATGCTGCGGCAGTGTACGGCCGCCCATTACGAACTCAACAAGGCGCGTATATTTCGCCTTGCCCATTACAGCCGGGGCTGTCTGCAATCAGTGCGGGAGGAAACCGGTATTACTTACGACGAAGGTAGCCGCGGGACCTTGCATGTGTTTCGGGACCAACATGGACTGGACGGTACGGCCACGGATAGGGCGCTGTTGCAAAGATGGGGCGTGCCCTATGCGTTGCTCGACCGGGAGGGTTGCCTGAAAATGGAGCCCGCCCTGGGTAAGGTGCGGGAAAAGATCGCCGGTGGTCTCCATTTCCCCGACGATGAAACCGGGGACTGCTTCAAGTTTACCCAGGCATTAGCCCGTTTGGCCGGGCAGCGTGGCGTCGATTTTCGATATCAAACGATGATTCACGACCTGATCACGGAAGGGGATCGTGTCGTACGGCTGGAAACCGATAAGGGATCGCTGATGGGGGATGCCTACGTGGTGGCCATGG
Organism: uncultured Pseudomonadota bacterium; assembly: GCA_963731125.1. Lineage (GTDB taxonomy): Bacteria > Pseudomonadota > Gammaproteobacteria > Competibacterales > Competibacteraceae > CAVSVP01. The sequence continues at coordinate 1,001,491 of CAVSVP010000007.1, forward strand.
GCAGTTACTCGCCCCTGTTGTTGCGGTCTTTGCGCATCCGTCTTCCTGTCTATCCCCTGAAGGGTTATTCGGTTACCGTGCCCATCGTCGACGAAAACGCTGCGCCCCAGTCTACCCTAATAGATGATTACTACAAGGTGGCGATCACCCGTCTGGGCAATCGCATACGCGCCGCCGGTACCGCCGAGTTCGCGGGCTATGACCTGGATATAACGCCGTCCAGCCGTGCCATCATGGGCCACGTGCTGCAAGCGCTGTTTCCCGCCGGGGGTGACCTGGGCAAGGCGGAGTATTGGACGGGGTTACGTCCTTCGACGCCCGATGGCCCACCCGTGCTCGGTTCCACGGGCTATCGTAATCTGTTTCTCAATACGGGCCACGGTACGTTGGGTTGGACCATGGCCTGCGGTTCGGGGCGAGTGGTGACGGATATCCTGGGTGGCCGTGCTCCGGAGATCGACATCAGCGGTCTGACTCTGGACCGTTTTTAACAACCCGCGATTTTCTCATCACCTAACGGAGGGTGCCGCCATGCTGACCATCGATGCCGAAGCCGTGCGCCAGGCCTTGGCCTGGAAACCTCTGATCGAGGCACTGCGGGATGGATTCCGTCAGGGATGCGAGGCGCCGGTGCGCCATCACCACGATATCGTTCTACCTACCGAACCGAACGCAACCCTGCTGTTGATGCCGGCTTGGGTCACGGGGGAGTACATCGGCGTCAAGGTCGCCAATGTGTTTCCCGGCAACGCGGAACGGGGACAACCTGCGGTTTCCGCCAGTTATTTGTTGGCCAGTGGCCGCACCGGCGAAATGCTGGCCGTTATCGACGGCGGTGAACTGACGGCACGGCGCACGGCGGCCGCCTCGGCCCTCGCTGCCTGGTACCTTGCCCGCGAGGATACCAGCCATTTGCTCATGGTGGGCACGGGCCGGCTCGCTGAAAACCTGATTGCGGCCCACGCCAGCGTACGCCCGATTCAGCGGATCACGGTGTGGGGGCGGAATATCGCCAAGGCTACCGGGTTGGTCGATCACCTGATAGCCGAGGGATACGCAGCTCAGGCGGCAACCGATCTTGCCGCGGCGGTTGGCCAGGCGGATCTTGTCTGTTGCGCAACCTTGGCCAACGAACCGTTGCTGCGAGGGGACTGGTTGAGTCCGGGCACTCACGTGGATCTGGTGGGGGGATTCAAACCAACCATGCGGGAGGCCGACGATGAGGTTATACGCCGCTCGCGGGTATTCGTCGATACCCGTGGAGGCGCCACGGTGGAAGCCGGCGATATCGTCCAACCCCTCGCCAGCGGTGTGCTGACCAAGGACGACATCGTGGCGGACCTCTTCGAACTGACGCGCGGAACCCGCCAGGGACGACGTTCCAGGGAAGAGGTCACCCTGTTCAAATCCGTGGGGGCGGCTCTCGAGGATTTGGCCGCCGCTATTTTGGCTTACCAAGGTAGGAGATAAAGACAAAAACTCGAAACTCGTCTTCAAAATAGATAACTCCCAAAGAGAGGAAATGCAGAACATGCGTGACGATAATCCCCAAACGCCTAAGCCTTCGTTATTCATGGCGGTGTTACCCATCGCCTTGACCATGGCGCTGTTGATGATCCAACTGTTCGTCTTCGATGACTTTACGCCTCATGTGCCCCTGGCCTTGGGCATCATGATCACTGGCGTACTCGGTTGGACGCTGGGTTACCGCTGGTCCCACATGGAAGCGGGGCTTTATCATGTGGTCAGCGTCGGCCTGCCTTCGCTGGCTATTCTCATGACCGTGGGAATGATCATCGGGGTGTGGATTCTCAGCGGCACCGTACCCCTGCTGATTTATTACGGACTCGCCATTCTCAGTCCAGGCATATTCCTGATTGCCACAGCCTTGATCTGCGCGGTCATTTCCCTGTCCACGGGAACCTCCTGGGGAACGGTCGGTACCGTCGGTTTGGCGTTGATGGGTATCGGCGAGGGACTTGGCGTTCCCGCCTATTTAACCGGCGGCGCCGTGGTGTCCGGGGCCTTTTTCGGCGACAAGATGTCGCCTCTGTCCGATACCACCAACCTGGCCCCCGCCGTATGCGGCACCGATCTGTGGAGCCACATCCGCGGCATGATTCCCACCACGGGGCCAGCCATGCTGGTGGCCCTGGCTATTTACGGTTTTCTAGGAATGAGCTATGCCGGCGGCGCCATGCACAGTGAAAACGTGGAATTGATCAGCAATAAACTCCAGGAAACCTTTTATCTATCCTGGTGGTTGTTGATTCCTCCCGCCGTGGTGGTGGTGCTGGCGTTAAAACGATTACCCGCGCTGCCCTCCATTTTCTCCGGCGTGGTGTTGGGTGGTATTGTGGCCGTGATCGCCCAGGGGGTCTCGCTCCACGATGTCTTCAATGCCATGCAGAACGGTTACACCAGCGACACCGGCATTGCCGCGGTGGACACACTGCTCAGCAAGGGGGGTATCCAGTCCATGACCTGGGTGATCACCCTGGTGCTGATCGCCCTGGGTTTCGGCGGTATATTGGAGCAGACCCGCTGCCTGGAAGTGGTGTTGGAAAATGTCTTGAAAGTCGCCAAGGGCCGGTTTGGCCTGATTGCGGCCAGTACCGGTGCTTCCGTTGGCACTAACGCGGTGACCGGTGATGTTTATCTGTCCATCGCCCTGCCCGGACGAATGTTCGCGCCCGCCTACCGGGGGCGGGGACTGTCCACCACCAATCTGTCCCGCTCGGTGGAAGACGGTGGTACACTGATCTCGCCGCTGATCCCCTGGAACGTGGGTGGTGCCTTCGTGTCCGGTACCCTGGGTATTCCCACCTTGGCCTATGCGCCGGTCGCCTTCGCCTGTTGGCTGTCGCCGTTGTTCGGCTTGTTGTGGGCCGCCACCGGCTGGTTCGTGCCCAAGGCCAGCGAGGCGGAGCAGCAACGCTGGCAGGATCTCGGCGAGTCCGTCATGGACGAGACCGAGATAACCGCGGACGGCAAGATCATAGACCCAAACCAAGCTCCGGCCTAGGATTTATCGTTATCGAGAGGTGTCACCATGTTTAATACGATTCTCATCCCTATCGACCTGGCCCACGAAAGTTCGTGGCACAAGGCCCTGCCCGTCGCCATCGGTCAAGCCAAAAACCCCGGAACACAGCTGTACGTCATGACCGTCGTGGATTTGAATATGAATATCACGGCCATTCGGTTACCGGAAAACTTCAATCGGGAGTATCGGGAAAAAACCGAACATCGCCTGCAGGAAGTGATCAAGCAACATGTGCCCAGCGATATCCAGGTTCAATACATTGTTCGGGACGGCCGGGTATACCGGGAAATTCTCGCGGTGGCCGCCGAGATCAAAGCCAATCTGATCGTCATGGCCTCCCATAATCCCGCCCTGAAAGATTATTTGTTGGGGGCCAACTCCGCCCGGGTAGTGCGTCATGCCGACTGCTCGGTACTGGTCGTGCGCGATTAGCCCACAGGCGACGAGAGGAGAACAACAATGAAACACCTATTACATACCCCGTTTCGGATTCTGATGAGCGTTATGGCCATCGGTGGCGTTGCCGTCGAAGGCGTCTGGGCGCACGGCGACCTGACCGTGGTTTCCTGGGGTGGGACCTATACCCGGAGTCAAATGCTGGCCTACGTGATTCCCTACGAACAGGCTAACGGCGTTCGCCTAAACGTCCAGGAATACAACGGCGGTCTCAAGGAGATTCGGGACCAGGTGAATGCCTACAACGTAAAATGGGACGTGGTCGATATGGAACTGGGGGATGTGCTGCGCGGTTGTCAGCAAGGACTGCTGGAAAAAATCGACCATTCCATGCTGCCGCCGGCGCCTGACGGCACGCCCGCCGAGCAGGACTTCTTGCCGGGCATGTTACCCGACTGCGCGGTGGGCCAGGTCATCTGGTCCACGGTGATGGCCTATAACACCGAACGCTTTAAGAACGATCCGCCGGTGACCTTGGCCGATTTCTTCGATACCGGCAAGTATCCCGGCAAACGGGGTCTGCGTAATTCACCCAAGGTCAATCTGGAATGGGCGTTACTGGCGGACGGCGTGTCTGCCGACCAGGTCTACGAGACCCTGTCCACTGAGGAGGGTCTACAACGGGCTTTCGACAAACTGGAGTCCATCCGCCGCGACGTGGTCTGGTGGGAGGCCGGCGCCGAGCCGCCCCAATGGCTGGCCGACGGGGAGGTCGTCATGACCTCGGCTTTCAACGGCCGCATCTATGGGGCCATCGCTGACAAGGGGCAGCCCTTTCGCATCGTGTGGGACGGCCAGGCCTGGGACTACGACATGTGGGCTATTCCCAAGCGTACGGAAAGAACGCCGAGCCTGGAAACTGCCATGGCGTTCGTGAAGTTCGCCACCGACACCCAGCGTCTCGCCGATCAGGCTAAGTATATTTCCTACGGGCCGGCGCGGCAGTCCTCCTTGGCCATGCTCAACGAGGATATCAAATCCCATCTACCCACTGCTCCTGAAAATGCCGGCCATGCCTTCAGGATCGATGCCCAATGGTGGGCGGAACATCAGGACGCCTTGGAGCGACGGTTCGAGCATTGGCGGGCACGCCGACCCTTTATGGACTGGTATAGCCGCTGAACGCCGTAAACTCATCCATGCTTTCCGATTCGCCGCCCGGCGTCATACCGGCATGACCGATCCCAAGCCAATTCAATGGGAGAACGACCGATGATATTCGATAAACAACCCCGGGAACCGAATTCGCTACGCCAAGTGATTGACGCTCACTATCGGGCCGACGAGACCGAGTGCGTCCGCGCTCTGCTTTCCCAGTTGGAACTGAAGGCGGAGGCCAAAAACCGCATTCAAAGCACCGCCCGACGCCTGGTGGAGGGGGTTCGGGCGCGCTCCAAGGGCGGCATCGACGCTTTGCTGCACGAGTACGGACTCTCCACCCAGGAGGGGGTGATGCTCATGTGCATCGCCGAGGCGTTGCTACGTATTCCCGACAATGATACCCAAGAAGCACTGATTCGCGACAAGATGTCCGCCGCCAACTGGGACGCCCATCTCGGGCGCAGTGACTCGGTGTTCGTCAATGCCTCGACCTGGGCACTGATGCTGACCGGTCGGGTGGTGGGCCTGCGCAGTATCAAGGGCCAGTCGCCCGGGGGGGTGTTGCGGCGTCTGGTGGCGCGGGTCGGCGAGCCCGTGATCCGCGAGGCGGTCAACCAGGCCATGAAGATCATGGGCAAGCAGTTCGTGATGGGCCGCACCATCGGAGAGGCACTGGAGCGCGCCAAGGCATTCGAGCATAAGGGCTACCGCTATTCCTACGATATGCTGGGGGAAGCCGCTCGCACTATGAGCGATGCGGATCGCTTCTTCGAGTCCTACCGCAATGCCATCGCCGCCATCGGTCGGGTCTCCGGCGGCAAGGGCAGCGTCGACGGGCCGGGAATCTCGGTAAAACTCTCGGCGCTACATCCCCGCTACGAACTGTGGCAGGAGAAACGGGTGTTGGACGAGCTGTTGCCGCGCGTGCATGCTCTGGCGGTTGATGCCGCCAAGCTGGACATCGGCCTCACCATCGACGCCGAAGAAGCCGCCCGGCTCGACATCTCGCTAGACGTGATCGAGGCCGTCTCCGGCTCCGACGAGCTGAAAAACTGGAACGGCTTCGGTTTAGTGGTACAGACTTACCAAAAGCGGGCGCCTTTCGTTATCGACTGGCTGGCGGACATGGCCCGGCGCCACCAGCGCAAGCTGATGGTACGGTTGGTCAAGGGTGCCTACTGGGACGCGGAGATCAAGCTCTCCCAGGAGCTCGCCCTCAAGGACTATCCGGTCTACACCCGCAAGATGAACACCGATGTAGCCTACTTGGCTTGTGCCCGCAAGCTGCTGGCTGAGCGCGACGTGTTTTACCCCCAGTTCGCGACCCACAACGCCCACTCCATCGCCTCGGTGCTGGAGTACGCGGGGGCCGAGGGTGGCTTCGAGTTTCAGCGCCTGCACGGCATGGGCGAGGAGCTCTACGAAGGTGTGGTGGAGGACCCGAAGATCGGTATGCCTTGCCGCATCTACGCCCCGGTGGGCGAGCACGAGGATCTGCTGGCCTATCTGGTGCGGCGGCTGCTGGAGAACGGCGCCAACAGCTCCTTTGTCAACCGCATCCAGGACGAGTCCCTGCCGGTGGCGGAGATCATCGCCGACCCCATCGCCCAGGTACGCGGCTTGGCCTATATTCCTCATCCCCATATTCCGCAGCCCCGGGCTCTCTACGGCGAGGGCCGGGTGAACTATTCCAGCATCGACCTGTTTGACCGTTCTCAATTGAGGCCCCTAGCCAAGACCATGGAAGCAGCGGAGCAGAGCGGTTGGACCTCGGGCCCCATCGTCGTCGGCAGACAGCTCGACCGGGACGCCAGGGAGGTATGCTCCCCCGCCGACCGCACCCGTGTGGTGGGCCGCGTCAGCGAGGCTGGGCCCGAGGATGTGGAGCAGGCACTGGCCGCCGCCAGCCAAGCCGCCAGGGGCTGGGCAGCGACTCCGGTGACGGAACGTGCCGCCGCTCTGCGTCGGCTCGGCGACCTGATGGAGGAAGAAACACCTCAGCTCATGGCCATTGCCGTACGCGAAGCCGGCAAGACCATGAACGATGCTCTGGCCGAGGTGCGCGAGGCAGTGGATTTTTGCCGCTACTACGCCCTGCGCGCAGAACAGGACTGCAGTCAACCGCTGCGCTTGCGGGTGCCGCGGAATCTCGGCCGCGACGGAAGGCTGGAGGGTGGCGGAGTGTTCTGCTGCATCAGCCCCTGGAATTTCCCTTTGGCCATCTTCACCGGCCAGATCACTGCGGCGCTGGCCGCCGGCAACGCGGTGCTGGCCAAGCCCGCCGAGCAGACGCCGCTGATCGCCGCCGCCGGCGTGCGCCTCATGCACCGGGCCGGTATTCCTGCTGAGGTGCTGCATCTCCTGCCCGGTGACGGCGCCAAGGTGGGTGGAACCCTGGTGGCCGATCCGCGGGTGACCGGGGTCTGCTTTACCGGCTCCACCGAGGTGGCGCAGATCATCAACCGGACCCTGGCCCGCCGCGACGGCCCGCTCTACCCGCTGATCGCCGAAACCGGCGGCTTGAATGCCATGATCGTGGACTCAAGTGCCCTGCCGGAGCAGGTGACCCGGGACGTGGTGATGTCCGCCTTTCAGAGCGCCGGCCAACGCTGTTCGGCCCTGCGGGTGCTGTTTTTGCAGCAGGATGTAGCAGGCAAGATGCTGACCATGATCAAGGGTGCCATGGAGGAACTCAGCGTCGGTGATCCCTCCCTCATCTCCACCGACATCGGACCGGTCATCGACGAGGAGGCCCAGGTGCTGCTGGAAAACCATATCAAGCGCATGCGTGGCGAAGCCAAGCTGCTGAAGCAGGTGAAGCCCGGCCCGCATAGCGGCAATGGTACCTTCGTCGGACCCGCCGCTTTCGAACTCGATAATCTCTCCCGGTTGAAGCGCGAGGTGTTCGGTCCGGTGTTGCACGTAATCCGCTTCAAGGGCGACCGGATCGGCCAAGTGGTGGAGGCCATCAACGCCACCGGTTATGGCCTTACCCACGGTATCCACACCCGGGTGGACGAGACCCGGGACCTCATCCTCTCCCGGGTGCATGCCGGTAACACTTATGTCAACCGCAATCAGATCGGTGCGGTGGTCGGCGTGCAGCCCTTCGGCGGTGAAGGGCTCTCGGGCACCGGCCCCAAGGCCGGTGGTCCCCATTACCTGCCTCGCTTCGCCAATGAAACGGTCGGCGGCGGAACCGAGGTCAGCGTGACTGCATCCAGCGACGGCGATCTTACGGCCATGGGCCTGTCGCGCCGGCATCTGGAACGGGTGCTCGCCGACGGCGAAGAGGCAGAGGCCGTTTGGTCGGCTCTGTCGGTGATAGCACGCGGCGAGATTCTAGAGAGGGCGGCGGCAGCTCTGGAAAGCTCGGGTGAGACCCTGGCCCAGCTGGACCCCCATGGCGCTGAAGGGATCGCCCAGGCGGCCGAGTACCTGCGCTTCTACGCGGCTCAGGCCGAGGCCGAGCTGGCGGAACCGGAATCATTGCCTGGACCCACCGGTGAGCGCGACGAGCTGAAGTATCCACCCCGGGGATTGGTCGCCTGTCTGGCGGTGGAAGGCTCCGGGGTGACTCCCCTGGCGGCCCAGGCCGGTGCGGCGCTGGCGGCTGGCAATAGGGCCGTGGTCTGGCATGATGACGAGCGTGTCGCTCTGCAACTGGAAAAATTACTGCGGGAGGCCGGCGTTCCCAAAGCGTCGATCAGTGCCATCCCAAGGGGCAAGGATGGAACGGTCAAGGGTCTGGTGGACAACGCCCGGGTTCAAGCCGTCGCCTTTGCCGGTCCTCACGAGCAGGCCAAAGCCATCACCCGGGTGCTGGCCGAGAGTAGCGGCGCCATACGGCCGCTGATCCCTTTCGCGGTGACCGAGCACGGGGGCGGTGCGCCCGGTTGTCCCCTGGCCGGAAGCCCGGGTTACCTGCACCGCTTCCTTCTGGAACGGGCAGTGAGTATCGACACTACGGCTTCGGGCGGTAACGCTTCGCTGTTTACCATGGAGTAGCGGCGGATAGATAGGGATAGAGCGGGCGGGCCGGTTACGATCCGCCCGGTTTTGTTATCGATGGCGCTGTCAACTTATTGAAAGAAGGTCGTAATTTCTCTGCGATGCGGTGAGATTTGGAGACTCAATCGGCTTTCTGGGCGCACCTGCCCATGGTGAATTCAAAATTACTCTTTGTAACGGATTCTGTTGATGGGCTAAAATCGAGTTGCAAGCTGTCTCCGAGTAAGAGATGTTATGGGTTAGCACCACCCAACCCGACATCCCGATGCCTGGAGGCAGCCATGACTATGGTAGCGCAACCCTTGAAGCGAGGCTATCGAACCCTTTGCTTGCCGATCAGCGAAGCTGATTACGGGCGGTTTATGACGGACAAGGCGTTTGCCAAAGCGCACCTGGATAGTGGTACGGGCGGTATCCGGAACGGTTTCCCGATACATTCGAGCGGGGCTATGCGCGGTATGGGTTTACCGAACCTTCGTGCAAACAACAGCTACGCTGCCGGCGAGTTCGATTGAATGCGGGCGAGACGGGGTGGACGGTGGCGCCGGCGTTTGTGCTGCCGTATCTGAGCGGGTCCGTGGCGGCGGTTGAAAAGGGCCTGTGTTTGATGCGATTTCAGGTGCCGGGTTGGGCGCTGGCCTATGGGTTTGGGCGCGATGCGAGGTACTGTTGCTGAGGAAGCCCGGACACTGGCACCGGACTATGCACCTGAGACCGTGAACCCCGATGGTTGGCCGGCGACTCAAGGGGCGTGGAAGGCGCTGTTTCCACCGATTACCGTCATGTTGTGCTTCCTCCATGCGGTTTTGAAAATCCGTGATCGAGCGACCAAGGCCCTGACTGAAGTCTTCGCACCGGTGGCCCAGAAAGTCTGGCACGCCTACCGTGCCCCCAACAAGGCCGCCTTTGCCCAACGCCTGCGCCGGTTGCGCGAGTGGGCCGAAGCGACACTGCCCGACTCACCGATGAAACACCATACCCTGGATTTGTGTGACAAGCGGGCGCCGTTCAGCCGAAGCTATGATCATCAACCCGCGCATCGCACCAGCGCGCTGGTGGATCGATTGATACGGTTTCTCGATCGAGCCTGTTTTAACGCACAGGACTTCCACGGCACGCTGACCTCCGCTGAGCAACGCGTGCGCGCGCTGGCCTTGTTGGGGAACTTCTGTCCTTCGTCACCCGCCACGGTGAAAAAGCATCACGCTCGGCAATGTCCGGCCGAGCGACTCAATGGCAAACGGTATACAGACCATGGGTTAAAGAACTTGCTCATCTCAGGCTCTATGAACGGCTCAAAACACCATCAACAGAATCCGTTATAGAGAGAAAATTACACTGCGATCGGTAGCTGATAGAGCCCACGGCAACATCGCTGCCATCGAAATTTCTGTAATCGCCGACGTGGCTCACGCGTGCCAGTTGCGAACACCGGTACCTGGACTGGGTCTCGATCTCTTTGCCGGTGGGTGATGGAGCAAGGGGTTTTATTGACTCAAGGAGTCCAATATCCCTTCAGATCCCCCCGCGGGGGACTACAGGTTGACATAGCCGGGCAAACCGGGTACGAAAGGGGGGATGGCAAAGGTCGGCTATAAACGTTGATACAAGGCGCTGGTACAGCGAAGTGATCAAGACCACCAATCTGCAAAGGCGCTTTAGCCCATGCCGTCGTGGTTTCCATAGTTCTCCCTTTCACGACTAAAACTCACCCTCTCTAATCACCTGCTTGCTCGTCCGCGTTTTTCACAAACGACGGAGAAACCTCAGCAAGTAGCGCTTCACCTAACGACTGGAGCATCCACGATGCGGTAGGATGCGCCGTCACAGAGATATGATAGATTTCCGGATAGCGTATTCGATGATGATAAACTCGTAAAGGATGTTGCACGTGACCGGCTTCTTAAAGTCATTGGCGCTAGCCATTCGGTTCTTCGAATATTTTTCAAGCCGCTTTTTCTACCAGGCCGTTTGTAACCCGTATCCGGAATACGTACTCAAAGCTCGACTTTTGCAGCAGTTTAATCTTCAAATATCCTTTTTGCGCGGCAATAAGCGCAGTAGAATATGAATAGACGAGAATTCATCCATCAGCGTGGAGGTGTTCTCATGTTACCGTTGGTTGAGATTCCTGAGCTTGTCCGGCACTATGCGCCATTTTTTGCGGCGGTATTTTCGGCGGAAGCCTTTGAGCAGTTTCAGCGCTACATTAGTGGCTTGATTCTCTCGGAGAACAAGACGGTTGAGGGAAGCAATCGGGGCTTTGTGGTCGATGTGCGGAATCAGAGCAGTCTGAATCGGCTATTAACGGCGAGTCCATTTTCGGTCGAGGCGCTTAACCGAGCGCGTCTTGGGTTGCTGGAGAGTCTGGCGGGCACCCGGATGAAGCCGAAAGGGGTATTGAGTCTGGATGATACCTTGTTGACCCACTATGGCCAGCAGGTTGAGAAGATTGCGTATTGGTATGACACCTCGCGGGGGTGTTATGTGTGGGCACATAATCTAGTCAATCTGCATTACAGTGATGATCAGACCGACTATCCGGTGGCGTTTCGGTTATGGGAGCCGGTGGTGGTCGAGGAGCTAGAGGCCGGGCTGCGGGCGGCAGGGGTGCCAATCCGCGCCAGCAAGTCTGCGCTCAAGACCACCGCGCCCAAGAAATGGCGCCAGTATCTGCTGAACCTGTGGCGGCGTCATCAACAGAAGCCGGAAGTCCAACGGCTTTATCAAAGCAAGTTGCTATTAGGCCAGCAGCTGCTTACCCAGTTCGGTGCCGAGCACCCCGAGCACGGGCTGCCGGTCACCTTTGCCAACTGGTATACGCAACCGGCGTTCTGCCGGTTTTTAGCAAAGCCCCTGAAGTGCGCTTACGTGGGCACATTGGCAGGCGATGATAAGGTGCGGTTAGCCAGTGGCGAGCACCGCTTGGAAGCGGTTGCTCAGCACCTGCGAGCCGAACATCACCAGGCCGTCAACGCCGGTGACAAACCGATCTTTCGTAACCTATCGATTCCCTATAAAGGCCAGAAGGAACCCTATTACAGCTACTGCAACACCCATCAGATTCCGAACTTTGGCAAGCAACGGTTGGTGATCAATCATCGCCAGGCCGACCTGTCCGACGCGGCAGCATTTTTCATCGGCAATCAGTTGCATTGGCAGGCCACAGGCATCACCCGGATTCGGCGCCACCGCTGGTCCGTTGAAGTTTATCACGAAGAGGGCAAAGTTGATGGACTCGATCAGTATCAGGTCCGGGACTTTGCGGCGGTGTATCGACATATCGCGCTTGTCGCCGTGACCTACAGGTTACTGCGCGCAGCCCATCACGATCAGGCCCTCCTTCACCTGCTTCAACGTCAGCTCCAGACTAAGCTGGAGGGCTCAGCAGGCACGTGGCGTCGCCATACCCAGGCGCAGGCACTGTGGAGCTTGGCGACCTTTATCACCACCGCGCTCTCCCAAGGGCGGACGCTTGGCGAGGTGATGGCACCTTTGATCGCCGCGCTTTCCTACTGAGAGACGGTGCATCTGCTTCGCGAAGCCGAGGATGGGCTTGGTCTGGAGCGTCCAGGCCAGGTCAGGGGAGTGGTGCGGCCCCTCCTCTGGAGAAAAGCCCCGATGCTACGCCCTTTGGAGTACTGCAAAAGTCGAGATGTAAATGTATAGGGCAATCGCGCTATATAGCTCTTGACAGAGGAGGCAGGTAATGTTGGGAGGCATGCTGATGTTGAGGAGGTAACCGATGCTGTCTGATCCCCGCCCCTATTTTGCCGAGCTGCCTGACCCCCGCCGGGAAACCCGAAACAAGCTACACAAACTGAATGACATTCTCATGCTCGTATGTTGTGCCGTGCTCAGTGGAATTGAAGACTGGGTAGGGATGGAGGAATTTGGCAAGCAAAAGGAGGACTGGTTGCGAGAGTTCTTGGAACTGCCGAATGGCATTCCGTCGCATGATACGCTCAGTGACGTGTTGGGACGCCTGGCGCCGGGGGCATTTACCGACGCGTTGTTGCGGTGGGTGGAAGTCGCTATCCCGAGTTTAGCCGGTGAACCGGTGTGCCTGGACGGTAAGCGGTTGCGGGGTAGTCGAGTAGGCGAGCAAGCGGTTCACCTGGTCAGCGCCTATGCGGCGAAAGCTCGCTTAGTCCTTACGCCGCAGGCGGTGGCGGACAAAACCAATGAAATTACGGTGATGCCGGAATTGCTATCACTGCTGGATGTGCAAGGGGCGGTGGTTACGATCGATGCGATGGGCTGTCAGAAAGCCATTGCCCAGGACGTGATCGACGCGGGTGCGGACTACATCCTGGTCTCTGAAGGACAACCACCCGGGTCTGCATGACGACGTGCGCTTATGGCTAGACACGGAAACGGCCCAGGGCCGCTTGCCCCAGCAGGAGACGGTAGCCAAAGACCATGGTCGAATTGAAATCCGCCGCTACGCCCTGAGTGACGAGATTGCCTGGCTGGAGCAACCACCCGAGTGGGCCGGACTGCAAGCGGTCGGTCGCGTCGAATCGACCCGAATCATCGGCGAGGCAACGACGACCGAATACCGCTATTACCGGTGCTCACTGACCGATCCGGCGTGCTTTGCCGACGCCGTGCGCCGCCACTGGGATACCGAGAATGGTCAGCATTGGATACTGGACGTGCAGTTCGGCGAGGATGCCAATCGGACACGCCAACATCACGCGCCCGAAACCCTTGCCCTGATCCGGCGGATGGCGCTCAACGGGATACGCCATAACGGCCCCGCTAAGGATAGCCTGCGACGTCGTCAGCTGCGCGCTTCACTGAACGATGATTACCGCACCCATCTCATCTTCGGGCCTCAGAGGCTGTTGGAAAACCCCTGATCGAACGATTTCGGAGCATTTTAAATCAACGCATTAGCTTGCGCGCCAGGGTATTTTCCAACAGCCTCTCAACTCACATAGCGCGATTGCCCTATGTAAATGTAAAATACCGCCTTTTCGGCGATGAATTCTGGGGTATGATGCGCAATTATCTTGTATAGACCATTCGTCACAAGTTAGGAGATTCGTGGAGCTGTCAAGAGGTAAAATAGCGAATTTTTGATGGAACTGACACCGGCTGGTTGACGAATGAGCAAAGCGAAGAAGTCGCGTAACGCGGACCATGTGCGGCGCAAGAATGCACCGATGGTGAGCAATGAGGTCATTGAGGAGCGGGTGAAGTCGTTGCTGACGCCGGCCATCCTGGGCCAACAAGGGTATGCCCGGCTGTTGGGGCTGCGCGAGCGGATCTTGAGCTTTCCGGTGAAGGTGGCAGCGGTATTGACGCGGTTGTGGCGTCAGGTGCCGTCGGTGTGTGAACTGAGCCGCACGTTGGCCCGCGAGGATTGTCTGTGGGCGGGGCGGATGAAGGTCACGCAACAGGCCCTGAGTCAGCGCTTCTTAAGCTTTCCGGCGGAGTTGTTTCAACGGGTGCTGCTGGGGCTGTTGCCGGGACTGCAGCGCCGCTGGGCCGAGCGGAGCCGGCCGCTGCCGGCGGCGGTGGTGCGGGCGCGAGAGTCGTTTCGGGAAGTGCTGGTGGTCGACGGCTCGACGTTGGAGGCGTTGTTTCGCAAGCTCAAGGCGTTGGAGGAGCTGGCGCCGGGGACGTTGGCGGGTAAGATTTGTACGGTGATCGACTTGGCCAGTCGCTTACCCCGTTATGTGTGGTTCACCGACGTGGCGCCAGCGCACGATACGAACTTCCTAGAGCGGGTGCTGAAGGTCTCGCGCCCGGGGACGTTGTGGATCTTTGATCGGGGCTTGTACGACTTCGATTTTTTCGAGCAAGTCATTGACCGGAGTGCGGCCTGGATCACTCGTAGCAAGTCCAATCTCGCTTACCGCGTGTCGCAGGTCCTGGAACAGAACGATTTCATCCGCGATCGGTTGGTATCCATCGCGGGCTGCCGTTATCCGCTGCGGTTGGTTGAAATGCGCTTCGAACGGCACTGGTATCGCTATTTGACCAGGGTGGTGGATCCGACGGTGTTGCCGGCCGAAATGGTGGCCGATCTGTATCGGCGGCGCTGGCGAATTGAAGAAGCGTTTTTCATTGTCAAGCGGGTGCTGAACCTGTCGTACCTGTGGACCGGATCAGAGAATGGCGTGTTACTGCAAGTGGGGAGCACGTGGTTATTCTTTGCGGTGCTGATTGATTTGGGCGACGCGGTAGCCGAGGAGCTGCGCATCGAGTTTGATCAGATTTCGTTGGAGATGTTGATCCGCGGGCTTTACCACTTCTCCGTGGCCTACCAGAACGGCTTAGCCGATGACCCGGTGAAATACTTTGCGGCGCCGGAAAATCAGGATCTCGGGGTAGTCAAGCGCGTGCGCAAAAAACGGCCACCGAAAGCGGATCCACCACCGCCAGATGAAGACTTGACAGAGCTCGGTTTTGCTTAACTTGTGAGGAATGTGTATAGACAGTATCTTGTTCGGCATGATGTACAGTGGATGAGGGCGCTACGGCACTAACGCACTGGGCTATCTTGGCGCTGTTTCTCGGCAACCTGCTCTTTTTGAACTACCAGTACTGGTGGCATGAGCCGTGATTCCCGTCTATGTCACCTGATCTATCCCTGGCAAATTATTACTGTGGTTTTAGATCAAGTTATTGAAATTTAATATATTTTTAAGGTATTGTTATTCTTATAGAGGTTTTGCGTAACACAAATGATGGTTACCCGGCGTACCCTGTTAAAGAGACTTGCTGCAAGTGCACTCGTTTATCCAGCGCTACCCTGGCGCTGGCTGGCGGCAGGGGAGCAGCCTGCACCTCGCGATATCGCTTTTTTTTCCGCTAGTCGGTTGAGCGAACTTATCCGGCGCCGGGAAATCGGCGCCCTGGAATTGCTGGAATTATATCTCAAGCGCATTGAACAGTTTAATTCAGCCCTCAACGCCGTGATTTGGCTTGATAGCGACCGCGCCCGGCGCAGGGCGCGGGAGGCGGATAACGCCCTGCGTCGCGGTGAGGTTTGGGGTCCTTTTGCATGGTCTGCCCATGACTGTGAAGGATACGTTTAAAATCGCTGGCATGCCCACCACCTCAGGCAATTCCATCTACAAACACTATGTACCTAAAGTTACTGCACCGGCAGTGCAACGTTTAATTGACGCCGGCGCCGTGATTTTCGGCCGCAGTAATGTCCCTCGGGATGCCAGCGATTGGCAGACCTATAATAAGCTGTATGGAACTACCCATAATCCCTGGAATCGAAAACTCACTCCCGGCGGATCTTCGGGAGGCGCCGTGGCAGCGTTGGCCGCTGGATTAACCGTGCTGGAACTGGGCAGCGATTTTGGCGGTTCGATCCGTATACCTGCCCATTTTGCTGGGGTCTATGGGCACAAATCCAGTTTTGGGCTAATCCCCTATCAGGGTCACATTCCACCGTCTCCTGGCGTTTCGGTTCCTCCGGAGATGGCGGTCATTGGTCCGCTGGCACGCAGCGCCGAGGACCTGGAACTGGCGCTAAGTCTATTAATCCAGTCGCTTCGGTTGGTAGACCAGCCACCGAAACGGCTGCCTCCACGGGGAAAAGGCTTACCGGATTATCGGGTAGCTGCCTGGCTGAATGATCCCTACAGCGAGGTGGATGCGGCGGTGCGGATGCCGCTGCGACAAACTGTCGAAGCATTGCGCCGGGTTAATGGTCAGGTCAATGAACAGGCTCGCCCCGATTTAACGCTGGCGGAGTCTTACGGGGTTTACCGGGAGTTGGTCCAACAGGTTTTTCGGGGTTACGCGTCTCCCGGTACCGCAGAACGGCAACAACGCCTCAGAAAAGCCTGGCAGGTATTTTTCCGAGATTATGATGTGCTACTGGCGCCGGTCGCACCTGCTGTGGCCTTTACACACGATCATCGCCAGCCCATCACGGAACGTAATCTCACCGTAAATGGGGCAGCAGTGGATTATGTCTCAAGCTTATCGGTATGGAGTAGTCTGGCCTCGGCTTCCTATTTACCAGCCACCACCGCACCGGTTGGTTTTTCCCCCGAGGGGTTGCCGGTGGGGATCCAGATTATCGGACCTTATCTGGAAGATAGTTCCACTGTGGCCTTTGCCCGTTTGCTGAGCAAGGTGGTCGGCGGTTTTACGGCACCGCCTGACTATTAGACATTATCGGAAATAAGCTATTGACTGACTTAACTGCTTGTACATCAAGGGCAATAATTCGCCGAAACCTTAAAACCGATAATGTCTATTAAACCATATACCCATTTTTGCTATGAGAACTCATCCAATCACTTGACAGAGAGCGGCTATGGATAACCCGCTATGCTCAACCTACCCTTGCAGAGAAAAAAACCGACGAATTCAGATTTCGTTTGCTAAACCTTTAGATATTCCAACATAGAGTGTAGCCATGGAAATCTATCTTATCGAACCTATTGGCCAGTCTGAGGAAGCCATTCGCGCCCGGTTGGCGGACCTGCTTGAGGCGTCTGGCCATCACCTGACCATCTGCGACACCCGCGGTATGAGTGACGCTGATTTGATTCACCACGTTCAGGATGCGGATGCTCTACTCCTCACTAACCGCCCCCTTTCCGCCGCAGTGATTGAAGCCTGCCCTCAGCTTAAGCTGATTTGTGTCGCTTTTACGGGTCTTGATCATGTGGATCAGGCCGCCTGCAAAGCGCGCAGCATTTCGCTTTACAATGCGGCAGGTTACGCCGTCCATGCCGTAAGCGAACTGGCAATTGGACTGATGATTGCCCTTTTGCGACACGTCGTCGTTGCCGATGCAACAGTCCGCTCCGGTGGCAGTAATCGTGACCTGCTCGGGCGGGAATTATTCGGTAAGACCCTTGGGATTGTGGGGTGTGGCGCTATTGGTCTGCAGGTCGCCCGCTTGGGCAATGCCTTTAGCTGCCATGTCCTGGGCTTTGACGCGCTGCCTATCCAAGCTGATGATGTGGTGATTCAGCAGGTGGCGCTCGATGAACTGCTGGCCCACAGCGACATTATTAGTTTACATGTGCCTCTAAGCGATGCCACCCGTAGCTTAATCGGTCGGAAGCAGTTCTCCATCATGAAGTCCTCAGCCATTCTTATCAATACAGCTCGTGGGCCGGTCGTTGATCAGACGGCGCTGATTGCGGCCTTGGAGCAGGGCCGCATCGCAGGTGCAGGCCTGGATGTGTTTGACCGGGAACCCCCTCTGCCTCGGGATCATCCGATTTTTACTGCTCCCCATACGGTACTGGCACCGCATATTGGCTTTGACACGGCCGAGGCCGTTGCTGCGAAGGCCGATATCGCGCTGCGCCATCTTGAGGATTTTTTGCGGCACGGGAAAAATCAGTAGCCGATAAGGTGAATGCCCTTGGGTAAGCAACTTTCTGCAGAACATTTCGTACCCTGGCGTGTTGGCATTCAACGACAAAAGGAGGCGTGTCCATGGACTGGTGTGACGCTTGGTTAAAAGGATCGGTGCGCTGGCTGAGTGCGGTTCTGATACTGATCGTTTTGCTTCCCATCGGCCTGTCCGCGGGCTGTCATTTGTTGCAGCAAAACCGGCCGTTGCATTGGTGGGAAGCACGCACCGATAGCACCGGTTTAGCGCCTGATCCATCTACCACCGTAAAAGCCGTGTTACAACGGATCTTCCCCCAGTTAGTGAGCAGTATTTTTCGTACAATCTATTGAATTAGCTCAATAAATTGGTGGTAAGCAACAGGAAACGTTCTGCCTACATCATGGCGGCTTTGCAGCGGGTGAAGCGTGGGGGGGGTGATATCAACAGCCTGGAAAATAGCCTCCTGTTTTGGATCCGGTAGGGGCAGGGTCAGGAAGGTTTGATCACCGCTCTGGTGGCGTTGGAAGCACAGCCGCGAGAGCGCGTGCAGGGCATCCTCAATGGTCATGGCGGTATCACCCTCAGCCGTGGTCCCGAACGCGGCTTTGAGGCCGCGCTCAAGCTCCCGCACCAGTATCAAGGCCAGCATGGCCACCCAGACATGGCCGTGGGTGCGAGTTTGTTTACGCACGAACAGCGGCCTGACTTCCAGCAACGCGGTCTTCATCAGGCGGAAGTCACGTTCGACTTTTTGCAGATCGCGATAGCGGGCATCGACCGTTCGGGCGTCCAGGTGATCCTTGGTCACATCGGTCTCCAGCACATAACAGCCATCCAACAGCGCCGCCTCGGCCTGTTTGTCCTCATCGATTTGGAGGGTGAGTTCGCGGTTCGCCAGTGCCAGCGTCACCAAGCCGCTGAGCTGATGCCGCTTGGCCCAGCGACTCAGCCGGCGCAGTCCAGCCTCCGGTTGCGCCCGCTTGGAATCGGCGACCAGGGCGTTGCGCTCTGCCACCCGCTGGTGCAGTTGGGTTAGCTTAGTCTGACGGCGCTGGGTTTGTTTCCGGCGCACCGCCTCGTTGCGCCGCAGCACTAGCCGCAGACCGTCGTGTTCGACCGCCTGAGCCACTTCATCGAACAGATCCCGCTCCAGCACTTGCGCCTTGAGCAACTTCCTGACCTCCCAAGTTCGACATTAAATTTTATAACTATTTGATTTGACTTGAAACCGTCAAAAAAAATGCCACTACAAGGTCGATTCGATACGTGCGCGGGTCGGTATCTCCACGTCAATGGCGATGAACAGCTGGCGCAGCGGCGGCGCGATATGCCCGAGGTTGCTGATCCCCTGTCCGGTGACCAGCCGGACAGTGTGGTATTGAATGGCCTCTAGGCGCGCTAACACCGTGGCGGGCGATAATTCCAGCGCGGTGTTTCGTAACCGCTGGCGTAACAGACGCTGGATCACCAGCGCGAGAAAGCAAATCAGGGTATGCGCGCGAATCCGATCGGCGCGGCGGTGATGGACAGGGGCGATGTCGAGCTGACTTTTGAGTACGCGAAACCCGCGTTCAATATCGGCCAGCGCTTTATCGCGAGCGATGACCTCAGCGGCGTCCCACTCAGGCACATTGGTGACGACAATGAGCTTACCATCGAGTGCCAACGCCCGTTTGAACGCCGCCACATCCCACCACCAGTTAAACAGCGAACTATCGAGATCGAGCTGCATCAGTCGGCTGGCCCCGACCTCGCTAATCGCTTGCGCCAGTTGCACGCACGCCCCGTGGTCGCTAAGCCGGCGCCCACGACCCGCCGCGCCGGCCTCTTGGGCATTGAGTTTGCGCTCTAGTGCCCGGGCTTGTTTGATCACCGGGTTAAGGCGCCGCGCCCGCTGGCGGCGCGCCTGGCGTAGCCGGGTCGGATCGTGCGCCACGATCAAGCGCCGATCGCCGGTGATGGGGAGGACGGCAAAGACTTCGCCACCCGCGCGCCGGCTCTGGGCGAGCAACTCGCCGTGGCGATCCACCACCGGTTGGACAAACTCCCCATAACACCGCGCGGCGACCGCTACGATATATTCCACCGCTTGCCCGTTTGCCAGCCGTAGCCCCTCCAAGACCTCGAGATTATCCAGGGAGAGCATTCCTCGGTCGGCAACGAGGATCAGCCGTCGCAACGTAAATCGTTTGAGTAATCGCTCGACAATGCCCCGCACCGTCCCGGCCTCGGCCACATTGCCAGCGAACCCTTCGTGATGGACCGGCAACCCCGCTGCCGTTTGCACTACCCCCACGGCGTATTGGCGCGCCACGCCGTTGACGTCTTTGGAATGGCCATAAACCCGAAGGTCGTCGTCCTGCTCGCCGCTACCATGAATCCGCACCGTGGTCATGTCGTAGAACACCACGTCCAGCTCGTCGGCCGCGGCACAATAGCGCTGGAGATGCTGCTCGATTTCCTCCTTCAAGGGGAGCAACGCATCCATCGCCCGCAGCAGTGGCTGATGGGTGATCCGCTCGCTGCCCGGCCAGTACACCCGCTCCAGCCAGCGCAACACCCCGAGCTTGGCACACGGATCACACAGCCGGTTCGTCACCAGTACCCGCACCAGACGCTCAATGTCCACCCGGTAGCCTCGACCGTTCAGTCGGCTTTGCAACCACCCCCCCAGCCCCAGTTGCTGCCAGAGCTGACACACCGCCCAGAGCGCCCCCACGGTGCGCGCCGGTTCAAACTGCGTATTGTCGTCGGTGACGCCAGGGACGAGTTCGTCAAGGCCTCCGCGACCGCTGACCTTCAGCAGCCCGTCGATCAGCCCCTTCAGACCATCGTCTTCCAGCAGGCGGTCCAGGCGCCCTAAACTGGCAATATGGCGCTGACGCACCTGTCCGGTGCCGGCATCGCGGTAGCTTTCCGCAATCTGCAGGTACTGGCGGCGGCCGTTGCTGGTGGTGCGTAAAAACATGCACACACAATAAACCTTGAAAAAGCCGCTGTAAAGCGGCTTTTAAGGAAAAAGTGTGCCACTACAAAATTAGGGCTTGGAAAAAAGCGTAATTCACTGAATTGATAAACAATTCCGACTTTATCTTAGCGTCTAGACCCGCGTCAATGTCGAACTTGGGTGACCTGCGGATCCGTCAAGGCCGTGATGTACTTCAAGCCCGCCGCACTCAGGGCCTGCTTGCCCTTGGTTTTGATCATCCCGCGATCCCCTACCAAGACCACTTCCGCAATGCCGAACCGCTGCTTGAGTGTTTCGATCTGCGCTGCCACCGTGGTGCAATCCGTGGTGTTGCCCGGAAACACCTTGGCCGCCAGCGGTTCCCCATCCGCCGCGGTCAGTAGACCGATCACAATCTGTTGCTTGCCCTTTTTACCGTCGCGATAGTAGCCATACTCAGCTAGCTCGTTGCCCTGGCCCTCCAGGTAGGAGGAGGTGACATCATAGAGCACCAGCACCGGTGGCTGACCCAGCCGCTTGACATAGCGGCGGTAGAGTTGCTGCTCGAGACGCGGCTGCTGCTCCGCCAGCCAATCCAACGCCCCGTAAAGATCCTCTTCATCAAACCGCGACAGCCCCAGCACTTCCGCCACGGCCTGCTCCTCAGCCCAACGTACGGCT
>CAVSVP010000008.1:0-815070 GCA_963731125.1 uncultured Pseudomonadota bacterium
TATTTACACCAATTTGGATTTAATACCTTATCATTCCAGCGTTTCGGCTAAAATTGAGTCCAATTCTATTCTCACTACCCGCTGCACACTCGCCCATGCAAGTTGTCCGGAACTTATGCGCTAGTCTCTTCTGGTCTTCCCATCGCATTCAGGCCCGCAAAGATATGGTAAGCATAGAGCCTATCGGAGTCGACCTGTGCCCTGTTCCCAGAGCTGCCCCGAATGAGCTCTCGCGCTGACTTGGCGGTGAGATCCAAGAGGTTCCGCCTGAACCACGTCGCTCCGTGAGCCGCGAGTTCAACATCGAGATGGCTTAGGAGCCACAGGGACGACTCCACGTCATCCTTGAAGTCCACTCCACTGTTACGCCACCTCGCCTTCGCCGTGCCATGCAGGCGGTTGTCATTGGGCGAAAGATGCTGATGCACGGGTGCAGGGTACGACACGTGCTTTGCGAACCCGAGCGATTCGAGAACACTCACGCCGCCCGGAAAGAAGGACTTCCCATTATCGCTGAAGACGACAACGTTGCGCGGGATCTGGTAGCGCGCAAAAAACCGGCGCAGAAGCCCGGCACTCTCGCTGGCATAGAGGCGGGTCTCGTTCTGCTCGGCGCCAATAGAGATGACGCGTTTCGCATGGATGCCGAAGCGTGCGAGAGCGTTCACGAGTTTGTCCCTCTCCTGGACCCACGCCTTGCGCCCGACACGATCGCGCCGGAATTTCCCATGGAACGTGAAGAGGACAGGCGGGGTACGGGTTACACCGTCGGACCAGACAACGGTGACGAGGCAGTTCGTGAACCGAGTGATCGCGGTGCTCGATTTTGGCTGAGCGCCACCAGCAGGCGCGTAGGTCAGGCGCCGATCGGTGCGGTGGCCCGTGAACGTGAAGTCGACGCTTGCCAGGAGCCCCTTGAGGTCTCCCGCACGCTGTCGCTCGCTCTTCCACTCAAACATCATCTTCGCGAGCGCGTCGACGTCCACCGTGAAGCCGCTGATCTTCACCTGGGAAACCTTCGAACTGAAGCCAAGGGCATGCAGGTAGTCATGCGCCGTCGTCTGGGCAAGCTCCACACCAAAGGCTGACGCGCAGAACGTCGAGAACGAGGCGAGCGAGACGACCTGGTTCGAGTCGTTCTGAGACAGGACCCAACCGGCTGCCATCTCGCCCTGCTCGTCGTCCAGAAGCGGCGCCGCTCCGCTGGCCTTCTCCGCCGTGAAGATCCTGCCCGTCGCCGCGTGGGCGTGCACCCAGCGGTCCAAAGACGACTTGGGCACCATGATCTCGGCGTCGGCGAGAACCTCACGAAAGACCGAGCGCGAGATCCCACGCACCTCCAGCGGGCCCACGAGGCGTGCAACGAGTTCACGCTGGTCTGTAGACAACTCTGTTGACGGGTACTTGCGCTTCTTGGACATGGGGGGCTCTTCCGGCGAAAACGATAGACTCAATTTTATCCGAAATGCTGGATTATTTGAATCATCGAGTACGGTAAACGGAGTACGAATTGAAGTGTATTTTTTACGAATTGGTATGAGATGACAAATAGCTGTGTGGAATGCCATAGTCGATTTGCCGTCGATAGATTTCCCGGTCTGGTTGCAAAGTAAGTATTTTGTTGTGGGAACTTGGTAGGGATGCCAAGGCGTTTATGTCTAGATACTCAAGGAGTCCGGGTAAAATTAGTCCAGATAGCGTCTCAGCAGACCTGTATAAGCGTCGATGCGTCGGTCCCTCAAATAGGGCCAGATCCGGCGGATTTGCTCTGAACGTGCTAAATCCACTTCTGCCGCCAAGACTACTTGCCGATCGGTGGAAGCGCTGGCCAGTATCTCACCTTGAGGTCCCGCGATAAAACTGCTGCCCCAAAACAGCGCACCCGCTGTTTGTGCGCAGGGGTCCGGCTCGAAACCGACCCGATTGCAAACCAGCACCGGAATGCCGTTGGCGATGGCATGGGCCCGCTGAATGGTGAGCCACGCTTCACGTTGGCGCTGGCGCTCCAGCTCACTGTCATCCGGATTCCAGCCGATGGCGGTGGGGTAGAGCAGCAGCTCTGCTCCCGCCAGGGCCATTAGACGGGCGCCTTCGGGAAACCATTGATCCCAGCATACCAACACACCAAGCTTTCCCAGCGAGGTCGAAATAGGCGTAAATCCTAGATCGCCGGGCGTAAAATAAAATTTCTCATAGTAGCCGGGATCATCCGGAATGTGCATTTTGCGATAAATGCCGGCAATTTGGCCGTTGCGCTCCAGGACGACGGCGGTATTGTGATACAGCCCCGGGGCGCGGCGCTCAAATAGGGAAGCTATCAAAACAATGCCCAGTTCCTCAGCCACGGTGCCCAATTGTTGGGTCGTAGGGCCGGGAATGGGTTCAGCCAAATCAAAGATCTCCGGGTTTTCTATCTGACAAAAGTAGAGCCCGGCGTGAAGTTCCTGGAGCAGCACCAGTTGGGCGCCCTGGGCGGCGGCTTCGTGGATACCCTGAATAGAGACCGCCAAATTGGCGGTGTGGTCAGCGGTGCAGGCCTGCTGGACCAAGCCAACGGTTAAGAGACGCTGTTTCATAAAAAAGCTCCCCCGACGTTTGCCTTATGGATGGGAAGTTACGTTCTAGCAAGTCATGCTGAATACGCTGTCTGAGGATGTCCCATCGCTATGCCTCTAGGTAACTGCATGGTAACGCAATGCAAACTGCCATACTGCTGAAGCAAAATTGAGCAGTTGATACCAATGACCTCGCGGGTGGGAAAACAGCTGCGCAGCCGTTCTAGCGCTGTTTTATCGGCCGGGTCGGCGTAGGTCGGAACCAGCACGGCTTCGTTCAAGATTAAAAAATTAGCGTAACCGGCAGGTAAGCGGCTACCGCCTGCGCTGAATTTTGCCTCCGGCAGCGGCAGCGGTATCAGACGATAAGGCATGCCATGGCGGGTGCGCAGCGTACGCAATTCACCCGCCATTGCGTCGAGCGCAGCGAAATGTTCATCATCCTCGTTTTCGCAACTTTGATAGACAATGGTTTCGGGATCGCAGAAACGGGCCAGGGTGTCGATATGGCTGTCGGTATCATCTCCCATCAACTGCCCGTGCTGTAACCACAGGAAGCGCTCGATTCCCAGAATTTCTCCTAGACGGCTTTCCAAAGTCTGGCGAGTCAAGCCATTGCGGTTTGCCGACAATAGACACCGGTGTGTCGTCAGTAAGGTGCCTTGGCCATCGCATTCAATGCTGCCTCCTTCTACTATTAATTCCACAGATTGCAGCGGAGTAGTCCCGAATGCGCCGGCGGCGTAGAGGCGCTGGGTAATTTGATTATCGAGGTGATAAGGGAATTTCTCCCCCCAGCCATTGAAGCGGAAGTCCAGCAACACCGGCCGAGCGTCCCGATAAATAGTAATAGGGCCGTGGTCGCGAGCCCAACTGTCATTGGAGGGAATCTCATAGAGGCAAATCCGCTCGAGCTGTGCTCCGTAAGTGGCGAGTTTCCTCTGAATATGGGCGCAATGGTCTGCGTCGTAGCCGCTAATGATGACCGTTTGCCGGTGGCTGATCTGTGTCGCCAGTTCGGAAAATGTTTCTTCTACCTGGATCAACCAAGGCTGCCAGGCACTGTGGGCATGCGGCCAGGTCAGCAGGGTGCCGGCTTGGGTTTCCCATTCGGCGGGAAGTACGGTAGCGACGCAGGACATGGGCGAAGGCATCTAATTGGCGCTTAGCAAACGGACCGATAGTTAACCAATAATGATTTGCATGTCGGCGGAGCGGTTGAAAAAAAAAGAGGGCTTCATACCAAACATATTTCTAAACGCCCGGCTAAAATGTGCTGAGTCGGAAAATCCCGCATTGAGGGCGGCGTCGGTTAGGGTTTCGCCGGCAGCGACCAGCGTTGCTACCGCCTTCATGCGATGCCATTGCCGAAAACGGCGAATCGGCACCCCCGTTTGTTCCTTGAATAAATGCACGAGCCGGGTTGGCGATAAGCTGATGCTATTGGCTAGTGCTTCTACTGAATAACTCTGAGAGATATCGTCTTTAATGAGTTGCACGACTTTATGGATTCGGGCGTCGAGGGAATGGTGTGCCTGGGGCGCTATTTTTTGGGGATCAATAATATTTTCAAGAATTTCATAAACCATGGTAGCTCCATAGTCGCTGCGGTTTAAATCACCCAAAATAGCGAGTGCTTGATCTTCATGAGTCAGCTTGTATAAGCACTGCCATTCTCCTCCCGTCATAGCGTTTCGCAAAATAGTATAATGCTCGCTTTCCGGGTCTAGAAACAAGATCGCCATTTGTACGGTTCCGGTGTGAATTTCGTGCATACAGCCGGGAGGAATTAACACGCTTCTGCAAGCTCGTTGTTGGCTGTCTTCACTTTCCAGCACTTGCAAGGCATTATCGACTCCCATACATAACGCCGCCGCACCTAGGCGATGTTCAGACAGCAGCGGCAATTGCCCCAGATAAAGTATACGATTTTCCCAAATATAAAGCTTATTCACAATCTAGCACCAAGGAAGGACACCGCGGTAATCGCTCCAGCACGTTGGACACAGTTTTTTGCCTTTTGACGCTATCTTAGCGTTCTTCGTCAAGGACCTTGCAAAGTGCGTTTGCCAGGCCACTCAAAAATGACTCAAGAATAGCCGTGCTGCAAGCTATCGACGAGGGTGAAAAAAACGGCGGGCTGTTTTCCGCCGATGATTGGTCTATTCTCATTAACATAGAGCGACCCAGAGGACCTAGTCCAATGAAATTCTTCGAACCTAGTATTGCATCCGATCCTCTCTATGCTCCCGTTATCGCCGCGTATTACACCGATGAGAGTGAACATGTAGCGCTGTTGCTTAGAGAAGCCATGCTGTCCCCAGAGTTGCGACGGTGTATCACCGAGCGGGCCAGGACCCTCGTGACCGAAGTGCGCCGGCAGGGTCCCAGGAGTGGCATCGATGGTCTGATGCATGAATATGATCTCTCTACCCAGGAGGGTGTGGTGCTTATGTGTCTGGCCGAGGCGTTATTGCGGATTCCCGACGCCGAAACCGTTGACAATCTTATCTATGACAAGCTTAGCGCCGGCGCCTGGGAAAAACACCTCGGGCAAAGCGATTCCCTGTTTGTCAATGCCTCCACATGGGGGCTGATGCTAACCGGGCGGATGGTCAAGCTCAAGGATCGGAAGGGCACCTTTAGGCGTCTTCTCCAACGTAGCGGTGAACCGGTGCTTCGCCAAGCCATTCGTCAAGCCATGGGAATTCTTGGCCGGCAGTTTGTGATGGGCCGCACGGTTAAGGCTGCCCTGGCTCGCAGCCGTCCAGAGCAGGAGCTGGGCTATCGGCATTCCTTCGATATGCTGGGTGAAGCGGCCCGAACTTCCCAGGCCGCCGAACGCTATTTTCATGCCTATGAGGATGCCATTGCCGCCATCGGCGAGGTGGCGCAGAATCGGGGTCCCGTGGAGGGGCCGGGGATTTCGGTCAAACTGTCGGCGCTGCATCCTCGTTATGAACTGGCTCAGGGCGAGCGGATGCTGAATGAACTGCTGCCGCGGCTGCGCTCCCTGGCGTTACAGGCTAAATCCCACAACATCGGCTTAAATATCGATTCCGAAGAAGCCGCCCGGATTGATCTGTCCCTGGAACTTCTTAAAGCCTTGTTTTCCGATCCTGCCTTCAAAGGCTGGGATGGCTTGGGTCTGGCCGTGCCGGCCTATCAAAAGCGGGCGATTTATATCATTGACTGGCTGGCCGATTTGGCTCGCCACCAGGGCCGCCGCCTTATGGTACGGCTGGTGAAGGGAGCCTACTGGGATGCCGAAATCAAACGCGCCCAGGAACTGGGGCTGGAAGGCTATCCTGTGTTTACCCGTAAGGCCTCTACCGACGTCTCCTATTTGGCCTGTGCTCGTAAGTTGCTGGCGGCACCCGATGCCTTCTATCCCCAGTTTGCCAGCCATAATGCCCATACGGTGGCAGCGGTTCTGGAGATGGCGGGTGACCGGCGGGATTTCGAATTTCAACGTCTGCATGGCATGGGCGAATCGTTGTATGACCAAGTGGTAAGTTCCCAGGGCTTAAACAGGCCCTGCCGGATTTATGCTCCTGTCGGCAATCACGAGGATCTGTTGGCCTACCTGGTACGGCGTCTGCTGGAAAACGGCTCCAATACGTCCTTTGTCAACCGCATTATTGACCGTGACGCACCGATCGACGCCATTATCGCCGATCCGGTTGCCAAAGTGGCGGCGTTGCCGCAGATTCCACATCCACGTATTCCGCTGCCCCGCTATCTCTATGGCACCCAACGGTTTAACTCAAAAGGCGTCGAGCTTAGCGATATCCAACGCCTTAGAGACCTGGCACGGGACATGAGGGCCGCTGTCGATCGGGATTGGCAGGCAGCTCCTTTAATCGGTGGTGTGGCTCGCAACGGTGAAGGCAAGGCGGTGCTCTCGCCGGCTGATCGGCGGCGCCGCGTAGGCACAGTGGTAGAAGCCAGCGCCGACGATATTGACCAGGCGATGCTGCTGGCCAGTCGCGCAGCGCCGGGCTGGGATGCGACGCTGGCGGAGGAGCGGGCAGCTTGCCTAGAGCGGGCGGCGGACCTGATGGAAGCGGAAATGCCGACGCTGATGGCGCTCTGCGCACACGAGGCCGGTAAAACGCTTACCGACGGTGTTGCCGAAGTGCGCGAAGCGGTGGATTTTTGCCGCTATTATGCGATGCGCGCCAGGGCCGATTTCGCCGCTCCGCAAATCCTGCCAGGACCTACCGGGGAAAAGGATCAGCTTAGCTTGCACGGGCGCGGCGTATTCGTCTGTATCAGTCCTTGGAATTTTCCCTTAGCCATTTTTACCGGACAGCTGACGGCGGCCCTGGTGGCCGGCAATACGGTGGTAGCCAAGCCGGCCGAGCAGACGCCCCTGATTGCCGCCTACGCCGTGCAACTGTTACATCGGGCCGGCGTGCCCGTTGATGTTTTGCAACTATTGCCCGGTGATGGTGCAGTGGGCGCCCGCCTGGTCAAGGACCCCCGTGTGGCGGGGGTGGCGTTTACCGGTTCCATTGAGGCGGCTTGGTCTATTAACCGCAGCCTGGCCGCCCGCCAGGGTCCTATTGTGCCGCTGGTCGCCGAGACCGGCGGGCAGAACGTAATGATTGTCGACTCTTCGGCCTTGCCCGAACAGGTTGTGGTAGATGCCCTGTCTTCCAGCTTCCAGAGTGCCGGGCAGCGCTGTTCTGCGTTGCGGGTGCTGTATGTTCAGGAAGATATTGCGCCGCGGCTGATTGACATGCTGGCGGGAGCCATGGCAGAACTGTGCATCGGAGATCCTACCCATCTGGCTACCGACGTCGGACCCGTAATC
The DNA here is from genome assembly GCA_963731125.1 of uncultured Pseudomonadota bacterium. Taxonomy (GTDB): domain Bacteria; phylum Pseudomonadota; class Gammaproteobacteria; order Competibacterales; family Competibacteraceae; genus CAVSVP01. The sequence continues at coordinate 7,375 of CAVSVP010000008.1, forward strand.
GACGAGGATGCGTTGGGGATGTTGCAGCGCCATGTCGAGCGCATGGAGCGGGAGGGCCGCTTAATCTACCGTTGCGATCTGCCACCGTCCACGGTTCATGGTACTTTTTTTCCGCCTCAAGCCTATGAAATTGAAGATATTACTCGGCTGGAACGGGAAGTGTTCGGTCCCGTCTTCCATTTAGTGCGCTATAAGGCCAGTGAGCTAGACAGAGTGATCGATGCGGTCAATAGCACTGGTTATGGGCTAACCTTTGGTATTCACAGCCGTATCGATAACACCGTCCGTCATGTCACCAGTCGGATCCGCTCCGGCAACGCCTATGTCAACCGCAATATGATCGGTGCCGTGGTGGGAGTGCAACCGTTCGGCGGCGAGGGGTTATCCGGGACCGGCCCCAAGGCCGGCGGTCCCCATTACCTTTACCGCTTTGCCACTGAACGGACATTGAGCATCAATACTACGGCGGCTGGGGGTAATGCCTCGCTGATGTCGTTGCAAGAAGGCGACGAGTAATACCGTTTTTCTAATTAAAGCTGCATGAGTTGGGGTGTCATCAGCAGCACACAGGTGATGTATGCGTTAGCGAATCCAGGCAGGATAGCCTGGTTAAGCGGCGCTGACACCGCGGCTCATGCATAAGCATTAATGAGATTTGGTATAAGGCGTCACAATTACAACCACAACAACAGGAGAAATCCGATGGAACAACATTCCTTATCCTTTGCCACCTGGTTCTGGCTAATCGTTCCTATGACAACGGTGGTGATCCTTTGCATCATTACCTACTTCACGGAAACCAAGGAGTAGGCCTTATGAGCATGAGCACGCCTACCCTAGTTACCTTTATCGTCTACCTGATTGGTATGTTGGTAATCGGCTTAATCGCCTATCGTCTCACCGACAATCTGTCCGATTATGTGTTGGGTGGCCGGCGGCTTAGTGCTGGCGTCGCCGCCTTAAGCGCCGGTGCTTCGGACATGAGCGGCTGGCTGCTGCTGGGTCTGCCGGGCGCTTTGTATGCCGCGGGTATGAATCAGGTGTGGATCGCCGTAGGCCTGACGATCGGTGCTTTTTTAAATTGGCAGTTTGTAGCGAAACGTCTGCGAGTTTACACCGAAGTGGCCAATGATTCCATTACTGTTCCGGACTATTTGGAAAACCGCTTCCAGGATAGCTCCAAGTTACTAAGAGTCATCACGGCCCTGCTCATTCTGCTGTTTTTTACCTTCTATACCTCGTCGGGTATGGTAGGTGGAGCCATCCTGTTCGAAAAAAGTTTTGGACTGGACTATGAAGTTGCCCTATGGGTAGGTGCTGCGGTGATTATTTCCTATACTTTCCTGGGCGGGTTTCTAGCCGTCTGTTGGACGGATTTTTTCCAGGGGTTACTGATGTTTTTGGCGCTGATTTTGGTGCCCATTGCGGTGGTCAGCGCCGACGGCGGATTGAGCGAGACCGTTAGCAGGGTAGGTGATCTGGATCCCGCCAAACTGGATGTGTTCCACGATATCACCCTGTTCGGTATCGTCTCTCTGATGGCCTGGGGACTGGGTTATTTCGGCCAGCCCCATATCGTTGTCCGGTTTATGGCGGTGAGAACTTCCGGCGATATTCCCAAGGCCCGCCTGATTGGCATGACCTGGATGGTGCTGTCCCTGTATGGAGCCATTTTTACCGGGTTTGCCGGTATTGCCTATTTTAGCGATCAGCCATTACAAAATGCCGAGACTGTGTTTATTACCCTATCCCAGGTATTATTTAATCCCTGGGTGGCGGGCATACTGCTGGCGGCCATTCTCTCCGCCATTATGAGTACCATTGACTCGCAACTGCTAGTCTCTTCGAGTGCCCTGACCGAAGATTTCTATAAGGCTATCCTGCGTAAGCAGGCGAGCCAGCATGAATTGGTTTGGGTGGGGCGTGCTACGGTGATTCTCATTGCCTTAATCGCTATCCTCCTGGCGCAGAATCCTGAGAGTACGGTACTGGGCTTGGTGTCTTATGCATGGGGTGGATTTGGGGCGGCATTCGGTCCGGTTATGATCCTGTCTCTGTTCTGGAAACGCATGACTCGCAACGGTGCCGTGGCAGGCATGATTGTGGGCGCGTTAACGGTAATCATCTGGAAACTGCTGGAGGGCGGCATTTTTGATATGTACGAAATCTTACCCGGATTTATCTTATGTACGCTGGCGATCGTGGTGGTGAGCCTGTTGGATAAGGAGCCTTCTCGGCAGATTCAGACCGAATTCGAAGTCGTTGCCAGAGCACTGCGTTAGTAGGAGAGTTGTGAAAGTGGCTGCCGCTATTGATCTGGAAGTTGTTATCAAGACCGTCTGCGGCAGGGATGCCGCAGTCGAGCTTACAGGGATGTATTTAAGCGTGTCTTGAAAATAACTTACAGATCGATAGCGCCGTACGTTGCTGATACTTGACAGAAAAATGGCTATAGAGGATTGTTGTGGTTTTTAACGAAGACCCCTGGCAAGTTTCAAAAGAGGACTTTCCCCGCGGCGGCAGTGAGGAAGAACAGCTAAAGTTTCTGCTAAACTACGCTGTCTTAGCGCCATCCAGCCACAATTCCCAGCCCTGGCGGTTTAAGGTCTATTCCAATACGGTGGAAATTTATGCCGATCGCTCTCGTGCGTTGCCGGTGGTCGATTCCCAGGATCGGGAACTGACGATAAGTTGCGGAGCCGCTTTGTTTTTTTTGCGGGTCGCCATAGGCTACTTTGGTTGGGCCAGCGAGCTTTCTACTTTCCCTGAGCCAGGTTTACCAGATTTACTGGCCCGGTTGCGATTGGGAAATCAGCGACCTCCTTCCCGGGCCGATGTTTTGCTGTTTCAGGTGATGCCCAAGCGTCGAACAACGCGCTTACCCTACGAACATAGCCTTCCTCCCTTGGCGCTGTTGGATACCCTGGAGGCGGCCGCCAAGGAACAGGGTACCTGGCTGCAGGCGATCAAAGATAATGAAGAGAAAAAAAATATCGCCAGTCTTATTGCTGAGGGCGATCGTTTGCAGATGGCTGACAAACAGTTTCGGCGGGAACTAGCCGCCTGGATTCACCCCGGTCGCGGGATGACCCATGACGGCATTCCCGGCTATGCCCTTGGCATGCCGGCATTGCTGGATTTTGCGACGATCGGCTTGGCGCTGGCAGTAAGGACTTTCGATATGGGCAATGGTGTGGCGGCAAAAGATGAAAAACTGGCCACTGGGTCACCTCTGCTGCTCGTACTGGGCACCGAACAGGACACTCCGCCTGCTTGGCTGGCAGCAGGCCAGGCATTGGCCAGTGTTTTGCTCTGGGCCTGCACGGAAGGGGTGACTGCCTCTTATCTGAATCAGCCCTGTGAAATAGAAGCACTACGGATACGGTTTCGAGACGCTATCGGATGTACTGGTTTTCCGCAATTGGTTCTGCGCATGGGTTATGGTGCAGAAGTGCCGCCAACGCCACGACGGCGGGTTACAGAAGTGCTGGAGCATTGACTGCCGAGTATGGTGGAGTCTACTCGGGGCGTTTTAGGGCCTCCAAGCGGGCAATCAGGCTTGAAGTGTCCCAGCGGTTGCCGCCCATGGCTTGCACCTCGGCGTAAAATTGATCCACTAGAGCCGTCACAGGCAGGCGCGCGCCGTTATAACGCGCCTCAGCAAGGGCAATGGCTAAATCCTTGCGCATCCACTCGACGGCAAAACCAAAATCAAATTTGTCTTCCAGCATGGTCTGATAGCGGTTTTCCATCTGCCACGATTGCGCCGCTCCCTTGGCAATGACTTCGATGACTGCCCGGGGGTCGAGCCCCGCGGCTTTGGCAAAATGCAGGCCTTCGGCGAGTCCTTGCAGCAGACCGGCGATACAAATTTGGTTAACCATCTTGGTTAGTTGCCCGCTGCCCACGGGACCGAGCCGCTTAACAGAACGGGCATAGGCAGCCATCAGCGGTTTGGCCTTGTCGAAAGGTTCTTCAGCGCCGCCTACCATCACCGTCAACGTACCGTTTTCGGCTCCTGACTGTCCCCCGGAGACGGGCGCATCCAAAAAGGCAAGGCTGCGTTCTTCAGCCAAGCCGGCGAGTTCACGGGCAAGCTGGGCGGAAGCAGTGGTATGATCTACGAAGATGGCACTGTTTTTCATGCCGTGGAAGGCGCCCTCTGGTCCCGCAGTGACCTGGCGTAAATCGTCATCTCTGCCGACACAGGCAAATACGAATGTGGAATCTTCGGCGGCTTCTGCCGGAGTGGCCGCTGCACGGCCACCGTACTCCTGAATCCAGCGCTGGGCTTTGGAACGGGTCCGGTTGAAGACGGTGACGCTATGCCCAGCCTTAATCAAGTGTCCAGCCATGGGATAACCCATGACACCCAGACCAAGGAAAGTGATATTCTCGCTCATGATCAGTCCCGTAAGGTTGTTGTGCGTGATATCAGCGCCTCTTAAAGGGTTATTGACAAATGCGGTTTCTCCCCTCTGGACCGGTTACGACGAAGGTATTAAGCAAGTCGGCGGAATTAAATGGGTTTATCTTCGTGTTGAAAACGAAGCAGCCGTTCCATTAGCTGTGCAATCTCCTCTTCCAAGGCCTGGGTTTGTGCCGTTTGTCCTACTAGCTTATATTCCAGTGTTTGCTTATCGGCCCGCAATTGTTGCACCTGACCGGTTAAATTTTGCTGTTCTTGCTGGCCCATGGTATTTTTTTCTTTCATGATGTCAGCAAGTTGATTTTCCAAATTTTTTTTATCGTTTTGAGCGTTTGCTACTGTCATATCCAGTTCCAAATGTTTTTGTTCCCATTCTTCGCGCTGTTCTTGCAGTTGTTTCTCCAGGCGTTGGGCTTCCTGATAGAAACGGTCCAACTGCTCGCGGAACTGCATATTTTCTTGTTCCAATGCTTGCTGTTCCCGCCGCCATTGTGCGGTTTGCTGAGTTGACTTATTGTCCAGCTCACCCTTTTCCTCTAGTACTTGTTGTAGGTGGTTCTGTAAGCGAGCCACTTCTTGCGTTTGATTTTGCTGCGTTTCTTGCCACTTAGCACGGCTGTTGGTGAATTGTTCCGCCAGTGTCGCATGAGCTGTTTGTGCCTGTTTTAAATCGGCTTCGAGCTTTGCTTTTTCCTTGCTAAAATGTTGTTGGTCGAGTTGGCGCTGGGTTTCTTCCCGGTAGAGTTTATTTTGCAGTGCTTCATAATCGGCTTGCAGTTGAGCTAGCCGCTTCTCACTGTGTTGATTCGCTCTCTTTAGGCTCCGATGAGGTAGCAGATAAAATCCAACTGTGCTTAGTAATGCTCCAACAATCAGTCCGCTGATACCGTAAATAATTGAGATCATTCCGTTCACTTTAAAGCGTAAAATCGATTAGAAAACCGTCGGGTTGCCAAGGCTTTCGCTAGAGAAATTACTTGAAATAGTAGACAACTACGCTGGCCGTAGCAATACATAAAACGATGATGGAACCTGCGACGACATTCATTCGATGCCTAACGGATTTGGTCGACTCATTTACATTTTCCAAGGTTTTGTTAGCAATGCTGCCGGCAATGAGTTCGGCAGTCGCTTGCGCGATTTTATTCGCCTTATCGGTGGCAACGGTTTGCACCAGCGTGCGCATTTCCTGAAGGGATCTCGGGTCCAAGGAAGTTGGCTGAGTCGATAGACCAGCGCTAAGCTTGGCGAACCGGGCATCCAAGTGTTGCGATAATTGACTGGAAAATTCGCGAAAACGTTTATGGTAAATACGGTCAGCCATCGTGCCGACAATATCGCTAGCCGTTTGTGCTGCTACATCTTTAGCGGTTCTGTCGATAGTCTCCGCCGAAGCGGTTTCCACCATCGCTCTTATTTCCGCCGCCATATCAGAAGTTAATCCAGCGACAGACGCAGCATCGCTTGTCGCATCAGCAACTTGTTTTTGCGTTTCTTGAAGTATTTGTCGAACGAGTTCCTTGCTGCGCACATCGTAGGCTTTATCTATCATTTCCATCGCATTAATTTCAGTGGTAGTGAGTAAATTTTCCCGCATTGCGCCTAGTTTTTCTTCAAGTAACGGCAATATCTTTTGCTGGATAGCATGATCGACGACCGATACCACTGTGTCATGCACAAGCTCTTCAAGCATTGCCACGGAAGGCGGAGTAGCCTCTTGGTTGACGAGAGGAACTGGTTCGGGCTCTACCCCATGAGAATCCCAGTCCTGCTCTGCAGGGGTTTCGGCAGCGGCATCAAGCTTGGCAATAATATCTGCAAGTGTCTCAGCGCTGGCCGGTTTCGGCAATATGCCGATAGCTCCGTGGGTTTGCACCTGCTTAGCGTATGCCGTGCCTTCTTTGGAAGTGTACATGGCAATGGGTATTCCAGCTGTCCGAGGATTTTGCTTGATACTCTTAGCGGTTTGCAGGCCGTCCATGCCTGGCATCGTATGATCCATGAAGATGGCATCAGGACGTCTGGTGGCTAAATACTCTAAAGCTTCTTCACCCGAAGCGACCGTATCTACTGTGAAATCCTGTTCCTGCAATTTTCTTTGTAGCACTAATCTGGCGGATTTTGAGTCATCGACAATAAGCACATGTTGTAATGACATACCTACTCCATCACACTCTAATCCCATCACTGAAATACTGTATGTAAAGATTCCGTGCGCTGCATAAAGAGGATGCCGCGATGATTGACATTGCCATAGACTCTACCTTAAAGGCAACGCCTTTAACCTTGGGCTGCCTTGCCGTCTCTGTCAAAGTGACGGACCACGATGCTCAGCTTTGGAAAGAAGTCGAGGCCTGCACAGTAAAGTTGACTAACCGCTTATGCCTTGAGCATATCGCAAGCCTGAAGCCAATTCGAGCCCAGCGTGATGCTTACAGGGCCATAGGCAAGAGTCCGTCACGCTACCGGGGATCTGCGGAAGCACTCCTGAGACGGATCCTGCAGGGGACGGGGTTAACTAGCGTTAATACCCTGGTGGATATTAATAACCTGCTTTCCCTAGAAACTTACCATCCTGTAGGTTCCTACGATTGCAGCCGGTTGCGGCTTCCGCTCACATTCCGGGTCGGCAATCCGGGAGAGGTTTACGCGGGTATTGGTAAGGGTGAAATCAACCTGGAAAAACTGCCGGTCTTTACAGATACCTTGGGGCCGTTTGGCAGCCCAACCAGCGATTCAAAACGGGCAGGAATCACGACGGAATTCCAACAAATTTTAATGCTTGTTGTAGCCTTTGCTGCCGGTGAGAAAATGGCTCCTGTTTTTCACCGAGCCGCCGAATTGCTGAAACGGTATGCGGCGGCACGGTGTATTGAGACGGCAGTGGTGGTTTGAGTGCCGGCAAAAGCGCTATGCCCTTTATAGTTGCGCTCGGTCTTGCTCTTGTTCCCGTTCGCGGAGGTAAACCACCTCATCAATATCATTGAGATCGCTTTGTACGATATGTATCGCCAAATTCAACCAGCGTAAGGCGTTGCGCTCGTTGTTGGCATCGCTGCCTTGCGCCTCAAAATATTCCGCATTGCTTCGCAGTACCTTGACAGCGTCTTTCGCCGTGTCGAGCAGATACTGGAGATCTCTGTCAAACTCGGTCATAGCTGGTCTCCCTGGTTGTTGGCAGTGAGTTGTCATATTGGTGAGTAATGGTAACTTCTTGGAGACTTTGCTCGGTATTCAAGAGATTTAGAGATTCCGGTGTAAGAAAGTAATCTTTTGGTAGCTGGAGCGTATGTGACTTAGAAGCTGGGCGCAATGAGGCGGAGGTACCAGCCGTCGGCTTCAATCCTAAGCGCTAGGGTGCTCGAGTTCGTGCTGGGTTTGTCGGTCCGGTACACCCGGAATGTATAAGTTTTTCCTTCTAAGGGAAGGACAAAATCAACCTTTTTTGCAGCCTCGCGGCTGGGAAATTCTTGCAGGTGATCACCGATAAAAAAGGGTTAAGCCCGGCCCGCTAGCATGGTATCCGTTAAGTCTAGTCGAGTTTCCTGGTAATGGGAGTCACGGGACTTGCACCCAAACACTTTCACCGAGTCGCCTTTCACTAAAGCCCCCGTCTAGGGTATTATCCACCTGACTTGGCGGTGATTTGTCTGAGTTTGTGCTAGGATATGCCTCTCGTTTATCGCCATATATTGAAATTCCGTGGTGATACCGAGTGGAGCAGGAACTGTCGTAAAGTAGCCGTTAGTGGTGCGAATACTATACGTTTAAATAGCTTTTGTCAATTTTTTATACAAACAGTCTACATATTGTTTTTTGCAGCCGGTGTTTTTCCCCTATAGCGTTTCTCCCCTAGGAAGTAGAAAGTCACCGTGGCTCGGGCAAATTCGAAACGTCTGGCTTGGTGACGCTGCATACGGCGGCAGTGCGGGTTGAGAAGAGAGCATCGGTGGCAAGTGCGAGTGCTGTTTTGGTATTGCCAAGTGAAACAACTTGCTGAGTTTATTGAATTATTAGCACCCTTAGAATTACTTCACTATCGCAATGTGGCGATCCAGGGTATTGCCTGTCGGCCCGAGGCGGTACAACCCGGTTGTTTATATTGTGTTATCGATGAATTTCTAGAGTATGGGCAATGGATACCGGGTGCTAAGCTATTGACCCCACAAGTATTCGCTCAGGCTGCAGCATTGCTTACAGAGCGGTCTTACCCCGAGATTGATGTGCCGCAACTGGTTGTGACTGCCGGCCGCCAGGCTACAGCGCGCGCCGCCAAACGGTTTTTCGATGGGCCTGATCATGCTCTTACGTTAATTGGCGTAACCGGAACCAATGGTAAAACCACAACCACACATTTGCTCGACCAGTGGTTAACCGCTTGCGGGGAACGTGCGGCGGCGCTCGGCACGTTAGGATTGTTTATCGGCAGACGATCCAGTGAAGCGGCGGTCTACACAACGCCTTTAGCTCCGGATTTATTTCGAATGCTAAGCGACTTGCGCCGTGCCGGCGTAAATACCCTTGCGATGGAAGTATCCTCCCACGCGCTAACCCTGGAGCGGGTTGCTGGTTTGGCGTTCGACGTTGCGGTATTTACCAATCTTAGCCGCGATCATCTCGATTTTCACGGCACAATGGAAAATTATCGAGCTGTCAAGGTTTCTCTATTTTCCGGTTTACCCCCTAGTGCAGTTGCGGTGGTTAACGGTGATGACGCCGTAGGCCGAGAAATCATGGCTTGTTCCCAAACTTCCGTGCTGGATTACGGTATTACTGCTAAGGCGAGTTTGCAGGCGGTGGAGATAGCCTATTCATTGCGTGGAACTACGCTGAAAATTGACTACGGGGGGCAGACGATAACCATTCACACGCCGTTGCTGGGCGGTTTTAATGTCTATAATACGTTGGCGGCATTGGGCGGTTGTCTGGTCGTAGGTCAGCCGTTGGCAAGGCTTGCGGCAGCGGCTGAAGCCCTGCATGGAATTCCAGGCCGCATGGAGAGGGTGCCGCTGTCTGCAAGGCGTATCGGCGTGGTGGATTATGCGCATACACCGGATTCTTTGGAGAAAGCTTTGCAAACGCTGCGTGCTCTGAGTCCCAAGCGTATTATTACAGTCTTTGGTTGTGGCGGTAACCGGGATAAAGGCAAGCGTCCCCTGATGGGAGCCGTGGCGGCCCGCCACTCCGATCTGTGCGTGGTAACGTCCGACAATCCTCGCCGCGAAGACCCCATGGAAATTATTGATGAGATTCTTACGGGAATGCCATGTCGAGGCGTGGTTGTAGAACCCGACCGGCGTACGGCTATCCGGCAGGCCTATGCGTTAAGCCGCCCCGGCGATGTCATTCTCGTCGCCGGTAAGGGACACGAAACCTATCAGATTGTCGGTGATGAACGGTTGCCGTTTAGCGATACCGAAGAGCTAAGATGCCTGCAGTAAGTCATACCCGGGAGTTGGCCACGCAACAGTGCGGTGAATTGACCTGGTATATACTCCCAGGATTGGCCGTCCGGCATGGTTTTTTTGCGCGTACGGGCGGAGTAAGCGAACCACCTTACGCAACTTTAAACACCGCTTACCGTACCCAGGATCCCAGGGCGTTCGATAATCGCGAACGGCTGTTCACAGCGCTGGGTTTGGCGGGCCACACTATCCGAGTGCTCAATCCTTGTCACGGCGAGCGGATCATTTTTTTGAACCAACCAGCTTGGCAGATGACCGGTGAAGCTGTGTTAAGCGAAACCGAGGCTGCCTTTACTCGGATTCCAGGTTGTCATTTCCTGGTCAGCACGGCTGACTGCATTCCCGCTGTTATTAGCGATAAGCTGGGTTCCTTCGTCGGGATTGTGCATCTGGGTTGGCGTAACTTGGTGGGGGGGCTTACTCGCAAGGTCATAGACGATTTAGGAAGTTACTACGGCGTAGCGCCCGAGACGCTGGTTGTAGGTATTGGGCCCTGTATCTATCCTTGCTGTTACGTATACCGGGACCCAGTGCAGAGAAGTGATCCTTTTTGGCAGCCTTTCCTCCGGAGTTATGGTAGCGGCAGTTATGGAATCGATTTGGTGGCGGCCTTTAAGGCGCAACTGAACCGTTGCGGCCTTAAAGAGGAAAATATCCACGAGACTCGACTTTGTACCGCCTGTCGGGTTGAGCAGTTTTTTTCCTGTTACCGGGACGGTTACCGTTCCGGGCGCTTTGCCACCCTGGTAGGGCTGCTTCCTAATGATAACCTCAGTTCGACATAAAATACTTCGAATATCAGGTGCTTATTCCGGAAAACGCGGTAAATACATCCCGCTAAGCTTGACGGCGGTATCCATACCGCCGACATTTCCTGCATAAGCACCTAACACTTGAAGTTTACTCCCAACCTATCAAACGCTTATATATCGAACTCAGGTTAATAATACCTCTTTAAGCGCAGACGATAGAGGGGAAATTCTCACCCGTAACAATGGTTAAGCGCCAGCGGCATGTAATACTAAATCTCATTAATGCTAGCGCCTAGGTGAGCTGCCATTGCCGCTCACCTAGGCTTCCTGCCCGGATTCGCTATCGCACACGTTTCTGTGTACTGCTGATGACCCCACAGCTTAGGCGCCCTGTAATTTGGGCAACGGGATAATATCTGGTGGCAAGCTTTACTCTGTACGCAGTGCTTCAATGGGGTCAAGGCGTGCTGCATGCCAGGCAGGCGCCACGCCGGCCAGCAGACCCAGCGAGGCGGCTATGGCCAATGCCAGGAGGGCGTAGAATGTCGACACGTAAACGGGCAGGGCTGGCACCAACGCTGTTAACAGCCAAGCCAGGCAGCTGCCAGCTAGAAGTCCCAGAATACCGCCCGTGCAGGCGAGCAGTACGGCTTCGCCCAGAAACAATAACAGGATCTGCCGCTGATCGCTGCCAAGGGCGCGTAATAGACCGATTTCGGCCGTGCGCTCCGAGACGGCAATCGTCATGATGGTGAGAATACCGACTCCGCCCACCAACAGGGAAATCCCTCCTAAAGCAGCCACGGCACCCGTGATTACGTTCAGGATATTGCTTAAGGTTTCTAGCATTTGAGTCTGGGTCACAATAGTAAAATCCTCACGGCCGTGACGCTCCAGCAAAATACGCCGGACGCCTGCTACAATGTGCTCCACTGGTATACCAGGTGCATATAGCACATCGACTTCCATTAGACCTTCGCGGTTAAATAATTCCAAAGCACGAGCGGCCGGAATGTAGATAGCATTGTCAATGTCAAAGCCGAGCAATTGGCCTTTCGGCTCCATGACGCCGATGACGCGAAAACGAGTCTGTCCAATACGCACGGTGTGTCCGAGGGGGTTAAAGGAGCCGAACAGTTCCCTGCGTAGTGCTGCTCCAAGGATGGCGAAGGGGCGGGCCGCCCGGGGATCATCCTCGGGCAGAGAACGGCCCGAAGCAATTTTCATGCGCCATACGATAGGAACGTCCGGCCCCGCGCCCAAGACTTCGGTTCTGCGACTCCGTCGTCCTGCCTCCACTCGCGCATTGCCTTGAATCACCGGCACTACGCCTCGCACGACTGGAAGACGCCGCAGGGCCTCGCTATCGTCGAGGCTTAGCGGCCGTACCGTCCCTAAAATACCCGCCGAGACACCAAAGGTAGAGATTTTTCCGGGGTTAATGGCTAGTAAATTGGTGCCGAACTGAGTGAACTCGTTCAGCAGATAGCGTTGCAAGCCTTCACCAATGGCGGTAAGCAATACCACGGCGGTAATGCCGATTGCAATACCCAGCGCGGTAAGGCTGGAACGCAGCGGTTGGGCACGGACTGCGCCGCTTATCAGCCACAGTCCGTCGCGAAACAACAACACATTTTTAGCGATCACTGTGCGGTATCGTTACGGTTATAGCCCGGCTGCTGCTTTAGCAAATTTGTGACAAGAAAATCGCTCATTGAGCTTCACGTTTTCCTCAAAATGTTAGTCCGGATAAGGCGTAAAATGGTCATACGGTAAGCGAACCAGAGTGACGTTGGCGATTTTTGTAATTACCCGTGCCTACAGCCGCCGCCGGATCTGCGCTGGGCGTTTGTCTCGCACCGATCAGCTTTTCCGCTGTCCGAATGATAAATACAAAGCGAGAGGACATTTCTATGAACATTTTCGTGACAGCAATTCTCGCGGCCGTCTTGCTATCTTCTGGCCTACCAATGGCGCAGGCGGGTGAGCGTTATCGTTCAGGTGTTATCCTTTTTTGGTCCAAGGGGGATGTAAATGTCGGCTTTGTAGGCCGCTACGGCAGTTTTGGGCACGGGTCACGCGCCTTTAAGTCGCGACACTATATCCATTCGCCACGTTCTAACTCTCCTCCTCATCCACGTTGGCACGGCCAATATAAATATTTTGGGCAACGCGGGCGCTTTAGCCACCATAGACGTTTTACGCAGCATAAGCCTGTCGGGCATCCCCGTCATTTCAAGCACCGCGGTCATATGAGACATGGTTCGCCGTCCATCCCTTCCAGATCCTTTGCGCAGCGCAGGCGCTTCGGGCATCACCAACATTTTACGCGCCAAAGTCGCTCCGGTGGTTACGGGCATTCACGCGGGTTTGTCGGGATTAGGTAGTGCAACATTAAGGTCCCGCCAATGCCTGCACCGGATCGAGACGGGCTGCGCGACGAGCCGGCAGCAAAGCAAACAACACACTGGTGGCGAGGGCCACTGTCAGAGCCGCACAGACCGCCCACCAGGGTGCCGCTAGGGGAAAAGTCGGATACCATGTTCGTGCGCCCCATATGCCCAGTTGTCCCACCAGTAAGCCGCTGAGTGCTCCGCCAAGAGCAAGCATGACGGCTTCTGTCAAAAATGCCGCACGGATGGTGCGGGGCGTTGCTCCCAGTGCTTTGAGCAAGCCGATCTCCGGGGTACGCTGGGACACCGACACCAGGGTCACGTTCATAATCAAAATGCCGGCAACCACCAAGCTGATGGCGGCGATACCGCCCATGGTTAACGTCAGAGTGAGAAAGAGCCGATCAAAAGTGGCCAGAAGAGCATCTTGGGTAATGATGGTGACGTCATCCTCTCCCTCATGGCGGGCACGGATGATGGCGAGGATGGCTTCCTTGGCCCGATCTGCGTCCTCCCGATTCTTCATTTCGACCAGTATCCGGAACAGAGAGGCCGTATTAAAAAGTTGCTGAGCCGAGGCCACCGGGATGATAGCGACATCATCGATGTCAGTTCCCAGTGACTGGCCTCTAGGCGCCAGAATTCCAATGACTCGGAAACGCCGGTCACCGATACGCACCCAACGTCCCAGAGCAGGTTCAGAACCGAAGAGCTCATCCTGTGCTGTGCCGCCCAGCACGCATACGGGGGCCGTGCGGCGGGGATCGAAGGGGGGTAGAAAGCGACCTTGGGCTATAGGCAGCTGGCGCACCGCCTGGAATGCCGCAGTGCTTCCCAGGATAGTGAGTTCGCGATCGCGGCGGCCAACTGATACTGCTGTAGCTCCTATCACAAGCGGTGCTATCCGCCGAACAAATCGACTTCGAGTGAGGGCCAGCGCATCGTCGATGGTGAGATCCCGAGGGGTTTCGCCAAGCAGTGGTGGGTGCCCACCACGGGTTTCGTTACGACCGGGGAGGATGATCAGCAGGTTAGTCCCAAGTGCGGAGAATTGTGCGATGACATAACGCCGTGCCCCCTCGCCCAAGGCGGTTAGGGCCAAAACCGCCGCCACTCCGATCGCCATGGCAACCAGTATCAGGCTGGTGCGCAGCCGATGACGGGTAATCGCTTTACCGGCGAAACTTAACTGATCAAACAGGCGCATGAACTGCCCCTTGCTGTACATCGGCGACAATCCGGCCGTCCACTAGACGTATTGAGCGTCGGGCTCGTCTGCCGATGTCAGGGTCGTGGGTGACTATCAGCAAGGTTAGACCGTCTTGATTAAGTGCTTCCAGTACGGTTAATACGTCCCGTCCGGAACTGCGGTCCAGATTGCCGGTGGGTTCATCGGCCAGCAGCACGCGGGGCTCCATAATCATGGCCCGGGCGATAGCGACCCGTTGACGCTGGCCACCCGAGAGTTGTTCGGGTCGATGGTGGGCCCGGTCGCTTAGATTTAGGGCTTCTAGAGCTCGTTGTACCCGGCGGCGACGCTCGCTGGGCGGAATGCCGGCTAACATAAGAGGTAACTCCACATTCTCAGCCGCCGTCAAACGAGCAATCAAATGGAAAGCCTGAAACACGAAGCCAATTTTATCGCGGCGAATCTGGGCCAGTGTGTCATCGTTTTGGACGGTCATATCCTCGCCGTCCAGTGCATAGCGGCCTTGACTTGGCCGATCCAGTAAGCCGATGATGTGGAGCAGGGTAGATTTTCCGGATCCGGAAGGCCCCATAATGGCGATATATTCTCCGCCCGCAATCTCCAGGTTGACGTCCTGCAGAGCATAAACCAGCTGTTCTCCGACCTGGAAACAGCGCCGGAGGTTAGTCAGGCGAATCATGGTTCCGCCACCGCGGGAACACCGTTTTCTACGCCCGTTCTATCTACCGATACGACCACTCGTTCACCGGCCTTCAGTCCCGCCTGAACTTCGGTATAGCTCCAGTTGCGCAGGCCAGGCTGAAAACGCCGCTCATGCAACACTCCATCATCTCCAAGTAGCAATACCCGTTCATCTTCCAGCACCGCTTCGGTAGGGATCCGCAGCACGTCGTCGTGGGATTCAAGAATTACCTCAATATCAGCACTATAGCCGGGCAAGAGCGCCGCACAACTGTCGGTATCGGTAAAAGCCACTTCCACTTCCACGGTGCGTGCCTGTTTTTCCAGATCCAGCACGTAGGGAGCAATGCGCCGTACCTTACCCGGAAAAACCTGGTTTGGAAAAGCATCCAGCGTGATTCGTGTCGGCATTCCCATCCGGATGGCGGGTGCGTCCACCTCGTCGATGGGAGCGCTTGCATAAACGCAGCTGCAGTCGATGAGATCCACGGCTGGTGGGGTGATAATGCCTGGCGGCGAGGGAGTTACAATTTCGCCTACCTCGCCGGTAACTTCCGCTACCACGCCGGCGAAAGGAGCCCGCAGCACAGTGCGCGCTAAAGCGGCCTGAGCGACGGCAACCCGGGCTTCATTCACCTGCTCGGTCCCTTTGGAGGCCCGGCAGGCGGCCGCCCGAGCTAAGGATTCCGTTACAGCTTGATCCAGCTGTTCGATGGAAACTAAGTTTTTTTTCCGGAGTGGGCTTAGGCGATCGGCTTCGCGTTTGGCCTTTTCGGCGGTTAAACAGCTTTCTTCGGTCCGTGAACGGCTGGCGGCCAGTTCACTTTCGGCTAAACGAAGCTCGGCGAGCAGGTCTTCATTCCAAAGTGCAAGCAGAAGTTGCCCCGTCTCGACATAGTCGCCCTCACGCACCTTAAGCAGCTCTACCTGGCCGCCGCTAGGCGGTGACAAACGCGCGCGCCGGCAAGCTTTAATCGTACCGGCCCGGGTGTTGGCGACACTGGACTCCACCGTTCCCGTTGCCACTGTCCGCACCCTTACGGCCACCGGTTGGGGGCGTGTCCAATACCAGATGGCGATACCTAGCAGGACAAATATAGTGATTAGAACGGTCAAACGGCCGATGGGTAGACGGTGCACGCGTTTCCTGGCGATGGTGATAAAAAGCTTAGGGTAAAGGATAAAAGATAAAGATAATTCCTAGTATCGCAGAGATTTGCTAAAGACGCTGCCTTGCAGCAATCCGTGAATCTTCTAGAGAACAGAAAGCTTTTCAATACTTTTGTTACGTTAGTCTGCTAAGGCTAAGTCTCTGTAAAGCAAGCAGAGAAAAAAGGGTGAAAAACAACTCGATAAGCATGTGGCATACGTCTGCGACGCAAAGCAACACCTACCGGAATGCCGGATAGATCTGGTATGAAGAGGCCTTGGATTTGCAGGTCACCTTATGTGTCTTCCTTCCAGATGTAGAGATGGCCGTCTTGAATAAAACCCGCTTCCTGCAGGATATCGTGCATTTTCATCACTTGGGGGCTTTCGCTCGTCCAACTAACCGGGACTGCTGTCATATCGACGACGTCACCGTTGCGGCGTAGCTGCTCGCGAATTTCCCGCCAAGGCAGCTTGCGCCAACTCTCCTCCTTGTGTTCCTTGCGCATTGCCTTGGCCGTCTTATGCGCGGCTTCCCAGGCGTTGCGATTGGCTTGACCGATTTTGTCCTGGTTTTGTTTATCTTTCCCCATGGCTAACCTCGTTATTTATAACTAGAGAGTTTGTACCGTAACGGCTTTGCTGGAGCTTGCTTAGCGTTTCTCTGAGTCAGCTTTTCTCTCTTGTTCAGCTGCCGTCATCAGAAAAGCCAGTGCGGCTAAAATGGCTTTATTAACTTGATGGGGCGGACTTGCACAGAAGGTGTTCCAGGCCTCGGCGCATGACTCGCTGTAGTCGCTATAGGTCGAAGCCGGATAAGTTTCCCGCCAGGCTAAGTATACTGCAGTGCCGATTACTACATCTAGAACCAGGTAGTCATGCACGCGCAGCTCCGGATGCCTTTTAAAAACGTCGGACAACACCAGCAGGGTTTCAATGTTGAGCTGACGGTAAGCTGGTGCTGGAATCTCGCGTAACAGCTGAGTTATGCGTTGCTCGCAAGACATGCCGTTAGCCGTTGGATTAGCCAGCATGGCGATACTGTCCAGGCGGTTGCGAGCGTCCAGCTGGTTACCAATAATAAGACCTTGACAATGCGCTAAAATATCTAAAACTCGCTGGCCAACATCCTCTGGCATAGTGGTAAGCGTGCCGCTAATTTCTCGCCAGGTGCTCCAAATATCGTCTCCAACCAATCCCAAGTCAGCTTCGCTCGACGCATTCGTTTGGCGCAATGGGGGAAGCTGACCTTCATAGCGCAGGGCTTCGAGGTGAGTCAGTACGTGATCAATATTCTCCCGGTGGGCGATGACTTGGTGTAATCGGGAAAGAATCGCTGAGGGACTTAGCTTGAGCAGTGCTTCAAAGGCTTCTCCGCGAGTGATCCGCCATTCTTTGGCTAGGTAACCCGTCATGAGTAACAGGAAGTGCCAGGGGTGCAGTGTCGTCAGCTGGTTAAAAAGGTGCGGTTCGGTCTCGTTCAGTAATCCCAGAAACACGATGAGTTCCTGAAGCAACGCTTGGCCACGCGGATCAACGCTGCCGTAGGCGCGCAACAGGTCCCTGAAAGCGGTGTGGCTAAGGGGATGGGTGATTACGGCTTGGCTGCTGTAGGCAAGACCGATCGCAACAGGATGTTGGCTTGCCAGAAGTTTGGTGACTGCTTTTTCCAGCCCTTCGTCAACTTTTTCCAACATGCCTGCCGCACCTCGCAGCACTGCCCACAAACGAGCGTCACCGGCCCGCACATAGACCGCCTCAGTGAATTGTCGTAGAGTATGGCCGCTAGCGGTGAGAAAATTAGGTTCCAGGCGCTTCCATAGGAGTCTCAGCAATTCGATTTGTTCATAGGGATTGCGGCTATTGTTCAATTGTGCCAGTAAGCGTCTATTGTCGGCCTCTTGCTGCCAACGTAGGGCGGTTGCAAGGGCTAAAGGCCGGGTTTCGGTTTTGCGCCATACCAGGGCAATAGTCTCCCCGGCATAAAACAGGGGCAGGGGATTTTCCGGCGGCGGTTCATAGGTATCCAGCCGCTCCCACGCGGCGCTGGGAAGCAGTTCCACCAGTTTTCCTACCCGCACTTTATTATCACCAAAGCCGTCGGTTTGTAATTGTTGCAGTAGCTCCAGCAGTGCCTGATGGCCACCGGTCTTAAGCATGGCATTGGTAATTAGCAGCGTCATCAAAGGGTGGCCTGGCTGATTCCAGTGAGTTTTGATATAAGCCAGTTCGGCTTTTAGCCGGGCTATCAGAAGGCGGTTGTCCAGACTTAAGTAAGAGTCGGTTTGGTTTAAAAAAGGTGGCAGAAACAGCGTAGTCTCACCGCCTTTAAACGTGAAAACTTGACAAGTCACCAGACTTCCCAGCCGGCCACAGGGACATCCGGTTAAACCCAGGGCTGGATTGCGGCCTAATTTCTGAAAGACAGTTTCCAACTGGGCAGCCGGGCGCACTTTTAGCGGGCGGATCTGCTCCCATGTCTGGGTAATAATGCCATGCGTCTCTAAATTGGTTTTGACAGTTGCATCCTCGGCTATAATAGCGAGGTGGATAATACCGTCCGCTCGGCGGTCACCGCGGCGGCGGTTTAGGGGGTCTAGATCAGCAGGATGAATCAAGTTGTTCTGCAGCAGCGTGCTGATTAGATAAAGGCTTTGTGCTGCCCGCAGTGTCGTATTAGTACCGGGTGGATAATGGTGTTTAACAGCTGGTTTTTTCTGGAAACCCAATAAATCTGCCGCGGTGTTATTCTGGTTGGGCAGCAGCTGTTGAACAGCATGCTGATTCAACAATACCGCTAAATGGCGCTGGTAATGCTGGGTCTGCTCTAGATCGGCAGATATCGCGCTGTCCAGCATTAGATAAATCAAACCCAGCGATAACTGTAACTCTGCAGGCCCAAGGCGGCGCAAACCGGCTGAGATTGTCAGCCATTGATCAGCGGGTGCTGATTGCGCGGGCTGAGCCATACTTTGTAAACGCTCGCGGGCTATCTGTCTGCAAAGCTGCTCATCGCTTTTCTGCCGGATGTGCGCGATCCATGCCAGATCGTCCACCGCAAAAGCGGGAAAGCTAACGACGCTTAATAGTGGCGCAGCGATTTCGTCAATATCGGCCGCTCTGGAGAGTCGAGCATTCAGAATATTGCGGGTCTTGGCAATATCGTCGGCCAGCACATGGATCGATGAAGCCGAATTACCGTAAAGACCAAACAGATTAAAACCCTGCAACATCTCGAGAGCCGCCTTAATCAAACTGAGCGAGGCGATATCAAGTTCCTCTGGGCACCAGCAACGATTCGGCGCTGAGCTTAGATAAGCAGGATAGCAGGGGTGGGCCAGACAGTAGGTCAGGTTCTGGATAAAGTCTACCTCATCCAGGGTAAAGATGATAAACAGTCCTGAGGCGGTCATCTGGACCAGTATCAATAGGAACAGCGCTAAGGCGTCTGGCGGTAGTTGATTCTGCGCAAAATTCGCGGCTTCTAATTTTCTCCCGCGCGTGTCAGAGCCAATCTGCAATATGGCAAAAATCTCTTCGGAATGGCTGGCGTGCTCCCTTGGCGTAACCTGTTCCATGATGGCCGCCAGTAAACCACGCATTAGTTTCACGGTGCTTTGTTCCAGGCAATAGCGCTTACTTTCCTCGTTACCCTGGCGTCGATAGGCAAGCGTTAAGCTCCACACAACCAGAATGCTGTAAAGATTGTCATATAACCAGGTTGGCTTGCGATGACCTTGAGTATCGATGGCGCTATCTTGAAAAAGTAGGCCCGTAATAGGGTCTTGCCGGGATAAGATAGTAACTTGAACCAGCTCGTAATACGTTGCTAACTGCTGCCTGATAGGTTGGTTATCGGCAATGTGCTTATCGGGTGTATCCAACTTCATGGGCGTATCCTCAGCTCGTTGAGGATCCCGAGTGGCGATGAGCGTGTTTTACGGCGGCATCGCCTCAAGTTTCCAAAGCCCTGCAAAGGTCTTATGAAAGAGGTAAATAATCCAGGGCCGCTATCTTAATAAAGCGCAATGCTGTTCTTTAGTGTATGGGTAAACTCCTGAATTCTCGTTGTACCATTTACTGGCTACAGTCCTAGCAAACGAGCGCTTTGTAATTGCGCTTAATTACTGGAGAGAAGACCTACTCCAGACCGTGTCTGAGCATCAACAAGCCGCTGCTTGGCTGCAATAACATTCTTGCAGAACGAAACCCAACGCTCTGAAAAGACTTTGCCAGTGTCACCAATAAGTTTGTTGCAAAATAGCATAATAGTTGTCACAATGCAACATTATTTAACTGATTTATTATTTACACAACAACTTTATATGGAAAATTCATGCCTTACCTCTATCCTAATACTCGACGGTTTATAGAAGCTGACTAAAGCCGGGCATTCCTATGCTGGCGCTCGTGCAATGGTTAGTTGATCAGGGATCGGCTATAGGGCTATAGATATTAGATAAATCTCTGCGCAGGCGGATTATTCATCCAAAGGAGGGATATGCTAAACTTTCTTGCTCAAATCATTTCTGTACTATGGTGGCGACTCGCGCCCCGCTAAGTAAGTCTGGAGCATACATGGCCGTTGAACGCACTCTTTCCATCGTCAAGCCTGACGCCATAGCTAAAAATACCATTGGTAAAATTTACAGCCGTTTTGAGGATAACGGGTTACGCATCGTTGCTGCTAAGATGCTGCATCTTTCTCAGGAGCAGGCTGAAAAATTCTACGCTGTTCATCGTGAGCGTCCTTTTTTTCATGATCTCGTTAATTTTATGACCTCCGGGCCGATAATGGTGCAGGTATTGGAGGGCGAAGATGCTATTGCCAAGCATAGGGAAATCATGGGGGCCACTGACCCTAGTAAGGCGGCTCCCGGTACTATACGCGCCGACTTTGCCGACAATGTGGAGGAAAATGCCGTGCATGGCTCCGATGGTTCTGAAACTGCGGCTGCGGAAATCGAGTTTTTCTTCACTGGCACCGAACTTTACCCGCGTACTCGATAATGTCGGTGGAAAAGCGCAATCTGCTCAATTTCGACCGCCGGGATCTGGAAGTCTTTTTTGGAGCTCTGGGTGAAAAGACGTACCGTGCTGCACAGGTGATGAAGTGGATCTATCATGAAGGCGTTATTGATTTCGCCGCCATGACCAATCTCAGCAAAAAGCTAAGAGAAAAGCTGCGGGAGGTGGCCGAGGTGCGGCCGCCGGAAACAGTGTTGGAGCAAGTCTCCAAGGACGGTTCTCATAAGTGGCTGATTCGCCTCGATAGCGGTAATTGCATCGAGGCAGTCTTTATTCCGGAACCCGACCGGGGCACTCTCTGTGTGTCATCCCAGATCGGTTGTGCGCTAAACTGCACTTTTTGCGCCACAGCTACCCAAGGGTTCAATCGTAATCTGCAGGTTGCCGAGATCGTTGGCCAGCTCTGGCAGGCTAACCGCCTGCTAGGCGGTGAACGCAATGGCAACCGCAGAATCACCAATGTGGTGATGATGGGCATGGGTGAGCCGCTGCTGAATTTTGATCATGTGGTCAAGGCCATGAATCTTATGCAGGATGATTTAGGTTTTGGTCTTTCCAAGCGTCGTGTTACGCTAAGCACCGCTGGGGTAGTTCCTGCGCTTTACCGGCTGCGTGAAGTCTCGGACGTGAGTCTGGCAGTTTCTCTGCATGCGCCTTGCGACGAGTTACGCAATGAACTGGTGCCGTTAAACCGGAAGTATCCGATCGCTGAACTCTTAGCGGCCTGCCAGCATTATATTGCCGACAAGCCGCAACGACGCGTTACCTGGGAATATGTTATGTTAGCGGGAATTAACGATTCTGAAATTCACGCCAGGACATTAGTCAAGCTGATCAAGCCAATTCCCTCCAAGGTTAATCTGATTCCCTTTAACTCTTTTCCGGGCACTAACTACCGGTGTTCCGAGTCGGCTACCATCGAGCGATTCCGTGCCATTCTCATGGCCCATGGTGTGACGACGGTCACTCGAAAGACGCGGGGTGACGATATTGATGCCGCTTGTGGACAATTGGCAGGCAGGGTTCAGGACCGGGGTCACCGTCAGTCGCGCAGCATGCGTGTGGCGGGATAACGTGTTTATGCAACGCCTGCTTCACCACGTGCTCATTGTTCTTGCGCTCCTGCTAGGCGGGGGGTGCGCTGGTTTATCGGGACCTGGATCAGACGCATCCGACGCGAATGCTGCTACCCTCAACTACGAGCTGGGGTCGCGTTACATGCTGCAGGGGCATTTTGACGTAGCACTGGAAAAGCTTCGTAAAGCGCTTTCCTATAACGACAGTTTTCCCGAAGCCCATAATGCTATTGCCCTGCTCTATGAGCAAACGGGCCAAGAGACCCTGGCAGAGCATCATTATCAGCGAGCGGTAGAATTGAATGCTGAGTTTACCCGGGCAAAGTTAAACTATGCCCAGTTTCTTTGTACCCATGGCAACCCCTCCGAGGGGGAGAAGCAATTTTTAGCGGTGGCAACCGGTTCGCCGGTTGACTCTGCGGATGTTTACGAAGCGTACACAGGGGCAGCCGTCTGTGCTCTTGCCATACCTGACCGGAAACGGGCTGATGCCTATCTACGTAAGGCCCTGGAATTAAAACCGGATGATGCCAGCGCGCTATACCGGTTGGCCGATTTAAGTTACGGTGAAGGCGAGTACCTGAAAGCACGGGCTTTTCTGCAACGTTATCATGCGTTGGCCGGGTACAGTCCAGAGAGCCTCTGGTTGGGCATTAGCATTGAAGAAAAGCTGGGCGATTCGCCGCTGCGACGGCAGTATACCCAATTACTGCTGTCCGATTTTGCCGATTCCGATGCTGCTCAACGCGTTAGGACGAAGTGAATAGGAAAGGGAAAATGCGAGAGACAGCTTGTGGAGCAAACGCCGTAAGAGACAGTTCACCAGAGTCACTGGGGGCGCTACTTACCAGAGCGCGTAACGAGCGAGGTCTAGAGCAGCGCGAAGCTGCCGCTCGCCTGGGACTGAGTCTGGAAACCATTCGCGCTTTGGAAGAAGATAACATCGGCAAGTTAGACGCGCCGGTTTTCGTGCGCAGCTATCTTGTCCGTTATGCCAGGCTGCTTAATCTGTCTGAGCCGGAAATTTTGCAGCACTACCGGCAATTGGGACTGAAAGAGCAGCCGCCGTTGCGGATGGTGAATACGATTAAACCCCAAGCCAAAACTCGCGATGTTTTCCGCTGGTTTGCTTATTTGTTACTGATTGCGTTGTTAGGATGGCTGGGTTGGTTAGGTAGTGAGCGGTTTCTGGCTCATCCGGAAAACTCTGAGGCCGTGGTCTCATTAGCGCGAAATCCTGATAAGGGCAAGCCGCTCATCCTAGCCCCCTCTGCTCAGACTGAGATCCGGACTCCGGCTGAAAATCATAATTCCTCGGCTGTGGCAAAACCAACCATAGTCACAGATGTCTCATCCGCACCCGCCGTAGCAGCGACACCGACTGAGGCTGCAGAGCTCAGTGATAATGCTGTTGGGACCGCCCAGGCTAGTGCGGAAAACGCCGTGATGGAAACCACTGCCGGTCCTGAGGCTGAGCTCACAGATCCTGTAGTGCAATCTCCACTTGACACGGAGACTAGGGCGGAATCCAACTCCGCTACCGCTTCTGCGCCAACTACTGGTATGTCTGAACGGAATGCTAAGCTGGTGCTGGAGTTAACAGCGGACTGCTGGGTGGATATCAAAGATGCTACTGGGGAACAATTGGCTTACGGGATTTTACCGGCCAATTCCGTTAAGATTCTTTCTGGCCTAGCCCCATTTTCGGTGCTGTTGGGTAATTCTGAGGCCGTCCAGATTACTCTCAATAATGAGCCCATTGATCAGGCTAGTTATGTTAAGCGGGGAGGCGTGAGTCGCTTTGCTCTGAAGCTACCCAACTCTGCTGCTTATTGAGCAGTGTTAGCTGCTGCGGCGGATTTGCTTAATCACCGATGCACCGCACTTAAAATCATGGCAAAAAACTTCCAAGCTATCCGCGGCATGAATGACGCGTTGCCTGCGGAAACTTCTCTCTGGGCCTATGTGGAAGCCACGTTTCGGGACCTATTGACCGGCTATAGTTACCGGGAAATTCGTTTACCCGTTGTTGAGAAAACTGAACTTTTTGCCCGCTCCATCGGCGAGGTAACCGATATCGTTGAGAAGGAAATGTATACCTTTTCTGACCGCAACGGTGATAGTCTTACCTTGCGCCCGGAAGGCACGGCAGGTTGCGTGCGTGCCTGCCTGGAGCATGGTTTGCTGCATAATCAGCTTCAGCGGCTATGGTATATGGGCCCTATGTTCCGCCACGAACGTCCGCAAAAGGGGCGCTATCGTCAGTTTCACCAGTTCGGTGCGGAAGCCTACGGCATGGCTGGTCCAGACATTGATGTCGAATTAATCTGCTTAACTGCCCGCTTATGGAAACGTCTGGGCATCAAGGACGTAAATTTGCAGCTTAATTCCTTAGGATCCAGTGCAGTTCGGGCGGAGTACCGAAAACAGCTAGTGACTTATTTTCAGGCGCATTGGGAAGCACTCGATCAGGACAGTCAGCGACGGCTGTATAGCAATCCGCTGCGCATTCTGGATAGTAAAAATCCCCGGATGTCCGAGATTGTCGCAGGAGCACCTCAATTGTTGGATTACCTAGACACGGAGTCCCGTGCTCACTTTGAACGACTTCAGGAGCTGTTAGCGGCCACAGGGATTGCTTACCAAGTGAACCCACGCCTAGTGCGGGGGTTGGATTATTACTGTAAAACCGTGTTTGAATGGGTAACCGATCAGTTAGGTGCCCAGGGTACAATTTGTGCGGGTGGTCGTTATGATGGTTTGGTGGAGCAGTTGGGCGGTCGTGCCACACCTGCCGTAGGTTTCGCCGTAGGTTTGGAAAGATTAATTGCCATGTTGGCCGAGGCGGGTACTCGCGGTTTGGATCAGGATCCCGCCGCTTACCTGGTAATGGTTGGCGAGGCTGCTGAGCAGCGTGGCCTGCCATTGGCCGAAGCCTTACGGGATCGTTTGCCCGACCTGCGTTTGCAGATCAATTGTGGCGGCGGCAGCTTTAAGACACAGCTAAGGCGTGCAGACCGTAGTGACGCCCGGTTAGCCTTAATTTTGGGGGAGGAGGAGATTAACGCAGGGTGTATGACGGTAAAGTTCCTGCGCGAAACAGGCGAACAGATAAGCATATCTCAAGAAAGTATTACCGAATGGTTGGATGCCTATCTTGATGCCGATGTTAAGCTTGATCCGTTACTGTTAGAGCAGGCGCAGTAGAAACCTAACGAGGTTTTGCTTAGCTAAGCTATAGTGCCGGTCAAATGACCTGATACTGGTTACAAGGCTTCAAATCGTTAGTAAACAACGATTGTAATAAAATTATCGGCATCAATTCATATGGCTGGCACTATAGTCTACATCGGGCACTATAAATTTTCTTCTATTTTCCTACAATTAGGAATAATTTTTTCTAAGCCAATTCTGGTTATTTCTTGGTCGATAAAGTGGCTAAATTTTTAGAGAAGATAACGGTTATTGCGCACCGCTTTAGGGCGACGACTAAAGCGTTCGACGAATCGGGTGAAAAAACCAAGATGGCAGATTTTATGCGGAGGCTCTGAAATGGATCATTACGTTTCTGAGGATGAACAAGTCGAGGCCATAAAAAAGTGGTGGAAAGTTAATGGAGGCGCGATCGTTGGCGGAGTCGTTATCGGTTTATTAGTGATTTTCGGCTGGCAGTATTGGTCTTCTTATCGTGTTAATCAAGCTGAACAGGCCGCTTTGCGTTATGCAGCGTTAAGTCGAGCGATAGAAGCTAACGATACCGACCAGGCTCGCCAGGAAGGTCGGGTATTAATTGAAGATTTTTCTGCTTCTGCCTACGCCACTTTAGCGGCTTTTCAGCTTGCCAAATTGGCCGTACAGGAGGGAGATAATGCAACGGCCATTGGACGTCTAGAGTGGGCATTGGAACACTCTCGCCAAGATGGAATTAAAGATATCGCTAGATTGCGTTTGGCGCGGGTGTTATTGACGGAGAAGCGTTACGATGCTGCTGAAGAGCTGCTGAATCAGGTGACTGGCACCAGCTTTACTGCTGAATTAGAAAACTTGAGAGGCGATCTTTATGTGGCGCGCAACAAATTGGCCGAGGCCCGTGCAGCTTATCAGGCGGCTTTGGGAGCCGGCGGTGGTAATGCCATGTTGCAAATGAAGCTTGAGAATCTTCCTCCCACTACGCAAGCCGGTCAGGAGTAACCCCATATGCTGCGTTTTGGGTTGCTATTGATTAGCATCGTGTTGTGTACAGGCTGTGGCATGCTCAACGCTTATTTAACGGGCGCTGATAACGCGCTACCGCCTGCGGAGTTAAAGTCCATCGAGCAGCCTATTGTTATTCAGAAATTATGGGATTCTCAAGTAGGTTCGGGTACGAGTGGCGATTTTATTAAATTAACGCCGGTACTAGAGGGAAATCGTATTTACGCCGCGGATCGGCAAGGAACAGTGATGGTTTTGGAGGCGGATAATGGCGAATCAATTTGGGAAGTTAACACCGAGCTTACCATCTCCGCTGGTGTAGGACTGGGTGATGGGTTAGTGCTGGTGGGAACCGATGAGGGGGAGGTACTGGCTCTTCATGCGGAGGATGGTAAAGAGGCGTGGCGTGTTCAGGTCTCTAGTGAAGTTCTCGCCACGCCTCGAACGGCTGGAGGAGTCGTGGTGGTGCGTACAGTGGATGGCAAATTCATTGGTTTGAGTGCCCGCAATGGAGAACGCCTTTGGGTTTACGTACATACTGTGCCAGTTTTGACCCTGCGGGGTACTGCAGCCCCTCTGCTGGCGCAAGACGTGGCGATTACTGGTCTCGATACGGGAAGGCTGTTAGTGCTTTCCCTTAGTAACGGCGCACCTCTTTGGGAAAAGACCATTGCTCCCCCCAGCGGTCGCACTGAGTTGGATCGTTTAGTCGACATCGATGCGGAGCCGCGGGTGGTGAATGATAAGCTTTACGTGGCAGCTTATCAGGGCAATATCACTGCGATTGATCTGCGTAATGGAAACACGTTATGGAGTCGGAACTTTTCCAGTCATACCGGATTGGAAGTGGATAACCAGCAGGTTTACTTCGCAGATGACAATGATGCTGTCTGGTCCTTAGACCGGCGTACCGGTGGGACATTATGGAAGCAGACGGCATTGGCCGGACGCAAGTTGGTAACCCCAGTGGTAAGCGGTAATTATGTGTTGGTGGGTGACTTCGAAGGCTACGTGCACTGGCTGGACAAAAGCAACGGCAAAATAGTCGGCCGCGTGCGCGCGGATGACGAGAGTATTGGTGTGGCGCCTTTAGTGAGAGGAAGTACTGCGTTTGTGTTCAGCGAGGGAGGGAGGCTAAGTGCTTTTCAAGTGCAGGAGTAAACTGTTGTCTTTTTCTGTGGTTGCAGAGATTGGCGAGGCATAATCTGGTGATTTAGATACCTGAGACGGAAATATTCCCGTCTCAGGTTTTTTCAAAAATGGCTTATTTCATTGCAAGGATTATCCTCGGTATAAAACCAGTCACTATTTCATATTCTTTGTGGTTGCCTCAGCTTGCCTATCGGTAACCATACTGATTGTTAAGCTATGTCTGTTGTCTTCTAATATTTTATTACCAATCCCCGGTACTTTGAGAATTTCATCCACGCTTTGGAATGGCCCATATTCAGCCCGATACTGTTCGATAGCAGCCGCTTTCTTGGGACCGATACCTTTCAAAGCAGTTTCCATCTCTTTGGCCGTTGCCGTATTGATGTTAACGGGATCAGCAATAGCCGCAGAAAATCCTCCTAAGATAAGTACAATAGCGATAACAAGGGAATACCACAATTTCATATACATTTGCTCCTTATTTTCTATAGCTTTTCCTTAGTAGAAAACGGCAACAGCAACAGTGAGAAAAGGTAGTGAATACTCGAAGATTTTACCTGTGGTTGTTGCCGTCATTAAGCTAGCGCTATTTTCATTCAGATGCAACTAATTTGCTTGTTGATCTCTTGTAGTACTGCCAGCGGATCCGACGCTCTGCTTACGGGTCGTCCAATCACCAAATAGTCTGATCCTGCCTCAATGGCTTCCCGTGGTGTCATAATTCGTCTTTGATCATCACTGGTGAAGTGGGTTAACCGAATACCTGGAGTAACCAGTCGGAAATTTTTTCCGACTTGGTTGCGTAATAGAGCGACTTCCCTGGCTGAACATACAACCCCATCTAAACCAACGGACCGTACTAATCTGGCTAGACGTAGCACTTGCTGTTCCGGAGGAGCAGCAATGCCAATTTCTCTCAGATCCGCCTGTTCCAGGCTAGTCAGCACTGTGACGGCGATCAGCAAAGGACGGTGAGGGTTTTTTTCTAAGACGGTCCTGGCTGCTTCTAACATGCGTCTGCCGCCTAACGCATGTACACTGAGCATCCACACGCCAAGCTCGGCAACAGCTTGGCAAGCTGCGGCGACGGTATTAGGGATGTCGTGGAATTTTAAATCGAGAAAAATATCGAATCCGCGCTGAGTCAGTTGCTTTATAAAAGCCGGTCCTGTCATAACAAAGAGTTCTTTGCCAACCTTAAGTCGGCAAAGCGCCGGATCCAGGCGTTCGGTTAACGCTAGCGCCTGCTGAGGCGTAGGAAAATCTAAGGCAATAATAAGCCTAGGGTTAGGGTACTCGGTAAGATGCAAATTTGACCAGTGCCAAGGTTAAGGTTGGGATAGAAATTTGAAATCGATAAAAGCTCTCAGAGCAATTCCAGCCTGTTTTACTTAAATCTGACTTGGTTTTTTTAAGAGCGCAGTGATTTCTTTTTTCTGATTAACCACAATGCGCTGTAATCTGCCTATTCGCCAGCGCAGCGGCATAACAATGAGAAAAGTGATAAGGGCGGTGACCGCGCATCCGATGGCAAAGGCGCAGATAATGATAAAGGAAAGAGGCCACTGAGCAGTTTCCAAAATATAATTGAAAGTTACCGGATCGGAATTAAGCGCGGCAAATTCTATGCCTAGCAGTAGCACGATAACCACGATAATGGCAGCAAGCAAAAATTTGATCCAAAACATTTTTCCTCCGGCATTCAGCCACTCATGGAACGATGATTAGGTGATTGATGAAATGCTTTGTAAACCCACTAAATTCCTGCAAACATCGCATTAAGAGCATATCGTTTTCTTCTCCTGCGCCAACAAAAAAACCCACACCGAAGTGGGTTTTTAAATAGTGCCATATTTCTTCCAGTTTTTGCTAAAACTCCCTTGATACCTCACGATTAGTATTGACTCGTTCGCGCAGTTCTTTACCAGGTTTAAAGTGCGGAACGTGTTTTCCCGACAGGGGTACGGCATCTCCAGTTTTTGGATTTCTGCCTACCCGGGGCGGGCGAAAGTGCAGAGAAAAGCTGCCAAAACCGCGTATTTCAATACGTTCCCCCGTGGAGAGTGATTCACTCATCTGTTCGATAAGCGTCTTAACGGCACTTTCCACATCCTTGTAGGAAAGTTGATTATATTTACGAGCAAGCACTTCAATGAGTTCCGATTTTGTCATTAGAAATTTCCAGGATCAACGCGTGGGCAAAAAAAACAACAATTGGTCTAAAGCAAATAAGGAAGGCCAGTCTCCTTGAATACACGAGATACGCCACGCACGCCAGTACGGATCTACTGTCAATCATCCTGACTATTCATCTGTTCCTTGAGAATATCTCCCAGGGTAGCCGTGCCGGTGGTTGACTTACGGCTATAGTCCTGCAGTGCTTCCGCTTCTTCAGCATACTCTTTGGCTTTAATAGACAAACTAATGGTACGGTTTTTGCGGTCGACACCGATAAACTTGGCCTCCACCGCAGCGCCAACATTTACCGTAGAACGTGCATCGTCGATCCGTTCGCGAGATATCTCCGAAACACGTAAAGTCCCTTCAACACCATGACCGAGGTCAATGATCGCACCCTTAGCATCCACCGATGTCACAGTCCCTTTAACAATACTGCCCTTGGGATTCTCAGCAACGAAATTTGAAAAAGGATCTTTGTCCAGCTGTTTAATGCCCAGAGAGATGCGCTCTCTCTCGGGATCGACGGCGAGTACCACTGCCTCGACATCCTGACCTTTCTTGTAATCCCGTACCGCTTCCTCGCCGGGAATGTTCCAAGAAATATCGGACAGGTGAACCAGCCCGTCGATACCTCCTTCCAGGCCAATGAAAATACCAAAATCAGTGATAGATTTAATCTTACCGCCGACGCGGTCTCCCTTATTGTGAGTGGCGGCGAAATCTTCCCAGGGATTGGATCGGCATTGCTTCATTCCTAAAGAAATGCGCCGTCGCTCCTCATCAATGTCCAGCACCATGACTTCCACTTCGTCACCAAGGTTCACGACTTTGGCGGGATTGACGTTTTTATTAGTCCAATCCATTTCTGATACGTGGACCAGGCCCTCAACGCCATCCTCGATTTCTACAAAACAGCCGTAATCGGCAATATTAGT
This sequence comes from uncultured Pseudomonadota bacterium, assembly GCA_963731125.1. Classification (GTDB taxonomy): domain Bacteria; phylum Pseudomonadota; class Gammaproteobacteria; order Competibacterales; family Competibacteraceae; genus CAVSVP01. The sequence continues at coordinate 38,020 of CAVSVP010000008.1, forward strand.
CACTTTACCGAATAAACGGGTGCCTACAGGATAACGGCGTGCTAGCGCAATCCAGGGATCTTCGCCGAGCTGCTTAAGCCCCAAAGAAACACGATTACGCTCCCGGTCGAATTTAAGTACCTTGACTTCAATTTCATCCCCTACATTAACCACTTCTGAAGGGTGCTTGACGCGCTTCCATGCCATATCCGTAATATGCAAAAGACCGTCGATGCCACCAAGATCTAAAAAGGCGCCGTAATCGGTAAGATTTTTGACCACGCCCTTGATTACCTGACCTTCTTCAAGATTCTCCAAGAGTGCTTCGCGTTCCGCGCTATACTCGGATTCCACCACGGCACGGCGGGATACGACCACGTTGTTACGGCGTCGATCCAGCTTAATCACCTTAAATTCAAGTTCTTTACCTTCCAGATAGGCAGCGTCCCGTACGGGACGCATGTCTACTAGGGAACCGGGCAGAAATGCGCGAATTTCACCGATATCCACGGTAAAACCACCTTTTACCTTACTGCTGATTATGCCGGTAACGATTTCATCACTATCAAAAGCTTTTTCTAGGACTTCCCAAGCACGGGCGCGCTTGGCTTTTTCACGGGACAGGCGGGTCTCACCAAAGCCATCTTCGACGGCATCCAGGGCCACCTCAATTCTGTCGCCTACATGTACTTCAAGGGCGCCTTCTTCATTATAAAACTGTTCGAGCGGGATTAGCCCTTCGGATTTCAAACCAGCATTGACGACCACGGTGTCTGGTCGAATTTCCAGAACGGTGCCCGTGACGATAGCGCCGGGCTGCATCTGCTTATCGGCTAGGCTCTGTTCGAACAGTTCGGCAAAACTTTCTGTCATCTGGATAATAGCTCAAATTTTGCAGTAAAATTACTGCGGTTTTAGTTAATGACCAAGGTCCGGAATATTCCGAACCGCCTCATGTTTAAGTTTAGGATATAAGATAAGTTCACGCTAAAGATGCTGGCTCGCGATTGCCAGGGCGCGCTCTCTGACTGTATCAATGCTAAGTCCGGTAGTATCTAGCACAACTGCATCAACCGCCGGACTGAGAGGAGCGGCTTGACGTTTGGCATCCCGTTCATCGCGTTCAGTGATGTCTTTAACGAGGACGGAAAGACTAACATCTATACCTTTTTCTCTCAACTGCTTATAACGTCTAACCGCTCGCTCTTTGGTGCTTGCGGTTAAAAAAATTTTCACTGGGGCGTCCGGAAATATCACAGTGCCCATATCCCGGCCGTCGGCGACTAAGCCAGGCGCCTGCCGGAAATCCCGCTGGCGCTGCAAGAGTGCTTCTCGAACGGCCGCAAGCGTTGCAATCCGGGAGGCATCGCTGCTACAGGTTTCGCTGCGAATCGCATCACTCACCTCTTCTCCGCCCAAAAAGCTACCCATTTCCCCTGGTTCTTCCGTTTGAAAGCGGATGTCTAATTCCCGGGCCAGCGCCACCAGCCTTTTAGCATTGTCCGTGGAGATACCCTGCCGCTGGGCAGCTAGAGCTAAAAGCCGATAGAGTGCGCCGCTGTCCAACAAGTGCCACCCGTAGTGTAACGCTAACAGCCGGGCCAAAGTGCCCTTTCCAGCGCCGCTGGGCCCGTCAACGGTGATGACAGGTGCTGGTTCGGCATTCATGGTAAGTCTTTCTCATTACAAGGTGTTAAATTGCCTAATCATTATACCAACACTGCGCGCTAAATTCACAAAATTGGGAAATGATGTGTTTACATTGGCGCAGTCGGTAATATGAATTGCCTGAGGGGCACGTAAGGCCGCCATCGCAAAAGCCATCGCAATGCGATGGTCGCCATGGCTAATTATTTTGCCGCCAGACAATGCTCCACCCTGGATAATCATGCCATCGGGAGTGGGCTGGATTTGCACACCCAAGGTCCGCAAGCCGTCGGTCATGACCTGAATACGATCACTTTCCTTATAGCGGAGTTCCTCGGCACCGGTTAACACCGTTTTCCCCTCGGCGCATGCTGCGGCAATGAACACAGCCGGGAATTCATCGATAGCCAGCGGTACTAATTCCTCGGGAATTTTAATCCCTCGTAAAGGAGCCGAGCGGATGCGTATATCCGCCACGGGTTCTCCACCGATTTGGCGCTCATTCAGAATGTCCAGCCTGGCTCCCATGCGGTTAAGAATCGTGATAATCCCAATCCGCGTCGGATTGATGCCGACGTGTTCTAAGAGTAGGTCAGAATTCGGTGCAATGCTGGCTCCTACTAGGAAAAAAGCTGCCGAAGAGAGATCTGCAGGGATATCAATGGTGCAGGCATGTAATTGTCCGCCTCCCTTAAGACAGACTTGAGTACCTTGCCGCTGCACAGGATAACTAAAACTTTCCAGCATGCGCTCAGTATGGTCACGGCTAGGAGCAGGTTCTGTAATACAGGTTTTGCCACGTGCATAAAGGCCGGCGAGGAGAAGGCAAGATTTAACCTGGGCGCTGGCTATGGGCATTGTGTAGTCAATGCTCGTCAGGATTTGGCCGCCGTGGCTATGAAGAGGTGCTGTGCCGGCCGCACTCGAGTCGATGCAGGCACCCATTTGCGTCAGGGGCGCAATAATCCGCCGCATAGGTCGGCGGTTAAGAGAAGCATCGCCCGTGAGCACCGTGTCAAAAGATTGTCCGGCGAGAAGACCGCACAAAAGCCGCATGGATGTGCCAGAATTGCCGAGATAAAGCGGCTCTTTAGGTGCGTTGAGACCATGCACTCCAACGCCTTGAACAATAAGTTGACCCGTCTCAGTGAGTTGCACCGTAACCCCCATAGCACGAAAGGCCTGCAGGGTAGCAAGGCAATCTTCTCCCTGCAGAAAACCATCGATTCGAGTAATCCCCTCGGCCAGGGAACCCAATATGATGGCTCGATGAGAAATGGATTTATCGCCGGGGACACGCAAGCGCCCGCGCAAGGCAGTACTGGGTTCTACGGTAAAATTTACGCTAGCCATGCCTCATCGCGTAGTTTCGTTGTGGGCAGTTTAACTCTACTGTTATTCCTGAATATAGCAACTGTAGTCGCTGGACTAGAATTGCCGTAGCTTAGGCAACTTTCTGAAAATATCCTGCAGTAATGCCAGGCAACTTACCAAGTTAGTGAACATACAGTTTATAGCAGTAACCTTTGGTATTTTAAATACTTCGCATTGATGGTTACCAAAATTTTTTGTGACGACCAATTTATTTTGGGAATGCACAGCTATCGGGTAACACCAATAAAGTTGATTGGACCATTACAAAAACTTAAGTGGGAAAAGATGCCAATACGTCTACGTTTGACCGCGAGCGGCATTGCTCTGGCCGTCGCAGCTTTAGCGCCGGTGCACGCTCAAGAAAAAATCTTTTGGGAGCTGGGCATAGGGTTGTCTGCCCTTAGTTTTCCCGATTACAGCGGGTCAGATCAGCGTAATCTATGGCTATTGCCTTTCCCCTACCTTACCTATCGGAGTGAGCGTTTTATCGTTGATCGTAACTCGGCTTCCGGAGAAATTCTGGAGACGACAAAGCTAAAGTTGACATTAAGCCTAAGTGGTTCAATTCCCGTGGATAGTGATGATAACCGGGCTAGAGAGGGCATGCCGGATCTCGATCCGGTGGTTGAACTTGGGCCATCGTTACAGTACGAAATGTATGCCTCAGCTGCGCAGCAAGATAGGCTCTTTATCGAATTACCCTTGAGAAGCGCATTTGCCGTTGATTGGAAGGCGGTTCGCCATATCGGCTGGATCAGTAATCCCAATGTGCAATATCAGAAAAGTTGGGAGGGACAGGATGGCATCTGGAAACTCACTGCTACTTCCGGGCCGTTGTTTGGCGACCGTCGTTATCATCATTACTTCTTCGGTGTTGATCGGCGCTTTGCCACACCGGAGCGTCCGGTTTTCGAGACTAGCGGCGGCTACGGCGGTTGGAGGTTCTCCGCAGGATTTTCGCGCCGTAAAGGACGTTTGTGGTATGGCGGCTTTATTCGTTACATTAATCTGTCGGGTGCTAATTTCGACGCCAGCCCTTTAGTGAAGACAAAGCATTCCTTGATCGGAGGCATGGGAATTGCCTGGATCTTTGCCGGCTCGAATTCTGCTGCTGTAGAGTACTGAATCTGTAATCCGCTAACTGACAGTACAATCTTGACACTCGTTCATGCTTTCTTACTTTCTTACTTTCTTACTTTCTTACTTTCTTACTTTAGTCTTACTGCCAACATTGACTGATGGCTACCGAAACAACACGGCGGTAGTGTTTTAACTTTGTTGTTTATAGATTTTAAATAGGGATGCCAAACTCATAACGATTCACAAACAACCCGATGACGATATCGGGCATTTGTTTTGATTTCGAGAAGCAAATGGTTTTGCGGACGAGCCGCTTAATACGGGTACGTAGCGTTAAATGTTTCCGCTCTATCTTCTGCGTGTTCCGTTTCCCGATAACATGCTTTTCAGGATCTAGATAACGCCCATAAGAACCCCAATCGTCGGTGTAAAAACGGGTGATTCCAAACGGTTCCAATAAATCCTTTAATTTAAGAAAGACCTCATCCTTGCGGCGCCCGAATACATAAGCCAGCACGTCGCCAGTGGCTCGATCTATGGCATGCCATAGCCATCTTTGATTCGCTTTACTTCCCACATAACTCCACATTTCATCCATTTCAACCTCTATTTCTTGATCATTAACCTCATGATTTTCATCTATTTTTATAATATCCACAACAATCTGCTCAGGCGAGTGTATATCTAAAATGGCCTGATTCACCGATTGCAATTCAGGTTCCTTTTTTTTTAATTCATTAATTACCGTCGCTGTACTTATATCCAATACCCGGGCCGTCTCACGAATGCCGCTCCCGTTTACGGCCATCTCAATGATTTTTCGCTTGACTTCTGGCAAGCGACCTTTCTCTGAATAATCTCGAATAAATGTCTTTTCTTCGCAGTCGCTTTCTTTGCAAAGAAAGCGTTGTTTTCCATTGGTCGTTTTTCCATGTTTACCAACATCGATACCACCGCAACTTGGGCATTTAATTGGTTCTAATACCATAATAAATTTCTGAGTTTAAATTCTGCTAACTTGACATCTTGAATTCAAAATATGAGAGTTGATTATTTTATAAAAACAACAAAGCTAAAACACTACCCGCAAGCCGAATGGTTCGATAGCCTCGCGTCGCTTGATACGCTACAGTACTCATGGCTGCCTCCGGGTGTCGCGATGCCGGGTTGGGTGGTGCTAACCCGCAACATCTCGTACTCGGAGACAGTTTTCAACTCGGATTTAGCTCATCAACAGAATTCGTTACAAAGAGCGAAAAACGTCAACTCATGATCGTGCTGCTGATTGGCTTGTTCTAAGGAATGCTTGTCGTAGCTCTTGATACTAAAGACGGCAATCTTCAGGTTCCAAATCTCTTTTTAGGATTCTGCCAGCTTGACGCCTCAATGCTCGTTTTTGCAAGAGGTCTAAGATTCGGTTGCTTACAAGGAAATTGAATTATAAAATCCCAGCGATGCAAAACACAGCTTTTAAAGCCCCCCTGACAGGTTAACGGAACGGAGTTATACCCAATGGAGTTTAGTCTAAGGGATGTTAAGTCCAACACCAGAGACAAGGAATGTCAGGCTGCCGTGATCACAACTATCGTATTGATAATGCCAATACAATCAGCCGCTTATTATCTAATGTTCTTGTCCCCGTTATCACCACAATGTCCATAACATAAGAATAAAGCCGCAATGTTGTTGCTAAACAAAGTCAAGTGCCATCAATTGCTTAAAAGTTGCTTGATCGCCTCCGTCCTCTGCATCTCAACTGCTAAAGCGGCCGACATTCTAGAAGCCTATAAGGATGCCGCTGCCAGTGATCCTCTGCTACGGCAGGTTGACGCTGAAACTCAGGCAGATCAAGAGCTTAAACCGCAAGCTCGAGCCTTGCTACTGCCGGATCTTAGGGCGGGAGCCACCTACGACCGCACCTACAATTTCGACAGAGATGCCCCGAGCGGCCCTGTTGTTATTGATTCTGGAGATAAGACTTCTTTTGACAGTCGCCGCTACGATATCACCCTAACCCAACCCGTCTACGACCGGGAAGCGCTTTATCGGATTCGTGAGGCCAATGCTCTCGGCAATCAGTCGGAGGCGGATTTTATTGCCGCCCAGCAAGATCTGGTACTACGGGTAGCAGAGCGTTATTTTAACGTGCTGGCGGCGCTGGACACCCTGACTTTCCGCATCGCTGACAAAGAAGCCATCGCGCGCCAGCTAGAACAGGCGAAACGGCGCTACGAGGTAGGACTGATCACGATTACTGATGTGCTCGAAGCCCAAGCACGGTTTGATCTGGCGAATGCTGACGAGATTGACGCCCGCCGACTTCTGGCCGACGCCCGCGAAGCCCTACGCGAGGTGACCGGCCAGTACTACCAACAGATCAGCTTGCTAGACTCTGAAGCACCCCTCGATCCCGTCGATCCCGATGACCCGGAAGCCTGGGTAAGCATTGCGCTGGAAAATAATCCGCAAGTCCTCAGTGCTGCGTTTGGGGTGGAAAGAGCCCAAGAAAATGTACAAGTTCAAAAATCCGGCCACTACCCTACCTTAGACTTACGGGCCCAAGCTTCAAAAAGCAATGAAGCTAATATTGATACCAGGTCCAACAACGTTGCCTTGGAGCTAACCATTCCCCTCTATCAGGGTGGCGCTGTGAACTCGCGCACCCGCGAGGCAGCCTACCGTTATGAAGCCACTAAAGAGGTCTTGGAACGGGTGCAACGGGATGTCGTCCGCCGCACGCGGGATTCTTACGTCGGTCTGGAAACCGCCCGCAGCCGGGTGAGCGCTCTGGCACAGGCCGTGAAGTCGAATCGCAGCGGCTTGGAGGCGACGCAGGCCGGGTTTGACGTAGGCACCCGCACTATTGTCGATGTATTAGATGCCGAGCGCGACCTACTGCTGGCGATTCGTGATCTCGCTGTTTCCCGCTATGATTACATTCTCAATCGCTTGCGGCTCTTGCAAGCCGCCGGCCGGGTCTCGGAAAAACAAATGGAAGCCATCAGTTTCTGGTTACGCTCGCCCGAGAAACCCCAGCCTTGATTATTTAAAATACTTTTATGCAGACTTAGGTATGCTGGTGCAACCAATGCCGTCCCATATTGACGTTCCAGCCGCCGCACGATGAAGTACCCCTGGCTATGTCCTGGAAGTGACTCATAAATAATAGACATTATCGGAAATAAGCTATTGACCAACTTAACGGTAGTGTTTTAGCTTTGTTGTTTTTATAAAATAATCAACTATCATATTTTGAATTCAAGATGTCAAGTTAGCAGAATTTAAACGGGCGTAACCAGATTTCCGCTTCTCAGGCGGCCCTAGGCAAGATCTCCAGTGCAGACCGACGAAGAGGTTTTTCAGGATACAGCCGAGCCATTTCTTGTTCGATATAGTACTGCATGAAGTCCTCCCATTGCCCATTGAGGGCGAGACAACGGAGTTGGAGCATAGCCTGGGCGCCGGGCAGCGTCCAATGCATTCCGGTGCGCTCCATGCGATCCTTAACCACATGACGGCAGGCACCCTCGATCACGCCCGAAGCGATGGGATAGCCGGCGGCCAAATACTGATCGTACTGTACACGGTGACGATGGCGATGAAAGTAATCACTAATTTTCGCCAATCGCTGGCGTTGCGCGCCCGATAAGCCGCACCGCTGGGCTTGATCGGTTAGCCAGCTCATTAGCGTCTGGGCCATGCCCTTGAGCAGTGCCAGCAAGCAAAGTTTCATCAGGGCCAGGGCCTGATCGCTGCCCGGCGCATGAAATAAATGCACCGCCTCCCAGAGATACCCATTGGCATGCAGCAAATCCAAAATCTCTACCCGCGGCGTGTCCTTCAGCACCGCATCCAGTGGTTCCCACAAGGTGGGTTGCCCATCCATAACCACCACCCACGGCTGCTGGTGCTGGGGATCTCGTCCCTGGGCTTGCTCCAGCAGCCAGGGGAAAATGACGTCGGCGCTATGGCCCGGCTGGCCGCTGTCGGCTTCGGACAGCGCCGCGCGCAGACGCTTGTATTGAGGCGCCGGACGGGGCGAGGGCGGCGGCACCCCAGACCCCGGTTCCTGAAACAGCGCTTCCAGCACCTGCTCCGGGGTACGGACGTGGGGCTCGATGTGATAAGCCGCGCCTACCAAAGCCATTTGTTTTCGCCCCGGTTTGGGACCGCGCCGATGGGCATGGGCACTGACCGGCGGCGCCGCGGGCGCTTTGCGCATCGGTACCCCCTTGCCGTCGGCGCTCATCACCACCACTTGCGCCTCAACCGCAACCTCCGGCGCGGGTTGCGCAGCCCAGAATCCCTCGACCTGCGTGGCCAGCGTGCGACTGGTCTGCTCCAGACCCGCCACCGATTGCTGCAACCCCAGCATCGGTTCCAACACCGCGTTAACTTGCCCATAAGGCATTTCCATGGCTAAGCGTTGGTCCCACTCCTGCAGCAGGTAGGAATCCTTGCCCGCCGGCAAACCGGCTTGCGCATCTAAGGGCACATACTCAAGGCGTTGTTTCTCGCCGCGGGCGTAAACCCAGCGCTCTCTCTCTAACAGTCCAAAGATCGAACGGTACCCACGCCGCTGGGGCTTCTCCAGACGCTTTACGAGCCGCCCCTCCGCCAACGCCACGTATTCGCCCTCGTCGCCATCGCCCAACAACGCAAAAAACTGCTGCAGCAACAACCACCCCAGCTGTAACAGTCGTTTGCACAACTCACGCTCGACGTCATGCGCCGCACTCCCAGTCGCAGCCGCCACCCGGATAAAGCTTTGCAGCTGGCCAACCAGCGCTTCAACGCTCTCGGGCTTGCTTTGGGTGGTTTCTTGGCTCACTATCTTCATCGGTGGGTTCCTCTCAGGAGTTCGTTTGGCCACGTCATCCTACTTAATCCCCTGCTTCAGGGGTAGAGGAACCCGCCCTTTATTCACTATCAGCGCCCTGCGGAAATTTGGTTACGCCCAATTTAAACTCAGAAATTTATTATGGTATTAGAACCAATTAAATGCCCAAGTTGCGGTGGTATCGATGTTGGTAAACATGGAAAAACGACCAATGGAAAACAACGCTTTCTTTGCAAAGAAAGCGACTGCGAAGAAAAGACATTTATTCGAGATTATTCAGAGAAAGGTCGCTTGCCAGAAGTCAAGCGAAAAATCATTGAGATGGCCGTAAACGGGAGCGGCATTCGTGAGACGGCCCGGGTATTGGATATAAGTACAGCGACGGTAATTAATGAATTAAAAAAAAAGGAACCTGAATTGCAATCGGTGAATCAGGCCATTTTAGATATACACTCGCCTGAGCAGATTGTTGTGGATAGGGTGTAACCCGCCTTCCGCTATATTGTTAGGCGATCAGTCGATCGGGTAAGAACGTCTCATCATTGGCCGCCTTCATGGGATAGAGTCGTTGGTTTTCGTGTGCGATATGAAATTTCATAAACGCCTCCCAGTCCTGATTGATGCCGATACAGCGCAACTCGAGCATCGCCTTGGCGCCGGGCATCACCCAGCGCATGCCGGAGCGCTCCATCCGATCACAGACGACATGCCGACACGCCCCCTCAATCACCCCCGAAGCGATGGGATAGCCCGCTTGCAGGTAGTGGTCATACTGCATCCGTGCGACATTGTGACTCAAATAGCCGATAACCTCGGCGAGCGACTCGCGTTGTGCCGCACTCAGTCGGTGGGATTGGGCACGCAGACGGCCGATGACGGTCTGTACCTGACCGTTGAGCAGGCGTTCGGCCTGTTGTTTGACGAACACCAGACGCTGCTGCTTGACGCTCTCTGTGCCCGGACCTTGGGCACCGCTGGGATGGAATAACTCGGCCGCATCCCAGAGATAGCCCAACGCGTGCATCAGATCCAGCACCTCCACATAGCTCACCCCGGCTAACCCCTGTTCCGCGGCACGCCACAGGGAGGGTTGGCCATCCATCAGTACCACAACGCGCTGCTGGCTGCTGGGATTGCGCTGGCGCTGCTCCTCAGCGAGCCAAGCAAAGATCGCCGCATAGGACGGTGCCATCGTCTCCTGCGCGTCGCGCGCCAGGCTGGCCCGAACGTATTTATGCAACGGCTTGGGCCGCCGGGGCGGTTGGGTGCCCGACGCGGAGGGGACCGTAAACAGCGCCGCAAGCACCTGCTCGGGGGTGCGAACATAAGCCGCCATGGGATAGGCAGCACCAAGCAACGCCATTTTCTTGCCGCCCGGTTTGCCCTCATCCCCCGTAGTCGCCACGTCACGCTCAGCAACCATGTCGACTGCGGTGACCGCACGCCGCCTCACCACCCCTTTACTGTCCGCGCTACACACCACCAACTCGTCGTCTTGTGCCGCCGGTGCTGGCTCCCGACCCGCCCAAAATGCTTCTACCGAACCCGACAACTGCTGATTGATCCGCTCCAAACTATGCACCGACTGCCGAACCCCCAACATCCGCTCCAGCGTCTCGCTCACCTGCGCATACGGCTGCTCAATCACCAGCGCCTGATCCCACTCTTGGAGCAAATAGGAAAACTTGCTCGCCGGTAACTGCCGCTGGCTATCCAGCGGCACGTAGTCGATCTTCTGACCTTCCCGCGTTCCGTACACCACCCGCTCCAGCTGATGCTCCCCAAACACCGAGCGATACTCACGAACGCGGCTTCGCCCCAGGCGCTTGACCTGCCGACCACCGGGTAAGCTTACTTGCGCCCCGTGATCACCTGGCCCACATAAGCTAAAAAACAGCTCCACTAGCTGATGCCCCATCCGCAGCAGCTGAGCAAATAAGCCCCGCTCCAGTTCATGCACCGCTTCGCCTTGCACATACGCCTGCTCCACGCGCTCCACTAGCTTGGCTGTCTCCGCCAGTATCGCTTGGCGATTGTCTTTCCCTCGGGTTTCGTTCATGCTGTTCATCGCTAGCTCCCATCGGTCTTGACTACGTTGCTTCACACAGCGTAGTTTACCTTAGATCCCGGCGGGGGCTAGCACGCACTCCTGAGGAGTCAAAACCATAAATAAATTGTGATTAACTAGCGCGCGCAGCGGGTTGCACCCTTGTGGATATTATAAAAATAGATGAAAATCATGAGGTTAATGATCAAGAAATAGAGGTTGAAATGGATGAAATGTGGAGTTATGTGGGAAGTAAAGCGAATCAAAGATGGCTATGGCATGCCATAGATCGAGCCACTGGCGACGTGCTGGCTTATGTATTCGGGCGCCGCAAGGATGAGGTCTTTCTTAAATTAAAGGATTTATTGGAACCGTTTGGAATCACCCGTTTTTACACCGACGATTGGGGTTCTTATGGGCGTTATCTAGATCCTGAAAAGCATGTTATCGGGAAACGGAACACGCAGAAGATAGAGCGGAAACATTTAACGCTACGTACCCGTATTAAGCGGCTCGTCCGCAAAACCATTTGCTTCTCGAAATCAAAACAAATGCCCGATATCGTCATCGGGTTGTTTGTGAATCGTTATGAGTTTGGCATCCCTATTTAAAATCTATAAACAACAAAGTTAAAACACTACCCACTTTATCAATAACCAGACCATTCCTAATCTCAAGGACGGCGTGTTTATCGTCAATACCAGCCGGGGCGCTTTAATCGATACCCGGGCTGTCATCGAAGGGTTAAAATCCGGCAAGATCGGTTATCTGGCTATCGATGTCTACGAAGAAGAGGGGGATCTATTCTTTGAGGATCTGTCAAACCGCGTTGTCAAGGACGATGTTTTCGCCCGCTTGCTGACCTTCCCCAACGTCTTGGTCACCGGACACCAAGCTTTTCTGACGGAAAGGGCATTGCAAAATATTGCCGAGGCTACTTTAAACAACTTCACTCAGTTGGCTGCAACGGGAACATGCGATAATGTGGTGACGATGGAGAAAGTGAAAGGTTAATCTAGAATGCCTAGAACTTGAAGGAACCCCGGGCGGGGTTTTCAACTGCAGCGTTTCCTGCTAAAAGGGAGCAGCCTAAGCTTTGGGTAAACAGGAAAGCAAAAAAGCGTGCAGTATCAAGTTCGGATTCAAGCAGGAACTCTTACTATTCAGACCAATCGTGAGGAGATGCCGTTAACGGCACTCACCGATTTTGCGTCCCGACAAAACCCAAAACGCGGTTTTCTCTTCGTTTCTAAGGTGCTCGGCAAACACATTCCCTGTCGTCCGTCCTTAATGCGCCAAGTGTACGAACGGCTTGCGAGACAACTGCGAAACTTACCTAGTCCGGTGGTCATTGTTGGCATGGCGGAGACAGCCACTGGATTAGGTGGTGGAGTAGCCCATAGTTTAGCAAGGAGTAGAAACGCTGGGACAATTCTTTACCTGCATACTACTCGTCATTACGTGAATGCGCCAGTTTTGGCTACTTTCGATGAGCACCATAGTCATGCTCCCAATCATATTCTTTATCTGCCCCAGCAACAGACGGCGGCCTTGTTTCGCGAAGCGCGTAGCCTGGTGTTGGTGGATGACGAAATCAGTACTGGACGTACTTTGAGTCAATTAGTGGTTAGGCTTATGGTACATATGGTCAAGCTGGAGCAGCTTGTGTTTGCCTCCATCGTGAATTGGTTAAACCAGCCCCAACGGCAGACACTGCAAAAAAACCTCAGCCGACAGGTCCGCTTTGCGAGTCTTCTGGATGGTGAGTTTCAATTTCAACCAAATCCTGCGTATCAGCCACTGTTGCCGTGCCGAGTTAGCGCCCGCCAACCCAGTCGCTTTGCCCAAGCCGATACCGGACGCACCGGTGTGCTGATGATGCCAGGTAATGTGCAGTTACCAGAGGAAACTATTGATAACCGGCCTCTGGTGCTGGTCGGTACGGGCGAGTTTGCATTTGCGCCTTTCCTGGCGGCGGAAGAATTGGAACGGCGCGGTTACGATGTGCTGTTTCAGTCCACCACACGTTCTCCTATTCTTGTCGGAGAGGCGATTCAGTGCAAATTAGTATTCTGGGATGAACACGGTGAAGGGGTCATGAACTATCTTTATAACTTGCCCAATGACCGGCAGGTGATCGTTGCCTATGAGCATCCGCACATGGCAGCCCTACACGACTTGCCCGTGCAGGTCAATGCCCAGGTTTGGACATTAGCCCGGGGCGGAACCAATCCTTTGCTAATATGGCAATAGTTTCGCAGGCTTTTAGCCGCGGCTACGAATTGCTCACTTTTGAATACGTATAACTCGCACTCCTCCTTATGCCTCTGCAGCAGCCGATCTACATTTTCGCCGATCTGGACGATAGCTTATTTCAGACCAAGCGCAAGTGCCCGGAAACCAGTGCTTTAGTGACGGCGGCAAAAGACCGCAATGGAGGGGTACTTTCGTATTTTACCGGGGAACAGAAAATATTAGTGACGTTTCTGCAACAAGGCACTCTCATTCCCGTCACAGGGCGAAATACGGCCGCCCTAAATCGCGTACAGCTACAGTTTACCAGCTATCGAATTACCAGCCATGGAGCGATGGTTTTGGATAGCAACGGTAAGCCGGACGAGGAATGGCTGACGCTTATTCAAGCGCAATGTATTCAATGGCGTGAAAACCTATCGGCGGTCTTGGCTCAAGTAGAAAATCATATTGTTAATGCTAACCTGGCGCTTCGGTGCCGTGTGATCGACGATCAGGGTGTGTCCGTCTATGTTTCTATCAAGGGAGAGGAGGGAGCGCTTCGGCGCCTGTTGGCAAAGGTTTGGAAACTATGGAAAGCGGAAGGCGTGCAAGTTCACCACAATGGAGAGAACATGGCCTTGCTTCCGCCATTCGCTAACAAAGCGCGAGCCGTGGCTTTTCTGATGCAACGTTTGCGCGGTGTCGGAGTGAGCCCTTTATTTATGGGAATAGGAGACAGCTTAACCGATCTACCTTTTTTGCGATTATGCCATTACGCCATCATACCTCGCGGAAGCCAAATTCAAGAGATGATAGGGGCTTAGCAACCCTTGTCGCGCTAAGGAGGCGAAATTGACCGGCAGTTTATCTTTTAATCCACCTATTTCGGGAAGCTATGCGCCGGAGGACTGTTTATTTCTCCTCAAGCCAATTCGGCCACCGAGTGTAGCAGTAGCCGAAAAAGAGCTGTTGATCCAATCAGGGCAAAAACATTATTCCGAAATGGTGACTTACGAGCACTTGCCTAGCGTTCGGTACCGCAATTTGTTTATCGAGCAAACCCGACGTTACAAGACTCGGTTAGCGCAAGACGTCCTTAATCTGGCAAATGCTATTCGCTGCAACCGACCTGCTCCTATTACTCTGGTCTCCCTGGCCCGGGCAGGTACTCCCATCGGCGCTCTTCTGCAACGGGCCCTGACCCGCCATCTGCAAACAAATTCCCGCCATTTTTCCATTTCCATTATCCGCGATCGTGGTATAGATGAACGGGCTTTAGCTTACCTCCTCTGCGTTGCGCAGCGCCCTCCAGCGGGGCTGGTATTCGTCGATGGGTGGACTGCCAAGGGCGTCATCACCCGCCAGCTTAAAGCGTCTATTGCCGCCTGGAACCGTCGGCACGCCGAGGTGTTAGCAGATACGCTATATGTGGTTTCCGATCTTAGCGGTACCGCAGACGAGGCCGCCACCTTCGACGATTACTTAATTCCTTCCGGTATTCTCGGAGCCACGGTATCGGGTTTGATATCCCGGTCGATTCTCAATGAACAAATTGGTGTTAGCGATTTCCACGGTTGTGTAGTGTACGAACAATTGCGTTCTGCGGACGATAGCCGCTGGTTCTTGGATACGATCAGTGCGGAAATGGCGAGATTGACGCCAAAGCCATTATGTACCCATGCTCGGGCAGAGCGCCGAGCGGAAACCGCGGCGTATTTGATAAAACTCCAACAGGCTCATGTCATTGCCAATCTCAATCACGTAAAGCCGGGGGTTCTTGAAGCAAGCCGGGTTATGTTAAGGAGAATGCCGGGACTCCTGCTATTAAGGGATCCTCATTGTCCCGATGTGGCGCATTTGCAGCTGTTAGCCGCCGAAAAAAAAGTACCTGTACGCGACGATCCCACCATGCCCTTTAAGGCGGCCGCCCTCATTCACGAAGTGCAGAAAGTCTCGGTTTCCGGTTTGGCAACGCAAGAGGCAAGCTGACAAGATGAGGCAACGCTATCTATGTCTTCTGGCCTGTTAGAGGCAACGCTATGGAATGGCTGTTTGTTATTACCAAGTGGTGTTCGCCTCGGACCTATGTATGGTGAAGTCATGGGCCGGCATTTACAAAACCACCGGGGTAAGCCTTGGTTAAGGGGAAGCCGCGGCCGTTATTGGAAAGCACATGAGCATTGTTAGAAAGGAAAACATACAAGCGGTGATATCCCATTATTTAGCCTTGGGCGCCACCCTTTATATGCCTGCCACACGTAGAGACCTAGCTCAGATTCTTAGGCTTGAGAAATTACCTAGCTTACGTTCCGTCGTGGCATGCACTGAAGATGCGATTCATGTCCACGAACTGGACGTGGCACTAAGCAATCTGGAACAGATTTTGGATCATGGGTTGGGGCGCAATATGGCGTTTTTTATCCGCTCACGTAATCTGGAAGTTTTAAAACGTCTGATGGCCATGCCCGGCATCGATGCCGTTGATGGCATCGTATTGCCTAAGGTAACGCCGGAGGAACTACCCATGTTTGCTGAGGTGGTTTCTCAACTACCGCAACTTTGCTTGATGCCGACTATCGAGACTGCGGATGCTTTTGATCGACGGCGTTTAATCAAGCTTCGTAACGCGCTTGAGCAAGTGAGCAATCCGGTGTTGTGCTTACGGGTTGGGGGAAACGATTTACTGAAGTTGCTTGGCCTTAAGAGACCGAAGTGTCTGACTTTGTACGATACGCCATTGCGCGCTGTGATCAATGATATTATCGTTACCTTTAGGCCCGCCGGGTATGAAATCTCAGCGCCTGCTTTTGAGCGCCTCGACAGCCCAGAGACACTAATCCGTGAGGTAGAGCTGGATGTGGCTCATGGCTTGTTTTCCAAAACAGCGATTCATCCTCTGCAGATCCCGATAATTGAGCGGGCTTATCGCGTCAGTCTAGAAGAGCGGGAAATGGCCGAGCGGATTCTGGCTCCTGACGCGTTAGCCGTGTTTCGCTACGGTGGGCAGATGTGTGAACCGGCTACCCACCGACCCTGGGCCAAACGGCTGCTATTACGCGCTGAGTTGTTTGGCATGATGAGCTGACGTTGAAGCTGCGTGATGTTCAAAAAAGCGCAGCTAAGGGTCTGCCTTGATTGGAGAGTCAGATTTCATCTTTCCCCGCCTCTCCTGACCATTGAGGTAATAGATCGCCGCCGGCGAAATTGTCCGGCACCAGCACAGTGTTACGCGGTGGCGAGGTTTCATCGGGAGTGGGATAATCTAGAGTATAGTGCAGACCGCGGCTTTCCTTGCGCGTCATGGCGCTGCGAATGATGAGATCCGCAACTAAGGCAAGGTTGCGCAGTTCGATTAAGTCACTGCTGATGCGAAAGTTACCGTAGTATTCGGCAATTTCCCGCAACAGCAGATCCACCCGACTTTTAGCACGCCTAAGACGTTTGTCGGTGCGCACGATGCCGACATAGTCCCACATGAAGCGCCGTAATTCCGCCCAATTGTGGCTGACCACTACCTCCTCGTCGGAATCCGTTACGCGACTTTCGTCCCACTCAGGAAGCGGGGGAGGAGGCAAGATATGCGGCAGCCGGAGTCTGATATCGTTGCTAGCCGAAGCGGCAAAGACTAGACACTCCAACAGTGAATTGCTGGCCATCCGGTTGGCGCCATGTAAACCGGTAAAGGCCACTTCACCTACGGCATACAGACCGTCGATATCCGTGTGACCGCGGTGATTGGTCATTATGCCGCCACAGGTGTAATGGGCCGCCGGCACAACAGGCAGAGGTTCGCGGGTCATGTCGAAGCCGAATTCCAGGCATTTCGCATACACAGTGGGAAAGTGAGCGCGAATAAAATCGGCTGGTTTATGGCTGATATCCAGGTAAACGCAGGGTATGCCCAAGCGTTTCATCTCATGGTCGATGGCCCGCGCTACAACATCCCGAGGTGCCAATTCCAGACGAGAATCGAAATTCTGCATAAAACGCGTGCCATCCGGTAACAACAATTGGCCGCCTTCGCCGCGCACCGCCTCTGTGATAAGAAACGACTTGGCTTTGGGATGATATAAGCAGGTTGGATGAAACTGCATAAACTCCATATTGGTTGCTCGACAACCAGCACGCCAAGCCATGGCGGTGCCGTCGCCCGTAGAACCATCCGGATTACTGGAATAGAGATAGACACGACTGGCTCCGCCACTGGCAAGTACGACGAAACGGGCCGGCATGGCATGAATTTTACCGGTGCCACGGTCTAAAACGTAAGCTCCTAGACAACGATTACCAGGCAATCCCAACTTGCGGGTGGTGATTAGATCGATGGTGATATAGTGATCGTATACTTTAATATTGGGATGTTGCTGAATACGCTTTTCCAGAGTGGTTTGAATGACGTGACCCGTCGCGTCGGCCGCATGGACGACGCGACGGTGGCTATGTCCGCCTTCGCGAGTTAAATGGTAATCTACGGTGCCGTCGGATTTAGCCTCCGTGGTAAAAGCAACTCCCTGTTGGCTAAGCCATTGAATGGCTTCTCGTCCCTGTTCTACCGTAAACCGTACGCTGTCCGGGTTACACAAGCCGGCGCCGGCGATCAGCGTGTCTTGGATATGGGATGCAATGGAATCACCGGCCTCTAGCACTGCGGAAACACCTCCCTGAGCATAATAAGTGCTGCCCTCGGAAAGAGGGCCTTTGGCCAAGGCTACAATATGAGCCACATCGGCAAGGTGTAGTGCCGTACCGAGGCCAGCTGCGCCGCAGCCAATAATCAGGACGTCGGTGCACGGGTAAGAATCGGTCATCGCTTGTGAGTCACTCCGCGGATGGGTTATTGTTGAGTAGAATTCAATACTACTCGGTGGTATGCGGGCTTAGCCAATGTTGTTATTCAGGCAAGATACGTACAAAAATATAGTGACATTTCGGTAAACATGCGAACTAACAAGAGAGGCTTCTGTCTACCTTTTAGGCCGTATGGATATTGCCGTACTAGCTTAGAAAGGGTCTGCCCCGATGGGCGAACGTAACCTAGACCGCGATTTAGTCCAAAGGGTACAGAAGGGTGACAAAAATGCTTTCGATGTTCTTGTACGTAAATACCAGTTCAAGATCATCAAGTTAATATCCCGCTATGTCCATGATCCCAGCGAAGCTCTCGATGTCGCCCAGGAAGCTTTTCTTAAAGCTTACCGGGCGTTGCCCGGCTTTCGTGGAGAGAGTGCATTTTACACTTGGTTGTATCGCATTGCTATTAACACAGCCAAGAATTATTTGGTGGCTCAAGGTCGCCGCCCGCCTGGTTCGGATATTGATGCCCAGGAGGCTGAACAGTATGAAGGGCAGTCTTTTCTTAAAGAATATGAGACACCCGAGCGCTTGCTGCTCAAGGACGAAATTGAAGCTACGGTATTTAAGGCCATCGAAGAACTACCAGAGGATCTACGCACGGCAATCACCCTTCGCGAACTCGAAGGCATGAGTTACGAAGAAATTGCGCAAACCATGGGCTGTCCGATCGGGACAGTGCGCTCGCGCATTTTTCGAGCGCGTGAATCGATCGACGCCAAATTGCGTCCACTTTTAAGTTAATACATCAGGATAGAGTCATGGCAGATAAATCGGTTGAACAACTGTCCGTCTTGGTAGATGGCGAATGCGAAGATTGGGAAGTGGAGTTTATCCTACGCCGCCTATCAAGAGATCCAGCGTTAAAAGAACACTGGGAATGTTATCACCTGATCAGCGATGCAATGAAGAATAACCTTCCGTCGCTCGTTGACGCCAATTTCACCGGACGAATAAGACAAGCAATTGATGCTGAATCTGTCCCGCAGGTTCCCGCTGCTGCTACGCCTTCCTCATTATATAAACCGGTAGTGGGGTTTAGTGTAGCTGCTTCGGTGGCTTTGATCGTTGGTCTTCTGGCTTTAAAACCACTTGAATCGCCGAATGATCTATCCCCTAACTCACTCGCCAAAATCAGTCCACCCGAATCTACAACAACTCCCTCCTCGGACACGGAAAGTGTTCTAGAGTCCAGACTTAATAACTACCTTGTCAATCATAACGAGTACGCTTCCATGAACAGTGTTCATGGTGTGCTGCCTTATGTCCGTATGGTCGGTTACGAATCCAAGCGCTAACGGTATCATGAATTTAATGACACTGCACCTGGCAGTGCTCACCCTAGCGCTGTGGCAGGTTGAGGTATCCCTAGCGGAGCCTCAGGGTAACGCCAAGGAGTGGTTGGAGCGGATGATTCAAGCGACGCAGACCCTTAACTATGAAGGGACTTTTGTTTATGTTCAGGGGCAGCATTTGGAAGCCATGCATATCATCCACAGGGGCGGCATGGATGGAGAGCAGCAACGCATGTTTTCTCTCAGTGGCTCTCCACGTGAGGTTGTTGTGGCGGACAATCAAGTGATTTGCCTATTACCTAAACAAAAAAAGTCTATTGGCAGTTCGGGTTACCAGCGTTCGCCCTTTCCAATCTCTTTGCCTCAGGAACTGGATGAACTAGAGCAAAATTACCGCTTCAGGATGTTTGGTAAAGATCGTGTGGCTGGTATGAAGACACAGGTTATTGCTATTCAGCCGCGCGACGGATTGCGATTTGGCTATAAATTATGGTTGGAACAGAAAACCGCCATGGTATTGCGTTCGGCAATACTCAATGAAAAAGGGCACGCCCTTGAGCAGTTGATGTTTACAGACTTGCAAGTTAAGCCTGAAATTGACGAAGCTTTAGTCTTACCGCCGGACATCAATGCAACCATCTTACCTCCAGCCTCTGTCAAAAACGGACAAATAGAAGGACAAGAGCCCGACTGGATTTTCAGTGAACTCCCTCAGGGGTTTAAACAGGTCATGTATAACCGCTTCACCGGTACTTCCGATAAGCACCTTACGGAACACATCGTGCTCACCGATGGCTTAGCGACGGTGTCGGTATTTCTGGAACCGCTAGCGGGCGCGCAACCGCTGCTGAAAGGCGTTGCTCAGATGGGAGCGATGAATGCTTATGGCAAGGTGATTAATAAGCACCAGGCGCTGGTTGTCGGTGAAGTGCCCCAGGCTACGGTTCGAAAAATTGCTTCTGCATTACGACCTGTTCAGGAGGTTTCGACTCAGTGATAGAAGAACGCGCCTTGGTTGTCGAGGTCGGCAGAGATGAAGCTTGGGTAGAAACCCAGCGGCAGACTGCCTGTGGTTCCTGCAGCGCTAGCGCGAGCTGTGGTACCGCAACACTGGCGAAGGTATTAGGTAAGCGTCGCTCGCGAGTCCGTGTTCTGGCTTCGATGCCTCTGCGAGCCGGTGACGAAGTGATGATTGGTATCGAAGAGAATGCCTTGGTCAAAGGCTCACTGGCGGTGTATATGGTTCCCCTTTTGTTGATGTTTGGCGGTGCGTTGACCGGCGAACTTATCACCCATAGGGAAGGACTAACCATCCTTTTCAGTGTGCTAGGTTTATTGGGAGGGCTCGCCTGGTTACGCTCCTTTACGCGGTGTATTAGGACAGACATCCGTTTTCAGCCGATCGTTTTGCGCCGCCTCACGCCTGTGAGAGGGCACTGGGATCGTGCGTTTTTACCCTAGCAACGGCAAAGTGGCATATTCTTTTCTCGCCAGCGAAAATTGCTTCGTTCCTACGCCATTGCAAGCGATGGTGGGGTTCTTTCTTGTTGCTCCGTTCCGTCACGACGGCGGTGAGCAGTAAAGTCCATATGACACAACGGTCGGGAATAGAAGTTGATCGTGGTCAATACCGGTTTTAGGTGGGGGCTGACCCTGCTTCTGATTGGCGTGGTTTACGCTCGAACGGCGGCGACCTCGAATTTTACCGAACTGGTGCAAAACCACCGGGCGGCCGTAGTCAATATTGGCGCTGTTCGCAAGCTGATTGTTACGCAAGAATTGGCTCCTTCAGTGAATCCCGAAAAAGACAAGAAAAATTTGCTGGAAGATCTTTTCAGCTATTTTTTTGGAGAAGACGAAGAAAAAACCGAGCAGACTTTCGACATTGAATCGTCAGGGTCCGGTCTGATTATCAGTGCCGATGGCTATATTTTGACTAATTATCATGTGGTAGAAGATGCTTGGAAGATAAGGGTGCGTTTGTATGATCGCCGAGAACTGCCGGCCCGCTTAGTGGGTTCTGATACGCTTAGCGATGTGGCGTTGCTTAAGATTAGGGCCGCTGATCTGCCGGTAGCCTCCATTGGCCGGTCTGGCGACCTGCAGGTGGGCGAGTGGGTATTAGCCATTGGTTCTCCTTTTGGGTTTGAGCAATCTGTGGCAGCCGGTATTATAAGCGCCAAAGGGCGCAGTTTGCCGCGGGAAAGTTATGTACCCTTTATTCAAACCGACGTAGCCATTAATCCCGGCAACTCCGGAGGACCCTTGTTTAATATGAAGGGTGAGGTGGTCGGTATTAATTCCCAAATCTACAGCCGTACCGGTGGCTATATGGGATTGTCCTTTGCCATTCCCATTGAGATAGCCATGCATGTGGCAGAGCAGCTTAAAAGAAGCGGCAAAGTCGCACGTGGTTGGTTGGGCGTGATGGTTCGAGAAGTTACCTCAGAGCTGGCAAATGCTTTTGGTATGCGCCGGCCCCAAGGGGCGTTGATTGCGCGTGTGTTGCCTAATGGTCCAGCGGCTACCGCCGGTTTGCGGTCAGGCGACGTGGTGCTTGAATTTGCGGGTCAGCCTATTGAGATTTCTTCAGCATTGCCGCCGCTGGTGGGATTGTCCGCCGTAGGCGAGACGGTGGAGATAAAGCTACTGCGTGCCGGTAAACCGCTTTTGATGCAGGTGACAATTGGAGAATTACCCGAGGATTAGGTGGTGTCGCTAATGCTTTTATGAAAAAAATTCGTAATTTTTCTATCATTGCCCATATCGATCATGGTAAATCCACGTTGGCCGATCGTTTTATTCAACTCTGCGGGGGTTTAAACGTTCGGGAGATGGCTGAGCAGGTGCTGGATTCTATGGAATTGGAACGCGAGCGTGGCATTACCATCAAGGCTCAAAGTGTGTCGTTGCAGTATCAGGCACGGGACGGACAAACCTATCAGTTGAACTTTATTGATACGCCTGGGCACGTGGATTTTTCCTATGAAGTTTCCCGCTCTCTCGCTGCCTGCGAGGGCGCCCTATTAGTGGTGGATGCCGCCCAAGGAGTGGAAGCCCAGAGCGTGGCCAATTGTTATACGGCAACCGAGCAGGGGCTGGAAGTGCTTCCGGTGCTCAATAAAATTGATTTACCTGCGGCGGATCCGGAGCGAGTTGCCCAAGAGATCGGTGATATTATCGGCATTGACGCTAGTGATGCGATTTGGGTGAGCGCCAAAACCGGTGTTGGAGTTGAGGATTTGCTGGAGCAACTGGTACAGCGTATTCCCCCTCCACAAGGCAATCCCGATGCGCCATTGCAAGCCTTAATTATTGACTCCTGGTTTGATAATTTTGTGGGTGTGATTTCGCTGGTTAGAGTCGTAGACGGGACTGTTTCGCCGCGGCAAAAGATTCGGGTAATGTCCACGGGAAGAGTGTATCAAGTGGATAAGGTTGGCCTCTTTAAGCCCAAACGTAATGACCAACTATTACTGAAGACGGGGGAAGTGGGTTATATCATCGCCGGCATCAAAGACATCGATGGTGCCCCAGTGGGCGATACTCTGACCGATGCGGATAATCCAGCCGAACGCCCTCTGCCGGGTTTCCAGAAAGTGCAACCCCGGGTATTTGCCGGCCTTTACCCCAGCAGTTCTGAAGATTATGAAAGCTTTCGTGAAGCCTTGCAAAAGCTGCGTTTAAACGATGCCGCTTTGGCCTTTGAACCGGAAACGTCCCAAGCGCTGGGATTTGGTTTCCGATGCGGATTTCTGGGCATGTTGCACATGGAAATTGTACAAGAGCGCCTTGAGCGTGAGTATCAATTAGATCTTGTGACAACAGCCCCTACGGTAATTTACGAAGTGGTCACTACGACCGGTGAGGTGCTGTCGATTGATAATCCTGCTAAGCTGCCGCTAGCGCATAAGATTGCTGAATTTCGTGAGCCCATTATTCTGGCGAGTATTTTAGTGCCTCAGGAATATCTGGGTGCGGTCATTAACCTTTGTATCGAAAAGCGTGGTGTCCAACGCAGCCTGTATTATGCGGGAAATCAGGTGTCTCTATGTTTTGAGTTGCCCCTGAGCGAAGTGGTAATGGACTTTTTCGATCGTCTGAAATCGGTGAGTCGTGGATTTGCTTCCTTCGATTATGCGTTTGAACGCTTTCAAAGTGCTCCTCTGATCAAACTGGACATGTTGATTAATGGTGAACGAGTCGATGCGCTATCTATTATCACGCATCGAGATCAAGCTCAGTATCGGGGCCGGGAACTGACTGAAAAGATGAAGAATTTGATCCCACGGCAAATGTATGAAGTCGCCATACAATCTGCCATCGGCAGCCATATTGTTGCGCGTTCCACGGTTAAGGCCCTGCGTAAAAATGTGACTGCCAAGTGTTATGGCGGTGACGTTACCCGCAAGCGTAAACTTTTGGAAAAGCAAAAAGCCGGGAAGAAACGCATGAAACTGGTGGGCAAGGTCGAAATTCCTCAGGCGGCCTTTTTGGCCGTATTACAAGTGGACAAGAAATGATGACGCCATAGTAGAGACAAAAGCCTAGGTTATCGATAACGTAAATAGTTTTGATTGGTAAAATAACGGTTATTATAATGTATCTGGATTTTGCTGCTTTTTTAGTTGTCGCTGCGCTAATTACCGGGAGTATTTGGATTTTGGATGTATTGGTTTTAGCGCCGCGCCGCGCATCATCAACCAAAGCGACTCACCACGGTAGCGTCAAAGCTGGGGTAAATAAGGGTAACCTTCCCTGGTATGTGGATTTTTCCCGTTCTTTTTTTCCTATCATTCTTGCGGTGTTAATATTGCGCTCCTTTATCGTGGAACCGTTTCGTATTCCATCAGGTTCTATGATGCCAACGCTGCTGCCAGGAGATTTTATTTTAGTTAATAAATTTGCATACGGACTACGCTTACCGGTACTCAACCTCAAGATTTGGGATTCGAGTTCGCCCGAGCACGGCGATGTTGTTGTCTTCCGCTATCCGGAAGATCCCACAGTGGCCTATATTAAGCGCATCGTTGGTTTGCCGGGGGATCGTCTGGAGTACCGGAACAAACAATTGTATATTAATGGTGAACCTATGCCGCAGAGCGTTTTACCGGCGGACAACGCTGCGGTTATGCAGGGTGAGGAATTGCGCCTGGAAGAAATTGACAATGTCAGCCACAATATCCTGGTTAGAGATGGAAATGGTATATCCTGGAGTTATGTGGTTCCGGAAGGGCATTATTTTGCGTTGGGCGACAATCGTGACAACAGCCGTGATAGTCGTTTTTGGGGGCCATTGCCGGAGGAAAATTTAATTGGCAAGGCATTTTTTATCTGGATGAATTGGGATTGTGTTACTTTGCAAGGTCAGTGCAAGCGTATCGGGAGGATCATTGAGTGAGCACAGGAAGCAGGGAAAGGTACAGTGTGTCCAGGAAAGACCGCCAACAGGGAATCACCGTCATCAGCGGATTGCTGATTTTGGTCGGGTTGGGTTTCGTTGTCCTGATCGCATTACGGGTAATCCCCATTTACATCGATTATTTCACCGTAAGGTCTACCCTTGAAGGATTGCGGAAAGATCCGGAAATTGCCCGCATGACCACCTTTGATATCCACAAGACCATACAGAAACGTTTTGATATTGGTTACGTTGACATTGTCGAGGCGAAGCAGGCGAAAGTTCTTCGCCAAGGTAATGAGAGGCATCTTGAACTAGTTTATGAGGATAGACGGCCCGTTATTGGCAATGTTGATGTAATAGCAAAGTTTAATATTAATATTCCCCTCTCTCCGTGAATCCACCGGTTGTTAGACTCTGCCAGGCGTTGGGCTATGAATTTCGCGATACCCAACTTTTGGCAGAGGCGCTTACGCATCGTAGCGCCACCGGACGCAATAATGAGCGCTTGGAATTTCTCGGGGATGCTATTCTAAATTTTGTCATCGCCGCAGAGCTATTTAGGTCCTATCCTCAAGCGAGTGAAGGTGAGTTAAGTCGGTTGCGGGCAAATTTAGTCAAAGGAGATACTCTTGCTAAGCTTGCCAGGGAGTTGACGCTCGGAGATTATTTACGCTTGGGTGGCGGTGAATTAAAAAGCGGTGGCTTTCGGCGGACGTCGATCTTAGCGGATGCCTTAGAGGCAATCTTCGGTGCTGTTTATCTCGATAGCGATTTTGAAACCTGCCGCGGTTTGATTTTAGGTTTATATAGGAACCGTTTGGCAGAACTGCCTGCGGTGGATGAGCTTAAAGACCCAAAGACCCGCTTACAGGAACATCTTCAGGCTCGCCAACAGGCATTGCCCATTTACAATGTGCTGGCGATCAGCGGAGAGGCTCATGCCCAGAGCTTTACGGTGGAATGCAATATTTCCGGTATCTTACGTACCATCGCCGTGGGTGCAAGCCGCCGTAAAGCTGAACAAGAAGCAGCACGCCGAGCTCTGGAACTGATTACATGAATGATAGCGATGAGCGAAGTTAAACGCGCTGGATACGTAGCTTTACTAGGGCGACCCAATGTTGGTAAGTCCACGTTGCTAAATCGATTAGTGGCCCAAAAAATTAGTATTACGTCGCCGAAACCGCAGACCACCCGACACGCTATCCTCGGTATCCGAACCTTTGCCGATACGCAAATCGTCTATGTTGACACACCGGGTCTGCACCTCAATGCGCGCCGGGCGATGAATCGTTATATGAATCGGGCTGCCGGCAATGTACTTGGTTATGTGGACACGGTAGTGTTGCTGGTGGAAGCGCTCCGCTGGACTGAAGAAGATGACGCTGTGTTGCAGCGACTAACGATATTCCAGGGGCCTGTGATTTTGGCTGTCAATAAGGTGGATCGTATCGCCGACAAGGCTCTTCTGCTGCCTTTTCTGCAAGCCGTTAACGCTAAGCGGACTTTTACCGAGAGCGTGCCCATTGCTGCGAAAAAGGGGGATAATGTAGAGGTTCTGGAACGGCTGATTGTTAATCAACTGCCGGAATCGGAGTTTTTCTTCGCCGAAGACCAAATCACTACGGCAGGTCAGCGGTTTATGGCGGCGGAGTTAATTCGCGAGAAGCTTACCCGTTGCCTGCGCGAGGAACTTCCCTATGCCTTAACCGTGGAAATCGAAACGTTTTTAGAACAGGGAAACTTACTGCGGGTTGGCGCAGTCATTTGGGTGGAACGCCCGGGCCAGAAACGGATCGTTATCGGCGAAAAAGGGATTGTTCTTAAAGAAGTCGGCCGTCAATCTCGAGAGAATTTGGAAAAACTTTTTGCTCGCAAGGTCTTTCTCGAAACTTGGGTGAAAGTGCGTGAGGGCTGGTCGGATGACGACCATGCCCTACGCAGTCTCGGTTATCATGATGACTTCTAACCGCGATGGTCAGCCACCATGCGTGTCCTTCTGCAACCCGCCTTTATTTTACATCGACGTCCCTATCGTAATACCAGTCTACTGGTAGAAGCGCTAACCCGTGAGCATGGTCGGATCGGTCTCGTGGCGCGCGGGGTTCGCACACCCCGCTCACGGCTCAAGGGGTTGTTGCAACCGTTTATCCCATTGCTCTTGTCCTGGTCGGGCGGCGGAGAATTGCTAAACCTGACAGCAGTTGAGGAAGCTGAGAGAGCCATCCCCATACCACCGACCCGATTGTTTAGCGGCTTCTATATTAATGAGCTGCTGCTTCGGTTATTACAACGCCATGATCCCCACGTGGGTCTGTTTAAGCCCTACCAGCAAGTCTTAGAAGCGCTGACGGCAGCGGCAAACGAAGAGGCCGCTCTGCGAATTTTCGAAAAACAGCTACTCAAGGAAATTGGTTATGGCTTGGTGTTGGATACTGAGGTACTGACCGGCGCGCCCATTGTCGCTAATGGTGTCTATCGCTATATATTAGACCGGGGTCCCGTGACGGCTGAGCAAGCCGGCCCCGGTATTATAATTTCCGGAAAAAGCTTGCTTGCGCTGCGCCACGAGATGATCCAGGATCCTCTGGTGCTTAGGGAGACAAAACGGTTGACCCGCAAGGCCATTGAATTGCACCTACAAGGCAGGCCCCTCAAAACCCGGGCGGTGGTTATCGCCAGTCAGCGTCGGCGACAGGCCGTCTAACCTCAGTTTTTGCCGCTACCCTCTCTTATGTCTTGACCGGCGTAACCGTGGTACGGCGAAATACGGGAGTTGCCATGATTTATGGTATCGGCACCGATATTGTGCAAATTGCACGCATCAGCGACAGCGTGCGGCGTTTCGGCGAGCGTTTCGCCCGCAAGGTGTTGACTGCAGAAGAATTGCCGGAGTATCTGGCGAGCCGGCACCCCGAGCGCCTGCTTGCCAAGCGTTTCGCCGCTAAAGAGGCAGTGGTAAAAGCGCTGGGTTTAGGGTTTCGAGAAGGGCTGGCATTCCACCTAATCGGTATCACCCACGATAGGCATGGTAAACCCGGTGTCGTTTACCGAGGGCGGGCACTGGCTTATATTGGGGAAATCGGGATTACCGAAAGCATGATTAGTCTGTCCGATGAGCGGCATTACGCCGTAGCCTTTGCGGTGCTGTTGCGATCCTAAAACGGATCGGCTCACCATCGCACGAACTGCGACCGCAGTCAGCGGATAAAGCCGCAGGCAACCTACGTTACCCGCGGCGGATTCACTCAGGCTGCTTGATTTCTTTCTTTTCGTTCTTCCAGGTGTTTGCAGTCGATGCACAATTCCGCCGTGGGCCGTGCCTCCAATCGACGAATGCCAATCTCCACTCCACAGGATTCGCAGTAGCCGTAATCGTCGCTGGAAAGCCGGTTCAAAGCCTTTTCGATTTTACGTAACAGCTTGCGTTCCCGGTCGCGAGTCCGTAGCTCAATGGAAAATTCCTCTTCTTGGCTGGCGCGGTCGTTAGGGTCGGCTAAATGCAGGTGTTCGTCTTTCATGTGGTTGACAGTCCGCTTGCTTTCTTCCATCAATGTTTCTTTCCAGGCAATCAAAATTGCTTGGAAATGTGCTTTTTGTTTATCGTTCATATACTCTTCTCCCTCTTCTAGCCGATAAGGCTGAAATCCCTGAAAAGTTTCAGACGTCATGATTTCCCTCCATATTTTTCTATCAAGTCACGACTCATTGTTCCCACCAAACTTCGCACCGAAAGTCGGTGATCGGTGCGCATAAAACCATAAAATGTTGAGTAATGGAATGGCCTAGATCAATCTTTTGCAATCTTTAATCAAATTTAGCAATTTGTTGATGACTGGGAGACGACGGTAAACAGGACGGTAAACAGGAAATCAGCAGTGGGGGTGTATGGGACGCCTGCTAATCTTCTAGGACAGGCGGCGGAATACAGCGTTGAAACTCTGTCTGCCTGGAGAGCCTAGCGATGCATGAACCTAGTAATCTTTTCTATGCTTTGGGTTTGTCTTTGCTGTTAGGACTGCTCGTTGGTTTGCAGCGCGAAACAGCGGATTCTGATTTTGCCGGTCTGCGTAGCTTTGCGCTGACGGCGTTATTCGGTACTACCTGCGGCTTGCTGGCTCAAGAGTTTGGTGGCTGGATAGTGGTGGCCGGATTATTGGGTGTGGCTACGTTGCTGCTGATTGGCAATCTGGCCAAACTGCGCAAGCCCGCTGCGGAAATCGATTTCGGGGTTACCACGGAAGTCGCGCTACTGCTGATGTTTGCCGTGGGCGCCTATCTTAGCTTCGGAGATTGGGTAGTAGCCGTCGTCATTGGCGGGGCATTAGCCGTGCTTCTGCAATTCAAGCCGGAATTGCACAGGGTGGCCAAACGTCTGGGTGAGGAAGATCTTAAAGCGATTATGCAGTTTGTGCTAATCACCTTTATCATTCTGCCGGTGTTGCCAAACCGCACCTATGGACCTCTGAATGTTTTTAATCCATTTGCGGTCTGGCTAATGGTAACGTTAATTGTCGGTATCAGCCTACTAGGCTATCTGGCCTATAAATTCTTAGGTAGCGGGGCCGGCTTGCTATTGGGTGGTATATTCTGGGCGGCGCCATTTCCAGCACGGCAACCACTCTGGCATATACTCGCCGTGCCCACAGCGCTACCGCCGGAGTAAACTTAGCGGCCTTAGTCATCAGCTTGGCTTCAGCCATGGTTTTTGTACGAGTGCTATTGGAAATTGGTGTGGTAGCGCCGCCACTCCTGTCGCTGGCTATTATTCCTCTGGCAATTACCTTGGCGTTGGCGCTCATACCCGCTGCTGGATTGTGGTGGCGAGTGCGCGACCGTTCTAATCCAATGCCGCGCCAAAAGAATCCCACCGAATTAGGCTCAGCCGTAGGCATGGCCCTCTTATATGTGGCTGTCTTGTTTGTGGTGGCAATCGTCAAGGCGG
Source organism: uncultured Pseudomonadota bacterium (assembly GCA_963731125.1). Lineage (GTDB taxonomy): Bacteria > Pseudomonadota > Gammaproteobacteria > Competibacterales > Competibacteraceae > CAVSVP01. The sequence continues at coordinate 67,717 of CAVSVP010000008.1, forward strand.
CCCTGGGAAATCAAGCGCTGTATTGGGTGGCAGTCTTCTCGGGGCTGACGGATGTGGATGCTATTACCCTGTCTTTAGCTCGTTTGGTCGTGACCGAAAACCTACCGGTGAATGAAGCCTGGCGATTAGTACTAACCGCCATTCTTGCGAATCTGATTTTTAAGCTCGGGATGATAGCGTTTTTAGGAAATCGGCGGTTGCTGGTTTATGCCGCACTGCTGTTCACGCCGCCGTTATTGGGCGGCATACTGCTGATTTGGTTATGGCCGGCAGGCAAGGCATTGTATTAGCCGCGGCCGGGAACGGTACCGGCCTTGCCGAAAAGCCCTGCATCTGTTCATTCGGTTCGGTAAGCTCGGGTTTCAATATCGGCCAAATATTATCAAGAATACGTGCCTGGGCCTCGGCGCGGGGGTGAATTCCATCGCTTTGCATTAAAGCCGGATTATCCGCCACGCCCTGCAGCAGAAAGGGCACTAGAGACACGTCGTAGTGTTCGGCCAAGTTGCGATAGATGGCTTGAAACTTTTGCGTATAACGAGGGCCATAATTGGGCGGGATGCGCATCTCGGCCAGAAGCACCTGGGCGCCGGCCTGCTGGGCCAATTCAATCATCGTGGCCAGATTTGTTTCTAGCGTGCGCAAAGAAAGACCTCGTAACCCGTCGTTGCCACCGAGTTCCAAGATAACAATGTCCGGGTGGTAGCGTTCCAGGGCAGCGGGTAGACGCACTAAACCGCCGCGGCTGGTGTCGCCACTAATACTGGCGTTGATCACGCGATGACGATAGCCGTGTTGGGCGAGGCGTTGTGCCAGCAGTTTGACCCAACCTTGGGAAAGCTCAATACCATGACCGGCGCTGAGGCTGTCGCCAAAAATCAGGATAGTCGGTCTATCGGCCCCCGCCACATTGGGCGTTGTAATGGATAGGATTAATAAAATGGATAACCAGGACAAAAAACGGAGCATATGCATGTTCATCATTAATCAGATTGTCATTATCCTCACTACAACCTTTGGCAATGCAAAGAGGCAGGTAAGTTCCCTACCGGCGGTTCGATTGCTATGAATACGCCAGATACTATGGTGCAGGCGGATAATCTAGGCAAGCGAGTTGCCAGTCCGGAGGGGGATCTAGTAATTCTCGAAAGCATCAGCTTTGCCATTTCCCGCAGCGAAAGTGTAGCCATTGTGGGAGCCTCAGGGTCCGGCAAATCGACGCTTCTCGGTCTGCTCGCCGGACTGGATACCCCTACTGCAGGAAGGGTATACTTATCCGGGGTCGATCTCAACGGTCTGGATGAAGATGGTCGTGCCCTGTTACGGGCGCAACGGGTTGGCTTTGTTTTTCAGTCTTTTCAGCTCTTATCCGGGTTAACCGCCCTGGAAAATATCATGTTGCCGCTGGAGTTGGCAGGGCATGACGATCCCGAGAAAACAGCGCGGGAAGTCTTGATCCGGGTGGGTTTGGTGTCCCGAGCACGGCACTATCCTTCCCAGCTTTCCGGTGGTGAACAGCAGCGGGTAGCTATCGCCCGGGCCTTTGCCGGTAACCCCGACGTGTTATTTGCCGATGAACCCACTGGGAATCTGGATCGACGTACGGGCCATCGTATCATCGAATTGTTATTTGCCCTGAACCGTCAACACGGTACTACCCTGGTGATGGTCACGCATGATCCAGAGTTGGCACACTATTGTGAGCGTCGCTTAGAACTGGACGGGGGGAGGCTGATAGATACTGCCGTGCGAGAGCCGGCGTGGGTGGGCAGCGTAAAGTAGCGGATTCATTATAGCAGGGACAGAACCGAATAAATGTTTTGGCGTATGGATGGTGAGGAATGAAAAGAGGATTCAGCCTAAAGTTATCTTTGCGTGCCCTGCGCCGGGATTGGCGGGCCGGTGAGTTGCGGGTGGTGGCAACAGCTTTGATGATTGCGGTGGCGAGCGTAGCGGCCGTAGGATTTTTTACTGACCGTATCCAGCTGGTGATGGAGCGGAAAAGCGGAGAGCTGCTGGGCGCAGATGCAGTGCTAGTTTCTCCGGAACCGGTACGGCAAATCTTGGTGCGGGAGGCCCGGAGGCAGGGTTTGCAAACAGCCATTACCCTAAGTTTTCGAAGTGTCGTGTTGGCGGGAGACGAAACAGCTCTTACCGAGGTTAAGGCGGTCAGTCCAAACTATCCCCTGCGCGGTACTCTCCAGATCAGCGAACGTCCCTTTGGCGTGGCCCGGGACACTCGCACGATTCCCGAGGCCGGTAGTGTTTGGATAGATGAGCGTCTGCTGCAGGTACTTGGGCTGGCCGTAGGTGAGCATCTGACACTGGGGGTGAGTGAGTTGGTAGTGACCAAGGTGTTGGCCTATGAGCCGGATCGAGGGGGAGATTTATTTACCATCGCACCACGCCTGCTAATGAACCTAGCGGATGTGCCGGCCACGGAGCTGGTGCAGCTTGGCAGTCGGGTTAAGTACCGCTTACTGATAGCTGGTGCCCCGGCCGCTGTGGCGGCTTACCAGAGTTGGGTAAATCCCCGTCTTACGCCGGTAGAACAATTACAGGGAGTGCGCGATGCTCGGCCGGAACTGCGGACTGCTCTGGAGCGGGCGCAGCGTTTTCTGAGTTTAGCAGCGCTGGTCAGCGTCATTTTAGCAGGTGTCGGCATTGCCATCGCGGCCCGGCGATTCGCCGCGCGGCATTGGGACAGCGTAGCCATTATGCGATGTGTCGGTGCCACCCAGGCTACGGTACTGCGTTACTTTGTTGTCGAGCTGGTATGGCTGGCCTTACTGGCCGGATCCGTCGGAGTGCTGGCAGGTTATGGAGCCCAGGAGGGATTGAGCCGCATTCTGGGCAGCTTGGCCACAGAGGGAACGTTACCCTTGCCCTCCTGGCGACCTTTGGTGCCGGCGATGGCGACGGGATTTATCACTCTCTTGGGTTTTGGCCTGCCGCCCCTGCTGCGACTGCGCGATGTGTCCCCGTTGCGTGTATTGCGCCGGGATATCAGTCCGCTCCCGCAGCGCAACGTTGTTCTCTACAGCCCTGCGCTGGCCGCGGTGACGGCGTTACTGTTCTGGCAGGCTGGGGATAGTCAGCTTGCTTTCTATCTTTTAGCCGGTATGCTCGGTGCTTCGTTGGGGCTGGGTTTGTCTGCATGGGGACTGATAAAAAGCCTTGCGTTGTTGCGCAGTAGAGTCGGTGTGGCTTGGCGCTTTGGGCTGGCCAATATTGCCCGGCGCAGGGCCGGGAGCGCTATACAGGTGGTGGCTCTGGGTTTAGGAATAATGGTGTTGCTGGTGCTGTCTCTGGTGCGCAACGATCTGCTGGCAAGCTGGCAGGCGACTCTGCCTGATAACGCTCCCAATCATTTTCTTATCAATATTCAAACGGACGAAGTGTCTGCCTTACATGAGTTTTTTGCGACCCGGGGGTTAAAGGAAACCCAGTTGTTTCCTATGGTTCGGGGACGGCTACTTGCCATCAATGGGCGCTCGGTGCATCCGGACGATTATGATAACCCGCGCGCTCAGCGGCTGGTGGAGCGGGAGTTTAACCTGTCCTGGGCAGCGCAGTTACAGGATGACAACCGGATAGCGACCGGCCGCTGGTGGCGAGCAGAAGATCATGGTCAGCCGCGGGTATCCGTAGAGCAGGGCTTGGCGGAGCGGCTTGGGATAGCCTTGCACGACACGCTGCGGTTTCGCATTGCGGGTCAGTTGCTGGAGGCACGGGTAACCAGTCTGCGTTCGGTGGAATGGGATTCCTTTCGGGCGAACTTTTTTATACTGTTTCCACCGGGTGTCATAGAGGACTACCCCGCTACCTGGATCACCAGCTTTTACCTGAGCAAACCTCAAAAACCGCTGCTCATCGATCTGGTGCACGCCTTTCCCTCGGTAACCGTGCTGGATGTTGAAGCGCTTCTCAGCAAAGTGCGGGAAATTATGGATCGGGTCGTGATGGCCGTGGAGTATGTTTTCCTGTTCACCCTGTTAGCGGGATTGGTGGTACTTTATGCTGCCATTCAGGCTACCCAGGATGAGCGTATATTTGAGAGCGCCATACTGCGTACGTTAGGAGCCCATAGCGGTATCATCGTCAAGAGCTTGCTGGCGGAGTTTGCGGTGCTGGGCCTGTTGGCAGGCTTATTGGCGGCTCTGGCGGCAACACTGCTGGGTTATGGGCTCGCGGAACATGTCTTTGAATTACCCTACGATCCCAACTGGTTGATCTGGCTATTGGGCAGTGTGCTGGGCATGCTGGGGGTCGGTGCGGCAGGATTGCTTGGCGTGCGCTCGGTGTTTAAGCAGCCGCCGCTACAGAGCTTGCGGGGAGGGTAATTTCGGCAGCAAACGTCTTTTTTGCTGTCCTCTTTGAGATACCTAATCTGCTATCAGTTTCAGCCCGTATCCATCTGTGGCTATTACCTGTGCTTTCATCCAGATAGCTATCTATAAGCTGTAATTTACCCCAACAGAGCACTCAAACAAATTCTTATATAACAAAAAGAAATAACATTATAACTTGAAAGTTGACATCATCGCTTACTGTCTTCATAGTAAACCTCTGCAATTTGGAAAACTGGAGAGAGGTATTTCGTTATGCAAATTCCGGAGGTGGAAGCTTTCTTCGACGAAACCACGTTTACGGTCAGCTATGTGGTCAAAGATCCGGCATCGCAGCACTGCGCGATTATCGATCCAGTGCTGGACTATGACCCGGCGGCCGGGCGCACCCGTCACGCATCGGCGGATCGTATTGTTGAATTCGTGCGCAGCCGCCAGCTACAGGCCGACTGGCTGCTGGAGACTCACGTTCACGCGGATCATCTTTCTGCCGCTTCCTATCTGAAAGAACAGCTCGGGAGCCGAGTTGCTATCGGTGAGCAGGTAAAGATTGTCCAAGGCATCTTCAAAAAGCTGTTTAACGTTGAGTCAGAGTTCGCCACCGACGGTTCACAGTTCGATCATCTGTTTACCGATGAAGAGACGTTTTCTATCGGTGAACTGCAGGGGAGGGCATTACATACACCGGGCCACACCCCGGCCTGCATGATCTATCTTATCGGCGATGCCGCCTTTATCGGGGACACTTTATTTATGCCCGATTACGGTACAGCGCGAACCGATTTTCCGGGCGGCGATGCACGCACCCTTTACCGGTCAATTCAACGAATTCTGGCCTTGCCAGGCACTACTCGTCTGTTTCTGTGCCACGACTACAAGGCGCCGGGGCGCGACGAGTATGGCTGGGAGACCACGGTGGCGGAACAGCGTCGGAATAATATTCACGTACACGACGGCGTCAGTGAGGACGATTTCGCCGCTCTGCGTAAAGCACGAGATGCCGAATCCGACATGCCGCGACTGCTGTTACCCTCGGTTCAGGTCAATATGCGTGCCGGCGAACTGCCTCCACCGGAGGCTAACGGTAAGCGTTATCTGAAAATTCCCTTAAACGTGTTGTAAGGGCAGAAACATGAAAAGAGACAAGCAAACACAATCAAGCTGGTGGCAAGAAGCCTCAACATGGCTGCTAGGGGCAGCGGCGTCGGTGGAGCAGACGGTTGATTCGGGATGGCGGCGGCTAGGGGAGCGGCTTGGTCTAAATCAGCCAGTGCATATCCAGGTGTATCAAGGTTTTGCGAATCCGAAGCAGGCATGGATCAGCGGACGGGTATTGGCTAATAAGCCGGCCGGCGGGCCTAAAGACGACGATACGTGGTGGGATAACCTGCTCAACACCTACCGCCGCTGGGAGAGTGACGAAGTGCCCGGTGCTTGGGTGGAGGTCTTATTCGCCGGCCGAACGCTAACGGCAAAGACAGACGAAGAAGGCTACTACCATTTGGAGTTTCTGTTGACCAAGCCGCTAGAGGGCGAGTTATGGTACCCGGTGCAGGTGCGTCTGCTGGAGCCGTCTGCTACGGACGAAACGGCTAGGCTTGAGGAAAGCCGGACCGATAGCAAAGTGCTTACCGTCACCGGGAAAGTGCTTGCGCCGCCTGCTTCGGCTCGTTTTGGCGTGATCAGCGATTTGGACGATACGGTCATTCAAACCCAGATTACCGATTTACTCACGGCAGCCAAATTGACCTTCCTCCATAATGCTAAGACCCGTAAGCCTCTAGAGGGCGTTGCTGAGTTTTACCAGGCGCTGCGCCTGGGCCCCAATGGGGCAGCGTCTCCTGAGCATAATCCTATTTTTTATGTGTCCAGCTCGGCGTGGAACCTTTACGATCTGCTGGTAGACTTCCTTGAGCTTAACGCTGTTCCTGCGGGGCCCTTACTCTTGCGCGACTTGGGCATTACGGAGCAGCAGTTTATTAGCGGCGGTCACAGCCATAAGCTGGAAAGCATTAACCGAATTTTGGCCGCTTACCCGGCGCTGCCGTTTGTGCTCATCGGCGATTCCGGACAGGAAGACGCACAGCTGTACTGGAGCGCTATTCAACAACACGGACATCGCATCAAGGCCGTGTATATTCGTGATGTGGACCCGGCGCGACACAGCGAGCGTGATGAACAGGTGAGAGCCATCGCCAGGCAAGCGGAAGCCTTTGGTGTACCGATGCGCCTGGTAACAGATAGCCTCGTGGCAGCTCAGCATGCAGCAGGGATCGGGCTGATGGCGTCCCAAGCAGTAGCCACCATCAGCCGGGAATGTGAACAAGATCGACAGCGTCCCACGACGTGAAAAGCATCCTATGACTCCGGTTACTACGGCATAGCCTTGTGGTAATCGGATCCTCTAAAAGGTCTTCATACCGATTCCTTACATATTGCTTTGGGTAGCCGGAAAAAGTATTTCCCGATATATGCAACTCGGTGTTGGTAAGACAGCCAATTCCTCATGGCCGTGGTCAGCATTGGCTTTTCGGGCTCGCTCAGTGCTTGTCTGCTACGGCAGTGAGTGTAGCCGGCAAAGTATGAGAAAGCGATGGCACGGATAATGCCCTCTTCACCTTGGCATCACTGCTTTTCCCGCAGCGATGGAAAACCCCAATTTACTGTACTCGCTAAGCGGCGCAAAGTTAAGCAGACCTCGCTAGCGTGTGGGCGCACTGCGTGACGTAGCGAACTTTACGTCGCCTTATTCCAGGAGAATAATGAAAAGATGAAGCGGCAAGCACAACAAGATATGCTCCCCGGATCACATGAGCGGGTGGTGCTGTATGTTTTATTTTCGTTGAGCGGTGGTATGACCGGAGGGGTCATCGGCTTTCTCCTTGGGTATTGGCTGCGAGGGTAGGGCGCATGAATGACGAAACGCGGATTGTATTTACTTGGATAATCTGCACTGAATTGTGTGAGGTGTGGGCCGATAAGGCGCAGGAACTGAGTGAGCATGAGCTAGCCTATGTCATGGGCGCTGATTTTAGGAGTAAGCTGCGGGAGACGGAATTGAGCGAGTTGCATGAGAAATTGTTAAGTCGTGCTTATCAGTGTGTGGATTGGCTGGCCATTGCAAGGCATCTATGTGCCGGGACGGAGTCACCTGTCCGGTATTTGTTGCGAGATGCCGACAACCGCGAGGTGTTTGGACCGGCCGATCAGAAAACTTGTGTGCGTGAATGGCAACGGCGCGAAGTGCTGGGTGAAACGGGCCTGATGATTGATGTGGAAGCCGGCGTTGCAGACTGAGGAAAAAGGGTTATGTACTACGTTCAGAAACGGGATGTTACGGCAATAGGAGGTTACCGTACCGTAAAACACTGCGATACCCAGCCTGAGGCGCTCCAAGCCGCGCGGGATTTTGATACGATCCGCGACGGTGAGCCTGCGGGCTTCACTCGAGTATTGACGGCGAAGGAATACGATAAGTGGCATGAAACCGTGGTAATGCCGTCTTACCGGCGAGGGCAGGTTTAGCCGCACTGTCTCTTACCGATAACCAACCGGTGCGCATTCTACTATGATCCAGGCGATGGAGCCGGAGGGCATCCCGGCTCCGATAGGGTTTGATGCCTTATGGTTGAACCAGGCGCGCCTGTAAATAACGGCTGTGCCGGCTATGGAGGCTTCTGCCAGTCTGCTGGCGAACGGCATCGGTTGTCGCCAGAGGTTCGAGGTGACTGACTAGCGAACCTGGAGTCATTGAGATGCGCTGGCCAGTTTGCTGCCGGACCGCATCGGTCGTTGCTAATGGTTGAAGATAACCAATTGCTTGATCTGCACTCACTAGCATGCGTTGGCCGGCCTGTTGTCGAACCGCGTCAGTGGTGCCGGCCGGTGCATGCAATGTAGTGTAGCCATGAATGATGGTTACCGTCTCGGCAATAACAGGGACGCTGTTAGTCAGGAAAACGGTAGCGGTAATGAATAAAGCGGCCACGGTTTTCATAAAGTTGCTCCTCTTCAAGAAATCATAAGACGTGAAATTCACATCGGCTTCCATCGATGGCCGGTGATGCGGTGAGATGGATAGCGTTATTACAGCTTTTGCTGTTGCTATCCAGAATAGAAAGAGCATGTTTCTGAAGAATGTCGCGGAACGAAAGTTTTTGTTTCCAATGTTTCAGGTCTGGAAATGCCGGCAACGCCGGTGGTGTGTCTTATGCTCTAGCCAAAGCGGAGTCTGGCTAAGCATTATCAGCCCCTTAACGATCGTTAAGAAGAAAGGTAGCCGCACGCTATTGTGCTGATGCTCTGCGAGTGGTTAACGGCTCTTTGAAGGTCAGCGTACGATACGGGAAAGGAATCTCGATACCCGCCTTATCCAGGGCGTACTTAATAGCGGTTACCACCTCACCCCGAGAACGACGGATGTCCACCGGCTCAGGGGCGGTCCACCAGGTAACCTCGATATCAATGCTGCTCGACCCGAAGGCCTGCGGAAAAATCTGCACCGGCTGGTCCTGACGAACGGTTTGGCAGTAGCGTACAGCCCGCTCGATTACCTGTACAGCCTGGGCGACATCTTCGCCGTAGGCCACGCCGGCGAGAATGCTGGCTCGCCGGCGATCCAAATTGGTCAGTACCTGTACAGGGTTCAGAAACAGGAACGAATTGGGTACCACCACAAGCTCGCCGGAGGTCTTGCGGATCTGCGTCATACGCACCGTCACGTCTTCCACTCGGCCGCGGATGCCCTGGCACTCGATAAAATCACCGTTCTCAAAGGGGAAACGCCAGAGTAACAGGATACCGGCGAAGAAGTTCTCAAAAATGTCTTTGAAGGCAAACCCCACCGCAATGGAAATAATGCCCATGGCGCCCAACGCCTTGGCAGGCGTCAAACCTGGGAAGATTATCACGGCCGCCACCATGATCCCGATGATCCAGATGCCAATGCTGATCAGTCGCTGAATCAGTTCCTGCAAGGATCTGCGTATCCGCGAGCGGCGCAGGGTGCTGGCGGTAAGTTGCACCGCCAGGGTAGCCACGAGCCAGGTGATAAGAAGAACAATCAGGGCGACTCCAAGGAAGGGCAGCCGATCGACGAAATCGGCCCACAGTTGCAGCACGGTGTCCTGCACGGATGCTATGATTTCGTCGAGAGTTTCAGGAACATTTTCCGACGGCATTCGTTAACTCCAGTTGCTACCGATAATTATGATCGGGACTACCATTTGGGTAGTGAGAAATAAACCACCGTTTTCCAGGGATTCTCCGCAGAGCGTAAGGATGAATCAGGAAAATTCCCATAGGGGTGAGCGGATTAATCAGGTGGGGGTGCTCATCACCTATCAGTTTGCCTCAAGCGGTAAAACCAGATAGGTTAGGGCGTGTTTTAAAAACCCCAAGATAGATAGGGTAGCGCAAGCATGGCGCCACGGGTTCTTCTGGCGGATTTACTCTTGATGCCGCGTGAGCATTGGGGCTACCGGTGGAGCGGCCAATTTCTTGAGCGGCCACGCTCTAGGTGGTTTTACTTCTCTGATACCCCCGCGAGATGCAAAATTTGTCCCTCCACCGCCAATCTTATATCTGATCGAGTACAAATCCAGCCAGCAACCTGCCGCTCCCGTTCTAATCCGCCGAATCAAGATGTCGACGTGTGCCGAAATGGCGAAGGTTCTCACCTCTGTTAGCTGGTTACCGCCCTAGGCATCTGGATCCGTATTTGTACTTATTTTTTTTACTCCTACCAAAGCCTATATATTGTTATTCAGGAGAAGTTCAATTTTTACCATGGATGAGCAACAAAGAAGCCACCCCTTTTACCAAAGGAGGAAAGATAAAATGAAAAAATACATCCTGTTGAGCTCTGTTTTATCAAGCAATTTGAGTTATCGGCTGGTGTCTTAGGAGGTTTTAGATGAACTACAATAGATTTTCCGGTCGTAAAGAGATCATCATCGTTTTGGTGATGTTGGCGATGTTCCTTGGGAGCGTCAATCTGACCTCCGGGGTCCCTGGAATTCCACGAGAAGACATTGATGCTATTCGGGCATTTGGGATTAATCCCGTCTTTGACCCCGGAGAAGCTTCGGGAGTGGGCGTCGTGGATGTAGACTCTTGTGTTACGAGCGGAGACCGATCCCCGGACATTGATATCAGCTGCGATGACCCTATCGCCCCGGATAACGAGCTGGCTATCGTGGCTAACCCTGGGTACCCAGATCATCTTCTGGCCGGATCAAATGATTACCAGCTGGATTTCCGTGGTGCTACGGCGATTGTGCGTGTTCCAGTGGGTTCCTTCGTCTCTTTTGATGGAGGAGAAACCTGGACCGATAGTCAGGTGCCGCTGGGCAATTCTTCCTTTGGAACTGGGGATCCCGCACCGGTATTCAACACCAAATTTGATACTGTGCATATGGCCAGCTTAGGGTTTGTTTGCGGCCAGTTGGCGCCGCTGTGCACCCGGGGCAATGTCCAGGTAGCCAACTCCCATGATGGCGGCCTGACCTGGGATAAACCCGTGACTGTGGCGAAGGGTGTTGGCTCGGACCAGGCTGCTCAGGAGATTTTTCACGATAAGGAGTGGATCACGGCTGACAACAATCCCAATAGCTCTTACTACGGGCGTATGTACCTGGTGTGGGTAGCTTTTCGTATCGAGAAGGGCTTCTACGATGAATCTCCAGTGATGTTATCGTACTCCGACGATGCCGGGGAAAGCTGGTCCAAACCAAAAGAGATCTCGGGCAGGCATGAGGACTTCTGCACCTTCCAGGATGATGCCGACGATGTAGCCAGAGGGGAAGACGCATTTGAATGTGACCAGGACCAGTTTGCCTATCCGGCGGTAGGTCCAGATGGTGAGCTCTACGTACATTTCCACAACGAACAGAACGAGCAGGCTTGGGAAGCCCCCGAAATGTACGAATCCCAGATTATGGTGGTCAAGTCCACTGATGGCGGAGAAACCTGGTCTGATCCGGTGCACGTGGTGCAAATGGAGGATAGCTATACGGCTCCACCAGTGGGAGAGAGTGGCGACTACCCCATCAACGTCGATTTCCGCACTACGTTGACTGGGCATCAGTTCCGCGTCAACCCTGCTGGCAATATCGCCGTCGCATCGAGCGGTAAGATTTACATCGTCTTCGCTGACAACGCTGATGGTCTTAACAGCCGGTCCGATCCAGTTACCGATACTAACGTCTTCGTGGCCTATTCGGATGACGGCGGTGGTACCTGGATTGGCGGCGACGATGGCTCGGACACCAATCTGGCCACGCGCATCCGCGTAGACGATTCACCGTCTAGTGACCAGTGGTTCCCGTGGGCAGATGTTGACTCGGATGGCACTCTGCATGTGTTATATATGGACGGACGCGAAGACCGCGATTTATACGATATAACGATCGCTTCGTGGGATGGTAATGCCACCTCCTATCAAGTCGTTAGTCAGGAACCTTCCAATCCAGACAATAGCTTGTTCTTCCGAGCGGGCGTGGAAGGATGTGAGGGCTGTGCAACCTTCATTGGCGATTACAACGGCATCGCCGTGGACACGCTCAATCGCTTGCATGGCGTGTGGACGGACATGCGCAGAGCTGTTACGCCACCGCCAGATGAGCGTACTGTAGAAGACGCCTTTTATGCGCGGCGTTAGTTGCTAGCGCTGAAAATTGGGATAGGGATGTTTTAGTAAATTTTTACCGTGTCGCGAGCGGCGGTCTTACCACCTATCAGTTGAAAGTTACTTAAGTACTCTGTGCTCAATTTCCATGTCGGAAATCCCTAAAATATTTTGATTTCACTGCTTAAGGCAAACCGATAGGTGGTAAGTAAGACATGCTTTGGAATTCTCCAAACGACGCGAATTGGATAATCAGGGTACTTTTCTAATACGAATGCCTCTATGATACCTGCCATAATATCTTTAACGAAAATATTATCTTCGGTAAGTTCATCGTATCCATGATTAGAGACTTTGACTTCACGCTGTCTGACCAAATCAAGGATCTGTTTGAATAGGGCGTAACCAGATTTCCGCTTCTCAGGCGGCCCTGGGCAAGCTCTCCAGTGCAGACGGACGAATAGGTTTTTCAGGATACAGCCGAGCCGTTTCTTGTTCGATATAGTACTGCATGAAGTCCTCCCATTGCCCATTGAGGGCGATACAACGAAGTTGGAGCATAGCCTGGGCGCCAGGCAGCGTCCAATGCATACCGGTGCGCTCCATGCGATCCTTGACCACATGACGGCAGGCGCCTTCGATGACGCCCGAGGCGATAGGATAGCCAGCTGCCAGATACTGATCGTACTGCACGCGGTGACGATGACGGTGGAAGTAATCGCTGATCTTGGTCAGTTGCTGGCGTTGTGCGCCTGACAAGCCGCACCGCTGGGCCTGATCGGTCAGCCAGATCATTAGCGTCTGCGCCTGGCCCTTGAGCAGTGCCAGCAAGCAAAGTTTCACCAGGGCCAGGGCCTGATCGCTGCCCGGGGCATGAAACAAATGCACCGCCTCCCAGAGATACCCATTGGCATGCAGCAAGTCTAGGATCTCGACCCGAGGCATGTCCTTCAGCACCGCATCCAGTTGTTCCCACAAGGTCGGTTGCCCATCCATAACCACCACCCAGGGCTGCTGGTGCTGGGGATCTCGTCCCTGGGCTTGCGCCAGCAACCAGGGGAAAATGACGTCGGCGCTATGGCCCGGCTGGCCGATCTCGGCCTCGGACAGCGCCGCGCGCAGGCGCTTGTGTTGAGGCACTGGGCGGGTGGGGGCTGGTACCGCGTCGGGCACCGGTTCCTGAAATAGCGCGTCGAGCACCTGCTCGGGAGTACGCACATAGGGTTCGATATGATAGGCCGCCCCCACCAAGGCCATTTGTTTACGCCCCGGTTTGGGACCGCGCCGATGGGCATGGGCACTGATCGGCGGCGCCTCAGGCGCTTTGCGCATCGGGATTCCCTTGCCGTCGGCGCTCATCACTACCACTTGCGCCTCAACCGCGGCCTCCGGCGTGGGTTGCGCGGCCCAGAATTCCTCGACCTGCGCGGCCAGCCTAAGGCTGGTCTGCTCCAGACCCGCCACCGATTGCTTCAACCCCAGCATCGGTTCCAACACCGCGTTAACTTGCCCATAAGGCATTTCCACGGCCAAGCGCTGGTCCCACTCCTGCAGCAGGTAGGAATCCTTGCCCGCCGGCAAGCCGGCTTGCGCATCCAAGGGCACGTACTCAAGGCGTTGTTTCTCGCCGCGGGCGTAAACCCAGCGCTCTCTCTCTAACAGTCCAAAGATCGAACGGTACCCACGCCGCTGGGGCTTCTCCAGACGCTTTACGAGCCGCCCCTCCGCCAACGCCACGTATTCGCCCTCGTCGCCATCGCCCAACAACGCAAAAAACTGCTGCAGCAACAACCACCCCAGCTGTAACAGTCGTTTGAACAACTCACGCTCGACGTCATGCGCCGCACTCCCAGTCGCAGCCGCCACCCGGATAAAGCTTTGCAGCTGGCCAACCAGCGCTTCAACGCTCTCGGGCTTGCTTTGGGTGGTTTCTTGGCTCACTATCTTCATCGGTGGGTTCCTCTCAGGAGTTCGTTTGGCCACGTCATCCTACTTAATCCCCTGCTTCAGGGGTAGAGGAACCCGCCCTTTGTTCACTAGCAGCGCCCTGCGGAAATTTGGTTACGCCCGTTTGAATAGCCTGCTCGTGTTAGAAAATTAACTGCTGAAGTTATCTTGACAATGTCACATTAGCTTCACGTCGGGCCGGTGTGGGCTCTTTTCTCAAGCCGTTGTTTTTTAAGCTTACTTTTTCGTGATCGTGTGCGATTGAGCAAATGCTCGACAACCCGCTCCGTGGCTTGTTCTTCGGTCAAGCGTTTCAGGGGCATGACCGCGCGCAATAACTCTCTGACATTGGCCACCGACAGGGCCGGTAGGACATCCGTTTCCAGTTCTTTGAGCAACGCCGGATCACGCGGATGAGCCTGTGCCCAGTCAATTTGGGTTTGGGCAATGAACCAGGACGCGAGCACCGTCAAGGCGAGATGATGGTTCCACGCGCGGTACTTCTGTGCTTGCAACTCATCCCAGCCCAGCTCGGACTTCGCATCCTGGTTGGCGCGTTCGATGAAGTAGCGCTGGCACTTCCACCACGCCAGTTGTGCCAACGGCGTATCCGCGGCGGCATTACACAGCGCATAGCTGACGCGGTCGGTGGCCTCTTCGCGCATCACCAGCCACTCTTCCACGGCGTGGCCGTCATAGACGGTCCAGACGCGGCGAGCGGCAAAGCGTTCCTGCAGCTCACCCCGTTCGGTTGCCCGAACCTGAAGCTGCTGCCAGTCCATGGCCTCACGTAGGCTATCCGCGCGTACCGGTTCCCCCGCGAGCACCTGTACCCGTGTCGGCTGTCTTCCTCGCTTACCGTGGCGTGCCGGCAGGCCGAGCGTCGGCTTTTCCAGGTACACCGCGGTATCGGCCGGTATCTCGGCCATATACCGCCGGTTTGCCTGTCGCACCTGGGCCCGCAGCCAGCCACTGCGTCCGTACAGGCTATCAAAGCCGACGATCTCGAACGCCAGACCGCCCGCGATAACCTCGGCAATCCCGTCCCAGGCCAATTCCACCTTGGTTTTGAAGCGCAGCGACTCCGGAATGCCTAGTCGCTGACGCCGCTTCTGGTAGCTGGCCTCAAACCACGCTTCCGGCAGAAACAGCTTGCCCGTGAGCCAGGTCCAAAACCCCGATGCGACCGTGAGGTTCACATAACTCAACAACACCCCCACTTGGCTCGTCTCGACTTTGCCACACCGGCCGTTATATTGTTTGGCCGCTCCCGCACTGGCATCGCTCGCCTTCTCCTCGGCGCTTTCGTCTACCAACAACACCCCGCCACGGGTCAGCTCCGGCGTGGCTTTCACTTCCTCTTGTACCTGCCGGTAAACCGCCTCGGCTGACCAGGGAGAATGGCTCATGAAGTGCTGCAGGTTTTGCCCTTCGACACCCGTCTCGCGGCCTATTCCGCTATAGTGTCGGTGTTTCTCCATGCGCAGCAGCCCGCTCAGGTAATGCCGTGCATAAGCACTGCCGTCTCGGGTTTGGGTCTTGAAACAGCTCCGGTAGCGATCCCAACACTCATGCAGCCGCTGCCCCAACGTGTGGATCGCTTCGGGCACAAGACCCCACCGACACCCCAACTCTTTTTTGTCATCATCGCTTTTCTACAAAAAATCATTATGATACAAACTCACTAGGCAGTTGGGTAATGTGACATTGTCAAGTTATGGTGAGCAAGAAAAAAATGGCTATCGGTTGCTGGTGTTATCGTTTTATGCCTCTAGATAAGGATGAGTATCATGGCTAAGGGTAAATGATCTATGTACCGCGTTAATTCTTGGACGCTCTTAAGTAGCTTGGTGCATAAATTACTTTTCCTCTCAATCGAAAAGGTAAAATGTCCACGTGTTGCCACTCAAGTAACCATGACATAGTCGACACGTGAACGCTGTTTTTCCATGGCAATAGGTCGTTGTTAATGCCGTTGATTAATTCGGCAAAATCAACTGGATCTATCCCGTGGGTGAAAGCCGTTTCATGCTGCCTATCTATCAACTCAGGGTATCGGTTGAGAAAACCTTCTCCGTAGCCGAGTACGCCGCGGATCTCGTACTGGTGATACCTTCCAAAAGTGGATGAGTGTCCAGTGGTGATAAAGACGCCAAGTTCTTTGTTGCGGGTTCCAAAAAAGAACTTAGCAAGCCGCATTTGCTGCTCTTCGGACCAGTTCATCGGCATCATGCCGTTAGTGCCGGTTATCGCAAATACTAGCCTATGCACCCTCTCAGCCAAGTTCTCAGGAATCTCAGTTTCGACTAATAACAGTTCATGCTGACGGGCTTCTAGCTCAGCGTTTACCTCCTCAATCTGTTGACGCACTTCAGCCACATGTTGCCGCACCTCGGATTCTTTGAAAATGCCTTTCATCACGGACTGAATGAGGTTATTGCGTTGCCTTTCCAGTGTCGCTAAACGCTGACTGAGTTCCTCAACACGACTTCGTAACGCTTCTTTTCGATCATCAACCTTACTCAGTACATCGCGAATGGCCAACTCTAAATTTTCTTTGCTTGACAAAAACTTACCTATCTGAGCAAACACCTCGACTTCCAATTCACGTCCGCGTACAGTTTTGACGCGTGCTTCCATGCGAGGGTATCGGGTATCGTTGCGGTGAATGTAATAACGTCGTCTATGGTGGGTTGCACCTGTAAGTGCTACTCCGCAAAATGCGCACCTTACGTAATGTGCTAGGGGATAGGGATTGGCTGATTTGCGGAATCGTTGATTAGCCTTTGCTTTGTTACGTACGGCCTCAATTTGCCAATCCTCCAACAATGCAGGAACTGCCGCAGTAATTTCTTCATAAATATCTTTATGCTGGAACGTCTGCTTCCACTCTGGACCACAGCCGTACAGCAATAGGGCTTGCAGTTGATTTCTTGCAATGCCGCTAAGGCGTGACATCTTCTCGAAGCTGTAATCTTCTTCGATGTACATCCGCCATAACCTCAACACCTCTTTTTGAGCCTCTGGGTCAACTTCCCATTCGGCATATCCTGATTTATCGGCATGTCCATTTTTCAAGCGTCTTCCGTGGGGAGGACGCCCGCCCATTGGCCAACCCCTTTTAGCTCGCTCAATCCGGTTTAGGATCGATTTTCGAGCGCTGGAGGCCGCTTGAAATTGACTCACTTCAGCCATGATACCCAGCACGAAGTTGGGTTCAGGCAAGTTCATGTTGTACTCCATGGTGCCGACAAAAAACCGGATGCTATGTTTTTTTAGTATGTCAAAGCCTTCTTTGCTGCGTTTGGCATCACGAGACCACCGGCTAAGATCAGTGACAATGACAGCGTTAAATATACCTGCACGTGCATCTTTCAATAATTGATCGAATACTTTTCTTTCATAACCCTCTGTCGAATGTTCCTGACCTGAATACCACTTTACAATTTCGCCACCGAGGTACTTTACCACGTGCTCGATTTCTTTGCGTTTGGTGAGCAATGACTGTCCTCGTCGCCCCTGTTCTTCGGTGCTAACGCGCGTCAGGGCCGCAAGCTGTAGCCTTTTCGTGCTCATTATCGTACCTTTTCTTTAGTGGTCACCCGTGCAAACGACAGACATATGGATAACTTAGTCAACGACCTGTTTTTCAGTCTTTCCAAAATCCTTTAAACCGCGTAGGTGCCAGCTCGGTATATCTCACGGTGTGCTGAATATTGCGATGCCCCAGGTAAGCCTGAATGGAACGGGTATCTATCCCATCATTCGCCAGTTTGTAACCGCAAGAATGCCGCAGCATGTGAGGGTGTAGCTTCAGCGGAAAACCCATTGACTCACCTAACCGAGTCAGCATCTTCTGAAATGCACCTACTGATACGGGTCCGCCTCGCTCTGATACAAACACGAATGGATTGAATGGCGACTCTCGTTTAAGTCTGCGCAACGCCCTCAGTTCACTACCGGGAATGGGATGGGTGGCTGGAGTGCCTCTTTTCACGCGTGTCACGTGCAGAATCCCCTGCTCGAAGTCAATCTGATCCCACCGTAACCCGCACACCTCCGATGCTCGTAATCCGTGGCAATAGGTCACCATCACCATGGTGGCATCGCGATGCCCATATCGATTCTGCTTCGCCATTTTAATGAGGCTTTCCACCTCAGCCTGAGTCAAATGCTCTCGTGACCTTAGTTCCGTATTCTTTTGACGTATTGGAACTGTCCGTTTTTTAATAGTTGGCGTGTCATTCATTATTACTTTCAATTCCGCATTATGTGTTAATTTGATAATTATTTGGCACCTTTCTTAGGCAAATAAACGTCACGCTTCATCGAGAGTTGCTTAACCAGAGCGTGCTTGGTGGAGTGGCGATTGACTGCAGGAAATGGCCCTTCTGTGTAGTGAATTAGCCCTATGCCATACCCAATTCTCCCTCATAACAGCCCGGATCTCGAAAAATTCACTTCACGAAAGGTTGAAGTGGCCCATGACGAAAGCTTGCGCACCTGGATCGAACGCTATCTGGCATTGGCGGTCACTGGGGTTCGTTCAGAAGCGGTGACGCAGAAAATCACGCTGCACCTCGAGCGGTTTCGGCAGTTCTTCCTCGCCAGCTACGGCCACGAACGGTTGGGGAATTGCGTCAAGCGCGATGTGCTGGTCTGGCAGCAGGTGCTCAAGGACCAGGACCTCGCAGCATCAACAATCAATAATCATTTGGCGTCGTTGTCGGCGTTTACGACCTGGGTAGCGCGCCAAGCGCCTGCGATGTTTGCCGCTGGCGATCCCGCTAAGGGCATCCGGGCACTGGCGCTACCGCCACTGGAGCCACGGGCGTTATCCTTGGTGCAAATCCGTTCGCTGAAGAATCTCTGCGACCGGCTACCCCGTTTCCACCAACGGCGAGGCCGGCGCTGGCAGGGCCGTGAAGCGCCCGTCAAAGCCCATGGGCGTCCATGGCGCGACCGGGCGTTGGTCTTTTTGCTGCTCTCGACGGGCTTGCGACGCGAAGAAATCACCCAGCTGGACCTCGATCAGGTCGAACCGAATACGCCAGCCGCGTTGCGTGCGGCCCACCGAGCACGCATCGTTCGCGTCCAAGGCAAGGGCAAAACGGAGCGTACGGTGTTTCTATCGGCCGATGCCCGTCAGGCGCTGGCGGACTACCTACACAACGAACGCTTGTTGGATGGGGGCGAATCAACGCCAGCGCTATTTCTTTCGGCCGCCAGCCTGGCCGCACGCCAACTCGATGGGCGGCTATCGCCGCGGGCCATTAACCGGATACTGGAACAGATTGGCCGCTGGCACGATGCCGAGGTGAGCGATCCTGAGCGTTGGCTATCGCCGCTCCAGCCCCACGCACTGCGGCATACTTTTGCCTTTCAGCTTGCCACCCGCACGGGGGCCGACGCCTACGAGCTGGAACGCCGGCTAGGACACCGTTCGCAACGCTACATCCAGCGCTATACCAACCCGCCCGAATCCGTGGCAGCGGGCTATGTTGAGGACTTTTAGCCATGCCCGATCCCCCGCCTGACGCGTCATTGGCAAATCTACCGGCCGACGCTAGGCAACAGGCCCTGGAACGCTTTAAGCTGATTCGCCCCTTTCTAGAAGAGGGGGTACAGCTGACTGAAATTGCCCACCAGCACGCCATCCCGATTCGAACCGCCAGGCGCTGGGTACAACGTTACCGTGAGAGTGGATTAGCTGGGCTATTGCGTAAACCACGCGCTGACAAGGGTATCCATCGCGGTTTACCCTCCCCACTACAAGCATTGGTTGAGGCATTAGCGCTGGATACACCGCGACGCTCAATCGCTACCATTCACCGCACGGTCTCAGCCATCGCCAACGATCAGGGCACTGATCCACCAAGCTATCACACCGTTTATACCCTGGTGAAACAGATTGCTCCTGCCTTGGTGACCCTGGCGCATCAGGGCGCCGAAGCTTACCGCAATACCTACGAATTACTCTACCGTCGTGAAGCTGATGCGCCGAACGCGATCTGGCAAGCTGATCACACGCTGCTGGACATCCTGCTGCTGGATGACAAAGGCCAACCGGCCAAACCCTGGTTGACGGTGATCATGGATGATTACAGCCGTGCCATTGCCGGCTACTCGCTATCCTTTAGCTCGCCGACAGCCTTGCAAACGGCGTTAGCGTTGCATCAGGCAATCTGGCGTAAAGCCGAGGCCGTTTGGCAAGTGTGTGGGATTCCCGACGTGCTGTATACGGATCACGGGAGCGATTTCACCTCGCAACACATCGAGCAGGTTTGTGCGGCTCTCCAGCTCCGGCTGATTTTCTCCCAAGTGGGTAAACCCCGCGGTCGGGGTCGCATTGAACGCTTTTTTGAAACCGTTGCGCAGCGCTTGCTCGCCGATCTACCTGGCTACGCACCGGCCGGTACCCCAAACGTCAAGGCCGTTCTCAGTCTGCATCAACTTGACCAGGTATTGGCACAGTTCATCGTCCATCACTACCAGGTAACACCGCACAGCGCTACCGGCGTGGCACCGTTAGCCCGCTGGAGTGAACAGGGGTTTCTGTCACAGCTACCCGAATCTCTGGAGCAGCTGGATCTGCTGCTATTGACCGTTGCCAAACCCCGGTATGTGCATCGCGATGGCATCCGCTTTCAGTCGCTGCGTTACATCGATCCAACGCTGGCGGCCTATGTCGGCGAGTCGGTCACGATTCGCTACAACCCGCGTGACATGGCGGAAATTCGGGTGTACTTCCAGGGTCACTTTCTCTGTCGCGCCATCTGTCAGGAGTTGGCAGGCGAAACGGTTAGCTTGAAAGATATCACCCGTGTTCGTAACCAACGCAAACGGGAATTGCAGCAGGTTATCGCGAAGCGCCGCTCGCTCGTTGACCAAGTGCTAACAAAGCCAACGCCAGTTGGTGTCGCGGCGTCAACGACAACCACGTCGTCTGAGGCGTCACCGAGTCGCCCCAAACTGAAACGCTATGAGCAAGACTGACCCAGCCAACGGCCAACGCCGGGTTGGCAACCCGATACACTTTCTGGTCACCAAGGAATACCGGCGTTTCGAAGAGTTTTGTAAGGCCTGCCGTCGTGACCGTTATATCGGTCTTTGTTACGGTCCCCCGGGGGTCGGTAAAACCCTTTCGGCTCGCCAGTATGCCCGCTGGGATGCTATCAAAGCGCTTCAGCCGTTCGAAGATACCCCCAAGGAATTAGCCGCGTGTCGCACGATCTTTTACACCCCCGAAGTTACCAACTCGGCTCGCATTATCAAAGCGGATATCACCAGGGGAATGCAGCGCTTAATCGCGTTGGTCCGAGAGGCCAATGAGGCTCTCTCTAAACCGACGCCTGGAATCGGAGATCAGACGCTATCTGCCATCGACTACCGTACTTATTGTGAACTTATCATCGTCGACGAAACGGATCGTCTGAAAATGCCCGGCCTGGAGCAGTTGCGCGATATTTATGACCGCACGGGTATCGGGCTGGTGTTGATCGGCATGCCTGGCTTGGAAAAGCGGCTCGCGCGCTATCCGCAGCTTTATTCCCGCGTGGGATTCGCACATGCCTTTCGCGCACTGAGCAACGATGAGATGCAGTTCATCCTTGACCATCACTGGGAGAAGTTGGGCGCTACCCTGGATATGACCGAGTTCACTGATCAAGAAGCCGTGGCAGCCATCATTCGTATCACGGCGGGTAATTTTCGGTTGCTGAATCGGCTGTTCGCCCAAATCGAGCGAATACTCAAAGTCAATGATTTACAAACGATAACTCAAGAGGTCGTAGAAGCAGCACGTGAGTGCTTAGTGATTGGCGTGAGCTGAGTTGGCGTTAAAGCATGAAGTGCCATTTAGCGCACAAAAATAGGCGCCATCAAATCATAAAATTTACAGCATTATGACGCATTGTGGTTTCCCATACTGTCAGTAAACGAGTCAAATTACCGACAGTATTATATCGGTTTACCCAACATTATTCAGCTAATTCCACATCCCAATAATCTATTTTATTCTATGACTAAATTAGGTTACATCTTAAGTATCAGTACCTAAATAAGTTAAGTATCAGTATCGAAATAAAGACTAAAAAACCCGTACTCATTAATAGAGTACAGGTTACCGGTGAATCTGCTAATTAAGCCGTTGTCTATTCTCTTTACGCTGCGTTTTCTTTACGGTTTGTTTATTATTAACCGTCTTCTTTTCCTCACTATCACCTTTCGTAGTCTTTTCCTGTTCCCCCTTTTCATACTGATTACTCATATAAATGTGTTCGTCGAAAACCTTACGCCACAGTGCTTGTTTCAGGTCCAGCATGGACTTATTTGTCAGTACCGTTTTTGAAGTCGCCTTTGGTAATCCACTCCGTTTGTCCACCGTAAACCGCCTGCCGCTCATGACACATGCAATGGCACCTGGGCTCAAGTCATCCACCTTGAATTGTGCTGCCTCCCATAGCTTTTTAAGCGCTTCATCTTCTTTTATGTTATCGAGTCCACCTTCTACCAACTTGTCCAGCAATGCCGCTATCGCTTCGCCATTGACACCATTTAGCCCGGCTGCAAAATGATCTCGACAGCAGCCTTCATCAATTAGCTGAGTTACGGCATGATACTTCTGACCCTCATCAAATAAAAACGCCAGTTTTCTAGTCATCATTTACTCTCCATTGTGAGTTGCCTTTATATGAAATTCGACTTTTATGTCGAGTTCCATGTTGTTAATCATGACAGTAATACCAGCATACTCTCAATCTGTTTTTAATTATATTTTGTGAAACGATGTTACATAAGAAAGGCAATTAGAAAACAAGATTAGGAGTTAGATTTGGCAAATTCACAAAAGGCGGCTTGCTTGTGGGGGGAATTAAAATTTAGGCTATATGTGACTACTAGATTTTTAAAAAATGGTTTTATAAAATATAAAATAGCAATTAGTAAATCTATTTGTTATTCCTTAATTTTCCAAAATTATAATGGTCAATTAATAAGCCTTGCCCATAAAAAAATCGGATATTTGCAGGTATCCGGCAGCATCCTGATTATCTATCCTCGAAAGTGATTACCTAAAAGCTAACTCAGTAGCAAAGCCAGTTCATCCTTCACTTCGCCAAGCGCTTTGCCAAGGCGGCCAATTGGGTGTCGTGGAGCGACGGGTTCTGGATAGCAAAAGTTGTGCAGATTAAGTTTTGTCAATAGCTTGCCGGTTCTTAACTTGATCTGGTCGGTAGCCAAAGAAAGATAAAAATCGTTGCTGTTCATACGACTCGGTTTCCCTTGATAGGTTTTGCAGGTCTAAAAAATTGATCAATTTCGCGGCGAGGGATAAACCAGCGACCGTTGTAGACAAATTGCTGTGCGGTTAACCGGCCTGTTTTAATCCAGCTTAAAATGGTTTCCGGGCGACAGCCGAGGACGAGAGCGGCTTCGCGAGGGCTGAGGAACTGCTGTTCCAAGAGGAATTTTGCGACTGGTGAGTTCAATTTCATACGACGCACTACCGTTTTTTGCGTTACTTGCATGATAGTGCCTCAGTGACGAGAAGGACAATATTTCGAGATATTTTAGGAAGTTACATGCGGAGTAGATTGCCCTGTGGTCATGCGACAGGCGATTTCAGCCGTTTTCAGCATGTACGTCAAAAGGTATCCTAACCACTAAAAATCGTCGTATGGCCTTATTAGAACGCTTGGAGGCGACTCACATTAGAAGATATTAGGACTTACGCATTGACGAATACGAAAACTTGTGGCAGAGATTGGCGTTTTGAGCCACGCTTAGCCGGATGATCAGAATAACCTCACGCCCCCCGACGGGGCATTGTAGCTTACCGATGGATATGGGATTTTTGATGAGCGAGCCGAACTCAGGCAACGGTAGCCGTTTGGCGGAAGTGATGGGGATTTCCCATGACAGCGTGAACCGTTTTCTGTTGCGTGAGGGGGATGAGCCCAAGGACCTGTTCGCCGAGGCCAAGGGGGTGCTGAATCGGGTCGGGGGAACACGGAGCGTGGACGACAGCACCGTGGACAAGCCCTACGGCCAGCACATGGAGTTGGTTGGCCACTTCTTGGTCAGGCAAGCACCCCCGGGTGGTTAAGGGGTTGAAGCTGATCACGCTGTACTACCCGGATTTGCAGGGCCGCAGTTTGCCGGTCAATTACCGGGTTTACGACACATCCGAGCACAAGACCAAAAATGCGTAGTTCCGGGAGATGCGGGGGCAGGTGCTGGACGGGGGGCTAGAACCGGCCTGCGTGACCGGGGACAGGTGGTATTCGTGTGCAGACCACCTCCAGCGGGTCAGAAACCACCCGCTGGGGTTTCTGGTTGCCGTGGAAAGCAACCGCCGGGTGTCTCTGGAAAAAGGCCAATGGGTACAGGGGCAGCAGCTAACGATCCCGGCCGAAGGGCAGGGGGTGTGGTTGCGCGAGTTCGGCGAGGTCAAAGGGTGTCGGACGCAGTTAAAAGACCAACGGCGCCATTACGTGGTTTTCCTGCCGCAGACTGACGCCTGCCCGGCCTTTGGGCAGGGTGCGTTCGAGAAGCTGCATGACCAGCATTGGCACATTGCGCAGTACCACCGAAGGATCAAGCAGGTCTGCCATCTCGAGAGGTTCCAGGTGCGCGGCAACGTGCCGATACTCAATCCTATCTTTGCCGCCCTGGGTAGCTACGTTCACCTGCAACGGATGCAGTTAACGGAACTCATCAGCAACGCCTACCCATGGCAGCGAGATTTGGACAAGGACGTCGTGGCGTCGTTTGTCAGCACCTTCATCTCTGGCAAGGAATATCTCAATCCACAATTTCGACCTGCCGTCAATGCGTAAGTCCTAGATATGATCTTTTTATTCTTAGCAACCCATTTGTATAAGATTAAGCATCTGACCGTTACCGGAGTAGTCATGGAAGAGATCAGTTTATTTTATATTTTTAGTGAAGAAGGAGCTTGGTTTTGGGTAATGTGCCAGTCTTTAGTAGTTACCATTACTCTGGTGTTCATCTTGCGGCAGCTTAAAATTCAAGGTAGCGCACATTTAGTGAATTCCATTACCGTCCTTGACAATAGATGGAAATCTCAGATCATGCTCAAGGCCCGTCGGCTAACGTGTGAAAAATACCGTCCAGATAGAACCTCGGTCGATCAAGCAACTGCACAAATTTGTTATTTTTTTGAAGAAATAGGCATTTACTGTAAGAGGAGCATTCTGGATCTAGAAACAGTATGGGAAATCTATTCATATGATATTGAACATTACTGGATGATAACAAAGAACGGCATACACCATCTTCGAAAAAAGAAAAATGATCCGACATACTATAAAAATTTTCAGAACTTATACAATACCTTCGCCAAAATACAGGAGGGCGGCAGGCCGCAGTGGTAAGGTAAGTAGTAGCGAACTAAAACCTACCACTTCAGAGGCGCGCCGCCCATGCATGACATTATGCTGATTTTGAGTTGCCTAAACCAGACACTGGATAAAACAAGTGTGCGTCGTTTGGCGCGAATCGTAGAAGGCTTGTTAGCGGTCACGGGTCGGGTGACGATGCTGGGGGTATCACGTTGGGCGGAGCGCGGTGGCAGCTACCGGACAATCCAACGGTTTTTCACCACGACGATTGACTGGGCGCAGGTGCATTGGTGGTTGATCCGCACGCATCTGCTGGGCGAGGACACGGAGTGGCTGCTGGCGGGCGATGAGGTGGTGGTCACCAAATCGGGCAAACAAACCTATGGTCTGGGTCGTTTTTTCAGTTCGTTGTATGGTAAGACGGTGCCGGGGCTGTGTTTTCTGAACCTGTCGCTGATCAACGTGAACCGAGGCTGTTCGCATACGGTACGTCTGGAACCGATCCTCAAGGGGCCAGCCGACAGTAGTCCCAAGGGCCAGAAAACGGGCAACAAGGCGAAGGCCAGCCATCGCACCAACGCCACACCGGCCAAGCCAAAGGGGCGCCCGAAAGGCAGTCGTAATCGCAATCGCCGGGAGGTCGTGCTATCGCCTTATCTGGTGTTGGTACAAGGCATTATCCGCCCAGTATTGGCCCTGTTGGGCCAGCAGATCAAGCTGCGCTACTTCGTCTTCGATGGGGCGTTTGGTCATCATGCAGCGCTTCAGATGGTGCGCCAAACCGGCTTGGAAATGATCTGCAAGCTCCAGCACAACGCTGCCCTGTATGAACCCTATAGGGGAGCGTACTCAGGGCGGGGGCCGCGCCGCAAGTACGGCGATAAACTCAACTATGAACAACTGCCCGAGCGGCACTTGAAGCAGGACTCGGTCCGCGATCACATCCGCACCCTGATCTATCAACTGCCCGTCTGGCACAAGTTGTTTCCCGATCGGCTCAATGTCGTGATCCTCGTCAAAATCAACCAACGCACCCAAGCCCGTGCTCATGTCATCTTATTCAGCAGCGATCTGAGCTTGGACTACGAGCGAATGATCACCTTCTATCGCGTACGCTTCCAACTGGAATTTCAGTTCCGCGACGCGAAGCAATATTGGGGGCTGGAAGACTTTATGGCGGTCAAACAGACCCCGGTCTACAACAGCGCCAACTTGGCCCTGTTCATGGTCTCGCTCTCGCAGGTACTGATCCGCCCCCTGCGCGAACACTGTCCGGCCTTTAGCGTCCTTGATCTCAAGGCCCTGTTTCGAGGCTGGAAATATGCTCGTGAAATCCTAAAATACCTTCCGCAAATGCCTCAGCCGATTTCTATGGACTCCATCGCCTCTCAGGTCGCTCAGCTTGGGCGCATTAATCAACCACTTGTAAGGGCCTGAGCTACGGTAAATTGGCGAGGGTATTGTTATACGAAAAGATTAAAAAAATGAATACAAAAAAAGGTGCGTCAACGGACGAAACAACGGCTCAAGATATCAAGGATTTTATTGTAGTAGAGCTTGAAAATGTTCAATTTATTGAAGTCCATCAGCACTCCAACTTAGTGTCGTTAGAACCCCCAGGGAAAGGTGCATGAGCTATTGGCTCGACCTATTCACGGGTACCACATGGCAAGAATACCGTGCTGCGGGAGCAACGGTGAGTGGCTTTAGAGAAAAGCGGCGCAGGATAGCTAGTACGATTCAAAGAGGCGACATTTTGCTATGCTACCTCACGGGCGTTATGCGCTGGGTAGGTGCTCTTGAAGTACTTGGCCCTAGCAAAGACACACGGCAAATATGGAAAGATGAATTCTTTCCAGTGCGCTTTGACGTTCGTCCCATCGTCTTGCTTGACCCCGAACACGGTATACCCATGAAGCACTTGGAGGGCCAAGTGGCATTCTACAGCGAGCCAAGTGATTATGGTAAGTTCAAGGGATTCGTGCGAGGGTCGCCGTCCCGTTTCAAGCATTCAGAAGATGGCGAATTGATTTTAAAGCTGCTCAAGGAGGCGGAGCACAAGCCCGTTAGCCGACCAGTTGATCCGCGTAAGCTAGAACGAAAGCCGTTGTATTCAGCCCAGCGTAAAGTAGGCAAGAAGACGGTGGAGACTTTAGTTAGTATTCCCGAAGTAGATGAATCTGCCACGCCCGCCCTAGAGGATAGTGCGGTTGTTCCCACCGAACCTACCAGCACCACGAGGCATACCGAAATTCAGTACAATTTGTTGGCGTTAGGAGCCGAAATGGGACTGGATGTTTGGGTGGCCCGTAATGACCGCTCTAAGATGTGGAATGGTCAGGCATTAGGAGAGTTACCTCGCATCGTGCTAGAGCTGCCCACGCAGTTTAATGAAGCCACACAACGCACCATAGAACTTATCGATGTGCTTTGGCTGAGAGGTAACTCCATTGTGGCGGCATTTGAGGTAGAGTGTACCACGTCGATCTATTCCGGCTTGCTAAGAATGAGTGATTTGCTAGCACTCCAGCCGAATTTAGATATCAAACTTTATTTAGTGGCGCCAGATGAGCGGCGTGATAAGGTCGAGCAGGAGATCCGAAGACCCACTTTTAATTTACGGCCTAAAGCACTGTCGGCTATATGTGGATTCCTGCCATTTTCAACTTTCATGGAAAAAGTGGAAGGTATTCGCAAGCTAGGCATCGCGGCTTCATTGAATCCTCAATTTTTAGAGTCCACCGCCGAGTATTTCGATCAGAAGAGTAATGAAGATTAGTGAGCCGGAGGAGCCACCAACGCTGAAACATCCGTCACCGGCGGAGGCGTTCATGAGTTTGCTGGAAGGGTACATAGCGCTGCGAACCAATCGGGCGCTGGATGATGAAATCGCGCTGGACGACATCGATCCCAGTGTGATCTACACCGAAATCCAGAAGATGATCGCGACTGCGGTGTTTCGACAGATGTTGACCGAACTGGACGCGTTGTGTGAAAACAGAGAGGGGTGGTGCAACCACTTGATTCGCCTAGATTTAGATGTCATGGTGTGACTTTGTTTGTGTTATGTAAAACATATAAGGAGTCACACCATGGCACGTTTACGATTTGGGGCACTGGTTCGAGTCAGCACAACGGGACAAGAAGATCGAGGGGAATCACTGCGCACGCAGCGGGGGCAGATCGAATCATTTGTTCGGCGGGTGAACGGGACGGTGGTGAAGTGGTACACGGGGCAGGAGCACTCGTGGAACACCAGCGACCGCCCGATCCTCAACCAACTACTCGCGGACGCACGGGATGGCCAATTCGACGCGGTGATCTGTTGCGATATAAGTCGCATCGGGCGCGATGTGTTGGTGTCGTTGCAAGCGGTGAAAGAGTTAAAAGCGCTGCGTATCCAATTGTACGATCTCAACGGCCTCGTCGATCTCGACTCCGCCGTCGGCTCGCTCATGCTGAACGTGCAAGCGGTAGTCGGGGAATTTTTGGCGGCGCAGACGCGGGAAAAGAGCTTACTCAATAAAAAAGCATTGGCCGCCCGTGGTTGGCAAGTCGGGGGGAAGGTGCCGTACGGGCGCTACATCAAACCGTGTGCCGATAAATCGGGATCACCGGAGTGGGGCATTATTCCGGAAAAAGCGGCGTTGGTGCGGAGGATGTGGGAAATGTACGTCATCGACGGGCTGGGACTGGATCGCATTGCCGTGATTGTCGGGATGCCAAGATCGAAAGTACACCATCGGTTGCATGCGGCGGGCAGTGTATGGAAGCAAACGGTGGATGGGGAGGTGTTTACAACGCGGGTGCCCGCATTGTTGAGTGATGAGCAGATGGCGATGTTGAAGCAGCGGGCCGCCGACAATAAAAAATACTCTACCCGTCTACACACCTATCCGTTGGGTGGCCATACAAAATGTGGCGTGTGCGGTAGTACATTGACGTGCCAAACGGTTGGTGGGCCGGGGAACAAGCCTATCCGGCGCTATGTGCACCGGCGGCAAGATCGGGCGTCGGAGGCGTGTGTGAAGATGGTGAAGGCGCACCGGTTGGAAATCACCGTGTTTTCGCATATTGGCACCATGCTAAGCAGTGTGGAAAAGTTAGAAGCCGCCATTATGACAGCACTGAATCGAGCACCTGGCGAAATCGAGCGATTAGAGCAACGGGTGGGGGAACTGCGGCAACGGATAACGGAGTTAAAAGCGAAAGAGTCCCGATTGGTGGATGCCATTGCCGACGGGACGCTGCTGGCGAAAGAGGCCCGGCCCAAAATTGTAGCGATACGGGAAGATGTCGATGGGGTGCAACAACAGTTGGGGGACGCGGAAAAAGAGCTGGCGGAGTTAAAAATAGATGTCCCCGACGATTTGCTGGGAAGAGTAAGGCGGCTGGCGTTTGCCATGCGCCGCCACCTACCCGCCGCCTGGTCCCCGGAGCAACAACAAGCCCTCGCTGAGTTCTTTTTCGGCATCCGTGGCAGTAACCGCAAACTGGGCGTCTTCATCAACCAACACCGTGAATATGAAATTCACGGCATGTTGGGGTGGGCGGAGGGGACGGTGTCGGATGATCCCATCATTGGATCGCAAGTATCGGAAAGTGTCACCGGGGAAGATGTCAACGTGGCGGATTTGCTGGGGTTGTTGACGCGGGTGGAGGGGATGGTGCCGGTGAGTAACCGGTCAACACGACGATATGGATCAGTGGAGTGACATTAAAATCTTCCCTAAGCAGCCGCTTCTGAACAGCCTGTGTTAAACGGCTGCGGATCTCTGCAGCGGAGATTGCGCTGTCTTGGGAACGCTGGACGTAGAGCACCCCAAGCAACGTGTGTTGACCTTCGATATTGGTACCGGTAAAACTGACATCCGCCTCCACCAGCTTGGCAATAGGACTCGCCTTGACGAGTTCCTGAATGACGGCTGTGGCGCGCTGAGCCCGACTGGCACGTTCCAAATCGGGGTCGCTTTGGAACTGCCAGTATAAAAGACTGCCCAAGGCCGCTATGGTTAATGCTAAAACGACATAAAATAGCCAGGGCTGACCTCGTGCGTAGCGGGCACCCCGAGGGGATAGGCCGAACAGGCGGAATATTACGGCACCGGCAAGATTGATTCCCACCAGTTGCAGCAGTAAAACATAAAGGCCGTTTAAGACCATGTCCCAGCGGCCCAACACGGCGGCCATTCCGATCAGACCAGCGGGTGGAGCCAACGAAGCCGCCACCAGCAGACCCACGGCCGCCCCCGAGACAAGACTGTCGCGTTCGGACTGAACGAGGTTTAAAGCGCCCGCCGCTCCCGCCACCAAAGGCAGCAGCACCGCTGCGCTAGAGACTTGACTGGTGGCTACCATCTGCTGGGTGGCAACTTGCAGATCTAGAATAAAGCTAAGCAGGGCGGTTGTGGCAATGGTCACCAGCAGTGCCGCAAAGTAACGCAGCAGACTGCTGCCTAATAGCCGTCCATCACCGCGGGCTGTAGCGATGGCCGTGTTCATCGCCGGCCCCGCGAAGGGTGCAATTAGCATGGCGGCGGTGAGCAGATAGACAGTATTGGTATACAAGCCAATCCATACCACCAATCCCGCAGCAACAGCATAGCCAAGAAATCCCTTCCAGGAGCCGATGCTTTGCAAGCCAGCCAATAGCACCTCAATGGGACTGCGGGTTTCCACGTCCAGAACCTGTTCCGGTGCCTGGTCAGCTGGTGGACCCAGTGGCATGACCCCGTGTGGAACTAAAGTGACGTGCAGTTCCGGCAGTCCTTCCAAGGCATCCAATATCCCCTCGACGTTACCGTTAGAGACATAGACAGTCACCATGTCCAGCGTGCCATGGTCATTGGTAGCCTGGAAGCAGGCCAGGTTTCGACTGTTAAAGGCTCGGGCGATTTCCATCGCCTTGGCGCCATAACCGTGGGGAACTTGCACGAGAAGTTGTCGCATGGTTGCTTACGGTGACTTCCTAAACGGTTTTCTTGAGGGATGTCTTTAAGAAAGTTTTGGCGTTGCTTGGGAATTTTTTTCTGGTGGCTGTCAAACGTCGTAGCAATGCTCAGCGGGAATGGTTCGCAAGAAAGCGTGACGTGACGACGTCATAGTAAGGTGATATTTTTTCTGCCGCAAGCTCCATCGCCCGACAGACTATCCAAATGGCTGACTGATGGCCTGCCGGGCGGCAAATGACCAGCGGGACTGCCGCTGAGCGGTCCACGAGAGTTACCGTAACGATGAATGATACTTTACTGCAAATTTACCTCAATGATCATTTGGCCGGTTTTGTTGCCGGTACGGAATTAGCCAAACGCTGCTTGGCAAACAACCGAGAGGGTTCGCTGGGGGAATGGCTTAAGCAACTGATTGATGAATTCAGGGAAGATCGAACTTTTCTAAAAGATATGCTTGCTTGCAGCGGAGGCTCCGAAAGTCTTGTCAAACAAGGGGCGGGTTGGCTGGCCGAGAAGATGGGTCGCTTGAAGTGTAACGGCAGCTTACTGGCGTATTCGGATCTCAGCCGGGTGGTTGAGCTTGAGGCCTTACTGATTGTCGCTCAGGACGCGAGCGTATTTTGGGAAACCTGTGTATGGGTGCGGGAGCGGGATTCGCGCTTCGAAGCAATAGATTTCAGCGGGTTAAAAGAACGTGCGCAACGCCAGACGGAAAAGCTACGTCATTACCATCTGAGTGCCGTACAGCAGGCTTTTCAAAGGGGTGATGCAAGCCTTGCGCAGAAATAAGGCTTGCGCCTTTTGCTGAGGACACTGAACTGACGATAACGAATCATGTGCCGTGGACGCCGAGCGGCTTCGGGATGATGTTAAAGAATCAGCAACCTTCCCACCGTCTCGAAGTCCTCCGATATTAGGCAAACCCGCTATCTCTTTCCTGATTTACCCAATTTCTTTCTTTAAACTTAAAGCCTATTTTGCTGCAGCTGTCTTTAGCCGTTTTCCCGGAATGTGTTGTTAGGAGACCGTGGCTCAATGACAGCGCATAAAATGGTCTCGATAGAAAGTGAAATCATGGCTCCAGATCTCGTTCCGGGTTGCGATATCACGCTTGTTAAAATCAATGAAGCACCGGCGGAAATGAGTTTTCTTATCCCTTTCTCTTGGCATCGAGGCAAGTTTTTCTTAATGGTTTTGGTTAGCCTTACCTAATAACAGGAGGCGCAAGCGATGATTCCCATTACTCAGGCGGAAAATGTTGTTTATGAGTGGTGCACTCAAAAGGCTAAAGGAAGCAGTTCGGCGCACACGTTAGCCCTGATTTACGTCAATACCTACATGGATACGGCCCACTTGCTTCGACTTTCTGAACTGCGGGCGCTGGAAACCCCGCAACGGGAATGGGCTATGGCCCTTATCCAGGGATATGTTGAAGGTTGGTTTTCGGCGCCCCGCGGGCGGGCGCTCGAGTTAATGGAGTGGTATGGAATGAGCTATGATCAGAATGAAGGGTTGTAAATACAAGTACCTCAAATAACTTCCGAACCCAAAGCAGTCATTGACTAAAACCTTAGCTAGGCTCGAGTCTTCTCCCAAGCTTGACAGACAGCCTGTTTCAAGTTCTCCAAGAACTACAATGCCTTATAGGTGGCTACTAAGGGAATTCCGTAGAGTCATGGGGAGAAGTACTAAAAGTAGTTATACGTATTTTTTCTTTTAGTCAGCATGCTTAAAATGCCGGCCCTTATTTATGAAATTAGAGGACAATGCGAATGAGTCTTGAACAGCAAGCCCGAGAGACGACCGATACCTACTTCGATGTCCAGCATCGGATGCTGGATGGGTATCAAAAAACAATGCAGTGCCTGCAGCCATGGACGGGGAATAGCACGCTTTGGGAGCGTTGGCAGCACCTTAACGAGCGACGCCTACAGCTTTGGGAGGCGCAGGCGAAGAGCCTGATGGATGCTCACGTCAAGATGATGCTGACGGGCCAGTCGTTATGGACCCGCTATTGGCTAAATATCCTAAACCCGCTCAACGCGTTGTCGACACTGACGAATCATGGCGTGCGACAGGTTCAGCAGGTGATGGAAGACAGTGCTAAAGCCTATGGACGAGCCACGGAAGGGAGTCTGGAGGCTGGCAAGGATTTCGATATGAAAAATGTCGCCGAGATTTGGAATGAAACGTTGCAAAATGCCACGGATTCACTGGAGGAATCCTACCGTAAGATCACAGAAAACCAACAGGTGATGCTGCGGAAACTGGAAGAAACTAACAACCGGATATGCGTCGAGGAGGAGCAGGCCTCCTAGAAAAAGACCAACGGCTCCGCGCTATGCTGCAAGGTCATGGCGCAGAGTCGTTGCTAAGGAGAGTGTTTTACACCTGATGAAACCCTACCGCTTTCCCAGTCAATAGCAGCTTTCGTATTGTTTCGAGGACGTGATGGATTTCGGATAGATTGATGAGCATTAAGGAAAGCCTTCTATAAAATCCGGTTTTCACCAATTGACGTCCTTGCCTACTATAGTGCCAGCCATATGAATTGATGCCGATAATTTTATTACAATCGTTGTTTACTAACGATTTGAAGCCTTGTAACCAGTATCAGGTCATTTGACCGGCACTATAGCATTGAATAATGCCATTTCGTTTTTTTCAAGAACATTTGGCGGCTTATGAAACCCCTATAAGCCGATCGGTATGAGTATAGAGCAAGAGAAATCGCTATGACTCAGCCGCCACAGTCACCGTATCTGTCACAACCATCAGCGCATTGGCGGCGCATTGGTAAAAGCACGGCAGAGATTCTTAATGTCCGCGTTCAGTGCCCTGCTGGCAGGTCACGGGATCTGGGTTCTACTGAACCTGCCCGTTTACCCGTGGTTTAAACCATGGGATCCCTATCCGTTTACGTTTTTAGCCACGTTGGCTTCCATTGAGTCGCCGTTCATCGCACTGCTAGTGGGTCATTTGCAATGCCTGTTGCCATTGCTGCAGGACAGTCTTGGAGCGCCTGAGCGGTCGCCTCGTAAAGGCGCAAGAGCCGCCAGCAGCATGCTGACGTTCACGGCTTCGTTGTCGCCTCGCCGCCCGCTTACCTCCCCATACGAATGGCGTAGGATTCGCATTCCAGCCCCGCGCTGCTGCCGCTAACCAGCCGATAATCTCGTCCGGCGTCTGCGGATGCTGCCCATCCAAAGCGCGGCGCTTGCGTATCCTCTGCATCGACTCAGCCCTGTTCAACCAGGAACCGCCCAACGGGGTGGAAAGCGGCAGGATGCCCTGAGCAAACAGCCATACCACGAATGACGGCGTCCGGTGCCCCTTCAGGTTGTCCATCACTAACAGCAGGCGCAGGCGAGGTAAGTGGCTACTCAAAGTGATCGGCTGCAAAAGCCCCTGTTGCCAGCTTCTCCATCTCGCCTCGTTCTCCATCTCGCTAATCGGCTCCTGCGGCACCGGGAGTCTTTCCAAACTCTGACTCAACTGCTCTTTCATCCATGCATGCAGCACCTGGTGGGTGGCACTTCTGACGCCTTTCACCCGCACCTGTCCGGTAGCGGGATGAAACAGCGGTAACCGCTTCGCGGTGTCGTTTCTGATGTATTGATGCGCGAGACGCCGCGGTTGTGTCGCCGGTTGCCAGCTTTGCCCCGCGTAAGGGATCGTCTGGAAAGCTCCGGTCTCATCTTCCGTCCAGAGACTCAAGCCCCTCGGCTCTGCCAACCGGTATGCCGTTTCGATGAGGTTTTTTTGCCTCCGCATCCGGGTCCGTTACTTTGACGACACCGGATTTACGCTGGCGCCAGACTTCCCCGGTCTGGCACCAGGAGCGATCCCGTGGCCAGGAGTCACCGGCCTCATGCAGCACCCTCC
Source organism: uncultured Pseudomonadota bacterium (assembly GCA_963731125.1). Taxonomy (GTDB): domain Bacteria; phylum Pseudomonadota; class Gammaproteobacteria; order Competibacterales; family Competibacteraceae; genus CAVSVP01. Next base: position 102,839 of record CAVSVP010000008.1, read on the forward strand.
ACAGGATGTAGGTGCTGACCTCAGGCAGTCCATCCGGTGCCCTTCTGAGCGCATCCCGTAACCTCGACAGCGTCCAATCCGCGGTACCGTCCGCTTCTCGATCCGGTAGGCGTTCCACTTCCCGCAGTATCCGCTGCCGCTCCTGCTCTGCATAGATGGGCTCTTTCCCGCCGCCGTGCGTGCTCGCAAGTGCCGCTATCCCCTCCTGGTTGAACCGCGAAACCAGCTGGGCTACCGCATCATTACTCGTTCTTCCCGCCGCCGTCGCTGCCGCCGTGAAGCTCTCCGCAGCAGCAACCGCCAAAAGGGCTTTGGCACGCATCACAGGGGCAGCCGGTTCACGATACGAGCGGCTAATCAAAAGCAGACATTCCCGCTCCTCATCGGTTAGCGCACGAAGCGGATCTCTTTGTTGTCGGGCCATCCCGCATGTCCTCCAGAACAAACTCATCTCCTTAGGGCGATGATAAAAAGAATCACCCCCTATTGGCTATAACCGTAGCAAATGACCCACTAGTGCTTATGTATCAGCGGCGCGAAAGCCGGGTAAACGAGTTGCGTGAAGAGACCAACCTGCAGGTGTCGCTGCATTTAAAACGCGAGATTACCATGATGCTGCGCTTGCTCAGAGAAACTCAGCAACAGCTTAGCGTCACTACACAACAAGATACTGAGCTGCTGGAACACTTGCAGGAAAATCTGGATCCCCAGCGGCTGATGCAAAACCTTCGTCGTGATCTACAGCGCGAGGAAGGTGGCGATGAGCCCACGACACCTTAACCTAGTCACTATGATGGCGGGAAACTTTTCCTCTGTCGGTAGGCATCTTCTATCTAATAGAAATCCCCGCCGCATTCGCGGAGCAGCGTAGTCGAGGGTTTCGTTGGGCAATATAAAACGCAAGTTTAGGCCTACTTCTGGAGACGCGGATGGCTAATGTGCGTAAGCTTACTTTAACCGGACACAACGACAACGACGCATCCACTTTACAGCAGGGCAGCGTTTTCTTTATCGGAACGGCAACGACGCTGATCCGTTATGGCGGCTTTACTCTTTTGACGGACCCCAATTTTCTCCATGCAGGCGACCACGCTCATCTCGGTTATGGCTTGACTTCCAAGCGAAAAACCAATCCCGCGATTGAAATTGAAGCCTTGCCGCCCCTCGATCTGGGCGTGCTTTCGCATATGCACGGCGACCATTGGGATAAAGTGGCAGAGGAAAAACTCCCCAAAACGTTACCCATCGCTACCACACCGCATGCGGCGAACGTGCTGCGCAAGCAGGGTTTTAGCCATTCCCAAGCGCTGAATACCTGGGACAGCCTCACCGTCACCAAAGGAGAAATTTGGTTACGCATTACGGCCATGCCCGGTAGACCCGGTCCGGGTATGCTGAATGCTCTGCTGCCTCCCGTAATGGGCAGTTTGCTGGAGTGGGGAGTTGGGACAGCCCTCCCGTGCTTTCGGCTTTACATTTCCGGCGATACGCTGCTGTATGAGGATCTGAAGAAATTCCTGAACGTTATCCCCATATCGATTTAGCCCTAATGCATCTTGGTGGTACCCGGATCTTCGGCGTCCTGCTTACGATGAATGCCAAGCAAGGGGTACAGGCTATTCGCCTGATTCGGCCTCTGACTGCCATTCCCATCCACTACAATGACTATCCCGTATTTAAACGCTTGGTGTGAGATCCTGGCATGCTACCACGCCACCAGATCAGCGAAAGCCAGCGGGGCACGGCCGAGTCGCTGATTGAGCCAGATGCAGCCATTATGCAGGGCTATTTTGGCGGTCAGGCGGACCTGAAAGCCGTCGAGGGTGTGGGGGCGTTCGCGATCGAGACGGAAGACCTGCTGGAGGCAGCCATTGACGGTCTCGACGATGTGACGGATGCCGGCCAACCACCGCCGCCAGGCCCGCGGCCCGGGGTGGCGGCGGTTGCGCTTGGGCGCACAGATCACCCCCGCGCCATAGGCATCTTGCCAGTCGCGCTGGCGAGCTTGACCGGCAAAGCCCTTGTCCGTGACCTACGGCCCTCGGGCCGGGGCGCCGACCGTGGGCAGGCGCGGATCGGGGTACGCTCGCAGGGCAAAGAACGTCTCGGCCAGGGGCTGGTCCTTGGTGCTGGCCGAACCGAAGCCGAAGCCGGTGATCGCCCCGAGGGGATTGACCGACAACCGCACGTCGAAGCCCTCGTCCCAGCCCCAGCGGTTCCTCCAACCGATATCGGCCAACCCGGGCAGCCAACCCGACCCGCGGCGTTTGGCATCGCGCGGGACGGCCGCCGTCCCGTCCAACGCTTCATAGGCACACTGCGGCGCATCCAGGAGTTTTACCAGATCAAGAAAACAGGCCACCACCGCCTCGGCGTACCGGCGCATCAAACGATTAAACTGCGCCCGGTCCGGCAAGCCGGGAAAGGCGCTGCGCAGATGGCGTCGGGCATAGCGGGAGAAATCGCGTTCCCTGCTGAAGTGGCACCATTGCCCGAACAGCGCCAAAGTCACCACTTCGCTGCAGCTCAGCGATGCACTCGGGCCGGGGTGACGCTCGCAGCTCGGATGTTGCTTGCAAAAGTCGTCCACCATAACGTATAGATAGGTCAGGAAGGTGTCGATGTCGATCATGACGAAGCTCCTCATTTTTCCAAATGTGTGCTTCTATTTTGATCCTCGACGCCTTCCGCTCCAACTCACACCAAGCGTTTAAATCACCCCTGGAGGATTTTACAACGGCCGTCAAGGAAGCCGGACTCGCGACTCAACTCCACTACCTGCGTCACGGCGAAACTTATTCATTTGAGGTAAGAGTTGATAAGTCGCTCTAATCATCCGGTCTTGCCGTTGCCAAGGTGCAGTATTCCAGTGTCGGCGGATGATGTTGCTGGTTTTCGGGTTTTTGCAAAGGGTAGCTAAAAGGAAAATGCACTGCTCAGGTGAGCATATCCCAATGGTTTGGAACCGCCGCTGTCGCTAGTCATTTAGCAGTTCTTGCAGGAACTTGGCATTGCGTACGGCATTGCCGCCGCCGTCGTTATTGAAATAGGCAAATACCTCCCGGTTCTGGGCCTGCCACTCGCGAATACGCTCCGCCCACCACTGCATATCGGCGTCGGAATAGGAACCGGTATAAAGATGCTGGGGATCAGGACCATGAAGGCGCACATAAACAAAGCCTGTCGTCGCTCGCAAAATGCAGGGTAATTGCGCCCCGCTTATGACACAGTAGGCTGCCCCGTATTGCTCAAGGAGCGAAAAGACCGCTTCGCGATGCCAACTGGGGTGTCGCAGCTCGATTGCTACCTTAATCCAGGACGGTACGATTTGTAAGAAATAGCTTAGGCGGGCGTGGTCATATTCCATCTGCGGCGGTAGCTGGACCAGCAGCACACCAAGCTTCTGCTGCAGCCGTTGCAAGGTAACGGCAACTCGCGCCAGCCAGCGTTCGGGGGCGTAGAGACGGGAATAATGAGTGAGCAATCGCGGCGCCTTGACGGACATGAGAAATCCATCCGGCAACTGCTTTTCCCAGGAGGTGAAGGTGGTACTCTGCGGCCAGCGATAGTAGGTACTATTCACCTCGACGGTGGAGAAGTGGCGGATGTAGTGGTCTAGGCGCTGCCAAGACGGCAGTCCGGGAGGATATAATACGTCTTCCCAATGACGGTAACTCCAGCCCGAGGTGCCAATATAAATTCTCACTTAACGAGACAGCTCCGGCCATAGCAGTGGGTTAGCGAAGTGTTCTCCTTCCGTGGAGTCGGGAGCACCTCTTTCAGCCCGCGCTCCACTTCCTCCGCCAGTCTTTTGACACTCCCCATCGGCTCCTCCTATTATAGTTGCTTGGTTGCGGTAGTTTATCTCAAAACTGATAGGGGTTAAGCAACAATAGCTGCCGCATTACCCAGAAAGGCATTTTTCTCCGTTTCATTGATTTCTCCAATAAATTCCACGAGTGGATGATCCAGAAGCGGCTTGATCTGAGTCTCGTAGTATTCCTGATCGACTTTATCCACTTTGGCGGCGATCTTAAGCTCCCTGCCCGCTTGAATGGCGATGTCAATGGCGCGATCCACGCGCTTTTCCGGGCAGATCCGACCGAGGAAGGCCAGATAACCGTCGGCTGTGGGATAAAATTTATAGGCATTTTCCGGAAGCCCGTGGTAGACAGTCGCCTGCCAGTTGGCAAACGCCAGCGGATGGCGCTGGTAATGGGAAATCGACACCAGCGGCATCTCGCGAAATGCCCGATAAAGGGGGACCAACTCGGGTAAATCCAGGCGGCCGTGCAGCGTGGTCAGCTGGGGCAGATGCCGTGCCCGGGATAACGGAAAATGCAGGTAATCAATATGAGAAAATGAATAATATCGAATTCTGGGGCTAGCTGGGCCACCTTTTCCAACATGAGAAAGTGGTGCCTAGAGGGTCCCGGCAAGCCTTGTGCAGGCGCAGTGCTTGCGGTGCACAAGGGATTAATTGGGCTCTCGTTACCGCATCGCCGCTGGCGAACAAGGTAACCTCATGATGGTAGTCGACCAGCATTTCGGTCAAATAGGAAACCACTCTCTCCGTTAGGGCAATCGCGCTATATAGCCCTTGACAGAGGATGCAGGTAATGTTAGGCGGCATCCTGACGTTGAGGAGATAACCGATGCTGCCTGATCCCCGCCCCTATTTTGCCGAGCTGCCTGACCCCCGCCGGGAAACCCGAAACAAGCTACACAAATTGACTGACATTCTCATGATTGTGTTTTGTGCCGTGCTCAGTGGGATTGAAGACTGGGTGGGAATGGAAGAATTTGGGAAGCAAAAAGAGGACTGGTTGCGAGAGTTCTTGGAACTGCCGAATGGCATTCCGTCCCATGATACGCTCAGTGACGTATTGGGGCGCCTGGCACCGGGGGCGTTTACGGAGGCGTTGTTGCGGTGGGTGGAGGTTGCTATACCGAGTTTAGCGGGGGAACCGGTGTGTCTGGATGGTAAGCGCCTGCGGGGTAGCCGGGTGGGGGATCAAGCCGTTCACCTGGTGAGTGCCTACGCGGCGAAAGCCCGCCTAGTCCTCACGCCGCAGGCGGTGGCAGACAAAACCAATGAAATCACGGCGATGCCAGAGCTACTGTCACTGCTGGACGTGCGAGGCGCGGGGGTCACGATCGATGCGATGGGCTGTCAGAAAGCCATTGCCCGGGAGGTGGTCGACGCTGGCGCGGATTACATCCTGGCCCTGAAAGATAACCACCCGAGTCTGCATGACGACGTGCGCTTATGGTTGGATACGGAAATTACTCAGGACCGATTACCCCAGCAGGAGACGGTAGACAAAGACCATGGTCGAATTGAAATCCGCCGCTACGCCCTGAGTGACGAGATTGCCTGGCTGGAGCAACCACCCGAGTGGGCCGGACTGCAAGCGGTCGGTCGACTCGAAGCGACTCGGATCATCGGCGATACAACGACGACCGAACACCGCTATTACCTATGCTCACTGACCGATCCGGCGTGCTTTGCCGACGCCGTGCGCCGCCACTGGGATACCGAGAATGGCCAGCATTGGGTACTGGACGTGCAGTTCGGCGAAGATGCCAACCGGGCACACCAACCTCACTCGGCTGAAAACCTCGCTCTGATCCGGCGGATGGCGCTCAATGTGATACGCCACAACGGCTCCTCCCAGGATAGCCTGCGACCTCGTCAGCTGCGCGCTTCACTGAACGACGAGTACCGTAACCAACTCATCTTCGGGCCGAAACTCACATAGCGCGATTGCCCTACTCTCTCCGTGCCCCCATACAATAGACATTATCGGGAATAGTGTATACTGAGAGATTGCTACTTGACGAGCGGTATCGCGATGCTCAACTACGCCTATTTGAAAGACCACCCCCGCGAGTTCTTCGCGGCGACGAGCCTGACGCTGGCCGAGTTTATGGTGCTTTTGCCGGTGTTTGAGCGGATTTACGAGACGCTGTACCCGCCGCACCTGACGATGGAAGGTCAGACGCGGCGGCGCCGCGCGGGTGGTGGAGCGAAAGGGGGACTGGCGCGAGGGGAAGACAAGCTGCTATTTATGTTGGTCTACCACAAGACCAATCCGTTACAACCGCTGCAGGGACTGCAGTTTGGCCTCAGTCAAGCGCAAGCGAATTACTGGATTCATCGCTTGCTGCCGGTGTTACCAGGGGCGTTGCGTGAGCTGGGGATGGCACCGGAACGGGACGCCGAACGGGTAGAGACGCGCCCCCTGGCGGTGGCCGGGACGCAGGAATTGGCGCTGGATGGCACGGAGCGGCGGCGGCAACGCCCGCAAGACGTCGCCCGTCAGAGTGCCCATTACAGCGGCAAGACGAAGGCGCACACCGACAAGAATCTGCTGCTGGTGAAGGAGACGACACGGCAGGTTATTTATCTCAGTCCGACTGTGGCAGGCACCCGACATGATAAACGCGCTGCTGATGAGGCCCACCTCAGTTATCCGACCAACGCGACGCTCGATCAAGATACCGGCTTTCAGGGCTATGAGCCGATCGGTGTACAGACACGGCAACCCAAAAAAAGCCCAAGGGGCAAGCGCTAAGCATCGCGGATCAGTTTCTCAATCGGCTGTTTGCCAGTGCGCGAGTGGTGGTCGAACACGTGATCGGTGGTGTGAAACGGTGTCGGATCGTCAAGGATATCTTACGGCTGACCCGGGAGGGTATCTCGGATCGCGTGATGGAGATTGCCTGTGGCTTGCACAACCTGCGCATGGCTTGCCGCCATCCCGCGCCTACCTTCAACTTGCTGAATTTGCAGAACATGCCTTAAAACCGATAATGTCTAATTTAGGAGGAACGCTCTCAGAAAGGGGTGCAACTTGGGCAATTCTCATTTCTCCACCTCCGTTAAGCCTGGTCAGCTGATGCAGACTGTCGCTTTTTGAGCCGTTAAAGTCTTCTTACATTGACGAATTCTTCTCTAGGCTCTAGCTCCCAGAGCCGTTAGTTGTGGACTAGTGACAGAGCGGCACTGAATTGGGCGCCGCTTGACAGCGATTCCAACGCTGTGGTGTAAGCAGGCGAGCAAAAGCAATTAACAGGCCAATGCATTTTTAAATGCTGAAAAGGGTTATTATAGTGCTGGTCACATGACCTGATACTGATTAAAAGGCTACAAATCGTTAGTGAACGACGATTGTAATGAGATCATAAGCATCAATTCATATGGCTGGCGCTATAGGCGGGAAATACTTTGGAAATTTAGCTTTTCCCCGGGCAATTGTCCAGTCTGTCGGTTATCTGGCAGCAATTCTAAATGTAGATTTTTCTGGGTAGAGTTAGCATCCAGGATTAACCATGATAGTTTCTCTCGCTGTTGTCTAGTGAGAGGAATTATCGATGAGCTACCCCTTCAGACGGCCAGAACCACCTTTTACCTTTGACGCGCTGGTGAGTCATTTTCATGGTGTGTTGGAGGGGCTGCCCGATCAGCGCACGGGTAACAACACACGCTATAGCATGAAAGAGGCGGGGCTGGGCGCCTTTTCGGTGTTTTTCACCCAGTGTCCGTCGTTTCTGGCGTTTCAACAGGCGATGGCACAGGTTAAGGGCCAGAGCAACGCCCACACCTGGTTTCAGATGGAGCAGATTCCCTGCGATAACCGCATCCGTACGCTCTGGGATCCGCTGCCCCCGACGCATTTTTTTCCTGTCTTTTCCTATATGTTCGAACGGTTACCCACCCACGGTTACCTGCCGCCCTGGCGCTCGTTCGATCATCATCTGCTGGTGGCGTTAGACGCGACGGAGTATTTTTCCTCCCCTAAGATTCACTGTCAGCCATGCTCCCAGACCCACCCCTGCCACGGCACCGTGACGTATTCCCATCAAGCGATCACGCCGGTGCTGGTCGCTCCCGGCCACGGGCAAGTGATTTCCCTGGCGCCTGAGTTTATCACACCCCAGGACGGCCATGATAAGCAGGACTGTGAAACGGCCGCCGCGAAGCGGTGGCTAGCGCCGTATGGCCCGCTGGGCGTGACGGGGTTAGGCGATGATCGGTATTGTCATCAGCCCCTGTGTGAGGCGATTTTGGCGGCGAATTGCCACTTTCTCCTGGTGTGCAAGCCCGACTCCCACAAAACACGCTACGATTGGCTTGCGGGACTCTCCCTGGAGACGGTCACGGTTCGCCGCTGGACCGGCAAACGCCATGAAATCGACACCTACCGCTACCTCAATCACGTGCCCCTGCGCGACGGCGACGACGCCCTGTGGGTCAACGGGTGCGAACTGACCACCACCGATAGTGAGGGCAATAGCCTCTACAACAACGCCTTTGCCACCAGCCACCCCATCCCGCACGATAACGTCATCGGCCTGGTGGCGGCGGGCCGGGCGCGCTGGAAAATCGAAAACGAGAACCATAACGTCCTCAACACCAAAGGCTATCACCTCGAACATAACTATGGCCACGGCAAACAGCACTTGTCGGGCTTACTGCTCACGCTCCATCTCCTGGCCTTTCTCTTTCATACCGTGCTGGAGTTGATGGATCGCAAATACCAGCTCATCCGACACCCCTTGCCTAACCGGGAAACCTGCTTCAACGACCTGCGCGCCCTGACACGCTATCGCTGCTTTGACAGCGGGGAGGCGCTGCTCGATTTCATGATCCAGGGCCTGGAAATCCCCTTCCCAGACACCAGCTAAGGATAGCACCTGCCTGACCACACCATACCCCTCAACCCCAACCCATTGGAGCTGCACGGCGCCCACGGGTCACGGCCGCCGGTGAGAGAATCAAAAACCACCTCACCGCCTCTTACCAGACCACGATCGCTCGGGTTTAAGAAGAGAATACCATCAACCTCACTCTTTTTACCCGCCTCTTCACCGATCGCCGTGTCCACCTATCGAGACTTACTGTGGTCTTTGCTGGCCTGATGAAAGCAACTCTATGCCGCCTCCGCTAATTGATCCTGTTTTTGTTCCTTTTTGTTAGGGCGAGTAAGCGCCTCTCTTCGCTTGGCTTGAACGGACTTACCCAGTTTCTGTTGGCACCAGTCAATAATACGCTTGGTCGGCACCGTTTCTAAGGCCGTTTTCACGACCTCGGCGGTGGTGGTCGAGACGAGGGCCGCCACCGCGAGGACCAGACCGGTAAAGCCGCTTTTCACTTGGTCGCGGGCGAGTCGCTTTAAGCTCCCGAAGACCGATTCAATGACCTCACTACTAGCGACCAGGCGCTCGCCGGGGTTGGCTTTGAACGCTTCTTGCGCCACAAAGCTCACGAGCGCTTGTTGCACGCGTTTGGCGGGAGCGGTAGAGGCGACCCCCGTTAGGCGTTTTTTCAACGACCGGTGACAGCCTCTTGACAAGCCCTGGGTGCGCACACAGGTTTCCGTGATGAGCGCTACGCTGAAGAGCTCGCGCCAGGTCGCCAGGGCGTCACGAAAGTCCCTGACCCAACCCAACTTGGCTTGCACAACCACCGGCTCATAGGTCGTCGTCAGCTCTGGGGGCTGGCACTGCACAAACGCCAATATCTTCTCGGCCCAGTCCCGTAGGCACTCCACATTCATATAGCGGGCTTTGGCTTTCTGGGGTGGCGGGGCCAACGGTGCCAACGCGGTTTGCTGGAGTTGGCAACGGGGGTGTGCGGCCCGTTGGCAAAAGTCTTGCCACTGTTCATCCCCCTGCAGTTCATGCTTTAACACGAGGGCCACTTTATGCTTAATATCATACAGTGAGACGGTCTCTGGGTGTGCGTGACAAAAGCGCTCGATGCCGACTTTCAGATCCGAGCCGTGGTCGCTCACAATGGCGCGTGGTGTGCCGGTTTTTTTCCGCGTCTCTTCGAGTTGTTGATACACGATCTCCCCCGTCGATTGAGCCACCGGCAATAACTCGATCGGTTCTACTTGCTCATGGCGTAGGCAGTAATTGGTCCCCGGCAACGTGCTTAAGCGAACGCCCACAATAAGCAGACATTTCTCCGGACCCAATTGCACCGTATGATCCACAATCCAGACCCAATCCGGCGCTGGCTCTTTGGGACGCATTAAGTTGTAATAACCTAACCGCAGCAACCATAGCCGCCCGGTCGACCAGACCGGGCACGCCCCAGGCAGGTCAAAAACCGCCATTACCACCGCGATAGCGCGACTGGCCCCACGAAGACTGGTGGCAGCACCGAGCACCAACGACATAAACAGCATTATCAGGCCCAGGGTATACTGATGGGCCAGCGGTGCCGAGCTGAACTCGCCCGGGTAACCGGGGGTACTGATCAGCTCAGCAGACTTTTTTTTAATGCCCCCAGCTCTGCTTCCAGTGCCCGTTCTTTGGCCCTCAGCATCGCTAATTCCTCCTCGAGGGCGTTGGCCTTCGTCTTCCACCGGGCGCGACTGGTCTCTAGAAAACGAATCCGATTCTTCAATAGCTTCAGCGCTTGTTTGGCTTCACCCGCTTTGCGTTTCCACTGGTCTCGGCTTTTTTCAAAAAAGCGGATCAGTTTGTGACACGGACTTTTATAACCCAGTGACCCAGCAGTGCTCGACATGACGGACGTCCTTTCGTTGAGAAACCCTTTCGATAAGGCGCCAAAATGAGTTCATTCATCAGGAACAAAAACAGAACTCAATTATGATAACAGGTTAGCCCAAATTTAAGCTGTTTTCATCAGCCCAGGTCTTTGCTGATAACAGAATCCACATTTAGAATTGCTGGTTATCTGGAGTTTGTCCAAGATCAGCTTTTTTTACAATCTTTGTAAAAATTACTGAAAACCTTATTCAAAACGTATTCGTAACCACCGAGCCATGGGCTAGGTGATAACTTTCTATACGGATTACTTACCAATCCCTAATTGGTATAAAAAAGCCATCTACGCACATTCCTGTAATTGCATTCTTGTAATTTTGCTAATGCGCCTTTGTAGTTTTTACCATTTTTTCCGGCGCGCTACGCGGCACTGATCGCGGACAGCGCGTATGTGCCCGCTTCATCCCATGGCAAAGGCGGCGACCAGGTGGCATAGAGATTGCTCCCGCTAGTGTCCGGTATCACGTAGGATCAGTGATCCAGAGGTAAAGTGCAACTGCGCGTCTAGATTGCTGCCTTTTAAGGTTGAAAAGGATGTCAGGGCTTACACGGCCTGCGATCCCGGTTAGCCGGGCACTCAGCGCCGTTATTGGGTAGATCTTTTGTAACTATTTCATTTAGTCCCTTGTCGATTGAGGTGAATCTTATGAATCCTTTCAAACAATCCAAGCTTGCTAAGGTTGCTGTCATTGCGCTGAGCTTAACTGCCGTTCCGCTGTCGATGCCGGTTTTTGCCCAAGATAGCCCAGCTCCTGTCGTTGCGGAGGAAGATGACGGTGGTAGTTGGGGCTGGCTAGGTTTGCTTGGCTTAATTGGTCTGGCGGGCTTAGCGGGCCTGCGAAAGCGTGACCGGGGTGTCGTGTCGCATTCAACCTCACGCTAATGCAACCGGTCAGGAAGGGCATTGTCGCCCTAGCAGAGTAGATCCAGGATTCAGTGTCTGGCGCGGCGGCCTGAAAAACAGCAACGTGCCAAGCCCTGGAAATCACAGCAAATATCATCAAGGTAATCGTATGACCACTTTCCCTCAAGCTGGAACCGTAATCAGTGCCGATGGCATACAGGGCCAGTTTGAGGCTGAGCCGTCTCTGCAGGGAAAAAATAATCCCAGAGTACGGGTGCGATTTCGCAACGGACAGGAACTATGGGTATCGACTGCGGAGTTAATTCCGCAAGCCGAGGGTCATTATCTGTTGCCTCTGCCTTTGGTAAGACTGACTGAAGCAGCGGAGGAAAACGGCAAGGAGCACGTGATTCCTGTGATGGAAGAGACGTTGGAAGTGCAGAAGCGTCAGGTCGAGACCGGGAGTGTAAGAATTACCAAAATGGTTCTGGAACACGAGGAAATTATCGATGAGCCGCTCTTGCAAGAAACAGTGGATATCCAGCGAGTGGCGGTCAATCGGTTTATTGAGGCGCCAGTGGCGGTACGTTTTGAGAACGATACGATGGTGATGCCGGTAGTGGAAGAAGTGCTGGTCGTGGAGAAGCGTTTGCTTTTAAAGGAGGAACTGCATATCCGCAGGCACCAGACTACCATACGCCAGCCGCAAACCGTGGTTCGGCGCAGTGAAGAGGTACTAGTCGAGCGCTCTCAACATTCAAAGTCAAAAGAAGCGGGAGATGAATTCTGCAAGTGAGTTCCATTAATTCCAGTTTGTTAATCCAACTTACTCTAGAGGAGTAAAGATGATGTCTCAGATTGTTGTTACACTTTATGATAGTTTTGCGACTGCCGAATCGGTGGTGGAAGAGCTAACGTCAGGCAGAAAGCTGAAAAGCGAAGATGTCAGCTTATTAACCTATGAAGATAGAGGTGGTGATGCGAGTCAGGATGACGAATCGGCGACGTTCTTGGCCCGCCTGTTGGGATCTGGTAGAGATATCGGCGATGTGCGCGACGCTTTAATCAAGCTGGGTGTCACCGATTCTGACGCCCAGCATTTTGCCGAAGGATTGCGCCGTGGTAATACGCTAGTTGCCGTGCGGTGCGACGAGGCAAAAGTCCAGGAAATTTATCCTGTCCTGCAGCGTTATGAGCCGATTGATATTACCGAGCGGGCAACCCAGGGGCGTGAGGAAAGCTGGACCGGCTTTCAGCCCGAGGCCAAACCGTTTACGGCAGCAGAGGCCGCGGTAGAGCGCAAGCCCTATGCCCAGCCGGTACGCCCCGGTAAAGCTGGCAAGGAGGAGGTGCTTCCGGTGGTGGAGGAAAAGCTGGTTGTCGGCAAGCATGAGGTGGAGCACGGCGGAGTCAGAGTGTATAGCCGGGTAGTGGAAACACCGGTTGAAGAAACCGTCACGCTGCGTGAGGAGCATGTCCATGTTGAGCACCGACCGGTTGATCGTCCCGTGGAGGCCAGTGAACTCAACGCCTTTAAGGAAGGCGCGATTGAGATGACCGAAAAGGCGGAAGAGGCCGTGGTGACTAAACAAGCGCGGGTAATCGAAGAAGTCATTATCAGTAAAGACACGGAGCAGCGCACCGAGGCGATCCGCGATACTGTCCGCCGCACCGATGTGCAGGTGGAGGATACTCGTCATGGTGAGCGGCCGGATTATGCTGCTGATGAGAATGAGTTTCAAACCCACTACAACACGCAGTTCGCGAACAGCGGCTACACGTATAAGCAGTTTTTGCCCGCCTATCGCTTCGGCCGTACCCTGCGCACCCATGAGCGTTACCGCAATGCGGACTGGAACACGATAGAGCCAAACGCTCGACGTATTTGGGAGGAGCGCAATCCGGGCACCTGGCATGAGTTTAGCCATGCTATCCGCTACGCTTGGGAGCGAGGGTCCCGGAATGAGAGGAAAACCGGGCTGGCTTGAGCTACTGTTGGTAGGGAAACGGGATAAGATTAAAGGAATGATGCTCTACATTGGGTTCTAATGACATGGACACCGCCTCCTTAAAGGGCCTTTCATGGGCCAAGATGAGATGACATGAGTTAATCTACTTTAAGGAGGGGGTGTCCGTTATGAATATTAGGGTAATGATCGCAACAGAATTCAAAAACACGCTGCTCGTCTTTTGCGGCTTTGCAAGAAGTTGATGGGTGGGGTTTAAATGCGCTCCACCAGTGTCAACTTTGGTTTTAACCCCATTTTGCTCTCAGAAGCGGGCTAGACCATACTCCCTCCCGACTCGATTTGCCTAAGAAGGCTCAAGAGTTTCAAGCAGTACCCGCAGTTGCTCCAATGTCACCGGTTTAAGTAAGTGGCGATCAAATTCTGCTGCTTTGGCGCGATGAATACCTTCCTCCTAACCGTATCCCATAAGCGCCACCAGATGCGGATGCGCACCGGTCTGTTGCTGCTGGCTGCGCAGGCGGCGGGCCACCTCATAGCCATTTAGCGCTGACAAGCCGATGTCCAGGAATATCACTTCCGGCTTGAAGGTGCCGGCGGCGTTTAATGCCGCAGTACCATTATGGACTGTCTGTACGCTATGTCCCAGTGTACTCAATAGCATAGCCAAAGATTATGCAAGATCCACATCATCCTCGACAATGAGAATATGATAAGTACTGGGGCTTGCTGAGGGATGGCTGAGAACCAGACGGGATTGTGAAAGTCTGCTGTTCATCGGTTAGTGTGGGTAAACGGATGATAAACTTGCTACCCCGTCCTGGACCATCGCTGAGGGCCTGCACTTGATCGCCGTGCAGTTCAATCAACTGACGCACCAGGGTTAACCCTAACCCCCCAGTCCTCCTTTAGAACAGGCAAGAAACTGTTTGCTCTGAGTAAATAAATCAAACACTTGCGGTAGCAAATCAGCTGAGATACCAATGTTGGCGTCCTGCACCGTAAGCACAACGTTATTGTCTTCTTGCTGCACCGTCAGCCAAATGCGGCCACCGTCTTCGGTATACTTTGCAGCATTATTTAAGAGATTGGTCACCGCCTGCGCCAGCCGCGTTGGATCGGCTTCCAGAATCACCGATTCGTTCGGCAGGGAAATCGTCAATTGATGCTGGTGATCGTTGAGCAGCGGTTTGGTCGTTTCAATGGCGTGATCAATAATGTTGGTCGGGCGCATTCCCATTTTCCCGGTCAAGGTGCCAACAGAGAGAGGTGAGAATTTGCCATACGTTTCAACAGATTCCACCGTCCGGATTGGTAGTAGGCCCGTAGCATGAGCATCTGCTCGGCGGTTTCCCGATACCAAAAGAGGCAAGGTCCTTTCAGCCGTAGATTGACCACCCGGCGAACGGCACTTTCCACCGCACCACTACCGATAGGCAACTGCAAGGCTTTCAGCGTGGGGTAGGCCATCCGGTGTTGATGGCGGATAAAGTAGTTGCGTTCGGTGGTGATCGCCTTCCCATGGCGCCTCCGGCAAATGGCCCTTACCGCTTCGACCACCGCCTCCACCTGCCCTTGGAGTAGCAACCGCCGGTGCTGGCGAACCCAGGCTTTACGCTCCTTCGCTGACCAGCTCTTGCGCAACGCTGCCACTTTGCCCAAATGCTCCACCGCATGATAGAAGTCAATCACCTCATGGACCTGCTCCGGATGCAACCCCAAGGCCTTGACCAGCCCCGGCACGCGATGCCAAATCCAATGCGCCCCATCGGCGACGAACACCACGTGATCGGCCTGGTCAATGGCCACGCCCTGCAAGTACCCCTGCAGCAGACTGCACAAGGCATCCGGCCCCTTCAGGCTACCGTCGATCAGCGGCGCAAAACGCTTCTCCAGGTTGCCGGCGTCGTCCACAAGATAAACCATGAACAGCTTCGGTTCCCGCCACGCGCCCCGGTAGCGCTTCCGGCCCTTGGGGGTCTGCCGACCCCGTTGGTTCTCCCGTAGCCGCACCCGCCCCCCATCGGGGCTGACCACCACACGGCGGCCCGCTACCGTCTCGCCCGGTTCCAGCGTCAGGTCCTTGGCCTGCTGTAGTACGCGGGCGCGTTCGCCATAGCGGTAGGCCAACGGGCGCACCACCTTGCCCCCAAGCTCCACACCGTGCTCCAACAGCACCTGGCACACCGCCTCGAACGAACTCAACAACGCCGACCAGGCGCTGACCAACGACCCCAACCAGGGCGTACAACGCTCATGAATCCCCAACAACACCAACCCCGCCTAGACTCCTTGGCACTGACCCTGGCGACGCTTACCGGGACGTCGGTAATAACGCACTCGCACCGTCATGTACAAACCACTGACCGTGCGCATCTGGACCGTCTCGTAGCCTTCATGCTTCAGCTTCTGTGGCCACGCCCGAATCAGCTCCGCTTCCTTCTCCCGTTGCGCTTCGGCGTCCAAGCTGGCCTGCACGTGACGCTCCAAGAGCACCTTCGCCAACGCGTCAGTACAGGCCCGAATCTCCCGCTCCAGCGCCTCCAATTCCTCCGGGCTGGTTACGCTTCGTGAGCCTTGCTCGAGTTCGCGCAGACGCTCATAGACCCCTTGTTTATCCGCCTTATCTCCAACATAATCGGGGGTGCCCAAATCACTATTCATCTCGCTTCCTCCAGAAATACAGTTCGGGGGGGGAGAGAATATCGGTGATTTGGGCTCCTATGTCACGGGGCCATCAGACATGGCCGGGAAAATGGGAATGCGCCCATGTTGGTCAACAACACCGGAACTTTTTTGAGGGTGATTTTGCCTTGACTAATGCGGGAAACATCAAGCAGGTCGTCCAGCAGACTGGTCATATAAGCCACCTGGCGGTCAGCAATTGCCGCACCCATTGGGCGGAAGCGGCAGCAGGGCGGGCTGCAGTTTTAACAGTTCAGGCTTAACGACTGCTTAACGACTGCTTAACGACCAGGTACAGACCGTAATACGCAATCTGTGTGTCAGATTCCACTAAATGAATATACTTCTACAAAAAAAGACCGATTCCCATCGGTTTTAAGAGAGGTTAATCAAAATGTGTCTGCAATTAACTTGACAATGTCACATTAGCCTCACGTCGGGCCGGTGTGGACTCTGTTTTTAAGTCTTTGTTTCTTAAGCTTGCTTTTGCGTGATCGGGTGCGATTGAGCAAATGCTCGGCCACCCGCTCTGTGGCTTGTTCTTCGGTCAAGCGTTTCAAGGGCATGACCGCCCGCAGTAACTCCCGAACATTGGCCACCGACAGGGTCGGCAAGCCATCCGTTTCGAGTTCTTCGAGCAACGCCGGATCACGCGGATGGGCCTGCGCCCAGTCGAGTTGGGTTTGCGCGATGCACCAGGAGGCCAGCACGGTCAGCGCAAGATGATGGTTCCAGGCCCGGTATTTTTGCGCTTGCAACTCGTCCCAGCCCAGCTCGGACTTGGCATCCTGGTTGGCGCGTTCGATGAAGTAACGCTGGCACTTCCACCAAGCCAGTTGTTCCAAGGGGGTGTCCGCGGCGGCGTTACACAAGGCATAGCTGTAGCGGTCTTCGCCCTCTTCGCGGATCACCAGCCACGCTTCGATCGCCTCTCCCTCATGGAGGGTCCAGACGCGACAAGCGGCAAAGGGTTCGCACAACTCACCCCGCTCGGTCGCCCGGACCCGAAGCTGCCGCCAGTCCAGCGTCTCCCGCAGACTATCCGCGCGAACCGTTTCCCCGGCCAGCACCTGGACTCGCGTCGGCTGTCTTCCCCGCTGACCCTGGCGGGATGGGATACCCAGCGTGGGCTTGTCCAAGTACACGGCCGTGTCGGCCGGGACTTCCGCCATATACCGCTGGTGGGCCTGTCGCACCTGGGCACGTAGCCAGCCGCTGCGCCCGTACAGGCTATCCAAGCCAACGATCTCAAACGGCAGGCCCCTGGCGATGACCTCTTCAATCCCGTCCCAGGCGAGTTCGACCTTGGTCTTGAACCCCAAGGATTCGGGAATGCCCAGTCGCTTACGCCGCTTCCGGTAACCGGCCTCAAACCATGCCTCGGGCAGAAACAGTTTCCCGCTGATCCAGGTCCAACACCCGGCCGCGACCGTGAGATTCACATAGCTCAACAACACCCCCACTTGGCTGGTTTCGACCTTGCCCAGCCGGCCATTGTATTGTTTGACCGCCCCGGCACTGGCGTCGCTGGCTTTCGCGTCGGCGCTTTCGTCCACCAGTACCACCGCTCCCCTCGTTAGGTCAGCAACCGCTTTCACTTCGTCCTGGACCTGCCGGTAGACTGCTTCGGCCGACCACGGGGAGTGGCTCATGAAGTGCTGGATGTTTTGCCCTTCGACACCCGCCTCTCGCCCTATTCCGCTAACGTGTCGATTCGTCTCCATGCGCAGCAGGCCGCTCAGATAATGCCGCGCATAAGCGCTGCCGTCTCGGGTTTGGGTCTGGAAACAGCTTCGGTAGCGGTCCCAAAAGTCATACAACCGCTGCCCCAGCGTGTGAATCGCCTCGGGTACAAGACCCCACCGTCGCCCCAGCTCTTTTTTGTCATCATCAGCACTTTTCTATAAAAAATCATTATGATACAAACTCATCGGCCACTTGGGAAATGTGACATTGTCAAGTTAACCGCATTCTCGAAATGATGAGGGCGGGCAACCGTTACTGTCCACTGCGTAGTTTAAAGAAGGTGTTTGCCAGTCTTTCCACCAGCAGTGCTATCGACTTCTGTACTTGCTGGTGAGCCTTGTCTTTTGAAGTGTAACCTAAGACGGCATCTTCATAGGCCTGGTAATCTGCGAGGCTGCCGGAAGTCAAGGATACGTAAAAGGCAACAGGGACATTATCGCCAACAGTCCAGACCCGAACAAACAAGGTTCCAATGGTTTCAGGACGATTCAGGTTGGCTTTCGGATTGGACTCCGTCTTCAGATTTTTGAAAGGGACATCCCTAAAATGGTTTTTAAAGTGTTGCCGCAAATATGCCGTGAGCTCGTCGTCTTTAAAACCCAGTTTCTCGGCAGAACCCTGGGTATTAACCTTGATATAGCCAAAGCTTTCCAGCAGTCTAAGGCGCACATCTTTCGTTTGTTCCATCACCTGAACGGCAACGTCGTAATCGCGATCGTAGTTGGGTTGGTTTTCCGCGGCCATTGTCAGTGCAGCAAAAATGGTTACCAATACTCCGCCTAACCCTACCAGTGTTCTCATTTATTGTATCCTTTTCCACCTTTAGATAGCGTAAACTCTACCGCTGTTTTTTTAAGAACCAATCGTCCAGGTGTTGCCTTTTCGTAAAAAGACATTAAGTTCGCTTGCCGTGGGAGCCTTTGCTTGCGCTTCCGCCAGCTGCTGGTGAAAGAGCACATCGAGACTGGGCGCCGGATTGCAGTATAAAACTCCTAGCGCCATGGGAAACTGAGGCGGTTCCATGGCTGCCAGCAAGTGCGCCTGCGTACGATTGGTTTCGTCGTGAATAAGCAACCCGTTTGCGCTGACGCCATCATCGTCCGTGTTGACTACTTCGAGGGCTAAGCTGCCGGGTTTTAGCCGAAGTCCCTTATTCTGGCGCGCACCAAATCGCAATGGCTTGCCATGTTCCAGCACGATTTTATGATCGGCTGCCGCTGTCTTATCGGCGAAGTCGGCAAAAACGGCGTCGTTGTAGACGATGCAATTTTGAAAGATCTCTACAAAGGACGCGCCTTGATAAGCATGGGCCCGCTGCAGTAGGGACGGGAGCTGCCTCTGATCGGTGTCGATAGCGCGTGCTACAAAGCGGGCTCCGGCACCCAGGGCAAACTGGGTCGCTGATACGGGATTATCGATGGACCCGTAAGGCGTGGATGGCGACGTGGTGCCCCGCCGCGAGGTGGGAGAATATTGTCCTTTGGTTAACCCATAAATTTCGTTGTTAAACAATAGAATTTGCAGATTAACATTGCGTCGCAGAGCGTGCAGCAGCTGATTACCGCCGATACTCAGGCCGTCGCCATCACCGGTGATGACCCAGACGTCCAATTCGGGATTGGCCAGCTTAATACCGGTAGCGACGGCCGGTGCCCGACCGTGAATGGTATGAAAGCCGTAGGTCGATAAATAATAAGGCAGCCGCGAAGAACAGCCGATACCCGAAACAAAGACGATGTTCTCTCTTGCTAACCTAAGTTCCGCCAAAGTCCGTTGTACTGCTTTGAGAATGGCATAATCGCCGCAACCCGGACACCAGCGCACCTGCTGGTCCGAAGCGTAATCGGCGGGTTTTAATGGTTGGGTGGACGGGTTTAGCGTCTTCACTGACAGGGGGGCATTCATCATAGGGTCTCCAGTCGGAATCGGATGGCATGCTCTATATCGCGCACTCGGAAGGGCAAACCCGTGATCTGGTTAAACCCTTCGGCCGGGATGAGATATTCGCTGCGCAAAAGCGTTAGCAACTGTCCACTATTAAGCTCGGGTACCAAGACTTGCTCAAAACCACGCAGTAACTCGCCTAGGTTACGGGGTAGGGGATACAGATAACGCAAATGAATGTGGGATACGGCGTAGCCTTGCGCGCGTACCCGGCGCACCGCCTGGTTGACGGCGCCAAAGGTAGACCCCCATCCCACCACGGCAAGCTGGCCCTGCTCGTTTCCCAAAGCCACCTCCTGGAGGGGAATGGCGTTGGCAATACCGCGGATCTTGGCGGCGCGTACCTCGGTCATGCGTTGATGGTTGGCCGAGTCATAGGAAATATGCCCAGTGGCGTAATCCTTTTCTAGTCCGCCTATCCGATGTTCTAATCCCGGTGTTCCTGGTATGGCCCATACCCTGCCAAGGGTGTCGGCGTTGCGTAGAAATGGATAAAAACCTTCCGGTTCTGCGTGAAACTTTACCGGGAATGCGGGGAGGGATTCAATATCGGGAATTGCCCAGGGTTCGGCGGCGTTCACCAGATAGCCGTCCGTCAGCAAAATCACCGGCGTCATATATTGGGTTGCCAAGCGAACCGCCTCAATGGCGGTAGCAAAACCGTCATTTGGGGTGGCAGTCGCCAGTACGGGAAGCGGTGCCTCACCATGGCGTCCGAACACCGCCTGGTAGAGGTCAGCCTGCTCGGTCTTGGTGGGCATTCCCGTGGAGGGTCCGGCCCGTTGCGCATTGACTACCACTAGCGGCAGTTCACTGGCGACGGCAAGGCCCAACGCTTCCGTTTTTAGCGCCAGGCCTGGACCAGAGCTTGCGGTCACTCCCAACGCGCCGGTATACGAGGCACCAAGAGCGGCACAGATGGCCGCGATTTCGTCCTCCGCCTGAAAGGTGAGGACACCGAAACGCTTGAGATCGGCAAGCGCATGAAGCAGGCTAGAGGCCGGAGTAATAGGATAAGAACCGAAGAACAACGAAAGCCCGGCTTTATGCGCACCCACGAGCAATCCCCAAGCCACCGCTTCCGTTCCCGTTACGGTGCGGTAGAGGCCAGGCGCTAAGTCCGCCTTGGGTACGCTATAGCGAGGAAGCGGTGTACCAAGTTCCTGCGTTTCGCCAAAGTGATAACCAGCCTGTAAGGCGATGCCGTTGGCTTTGGCAAGTTCGGGTTGGCGGCTAAATCGCTGTTTGATCCAAGCCAAGGTCGGCGCAGAGTCGCGTCCATACATCCATAACACCAGCCCCAGCGTCCATAGGTTTTTGCAGCGCAACGCTGCGCTTTGTGAGAGACCAAGACCTGCAACGGCTTGCAGGGTCAATTGGCTGATATCGAGGGTGAACACTTGGTAGGCATCCAGGGTGCCATCGGTTAGTGGATCGCTTTGATAACCCGCCTTCGCGAAATTGCGCTGGGTAAAAGCACCGCTGTTAAGAAGCACAATGCCGCCGCTGGGCACATCGCCCAAATGAACTTTCAGGGCAGCCGGATTCATGGCGACTAAAACGTCCGGAGCATCGCCCGGTGTCATCACGTCGTAGTCGGCAAAGTGAATTTGAAAAGAGGACACACCATAGGTCGTACCCGCCGGTGCCCGGATCTCTGCGGGAAAGTTGGGCAGAGTTGCCAAGTCATTGCCCATCAGCGCGGTCGATTGGGTGAATTGCATACCCGTTAGCTGAATGCCGTCGCCGGAGTCTCCGGCAAATCGGATGACGACTGAATCGACGAGGCGCCGCGGTGGGTTTTCCATCGGTTGGGCTGCTGTCCCATAAGTTGCCATAGTTAAAAAAACCTTTTTTGCGCTTTCTTTAGCGGTGCGAGAAGCCTGCTAACATCATATGGAGAGATTTTTTTGGTGCCAGAAAGGCGTGCCAAGGGTGGGCGTGCTGGGGCTGGCCATATCCCGCGGCGGCACGGCGCCGGCCTCAAAACCTAGACGGCCCGCTTGGATGGCGAGAGCAAAACCTTGCGCCATTTTGACAGGATTCTCAGCCAAGGCCACGGCGCTATTTAATAACACACCATCGAAGCCCATCTCCATCACCTGAGCAGCGTGGGAAGGTTTTCCTAGGCCGGCGTCCACGATCAATGGTATATCAGGCAGGCGTTGGCGCAGGGTATTCAGAGCAAAGGGATTTAAAACGCCTTGTGCTGAACCGATAGGTGCCGCCCACGGCATCAAAATATCACACCCTACGTCTACCAGTTTCTGGCACAGAACCAGATCCTCGGTACAGTAGGGGAATACGGTAAAATCTTCTTTAATTAAAATAGCGGCCGCTTCCACCAAGCCGAAAGGATCGGGTTGCAAATTATAATCATCCCCGATCACCTCCAATTTAATCCAAGATGTGTTGAATACCTCGCGGGCCATTTCCGCTGTTGTGATCGCCTCTTTCGCGGACCGGCATCCTGCCGTATTTGGCAACAGATGCCTGTCAAGGTCTTTGACGTAGTCCCAGAAAGCAGCACCGCTGTTTTGCGAAGCGGATTGCCTGCGCAAGGAAAGCGTAATCACTTCTGCTTGAGAAGCAAGAATGGCTTGGCGCATGGTTTCCAGAGAAGGATATAGCGCTGTGCCAATAAACAACCGGCTTTGCAGAGTCTGCCCGGCAATGTGCCAGGGTGTGCCAGTGACCATAGTAGTGCTCAACCTCCGCTTAAAGGCGCAACGACTTCAATTTTATCACCGTCGCTTAACACAGTGTGAGGGTAGCGACTGCGAGGCACAAAGGCGCCGTTCACCGCTACGGCAAAAGCCTTTCCGTGATATCCCCATGTTTCGAGAACCTGGTTTAATTCCAGGGACCGCTCTAGGCGCTTGGGCTCACCATTCAGGATGACGGTCAACATCTGCTGTCTCACTCAGTAATTCAGGAAAATGCATGGCGGATTTGCCCTCTTCCAACAGCCTTACAGTATCTTCCACGATAGCCGGACCCTGCAGGTAGCCGTGACGGTATAAGCCGTTAATGCGGATTAGACCGGATTGGTAGAAAATTCGGGGCAGATGGTTTGGCAGGGTAGGGCGTAGCTGCGTAGCCATGTTGATAATGCGTGCTTCGGCAAAACCGCTGTGCACCGTATAGGCGGCAGATAGAAGTTCCAGGGCGGATTGCACGGAAATGGGACTACGGTCCGCACTTTCAATGGAAGTCGCGCCAATTACGAAAAGACCCTGAAGGCGCGGGGCAAGGTAAAGGGGATAGCGGGGATGCATCAAGCGGACCAGCCGCTGCAGTTTCACCTCGGGCGCCTGCACCGTGATGATCTCACCACGCACTCCCCGCAATCCAGGAATCGTTTCTTTAGCTCCCATGCCCCGGGTATCGGCGGTCCAATCAAAGCGCCACGCCTCGCCGTTAACGAGCAGCTTACCGGGCAGCACGGCGTCCACTACCGACTTCTCGTGCCAGCAGACCCCGTCTTGAAGTAGCGTTTTTTCGATAGCAGGGAAAAACTCCGTCGTGTTCACTTGCCCTTCGGTAGGGAAGAACACGCCGGAGCGAAAACGTCCGGCCAGTTCCGGTTCTAAAGTCTCCAGCGCAGGCTGCTCTAGAAACTGGAACTCTGCTTGGTTACCCAGTTTCGCGCGAATACGCGCAACAAAACGCTGCAGTTCTGTTTGATCTTGACGGTGAGCGACTAGCAGCGTGCCGTGCTGTTGAAAAAATACGTTATCTTCTAACTCGGCCAGCCATTGTGGCCACAACTGCAGAGACCGCTTGCCTAAGGAGAATACCAGTGATTCAGCAGTCTCCAGTTCAGCATAAGGCGCCAACATGCCAGCAGCAACTAAACCACAGCTTTGTTGGCCTGCCCGGGTGTCCCTGTCACACAGGGTAACGCGCCAGCCTCGGCGACATAAGGCAAAGGCCAGCAATCTGCCGGCGAGTCCCGCTCCGGCAATGCCAATACTGGGCATCATTTGCTCCGTAACAGTGAGGTTAAATGCATTTAATACCTTAAAGCGGCGTGGGAGGCGTAGAGGAAATAATGAGGAGAGCTTTTGCTCATTAGCCTCCCTACGCCGGTGTTAACCGGATCAGGTTCTAAGGGTATTTCTCAGCCTCCAGATTTTCCGGGGCACCCCTGCAACAAGCTCGTGTGTGAGAGAGTAAAATGGGCCGTCGTCCGCTAACAGCGGTGTTTACAATAAGCATTAACGTAATAATTATAAAATAATTTGGTTAACAGTGCACTACGTTATTCTTGCAAAGTGCTCAGATCATTCTTGCGAAGCGAATGCGTAACTGCGGATGAAACATTGACAACATTGGTCATCGATTTTACGTAGGTGATACATGTCTTCGATTACAAAACTTTTTTTTCTGCTTGGCGGTTGCGGAGCGTTACTGGCAGTTCTGCTGGGCGCTTTTGGTGCCCATGTTCTAAAGGAAAGCCTCACTTCGGAGCAGATGGCAATCTATCATACCGCAGCTCAATATCATTTTTATCACGCGCTGGGTTTGCTGGTCATTGCGCTATTGATGCTGCATTTTCCAACATCACTCTTCCTCCACTGGTCCGGCTGGCTTATGTTGGTGGGTATCGCGTTATTTTCCGGCAGCCTTTATCTGCTTAGCATCAGTGGGATAAGCTGGTTGGGTGCTATCACGCCGTTTGGCGGAACGGCGTTTCTAGTCGCTTGGCTGTTGTTCGTTATTGCCGTTCTGCGAGCCGCATAGGCCGCATAGATATCGATGCTGTTATCAAGACCGTCTGCGGAACGGATGCCGCAGTCGAGCTTACCGGGATGTATTGACGGCGTGTCTTGAGAGTAACTTTCAGATCGATAACTCCGGAGCGCAACATTGATGCCGAGTCACACTGCTTCTGTCGTAATGCCAGATGATCCGTTGCTAAGCTCGGAATTTATCCAAGAAATGGTTAAGCAGCTGCGTGCCCTGGATCGCTATGGACTATATGATCCATTGTCTGCGGCGCAATTACTGGATCCTTTAATACTTACCAAGGAGCGCAAGCAACGGTTAGCCATTGTTGGTGATCCTGACGAAGACATCATTGACCGTCTGCAGGCTTTTTATAACGCTACCGCCACGCTCATTGAGAAACGCAGTGGACTGCCGGCGGTTCCACTCGTGCATCTGACCTACGAAGGATTTGGGCACGTGGTGATTACCGTAGGCAGACTTGTGGTCCTGGATCGTATCCTACGGGACGTTCATCGTTTCGGATTTCGCAGTTTAGCCAAGCTGCAGGAAGAGGGGGATACGGTGGTGAACACGGCGTTCGGCCTGATTCAGGCGCATCCTCAGGTAGCCGAGTTGTAACTGATAACAAAGTGTCAACCCAAGTAAGAGGTGTAAAAAAGTGGAAATGGATAATGCGATAACCGGTATTACCCGCGGCGGAACGCAATGGGTACCGCAGTTTGTTATCGAATTAAACGAAGGCAAATGTGTCGGTTGTGGACGTTGTTTCAAGGTCTGTCCCAGATGAGGTATTTGCAATGGTGCAACGGGCCTTGGATGAGATCGACCTCGATGAGGAGGACGATGACGACTTTGATGATGAAGATGACAGCGATAATTCTTATATGAGATTGGCTAATCCGTTGGATTGCATTGGTTGCGAAGCCTGTTCCAGGGTCTGTCCTAGGAATTGTTTTACCCACGCACCACAGCCTTTGGCTGCCTAAATGCGAAAGCACTGGATAAGCGCGATTAATCACGGACGGTATCGAGTTAGGCTGTACCGAGTGTATTAAGTAGTCGGCCATAAGTATTTTAACAAAAGTAAAAATGAGGTAACCTTATTCTATGCTAGAGCCCCATTTGTGATAGGCGACTTATGCTATTGGTAACCCCCCTGAGCGAGCCCGAGAAGGTGACGCTACACGAGATGCACCAACACCACCCGTTTCATTGGACACGGATGCGCGCCCATGCGATTTTGCTGAGTGCGTCGGGTTATCGGGTTCAAGCGATCGCGGCGATCTATGGGGTGTGTCGGCAGACGGTTTCCAGTTGGCTGAAAGCGTGGGCGCGTCAGGGGTTAGTGGGGTTACTGGATCAAGCGCGCAGTGGTCGGCCGCGCAAACTCAGCGCCGCGGAAGAAGCGCCGGTGCTGGCGTGGCTAGAAGCGGAGCCACGCTCCCTCAAGCGGGTGCTGGCGGCGTTAGAGAAGCGCGGCGGGCAGCAGGTCAGTATGACGACGATTAAACGGTTGTGCAGACGGGCCGGGCGGGTGTGGAAGCGGGTGCGACAATCGCTTAAAGACAAGCGCGATCCCCAGGCGTTTGCCGCTTCGGTGGAACGGCTTGCCGAGTTGATTGAGCGCGAGGCGAGCGGGGCGATTGAGCGGTATTATTTTGATGAGTCCGGCTTTACCCTCGTCCCGGCGATGGCTTACGCGTGGCAACCCCGCGGCGAGACGATCGAGTTACCCGCGTCCCACAGCCAGCGGCTCCATGTGCTCGGGTTTATGGATCGGACGAGTGAAGTTCAGTCCTATGTCTTTGAGGGCACCATCGATACCGCGGTCGTGATCGCCTGCTTTGATGCGTTTGCCAAGACCCGAGAAAAACCCACCGTCGTGGTACTCGATAATGCCTCGCTCCATACCAGCGAAGCGGTTGCGGCAAACCGGGAACGCTGGCACGCTACCGGTCTGCAGCTAGAATTCCTCGCCCCGTATTCACCGGAATTAAATTTGATCGAAATCTTGTGGCGCAAGATCAAATATGAATGGTTGCCCTTCTCGGCCTACGAATCCTTTTCCAGTCTCAGAGAAGAGCTCTTTAAGATCCTGAGAAACATCGGCACTGAATACAAGATCGCATTCTCATAAAATGTTAAAATACTTGTGATTGATTACTTACTCACCGCGCTGGCAATTTTCCTTAAGCGGAGTGATTCAATGCGCTGGGTTGGCTAGGGTTCGATAAAGACTAACGCTCTTAAATTCCTCAGCAGCGTCCAAATCAGGTAGTAAGGTAGCTTTTATTTCAGTCACTTTCTGATAGGAATTCGAGTCGATGCGGTTAACCCGTGAATCGGCAATAAGGATTTCTGGTGCACGGTCCGGCAAAGTTTCCAGAAGACGGTGGTTGTCAGGATCATAAAGCACATCGGCGGCAATGATCACATCCACTGTGTCGTTCACCTCATCGAGAGATACACAAGTGTCAATCTCTACGTTGTTGAGCTCAGCATTAGCTCGTGTTGCATCGAGAGCATTGCTATCGATGTCACAAGCAATAACTTTCGCAGCTCCGGCCATGGCTGCCGCAATGGCGACTACGCCTGAACCTGAGCCAAAATCTAAGATACATTTTCCTTTATAGTAATGTTTGTTCTGTAAAATATAGTAAGCTAGCGCTTGTCCGCCAGGCCAGCAGAATACCCAGAAAGGGGTATTAGCGAGAATCGCCTGTATTTCATCGGTAGCAAAAGGTCTTTGTATATTATGAGGATTGATTAAATACAACTTTATCACTGGGCAAAGTGGTAAGGGGGTTGCGGTAATCTGGGCGTCTGGAAGCGTGCTTTGAATGTTTTGAAGCAGATGATGAGACTTCATAATTATAGTAGTAGAACCAGATTAGTGGATTCGATAAGCCGTAATTAAACGGCAGAAAGTGCTTTATTTAAATTTAACAAGTTTGATGCGGACGCTTCTTTTTAGGATTATTGAATTATCCAAAAAAAGACTTAAACGTTTGGTGTGAAATCACGACATGCTACCACGCCACCAGATCGGCGAAGGCCAACGAGGGCCGACCGAGTTGCTGATTAAGCCAGATGCAGAAATTATGCAGCGCCATCTTAGCGCCCAGGCGAACCTGAAAGCCGTCCAGGGCGTGAGGACGCTCGCGGTCGAGGCGAAAGACATGCGGCAAGCTGTTGTTGACGGTCTCCACGATCTGGCGAATGCCAGCCAGCCAGCGTCGCCAGGGCTTGGGCCAGGGATGGCGGCTGTTGCGCTTCGGGGCACAGATCAGTTCAGCCCCGTAGACGTGTTGCCAGTATGGATGGCGCTCTTCGCCTTCAAAGCCCTTGTCGGTGACATACACTCCCTGAGCCGGTGCCCCGACGCTGGCGATGCGCGGGTCCGGGAAGGCGCGCAGAGCGAAGAACGTCTCAGCCAGGGGCTGATCTTTGGTGCTAGCCGAGGCGACGCCAAAGCCGGTGATCACGTCCCAGGGATTGACGGCGGTGAGCACCTGCAAGCCCTCATACCAGCCGAGCCGGTTACTCCACCCGATGTCGGCCAAGCCGGGCAGCCAGCCCAGCCCTCGCCGTTTCGCCGCGCGGGTGACGGCAGGGGTCCCATCCAGGGCTTCATAGGCACAGCGTTGGGCTTCCAGCAACTGAACGAGGTGCAGAAAACAGCCGACCACCGCTTCCCTGTGCAAGCGCAACAAGCGATTGAACTGAGCCCGATCCGGCAAGCTGGGAAACGCCTCTCGCAGGTGCCGCTGGGCATAACGGTAGAAGTCCCGCTCACTGGTAAAGTGTTGCCACTGCCCGAACAGGGCCAAGGTCACCACCTCGCTGCGCGTCAGCGATGCCGCCGGACCAGGCCGATGCGGTGTCGGCAAGGCATGCTTGCAGAAATCATCCATCATGACGTATAGAATCGTTAGGAAGGTGTCGATGTCGATCATGGGGAAGCTCCTCGATTTCCGGATGAGAGCTTCTATTTTGATCCTCGACGCCTTCCGTTTAAATAGCATCCAGTCAACTCACACCAAACGTTTAAGACGGTTAGGGTTAGTGATTAGCAGTATCTCATCTTAAGTTGAGACCACAGAGCAGGATAACAAACAGAGAAGAACTATCGTTTTGATAAAGATGACTAACAATGGAAAAGCCTGTGATTTGAACCCAATAGCCTCAAACCACAGGGCATAAACCTCCGATGTCTATGCGAATAATCCCTTGAGACTGGTAACTGCATTTTTTCCAGTTGTTAATTGCCTTTTACGGGAAAGTCTGACTATGTAGCCTTAAGCGGATAGTTGTGGCGCATGCTGCCTTAGCCATGCGTGTAAAGCTTCCTCTCTGTTTGGTAAACGACCTTCTCTTTGTGAAATTTCATTTTTGTATTTTTCAACATAACATAGTTGATCGACCATTAACATCCTGGGCGCATCGTTTCTCTCCAAGAACTGGATACCGATTCTAAAATCGTTATTGTGTTTCCTACACCAGATCACTTTCCCTAGGGTCTCAAATGCCGGTGTCAACACGTTCATTTTTAATTTAATATGTATTCCTTTTTTTAAGGGCATATCGGATATAAATGAAAAACCACCGAGGCTCACATTATCAACGGGTCTAATGAAATGATTTTCTTTCCGGTGCAAAAATATCTCCACCGGAATATTCACACGATGTCTGATGTAAGCTCGCATTTGTTCTCTCCTTGTCTGAAGTGTTACCCAATGCTTTAATTTATTCACTTACCCTTGAATATGACAGTTAAGCCTAATTGAGTTTAACTAAAAATTTCCAGTTATTAGAACTACGCATGATGACCATATCAGCCGATCTCGGTTGTATTCCTCGAATAGCATTGATTTAGCCAAGCCGTCCCAGAATCAATAAGTGGCTAAGATAGTGTGCAAGGCGGAACAGGTCTCAATTGGCTTAGAAAGAAAATTAAGCAAAAATCATGCAATAATCTTCAATTGCAAGAAAATCGTAACGTCAGAACTATTTCGCCGGAAAAAGAAGGACTTCTAGGTGCACTATTGATTAAAATTTATTAGGAAAGTGTCGCTTAAGATTGACACTTTTGGTTTATGGATTATTGTTCATTGATTATGAAATGTTTTTTTGTCTCTTTATCGCGACATTGCAAGTAACGGGTGATTGTTTTAGATATGACTTTACTAATTACTTATTGCAATGCGTTGATCATGGCAAAAACGCGCTTTATGGTCAATTCACGTCATGGTGGCCACTATCGGTCCAAAAAAACGCTCTTTGGGTCAAATTCGCACCTTTATTAAAATAAGCATTGGCATGATTGTGTTTCTGTTGACGGCGGGTGGAATTTGGCTGGCTCAGCAACTATGGGACAGTCTGCCGCGGCTGCAGGGTCAAGTTGACGTAACAGGACTTTCCGCCCCCGTGACAATAGTACGTGATGCGTTGGGAATACCCACCGTTAGCGGAGAGAACCGCATGGACGTTGCCCGGGCTACGGGTTTTATTCATGCCCAAGAGCGTTTTTTTCAGATGGATTTGTTAAGACGTTCCGCTGCCGGAGAGCTTGCCGCATTGTTTGGAGAAGCCGCTGTAGCGCGGGACCGCTCGGTAAGGTTACACCGCTTTCGCAAACGCGCACACGAAAACTTGACAGCTCTGCCGGAATACGACCAGGCACTGCTGACAGCCTACGCTGCCGGAGTTGGTACCGGGTTAGCCGATCTCGCTGCGCCGCCATGGGAATATGGGCTGCTGCGCATATCACCGGCGCCCTGGCTGCCGGAGGACACCCTGCTGGTGATTTATGCAATGTATCTCAGACTTCAGGATGTGCAGAGGGCTCATGAATCCGCCTTAGGCGTAATGCATGACGTGCTGCCAAAGGGGCTGTTTGAGTTCTTGACCCCGCGCGGCACTGAATGGGATACCCCGCTGCAAGGTGAAGCCATTGCATCGCCACCACTGCCGGGCCCTGCGATTTTTGATCTTCGAACGCAGCCCGGCGACGTCACTGCCATGGCTATTTCCCAGCGTTGGGATGCAGGCGCCGGCGAACCGACCGGCGGCAGCAACAATTGGGCAGTGTCGGGTGACCACACGGAGCACGGGGGTGCTTTGCTGGCCAATGATATGCATCTGGAACTCGCCGTGCCGAATATCTGGTTTCGCATAGCACTAAGCTATGCCGACAGTAAGGGTCAGCCGTGGCAAATTACCGGCGTCACTCTGCCGGGTGTGCCGGCTATTGTGGTAGGCAGCAATGGACATATCGCTTGGGGTTTTACTAATTCTGAAGGGGATTGGAGTGATTTAGTCCAGATCGAACCCGTACCCGGACAGCCGGAAACCTACTTAACTCCCCAGGGGCCACGGCGCTTACAATGGTTTCACGAGACGATTCGGGTCAAAGATGGTAAAGATCAGGTGATGGCGGTTCCCTGGACGCTATGGGGGCCGTTGATCGACAAAGACCACCAGGGCCGACAGCGAGCGCTGCGCTGGGTAGCTCATGACCGGGAAGCGATAAATCTGGAACTGCTGCGTCTCGAAACGGCAGATACGGTGGCGGTAGCGCTTGACATTGCCAACCGCGTGGGCGTGCCTGCCCAAAATTTATTGGTCGCCGATAGTGCCGGCAATATTGGCTGGACCCTGCTCGGTCCGCTACCTCGTCGCTTTGGTCATGAAGGTCGCTTGCCCGCCTCCTGGGCTGACGGTGAGCGGGGTTGGCAAGGCTGGCTGCAGCCTGCTGAATACCCGCGGATTAGCAACCCTCCCCAGGGTCGTTTATGGACAGCGAATGCCCGGGTTGTCAGCGGTGACGAGTATGCCAAGCTGGGGGATGGCGGTTATGCACTAGGGGCGCGGGCGCGCCAGATCCGCGATGCTTTATTGACGATAAAACGCGCCGAGGAAATCCAAATGCTGGCGCTGCAACTGGATGATCGTGCCGTTTTTTTGGAACGCTGGCGTGACTTATTGCTCACCGTGTTGAATCCAAAGGCTTTGGCCGCCGATCCCCGGCGCCGGGAACTGCGTCACTACGTGGAAAATTGGGGTGGCCACGCTGCCGTTGATTCGGTTGGCTATCGCGTGGTGCGCGCTTTTCGTCTCGCCCTCGCCGGCGAGGTCTTTGCCGCCTTGACCGCGGCTTGTAAAAAAGCCGACGCGCGCTTCGATTATCGTTGGATAAGGCAGCAGGAAGGCCCGCTATGGCGTTTGGTGACGGAGCGGCCTCGGCATTTGCTGAATCCCTCCTATGCCACTTGGCAAGCACAGTTTCTTAACGCTGTTGATACCCTACTGGACCAATTTCTAGCGGATGGGTCCTCTTTAGCCGAATACACCTGGGGTAAGCGCAACACCAGCCAAATCCGCCATCCGTTAAGCGCCTTTATTCCGGGTGCCCGTTATTGGCTCGATATGCCCTCGATACCCCTGCCAGGTGATGTGCATATGCCGCGGGTACAGAGTCCTAGCAAAGGGGCTTCCCAGCGTATGGTGGTGTCGCCCGGGCAGGAAGCGGCCGGCCTATTTCAGATGCCGGTGGGGCAGAGCGGACATCCTCTCTCGCCCTATTACGCCGGCGGTCATGAGGCCTGGGTCAAAGGCGAACCCCGTGGGTTTCTGCCAGGTGCAGCGGTATACACTTTGCGGTTGGTTCCTGCGAGGGAAGGCGATATGATAACACCATGACAGACCCCAGGGTATTTGCTAAGGTTGTGCTTAGCTTGAGTTTGGCCATTTCCCCCTCACTCCAACCCTCTCCCACCAGGGGAGAGGGAGTTAAGAGATTGACGCTTAAAGATTTATTCCCTCTCCCCTGGTGGGAGAGGGCAAGGGTGAGAGGGGTTTAAGTATTTGATTCGTTGGATCTATCACAAAAAATCGGCAGAGTGAGAAAACCGATGCTAAATACCGAAGAAGAAGCTCCAATCGTTGCCAAGGTTTAAGTTTTGGTCTGGTCATCGCCAGCGTTCACTAGCGTAACTCGACCACTATCCCCGTCAGACTCTGTTAAGAGTAAGCAACCCAACCGAAGGATGTAAGAAAGATGCCAATTTACACCGCTCCTGTACGTGATATGCAGTTTGTTTTGTATGACGTCCTTAATATGGATCAATACAGTGACCTAGAAGGATTTGGGGAGGCAGATCGCGATACGGTCTCTGCCATTTTGGAAGAGGGCGCTAAACTTGCTCAGGAGGTATTGCAGCCTCTCAATCAAAGTGGTGATGAAGAAGGGTGTCATCTGGAAAATGGAGTAGTGACCACGCCCAAGGGTTTTAAGGAAGCCTACCAGACCTATATGGAAGGCGGCTGGAGCGGCCTGACTGGAGATCCCGAATACGGCGGGCAAGGCCTTCCCTATGTGCTGGGCGTTCTTTTAAACGAAATGGCCTGCGCCGCCAACTTCGGCTTTTCCATGTATCCTGGTCTTACCCACGGCGCCATTGATGCTATCGAGCAGCATGGCTCTGAAGAACAAAAACAGCTGTATCTGCCCAAGCTAATCAATGGCGAATGGATGGGCACCATGAATCTGACCGAGGCGCACAGTGGTACGGACCTCGGTTTGCTGCGCACCAAGGCCGAGCCGCAACCGGACGGCAGCTATCGTCTTAACGGCACTAAGATCTTTATTTCCGCCGGTGACCATGATCTCACGGAAAACATTATCCATTTGGTGCTGGCGCGGCTTCCCGATGCGCCTCCGGGCGTTAGAGGTATTAGCCTGTTCGTTGTGCCTAAAATTCTGGTGAATGCGGATGGCAGTCTAGGAGAAAAGAATAACGTAAGCTGCGGTGCGCTGGAGGAGAAGCTGGGCATTCACGGTAATTCCACCTGCGTGATGAACTTTGACGATGCCGTGGGCTATTTGGTCGGTGAGCCCCATAAAGGCCTGCGTGCGATGTTTACCATGATGAATGCGGCGCGTCTCGGCGTCGCCGTGCAGGGTTTGGGCATCGCCGATGTGGCTTATCAAAATGCGGCGGCCTATGCAAAAGACCGTATTCAGGGCCGTGCCCTAACCGGACCAAAAGCGCCGGAGCAAGCCGCTGACCCGATTATTGTGCACCCCGACATCCGGCGTATGCTGCTGACCGCTCGTGCCTTTGCCGAAAGCGCCCGGGCAGTGGCTTGCTGGGCCGGTTTGTTTGTGGATTTGTCGCGCAAACACCCGGATGCGAAGGTGCGTGATCATGCCGAAGATATGCTAGGTTTGCTAACGCCTGTGGCTAAGGCCTATTTTACGGATATGGGTTCGCTGTCGGCAAATCTCTGTCTGCAGTGTCTGGGTGGACACGGTTATATCCGCGAGTGGGGTCTGGAGCAGTTTATGCGTGATGTCCGGGTTGCGCAGATCTACGAGGGCGCTAACGGTATCCAGGCGCTGGACCTGGTAGGGCGCAAGTTGCCTGCTAATAAAGGTCGTGCCATGCAGGTATACTTTGCGGAAATCGGTGGTTTCTGTGAAACAAACCAGGACAACGCCGAATTGGCACCATTTATTCAACCGGTGATGGCCTCTCTCGAGCATTTGTTTGAAGCCGGCCAGTGGTTGGCTTCTAACGGCCTGAAGAATCCGGATCATGCGGCAGCGGCTTCAATGGACTACCTGTACCTGATGGCTCTGGTGAGTCAAGGTTATATGTGGGTACGGATGGTAAAGGCGGCGCAGGAAAAACTGGCCGCCGGGGAAGGCGATCAGCAGTTCTACCAAACTAAATTGACCCTGGCCCGGTTCTTTATGGAACGTATGCTGCCCGATACAGCGGCGCATCTGGCCAAGCTGAAAGCCGGTGCCGGTACGCTGATGGCCATGAGTATGGAAGCGTTTTAAATTACTAACCGTTAACCGTTGTTCCCTCACCCTGTCCCTCTGTTCTGGCGGGTGAGGGAGCCTTCCGGCTTTCCGGGAAGGGAGAGCGAAGGATAAGGATTTATGAGCATTAAGCATTATCGTCTGGGATGCCCTATTTGGAGCAATAGGGAATGGATTGGTCGATTTTTTACCGCAACCGCTCGCGCCGGTGACTTTCTAAGCCAGTACTCAGCCGTGTTTAACACCGTCGAGGGCAATAGTACCTTTTACGGACTGCCCCGGCACGATGTGGTGGCCCGGTGGCGCGACGAGGCGGCAGAAGACTTTCATTTCTGTTTTAAGTTCCCCCGGTTGATTAGCCATGACTTGCGCCTTTGCCATGCCGAGTCCGAAACCCGTGAATTTTTGCAGCGTATGGAGCACCTGGGCGAGCGGCTGGGGCCGTTTTTTCTGCAGTTGCCGGCTCAGTTCGGTCCCTGGGATTTACCCGTACTACAGGAGTACCTGGTCGGGCTACCAGGAGATTTTCAATATGCTGTGGAAGTGCGCCATAAGGACTTTTTTGCCGCCGGCGGTGAAGCACAGGCCCTGGATCGGCTGCTTCAGGAGTATGGGGTCGATCGGGTGATTCTGGACAGTCGGGCATTATTTAGCGCCGTTGCGGATGATGCGGATACTCGCGAGGCTCAACGCCGCAAGCCACGCTTGCCGGTTCCTGAGGTTGTTATCACCCAGGAGCGGCCTCTGGTGCGCTTTATCGGTCATCCTGATGAGCAGGCGAATCGGGCGTTTTTGGAGCCCTGGGTAAAGCAGGTGATCGACTGGATTATTGCCGGTAAGACACCTTATATTTTTATCCATACGCCGAATAACCGACAAGCGCCGGCAGTAGCACGATTGTTTCACGAACTGCTCGATGCTCAGTTTGCCCGGGAAGGCGTGGGTATACTGCCGGAATGGCCGGCGCTAACTATCCGGCAAGAAGGGCAGCTGGGCCTCTTTTAGCCAAGAGGCATGACCCGCTCATGAGACCCCCCGTCGGATATTCCTTGCCTATTAGGGTGTCTTGTCTGCTGATAAAAATTATTCGTCCGTAACGCATCCTTCCGAGGCAGTTTTAACCAGCTTAATATATTTATACAGTGTTCCCTGGGTCGCCTTATAAGGCGGCATTACCCATTCGGTCCGCCGCTGCGCCATCTCTGCCTCGCTGATAGCCACATCCAGGCTATTTTTCTCCGCGTCGATGGTAATCCGATCGCCATCCTTAAGTAATCCGATGGGACCACCTTCCTGGGCTTCGGGAACGATATGACCGATGATAAAGCCATGGGAACCGCCGGAAAAACGTCCATCGGTCAACATGGCCACGTGCGGGCCCAAACCGGCTCCCATAACGGCCGAAGTCGGCGTTAACATCTCCGGCATACCGGGCCCTCCCTTCGGTCCCTCATAGCGAATGACAACCACATCGCCCTGATTGATCTCATTGCGTTCCAGTGCGTGTAGCATCTCTTCTTCGGAATCGTATACTCTGGCAGGACCGGCAAAACGTAAGCCCTCCTTGCCGGTGATTTTCGCCACAGCGCCGCCCGGAGCCAGATTACCCTTAAGAATCCGGATATGCCCGTTAGCTTTCAGGGGTTTTTCCAGAGGAAATATCACCTTTTGCTGGGCGGCTAAACCAGGCAGGTTTTGTAAATTCTCGGCCAGGGTTTTGCCGGTGACGGTCAAGCAGTCACCGTGCAGGAGGTTCTTTTCCAGAAGGTATTTCATCACCGCCGGTGTCCCGCCGACTTTGTGCAGATCTTCCATCACGTATTGTCCGCTGGGCTTTAGATCGGCGAGAAAAGGAACCCGGTCGCTGACCGTTTGGAAATCATCGATGGTCAGCGGCAAGTCTACGGCTTTGGCCATTGCGATAAGATGCAGTACGGCGTTGGTAGAGCCGCCCAGGGCCATCACCAGTACCATGGCATTTTCAAAGGCTTTCCGCTGCATAATATCGCGTGGTTTGATATCCTGCTCCAGCAAGTAGCGGATAGCCTGCCCGGCCCGGAAGCATTCTTCTTGTTTGCGCGGGTCCATGGCCGGTGTCGAAGAGCTATAGGGCAAGGTCATGCCCAACGCTTCAATGGCGCAGGCCATGGTATTGGCCGTGTACATTCCACCGCAGGCGCCGGGGCCGGGACAGGCCCGCCTAACGATATCCTTGCGGGTCTCCTCATCGATTTTGTGAGCGAGAAACTCTCCGTAGCTCTGAAACGCCGAAATAATATCCAGTGTCTGCTCACCCTGGGCGGTTTGGCGATAGCCGGGTTTAATCGTGCCTCCATAGATCATCAATCCGGGGCGATTGAGCCTTCCCAGCGCCATCATGACGCCAGGCATGTTTTTGTCGCAGCCGGGAAGGGCGATGCAGCCGTCGTACCACTGGGCGCTCATGAGGGTTTCAATGGAATCGGCGATGAGGTCCCGGGACTGCAGTGAGTAACTCATGCCGTCAGTCCCCATGGAGATGCCGTCGGAAACGCCGATCGTGTTAAAGCGCATGCCGACCAAATCGGCAGCGACAACCCCCTCCTTAACCTTGGCTGCCAACTCGTTAAGATGCATATTGCAGGTGTTGCCTTCATACCAGACGCTGGCGATACCTACCTGAGCTTTATCCATGTCCGCATCACTGAGCCCGGTGCCATACAGCATCGCCTGGGAAGCGCCCTGGGATTTTGGCTGAGTGACGTGGGAGCTGTAGCGATTCAGTTTTTGAGTCATGGATGGTGATCTCCTAAACGTTTCGAGGCGTTATTGTCGAATTGGTAAGAACGGGAGGTTATTGTAGGTGAAAGCGGATTGCGATGGGTTAAAAAACAAGCTGTTTAGATCGCTTTTTTGCAGGTACAGTAAGCCAATGACTAACGGCTGATTGAATAGGCTAGAGAAATAGCGATGACTGACGACAGTAAGCGTAAGCAAACCGCACCATCTGTAGGCTCCAGTAAGACGCCGGCAAAAAGCCGGGAAGCGGCGACGGGCACCGCTGGTTCTCGCAAGCGGCGCGAAGCATCGACTCAGAAAGCCGATACCGCACAAAAAACTCCTGTGCCACAGGAACCGGAAGAATCATTAATCAAAAGGTTAACGAGTATACCGGGAGCCGTAGCGGATAGCGCCTTTCGCATTGTGGCCAGAACCACGGATGTTCCCCTGCGCGTGGGCAAAGCGTTGTTCCTGCGGCCTGAGCAGGCTGAGATGATGCAAGAGGCGGGGCGGACGCTGAAGGATTTACGGGAAGTGGCCGGATTAACTCGTGACGAGCTAAGCGAGGCGTTGGATTTGAAAGATCACTCGCTGATAGAGGCTGTTGAAAACGGTACCGCTACTTTGTCCTTTGAGTTGGTCTTGCGGTTGGCCGCCCTGCTGGCCCGGCATGATCCGATTCCCGTTATCCTGAAGTTTACCCGGTCTTACAATCCGGAACTCTGGAAAATGCTGAAGGATTGGGGACTTGGGCGCTTGTCTTTGCATTTTGAGCGGGAACGCCAGTTTATCAATATCTATCGCCGCCATGACGCTGCCCGGAAACTGTCCGATGAAGGCTTTGTCAGGGTGCTGGATTTCACCCGTGCGGCTTTTGAAATGGCGCTGCATTTTGCCGCCGAGCAGGAAAACGTTAAAGATGCAGAACGGCCGGAAGCCGAACTGGAAGATGAAGACGAATTCAATGACGTGCGGCCAAAGCCTGAATAGTTCCTGGCATTGAGTTTGAGCACAGGCGTTTACCGGCAAATCCCGTCAGCCTGGCGCATTTGGTGTGGGTCGATAATCCTCCCCAGCACTCCGCTGGGGATTTAAATCGCTCCCACAACGACGCCGGTACCTGGGAGTGAACGACATTGATGTAGCAGTTCAATAGGTTAACCCCTAAATCATGCAGAGCTCCAAATAGGGAATACCATCCTTTTCCCTCCCAGCGGACTACGTCACAGGCTGCTTATCAATTCCTTGCAATTCCCCATGAAAATGTTTTAGCTTTAGAGTTCAATAAATTCAAACTCTGGCATAGGCGACAAACTAAGGAAGGTTTTAATGTCAATGCTACCGCAAAGCCTCTATCGCTGCACCGCTTTACCTAAGACCTCAATATTCCCAAACCCCCCTAGCGGCTTCCGTCCGCCCCCTCGCAATGGCCGTAATCATGCCATCGTGGCTGCCTATGCCGAGAGGGGTATACCGTTCAACAGATCACGGATTTTCTCGGTCGTGCTCTTCACGACCGTGGGCAAGATCGTGCGAGCACAAGGGTTGAACGCACCAAGCACAGGCTATGTATCTAGACCTGATCCCATGACATGCAGAATCCGAAAAGAGGGCAATAGGCAGATTCTGTCTAGCACACTATTTTCGGATTCTGTCTATTGAACTGTTTGCCAATTATCTTCAGCCGTAAAGGAGTATGTTTTTACGAAAAGCTTTGAGATCAATCAAAACTAGAATTGTATCTATGGAGTTGAAAATATGAATTACGGACAATGTGCTAGTACAACGACGGAGATTGTCGTTGGAATAATAGGCCCAATCGGATGCAATAGGGAATTAGTTATCGATGCCATAGCTAAACTTGCTAAGCACTATTCTTATGAAGCGGAAATTATCAAGTTGAGCAATATCATAATTTCAAATTCATCTGTTAAGGTCGATGGGGATGACCAGTATCATCGCGTAATAAAACTCATGGATGCTGGTAATGATTTGAGGAAAAAAGCCACAGACAATGCAATTTTGGCCAAGATGACGGCAGTTGAGATCGCAAATAGAAGAAAAAAACATAATGGCCCTATTATTTATATAGTCGACTCTCTTAAGCATCCAGAAGAGGTTGAAGCCCTGAGAGATGTTTATGGTAATGGATTCTATCTGTTTGCTATTCATTCATCTGAACCCATTCGCAATATTTTTCTTAAACAGTATTGCCATATTGATAGCGAAGAATATAGAAAACGTCTTATAGATAGGGACAAAAATGATAACCTAAATTATGGGCAAAGCACAAGCGCCGCCTTTCATTTAGCTGATTTTTTTGTTACAGAGAATGGCGAAAATCAGAAAGTGTGGAATTCTCTGGAGCGTTTTTTCGATCTAATATTTGGGGATCCCTTCCGAACCCCAACCTTCCATGAATATGCGATGTTTATGGCATACACATCTTCAATAAAAAGCGCTGATCTGTCGAGGCAAGTTGGCGCGGTAATAACACACAAAGAAGATATTTTATCAACTGGTGCTAACGAATGCCCTAAACCGTTTGGGGGAACATACTGGCCCGTATTTAATGAAAAGAACAATGAAATATCGGATACAAAAAACGGAAGAGATTATACGAGAGAAGTCGATCATAACACACGCGAAAAACAAGAAATTATCAAAAAAATAACGGCCAATTTACCTGGTGATTATACTGACATACTTGCTGAAAACATTAGGAATTCGGGATTGAATGACATTACGGAATATGGACGAGTCGTACATGCGGAAATGGATGCTATACTTGCTTGTGCGAGAAGAGGAATTAGTTGTCAAGATAGTATTATGTTTTGCACGACATTTCCGTGTCATAATTGTGCAAAACATATTGTTGCAAGCGGAATTAAGAAAATAATCTACATCGAACCGTATCCAAAGAGTAAAGCTTTCACTATGCATAATGATGCGATTTCGGATAGTCAAGCTGATGAAAACGGAAAAGTCATTTTTCGTCCCTTCGTAGGTGTAGGTCCGCGCCAATATATAAATTTCTTTTCTTTGCATCTTAGTATCGGAAGTAAAATCAAGAGAAAAGAAGACGGACATGCAACAAAAGCAAAATGGGAGCGCAAAGGTGCAACTCCTAGAGTAAAAATGCTTCCAATGTCCTATTTGGAAATCGAAAAGGCTATAGAGAGCGAGCTAAACAAATCAAGTGTCAATAGTAAATCAATACATGGTGAAAATTAATAACTCTATTATCGTATCAGGAAATAATCGAAGAAAAAGCTAACAAGAGCATAGAGATTGACGCAAGAGGAAAGCGCAAGAGGAAAAGGGTCAAGTCTTTTCTTTTTTCCTTATTGTCAGCAAATGGAGTGATACCCTAACATCATAATCAACGCCGATCACCTTGAGCGCTGCCGCGCTCTAGGCGATGGGTTACATGGCGTTAGCAATCACAAAGACAGTGCTGGCCGCAATTTCATATGTTTTACAAAAGGGTGAAAATCTCTATCTGTATACAGAAGCGGGTATTTGTTTTCGATGCAATAGGTTGCAATATAAACAGTCTATTGTTTTATGAACTGTGAGTCCCTGTTTGTGGAGTGTCCTATAATTGGTGGCACTTTTTATGGCGAGATCAACATTCGTCATCTGAACAAGTTCGAGTTCTTCTAAAAGAGATTTGGCAATTTTAAAATCCTTGTCATTTCTGAAACCTCGCAGGATTTCTGCCAAAATAAGATCACCCACCACAATAATAGTGCTTGGGAGAAGAGAGTCTAATAATTCTGTTTGGGCGGTCTGGATGCCGTTAAAGTAATCGATCCAAACGCTAGAATCCACAACTACCATTAGTCTCTTCTCATCGCCTCAAGATCTCCATCCCATTTGAGCTTTCCTTTATAAGCCTTTATTTTTTCTTGTTTTTTTAACCTAATAATGGTCTTTAAGCCCAGTTCAACGGCGTCTTTCTTGGTTTTGGCCCCTGTCAACTTAATGGCTTCGTCCATAAGTTTGTCGTCAATCACAATATTGGTTCTCATAGCGTTAGCTCCTGTGTATAATTAGTTTATTTTATACACATTGTTGCTACGGTGCAATTAATTGCTAACAAGTCGTTCAAGACGGAAGACTTTTCCGCTATGCTCCAAAGCCGCCGCTCAGCTCTGCGTTAGATCAAGAAAGAGAAAATTGATGGCTCTTCTAGATTTATGGAACAAATCACCAGAGCAATGAAGAAAGAAAAGGGTCAAGTCTTTTTTTTCCCTCATTGTCAGCAAATGAAGTGATGCCCTAACATCATAAGTAAAGAATCCACCCCCAGAGCGGGTGGATTCTTTACTTTGAAAGATCACGCCAAAATAGCTTAGCGGAAATTTTAGCGATTTGGGCATAGAACCGCAGTGAAATAAATGTAAAGGCGTCTCATAAAATGGTTGACAGACGCATTCGTCTTGCCTCGCAAACACGTCGGCATGGTCAGTAAGACCTTGATGAATTTGCATTGGGGCATCGCTGGACACTGGCTTAAAATCGTCTCAATATAGTGAGTGCCGGGGACGCCTGCGGTATTCTGCAAAAATGGTGTCTTGGCTAACAACAATATTTAGTTTGATAAGCGACTCCCATTTTACCAGTGACTTAGCGAAACTGCCTGAACCATTGGGGGGGTATGAAATGAAGAAGGTTTCGTTGTTGCTTTTATTGTTGTGGTCCTTGAACGGAGAAGCTTCTGTTATTGCGCGCTCTGAGGTGGCCTTTGGCGTTGGGGATTTTCAGTTTTGTCTCCCTGACTTTTCTGATTGTGGTGACCCTTTCATTCCAGAGATTGTCGTGTCTCCCAGCTCAAGCACCACCATCGGTGATGCAAGCATTAATGTGAGAGATGATGGAGCTGTCGCTATCGCTCGTTTGGATGAACGCAATCGCTCATCATTTGCGTCTGTAACAGGTACTAATATCATACAGATCACCAATCCGTTCGATTTTGAAGCTGTACTTTATAATTTTTCCGGAGAGTATTTTTTCGAGTTTTCTAATGTTGAAGTCACCGAGCCAAACGAGATTGGTTTTATCGAAACGTTTTTTTCATACGATGGCGATTCGCAATTCGCTAGTTGGACTTGCACATTTTCTTCATGTTTTCGGCCCGACGACTATACTGGTGGTTCCGGCACTTTAGAATTCGATGGAGCCCTGCTGGCACCAGGCGAGACAGTTACCTATAGCATTAACTATGCAGTAAGCGCACGCGCGGTACCAGAGCCCGGTAGTTTGGGGCTGATTGCAGTGGGGCTCATCGGCGCTGCTCTGGTCATGCGCCGCCGCAGGCACGTCGCATCGAGAGTTGTTCCCGGCTTTAATTTAGAACCTATCTCTGAACCTCACACTTTCTCCAGCAGATGAAGGCACAAGCAAAATAGAGCATTGCATAGACGCCGAAATCGGTTCAACTATGCATGAGCGCCTGTAAGTGGCCAGTCTTAAAGTAATGGGAGCATTGGAGCGTGGCAGTTCTAAGCGAGAGAGTCCTAAGTTACTTTTCCCGGTAACTACTTTTGAAGTTGTGCAGTTTATGCTTGAACTAGTCTAAACATTCTTGCATGCATTCCCACGCTGGAATCACGAGAAGACGATGAAGTCCATCAAGGATAGACAATCATGCAGCAACTCCACATCGTTGTAGCCTCGCCCGGCGATGTAAGACCGGAGCGAGATTTACTGCCCGGCGTCCTGGAAGAGCTGAACCGGAGTATGGGAGCGATACTCGGCGTGGAATTCAGGCTCTACCGCTGGGAAACCGACGCCTACCCCGGCTTCCATCCCGAAGGTCCCCAAGGTCTGATCGACCCCATTCTGCATATCGGCGACTGTGCCGTCCTGATTGGTATCTTCTGGAAGCGTTTCGGCACCCCGACGATGGATGCCGGCTCAGGCACCGAGCACGAAATTCGCACTGCCCATGAGGCGTGGCAGCGAAATCAACGGCCTCATATCATGATGTATTTCAAAGAAACGCCCTACTTCCCGCAATCCCCGGAAGAAATCCAACAGTTAGGTAAGGTGTTGGAGTTCAAGGCCCAGTTTCCAAAAGAGGGGCTGTGGTGGCCGTTTACGGAAACGGAGGCATTTAAAGACCTGGTTCGCGGCCACCTGAGCAACTGGTTGCAGGCTTGTTATCAGCCTCACGGTTCCAGCAAAACGTCTAGCATCCGAGAACAGCTTCAACGGGCCCGAAAACAAGACTTCTCTGCTTCGATGCTGCAATGATTTTTCACCAACTGCCCGGTCCTCTCAAAGTTGAGCTATGCCGACGCCTGGGTGAGGACTGGGCGAATTTGGCTGTTTATCTTGATATCCCCTCAGATCGCCAGCGAAGCTTTACTCGAGGCCGAGAATGTCAGGACATTGTGGCTTGGCTAGAAGAGCGGGATCATCTCGGTGAGTTGCCGGCAGCGCTAGAGGCCATCGGTCGTAAGGATCTTGCTGAACTACTGAGTTCTACTAACGAATCAAGCCCGTCAAACCTTCAACCGCGTTATCAAAATGAACGAATGCGCGAGCTTTCAGAAGCTTTGGAGGTAGCTTATCAACGGGAGGAAGAACTGCTAATCACTGGACAGGACGCTACGGCAGCTCGCTCCGAAATTTTAGATCTGCGCAGGAAGCTGCGCGAAGGTGGTCAGCTCAGAGCGGGTGATTTTCTGTTGAATGGTCGTTTTAGGTTGATCGAATTTCTAGGTCGGGGAGGCTTTGCTACGATCTGGAAGGGTTTTGATCGGCAACGCCGCGAGCTGGTGGCTATTAAGGTGCTTCATAGCCAGTACGCCGATGACAAGACTCGCCGTGAGCGGTTCTTTCGTGGAGCACGCCGTATGGCGGCACTGCATCATCAGGGCATTGTGCAGGTGCTCGAAGAGCAACTGGAGGACGAGAGCTATTATTTTTTCGTCATGGAGTATCTTGAAAATGGCGATTTTCGTCAGGCAGTTCTCTGCAACAACGTTTCTCTGGAAGAATGCCTAGATATTCTGTTAGCCGTTGGCGAAGCGCTCCAGTTTGCCCATGAGCGGGGCATCATTCATCGGGATATCAAGCCTCATAACATCGTTTTAGATCGACAGGGAAGTCCAAAGCTGACGGACTTTGATTTGGTTCGAGCCATGGATACGACGGGTGGAACCCGAACGGGCACGCTGGGCACGTGGGTTTATGCCGCGCCAGACATTATGGATAAACCTCAGGAGGCGGGCGTTCCGGCGGATGTTTATGGGCTGGGAATGACGGCTGTGTTTGCGTTTTACGGTGGAGATTTACCGTTCGGAGTGGTGCGGGATACTCCCGGCTTTATCGAGAAACTGGATATCTCTCAAGCGCTTAAAGAGGTACTGCATAAGGCCACTGCCTGGGAATGGCAAGAGCGTTATGCATCGGTTGCTGAGTTCTGCCAAGCACTGCGGAGTTTCCCTTCACCTCTTCCTGCACCGCCTACCAAAGAACCATTACAACCCACTGAACCCACACCCTTCCGCGACCGCTTTCTCGATGGCCGGGGCGAAGCCCCTAGGATGGTTTGGCTACCGGGAGGCACCTTCA
The DNA here is from genome assembly GCA_963731125.1 of uncultured Pseudomonadota bacterium. GTDB lineage: Bacteria > Pseudomonadota > Gammaproteobacteria > Competibacterales > Competibacteraceae > CAVSVP01. Next base: position 147,522 of record CAVSVP010000008.1, read on the forward strand.
TCATGGACGATGACAGCAGTGGCTACAACAATGATAAGCCTGCCCATGAAGTGACCATCAGCGCCTTCTCCATAGGCCAGTATCCAATGACGTTCGAGGAGTACGATAAATTCTGTGAGGCCACTGGCAGAGATAAACCGAGTGACTACGAGTGGGGTCGAGGCACTCGACCCGTTGTCGATATATCGTGGAGCGACGCTGTAGCGTACTGCGAGTGGCTCTCAAAGCAAACTAGAGAGCACTACAGGCTACTCACAGAAGCCGAGTGGGAATATGCATGTCGTGCTGGCAGTGACTCTCAGTACTGCTTCGGAGACGACGAGCAGCGACTTGAAGAGTATGCATGGTATTCCAAGAACGCTGGAAAAAAGACTCACCCTGTTGGAGAAAAACGGCCAAACCAGTGGCAGCTATACGATATGCATGGGAATATCTGGGAGTGGGTTCGGGATTGGTATGGAGCGTACTCGAAAGATCCTCAGCAGGATCCTAGTGGCCCCGAGACGGGCTCCGGCCGGGTTGATCGCGGCGGTGGCTGGATCTTCGTTGCCGGCTACTGCCGTTCGGCGTTTCGCCACGGGATCGATCCCGGCTACCGCAGCCGCGGCCTGGGCTTTCGCCTGGCGAGGGATGGCGCTTGGCCCTTTTACACTTTTACCCTGGCGCAGCAACAAGCGGCGGAAACGCCTGCTCATGAAGAGACTGAGGCAGAACAGGAAAGAAGTTATAAACCTTACCAAATATTCCGGGATCATCCCGATGCACCGGAAATGGTTTACCTACCGGGTGGGATGTTTAAGATGGGGGACATTCAGGGAAAAGGCAGGGAGGAGGAAAGACCGGTGCACGAAGTAAACCTGGATGCTTTTGCAATAGGGCGGTATCCCGTGACAGTGGGCGATTTCCGGCGTTTTGTCGAAGCCATTGGCTATCAAACCGAAGCAGAACGGCAAGGCGGTGCGTACGTGTACGATAACAATAAGTGGGATAAAAAATCTGACGCAAACTGGCGTAATCCGTATTTTCCACAAGAAGATAATCACCCTGTCGTGTGCATTAGCTGGAATGATGCTGCAGCGTACTGCGAGTGGCTCTCCGAGCAGACTGGAGAGCGTTACGAGCTACCTACGGAAGCGCAGTGGGAATATGCCTAGTGCTTTGTCAGGTCTAAAAATTGGGATTGCATGAGTCCAAGGTGTGAGTAAATATGAGCATACTTAAAGTTCGATGATCCCAAAATTAAGCTTTGACCGAGCACTAGGGCGTCTTAATCGACTCTGAAACCTTCCCCGGTTTTTGGTTTTAGCTTTTCTCGATCCTCTGTCAACCACCCCTTGTGGGCCCCGACGGGTGGCCCCTCGGCGAGGGTATGACTGTTTTTTCTACGTTGCTCACGGGGCCATGCGTTTTCTTGTAATGATCTGATATATTGAGAATTATTGGGTTTTTTGAGCGGTTTTCGGCCCCGGGAATCAGCTCCAGAGGGTGATCGGCCTGACCCGGTGTGAGGGTTTCGAGGCGTCCCGGGTTGGGCAGAACCTCTCCTCTTTGCTTAGCCAGTGAAGGCAGCGGACCCATGACTTTTTCCTGCTCGGCCACCCTCACTTCGAGCACGCGTTGTGCATCTTGCTCGGTCAGCTGGCCGCAGAGGGCCGGTAACCGAGCGGCAAGGCGATTGGCGTCCTTGGTCTTGCCTACCCCGTGTCGCTTGACCACGCCAAACAGGGACTCGATCGGGTCCGAGCTGATCGGCAAACCCGTTTCGGCTAACCCCAGGGTCTCAGCCACGCGGAGTTGGTCTTTGATCCAGTTCGTGAAGCCGATACGTACCGGTGAGCAGGGTGGGATCCCTTCAATCAGCGTTTGGCAGGCCTGGCTGGTGTCATGGCTAAGCCCCTTGACCTTGAGCAGCTGCTGACATTCCAGAAGCGGGGTGGCATCGCGCCGGAAGCGACGGATAAACGCTTTACAGCCGGGCAGTTGATCCGTGTCCTTCCGATAAAACTGCTTGACAAACCAAATTTTCTGCTTAAGATGCGCATCCCTTAGACGACGAGAGAGCCTGTTCTGGCATATGAAGATCTAGCGAATGGGTATCAACGGTGATGAAAGAGCCGGAGAAGGTCAAGTTAACCCAAGCCGAAGGGGAAGCGTTGCTTAGCCGGATCCACGCCAGCGATTTGGTGGAGGAGGACCGCCGGGTGCTGGAACGGCTGATTCAGATGTATTTTTGGCTGCTGTTTGCGGTGCAGGAAGCGAAGCTGAGCATGAAACGGCTGCGGGGGCTGTTGTTTGGCAGAGCCGAGCGGGCAGCGGTGAAGGGCTCGGCGAAGGAACCGTCGGACAATGACCCGCAAGCGCCCGAGGCCGCGGTGGCGGCGGCGGACGAAGCCGCAGCGGAGGTAGATGAGCCGGTGACGGAGGCGGAGGAGCGCGATGCGGCGGGACGGCGTCAGCGCGGCGGCGGAAAGCGTCCGGGGCAGGGCCGCCAGGGCGCTGACGCCTATCCGGGAGCCGAGCGGGTGCTGTGCCAACTTGAGGACGCCTGGCAAGCGGGTCAGCGGTGTCCGGCGTGTGGTCGCGGGACGTTATATCGGTTGCCACCTGGGGTGGAGATCCGTCTGGACGGGAATGGTTTTTTAACGGCACTACGCTACGCGTTGGAGAAAGTACGCTGCACGGCGTGTGGGCAGGTGACGACGGCGGCGTTGCCGGCGACGGCGGGGGACGAGAAGTACAGCGCCCGGGCGCGGGCGGTGCTGGCGTTGGGACGCTATTATCTGGGGCTGCCATTTTATCGACTGGAAGGGTATCAGCAGCTAGTAGGCGTACCGGTGGCGGACGCCACCCAGTGGGATCAGGTCGAGCGGGTGGCCGGCTGCGCGTGGCCGGTGTTCAACGAGCTGGTCTACCAGGCGGCGCAGGCGGAGCGACTGCATGAAGATGACACGCCCGTGCGGGTGTTGTCGCTGATCCAAGAGAACGCCACGGCGGAACCCGGCGAGCGCCGGGGGATGGATACCACGGGCGTGGTGGCGACGGTGGGCGAACAGGAAATTTGGCGGTACTTTAGCGGCCGCGCCAACGCCGGGGAGAACGCCGGGGCGGTGATGCAATTACGCGAGCCGGACGCTGGGGAGCTGATCCTGATGTCGGATGCGTTGAGCGCCAATCACCTGGAGCCCTCACCCCGTGCTGAGGTGATCGCGTGTTTTTGCCTAGCCCACGGGCTGCGCCAATTCAGCGACATCGCCGCGGTGTTTCCCGAACCGTGCCGTTACGTGCTGGAGACGTTAGCGGCCGTGTTCGAACATGAGCGTCTTAGCCGGGCGCGCCGCCTCAGTGCCGAAGACCGCTTGCGCTACCATCAACAGCACAGCGAGCCGCTGCGGCACGCCCTGCACCCCTGGCTGGAACAGCAGTTCACGGAGCGGGAGGTGGAACCCAACAGCAGTCTGGGTAAGGCCTTGCGCTATTTGCGGGCGCATTGGACAGAGCTGACGCAATTTCTGCGGGTCAGCGGCGCACCGCTCGACAACCATGGCGTCGAACGTGCCCTGAAGCTGATGCTTCGCCAGCGCAAGAACAGCTGGTTCTTTGCTACCCCCTACCGTGCCAGTGTGGCCAGCGTGTTGAGCAGCGTCATCGCCACGGCCAGGCAGGCCGGGGTCAATGTGCTGACCTACCTGGTGGCCCTGCAGCAGCATCACCGCGAGGTCATGCAACGTCCCGCGCAGTGGCTGCCCTGGAATTATCACGTTAACCTGGCCACGTGCTAGGCCACCCGGCGCCAGTCCTCAGCCATCGCGGCCTGCGCTGGCAAGCCATTCCAGAGCAGGATAGGCAGCTCCCGCGCCGAGAGCCGGTAGGTGGGGTTCGCGGCGCTGGGCCACCACGGCAGCCGCCCCTGAGACAAGCGCTTGGTGCATAACCAAAACCCCTGCCCGTCGTAGCATAGAATTTTTAGCCCGGTTCCGGCGCGGTTGCGAAACACATAGACCGCGCCGTCCAGGGGATTATGGGCCAGGGCACGCCGGCACAAGCCGCCGAGGCCATCGATACCTTGGCGAAAATCCACCGGTTCGACCGCCACGAAGATGCGACTCTGGGGGGTTAGCTGCAGCATCGCCCGCCCTCCATAAACACCCGCACCAGCTCGCCGAGTTCGCCCGCCGTAGCACCGCAAAGGCGCATGCGCCACCCGTCAGGCCGCTCCAGTTCCACCTGTGGGCCGCTTGACTCACCGTTTGCACCCGGTCCCGCGGGGGTTACCTCGATAAACTGGGGATCGCTCCCCGGCGCCGGGGTCGGTACCTGGGTTTGCTGGGCCAGCCGGCGGTTTTTCAAGTCTGTGGCGCTGAGGCCCAGCGCTCTAGCCACCTGGCCATTCGGCAACACCTCGCTTAATACCACCGCCTGATCCCACAGCGGTGCCGGTATCCGTTCGTGCCGATGGGCACGATGCCGGCGCCAGTGCCTAAACCGTTCGGCTAGTTCGGCTAAGGCCTGCTCAGCTTGGGAGACCGTCTTTATCGCCATCTGCACCTCTTCTTTATATACCGTTACCAGTTCAGTGCATACCTTAATTGGCGATGCCACGCCGGGTCACGCAGGCTTATCGGAAGGACACGTTGATCCAGGCTGGCCCGCAGCTTCGCGAGGAGCGATGCCGGTGCCGCTCCCCCCACGGGCGAGGGTTCTGTTGCGTTAATTTTTGAACATACTATATATAGTGGTTATTTCTTCAGAGAAACCACTATTGGTTGTGGTTAACAAAATTAATGCAACAGAACGTGTGCCACGAGGCACCGAAGATAATTAGGAATTAACGGAGGTGCATAACTTGTGAAGAGATGGCGGTAGGCCCGCCAAAGTCGCCCGACAGGGGGAGGCTTTAAACGACCTCAAGCTGCTTTGGTTAAGAGCTAAGGTGGTGAGCGTTGAGGAAAAGGCGTTGCAAGAGACGTCACGTGAGAAACCGTGAGACGAGCGCAAGCGAACCTTTGCTGAAGCATCGAAAGCGTAAGGGGTGACATCGAAACCGGGTCTTGTTCTGTGGCCTGGGATAAGTCCAGCGGGAGCCTGTTTTACTGGCTGGGCGGTGTCCGGTGTGGAGAGGGCGTGACGCGGTTTTAGGCTCTTTGCAGGAACGTGGGAACCTGTCGTGCCGATGCGAAGGGAGACCCTCAAGTGGTTAGCGCCACCAGAGGCTGAGTACCGATGCGGCGCACAGGGGCGGAGCAACCCGTAGTAGTGAGGAAGCCTGGTAATGCGGGTGGAGCGAAGGGGTTGCGTCATCCGGTTTTATCAATGGGTCAACCTGAGAGGGGAGGAACTCGTGAGTAAAACAAAGCCATTTGCCATTTCCAAACGTGCCGTTTGGGAAGCCTACCGGCAGGTGAAGGAAAACCGCGGGGCGGCTGGGGTAGATCGACAGTCACTGGAAGACTTCGAGCAAGACCTGGCTAACAATCTGTATAAGCTATGGAATCGGCTGGCGTCGGGGAGTTATTTCCCACCGCCCGTATTAGCGGTGGAGATCCCCAAAGCGCAGGGTGGTAGGCGCCGGCTAGGGATACCGACGGTCGCTGACAGAATCGCGCAAACGGTGGTCAAGCAAGCCTTTGAGCCATGTGTGGAGTCGTATTTCCATACCGACTCCTATGGTTATCGACCAGGGAAGTCAGCGCTGCAAGCGGTAGGGATCACCCGGGAGCGGTGCTGGCGCTATGACTACCTGCTGGAATTGGATATCAAGGGACTGTTCGACGCGATTGACCATACCTTGTTAGTCCGCGCGGTCAACCACCACACGGACTGCCGATGGGTGCGGTTATACCTCGAACGCTGGCTGACGGCACCGTTTCAGCAGCCCGATGGCGTGCTCATCGCACGCGAGCGAGGGACGCCCCAGGGCGGCTGCGTGAGTCCAGTCCTGGCGAATCTGTTTCTGCACTATGTGTTTGATAAATGGATGGAAAGGCAGTTCCCAAACCTGCCGTTCGCCCGCTATGCGGACGATGCTGTGGTGCACTGCCACCGTCAAGCCGAAGCAGAACAGCTCAAGGCCGCGCTGGAGCAGCGGTTTCGGGAGTGCCGGCTGGAGCTACACCCGGAGAAAACACAAATTGTGTGTTGCAATGTAACCAAACAGCGCAACAGCGGCCTCGCCAAGCAATTTGTGTTTCTCGGCTACTGCTTTCGGCCGCGACGGGTGCGTAGCCGACAGGGCAAGCGGTTTGTCGGCTTTACGCCCGCCATCAGTCCTAACGCCGCGAAACGGATTCGCCAGCGCATCAGGCGATGGCGACTCCATCGGCAGACGCGCTTGTCACTGGAAGCCATCGCGCAGGTCGTTAATCCCAGCATTACCGGGTGGATTAATTACTACGGCGCGTATCACCGCTCGGCACTTTACCCCATCCTACGGCACATTGACTATCACTTGGTGAAGTGGGTCAAACGGAAATACAAAAAGAGGGGACGTTACGTCGCACGGGCCATTGCGTGGCTCGGGAAGGTGGCTCACCATCAGACCGGGCTGTTCGCGCACTGGCGCTTTGGCGTGCGGTTCCCGGCTGGATGATGGAAGCCGGATGAGCGGAGACGGTGCGCCGTGGTACGCACTGATGGAATTGCCACCGGAGGTGGCCGGCGTTCAAGGCAATTGACGCCGAGGCGAACGACTCACCTGGACCCGAAAGGGCGAGGGGACAAGAGCCTGTTGCTAAAGCGGGAGGTATCGGAAGACGTGTAGGGTACGGTCCTGCAACGCCTGCATGATAAGGCTAAAGTTGGATTACCTGAACCCCAATGTCCAGTGGTGGAAGCTCACACTCGTCGGTAACCACGTCTGATACCGGCGCCATCGAGAGCCATCGGATCACGTTTCGTCGAGTGGTACGCCTTGCTCGATGGGCGATGCGTAGTGAACGCATTCAAGGGCATGAGTGGGGAGCCTACGTCGTGCTAGCACGTTCGTCAGTGGCGGAACACGGGATCGCCTAAAACACGCGAGTGTCAAGGTGACGGAGTTCCCATAGTACCCAACATAGGATCGCTGTAATGGCGTGACACAGACGGACGGTAATATGTGCCGTTGCCTCAATGACCACTGAACGGGTGACCCAGTACGTGGGAGAGGAGGGAAAGGGGAACAGGTGACCGGATGGCCAGCATCGGTGAGGTACGCAAGTTGCGGAACGCCGAAACCGAACTGACCATCACCAAGAGCGGTTTCGTGGACGTGGTCACTGGAGAGCCGCGCGAGATCGAAAGACTCATACGTGGTTCGGAGAGGGGCCGTTGGAAAAGTACCTGCCAGGGTAACTCGCTGGCGGCCTACTCTACTTCATGTCCGGTTTTACGAGGGCCTTGGGGTGAAATTCCCCAGGGCTACTCACCCCTGTGGCGGGCATAGGCGCCATAGGTATCGGCCGCGGTCTTGCGTCCCGTCATGCCCGAGTGAAAAGCGGGACCCCCACCAATTTTAGGCCCATCCGGATTAATAAAAATATGGGTACGGTCATCCGGCTGCACAGTTTCGTTTTGAAAGACAGGCTGTATCACCTGGGCAATCAGATCATCCCGCAGCGTACTAGCAGTGGGTGCGGCGGCGGATTGCTGGCTCACCACGACGGTAATGCTATGAATCCGGCAGGGTTTACCGTCACAATATTCGATGCCCACTTGGGTGGTGCCGTCGGGTGTGAGATAAGGTAGCGTTCCGTTGGCCCGCACCGCACTGAGCTGCTGAGCCAGGTTATGGGCCAGGCAAATCGGCAGTGGCATCAGCGCTGCAGTTTGCCGGCAGGCAAAACCAAATACTGTAACCTGGTGTTGCACTATCAGCGCTTCCAAAGCCACCTCGTCCATCTGCCGTTCATCCTGGGTGACACGGGCCGTGGACGGCAATTCCACTAAATTGGTGAGCACGGTGCAATCGCGAGCGTTAAAGTCGCCGTCGTCATAGCCCACTTCGTGGATCACTTGTCTGGCCACCGTGGGAATGTCGACGCTGGCTTGGGAGGCGAAGCGGGTTGCCATAAATGCCACGCCCTTGGCCACCGCACATTCGGTGATCACCCGGGCATAGGGATCGCGTTGCAGAAAATGATCGACGATGGCATCACTGATCTGATCGCAGAGTTTGTCCGGATGCCCCTGGGTAACCGATTCGGAGGTAAAAATAGAGGTAGATTTCATTAGGCAACGTCCTTGGCTAATGCGGTGTGGTCTCGCGTGGGCGGGCTAACCGCCGCCGGCTTTGCAGACCGCCGCCGCGTTTGGTGACTTCGTTGATTAATAACGGTGTCAGGGCGCCGGCACCCATCACCAGCCCGTCCGTCAGGGTGGGTAAGGTAGTGCCTAGGAGGTTTCGCAACCCCGGCACCAACACGGTCAGCACTTGGACGGCCAGCGAGACGCCCAAGGCGCCGTTGAGATAAGGGTTAGGGGGTAACTGATGGCGCGCTAGCAGCGTATGCTGTTCCGAACGGCTGCTTAAGGCATGCAGCAGCTGCCCCAGCGTCAATGTCATAAACGCCTGGGTACTGGCCTGCGGCCCCGCTCCATAGCGCCAGAAGGCATAGCCATAGCTGGCCAGTGTACCACCGCTGATAATAGCCGACTCCCAGCCCAAGCGTCGCAAATCCTTGGGTGCAATCACCGGTTCCTGAGGATCGCGCGGCGGGCGCTGCATAATATCGGGTTCGGGGGCTTCCATGGCCAGCGCTAAGCCGGGGAAAATATCGGTAATCAGATTAATCCACAACAACTGCATCGGGTTCAACGGCTGTCCCAGCCCCAGTCCAATACCCGCCAGCATGACTTCGATCTCACTCAGGTTGGTGGAGATCAAAAAGCGGATGCCTTTGCGCACATTCGCGTAAATTGTGCGACCGTGGCTGACCGCCACTTCCATGGTTTCCAGATTATCGTCGGCCAGTACGATATCCGCCAGGGACTGAGCTATCTCGGTATTGGCACCGCCGCCCATGGCAACACCCATGTCGGCAGCCTTCAGCGCCGGACCGTCGTTGATGCCATCTCCCGTCATAGCCACGATTTGCCGGGCCTGTTGCAGCGCTTGTACGATTTGCAGCTTATGGGCCGGGCTTACGCGGGCAAAGACCTGCACGCGCTGGACAACGCCACTGAGCAGATCGGGGTCGATGGTCTCCAGGTTGTTCGAGTCCAGAATCTCGATAGACTGGCCATTGGCTAGATTCAACTGCTTAGCGATCGCATAGGCGGTAGCACTCTGGTCGCCGGTGATCATGGCGGTTTTGATGCCCGCGGTATGGAAACGGTGCAGAAGCCGGTCCATTCCTGGCCGCAGGGGATCCATCATACCCGCTAACCCCAACCAGATGAGATCGGCAAGGGGTTCTTGTTGCGGCGCAGCCGTTTTGTAGGCAATGCCCAGCACCCGCAGGGCCTCCCCCGCCATCCGCTCGTTTTCCTGCAGAATCCACCGACGGGTGACGTCATCCAACGGCAGCAACTCACCGTTATGCAGGTAATGCCGGCAGAGGTCCAACACTTGTTCGGGACTGCCTTTGACTGCCACAAACTGGATATCCGCCGCCGCTTCCTGATGAAGACTGACCATATACGGCCGGTTCTCAGCCCGGTGCTGCAGGGAAAGGCGCGGATACCTTTGGCGCAGCGCTGCTATATCAAGTCCGGCCTGCCGGGCCAGCTCGAATAGTGCGGTTTCGGTGGCCGAGCCATTCTGTGGCGGCGTCTCGGCGTTTTCCTGAATTTCAATTTCGTTACATAGCGCCAGCACTTCACAGCAGCGGCGCAGTGCCTCTGACTGCAGCGGCTCCAGCGGTTGCTCATCCCGGAAAAAGCGGCCTTCGCTGACGCGAATCTGTTCCATGGCAATATGCAAACTCACCACTGTCATCCGGTTAAGGGTCAGGGTGCCGGTTTTGTCAAAACAAAAAAACTGGACCGAGCCCAGCGTTTCGATGGCGTCCAGACGCCGTATCAGTACCTTATGCCGACGCATATCGCGAATGCCAAGCGCCAGAGTAATGGTTGCGACGGTGGGGAGTCCTTCCGGCACGGCCGCTACGGCCAGGGCAATAGCGCTTTTCAGCATCATTAACCAACCATAGCCGCGTAACAGCCCTACTCCAAACACGGCAGCGCAGATACCGCTACTCAGCCAGACCAGCTGCGTGCCCAGTTCATCGAGTTGGCGTTCGACGACCGTAGCCGGCGGTTTGGCACCAGCCGCTAGCGCCTGGATATGACCAATTTCCGTATTCAGGGCCGTACCCACCACAATCGCCCTTCCACTGCCACCGGTCACCAAAGTGCCCATATACACCATATTATGACGATCCCCCAAGGGGGTATCTTCTGCATAAACCGCATCGGCCTGCTTTTCCGCAGGAAGGCTTTCGCCAGTGAGCGCCGCTTCGTCAAGGCTTAGCCGTTCCCCCTCCAGCAGCCGGGCGTCGGCGGCAACAAAATTCCCTGGCCGCAGCGCAATAATATCGCCTAATACGACCTCCGGCATGGGAAGCTCATGCCAATCGCCATCCCTGAGCACGCTGACCTCACGGGATGAGTTAGTGATCAGGGAGGCAATGGTACGTTTCGATTGCCGTTCGGTAAAAAAGCCGATCAGCGCATTGATGGAGACTACGCTAACAATCGCCACGGCCTCTACCATCCCACCGGTCAGCAGGCTGACAGCGGCGGAAATGCCCAGCATGGCCACGGGCGGCGTAGCAAACTGTTCAAGAAACAGGCTGACATCGGAGCGGCGTTTCGCCTGCGGCAACTCATTAGGGCCATAGCGCGCGAGCCGAGTAGCGGCGCTGGTGCTGGACAGGCCAGCGGCGGAGCTACCTAGCTGGCCAAGAATAGTTTCCGGATCCAGCGTATGCCAAACGGCCTGAGGTCCCTGGCGCTGGTGTTCGGAGGGTGGGTCTGGATTAGTAGCGTGCGGATTGCTCGGCCGGCGTCTGGTTCGACTTGCGCTACGGTTGGCTTCCAATCCGTTTGGCGACGGGCTTTGCGAAGCAGGCTTTTCCTGCGAGAGAGCAGACTGCGAGGGCGGCAGATCCGCCAATTCGCTTTCCAGCAGGGCGGCAATTTGCGCAACCGGCGTCGCAGGGTCGAAATGAATCAACACATTCCCGGTGAGCGTACTGGCTTTCACGTACCGAATGCCGTCGATGTGCGGCAACTGGTTCTCCAGCCGCGTCTTCAGTGTCTCCGTACGATAAAGCGCCTGAAGTTGAAAGCGGGCGCGGCCCGGCACCACCGTATGCACGGGCACAAGACGTCTGACCTCGTTGTCAGGGCTGCCTATTGCACTGTTCATCGGGTGATTGAATTCCCCTGGCTTGCGAACAATTTAAAAAAACTCACTCCTGGGACACTGAATCGTGAGGGGAGTTAACGCGTTGGTCAATAAAACGCTGAGATTTTGGCCTGTTAAGGGAGTGCATGGGCGGGTAGATTGATTGCCCCTTCAGTTGGTTATTCAACCGCGGTGATCATCATAGGTGTTAAAACTTAGGTCATTCAAGGTGACATTGTAAATATCCTAACTAATGCTTTTTATATGGGGCGCCCTGATCTGATGCGATGGTGCATCGCCTCCCTCTCGCCAGGGCCGCTTTCGCGGCCCATCAGATTGAAAAAGTGCCTTTCCTATCCTTAACTTAAATATATCCGAAAAGACAAATCCTCTGAAGGAGCCATCATGACGACGCTCAGACCCCTGGCGGCCGCTTTGCTGGCGGTGTGGCTGTTTCACGGCTCGACCATGGCTGCAGAGTCCCAACCGCGGTCAGGGCAGCAGGAGCAGGCACAACAGGATCTGTTTCCGCCAGAGCAGGTTGAGCAGCTCGTCGCTCCTATCGCTCTTTACCCGGACGCGTTACTTGCGCAGATACTCATAGCCGCCACCTACCCTCTGGACATTGTGCAGGCGACACGCTGGTTGCCCGACCACGAAGACCTGGAAGACGAAGCCCTGGAGGCGGCTACGGCGAAGGAGTCCTGGGCCCCCAGCGTCAAGACTCTGGTGTTTTTCCCGAGCATGCTCGCCTACATGAACGACAACCTCGATTGGACCCAGGATCTCGGAGACGCGGTTCTCGGTCAACAAGCGGATGTCATGGATGCGGTGCAGCGCCTTCGCAAGCAGGCTCAGGATGCCGGCAACCTCAAAACCACCGAGCAGCAGCGCGTCGAGGCTACCGGCGAAACCATCGTCGTCCAGCCGGCGGACCCGCAAGTCGTAGCCATACCCACGTACAATCCCTCCACCGTCTATGGTCAGAACGGACCACCGCCGACCACCTATTACCCAACCACGTATACAACGCCGGTATACACAGCGCCCTCGACCGCCTATGTCACCGACTCAGGCTCGTCGAGCACCGGCAGCCTGGTGAGCTTCGGTGCCGGCGCCCTGGTGGGCGGACTTCTCACCGCTGCCATCATGTGGGACGGAGACGACGATCGCATCTATTATGGCGGGCCCGGTTACTACGGTCGGCCAGGCTATTGGAACAGCTCCAACTACTGGGACGGCGGCTGGAGGCGGCCCGCCAATATCGACATCGACCGCGCCATCAACATCAACAAGGGAATCGTCGGTCGCGACATCAAGAAGTGGGAACATAATCCCGAGCGCCGTGGCGGCGTGCGCTACCGCAACGAGCAGACCAAACAAAAGTTCTCCCACGCCGGCAACAAGCGGGCCATCGACCGTGGCATCGCGCGCGGCCGGAATCCAGAACGCCAGAAGCTGGCTAATCTGCAACGCCCGAAAAGCAAGAATCAACGCACCGCCACTCGGGAGTTGCAGCGTCCCCGGGACCGTGACGTCAAACGACCTCAGTCCCGGGAGGTGAAGATACGCCCGCCGAAGCGCGACGCAAAACGGGCCGCCGCACCGAAGATGCAAAAGCCGGCCAGGCGGGACAGAGGCAAGGCCAGCGCCTTCAACGTAAAAAATGGCAGTCAGGCTCGTATCGCCAGCAACCGCGGGGCTACAAGCCGCGGCGGCCATGCTGCACGGGGCGGCCGTGGCAAGGGACGCCGCCACAAATGAGCGACCGAGGCCTCTCTCGCATGAGTCAACAGCTATGGAGAATCCCCCAAATGAACGCTTCCATGCCCGGGAAATGCATTGTACCGGCGTGCTGTGCTGCCGCGCTATTGCTCGTTGCCGGCGCGTATGCAGCCGTCGAACCGGCCCATTACTCGACCCCCGATGAGGCCGTCCAGGCACTTATCGATGCTGCTGCTTCGCAGGAGCGCAACGCCCTGGTGAACGTGCTCGGATCGGAGGTTGAGGAACTTCGCTCCGGCGATGTGGTGGCTGATGCAGCCGAACGGCAGGATTTCGTCGACGCAGCCACTGTGTCGGCCCGGATCGAACAGGATGACGAAAACCACGCCGTTTTAACCATCGGTCCTGACGACTGGCCTTTCCCCATCCCGTTGCAACGGGATGCCGAAGGCTGGCGGTTCAACGTAGCTGCCGGCAAGGAAGAGCTCCTAAACCGCCGTATTGGGCTCAACGAGCTCTTCACCATCGAGGTCATGAGGGCCTACGTGGATGCGCAATACGAATACGCGGAGGAGGACCGCAACGACGACGGAGTGCGCGAGTACGCCCCGAAGATGCTGAGCAGCAAGGGAGCCCGCGACGGCCTCTATTGGCCAACGCAAGAAGGCGAACCCGAGAGTCCGATGGGACCACTGGTTGCCGAAGCTGCGGCAGAAGGCTACCGGCGAGGAAAACGCTTCGAACCGACGCCCTATCACGGCTATTTCTACCGTCTGCTTACCGCGCAAGGCGAGCACGCGCCTGGCGGAGCCAGGAACTATGTCAACGACGGCCACATGAGTGGAGGTTTTGCCCTGCTCGCTTACCCGGCGCAGTACGGTGAATCGGGCATTATGACTTTCATGGTCAATCGCTCCGGGATCGTCTTTCAGAAAGATCTGGGTGAAGACATGCCAACGGCCGCAGCGGCCATCACCGAGTACAACCCTGACGAAAGCTGGTAGCCGGTCACGACACCGCCTTCGATCGTAAGCGCAAACGACTAAACCAGCGCCGTTCGAGCCGCCTGAAATGGAGGTGGGGGTTGCTGACCGACGCGCAGGGGCGCTATCCCAGTCGGCGCACCTGGGAGCAGCGCCTGGCGCGATTACCCACCACCTTGCCGGCGCTGATTGGCTGCTTGGAGCGGTTGCGGGTACAGGTCTTGAATCCGTGGGCCGAGCAAGGCCATGGTGCGGCGATGGATAGCACGCCATTGCGTGCCCGGGGTGGCGTATGGCGCAAGCGCGATCGGGAGCAAGGGGTAGTGCCACATACCAGCATCGATACCGAAGCGGCCTGGAGCAAGTCGGGCTGGCATGGCGGGTGGTATGGTTGGAAGCTGCATCTGGCGGTGACCATCGGGCGCCTCTGGATTCCCCTGGCTGCTGAGCTTACGCCCGCCAACGTGGCCGACAATGACATCGCCCCGCGGTTGCTGCGTGAGTTGCCCGCGGAGGTTCGCTATGTGCTCGGCGATCAGCATTATCATACGCCTGCCTTGCGCGCCGCCTGCGCCCTGCACAACCGTGAACTGGTGGCCACTCGCCGCGGTCCCTATCCTCATACCGACGACGGCGTGGAGGTCAGACGGATTTTCCATAAACTGCGTTCCCAGGCCATTGAACCCTTCAACGGGCTGTTCAAGAATGTCTTCGAATGGGGCGGCCATATGCCGGTGAAGGGGCTGACGCGGTGTCAACTGTTCGTCCTCGGTGCCGTCTTGCTTTATCAACTGGTGCTCCTCTATCAATATGAACATCAGATGCCTATCGGCATTGGGATCAAGCCACTTTTGAGGGCTGCATGATTTATGACCAGGCCTCAATTAATTGAATAGTAAAACAAAAGAACTTTTAGCGAATAATGGATACATTCTTAACGAATTTTCTTTATGTTGCAGAAAAGAATATCTACTTATTTGGATTTTTTATATCCGTGTGGTTACTTATTTTTTTGACTTCGGCATTATTATTTTATGTGGGTCGTGATAGGCAGGCTGCATTGTGTTTTTGCGCCCTACTTGCGTTTCTAGTTTTATTTGCCAATGGCTACGATTTTTACATACACGCAACCAGGGCCGCACAGTTTGTTGAAAGCTTCAACGGTCTAAGATATGACACATTTATTGAAGTTGAAGGCGTATATCTGCCAATTTATTATTACTATAGTCCTGCCTATTATATTTTTGCAGCCCTACCAATCTCGATTGGAGTTCCACCGGAGATGGTTGTGCGCCTGTTGGCGCTGGCATCTTTCTGCCTAATGCTGTGGAGCATGCTAGCCCTTGCAAATCGAGCACTTTCTTCCGGGGGATCATCCGAAGATCACCGGCGAGCGGTCACGCTGATCACTTTGATTTTCGTTTCAGCAAATTATGTCATCCAAAATTTCCTTACGCGATCTGCCGGGCCTGAGACTATGGCCTATGCGGCCATTCCTTTGGCAATCTTGCTCATTTTAGAGCGGCGCATTCTCGCCGCAAGTTGCCTGATTGCTCTACAAATCTCGCTTCATCCGGTGATCGGTCCGCAAATAATAGTCGCCACATTTCTGCTTTCGGTACTTTTAGAGTGGCCGCAGATGTTACGTCCATGGCACTATTTTGTGGTTCTAGTTGCGGCTCTTTCCCTTTCGGCGCCGTTCTGGCTTATTCCGTGGCTGGAACGCGACGCAATCCAAGGCGTAGCAGCTCTACCCGTTCGTTTTTCCGAAACCTTCTTGTCACCATTAACACTTTTAGACGCAATTTTAAAAATATTGGACCAGTTCTATTATTACTGCCAACTTTTCTTTTTCTAAAATCTGGCTGGACAACCCCTCGTTCACCTCAGGTGGTTGCTGCATTCAGTCTGTTTGTAGTATCAACTATACTCCAGCTTAAACCCTCCGCTAGGCTTGTAGGTGAGGCTCCATTTCTTGGCACAAGCCTATTTATATGGCGCTGGATGTTTGTCTCGGCACTGCTCGCTACAGCTTTGTTGTTTTTACTTTACACCCAGGAGCGGTACCGTTGGGTTCGGATTTGTGCATTGGCAGGTGCGATCCTTGCTATGATCGCTGCCGTGTCTCCTGCGAGACGATGGGTCGCCACTATCGGAGATTATCATCCCAAGTCATTTGTATGGGCGGAGAAAGGCGCAACCTGGGGGCTTTCCGAGTTCTTGCCACGCTATCCCGACGACGTTCCAGCTTGCCCGACTCATGGTACATTGCAGATCAAGTTCGCTGAACTTCGTGATCCAGATGTGTTAGTTGATAGCGCTGTTTTTCTTCCCATAGGGCCGTTGGCGGCCGTCCGTTATAAGATGAACGGATCTCCGATCGCACCTCGTCCTTGTGTTGGCGGTTTAATCTTCGAGACAAGACAAGAAGGCAAGGTCATTCTCACGATCGAGGAGTCATTTTTTGTGCGCAACTCATGGCTCAAGACGCTTATTTTGTACCTATTGCTACTCATCGTCTTGATCTCTCTTGTTCGACGGCGACAATCGTTGGCACCAGACCTTTGCTGACTACTAGAGCCCATGCTCACGGCCTGACTTGTTATGATCTGCTCCCTGTTGCATATTCCAGCGAATTCGGCCACCTATTCCAGCGGAATCCGGCCGCCTAGTCCAACGGAAACCAGCCACCCGGTCCATGGGAAAGCGGCCACCTGTCATCGCTGTGCGAAGCGAGCCTTTTTACTCTTACTGCTTATCGGTATGGGGCTTACCACCTATCAGTTTCTCATCACCATAGAGAAGGGGGACAAAGGCTGCATGGTTTGTAGCCGTACGCTTAAATTTTGTCTCGTCTGATTCTGCCATGGCCTTAATCCAAGCAAACTCTTTGCAACCGGCTTCCATGGCCAGTTCGACAAAAGCATCCCGGGTGCCGGAGGTTGGCGGCGGACCAAGCACCTCAATTGGGTAATTGGAAAGTTCGGCATTGATCTCCTTCCAGCAATGCGAATCTGGTTTCGTGCTTGGACGGAGATTTCAACCGTGGCAAGGAGCATCGCAATCGATAAAGCCACTGCCGCGCCACTGACCATGAAACGGTGGTTGATAGGCACGTTTGACCTCCTCAAAAAGACGAGTTTTCAGATAGGAAGTGTTATATAGAGAATCATTTTTCGGTTTGACATGTTGCTAGAAATCGGTCCATGTTAACTTGCTAGAGCGCTCGGAGGTAAATACACGTGGCGAATGAGGGCGTCAGCGAGCGGCTACAGGTCACCATCGACTGGGCCGGCGGGTAATCAAACTATCCATCTCTGTGAAGCGTGATTTGACTCCATCGACTCAGCATTATGCACAAAATAACTTCCTCGCTTACAAGCCAAATCCTTACGGGAAGAATAAATTGGGACGTTATTTCATACACAGTCGTTAGGGTGATTAGGCAACCTGATCCTCAGGGTGCAGTTGATCCTTGGTCTCTTCCAAACGTTGCAGGGTCGCCTGTTGCGTTTCTGACGCTTTACGGCAGAATTCTTCCAGCGAATCCATCGCCCGTTGTAGGGTGTCGTTCCAAGTATCCCTCATTTCCCGCATATCGCATTGCTCACTGGCTTCCAGAGATCCCTGCATGGCCTGTGCATAGGATTTGCTGCCATCTTCGAACAGCCGCTGATTATGCTGAACCCAATGCTGGGTCAGCGTGGCAAAATGGTTTAGCGGATTGAAGCTATTCAGCCAGTAACGGCTCCATAAGGACTGGGTCGTTACCAGGCCCTTGAGTTGGGTTTCCATAACGCCTTTGACCTGAACCTCCCCGATTTGGAAGGATCTTTCCGCCAATTCCTGCCACCGTGCCACGAATTTCTCGTCGGCTGTCCACGGCTGAAAGCACTGCGACAGGCTAAGGTAGTTGTCCAGCATGCGTTGCCGGACAGCAAAGTCGGTATCGATGGTCGCTTGACGTTGCTGCTGCAAATTTATCATCGGTTTCCCCTGACATGGCTAACAAACTCGTATTAGACATTATCGGAAATAAGCTATTGACCAACTTAACTACCTGTACATCAAGGATAATAATTCGCCGAAACCTTAAAACCGATAATATCTATTATAAAAAGGCCAGATGTCAAACAGATGACTGATCCATGACTTTGTCAATACCACGGAATATCATCATGAGGTGGGTAACATTGACAAAGCCGGCGTGTGATACCTAGCAATGGTGCTGCTAACGCTTAGCTTAAATCCAGTGCGTGCCGCTTTAGCGCTTCTAAAGTCACCAATGCCAAAACAGACTCCTCAGTCGCTCCGAGAATAACCGGCGGTGCCACACCAACTTCAAGGGCTTCCTTCCAGCGCATGGCACAAAGGCACCATTGATCACCCGGCTTGAGGCCGGCAAAACCCATTTGCGGACGCGGAGTGATAAGATCGTTTCCTTGCGCTTTTGAAAACCGAAGAAACGCTTCAGTGACTCTGGCGCAGATGGCATGTACCCCCAGGTCAGACTTGCCTACCCTACAACACCCGTCGCGATGAAACCCCGTGATAGGCGATCTGGAACAGACTTGTAACTCGGTTCCCAACACATTCTTCACTACCGACATGCCGATACCTCTTTTTAAGAAACTCCAAGCTGATTGGAATAAGGAAATAATTTCATCACCTTATACCAACTCTCCTTTATGCTTTGAAATGCTTGTGCATAAGCTGGGGTGTCAGTGCCGCTCAACCGGTGCCCGTCACTATTCGCCAGGTATGACGCGCAATCATCAGTTCCTCGTCGGTTGGGATTACCCAGACTGCCACGGTGCTATCCGGTGCATTGATTTGCGCATCACCATTGCGATTGGCAACGTCGTCCAACTTGACGCCTAACCAGGCAGCTTGGGCACAGATTCCGGCCCGCACGTCAGCGTTGTTCTCACCAATGCCAGCCGTAAAGACTAAGGCATCCAGGCCCCCGGCGGCGGCGGCCAGCGAGCCTAGCGCTCGGGATGCCCGGTAGATAAACAGGTCAATGGCTTCTTTAGCGTGGAAACTGTCGCTGGCCATCAAATCGCGCATATCGTTACTGATTCCGGAGACGCCCAGCAGACCGGATTTCCGATACAGCAGATCTGCAATGGCATTAGCATCCATGCCTTTACTTTGCATGAGATAAAGCAGAATACCCGGGTCCAGGGTCCCAGGGCGGGTGCCCATGAGCAAGCCGTCAAGCGCGCTAAAGCCAAGGGTGCAGGCAACACTCTTGCCGTCCACCAAAGCCGCCATACTGGCTCCGTTGCCCAAATGCGCCACGACCGTGCGGCCCTCAGCGGCCTGAGGATCGCGTTTAGGAAGCTCTCCGGCAATGTATTCATAGGACAAACCGTGAAAGCCGTAACCCCGTATCCCTTCCGCAAACAGATCTCGAGGTAGACCGTAGCATTGGGCGAGCCGTGGAATGGTGTGGTGGAAGGCAGTATCAAAACAAGCGACTTGGGGCAATTCCGGGGCAATGGCGGCAATCGCTTGAAGCGGGGCCAGATTGACCGGCTGGTGCAAGGGGAACATGGGAATAAAATCGGTAAGTACCGTCATTACCTCCTCGGTCACCTGGACCGGTGCCCGATAGCGGGTTCCGCCGAATACCACCCGGTGCCCCACTGCTCGCAGCTGATCCCCACCGAGATAATCACGGATCCAGTTTAGCAGATGAGTGAGCAAAGTATCGCGATTCACCTCTTGGGTGTCATCCCAGGAGTGATCTACTAAAACCTCCCCTTTCCGCCCCTTAGCGAACAAATGGGGCCGCGTGCCGATGCCTTCCACCTGACCGCTGGCCACACTGGACAGTTTACCCTGGGGATTGGCATCAAAAAGCTCAAATTTGATGCTGGACGAGCCTGCATTGATAACCAGTATTGCTTCGTTCATCGCTGCCCTCCTCGGGTGCGGCGGCGGTAATGAACGGCCAGCTTGCCAACCGCACAAGAGGCGAGTTTGACCCGTAGCGAATCGGCGCGGCTGGTCAATACAATTGGGGTTGTGTTGCGTTAATTTCCTTCCGGCGCAGCACGGTTATCCCGTCCAGGTTTTTAGGAAGCCAATGCATAGAACTGTGCTGCAGCGGACAGATCTTGCCCGTCGGCAGAGATCATTTGCCCTTTCTTGATCATGTGCATGAGTTCAATGCCTTGCCGGGTGATGCGGGCCGAGCGAAACGTGTTGAAGCCGAGCATCGGTCGCGTGAGCCGTTTGATGGCGCGGTGATCCTGCTCGATCATGTTGTTGAGATATTTGATCTGGCGCCGCTCGATCGGGCGATCGGTTTCCTCCTGGAGGGCCTCCAGGGCGGCTGTATTGGCACCGCTTTTGTCAATGGTGACCTTCTCGGGCAGGCCATGGTGGCGGATAGCTTTCTTCAAAAAGCGCAGCGCGGCTTTCTTGTCACGATGCACGGTGAGGAGAAAGTCAATCGTCTGCCCCGCCTTGTCAACGGCGCGATAGAGGTATTTCCACTGGCCCTGAATCTTGATGTAGGTCTCGTCCATTCGCCAGCTCTTGCCCACCGGGCGCTTCTTCCCGTTGCGGAACGTGGCCTCCAGCTGCGGGGTAAACTTCTGAACCCAGCGGTAAATGTTGGAATGATCCACCGGTACCCCGCGCTCCTCCATCATCTCTTCTAAATCGCGGTAGCTCAGCGGGTAAGCCAGATACCAACGCACACAGGTCAGGATGATGGTTTTCTCGAAGCGGTGTCCTTTGAAATCAATCATGCGGGTTCTCAGTGTCAAATTTATCAAACCCGTACCTTACCAGAAACACAGCTCCTTTACTAACGCAACAGAACGTGTGCCACGAGGCACCGAAGATAATTAGGAATTAACGGAGGTGCATAACTTGTGAAGAGATGGCGGTAGGCCCGCCAAAGTCGCCCGACAGGGGGAGGCTTTAAACGACCTCAAGCTGCTTTGGTTAAGAGCTAAGGTGGTGAGCGTTGAGGAAAAGGCGTTGCAAGAGACGTCACGTGAGAAACCGTGAGACGAGCGCAAGCGAACCTTTGCTGAAGCATCGAAAGCGTAAGGGGTGACATCGAAACCGGGTCTTGTTCTGTGGCCTGGGATAAGTCCAGCGGGAGCCTGTTTTACTGGCTGGGCGGTGTCCGGTGTGGAGAGGGCGTGACGCGGTTTTAGGCTCTTTGCAGGAACGTGGGAACCTGTCGTGCCGATGCGAAGGGAGACCCTCAAGTGGTTAGCGCCACCAGAGGCTGAGTACCGATGCGGCGCACAGGGGCGGAGCAACCCGTAGTAGTGAGGAAGCCTGGTAATGCGGGTGGAGCGAAGGGGTTGCGTCATCCGGTTTTATCAATGGGTCAACCTGAGAAGGGAGGAACTCGTGAGTAAAACAAAGCCATTTGCCATTTCCAAACGTGCCGTTTGGGAAGCCTACCGGCAGGTGAAGGAAAACCGCGGGGCGGCCGGAGTAGATCGACAGTCACTGGAAGACTTCGAGCAAGACCTGGCCAACAATTTGTACAAGCTATGGAATCGGCTGGCGTCGGGGAGTTATTTTCCGCCGCCCGTATTAGCGGTGGAGATTCCCAAAGCACAGGGCGGTATGCGCCGGCTAGGGGTGCCGACGGTGGCTGACAGAATCGCGCAAACGGTGGTCAAGCAAGCCTTTGAGCCGTGTGTGGAACCGTATTTCCATCCGGACTCCTATGGCTACCGACCGGGAAAGTCAGCGCTGCAAGCGGTGGGGATCACGCGTGAGCGGTGTTGGCGCTATGACTACCTGTTGGAATGGGATATCAAGGGACTGTTCGACGCGATTGACCATACCTTGTTAGTCCGCGCGGTTAACCAACACACGGACTGCCGATGGGTGCGGTTATACCTCGAACGCTGGCTGACGGTACCGTTTCAGCAGCCCGATGGCGCACTCATCGCACGGGAGCAAGGAACCCCCCAGGGCGGCTGTGTTAGTCCAGTACTAGCGAATCTGTTCCTGCACTATGTGTTTGATAAATGGATGGAAAGGCAGTTCCCACCGCTGCCGTTCGCCCGCTACGCTGACGATGCTGTGGTGCACTGCCACCGTCAAGCCGAAGCCGAACAGCTCAAGGCCGCTCTAGAACAGCGGTTTCGGGAGTGCCGGCTGGAACTACACCCAGAGAAAACACAGATGGTGTGTTGCAACGTAACCAAACAGCGCAACAGCGGCCTCGCCAAGCAATTTGTGTTTCTCGGCTACTGCTTTCGGCCGCGACGGGTGCGTAGCCGACAGGGCAAACGGTTTGTCGGCTTTACGCCTGCCATCAGTCCTAACGCCGCGAAACGGATTCGCCAGCGCATCAGACGATGGCGACTCCATCGGCAGACGCGCTTAGCACTGGAAGCCATCGCGCCGGTCGCTAATCCCAGCATTACCGGGTGGATTAATTACTACGGCGCGTATCACCGCTCGGCACTTTACCCCATCCTACGGCACATTGACTATCACTTGGTGAAGTGGGTCAAACGGAAATACAAAAAGAGGGGACG
This sequence comes from uncultured Pseudomonadota bacterium, assembly GCA_963731125.1. GTDB lineage: Bacteria > Pseudomonadota > Gammaproteobacteria > Competibacterales > Competibacteraceae > CAVSVP01. Next base: position 170,087 of record CAVSVP010000008.1, read on the forward strand.
TTACGTCGCACGGGCCATTGCGTGGCTCGGGAAGGTGGCTCACCATCAGACCGGGCTGTTCGCGCACTGGCGCTTTGGCGTGCGGTTCCCGGCTGGATGATGGGAGCCGGATGAGCGGAGACGTTCATGTCCGGTTTTACGAGGGCCTTGGGGTGAAATTCCCCAGGGCTACTCACCCCAAAGCTCAGTGTCGGGGTATTTGTAGATTCGGCAAAATTCTTGGCGCTAGCAATGAATCCACACACGACAGCGGGTGTAACGTAACCGTCCGGTGGTGTAACAGCTCTCGAGCTCAAGAGGGCCACGGCTTTCCCTTGGGCAAAGCGCCGCTCAGGGCAGGTTCTGTTCCCCCAAAACAGCCATGGCCGCGCTGTCAGCCGAGATTCGCAGCCAGACCACGCCAGCTAATCGCCGGTCGGACATGATGTCGTACCGAGGCCTCGCCTGGGCGATAGGGGGATAAGCCGCCAATGGCTTGCCTGGTTAGCTTGGGGGCTGCCTTGGTGGCGGTGCCTTACCACTGCCGAGACTGCATGGTACGCAGTACATGCTCAGGGGCGATGTGGTCCAGATAGCAAAACGTCAGGGACGGGTCGGCATGGCCCAACTGCTTTTGGATATGGACAATAGGCACCTCTTCTGCCGCCAGCGCGCACGCCATGGTGTGCCGTCACCCGTGTGCATGGACGCGCTTGGTAATTCCCGCCTTGCGAGCCAGCCGGGGCAATAGTGCGCGAAGGTAGGCAGTCAGCATCGGTTTACCCTGCAACGTGCAGAAAACCGGCTGAGCATCCGTAAAACCACGTTTTGCCCGCCGCACTTCCCATGTCTCAAGCTCGGCAAAGGCGGTCGCGTCCATACCAACCACGCGGGTTTTCTTCCCCTTGCCATGGCGCACCCGCAGGCTGCCACGCGCTGTCTCAATGTCACGCGGATACCGTGCCAACGCTTCGCTAATTTGAAGACCGCTACGCCGGAGCAGCACCAGCAGCGCCTGGTTGCAAACGCCGCTCATGGTACGATTGGAGCAGGCAGAGAGGAGGCGCTTGACCTCCAGAGGTGTTAACGTTTCGATGGGATAGGGACACCCCGTTTCATGGTGCGCCCTCGCCTAGTTGGGGTTTTTTGTAGGAACCCTCTCATGTCGACATCGGCATAAGAGGGTTCCTACAAAAAACCCCAAATTAGTTAGAGCTTACCGTAAATTTTCAGCCAATAACGGCTGGAACCCCAAAATATTAATATTTACCTACACTGTTGTTAGCGTCTTCAATGAGCTTTTCCCGAACATTTTCATTCCATTGCTTCGGGGCACAATAACGGAATGCTGGTGCGGGGTCTTCCACTATATCGGCGATCAGTGAGATCAGAGCATCCGGGTGTTCTGCAATCACAGGGCCTGAACTGAACTGATTCTCAAGAATATTGGCCTCACTGTCTCTGATTCTCTCGGCATCATCGGCAAACAACGAATTTTCATTGAACCATCTGTATTTCGATGCCATCAGGAGTTCGTTAAAACCCGTGGCATAAGGTCCCGGTTCGATGACGACCACTTTGATGTTGTGATGTTCCAGTTCAGCTCTGAGAGCCTCGGAAAGAACCTCCAGTGCATGTTTGGTCATGCAATAGGGACCGACGTAGGGGATTGTGATTCTCCCGGCGATGGAGGAGATATTGACAATTTTTCCGCCACCTTTCTTCAGCATTCCCTTTACTACCCCCTGTGTGAGTTCAAGAACTCCGAAAACATTCGTCTCAAAATTCACCCGCACCAGATCCACCGGAATCTCGGCAATGGGACCGGACTCTCCGATACCGGCGTTATTCACCAGTACGTCTACATCCCAGTCTTCGGCCCGTTTACGATCGGCCGGATCCTGAATATCGAGTTTCTCAACCCGCAGTTTTACACCGGCCGCATCGGCAGCGATTTTCACTCCGGTAATCTGAGAGACGATCTGGGTGGTCGCGATGACATCATTGCCCCGTCGGGCCAGTTCAAGGGAGGCGCCGAGACCAAACCCGGAGCCGGCTCCTGTGATCAATATGGTCTGATTCATGATTCCTTTTCCTTATAATTGGGGTTCCAGCCGTTATTGGCTGAAAATTGGTTCTGTTGTATTAATTTTGGTAACCACAACCAATAGTGGTTCCTCTGAAGAAATAACCACTATATATAGTATGTTCAAAAATTAATGCAACAGAACGTGTGCCACGAGGCACCGAAGATAATTAGGAATTAACGGAGGTGCATAACTTGTGAAGAGATGGCGGTAGGCCCGCCAAAGTCGCCCGACAGGGGGAGGCTTTAAACGACCTCAAGCTGCTTTGGTTAAGAGCTAAGGTGGTGAGCGTTGAGGAAAAGGCGTTGCAAGAGACGTCACGTGAGAAACCGTGAGACGAGCGCAAGCGAACCTTTGCTGAAGCATCGAAAGCGTAAGGGGTGACATCGAAACCGGGTCTTGTTCTGTGGCCTGGGATAAGTCCAGCGGGAGCCTGTTTTACTGGCTGGGTGGTGTCCGGTGTGGAGAGGGCGTGACGCGGTTTTGGGCTCTTTACAGGAACGTGGGAACCTGTCGTGCCGATGCGAAGGGAGACCCTCAAGTGGTTAGCGCCACCAGAGGCCGAGTACCAATGCGGCGCACAGGGGCGGAGCAACCCGTAGTAGTGAGGAAACCTGGTAATGCGGGTGGAGCGAAGGGGTTGCGTCATCCGGTTTTATCAATGGGTCAACCTGAGAGGGGAGGAACTCGTGAGTAAAACAAAGCCATTTGCCATTTCCAAACGTGCCGTTTGGGAAGCCTACCGGCAGGTGAAGGAAAACCGCGGGGCGGCTGGGGTAGATCGACAGTCACTGGAAGACTTCGAGCAAGACCTGGCTAACAATCTGTATAAGCTATGGAATCGGCTGGCGTCGGGGAGTTATTTCCCACCGCCCGTATTAGCGGTGGAGATCCCCAAAGCGCAGGGTGGTAGGCGCCGGCTAGGGATACCGACGGTCGCTGACAGAATCGCGCAAACGGTGGTCAAGCAAGCCTTTGAGCCATGTGTGGAGTCGTATTTCCATACCGACTCCTATGGTTATCGACCAGGGAAGTCAGCGCTGCAAGCGGTAGGGATCACCCGGGAGCGGTGCTGGCGCTATGACTACCTGCTGGAATTGGATATCAAGGGACTGTTCGACGCGATTGACCATACCTTGTTAGTCCGCGCGGTCAACCACCACACGGACTGCCGATGGGTGCGGTTATACCTCGAACGCTGGCTGACGGCACCGTTTCAGCAGCCCGATGGCGTGCTCATCGCACGCGAGCGAGGGACGCCCCAGGGCGGCTGCGTGAGTCCAGTCCTGGCGAATCTGTTTCTGCACTATGTGTTTGATAAATGGATGGAAAGGCAGTTCCCAAACCTGCCGTTCGCCCGCTATGCGGACGATGCTGTGGTGCACTGCTGGCCTGATGAAAACAACTCTATGCCGCCTCCGCTAATTGATCCTGTTTTTGTTCCTTTTTGTTAGGGCGAGTAAGCGCCTCTCTTCGCTTGGCTTGAACGGACTTACCCAGTTTCTGTTGGCACCAGTCAATAATACGCTTGGTCGGCACCGTTTCTAAGGCCGTTTTCACGACCTCGGCGGTGGTGGTCGAGACGAGGGCCGCCACCGCGAGGACCAGACCGGTAAAGCCGCTTTTCACTTGGTCGCGGGCGAGTCGCTTTAAGCTCCCGAAGACCGATTCAATGACCTCACTACTAGCGACCAGGCGCTCGCCGGGGTTGGCTTTGAACGCTTCTTGCGCCACAAAGCTCACGAGCGCTTGTTGCACGCGTTTGGCGGGAGCGGTAGAGGCGACCCCCGTTAGGCGTTTTTTCAACGACCGGTGACAGCCTCTTGACAAGCCCTGGGTGCGCACAAAGGTTTCCGTGATGAGCGCTACGCTGAAGAGCTCGCGCCAGGTCGCCAGGGCGTCACGAAAGTCCCTGACCCAACCCAACTTGGCTTGCACAACCACCGGCTCATAGGTCGTCGTCAGCTCTGGGGGCTGGCACTGCACAAACGCCAATATCTTCTCGGCCCAGTCCCGTAGGCACTCCACATTCATATAGCGGGCTTTGGCTTTCTGGGGTGGCGGGGCCAACGGTGCCAACGCGGTTTGCTGGAGTTGGCAACGGGGGTGTGCGGCCCGTTGGCAAAAGTCTTGCCACTGTTCATCCCCCTGCAGTTCATGCTTTAACACGAGGGCCACTTTATGCTTAATATCATACAGTGAGACGGTCTCTGGGTGTGCGTGACAAAAGCGCTCGATGCCGACTTTCAGATCCGAGCCGTGGTCGCTCACAATGGCGCGTGGTGTGCCGGTTTTTTTCCGCGTCTCTTCGAGTTGTTGATACACGATCTCCCCCGTCGATTGAGCCACCGGCAATAACTCGATCGGTTCTACTTGCTCATGGCGTAGGCAGTAATTGGTCCCCGGCAACGTGCTTAAGCGAACGCCCACAATAAGCAGACATTTCTCCGGACCCAATTGCACCGGATGATCCACAATCCAGACCCAATCCGGCGCTGGCTCTTTGGGACGCATTAAGTTGTAATAACCTAACCGCAGCAACCATAGCCGCCCGGTCGACCAGACCGGGCACGCCCCAGGCAGGTCAAAAACCGCCATTACCACCGCGATAGCGCGACTGGCCCCACGAAGACTGGTGGCAGCACCGAGCACCAACGACATAAACAGCATTATCAGGCCCAGGGTATACTGATGGGCCAGCGGTGCCGAGCTGAACTCGCCCGGGTAACCGGGGGTACTGATCAGCTCAGCAGACTTTTTTTTAATGCCCCCAGCTCTGCTTCCAGTGCCCGTTCTTTGGCCCTCAGCATCGCTAATTCCTCCTCGAGGGCGTTGGCCTTCGTCTTCCACCGGGCGCGACTGGTCTCTAGAAAACGAATCCGATTCTTCAATAGCTTCAGCGCTTGTTTGGCTTCACCCGCTTTGCGTTTCCACTGGCCTCGGCTTTTTTCAAAAAAGCGGATCAGTTTGTGACGCGGACTTTTATAACCCAGTGACCCAGCAGTGCTCGACATGACGGACGTCCTTTCGTTGAGAAACCCTTTCGATAAGGCGCCAAAATGAGTTCATTCATCAGGAACAAAAACAGAACTCAATTATGATAACAGGTTAGCCCAAATTTAAGCTGTTTTCATCAGCCCAGTGCACTGCCACCGTCAAGCCGAAGCAGAACAGCTCAAGGCCGCGCTGGAGCAGCGGTTTCGAGAGTGCCGGCTGGAGCTACACCCGGAGAAAACACAAATTGTGTGTTGCAATGTAACCAAACAGCGCAACAGCGGCCTCGCCAAGCAATTTGTGTTTCTCGGCTACTGCTTTCGGCCGCGACGGGTGCGTAGCCGACAGGGCAAACGGTTTGTCGGCTTTACGCCTGCCATCAGTCCTAACGCCGCGAAACGGATTCGCCAGCGCATCAGACGATGGCGACTCCATCGGCAGACGCGCTTAGTCACTGGAAGCCATCGCGCAGGTCGTTAATCCCAGCATTACGGGGTGGATTAATTACTACGGCGCGTATCACCGCTCGGCACTTTACCCCATCCTACGGCACATTGACTATCACTTGGTGAAGTGGGTCAAACGGAAATACAAAAAGAGGGGACGTTACGTCGCACGGGCCATTGCGTGGCTCGGGAAGGTGGCTCACCATCAGACCGGGCTGTTCGCGCACTGGCGCTTTGGCGTGCGGTTCCCGGCTGGATGATGGGAGCCGGATGAGCGGAGACGGTGCGCCGTGGTACGCACTGATGGAATTGCCACCGGAGGTGGCCGGCGTTCAAGGCAATTGACGCCGAGGCGAACAACTCACCTAGACCCGAAAGGGCGAGGGGACAAAAGCCTGTTGCTAAAGCGGGAGGTATCGGAAGACGTGTAGGGTACGGTCCTGCAACGCCTGCATGATAAGGCTAAAGTTGGATTACCTGAACCCCAATGTCCAGTGGTGGAAGCTCACACTCGTCGGTTACCACGTCTGATACCGGCGCCATCGGGAGCCATCGGATCACGTTTCGTCGATGGTACGCCTTGCTCGATGGGCGATGCGTAGTGAACGCATTCAAGGGCATGAGTGGGGAGCCTACGTCGTGCTAGCACGTTCGTCAGTGGCGGAACACGGGATCGCCTAAAACACGCGAGTGTCAAGGTGACGGAGTTCCCATAGTACCCAACTAGGATCGCTGTAATGGCGTGACACAGACGGACGGTAATATGTGCCGTTGCCTCAATGACCACCGACCGGGTGACCCAGTACGTGGGAGAGGAGGGAAAGGGGAACAGGTGACCGGATGGCCAGCATCGGTGAGGTACGCAAGTTGCGGAACGCCGAAACCGAACTGACCATCACCAAAAGCGTTTGTGGACGTGGTCACTGGAGAGCCGCGCGAGATCGAAAGACTCATACGTGGTTCGGAGAGGGGCCGTTGGAAAAGTACCTGCCAGGGTAACTCGCTGGCGGCCTACTCTACTTCATGTCCGGTTTTACGAGGGCCTTGGGGTGAAATTCCCCAGGGCTACTCACCCGCATCCACTACGTGCAGATCAGATCCTACCATGTAATCACTTCACTGAAGGCTGGTAATGATGCCCTTGGTCACTGAATAGATCTCTTGCATCAGTCATCAGTCAGATTCTAGCTGTCCACCAGGCTTGGCATGTCTCGTTAACGCACACCTAGCTGTGCGTTGTCGGCAACATCTTTCCACTCTGTGCGTCTCAGCTCTCGTTTTTGTAAATTAATGAGAGTCTTGTGATTTTTCTTTTACATTTTATTTACAAGATCATCAAAATTTAACAATTTTTAACATTTTCTGGCTTAATGTTGCTTGACTCTTTCTAAGTTGCATCTACTATTTAGGCAATTCCTATACATGAATTTAATAAGGTAATGTTTGTGGAGGAGATTGTTTAATGATTACACCGATCCACTCTACCGATTTATCCTATCCTTTCCGTAATCTTGCAGGCAAACAGTCTGGAATAAAAGTCTTTGAAGATTGTTTTATCTGGCTGTGCCGGTCAATCACTTGATCACGGCATGAGTTGTTCCATTCATTGATTTAGCCTTGGAGGTCAGTCATGGGTTTATTTGATTTTATGCGAGGTAACGGCAAAAAGGTATACGACAAGGAAGAGGAGGCTCCCGAGAAGATAAAAGCGCATATTGAAGCCGATAATCCTGGCGTTAAAGATCTAAAAGTCGACTATAAAGACGGCAAAGTGAGTTTAGCAGGCACTGCCGATAATCCCGAAGCCATGGAAAAAGCCGTGCTGCTGGCCGGCAATGTGGAGGGTGTAGAAGAAGTTTCCACTGCCGATTTAAAGGCGCCACCACAGACCGATCGAGTAGAGTATTACGTCATTCAGAAAGGCGACACGCTGTCTGCTATTGCCAAACAGTTTCTCGGCAATGCAGCAGACTATCCCAAGATTTTTGAGGCAAACCGGGAAGTTATTAAAAACCCGAATCTTATTTATCCCGGTCAGAAAATCCGTATCCCATTGGATTGAGAGAGAGTGCCGGTCCACGGACCGGCTCAATCGAATCTAGGATAAGTGAGTTCATTCGTTAATAACAATGATCGTCGGCCAGCTCGAGAAGTAAGCGCTACGTCCGCCGAACAACGCTGGTAAGAAAACAACCCCCAGAGGTGATCTGTGATGAGCGACAATCCTTTTACCGCGACTCCCCTCAAGTATCTTGATAAGGCGTTAAATTCACTGCATGACTTGGGCTTGATGCCTGAATCTACTGATGAATCGCCGATCATTGCACTGCTCAATCAAATATCGGATTTGGATGAAAGTAAAGTTGTCGCTATCGCGCGGACCTTGAATCAGGCTTCGACCTTCAACGAGGTGGTGCGAGAGCAGATCTCGGCGATGGAAGTGGGTGAACGTTACGAAGAAATTACTTCAGCCTTCAATAGTGTCCGCGACGATGCTCAGGGAATGGTGGAGCAGTTGGAAGACGGCAAGATCGATACCTGGGAGCGCCTTCAGAATATCTGGACGAAAGTGAGCCGGGGGGACATCGCGACTCGGTTCGACAAAATTAAGGGAACTTATCTTGAAGTTACCAAAGACTCCAACGAGCAGATCAGACGGGAACAGCAGATTCTGGACGCCTACCGGGATTTCCGCGGTGCCCTGAAGGAAGCCGAGGTGCTTGCCCTGCAGGTATTGAATACTGCCGATGCCAAGCTCAAGGAAAAGCAGGCGCAAATGGATGAGGCCGTAAAGGCGGTAGGGAATTACCCAGGTGAGGATCCGGCAGAACGTGCGCAGTTGGAATTGGCGCGGGACGAACGCCTTAGAGAACTCCAAGACGAAGAAAAACGTTACCAGATCTGCAAGGATTTGGCGGACAACCTGACGGTGAGCTACAACACGTCCGAAGTCATCATGGCGCGTTTGACGCAAACCACGAATGCCAAAGAGCGTGTCTATGCCCAATCCGTCAGTTTTTTTACCACCAATGAGAGCGTGCTGACGGCCCTGAGCGCCTCTTTTACCGGGCTATATGGGTTGCACGAAAGTACCCAGACCTTAAACGCCATGAAGGAAGGTATCAACCAGAGCCTGGAAAGCCTGGCGGAGATCGGCGGCAAGGTTCAGAAAGCCGCCCTGGAGGCGGGATATGGGCCGACGATTAAAGCGGAATCCGTCAAGCGGCTGGTGGATTCCATCGTGAGCTATCAGGAGCACTCCCGTTCGATCATTTCAGAGATGCGCGATATGAGCACCCGTAACGCTCAGGAAATTCGCGCCGCCGTCGAAGATGGGAAAAAGCGTGTCGCTACCTTGACGGCTCAGGGGAAAATCTTGGCCCATGGCTGATGGGAAAGTCTCTGATCAGCAGCCTCTGGACGAGTTCATGTTGGCCATGGATGTGGTTGACACGTTGCGGCGCGGCGAGCGACTGGCTGAAAAAGAACTGAATGCCGAGGATCGGGAGCAGGCACTCAAGAAAAGACTCCGGGAGATTTACGCCTCGCAGGGTATCGATGTGCCCGAACACGTTTTGGCGGAGGGTGTGGCGGCCTTGCAGGAGGAACGCTTTAGGTACCAGCCACCGGAACGGGGTTTTGGCGCGCGTTTAGCGACGCTTTACGTTAACCGCGACAGATGGATGAAGCCTGCGCTGATTGGCCTAGGCGTTTTGCTTATCGGATTGGTCGCCTTTCAACTGGGATCTCGGAGTCTTGAGCATTATCGGCTGGAACAGCGGGAAGCGGCGGTTGCAGAAGCGCAGACTACCTGGAGTGAATTTCTTCGCACCAAGCCGACGCCGGGAGTCAAGGCAACAGGCGACGCTATTTTTTCCCGTGTGGAAGCATCCCTGGAACGCGGTGAGCCCAAAGAGGCGCAAGCGCAGCTCGCCCAGCTTAAGGATCTACAGGAGTTGCAGACTGAGTTTGCAGCAATTCAGACCGAGGCCAAGGCAGCGAAGGCAACGTCGCGCGCGCAACAGATCTATGCAGATGGCCTGACCGCCCTGCGCAGCGGTGATGATGAAAAATCCCAGGCAGTCATCGAGAAACTCCAGGCGCTTCGTATACAACTGGCTCAGGAATACACGCTGAGAATCGTGTCTCGTCCCGGTGAACCCAGCGGCGTATGGCGCGTTCCGGCGCAGAACCCAACAGCCCATAACTATTATCTGATCGTGGAAGCCGTCGCTCCTAACGGCAAGCGCCTCACGCTGCCGGTAACCAGCGAAGAGGACGGCAAAACATCCAGTGTCGACCAATGGGGGGTGAGGGTAAGCGAGCAGGCTTTCGAGCGGGTTCGTATGGACAAGCAGGACGACGGCATTATTCAAAATGACCAGGTGGGAGTCAAACGCCGTGGCTATCTGGAACCTGAATATTTCCTATCTGCCGCTGCGGGCGGTGCGATTACGAGCTGGTAGCAAAAATCCATGATAAGCGGAAAACAAACCCTTTCTTCTATTGATCAGGCCCTGCATGGCGCACGCAGTCAGATGCGGGAGCTCGATGAACGGATACAGAGCGCCAGTGCAGAATTATTGCGCCTGGGTCAGACGGAATCGGAGCAGTACAAAACACTGGCCAAGATCCATGTGGATTGGGTAACCAGCGGGACAACGATGCAGAGTCTGCATCAGACCGGGCAACGGTTGGGTGAATTGTTAGCCGCGCGGGAGCAGGCACTGCAAGCTCTTCAGCAGCAGATCGATACCGTGCAGGCGCGGCAAACGGCCTTGGAAAAGGAACGGGCAGCCCAGGCCCGCCAGGCGGAACAGGCTGCGGAGGCGCTGGATGCGGCGGAGGCAGCCGCGCAAGAGCAGTTAACGGAGGATGCGGTCTATCAAACACAGCTCGAGCAGGCGCAAAAAGCGGATCAGACCGCCCAGTACGCCGAAAAGAAAACTGAACTGGCGGAGCAAGATCGACGTGAGAAAGGCAAACCCTATGAGGCTGACCGGTTTTTTGTGTATCTCTGGAAGCGGCATTATGGTACCGCGAAATATCGGGCTAATCCGCTGACTCGCTTTTTTGATAAGCGGGTGGCCAAGCTTTGCGGCTACGCTGAGGCGCGGGCTAACTATACCATGCTGCTGGAGATTCCGATACGGTTGCGACAGCATGCGGAGCGCTTGCGGCAGCAGGCGGATAAGGAATACGAGGCGCTGCGAGATTTAGAGCAAGCCGCGGCAAAAGGTGGCAATCTCCCCAAACTGCAAGAGGCTTGGGACGAGGAGCAGCAAAAAGTCGATGCCCTCGATGAAGAGATAGAACGTAATGAACAGCAGTTTCAGTCGCTGCAGCAGCAGCGTGCCGTCTTTGTTGCTGGTGAGGATGATGAATTTCGGCAGGCAGTCGAAATAATGGCCCAGGCCTTTCGCAGGGAAAATATTGTCTCTTTGCGCCAGGCGGCGCAGGCAACACCCACGCCGGACGATGATGCGGTCATCGCCAAACTGACCGCCATCGAGCAGGAAAAAGCCCAACTCGAAGACAATCTTACGCAATATCAACAAATGCTCAAGGGCCATCAGCAGCGCCTTCAGGAGCTTGAAACCGTGCGTCGGAAATTCAAGAGTCACCGTTACGATGCCATGCATTCAGGCTTTGCCGATGGTGCCATGTTGGGGGTCATGTTTAATGAGTTCTTGGGCGGTTTATTGAACGGCGATAACTTGTGGCGTGCGATTCAGCGTCAACAGCGGACGCGCCGGGTTCGCGCAAATCCTACATTCGGAAGCGGTGGTTTCGGACGCTCTGGCTCAGTGTGGCAGAGCGGTAGATCGGGCGGCACGTTCGGCGGAGGAGGTTTTCGTACGGGCGGTGGCTTCGGTTCCGGGGACGGTTTTCGCACGGGCGGTGATTTCTAGATAGGCACCGGTCTGAATCAGTTGATCCCCTCGCCCCCTGTGGGGAAGAGGGTAGGGTGAGGGGGAATAGCGGTAGATTGACTAACCCCTTACCACCGCCCTCTCCCGGAAGGAGAGGTAGTTTTTTAGATAGGCTCTACGGAGAACTCCAGTATTGACGATCAATGTTGCTCCCCAGGATTGGGGGTAACATCAAGGAGTTAATAAGCGTTGGATGCGATCGGACGTTCAGGTTCTGTTAGGAGCCTGATAGTTTTCAGTGAACGGTCAGAATGCGGGAGCTGACGGTTTATCACCATAGGAGAGATGAGCGATGTTTAATGCAAAAGAATTACTCGGGGCCCTGATGCAGGAGGGTGGTTTTGGACGGTCGAGCGGCAATCGTATCGAGCATGCCTTTGGCGATCGTGGTGCCGGCCGATCCGGCGGCATTCTGGGACAGTTGCTAGGCGGGTCGTCGGGAGGAACCGGGACCGGTGGAGGTGGGATGCTCGGCAATTTGGCTAATATGGCTCAGAGTATGTTTGGCGATGCCAGTCGCTCGGTCAAAAGCGGTAACCCTGCTGCCATCGGTGGGCTTGGCGCACTGGCCGGGGCGATTTTTGGGGGTGGCAAAAGCTCCACGAAGGGAGCGCTCGGAGGGGGTACGCTGGCGCTGCTCGGCAGTCTCGCCTATCAGGCGTTTCAGAACATGAACCGCCAGCCCGCCGGTGGCGGACAAACCGCGTCTCCTTCCCAGCTTCCATTGGGTCTGCGGGCACCGGAAAACGCCGCCGAAGAACAGGAACTGGAATCCCAGGCTACGTTGGTTCTCAAGGCGATGATCAACGCCGCGAAGGCTGACGGTCAAATCGACCCCACCGAGATGAGACGCATCGTCGGCAAGATTCAGGAGGATGGTATAGACCCCGAGGAGCAGCAGTTCATCGAAAACGAGATGCGCCGACCTCTCGATCTCGACGGGCTTATCCGTGAGGTGTCCAATCAGCAAGTTGGGGCGGAAATTTACGCCGCATCCTTACTTGCCATCGAGGTCGACACCTCCGCTGAGCGTGATTATTTGCGCCGGCTGGCCCAGGGGCTGGGACTGGATTCTCAGGTTGTTCAGCAGTTGCATTCGGCCTTGGGTGTAGCCTGAGGCTTAACCCTGTCCCTGGAGCGGACGAGTATCTTCGCCGCTCTTGGGACGGCAAAATTCCGTCTTGGCGATTTCGTAAGGGAGGGAAACACCGAATAGATAGCGAAGCATCTGGAAAGAGGATATCCACTTTAGCCGGGACACTTTGCAGGCTACTTTGTGGGAGCGAGCTTGCTCGCGAACTCATCCTGATGCCCGCCTCCATCGCGAGCAAGCTCGCTCCTACCGGTGGAAATGGCATCTGACGTACCCCGCTTTAAGTTGATAGCCTGAAAAAAGAATCGTAATCAACGCTTGGTAATTTTCGACTTTTAAAGATGACCTAACACATTAAGGAGTGATTACCCATGCACTATCAGAAACCGAGATTTCAACGTACCCGGATGCTATGGCTGATGCTGTTGTTATTCATGCTGTGTACGGCCGGGCAGACGTTCGCCCAAGAAGACCAGAAACCGAATATTCTTGTCGTATGGGGCGACGACATCGGCCAGTCCAATATCAGCACCTTTACCCACGGTCTGGTGGGCTATAAAACGCCCAACATCGACCGCATTGCCGACGAGGGCATGACCTTTACGGACTACTACGGCGAGCAGTCCTGCACGGCCGGGCGCTCCTCGTTTATCACCGGCCAGAGTGTATTCCGTACCGGTTTGTCCAAGGTCGGCCTGCCCGGTGCGGAGCTTGGCATGCGGGAAGAAGACCCCACCATCGCCGGCCTGCTCAAGGCCCAGGGCTACGCCACCGGCCAATTCGGTAAGAACCACCTGGGCGACCGGGACGAACACCTGCCCACCAATCATGGCTTTGACGAATTTTTTGGCAACCTCTACCACCTCAACGCCGAAGAAGAGCCGGAAAACGAAGACTATCCGGGCGATATGGTCCTGGCGGACGGTCAGACCTTTCGCGAGAAATTCGGTCCCCGGGGTGTGATTCACTCCTGGGCGCAGCCCGACGGTACCCAGAAGATCGAAGACACCGGCCCACTCACCAAAAAGCGCATGGAAACCGTTGACGACGAAACCTCCGATGCCGCCATTGATTTTATCGAGCGCCAGCAAAAGGCCGGTAAGCCCTGGTTTGTCTGGTGGAACGGCACCCGCATGCACTTTCGTACCCACGTCAAGCCGGAACTGCGTGGCATTTCCGGGCAGAACGAATATGCCGACGGTATGGTGGAGCACGACATGCACATCGGCAAGTTTTTAAAGAAACTCGACGAACTGGGCATCGCCGACAACACCATCGTCTTCTACTCCACCGACAACGGCCCCCACTACAACACCTGGCCGGATGCGGCGGCCACCCCTTTCCGGGGCGAGAAGAACACCAACTGGGAGGGCGGCTGGCGCGTGCCCGCCACGGTACGCTGGCCCGGCAAGATCAAGCCCGGCACCTGGAACAACGAGATCGTTCACCACATGGACTGGCTGCCTACCTTCCTGGCCGTTGCCGGTAATCCTGACATCAAGCAACAGCTGCTGGAAGGCGTGGAAGCTAACGGGCGCAACTACAAGGTGCACCTGGACGGCTACAACATCCTGCCACTGTTGACCGGTGAGACCGACAAAAGCCCCCGCAAGGAGATCTTCTACTTTTCCGATGATGGCGATCTGACGGCGTTGCGCTATGACGACTGGAAACTGATTTTTATGGAGCAAAAGACGGCAGGCACGCTCCGCGTCTGGATGGAGCCTTTTGTCCCATTGCGCATACCGCTGGTGGAGAACCTGCGCCGCGACCCTTACGAGAGGGCCGAGATTACCTCCAATACCTACTTCGACTGGATGCTCGACCGGGCGTATCTGCTGGTTCCGGCGCAGGCTTATGTAGCCCAGTTCCTAGAAACCTTCCAAGAGTTTCCGCCCCGTCAGAAGCCCGCCAGCTTCAGTCTCGATCGGGTTATGGAAAAGCTGACACCACCCGGCGGCTGACATTGGACCCATTGCCCAGAGAGCGAAGTTGCTTCCGTAGCCTGGATGAAGCGCAGCGGAATCCGGGGCTTGGCGATATCGCAATCCTGGATTACGCTTCACTTTGTCCGGGTTAGGGCGGCAGATCCAGCATCTGCCGCCACTCTTGCTCACGCTTAACCTTCCTTTGCAGAGACTTTTCATGAAACACAATCCCATGCGTCTGTTGGGCTTTCTTGTGCTTTTGGTATTGGCGCCGATGGTGTCAGCCGATCCTCTGCCGTCCTGGAATGACAGTTCTGCTAAGATGACAATTCAGGAGTTCGTCGCCGCCGTCACTGATGCATCCGGACCTCATTTTATACCACCCTCGGAGCGTATTGCCGTCTTCGATAACGACGGTGCCCTATGGATAGAGCAGCCGATGTATGTCCAGCTCGCCTTCGCCTTGGACCGCGTCAAGACCCTCGCCCCGCAGCACCCGGAGTGGCAAACTCAACAACCCTTCAAGGCAGTGCTGGAAGGCGATCTCGATGCGCTTGCGGAGGCTGGAAAACGCGGGCTGGTTGAGATGTTGATGGCCACCCATGCGGGCATGACCGAATGGATCGCGAACGCCCGTCACCCAAAGTATGAGCGTCCTTACACCGAGCTTGTTTATCAGCCCATGCTTGAACTGCTCGACTACCTGCGGGCGAACGGTTTTAAGACCTTTATCGTATCGGGCGGCGGCATAGAGTTTATGCGCCCGTGGGTGAAGCGGGTCTATGGGATTCCGCCGGAGCAGGTGATCGGCAGCAGTATCGAAGTGCAATACGAAGTGCGGAACGGTAAGCCGGTGCTCGTTCGCTTGCCGCAGATTGATTTTATCAATGACAAAGCCGGTAAACCAGTCGGTATTCACCGGTTCATCGGCAGCCGGCCTGTTCCTGCCTTCGGCAATTCCGACGGGGACCTGCAGATGCTCCAGTGGACTACTGCGGGAGACGGGCCGCGGCTAGGCCTGATACTTCATCATGACGATGCTGCGCGGGAGTATGCCTACGACCGCGAAAGCCACTTCGGCCGGTTGGATAAGGCCCTTGAAGAGGCACCCAAGGCGGACTGGACGGTGGTAAGCATGAAAAACGACTGGAAGCAAGTCTTTCCTGCTAACGGTAGACCTGTCTGGATGAGAGTGAGGTATGTAGTCTGAGCCTCTGAATCCATTGATGAAGCCATTTCCCTAACCGATGCTCTGTCTATGACTGTGACACTGCTGCTGCTTCTAAAGCTTTCCATCGTGGCGATAATCCTGGCCATCGGCATGGATTCTAGGCTGGTTGATCTGATGTATCTGTGGCGTCGCCCCGGTTTGCTGCTGCGTTCCCTGGTGGCGATGTACCTTCTGGTGCCCCTCGTAGCCTTGCTCATGGCAAAGACTCTGGCGGTGTCGGCCGGCGTGAAAGTTGCTCTGCTGGTGCTCGCGGTCTCGGCCGGTGCGCCTCTGTTGCCGCGCAAACTGATGCATCTGGGGCAGGGAGAATATGTATTCGGCCTTGTCGTCACGTCTTCGCTGCTGGCAATCGTCATTGTTCCCGCCTGGGTGGCGGTGCTCGGGCCGCTTTTCGGGCAGGAGGCCAAGGTAGCGCCTGCTCAGGTGGCGTCCGTGATTGGCAAATCCTTTTTGTTGCCTCTAGCGGCGGGTATGGTCATTCATTGGTTTAATCCCCAACTGGCCGAACGCTGGGGTGATCGCCTCATGGCAATCGGCGGCATCGTGCTCACCGGATGTGCCCTGGTGCTGCTCGGACTCAATTGGAACGTGATTCTCGCGGCGGGATGGGAGTTTCTGCTGAGCCTGTCAGTGCTGGTTGTCGCTGCATTGAGCATTGGTCATCTTCTCGGCGGACCGGAGCCCGATAACCAGACCGCACTGGCCATCTCCTGTGCCACCCGCCATATCGGCCTCGCAGTGCTCGTCGCTGCCACCGTTCCAGGGCCGCGCATCGCGGTGCTTGTTGCAGCGTATATCCTGGCCTCGGCGCTGGTGTCAATTCCCTATATGCAGTGGCGCCGACGCAGCGTGACAACGTAACGATGGCGAAGACCGAAGCAGGGGTGAGCGAAGTCAACCAATAACACAGGGTAGTGTTTTAGCTTTGTTGTTTTTATAAAATAATCAACTATCATATTTTGAATTCAAGATGTCAAATTAGCAGAATTTAAACTCAGAAATTTATTATGGTATTAGAACCAATTAAATGCCCAAGTTGCGGTGGTATCGATGTTGGTAAACATGGAAAAACGACCAATGGAAAACAACGCTTTCTTTGCAAAGAAAGCGACTGCGAAGAAAAGACATTTATTCGAGATTATTCAGAGAAAGGTCGCTTGCCAGAAGTCAAGCGAAAAATCATTGAGATGGCCGTAAACGGGAGCGGCATTCGTGAGACGGCCCGGGTATTGGATATAAGTACAGCGACGGTAATTAATGAATTAAAAAAAAAGGAACCTGAATTGCAATCGGTGAATCAGGCCATTTTAGATATACACTCGCCTGAGCAGATTGTTGTGGATATTATAAAAATAGATGAAAATCATGAGGTTAATGATCAAGAAATAGAGGTTGAAATGGATGAAATGTGGAGTTATGTGGGAAGTAAAGCGAATCAAAGATGGCTATGGCATGCCATAGATCGAGCCACTGGCGACGTGCTGGCTTATGTATTCGGGCGCCGCAAGGATGAGGTCTTTCTTAAATTAAAGGATTTATTGGAACCGTTTGGAATCACCCGTTTTTACACCGACGATTGGGGTTCTTATGGGCGTTATCTAGATCCTGAAAAGCATGTTATCGGGAAACGGAACACGCAGAAGATAGAGCGGAAACATTTAACGCTACGTACCCGTATTAAGCGGCTCGTCCGCAAAACCATTTGCTTCTCGAAATCAAAACAAATGCCCGATATCGTCATCGGGTTGTTTGTGAATCGTTATGAGTTTGGCATCCCTATTTAAAATCTATAAACAACAAAGTTAAAACACTACCAATCAGACAACCTCCTAATTTATAAAGTAATATATTTAAGAGGGCTCGGAAAAAAAGAGCCAAAACCCGTTTGGCGATGAGTTTGCAACCATCGTTATTGTTGGCCTTAATGGAAAATACCCTACGAAAAATTTAGTATCTTAGCTCGGCTTTGTACATTGCTGTGAGCATGTTAAGCGCATTGGATTTAAAGAAAAATGTATGAGGGAACGGATCATAAACCCGGGTGGGGTGCGGCTCAAAGGGCCGATCATCCAAACCGGTAAGCCTTTATATTAATTGAAACATGGTTGGCTAGTTTATTATTCCTAACTATAACGACTAAAAAATCCGCCTCTCAAAATGAGTTTGGCATAGGCCCCAACTTACCCCATAAAGTTATATCGAGAACTTTTTATGACTACCAACGGATTACCTCGACTGAAACAATGGTTTCGTGAACCCCTGGTTCACTTTCTCCTGCTAGGTGCGGGACTATTTTTGCTGTATTCCCTGGTTAACGACGACACCAGCGAACAGCCACCCAATCGAATTGTTGTCGACGAGGGGCAGGCAAGGCGTCTCGCGGAGCAGTTCCAGCGCACCTGGATACGTCCGCCGACCCGACAGGAACTCAAGGGTTTGGTTGAGGATTACATCAAAGAAGAGATTCTCTACCGGGAGGCGCTCGCCCTTGGACTCGACCAGGATGACCTCGTCATTCGACGCCGATTGCGACAGAAAATGGAGTTTCTTAACGAGGATCTTGTTGAGCAGCGACCACCTACCGATGCACAGCTGCAGGTGTTCCTGAAGACCCATGCGGACAAGTTCCGCCGTCCCGGACGTCTGAGTTTCCAGCAGGTTTACCTGAGCCCCGAACGCTACGACGACGATGGGGAAGCGCGGGCGATGGCTTTGCTGGCGCATCTCAACACGAAACCGACCTCTGCATCCAGAGCCGAGACTCTGGGTGATCCGACGCTTTTGCCGTACGAACTCGACGCGGTGACGTTGGAAGAGGTTGCCCGGACTTTCGGCGGCACTCTTGCAGAAGCGCTGGCCGAAGCGCCTGCCGACCGCTGGTCTGGTCCTTTTTCATCGAGTTACGGACTGCATCTGGTGCGCTTTACCGATCGGGAAGCGGGCGGTATGCCAGCGCTTGAGAAAATCCGCTCCGTCGTCGAGCGTGAGTGGTTAGCAGAACATCGCATTGCGGCGAAGAATCGCTTTTACGAGGCGCTACGGGCACGATACCAGGTGGTGATAGAGATGCCGGATGACTCTACCAGCGAACAGCTGGTGTCCCGCGAGCCATGAAAGCAGCGCTTCCCATTTTTGCCATTTGGCTGCTCTGCTGCGGTTTGCCGGGGTCCGTGCAGGCCCACGAAGTACGGCCTGGGTATCTCGAATTGCGCCAGATCGACGCCGAGAGTTACCAAGTGCTCTGGAAGGTGCCGGCGAGAGGTGACCGACGGCTCGGACTTTACGTCGGCCTTCCTGAGAACTGCACCGGTACTCCGCCTGGATCGCGATTTGCCGGTGGCGCCTATATTGAACGCTGGCAAATGACCTGTGCGGGTGGACTTGTCGGCGGCACCGTCGCTATTGAAGGGCTAGCGGCGACCCGCACCGACGTGCTGGCCCGTGTGCAGCGCCTCGACGGCACGACGCAGACCGTGCGGCTCACACCGGGTGATTCCACATTTACGGTGGCCGCGGCAGCTGGGACGTGGGACGTGGCGAAGACTTACGTTGCACTCGGTGTCGAGCATATTCTGCTCGGTATCGACCATTTGCTCTTCGTACTGGCGCTCCTGTTTCTGGTCGGGACTTGGCCGCGCCTCATCGGCACCATTACCGCCTTTACCATTGCCCACAGCCTGACCTTGGCGGCGGCGACGTTTGGCTGGGTTCAGGTACCGCAGGCGCCGGTAGAGGCCGCCATCGCCCTTAGCATTGTCTTTGTCGCCGCCGAGGTAATCCACACCCGCCAGGGACATCCCGGGCTTGCCGCACGCAAGCCCTGGCTAGTGGCCTTTGTGTTTGGGTTGTTGCATGGATTGGGCTTTGCCGGTGCATTGCGCGAGGTAGGATTGCCGGAACACGCCATCCCGCTGGCGTTGGCTTTTTTCAATATCGGCGTCGAAATCGGGCAACTGCTGTTCGTTGCCGCCGTGTTCATGCTTTTTTGGTTGTTCAAGCGGTTACGCAGCTATAGTAAAACAAGCGCTGAACCCGATGCCTGGCACACGGCTGCTGCGGTATCCACACCAGGAGCTTATCTTATTGGATCGCTGGCGGCATTTTGGTTGTTGGAACGAACCTATGGATTTTGGAGCTGAAAAGGGCAGGGCGCTAAGTGTGTCGCAGCGTGTCGATAGGGCGTTCATCGAAGAGACGGCGGGGTCACCGCCGGCAAAATATATTATACAAATATTGTATTATATTTTGATTTGATACATGAATCAGTTAGATTTTATTTTATTGATTTTTTAAATATTTTTTAATATTTATTTATAATTGATACCTTAAAGTGTCTTTTCAACCTTAAATAAGTTTATACTAATGCTTGACATTTTTTCAAAAAATGTTATACAGGTATGAAAAAATTAACTTAGTAAAGCAAAGGATAATATGAACGGTTTCCACTTGAGCGGGTATTAAAATGCAAACCACCACCAATCCTGAAGTTAACATACCCACCTCTGTTTTGATTACCATCTGCATCCTACTGGTTCCTTGTGCCGTTTCATCCTTTTTCCTGCTAGCAGGTCCTCCTGAGTGGCGCGAGCCTACCTGGCATGTTCTGCATACCTACACAGCAATTATGCTTGGCTTTCTTGGTGGTCTCTACGGAGCACAGTTGTGGAAGGCAAAGCCTATGGGGAAGACGAAATCTCCAACATATCGGCGGTCGACCATGTGGTTAAGTTTAGGTTCGACATTACTGGCTTGTATTTCCCTGACGCTACCTGCAGTGATAGGGGTAGGGGTGCTGTTGCTGAGTTTTGCAGGGTTTAAAACCGCTTTAGCTCGACAAGGGGAAGTGTCGGTCCGTTTACCGCAGTGGTATGGTCAACTGGGCGATCAATTCGCGGCGTGGGTGATGATTTTTTTAGGTATAGCGCTAGCTACGATCTTGCTATGAAGTGCCTTGCCCCAAGCTTCGGGTTAGGTTCTTGCGCCGTTGCATGCATGGTTTCAAACACGTAAATAGCAACGTGTTAACCGACATATTTATATGTTATTGAATTTATTAGGTAAAATCGGTTTTCTTTGTGCTTTGTGAGGAGATACAAAAAACTAAAATAAAATAAGCTTTTGATTTTAAAAAATTTTTATTATCTCGTGTCACGGTATTATTTTTAGTAAGTTGAGCAGGTAGCAGCAATGTCTCTAGCAAAAAAATTAACAGCCGAATTTATCGGTACTGCATGGCTGGTCTTCGGTGGTTGCGGCAGTGCCGTATTAGCGGCTGCATTTACCACAGGGACGCCTGATAACATTCATTTAGGTATCGGCTTTGTCGGCGTATCCTTTGCCTTTGGGTTAACCTTGTTGACCATGGTCTATACCATTGGCCCTATCTCGGGTTGCCACATCAATCCTGCAGTCTCCTTTGGCTTATGGGCCGGCGGTCGGTTTCCAACAGCTGAATTGGGACCCTATGTTATCGCTCAAGTGCTGGGAGGGATTGTAGGTGCTTTTATTCTTTATCTGATTGCCACCGGTAAAGCCGGTTTTGATGTGGTTGGCAGCGGGTTTGCCGCCAATGGTTTCGGCGAGCATTCGCCGGGTGGTTATTCCATGACTGCCGCGCTGATCGCCGAGATTGTGCTTACCTATGTGTTTCTGCTTATTATTCTGGGTGCCACTGATAAACGTGCCCCCGTCGGTTTTGCAGGTCTCGCTATCGGCATGGCATTGGTGCTTATCCATCTTATCAGCATTCCGGTCACCAATACGTCGGTGAACCCGGCTCGCAGCACGGCTCCGGCACTCTTTGTCGGCGGCTGGGCCATTCAGCAGCTCTGGCTCTTTTGGGTAGCACCGATCGTTGGCGCTCTACTGGCGGGAGTGACGTATCGGTGGCTCGGCTCTCATTTCGAAACCATTGATGGAGAACTTAAGACTGCGAAGGCCTAATGCTTTGGGAGTGGCAATGATAAAATAATAAAACTTGATCAATCTTTACAACTCTAACAGTAGTATCGATGAGCCGCGCTCGCCAAAGTTTTGGGCGCGGCTGTTTTGTTTGACTTACTTTGCGATGAGAAATCAGGAAAATAAATGCCCAAATTTTGGCTTAAATTCATCGGGTTATTAATCCTTTTCTCCACTATTGGAGTGGCTTCTTGCCAGGCATTTTTGGCGGTATAATGCCCTGGTCACACCTTAAAATTGGCATATGGCCAATCTGGTTAGCACAAGATGCCGTCCAAGATTTCCGCTGCATTTACTCTCTAAGCTATGGTGGTTAGATATAAAAAATTTTCCGAGCGGTTTCGCTTCAGAAATGCTTTCATGCTGTTTCTGTTGCCGCTGCCCCTATTGTTTGCTGCCATTTTCGCCATTGCCAAGGATGATCTAGCAGGGGTAATCATCAATGGAATTGGCTATGCGCTCTATCTAGGAGGAGCTTTCTCGGTGCGTCAGGGTCTGCACAATGCGGCGGAATATGAACGACGAAAAGTAGCCCGGGCCCCTCCATATCCCTTAAAGACGCTAGGTGCAGTGCTGGTCGGCGTGGCCACGGGGTTAACCGCTGCCCTCGGGGCCGGCTATAGCCTGCCGATTGCGGTGAGCTTTGGTCTTGGCGCGATGTTAGGCTGCTATCTGGTGTATGGATTTGATCCGCGAACCGCCAAAAAAGTGGCCGACTCTTATGGATTAGACACCACAGAACAGGTAGTAGCGGCACTGGAGAGTGCCGAGCGGACGATCAATGCCTTGGAGTTGGCCAACCGAGAGATTCGTAATGCCGAATTTAATATTCGGTTACGGCGAATTGCTGATGCGGCACGCCAGGTGGTGACCATGGTCGAGGAGGATCCCCGGGACTTGCGCCGTGCCAGGAAGTTTTTCAATGTGTATCTGGAGGGAGCCAAACAAGTAACCGAAGGTTATGCCCGCACCCACGAAAGCATGCAAACCCCGGAGCTGGAAAATAACTTTCGCCGCGTTCTGATTACCATTGAGGACGTTTTTAAGGAGCAGCAGGTAAAGCTGCTGGAAGATGACGTGCAGGATCTGGATGTACAGATTGAGGTATTAAAGACGCAACTCAAGCATGAAGGTGTTATCTAATCCCAGCAAAATTGTGTTTGCCACCGTTAATCAGCCAGGAGTCCATGCCCGATGACCCAAACCACCGATCTGTCCACCTCGGCTCAGGTGCTGGCCCAATCGGCCTCGGCGGAATTAATGAAAAACATTGATCAGGATCTGGCCCTTCGCAAACCGACACCGGAGATTGATCGCCAGCAGCTGGCCGCTTTGCTGGCCGAGATCGATTTGCAAGACAGTAACTCCATTATCTTTTTTGGCACCAAGGCCCAAGAGCAGCTGACTACCATCTCTGACCGCATGCTCGAGGGGGTACGTTCCAAAGATACGGGTCCCGCTGGTGCCGCTTTGAACGAAATGGTAGCCGTATTGCGCGGTTTTAACGTAGACGAGATGGACCCTAACAAAAAACCGGGGTTACTTGCCCGCCTGTTCGGTAAGGCTAAGCCTCTCGCCAAAATCGTGCAGCAATATGAATCGGTGCGTAACCAGATCGACGCCATCAGCAATGAACTGGAACGTCACAAGACCAAGCTGCTTACCGATATTACCTCTTTGGATCGGCTATATCAGGCAAATCTGGACTACTTTCATACGTTGGAACTGTATATACGAGCAGGCGAGGAAAAACTGCGGCAACTGGATGAGGAGATTATTCCCAATCTCCAACAGCAAGTGGGGCAGAATGACTCCGTCATCAAGGCACAAGAACTGCGGGATTTACGCAGTGCCCGCGACGACCTGGAGCGGCGGGTACACGACCTCAAGCTAACCCGCCAAGTCACCATGCAGAGTCTGCCCAGCATTCGTCTGGTGCAAGAGAATGATAAGGGGCTGGTCAACAAAATTACCTCAACCATGGTTAACACCGTTCCCCTATGGCGGCAGCAACTGGCCCAGGCCATTACCATCTATCGTTCCGGGCAGGCCGCTCGCACCGTTAAGGCCGCTACCGATCTGACCAATGAGTTGCTGACCGCCAATGCCGACAACCTTAAACAGGCCAACGCCCAGGTGCGCCGGGAGTTGGAACGCGGGGTGTTCGATATCGAGGCCGTTAAAAAGGCGCACGCATCGCTGATTGCCACCATCGAAGAAAGTCTGCAGATCGCGGATGAAGGGCGCCGCCGCCGTCAGGAAGCCGCCACCCAGATGGAAGCGCTCGAGGCCGAATTACGCAAGACATTGGCAGCCGCTTCCGCCCGGACGACGGCCAGCCGGTCGGGGGGAAGATAAAGTATAGCGCTGCTAGCGCGCATCTCCCGGTGCGCTGCTGGTGACACCGGCTAGCCCGGCGCCGCATCGCTTATTTTTATAAGAAGTCTATCGTGTCACGTTAAGCAGCGAATCGAGGGCTATCATGCGCTGGAAAATGGGTAGAAGAAGCCAGAATGTTGAAGACCGGCGCGGGATGCGAATTTCTCGTAGCGCCAAGGGGGGTGGCATCGGTGTTGTAGTTCTCTTGCTAATTGCCATGTATCTTGGTATCGATCCATCCGTTTTGCTCCAAAATGTGCCCACGAATAATGTTCCCTCTTCTGCCGTGCCACAGTCTTCCTATTCCGCTGCCGATGATACGTCGCGGGATTTTGTCTCGGTGGTGCTGGCGGATACCGAGGATACCTGGCATGAGCTGTTTCGCCAACTGGACCGTACTTATCAAGAGCCGACCTTGGTGCTGTTCTCGGGTGCGGTGGAATCGGCGTGTGGCTTTGCTCAGGCTGCGGTTGGTCCGTTTTATTGTCCGCGTGATCAGAAAGTCTACATTGATTTGAGTTTTTACCAGGATCTTAAAAACCGTTTTCAAGCCCCCGGTGATTTTGCTCATGCCTATGTCATCGCCCATGAAATCGGACACCATGTGCAGACCCTGCTGGGGATTGCGCAGCAGATTCAGGCGTTACGCGGCCGCGTAAGTCCAGTGGAGTCCAATGCCTTGTCGGTGCGGCAAGAGCTGCAGGCGGATTGTTTTGCCGGAATCTGGGCTCATCATGCCCAGAGGGCGCGCCAAATCCTGGAAACAGGGGACATCGAGGAAGGACTGAATGCCGCCAGCGCCATTGGCGACGATCGTTTACAACGCCAAGCCAGGGGTTATGTGGCTCCGGAGTCGTTTACCCATGGCACCTCGGCGCAGCGCGTCCGCTGGTTCAAACGGGGTTTGACCGACGGAGATCTGCAGAGCTGCGATACCTTCAATGTGGCACAGCTCTGATAAGGGGTTTTTCGCAATGACCTGGGATTCATAGAACACACTTTCCTCCACCCGTCGCAAGGCAGCCTTTTTAGATAAATTCCATGGCCGAAGTTCACGCGCTCCAGTCTGCTATCGTTCTCCTGCTTGCCGGTATTTTGGCGGTTTTTCTAATGCGCCCGCTGAGTCTAAGTCCTATTGTGGGCTATTTACTGGCGGGTGTTTTGCTCGGTCCCCAAGGGCTCAAGCTAATTGAGGAAAGTGCGACAACCCATTTGCTAGCTGAGTTGGGTGTCGTTTTTTTGCTTTTTGACATCGGTCTGCATTTTTCCTTGGGACACATCTGGGACGCTCGGCGGGATATTTTGGGGCTTGCCCCCCTTCAGGTTGGCCTGTGTGCGCTTGCGCTTGCGCTATTGGCGCTGGCGGTGGGTTATGAACTGAGTATTGCCCTTGTCGTCGGTGCCACGTTGGCGTTGTCATCCACAGCGGTCGTGGTGCAAACCCTGGCGGAACGCCGTCAGCAGCGCTGTCCGGTCGGTGTGACCGCCACGGCTGTTTTGATTTTTCAGGATATTTGCGCCATTTTCTTACTGATTCTGGCAACGTCGATCGGGGATACGGAAACAGCCTTGGGCATAGCCATCGGCGCGGCCGCCTTAAAGGCAGCGGTGGCATTCGCCGCAACGATCTGGCTTGGCCGTTATCTTATTGGTCCGTTCTTTAGCTGGCTTGGAAGTGTGAAGAGCGAGGAGGTGTTTACCGCGGTCGCGCTGCTTATCGTTTTGATGACGTCGGCAGCCACGGGAGCGCTGGGCTTATCGCTGACGCTGGGGGCGTTTTTAAGCGGCATGATTATTTCCGAAACTCCCTACCGCCATGTGGTGCAGACTGAAATCAAGCCGTTCCGTGGCCTGCTGCTGGGTTTTTTCTTTATTACCGTGGGTATGTCGCTGGATATTGGTGTTCTGGTTCAGAAGTGGGTGCAAATTCTCCTCGTTTTGCTGCTGCTGCTCGGTATTAAGACGGTGCTTATTTACCTTGCGGCGCGGGCCTTAAAGGCACCGCTGCGTAGCGCCATACAACTCGGTTTTCTGCTGTCTCAGGGCAGCGAGTTTGCCTTTGTCATTTTCAGCATGGCTGCCCTGCAAGGCGCCCTCGGTTCCGATGTGGCGGCGCTGCTGATTACGGCCGTCGCTGCCAGTCTGGCACTCACTCCCGCGCTGACGGCCCTGGGATATCGAATGGCAACCCGGATCGCCAACCGCGATTTTGCAGCGCAACAGGCTGCCGATGGCGTCGAGGCACAACGGGTGGCGCCGGTGGTTATCTTCGGAATGGATGAGGTTGGCCGCCGGGTCGCCGATGGTCTCGAAGCCCACGGTATCCCGTATATGGCGCTGGAAATGGATCACGACCGCTTCGTTAAGGCAAACACCGACGGTTATCCCGTGGCATTTGGGGATTTAAGCGATCTGCGCCTGATGGAGACCGTGCAGATGTCCCGGCGTCCTACCATTGTCATTACCATCAGACGCTATCAAATTGCCCGGGATCTTACCCCCGTTCTGCGCGAGCGCTATCCGCAACTGACGCGTTTTATTTCAGTAGAGAGCGACGCGGAGCGGCAACAATACGAAGCACTTGGCATGCAGGCGATCGTGACCCGCAGTATTCCGGCGGGTCTTGATTTGGCGGCAGTGGTGCTTAGGGCTCATGGTGTTGACAATCAGAGAATTCAGGCCTGGATGCGCCGCCAGCAAGAACAGCTGCTGGAGACACTGGTGATAACAGAAGCGGCCGGTGAAGCCGCCTAAGCGTGAGGTCGGGCAACTTCGTTCAGATGCCCAGCCGGGCTACCTGTTGGCGGCTATTGCGGCGCCGGCGTCGTCGCCGCACAAGGCATCCAGTTCTTCCGCTGGGGCCGGCATGCAGAACACAAAGCCTTGGCAGGTCGTAATGCCCGCCTCGAGTACCGCTTGCACCTGGGAGCCGTTCTCGATTCCCTCCACAATGACTTCCATGCCCAGGTTGCGGCCGATATCGTAAATGATACGCATCATCCGGCTCTGCTCTGTGCTCAAGGCCATCCCGGCGACGAAGGAGCGATCCACCTTAAGGATATCGAAGGGAAACTGGGACAGATGGCTCAACGAGGAATAGCCGGTCCCAAACTCGTCGATCGCCAGCCTGAGGCCTAGCTTGCGCAGGTTGCATAAAGTCGTGGCGGTCTTTTCCGGCTCGCGCATAACGAGAGATTCAGTAATCTCTAGGACGATACGGGAAGGATCCGCCTTGCACTCGCACAGATAGCGCTCCACGGTCCTGAAAAAATCACTGTCGAAGAGTTGTCTAGCGGAGGCGTTCACGCTAACGAAGCACTCAGCAAAGCCGGAATGCTGCGACCAGGCGTGCTGTTGTCGGCAAGCGGCCTGCAGAACCTGCTCACCCAACGGCAGGATGAGACCCATCTCTTCAGCAGCGGCGATGAACAGGCCGGGCATAATGATGCCTTCTTGTGGATGCAGCCAGCGCGCCAAGGCCTCAAAGCCGATCACGCGGTCGGTGCGCAAGTCCAAGATGGGTTGGTAGTAATTGACGATGTGCTTGTGATTGATTGCCGTTTGCAGGTCCTTTTTCACAAGCAGTTTGCGATTTTCGCCTTCTCTATCGAAGCTGATGATAAGTTGGTTTTTGCCTTGGGTCTTGGCTTGATACATGGCCGTGTCCGCTTCGCTGATCATATCGTCGGCACAGCGGTGCCGCGGCTCGCTGCGAGCAAGGCCCACGCTAGCGGAAACCGTGAACTCAAGTTGCTGAATGTGCAGCGGCCTGCGCAGCGTTTCCAAGAAACGTTGGGCAATTTGCACGGCCTGCTCCCTGTCGATATGTTCACGCAGCATCACCAGAAATTCGTCGCCACTTAGCCTGGCCACCAGATCGTGCTCTCGGGACGCTGTTGTCAGGCGTTTCGCTATGATCTTAAGGACTTCGTCGCCCACATGGTGGCCATAGGTATCATTGATGCTCTTGAAGCGGTCCACATCCACGAAGACAAGCCAGAAGGGACGGGTTTGGTCGCGCTGGTAGGCTGCCAGCTCGTCTTCGATACGATTGAAGAGGTAACGCCTGTTGGGCAGTCCGGTCAGATGATCATGCGTGGCAAGATGGCGAAGTTGTCGTTCCAAGTCTTTGCGCTCGGTAATGTCGTAGATAATGAAGAGATAATGTAGTGTGGCACCGTCGATCAAGTCTTCGACAGGCACTCCGGAAATCAGGGCATCCACCAGTCTGCCGTTTAAGTTGAGAACGATTTCCTTGTCCCGAATTGGGTACCCCTGGGAGAGGAGCTCTGCGACATCTCGAAAGACCTCTGGAGTGACGCCGATTGCCTCCTGAAGTCGGCGGCCTGGTACTTCTTGCAACTCGCATAAGTTATGGAAGCTGGCATTGGCATGAAGGATAACGCCGTCGTGATCGGTGACCGCCACACCTACCGGCAGACTCGCCAGCACCCGTTCCAGGTAGGTCTTGGAAACGGTGTTATGGCGCAGGGACTCGGCCACGCGCTTTAAGGTTTGCGCCAGCTCGCCAAGTTCGTCGGTGCGCGTGAGAGGAACTTGAACATCGTACTCGCCGCGACCTAACCTCGCGATGGCTCGTGAGAGTGAGGCTAGAGGCCGAGTCAAACTCCGGGAGAGTGCATAGACGCCAACGAGGCCGGTAAGCAGCGAGGCGATGAACAGTAGCAGCAGCCGGGCCTGGCCTTCGGCCAGAGACTGCCGGAAAAGACCGTCGGCTCTGGTGTGCAGGGAGGTAATGGCTTGCTCCGTCTGATGAGCGTCGAATTGCATGATCACTTTGCCGATGAGATGGCTACCTACCCGCACGGGTGTCTCCACCAGTAGCGTTCCTTTCCGGTCAGGGAGCAACGACCTGGAAAAACGTTGGCCAAGATGCAGCGACTGCCAGGTACCGTCGCTTAGAACGATCCCTTGGTCGTCTATGACAAAGATATCTATGACCAGGCCGTGTTCTTTGGCCACTATGGCAAGGTGTCTGATCATTTCCAGATCCTTGGCATAGACGGGCTGGATAAGCTGGTCTGCGTGCATGGCCGCCAGGGAGTTGACCTTGGCTTTCCACCCCTGGGTAAGCGACTCGCGAATGATGTGCTCGGTGATCTCTTTGGTCTGTCGGAACGACTCCTGGTGAATGTTTCTCGCGACGAGGAACACCAAGAGGAAGATACCGGCGATCAGGGCAAAGACCCAAAAGTTCAGACGGGTGCGGATGCTTCGCATGGCGCGCCTCAATTTGCTGTGTGGGTCAAACTGTTTTCGAGATTTTCTATATAAGTCTCGGCATCTTCTATGGGATAGAAGCGGCTGATATCGAACCCCTTTAAGGCTTGCCTACCGGCCTCGCTTTGATGCATGACAAGCAGCACACGCTTTACCGCTGCCGTGATCTCGGGCGCTAAGTCGGGCCTGGCGAGTACCAGCATGCGTGGTACGGACCGCGTTTCGTAGATAATGACGGAATCCTTGCGGAAAGCCTTGGGATTCTCATCTTGAGAGTTCCAGTCCAAATTGCTCAGTGCGCCGGCATCGGTGCGGTTAAAATAGACCCAGCTGGCGACATTCAATTCGCTGCCCGCAAAGACATAGCCGACCTTGCCTTTGGGAACCTCTGCTTCGGGCGAGGCGAGGGCTACGAGTTCCAAACCAGCCGCCTCCATGGCGGTACGGGGAAGATGGTATGCCGACGTAGAACCGGGATCTTCAAAGGCGATGACATGGTCGATGAGGTCTTCCAGCTTGTTGATGCCGGAGGCCTGCCTGGTGAAGATCAGACTTCGATATTCCTGCATCTCGCCGTCCCTGGCAATGCTCAGCAGAGGGATGGCGCCGGCTTTCTTGATAAAGCTCAACGCGGAGTAGGGCGTTTCAAAGAGCAAGTCGATCTTACCGGCCTGGATCAGCTTGATGGTGGCTTGATTGCTGTTCATTCCCTCCAGGACCACATCGCCGCCGGTTATATCCTGGGCCTGCAGACGCTCACCGAGATAGACCGCAATAGGATAAAGCCTGTTGTACGTGCGCTGGACTTCCTTGGCCGGCCGGCCGATGGTAATCACCCGCTCCGCAGGGACGGCAGATGGCGCAAGCAGCAACACGCACCAGGACAGAACGAGGAGACATTGCATAGGACCTCCTTGCGATGGCGGTTCCATTGATCATACCGGGTGAACTGCCGTGCAACTTGTCTAATCTACTCTGAGCCGCTGCATTGGGCAATATGAAAACTGTGATTTTCATGCATTGCAATTTGCTAAGGCATACTGGAATACTATAGACATAGGATCTTAACGTATTCGCAACAGGGACAGTGACGATGAACACCTACCTTATGCTGAGCCTAGGCATTCTGCTGATGCTTATCGTTTACGGTGTTTTGACCTACAATCGGCTGGTCACCCTTAAGCACAACGTCAAGTTATCCTGGTCGAACATTGATGTGTTGCTGAAGCAGCGCCACGACGAACTGCCCAAGCTGGTGGAAACCTGCCGGCAGTACATGAGGTTCGAGCAGGGTACGCTGGAAAAAGTGATGGGTGCCCGAGTTGCAGTGGCCAGTGCCCAAGCCGCGAGCGACCTGGGTGCCTTGGGTACCGCCGAGACGCAGCTGCGGTTTGGCCTGGGCCATCTATTCGCCACCGCAGAGGCTTATCCGGAACTGCGTGCCAGCGATAAATTTAAGCACTTGCAGGCTCGCATCACGGGTTTAGAAAACGCCATTGCCGACCGCCGTGAGTTTTACAACGATACGGTCAACCTAAACAATCGGCGCATTCAACAGCTTCCCGAAATATTCCTGGCGCGCTTTTTTGCCTTCCGACCCCACAAGCTGTTGACATTTAGCGAACAAGAAAAGCGGGACGTGGACCTTCGCGAGTTGTTCGGTTGACCCAACCGCACCGGCAGGTGCAGCGGGCGCAGCTTGAGCGCGCAACAACACCCGATGTGCACGTGCTGTCTGACACCCCGGACGCGACGCGCCCGTATCTTATCGCCGCCCTTTCCGAGGGTCGCCTGATTAGGCAATATCAGCTAAAAACAGCGCTGTATCTGCTGACTGTCCTGCTGGTGGGCGGCTATCTGGCTTGGTTCTTCCATTAAGTTTTCCAGAGTTTTGCGGTTCTATACCAAATTTCATTTCGCCAACTACACCCACGGCAAATCCTTCCACTGCGTCGTATACGCAGGCGAGCGTTTTTCCTGACGCATCTGCCAGGGCTGGTGCAATCCTTCTCGGGCAAAGCGCAGCGTGTCTTTACCCAACTTGGCATTGACTCGATCCACGACCTGCATCCGCAGCCGAGACCGTTCATCATCCCCGGGATGGAGCAAATCCAACTGTCTCTGCTGGGCCGGCGAGAGATTCAACAGCATCACCCCCGCTTTTTTATACCGCAATCCCGCCCAGTACAGTGCTTTCACGCCCTTCACGGCATAGCCGATGAGTTTTCCGGTATCCGCCGTCGGCGCCGGCAGGCTCAGCGTACCAGCCCGGTGATAGGGGAACTCCTCTGCTTTGAACCGGTTAGTCTGGATAAACACCACCAGGGCCTGAGTTACCGAGCCCTGGCGACGCAGCTTCACTGCCGCTCGGGCTACATGGCTGGCCACGGCTTCCTGGAGTGCTTCCAGCTCAGTCACTGGCCGACCAAAGGACCGGGAGGCGATAATCTGCTGTTTCGGAGGCGCCAGTGCCTCTGTGTCGAGACAGGAAACCCCGCGTAGCTCATAGTAAGCCGCTGCATCACCACGCCGAACAGCGCCCGCAGTTGGCTAGGATCGCTCTCGCAAAGTTGCAGGGCTGTGGTAATTTCCAGCGCCTGCAGCTTCTGGGCCCAACATTTACCGATACCCCATAGGCCGCTTACTGGAATCCGCGCCAGGATCGCAGCGTGCAAAGCAGGATCGGCAAGATTGAACACTCCGCCCGGTATCTGTTGTTGTTTGGCCACCCGGTTGGCCACCTTCGCCAGCATTTTACTGGGACCGATGCCGATGGAAACCGGAATCCCCGTCCATTGGCGAACGGTTTTTACGATCCGCTGGGCATGGTCGGTGAGAAGGGCGTCTTCGCAACCGGTGAGATGTAAAAAGGCTTCGTCGATGGAATAGAGTTCCAACCGAGGCGTGAACTGTTCCAATACCTGCATCACCCGCGCACTCATATCCCCATAAAGAGCATAGTTCGAGGAGTAGACCTCGATTCCCGCTTGTTTTACCAGAGCCCGGATTTCATGAATAGGGGTACCCATGGCCACCCCCAGGGCTTTCAATTCCTCGGAGCGGGCCACCACGCAGCCATCGTTGTTGGAAAGCACGGCCACGGGTCGGTGTGCCAACTGCGGGGCAAACACCCGTTCGCACGACACGTAGAAGTTATCGCAATCGACTAGGGCGATTCGCCGTGGCGGTTCAGAGTTGACGCACGACACCGGTCACCACGCCCCAGATGACGCAATCCATGGATTCTGAGATTTCAATGGGGCGGTAATGGCCGTTTTCCGGCTGTAGCATCGCCCGATCTGCCTCAATCAACAACCGTTTGACGGTCAACTCGCCGTTGACCACGGCGATCACGATTTTGCCATGGGTGGGCTCCAGGGACCGATCCACCACCAGGATATCCCCCGGATAGATCCCGGCCCCGGTCATAGAATCACCGGCGACCCTTACATAGAATGTCGCCGCCGGATGTTTGATCAGGTGATCATTCAGATCCAGTTGACCTTCCACATAGTCATCGGCGGGGGAGGGGAAGCCCGCTTCAACACGGGTGGCAAAGAGAGTGAGGGATTGGTGGATAACGCATTCGGCAGGCCGATAAATTTGAGCAATCGTCGTCGTATCGATCGGACACTTTTCTTGGACCGCTTTGAGAAAGTGGGCGACCCGAGGTGCTAGGCTTTTCGGTACCCGAATGACTTGAGTAGATTCACCATACTTCGAGGGTCGTCCCGCGCCGGGTCGGTGGCCACCGTGGTTTTTTTTGTCAGCCATAGTAATGTTAGCTTGAATTTGTTACATAAATCTACTATAGATCCGAATCGTGGAAAAAACCAGTAATCGCTTAGTACGCGCCAAGCCACCGAAAGCGTGATCGACCGTTGAACGAAGGGCTGGCACGCTATCATTGCGCATCAGGCCTTAGGATTTTCTCGATGGCTATGCTCGTAAAGAGTGTCGGCCAAGTGTTTTCCTCCGACCATAGCAAGGATAATCAAGTTCCACGCTGATAAGTACTCGGAGAGCGCTAAAAACCGAAAAGTTTCTATAATCGCACCACTGCTATCTAAAGACCAAAATGGCGAATATTTAACGAATTGTTGCCATACCTCAAGCAAACTTTTCAAACACCGGCTTGTTTTCATTAGTGCGTCCCTAGGCAATGGGACAGCATCTGCTCGAGGGAATGCGGTTCAATGCCGAGCTCGTCGAACGTGCCGACCCCGGCGCCAACCATATTGTCGGTTTCCATGAGTGTGACCTGATCTGGCGTCAGCGGAGGATTGGGCAGGATAGATGCCATCCTTGCGAGCATTCGCCAGGCGCTAAAAGGTACCGGTAGCAGCAGTCGCCGGCGACCAAAGTGGGCAAGCACCTTCTCTACGATTTCGCGGTAATTATAGATCTGGGATCCGCCCAGCTCGAAAATTCTTCCAACTATTTCATGTGCTTCCAAAACTTGGCGCACGGCGCTAGCCACATCTTCCACATACACCGGTTGCAGCCGCGTGGTACCCTTGCCAAATAAGGGGACCACTGGTAAGCGGGTTACCGCCTTTAGGGAACCTAAAAACGCATCGTTGGGGCCGAACAGTACGCTGGGCCGCAGTATGACAGCGTTCGGGAATGCACTGTGGACGCGTTGTTCGCCGCGGGCGCGGGCACGCACATATTTCGATGGTGACGTCGGATCTGCACCAATCCCGGAGATGTATACCAGTCTCCGGATACCGGCTTCACGGGCCCGGCGTGCAACTCGCTCAGCCCCTTCCACATGGATGGCCTCGAAAGTAGTGGCTTTCCCTTGCTCGACATAGAGTCCGACGGCATTGACCACGCCAGTGGCGCCGCTGATCGCTTTGGCTACGGTATCCTCATTGCGGACATCGGTGGTCTGGAGTTCGATCTTGCTGTCGGCTCCGGCAAGAGCGGGAGCATGTGGATGGCGGGCGGCGATCCGTATTGTCACTCCCGACTCAACAAGGTGCCGAACGATAGCGTGACCCAGAAAGCCGGTGCCTCCAAAAACAGTAATCACATAAGGGGTCATAGCTCGATACTAGACAAAATGACTTCCTCTTTAATAAACGGATTCTGTTGATGATGTTTCAGTGGTCAACCTGCTGTTGATACCGCTTCCCAAATTCAAGCAAACCTAAGCGCAGCAAAGTCAGGTTGTGCTGTAGCAATAATTTGCCTGTAATGGGAATCCGCTACCAAGCATCACCGGCAAAACTATAATTAGAAGCTTCTGTTCATGCTCGCGCCCCTAGACCGCAAAGGAACGAACGCTGAAGCATTGAAACCTGGCGCAATACCCTCATTGGCTAACCGTGGCTTCACAACGCATTCGCTAACCTCAACGATTTCTTCCTAACCCTGAAGACGCTAAAAAGCGGAGGAGTTACTACGGGTCAGGGAGTTAACGTTGAGTGACTTCAAACGGAATCGATTCTGCTCGTAAACAGGGCGATTTTAAGCGCAGAGTAGCTGACAATACAGTGGATTTGTTGCGTAGATTATTTGCCAACGCACTTTTATTAAGGGACTGGAGAACGTTATGATGGTCAACGCTACCCCGGTCTACCACGGTGCCAACCTGACGATGTTGATGGTCAACCTCTCCCAAATCCTGATCCGCTCCTGTCGGGACGCCGGCCCAGAGTTCAGCGTCAACGATTTTAAGACCGCTTCCGCGGCCGAAAGGATATGCTTGAAGCCTTACCACGGCTATTGCAAATGCCAGAGCCTATTATCATTGAACCAGGCATTGCGCACAATTCAACAGACAGATAAAACCGCTTAATGGGCGGAAGATACTGATGCTAACACTCCATTTATTATTTCAGAGGGAGGTGTCTTATGGGTGAGCTTAAAATCAAAACTGCCATCGATCTTGAAGTATTTGAGCGAGTTCCCATTGCAGAGAGAATGACAACCTTTAACACGTTTGACATGCTCAAAAAAGGCGTGTCCCTCAATCCGGAGGCAACCGCCATCAGCTTTTTTTTATCCGGAGATCAATACGACCAACCAATAGCGGTAACCTATCGGGATTTTATGTCTCAGATCATCCGCACGGCCAACCTTTTTCATGACATGGGCATCGGCCCCAAGGATGTCGTCTCCTATCTTCTCCCCAACCTGCCGCACACCCATTATGTGTTGTGGGGAGGCGAAGCGGCCGGCATTGTTAATCCCATCAATCCGTTGTTGGAAGCTTCCACCATCGCTGAAATCTGCCGATCGGCAGGAACGAAGGTATTAGTGGCACTGGCGGAATTCCCCGGCTTGGATATCTGGGAGAAGGTCTTGGCCATCCGCAATAAATTGCCGACCCTCAGGGCCATCGTTCGGGTCATGGGACCCAGTGACGAGAAGGAGGGGATTGTTGGCTACGACGAAGTCATCGGTCGATACAACGGTGACAAACTCGCTTCGGGCCGTACCATCGACCCGCAGGACATCGCTTCCCTGTACCACACCGGCGGTACTACCGGAACTCCCAAACTGGCGCCCCACACCCATTTCAACGAAGTGGCAATGGCCTTCATGATCGCCAGCGTGATGGAATTAGATGCCGGGGAAGTCACCTTATGCGGTCTTCCGCTGTTTCATGTTAACGGCACCACGGTGACCGGCTCAGCCCCTTTTTCCATCGGGGCGCATGCGGTTCTCCTCAGCCCCAGAGGGTTTCGAGACCCATCTGTCATCCAACACTTCTACAACATCGTAGAGCACTACCGGGCGGTTACGTTTTCCGCCGTCCCAACCGTGCTTTCAATGTTGCTGGATGTTCCCAAAGGTGAGGCGGACATCTCCTCGCTGCGCTTTGCTATTTGTGGGGCCGCCCCACTTTCGGTTGAACTTTTCAAACGCTTTGAAGTGCACTGCGGAATGAGAATTCTTGAAGGTTACGGGCTGACGGAGGGCACCTGCGCCTCATCCTTTAACCCCTACCACGGTCACCGGAAGGTCGGTTCCATTGGTCTGCGTCTACCATACCAGCAAATGAAAATTTTCAGCGTCGATGAAGCAGGTCAATTTAACCGTGAGGCCGACGCCGATGAAATCGGTTCCGTCTGTATCAGTGGACCTAACGTATTCAACGGGTATCTGGATAATGCCCACAACCAGGGTATTTGGCCCAAAAGAGGTTGGCTCAACACGGGAGATTTGGGACGGCAGGATGCCGATGGCTATTTCTGGCTCACCGGACGGACAAAGGAACTCATCATCCGCGGTGGTCACAACATCGATCCGGCGGCCATCGAGAACCCACTCTACCGACTCCCTGGTATACAAGTGGCGGCCGCCGTGGGGCAGCCGGATCCGCATGCCGGAGAAATTCCGGTGGCCTACGTCCAGCTTCAAGACGGTGCCGAGCGTACACCGGAAGAGATTTTGGACTATCTGCAGCAAGAAATCGAAGAGCGCGCTGCAATTCCCAAGAAAGTCATCCTCATCGACGAAATGCCTCTAACCCCCGTGGGAAAAATATTCAAACCTGCCCTGCGCTGGGAATCCATCAAACGGGTATACCAGGCGGAATTGCAAGCCCTTGGTGATTCAGCCGCGTTCGTCGAGGTAACGGTAGGCGAAGACAACATCCATGGCTCCATGGCTACCCTGACAATTAAACCGGCATCGGGTGTTGCAAATGACGAAATTGAAAAAAAAATATCCGATATCTTGGCGCGCTACACGTTAAAATACACTTTGCAACTTATCTGAGCCTAAAAGCGAGTCTCAGTAGACAGGCTATGTGGTAATCTGTCGTAGCTCGTATAGGGTCTCTTCCCGTTTTGCAAGACTTTGTTTGAGATCTGACAGAAGGCAGGGTTGTTCACGACTATCCGCCCGGTTGATGAAGTGCTTAAGTGCTTTTGGCCTTGATGAAAGCCGCGCGCAGTGTCTTTATCCACTTTTCGGTATGCCAAGTCGCCATTGCGCTTATCAGGTTTTCGCCACGCCAGTCTGACCTGTCCCTGGCGGATGATTTGTTATGCCTGTCAGAGATATCCTTGTAATACCTTTCAGGAAATTGAGATGACAAAAACGACAAAATCGGAAAAAGTGCCGAAGAATACGCAGGACGTATTCGATGCCATTGTGGCGCTGACTGACGAATTTAGTGAACACCATTTAAATAACGAATACGCTCAACTAGCGCGCTATGCGACGGCCGCTTTATGCCGCAAACGGCCAACGCCCCTGGCGAGCGGTCGCCCTAATACGTGGGCTTGTGCCATTATTTATGCGTTAGGGTTTGTGAATTTTTTGTTTGATAAGAGCCAAGCGCCCTATATGAATGCTACGGATCTCTGTCAGCGTTTTGGGGTGAGCAAAAGCACCGGATCCGCCAAAGCTAAAATAGTCCGTGATCATTTAGGCATGATGCAGCTGGATCCCAATTGGTGCTTGCCAAGCAAGCTGGATGATAATCCAATGGCGTGGATGATTATGGTGAATGGCTTGGCTGTGGATGCAAGGCAACTGCCCCGAGACATCCAAGAGGTGGCCTACCAAAAAGGCATCATTCCCTATATACCGGCGGATCAAGAATGAATGGTGGCCTAACGCAGAACTCTAACGGACGCTCGTCAACTCGTGCCGTTGAACCCCGCATTTAGGCTCGATAAAACGGGATATTTGAAAGTGTCAGATTAAATCTTAACTAATCCTCCGAAGATAGTACCCCTTAAGTGGTACTCCGATAGGTAGTTCTACGCGCCGGCTACGTCCAAACATTATGCAGAACCAGCGAAAAGGAGAGGCTGCCTCATGACCTGTGAAGAACAGAAAACCTTCATTCAACACTACCTCGCCGCTTATAACCGCTTTGACCTAGCCGCAATGGTTGCCCTTGTCCACCCCCGACGTTGTTTTTAAGCATGTCACTGGTAGCCAGATCAATGCCGAGGCGGTAGGTGCCGACCAGTTTCGAGAAATGGCGATCCTATCGAAAGCCCTCTTCTCATCTCGGCATCAGCAGGTGACAAGCTTCAAGTTCACCGGAGACATTGTAACATCAGATATTGCCTATGAGGGGGTTCTGTCTAGTGATCTTCCGAACGGCATGAAAGCCGGAGAAACCCTTCGGCTCAGTGGGCGATCTGAATTCGCGTTCAAAGATGACAAGCTATATAGAATCACGGATTTCAGTTAATCGCTACTGTTGCTAATTCGATAAGAGCAAGGTCAGACCCGGTCGACCTTTCGTGAGGCGGCATCCACGGCTTAGTGATTTGCCATGGCCGGGCGGTCATCGGCCACACGCTTGGCTGGCACGGCGGTTAGTGCACCTTCGCCAGGGGCTTTTAGGGAAGACAAGGCTGTTCTTGTTTACCTTTATCGCCAAGCCCTTGACTGAGCGGTTCAGAGTGACGACGAAAAACACAGCTGTCACTGGGATATTGTCAACTTGACCGGAGGGGGTGTCCGGCAAGCATAATCGTCGAAGTAGTCTTTCGATACGTTGCTGATGGGTAAAGCGAGCGTTTATTTTACCTGTACTCGCATCACAAATCGTTGCGTTTCCCGCTGACACCGGAGATCGAACAATGAACGTCCTCGCTGGCTTCTCGCCGATCGCGCGTGCCCTGATCGTCACAGCAGCCATCGCCATCGTGATAATCTTTCTTCATTTGATATCATCTATCATTGCGCCAGTCCTCCTCGCCGCGTTCATTGCTGTCGTTGCCACCCCGCCACTACGCTGGTTGCGGCGTCGCAAGGTACCGCAGTGGATCGCCTTGGCTTTCATTGTGCTGGTGCTCCTTGATATCGGCAGCATTTTTATGTTGTTGACCACAGGGGCATTGGAAGGATTTCGGGATAGCCTGCCCAGTTATCAAGAGCGGTTTATGCTACTAAGCGACCAACTTGGCAGCTGGCTGGAGAGTATCGGCATGGCTGGCTCGAGCGAGGCCGTGCCCGACATTTTCGACCCAGCCAAGGCGACTGCCTTAGTGCGCTTGATTCTGTCCAACGTGAGCGGCATCTTTGCGACTGGACTGCTAATCCTGCTCGCCGTCGTTTTTATGCTGCTCGAGGCACCAAACCTGCCCGCCAAGCTTAAGACCGCATTTCACTTCACGCAGGAGTCTGAGGAACGGCTGCGGCGGGTATTGAACGCCGTCAACCGATACATGGTCATTAAGAGCCTGACCAGCCTAGCCACTGCCCTATGCGTCTGGCTCTGGCTGTGGTTTTTCAGTATCGACTTCGCCGTCCTCTGGGCCATGCTAGCCTTCTTTCTGAACTTTATACCCTTTGTTGGTGCCATTCTGATGATGATTCCTGCGGTCCTGCTGGCGTTGGTGCAAACCGATCTCCAGACCACGTTGCTGGTGGCGCTAGGCTATCTGGTGATCAACATGGTGATCGGGAGCATCCTGGAGCCCAGGATCATGGGGCGTGGGCTTGGCATCTCCACGCTGGCGGTGTTTGTGTCGTTGCTGTTCTGGGGCTGGGTCCTCGGTACGGTGGGTGTATTCTTGTCGGTACCGCTGACCATGGCGCTGATGATTGCCCTGGATGCCAGCCCTCAAACCCGGCCTATTGCCATTTTGCTCGGTCCGGAAGTTGTGCAGAAGCCCAAGCTGGACGAAGAAACGTGCTCGGCCGGTACGTCGGCGGATCAAGCTCCGGATCTGCTTGATTCGGATATCTCAGATAGAAGCCAATTGCAAGGGCGGTCCGATAAGTCTACGACGAAGTAGCTCTATGTGTTATCGATCTGAAAGCTGTTATCAAGACCGTCTGCGGCACGGCTGAAATCCCAGAAACACCTGTAGCTGTTCGCGATCTCGCTTGCCGCTGCGACCCTTCAATGGATAAGCAAACCAGGCAACGGTAAGAAGGATGAGCCGTTCAGCAATAAAGTCGACGGCCAGCAAAGAGACTTGGGGTTTGGCGAGTAGGCCTTATCGTACCAACGTGGCAATTTGTCCCGACTCGTCATCCAGCACTCGGGTACGGGCCTGCGGTAGCAGATGCGCGCGGGTGCAACCCGTCGAGCGCGCAGAACGGGGCTGGTTGGCTCGAGAAAGGAGTGTCGGCGGCAGGGATGCCGACGTCAAGTCTGCAGGGAGGCATTCACGGCGTCTCCTGGAACGAGCTGCTTAGTCCCGTGGTATTCATCGGCAGCGGACGGCGGGTTACACCTAGGTCATGATTTGGATGGGGCCGCCTCCATTATGATTGGTTTTATTTTGGTGGCCGTGGCTCTGTTTCTGGCCTATCAAAGCAAGCATCTTCTCGTGGGCGAAAGCGCCGATCCCAAGGTTGTGCAGAGTATCCATGAGCTCGCTCAATCCGATCCAGCGGTAGCAGGTGTGAAACGTCCACTCACGATGCACTTTGGCCCCGATCAGGTGCTGCTGAACCTGGATATCAAATTTCGTTCGGATCTATCCACCAGCGAATTGAAAAACGCTATCAATCGCCTGGAAATGAACCTTCGCAAGGCACATCCCGAGATCAAAAGAATTTACATCGAAGCTCAGTGATTCCTAGGACGTAGCAGCAATACCTCGCAGAGACCACACGCTGATGTAGCCATTCCTCAAAAAGGTGCGTAACGGCCTGGTCTTTTCGGCATTCGTTAGTACACTTTCTACCTATCACATGAGCGTTTCTCCAACTCGATTGGATGTAGCAATTCAATCTGAGCCGAGAATAGCCCGTGCGGTTATGCTTTGCTTGGCGAAAATTGTCTGAAGAATGGGTATGAAAAGCCATATACTTTATGCGCAAAGACTGTTCTACTCATCATGCGGTTCAAGGCGTCAGTGGCCGGTCCAGGGAAGGGGCTAAGCGGCAAACTGCCCTGGCGAAAGACACCTGCGCCAGCCTCAATCCATCCTCTTGGAGAACGTTGCTATGTCCTCGCCCATGACCTCAACCCCGTCGCCCGGTACCACCGAACAGACTACCAGCGAGTTGTTCTTGCAAC
The DNA here is from genome assembly GCA_963731125.1 of uncultured Pseudomonadota bacterium. Classification (GTDB taxonomy): domain Bacteria; phylum Pseudomonadota; class Gammaproteobacteria; order Competibacterales; family Competibacteraceae; genus CAVSVP01. The sequence continues at coordinate 211,318 of CAVSVP010000008.1, forward strand.
CCGTCAAGCTAGGACCCTATACCTTGCCCCACCGGATCGCAATGGCGCCCTTGACCCGCTCCCGCAGCCGTCAACCGGGTAATATTCCCACGTCCTTAAATGCTTGCTATTACGTACAACGCGCCTCCGCCGCCCTCCTCATCACCGAGGCGACCCAAGTCTCCCAACAGGGGCAGGGCTACGCCTGGACGCCGGGTATCCATACCCACGAGCAAGTCGAGGGCTGGCACTTAGTAACCGACGCGGTGCACGAGGCGGGGGGCCTGATCTTTATGCAGCTTTGGCATGTCGGGCGCATCTCCCATCCGTCACTCCAGCCCGACGGGATGCTGCCGGTTGCCCCTTCGGCCATCCGACCTCAGGGCCAAGCCTTTATCGAGAATGCGCAGGGCGAGGGAGAACTGGTACCGTTTGTCACCCCCCGGGCCTTGCAGATTGAGGAAATGCCCTACCTCGTCCAGCAGTACGTACGCGGGGCTAAGCATGCGCTAGCCGCCAAAATGGATGGTATCGAGATTCATGCTGCCAACGGCTATCTCCTCGACCAGTTTATCCAGTCTCATACCAACCGGCGTACCGACCAGTACGGCGGTTCAGTGGAGAACCGGGCCAGACTGCTACTGGAGGTCATCGACGCGGTCTGCGACGTCTGGGGTTCAGACCGCGTCGGCGTGCGTCTGTCACCGCTAAGCACCTTTAACGATATAGGTGATGATGCCCCCGAAGCGACCTTCGGCTATATTGCTGAACGGCTCAATAGCTATCGCTTGGCCTACCTGCACGTCGTTAACCCAGCCATGGATAGCAAAGGGGGCATTGACGAAAACAACTTTCGAGCGCTGCAAATGATGGACCTGATACGGGAAAAATACCGCGGCACCTTGATGGCAGCCGGCGGCTTCGGTCGGGAGACCGCCGAGGTCTGGCTTCAGCAAGGCAAGGCGGATGTCATTGTCTTTGGCCGTAAGTTTCTAGCCAACCCGGACTTGCCGGAGCGCTTTCGCCAGCGTGCTCCGCTGCATGCCGATGATCCGTCCACCTACTATGGTGGCGGCGCCAGGGGCTATACCGATTATCCTACGCTGGCTCAGGAGCAGGGTAAAGAGCCCGGACCATGCGTGGACGAGCGCTGGCGGTAAAGAGGTCTAATGGGCTTGGCAATACATGTTATACTGCGCGGCGGTTGGCATTGGGAGCCTGTTCCGTGAAGCTTTTTGTCTATCATACGCCCGAATTTACTCCCACCGATAGCTTGCCGGATTGTGCCGTCGTGATTGATGTCTTGCGAGCTACTACCACCATTGTTACCGCGTTGCAGGCAGGGGCCGAAGCGGTGCAGGTTTTCAGCGAGGTTGACGGATTGCTGCAAGCAAGCGCAGCCTGGCCTGCCGAGCAACGATTACGCGCCGGAGAACGGGGAGGGATAAAAGTACCTGGTTGCGATCTAGGAAATTCTCCCTTTGATTGCACTCCGGAACGAGTACAGGGACGGCGTTTGTTTATCAGCACTACCAACGGGACTCGGGCTTTGCAGCGTGTTGCAAAAGCGCCAATGGTGATTGCCGCTGCTCAGGTGAATCGTCAGGCGGTATGCCATTATATATGGGAACAACAACCGGAAACAGTTTGGCTGTTAGCCTCGGGTTGGGAGGGCAATTTCTCCCTGGAGGATACCGCCTGCGCCGGTGCAATTGCGCAACCGCTCGTGTTAGCCGGTGCCGTAGCGGGCAATGACGAGGTGGTTGCGGCGCTGGCGCTTTATGCCCAGTGGCAACCGCAAGTGTCGGCATTATTTCGGCAGGCCAGCCACGGACAGCGCCTGCTGCGGTTAGGCTTTGCGGAGGACCTGCGTTATGCTGCGCAGAGCGATATTCTAGACGTCGTACCGCTGCAGCAGGCTGCAGGGATTTTCAGGAAATCCGCTTGAGAATACCTTGATTCAATCCCTTTGTCTCCGCCGCTTGTCGCAAAATGCTATCAATCTATACGCAGCACTTTAGCCCCTCGAATTGTTCCCGCTTTCAGTTCACTCAATGCCGCGTTGGCGTCGGTCAGCGCAAATTCCTGAACTTCGGGCTTAAGGGGAATTTCCGAGGCCAGTTGCAGAAACTCGCTGACATCTGCCCGGGTGACATTGGCCACGCTTTTGATCTCTTTCTCCAGCCAGAGATGAACCGGATAGTCCAGGTTAAGCAGATAGTCCTTGTCCAGACTTTCCTTGCGAATGGCGTTAATCACCAATCTTCCTCCAGGCTCCAGGTTCTTCAGGGACTCGACGATGGGTTTCCAGACCGGTGTTGTATCGATAATGCAAGCCAATTTATCAGGAGTTTCCTCTCCAAAATCGCCCGCCCAGACCGCGCCGAGTTCTCGAGCAAAAGCCCTTTCCCTTGCGCTTCTCGCAAAAACAAACACCTCGGAATTCGGATACCGGTACTTTACCATTTTCATGGCAAGATGGGCGGAGGCGCCGAACCCGCTTAAGCCGAGCCGCTTACCGTCGGTAAGCCCCGTTAACTTAAGGGAGCGGTAACCGATGGCCCCCGCGCACAGATGCGGGGCTGCTTCTACATCGGAAAAGACGTCGGGTATCGGATAGACAAAATCCTCCAGAACGGTCATAGCTTGTGCATAGCCGCCGTGGACGTCCCTGCCGGTCGCCCGAAATTGCGGACAAAGATTTTCGTTACCTGCCAGGCAAAACTCGCATGCGCCGCAGGCCGCATTGATCCAGGCGACTCCGACTCGTTCGCCGCCTTGATAAATTTTCACCTGGTTTCCGACGGCCTGGACTGTGCCAATGACCTGGTGTCCCAACACAATGGGAAGGTGCGGTGGCGGTGTTCGCCCTTCAATTTCATCCAGTTCCGTATGGCAAACCCCACAGGCTGAAACCTTAATTAAAATTTCTTTAGCAGCCGGCATGGGATCCGGTATTTCCCTTAGCGTCAGAGGGGTCTGATTATCAACCAGGCTGCAAAGTTGCTCAAGTAACATGGCTTTCATTGGGAATTCCTCCTCTGCTCGGCGAATTCGACACCAACTGGCATGCTGTATTTATTAATAGTTTACGCGTAAACATGCAGTGCAGCCGCGCTTTTTGTAGTCGCCGTGACAGCTATACTTTGTGGTAAGCTTATTTTCCCGCCTTGACAGATCTCCAAATTTCCGTGTAATTGAAAACATGAAAAAAGAAGCCGTTATCGTTGCGCTTAGCGCACTTGCCCAGGGCACTCGCCTCGATATTTTCCGCTATCTGGTGGAAATCGGGCCGGAGGGGGTGTCTGCCGGAAAGATTGGAGAGCGTTTTGAGCTGCCCTCAGCCACGCTGTCGTTTCATCTGAAAACCTTGCAACAGGCTGGTCTGCTGAAACGCAAACGACAGAGCCGTTCTATTATCTACTCGGTGGACTTTACGGCCATGAGCGCGTTACTGGCTTATCTCACCGAAAACTGCTGCGCCGGTCATCCGGAGATCTGCTCCGTACCGGTCAGTCATTCAGGATAGACGACCGTTTTCTGGAGCGTTTTCTGCAATGGGCGGTGTCGCCGGCAGCGCACAGGAACGCCACTTGAGCTTTTTCAACGCTCAGGAGATATTGTCAAATCTCGTACATGAAGTTGTCAGGCGGCACTCTTTTTGTGCATGGCTACTGGATTGGCATTCGTCGTTTTCGGTTGCTAGGCATAGTCTCAGAGCTGGTAGACTATAAGCCGTACGGCTAATACCTACCCAACCTAACCTCAAACCTAATATGGCAATTAAGGAATCAAAGCTCATGAGATGGTTGCTTTCCAATGCATTACGATGGCCGTTGTTGGCTTGCCTACTTTTCGTCTGTGACCTAAGCGGGGCCGCAACGCCGCAAATGGATGAGATTAGGTTGCAGTGGTTGGGTCAATCGGCCGTTAAGATCACGACAACGACGGGTAAGGTCATTCTGATTGACCCGTATATTACAAAAAACCCAAAAACCCCTGAGAAGTTAAAGGATCTTAATGCCCTGGGAAAGATCGACTTAGTTTTGATAACACACGCTCACGGCGACCATGTGGGAGACGGTCCAACCCTCGCCAAGATGCACAAGGCTCCGCTTTATGCCCCACCTGGGTTCAACGATACTTTGGTTGCGCTTGGCGAGTTGCCGAAGGAGCTCTCGCCGCGCTTTAACAAGGGAGGCACGATCACCCCATTGGGACCCGACATAAAGATCACCATGACGCACGCCGAGCACAGCTCGGAATTCAAATGGACAAACCCGGAGACCGGAAAAATGGAAGTTCATGTCGGCGGCGAACCGGCAGGCTTTATTATCGAGTTAGAGAACGGTTTCAAGATTTACCATATGGGCGACACAGGCTTGTTTGGTGATATGGCATTCATCGGCGAATACTACAAACCGGATCTGATCCTGATGCCCATCGGCGGACGCTTTGTCATGGATCCCAAGGATGCGGCTTATGCGACTAACCATTACCTGAAGCCCGCCTTCGTGGTTCCCATTCACTACGCAACGATACCGGTGTTAAAGGGAACCCCCGAAGAATATAAACAGGCGCTAGACGAAACCTCCACGAAGGTGTTTCCCATTAAACCGGGCGATGAGCTCATATTCCCAATGAATGGAGACTCAAAAAATGGTGATAGGTCTTGACATGCCCATCACGATTGTTGCGTTTATCACTGCCTATTGCGATGGAGGTTACGCGCAGCGTACCGAGACAAAGGGTTAAGCGAATGTCTGCCGGAACGCAGAGTTAAGCGGCACTGACACGCCGGATTAGGCGTACTTTGCTATTCGAAATATCCCTGCTAGCCTGCGGGCGCCAATTTGTCTTACCCTTGCGCTGGATACTTTCCTGGTTAAGTATTCTGCTCGAGTGTCTGTGGTTCGAGCGGCTGTCGCTGCGGGGTAACTGCCGGACTGTGGGGGTAAGGCGAAAATGCTGCTAGGCTTTATGGTCGGCTGCTATGAAACTTTCTCTGATCACTTGAAAATGCCTAGGCGATTTTTGGCAAAACTGACGGCGGTCGCTAGCCTAGCTCTGATCTACTTTTTCGTAGGAAAGCTGGGGCTGACAATGGCCTTTGTGAATGCCAGTGCGTCCGCCGTGTGGCCGCCGACCGGTATCGCGCTGGCGGCTTACCTGGTGCTGGGGTACGGCATTTGGCCTGCCATCCTGCTGGGTGCATTCTTGGTGAACGTAACGACCTCGGGCTTAGTTGCAGTCTCGTTCGCCATTGCGGTGGGTAATACTCTCGAAGGATTGGTGGGAGCTTATCTGATCAATCGGTTTGCCCATGGCCGCCATGTCTTTGCTCGGGCCCGAGATATTTTTAAATATGCCATTCTGGCCTGCCTCTTCAGCACGACAGTAAGTGCGACTGGCGGTGTGACTAGCCTTATGCTGGGCGGGTTAGCCGCGTGGGACGACTATGGGCCTATCTGGTTAACCTGGTGGCTGGGAGACGCGGTAGGCGCCATTGTGGTGGCTCCTATGTTCGTGCTTTGGACCATGAATCCCCGTGTGCGCTGGAACCGCAGACGCGCTTTGGAGGCGATGCTGTTACTCCTATCTTTACCGCTGCTCGGCTTGACGGTGTTCGGCGGATTATTTTCCAGCGGCACCCAGCATTACCCGTTGGAATTCATCATGCTTCCAATCATTGTCTGGTCGGCGTTCCGGTTCGGTCAACGGGAAGCTGCAACTGCTACCCTGGTTCTGTCGGGAATCGCGATTTGGGGTACCCTCTCCGGCTTCGGCCCCTTTGTTAGGGCCTCACAGAACGAGTCACTGCTGTTGTTGCAAGCCTTCATGGGTATCATCGCGATCACTGGCCTGGGCTTGGCAGCCGTTGTCGCGGAACGCCGGCAGGTTGAGGAAGCGCTGCGGCGATCCCGTCACGAGTGTGAGCTGCGGGTTGAGAAACGGACGGCCTCTTTGTCCCATGTGGTCAAGTCCTTGAAGCATGAAATCGCCGAACGCAGGCGAATGGAAGAGGCATTAAAGAAAAGCGAGGAGAAATACCGCTCACTCTATATCAATACACCGGTCATGATGCACTCCATTGACCGCAACGGCAGGCTCCTGAGTGTCAGTAATTTCTGGTTAGAGTCCCTTGGCTACGAGCTTGCGGAGGTGATTGGGCAAACATCGGTAAAGTTTCTGACAGCGGAATCTCAACGGTACGCCCAGGAGGTGGTGCTACCGGAGTATTTCAAAGCGGGGAGTTGTAAAGATGTCCCCTATCAGTTTGTAAAAAAAAGCGGTACGGTCATGGATGTCCTTCTGTCCGCCATTGCCGAAAGGGACACTGACGGAAACATCGAACGCTCCCTTGCCGTGCTTATCGATGTAACCCAGCGTAAGCAGGCTGAAGAGGCACTACGCAGGGCCCATGAGGAGCTGGAGGTAAGGGTTCAAGAACGGACCGCAGCGTTGCTGGCGGCCAATGAGGCCTTGCAGAATGAAATTACCCGGCGTAAGGAGGTGGAAAGCCACTTATTCGAGGAAAAAGAGCGTGCTCAGGTGACGCTGGCGGCGATCGGCGATGCGGTAATCACCACCGACACTAGGGGACACATTGAGTCTTTAAACGCATTGGCGGAACAACTGACCGGCTGGCGTGCTTCGGAAGCTCGAGGTCTATCCTTACTCCAGGTCTTTAAAATCATTCACGCGAGCACCCGTGAGCCGGTTCAGGATCCTGTGAAGATATGTCTCCATGAGAGACGTACCGTCCGCTCGGCCAAACACATTGTTTTGCTCCGTCGCGACGGGTGGGAATTCGCCATCGACGATTCTGCTGCGCCCATTCGCAATCGAGAAGGAAAACTCATCGGTGCTTTACTGATATTTCGGGATGTCACCGAGCAGCGCAAGCTGGTGGAACACATCTCCTATCAAGCGATTCATGATGCCCTCACCGGGCTTATCAATCGGCACGAGTTCGAGCACCGCCTGCATCTCATGCTTGACCATGCCAAGGAAAATCGACGGCAGCACGCGCTCTGTTATCTCGATCTCGACCAGTTCAAAGTCGTCAACGATACCTGTGGTCATACGGCAGGCGATGAAATGCTGCGCCAACTCACCGCGCTGCTGAAAACCCGGGTGCGCGAACATGACACGTTGGCACGCCTGGGCGGCGATGAGTTTGGTTTGCTACTGGCTGAGTGCTCACTGGATCAGGCGCTGTGTATCGTTAATACCCTGCGGGAATCGATACAGGACTTCCGCTTCGTTTGGCAGGACAAGCAGTTTACCCTCGGCGTCAGCATTGGCCTCGTCCCCATCACGGGAGGAAGTGGCGACTCCGCTAGTCTTTTAAGTGCCGCGGATAGCGCCTGCTATGCCGCCAAGGAGAAAGGCCGCAACCGCGTCAACGTGTATCAGCCCGGCAATAGCGAGCTGGCACAGCGTCATGGTGAAATGCAATGGATATCACGTCTCCACCAAGCGCTCGCAGAAGGCCGTTTCTGTTTGTACTATCAGCCCATCGTTCCCATCGGGCAAGGGGTTGCAGAGCAGCATGGGGAAATACTGCTACGGTTGTTGGATGAACGGGGGGTTCTGGTCCTGCCAGGAGTCTTTATTCCACCTGCCGAACGGTATCAGCAGATGTTTGCCGTCGACTGCTGGGTTATCCGCACCGTATTTGCTATGCTCCATACCCGCCCGTCCACCCAGCCCCTCGTCGGCTATGCCATCAACATATCCGGGCAGTCACTGAGCGATGAAGCGTTTCTCGATTTCGTGATTGAACAACTGAACCAAACGGGTATTCCACCGGGACAAATTTGTTTTGAAATTACCGAAACCGCTGCCGTTACTAATTTCACCTCTGCGATACGGTTTATCTCGGCCCTCAGGAATCGGGGCTGTCGCTTTGCCCTAGATGATTTTGGCAGTGGTCTGTGCTCGTTTGCCTACTTAAAAAATCTGCCTGTCGATTATCTCAAGATCGATGGTAGTTTTGTCAAAGATATAGTTAATGACCCCATTGATTACGCGATGGTGGAAGCGATCAATCGCATTGGGCATGTCATGGGTATCAAAACCATTGCTGAGTCGATGGAGAATCCTGCGATTTTGGAGAAACTTAAGATCATTGGCGTGGATTATGTCCAAGGCTATGGAATCGCTAAACCAAGACACATTAATGAGCTAGAGACTCATTGGGAAATCGCAAGATCAGCACGGTAAACAGCCACTCTATATCCGCTTTCTTTTGTCAGAGGGGTAACCGCTATTCTCTGCACCATTAACGCCTAGGTTAGAAAAGGTTGACCTCGCTGAGCAGCCTCTCAAGAACCCGACCGCTCGCGCCCCGCCAGAGCTTGGGAGACTTTGGAGTGGGGCGGCCGCCCTAGAAAGCCCGTGATATAGCGCCCGGCAGCAACCAGCTTAGGCAGTTCGACACCCGTCGCGATGCCCAGACCATTGAGCAGGTAGAGTACGTCCTCGCTGGCCACGTTGCCCGACGCTCCTTTGGCATAAGGACAGCCACCCAGTCCCGCCACTGAGCTGTCGACCACCGCCACGCCCAGTTGTAGCACGGCGTAAATATTAGCCAGCGCCTGGCCATAGGTATCATGGAAATGGACAGCTAGCTTGTTCAGGGGTACGCGGGCAGCGACCGCCTCAATCATGGTTCTGGCTTGGGTGGGAGTACCGACCCCGATCGTATCCCCCAAAGAAATCTCGTAACAGCCCATGATGTACAAGCGTTCGGCCACGTCTGCCACGGCGGCGGGTGCGATATCACCCTCGTAGGGACAACCCAAAGCGCAGGAAACGTACCCGCGGACCCGGATCCGGCGCTGTTTGGCCGTCGCTAAAATAGGCGAGAATCGCTCCAGGCTTTCCTGAATGGAACAATTGATATTGCGCTGGGAGAAGCGCTCCGAAGCCGCGCCAAAAACTGCGACTTCCTCGGCGCCTGCAGCAACGGCGTTTTCGAAACCCCTAAGATTAGGCGTCAGCACCGGATAGCTAACGCCTGGTTTACGGCGGATACCGGCCAGCACCGCCGCATTGTCGCCCATTTGGGGTACCCATTTGGGCGAGACAAAACTGGTGGCTTCGATGACCGGCAAACCCGCATCCGACAGACAGTCGATCAGCTCAATTTTTACGGCAGTAGGGACCGTGCCAGGTTCGTTTTGCAGGCCGTCCCGGGGCCCGACTTCGACCATTTTGACATAACTGGGCAGGGTCATGACGATTCTTCGCTGCCGATGATCAGCAGTTCTGCGCCTTCCTGCACCTGCTCTCCTACGTTGTAGCTAAGGCGCTTTACGATACCCGCCTGCGGCGCTTTAATCGTATGTTCCATCTTCATGGCCTCCAGAATCATCAGAGGGTCGCCCTCTGCCACCGTGTCGCCCGTTGTCACCAGTATTTGAATAATCGTACCGGGCATAGGGGCGGTGAGGGTGCCGGTACTGATGTCGTCTTCCATGCCTTCGGTGAGGGGATTGTGTAAGTTAAGTCGATGGCTTTCTCCCTGGGTGAGAATGATAAGGTCGTGCTCCTGGAGTACTAGCGTGGCGTGCAGCCGCACGCCGCCCAGATCGGCGGCGATATCGTTGCCATTGGGATGCAGTTCTCCCCTAACGGCTAACTGCCCGCCGGGTAGATCCAGGAGGATATAATCCGAACGGAAGTGGGCGGTAACGCTGATTTCACGTTCCCCATCCCGAAAATACAGGGTCTGCAGATTGTCATCGTTTAACCGCCAACCGTTGGTGTAATGCCAGGGCGACCAGGGATCGGCCGATGGTTTAGCCCGCATGGCGGCTTCTTGCTCCACCCGCAATAGCCGACCCAGCGTCGCAAGAGCCAGCACCCGGTCGGAAACCGGCTGTTTATCGAGAAACAGTTCGGCTCGATGATGTTCGATAAAGCCGGTGTCCAGTTCGGCGCCGGCAAAGGCCGGGTGGGCCGCGACCGCGGAGAGGAAATGGATATTGGTGGTAACCCCTACAACCTGATAGTCAACCAGCGCCTGGCGCAGGCGACGCAGTGCATTATAACGATCCCGGTCCCAGACGATGAGTTTGGCAATCATAGGATCGTAATGCGGGCTTATTTCATCTCCCTGCCGCACTCCGGTGTCGATGCGCACGTGGGGGCTTTCGGCGGGGGTGCGCAGATATTGCAGTCTGCCAGTGGCAGGGAGGAAGTTTTTATCTGGATCTTCGGCGTAGATCCGGGCTTCGAAGGCATGGCCATTGATAACCAGTTGGTCCTGGGTAAGAGGCAATGGTTCGCCGGCGGCGATCCGTAATTGCCATTCCACCAGATCTTGACCGCTGATCATTTCGCTCACGGGGTGTTCCACCTGCAGGCGCGTGTTCATCTCCATAAAAAAGAAGGTGCCGTCCTGGGCCACAATAAATTCAACAGTGCCGGCGTTGACATAGCTGATGGCCCGGACTGCCGCCATGGCGACTTCGCCCATTTCCCGGCGCTGCGCGGGCGGCAGTCCGGGAGCCGGCGCCTCTTCCAGTACCTTCTGATGACGGCGCTGAATCGAGCAATCCCGCTCGAAAACGTAAACGGCATTGCCATGGTTGTCGGCGAACACCTGCATCTCGATATGGCGAGGCCTGCGCAGATACTTTTCCACCAGCAGTCGGTCGTCGCCGAAGGCGGCAGCGGCCTCGCGCTTGGCGGCGGCAATGCCGTCGCGCAGCTGCGCGGCGGATTCCACGATGCGCATACCCTTGCCGCCGCCGCCGGCGGAGGCTTTCAGCAACACCGGATAGCCAATTTCCGCGGCGGCATGTGCCAGGGTCTCGGTGTCCTGAGCCGCACCGTGATAGCCCGGTACGAGCGGTACGCGAGCCTGTTCCAGCAAGGACTTGGCAGCGCTTTTGTCCCCCATGGCGCGAATGGCGGCAGCGGGCGGACCGATGAAAACCACACCGGCCGCCGCGCAGGCCTCGGCGAAGGTGGCGTTTTCCGCCAAAAAACCGTAACCGGGATGCAGGGCCTGAGCACCGCTTTGCCGGGCGATGGCTAAGATTAAATCACCCCGTAAGTAACTATCCCGCGCCGGCGCCGGACCTAACCGATAAGCCTCATCACATTGGGTCACATGGCGGGCTTCAGCGTCGGCTTCGGAGTATACCGCCACGGTGCGAATACCCAGCCGTCGACAGGTTTGCGCCACGCGGCAGGCGATTTCTCCCCGATTGGCAATCAAGATCTTATCAAACATAAGCTTTATTCCTTACACCAGGCCGGCCGGCGCTTGTCCAAAAAGGCCGTGATGCCTTCCCGGCCTTCGGCGCTAGCGCGCACTGCGGCAATGCGTCGGGCCGTGTCTTCCACCATGGCAGCGTCGAGCGGGCCGCGGCTGACGGCACGCGCCAGCGTCTTGGCAGCCGCCATGGCGGCCGGGCCATTGCCGGCCAGGATCTTGAGCCGATCCGCCACGGTGTCATCCAGGGCTTCGGGAGACACCACCTCGTGCACCAGGCCGATACGCTGAGCATTCTGAGCAGTAAAGCGCTCTGCCGTCAGAAAATAACGCCGGGCTTGCCGTTCACCGATGGCGTTGACCAGATAAGGGCTAATGACCGCCGGGATCAACCCTAGGGCAACCTCGGAAAGACGAAATGTGGCCGTTTCGGCGGCGATGGCGATATCACAGCAAGCCACTAGACCCACGCCGCCGCCGTAGGCTGCGCCTTGTACCTTGGCGATCGTGGGTTTAGCTAAACCGTCCAGGGTGCGCAACAATTCGGCTAAGGCCATGGCGTCCTGAAAATTCTCCGCCTCGGAGTAACCGGCCATACGTCGCATCCAGTTCAAGTCTGCGCCGGCGGAAAAACTTTTGCCGTGGGCGGCAAGCACCACTGCCCGCACCCCGGTGTCTGCGGCTAAGCGCTGGAGTGCGGTGGTTAGCTCAGCAATCAATTGATCGTCAAAAGCATTGTGCAGGGCAGGTCGGTTCAAGGTTAGCGTGGCGACGCCGGTGGCATTACAGTCGGTCAGAATGGTTGCAGTCATCGGGTTTTCTCTTTGCCGCTACATCCGAAACACGCCAAAAGCCGTTTTTTCTATCGGTTTGTTAAGGGCGACGGAAATGCCAAGACCCAGCACCATGCGCGTGTCCGCCGGAGCAATAACGCCGTCGTCCCAAAGCCGGGCGCTGGCATAAAAAGGGTGACCCTGGTGCTCATACTGGGCGCGTATGGGTTCCTTGATAGCATCTTCCTCGGCTAAGTTCCAGGTCTTACCTTGGCGTTCCAAACCGTCCCGCTTAACCTGCGCCAACACACTTGCCGCCTGCTCCCCGCCCATGACCGAGATCCGCGCGTTCGGCCACATCCACAAGAAACGCGGGCTATAGGCGCGCCCGCACATGCCGTAATTGCCGGCACCAAAACTGCCGCCGATCAGCACCGTAAATTTTGGCACCTGGGCGCAAGCCACCGCCGTCACTAACTTAGCACCGTCCTTGGCGATACCACCGGCTTCGTACTTGCGTCCCACCATAAACCCCGTGATGTTTTGCAGGAACACCAGAGGAATGCCTCGCTGACAGCACAGTTCCACAAAGTGAGCGCCTTTTAGGGCCGATTCCGAAAACAGGATGCCGTTATTAGCGACAATACCTACCGGATAGCCGAACAGATGCGCAAAGCCGCAGACTAAGGTGGTGCCGTAGAGTTGCTTAAACTCATCAAATTCGCTGGCGTCCACGAGCCGGGCAATGACTTCCCTCGCATCGTAAGGCTTGCGGGTATCGGCAGGAATGATGCCATGCAACTCCAGCGGTTCGTAGATAGGGGGTTTGGCCTCACGCAGTTCAAGATTAGGCTGCTTGACTCGATTTAAGTTGCCGATGATGCGCCGCGCTATCCCTAAGGCGTGAGCATCGTGCAATGCATAGTGATCGGTGACGCCTGACGTGCGGGCATGCACATCGGCTCCGCCCAGTTCTTCGGCACTGACTACCTCGCCGGTGGCGGCTTTCACCAGCGGCGGACCGCCCAGAAAGATAGTGCCCTGCTGGCGGACGATAATGCTCTCATCGGCCATCGCCGGCACATAGGCGCCTCCGGCGGTGCAGGAGCCCATCACAATGGCTATCTGCGGGACACCCTGAGCCGATAGGTTTGCCTGGTTATAGAAAATCCGGCCGAAATGGTCCCGATCTGGAAAGACTTCATCCTGACTGGGGAGATTAGCGCCGCCCGAGTCTACCAAGTAGATACAGGGTAGATTGTTCTGCTGGGCGATTTCCTGGGCACGCAAGTGTTTCTTGACCGTGATCGGATAATAAGTGCCCCCCTTGACGGTGGCGTCATTGACCACCAGGATGCACTCTTGACCCCGTATCCGACCGATCCCGGTGATAATGCCGGCGCTAGGCACCTCATTGCCATACATGTACCAGGCCGCTAACTGCGACAATTCCAGAAACGGCGAACCCACATCCAGCAGAGCGCGAATCCGCTCCCGGGGCAGCAGCTTCCCGCGGCTCAGGTGGCGGTGCCGCGCTGACTCACCGCCGCCCCGTTTAACCCAAGCCACCTTCTCGTGTAAGTCGGCGACGAGGGCATCCATGGCTTCGGTATTCGCTCGGAACGTCTCAGAACGAGTGTCCAACTGACTTTTGATGATTTTCATGGTACCGGTGCTTTGCAGTGTCGGCGTTTTCCGCCGGCGCTGATTAGGCGGTTTCGTCAAATAACTCGCGCCCGATCAGCATGCGACGAATCTCGGAAGTTCCGGCGCCAATCTCATAGAGCTTGGCGTCTCGCAACAGCCGCCCGGTGGGGTAGTCATTGATATAACCATTGCCGCCTAAGGCTTGAATGGCTTCCAAGGCCATCCAAGTGGCTTTCTCCGAAGCATACAAAATGGCGCCGGCGGCATCCTTGCGCGTGGTCTCGCCTCGGTCGCAGGCAGCGCCTACGGCGTACACATAGGCTTTGCAGGCATTCATGGTGGTATACATATCGGCGATTTTACCCTGCATCAGCTGGAATGCACCGATGGCTTGCCCAAACTGTTTGCGTTCATGAATATAGGGAAGCACCGCATCCAAACAGGCCTGCATAATACCCAGGGACCCGCCCGCCAGTACGGCTCGCTCATAGTCCAGACCGCTCATCAGTACGCCGACACCCCGGTTTATCTCGCCCAGCACGTTTTCTTCGGGTACTTCGCAATCCACAAATACCAATTCGCAGGTGTTGGAGCCGCGCATTCCCAGTTTGTCCAGTTTCTGCGCCGTAGAAAAGCCCTGAAAACCCTTTTCAACGATAAAGGCGGTGATGCCTTTGGGGCCTGCGGCGGGCTCGGTCTTGGCATACACTACCAGCGTATTCGCTTCGGGACCGTTGGTAATCCACATCTTGCTGCCGTTAAGGATATATCGCTCGCCGCGCTTATCGGCGCGCAGGCGCATTCCGACCACGTCGGAGCCGGCGCCGGGCTCGCTCATGGCTAAGGCGCCGACATGTTCGCCGGAAATGAGTTTGGGCAGATAACGGTGCTTCTGCGCCACGTTGCCGTTATGGCGGATCTGATTGACGCAGAGATTGGAATGGGCTCCATAGGATAACCCCACCGCTGCCGATGCCCGGCTGATTTCCTCCATGGCAACGATATGGGCCAGATAGCCCATGTGGCTGCCGCCGTATTCTTCCTCCACGGTGATTCCCAGCAGTCCAAGGTCGCCCAGTTTACGCCACAGATCGGCGGGAAATTCATTGCACCTATCGATTTCCGCCGCCCGCGGCGCAATTTCCTCGGCAGTAAAACGCTGCAGCGAGGCGCGCAGCATGTCAGTCGTGTCGCCGAGAGCAAAATTCAAAGAGGGGAATTGCACCATAACGTTTTTTCCAGTGCGCCCGTGACGGGCAGGTATTGCATAGTTACCCTACCCCCCCTACCCCCCTGCTGGGAGGTAGGAAGGATGGCTGAGTTTGGTTCAGGCGGTCTTTTGTTCCGCTAACCCCAACTCCTCAATCATCACATTGCGCATGACAAACTTCTGGATTTTGCCGGTGACGGTCATCGGAAATTCTTCCACAAAGCGGATATAGCGGGGGATCTTATAATGAGCGATTTGACCTTTGCAGAACTCTATGATTTCCTGACTGTCGGCTTCCTGGCCCTCGTGCAGTGTGATCCAAGCACAGAGTTCTTCCCCATACTTATCGCTGGGCACCCCGAATACCTGGACATCCTGAATCTTGGCATGCCGGTAGAGAAATTCCTCGATTTCGCGCGGATAGATATTTTCACCACCCCGGATCACCATGTCTTTCACCCGCCCCACGATATTACAATAGCCCGCCTCATCCAACGTGGCGAGATCGCCGGTGTGCATCCAGCCGGCCTCATCGATAGTATCCGCCGTGCGTTCCGCATCATCCCAGTAGCCCCGCATGACACTGTAGCCGCGGGTTAGCAGTTCACCCGCTACGCCCAGCGGTACCACCCGGCCGTTATCGTCGATGATCTTGACTTCTAAGTGAGGATGGATCTGGCCGACGGTGGATACCCGCAGCTCCAGGGGATCATCCGTCTTGCTCTGGAAACTCACCGGGCTGGTTTCCGTCATGCCATAGGCGATGGTGACTTCCGGCATATGCATATCGGTGACGACGCGTTTCATCACCTCAATCGGGCAGGGGGAGCCTGCCATGATGCCGGTACGCAGCGAACTGAGATCATAGGAAGCAAACTTTGGATGATCCAGTTCGGCGATAAACATGGTGGGAACGCCGTGCAGGCCCGTGCAGCGTTCGGCCTGAACGGTCTCAAGCACCGGTTCCGGCTCAAAAGCATCGCAGGGGTAAACCATACAGGCGCCATGGGTCAGACAGGCGAGATTGCCCAGCACCATGCCAAAACAGTGATACAAGGGGACCGGAATGCACAGCTTGTCCCGTTCGGTTAACCGCATGGCCTCGCCGATAAAAAAGCCGTTGTTGAGAATATTAAAATGGCTAAGCGTAGCGCCCTTCGGAAAACCGGTGGTGCCACTGGTGAACTGGATATTAACGGCTTCGTCCGGCTGCAACTCAGGTGCCAGTGTGCGTAGGGCCTCGTAGTGCTCACGGCCCGCCATTGCGGTAACCTCATGGAAATTATAAAAGCCGGGAGTTGCCTCTTTGCCAAGCCGGATCACGGCGCGTAAGTCCGGCAATCGTTGCGACGCAAGCTGTCCCGGCGGGCAATGCTCTAGTTCAGGGGCCAGCTCGCACAGCATGCTAATATAGTCGCTGGTCTTAAAGCGATCTGCCGTAATCAGTGCCTTGCAATTGGCCTTGTTTAGCACATATTCGAGTTCCGCCAGACGGTAGGCCGGGTTGACATTGAGCAAAATCAACCCTGCCTTGGCGGTGGCGAACTGCGCGACTGTCCATTCCGCATAGTTGGGCGACCAGATACCAACGCGATCGCCTTTTTGTAGACCCAGAGCCAGCAGGCCGGCGGCAAAGGCATCCACCTGTTCCGCTAGATCCCGGTACGTCCAGCGAATATTTTGATGGCGCACCACCAGGGCTTCACGCTCTCCCCACTGCTGCACCGTTTGCTCGAAAGCCTCGCCGATGGTTTGATAAATTAAAGGCTTATCGCTGGTGCCATTGACATAACTTTTGGTGATTTCAGGCATTGCTTCCTCCTCTTTACCGCATTAACTGCTTTCTCTTTAGAATAAGCGGTAACGCCAGGATGACCAGGGCGTATCAATAAAATAAGTATACTCCAAGGCAGTGGAACTGTACGCGGTTAACCACCGCTTTATTCCAGGACTCGCTGGTTTTTTGGCAGCCGGGCAGAAACCACAATAGGCAAATGTAGAGCAGTGTGCATGACCGTGCTAGTTGACGGCCATCGTCATAGGCTATCTCTGCAGGTATTATGCTTGGCGGGAACTCCACCACAAACCAGGACGTTATCAATAAGCGACCCAGGCGCATGACAACGCTAAACCCACAAAACGACGATTATCACGCTCTCTTACAAAGTGCAACGGAGGCTGTTTTTCTGTTGAGCGACAGAGTGGAAGATTGCAACGAGCAGGCCTGTCAGCTATTGGGCTACCACCGCATTGCTATCATCGGCCGAACCCTTGCCGATTTTTCTCCGCCACGACAGCTTGACGGCTCCTTATCTCAGCTTACCGCCCAGCAGCGGATGGCAGCGGCGGGCAAAGGTCTTCGCCAAACCTTTGCATGGCAGTGTCTATGCAGTGACGGAACTGGGATCGATACTCTGGTGTCGCTGGAGGCCATTCGGGTTAACCATCAGGAGTGGCTGTTATGCCGGATGCGTGATGTGACCCACCTTAATCGGGCGGAATATGCCCTTCGCGAAAGCCAGTCGCACCTTCAGCAGATCCTCGACAACACGACGGCCATTGTCTATATCAAAGACGCGAAAGGGCGCTTGCGATTTGTGAATCGCCATTTCGAACGTCTGTTTAACGTACGGGAAGCAGAGGTTCTGGGAAAGTGCGATGATGACATTTTTCCCAAAGAGATGGCGGAGCAATATCGCCGCAACGATCAACTGGTGCTCACCAGGCAAGCGTCTATTGAATTTGAAGAGACGGCGCTGTTGCAGGACGGGACGCACACATTTCTTTCCATTAAATTCCCCCTGTTTGACTTCCTTGGTAAGGACACTGTCGTTTGCGGTATTGCGACCGATATTACTAAGCGAAAACGCACCGAGGAGGCGCTGCGCAATATTGCGCTCGGTGTGACCGGCGCTCGTGGCGACGATATTTTTCGAGAACTCGTTCGTTATCTTGCCGTCACGTTGGGTGTCGAAGTGGCATTTATCGGCCTATTAGACAAGGATTGTTCGATAGAACGGATTACCACACTGGCCGTCTATGATTCGGGACACATTGTTGAGAATCTTCAGTACGACCTAAGTGGCACTCCCTGTGAGAATGTCGTCGGTAGACAATACCGTTTTTTTGCCACCGGCGTACGGGCCTTGTTTCCGCAAGACGTCATGCTGTGCGAGGGTGACTTTGACAGTTATGCCGCTTATCCGCTATTCGATTCCCGTAGCAAAGCACTGGGTTTAATTGCCGTTATGGATCGTAAACCATTAGTGGATCGCGAGTTGACTGAGTCAATGCTAAAAATTTTCTCGGTACGCGCTGCCGCTGAATTAGAACGGATGTACTCTGATGAAGCCCGACGCCTGTCCGAAGCCAGTTATCGGGCCATCTTTGAGGCTTCGGAAGATGCGATTTTCATCCATGACTTTGCGACGGGTGCCATTATCGATGTCAATCCCAAGGCGTGCATAGCGTATGGTTATAGCCGGGAAGAACTCCAACACTGTGACGTTGGTGTGATTAGCTCTGGCGAATATCCCTATACCTTGGAGGAAGCCAGTAAGCTCATTGCGAAGGCGAGAGAAGGTCAACCCCTGCGCTTCCCATGGCACCGTAAGAACCAGGACGGCACCCTGCTCTGGGATGAAGTCGTGCTGAAGCGTGCCGTCATCGGTGGCCAACAACGCATTTTAGCGTTTAGCCGAGAGATCACCGAACGTAAGCTAGCCGAAGATGCTCTGCGCGCCAGCGAGGAACAGTATCGAGCGATCTTTACGGCCTCGGTGGACGGTCTTGCGCTGTTCAGTGCGGACGGCCAATTGGTCGATTGTAATCCCGCTTTTGAACGGATGCATGGCTATCCCCGTGAAGAGCTTCTCACGATTGCTCCACTGCAGTTTATCCATCCCGATTCCCATCGGATCTACCGGGAATTCCTCGATTCCGTAAACACCGGTCTGCCATTTCATTCGGAGGCTCAGTCCCTTCGCAAGGATGGCCTCGTTGTCGATGTTGAGGTACGGGGCGTGCAAATGCATTACCAGGGTAAACCCCACGTGCTCGCCATGGTTCGCGATATTTCCAAACGCAAGCAGGCGGAGCGGGAGCGCGTCCGGTTGGAAGGGCAACTTCGTCAAGCCCAGAAAATGGAGGCCATCGGACATCTGACCGGCGGTATTGCCCACGATTTTAATAACATTCTCAGCAGCATCATGGGGCATATTGTGCTCGCCATGGAACGTCAGGCGCAGTTTGGAGACGACAAACTCAACCGGTATCTGGAACGTGCCAACCGTTCTGCGCAGCGGGCTCGAGATCTTATTCAGCAAATGTTGACCTTTAGCCGTGGTCAGCGCCGGGAGCCAAAATCTTTGTCTTTGCCGCCGCTGATAAAGGAATCCAGTAAGCTACTCAGCGCCACGCTGCCGTCCTCTATTGAAATGCATACCGAGCTGGTTGACGAATTACCGAAGGTCATGCTAGATCCGATACAGATCGAGCAGGTACTGATGAACCTCTGCATCAATGCCCGTGACGCCATGGCGGGATGCGGCAGTATCATTATCCGTTTGCGTCATCTAACCCGCCTGGATACGGTGTGTACTGCATGCCGGCAGCCCGTGACAGGCGATTTCGTGGAACTCGCTGTACGCGACACCGGTCCAGGTATTGCGCTGGAGATTTTGGAGCGTATGTTTGAACCCTTTTTTTCCACCAAGCCAAAGGGCAGAGGCAGCGGGATGGGTTTGGCGACCGTACATGGGATTGTTCATGAGCACCGCGGACATATCGTAGTCGATACAACCCCGGGTGAGGGAGCCGAATTTCGGGTTTTATTCAGGGCGGCGGGGCCGGTGAGCTCGGAGAAAGCACAGCCGGAAATTGTGGAGCCGGCAAGTTCCCAGCCACACCGGGGGCTAACCGGAAATGTACTCGTTGTCGATGATGAAGAGTCGGTAGGCGAGTTCATGAAAGAACTTTTGGAAAGCTGGGGGCTTAAGGTCACGTTAAAGACCTGCAGCTTGGAGGCTCAAACGGCATTCGTAAGCCATCCGCAGCAATTTGATTTGGTGGTAACCGATCAGATAATGCCTAGAATGACGGGTCTTATTCTGGCGCAACGCTTTTTAAATATTCGGCCCAACCTGCCTGTCATCCTTTATACAGGCTATAGCGACAGCTTAACTGAGCAGCAGTTCAGAGAGTCGGGCATTCGTGAGGTACTTAGAAAACCGGTGGATTTTAATGAGCTATTTACTGCTGTCAAAAATGCCCTATCCGGGCTTCGGTAAGCCGTTGCCATGATGTTCATATACGCCTACTGCGAGGGCTGTCAAATGGGTATTATTGCGGTGGTGCAAGCCATTCGGGCGGCGTTACCAAGGGTCCGCTCAAACTGTGCAGAAAGGCTTCCAACCGGGCGAGTTCGGTCTTGGAAAGATGTAAAGGTTCTAATTCGTTAAGACCAACCGGGCCAGGAGCGGCGCGGTTGTAATGTTCCAGGACTTCCCTTAGCGTGGTGAACTGGCCGGTATGCATATAAGGACCGGTTTGCGCTACGTTGCGCAACGTCGGTGTCTTGAAAGCGCCATCCAATGCCTGGCCACGTTTGGCAAAGCGCAATTCAGCACAAGCGTTCGCATCGCCATCGCTGTACGTCCCCAAGCAGTTGAATGTATCGGCCTGGGCTTTTTCCACCCCCGCCATCCGGCCATGATCTGGTGGCAGATTAGGCGCCGTTGGCACGCCGGTATTGTGAAACTCATGGTTGGTCAACAGCGGACCGTTATGACAGCGGATACATTGTGCTTTGCCGATAAACAGCCGCAGGCCAGCCTCTTCATTGACCGAAAGAGCGCTTTGCAGCTCCGCTTTGTCATCGTCGAACAGCGCTTGAACATACGTATCAAAACGCGCAGGACCCGGTATAATCCGACGTTCATAGGCCGCCATCGCCTTCCCCATATTGACGAACACTGCCGTCACGGTTTCCCGGTCTACTGCCGTCATCGCCTCCCAGGCGGCACGCGTCCGGGGATCAGCGACAGGACCAGCGGCTTCGGGAAACCGGCTGTGGTCCCCTAAATCCGGCAACGGTCCGAAGAGAGCCTCATAGGCATCGTAGTAGGTTTTGTCCTCTGTGACTAAGCGAACATATGGTAAACGCGTGCCGCCATGTTCCACTGCACTTTCCAGGGGTCCAAGGGCTTGGGACCATAGACTATCCTTGCGCCCGTCCCAAAAAAACCATTGACTATAGGCTATTCCCACGATGGTCATAGCATTGCGGGTCGCGGTGCCAACACCTTGGGCGAGCGGCAGACCGTCGGTAAACAGGCGTTGCGGTAGATGGCAACTGGCGCAAGCCACTTTACCATTGGCGCTAAGCCGTGTATCGAAGAAAAGCCGCTGCCCCAGTTTGGCCGCCTGAAGATTGTCGGCCACGGCATTGGTAGGATCCGCAGGTAAAGGAGGCAGACTTCCCAACCAAAGTGAGCGCAGCATGACCATTTCTGCTGGTTTCCAGGTGGGTAACGTAGGTGCGCTCGGCGCTGCGGAAGTTGTCTTCTCGGCTACCGGTCTGGGCTGTGCAGGGCATGCGATGGTCGTGAGTAGCATTAACCATAATCCCCATGCACTGGCCGAAAATGTGTAAAAGTTGCGCCGCATAGTCGTCTGTCGTTCTAAAGCACGAGGTTGAACGTTACACTGTCGCGCTGCTCGCCGGCGGTGATGAGGAAACTCATCTGCCACCAGCCGTTCATATGAAACTTTATGCCTTCTACCAAATAGTCGCCATTGCCGAGATAGCGAGTCACTTGCGGCGCGGTCGGTAGGCCATGGTCGTGCTCGGGCATGCCTCCGTTTATCGTAATTTTGGCAGCTTCTACGGGCTGACCGTCTCCGGTTTCCAGGTGCAATACCCAGCTATGAATCCGGTTGATCGCGATAGGGGAGAGCCGGCTGCGGGAACTTACCCGGAAGCGTCCTAAATCAGACAGTCGGGTGGTGGCGGTATCCAATGCTGTGACTGCGTTCGCGCTAAGCGTTGTCCACTCGCCGGAACGCGCATGGGACACCCGGCCGTGAGTCGCGATCGCCGTTTGCAGTGCCCGCCATTCCGCGCAGTTCGGTGCCTCGCGATCCACGGCGGTTTCGCCGGTAGTACGCCCGCAGGCGACAGCCAATTGCTCGAGGATCTTGTCCGCTTTTGCGGAATGCCCCATTTCCAGATAGGCTTCGCCCAAATACTCAAGCGCGCCACGGTGGTACGGATTAAGCTCAAGGGCTTTGCGGTAATGTTCAAGTGCCTGGGGGTATTCGCTGAGCTTACGGTACGCAAACCCAATCAGGTTATGGGCATTGTCATCCCAGGGGCGGCGCGCAACCACCTTAGTTATATGCTCAACCACGCTTCGCCACTCTTTTGTCTCCCAAGCCTTCAGGCCGGCGGCGTAATCGGGGTCGCCTGGTGTGTCGGGTGGATTTTCCGCTCCCCCCAAAACGGCGAAAGCCGATGGCGACAGTATCAGTACAAGCAGGTAACACGACAGATAAGAAAGACGCCGCATAGGAAGTTACCTCCGCTGCAAAGTCGGGCCGGCCTGTTGCCGGCCTTTGCCGGGTTCCCAATAGGGGTGTCGGTTAGTATGGATGAGTCTGATGCATCTTTATAAACGCCGAAGATGCAGCGCATCGGGGTCGCCGGACCAGGCCTGCTGAAGGCGTTGCTGGGTTGCGCGGGCCGCGTCCTGATTGCCCTGGGCTTTTTGGGTAAGCATCAGGCCATAGAGCGCCCAGCCGTTATTGGGAAATGCTTCCAGGCTCTGCTTGAAGGCTTGCGCTGCTTTTTCCGGCTGACCGGCCTGCAGGAGCGCAGCGCCCAGCGACTGGTGCACGGGGTAGTACCAGTAAGGGGGTTCTGTATAAGGCAGCGAGTCTTGGATCTGGGCGGCAATCTGAAATTCCCGGATCGCTCGCTTGGTATTACCCTCAGCTTGCGCGATGCGGCCTTCCACCACATGGCGGGCAAGGCGCAGTAAATCCGGCGCGGGAACGGCCCAGGCTAACAGATGGCTAAAATCCGCCGTCTGATTGATGTGGGCAATCTGCGCCGCTTCGCGCCGGGCATTTTCGGTGTCATCCTTGGCGGCAAAGGCAACGCCGCGGGCGTAGTGCCACATGGCCTTGACCAGCGGAAACTTAGCGCCGGGGTCCGGCAGTTGCAGAATGGTGTCTGGCTCGCTAAGCTGCGCATGGGCATAGTAGGGTGCCGTTTTGATAGCTTGAACCCAACCGACTTGTTCGGCTATTGCGTCAGGAATCTTGCCCTCGAGGCGGTTCATGTATGCCAATGTGGTGGCCACATCGCCTGTCATCTGAGCCGAGACAAGCACGAAGTGAATGTTGTGTGGATAATAGCTATAAGGATAAACCCCCTCGGCTTTAGTCCCGGCGAGATATGTCTCATCGGCTTGTACCGCCTTTTTATTTACTTCCGCCGAATCTTGGTAGCGACCGACCCGGAATAAGGTGTGAGATCCCATATGAACGACATGTCCGGCACCCGGCATAAGATCCGCGAGACGATCGGCATAAGGCTCCGCCCGTTCGGGGTTGGCAGAGGCCTCGGTCAAGTGAATATAGAGATGAATCGCACCCGGATGGCTGGGATTTTCGGCCAGCACCTGCTCAGCAGTGGCGATGGCTTTACCGATATCTCCCTTAGGTGTCTTGCCGTCCGCCTCCCAATAATCCCAGGGAGACACATTCATCAGAGAGTCAATATAGAGCACTGCAATCTCATGATCTTCAGGAAACCGCTGCACGGCCGCGGCCATGGCTTGCGCATAAGCCTGATCAAGGGCAGCCCGGTCTGCGTTGGAGGCATCCGAATAGCGTTTCGCCAGGGCATCGATCAGCACCTGCTCACGCTCGCCGGCATGATGCGCCAGCTCTTGGGCCTTGGTAATAGCAACGCGGGCCGGATTAGCGGCCGCTTCTTCCATAGGTGCGTTGATATTGGGACCCAGCACAAAGGCTTCGCCCCAATAGCACATGGCACACTGAGGATCTTGCCGCCGAGCCTCCTGAAAGGCGCGTTGTGCCGCGGCATGATTAAACGCGTAAGTCCAGCGCAGGCCCTGATCGAAGTACTTTTGAGCCAACTCGTTTGCCGTTGTAATGGGATAGGTCAAGTTGCCGAGGTTATCGTAGAGAGGTTCGCCGGCGCCGGTCACCGTTGGGCTGCCTGCCGTTGGTGTAACTGTCTCGTCATGGGCCAGCGCCTGGGTAAAAGCTAATGTTGCAGTCAATAAAACAATAGTTTTTTTTCGAAACATAACAGACTCCTTCGCGTTCACTGAGGGTCAGCAGGATTGGGTTTAGTCTAGTTGAATCGCTAACGCTCAGTATTCGTCCATTCTGTTTCCAGTGAATGTCGCGACGGGAAAGAATTTGTTTCAATTGTTTCTGTGCAGTGCGCGGGCGGGTAGCTCTGCAAGCCGCATCCGTCCCCCAGCAGGCACTGGCTTTTGCCTGCTTGCCTTAGGAAATTAAGGTTTAGGGTGAAATTGCAGCACTTCTTCCTGAGAGAGCACACCGTCCTGGTTAGTGTCAGCCGCCTGAAAATCTTGAAGTTTATTTTCCATGACTTCTTCCAGCGTCAATTTACCGTCGTTGTTGGCGTCTACCTTGGCAAATTGCTCAGCGGTTGCGCCGACTAACTCGTCGGGTTCCAAACGCCTGTCGGTGTTGCTGTCCTGGCCAATAAAAGCTGCCGTAACGTCAGTCGTTACCTCGGTTTTATCAATGACTCCATTTTGGTTTTTGTCCGCGGCTTGAAAGGCAGACTGCTGAAATTGCATATTGTTTTCCAGAGCCGCCACTTCAGCTACTGCCATACCCGATGAAAATGCCATACCTATTATTACGGCGATTGTTGACCGATGCTTCATCATCATTACCTCTGTTCAAAAATGCTTGCTATAGTGTATCGCAACTGATCCTCAAGATTTCGGTTGTCGACGGGAAATTACCGACTCTGCATTTTTTCAAGCAAACGCCTTAAGCGGGAATTATTCATACTCCCCATTTTTCAACCTCTTTGGTTTTTTCCGTAAAGGTCTCTATTCGCGCTTATGAACGATAATGCTTCTCTGATTGCACGTGATTTGGCGGTGCTTTGGCATCCCTGCACACAAATGAAAGACCACGAGTGGTTACCCTTGCTGCCCATCCGGCGTGGTGAAGGGGTATGGCTAGAAGATTTTGCCGGCAAACGCTATTTGGATGCCATCAGTTCCTGGTGGGTTAATCTGTTTGGCCACGCCAAT
The DNA here is from genome assembly GCA_963731125.1 of uncultured Pseudomonadota bacterium. Taxonomy (GTDB): domain Bacteria; phylum Pseudomonadota; class Gammaproteobacteria; order Competibacterales; family Competibacteraceae; genus CAVSVP01. Next base: position 236,491 of record CAVSVP010000008.1, read on the forward strand.
CCGCGCATCAACGCGGCTCTCAAAATGCAGTTAGATACCCTTGAGCATGTGATCTTGAGCGGTTTTACTCATGAGCCCGTGCTTGAACTCTCGGAACGGTTAGTGGCACTGACTCCGCAGGGTCTGCAACGCACTTTTTTTGCCGATAACGGTTCTTCCGGCATTGAGGTGGCTTTAAAAATGAGCTATCACTATTGGCGCAATCGCGGCAAGCGTGAGAAGACAAGCTTCCTTACTCTGACCAACGGTTATCATGGGGAGACACTGGGCGCTTTGGCCGTGGGTGATGTTCAGCTTTATAAGGAAACCTATAAACCGCTGCTTATGGAAGCCATCGCCGTGCCTTCGCCCGATGCTTATTACCGTGAGCCTGGTGAGTCTCCCGCCGACTATGCCCGGCGTCAGTTCTCCCATATGGAACAGGCCCTGGTATGTCATGCTCACCAAACGGCTGCGGTTATCGTTGAACCGCTCGTGCAATGCGCCGGGGGCATGCGCATGTACGATCCGGTGTATTTGACTCTGCTGCGGGAAGCCTGCGATCGTTATGAGGTCCATCTGATTGCCGATGAGATCGCGGTAGGTTTTGGCCGGACCGGTACTTTGTTCGCCTGTGAGCAGGCCGGCATCAGTCCGGATTTTATGGTGTTATCGAAGGGTCTGACCGGTGGCTACCTGCCGCTTTGTGTGGTGCTGACCACCGATGCTGTTTATGAAGCCTTTTACGATGATTACGAGAAACTAACCGCTTTTCTCCATTCTCACAGTTACACCGGCAATCCCCTGGGGTGCCGTGCTGCTTTGGCTACGCTGGATATTTTTGCCAGCGATGCAATTATTTCCAACAATCGCGCCTTAGCGCATCACATGGGGGCTGCTGCGGCGCGTTTTCAGGATCATCCCCATGTCGCTGAAGTGCGCCAGACCGGCATGATTTTGGCTATTGAGATGAGCCCCAACAAGGACAAGCACTCCCCCTATCCTTGGCAGGAACGCCGGGGAATTCGTGTCTATCAGTCTGCATTAAGCCGTGGCGCCTTGTTACGCCCACTGGGCAATGTTGTCTACTTTATGCCGCCCTATGTGATTACTCCGGAGCAGATCGATTTTCTCGCAGAAGTGGCATGGGAAGGAATCGGGCGGGCAACGCAAACCTAAAGCCGGGCTGAATCAGCATAGCCTCGCCCTTAGCAGCGAGCGGAGGTTCCGAATGAATACCCTTAGCTTACCAATGCGTGTTGTCATGGGAACCCTGTTTGGGTTGCTAGGCATTTTAGTGTTGGTTTGCTTGATGTCTGGTCTGCAGCGTTATTCGCAAGGACTTTGGCAGACACTGATTGCCGTTCTCGCCCTGGGGACCGCAATCGGGATTGGATGGATGTTATGGCGTTATGTCCAAACCCGTTTGGCTGAGCTGACGGCAGTGGCCACGGCCATCAATCAGGGCGACTATCAGGTACGCGCGAAGGTTACCCGATGTGATGCTATCGGCTCGCTGGCTGCCTCTCTCAACGCCCTAGCGGATCGAGTCGAAAGCGCTGTTCAAGAGCTTAAGGCCAGGCAGGAAGAATTAGAGGACAATCGCGAGCACCTGGCGCGGATCAATCAGAAAATGTTGGAAGCCGATGAGCTGCGCCGGGAGTTTGTAGCAAACCTCAGCCATGAGATGCGTACACCCTTAAATGCCATTATCGGTTTTTCCGATCTCTTGATGAAAAATCGCGATAAGAGCCTATCTGCTAAGGCGCTGCATTATGCTGAAGAAATTAGCTGGGGCGGTAAGCACTTGCTCAGTTTGGTCAATGATGTGCTGGACGTTTCCCGTATTGAAGCGGGCAAAATAGACCTGGAATTGCAGCGTGTTCAAGTGGAGAAGGTGGCCCGGGAAGTCATAGAAATATTGCGAGTGGAGGCGGAAACCCGGCATCTTACGCTTGCCCTGCAGGTGGAGGGTAATGTGCCGGCGGTGCAAACCGATGTCGTTAAGCTGAAGCAAATTTTCATCAATATGATCGGTAATGCCATCAAATTTACTCGCGAAGGTGGCGTGACTGTGCGTATTCAACTGGTAAAACCGGATAGACTGAATATCGCCGTGGCCGATACTGGAATCGGTATTGCCGAGAAAAATCTAGACGCTATTTTTGAACCCTTCTGCCAGGGTAAAGAGACGACGGCTTACCGCGCTAGCGGCACCGGCCTAGGTTTAACGATTTCCCGGTCACTCGTCGAACTGTTAGGTGGGCGGATTCAAGTTAGCAGTCAACCGGGTGAAGGGAGTGTGTTTACCGTGCAACTGCCGATAAAGACCGGCCGGTTGGTGAATTCAGCCGCCGTGGTGGGTACCACGGCTGCGGGTGAAGATGGCAGGCCGCCCTAATGCCGTGGTCGCCTTTAGTCGACTTTAAGGTAAAAGCCCTTCGCACTTTTGGGTAAAATCAGTTCCAACACATTGTCTTTAAACTTAGCCTTACTCCGTGCAGCGTCGACTTTCGTCGGTAATGTCAGGGTTCGCGAGAACTGAGTCTTACGCCTGATTTCACGCCGGAGATATTTTCCCTCGTCAGGCGCCTCTGGCGGTAGACCGCCTGTTATGGTCACTGAGTTGTAGCCGGTGGTCACCTGCAGGTCTTCTTTCCGTGACCCGGGCACCTCCGCTTGAATCAGAATATCGTTCTTCCGTTCAACGATATCTACCGCCGGAAACTCGGAGGGAAAGAATCTATCGACGAAGTGGCTCATCTCCTCCCAGGCTTGTACCGGCCAGTTTAATATTGTACCGCCTTCTATCGTCTGGCTTTCTGGCTGCGCTTCCGGGTCCTGAGAATCTTTAATTTGCGTTGTTGTCTCCTGGGTCTCCGTTTTTTCGGAATTTTCGTCGTACCATTGATTATCGCGGTAATACCATCCTGAGTTATCTCTTCTCAGATCTCCGGTCTGCCGTTCCACGCCATCGTTAACAACAATATTAGCGCCCTTTATCCCTTTATCCCTTTATCCCTTTAAACGCATAAACAAACCAGTCGTTGCCGGTATCGGTCATAGCAACGCCCGGCCATGTGGTTGTCGCGACGGTCGGCGTGGTATTCCAGTAATGAATGTTTATCGTATTACGCCAGTCAATGGGCCTCTTAAAGTGCACAACAAGATCGTCTGTCATTGTGTATACCTCATTTATGGAGAGTGCCATTCAACTCATGCCGGTTGCCGATGAACTCTGCTTACTCTACAAACAATGCGGTCTTGGTAAAGCATTTCAGAGCTAGCCCGATCTCTATGGCACTACGATCCAATGGGGTTCTAACGGTGACAAAGCCTGCCACCGCTATAATCCCAACCTCAGGAGCTGCTGATTATTTGCCAGGAACCGTCCGGTTGCCGACAAGCGGTACCTCGTACAGTCTCCCAACGCCCCTCGATACTCACCTGCGTTACAAACTCCCGACACGGCTTATTCTGGCGAGTGTAAGTTTCTGTCGGCGTCAAGTTGTACTCGTAGCCCGTATCTGGATTCGTCCAGGTGACGGTTTCATCGGTGCGGGCATTTTCGAGCGCATAACCGGCCTGACGGCGGTCCTGTTCTTCCATGTACTGACCGACGGAGCGGCCCAAAAAGCCACCCAACAGAGCTCCACCGACGGTCGCTGCAGCCCGCGTTGCGCCTTTACCGCCGACCTGGGAGCCAATGGCGGCGCCGACGACGCCCCCGGCCACGGTCCCAATATCGCCTTTAGAAGGAGAGGTATCATAGGGGGAGCTTTGACAGCCGATCAGCAAGAATGCGGACAAGGTAGTCGCCGCTATAAGACGAGTGCCTTTGTGCAGAGAATGCTCAATCATGAATATATCCTCCTGGGGTTATGGGTTTAAACGCGAATGTGCGTCATCCGATTTGGGAGGTTGAGTCTTGATTGCCCGCCTGAGCCCTATCGCCAAGGAAACGCGGGAACGGCGGATCGTTATAATTTCTATACTCCGCTACTGGTACATCCGTGGAGTTGGTCATAATGCCGGGTTGGTAAATTGCACAATATAAACCTTAACAGGAAAAGATGAAGGCATAATTTAAGCCAACGTATGTCACTGACTTTTGCCGCAGGTAGCCTCGGTGGGTTGGCCAACAGCTTAGCGGTATGGCTATTCGGGCTATTTGGTGTTACTGCAGCTTTGCAGGTTGCCATTGCTCCGGCGTTAACTCCTGGTTGGTAGCCGTCAACTAATAAATGTCCGGTGCCGTTGACATTATTCCCTGAATAAGCAGCATTAGTTAATCAAAAACCGGACAGTTATTTATTTACGGCTACTTGGCTTTATCCGCGTATCGTCTGGGGTGCTATTTGGGGATGGCTATTTTTGTTGTCCCTGGGAACGATGAACTGGATAAGCCAAGGATTACTGCTGAGCCTGGGGCCCACGTTGGTCCAGTTGTTTATCGTGTTTCCTCTCAAAGCGGACAAGGGTGTCATGGGTCTGGATTTAGGCGTTTTTACACCGCTTTTTGTAATTTTTTTCAATGCCGTGTGGGGACTGGTGGCCGCCTACTGACTGCAGCGTACCAGGTGGAGGCTTCAAGAACAGCTAACTTAAACGCTTGGTGTGAGTTGGAGCGGAAGGCGTCGAGGATCAAAATAGAAGCACACATTTGGAAAAATGAGGAGCTTCGTCATGATCGACATCGACACCTTCCTGACCTATCTATACGTTATGGTGGACGACTTTTGCAAGCAACATCCGAGCTGCGAGCGTCACCCCGGCCCGAGTGCATCGCTGAGCTGCAGCGAAGTGGTGACTTTGGCGCTGTTCGGGCAATGGTGCCACTTCAGCAGGGAACGCGATTTCTCCCGCTATGCCCGACGCCATCTGCGCAGCGCCTTTCCCGGCTTGCCGGACCGGGCGCAGTTTAATCGTTTGATGCGCCGGTACGCCGAGGCGGTGGTGGCCTGTTTTCTTGATCTGGTAAAACTCCTGGATGCGCCGCAGTGTGCCTATGAAGCGTTGGACGGGACGGCGGCCGTCCCGCGCGATGCCAAACGCCGCGGGTCGGGTTGGCTGCCCGGGTTGGCCGATATCGGTTGGAGGAACCGCTGGGGCTGGGACGAGGGCTTCGACGTGCGGTTGTCGGTCAATCCCCTCGGGGCGATCACCGGCTTCGGCTTCGGTTCGGCCAGCACCAAGGACCAGCCCCTGGCCGAGACGTTCTTTGCCCTGCGAGCGTACCCCGATCCGCGCCTGCCCACGGTCGGCGCCCCGGCCCGAGGGCCGTAGGTCACGGACAAGGGCTTTGCCGGTCAAGCTCGCCAGCGCGACTGGCAAGATGCCTATGGCGCGGGGGTGATCTGTGCGCCCAAGCGCAACCGCCGCCACCCCGGGCCGCGGGCCTGGCGGCGGTGGTTGGCCGGCATCCGTCACATCGTCGAGACCGTCAATGGCTGCCTCCAGCAGGTCTTCCGTCTCGATCGCGAACGCCCCCACACCCTCGACGGCTTTCAGGTCCGCCTGACCGCCAAAATAACCCTGCATAATGGCTGCATCTGGCTCAATCAGCGACTCGGCCGTGCCCCGCTGGCTTTCGCTGATCTGGTGGCGTGGTAGCATGCCAGGATCTCACACCAAGCGTTTAATATAGGAGGAATTTTGCGGTAGAGGTAGCCAAAAGCAACTTCTAGAGTAGAATCTTTACGTTAAAAGTAGTGGCTGGTTTTTTAGAACAGGCCTTCTATGCTCCTAAGGAGTGACTACATAGCAGCAGATTGTAGGATATGGCAATGACTAACGCCCGGCAGTGACTTAAGCGGTAAGAGGTGCGGTGCTTTCAGAAAATCGTGAAGGAGCGCCAATTTTGTGCTGATCGAGAGCATTCACGTTCTTACTTGGTTCTCAATAATATCTAGGGCGGTTCTATGATGAAGCAAAATAAAGCACAAACTGGCTACTTGAGCCGGTTATCGTGCTGGTTTAAACAGCGATGGAGCCAGGACGTTTCCGATGACCTTGCGGTTTGTGAATTTGATTGCCGCAAGACCCAATGCTTACAGGGAAACTGGCGAACGTGTGAGAGGCGCCTGCGCGGCAGCGATGGCAATTCAGTTACCGGTGGCCATCAGTGAACACAACATTTCTCCCATCAGGGGAGAGGGGGTTAAGAGTATGACGCTAAAAGATTTATTTCTTCTCCTCTGCAAAGGGAGAGGGAGAGGGAGAAGGTGCAGAGTCTGTAAGTGATTGATTTGTAAAAAATAGCCAAAGCCAAGGTAGTCATGGATCTTCGGCGATAACGTGGAAGATGTCATGGGGCATGCCCGTTTTGTGGCTTTTTACCTGCTCTGCTGGATGGCGGCGGCTACGCAGACGGCGTCGAACCCGGATTCCGTTTTATGAAGCCCCTTGTAAAGTCGGAATTCTTGATTGAATATGCTCCCTTTTCCGAGTGTCATGCACCGACTCTTGCCGCAACGCCCGCAGGGCTAGTCGTGGCATTCTTTGGGGGGTCTCGGGAGGGCGGCACCGATGTGAGCATTTGGTTGGTCAGGCAGACCGCCGGCGGGTGGTCGATTCCTCGCGAGATCGTTACCGGTGCCGCCGGCAATGTCAGGCGGTATCCCTGCTGGAATCCTGTTCTCTTTCAGTCGGCAGATGGATTTCTGCTGCTGTTCTACAAGGTCGGCCCGAGTCCTGCCAAGTGGTGGGGCATGCTGATGACTTCTCGGGATCACGGGGTCACCTGGTCGGAACCCCACCGTCTGCCGCGTCGGATCTGGGGACCGGTGAAAAACAAACCCATCCAATTGGATAACGGTTTACTGCTTTGCCCGACTAGCGACGAGACCAGGGGCTGGCGGGTTTTTGTGCAGACCACGGCCGATTTCGGCATGACCTGGAAATCCATAGGACCTCTGAACGATGGACGAAGACTTGCGGCCATTCAACCGAGTGTCTTGCGCTATCCTTCGGGAGCACTGCAGTTGCTGTGCCGCAGCAATGTCGGTTTTATTGTCGCCTGCTGGTCGATGGACAATGGTAACAGTTGGTCTGCGATGACAACCACTGTCCTGCCCAATCCCAATAGCGGCATCGATGCCGTCAATCTGCACGATGGCCGGGCGCTGTTGGTTTACAATCATGCGGGTACGACGGCGGGTAGAGCAGGGCCGCGGTCGCCACTCAATGTTGCCGTTTCCAAGGATGGCCTGTCCTGGTCTGCGGGCCTGGTGTTGGAGAGCGAGCCGGGCGAATACTCTTATCCCGCGGTTATTCAGGCGGCGGATGGTAGAGTGCATGTTGCTTATACCTGGCGCCGGAAAAATATTCGGCATGTGGTAATCGAACCGAACCGCCTGGCGCCGATTGCGATGCCGGCAGGAGAGTGGCCGGAGAGATGATTTAGCCGGTAATCTGTGATTCGGCCGGTGAACGAACCCTGCCGGGTGTGTAAGGTTAGGGGTATGTTCGATTTGCTGTCTAAAGGTTATCATAAGCGAACTTTAATTATCCTTATGTTTCAGCTTATTAAGACTTAACTTCAGTCTATCCCACTATTTTAGTTTAGGTAGGTGTTTGTCCAAAGCCTAACGTGGCTATTCACCCGGCGGCACTCTAATGAACCAAGCAAAACCCCAGCGTAAGCCAAGGGAATGGTCAGCAGCGACTAAAATCAGTGTCATTTACGCCGTCGTGGCGTTCTTATGGCTCTCTGCTTCCGATAAATTAGCCGCGTTACTCGCCTCTGACCCACAGCAACTAGCGAAGCTGCAAGCCTATAAAGGTTGGTTGTTTATCATCGCCACGGCATGGCTGCTTTACGCTTTGATCCGCAATGTCACGACAACTGCCCGTGCAAAACAGTTAGCTGAGGCTAATGCAGAGAACGAGGCTGACTCTCAAAAACGCGCGGTTGTGGCGGCTTCACCTTGGAGCGGAATACGCACGCCCATTTTAATATTCTGCCTGCTAGCCGGTGTGATCGGAAGCACCGGTTATCTCGTTTACCGCTACCAGGAAGCAGCGCTGGAAAGCGATATTCAGCAGGAACTGATGGCTATGACAAATGCCAAGGTAGACAGGCCTGAAATCCATGCTCCTATTGAACGATTGATGCTGCTGATGGCCGCACTGTTTGGTATTTTTATCGCCGGCGCCGGCTTTGGCATCGTTTTATGGTGGCGCCAGCAACATGCAAATTTCCTGATTGCGCGCTACCAGGACGAGCTAAAACATCGGGTTCTGGTTCAGCACTTCGATACGCTGGCTCAACATGCTAACGATATTGTGCTGCTGATGGATGAGGCGGGCCGTCTTCGGGAGGTAAATGACAAGGCAGTTTCCTCCTATGGTTATAGCCGCGAAGAATTTCTTGCGCTGAATGTTAAGGATCTAAGGGCGCTCGAAACGCAGGCGATCTTACCTCGGCAAATGCAGGAGGTCGCAGACCGGGATGGTTTAGTGTTTGAGACCATTCACGTGCGTAAAAACGGCAGTCGTTTTCCCGCAGAAGTCAGCGCCAGGGTCATAAAAGTCGGGGGAAAACGCTTTATTCAAAGCATCGTTCGCGATATTACTCAGCGTAAACACATAGAGGCGGACCTGCGGGAAAGGGAAGCGCAATACCGAAGTCTGTTTGAAAACCTGCGAGAAGCGATTATCAGCCTGGATATGAATGGCCAAGTGCAGCTCGCCAATCCGGCGGCGGCCATGATGCTGAATTATGAATCGCCTCATGCCATGCTAGGGCTATCCGCTGCCGACGTCTTCCTGAAACGCGCTCAGGCGAAGGCTGTTTGTGGAGAGTTGCTGGCTAAGGGGTATGTTGAAAATTTTGAGACTACTCTGCTTAAACGGGATGGCAAAAGCCGGATTCATATCTTAGGTAGTGCCACCCTGCAGCGAAATAAGCATCATTTTCAGCATATAGAAACCATTTTTACCAATGTTACCGAGCGTAAAGAGGCCGAGGAAAAGGTGCGCACCGAGCGCGATCGGGCGCAACAATACCTTGACGTAGCAGGCGTGATGATCGTCGTGCTCGACAGAGAGGGCAATGTCGTACAGATCAATCGCAAAGGATGTGAAATTTTAGGTTACAAAGAGGCGGAAATTGTAGGCAACCGTTGGTTTAACGCCGTTTTCCCGGAATACCATAGAGAGGAAATCTATTCTGCTTTTCAAAAGCTAATCGCCGGCGAGATAGAGACCGTGGAATATGTGGAAAACGTCGTTGTGTGTCGCGGTGGCGAGCAACGAATGATTGCCTGGCACAACGCGGTAATCAGGGATAAGGATGGTCAAGTGCAATTTACTTTGGGTTCAGGCGAAGATATCACCGAGCGCAAGCAGGCTGAACAAGCACTGAGAGCAAGTGAAGCCCGACTGACCCATGCGCAACGCATTGCCCACTTGGGGAGCTGGGAAATTGATCTAAAAAACCACAAAACCTATTGGTCAGAAGAAATGTTCCGGATAATGGGTTTTAATTCTCAGGCCGTTGCGCCGTCGCGGGAAATCTTTCTCAGCAGGGTGCATCCGGATGACTGCGAACGCGTTGAGCGGGCGATTGCCCAGGCGCTTACCAGTAAGGCACCTTACGATATTGAATATTGCATTGTGCGTCCCACGGGGGAGGAGCGCTTACTGCGTTCCCAGGATACCGTGTTTTTTGATGATCAGGGTCAACCTACCGTCATGACGGGCGTGGTTCAAGATATCACCAAGCGCAGATGCGCTGAGGCGCAAATTCGCCAGCAAGAGCTGCAACTGATCCAGGCCGATAAGATGGCGGCGCTTGGCACCCTGGTGTCCGGCATTGCCCACGAGATTAATAATCCGAACAATCTCATTTTAATCAATGCTCAGCTGTTGGCCGACGCGTGGACTGATGTCCGTAAGATTATTGAAGAGTACGATTGGCAACTCGAAGATCAGCTTATCGCAGGACTGCCCGCTGCAGAAATGTGCACCAACCTACCGATGCTCATTAATGATGTCTATGAAGGAGCACTGCGTATTCAAAAGATCGTGGCTAATCTCAAAGACTTTGTGCGTCCCGGTGAAAATGCCCTGTGTGCCGAATTGGACTTAAACGAGGTCATTCGGCGTGCCTTAGACTTGCTGAGTCATTCCATCAAAAAAAGAATGGCAAACCTGCAGCTTGACTTGACAGCCGATTTACCGCCTATCTTGGGGGATTTTCAGCAAATTGAACAGGTGGTGGTCAATTTGTTAATAAACGCCCTGGAGGCTTTACCCGAGGAGAAGTCATGCAGGATTACCGTCGCGACGCACCTCAATCAGGCGGAAGATTGCGTTGAATTAGAGATCAAAGATGAAGGTATCGGTATTTCCAAAGAGCACCTAAGCCGTATTTTTGAACCGTTTTTTACCACGAAACAACAACAGGGAGGGACCGGTTTAGGTCTGTTTATCACCTATAAGTTGGTTAATGCCCATCACGGCACGTTGGTTCTTGAGTCGGAACCGGAGAAGGGGACGGTGGCACGAGTTAAGTTGCCTATTAAACGCTTGGTGTGAGATCCTGGCATGCTACCACGCCACCAGATCAGCGAAAGCCAGCGGGGCACGGCCGAGTCGCTGATTGAGCCAGATGCAGCCATTATGCAGGGTTATTTTGGCGGTCAGGCGGACCTGAAAGCCGTCGAGGGTGTGGGGGCGTTCGCGATCGAGACGGAAGACCTGCTGGAGGCAGCCATTGACGGTCTCGACGATGTGACGGATGCCGGCCAACCACCGCCGCCAGGCCCGCGGCCCGGGGTGGCGGCGGTTGCGCTTGGGCGCACAGATCACCCCCGCGCCATAGGCATCTTGCCAGTCGCGCTGGCGAGCTTGACCGGCAAAGCCCTTGTCCGTGACATACGGCCCTCGGGCCGGGGCGCCGACCGTGGGCAGGCGCGGATCGGGGTACGCTCGCAGGGCAAAGAACGTCTCGGCCAGGGGCTGGTCCTTGGTGCTGGCCGAACCGAAGCCGAAGCCGGTGATCGCCCCGAGGGGATTGACCGACAACCGCACGTCGAAGCCCTCGTCCCAGCCCCAGCGGTTACTCCAACCGATATCGGCCAACCCGGGCAGCCAACCCGACCCGCGGCGTTTGGCATCGCGCGGGACGGCCGCCGTCCCGTCCAACGCTTCATAGGCACACTGCGGCGCATCCAGGAGTTTTACCAGATCAAGAAAACAGGCCACCACCGCTTCGGCGTACCGGCGCATCAAACGATTAAACTGCACCCGGTCCGGCAAGCCGGGAAAGGCGCTGCGCAGATGGCGTCGGGCATAGCGGTAGAAATCGCGTTCACTGCTGAAGTGGCACCATTGCCCGAACAGCGCCAAAGTCACCACTTCGCTGCAGCTCAGCGATGCACTCGGGCCGGGGTGACGCTCGCAGCTCGGATGTTGCTTGCAAAAGTCGTCCACCATAACGTATAGATAGGTCAGGAAGGTGTCGATGTCGATCATGACGAAGCTCCTCATTTTTCCGAATGTGTGCTTCTATTTTGATCCTCGACGCCTTCCGCTCCAACTCACACCAAGCGTTTAAGTTAGAGACTTATTTCTTTATGGAAGATGCTTCGTCTGCAGATTGACCTTCGACGTGTTGCACATTCTGTTCTGTATAGAGAATGAATGTGCACTTATGGAGTAACAATGATCTATATTAAAGTCATGCGACTATTTTTGCATCTCAGTGACAGCTTGAAAAACTAAACATTATTACCTTGACAATGTCACATTACCCAACTGCCTAGTGAGTTTGTATCATAATGATTTTTTGTAGAAAAGCGATGATGACAAAAAAGAGTTGGGGTGTCGGTGGGGTCTTGTGCCCGAAGCGATCCACACGTTGGGGCAGCGGCTGCATGAGTGTTGGGATCGCTACCGGAGCTGTTTCAAGACCCAAACCCGAGACGGCAGTGCTTATGCACGGCATTACCTGAGCGGGCTGCTGCGCATGGAGAAACACCGACACTATAGCGGAATAGGCCGCGAGACGGGTGTCGAAGGGCAAAACCTGCAGCACTTCATGAGCCATTCTCCCTGGTCAGCCGAGGCGGTTTACCGGCAGGTACAAGAGGAAGTGAAAGCCACGCCGGAGCTGACCCGTGGCGGGGTGTTGTTGGTAGACGAAAGCGCCGAGGAGAAGGCGAGCGATGCCAGTGCGGGAGCGGCCAAACAATATAACGGCCGGTGTGGCAAAGTCGAGACGAGCCAAGTGGGGGTGTTGTTGAGTTATGTGAACCTCACGGTCGCATCGGGGTTTTGGACCTGGCTCACGGGCAAGCTGTTTCTGCCGGAAGCGTGGTTTGAGGCCAGCTACCAGAAGCGGCGTCAGCGACTAGGCATTCCGGAGTCGCTGCGCTTCAAAACCAAGGTGGAATTGGCCTGGGACGGGATTGCCGAGGTTATCGCGGGCGGTCTGGCGTTCGAGATCGTCGGCTTTGATAGCCTGTACGGACGCAGTGGCTGGCTGCGGGCCCAGGTGCGACAGGCAAACCGGCGGTATATGGCCGAGATACCGGCCGATACCGCGGTGTACCTGGAAAAGCCGACGCTCGGCCTGCCGGCACGCCACGGTAAGCGAGGAAGACAGCCGACACGGGTACAGGTGCTCGCGGGGGAACCGGTACGCGCGGATAGCCTACGTGAGGCCATGGACTGGCAGCAGCTTCAGGTTCGGGCAACCGAACGGGGTGAGCTGCAGGAACGCTTTGCCGCTCGCCGCGTCTGGACCGTCTATGACGGCCACGCCGTGGAAGAGTGGCTGGTGATGCGCGAAGAGGCCACCGACCGCGTCAGCTATGCGCTGTGTAATGCCGCCGCGGATACGCCGTTGGCACAACTGGCGTGGTGGAAGTGCCAGCGCTACTTCATCGAACGCGCCAACCAGGATGCGAAGTCCGAGCTGGGCTGGGATGAGTTGCAAGCACAGAAGTACCGCGCGTGGAACCATCATCTCGCCTTGACGGTGCTCGCGTCCTGGTTCATTGCCCAAACCCAAATTGACTGGGCACAGGCTCATCCGCGTGATCCGGCGTTGCTCAAAGAACTGGAAACGGATGTCCTACCGGCCCTGTCGGTGGCCAATGTCAGAGAGTTATTGCGCGCGGTCATGCCCCTGAAACGCTTGACCGAAGAACAAGCCACGGAGCGGGTTGTCGAGCATTTGCTCAATCGCACACGATCACGAAAAAGTAAGCTTAAAAAACAACGGCTTGAGAAAAGAGCCCACACCGGCCCGACGTGAAGCTAATGTGACATTGTCAAGTTACTATCAATAAATTTTTTAAATTCGACAGGTGATATCAGCAAAAAATGTCGCAGGGGTAATGGCGAAATATACTTTAAATTTACTTATGCGGTTGAAAAATAAATTAAATTTTACTTAGGTACGAAATTTGCCCAGAGAAATATACAACTAAGGTGCATAGCCTGAATTTTAAAAACTAACGCTTTTAGCGCAATGAAGTAAGGAAAAGTGTAGATCCCATACTCTACGGAACCAGAAAGAATGTCAGGAGTTGCTATGATAGCTGAACACTCCTCGGAACCACCAGTTTTATTCGTCGATGATGAACCACAGTTTTTGCGCAGCATGAGTCTCACGCTGCGTTCAGCAGGCATTAAACGGGTCTTGACGCTGGAAGACAGTCGCAAGGTCATGCCGCTGCTGGGAACCCAAAAAATCGGGGTTGTGGTGCTTGATCTCGCCATGCCCCACCTGTCGGGTCAGGCTTTGCTGGAGAAAATTGCTTTAGATTACCCGGATATTCCGGTCATTATTATTACCGCAACGAATGATTTGGAGACAGCCGTTGATTGCATGAGACAAGGAGCGTTTGACTACATCGTTAAGCCGGTAGATAAAAACCGCTTGATTGCCACAGTAACCCGGGCCCTAGAAATCCGTTCTTTGAAAGATGAAGTCTACTTTCTCAAAGAATGCATTTTACAAGAAACCCTTTGCCGCAAGGACGTTTTTGCCGAAATTTTGACTCAAAACCGGGCCATGCATGCTATCTTCCGTTACGTAGAAGCGATCAGTCTCTCCCAGCAACCCGTGTTGATCACGGGAGAGACAGGCACCGGCAAGGAGCTTATTGCCAAGGCAATTCATACCCTATCCAGGCCCGACGGCGAATACGTCGCGGTCAACGTAGCAGGGTTAGACGATAATGTTTTCTCAGACACCCTGTTTGGTCATAAAAAAGGAGCCTATACCGGTGCAGAACGATCTCGGGAGGGACTTATCGCTACCGCGGCAGGCGGTACCCTGTTTTTAGACGAGATAGGCGATCTCGGAGAGAGTTCTCAGGTTAAATTGTTGCGTCTACTGCAGGACGGTAAGTATTACCCTTTGGGTTCGGATCAACCCAGGAGCAGTAGTGCACGCGTTATTGTGGCGACCAACTGCGATATTCTACAACTGGCGCGTCAAGGTAAATTTCGCAAAGATCTTTTTTACCGGCTGCGAGGTCATCATATTCATATACCACCCCTGCGCGAACGCAAAGACGATCTTCCCTTATTGGTTAACTATTTTCTGGAAAAATCGGCACAGGCTTTATATAAATCAACACCGACGCCTCCAGTGGCGCTTTACAGTTTGCTAAAAAATTATTCTTTTCCCGGCAATGTGCGTGAATTAGAAGCTATGATTCACGATGCAGTGACGCGCCATCAAGGCGGTATGCTATCGCTTAAGAGCTTTAAGGAAGCGATGGATTTTGAGCAGATTCCTAGTGAATCCGACAGTGAATACGACACCGAAATTGAATCTGCCGCGGAAGCGTTGAGTGAGCTGTTTCGGGACCGATTACCGACGTTAAAAGAAGCAGAAAACTGTCTCATTGAAGAGGCAATGCGCCGTGCCGACGGTAATCAAGGCATTGCCGCTGGTATGTTAGGTCTAACACGCCAAGCCTTAAATAAGAGGCTAGTTCGAGACCGCAGGGAAAGCGCTGACATTTTTCCGAATTGAGTCAAATTTAGAAGTTAAGAAGGCGTTTTATTAAAGAATCTAATTACGCTGGAAAAACGCTCTAGAATAAAACTAAAAATACCAATCCAACGCTAATTCTTAAATAGTAGCGATAGTTGGTTAGTTAATTACCTTCCTGATTTTAACCTAGATTACCGCCTTCTTGTCACCTAGGGATAGGCTGATGACGGAAGGTGCGACTTATTGATCTGGACTATCCGGAACTCTCCACTCCGCGGGGCTGCGAAAATTACTTAATGAAAACGCTTAACCCCAGTCGTGATAGAGACCTTAAAGCAACGACTGAAAAAGATTTAGCCGTTGCTTAACAAATTTTATAGAACTGCAGAGCGCTGCAATTGCTGGAGAAGATAAAATGTTCAACTCAGCTAATGATGTCAATGTTGCTATTCCGGTTTCTGATTTGAATAAAAAGCGGAAAATGAATCAAATTGATTTTACAGGATTAATTAGTTTTTTAACGGCTGCGAATTCTAGCGAAAACCGTCAGGAAAGAGTGCAGTCGTTACCAAGCGATCAGCTTTTTTGGAGTGAATGGGCACCCGACGAAACCTTTACAACTCCTGTGAAGAATGGTGGGGTAGAAAAGGATAAACAAAACAAAGCTACGGAGCGACAAAAAGGTTTTTTTTGCGATTGGAGTTAAGACACGTAAGAGGTTAACCTTCGTTTATTGAGAAAACTGATAATGATAATCTTGGATGGAGCAGTCGTTGAGTCTTTCATATCGGCGGGTCTAGGCTTCACTAAGGTTAACCTGAAGCGACTGGTGTTTTCTATTCAGTGAATTTTTACCATCACATTATTTAATAATAAGTAGAAAATTTAGTCTTAAAACGGTTCTTCCCACTTATTTACCTCCCTTTAGCCGACTTCCCAGCCTGCTCAATTTATCTCGACAGCGAGATAGTGCATTAGTTTTTTAAACGGCCGTAATTAATCTGTACTTGATGAAGAGAGGTACGACAAAAGTTGCACTTCAGGCGACTGAAGCAGATCTGTAACAAATTGTTAAAAAGTATCTTTTCGTCTTAAGAAAAGGGCTTATGGAAACATTCGTCGCAGCCTTAATTGGCTATCCTGATGAAAAAATACCATATTTTTTATTCAACTGTTTGAAATAATTATAATTTTATTATTTGGCATTTCTTTTGCATTATATTTTAAGAAAAACATTTCTTTGCAAAAGCAAGGTTGAAAAAAGTAAGGCTGAAGCGAAATGCCAAATGAATGAATTGATACAGACTAAGCGCTGTATCGGTTAATGCCACACCGTAGAGTGTCGGTATTATGTAAATGATAAAAGTTTAATGAGTGTAACTTAGGAGAAAACCCATGATGATGCTAACGAAAGCCACCGTTCCAAAGCAGACAACTATAGCCCAAATGGGTAAAACGCGATTGACTACGGATCGACAAATGATGAACATCTCCACCCTTCCAGTAACGATGCAACGTTCGCCAACATTATCTTCGCCCAGCGCTGCAGCAGCTTGGGAAGCTTTTGAGAGAGCCGGCAGCGGCATAGAACGGCGCTTCAGTAAACGTCGCCTTGAGACGGCCGTGGATGTTTTCCTATATCAAGGCGGCAACTGTATTGCTTCAGGAGCCATTCGTAATGTAGCCCTACACGGCGTTTTTATCGAAACGGATGTTCCCTTCGCCGAGGATAGCTTTGTGCAGCTTCGTTTTACCTTGGCAGATCAAAAGAATTCTTCTCACCGGATGTGGGGTAGGGTGGTTCATAACGCCGACAATGGCATAGGATTCCATGCTGATATCCTTCATCCTGAAACGTGTTCTGCCATGGCGGCCTTGTTGGATTATGCAGAACAGAGCTAGGAGATTAGCGCTAGGGACAGCGCCTTGGTAGTGTCCTTTAATGCTGTGCTTTTTTAAGCGGAGGGTGGTTTGGATGTAATTTTTCCAACCTCTGTTTATGCTGTTGTAAAATTTACAAAACAAAACGATCGACTAAAGAACCACACACCAGTGCTGCCCTGGCTAACGCTTTTCATCAATGTTATGGCGGTTCCGTTGTCGGTAAGGTGCCGGTGCAAGTCATATACGGTTCCACTGGTCTGCAGGTTGCAGGATGGGTAGCCGTAGAGTATTGACGGAGGTATGCCATGAGCGGCTGGTTGCTGACCTATGACGGTTATGATCCCTTACAGGAAGGTCTTCGGGAAGCGCTGTGCACGCTGGGCAACGGCTATTTTGCGACCCGCGGCGCAGCGTCCGAGACGGCGAATGATAAAGTGCATTATCCGGGTACCTACCTGGCCGGCGGTTATGATCGTCTAGTAACGGAGATTGCCGGCCGCGAAGTGGAAAACGAAGATTTAGTAAACCTGCCCAATTGGTTGCCACTCACCCTACGGGTTGAAGACGGCGACTGGTTTCATATTGATCAGGCAGAGATTCTGGCTTACCGCCAGGAATTGGATCTCAGGCAGGGCCTACTGACCCGTAAAATCCGCTTTCGAGATCAGGAAGGCCGCACTACGCGCTGGTTGGAGCGCCGTTTTGTCAGCATGGCAGAGCAGCATATAGCCGGGTTGGCCGTGACATTGACGGCGGAAAACTGGTCAGGACAGTTGACCGTGCGCACTGCTTTGGACGGCAGCGTAAGCAACGACGGGGTGGCGCGCTATCGCGATCTTAATAGCCACCATCTGGAAGCCCTAGGCACGGAACAGCCGGAAGAGGACACCGTTTGCCTGCGTAGCCGCACCCGACAATCGCGCCTGGAGATCGCCGAGACGGCCCGTGTCCGGCTCTACCGGGAGACGGAAGCTATGGCTACAGAGCGGCAGACCGAGCGGCAGGACACCTGGATCAGCCAGGATATTGATGTTCACGTAATGCAAGGATGTCCGCTTGATATCGAAAAGATTGTCGCCTTCTACACGATAAAGGATGATGCGATCTCAGAACCCGCCCTGGAGGCAAAGCAAGCGCTCGGTCGGGCTGACCGTTTCGATACCATACTGGCAAAGCACCGTCTGGCCTGGGAGCACCTATGGCAAGAATGTGATATTGAACTGAGCGAGTGTCCTGAGGCCAATCAGAAACTGCGTGTTTACATTTTCCACTTACTACAGACCGTCTCACCGTATACGATCAACCTTGATATCGGGGTGCCCGCGCGCGGCTGGCATGGCGAGGCCTATCGGGGCCATATTTTTTGGGATGAATTGTTTATTTTTCCCTTTCTTAACCTGCGTCTTCCGGTACTGACCCGCGCGCTG
This sequence comes from uncultured Pseudomonadota bacterium, assembly GCA_963731125.1. Taxonomy (GTDB): domain Bacteria; phylum Pseudomonadota; class Gammaproteobacteria; order Competibacterales; family Competibacteraceae; genus CAVSVP01. Next base: position 254,743 of record CAVSVP010000008.1, read on the forward strand.
TTGCGTTACCGCTATCGCCGTTTGCCGGCGGCGCGGCGACTGGCGCAGGCAGCCGGTTATCCAGGCGCAGTTTATCCCTGGCAAAGCGGGAGCGACGGCCGCGAGGAAAGCCAAAAGTTGCATCTCAATCCCCAATCAGGCCGCTGGCTACCCGACAACACCCATCGGCAGCGGCATATCAACGCCGCCGTTGCTTATAACGTCTGGCACTATTATCAGGTTACCGAAGACTACGAATTTTTGTATGACTATGGCGCCGAAATGCTGCTGGAGATCGCCAGATTCTGGGCCAGCCTGGTTACCTACAATGCCGCCTTTGACCGTTATGAGATCCGCGGCGTCATGGGCCCGGACGAATATCACACCGCCTATCCCGCTGCCGACCCCAAGGAGGAAGGAGGGCTTAATAATAATGCCTATACCAACGTGATGGTATCATGGGTACTTAGTCGCGCTCGTGATGTACTCTACCTGCTTCCTGGTGACCACTGTCGCAAGTTGGGTGAGCGCATTGGGCTTGATGCCGACGAGATTGAGCGCTGGGATGAGATCAGCCGTAAGCTGCGCGTTGTGTTTCACGACGATGGGATTATTAGCCAGTTTGAAGGTTATGGGGACCTGGAGGAATTCGACTGGGAAGGCTATCGCGAAAAATACGGCAATATCCAACGTCTGGACCGCATTCTGGAGGCCGATGGCGACACGCCAAATCGTTATAAGGCTTCTAAGCAGGCCGATGTCCTGATGCTATTCTATCTATTTTCTGCAGATGAACTGGCCATCATTTTCGAGCGTCTGGGTTATCCGTTCGATAAAGATACCATCCCCAAAAACATCGACTATTATCTGCAGAGAACCTCCCATGGTTCGACGCTGAGTTGGGTAGTGCATGCCTGGGTTTTGGCTCGGGCAAATCGGCCGCGGGCATGGGTGCTGTTTAATCAGGCTTTAGATAGCGATATTACCGACATTCAAGGCGGCACTACGCCGGAAGGCATCCACTTGGGCGCAATGGCGGGTAGCGTAGATCTGGTTCAGCGTTGTTTTATTGGTATCGAAACGCGCGCTGGTGTGCTGTACTTTAATCCCATTCTACCAAGGGAGCTCAAAGGTGTAAAAGTGCAGTTACGCTACCGCCGCCATCAATTGGATGTTGCGATCGACCAGGACGGCCTTACGGTGAGTAGCCGGCAAGCCAAGGCTTCACCCATTATCGTTGCCTATCGGGGTCATTTCCGGGAGATGGTACCGGGCGATAGCTACACTTTCCGCCTGCTTAAACCGGAGGAAGCCGACCGCGACGAGAATCGCCGACTGTTACAGTCCGCTAAGGATTCCGCAGGCCAGCCTAGGGTGCGCCGATAAATAATTTTCTTCCGGTTAACGGAGTCGGCCAACGTCCGACTATGGAATAACCGTAAGAAGAGGGTAACAATTCCTAATTTTTCAAAATTATTAGTTTGCCGTATACTTTCGCAAGCTAACTATAGGCGACAATGCCCAAAGGATGTACTATAAGCGCCTGAGTTCACGAAACGAAGACAGAGATTTTCGTGCAACCCTAACCTAACAAAGGGCATACCGATCTGCTTGCTGTATTCGCGGTGGATGAGCTTGGCTGTTAGGCGGTTTATGAATCGGTCAATGGCTGGCCAATCGTTATCGAATAATTTGAGGGTTGGTTATTCGGTGATGCTTTCACGATCAACCTCATAAAAAATGAGCTTACTATGAATTTGTACGTTGGTAACTTATCCTATAATGTCACTGAAGAGGAATTGAGAGAGCTTTTTTCAGAATATGGAAAAGTCTCGAGTGTCAGTTTAATCATGGATAAATTTTCGGGGAAATCGAAAGGCTTCGGCTTCGTCGAAATGTTAGATAATTCTGAAGCAGATAAAGCCATTAAGGCCTTAAATGAGAGTGCTTTCAAAGGGCGCAACATTAAGGTAAATCAGGCGAAGCCGCGAGGCGAACGGCCAGTTCGCAGAGCCAGGTATTGACACCTAACCATGGTTTTCACCGAATCTGGTAGCCTCTGTTTCGCTACGCTACCGATTCGGTGAAGCTTTCTTCTGATAGTGCCTACGGGGACAAAATACTTTGTCATTTTACACCCTTCCACTTTGGCTAAATATGGAATGCCGGAACATAGGCGGCGGGGCATCGCTACATTCTGGCGGGCGCTGGATAGGACTATATAAAGGGGCGCGCGAGAAGGTGCAGGTTTGAAGTTCTGATAAAGGCGCTATCAGCCTACCGCCGATTTTTGCCATTAAAGGCCATGAACCGCATTTTGGTTGGTACTGCGTCCTGGACCGATAAGTCGCTGATCGAATCTGGTCTTTTTTATCCTCCCGAGGTTAAGAGTGCCGAGGAACGGTTGCGCTATTATGCGGCCCAGTTCCCGGTGGTAGAGGTGGACAGCGCCTATTATGCGCTACCCACCGCCCGCAATGCCGACCTATGGGTAGAACGCACGCCTGCCACGTTTCTCTTCAATATCAAAGCATTTCGCTTGTTGACGCAGCATCAAACGCCCCCTGATGCGTTGCCTAAGGATATCCGCAAGGCGCTGGGAACCATTGAGAAGAAAAACGTTTATTACCGGGATCTGCCGGACGAGTTGACTGATGAATCATGGCAGCGTTTCCGGGCCGCCATCGAGCCCCTGAAACAGGCAAACAAACTGGGAGTCGTGCTCTTTCAGTTCCCGCCCTGGTTTGTTTACCGAAGGACCCACCTAGAACATATTCTGACCTGTGCGCGCCTCCTGAGCGACTGCCGGATTGCGGTAGAGTTCAGGAATCGGTCCTGGTTCGACACGAATCATAGGGACGAAGTCTTCGCTTTTGCACGCGAACACGGTCTTGTCCATGTGGTGGTTGATGAGCCTCAAGGATTCAGCAGCAGTGTTCCGGCTCTGTGGGAAGTTACCTGCCCGGAGGTGGCTGTCGTCCGGCTGCACGGGCGCAATCGGGAAACCTGGGAAAAGAAGGGACTCGCCTCTTCGGCTGAACGCTTCCACTACTTATACTCACAGGAGGAACTGCGGGCATTGGTTGAACCGGTCCGTCAGCTGGCGGTCAACGTCAATCAGGTGCTGGTGCTTTTCAACAACAACTACTGCAACTACGCTCAGCGCAACACGGCGGAGCTGCGACGACTGTTTTCCTAATTGAAAAGAATGTCATTTTCCAACGCAAGGTATTGAGCGATATTCGATGGCTCAAGCTCCATGCCCTACGCTCGGAACAATTCGGCGCAGGCAGTTATTTGGTCCGCAGACCACGCGCTCAGTTGTTTGGAGTGTTACCTGCGGCGGGATCGCAAGGACGAACCGCTTTAGTGATTATATCCTTGTCAGATATTTTAAAACTCTCCCGTGTTCCGACGCATGTTTGATTTACACCATGCGCGTGCATTGCCGGAACATTCGGTTAGTGTTAGCTATCTCCTGCCATAGCCGTCCCTTCTGCAGTTCTTTGCCTTACTGAATCAGCTTTTGGTTCTGCTCCCGAACCTGATTAAAAAACTGAGCGGCATCTCGATCGCCGGCTTTCTCCGCATCACTTGCATGCTGCCCGCAAATTTCAGCTTGTGAGTCACGATTACCAATATAGTGGTTCATGAATGGGAATTGCATTAGGTAAAGCTGCAAGGGTTTTACGCTTTTCACTAATTCAGCTGCAAGATGTTCTTATTTCGGTGCGGCGGAGTTAGCCGTTATTTCGGGTATTGGGGTAAATGTCTTCATGAGCTGTATTAACAAAACGTAAAAATGGGTTGCATAGAGCGCAGGTTTCAAGCCAGAATTTTTCGATAGGTTATAAGCGATGGACAAGCGATGGACAAGCGGTGGACAAGCGATGGAGGTGACGCGTTGTGGCCGGGGCTCTTTGATCTCGTCAATGTCATCACGACGAATTGGGCGGCGATGAGTTGGTGGATTCCGCTGCAGGACTCAGGCTGGTGCCGCTACGGCCTCAAGTCGCTTTGCCGATATAAACCACTTCTACATCGCTAAAATAGTAAGTCTGAAAAGCGAATCTCGGGGCAATGCCTGCCCCTGGTAGGTTTAACGGTCGCTCGTCGCTCGGGTTGGCCGCTGGCAGTGATGTCGCCAGCAGCTTGGTTAGTTTGATTGCAATGGGATAATTTTGAATAACTATAATTTACCGATGAATATGGAAGAAATGCTGGCCGCTCATTGGCTGGCAGACTTTAAGTTTTTATTGCCGCTGGGTAAACAAATCCGTGTGCTGGTCGCCAATACCCGCGAGCAGACTTTTCTACCCCATCTGGCCGCAGACGTGGGACGCATTGATGTGTGGATTACACCCAACACGGAAGCCTATTGGCGTAAGATTCGAACAGCATTGAAGTTATCCAAGGTCAGGCTGGTCACTGCTCCAGACGGAGACTACGATCTCGTATTCATAGATCATTATCAAGACTTACCGGTTCGGGAGGCGGGTATGATCTGTCGCTTTTATAAGGGCCGCGATATCTCAGAAAAAATACCGCTTCCCATTTGGGGAACCTGGTTGGCGTGGCCCGATTGGCCCCGTTTTCGGATTTTGATTCCGGATAGCTTAGATCACCAACGGATCCTAGAGAATGTCTTGGCGTGTCCAAAGCGCTCTTTGCTGAGCCGGGCTGCTCGCTTCGGTCCAAGCCTGTTTAAGCGAGTGCTGCCCAAACGAGGACTTATCTTACACCGGCGTACCGATGGTGAAGAACACCTCAGTTTCTGTGAACGGCTTGCCAGTGCTCTGGCCAAGCATCAAGAACTCGCTCAGCTAAAAGATCTGTCACCGGCACGCTGGTTGGTCAGTTCGGGACAATCCAGTAAAATTGAGCCGGTATCGCTTTTCGTGTTGAATGAGAAGGGTTTCCCTGAGTTTCAGATCAAGTGTGCTCGCTCTCCAGGATCACCTCAGCTGCGGGAGGAAGAGGAGAGCTTACGCTATATGGTCAATCGCTTGGGGGCTGAACTGGCCCGACAGGTAAACAAACCCTTGGCAAAGGTCAACATTGAAGGGCGGTGGGCACTGGCTTACCGTTGTGAGCCAGGTTATCCGTTTCGCGGTTTGCGCTGGCGACTAATCATGCGGCCTAATATTGCGCGAACACTGACCCGTTGGTTGGTGGATTCGGCTTATAAGACTGCCCATCCGCTTCCGGAAGGCGAATTTGTAAAAAAGCACTGTGCGCCGTTGGAACACTTGCTAAAGCAGGGATTGTTACCTAGCGAGCTTAGGGAAGCCGCCGAGAATGCGCTGGCTGTCTTGACCGAACATCGGTTGCGGGCGTTCTCCGTGTTGGAACATGGTGATTTGGGTTATCACAATCTGCGTGTAATCGACAAAAACGGCCATGATTTCCGCATCTTAGGTTGGGGTTCCGCCGAATGGGATGGTACTCCGCTTGGCGACCTTTGCTATTTGCTAAGTTCTATGCAAGTGTCTCCCAAACTTGCCGCCCAGTGTCTGGGTACTTACCTAGTGAAAACGGGTTATCCAGAGACTATGGTGGTTCCTTTATGGTTATGCTATATGGCTAGGCGTTGGAAGAAAGCGCTCGGTGTGGCAGCCGCGGCAAAGAGCTGTCATACCAGTGACAACATACTATTGCGAATGACCCCCTTGGTGAGACATTATGCTAAAGCGCTCGGCGATAGGCACTGCTAAATAAAGCCTATGCTGTTCGGGTTTGACACTCCGCTGCACTGAGAGGAAACCAGCCGATGCCAGGAACTCGTTCTACGAACATGCCGCGACCCTTCCAATCGATTTACTCTCATGGGTTTGTTCGTGCTGCTGTCTGTATTCCCTTCGTGCGTGTAGCTGATCCTCACTATAATGTGAAGCGTACTATAGAACTCGCGCAACGGGCTTCCGCCTTGCAAGCTGCCGTCGCTTTATTTCCTGAGTTGGGTATCTCCGCCTACAGCAATGAGGATCTTTTTCACCAGGATGCTCTCCTCGATGCTACCGAAGCTGCGCTGGCTCTGCTGGTGGAAGCAAGCCGCGAACTGACTCCAATTCTTTTGGTCGGAGCACCGTTGCGCTGCGAAGGCAAGCTGTTTAATTGTGCCGTGGTTATTTACCGTGGGCAGGTGTTGGGCATTATTCCGAAAACGTATCTGCCAAACTATCGGGAATTTTATGAGAAACGGCAATTTACTTCGGGTCGTGCGGCGGTTGGCCAGACAATGCGTTTGCTCGGACAACGGGTTCCCTTAGGGGCCGATCTCATTTTTGATGCCAGCAATGTGAGAGATTTTTCCCTTCATGTGGAAATTTGTGAAGATGTATGGGCGCCGATTCCACCTAGTACCTATGCTACCTTGGCAGGAGCCACCGTATTGGCTAATCTTTCCGCCAGCAACATCACTATCGGCAAGGCGGAGTATCGACGTGATCTTTGCGCTTCGCATTCGGGTAAATGTCTCGCCGCTTACCTCTATTCCGCAGCGGGGCCTGGTGAATCTACCACTGATTTGGCCTGGGACGGTTATGCGCTGATCTATGAAAACGACGAGTTGCTCGCTGAGGCGAAGCGTTTTGCAGCCGAAGAGCAGGTAATTGCCGCAGATATCGATCTGGAGCGTCTGGTTCAAGACCGCATGCGTCTCACGAGTTTTAACGATGCGGTGAGCGACCACCGAGAACGGGTTCGTGCTATCCGCCGCGTGGAGTTTGAATTCCAGATACCGGCAGGTGCAATTAACTTGCTCCGCACTGTAGAACGCTTTCCGTACGTGCCGAACGATCCGGCAAAACGGGATGAACGTTGCTTTGAGGCCTATAACATTCAGGTCCACGGTTTGCTGAAGCGCTTGCAGAGTTCTGGTATCGAGCGATTGGTCATCGGAGTCTCCGGAGGACTCGATTCCACCCATGCGCTGATTGTCGCCGCCAAAACGATGGACCGACTCGGTCTGTCTCGAAAAAATATCCTCGCTTATACAATGCCCGGCTTCGCGACCAGCGATGTGACGCTGAACAATGCCCATCGATTGATGCAAGTTTTGGATGTGACGGCTGGGGAGATTAACATCCGGCCTTCGTGTATGCAGATGTTTCGGGACATTGGTCATCCTTTTGTGGAAGGCGAACCGGTTTACGATGTTACCTTTGAAAATGTGCAAGCCGGAGAGCGCACTTCACACCTTTTCCGGTTAGCGAACTTGCATCAGGCTCTAGTGCTAGGCACCGGTGATCTGAGCGAATTAGCTTTAGGTTGGTCCACTTATGGTGTGGGTGACCATATGTCCCATTATAATGTGAATGTCTCGGTGCCTAAGACGCTGATTCAACACCTTATCCGCTGGGTGATCGGGACGGAACAGTTTGATACAAAAACTAGCGCCATCCTACAATCTATCCTTGATACCGAAATCTCGCCGGAGTTGGTGCCTGATACCGGGAACGGGCGAGGCGAGCAGCCGGCGCAAAGCACCGAAGCGAAAATCGGCCCCTATGAACTGCAGGATTTTAACGCCTACTATATCATCCGTTATGGCTTTCGTCCCAGTAAGGTGGCTTTTCTCAGCTATCATGCCTGGTGCGATAAAACGCGAGGAGCCTGGCCGGATACCCTGCCGGCGGAGAAGCACCATCAGTATAACCTTGCCGCCATCAAACAGTGGCTGCAGGTTTTTCTCTATCGATTTTTTAAGATCAGCCAGTTCAAGCGTTCCTGTATGCCTAATGGGCCGAAGGTAGGTTCCGGTGGAGCGCTATCGCCACGGGGAGACTGGCGTGCACCCAGCGACTCGGAAGCAGAAGTGTGGTTAGAGGAGTTGCGCTGTCATGTGCCTGACTAATTAATGCTGCGGGTCAGAGGTTTGTGTAACCCGCAGTAAGGGGAAGATCAGACCAGCAGGGCCAGCCTTGCCGTCAGAAGTCTGAAAAGGTTTTACAGCTTTTCTTTAATCCGCGCTGCCTTACCCTCCCGGCCGCGCAAGTAATACAGCTTAGCCCGACACACGGCACCGCGTCTCTTAATAGTAATGTTGGCAATAGAGGGACTATAGGTCTGAAAAACACGCTCGACACCCTCGCCGTGGGACATTTTGCGCACCGTAAAAGCAGAGTGTAAACCGCGATTGCGTTTAGCGATCACTACGCCCTCAAAGGCTTGCAGGCGTTCCCGGGTACCTTCTTTCACCTTCACTTGCACAACAATAGTGTCACCTGGATTGAAAGGTGGCACCTCGCGGGACATCTGCGCTTTTTCTAACTGTTCAATCACGTTGCTCATCGTTGCGATCCTCTTTTTTTACCTGAGTCGGTTTCCGGTTACAGCGGAACCTTGCTCGTCTGCTCGTGGTGCTGGATAAAGTCAGCCAACAAAGCTTGTTGGGTTTCGTTTAACTGCAGCTTTGCCAGTAAATCGGGACGGCGCAGCCAAGTTCTGCCGAGGGCTTCCCGCAGGCGCCAGCGGGCGATGGCGGCATGATCGCCACTTAGCAAAACTGCCGGCACAAGCCTACCGTCAATCTCCGCGGGACGCGTATAGTGGGGATAGTCCAGCAGACCGGCCCCAAAGGAATCCCGTTGCGCGGACTCGGTGTTGCCAAGAGCGCCGGGCAATAGGCGTGTTATGGCATCAATTAGCACCATGGCGGGTATTTCGCCGCCACTTAAGACGTAATCGCCAATGGACCATTCCTCGTCAATCTGAGACTCGATCAGGCGCTCGTCAATGCCTTCGTAACGCCCTGCCAGCAGGATTATATGGGGTAGTGTCGCCAAGGTTTGTACACCGGTCTGATCCAGGAGTCGTCCTTGAGGGCTTAAATAAATCGTGCGACTCTGGGAAATCATTTCCGTTTCCTGGTGGACCCGCTTAAGCGTATCCCGCAGCGGTTGCACTTTCATCACCATTCCGGGTCCCCCGCCATAAGGTCGATCATCCACCGTACGGCGACGATCATGGGTGATGTCCCGGGGATTCCAGGTTGCCAACTTTAGCAGGCCGTGATGAATGGCCCTGCCGGTAATGCCGCGCTGGGTCAGCGTCGTAAACATTGCCGGAAACAATGTAATCACATCGATGCGCATAAAGCAGTCCGCACTGCTTCAGAAAGTGGGATCCCAGTCCACCTGCATAATCCCCTGAGCAAGATCGACCTTAAGGATAACCTCACCTGGTATGAACGGGATCAACCGTTCTCGCTCACCGCCGACGACTAGGACATCGTTGGCTCCTGTCTCGAACAGGCGTTCAACGGTACCTAACGCTACACCATGTTGTGTGACGACTCGCAGTCCTTGCAAGTCCGTCCAGTAATATTCATCAGGCGGCAGCGGGGGTAATTGCTCGCGGCGTATAGCAATATTGCGGCCCAATAACGGTGCGGAAGCATTCCGGTCAGCATAGCCGCCGAGCTTGAGAATAACCCCCTTACCCTGCAGGCGCCCAGCTTGTACCTCAATAGGTTGCCACCCACCGCTGTTGTTTAGATATAAAGGGTTATAATCGAGGATACCTGCGCGGGGTTGAGTATGTGAAATCACTTTGACCCAACCCGTTATCCCATATAAGCCGGCAATCTGTCCAACAAGTACCCAATCTGACACCATTGAGCCTAACTGCTCACTCGCTTTCAGTCGCCGGCTTCGACGCTTCTGTCTTAGCGTGCTCTTTGATTAAGCTGGCGACTCGCTCGGAAGTGTTAGCGCCTTGATTTAACCAATAGCTCACGCGTTCCTGATTGAGGTTTACACGTGCATCATTACCGCTTGCGATGGGATTGAAAAAACCCAGCCGCTCGATATACCTGCCGTCGCGTCGGTTGCGGCTGTCAGTGACAACCACATGGTAAAATGGACGTTTCTTGGCGCCGCCACGGGCCAAGCGTATCGTAACCATTTGCTGTTTTTCCTCTGTGTGGACCAAGCACAAAAAAGCCGTCCTCGATGGGGCGGCCGGAAATAAATAAATAATTATAGGCGAATTTAAAGCAATGTGAAGTATTTTTTCTGTGGACTTTTTCAAAAACGAACACCGAAGCCGGGCTGGGTAGTGTCGCCGGTAGCGCATAGGGCTCCCGCCAAGGGAGAGGGTGTTGAAAGCCGGACGCTAAAAGATTTATTTCCTCTTCACCTTTGAAAGGTGAGAGTTCTTTCAGTGTTTGATTGGTAAACAATGGCCAAAGTCCGGGATTATTTTAAGTTATTTGAGAGAATCGTTCGATGTTCAGTGTGCCTCTCGGAGAGTTCGGACCATTCGTACAGCGGATTCACGACCGTAGTAACCGGGCACCAGCCTTGTATCCCGATAACCCAAGGTGCGATAGAAGGCACGAGCGCTATGGCTGCCGGCGCGCACTTCCAGGTGAATGGTGGCAATGCCCGCAACGCGTGCCGATTTTTCCAGCCACTCTAGCAGCTGGCGCCCGGTTCCGGAACGTTGATAGGAGGGAGCGACAGCGAGAAGCAGCAAATGTGCGTGTTCTTCAAGAAAGTGCATGATAGCGAAGCCTATCAAGGATTCCTGGGCATGGGCAACTACCACTACGGTATCGGGGCAGCGAATCTGTGCGGCTATCTTTACCGGCGTCCATTTCCAGTGCAAACCTGTCTCAATCAGATCCCGAGACATCAGCGCTATCTGTTTGGCATCGGTCAGCCGTGCTAGACTCAATTTGACAACCCTGGACATCGTAAGGTCAACTCGCAACATTTGCGACATGGACAATCGCAGCATCGAAAAACGCTTGCTAAGCACTATATAGATCTGGAAGTTATTCTCAAGACACGCTGTTAATACATCCCTATAAGCTCGACTGCGGCATCCATGCCGCAGACGGTTTTGATAACAGCTTCCAGATCTATAGCACCAGTTTTATTGCAAAAAACCTGAACTTGATAACGGCTTTAAATCGGGCGAAGCCTTCACGGTAGGCATGACAATGTAGTATACACGGGGGGTGTGGAATTCAAGGAGAAAGCTTACAGAAAGTGGCAAAGATAAATGCGGATTGCTAATCAATTAGTTGAGTTTTCTAAACATTAATAAATAAACTGAAAAACTAAATCCATTACATTATTAACAATATTTCACAGGTAAGGGATTAACATAGCTATAAGATTTTAGTATTGTGGTTATAAATAAGGTTGTGCCGTTAACACTGCCACTGGGGTTTATCATGAACAACGATCATATTTCTCCGTTACCACGAGATCAGCTACTTAAAAATGGCTTACAGTTACGAGCGGCTTTACAAGAAGCTATAAAATATAAGGAAAATCACTATATTCATTTAGAACAAGTCTGTACATTAGCTGCCTATTTTGTTAATGAAGTGGAGATGTTTTTAGAGTCGCAGAAAGCGCAGCGGTAAATACACAAAAATAATTTGAGTGGTGGAAAGAGAAATTTTTTCAAAAGAATGTTTTTATCTTATCTCATGAATCGTGAAGTCGTTTTTATCGAATTAAATAACGAAAACTCAAGCTGGCGACGAATGACCGTGCAACGGCAGATGGATAATAAAGCAGGTGCCTTTACGCGGCGTTGATATTACTGAGATCCTGCCGTCGTGTTGTTGGGTGATGATGAAATAGGACACGGAAAGCCCTAAACCAGTGCCTTTGCCGGCGGGTTTGGTGGTGAAAAAAGGTTCAAAGATATGGCGACGGGTTTGCTCGTCGATCCCTGGACCGTTATCTTCGACTTCTATCCGGACATAATGCTTTTCCCGGCGAGTGCGCAGGACAATGCGATGAGGTAGCGGAGTAGCGGCGTCAGCCATAGCTTGGGCGGCGTTTTTAATAAGGTTGAGAAAAACTTGTTCGAGCGCCGTCTGGTTGCAGATCACACTCTCCAGGTCAGGAACGTAGTCGCGGACGATTTCGACATGCTGAAAGTTGCAGTGCTGGAGCAAGTCGTAATCCTTAACAGCAAACGCTATGGCAGTGTCTAGTATAGTGTCTAGGCGTGCTGGTGCGAAACCGGTGTGGCTGCGTTCGCTGAAAGCCAGCATGTCGGCAACGATGTGTGCCGCTCGCCGAGCGGCTTCGCGGATATCATATAGAAAACCGGTAATCCGCCGCTGTGCGAGATAGTTGTTCACTTGCTCAAGAGTGATGCCCAAGGTTGCTGCCGCCTGTTGGTTGGCAGGCAGTTCGGCAGTCAACCGGCGCAGGATATTCTGACTGCCTTGGAGAATAACCCCTAGAGGATTATTGATTTCATGAGCCATGCCCGCTGCCAGGCCGCCGATGGACAGCATTTTTTCACTTTGCATAAGCAATTGTTCGAGACGAACACGGTCGGTGACATTATCTATCCGCACGACGGCACCCACTACCTCGTTAGCGACCAGCAACGGGTAAATAACCACATCGGCGTAAACATATTCACCGTTCTTCACGCTGACCATGCGTTCGCTGGGTATTGGGCGGCGCCGCTGAATGGCCTCGTTCAGTTTTTCCGGTAAGGCGCCGTATTGAGGGAACAGTTGCGTTAACGAGTGTCCGCGGGCTGCAGCGGCGGTAATGCCGGTGGCTCTTGCAGCGCCTTGGTTCCACTCTGTCACCTTGCCCTCAAGGTCGACGCCGATTAAAATAGAAGGCATTAAATCGACGATATTAGCGAGGTAGGAGCGGATGCGCTGTATTTCCTGAATAGCGTGGTTACGCTCCGTAATATCTAGAAACGTTACGACGACGCCTACCACTTTGCCTGCCCTGCGGATAGGGTGCGACCAGTACTCTGCCGGAAAGCTGGTACCGTCGGAACGCCATAGCAGCTCATTGTCGACATGGGCTGCTACGTTTTGCCTGCAGGCACGGTAGATTGGACATTCCCTTAGGGGATAAGAAGTTCCGTCCGGGCGGGTATGGTGGATTAAATCGTGCATGGTTTTGCCGAGTAACTGAGCAGGTCGCTCATAACCCAGAAAGCGCAGTGCTGCAGGGTTACAGAAGGTACACCTGCCTGCGAGATCAAGGCCATAGATGGCTTCTGCTGTGGAATCCAGCAATAACTGAATTTTTTCCCGGCTTTCCTGGAGAACCTGTTCGTCGCGTTTGCGTTCGGTGATGTTGATATGGGAGACCACCAGGCCTCCCGTCTCATGTAAAAGCGGCACGGCACGCAGGAAAAACCAGCGTTGCTCAGTGGGCGAGTGGCATGGATATTCCAGTTCAAACTCAGCCAAGGTACCGTTAAGAACGGCTTGTAAACCGGCTAAACATTGCAAAGCCTCCTCGTGAGAAGGGCCTTTGGCAGTTTGGCAGGCTTGTAGATAATTCAGTCCAACACCTCGTACTAAACCCTTTGACGCATGATTTGCCTTAGCAAAGCACCGCCAGGCATCGTTAACGGCAATGATATTGCCTGCTTTATCTAGAACGGCAATGTGGGCCGTAAGGGAATTCAGGGTGGCTAAATAAAGTTCTTCGGAATTATGCACAACACTCGGCTGGTTGCTACCACGTCTGGCTGCAGCAGATTTCGTTGAGTCAGCTCGCCATAACAGGGGGCGATGACGACAGACTCCGTTATTGCTCATTGACTCGCTTTTAAACCACGTTATAAAGGTTACCTGTAAAAATGTATCATACTTTCCTTATGGATGATTATCCGTATCATTACTTAACTTTGAACTAACCCGTTGCTAAGGCATCTCGCCAAAATAACTTGTTGCTTTGTATGTTTGATCAGTTATTATGAGAGGTTATGCCGAACCCACTAACCCAAGCCATCAAAGCCAAGCCATCAAAGCCAAGTTTGCAGCGCTTGCCCCGCTTTTGGATGAACGGACACGTCGGCGATGGGCGGCAGTGGAAGCCCGCGCGATGGGACGCGGAGGGATCACGCATGTTGCTAAGGCGACGGGACTGTCACAGACAACCATTCGTGCGGGCTTAAAGGAACTTGACTCATTGAACACGTCTGCGACTCCTCAAGGGGCCAGCGAGCGATTGCGCCGTGGGGGTGGGGGCCGAAAGTCCTTGGTTGATCACGACCCCCCTCTTCTCAACGCCCTCGAGGCCCTGGTTGATCCCGTGACCCGTGGTGACCCAATGGGGCCCCTGCGCTGGACGTGCAAAAGCGCTGCCCGGTTAGCGACGGAACTGCAAAACCAAGGTCATCGGGTCAGCGAGCGAAGCATCAACCGGCTCCTGCACCACCTGGGCTACAGCTTGCAGTCCAACCGCAAGACGGTTGAAGGCAACCAGCACCCGGATCGCGACGCCCAATTTCAGCAGATCAACCGATGGGTGAAAGCGTTCCAGACGCAGCGGCAACCGGTTGTGTCAGTGGATACCAAGAAAAAGGAGCTGATCGGTCAGTTCCATAATGGTGGCCGTGAGTGGAGCCCAAAGGGTGAGCCCGAGCTGGTGCGGGTCCACGACTTTCCCGACAAAGCGCTGGGCAAGGTCATTCCTTATGGGGTCTATGATATGGCGACCAACAGCGGTTGGATCAGTGTTGGCATCGATCACGACACGGCCGAGTTTGCGGTGGAAACGATCCGGCGTTGGTGGCACCATATGGGCAGCCCCACCTATCCGCGGGCCAAGCGCTTGCTGATCACCGCCGATGGAGGCGGTTCCAACGGGAGCCGCAACCGTCTGTGGAAGATCGAGTTGCAGAAGTTGGCCGATGCTATTGGGCTGCGGATTTCTGTCTGTCACTTTCCACCGGGAACCAGCAAGTGGAATAAGATTGAGCACCGGATGTTTTGCCACATCACCGAGAACTGGCGGGGCCGCCCCTTGGTGAGCCGCGAAGTGGTGGTCAATCTGATCGGCCATACGACGACCAAAACCGGTCTGGAGATCCGCTCGGAGCTAAACGAAAACAGCTATCCAACCGGCCGGGAGGTGACGGATGCGCAGCTGGAGAATCTCTCGATCAAGCGGGATAAGTTCCACGGCGAGTGGAATTATACCCTCGTTCCGAGAGCCTAAACCAACAGTTTATTTTGGCGAGCCGCCTAACCATTATTGATGTTGACCTATCGTTTTTATATGGGACTTGCGACATGCAGTATCGCATGAGAGTTGTGCCACTTTTTGGATGTGATGCGGATATCAGTGGAGTGACTTACTACTCGACTTTGGCCATTTTTGCCGATAGAGAAAGCCCATAGAATATGGCTTTCAGAAACAATAACTTAAAATTCGTAAAGTCAACGTTTTTGCGTGATATGCTCTAATTGGGGCGTTACCCCGTTAAACCACGATGGATTCTGGGCTGCCTGATGTGGAAAATGGCCAAAGTCGAGTTACTAAGATGGCATTAAACTTTCTCTCCTTCCGAAGCTGGCTTTCTTCTACTTTGCAGTCGGCGTCGCCCCGGGCTGGTGCTACGCCCGCTGCTCAGCAAGTCGCGCACAGCACGCAAACTATGGCAACGGTTTTGAAAACCGCACGGCATCCGAAGAGTGAGAAAACAGCGCCGGCCGAGCCAAATATGGCACACCCTGCAGGATTATTAGAGCTTCTTCAAGAGCGTGCGGGCGAAAATTTTGCTCTCCATGAACAATACTTAAATACGCAGTTGGTCAAGGTGCTTAAAACCATCGGCTACGATGTTCGTTATGCCAAAGCCCACGGTCAGTACCTTTTTGATGAAAAGGGTCATCCATATCTCGATCTGCTTTCCGGCTTTGGTGTCTTTGCCCTCGGCCGTAATCATCCGAAGGTGATTGGTTATCTCACCGACGTGCTGTGCGCCGAATTGCCGAACCTGGTGCAACTGGACGTTTCGTTGTTAAGCGGGCTGTTGGCTGAACGTTTAATTGCGACACTGCCGCCAGGCATGGAAAAGATTTTCTTTTGCAATTCGGGAACTGAGGCGGTGGAGGCCGCGCTAAAATTTTGCCGCTGTGCGACCGGCCGTCCCAAAATTCTCTATTGCGATCACGCTTTTCATGGCCTAACTTACGGCTCTCTGTCGCTAAATGGCGACGAGCTTTTCCGCGCAGGCTTTGGGCCGCTTTTGCCCGATTGCGAGCGCATTCCCTTCAATGATCTTGAGGCTCTGGAGCAGGCGTTGCGTCTGCGAGATGTGGCTGCTTTTATCGTTGAGCCTATTCAAGGGCACGGCGTCATGATGCCCGATGACACTTACCTGCCTGACGCGGCCCGTCTATGTGCCCGGTATGGTACGCTCCTGGTGGCTGATGAAATTCAGACGGGATTGGGTCGCACGGGGAAGTATTTTGCGGTGGAGCATTGGGGCGTGGAGCCGGATCTTGTTTTGCTGGCAAAGGCCCTATCCGGCGGTTTTGTGCCTGTTGGTGCGGTGGCATCGCGGAGGTGGGTTTTTGATAAGGTGTTCAATCGGATGGATCGCGCCGTCGTGCACGGTTCCACGTTTGCCAAAAACAACCTCGCCATGGCGGCCGGACTAGCCACGCTGCAAGTCCTGAGTGAGGAGAACTTGGTCGCCAAAGCTGCTACGCTGGGTGAAGGGCTGATGGAGGAACTGCGTCAGCTCGTTCCGGGCTACGAGTTTCTCAAAACGGTGCGGGGCAAGGGAATGATGATTGGCCTGCAGTTTGGTCCACCGGCAAGCCTGTCTCTTAAAACCGCTTGGACGCTGCTCGAAAAAGCCAATGCGGGTCTTTTCTGTCAAATGATTACCATCCCGTTATTTACCCGTCATCGCATTCTTTCGCAAGTCGCGGGACATGGCTTACACGTTATCAAGTTTCTACCTCCCCTAATTATCACCGACGAAGACAAAGGCTGGATTGTAGCAGCACTTCAGGAGGTACTGGCGGACTGTCATAAGGTGCCTGGTTCTGTCTGGGATCTTGGTAAGACGCTGGCAGCGCATGCCATGAAGGCAAAAGCTGGGAACAGTGCTTAGCTCACTCAATCAATCACAATCGTTGCGCCGGCGTACACTTTATCGCCGGCCTTCACCCGGGCATTGAGCCCCTTATGCCAGGGCACAATAGTACCTATATCTGGTGGGAGATATCATTGATTTTGTCAGTATGGAAAATGGTTGGTACTGGCCCCAAAGTCATAACGCTACTCTCCAAAAGCTGCTCGTCAAAGCTGAGTACGGCACCCGAATTGTCTACCTGCCGGGCAATCATGATGCGGTGCTAAGGAAATGTAACGAAATAAGTGTACCATTTCATGACGGCAAAATGGTGTAGTTCCATTCCCCGTGGAACTCGTGACGTCGAATGTTGACCTCTGCCAACTCGGCGTCAGTGACCTTTTTCCCCGCTGGATACCCAGACGCATCAATCTCAGCGTGTACCCGCAAGCCTGATTGGGTCTTCGTCGCGGCGATGAGGTTGACAATCACTTCGTGACTGACCAGCGGCTTGCCGCGCCAGTTCTGGGTGATGTAGGAAAACAATCGGTGCTCGATCGTGTTCCATTTGCTCGTGCCAGGTGGAAAGTGGCAGACGGTTACCGGCAGGGCAATCTCATCGGCGAAACGCGGCAGTTGCGTTTTCCACAGCCGGAGCCGGGAGCCATTGCTGCCGCCACCGTCGGCGGTGATCAAGATCTGCCCAGCTTGCGGATAAATCGGCTGGCCCATCCTGCGCCACCGGTTGCCAATAGTGGCCACCGCAAACGCGGCGGTGTCATGGTCGGTTCCAACTCCGACCCAGCCAACATTCTCGCCAATGTCCTAGACCCCATCCGGTGCCACACGCCCGAGTTCCTTGATCTTGAAGTCGTGAACACGGACTTGTTCGGGTTGGCCTTTGGGCCGCCACTCGTGGCCACCATTCTTGAAATCACCCACCAGTTCCTTCTTCTTCGTATCAACAGAAATCGCAGGATCGCCCGAGGCGAGGGCGTTAAGCACGTGGTTATTGAGGTAGTGAAACTGCGCGTCGCGATCGGGATGATCGACCCCCTCACGCGCCTTGCGGTTTGCTTGCAAACTGTAACCCATCTCGTGCAGAAGCGCGGCCACGAGCTTGTGACTGGTCTCATGCCCCATCGCACGCAGTTCGCTCGCGAGCTTACGGACACTCTTGCAGGTCCAGTGCAGCGGTGATTCCGGGTCGCCGCAGGTCATTGGGTTCACCAAAGTATTTAGATCCTCTCTGAGCGTCGGATCTTTCTCGACAGTCTTTTTGCGTCCCCCGCCAGGTTTACGAACACCTTGATTCGCTACCGCCGCAACCTCGTGCCCCCCGGATTCGAGATCACGAAGCTCCTGCCTCCCCACTCGAATCGCCCGCCGTGACACCCCGGTTGCTTTCGACACCAGAGAGATCCCGCCGCGTCCGATGGCTTCTGCCTCCGCAGAGGCGGCAAGCCGCCGCAGACGCTCGTCCAATACGGGCGCTAACAATTCAAACCGCTTCCTGACACCGCTTTCATCAACCATACTATCCATGATAGCAACATCACTTAAAATGAGATAGTTATTTCGTGACAATTCCTAAGGCAGTTTATAGGGTCATCTTTGGGACCTATTACCATCATTGCCGAGCAGATATTACACCAGACAGTAGATGGACGCCGGTTACTCATTCTCCACGGCGACAAATTTGACAGTCTGATTAGGCACAATGCCATCGTTTCTATTATTGGCAGCAACAGCTATGAGTTGCTGCAGACCCTGGACCGCGGATTGAATCGTCTGCGCACAATGCTAGGCTTTTCCTACTGGTCTTTATCCACCTATCTTAAAACCAACCTCAAGAATGCCAACCGCTATATTGAGCTGTTTGAAACCGTAGCGGCTCGCGAGGCGCTGCGATACGCCGTGGATGGTTTGATTTGTGGGCATATTCACAAGCCTCCATAAAAGTCATCAACGGTACCCTATACTGCAATGACGGTGACTGGGTGGAGTGCTGCACGGCCTTGGTGGAACACCGAGATGGCAGTTTAGAGATTGTAAGCTGGGCCGAAGTTATGCGAGAGCTCGGGCAGGGTAGGGTGACGAGGGCATAACGGCTAGCTTCCTTTCTGGTGTTTTGCTTGCTTGGTTGAGCTTTAAAGGCTTTGAAAGTAGCGGTTAATGCGTGCTGATGAGTTTATAGATCACGAAGTTGCCGATGTTGCGAGTGGACTTGCTCAAGCCTGTCCAGAGCATCTCTTAATGTTTCTAAAGTAGCCCGTTCCGTCATAGCGGATTGACCACTTGCTTCCAAATGTTCTGCCGCCCCTCGCAATGCCTCTAGAGCTTGGTTGGTAATTTCCATCAGTTGCTTAGCGCTACCGAGATCAGCTTTGCCGTAAATGGTCATCATAGTGCTAGTGTTCTCCGTCACGATAAGATGAAATAGCTTTGCAGAAGGGATCGCCACTGCGAAGCGATTGACAGGTATTGGTAGGAATGAGCAAATAAACAGTAAACATCGGAAAACCTCATCACCTCAATCAATACGACGGCATTGTTTGCCGCTGTTGTTGCTGGATTACCTGAATTCAAGAGTTGTGAGATGCCGCCAAGCACCGTTATGTCATAGAAAATGGGGAGAGTAGGTAAGCTCTCTGCAAAAATAATGCCGTGAAAGATTTTGAGTTTCCCGAATTAAAAGTCTCGGGGTGTAGAGACTGTTAATGCGATTCCGGAACTTATCGACCTCAATCTGCAAACTGACTTGCAGAGCTGAAATAACATTCAGCAACCACTGGAATCGTTGTGATGGACTGTTCGAACGCCAGATCCGACAAAAACATAATATTGTGCCTTATAAGAAAGCATTAAATTTTTTTTAGGATCAAAATGGGGCAATGACTATGCAATAGCTTTTACTGACACGAGCAACGGAAAAACCGATTTAACCAAAGTTGTTGAAAGCCAAAATTCTTTGTCATCATTTTCCTGAAAAAAAGTGAGTGAGAGTTGATGAGTAGCAATTCAGCGGCGCACTATATCTTAGTTGATGTTGCAGTGCAACCTATTTTGCCTACCGATCTAACCTATTAATGCGACTTGTACTTTTTCAAAACGGGTTTTTCTTTAACCATCTTTTTTGACTTTGTAGGGAATCAGCAGTTAAAGTTCACGACTTGCTGCATTTTTTTGTGACTATTGTCTTATTGACGAATAAACTTTCTAAAAAGTAAAGCTTAAAGCTAATTGAAAGTTTCTGAATCTATGTTGAAATCGAATATTTCATAAATCTAAATTATTATTTTATTATTTTATTTCGTAAGAATTAAATTTATTGCAAAAATGAGCGCTGAAGTGCCAGGTTGGAAGGTGTCACCGCCGCTCAGTCAGGAATGCAATGCAACGGCAAACCCAAGCCTATCTTTATGCAACGGCTACCGTTATATTATGGGCCACGGTGGCTTCCGCCTTTAAGCTGTCGCTGCGGTATCTAACCTTTGCAGAGCTGCTGCTGTATGCTTCTCTGGCGTCAGTCTTTGTGTTGACTGCCATGCTGCTGGCCGGTGGTAAGCTCGCCGAGCTTAAGACCTGGCCCCGGCGCGAGTTCTTGCGTTCGGCTTTGCTGGGTTTTCTTAACCCATTTCTCTATTATCTTGTGCTCTTCAAGGCTTATTCCCTGTTGCCGGCTCAAGAAGCACAACCGCTGAATTTCACTTGGCCCATTGTACTCGTTGTGCTGTCTATCGTAATTTTGGGGCAAGCGGTGCGTTACATGACTCTCCTTGCCATGGCGATCAGCTTGCTGGGCGTGCTGGTAATTGCCACCCGTGGCAATGTGTTGGACTGGCAGATTACCCATGGCCTTGGCGTAATCCTGGCCTTGAGCAGCACGGTTATCTGGGCGCTGTACTGGCTCTATGGGATCAAGGACAACCGAGATCCCATTGTCAGGCTGTGCTTGAATTTTGCCTTCGGCACCGTTTTTGTGACCGTCTATATGCTACTGTTGGAGCCTTGGCGGATGCCTCCTATCGAGGGGCTCGCCGGAGCCTTTTATGTGGGGTTGTTCGAAATGGGGATCACCTTCGTGCTGTGGCTTAAGGCATTAAAATTATCCCGGACTACCGCTGAGGTAAGCAATCTGATCTATCTTTCGCCCTTTCTATCGCTGCTGGTGATCCACGTTGCGGTGGGTGAGCCTATTTATCCCAGCACTGTTATCGGACTGGGTTTAATCGTATCGGGTATCTTGCTGCAGCAGTTCAGCTTACGACAGCGTCCTTCCTCTTAGACGGCCTTATTTTTTCTGTAGTTCAGCTATTTTTCTCATTAAAAAGACCATTCTTGAATCCGCAGGCAACTGCTTTGGACAGATATTTTCGGAGTCAAGCGCCGAGATAAACCCAAACACATGGTGGGCATCTCTTACCAGCTCATAGTGATGAGCGCCTTCCATTAAGTCAAGCGTAGCTATGGTCTGTAGAGCACTCCCTGCGGGGAAATTTTGTCTGGTTGCTCTGGTGCCGTGGGTGGCAATGCAGCAACCGCACTCGATGCAGCTGTGTAATTTGTAAAGTTGCTCTGCCAAGGCTGGATCCAGCCTGTCCTCCAGGCGCCGCACGTCAACGCTATCTTGGTCGGACCCATAAAGTGCTGCGATTTTTCTGGGTTTTATTTTTTCAATAACGGCTTGTTTATCGAATGCCTCGGCATGGTCTTCGACCCAGCGTTCTAGCTGCGGAAGAATTCCACCGGCGCAGTGGTTCATATCAACGGCAAGGTCGCCGATGATGGCAAAGCCTGGAAGCGGGGCTAGCGTTATTGCGTCGGGTAAATTTTTTGTTAACGTTTTGCAGGCAAGCCCCGGTCTGCCATTGATCACCATGGAGCAGCTGCCACAGTAGCCGTGACTGCAAAAAAAATCGACTTGTAGGGAGGGATCGTATTTTTCCTGAATCTCATTCAAAGCAATAAACAGCGTCATGCCAAAGTCTTCTTTTAAGGGATAGCTATCCAACCGGGGCTTGCTGTTACTGTCCTGGGGATTAAATCGCAGAATGCGAATTTGCAAAGTTCTGCTGGTATTGGCAGTGAGGTGGCCTGGCTGCATCACAGTCTCCGTCAATTTAAAGAGGTGGCATCAGTGGGTGTGGTGCTGGATAATGGGTTGCCCGGAATTCGAGAAAAATGCTGTTGAGCGATCCGTTGCTAAACGTTGTGCCACTTGCCATTTCAGCGGTTCGCCGCCAACGCTGTCCTTTAACATGACAATGGTCGATCGCGTGGCGATATGGCACCCTAGCTTAGCAGTTCGATCTGCGCGGCTGCATGGGTTGCTTCAAGGTATCATCTTGTTATTAGTTCTATCGATTGGGATGTACGGGGTCCGGGTTGTAAAGTTTGCTTGAAACTGCCGCAATTCAAAGCTATCCAATAATAAGTAATGGACGGTAATGATTGAGTCAAGGGCCGATGATTTCCACCCGAGATGGATTAGCTGGCCTTGAAGATAACGCTGAGTATAACGATCAAAAGCAAGATTAACACTCGCCTGTTCGCTACCTTTGCGCTATCAGGCAACCTTTGGACTTGGAGATTCTTATGTCGCAAACACGGCGCTCTCTGGAAGAGTTAGAACAACGCAAAGATTTTGTCCGTCGGCACATCGGGTCCAGCCGCGAGGAACAAGCAGCGATGCTGCGAACGCTGAGCATCAATTCCCTAGACGCGCTGATAAAGAAGGTGGTGCCTGCGAGCATTCTTTCGCAACTGCCGCTGGATTTGGATGAGGGCCGTACCGAACAGCAGGTGTTGGCGGAACTGCGTGCGATCGCCGAGCAGAACGAAGTGTACAAATCCATGATCGGGATGGGCTATTACAATTGTTATACGCCTCCTGTGATCCTGCGCAATATTTTGGAAAATCCCGCTTGGTATACGGCTTATACGCCTTATCAGCCGGAAATTTCCCAAGGCCGTCTGGAAGCAATGCTTAACTTTCAGACCATGATTACCGATCTCACCGGCATGGAACTGGCCAATGCGTCGTTGCTGGATGAGGCGACTGCCGCGGCCGAAGCCATGGCTTTGTGTTACCGGATGAGCAAAAGCCGCAGCAATGTGTTCTTCGTTTCCAAGGACTGCTTTCCACAAACCGTCGATGTCATCCGGACCCGCGCAGCGTCTATGAACATTGACATAGTGGTCGGGGATCACCAAAGCGACTTAGATGCTTTGGAAGTTTTCGGCGTATTGTTGCAGTATCCGACCTGCGATGGGGAAATCGTCAACTATGCGGATGTCGTGGCCAAAGCCCATGCGCAGCAAGCGTTGGTGAGTGTAGCCGCCGATTTACTGAGCCTGACCTTGTTAAAGCCGCCTGGCGAATTCGGTGCGGATGTCGTCATTGGTTCTTCGCAACGGTTTGGTGTGCCGCTGGGGTATGGTGGCCCTCATGCGGCCTACCTGGCGACCCGAGATGCCTATAAACGGGCCATCCCGGGACGCATCGTAGGAGTTTCCGTAGACAATCACGGGAGACCGGCTTACCGCTTGGCATTACAGACTCGGGAACAACATATCCGCCGGGAAAAGGCCACCAGCAACATCTGTACGGCGCAAGTTTTACTGGCCGTTATCGCCGGCATGTACGCCGTTTACCATGGTCCGGAAGGGCTAACCACCCTTGCCCAGCGCATTCACCGGTTGACGGCCATCCTAGCCAGGGGTTTGCGGAAGTTGGACTGGGAGGTACTGACGCGTTCGTTTTTCGATACGATTACCGTGTGCACGGGCGAGCGTACTTCGGCAATTCTTGAAGCGGCGCGCCGTGAACGGATAAATTTGCGCAAAGTGGATGGCGAGACGGTAGGCATTGCGCTGGATGAGACCACAACCCGCGAGGATGTGGAAACCCTCTGGAAAATTTTCGGTGGTGCCGATGGTGCGATTCTATTTGTCACCGATCTCGACGCCACGACTTCCGATAAGCTACTCGCTTCGCTCAGGCGAACCAGTGCGTTTCTGACCCATCCCGTCTTTAACCGTTATCATTCGGAAACGGAAATGCTGCGCTATCTGCGCACGCTGGCAGACCGGGATATTGCCTTAGACCGAGCAATGATTCCGTTAGGTTCCTGTACCATGAAACTCAATGCCACCGCCGAAATGATGCCGGTGACCTGGAAACACTTTAGCGACGTCCATCCCTTTGCGCCCGCCGAGCAGACACGCGGGTACCGGAAGCTGATCACCGATCTCGAAGCGTGGCTATGCGCTTGCACTGGGTATGCCGCCGTATCCTTACAGCCCAACGCCGGTTCTCAAGGAGAATATGCGGGGTTGTTGGTGATTCGCGCTTATCATGAGAGCCGGGACGAGGGCCATCGCAATATCTGCCTGATTCCCAGTTCCGCCCACGGCACCAATCCGGCATCGGCGCAGATGGCGGGAATGCGGGTAGTAGTGGTCCATTGCGACAAGGCGGGCAATGTGGATGTGGAGGACTTGCGGGCAAAGGCGGAGCGGTACAAAGACAATTTGGCGGCCCTGATGGTGACCTATCCCTCTACCCATGGTGTTTTCGAAGAAGCGATTGTCGAAATTTGTGAAATTATCCACGCTTATGGCGGCCAGGTATACATCGACGGCGCTAACTTGAATGCGCTGGTCGGTCTGTGTGCGCCTGGTAAATTCGGTGGCGATGTCTCCCATCTCAACCTGCATAAAACCTTTTGCATTCCCCATGGGGGTGGCGGGCCCGGGGTCGGACCCATCGGCGTGGCTAAGCATTTGGCGCCGTTTCTTCCCGGCCATCGGATGCTGGCACGTCAGCAAGAGGCTCACCGAGTTGGACCGGTGGCTGCCGCTCCCTGGGGAAGCGCAGGTATTCTGCCTATCACTTGGGCTTATATCGCCATGATGGGTCGGGACGGCATGCAGCGGGCTACCCAGAATGCCATTCTTAATGCCAATTATATCGCCCACCAGTTAGCGCCCTATTATCCCGTACTCTACACGGGAAGCCATGGGATGGTGGCTCATGAATGTATTATTGACCTGCGGCCGCTTCAGGAGACGACCGGCATCACTGTGGAAGATGTGGCTAAACGCCTTATCGACTATGGATTTCATGCACCCACGATGTCTTTTCCGGTCGCCGGAACCCTCATGATTGAGCCAACGGAGAGCGAGTCCAAGGCCGAGTTGGATCGCTTCTGCGAAGCCATGGTACTGATCCGTGAGGAAATTCGTACTCTTGAGAAGGGTGTGCTGGACGTCAAAGATAACCCGCTGCGTAACGCGCCGCACACCATCGAGGATCTTCTCACTAACGACTGGACGCATCCCTATACCAGAGAACAGGCCGTGTATCCGGTGGCTTCTTTAAAAACCCGAAAATATTGGTCCCCGGTAGGACGGATAGACAATGTCTATGGTGATCGCCATTTAGTATGTTCCTGTCCGCCCCTGTCTGATTATGAACAAGTTGCCTAGGGTTCAAGCCCGAACGCAGCTAGCGGAGATAGAGCGATGACAACCACATTAGTAGCAACGGTGATGAGCGATGATAGGCCAGGACTGGTGGAGGCACTATCCGAAGCGGTGGTAGAACACGGGGGCAACTGGTTAGAAAGTCGAATGTCGCGACTGGCAGGTAAGTTTGCCGGTATTCTGCTGATGAGTGTTCCCGATAATAAGGCTTTGGCGCTGACCCTAGGGCTGCAAGCGCTCGAAGCACAGGGGTTTAAAATATCGGTTGAAAGGAGCACGGGTGGTGCTTTAGCCGGGGACTATCGGTCCTTAAGCCTAGAGTTGATTGGGCAGGATCATCCGGGTATTGTTCACGATATCTCTCATGTGCTGGGCAGACTAAAAATTAGCGTTGAAGATTTGCTGACCGAGTGCGTCAGTGGTTCCATGTCCGGCGAAAATCTTTTTAAAGCAACGGCGCAGCTGCGCGTTCCAAGCCATGTCGCGATCCCGGAGCTTCGGGACGTGTTGGAAGGATTAGCCAACGAGCTGATGGTTGATATCACTTTGGAAGAACCACCGGCTGCGTAACTCTGCTAAGCTGGTGCCGCCGAGCTAACGGCTTAAGCAGCTGATTAATAACACC
This sequence comes from uncultured Pseudomonadota bacterium, assembly GCA_963731125.1. Taxonomy (GTDB): domain Bacteria; phylum Pseudomonadota; class Gammaproteobacteria; order Competibacterales; family Competibacteraceae; genus CAVSVP01. The sequence continues at coordinate 280,667 of CAVSVP010000008.1, forward strand.
GTATGCTCACCCTGCCTGGCCGGGTGAGGTCATCTGCAATGGGAGAAGAATGATGTTAACCGTAAAGCAATTAATGACGGTGGATCCAGACACTGTGACTCCGAACGCAACCTTGCATCAGGTTATCGCAACCATGAATAAAGACGGTTGCCGGCAGCTACCGGTGGTCGAACAGGGTAAGCTGGTGGGTATTATCACCGATCGTGACGTACGACTGGCGGTAAGCTCGCCGGCTCTGGAAGACAAGCATCTGAGGCACCATGCGGAGCGCAGTCGGTTACTCGATGAACTTACGGCCGCCGGCTGTATGTCTTCTGACCCTGTCACCGTAACGCCGGATAGACTGGCTCACGAAGCGGCCGATATCCTTAGTATCCATAAGTTTGGTGCCTTACCCGTGGTGGAGAACGGCGTCTTAGTGGGAATCGTTACGGTCACCGATTTTCTCAAGTATATGGCGGCTCATGGGATGTAACGAGCGAGATACTGTTGACTGGATCGGTCAGCAGTTGCAGCACCGGTTTTAGGGACGAAAAAGAAGGGGGCACCCAGGTCTCCTGCAAACTTCATCGGCGCATAGCGTGGGTCCTGATCTACATTTAGCCGGGTCGCGGCAGCCTTGACTTGCTTCGCGACCTGCTGATAGAGGATAGGACCCTCCAGAATGTCGCCATTGGACTGCAACACGTCGAACAACGCCTTGGCAAATATTGAGTGATCACCGCCGCCGGTATCCAGAACCGGCTTCAACCCACCTGATGTCATCACCGTACGGGAACGAGTGTCAAGCATGAGTTTAAGCCATTTAATACGCTTTTCTTCTGATCTGCCACCTTCCAGAGAAGTGGTAATGGCTCGGGCCAGAGTACCTGAGTAACAGGAATCGGCAATCACCATGATATGCTTAGCAGACATGCTATTGAGGATATCGGTAATGGCTACGTTAGAAATCCAATTGGCTCTGCTATCCGGTTCAGCGTCCACCGGCAGCCAATTCCCCCGGCCGTTGGTGCGATCCAATTCGCCGTGGCCGGCATAGTATAGTAGAAAATTATCTTGCTCCGTGAGATTGCTGCGGAATTCCTCAAGCGCCGAAAGGATAGCGTAACGATTTGCATCCGTGAGCACCCGGGTCTGAAAACCGTACTGAGCTTCTAGGAGCCGCGCCATCGCCTGCGCGTCATTGACAGCGGTTTCTAAATTGGGAAACTGGGCGTAGCGGTTGTTGCCAATGATAAGGGCGTGGTACCGGCCAAAGTTTAGCTTGGGCAGTCGTGCTTGGGATGTGGATCGAGGCTCGGTGATACGGGTATCACCCGCCCGGCTGGCCAATGTGGTCTGTTCTTCACGCAGCGTCTGGAGCTGCTCCAACTCAGCTTGCCGGCGATTTACCTCGGCCTCCAGGTTGTCGACCTGTCGCTGGGTTTGCATGAGCTGTTGATTTTTTTCCTCCAACTGTTGCGCGAAGCGTTGTATTTCTGCGTCGTTTTGTGTGGTGGCGTTACGCTGTTGCTGTAAGACTTGTTGGGCCTGTTCCAGCCGCACATGGGCAGCTTCCAATTCGCGTTTGCGTGTGTTCAGGCGGTCCTGGTATTGGAAAAGTTGTCCCTGCAGATAGTCAACTTGTTGCTGTAGCGATTCCCGCTCTCGAGTCTGAGCGGCGACATCCTGCTCTAGATCCTGAGTCTGCTGCTTAGCGGCGCGCAATTCTGCTTTCAGTTGCGCCTGTTGGCGGTCGGCTTCTTGTTGTAAGTAAGCAATTTCTTGATGCTGTTGTTCGAGCAGTTTCTGCTGTTCCGTCAGGCGCTTTTCTAGCTGTTGGACTATCGGAGTTGCCGCACCGGATGGTTTCTCTATCGTGGCGGTGCTGCGGCGTTGTGCTAATTGGTGTTCGATTTTCTCTAGTTCCTGCTGGGTCGCTTCCAGCCTGGTACGGCGTGCCTGAAGTTGTTCCTGGGTCTGCTCTAATTGCGCCCGTAATAGGTTAGCCTCCTGTTCCCGTAGGGCTAATTCCGTGCGTAGCGAATCGCGTTCTTTACGCAAGGTGCCACGCTCCGTAGCGAGCGACACGCGCTCTACACGCAGGGTATCGCGCTCTGCACGCAGGGTATCGCGCTCTGTTTCGAGGGTCCTGATGGAAGAAGTAAATGCTAATTGGTCATCCGTAAGCCCCGACGCTTGGCGATACCAATTCAGAGCAGTGACCGGGTTTTTAGGCACTCCTAAACCCTGTTCATAAAGAGAGCCCAGGTTGATCTGGGCACGAGAATAACCCTGTTCGGCCGCCTTACGGTACCATTGGGCGGCGAGGGCATAGTCGGGTTCGAGACCTAGCCCTCTTTCGTAGATTTCGCCTACATAGGTCTGCGCCATCGGGTCGCCAGCTTGAGCCGGGGGCAGCCAAACCCTGAGAGCGGTGGCGTAGTTGGCACGGTCATAAGCGACATACTCGCCGCCGCGGATTTCGCAGTCGCCGGCAGAGGTTTTGATAGGCCGCCGAGGTGTTAGATAGGTAAAGCTGGTACCCAATTTGCGGATTTGGCCGGGTAACAGGCAGTCTACCACCAGCAGTTTATCTACTTCTTCAGGGGGAACGGTAGCGGAAGATTGTCCATCAAGGGTGGAGTTGGTGGCTGCGCAGGCACTAAGCAGAGCCGCCGCTATACTCCAACTGAGTGGAGTAAGATATCGCTGTAAACTTTTTGCAAACATAATGGCGTTACCTTGACAGTTCTACTGTCGCCTATCTTCTAAAAAATAGCTGAAACAATAGCGAGTTGCAAGTGGTGCTAAGTGAGCAGAATAAGAGTGAACAAGATATTGCGGCGCTAAGCCGCCAGTTGCTGAAACTGACGGTGGAGCGGGCTTTGCAGGTGGAGATGGAGGAACCCTTAGGCTATGCCAAACATGCCCAAGAAGGCCACGGCAGCGGCAATAGCCGTAATGGTTATTCCAGCAAGACACTGAAGGGGAATATCGGGGAGGTGGAGATCCAACCCCCCCGGGATCGCCAAGGGTGCTTTGAACCGCAGCTGATTGGCAAGGGCCAGACCCGGCTGACGGAGTTTGATGACCAGATCCTCACCTTGTACGCCAAAGGCATGACGACCCGCGACATTGCCGAGACCTTCCGGGAAATGTATGGAGCGGACGTTTCCGCCAGCCTCATCAGTAAGGTGACCGATGCGGTGTGGGAGACGGTGCAAGCCTGGCAAACGCGACCCTTGGACGCTTTATCTCCCATTCTTTATCTGGACGGGATCGTGGTCAAAATCCGCCAGGATAACCGGGTGATCAACAACACCGTGCATGTCGCCCTGGGCGTTAATCTCGACGGCCACAAAGAAGTCCTGGGGTTGTGGCTCGCCGAAACCGAGGGAGCGAAGTTTTGGCTCACGGTGTTAACCGAGTTACAGAACCGCGGCTTGAAGGACGTTTTTATCGTCTGCGTGGATGGCCTCACGGGCTTCCCCGAGGCCATTCAGACGGTCTATCCCAAGGCCAAGATCCAGCTGTGCATTGTCCATCTCATGCGCAATGCCCTCAACTCTGTCGCGTATAAAGACCGTCGTGCGGTGGCGGCAGCATTAAAGCGCATTTATCAAGCGATCACGGTGGCTGAGGCTGAACAAGCGTTGGAGCAGTTTAGCGAGCGCTGGGATGGGAAATATCCCTCCATCAGTGCCTTGTGGTTACGCCACTGGGAGCATATCATCCCCTTATTGGATTATCCCGAGGAGATCCGACGGGTGATCTATACTACCAACGCGATTGAATCGTTGAACAGCGTTATCCGTAAGGCAACGAAAAAGTAATACCGATCCCCCAGCAGCACCTCGCCGGCCACCAGATGATCTAACACCTGGCGCAGCAACCCATGCTCGCCGGTTTGTTTGCCTCGGCACGGTCCGATGGCCAGCTGCTCGACCGCCCCTGTCGACCACCCGATTACACCCACCCAGCGCGCTTGCGGAAACCCCAGCCCGGGCGCTTGGCCGCTCGGTTGCGGATACGCCTCTTGGTTCGCCGCGGTGTCCGGCATCGACACCGTGGTACCATCCACCCGTTTCACCGCTCGCCCTTGCCACTTCCATGGCGTTTCCGCCCGCGCCTCCAGGGCTTGACCGGTCTCGCGCATCAAGCGCCATGCCAGCGCTTCGGGTAGCCGCTGGCGGGCTTTGCAGTATGCCCCCGTCGCACTCGAACAGGGCTCCTCGCCCGCCGCTACCCGCTCCGCTACCACCTGGGCCACCGCCTCCCGACACGAATGATCGGGATCGAGCACCTGCGCAATAAAGCTCGTGAGCGTGATCAGCGGGGGAAACACCCGTTGGCGATGCTCGCCCACCTCCTCTTCCACCGCCTGCGCCACCACCTCGGTGGGTAACACCTTGCCCAGCGGTAGCTCCTTCACTTGGCCAAAACGGTTTCTCAGGTTGACAATTTGCCCTTCAATGCGGGTACGAATAGACTGATACAGGGTTCACCTCCCCATTAACTAAGTGAAAACGGGTTATATTGTACCACCTCGGTCAACCCATCTATCCATCTGATTTACATTTAAAATATGCTTAAGTAAGTGCCATTAATGTCAGACTCTCTTTTGTTAGTTTTAGTACTTGCCATCCTACTACTACTACTAACGGCCTGCACCACAGCTACCGAGCTTTTAGACAGAGAAGCGCGGAAGTTTGGTTTAACTCGCCAGGTGCTGAAGGGTACGGTTTATCAGCATGTCGCCTATCAAAACGCCTTTACAGGCAATACATTCCACATTTACCTAGATGGAGATGGTACGCCTTGGTCAACCCGATTTATCATTGCAGCCGATCCTACACCACGCAATCCCCTGGTTCTTCAGTTGATGGCGCAGGATGACACCCCCAGCCTTTATCTGGGACGACCTTGCTATCACGGCCTTGCCGCGGTTTCCCCTTGTAGCCCTCTGTTATGGACCAGCCGGCGCTATGGGCCTGAGGTCGTGGATAGCATGGCGGCTGCATTGGCTGGATTCCTGACAAGCACTCCTTATGCCAAGTTAGTCTTTATTGGTTATAGTGGTGGTGCTGCTTTGGCGATGCTTCTGGCGGAGCGATTTGCAACAACCCGTGGTGTGTTGACAGTCGCTGGCAACCTTGATCCGGACCGTTGGGCAGTGTGGCATAATTATACTCCTCTACATGGCTCGCTGAATCCAGCTATCCGACCACCGCTATCATCAGCTATTTTGCAAATGCATTATGCCGGAGGAAGGGATATAAATATTCCAACTCATCTCATCCATGATGTTGTAAGTATGCAACGTTCGGCTAAACTCATTGTCGTTGAAGACTATGATCATGTTTGTTGCTGGGAAGCAACGTGGCCCATCATTCTTGCTCGATGGCAAGCCGGTATGAAAAGGTAAGTATATGATTTTATACTTTTAATAAATTATAGAATAGTATAAAATAGCAGAATTTCTATTGTTGCTTTTGAACCTACTTTTGTTTAAGCTTAAAAATCAGCAATGCTTAAAAGAAGCGCAATGAATAGGGGGAAGGAAAGTAGACAATGTTTAATAATATTTATAATTATTTTTTGTTGTTAAATAACAACGTTAGCGGACTGGTTGTTAGCGCTTTGAGTGCAGCAGCACTAAGTCTAACGTTGTTGCCTGCCTTGGCAATTGCGCAAGAACAACAAAGAGGGCTTAGTGACCTTCCAGAGGTGCCTGGTTTAAACACAACCCAATCAAATGCAATGGCTTTGATTGTAGATGTTTGTCCTTCAGGAGAAAACGCGCCGGATTTCCAAGAAAACTGCAATAGTGTTGTCGGTGCAGGCCTATCTGGATTGGATAACCAATATATTAATTCCGTTCAGTGGTTCACGCCGGACCAGATTGTTTCCCAAGGTGTCGAAGCGACCAAAATCTCAGCAGGATATCTAGCTAGTATAAGCACGGTTATTACCGCGCGTTTACTTGAACTGCGGTCTGGGTTGGCAGGAGTTGGTGCACCGGGTGTGCAGTATGGGCTCAGCGGAAAATCGGTCCCTACTGCAGACCGAAGGACTAATTCAGAAACTGGAGGGGGGGCCAGTGCGGACGAGGCAGCTATCCTCAGTCGCCTGGGTGCCTATATCAACGTGTTGTACAACACGGGTGATGTCGACTCAACCTTTGAGGAGCAGGCAGGTTTTGATTTCGATATCTGGGGTGTCACCGCAGGGGCCGATTATCAATTTACGGATAACTTAATCTTCGGAGCAGCTTTTAGCTATCGAAATTCTGATGCCAATTTCAAAAATAACCACGGTGGCACGGATAGCGATTCTTACAACGGATCTCTCTATGGTTCATACTATGTTACAGACCGGTTTTACTTCGAGGGGATCGCGACGTATGGAGCGATCAACTACGACACAACGCGTAGAGTCAATTATTCCATAGGATCTAATGTAGTTACTAATGGTCAAACCGTAAATACCAAAGCTACCGCAGACCCGGATGGTTATCAATATTCCTTTAGCTTAGGTGGCGGTTATGAGTATCCTTTGGGTGCGTTAAGCGTCAATCCATATTTTCGCCTGACCCGTACCAAGTTGCATGTGGATTCATACAAAGAGAACGGTGGTGACGGTTGGGCAACCCGCGTTTCGAGCCAAAATGTCCGTTCGCTGATATCGACCCTGGGCACGCAATTCTCCTATGCAATTAGTACGCGGTGGGGCGTTTTGCTGCCGCAAATCCGGGGTGAATGGAATCATGAAGCTAAAAATGATAGTCGTAATATTGGCGTTCGTTTTCTGGGTGACTTGACGAGTGGGGGTGACACTTTTAACGTTGTAACCGACGAACCGGATAAGAACTTCTTTAATGTAGGTCTTGGAATCTCCGGTACGTTTGCTCGAGGCGTATCGGCGTTTTTTGATTACGATGCCTTGCTAGGATATGATGACATTGACAGTCACCGATTTTTGGTGGGAGCGCGAATGGAGTTTTAGCGTCTTCCAAAATTTAGGTAGTGTCCCTCAACTGTCTTGATGGACGCGGTACGAATCAGTCGTAGGTTTCAGATGTGGCCGGCACCGCTTCTCTAACGCCAGCGCGTAGGCCTGTACCCATCGGAAAAGGGTCGTGTGGTCAACCAATAGGCCCTTTCCCGCATCATCTCTTCCAAATCTCGGTAACTCAAGGAATAGCTCAGATACCAGCGAACACAAAGCAGCATGATCTCGCCTTCATAGCGGCGCCATTTAAACGGGTTAGCTTGGCTCATGAGGTGGATGCGCTTATCGCTCAGGATGAAAAGAAGGGCATCCTGACAGATTCCACGCTATTTTTGCAACACAACGTTTAACTGTGCAGCAAGTCGCTGAACTTCCAGACAGACGGGATCAAGGGGCACTGATTAAAACCCTCATGAAAGCCTATGGTTTCTCAAAGGCCAGTGTATACCGCTATCTTGCTCTAGCAACAGAAGTTGAATTACTGGAATAGCCTGATTCGTGCGTTTGGGCAAAAATATTCACATTTTTTGAAGAAAATCTTGCCTATAATTATCTTATTTTAATCTATTCGCTGTGACCAATAACCATGACAGACAAATTCTACACTGCAAAACCCTGTGTCCAGGACCAGGGTAGCGCCATGGGTTTGAGAGGGCGCTGGCTTGTGTTAGCCCTACTCTTGCTTGGTCTGTCTCCCGCTTATAGTGCCGTTGAGATCGTGGTGGAGCCTTTAGAAGCCGAGCTTGCTCGGCGCAGTGGAGCGGGTATTCGGACAAGCCACGGCGGTTATACCGGCGAAGGTTATGTTGATTACACTGACCATGGATTTATTGAATGGGATGTAGAGGTCGAAACCCCAGGACTTTACCAGTTGGAATTCCGCTATGCGTTTGGCACAGAGGATGACCGGCTCCTGAATATATTCGGTAACGATCACATCGCTGTTGCCACAGAGGTGGTTTTTCCATCTACCCAACGGTTTGACAATTGGCAGACTGTATCGGTGTTTGCCAAGCTTGACGCAGGATTTAACATCATCCGGGCAGAAACCGTTACCGACAATGGACCCAATATAGACCACCTTCTGGTGTCTCTGACGCCTCCGGATCCTGATAAGTTTTTAAGTTTTCCTCTCTATTCGTCCCACAGCGTGTTCCGCGGCAGTGAACAGAATTCTCAGGCTTACTATCAAGTCATAGATCCCTTTGACCGCCGCACAACCTTTGATGACTGGAAAGAAATCAATGGGTTTTCTTTCCCGGGGGCGGAGGACGCCCACGCGGTTTATCTCAATGGGGCCGATCTAAACTTCGGCCGGAGCATGTATGTCAAAACTCGTTCCAACGGGGATGTGGCGTCTTATGTTCAGAATTATCCTACCTTGGAAGACGCCATCCATGATACCAACCTGCTGGCCACCGTGGCCATGGAATACCGGGCGCCCGAGGACGATCCCAGCGCGCCCAAGTTCACCACGTTCTATGTGTTTGGTGCCACCGGAGAACGTTTGACTAAAATAGACCTGGACGGGCGGGGTGACAAGTTCGTGCCGGGTCTTTGTAACGTGTGCCATGGGGGTAAACCAAAACTCGGCGGCTTTCACGGTAGCTTGCCCACCTACGAGGACCAAGGCGATACCGGTGCCAAGTGGATTCCTTGGGATTTGGACACCTACCAGTTTCATCCTAGCTTGACCCGAGAGATGCAGGAAAGCGAGTTCAAAAAGCTCAACGCAGCCGTATTGAAGACCAATCCCACCAGTACCACCAAGGTTCTGATCCGTGGCTGGTACGGAGGTGATGGGATGCCTACCCCGACCTTTGATGGCGATTTTGTGCCCTTGGGTTGGCAGAACACATCCGACGGCGATAAGAGCGAACTCTATCTCAAGGTGGTCGCGCCTAGTTGCCGTGCCTGCCATAATCAGCGGGGTACCTACAACAACAGCGGTCATCCCGTATTTCAGGGCGAACTGCTGGAAAATTCCCTGGAATTCGCCTCCTACAGCGCTTTCAAAAGCTATCGAGATGAGATTGAGAGCCTGGTGTATGACCAAGGGCTTATGCCGTTGGCCAGACGGACCTACGAACTTTTCTGGCGCAGTACTCAGCCGAAGATTCTCGACGATGAGCTGTTTGCCGGTAAAGCCTATCAGAATCCACCGGCTTCAGTCTATTCCGGCGCGGCCCGATTTGATTTTGGTGATCTGCGCCGTCCCGGACGACCCGTAGCTCGAATTGCCGGGGCTCGGTTCTTTCAAGCTAGTTTTCCCTTCGACGAATACCTGTTTATGGATGTGCAGGAAGGTCTTAAGGTCCGCTTAAACGGTGGTCCTAGCTTATTTGCTGCGCAAATTCGCTGGTTTATACAAAGCGCCCCCGGCAGTATTCCAGCCATCAACAATGATCGTGGTGCCCTGGCCACATTCAATCTGGATCCTAGCGCCTCGGCAGATATTAGAAGACCACCGGGTACCAGTAGTCCCTACCGTATCCGTCTGTCAGTGTCCAATGACTTTGCCACCTACAACGATATTAAGCAAGGTCAGCTTTGGTCCGATAGCACCTTAAGACCCGTGGTTTTCTCCGATACGAGTGCTAGTACCGATGATGTTTATGAACTGCTGGTTACTAATTATGCGTCGACCCGGTCATCCACTCTCTTGTCCTGTATCCACTGTCATAGCAATGGCAACGTCGTGAGCCGTGCCGAGGGTATCTTCATGCTGCGTGACTTTGACCTGCCTCAGGGCGACAATGAGGCTATCTGGAAAGCCTATGCCTTTGATCATTTATTAACCCGGGTCAGCTGCAGCGATCCCGAGAACAGTCTGGTGTTGAAAAAACCGGCAGGTCATCACCATTGGAACGGAACTGTCAACGGTTTCGGTAATCAGGGTAATTCCGGCGATACTAACCACCGCGCTAAAATTTTGCGATGGATCATGGAGGGATGGCATGGATACCGTTGGGTTATATGATCCGGTTAACAGCCGATTCTATTTAAAGAATCGCCACGCCGGCGGCCGTGCCGACGTCAGTTTTGCCTTTGGACCGCGCAATAACAATTGGCTACCCATGAGTGGAGATTGGGACATTGATGGCGTGGATACCGTTGGGTTATATAATCAGGCCAATAGCCAATTTTACTTACAGAATGTCCATGAGGGAGGCCCTGCAGATATCAGCTTTCGTTTTGGGCCTCGTGCTCAAGACTGGCTACCGCTGAGCGGAGACTGGGACTTTAGCGACTTTAAGTGACCCATGTGCTGGGAATCAGTCGAGGATAGAAAAAACAGAATAAACTTAGCTCATTCATCAAAGCAGTTGAGGAACACTACCGGATATAACAATAACGCTATTTACTAAGCTGTTTGCGAAGGCTGAGCAGCTCAGGATGATTGGGCTCTACCGTTAAGCCGGTTTCGACGAGTTTACGGCTAATGCTTGGATCTTTTTCAGTCTGCAGGCTTTCCTTTGCCTGCTTTGCATATTCATCAGCAATGGCTTGTAAATTTGCCTTGGCTTGGGCATTATCGGGATCGAGCTGTAATATGCGGTGGTAGGTTTCTGCCGCATTCAGCCCAGGCGGTTCCGCTAGATAACCCACGTCGCGGTGAGCCTGGGCAACTGCTAACAGTTGCGTTATTTGCTCTTGAACAAGCTGCTTGTGCAGAGTGCGCAGCTCCTCATTATCTGGCGCCAACGCGAGGCCGGTGTTGACGTACTTTAAAGTGGCACTTGGATTCTCCTGGTTATGGATACTTTCCCGGGCCCGTCGTACATAGTTTTCAGCAATGTTTTGTAAACCTGTCTTAGCCTGGGCATTGTTCGGGTCAAGCTCTAAGACCCGTTCATAAGTTTCTGCTGCATTCATGCCGGGTGGTTCCGCCAGATAACCCATATCGCGGTGTCCTTCAGCGACCTTTAAAAGCATTGCAACCTCTTCTGGAACATTCTCTTTGTCAGCAGACGTCTTTTCAGCAGAGGCTTTAGCGGTCTGGGAAGACTCAGAAGACTGGGACAGTTTTGCAGCCTGGGGAGTGGCCTGCTGGGATGGAGCTGGCAAGTTTGTCACCGACACTGTATTACCGGTAGAAAACGATAAATCCGGCATCATTTGACTTAACCAATACAACATGCCCCCTACAACGGGTAAAAGTAAGGCAATTCCCAGGGGCCAACGAATACGGTATTGCTGTTTGGGAGTGGCAGCGCTTGCTGAATTGGGAGGTGTAATAAGTTGGATCGTTTCCTCCTGAGCGGGAGGCGAAGGTGCCTTGGCCTTTGAGTGGATTTCACCTATAGCCTCAATCAATTTCTCTGCGCTAGCAAAACGGTGATCCGGGTTCTTTGCCAGCAAACCGTCGATAATTCCCTGGTAATCGGCAAGTCTCTCCGGTAAGCGGGGTACAGGGTGGTTGACGTGCATTAAAGCGAGGGAAAAGGAATCAGACGAGTGATAAGGTCGTTCTCCTGTTAGCATTTCGTGAAAGACAATACCAAGGCTATAGAGATCGCTGCGAGCATCTAGGGGTTTGCCCAGTGCCTGCTCAGGGCTCATATAATGAGGCGTGCCCACGGTCCAGCCAACGGCAGTAAGTTGAGTGCCGCCGATTAGGGTTTTGGCAATTCCAAAATCAGAAAGCACAGCCTTATTGTCCTCTCGAAAGAGAATGTTGGCCGGCTTGACATCGCGATGCACAAAGTGGTGTTTGTGGGCATAACCCAATGCGTTGGCAACCTGAGAAAGAATTTCCGAGGATTGCGTCAGTGATAATCCCTGTTGAATGCGCTCCTTTAACGTGCCCCCTGCCAGGTACTCCATGGCCATGTAATAGCGGTTTTCGTGTGCGCCGATGTCGTAAATAGTAATGATATTAGGATGGGACAGTTGTCCAATGATTTTGCCCTCCTTGAGAAAGCGTTCGCAAAAGGTGGCATCGGCAACTAAGGAGGTCGACATAAGCTTGAGCGCCACCTTGCGCTCCAAAGAGAGTTGAATAGCCAAGTACACACTGGCCATGGCTCCGCTGCCGATAGGCTTTTCTAGTTTATAACCCGGTATTTGGGGAGTCGACTCCGCGGATATAATCTGTGTCGAAGCTTTGGTGTCGACCATATGGGTAGTGCGTCCTTACGCTCAAAGGGCTATGGGTAATTCTTTTCCCAAGTTTAAAGAGTAATAGAAATGTCAGCCGCTATCGTCCGTGATGACTTTGGATTGCCATACTTCGCTCGATCCAATACAGAAAAAATGGATACATCTACACCAGCAAGCAGCACTATCGTTGTCAACACTGTGCCAAGTTACATCGGCGCTATTTATTACCTACTTTTACAGGAAATAATAATCTGGAATAAATTCGAGCATTGCATTAAAATAACATTATCTATTGTGTTATCCTAAAATAAATCGAATCTTCATTACTATTTATTGGCATGCCAAGGCTAATTAAACCTTCTCCTGTCAATAACAATTCCTCTCGGTGTATATGTATTTCTCTGCCGTCTTGTGTTTTCACGTATGTACCGTTAAGACTAAAATCCACTAATATAACTCTACCTAGCCGACACTCAATTTGCGCATGCAATCTAGAAGCACTTGGAAAGTGTGTTATTATATCACACTGTTCACTTCTACCCAGTTTGATAGGTGATGAACTCAATGTCATTTTCTTTTCAATACCGCTATAATTTATCAATATATCTAATGAAGTTATTACGCTTTGTACCGGCATCTCATAGGTTAGCATTTCGACGTCTTTTTCCCAAATAATTTGATATGCTATTGTGTTTCCTTTCCCTTTAACAAAGACATAATCTAATCCACGAAAGTGGATATTACTTTCTGGCGATAATTGTTTTATTGTCTGTTCCGTCGTAATAATTTGTCTTGCTTTAGCGATGTTGGCCATCCGGGCAGCAACGTTAACTGTATCGCCAAAAAGATTTGCATCCTCAGTAATAACATCACCATAATGTAAACCAATACGCACTGGCAGTCTGGAATAACGTTCAGCATTATCTAATGCTTGTTGAATCTTACAAGCAGCCTGAACAGCATTATCGGCGTTAGAAAACTGGCACATAAGCTCATCGCCAATCGTCTGCACAACCTTGCCGCCGTTGTCAACAACGATTTGAGACATGTTCTCCAGGCATTGCGCAATCTGTTTCCGAGCCTGCAGATCCCCTAACGTTTGGTATAGCTGTACACTACCCGCTACGTCTGCAAACATCACAGCCAATTTCATCTGATTTTCATTCATCATGAATCAATCACAAACGTTGAATTGGATTTTCCTATAATCTATTAAACATAAAGCTACATTGTGCCGCCGTGAAAAAAGTCACTGTTGCACTTCAAAAAAAGCCCCTGTTTGGGATTAGCAATCTTTCGAGTACCCATTACTTCCCGCTGCACTTGAATGCTTGGTCGTAGAAGGTCCGCTAGTCAGCTGCAGACGACGGCGAAGACGGAAGAAAGAAGCTGACCGATGCATAAACAGCGGAACCGCTGTGTCTGATCGATGGATTTTAAAGTGGCACACCTGTTGAGTATAGGTCCAATTGGGTTGGTGCGAAAACTCAGCTTGGTTTTTCAGCTGCTCATACTTGCAATGCTAAGTCCTAAATAGTTGCTTTTTGCCGCACCACACTATCGCAGAGCTTAGGCTACAATAACGGCCCGCGACCCATAATATAAACCCTTGAGTGGTTGCTTGTGAAATCCTTTCCAGCGGGTTTGTCGCACCGTTTCACTCGATGATCAAGTTTTTAGTGCTTGACATTTTCAAATGTCGAAATGAGCGATTATTGCCGCTTTCCAGTTGCCCAGTAGCTTGAAAGATATAACTTTTTGAAAAATTTAAAATTCGTAAATTTATCCGAAAGTCAAGAAGAAAAAACTTGATCATCGAGTTTCAGGATACCGGATCTCCAAAGTCTGTCTAGATAAGTCGATGGCTCGCCAGAACCACTGTTATTTGCTATCTGCATATGGGGTCGCCGATATTTTCATCCCCCATGTGTGCTCAGAATGACTAGACCTCCAGCCAAGGCAATCAGGCCAATATCACTAACCGCGTAGGCAAGACCCCATGTGATAAGCAATGCCAAGGGCCAATCCTAAATATACATAGAGTAATTACTGGACTTTGGCCATTGTTTATGAATCAAATACTTAAACACCCCTCATCCTCGCCCTCTCCCCTTGAAAGGGAGAGGGAATAAATCTTTTAACGTCAACCTCTTAACTCCCTCTCCCCTGGTGGGAGAGGGTTGGGGTGAGGGGGATATGACCGAAGTCCCGTTATTAGTATTAGCGTTGTTTTTCAATCTCAGCAAGAAAAGTTTCCATAAATTCATCAGTAACTGCCGGGTGTTTTCCGGAAATCAGATTGCCGTCAACTACTAAATCAGTGGTTTGATTCCCTTCAAAAATCACTTCACCACCCGCATTTTCCACGTCACAGATAATATTATGCGCACAGGTCACTTTACGTCCCTTGAGTAAGGCGGGATCTGCACAGAATAACCAGAGAGCGTGGCAGATCGTTCCGATTTTAAGACCCTCAGTGGCAACTGCCTTGCGCAGGAAAACAACCGCGGGCGCCATATTAGGTTGACCTCTTCTGGGGTTCGCTTGATAACGCAGACGATCCGTTGCATAGGCACCAATGAGCAGTATGCCTTTATAATCGGTAGGATCGACATCGTTAAGTTCTGTGCTGACGGTGACATGCTCCTCTATGACGCCCTTTTCTTCCGGATTTGAGCCAAAAGTCAGCTCAGCATTACCCCAGAGGTGAGACAGGTATTCCACCTGATAGCCCTGTTGAGGGAAATACTCGTTAAATTTGCGAAACTCAGTTTGATCGAAGTGATCTTCGATTAGTACGCCAATTTTACCTTTAACGGGTTCTCCAATGATACCTCTAACAGATGCGTTGGCCATAATAGCGTGTCTCCAAGATTAGGTTGAGGTAACGGATAAATTCATTGGAAGCCACTTTTTCGGAACAGTCAAGCCGAACTGCTTGGAATACTATCGGTTGCCGACAGTCAACAAACTTCATGAGTTAGTCAGTAGTTATCCTTGGCTCGGCAGGCCACATCAAATGACTTATCAGGTGAATCGCCGAGCCGAAACCACGCGCTGTCGCTCAGGTGCTGATTAGCTCCAGTAAACTTGGACTGGCAAAGACATCACGATAAAAAGTGAGCTGTTCGCTCTTGAAATAGCAACCTCCCCGATGACCTCGTCGAACCCAACAAACGGTGCCCTTTGCGATGGTTTCATGGGTTATATCGTCCATACAAGCCCATTCAAAATGAGTAAACTCGCCATGAAACATGACGATTGGCCACGTCATAGAAACACCTGGTTGGGCAATCAACGCCCACCAGTGCTGTTCACGTTCCTTTTGTTCCTCAATTCCGTAATAGGGGCCATCCTGGCAGAAATATACTAGATCATTTCGGTATTCGGCAGTCAGAATATCGCCGCGGCCTTGTCGCAGTGCCTCGCAATGGGTTGGCCACCAGTCTCTGTTTTCCTGTTCAATTTGTGCAAGGGTATAATTATCATCTACGGAAGGCAGCGTTGGCTCCTTGAGGGCAGCATATTTCAAAGCTTTTTCAATGAGCTCAGCTTTCATTTCCTCTGTAACCAAACCCGGCTGGGAGTAATCCGCCGCTAGTCCTTCATAATAATTCTTTCGAACTCTTGCCATATTGCTCTCCTCAGTGAATGATGACTTTATCAGTCAGGGTCTTACGCTAACTGATAATCAGACAATGTTATTACCGTGGACCAAGCAGCTCATTAAGGGCGCCAAAACATCCAGCAGCCTTATTAAATCCAGCATAAACACACATAAACAGGAGTACTTCCTCAATCTCCTCGCGGGTAGCTCCTTGCTTAATGGCCATGTTTACATGAGCTCCGAATGGACTTCCTGGTCCTACCTGATCCTGATTGACGACATCGACTGCAATGGTGATAAGTGCCTTGGTTTTCTGGTCAATTAGAGGTAGTCCCCAGGCTTCGCCCGAAACCCGAGTGCAAAAATCTGCAAACTTTGGATTAATATTACTTAGGGCTTCCTGGAGTTCTTTATCGTCCAAAACCGCATTTTTATAGGGCATCAGTGTTCTCCGGATTACTTAAAATTTCGAGTAAAATAGGGTTAGATTATACGGCAACTGTGCAGCTAAGGATTAAAGAGAATCTGGTACTCCATCGAACTATATCAAAATCAAACGAATTTTTTGTATTCTTCGGTTTAATTTAGGTGTCCTTAACTGAATTATTGATAGCCGTTTAAGAAAAAGTCTTCAATTTATCCGGAGAATTGGGCAATTGCGGCCATTCTAATAGGGGTTGAATTAATCAAAGTTTATAACAAACTGATTACATTCACTATAAGACCGCATCGTTAAGTCAATGGAAATCCTGTAAGAAATCAGGTTGAAATGCAGTAATTGCTCTACCCTCTGGTTTTTCTTAATTCTCCTGAAAGCCTTAGCGATCTGTTGTTACGTCAAGGGTATTCCACCAAGAGTGTAGAGCAAAATGAGCATCCTTCGCCAGCACTATCCATTCGGCTCCCGTATGCCAAGAAGTTCTGCGATATCGTCACGCAGTTGGTTTGTCGCACCCAAGGTCGTGATAAGCTCTGCTGTTTGGGAGCCTCGTCGGCCGGCGAGAGTCATCTTTCCATCATAAACAAAGGCATAGGGATCCCGCTCCGGGAACGGGGCTATTTGTCGTATATAGTTGGACTGATCTTTGACCGCAGCGGCATATTCGTCCGATGCAAAGAAAGTTTCCATGTCCAAGCGGTTTCTAAAAGCAATTTCAAAGGCAGCCTGATATTGCTTTTCTGGCGGTTCAGAGTGGGATACACCCGCTGCATCGGGACGCGACACATCAGGTGGTTCAAACAGGTGCAACCGGAACTTTAGGACTTTGTCGCTCTTTATCACGGATGTAGCAAAACTATCTCGCATATACTGACGAAAATCCTCGGTGTTAACTCCGCCCGCCTGTTTGACCATGACATGAAATTTGACAATTCCCTGCCTGCCATTCGGGGAGCCTTCCTCAATGCCGTCTGTATAAGTGATGGAATTGCCTTCGTTCGTCACGTAGCCGATGGCTTTGCTGAAAATGTTGTGTTCGTCATCCATCAGAATGGCGGCAGCGTCGAACCAAGTCTGACGATCTTCCGGTGAATTGAATGTTAATTCGGCAATACCGTCGAACTGATCCTCATCAGTCCCTATGTAATCAACGCCCTCAACAGCGGGGAAAATGCCACCTTCGTTGTGAGCCACGTGAAACTGCCAATACTGAAACTGCCCCGGTAGTCTTGCGCAAACCGGGCCATGCACATCGCGCCAGTAGTTGTCAAAATCTTCCAAGGAAATGCCCTTGCGCTTCCATAAGAGAACGTAAAACGTCACCTTAGCCTGATTGTCACGCGCTGAATAATCAGTTCCCACCGCTTGCCTCCTAATCGATTTTTAAAACTTTTCAGGGTTTGATAGCCTGAACCAATCGGTGCTGAATCGAGACCCAAGGCACCGGATCTAACACTAACGCAACTCTTAGCCAGTCTGGTTGGCCAACTTGCTAACCGGATGATAAGAAACGCCAAAGTATAGCTATTGCTCTAGCACAAAAGTAAAATGAGACAAAGAAATTTGCAAGAGTCAGCGTAAAGTTTTTTGTTAAAAATTTATGAATTGGGAGATCAACTACAAAAAAGCCAGCAGAGCGTTTTCGAGATCTAGATGATTACTCTTTAGATTTACCAACTAACGGTGAGTGAAGCGTATTAAGGATGTAACATGGAGAGAATAAAATATCCTCTTAAGACAGAGATGATTTGTAGTTGTGTCAAAAATATCTTATTGTCATTGACACTCTTCAACGCCATGCTAAAAATTTATAAAGTGAACGTCTTTGCTTTGCTATTCATCTTGAGGAAAGGGTCTACGGTTGTCAGCCGGTCTAGCGGATTTTTTGTAATGTTGACAATATGTTAACTCTGTTTAAAACCGGCAGAATGAGGAGCGTGTGCTGGCTCTTTTACGGGTGATCGGTAGCAATGGTTGCTGATCTGTTCTATGTCCTATCGCTTACTGACGGCAGTTGTTTTTCTAATTGCTAACCTGTGATAATAAGTAGCCTTTATTAATTTCTGCATGCTTTTTACTTCTATGCCACTGAATTAAAGAGAATAGTGGCCGTGAGTGACGAACGTGCCTGCAAACATGAAGCTAATAAAAAAAGCTAATAAGATGACTTCCTGTGTAGGACTCCAAGGATATTTAGAGCTTGGTGCTCACTAGAATTTCATTATACGCTTGGTTCTGATTCGATGGAGAGAGGCAGTTTTGTCAGTTTGGTGTAGAGCGAGAGTGCTCGACTCTTCCAACAAGCATCTACAAAAATCAATGTTAACGAAGGAGAACCCGCATGAACGAAAAGCAACGTGTTGCTGGTCCTGGATTGGGCCGTTATCTGCAAGGGGTACAGCATTTTGGGATAACAGTTTATGACATGGAGAAATCCATGGAATTCTACACCGAGGTGTTGGGCGGAAAATTGGCCGTGAAAGGGGATGGTTTTATCGGTGACATAGTACATAACACGCTTTTTCAAGCCGATGAACTAAAGGCTGGAGTGGAAGGTATTGATCCTGCAACTCTTGGGGTGCCTAATATACGGGATGGCACAAAAGAAGCGTTGGACGTGCGCTTTATCTCGTTTGGTAACACGGTTGTTGAACTCCTCCATTTCCGGGATGCTAAGTTGACACCAAACGCACTCAATTGGGGCATTCAGCTTCCTACGGGCGTCGGAAATGCCAATGCACCCCATCTCTCTTTTCACGTGAAGGATGATGTGGATATCAATCAATTTGCTCAGCAATTAGAAGAGGAGTCTCGTCGGCGGGGGATAGATGTAATTTGCAATCGCATTATTAATGTCAATTCGGAAGAGGAAAGAAGGAAAGTCGCTCTCAAGTATTTTGTTAACAGGTTTTGGAACGATCCCAACTATTTCGTCGAAGGCTACTCGGATGCCGATTTTGGTGATTTCCATGGCTGGTCGCTTTTTTACTGCAAAGGCCCAAATAACGAACAGCTTGAGTTTAACCAAGTGACTCGTTCAATCAGAGAGCGGTTTATCAAGGCTCAGCAAGCGTATAACGAAGACAATGGGACAAAATATTTCTGGCCCTCATTTACTTTAGAGGAGAAATAAGCGATGGCAGAAGATACATGGGACTGGCCGCATACGAAAAAATGGCCTCAATTTTCGGGAGAGAAAGTTGATATTATCAAAAAAATGTTTTTAGCCGGCGAGGCATTGAACGTCGATAACTTTATCAAATTTTACACTGACGATTGTTATTACCAATTCGGCAATTTTCCTCCTGCACACTCTCCTCAAGAAATTGCTGCATCTTCAACGGCATTCATCGAAAAATGCGAGGGCCTGCACCACCATATTGTCAATATTTGGGAAGCCGATGACGGCACTATGTTTTGTGAAATGGAAGTCACTTACATTAGTCACGATGGCAAGGTGGTCACGCTTCCCTGTTGCGACATCATTCGCTTCGCGGATGATAAGGTGAAGGAGCTCAAAATTTTTATGGATATCAATCCATTATTTAACGCTTAGGAAAACTTATAGGGAACAGCCGGGAAAATCGATCGTGGTTCCCTACACAAGTAGGGACTGCCAAATCGCATACTAAAAATAATGATTTTCCATAGAGGTCCCCAGCCATGTCGAATATTGATACTGTTAGACATCTGATTCAACTT
Source organism: uncultured Pseudomonadota bacterium (assembly GCA_963731125.1). GTDB lineage: Bacteria > Pseudomonadota > Gammaproteobacteria > Competibacterales > Competibacteraceae > CAVSVP01. The sequence continues at coordinate 300,511 of CAVSVP010000008.1, forward strand.
TTCGAGGCGATGAAAGTTGACGAGTTTTTGACCTCCCTCACGGATGATGCCGAATATCGCTTCGGTAATTATCCGGCGGCGATAGGCAAAGAGGCCGTTGAAGCGACTGTCAAGGCGAGCCACTTGGATCAGATCAAGGCGATCCGTTTCAACATCAACAATATGTGGGAAAAAGACGATGCCGTGTTCTGTGAACTCAATATTGACTATACGCGTGTAGACGACAGTGTTTTAACACTTCCTTGTCTCGACGTTTTCCGGATGGCGGGAGAGAAAATAAAATCGATGCGTGTTTACATGGATGCATCTCCCTTGTTTGCGCCAGCGCCCATGTCGAATGTCGAGCTCACCAAACAAGCCTTTGCAGCCGTAGAGGCCAATGACGTCGATCAGTACATCACGATGTTTACTGACGATGCAGTCTATCAGATTGCAAATTATCCGCCGGTTACGGGGCCTGAAGGTATTAGTGAGTTTGCCAAGCCAGTCATGCAGATGTTCACAAAGGTGACTCACGACATTAAGGGGATATGGGAATTTGCTGACACCGTGATCTGTGAAATGGATGTCACTTACACACGTAATGACGGTAAAGTGACGACTGTGCCGTGCCTCGATATCGTCCACTTCGAGAACGGCAAAATTAAGAAACTGCAGGCATTTATTGATGCCTCTCCTGCCTTTGCCTAAGGCCGCTACAGGCGCTGCGGAGCCAATGTTCCCTTGGATAACATTTAACGCTGGACAGAGTGGACCAAGCAAGCCATGAGTACACCAGGACCCAAAGCGGAAATCGTTAAGCGCTTTCTCACCCAAACACGATCTATCGATGAATTTATCTCCTATTTTACTGAGGATGCGCAGTATGTCTTTGCCAACAATCCACCCGTTGTTGGACGTCAACGGATTCAAGAGTCATCCACTCAATTTCGAAAGCGCTTGCAAGGTGTAAGGCATGAAATTGAGAATCTTTGGGAGTTTGCAGATACCGTCATCTGTGAAATGAAAGCCACCTACACACGTCTGGATGGTCAGATCATAACGCTTCCCTGTGTCGATGTTATTGAATTCGAGGGAAATCTATTCAAGAAATTACAAGTTTTTATAGACATCACCCCGATATTTGCGAAGTAATCGAGTATTAACTTTGCTTGAAAAGCAGGGCAATTGTCCACTAACAGCCACGGGAGGCGTTGGTCGTCTTGAGAAAAGCATCGCTGGGAGTATGGAGAGTTGCTATGGCCATGGAACTAGGCTTACGGCCTGGATGTATCGCGAGGTTTCAGAGATGAGGTTATTATTTGCCGTTTTGCTGATAGTACAGTTGTTGTTCGGCGGTTTGACAGCATTTGCTGGGGAAATTCGAACCATTGTCGGAGAGGAGAAACCTATCGGCAATGGTACGGTGCGCACCTGGTTGAAAATCGATGAAGAAACAGGTGCACCAGTGAGTATTGGGGTCACCATGACAGAGGATGGACTTTACGGGTTGCCTGAAGATGACGATTCGGCTCAGGGAGACTCGCTTAAGCTGGAGCTATTGGATGGTAGCGGCTTTCATACGTTTGAGTATGAACTCCAGTTTCCAGAGGAAGCGGAAATGACGGCATTTAAACATATGGGTTATAATTGGAATCCGGAAGGTCATGGACCTCTGCCAGGCGTATTTTTCGAACCCCATTTTGATGTTCACTTTTATATGGCCAGTCCAAAATATCGCCATGGGATTAAAAACGACGATCTCATGGATCTTAAAATACACAATATTGAACCTCCGAAGGAGTTTTTACCGTCCACTTATGAGCGAGCACCCAATACCGCTGAACCGCGCATGGGCACTCATTATGCCGATATGTCATCGGAACAACTGCAACCAGGCAATTTCACTAATATTTTCCTGATTGGAGTGCATGATGGAAATATTATTTTTTGGGAGCCGATGATTACGCGGGAGTACCTGCTGAGTAAGCCAAAGTTTCATGCCGAACTGCCGCTGCCGGAAGCCTATCCCGTCAGTGGCTATTACCCGACGGCCTATAGTGTTGTTTACGATGAGAAGCGCAAGGAATTCGATATTTCCTTGGATGGGCTAACGCTTCGTATGGCTTCCTATCCGAGTAATGTGTATGAAGTGGATCCTTGCCTTGATTCCAGGCTTGTCAAGATCATTTTTAAATACGCTCAGAAGAAGCCTGAACATATCGAGGTCCCAAAACAGTGTGAACCGCTGATTCCCCTGATTGATGCCGAATTCCAACGGCGACACGGTAAATCATGATTGTGCGTAGTTTTGCGCTGTAAAAATTCATGGACTGACAGACATGGGAAGCCCCGACGCACGTCGGGGCTGTATTAGGTAGGATGGAAAACAAAACTATACAAGCGGGATTCTTAAACTACCTCCAGAAATTCGAGTCATCTTCCCAATCGTCCCTGTTATCATCCCGGTCGTCATACCTTTCGTAACCCCGATGGCCTCGATGGTGTACCCGCCTTTGCCTGGGGTCAGAAATAGTTATCCAGTTAGGGCCGATCCCAGGAACTTCGATGGAATAGACGATGGAGTCGGAGTCGCACGCAGTGTCGTTAATCAATTCCCCGGTGTTGTCCATCACTTTCGCAGTGTCGATCACTTCGACAGTGTTAAGGCCGAAATTCGTCACGTAAGCGTAAGCTCCATCAGGAGTGATGGCTACCGCACGAGGGCCTCCAAACTTCGGTGAATATTCGATCGGTATTCTAGCAGTTACCTTGTCGTCTTTTGTATCGATCACCGAGATCTCCGTGCAGTCTCTCAGCAACGGGTCGGCGAGGGGGTTAAAATCGCCCACATTTACGACGTAAACCTTGTCTCCCTCCGGAGTGACAGCCAGTCCAAGAGGACCAGTACCGAGATCCTCGATAGTGGCTACCACCTCATTTTCCTTCGTGTCTATGACCGAGACCGAGTTGATACTGGTTCCTGGTGGGGTCGGTGTTGCAGGTGTGCTAAAGTTAGTCACATACGCTCGCTTTCCATCCGGAGTGATGACCACATTAGCGGGTTTATCGCCAACGGGTATTGAGGTAATAACTTCGTTGACTACCTTACCGCGAAGGTATCTGATCTTTATGACGGATACGGTGTTAAAACCTCGATTCGCCACATAGGCTCGTTTTCCATTCGGGGTGATCGCGATCCCGGCGGGTAAGGGGCCAAACCCTCCGAATACCTTTCCAATCTCTATAGTGTCAACTACTTTATTGTTCGACGTCCTGATTACCGAGACGGTGTTTCCCGGATCCCCCAGCTCTGGATTAAAAGGGCTACTGTTGCCAAAATTAGTCACATAGACATATTTTCCGTCGGGGGTTACAGCGACCCCAAGAGGACCATAACCAACTTCTACAGTGGCAACCACTTTATTATTACTCTTTGTGTTGATCACCGAAACAGTGTTGGCCAAGGCAATTTGAAAGCCATTCTCGAAAACGCCTGTGTTGGCTACATAGCCGCGGTTCCCGTTGGGAGTAATGACCATCCCGCCGGGACCAGGTACATCTCCCTCGACAGCAGGTCCAACATTCTCGATAGTGGCAATTACTTCATTGGTCGCCGTGTCAATCACTGAGACGGAGTTAGAATCTCGCTCCGTCACATAGGCAAGGGGCGCTTTGGGATTGCCACCACCCAGCGCCACTCCGACCCAAAGCGATGCGACAAGCCCTATCCCTGCCAAAAGGGACCCCGGAAACTGCCAACAGTTTATCCGATGGCTTAATAAGCCGTTGGAGAACACTCGCTGGTGTTTCATCGTCTACTCCTTTCCTTTTCGAGCAACACCTCCACTAAGGCGGGACGCGGATTTAGACCAATTGCCTCTTGTTCGTTAATCACTCCTAGATTTAAAAGTTCCAAAACACCATCAATTATATTCCCCTCGCCAAGGGCGTTCGCGATGTTGTAGAAGAATATCCGGCGTCCGGATCCGCTGGTGATATAAAGAGGCGGTAGAGACTGCGAGCCTTTGCCTGCTTTACCCCTTCCAAAAGCGAAGTCCCAGTCTTTTGTATCCTTTCCAAAGGCTAACTGAGTTGGCCCGTCCAGAGGGTGACCTTCGACCACAATGGTGTAGCTTTTGCCATTTGGAGGGATAACCACTAACTGGTCCGTCCGGACAACGACGATGTAGAAATTTCCGTCAGGGCCGATAGTGATTCCGTCCATACCAAATAGGTCCCTTTCCTCTGGATTCGGTGGCGGATTATTTTCCTCGAAAAAGAGTTTAGGTTTCCCGGCGCTTCCATCTCTCTTTACAGGAATCTTAACTACCCGGCCAAAATCGGTAACTGTAACATAGACGTTCTTTCCCTTGTCATCGACAACGATACCGTTAACTCCATGGGGATGGTCCAGAGGAGACTCTGGGTTTCCATAGAACAAAGTGCTTTCTATCCAGTCGTCAACGTTTCCATGATGGTCAATGCGCCACACTTTGAGTATGCAGGGGTAATTAGGCCCGGGGCCTCCCTTATCCTCCGGTCCTAAGCAATTTGCTCTACTTTTTTCTTCTCTAAAGTCGTGCAAGTCAGTTACATAGAGCGGAAACTCACTGTCTTTACTAAAGGCCAAACCCTTTGGCAGATCTTCAACGGGGAGGGAGGCAAAGAGTTCTTTTCTACTGCCATCCCGGCTCACTCGCCAAATGCCATGAGTCTTGGGATCGCAGGTAGGCAAACCGACGTAGAGATCACCACTGCCATGAAGGGCAAACCCAGTCATAAAAGCGGTCCGGGCCGGAAAAGGTGGATCTGGCCGTAGAGGACAGCTCTCAGGAACAGGATTGACCACTGGGAGTTGAGTAAAATGGCTGACTTTGCCCTCGGGCGTGACCTTCAGGATCTCTCCCGTGAAGAGTATCCCGATAAGGATATCCCCCTTGCTATCTACAGCTACGCCGACAGGATTTTGGAAGGTACTGAAAAAATCAAAGTCCTTCAATGTTACCACAGCAGCGGCTTCTGGTATCTCTGTAGCGGGACCTCGAGCAAAGACAGGTACCGTCGCTAGGCTTGTCGCCAGGGCGGTAATTGTCGCCAGAGTTGGTATTAATTTTTTCATCGTTTGCTTCTCTCCTTTCACCTTACTTAGGTACCAGCAAAATGCATTGTGCAATGGGTGTCGTTTTAAAGATGGTTGGTTGTTTTGTTCTTAAGGGTTTTTGGTATCAAGCTAACATCGCGTTAATTATCTAACGTGAAAATTAATATAGTTGCTCCATCGCTCTTAGGCAATATAGAGAGAAATGGGTTAAAAAGTAATATTTTGTAAATTTCGTTTGCACACGCCATGGACAAGCGCTATGTAAGTTTTTGTTGAAAAACGTTGATTGAAGCAAATTATTCAGTGAATACATTTAAGGTTTTGATTTTTTTGTATTATTATTGTGTGAAATTACCTACATTTTTGCTGTAATAGGTTTTTGTTTAAAAAGTTTTAGTGATTAAAGTTATAAAATGGCTGGGTAGTTGCAAAACTTAAAAATACATAATAAAAGTTACATAACTATTTAAATTTTGTAAACTAAATTTTTTACAAATTTTTACAATTAATAGATTAATAGATTAATAGATTAATAGAATGTAAGATTCTTAAGCACTTAATCTTTAAATCTCTAAAAGCAATTAATTTTTAACAAGATTTAACTACCGATAGTGCTAAGGAGAAGGTATATATGAAAGGGTTGCTTGGTGTTTTGACTTTTGCTGACAAAGTGTGCGTCGTAAGCCATAGTCCGCTAGGACGCTAAAGTTACTTTTAATGACCCGATGAGGATGACCATAATGAGGAAGTATCCACCAGGGCGCAGCGTGTTAAATTTTTCCTCTGATCACGATTGGCGGTTTGGGCCTGCGATTAGCCGTAGAGGATTTCTTCAAGCCGGAGCAAGTCTCGCCGCCGTCGCTGCGTTACCGCTGCCGGCGTTGGCACGTGGATATGGGTATGGCAGTAGGATACGCCGCTCCCGCTGGGGGCTACTGGAGACGATTCTGGAGGTAAAATTTGCCAACAACTACATACCTTGTTGGGAGACGTTTATTGATAGTGGAAAGGGGCGTTTTCATCACAGGGGAAGGCAACGTTTTCATATCCGTCAAGTACAGGGTATGGAGGTGTTTACCCGTAGCTATGAAGGCATGATTCCGGGCCCGACGCTAAGCGTGCGCCCTGGCGACGTGCTGAAGATCCGGTTCGTCAATAGTCTTTCCCCCGATCTTTTTCCCACGGGAGAGCCCATGCGTGATGTCAATATTCCTCATGGTTTTAATATCACGAACTTACATACTCATGGGTTTAATGTTCCACCTACGTGTGAGTTCGATGCTAAGGGGAATATTATCAAGTGTTCCGATAATGTGCTAATCGAAATCGCACCGGGCGAGTTTGTAGATTATGAATACGAAATCCCGGATAATCATCCTGACGGTACGTTTTGGTATCACCCACACAAACATGGTTCGGTCGCTTTTCAGATGATGGGAGGAATGGGAGGTCCTATAATAATCAAAGGTTCTACTGACTATTTTCTGCAAGAACACTACGGAAGAATAAAAGATAAAACTTTCGTTCTGCAACAGATTCGGGTTAATGAGTCCGGAGAGGTGCCGGACATTACGAGTTTTGCAGACCTTGTTATACCTCCAACATACACCGTTAATGGTCAGGTGAATCCTCCCATTCGCATGCGTCCTGGCGAAGTGCAGCGGTGGCGCTTTATTCATGCGGGAATGTCCGAGCACTTCCCGCTGGAACTACGTCCAGCACCAGTCAATGAATTTGATGAGCCTGACCCAATTCCACTTTATCAAATCGCCTGCGATGGTATAACCTTGCCCTTCCCGGAGGAGGTTGACAGCATCTTCCTGGCTTCAGGGAATCGCGTTGATGTATTGGTTAAAGCACCGATGCAACGAGGCGTGTATGAATTGAGAAAGCTGTTTCATCCTCAGGGATTCATCCCGGAGCCGCCGGAAGTGCGTTTTTTCGCTACAGTTATTGTGGACGGGCATCCGCAAAATATGCGCTCGCCTGATAAGTTGCCGTGGGATGAGAAGTGGCTAACGCCTCTTGATGATATTACGGATGATGAACTTGACCCCAATCCTCCCCAACGGGTGTTACAATTCGAAGCAGATTTCAACCCCATCACCATAGATCCGGGGCCGCCCCCTGTTGCGGATCCCAGTTTGGGATTTCCACGATTTCTGATTGGGGGGCGATACGGGTATTGTCAGGATAAGGGTCAGGATAAGGGTCAGGATAAGGGTCAGGATAAGGATTGTCAGGGTCAAGTCGTAGCACTGGACGACGGGACAGCGCTGCAATTCAAGCCAAATCGAGTTGATCAGGTAATTAAAGAAGGTGCGGTGGAGGAGTGGACCATTATCAATTTTAGCCCTGTCGACCATCCATTCCATATTCATCAGGTTCCCTTCTTTGTGACGGAGGTTAATGACCCACGTCTAAACGGTAACGGGATAACAACACCATATAAATGGCAAGACGTGCAAAATATACCAGGCGGCGACTTCACGCCTGGTAAACCTCCCGTCCCGGGAAGCATAACTATCCGCCTTCGTTTTGAAGGTGGTACGTTTAGAGGTGAGAAGGCGAGTATTGCCGGTAAGTTTGTCCTGCACTGCCATATCCTAGACCACGAAGATCTGGGCATGATGCAGCTCGTCGAGGTTGTTCCGTAATAAGGCAGAAGAAGTTATTGCAAGATTTACCAGAGTGGTTGAAATACACCGTTGCCTAGTCCGGCTTGCCGTTCACTGCAAGCCGGTAGGGCTGATGATATGCACTGTTTCATTGGCTGGGCTTTACCCAGCTGCTAATCAATTCTCATCAAAGTCGCAAAGAGCCATCGTTCCCGCTCCCAACTCAGGTTTATCGGCTCCCACAGCCGGATCTTCATCCCTTCTTTCAATTGCCGGCTGCCGGCGGCCACGATTCTGTCTCCGCTATTAAGGCCAGCCACCACCTGAATCTGCTCCTCGGTTTTATTGCCGACTTTTACCCCGCGTTTGTTAACCGTCATGGTGTCCATATCCACCACCCAGGCATAGAAAGTTCCATCGTCTTCTTGAACGACGGCGGTGCTGGGTACAAAAAAGGTGGAGTTATTCTCAGCGCCTTGCCGCATCTGGACAACGGTCGCCGCCATGCCGGGAAATACATTGATGCCTTGAGGTCTTGGCATGGTCAGCGTTAGCTCATAAGTCCGCGTATTCGGATCGGCCTTAGTGGCATATTCCTTGACCGTAGCAGGGAACACCTTCTCCGGGGCCGATTGGAAGGTGACTAATCCAGTGTCGTGTTCACAGTTGGCAACCATCAGGCATTCTACGTGAACCACATCTCGTTCCGGCACGTCGAGGACGATATCAATATGGGAGATATCCTCAAGCCGCAAAATAGATTCCTCGGCTTCGACATTTTCAAAATTATCGACGTATTTGGCTGCCACGACACCAGCAAATGGTGCCCGCAGATAGGTATCATTCAGATTTTTCTTGGCTTGTTTGAGCTCGGTTTTGGCAACTTCGTATTCCGATTTTTTCTGGTCATAATCGGCTTTGGAAATAGGAGTGTTTCTCGATTTTATTAAACGTTCATAACGCTCATACTGATTTTTGATCTTATTGAGGACGGCGTGCTGCAGGACAAAGGCATTTTCAAAATCCCGGGGGTCGATACGTGCCAGAAGTGTTCCCTTTTCGACCATTTGACCTTCTTCGAAGGGCAATTCAATCAATGGCCCTGAGATATTAAACGCCAAATCCACCTGTTTGCTGGCTTTCACCCGAGCAGGTAAACCGGTTCTATCCGCTTGCGAGGGCGTTCCCAGTACCATGGTTTTGACGAGCTTGCCGACGTCCGCAGTTTCAGCTTGCGGCGCATTTTCCTTAGCGCTACTGTTCAGAGTAATGGCTGCAGCGGCAAGCACCCAGACAATCAGTAAGAAATGTCGTTGCAACGGCGTTGCTTGGGATTTCATGGCTCACCTCGTCAGGTGGAAAGCTGAACAATTGGCGCTTTCGTTGCGGATAGCAACTCCTATGCCGCCGCCTCCGTGGGGTGAGGCATCTCTTCCTTTGAGGCCGCTTGCGGCGGTGTCGCTCCGGCGGGATGATAAGGTATCCGGAAAAAGATAGCATACAATACGGGTACTACCACCAGCGTCAATACGGTGCCAAACCCTAGTCCGGCCGCTATAGTCACCGCCATAGCGGCATAAAAGTCGTCGGTGAACAGCGGGGTCATGCCGAGCATCGTGGTCAGAGCCGCCATAAGCACCGGACGCAGTCGGCTGGCGGCCGAATCGATGATGGCATCGAGCCGCTCCTTGCCTTCCCGAATTTCCATATCGATTTGGTCGATAAGGACGATGCCGTTCTTAATCAGCATGCCCGACAAGCTAAGAAAACCTAGTAAAGCCATAAAACCAAAGGGCTGGTTGGTTACCAACAGTCCCGCGGATACGCCGACAATAGACAGTGGTATGGTCAGTAGGATAATCAGAGGTTGACGGATGGCATTGAATAGGAAAATTAGCGTGAGTCCCATCAGTAGCGCAGGGATTGGCAGGTTACTAAAGAGACCTGCTTGAGCATTCTTAGAATCCTCGTATTGACCGCCCCACTGGAGTTCATAACCCGACGGCAGAGGTATTGCTTCTATTTTTGGCATGAGGCGTGCCAGCAGTACACTGGGTTCCTCGCCGACCGCATCGCACTTCACGGTGATGGTGCGTTTGCGATCGCGGCGCATAATCAGTGGATCTTCCCATCGGGTTTTGAAACCGGACACGACCTGCAGCAAAGGAATGGCCTGCTGAGCAAGCGGACTCCAGATCTGCACATCATTGATATTTTGCACATCCAGGCGTTCTTCGGGCGGTGGTCTGGAAATGATGGGCAGCAGCTTATTGCCTTCCCGGTAAGTGCCCACCTGAGTACCGCTAAATGCGCTCTCTAAGGTTCGATTGAGGTCTTCTCGGGTAATACCGGTGCGCCGCGCCTGGGTTTCGGAGAAGATTGGCACGACTTTAGGAATCCGCTCCCGCCAGTCGGTCTTAATGGCTTCTGCGCCTGCCGAGCGCATGATGGATTTGGCCCGCTCGGCTAAGCGTCGCAGCGTCTCCGGTTCGGGGCCACTGAACCGTACCTGAATCTTGGACGCCTCGCCAGGACCCTGCTCAAATTTTCGAATCTGAGGCTGGGCGTTAGGGAAACTTTCTTCGATATGGGTTTGTACTTTTTGTCCGATGGCCGGAATGGCATGGTAGTCCTCCACATCCACCAGCATAAGGCCGTAGGAACTGTTGGGATCCTCCGGAACAAAAGTGAGCAGAAACCGCGAAGGACCCTGACCCACGAACGTTGATACATTCGTCACGCCCTCTAAAGTTCGGGTATAGGCCTCGATGTCCTGCAGATCGGCAGAGGTATCGCGGATATCGGTACCTTCTGGTAGCCAGTAGTGAACCATGAACTGGGGACGGACTGAAGCAGGAAAAAAGCTTTGATTGAGTAAACTGAAACCGTAGATCGCCAGCGCCAGCAAACCCACCATCAACAGTACGGTAAGGTATCTCACCCGGATGCAGAACCGCAGAAAGCCACGGTATAGCGAGTAAAACCGGCCGCCGTAAGGATCGACACCCGCGGCTAGGGTAGCGGGTTTTAAGAACATAACGCACAAGAGAGGGGTAATGGTGATGGCAATCACCCAACTTGCCAGAAGCGAGATCAAAATGACCTGGAACAGCGAACGAGTATATTCACCGGTGCTGTCCTGGGAAAGACCAACGGCGGCGAAGGCCAGAATGGCAATAATTGTCGCCCCCAGCAGCGGCCACATATTGTTACTGACGACGGTTTTAGCCGCCGCGATCCGATCTTCACCCTGACTAATCCGTACCAGTATCCCATCGGTGATCACGATAGCATTATCCACCAGCATGCCGAGAGCGATGACCAGAGCGCCAAGGGAAATGCGCTGCAGGTTGATTTCATAAATGCCCATGAAAATAAAGGTGGTGAGCACGGTCAACAACAGCACGGCACCCATGAGTAGGCCACTGCGCAAGCCCATAAACAGCATCAGCACCACAATGACAATGGCGAGCGCCTGAAGCAGATTGATAATAAAGGCGTCGATGGCTTCGGTGACCGCCTTCGCCTGATAGGAAATGATGCCAAGCTCCACACCGACGGGAATCTGCGGGGCGAGCTCGTCGAGTTTTTGTTCGACAAGTCTTCCCATCTCAACGACATTGCCGCCCTCTACGGTGGAGAGGGCAAGACCCATGGCAGGTTTGCCATTGTAGCGCATCAGGGTATCCGGCGGCGTTTTATAACCCCGGCTAATGGTGGCCAAATCCCGAAGATAGATCAGATTATCGGGATCGTCCGGGTCGCGCACCAGTAAATTGCCGATAGCGGCAACGGAGTCGAAGGCCCCTGTGGGGTCGATGGCAATATATTTGTCATCCACTTTGACATTGCCTGCAGGCACGACGGTATTCTGACTTCCCAGAGTGTCGTAGATGGCGCTGAGCGGAATGCCCAATTGAGCAGTGCGGGTGCGGGAAACTTCTACAAATACCTGTTCCTGCTGAATGCCCCAAAGGTCTATCTTGGCCACTCCGGGCACCAATAGTAGCTCTTTCCTGAGCATGTCAACCACGGACTTGAGTTCTCGATAACTATAGCCATCACCGTAGACCGCAAAGAAAATACCGAATACATCGCCGAAATCATCGTTGACTATGGAGGGCTGGGTGCCTGTCGGCAGCTGCGACTGTGCCGCCTGAACTTTGCGCCGGAGCTCGTCCCATATCTGAGGGAGAGTGAATTTATCGTACTTGTCCTTGATTTCCGGAGTGATAATGGACAGCCCCCTTTGGGATGTAGACTCTATCTTTTTAAGCTCGCCCAGTTTTTGGATTTCCGTCTCAATGGTGTTAGTGACTTCCTGCTCCACTTCCTGTGGAGAAGCGCCCGGATAATAGGTAATGATTTTAGCCTCCTTGATGGTGAATTCCGGGTCTTCAAGCCGCCCGAGATTTTCATAGGCCAGAATACCTCCGCCCAAGATTAAGAAGGTCAGGGTGAGCGTTATGACTTTATTCTTAATAGCCCATTCGGCAATATTCATGGCAATTAGGACTCTAAGCCGTCATTGGTTGCTAACCGAATTTTCAAACCTTCAGCCAGGTAAGGGCTGCCGGCCGTCACGATCACATCACCGCTCTTAAGCCCACTGAGTACCCGAACATTTTTTCCCGTCAAAGTGCCTAAGGTAACGTTACGTTGCTGCACTGTCATGGAATCCTTGTTTACCACCCAGACGTAGGCTTTGCCGGTTTCATCGGCAGCCACAGCACTCATGGGAATAGCGAAGACATCAGCCTGCACGTTCCGGTCAACCATGGGGGTGAAGGTTGCCGCCATGCCTGGAAGAATATTGATGTCTTTGGGAGCAGGCAGGTTTAGGGTTGCCTTATAGGTCCGCGTTAGCGGGTCCGCTCGGGTCTGGAATTTCTTGACGGTCACCGGATACTCATGCTCAGGAAATGCTTCAAAAGTGACCACTCCCACCTCGGCGCCGTGCTGAAATGCGGCCGTATTCGCCCGAATCAAATCTTGTTCGGGGATATTAATAACGACACCCAGGGATGATATATCTTCCAACAGCAGGATCGGCTGCTTGGCCCTGACATTTTGAAAATTTTCAACGTACCTGGTTGCCACCACTCCCCTAAAGGGGGCGCGCAGGTAAGTGTCGTCGAAATCTTTTTCGGCCTGTAAGATGTACGCCTCGGCAATTTCATAGTCCGCTTTTTTTTCTTCGTACTGGTCCTTGGAGACAGTTTTCGACGCCAGGAGTTTTTGGAAGCGGTCATATTGTCTGCGCGCCTCTTCGAGTTCGGCTCGGCGTACATTGAGGGCGTTTTCAAAGTCTTGGGGGTCGATGCGCGCCAGAAGATTGCCCTTCTCCACAATATCCCCTTCTTTAACAGGTAACTCAATCAGGGGACCTGTTACCTGGAAGGTCAATTCCGCTTGCTGGTTGGCTTCGACTTGGCCCGGAATTTTGCGCAGGATCGCCTTGGCAGGCGCTTCCAGAACCATGATTCGAACCAGCTTGGCTTGGGGGGTAAGCGGGTTAGCTTCTTCTTGTTCTCGGCAGGCGCTTAGAAAGAGCACTCCGATTGCTAGCATAGTGATACTAAGGAGGGATAGAGAAAGTCGGTTACGTTTCCTGGGTTCGGGTTTCATGGTAATTCCAGTCTTGCCAGCAGTGCATCCGTCTATGTTTGCTAAAGGAGTAACCATCCCAATTTACCGCTGATAACTCCCGTTATGGTGGGGCCTACCGCACCTTTAAATCCTAGCTTAATATAACTCAGAACAAGGAAACAATCATTGCTACTGGCATGGTAAAAACGGGCGTGCCGATAGAACCTTATGTATGGGTAACCTGCGTGATACCGGCGAGTGTCGATACATTGGTGATTGAGTGCGCTACTTCGCTCGTTCAGTTAACCTATGGACTTACGAAAATTGCAAATTTTTTGAAATTACTCTTGCGTTCTGCCAAAAACTCCCTTAAGAAGATATCAAAAAGCGACGTGCAAATTTGCACTGTAGCTTATTGATTCTTGGTTTTCATCTTTAAAGGGAAAGCCCCCAAGCCTATACAAGAAAGGGTTTTTATCTAAAAACATGCTTGCTGCTGCTTAACTCGGCTCAAACATTAAATCGTTAACCACTAATAAATTTATTGATCACTAACTACTCGATGATCAAGTTTTTAGTTCTTGACTTTATGAATTTTCCGATTGTCAGACACTTAGAAATTTACGGCCAAGGATCGCCAAGACAAAGCAAAATTCTAACTTGCTGAAATTTCAATATTTTAGAATGTCAAGCTAAAAAAACTTGAGGATCGAGTAACTATCATTGAATCATTAACTATATAGTTGGGGGTAACGCAATGAGTAGTGTAAATTTTACGTTTTCGGACCTGATTGCCGGCTATGTTACTCAGTTTGATGCTAATCAAAGCATATTTGGACTTAAGACTTCCGATGGAAGGGAGTTCCAGGTTCGTTTGACGTCTAACACTTATGCGGAACTGACGCATAATTTGAATGAACCCTATCAGGACCTAACAGGACGCATCCATTCGATGCTCGAACCGGGCCGTTACCTGTACGCCTACGGCGTCTTCTTTCCTGAGGATACGTTGAAGTTTGAGGCCAAGCGCTTAGTTTTTGTGGGCGTTAAACCTGATGAATTTCGTTTTGAGCGTGCTAACTGGTGGGTGGAACAAGTTCGTGCGCTGGGCGATTTTTACCTGAAATCTCAGTTTAGCGGCGACGAAGTTGACTATCGTGAGTATCGCACCTCCCTCAGTTTGAGCGGTGCCAAGGGAGTGAGTGTCCGTCAGGAAACCGATACCATTTCCCGGATGGTGTACGGTCTGGCAACCGCTTTTATGATGACCGGTGAAGAGCGTTTTCTGGACGCAGCTGAAAAAGGGGTTGTCTATCTGCGCGAGCATATGCGCTTTTATGATGCGGATGAGGAACTCATCTACTGGTATCATGGCATTGATATCCGCGGCAATCGAGAAGATAAGATTTTTGCTTCTGAATTTGGGGATGATTACGATGCCATACCCGCCTACGAACAAATCTATGCGCTGGCGGGACCCATTCAGACTTATCGGGTGACTGGTGATCCCGATATTCTCAGAGATGCTCAGTTGACGGTAAAGCTGTTCGATGAATTTTTCCTGGACAAAAGAGCAGGGGGGTATTTCTCACACCTGGATCCCATTACCATGGATCCTCGCAGCGAGGCCTTAGGTCGCAACAAAGGTTGCAAGAACTGGAATTCTGTGGGGGATCACGCCCCGGCTTATTTGATTAACCTTTGGCTGGCGACAGGGGAAGCCAAGTACGCCAGAATGCTCGAGTATTGTTTCGATATTATCGAAGAGCGCTTTCCAGACTATGAACACAGCCATTTTGTTCAGGAGCGTTTCTACGAGGACTGGTCTCATGACACCACTTGGGGATGGCAGCAGAACCGCGCGGTGGTCGGGCATAATCTCAAGATCGCCTGGAATCTGATGCGGATGAATTCTCTAAAACCAAAAGATAAGTATGTCAATTTGGCTAATAAAATCGCCAAACTGATGCCTGCCGTGGGTAGCGACCAGCAGCGGGGTGGATGGTATGATGTGGTGGAACGCCTGCTAGGGGAAGGGGAGAAGTATCATCGTTTCGCTTGGCATGACCGCAAAGCTTGGTGGCAACAGGAACAATCCATCCTGGCATACCTTATCATTCACGGTGTCCTCAAAGATTCAGACGATCTGCGCCATGCTCGCGAAGCGTCGGCTTTCTACAATGCCTTTTTCCTCGATCACGAAGACGGGGGCATCTACTTTAATGTACTGGCCAATGGTATTCCCTATCTAATGGGCACAGAACGTTACAAGGGCAGCCACTCCATGAGCGGTTATCACTCCTTTGAATTGTGCTATCTGGCAACTGCTTATACTAATCTACTGATTGCAAAGCAACCCATGGAGCTTTACTTCAGACCTCAGCCGGGTGCTTTTAAACTGAATATCTTGAGGGTTCAACCGGATATCCTGCCTCCCGGCAGTGTACGTATCGAAGCAGTATGGGCAGACGGCGAACCGTATACTAACTTCGATGCCAATGCGCTGACGGTCAAACTACCGGATTCTAAAGACGTAATGACCTACAGAGTACGCTTAGTACCAACTGCTAAATGAGCCAGTAAGGAAACTAACGTTATGAATGTCACAGTGAATACTGTTGAGCAAATTACCGTGATTAACCTGGAAGGTGACCTGGATGGCAAGACAGCGCCAGAGGTTCAAGCCCAGATAACGCCACTACTGGTTCAGGGTGGTGGTAAGATGATTTTAGACATGACCAAGGTCCCCTATATGTCTAGTGCAGGTCTGCGCGTCTTGCTGATGCTTTACCGTCAAGCGACGGCTAACAACGGCAAGATCGTATTGGTTGGGCTCTCTGAGGAGCTCTCCGACACCATGTCTGTCACCGGCTTTTTAAATTTTTTCACCACCTGCGAGACGTTTGATTCCGCCATCAAAATGCTTAACGAGAACGAGTAAGATACAATACCTATGGAGCCGCGCATTGATTTTTATCCTACCCATCAATATGGGGGCTACAAACTGCGTATTGGCAGGCCTTATCCATTCGGCGCCACTCTGGTGCCGCAAGGCGTAAATTTTTCCATCTACTCAAGACATGCGACGTCTTGTGCGTTGGTGCTCTTTGAAAAGCACCAATCTGAACCCATAGCGGAAATTCCTTTTCCAGAAGAATTTCGCATTGGCCACGTGTTTAACATGGTGGTCTTTGATTTGGATTATGAAGCCATTGAATACGGTTACCGGATGGAAGGGCCATTTGATCCAATTGCAGGGCATCGCTTCGACTCAAGCAAGATCCTTATGGATCCTTGTGCCAAGGTGATTGGAGGACGGGATGATTGGGGAGAGAAGCCTGATTGGAATGAGGTGTACCAGCACCGGAGCCGGCTGTCTTTTGAAGATTTTGATTGGGAGTCCGATCGTCCTCTGGAAATTCCTATCGAGGATTTGGTCATCTATGAAGCCCATGTCCGCGGTTTCACCCGACATTCCTCCTCAGGCGTGAAGCATCCGGGAACGTATGCGGCCATTCTGGAAAAAATTCCCCATCTTAAGGAGTTGGGCATCAACTGTATCGAACTAATGCCCGTTTACGAATTTGATGAATTCGAAAACAGCCGCTTCAATGAAGAGACCGGTGAGCGGCTAATGAATTACTGGGGTTACAGCACCGTCGGATTTTTTGCTCCCAAAGCCGGTTATGCGGCCACCGGCAAGTTAGGGATGCAGATGGATGAGCTTAAAAACCTGGTCAAGGAACTGCACAAGAATGGCATCGAAGTGATATTGGACGTGGTTTTCAATCATACGGCGGAAGGCAATGAACAAGGGCCGACCATTTCGTTCCGGGGGATTGATAATCAAACCTATTATATGCTTACCCCAGAAGGCTACTATTTCAACTTTAGCGGTACCGGTAACACCTTAAACTGCAACAACCCGGTGGTACGACACATGGTGGTGGACTGTCTGAATTACTGGGCGGCGGAGTACCACATTGATGGGTTTCGCTTTGATTTGGCTTCCATCTTGGGGCGTGATTCCCGGGGAGCTCCACTGACCAATCCGCCGTTGCTGGAATCCCTGGCCTTTGATCCTATTCTGGGCAAGTGCAAATTAATTGCCGAAGCATGGGATGCGGGAGGATTATATCAAGTAGGCTCTTTTCCTGCCTATGGTCGCTGGGCAGAATGGAACGGTAAATACAGAGACAGTATTCGCAAGTTTCTAAAAGGTGATATGGGTAGCGTTGGCGATATGGCCCAACGCCTGCAGGGATCGCCGGATCTTTATTGGAATAGAGGGCCAACAGCCTCCATTAATTTTATCACCTGCCACGACGGCTTCACTCTGCTCGACCTCGTTTCCTATAACAACAAACATAATGAGGCTAATGGGGAAAACAATAACGACGGCGCGAACGACAACAATAGTTGGAATTGTGGTTGGGAGGGTCCGGTCGATGATCCTAACATCAATGCCTTGCGCAAACGACAAATGAAGAATGCCGTGGCAATGCTAATAGTAAGCCAAGGTGTGCCGATGATTCTCATGGGCGACGAGATGGCGCGCACTCAGCAGGGTAATAACAATACCTATTGCCAAGACAATGAATTGAACTGGTTGGATTGGACTTTGCTGCAGGCTAATACTGAGCTGTTTCGCTTTTTCAAGACCTGCATTGCCTTGCGTCACGCTCACCCGGTGCTGCGCAACCGTTACCACTTTCGCAACGTAGACTACGTGGGCAGCGGTTATCCCGATATCTCTTGGCATGGTACGCGTGCGTGGAATGCTGACTGGTCCGGAGTCAGTCGGGTCGTCGCCTTTCTGCTATGTGGTAAGCACGCCAAGCAGGGAACGGTTATCGATGACTATCTCTACGTGGCAATGAATATGCATTATGAGGCGATGGAGTTTGAAATTCCTGGTTTACCGGAAGGTATGCAATGGCACGTCGCTACAAACACCGGTGCCAAGTTTCCCGAAGATTGCTGGGAACCCGGTAAGGAGCCTCTAATGAAAGATCAGCAGCGGATTTTATTAGGAGATCGTTCCGTCTGCATATTGGTGGGTCGTTAAATTTTATTGCAATTACCTAAGGTAATCTTTGCTCAGAGGAACAAGCTTATGGCTTTCAATGCCACGCTGGAAATGATTGAAAAAAGCATCGCTAAAATCACCTTATCGGGAGAACTGGATGCCAGTGCGGCTCCAATATTGAAGACTGAGGTGGAAAATGCGGCGTCCCAAGGTGCCAAACGGCTTGTATTGCTGATGGAGAATTTGGACTATATGGCGAGCGCTGGCTTACGTGTCCTGATCTTTGCAAAGCAGAAAATGGGCGCTGACGTGGATGTCTATGTGGTTGGGGCTCAAGACATGGTAAAGGACACCATTGAAAAGACTGGTTTTCATCACAGTGTGGTAATGATGGAGTCTTATGACCCAGACCGGATCGAAAATATCTAGGCGACGGTATCCGTTACCTGATCTGTGGAGTGATTTGTAATGCAGTCTTTGACAGTGCCTGGCGACTTGGAGTCTCTGAGTTCCATCGCGGATTTTATCCGGGAAGTCTCTACCACTGCCGGACTAGACAAAAAGACGTTCTATAATCTTCGCTTAGCGGTGGATGAGATTGCAACAAATGTGATACTTCACGGCTATCAGAAGGCGGGTGTTGCCGGAGATATTAAGCTGACGGCTGACATCGAGGATGACACCCTGACTATCTTGCTAGAAGACACCGCTCCAGCCTACGACCCTCGTGAAACCCACACAGAGGCTCAGGATGCCTTGGACGAGACGCTTGAGGAAAGACCGGTCGGCGGACTTGGAATCTATCTCGCACTCAAGAGTGTAGATCAATTTCGATACGAGCGGATTCACGGCCGCAATCGCAACTTCTTTGTGATGAATCGGAAGCAGCCTCGTGCAGAGTAATGGAGAACACGGGGAGATCCGTTTATAAGTGAGAAAACCTAAAATGGGATCGAAACATGCGAACTTACTGATCGTTCATGGTGATACTGAGACCCGTGGTTCGTTGTTACAGCTGCTTAGCGCAGAAGGGTACATGGTTTCTACGACAGGAGACGGTAGTCAGGCGCTGGATATGCTGCAAAAGCAGCATTTTGATATGGTGCTTTGCGGCGTACAGCTATCAGAGCTGGATGGCTATCAGCTATTGGGACGACTTAAGGCAAATTCACATCCCGCCTGTCCAGAAGTCATCATGATCGCGGCAGCAGATCATAAAGAGAGTATTATCCGAGGCCTAGAATTAGGTGTGGATGACTTTATTCTGGAGCCGGTTGAGCCAGTCCAGCTACAAGCCAAGGTGCAAGCGATACTGGAGAAAAAGCAACTTTACGAACGGGTTGAGTCGCTGAGAGCCAGGCTACGCAAGCTGACGCACGACCTAACTGAAGTTATCCTCCCGCTGGGAATTGCGCTATCAGCGGAAAAGAACCTCGATCGGCTGTTAGAGCGAATCGTGCTTGAAGGCAAGTCAATCTGTAATGCCGACGGCGGCACTCTTTATCTGCGTACCAAGGAAGATACCTTAAAATTTGTTATTATGCATAACAATTCCCTTGCGATTGCGATGGGCGGTACTACGGGAAAAGAAATTCTGCTTGCTCCTTTAAATCTCTATGACCCTGTTTCCGGAGAACCCAACTACCATAATGTGGCTACCTACGCAGCCTTGCATGGAGAATCCATTAATATCGCTGATGTTTATCATGCAGAGGGTTTTGATTTTTTTGCTACCCAAACGTTTGATAAGAAGAACAACTATCGGACTATTTCTTGCCTGACAATTCCCCTTACAGATAACGTCAATAATGTAATAGGTGTTTTACAGCTGCTTAACGCCCAAGATTCGCATACAGGGCGGGTGATTCCCTTTGATCCCTATTTGCAGCTGGTAGCCGAATCGTTAGCGTCTCAAGCGGCCGTAGCCCTTAATAACAACATACTCTTGCAGCGTGAACGAGAGTTGTCGAAATTCGAGCGCGACATGCAGATCGGCAGACAGATGCAGGCTGATTTTTTGCCGGCGGAGCTTCCATCTTTGCCGAACTGGGAAATAGCCGCCTTCTTTGAGCCTGCCCGGGAAGTCAGTGGAGATTTCTATGATGCCTTTACGCTGCTGAACAACACGAAAATCGCCCTGGTGATTGCTGATGTCTGTGATAAAGGCGTGGGTGCAGCTTTATTTATGACCCTTATTCGTAGCTTAATTCGGGCATTTTCCGAGCAGCATTATTCATTGCGTGTCCACGACTCACTAAGTGACGAGCAATCTGCTGTCGCTCTGAAGAGTGCCGTTTTAGCGACTAATGATTATATTGCCATCAATCATGCTCGGATGAACATGTTTGCCACGCTCTTCTTTGGCGTGCTGGACCCGAAATCAGGATCGCTGATTTATGTCAATGGAGGACATGAAGCGCCTGTTCTCATGGGGTCTAATGGTGTGCAGGCACGGTTGGGTCAAACCGGACCGGCCGTGGGTATAATGCCGAATGTCAATTTTAGAGTTGAACAGATAGACCTCAATAGGGGAAATACGCTATTCGCCTATACGGATGGTGTCACTGAAGCTCGAGCACTTGATAACAAATTTTTCTCTGAGCAACGACTGCTGTCGTCGTTAACATCTCTGGACTCTGTCACCGCGGGTGATATGCTAGAGTCGATTAAGGCTAGGGTGCATTCTTATATTGGGAGCGCTGAGCAGTTTGACGATATCACGATGTTAGCTATCCGAAGGACTCAAGAACAGTGTCATTGGGATTGATCAACTCATTAACTGGAGGTGATATTTTCTGATCTTAAGCAGCTAACAGGCAGACGTAAACGTATTACTCGATGATCAAGTTTTTAGTTCTTGACTTTATGAATTTTCCGATTGTCAGACACTTAGAAATTTACGGCCAAGGATCGCCAAGACAAAGCAAAATTCTAACTTACTGAAATTTCAATATTTTAGAATGTCAAGCTAAAGAAACTTGAGGATCGAGTATTATGCAACAAACTCTAAACATCCTGACAATGGTCATATAGCCGGTTGATTTTTAAAACGATGGCACTAATATAATATAAATCAGCTGATTATATAAAGAATGATGCAAAGGGTAGACAAATTTAACAGGAACCTCAATCCAGACAACAGGAGTGAAGGTTCGTAACGCTGAGGCAGAGACGAATTCATTCAAGGGGGGATCGGGCCACCGTAAGCCTGATGTTTGACGTGGGAACTGAGGGAAGCCAACTGAAAATCACTATGGCTTCCGCGAATGGAACTATGTCTTAGCATGTTATTAGACCAAACTGTTACAGCATGGATTCGTATGACTGGCAGTTTGGAAGGGAAAGCCCGGGAAGGCATTCCTAGGCTGGTTTGAGCGCAATGCCAAAAAAATAGCTTAATAACGGCATGCAGTCGAGGAGAAAAATTCATTGAAGATTTGCTTTTATGGTGTGCGAGGTTCCATATCGACGCCCGGTCCTGATACGGCCAAATTCGGTGGCAATACCTCTTGTATTCATGTTCAGTTAGACACAGGACAAGACCTCATTTTTGACGCGGGCACGGGAATACGCAAGCTGGGCCACGTGCTGCTGAGTTCGCAGAAACCTCTCATCATACTCCTGAGTCACTGGCACTGGGATCATATTGAAGGTTTACCCTTTTTCAAACCGATTTATCAGTCAGGTCGCCAAATCAACATTCTTTCTGGAGATTCCAATCCTAACGAGAAGTTAGATTTACTATCAGTGCAAATGGACGGTGCGCGTTTTTTCCCTGTCAGCGCAAGCCAATTAAGCTCTCGTGTTCACTACATTACCTGTGTGGACGAGAAATCTTTTTTGTGCAGTCAAGGCATTAACCTCGCAATGAAACCATTAAACCATCCGGGGGGTGGTCGAGCCTTTCGGCTGGAGGAAAATGGAGCATCTTTTGTCTATGTCAGCGATAATGAAATCGATCCTCCGGGCAAACTCAATACAACATATGATGATTGGGTGAAGTTTTGTTATCGGGCAGACGTGCTCGTCCACGATGCTCAATATTTAGAGTCAGATATGCCTCAAAAACGAGGCTGGGGACATTCGCTCGTATCCCAGGCAAGACAATTAGCATTAGATGCCGAAGTCGGCAAACTGATTCTGTTCCATCATGATCCTGATCGTAGTGATCACGATTTGAAAAGAATTCAAGCGGAGAGCAACACATTTTTTAAAAGTAAACGCGCATTGACAAAAAGCCTATGTGCTTGGGAAAGCCTAGTGTTGCAGATTGAGTAAAACACAACCTGACCGTACTATAGACGTTCAGAAAAATAGTTTCCAAAATCAGTTTTCTAAGCTTTTGTTTTCATTATTGTCGTAGACATGATGATGGGAAATTTAATTTCTGAAAGACTATAGTTAGTACTTCAACTTTTTGGATGGCGTCTCACGGCTGTACATCCATGTTACTAGGTTGCCGCAGTTACTCAGACTTTTTTAACATGGCGCAGCCGGCCACCAGTCCGAATTTACTTCCAAAATAACAAGATTTCATTTCGTTTGCAGAAAGCACCTCCACCATGGCGTTGCCCTCATCATCAACACAATGCCAATTATTGGGCTTTACTTCTGCACACACAAAGCGGTCTGCTGCCGATTTCCCAGTTTCGGCCTCTTTGCCGCCCCAGCTGCCTTGCACTAAACCGCCTTCGTGCGCATCAATAGTAATGGTAAGGCTGCCTTCTGTTCTGCGCGCCGTCGGGTCCGTACCGGCTT
Source organism: uncultured Pseudomonadota bacterium (assembly GCA_963731125.1). Classification (GTDB taxonomy): domain Bacteria; phylum Pseudomonadota; class Gammaproteobacteria; order Competibacterales; family Competibacteraceae; genus CAVSVP01. The sequence goes on from CAVSVP010000008.1 coordinate 323,588, forward strand.
CTTGAGGGCGATAAGTATATGGACCCTGACCAGCGCGCGGGGCGTTGATGACGAATGATTTGAATTGCCCGGTCCATGTTCCAGTGAGATCTGTTTCTGCCTGAACCGTCACACTTGTGATACACCATACGCAGAAACTGACAACGACAAAATATGTTTTCATATGAATACCTCCCTATCGTTAAGATTAACTAACACATTGCTCGTTTGAATATCAGCTATTGCTCTATTGATTTAAAGAATAGCTCATTATTGTTGGTTTCCAATAGAAATAACTCACAATGACGGCAGTCCAGTTAATCGTAGACGTCAACTTTCAACAGCAACTCACTAGACCGGGTTCAGTGGATGGCCACCGGATTGACAAACATTTGCACAGCGCCCCTGATCTTAGCCTGCCCTAACACAAACAGAAATTCCCAGGCCTGGTCGCTGATTAACGGCCCTGTGTTCATCATCTCCAAGAGATAAATGCCTTCCTGCTGAAGCAAGATGAGATGGCCTTGAAAGGGGCGGTCCTCCTGCTGAGGAGGAACGACGTCCACACCCCATGTGTCGGCGCCTACTGCCACGGGACCAAGGGTGGCTAGATATTCTGCGGCGTCCTCGCTTATCCCTGGCTCACCACTTGTCCATTGCTGGGGATCAGTCGGTAGCACGTGTTCAGTCCAGCCGGTGTGGAAGAGAATCACGTCGCCCTGATGCAGCTCCACTCCCTGCCGCTTTGCCGCCGCTTTGATATCGTCGGCGGTAAAGTACTGCCCCGCTGCCATGTGCTGGACGCCAAAATGCCCTGCCATGTCGAGCACAACGCCGCGTGCTACGAGGGGAGGAATTTTCTCGATCCCCAGTTTGGTTAGGCCAGTAATGTTAGCAAAATCTTTCGCATTATTACAATTATAGTAAATACCATCCCAGCCGGCATGGCCCAGACCGTCGATTTGCGAACCAATGCCGAACCACCCCTGGAAGGCATCATCGTTATAGACAAAATCGTTAGGGAAAGGTCGCTTGCCTTCCTGCTGGCCTGGCTGCACCACTTGCAGCATCAGGGCACGCGGTGGGAAAGCTGGTGTGTCCCGGTCAATCGTAAATCCTAGCGAATAAACTTTGCCGCTCTTGATCAGCTGAGAAGCCGCCAGCACGCTTTCGGAGGTAATTCGATTAGCGGCGCCAATCTCGTCGTCAGGCCCCCACGGCGACGGTTTGCACTTTTGAGTTTGCGCCCATATCGCTTCGCACATGACCATAACGCCAACTAATATTCCCATCGCCCCCCATCGCATTGATTTCATCATACTCCACCTTTCTGAAAATGTGGTATGAACATTAAAATATAGTCTTAGCGGTAGAATTCCTCATTTAAAGATTATTGTCCCGGAGGGCACTATTAAGAATAGATCGATATACTGCCATGGTAAATGTCCCCCTCAATGCACTGCGTTACAGTGGTAAAAAAAATTATGCTAATGCAGATCAAGCAATGGTGAGAAAAATACTCATCATATTCGCTCACCCGGCGTTTCAAAAATCACGGGTCAATAAATACTTAATTGATGGCCTGTCACAGATTGACGGTGTTACGTTTCATGATCTCTATCAATGCTATCCTGATTTTGACTTCGATATCCAAGGTGAGCAGCGGCTGTTGGAGGAGCACGATGCGCTCGTGTTTCATCATCCTTTCTTTTGGTACAGCACGCCTGCCATTCTGAAAGAGTGGCAGGACCTTGTGCTAGAACACGGTTGGGCCTATGGAAGCCAGGGGGACGCACTAAGAGGCAAGCTTTTTTTTAACATCATCACGACCGGCGGAAGCGCCGAGACTTACTACCCCAAGGGGCAAAACCACTTTACGGTAAGGCAGCTCCTGACACCCATCGAGCAAACCGTCAGCCTTTGCAAGATGCGCTTTCTGCCTCCTTATGTGGTGCATGGTACCCATTCGATTGATGAGAAGACGGTCCGCATCCATAGAGAGAATTACCATCGGCTTCTGATTATGTTTCGTGATGGGACGCTGAACATCGAAAAAGCGTGTCAACTGAATTACCTAAACGACTATCTCCGCAAACCAGAATAGCGAGTTAATTCCATGGAAGAAGGTGGAATTTTTTTTCAGGCGTTTATCTACCTAATCGCCGCGGTGGTTTCGGTTCCTATCGCCAAGCGTATTGGGCTGGGTTCGGTTCTCGGCTATTTGATAGCCGGTATTATCATCGGGCCTTCTGTGTTGGGTCTGGTGGGTGAGGAGGGGCAGGACGTGATGCACTTCGCTGAGTTTGGCGTGGTGATGATGCTTTTCCTGATCGGACTTGAGCTTCAGCCGGCGCTGCTGTGGAAGCTCCGTGTCCCAATCCTTGGGATGGGTGGCCTACAGGTCGGTTTAACGGCGGGACTCGCAACAATGATTGGCTTACTTGTAGGTCTGGCGTGGCAAACTTCGCTAGCATTGGGACTCACCCTTGCGCTGTCGTCTACCGCCATTGTTTTGCAAACATTGAACGAAAAAGGCCTGATGAAGACTGACGGAGGGCAAAGTTCGTTTTCTGTTTTGCTGTTTCAGGACATCGCAGTCATACCAATTCTCGCACTATTTCCGTTGCTCATAATCACTGGTGCGGAAACTGGCGTTCATGGCGGTGGAGAATCATCATACAACGACGTGGATGGAAGGACTGCCGATTTGGGCGCAGACCGGAATAGTGCTGAGTGTTGTGGCGCTGATTATCTTCGCCGGCTGGTATATTATCAATCCCATTTTTCGCCTGATTGCCAAGACCCATCTTCGAGAAATTTTTACCGCCACCGCATTATTGCTCATCATCGGAATTGCAATCTTGATGACGCGAGTCGGTTTAAGTCCCGCACTAGGTACGTTTCTGGCTGGTGTAGTCTTGGCAGAGAGCGAATACCGCCACGAACTGGAAACGGATATTGAACCGTTTAAGGGGTTGTTGCTAGGTCTTTTTTTTATTGCCGTCGGTGCATCGGTGGACTTCCACTTGATCGTTGCTGAGCCTCTGTTGATTACGCAGCTTGTGCTGGCCTTAATCGTAGTGAAGTTCCTCGTTCTGTTTATGATAGGCCGGTTTTTTAAAATGAGTCTAGACAACAATCTTCTGTTTGCTTTTGCCCTGGCTCAGGGTGGAGAGTTTGCCTTCGTATTGTTTTCATTTGCCGTTCAAAACAACATTATAACCAGTGCCATCGCCAATCCTATGATTGCAGTGGTTGCGGTGTCCATGGCGTTGACCCCGCTTCTGATACTCATCAATGAAAAATTGATTCAACCGCGATTTGGGACGAAAACGGCTGAGGCTAAGAAAGAAGACACCATCGATGAGAAAAATAACGTGATTATCGCAGGGTTTGGACGCGTCGGCAGTACCGTTGGACGCTTTCTTCAAGCCAATGGCGTGCAGGCCACCTACCTCGACATTGATCCAGATAACGTGGATCTGCTTCGCAAGATGGGTTTTAAAGTATTTTATGGAGACGCTTCCCGTTATGGTTTATTGTACGCCGCGGGGGCCGAAGACGCCAAGCTGTTGATTGTTGCCGTGGACAATCCAGACAAAACACTAGAAATTGTTGAAACTGCTAAAAAACATTTTCCGGCGCTGACAATCCTTGCCAGAACGGTGGGTTGGAATGATTCCTACGAAATACTCGATGCCGGAGTGAACCACGTATACCGAGAATTCCTGGATTCGGCACTGCGTATGGGCGCGGATGCTTTATGCCTGCTCGGATCTCGCCGGTACCAGACATACCGTGCAGCCAAAACGTTCCGCAAACACGACGAGCATCATTTGCGAGAGCTCGCCGACATGCGCCATGATCAAAAACAACTGATTTGGGGAACGAAACAGCGTATTCAAGATCTGGAACAGCTACTTCGCACCCAAATTGAGAATGTTGGAAAAGATAAAGATATTGGCTGGGACGCCACGACACTGATAGATGAGTATGGTAGACGTTCGACAACCAAAGACTAATATCATTTTCCGGCTAATTATAATAAAATCAAAAAATTAATGTTTATAAACCACGTCTCCATTATTTAGAGAGCATACGAATCTGGCAAGGGTTTTCTAAGGAAGGTGGTTCGGCTTGGTAATAGCGGCAGCGGGTAAGATAGAAGCGGGAAGGGCCATCCTCCGGATAGTCCCTGAGGATGGCTTCAAAGTGATCGACCGCTTTAGCCCACTGGTGTTGCTTGAAAAAGTCAAGCGCTTCGGCGAAGTGCTCGCAAAGGGTAACTTGGTCTGCGTTTGCCGCTGTTTTCCATGCCACGATTTCGACAATCGAGGTCAAATCTTTTTTGCCAAACAAAATGAAATCTCCGAGGGGCCGCACCAACAGATCCGTAGCGGCGGTTTCAACCACAGGTTGAGTCGCGAGAATATGAGTGCCCAGCTGTTTGTTGAGACTCTCCAGGCGGGAGGCCGTATTGGCGCAGTCGCCAAGAATGCTGTAACCGAAGCGCCCGCCACCGCCGGTGTGGCCAAGATAAAACCGCCCCTCGTCCAGGCCGACTCTTGCGTTAAGACTGACATTGCCGACTTGCTCATTAAACCGGTTAACGGCATTAATGACCGCAAGGCCGGCGTGTGCCGCGTTGTAGCGGCTACGGACGCCGGCCTGCTTGGCAATCCACGCACACATGATGCTGTCTGCATGGAATTCCGTTACATCCACTTTATAGCCTTTCAATGCCTGGGCAAGCGTTTCGAAATAGCTATTCATAAATATAGCCAATTCTTCCGGCGCCATGGTCTCCGAGATCGCGGTAAATCCTGACATGTCCGTCGCCAGGCAGGAGCCGTAGACAACCTTGTTGAGAGCACTCGGATCGAGTTTTGTTTGGGTAAGTTCCTTAACGGCATGCTTAGGTAAGTAGTAACTGATCGCTTTGCTGAACTGCTTCTGCCGACGTCGCTCCAGCTGGTATTGGCCGAGAAGGCCGATGAGCAACGCCATAGGCAACTGCACGAGAACCGGCGTTGCAAGGGGTAGCCAGACGTCGGGAACATTAAACGCGAACTGGGCGCAAACCACGTAGAAAATCGTCAGCACGAGGGCAAGCGGCACACCCATTAAGGCGGGTAAGAGATAAACTCCGGCACCTAAAATACCACCGAATAGCAACAGAATTTCGATAGTCGTTGATGCGTCAATGGGCTTGAGCGTTCGATCGGTAAGCAGATTAGCAGTTGCAGTCGCAGCGATCTCAATGCCGCTCAGATCTACCCCGTCGCTTCGCGAGAACACCGAATAGAACCTGTCCGGCTGCCCGGGATCGTAAAGATCCGAAAAGCCCACAAAGACGATTTTGTCATTAAAATCCAGGGCGGTCTGGTCTGTGCTGGGATCGCTATCCGTAATCACGGCATCATACGGGATGGTTGTAATGGTGCCGGGCGGCCCATAGAAATTCAAATAGTGGTGGTCGCGACCTTGATAGAGCCTAGCGAGGTTCCTGAGCAGCCGGCGTTCTCGTACACTTATTTCTTGTTTGTATTCGGCGAAAAGAAAATCTTCAATCCTGTAACTCAGTGAGGGATCATTCATAAACGCACGGCGCAGGGTACGCATTACCTTGCGTACCTCCGTGCCATGCGCCAGGTCGTCACGGTGGCGCGGCAGATCTGCAATGTCTGTAGCGCCAGCCTGCTGGAGAAGTTGCAACCAATGCTCATAAGCGGCCAACGCGTGAATTTGCAGCGCGACCGCCGGCAGGGTCGCGGCATCGCCGACGCTCGACTTGAAGGCCCAAAACTGATAAACGCTTTCCTGCACTTTGGGTAATGGAAACGGCCCAAGCCCTCTGGCAGACTGCGTGAGCTCAGGGATAGGGGGTATCAGCTGCTCGGTCCAGATGAAACCGCTCTGTCGTCCATTGGCGTCAAACAGCGGCTGCCTTTTGGCGTTCAGCCTTTCGTAGAGAACCACCCGCTTGGACTCGGCGACTGCCTCAGCGAATTCCAGATCGTCGTCGCGGGATTTCGGTCTCTGAAAGTCCAGGTCAAACACAATAACCGAGGCGCCACGTTTTACCAGGCTCTCGATCAGACGAGCGTGGGTAGAGCGTGGCCAATACCGGGGATGGGAGGGTAGCTTAAGCGCAGTGGCGACGCCCTCGTTGATGGCGACCACGACGACATCGGGCGGTGGGTCAATCACCCCCCGAACGCTGAACAGCCAATCGAGGCCAACGCGCTCTTCGAATTTTGTGCCGAGTGGGCTTAACCCAAGAAGGACACCAAACAGGCCCACTGTGGCACCAACGATAAGGCTCGTCAACCAGCGAGGCATTACGAACGACTCTCTATGGGCGCTTTATTGCGTCCAGCATGTTCGCCTACTACCAAGTGTTCTGCAGACTGTTGCGTCATTGAAAGCTTCCCAAAGAATGGGGAGTGCCTTTAGACCGCCTTCGTTAGGCAGACATTCTATAGGTTTCTTATTTGGACTTATATCGTTTGGATTACACTCTACAAGAGTAAAGTTACACGTACAAGCCACTGTTCCTAAGTCTGGTATGTTCGGGTCCAGACTAATAAGAATCCGCTGCCCTCGTCTTGGACATCCGATGTGGAGTTCACTGCAATCAGGTAGCTCCCCCATTGACGGTTTTGGCGGCTTCGTCTCAGGCGGCCTTGGGTATTCGTCCTTCGAGTCCGTGCCGAATGCAGATCCAACGAGCCCGAGTGTCATTAAAACGACCAACGCTTGCATTAAGAGTAAGTGGCTGACATGTCTTTTCATAGTAATATCCTCAAGTTTTTTTATCACATACCCTCGGGTTTGCCTGATCGTTGACGTGCTTAGCCCAACACCAGAAACGATCTCGTCAAAAATTGAGAGTGATGCGACCCAGTATGGTCCGCTCTGGAAAATACGGACCGGTGGAGGGTTCATCCCTAAACTCCCGGTAACTATCGTCCTGATATTTGAAATCTTTGTCGAAGAGGTTTTTTATCCCGAGACTAGCGATACCAAGGCGCTTCGGAAACCGGTAGCCCACTGCAAAATCGACGAGAAAGAAACTGTTGTCGCCTTGCCCTTGCGTTGCAAACTCCGAACGCTTTACTTCTTGATCGACAAAAGTACCTCCAATGCCTGCGAATAAACCGGAAGGATTAAAGTAATTCACGGCGATGGGTACGCTGATGGTTCTAACCTTCTCGGGAAGGTTGTCGAATTCGGTGACAATTCCTGTTTCGCTCTCGTAGCGGTCGTAGGAAAAGGCGGCCTTGACACTCCATCGGGGCAGCGGCGTCCAGTAGAGGTAGACGTTGTGAAATTGCTCCTTGCGGTCTTCAAGATTGGCTACTCGTTCGCCATTCACCGTATCCAAGACCGGCTCATCGAGGTAGCGCCACGTGACCTCACCCCCCCAGTACAGATTTTGCCTGAGACGCCAATCGAAGCCAGCGCCGTAGCGCCAGAACTTAGTCGCCTGGGTGTCATCAAAGAACTGGTTGAAACCGGCAACCTGCGTCGGCTCGATGGTGCGATTGTTGGCCAGCAAAGGTATTAGCACCTTAAACGCCGCAGCGCGGAGACGCAAGTCGTTGGTGACGTCCCACTGAACGCCGAACTTTGGGTTAAAACTCGTTATCTCCAATGGATCCTGATCGTATTTATCGTAACTGGCGCCGAGCGTCCAGGTAACGGATTCCATGAAGTCAAGGTTGGCATACAGATAGGTGCGTGGCTGTTTGGTACTCTCCTTGCTTGATTCGTCAACTGAGAGTACCGGACCAAAGGTAATGTCGGTAAGAGAAATGTCGTCTTCAATCTTGCTATCCACATCGTAATAGCCTCCCCCGAGGAGGAGGTTAAGCGATTCTTTTTGATAGATATACTGTGCCTCAATCTGAGAGCTTTTATCATTTACTTTGCTGTTGATGGAGAGCGTAGTGAATGGGTCGAGGTCCTCGGACTGTTCGTTTTTTTCATCGCTGTCGCTGTAGATATAGGAGACCAGGGCGGTGGAATTGGGCGTTGGCGAGTACCGCAGGCCCACACGAGCGGTGTTCTGGTCACGCTTAATCGTCTTGTCGGGCAAAAAATTATCGGGATCAAAATTGAACGCCAGATCACCCTCTTTAGAATCGCGATGCCGGAATTCGGCTTGGATGTTGAGTGCGGGGGTAATCGCTGCCTGAGCATAGACGTCGTAAATATTTTGATCCAGCTCATTATTGGGCCGCCAGCCGTCTGTGTTATAGGTAAAGCCGCCAAGGCTGAGGGAATAGCGATCATAAAGTGCAGTGGCGACCGCTTCGCCGCCATAGGTGTTGTTGTTGCCGCCAAATCCGGTCGCGTTGAGCTGTGTTCCGTTGCGTTGAAAAAGGGGGGTAAACTCGTTGAAACCCGGAGTTGCCGGACCGCCAAACGTGATGATGTTCAAGTTGGTCTCGGCAACACTGGGCTGGACAGGATTGATATTGATGTCCTGCATCAGCTGCGCCTGGAGAAGTTCGCTGACGCGGGAGATCTCCCGGCGGCGCATGCCCAGGTAAGTATCGGAGAGGAACCGATGGGCTGAAGCGTTAGCGGGATCAATCACCAGGGAATAGGTCGATTCGTTGATGCCGAGCTGCTCAAAGCCCAGATCGTTGTAGACCCGCGCAAGACTGGTGCCTCTCGCGGCACGATCCTTATCGAGCAGCAAGCGGCTGCGATACACGGCCCGGTTATCATTGCGCTCGAGGGATTCCTGAAGATCCGCCAGCGCCTCCACGGGCTTGTTTATCGTCTGTTTGAGAATGCCATCGTAGAAGTAAGCCGTCGGATCAAGCGGGTCGAGTCCCTTGGCTAGCGCGTACTGCTCTCCCGCCAGCGGTGCTCGTTTCTCTTCGAAGTACGCTTTGCCCAGGTAGGCGCGTAAGAGGGCATTATTCCAGTCTAAAGCCACCGCTATTTCGAGCTCCCTGCGTCCCGGCTCGAGCTTGCCGGCGCTGATCTTGGCCAGACCGAGACCCAGGCGGGCAAGCGGATCAGCGGAGTTCAGGGCGATGGCCCGCTCAAATGCCGCCTTTGCGGCCGTGTTGCGAAACTCGGCGAGCGCAGCGAAGCCCAGCGTAAGCTGGGCACGCGCTACAGCCGGTGCCAGAGAGGCCGCTTTCTCGGCGGTCTCGTTAGCTTGTTTGCGGTCCCCCAGCATCAGCCAGAGTTCCGATAGACGTGCCCAGGCTAAGGGATCGTCAGGATGCTGTGCAACGGCGGAAAGCAGGTTGTCACGCGCCGCCTCGAGATGAAAAGCGGCCTGCTGAGCGTAGGACAGAGCAATCTTAGCGGCCGCCGTCTGGCTTAGCGCAACGGCCCGCTCGCCATTCTCTAATGCCTGCTCGCGTTCGTTCTGGGTGACATGGATAATCGCGCGCAAGGCGTAGGCAAGCCCTGCGTTGGGATCCAGCCTGAGCGCTTTGTCGATGTCAGTCCGTGCCTCCTCGACTCGCCCCACAGCAAGTAACAGTGCCGCACGGTAAAGGTAAAAAGGAACGTCCCGTTCGGCTGCCGCAACCCGGTTAAGCGCCGCCAACGCCGCTGCGGTGTTGCCACTGCCGGCGATCTCCATAGCCTCGCGCAGGGGAGGGGGTACGTCGGCAGGAATGTAGTCCACACGGCCTCCGAGGGCGGCCAGCACCGGCGGATAGTAAAGCGACCATTGGACCGCATCCCGTGGGCGTACGACGATACGCAATTGCGGAGCCTCTCCGGCTTGCGCGACGACCGATTTGCCCGCGTCAACAGCAAGCCTTCCCTGATCGTTCGAAGCCAATACCTGGCCCTCGAATACCGAGAGCAAGGTCTGCTGCTTTTCGACGCGGACGAAAAATTCCGTGCCCTCGACCGAGCCGTTGAGAAAAGGAGTATTAACTTCAAAGCGGCGCGGCTTACGGCTGAATGATTGGATGGCGCCCCAGAGCAGGCTGAGGATTGAGCGATCTTCTTCCTTGGCAAGAATATCGACCAGGCGCACCGCTGTGCTCTGGTCGATTCGCAAGACGGTCTGGTTGATCAGCGCGACCGCGGCACGGCTTCGTTCGCCGGCGCGTACCGTGTCGCCCTGGCATAACGTATCTTCCAACTTTGCAGGCAGCCAGGCCGAGTCTGCGGCACGCTGGAGTTCGACCCAGCCCTCCACCGAAACCAGTCGTCCAACGACTGGTTCGCAAGGCTCGGCAGCCTGGGACTCTCCACTTAACAGGAAAATGAGCAAGACACAGCTTGCTGCATTCCATAAATAGGGTAGTACCGTTTTATACTTAAGCTTTGACCATTCATGGTTCATTGCCAGATTAGTTCCTTATAAGTAATTAATTTTATTGTTTAAATATGTCTTTCCTGCGCAACATAAAAAATTACTTCTTCTGGCAATGGTTAGCAACAATTTTTAATCTCGACTTTGGCAAGTTTTATTGGCCGTTAAAGCTTTTTAAATAAAGTTCTTAGACAGTGAACAACAATAAACTATAAAATATTGTGGTGATCTAGTTGATTGTTAACAATTGTAAAGTTGTTACAATCATTCACTAGTTCGACTGTTTTAACGGGGTGAAATATCCGGATTAGCGATGGAGGTTCAATTCCCTGACTTTCAGTCAGAAGAGTTAAGTTACCTGAAAAAAAGTCCATGATGATTTCACGGAACTGGAATTGACAGTAAATGGAGCAGAGTGAGTTGAATATGCAAAACGAAGAAGGAAAACCGTCGCCTATCCGCAGGCAAAACCTTTGCTAGCGGACCTGGAGTTGAGGATTTTGGCAGACGTTTTGGCAGACGTCTTGCCAGCGCATCGTAGTAAAGTCGCTTTATGGATTGAGATCTGCCAATTCTCTAGCAAAAATGGATATTAAAACCGGGTGCCGGGTTCAGCTATGTTTAGCTGTGAACCTAGCCCCTGATCATAGCCTGTTTTTGCTGCATCAAATCGTGTTATTTGGATCCTAAGCCACCGGTAAGGCAGGCACTTTTGCTAATTTCCAAATTTCCGCATTGTACTCCTCGATGGTGCGATCCGTAGAAAATCGTCCGCTGGACGCCGAGTTGACGATGCTCATCAGTGTCCACCGTTGCGGATCTTGATAGGCCGCGGCGGCACGTTGTTGGGCCTCAATGAAACTGCGCAAATCGGCAATAACGAGCCAAGGATCATGAGGACTGGTGAGAGATTGGATAATGTTTTTGAAGATATCGGGCTCACCCTGATTAAAATGGCCGCTTTGCAACAACTGCATTATCTGCGCAATGTCTTCGTCTTCCTGAATCAGCGTAACGGGATCATAGTGTTGGCGCATGACTTCCACTTCCTTGGCGGTCAGGCCGAACAAAAAGAAATTTTCGTCCCCCACTTCCTCACGGATCTCAATATTGGCGCCATCCAATGTGCCTATGGTGATGGCACCATTCATCATAAATTTCATATTGCCGGTGCCGGAAGCCTCTTTGCCTGCCGTGGAAATCTGTTCCGAGAGATCCGTGCCGGGACAAATGATCTCCATGGCCGAAACGCCATAATTAGGTAAAAAAGCGACCTTCAGAAGATCCCCTACCTGCGGGTCCTTGTTGACCACCTTGGCGACATTACAGATGAGTTTGATAATCTCCTTTGCCATTACATAACCCGGTGCCGCCTTGCCGCCAATGAGCACACAGCGCGGTGTCCAGTCGGCAGTATCGCCGCGTTTAAGGCGCGCATAAAGATGAATAACATGCAAAACGTTCAACAGTTGGCGTTTGTATTCATGGATACGCTTGACGTGAACATCAAAGAGGGCGTCCGGATTGAAGGTAACGCCGCATTTAGCCTTAACCAGGGCTGCTAAGCATTCTTTGTTTTGCCGCTTAATGGTGCTCCAACGGCGGCGAAAATCGGGATCATCGGCGTGCGCGACAAGTCGCCGCAGCTGGGTCAAGTCAGTGATCCAGCCTGAACCGAGGGTCTCACTGATCAGCCGGCTTAGGCCGGGATTACAGCCGGCCAGCCAGCGGCGTTGCGTAACGCCATTGGTTTTATTGTTAAACTTGGCAGGCCAGAGTTTGTAAAAATCCCGGAATAACCCCCGCTGCAGCAGCTTAGAGTGCAGGGCAGCGACACCATTAACGGAAAAGCTGCCGACAATGGCCAGATGAGCCATCCGGACCTTGGGGTCTTCGCCTTCTTCCACAATAGACATGCGCCGCAAGCGTTCATTATCGCCCGGCCAGCGTTTAGCCACTTCTGTCAGAAAACGGGCGTTAATCTCGTAGATGATATCCAGCAGTCTCGGTAAAAGTTCGCGAAACAGCCGTACCGGCCATTTTTCCAGAGCTTCGGGCAATAGTGTATGATTGGTATACGCCAGGGTCTGGGTCGTAATGGTCCAGGCTTCATCCCAACCAAGGCTATATTCATCCATTAGCAGTCGCATCAACTCGGGGACGGCGCAGGCGGGATGCGTATCGTTGAGTTGAAAGCAATTTTTTTCAGCAAATTGGTGAAAATCCTTTTCGTGGTTCCGTTGCCAGCGGTCCAGTATGTCTTGCAGGCTGGCCGAGGCCAAAAAGTATTGTTGGCGCAGGCGCAGCGCCTTGCCGTTTTCGTTGGCGTCATTAGGGTATAACACCATGGTGATATGTTCGGCCGCATTTTTGGCGGCGACAGATTCCGGATAACTGCCGGCGTTGAATTCCCCAAGGTTAAATTCATCGGTAGCGACCGCTTTCCAGAGCCGCAGCGTATTGACAGTATCGTTGTGGTAGCCAGGTATGGGGATATCGTAAGGAACCGCTAATACGTCCTGGGTATTGACCCAACGTACCTGCAGGCGTCCCTTGGGATCGTTATAAAACTCACTATAGCCGCCAAAGTGTATATGACGGGTATATTCTGGCCGTTCTAATTCCCAAGGATTGCCATCGCGTAACCAGTGGTCCGGTTCCTCAACTTGATTGCCGTTTACGATTTCCTGTCGAAACATACCGTATTCGTAACGAATGCCATAGCCCATCACCGGTAATTGCAAGGTAGCGCAACTGTCCAGAAAACAGGCAGCGAGTCGGCCCAGGCCGCCATTGCCAAGTCCGGCGTCGTGTTCACTCTCGGCGATGGTTTCTAAGGCGAGACCCAAATAGCGCATCGCCCGCACAACGGCGTCTGATACGCCCAGATTAAGCATGGCGTTGTTAAGGGTGCGTCCCATCAGGAACTCTAGAGACAGATAATAAGCCCGTTTATAGTCCTGTTGGGCATAGGCATAGCGGGTGTTTTTCCAGCGCTCCATGAGTCGATCGCGCAGGGTAAGCGCCAGGGCTTCGTAGAGGTAGTGGGGCAATTGACAGTGTTTGTCACGGCCCAACGTATGATTGAAGTAACGCCGGAAGTCTGTGGCTACGCTCACAGTGTCCAATCCCAGACCTGGCAGCTCCGTTAACCAGGAGCTAGGTGTGCTATCGCGTAAAGAATAATTTGACATGGCATCTAATCCGTGTAAGAACCAATGCGAGGCGGCTTTTTCAGTACAACAGAACTCACCCTGATGTCCACCTCAATCGCGAGCAAGCTCGCTTCTATAAAGGAGCCTGCTTATTCTTGATAAATCCGTCACTTGACTACTATCTTGGAGGATTCCCCATGCTGTCAAGAGGGGTTAAAGTCACCGGGCCTATTATGGGCTAGGCAGCCGACAAATCCGAGAGAGTTAGAAAAGCGCTGTACCCAGAATCGCGTATCCTAACGCCGGCAACAGATTGCCGGTGGCAATGCGCCCGAGTTCGAGCAAATTAATGCCAAGCCCGAGAATGAGCAGACCTCCGGTCGTGTTAATAGCCTCCAGTACTGCCGGCTCGGAAAGAAATACAAGCTGCGTTGCTAGCAAGGTAACCCCGCCCTGTACGAGAAACACCGGCACCGCAGAGAAGATAACCCCGACTCCTAACGACGAGGCGAGAGCGACAGAGGCCACGCCGTCCAGCAAGGATTTTAGGAGTAACACACTGGGATCGCCCAGCGTACCATCTTGAATGGAACCCACGATCATCATGGCGCCGGTGAGATAGAGTAGGGTGGCCGAGACAAAGCCTTCTACGAAGTTTCCCGACGTGGAACGCAAGTGGTTTTTTAGCCAGTCTCCCAGGTTTTCCAAACGTCTTTCGATGGCGAGAAATTCACCGGTGATACCCCCTAGCAGCAAGCAGCCAACGGCCAGTAAAAAGTTGGGTTTGGCCAGGGCCATATCGAGACCGACCGCCACCACGGCTAAGCCCAGGGCCTGCAGTAGCGTGTGCTTGATGCTTTCCGGCAGATATGCGCCGGCGGTGAGGCCCACGGCGCTACCGAGAATAATCGCTCCGGTATTGACAAGAGTACCCAGCAACAGTGCTTTCCTCTTAAATGTTGACAGAGTCAGGTTTGTCCCGACGGTGTTGCCGCCTGTCGTAGGCGCTGACTTGACGTAAACACGGTTTACCCCGGTCGCGCCTCGCGCTACTCTACGTATCCGTTTTTCATCCGGTATCCGAGTATGTGCGATTGGCCATCTGAATTTGCCTTCCTGCGTCTTAAGAAAAACGAGGAGCGCCGTCTGCGTGCCGGGCATTTGTGGGTTTACAGTAATGAAGTGGACAATGTCGCAACTCCCTTACAGCATTTTCAGCCGGGACAGCCCGTTGCTGTCCAAGCCTCTAATGGCAGGCTACTGGGAACCGGCTATGTCAACCCCCATACCCTGATTTGTGCCCGCTTGGTGAGCCGTGATCCTGCTCATCCCTTTACTCCCTCACTGCTGGTGCATCGCCTCAAAGTGGCTCTGGCGCTACGGCAGCGGCTCTTTCCACAACCCTTTTATCGGTTGGTTTATGGCGAGGCCGACGGTTTACCGGGGCTGGTAGTGGATCGGTTCGCCGACGTATGCGTTGCTCAGATCACGACCGCCGGCATGGAAAACTTGAAAACCGCCCTTTTGGCCGCCCTGACCAAGGTGGTTAAGCCGCTTGCCGTGCTCTGGCGTAATGACAGCGCCATGCGTGAATTAGAGGGGCTAGCGTGTTACACGGAGGCAGTCGGCCAGTTACCGGAAGCCGTCATTGTGGAGGAAGGCAATAGCCGTTTTCAAGTCCCCTTGCTAAGGGGACAGAAAACCGGGTGGTTTTTTGATCAACGCGACAATCGTAGCCATTCGCTGAAATATATGCAGGATCGGCGCGTGCTGGACGTATTCAGCTATCTCGGTGCTTGGGGCGTACAGGCAGCTCAACATGGGGCTCGGGAAGTGCTTTGTGTGGAGGCGTCGCGTTTCGCTCTTGAGAACGTGGTAACGAACGCTCAGTTAAATGACGTGAGCCGGCGCATAGCTACCCTGCCAGGCGATGCTTTTACCGTCTTGCAAGCCCTGCGTGAGGCGCGGGAACGGTTTCACGTGGTCATTTTGGATCCGCCGGCCTTTATTAAACGCAAGAAAGATCTCAATGCGGGTCTGCAGGCCTACCGGCGGTTGAACCAAATGGCCATTCAATTATTGGAAAAAGATGGAATTTTAATATCCTGCTCTTGTTCGCAATTGCTCTCGCGCCCTTTACTGGAGCAGCTGATATTGCAGGCTTGCCGGCATCTGGACCGCTCCATGCAAATTTTGGAACGGGGGCAACAGGCTCCGGACCATCCCATACATCCCGCCATTCCAGAAACGGATTATTTAAAGGCGGTGTTTGCGCGTATCCTACCCACTTAACACTGTAACGGAAATGCTTATGCTGGTTCATCCTGATTTTGATCCTGTTGCCTTTAGCCTGGGACCCCTAAAGGTGCGCTGGTATGGTCTGATGTATTTATTGGGTTTCGTTGCCGGTTGGCTGCTGGGGCGCTACCGTGCCGCCCGGCCTGCTTCGGGTTGGACTCGGGAACAGGTTGATGATTTGGTTTTTTTCATTGCTTTGGGTGTCATCCTGGGAGGGCGGATAGGCTATGTGTTGTTCTATAACTTTGGTGCCTTTCTGGATAATCCCTTAATGCTGTTCAAAGTCTGGGAGGGGGGCATGTCTTTTCACGGTGGCCTACTGGGGGTGCTATTGGCCATGGGTGTGTATGCCGGCAAGGTCAATAAAGGCTATTTTGAAGTCACCGACTTTATTGCTCCCCTGATCACTCCGGGTTTGTTTTTTGGGCGCATCGGCAACTTTATTAACGGCGAACTGTGGGGGCGGGTCAGTGATGTACCTTGGGCCATGGTGTTCCACACGCCCGGGGCCGGGCCGTTACCACGGCATCCTTCGCAGCTTTATCAAGCCGCTTTAGAGGGGGTGGCACTGTTTCTCATTCTCTGGTTATATTCCGCCAAACCGCGGCCTACCATGGCCGTCTCCGGGCTATTTTTGCTGTGTTATGGAATATTTCGCTTTGCCGTCGAGTTTGTCCGTGAACCTGACGCCCATATCGGTTATATCGCCTTCGGCTGGTTGACAATGGGGCAGCTGTTGAGTCTGCCCATGATTTTGTTTGGCATTGTTTTGCTGGTTTGGGCTTACCGGCGCAATGAAAAACCTCAAGGTGAGCGCAAAGGAGCCTGAGCCATGCAGCGTCACCCCGAATATCAGTACCTCGATTTGCTGCGTAAGCTGCTGGAAACCGGAGACACGCGAAGAGATCGTACGGGCGTAGGTACCAACGCCATTTTCGGCTATACCATGCGCTTTGATCTAGCGACAGGCTTTCCGGTATTTACCACGAAACGCATCTTCTGGAAAATGGCTTTTAAGGAAATGCTGTGGATGCTCTCAGGCGGCACGAATATCCGCGAACTGCTACTTCAGGGGGTGCGAATTTGGACCGATTGGCCCCTTAAGCGGTACCGGGAAACCACCGGAGAAGCTATCTCGCAGGCGGACTTTGAGAAGCGTATTGTTGAAGATGAACGGTTTGCGGCCAACTGGGGAGAATTGGGGCCGGTATACGGCAAACAGTGGCGTCGTTGGCGCGATTATCATGGGAGAGAAATCGATCAAGTACAAGCGCTGATTGAAGGTCTTAGGCACGATCCCACATCACGCCGTCTCCTGTTTGAAGGTTGGAACGTCGCGGAACTGGATGCAATGGCGCTGCCGCCCTGTCATAAAACGTACCAGTTTTTCGTGACGCAGGGTACTGCCAAACTTTCCGGTATGACATTCCAACGCTCGGCCGATGCTTATCTCGGCCTTGCTTGGAATATCTGCAATCTGGCTTTTCTCACTCACCTGCTCGCCGAACAGTGCAGTTACGAGCCCGGGGAAATTGTATGGTTTGGTGGGGATGTTCACCTGTATCTCAGCCACATCGAGCAGGCTAAGCTGCAAATTCAGCGTGAGCCGCGCCCCTTCCCGAAACTTAAGATTAAGCGCAAGCCAAACAGTCTTTTCGAATACTCTGCCGATGATTTTGCGTTGGAAGGCTACGATCCCTATCCCCACATTGCTGCCGAAGTGGCTGTATAAGGATGCGGTATACTCGACTTTGGCCATTTCCCCCTCACCCCAGCTCTCTCCCACCAGGGGAGAGGGAGTCAAAGAGTTAACGCTAAAAGATTTATTTTCTCTCCCCCCGCATTAACCAACCTGCTGCCGCTTTAGTAAAATAAAGCTATAAGGGTAAGCGTGCCGGGCATCCGCTGGGTGCTCTTCACGCCAAACCTCCTGCCACTCCGTTCGGTCAAATTCGGGAAAGTGGGTATCCCCTGCGATATCGGCTTCTACTTGGGTCAAATAAATACCTGCGGCCCTTGGCAACGTCTGCCGATAGAGCGATGCTCCGCCGATGATCATGGCCTCCGGCGCAGGTTCGCCAGCAGCTAGGGCCTCGCTAAGGGAGTGTACCACGAAGCAGCCCGCGGCCCGATAAGCGCGGTTTCCCGTGATGACAATATTGCGTCGTTCCGGCAGCGCCCGGCCGATGGATTCAAACGTTTTACGGCCCATCAGTATGGGCTTGCCTAGCGTAATGCGCTTAAAAAACTTCAGATCCGCCGGTAAGTGCCAGGGCAGGCTATTGCTGCGTCCAATGACCCGGTTGTGCGCCATGGCGACCACTAGGTACAGCTGCATGGCCATTTCTCGATATTTGGAATAGGGCTTAATCGTGGATTTTCTGAAATGGGGAATCTCCCGCAGGTTATCCGTGTCGCATTTCTTCACACTCGACACAATACACCGCTTCATCGCCGGTGAGGCGGACGGCCGTGAGCTGATTGCCCCAAGCACAACCGCTGTCTAATGCGTAGATTCCCTGACACCGGTAATAACCAAGAGCCGCCCAGTGACCAAACACAATTCTCAGGTTGGCGTTGCGACGTCCCGGTACCTGAAACCAGGGCATAAGATTGGGGGGCTGACTGCCTGGAGGCCCTTTTTCACTAAAATTTAGCGTGCCATCCTCTTGGCAGTAGCGCATTCGGGTAAAACAATTCACGATAAAGCGTAAACGTTCGACACCCTGTAAATCGTCTCGCCAGATCCGGGGTTCGCTGCCAAACATTTGCGCTAAAAAAGCACCGTAGTCGGGACTTTGTAAAACTCTCTCGAGTTCTGCGGCGCACGCTTGTGCCTGATGCAAATCCCACTGGGGAGCGAGACCCGCGTGGACCAGGGTGGCATTTAGCTCAGGATCATAATGCAGAATAGGGCGATGACGTAACCAGTCCAGTAACACTGCCCGGTCCGGAGCCTCCAAAACACAGTGAAAGGTATCCTTGCGTCGCAGCCCTACATAACCTTCCGCCGCGGCCAATAAGGTCAGGTCATGGTTGCCAAGCACAGTCACGCCGCGCGCGCCTAACGAATGCACCAAGCGCAGCACCGGCAACGACTGCGGGCCGCGGTTGATCAAATCTCCGGTAAACCAAAGGGTATCTTGGCTAGGGTCGAAGCGGAGCACATCTAAGAGGCGCAGCAGCGCGTGATAACAACCCTGAACGTCGCCGATAGCATAAAGCGCCATAACTCAACAACTCCTCGCCGTAGATGCCATTTTCCCCAAGTGCCCGTAGTGAGACATGGCCACATCCGCAGTCGTATTCTGCCACCTTGTTTTAGCAGGCTCTGTTTTCTCAATGGCGCAACGCTGACGGGATCATAATGCGGGAAAGAGAACCGTAATGGCTACGCTCAGTGTAAGGTCCTGGGGACGGATAACGTAAAGGCAGATATTTCAGCGTCAAAAGTGATGCCGTCATCGGCTAGCATCTGATAGCTGCCTTTCATACTACCTACCGGCGTTTTGATTACGGCCCCGCTAGTGTACTGAAACCCTTCACCGGGCCGCAGATAGGGCTGTTCGCCTACGACACCGTCACCGCGAACCTCTTCCACTTTGCCGTTGGAATCGGTAATGATCCAATGGCGGGTTAGCAGCTTGGCGGGAACGCTGCCCTCATTACGGATGGTAATGGTATAGGCAAATACATAGCGATCCTGCTCAGGGTCGGACTGCTCTTCAATGTAAAAAGACTGAGCGGCAACCTTGATGTTATGTGCTTGTTTTTGATCCATAGTCGTCACATCGAATTAACGGATTTAACGTCAGACGCTGGCGGCGAGGTCCGTGGCCTTAGCGTCAAGGTGGGTGAGCAGATTGTCAAAGGCCTGAGCGAAAGCCGCTACTCCCTCTGTTTCTAAGCGATCAGTGACGGTGTCGAGATCGATGCCGAGGTCGGCGAGCGCGGTCAATTGCGCCAGCGCCGTATCGACATTCTGCTCTAAGGTTTGGGCCACCACGCCATGGTCCCGGAAGGCCTCATAGGTCGCGGGAGGCAGCGTGTTGACCGTCTGCGGACCGATCAGATTTTCCACATAGTAGACATCGGAGTAGGCGGGGTTTTTGGTGCCGGTACTGGCCCACAGCAACCGTTGCGGTAAAGCGCCGGCGTCGGCTAGAACGGCGAAGCGGTCGCCGCTGCATAATGTCTTAAAATGCTGATAGGCTAATTTAGCATTGGCGATAGCTATTTTTCCTTTTAATTCAGGGCATTGAGTTTTTAATAAGGGGTCCAAGAAGCTGTCCGCCCGGCTCACAAAAAAGCTGGCTACCGAAGCAATGCGTGCGATGGATTGCCCGTGACGGATGCGCTGCTCCAAACCCCGTAGGTACGCTTCGGCAACCTGTTGGTAGCGGGTAACGGAAAATAGCAGGGTGACATTGACGTTGATGCCCTCGGCGATAAGCGTTTCGATGGCAGGCAAACCCGCCAGGGTGGCGGGCACTTTAATCATGACATTGGGACGGCCGACACGCTGATGCAATAGCCTGGCTTCCTGGAGAGTGGCTTGCGTGTCATGGGCTAGATGGGGCGAAACCTCCAGACTGATCATACCGTCCACACCGTCGGTGGCTATATAAACAGGCATGAGCAAGTCGGCAGCTGCGCGGATATCTTCAATGGCCAATGCAAAAAACCATTCCTGACTCCCCTGGCTCGGGTTTAAGCTAAGCAGCCGGTGCAGAAACCTATCGTAATCATGGCCGCCGGTAATCGCTTTATCGAAGATAGTGGGATTGGAGGTGACGCCGCGCAAGTCATCATCTTGAATTAAGCGTGCCAATTCTCCGGAATCTACCAA
Source organism: uncultured Pseudomonadota bacterium (assembly GCA_963731125.1). GTDB lineage: Bacteria > Pseudomonadota > Gammaproteobacteria > Competibacterales > Competibacteraceae > CAVSVP01. The sequence goes on from CAVSVP010000008.1 coordinate 344,172, forward strand.
AGACCGATGGATATGATCATACCAAATGCTCTGCCCGGCAGCGTTCAGTAAGCGCAGGGGATTGTTGTGTGGGGACATAGTGTTGCCTTGGCTACTTCGTGGTGGAGGTATCTGGAATTATAGACGGATCTTCTTCTTTGCCCTCGTAATGACAAAAAAGTTTTATCACGGAACAGCATCGTTCAGCCTTTACCTGACAGCCGTTACCGAAGATTTGCAGAAGTCGGATCAGCAGCCAATAAATTACTCAATGTGGCAAAATCTGCCAGGCTCAAGGTTTCCGGGCGCGTGCTAGGATCAATACCCGCAGCGCTTATGGTTTCGCTAGCGAGCACCGGCCGTAGGCTTCTGCGCAGCATCTTACGGCGTTGTGAGAACGCCATACGAACGATGGCTGCGAAACGTCTTTCGTCGTGGACATGGACCGGCGGGTGCCCATGCGGGGTAAGTCGCACAAAAATGGAATCCACTTTGGGTGGCGGTAAAAAAGCGCCGCGATTAATCTCGAATAACGGCTCGACTCGGCATTGGTATTGCACCATCACCGAAAGCCTGCCGTAAGCTTCCTGCTGAGGACCGGCTGCCATACGTTCTACCACTTCCTTTTGTAACATAAAATGCATATCGAGGATATTAGCGATCTGTTGCAAAAGATGGAATAGCAAAGGGGTAGAAACGTTATAGGGTAGGTTACCGACCAATCTCAACAAGCGCTCATCCTGGCGCAGCTGCGCAAAGTCAAAAGCCAAGGCGTCCGCATGGTAACTGCGCAGCTCTCCTAAAGATCGACATCGGTGTTGTAGTTCGGGAATTAAGTTCTGATCCAGTTCCACCACGTCCAATTGTCCTGTCGTCTCCAGCAACGGGCAGGTAATAGCGCCTAACCCTGGGCCGATCTCCACGAGGCGTTCCCCTGACATGGGCCGAATCGCCTGCACGATATGTCGGATAACGCTCGGATCGCGAAGAAAATGCTGGCCTAAATGTCGCCGCGGCGGATAGGGAAGGCTGGGCATAAGGGTGGTTATTCCATAAATGGTTAACTGCCGTACTATGAAGTTTCCTGGGTGCCCACCGTCGGCAGGCGAATTTCCACATACGCCTCATCTCGCAAGCGGCGCAGCCACAAGTCCCATTCTTCCTCAACCCGGCGTTGGAACAGGAGTTCCCGCACTCTGGCGCGCTGTGATTCGTCAGTCCCCTGCTGTTGACGACGCTCCAACACCTGAACCAGATGCCAGCCAAAGCGGGTTTTAAAGGGCTCACTGACTTCATCGGGTGAGAGATCGTTCATCTGGGTCGCGAACTCGGGTACCAGATCGGCGGGAGTGATCCAGCCTAAATCCCCACCCTTAATCGCCGAGACGGTATCGTTGGAGTTAGCCTGTGCCAGTTCACCGAAGTCTGCGCCGTTTTGGATACGTTCCCGTAACCGCAACAGACGCTGCTGGGCCTCCTCATCGGAGACCACTTCGTTGGTGTTAATCAAGATATGACGGGCGTGAGTCTGAGTCGTACTCTGTTGAACAGCACCCTTGGCATCTAAGAGTTTAACAATATGAAAACCGCTAGGACTGCGAATCAGGTCGCTGACCTGACCCGGCTGTAACCTTGGGATGACATCAGCAAAGATGGTGGGTAACTGTTCAGCGGTGCGCCAGCCTAAATCTCCTCCTTCCAAGGCTTGGCGGCCGTCGGAGACCGTTGCTGCCAGACGCTGAAAATCCGCCCCCTGACGCAGTTGTTCCAAAACCTCTTGGCCCTGCTGTTGCCCGGCCTCAATCTGTTCCGGCGTCGCCCCTTCCGGCAGCACAATCAGGATTTGCGCGATATGGTATTCGCTATTTCCCTGGGCAGGAGCAGTAGCGTTGGTCATCAGATTATCCACTTCCTGTTCGGAGACCTGAATACGGCTGTCCACTAAGCGTTGACGCAGACGAGTAAAGAGAATTTGGCGGCGGATTTCTTCACGGAAGTTCGCAAAGCTCAGCCCGTCATTCTCAACGGTTTCACGCAATTGGCTGAGGGTAAGCTGATTTTGTTGAGCTAGATTTTCCATCGCCGCATTAAGCGTAGGATCGTCCACCACAATGCCGTTACGCTCCGCGGTGCGCAGTTGTAGCTTGGTGAGTATCAGCCGATCCAGCACCTGGGACTCTAGGGTATCCCGAGCAGGTAGTGGAGTCCCTTGTTGCTGCATTTGGCGCATGGTGACGTCAATGGCGGAATCCAGTTCACCGCGGGTAATGACATCGTCATCGACGATGGCCACAATGATATCCAGATTATCGCCGGCGCTCTCTGAGTCCGGGCCGAAAACCAGCTCGGCCTGCACGGGAAGCACGCCAGCGGTGAACAAGAAAAAACAAAAAACTATGCTGATTGCGAGTGTGTTCATCATTGCCTCTGCTAAACGGGGTTAGTAGCGGCTGCGTTCTTCATAGCCCAGGATAGCGTCCTCTAGAAAGCCGGTAATATCGGTGCCCACATTGGTTAACCCCTTGAGCTCCAGTTGCACCACAACAGCGAGTTCAGCGTCGTCCTGAGGATTATTGCGTTTAAACCGGCCCAACATCCGCAAGGCCCAGCAGCACTGATCGTATTCAAAGCCCGCGAAGGATGTCAGAAATTGATTATCGGTAATGGAATAGTTCACGCGGCCCACCGTCCGCCATTGCTCGTTGATCGTCCACAGCCCGGTCAGATCCAATTGTTCGATTTCTTCCTGCTCCGGCGCGATCTCATCACTCTCCGCAAAACGATAGGCGAAGTTAACCAGGCGGCCTGCACCGGGATGATAACGCAGGTCCAGACCACTGCGGGAAACGTCGTTATCGCTAAGATCCCAAATGAGACTGCCACGCACGAAGAGATCACGTCTGAGATTGACGAAACCCTCAAAAATAAAGGGAGAATCATCGCTGGTACCCGGCGGTGAGCCGGGAAGGGTCACTTTGCGATCCCGAAGGTACTGAATGCGGCCAAGACTGATCCGCAATTGTTCGCTGCCGTCCCTGGGATTCAAGAGGCGACTGGTCAAGGCGGCAGTGAGCTGGTTCGCATCCCCTAGCCGGTCGGCACCGGTAAAGCGGTTGTCCAGGAACAGCCAGGGAAAGCTGCGGTCAACCAGGGTGCTATCAAATACGGGAATGTCCGTTTGATCCTTAAACGGGACATAGAGGTAATACAAACGCGGTTCCAGGGTAAGAAAGCCGGGTCGTATATTCCACCAGCGCCAGTTGACCGGCCGCTCGAAAATCAACCCGCTGTCCAGGCTAACGATGGGTGCGCCTCGGGTCGGGTTTTTGTCAAATGCCGTGCCCGTTTCCCGCAAGTCATAAGCCGTGTAGCGGTAGCTCACTTCCGGAATCAAAAAGCCTTCCGGACGCCGCAGCGGCAAGCTCAGTCTAGGCCATAAATCCAGTCGCAGACCTCTGACCTTTTGGCCGTGGTCAAAATGCACCAGCTCGTTGCGCAATCCATAGGTGAGACCATACGCGCGGTCAGGCCACTCCCCGTCGAAGAGCAGTTGCGGCAAACGGTCATAGGGATTATCTGCATCATCAAAAATGTCATTATCAATGGTTTGAAAACTTTGTAGACGTCCCAGGGCAGTCCAGTTGTTACCAAAGTAGCCGACGTCCAGATGGCGTTCCAGCGTCGCTTGGGAGAGCAGGTCCAGGTTATTGCTGAAATCATCGAGATAATCGTCGTCGGATACAAACTGGAATAGCAAATTCCCGTAGAGTTCGGGTCTCGGGTTTACCTGGGCAGCCGCGTAGACGCCGGCGCGGTCGCCGCCGCGGTCAAGGTCTTCCGGCAAATATTCCACATCCAGTTCGCCACGCCCGCGCGGCGTCAGAAAACGGTATTCGGTACCCAGCATCAGGCCGCGCTTGCTCATGATTCGCGACGTGATGGTCATATCCTGGTTAGGAGCGATATTCCAGTAATAGGGGATCCGGATATCGATCCCGTTGCTACTGTCGAGTCCTACATCGGGTGTCAGTAAACCTGACTGGCGCTCCTTGGTGATGGGAAACGATAAGTAGGGAAAATACAGTACCGGTATATTCCAGAGGGCCAAGGTGATATGTTTCGCCGAGCCGCGGCCGGTTTTTTGGTTGAGATTGAGTTGACTGGTGCGCAATGCCCAGAACTCATCACCGCGGCTGCACGTTGAGTAGGTAACCTTCTGCAGCTGGGCGGTTCTGTCGCGATACTGTACGTCAACGCGCTCGGCGTTTCCCTGAGCGTTACTGCTTGCCACGTAATAATCAGACTCTGTAAACCAGCCCGTCTGCTCGTCCAGTTCGATATGGGCGCGATCGCTATGGACGGCGAAATTGGGATCACCGTAGTTGACATCGCCTTCGGCGTCAATGCGGTTGGCAAGCCGATCGTAGATGACTTCGGAGGCCTCCAAGCGCCGGTCACCTTGCTCTACGACAACATCTCCTCGCACAACGGCTTCCGCCTCGGAGGATTGGCCGGTGTCAGCGGTAATCTCAATGGGAACGTCTTCCGATGCGCCCGTATCGACCTGGATCCGCTGAACCAGCGGATCCGGTGCACACAGCAGCCAGCGGTTGCGCACCGGGAAGTCACGCCCTAACAGGTACTGGGCTTGACTGCCCGTCCAGGGCAGTAGAAGCAGCATCATGCCGATAATTATTGTTTGCCGGTAAGTCACGGGAATCATATTTCGTAATTTTTTACAACACACTACCATGACATATATCGTCCTTGCCTGCAATTGCCGGAAACCACTAAGGGAAAAAAGGGAACATTTTGCGGCGCAGCAGGTGTTACTGGAGCGCGTACGCGAGTGGCTACCGGCTGGGGCAGCGGTAATGTTGTTGGCCGACCGTTTTTATCCATCGGCGGCGTTGTTTGACTGGCTACACCGCCACGGTTGGCACTACCGACTTCGCTTGAAGGGCAATCTGAGCGTGGATATCGGCGTCAGTGACGTCCATACGACGAGGGATCTGGCCGCTGGGGTGACCGAGCGCTATGTGCCCCACGTCCACCTCTTTGAACAGGGGGTGCCGACCCACGTCGGCGTATTGCACGAAGCCGGTCATCGCGAACCGTGGATCATTGCCATGGATTGCACGCCCTGCCGGGCGGCCGTACTGGATTATGGGGCACGCTGGGCGATTGAACCGACCTTTTCCGATTTCAAGAGTCGCGGTTTTGCGCTGGAAGATACCCAACTACAGGATCCCGATCGCCTCGATCGGCTGCTCCTCATCATGACACTGGCCATGTACTGGTGTGTGACGGCAGGGCGCCACGACGCCTTGTCTCATCCAACGGTCCTCGAAAAAAAGCCCAAGCCGAGAGCAATCCAGATCATTGGCGCATCAAAAAAGTCAGACGTAGCCTGCTTTCCTGGTTTCAACGGGGCCTCCGTTTATTACTCAGGCGGTTACAAACCATGCAGCCTTTGCCCCCCTTCTCTATGGTGATGAGAAACTGATAGGTGGTAAGAAAAAGACACATTGTCTTATACTTTAGCTTTGGCATATTCTCTTACCCGTGATGGATTCACAATGCAACAGTGGGAATGAGCGACACGTGAACGAACGTTACGGACAAATGCTACACTGGCTGAACCGCCTGTTGCCGGTACGCGCCGCTGAAATTACTCCGGCATCCGGCGATGCCAGTTTTCGACGTTATTACCGTATTCGCCGGCAAGATGCCAGCCATATTGTCATGGATGCCCCTCCTGAGAAAGAGGACTGTCGGCCCTTTATCGTCGTGGCGCGCGCTCTTGGTGAGCTGAATGTACAGGCCCCCCGGGTGTTGGAGGCGGATCTGGCCCAAGGATTTCTTCTGTTAACGGATTTAGGCACGCGCCAATATCTGAGCGTTCTGAACGAGGCCTGTGTGGAAAGGCTCTACGGCGATGCCCTGGCAACCTTGCACCGTCTGCAACTGGGCGGCGATCCCCACACCCCGTTATTGCCCCCTTATACGGCGGCGCTGCTGCAACAGGAAATGGAACTGTTTCGACAGTGGTTCCTGGCGCGTCATTTAAGCCTATCTCTGGAAGCGGCGGATCATGAGGTTCTAGATAACGCCTTTGCCCTGTTGCGTCAAAGTGCGCTGGAGCAACCCCAAGTATGGGTGCACCGGGACTATCATTCCCGCAATCTGATGGTTACCGACTGCGCCAATCCCGGGGTACTTGACTTTCAGGATGCGGTGATTGGTCCGGTTACCTATGATTTGGTATCGCTGCTGCGTGACTGTTATATCGCCTGGCCCCGGGACCGGGTGGAAGGCTGGGTGTTGCGGCAGCGGTTGTGGCTGCAGGCCGAGGGACTGGCGGGCGTGGAGGATGCGGATGCTTTTCTGCGGTGGTTTGACCTGATGGGGGTGCAGCGGCATCTCAAAGCCATCGGCATCTTTGCCCGGCTAAACCACCGTGACGGCAAGCCGGGCTATTTAGGCGATATTCCTCGCACCCTGGGCTATGTCCTCGAGGTAGCCGCTCGCTATTCGGAACTTGCGCCGTTGCATGGCTTACTGAGAACGCGGGTAGCGCCCGCTTTGGCAGTGCAGTGATGAAGGCCATGATTCTGGCCGCAGGCCGGGGTGAGCGCATGCGGCCGCTGACGGATACGGAGCCGAAGCCTTTGCTGAAGGCAGGGGGCAAGGCGCTGATTGTGTACCAGATAGAGACGTTGCGGAAAGCCGGATTCCGGGAATTGGTGATTAACTTAGGTTATCGGGGCGCGCAAATTTTTCAGGCATTGCAAGATGGGCGCCGCTTTGGGGTCAGTATCAGTTATTCCCAAGAACCGCAAAACGCTCTGGAGACCGGCGGTGGTATCCTGCACGCCTTGCCCTTGCTGGGTAAGGCGCCTTTTGTAGTGATGAACGGCGATATCTGGAGCGATTACCCATTTGCTAAACTGCCGGCAGACCCCGACGGCCTGGCGCATGTGGTGTTAGTTGATAATCCGCCCCAGCACCCCACGGGGGATTTCGTTCTGGGGAATGGAAAAATTGTTGATAAGGACCTACCGCGGTTGACCTTTAGCGGTATCAGTGTGCTGCGTCCGGAACTCTTTAGCGAGTGCGCCCCGGGTCGGTTTCCCCTGGCGCCGTTACTGCAACAAGCTATCTGTAAGGGGGCCGTGAGCGGAGAGCATTACCGGGGAGCTTGGTACGATATCGGGACGCCGGAGCGGTTACATTGTTTGGATGGAAAATTACTTGCCTTGGCTGGTGAGGTATCTTGCGTTGTTGGTGTCGGTTCTATAGATCAGCGCCACCCGTTGGCGGATTAATGCGGGTGGGATTTGCTGGCGGGGAGGTAGGAGCGATTCACGAATCGCCCCTACAACAAGGACGGTATCTGGGATGACAAAACCGCCAAATCAATCAGAATTCCAGATAAGGGGTGCTGCCCCTTTTCCTTCCAGCGGACCACAACACGGGCTGCTCAACAAAAATTTCTTGCAATTCCGCATCAAGATGTTCTAGCCTCAACATCCAATCAATTCATACTCTGGCATAGGCGACAAACTAAGGAAGGTTTTTATGTCGATGCTACTGCAAAACTTCTATCGCTGCACTACGTTACGCAAGACGCCGCTATTTCAAAGCCCTAGCGACGCTCGCCCGCACTGTCCCTGCACGTCATCGCTACCACTTACGAGAGCCGTAATCGTGCCATCGTGGCTGCCGATGCCACCGGGGATTACTGTTACCAATAGATCGCGTATTTCTTTAAGTTTGCTTTCACGACCGTTAGCAAGAGCGTGCGAGCGGCAAGGGCTGAACGCACCGAGCACAGGCTTATGAATCTAGACCTAATCTCATGATGCGCAGAATCCGAAAATAGGGAAGTAGCAGATTGTGTTTATAAAACTATTTTCTGATTTTGATTATTAAACTGTTATGTGTAAGTAATCAGATGCCAAAGCTTTTGTTCATCGACACCAACATCTATCTCAATTTCTATCGTATTAGAAATGAGGTAAAGGCTTCATTTCTGGAGCATCTTGAAGCTATAAAAAATAGTCTGATAATCACAGACCAAGTAGAAATGGAATTCAAAAAAAATCGCCAGTCTGCAATTCTTGATGGAATGAAAGAGCTCAAACCTCCCACAAAAATAAATGTTCCAGGAGTTCTAAAGAATGATAAATCGGCTACTGCGCTCGACAATGATTACAAAAAACTAAATGATCGAATAAGAAAACTCAAGTCTCGCTTGGATAATGTTCTTGAGAACCCTGTCTGATATGACAAAGTATACCAAGTATTGCAAAGCATATTTTCAAAGAAACAAGTTATTGATTTATACAGAAAGCACAAAAAGCGCTACGAAGTTCGAGAGTTAGCCCAAAAACGCTTTATCCTGGGTTACCCCCCACGTAAGAAGAACGATACCAGTATTGGTGACGCAATGAATTGGGAATGGTTGATATATGTTGCCGAAGAAAAGAATGTTGATATATGGATCGTATCTAGAGATGGAGATTATGGAGCAACACAAGATGACAAAGGCTTTTTAAATGACTGGTTAAAACAAGAATTTAGAGAACGGATAAATAAAAAAAGAAAGATTGTTTTGTGTCCGAAACTATCTCTCGCACTTAGAGAATTTGAAATACCAGTGACAGAAGAAGAAGAAAAGGAAGAGGAAAGAGTGATAGAAGCTGAAGCAAGATCGATAATATTGAGTGACTCCATAACAGTTAGCGATAGCGTATCGGTAACAGTTTACAGATCCTGTGAGCAATGTGAAGCACGGTTTGAAGTGAAAGGTAACGAGAAAGTTTGCGCTAATTGTGCAACCACATTAATCACATAGCAATCGCCCAAAATCGCCTAAATTCCGGGGGCCTAAAATCCGGGACAGAAATTCCGGGGATACAACGGAAATTCCGGGGACACAATACTTAATTTCAAACGAATCGCCACACTTTGCCACACTTTTTATGTAATCGGCGGTATCATGAGTTTAATAAGGCAATTTCAGTCAACCTCCTCCGTCGGCGGTTGCATTTCGCCGTTAGGCTGCTCGACCAAGTATTCCGCTAGGGCAAGAAGCGTTAACATCGAACATGCACGTCATTACACGCAAACGCCTTAACATGTTCGCCGACAAGTACCCAGAGACCCGATCGGCATTAGCTCATTGGTACAAAGTGGTGAAGCAACACAACTTCAGCTCCTTTGCGGAGCTGCGTACGCATTTTCCTTCTGCCGATCAGGTTGGGAAACTGACCGTCTTCAACATCGGCGGGAACAAAGTGCGCTTGATCGCAGCCATTCATTACAATCGTCACAAGCTCTACATTCGGGCGGTGCTCACACACGCGGAGTACGATCAGGAGAAGTGGAAGGAGTAGGTATGCAAAATAATGAAGTTAACGAAGCACTCAACGCTTGGCCGCAGATGGCCAGGATGATTTACGTGCCGCATATGGAGGAAGAGTACGAGCGGCTGGTTACCTTCCTCGACAGTCTGATCGATGAAGTCGGAGAAGACGAGTCGCACCCGCTGGCTTCACTGATGGAGATTGTGGGGGTACTGATCGAACGTTATGAAGAAGAGCATGTGCCTGAACTCGCCAACTAGCCGATGCCGTAGCGGTATAACCGACCGCCGACAGGCTCGTAACTCTAAATGTAGGTCGAAAGGAAGATATAAGGGGAAGATATAAGGGGAAGATATAAGGGGAAGATATAAGGGGACGCTACCCTTTTTTGGAGAAATTCCGGAGACAGGAGAAATTCCGAGAAATTCCTGAGAAATTCCGGGGACGCAATACTTAATTTCAAACGGATCACCACACTTTGCACGTAATTAGCGGTATCCTGAGAAGGCAATTTCAGCCAACCTCCTTCGTCGACGGTTGAATTGCGCCGTTGGGCCTTCTACGCAGGTGCGAAATCGCCAGGGATTGACAGTTTGTAGCCAATAGGCTACAGTTCAGTCATGTTTGAGATCCGAAAAACTGAAGTCTTTGCCAAGTGGCTCGACAGTTTGCGCGACATCCATGCCCGGGCTCGTATTCTGGTACGAATCGAGCGTTTGGCAGCTGGAAATCCGGGAAATGTTAAGCCCGTGGGCGAAGGTGTTTCGGAGTTGCGGATTGACTACGGCCCCGGCTATCGGCTGTACTACAAAGAACAAGGTCAAGAGGTTGTCGTGTTATTAGCGGGCGGCGACAAGCGAACACAAGCTAGCGACATCAAGACAGCCTTGCGCCTTGCTCGGAATCTGTAGGAACTTACCATGACAAAGACTGTTACGACTCGCTACGATGTCGCCGAGCACCTTCGCACGCCGGAGGAAATGGCTGCTTATCTAGAGGCTTGCCTTGAGGAGGCGGATGGCGATGCGGCGTTCGTTGCTAAAGCGCTGGGTGATATCGCGCGCGCCAAGGGCATGTCTCAGGTGGCGCGCGATGCAGGTCTGTCCCGCGAAAGTCTTTACAAGGCACTCTCCGGAGAACGCAGCCCCAGCTTCGACACTATCCTCAAGGTTATCAGAGCACTGGGCTTAAAATTGCACGCTGAAGCCGTTCTCGCAGCGGGTTCACCGGCCCAACAAGGCACTCCAGCCCCAGCGACACCGCAGAGCGGCGCGGCTGAGTTTTAACGTTAAAAAGCAGAAAAGAAATTCCAAAGAAATCCCGAAAGAAATTCGGCATGGCTCAAAAACCCCCGATTTAGCAAAACCCGGGTCCGGGTCAGATCCTGTCGTAGGGGTCAGGTCTCACATTGCAGAACAGGGGACGCTACCCTTTTTTGAAAAATTTTGCCTAAACAGTACATCCAGCAGACGCTCATACCTCGCGCCCCGTTTAAGTAAAAAGACATTATCGGAAATAAGCTATTGACCAACTTAACTACCTGTACATCAAGGATAATAATTCGCCGAAACCTTAAAACCGATAATGTCTAAAGGGGACACTACCCTTTTTTGTACTAAACAGGGATGGAAAAAGGGGACGCTACTCTTTTTTGAGAAATTTTACCTAAACAGTGCATTTAGCAGATAGCAGACGCTCATACCTCGCGCCCCGTTAAGCACCTCGACAGCCGTAGAGATTCGGATACGAAGCCATGGCTAATGCTACGGCGTTGCCGTATAATACTGATTTATGGTTTATCGAAACGTCTTTATTCACCAAATTGCTACCCCGTTATCTGAATGATGACGAATACCTGGCATTGCAATGGTATTTACTCGAGCATCCCGATGCGGGCGATATCGTTCCTGGCAGTGGTGGAGTAAGGAAAGTTCGTTGGTCTTTACCCGGTAAAGGCAAGCGTGGTGGTATCCGAGTCATTTATTATTGGAAAGTCTTCGTCGATGAGATTTGGCTACTGACTGTCTATGCTAAAAGTGAAAGGTCAACGATACCCGGTCATCTATTGAAACAAATTGCTCGGGAAATTGAAGATGAGTAAGCGTGATATTGGCCAAGAAATTCTCGACGGCATCCGAGAGATTAAATCTCACAAGGCGGGAAAGAAAAAACTAAAAACTCATATACTGAGCGAGCCGTCGCCGCCGCAAGTGATTCGAGAGAAACTAAATATATCGCAATCGGCGTTTGCGAGTCTCATGGGGGTTAGTAAGCGTACTATTCAAGATTGGGAGCAAGGCCGACGTAAGCCTCAAGGTCCAGCTAAATCTTTGTTGCGAGTCGCAGAGCGACATCCTGAGGTCTTCACCGATCTGTAAGGAAAGGGGTCAAGTCTTTCTTTTTTCCTCGGAAGAAAATGGACGCTACCTTTTTTGAGAAATTTTACTAAACAGTATATCCAGCAGACGCTCATACCTCGCACCCCGTTAGGCACCTCGGCAGCCGTAGAGATTCAGATACAAAGCCATGGCTAAAAAAATACGGCATTGCCGTATGATATTGACCTCTGGTTTTTATCGAAACGTCTTTATTTACCAAGCGCTTAATTCGGACGCTCGTAAACTCGCGCCGGTTAGCGTACACGTGTTAGCTATACAAACCAAGGCAGCGAGGTTATACTGTGTACATATGTACAACTGAGATGCTTTGTATATGTATATCACTATAGATACTTCAGCACTTATTGTCGTTATTGGCAATGAAAACTCAAAAGAAAAAATTGTTGAAACAACAATAGGTTGCTCGCTTTATGCTCCAGCATCTGTTCATTGGGAAATTGGCAATACATTTTCCGCCATGTTCAAGAGGCGAAAATCAAGTATTGAGCAAGCTAAACTGGCACTTGAAGCCTATCGGGAAATACCGATAAAGTTCGTTGATGTTTTACTCGAGCAAACGTTGGAAATTTGCAACAAACTAAATATTTATGCCTACGATGCTTATCTGATCCAATGCGCTCTGAAAACTAATACCTCGTTACTAACTTTAGATAATCGTTTGTTGACTGCGGCTGAAAAATTAGGAGTCAAAGCTTTGGAGATTTGATAATGAAAGAATATAGTTTTACGGAAGCACGGCAACACTTTGCAGCACTCCTAGATGAAGCTAAGAAAGAAGGTGTTGTTTGCGTAAAAAAACGAAATGGCGAATCGTTCTATATAAGACCAGCTACAACAAAAAAATCACCACTTGATATTAAAGGCGTTGATCTTGATATATCTTCATCAGAAATTGTGGATATCATTAGAGAGGGCAGAGAGAGAAAATATAGCTAACAAAGCAAATTCAGCCGACCTTCTACGTTAGCGGCTGATTTGCGACGTTATAGCGGTAATTAGTTGAATTCAGTACAAAGAGCCCATAAATAAATAGAGTAGAGGCGAATTGTTAAGGAGTCCTGAAGATGAGGCCCTATTCTAATGATCTGCGTCAAAAAGTCGTGGATGCCTACCCCAACGGGGAGGGTTCGATGCGTAGCTTAGCGGCGCGTTTTTCCGTGAGTTTGGATTTTGTCTGGCGGTTGCTGAAGCGCTATCGGCAGACCCGGCGGGTGGATCCGAAACCGCACGGGGGTGGGCAACCACGCAAACTAAGGGAATCGGATGAACAGCTACTCAAGCAGGTAGTGGAGGAGCACGCAGACGCAACGCTGTCGGAATTGAATCAGTGGCTGAAGGCGAAGAGGGGGTGGTGGTGAGCGACGCGACGATTGGCCTGCGCTTGCGCCGGCGCGGGATCACGCGCAAGAAGTTAAGCTACCACGCGAGTGAGCGCGAGGCCGATGAGGAGATTGAACAGGCACGCCAGCCGTTTCAACAAGAACAAGCCGAGATGGACCCGACGCGCTTGATTTTCATTGATGAAGCAGGCGTCAACTTAGTGCTCTGTTTCAGAAATAATGTCTAGGTTAGGCCGCCTCTTCATAGTCAGTTAGGGTGGAAGCACAAGAAGCGGTGAAGAATTTTTCGTGGGCCTCAATTTTCTTGAGTAGCGCTGTTAGTTTGTCGCGATTAAACTTCCATTTGAAAGGCGTCGGATTCTGATTGGTCAGAGTTTCGTACAACGCCAACCGCAGTCGAATCGCGGCCAAGTCAGCAAAGTCATTCGATGTCAGCACCTTACGTTGAATGATCGAGAAGTAGATTTCGACCTGATTGAGCCAACTTGCGTGGATCGGCGTATGCACCAGAATGATTCGGTGATCGATTTGATGCAGTCGGTTCTCCGCCGCTTTACCGCGATGCGACGAGCCATTGTCGACGATCCAAAACAACCGCTCGGCGGACCGGTACGGCTCTTCCGCCAACACCTGATCGACCAGCCGACCAAATGGCTTAATGCCGGTCTTCGCTTCGCAACGACCCATCACGTAACCCCGCCGTACCTCCCAAGCCGCCAGATACTGCAACGCCCCGCCCCGTTCGTACTCATGCTCAATGCGGGCCACACGCCCGGGTGCCGGCGCTAGCGGCGGATGACAGCGGTGCCGGGCTTGAATGCTCGTTTTTTCATCGGCGCTCAACATATAATCGCTACTGCCCAAGGGTTGATCTTGCCAACTTCCAGCCTAGAGATCCAGAATCGGTCCCGCTTTCTCAGCAAACCGCGGATCGCGAGGAAAAAGCCAGTACTGGTACCGCCACGGCTTGATCGCATCGCTACACAAAATCCGCCATACGCTGCTCCGACTGATCGATTTGCGCAGCGTTTGTTGCGCACGGCTCCTCACATCCGCCAACGACTGGCGGCTCAAGGGTTGCTTGGTCTCCGCCACCACTTCACACGCTAACGCCTTAACCAGCGCTTGATCCAGGGGGGGAAAAGTCCGACGACCGCCCCCGACCCAATCGATCCGCTACGGAAAAGTCCCCCGCCATCCAGCGTTGCCGCCACCGTTGGACTTGGCGCCCCGAGAGCCCTACTCGCTCCCCGGCCTCCGCATGACCCAAGCCAGCATTCTCGTGCAGGAGCAACACCAACTGATAACGCTGAACCGTCTGATAAGGGGCCGTCTTACGACGCACCTCCCGGCGCGCTTGCTGTAAAAATGCCTCCGGAAACACAGGGCATAGTGTTGGGGCAGGACCCGGCATGGTATTGACTCCCCTCTAGCACCAAAGTAAGGTCTTTTCTCACGCTGGCATTGTACAACAACCTTCGTAACCTAGACATTATTTCTGAAACAGAGCACTTAGGCATGGCACGGCGCTATGGTCGGGCTCCGAGCGGTTGTCGTGCCCATGCCGATAAACCAGTGAACCTGGGATCGAATCTGACGTTGGTCAGTGCGTTAGGAGTAACGGAGGTGCGTGCGATCATGGAACTCGACGGCCCCATTAATGGGAATGCTTTTACCAGCTTTATCCGCCAGTTGCTGGTCCCCACCTTACAGCCGGGCGATCCAGTGTGGTTGGATAATCTGAGCAGTCACAAAGTCGAAGGAATTCAAGAAGCGATGGAAGCGCAGCAGGCTGAGTTACACTTTTTGCCTCCCTATTCGCCAGATTTCTCACCCATTGAACTCTTTTGGTCGAAGGTGAAAGCCTTTCTTCGGGGTTCGGCGGCACGTACCAGAGATGCTCTCGATGGTGAAATAAGAAATGCGTTGGATGCCGTAACCGAAACCGATATAAAAGGATGGTTTAAGCACTGCGGATATTGTACTGAACCCAATTAATTAACGCTATATTCACTGGCAAGGGGGGCCATTCCAAATCCCTAGTCCACCCCTAAGGTCAATACTGTATTCAAATTTAATCGTGGATGCAGCAGAACATTTAAGCAAAAAAGATTTCGAAATATTTTCTACATTGGTATCAGGTTCTCGTCAGTCGTAAATTTGCTGTTTATTTTACAGACAGGCAACGCCCCACTGCTGACCAGTATAGGTCATTCACGGCTGGTAGTTGAAGCGTTAAGCGGCTAGAGATTGCGCCTCAGGAGGCGAACGAGGGTCCTGTTGCACCGAAGGTTGTTGAGAAAAGTGGGTTCGAATTTCGCGCATTATCCCACCAGCGGCGGGATTGAGAAAATCTCGTACGAGGAGAGGAGCGATGAGCTGTTTGACCGTGCGCTCGGACGGAAGCGTGCGGGAGCGGGTTCGCAAAAAACCAACGTACTGTTGCCAAATGCTGGCGTTGACCTTCAGCGCGATGAGTTGTAGCAAGCCCACCCAAGTTCGACATTAAATTTTATAACTATTTGATTTGACTTGAAACCGTCAAAAAAAACTAGGATCGTAAACTTGGCTAGATTGTCTAACTAGGAGAGGTAATTTACGAGAGGAGGTGTGTCATGGCCCGTATCACGCCCCGCCCGGAAGCGACGCGTCACCAGACGCTGTCGACGCTGCAGACAGCCTGTCCGTGTTGTGCGCATCGGATGTGGTTTGCCTATGAAGATCAACGCAAAGTGACCACGTTAGCCGAGGTGATAAGCCTCACCTTGCAGGTACGACGTTGCGTGAATCCGGCGTGTGGGCGCTACCATGTGGCGTATCGGCCGGAAGCCGAGGGTGGGTTAGCGCTACCGCATCATGAGTTTGGGCTGGATGTGATTGCCTGGATTGGTGAGCGACGTTACCGAGACCATCGCAGCGTGCCGGAGATCCATCGGCAGTTACAGGAGCGGGGCGTGGCGATTGCCGAGCGGACGGTGGAGCATCTGCTGGCGCGCTATGACGAATTGGTGAGTATCGCGGTGGCGGATCAGACGCGACGGCAAGCGCTATTCGAGACACAAGGCCGGTTGATCGTGGCGATTGATGGCTTGCAGCCGGACAAGGGCCAAGAAGTACTGTGGGTCATTCGCGAGGTGCTGTCGGGGGAAGTGCTGCTGGCGCGTAGCCTGCTGTCGGCGCGGCAAGTGGACCTTGAAGGGTTGTTGAGAGAAGCGCTGGATGGGGTGACGGTGCCGGTAGTGGGGGTCATCAGTGACGGGCAACAGACGATCCGCCAAGCGGTAGCGGCGGTGTTACCGGGGGTGGCCCATCAGTTGTGTCAGTTTCATTATCTGCGTGAGGCGGCCAAGCCGATCTGGGAGGCGGATCGACATGCGAAGAAGACGCTGACGAAGCGAGGGCGTGGGGTACGGCCGCTGGAGCGAGAGGCGGAGCAGCAGGAGACGGCGGCAGGGACGGTGGTGCGCAGTTATGGTGCGGCGGTACGCAGTGCCCTAACCGAGGTGGATCGACCACCGCTGGAGCTGGGGGGCTTGCGATTGCGCCGGCGATTAGCGGCAGTGGTAGCGAGTCTGGAACGAGTCGCTAAAAAGGGGGGCTTATTAACTTGACAATGTCACATTAGCCTCACGTGGGGCCGGTGTGGACTCTATTTTTAAGTCGTTGTTTTTTAAGCCGACTCTTGCGTGATCGGGTGCGATTAAGCAAATGCTCAATCACTCGTTCCGTAGCTTGTTCTTCGGTCAAGCGTTTCAGAGGCATAACCGCGCGCAGTAACTCCCGAACATTGGCCACCGACAGAGCCGGTAAGACATCCGTTTCCAGTTCTTCGAGCAACGCCGGGTCACCCAAGTTCGACATTAAATTTTATAACTATTTGATTTGACTTGAAACCGTCAAAAAAAATGCCACTACAAGGTCGATTCGATACGTGCGCGGGTCGGTATCTCCACGTCAATGGCGTTGAACAGCTGGCGCAGCGGCGGCGCGATATGCCCGAGGTTGCTGATCCCCTGTCCGGTGACCAGCCGGACAGTGTGGTATTGAATGGCCTCTAGGCGCGCTAACACCGTGGCGGGCGATAATTCCAGCGCGGTGTTTCGTAACCGCTGGCGTAACAGACGCTGGATCACCAGCGCGAGAAAGCAAATCAGGGTATGCGCGCGAATCCGATCGGCGCGGCGGTGATGGACAGGGGCGATGTCGAGCTGACTTTTGAGTACGCGAAACCCGCGTTCAATATCGGCCAGCGCTTTATCGCGAGCGATGACCTCAGCGGCGTCCCACTCAGGCACATTGGTGACGACAATGAGCTTACCATCGAGTGCCAACGCCCGTTTGAACGCCGCCACATCCCACCACCAGTTAAACAGCGAACTATCGAGATCGAGCTGCATCAGTCGGCTGGCCCCGACCTCGCTAATCGCTTGCGCCAGTTGCACGCACGCCCCGTGGTCGCTAAGCCGGCGCCCACGACCCGCCGCGCCGGCCTCTTGGGCATTGAGTTTGCGCTCTAGTGCCCGGGCTTGTTTGATCACCGGGTTAAGGCGCCGCGCCCGCTGGCGGCGCGCCTGGCGTAGCCGGGTCGGATCGTGCGCCACGATCAAGCGCCGATCGCCGGTGATGGGGAGGACGGCAAAGACTTCGCCACCCGCGCGCCGGCTCTGGGCGAGCAACTCGCCGTGGCGATCCACCACCGGTTGGACAAACTCCCCATAACACCGCGCGGCGACCGCTACGATATATTCCACCGCTTGCCCGTTTGCCAGCCGTAGCCCCTCCAAGACCTCGAGATTATCCAGGGAGAGCATTCCTCGGTCGGCAACGAGGATCAGCCGTCGCAACGTAAATCGTTTGAGTAATCGCTCGACAATGCCCCGCACCGTCCCGGCCTCGGCCACATTGCCAGCGAACCCTTCGTGATGGACCGGCAACCCCGCTGCCGTTTGCACTACCCCCACGGCGTATTGGCGCGCCACGCCGTTGACGTCTTTGGAATGGCCATAAACCCGAAGGTCGTCGTCCTGCTCGCCGCTACCATGAATCCGCACCGTGGTCATGTCGTAGAACACCACGTCCAGCTCGTCGGCCGCGGCACAATAGCGCTGGAGATGCTGCTCGATTTCCTCCTTCAAGGGGAGCAACGCATCCATCGCCCGCAGCAGTGGCTGATGGGTGATCCGCTCGCTGCCCGGCCAGTACACCCGCTCCAGCCAGCGCAACACCCCGAGCTTGGCACACGGATCACACAGCCGGTTCGTCACCAGTACCCGCACCAGACGCTCAATGTCCACCCGGTAGCCTCGACCGTTCAGTCGGCTTTGCAACCACCCCCCCAGCCCCAGTTGCTGCCAGAGCTGACACACCGCCCAGAGCGCCCCCACGGTGCGCGCCGGTTCAAACTGCGTATTGTCGTCGGTGACGCCAGGGACGAGTTCGTCAAGGCCTCCGCGACCGCTGACCTTCAGCAGCCCGTCGATCAGCCCCTTCAGACCATCGTCTTCCAGCAGGCGGTCCAGGCGCCCTAAACTGGCAATATGGCGCTGACGCACCTGTCCGGTGCCGGCATCGCGGTAGCTTTCCGCAATCTGCAGGTACTGGCGGCGGCCGTTGCTGGTGGTGCGTAAAAACATGCACACACAATAAACCTTGAAAAAGCCGCTGTAAAGCGGCTTTTAAGGAAAAAGTGTGCCACTACAAAATTAGGGCTTGGAAAAAAGCGTAATTCACTGAATTGATAAACAATTCCGACTTTATCTTAGAGGCTGTTGGAAAATACCCTGGCGCGCAAGCTAATGCGTTGATTTAAAATGCTCCGAAATCGTTCGATCAGGGGTTTTCCAACAGCCTCTCAGCGTCTAGACCCGCGTCAATGTCGAACTTGGGAGCCCAGGGCGATGGCGCCGAGCATGACAAAGCGTTCGTAGGCCTCCCACCAGTGTTGTACGGTGCCGAGGTCCTGAGTGGTGGGCGCAGTTAAGGTGCGATTGGGTTTCGGCCGGCGCGAGTGCCGGGGCATCTTGTTCGACCAAAATCGAAACTGAAAAGCGCCGATGAGGTGTTTGAGGTGGTAGAACATGACCTCAATCCAGGTTCTGACGCAGTAGAGTTCCCGCGCGGTGACGGGATCTTGGTGCAAGTCGCTACCCATTAACACGACCGGACCGCGACGGGTCACGGCGAAGACAAAGCGGATCAGGCCGCCGGTGGGTTTCCAGAGCAGATTGAGGGCGAGTATCGACACCGTCTCGACGCGACCCTACACCCGACACGAGACAGTTGAAAACAGATGCGCGTAGTCGAAGCACTCCATCACTTTCACCTTGTCGCCATAGATGGGCGGCCGACCGAGCTGACCGGGTGCTGGCGGCGCGGCTTCAAAATAGGCGACATAGTGCTTTTTGGCGCGGATGATGAGTGTGAGGCAGGGGGCTTTGAGGCTGATCGACCATACCGACTGGGCGATACGAAATACCGAGGCGACCGAGAAAAACGCATCTCGCACCAGGATGCTGGGGCGGTCTTGATCGAGGGCAAATGCCAATGCCATGAACCCCAGGCGATTGGCCAGCGTTTCCGTAGCAGTGCTCGACTGGTCCACCTGCCCGAGAGGTTGCCACCCCTGATGGATGCGTAACCCCAAAGGTAGACAAAAGGGCGCGGCCATCGACCCCACCACGATCCCCAGCGCCCCCCCACACTGACCCCGAAAATAGCACGGTTTGCTTTGCGTTTCCGACTCTTGATGCAGCGTAACCACCCCAGGCATGCGCCGGCCTTCCTTGGAAACATAAGTATGATCGCCTAAGAGTACACACCGACCGTGCGTGTAGACCACCTGCTGCTGGGCTAACACAAACCCTGCCCAGTGATGGATTACCTCGCGCAACGACCACGCGTTAGAACGGAAAAACGGTAACAGACTGTGATAACCGTTGACATCCAGCAGCCAGAACCGACACCAGGAGCTGACCCCCACCATCTCCGTGCTCGCGATGAAGCCTAGGACAATCAGGGCAAACTTCAACCAGGTGCGATGGTGCGAAAAAAGGCTACGAAAACTGCCTACCGCATGGTATAGATAGGTGTGCATAAAATCTCCTGAATAGATCGCCTGCATCCCATCAGCGATTCTACTCGGGGGATTTTATGTACGTTCAGCGAATCTGAAGAGCTTGCTGATAATAATGGTTATCCCCTGTCAGGTCTTAACTCGTTTTGATCATTTCTGCACCGAAAATTTACGACTCACGAGTCAGGTTATGACTCATTCTATATGCATACGCATGAATTGCGCGAATATAATGCCGAAGTGGAAAGCAGATTGATAGCGAGCGGCGAAAAAACACCGTCACATAACGAGCTTGATAGGTTAGCTGCACATAGCAAGATTCTTAAAGGTATATTCAATACCCTCGCCAATTTACCGTAGCTCAGGCCCTTACAAGTGGTTGATTAATGCGCCCAAGCTGAGCGACCTGAGAGGCGATGGAGTCCATAGAAATCGGCTGAGGCATTTGCGGAAGGTATTTTAGGATTTCACGAGCATATTTCCAGCCTCGAAACAGGGCCTTGAGATCAAGGACGCTAAAGGCCGGACAGTGTTCGCGCAGGGGGCGGATCAGTACCTGCGAGAGCGAGACCATGAACAGGGCCAAGTTGGCGCTGTTGTAGACCGGGGTCTGTTTGACCGCCATAAAGTCTTCCAGCCCCCAATATTGCTTCGCGTCGCGGAACTGAAATTCCAGTTGGAAGCGTACGCGATAGAAGGTGATCATTCGCTCGTAGTCCAAGCTCAGATCGCTGCTGAATAAGATGACATGAGCACGGGCTTGGGTGCGTTGGTTGATTTTGACGAGGATCACGACATTGAGCCGATCGGGAAACAACTTGTGCCAGACGGGCAGTTGATAGATCAGGGTGCGGATGTGATCGCGGACCGAGTCCTGCTTCAAGTGCCGCTCGGGCAGTTGTTCATAGTTGAGTTTATCGCCGTACTTGCGGCGCGGCCCCCGCCCTGAGTACGCTCCCCTATAGGGTTCATACAGGGCAGCGTTGTGCTGGAGCTTGCAGATCATTTCCAAGCCGGTTTGGCGCACCATCTGAAGCGCTGCATGATGACCAAACGCCCCATCGAAGACGAAGTAGCGCAGCTTGATCTGCTGGCCCAACAGGGCCAATACTGGGCGGATAATGCCTTGTACCAACACCAGATAAGGCGATAGCACGACCTCCCGGCGATTGCGATTACGACTGCCTTTCGGGCGCCCCTTTGGCTTGGCCGGTGTGGCGTTGGTGCGATGGCTGGCCTTCGCCTTGTTGCCCGTTTTCTGGCCCTTGGGACTACTGTCGGCTGGCCCCTTGAGGATCGGTTCCAGACGTACCGTATGCGAACAGCCTCGGTTCACGTTGATCAGCGACAGGTTCAGAAAACACAGCCCCGGCACCGTCTTACCATACAACGAACTGAAAAAACGACCCAGACCATAGGTTTGTTTGCCCGATTTGGTGACCACCACCTCATCGCCCGCCAGCAGCCACTCCGTGTCCTCGCCCAGCAGATGCGTGCGGATCAACCACCAATGCACCTGCGCCCAGTCAATCGTCGTGGTGAAAAACCGTTGGATTGTCCGGTAGCTGCCACCGCGCTCCGCCCAACGTGATACCCCCAGCATCGTCACCCGACCCGTGACCGCTAACAAGCCTTCTACGATTCGCGCCAAACGACGCACACTTGTTTTATCCAGTGTCTGGTTTAGGCAACTCAAAATCAGCATAATGTCATGCATGGGCGGCGCGCCTCTGAAGTGGTAGGTTTTAGTTCGCTACTACTTACCTTACCACTGCGGCCTGCCGCCCTCCTGTATTTTGGCGAAGGTATTGATATTGAAAAGCAATATTAATTCACATGTCGCTCTTCAGGGGATGCTCGAGAAAGTGTTAGAGGATAGAACTGCCATATTCTTTGATGCCAATAGAGCGCTAAAAAACTGGCCAGCGGTTCTAACTGTATATATTAGACATTATCGGTTTTAAGGTTTCGGCGAATTATTATCCTTGATGTACAGGTAGTTAAGTTGGTCAATAGCTTATTTCCGATAATGTCTATTGTAATTGTAAGTTTTATAGCGGTTGTTTTTGGTTATATGTCTTTTGATAGTACGAACGTATAACAACGGGGTCAACGCTGACCGTATTACTCGCCGCTTCGCGTCAGGTAATACGGCAGGTCACTCCAATAAAAAGCTACACCCGCGTGATCCGTCTTATCTCCGGTTTGGCCCAGGCTATGTTCAGGACGGCGACACCGACGAGCGCCGCAACTATGACGATATAGAATGGCGCCCGGATATTGATGCTCATCAAGTCCCCGCCGAGCAGCGACATGCCCCCGGCAACCAGCGTGAACACGGCGGTGGTGATACCCATGATCCAGCCTTGTTCTTCGTCGCTGACGCTGGCGGCATAGAGACCGAGAAATGTGGGGTAGGTGATGCCGAAGACGAAATAGAATATGAACACCGGAACGAAGCAGAGGATCGCAACGGGTGAAGCGATAAACGCTGCGGTACACGCCGCCCAGACGATCAAATTAATGGCAATGATGGTTTGCTTGCCGACCCGCTTTTGCACCGGCGCAACCAGAAAAGTGCTGGAAAATGCCAGCGCCACGCCAATGGTCAGCATGACCATGCTGCCGCCCAAGGTGCCGTAGCCAAAGCGACTGGTCAGATAATTGTCTACAAACACATAGAATGTGACATTGGCGATGTGAAAGAACAGGAATACTGCGGTTAGCCGGAGTACAAGTGGGTATTCGGTCACGCGCCACAGGAGATAGAATATTTCCAGCGGCCGGAAAACGAAGGGCTGACGCTCCCGTTTGATGTCTTTGAAGAACAGGATCACTAGGAAAATCGCGAAGAGGACCAGGACCAACGCGGCATAGAACGGCAGCGTGAGGCTGGCGATCGCACCGATGAATTCGGGATCGGACAGAAACCCGCCCATGATCGGCCCGCCAACGAGGCCGAAGCTCACGCCGGTGATGATGTAGCCCATATTGCGCGCGCGGTCGGCGTCGTCGACGCTGACATCGATCATCGCCGCCTGCGCGATTGGTTGATTGCCGGCCGTAAAGCCGGTGATGCCCCGGCCCAAGATGAGGAGCCAAAGACTGCTGGTGTAAAGCGCCGCGATCGTGATCGCATAGCCGGACAAGGCTCCGAACAGGCAGATCAGAATGGCATTCCTGCGGCCGATGACATCCGAAAGTTTGGAAATGTAAGGGGCCCCTAGGAACCAGCAGAGAAAGAAGATGCCGATGACCAGGCCGTAGTTCAAATGGCGGGTGGCGTCGGAGGCGCTTTGCGGCAGAAAGCTCGAGCTGGGCTCCATGATCATGGCGTTGATGATCGGAAACACCAGGCCCTGGCCGAGAAGATCAACGAAGACTACGAATAACAGTGCGAATTTAGCAGGCCACGACATTGCTGGCTCCTTATTGATGGCTGCGGTCGTCAAAGTGTGACTGTCTTTTGACCTATTGTCATGCTGAAGAAATCAACACACGCTACGCTAATAGGGGACAGACCACGGTTTTATTGGTAGCACGCTACGCTAATAGGGGACATGCTGGTAGCATGCTGGTAGCATGTTGAGCAATTGAATCAAGAAGGATCGCCACATGCCAAGACGGTCACGGATTGCCCTTGTCGGTGTACCGCTGCACCTGATTCAGCGCGGCAACAAGCGCCAGGCATGTTTCTTCGCCGAGGAGGACTGCGAAGCGTACCTGGGCTGGCTGGAGAAGTACGCTCAGGAGGTCGGTTGCAGCATTCACGCCTATGTCCTCATGACCAATCATGTCCATCTGCTCATAACGCCCTGAAAATCGGGCGGAGCGGGGGATCTGATGAAACGCCCAGGACAGCGCTATGTCCGGTACGTCAATCGTCTCGATGGCTTCATGATGCCTCCTCATTGGATAAGGTACTCGCTCCCGTGGCTAAGAAAAAATGCCGGGAGTGGATAGAAATTATAGCGGTTAATCGAGCCGCCGGCATCCGCCGACGACTCAAACGGGCATTAGTTTGCCGGAGAAGAAGGGCTATGCTGTCTACGTTTGACTTGCACGCGGAGTGTACGGATTTGTCGTTGGGTCAGCTTGAATCGCCAGGGCATGCCGGGCCCAGAGTGGCTGCCTTGGAGCTGTCCCTGTTGCAGCCAACGGTGGACCGTGGCTTTGCTCACGGCTAACATTTCCATCACGCCGCGGATCGTATACGTGCCATCGTTCCAGCGTAACCCGTCTGATGACAAATCCCCCACCTTGATATTCGCTAGGTTCCAGCGCTTACGCAGATGCCAGATATTGTTTTGTTGAAACGCGCTGCCACGCGTCGTTCGGTAGCCCTCAGCATTGAGCGTAACGGCGATTTGTTGGTCGGTCTTTTTCTCGGCGTGCAGTTGTCGAATCCGTGTTTCTATTCGCTCACCGTCCACGTAGTTTTGATAGCTGACACCATAACGGACAAACTCATGTTCACTGCTCGAACCGGTTTGCCAATTGATCTGGAACCAGAGCTTACCTTGGCGACGACGCTGATCGACAATAACCTCTTTGACGACCAATCTGAGCAAATGCTTGCGATCGGCCATTGTCGTGGTGGGTGCGTACCATATCCCAGGTAGATTCTCGCCGATGGTCAGAATCGCTTGGCGATCCTCAGCCGTGATTTCAGCGTGGTTCTCTTTTCGCCAGCGAGCGTAGTCTTGTTCGACAGCCTCAACCGCACGTAGCTTCGCTTCCCAGATCTGTTCGAGGCTACGGGCGACCATTCGGTTTTCGGGCTCGACAGCACTGTACTGACGTTGCGCGCGCTGCGCTTCAAAGCGTACCCGTTCCAGGCGAAGTTGCCACTGCTTATCGAGCGACTTGGACTCCAATTCCAGTTGCTCAAGCGCATCCAACGCCAAGACGATGCGATCCGGTTCCAAGGCGTCGAGCAGTAGCTGCTCGACAGCCGCATCGATCCCTGGTCCACGGACTTCCTGGCAGTTCGGTCCACCGTATTCGTGCGCGTCGGCACTGCATCGATAAACCGGATGTTCGCCCTTCGATCCTGAGTAGCCTACGCCCATGTGCCGTCCGCAGCGACCACAGACGATAATTCCCTGTAGCAACGCTTTGCCCTTACCCGGTGCGCCCTCGTGGCCATAGGCGCTCCGGTTTTTCTGCAATCGCTTGCGATTAGCCAGATACGTTTCCCAGCTGATGTACGCTGGATAAACAGCCTGTAGGCAGATTGGCCATTGCTCCACGGGAAGTTCAGCGACGCATTGGCGTGCCGGATCGAACAGGTGTTGCCCATGGACATACGCGCCGGCGTAGGCCGGGTTGTGCAGAATGCGCGTAAGGGTACTGGTCATGGGCAGATGCCAGACCGTTTCATGAGGTATCGGACCGCGCGCGGGCCGTGAGGGGACGAGCAACTGCGCCTGAACCAGATACTCGCGAACCGCCCGGACACTGCCCAGTTCGTCGAACTTAGCGAAAATTAGCCGCAAACGCGCCGGTACTTCCTCATCGGGATTAAGCATCACGCTACCATTGCGCAGGCGTGTCAAGCCCACCGGTAAGAGATGCTGCAGTTCACCGCGCTCGGCTTTATGCCGTGCACCGGCATGCATGCGCCGTTTGATGTGATGCAGTTCCGCTTCGCTCATCATGCCCGACAATCCCAGCAGTAGACGATCATGGTAAAGCCGGGGATCGTAAAGTTGTTCGCCGTCGGCGATCAGCACACCAAACATCGAACACAGTTCGATTAGCCGGTACCAATCGCTATTGTTGCGAGCGAGACGCGAGGCATCGAAACTCACCACCAGGCCGACGTGACCCAGACCCAGTTCGGTCATCAAAAACTGAAACCCTTGGCGCTCATCGCTGGAGGCGCCGCTTTTACCCAGATCGTCATCAATGACGTGAACCCGCTCGCGCGGCCAACCAAAGCCAACCGCACGATCCACCAGTCGATATTGTAGCTCAGTACTCTCGCCATGGTGTACGACCTGACTCAGTGAGGACTGACGAATATACACATACGCCTGCTTGGCCTGATGAGCAGGTGTGACTTTGGAGCCTGTCCAGGCATCAACGTTCATCGGCCACGTCCTCCTTTGCCACGGCGAGGACGCGGTCGATCAGTACGACCAATCGCTGGGCGAACAGTCGACGTCGCTGCGCGTCGAGCGGGCTTATTGCGGGCATGCCCGGCATCGACGGGCTGATCGCCGGGTCGATGCTCTGCGCTCGTAGCTCCACCGGTAGAACGGAATGATGTGACATGGCTAGCTTCCTCTCTCGTTTGTGCCATCACGTGTAGACGGCGTGCGACAGGAAGCAGGGTACGCGCTGAAATCGGTAACAGCACGGACGCTTCAGCTGGCGGTGACGGTGGGTGATTATGATCCGTGGCCGCTATCGGCACCGAACGTGTCCGCCCATTGGCAAGGCGAACGACCAGATGGCCTTGGTTACGTGCCGCGGCACGTCGGACAACGAGTAGCGTGCTACCAAAAAGCGGATGGACCGGGTCAATGATGGTAACGTGACTCGGTAACTCTTCTACCAGTGTGGCAGTGTGATCTGTTTGCGGTAGCTATCGTCGTAGTGGCACGCTATGGGAGGGTCGTTTTCGTTCTTGCGTGACCCAGGGAGAGGGCTATGTGTTGGGCTGCTATCGCTACATCGAGTTAAATCCCGTACGTGCGGACATGGTCGGGCATCCGGCAGATTATCCCTGGTCAAGCTACCGTGCCAACGTCCAGGGCGAACCCTCTACACTGTTGACAGCTCACCCGCTCTATGCCGCTTTGGGTAAAGACGACAAAGCACGGCAAGCTGCCCACCGTGAGCTTTTCCGCTATCAGCTTGATCTGGGGATGGTCAACGAGATTCGAGCCGCGCCATGAGTTGGTTGGTGCTGGTGCTGTCGGTAGGCGCCGTCGGATTGTTGTATACGCTGATTCGCTGCGGTGCGGCAGCGCGGGTCGCCAGTCTGTTTTATCTCACTCCACCGGTGACCGGGGTGCTGGCTTATTTGCTGTTCGATGAAGCCCTGGGAGTGATGGCGTTAGTGGGTATGGTCGTGGTAGCGGGCGGGATGGTCTTGGTGCATATGCCCGTGCGACGGTAGCGGTTGGTGACCAAGCCAGGGTCCGCTCGTTTCTAGCATATTAAGTCTTGTGGCGTTGCGTGTTCGCCGGCTGTAAAGGGAACGGCAGTCGGGGGGGGCAGTGTATCCAGAAAACAGGCTACGTCCATTTCCGCCCCCGACTAGTGTAAAACGGCCCGGGCTGCCTGTTCGCGGGTATAGAAACGATTCTGACGGACAAACCCGGCGATCACTGAACTCTTGATGGTAAGCACTCTGCCGGTTGTGTCTCGTTCTGTAATCCACTCGTCAGGAAGCCCTTCCAGTAAATGAAAAGGTGCCGGTGTGCCATTCTTAAACCGCGAAATCTGCACCTGCCCGGTGGCCGTGTCGCAAAAGCCGGGAATAAAGCCGCTAGTGCGATTGCCTTGGCTGACACCTCCGGTACCTGCAAAAGCCAGATTTTCTTTGCGGAGCCGTTGCTCGGTCATGGTGAAACTCATCGCCTGTCTCCTCTGTTTCTGATCGTTCCCTTGGTTTTTGCCTCTGGGGCATTATTTCCACTGCTTAGTTATTGGATAAGCAGAATACATGCCAGATAACTGAATACAGTGTTGTTAATCCGTAGCCTGGATGGAGCGCAGCGGAATCCGGGGCCACGCTGAGAGGCCTGGATGCTGCTTATGACACCCCAGCTCCGGCCCCGCAAAAGGTGGGCCTTCTCTAACCTTTCAAGGCGGGTTCGTGGGCAACGGGACAGGCAGAAAAATGCAATCGAGGGCCACTCTTGGCTCAAAATGAGCTGGCGAGCAGTCCGTGCCTACCCGCGCTGGCTGACCCGCCAGGTCAGTATGGCTGGAGATAACTAATAGACTTCTTGTAAAGCGTTAAGAGCCGGGTTGGGCGGTGTCGCC
Organism: uncultured Pseudomonadota bacterium; assembly: GCA_963731125.1. Classification (GTDB taxonomy): domain Bacteria; phylum Pseudomonadota; class Gammaproteobacteria; order Competibacterales; family Competibacteraceae; genus CAVSVP01. The sequence goes on from CAVSVP010000008.1 coordinate 372,334, forward strand.
AGCAGCGCAAAGGGGGTGCGCGGTGGCGAATCCCTGCAGGATGGCAGGCTTGAGCGGTAGGAGCACGTCCAGCCTGGACAGCTAGGGTCTGCTTAGACAAGCGGTCTACTGGGTAAAGGTCGCTGCGTTGCAGGACAGAGTTTTACCCATCTAAATTGGAAATTACCTCACTGATTTGGTTCCGGGATGGGGAATGACTTATTGGGGATTGATGACTTTTTTGTACAGCACTTCTCCTGAAATATCATAAAGGTATCGTGAGCGTTCCCGTCTCGCTAATCGCAACAGATACGGCATGGTTCAAAAACCCCTGATTTAGGGTAACACAGGATAACACAGGCATAGCGATACCTTAGCCTCGGCAGCCGAGGCGGGTGGCGAGAGCCGCGTACCGAACGAAGGGGTTAGCCGGTGGCGGGTGTTCGGCGGAAGCGGGTAAAGCCGAGCATTTCCAACCAGTGCGGATGGGTCTGGCCGGTCAACAACGTGGCGGGGGATTTGCCGCGGCGTTCGGGTTTTTCGCTCCGTGCGAACGGGTGGTGGTTAAGAAAGAAGCGCAGTAACTCCAAGTAGGCTGGGCCGATCTGGCGACGCAGGAAGAAATAGTTACGCAGTCGGCTGTTGACATTCTCGACCAGGGAACTGGCCCGGTGGAAGCGCTGGCGCAGCCGGCGGATAGCTTGCTGCAGAGGAAAGAAACGGTCGTGGAGTTGCCGATGCAAGGCGTTGGCGGCGACCCAATAGGCGGGGGTGTGCGTTGCCAGATTCTCCAGCGTCAGCATCTGGCGCACCACAGCGCTGGGCACGGCGAACTGGTGGGCCAGGGTGTCGAGCTGCTGATCCAGCCGCGTAGCGAAGGCCAGCAAGGCATCGCGTTGGTTGGCCAGGGCCCGGCGGACCGGACGCAGGCGGTGGGCATCCAGGGGTTCGAGCGTGTGGAGAGCAGCGACCACGAAATCATACAGCCCCTGGCGGGTGGTGGTGTCGGGGCCAGCCAAGGCAAGGATATCCTCGCGTAGCCAGGTGGCCAACGTGTGCACGGTATCGGCCAGGTGAACGGCGCTAGCCTCGGCGCGGCGTGCCCGCGCGATTGTCCCATAGGCGCGTTTCTCCAGGGTGGCCACCAAGCGGGTCAGCGGCTGTAGGCCGTGAAACACATCACCGTCGCAGGCCACTGTCGGCCAGGCCATGGCCTGCCCGGCCCGTAACCCTTGTCCACCGTCCGCGATGATCACATCCGGCTGCAACCCCTGGTCAGCCAGATCCCACAAATGCACCGCCCAGGTCTCGGCATCGCGCTGGGCTTCCGGCGCCAGTAGGTAGCAATAGGTCGAATCCAAATCCACGCCCACTAACACCGGTTGACCACTCTGGAACACCTCATCGTGACTGCCCGCGCGTACCCGGGAGAGGTTTTGCTGGGCATTGATCCGGCGTGCCTCGACCACCGCCGCCGCGATAATGTTGTGCACCGTACCCAGGGCCGATCGGCTGATCCAGTAAGTCTCGAAAAAACCCAATCACCCCGCGAAAGGAACTGTGACATAGCAGCACCAGCCCCAGCACCACTTGCCGCAACCAGGTGCGGGTAACCGGCAGGTAGAACAAGATCTCTTCCTCGTGTGTCGCCGGCGGTGACGCAAACGCCTGTTCCAGGGCCTGCTGACCCTTGTCCGCTTGCTGATAGAGAAATTTCCGGCTGACTTGATGCCGCTTGGCCAGCTCCGTCACCGGCTCCATTCGCGCCAGTACCTGCAGCGCCAGCCGGTGGCGCTGCTTACCATCCAACGCCTGGGCAGCACAGCCAACCAACACCGTTGACGAAGCCGCCTGAGATGGGGTATGAATCACTGGGGTAGCCATGTTGAAAACCTCCGATAGGGTGGGTTGCGGCACAACTTCACTCTAGCGGAAATATCCACATTGGCTACCTTATAAAATTGTTACCTTGGTTTGAACCAAGCCACAGATACGACCTGAAACACGTGAAACAAAAATCTTAAGCTCGTGACATTTTCCAGCAACCTTTTCTTCCTACCCTTAAGCACCACAGCAACAGTCGTGACAGCAAGACTCTACCAACCGGGTAATGGCTGATTGTTGAGAGTCAATGCAAGTCCAATAAAGTCCAACAGAAGGGGTAGAAAGATGGTTAAGATGGCTCAACCTCGCTTCAAAAAGATGACAATGAATTTGTTCTCTGGAATTGCCATCTGGATAATGGCCGCAGCGTTAGGAACTGTAAATAAATAACTGTCCGTTTTTTTGTTCGTCGAGACTGCATTTTTAAGCGATCACAGCGATGTTATCGGTCAGTTAATAATTTACGGCTCCTTAGTTCCCGCTGCTGCAAAAGACAATGGAGTGGATACTCCACACGGAGCGATCAGCATCGAAAAGGGGATTGCCCTCGGTCACAAGACGATTGCCTTTGAGGTAGCCGAGAACGGGTCGCGGTTTGCTTTTGACGAAGCGCCGATTGACGACAATGGCTTTCCGCTGTACGGAAATCCGTTTATCATCCAGGGGCTTATCTATCCGGCCGGAACGCTCAGCGATGAGGACGGAGATGGTGTGTTTAATGGCGTGATTGTCGAAACAGATCCCATAACGGGCGAAACGGTGGTTAAACCGGAATTTCCGGACAAGGTCTTGGGCCTCTGGATCTGTCAAAGCACGGTCTTCGCTCAGGACGGTTTTAACATTGAGACTGGCCCTACCGTATTCTCAACGCAGCTTTACGACTTCAACGAAGTGGGTAGCGACTTTGGTAAGATTTCGCTGATGAGTCAGGGGCTGGAGCTTATCGATGTCGGTAAGGGTATCCAACGAGCCATTACCGGTGGTACCGGTCCTTATAAACGAGCCGAGGCCAAATCAAGCAGACTTTCCTCGGCGTCAATGCCACTGAGGGCTTCGTGCTTCGCTTTGAGGTTGAGGCGAGATAGTGGCAGTGTAGCCCAAATATCTCTAGCAGTGCCCTTCTTTTATACGGCTACTGTGAATTCTCTTAACCGCGAGTTGAAGGGCCGGCCTTCGGCCATATGTAGAAGGTATGAAGTGCTCATCTCCTTACTATGATAAAGGTGGCCCTGATGAAAAGTATAGATTTTGAGACGCTATTAATCACGATGTATGTCCTGGTGGATGACTGGTATCAGGCTGAAGCTAAGCATTTTCGAGCCGGTCAGCCGGGCTGTAAGCCGGTATTCAGCGACAGCGAAGTGCTGACGCTGGTGTTGGCGATGGAGTTTCTGCCGTTTCCGGGTGAGACGCAGTTTCTCGGCTATCTGCGTGCCAACTACCTGGAGTGGTTTCCGAAGTTGCTCGATGCCAGCCAGTTCAATCGCCGGGCGCGGGCGCTGCGTGAAGTGCTGGAGCCGTTGCGCTGGCATTGGTTGAAGCAGATGGGGGTGGAGTGGGAGCGGCAGTTGTTGCTCGATACCAAGCCGGTGCCGATCGTCGGCTATAAACGTGACAAGAGCCACAGTGAGTTTCTTGGCAGTGCCGCTTATGGCTATTGTGCCAGCCGGAATCTGCATTATTTCGGCTACAAGCTGGTCTCGGTCATGACTCTTGATGGGGTGGTGGTGCGCTACGATGTGGTGGCTGCCAACACCGATGAGCGGGTGGCTGCCGAAGCGGTGCTAGAGTCGTTCTGGGGTTGCGATATTTTTGCCGATAAAGGCTTTCTCAGTGAAACGTGGCAAGAGGAACTCAATGAGCTCTCGGGGAATCGCCTCTGGACGCCGAAGCGCGCGAACCAGACTGAGCAACAACCCAAAGCCTTTGAGCGGCTGCTGAACCGCGTGCGGGAACGCATCGAAGGGGGGTTTAATGAGCTCCAAAATACCGGTCGTCATTTAGAGCGGCTGTTAAGTAAAACTATCGACGGGCTGGCTACGCAAGTCGCGGCTAAACTCACCAGCCAGACTTTGAAGTACTACTTGCGGCGCTTCTTTGGCATCGACGTGCAGACCTTCCAGGTCGCCGTCAACGGCTAATGTTCAATTCACAGGAGCCGTTTTATATAAAGCCCAACGTTATGCTGGGCTTTGTTTATTTCGACTAATTTGGCACTTGATGAAGGCCGTAAAAACCAAACCATCCGTCATTCGTCCGCCATTACTGCGCCGCTTGGATTACCTGCCGGTGGGAATTGCCGTGGTGCTCGGCGTGATTACCGGCGCCTTACTGGGTGCCTGCTTTGCGCTGGGGCCGCTGCCGGTGGCGGGGATAGGCTTTGTGATGCTGCTGGGCGGCGCGGTTGCCCTGGCCTATAGCGGAGAGCCTATTACGGTGCTGATGCGGCCGGGTGAACGGAGAGCGCAGGCAACGGAACCGGAGATTCCACCCGGGCCGGTTTCCGGCATTGCGCCGGACATGGTGGCCATTCCTGCCGGTACTTTCTTGATGGGAAGTCCGGAGGACGAGGAGGGCCGCGATGATAACGAAGGACCGGTCCATGAGGCGTGGATTTCCGCTTTCGCCTGTATGCGTTTCCCGGTTACCCGGCGGTTATATCAGGCGGTGCTGGGGGAAGATCCCGGTCGGCCTTCGGGAGAGGCGGATGAACGGCCGGTTAACAACGTGAGCTGGCATGACGCGATACGCTTTTGTAACCGGCTCTCGGAAAGGGAAGGATTGACGCTTTGCTATAAGTAGTCGGCCATAAGTGCTTTAACAAAAGTAGGTAATCGATCACAAGTATTTTAATCTCTTATGAGAATGCGATCTGGTATTCCGTGCCGGTGTTTCTCAGGATCTTAAAGAGCTCGTCTCTGAGGCGGGAAAAGGATTCATAGGCCGAGAAGGGCAACCATTCATATTTGATCTTGCGCCATAAGATTTCGATCAAATTTAATTCCGGTGAATACGGGGCGAGAAATTCTAGCTGCAGACCGTTAGCATGCCAGCGTTCCCGGTTCGCCTCAAACGCTTCGCTGGTATGGAGCGAGGCATTATCGAGTACCACGACAGTGGGTTTTTCTCGGGTCTTGGCAAACGCATCAAAGCAGGCGATCACGACCGCGGTGTCGATGGGGCCTTCAAAGACATAGGACTGCACGTCACTGGCCCGATTCATAAACCCGAGCACATTGAGCCGCTTGCTATGGGATGCGGGTAATTCAATCGTCTCACCGCGGGGTTGCCACGCGTAAGCCATCGCCGGGACGAGGGTAAAGCCGGACTCATCAAAATAATACAGCTCAATCGCCCCGGTCGCCTCGCGCTCGATCAGCTCGGCGAGCCGTTCCACCGAAGCGGCAAAGGCCTGGGGATCGCGCTTGTCTTTGAGCGATTTTCGCACCCGCTTCCACACCAGCCCAGCCCGTTGGCACAACCGTTTTATCGTCTTCATACTGACCTGGCGCCCGCCGCGCTTCTCTAACTCTGCCAGCACCCGCTTGATGGAGCGCGGCTCCGCTTCCAGCCACGCCAGCACCTGCGCTTCTTCTGCGGCGCTGAGTTTGCGCGGCCGACCACTGCGCGCTTGATCCAGTAACCCCACTAATCCCCGACGCGCCCACGCTTTCAGCCAACTTGAGACCGTCTGGCGACACACCCCATAGATCGCCGCGATCGCTTGAACCCGATAACCCGACGCACTCAGCAAAATCGCATGCGCGCGCATCCGTGTCCAATGCATCGGGTGGTGTTGGTGCATCTCTTGTAGCGTCACCTTCTCGGGCTCGCTCAGGGGGGTTACAAATAGCATTAGTGGCCTATCACAACAATGGGACTCTAAAATAGAATAAGGTTACCTCATTTTTGCTTTTGTTAAAATACTTATGGCCGACTATACCATTGACGAGAACGGCGGTGTTTCCTGGGACCGCACCGCCGACGGTTATCGACTGCTGACCGAGGCGGAGTGGGAATATGCCTGCCGGGCGGGGACTCAGACCCGCTGGTCGTGCGGAGATGATGAAAAGGATCTGGAGCGCTACGCCTGGTTTGCAGCAAACGCAAAGGACGCGCCGCAGCCAGTTGGCCAGAAGGAAGCGAACCGGTGGGGGCTTTACGATATGCATGGCAACGTTAGGGAATGGTGCTGGGACTGGTATGGTTCTTACTCTGCCTAGCCGCAGAGAGATCCGGTAGGGCCACCGGAGGGCGAATGGCGGCTGCTGCGTGGGGGCGCCTTCAACTTCGAGCCCAGGAACCTGCGCTCCGCGGGCCGGGGCTGGGTCAGGCCCGAGTTCAGGTACAGGAACTTCGGGTTCCGCTGTGCGCGCGGCCCGCGCCGCCAGCCCCTATGTGTCAGGGAAGTTGCCGCCTCAATGTGAATTGAGCAATTGAGCCAAAGAAGCCGAAACCCAACAGCCATCAGGCATTTTTGCCTTTACTAGAGGCACAAAGGGCCGTTATCCTCATGGTAGCCTTCTACCGGAAGCGTAGGCCCTGTCAAGGAGGAGTCCCGCAGGGAAGCTCCTTGATAGGGCGTGTGACCGGCATGGTAGTCGGCTAGCTGGTGAAAGTCCAGCCAGGGCCTTTGGGAGAAGGGAACCGGTAGGCGAAGGCAAGGGTGCCCAAAGAAACTCCCGCTGTTACCCCAGGGGGATCAACGGCAGCGGGCAGCCAATGCGGGATCTGAAGGAAGCCGGAGGCCAAAATCGCCACCTAAGCGAAAGCGAACCTTTGGGTAGGCAAACCTGGGAGGGCGAGGTGCCGCCGATCACCGAAGCCCGACATTCTCCCCGTAACCCAGGGGTGTAGAGAAGGTGGGTGGGCGATGACAGAGGAGACTACCTTACCCGGAGAAGGGCCGTCGATCCTGGGTCGGTGTAACTGCGACACCTTAAGCCCTAAGCGGCGCGGAGACGTGGACGTGATGGGACGGGGGCCTGAAAGAGGAGGCCATAGTAATCGTAAAGCCTGGTGCCGAGGAAGCGGCGGTGACGGAGGTGAGGGTAAAACATCAGGTCAGCGACAGGGAGATCGGAGGTGAGGGGCCGAACGCGTAAGCGGTTTTGGAAGCTTATTAGAGACTGTGGGTCTGAGCCTCGCCCGGCAGGGAGCCCGAGAGTGGCCGAGACGTAGACATCGGTGGAATCGAGGGTGCGAAGAGTGTGGAAAGACCCACGCAAAGACGAGAGTGAAATGAGACAAAGAGACCAGCCCTTTCAAGGTGTTACGGATTTGGCCTTACGTTGTTGGAGTAACTTGGCGGTGGAGACATGGGGTTACTGGGGGTTGAATTAGGGCGTCTAAATCGGCCAATTTGCTTTAATCACTTTTTGGACCTCGCTGATTGGTTCCAAACCCAGCGTGAATCGGTGTCATAGCGATATTCTCAGGGTCCAAAAACCGGGCAACGAATTTGGCCTAAAGATGGCGTTTTTAGACACCCTAGGGTTGAATTGGCGTTTCACTGGAGGTTTTTTCGGTCCACGGGGGTGTTTGCGAAAAGCGCGCAAGCGGACATTTTGCGCCAATTGCCGCAAAGTGGCCACGAGCTCAGCGGTGGTCATGGTGACAAACACCCGCCACTCGGGTTCCGGAATAGCGATCATCATGCCCTTGTGGGTTTCGGCGATTTCGTTAGCGATCTCGTCAGTCATAACTTCTCTGCCTGATCATCGAACAAGACTGCCCGCGGCTGATGGTTGAACCAGCCGGTGAAATACCACTGCACCCTGTGATTTCAGCTGTGATTCATGCGGCGCGGCGATCAGCGGTAGGCTCATCCTCCTCGACGCCAACGAAGTAGCGCCGTATCTTCGTGATGATGCTGTTTGGCGGGAGAATGAGAAGTTGTTTGACCATAAGCGGGGCCAGCACTTGTTGGACGGTTTTTTCCGACGGCAGGGCGCGTGAGCGGGTGCGCAGATAGAGCGTATGGTGTTGCCACACCTCGGTGGCAAAGCGAAGGGCGATCAGCTGCAGCAGCCCGTGGGCGATGGCGGCACACAGGACGAAGATTTCATAAGCCTGCCAACACGCCTCGACGGTGGATAGATGCTCGGGGCGTGGGGCTTTCAAATGCCGATTGGCCGTGGGGCGACGGGAGTGACGCGGCAGTTTCTTGGTCCAGAAGCGAAACCGGAACGCGCCGAGGAGATTTTTCATCACATCGAACAGGATTTCAATTCGGCTCCTGACACAATAGAGCTCGATCGCGGTGGTCGGTGAGAGTGTCAGATCCGAGCACATCAGCACGATCGGGCCACGGGAGGTGATGGCGAAGATGAACAGCAGCCAGTCCCCGAGCGGCTTCCACAGTAACGAAATACTCATCAATTGGACGGCTTCGAGTTGGCCGTAGACGTGACACTGGGCGGTGTGAAACAGCTGCCGATGATCGAAACACGCCATCAGGTGCACTTTGTCGCCATAGCGCGGCTGAGGTCCCGGACGCCCGGATGGTTTGGGCGCGGCGGGGAAATAGGCCACGTAGTTTTTCTTCGCCCGCGCCAGGATGATCAGATACGGTTGTTTCAAGACGATCGAATACACCGAACGGGCCAAGCGAAACACCCCGGCGGTGGAGAAAAATGCATCCAACACCAAAAAGGCCGGACAGTCATGACCGACAGCAAAGCGCAATGCCATTTGCACCACCCGCTCCGCCAAGCTCGGACCCGGGCACGCCGAGCCGGGTTCACTTTGGCCCCGATGGCAGAAGCCTTGATGGATACGTAGCTCCAGAGGCGAACAAAAGCACGCCCTCAGCGAGCCGACCACCAGCCCGATCGCCCCCCAACAGTGACCGCGGAAATAGGACGGCTTGTGTTGCGTCTCCGAGGTCTCACGCAGCGATACCACCCCGGGCATCCGCCCCCCGTCTTTGACCACATGCGTATGATCACCCAGCAACACACAACGCCCCTCGACTTTGACCGTGACCTCCTGGCTCAACACATAGCGCTGCCACGCCTCTAGCAGTTCCCCATAGCCATAGGCCGTGGAGCGAAAAAAGTGCAGCAAGCGATGATAGACCCGGTCGTCCCCGAGCCAGAACCGGCACATCGACGTCACCCCGATCATCTCCGGGGCGGCCAGAAAACTCAACACCACCGCGGCGAATAGTAGCCAACTGCGGTGACGGGAAAAGACACTTTGAAAGCTCTCCAAAGCGTGATATACGTACCTCAGCATGGATTCTCCTTGGGCTACCCAGGTGCTCAAATGCTGGTAGCTCGGGGGAATTCATGCTGCTTTTAGGCAACGCGGTCAAGGTTTTTCAGTAAGAGAACTATGATGACGAGTTAGCGATATAGTAGCCGGAGATCTCCTGGTCGATTTGCTGCGCCCCATGAACCCCGCGCAAGGCCGCCCACACTACTGCCAGGGTGTTGTATGCCACCAACGCCAGACAAAAACCAAACAGCGCCGCCTTCGGATAGCCCAAGGTGTTGATCTCTGAAGGCAGGTGCCCCTCGAGCTCTTGGAACGCCGTCTCCAGCGTCCAGCGCTTGCGATACAACCGTGCCACCGTCTTTGCCGAGGCCACTTTGCGGGGTAAATTGGTCAGGATGTAGATGACCCGGTCGCCGTCGCGGGTGGGCTGATCCAACTCTACCCGGATGCGCCGAAACCGATGGGCTTTGCCCGTCGCATCGACTACCTGCACCCGCTGTTCCGCTACTTTTCCGGTCTCGATCCGCCCGGCCGAGCACAGCGGACTGAGCACCTCAAAAGGCAGTTTCTGATGCTGGCGCGTGACAAAGAATGCCCCACGCTGGTCGATCTCGTATACCCACTCCCGGGTGCAGAAGTTGCGATCTTTGATCCACAGGTCGTTGGCCTGAACCGTGGGCAGCACCTCGCCCAGCAAGGCGCGCTCCTGAGCATGACCATCTTCACAGGCACACACATCGCTCACCAATCCCAACGCCGGCGCGTACACCACCAGCGATTTACCCGGTAGCGCTCCGGCCTGAAGCGTCTGTAATTCCTTGATCCGATGCGCCGTGGCCTCGATGCAATTGCCATCGAGAATCTTCACCCGATAACCCGACAACCACGGCTCGCGCGCCCCGCCCAGTTGTTCGATCAACGGCCCCAGAGTGCTCGCACGGTAACGCACCAGCTCCGCTGAGGTGTGTGCCTCCAGGCCATTGAGCTTGTTGTAGACCGTAAGCGCCTATAAATCGACGTACTAGCGGCGAAGGCCGGAAGCTCCAGACAATACGCTCACAGTCAACCACCGAGGTATTGTGATGGCGAATACAGAGATCGACCCCAAGACAGAATCCCACCGGGAACCGGACTGGCCCCAGCACTTTGAACGTTGGCGCCAGAGCGGCTTAACGCAAAGCGAGTACTGCCGGCAGGTGGGGTTATCGCGGCATCGGTTCAAATACTGGCGGCGTAAGCTGGAGCCGGCGGAGGCCCGGCGCCGGAAAAAACGGGAGAGCGGTTTTGTGCCGGTGCAGGTGCGAGCTTCGACGGAAGCGCCGAGTCTCACGCTGACGTTACCCAATGGGATGGTGTTGCACGGCATCGAGGCGGGGAACGTAGAGCTGGTCAAGCGGCTGGTGGAGCAGCTATGAAGGAGTATACGCTGCGTCCCTCGAACCAACTGCCTGAGGTGTATCTGTACCGCCAGCCGGTGGATTTCAGACGAAGCTACCGGGGCCTGGCGGCGATCGTAGAACAGGAACTGGGCCACAACCCGTTCAGCGGCACGTTATACGTGTTTATCAACCGGCATCGTAACCGAATCAAATGCCTATTCTGGGAAGACAACGGGTTTGTGCTGTATGACAAAGCGCTGGCGGAGGAGAAATTTCGCTGGCCCAAGCACGATCAGGCGGTGCTCACGGTGACGGGGCAGCAACTGAATTGGCTGCTCGATGGCGATGATCTGGCGCAAATGAGGCCGCACAAAAAATGGCATTATGAAGCGCTTCGATAATGCAATAAGCCGCTGAATTGGATATAATAACTCGATGGAATCAAGCCTCCAAACAGCGCCTCGATCTGTCCTATCCGGCCCGTCGTTATCGACCCCGGAAGCGTTACGCGCCGTGCTGGCTGAGCAGCAGCAGATCATGGCTGAGCAATCGATGATCATCGCCGCGCAGCAAAAACGCCTGGTGTTGTTGGAAGAGCAAATTCGGTTACTGCGGGCGAAGCGGTTTGGCCGCAGCAGCGAGCAAAACACCGGGCAGCTGGCGCTGCTTGAAGAAGACGAATCCCGCCTGCAGCTGCCTGTCGAGACGCACCAGACCCCGGACGCTACGTCGAAGAAACGCCGCGGTGGACGTAAAGGCTTATCGGCCGATTTACCGCGCCAGACGATCTATCTGCGCCTGAGTGAAGAAGAAAAAGCGGGGGCGATCGAGACGTTTTTCGTCAAAGTCAAAGAAGAGCTCGATATCACACCGGCGAAAGTGCAGGTGTTAGCGTATCTGCAGGAGAAGGCGGTGTTCGTCGAAGCCGGTACCCGGCGGCGGGTCGAAGCCGAACGCCCACGCCACCCGCTGGGCAAAGCCGCGGTCAGTGTCGCCTTGCTCGCTGATCTGATCGTGGCCAAGTATGGCGATGCGCTGCCGTTGTACCGTCTGGAAGGTATCTTCACCCGCTACGGCGGTAGTGTCACCCGCACCACCTTAGCGCAATGGCTGATTCAATTGTCGCTGCAGCTGCAGCCGCTGATTAACCTGATGCGCGACGAGCAGCTGGCCAGTGAGTATATCCAGGGTGATGAAACGCGTATCCAGGTGCTTAAAGAGCCCGGTTTGAAGCCCACCTCGCATAAATGGATGTGGATTATGCGCGGGGGGCCGCCGGATAGGCCTATCGTCTTGTTCGAGTATGACCGTTCCCGAGGCAAAGCGGTGGCCGAGCGTCTGCTGGAAGACTTTAGCGGGTGTTATTTCCAGTCCGACGGCTATAGCAGCTACGATGAGATCTGCCAGAGAAAAGGCATCATCCATCTGGGCTGCTGGGATCATGCCCGGCGCAAGTTCGTCGAGGCGGAAAAAGGGCAGTCGCCGGGCTCAGCCTCGGTCCGGCGCAGTTACGCCAGCGAAGCGCTCGACCGGATCCGCGCTCTGTACCTGATCGAGCGTGAGATCGAACCGTTGCCCGCCGCGGAGAAATATCGCCAACGCCAGCTGCGCAGTATCCCCGCGCTGAACACCTTTTACACCTGGCTGCAGGAGAGCGCTCCGAAACTGGCTAAAGGGGGCCTGACGCGCGAAGCGATTGACTATACGCTGCACCAGTGGCCGAAGCTGACCCGGTATGGTGAAAATGGCATCCTGCGCATCAGCAACTTCCTGGCCGAGAACCACATCCGACCCTTTGCCGTGGGCAGAAAAGCATGGCTTTTCGCCGATACCCCGGCCGGCGCTCGCGCAAGCGCCGTCTATTTCAGCCTCGTCGAGACGGCCAAAGCCAATGGCCTGGAACCGTATGATTATTTGTGCCGGGTCCTGCGGCAAATCCCTTATGCGCAGACCGTCGAGGACTGGGAAGCGCTGCTGCCGTGGAATATGAAATAGAGAAAATCCAGACGTCAAGATACGTCGATTTTTTGGCGCTTACCGATGACCAACTCCCGCCTATCGCCTCCCGCGCACGTCGAGCGCCTGCTCCAACCCAACATGGTGATGACCGTCAGGCAGTTACGCCAGGCGCTCAATGAGCGTGCGCGCAGCAGCGTGTTCCGTGATCTCAAGCAGATCGATGTAATCACCAGCTACTCCCACACCGGGCAATACCACGCGCTCAAATCGACAGCGAGATTTGATCAACCCGGCTTATGGTTTTTCAACGGCATTGGCTTTGCCCGGTACGGCACGCTGAAGGCAACACTGGTCGAACTGATTGCGGAGGCGCAAGCCGGGATGACCCACAAAAAAATATTTTAATTGAATTAAAGACGCTGTTGCGGGTGGCCGTGCAAAACGCCTTAACGGAGTTGGTGGCGTCAAATACCGTGGGGAGGCGCTTACTGCCCAAGCGGCTCTCGCTCTATGTCAGTCAGGATCGCCACCAGGGCGCGGCGCAATTCCGGCGTCGGATGAGCCTACTGGAGAAAGCCGCCGAAACCGTCTTACCCCCGGACAATGTTCGGCTTGAAATCTTGCTGGACATCATTCGAACTACCCCGCGGCGCACCGATGCGAAGGCCCTGGGTGCGGGGCTCAGAGAACGGGCAATCGCCATCGAGGATCGTGAGGTGACGGCCGTGTTGCGCTACTATGACATTAAACAAAACGGATGATGAAATCATCGGTCTGCTACGCGAGAAGATCGCTCGCTTGTGCTTGCGGCTGGCCTCACGGCATTTATTTTCACAACGGCCCCAGCGGCATTTTTCCCCCATCGCGACGGGCTGTCGGTGCGGCGCCGATACCTGCGTCTTAAAAACACAGCAGAAGAGCCTGGCGACCTTGGCGATTGGGCAGTTCGAGGCCTTGGAAACACAACGCCATTGCCCTCGCTGTGGCGAGATCTACCGTTCGGAAGAGTTGCGCGCGCTGAGCCCGCAGCGCGGTCAGTTCGGCTTTGATGTCATTGCGCACATCGGCAGGGCGCTGTTTGTGCACTGCCGCAGCGAGCGGGCGGTGCAGGCCGAGTTGACGGGCGGGAACATCCCCATCTCGATCAGTGAGATCAGCTTCCTGGGGAAACGCTTTATCGTGTACCTGGCTTTGGCACACCGGGCATGTCAGGGCGCGCTGCGAGAGCACATGGCCGCCAAGGGCGGCTATATTCTGCACCTGGATGCCACTGGTGAAGGCGATAGCCCGCCGTTATTCAGCTGTCTCGACGAGATCGGCCGGAGTGTCCTGGGCAACCGAAAAATGCCGACCGAAGACAGCGCGCATCTCATCCTCCTGCTGCGCGAGTTGAAAGCGGCTTACGGGACACCGCTGGCGCTGGTGCATGATATGGGCCGGGCGATTTTGAAAGCGGTGGCCACCGGGTTCCCCACGGTACCGGACTACCTCTGTCACTTTCATTTGTTGAGAGATCTCGGTAAGGACCTGTTTGATTTCGAGTACCGAACGATCCGCCGCTATACCCGGGACTTCAAAGCCAAGGCAACGTTAAGCGAAGCCGGAAAAGCTCTGCATGAGGCGATCGATAACGAGTCGGCGCGCGCGGACAATCTGCAGACCTACCTGGACAGAAAAGCAGCCGAAAACGACAACCCACCAGCGCTCACCCCCTGGGTCAGCGCTTACCTGCTGGTGGCGTGGGTTCTGGAAGCCGACAGTGCCTGTGCGGGGGTTGGCTTCCCGTTCGATCGCCCGCACCTGGTATTCTATCAGCGATTACGGGAAGCCTATCCCGCACTCAAGAAGCTGAAAGCGAAAGGGGTGAGCGTCTTGCCGTTGTCGACTCTGCATCGGATGCTGAGCGACGCCGCCCTGCATAACCTGGTGACGCGAATCGAACAGAAGATCACCCGCTTTGACCGACTACGAGAGGCGATGCGCATTGCACGCCCAGACTGCGGTCAGGGACTCAACGATGCCGGCGACGGCGAGATCAAGACGATAGAAAGTCGTGTCAAAGCGTTGCGCTATTCAAAGACAATAAAAGCCTTATCGGCAAGCGACATCAGTTACCAGAAAATGGCGAAACAGATTGACAAGTATTGGGACCAACGCTTTGCCGATCCGATTGCGGTCAACACGCCTGCCGGCACGGTGATGATCCAGCCTCAACGGACCAATAATCTGATGGAGCAATCATTTCGTTTTCGGAAACGCGACGGGCGGAAGAAGACCGGGCAAAAAGCGTTGAGCAGGACATTGGTGGCCATGCTTGCCGATACCCCACGGGTGCGCAATCTCGACAATCCCGACTACATGAGGATTTTGCTCAACGGAAAAGCCACGCTGGCCGCTCGATTTGCCGACATCGACATCCAGCAGCTCCGCGAGGAAGAACAGGCAAACAACAACCGCTTCCGAAAATATCCTAAAAATATGCGCCGGTTGTTCCGAGTACCGCATTGACCTCGCAAAATCATGAAAGCGGCGTCAATGTGAGACGATTATGTACCAATCCAACCGTTGTTTGGGGCCATAGGTCAGAGCTGATAAATTCCTTGCAATTCCACGTCAAAATACTTTAGTCTTAGCGCTCAATAAATTCAAGTTCTGGCATAGGCAACAAACTAAGGAAGGTTTTAATGTCGATGCTACCTCAAAGTTTCTACCGCTGCACCACTTTAGCCACAATGGCAGTGGTTCACTATAAATCCTCCCTTCTATACTGTACGGGCAAACAGGAATCGAATGACGAACTGCTTAGTTCCTTAAGAGGGAATTCCTTTGCCAACGTCCTCGCGGCTCAGAAGGATTGCGCTCAGCTATGACGCGCGGAACCATCTTGCGTCTAAACAGACAGCTTGCTATCGCATCATTGATCTGCCTTGTGTTGGCAAGTTGCTCCTCCACCGATGTCAAGACGAAAGCTGAGAAAGAACCAGCCCCTGATCTTTGGTCCGATGCCAGGCCTCTAGAGCCGTCAACAATGGATACCGGCAAACAGCCCGCCGCTAAATCGAAGGAGGTCGCTCCTTTAGAAAAAACCGTTAGGCCGGTGCCGGAACCTTTCCTTGAGACTGCCAGGACCAGACCTAAAACCAAACCAAAACTCGAGTCTAAATCCAAGGCTGAAGCCAAAACCATAAATAGGGCAAAACCGGTTCTGCCACCTTCGACTGTTACCAATGCGGTAAAGGAAAAGCCGTCAAAGCCCGTCGTAATTGCCAAACTGATCCCGTCCCTGAAAGCCAATGCGGTAAAGGAAAAGCCGTCAAAGCCTGTCGAGATTGCCAAACAGGAGCTACTACTGCAATTTCGCCTCGAGCAGTTACCGATGCAGATTTCCGACAACTGGACGCTGGTGCTGGAAACCGATTTGACCACTAGCAAGGCGGCATGCAGGTTGGTTTCCCGTGAGTTCGTTATGGAGGACGGGCAGGGTATCGCGAAGGTGACCCTAATGGCCTACGCTGATCAGTTGCGCATCAACACCAACTCCAATATCGACTTGAGTTACGACGGTGACGGCATTCAGTTTGACGCAAAACCCGAGCTATTTCCCATCGAAGCCCTTGATAGGGAAACCAACTTGGTATTCCGTAGCTCCGCCAGTGCGATCTATCGGGAGATGCGTGAGGCAGAATTTATGACATTGTTACTGGGTTTCTGGCCCACCTGGCCGGTGACCCGGGTTTATCCGCTGCAACTTGACTTGGAAGATTTTGATTTTGCATGGTCGGCGATGGAACAGTGTCGAAAAAAACTGTGACGAAATATTTGATGCCATCCGTGATTACAAGGGAGAAACCCTGTGGGATTGCAACTTAAATTCAACCTGGTGATCGTCATCGCATCCATCGTGATAGTGATTACAGGTAGCCTGTTTGCAAGGCAGTACTTTGAAAGCAATGCACGGGAAGAGGTGATTCGGCAGACGCGAATCATGCTGGAAAGTGCGTTGGCGGTGCGCAGTTATACAGTAAAGGAAATTCGCCCGCTGTTGGCGGTCCAGCAAAAGCGCCAGTTTTTACCTCAGACAGTCCCCGCCTATGCAGCGTCCCGCTATATGGCCGAGTTGCGGATTAAGCATCCCGAATACAACTACCGCGAAGCGGTACTGAACCCCACCAATCCCTCGGACCGTGCACTCGATTGGGAGGCAGATATCATTAATGCCTTTCGTAACGATGTAAGCCAGACTGAAATCATCGGTGAACGCAAAACCCCAACCGGACGTTTACTGTTTCTGGGAAAGCCTATTACCATCAAGAATGAGGGCTGCCTGACCTGCCATAGTACCCCGGCCCGCGCACCGAATACCCTGGTCGCCATGTACGGCTCTGCTAATGGATTTGGCTGGAAAATGAATGAAACCGTAGGAGCTCAGATAGTGTCGGTACCCATGTCCGTACCCATGGCAGAAGCAGAACAGACTATTCAGACCTTTGTGAGCGCCCTTAGCGGGGTTGTACTTACACTGATTTTACTGCTTAACCTGATGCTCAACTTTATCGTTATTCGCCCGGTCAAGACCCTGTCAAAACAGGCCGATGAAGTGAGTATGGGGGCCCTGAACGTGGAGGAATTGCCGGTAAAGAGCAAGGACGAAATCTCTTCCCTGACTCGCTCCATCAACCGGATGCACCGGAGCCTCAGCAATGCCCTGAAAATGCTGGAAGAAAACGATTAACCGGCGTGATAGGCAATGGAATTGGCAGATAGGAAAATCGGCAAATACCTGATTCGGGATACTCTTGGCTGCGGTGGCATGGGTATTGTCTACTGTGGTTTTGACACCGAAATTGAGCGGGATGTGGCAATCAAGTTGATGCACCCCCATTTGCTGACCAGCGATGAGGGCGGAGGCTACTTTCAGCGTTTTCAGCAGGAGGCCAAGGCAGCTGCACGGTGCTTGCACCCCAATATCGTTACCGTATTTGATTACGGTGCAGCAGACGATAAACGCCCTTACATCGTGATGGAATTCATTGAAGGCAGCGAGTTAAAGAAATTATTGCGGCGGCAGGTTTCTTTGTCTATTGTCGACGCCTTACAAATCTGCGTCCAGATTCTCGAAGCCCTTGAGTACGCGCATCAGCGGGGTGTTATTCATAGGGATATCAAGCCGGCCAATATTATGTTGTTGGCCGACAATCGCGTAAAAGTGGCGGATTTTGGTGTGGCTCACTTGGACACTTCGGAGCTGACAGCGACCGGCTACATTTTGGGCACTCCGGCCTACATGGCACCGGAAACGTTGAGGGGAGAAGAGGTTGGAGTGGGTGTGGATATCTATGCGGTTGGCATGCTGTTGCTCGAACTGCTCAGCGGTGTCAGCGTGCGCTTGAACGCCGGAGAAAAAGCTATTGATTCGGTGGAACCGCTGCTGACCAACTCCCTCCACCCCCATCCGATCAGGGATAATTTGATCCGAGTCCTGCATGCGGCTCTGGCTCCTAGTCAAAACAAGCGCTTTAACAGTGCGAACAGGTTTCGACTGGAACTGCTGGAAGTTGGGCAGGCCACTGGAACCATTATCAGTGAAACCGTTTACCAGGCCACGCGGATTAACCGCAAACCCGACGGCGACAGCCAGCCCTCGAGTGGCGGTGGACAATCAGTGCTGACCCAGAGCCTGTCCAACGAGGTTGTTAGCCTGGTAGAGAGGTGCCTTACTACCTACATAGGTCCACTGGCCCGGCACCTGGTCAAAAAGAAATTGCAATCCTGTTTGTCAATCGACGAGTTTACCGAAGAACTGGCGAGCCACATTCCCAACAAATCGGAGCGGAATGAGTTTCTGGCCAATATCCGCAAAACACGCCTGTCGCTAGTTTTTGAGCCAGACAAATCCGAGGGTGTGGCCACCGAATGCCGCTCGGAAGATTCAATCGAAAAAAGACTCAACGCCGAACAGCTTGATGCCATTGCAAAGGCCATGGGTTACTACATGGGGCCCCTGGCGAAGTGTATTGTGAAAAAGCACGCCGGGAGATGCGGCAGTGTCGAAGAGCTTTTGCAGTCTCTGGCCGGGGAGCTTTCCAGCGACGAGGAAAGAGATCACTTTGTCCGGTCAGTGAGTAAATTACAGAGAGAAAAATAAGTAGTAGTGTTCGGCAGGTCCCGAGAAGAGCTTTACATATTTCACGATCGTTGGCGAGATCGTGCGAGCGGCAGCAATTCCCGCTCCGAGCGATTTCATAGGATTACTGAGGCTAGACCATCGGCTCCTCATGGGACGCACAAGGCTACCCGCCAGCCATGGTAAAATGGCTGCTGGAATAGGCAATGGGTATGGATCGACGACTGCTCAAGAACACAAGGCATAGCACGAACACGACACCACAGTGAGCTACGACGTATCCGGTGCCAGCACGGTAGGTACATGGCCTGAGAGGCTGTGAAAAAATCGCTGATGGTGTAACTTGTTAAAGTTTAATCTGATAGATTCCGTGCTTAGGTAGCACAAAGCACCCTTTTTATCGCATTGGCATGAAGATTCTGACGGCATGAAAGAGAAGTCTCAGTTACCCCCCGCATGGGAAGGGGCCGACGAAACCGCCGCGGCGCCCTTGCCTCGTATCCGGCGTGCCGACCGCCAGCAAGTGGATCCCCAGCCGCGGCGGTTGGATGAGTTAATTGACGGGGACCACCCGGCGCGGGGAGGGTCGATTCAAAGTAAAAAAACCATTTAAAATTATAATATTATCCGACATGCATCGCTAACCTGTTAGCGCTTCAGCGGTGTTCGGCTCGGCTGACTGATGATCTGCCAGAGTTTCCCGACCTGCTCGCCCATGGCACTGATCCCTTCGCTGATCGATCGCTACCCGGTCATCACCAGCAAATGGAAGCTCATGTTGCGGATCAGCGCCATATTAGCCGCCGCTGGTGAGTCCACCAAGCCACCATCATCTTCCTGCAAGACGACATCTTTAGTCCAGTGCAGGGTGTTTTCGAGCTTGCGATGACCCCGAACACGCTGCGCCAAGCGCCACGCCCTGAATGGCTCGCGGGTGATGTAATACGTGGGGTTGTCGAAGGGTTTACCGTCCCGCTCGCCCTGCCGCCGAACGCTGATAGACTGCTCCAGCCCCGGCCATTGCGCCTTCATCGCCGCCGCGGCCGGCCAGCATGTGCGCCGACAACGGGTATCATGACCATGGCCGCTTTGGCGCCAACTCCAGGCCGCCGTCGCTGCATTCTGCGCCGTCCGCGCGAGGCGCTTAGGGAGCGTCGGTTGATTGCCTTTGACGGGGATGAGGTAGCCGTGGCCCTGGGCAGTAATCTGGGCCACCGGTTTTTTTGGCAAGGCAGCGCATCCAGAGTGAACACCGAACGCTCGATCCGCAGCGTGCCGATCAATGCTTGCACCACGTCGATTTCGCTGGGCTTATCATTGTCCAGCTTACCGACGCCGCAGATCAGCTGACGAGGATGACTAAAAAACGACACCAGCGAGGTAACACGTTGTTTCTCGCCTTCCTTGGGTGGGAAGGTGCGGGTGATACGCTTGCCATCCATAGCGATCGTCTCGGCCTGCGCGTACTGCGGCATCCAGCGATTGAACTGCCTACACAAGCCCTCGCTCGACAGCTGCTGGCTCAAGCGTTGCAACGTACTGTAGGAGGGCGCTTTATCGCGCGGTAACGGGATCACCTCGGCCAGCGCTTGCACATGGGTGCGCGCAAAGCGCGCGATCCCTTTCAGGCTCGTTCGCCCGCATAGCATCGCCATTACCATCATCGTTACGCTCGACAACTGCACAGGGCGAATGCCTTTCGCATGACGCGGGTCTGCTAACTCGGATAAATAATGCACTAGCCTGTGATAGGCCATCAAGGGGGGCTCCGATCGTTCAATAGGTTAGTCAAAGCTGTTCGATAACTTTATGATAGCATAAAATTATCTGTACTTTGAATCGACCCTCCGCGGCGCGGGTGGTATGGGAATTTGTGGAAGGGGTGGATTTATCGGCGCTTTATGAGCGGATTCGGGCAGTGGAGGGGCATGCGGGACGCAGCGCGATGGATGCGCGGATTTTGCTGGCGTTATGGTTGTATGCCACACTGGATGGTGTTGGCAGTGCGCGACGGTTAGCGCGGCTCTGCCAAGAGCACAACGCCTACCGCTGGCTGTGCGGGGGTGTGACGGTCAACTATCACGCGGTGTCGGACTTTCGGGTCCAGCACGGGGCGTGGCTGGAAGAGCAGCTCACGCTACAGGTTGCGACGTTGCTGGCCGAAGGACTGGTGGAATTGAAGCGGACGGCTCAGGACGGGGTGCGGGTGCGAGCCAGTGCGGGGGCGGGCTCGTTCCGACGTCGCCGTACGCTAGAGAAATGCTTGGCAGAAGCCGAGGCGCACCTGGCGGCATTACGCCGGGAGCGGGAGGAGCCTCCGGCGGTGGTGCAGAAACGCCGGCAAGCGGCCCAGGAGCGGGCGGCGCGCGAACGCCAAGCGCGAATCGAGGCGGCCTTAACGCAACTCGCTGACGTGGAAGCTAAGAAAAAAGCCGACGCGAAGGAAAACGCCCGCCGCTCCACCACCGACCCCGAGGCCCGGGTGATGAAAATGGCCGACGGAGGCTTTCGCCCGGCCTACCATGGGCAGTTTTGCACCGACACGGCAAGCCAGCTTATCGTCGGGGTAGCGATCAGCCATGTCGGCAGTGATCAGGGTCAGCTGGTACCGATGCTCGACCAGGTTGCCGACCACTATGGCCAGTATCCTGACGAAGCGTTGGTCGATGGCGGGTTTGTCACTAAGACCGACATCGATACCTTATCGACCCCGGCCAGAAACGTGACGCGCTACGCCCCGGTGCCCAAACCCAAAGCGAAGGGGCGTGATCCGTATCAACCCTTACCCACGGATAGCCCGGCGGTAGCGCAGTGGCGCCAGCGGATGGGGGGCGCAGCGGCCAAAGCCATTTACCCAGTGCGCGCGGCCACCGCCGAATGCGTCAATGCCATTGCCCGAAACCGCGGCCTGCAACAGTTTCGCGTGCGGGGGTTGAAGAAAGGCAAAGCCGTGCTCTTGTGGGTTGCCCTGGCGCACCACCTGATGCGCGGGGCCGCCTTGCGCCGGCAAGTGGCTGCTAACCCCGCTTAAGTCGTCAAGGTCACTCCCGTGCGGACAACCGCAGACAAACAGCGGAGGTTAAACCGTTCCGATTCGCTATCGACCCCGTTCAGCCTGTCTCTGACCCATGAGGCTTTTCGACAGGAACGCTTCCTGCTTCACCCCAGAACTATGTTTCATCTCTGGGGGAGGTGATTTTTTCACAGCCTCTGAGGCGATCGCCTCCCACAGGGTTTTCCAATCGGGAATGAAGTAGTCGGTAAATAGCGCCCGGAGCCGCTCCCACAGCGAGGTTCGCGAGTGAAAGTGCGCGCGGGCGGCTTGAAAGAGCCGACACCCGAGTTCCTGGACTTGATCGACCAGGAAGGCGAGCATCGTCAAGCAAGCAAAGACGGTGGCCAAATGCTGTTGCCCGTGACCGTAGTTGTGTTCGAGTTCATAGCCTTGGTTCTTGAGCGTATTGAAGGTTTCGTTTTCGACTTTCCAGCGAGCGCGTCCTCCTCGCATCAACGGTTCAACATTCTCTGGCGTCAGTTCGATATCGGTGATCCAGCTGAACCGCCGTTGGCGATCACCATCCTTTTCCCAGTATTCCAGAAAATTGACCCGCCGCTGCGGATGGGTTTTGTTCAAGGGCAGATCGTTCACCCAGAGATAGCCGTGCTCGACCCCGTGCGCATCGGTAAACACCCCTTTCTGCGCGTCGCCCGCGTCGCGCTTCTCCTGCACGGCGGTAAACAAGACTTCATGGTCGCCGGGCTTAACCGCAATACCGTTCAATGGCCCATCACGATGGCCTGCTCAAAAGGTTTCGTGGGTTGAGGAGGACGACGATGGATAGTAGGGCAATCGCGCTATGTGAGTTGAGAGGCTGTTGGAAAATACCCTGGCGCGCAAGCTAATGCGTTGATTTAAACTCGATGTTCAAGTTAGTGAATTAGAATATTCGGATTTTCATTGAGTTTCTATTTTTCTCAGACCTGACCATACTTAAAGTTAAGGATCCACGAGTTTGAGGGTGAAAGCCATGATCATGGGCAACCCGTTACCGTTTGTCGAGGCCTATGTCGAGCAATTGGGCGCCCGCCTAGCATCACATCAGCCGAAAGCGCGACTGAGCCCGGGTCAGAAAGCATGGTTATCATTTTGCTTGATGGGAATTATCGTCACCGAATCGGTATGCTGGAAAAAGTTTGTCCGAGCCGGGTTGGGCCAGTATTCCGAGGCGTTGTTATCGTGGTATTTTCGGGGACCGATGCCCTGGGACCTGTTACTGGTTCTGAGTGTGAGGCTGTGGTTGGACAGCGTTGGTACCTGGGAAGGGGTGTTGGTATTGGACGACACGGGCAAGCGACGCGCGAAGGTGACCACGCGGATTCCCCATGTGCATTATGTTAAGGACAAGCCGGGGACGGGCACGATGAGGGGTCAAGAGGTGGTATTTCTGGTGTTGGTCACGCCGGTGGTGACGATCCTGGTAGGCTTCGCGTTCTACCCACCGGATCCGGCCTATAGCGCCTGGGCGAAAGCGGATAAGCGGCTAAAGCGCCAAGGGGTGAGCAAATCTAAGCGTCCGGCGCCGCCGCCCGATAACCCGGCCTATCCGAGCAAACCTCAGCTCGCGGTGGGGTTGCTGGAGCAATTTGCCCATGACCACCCGAGGGTGAAGGGCAAAGCGATCCTGGCCGATGCCCTCGATGGGAATGCGGTGTTTATGGCCCAGGCCGCCAAGCCGTGGGGCGAGCGGCAGGTCATCAGCCAATTGCGGCACAATCAGAAGGAGCACTACCGGGGACGGAGTTGGCGCTTGGACGCGTACTTCCGCGCCTATCCGGGGGTGCCCCAAACGATTTGCGTTCGCGGCGGCGAGCGAATCGAGGTCTGGGTCAGCAGCGCCCGGCGGTATGTCGAGGCCCACGGTTGCAAACGCTTTGTGGTGGCCATTCGCTATCCGGATCAGCGCGATTATCGTTACCTGGTGGCTTCCGAACTCAGTTGGCGGACCCTGGATATTGTACAAGCGCATACGGGCCGGTGGCTCGTGGAAGTGGCCATTGAGGACTTGAAAGTCTATGAAGGGTGGGGGCAGGCGACCAAACAGCCTGGTGATGCGGGGTCAAGCAGAGGCCTGGCCCTGAGCCTACTGTGCGATCACTGCCTCCTCCTTCACCCTGACCAACAAGCCCGCGTGGACCAACGGCAACCTGTGTCGACCATCGGTAGCCTCCAACGCCGCCTACAAATGGACGCCCTGGTCGCTTGGCTTCAAGAGTGGCTCGACGGCGATGCCTTTGCCGATAAACTCGACCAGCTGACTCAAGCGATTCGACCGCTATTTCCTCTGCAACCGTCGAAAAAGCATCTGCATCTGCGCGACTGGGGACGACTGGAGCCCACGGCCTCATTGAAGTATCGTGCTCAGCACGCACAAGCGAAGGCTTAGATGAGCCGCAGGAATAAAATCAGAATATTTGAATATTATAAAATTCTAACTTGAACATCGAGTTAAAATGCTCCGAAATCGTTCGATCAGGGGTTTTCCAACAGCCTCTGAGGCCCGAAGATGAGATGGGTGCGGTAATCATCGTTCAGTGAAGCGCGCAGCTGACGACGTCGCAGGCTATCCTTAGCGGGGCCGTTATGGCGTATCCCGTTGAGCGCCATCCGCCGGATCAGGGCAAGGGTTTCGGGCGCGTGATGTTGGCGTGTCCGATTGGCATCCTCGCCGAACTGCACGTCCAGTATCCAATGCTGACCATTCTCGGTATCCCAGTGGCGGCGCACGGCGTCGGCAAAGCACGCCGGATCGGTCAGTGAGCACCGGTAATAGCGGTATTCGGTCGTCGTTGCCTCGCCGATGATTCGGGTCGATTCGCCGCGACCGACCGCTTGCAGTCCGGCCCACTCGGGTGGTTGCTCCAGCCAGGCAATCTCGTCACTCAGGGCGTAGCGGCGGATTTCAATTCGACCATGGTCTTTGGCTACCGTCTCCTGCTGGGGCAAGCGGCCCTGGGCCGTTTCCGTGTCTAGCCATAAGCGCACGTCGTCATGCAGACCCGGGTGGTTGTCCTTCAGAGCCAGGATGTAGTCCGCACCCGCGTCGATCACGTCCTGGGCAATGGCTTTCTGACAGCCCATCGCATCGATCGTAACCACCGCCCCTTGCACATCCAGCAGTGATAGCAATTCCGGCATCACCGTAATTTCATTGGTTTTGTCCGCCACCGCCTGCGGCGTAAGGACTAAGCGAGCTTTCGCCGCATAGGCGCTGACCAGGTGAACCGCTTGCTCGCCTACTCGACTACCCCGCAACCGCTTACCGTCCAGGCACACCGGTTCACCGGCTAAACTCGGGATAGCGACTTCCACCCACCGCAACAACGCGTCGGTAAATGCCCCCGGCGCCAGGCGTCCCAACACGTCACTGAGCGTATCATGCGACGGAATGCCATTCGGCAGTTCCAAGAACTCTCGCAACCAGTCCTCCTTTTGCTTGCCAAATTCCTCCATCCCTACCCAGTCTTCAATTCCACTGAGCACGGCACAACATACGAGCATGAGAATGTCATTCAGTTTGTGTAGCTTGTTTCGGGTTTCCCGGCGGGGGTCAGGCAGCTCGGCAAAATAGGGGCGGGGATCAGACAGCATCGGTTACCTCCTCAACATCAGCATGCCTCCCAACATTACCTGCCTCCTCTGTCAAGAGCTATATAGCGCGATTGCCCTACTGGGAGCTCTTGCCAGAGGTGCAATATGCTTAAGTAAGTGCCATTATGGTCTGTTCCTTATTTTCTCCTCGCTACCGGTGGATGTGGCGTCTGACATGTCCCGCCTTAAGTTGGTAGCCCAAACTCCACATTAAGCTATTGAATTTTAAATTTTTATGATGTGTTTGCCCCAGAAAGCAACCCAACCTGGGTTGTCAAAAGGCAATCGTGCTGGTATTGATGATGGGGTAAAGTAACGGTCAACCATGAGAGGACCTCGACAAGCAATGGGAAAAAGCCGAAGCATGAGATGTTTACTGGGAGCGCTACTCGGCGTTTTATTGCTCCTCACCGCCGCTCTCGGTACGGCGGCGACACCGAAGGACATCTTGGTGATGGCCAACGCCATTGACGATATTATTACCTTGGATCCCGCCGAGATTTTTGAGTTTTCCGGCGCCGAGTACGCCGCCAACACCTATGACCGTCTGCTAAGTTACGACATGACCCATGTCTCCACGCTCTTTGGCGTGGCCGCTGAAAGTTGGACCATCTCGCCTGACGGCAAAACTTACACCTTTAAGCTGCGTCCGGGTATCACCTTCGCCTCGGGTAACCCGCTGACTGCCGAAGACGCCGCTTTTTCCCTCCAGCGGGTCGTGCGGCTCGGCAAAGGGCCGGCTTTTATTTTGACTCAGTTCGGGTTTACGGCGGACAATGTGCAAGATAAGATCCGCGCCGTCGATCCGCTGACCCTGGTGATCGAGACGGATCAAGCCTATGCGCCTACCTTCGTATTATATTGTTTGACCGCTACCGCCAGCTCCGTGGTAGACAAAAAGACCGTTCTTGCCCATGAGCAGAATGGTGATTTGGGCCACGCCTGGCTGCGTACCCACTACGCCGGTTCCGGGCCTTTTCAACTGCGCCAATGGAAACCCAATGAAGTCCTGGTGCTCGACCGGCATGAGGACTATTGGGGCGGTGCGCCTGCCATGCAGCGGGTGATTACGCGGCATATTATCGAGCCGACCACACAGCGTCTGCTGCTGGAGAAAGGGGATATCGACATTGCCCGTAAGCTGGGCCCCGCGCAGCTGCAAGGTCTGCGTAACCACTCGGACATTCGTTTGCGTCAGAGTGAAAAGGGCGAATTGTATTATTTCAGTCTAAACCAGAAAAACCCCCTGCTGGCGAACCCCGAGGTTCGCCAAGCCTTTAAGTATCTCGTGGATTATCAGGGTATTGCCGATACGCTTATGCAAGGCAAGGCCACCGTACACCAGGCGTTCTTGCCGAAAGGATTTCTGGGCGCCGTGCCTGACACTCCGTTTGCTCTTGACGTGGACAAAGCCAAGGCGCTGCTGGCGCAGGCCGGCCTTGCCAAGGGCTTTACCGTGACGATGGATACCCGCAACAGCGCGGAAATTATGGAAATGGCCCAAGCGATTCAGGCGACGCTGGCGTTGGCCGGTATCCAGCTGGAAATCATTCCCGCTGATAACAAGCAAACGCTGACCAAGTATCGGGCGCGCCGTCATGATATCTACATCGGCCGCTGGGGGTCCGACTATCAGGACCCCCATAGCAACGCCAAAGCCTTTGCCAGCAATCCCGATAATACCGAGTCCGCCGAGGTCAAGACACTGGCTTGGCGTAACGCCTGGGAGATTCCGGAAATGACCCGGAAAACCCAAGCCGCCATGTTAGAGCGTGATGCCGCCAAGCGCGCGCAACGCTACGAGGAACTCCAGCGGGAACATCAGCAGACCTCGCCCTTTGTCATTATGTTCCAGGAAATCGAAGTCATCGCCGAGCGCAAGAACGTGCATGGTTTTGTGGTAGGTCCCGCCTTCGATGACTATCGTTATGCCGGGGTGAGGAAGGAGTAATATGGTATTTTGCGGTGCTTGAGCCGGGGGGGAGTTAATGTCCCCATGGCGCTAAAGCCAACTGCAGTTACCGCTCCCGCTAGCGGACACCCGTTGTGGTGGCGTCCGCTGACCGGTTTTGGCAAGCTGCTGGTCACGGTTGCACTCACTTTCCTGGGGCTGCTGTTTGTGACTTTTGTTATCGGCCGCGTCATCCCCATCGACCCGGTGCTGGCGGTTGTGGGCGATCGGGCGTCGGCCGATGTATACGAACGGGTGCGTGTGGAACTGGGTTTACATTTACCGCTTTGGCAGCAGTTTCTGCGCTATCTGCAGCAGACTCTGACAGGCGATTTAGGGTATTCCGTGCTCACGGCCAATCCCGTGCTTGAGGATATTAAACGGGTTTTCCCCGCGACCGTCGAATTAGCGGTACTCGGCACTTTAATCGGCGTGTTCGGCGGGATTCCCTTGGGCGTCATCGCTGCGGTTAAGCGGGGAAAATGGCAGGACCAGTTGATTCGTGTCCTTGGTCTAATGGGGTATTCCATCCCCATTTTCTGGTTGGGGTTAATGGGACTGCTGCTCTTTTACGCACAGCTGGGCTGGGTCGGCGGACCAGGGCGGCTGGATATTGCTTACGACTATATCGTCGCACCGGTAACCGGTATGTTGCTGATAGATAGTTTACTGGCCGGCGAATGGGAGGTGTGGCGGAACGCATTTAGCCACATTGTCTTGCCGGCCGGTCTGCTCGGCTATTTCAGTTTGGCCTATATCAGCCGGATGACGCGCTCCTTTATGCTGGAGCAACTTAGCCAGGAATACATTACCACGGCGCGCATTAAGGGTATTCGCGAAGCCCGGATCGTTTGGCGGCATGCCTTAGGCAATGCGCTGGTACCCTTAATTACCGTGGTGGCGCTGTCCTTTGCCAATCTTCTGGAGGGATCGGTGTTGACTGAGACGGTGTTTGCCTGGCCGGGGTTGGGGCAATATATTACCCATTCTCTGCTGAATGCCGATATGAATGCCGTGCTGGGAGGCACTCTGGTGGTGGGAACGGTATTTATCGGCGTTAATCTATTGTCCGACGTATTGTACCGGTTGTTGGATCCGCGGGCTCGATGAGCAATATCGTCACACCGGCTTGGCTGGCCAGCGCTGTTCCGCAATCACGCCGACAGGCCGTTTTAAGCCGGATTTGGGTAGGTTGGCTGATGTTTTCCCGCAATCGGCTGGCGTTACTGGGCCTGGTAATCGTCCTGGGGCTGGTGGTGGTTGTTGCGCTGGCGCCTCTGCTGGCCCCGGATTCGCCCGTCGTGCCTAACCTGCAAAACCGCTTACAACCGCCGAGCGCCGGCCACTGGTTCGGTACTGACGAACTGGGCCGGGATATCTACAGTCGGGTGGTTTACGGCGCACGTTTGACTCTCTATGTGGTTGTGCTGGTGGCCGTCATGGCGGCGCCCGTCGGGCTGCTGATCGGCACCACGGCGGGTTATTTTGGCGGTTGGTGGGATGCTCTCCTGATGCGACTGACCGATATTTTTTTAGCTTTTCCCCGGTTGATTTTAGCGCTGGCCCTGGTGGCAGCCCTCGGCCCGGGTATTGTCAATGCGGTGTTGGCCATTGCGCTGACCGCCTGGCCGCCTTACGCACGCCTTGCCCGCGCCGAGACCCTGACCGTGCGCCATACCGATTTTGTCGCTGCGGTGCGTCTGCAGGGGGCATCCCAGGCGCGCATCATCTGGCGCTATATTGTCCCGCTCTGCACGGCCTCGGTCATCGTGCGGGTCACTCTGGATATGGCGGGAATTATTTTAACGGCGGCCGGTCTCGGGTTCCTTGGCCTGGGTGCGCAGCCGCCCGCGCCGGAATGGGGGGCGATGATTGCGGCGGGACGTAAATTTCTGCTGGATCAGTGGTGGGTGGCCACCATGCCCGGAATTGCCATCTGTTTGGTCAGTTTGGGATTTAATCTGTTGGGCGACGGCCTGCGGGACGTGTTGGATCCGAGACATGGAGACTGACGGTTGACAAGTCACAACGATGGCAGATCATTGCTCTGTGTCGAGGATCTGCAAGTCACTTTTACGACGCGCCGGGAAGCAGTGCCGGCGGTACGCGGCGTCAGTTTTGCCATGCGTCGCGAAAAGCTGGGTATCGTCGGCGAATCCGGTTCCGGTAAGACCCAGATTGGTCGCGCTATTCTGGGTCTGGTGCCTCCACCGGGGCAGGTCAAGGCACGGAGACTGGAGTTTGCGGGTATGAACTTATTGGGCATCGGCGAGAAGCAGTGGTGTGCCATCCGCGGTAAACGGATAACCATGGTAATGCAGGATCCCAAATACTCGCTGAATCCCGTCATGCCCATTGGCCGCCAAATCGCCGAAGCCTATCGTGCCCATAGCGCAGCCAGCCGCGCCGAGGCACGGCGCAGAGTGCTGGACATGCTGGCGGCGGTGCGTATCCGTGACCCGGAACGGGTGTATGCCGCCTACCCCCATGAGGTTTCCGGGGGAATGGGGCAGCGGATCATGATTGCCATGATGCTGATTACTGAACCGGAGTTATTGATCGCCGATGAGCCCACTTCGGCACTCGACGTGACCGTGCAGCTGCAGGTGCTCGCCATTTTAGATGATTTGGTCAGCCAACGGGGCATGGGACTGATCCTAATCAGCCACGATCTGAATCTGGTGGGATCGTTCTGCGACCGCGTGCTGGTCACCTATGGAGGCCGCGTGCTGGAGGAACTCAAAACGACTGAGTTAGCGACGGCGCACCACCCGTATACGCGCGGCTTACTCAGTTGTCAACCACAGATTGCCGATGGCCATAAGCCACTGCCGGTGCTGGAGCGTGATCCGGCCTGGTTGACATAGCGCCATGCTGGGCCGGTTCCGATAGCCAAGGCCGCTTTCCTGAAAGACCGGTAAACCCTCCTGTTACGGTATAATCCGTTGTCCCTTGCGGTGCATACGAAACCATCGATAACCATAGCCACCGAGTTCCAGTTCCAGGGGCCCGCCTTGATAGGGCGCGTAGCGGCGGTCGCCAAGCAGATTGACGAGACCCTGGAAGTCGGCGGCATCAGGTAATTTCAGTGTCGTCTGGCAGGGCTTGGCCGATAGGTTGTGAATGGCGATTATTGTGCTTCCCTGCCAGTCACAGCGATGGGCAAACAGGCTGGGGTGGGCGGTTTCCAGCAGTTGCCAAGTACCCCAACCAAATTCAGGACATTCCCGGCGCCGGCGGATCAGGCGCTCCATCCAGTTAAGTAGCGAGTTCGGCTCAAGGCGTTGATCGACGACATTAACGGCGTTGGGACCATAGTGCTCGCTGGTCACCAGAGGTCTTCGCAATATAGCGGGGTCGGCGGTAGAAAACCCGCCGCTGTTCTCGCCGGACCATTGCATGGGCGTGCGTACGCTCATTCGTCCGGGTATATCTAGGTTCTCGGCCATGCCAATCTCCTCACCGTAAAAGAGCACCGGCGTACCGGGCAGTGAGAACAGGAGACTATAGACCATACGGATACGGCGCTGATCTCCATTTAGCATGGTCGGCAAGCGCCGGCGAATCCCGCGGTCGAACAGCCGCATTGTTGCGGCGGGTCCTAGTGCCGCAAAGACTTCCTGACGTTCGGCTTCCGTTAGCCTGTCCAAGGTCAGTTCATCATGGTTGGTCACAAAGTTTGCCCACTGATTGATAGAGGCAATGGTCGGCAGGGCCTTAATTGCCTCCTGTAGCGGTCCCGCGTCTTCACGGACCAACGCCAGGTAAAGTTTCTGATTCAGGACAAAGTTAAAGAGTAGATGCAATTCGTCGCCATTCTGATCACCGAAGTAATGGCGCTGCTCCTGGGGTGGCAGGTTAACTTCGCCAAGCAGGACGGCATCTCCCCGGCGGCGCGCCAAAAAGGCTCTTAGGTCACGGAGAAAGTCATGAGGAAGAAAATCAATCTCGCCTGTCAGGCCCTTGGTTTCCACCAAAAAAGGCACCGCATCAACGCGAAAACCCGCCACGCCTAACTGTAGCCAATAGCCGATGATCTGGAGGATATGCTCGCGGACTGCCGGATTGGCGATATTAAGATCCGGTTGGTGCGAGTAAAAGCGATGCAAATAATACTGCCCCGCCTGTTCATCCCAATGCCAATTGCTGTCTTCAACATTCGGAAAGATGATTCCCGCGGGGCCATCCTCGGGGATCTCGTCTCGCCATACATAGTAGTCACGGTAAGGCGCGTGCCGATCGGCACGCGCTGCCTGAAACCAGGGATGTTGGTCGGAGGTATGATTAACCACCAAATCAATGATGACACGAATTCCACGGTCCTGGGCCGTACGTAACAAATCCACAAAATCGCCTGCCGTGCCCAACCGCGGATCGACGGTAAAATGGTCGGTCACATCATAACCGTCATCCCGATTGGGGGTAGGATAAAAGGGCATGAGCCAGATGCAATTAACACCGATGCCGGCCAGATAATCGACGCGCTGGATCAGTCCGGGCAAGTCTCCGATACCGTCACCGTTGGCGTCCAGAAAGGTTTCCACATCTAAGCAATAGATAATGGCGTTTTTCCACCATAAGTCGCCTGTGGCCTTAATCAGCATAATAATGCCCCTCTGCAAAAACATCAGCAATACGACCGGCAGGGTTCGGTATGCTGGCAAGGTCTGCCTCATTTCCCAACCGGTTCCTGCTTAGATAACACAGTTAATGTTATACCCCTTCATTGGGAATAGGAGAAATTTGAGAGACGGTGCGGCTGCAGATGACTAAGCCAATCAGGAAATACAATAACTGGTTTGCGATTTATCCCAGTTTCTTACCGGTACCCATTGCGGTTAGATAAAGAACCAAGAGGATATTCCAGCCGTGGACCGGGGTGCTGAACTACTTTTCATTGGGGCTAAGGAATGGGTGCCGTTGTCCCGAAAGAGAAGGGCTTCATTTATGGGAAGCAACTATAGTGCCGGTCAAATGACCTGATACTGGTTACAAGGCTTCAAATCGTTAGTAAACAACGATTGTAATAAAATTATCGGCATCAATTCATATGGCTGGCACTATAGCAGAGTTGGTTTTGCTAATTTTTTGGGTTGGTACAGCTCCGGTTTCGCTGTATCTCCGCTAGCAGCTTCAGCAAGGCTGCAGGCTCCACCGGTTTAACTAGGTGGTGGTCAAATCCTGCTTCCTGAGCACGGCGCCGATCCTCTTCCTGACCCCAGCCCGTTAGGGCGATAAGCACCATGTGTTGGCCCCACGCATGTGCGCGGATGCGGCATGCAGCGTCATAGCCGTTCAACTTTGGCATCCTGAGGTCAAGTAGCACCACCTCAGGCTGAAATTTCGCTGCCGCTTCGATGGCCTCGAGTCCGTCGTAAGCGGTGTGGATCTCATTACCCATAGCCTGCAGGAGGGTTGCCAAGGTATTCGCCGCATCCCTGTTATCATCCACGACCAGAACGCGGCATTGGGACGAATTTAACCCTCTGTCCTGCGAACTCAACTGCTGCAACTCCGGCGTTCGGGATGGGACAACCATTGGTAGGCGCACGACAAATTCACTTCCCTTGCCAGAGCCAGGGCTGTAAGCTTCAATACTACCGCCGTGCATTTCCACTAGCTGCTTTGTCAGCGCCAGGCCTATACCCAGTCCGCTGCGTGACCACTTCAGCGGCCGTTCTACCTGCGTAAATAAGTCAAAGACTTTTGCCAGCATCTCAGCGGGAATGCCAATTCCGGTATCTTTCACGGTCACCACAATCTCATTGCTGTGCCGTTCAGCCGTTAGCCAAATGTGGCCGTTCCGTTCGGTATATCTGGCGGCATTGTTGAGCAAATTGGAAAACACCTGAGCCAAGCGGGTCAAGTCAGCTTCCACATACAGTGGTTCAGACGGTAGCGTAACGGTGAGTTCATGACTATTTGCCGCAAGCAATGGGGTGCTAACTTCTACGGCATTTTGTACCACCTCGGCCAGTTCGATTTGCTTCTTGCGCAGTAACAGCCGGTTACGGGTGATACGGGAAACATCAAGCAGGTCATCCAGCAGCCGGGCCATTTGTTGCACCTGTCGGTCAATCACGTCCTGGCACCACTGCAATTCTGGTTCCGCAGTGCCTCGACTCCGCAGAATGTTCACGGCGTTGAGAATTGGCGCTAGCGGATTTCTTAGTTCGTGAGCCAGCGTAGCCAAGAATTCATCCTTGCGGCGATTAGCCTCTTTTAACGCTTCCTCGGTTTGTTTTAACCTCGTCAAGTCGAGACCAAAGCCAATAAATCCTTCCTGCTGACCAGCTAGCTTGTCCAGCAGCACCGCACCAACCAGTACGGGAACTTTGGTGTTGTCCTTACGAAGGTATTCCTTTTCGAACGGGCCGCAGACGCCCTTTTGAAGAAGCTGTTTTCTGGCCTCGCGGTCGATTTCCGCCCATTCGGGTGGCGTGATCTGATTCCACCGCAGTGGCTTGGTAGTCAAATCTTCCCTTGTATAGCCGAGCATTTGTAGGAAATAATCGTTGGCGGCGGTAATTTGCCACTGTTGGTCAGTGAAAGCTACGCCGAAAAGACTGGAATCCATCAACCGCCGCAGCTGGGCCTCACTTTTCAGAACTGCTTGCTCGGCCCGTTTGAGGTAGGTAATGTTCGTGGCGATGCCGCCTACGGCGTAGGGCTCGCCGGTACTATCGTAGAGCGGAAACTTGACCGAGACATAAGTCTGAGTCTCACCGTTAACTGGCACGACTTCTTCCCGCTGGATGGTTTGCTTGTGCTCGATCACTTGCCGGTCATTGATCCGTAGGCAGTCGGCCACATCCTGCGGGAAAATATCATAGTCGGTCAATCCAAGCATCTTTTCCTGAGTGATGTGAAATAGCTTGCAGAATTCCCGGTTGACGAGCAAATGTCGACCTTCCCGGTCTTTGAAGAAGATAGCCGTGGTGCTGTTGTCGATGATGGCTTGCAGGAATGCCTGGCTTTGGCGGAGGGCCTCTTCGGTTTTTTGGCGCTCGGCAATCTCTTGCTCTAATTGCCGCTGCTTAGTCTTAGTGCGGTGTTGGGCGGCGCGTAGCGCCTCGCAGAGCCAGCAAATCAATCCACTGACGATAATAAATGCACCCATCCAGATGCGGTCCTTCGTTCCGGCAATGTACAGGGAGCCGAGCGGTTGTAGAAAGCAATAATTACCGGCCAGCCCACTCAATACCGTCGCTAGCAGGCCGGGTTTCCGCCCGCCATACCAAGCCGCCGGTACGACCGCCATGACAAACAACAGCAGTGGAGAGTCTTCGCCTAGGAAAAAACGGACCAATACAACGGTTGCCGTCATTACGATAGCAAGGAGATAGCCAAGAGCTGAAGAGCGATGTGTATTCTGCATAGCCAATCTGTTTATTCAGCATCGTCCGGGTATATTTACCAAGCTATGAAAACTGTCTCACGCGGTTAATCAAGCTCAGGAAAACAGGGCAAGTACAAGGTAAGTCAAGGGTTAGGGGTTTGGAGACGTAGAGTCATTCTTTTTTGAGTGTAGCAGGTTAACACATGCCTTGGCATAGACGCCGTTAGCGGGTTGGTTGAGTTCGTGGGCTACCATGGCCATTGTCTTTTGTTATTTTTTAACCACCCCTGTTGGCGCCGGTTTGGCAGGATACGGGGCGAACCACCACTTCTTTACCAAAAACCTGTACAAGCCGGTTTAGGGCAGCACAGGAGATGTCGAAATTGCCCTTGAGACTTAATACTTGGACGTCGGCAAGTGTCTCCAGGGGAGAAACATCGGAAATTTGGTTATTGTCAAGGTATAGCCGGTTCAACTTTAGCAGTTTTCGGATTGCTGCCAGCTTAGTGATCTGATTGCCGCTTAAGTCGAGCTCGACAAGGTCTTCCAGGGTTGCCAGCGGGGTAATATCAACAATCCGGTTAGCATTCAGAAATAACCTCTGTAATTTATGTAAACCCCGCAAGGGAGAGAGATCGGCAAGCTGATTGTGGTTAAGGTCGAGCGCTACTAAATCGGAGAGCCCTGCCAGCGGCGTGATGTCTGTAATCCGATTATGATTGAGCTTTAAATCCATTAAGTGGGTTTGGGTCTTCAGGGGTGCGAGATGATTAATTTGGTTAAAGCCAAGAGACAGGTTACGGAGACTTATCATCTTGGTGATCCATGTCAGATCCGCGATCTGGTTGTGGTCTAAATTCAGCATACGCAGGGTTGGTCGGGTAGACTGCGCAGGAATACTGACAATTTCATTGTGTCCCAAGTCCAGCCATTCAAGTACAGGCAAGGTGTTCAGCGGAATGACATCGGCTATCCGGTTATGAGATAAATCCAGTTCCTTGAGATTGACCAAATTTTCAATGCCGCCAAGGTAGCGGATCTTATTTCTCTCTAGATTGCTACAGCGCAGCCGGGTAACACGACCTGCGGTTTCCCAGCCTGCCCGGCGGGCTGTCTCGATAACGCAGGCTTTAAGGCGAGCGTCGGCAAAGGGTAGATCCGCAATGGCTGTGTTAACGTCAATCCGGTTTGACAGTTCATTACAGCCCGCGAGCAGGAGGAAAACCACCATAATAGGGAAAATTCTCATAAACTAGCCTATAAAAACTTCTCTCTTAAACGCTTGGTGTGAGATCCTGGCATGCTACCACGCCACCAGATCAGCGAAAGCCAGCGGGGCACGGCCGAGTCGCTGATTGAGCCAGATGCAGCCATTATGCAGGGCTATTTTGGCGGTCAGGCGGACCTGAAAGCCGTCGAGGGTGTGGGGGCGTTCGCGATCGAGACGGAAGACATGCTGGAGGCAGCCATTGACGGTCTCGACGATGTGACGGATGCCGGCCAACCACCGCCGCCAGGCCCGCGGCCCGGGGTGGCGGCGGTTGTGCTTGGGCGCACAGATCACCCCCGCGCCATAGGCATCTTGCCAGTCGCGCTGGCGAGCTTGACCGGCAAAGCCCTTGTCCGTGACATACGGCCCTCGGGCCGGGGCGCCGACCGTGGGCAGGCGCGGATCGGGGTACGCTCGCAGGGCAAAGAACGTCTCGGCCAGGGGCTGGTCCTTGGTGCTGGCCGAACCGAAGCCGAAGCCGGTGATCGCCCCGAGGGGATTGACCGACAACCGCACGTCGAAGCCCTCGTCCCAGCCCCAGCGGTTCCTCCAACCGATATCGGCCAACCCGGGCAGCCAACCCGACCCGCGGCGTTTGGCATCGCGCGGGACGGCCGCCGTCCCGTCCAACGCTTCATAGGCACACTGCGGCGCATCCAGGAGTTTTACCAGATCAAGAAAACAGACCACCACCGCCTCGGCGTACCGGCGCATCAAACGATTAAACTGCGCCCGGTCCGGCAAGCCGGGAAAGGCGCTGCACAGATGGCGTCGGGCATAGCGGGAGAAATCGCGTTCCCTGCTGAAGTGGCACCATTGCCCGAACAGCGCCAAAGTCACCACTTCGCTGCAGCTCAGCGATGCACTCGGGCCGGGGTGACGCTCGCAGCTCGGATGTTGCTTGCAAAAGTCGTCCACCATAACGTATAGATAGGTCAGGAAGGTGTCGATGTCGATCATGACGAAGCTCCTCATTTTTCCAAATGTGTGCTTCTATTTTGATCCTCGACGCCTTCCGCTCCAACTCACACCAAGCGTTTAAGCCTGAGCACCCAGCTCTTTCCGAGACCTCTCAGCGTACCGAGGTAGCAGATAAAAGTGAGAAAAAGCAATGAAAGTGCCAATAGTAGGCTCGTTAAATTTGCTAAAACGCAGATAGGGTAACAGTGGTTAGATAACTACAGAAGTGAGCATGATTCCCTCTTGTTTTGTTCGCGGTGGAACAGGGGGGCTTGATCTGAATTGTCATGCATCGCTGTTTCGATCAAAGGTCATTGTCGCGTTTCACGAATCCGGCGACGGTGGTGGATTTCCACCAGCTGGTTTTTCCGCCTATGTCGATAAGGTATCTGATGACTCAAAGATTCGATAAGCCATTATTTTTATTGGACTTATAAATTTGGTATGTGATTTGCATGAGCCTTTTCTGTGGCTTTCTAGCTGGGCTGTGCCGCCTTTACCGTCGCGTGCGGATGTTTCCAATGACGGCTTCGGGGTTAGCGATTGCGAGGATAATGTTTATGGCTACTGAAAACACTACCGCCCCAGTGGTAGAAACGAAACAGCAAGTTCAATATTGGCTCTACGTCAGCTTTGGCCGGTATTGCGTAACGGAATCACTAAGAGCTGTTCTATGAATAGAAATTGGGCTGAGTCGCGGTTATCGGACCGGGTTGCAGCGGGCACAAAAAGCCGTTTTAATGCTTCGGCCGAGGCACCAATAAACCGCACCATGATCCAATTTCTGCTGTATCGTTCTTTGTGGCTACCCGCCACCGTGATTACCCTGTTGTTGCTGGCAGCGCTCAGTTTGCTGGTTGCCATGTCCTGGAGCGACGTCCAGCGGCTAAAGCCGGTTCACAGCCATATTGTGCAGCTGGA
The DNA here is from genome assembly GCA_963731125.1 of uncultured Pseudomonadota bacterium. GTDB lineage: Bacteria > Pseudomonadota > Gammaproteobacteria > Competibacterales > Competibacteraceae > CAVSVP01. The sequence goes on from CAVSVP010000008.1 coordinate 409,970, forward strand.
CCGACTGCACGCCCTTGAGCTGAAGATCAATGAATTGACGCTGGAAAGTTTGACCCAACAGCGCGTGATCGATGCTGCGGCACTGCATGGATTCGCCGGGGAAATTACGGCTATTTTATCCTTGGACAAGACCCTGGTTGCGGAAACACCGAAGCGTCTTCAGGCAATGCAGCGTTTGTTAACCAGTGAGGATATCACGCCCGAACAGTCGCTGATTACCGGTATGAAAATATTGCGCCAAGTGCTGCTGGCTGAAACTCAAGCCCACGCTCAACTCATCGCTACGGTCCAGAAAGACACGAAGCGGGAGCTGGGTATTGCAACCGGCCTGGCAGTCGGTTTTCCGCTGCTGGGCTTACTTCTGTTATATCCAGTACGCCGACGTATTATGACACCGCTTCACCATTTAGGGGCGTTAATGGTCTCTCTCGCCCAGCGGGATTATCGCACCATGCCTACTCGAGAAGTTAACCCTTTACTGCGGCCTTTGTTGGAAAGTTATAATCAGATGGTAAGCCGTCTTCAGGAACTGGAAGAGGAACATCGCACCCGCGAACGCTCCCTGGCTGCGGCGGTGCGCAGTGCAACCGGAGCACTACTGGAACAGCAGCGCAGTCTGGCCAGGGCCCAACGCTCGGCGGCGGTGGGCGAGATGGCGGCAAGCCTGGCTCATGAGTTGCGCAATCCCCTGGCAGGCATCCAGATGGCCTGTCACAACCTGCGCCGGGATCTGCGGAATCCGGATCATATCGAGCGCCTGGATCTAGTCAATGCCGAATTGCAACGGCTGACACAACTGCTTAATGATATTTTAAGCAAAGGCCGGCAGGTACCGGAACCGGCTAGTGAGATTTCCCTCGCCCGCAGTGTGGCGGAACTACTCACGCTATTGCGCTATCAGATTGCCGAGTCTATCCACCTGGAACAGCAGATATCGGAGGATCTGCATTGTTGTCTCCCCCCGGGTGGTTTACGCCAGGCCCTGCTTAACCTGGTGATCAATGCCGCCCAAGCTTTGCAGGAATGCGAGGGTATCATTACGGTCGGTGCCGAGCGTCACGGCGATGAGCTATATTTGTGGGTGAGCGATGACGGACCAGGTTTTCCTGCGGCGCTGCTCAACGGCGGTTTGCAAACCTTTGCCAGTTGGCGCCCTGGGGGGACTGGTTTGGGGTTAAGTATGGTCAGACGCTTTGCCCGCAATCTGGGAGGTGAACTGAAACTCGCCAATCGCGACGCTCATGGCGCCATGGCAATTATTCATGTGCCTTATCGCAACCGCTATGGCTGATACCCTGTTGATTATTGAAGACGAACGGCTGCTGGGTACCGAGTTGATGCGGCACTACCAGCACCAAGGTTGGGAGGCAGTCTTAGCCGAAACCTTAGGCAAGGCCGAAGATTTTCTGTTGCGTCAGCAGCTGAGTCCGCTAGTGGTGCTATCGGATATGAGCCTACCTGACGGCAATGCCCTAGATTTACTGGAAAAGTTGCGTTTGCAAGGCATCAGCGGCGAATGGATTCTGCTCACTGGCTATGGCGGCGTGCCGGATTCGGTTCGAGCGCTACGGCTGGGCGCCTTCGATTTTCTCGAAAAACCGTGCGAACAGGAACGCCTTGACTTAGTGGTGACGGGCGCTGCCCGTAGTGCCCGAGCGCAGCGACGGCTTCAGGACGAAGCGGCGGCCAAAAGCCAGCAATACGCCTTGCAGGCCTTTGTCGGACGTAGCGCTGCCGCCCGGTGGGTACGTGAGATGCTGGGCAAGCTTATCCAGGTGCCGTTCAGTGCCTTAATCATCAGCGGCGAAACCGGCACCGGCAAGGGATTGGCGGCGCATATTCTGCACCATGGCGGGCCGCGTTCGGACGGTCCATTGGTGGAAGTCAATTGCGCGGCGCTGCCACGAGAGTTGCTGGAATCCGAGTTATTCGGCCATGAGGCGGGAGCGTTTACCGGCGCCAAAGGTCGGCGGCGCGGATTGCTGGAGCAGGCCAACGGCGGTACTCTGTTTCTAGATGAAATCAGCGAAATGGATATCGATCTGCAGGCCAAGCTGCTGAAGGCCATTGAGGACCGTACCATTCGCCGGCTTGGCGGTGAGCAAACCATCAGAGTTGATCTGCAAATTCTGGCAGCGACCAACCGCAATCTGATAACGTTAGTGGAGCAGGGTGGTTTCCGCAGTGATCTTTACCATCGGCTTAATGTTTTTCGAGTGGAACTGCCTCCGCTGCGAGAGCGTAAGGAAGACCTGGAAGATCTGGTGCCTTTGTTTGTAGTCGAATATAACGCCAAGGCAGGCAGGCGGGTGAAGATAATACCGTCGGCGGTGTGGCAGCGGCTTCAGGCTCATGATTGGCCTGGTAATATCCGGGAACTGCGCAATATCGTCGAACGTTGTGTGTTATTTGCCGACAACGACGTGTTCCCCATTCAGTGGTTACAGATCGCCGAACCAGCAGGTAAAATTGCCTCGGAAAAACCGGCCGCAGGGGGGGCTAATGTGGAAGGCGATTGGATTTCTATTCCCCTGGACGGCAGTATGGCGCTGGAGGACATGGATCGCTTTATCATTAAAACGACATTAGAGCGCCATGGCTATAATGTGACCGCCACGGCCCGTGCCTTGGGCAGTACCCGGGAGACGCTGCGCTATCGGATCCAAAAGTATGGGCTTGGCAATTGAGATTGTTCAGTGTCATGTTGTATGGGCGGCGTTGGACGGGAAACCCAGACATTGATATTGCGTTGGGTTGCATCCTAACGCTTTAGCCATTCGCCGGTTGGCCGGGTTAAGGCCCGGGAAGTGGAGTTAAAGTCACCGCGTCTTGAAAATAACTTTCAGATCCTATGTCATTTCCTATTGAAGATTACGCCCTGATTGGCAATACGCACACGGCAGCGCTGGTGGCCAAAAATGGTTCCATCGATTGGTTGTGCCTGCCGCGGTTCGATGCGGCGGCTTGTTTTGCGGCGTTACTGGGTGAGCCAAAACATGGCCGCTGGCTGGTGGCGCCGAGCGGCGAGGTGCGGCAGGTCCGCCGTGCCTACCGGAACGGCAGTTTGGTCCTAGAGACCGATTTCGAGACAGCTGATGGTGTCGTCCGGGTGATCGACTGTATGCCCTGCTGGAAGGACAGAGCTGATGTAGTGCGGGTTGTCCAAGGGCTGCGGGGGCGTGTCCCGATGCGAATGGAGTTGATCATCCGCTTTGACTACGGTTCGGTGGTACCCTGGGTCCATCGACTGGACGGCGGACTGGCGGCGATGGCAGGACCCGATGCCGTGGAGTTACGAACCTTCGTCGAGTTGCGGGGCGAGAATTTCACTACCGTGGCTGATTTTACCGTCACAGAAGGCCATCGAATTCCCTTTGTGCTGTCCTATTTCCCTTCCCATGAAGCCCCACCCTTGCCCATTGATCCCCATGCCGCCATCGCTGCAACGGACAGCACCTGGCGGGCATGGTCTAGACGCTGTACTTATCAGGGCGGCTGGCGCGCACCCGTGCTACGCTCGTTGCTTACCTTAAAAGCGCTAACTTACGCGCCCACCGGAGGCATTGTGGCGGCGCTGACCACCTCGTTACCTGAGCAGTTGGGAGGCGTGCGCAACTGGGACTATCGCTTTTGCTGGCTGCGCGATGCCACCTTCACGCTCTATGCCCTGCTGATTGCCGGGTATCACGAAGAGGCGCGGGCCTGGCGGGAGTGGTTGCTGCGGGCGGCAGCGGGTCGGCCACAGGATTTGCAGATTCTCTACGGCATCTCCGGTGAGCGTCGCCTCAGTGAGCTGACATTGGATTGGTTGCCGGGCTATTGGAATTCCACTCCGGTACGCGTCGGCAACGCCGCCGCCGGGCAATTTCAACTGGATGTCTACGGCGAAGTCATGGATGCGCTACACGTGGCTCGTACCACTGGCCTTGAGAGAGAAGTCCACGCCTGGGAACTGCAGCGGGTCTTGTTGGATTTTCTGGAGTCCAACTGGGAGCAGGCGGATAATGGTATCTGGGAAGTACGGGGACCGCGGCGCCATTTTACCCATTCCAAGGTAATGGCCTGGGTAGCCGTCGAGCGGGCTGTGCGAGCCGTTGAACGCTGCGGTTTGAATGGTCCCGTCGAGCGCTGGCGTCGCCTGCGTTCCACGATTCATGAGCAGGTTTGCCAACAGGGTTTTAACGGCGAACGCGGTGCCTTTGTGCAGTACTACGGTTCGCATCACCTGGATGCCAGTTTGTTAATGATCCCGCTGGTGGGCTTTCTACCGCCGACGGATCCACGGGTACGCGGCACCGTAGAGGCCATCGAGCGCGAACTGACGGCGGACGGGCTGGTGCTTCGTTATACGGCCTCCGAAGAGGTGGACGGTCTACCCGCCGGCGAGGGGGTATTTCTGCCTTGTTCGTTTTGGTTGGTGGATAATTTGGCCATAGCGGGTCGTTGGCAAGATGCCTGTAACCTCTTTGAGCGGCTGCTTGCCCTTCGTAACGATGTCGGATTGCTGGCTGAGGAATACGATCCCCGGGCAAAGCGTCTACTGGGTAATTTTCCGCAGGCGTTTACTCATGTGTCCTTGGTCAACAGCGCCCGCAATCTTTCCCGGGGCGGCGGACCTGGCGAACACCGCGGTGCAGATGGGCAGCCACAGGAGATCGAATGATGAATCTGTTGCAGAACGCTAGCCGTTATGTTTCCATGTGATGATTTTTCACTGGCATTCATTTTTTCGCCTATCCCGTCCGCGGGGTAGGTATTGCGGTGCCGACGTTTGTGCCTTCCGCTGTCGCTGCCTTCGTTGTTTTAGTTTTCGCCCGCCGCAACGCCGCACCTCTTGCCTATATCTGCGGCAGCGTCGGGACCTTAATTGGGGCGGATCTTTTAAACCTACATCGGCTTCCTGCTCTCGGAGCGCCGGTCGCTTCCATCGGCGGCGCCGGAACCTTTGACGGAATTTTTCTCAGCGGAATTCTGGCTGTACTCTTAGCCTCGGTATTTCAGCCCACGCATAGCAAGTAACCCCTGACTTCGATGATTCGCTAAGAGGGGATTTCAGAAAGCCAACAGGTCCGAGGTTGAGGCAAGACTAAAACTCCCACCACAGCCGGGTCGGCAAGAGGGGCATCAGCGCCAGGAATTCACCCGTTCCTGCATCGATCATCAAGACGGCGCCTTCGCCTTTGTCGCGGACCAGCACAACTCTCCAGACCAGATAACCCGTCGCTACCGTCAATTCAACCGTGGTGATTTTTTCCTTTAGCAATCGTCGGGTACTGCGGATGGCATCGTCTAGCGTAACGGTGGCCAATGAGACAAATTGGGTGATATCGCCGTCGTAGTGCTTGATCCGGATCGATCCATATGGGATTCTCGTGGGCAGGGATTTCAGTTGCGACGGTCTTTTTAACAGCATGGAAGCGGCAGCATTATCCACCCCAGTATCCATACTGGCGTCTGTCGAGTAGGCAATCGGAATCGCAGCGTTAACTGCCAAGGCGGAAACAGCAAGTAAGATTATTCGAGTGAATAAAGTCATAGCCTGGTATTCATGCCGTTTGTGGAAAACTAATGCAGTAAGCCTAATATACCGATTAGGATCAAGTAAATGGCAACCACATAGTTCAAGAGTTGCGGCATCACTAAGATCAGAATGCCGGCGATAATCGAGACAATAGGTTCAAACACAATGATATCCATCGTAATGCCTCCACTAACTAGGCCGCTCTCGTATTAGCGCACTAGCGGCCGGGTTGTCGTAACAGCACCAGGGATCGGGCCGCGAGTTCCAACCTTTCTGAGCCCTCGAGACTTTGTTGATCCGGCATCAATGTCGGCGTATCGGTATTCAAGGCCACCCACCAACGGCCTTCGGAAGGGCAGGGGGGCAGGGTAAAACCAACGGCTTGCGGAGTCGGATTCAACAGAATAAGCAGGGTGTCATTGGTCACAGGCCGGCCATTCTCGTCTACTTCATCCACCGACTCTCCGGCAAGCCGCAATCCCAGGCAATGTACCGCCACCGCTTCCCAGCCTTGATCCGTCATTTCTGTGCCATCGGGACGCAGCCAAGTCAGGTCCTTAATGTCCGAGCCGCGAATCCGGCGTCCCTGAAAGAACCGGCGTCGGTGTAAGTTAGGATGCTGTTGGCGCAAGCGGATCAGGTGCCGAGTAAATTCCAGCAGTGTCTGGCGCCGCTCATCCAACTCCCAATCATACCAAGACAGTTCATTATCCTGGCAATAGGCGTTGTTGTTACCTTGCTGAGTTCGGTCCGGTTCATCACCCCCGCAGAGCATGGGCACGCCGCTGGCCAGCAGTAGGCTGGCCAGCAAGTTACGTTGCTGCCGCTCGCGCAGCGCCAGGATAGACGAATCCTCGGTCGGGCCCTCAACGCCGTAGTTGGCCGAGCGGTTATCGTCGCTGCCGTCCTGATTATCCTCGCCGTTGGCTGCATTGTGCTTATGGTCATAGCTCACCAGATCGTGTAGCGTAAATCCATCGTGGGCTGTCACAAAATTAATGCTGGCAAAGGGACGGCGGCCGTCGTGATGGTACAAATCGCTGCTGCCGGTCAGCCGGTATCCTAGTTCCGCCAGCTGGTGGCCGTCGCCGCGCCAGTAACTGCGCGCCGTATCGCGGAATTTTCCATTCCATTCCGCCCAAAGAATAGGAAAATTACCGATCTGATAGCCGCCTTCACCGAGGCTCCAGGGTTCCGCAATAAGCTTGACTTGGGAGATGACGGGGTCTTGATGGATAACATCAAAGAAACCGGCCAACCGATTCGCTTCTTGCAACTCCGTTGCCAGCGCCGCCGCCAGATCAAAGCGAAAACCATCCACATGCATTTCCAGGACCCAATAACGCAGACTGTCCATCAGCAGCTGCAGCACCTGGGGATGACCCGTGTTCAAGGTATTGCCGATCCCCGTACGATCGACATAGTAGCGTTTTTTCTCGGGCGTCAGGCGATAATAGACGGGATTGTCAATGCCGCGAAAGGAGAGGGTAGGTCCCAGGTGATTGCCCTCGCAGGAATGGTTGTATACCACATCCAGAATGACCTCGATGCCTTCCCGGGGCAGCGCCTTGACCATGGCCTTGAATTCTTCCACCTGTCCGCCCCGGTCGCCGCGGCTTGCATAGCGTGCCATTGGGGAAAAGAAGTTAAGGGTGTTGTAGCCCCAGTAATTGGTCAGGCCCCGTTCGACCAGTGGTTTATCATCCACGAAGGCGTGCACCGGTAACAGCTCAACGGCGGTGATGCCAAGATTTTTGAAATATTCCAGCACCGGGCGCGTGGCAAGCCCGGCGTAGGTGCCTCGCAATTCGGGTGGTACCTGCGGATGGCGGGCGGTTAAGCCCTTGACGTGGGTTTCGTAGAGAATGGACCGGTAAAGCGGGGTTTGGGGAGGCTGGTCGTCTTCCCAATCGAAAGCAGGATCAATGACCACGCCTTTGGGTACGCCCCAGGCATCATCTGCAGAACACTGGGCCAAATCGGCTTCAGCGCGCTCCAGAGAATAGCCAAAGACAGGGGCTTCCCAGTTGACTTTGCCGGCAATGGCCTTGGCATAGGGATCAATCAGCAGTTTGGCTGGATTAAAACGCAGCCCTTCCTGCGGCTGATAGGGTCCATGTACGCGATAACCATACAACTGCCCGGGCTTCACCCCTGGCAGGTAACCATGCCAAACGTGCGCGGTCACTTCTTGTAGAGCAATCTTTTCCTCGCCGTTATGGGATTTTCCCTCGAGAAAAAGGCACAGCTCTACCTGGCTGGCATGTTCCGAAAAGATGGCAAAGTTAACGCCTTTGCCGTCCCAATGGGCTCCCAAAGGATAGGGTTTGCCCGGCAGTACAATACGCGTCATCAATTATCCTCCGCAACATCTGCACAACTCATTAACCACACAGTTAGCTTGGGGTTGCCGCAATGGCATTCGCTGTTCCGGTTGTGAGCGGGTAGAACGGAATTCCCAGTAATATCAATCTGGAAGCTGTTATCAAGACCGTCTGCGGCATGGACGTCGCAGTCGAGCTTATAGGGATATATTGACAGCGTGTCTTGAGAATAGCTTCCAGATCGATAGTCCTATGCGCTTGCCAATGGGTTTATAGATCAGACTCTGTCAGCCTCTGATGGTATGTCTTCCGATCCGTTCATGGGGTAATGAAAACCGGCGTCTTGCTGATGGCAAGACGCCGGCCGGATCATGCAAGATGCTTATCTGGCATAAGGCATTTATTGGCCGTAGAACATACTCAGCATCTTACCGCTGACGGCTGTACCACTCAGCAAAATAGCCGTGCCGATCGCTAATAGGGCCACCAGGCTCAAGACACCTGGGTTAAGGCCGATCAGCGCAAGAATGCCGAGCAAAATGCTTGCCAGTCCAATTAATGCCTGGACGCCACCGGCAGCTGTCATGGCCTCGTCCGCCACATGCCGGGCAGTCTCGTGGGCTCCCGAAATCTCGATCTTAAGAGACTCGTCAGTCATAACTTCTCTGTCTGAACATCGAGCAAAACTAACCGCGGCCGATCGTTGAATCAGCCGGTGAAACACTACGCCACCCTGTGATTTCAGCGATGATTCATGCTGCTTGGCGATCATCGTTAGGCGCATCCTCCTCGACGCCCACGAAGTAGCGGCGTATCTTCGCGATACGGCTGTTTGGCGGGAGATGGAGAAGTTGTTTGAGCACGAGAGGGGCCAACCCTGGTCGGACGGTGTTTTCCGAGGGCAGCTCGCGTGAGCGGGTGCGCAGATAGAGCGCGTGGTGTTGCCAGACCTCGGTACCGAAACGAAGCGCGATGAGCTGCAACAGTCCGAGCGCGATGGCGGCACACAGGACGAAGCTTTCCTAAGCTTGCCAACAGGCCTCGACAGTGGGGAGGTGCTCGGGGCGTGGGATCTTCAACTTCCGATTGGCCGTGGGGCGGCGGGAGTGACGGGGCAGTTGCTTGGTCCAGAAATGGAAACGAAAGGCACCGAGGATGTTTTTCATCATCGAAAACAGGGTTTCTATGCGGGTCCGGCTGCCATACAGCTCGATGGCGGTGGTCGCTGAGAGCGTCAGATCGGAGGACATCAGCACAATCGGGCCGCGGGAGGTGATGGCGAAGATGAACAACAGCCAGTCCCCGAGGGGTTTCCACAGTAACGGAATACGCATCAGTTGGACCGCTTCGAGCTTACCGTAGACGTGACACTGGACGGTGTGAAACAACTGCGGATGATCGAAACACGCCATCAGATGCACTTTGTCGCCATAGCGTGGTTGCGGCCCCCGGCGGCCGGGCGGCTTGGGCTCGGCCGGGAAATAGGCTACGTAGTTTTTTTTCGCCCGCGTCAGGATCGTCAGATACGGTTGTTTCAAAATGAGCGAATACACCGAGCGGGCCAGGCGAAACACCCCGGCGGTGGAGAAGAATGCATCCAACACCAAAAACGCCGGACGGTCGTGACTGACGGCGAAGCTCAGCGCCATGTGCACCCCCCGCTCCGCCAAGCTCGGACCGGGGCGCGCCGAGCCGGGCTCCCCTTCGCCCCGATGGCAGAAGCCTTGATGGATACGAAACGCCAACGGCAAACAAAAACACGCCCTCAGCGAGCCCACCACCAGACCGACCGCGCCCCAACAGTGGCCGCGGAAATAGGAGGGCTTGCGTTGTGTCTCCGAGGTCTCACGCAGCGATACCACCCCGGGCATTCGCCCTCCGTCCTTGACCACATGGGTATGATCGCCCAACAACACACACCGCCCCTCGACCTCGACCGTGACCGCCTGGCTCAACACATAGCGCTGCCATGCCGCCAGGAGTTCATCATCGCTATAGGCCGTGGAGCGAAAAAAGTGCAGCAAGCGATGATAGCCCCGTTCGTCTCCGCGCCAGAACCGACACATCGAGGTCACCCCGATCATCTCCGGGGCGGCCAGAAAACTCAACACCACCGCCGCGAACAGCAGCCAACTGCGGTGTCGGGAAAAGACACTTTGAAAGCTCTCTAGCGCGTGATATACGTATCTCAGCATGGATTCTCCTTGGGCTACCGAGGTGCTCAAACGCGGGTAGCTCGAGGGAATTCATGCTGCTTTTGGGCAAGGCAAGCAAGGTTTTTCGGTGACAGAACTTATGACTGACGAGTTAAGAGAGTTAAGCCGTGAGATTTCGCCGCTGCTTATGACCAGTGCACCGCCGAATACAATAACAGCGACGGGTAACAGGACGGCAGGATCAATGGAGAGCAGCGCGAGGATGCCGAGCACAATTCCGGCGACGCCGGCAAGGATCTCGGTAACTCCTCAGGCAGCTGCTGCGTCAGTCCACTATGATGGCATTTGTTGAGGTGTTTTCCATCATTTTCATAAGCTTTCTACTGTTGGCGCCTCTGCTGCTAATGATTCACCGCCCTGCTAAAAAAATCACCTCCGGGCACAGTGCGATCTCCACTCGGCGCCACATTCCCAGGAGACAGAGCCGTGAGTCAACAGCAGCGAGATTACAAGGATTATGCCGCCAATGAACGCAACTATTTGGCCTGGATTCGCACGGCTATTACCGTTATTACCTTGGGCTTTCTAATGGAGAAATTTGAACTGTTTTTGGCTACGTTGCATCTTAAGTGGCTAAAGCCAGCCCTTTAAAGGTGAGAAAACATAGGCTGAAATTGAGTTTTGAGCCTTTTTGTTGAAAACCCCGATTTTTTCCACATTATCCTAATTTGCCCTCATAGACGCTCTATGTTGGAAATCAAAAAATATTTTAAAATCAAATACATAAAAAATTCACGAAAATCGCTCAATTTAGAAAATTGTGGCATGAAACATGCTGAAAAATTCAGAAACTGAATTTGTAAATTATTTACTTTTGAATACAATTGGTTACGACACCTTTAAAGGGCTGGTGGCTAAAGCAGGGTAACGGCTCTGTACCGGTTGACGACATCGCAAAGGGTTCTTTTGTGGGTATAGCTCTAGTGCTATTCGGGATTGGTATTGTGCTTGTTGGTTTTTATCGATTCGTCCGGGTCAAGCGGGCTCTGGACAGTGGCGACGAGTACATGTTCCGCGGTATCACCTTGCCATTGTTAGTGGCAGTGATTAGCTTGACAATGTCACATTAGCCTCACGTCGGGCCGGTGTGGGCTCTGTTCTCAAGCCGTTGTTTTTTAAGCTTACTTTTTCGTGATCGTGTACGATTGAGCAAATGCCCGATCACGCGCTCCGTGGCTTGTTCTTCGGTCAAGCGTTTCAGCGGCATGACCGCACGCAGTAACTCCCGGACATTCGCCACCGACAGGGGGGGTAGAACATCCGTTTCCAGTTCTTGGAGCAAGGTGGGATCACGGGGATGCTCGCGTGCCCAGTCGATTTGGGTTTGGGCGATGAACCAAGCGGCGCGCACCGTCAAGGCGAGATGATGGTCCCAGGCGCGGTATTTCTGCGCCTGCCACTCGTCCCAGCCCAGCTCCGACTTGGCGTCCTGGTTAGCCCGTTCGATAAAATAGCGTTGGCACTTCCACCAGGCCAGTGGTTCCAGCGCGGTGTCCAGCGAAGCATTACCCAGGGCATAGCTGTACCGGCTTTCGGCCGCTTCGCGCATCACCAGCCACTCTTCGACCGCCTGCCCGCCATGGACCGTCCACCCCCGACGCGCGGCAAAGCGTTCACATCGCTCGCCTCGTTCCGTCGCCCGGACCCGAAGCCGCTGCCAGGTCATGGCCTCACGCAGGCTATCCGCGCGTACCGGTTCCCCCGCGAGCACCGGTACCCGGGTTGGCTTGCTTCCTCGCTTACCGTGGCGTGCCGGGAGACCGCGCGTTGGTTGTGTCAGGTACACGGTGGTATCGGCCGGTACCTCGGCCATATACCGCTGGTGCGCCTGGCGCACCGGCGCCCGCAACCAGTCACTGCGTCCGTACCGGCTATCGAAGCCGACCATCTCGAACGGCAGGCCGCCCGCGATGACCTCGGCAATCCCGTCCCAGGCCAGTTCGACTGTGGTTTTGAAACGCCGCGACTCCGGAATACCCCGTCGCTGACGCCGCTTCTGATGGCTGGCTTCGAACCACGCCTCGGGCAGAAATAGCTTTCCCGTGAGCCAGCTCCAAAACCCCGTCGCGACCGTGAGGTTCACATCGCTTAACCACACCCCCACTTGGCGCGTCTCCCCTTTGCCGAGCCGGCCGTTGTATTGCTTGGCCGCTCCCGCGCGGTCACCGCTGGCCTTCGCGTCGGCGCTTTCGTCAACCAGTAAGACCGCTCCCCTCGTCAATGCCGGCAGCGCTTTGACTTCGTCCTGAACCTGGCGAGAGACCGCCTCGGCTGACCAGGGGGAGTGGCTCATGAAGTGGTGGAGGTGTTGTCCTTCAACGCCCGCCTCGCGGCCTATTCCGCTATCATGTCGGTTCCCCTCCCTGCGCCGCAGCCCGCTCAAGTAATGCCGCGCGTAGGCGCTGCCGTCTCGGGTTTGGGTCTTGAAACAGCTCCGGTAGCGGCCCCAACACTCATGCAGCCGCTGCCCCAGCGTGTGGATCGCCTCGGGCACAAGACCCCACCGATGCCCCAACTCTTTTTTGTCGTCATCGCTTTTCTACAGAAAAATCATTATGATACAAACTCACTCGGCAGTTGGGTAATGTGACATTGTCAAGTTAGGCTGGGCTTTGAAATTTATCTGTTAGTGTATCTGGCGGAGCTGTTGTAGGTGCGGAAAGATTCTTCGCGATGATCATGATCCGGTATAAAACGCTCTGTCCTGGGATGGGTAACACGACTATTTAATTTTGGTCTCTGCGCCGCGCATTATCCCGAAGCGCAGGATAGTAGGCCCAATCAGCTGAGCCATCAGGACAGCCAGTAAAACGGCAGAGATAAGTGCATGAAATATTACCTTGGAGGCTATCGGTAGGGTTCTGATACCCGGAGAACCGGCGAAAGTGAGCAGCAGCCCGATGACCAGCCCCCCTTGTGCCACAAGACAGAGCCCGAGACAGCTGCGGATGCGGCGGTCGAGCCGAAACGCCGTTGCCGCCAGCGCTGTCCCCGTGTATTTGCCGGTCAGTCGCACCAACACATAGACGGAGGCGATAAGCACCGTTCTGGGATCGCTAATGGTGTTAATATGCAACTGAGCATCGGCAAGCACCAAGAAAATCAGAAACAATGGATCCAGGAAGGGAGCAACCAGGCGGTTGAGTCGCGCCATGGTGTTTTTCGAAAGCATATTTGCCATCATTAGACCCGCTGTTAGGGGCGCCAGCAGATGTGATAGGCCAAGAACCAGCGCTGCGCCAATCGTGATCAATGACAGCCCGAGAAACGTCACCTGCACTCGATGGTCGGCAACCTGCGGGTCGCGTTCCATGAGTTGGACTGTCAGGGATATCACGCCTCCCATTACGGCACCGTAAGCGACAGACCAAAATTCCTGCGTTACCGCATGTCTACGGCGGAAAGTACGCTCGGCATGTCGCCTTCGGAAGAGACCATCTTAATGACGGTAGTGGACACCAGCCGAACAGAATAACGCAGCAGGCATCGTTTAAGGCGATAACGCCGTAGAGATAAGCGATGAATTTGCCCCGTGCGCGCAGGCTTTTCGCCATCACATAGGTCGTCGTCGGTGCCGTCGACGTGGCGATTGCTCCGAGCAGCAGGGCATAAGGCACGGGGATACCGATCAGCAGCATCGCTGCAAACACGCCCATAAAGGATCCTAAAAACTGGGCTAGCGTCAGTCCGACCACCGTCCAGCCGATGGCTTTGAGCTTGCTGAGCGCAAACTCGCTACCGATGTTAAACGCAATGGCGGCGAGGGATATGGTGGTAAATACATGGAGAGGCCCCAACAGCATGGTTTGGCTAATCAAGCCGCTGCCATAGGGCTCAAGCAATAAGCCCGCGATAATGTAGCCGGTGATCGGCGGCAGTCGAAACCACTCGGCGACGCGGCCGCTTACTGCGCCGCAAAACAGCACGGCTCCAACCACCAGAACCGGGCTTTCCTGGCTACTCGTCCAGAAACTGAATAAATCATCCATCCGTGTTCCAAGCCCGTTCGTTACGTCTGGTATACGGTGCCGACAAAATTCTACAAAGAAAATACAAACGTCAGGAGTGTAACCTGCCGTCCACTTTCACGAGCTACCCGGTGCCATTGTGCGCGCTCGACAGGTTGCGCCTTAACGCGGATCATGCGACATCCTTCATAAGTGACTGGGGCCTGGGCCCGAGTATGCGAAGCAATTCCTCCCGTTCGACGACCTCATTTTCCAGCAACGCAGCGGCCAGCCTATTCAGCAGTTCCCGAGACTTGATGAGCAGTTGATGTACCACTTCGTGGCGTTCGTTGAGCAGGCGTTGCACCTCTTGATCCACCCTGGCGGCAGTGGCCTCACTGTATTCCCGGCTCTGCGTCAACTCATAACCCAGAAAGGGATTTACCTCACCGGTCTGCCAGGCGGCCAAGCCTAAATTGCTCATTCCCCAATGGGTAATCATGCGTCGGGCAAGGCGGGTAGCCTGTAACAAATCATTTTCGGCGCCGGTGGTGACATCGTCTATGACGATTTCCTCGGCGGTGCGCCCACCCAGCATTACTGCCAGGCGGGCCAGTAGGTAGGATTCGCTGTAATTATAACGGTCCTCGCCGGGAAGTTGTGCGGTAACCCCTAAGGCCTGGCCGTGCGGGATAATAGTAACTTTGTGCACAGGGTCTGCCGCCGGCATCAGCCAGGCCACTAGCGTATGGCCGGCTTCATGGTAGGCAATGATACGACGCTGTTCGGACTTTAGCAGCAGCGGACGCTTTTCACCCAGCAACACCTTGTCTATGGCGGCTTCGAAATCTGCCATTACGACCTGCTTGCGGCCTTGACGGGCTGCAAGCAATGCCGCTTCATTGCAGAGGTTGGCCAGATCGGCTCCGCTCATCCCAATGGTGGCGCTGGCCAACACATGCAGATCAACATTATCGGCCAGCACTAAGGCACGGGAATGGATAGCTAAAATATCCCGACGATCTTGATGGTCGGGCAGGCCCACTACCACTTGACGGTCGAAGCGTCCGGGTCGCAGCAGAGCCGGGTCCAGCACATCCGGCCGGTTGGTGGCCGCCAGCACGATAACCTCGTGGCGTTCATCGAAGCCATCCATCTCTACCAGCAGCTGGTTTAGGGTTTGTTCACGTTCGTCATTGACAAAACCCACACCGGCGCCCCGGCGACGGCCGACTGCGTCCAGTTCGTCGATAAAGACAATGGCGGGCGCGGTTTCCTTGGCCTGCTTGAAAAGGTCTCGTACTCGGCCTGCGCCTACCCCCACAAACATCTCCACAAATTCTGAGCCACTGATGCTGAAAAACGGTACCTGTGCCTGGCCGGCGACGGCGCGAGCCAGCAACGTCTTGCCGGTACCCGGTGGACCCACCAGCAACACTCCACGGGGAATGCGGGCGCCCAGCGCATGGTACTTGTCAGGCGTCTTGAGAAAATCGACTTCTTCCTGGAGCTGCTCTTTGGCAGATGCAGTGCCGGCCACTTCGGCGAAGGTAACCTCGGGCTGTTCACTGTTGTAGCGGCGAGCCTGCGCTTGGGTAAAGCCTCTCAGTCCTCCAAAGATACTGCCCCTGTGCTGATTGGCCCGACGACCCATCCACCAGAAAAAAGCCACTAGCAGCAGAAATGGTAGGAGGTTAGCAAATACAATGGAAAAGAACGGACTGGTGGGCGATTCCGCACTCACCTGAACACCGTGCGACTCAAGCAGCGGTAGCAGATTGGCATCACCGATTTCTTCGGGGAACACGGTCATAAAGTGCTGGTAGCGTCGCGGGGTAAAGGGTTTGGCCGGTGTCCCTGGAGCGGCAGAGGGCGATGGTTTAGCCGTTTTTTCGGTTGGTGTCTTTGCAGCAGCCGGTGCCTCTGTGGTGGCAGAGGGGGATGGGTTAGCCGTTTTTTTCGCCGATGCCTCGGCCGGCACTGTTTGTGCAGGCGTTGGCGGTGCTTTGGTAACACCTTTAGCCGGAGGCCAAAGCACAGGTTTAACAAATGTTCCTCTGATTTCGCCACCCATGAGACTCACCTTTTCCACATTATCGTCTTTGACCTGATGGATAAAGGTGCTATAGGGAATTTTGGCGACTGGATTCTGTGTTGACCAAATTCCGAACAGGTTCCAGAGGAGCAATGCGATAAGAATTAACCACCAAATCGAAAGCAGTTGCTGCTTTTGGGGCGGGTTGTTTTGCGGCATGGGTGGCTGTGTTTTCATTGATAAACCTCAGTTGAAAACTTCATTGACTGCCGCTTTCAGACCAGATGTCGGTACCGCCGGCGGCCTGCATGGGTTGACTCATAAACGCCACCGCGTGGTGCTGCAGCCGTTGATTGTTGTCCGAAGAGGCGAAGGTAATAGAGAGCAAAGCGTTTAGCAATCTTGTCGAGGGCTGTTAGCCTCCTAGATTGCTAGACGCTAGGGTTGATAAAGTTCCGACAACACTCTCACCAGATCTTCTAGTATGGGTGTTATTCAGTTAGTGTTTCCAGTCGTGTTTACACTGCTCGAGCGACTTCCCAGCTTTTGAGCTTGCGAGGCTGAGAGATGTTTCTCGGCCTTAAATAGCGCAAATTCGGTTAAATCGACACTGCCATCTGCGTTGACATCAGCCACATCCCAGGTGCCTACTAAATCGGGTTCTCTACTCGCTTCCTCTTTGCTGATCCGCTGGTCCTTATTGGTGTCCAGCTTATTCATCTCGGACTTGGACTGGTTGACATGAGATTGCATTTGGGTTTTCGTTTGCGTGTTATTGGCTGCGGTTTGGTTGCTTGTCCCCGAACTGGCTCCCTGAGTCTGTCCGGACATCGTTCCTGCAAATGCAACTCCCGATGCAGCGGCAATAATAGCGGCCAAAACTAATTTTTTCATAATCCACCTCTTGGATAGCTAAATTGATTGCTTACCCTTATTCCCACGGCTTCCTGGCTGATAAGGGTAAATTGTTGATCCGCCCGTTCCCTCGTCATAAGTCATAGGAGCAAGCTTGATGCCAAACGGTTTTTTATTTATAAATTTAACATAAACAAACACTTGATTGGTTTTTCGATTTAGCTTGTATGGCAACGTTTTTGGGATAGTATGGGGGATTTCCACTGTATTAGCCGAGGAGTCGGTGGATTTAACCCTCTATGGAGATAGGTTGGCGCTTTATAGCAAGCTGATATCTCAAAGGAGTCAAAAACTTGGCCTCGTCTATGCTTCGTGGCGATGCATCAGCCCCAAAATCCATTCCTTTCCAGAAGGAGGTAAACCATGGCAACTCAAGCATCAAACCTTTTCAGCTATCCGGAAGTCGGCGTTCCGTTTTTATGGCCATTCAGTTTCTTCATTGGTTTAGAAGAAGCCGATCTGGAAGTTGCCCGGGATAATGTCGCGTTTCTCGAAGAAGTCGAGAAAACCCAAATCGAAAAACCGAAGCCAGGCTGGGCAACGGCAAATAAGGTGGAACTTGAGCTGCACACCTTTAGACTGAGAAACTTTTCACGCTCGGGTGAAGAACAGACGCCTACCCTTATCCTGCCTCCCTATGCGGGGCATACCTCCGTCATTGCCGATTTTTACAAGGACCAAAGTCTGATTGAAGCCTTGCTGGATAATGGTCTGCAACCGGTTTATGCGACAGAATGGAAAAGTGCCAACGAGGCGATGAAGGACTATGACATCGACAACTATCTTGCTGAAGTCAATGTCTGCGTCGATGATCTGGGCAAACATATTCATCTTATTGGGTTGTGCCAGGGTGGCTGGCTGGCGGCCATGTACGCGGCACGCTTTCCAGACAAGATCACGACTCTGGTGTTGGCCGGTTCTCCCATCGATACCGGTGCCGGTGAGGGTCAGATCAAAGAGTATGTGCATACCTTTCCCATGAGTTTCTATGAAGAATTAGTGCAAATGGGTGGTGGACTGCTAAAGGGTGAATTTATGCTTGAAGGATTCAAAAATATGCATCCCGACAAGCAGTACTTCGGTAAATACGTAGAGCTGTATGAGCACATTGAAGAACCAGACTATGTACACCGCTTTGATCAATTTGAGCGGTGGTACGAATATACCATCAATCTACCCGGGCGTTGGTATCTGCAGGCCATCAAGGAGCTGTTCAAGGAAAACCGTTTTGCCAAGGGAGAGTTTATAGGACTCGGCAATCATCTACATCTACAAGACGTGAAATGCCCCGTTTATCTGCTGGCGGGAGTTGACGATGATATTACTCCCAAGGAACAGGTTTTTGATGCAGAGAAATACTTAGGCACCGATAACAGGTATATTGTGAAGGAGTTGGCCGCCGGCGGGCATATCGGGCTGTTTATGGGAAAAACGGCTATCCGAGAGAATTGGCCTAAAATCGCCAGATGGATAAAGGCTTACTCTTGCCATGTTCCGGGATGAAAGTATAGTTACCGAACGACAGCGTATAGGATGAATAGCGTATAGGATGAATCATGAGATTGTTCCTACTAGGCCGCCGTTAGCGACGTCTTCAGTGACAGCAGGTAAGGTAAAATGGAATGTCATTCCACGCTGCGGATTTGGCGTCTGGCGTTTCCCCGCTTCAGTATTCTGCATTGCCTCGATTGCGTTGCGCATAAGGTTTGTGACAACTTGTTGAATCTGGATAGCATCGGCAAACACTGCCGGCAGTGAATCGGCTAATTTGAACTGCAGGTTAATCCGGTTCCGCTTTACCTCGGTTTCAATAAAGTAGGCGATATCCCGGATAAGCACATTGATGTCCACCCGGGTCCGTTGGAGTTTGGTTTTACGAGTAAAATTGCGCATGCGGCGAATAATTTCGAGAGCCCGGTGTCCTTGCTCAGCGACCTGTTCCATCCTGGTCATCAGGTCTTCGGAGTGTCCGGGATTGGCTTGCATGTGGTGCAAACCATGCTTGGCAGATATTTCGGTGATCATAAGCGGCTGGCTGAGTTCGTGAGCTAATCCGGCTGCCATTTCCCCCGCAACGCTAAGACGTGCGACGTGGGCCAGTTCCGCTTGATGCTGTCGAGTCTGCTCTTCGCTCAGTTTACGCCGGGTAATATCGAAGGCTGCGCCCGTCAGACCGATCACTCGACCGCTGGATTTTTCCTGCAGCGGTTCGACTGTCAGATCGTAGAAACGGTCAATGCCGTCGCTGTGGATGCCTATCTCTTCACGCGTTCCCACTCCGCTGTCCAGCACCCGCCGCTTGATTTTTTCTATGGTCTCGGCATCTTCCGGTCGTTCCATAAAGTCCGCATCCCGCCGGTTCAGTATCCGTTCGGCTGAGAATCCTGGTATCGGCTTATTGATCCACGTATACCGCAGACGGTCATCTTGGTTGACAGACCCCAGGAGGGCGTAAATCGCCGCGATTTGCAGGGAATTGAGCCGGGTTAGGTATGGTGTCTGTGCTAACGGTAGCGGATTCATGGCTTAACGGTGAGGTGTCATGTTGGTCTCAAGAGGGACTATAAAGATAAAAACTTGCTAGGCTCTTTGAAACCTCTCAGCGGCAAGTTGGATAAGGCAACATATAAGACAAACTGATGACAATTATGTAACATCATAACGCTTTCAATACTAAATTATTATATTACCAACTATTAATTAACTTGGAAAGTGCTTATGAGTTGAAGTTGCCGGTCTCAGTTTTTCTTGTTCGTTCACATCAGGAGTTCTGAAACGACGGGAAGCTTGGCTGCGGCTGGTGCTTGACATTATCAGCGACGGCTTGCTGGCAGTGGACGAACGCAGGTACCTGACCCTGATCAACCGGGTAGCGCAAGACCTGTTCGGCTTGGACCCGGCCACGGTGGTGGGACGGCCTATAAACACGTTAGATCTCGGCGACACACGGTTATCCGAGGCGCTGGAAGGTTGTCCCTGCCTGCGTGCACAACGTCATTGGTCGAACATTTTTGTTTCGTTATAAATTAGACATTCTCGGTTTTAAGGTTTCGGCGAATTATTATCCTTGATGTACAGGTAGTTAAGTCGGTCAATAGCTTATTTCCGATAATGTCTATTGAAGAAGCATGGTATCGATACGGCAACTTTATAGACCGCCGGCTCGGTTTCTTGCCACTGCGCCTCCGCCTTGTCCTGCTGGTAGGCATTGACTATCCACTCGCAGCTCGCAAGGTGCGATTTGTTGGCTTACGCCACGCCGCCACCCTTGCGCTCTCTTTCCTTACACCCCCGCTTCCGGCGTAAACCCGCGCCAATATGGGATTCGCTGCCGTTCTTGCCGGAAACTGGCGATATAAGGTCTACAGTGGCAAAATGGTTACTATAATTGAACATGACGGTTGCTCTAATGAAATACGAACGCCGTCGTGTCCGACAGCAGTTAAATAAACCGAGGAGGAATACATCATGATGATCGGCATACTCAAAGAAATTAAACCCCAAGAAAACCGTGTTTGCATGACTCCGGCAGGTGCTGAAGTCTTAGTGAAGAACGGCCACACTGTATTGGTTGAGACCACCGCGGGTGAGCGCAGTGGCTTTCCTGACGATCATTACCGTGCGGTTGGGGCTGAGATCGGCGCTTCACCCAAAGAGGTTTTTGATCGCAGCGATATGGTGATGCATGTTAAAGAGCCGCAACCTTCCGAATACCCCTTGACCCGGTCGGGACAGACATTCTTTACCTATTTCCACTTCGCTGCCTCCCGGGAATTGACCGAGGGAATGATGAAAACCGGCGCGACCTGTATCGCCTATGAGACTATCACCGACAGCAAGGGTGGCTTGCCGCTGTTGACGCCCATGAGCGAGGTCGCCGGGCGGATGGCGGCCCAAGAAGGCGCCAAGTACGCTGAACGGACGTTCGGGGGGCGGGGTCTCCTGCTCGGCGGTGTCACCGGCGTACCACCGGCCCGGGTACTGGTAATTGGCGGCGGCATCGTCGGCACCAATGCTGCTCAGATGGCCTGCGGGCTGGGTGCTCAGGTGTATTTACTCGACACCAGCTTAGACCGGCTACGCTATCTGTCGGAAGTCATGCCGAAGAACTGCTTTCCTATGTACTCCACCCCCTCCGCTATCCGTGAGCTCGCCAAGGAGGCGGATGTGATTATCGGTGCGGTGCTGGTCCATGGCGCTAAAGCCCCGCACCTGATCACTCGTGACATGCTGAAGACCCTAAAGAGGGGTACCCTACTGGTGGACGTCTCCATCGACCAGGGCGGTTGCTTCGAAACCTCCCGCCCCACCACCCATGCCGAGCCGACCTACGAGGTGGATGGGGTGCTACATTACTGCGTGGCCAACATGCCGGGGGCGGTGCCGCTGACTTCCACCATGGCCCTGACCAACGCCACCTTGCCCTATGCCGTCAAGTTGGCCAACCTCGGTTGGCAGCAAGCCGCCAAGGATGATCTGCACATACGCAACGGCGTGAACCTGGTAGATGGCAAGATCACCTATAAAAGCGTCGCTGAGGTCTTCGGCATGGACTACGTGCCCGTGTCGAACTTACTCTGACGGAGTGGCCGGCGGAGCCATCCTTAACAAGAGGGTTTCGCCGGGGTTTTTTTATTAAACCGCATGACACATCAAATTAACCAATAAAATGGGAAGTGGAGGAGATCGTGATGGAGAATGTGCTCAACCTAGTCAATACCATTGGCGGCTTTGTCTGGGGGCCGCCCCTACTCATCTTGCTGGTCGGCACCGGGCTGTACCTCACCCTCATCCTACGGGGGCTACAATTTCGCCGCTTAGGATATTCCTTGTGGCTGGCCTTCATCAAACGCCGGGAAAGCAGCGACGACCCCGGCGACATCAGTCATTTCCAGGCGCTGATGACGGCGCTGTCGGCCACGGTGGGCACGGGCAATATCGCCGGTGTCGCGACGGCCATCGCCATCGGTGGCCCCGGCGCCTTGGTCTGGATGTGGATCACTGGCTTGGTGGGGATGGCCACTAAATATTCCGAGGCCCTGCTGGCGGTCAAATACCGGATCAAGGACGCCAACGGCAACATGTCCGGCGGTCCGATGTACTACATCGAGCGGGGTCTGGGCTGGCGCTGGATGGGCCTGATCTTTGCTTTTTTCACTGCCGTGGCCGCCTTTGGCATCGGTAATATGGTGCAGTCCAATTCGGTCGCCGATGCCCTTAATGCCACCTTCAACGTCCCCCACGCCGTGACCGGCATCGTATTGGTCATTGCTACAATGGCCGTGATCTTGGGCGGTATTACCAGCATCGGCCGGGTCACCGGCGTGTTGGTGCCGGTCATGATCGGTTTCTACATCGCGGGCAGCCTGACTATTCTGTTCTTGAACGCGGGCGCCGTGCCGGCCGCTTTTGGACTGATCTTTCGGGAGGCCTTCTCGCCCACCGCGGCTACCGGTGGTTTCATTGGCGCCACCATCATGCTGACCATCCGCATGGGTGTGTCCCGCGGTGTGTTTTCTAACGAGTCCGGTCTGGGCAGTTCGCCCATCGCCGCCGCCGCCGCCAAAACTCACCATCCGGTGTCCCAAGCGCTCGTGTCAATGACCCAAACCTTTATCGACACCCTGGTGGTGTGCACCATGACCGGGTTAGTGCTGGTGGTAACCGGTGTCTGGTCCAATGGCGATTCGGGTGCGTCGCTGACCTCCACCGCCTACGAAACGGGCATGTTTGGCGGGGGTTATATCGTCACCATCGGCCTGTTGCTGTTTGCCTATTCCACGATCCTCGGCTGGTCCTACTATGGCGAGCGTGCCATCGAATATCTGATAGGGGAAAAGGCGATCCTACCCTATCGCATCGTCTATAGCCTGGTGGTCGGTGTCGGGGCTATTCTCAAGCTGGAACTGGTCTGGGCGCTGGCGGATGTCTTTAACGGCCTGATGGCCTTACCCAACCTGATTGCATTGCTGATGCTCTCACCGGTGGTCGTCGCGGTGTCGCGGGAATACTTCGCCAAGCTTGCTGCTGAAGGGGAAGCATCGGTGCTCGACTAGTCGGAGTGAATACCCATTCCCATCATTGATGGTGCATGGGCTGTAATGTCATCAACCGCCTACAGGGAGGTAGGCGGTGCAATGGGGAATCGGATAGCGGACAACTTGGGTCAATGAATTAAAGCGGAGGACGTCTTCACACGCTTTGAGTCGTTTTATGCAGACCGCTCCGGCCTGGCGCAGAAGACGCTGATACTCCTCAGCCCGTCGGGGTAAATACCCCTGTCTTTGGTGGAAATCCCCCATGGTCAGCTAGAGCGTTCTCTAGAAAATAGACTATTTTTTAATAGCTTACATTTGGCGCAGTTTGTGTAAAGAAGCTTATGCTTTTCAGCTGTTCCAGGCATTCTGTCTATAACCAACGGTCGAAAACGCGTAATATAACTTTTAGCGACCGCAATCCTTCCGTCACGAAGAAACCCGTGTTTAGCATGAAAAAATCAAAAGTCCCCGTTGTTGTATTATTTTTGACGTTGTGCATCGTAGTCTCCAGCAGTGCACAAGAAACCTACGGCCCCATCAAGCGAGGGGATAATCTCTGGGATATCGCCAGAGGTGTCTATCACGATCAGGATGTCAGCCGCGATCAGGTCATCCTCGCCCTGCTGAAAGCCAATCCCCAGGCCTTCAGTCTTCCCTGCAACGCCAACTCCACTTTACAGATTGGCCAAGTGTTGCGTATACCCTCTCTGGAGGAAGTCAAGGCGTTGAGTCAATCCGAGGCGCAACGTCTCTTTGCGCAGCAAATTCGGGAATGGGAGCAACACCGGCGCACGGGCGAGAAGCTGGTGTGCCCGAAGGTGAGCAAACCGGCAGCTACTCCTACGACAACACCGGCAACTCCGCCGACGGAAGCGCAACCCTCGGCCCCTCCTTCACCGGCACCTACAACACCACCAGCAACGCAACCAGCGCCGTCTTCAGCCCCAATAACACCTGCCTCTCCCGCGCCGACGGCTAAGATTCAGCCTCCGGCAACTGCCCCTACTCCTCCACCGGCTGTGGAAACCCAAGCACCTGCGGCTAACATTCAGCCGTCGGTAACTCCCGCTACTCCTCCACCGGCAGCGAAAACCCAGCCGCCGGCAGAGCCCTCCCAGTCGAGTGCCGGGCTGTTACAGGACGCCCAACAACAAATAGCGGAAAAGACTCAGGAAGCGGAGGAAACCGTCAAGGAAGAGCCGGTCTGGGTAGGTATTCTGGTACTCATTCTCCTGCTTATCGGCATTGCGCTCTGGAAGTTTCGCCGCCGCGAAGCGGCCGTCACCGAGGCACCCGCATCGGTGGCTGCCGTTGCGGAGGGAGCCGTGGATTTTGCAAAACTGTCAACGCAGGAAGCGCTGAATACGCTAAAGACGGACACCTCACAAGGGCTGACAGCCGCCGAAGCGGAGCACCGTCTGAGCGAGGTAGGGCCAAACGCCCTGGAAGAAAAAAAGGTCTCCCTGCTAAAACAAATCATGCCCTACTTCTGGGGCCCGATTCCCTGGATGATCGAAGCCGCAGCGCTTTTGTCCCTTGTCACCGAAGACTGGAATGATTTTATTATTATTACGGTGATGCTGCTTCTCAATGCCTTTATCGGGTTTCGGGAAGAACATAGCGCCGCCAACGCCTTGGCTGCACTGAAGGGACAGTTGGCTTTGCAAGCCAGGGCCCGTCGGGACGGCCGCTGGCAGGAAGTCGCCGCCCGCGAACTCGTGCCCGGAGATATTCTCCGCATTCGTCCGGGCGACATTATTCCCGCCGATGCCAAGCTGCTTAGCGGTGATTATCTTAGCGTGGATCAAGCCGCGTTGACGGGCGAATCCCTGCCGGTGCACAAGCGGGCGGGTGATCTGGCCTATTCAGGTTCGGTGGCCAAACAAGGTGAAATGCTTGCGCTAGTGACCGGAACCGGCGCCAACACCTTTTTCGGCCGTACTGCCCAGCTGGTGGAATCCGCAGGCGCCAAGTCCCATTTACAGGAGTCCGTGCTCCAGGTGGGTAACTTCCTGATCTTGTCTGCCATCGCGCTTTGTGTCATTCTGACAGCAGTGGAGCTTTACTGGGGTACTTCATTTCTGAGCCTACTCAAGCTGGTGCTGATTCTCGTGGTTGCGTCCATTCCCGTGGCAATGCCGGCGGTACTGTCCGTCACCATGGCTCTGGGGGCGCTGACATTGTCCAAAATGAAGGCCATCGTCTCCCGCCTGGAGGCCATCGAGGAAATGGCCGGAGTTGACATCCTCTGTTCCGACAAAACCGGCACGCTGACCCAGAATAAAATCACTTTGGGGAAAGTAGAGCCCTTTGGCGGCAATTCGGAGCAGGAGCTGATTTTGGCCGGCGCCCTGGCCTCCAAAGCGGAGAATAACGACGCCATCGATCTGGCCGTTATCGGCGGGTTGGATGATCCAGCCAGCTTACAACAATATGAACAGAGCCAATTTATGCCTTTCGATCCCGTCGGCAAGCGTACCGAGGCCACTGTCAAGGACGCTAACGGCAGCACCTTTAAGGTAACCAAAGGGGCGCCCCAGGTCATCCTGCAACTCTGTCAGGTGGATCCGGATACCAAGGCACGCGCAGAGGCACTGATTGATGATTTTGCCGCCAAGGGGTTACGCGCGCTGGGAGTCAGCCGTACCGGTACTACCGGCGCCTGGCAGTTTCTAGGCATTTTGCCGCTGTTCGATCCGCCTCGAGAAGATTCCGCCGCCACTATCGCCGCCACGAATCGCTATGGTATTCAGGTTAAAATGGTAACCGGCGACAATACCGCTATCGCCCGGGAAATTGCCGGTCAATTGGGCATTGGCACCAACATCCAATCGGCAGAAAAGCTGTTCGCTCAGGGCGCATCCGTCAGCGATCTGTCAGCGGCGGCCACAAGGCAGATCGAAGCAGCCGATGGTTTTGCTCAGGTTTTTCCCGAACATAAGTACGGTATCGTCAAAGCTTTGCAGAACCGCGGCCATATCGTGGCCATGACCGGTGACGGCGTTAACGATGCGCCCGCCCTTAAACAGGCCGATGTGGGCATAGCGGTATCCGGGGCTACGGATGCCGCCCGCACGGCGGCTGCTCTGGTACTTACCAAACCGGGCCTGGCGGTGATTACCACGGCCGTCGAAGAGGCCCGCTGTATCTTTGAGCGGATGATGAGTTACATCATTTACCGGATCGCCATGAGTGTCGACATTATGGTGTTCGTGGTGCTGGCAAGCATTATATTCGGCTTTTTTCCGTTAACGGCCATTATGCTGGTTGCTCTGGCGCTTCTGGATGATATTCCCATTATGGCCATCGCTTATGACAACACCGAGCCCGATCCACAACCGGCGCGTTGGAATAAAGACAGGGTATTTACCACTTCCCTGACGCTGGGTTTTTTAGCAGTGGTACAAAGCTTCGCCTTGCTGTATTACGGGATGAAATACCTGCATCTGGATGCCGCCCATCTACAGACCATGTTGTTTCTACAACTGGTGGTAGGAGGCCATCTGATGTTGTTTCTCACCCGTACCAAGAAGGCTTTTTGGCGCAAGCCATACCCCTCGTGGCAACTTTTCTGGGCCTTGCTGGGAACCCAAATCTTCGTGGTCTTTATGACCGGACTCGGCTGGCTGGTACCGGCCCTTCCCTGGTATTTAATCGGTATCGTTTGGGCTTATAACTTGGTATGGATGATCATTCAGGATCTAATTAAGCTGGGTATTTACCGCTTCCTTGCAAAGCGCGAACCTTCCCGGGACATTTTTTCCAGCCGGGCCCAGACGTTTGTCGGCAAGACGCGGGAAAGTGCTCATTCTACCGCCGGTTGAAGCAAGGCGTATAAACATTAGGCAATTCTTGCTACGCGTTACGGGCGAGCTGCAGGGCTTACTGCGAAATAAAGACAGCGGTCGGTGGTGGTGTTCACGAGACCGTATGAAGGTTTACCTGAACCGTTACTGTGCACCGTATCCACCTCCCTGCACCTTGCCGCGAAAGACCAAATATTGATAACCGTTGTAAATCAGCATGACGGGAATTAACATACCGACCCCGGTCAGCATAAACACCATGGTTTTACTGGAGGCAGCTGGTTCCCATAGGGTTAACTCCTGGGGAACGATTTAGGGATACAGGCTTATCGCTAACCCGGTAAACGAGGCAACAAAAGCCAGGCGGAAAGCCGTGCCCAGATTTTGTAACTTTGTTGGAAGTCGCCTGCTGTTTTCATTATTAAGTAGGTGGCGCCCAGTAGCGTATAGCCGGTGACCACCCCCACCGCCACCAGAACCGAAAAAGGGGTAAACCAATCCAGGATCCCGCCAACGAACAATTTGTTGTGCACCGCAAGGCCCTGACATGCGGCCGCCAGCAGACTGCCTATCCCAATGGAGAGATTCCAAGGCAGCTTATGATTGGCATGTTCATGGAACTCAAAGGCTACGCCGCGTAGGATCAAACCCCCTAACATTCCTAATAATGGGAATATATAGGGCATGCAGAACTACGCCATAGACTATCGGGAAGGCCCCGAATAATGTCCCTCCCAGCAGCACCAGCCAGGTTTCGTTGGCGTCCCAGACACTGCTGAGACTAGCCATCATAATACTGCGGCGTTCCTCGTCGTTGGCCACAAGAGACAGAATGCCTACGCCGAGGTCGAAACCATCCAGGATCATATAGAGTACTAGGATTAAGCCGGTGATAAAAAACCAGATGTTGGCCAGAAAGGTATGGACGTCGTTCATAACGCCGTCTCCTGGGAACGGTGATCCTCGTTATAGTCAGCTGGCCGGGTATCCACCGGAACGCGGGGTTTACGCTCCTGCACGGGCAGGGAAAGATCCGGTCCTTTGTCCACGAAACGCTTGACAAAGACCAGAAAAACTGTCGTTAGGATGGGGACTGATCAAACCCACTTTACAGATGGCCGACTAGCTCGGCGGGGGGTAGGAACATTGAGAACGGCGCTGTAAAGGAGCCGGTCAGTGTGTGAGGTGGGAAGTCATCAGGGGCGTGTTATGGGATGATGTGTTCGCTAACATTCACTCATCCTGGAGGCGAGCCCATGACCGGCCTACACCGCACCCCCCTGACCCCCTGACGACTTCCCAGAAGACCCAGTGTGCCGCAATGGCGCTGGCAGGCCAAGAGGCACATGGCACGATCAGCGAGCTCAGTCGTGAGTTTGGCCTTTCCCGGCCGACGGTCTACGAAGTCAGAGACGCGGCTAGTGAGGTGCTCAGGGCGCACTTCGAGCAAGAGGAGTCAGCGTATCGGGTGGTGCGTGTCGAAGTCGATGAAGCGCAGCTTAAGCGTGCGGTGGTAGCGTTGCGTGTGGTGGGGGCGAATGCGATTCGCCCGATCGAGGACTTGCTGCCGATTGTGTATCCGGGGGTACGGATCTCGTACGGCAAGATCCAGTCGCTGCTGGTGCAGGCTGAACAACAGGCGAAGGCGTTCCATGCGACAGCGGACCTCGCTCCGATCCAGGCCGGTGCGCTCGATGAGATGTTCAGCCAAGGCGATCCGGTGCTGGCCGGTGTGGACTTGACCAGTGGCTATCTGTTCGCTCTGGAGTTACGCCAGGGGCGTAGTGGCGAGGACTAGGGCGTCTAAATCGGCCAATTTGCCTTGATCACTTTTTGGACCTCACTGATTGGTCCCAAACCCAGGGCGAATCGGTATCATGAGCGATATTCTCTGGGTCCAAAAACCGGGCAACGAATTTGGCCCAAAAATGGCGTTTTTAGACACCCTAGGCGAGGACTGGGCCGAAGTCCTGGGCCAGGCCAGGGCACAGGGGCTGGAGTTGGCCGTGGTGGTCAAGGATGCGGCGAAAGGCATTGCCGCCGGGGTGCAGGCGGTGTTTCCCGAGGCCGAGCAACGCGACGATTGCTTTCACGTGCTCTACGAGCTGAACCAGGTGCGTCGGCAAGTGGAGCAGCGCGCCTATGTCGCCATCGAGCGTGAGCAGGAAGCCCAACAGGCCCTGGGAAAGATACGCGCCAAGGATCAGAAGCGGCGCCGCAGGCAGCAGCAGAAAATGGCCCGGGCACGGCGCGAATGCCAGCAGGCCATCGCCCGCTCTGATGCCTTTGAGGCCGCCTCGACCCAGGTGCGCGAAGCCCTGGAGTACGTGGACCTCCATACCGGGCAGTTGCGTGGCGGTGAGGATGTCCAGAACCGGATGGCCCAGGCCGCCCAGGCGATCGCGTGCATCGATGCCCCGGAATGTCGAAAACTCGCGGGCTATCTGACTAATCGGGCTGCCGGCCTCGCGCTAGCCATCACAGCGCTGAACAGCCAGTTAGGCGAGCTGGCCAACGTCTATCCGCCGTCCGCCGTTTCCCTGGCCTGCCTGATTTGGCGCGCCGCCTCAGAGTGCAACAAGCGCTCTGCGTATTGGCAGCGACACGACAACCAGCGCCTGCTCGCCGGCGCCTATGCCCGACTTTAAGCGCTGCTCGGTTCCCAGACCGACACCCTGCTGGACACGGTCAAGGGGCTGCTGGACCAATCGTTACCGCGCCTCTAGCGTGATTGAAGGCTTTAACGCGGCACTTCGCCCCTACCTCTACGTCCATAAGGGCGTGACGCAGAATTTCCTCGAACTCTTCCGCGCTCACTACAATCTGCGCACGCGGCGCTGGGGACGTCATAAAGGAACCTCGGCTCACGCGTGCTTGACGGGAACCCCCGTCAACGATTGGCTCTCGTTTCTCGGTTATCCGCCCTCGGGCACGATTCACTAACGCCTTAGGCTCCACGCCTCTCCTCAAATTCCAGCGCCCTACCTTAAACCTCTGGGTTCAGGGCAACAATCCCTATTGCAAGTGTAAAGCAGAAAGAGGCTATTTGATCGGTCCCTTAGGATGACATAGATAGCAAAGTAACCCACGAGGCTGCTGGCCACGGTTGCCGTCGGTAAAGTCGATGCGCCTTCGCTGGTGCGCAGCAGACCATAGATCAGCCAAGGCTGGCGGCCAACTTCGCGCACGGTCCAACCCATCTCCACAGCCACGTAGCCCAGCGGTATGGAGGTGACCCAGGCCCGCAATAACCAGCGGTGGCGCGGGGCACGTTCGGGGGTCAATTGATTTCTAGCCCATTTCCATAAGGTCCATAGCATGAGGAAGAAGAAATAAAAACCAATGCCCACCATGATACGGAATGCATAAAACAGCAGAGGCAAGGCCGGCGGCTGATCCTTAACAGGAAATGCCTTTAGTCCCGTGACTAGGCCGGTGAGCGTATGGGTATCCAATAGCGAGAGTAGATTAGGTATTTCCAGCGACCGTGCGTTCTGCTGGGCGGTCTTATCGGGCCAGGCCAGCATTGCCCACGCTGCTCCCTGGCCTGGAGGGTTAGTCTCCCAATGACCTTCAATGGCGGCATTCTTGGCCGACTGGAAATCGGCAACGGCCCGGCCGCTGCCATCCCCAAGCACAATTTGTAAAGGAGTGACGGCAACCGCTGCGAGTAGAGCCAGTTTAAATGACTTGATAAAGAAGGCAGTGTGACGATTTTTCAGGATATACCAGGCGCTGAAGCCACCGATGACAAACAAACTGGTTTCCAGACAGGCCATCCACATATGCAACACACCCCAGGGCATATCGGGATTAAAAATGGCCTTCAGAAAGCTGTCCACTACAAAAACCCCATTCTCAAAATGTCCGCCGGAAGGGGTTTGCATCCAGGAGTTGGCCACTAGGATCCAGAAGGCCGATAGCGAAGCCCCCAGGGCGACCATGGTGGTGGCGAATAAATGAATAGCAGGAGAGACCCGTTTCCGACCGAATACCATAATGCCCAAAAAGCCTGCTTCCAACATAAAGGCCATGGCGCCCTCGAAACCGAGAATGCTGCCGAAAAAATCGCCGCCGGTCGTGGAGAATACCGCCCAGTTAGTCTCGAACTCAAACTCTAGCGGCAAGCCGGTTACCACACCGACGCCAAAGTTCAGGAGAAAAAACTTGCTCCAGAAGCGGGCGTGCCGGTAGTAGTCTGCATTGCCGGTTTTCAGCCATAGAGCCTCCAAGCCCACCAAGAAGATGGACAGGCCAATGGTCAACACCGGCCAAATAATATGAAAGAGAGCGGTGACCGCGAATTGCAAACGCGATAGAAAAACGTGATCGGTAAACAGTTCCATCATAAAAGTGATCTATCTTGATAACTGGGCCAATTGTTAATGTTTCGACGAAAGTCAAATGGAGACAAAACTTCTTGCAAAAAAAAGCGCTGAGGCACCGGGCTAGGAGGTGCGCGGTAGCGAATCTCTGCCGCATGGCAGGTTTGAGCGGTGCTGACACGTCCAGCCTGGACAGCCAAAATTTAACTTATACCGGAGTCTTAGTGGCGATCTGCGGTGTGGCAGTAGCAAGCCACCGACCGAAGTTTGGCGATTAGCAGCTGCTCTCTAGTCACTAAGGTATGCAACTATACGCCAACGTTTTCCAAGACCCGCACTTACCGTACCAATAACAGGCAATAGCATGGTTGCAGGAAGGCAATGGCAAACATCGAGATAGCATGGCAAATGATGGGGCATTTCAGCCGTACGGTTTGTTTCCACTGGTCTCCTGCTGTCAAATGCAGCGGCGAAATTTGCTGGAGATTTTGAAGAAAACGGCAATGCCTAAGGTCATCGCACAACGGCTGTCTTTGCCTGGCATCGGTCGTGCTTACCCACTTATATCCGCAATATCCAGAGCCGTGTCAATCAGGTACCACGAACACGCCGATAGCCAACATAGGTCATTGAATAAGCAGACGAATCGTTTTCCCCAGCCACCATGATCGCTTATCTTCAAATTCTCATCACCATGGTCGCCGGACACCGGCAGGTGGTGTATGGTCTGATTTTTCTATTAGCCTTGTCCGAGTCTCTGCCGGTTATCGGCGCCATGGTACCCGGCACTGCTCTGATCGTCGGTATCAGCGCGCTAGTTCCCAGCGGAGCCGTGGCGCTTTGGCCGTTACTCATCTGCGCCACCCTGGGCGCCATCATGGGAGATGGCGTGTCCTACTGGCTGGGACATCATTATCATCGGCAGATCACCCGCCGTTGGCCATTCAGCCGCTATCCGGGCCTGATTCCCCGGGGCGAAGATTTTTTCCGGCGTCATGGTGGCAAAAGTGTGTTTCTTGCCCGCTTTACGCCCGGCGTCCGTGCAGTGGTTCCCTTAGTGGCCGGCATGGCGCGTATGTCGGTTATCCGATTTTATAGCGTCAATATAGCTTCTGCTCTGGGTTGGGCGCCTTTGCACGTTCTGTCCGGTGCCCTAGTGGGTGCCTCTTTAGTGCTGACCGGTGCGGTTGCAGAGCGTTTGGCAGTATTTGTGATCCTGTTGTTGGTAGCGTTATGGCTGACGGCCCGGTGCGTGCGCTTAGTACTTCATCGAGGCCTTCCCTGGCTTGCTGCTGCGCAGAACCGCGTATGGTCATGGGCACGCCATCGCGATACCTGGGTAAGCCGACAGATCCTGACATTACTCGACCCGCAAAAAAAGGAAATCAAAGGGCTGATGCTAAGCGCCGTCTTGCTTATTGTTGGCGCCTGGTCCTTTTTCAGCATTCTCGCCAATCTTAGCAGTGGTGATCCCCTGGTTCGGGCAAACAGTGCCGTTTACCATTTCCTGCAGGGTTTGCGGACCGTATGGGGAGACCGGATTATGATTGTCCTGACTGAGTTAGGGGACGGCGCCGTGACCACCACGGTGACGGGCGTCGTGTTTCTCTGGCTGGCCTGGCGGCGGGCATGGCGACCTGCTGCCTACTGGATAGGCGCAGTCGCCTTTGCCGCTATCTTTAATACCGCCATGAAGTTGGCATTGCATATGCCCCGACCGGTGGCGCATCTCTATGCCGGCTGGAGCGCCTATTCCTTTCCCAGCGGCCATACTACGATCAACACCACGCTCTATGGTTTTCTGGCTTTTCTTTGCGCTCGTGAAATGCAGCCTCGGTGGCGTAGCGTCGTCGTTATGGGGATGATGCTGATGGTGGTTTCCATTGCTTTCTCGCGTCTTTATCTTGGCGCCCATTGGCTCTCTGATGTGGCGGCCGGACTTGCGTTTGGCATAGCCTGGTTGGCGTTGTTGGCCATCGCCTATTTACGCCATGACCCACCGAAGCTACCGGTAAAAGGTTTGGCGACAGTCTTTTTTACAACGCTAATTCTAGTGGGCGGGACGCATATCGCACTCCGTTATCCGCTGGACGTACAACGCTATGCCATCCAACTGAAGACTCACATGCTAAGCGCTTCCCAATGGTGGCAACGCTCCTGGCAGGAACTGCCCGCAAGACGGGTGGATCTCGAAGGCGATTTGGAGGAACCGTTGACTGTACAGTGGGCCGGGAACCTAAAAAGTTTAACGGAACAACTGCGCCGCCAGGGTTGGCGTATCCCGCCGGCTTGGACGCTCGACACCACCCTCACTTGGCTCGCCTCACCACCCGATCCTGGCAAACTGCCAGTCCTGGCTCAACTCGAAGACGGCCGTCCTCCCGCTCTTACCCTTATCTATCCCCAACTTGATAAGGGCGTATTCGGCGCTCGTTTGGTTCTGCGGCTGTGGGCAACGAATTTCATGCTACGCGCGCCACAGTCCACTCTACAACCGCTGTGGATAGGCACGGTCGTCGAGCAGCAACTCCAGCGTCCTTTTGCACTGCTAACAGTGGCGTTAGTCAGCGCTGACGTCAATGAACCACGGAATAAATTGGCCGCATCGCTCAATGTCGATCGCTTTGGACAGCGACGCCATCAAGCCGGCAAAAACTGGGATGGAAAAGTTCTACTGGCCCACGACTCTGCGATTTCCGTTGCCATCGCAAAGGCTGCCCGCTGATTTCACGGGTAAAAGGCTGGTTTTCATTAGAGCACTCTGTGGTGCGAGGTTCGAATGTCCCATCCCTGGGATTTTACAGCGATGTTGTGTGCTTCCTCATAATCATCAATAGTGGCGGAAAGGTCCATTTAGACAAGCTATTCTTCTCGCTGCATCCAGCCACTATGGCGATTGACCGCTACGCGATCAACCAACGATCCGTCCGCAGTAACAATATCAGCCACGATAGTA
Source organism: uncultured Pseudomonadota bacterium (assembly GCA_963731125.1). Taxonomy (GTDB): domain Bacteria; phylum Pseudomonadota; class Gammaproteobacteria; order Competibacterales; family Competibacteraceae; genus CAVSVP01. The sequence continues at coordinate 444,053 of CAVSVP010000008.1, forward strand.
TTTTTGTCTTTTTCCTTGACGTCTCCCACCTTGAGTCGTTTATTACCCATCATGGCTAAATGCCGTTCCAGCATGGTGCGCACATCGTCCGTCGATAAATCTTTTGAAAAACCACCCGGTGTACCATAGCCCTGCATCATGCCGGGCCCCATGCCGTAGCCCTGCATCATGCCGGGTCCCATGCCGTAGGCCGGTCCGGGACCGTAACCCTGCCCATAGCCCTGCATCATGCCAGGTCCCATGCCGTAGGCCGGTCCGGGACCGTAACCCTGCCCATAGCCCTGCATCATGCCAGGTCCCATGCCATAGCCCGGTCCGTACCCATAACCCTGTCCGTAGCCCTGCATCATGCCGGGCCCCATGCCATAGCCCGGTCCGCCGTGGGCAAGCGCCAAACCCGAACCGCCAGCCATCAAAGTGACGGCCATGGCGGCGGCATTAAGAGTCTTTTTGCGTATCATTAGCCTTACCCCTCAAATGTGAATTTATGGTAATAGACGTCAGCGTATTCCTTGCTCGTTCAGTATCCTTACTGAAATTCCAAGTTTGCTTCCTGAGACAATTGATCAAGTTAAAGAGCCGGTGAACTGATTTCAGTCTATCTGAGGTTTAAGTTGTCTCTGTTTATGGGACCTTCACGGCAGCTTTAACGACTTTTTCCATGGTGAGTCCTTGGACAAGGATCGAGAAAACTACAACCGTATAAGTGATGGCGACTATAATTTCGCGTTCCGGTACAGCGGGAAGCGACAAGGCCAATGCCACGGAAATGCCGCCGCGGACGCCGGCCCATGTCAAAATTTTTATTGCGTGGGGGCAATCTAAACGCAATCTCCACCGCATCAATTGGATTGGTATGCCTACACAGACAAGGCGCACCAGTAGCACAACAGGAATAAGCAGCATAGCGGCTAACAGGTATTGATGGGTAAAGGTCAACGCGAGGACCTCAAAACCGATGAGCACGAATAACACGACATTTAAAATTTCATCGATCATCTCCCAGAACTTATCCACATATTGTTGCGTATAGTTTGAAATAGCAAATTTCCGGCCATGTTTACCCATCAACAGGCCGGCCGCCACCATAGCGAGGGGGCCGGATACACCAAGGTGCATAGCCAGGGTATACCCGCCCACCACCAAGGCTAGAGAAATCAGCACTTCCACTTGATAGTCATCAATGCTTCTGATCATGCTATAGGCAAGCAGTCCAATGAGCAACCCGAAAGTAATGCCGCCGATAGTTTCTCGTGCGAACCACAGCAATGCATTGGCAGCGGTCATGTTGTGGCCTCCCACTGCGATGTTCAACAGGGTTCCAAACATAACCACGGCGATGCCGTCGTTAAAGAGAGATTCGCCGGTGACAATGATTTTGAGACTCGTGGGCGCATGGGCGGATTTTAGAATGCCTAACACAGCAACCGGGTCTGTGGGGGCAATCAGTGCGCCGAAGAGCAGGCTGTAAAGTAGCGAAATCGGTATACCCACACCGTTGAGAGCGGCCCAAGCGGCAATACCGATCAGAGAAGCAGAGATCACCGTGCTGACCGTTGCCAGCAGAGTAATGGCATACTTGCGGCTGGCCAGTTCATCCAAATTGACGTGCAAAGCTCCCGCAAACAATAGCAGCGAGAGCATGCCTTTCATCAAGACATCGTAGAAATCAATCCGGCTTAGCCATGACTCGGCATAACGTTCAATGCCGTTGAAGCCGAATGCGCCAAGCCCGACGATCCCCAATGAGAGCAGCAAGGCGATGGCCATAACGCCGATTGGGCTCGGCAGCCGGAGATAGCGAACATTAAGAAAGCTGAAAAGGGCAGCCAATGTAATCAGAATGGCTGCGCTACTCAGCATGTTTGCCAGGTACTTTGACGGAACACGGCGGAATGACGGCGTCCGGTAGGCGTTGCAGTTTATGGTTTGACGGAAACCACATTGACGCCGATCTGATAAACAAGATTCCCGCCGTAGTAGGCGGTAACGAGCAAGACAAGTACACCTGCCAACTCCAGTAGCGCCACAAGCCAGCCACGTCCTCCTGCCAGAGCGTAATGACGCCATCGGGTCAGCAGGCGCAGCAAAGAAAGAAGGGCAAAGATTCCCACCGTAAGTAAACCGAACAGTTGATGAGTTTCTAGAGGAGCCGAAGGAAAACCGAGAAAAATCGCCTGATCGAGGGCAATATCACCGAAAATGGCTGCGACCACAGCCGCTAAGGTGCCAAGGTATAAGGCGGACATGGCAGTTAGGGGAAGACACTGACGCCCGCTGAGATCTCCCCTGCGGAAGAGGACGGCAAAATCCAGGACTACACCAAGCATCAGCAAGACGATGGGAAAGTGGACCAACATGGGATGAATATGCGCTAGGGAAATCATGAAGTCTCCTGATATGACCGTAAGGTATTCAACTGGATGTTATTTTCGTGAACGCAATGCTTCCATTGTTTGTTTCGTGTTTGCACCAGCCAAATGGTACAACAAGCAGATTGTGTGCCGTGCGGCGGTAATATAAATCCAACTATAGCGATCACTTTGGGAGCGTATTAATGCGCTGCAAAGACAGTCATTGCCGAAGGCTGTATGCGGAAGGAGATGTTTAGAAACAAGTGTAAAGCCACGTACCGGTGGATTTACCCCCTTCGGTTTTCCGGAACCGGTTGAAAACCCCCAGCATTCCTGTATAACTGCTGATTTAGCATTTTTTATTTTATTTTTTAAACACTTATTGTTTGGTTCAATCTTTGCTAAGACTGCTTCCGAGATATGCAACGGCATATATTGCTTTGGAGGTTTTTTATGACGACGCAAGCTAAAGTCGCAGCGGCGGGATGGTTAACGCTGCTGCTGTTGTTTTTTCAGAGTGTCCCGCTGCTGGCAGCTGAGCTTCCAGATTTCAAGCAGGTGATCAAGGACAATGAACCGGCGGTGGTCAATATCAGTACTACCCAAAAAATCGCTGGCTCCCAGCGTTTCTCTTTTCCGGGCATGCCGGAGTTTCCGGAAAATAGTCCGTTTAACGAATTCTTCAAGCGCTTTTTTGAGGAAGGTCCGCTACCGCCGGCGGAACGGCAGATTCAATCCCTTGGTTCCGGCTTCATCATCTCACCGGACGGCTATATTCTGACCAACGCCCATGTCGTCAAAGACGCCGACAAGATCGTGGTGCGCTTGAACGATCGACGGGAAAAACCTGCCAAGGTGGTAGGGCTTGACGAGCGTACCGATGTGGCTTTGCTCAAGATAGACGCCAACCACTTGCCGACGGTCAAGCTGGGTAGTTCCAGCTCTCTGGAGGTGGGCGATTGGGTATTGGCCATCGGTTCCCCCTTTGGGCTGGAACACACGGCTACCCAAGGTATCGTCAGCGCCTTAGGACGGAGTCTGCCCAACGACGCCTATGTGCCTTTTATTCAAACGGACGTGGCCGTTAATCCCGGTAACTCCGGCGGACCGCTGTTTAATCTCAATGGCAAGGTGGTTGGTATCAATGCCCAGATTTTCAGCCAGAGCGGCGGTTATATGGGGTTGTCTTTCGCCATTCCCATCAATGTGGCGATGCAGGTAGCGGACCAGCTTAAAGCCCAAGGCTATGTTACCCACGGATGGCTAGGCGTGGTCGTTCAGGGTTTTGACCAGGAGCTGGCGCAATCTTTTGGTTTACAGCGTCCCCGTGGTGCGTTGATCTCTCAGGTTATGCCGAACAGTCCCGCGGCTAAGGCCGGATTACGGGTCGGTGATATCATTACGAACTTCAACGGAAAGCCAGTGGAACAGTGGTCTCAGTTGCCACCTCTGGTAGGGGAAACCCCAGTGGGTAAACAAGTACCCGTCACCGTACTGCGTGATAACCAGCGCAAAACTCTAACGGTAACCATTGAGCAGCTCGATGAACAGGAGCAGGTGGCTAGTATTGGGGGTGGCGCTGGGCGTGAAGCAGGGCAACTTAATCTCACCGTGACTAACTTAAGCCGTGCAGAGCGCAAGACCATGGAGGTAAATCAGGGTGTTCTGGTGCAAGACGTCGGCAATGGTCCTGCGGCGGAGGCTGGGATTCAACCGGGCGATGTGATTCTGTCGCTAAATCATCACGACGTTAAAAATACCGGTCAGTTCGCCAGGCTGGTTAAAGACTTACCTAAAGATAAAGCCGTACCCGTGCTGGTGAAACGCAATGACGCAGCCCTGTTTCTGGCACTGAAGATCAGTGCGACGGGCTGATAAGCCCTCGCATGCACAGGGTTTCTGCCTCGATTTGGCCAAAGCCGTGGTCGCGGCAGAGCTTGATGCACAATCATAGTACTCGGTACTCGACTTTGGCCATTCTTCCCTCACTCTAACCCTCTCCCACCACAGGAGAGAGTGTGGATGAGGGGACGTTGGATATTTGATTTGTCAACAATGGCCAAAGTTCAGAGGATAAAAAATTCTGCTATGGCAACAGTATTATTGTGGTAATCTATGGAAAGGATTACATCGTCAACGAAGACTTGATGATAGAGGAAAGGGACTTTGCAATGGAAAAAAAAACCGTAGCGCCAAAAACTACTACCAGTCAGCTAGGATTTTTAAAAGAAATAGAGCGTTTGATCGAAATATTGGAATCGAGCCATAATAAAGAAGCGTTTGCCAGAGCGTCTATTGGATTTAGCAAAGAACCCGCCGGCGATGTAGAAAGCGGGTTGGTTAATCCAAACATTCCTGATAATTGACGGCCTTAAGCTATACTAGAACCTGGCAGGTCATCAATGCTCCCATAACAGTAGTGAGTCCGTGACGCCGAGGAGGAGCCATGTCTCTATTTGAATCAGCCGGCATTTCACGCAAGGTGTATAAGCCATTTGCTTATTGGTTGCTGGGCCTGGGCATGTTCTTGATTGCCGGGCCGCTTTATGCAGAGGCTCCCGCGGGCCCGGCAACGGCAGACACCGCCGCTGCTTCAAGCCAAGCTGCCCAGACTTTGGTCAAACTGCCTCACACGGACGGCGATGGAATTTTGCCAAAACTCCCTGCCTTCACCGAGGCGCAAACGCAGCGCCTGTTTAGCGCAGGACGGCAAGCGTGTGAAAGCGGATGCGTCACCCCCTTTGGCAAAGTGCTTGGGATTGCCGATGGGGCCAAGGGCCGCTCCAACTGCGTCTCGACTTGTATTCAACCGGAGTTTTCTTTCCTTGATGTGGACTCCGGAGAAGTCTCCGTGTACCAAGAGCCGCCAAAAGCGGAGAACCTGCGCTACATCGGCATCACCTACCAGTGCGTCGAGTATGCCCGCAAGTGGTGGATGAAAAACAAGGGCATTACCTTCGGCAGCATTGACAGCGCCTACGAGATCATCTACCTCACCGAAGGGACCGACATCCGCTCCGATACTACTTTTCCCCTGGCCCGCTCGATCAACGGAACCGCTAAACGCCCTCCCAAGCGGGGAGATTTGGTGGTGTATTATCCCGCTCGGGAAGACCCTGAATGGCGCCATGGGCACGTGGCAGTGGTAGTGGACGTGAATCTGGAGCAGGGTATCGTGTCTCTGGCCGAAGAGAACTACGATAACGAGCCCTGGCAGAATCCCAAGGCATTCTCCCGCCAAATCCGTCTTTTCCAGATTGGAGAGCGTTACACGCTGCTCGACGTCCCCGTGCGCGCCAGCCAAAACACGGATGGAGGGCTCATCTCCGGCTGGATCTACCCGTTGTCGGAAAACTGAAGCAGTATCGAGATAACGGGACTCGCAGGTCAGGCAAGTTCGGAATTTGTGAAATTTTTCACTGAATTTGTCAGTGTTTCATGCTAAAGATACTCCAATCACAGACGTTTAAGACGGCTTATGGGTGACACCGACGTCACTCGCCGTCACTACGCAAGCGTCAGGTCGCTCTTCAAGTCTTTATTAGCAACGCCATCATCTGAACGGTAGCGTTATTAATCCTCAACAGCCGGCCTATGTGGGAGCCAACGATGAGCGGCCATGGTAATGCCCGCTGGGTTACCGCCCTGTTCTGCATGGCAATCGTTCTGGTGCCGGTGGCGCCGTGCGCTGTGCAATCGCATGAGGCGTTTTATGGCACCACTGAGCCCTTTGTGAGTGAGGCATAATCCGAGTTGTTTACGCGGGGCTGCTCACGTCTTAGGAGGACGCGAATGAACACGAAAGTCGTAAGAAGAGCTTTGCTGGTTGGGATCAATCAGTATCCCGATCCGCGCAACAACCTGAATGGATGCGTGAACGATGTGCTCATGATGGCCAAGGTTCTGACCGAGCACTTTCAATTCAAGCAGGAGGATATACGCCTGCTGACGGACCACCGTGCTACGACGGAAAACATCCGCCATCGGCTGGGCTGGCTGGTTGATGGAGCGGCGGCTGGATCGGTCCTTGTCTTCCAGTTCTCCGGCCATGGATCGCAAGTACGCGATCGAAACGGCGATGAGTTAGAAGACGGATTGGACGAGATTATTTGCCCCTATGACTTGGATTGGGACAACCCCTTTACCGACGATGCACTAAACGATTTCATCAAATCGGTCGCCAATGACGTTAATCTTACCCTAATTCTCGACTGCTGCCACTCGGGCACGGGGACTCGTTTGTTCTTCAAGGAACCAATCCGAGGTCCGGCACCCAATCCCCGCTACCTGACGCCTCCTCCGGACATTGGCTTCCGCGCCTCGGCTGGTGTTGATGTCGCGAGCGAGGCTGCGGAACGCACGGTTAATATGGTCGGCTTGCGGACTCCCAAGAAGCGTCAGTTCGGCGTGAGCATCGTGCAGCAGAATGCCATACTGATTGCGGGGTGTCGTTCAGACCAGACTTCGGCGGATGCCTGGATCGACAACGACTACCATGGTGCCCTTTCTTACAGCTTACGCTGGGCGCTTGCACGCAATCGCTACTCCGTGTCTTACCGCCAAATGGTGGAAGACGCCGGGAAGTGGCTTGAGGCGCAGCGCTACGAACAAATCCCGCAGCTTGAAGGCCGTGATGACATGCTGGACTGGTCGTTTCTCGGCCTCGACGAGCATCGTCCGAAACCCGTGGTCGCGGGTCTCGAGCCCATATTTCCCGTAACGGAGCGGCTACCCGCGGCCAATCCCGACACCCGTATTATCTTCATCCACGGCATCGGCGACTATGCTCCAGGCTATTCGGACCAGTGGCGCCGAGCATTCAACCGCTATCTGTCCCTGCCGCTCGAAAACTTTATCGAGGTCGTCTGGGACGACGTCTTCGATCAAAGCAGTCGCACTCGCAGCGGCGGAGCTCTGCCTGCGCTGACAAACAAGGAGCAGGAAGCCGAAGCACAAGTCATGGAGGAGTTGCGCGAGACCTTTTTTGCACGACAGAAGATCTTGCGCGATTTCATGGTGGAGGAGACAGCGGCTCTTCCTGCTATTCCATCCGTGGTTGACCGTAGCGCCGACCGCAGCTTTCTGAGCTGGCTGATCAATTTCGATGAGTACATCGGGGACTTCGTTAAGTATTTGGTCTCGAAAAAAATTCGCGAAAAAGTTGATGAGCGGTTACAGAGCGCGCTCTCGACCCAGCTGCAAAGTAACTTTCCGGTGGTTTTAATCTCCCACTCCTGGGGTACGGTCGTGGCTTACAACACCTTGCGGCAACTCACGGGGGAGAAGATAGCCCTGCACTTTACCCTCGGTAGCCCGCTCTGGATGGCCACTGTTCGGAAAATTCTCGATTTTGACGGCAAACGCTACTCGTGTGACCGCTGGATCAATATTGACGCTCGGTTTGACATCATCGGAGGCGAGTTGCAGGACCGCTATCAAGTCAATCAGGATTATCTGGTTCCGTCTGTCGGCGGCCATCCGCACAACTCCTACTTCCATCCGGATAACGAGCGGGTCCAGCGTGACATCGTGGCGGCCGCGGTCGCTGAAGCTACCGGATGAGGGGTGCATTTAACGTTAACCGCTTAATTCCCTCTCCCCTGGTGAGGGAGGGTTGGGGTGAGGGGGGAAGTTGGCCGAAACCGAGTGGCCTATGCTCATCGCCCATTGATGCATCCGGTTAGCGACAAACGAGAAGTGTCGTGACATCAGAGAAACGCGCCTTTATCCTGCCACTCCAGCTGCGCCGGCTATCGATGTCAGGTTCCCGATGATTCCTTGGCAAAAATGAGCTATCCTCTGTTCCAGGCTCGCCAACCGCCACAGACCTCCGGGACCTGACGCTGGTATCGTTCTAAGCAGCAAGTGCCATTGAAAAGGTTGGTAGACACTCTTATTGAGTTTTCCGTTGAACGGTATCCCCCCACGGCAGACACTTCGCACCGCTAACCGTACTAAATTATGGCAGAAAAACTGGGTCTTAAAGACATTTTGCAGAAACTGCGCAATTCCACCGATACTCAAGACGTTTCCGTAGGTAATGTGGTTGCTACCTTTGCACAAAAAGGCTTTGGCCCGCTGCTAATCGCACCGGCCCTTATCACCTTACTGCCCACGGGTGCTATTCCCGGCGTACCGGCCGTGTGTGGAATCTTGATCATTTTTATCGCAGCACAAATTCTCTTTGGTGCCAAACATCCTTGGTTACCCGCGAAACTACGTCAGATGTCTATTAAGCATGACTCCTTAAACCAGGCCGTAGACAAAGCCATCCCTTACGCGGAGAAAATCGACAAATTCATTAAACCCCGCTGGGAGTCGATGACCGGGCCGATCGCCATTCGAGTCATGGCCGCCTTGAGCATACTGCTTGCTCTGTCCATGATCTTCTTGGGCTTTATTCCCTTTGCCGTAGCGGTCCCCTCGGCGGCATTGACGCTGATGGGTCTGGGGCTGAGCAGTGAAGATGGCTTGTTGATGGGGCTGGCTATTGTGTTAGCCGCGATCACCGGCTGGCTTGTCTTACAAGGGGTCGGCTATTCTTGACTCTATATCAGGACCCGAATGATGCCGATTTGGTTGATGGAATAGCCCCGTCCGCCTGGTCTGCCACTCCTTAAAGATTGCAGCGATAGTTCTTATCGCTACTGGGAATGGATAGGGTTTTCTTTCATCGCAGTAATAAGGGCAGTATAGGCGTCTCCATCGGTCGCCTTGACATCTCGCAAAGCTTTCCTAAAAGCTTTGACCTGAGCATCATGCTCTTGCAGTAGATGCTTGAGTGTGCTGACTTCTTCGGCGTTAGGATTGCCATATTTTTTATATTTTTCTTCGAGTTGCTGAAGATAGCCGAGGTGACGCTGTTTGGTGGTGTTCATAGCGGTGTACGCTGACCATGCGGGTTTTGCAACAGCCGGTAGAGAAATAGCCATAAAATAACCTCTCTTAGGTTTGGAGAATGGGTTGTTTGGATACCCCCTTGCATCCTGTGCTCGCGCGCGACACGAGGGAGGATAAGCAAAGGTTAGCAGGAAGATGAATCCTTTCATCAACCGTATCTGGCCGTTTTCGAGAGACATCAACTCCAATGAGCTACAGGATGATCTTCCATCTCTGGATCTAGCGCCAAGGTGGGTTCATCGAACATCATAGATGTTGGGATTCATGCATAAGCTGCGAGCAATGGCAACCTGGTTGCTGCTGACCGCCGGAGAGCTGCCCTGGTTTGCTTGCTCAAGGATTTTAACGCGATCCAGGTAATGCGTGGCAATTTCCTCTGCCTTGGTACGGCGTATCATACGTACCCAAATGGGTGCCAACACGCAATTTTCCAGCATCACCAGATGAGGAACCAGGTTGAAGTGCTGGAACACCAAGCAGCGTTGCCGTTATTCAATATCTGATATTTAATGGATGCTGCGGTATCCATAATACGTGACACAAATCGGGAGGACAGGGGATGACGGATTGGGTTTTTCATGTGGAAGGTGATCAGGCCGAGGCGACGGCGGCGGCATTACAGGCGCTGTTACGTGACAGGTTTGCGCAGGCGCCCCAGTGGTTGTCGACCCCGCCGCCGGCATTGCCGGAAAAAAGTGTTGAGACCTGGATTGGTGTCGCCACGGTGATATTAATGCTGCCTAATGCGATCGAGGCGACGCTTAATATTGCCGAGCGGCTGCGGCTCAAGGAGACGCTAAGCCACCTTCAGGGTTTTGCCCAACGGCAACGGGCGGATGCCCAGAGCCGTATCTGGGTGCGCCGGCAGGACCGGGTAGAGCCACTGCCGCTGGACGACGCCGCGCTGAGCGAATTAATGGAAGCATTGCAGGATTGATGGGAGGCGGCCGCAACCGCTAGGGGGAAAGCATGCTCACCACCTTGCGATTTGATGGCGATACACTATCGCTGGATTGTGATCAGACACCCATGTATGAATCCCGGCCCATTCGCGCCGATGATACGCAGCGCTGGGTGCGGTTAAGCAAACGCTATGAACACCTGCGGCAACAAGCCGCACGCGCCGATACGGCGGCCGAACTGCTGGACCTGGGGCGCGAACTGTATGCCTGGCTTAACGGCGAACAGGACTGGCTGGTGCGGATACGGCCGCCTGCCCCCCGCGATGCCTGGGTGATGGAATTTGCCGCCGCGCTGCCCCTTACTGCGCCGGCATCTGCGTTTTTAAGCCTGCCGTGGGAACTGCTGGCCGATGACCGGGGCCACTGGGCGGGGGATTTTACGCTTCGCTACTGCCCCGTGCGCCGCCTGGGAGGGCGGGACGAACCGGTAGCGCCCTCGACGGAACAGTTGACGCTGATCTTTATGGCCGCCGCACCCCGGGGGGAGACCGTTCTGGATTACGAAGCCGAAGAGGCAGCGATTCTAAACGCCACCGGCGCCGGTGGCGGGCAACCCGCCGTGGATTTGATCGTCGAGGAAAGCGGTACGCTAGCGCTGCTGGGCGAGTGTGTGGCCCGGGAAGCGCCGGACGTGCTGCATCTATCCTGCCACGGCCAGAGCGAGCCCGAGCCGCTGCTAATGCTGGAATCCGACGAAGGCGCCGTGTGCCCGGTGAGTGCCGAACAGCTCAGCCTGGAACTGCTGGGCCTGCGCCCAAAACTGCTGTTTCTGTCTGCCTGCCATAGTGCGCAGGGCAGCGCCGTGGTGGATTCCCTGGCCGGGCGGCTGCTCGGCACAGGATTTCCCGCCGTGTTGGGTTGGGAAGGGGCGGTGCGAGATCGCGACGCCACTGCCTTTGCTGCGGCGCTCTACCGGGCGCTGGCCCGTAAGGTCGCTCTGGCGGAGGCGGTCAGCGCCGCGCGGCTCGCGCTGCTGACGGACCCCGCCGCAACGTCCGAGGGGCTGGCCGACGCCCGCCAGCACCGGGCGCGCGATTGGCATCTGGCGCGGCTGTTTTTGAGTCCCCACGGCGGCGGACCATTGACCTGCGGTGATAAGTCCCGCCGGCGCTTGCGTCCCGATGCCGGCCAGCAGGCCTTTCTGGATGAAAAGGGCCAGACTGTGCCGGTTGCCGGCCGTGACGAGTTCGTCGGCCGGCGCCGGCAGATTCAAGCGATTTTGCGCGCCTTTCGGATGAGCACCACCGCCGGCGTGGTAATTCACGGCCTGGGGCGCCAGGGCAAATCCAGCCTGGCGGCGCGCATCGCCGACCGCCTGCCGCAGCACGCCACCGTGGTGGTCTACGAGCACTATACCGCCGCGGCTATCCTGGACGCCTTCCGGCGCGTGGTGGGCGGCGCCGCCGTGAGCGCCATTGTCGACCGCGACCCCGGGCGGCGCAATGAGCCCGCCGAATTCGCCATTCGGCTGCGCGAACTGCTGGAAGGTCCCTGTTATGACAACGCCCCGCCCAGCCGCCCGGTGCTCTTAGTGCTCGATGACCTGGAACGGATTTTAGACACCCCTGAGACCGGACTGCCGCGGGTACAGCCGAACTATCAACCGGTCCTGCGGGCGTTGCTGGAAACTTTCGCCCACGCCACGACCCACTCCCATCTGCTGGTCACCAGCCGCTACCGTTTTACCCTGCCCGATCAGCGCGGCCGGGACCTGGCCGACGTGCTAACCTGGGTTCATCTGCCGCCCATGGATACCACCGAGGCGCGGAAACAGGCCTATCACGCCTGCCCAGCGGAGTGTCCCCCCGGATGCCGACCGGATGGAGGATTGCATTGCTACCGCCCGGGGTAACCTGGGGCTGCAGGATTGGCTCTTTCAGCAAGCCACCACTGCGCCTGAGCGCTGTGATGCCGCGCTTCTAGTCCTGGCGCGCTATCTGACGGACGGCGTCACACCCGAGCAGGCGGACGTATGGGACTTTCTGCAGGCGCTGAAGATTGATGCGCTGCTGGCGTTACTCACGTCCAGCGAGGGAGAGCTGCTGCGGTATTCCACGTTGTTTGAGCAACCGGTTCCCCTGGCGGTGTTGGAAGCCTTGGCTCAGGCGCTGGTGCTGAATGCCGGCACGCCCATCGGCCGGCGTCTGCTGGCGCTGGGACTTTGGGATGCCGTTGAGGATGGCTACCAGCCGAGCGTGACCGCCGTGGCCATGAATGCGTTGGTAAAACCCCGGATGCCGCTATTGACCGACACCGACGCGGCTCAAGCTTGCCCCCTTGGCGCTGTCCACCCTGTGGGCCTGCTGGGGTGGCGAAGTTCATCGCTGAGGATCAACCAGGGCTCGCGGTGGCCCCGTTGCCAGCCCACGGCCAAGTGCATCTCCAGGCGTTGGGCACCGACAAAGACGTGATGATAGCAGCCCACTTCACCGGCCTGCACGCGAATGACCAGGCGCCGATAGTGTCCCCGGCGCTGGACATAGAGATGCAACCCTGAGCGCTTGATACGCACGCGCAGATGCCAGCGCGCGTGGCGGTGAATCCAGGCCATCAGTTCCCCATGCAGAAAGCCCCGATCGGCCAACAGCACGATGTCCCGCCCTGGCGGCAACAGCCGCTCGGCCAAGCGCAACAACCCACGGTAAGCCCGAAAGGCCACACTGCTGGAGCGATGCTCGATCACCTTCCAGACCAGCGGTATGGTACGGCCGCGATACACTAACCCCAGGCGGATCAAACACCACCGGTTCCACAGCAACGAGGTATCCAAGACCACGTACAGCCGTGGCGCGTCCAGTTCCGCCAACACCGGCGCAGATGCCGTCCGGCCATCGGACCTGGATTACGAACTGGCGCGCCTGGCCATTCTGGGGAATCAGATCGACATCCTGCGGCTAACCGCACAGTCTGCGCTGAAGGGGCTGACTGATGCATTCCGCTATCCCGAGGCGGCGGCCCTGGCCCAGCAAGCCCTGCAAACATTAGATCACCATGCGGTCCCGGTTACCCTGAGCCTGCTGCGCACCGCCGGCGACTGCTGCGAGCGGGTGGGTGAACGTCAAGTCGCTCAAGGTTACTATGAACGTGCGCTGGCCTTACTGAAACAGGCGGCTCCCCCGACCACCTCCGACGAACGCGACGAACAGGCCATGCTACTGGATATGTACGGCCGCCTGCTGTGGGGCTTAGGACAGCCCGATAAGGCGCAGCGGGTTTTTGATGCTGCATTGGAACTCCTTGGATCTGATGTGCATTTTCAGTGGCGACGTGCGGTGATTCGGGGTGGTATTGCCGATATTCTGGTGTCGCGGGGGCAGTTGGACGAGGCGCTGCGTATCCGTGAAGAAGAAGAGCTGCCGGTCTACGAGCGGCTGGGGGACGTGCGGGAGCGGGCAGTCGTTCTCTTTAAAATGGCAAAAATTTATCTTCAACAGGAGGACTATCAGAGCGCTTTTGAACACCTTGTGGATTCTTACCAGATGGCGCTCGATCTCGGTAACCTAGAAATCATTGTTTATGTCGGCATAGATTTGGGCCAGTGGCTTTATGCCGCCGATCATAAAGAACAAGGTCTTACTATCTTGAAGCGTTCTTATGAGGGACTGCTGCAACTTGGGCGAGAGGATGAAGCCAGTCGATTACAAGAACTGATAGCTCAAGCTGAGCGAGATCAACCGTAAATGCAGATGATTCCTGGAATGGATTTCAACTTTTACTGACTGACCTGCCAGCGGGAGTTGTTCGGTGAACAGCGGTTTCTCGAGCTGGTTCGAGAACACCTTGACGAAGAGAGTGTGAAGGTGCTCCTGGGGTTTCTGCAGGATTATCAGGCCAAGGGCTAGATGCAGTTGGCGGGCACAAGGAGCTTGACGGCACCAGGCGTATTCACGACTGGAGCCTCAGCACCCGCATCCGCGAGCAGATCGGCAAGGCGGTTTTTCTGGCGGATGGCCTCAGGCCGCAAAACGTTGAACAGGCTATCCAGCAGGTGCAACCCGACGGGCTTTTTGCAAGAGGTCTAGGAGGCGATTCGATTCATTTCGGTCATTGCATGTTCCGCCGCTGTTGTAGGGGCGATTCACGAATCGCCCTTACGGTATCGGTGAATACCACAACGCCGGGGAAATGATTTGGCATCACCTCCCATGCATCCAATTCCACTGCATCGTGGATGTCGGCGGTCGCTGGCCATTCCTCAACGACTATTCGTCCGGCGGCATTGACCATCATTTCATCGGCAACGATGTCTCTGAACCGACATGTACTGCTGTGAGTGCAGAGGGTGACGAAATAGGCCCCGGCGGCGGGATCATCGTGTGCTGTCGTCGGATCGAGCAGGGCTGATGGATGTCGGGATAACGGTTAAGGGCGATTCATGAATCGCCCCTACAAAACGGTGAGGGATTCTGACCTAATGAAATGGAATGTCGCATTGGGTTAGCCGTAATCCCCCACTGACCCAACCCAAAATCAAACCCATTTTCAGCCTCAGGCTCTTCAGGTGGATTGATTCTCAAGACGGTATTTCGTGCTCGGCCAAGAAAGCCTTGACCTGTTGCAATCGCTCGCGCTCGGCATCCGCCGCCATCTCGACAAGCTTTTTGTAATAAAACGCCGCTTTGTTCTTATTGCCCGCCAACTCGGCAGCACGACCCGCGCCATATAAACTGTTGAAGCGGTTGGCGCTACGTTCCAAGGTAGCCTCATAGGCTGCTTGTGCTTCCTGATAGCGGCCCATGGCAAGGAGCATATCGGCGAGCAACTCACGGGCGGGCAGTATCTCGCCCGGTGTAACGGGGTGTTTCTCCGTCGTGGCCTCCATTTTGGCAGCCTTGCGCATCATATCCAGTGCCTCTTGCGGCTTTCCTTACTGTAAGTATAGACAGCGAGTTGGATCGTTGCCTCATGGCTCTCAAGGGGCAAGGGCCAACCGCCGATTTCTCCAAACAATCAACCACGCCGCGAGAATCCCCCCTACCAACAAGCCAAGATCCTCGGGAACGTTCAACAGCCAAACCGCCATCCCGCCGATCAGCGACCAAAGTACCGGAATTACCAACAAAAATACCGGCACGCGCTGGACCGTCAGCAGTAAGATGCCGAGCGTGGATAGAGTGGTCGGACAGGGGGCGACACCAAACAGAAGGGCCTGGGGCCAGCCGTGGCCTGCCAGCCACCCCACCAGCGGATAACCGGCCATGGCGTAAATCAGCAAGCCTAAGCCGGTCCATCCGTACCTATCCGGGCTGAACCGAAACACAAGCTGCCCCCGCAGCGTCCCCGCCCATAGCAACAGCAGTCCCTGCACCACGAATAATACTCCGAACAGCCAGGCGGCTAAATTGATGGTGGCAAAGTACCCCATGTGATAGACCACACCTATCCACAGCCAGGCGCCTGCCAGGAGAGTACTAATCACTCTGTCGCTGCCTTTAAACGGCCGCAGAATCAGCAGGATCGTTAAGAAACCCAACCCGTAGGCAACGACTTGCGCAGGCCAGATGGCGGCGTTGTATTGCGCAACGACTTGAAAAAATACCTCTGTCGTAAAAGGCAGCGGTGGCATGGGGATTGACGGGTCTCTTATAGAGTGCGCTGGAACTATAAACTTGCGACGTAGCGGATCATCCGCTGGCGCAGCTCGGAATCGGGCAACCGGCCATAGGCTGCGCCCATATTCTCCAGCATATGATCCACCCTTGAGGTCGCCGGAATGGCGCAGGTGACTGCCGGATGGGAGACGATAAACTTAAGGAAAAACTGCGCCCAGTTCGCGCAGTCAAATTCCTGCGCCCAGGCGGGTAACGGCTGGTGCTCGAAATAGTCGAATAAGGCTCCCCGCTGGAAGGGCCGGTTGATAATGACCGCCAAGCCGCGCTCGGCGGCCAGAGGCAGAAGGCGATTTTCGGCCTCCCGGTCGAGAATGTTATAGGTAAACTGGACGGCGTCGAAGGGTTGTTCGGCCATTACCTTTTCCAGGGCAGTGTGACGGCGGCCGTGGGATGTCGTAATTCCGATATAACGCACGCGGCCCTGCGCCTTCCAGTCCTGCAGTGTCTCCAGGTGAGCCTCCCAGTCGAGCATATTATGGATCTGCATCAGGTCAAAGCGCTCCACACCCCATAGCTGCTGCGACGCCTCCATCTGCCTAATGCCGAGCCATTGAAAAGGCGTCCATACCTTGGTCGCGGAAAAGAGCGAGCCGGTGTTAGAAATATGTTCCAGGCAGTCGCCAATGACCTCTTCGGATGAGCCGTACATGGGGGAGGAGTCAATAACCGCACCGCCTTGATCAAAGAAAGTCTGCAGCACCTTGCGCCGCTCAGCGCGCAGGGATTCATTGTCGCCGACGTTAAAGGTGATCCACGAACCCATGCCAATCACCGGTAACTGCTCTTCGGTGGACGGAATGGCTTTTTTAAGTAGCGGTTGCGGTGCGGCTGGAACGCGGCCAGGCACGAGGTAGAGGGATGCACCCAGAGCGCCTAGTGACTTCAGGAATGTGCGGCGACTCAGTCTGCGAGGGTTGCGCTTCATCTTCTGCCTCCTGGATTACCCTTCGCTGGGGTTGGAGCATACGACGGTACCTTTACTCGTATGAGTGTCAGGGTCCATGCGGGTTCCATTTTCGTTAAATTAAGGAAAAGCATGGCTGGACCGAGGCTGACAACTAAGAACATTGGGAATACTACGGATCTTCCTCTATACTTGACTTGGCTCTATCCTCGACTTGACTTGGCTCTATCCTCGACTTGACTTGGCTCTATCCTCGACTTGAGACGTTTATATCCAGCCTATTAAGAAATACCTCGATGCCATGAGTCGTGCATCCAGCAAGAGTCTTTGGGACGTTTTCATGTGGCTGCCGTTGTTGCTGGTCAGCGTCTTGGCGGGCATCGCCTCGGCGGAGGTGGTGCTGCATCGGGGCAACGTGGGCGAACCCGAGACCCTGGATCCGGCCAAGTCTGCCGGCGTTTGGGAGGCGCACATTCAGCGCGATTTGTTTGAGGGCCTGGTGGCCGAGGCGACCGACGGGACACTGATTCCCGGCGCGGCAGAGTCCTGGCAGATCAGTGACGACGGTCGGGTCTACACCTTTACTCTGCGCGAGGATGGCAAGTGGTCCGACGGCTCGCCCGTTACCGCCCAGGACTTTGCATTCGCCTTTCAGCGACTGCTGAATCCGGCTACCGCCTCCAAATACGCCTCTATACTGTATCCTATCCGAGGTGCCGAGGACTACAATACCGGCAAGACCAAGGACGCGGCCGCCGTCGGCGTTAAAGCTCTGAATCGGCGCACCCTGGAAATCACTCTTAAGTCGCCCACGCCCTATTTTCTCCAGCAACTGGCTCACCACACGGCCTATCCCGTGTCTAAGACCAATGTAAAGCAGCATGGCGACCCTTGGATTAAGGCGGGTAATATGCTCAGCAACGGTGCCTATCGGCTTGCCGAGACAATGCCCCAGGCCCATGTCAAGCTGGTGAAAAACGAGCACTTTCACGACGCCGACAACGTAGCCATCGATACCGTGTACTTTTACCCTACGGAAGACCGCGCGGCTGCGGTCAAGCGCTTTCGGGCCGGGGAGCTGGATCTGCAATACGAAGTGTCGGACACGCAGGTTCCCTGGCTCAAAGAGAACTTGCCCGATGAGCTCATTATCGCCCCGTATTTGGGTATCTACTATTATACGGTTAACCTCACCCGCAAGCCCTTTGACGATGTGCGGGTGCGCCGTGCCCTGGCCTTGGCCATACGGCGGGAGATTTTGGTGGAAAAGATCACCGGTGCCGGTGAAATGGCGGCCTATAGCATCGTGCCTCCCGGGGTGAGCCACTATACGTCGGCCTATGCCGATTTTAGGGACGGGGCTACCGGCAAACGCATGGCCGAGGCGCAACAGCTGATGCAGGCAGCCGGTTTCGGTCCAGATAACCCTTTGCGCTTTACCCTAAGTTATAACACGAGCGAAAACCACAAAAAAATCGCCGTGGCTATTGCTGCCATGTGGAAACAGCTTGGCGTGCGGTTGCAACTGGAGAATGCCGAAGTCAAAGTCCATTACAACAAACTGCAGGAACACGATTTCGATGTGGCCCGAGCCGGCTGGATTGCCGACTATGACGATGCCCAGAACTTTCTGTTTCTGCTGCAAAGCAATAATCCGGAACTGAACTATTCCAGTTATTCCAATCCCGAATTTGACCGGTTAATGGCCGCCGCCTCCGTGACGGCGGATCTGGACAAGCGCGCCGCCTTGCTGCAGCAGGCCGAGGCCATCGCCATGAGCGATATGCCTTATATTCCTATCTACTACTACGTCAGCAAGAATCTGGTGAAGACTTACGTCAAGGGCTGGAAACCCAATATTAAGGACGTGCATCCCACCCGCTGGATGCGCATCGAGCGCTAGGATCGGTTAAGCGTAAGCGCAGGTGAGCAGCTAACACATCGTGCTCATTTTTATTCTCAAGCGCATCCTCTGGTCCGTTCCCACCCTGTTGGTGGTGGTCATCTCGTCTTTTTTTCTTATCCGTCTGGCCCCAGGGGGTCCCTTCGACTTGGATCGGGCATTGCCCAAGGCAATCGAGGAAAACCTGATGCGGGCCTATCAGCTGGACCAACCGCTGTGGGTGCAATTGTGGAACTATCTGGTCAATATCCTTCACGGGGACTTGGGCCCCTCTTTTACGTACCAGGATTACACGGTTACTGAACTGATCCTGACGGGTTTTCCGATCTCCTTGCAACTAGGGCTGACAGCCATTAGCCTGGCACTGCTACTGGGATTGGTGCTGGGCACCACCGCCGTTCTACGCCAGAACAGCTGGCTGGATTACGCCGTAATGGCCGCCGCCATGACCGGCATCGCCGTGCCTAACTTTGTTATGGCACCGTTGCTCACGCTGATCTTTGGAATCTATTTGAAAATGCTGCCGGTAGGGGGCTATGGCGACGGTAACTGGCAGTATCTGATCCTGCCGGTTGTCGCACTGGCACTGCCCCAGGTGGCCTATATCGCCCGGCTTGCTCGGGCTTCTCTGATTGAGGTGCTGAGGACCCCTTATATCCGCACTGCCCGGGCCAAGGGGATTGGCGAATGGCTGGTAATAACCCGCCATGCCCGCAAAGGGGCACTCCTGCCAGTGGTATCCTATCTGGGGCCGGCCACCGCCCAGATTATCACCGGCTCAGTGGTGATCGAACAGATCTTCGGCATCCCCGGTATTGGCCGCTATTTTGTGCAGGGAGCGCTGAATCGCGACTATACCCTGGTGATGGGTGTGGTGATCTTCTTTGCCGTGCTGATTATTCTGTGCAATCTCCTCGTGGATCTGGTCTACGGCCTCTTGGACCCCAAGGTACGGTACGATTGATGGACCCTGTTGCGACAAAATGGGGGAAGGGAGGCGTATCGCAGGGGGTGCGATCCTGGAGGCTGTCACGGACACCGGTCACGCCCTGCCCGATCAATAATTCTCACTTTGTTGGCAGCTCTTCATACTTAACCAGTTCATTTACTTCTCTGTACCACTCTGATCTGGAACCCCAGAATATATTCTGAAACGGCTTTATTCCTGGATCAGCATCCAACGTACCTGCCGGGACAACAACCGCCTTTTTGCTTTTCGCTAGCCAAGGCAGCGATGAGCCACAGTTTTTACAAAAGGATGTAGCGAAATGCTTTGTGTTCTCGAGCTCAAAGCGCCCAACATACTCTTCGCCGACAAGCCATTTAAATTGTTCCGGAGAGACTAATAAGTTTGAGGCATGAGCGCTGCCGGTAAACTTTCTACATCGCGAGCAATGGCAATATTGAAATATTCCAAGATTTCCGGTGATTTCATAACGCACCTTGTTACAAAGACAGCTTCCGGTTACTTTAGTTGAAGGCACAGAGCTTCTCCTGATTGTTAACGACCCGGTTCCACGCCGCCGGCTACGACCTGCGCGTGGAACCGGTTGTTTGATTGATTTCCAGTTGCAGCCAGCGAAAGCAATATCATCTACTTCGCTCTTCCAGACGAAGACCGTTACGTACTCCCCAGGCTTCCCAATGCGTGGGTCGCTTAATTGAGACTGGGATAAAACCCTGCTTGCCCTGGACGTATGGGACAGAGACAGAGAGAAATTTCTCTTCAAATTCCGCATGTAATTCACGCGGAACCCTCACTCTGAATATTCTCGTAATCATCTCTACACCATAGCTAACGTGAGAGCCTAACGCGAAGCTTCAGCCGACGGCGAACCGTGCAACGAGCCGGCCAGCTCCATGCCTTTGTTAGGTCCGATCTGCCTTTGGATCGGGTTGTTTTATCAGTTTATTGAGTATCTCTCCAAGCGCGGAGATCTCTGCAGGCGTTAGCTTGCCTTCCAGCTGGGCATGGATCGCGCCGCCGTACACCGGCCACATCCGTTTTAACAGTTTGGTCCCCGCGTCCGTAATCCGGACGACGTTGCCGCGGCCGTCTTCCGGACAGGACAGGCGTTGAACCAAGTGTTCATGTTCCAGTTTGTCAATGAGGCGGGACAGGTTGTACTTCGACAACAAAGTCTTGGCACCGATTTCGTACTGCCGCAGTCCGCCATCGCGCGCGCGATGCAACTCTAACAGTACGTCGTACCAGGTCAGCGGCGGCAGCCGTGCGGCCTTGAGCGCGGCGTTGACGTAATCCAGTAGTTGGGTCTGGGTAAGCAGCAGCCGCGCCCACGTTGTCACCGCGGGTTCGCTAGGAGGATTGTTCATAGTTCCGAATGTAGCCGAAAAAAGTTGCATGTGCAACCAAATGTAGGTAGCATAGCATTTGGTTGCACATGCAACTAAATGCTATTTCAACTCAGGAGAACACTCATGAATGCAATCTCACGCAACGAACTCAAGCAGCGCCTCGATGCCGGCGAACCAATCACTCTGGTGGAAGCCTTACCGCAGCGCTATTTCGAGGCCGAACACCTGCCCGGGGCTATCAATATCCCGCACGACGAGATCCGTGAACGTGCGGCCGATCAACTCCCGGACAAAGACGCCACCATAGTGGTCTACTGCGCGAGCACGGCATGTCAGAATTCGGCGATCGGGACGCAAATATTGACCGCCATGGGCTACCGCCAGGTCTTTGAATACGTCGAGGGGAAGCAGGATTGGAAAGACGCGGGATATTCGTTGGCAGGGGGTCGCGCATGAGCGGCCCCTACCTCTAGAGGGGCATGGAGTGGCCGATATTTCTGCTGGAACTCCGCAGAAGACTTGCCAGACGCGTCGGCTGTTACGGGCGCTCTCTTTCGCTGGCCCTGATACCGGTTATGGCAGTGGCGATGTTGACCTACGTTGCCAATGGTCAGCGCTTTACGCACCACGGTGGTGGTAAGGATGAGCCGGCCTTTGTGATGGTGGCCTCCATCGCGCACGGCTTACTGGGCAACGGGGCATATGCGCGACGTAGCCGATCCGTTTGGCTGTCGACGTCGAGATAAGGGAATCCGGCTTGCGTTGACTTCACTTGGAGCAAGCCGGAAACCTAACGCTTGCCATCAGCCGGCTTGAAACCCAAAGCGACTATAAAAGAAGCGACGTGTTTGGGGTCAGGCTGGATGGCATAGTTAGATTTCAACTAACCTGACCTCGCTGACTGCGGCCTTTCCCCCGACCATAAGACTGGAGACGGAGCTCCTTTCCGTTTGGAGCCTTACGGCAATGACGCTTGGTGAGGGGGGAGACATGAAATGGCCTTGTTCGATGAGATAGTGAGCCTTTTTATTGTTTAGCTTGTCATATAAATAGCAAGCCAGCGGTCCCGCTGCCATGCCGGTCGCCGCCTCCTCCTCGATGCTGTAACGCGGGGCAAACATACGCGCACCCGCATCCCGACCTGCTGTTTCGACTTGGAGTGAGAAGACGTAATATCCGATTAAGTCATCGGCTTCACTAAGTGCCGAAATGAGTTTCATAGTCGGAGTAACGGCTCTGAGGACATCGGCGTTGCGAAGCGCAATCACCAGAAAGGCATTGCCGGTATTGACCACCCAGGGCGGCGCGTCCGCCAAGAGGTCCGATGGGTTGAGGCCCAGGGAATCAAGGACACGACGCTGATGCGCTTGAGTCAATTCCGTATAGTGGGGCGCCACTTGTTCCATGTAGGCAACATCTCCCTCCATAAGAATTTCGCGGCGGCCATCAATGGTCTCTTTGGATGTTTGGTCATTGGGCAGTGCACCGGTTTGACGCAAATAGCTAAACGTGGCGATGGTGGCATGACCACAATGCGCAATCTGACGAGTGGGCGTAAAGAACTCGAGTTTGAAATCCGCCGTAGCCGAGGGTGAGATAAAGGCAGTTTCTGAGAGACCGATGGCTGCAGCAATGCGTTGCTTTTGCTCCTGGGAATACCGCTGGGCGTTTAGAACAACTCCAGCAGGGTTGCCACCGATATTCTCGTCAACGAAGGCGTTGACGATCGGCACTTCAATTTTCATAGCGATATCCTTACTTACAACCTAACGCTTCATTGAGCGCCTGGCGCAGTCAGTGTACCTGGTTGACTGACAAAACTCCTCTCAGCTAACTCTCATGCTGCCTCCAGGGCGGGAAGTAACAAGGCATAACAGGCTGGCAAAGGGTCCATCCAGCGGGCTTGTTGACGTTTTTGCCGCCCCTGTCGGCGGCTGGCCTGAGCCGGATCCGGATCCTAGAGGGAGCCCAGCGTCAAGCGTTGCAGCAGGGCTTCGCCATGAGCCAGCGCATAGCGCAGCCCATGCCAGCCTAAGCGCAGATAGCTGTGGCCGCGAAACCAATGGGTATCGACCCGGCGGCGCTGGCCCTGGGCGACCACCGCGGCGCCTTGGCAAGTCAGGTAGAGGGTGGCCACGGCCAAGACCAACAGCAACCGTGTCAGGGTGCGGGCGTCGCGCAGTTGGGAGCTTTCCAGTTGGAAGCCGTTGGATTTGTCGTCCAGGAAATTCTCCTCGATCCGAAAGCGCTGGCCATACTCAGCCAGGGTATCGCGGTCGGTCGGTTCATCGCTGAGGATCAACCAGGGCTCGCGGTGGCCCCGTTGCCAGCCCACGGCCAAGTGCATCTCCAGGCGTTGGGCACCGACAAAGACGTGATGATAGCAGCCCACTTCACCGGCCTGCACGCGAATGACCAGGCGCCGATAGTGTCCCCGGCGCTGGACATAGAGATGCAACCCTGAGCGCTTGATACGCACGCGCAGATGCCAGCGCGCGTGGCGGTGAATCCAGGCCATCAGTTCCCCATGCAGAAAGCCCCGATCGGCCAACAGCACGATGTCCCGCCCTGGCGGCAACAGCCGCTCGGCCAAGCGCAACAACCCACGGTAAGCCCGAAAGGCCACACTGCTGGAGCGATGCTCGATCACCTTCCAGACCAGCGGTATGGTACGGCCGCGATACACTAACCCCAGGCGGATCAAACACCACCGGTTCCACAGCAACGAGGTATCCAAGACCACGTACAGCCGTGGCGCGTCCAGTTCCGCCAACACCGGCTGCAACAGCGCGCCGTAGAGGTGGTGGACATCCACTCGCCGATTGGCTAACCAGCGCCGAAACCGCCGCCAACTGCTGGCGGCGAACCGGGCGCGACTGTGTACATACGGCACCCACTCACTTAGCCCAATCCAGCCGCTGCTCAATAACCCAACCACCATCCATGCCAAGGTCGATAAATGCCGGCGATCGCGCCACGGTGCTTGTGCCAAGAGGGAGACTATCGTATCGTAAAGTGGGGATGAGGTATTCATGCGCGGGCTCCTTATGTTTAACCCATCCCGTTGGAACACGGGTCGCGCATTTCATCTCATCCCTTTCTTTAATTTCAAGTAGAATCCGTGCCTTAGCGAGTTTTGTCAGTCAACCAGGTCAGTGTACTCCACGTATCATTCGGTACTCGACCGCCCCCAGGGCGGGCCTTTCAATTCCACAACGTTCCCCTCTGGGTCCGTTACATATATCGATGGCCCCTCGCCATTCGCACCGTACCTAGACTCAACCTGACCCGGATTGACTCCGTTTTCGCGCAAGTAAGCCAGTATCTCATCGGGATTAAAGGGTTCTATCCTGAGACAAAAGTGGTCTAGGTTACGCCCCTCCATTCCTGGCGCGGCTCCTCCGACCTTGCCAAGCTTACCGCTCACGGGAACCAAGTCGATCAAGGAACTACCTGCGCGCACCTGATACAAGCCAACCTCCTCCTGAATTTTTTCAAGCGTACATCCAAGAACCTTGATGTAGAAGTTCATCATAACTTCAACATCTGTCATCCTGAGGACCAGATGGTCAATCTGTTTTATCTTGAACATTAACAACCTCCATAGCTAAGCTTTTAAGGTACCTAACAGCTTGCGGTTTAGTCGCAAAACACGGCACAAGCCGTTACGGAGGGTAAAGCAGACGCGGCGCTCGGAACAGACAAAGCCGTGGGTTATGCGTAGTCCCTGGCGTCGAGTACTTCCCCCGACATCTCTCCCTCTACACTCGCCACATACGCCCGCGCAACCGTTGATGCCGGCAAGCCCTGCGCGGGGCTCCGGCCCATCGCCTTTAGCGTCTCCTGAACCCACGGTGGCGAAACGACGTTGACGCGGATCCCACGGGGGAGCTCCAAAGCTGCGGCTCTCGCCAGGGCCTCAACGCCTGCATTGACCATACTGATCGAGGCACTGCCCGGAATCGGGTGCTGGCTGAGCACGCCGCTCGTGAGAGTGAACGAACCGCCATCTGAAATATGAGAATACCCTAGTCGGACGAGGTTCACTTGCCCCATCAACTTGCTCGAGAGGCCGAGCTCGAAGTCCTCGTCGCTCAGGTCAACGAACGATCCGAAGGCGGCTTGGCCTGCGGCACAGACAACGGCGTCGAAAGGGGCCGCAGACTCGAAGAGCGCGCGGATGGAGTCCGAATCAGCGATGTCAGCGTGCAGGTCGCCGCTTGTACGGCTGACGCGGATGACTTCATGCCCGCCTGAGAGGGACTGAGCGACGGCTTGGCCGATAGTACCGGTGGCCCCAATAACGATGATTCTCATGAGCACTCCTCTTGAGTGGGTTCAACTATGTATAACGTTGTGATAACGGGCCGAAAAAGCCACAGGCTTTGAAAATCCAGGCCATAAAATGGGTGACGTTGATCACCATATTAGCTGCATTTAAAACCCCGGCAGCTTGAGTAGAATTCTGCCGACTATGGGAGTAAGTATAGGCATCAACCGCAGCCGATGGAATGGAATAAATAAGTTTGAGCAGCTAGAAAAACTTGCAGTACTTTTGATTTTTTCTCTGGTAGTAAGTTGTATTAGTTAAGATTTAATCTGACACTGCTGGTAAACTCGTTAGAAACGAAGAGAAGTGTCAGATTAAATCTTAATTAATACAATTCAGTCTTCCCCAGGTATAGTCGTCTACCGTGAAAGCTCAGCGGCGCCGCCTGTCGGCGTCCGCTGCAACAACCTGTTCGGCATTATGAAGTCCATGCTCCATTAAGTCAGCGATGGCAATATTCATCTCTCCACCACGCTTACGCAGTCTTCCTATTACATGACACCGATCTTCCATAGATTTATTCTGATTGATCTTAAGTTTCGCGCAGATCCTATCAACTTTGACACGAAAGCAAACTATGGCATCAAGCAATCCCATTACTTTGCTGTCGCTTGTGTTTAAACACCACGGATTTTCCATGGACGACTCGTATTGATTAACCAGTTGTTCGATGACTCGCTGTTTGTTTACCAGTTGAGCAATAGTCTCAACAGTGCCATCGATCGAGATTGCTGTATAATTCCACGTAGGAACATTGAAACTTGATAAATAATCGCTTGGTGACACGTAAGTATGAGGCCCGTGAAAGATTACCCTCGCCATCGGGTTATCCATCCATGTATGCCACTGGGGATTTGCCTTTGCAATATGGCCGTACACAAATTTCAAATCTTCGGAGAGATACATTGGTGTATGTGTGCTGTCGATCTGATCATGATTGGTGGTAATCAGGATTCCAAAACCATTTGACCTGATAAAAGCCCGAACTTTTCCGGGTTCTTCAATCTTAAATGCCTTAGGTGTGTACATATCTGTTCCTATATCGAACGCTTCCAATCACCCGCCTGATTTGTGGGAGAACAGTTTTTGCCAGAAAAGCAGGCGGCAAAGGAATGCCAATAGACTTCTGCATCGATCTTAAAATCTCCGCATAGGGATGGTGGTATAAACTTAACGTCCGGCATCAAGGGTGAATTTGGAGCGCAGCAGAAAATGCGTCTCTTGCATGGCATTGTCATATTTCACTTTCAATCTCGCTTTGGAGTTTTTCAAGTTCATCCAAAATGCGCGTGAATTTGATGCCAAACGGCGTCAACACATACTCAACCCGTGGCGGCACCTCGTTGTAGGTAATACGCTTGATGATGCCAAATTCAGTGTTCTTACGCAGACACTCGTTGAGCACTTTGGTGGTTAAGCCCTCAACACTGCGTACCATTTCCCCTGGCCGATTAATGCCATTTGCCAACAGTTGGTACACAGTGAGCGACCATTTACAGCCATAAATGGTTTCAACCATGCGGGCGCTTCGTTCAGGCGCTGATTTTCTTGAAAAGATTTTTTCCTGACTTTTCATAAAGATGTACTAATAAGTACCTACCGCACTAAATTGTGCTTACTTTTCAATAGACTACGGAGTTCCATAAACTGTGTCCACACACTATAGTGCCAGCCATATGAATTGATGCCGATAATTTTATTACAATCGTTGTTTACTAACGATTTGAAGCCTTGTAACCAGTATCAGGTCATTTGGCCGGCACTATAGTAACTATCTATGGAGGTAATCTGATGGAAAACATGACTCAGTTTTTGGCCTTGATCGTGGGCGGCTCCAGCGGGATGGGCTTTGCTACCGCTAAGCGGCTTCTGGAACGCGGTGTTGATACTGTAATTATTGGGAATTCTGCCAAAAAGTTAGAAGCCGCAAAGCGTGACCTTTCTGGAACAGGGCACGTTGAAACGCTCCAAGCCAATCTATACGAAGCCGGCGACGTTCAACGTGTTATTGATTTTGCAGCAAATCACAGCCGCCACATCAAGTATTTAGTAAATGCGGCGGGCTATTTCAAGCCAACGCCATTCCTTGAGCATGATCACAAGGATTACGACATCTACTTGGACTTGAATCGTGCAATATTCTTCATTTCCCAAGCTGTGGCTAAGAACATGTCGGCGAATGGTGGCGGATCAGTTGTGCACATCGGTTCAATGTGGGCAAAACAAGCCATCAAAGCTACACCTTCCTCAGCCTATTCGATGGCTAAGGCCGGTTTACATGCTCTCACGCAACACATGGCGATGGAATTAGCCGAACATAACATTCGCGTAAATGCCGTTTCTCCTGCGGTTGTAAAGACGCCAATTTATGAGGCGTTCATTGACCGAAGTGAGATCGACGCGACTCTTGCCACGTTCAATGGGTTTCACCCAATTGGGCGCATTGGCATACCGGAAGAGGTTGCTAATGTAATCGATTTTCTGCTTAGCGACGAGGCCAGTTGGGTAACGGGTGCTATTTGGGATGTTGATGGCGGGGTAATCGCTGGCCGAAACTAAAGCCAGCATATAATGTAGCCACCCAAACTTGGCTTGTGAAATATAACGGGTCGGGAGCTGAGCGGCACCCCGCGCGCAGCGGGGTGGGGTTCTATTTTGGTATTTTGGTGTACGCTTAGTTTTTTCAAGCCGAGGTCAAGGCGCAGATTGTTGAGGTAACGCGCAACGGAAGCGGCATTCATGACACGGCCCCCTAGTGCTTTAGCTGCGTCCAAACCGCGTCAAGCAAGCCTTGTGTTTGCTCGCTGATATTGATGCTTGTGTCGCCCGGTTGGCCTGCCGGATTTCTAGTCAGGGCGACAAAATCCTGAATCATAAGAAGGGTCGCCCGTTGAGAGCTCGGCGTGGCGACCCTTTCGAATTCGCCGGGCTTCATCATGCCTGAGCGCTGAATAAAACCCACAGGGTAATCGGGATCGTCGAATTCGCCCCCGCCGGCCCAATCGAGAACGAAATCGTCGAGGCTTATCATGCCCCGCTGTCCCAGCAGATCGAGGTCCATCATGTGTGCGCCGCTGTTGTAGCCGACATCCCAGTTCGAGGTGCGACCATCCGAGAAGACCAGTAATCCAGATCCTCGGATCACGGCACCGGTAGCGTCATCTCGTTGGGCAAAGCCGCACACACGGGTAAGGTCCTCATCGCTCGCCATGAACTCAGTAATCGCACGCATGGAATACCAGGCCATATCACCGATTACGCCGGTGGGTTCTTTCTCCGGGTTGAAGCGGATGTTGCTGCGGTCCATGAAAGGAGTGAAAAAGCAGGTGCGAACGACCTGCACCCTGCCAATGCGTTCCTCAAGTTCCTGCTTGAGTTTCCTGGTGCGGGGATGGTGAACAAAGTGGGTCGCGTCCATGAATGCCACGTCGTTGGCACGGCAAACTGATGTAATGAACCGGAGCGATCGAAGGCTGGCGAACGGCTTCTCGGCAAGGACATGTTTATGGTTGTTGGCGGCAGCAACACAAACTTCCTCGCGCACTGCGGTTGGTGTTGCCACATAGACGGCGTCGACGCCATCCCAGGAAACCAGTTCCTCCCAGGAGCCAAAGACCCGTGGCACGTTGTGTTTCATGGCGAATTCGTCGGCAGTTTCGCGGCGTCGGCTGGCAACCGCGACTAATCCGGATTCTGCACCGCCCTTGATGGCATTAGCCACGATATCGGCGATCATCCCTGTGCCGACGATTCCAAAACGGAGTTTAGAGTTCATTGCATTCTCTCTGGCGGTTATGTGTGGGAGCTTTTCTGGCTCGGGTGCACGAACTAAAGCGAGGGCTATTCACCCAGCTGCTGCGGATGGGGCATCAGCTTCGGGCGCCTTGCCCAGGAAGAAGATGGCATTGTTAGACGGCCATTTTTTGCCATTGCTCTCGCGTAAGCTGCCATTCCACTTGGCTCCAACCCCGCGCTTCCATCCACGCTGGCGCGGGCCGAGTTTCTGCAGTCGCCCCAAATGAATTTGCCAGACGAGCGATGCGTGCATTCGCGCTAACCGTACCACCATAGATTTCATTCAACCTCAAACTATCGAAACCAAACGCAACCAGAGCGCGCATAACCTCAACTGCGTATCCGTAACGGCTCCAGCATGCCGGTGCAAGCTCGATACCCAACTCAGCACGACCTGGCTTGGAATCTGCGCTGCGTAAACCACAGCAGCCAACCAGCGATTGCGGTTCCTTGTGCTGAATAATTGCCAACTGATAGTTACGCCTCGGTGTTTCTTCGGCCCAACGGTTGAACATTGCAATGAGCTGCTTGGCGTGGCCGGGCTTGGCCTCCTCAACACCATAGAATTCCTGCGACCGGGAGTCCGCGTGGTATGCCTCAAAGGCGGACACATCTTCCTCTCGAAAATCTCGGAGTAGGAATCTTTTTGTGACGATTTCCATTGGTAGAACCACACCAAGGTGATAGCCCCGCGGCAGCTGCCCAGCGACAAGGAACTAAGGTTGTCGCGCATTCAGGAAGCGAGCTTCATGATCCGGAGCAGGTAGAACGCATGACTCAAAGCGGCCGAAAAGAGCATACCGATTGAGCGCGATTCGGTCATACAGCCAATCACGCAGAAATCGGGGAATGACCCAAACGATGGACGCGATGTTCCAGGGCCACGGCAGCCTCGCCATCACGCGTACGAGGGCCGCCGATTTCGTATACTGGCGGGGACCTTCGACCAAGATCATGGTCGCAAAAGAGTTTGTTGGAAGACCGTACCAGGCAAGTATCGCTTTACCCTCCTCTGACTGAACCGATGCGAGCTTGAATCGACGTTCCCGATCAAAGCGAATCAGGAATCGTGCCCAAGCACCGCATAGGCGGCAGACACCATCAAAGAGAACTACGCGGTCGCTTGCCGAGATTCCCGGCGCCAAACGATCTGCCATGCTTTGCTCGTGAAATCTGACGTCACAACTCTCATTATTCCTGACTAATATCAAGTTTAGTGCTTTTTATTTCGTCCACAATCTCCAGATACTTCTTTTCGTTTGAAAATGCTGCATACATTATTGCGACAAGTACAATGAGAAGAAAACAAACCACAATAAACATGATGGGTAGAAGAACTGCCATCATTTCTAATGATGATTGTTTTATAGAGTGAGATTCAAGACGCGATAAAATCTCATATGGGTTTATGAACAAAGGAGTGTTTACAAACAGGTACGTAGCAAAGCCAAGTATTCCAATAAGTAGTAATGGACCAACATAATGCCATAAGTGCACAAATTTTCGTCTTTTTTCCAAATAGCTATTTTGTTGTTGGTTTAATAACTTCATACGCCCACATTTTTTGGCCCAACAATGCTCTGTTCGATTGCCTGCCGCGGGCGGGAGCGAAGCCCACGCCAGGAGAACGTACATCAATACCCGCGTGTAGGTCGACTGCCGCGGCTGGTTAACCCTCATCTCGCGGCGGACGGAAGAAATATTCCTGCACGTGGACCGCCTTTCCGGAACGGATGACCACAACGACTACACCCTGGTGATGAACTCGACTCTGGAAACTTTAGGCAGTGGAAACCAATTGATCCATCAGCTCTGCTCAGTCATGGCGTCGAATGGTGCCTTGTTGGCATTGAATCACTGACTTGTTCCTGGTGAAGGGCCAAAATCATCGATTTCAACGTTCCCATCGAGTGACAAGTTAGGCTGCCGTGCCCGTCCAGAGGCGAATGACTTTTTGCAGTTCGTCATTAGAGAAATACTCTTTAAGTTCTTTAGCACGCGACAGACTCATGTGTTGGAGCAGCGTCAGGACAGCGTCGCGTTCAGGCTGCGAGAAGAACAGAAGATGGCGATTATCTGTGCCACTGTAGCCCAAATGGAATAATAGCTGATCAATGTACCAGTAAGGGCCATGCCCATCCAGGGCCAATCTGGCGAGGGCCGTAAAGTAATACCGAAAGCCTTCGGCGGAGATAAAACACATTGGATCCCAGCCGGGATTGCCCACATCGTCGAAACTTAATGAAGTAACGTTCCGAGAGCGTAATAGCTCATCGTGTTCCGCACACTCGCAACAGTGTGTGTAATCTGTGAAATGCTCAGGGCGTAAGGCTCCACCAAAGACATTTTCGATCAAATTGAGAACTTCGCTATCTGTCATGGCAAGATCTAACGTTTTCCGGCTCAGCGGTTTCACGTTTACGCGCGGTACGTTGCAGCCGACTTGTTTTGCGGCTATCCACAATGCGAGAGTGCGACGATGGTGGCCGCAGACAGTCCTCTATCTCAGCAGTTGCGGGACAACGGTCCAATTGATAAGCCATTGACCTTCATCACGCGATAAGCAGACGATCCCGGCGTTACGAAACCGAAGCAGAGGCTTGTCAGGATCCCCCACGACAAGTTGGCTGGCGAGACGACTCAGGAACGGGAGGTGGCTAACCAGCATGATGGCCTGTTCCTCCGCATCTATGGCATTGGCGATCGGGTTGACATCATCCGTTGCACCGATTCCGGAGATAGCGATGACCCCGCCCGCTGGCCTGAGGCGCTCAGCCAAGAGCTCTGCGGTCTGTTCTGCGCGTTTCTTACCACTATGACGGATTTGCTCGACGCAGAGTTGCGCCTGTACGCTCCAGGCGGCAATCCGCCTGACCGATTCTGCGCCACGCACTGCAAGGGGTCGTTTAGGATCCTCCGTCTTGGACTTCGCCTCACCGTGTTGAACCAGGTAAAGATTCATCGTTTCCTCCGGTATAATTGATTAGTGGCTGTTAAAACTGATAGGTTGCAAGGCTTGCTCAAGGCTTACACTTTTTTGCCCTTTTCTTTTTAATAAGGCTTGTTCTCTTTTGAGGTGTTAACGAATTAATCGAGATCGAACTCTGCCACAACCGGAGCATGATCTGACTCTGGGAATTTAGTATCCTGCCTGAAAGCACCGGATTCGTCCGGTAATGCTTCATTGTGAATCTCCGCGCCACGAAAGTACCTGAGGATTAGCCTTGAAACGATGATGTGATCAAGCATCTGACCTTTCCCGAGGTGCAATAGGGAGTATCGAGCCGAATCAGGGATATTGATTTCGCAGGGAATCATTATGCGAGCGGCGTGGGCTGGATTGCCTGTCTCTTCGACAGGACCACAGATAGCCTTGAGCGGTACCTCATCGGCCTGAGCATTGAAGTCTCCGGCTATCGCCACTAGCGAGCCAAGCCCGTGCGTGTCGAAAATATCGTCAATCAACAATCTAGCCTGAAGCGCCTGTCCTACCCGCTTCATCGATGAGATAAAACTTCCTTCAGCCCACGCTGAGGCTGTTCGCCACGTGAAGTTATCGATCTTCTGACCAGGAATATTGGAAGCGAGCTTCGATTTTAGATGCACATTGATAAGATGAAGTATGCGACCGGATCCAATGTCAATTTGCGTGTAAAGCATTGGTCGCTCCCACTCCACTGGATTCGCTGTGGGGTCAGGCGGGTTTGCAGTAGCCATCCGATAGCTCGGTCGAGGTCCCCCGCTGTCGCGGATAATTCGTGTACTGACGATAGGGAAGCGCGACAGGGTTACGATGTTGCGCTGAGCATAGAGCTGACCGGAAGTGGTGAGCGTCGTCTGCCTGTTAAACCCCGTGTAAGGCGTGCCGCTCAGCAACTGATCAAGAGCGGCTAGTGTCCTGGAACCATCCGAAACTTGGCTGTTGATTTCTTGTAAACATAAGATGTCTGCCGCAACTCGCTCGAGCTGGGGGAGCATTATTTGTCTGCGCTCCGCGAGAGGTGGTTGCATACCGGCGCTGGCGTCGAGGTTTTCGAGATTAAAGGTAGCGATACGCAGCGACATGGCATTCCTCCTTTATTCTGCTTGTAGAAAATTCTGACGATTGATTCCTTGGACGTCTATTTAGACAAGGAATAAAAACGTCTAACGACTTCGGATCATCGGACGGAAGCGAAGCGACCACTCCGTGTGCACTCCGTGTGCACTCCGTGTGTATCCGGGAGTTAGGTGGTTGATCATATGCACGACGCAAGACCTGACCTCATGGTCCGCCAACCTCCATGATACCGAACCAGCGTTTGTCAAAGCTGAAACGATTACGGGTGTTTCAGCGATTCCTGTGGCTGGAACCGACGGTTGACCATCAGGGATCTGCAATGTTGCCAATCACAATTGAAGTCATTGCAATCGAACTCACTACCGCACCATTGAAGAAACAAAGCGGCTCATCCTTATCCTGAAGCGCAATGGCGTATAGCAATGGCAGGTAATGCTCTGGCGTAGGAATAGCCAGGTTGGTGCTCGGTCCCAGACTGTCCCGTGAGATCAGTGCCTCATGGTCTCGCGCTGCAATCCGCCTCTTAATGTCGTTGTCGAAGTCGACGGCCCAATCCAGGGGCGTCGGGTCGTGGTAGTTAAACAAGGGTAAGTTGTGAACAATATTCCCGCTGGCAACGATAAGAACGCCTTCATCGCGCAAGGGCGCCAGCTTTTTTGCGATGTTATAGTGAAATGATCCCAGTCGGGTAGTATCGAGGCTGAGCTGCACGACAGGGATGTTCGCCTGCGGGTACATCGCAATAAGCACACTCCAAGCGCCATGGTCCAGCCCGCGCTCGGGATCCAGGCCAACAGATTCCGCCATGAGCAGCTCAGCGGTAAGGCGTGCCAAGCGGGGTTCACCCGGTGCGGGATACTGCACATCGAACAACGCCTTCGGAAACCCGTAAAAGTCGTGGATGGTTTCTGGCTGCTTGGTCACCGTGACGTATAGACCATGCGTTTCCCAATGCGCTGAGACGCACAAGATGGATTTTGGTTTGGATATTCGGTGCGCGATTTTCTGCCAACCGAGATGAAACTCATTGCGCTCAATTGCGTTCATCGGACTGCCGTGCCCGATAAACAAAACAGGCATGCGACCGTTGTTTATTGCATTCATAAGTGGCGTACCACACTAATGACTTTGTCTTTCAAAAGGTAACCTCCAATTACTGCTGGTGCCCATGGAGGACAGGCCAAGGCCCAAGTGCACCGGAGCGGGTGCTTTGCAACTGCTACGGTGCATCCGTAAGCTTGTTTGTCAGGCATCTATAGCTCCAGGACCAGGTTCCGGCCGCCGAGAAAAAAGACCCAGACAACAACTGTAACCCAATGAATTAATACAGGCACCCATATGGACTTCGAGACAACGTAACTATAACCGCACGTGATACCAAGCGCTGCGATAATCAGTAAAAATGCTGGATCAAGAAAAATCGGTATAGCCGATCGATTGAACGTGACCGCATTGAGTGGATGCCACAGGACGAATAACAACGCACTCCAAGTAATAGCTAGAATAATCCGCCTACGATCACGCTCAATGGTCTTTCTCGGAATGAGAACACCCCGAAAAAATGCCTCTTCGAGCAGCGACGGAAAAATGAATAATGTAAACAGCAAGAGAGGCGCCAGTTCTGCCGGGATGAGCTCAAAGCGGAGTAATCCTGCACTGAAACCAATAGCTAACGAAATCACCGCGTAGAACGGCACTAATGACCACGCTTTGAGTGGCGTTCGAAGCGGCGACTTCCGGAAACCTTCTACAAGGTTTGTCTGAAGATATTCCTTTACCATGGAAATGCCTCACGCCTCTGCTAACCGGCTAACAAAGGAGCGTAGCGACTGAGGCAGCCCGAATTGATCAGCTTGTTGGACGAAGCCGCTACGCGGAGAAGTTTCTCTACCTTTTTTACTTTCATCATAAGGACGGCATTTCCTTGACCAGTCAACAACGCCGTTTTTGGAAATACGTTGCATCAACAGATGATGAGACATCAAAATTCCACTCCAGATGGGAAGATGAAGACTTAAATCAGATAATGAGCTAGAATTCGCTGGTGATGATCAACATTTCAACGCATCTGCGTATTTCTTCAAGTTATTAATATAACATACTATTTTTACGATAGTCGTTCACGAAAGGATATTTTCTTTTAGCACGTTTTTCGGTTTTGTCAAGGGCTTGTCCAACAACCGGTTCAGATTGTGGTTCGCTTCACTCATACAATCCAACCTTATTCGTTAGGCAGCAGTCTCCTCATGGATACTGGTACCGAGTTTTACAGACGACGGTGATGTATTGTGTCAAGATATCGACCGAACCTTATCTGATCAAGTTCAGCCCTCATTTTCGACGCAGGAGAATAAATTATGACAGCAGAAAAAGTGGCGATTGTCACCGCCGGCGGAAGTGGTATGGGGGCCGGTGCGGCACGGAAGCTGGCTGCCGATGGATTTCGTGTTGCCATTTTGTCCTCTTCTGGCAAGGGCGAGGCTCTGGCGAAAGAACTGGGTGGTCTCGGTGTGACAGGTTCTAACCATATCGTTACCCATAACTCCAATCGCTAGCACGCTGGCTGACACGCGCGCCCAAACCTGTTTAAATACGCGGCTTCCCTAGCCCTGACAAGAGAAGGCGAGAAGGCGACATGAACGATTGGGTAGCGGAACTGGAGACGATTAATTTAGGAGATCAACGGCTCAATGAGCGAGCGCGGCAGGTGTTGGCGGATCTGGGGGCACAGCCCGGCGCAAGTATTCCAGCCGCCTGCGGCGGCTGGGCCGAGACCAACGCGGCTTATCGGCTGTTGGACCACGAGCGGGTAGGTCCCCAAGAGGTGCTGGAGCCGCATGCTGCCTGTAGCGAACAGCGGCTGGGCAACCAGCCGCTGGTACTGTGTATCCAGGATACCACGGAGCTTGATGATACCAGCAAGAGTGACATTGAGGGGTTGGGGCCGCTGAATTACGAAACGCGCCGCGGATTGTACCTGCACCCGACTCTGGCGGTAACCCCGGATCGGGTGCCGCTGGGGGTGTTGGATGCGTGGGGCTGGGTACGGGAGCCGGGCAGTTTGGGCCAAGATAAAGATCCCCATCGGCCTATCGAAGCGAAGGAAAGCCTCCGCTGGCTCGAAGGCTATCAGAGCGTGGGTGAACTGCAAGCCCGCGTGCCTGAGACCCGACGGGTTTATACGGCGGACCGCGAAGCGGATATTTATGAAGTGTTTGCCGAACGCCACTGGGTCCAGCAGGCCCAGCTACCTTGTGCCGAGTGGTTGATCCGCTCCGAACATGACCGCAAGCTCCGCGATGGGCGAAACCTCTGGGAGGCGGCCGCTGAGGCGCCGGTACTGGCTCAGGTAGAATTCGATAGGCCGGCGACCGATAAGCGCAAGGCGCGGCACATCGTCCAGACGCTGCAGGCCGTGCCGGTCACTCTCAAGGCGCCTTATCGCTACGGCCAGACGCTGCCGGACGTGGCAATCACCGCCCTGTTGGCCACCGAAGTCAATCCCCCGGCAGACGAAGCACCGATCACGTGGGTGTTGCTCACCAGCGTGCCGATAGCCACGGCTGAACAGGCCGTCGAGGTCTTGCAATGGTACCTTTGCCGCTGGCAAATAGAGATCTTTTTCCGAATTCTGAAATCCGGCTGCAAAGTCGAAGAGCTACAGCTCGAGCACCTCGAACGCCTGGAACCGGCGCTGGCCTGTTATCTGATCATTGCCTGGCGGGTGCTGTATCTGACCATGCTGGGGCGCACCTGCCCGGAGTTACCTTGCAACGTCGTCTTTGCCGATGAGGAATGGCAAGCGGTGTCCATTGTGGCCAAGCGCCAACCGCCGCCCCAGGTCCCACCTTCATTGAATGAAATGATTCGCATGGTAGCTGGCTTCGGGGGCTTTCTTAACCGTAAGGGCGATGGCTTCCCTGGACCACAAACCCTTTGGATCGGACTACAGCGAACTCGCGATTTTGTCCTGGCTATCGAAGCCCAGCGGGCTATGCAGAATTCAAGTTATGGGTAACGATATGAGGTTCTAACCAGTCAAATGAGGATCTGAAGCGACTAACCGACCAAGCTGTCGAAACGTGGGGTCGTGTCGATGTGCTTGTGAACAGCGCGGGACACGGACCACGAGCACCGATACTCGAGATTTCGGACGAGGATTGGCACAAAGGATTGGAAATCTATTTTCTCAATGTAGTTCGTCCGACTCGGCTTGTTACGCCCATCATGCAACGACAGAAATCCGGCGTAATCATCAACATATCCACATTCGCTGCATTCGAACCCGACCCCGTATTTCCCACTTCCGGAGTGTTCCGCGCGGGACTCGCAGCCTACACAAAGCTGTTCGCGGACAAGTACGCGGCAGAGAACATCCGTATGAACAACGTGCTTCCGGGATTTATTGACAGCTTGCCGGAAAAGGAGGAATTCCGTGATCGGATCCCTATGGAGCGCTACGGAAAAACACAAGAGATTGCTGATGTGATTGGCTTTCTGGCTTCCGAAGGTGCTGGCTACATCACCGGACAGAATATTCGGGTCGATGGTGGAATTACCCGGTCTGTGTAACCGGCTGGTAGCGATAGGTAGGGCCTCTCAGCCTTTCCCCCGCTCCAAACCGGACGGGCGCCTTTCAACGCATCCGGCTTTCCAGCTCGGTGGTTTGAAACCGCTCCCCTTTGCAGTGACCCTGCCAAAGCCATAAGGTCGCTTGTAGCTCTCGCTACTCATTAATAAACTTACCTCATGTTCGGGTTTGCCAAGGTGTTCCGGTACACCTCACCTGGCGGACCTTCACCCTCTTCTCGTCATTACAACAAGGCGTTTGGCTACTACGCCGCCTCCGTCCTCCCGCCCGCGTGCTGGCATTTTCGCACCCTACCAACGTAGGTAAAGCGGTGTGGGAGTTCCCCAGTTCCAACGCAAGAGCTGATAGCAACCCGTAGCGGCCTCCTCTACGCCGGGCGACTTGGGAACAACGCCTACCCACGTTAGGACTGGATAGGCCCGTCGCCATCCCCTTTTGGGTCTGGAGTGTCTCAACCCCCTTTCACTCCGCGCTCATCACGACGCTTCAGACAGAGGTTTCTCGCGTCCGCATAGGTCGCAGGGCTTGTTCGGTCAGTCGCCCGTGGTTGGGCAACTGCCGCCCGGTTCTTAGCAGGCTTCGCACTCCAGCCGGTGCCACCGACTGACGCACGCTGCATAGCCCTCATACCGTTGTTCATGTATGGTTCTCTTGAAAGAACAATCCCTTGCGCCGTTAAAGGGCGCACCCTAACGATGAAGCTCAGCTGCGGACAAGCCGCGGAGTGGGTTGGCCGTCAGCTGCAGCGCCTTGTTAGGCGAATAACACACTTTATCATCACGCAGCTCTCTCACTTGAGGATCGGCTTGAGGTCTTCGAGCTTTTCAAAGAGATGCCAGATGTAGCCGTCCGTTCCGTTGACGCGGTGCGGATGCAGATCGGCAAGGGCTGGGTCCTTACAGTAGCGCTGTCGAAAGCCTCCTTTGAGACCCACTCAACAAGGATGAGGACATTTCGCGGCGCAATGTCGCCCACAGCAGCCTGACGGAACTTTCCCAACGCCACGACGCGCCCACCGTGAGCTTTGACTTCTTTGGCTGACCTTCGCGAATAAGCGAAGTATTCATTCTTGTTCGAGACGTTGAAGAGAGTAACCATCCGCCGGGTAGCAGGGTCACATTACTGTGACCCCGCCCCCAAGGAACCGTACACGACAATTACTTGTCATACGGCTCGCGCCTCTACTGCGTTGTACCCGTGTCGTTGATGGTACGCGTGGTGGCACCATCGGTGAACAAGTTTTCGATTAGCCAATGCATCATCTCCTCCTTGATGTCGTGGGATGAGATGGTGTTCATCGATCGGATCATCGGGCCAGAACACCACACCACACAGCCCACAGGTGTTATTCTGCTCACGTAACATGGCTAGCCGTTTCCGTTGGTAGGTCGCCCGCGCGGCTTGCCATTTTTTGCGCTGCGTCCAGTAGCCGCGTTGCTTCGGGTCCATCGGTGAGGCTCTTCCCGTCACCTTCACATAGCGGGTGATCGATATAGCGCTCTGGCGGCACAACTGAGCGTTGCCTTCGTGGAACGTCCAGTAGCCGTCCGCCCTAAAGTAGCGTGCCTTGACCCATTTCCTGGGTTTGTTGGGATGACGACGTTTCGCCCAGCGCCAGAGCATCTGCCACATCCGATGGCCGGTATAGGCAAACGTTTTACTAGCCGCGCTGTGACGGTAGTAGTTGGCCCAGCCCCGGAGTTTGGGGTTGAGCGCTTTGATCACGGCTACCGCTGGCGTCTGCTTATGGGCATTAAGATAGGCTTTGATGTCGCCTAGATGGGCGATCACTTTTGCTTTCTCTGGCCGGGTTAGCAGCGTTCCATGGAATCGTCTAATCTCGAACCCCAAGAAGTGAAAGCCTTCATCGATATGCACGATGCGGGTTTTCGCTTCACTGAGCCGCAATCCCCGTCCTGCCAGAAAGGCTTTCAGTTTGGGCACGACATACTGTTCAAGTACTTCCCGAGACGGCGCCGTTACCGCCACATCATCGGCATACCGGATCAGGCTGATGCCACGGTTCTCACCCTTGCGCAATGACGGCGGTATCGGGTTACCGTGAGCATCTTCGCAACCAAACAGCCGTTCCATTCCGTCCAATGCGATATTGGCCATCAAGGGCGACGCTACGCCGCCCTGTGGTGTACCGGCATCGGTGTCGTGGTATTGGCCTAGTTCCACTACGCCTGCTTTCAGCCACCGTCGAAGGGTGGTGGTAAATACCGGTAGCCGCTTCAATAGCACTTCCTGATCGATTTCGTTGAAGCAGTTCGATATATCGGCATCCAAAATCCATTGACTGCTTCCTTTTTGATTCAACGTCGTATGGAGCGCTTGGATCGCGTCCATGCAGCAACGTCCGGGTCGAAAGCCGTAGGAATTCGCTTCAAATCGGCTTTCCCATTCCGGTTCCAGCGCCAGTTTAATCAGCGCCTGCATGACCCGATCCTTTACCGTCAATATCCCTAAAGGTCGCTGTTTGCCGTTCGCTTTGGGTATACAAACCCGCCGTGCTGGCTTAGGGCGGTATCCGGTAAAGGTTAGACCTTCCTTCAGTAGTGCCAGACGGGCTTTCGGGGTATCGCACACAACCCCGTCAATGCCTGGCGTGTGCTTGCCGCGATTCTCTTGGGTCACCTGTCGGATCGCCTTAAGTTTCGCCGACAGGGCGCGAATAAGTAGCTTTTGTAGGTTCTTCACCTTCCCTTGCTCCCCATTCGCCGCAGCACGATAGATGCGGCCCTGAAGTCGGCGCACGTTCGCTTCCACCGCAGACCAGTTAATATCCGCCCACCGTGTCAGTTCCCGCCCGTTGGTCGGTTCAATGACGAGCATTGTCTAACTTCTCCAACCGTTCGCACCTCTTCAGTGCTTCGCTATCGTCGAGACCTGCTGGAAGTCAGCCCCCTTTCGGAGCAGGCCAAAACGCGAAGCCCTATCCGTCCCTATTACCGGGTCGGCATTCGCTTCCTCCAGCTTCCTTTACCCCCTCCACCTTCTCCTTCCCTTGCGGTTAGGCTACCGTCAATAGACGGGGCGAATGGGGCTTACCCAGTTGATAGAACCGAAGTTGCGGATGAAGTAGGGTGGAATCTGGAGCCCGACGGGTCTGGTGAGCATCGCCAGGATCGCAGGTCTCTCCTGGTCCTACCCGTTTGCCTGTTGGCACTGCCTATCAGCCTCTTTGGCAGCTTCGGCTTCACGAGCCTTTACGTAGATTCTTCACTTGCGTTCACCCTTTCCATCCTCCCCTAGTTCTGAGCCGGTTGAGGCTACCCGCCTTCGAATCGTTGTCCCCGGAGCTTCGCACCTTGGATTACTCCGCCGCACGTCCGGGTAGGGGCACCTGGATGCTGCAGGGTCCGACTATAGCTATAGTCGGCACTTCCTGTCCTACCCTTGTGAGCTGGGATTTGTGTGCGACCACCCAGCTCTCTGGTCGCAACCCGGCAGAGCCGGGGGATTACTTATTTCTCGATGTTCAAGTTAGAATTTTATAATATTCAAATATTCTGATTTTATTCCTGCGGCTCATCTAAGCCTTCGCTTGTGCGTGCTGAGCACGATACTTCAATGAGGCCGTGGGCTCCAGTCGTCCCCAGTCGCGCAGATGCAGATGCTTTTTCGACGGTTGCAGAGGAAATAGCGGTCGAATCGCTTGAGTCAGCTGGTCGAGTTTATCGGCAAAGGCATCGCCGTCGAGCCACTCTTGAAGCCAAGCGACCAGGGCGTCCATTTGTAGGCGGCGTTGGAGGCTACCGATGGTCGACACAGGTTGCCGTTGGTCCACGCGGGCTTGTTGGTCAGGGTGAAGGAGGAGGCAGTGATCGCACAGTAGGCTCAGGGCCAGGCCTCTGCTTGACCCCGCATCACCAGGCTGTTTGGTCGCCTGCCCCCACCCTTCATAGACTTTCAAGTCCTCAATGGCCACTTCCACGAGCCACCGGCCCGTATGCGCTTGTACAATATCCAGGGTCCGCCAACTGAGTTCGGAAGCCACCAGGTAACGATAATCGCGCTGATCCGGATAGCGAATGGCCACCACAAAGCGTTTGCAACCGTGGGCCTCGACATACCGCCGGGCGCTGCTGACCCAGACCTCGATTCGCTCGCCGCCGCGAACGCAAATCGTTTGGGGCACCCCCGGATAGGCGCGGAAGTACGCGTCCAAGCGCCAACTCCGTCCCCGGTAGTGCTCCTTCTGATTGTGCCGCAATTGGCTGATGACCTGCCGCTCGCCCCACGGCTTGGCGGCCTGGGCCATAAACACCGCATTCCCATCGAGGGCATCGGCCAGGATCGCTTTGACCTTCACCCTCGGGTGGTCATGGGCAAATTGCTCCAGCAACCCCACCGCGAGCTGAGGTTTGCTCGGATAGGCCGGGTTATCGGGCGGCGGCGCCGGACGCTTAGATTTGCTCACCCCTTGGCGCTTTAGCCGCTTATCCGCTTTCGCCCAGGCGCTATAGGCCGGATCCGGTGGGTAGAACGCGAAGCCTACCAGGATCGTCACCACCGGCGTGACCAACACCAGAAATACCACCTCTTGACCCCTCATCGTGCCCGTCCCCGGCTTGTCCTTAACATAATGCACATGGGGAATCCGCGTGGTCACCTTCGCGCGTCGCTTGCCCGTGTCGTCCAATACCAACACCCCTTCCCAGGTACCAACGCTGTCCAACCACAGCCTCACACTCAGAACCAGTAACAGGTCCCAGGGCATCGGTCCCCGAAAATACCACGATAACAACGCCTCGGAATACTGGCCCAACCCGGCTCGGACAAACTTTTTCCAGCATACCGATTCGGTGACGATAATTCCCATCAAGCAAAATGATAACCATGCTTTCTGACCCGGGCTCAGTCGCGCTTTCGGCTGATGTGATGCTAGGCGGGCGCCCCATTGCTCGACATAGGCCTCGACAAACGGTAACGGGTTGCCCATGATCATGGCTTTCACCCTCAAACTCGTGGATCCTTAACTTTAAGTATGGTCAGGTCTGAGAAAAATAGAAACTCAATGAAAATCCGAATATTCTAATTCACTAACTTGAACATCGAGTATTTTATTTAGTGCGTAGATGGGTTGAGACATCGATTATTCTCCGATCCAGGGCTTACTGCCACATGCTCTAGTCTGGTGCCTAACATGAAATGGACACCCCAAATGGGGTATTAAGTAGTCGGCCATAAGTATTTTAACAAAAGTAAAAATGAGGTAACCTTATTCTATTCTAGAGCCCCATTTGTGATAGGCGACTTATGCTATTGGTAACCCCCCTGAGCGAGCCCGAGAAGGTGACGCTACACGAGATGCACCAACACCACCCGTTTCATTGGACACGGATGCGCGCCCATGCGATTTTGCTGAGTGCGTCGGGTTATCGGGTTCAAGCGATCGCGGCGATCTATGGGGTGTGTCGGCAGACGGTTTCCAGTTGGCTGAAAGCGTGGGCGCGTCAGGGGTTAGTGGGGTTACTGGATCAAGCGCGCAGTGGTCGGCCGCGCAAACTCAGCGCCGCGGAAGAAGCGCCGGTGCTGGCGTGGCTCGAAGCGGAGCCACGCTCCCTCAAGCGGGTGCTGGCGGCGTTAGAGAAGCGCGGCGGGCAGCAGGTCAGTATGACGACGATTAAACGGTTGTGCAGACGGGCCGGGCGGGTGTGGAAGCGGGTGCGACAATCGCTTAAAGACAAGCGCGATCCCCAGGCGTTTGCCGCTTCGGTGGAACGGCTTGCCGAGTTGATCGAGCGCGAGGCGAGCGGGGCGATTGAGCGGTATTATTTTGATGAGTCCGGCTTTACCCTCGTCCCGGCGATGGCTTACGCGTGGCAACCCCGCGGCGAGACGAT
Source organism: uncultured Pseudomonadota bacterium (assembly GCA_963731125.1). Classification (GTDB taxonomy): domain Bacteria; phylum Pseudomonadota; class Gammaproteobacteria; order Competibacterales; family Competibacteraceae; genus CAVSVP01. The sequence goes on from CAVSVP010000008.1 coordinate 487,632, forward strand.
CGAGTTACCCGCGTCCCACAGCCAGCGGCTCCATGTGCTCGGGTTTATGGCTCGGACGAGTGAAGTTCAGTCCTATGTCTTTGAGGGCACCATCGATACCGCGGTCGTGATCGCCTGCTTTGATGCGTTTGCCAAGACCCGAGAAAAACCCACCGTCGTGGTACTCGATAATGCCTCGCTCCATACCAGCGAAGCGGTTGCGGCAAACCGGGAACGCTGGCACGCTACCGGTCTGCAGCTAGAATTCCTCGCCCCGTATTCACCGGAATTAAATTTGATCGAAATCTTGTGGCGCAAGATCAAATATGAATGGTTGCCCTTCTCGGCCTACGAATCCTTTTCCAGTCTCAGAGAAGAGCTCTTTAAGATCCTGAGAGGCTGTTGGAAAACCCGATTGACGGTACTATGGAACTGAAACAACACGCACCCATCGGTAGTCTGATGCTTATGAAACGAATAAAAGAGGAGAATCAGAGACAATGGGTACGCACCGCTATCATGCCTGTGATGTGACCGACGCGCAATGGCAAGTCATTGAACCCCTGTTACCGGTACCGAAGAAGCGTCCTGGCGGCCCTGGACGGCCGCCGTCAGACCGCCGCCAAGTCGTGAATGGCATTTTCTATGTCAATCGCAGTGGCTGTCAGTGGCGGCTGCTGCCGCGCTACTACGGCAACTGGAATACGGTGTATGATCACTTCAATGACTGGAGTAAAGCCGGCGTGTGGGAGCGGGTAATGACAGCCTTGCGCCACCAGGAACGCCGCCGCCAAGGGCGGGCCGCCGAACCCTCGGCAGGCAGTGTGGATAGCCAAAGCATCAAGGTCGCCTCGCAACCGGGTCCCAAGGGCTTTGATGGTGGCAAAAGCATCAAAGGCCGCAAACGCCATGTGCTGGTGGATACCCTGGGACTGATCCTGGTGGTGATGGTCACGGCGGCCAATGTCAGTGATCAGGTCGGACTGCGCCAGCTCCTGCAGCACTATCTCGCCGATGGCTTCAAGCGACTGCGCCACCTCTGGGTTGACGGCGGCTATCATGGCGAGCCGCTGCAACGGTGGGTAGCTGGCCTGAAAGTGACCTATAAAATCGTGTTAGAAGTCGTCGAGAACACCCTGCCGGGGTTTCATCTGGTAAAACGCCGGTGGGTCGTGGAGCGCACTTTTTCGTGGCTGTTAAATTACCGCCGTCATACGAGAGATTATGAAGTCCATACGCGCAACAGCGAGGCCATGATCCAGATCTCGATGATCCATCTCCTGGTCCGACGGCTCGCTTGAGGGGGTTTTCCAACAGCCTCTGAGAAACATCGGCACTGAATACAAGATCGCATTCTCATAAAATGTTAAAATACTTGTGATTGATTACTTATAACACGCCAAAAATGGTGTCCAATCTCGCTTAAACACTTTTAACTTTTTAACAATTTTGCAATCATACTGTAAAAAAATACCACTCACCAAGGAAGGGTATACACCATGCTCGAGCAACCTCGCCTGCTCGACCAGGTGCGGGAAAAGATTCGTATCAAACATTATAGTATCCGCACCGAGAAAACCTATCTTGACTGGATCAGGCGCTTTATGCTGTTCCATAACAAACGCCAACCCCACAGCAATAAATGCCCAGAAGGTCGAGCCATGCCTGAATGATCTCGCGGTTAAACCAACCATAATTGCCGCAGTCCAACATCATGCCTTGCGAGCGATAAGGTTTCTCTACAAGGCAGAGCCGGGCGTTGCACTGGAATGGATAGCGCAAGTTAGCGGCAGTGACGTACGCAGTTCTCTGTCCTCTGGATAAGCACTGATTATTGTTGCACCGCTCGGACTTGTTCGAGAAGTGCCGGCTCATCCCACTCCCGTTCACCGATTGCCCGCCAGACCCGTTGCCCGTTGGCATCCACGATAAAGGTACTCGGCAGCCCCCGAACTCTCCAGGTTTTCGCCACGGTGACGTCTTTGTCCAGTAACACTGGAAAAGTGACCGGATAACGTTGCAGAAAATGCTTGACGGCCGCCGGCGGTTCGCCCATGTTAACGGCCAGCACTTGGATGCCCTCCCCACGCCACTGCTTCCAGGCCCGCTCCAGAGAAGGCATTTCCTTAATGCAGGGCGGACACCAGGTGGCCCAGAAGTTAACCACCACCACCTTACCCCGGTAATCGGCCAGAGAATGGGTATTGCCGTGCATATCTTCGAGGGCAAGGGCCGGCGCCGGCCCGGGCGCCGGGTAGGGCGTCAGCGCCGGTGTAGCCGCGAAGGCGATGCCGGCCAGAAGGCCGGCCAGGATCACCAACCAACATCGTAACATGTTATTTCCCCGTGGCTTCGGAGCGGTTCAGCGAGGCGGGCGCTGGGGTTTCCACCGCCCGGGCAGCGGGTAGATGCCGTTGCTGCCACAACAGATACACGGCGGGAATCACAAAGAGCGACAGCAAGGGCGCCGTGATCATGCCGCCCACCATGGGGGCGGCGATACGCTGCATCACTTCGGAACCGGTACCGTGGCCCAGCATAATGGGGATTAGGCCTGCGATGATGGTCGCCACCGTCATCGCCTTGGGCCGCACCCGCAACACCGCACCCTCCATAATGCCCGCCTTGAGATCGCTTAGGTTAACCAGCCGGCCCTGTTCTCGATAGGCTTTAAGAGTATTATCCATATAGACCAGCATTATCACGCCAAACTCTGCCGCCACGCCGGCCAGGGCGATAAAGCCCACGGCCACAGCGACCGACAAGTTAAAGTGTAGCGCCCACAGCAACCAGAAACCACCGATGAGGGCGAAGGGTAGGGTTGCCATGACAATCACGGCTTCGGTGATCTTTCCAAAAGTGAGATAAAGCAACAGAAAAATAATGACTAATGTTACCGGTACCACCTGAACCAGGCGTTCCTGGGCCCGTAATAAATACTCATATTGACCGGACCACGTGATTGAATAACCGGGCGGTAGTTTCACCTCGTCGCGTACCACCTGTTGCGCCTGGCGAACGTAGCTGCCCAGATCAACACCCCGGATATCAACGAAAGTCCAGCCGTTCGGGCGCCCGTTTTCGCTCTTTATCATGGGAGGGCCATCGACAATCTCGATCTGCGCCACCTGGCGCAGGGGAATATGAGCGCCCGTGGGAGTAATGATCGGCAGATCCCGCAATTTCTCTAAATCATCGCGCAGCGCCGAAGGGAACCGCAAATTAACCGGATAGCGTTCCAGCCCCTCCACGGTTTCGGTGACGTTGACCCCGCCCAGGGCCGCTTTTACCATGTCGTTAATATCACCGATGTTAAGCCCATAACGGGCCGCCGCCACCCGCTGCGGAGTAACATCGATATACCGACCGCCGGCCACCCGTTCGGAATAGGCCGATAGGGTGCCGGGCACCTGCATGACGGCCTGTTCTACCTGCCGGCCGAGCTCTTCGATCACCTTGAGGTCGGGTCCCGCGATTTTAATACCCACCGGCGTTTTGATCCCGGTGGCCAGCATGTCAATGCGGGTTTTAATAGGTTGCACCCAGGCGTTGGTCAATCCTGGGAAATCCACCGTGCGTTCCAGTTCCTCGATCAACCGGTCCAGGGTCATACCCGGCCGCCACTCTTCGTGGGGTTTTAAACGAATCGTAGTTTCGATCATGGTCAGGGGGGCGGGATCGGTGGCGGTAACGGCACGGCCGATTTTTCCGAATACGGTGTCCACCTCGGGTAAGGTTTTAATCAGCCGGTCGGTCTGTTGCAGCAGTTCCTGGGCCTTGCCGATGGAAAGAGCAGGGAGGGTGGTGGGCATATAGAGCAGATCTCCTTCCTCCAGTTCCGGCATAAACTCGGAGCCAATGCCGGTGGCCAGGCTGCGCAGCCGGGGGGCATCGGCAAACGCATCGTTCCAGTGCTGTGTCAGGCTGTCCTGCCAGCGTTGCACCATCGCTGTCCAGGGGGATCGGATGCTTTCCGGAGCCGCCAAAGCCGGCCATTGCAGCGGCGCTAACAGAGCGCCCACACCGGCCATGGGCAGTACGGCGGAGAGCATCAGCAGCAGGGCGACCCCCAGGGTGGCCCGGGGCCAGGCTAACACGGCATTGAGCAGCGGCCGGTATAACCAGATCAGCAGCCGGCTCAGGGGGTTGGCGTTTTCACTGGGAATCCGGCCGCGGATAAAGTAACCCATCAGCACCGGCACCAGGGTCACTGCCAGCCCGGCGGAGGCCGCCATGGCATAGGTCTTGGTGAACGCCAGGGGGGCGAATAGCCGACCCTCCTGGGCCTCCAGGGTAAACACTGGCAGAAAGCTGAGCGTGATAATTAACAGGGAGAAAAATAAGGCCGGTCCCACTTCGGCGGCGGCATGACCGATGATGGCCCAGTGTTCCTGGACGGTGGGTCGTCGATTGGTATGGGTTTCCCGCCAGCGTTCCAGATGCTTATGGGCATTTTCAATCATCACGATGGCGGCGTCCACCATGGCGCCGATGGCAATCGCAATCCCGCCCAGGGACATGATATTGGCATTAATCCCCTGGTAGCGCATGATAATAAAGGCAATTAAGATGCCGAGGGGTAGGGTCACAATGGCCACGAAAGCCGAGCGCAGATGGAACAAGAAGAGAACGCAGATTACAGCCACCACAATAAACTCTTCCAGCAGTTTTTCTTGAAGATTAGCCACCGCCCGCTGAATGAGTCCCGAGCGGTCGTAAGTGGTGACAACTTCCACGCCTGCAGGGAGTCCTGCCTGGAGAGCGTCCAGTTTTTCCTTGACCAAACGGATGGTTTTCTGGGCGTTTTCCCCGTGGCGCATGACAATAATCCCGCCGGTGACTTCACCCTCCCCATTGAGCTCTGCAATGCCCCGGCGCAGCTCGGGTCCGCGGCGCACGTAGGCCACATCCCGCAACAGCAGCGGGGTGCCCTGTTCGCCGGTGACGCCGATGGGAATGGTTTCCAGATCTTCCAGAGACTGCACATAGCCGCGGCTGCGGATCATGTACTCGGCCTCGGCCTTTTCCACCACCGAACCGCCGGTCTCCTGGTTGGCCTCGCGGATGGCCTGGGTTACCTGACGCAGGGGGATTCGGTAAAAGCGCAGCTTATTCGGATCCACCACGATCTGGTACTGACGCACCATCCCTCCCACCGTGGCGACCTCGGCCACCCCGGGCACCGCCTGCAGCTCAAACTTGAGAAACCAATCCTGCAGGGAACGCAACTGGGCGAGATCGTGGGTACCGGTACGGTCGATCAGGGCATATTGATAAACCCAGCCCACCCCCGAGGCATCGGGTCCCAGGCGCGGTTGCACGTCTTCCGGCAATAGGGCCGCTGCCTGGTTAAGGTACTCCAGTACCCGGGAGCGCGCCCAGTAGAGATCGGTGCCGTCCGCAAAGATCACATAGACGTAGGAATCCCCGAAAAACGAATAACCCCGGACCGCCGTGGCGCCCGGCACCGAGAGCATGGTGGTAGTAATCGGGTAGGTGACCTGGTCTTCCACCACCTGGGGTGATTGCCCGGGATAAGGGGTTCTGATAATCACCTGCACATCGGACAAATCCGGAATGGCATCCACGGGGGTTTGCAGAAGCGCTATCCAGCCCCAACCGCTAAGCAGTAACGTGGCCAACAGAATCAGCAGACGATTGCGGATGGACCAATAGATCATTCCTTGTAGCATGGGCGGTTCCTCAGTGAGCGTGGGCGCTGTGCTGCGCCGCTTCGGTAGGGGCCTGCATGCGCTGGAAACTGGCCTGCAGATTGCTTTCCGAGTCGATGAGAAATTGCCCGGATACCACCACTTCTTCGCCTTCCCGCAAGCCGTTTAAAATCTCGACACGGTTGTCGGTGTGCATTCCGGAAATCACCGTTTTGGGTTGAAAACGTCCCTGCCCGAGGGCTACCACCACACGGTTCTCGTCGCCACTGATAATGAGCGCCTCGCGGGGAATGCTCAGGGCATTGGCTTTCGGTTGGCTGTGAATCTCGGCCTCTGCAAACATATTGGGCTTTAGCATACCGTCCGGATTCGGGAAACGCAGCCGTACCCGCAAGGTACGGGTCTTAGGATCCAACTCCGGGTAGATATAATCCACCTTACCCTGCCAGACCTGGCCCGGTAGCGCTGCGATCCGGATCGCCGCCGGATTTCCCACCTGCACCCAATCCATCTGGTGCGCAAAGACGTCCACTTGCACCCAAACGGAAGATACATCAGCGATCGCAAACAGTTCCATCTCCGGTTTGATAAACATGCCTTCTCGGACACCCAGCTCGGTTACTACACCGGCAGCAGGAGCAAGAATAGGTGCCGTTTCTTGCACCCGCTCGGTCTTATTGACGGTGGCAATGACCGACTCCGGTACTTCCAATAGCCGTAACCGCCGCCGCCCGCCTTGGATCATATCCATGCCACGGGTATCGCTGGTCTTGATACCGCTGAGCGCCAGCAGATATTCTTCCTGAGCCGTGACGACCTCTGGAGAGTAGTAGCGCAACAGGATTTGATTGTGCTTGACTTCTTCGCCGGGGGCCCGCACCAGCAGCCTTTCCACCCAGCCCGAGGCGCGCGGGTGAACGTGAGCGATGCGATCCTCGTCATAGGCTACATAACCGATAGTTTCGATATGCCGTTGGAGCGGTCCACGCTCGACGTGGGCGGTGCGTACGCCTAAGTTTTGCATGGTTTCCGGACGGATAGTGACAATAGGAGGTCCCGATTCGGGGTTCTCATCTTCCGCAGGCGCCTCAGCTTCCTGCAACACCAGATTCATGCCGCAGATGGGGCAGTTGCCCGGCTCGTTGCGCACGATTTGCGGGTGCATTGGACAGACGTAAGTGGGATCGGCATGTTTGCGGGCATGTTCGATGACGGTATCATCACTAGCTTGCGCTAGCGTTTCACTGGGTTGAACGGGTTCCTGGGTATGACAGGCGACCAGCCAGGCAAGTGCGCCCAGCAACAAGGATTTCATCAATAAGGTTTGCATTCGCATAGCGTCTCCCTGCGATTAAGCGCTATTGACCTGCGCATTAAGTGTCTTAGCGAAATATGTTTTACACGATGGGGGCGTAAAGCCCGAAACGCGGTGCTTAATGGCGGGGCGGACGCAGTAATTCGAAAGGGGGCGCTAGAGGAAGCAAAACGCTGAGGGTTGCCGGAGTCGGTTCGGTTGTTAGTGGCAGCGTGGCGAGAGGTTCAGCGCAGAAAAGGGAACCTTGGTTTGCGGGGCAACTCGCACAGTGATAACAGGGGTAAGTAGCGGACTGGTCTTGCGTCTGATCGTGTTGGCTGCAGCCGGAGAAACTTTCTGAAGAATGATCATGCTGCGCTTTGGCAAAGCAGCAGGTATAACCATGGCTTGCCAGGGCCTGAATCGGCAGTATCAGGATAAGTAAAACGAGAAACCGTTGCCGCCACTTCATAGAATGATCAAAATAACATTAGACATTATCGGAAATAAGCTATTGACCGACTTAACTACCTGTACATCAAGGGCAATAATTCGCCGAAACCTTAAAACCGATAAAGTCTATTGTATCCAACTGCGTATCCATAGCGTCTACGTTTTGTGCGGCGGTTTGGATGCCAAGATGCTTCGCTGCCCGCAGCCTTAGACTCTCCGGGTTAAAAAAGTTTTGTTTCATGCCGTGCGTTGATAAGGCCCGAGAAGGTTAGCCATTGGTTCAATGCGGCCGTTGCCCAGTGTCCGCTTGTCTGCGCTTTCTCCAGCTGCCTAGCAGGACGGTGACGAGACCGAGTAACATTTCATCCGCAAAGGGAATGACATCAGGAATGAGCAGATCCAGCAGAAAAAGGGCGGCGGTTACGACGAAAAGCTGCGGAAAACGCAGTCGCGCTAGATAGCGTAATACCATGCCCACTGCGGTATGGCGGGTGGTTTGTTGAGCCCAACGCATCGTTTAGCAAACCTCTGTGATTGGAGCTCATACTATACCGTTTTTTGGTATTTAGTGCAGAGCAGTGAGCTTTCCAAGTGAGGCTGTCAGCGGGATTGCAGATCCTCTTCGATAAACCGCACCGTTGCTTCCAGTAAAACCTCTCGTGGGAAGGCATTGTGGTTTATCAGCGTAGCCGCCAATAGCGGGAATTCACGGGAGAAAGGTAAGGCAACGGCCCAGTGATCCGCCTTGGCAAAGCCCAATAGCGTACTGCCTGGAATAATCGCATCGCTAAAAATCACCTGACTGTCATTGCGCGGGTCTACTTGGCCGAGTTGCCAATAGCTGGGCCGTAGAATTAAGGAAATCTCGGTCCTATGGGCAAAGCTGGGCAAGGAAAAATAGGCAATGGTTGCCGGTAACCGATGCCGGGATAACCAAGTTCGCCTTACCGACCGGCGCAGACTGACAATTCCGCCGTGATCGCCGGGTGGGCAGGTGGGAATCATAATTTTGTATAACCAACGCAGTAAGGGATCGGGTACCTGATCCGCCAGAGGAGTGCCTTTAACAACGCCGGCGACACTGACCACCGCCGCCGCCTGATGGTGAAGCTCGGGATAAGCGACTAACGCTTCTAGAATATCGGCTATGCCCTTGGAGTAACCGATGAGAATCCACTTTTCGTGGTTGGGATAGGCGAGCAAAGCGTTACGTATCTGTTTGGCATTATAGGTACTGCTGGAGCGCCCGCTGACCTGGACTAGTCCCGTTCGATAACCGTGTTGTCGCAAATGGGCGAGGGCATAGGAAAACGGGCTGATCCACCGGGTAATACATTCGCCGAAAATGCCGGGCACGACAATCACACGCAGCCGGCGTTTCGCCTGAACCGGCCGTAGCGGACGATCGGTTAACGAAGCCACCTCGGAAAAGTGCCAAAGCGCCTCCTCACAGGGACGATCATCCGGCAGCCGATAACCATGATCGTTGCGAATCGCGCAATACAACTCGCGAAAGCGGCTGCGGGCGTCCCGCACCTTGACCGGCAGAGTCGGCTCTGGAAGTGGCGGCGTAGTAGGGGAGGGCGCAAAATCGCACCCCATCAGTGTCATCGCCGCCAAGACGGAAAACCACCGCCACCAAACGCAGACAGGAAAGATCGCGAGGGTAAGCGAACGGTCGTGCTGTTGCGAGTCATTAGCAAGGGTTGCAGTCGGTTGCTTCGAGGTAACGTTACAGTCCAAGTTCGATGAGGATCTTATCTTTTTTGATGGTCATGGATTTCAACAGCAATTTGGCAAGCGAATGCCGGAACTTCGTGGTGTCCAGTTGATAGATAGGGGTCGTCGCAAACACTTTATCGAGCAATAGTCCAGTGACTGTCCGGGTGATACTTTGGTAATGGCTTGGCGCGCCATCGAGATGAAGGCGGCGAAGGTTGGGGTTCAATAGATAAAACCCGCTGGTTTCCCGATGATATTCCAGGCGGCCATCTACTAACCCCCGCCATTGAAAAGTCAAATCGCCGAGGGTGTGTAAACGGATGGTCAGTTCTACACCAATTCGGTTGGCTTCTTCGTCGAGTCTGACGACTGGATCCAATAGCCTGACGGTAAGCCAATAGTTTGTTTTTTCGATGGGAAATTGCCGGGACACTTTATGCTGAAGTTGCGATAGCGGTATGCTGAAGGTGTAGAAATGGGCGGCGGCCTTGCTTGCAGCCAAGAGAAAATGGCCCAGAACCTGTCGTTTTCGGGAACTCACTCTGTTGATCCTCTGGTGACAAACGGCGCAGCTGATGCTTGATTGCAAATAGGCTAATCTCTTAGGGAATTTCCGAAAATACTTTTGTTAGACGGGACTCCAGGTATCTACTGCAAACCCGGATTTCGCTAACGCTTCATCCAGGCTACAGGAAGATTGCATAGTCCATATCAATAAAAGCGCAACGCTTCCTCATGAAAACTCAGATGCTCGGCGCCGCTGTATACGAGTTGCCAACGTCCCGCTTGATAAACGAGTTTGTTGAGCGCGCACATTCTGCAGTCAAAGCCGTCGGTTAACGCGGTTAAACCAGTGATCAATCCGGCAACGGAAGCTCCATGGCCCACAAATAACAGATTAGCTTCACCGTGTTCCACGATAGCATGTGCTGCCCGTTGGCAGCGTGCAAAGGTAATGCTGTTGTGGTATTCAGGATAGGTCGGTCGCAATAGCGAGCAGTAATTAATGTCGATCGTCGGATAATTCTGTTGCAACCTATCTGCCGCAAGTAAATCCGGCTCGCTTTCATACCACTCCGGCTTGAGGGCTTCGCAAATTCCGTGTTCGATGCGGACTTGCACTTCTAGAATGTCGGCGATGATATGGGCCGTTTGTACCGTGCGCAGAAAAGGAGAGGCGTAAACCACTGAGATGTTTTCTTCTTTGAGGCGTCGGCCCGTTTCTCCAGCCTGCTGAAAGCCTTCCCGGGAGAGCGGCGTATCATGAGGACGTGCAGCGGTATTGCGCCAGTTGTGATCAACAAAATCCTGGCGCATGCCATGGCGGGTTATCCAGAGGGTTCGTGGAGCACTCATGGGTTACTGTATTCGCAGACGCAGGCATTGAAAACAACAGGTATTTTAGCACATAAGCGGCTTTCTGAGGACCTCGACAGGGCCCGCGCATCCGCTATCTAGGCACGCGCAGGAATCTCTACGATCTGCGCCGAGCGGCGGTCATCCAGAGTTTAGCAACCGTGCAACGAAGAGAAACGGCACTATGCAATGCCTTGTATAGACGACTCTTTTAAACCGATCGGCGTTACGGTAACAACCGCATCAAGCTACACCTCAAGACGGGTATTATTGGTCAACTCCTCCATTATGCTGAGCTTGGCATGAACAGCAATCTGGACGCTGCCCTTATCCGAGGAAAGGCCCGTAACCCCGGCCTTTGGGGAATAAAAAAGCCAGACAATAGGGAAAGAAAAAATGGTAGACGAAACAAAGGATTTTTTTGCTTCGTATCATATCGTGATTGCGCAACGATGCTTAAGATAGCGACCGCTTAGATTTCATGTTGTTACGAGAAACACATGCGAACCGCCTACTTACCTGCCAGCACCTTGTGCATATCATCGTTGTCGACAACCGGGGTGAGATTGTTGAGAGCCAAGTCGGTCCACTTATGAAACAATTTGGCAATCTGTATCGCATCCGAGGACTCCAAAATACTCCAGTTTTCATCTTGGGTGAGTGAGTGCCATGTTCCCAAGAGTTTAACTCCCTCAACTTCACCGTTGCCTATTTCTTGAAATCGCTTGTAGACGGCGTCACGATTTTTCGTTTCTATTTTGGTATAAGCTACAAATAACATTGGCTTTTCACCTCCGCCGCTTCGAGTCGTTTTTCTTGACTTCTTCGGCGTTTTCGGTTGTTTGATTTGCTCCTTGCTGCCCGATGATGCGCATCTATCCGAGTCCGCAGCTTACCCCCTTAATGGACCGGGCTGCAAGCAATCACGGGTCGTTGTCGGGATATTTTTCGCTTGGCGTGAGCGTAAACGCCCGTTGGCGCTGACCTCCACCGAGCAGCGCGTACCTTGACAAGCCGGTAAAAAAGCTGACAAAAATCATCGACATTGCAAAACATTTCTGTCAAGCTCATGGGGTATTTCCGGAGAAGGTGGGTGATGTATAGTGTCAACAGCCATTATCCATCATTCCTCAGGAGATACTATTGCTTAGCTCATCTGTTATGCCGAATTCAGGTTAACAATAAATATGATTACCACAGTTGAGATTAGTATGTATCCTTTTCGAGAGAACTATCGTGATCTGATACAAGATTTTGCGAGAAAATTAAATGAATACAGCGAAATAGAAGTCACAACGGGTCCCACGTCTACCGTGATGGTCGGTGAATACCCACGCTTGATGGAATGCCTAAACGAAATGCTTCGGTGGAGCTACGCCGAGCATGGACGAGCTGTGTTTGTTGCAAAGTTCCTCCTTGACTATAATCCTGCCCTGTGAATGTGACAAGGCCTAGATGGACCCCACTGTCTAGACCAAAAAGTCAGAAAATTAAGCGAGAGGAACCGCTTATGTTAAGCCGATAGGCTTTTCACCTTCCGATCGATCAGCAACATTGTCACCGCTTGGTTTGGGTCATTTTGGGTTCCGTTGCATTAGTAAGGGGGGCTTCATTTCCGGTAAGCTATGTGCTCAATGAACTTGGCTCCAAGACCCCGTATGATTGACTTCAAAGAACACCACGTCGAAAAAGAATCATCCTCTGATCGGTGTGCGTTGGTACCTGGCATACCCGCTGAGCTACCGCCATTTGGAAGAGATGATGAAGGAGCGGGGTGTGCCGTTGGATCATTCGAGTCTCTATCGCTGAGTCCAGAAGTTCACCCCGCAGTTGGAGGCCCCCTTTCGAAGCGGGGAGAAGCGCTCGGTGGGCAAGCGCTGGCGAATGGACGAGACATATATCAAGATTCGGGACCAGTGGAAATACCTCTACCGCGCCGTTGATAAGGCGGGATAGACGATTGACTTTCACCTCACCACTCATCGCAACAAACCAGCGGCGCTGCGCTTTTTTGAAGAAAGTGGTGCGCCACCACGGCCTGCCTGATAAGGTCACCATTGACAAGAGCGGCGCCAATACGGCAGCCCTGGAGACCCTGCAGGAGGAAACCGATCACCCGATCGAGAGACGTCAGATCAAATATCTCAACACTGGGGTCGAGCAGGATCACCACGCTAACAAACGGCTCACTCGACCGATGCTCAGGTTCAATGCTTTTCGCTCGGCCAGAATCACCCTGCAAGGCATCGAACTCATCCACATGATCAAGAAAGGTCAGAGGGTCTCTGCCGACGGGCGAGATTTGTCTGCTGCAGAAAAATTCTGTTCATTAGCCTCGTAAAAGCCCGGGAGAAATAACCGCGCTGCACCGGAGGAAAATTAACGCAACTAAACCCACTCGATAAGCCCGCCGTGCTGGAAGAAATTCGATGGAAAAAGTATTGTCGCGGACTTTATGAACTGCCAATTGCGGCTTAAATAACAATTCGCCATAGACAGCCCTGCGCATTCGAATTGCAGCCGTCCTAGATCATCACGCGCCGCAAGGCGGCGGCGGTGCCGCCTTCCCGTAGTAGCTCAGCAATTCGTCCACGGTCAGGAAGATCCGACTGTTCAATCTGCGCAGCCAGATTCTGAATTTTCTCCTCTTGGCGAGAATAGCGGATGGCCAACTCCGCCATGGCCTGCTCGGACATCTGCTCAAACCAGTCGAGACCCTCCCGGTAAACGATCCGGCTTGCCAGCACCGAGGCAATGACCTGGGCAAGATAGGCTTTGGGAATGCGGGCGAAGATGCCTTCTCCCAGCCTTTCCACTAAAACCAGTGGCAGATACTGCAATACCAGTTGCCGCATGAGCTTGTGATCGTCTTCGCCGAGCACGGCTAGAGCTCCGGCGATGGCATCGGTGGCACGAATGATGGCACGGCTCAAACGGGTGCTAAGCTCCGGTAGCGGCTCGTTTGGCTTGTGGCGGTGCTCGCGGAACAGGGCTGCGGCTTCCAGGCTGGCCAGCCAGCGCAGCTTGTCCAGGACCTCGGCGATAAAGCGTTCTTTAATGGCCAGAAATCCCGCTTCGTCCAGTAACATACTGGCGATGATCTCGTAACTACTGCAGATGACACCGCACTTATTGGCGGAGCTGTCCTTGATGACGATGGCGCCGCACTGGGCGAGCCGCTGCCGGGCGCCCGGCGTGATAAAGAGATTGGCGCCTTCCACGATGATAGCGCTGGAAGGACGGCCGTCCGGGGTAAGAAAATAGCGCCAGTTTTCCTCGTTAATGGTTTGTGGCCGGCCCCCGGCCGGAATAAAAGCATCGGTCACGAGACGATTGTGCAGGCTGTTGCGAGCCTGCAGGCCTCCCGCTTCGCTGATCCGCAACAGTCGGCCGCGTGGTCCCAGCCGGGCGGGGTCAAAGGCGCTGACGGGTTTACCGGTGCTGACGAGTCGCAGCAATTCCCCGTGATCCAGACCGTCCGGGTCCTCCAAGCAGCCGCTGCCGTCGGCGATTCCCAGGATGCGGGCATGGTTGCCGTACTCCCGGTTGAGGATACGAATCTCATTGCCCGCCACGTCGCCATCGGGGCCACCGGTGAGCTTTAGGGAGAAGGCCTGGTGCCGGGGATTAATCCCGCGCGTGCGCAACGCAGCTTCGAGAAAGACGGTGACGCCTTCGCTGGTGACGCCATAGCGCTTGTGATTGATGCCCGCCCCGGGTTTAGAACTCATAAAAACATTCGGCAGCGGATGTCCCCGCCGCCGCGCCCGCTCCACAATCCAGATGATAAGCCCATCGGACACATTTTCGTCGGGCCCCAGATAGAGGAACTCGTCCTTGCCGTAATAATCCGTGCTGTCATTACACCCTCCCACGGGCATGCTGAGGTCCAGCAGGGCATCTGCGTAGGCTCTGCCCACCTGTTCGAGATCGGCTCCAGGTTGCGCCAACAGCACTCCCTTAGAGCCGCCTTCCGGAATGTCTTTATTCTTGAGTTGTTGGGCCTGGGCGAGCCCGTAGGCTTCGTCATAGAGACGTTCGCTTTCCAGAGTGTACTGTTCCTGGCTGGAAGGATAGACGATCCGCATCCCGCCCCGCGCAATGTCACGAAAGCGAACATGAAAGCCGTCGAAGTCGCAGCCATACACGAAGAAAATCCCGTATGGCACCTCCTCTTTTCCCCCGGTTGACAGAAATGAGGGCTCGACCTGCAGTGTCAGCGCATAGCGTTCCGCCCTATAGACATTGGTGCGCAGGGTAATACCGACCGCTTTCAATAGCGTCGCTAGCATCAGCCGTTCGTCGTCCTTATCGACCTCGTTTTTGATTCGTTCCGCGATGTGCGGAGCAAGCTCTGCGAACGCCCGTTCCCCGCCTACGGCAAAACGCGTCAGAAACAGCTCGATAATGGCGCGCGTGATGTCCCAATAGCGTAGCGCCACCGTCAGAATGCTGCGGCGACTGAAAACGAGTGCATCACGCTTACTCAGTACCTGATGAATGAGGTGGCTTAGCGCCAGTAGCACCTCGGCATGCAGCAGGTTCCGGTTCGGCAACTGGCCGGTCATTGCCAGCACCGCATCGTCGAGATAGCCGAGCCGGCGCAGATCCCTTTCGAGATGCTGCCAAAGTTGACTTTGCGGAGTTAGCATACCGCTCTCGGGCGTGTTAACCAGGAAGCTGAGTAGCGATACGGGTTCCTTGTCCCGTTCTCCGAATCCATCCAGATAGGCCCGCTGGATATTGATGCCTGTCCATCCCAGATAGCGACTGACGGAGGCAAACAAGCGCCGCCGTGCCACGCTGTTAATCCCAAGGGTAATGCTGCTCATGTCGTTGTCGGGCTGCATTTCCAGCACCACGATGGCATTACCGCTGGTTCGTATCCCCTCGACTAAACGAAATTGCCGACAGATGCGAGCTTCGGGAACGGTGTCAAGGTAGCGGCCGGCGCATTGACTGAAATGACGCCGTAATGCTGTTCTCGATAGCTCTTTCTCGTGCTGGTGGGCGTACGCCAGTACGCGCTCCGCCTTATCTCGCTGGCGCGGATCAGTGGGGTCAAATTGAGGAGGTTCTCCAAACTCGAAGACGTCGAGAACACGACTGCCATCCGTTGCCGTATAAACCCGCGCCGAGCACAGGGGTAGCTCACCGGGCAGTTGCGTCACGAGCTCGCTCAACTGGCCGGGATAGCTGCGATCACTGATGACCGTGAAGAGGGTGCCGGCGTCGTTGCGCAGCGTGATTGCCTGGGACAGGCCGCTGGCTTCCACCGCCAGAATCGCCTTGATATGGCTGAGTCGAGTATCCGGATCGGTGTCGTGAAAGTAATAGGGTGGCATCGTCGCCAGAAAGCGAGGTACGATCTCCTCCGCCGCCTGCTGTAGGCCGGCAAGGAGCTCTCCGATAATTGCCGGGGATTGGTGTGAATCGCGGGAATCATTTGCTGTGCGCGCACCAGGAAAGTGCTTCGCGGCGACGCCTTCATTTATCATGTTGGTTCCTTCCTGAACGTTTCCATGCTTGGAGAGATCGAGCTTAGACTTCGACGCTTAACCGGCTGTTGCGGTTGGAGTACCTGCCAACAGCGGCAATATCGATCTGGAAGCTGTTTTCAAGACCGTCTGTGGCATGGATGTCACAGTCGAGCTTATAGGGAGATATTAACAGCATGTCTTGAGAATAGCTTCCAGATCGATATTAACCGGGCAGCACAATACGGTGTCAATATGATAGCATTCCGGTATAAAAATGGAACGTATTGATAGCAATGCAACCAGCAGGGGTGCAGTCATGCAACCAAAATCTGTCACGGCATCTCCCACTGCCGGCCAGCCGTCTTTGTCCTACTGTCTGGATGCCGGCGTTGGCTGGCGGGCGGCCATCGGGTTGCTTGTGTTGGCCACCGACCAGACTATCGAATACGAATGGCGCCGCCTCTTGAATCTCGAAGGGGTGGCGTTTTTTGTCAATCGTATTGCCAATGCCGCTACGGTAACACCGGAGAATTTGCGGGCGATGGAGGCGGATTTGACCGGTGCCGCGGCGCATATTCTTCCCGAAATTCCCCTGGATGTGATCGCCTATGGATGTACCTCGGCGGCGGTGTTTATCGGGGAAGATACCGTGACCCGCCGGATCCTGTTGGGGCGGGCCGAGGCGGTTAAGGTAACGACACCGATCACGGCCGCTAAGGCGGCATGTCGCGCCCTGGGAACGAGCCGCATTGCCGTGTTAACGCCTTATATTGAGGCAATCAATCAGCGGATACAGGACCATTTGGAAGCCGCAGGACTCGAGGTGCCGGTCATGCGGTCTTTTAATAATAGCGATGACAATAGCGTAATGCGTATCTCACCGGCGTCGATTTTGGCGGCGGCTCAAGATCTTGGAAGCGATCCTGGGGTGGAAATGGTCTTTATTGCCTGTACCAGTTTGCGGGGCGCGGCGCTTATCGAAGAGCTGGAAGCGCAGCTTAATAAGCCGGTGACCACGAGTTGCCATGCCATGGCTTGGCATGCCCTGCGCCTGGCCGGCTACAGCGATCCCGGAGCGGGTCAGGGGCAACTGTTTCGTTGCTGAAATATCGATCCGGAAGTTATTTTCAAGACACGCTGTCAATACATCCCTGCAGCTCGACTGCGGCTTCCATGCCGCAGACGGTCTTGCTAATAACTTCCGGATCGATAGGAATGCCTGATTTTCAGAGTTATTGCTGGCAAAGTTCCTGGGCGATTTTATCGGGCTGCGTATCAGGCAAAAAACCGAATGGTTTGACGGTTTTCCAGTGTTGGTCCGAGCCGATAAAGGAGGCCAGAAACTGATTAAAAACCGCAACGAGTTCCTGGTCCGCCTGGCGGAAGGCAAAGGCGCCGTAACCCGCCATCGGTTCGTCATCGATTACAGGAAAAAATTGCGGCGTGGCTTCGACGGTGGAATCCTCCTCGACGAGGTGGCGTGCCGTTAATGTGGTCATGGCGATCGCATCGAGCTGTCCCGTCTTTAGGGCAGCCAGGGCTTCTGGATAATTCGGGTAGAGGGAAACCTGGTCAACGAAGACACCGGCCTCGTAGGCGTAGCCGTACTCGACAGCCCCGGCCAGCACCGCAAGCCGGGCATCGGGACGCTGGGCGATCGTGGAAAAATCCGTTAAGTTTTTCGGATTGTCGGCCTTAACGATGAGTGTTTCACCAATCTTATAGGTTGGATTGGAAAATGCGACTTTTGCACAACGTTCCGGCGTAATAAACATTCCGGCGGCAATCACATCGAAGCGCCCCGCATTGAGCTCTGGGATCAGCGCCTGGAAGGATGTCACCACTCCCTCTATGGCAACCTGCGGAGCGTTTTCCGCCAGCATCTGACGGACAATTTCCGGTGCCTCGCCCGTGATTTTACCCTCTGGCGTCATAAAGCCGTAAGGTACCTCGTTGGCAACGCCCACTTTGAGAACGCCCGCGCGCTTAATCCTTTCCCAGGTGGTTTCCGCGAGAGCGGGGACGGTGAATAATTGATTAAGCAGTGTTAGTCCACCGAGAATAAACCAAGCTGTAAAACGAACAGCTGCTGGCATCGTATGATTCCCCCTATGGTACGTGGCGACGGGTGATTTCCTGAGCCGCTACTTCACGGTGATACAAGTACATTCCGCGAGACTGGAGACTTTATGGGAAACGCTGCCCATTAACAGGGCGCCGATATCACCCCAACCCCGGCTGCCCAGAACGATGGCGTCGACGCCCTGTTCCTTGGCAAAATCCACGATGGAACGAGCCGGCTGCCCTCTTTTGATATAACTTTCCACCCGTCGAGCGCCTCGCTGAATCGCTCGTTGCTCGGCCTCCTTAACGACCTCCTGGGCGAAATCGTGAAGTGCATCATCCGAGGGCGCCAGCGATTGGCGGGTCCTTACCAAGGAGTGGGTGCTTTCCATCAAGGTAACGGCCTTATAGACGTTAAGTATCAACAGCCGGGCGTCATGGTCCTTGGCGAGGTCGGCTGCCGTATCCACCGCCCGCATGGAATGCTCCGAACCGTCGACGGCGACTAGCAGGGATTTGAACATGGTATATCCTCCTCCTGGTTGTTATCGCTCTGGAAGTTATTCTCAAGACACGCTGTCAATACATCCCTATAAGCTCGACTGTGGCGTCCATGCCGCAGACGGTCTTGATAACAGCTTCCAGATCGATATGCCTAGATAGCGTGATAGGCGAATTAAACCGGTTCGTATTTAATAGCCAAAAGCGAGATCCCGCAAAAACAGCGCAAGCGGTGGAAAAAAGATCAAAATTACGGAGGCGATGAGCAGCATGATAATGAAGGGAGGCGTGCCGCGGATAACCTCCCAGTAGGGTCGTCTAAAAATCGCAATGGCGGTGAATATGTCACAGCCGAAGGGCGGTGTGGCCGAACCGATGGCCGCTTGCAGAGTAACGATAGCCCCCACCAAAATGGGGTCGATACCCGCCTGTTGTACGACGGGCGCAAAAATCGGCACCAGAATCAGAATGACCACAATCGGATCGACAAACATGCAACCGATAAAAAAAGCGATGGAAATGGTAAATAGAATCTGGATCTGGCCGGCATCTTGTAGCCCTAACCCACCCAGCAGGGCCTGCGGAATTTGCGCAAAGGAAATGGTCCAGGAAAAGGCGGCACCGGCCGCGACCAGGATAAAGACTACCGCCGTAATTAACCCCGTAGAGAGGGCAATGTCGGGAATTTCCTTAATTTTTACCGAGCGAAAAATAACCACTTCCAGCAGCAGGGCGTAGAGCACCGAAATGGCGGCCGCCTCGGTCGGGCTAAAGATACCGGTATAAATACCGCCAATGATAATGACCGGAAAGCCCAGGGGCAGCAGTGCCTTGCGCACAGCCAGCCGGCGTTCCGCCCAGCTGGCCTTGGGAAGCGTCGGGATGGCCAGGCGCCTGGCTGAAAAATAGCAGTAAGTGGAAAACATCAACAGAATCAGAAGCCCGGGACCAATACCCGCGATAAATAGCTCACCGATAGAACTTCCAGACACCACGCCATAGATAATCATCCCAATGCTGGGCGGAATCAATAGCGCGATATCGCTGGCATTAATGGTAAGCGCAATGACAAAGGAATCTTTGTAACCTGCCTCCAGCATCCGGGGGCGTAGCGGGCTGCCGATAGCGACCACGGTGGCCTGGGTGGAGCCGGACACGGCGCCAAACAGGGTACAGGTGGTGGCGGCGGTGATGGAAAGGCCGCCGCGGACATGACCCACGAAGCGCATCACCAGATCCAATAAGCGGTCGGCGGCATGTCCCTTAGTGACGATATCCGCGGCGAAGATAAACATCGGTACGGCGATTAACGCAGCGGGTTTAACGCCTCCGATCATTTGCTGAATGATCACCTCGGGATCCATGCCAAAGTAGAAGAAAAATCCCACCAGGGAGGCGCAGATAAGGGGAATCATCATGGGAAACCCCAGTAACAGCAAAACAATCATGAGAGTTATCATTGCGGTTGTCATGCTCATGATGTACCACCTTACGGTCAGCGAATGAATGGGAAGCGCAGCGAGCTCGAGAAAGTCGGGCCACGGCAAGGCCGGCGCGGCTTATGAACCGGTTTGATCGGCGTCCTCATAGGAGTCGATATGCTCATACGACAGGTAAACCTCCCGTTCGCGAAGATTTTTTAGGACCGCAAGAAAATACTGAATGCCGGTGACGATAAAACCGATGGGCACCCAGATATAGGTCAAATAGAGAGGCAATTGCAGGGCCGGTGTGACTTTACCCAGCATATGGATGCGTGCGACATAACCGTAGGAGTAATAGGCCAAGAGGAACATAATAAATGCGGTGGTGGCGCAGATCAGGATCATCAGCAGTTTTTTGCC
The DNA here is from genome assembly GCA_963731125.1 of uncultured Pseudomonadota bacterium. Lineage (GTDB taxonomy): Bacteria > Pseudomonadota > Gammaproteobacteria > Competibacterales > Competibacteraceae > CAVSVP01. The sequence goes on from CAVSVP010000008.1 coordinate 507,997, forward strand.
CGTCTCACCCAGTTGATCGTAGAGGGCGGACATACGAATATGGCGGCCTTTTCTGGCGGCGTAGCCCATGCCGACGAAGGTCACCAGGACAATCAGAAACTGATTTAGTTCTTCGGCAAAATAGAGACTCTGTCCCAAGAACGTGCGGCCAATCACATTGATAATAGAGTTTGCTGCCATCAGTAGAATGCCATAGGCTAAAATAAACGCCTCGAATCTGGCGATGCCTCTATCGATTCCGCTCAGTATTCTGATAATGGGGTTGCCAACAGGGGTTTTCTCAGTGGTTTCGGAAATTTGCTTCATAAGCCTTATCTGCCAGTGAATGTCTAGAAACCGGACAGCGTTTGCCGAACCAGGAGGGTGGCGGCAATTATGCTTTTGCGGTGGGAGTGCCGCTGTCGTTGAGTAAAACGTCAAGAGGATAGCCGGTGAAAGATTTCACCACTTTCGTTACGACATAAGTAAAATAGCGTTCGATGCCGATGTCGGCGAGCAGCAGCTTGTCGATGAGACGCTGGTAGCGGTCGATGTCGACGGTAATCACCTTAAGCAGATAATCAAAACCACCCCCGGTTGCGTAACATTCGACAATCTCCGGAATCTCCTGTAGCGCCTTTTCAAAGCGGGCGAAATCGCGAGCATGGTGGCTTTTTAGGGTGACTTCTACCAGTACGGTAGCGATGCGGGCGAGACGGTCGATATCGATGTCTGCATGATAGCCGCGAATCAAACCATTTGCCTCTAGGCGCCGGAGCCTCTCCCAGCAGGGGCTGGGCGATAAATGGATGGCCTCGGCCAGTTTCAGTTTGGTCATCCGCCCTTCCCGCTGGAGCGTTGCGAGGATTTTGATATCAAAGGCATCCAGTTTCATGCCTCTGCCGCGTCCGCTAGCCCCGATAGTCCGCGGCGATCACGGCGACCGTGTCGCCCCGGCGAACCCAGCCGCGGCCCGCCCGGGTGATCAGCACACCCGTACGTTTTGCCAGTATGTTCAAGGGTTCATGATCGGGATTATCGAGAAAATGAACCCGTCCCAGGATCATACCCGGTAACACCGGTTCACCGACTTCTACCATGGGTTCATAAAGCCCGTCGGCTAGCGCCATGATATAGCCGTTGGTTTCCGGTACCTCCATGACCCGGGTGGGTGGCAGTCCCCGGTCTTGGGGATAATCAATATCACCCTCGATCACCCGAAAATGCTTTAACAGATTGTGTACCCCAATATCGGTCAGTTTCATGGTTTCGGGAGTCACAAAGGCGCCACCCCCTAACTCGGTGGAGATAAAGATCTTGCCCATGGCTTCGACCGCGGTATCCAGCATACCCACGTTGTCCAGTTCACGCAGTAGCAGGGTGATGGGAGTCCCGAAGGTTTTGACCGCCGCCAGGGTATTGGCCATCAATACGGGATTCTCAAGATGATGCATCACCACGCAGGGAGCAAAAATCATAGAACTGCCGCCGGAGTGCATATCGACCACCACATCAGTCAGAGGCAGCAGTTTATGATAGACATAGTGAGCGATCATCAAGGTGATCGTGCCATCCCGCTCGCCCGGGAAAACCCGGTTCATATTCCGTCCGTCAATAGGCGACAGCCGGGTTCCCGCCATCAAGGCGGGATAGTTTAGAGCCGGCATGATAATCACCCGGCCTTGCACCTGTTCCGGCCCGATTTCTCGGGCCAGTTTAGTCAATGCCAGAGGCCCCTCGTACTCATCCCCGTGGCTGGCGCCGGTAAAGAATAACGTCAGCCCCGGGCCATTTTGGATCACGGTAATGGGTAACAGCAGGCTACCCCAGCCAGACCAATTGGTGGAATTCGGCACCTTTAAAAAGGACACCTGCTTGCCGTCCTGGGCAAAATCAATGTCGGTACTGATCTTGGGGATCTCAGCGATATCGGGACGACTGATTATAGGTACATTGGCCGCCATAAACGCTGTCTCGAAACTCCGTTGCCGTAAAGTTAAAGATCGCTAGGGGTATTGATCTGGAAGCTATTCTCAAGACACGCTGTTAATACCTCCCGGTAAGCTCGACTGCGGCATCCGTGCCGCAGACGGTCTTGATAACAGCTTCCCGATCGATATGCAGCCTGCATTCCTCTTCCCCCGACACATGGCGTGCAGGGGGAGCGGCGTCCGGCTAGTTGCTCGCGGATTTTTCCGCTTCCTGGAATTCCTTAACGAGGGCGTCCAGAATTTCCTTGCCTTGGGGTCCCGTCATTTCGACAAACTTGTCACGCAACGTCATGCTCCGCTCGCGGAAAGCTTCTCGTTCTGCGTCGGTTAGCTCGATAATTTTTATCTCCGGTTTCCTTTCCTTGATGATTTTCAGGCGTTCTTGATTGTACTGCTCCTGGACCTTGAAAATATAATCCGCCAGTTCGCTCATCGTCTCCTGTATGAGTTGCTTACGCTCCTCGGGCAGACTGTTATACCAATCACTGTTGGTGACCACCGTGGTGGTAAACTGCTGCTGACCGGCAAAAATCATATAGTCGGTCACTTCGTAGAATTTCATCTCTTCGATGGCAAAGATGGGATTCACCTGGCCATCCAGCATTTTCAATTGGAGCCCGCCGTACACCTCGGAGTAGGGCAGTGGCGTCGGATTGGCGCCGAATGCTTGATAGGCTGCCGTCAGCATGGGAGAGACCATCACCCGCATCTTAAAGTTATTGAAATCTTCCGGTTTGCGGATTTCGCGGTTGGTTGTCCAGACCATGTCGCCTTCCGGATACATGGTCAGCAGTTTCAATCCCTTTTCCTCAAGGGTTTCGGAAAGTTTTCCGTAAATGGTCTCGCTCTCGGTCAGTACTTTTTTGTTGACCTCGTTATTTTCCGAGAGCAGATAAGGGATAGAAAAAACCTGAATTTCCGGCACCAAGGTTCCCAGATGGCCTGGCGAGGCGTTGGCGAACTGCAAAACGCCGCTGGCGACCAACTCGGTTAATTCTGCGGAAGTTCCCAAGGCTCCATAAGGGTAGACGGTGACGGTGACATCGCCTGCGGATTTCTTTTCAATCAACTCCTTGAATTTTTGGGCATAGGCGTCCTGAACACTGCCGGTAATCTCCTCAATGGCGAATTTCCACTCTTCGGCGCCGGCCGATGAAGCAAAACCGATAACGCCCAACAGCATCAGTGCCACTGCAAATTTAGCCAAACGAAGCTGCTTTCTCATTGGCAAACCTCACTGTGGTAGATAAATTTTTGCCTTTTCGATCAATAACCTAGATCGATATGGCGGGTTGGTAAAAATGACAAACTTAAGGAATAGATCAGCGTCGTCATTGGCGATGGGCTCGGCGGCCCCCCGACACTATTAGTTGAGCCTAGGTGAGCAATCGGCAGAGGTCAAGTTGGTGGGAGACAAAGGGCGGCTGAATAGCCACCGTGCTATCCGAAAATCTATCTGTTCCATGACTTTAAAAGAGAAACTATTGCGGCGGCTAAGCGGTTGTTCAGCAAACAAACTCACCCGGAACTTGATAGTCTGTGTCATTAGTTGTCGGATTCAGTTTATGTGGAGGGGAAACGATGATGGAGCTAAACGATAGGCGTCTGTTTTGTGAGCGTGCTTACCTTGCCGGCGAGTGGTGCGGGGCGGCCGACGGTGCCCGGCTCGAGGTCAGCAATCCGGCAGATGGTCGCCGGCTTGGTAGCGTTCCTGCATTGGACGCGGAAGATATCCGCCAGGCAGTGGCGGCCGCCAGCCGGGCATTTCCTGCTTGGCGCAGCCTCTTGCCGCAAGAGCGCGCCGACATTCTCCTAGACTGGTATCGGATGGTGCTGGAGAACCAAGAGGATTTAGCCGTATTGATGACCCTGGAACAGGGCAAGCCGCTGGCAGAAGCGCGGGGAGAGATCCGCTATGCGGCAAGTTTTATCCAATGGTTCGCTGAGGAAGGCAAACGCCTCTACGGCGAGAGCATACCCAGCCATTTGCCGGATCGGCAACTGATGACGATACGCGAACCGGTAGGGGTAACAGCGGCCATTACCCCATGGAATTTTCCAGCGGCCATGATTACCCGTAAGGCGGCGGCAGCCATGGCCGCCGGTTGTCCCGTCATCGTGCGTCCCGCCACGGAAACACCGTTTTCCGCCCTGGCGCTGGCCGTGTTAGCCGAGCGGGCGGGTGTGCCGGCCGGGATTTTTTCGGTGATTACCGGCCATCCCGAGCCTATGGTGGGGGAGCTGTGTCGCAACTCGCAGGTGCGTGCGGTAAGTTTTACCGGTTCCACCGAGATCGGCCGGCTGATCCTGTCCCAGGGTGCGGCAACGGTCAAGAAAATGTCCATGGAACTGGGAGGAAACGCGCCGTTTATTGTGTTTTCGGATGTGGTGTTAGAAGACGCCGTACAGGCCGCCTTAGCGGCTAAGTTCCAGACGACGGGTCAGGACTGTCTAGCGGCTAACCGGATTTTCGTGCACCAGGATATATATGAACCCTTTGTGGAGCGCTTTACGGCAGCTGCCAGCCGGTTGCGAGTCGGGCCCGGACTTGAGCCGGATGTGGCACTGGGGCCGTTGATTCACGAGCGAGCGGTGGCGAAAGCCGAAGCCTATGTAGCGGATGCTCTCGCCAGAGGAGCGCGGCTGCTGACGGGCGGACGGCGCCACCCCCTGGGGGGATTGTTTTTCGAGCCCACGGTGCTGGCTGATATGACGGCGGACATGGAAATGTTTCATGAGGAAGTGTTCGGTCCTGTGGCGGGGGTCATGCCGTTTGCCGATGAGTCGCAGGTCATTGCCGCCGCCAACGCGACCGAATATGGTTTGGCGGCTTACCTATTGACCCGCGATATCGGTCGTGTTTTGCGATTGGTCAGGGCGTTGGAGTACGGCATGGTGGCGGTTAACAGTGTTAAACTGACAGGCGCTCCCATCCCCTTCGGCGGCGTCAAGCAGTCCGGGCTGGGGCGTGAAGGCTCACGCCATGGTATTGCTGAGTTTACCGAACTCAAATACGTCTGTCTCGGCGGCAGCGACCGCTGAGAATAATACGATTGCCCCGTCTCGCAGAGGGGAACGTTATGACATAAGCATTTAGGAGAATTTAGTATGGCAAATGTTATCGAGCCTAATTTATCTCTTGAGGAACTGGATCGCCGCACGATCTTTCATCCCTCTACTCACTTGAAAGACCATGCCCAGGGTAAGAGCGGTGGGCCGCGCATCATGGAGACCGGCAAGGGCATTCGTATCGTTGACCGCCAGGGCATCAGCCTGATCGACGCATTTGCCGGACTCTATTGTATTAACGTCGGCTACGGGCGCAGCGAAATTGCCGACGCCATTTATGCCCAGGCCCAGAAACTGGCCTACTACCATACCTACGTAGGCCATTCCAATGAGCCCGTTATCAGGCTTTCCGAGCGCATTATTCGCATGGCGCCGGAAGGCATGAGCAAGATTTATTATGGCATGTCGGGTAGCGATGCCAATGAGACGCAGGTCAAGCTGGTTTGGTACTACAATAATATTCTCGGGCGACCCGCGAAGAAAAAGATTATTTCCCGGCATCGCGGGTATCACGGTTCCAGCATTATGTCGGGCAGTTTGACCGGGCTTCCCGTGTTTCATACGGCTTTCGATCTACCGCTGCCCCAGGTGCGCCATACCCTCACGCCCCATTACTACTGGCATGGCGAGCCCGGGATGAGCGAATATGAGTTTTCCCAGTACTGCGCGGCGACGCTGGAAGAGCTGATTGTGGAAGAGGGTCCGGATACCGTGGCGGCGTTTATCGGCGAACCGGTGATGGGTACGGGGGGGTTGATCCCGCCGCCCCAGGGCTATTGGCAGTTGATCCAGCGGGTGCTTGCCAAATACGATATTTTGCTGATAGTTGACGAAGTGGTCACCGGTTTCGGCCGGCTCGGGACGGACTTCGGTTCGTTATACTACGACATCAAGCCGGACTTGATGACGGTGGCCAAAGGGCTGACCAGCGGTTACCTGCCTCTGTCGGGGGTGATTGTCGGCGCGAAAGTTTGGGAGGTGCTGGAACAGGGCGCCGAGGAACTCGGTCCCATCGGTCATGGCTACACATATTCCGCCCATCCGTTGGGGGCTGCGGCGGCCCTGGCCAATCTGGATATTATCGAGCGGGAACAATTAGCGGCTAATGCCAAAGAAACCGGTGCATACTTGCAGCAGCGACTGCACGAGACCTTCGATCAGCATCCGCTGGTGGGTGAGGTCCGCGGCGTCAGTTTGCTGGCTGGACTGGAATTTGTCGCCGATAAGCACCGCAAGCAGCGCTTTGATCCGGCGCTCAAAGTCGGCGCTCAGGTGGCTGCCGCCTGCCTTAACCATGGCTTAATCGCCCGGGCCATGCCCCATGGCGATATTCTCGGCTTTGCGCCGCCGCTGGTAGTAACCCGCGAAGATATCGACGATATTGTCGAGCGGACCCGCCTCGCGGTGGATAGCGTGGCCGACAAACTGGTGCGGGAAGGGGCCTGGAACGGCGCCTGATGACAGCAAACGGGAACCTGACCCTTGCCAATATTTACCGGGCGCGTCGCACCATCGCGCCCCTGATAAGTCGTACGCCGGTGGTGCCCTCTCCGGCGCTGTCCCGGATGACGGGGAAGGACGTGTTTCTCAAGCTGGAAACCGTTCACCCCACAGGCGCTTTTAAACTACGGGGGGCTACCAACCGGATTCTGAGCTTAACGCAAGCCGAGCGGCGTTGTGGTGTGGTCACGGTATCCACCGGTAATCACGGCCGGGCCGTGGCCTATGCCGCCCGCTACGCCGGTATCCGGGCCGTGGTTTGTATGTCGGCGTTGGTCCCGGAAAATAAGGTGAGTGCTATCCGGGAATTGGGCGCAGAAATCCGCATCGTCGGCCAGTCTCAGGACGAGGCTGAGATAGCGGCCAAGCGGCTGGTGACTGAGGAAGGCATGGTATTGGTGCATCCCTTCGATCATCCTCAGATTATCGCCGGACAGGGCACCATCGGCTTAGAATTGTTAGAGGACTTGCCGGAAGTGCGCTGTGTTATCACCGGACTCTCGGGAGGGGGATTGCTCGCCGGTATTGCCCTGGCGCTGAAAACGGCCGCACCACAGGTGCGGATTATCGGTGTGTCCATGGAACGCGGACCGGCAATGTATGCTAGCCTCAAGGCCGGCAGACCTGTGCAGGTCAAGGAAGCGCCTAGTCTGGCAGACAGTTTAGGGGGCGGTATCGGGCCCGATAATCGCTATACATTTGCGCTGGTCCAACGTTATATCGATGATATTGTATTGGTTAGCGAGGCACAAATTGCCGAGGCCATGGTGCATCTCTACCGCAGCGAGCGTCTGATTGCCGAAGGCGGCGCTGCCGTGGGTGTCGCGGCGCTGTTGCACGGTCTGGTGCCGGAACTGAGTGGACCCATCGCGGTTATCGTTACCGGTAATTCGGTGGATATGGAGACTTTCACCCGCATCGTTAATGGCGAATATAAGACGACCTAGGTCATCAAGGGTGTAACCCGGTCATCAAGGGGAGGGCTATAATGTCACTTATGATTCTGACCCGGGCTGAACTGCAGCAATGCGTAAGCCTTAACCGAGAAGCCATCCAGCGGATTGCCGAGGCATTTTCGGCCTTGGCGCGTGGGAAAGCCGTAATGCCGCCTGTGCTGCGCCTCGATGTCGTCGAGTATCACGGTGAAGTGGACGTAAAAACGGCTTATGTCAAAGGGTTCGATTGCTTTGCCATCAAGATTAGCCCGGGTTTTTTTGATAATCCGAAATTGGGATTGCCCAGTCTCAGCGGGATGATGGTTTTATTAAGCGCAAAAACCGGTCGGCTGGAGGCTTTGCTTCTGGACCAAGGGTATTTAACGGATATTCGTACCGCAGCGGCCGGCGCGGTGGCCGCCAGTCATCTGGCGCGGGAGAATTGTCGGACGGCGGGAGTCATTGGTGCCGGTGCGCAGGCCCGCCTGCAACTGCAAGCCCTCAAGCTGGTACGGGATTATCAACATCTCTATGTCTGGGCCCGAAAGCGGCAGCAGGCGCAAGCCTACGCCGCCACCATGGAACTCCAGTTGGGGGTGCCGGTGGAAGTTGCTGCTGACCCGGAAACCGTGGTGTGCCAGAGTGACGTGGTGGTAACTACGACACCGGCTAGAACTCCGCTGCTCAAGGCCGATTGGCTGCATCCGGGCCTGCATATTACCGCCATGGGTGCCGATGCGGAAACCAAGAACGAACTCGATCCTCAGGTGCTGGTGTGTGCCGACCGCTTCGTTTGCGACCGCCGTGCCCAAAGCCTAGCTCTGGGAGAACTGCATCATGCCGTTGCCGCCGGTGTGCTGGCGTCGGATGTTGCCGTCACCGAGTTGGGAGAAATCACGGCCGGCATAAAACCCGGCCGCCGCAGCGATGCAGAAATCACAGTTTGCGATTTAACCGGTACCGGGGTACAGGATACGGCGATTGCCCTTCACGCCTATCATCAGGCGGTGGTGCGAGGATATGGCACGACCGTCGCGGCCTGATGGTTTATCTTTTTTCGAACTCGTCAGGTAAGGATTCGCGTGATGCTGGCGTTTGCTAAGGCGGAATATCTGGAACGTATCGCTAAGACGAAGCAGCGGATGGAGACGCACGGTATCGACGTGTTGTTCGTTACCGATCCGGCCAATCTATGCTATCTCACCGGCTATGACGGCTGGTCTTTTTATGTCCATCAGCTGTTGATTCTGGTTCAGGAAGTCGCAGAGCCGTTCTGGGTCGGACGCGGAATGGATGCCAACGCCGCCCGGGCCACGACGTTTTTGGCCCAGAACCATATCTACGCCTATCCGGACGATTACGTGCAATCTCCCCATAAGCACCCGATGGACTTTGTGGCGGATCTGGTGAAGGAGAAGGGCTGGGATAACCGGTCTATCGGCGTTGAGATGGACAACTATTATTTTACCGCCGCCTGTTTTGCGTCTCTCAAAAAGCATTTACCCAATGCCGTTTTTAAAGATGCGACTGCCCTAGTGAACTGGGTCAGGATCATTAAGTCACCCCAGGAGATCGACCTCATGCGGCAGGCGGCTCGGATTGTTGAAAAAGCCATGGCGGTAGCGCTGGAGGTGATCGCCCCCGGGGTGCGTCAGTGCGATGCCGTGGCCGCCATTTATCAGGCTCAAATCAGCGGCATGGCGGCATTCGGCGGTGACTATACCGCTATCGTGCCCATGTTGCCGACCGGTATCGGCACCTCAACTCCTCATTTGACCTGGACCGATCAACCCTTTGTCAGCGGTGAGGCCACCATTCTGGAACTGGCCGGTTGCCGGCTGCGCTACCATTGCCCCATGGCACGCACGCTGCATCTGGGTAAACCTCCACAAAAACTGGTAGATACGGCGGAAGTGGTCAACGCAGGGCTAACCGCTGCCCTGGCGGCCGCGAAGCCGGGAGTGACTGGCGAGGAAGTGGAAGCAGTTTGGTGCCGAACCATCGCAAAGCATGGGATCGTCAAGGATTCCCGCATTGGTTATTCCACGGGATTGAATTATCCTCCCGACTGGGGAGAACATACGCTCAGCCTTCGTCCAGGTGATAAAACGGTGCTGCAGGAAAACATGACCCTGCATATGATTCCCGGTATCTGGCTGGACGACTGGGGCATCGAGATCAGTGAGTGCTTTCGCGTGACCGAGACGGGCGCAGAGCCGTTCACCACCTTTCCCCGTCAGCTGTTCGTTAAGGAATAAGAGATTGCTGGCAACCATGAGTGTTGCAGCGCCGGGCTGGAAAGTGTCACCCTGCAGCGCACCGAGAGGCGCGCGGTAGCTTTTTCGTAGACATCATGGATTGCTTCGCAAACCATGATGTCTACTGGTAGAGTCTTTCCGAGAAATCGCCTTAAACAATTGTGCATTGCGTGGCGGATGACCTAAGTTTGAAGACAGGCGTTGTGATACCACCTATCGTTTTGGCATATCTTTTCTGCCTCACGCTGTCTGCTTGCGCCCCTTTGTCTGCAAGCGTCAGGCAGGTCGATAACCGCGAGCCATTGCCGCTGCTGTCTGATGAGAGATGGCAGAATAACGCCGAAGCCTACTATCTAGCTCTTGCCCGAATCCGGCCGAGAGCCGCTAAACCCTGGTTCCAGTTGGGCGTTCTCTATGCGGAACAGGGAAATCTGGCAGCCGCTGAGCAGGCCTATGGGGAAGCGTTGCGGCGCCGGAATAACCCCGAGACATTGCACAACTTAGGGCTGGTACAATTGCGCATGGGGCTCGATGCTTTACGGGAAGCCCGCCGACGCCTGCCGGCAGATGATCCGGTCCATCAAGAAACCCGGCAATTTCTTAAGGCCTTACTGGAAGAAGCGCTTTAAATGCCCTATCTCACTTCGGTGTTAGGTTGCGACCACTAGCATCCAGTGATTGGCAACGCACTCCCTATTATCCACCTAGCCTAAAAGGATTTAAAAATCTATAGTTATCTTACAATACCCTCGCCAATTTACCGTAGCTCAGGCCCTTACAAGTGGTTGATTAATGCGCCCAAGCTGAGCGACCTGAGAGGCGATGGAGTCCATAGAAATCGGCTGAGGCATTTGCGGAAGGTATTTTAGGATTTCACGAGCATATTTCCAGCCTCGAAACAGGGCCTTGAGATCAAGGACGCTAAAGGCCGGACAGTGTTCGCGCAGGGGGCGGATCAGTACCTGCGAGAGCGAGACCATGAACAGGGCCAAGTTGGCGCTGTTGTAGACCGGGGTCTGTTTGACCGCCATAAAGTCTTCCAGCCCCCAATATTGCTTCGCGTCGCGGAACTGAAATTCCAGTTGGAAGCGTACGCGATAGAAGGTGATCATTCGCTCGTAGTCCAAGCTCAGATCGCTGCTGAATAAGATGACATGAGCACGGGCTTGGGTGCGTTGGTTGATTTTGACGAGGATCACGACATTGAGCCGATCGGGAAACAACTTGTGCCAGACGGGCAGTTGATAGATCAGGGTGCGGATGTGATCGCGGACCGAGTCCTGCTTCAAGTGCCGCTCGGGCAGTTGTTCATAGTTGAGTTTATCGCCGTACTTGCGGCGCGGCCCCCGCCCTGAGTACGCTCCCCTATAGGGTTCATACAGGGCAGCGTTGTGCTGGAGCTTGCAGATCATTTCCAAGCCGGTTTGGCGCACCATCTGAAGCGCTGCATGATGACCAAACGCCCCATCGAAGACGAAGTAGCGCAGCTTGATCTGCTGGCCCAACAGGGCCAATACTGGGCGGATAATGCCTTGTACCAACACCAGATAAGGCGATAGCACGACCTCCCGGCGATTGCGATTACGACTGCCTTTCGGGCGCCCCTTTGGCTTGGCCGGTGTGGCGTTGGTGCGATGGCTGGCCTTCGCCTTGTTGCCCGTTTTCTGGCCCTTGGGACTACTGTCGGCTGGCCCCTTGAGGATCGGTTCCAGACGTACCGTATGCGAACAGCCTCGGTTCACGTTGATCAGCGACAGGTTCAGAAAACACAGCCCCGGCACCGTCTTACCATACAACGAACTGAAAAAACGACCCAGACCATAGGTTTGTTTGCCCGATTTGGTGACCACCACCTCATCGCCCGCCAGCAGCCACTCCGTGTCCTCGCCCAGCAGATGCGTGCGGATCAACCACCAATGCACCTGCGCCCAGTCAATCGTCGTGGTGAAAAACCGTTGGATTGTCCGGTAGCTGCCACCGCGCTCCGCCCAACGTGATACCCCCAGCATCGTCACCCGACCCGTGACCGCTAACAAGCCTTCTACGATTCGCGCCAAACGACGCACACTTGTTTTATCCAGTGTCTGGTTTAGGCAACTCAAAATCAGCATAATGTCATGCATGGGCGGCGCGCCTCTGAAGTGGTAGGTTTTAGTTCGCTACTACTTACCTTACCACTGCGGCCTGCCGCCCTCCTGTATTTTGGCGAAGGTATTGATCTTAACGTATAGTTACCTTAATGCGCAGGGACAGCGGTAACATCATTGTCGAGGAACAGGAGATAATGCGCTGTCCGGTCCGGGTATTGTTCATTTGCCATCGTAACGCCATCCGCTCGCAAATGGCCGAGGGTCTGTTACGGCGTATCGGCGGACGCGGTTTTTATGTATGGAGTGCAGGAATTCAAGCGGAGCCCTTGGATCTCTTGACAATCGAGACGATGGCCAAGCTGGGGATCGACATTTCAGGCCATATGAGTAAGTCGATTGATTATGTTATCGGGCAGGATTTCGATTATATCGTAACGCTTTGCAGTAAGGCGCAACTTCATCTGTCGGAGTTTTCCGGCAGCTATGAACACCTGCAGTGGCACTTGCTGGATCCTACCGAGTTTCAGGGAAACGATGATAATAAACGGCAGTTGCTGCGACTTTTATGTATCGAATTGATTGAGCGTATTCGTATGTGGGTTGACTTGATCGAGTGTAAAAAAAAAGCAAGATAGGGACGTTGGACCGGATAATGCTTCGCAGATGTCCGGCTAATTTAAGGAGACTGGCATTATGAATCATTATCGTCATGTGCTGTTTGCAGCGGACCTTTCCAAAGACGCACTGCAAGTGGGTGATCGAGCCAAAACGATCGCCCAACATTGCGATGCACGGCTGAGTGTTATCCATGTGGTGGAGCAGGCTGCTATCAGCGGGGGTTATGAATTGTTGCCTATTATACCGGAGTTACCCCCTGAGACTCTTCTTGACAAGGCTCGCGATGCCCTGGAGCGGCTGGTTGAAGCGCTGGGAGTTCAGGGGACAAAACCGGAGGTGATTACGGCGGTATCCACGAAAGAGGGAATTCTGCATGCCGCCGCGCAACGACGAGTGGATCTTATCGTTGTCGGTAGTCACGGCCGTCATGGCTTGGCGCTCTTACTGGGGTCTACCGCCAATGCCGTATTGCACGGGGCGCCCTGCGATGTTTTAGCGGTACGTATTCGCGCCTAGCGCATAAGGTGAGCACGGCATCCCTGCCGCCGACATCTCTTGTATGTTTGCTTGCGTGTTTAGTTTTTTAATACAGCCCCTGGCGGCGGGCAATAGCGGCCGCCTCTTCCCGAGTCGTCGTTCGCAGTTTTCGATAGATAGCGCGCACGTGACTCTTGACAGTGTTGGCCGAGATATACAGACGCTCGCCGATCTCACGTTGCGAAAGGTGGGTGTCGGTCAGCAACTGCAATACGTCAAGCTCGCGTTCTGTTAAATCGTCTTTGCCGGAAGCCGTTTCCGTCGAAATATGTTTTTGTTTTTCAGAATCAAGTTGGCTTTCCAGCTTTTCGAACAACATCGGAAAACGGCCGGTATCGGGTAACTGCGCCATGATATCCCGCGCTTCGGCAAGCAGAGACCGCACCGCTTTATCCTCGCCCAGTTTGTGGCGTACCTGGGCAAGGAGCGTGAGTATGGTCAGCATGTCGCAAATGTCGGCATTATCCAGTTGTTCGCGCGCCCATTCCAGCTCCGTTAGGCTGGCTTCGCGATGACCTGTGGCGGCGAGCCAGGCGCCCCGGGCAACATTGACAATGGCCGCGTACCGCATTGCCGTGAGGCCGGACTGCTCGACCAACTGCTGTGCGCGGTCCAAATAGAACGCAGCCTGATCGAGGCTGTTTTCTTCAACAGCGATCATGACATGCATCGACAGCATAAAAAGGGTCACCACCGGTTGCGATTCCGGGTCGATGGCTATATCGATGGCTTGTTTGGCAAGCTCGAAATTTCCCGTGTAGAAGGCACCTGCGGCTAGACCGTTCCATGCGTAGATACGCCATGGTGAATGCTCCGGTTCGAGCTCCAAAGCGCGGCGGGCCCAGCGCATCATGCTGTTAATGCCGTTATAAGTAAACAAGCCTCGGATAATGGCGACCGCCGCCGCTACCGAGCTGGTGCCGTCCGGAAGGGGGCCGCGGTAGTCGTCGCGCTCAGCGGCGGTAAGCATTGCCTTAATGCGGTGCCGTTCGCCGCGTATAGCGGCAAGCCATGCATTGGTAATAGCAAGACGGGCATCGTTTTCTATGATCGCTTCCGGGAGCGCCTGCAATTGCCGGTGCACGGTATCGATCTGACCGATGTTCAAATAGTTTAACCAGAACGCATTAATGAGTTCCGCGGCCAACGCATAATCACCGCCAGCTGTCGCATGATCAATCGCTTCGCCTGGCGTACCGTGATAGCGGTGCCATACCGCTGCGCGGTGGTGCAGTTCAGCGATTTTCTCATCCGGTTCAGTGGCTCGCAACTGGCTGAGTAGTAGTTCTCTCAGCAGATGGTGGAAACGAAACCATTGGTCATGAGGATCTAGCTCTATCAGCAGCAGATTAGTGTGGGCGAGTTCTTTAAGGCGATCCGTTGCATTCAGGGTATTGGCAACCTCATCGCATAAGGGGCCGCAAAAGCGTTCGAGAATCGCAATCTGTTGCAAAAAGCGTTGTGTCTCAATCGGTAAGGTGGCAAGGACTTCTTCTATCAGGTATTCGGCGAAATGGCGGTGAGTGCCATGAATTAGTGCATTGACACTGTCCCCAGTCTTTTGGCGGAGTATATGAGCAGCGAGATAGATCCCTGTCGCCCAACCCTCGGTTCGCTCTATTAGTGTGGCAATGTTCTCCGCATTGAGTTGGAACCCCAGCGTATTATTGAGCAAGGCAAGGGCTTCTGCGGTGGTAAAGCGAAGGTCGCTCTGGCGTAATTCACACAGCTCGCCACGACCACGCCACAGTCCCAAGGGCAACATCAATGGATCCCGGCGCGAAGCTATTACCACCTGCACTGAGACGGGTAAATGGTTAATGAAAAATATCAACAATGCATCAACGGCATCGCAGCTGGCCAGGTGGTAATCATCAAGTATTAAAATCAGCCGCCTTCCGAGCCCGGCAAGTTCGTTGACTAGTCTCGGCAGCACGGCTCTGTCCAGCGGTTCGCCGGCGTTAAGCGACATGCTTGCGCCACCCGTTAGCTGGGGCAGCGCTCGGCCCAGGGCAGTAACCACATAAAGCCAGAATCGCCACGGATCACGATCTATGGCATCGAGCGTTACCCAGGCGCAGGGCTGCGTGTGTTTTGCCGTTGTAAACCATTGCGCGAGCAGAGTGCTTTTACCGTATCCGGCCGGTGCGCTGATCAGGACGAATTTTTGTTCACAGGTCTGCAGCTTATAGAGCAAGTCAGGACGGTCAATCTGCGTGGGTTTGCTGTGCGGTGAATGGAGCTTTGTCTCAATTAGGATCGAAGCTGGTTCTGCTTGATGCCTATGTTGGGTGGTAGGCGGAATAGCTTTTAATGGCGTATCGGCCGACATCTTATACCGTTTTAATGCCGCCGATGTGCAATGGCATGGTTTGTGGCCGTGGCAATTTCATATCGGGCCTCTCTCCTTATCATCCTGTTATTTTCCAATCCGCCAATTTCCATCAGCACTTCGGCAAGCATGGAAAGTGTATTCATTTTCAAAGCTTTTGATACGATCTTCCGTCACCACTTTACGACATTGCTCGCCCTGCTCGTTCTGGTAAGAACTCAGCGGGGTTACTGTGCCGGAAGCGCCGGTTTCGGGATTGTGCCAGGTGCTGGTGACACCGTCCGGATTGTCGTTAAAGGCCTTGACGAAGGTTTCATTGGAAAGTTTCCAATCCTCTTCCGTCAGAAAGCGAAGTGGATTGTGCTGAAGAAAGTTCCAGTTTACCGCAAACGCAGAGGTCCATAGTAAAACCGTCACGATGATAGTTATGACGAACAGATGACTTTTATTCATGGGGGAATGATTTCTCTTGAGTCATATCGGTACTCGTCAGTCATAACTTCTCTGTCTGAACATCGAGCAAAACTAACCGCGGCCGATCGTTGAATCAGCCGGTGAAACACTACGCCACCCTGTGATTTCAGCGATGATTCATGCTGCTTGGCGATCATCGTTAGGCGCATCCTCCTCGACGCCCACGAAGTAGCGGCGTATCTTCGCGATACGGCTGTTTGGCGGGAGATGGAGAAGTTGTTTGAGCACGAGAGGGGCCAACCCTGGTCGGACGGTGTTTTCCGAGGGCAGCTCGCGTGAGCGGGTGCGCAGATAGAGCGCGTGGTGTTGCCAGACCTCGGTACCGAAACGAAGCGCGATGAGCTGCAACAGTCCGAGCGCGATGGCGGCACACAGGACGAAGCTTTCCTAAGCTTGCCAACAGGCCTCGACAGTGGGGAGGTGCTCGGGGCGTGGGATCTTCAACTTCCGATTGGCCGTGGGGCGGCGGGAGTGACGGGGCAGTTGCTTGGTCCAGAAATGGAAACGAAAGGCACCGAGGATGTTTTTCATCATCGAAAACAGGGTTTCTATGCGGGTCCGGCTGCCATACAGCTCGATGGCGGTGGTCGCTGAGAGCGTCAGATCGGAGGACATCAGCACAATCGGGCCGCGGGAGGTGATGGCGAAGATGAACAACAGCCAGTCCCCGAGGGGTTTCCACAGTAACGGAATACGCATCAGTTGGACCGCTTCGAGCTTACCGTAGACGTGACACTGGACGGTGTGAAACAACTGCGGATGATCGAAACACGCCATCAGATGCACTTTGTCGCCATAGCGTGGTTGCGGCCCCCGGCGGCCGGGCGGCTTGGGCTCGGCCGGGAAATAGGCTACGTAGTTTTTTTTCGCCCGCGTCAGGATCGTCAGATACGGTTGTTTCAAAATGAGCGAATACACCGAGCGGGCCAGGCGAAACACCCCGGCGGTGGAGAAGAATGCATCCAACACCAAAAACGCCGGACGGTCGTGACTGACGGCGAAGCTCAGCGCCATGTGCACCCCCCGCTCCGCCAAGCTCGGACCGGGGCGCGCCGAGCCGGGCTCCCCTTCGCCCCGATGGCAGAAGCCTTGATGGATACGAAACGCCAACGGCAAACAAAAACACGCCCTCAGCGAGCCCACCACCAGACCGACCGCGCCCCAACAGTGGCCGCGGAAATAGGAGGGCTTGCGTTGTGTCTCCGAGGTCTCACGCAGCGATACCACCCCGGGCATTCGCCCTCCGTCCTTGACCACATGGGTATGATCGCCCAACAACACACACCGCCCCTCGACCTCGACCGTGACCGCCTGGCTCAACACATAGCGCTGCCATGCCGCCAGGAGTTCATCATCGCTATAGGCCGTGGAGCGAAAAAAGTGCAGCAAGCGATGATAGCCCCGTTCGTCTCCGCGCCAGAACCGACACATCGAGGTCACCCCGATCATCTCCGGGGCGGCCAGAAAACTCAACACCACCGCCGCGAACAGCAGCCAACTGCGGTGTCGGGAAAAGACACTTTGAAAGCTCTCTAGCGCGTGATATACGTATCTCAGCATGGATTCTCCTTGGGCTACCGAGGTGCTCAAACGCGGGTAGCTCGAGGGAATTCATGCTGCTTTTGGGCAAGGCAAGCAAGGTTTTTCGGTGACAGAACTTATGACTGACGAGTTAAGTAAGTGTCGCGTTGTTTTTTGCCCCAGATCTTGAGTGTATAGCGACCAATGTTCTTTAGATGATCTCTGGCTCTTGGCGTGATCCTGAAATTCGGCATCAGGTTTCCTGATCCAGTTCGTCTGTGACATTTTCGATAGAATAATTCTCCACAAACTCACCGTTTGCAGCCTGTGCTGCCCCTTGCGCCAAATGCATCCGGAACGCGTCCAGCTTCTTTTCCGCTCCTCCAGGATACGCAATCCCTCGCGTGCGACTTCACTAGCGGAACCATAGCGCCCACTTGCGATTTCGTTTTTGATGAAGGTTTCCTAAGCATAAACTGCGATATACAACGGCAATCGTGGTATTGGGCCGTTGCATTTAATAATTATGCCATATCACATCCCCAGTGAAATTAACTCGACGGCGTTTCCGTTGCATTTTTAGCCGAAAAATTCCATTAAAAACAGTTATTTGATGCTTTTCCAGCGATTCCCTAGCTAACCTGGAACGTTTTTTTCTTATGCCTTTAGCAAAGTTTATTGGGTCAATTTTTATTGCGAGTAAGTTCTGAGAATACAAAGTGGTAGGTCTGCGTTTCCTTTTTCGAATTCACCCTGAAAAAAATCAGGAGTTTTTGCAATCTATTGCAACCCTGCTTCCCCCGGATTTGCCCTATGAATTTCATCAGTTACTCCTGCACGCCGTTGACGATGACACCCAATACTGCTTTCTGCTGGAGTGCGTGCAGCCGCAAACCCTGAAGGATTTTATGCTGTCGGCCCGTTATCGGGCATTGCTAGGTGCCATCAAGGCATTGGGTGGTTTGGACACTTTAGAAGTGATTGAGCACCACTCGGTTTCCAGAGAAGTGCTTAATTTCGGTTAGGCAGCATTTTGGACGCAACGTTGAGGCCATCATCTGTGGTGGGCAGCTATCGTATTTTTGAAAACATACCACTGCCGATCGGGGGTGCGGGTCCCGTTAACCTCGGGCTGCGCCTGTACCAAGACTTCGGCGTTGAGAACGGCCCGCAGGTGCAGGACACGCTGGTGTATCTCGAAATCGGCCTGGGCTGGCCCTACCAAACCAACAACTGACGGGCAAGCATTAACATTTAATCTCACTACAGAGGAGCAAGCCAATGCAAGCTGAGCAAGAAATCGAATGGACCGAAGCGCGTGCCATTGCAGCGCTGGAAGAAAACGAGCAGGTAATGATTCCCGGTTTGCGAGAACAAGCCAAGGGACAAAAGATTTACGTCGAGCACGAGTTCGCTAAACTCAAAGGGGTCATCGTCGGTAATCCGAACTCAACTTACCTGCCCGATCCGTTTCACCCCTCCTGGTACACCAGCTTTCGCTCTTTGCCCCGCGATAAGCTCGAATGGTTCGCCAAAAACCGCGGTAAGAATATCCGCGAGGTAGATCCGGAAAACTGGGAAAAGATGGCGCAAGAGCTCGATGCTCTGGCCGATGCGTTTCGACAGGCCGGCGCCCACGTGATTCAGAATAAAGAGGATCCCCCGGCGGAAGTCATCAATTACACCTCCGGCTGGTTGGGCAAATATGGCAAGCATTGGGCCTTCCACGCCCAGGCCTTTGGCGAGGTGTTCGGCAATGTGCTGGTTAACTTTCACGAAACACAACCCAGCATCCGCTACAACTGCGTCGAATACATCGAGGCATTTATGGGGTTGGTAGAAAACGATCCCAATGCGGTTTGGTTGACCATGCCGGACCCGCTGCCCATGCCCACGGCTTTTGGTGTAGGCCTTTCACCCGGCGACATCCGCATTTTTCCGAACAAACTCATTGTAGTCGGCCACGGCGTGCACAACCCAGCCTATATCAACGATCTCAGCAAACCCCGCTCGTCGGGCAACGAATTGGGGGCCGAGGTGCTGCGGCGCATGCTGAAACCTTTCGGTTGGCGCGTGGAACAGGTCTATTTCGATGCCAACTATGGCTATCACATCGACTGCCTCATGCCGGTCATTCGGGAAGGGCTACTTGCCGTCAATGAGAACGTGTTACTCACGGCCTTACCCAAAGAGTTACAGGATTGGGAAGTGATCAATATCGATCCAGAGGAGTATGTCATCGGCGCCGGTAACACCACTCCCTTGAGCAGTGATGCCATCATCATCACCGCCGGGGCCAAGCAGTTTATTGGCGAGGTGGAGAAGCGCGGCGTCACCGTCGTTCCCGTGCCGTTCGATACCGTCTATTCACAGACCGGCAGCGGCATTCACTGCGCGACGTTCTCCTATTGGCGAGAGAACGACTGAGTGAACCCGTCGCCGTTACTGTAAGCCAATAATAACCCGTCACGCGAAACACAAACCTGCAGAGTAAGGAGCATCCTGATGAGTAAATCCAACGTTATCTTGACTATCCCTGAACCCCATAAGTTTGAGCTCGTTGAAAAGCCATTCCTGCAAGCCAAATCCGGCTATGTCATTGTAAAAAATGAGTATGCGGCCGTGTGCCTCGAAGGCACGCGGATTTGGACCAGACACGACTTTGAGACCTTCGAAAGCGGTGCACAGAGCGATTATCCGGACGGGCTGGGACATGAGAGCGTCGGTACCGTCGAGTACGCACCGCCGGGCTCCAACCTTGTATCTTGAAGCGTGTGGTGATTAGCTACCACCACACGGGACCCGGGAGGTTGTCCCCACCCGAAGACGGCGAGTCTGCTGCGTAGATAATCCCCCGTGTGTCCCTCAATTCGCCACCCCAGGCTGGACGGTATCCAAGACCGCGGAGTCTGCATGAGCACAAGGTTAGCCTGCGCATGGGAATGAGGAGTGAAGCCTATGGTTTTCATCGGTATTGACGTGAGTAAAAAGAAGTTGGATGTCGTCGTGCTGCTGGAGCCCGACACGCTCAACAAGCGCCAAAAGCAGGTGCCTAATACGCCAGAGGGTTTTCAGACCCTCATCACCTGGTGCCAGAACCAAACGGGCGCTGCTCCCGAAGAGCTGCACGCGGTGATGGAGGCCACCGGCCCCTATCATGAAGCGCTGGCCCATGCGCTGCACGACGCGGGCCTGGTAGTGTCGGTCATCAACCCCAACGCCTTGAAGGACGTTGCCAAGGGCCTGGGGATCAAGGCCAAGAACGATGCGATGGATGCGCTGACCATTGCTCGCTTCGGGGTGCTCACCCAGCCCCGTCCCTGGCAACCGGAGCCGCCCGAGGTGCGCCAGTTGAGCGCCTTGCTTAAGCGCTTGGCCGCGGTGGAAACCGACTTGCAACGCGAACGCAACCGTCTTGAGAAAGCCCGTCTCAGCCAACCCAGTGCCGCCTCCGTGATCGCGTCGCTGGCGCGTGGAATTGCCTTTCTGGAAGCCGAACAGCAGCGCCTGCGGCAAACCCTTGACGATCACATCGATCGCCATCCTCAGCTCAAAGCAGACCGGCAACGCCTGCAATCGATTCCTGGTATCGGCCCGGTGCTGTCGGGGTGGATGGTCGCCCTCTTGCAGTCCGGCCAACGCTTTGCCTCGGCCGCGCAGTTTGCCTCTTATCTCGGCGTCATCCCCACCGTGCATGAGTCCGGCTCCAGCGTCCGTCACCGTCCCCATCTGTCCAAGCTCGGCCCGGCACGGGTGCGCACCAAACTCTATCTGGCCGCCATCGTTGCTTGCCGCTGTAATCCCGATGTGCGCACCTTCTGTGAGCGGTTGCGCGAACGCGGTAAATGTAAAATGGCAGCCCTCGGCGCTGCCATGCGCAAATTGGCTCATAGTTGCTTCGGCGTCATCAAAAACCAAACTGATTTCCAACCTCAGACCACTCAGAAGGTTTGACTTTCAAGACGGTATCTACGCAAGGGGGACCGGGTGGTCATTTTTCAGGGCGACTGGTGCGGCCAGTGTCATGCGTGCCGCAATGGTCTCTCACCCACCTATTGCACGTCAAACCTGCACCCCAAAGAAGGCCAGAGCCGTGTCGCCATGGCCGCTATCCAAGATCTGAATCAAAGCGAATCGGGAGGCTGGGCCATGGCGCAGTACCGCATTGCACCGGAAGTGCAGTGTTACCGCATTCCCGATAGTCTCGACTTCAAGTATGCGCAGGCGGCAAACTGCTCCGTCGGCGTGGGCTGGAGCAACCAGGAGTTGATGGACGTCAAGCCGGGCGACACCGTGCTGGTCGCCGGTATTGGTTTTATTGCCATGGGTCACATTATCAGCGCGTTACATCGCAATGCGACCGTGATCGCCCTGATTTGCAACCCCTATCGCAAGTCTATTCTCGAGAAAATGGGCGTCGAGCATTTGATCGACCCCAACGCCGACGACTGGCTGGAGCAGGTCAAGGCGCTGACCTATGAGGGACAGGGTGTCGATCACTCGGTGGAATGCTCCGGCGTGCCTTTTTACCAGGAGAAGTGCATGGCCGCCACGCGCTTCTACGGCTCCGTTAACTTCTCGGGCCATACCCCCGGTGCGCGGCTTGATTTCAGCCCGCTTGATGCGGTGACTCATCCCTGCCATAGACTGGTCGGCCAGCATGACGTGCGGATGATCGATCGCGAGGGGCTGGTACGCTGCCTGATGAACCCTACCGTGCAGAGGAACGTCGACGCCATGGTGACCCATACCTTCCCGATGTCGAAAGCAGGTGAGGCCTTCGACGTTCAGGCCAGTAAAAAATGCGGCAAAATCTTCCTGAAGCCCCAGGAAATTGCCGCCTGAGGAGTATGATATGACAGAGACAACCCGAGGTGTAATTCTCACTGGCGACCGGCAGACGGCAATCGAGCAACGCAAGCTGCGTGCGGTTGGCCCCACGGACGCCATCGTCAAAGTGGACTTTTGTGGCATTTGTGGATCCGACCTACATGCCTGGTCGGCAGCCGGTGCGGTCTACCCCTACGGCACCCTGATGGGGCATGAGGCGACGGGTACCGTTGCCGAAGTTGGATCCGAGGTGCGGCAATTGAAGCCTGGCGACTGTGTGTCGATCAACGGCTTTACGCCCTGCGGCAAGTGCGTGGCCTGCCGAAATGGCATACCCAACGCCTGCGTCGACAACATGATTCGCACCATCGGCCAGACCCCCAAGTTGGATGGAGGGTCGATTCAAAGTAAAAAAAACCATTTAAAATTATAATATTATCCGACATGCATCGCTAACCTGTTAGCGCTTCAGCGGTGTTCGGCTCGGCTGACTGATGATCTGCCAGAGTTTCCCGACCTGCTCGCCCATGGCACTGATCCCTTCGCTGATCGATCGCTACCCGGTCATCACCAGCAAATGGAAGCTCATGTTGCGGATCAGCGCCATATTAGCCGCCGCTGGTGAGTCCACCAAGCCACCATCATCTTCCTGCAAGACGACATCTTTAGTCCAGTGCAGGGTGTTTTCGATCTTGCGATGACCCCGAACACGCTGCGCCAAGCGCCACGCCCTGAATGGCTCGCTGGTGATGTAATACGTGGGGTTGTCGAAGGGTTTACCGTCCCGCTCGCCCTGTCGCCGAACGCTGATAGACTGCTCCAGCCCCGGCCATTGCGCCTTCATCGCCGCCGCGGCCGGCCAGCATGTGCGCCGACAACGGGTATCATGACCATGGCCGCTTTGGCGCCAACTCCAGGCCGCCGTCGCTGCATTCTGCGCCGTCCGCGCGAGGCGCTTAGGGAGCGTCGGTTGATTGCCTTTGACGGGGATGAGGTAGCCGTGGCCCTGGGCAGTAATCTGGGCCACCGGTTTTTTTGGCAAGGCAGCGCATCCAGAGTGAACACCGAACGCTCGATCCGCAGCGTGCCGATCAATGCTTGCACCACGTCGATTTCGCTGGGCTTATCATTGTCCAGCTTACCGACGCCGCAGATCAGCTGACGAGGATGACTAAAAAACGACACCAGCGAGGTAACACGTTGTTTCTCGCCTTCCTTGGGTGGGAAGGTGCGGGTGATACGCTTGCCATCCATAGCGATCGTCTCGGCCTGCGCGTACTGCGGCATCCAGCGATTGAACTGCCTACACAAGCCCTCGCTCGACAGCTGCTGGCTCAAGCGTTGCAACGTACTGTAGGAGGGCGCTTTATCGCGCGGTAACGGGATCACCTCGGCCAGCGCTTGCACATGGGTGCGCGCAAAGCGCGCGATCCCTTTCAGGCTCGTTCGCCCGCATAGCATCGCCATTACCATCATCGTTACGCTCGACAACTGCACAGGGCGAATGCCTTTCGCATGACGCGGGTCTGCTAACTCGGATAAATAATGCACTAGCCTGTGATAGGCCATCAAGGGGGGCTCCGATCGTTCAATAGGTTAGTCAAAGCTGTTCGATAACTTTATGATAGCATAAAATTATCTGTACTTTGAATCGACCCTCCCAAGTTGGATGGGGCCTTCGCCGATTATATCTGGCTGCCCGATGTGGATATTACGGCGGTGAAGATGCCGGACAGCCTGTCCTCCGAAGAGGGGGCATTCACTGAGCCGGCGGCCACGGTGGTGCATGCCATCCGCCTCTCGCCCATGAAGGCGGGGGATATGGTTGCGGTAGTTGGCGCCGGCCCCATCGGTCTGCTGTGCGTATCGGCGCTGCAAGCGGCCGGAGCCGGCAGGGTCATCGTGTCCCAGAGCCCTGGGGCCCGCGCGGATCTCGCGCGCAAGTTCGGTGCCGACGCAGTCATTAACCCGCGCGACCCAGACAACCCGGTAGGCGAACAGATTCGGGAGGTGACCGATGGCGGCGCGGATGTGGTCATCGAGTGCGCCGGCTCGCCGCCGGCACTGCAGCAGTCCATCGACATGGCTCGGCCGGGCGGTCAGGTGATTCTGGTGGGGGTAAACGAACGTGAGACGCCCATCATCCCCACCAGCCTGATGTTCGGCGAGGTAGGAATCAGGGGCTCGCTCGCCTGGACCCATACCGATTTTCGTATCGCAGTCGATTTCATGGCCAGCGGTCAGGTTGATGTCAAACCGCTGATCTCCGACATCATCGCGTTGCAGGACATTCAACGAGGGTTAGAACGGCTGAAATCCGATAAGTCGCTCATCAAGATCCTGGTCAAGCCCTAACTGTTAACCGACTTGGAGGACAGCATGATTCTTGCCTTTTCCCATCCCGGCATGGTAGTACCGGATCTGGAGAAAGCCATCGCCTTCTATCGGGACATGTTCGGCTTTCGTGTCATCGGTGAGGAGGGCTGGGAGGACAGCCCTGAAACCGACCGCGCCATCGGGCTCCAAGGTTCGGCGAGCAAAGGATGCATGATGGCCGGCCATAACTGCTTTCTGGAGTTGTTTGAATACCGAGCGCCGAAGCAGACGGCCCCCCCACCGGACCAAATCCTCGCTCACGAAATAGGCATTCGGCATCTGGCCTTCTACGTTGACGACGTCAAGAAGGAGTTTGACCGACTCATCAGCCTGGGCGGCAGCGCGCTGGGGGAGGCCGATGAGGGGGCTGCGGCCGTGTACGCCCGGGACCCCTTTGGCAACATCATCGAACTGGCGCTGATTCCCGGCGGCGAAGAGGAACCTACTCGCTTGCCGGGCATCGATAAGTTGAGCAGTTTCCAGGGCTAATATGGCGGGCACAACAAGCTATGACGGAATCAACAAAACCATCAGATGAGTCGCCGTTGAGCGACCAGCAACCCCAGGTGGGTTGGCGTGTCAAGGTGGGGTTCGTCATTTTCGTGGCTAGTATCGGGTGGCCGATGTTATTGCCGGTTCTCCCGCTTTTAGGTTGTAGCGGTACAGCGGTCGCCGCGTTCACAGGCATCATGGTCGTGGCGGCCGAGGTCATGATCTTGGTCGGGGCGGCCATCGCCGGCAAGGAGGGGTTTGCTTATATCAAGGCCAGGGTATTCGGGTTTTTGAAGTCTTACGGTCTACCCCGAAAAGTCAGTCGCATTCGCTACCTCATTGGTTTGGTGATGTTTGTTCTGCCGCTGCTGCTCGGTTGGGCATCGCCCTACTTTGGACACTATATCCCCGGTCTGAAAGAAAACCCCTTGATTTACGCATTCGTCGGCGACGGGCTGCTGCTGATTAGCCTCTTCATGCTGGGTGGCGACTTCTGGGATAAGCTGCGCTCGCTATTCGTGCGCGACGCCAAGGCGGTGTTCCCGGAACAGCCTTCAGCGCATGGCTCGACGCACTGAACTATAACGATTTAAGGCTTTATTATGGTAAATGTAGTCACGAAAAAATCTCAGCCCGAAATGGTCGAGGAATTCATGGGCTGGATCCGGCAGCGCAATCCCGGCGAGCAGGAATTTCATCAAGCAGTGTACGAGGTGGGCGTCAATGTGCTGCCGTTTCTACTGGATCATCCTGAGTATATGGAGGTAGAAATCTTTAGGCGGCTGACGGAGCCGGACCGTATTATTATTTTTCGGGTAGCCTGGCAGGACGATACCGGCAAAATCCAGGTCAACCGTGGCTACCGAGTTCAACACAGCAATGCCATCGGTCCCTACAAGGGTGGAATTCGGTTTCATCCCAGCGTCAACTTAAGCATCCTTAAGTTTCTGGGCTTCGAGCAGACTTTCAAAAACAGCCTGACGGGGCTTCCCATGGGCGGCGGCAAGGGCGGCGCTGACTTTGACCCCAAGGGCAAGTCAGATGCTGAGATCATGCGCTTCTGTCAGAGTTTTATGACCGAGCTTTATCGGCACATCGGTCCTTACACTGACGTGCCCGCCGGCGATATCGGTGTCGGCGCACGCGAGGTCAGTTATCTCTATCGGTCAGTACAAGCGCCTCACCAATCAATTTACCGGTGTCCTAACGGGCAAGGGTTTGGCTTTTGGCGGCAGCGAGATTCGTGTCGAAGCGACCGGTTACGGCTGCGTCTATATGATGGAAGATATGCTAAAGCACCGGGATGAGACGATCGAGGGCAAGACTGCCGTTGTCTCGGGCGCCGGTAACGTCGCCCAGTATGCCGTCGACAAGCTTATCGAGCTTGGCGCCAAACCGGTGACGATGTCGGATTCCTCCGGGTTTATCTTTGCTCCGGGCGGCATCGATTGTGAGAAGCTTGCCTGGATCAAGGATCTGAAGGAGCGTCGCCGCGGCCGCATTGCAGAGTACGCCGCTGAATTCGGTGTCGAGTACCACGCAGGTAAACGTCCCTGGAGTGTGCCGTGTCAGCTCGCGTTTCCCTGTGCTACGCAGAATGAGATTTGTCGAGCGGATGCCGAGACCCTACTCAAGAACGGCTGTATTGCGGTAGCGGAAGGGGCAAATATGCCTTCTGAGCAAGCCGCTATCGATGCTTTTCAAGAGGCCAAGATTTTATTTGCCCCCAGCAAAGCGGCCAATGCCGGCGGAGTTGCAGTCTCCGGTCTCGAGATGACCCAGAACAGCATGCGTCTGTCGTGGAGTCGCGATGAGCTCAACCGGCACCTGCGTGAGATCATGCTGGATATTCACAGCCGCTGTGTGCAGCACGGCGCGGAGAGCGACCACTATGTAAACTATCTCAAGGGAGCCAACATTGCCGGGTTCATTAAGGTCGCCGACGCTATGCTCGCTTACGGGGTGATGTAAAATTGAAAGTTTGCCGCATGATAGGAGCACAGCATGTCTTATCAACGCATTGCCTGCGTTGACTCGGGTTCGCCACGCGCCAAAGTAAGCCACGCCGAGTTAGCCGGCCGTTACCATATCGTGCCGCCAGAGGAGAGCGACGTGATCGTCGTGTTGGGCGGTGACGGGTTTATGCTACACTCGATTCACCAGTATCACCACCTGGGTCGCTCGCTCTTCGGCATGAACTGCGGCACGGTAGGGTTTCTGCTGAATACCTATCGGCTGGACAATCTGCCTGAAAGAATTGAAGCCGCCAAAGAACTTCACCTGCATCCCTTAATCATGAAGGCAACCACTGCTGCCGGGCGCGTTGAGGAAACCGCAGCATTTAATGAAGTCACCGTTATTCGGCATACCGGTCAGTCGGCGAACATCCGTGTCACCATTGACGGCGTGGAGCGACTCGCCAAGTTTGTCGGCGATGGCATCATTGTCGCCACCGCCGCGGGCAGCACCGCCTACAACTTATCGGCTCATGGTCCCATTATACCCCTCGGTTCCAGCATTCTCGCGTTAACACCGGTCAGCCCGTTTCGCCCGAGACGGTGGCGAGGCGCTCTATTGCCCCACACTGTTGTCGTTGTTTTGGAGAACCTGGATCCCAAGAAGCGGCCGCTTACAGCGACGGCGGATTTCAACGAGATTTTTGATGTTGTTTCAGTCACTGTTCGAGAAGATACTTCCACTACGGTAAACCTGCTTTTTGATCCTGACCATTCCCTGGAAGAGCGGATTCTAGGCGAGCAATTCACTGCCTGACCCGTATGAGGTGCACTTTACATTCAGTCGCCCTGGAAGCCATCATCGGCCAGCTTTATCTGGCGATTCTGATTGCGCGGCTGGTGAGTCAACAGATCATACCAAAGGAGGGGTGATAACAAGTTCTGATTGGTAGAAAAATCAATGAATTATGTTACGGTGAATGTAAATATTCGGCCAACCCATTGTTGCCGAAAAATAGGACGGGGCACACGAGGAAAAATAGTGTACAAACCGGTCCATGGAAAGTATCCCAAACACCCACCTTACCACCGCGCTGCCCCACCCAAGGGGCTGTGTTATTGGAGAACCACGGTCGCCGTTCGCGCAGAAATGGGTGACGATGAGTAAACAGGACTATATCGAGCTACGCCATCGGGCAAGCTATTGGGAAATTCAGCATGGGCGAGCGAAAGCCAAGATAGCGCAGCTGGAGCAGGAGCTGGTTGTTAAGGATGGCAACATCAAAGATTTGCAGAACCGCTTATTCGGGAAGCAGAGCGAGAAGCCTGTGGCGCTGAAATCCGAAAAAGGCAACCCCCCCGAGCCGCCCTCAAACCGCAGGCGCGGCCAGCAGCCAGGCCGTGGTGGACATGGGCGTACCCAACGACCACATCTTCCGGTGGTGACCGAGGAGAGGGATCTGTCGGTGCCGGAGACATGCTGTGCGCAGGGTGGCTTACCGCATCGGCGCAATCCGGCCCTGGATGAGCAGAGCGAGGTCATTGAGGTGGAGGTGAAAGCCCACCGCCGTCGCTATCGTCGCCAGTCCTATACCTGTCACCCGGGCTGCACCTGTGAGGCTACGCCGATCATTATCACCGCCCCGGCTCCACCCAAGTTGATTCCTCGCAGTCCCTACGGGGTCAGCTTCTGGGTGGAAGTGATCTTGGGAAAATACCGCTATGGGCAACCCACCCACCGTTATCTGCAGGACCTCAGGGATCAGGGGTTGCCGGTTTCACCGGGAACGGTCGGCGGTGGCTTGCAAGCGCTCGTACCCCTGGTTGAGCCGGTGCGCGAAGCCCTCTACGACCAACAGATGAGTGAACGGCTGTTTCACAACGATGAGACCCGCTGGGAAGTGTGTGTGGAGCGCGAGGACAAGGTCGGCACCCGCGGGTATCTGTGGCTAACCCGTTCGGCCTCGGTCATCTTCTATTGTCTTGACCCGAGTCGCAGTGCGGCGGTGCCGGGGGCGCATTTTGCGGGCTTGAAGCATGACCCGGTCATTATCGTCTGCGATCGCTATAGCGCGTACAAAAAGCTCGCCCGACTGGTCGAGGGCATCCTGCTGGCCTTCTGCTGGGCGCACGTACGTCGTGATTTCCTGAATGCCGGACGATCCTTTGCCGAGTTGCAAGGGTGGGCGCTGGAGTGGAAGGAGCGCATTGGCACACGCTATCATCTCAACGCGCTGCGTCTGGAACAGCGGAATTCGGAGCGGACACTGAGCGAGCAGTCTGAGGCCTTCACGGAACACCACCAGGCGCTGCAAACGACTCTGCAACGAATGCATGGGGAAGCCACGCGGGTGGTGGCGCCTAACAGTGCCGGCGTGCCACTCCTTCCTTCGGCCGCCAGCGAAGCGCCGTCGAGTACGCCGGTGGCCCCCTTATCCAAGGGGGCGCAACGCCAACAACAGCAGGTGCTCCAGAGCCTGCTTGAGCACTGGCCAGGGCTGACTCTCTTTCTCGATCACCCCGAGGTTCCTCTGGACAACAATCGCGCCGAGAACAGCCTGCGTACCCCGGTGACCGGACGCAAGCACTACTATGGATCGGGCAGCCTCTGGAGTGCGCAGTTGGCCGCCACCCGCTTCTCGGTGCTGCAGACGTTGGAGCTGTGGGGCATTAACCCGCGGCACTGGTTGACGGTTTATCTCCAGGCGTGTGCCGACAATGGCGCCCGCCCCCCGCGGGATCTCGATCCCTTTCTGCCGTGGCGCATGGAGGAACCGCGACGTGCTGAGCTGACCCGACCCTATTCCCCCCAGGCGCCACCGGCCTCACCCACCGCACCCGTACCCGGTCACGACCGCTCGTGAGCTATCGCTACTGTGGTCGCCACTTCCGTGCCGAGGAGATCGCCCAAATCCGTCGGCTCATTGCTGAGGCGCCCGGACGCACCCGCGCCGAGCTCTCCCGATTGACCTGTCAGGTCCTGGGCTGGTACAAGGCCGATGGCGGCTGGAAAGACATGTCCGCCCGCGTCGCCATGCTACGGATGCACCGCGATGGGCTCATCGAGCTGCCACCCCCGCGTCACCCCCAACCCCGGGCAACGGTGGCGATCACTTCGCAAACCGATCCCGGGCTACCGATCGTCAGCCCGGCTCGGGCCCTCACCCCGCTACGACTGCAACCGGTTCAAAACCGCCAGGATTCGCGGCGGTGGAACGAGTACCTCCACCGCTACCACTATCTCGGCTATCAACCCCTGCCTGGCGCCCAATTGCGCTACCGCATCTTCTCCGGCCCACAACTGATCGCGCGGCTCGGCTTTGGCGCCGCCGCCTGGCAGGTCGCGCCACGCGACCGCGATATCGGCTGGCGCCCTGAGCAGCGCACGCGACATCTGCCGCTGATCGTCAACAATGCCCGCTTTCTGATCCTGCCCTGGGTGCACTCCCGCAATCTGGCCTCCATGATCTTAGCCAAGGCCGCCCGGCTGCTTCCCAGGCAGTGGCAGCAGCAGTATGGCTATCGCCCCGTCCTGCTAGAGACTTTCGTGGAGAAACCCCGCTTTCAGGGCACCTGCTACCAAGCGGCCAATTGGGTTTACCTGGGTCAAACTCAAGGCCGGGGGAAACTCGGACCGGCTCGAAAACAGAGTGTTCCCATCAAGGACTTATGGGTTTATCCTTTGGATCAACACTTCAGGCAGGTGCTAACCCGCTGATCGTTCCAAGAATGGGTTGGCCGAATATTTACCGGTGAATTTTCGAAAATCTCCGTTTTTTACTGCAATTATTCTTGCACTGTTGGTGATAACGGGCATCACATCCGTGTTTGCCCAGACAGATAGCGATAGTCAGGTCGCATTATTGACGGGACGTCATGAAGCCGGAACTCTCGGCGAGTTTTACCTGCTCTCAGGTCTTAAGCAAGGACAGCAGCTTTTTGTCCGTGTAGATCGAATATCCGGCAATCTAGATCCCTTTGGAGGACTAGCCGACACTGAGCTTGACCAGTCTGCGCCAAATCAGCGTTTTGTTGTTGAAGAAGAACAAGCCATCGCCGCCGGGCGTGACCCGCTGCAAGTGCTTTCCACACTCGCTAATGAATTTTTCTTGGTCTGGGACGATGACAGCGGAACGGGTTATGCTGCTGTCTTCGAATGGACTATTCCTGCCGATGGCGATTACCAGCTTTTCGTAACCAGCACGCCGGTACAGGATACTTTTGGCGAATACCGCCTTCTGGTTGGGCTTAATGCACCGAGGGTCCTGAGCGGTGAGGCAGAGCCCGCTGGCCGGCTTGACATTTCCCGGAATGCCATGGCTACTTCGTCTCGTCAGGCTATCGAGAAGCTAACCGGTAGGCTGACGGTTAAACGTTCCTCTACCTTTGTCGAATTGCCTGGAATGCGGGCTAAAGACACGTTTATGCGTTTGTTGAAGCGACTTCGGGCAACCTTGCACCGATTCTCTTGCTGGAAGACGTTGGCGGCAAACCCTTGCGCAGTGCCAATCTTTCCGGCCAGCAGACCAGTATCACCCTTACCTATACTTTAGCCGAGAAGGGCACTTACCGATTGCGTATCACCGCCTGTTGCGAGGCCAGCCCTCGCACCACAGGTCATTATCGCCTGCTGATCGGGGTCAACGCACCCGAAGTGAGGACAGGTAAAGCGGTTCCTGCAGGTCCAACCCTGAGCCAACAGCCAACGGAAGTCCAGGTTGGCATACAATTACAGCAGATCACCGACGTTGACCAAAAAGCGGAAAATTTTGGCGCCGTTTATGATTTAAAGATGGAGTGGAAAGATGCTGCATTGGCTTTTAGCCCAGATACCTGTCAATGCGACTCCAAGCTCTTTACCGTCGATAATTTTATCAAATTCACTCAGGAAAACGGAATTAGGTGGCCCACTTTCAATGTGTTTAATCAACAGGGTAGAAGTTGGTTTCAGGAACAGTTGGTCACTTTACGCCCCGACGGCCACGCGACTTATGTGGAACGTGTTTCAGCGACACTGCCAGCGCCGGATTTCGATTTCGCCGAGTTTCCTTTTGATGAGCAGCAGTTTTATATCCGCCTTGCTTCTGTGCTGCCGGAAGAATATTTCGTTTATGCGGATCTTGAGGGCTTCAGCGAGGTGGGGAAAAAGTTGGGGGAGGAGGAGTGGATCGTAACGAATTTCGAAACTGTTATCAACAGTCAGGAGGGTCACTCACATTTTTCCTTTGATTTTACTGCAAGTCGGCATCTTACCTATTATATATTTCGCATTTTCTTGCCGATACTCATCATTGTCCTGGTATCGTGGATTACGTTTTTCCTCAAAGACTATGGCAAGCGCATTGATGTTTCCAGTGCAAACCTGCTGCTGTTCATCGCTTTCAACTTTACCATTTCCAATGATCTGCCGCGCTTGGGTTACTTGACCCTGTTGGACACGATTCTAATCAGCACTTTCATCATCACCGGCTTGGTCATTCTGGTCAACGTCTACTTAAGACGACTGGAAATCGCAGAAAAGACGGCCAAAGCCCAAGGTATTGACAGAATAATTATCGCGACTTATCCCTGGTTGTATGTCTTTACCTTTGTGATTTTAGGCGTGCTTTTTACCTAAGCCCGAATTATACCGTTTGTTTTTCAAATTAAACCCAGATCTGTGCATCCGGCACCTCAGAGGGAAAGCGTGATATATCACGGATTTTATGAAATCTCACGATCGACGAACTTTTCGAAGTGCTGTTCTGGTCACGTATCTGCCTTACCCAAGGCAATCAGTTCGCCTCTCTGGCGGCGATACCTGGCAACTGGCTCAGGACCTAATTTTAACATGGCTTGTAGTTTGCTTAGATGATTTAATATAGCGGTGAAATTCTGCATGGAGTTTGTCCCATATGTTTTCCATAAAACGACCTTTAGTGGTTATTTTGTAGTAATTTTCAGAGGAGTAGCGAAACAATGAAAAGATCTTCTCATCTTGGAAGATGGCTGATCTTCCTGGCGTTGATCTGGCTAGGAGTGATAACCACCACCGGTGCTCAGGAAGATCAACTTCCGGTAGTAACGGGTGAACACTGGGTAACCTCTACGGAGGTGGAAAAGAAGGCTTTTCTAATAGGGATGGGCACAATCATTGAGGTGGAACAGGAAGCCCAGAGTCAGAGTTCTACTCCATTGCCGGATGAAGCTACGTTTATTCCGGAACTGGTGCAAGGGCTGAGTCAATACACCATCACTGATATTATGCAAGCCATTGATGTCTGGTATGCCAATCATCCCGATCAGCTGGCACGGCCGGTTATCGAGGTACTTTACACCGAGCTGGTCATTCCAAAACTGTAAGCTTAACTGTTGGAACAATGAGGTATCACGTCATGCATCCTAAAACGTCCTGGTTAATCGGTCTGATGCTGATGGCACTGGTTGGCTGCACGAATATGACTCCCAAAGAACAAGGAACGCTCAGTGGCGCGGCGATGGGCGCAGCGGCAGGTGCGGGGGGTGTAACCCGCCTTCCGCTATATTGTTAGGCGATCAGTCGATCGGGTAAGAACGTCTCATCATTGGCCGCCTTCATGGGATAGAGTCGTTGGTTTTCGTGTGCGATATGAAATTTCATAAACGCCTCCCAGTCCTGATTGATGCCGATACAGCGCAACTCGAGCATCGCCTTGGCGCCGGGCATCACCCAGCGCATGCCGGAGCGCTCCATCCGATCACAGACGACATGCCGACACGCCCCCTCAATCACCCCCGAAGCGATGGGATAGCCCGCTTGCAGGTAGTGGTCATACTGCATCCGTGCGACATTGTGACTCAAATAGCCGATAACCTCGGCGAGCGACTCGCGTTGTGCCGCACTCAGTCGGTGGGATTGGGCACGCAGACGGCCGATGACGGTCTGTACCTGACCGTTGAGCAGGCGTTCGGCCTGTTGTTTGACGAACACCAGACGCTGCTGCTTGACGCTCTCTGTGCCCGGACCTTGGGCACCGCTGGGATGGAATAACTCGGCCGCATCCCAGAGATAGCCCAACGCGTGCATCAGATCCAGCACCTCCACATAGCTCACCCCGGCTAACCCCTGTTCCG
Organism: uncultured Pseudomonadota bacterium; assembly: GCA_963731125.1. Lineage (GTDB taxonomy): Bacteria > Pseudomonadota > Gammaproteobacteria > Competibacterales > Competibacteraceae > CAVSVP01. The sequence goes on from CAVSVP010000008.1 coordinate 542,046, forward strand.
CGGCACGCCACAGGGAGGGTTGGCCATCCATCAGTACCACAACGCGCTGCTGGCTGCTGGGATTGCGCTGGCGCTGCTCCTCAGCGAGCCAAGCAAAGATCGCCGCATAGGACGGTGCCATCGTCTCCTGCGCGTCGCGCGCCAGGCTGGCCCGAACGTATTTATGCAACGGCTTGGGCCGCCGGGGCGGTTGGGTGCCCGACGCGGAGGGGACCGTAAACAGCGCCGCAAGCACCTGCTCGGGGGTGCGAACATAAGGCGCCATGGGATAGGCAGCACCAAGCAACGCCATTTTCTTGCCGCCCGGTTTGCCCTCATCCCCCGTAGTCGCCACGTCACGCTCAGCAACCATGTCGACTGCGGTGACCGCACGCCGCCTCACCACCCCTTTACTGTCCGCGCTACACACCACCAACTCGTCGTCTTGTGCCGCCGGTGCTGGCTCCCGACCCGCCCAAAATGCTTCTACCGAACCCGACAACTGCTGATTGATCCGCTCCAAACTATGCACCGACTGCCGAACCCCCAACATCCGCTCCAGCGTCTCGCTCACCTGCGCATACGGCTGCTCAATCACCAGCGCCTGATCCCACTCTTGCAACAGATACGAAAACTTGCTCGCCGGTAACTGCCGCTGGCTATCCAGCGGCACGTAGTCGATCTTCTGACCTTCCCGCGTTCCGTACACCACCCGCTCCAGCTGATGCTCCCCAAACACCGAGCGATACTCACGAACGCGGCTTCGCCCCAGGCGCTTGACCTGCCGACCACCGGGTAAGCTTACTTGCGCCCCGTGATCACCTGGCCCACATAAGCTAAAAAACAGCTCCACTAGCTGATGCCCCATCCGCAGCAGCTGAGCAAATAAGCCCCGCTCCAGTTCATGCACCGCTTCGCCTTGCACATACGCCTGCTCCACGCGCTCCACTAGCTTGGCTGTCTCCGCCAGTATCGCTTGGCGATTGTCTTTCCCTCGGGTTTCGTTCATGCTGTTCATCGCTAGCTCCCATCGGTCTTGACTACGTTGCTTCACACAGCGTAGTTTACCTTAGATCCCGGCGGGGGCTAGCACGCACTCCTGAGGAGTCAAAACCATAAATAAATTGTGATTAACTAGCGCGCGCAGCGGGTTGCACCCAGGTGCGGGTATATCTGCCATTGCCGGAGGTAATGCCGGAGTGGGCGCGGCTGTTGGCGGTGTCATGGGCGGAGTTGTCGGTAATATGCAAGCGAGTGAGTGAGTTTTTTTGTTGCGAACCACTCCATAATAAAGTCGACCACGGTCGTACCTGCTCCGCTACCGGAAAGGTTTCCGCCCATCCCAACGAGTTGACGAATAGGCGTGGCCATCTATCATCATCAAGTCACTGTTGGATTTGGAATTTTTATAAGTATCTTACTTTTTTCTTCAGAGGAGAATAAAATCTATGAAACGCGGATCGTTTTTTGCCCTGGCGGTTGCCGTGGTGCTGGTCGCCTGTTCAAGCGCGGCTTTCACGCAACAAGCAACGTCTAGCGGTGAGAATAATGAGAAAAAAACTAAGCTACAGGGCACCGTCGACAAAGCGGCCATCACCGTGCGAGATTTCCGGGGCCAAGAAGACGTTGATGCCCTGCTCGCCAGGGCCAGTGGAGTCGTTATTTATCCCAATATTCTCAAAGGTGCCTTTATCTTCGGCGGCGAAGGGGGCACCGGCGTGCTGCTTAGTCGGACCGACGAAGGCGGCTGGAGCAGTCCGGCCTTTATCACCTATGGCGCCGCTAGCTTCGGTCTTCAGGCCGGGGTTGAGTCAGCCAGTGTGTTGATGATCATTATAAATGATCAGACATTGCAACGGTTTGCCAGCGGAGAGGTGGAACTTGGCACCGGCATCAGTGTTGCCGCCGGGCAAGGCGTCAAAGGCAAGCCGTTGACCACGGATAAATTATCCGATGTGTATTATTTCGCCCGCGCCAAGGGCGCCTTTGCCGGCTTGGACCTCAAGGGTGGTGTTAATCAACCGCGCAACGGCCTTAACGCGGATTACTACGGTCAGGAAGCACCCACCCCCGCGATCGTTATCGATAGAACCGTCACCACCGATGATGCCGAAGCACTCCAAGAAGCTCTCTCAAGCTAATATGTCTTGAATCCAGCCGGCAGGCAAAGGACCGCCTGCCGACCACAAGACATATTAGACAGATGCTTTTAAGAGCTAACCGGCCTCGTTTTGCGCTCTTGACGGGTTGCACCCTATTGACAGCGTGTCTTTAAAACAACTTTCAACTCGATATTCAGGCGGTTTGGGTTTTGCAGCCGGACGCCGGCATAGTCGCTTCCTGCAACGTTTTTACGTGAGCCGCTGTGCTGGCAGCCAACGCTGACAGGTTATAACCTCCCTCCAGGGTAGAAACGATCCTTCCTTTACAGCATTCCTCGGCGATAGCGGCAATCTCACGCGTCAGCCAGGCATAGTCCTGCTCGCTAAACTCAAGCTCTGCCAGCGGATCTAAACGGTGCGCATCGAAACCTGCCGAAATAAAGATAAAATTGGGTCGGAAAGTCCTTAGGGCTGGGGCCATTAATGTGGTCCAGGCGTCGCGTATCTCTGCAGAACCGCTGTGGGGTGACAAAGGACAGTTAACAATATTACCTACTCCGCGTTCGCTACGCCGTCCAGTCCCTGGATAAAGTGGCGACTGATGGCTGGACAGGAACATAACTTCGGGCTGGTTTTCAAAAGCAGCCTGAGTGCCGTTGCCGTGGTGTACATCGAAATCGACAACCGCCACTCGCTCTAAACCGTAGAGGGCGCGGGCATGGGCAGCGCCAATGGCCACATTATTGAAAACACAGAAACCCATGGCGCGGTTGGGTTCCGCATGATGACCCGGAGGGCGAACGGCACAAAAGGCATTATTCGCCTCTCCAGCCATAATGGCATCCACTGCAGCGCATATCGCGCCGGCGGCCCGCAATGCCGCTTCTCCGGAATGCGGGCATAAGGAGGTGTCACCGTCCAGGGGATAGATTCCCTGCCGAGGCACGGCGGCGAGCATACGTTCCACATAACGGGCGGGATGTATGCGCGTCAACTGCTCTCGCGTAGCCTCGGGGGCCTCTCGCCATAAGAGATTGGCAAATTCCGGTTGCTGCAGGGCGCCGAATATGGCTTGTAAGCGGCTCGGACATTCCGGATGGCCATAACCCATGTCGTGTTCAGCGCAGACCGGATGATGAAAGAGTAGCGTGGTCATGATTAGGCCTCCTGAATGGGTGGTGAATCTTCAGTGGCACGGCGCAACGCCTTGAGTACGTCCTCCCGGGAAATAATCCCCACTAGACGATCGTTGTCCACCACCTGTACCACCGGAAAGCTTTTGACGCCCATTTCGATCAGTTGCTGCAGTAGGCGGCTCAAGGGCAAATCCGGGGTGACGGTGACCGGATCGCGCCGCATGACGGATTCGACGGTGTGCTCCATGATTGAATTATAACGGGGTACGGGGGTCTCGGGCGTCAGCATAAACGCCTTCAGCAGATCAAATTTGGTCACCAGACCCACCAGCTGTCCTGCGTTGTCCACTACGGGAACCCCATTGAAGTCATGCGTTTCGAAGATCTTCTCAACGTCCAGCAGCGGGGTATCGGGTGTCGTCGTGATAGGCGCAGGCGTCATTGCATCCTTTACCTTATATTGCAGAAACTCATACATGGTGAGACATATCCTATCGTGGTTGAGATATACCTGGTACTTATTATGGAGTTTGTCTAATTACCACTATAACGCTTAGCGATAGGTTTTGCCCAGTCGGAATGTGGTCGCGGTTAACGTTAGCATCTTCCAATCCAGCGCCGCAACGCTCTTTTTGCAAGAAGCCTTATGATGGCATGAGAAGTGTAAAGGCCGCCCTTGGCCTGCTTAGCAGCCGCTAAGCAGGCCGTTTTATGGACCTGAAAAATGGCCTGTGCCTCACCCCCTATGCAATATAAGCCCTTAGGTAGACCGCGGTTCGGTCTGGCGAGCCGGCGTGGGTTGCCGGTCCTCGGCGGGTGTGGGTTTGACTCCCTTCCTGAGCAACTTCTGGTACCAGATATCATGGTGCTGCTTGGCCCATTCGGTATCAACACGCCCCGAAACCATCCCCTCCAGCGCCCCCTCTACTCCGAGAAGTGCCATATACATATGGCCCAGGGCGGTCACAATGGCGATAATCGCAGCGATGACGTGAATAATATGGGACCATTGCATGACTTCCCGGCTCTGTCCGAAGTTCGGAAAATCCAGGATAAATCCCGTCGCTATCAAAACCAGACCGGTGGCGGCGAACTGCCAGAACATCAGCTTTTCACCCGCATTGGCCTTATCCGCCGGGGGATGTCCTGAGCCCCACATGCCGCCGGCAGTCTTGGCCCATTCTAAATCCACTTTACTGGGCAGGTTGTCCTTGATCCACATAATGATCATTAACAGCATTCCCACCGCGAAAAAGGGGCCCAGGTAATTATGGGCATATTTGGCGACAGTGGCATAGGCTGCAAAACCGTCCTTGCCCAACACCGGGATCAAGACATCGCGTCCGTATAAAAGGCTGAGACCCGTGAGTGCAAGAATGATAAACAAGATGGCGACATACCAGTGCATGACCCGCTCGAATAGGGTCCAGCGTTCGATGGTCATGCCGGAGCGGCCGTGCTTGATCTTTTGGCGGCCGTTAATAATGTGTAACAGCCCTGCTGCAAACACCACGAGCGCCAGCAGCCAGGCGCCGTAAACCGAGATAGGGCCTTCTCTAAGAGAACGCCAGTTTTCTCCACCGTTTTGGATCAGTACATTGGTTTCTTGACCCGTAACGGCGGAATAGCCCGAGGTACCTTGGCGCACCTCGCGCCAGAAGTCTGCTCGTGGGTTACTATCCGCGGCAGATGATTCAGTCTGGGCGGCCACCGGCTGGCTCATCAGGTGCACGGTAAAAGGGGTCAGTAATCCTGCGAACAACAGACCCATTAACACCCATCCTACAAGGCGTCTCCTAGAAAGACGCCATGGCTTGGTATTGGACTTCAAAACATCGTTTTGCATCGCTAACTCTCTCCGCGATCAACGGTCTGTTTGAACCATTAGCAGGCGTTCCCTAAGGCGCTCTTCCTGCTCAGCGGTTCCGGACTGATTCAGGAGAGGATCGGTTTTTCCCTTGTACTCGCCGGGCTCGTGCAACTCGATCTCAGGCGGCTCGGTACAACCGGCTATCAATAGAAAGCAGATGGCCAGAAGGCCAACAACGCGTAGCATAGATTCCATAGTAATGAACCTCTCCAGAGGCAAAGTTTCCATCCGCCGGGTCGCTGACGGTTTCGAGAAATATTCCGTTTATCCCGTCGCCAAGCCGGCAATAGAACCGGCGGGCGGATGGAAATCAGAGAAAAACCCTTAGATCCCGTAGGCCTTGTCCCAACCCCAGGTCTGTGGACGGTCACCGCGTCGCGTCACACGCTGTCGGTAAATATCGGCAACGATATCACCATCTCCCGCCAACAGGGCCTTAGTGGAGCACATTTCGGCACACAAGGGCAGCTTGCCTTCGGCAATCCGGTTGGCTCCGTACTTGGTGTACTCCTCCGGTGAGCCATCGGCTTCGGGACCGCCTGCACAGAAAGTGCACTTGTCCATCTTGCCGCGCACCCCGAAGGCGGACTGTTGGGGGTACTGGGGTGCCCCAAAGGGACAGGCATAGAAACAGTACCCGCAGCCGATACATTGATCCTTGTCGTGCAACACGATGCCGTCCTCTGTGGTGTAGAAGCAATCCACTGGACAGACCGCCGCGCACGGGGCATCCGTACAATGCATACAGGCCACGGAAATGGATTTCTCTCCCGGTTCGCCGTCGTTGAGCGTTACCACCCGGCGCCGGTTTACGCCCCAGGGAACTTCGTTCTCATTTTTACAGGCCGTAACACAGGCATTACACTCGATGCACCGCTCGGCATCACAAAGAAACTTCATTCGCGCCATTGTGAATTCTCCTCAAGCTCAGTGCCAACGCTTAGGCAGCATAGATTTTACACAGGGAACACTTGGTTTCCTGCATGGCAGTCACCGAGTCGTAACCATAGGTAAATACCGTGTTGCAGGCCTCGCCCAGCACATAGGGATCACTACCCTCGGGATATTTGCTGCGCCGGTTTTCACCCTGGAAATGACCACCAAAGTGAAAGGGCGTCCACACAACCCCGGGAGCCACGCTGCGGGTTAATTTGGCCTTAATCTTAATGCGGCCCCCTTCCGGGCCCTCGAGCCAGATATCCTGACCATCACGGATATTGGCGTTATTGGCATCCACCGGATGAATGTCGGCGAACATCTGTTGTTGCAGTTCCGCCAGCCAGGGATTGGAGCGGGTCTCGTCGCCGCCGCCTTCGTATTCCACCAGGCGTCCGCTGGTGTGAATCAGCGGAAATTCCTGGGAGTAGTCCTTGGCCTGAATAGAGCTGTAGCGGGTAGGTAGACGCCAAAATGATTTGCGGTCTTCATAAGTGGGGTATTTTTCCACCAAATCCCGCCGGGTGGTATACAGCGGTTCCCGATGAATGGGTACCGGATCGGGGAACGTCCAGACCACACAGCGGGCTTTGGCATTACCAAAGGGAGCGCAGCCGCGTTGAATGGCCACCCGTTGAATGCCGCCGGAAAGATCCGTTTTCCAGTTCTTGCCCTCGGCCTGGGCTTTTTCTGCATCGGTCAGTTCGTCCCACCAGCCTAAGCTCTTGAGCATATCGGCGGTAAATTCGGGGTAGCCGTCGGTAATCGCCGAGCCCTTGCTGTAGGAGTCCTCCGCCAGCAGGCTGACGCCGTTGCGTTCGACGCCAAACCGAGCCCGGAAGGTAAGGCCGCCGTCTTTGACGGGTTTACTGGTATCATAGAGTACATGGGTGCCCGGATGTTTCATCTGCGGGGTGCCCCAGCATGGCCAGGGCAGGCCGTAACAATCACCATTGGCCGGTCCGCCCTCGGCCAGCAGTGTGGTGGTATTAAAGGTATGCCAATTTTGCTGATGCTGTTTCAGGCGTTCCGGACTCTGCCCGGTATAACCAATGGTCCACATGCCCCGGTTAAACTCCCGGGTAATGTCCTCAATCAGCGGCTCATTATTATTAACCTGAATGTGCTTACACAATTCATTGGCCATTCCCAGCCGCTTGGCCAACTGATACATAATGGTATGGTCGGGTAGCGACTCGAACAGCGGTTCAATGACTCTATCCCGCCACTGCAGGGAGCGATTGGAGGCCGTCACTGAGCCATAGGTCTCAAACTGGGTGCAGGCCGGCAGCAAGTACATATTGTCGGTACGGTCCTGCATGACCGCCGTGACCGTAGGATAAGGGTCCACGACAATGAGCAGATGCACCTTTTCCATGGCTTTTTTCTGTTCGGGCCCCCGGGTTTGGCTGTTAGGCGCATGCCCCCAGAGAATCATCGCGCGCAGATTATCTTGCTGGGCAATATCGGCCTTGTCTTCCAAAATGCCGTCGATCCAGCGGGAGACCGTAATACCCTTGGTGTACATGGGCGGGGTCGGCTGTCCTTCCACCTCTTCATAGACCGCCGGGTCAAAGCGGGATTTTAGCCAAGCATAGTCGAGATCCCAGACCTTGGCCCAGTGCTGCCAGGCGCCTTCGGTCAAACCATAGTAGCCGGGCAAGGTATCCGCCAGCACGCCCAGATCGGTGGCCCCTTGGACGTTGTCGTGGCCGCGGAAAATATTGGTACCACCCCCCTCGATGCCCATATTGCCTAGCACCAACTGAAAGATGCAGTAGGCCCGGGTGTTATTATTACCGATGGTGTGCTGGGTGCCGCCCATGCACCAGATAAAGGTGCCGGGCCGGTTCTCTGCCATGACCTGGGCCACTTTTTTGACTTCATCTGCAGGCACTCCGGTGACCCGCTCCACTTCGTCCGGCGTCCATTTTGCCACTTCGGCACGTACTTCCTCCATGCCGTAGACCCGCTGGCGGATAAATTCCTTGTCTTCCCAGCCATTGTCGAAGATATGCCACAGCATGCCCCAGATCAACGGCACGTCGGTGCCAGGGCGCAGGCGAACGTAGTGGTCGGCGTGCGCCGCGGTACGCGTAAAGCGGGGATCGATCACGATGAGTTTGGCGCCATTCTCTTTGCCCCGAAACACATGCTGGAGAGAGACCGGATGGGCCTCGGCGGGATTGCCGCCGATAATCAAAATGGCCTTACTGTTATGAATATCGTTATAGGAATTGGTCATTGCCCCGTAGCCCCAGGTGTTTGCCACACCGGCCACGGTCGTGGAATGACAAATGCGCGCCTGGTGGTCTACATTATTGGTGCCCCACATGGCGGCCAACTTGCGGTAGAGATAGGCTTGCTCGTTATTAAATTTGGCCGAACCCAGCCAATAGACCGAATCTGGACCGGATTCCTCACGGATTTTCAGCAGCTGTTCGCCGATCTCATCGATGGCCTGATCCCAGGTAATGCGTGTCCATTTGCCATTCACCAGCTTCATGGGATATTTAAGGCGGCGTTCACCATGACCGTGTTCCCGTACCGATGCACCCTTGGCGCAATGGGACCCTAGGTTAAAGGGGTGATCAAAAGCCGGCTCCTGGCCGACCCAAACGCCATCCTGGACCTCGGCGTAAATACCGCAACCCACCGAACAGTGGGTACACACGGAACGAATGGTTTGACTTTCGCCCGCGCTGTTTTGAGTCGCGGTTGCCTTGGCTTTTTTTATCATGCCGGGAGTGGCCATTGATGCGATGGCCGTACCGCCCATAACAATGCCGGAGTTTCGCAAAAACGCCCGGCGATCCATGGTCAGACCTTGGCAGCTCAAGCGCGCTTCGGTGTTGCCGGCGGTGACTTCGATCGCCGTCTTCTTTATTAATTTCATGGGGTTATACTCCTCCTAGTGCACAGCCTCAGATAGCGGTGACTATGGGTAAATCCGACAACTTCACGATGAAGCGCTTTGGTAGTAAGCCGCGATATGCGGTGTGAGGCGATAGCCTTTTTTAGCATTGTTTTCTGTTGCATCGGCATCGGCATCGGCATCGGCTTCGGTAACCGCCAGAACGATTCCCGATGTCATCGCCGCCACGCTGACGCCTGCACCGGCAGTCAACGTATGGCGCAGGAAAGTGCGCCGACTTTCCGTGGAAGTAGTCGCAACTTTTGGAGTAGGCATGAGTTTTCTCCTCATTTATGTATAAGGCTGATGTCCTAATGAAATGATTATTTCCTAGCGAAAAATGGCTTAAACCAGCATATTCAGATACTGCTTTTCCAGCGTAATGAATGTCTGGCCCAAGCAACCGACGGCTCGATAAAAACAGGCATTGCTAGCTCCTTGCAAATCCGTAAAAAATGTTTCCATCCAGGATCCTAGGTGGGTGTCGAAGAACTGTCGCTGACTCTCCGGAGAGCACGTAGCGTCTCTGATCAGCATGGCCATGACCTCGCAGAGAGCTGCTGCGTGATCTTCAGGTTCATGGACATTTTCCGGGCGCTGATAACCCAGAGTTGCCAGGTCTCGGCGCAACCGGACCAAAGGTTTTTCCATGAGAAACCCGGTTAAGTACCAGGAACCATAGGGCACTAATTCACCGCGGCCCAGCCCGATAAACAGATTGTGATATTCAGCAGCCAAGTCACTGGCTTGCGCCTGTTGCGCAGCTGCGTTTAACTCACACCAAGCCAGTGTCATAGCGCCCTGCGGTGAATTATCGTCGGCTGTAATGGCTCGCAACCGTGCCAGTATGGCGTCATCAGGCGTTGCAGCAAGCAAGTTGGCTAGTAGCGAATACGTTCCGGCTCGCCACTGTGCCTCCGACACCACGTTGGGTGCTGACTGCGAGGCGTTCAAGGGGTTTCTCCACCATTCTTGTCAAATAAGTCGCGCACCCGGCATTCGCCGCACATTTGCAGCCTTGTGAGCGCCGTCTCATCCGGAAACAGGCGGTGACCCGCCAGCTTAGCGGTCATTTTGTCGATAATGCTGCGGGTGGCGAAGGGCTTGCCGCAAGCGATGCAAAGAAAAGCCTCCTCTTCATGAAGCGTAAGCCGCCGGCGCCGCTGCTGTGGATCAAAGAGAAAACGAGGACGCCGGATAATAGCGTCTTCGGGACAGGCAACTTCACATAGTCCACACTGAACGCAGTTAGCTTCCAGGAACTCTAAACGCGGGGTATCGCCACCGTCGTATAAGGCTGCCGCCGGACAGACCGAAACACAGGCCATACACAGCGTGCAGGCATGGCGATCGATCTGTAGTTCACCAAAGGGAGCCTGAGGCGGTAATGGGATGACGTTGGCAAGCTGCGGTGCCTGAGCCGCGAGAAAATCGATAGCATAATAAAGGGTAGCGCGCTTGTCGTTACGAGCGGCGAAGCCTGCCGGCTTAAGGGGTGGCATGGATGGCCCGGCTGCCAGGTTATTCAGTAGCTGCGTGTCATTATCGGTGTCTTCAACTAGGCCTAGGGCCAGCGGCGCATAACCCATGCCCTCCAGCAAAGTATGAGCATAACTCAACTGCGCGTTAACTTCTTCGGTCACCCTAATCGGCACCTGATCCGTGCTCAATAGCAATACCCGGCTGGCGCCGTAGGCCAAAGCAGCCAGCCACACTTCCAAACCGGCGCTGCCTAGCTCCTCGAGTTCGAACGGAATCACCTGACCCGGCAGTCGTTCTGCTGAGTGGGTAAGCCGCGCTCTGCCGGTTTGCCCATCATGAAGCAATAAGATCGGCGTGCTACCGCCGGCCTCGCGATAAGCCTGCAGCAGGGTGCGCAGGCGCTGAAGCGTATCGGCGGGTGCCGGAAAAGTATAGGTAATGGCGCCGGTGGGGCAGGCCGTAGCACAGCTTCCGGCGCCTTGGCAGGCGTAGGGATCTACCGTGATGGCATTGCCGAGAGAAATAATCGCTCCCGTGGGACAGGTATCGAGACAGCGGGTGCAGCCCTTGAGTCCACTCCTGCCATGGGCGCAAATATCCGCATCGTATTGGAAAAACTTGGGTTTTTCGAACTCTCCTACCAGGGTCGGCAGCTCTGCCAGCGTCCGTTGCAATACCTCGGCATTCCCCTGTGGTGCGTAGTAGCCAAGGGGTGGCGTTTCCCAGCCCAACAGAGGGGAAATACTGAGATCCAGTAGCAGATCAAAATGGGCATTTCCGGGTTCTAGGGTCTGGGCAATATCCAACTCGCCGTGTTCTTTGGATACTAGCGTTACCGTAAATTCACCCAAATGGCCAGTGATACGAATTACGCTGGCCTGGCTGATGAAAAGCAGTGGTGTATCCTCTGCTGCGTGGGTAATGCCTTCCCCTTGCGCCAATACAAAGCAGCGTAGAGGAGTCTTGTTAAGCTCAGCGCTAAGTGCAAGTGCCTGCCTGGCTTCGCCGATGATTAACAAACGCCCAAGGGAACGGTATGAAACCAGAGAAGTAGGCGTAACAGCGACTTTGCCGGCAGTTTGGAGTGCCGTTTCCCGGGCTTTTGCATTAGCCTTGTTGTAAACGCCGTGCTCGACGGTTTCCACCAACCTCATGTTGGCTGTCTCTCCTGCGGTGCTGCCGAGGGTGTCTCCGGTGCTGCGGGATCACTCGGGGAAAGAGAGGCATGCAGGGCAACGGTATCCTGTTCTTGTCCGATCTCAGGCTGGGTTTCATTGGTTGCCGCTGGCTTGGCGAGACGCTCGGCCGCTACCTGTATCCGGTGGCGCATGTCCTGGGTAACCCGATTCCCGAGGCCGGCGAAGTGGGTATAATTTTCATTATAGTCATCGAGACCGTCGGTCACATTGAACTTGGGCGAGTGGAACAGCTTACGCAGGGCCAGACGACGCAGTTCCTCGCTGACCTTGGGGGAGAAAAAGACACTGTAATCCGAATGTTCATCCAGAGATGCCAGCACAGGCATGTCAGCATCCGTTAATGTCTCTTTACCAAGACTAAGGTCTTCTGTTGCCGGAACTGTCGCCGTCGGCTTATCCTCCTGGACTGCGGCGGCGTTGGCCTTACGGGTCGACCAACGACGCCAAAATGGTGCGCTCGAGTCGGCTGCTTCCTCATGCGCTTCGTTCCCAAGGTGGTCGATTTTAGAATGACTCACGATCTTTCTCCGTCCAATTGCGACGTTTGCGCTTGATGTTTGGTTCGGGTAGGTAGTGACTTATCACGTAGCGCTCGATCCATTGGTAAAGTTCTGGTGGCATGGGCACGGCTTCGACTTCCGCTTCCCCTTCCAGGTAAGCGTGGGCTGCGTCAAAGCTGGCACTTACTAGGAAGGGTTCAGGGATGCCTTGCGCGTTGCGGTAGCAAATCACATAAAGGCTGGGATTTTTGGAAAGCAGGTTAAGGTAATAACTTTCGGTTTCATCCTTGTATAGGCGCAGAGGAAACCCGCCCCAGAGATAATCGTCTTCCGTAGAACTGGAATGTACCAACTTCCCGCAGACCGGCGAAGTCAATTGCTGATGAACAACGACTCCGGTAACCCGCCAAGAATCGCATAGCCATGGTTTGCCAGAGGGAGGAGCACGGCGCTGCATCATCACCGCGACGGTGAATGCCGCAGGACCTGTGAATTGTTCCGCGTCCTCCATAACCGCTAAAACCTCCTTAAAATGCTACCGCAGTGCGTGAAACAATAATGCCAACATTATCCTAATAATGCCAACTTATCCTTTAGAATAGATCCAAACTGCAATATTGCCAAGTTTAACTATGGTTAATAAGGGGGAAAGCCAATCTTTTTGGCACCGCTGGCGGTTGAATCAATACGGGTCAGTGCCGAAGTTGGCTGCAGGTTTCGGGGATAACTGCATCAGTGAACATCATCCATTTCGTTTAAGTTCTGGGGAAAGCACTTAATGTCACTACCTCCGCACTACAAAGTCAGTCAGCGTTCGTCTTTTCCAGAGGTCTGGCCCGCCAGCGGTTACCGACACCTTACCGTCAGCGACACCGGCCGACTGCAAATCACCGCGGCCTTCCTGCGCCACTTGTTTGAGCGCCCGGAATTGATGCCTGTTGAAACTTCCTGTGCGAAGGAAAGGGCTTTGCATCAGGCCCTTCTGGAAGATCCCGAAAAACCGGTTGGCGAACTCGGGCTGCAGAGCATCAGCGACGCCGACGCCAGAGAAAATTACCGTATTGCTCTGGGGTTTCGCAACTTTCTGCTGCAGCAAGACAGCATTGAAAGCGCTTATCTGGCGCTGGTCAGTGGCAAGGCAGGGCAAATGACCCCCCCCATTTTAATAGAGCAACTGGTACAAATTGTTCTCAGCCATCTGCTGGACCGGGAAAGGAATCCGTACCGGTTGCGGGCAGCGGAAATTTTTTTCCGATTGCAGAAAGTCAGCCTGGATACCGGCATTCTGCTCGCCGATGCCGAGGTGCTGGAAAAGTGTCGCGGAGCCGGCGGTCTTACGGTCCTGCAACAGCTTCTCCAGCAGGCTCGGGAAACGGCTGCAAAGCAGCAAAACACACTAGCCATATTGACGGAAGACAATGCCGAGCAGTACTGGCAACAAACCGAGCCATTTCAATTTGTCTTTAGCTTGAATCAGCAAGAATCCGGTATTGAAGCCTTATGCCGAGTTCTAGAAAGCTGGATCGCGCATTTTCATGGTTTATCCGCGCGTATTCATTGGGTTCCGCAGATCGTTGCCGAGCGCTGGTTCTGGCATATTGGCCTCGATGTGGAAAGCACCCGGATGTTAAATACCCTCTATCGCGGAGAGTCGGTTGAAGAGGCTGATTTGCAGCGGATCCTGGTGCTTTTGCAATTGGAACTGGAAGACCACGATCGGCTGCGACCGGATATGGCTGGATGCCCTATTTTTCTGGCAGTGGCCATGACCAAAGATAATCTGTTGCGGTTTAAACCTCAAAATATCCTGCTGAACTTACCCCTTATTACATCGGCCTGAGACATGGGTAAGGCAATGGGGATAGGGGCGGTCTGGCTTCTTGGGTTGACAACCATTACGTTGTTTGCCGGAGATATCTCTGATGAATGGCGGTACGCCGTGCAGCACAATCAGCTCGACGTGATCCGCCGGCATTTGGCTAAACTGGATGACGTTGATTTACCGACGGAACGTGGTAAGACTGCGCTTATGGCAGCGGCTGGCCAGGGTGCAACGAACCTGGTGCGTGCGCTGCTTACTGCCGGCGCTGATGTCAATGCAAGCAACCGGACTTTCGGCACCGCCTTGATGTACGCTGCCTGGTCCGGCAGCATGGAGACGGTCTGTCTGCTGTTGGAACAGGGGGTAAGCGTCGATCAACAGGCCACCAACGGCTGGAGTGCGCTGATGATGGCCGCTGCCAAGGGTTACGATGCTATTGCCAAGCTGTTGCTGGAACGAGGCGCAATGGTGAATCTACCGGATGTCTATGGTTGGACACCGCTGATGCGTGCAGCCTACGCGGGACATGCAGATGTAGTGACAGTCTTACTGGTGCATTCCGGTCTTGCTCTGGAAGTGCAAAACGATCGCGGACAGACGGCGCTGCATCTGGCGGTGATTCAGGGGAACATTCGAATAATTCAGGACTTGCTGGCGCACGGCGCCAAACCTGATACCCGCGATTTTGCCGGCCACACGCCACGCAGTATTGCCTCTGCATTAGGTTATCGGCAGCTGCATGACCTGCTTTCCGATAAAGCGCCCTAGAGTCACTTCCCAGTCTAACAAAGCGAAACTAGCGATGCACCGGTAACAGAAACCGTTGTCCTTGCTGGGTGAGAACAACGCCATCTGCTGTAATACTTTCAAGGAGCGGACCTTCACTCAAGGTATCCCCAGCCTGGTAACGTCGGGAATTGATCACCACAAAACTTCTCCCGGTCATTTCATGATAAACATGAATGTCCAGGTTTAGTGTCGGAATGGTACTCTGTAATGCTTCGGGCAGTTCTGGTAACCCGGTAGGTGCAGGCGGCGGCACGGGTGAGGACATCGTGTCGACTTTCGCGTCGCTAGCTTTAGCCGACGGCGGCGGTGGTTCTGGCTTTTGCAACGGCAGTGGTGAAGCTACTGCGACTGAGGATGACTCCGTGACTGCACCGGTGGTACTGGCCTCTGGCAGCGGTTCTGGTTGGTGCAGCGGCGGTGTAGGACGCGGCATCGAGAATTGATTCTCAGCGGTAGGTGCGGGTTTATGAGTCTGAGTTAACGCCGCTTGTGGAGATGGGGGACTGATATCAGGCGGCTCTTGGGAAGCGCTGGGAACTGGGCGTGGAGTAATGGCGGGCGGCGAGGAAAGTAAGCCGGTCTGGTGAGATTCCCGCTGCGCCACCAGCATTACAAACGCTAAAGTGTTGCCAATGAGGGCTAACGCCAATAACAACCAGAGCCAACTGCGCCGCCTGCGGGGTAAGGGTAGCTGAGCATAGACGGTTTCCAGATCCGGAATGCGACCTAGGCCGCGTTCCTGTTCCGCTTTGCGCAGTGCTTCTAAAATATAGGACATGGTTCAATTTATCCTGTTGGAAACCGGCGGACTTAGCAAAGGGGTATCGGGAGTGGGTGCTAAATTATTCAACAGCGCCATGGTACGCTTGCCCACTATGCCATCCGCTTGGAGCGCATTGGCACGTTGAAATTCCTGTACGCGCTCCTGTAAAACGGAATCGAAGAATTTTGACAGGGGCTCCGCAGTTGGGTCCTGACCTTCCGCCAACGCAAGACGCCGGCGTAACCAAGCCACGGGTTCGCCGACAAACCCTGGAGGAATAAAGGCCAGCGAGGTTTGTAAACGCCAAAGCATAAGATAATCGCCGTTCCATAGCGCATTCAGTCGAGCTAGGCTAATGGGCGCGGAATGCCCGGCTATTTGCAGGGTGGCGATATTACCTTTCAGGGTGCGCAATAACACCTCATGGCTAGCGTTATTTTCGGACAGTTGCAGGCTAAGCATGACGGGGCGATTGTAGCGGCGTAGTTCATCCCAATCTCCGTGACCGCTAAGACAGCGTAGCCCGTAGCGTTTGACCTGCTCACAGGGAGGCGCGCCGGGAGGGATTTCCGGCGTTTCCCCCCAAACCGCTAAGAGCCTGTGCACGGGATCCTCGGCCGTTTGTTGGTTAAGCAATAACGCCTCGATGTCGTCCTCGGTGGAATGATTTGCCACGGGTTGCCGATTGGCAGGAGCGGTGGCTGTCAGTATCAGCTCGCTGGCGTCGCGTAGTGGCGATTGACTAATTGCCATGACAGGGGCCGTAATTTGCTGTACGGTGGGCCGCGGTGATGGCCTTGCTGTTTTGGCAATCGGTTGGACCGTTAATGGTATAAAAGACTTCGCTGGCGAGTTCTCAGTCGGCGAGAACGGGTTAGCGGCAAAACTAACTAATCCTCCCAATGCGATAATGCGTAACGCCGGTTTAAGCCGAAAGCCTTTGGGTCTGGCAACTGAGCCTCGCAGGATTTCTTGAGCCGCTTGCCGGACGATGGTGGCATTAATGTATTTCTGATTCCGGCCATAAGCGCCCAACAGCGCTCGATCACAGATTGTATTGATAAGTCGCGGTATACCGCGGCTTAGGCGGTAGACGGTGCGCAGCGCCCACCGGTTAAACAACGTTTCTTGCCCGCCGGCAACGCGTATGCGATGGAGAATATAAGCCGTCGTTTCCTTACGTTGTAAAGGCATTAAGTGATAACGGGCCGTAATCCGTTGAGCCAGTTGTCGCAAATCCGCGCGCTCCAGAATCTGCTGCAGTTCCGGTTGACCCACCAGGATGATACGCAGCAGCTTATGACGATGGGTCTCCAGGTTGGTGAGAAGACGGACCTGTTCTAACACTTCGCGGCTGAGGTTTTGTGCCTCATCGATGATTAGCACAGTGCGCCGTCCCTGAGCATGGGTTGTTAATAGATGGGCATTCAGCGTATCGAGTAACGATTTCAGGGTATAAGCGCGGCGTGGATAGGATACCTGCAGTTCATCGCAGATGGTCGCAACGAGTTCTTCTACCGTTAAGCAGGGGTTAAGACACAAGGCGACGTCCACATTTTCTATATGCTGTTCCAGCAGCGTACGGATTAAAGTAGTTTTGCCGGTGCCGACTTCGCCGGTTAACTGCACAAAGCCACCGTTTTCCCCGGTGCCGTAAAGGAGATGTGCTAAAGCTTCCTGATGATAGGAGCTAAGGTAAAGATAACCGGGATCCGGTGTAATGGAGAATGGGTTTTCCTTAAGACCAAAGTAAGCCGTATACATCACATTCACTCAGCTAGATTCAGCGAAACGGTATCGATCCGGGAGTTATTCTCAAGATACGCTGTTAATACATCCCCGATAAGCTCGACTGCGGCACCCATGCCACAGACGGTCTTGATAACAATTTCCAGATCAATAACAACAGGCAATAAAACCTGAGCAAGCTGATGGTAAATAGCCGAACGTTCGTGTTGGAGAGAATAGACGGGATTTTTTGAGAAATCGCCTGAGGGCATGCGGTGTTCCATATAGCTGTTGTTAAGTGTCCCTAGCGCGCATCTAAACGAGAGTCGCTTGTAAAGCGACGTTTATTTTAGCGTCAGCCCATTAGTTTTGAAAAAGGGTAATCGCACGTGCTGCTGATATTGTGCAGTAATCTTTTGACTTTTCAGTTGAAATCTTTCGGTATTGGTTAATCGTAACCATACAGTCAGCGGGTGGTGTGAGTATTTACGTTTTTAACGGAGTGTAATGCGCCACGCGGAATAAAAACCTCATCACTCGGTTCGGCAATATAGGTGGTATCGCTAATCTTCAGTTCCAATCGACCTTCTACGACAGTAACCAATTCATTGCAGGAATGAACGAAATCATTCCATTCACGGCCTGGTGGATCGGTAAATCCATCGCAGCTATATCCCTGGTGGTTCCAGTGGCGGGCAACCCCGGCCTTGTCCACCGGGACAGGAAATTTCTGCTTGGTAAGAAAAGGCTTGGCATTCATTGCATAATTTATCGCTAAAGCGTAGGCAGGAAATGGCTGGCCAGCCGGTTCAGTCCTTGCTGGTAATGTTCAAACATTACCGCCAACCGAAAAAAAACGTCGCTTAAATTAAAATCCCGCGCCAGCGAATGTTTTGCTGCGAGATCAAAGTATGACCGTCCAAAATCTGCGTAGTACTTGATGTCTACCGGACGGCGGCGGTACCGGTGACGGTACTCAATCCACTGGGGAAACAAACCGGTCAGGTAGAGTGCATAATTGCCGATGTGCGCATAGATAAGGAACTGATGTTGCGAATCCGCCTGTTGCGCATCTTGGATCAGGTCTACTAGGTATTCGCGTGGCGTCGCATCGCCGGGCCGGGCGCGGTACACTCGGTCGGTACGAATAAACAGGGTGAGCAGGTTTGCGAGGTAGTTGATGACCCGGCGATCCGATGCCGAACGATGCCCGCTTAAGCTACGGCGTAACAGCACACTGAACAGGAGAAACGGTGAAATATCGAGTAGCAGCTGCCGCCGGTCAAGAATGGCATGAAACAGGTAATCACTCGTTAGCATAGATTCTACCGTTGTCGGCAGATGCTGAATAAGCTCCGCAATTTCTTGATAGTTTTTGCCGGGTGTTGGCATATTCTCAATGAGAAACTGGAGATCTCGGTTTGCTAACCGCTGCAGATCGGTGTACGCGAAGTCTGGCTTGGCCATTAGCATCTCCTAACGCACAACTTATACGCTTTAGACCTCGTTGCTATAGGTTGTTGTCTGAAAGCACGCAGCGGGTTGAGCTTTCACAAACTTACCGGAAGCAGTCGTGCTTAACTTTACGTTCTTCGGTAAACCAAGTATGAGCTTTTGTCAATAGAGTCACCGTTTGTCTTTCCCGCTTTTGATGAACCTGGAGTGGCAGGTAGACTACGCAAGCATCTCAGCATTCCCTCTTGAAAGGACAAATCAATGGTGTCGAAGATGTCTTCCGAAGCCAATCGAATAATAGTTTGCTGTGTTAGTTGACGTTCTTTGCAAATATAACAGAAGGGAGCTATGCACGCAGTGAGTCGGAAACCCCATTTTGCGAAGACCTAGAAAAAAACATCAATACGATGCTGCAACGGGGCGCAATCGAATGCCTGATTATTAGTCATGAACATTTCGATCACTTCTTGGGCATTAGCTCGACTCTTCGGGCGATTCGCAAGTACCGCACGATACGTTGATTCAATTGGCGCGCCCGACAGGACTCGAACCTGTGACCTTTGGCTCCGGAGGCCAACGCTCTATCCATCTGAGCTACGGGCGCCTCTAGAGTGTAAGGATAACGTTGTTGGAACGCTGCGTCTATGCTTTACGTGATTTCTTTAAGTCTTTATTACCGCTTTCAGGGTAACGTGGATGCCGCTATAATCCCTTAAGTTTGTGCAGCAAGTCATATAATAATTTCAACAACCATCTTCGACCACCGCCGTTTTCTATAGAATCCCTTCTTGATGGTAGGGTCGATTTGTGTTGACTCGAGGTTTTGGTGCCGCCCATACGCTTGCAAGGGCAGCCCCTACTCCTCCTTCTTGATGAGGTGAAAGAGTGAACCAGCAAGATAAGTCCTTCCTGATCACGTTTACTACCGTTATGTCGGTGCTCGTGCTGATCGCGATTGTCATATTTATGATATCCCGATTGGTTTCTGTGGTGGCGGTGCAAACCGACGAAGATTCACGAAGGTTGGTGACCGTGGAAGAACGCATTAAACCGGTTGGCCAAGTCGCGGTAGCCAGCTCTGCTGAATCTTCCGCGGCTGAAGGAACCGCTGCAGCAGGGGCAGCGGCAGCAGCACCGGCGGCTGCTGCCGCTGCCCCTGCTGCAACGAGTGAAGTCGATCTTGCCAAAGGCGAAGAGGTGTACAACAGTGTTTGTATGGCCTGTCATGCCACGGGTGCTGCGGGTGCACCTATGTTGACGGACAAGGCCGCCTGGGAAACACGTGCGCCACAGGGAATGGAGACGCTGGTGAGTCATGCGGTGAATGGTTTTAAGGCGATGCCGGCCAAAGGAGGCAATCCTGCCCTGACGGAAAGCGATGTCAGTCACGCTATCCATTACATGCTGGCCGAGGCCGGCATTGAGATGCCTGAAGCGGCGGCTGAAGAACAAGTGGCAGCCGCTGAAGAAACCGCACCGGCGGGTGAAGTCGATCTTGCCAAAGGCGAAGAGGTGTACAACAGTGTTTGTATGGCCTGTCATGCCACGGGTGCTGCGGGTGCACCTATGTTGACGGACAAGGCCGCCTGGGAAACACGTGCGCCACAGGGAATGGAGACGCTGGTGAGTCATGCGGTGAATGGTTTTAAGGCGATGCCGGCCAAAGGAGGCAATCCTGCCCTGACGGAAAGCGATGTCAGTCACGCTATCCATTACATGCTGGCCGAGGCCGGCATTGAGATGCCTGAAGCGGCGGCTGAAGAACAAGTGGCAGCCGCTGAAGAAACCGCACCGGCGGGGAAAGAGCATCAAGCTGCCGCTGCACCGGCTGCAGCGCCTGCCGTAGCGGCATCAGCGGCGTCGGCGGCTCCTGCCGCTGCTCAGCCGCTGGCGCCTCAGCAGGCCGCGGAAGTTGCCAAACTGGCCGCGCTGGCAGCTCAGGAAGCTGCCGCTGCCGCTCAAAAAGCCGCTGAGGCTGCCGCTGCCGCCCAGAAAGCCGCGGAGGCTGCTCAGCAAGCCGCTGGTCCGGCGCCGGAGGTAATGTCAGAGGAAGCAACCGCGGAGAAAGCTGGCGCAGAAGCTGCAACGGCGCCGGAAGCGGCACAGCCTTCAGAAACCTCAGCGCCTGCCGAACCCGGCACGTCGTCTGCCGCCGGGCCTGCAGCGCCAGCGGCGGCTGAAGTCCCACCGGCGACTGCACCAGCGGCTTCGCCAGGCGAGGAAGCGGCTCCGGCTGTTGAAGAGCCGGCACCGGCGGCGGCTGCACCCGCGGCTCCGCCAGCCGAAGAAGCGCCGGCGCCGGAGACTGCAGCACCGGCCGAGGAAGAGACCCCTGCAACAGCCGAAGAAGCCATGCCGGCCACGGAGGTCCCGCCGGCCGAGGAAGCGGCTCCGGCTGCTGAAGAGCCGGCACCGGCGGCGGCTGCACCCGCGGTTCCGCCAGCCGAAGAAGCCATGCCGGCCATGGGGGTCCCGTCGGCCGAGGAAGAGACCCCTGCAACAGCCGAAGAAGCCATGCCGGCCACGGAGGTCCCGCCGGCCGAGGAAGCCATGCCGGCCATGGAGGTCCCGCCGGCCGAGGAAGCGGCTCCGGCTGCTGAAGAGGGCGCGCCTGCGCCGGCTGAAGTTCCCCCGGTTGAGGAAATGGCGCCGGCGGAGCAGAAGGAAGCCGTCATGGAACCTCCACAAGCACAAGTCGAGGAAGCGGCAGGTGAATCCAGTATGGAATTAGCCATGGTGGTGCCAGCAGATCTCGACTTAGCGCATGGCAAACAGCTTTACAACACTGCTTGCGTCATCTGTCATCAGGCTGGGGTAGCCGGCGCTCCTAAGCTGGGCGATAAAGAGGCTTGGGCGCCTCGGATTGCCCAGGGGTTTGATACACTGGTAAAACACTCGCTTAACGGCTTTAGGGGAATGCCGCCCAAAGGCGGTCGTGTGGATCTCCCCGATGAGGAGATTATTTCTGCCGTGGGTTATATGGTGTCCCAAGCGCAGTAACCGCCGTGCCCGTTTAGGGTAGCGTTAGAGGGCGGCTTGCCGGGTAAAGCTGGAAGAGGCTATCGCAATAAAACGGTCGGCAAGCTCGCTCTCCCATGACTCCTTCCATGACTCGTGATGCTAACCTCCTAAGTGGGTTAGATGTCCTTCTCAGAGTGTTTAACAGGCTCCTGTTGGACCGCCTGCAGTAGCGGCTTAAACAAATCCATGGGAATGGGGAAGACCACAGTAGAGTTATTGACGCCGGCGATATCGCTGAGCGTCTGTAGATAGCGAAGCTGCAGGGCCTGCGGTTGCTGAGAGATAATCTCGGCAGCTTGCAAAAGCTTTTCCGCCGCCTGGAATTCGCCCTCGGCGTGAATGACCTTGGCGCGCCGTTCACGCTCAGCCTCGGCTTGGCGAGCGATGATGCGTATCATGCTCTCATCCAGATCCACGTGTTTGATCTCAACGTTTGCGACCTTGATTCCCCAGGCGTCGGTCTGGGTATCGACGATATCTTGAATATCTTTATTAAGCTTTTCCCGCTCCGCCAGCATCGCGTCCAGATCGTGCCGGCCTAACACCGAGCGCAGGGTGGTCTGAGCCAGTTGGCTGGTGGCATCGTAATAGTTCTCCACCTGAATAATGGCCCGCTGCGCATCTACCACCCGGAAATAGAGTACGGCGTTTACCTTAACGGAAACATTGTCTCGGGAAATGACATCCTGGCTGGGGATATCCATCACGATGGTGCGCAGGTCCACTCTGACCATCTGTTGAATAAAAGGGATCACAATGATCAGCCCCGGTCCCTTGACTCCCTGAAAACGGCCCAGAAAGAAGACCACACCGCGCTCGTATTCGCGCAGTATCTTGATGGCGGAAAACACCAGAGCAATGAGTAGGATAACCGCTACCAGGATCAGATTGGAAAAGATTGATCCAGTCATTATTTTTGCGCTCCTTTAGCAATGGGTTCTACGAATAACACCAGGCCGTCGCGCCCGGTGATTCGTACCGGTTCTTTTTTCTTCAGGGGACAGTTGCTGCGGGCCTGCCACAACTCGCCATGGATGCGGACCTGGCCTTTGCCATCGAAATCGTCAGCGACGATGCCTGTCGCCTTCAGCATCTCTTCTTCGCCGGTCACCACCGGCCGGCGGCGCTGGCGCAGCAGCATGGTGCCCAGGCCAATGAGCAACAGGGCGCTGGTCAGGGTAAAGCCCAGGATGATGCCCACAGGAACCTCGTAGCCTGGGCCTGTTTCATCCCAAAGGATAAGCGAGCCCACCACGAAAGCGACAATCCCGCCCAGCCCCAGAGCGCCGAAACTCGGTACAAACGCCTCGCCGATCATAAACAACAGGCCCAGGAGAATCAGGGCCAGGCCCGCATAGTTAATGGGCAGCACCTGAAAGGCAAAAAGAGCCAGCAGCAAACAGATACCGCCCAGCACACCGGGTAAAAAGGCGCCTGGATTGGATAGCTCAAAGAATAACCCGTAAACCCCAAGCAGCATCAGAATATAAGCCACCTGCGGATTGGTGATGATGGCCAGTAACTCATTGCGCCAGTCCGGCTCCACTGTTTCCACGACCATATTATCGGTGAGCAAAGTATGCTCTTCGCCCGCTACCTGTACCACACGTCCATTTATCTTCTGCAGCAGATCGGGTACGTCTTTGGCGACGACATCAATCACGTTTTTCTCTAATGCGTCGTTAGCGCTGAGGCTGGCAGCCGATTCTACTGCCTGTTCCGCCCATTCTACATTGCGGTCCCGCAGTTGCGCCAGAGAACGGATATAGGCGCGGGCATCGTTGATCAGTTTGCGTTCCATGGCCGACTTGGGCGCTTTGCCTTTATCATCTTGATCCGACTTTGGCTTTTCCTCACTGTCCTGTTGCGCTGACTGGTCATTTTTGGGTGGTTCGTTCTTTTTGTCCTGTTTTTCCTGATCCTGTGATGGTTTTTCATCCTCCGGCTCGGCGGGGGAGGGCAGCCCGCCAATCTGCACCGGCGTGGCGGCGCCGAGATTGGTGGCGGGCGCCATCGCCGCGATATGGCTGGCGTAGAGAATATAGGTGCCGGCACTGGCGGCGCGCGCTCCGCCGGGTGCCACGTAAGTTGCCACCGGAATGGGTGAGGCGAGAATCGCCCGAATAATATCGCGCATGGAACTGTCCAGACCGCCGGGTGTGTCCATCTGTAAGATGACCAATTTAGCGTCTTGCTGCTGCGCCTTTTCCAGGCCTTTTAACACGTAGTCGCTGGTGGCGGGGCCAATCGCTCCCTCGAGTTCCAATAAAATGACCGTGCCCTCGGCGTGTGCCGCTGACGATAAGCACGCTAGCGACGCCAGTAACAAAACCAGACGGAGTAAGGGCATGAGCGACCTCGGCGATAAACGATCGAAACGACTTAGGTGATTTCTGAGAAAGATCCGACCTGTTTTCAAAGAATCACCCTAATGCTGTTAGTCTATTAAGAAAGCATTTTGGTTCAGTATGTTAGGTCTTTATTAAAACAATTAATACTGCGCTAAAAGACCTTTGCTTTGCAGAAACTCCCGTACCGACAGGACTTGGCCCGTGTACGCCATGGAATCGTCTTCCAGTAAAGCGCAGAGGGCGCGGGCAGGCAACTCCGGCGACTGGGTCCAGCTATCCACGTCCTGATCCGGATACATGCAGCGCACGGTTTCGGTGGCGCTAACCGACGGTGACAGAGAGATACAGGCAATGCCGCGGTCTTTGAGTTCCGCGCTGAGTCCCAGGGTAAGGCGATCGAGACCCGCCTTGGAAACGCCGTAGGGAAGATTAAGAAAACCGGTGCGTACCGCCGCGCCCGAGGTAATATTCACGATCGTTCCGCTGCCCTGCCGGAGCATGGACGGCACCACGGCCCAACAGCATAAAAAGGCCCCCTCCAGGTTAGTGTCAAGAATCTTTCGCCATAACTCCGGCGTGATGTCAGTAAACGCCACATCGCCCACCATGAGTCCGGCGTTATTCACCAGCACATCAATTTTGCCGTAGCGGTCCAACGTCTGTTGAACCATGTCCTGAATCTGGGTTGCCTCCCGCACATCCACCGCCAGTGCTAGGGCCGCGCCGTCGGGGTTATTGTGCCCAGGCGTCAGGCTTCGCGCCGCCGCCACCACCGTGGCCCCGCGTTCCGCCAGCCTGCGTAACATCAGTTGGCCGAGGCCACGGCTGGCGCCGGTGACGATAATGACCTTCCCTTGGGGCATAGCGTTTACCCTTCCAGCCCCGCCCGGATCTGCCCGGCGATTGTCTGAATCTCCTCCGGGTTGCCGGGTCCGCGGCCGTGAGAGCCCGGATGCTCGCCTCTGTGGATGGGGATAATGTGGACATGATAGTGGAACACAGTCTGGCCGGCGGCGCTGCCGTTGAACTGGCTGACGCGCATACCGTCCGGTTGCAGGGCTCGCTGGATGGCCTGGGCGATGCGCCGGCTAGTCATTGCCACGGCAGCGAGCGGGGAGTCGTCGATATCCAGCAGGGTTTCGAAGTGTTCCTTGGCGATAATCAGCGTATGGCCGGCGCCGGCCGGGTTAATATCCATAAACGTCAGGGTGAGTTCGTCTTCGTGGACCTTGATGGCCGGAATGTCGCCTCGGACAATCTTGCAGAATACGCAATTATCCTGTTGCCGCATGGGGGTTGCTCCTGAAGTGATGGTTGATTGACGAGTCTGGAAAAAACGGCATTGTAGTTAATGGTAGATCGGCACCCGCCGGTCTGAGCGTAATAAGCATCGTAGTGTCATTATAGCGTCATTACGATCTTACAGTTCTCCGGCGGGCCTAATCGAGGCTTCCCACCCGGATAAATTCCACCCGCCGGTTTCGCGCCCGTCCCACTCTTGTCGCATTAGACGCAATGGGTTGGCTTTCTCCGTAAGCCTTGACGATAAATCGGGTTTCCGGGATACCCTGAGCGGTCAGGTAATCTTCCACCGCCTGGGCGCGGCGGCGGGATAAGTTCCAGTTGTAAGTTTCCGCACCGGTGTTATCGGTATGTCCCGCAATGACCAGCACGGCGTCGGCTAACCCGCCTTTCAGGGCCTGAGCGTATTGGTTCAGCAGGGAATAAGCGTCCCCGCGAATCCGGGCAGAGTTCACATCGAAATGAATCAGGGCGGCCGCCTTTGGCAGATCTTGTAAAATGGTGTAACTGTTCGTGTCCACGACGGGTGAATATTGCATCGGATCATTAACGATACCCGCCGGGCCGCGCCATTTATCGACGAAGCTCCGGTATTTGGGAGCTTTCAGGGCCTGTTCGATCTCGGCGGCGGTGGTTGGAAACGGGGGAGTGTCCGCAATCGCTATACTTCCCGCTAAACTCAGCAGCCATCCGCCGAGCCATCCGTAAAGGCATTGCCGGTTAAAATGAAGCTGCTTCATTGAGAACCTCCTAATGGCATTTAAGCAAATTGGTTGGCGCCGCTTGCAGTCTTGCTGAACCATGCAGTTATAAAAGAACTTTCTCTCCCACCAGGGGAGAGGGGAAAAAAGAAGCCTGCTCCGGCCAGGGGAAAGGGAGAAAAAAGACCTCCATGAGCAAAAAACGCATTGCAGCGCCTTAACGATGCTCAAAGGTTACGACGCTTACGCACTCCGGGCATAAGTCTTTTACCTGCCGGGCCGGCAGATTGAATATCTCACCCTTTGCCCAGGGTAAAACCGTCGTGGCCTGACTTTCGTCCGGGACAATATCCGCCAGTCCTCTATTGGTGAGGCTGCGCGTCAACTGCGCCTGCAATGCGTTGGCGCGTGCCATCTGCTGTTGCCGGCGGGCCTGGAGAATGGCCTCATAGCGGTTTTCCAGCTCCTCATCGGGTTGCCGGGAGGCCATAAAGTAAATCACCTCGGGACCGCGCTGTTCATCCAGTTTAAAGGCTTTGTCGGGGGCGGGCAGCGTATAGGAAACGCCGGCCTTGACGGGATTATGATTATTGACCTGCACCCCCTTAAACGCTTCCATGGGAAAGAGCCGATAGATTGTCTCACTGCTGTCGAGCTGAAAGATATAAACGTAGCTGTCTTCCTGGGGCGTAAACTGAATCTTATAGTGATCGTCGGAGTGCAATACGGCGCCTTCGGTCAGAGGCTTAAGAGGACCTTGACCGCCGGGGCGGTAGACATAGTTCACCTGAAAACGTAGCGGCTGGCGGGGAATATCTTCGTCTTTAACGATTTCGTCGAGACCGCGGTCGTCGGCGTCGCCCCAGGCCGGCCCGGCAGTCAGCATACCGGCTAACACCAGCACAGTATAGCCGTAACGCAACGTTGGCTTCATGGCGTCTTTCTCCTACGGCAAATGTAAAAAGGTGATTTTCGACACCTCGGCCGGCCCGCCTTGGTGAAGTGTTTGCAACAGTATGTCGCGAAGGTCTGCGATCCGTTCGCTGTGCTGCTGGCGGCGGGCCTGCTGAAGCGCCTGGTATTGCGCTTCGAGCGCAGTACTGGGTTCTCGAAAGGCGAGAAAGAAAAGGCTTTCCTGGCCCGCCTGATTGATCTAATTGGAAAGACATGATTCGCGGCAGGCAGTTGGTATTGCCGCCCCGCCTTTACCGGATTGGTTTGATTGACCGCAACACCCTTAAAGCTTTCCATGGGAAAGAGCCGATGGATGGTCCGGCTGCTGTCGAGCTGGAAGATGTACACATAGCTGTCTTCCTGCGGAGTAAACCATATCTTGTAATAATCACCGGAATGCAATTCGCTACCGTCGGTGATTTTCTGGAAATCCGCCTGGCCGGCTGGACGATAAAGATAGTTTACCTGAAAAGTCGGGTGGGAATTTTTCGCCGAAGGAAAGTGCGGTATGACGTTGATCAAGGTGACGATAGCGGCTATCAAGGCAGTGATAGCCACAATGATTTCAGCGAATGTTTTCCACTTTGATTGACTTGCGCCATTATTACTCATGGCAATGTCTGTATAAATATTATGGAATGAAATGGTATATCACTATTACGCTCGTCCGTTCGGTGTTTGCGCCGGGGGAGGCGTTGGGAGCGGACGATTCATCTTACTTTACTTGATTTTGGCATAAAGGGG
Organism: uncultured Pseudomonadota bacterium; assembly: GCA_963731125.1. Classification (GTDB taxonomy): domain Bacteria; phylum Pseudomonadota; class Gammaproteobacteria; order Competibacterales; family Competibacteraceae; genus CAVSVP01. The sequence goes on from CAVSVP010000008.1 coordinate 569,794, forward strand.
CGCACCAATGAAACGCTCGGCGATGCTATGTAGGTTCGATAATCATGTCAGGATGTTGCTGGTGCTGCTGGCGTTATCTGTCGTTCCGGGGGTTCCGGCGCTGGGCGAGCAGCGGCTGGCGTTGGTCATCGGCAATGCCGCCTACCGTGGCAACGATGCACTCGATAATCCGATCAACGATGCCCAGGATATGGCCGCCGCGCTGCGTCAGGTAGATTTTGAGGTTATGGAGGTTTATGACGCCGATCGCAGAGAAATGAAAACGGCGATTCGATCCTTTGGCCGAAAATTGCGGCGAGAGGATGTGGGCTTGTTTTATTTTTCCGGTCATGGTGTTCAATACGCCGGAGAAAACTATCTGATTCCCATTGGTGCGGTAGGCGCGATCACGGCGGTAGGCCACTTTGACTATGAGGCCGTACCTGCGGGTTATGTAACGTCTGTGATGGAGGATGCCAATAATGATCTAAACGTCGTAATCCTGGATGCCTGTCGTGATAATCCCTTTAAAGGCTTGTTTCGGGGATCAGGTCCTGAGGGGCTTCAGCCGATGGAGGTGCCTAGCGGGTCAATTCTCGCCTATTCCACGCGGCCGGGCACTAAGGCGTTGGATGGCCGGGGCCGCAATAGTCCTTATGTGAAGCATCTCAAGCGGGCATTGTTGCAGCCTGGCCTTACCATCGAAGCGATGCTGAGAAGCGTGCGGGTGGCGGTGATGCAGGAAACCGGTGGTAAGCAGGCGCCGGGATACTATTCCGAATTAAATCGATCGTTTTGTTTTATCGGTCCTTGCGGGTCGGTTGGGCAGGTTCCTCAGGTTCAGGCCCCCTTGGCGGCACCGGAGGAGACATCGGTATTCCAAGACAGGCTACGAGATGGTTCCCCGGGGCCGGAGATGGTAAGGATTCCGGCAGGGGAGTTTTTGATGGGATCGCCGGAGAATGAGGAGGGCCGTTATGGTAACGAGAAACAGCGTCGGGTGCGGATCGAGCGGGATTTTACCATCGGTAGATATGAGGTAACCGTGGGGCAATTTCAGCAATTCGTCGAGGTGACGGGCTACCGGACGGAAGCTGAGACCGGTGATGGTTGTTATGTCTGGGATGGCAGTGCCTGGAAAAAGGATTCCAATAAGACCTGGCGGAATCCGGGATTTCAACAAGACGCTGGGCATCCCGTGGTGTGTGTAAGCTGGAATGATGTGCTGGCCTATACGGAATGGCTTTCCCGGCAAACGGGGCAATCGTACCGTCTGCCGACGGAGGCGGAGTGGGAATATGCGGCGCGGGTGGGGACGCAGACGGCGCGGTATTGGGGAGATAATCCCGATGACGGTTGTGCCTATGCTAATGGGGCGGATCAGACTCTTAAAGCGGAACTTGGCTGGAGTCCTGTTATGAATTGTCAGGATGGTTATGTGTATACGGCACCGGTAGGCCGTTTTCGGGCCAATGGGTGGGGCCTTTACGATATGTTGGGCAATGTCTGGGAATGGACCTGTTCTGGGTACGATGAGAACTACGGTGGTGCAGAGTCGGAGTGCATAAGCAAAAATCGTGCCGACCCTCGTGTGCTCCGGGGCGGCTCCTGGGACAACTACCCGCATAGGGTGCGTGCGGCGAACCGCTACGGGGACACGCCGGCTTTCCGGACCAGCGGCCTGGGGTTTCGCCTGGCCAGGAATTTATAACCCTTTGAACTTGTTACTTTTACTCTTTACCAACGGCCAGGGCGCCTTGCGCCCTGGCCGTTTTTTTTGACGGTTTTTTCACCGGCCAAAAGTCCCTGATCTAATCGGATGTCACCCTAAAACCATTAAAGACACCCCCCCCACGGACAGGTTATCTTATCCGCCTCAGGCAATGCTACCTTACCCATAACAACGAACAACCGGAGAACCCGTACGATGGACATTCTGCTTGACCCCCAACTCTGGGCCAGCCTGTTGACCCTGACCGCCCTGGAAATCGTCCTGGGCATCGATAATCTGGTCTTTATCTCCATCCTCTCTAACCACCTGCCGGTCGAACAGCAAAGCAAAGCCCGCCGCACCGGCCTGGCGCTGGCGGTCATTACCCGCCTGCTGCTGCTGGCCAGCATTGCCTGGCTGGTGGGGCTGACGGCTCCCTTGTTCAGCATTGCCGGTCACGGCGTTTCTCTGCGGGATCTGATTCTGCTGGGGGGCGGCCTGTTCCTGCTGGCCAAGGGCACCACGGAAATCCACACCACCGTCGAGGGCGTTGAGGAAGAAATCCGCGAGTCCAAAGCGGCGAGCTTTACCACCGTCATTATCCAGATCATGATCCTGGATATCGTGTTTTCGCTGGATAGCGTTATCACCGCCGTGGGTATGGCCCAGCATCTATCGGTCATGGCCGCCGCCATTATTATTGCCGTCATTATTATGCTGTTTGCCGCCGACCCCTTAAGCCGCTTTATCAATGCCCACTTGTCTGTAAAGATGCTGGCGCTGAGCTTTCTGATATTGGTAGGCGTGGCATTGATCGCCGATGGATTGGGCTTTCATATTCCCAAAGGCTATCTCTATTTTGCAATCGCTTTCTCGGTGGGGGTGGAAGCGCTCAATCTGAGGGCGACTCAGCGGCGCCGGCAGAGAGCCGCGGCCGAGCAATCCGGTTAAGGCAATTTCTTGAAAAACGCTACCGGCAGTCTGGATGAGGGAAAACGAAATGCAGGATTGAGATGCCTACCGACCCCGGATTTCGCTACGCTGCATCCAGGCTACAAAAAAGTAGGGGTTAGCCGTTAACTCCCTCTCCCCTGGTGGGAGAGGGTTGGGGTGAGGGGGATATACATGAGTGGGCATCCATCGGCTATTTAGGGCACTTGGCCAAAATACGATCCAACTGATTGGCAAAGGAATGCCGCTCACTCTGGCTGAGTGGCGAGGGACCGCCCGTATTAATGCCGCTCGCCCGCAGCGTATCCAAGAAATCCCTCATATTTAACCGCGCCTTAATATTGGCTTTGCTATAAAGCTCCCCCCGCGGGTTTAGCGCCATTCCGTCTTTTTCGATCACTGCTGCCGCCAGGGGAATATCACCGGTAATGACCAAATCACCCGCCGCCACTCTTTTCACGATCTCGTTATCGGTTACGTCAAAACCCGCTGCCACTTGCAGTGATTTGATATAGCGTGATGGTGGCGTGGCTAACGCCTGGTTGGCAACCAACGTCAGTGGAATGCTTTTGCGTTCTGCCGCCCGAAATAAGATGTCCTTAATCACCTTGGGACAGGCATCTGCGTCTACCCAAATATGCATTTTACTGCCACGTTCCCATGGAATGTCTAGTTGACCGACGTTTCACTGGAAGAGGTGAAATGATTCGCCGGGAAAAGCGTTGGTTAGCGGTTACGCTCATGATGTTTTGCTTTCTCTTAGGTTTTTCCTTTTGTTCCAGGGTCTTTTCTCGGGCTGATCAGTTCCAAACGCTCACCATATTCTTCAATAATTTGCCGGCGCAGTGCTTCCCGCTTGTCTTCGGGAACTCCGAAGGCCAAAGCGGAATAATCCCAATCCCGTTGCCGAATGACATCCCGCTCAAATTTGCCCGCACAGGTTTCACAAAGCCCTAGATCATCTAGAGGGCTATAACAGTCACATCCTTGGCATTCGCCTTCATAGAAACCAAAAGCGTCATCGCTTTCTTGATCAATCATGTGGAATTCCTCTGACTTTCTGCGTTGGCTCGATTAAGGATACGTCTGTAATACGAACTTCTTTCAGCAGTACCACATCGCAACCTTAGTGTTGCGATAATGTTAAAATCAACCGGCGCATTCAGCGGTCGGCTGTATTTTCTCAAAGCCTTAAGTTAGCTCACGGTTCGCTCATTTTTTACCTGACTTCGGTGCAGCGTACAGTAGGGCGTCGTTACGATGAATGACATCGACTCCGACACGGAAGAAATACGCCAGCCAACTCACTATACCTATCAGTTTTACACCATCCTCAAATAAAAAAAATAAGTCTATGTCGGAAAGATCAAACAAATCTACAGTGACCGAAATGCCAAAGAACAATAACGCAGTACCCAACAGGACATATTCTGTTTTCAGTATTACGGGGTAGAACCAGAAAAGGTAGAAAAGCATAAATACCGGGTAACAACTCAAGACAACTTCCTCGGGCACACCGAAACGTGGGAAGACTTCTTCGTGAAGGAGGAACACATCATCGAGACCGAGGTATAAAGTCAACATTCCGGAAACAAACAAAAATCGTCTGAACCCGGAGCAATCTGGATGTCTCGACAGAACGGTGGCACTAAATAGGCTGATTGCCGCCGCAGCAGACCAGAGAAAGATACCTGTCTGGGAAAGAAATCCAGTATAGAAAGGAGATTGATTGATGGCGTTTGGATCGCGGGTTAGGTCACTAAACGGGATTCCCTTCCAGAAATGCAAGAGTAACACTAAGCCTATAGGAATTGCCGAAACGACAGAAATCAAACCGATCATCGGCAGACTCGATCGGAATTGCGCGAGAAGAGAATACAGCGCTTTCATTTTTATCATTCCATTGTAGACATGAGCAACCCGCCCAACAGGAAATGGGCATCCTAAACGGCGCGTTAGACGGCCCCAAAATGGTGGCCGATTTCCAATCACTCCGAGTTTCTGACATTATTGCACGTCTACCGTAAAAAATACCACTAATCAAGAAAGGTAATACTCTAAGCTTAAAGTTGAAAACTAGCTGATGGTGAATTGCGCATTGTGACTAAATATTATATCATCATATTTAGTAGTATTTCCAAATAACCACCTGCTTAATTATTCCTCACCTTTGCCCTTTCTCCCTAAACGTCAAAGGCTTAATGCCCTCTGTAAGGGGGAAATGGCCAAAATCGAGAACACGCCGCTAGGCTAGTTTTTCGCTTAGCCAGATCCCTACGGGAAGATCAAAGTGAAACTGAGCCCATGTTCGGGAGGCTGTTACCCCTCTTTCTTAACAGGCTTAGTCGCTAAGCTTTTCAGTTTCGCGTCGCCGCCGGCACCACGTCTCCAGGCATGGAAGCGTGTCAGCCAGCGCAGCAAGGTCTGCGGTGCGTGGGCGCGTTTCCAGTTGCCCGCGGCGTACTTGTTGGCTTCGGCCAGGGTGGGGTAAATATGAATGGTGCCGAGAATTTTATTCAATCCCAGGCCATGGCGCATGGCCGCCACATATTCCGCAAGCAAATCGCCGGCGTGTTCCCCGACGATAGTGGCCCCTAGGATCTTATCCTTGCCCGGCACGGTAAGCACCTTAACGATGCCATAGGTGGCCTCGTCGGCAATGGCCCGGTCCAGCTCAGCAAGGTCAAAGGTGGTGACCTCAAAGGGAATACTTTGTTCCTTGGCCTCCTGTTCGTTACGGCCAACCCGCGCCACTTCCGGATCGGTAAAGGTGGCCCAGGGGATGACCGAGTAATCCGCTTTAAACTTCTTGACCATGCCGAATAGGGCGTTAACGGCGGCAAACCAGGCCTGGTGTGCCCCGACATGGGTAAACTGAAAAGGACCGGCCACATCACCTGCGGCGTAGATATTGGGAAAGCGGGTTTGCAGGTAGTCATTCACTTCCACCGTGCGCGCCGAAGTTGTGGGAATGCCCAGGGCTTCCAGACCATACCCTGCGGTATTGGCTACCCGGCCAACCGCGACCAATACCTGGTCAAACTCGATGCGGACCTCCTGGCCCTCGTGCTCGCAAATGAGCACCTTCTGACCGTTATCCACAGAAAACGCCTTAGCCTTATGGTTGACCCGCACATCGATGCCTTCGGAACGAAAGCGCTGCATGACCATTTCGGAAATATCCGGGTCTTCCTTGGCAAGGATACGGGGCAGCATTTCGATCTGGGTTACCTGACTGCCAAAACGGGCAAAGGCCTGAGTCAGTTCGCTGCCAATGGGACCGCCACCCAGAACCACCAGGCGCTTGGGTAGTTCCCGCAGGTCCCAGAGGGTATCGGAGGTCACATAACCCAGCTCGGCCAGACCCGGGATCGGCGGCACGAAAGGACGGGCGCCGGCGGCGATGACGATGGCGCGCGTCGTTAAGGTGCGGCCGTTAATTTCCACCGTATAGGGTGAGGTAATCTTGGCCTCGCCGTGCAGGCATTCCACTCCTAGTTGGGTATAACGTTCCACCGAATCATGGGGTTCCACGGTTTTGATCACCCGCTGTACCCGCTCCATAATATCGGCAAAATCAAACTCAACCTTGGCCGTTCGCAAACCCAATGCCGGGGCGTGCTTGAGCTGGTGGAGAAGCTTAGCGGAACGGAGCAGGGCCTTGGAAGGCACGCATCCGGTATTAAGGCAGTCGCCGCCCATTTTGTGCTTTTCTATCAGAGTTACCTTGGCGTTGACCGCCGCCGCGATATAGGCCGTGACCAACCCGGCGGAACCTGCGCCGATAACCACCAGGTTACGGTCGAATTGTTTGGGCTTGGAATAAGGGCGCAGCACCCGTCGGGCTTTAATAAAGGCCACCAGTTTTTTGGCAAGCAAGGGGAAAATACCCAGCAAGGCAAAGGAGGCCAGCAGGCCCGGCGATAAGATACCGTCCAGGGAATCGATGCCGGCGATTTGGGTGCCGGCGTTGACGTAGACGAGGGTGCCGGGCAGCATGCCGATTTGGCTGACCCAGTAAAAGGTGGACGCACGGATGGACGTAAGGCCCATGACCAGATTAATGACAAAAAAGGGAAATAGTGGCACCAGCCGTAGCGTGAATAAATAAAAGGGGCCGTCCTTGGCAATGCCGCGATTGACGGCCTTGAGTTTCTCGCCAAAGCGATTTTGCACCCAGTCACGCAGCAAAAAGCGCGCCACTAAAAAGGCTAGGGTAGCGCCCAGGGTTGAGGCAAACGAGACGATTAGTGTTCCCCAGAGTAGCCCAAAGATGGCGCCCGCTATTAAGGTTAGCAATGCCGCACCGGGTAGGGAGAGGCCGGTCACCGCCACATAAAGGGCGAAAAAGACCAAGGCCGTCTGCAGAGGATGGGCTTGAAAATAGGCATCAATGGCAGCCTGTTGTGACCGGAAGTATTGCAGGTTGAAATACTGTTGCAGATCGAAAGCAAAAAATCCGTAGATAAGGACGGCAAGAATACCGACCAGATAAAGCTTGCGTTTGTCCATCAAGAGTAGGCCTCGTTTGTAATGCGGGGTAAGGTTATTTGTCGGTTATATACGACCATAGGGTAGTGACTGGATTCGCATGGCGGGTGATTTCGTTCAACATCGGTGCCTGCGGTTTTTAGTGATTCCCAGGAACGCGGCAGCCGGTATGGGTGTCATAGCAGGAGTCACTTGACAGGAGATTGACTATGGCGCGAGCAATCTGGAACGGCGAGGTCATCGCCGAGTCCGCAACGTATGAGACCGTCGAGGGCAATATCTACTTTCCGCCGACAAGCCTGCGGTGTGAATATTTTCAGCCTAACGACAAAACCACGGTGTGTCCTTGGAAGGGTACCGCCCGTTACTACACCCTTGTCGTCGCCGGTAAAGAGAACCCGGCAGGGGCCTGGACTTATCCGGACCCGAAACCGGCGGCGCAGCATATCAAGGACCATGTGGCGTTCTGGCGTGGTGTGGTGGTGGAGAAATAGCCGGCGCTGCGGTTTACCGGCGCTATTCCCGTATGGCCGACGTTCCTGGATCTACCAGCAGCCTGGATGAAGTGCAACGGAATTCAGGATTGAGATGTTTTCAGGACCTACGAGAGGGCAACAGCGAGGCCAGCCCATGCGCCGTTAGGCTAACGCATGGGCCAGATCGGCAAGCAGATCTTCCACATCCTCGATGCCGATGGACAAACGTACAAGGCCATCGTGAATTCCCAGCGCGGCGCGCTTGTCCGCCGGTATCGAGGCATGGGTCATGATGCCGGGATGTTCGATGAGACTTTCGACGCCTCCCAGGCTTTCGGCGAGGGCAAAGATTTCGCAGCGCTCCAGAAACCGTCGGGCTGGCTCCAGCCCGCCTTTGAGGATAGCCGTTACCATGCCGCCAAACCCGCGCATCTGTCGCCGCGCCAGTCGGTGCTGAGGATGGCTCGGCAGGCCCGGATAATAGACCTGCTCGATTTGCGGATGGGCAGCCAGCCACTCGGCGATCCGCTGAGCATTGGTGCAATGGCGTTCCATCCGTAGCGCCAGGGTTTTCAGACCGCGTAGCGCTAAAAAACTATCGAACGGCCCGGCGATACCGCCAACCGCATTTTGCAGAAAACCGAGCCGCTCGGCCAACTCGGCGTGTTCGCCCACCACCACGACCCCGCCTACCATATCGGAATGGCCATTCAGATATTTGGTAGCCGAGTGCATCACCAGATCGATGCCGTGTTCCAGAGGACGTTGAATCCAGGGTGAAGCGAACGTATTGTCGGCCACTGTGAGAATGCCGTGGTGTCTGCCGAGGGCGGCGATCTGCTCTAACTCAACCAGTTTGAGCAGCGGATTGCTGGGCGTTTCCGCCCAGATCATCCGGGTTTCCGGGCGAATTGCCGCTTTCAGTTTAGCAAGATCCGTCATATCCACGAAACTGAAGTCTAACCCGGCCGAACGCCGGCGCACGTTTTCAAATAAACGGTAGCTGCCGCCGTAAAGATCATCCATGCATACCACGTGACTGCCGTAATCCAGCAGTTCCAGCAGCGTAGCAGTAGCCGCCATACCCGAAGCGAACGCAAAGCCGGCCCGGCCGCTTTCGAGATCTGCGACACAGCGTTCATAAGCCATCCGCGTTGGATTCTGGCTGCGGGAATACTCGAAGCCTTTATGGCTTCCCGGGCTTTCCTGGACATATGTGGAGGTTGCATAAATCGGTGTCATGATGGCCCCCGTACTGGGATCCGGTACCTGCCCCGCATGGATAACGCGGGTCGCAAAGTCGAGGCGGTTAGTCTGTTTTTCCATATCAGGTCTCACTGGGTAAGGGGCGTACGCAGGGATTATTTCATCCGGCGGCGCAGGAAGTTAAGCAAATCGATGCGGGTAATTATGCCCAGAAACTTATCGCCTTCCTTAATGATGGCCACCATGCCCCGATCGAAGATAGGCAACAAGGACGTTAAGGGTGCGTTGGGGGCCACGGTTTCCAAATCGCGAGCCATCACCTGGCTGACCGGTTTCCGAAAGCGGGCCTCATCGTTGAAAACGTTGAGCAGTATATCCTCTTCATCCACGATGCCGATAATGCGGTCCTGTTCGAGGACAGGGAGTTGCGAGACATCGTAGAGTTTCATCCGGGAATAAGCCGTGAGCAGCGTGTCATCACGGTTAACGGTGACGGTGTCCCGGTCTTGATGGCGGCGTGCGATCAGATCGCGAAGATCGGCGAAGGTGTCGCGCCGGATAAAGCCCTGATCCTGCATCCAATAGTCGTTGTAGACTTTGGAGAGATACTTGTTGCCGCTGTCACAGACAAAGGTAACGATCCGCTTGGGCTCGGTTTGTTCACGGCAGTAGCGCAGCGCGGCGGCGATGAGCGTTCCTGAGGAAGTGCCGGCGATAATGCCTTCCTTGCGCAGCACTTCCCGGCAGACGGCAAAGGCTTCGGCATCGGGAATCGTGTAAGCCCGGCTGACCCGGCTGAAGTCACAAATCGGCGGCAGGAAATCCTCGCCGATGCCCTCGACCAGCCAGGAACCCACCTCAGTGGAGAGTTCCCCGGTGTTCACATAATGGGCCAGCACGGAACCCTGAGGATCCGCCAGGATAAAGGCAAGTGTGGGGGCCACCGTGGCGAAATAGCGGCTTAGCCCGGTCAGCGTTCCGCCCGAGCCGACCCCGCAGACGATGGCATCCACGGCATGGTTGGTTTGTTGCCAGATCTCGGGCCCGGTGGTCTCCTGATGGGCCAGGGGGTTAGCGGGATTATTAAACTGGTTGACATAAAAAGCGTTGTCCATTTCCATGGCAAGCCGTTCGGCTTTATCCTGGTAATAGTCGGTATGTCCCTTGCCCACGTCGGAGCGGGTAACCCGCACCTCGGCTCCCAGTGCCTTGAGATGAAAGATTTTCTCCTGGCTCATTTTGTCCGGGATCACTAACAGGAGACGGTACTTTTTTTGCGAGGCCACCAGCGCCAGTCCTAGGCCGGTATTGCCGGCGGTGGCCTCAATCAATGTGCCCCCCGGCCGTATTTTTCCCTCCCGTTCCGCCGCTTCAATCATATAAAACCCAATGCGGTCTTTGATGGAACCCCCCGGATTCTGGTTTTCCAGCTTAACAAACAAGCGGCAGAGGCCGGTATCGAGGTTGTTGAGTTCCACCAGCGGTGTGTTGCCGATCATCTCTAGTACGTTGCGAAAAGCCGGTGTCACGCTTGGCATGAAGAAACCTCCTTATGGCATCACCGATAACACGTATACCGTTTCCCAGATTAAATTCCTTGCATAGCCTGGATGGAGCGCGGCGAAATCCGGGTCTTGAAAACACCGCAATCCTGGATATAAGGGTTGCTTCATTATGCAGAAACCTCTTAACTCCCTCTCCCCTGGTGGGAGAGGGTTGGGGTGAAGGGGAAATGGCCGAAGTCGAGCTAATCCTGTTTCCCAAATGAAAGTTCTTACGGAGGGGCCTGTTGGTATAAGAGCATAGCGGGTTTACGGTCGGGCGCAAATGCCCGTGCCGACGGCTTATCCGGTTGACTGCTGGGCCAGGACGTAGTCCAGCCAGAGCGAACTCAAGCGATCTGCTAAGCGGTTTTGGGTTTGGCGTGCCACCAGGTTGTCAAGATCGATCCAGGCCAACGGCTGGTCTTGTCCGGCACAGGAAAATACCGCCCGAGTGCGCTGGCCGGTTTCCGGGTCAATTTGCCATTGCAGGCATTGGGCGCACACTCCTTTTAACATACATTGCATCGGGCTCCCCACGGTGCCGACCGCCTGTACGTCGGAGCGAAAATAGGCCTGCAGAGGTCCGTCCGCCAGGGCGGCCTGGCAGGCCTTAAGCAGACCGGTGGAGCCCATGACCATCATCCGGTCTACCTGGTTAAGGGGAATGGGTTGCGGTCCTTCCTCTTGGCAAATCTCTCCTGCGCCGTAACGTTCCAACAGCTCGACGACGTCGCTGGCTACCACACTGAGATCTTCGGACCGGCGCGCCGGAATCCGAGGTTCCGAAGCCGTGCACCAGACAATCCGATCGGCGCTGGCTTCCAGCTCGTCTTGATAATCCACTTCATCGGCTTGCCCAAAGGCGGCGATATACAGAACGCGGTTGCCGGCCTCACGCAGGGCATGACCCACATCCAGCATCACTGCCGCGCCCCAACGTCCGGCAATAACCAGCACTGTTTTGTCCCTGGGCAGTTCCGTCGGGGCACCGGTGGGTCCCATCAGCACCACGGGGTCGCCCGGTCGTAAGCGGCTTACTAAGCGGGGTCCGGTGCCCCATTGCAACACCAGCAGGCGGATCTTGTCGTCCTTGACGCCGGCGCCGCTGACGGTGAGCAGCGGAATTTGCAGACGGGTATTCGCGACGATCGGGCTAGTGGATTCGAAAGTCTGCAGGCGGTAAAACTGGCCGGGACGAAAATTCCGCGCCGCCATTGGAGCATATACCCAGAGCTCTACCAGGGCTGGGTTGGTGTGCCGTATCGAAACCACCCGTGGGGTTAACAAGTCCGCCAGCCGTTCCCGGAAGTCGGTATAATTTGTAGCATCGTTAAGGGGCAGGTGATTGAGCGCATTCATCACCAGAGGATAACTGCGCTTGGCAGAGGCGATGGCCTTGACCACACTGCCATGGAAAACCGGATTGGTATCGCCGAGAAAGGTGACGGAACGACCCTGGTATTGATACGAAGTAAACGCTCCGAACTCGGCACTCTTGCAGTGCTCCGCCACTTGCACCGGTTGCATGCCATCGGCGTGTTCCACATGGGGAAGAAAGTGGTCTCCTTCCAGTTTAAAGGTACCCGCATGCTCCTGTTCATAAATGGTATTTGGCAAAGCGCCTGCAGCCACAAAAATCGACCGAGCCGGCAGCGTTTGCTCCTCGGCGGTGGCCAGCCAACGGCCCTGAACGGATTTCAGGCGGCGACAGACCAGCGCCCGGACATGACCGTATGAGTCCATCTCGGCGCGTAGCGGCTCCAGACCGCGGGCATACCAGAGGCCCTCTTCCATGGCTTTAATGATTTCTTCGTGATTGCGGATATAGGCGGGGGATGCATTAAGCCCCTTACGATAGACCAGAGTTACGCCGCCCCAGGAGCGCAACAGGGCCGCGAAATCCGGCGCTTCTCCTGCCTGAGCGGCACGCTTGCGTTCACGTCGCACGGCGTGGCCATGGGCCAGAAATTCCTCCAAGATTTCCAGATCTTCTACGTTAAGACCGGCCCGGATTTGATTCTCACTCCGGGCAGCAGCCAATGTTTCATAGCGCGTTAGCAGCTTTTCCACCTGCTTGATATAGTAGGCCTGGATTTCGGTGGCGGTATCAATTGCCGTCAGTCCTCCGCCGATCACCACCGCCGGCAGGCGCACCTGAAGGTTGGCCAGGCTGGTTTCCTTCCCGGCACCGGTGAGTTGCAGGGCCATCAGGAAATCGTTGGCCTGGCGCATGCCGCGGGCCAGACTGTTGCTCATGGGAATGACCTTGGGCAACCCGGCACCGGTGGCGATGCAAACGTGAGCAAAGCCCAGCCGCCAGGCGTCCTTCAGCGTCAGCGTGCCGCCTAACCGCACGCCACCGAACACCTGAAAGGTGGGATAGCGGGCCAGGGTAAGATAAATCAGCTTAAGAAAGTTCTTATCCCAGCGTACGGTGATACCATATTCAGCCACCCCGCCAAAGCCCAGCAGGATACGCTCGTCCAGCGGCTCTACCAGGGTTGCCCAGTCACGCACCGGCTGTTCCAGTAACTCCCTGGGCAGGGGCTCGATCTTTAGGCCATCGATGCCTACCACCCCACAGCCCTCCTGGGAGAGGTGATGCGCCATGGTAAAACCCGCCGGTCCCATCCCTGCGATCAATGCGTTGCGCCCGTTATAGGGCTTGGGTAGGTACTGGGTCTGGCGCAGTGGGTTCCAGCGGGTCAACAGTGCATAGATTTCCACGCCCCAGGGTAAGGCCAGCACATCGGTAAGCACCCGGGTTTCGATCTGGGGAATGTTAACCGGATCCTGCTTTTGATAGATGCAGCTCTTCATGCAGTCGTTGCAGATCCGGTGGCCCGTGGCCGGTACCATGGGATTATCTACCATGGCCATGGCCAATGCGGCGATGGTGTGGCCCTCGCGCTTTAGCACATGCATCTCGGAAATTTTTTCTTCCAACGGACAACCGGTCAAGGTAACCCCTAAGGGATCCATTTTTAAGCCCAGTGCTGGGCTGCCTTTCTTTTCCGGAAAGCCCTTGGCGCAGAAATCGCCGTTGTGGGTATGGCAGTAGATGCAATAATGCACTTCATCCTGCACAGTGCGGGCGGACATACGGGTATCGGTCAGTTGAAAGCCGTCGCGGGCACGAAACTGTTCGGGGTTTGCCTGCAGGCGGGCGATCTCTGCGCTGTCCGCGCGCTGCAATGGCACAAGATCGGCGTGATCGACCCGCTGCGGCAGCTGAAAACTGCTCCAGCCCTTAACCGCTCGGCGCCCGTTGGGATCTGTTAAGGCCAGTGCACACCAGTGGGTTAATTTTTCAATAGCCTCGGTCTGGGTCACTTCGTCCTGCAGAAGGCGTTGGGCAAACCGGGCGATGGCCAGTTCCCGGTCCGGCGGTTCGGTTTCGGCCAGCTGGGTAGTCAGCCAGGCATCGAGCTGTGTAAACGACGCCTCGATAGGTCGGCGATGGCGGCGGACCCGGCGGGAGACAAAGTGTTTTTTGAACTCCAGGATGGCGGTGTGGCTTAGGGTTGCTTCTCGGGAAGCGGCAAGTGCCGCCTCAATGACGAAAAGTCTGGCAATAAACGCTTCCAGGGGGGAGGCCAGGGCCAGCAGTAATTCACTGATTTCTAGGGGAGATAGCGGCTTGTCGGTTTGTCGATAAGCCTGGAGCTGTTGCTGCAGAGATGGCTGATGGTCACTGAGATAGCTGAGGAACTGAGCATCCAGGCGCTGCAGGCCGTTGACCTGGAGCAGTTCTGAAAAGGTAAAGTCGCGCCAATGAACTGTATTGCTTAAGGTCATTGATACTCCGCTAAGTGACGGTTGAATTGCCCGGCTCGCCGTGCAGCTCCGGACAGCGCTGAGTCAGTGCCAGGGAAGCGTTGCGGAGGAAAACCCAAACGAAACAGGGTTACTGTCAGCCGCCGGCGCTGGCAGCTATTATAGGGGCAGTCCCTTGCCGGCCTGAAATCAGGCGTTAGCCCCGTGCGACGAAATCCCGTGACTAGCTCGTCTGCACCGTAATGCGCCGGCTGCGGGACTCGCGGCTCTTTGGCAGCGTAATGCGCAATACGCCACGGCGATATTTTGCGCTTGCACCATTTTCGTCGACCTCGCTGGGTAGCGGAATCGCACGTTCAAAACTTCCGTAGGCTCGTTCCATCAGATAATAGCGTCCCGTCTTCTGTTCCCGTTCCACTTGTTTTTCTCCGCGCACGACCAGGTAATCGTCTACCACCTGGATATCAAAATGCGCGGGATCCATGCCGGGAACCTCCAGCTTTACGACAACTTCGTTGCCATCCTCTGCGACCTCGGCGGCTAGCAGGCCCCAGCGGGTCGCGTGGTGGAGGAGGTGCTCGTCCGCAGGTTCCAAAGCATCAGCGGATGGTTTAGGATGAAAGCGGGTGAGGGCATGACTGGCTTTTTCACGTAAATCGTGCCAGCCTTCGGTTAGCGTATCCCACGCTTGGCTTAGCCCTTCGCGAATCTGGGTTAAGGTACTCATCAGTCAATTCCTCGTCGTTGCTAGGCGGTGATGTCGCCGTCAGTAAAGTTTGACCGCATCGCGCGCCGTGGTTTATGACCGCCGCTGAGCGTGTTTATACAGCTGTCTGAGTTCTTGCAATTCTTCCAGCAAATCCAGCACCAGAGCCGCACCGGCAAGATTCAGGCGCAGATCCCGCTGCAAGTGCAAGGTGATTTGCACCCGCTTAACGCTGGTGCCGGCAAAACGCCATTCCGCTGGAATGGCGCCGTGCCGGGGTTCCACCACGCCTTCCTCTACCATATTGATAATCCGCTCGGCGTTTACGCCACAGAGGCTGCACAATTCCCGCAAGTTAAGTACCGTGTTATCGTCTAGAACGGTTCCCGTTAATAGGACCGAAAGCTCATTCGTCATGCTCTATTCTCCCAGTTCCGCGCGCGGATTCATGGGAATTTGCTCTGCCATTTGCACATAAAGCGCCTTGGCTTCCGGGGTGTCGGCGCGGGGTGTTACCATACGCAGCACGACATATTGATCGCCGGGAGGATTTCCCGGCAAACCTTTGCCTCTGAGGCGTAACTTAGTCCCGGATTGGGAGCCGGGTGGAATTTTCAGTTCCACCTTGCCGTCGAGGGTGGGAATGGTTACCGTCTGTCCCAACGCGGCTTCCCAGGGCGTCACAGGCAACTCAAGATAAATATCGCGCTGCTCGGCGCGAAACAGCGGATGGGGTTCAAATTCTACTTCCAAATAGAGATCGCCCCGCGGTCCACCGCCGGAACCGGGTGCACCTTGGCCGGCTAGGCGAATGCGCTGTCCTGCAATGACGCCTTGGGGTATCTTTACATTAAGCGTCCGGGACCGGCGGGTCAACTGGCCTTGGGCATCCAGTTCCGGTGTGCTCAGCGTCAGGGCCCGCACCGTTCCGCGGTAGGCATCCTCAAGGCTAACCTTAAGCTTAGCATGCTGATCCCCGCCTTTGGCCCTTAGGTGAGTATAGTCGTGAACGTGGGTCGCTCTTCCGAAAAGCGTCTCGAAAAAATCGCTAAAGTGCCCCGCTTCGGCGTCGGTAAAACCGCCACCACTAAAGGCAAAGCCCTGATCCCAGTCAGGCGGAGGCTGAAAATCCTGGCCGGCCTGCCACTGTTTGCCGATGCTATCGTAAGCGGAGCGTTTTTCCGGGTCTTTTAAGACCTCGTAGGCCTCACCGACTTCCTTGAAACGTTCCTCCGCATCGGGTTCCTTACTGACATCCGGATGATATTTGCGCGCCAGTTTACGGTAGGCGCGCTTGATATCATCTTGGCCGGCATCCCGAGAAACACCGAGAATCTGATAATAATCCTTAAATTGCATGCCTTACCTTAACGAAGACACCTGAGACAAAATAACGGCTGCGTCGCAGCCCTCAGCGGGTAAAGCGCAGGTCGGGAGCCGAATGGCTCCCGACCAACCGCGACCCATTAACCTGCTACCGCAATTTTGCGGGGTTGTGCCGCATGACCTTTGGGAACGGTCAATTCCAGCACGCCGTCTTTGGACTTGGCGGTAATCTTTTCGGCATCTACCGTATCCGGCAGCGAGAAGCGGCGTAAAAAAGTCCCGCGTACCCGTTCGACACGCTTATACTTCTCCGTTTCTTCCTTACTCTCGGAAGCCCGTTGTCCCTTGAGCGTAAGCACGCCTTTTTCCATGGTAATCTCGATATCCTTGGGATCGACGCCCGGAAGATCGGCATGAATCACAAAACAGTCGTTTTCTTCCTTGATATCCACTGCCGGTACCCAATCGCTTGCTGTTAAACCGCCGGTTTCTTCATCGCCAAAGCGGCTGGTGTCAAACAGACGATTGACTTCGCGCTGCAGCTGATTCAATAGATTTAAAGGTTCGTAGCGAACAATAGCCATAGTATGTTTCCTCTGCGAAAAATGGAAATTAAAGTTTTGGCGCCACCTTTGAAATAGGGGTCGGGAGCAAAAAATTCAAGTGCGCAGCGACACATTCTATGGTGCCTGGACCTCGCGCTTCACATTAAATAAATCCTGTGTAGTTATCGATCTGGACGCTGTTATCAAGTCTGTTGCTTGCGTAGCCTGGATGGAGCGTCAGCGGAATCCGGGACCGGTGAACTGCGTAATGACCGAGTGTGAACCATTAGCCGACCAGTTGCCGGTAAATGACCGGCAGTGCTGCCGGCAGCCGGCTAATCCGGCTGACAATCGCATAGGCACCGCGGCCAAACAGGTAGGGAAAATAGTCCCGGGCTTTGCTATCCACCGTCAAGCCGAAAACCCGCAATCCCTGGCGGCGGGCCTCGCGAATCGCTTGGCGTGTGTCTTCGATGCCGTAGCGGCCTTCATAGCGGTCGAGATCGTTGGGTTTGCCATCGCTCAGTAGCAGCAGCAGCCGGTGGCGGTTAGGTCGTTCCCTCAGGTTTTCGGTGACATGGCGCAGGGCAGCGCCAATGCGGGTGTAATAGCCGGGTCGCAGGGCCTGCAGGCGGCGTTCGACGGCGTCGTTTAGGGGACTATCGAACGGCTTGACGGTCTGGACGTTGACCCAATGCCGTTGCCGCGAGGTAAAGGTAAAGATGGCGTGCTCGTCGCCGCAGGCCGCCAGACCGTGACTTAAGGCAAGCACCGCCTCCTTTTCCACATCCAGCACCCGGTGGTTATCGATCCAGCTATCGGTGGATAACGACACGTCCATCAGGATGGCCACTGCCAGATCCCGCGTTGCACTGCGCACTTGGGTATAGACACGCTCGGAACCTACGCCGCCGGCCTTAATGTCGGTATAGGAGCGCACCAGCGCCGCAAGATCCAAGTCGTCGCCGTCGCGCTGGGCAGGGAACAGCTGGCGTCGCGGGCGCAGCGCCTCGAACTGCCTGCGCACGGCGCGGATGCGCCGCCGGGTCGCTGCGTCAGGCTGCCAAGTCTCGCCTGCTTCGCTGGCGGGTCCTGCGACGACACGGCAGTGGTTTCGGCGAAAGGTCTGACGGGTGTAATCCCATTCCGGATAGGTGTAGTCGGCGCTAAGCGGTTCGCCGGTGACGGCCTCAGGTGCCAAATCCAGATCCAACGTCAGCCGCGTTGCCGCCTTGCGTCGCTGCCGGGTCACCGTGATCTCGTCCAGATCCGAGGCGGCTCTACGTGCGGTCTCGGGGTCATCGTCCTCGATGCTGCGGTTAATGTTGACCATCTCCGCCAGGCAGAGGAT
Organism: uncultured Pseudomonadota bacterium; assembly: GCA_963731125.1. GTDB lineage: Bacteria > Pseudomonadota > Gammaproteobacteria > Competibacterales > Competibacteraceae > CAVSVP01. Next base: position 587,857 of record CAVSVP010000008.1, read on the forward strand.
ATTTTCAAAGCGATTCAGCAGCAGGGGATCGTCCCGCTCGGCCTGCTCACAAGTGCGGCGCCGTGCCTTGCGACGCCGGTCATCTCCGGCCGCACTGCTACCGCCACCCGGGTCGTCGCCGTCGCGCTGGCTTGCACTGGAAGGGCGGCGCAGCACTTCGCCCCAGAGCGGCACCGGCAGAAACGGCCGGTAGCCCCGTGGAGCGCTCAACGGGTGCACGGCGGCGCCGGCGTCAAGCACGGTCGCCAGGACAAGGCGCCCCCCCTCATGGGACGGCTTGGCGCCTCCCAGAAGACTGATCATGGTCGCCTCAACGGCGGCTTCCCAACCCTGCAGGCGACGTTGCGGGCGCAGGGTGCACAAGGCCGCGGCGAGTGCTGTATAAGGTGCACGCAGGCCCGGCCAGTCGTGCAGTACCCGCTGCGTCGTGGTGTATGCCGCCCGCAAAGCCAGAATATCCCCCTGCAGGGGATCGCTGCAGCGAGGGTTTTGCGGCACTGCATGGGCGAAGAAGGCGACTAGCCAAAAGTAGAGCCGTGCGTTGTGGGCAGGCTCGGGAAAATATTCCAGCCGTTCGGGCAGCAGCAGCGTCTCGCCGTCCAGCGTGGGTCGCTCCAGCCGCTCTGAACTGCCCAGGCCCACCCGCTGGCGCAGGTTAAGCCGATGGCTGGAACGGGTGGGAGCGCAGGCGGTCAGACGTACGCCTCCCGGGCCGCCCAGGCCGCGGAAGAATACCGTCAGGCGGGCGTGCAGTTCAGCGAGGGTAACCGCAGCCTCGGGATACCGGGGATAACTGGCGGCCCTGCCTATCCAGCGGTGCCAGCAGCGGCCGATGGTCTCCTCCAGCTCTGGAAATGCCATCCTTAACCGTAAGCGGCGCGTACGACCTCAAGGAGTCCTGCCTTGACGTCCCGGTCGTCGGTCAAAGGCTCGATGAGCGCCGCGTTAACCGCCAGATCCGGTTTTAGGCCCGCGCCGATCAAGGTGGCGCAATAGACCAGGAGGCGCGTCGACACGCCTTCCTCCAAATCCTGCTCCTTAAGCGTGCGCAGCCGATTAGCAAGCCGGACCAGCGCCGCACAGCGTTCGGCAGCCAGACCGCTTTCCCGGGCGACGATGGCGGTTTCCAGGGCGGGCACCGGAAAATCAAACTCTGCGGCGAGAAAGCGCTGGCGGGTGCTGGGCTTGAGGCTCTTTAGAATATGTTGATAACCGGGGTTATAGGAAATCACCAGCATAAACGTGGCGGGTGCTTGGAGTCGTTCTCCGGTACGCTCCAGGGGCAGAAAGCGGCGATCATCGGTCAGGGGGTGCAATACCACCGTCACATCCTTGCGGGCTTCCACCACTTCGTCCAGGTAGAGAATCGCGCCCTCGCGCACCGCGCGGGTGAGGGGACCGTCGACCCAGACGGTGTCGCCGCCCTTTAGCAGGTAACGGCCGGTGAGGTCGGCGGCGCTGAGATCGTCGTGACAGGCGACCGTATAGAGCGGACGTCCCAGGCGGGCGGCCATATGGGCGACGAACCGCGTCTTGCCGCAGCCGGTTGGCCCTTTGAGCAGCAAGGGCAACCGGTGGCGGTAGGCGTGTTCAAACAGGACGCATTCCTCACCCGTCGGCTGATAGTAGGGGATCTCTGCGCTCGCCTGGCAGGGAGCGGCGGGCATCGCCTGGCTCATCGTATCAAAGCTTCGCCACTGCCGGCACCCGTTCGATATGGGCGGGTTCCTCCTCGCGGGCCGGCCCCAGCACCGCGTAGATAAATAGAAACGCCCCGCTGGCCACCACCAGACCGGCACCCAAGCGCATCCAGTAGAACAGGTCCAGCTGAGCCTGAACCTCCATATAGGTCATGCCCATGATGCGCTGCAGATGGGTCTGCACCACGCCCGCAAAGGTCAGGGTAAAGGTCATAAAGAAGATGGCCGAGGTCATCAACCAGAAGCTCCACATATTGAGAATCTGATTATAGGGATGCAGATTCCGCAAATAGGGGAGCATATAGGTAAACATCGCCAGGTTCAATGCCACATAGGCGCCATAATAGGCATGATGGGCGTGCGCTGCCGTAATCTGAGTGCCGTGGGTATAGTAATTCACAAAGGACAGGGTATGCATAAAGCCCCACACGCCCGCGCCAAAAAAGGCGGCCACGGCGCAGCCCAGCGCCCAGAGTAGGGCCGCTTTATTGGGATGCTCACGGCCACCTCGCCAGGCCATCGTAAAGACAAAAAACACCATGGCGAACAGGGGTACGACCTCCAGCGTGGAGAAGATGTTGCCGACCCATTGCCAGTAACCCGGCGCCCCGATCCAGTAATAATGGTGGCCGGTGCCCAGCAGACCACTGATTAGAACCAGACCGGCGATAACGTAAAGCCACTTCTCAATGACCTCGCGGTCGACGCCGGTCAGCTTAATCATCAAAAAAGCCAGCACCGCCGCCATCACCAGTTCCCAAACGTTCTCCACCCAGACATGCACCACATCCCACCAGTACAGCTTGTCCAGGGCCAGATTAGCGGGATTATAAAACGCAAACAGGAAAAACAGGGCGGTACCCCACAAGCCCACCAGCAGAACGGTGGTGACGACCGTCTTGCGCCCTTTCAGCACGGTCATGGAAATGTTATAGAGAAAGAGCAGGGCGGCAATCACAATACCTACCTTAACCCATAAGGGTTGTTCCAGCAGTTCACGTCCTCCGTGGATGCTGAACAGATAGCCAATTAACGTGGCCAGGGCGCCAATGACCAGGATCCAAAGCTGCACGTAAGCCAGCATCGGACTATGGATTTCTCTCTCCGATTCTTCGGGAATGAGATAGTAAGCCGTGGCAAAAAAGCCCAGCAAGGTCCAGAAGATCAGAGCATTGGTATGGATCATGCGGATGATATTAAAGGGCAGCGCCTCGGAGAGAAAGTTCGGCAGCACATAGACAGTGCCGGCCAGCACACCGAAGACAACTTGCACGGCAAACAAGGCCAATGCCCAGCGGATATAGGGGTAGGCGAGTTTTTGGGTTGCGTATTTCATGGGCAATGTCCTCAACCGGAGACCTTTGGCGGCCAGCCCTGCGTGTCAATGCGGCTGGTCCATTCCAGAAAATCGATAAGATCGTCGAGCTCCTGCTCGGTAAGGTTAAATTGCGGCATCTGCCGCCGTCCCGGGGTGCCCGTGGGCTGCACCCGCATCCAGGCTTTCAGCGCCGCGCGTGCCCCTACTGGGTTATTACGCCCGCCATAGCGCACCCATACATTGCCGAGTTCCGGAGCAAAATAAGCCCCCTCGCCAAGGAGGGTATGGCAGTTAATGCAGGAATGTTTTTCCCAGACATGCTTGCCGCGGGCTACTGCTTCGGTAAGACTTGCGGTGTCGGTTGAAGTGTTGACAATATAGAAATGGCTGTGGACCGTCAGTAAGGCGTAGATCACTAGAAAGAGCAGTGAGCCGCCATAAAAAATATTGCGAGCGGCGGCTTTGGTCAAAGGTTCGGCCATATTTCCCCCGTTGGTATGGAGTTAACTCACATTTATCGTAGGCGGCTTGTGTACCTATTTCCGGTTTGTGCACTGTGAGTTTCCGCTTCACTTTGGTGCAATTCCACATGGGTTCTTTAAGAGTGTAGTAAAAGCAACGCAGGTTACCACTCGGTCGCGGGAGTTTTTCGTGCTCGTCTAATACCATTTCCCAAATGTTGGCAAACAGCGCTATGCTTACGCTACATGAGAGTAGCACCGATCTGACCTACTGGCTCTTTCCTCAGCGTTATCGATCCGGAAGCTATTAGCAAGACCGTCTGCGGCATGGAAGCCGCAGTCGAGCGACAGGGATGTATTGACAGCGTGTCTTGAAAATAACTTCCGGATCGATATGCAACGCGGCAAAAACTCAAATACCCGCGCTGCGATGCGGCGTATTACCGAGAGTCGGCAAAGCGTTGAAAAAGGGGACCCTTGAAGAGGTCAGGTCGGTATTGACCGCGGAGGTTGCGCCATGGGTCAGGAAATCGACAATAGCCATTTCACCGATCACGATTTCCAGCGTTTTAGCCAATGTCTACGGCAAGAAACGGCTTTGCTGGCAAATTGGTTCCAGCAGCACCGGTTTGCCGCTGAGCCCAGTATCGGCGGTTTTGAGCTGGAGGCATGGTTAGTGGACAGCGCTGGCCTGCCGGCGCCCATTAATCAGGCGTACCTGGAGAGTCTGCGCCATCCCTTGGTGGTGCCGGAACTGTCGGTATTCAATGTCGAATTAAACACGCCGGAGCGGCCGCTGCGAGGAGACGTCTTGAGCCGGATGGAGGCCGACCTTGCCGAGCTCTGGAAGCGTTGTGGTGCCAAGGCCAGAGAATTTAACGCCACCTTGGCCATGATTGGTATCCTGCCTACGGTGCGGGAACAGGACCTGACGCTGGACAGCATGTCTCGTTGGGAACGGTATCGCGCCCTTAATGAACAGGTATTACGCCTGCGCCGAGGTCAGCCGCTGCGCTTGGATATCCGCGGTGGCGAAGCGCTTTGTATGGAACATAACGACGTTATGCTGGAGGCGGCTACCACCTCTTTTCAAATTCATTTACAGGTTAAAGCCAGCGAGGCGGCGGCGTTTTTTAACGCCGCCTTAATGCTATCGGCGCCCATGGTGGCGGCCACGGCAAACTCCCCCTTCCTGTTCGGTAGACAGTTATGGGAGGAGACCCGCATTCCCTTATTCGAGCAGGCAGTGGCCGTCGGTGGGGATATCGCCGGTGATGCGCCGGCTTACCGCCGTGTCACCTTCGGCAGCGGTTATTTGCAGTCTTCCCTGCTGGAGGTGTTCCAGGAGAACCTGGTGCATTATCCGCCCTTACTGCCCCAATGCCATGACGTGGCGGCGGAAAACCTGCATCATGTGCGCTTGCACAATGGTACGATCTGGCGCTGGAACCGCCCCCTGATCGGTTTTGGCAGAGATGGAACGCCTCATGTGCGCATTGAGCACCGCGTTGTGCCCGCCGGGCCCAGCATTGCTGACAGTATCGCTAACGCCGCCTTGTTCTATGGTTTAGTTCACGCCTTGGCCGGTGCGTCCGCCTGGCGTGGGCCCGCCTTATCCTTTGCGCAAAGCCGCGCCAATTTCTATGCCGCCGCCAGGGACGGTCTGCGGGCTGAAGTGGTTTGGCGACACGGGAGGATACCGCTGCGGCAGCTGTTGCTGACCGAATTATTACCGTTAGCCAGGGAAGGGTTGGCGACCTTGGCCATCGCTGAGGCGGATATTGCCTACTATCTCGGCATTATCGAAGCCCGCATTGGAAGTGGGCAAACGGGCTCGCGCTGGCAGCAGGCTTTTGTGGCCCGCCATGGCCGCGATATGCAGGCCTTGACCCTGGCTTATCTGGAACGCCAGGGCAGCGGTCTGCCGGTGCACGAGTGGGCGTTGCCATGACAGAAAGCCACCAGCGCATCAGCTAATCCGTGCGGGAGAGCGGAGCGCTTGCGCAATGGCCTGGGCTTGGGCTTGGCGGATGGCTGCTTTGAGCTGGTTGCCGCGCAATCCCTGTGCCACGAAGGGGCGAGCGGTTACGGCGGCGGCGGCACGATAGGCGATCTGCAACCGTTCTGCCTGGGGATAAGGGCGATTTTCCAAGCCCCGGCGGCCCCGGGCGTCGGCTTCACAGGCAAGTAAAAACTGGGCAAACCGCTGAGGTTTGCGAAAAGCATCTAAAGCATATAGGGTTTTTAGCAGGGTACCAGAGCGCAATTCCAGGGCGCGGTGGCAATGGGTATGGTAGTGGGCGACCAACATCCCAAGATGGCGGAACGCTTTTGGAATACGAAGGCGTTGACAAAAGTCATAGATCAGTTGGGCGCCGCGGGTCTCGTGACCCAGATGCCGGGGCCACTCGCTGGGTGGCGTAGTGCCTTTACCAAGGTCATGAACCAGCACGGCGAAGCGCACCTGGGTGTCGGCCTGCAGACGTACGGCCTGGGTAAGACTCAATAAGAGATGAACGCCGGTATCGATTTCCGGATGGTGTTGTGCCGGCTGGGGGACTCCGAATAACCGCTCGAGTTCGGGAAAGACGCGCCCCAAGGCGGCGCAGTTGCGTAGCACTTCCAAAAACCGTTCGGGGTTTGGTTCAGCCAACGCTCTCACTGTCTCCGCCCAGACCCGCTCTGGCACCAAGGAGTCCACTTCACCGCCGGTCACCATGGTGTGCATCAGTGCTTGCGTTTCAGCTGCCACCTGAAAGCCCAAGCGGGCGAAGCGGGCGGCGAAGCGGGCTAGGCGCAGGATACGCACCGGGTCTTCGGCAAACGCAGGTGAGACATGGCATAACCGGCGTTCCTGCAGATCGCGAAGGCCGTGATAGGGGTCGATCAAACGGCCCTCGGCATCGCGCGCCATGGCATTGATGGTCAGATCGCGGCGGGCCAGATCCTCTTGTAAAGTCACCTCGGGCGTTGCCTGGAAGCGGAAACCGTGATAGCCGGGTGCGGTTTTGCGCTCGGTGCGGGCCAGTGCATACTCTTCGTGGGTCTCAGGGTGGAGGAATACCGGAAAATCTTTACCCACCGGCTTAAAGCCCAGGGCCTGCATTTCTTCAGGTGTTGCGCCGACCACGACCCAGTCCCGTTCGGTAACCGGCAGGTTGAGCAGCGCGTCCCGTACAGCGCCGCCTACCAGATAAATGTGCATGACCGGCTAAACCTGGAAATCAGGGGCAGAAAAGATCGGACGCTTGTGCTGTTCAACCGGGAAAATAGATAAACTAGGGAAACGGTATGCCGCCCGCCTTAGCGGGTTTTGTTTGGGAAAACGGTTGCGCATGATCGCGGGTTTTCTCTCTGTGGATGGGATTGCCATATGTTGAGCCGTTACCAAAAATTGACCTTATTGATCGCTTTAGTTCCGCCGCTATTAAGCGGCTGCACCTCTTTGCATTATTATAGCCAGGCGGTAGCGGGTCATTGGCAACTGCTCAACGCGCGCCGACCGCTGGTAGAGGTGCTGGCCGATCCGGCCACCGCTCCAAGGTTGCGTGAGCACCTCGAGACGGCTCACGCGCTGCGTAATTTCGCCAGCGACGTCTTGGCCCTACCCGACAACGGCAGCTATCGTTACTACGCTGACTTACGCCGGCCCTACGTGGTGCGCAACGTGTTTGCCACTTCGGAATTGTCTCTGGAGCCCCGATTGTGGTGTTTTTGGGTGGTAGGCTGCGTCAGTTATCGAGGCTATTATGATGCCGACGTTGCACAGCAGTTCACCGCTCGCCTACGAGAGCAGGGCGACGACGTCTATCTGGCCGATATTCCCGCCTATTCTACACTGGGTTGGTTTGCTGATCCGCTGTTAAACACGTTTATTTACTGGCCTACGGGAAGGCTTGCCGAACTGCTGTTTCACGAGCTCGCCCACCAACGCTTGTATATCAGCAACGCTACCGATTTTAACGAAGCTTTTGCCACTGCCGTTGGTCGCCTGGGTGCCCGCCTCTGGCTGGCGCGGTACGCTACTCCGCAGGCGCAGACCGACTACGATACTTCTCTCTGTCGCTTCGAGACGCTGCTGGATCTTATCACCGCCACCCGGGAAGCGCTTATCCAACTCTACGCCGCGCCCCTGAGCCCGGCTGACAAACGGGCGGGTAAACGCCGTTTGTTGGCCGAGCTCCAGACCGACTATCGGCTCCTTAAGCAGCAGTGGAACGGCGATGCGGCGTATGATGCCTGGTTTCAGCACTTAAATAATGCAAAACTGGCCGCTCTCGATATCTACACTCGTTTTGTGCCGGCTTTTGAGCACTTGTTTACCGCTACAGGCCGGGATTTTCCCACTTTTTACCAGGCCGTGCAGGAACTCGGCGTGCTCCCGGAGGAGCAACGGCAGGCACAGTTACAGGCGTTGCTAAAGGGAGCTGAGGCTAACTCCGCGGCCTGCCGGCTGGGGGCCGGAAGTTCTGCAACGGCCGCTGCTGAGCTAGCGACTTCGCCTTAACCAGGCGCCGTAGTTAACTCGACTTTGTCGCTTTTGCTTCGACTTTGGCCTTTTTCCCTTCACACCAACCCTCCCCCACCCAGGTGAGAGGGAGTTATCGATCTGGAAGCGGTTATCAAGACCGTCTGCGGCATGGATGCCGCAGTCGAGCCTATAGGGATATATTAACAGCGTGTCTTGAGAATAGCTTCCAGATCGATAAAAGAATCAATCGCGGCGCGCAATGCGGCGGAAGTTGCGGTAACGATCACGTTGGCGCTGGCCTCTCAAATAACCGGGCACGAAGGCTTCGATAGAATGGGGCGTGATGCCCAGCGCGGCCAGTCCGGCGGAGCGACAGACGCTATCTATCTGCAGCGAGCGGTAATTATCCAGGGTAAAGGGCTGGCCGGGAACATGGGTAAAAATGCGTGCCTGCAGTTTGGCCAGCGGGTTGGACAAGTCAATGATCAGACGCTTGCGGCCCAGCACTTGGGCGGTATATTCCACCAATTGGCGCAGCGTATAAGTCTGCGGACCACATACCTCAAAGCGCTTGCCAAAAGTTGTCTCATCTTCCAGGGCTACCTCGAAAGCACTTACGACGTCGCCTACATAAACCGGAGCAAACCGGGAGTAGGGACAAGCCAGAGGTAGCACCGGGCTCAGTCTCAGCAACGTGGCAAAGCGGTTAAAGAAGCTGTCATCGGGGCCAAAGATCACCGAAGGACAAAAGCAGGTACTTAGCAGATCCTGGGCTTGAAGAACCGCTTGTTCTCCCTGGCCTTTGCTGCGTAGATAGACACTGGGACCATGCGCGGCGTCGGCGTTGAGGGCGCTCATATGGAGCAGCCGTCTGACCCCCACCGTTCGGCAGGCCTCTACGATTTGCCGGGGTAGTTCCACATGGAGGGCGCGAAAATCTGTCTCGGTGCCGTTGAGCATCCCCACCAGATTGATCACCGCGTCGCAGCCGGATACCTGCCGGCGCAGGGTCTGCGGGTCGTGGATATCGGCCTCAAGCAAGTTTACCCCGGGTATTACCATGAGCGCTTTGTGGCGCTCCCGGTGTCGGGTAAGCACCCGAAGACGACGACCGCCATTGGCCAAGTGCGTTACCAAGTATCCACCGACGAAGCCTGTGCCGCCTAATACGCAGATTGTTTGGACCTTCATTCAGTTATGCCTTGTTGCTTAGAATCGATAAGGAGTGTGTTATCGCCCGCCTGGGTAACCCGGGTACTACAACGAGCAGAAGCCAGGTCTGACCGCATTCGGTGACATGCACAAAAACCTCTGGGATTGCAGTGAGAAATCTAGCACAATTCAATAAATCTTGATGCGCTCCGGTGGCAGAGTTCCATGCCGGTGCCACGCTTTGCCCTTACAACACCAATAACATAAATCCATTGAGGTAAAGACAGTTTTGTTTGAATTAGCGCAAACGTTATTATTTTATCTGGTGATCGGTGCATTTGCCGGTACGCTGGCCGGTTTGTTGGGAATTGGCGGCGGCTTACTGATTGTACCCGCCTTGGCCTGGAGCTTTCATCTGCAGGGCATTACCGTGTCGGCCATTATGCATATGGCGGTTGGCACCTCTCTGGCGACCATTGTGATTACCTCACTGTCCTCGGTCTATGCCCATTACCGCCTCGGTGCCGTGTTATGGCGGGTATTTTGGCGCCTGGCCCCGGGTATTGTCAGCGGCGCCTTATTGGGTGCGGTGATTGCCGATGCCTTGCCCAGTGCCACGTTGCAGACGTTTTTCGGCGTGTTTGTTCTGCTGGCGGCCGCGAATATGGGTTTCGGTGGCAAACCCGCACCCCATCGCGAGTTACCGGGTACATTGGGCATGGTGTCGGCGGGTATAGTGATCGGAGTGGTATCAGCCGTGGTCGGCATTGGCGGCGGAACCCTAACCGTGCCATTGCTAACCTGGTGCAACATTTCCATTCGTCATGCTGTCGCTACCTCTGCCGCCTGTGGTATGCCCATCGCGATTGCCGGCGCGACGGGGTTTATGATAACCGGCTGGCAAAAACCGGACTTGCCGGCGTGGAGTAGCGGCTATATCTACGTGCCGGCCTTTCTTGGCATTGTTGCTGCCAGCGTGATATCCGCCCCGCTGGGGGCCAAATTAGCCCATACGTTACCAACGGCTTTGCTGAAGCGCATCTTTGCCGTGTTCTTGGCGATCGTCGGTATTAGAATGTTGGCATCTTGAGAACGTGTTTAGGTTACAGGTCCAGGCTGACGTGCATTAAACCGGAATCGTCGGGGTCGCGTTTGACAGTGAATCCCAGCGCCCGGTTGATCTTGAGCATGGGTTCGTTTTCGCTCAACACTTCCCCGTAAAGGTGCTTAATACCGCGGCTTTTGGCATAGTCGATAATGCGGCGCATTAACATGGGACCCAGCCCTAGTCCCGTCATTGCACGGTCCAAGGCGATGGCGTACTCTGCCTTTTCCATGTCGGGTTCGGCGTTCATCCGCACGACCCCAAAGATATCGGCTTTACCCGCCATGCCCGGCCCGGTGACGATAAGCGCCATATCCCGGTCGTAGTCTAACTGGGTTAGGCGAGCGGCCATGGTGTGGCTTAGTTCCTTAAGCGGTTGGAAAAAGCGTAGCCGTCTGTCTTCTTCCGGCATACGCTGAACCATGGCTCGCAGCGGTGGCTCGTCTTCGGGCAGAATGGGGCGCAGATAGAAAGTGCGGCCGTCGGGCAGCCGGAACGATTGTTCCAGCTCTTTCGGATAGGGTCGGACGGCTAAACGATCAGCCCCCGAGCAGCGTGCTGCGGCGATCCGAACGCTAGCATCCAGGGCCAGCACGCCGTTGGCGCTGGCCCAAAGCGGATTAACGGTGAGTTCCGTTATCTCTCCCAGATCGATGATCATTTGCGAGACCTTAAGGAGTGTCAGGGCCACGGCATCCACATCGGCTGGACGGCCCTGACTCGTGCTCAGCATAGAATAGATGCGAGTGCGGCTCATTAACTCACTGGCCAGATGCATGTTAAGGGGCGGGAGCGCATACGCAATATCGTCGATGACCTGGGTTTCGGTGCCGCCATGCCCAAAGAAGATCACCGGATTGCCGAAGAGACGGTTGGTGCGCACGCCGAGAGTGAGTTCATAGGCATCGTGGCGGGACAACATGGGTTGTACGGCAAAGCCGTTGATCACGGCATCGGGCGCCAACGACTGAACGCGCCTCAGCATGGCGGAGGCGGCGGCAAAGACTTCTTCGGGCGTATCCAACGCCAAGGCCACGCCTCCCACGTCGGTTTTCTCAGTAATATCTGGAGACAGAATCTTGACGACCGCTGGACCGTCCAGCTTAGCCGCCTGTTCGGCAGCGTCTCGGGGTCCAGAGGCAAAACGGGTGGTAATGGCCGGAATGTCGTAGGCGGTCAGCAAGCCGTCAACCTCCCGGGGAGTGAGCTGCTCGCGACCGGCGGTCAGGGCGTTGGACACAATCCGGCGGCCCGTCTCCGTGTCTGGGGTAAATTCCTCAGTTACCGAGGGTGGTGTCTCCATTAAGAGTTCTTGATTGCGGCTGTATTCCGCTATCTGCATAAAGGCCCGGGCCGCTTCATCCGGTGTGCTATAGGTGGCGATGCCGGCTTCTCTTAAACGTTGCCGGGCCGGCGCATCGGCCGGCGCTCCTACCCAGGTGGTTATCACTAGGCGCCGGCTTTTGGCGCTGCGATCAATGATGGCCTGAGCGCTTTCCTGATCTAGGTCCGCGGAACTAGGCACATGAATGATAAGAATACCACCCGCATCGGATTCTTTTAGCAGTAGCTCCAGAGCCCGGTCGTATTTTTTGTAATCCGCCTGATCGCCGAGATCCACCGGATTTTCGGTGTGCGAACCCGGCGGCAGCATACCAGCCAGTTCCGCCTGAGTTTCCGGGCTGATAATGGCGGGAGCTCCTCCAAGTCTGAGCAGCATATCGTTAGCCAATAAGGCGATACTGCGACTGTTGCCCAGAATAATCAGGCGGGTTTTAAGAACCGGCTTGGCCGTGGCGAGGGTTTCTACCGTATTAAACAGACCCTCGATGGTTGCCACGCGCAGCAGGCCCGCGCGGCGGAATACGGCATCGTAGATGGCATCTTCGACTTTATCGGGATAATTACGCGGCTTAAGTACCACGACGGGTTTAATGCGAGCCGCAATGCGGGCGGCAGACAAAAACTTACGAGGATTGCGGAAACGCTCTAGATACACCAGGATGGAACGAGTTTGGTAGTCCTGAGCTAGATAATCCAGCATATCGCTAAAGTCAACATCGAGGCGCGCACCCAAAGACACCATATAAGAGAAGCCGATATGGCGCCGCTGGGTCCAGTTAATAATGGAGCGCATAATCGTAGACGACTGGGTGAGCATCCCAATATGCCCCGACAGCAGATGCGTGTGGCTTAGGGTGGCGTTAATGCCGTTGCCGGGCATGGCGATACCCAGCCTATCCGGTCCAATAATCCGCAATAGGTGAGGTTTAGCCGCATTAAGGATAGCCTGTTTCAGTGCCTCGTCAGGCGCATGGCGAGTGGTCAATATTTCCTTGCTAAGGATGAGTACGGCCCGCGTGCCCCGTGCGCCCAGTTCGCTAATGAGGGCGGGGCACTCCTGGAGCGGATTAGTGAGAACGGCGAGGTCCGGAACTTCAGGCAGGCTGGCTATGTTCTGGTAAGTCAGTACGCCCGAGACGGCACGCCGATTTGGATTGACCGGCATTACGGGTCCTTTAAAACCAGCCTCAATCAGATTTAATTGCAACAGTGCATCGGGGTCTTCGTCCCGGGTGCCTTGGCCGATGACCACGATGGACCGGGGTTTGAACATGTATTCCAGGTTACGGATCGTCATGTATGGCTCCCTTAAGCAGGGCGGTGAGTGGCGAAACAGTGGAAAGGTAAAGGATAGCGCTTCAAGACGCTGGTTGTCTCAAGATTCTTCAGTCGCGCGGGTGCTGCATCAGTCAGTTAAGAATAGATTTAACGCGATGATGCCGTGTCATGCAATAACTTATACATTTAGTGTGTTTATTCTAATGCTGACTGGTAAGCTATTAAGCGATGAAAAAAATTGAAAAGCTTAGTGCGACAGGCGGTTATGGACGCGGTTGACACTAGACAGATAGAGGAGGTCCTTGATGTTTCGCGTAAGACATGCGATGTTATGTTGCAATGCATCAATTGGTCTTGACGACTTAAAGGATTTTTTTTAAGGATAACAGAGGATAACATGATGACAAAACAGCAGATTCAAGAAACCGTCTTACGCATTTTGGCGAGTATTGCCCCTGATGCTAAAGACAAGACGCTTGATCCGAACATCAGTTTTCACGATCAGTTAGAGATAGATTCTATCGATTTTCTGCGTTTGATGACGGCGTTGGAAAAAGAACTCCAGGTCAGCATTTCGGATTTCGATTATCCTCAGCTTTCAACTCTGCAAGGCTGTGTTGATTATTTGGCCGAACGACTGCATCCGGTCATGGAATTGGCCAGTTAATATCAAATCTCATTAAAGCTCGTGCATAAACTGGGGTGTCAGCGCTGCTCAACCAGGCTATCCTGCCTTGATTCGCTAACGCACACGTCCGTGTGTGCTGCTGATGACACCCCAGCTTTTGCACCCTTGAATTTGAGAAACGCTATAATGCCAACCCTCCATTGAGATTATTGGGCTCTGTCTGCATCGCGTGGTAACCGTGAAAAGGACCACGGACAGGCGTAAACTCATTACGCGTGTCTACTTCGTCAGGTAGGGAATAGCAAGGAGCCTATCATGTTACGTTCACTCAAGATTGCCGCGCTGTTGTGGATGGCTTTGCAGATTTGCAGCCAGTTTGCCTTTGGCGTAGCAACGGCGGACAACCATCTTCTCTGGGAAGTCACCACCGTTTCGGGTCACGCTTATCTGTTGGGTTCGATTCATTTTGGCAGGCAGGATATGTATCCGCTGGATCCTATGATTGAACGCGTTTTCGAGGCCGCCGATGCTTTGGTCGTGGAGGCCAATCTGCTTGCGGTTGACCCGGAAACGCTGGCGCTGTTGTTTCGTAAACTGCATCCGGTCATGGAATTGGCCAGTTAATATCAAATCTCATTAAAGCTCGTGCATAAACTGGGGTGTCAGCGCTGCTCAACCAGGCTATCCTGCCTTGATTCGCTAACGCACACGTCCGTGTGTGCTGCTGATGACACCCCAGCTTTTGCACCCTTGAATTTGAGAAACGCTATAATGCCAACCCTCCATTGAGATTATTGGGCTCTGTCTGCATCGCGTGGTAACCGTGAAAAGGACCACGGACAGGCGTAAACTCATTACGCGTGTCTACTTCGTCAGGTAGGGAATAGCAAGGAGCCTATCATGTTACGTTCACTCAAGATTGCCGCGCTGTTGTGGATGGCTTTGCAGATTTGCAGCCAGTTTGCCTTTGGCGTAGCAACGGCGGACAACCATCTTCTCTGGGAAGTCACCACCGTTTCGGGTCACGCTTATCTGTTGGGTTCGATTCATTTTGGCAGGCAGGATATGTATCCGCTGGATCCTATGATTGAACGCGTTTTCGAGGCCGCCGATGCTTTGGTCGTGGAGGCCAATCTGCTTGCGGTTGACCCGGAAACGCTGGCGCTGTTGTTTCGTAATAAAGGCCTGTATCCGGTTGGCGATAACCTGAAAGCCAACGTTAAGCCTGCGACGTGGCAAGCCTTGGAGGCGGCGGTCCAGCGGTATGGCATACCCGTGGAGGTGTTGCAACGGCAAGAGCCATGGCTAACTGCACTTACCCTCAGCACGTTAGAGTTTCAGCGTGCCGGCTACAGCGAAATATTCGGTATTGATTTGCATTTTTTAAGCGAAGCCCAGCGCCAGAAAAAACCGATTATCGAATTGGAATCGGTGGCCACCCAACTTAGTTTGTTTGACACATTCACCGCGCAAGAGCAGGAGGCATTCCTGCTGGTTACGCTGCAGGAACTGGACAAAGGTGCTCGGTCGCTGGAAGCCATCGTTGCAGCCTGGCGAGAAGGAGACGCCGAGACGATTGATGCTCTGTTAAATGAAACCTTGCATGCCGGTCCCGAGTTAGAACGTATTTACCGGTTGCTTCTCGTTGATCGTAATGTAGCCATGGCCGATAAAATCACGGCGTTTATGCAGCAGAATAAAACCGTATTCGTGGTGGTGGGAGCAGGACATTTGGTGGGTGAAAAGGGTCTTGTCGAACTCTTTAAAAAGAAAGGTTATCAGGTCGAGCAATTATAAAAGGGTATAATCGGCTAGGGCAATCGCGCCATATAGCCCTTGACAGAGGATGCAGGTAATGTTAGGAGGCATCCTGACGTTGAGGAGATAACCGATGCTGCCTGATCCCCGCCCCTATTTTGCCGAGCTGCCTGACCCCCGCCGGGAAACCCGAAACAAGCTACACAAATTGACTGACATTCTCATGATTGTGTTTTGTGCCGTGCTCAGTGGGATTGAAGACTGGGTGGGAATGGAAGAATTTGGGAAGCAAAAAGAGGACTGGTTGCGAGAGTTCTTGGAACTGCCGAATGGCATTCCGTCCCATGATACGCTCAGTGACGTATTGGGGCGCCTGGCACCGGGGGCGTTTACGGAGGCGTTGTTGCGGTGGGTGGAGGTTGCTATACCGAGTTTAGCGCATATCGTTACCCATAACTTGAATTCTGCATAGCCCGCTGGGCTTCGAGAGCCAGGACAAAATCGCGGGTTCGCTGGAGTCCGATCCAAAGGGTCTGTGGTCCAGGGAAGCCATCGCCCTGACGATTAAGAAAGCCCCCGAAGCCAGCCACCAGGCGAATCATGTCATTCAACGCAGGGGGGACCTCGGGCGGCGGTTGGCGCTTGGCCACCAGGTACACCGCCTGCCATTCCGCATCGGCAAATACGACGTTGCAGGGTAACTCCGGGCAGGTGCGCCCCAGCATGGTCAGATACAGCACCCGCCAGGCGATGATCAGATAACAGGCCAGCGCCGGTTCGAGGCGTTCGAGGTGCTCGAGCTGTAGCTCTTCGACGTGGCAGCCGGATTTCAGAATTCGGAAAAAGACTTCTATTTGCCAGCGGCAAAGGTACCATTGCAACACCTCGACGGCCTGTTCAGCGGTGTCGATCGGCACGCTGGTGAGCAACACCCACGTGATCGGTGCTTCGTCTGCCGGGGGATTGACTTCGGTGGCCAACAGCGCCGTGACTGCCACGTCCGGCAGCGCTTCGCCAGCGCGATAAGGTGCCTTGCGGGTGACTGGCACCGCCTGCAGCGTCTGGACGATATGGCGGGCCGTGCGCTTATCGGTCGCCGGCCTATCGAATTCCACCGGCGCCAGCACCGGCGCCGCGGCAGCCGCCTGCCAGAGTTTTCGCCCAGCGCTGAGCTGGCGGTCAGGTTCGGCGCGGATCAACCACTCGGCACAGGGCCGCTGGGCCTGTTGGGCCCAGTAGCGTTCGGCAAACACCTCGTAGCTATCCGCTTCGCGGTCGGCCGTATAAACCCGTCGGGTCTCGGGCACCCGGGCTTGTAGTTCACCCACGCGCTGGTAGCCTTCGCGCCAGCGGCGGCTTTCCTTCGCTTCGATGGGCCGATGCGGATCTTTCTCTTGACCTAACCTGCCCGGTTCCCGGGCCCAGCTCCACCCCTCCAGCACCCCCAACGGTACCCGCTCTGGGGTTACCGCTAGGGTCGGGTGCAGGGAGAGCCCACGGCGCGTTTCGTAATTCAACGGCCCCAACCCCTCAATGTCGCTTTTGCCGGTATCATCGAGCTCCGTGGGATCCTGGATACACAGCACCCGCGGGTGCTCGTGCAGCCGCTGTTCGCTACCGGCCGCCTGCGGCTCCAGAACCTCTTGGGACCCCACCCGCTCGTGGTCAAACAACCGAGAGGCCGCTTTGGCCTCAGGCCAACCGCCGCAGGCGGCCGGAATGCTCGCCTCGGGCTGGGCACCCAGCTCCGCCAATACCTGCCGCGCCCGCTCATTGAGCCGTTGATCTCCTAAATTAATCGTCTCCAGTTCCGCTACCCAATCGTTCATGTCGCTTTCTCTTGTCAGGGCTAGGGGCGTCGCGTATTTAACACCGATTTTCACCAGACGGATAACCGTCCTCAGGAGACTTAAAATGGGGGCGTAGGGGAAGAAATCAAGGGTTAACGGCGAGCTTGAGCGGTCGTCCTTCAAGCCACGTGTTGGGCGGGCGTATCAGCCAACGTGGCAGCCATTGGAGTTATGGGTAACGATATGAGTTTAGCGGGGGAACCGGTGTGTCTGGATGGTAAGCGCCTGCGGGGTAGCCGGGTGGGGGATCAAGCCGTTCACCTGGTGAGTGCCTACGCGGCGAAAGCCCGCCTAGTCCTCACGCCGCAGGCGGTGGCAGACAAAACCAATGAAATCACGGCGATGCCAGAGCTACTGTCACTGCTGGACGTGCGAGGCGCGGGGGTCACGATCGATGCGATGGGCTGTCAGAAAGCCATTGCCCGGGAGGTGGTCGACGCTGGCGCGGATTACATCCTGGCCCTGAAAGATAACCACCCGAGTCTGCATGACGACGTGCGCTTATGGTTGGATACGGAAATTACTCAGGACCGATTACCCCAGCAGGAGACGGTAGACAAAGACCATGGTCGAATTGAAATCCGCCGCTACGCCCTGAGTGACGAGATTGCCTGGCTGGAGCAACCACCCGAGTGGGCCGGACTGCAAGCGGTCGGTCGACTCGAAGCGACTCGGATCATCGGCGATACAACGACGACCGAACACCGCTATTACCTATGCTCACTGACCGATCCGGCGTGCTTTGCCGACGCCGTGCGCCGCCACTGGGATACCGAGAATGGCCAGCATTGGGTACTGGACGTGCAGTTCGGCGAAGATGCCAACCGGGCACACCAACCTCACTCGGCTGAAAACCTCGCTCTGATCCGGCGGATGGCGCTCAATGTGATACGCCACAACGGCTCCTCCCAGGATAGCCTGCGACGTCGTAAGCTGCGCGCTTCACTGAACGACGAGTACCGTAACCAACTCATCTTCGGGCCGAAACTCACATAGCGCGATTGCCCTAATAATCGGCCTTACGCTGCTAATGAGTACCACGGAGCTGGGTCGCTCGTTTCAGGGGACGCCGTGAATGCCTCCCTACAGGTTTGACGACGGCTTCCCTGCCGTCGACACCCCTTTCACAAGCTACCCGGCCCCGTTTTGCGCGTGCGACGGGTTGCACCGATGATAAAAAACCTTATCTCTATAGGGCGTAACCAGATTTCCGCCTCTCAGGCGGCCTTGGGCAAAATCTCCAGTGCAGGCCGACGAATAGGTTTTTTAGGATACAGTCGGGCCGTTTCTTGTTTGATGTAGTACTGCATGAAGTCCTCCCACTGCCCATTGAGGGCGAGGCAACGGAGCTGGAGCACGGCCTGAGCGCCAGGCAGCGTCCCATGCATGCCGGTGCGCTCCATGCGATCCTTGACCACATGACGGCAAGCGCCCTCGATGACGCCCGAGGCGATGGGATAGCCAGCTGCCAGATACTGATCGTACTGCACGCGATGCCGATGCCGGTGAAAGTAATCGCTGATCTTGGTCAGTGGCTGGCGTTGTGCGTCCGACAAGCCGCATCGCTGGGCCTGATCGATCAACCAGATCATCAGCATCCGCGCCTGGCCCTTGAGCAGTGCCAGTAAGCAAAGTTTCATCAGGGCCATCGCCTGGTCGCTGCCCGGGGCATGAAATAAATGCACCGCTTCCCAGAGATACCCATTGGCATGCAGCAAATCCAGAATCTCTACCCGGGGCGTGTCCTTCAGCACCGCCTCTAACTGGTCCCACAACGTGGGTTGACCGTCCATGACCACTACCCAGGGCTGGCGGTGTTGGGGATCCCGTCCCTGGGCTTGCTCCAGCAGCCAGGGGAAAATGACCTCGGCGCTATGGCCCGGCTGGCCGCTGTCGGCTTCGGACAGCGCCGCGCGCAGGCGCTTGTGTTGGGGCGCCGGGCGGGCCAAGACCGGCGGCACACCGGGTATTGGTTCCTGAAACAGCGCTTCCAGCACCTGCTCCGGGGTGCGTACGTAGGGTTCGAGGTGATAAGCCGCGCCTACCAAGGCCATCTGTTTGCGCCCCGGTTTAGGGCCAGGCCGATGGGCATGGGCGGTAATCGGCGGTGCCTCGGGCGCTTTGCGCATGGGTACCCCCTTGCCGTCGGCGCGCATCACCACCACTTGCGCCTCAACAGCGGCCTCCGGCGCGGGGTGCGCGGCCCAGAATCCCTCGACCTGCGCGCCCAGCATACGGCTGGTCTGCTCCAGCCCCGCCACCGATTGCCTCAACCCCAGCATCGGTTCCAGCACCGCGTTAACTTGCCCATAGGGCATTTCCACCGCCAAGCGCTGGTCCCAGTCCTGCAGGAGGTAGGAGTCCTTGCCTTCCGGCAGGCCGGCTCGGGCATCCAGCGGCACGTATTCGATGCGCTGCTTCTCACCACGGGCGTAGACCCAGCGCACGCTCTCCAACAACCCAAAGATCGCGCGGTAACTGCGCCGCTGGGGCTCGCTCAGGCGTTTGAGTTCGCGCCCGTCGCTCAGCTCCATCCGCTCGCCCTCATCGCCTTCACCCAACAGAGCAAAGAACTCTTTGAGCAGCAGCAACCCCAACTGCAACAACCGCTTGAACAGCTCCCGTTCGACCGCGTGGGCGGCACTGCCGGTCCGGCCGCCCGGCGGATGAAGCCTTGCAGTTGATCTAGGATCACCTCAACGCTCTCAGGCTTGCCTTGAGTAGATGCTTGTCTCATTATCTTCATCGGTGGGTTCCTCGCAGGATGGTGCCTAACAACTTCATCCTACCCAAGCCCTTGGCTCAGGGGCAGAGGAACCTACTCGCTTCCGCTTGCGGAATTCTGGTTACGCCCATCTCTATACATTAACGGTAGTGTTTTAGCTTTGTTGTTTTTATAAAATAATCAACTATCATATTTTGAATTCAAGATGTCAAATTAGCAGAATTTAAACTCAGAAATTTATTATGGTATTAGAACCAATTAAATGCCCAAGTTGCGGTGGTATCGATGTTGGTAAACATGGAAAAACGACCAATGGAAAACAACGCTTTCTTTGCAAAGAAAGCGACTGCGAAGAAAAGACATTTATTCGAGATTATTCAGAGAAAGGTCGCTTGCCAGAAGTCAAGCGAAAAATCATTGAGATGGCCGTAAACGGGAGCGGCATTCGTGAGACGGCCCGGGTATTGGATATAAGTACAGCGACGGTAATTAATGAATTAAAAAAAAAGGAACCTGAATTGCAATCGGTGAATCAGGCCATTTTAGATATACACTCGCCTGAGCAGATTGTTGTGGATATTATAAAAATAGATGAAAATCATGAGGTTAATGATCAAGAAATAGAGGTTGAAATGGATGAAATGTGGAGTTATGTGGGAAGTAAAGCGAATCAAAGATGGCTATGGCATGCCATAGATCGAGCCACTGGCGACGTGCTGGCTTATGTATTCGGGCGCCGCAAGGATGAGGTCTTTCTTAAATTAAAGGATTTATTGGAACCGTTTGGAATCACCCGTTTTTACACCGACGATTGGGGTTCTTATGGGCGTTATCTAGATCCTGAAAAGCATGTTATCGGGAAACGGAACACGCAGAAGATAGAGCGGAAACATTTAACGCTACGTACCCGTATTAAGCGGCTCGTCCGCAAAACCATTTGCTTCTCGAAATCAAAACAAATGCCCGATATCGTCATCGGGTTGTTTGTGAATCGTTATGAGTTTGGCATCCCTATTTAAAATCTATAAACAACAAAGTTAAAACACTACCCAATTACCAAAATTACGCTACTTTTTCTTTCCTTAGTCACGTTAAAGTCGGTTGATTCTAGGGTGGCCGATAAGTGGTTATTTACCGCATTATTTACCGCATTATTTACCGCATTATTTACCGCATTATTTACCGCATTATTTACCGCATTATTTACCGCATTATTTACCGCATTATTTACCGCATTATTTACCGCATTATTTACCGCATTATTTACCGCATTATTTACCGCATTATTTACCGCATTATTTACCGCATTATTTACCGCATTATTTACCGCATTATTTACCGCATTATTTACCGCATTATTTACCGCATTATTTACCCGTTAAATGCTTTGTATCCGTTTTGCTGATTCTAATTATAGCGGTAATTAATTGGGTTCAGTACAATATCCGCAGTGCTTAAGCCACCCTTTGATATCGGTTTCTGTCACGGCATCTAACGCATTTCTTATTTCACCCTCGAGGGCATCTCTGGTGCGTGCCGCCGAGCCCCGAAGAAAGGCTTTCACCTTCGACCAAAAGAGTTCAATGGGTGAGAAATCCGGTGAATAGGGGGGCAAAAAGTGTAACTCAGCCTGCTGCGCTTCCATCGCTTCTTGAATCCCCTCGACTTTGTGACTGCTCAGATTATCCAGCCACACTGGATCGCCCGGCTGTAAGGTGGGAACCAGCAACTGCTGGATAAAGCGGGTAAAGGCATTCCCGTTGATGGGGCCGTCGAGTTCCATGATCGCACGCACTTCCGTTACTCCTAACGCACTCACCAACGTCAGATTCGGTCCCGGGTTTACCGGTTTGTCGGCATGGGCACGACAACCGCTCGGGGCCCGACCATAGCGGCGTGCCATGCCGAGGTTGACGCCCGCTTCATCAATGAAAAGCAAGCGCGTCGGGTCCATCTCGGCTTGCTCTTGTTGAAACCGCTGGCGTGCCGGTTCGATCTCCTCATCGGCCTCGCGCTCACTGGCATGGTAGCTTAACTTCTTGCGCGTGATCCCGCGCCGGCGCAAGCTCAAGCCAATCGTCGCGTCGCTCACCACCACCCCCTCTTCGCCTTCAGCCACTGATTCAATTCCGACAGCGTCGCGTCTGCGTGCTCCTCCACTAACTGTTTGAGTACCGCTTCATCCGATTCCCTCAGTTTGCGTCGTTGCCCGCCCCCATGCGCTTTCGGATCCACCCGTCGGGTCTGCTGATAGCGCTTCAGCAACCGCCAGACAAAATCCAAACTCACGGAAAAACGCGCCGCTACGCTACGCATCGAACCCTCCCCCTTGGGGTAGGCATCCACGACTTTTTGACGCAGATCATTAGAATAGGGCCTCATTCTCATTACTCCTTCACAGTTTGTCTCTATCCTATTTATTTATGGGCCCCTTGTAATGAATTCAACTAATTACCGCTATAAAGGTATTTCTTTTTAACAAAAGTTGACAATCCGGTGGTTATGAGTCTTTTTAAATTATTATAACTTACGAGAAGCATCGCTGCTAATAACGCAAATGATTAAAGAGAATTCTGATTCACTTGCTAATGGAAACGGGTTAGCCAACCCATCGGCTAACCCTATCGCTCGGTAACGGACGTAGGAGTAAAACTATGAATTGGTCGCTGGTCTTTACAGGCTTTGATGCCAGACAGGAAGGATTACGGGAAGCGCTTTGCACGCTAGGCAACGGGTACTTTGCCACCCGTGGAGCAGCGACTGAGGTCCAGGCAGATGCGGTTCATTATCCCGGTACTTATCTTGCCGGCGGCTACAATCGACTTACCACAGATATAGCCGGCCAAATCGTCGAAAATGAAGACCTGGTTAATGTGCCCAATTGGCTGCCGCTGAATTTCCGAATCATGGAGGGTGACTGGTTTTCCCTAGAGTCATTAGAAATCCTAGACTATCGCCAGGAGTTGGATCTTAAGCGAGGTCTACTGACACGCACCGTGCGTTTTTGCGATTCTCTGGGAAGGCGGACCCGGCTAAGGCAACGGCGCCTCGTGCATATGCGCTACCCGCATCTCGCGGCTATAGAGACCACTCTCAGTGCCGAGAATTGGTCGGGCCGACTGGATATCCGCAGTGCTCTAGACGGGCGGATCGGCAATACGGGCGTGATGCGCTACCGGGGCCTCAACAGCAAGCATCTGGAACCGTTGGCGGCCGATGCCTGGAGTGACGATCTGCTTTTTCTCCTGATGCAGACCAAACAATCCAGGATAGCGATTGCCCAAGCGGCCAGAACCCGTATTTTTCGCAATGGGGCACCGATTTTTATAAAACCGACTATGGTGTGCAGCGAACCGGGCTATGTGGCCCAGCAGTTTAGTCTGCCTATGGCAGAGGGTGAGCAGGCTACCGTGGAAAAAACCCTCGCGCTATTTACGTCCCGGGACCAGGCCAGCAGCGAATGTGCCTTGGAGGCTCGTAAAACGGTGGCGCGGGCAGGCCAGTTTGCGGAGTTGTTAGACAGTCATGCGCTAGCCTGGCAACAGCTGTGGCGTCGTTTTGATATGGAGATTGAGCTTAAGGAGACGGCAGCCTCGCAAAACGGTCATGCCGAATTGATTCTGCGGTTACATATGTTTCATTTGCTGCAGACCGCTTCGCTGAATACATTGGAGCTGGATGTCGGGGTACCGGCCCGGGGCCTACACGGGGAGGCTTACCGGGGCCATATTTTTTGGGACGAGTTGTTTATTTTTCCACTGCTCAATCTGCGCCTGCCTGAAATCACCCGCGCTCTGCTTAAATACCGCTTTCGGCGTCTGGATGAAGCGCGGGCCATGGCCCGGGAGGCGGGCTATCGAGGCGCCATGTATCCCTGGCAGAGTGGCAGCGATGGTCGTGAGGAAAGCCAGAAGCTGCATTTAAATCCTCAGTCCGGGCGCTGGATTCCAGACCGCTCTTGCCTGCAGCGTCATGTCAATGCGGCCGTTGCCTACAATATTTGGCAGTATTACCAGGTGACCGCCGATATGGAGTTCATGGCCTTTTATGGGGCCGAGATGTTCCTGGAAATTGCCCGCTTCTGGGCTAGCCTCGCCCACTATAACGAGCGGCTAGATCGTTATGAAATTCTTGGGGTGATGGGACCGGATGAGTACCACGACGGATATCCCGATGTCGAAGAAGGTGGATTGAACAATAATGCCTACACCAATGTCATGGCGGTGTGGGTGTTAAGCGAGGCCCTCGATTTACTCAAGCGGCTTCCCGACGAGCGCTGCCAAGAATTGCGGGAAATGTTGGGGTTAAGCCAGGAAGAATTGGCGCTATGGGACACGATCAGCCGCAAGATGCGCTTGGTGTTTCACAGCGATGAGATCATCAGCCAGTTTGAAGGTTACGAGCAACTCCAGGACTTCGACTGGCCGGCGTATCGAAAAAAGTACGGCGATATTCAGCGCTTGGATCGCATTCTGGAAGCTGAGGGTGATTCGCCCAACCGCTATCAGGTTTCCAAACAAGCCGATGTATTGATGTTATTTTATTTGTTCTCGGCCGATAAACTCAGCCAGCTGTTTGCCCGTCTCGGTTACGCTTTTACCCACGCGACGATACCCAAAAATGTCAATTATTATATTAAGCACAGTTCTCACGGTTCAACATTGAGCCGCGTCGTGCATTCCTGGGTATTGGCACGCTGGCATCGCGCCGAATCGTGGAAGTTGTTTACCGAAGCCCTGGAGAGCGATGTGGCGGATGTACAGGGCGGCACGACGCCCGAAGGTATCCACTTAGGGGCAATGGCGGGCACGGTGGATGTGGTCCAGCGCTGCTACGCGGGGATCGCCATCCACGACGATGTGCTCTGTTTTGACCCCTTGTTGCCCCATGAAGTCGCGCGTCTGAAAATGCGTCTTCACTACCGTGGTCATAATTTGGATCTGCAAATCATGGATGGCACGTTACGGATAACCGTGGGCAGATCTCCTGCGAGTGCAATTAGAATCGGTGTTGGGGGAGCATACTATGAACTCAGAGGTGGCGAAATCCGTGAATTTACCTAACGGGTTAACAGACTAAGGTAAGTCTTTATGATCTAATGCGCAAAGCATCCATTCCCGTGCGCGTTCGTTCCATGTTGTTGTATTGGGAGCGCATTGGGTAAAAGACTCGAAGTTTTTGCCGGGCACTTTGGGAAGCGCTTGATGATCCGCCGGACATATTCTTTTTAATGGCAGGCGGCAAGGCTGCCATGTGCCAGTCCGCAGGTAAGTTGACACAATTGTTTTCATAAGCTTCGCCCTAAGGCTCTAAAAACCAGTAGAATTCCTTCCGTAGGGACGTCAAAGAGTCACGTCTAGCAAGCCACGTTTAGCATGGACCGAGATAACGTGCAGCGCAGACCGCTGGAAATAAAAATAAAGACATTGCAGTGGGCTATAGTCATGATTGGGACGCTGCAAGTGCTCTGGGTACTAACTCACTCGATACGTTGAGCGCTCGGTAAACCTTATGTTACACCATGTGAAAGCTATCCTTGGGATATCCCTCATTGGGATCGTCCCGCTTCTCCTTCTGGTAGTAAGCTGTCTTGGCATGCTACGCGAGTCTTATGAATACGCTTTGCGAGATCGTGCCGTTACCCTCGTAATGGAGCGCGCTGAGAATATTGAGAAAAGAGACTTGACGACAGGTTCGCCGATGCTAGCAAGTTTTGTCGCCGAGTTGCTCGATAAACCGGATTTTATCTACGTGCGAGTGGTAAACGACGGCATTGTGCTGGCGAAGGGTGGTGCCGCTGAGGCTTTGGCACGCCCTTTTGTCGTTGATCAGCGTCTGGATCGCGTGGAGGATGGCGTTTTTGATGTGGCGCTAGAGCTTGCCATCGCAGGTTATCCTCACGGCCGTATCGAAGTGGGCTTAACGCCAGCCATTGTGCAGCAGGCATTGCGCTCCGCACACAGTGAAATGCTGGGCTACGCCGGCTTAGCCTTCGGTATCACACTGGTGTTGGCATTACTGCTGGTTATCGGTTTGCGACGGTATTTATTAACGCCTTTTATGACATTGGCCAACGAGGCAGGAATTGAAAGCAGTGTCGTAGGTCCTCAGCCAAGCAGCAAGTGGTCCTGCGTCAGTGGAATTTCCAGCGCTGTTTATGGTGCAAACATTGCGTCTGAAGAGAGAGAGTCTCTAAAGGTATATGCTCGTGTGTCGCAGATACTGCAAACGCAGCGTCCGCTCAAGAAACGCTTGCAAGCCGTGCTGGCTTGCTTAACGCGGGTGACGGGAGTGGCTCTCCGCAACAAGGCCTGTATTTTGTTTTATCGGCAGGCAGCAGCTTCTCTGGATCCTTTCCTAACCCATCCTGCCTGCGATTGGCAGAGTACACCCACGGCGCAGCATTTCACGTATTTATACAGTTTATCCATGACACCTCCTGGCGCCGGTGAAATACTCCTTTCCGATATTTCACCCTTCCTCCCGGATCGCGTGGACGCTCATCGGTTTGGTCATTATGCGATACCGATTAGACACAACGACATCCTGTTCGGCATGCTTTTCTTTCTGACGAAATCCTCCCCTCGCCGTTCCCATAGCCGGCTCATCATGCTGCGGTTGATTGGTGAAATGTTGGGTTTTGCCATTGCTCATGACCAACTACAACAAGAGCTTACCATGCTGCGCAAGGTAGCCGGAGAGATGGCTGAGGTAAAATTTCATTTTTGGGCCAACGTCAATCATGAAATCCGCACGCCAATGAATGGCGTACTGGGCATGCTGGATTTGCTGGATGACACTGAACTGGCGCCGACTCAGCGAGAACACCTGAAAACCGCTTATCGTTCCGCAAAGCGGCTACTTAAGGTGATCGACGACGTGCTAGACTTCTCAAAGCCTGAGACAAGCAAGCGGTGCAAAGGTGGTGTTAACTTGCACTTAACCAAAGTGTACCAGGCTTCTCCTCCCTGTTGACCGGGCGCCGCATAAGGACCTTAGCCGCAAAAAATTTACCTGATGAGGGGCGCTGCTGCTTAGCGGGTACGCAATCCTCATCCACAGTGGTGAATGGCTTCTGTCCTAGCGTATGGTGCAAGGAAATTTCGCGGTTGAGATAGGTTTCTTGCTAAACTGTTTGTTAATAAACAGTTTGGGCTTACCTGGATTTACATGGGTAAGTGATTTAGCGGTGGCTAACAGGAGGCACGTTGTGAAGGCAAGGCGGGTAGCGGCTGGTCGTGGTTGGGAGTGGCTGGTGGAAGGCTGGAAGCTGTTTCTTAAAGCGCCGGGAATGTGGATTCTCATGTTGCTGATTTATTTTGCTATTAGCCTGGTGCTCTCCTTTATCCCCTTTGTCGGTTCCTTGGCCAATACGTTAATTACGCCGGCGCTAATGGGGGGCATGGTTTACGGTGCGGCAGCACTGGCGCGGGGGGATGCATTACTTGCGTCCCATCTCTTCCAGGCTTTTCAGGAACAGAAGCGGCTTGGTCCAATGCTGACACTGGGTGCGCTGCTATTGATAGGTTATATCATCATCGGGTTGGTGATAGCCAGTTTTGCCACAGGCGTGATGGTGGGCGAGGGAGATAGTCCGGCAATGACGGAAGAGATGGTAATGAAAGCGCTGCAGGGCGTGGGTGGGGTCGCTGTGTTAATGGTGCTTCTGCTTGCCGTCTTGCTCACCATGGCTATGTTTTATGCGGTGCCTTTGGTCCTGCTAGACGGCATGGCGCCCTGGTCAGCCGTTCAGAACAGCGTGGCAGGCTGTTTTGCCAATTTTCTGCCCTTTCTGATTTTTGGGTTCGTGTATTTGCTGCTGGCCTTTCTGGCTGCGATTCCTTTCGGGCTCGGCTTTTTGGTGCTGGGCCCGGTGACTTTCGGCGCTATTTATGCCAGTTACGTGGATGTGTTTGCTAACCGAGAGATAGATCAGCTTGAACCGCCTTCATCGCAAGCTAAGTTTTAGCAAATTGCCGGATTATCTAACTCAGCGAATCCGCTCAAGCGTGCATCGCCTTGACCGAAACGACAGATGCACGCTTATCCCATAGCGCATCAGTGATGCCGAAATCAAACGCTGCAGAGAAGCGCGGGCAGCAAAATCTCTCGAAAAAGACGCTTTGCAGTCACCGTTTCAATGGCTAGAATGTTAATTGATAATGGATGTTGCGGATATCGGCAGAGCGACTGAGATTATATTCCCCTGAAATATGTAAAAATGGAAAAATGGAGGTTCATAGGATGGGCGGATAGGCTATGATTACGGAAAGACATAAGATTTCGTCAGGATGATAAAGTAGGAGATTTATGCAGCCTCAACCGGTTGCTCGGCATGGTGGCGGAATCGTAAGCCATCGGTAAGCCATCGCGAGCAAATCATATGCCCGGATGTTGGGGCGGAATGGGGCTATTTTACGATTAAGGGAATGCATGAAAATCGTAATTGTCGATGATTCCTCGATCAACCTTATGTTGATCAAGGCTTATCTTAAGAAGCTCGAAAATACCGAACTTTTTACGTTTACCAACCCCAGACAAGCGCTCGCCTGGTGCAACGCTAGCGATCCTGATATGATTCTGGTGGATTATCTGATGCCGGATTTAGATGGTCTGGAGTTTATCAAGCGTATCCGCGAAAAGCCGGCCCTGGCGGAAGTGCCTCTGCTGATGGTCACGGCCTACCACGAAAAAAAAAATGTCCTTTATGAGGCCTTACGGCAAGGGGCGAATGACTTTCTTACCCAGCCCGTCGACCCCATTGAATTGGAGGCCCGCACTCGGAATATGTTAAAACTGCGCGCGCGTGCACTCGCCCTGGCGGAAGCGAATGCACGATTGCAGGAACTGGCGACACTGGATGCCTTGACCAATGTTTACAACCGGCGGCATTTCCTGGAACTGGCCAACAAAGAATTCGCCCGCGCCCGGCGTTATCAAACGCCGTTATCCATTATCATGCTGGATGTGGACCGCTTTAAGCAAATCAACGATAGCTACGGCCACGCGGGTGGAGACGAAATGCTGAAAGCGCTGGCGCAGCTCTGTTGCGGAGAAATTCGTGAAATAGACGTGTTTGGCCGCATCGGCGGTGAAGAATTCGCCATTTGCCTGCCGGGGACGCCGCTTAGCGATGCTCAGCAGGTAGCTGAGCGCCTGCGCTGTTCCATAGCGACCGCTGAGGTTCCTCTCGAAGGCGCTCAGGCAACCTTTACCATCAGCCTAGGGGTAGCGGAATTCCATAACGGAGACAAGGACTTTGCAATCCTGCTAAGACGGGCAGATTTGGCACTCTATGAAGCCAAGGAGATGGGTCGTAATCAGGTTGTCGTGCAGCAAAAATGATGCGCTTTCTACGCGTCGTCTAACGGATCGGAGCTGAAGTCATTTTGTTTCGTTTATCTCTGCATGCCGAACGTTTGAAATCAGCTGCGCCGTTCCAGCGCTGGCGGGATTTACTTGTTGGAAGCTGATTGCTCCAGACGTTCAGCCAACCAAACCTTGATGATTGATTGACGCGTTACACCGAGCCGGCGGGCTTCCCTATCTAGGGATTCGATCATCCAAATGGGAAAATCGACATTGATTCTCTTTTGTTTCTGAAGAGGTCGACGGGCCTTAGATAGATCAAGTGCGTCGGTAACATTGTTGCCAATGTCAAAGTCGGAATCGAATTTTTTAGCTTTCATAGATGGCTATCTCTTCTGTCCTA
This sequence comes from uncultured Pseudomonadota bacterium, assembly GCA_963731125.1. Taxonomy (GTDB): domain Bacteria; phylum Pseudomonadota; class Gammaproteobacteria; order Competibacterales; family Competibacteraceae; genus CAVSVP01. Next base: position 617,359 of record CAVSVP010000008.1, read on the forward strand.
GAACGCCGAACGGAAATGATCCGGATATTGTCCTCTCGGGGAGTTACGACCGCTGACCAGTGTTTTCCCTCAATACGGCCGATAACTAGGAATCTCGGCTCTAGGAGCGTCCGCTGGAGCGCCTTGTTCGGCGGTTTCCCTTCATGAGCCTTACATACCTCTTCATAGGCTAACTTATATTGATCCGGGATGTGATTGGACATCATGCGCCTCAATTTCTGCTGCAGATTGTTCCCTTGCTCGGTTCAGTTTAGTGGCCTAACGACATTGCTAACCGGCGGCAATGAAGCGCAGCGGAATTGCCGTCAGGTGCAGCGCCTTGTTATGTGTTGATCGCACTTCCTTATTTTTGACTTCGTGTATTCTCATCATTGAGAAAAAGGGGGTGTCCATCTGAGTGCTGTAACCGCTACAGGTTGTGGTCTCGCCAGGGGTGTCCTGGGGATGTGCCAGTAATTGACGACGGGTTTGTGCGGTGTTTCCTAGGTGGCCGAGGTTTTGTAAGCTTAGGCGAGGGGTTTACGACGAGGGATCGATAGGACACGGGCTCCACTTGGACCGCCTGCTCGAGAAGACGCCGAAAGAGCAGACCGCGGAACTCTGAGCGGCGGCGGTTGAAGCGAAAGGCAAACTCGTTGAGATACGCTTGGCGGTGGTCTGCCTCCACGGCCCCTTGATGAGTCCCGAGCAGCCATCGTTTGAGCAGGCTTGCGACGCGATGAACGCCGGGCAAGGATACGTGGGCCGGGTCGTTGGATGTGGCCACGGGATGGGGATCGTGCAGGTAGTCGTGGCCAACGGCCAGCGGGTAAGGTGACAAACCGTCGGTGACCACGACGGAGCCTGACATTACGCAGTCGAGCAGAAACAAGCGGAGTGTCGACGCCTGAGCGTTGGCAATGACCCGCAGACGGCACCGGCCGAAGCCCTTGGGGCTGAGCAACTCAACGGCTACCGCAACGAGTGTCTTGCCCTCCGCGCCTCGTCCGCGCTTCCCGTGTCGAATACCGCCAATGAACGTCTCGTCGACCTCGACCGTTCCAGTGAGCCGATCACGGCCAGGGCGCCCCATCGCCGCTCGGAAGCGGTGCAGCATAGTCCAAACCGTTTGGTAAGAACCGAAGCCGAGGAGTCTATGGAGGGTTTTGGCCGAGACGCCGTTCTTTGCGGTAGTCATGTACCATGCGGCGGCGAACCACACCGTGAGCGGGGTGCGGGTACCGTGGAAGATGGTGCCTGCGGTCACCGATATCCGCTGCTGGCAGCGTTCACACCAGAATCGCCCGTCGCCCATCCGCCAACGACCTGGAGTCTCACACCGCGGGCATACGAAACCGTGGGGCCAGCGAAGCCACTCAAGGTAGTCGAGACAAGCGGCGTCGTCTGGGAACCACGCCCGCAGCTCCGCATAACTGGGTGGATGGTCGCGTCCTGCTCGCAGATGGGAGACAGGCATTAGTGTCGGCATCCCTATATCTTGTACCTACAGCACTCAGATGGACACCCCCTTTTGAGAAAACATCTATTTACTCCCTCCATGCTTCTGCAGCCAATGGCAGCTCGTTAAGTTCCGCTCGGGCTTCGCGCCATGTTGGGAAATGGTCAGTAAGCAACGAAATAAAACGGTCACTGTGAGTTGGCTCGGCCAGGTGGAGCATCTCATGCACGACAACGTATTCGATCAGATCCTTGGGTTTTTTTACGAGTTCGGTATTTAACCTAATGTGCCCCGCTTTGTGATTGCAGCTTCCCCACTTGGTTTTCATCCGTTGGAGGAAATAGGCCGTGACCTGCACACCAAGCTTTGGCTCCCATTTGTTAATAAACGCTGGGATCAACTCATGTAAAAGGGACTTGTGCCATTCGTTGATAACCGAAGCTCGTTTAACATGATCACTGCCAGGCCGCACGCTAAGGGTTATCCGTTTATGGTCGACCGTTACGGAGGGCTTGGCGTCGCTTTCGATCACTGTCAGCAGATGTCGGCGACCCCAGAGATAATGGCTTTCCCGTTCGATGAATTCCCGTGGTGTTTCCCGAGCCTGATTGCGCAGCTTTTCCTGCTGCTCACGTATCCAACTGAGCCTTGTAATGGCATAGGCCCGGGCCACTTCAAGGCGCGTTTCTGTAGGGGCGGATAACGTAACACGGCCCTTTGGCGGATGAACGGAAAGGTGGACATTCTTGATGTCCTTTCGCGTCACCGCAATTGAAATATCACCTATCTGAATAATCTCAGTCATGCATAGCCCGGTTGATTCTTGATAATTTCAAATATCGCCCGTGTTGCCTCACGATCCCGCCATAAAAGCGGAAACAACGCATTCAGAACCTGTTTCTCTCGTGTGTCGTCACCCCTCCAGCCTGCCGGTGCCTTTTCACGCATGGCGCGGTCGATTGCAAGCGCCAGGGTAAGCCTTGTCTTTCCATAATCAGCCGAAGGCTCTCTCACCTCGTTGGCGGCAGATGCACCGGCTAGAATAGAGGGCAGATTGTTATAGATAACGATTGCTTCACGTTTGCCAATAAGTTCAGCCGGCATACCCTCATCACCTTGACCCTTGGCCATCTGCTTAACCAACGCCTCGGCTTTCCTGAGGAATTCTTCATAGGATTCCGTGTCATCGCGTTTCTGCTTGATGAGGTCATCAAGCAGCTTCGACATTTCTTTATAGAATTTAGGATCGGTCAACTGATCGCGAACAATCGTCTTGCGAACGTTATTAATGATTCCCTCGGCAACAGCGTTCTTTGAGAGCTTGCCCTTCTCGTTGAGCTTCTTGGCGATGGCGTCGTGTATACCAGTTTCGATGATCAACTCAACTAGCGAGTAGTTGTCCACCGCTCCCAGTGGATCTGCAGGGTCGGCCTGGATATAGGTGTTGATGAGGTGGCGCATGTCCGCCTCGTAGGGCTTAATGTCAAGCTCTTCACCGGAGTGTTTCTTGATGGCGGCGCGAATCTCGCTGAAGAATTCAACCTCTTTGTTCAGCGAGGTGATCTCGGCAGCGGAATACCCGGCTTCGTCGAGATCCTGAGAAATGGCGGCGAAGGCCCGAACAAACGTGGCCACCGATTTGTAGAACGAAATACGCAGAGCTTCGGTGTCATTCAGCGCGTTTGGATCATTGGCGTCGCCACAGAAGTAATGCAGATACTGCTCTACCTCACGCGGCGCAGGAACCGGCTCGCAGAGATATTTCAAGGCCTCGCGGGCAGCGTCGAGCCTCGCCTTCCCCTCTTTTAACCAATCCTTGAGATGGATGTTGTTGCTCCCGCCGCTGCCTTCGTCAATGTCCAACTCGTCCGAGCTGTAAACCGCAATGGCCTGCTGCACGTCTCCAAAAAGCTCCTTAAAATCCACGATATGTCCATAATCCTTGTCGTCGCCATCAAGACGGTTGGTGCGACAAATGGCCTGAAAGAGATTGTGGTCGTGCAGTTCGTTATCGAGGTAAATATATGAGCACGAGGGGGCGTCGAAGCCGGTCAGCAGCTTGCTGACCACAATCAGCAATTTGCAGTTGGCAGGTTCTTCAATAAAGCGCCGCTTGGTTTCGTCCTCATACTGCTTGGTTGTCTGTCCGTTCTTCAACACATGCCGGGTGTAGGTGTCGAACTTGTAGCGTTCATCGCTGTTGGCCGGCTCTCTTGAAATCGCGTTGTGGTTCGGCTCGTAGGAGGTGATGATGCCGCAGTACTGGCCAAAAGAAGTGTTTTGAAACAGCCGGAAATAGTGGCAGGCGTCATAGATGGAAGCCGCCACCAGAATGGCCGTGCCACGATCATTGTTCAATCGTGGTTTGAGGCCGAAATCTTCGATGATGTTGGCAATGATGCGCTGCTTACGCTCGCCCGCGCTCATCAACTCTTCCATCGTTGCCCAGCGTTTGCGCAGCACCGCCTTCTGGAAGTTATTCAGGTTCTTGGTTTTTTGATCAAACCAGGCGTCAATGGCATTCTGTGAGGTCAGGCGTTGCGGCACATCGCGGGCCTCGTACTTGAGGTCAAGAACCACCTTGTCGGCTACGGCCTGATGAAATTTATAGCTATTAATTGGAGATCCAAAAATATCATAAGTGGCTTTTTTGTCTTTTTTCAGCAAAGGAGTCCCAGTGAAGCCTATGAAAATGGCGTCCTGCATCCACCGCTTCATCTGTTTGTTCATATCGCCACCCTGGGTCCGGTGGCATTCATCCACAAAGATGTAGAAACGACCATGAATCGGCGGCGGGTCACTCTTGAGGTCAAGATCGAACTTGTGGATGAGCGCACAGAGCAGGCGCGGGGTGGTAGCGCCGAGCTTCTCGACAAACTGTGCCCGCGAGGTAATGCGAGGCGACGGTGCCTCCTCGCCGATCACCCCGGCGTTGCGCATCACGCCCACAATCTGCTTATCCAACTCGTCGCGGTCGGTGATGACCAGGATACGCGCCTCGGGATCGTGCTCCAGCAACCATTTGGCGATCAGCACCATGAGGATGCTCTTGCCGCTGCCCTGGGTATGCCAGATGACGCCTCCCTCGCGCTGCCTGACCCGTTCCTGGGCGGCTTTTACGCCGAAATACTGATGGGGCCTGGGTCCCTTCTTCTGGCCTGCATCGTAAATGATAAAGTTGCGGATCAGGTCCAAGAGCCGCTCTTTGCCGCACATCTGAGCCAGCGGCTTGTCGAGCAACGTGCCGGGCTCCATGGCGCTGCCGCCATCCTCATCTTTCCACTGGACAAAGAACTGCTCGGGGGTGCCGGTGGTGCCGTAACGCAGTCCTTGGGAATCGCTGCCCGCAAAGACGAGCTGCACCGTGCTGAAGAAGCCAATGTTAAAGATCTCTTCCTGGTTAGTGATCAACTGGCGGACGCCATCGGCCACTTCCACCGAGCTGTGTTTGAGTTCGATCACGCCGATGGCGATCCCATTGATGTACAAAACCAGATCGGGGCGTCGCTCATAGCCGCCCTTCAGGGTTACTTCCTCGGCCAGGGCAAAGTCATTTTCCTCCGGATGGTCCCAGTCGATGAGGTGTACATCCTCATGCGGCTGCCCAGGTGCCAGCAGCACCTTCACCGGGTAGCGCAACAGGTTGTAGGTGCGCAGATTAGCCTGGTAGAGCGTGACGCCTGTGGTATCGGCGGCGGTTTCCAGCTTCTGTAGGGCGGCGGAGATGTGGGCATCCGAATAACCGCGCTTCTTGAGGTTCGCCCCGAGATATTCCGCTTCGATGGGTCGATTGGCTATTCCATTACCTGGGCGCTTGCTCCAATCGCCCAGGTAGTGATAGCCAAGACAGTCCGGCCGTGATGTGTCGGTAAACAAGGCGACCACGCGATTCTGGGACAGCCGCTCGGGGCGAGGTTTTTCAGGCATTGGACCCTCCTGGCGTCACGAGACGGGTCTTGCCGGTCAGCAATTCCTCCATCATCGCTTGTTTGATGTTTTTGGTTTTGTTGCGGCGCTGTTCAAGGGCGGCTATTTCGGCGTCCATGTCGGAAAGGACTTGGGCGATGGCTGTTTGTTCTTTTTTGTCAACGGGGGTTGCAACGCTAATATCCAATGCGGTATTGGGGCTGATTCTCTGGTGACTTCCCGTCGTTCCTGTGGCAGAAAGCTCCATCCGCTGGCAAAAGGCGGGAGAGGAGCATAATACGAAAAGGAATACTCGATTCGTTCCTTCCCGTGGCGTGAGCACCAGCCACTCGGTCGATGCACAGGCGTTTTTCGGGATGACTTCAGGTGCCCAAATCCTAGGAATTCGCGGATTCAATTTGGACACTAAAACAGCATTGGGTGGAACCCAGAATTTGTTGCTGCCGATCTCGGAGCCAAACTCGATTTGCGCACACTTTCCCTCGTCGTAGGCAGGCAAACTGAAGTGAACAAATTGCTGATTTGGTTGGGACGCTGGAACAACATTGAAACGATTCAGCCCAGCAATCTCCCCCAACCGTTTCACCTCCCACTCCCCCTCAAACCCCGGCAGGCGGGTTTCGCCGGTGAGGAGTTGCTGCATGGCGGCCTGCTTGAGGTCGTGCTTCTTGGCAATCAGCCGGTCGAGGCCATCCAGTAGAGCATCCACGTCGCTCAAGGCGGTGGCGATGGCGCATTGTTCGGATTCAATCGGAGGAAATGCTAACCGAAGTTTTAGAACTTTGGAGACAGAAAGACCGGGTTGTGCCGACGATTCGGAATACCGATTGAGGTGCATCCGTCCCAAAACATAGGTGAGCCATCGGATATCTACGCCTTGCCGTGCACTTACGACAACGGCATGCTCTGATGCAAAAAACTGTCCTTCGGCAGGAACAACATTCCCACAAAGCGCGCCTTGACGACCAATCAAAGCAAACGAACCATCATGCGTGTAGCGTGTAGTGAACCCTCGAAGACCATTCCCACCATAGCAAGGATATGGCGAGCAGTTGTCGATTCTTTTACTGGTTATTCCTTCCCCGCTCTTCATTGTGCAAACGTTGTCGAGATCAACCGCATCCCAATCCTCCGGAATCAACCCTACCTCAGTCTGCTTGTATCCCGGTCTTAGTTCCATACCGCCCCCATCTGTTTGAGGTGTTCATCGACACGGGCCGACAGGTCTGTCACTTCGTCCACCAGTTTTGGTAGCGGCGTGTCGTATCGCTCAGCAAGCTGACGAATGCGGGTGGTGAGTGTCTGCGAGACGCGATCCAGCTCACCCTGCACGGCAATGGCAATCGTGGCCAGCCATTTGTCATCCACCACCAGGGTCTTTATCTCGTCCACGTTGAGCTGCGGGTATTTGTCATAGGCAAGCTTGTCCAGCGCTCCATCCGCTTCCTTAACCTTGCTCTTGAGTGCGCCCTGGCGCTGTTCCAGCTTGACCCACTGTTTCAAAACCTGCACTTCCTCGGCGTAGTCGGGATCGCCTTTGACCTCTTTCAGGCGCTTGCTGACCTCGCCCTTATTGATCTTGTCCAGCTCGCTGAAAGCGCCCTCTTCGCCGACATGCTCCTCCTCAAGTTCGGTCATTTGCGCACCGACCGACTCCAGTTCTGTTTGCAAGGCACCCAGCTCGGCCTGCTCTTTGGCGAAATAGCGAGCGACGATATAAGGCTTGGGGATCAGGTCGCAGGCCCAGCCTTTGTCTTTCATCTCACCCTTTTTCTTGCCGCTCTTGACCTCTTCCATGACGCGTTGGGTCTTGGCCACCCATCCGTCGGCGGCGATCAGGTAGCAATCGTCCTGCATGGCTTCAGCCCAGTAGTCCATGAGGTGCTGGTAGATGTCATAGGCGTCGAGCAGCGGGGCATTACGGAAACTTGTCAGCAAGTCTTCGGCAATGGTTTCAATCAGCGCCTTGGGGTGTCCTTCTTTGTCAAAGCCTTTCAGGGCTGGCGTGTTGGTGGTGCGCCACCCGTCAAAGATTTCGGTCACGGTCGCCTTGAACGCTGAAAATTCGCTGTGGCTCAGAATGGCCGACTTCACTGTGGAAATGGGCGACTTCAGCCTGGAATAACCGGAGCGACCAACGCTTTCGAAGAGTTCTTGCCGAACGCCGGGGATCACCTGCCAATAGGCATCCAGTGCATTGATATCCCAGTCGGGTATCCCCCCGCGCAGATGGCCGTCGATGTCCTGAATGTCTTCCGGTTCGGTGCTGTCGATGTAGCGCGGCAGATTAAGGTTGTAGTCGTTCTTGGGATCGGCGATCTCGTCGAAGGGCACCATGCGGGCATAGCGGGGGGTGTCGGTCTGCTTGGTAAAGATATCGACAATTTTATGGATATCCTGCTCGCGCAGACGGTTCTTGTTGCCGTCCTTGATGAAGCCCTTGGAGGCGTCGATCATGAATACGCCCTTGCGAGCCGGGGCATTTTCCTTGTCGAGCACCAGGATGCAGGCGGGGATGCCGGTGCCGTAAAACAGGTTGGCAGGTAGCCCGATGATCCCTTTCAGATACCCGGAACGTACCAGTCGCTTACGGATGGCCGCCTCGGCATTGCCACGAAACAGCACACCGTGCGGCAGGATGCAGGCCGCTTTGCCTGCGCTTTTCATCGAGCGAATAATGTGCAGCAGGTAAGCATAGTCGCCCTGTTTCGCGGGGGGTTCCCCCCATTCAAAACGCTGGTACAGATCACTTGCGGGCGTGAGTCCGGTGCTCCAGGTTTTGTCCGAAAACGGCGGATTGGCGACGACGAAGTCGTAGGTCCGCAAGCTCTCGCCATCCTTGAACTTGGGAGAGGCGAGCGTGTTCCCATTGAGGATGTTGGCCGTCGGGAAGTCGTGCAGGATCATGTTCATGCGGGCAAGACCGGCCGTGGATACGTCTTTTTCCTGCCCCTCGAGGGTAATGTGTTTGCCCGCCTCGGCGGCCACCTTCAGAAGCAACGATCCCGATCCACAGGTCGGGTCATAAGCCGTGGTGGACGCAACAGCATTCTGCGGTGAAATGCCGATGACTTTTGCGATAATGCGACTGACCTCGGAAGGCGTATAGAATTGACCTTTGCTTTTGCCGCTTTCAGAAGCAAAGTGCCGCATCAGGTACTCGTAGGCATCGCCCAGAATATCGTCGTGATCGGCGCGATTCTTTGAAAAATCCAACTCGGGCTTCTGGAAGATGCTCACCAGGTTGGTGAGTCGGTCCACCATCGCCTTGCCCTCGCCGAGTTTGTTCGGATCGTTAAAGTCGGGGAAGTCGCTGCGGGCCAAGCGGGAATTGTGGTCGATCAACGGTTGAATGATCTGGGTATTGATCTTGTCGCCGATATCGCTCTTGCCCTTGAGCTTGACCATGTCTTTGAAACTGGCTCCTGGCGGTATGGTAACCGGTGGAGCGAAGTCGTCGGAGTCGGCGTACTTGTCGGAGATGTACTTGATAAACAACATGAACAGGACATAGTCCTTGTACTGGCTGGCATCCATGCCGCCGCGTAATTCGTCGCAGCTCGCCCAAAGCGATGAATAAAGCTCAGATTTCTTGATCGCCATATTTCCTCAGTATCTTCTTCATTCTTGTATGCTTAAAGCCACTCTTGCGTCAAAATCGCATGAATAGGCTGCTGGTTCCTTCCCATAACGGCTCCGCATAACCGGCTGGCAATGGAGCGTAGCGGAATTGCCAGTCCGAGTTGATGCGGTTGTTAGCCCTTTTCTGATTTTCTTGCACAAATCATAATGGATAAGTAGTCCATCTGATTCTTTTTGTCAGAAAAAGTCTTGTTCATGCCAGAATAACAGCTATCGTGTTCATTAAGTTTTCTAAGTGGCGTAATTTTAAATCCCTCCAACCGAAGCGTTCAAACGTCTCTTTGTATTGAAAGGGACGAACCCTATTTGGAATTCCACGAAACCAGAATGTATTGTAAACCCAGTTTGAGTATCTATAGATATTGTTTGGGTCCTTATCCCGAATCCATCGAGAGTGTGTTTTCAGATCTATTTCTACAACCAAGATTGCACCAGGTTTGCATACGGCGTTTAAGTACGAAATAGTTGATTCGATATCATCAAAATGCTCGAATGCTGCCTGACTGAACACCAAATCTATTGTAGATTCCCCGAAGGCAGAAATAAAATCAAAGTCATTACGTACTACATAGTTAATCCGTGAAGAGATTCCTGCTTTCGTTTTCTCTAATTGTTCTTTTAGGAATCCGATATCCGTCTGGGTATTTATGCTTTCTAATTTCTTAAATAACTGTTCATAAAATCTATCAGGTGTAGATTTCATGAGATCATTTACATCGCAAGCGTTGTATCGCGAACACCCCTTTGCAAGAAGATAAATGCCAATTCCCAGATCAGAACCAGGCCCGAGTTCAAGGACGTTCTTTCCAACAAGAGAGTAGGTGCTGTAAGTAAACTTTTGGAGGTGGGACAACCAATGTTCAACAACGTTGATGTCGTACTCAATACACCGTTCAGTTTCAGAAATATCAAATGGCTTGGGTGAGGAATAGCCTTGAAGAATATTTTTAGCCTTGGCTAAGGCCAAGAAGCCTATTCCGGCTATGTAGAAAAAGGTATCACGTAGGAGCATTTAAATTTCCTTTTATTGAGTCTTCGTTGTCGCTGGGCTAACAAATATTAGAAAGACTATTAGCTGTATTACAATACAGTTCTCGTTCAATCGTTAATAGTAAAAGATATTACTCGTCATCGACTTATAGAAGTCTAGCAAGGAATATAAAAACGCGTAATACAGAATTAAAATTAATGGAATTAGCGCCTTCATTTGCCCGTGTTATTTCACAGGAAGTATTGAAATGATATTGTTAACTCACTGACGATACAATATGTTTTCGTTTTGTGCTTAATATCGGCAAGGATGATATGCAGAGGCAACCTAAGCGGTAAAATTGTCAAGTGAATTCCACTATGAATCAACATAGCCGTGCAGCCGTGATGCGCTGCTGCCCGAGTGAAAAACCGCTCGCTAGCTTCGGCAGGCTTACCGCTCCGCTAAAGATTTTAGCCAGAAAGTCATCGGCTTAGGGAATTCGCTGGACTCGTCTAAATCCTGCCAGGAAAAAGTAGTATGCAGTTCCGGATGCTTGACAAAGCCCCGTTGCTGCCAGAAACGGTCTAACGGCACGTAATCTGCCGGGCGACGCGGATGATCCGCCGGTCGTGCGACGGCACAAAAACAAAGCCGGGTAAAACGGCCCAGCGTCCGCACGTGAGCCTCGCGTTCTTCGAAAAACCGTACGCCGAGACCTTGTCCACGATGGGCGTAACCAGAATTCCGCAAGCGGAAGCGAGTAGGTTCCTCTGCCCCTGAGCCAAGGGCTGGGGTAGGATGAAGTTGTTAGGCACCATCCTGCGAGGAACCCACCGATGAAGATAATGAGACAAGCATCTACTCAAGGCAAGCCTGAGAGCGTTGAGGTGATCCTAGATCAACTGCAAGGCTTCATCCGCCGGGCGGCCGAGACCGGCAGTGCCGCCCACGCGGTCGAACGGGAGCTGTTCAAGCGGTTGTTGCAGTTGGGGTTGCTGCTGCTCAAAGAGTTCTTTGCTCTGTTGGGTGAAGGCGATGAGGGCGAGCGGATGGAGCTGAGCGACGGGCGCGAACTCAAACGCCTGAGCGAGCCCCAGCGGCGCAGTTACCGCGCGATCTTTGGGTTGTTGGAGAGCGTGCGCTGGGTCTACGCCCGTGGTGAGAAGCAGCGCATCGAATACGTGCCGCTGGATGCCCGAGCCGGCCTGCCGGAAGGCAAGGACTCCTACCTCCTGCAGGACTGGGACCAGCGCTTGGCGGTGGAAATGCCCTATGGGCAAGTTAACGCGGTGCTGGAACCGATGCTGGGGGTGAGGCAATCGGTGGCGGGGCTGGAGCAGACCAGCCGTATGCTGGGCGCGCAGGTCGAGGGATTCTGGGCCGCGCACCCCGCGCCGGAGGCCGCTGTTGAGGCGCAAGTGGTGGTGATGCGCGCCGACGGCAAGGGGGTACCCATGCGCAAAGCGCCCGAGGCACCGCCGATTACCGCCCATGCCCATCGGCCTGGCCCTAAACCGGGGCGCAAACAGATGGCCTTGGTAGGCGCGGCTTATCACCTCGAACCCTACGTACGCACCCCGGAGCAGGTGCTGGAAGCGCTGTTTCAGGAACCAATACCCGGTGTGCCGCCGGTCTTGGCCCGCCCGGCGCCCCAACACAAGCGCCTGCGCGCGGCGCTGTCCGAAGCCGACAGCGGCCAGCCGGGCCATAGCGCCGAGGTCATTTTCCCCTGGCTGCTGGAGCAAGCCCAGGGACGGGATCCCCAACACCGCCAGCCCTGGGTAGTGGTCATGGACGGTCAACCCACGTTGTGGGACCAGTTAGAGGCGGTGCTGAAGGACACGCCCCGGGTAGAGATTCTGGATTTGCTGCATGCCAATGGGTATCTCTGGGAAGCGGTGCATTTATTTCATGCCCCGGGCAGCGACCAGGCGATGGCCCTGATGAAACTTTGCTTACTGGCACTGCTCAAGGGCCAGGCGCGGATGCTGATGATCTGGTTGATCGATCAGGCCCAGCGATGCGGCTTGTCGGACGCACAACGCCAGCCACTGACCAAGATCAGCGATTACTTTCACCGGCATCGGCATCGCGTGCAGTACGATCAGTATCTGGCAGCTGGCTATCCCATCGCCTCGGGCGTCATCGAGGGCGCTTGCCGTCATGTGGTCAAGGATCGCATGGAGCGCACCGGCATGCATGGGACACTGCCTGGCGCTCAGGCCGTGCTCCAGCTCCGTTGCCTCGCCCTCAATGGGCAGTGGGAGGACTTCATGCAGTACTACATCAAACAAGAAACGGCCCGACTGTATCCTAAAAAACCTATTCGTCGGCCTGCACTGGAGATTTTGCCCAAGGCCGCCTGAGAGGCGGAAATCTGGTTACGCCCGTCCACGATAGGCAGGCAGTAACACCGATTCACCATAATAAAAGATACGTTCTAGGTCATAACCCTGTGCTCGAAAAGGACGCATGATATTCTCTGTCTCGGCCAGCAAGGGCAGACCACTGGAGGCACCGATCACAGTATTGCCATCCCACACGATGACCATGACACTGGCGGCGGCGTCGACATACGTTTTAAGATAGTTTTCTTCGTAAGCGGCACTGCCCTCATAGAGGTAAGGAAACTCCCGGAACACGGTGATGCGCAGCCGCGCCAGTTCCGGTAGGTAAGCATTAGACATTATCGGTTTTAAGGTTTCGGCGAATTATTATCCTTGATGTACAGGTAGTTAAGTTGGTCAATAGCTTATTTCCGATAATGTCTATTGATATGGCTGCCGGACAGCCGTTGCATATGCAAGCTCTCGGACATAGGTGTTTTCTCCACGTCGTTCTCAGGGTTGGCGTCCCATCACGACGCACAAGGCTGGAACACGCCCTTAAGCATAAACTAACCGCACGTGTTCTTCTCCCACCAACTCCCGCAACCGGCGCAGCAATTCCTCAGCAGGTTTTACCTGCCAATCCCGGCCTAAAACGATTTCCGCTTGGGCGCCTGCGCCTCGATAGTCTACCCAGACGGGGCACTTACCCTGCCGGTAAGGCGCTAAAGTGGCGGCCAGATGATCCAGTAGACCGTTGCCAAAGCGGCTAACCTCTAACTGAATCAGCAGGCGGCGAGCATATTCGTTGCGGGCCGTATCCAAATCCAGTGCTCGCTCGGCGTTAAGGCGCAGACTCTCCGAAAACTCATCCCATACCAGTGAACCTTGTACCACCAGCACCTGATCCATGACGATGCTCTGCCGGCACTGTTCGTAGGTTTCGGAAAATAGACGAATTTCCATCCGCGCGCTGCGGTCGTCCAGGGTGACGAACGCCATTCGTCCACCGCGGTTGGCATAGCGGGTGCGGATGCCGACCACCAGGCCTGCGACGACAACCGTTTTGTCGTAGCTTCTGCCGTAGCGACGTGGGGCGGGGGAAGCGCCCGTGGGAGGGCTATCGCCCAACACCTCGGCCAGACGCCCTGTCGTAAAGTGGCGAAGTTCCGTGCTAACCCGTGCGATGGGATGGCCCGTCAGATACAGACCCAAGGTTTCTTTTTCGCCGGCAAGCCGTTGTTCATCGCCCCATTCCGCAATAACAGGCGCAGCGGCGGTGGGGGCCAGTGCCGGCGTCTGGCGTGGGAGGCCGAACATATCCTCCTGTCCGGCGGCACCGTTACGGGAGTCTTGCTCGGCTAAGCTCAGAGCGTGCGGCAATTGCGCCATTAACGTGGCGCGATTGGCACCCAGTGCATCGAAGGCCCCGGCACGAATTAGACACTCCAGCACTCGGCGGTTTACCTTGCGCAGATCCACTCGGCGGCAGAAGTCAAACAGGTCCCGGAACGGTCCCTGGTGTTGGCGTTCCTCCAGCACCCCTTCGATGGCTCCCTCACCAACCCCCTTGACGGCGCCCAGACCATAGAGGATTCGGCCGTTCTCGTCCACCGTAAAACGGTATTCAGAGGCATTAATGGCCGGGGGTACGACAGTGAGTCCTAAAGTCCGGCATTCTTCGATAAAGATCACGACCTTGTCGGTTTTGTCCATATCCGAGGACAGCACGGCCGCCATAAAAGCGGCCGGATAATGGGCTTTAAGCCAGGCGGTTTGATAGGACACCAAAGCGTAGGCGGCACTGTGTGAGCGGTTAAACCCGTAGCCGGCAAACTTTTCCATCAGATCAAAAATATAGGTCGCAAGCCCCTCGTCCACCCCGCGCTTGACCGCACCCGCGGTAAATACCGCCCGCTGTTTGGCCATTTCTTCGGGTTTCTTTTTCCCCATGGCGCGGCGCAGCAGATCGGCGCCTCCCAGGGTATAATTGGCCAGGATTTGGGCAATTTGCATCACCTGTTCCTGATACAGAATGATGCCGTAGGTGGGCTCCAGCACCGTTGCCAGATCGGGATGCGGGTAAGCCACCGGGGCACGGCCATGCTTGCGGTCAATAAAGTCATCCACCATGCCGGATTGCAGGGGGCCGGGGCGAAACAGTGCCACCAAGGCGACGATGTCTTCAAAGCGGTCCGGCTGCAGGCGCCGGACGAGATCCTTCATGCCTCGGGATTCCAGCTGAAATACCGCCGTGGTTTGACAAGCCTTAAGCAGCTCGAAGGTGGCCGGATCCGCCAACGGAATGGCGGTAATATCGAGAGCTGCTTGGCCTGCGGCGGCGCGTTGGCGATTTACTGTTTCCAGCGTCCAGTCGATAATGGTCAGGGTGCGCAGCCCCAAGAAGTCAAACTTGACCAGACCGATGCTTTCCACGTCATCTTTATCAAACTGGGTGACGATGGCCTGAGAACCCTGCTCACAGTAGAGGGGTGAAAAATCGGTGAGCTTCGAGGGGGCAATGACTACACCGCCGGCGTGTTTGCCGACGCTGCGTGCCAGCCCCTCCAGAGAGCGGGCCAGATCCACCAGGCTTTTGACTTCCTCGTCTTCGTCATAGACCTTACGAAATTCCGTTTCCTGAACCAAGGCCTTGTCCAGAGTCATACCAATTTCAAAGGGAATCAACTTGGCGATGCGGTCTACAAATCCGTAGGGATGCCCCAACACCCGGCCCACGTCCCGCACCACCGCCTTGGCCGCCATGGTACCGTGGGTAGCGATTTGGGAGACTTTGTCCCGCCCGTAGCGCTGGGCGACATAGTCGATGACCTTATCGCGGCCTTCCATACAAAAATCGACGTCGAAATCGGGCATGGACACCCGTTCCGGATTGAGGAAGCGTTCAAACAGCAGGTCATAGGTCAGCGGGTCCAAATCGGTAATGCCCAAGGCATAAGCCACCAACGAACCCGCGCCGGAACCTCGCCCCGGTCCCACCGGCACCCCGTGCTGTTTAGCCCATTGAATAAAATCGGCCACAATCAAGAAATAGCCAGAGAAGCCCATCTGGTTAATCACCATTAGCTCCCGTTCCAGGCGCTCGTCATAGGATTGCCGGCGTTCTGGGAAATCCGTGGCGGTGATAGCAAACAGGCGTTGCAGGCGCTGTTCGAGACCCGTCCGGGCCTGGGTTGCAAAGAAAGCCTCCGCCGTCATGCCTTCAGGAATCGGGAAATCCGGCAGAAACGTTTTACCAAGCTCAATTTCCAGATTACAGCGCCGGGCGATTTCCACGCTGTTCTCCAGGGCATCGGGGAGATCTGTGAACAGTTCCGCCATCTCTTCGGGCGTGCGCAGATACTGCTGGTCGCTGTAATGACGGGGGCGGCGCGGGTCAGCCAGGATACGGCCTTCGTGGATACAAACCCGGGTTTCGTGGGCCTCGAAGTCGGTACGGTACAGGAAACGCACATCGTTACTGGCCACTAACGGCGTGCGCGAAGCGTCTGCGAGTTCGACCGCGGCATCGAGATAAACTTCCTCTTCGGGGCGGCCGGTGCGTTGAATTTCCAGATAGAAACGGTCCGGAAACAGCTCTTTCCATTCTTCTAGACAACGCTCCGCCGGTGCCTTATGGCCCCGTTCCAGAAGCCTTCCCAGTTCTCCCTCGCGGCCTCCCGATAAGGCCAGCAAACCCTCTGTAGCGCCTTGCAGCCACTGGTGATTCAGCACTGGTACGCCCCGCTGCCGGCCTTCCAGGTAGCCGCGGCTGACCAGCCGGGTAAGATTCCTATAACCCGTCGCATTCTGGCATAGCAGAACGAGCCGCGCTGGGTCTGTCTGCTCCCGTTGCACCCACAGGTCCATACCGATAATGGGTTTAATGCCGGCCCCGTGAGCCGCCTTATAAAACTTGATCATGGCATACAGGTTGCTCATATCGGTGACGGCGACCGCCGGCATCCCAGCCTCGGCGACCTGCTTGACCAGCGGCTTGATACGAATCAGGCCGTCTACCAAAGAATATTCGGTATGTAGGTGCAGGTGCACGAAGGTGGCAGTCATGTGTACTCCTGTAGAAACCAGATCGGTAATACCCCTGAAAAAAAGCGGCACCGGAAATGATAAATCAGAACAGGGGGTGGCGTCAGGTGTGATGCATAGCCGGCGCAAAGCAAAGTCTACACGCTCCCTGTGCTGGGTTGCGGTAGTGGGAATTTTTAAAGTCTATTCGCTAAGCGGTGCGGTGCGATTTAGTAGCACTTGGCGCACCGGTGCAAAGCTGCACCGATGAATGGGGCTGGCTCCGAAACGGGCAAGGGCCGCCAGGTGCTCCCGCGTACCGTAACCCTTATGGTTTTTAAATCCGTATTCGGGATAAAGCAAATCCAGCTCCACCATTAACGCATCCCGATGGGTTTTGGCGAGAATGGAAGCGGCGCTGATGCAGGACACGGTTTGATCGCCTCTGATGATGGCGGTGGCGGGGCAGGGGAGGTGGGCAGGCAGCTGATTGCCGTCCACCAGCAAACGTTCGGGTAGGACAGTGAGCTCATTGACGGCGCGCTCCATGGCCAGCAGAGTTGCCCGTAGGATATTAAGTGAGTCGATTTCCGCCACCGTGGCCTCTCCGATGGCCCAGCAAAGCGCCTGGGCTTTGACGACGTCGGTCAGGTATTCGCGTTGTTTAGCGCTAAGTGTTTTCGAATCCGCCAGCCCCGCGATGGGGGAAGCGAGAGACAGGATAACGGCGGCGGCTACCACCGGGCCACCCAGCGGCCCGCGGCCTGCTTCGTCGCAGCCGGCAGTGTATTGACAGAGCTGAGAAACGGGTTGAGCAGCTCGCCTCGGTAGTTTCTTTTTCATCTTTTATTGTAATCCCTTCAGAGTCACTGATCATGCATTTTAACCTGTTCGATGAACGAGTGAGACGTGAAGAAAGAGACGTGAAGAAAGAGACGTGAAGAAAGAGACGTGAAGAAAGAGACGTGAAGAAAGAGACGTGAAGCGTGAAGCTGTGGCCGCGTGCAGCAGCTCTTGCGGCTATTTCCAATTAAATTCCTGTGGATACCGTCTTGAGAATCAAGCCTGCTGAAGGGGCGATCCACGAATCGCCCTATTCATTCATAAACGCTAAATCAGGATTCCTCACCCCATAGTTCTTCCAGCCGCTGATCCCGGCCGCAGCTATAGCGGTAGAATTTGTAGCGGAGTGTATTTTTCCGATAATAATCCTGGTGGTACGTTTCCGCCGGATAAAAGGTGGTGGCGGGAACAATCTCGGTTACGATGGGCTGGCTAAATCGGCCGGATTGTTCCAGGGCCCGCTTGGACTGCTCAGCCAGGCGTTGTTGTGCTTCATCATGGTAGAAGATCGCCGAGCGGTATTGCGAGCCTGAGTCGCAGAATTGCCGGTTTGCCGTGATAGGATCGATATTGTGCCAAAAAACGTCCAGTAATTCGCCGTAGCTGATCTTATCCGGATCGTAGAGGATTTCCACCGCCTCGGCGTGCCCGGTGCCGCCGGCGGATACCCCCTGATAGGTAGGATTTTCTTGATGTCCACCAATGTAGCCCGATGTGGTGGAAACCACGCCTTCTAGTTTGTCAAAGGGTGGTTCCATGCACCAGAAACAGCCGCCGGCAAAGGTTGCCTTGGCCAGATTGCTCGAGCTGGCCGCTGGTTCTTCAGCGGCGTTGGAATTAGCACTCAACGAAACTCCAAGCCATAGCTGGGCCGCTATGAGTAGCGTTAAGCAGGTACGTATGGTTATCACAGTTTCTTTTTTTCCTCTGTTTAGACAAGGTCATGTTTACTCCGCGCTATCGGTCATCTAGAATTGCCGCGGAGTGACTAAGGCTTGAACGCCTGGCCAACGGGTCATGCCGTTGGAGTGACGATCGAATAAGCCGGTTCGGCAATAGTAGCTTCACCAGTCGTGGCAAATTTTATCATGGCTACATTTCTACATCTTTAGGAGTCATCAGCGTGAAAAAGTTTTCATTTTTTCCCTGCTTTTGAAGCTAAAGGCTATTGTGAGGTCCCATGAGATTGTCTCGGTCCTCAGGCAAGGCGATGGCAGTGAGCAGGCAAAAAGGGAATCTCGATAAGACTGCGCAGGCCCCAGGATCATGGCTGCCTATGCTCCGTAAGGCGAATGGCGGGTGGCGTTTGGTCGCCCCGCGTTATTGGCCGGTCTGGCTGGGTTTAGGGATGATGCGATTAATGTCCAGGTTGCCTTTCTCCTGGCAGGTCGTGCTGGGGCGGGGCATTGGCCGCCTGTTTGGTCACCTGGCGGGGTATCGCCGCCGCATCGTCGCGGTCAATCTGCGGTTATGTTTTCCAGCGTTATCTCCCCGGGAACGCAGGCAACTGCTGAATGCGCATTTTGCGGCGCTGGGCGTCGGTTTGTTCGAGACCGCGCTGGCGTGGTGGGGATCGGATGAGCGGGTCCGGCGGCTGGCCGTGGTCGATGGAATAGCCCATTTTGATCAGGCTTTGGCTCGTGGCAAAGGCGTCATTCTGTTGACGGCCCATGTTATTCCGTTGGAACTCGGAGCCCGTCTCGTTACGCTGTATCGGCCATTTCATGCGCTCTACCGGCCCCACGGTAATGCCTTGTTTAATACCATTATGCGTTATGAGCGGGAACGCCATTCCGGTCTTGCGATGTTCGCTCGCGATGACGTCCGGGGCATGCTCCGTGTGCTTAGGCAAGGCCATGCCGTCTGGTATGCGCCGGATCAAAACTATGGTCCCCGGCACAGCGTGCTGGTGCCCTTTTTTGGCGTTCCCGCGCTTACCGTGACGGCCACGTCGCGCCTGGCGCGGTTAAGCGGAGCCCAAGTCGTACCGTACTGGGTCCAGCGCCTGTCGGGTAAAGCAGGTTATCGGGTTACCCTATTGCCGCCCCTGAAAAATTTCCCCAGCGACGATCCCGCCGCGGATGCCCTGCGTATCAATGGACTATTGGAAGACTGGATTCGCCAGATGCCGGAACAGTATCTCTGGGCGCATCGCCGTTTTAAGAAGGGACCTCCTCCTTTTAAGCATATCTACGACAGCGCAAGTTCACCGTAAATGAGGATTCACGCCACGGCCATCGTTCATCCCCATGCCCGCCTGGGAGATAACGTTTGCGTTGGAGCGTATGCCGTTATTGATGCCAACGTAGCAATTGGTGACGGCTGTGAGATCGGGCCGCATGTAGTGATCGAGGGACACACACGGCTGGGGCGGGACAATCGTATCTTCGCCCATGCCTGTTTGGGGGCCGCACCGCAGGATCTTAGCTATGCCGGTGAGACCACCCGGCTGGAAATCGGGGAGCGCAATGTGATCCGCGAATTTGTGACCGTGCATCGCGGCACGGCAAAGGACCGCAGGGTGACGCGGATTGGTAATGACAATTTGTTTATGGTGTACGCCCATGTCGCGCATGATTGCCGCGTCGGTAACCAGGTGATTATGGCCAATGCCGCCACCCTGGCCGGCCATGTGATCGTAGGGGATGGCGTCAATATCGCGGGTTTGTCCGCTATTCATCAATTTGTGCGCATCGGTTCCTATGCCATGTTGGGTGGGGGTACGATTGCCACCCTGGATATTCCGCCTTTTATGTTGGCCGCCGGGAATCATGCCAGGCTCTATGGACTTAACCGCAGGGGGCTACGGCGTCACGGTTTTGATAGCGATACCATGGACCAGCTACAGCAGGTTTACCGGTTGCTGTTCCGTTCGGGAAAGCGGTTAACGGACGCCATCGTGTCCGCCGAGGCAGCTGGCTTTGCGAGTCCTCAGGTGTCTTATCTGTTAGATTTTCTGCGCCATTCGCAACGCGGTGTGACGCGCTAGCATGTTTGCGGCGTTGCCGGGTAAGCGAAAAAAGGGTCAACGATGGTAAAACTGAAAACGGCGGTAGTCGGCGTCGGCTATCTCGGCACGTTTCACGCCGAAAAACTGGCTCGCCTGCCGGAGTCGAAACTGGTGGCGGTCGCCGATAGCCATTTCGCAACAGCGCATCGCGTCGCCCGGCGGTTGGGCGTCGAGGCGGTTAGCGACTATCGGCAGCTGCTCGGTAAGGTGGATGCAGTGAGTATCGCTGTGCCCACCGAGTATCATTTTGCCGTCGCCTCCGAGTTTTTGAAAAGTCGCGTTCATGTGCTCCTGGAAAAGCCCATTGCCGCCACGCTGGAGGAGGCCCAAGCCCTGATCGATCTGGCCGCGCAGCAGCAGCGGATATTACAGATTGGCCACTTGGAACGCTTTAATCCGGCGGTGCTGGCCCTGGAAAATATGATCGAGCAACCGCTGTTCATCGAGTCTCATCGTCTCGCTCCCTTCAAACCGCGGGGTATCGATGTGAGCGTGGTACTAGACCTGATGATTCACGATATTGACCTTATTCTCAATTTGGTGAACTCGCCGATCCGGCGCATCGACGCCAGCGGGGTTCCCGTGCTGTCTTCGGCAATCGATATCGTCAATGCGCGCCTTCAATTTGCCAACCACTGTGTCGCTAATGTCACGGCCAGTCGGATCAGTCTCAAGAGTGAGCGCAAAATGCGGCTGTTTCAGCATGATGCTTATCTGACCATCGATTTTCAAAATAACCGGCTCGGTATTCATCGTAAGGGCGCGACGGAGATCTATCCCGGCATTCAAGGCATCACCAGTGAAGAACGAGGCTTTCCCAAGGAGGATGTGCTAGCGACTGAGATTGCCGCCTTTCTTAGCGCCATTCGCCATGGCAGAAGTCCCTTGGTGAGTGGCGAGGATGGGAAACGGGCCTTGGCGATGGCCATCGAGATTAGCCGACAGTTGGGCCAATATCCACCGCCTGTACCGTCTCGCCGCCTTCCGCACCGTGTCAATCTCGACCGGTAGCGCGCCTCGCTACGGGAAGGCTGGCTATTAGTTCAGCAATCGCCAGGGCAGCTTGCGCATTGGCGTTGCAGCGCAGGCGCTGGTGGAGAGCCTCGAACTCAGCGAGCCATGGAGCTATGGGATTGGTCAGCTGTCTTAATACGGCAGGACCGATATTGTTTACGGTCGCCGCCTGCTGAATAAACTCAGGTACCACGTCTTTTCCCGCCAGTAAGTTCGGCAACGCAAAGCGGGATACCCGGATAAACCGTGAGGTAAGCCAGGCAGTCAGTGGCGCTACCTGATAAGCCACCACCATGGGTCGTTTTACCAGGAGAGTTTCCAGGGTGGCGGTGCCTGAGGCAACAAGCGCGACGTCTGCCGCTGTCAATACCTCGCGCGCGCGACCCTCCACCAGGGTGACCGGCAACTGTGGTCTCCGGTTGGCCAGCAATGCCGCACAATAACGATAAATAGGGGGCGTGGCCGCCGGTAGAATACCGGTTACCGGCAACCGCTCCCTAAGCCAAGCGATAACCTCCAGGAATAAGGGTGCCAGCCGTTGCACTTCACTCATGCGGCTTCCCGGCAAGAGGGCTAGCAGGGGAGGTCCCGTTACGGCAAGGCCTAATGCCCGGCGGGCCGGTACACGGTCGCTTTGCAAAGGAATTTCATCGGCCAAGGGATGGCCGACATAGTGAACAGGTATTCCATACTGGTGATAGAGGGCGGTTTCGAAGGGCAACAGTGCCAGCATCAGGTCGATAGCGCCTGCGATGGCGCGCAGGCGCCCTGGCCGCCAAGCCCAAACCTGCGGGCTGACATAATGTACCGTCAGTATACCTTGCGCTTTAAGCTGTCGCTCAAGGGATAAATTAAATTCGGGTGCGTCAATGCCAATGACAACAGCGGGTGGGTGTGCCGCAAAATGTTGCACGAGCGTCCGTCGTATCCGCAGCAGTTCCGGTAGATGGATCATTACTTCCCAGACGCCCATCACCGACAGCTTTTCAAGAGGAAATAAGCTCTTAAAGCCTTTGGCCAGCATATATTGGCCGCCGATGCCCTCGAAGTCTGCCTGGGGATAATGTTTGCGAAGCGCAGTGATCAAGCCGGCCCCCAAGCGATCGCCGGACACCTCACCGGCCAGCATGGCGATTTTCATAGCAGACTACCTCCGCCGTCTCGAGAACCGAACCCTGGCGAAGATTTAGCGGACAATACCACGTACAGAAGGTGCTTTAAGAAAACCCACCAGCCGCTGTAGCTGGGGAAAATCAATGGCCAGATTACTGACCCGCTCGGCGGCTTCCTCGAGCTTCAGATTCGTCCGGTAGAGTACCTTATAGGCCCGCCGGATAGCGCGAATCTCTTCAGCGGAAAACCCCCGGCGGCGGAGTCCTTCCGCATTGATACCATGGGGCTTGGCGCGGTGGCCGGCTACGGTGACAAAGGGAGGAACGTCTTTATGCACTCCGCAAGCAAAGCCGCAGAGGCTGTGGGCGCCAATCCGGCAGAACTGATAAACCAGTGCAAAGCCTCCCAATACCACATCATCACTGACCTGAACATGACCGCCTAGGGACGCGCCATTGGCAAACACGGTGCGGTTACCTACCTGGCAGTCATGGGCTATATGCACATAAGCCATAATCCAATTATCATCACCCACCCGGGTCACCCCCGCATCTTGAGCCGTGCCGCGATTGATGGTGCAGTACTCGCGAATGGTATTGCGGTCGCCAATTTCCAGATAAGTTCTTTCGCCTCCGTATTTCTTATCTTGAGGCATTTCACCGAGAGAGGCAAACTGATAAACGCGATTGTTTTTTCCAATTCGAGTTGGACCCTGAATGACTACGTGAGGGCCGATCCAGGTCCCCTCGCCGATTTCCACATCAGCGCCGATCACAGTGAAAGGACCAACCACTACGTTTGCTGCCAGGCGCGCGGCGGGGTTCACCACGGCACGGGAGTCGATCACAAGTTAATTTCCCGCTTGGCGCACATCAGTTCAGCGGAGGCGACAACTTTTCCGTCTACGCTCGCTTCGCCGAAAAACTTGCCGACATCGCGTCTCAGCCGCTCCAAAGAAACCTCCAGAATTAGCTGGTCTCCGGGTTCTACGGGGCGTTTAAAGCGGGCTTTATCAATGCCCACTAAGTAATACATGGACTTCTGGTCGGGCAATACCTCCTCGGTTTTGAATGCCAGGATACCGGTCGCCTGGGCCAGCGATTCCAGAATCAGGACCCCCGGCATAATGGGGCGCTGCGGAAAGTGACCTTGAAAAAAAGGTTCGTTAAAAGTGACACTTTTTAAGCCCGTTAACGATCGGCCGGGTTGAATAGCTAACACGCGATCAATCAGCAGAAAGGGGTAGCGGTGTGGAAGGTACCGGAGTACTGCCAGGATATCCAACGAATTCAAAGTGTGTCCTCTTAAATGTCACTATTGGCACGATGCTTTTTTTCCAAAGCAGTCAGTCGTCGCGCTAAATCATCCAGTTTACGCAGGCGTGCGCTAATTTTGTTCCAGAGCCGGTTGGATTCCACCGGTAAGCCCGAAGAATAGGTGCCGGGTTTTGTAATCGATTGGGTCACCAGAGACATACCCGTAATATGGACATGATCGACAATATCCAAATGGCCCGCAATACCCACTCCGCCACCTA
This sequence comes from uncultured Pseudomonadota bacterium, assembly GCA_963731125.1. Lineage (GTDB taxonomy): Bacteria > Pseudomonadota > Gammaproteobacteria > Competibacterales > Competibacteraceae > CAVSVP01. The sequence continues at coordinate 641,209 of CAVSVP010000008.1, forward strand.
GGATACAATGCCGTCCAATCCGGGCGCTGCCTGCGATGCCAACACAACCGGCGATGGCCGTATGGGCGCCGATATGGACGTTATGAGCCACTTGAATCTGGTTATCCAGCTTTACGCCTGCCTCGATAATGGTATCTTCAAGAGTGCCTCGATCAATTGTCGTATTGGCACCGATTTCTACCTCATCCCCTACCTGTACGCTGCCTAACTGCGGAACCTTAATCCAGTGGCCGTCTTCATTGGCTAGCCCAAAACCATCACTGCCTATCACGGCACCCGGGTGGACTAGGACCCGTTGTCCGATGCGCACGTCATGGCAAACGGTAACATTGGCGACAAGATAAGTCTCTGCGCCCAATACAACCCGCTCGCCGATCACACAGTGAGGTCCGATAAACACATCTCTTTCGATGATTGCGTTCTCCTCCACGGTGCACAGCGGACCCACCCAGGCGCTCTCTGCGATCTGCGCGCTGGGACTGACGACGGCAGTGGGATGGATCCCAGGATGATGGTGATTATGGTGAGTAAATAACGCGGCTGCTCGGGCATAAGTCGCGTGAGGGTTAGCAGAGACTAGGGCAGGTACCGCACAGCCATCCGCGTCCCTCCGGGAGAGAATAACGGCACAAGCACGCGTCGTTTCTAAATACTGTCGGTAACGGGGATTAGTTAGAAAACTAATGTGCTGGGGCTGTGCGTTTTGTAGCGTGGCGACTCCTGTTACCCGAATGGTGGCATCACCACCGCGTAACCGCGCTCCCACAGCAGCAGCTATCTGACCCAGAGTCATTGCCTTCACAGGCGTTGCCAATCACCGAGACAGGCGCCCTAACACTTTCTCGGTGATATCCGTTCGCTCACTCGCGTACAGCACAGCGCTCTCGTTGAGAATAAGATCAAATGCTTCTTCTTTCGCTAAGCTATTAATGATCTCAACAATTTGTTGCTGAAATTTGCCAAGTTCTTCATTGCGACGAATATTGACATCCTCACGAAACTCCTCGGTCGTGCGCTGTAGTTCCCGGGCTTGCGTGCGGATATCGCGTTCCAGCTTGCGGCGCTGGCTGTCGCTCATGACATCGCCATCTTTAGCTAACTGCTGTTCAAGTCCGCGTAGCGCATTTTGTGCGTCAAGCAGGCCTTTTTCGCGGGGTTCGAACTCTTTTTGTAAGCGTCGATTGGCCTGTTCCGCCTGGGGCGCTTCGTTAAGAATTTTGCCAATGCTGACAGCACCAATTTTTAGCTCTGCCGCTTGCACGAGTCCGGCTTGCAACAGAATAAGGAAAAGCAAAAACGGTAATTTATCACTGCCTGTCAAGGTAGACACTCCCCGGTTAAGCACTCGAATGGTAGACAATGTCATATAGGTTAAAACGGAACGCCAAAAGTGAACTGGAAAAATTCCGTATCATCTCCAGATTGCTTATTGAACGGCCAAGCTAAACTCACTGCCAATGGTCCAAGGGGTGATAACCATTGCCCACCGAGGCCCACTGAATAACGTAAGTCATCGATCTTAAAATCCTTGGTAGAACTGAATACATTACCCCCGTCGAAAAAGGTGAATAGGCGCAGATTTTTCGAATCCTCGAGAAAAGGCACCGGTACGATGATTTCTGCGCCTCCTACGACTTTAAAGCTACCGCCGCTGGGGTCGTCGGTGCTGCGAAACCGGGGGCCCAAGGTATTGCTCTTGTAACCCCGCAAACTACCGATACCGCCGGCGAAGAAGTTTTCAAAAAAGGGCAGTTCGCCTAGCCCGCCATAGCCATTCCCGTAGCCTGCCTCACCCCGCAAGGAAAAGGTCAGGAAATCGGCGGGGGAAAGGTAACTGCGATGTTCATAACCTAATTTGTAATACTCGAGATCGCTGCTGGGTATGCTGGCCTCAGCCTCTACTCGATTCAAACTGCCGCTATCAGGAAAGATAGCACGGTTGCGGTTATCGCGCGACCAGCTAGTTTCCAGCTTGCCGTCGGTATATTTATTCCCGTTATTGTCGATAAACCTAAAAATTTCGTCAGGTGTGTCGTTGTTCGTGTCGACGTTGATTAATTCCACTCCAAAGCCCACACGAAGCACATCATACTCATTGAGGGGAAAGCCGTAGGTCACTCTACCGTTAAAGCCGTCAATGGTATAATCCGCCGTGTTGGCTTCACCGGCATCGATGTCCCGGTAAGAGAGGCTAAACCCTCGACTTATCCCATCTAGCGTATAGTAGGGATTATTGTAGGCGAGCGTGTAATTGGTATTTACCCGACTGTTGTTGAAAATAAAGTTGACGGTGTTCCCCGTACCGAGAAAATTTTCTTGATTGATACTGGCGTTCAAAAGAATGCCAGTGCCTTGGCCATAACCAGCCCCCAGGACCACATTCCCGGAAGGCCGTTCCACTACTGTAAAGCCTACGTCTACTTGATCGTTCGTGCCAGGTACCGGCGGAGTTTCCACCTCGACGCTTTCCAGGTAACGCAGTTTTTCTAGACGTTCCTTAGAGCGATTGATTTCCTTACTGGAGAACCAGGCGCCTTCCATTTGGCGCATTTCCCGGCGCAAGACTTCATCCTGAGTTTTCAGATTACCGCGAAAGTTAATGCGCCGTACATAGACCCGTTGTCCAGGATCAATGGTGAAAGTCAGTGTCACCTGCTGGTTGGTCTCGTCCAATTCCGGCACCGTATTGACGTTGGCAAAGGCATATCCTTCCTCGCCGAGCCGGTCGCTGATTTCCTGGGTCACTTCGGCCATGGCGCTGCGCGAGAAAGTATCACCGGGTTCGATGGTGAGGAGTTGGCGCAACTCCTGCTCAGGAACGATAAGGTCCCCGGTCAACTGCACATCCTTGACGGTGTAGGGTTTTCCTTCCGTAATATTAATAGTGATGTAAATGTCTTTTTTGTCTGGGGTAATGGATACCTGTGTAGAATCCACATTAAATTGTAGGTACCCGCGGTCAAGGTAAAAAGAACGTAAGGCCTCGATATCCGCAGCGAGTTTTTGTTTGGAATACTGATCATCTCGGGTCCAGAAAGAAAGCCAACCCGTGGAGGAAAGCTGGAATTGCTTTAGCAACTCCTTATCAGAGAATTCGCGGTTGCCGACAATATTAATTTGGCGGATACGGGCCGTAGCACCCTCGGATATATCCAGCTGAATGGCCACCCGGTTTCGTTCTAGGGGACGCACCTCGGTAGTGATTTGGACCGCGTATTTGCCGCGGCTATAATATTGACGCAGCAATTCCTGCTCCATCTTATCCAGCAGTGCGCGATCGAAGACCTGTCCCTCTTCTAAGCCAATTTCCTCAAGCCCTTTCTGGAGATCTTCCGAGGAAATAGCCTTATTACCGGTAATTTCAATTTCAGCAATGGCCGGTCTCTCGACCACCGAAATGACCAACACATTGCCATCGCGTTCCAAGCTGACATCGGTAAAGAAACCGGTTTTAAAAAGGGCGCGAATGATTTCCGGATAGTCCGCCGGTGTCAGAGTGGAACCTATGTTCACCGGTAGGTAGTTAAATACCGTGCCCGCGGAGATGCGCTGTAAACCCTCCACGCGAATGTCTTCAATAACGAATTCATCAGCGGCATACACAACGGGTAACGCTAGGGTAAGAAAAAGCAGCAAAAGCGAAGAAGATCTGTTCATGCCAGATTATGTGCTATCCCCATCAGGGGGTTATCCCAGGAGGCGCGTTAAATCATTAAACAGCGCAAGCGCCATCAACATGACAAGCAGGAGTATTCCTAACCGCTGTCCGGCCTCTTGAGTAAACTCGGACAGAGGACTGCCTTTAACGAGCTCAACGCCGTAGTATAAAAGATGCCCGCCATCTAACACGGGTATGGGTAGCAGATTCAAAACGCCCAGGCTGATACTGACCAGCGCGAGAAACGATAGGAAGGGAAGCCAGCCGATGCTGACGGACTGGCCGGCGTACTGAGCGATGGTGATAGGTCCGCTGATATTTTCTAGGGAAGCTTTACCAATCAGCATTCGCCATAGCATACGCAAGGTGAACACGGACATGTCCCAGGTTTTTTGGCTGCCTTCCACGAAGGCTTTAAGGGGTCCATAACGGACGACCACCCGCATTTTTTCTATCAGTTCCTCCGGAACCTGACCGCTGACACCGATCCGGCCGATGGTACCTTGTTCCGCGGTGACCTCCTCCGGAGTGATCTCTAGGGTTTGCTGCCGGCCTGCCCGCTCAATCTCGAAGCCAAGCGGTTGGCCGGGATGATCTTGTGTGTAGTTTACCAGTGCTTGCCAATCGTTAATCCTTTGATCATCGACAGCGATAATGCGATCTCCCGCTTGCAGGCCGGCGTTCTCTGCTGGACTGTCCTCGAGCACCTGCCCGACAACCGCTGGAATTGGCCATAAAGATAACCCCAGCTGAGATAGCAATTGGGTATTTTCTGCCAATCCTTCCGCTTTGCGCAGATCTAGGGTGCGTATTTGCAAGCGATCTTCCGCGTCGCGTACCTGGACCTGGATCAGCTCCGCATCCATGCTGCGTTCCAATAACATCAGGCTGACGGCTTGCAGCGTCGGTGTGGTTTTCCCATCCACTGCGGTAATGAGGTCACCTTTCTGAAATCCTCCTGCCGCTGCAATGGAACTAGGGGTCGGTTCGCCCAGCAGAGGACGGGTGCCGGTAACCCCGACCATATACATTAGGCTATAGGTGAGGATGGCAAAGAGAAAGTTAAACAAGGGCCCGGCTGCTACGATAGCAATGCGTGTTCCTACCGGTTGGCGATTAAACGCCCGCTGGCGTTCATGAGCCGCGACTTCCCCTTCCCGTTCGTCCAGCATACGAACATAACCCCCTAGCGGCACTGCAGCAATAGCAAATTCTGTGCCGTCTACACGGCCCCGGCGTAACCAGAGTGGGCGTCCAAAACCCACGGAGAAACGCAACACTTTAACCCCTAATCGACGAGCTACCCAAAAGTGGCCAAACTCGTGAACGGTGATTAAAACCCCTAACGTCACGATCAGAGCTAGCAAGGAAAGCAGCGACGACACAAAAAGATTGCTCATAAATCAAGCCTCCAGTAAGCCATAAACCCGCTCCCAGGCGATTTGGCGGGCTTGCAAATCAGTTTCGAAAACGACACTTAGCGAGGCGACTTCGGTTACCGGCATCTGTTCCAAGGTATATTCGATAACCAGAGAAATATCCGTGAAACGGATCTGGCTTTCCAGAAACGCTTGTACGGCAACTTCGTTGGCGGCATTGAGGATAACCGATGCCGTTCCGCCAGCGCTCAGGGCCGCAAACGCCAGGCGCAAACACGGGAACCTTGCTAAATCTGGAGCCTGGAAGTCAAGACATTCCACTTGCAAGAAGTTCAGCGACGGTACACCGGCATGCATACGCTGTGGCCAGGCCAAAGCATGGGCAATGGGGGTACGCATATCAGGATTGCCCAATTGTGCCAGCACCGAACCATCCGCATATTCCACCATCGAATGGATGATGCTTTGTGGATGAACTACCACCTGAACTTGCTCGGGTGCGGCGTTAAACAGCCAACAGGCTTCGATGACTTCCAGTCCTTTATTCATCATGGTCGCGGAGTCTACGGAAATTTTCCGTCCCATGTTCCAGTTTGGATGGGCACAGGCCTGTTCAGGAGTGACGGTAGGCAGTTGTGCCAGAGGCGTTTTCCGAAAGGGTCCTCCGGAACCGGTGAGCAAAATTCGGGTGATTCCCGCCTGGCTAAGATCGCCACGAAAGCCGTGCGGCGGCAGACATTGAAATAACGCATTATGTTCGCTGTCAATGGGTAGCAATTCAGCGCCATGACGATGTACTTCGTCCATAAAAAGGCGCCCGGCCATGACCAAGGCTTCTTTGTTTGCCAGCAGCACGCGTTTGCCGGCACGCGCGGCGGCTAACGTTGGTTTTAGCCCGGCGGCTCCGACAATAGCCGCCATCACATAATGAGCCTGAGGTAATGTGGCAGCGGTTTCCAGACCTGCCAAACCGGCCAGTACTTCAGTGTCTAAACCGGCTGCACTTAAGTGCTCACGCAGCTGCTGAGCCGCTGTAGCATCCCCCATAACGGCATAATCAGGTTGCCACGCAAGGCATTGCTGGTAAAGCATTTCTACACTTCGATTGGCCGTTAGCGCGGTAATTCGAAAGCGCTCGGGATGTAGCCGCAATACCTCTAAAGTGCTAATTCCAATGGAGCCGGTGGAGCCCAATATGGTAACGCCGATCATCGGGGGTTCCTCGTGTTCATAACGAAAAGCCATATAGGCCTAGCAGGAAAATAGGGGCGGCGGCCGTTAAGCTATCCACGCGGTCCAAGATACCGCCATGCCCCGGTAGTAGGTGACCGCTGTCCTTAGTGTGATACTGGCGTTTTAGCATGCTTTCCAGGAGGTCCCCAACAACGGAAAACGAAACGGTGATGACGCAGATGAGAATAAAAGCACCCCATCGCCTTACACCGAGAGACACAGCACCGGCTCCAGCGACTGCCAAAGTGACTGTGAGGGCGCCAACCACACCTTCCCAGGTTTTCCCCGGGCTGATACGCGGTGCGAGTTTGGTACGGCCCCAGCGGCGACCCACAAAGTAAGCTCCACTGTCGGCGATCCAAATCAGGAGCAATAGAAACAGGGCGTAGCGGGGACCATAATCGGGTGTACTGTGCAGATTCATTAAAGCCACCCAAGCCGGTATCAGCGTTAAAAGCCCGGCTAAGGCCCACGTACGAACGGGAAAAGGCAGGGTATTGACGGCATAGCGCCGTAACCACGTGATGACCAGGCACCAGAAAAGACTCGCAGTAATCAGTATCATTCCGATAAACATCGAATTGTCCAGCAAAGACCAGGCGGCGCTGATCAGCGCCGCCATGAGTGTGCAGAAAATAAACCGCCCCGTGCGGAATAGCAGACTGCTCCATTCCCAGGCTCCTAACAACACAACCATCAGTAGCGTAACGCCGAACCACAGGGTAGAGAGCTTTAAGGTAATCCAAACAATGAGAGTTCCCAGGGTGGCAGCAGTAAGGAGGCGTTGTTTAAGCACTATTATCCTGTTCCACCTACTCGTCGCTGATACGGCCGAATCGGCGCTGTCGTTTAGCAAAAGAGGCGCAGGCCTGATTCAGATCCGCGATATCGTAATCTGGCCAGAGTTGTTCGGTGAAATACAGTTCCGTATATGCCATTTGCCAGAGCAGAAAGTTGCTGATTCGCTGCTCGCCGCCAGTGCGAATAAAGAGATCCGGCTCAGGTAAATCGGAGAGACACAAGCGGTTTTGCAGTTGCTCGGGCATAATATCTGTCGGCGTTAGTTTTGCCTCCAAGACATCCCGCGCCAGCTGCCGTGCTGCCTGAACGATATCCCAACGACCGCCGTAATTGGCGGCGATGATCAAGGTCATGGCAGTATTGCCAGCAGTCTGAGTTTCTGCCTGATGCATATAAGACTGCAAAATTTCTGCAAAGGCAGTACGGTCGCCGATAAACCGTACACGGATATTGTTAGCGTGGAGCTGGGCGACTTCGGTGCGCAACGTATTCAGAAAAAGCTCCATTAGCAGATTGACTTCCTTGGGAGGTCGCTGCCAGTTTTCGCTACTAAATGCAAACAAGGTAAGCACGCTAACGCCGCGTTCGACGCAAGCTCGCACAATGCGCAGTACTGCTTTGGCTCCTTCGCGATGCCCGGCGGGACGCGGCAACAAGCGCTTTCTGGCCCAGCGCCCATTGCCATCCATGACAATGGCTATATGTTGCGGAATATCTGTTTTTTTTTTCGGGACAGACTGGCTGTTATCACCGGCCATGGCAGTAATCCATAAACTTTTTTTCAATAGACTGATGCGTGTCGCAATCGTTGGCTGGTGCTGCCTGAAAACCGCTCATATTTCCATGAGTTCGGTTTCTTTAGTCTCCAGTACCTTATCCACTTCCTGAATGTACTTATCGGTCAATTTCTGAATGGCTTCCTGGGCACGTCGCTCCTCGTCTTCGGTGATCTCTTTTTCCTTGAGCAACTGTTTAAAATCGGCATTGGCATCACGGCGAATGTTACGAATAGCTACGCGCGCGCCTTCACCTTCCTGCCGCACCACTTTTACCATATCGCGGCGGCGTTCTTCGGTCAAAGGCGGTAGAGGAATGCGAATGACGGTACCGGAAGTGGCTGGATTAAGCCCTAACTCGGAGGTCAGAATGGCCTTCTCAACGGTGGCTACCATATTCTTTTCCCAAGGGGTGACCACCAAAGTACGAGCATCGCCGACGGTAACTGAAGCGACCTGGTTCACAGGCACCTCGGAGCCATAATAGTTAACGGTAATGTGGTCCAGCAGACTGGTATGAGCACGTCCGGTGCGCAGCTTAACCAGTTCTTGCTTTAGGCTTTCAACGCTCTTTGCCATGCGTGCAGCGGCGTCATTCTTAATGTCTTCTATCATAAGTCGCTAACCCTTCACCACAGTTGTTCCCACGTCTTCCCCGCACACGACCCGGACTAAATCACCTAGGCGATTGATGTTAAAAACTTTAAGAGGCATCATATGTTCTCGGCACATAACGATGGCGGTGGCGTCCATGACCTTGAGTTTCCGGTACAGGACTTCGTCGTAGGTCAATTGTGCATAACGCTTAGCATCCAATACCTTAATGGGATCTGCCGAATAAATACCGTCCACTTTGGTGGCTTTCAGCATTACCTCGGCATTGATTTCGATAGCTCTTAGGCTAGCAGCAGAATCAGTGGTGAAAAAGGGATTACCGGTGCCGGCGGCAAAAATAACAACTCTGCCTTTTTCCAGATGCCTGATGGCGCGGCGTCGGATATAGTCTTCACAGACTTCATTGATGCGGATGGCCGACATGACGCGGGCATAAATACCGTCGCGCTCCAGCGCATCCTGCATTGCCAAGGAATTCATAACCGTGGCCAACATACCCATATGATCGGCAGTCACTCGATCCATACCAGCCTCAGCAAGTCCGGCGCCCCGGAACAAGTTACCGCCACCAATCACAACGCCAATTTGCACCCCCAAACGATTCAGCTGCCCCACCTCGTCGGCAATACGGCTAATTGCTTGGGGGTCAATGCCATATTCACCTTCACCCAGTAAAGCTTCACCGCTCAGTTTTAGAAGAATCCTTTTAAAAACCGCTCTTGGTTCTTGCATGAGGGGTTCCTAGTCGTCATCACTCAGCAAAGGTAAAAATTGTACAGCTTTTCCATGAGATAGTCAGCCTTTATTCACGCTACACTGAGCCGCAACGTTCTAGAAATTCTCTTTCCCGGCATGCGCAACAACCGTAGGCGTATCAACTGCCGCGGGCCTGAGCCATCACCTCTGAAACGAAATCATCCGCTTTTTTCTCGATACCCTCGCCGAGTTCAAAACGTGCAAAACGAACGACCCGGGCGTTAGTCTTTTGCAGCAATTGGGCAACACTTTGGTCAGGATCCTTCACAAAAGGTTGTCCAAGCAAAGTCACTTCTTCCAAATATTTGCGCAGCCGCCCGGCAACGATCTTTTCAATGATATTGGCCGGTTTCCCACTGCTAGTCGCCTGAGCCGTAAAAATATCGCGCTCTTTGGCAATCAGTTCAGCAGGCACCTGGTCGGCGTCAACACACAGTGGTTTACTGGCCGCGACATGCATTGCGATATCTTTCGCCAGTTCCGCACTGCCGCTTTCCATTTCCACTAAAACCCCGATGCGCCCGCTATGGGAGTAACTGTTTAGCACTCCCTGCGCAGTGGCAAAACAGGCGAAGCGACGCACAGTAATGTTCTCGCCAAGCTTCGCAATCAGTTCGCGGCGAACTTGTTCAACCCTCCGACCGTTGTCCAGAAGCGATTCCAGCAAAGTGGTAAGGTCGGGAAAATCATGGTGAACAACGAGATCGGCAATGGCGTTAGCGAACTGCTGAAAATCCTCGCCCTTGGCAACAAAATCGGTCTCGCAATTTACTTCCACCATGGCAATGGTTTTAGTGTCCTGCGCTTGGTGGATGGCGATCAGACCTTCGGCAGCAATGCGACCGGCCTTCTTGTCCGCCTTGGCTAGGCCAGCCTTCCGCATAAGCTCGATTGCCGCCTCAATATCACCATTGCTTTCTTGTAGAGCCTTTTTACATTCCATCATGCCAGAGCCAGTGCGATCTCGGAGTTCTTTAACAAGAGCCGCCGTAATTTGTACCATGTTTTCTTACCTCAATTTCGCTTTCGGAGGGAATGACGCATGCCACAAGGCCCGCGGTCACGACCGCCGGGCCTGCGGCGTTAAGTTAAGGGAATGCTAACTAGCTGACAGACGCATCGTCGCTGGTGACGGTGGGAGCCTCTTCGCGCACTTCGACAAATTCTTCCTCGTCGCTTTCCATCCGCTGCGCGGCAGTACGTCCTTCCAGTACGGCTGTGGCAGCACCATCCACGTATAACTGGATAGCGCGAATAGCGTCGTCGTTACCGGGTATCACGTAATCCACACCCTCCGGGGAATTATTGGTATCCACAACACCGACAACCGGGATGCTTAGTTTTACGGCTTCTTGAATGGCAATCTTCTCGTGCCCTACGTCGATGACAAACAGTGCATCGGGCAAGCTGTTCATCTCTTTAATGCCGCCTAAGCTGCGTTCCAGTTTATCCATCTCCCGTTTAACCATAATGACCTCTTTCTTGGCGAGTCGCTCGAAGCTGCCGTCTCGCGCCATGATCTCCAAGTCTTTTAAACGCTTAATGGATTGCCGCACGGTCTTGAAGTTGGTCAGCATCCCTCCCAGCCAGCGATGATTGACATAGGGCATGGCGCAGCGAATGGCGGCTTCGGCCGCGGCTTCACGGGCGGCACGCTTAGTGCCGACAAATAAAATCTTGCCCCCTTTTGCGGCCAGTTTGCCGATAAAATTCGTTGCCTCATTGTACATTGGCAAGGTCTTTTCCAGATTCACAATATGAATCTTGCTGCGTGCCCCGAAAATATAGGGGGCCATTTTGGGATTCCAATAGCGGGTTTGGTGGCCGAAATGTACGCCGGCTTCCAGCATCTGTCGCATGGAAACAGTTGCCATATCATACTCCTCTAAGTTCAGGGTTAAGCCTCCATACGTCCCAGGCAGCGACCTCTACAGGGCACCCGGCTGCTTGTGTCGACGTATGTGAGTAGTTAGTGGATTTGCCTTATCGGCGCGCGCTTTATAACATGGAAAGCTTGCCGACGACAAATGAACTAGTGACTCTCTGACATTGTCCGTCTTGTGGAGTTGCAATTGGCTATGATTTCACCGATCCGCCTAGTGGATTGTCTAGGTTCAAAATTGTGCAGTCGCAGCCCGTTTTTTCAGTAAAATTTGGCTCTTGTAACTCACAATATTTCTGTTGACAGTCCACTAGGCAGGAAAACTACTTGATGAGTATTCACATTAAAACGCCCGAAGAAATAGAGAAAATGCGGATTGCCGGTCGCTTGGCTGCCGATGTGTTGGCCATGATTCGTCCTTATGTACAGGAGGGAATCACCACCGAGGAATTGGATCGGATTTGTCATGATTATATTGTCAACGAGCAACAGGCAATTCCAGCCCCCCTTAACTACCGGGGGTTTCCCAAGTCCATCTGCACTTCTGTCAATCATGTCGTCTGTCATGGCATTCCGGGAAAAAAGCGTTTGAAACGAGGCGATGTCTTAAATATCGATGTGACTGTGATTAAGGACGGTTTTCATGGTGATACCAGCAAGATGTTCTTTGTAGGCGACCCTTCCGTGATTGCACGTCGTGTCTGTAAAGTCGCCCATGAATGCCTTGACATTGGTATCGAGATGGTAAGACCCGGTGCCCGTCTGGGCGATATCGGCTACGCTATCCAAAAGCATGCCGAAGCCGATAATTGTACTGTGGTCCGAGAGTATTGCGGACATGGTATTGGGCGTGTCTTTCATGAGGAACCTCAAGTATTGCATTACGGGAATCCGGGCGAAGGCGTAACGTTGGTACCGGGGATGACGTTTACCATTGAACCCATGATTAATGCGGGTAAGCGTTATACAAAACTGCTTCCCGATGGTTGGACCGTGGTCACCAAGGATCACAGTATTTCCGCTCAGTGGGAGCATACGATTCTGGTGACCGAGAGCGGTTATGAAGTTCTCACTCTGCGTCCAGGTGATCCTTTATAAGAATGGTGACAGGACAGTTTTTGGACTGACGTCGTTATGGCTAAACCTCAACTTATCCATCGGTTTACTGACCAGGATATCTTCGATGGGACGGCTTTTGAGTGCTGTTTGGTCACACCGGCAAATCCTCTTAAGGTGTTTCGCCAGGCGCTTAAGCAGGGTGACGAAACCCTAAAAGCGTTGTTTCAAGAGGGAGTGCCGGTTTGCGAACTGGTCCCGGCACGCGCTCGCCTGATTGATCAACTGCTGGAGCGGGCCTGGTGGCGGTTTTTTGCAGAGTCAGATCCACACCTGGCTTTGGTGGCGGTTGGCGGGTACGGCCGGGGTGAGCTGCATCCCCATTCAGATGTCGATATTATGATCCTTCTCGAGATCGAGGACATCGACGGCTACCGCAAGGCCTTGGAAGGCTTTATGACTTTTCTTTGGGACATGGGATTGGAGGTCGGCCATAGCGTGCGTAATTTGGAAGAATGCGTGCGCCTGGGGAAAGCGGATATTACCGTAGCGACTAGCCTGATGGAGGCACGCTTGTTAGTTGGGTCGTCGGCACTGGTGGAGCGGATGCGCAAATTGACCGGCCCTGAGCATCTCTGGCCGAGTCGCGCGTTCTTTGAAGCTAAGGTCGAAGAGCAAAGAGTCCGTTACCACAAATACGATGACACGGCCTATAACTTAGAGCCCAATATTAAGGAGGGCCCCGGCGGGCTGCGTGATTTACAAATGATCGGCTGGGTGGCGAAACGTCATTTCGGCGCCAACACGCTCCATGATTTGGTGGTCTACGGCTTTCTTACCGAAGGGGAATATGGCGAACTGATTGCCTGCCAAAACTATCTGTGGCAGATCCGTTTTGCGTTACACGCGTTGACGGGGCGACGGGAAGATCGGTTGCTTTTCGATTACCAGCGTCTTGTCGCGGCCCAGTTTGGTTACCAGGACCGGGATTATAACCTGGCTGTCGAACAGTTTATGCAAAGCTATTACCGCACCATTAAGGCGCTGGGGGTGCTTAACGAAATGCTGCTGCAACTGTTTGATGAAGCCATTCTGTTGGCCAATGAATCCGCTGAAGCTGTGCCTATCAGCCGGCGTTTCCAGGCTCGTAAGGGTTATCTTGAGGTGACGCGACCGGACGTTTTTAAACGCTATCCTTTCGCGTTACTGGAAGTATTTTTGCTGCTTCAGCAACACCCGGAAATCAAGGGCATACGGGCTGCGACGATCCGCTTGATTCGCGATCACCGGTTTTTGATCGACAAGTCATTTCGCAACGACGTGCGTGCCCAGAGTCTATTTCTTAAAATACTCCGCCAGCCGAACGGCGTTACCCGACAGCTTCTGCTAATGAGCCACTACGGCGTCTTGGGCGCTTATCTGCCCGATTTCGACAGGATTGTCGGGCGCATGCAGTATGATTTATTTCATACTTATACGGTCGATCAGCATATTTTGTTTGTGATCCGCAATCTGCGGCGCTTTTATTTGCCGGATTTTCATCATGAATTTCCCCAGTGCAGCGCCATTATTCGCCGCCTGCCCAAGCCATGGCTGCTGTATATTGCAGCCTTTTATCACGATATTGCGAAAGGCCGCCACGGTGACCATTCCCTGTTGGGGGCTCAAGATGTTAAGCGCTTCTGTCGGCGGCACGGACTGAGTAAAATCGACACCCACTTGGTGGCGTGGCTGGTGCAACATCATTTGACGATGTCGCTAACGGCTCAGAAAAAAGATATCGACGATCCCGAAGTGATCAACGACTTTGCGCAGTTGATGGGTGATCAGCGGCACCTGGATTATCTTTATCTGCTGACGGTGGCCGACATTCGCGCCACGAATCCAAGCCTCTGGAACAGCTGGCGGGCGTCGCTGTTGTGGCAACTTTATCAAACGACTCGCCGGGTTCTGCGCCGTGGCTTGAATTATCCCATCGACAAAAAAGAGCGTATTAAAGAAACGCAGTTTCAGGCCCTCGTTCAGTTACGTAAGCAAGGCATCGACGACAGACGGATTAAGGACGTGTGGCGGGGGTTTGGCGACGATTACTTTCTGCGTGATTCCCCGGACGAAGTGGTCTGGCACACGCGGGCCGTGTTGAAGAAAGCCGCCGAGGATAACGCCTTGGTACTGGCGCGTGAGGATGCCAGCCGGGGCGGTACCGAAATTTTTGTCTATACACGTGACCATGAGGGCGTGTTTGCGACCATGGTGTCGACCCTGGATAGATTAGGGCTGACTGTTTTGGACGCCCGCATTATCACCAGCCGTTGTGGTTTTACGCTGGACAGCTATACGGTGGTGGAAGCCTCTGGGGAATCTATTGAGGAAAGGATGCGCATTAAAGAAATCGTCACTGTTCTGCGTCGACAGTTGGATGCTCAGGACAGCAGGGCGGTGCAGCCCAACCGGCGTACGCCACGGGTGCTTAAGCATTTTCCGACACCGACTCAGGTTGTCTTTACAGAAGATGAGGCCAACCAACGCACGGTTTTGGAGCTTATCACGGCAGACCGGCCGGGACTGCTTTCTCATATCGGCCAAGCATTCAAGGAATGCGGTATTCAGTTGCAGAGCGCCAAAGTTGCTACTATTGGCGCCCGAGCTGAGGATGTGTTTTTTATTACTGACCGGGAGAAGCGTCCGCTTGGGGATCCGGAACGGTACGCTCTGCTTCGGGAGGCCTTAATGCGCCATCTGGATGGCAGTGGATAACTGCCGCTTTCTGATATTAGGTAATATGCCATGCCCTTTAAAGATCGCACCGAGGCTGGTCAAAAACTGGCTTTTGCTCTCGCTCGCTATCGCACCAGGTGTTGTGTATCCTCTGCCGCGGGGTGGAGTTGTGCTGGGTGTGGAAATCGCGTGCTATTTACAGATGCCGCTGGATCTCATTATTCCGCGTAAAATCGGGCATCCCCGCAACTCGGAATATGCTATCGGTGCGGTGACCGAAACGGGGGAATTGATCTGCAATGAGCGTGAGGTAGCCCGGGTTGACCCGCACTGGCTCGAGCAACGGGTCGTTCAGGAGCGACAAGAAGCACGCCGACGTCGCGAGCGGTATCTCGGCGGCAGGAAGCCTCTTGCAGTGGCCGGTAAGCTCGCCATTCTCGTCGATGACGGCATCGCCACAGGACTGACCGTGCGGGCAGCCATTGGTGAGGTGAAACGTCGCCGGCCGGCAGGCGTTGTGGTGGCAATTCCGGTGGCTCCTAAGGATACGGCCGACACTCTAGCTCAAGAAGTCGATGCGGTTGTGGGGCTTGAAATCACCGACTGCTACTGGGGTGCAGTGGGTGCTTACTATGAGCGGTTTGCGCAAGTCACTGACGATGAAGTGATTAACCGGTTGCAAAGGCAAAGGCGACAGTCACGCGCCGAACACGAGTAAAGATTCCTCTGGCAGACTGCCAGACGGCCGCCTAAAAAATAGCCCGTTAATAAATACTTAATAATTTTTTCCCATAATGTCCCGGTGAGCCAGACAATGAGCTAGCAAGGTTATTCGGTCGTGTCACAAAACTGTAGCAATTTTCAAGTACAGTTCATTAGTTTAACAACCATTATAACCACACTCAGATCGTGGAGGTTCCTAGTGATTCCAAAGCAGCTTACCCTTGCCGCTGCCGTAGCGGCAGTGACCGCCTCCGGTTTTGCCTATGCACAGGCCAGCCGTGACTATATCTCTATCGTGGGTTCTTCAACCGTGTATCCGTTCGCCACGGTGGTGGCCGAACAGTTCGGGAAAACCACCGGGTTCAAAACTCCCAAGATCGAATCCACCGGGTCTGGCGGGGGCATTAAACTGTTCTGTGCCGGCGTTGGTGTGCAACACCCGGATATCACCAACGCCTCCCGTCGTATTAAACCCTCCGAAGTGGAAATGTGCGAAAAGAACGGCGTAAAAGAAATCGTCGAGGTGGAGATCGGCTATGACGGCATTGCTATCGCCAACTCCAAAAATGCGCCTCTTTATGATTTGACGGAAAAGGATATTTACCTGGCTCTGGCTAAGAATGTGCCTGATCCCGAAGGCGGTGGGCAATTGATTGCCAATCCGTACAAGACCTGGAAAGATGTCAATCCCACCCTCCCTGACACCCAGATCGAGGTGCTTGGCCCGCCGCCGACTTCCGGCACCCGCGATGCCTTTGTCGAGCTAGTCATGGATGATGGCTGTCGCGAGTCTCCCATGCTGGAATCTATGGAGGAGAGTGACGAGGATGCTTTTAAAGCCGCCTGCCAGACACTTCGCGAAGATGGCGCTTATGTGGAAGCCGGTGAGAACGATAACTTGATCGTACAGAAGTTGCAGGCCAATTCCAGCGCCCTGGGTATCTTCGGCTATAGCTTTTTAGATCAGAATCTCGACAAGATCCAAGGTTCTCACATCAACGGTGTAGAACCCACCTTTGAACATATCGCTTCCGGCGCCTATCCGGTATCCCGGCCGTTATTCTTTTACGTCAAGAAGGCACACGTGGGCACTATCCCCGGCATCAAAGAGTACACCGCCGAATTTACTTCGGAGAAGGCCATAGGAGAGGAGGGTTATCTCACCGACAAGGGGTTAATTCCACTGCCCGAGGATGAGCTGAAAGAAGTACGCACCGCCGTTAGCAATATGAAACCCATGGACGTTTCCATGAAATAAGCGGCTAAGATGTCATGCTGGTGTTACCTCAGCGGTTGGTTCGATACTACCAGCCGCCGCTTTGCGTTGTCCCAGCCATCAGCTTACCACAAGAAGCCAGTCGGTCATGCTTACCTACCTTGTTCTGCTGCTGCTGATTTTGTCCAGCATTGGCTATCACTTGGGGCGCCGGCGCTCCCTTGCCGTGGCCAGCGGTCACTGCAGAAATCTGCATTCGCTGCCAAATTATTACGGATTGTATACCGCACTCTGGTGTGGAGTGCCGGCGCTAATCGTATTACTTGTTTGGATTGCCTTAGGGCCTGCCGTTATTACCCAGCTGGTGGTTGCCGGCCTGCCGCCGGAGCTGCAAAATCTACCGGAGGCCAGGCTCAATCTGGTCATTAATAACATTAAAAACATGGTTAGCGGCAATGTTGTTTACGGTTCGCCGAATCCTGCCGTGCTGGCGGCAGCGGAGCACTACCGGCAGCTGCAAGCCATTGGTAATGCAGCTATGTGGGTCGTGGTTCTGTGCTTAGCGATTGGTGGCGGGATTTATGCACGTCGCGCCATTGCTCCCCGCTTTCAAGCCCGCAATAAAGTCGAGTTCACCATTACCGTCATTCTGATTATCTGCTCGACCATCGCCATTTTTACCACCATCGGCATCGTATTGTCGGTACTGTTTGAATCCATCCGTTTTTTCAACAGGGTGCCGATTACAGAGTTTTTATTTGGCCTGAAATGGAGTCCGCAGACCGCACTGCGGGCCGATCAGGTAGCGGCCGCCGGTGCTTTCGGCGCCGTACCGTTATTTACCGGCACCTTGCTGATTTCCCTGGTCGCCATGCTGGTGGCCGTGCCTATCGGGCTGTTGTCGGCGCTGTACTTGTCCGAATATGCCCATCCCAAGTTCCGAGCAGTGGCCAAACCGGTGTTGGAGATCCTGGCCGGGATCCCAACCGTAGTATATGGTTTTTTCGCGGCTTTGACGGTAGCTCCTTTAGTTCGCGAAACCGGCGGTGTGCTGGGGTTTGACGTGGCCTCTGAAAGCGCTTTGGCCGCAGGTCTTGTGATGGGCGTTATGATTATTCCCTTTGTTTCCTCGTTGTCCGATGATGTGATTAACGCAGTGCCTCAGGCCATGCGCGACGGCTCCTACGCCATGGGCGCCACCCACTCGGAGACCATCAAGCGGGTCATTTTGCCTGCCGCACTGCCGGGTATTGTGGGGGGGGTACTGCTGGCGGTGTCCCGCGCTATCGGCGAAACCATGATTGTGGTGATGGCCGCCGGGTTGGCCGCTAACTTGACGTTTAATCCTCTGGAGGCGGTGACTACCGTGACGGTGCAGATTGTGACCTTGTTAACCGGCGATCAGGAATTCGATAGCGCCAAGACACTGGCTGCATTTGCCCTTGGACTTGTGTTGTTTACGATGACGCTCATTCTCAACGTGATCGCCCTATACGTGGTTCGCAGGTACCGGGAGCAGTATGAGTAATCAAGACACCACACTCACGAAATTAGCGCGTCGGGATACGACCGCTATTATTCGGGCGGGCATTCGCCGCCGCCATGCCGCCGAGCGACGCTTTAAGTTGTACGGGCTGACGGCGATCTGTTTAGGGTTACTCTTTGTTGCCTTTCTTTTTGTGGATATTGGCTTAAAAGGCTATCCGGCTTTTCAGCAGACTTACCTCCGCCTGCGGATTTATTTCGATCCCGCAGTCATCGATCCGGCCGCTGCCCGTGACCCCCAGGTTCTGTCCAGGGCGGATTACGATGCCCTTTGGAAAGATGCGTTGAAGGCGCGCTTTACGGTGGAAGGCCGGCGGGAGCGCCGCGCCCTCTACTCGCTGGTCAGCTCGGGGGCAGGATTTCAACTACGCAGAATGGTGCTGGACGACCCGTCTCTGATCGGCACGACCCA
Organism: uncultured Pseudomonadota bacterium; assembly: GCA_963731125.1. Classification (GTDB taxonomy): domain Bacteria; phylum Pseudomonadota; class Gammaproteobacteria; order Competibacterales; family Competibacteraceae; genus CAVSVP01. The sequence goes on from CAVSVP010000008.1 coordinate 659,979, forward strand.
GGATGTCTGGCTGCTTGCCGATGACGAGGTGGACACCTTTGTCAAGGGGTATATTGACCGGGATGTGCTGGAAGCCAACCGACCCATCAAAGACAATCAGATCGCCTGGATCGATCAGCTAAGGGACGCTGGTGATCTGGAAACTCGGTTTAATACCCTATTCTTTACCAATGGCGATTCCCGGGAACCGGAGCTGGCGGGTATTCAAGGCGCCCTCGTGGGTTCCTTTTTTACCTTGCTGGTCACGCTGAGCCTGTCGTTTCCCATTGGCGTGGCCACGGCGGTGTACCTGGAGGAATTTGCTCCTAAAAATAAATGGTCGGATTTAATTGAAGTCAACGTTAACAACTTAGCGGCGGTACCGTCTATCGTTTTCGGATTGCTGGGCCTGGCGGTATTTATCAACTTTTTCGGTCTGCCGCGTTCCACCCCGTTGGTGGGTGGTCTGGTGCTTACTCTGATGACCTTGCCGACGATTATTATCGCCAGTCGGGCGGCTCTTAAAGCCGTGCCGCCGTCGATTCGCGAGGCGGCCTTGGGGATGGGAGCCTCCAGGTTGCAAATGGTCACCCATCATGTCCTGCCCCTGGCCATGCCCGGTATGTTGACGGGAACCATTATCGGTATGGCGCAAGCCCTGGGAGAAACCGCGCCACTGCTGATGATTGGGATGATAGCCTTTATCGTGGATGTTCCCTCCGGACCGCTGGAGCCGGCCACCGTGCTGCCGGTGCAAATCTTTTTATGGGCTGATTTGCCGGAACGCGCCTTTGTCGCGCGTACGTCGGCCGCCATTATGGTATTGCTGGGCTTTCTGATGGTGATGAATGCCCTGGCCGTCATCCTACGCAGGCGGTTCGAGCGGCGCTGGTAGCGCACTAACCGATGACAGAGAGTTATAGTCATGAATACTAACGTCTCGCAGCAATTTGAGAGCAGTGCCAATAGTGCAATTACCGGTGTGCCGCCAGTGGCTTCTCCTGAAACCGAAACTGCGGTCAGGACCGGTCCGCGCATCACCGATTATGAAGACCGTCGCACGGTGGGAGAGATTACCGTCGTGAATCCGAAGATGGTCTGCCGAAATGTTAACGTTTATTATGGCGAGAAACAGGCTATTAAAAACGTTAGCATCGATATCGGTGCAAACCAGGTTATTTCCTTTATCGGTCCTTCGGGCTGCGGTAAGTCCACCTTCTTGCGTTGTTTAAACCGGATGAACGATACTGTGGCCGGCTGCCGGATTAAGGGTGAGATTACCCTCGATAACGATAATATTTTTGATAAAAATCTGGATGTCGTCCAGCTTCGCGCCCGGGTGGGAATGGTATTTCAGAAACCTAACCCGTTTCCCAAAACTATTTACGAAAATATTGCCTATGGACCACGCATTCATGGCTTGACCGGCAATAAGGCGGAGCTGGATGAACTGGTGTATACTTGTTTGGAAAGGGCAGGTCTGTTGAATGAGGTGAAAGACCGGCTGGATCAGCCGGGAACCGGCCTTTCGGGCGGCCAACAGCAGCGCTTGTGCATTGCCCGGGCTATCTCGGTCAGCCCCGAGGTGATTCTGATGGACGAACCCTGCTCCGCATTAGATCCCATCGCTACCGCTAAGATCGAGGAACTGATAGACGAGCTGCGGGAAAATTATACCATTGTGATTGTGACCCATTCCATGCAGCAGGCCGCCCGTGTTTCCCAGCGCACCGCCTATTTTCATTTAGGCGATTTGATCGAAGCGGGAGAGACCGAGCAGCTTTTTACCAATCCTCAGCATAAGTTGACCGAAGATTATATTACCGGTCGCTTCGGTTGAGGCCGCTTCAGGTTTATCGGGCAATGCCAAAGGCGAGTCGCCCCGAGGAGGATGGTTTACCATGTCGGTAAATAAAGACGGGCATACGGTTAAGCGTTACGATCAGGAACTGGCCGGCCTACGCAGCTTAGTGCTGGAGATGGGCGGCCTGGTGGAGGATCAGGTCAAGCGGGCGGTTGCGGCCCTGGATGATGAAGACATCGGTGCAGCGCGGGAGGTCATCGCCCGGGATCATGTGGTCAATGGGTTGGAGGTTAAGGCGGATGAAGAAAGCGTAAGTCTTATCGCGCTACGCCAACCTTTGGGTAAAGATCTTAGACTGATTATCGCGCTGTCCAAAACCGTGACCGATCTCGAGCGGGTTGGTGACGAGGCCGAGCGGATTGCGCGTATGGTGGTGCACCTCTATGATACCGACGCTAGCCCTCCGAGTAACCGGCTGTTTCGGGATGTGCTACACCTGGCGGAACTCGCTGAGAAAATGCTGCGCGCCAGTCTGGATGCCTTGGCCCGTTTGAATGTGGAAAAGGCTATGGAAATCACGCAATGGGACCATGAGTTGGATAGTGATTTTCAATACGCCATGCGCAATCTCACCACCTATGCCATGGAAGATCACCGTAATATCGGTCACATTATCGATGTGGTTTTTATGCTGAGAGCCCTAGAGCGCATCGGCGATCATGCCAAAAATATTGGCGAGTATGTTATCTTTTTGGTCAAGGGTAAAGATATCCGTCATACCAGCGTAACGGAACTTGCTCAAGACGTTGTTACGCCGACGCCGGCGCGGAGCTGAGGGAATGCAGCTAACGATAGGTCCCAGTGGACCTTGGTCGCGTAGTCTGCCGCTGTTTATTTTTTGGAAGGGCGTCATTTTGGTGCAGACCGGCAAGGACTACGCTAGACTGTATAATAAGCTTACGACTTTCCTGCGTTCGCTAGAGTCACCGAGTATAACCGTTAGGAGTCATGGCTGATGAGTGAGACAAAGGCGTCCGCGACCACTGCGTACCGCGATCTGCTGAAAAAGTCCAGTTTAGGCGAAGAACTGACGGAGTCACAATGCGAAATACTGGCCGGTATTATTACGGTTCGGGAATTGGAGGACGGTGACGTCTTATTCAATGAAGGCGATAAAGACGATGCGCTGCATGTCATTGCCCAGGGTAGGTTGGAAGTCGTCAGATCTACCGGCGCTGGCGAGTGGGTCACCCTGCATATACTGCGGGAAGGTGACATGGCGGGAGAGTTGAGTTTTGTCGATGGATTGGAACACAGCGCAGGACTTCGGGCGGTGGGTAGCAGTAAAGTCTTTAGTTTAACCCGGAAGCAATTCGAAGGCTTACTCCAGCAGGATGCTGAGCTGGTGTATAACGTGATGCGCGCCATCGTTCGCACCGTGCATGATATCCTGCGTCGTATGAACCTTCACTATGTAGAGATGAGCAATTACATTGCCAAACAACACGGTAGATATTAAATCATGCCACGGCTCATTTTTTCTTAGCGCCTAACCCGCAATCCATTGTCCTCCCCGAAAGACTTGGTGGGGCCGGAAATTCACTTTATAGGCCATTTTTCCGCATCCCTGTACCCAATATCCTAAGTAAACCCACTGCAGATTCAACCGCTGGGCTTCGCTAAGTTCCCAAAGAATGGCATAGGTACCTAAACTGCGTGCTGTCTCGTGCGGTTCAAAGAAGGTGTAGACAGCGGACAGCCCGTTTTCCAGCTGATCAACAACCGCTATCATTAAAAGCTGTGTGCCGCCTAAGCGAAACTCATAGAGACGCGTATCGCTCCAGGCGGAGGTGATAAAGGAGACATAACTTTCCGGATTTGTCTCGTCCATACCGCCTCGGGGATGGCGGGCTCTAAGATAGCGGGCAAACAACTGGTAATGGTCCCACTGAAAATGCGCGTTACCACGGCGCACCTGCAAATCCTGGTTTTTCTGCCAGGTACGCCGTTGGGAACGGTTGGGCCGAAATTCCCGCGCGGGAATACGCAGCGATAGACACTGTTCGCAAGCGCTGCAGTAAGGGCGATAGATATGGCTACCACTACGGCGAAAGCCTAATTCAGCCAGTTGGGTGTAGATAGCATTATCCGCGGCAAGAGGATCCGCAACCGTGTTACGGGCCAACCGCCCCGGTAAATAACTGCAGGTGTGCTCGGCTGTCAAGAACAGCCGCAGAGAACGCAGCTTGGCATGGTTAGTACGCATGATTAACGGCAGCAAAGGGGGACCCCGCAGTGAATTGCCAAGTTCCTGAGGGTCCGGGAAGAGGACAAAAACGCCGCAACAGAGTCAGGAAGACTTGGCGCGGAATGTCTTCTGCGCCTAGGCTAATAAGGTGTGTGGTGCGCATTTGGCAATCAATTAACTGAAATTCCCAGCGTTGCAATTGATCGCATAAAGCGACCAAAGCGACTTTCGAAGCATCGCTCCTTCGACTAAACATGGATTCTCCGTAAAATACCCGGCCAATAGCCACTCCGTACAGTCCCCCCACCAATTTTCCGTCGTGCCATGTTTCCACAGAGTGGGCATAACCCAATTGAAATAGCCGTTTATAGGCAGCGCTCATTGCCGGTGTAATCCAGGTGCCCGGTTGCTCCGGACGCGGTTCGCTGCAGTGCTGCATAACCTTAGCAAAGGCGAGGTCCATCGTGACGGAAAATTTACCTTTATTAAGGGTCTTACGTAAGCTGCGGGAGATCTTAAGGCATTGCGGAAAGAGTACCGTGCGCGGGTTAGGTGACCACCACAGAATAGGTTGACCTGCGCAGTACCACGGAAAGATACCGTTGCGGTAGGCGCTTAGCAAGCGCCGTGGCGACAGATTGCCACCGACAGCCAATAGACCATCGGGTTGTTCCAGTGCGTGTTCTGGATTGGGAAACGGTTGGCTATCGTTGTAGGGGTCTAGCCAAGGAAGCGCGCTCATAGCATCTCCTGCCGGTAGGGAGAGTGCTGCAGCAACGTTTCGGCATAGTTTTGGATGACCCGCGTTTCCCGCCGCAAGTAGTCTGCCACCGCTCCGTGCAAGCCCGGATGGGCCAACCAGTGAGCCGATTGAGTCAGCGTCGGCAGAAAGCCCCGGTAGACCTTATGTTCTCCTTGGGCACCGGGCTCAAAACGGCGCAGGCCATTGCGGATGCAATAATCGATGCCCTGGTAGTAGCAGGCTTCAAAATGCAAGCTGTCGTATGCCGTCTTACACCCCCAGTGTCTGCCGTATAAAATATCCTCACCGCGAAAACTAATGGCACCTGCCACCGGCTGTGAGTCGACTAAAGCCAGCACTAATATTATCTGTTCTCCCATGGTGGTGGCAATTTCTTGAAAGAAAGGCAGGGTCAGAGTAGGTATCCCGCCCAGCCGCTGAAATGTAGAGCGATAAAAGTCGTGCAGGGAATACCACTGGGAGTCACTGGCTGCACTCCCTTGCAGTATCTGCAATGCTACGCCTTCCTCGCTTACTCGACGGCGCTCGCGCTTAATATTCTTCCGCCGTTTTGATGTTAAGGTATCCAGAAAATCCGCAAAGTCCCGGTAATCCCGGTTGTGCCAGTGAAACTGGCAGTCGCAGCGGCGCAATAACCCCTGGGACAGCAAAGTCTGCATATCGGCATCGGTAGTAAATAACCAGTGTACGGATGAATAGCCTTGTCTGCGGGCCTCTTCCACAGCGTGGCTAATGAGCGCCTTGGCTGCCTCTCGACGGGTGGTTTCCGAGGTGCTGTAAGATAGCAGCAGGCGTTGTCCGGTGGCCGGTGTAAAGGGAATAGCGCTTACCAGTTTTGGATAATAGGGGAGGTGACAGCGCCGGTGGGCGTCTGCCCAGCTCCAATCGAACACGAACTCTCCGTAGGAGTTATCCTTAAGATACATTGGCATTGCGCCGATAAGACAGTGGTTTTTGTCGAAACAGACTAGGTGATGAGGTAGCCAACCGGTACGTTTCCCTACACAGTGATGGCGTTCCAGGGCAATAAGAAATTCATAGCGTAAAAAAGGGTTTTGGTTTTGCACCAGTGCGTTCCACTGTGCAGGAGAGATATCAGCAAGTGTTTTCAGGCGTCGGGTATACATAGGCTAAACGGGTAAGGTTAGCTTGGGTTAGGTATTCTGCTGTTCTTGGAGCCTCAGCAGGACCGATGGTTCAGCAGGTTCGCCTGGGGTCGCTATGCCGGTGAAAACTGGATGGCTTGCTGAGCTCTTTATCGATAAGGACTGTTGCGGCATGCTTCACCTTAGAGAAGAGGAATGGGACAATACTCATGATGACACGCGTCTGCAGGGGGCTGGTTTGACTGACTTTCTGCGGGCAAGCGTGTAATTTTTTAATCATCTTGCTAAAAGGAACAGCTGTTGGCTCAGGCACGCAAAATCAAACCCGTTTCTGCTAAACGCAATATTGCAAACTATCTCAAACGAGGGGTACAGAAAACTGGTTTTGGGTTGTTTACCGTTATTGCCCTTTATCTATGCATTGCACTAGTTTTTTTTGATCCTCGGGATGCAGGCTGGACGCATACGGGTCCTGAGCAGGCTAACAATCTGGCCGGCGCTGCGGGTGCATGGTTTGCTGATATCACGCTATATTTCTTTGGTTATCTTGCCTACTGGTTTCCGGCGGGTATCGCCTTGTGCGGTTGGCGATTATTTCAACAAGGTGCCTGGGAAACACTGGATGCTGAAATTGTGATATTCCGGTCGCTGGGTTTTGGTGTTGCATTGGCAACCGGATGCGGATTAGCATCCTTTTACTTTCAAGATATTCCAGGCTCCGGCTCTGCCGGGGGGCTTTGTGGTGATCTGGTTGGTCAGGGATTGATTGGTACCTTTAGCGCCCTGGGAGGGTACAGTCCGCTAATCGCCAAGCTGTTCATGGGAACCCTGTTAGTCGCATCCTTTACACTAGCAACCGGCCGGTCCTGGCTAGACTTGCTAGAGTTACTGGGAAAGCTTACCGTCAATGCGTGCACGATAGTCGGACAAGGTCTGGCAGGTCTGCAAGCCTGGTTAACGCCGCCTTCGTTTCCGAAAGATACGTTATCCGCCCCGTCACCCGCGGTGTCGGAATCCGTCAAATCAGCGGCTTTTGAAGATACGGATGTGCGTGAACTGCCAACAACAGAGTTTACCGAGTCAACGACGTGCTTGGGCAACCGTAACGTTCGTATTGAACCGGTGATGGCACTGCCACAAACTGAGGCATTGACGTTGGCGGCTGAGCCTATGCTGGCAACCCCGGAGGGTTCTCCGGTACCGGAAGCGCAATCAGGGGAATTGGTCTTGGCGGGTTCATCGGATGGGCGACGCCACATTGCCAAGCGAGAGCCGGTCGTAAGCAGGAGGATAACCGCCGCGGAGCGTCCCCCACGGCCGGAGCCGACTTCACAGACACATGCAGTTATGTTGGGAGAAATCGTGAATCCGTTACCCCCCTTGCAACTGCTGGATCCGGCGCCGACCACCCGGGAAGGCTATGCGCCGGACGTTCTCCAAGGGATGGCCCGGCAGGTGGAAACGCTGCTTAGGCATTTTGGTATTGAAGTGAGTGTTGTTGCCATCGCGCCGGGGCCGGTCATTACGCGCTTCGAACTGGAACCGGCTCCCGGCGTAAAAGGTAGCCAAATTAGTAATCTGTCTAAAGATTTAGCACGCGGTTTATCGGTGATTAGTATACGCATCGTAGAGGTCATTCCAGGAAAATCGGTGGTGGGGTTGGAAATTCCCAATCAGCACCGAGAAATCGTCTATCTCGGCGAAATTCTGGATTCTCCAGCTTATCACCAGGCTAGTGCTCCCATGACGTTGGCTTTGGGCAAGGATATCAGTGGTAATCCGGTGGTCACTAATTTGGCGAAGATGCCCCATTTGTTGGTGGCGGGCACCACCGGTTCGGGTAAGTCCGTGGCCGTCAATGCCATGCTGCTTAGCCTGTTATATAAAGCGACCCCTCAGGAGGTGCGTTTGATTCTGGTAGATCCCAAAATGCTGGAACTGTCTGTCTATGAGGACATTCCCCATTTGTTGGCGCCTGTGGTAACGGATATGAAGGAAGCGGCCAATGCCTTGCGTTGGTGTGTGGGTGAAATGGAACGGCGCTATCGGCTGATGGCAGCGCTTAAAGTGCGCAATATTACCGGTTACAACCGCAAAATTAACGAAGCCAACGAAACCGGCACACCGCTTTCCGATCCGTTTTACAAGCCCGAAGACTCGCTAGGGGGGGGGGCGAACCTCCAGCACTGGAAACCTTGCCGTTCATTGTCGTGGTCATCGACGAGTTGGCCGATATGATGATGATTGTGGGCAAAAAAGTAGAGGAACTGATCGCCCGTTTGGCGCAAAAGGCACGGGCTGCCGGCATTCATCTGATTCTGGCCACGCAACGGCCATCGGTGGATGTCATTACTGGCCTGATTAAAGCAAATATTCCCACCCGTATCGCTTTTCAAGTTTCTTCCAAGGTTGATTCGCGTACCATTCTGGATCAAATGGGTGCCGAACAGCTGCTGGGTCATGGCGACATGCTTTTTCTGCCGCCGGGCATAGGTCAACCGCGGCGATTGCATGGGGCTTTTGTGAGTGATCAAGAGGTGAATCGAGTGGTCGAATATTTGCGTCAGCTGGGAGAGCCAGACTATTTAGACAGTGTGCTGGAAGAGCCGACGGAAGCGGTCCCCGGTTTTCCGTTGGAAAATGGTGGCGGCACCGGAGAAGGGGAAGGTGACCCGCTTTATGATCAGGCCGTCCGCATTGTCACTGAAACTCGCCGGGCTTCCATCTCCGGTGTGCAGCGTCGACTTAAGGTGGGCTACAACCGAGCGGCGCGTATGATTGAAGAGATGGAGTCCGCCGGTATCGTTGGCCCGCTGCAGTCTAACGGTAACCGCGATGTACTGATGCCGCCGCCGCCGGATATTGGCATTTAATCATGATGGCACTTCTTTAAGACGAAGTGGTAAGTGAAAACTTCCTAACCCAGGTTTATGCTATGCGTAGATTCCTCCTATTATGTTGTTGCGTGACCGCGATGTGGGGGCTTACTGCCGCCGGCGCGCCGTCTGTCGATTTTGTTGAAGGTTATTTTCAGAGTCTCAAATCTTTGCAAGCCGATTTCGTGCAAACCGTATACGATGAGAAAGCCCAAGCTGTGCAGAGGTCTCAGGGGCATATGATCATGCAAAAGCCGGGGAGATTTCGTTGGGATTATCGCGAACCATTTGAACAGGTGATTGTCGCGGACGGTGAACGCTTATGGCTTTATGATAAAGAGCTGGAACAGGTGACGGTGCGCGCCTTGGATGAGGCGCTGAGCGCCACTCCTCTGGCGCTATTAAGCGGTGCCGCACCCCTTGCGAAAGCATTCAAGGTCGCTACGGTGACGTCGCAGGACGGCTTGCGTTGGTTTGAATTACGCCCGCAAGCGGAACAGACTGAGTTCAGTGTATTGCGGGTTGCATTTCGTGGCGAGGCGCTGCAAGTGCTTGAGCTTGAGGATGTATTTAACCAACGGACTCGCCTGGAGTTCAAGCGGTTGTTGCGCAATGCCGAGATCGCTCCGGCACGGCTGCATTTCGTGCCTCCTGCCGGTGTGGATGTCGTCGGTGAGGTGCCTTAAGGCGGGACTCGCACCGTGTCGGTAAGCGGTGCTGCAAGGCCTCTGGCCGACCGTATGCGGCCCCAGCGCCTGGACGAATTCGCTGGGCAAGAACACCTATTGGCCCAGGGCAAGCCGCTACGGGTGGCCATCGAGAGTGGCCACCCCCATTCAATGGTCTTATGGGGACCACCGGGCACGGGCAAGACCACCTTGGCGCGCTTGATCGCCCACACTGGCCGCGCTCAGTTTCTCAGTGTGTCGGCGGTTCTGGCGGGTGTTCGCGAAGTGCGCGCAGCCATTGAAAGCGCCCAGACGTTGTGGCGTCAGGAAAAGCGCCGTACGGTGTTATTTGTCGATGAAGCACATCGCTTTAACAAGGCCCAACAGGATGCTTTTTTGCCCTATGTAGAAGATGGTACGCTCATTTTTGTGGGCGCCACCACGGAAAACCCTAGCTTTGCGCTTAATAATGCGCTCTTGTCCCGCTTGCGGGTATACGTCTTTGAGCCCCTTGCCAAGGAAGCGATACGGTGCATTATTGATACTGCTTTGGCGAACATGGAGCGGGGATTGGGATCTCGAGGACTTAGCGTTAGCGAGAGGCACCGGGATCTGCTGGCCCATGCCGCTGACGGTGATGCCCGGCATGCCCTTAACCTCCTGGAGATTTCGGCCGAATTGGCCGAGGTACGGGGAATCGGGATGGAGGCTGCTGTCCAAGCTGCCCTGACCCATGAGGGTACACGCCGGTTCGATAAAGACGGAGATATTTTCTATGAGCAAATCTCTGCGCTTCACAAAGCGGTACGGGGCAGCCATCCTGATGCTGCGCTTTACTGGTTGGCAAGAATGCTGGATGGGGATTGCGATCCGCTTTATATTGCCCGCCGGGCGTTGCGTATCGCCTCAGAGGACATCGGGAATGCCGATCCTAGAGCGCTACAAGTCGCGTTACACGCCTGGGAAATCTACGAGCGTCTGGGCAGTCCGGAGGGGGAGCTAGCCATTGCCCAGGCTGTCACCTATCTGGCCTGTGCTCCCAAGAGTAATGCGGTTTACTTGGCTTTTCGGGCAGCCAGTCGGGATGCTCGTGAAGCCGGTTCGTTAGCCGTTCCTCTGCACCTGCGCAATGCCCCGACCCAGTTGATGCAAAAGGTGGGGCACGGTAAGGGTTATCGCTATGCCCACGATGAACCCAATGCCTATGCGAGCGGCGAGACATATCTTCCGCCAGAATTAGGCGACCGCCAGTACTACCATCCGGTGGAGCGGGGTTTGGAGGTAAAGATCCGGGAACGGCTGGCATACTGGCGTGAATTGGACCGTAAAGCACGGCATAAGCCATAATTTGTGATTCACGATAGCCGTATATTCGATAATTTGGTAGGGGAGAGCCGCGAGATTTTTCCCTATCCTGAATTAAGCTACGTTGGGTCAGGTAGTACTATAATTAAGAACGAGATGCAAGAATGAACTGGCAAGACTACGTCTAGGGCGTCTAAATCGGCCAATTTGCTTTAATCACTTTTTGGACCTCGCTGATTGGTTCCAAACCTAGCGTGAATCGGTGTCATAGCGATATTCTCAGGGTCCAAAAACCGGGCAACGAATTTGGCCTAAAGATGGCGTTTTTAGACACCCTAGACTACGTCACTGTTGACGTTTTGCCATGGCAAGCCCCGTATCGATCTGGAAGCTATTATCAAGCTCGACTGCGGCATCCATGCCGCAGTCGAGCTTACCGGGATCTATTATAGCGGTAATTATAGTTCCTGACACTTGACTTCATACCGTTTGCTGTTGGCGGAAGCATCTGATGCATGTTTTCCCGGGCAAGATTCCAGAATGAGGTCAAGCGTCACCCGCTGTAGTTGAATTCATTACAAGGGGCCCATAAATAAATAGGATAGAGACAAACTGTGAAGGAGTAATGAGAATGAGGCCCTATTCTAATGATCTGCGTCAAAAAGTCGTGGATGCCTACCCCAAGGGGGAGGGTTCGATGCGTAGCGTAGCGGCGCGTTTTTCCGTGAGTTTGGATTTTGTCTGGCGGTTGCTGAAGCGCTATCAGCAGACCCGACGGGTGGATCCGAAAGCGCATGGGGGCGGGCAACGACGCAAACTGAGGGAATCGGATGAAGCGGTACTCAAACAGTTAGTGGAGGAGCACGCAGACGCGACGCTGTCGGAATTGAATCAGTGGCTGAAGGCGAAGAGGGGGTGGTGGTGAGCGACGCGACGATTGGCTTGAGCTTGCGCCGGCGCGGGATCACGCGCAAGAAGTTAAGCTACCATGCCAGTGAGCGCGAGGCCGATGAGGAGATCGAACCGGCACGCCAGCGGTTTCAACAAGAGCAAGCCGAGATGGACCCGACGCGCTTGCTTTTCATTGATGAAGCGGGCGTCAACCTCGGCATGGCACGCCGCTATGGTCGGGCCCCGAGCGGTTGTCGTGCCCATGCCGACAAACCGGTAAACCCGGGACCGAATCTGACGTTGGTGAGTGCGTTAGGAGTAACGGAAGTGCGTGCGATCATGGAACTCGACGGCCCCATCAACGGGAATGCCTTTACCCGCTTTATCCAGCAGTTGCTGGTTCCCACCTTACAGCCGGGCGATCCAGTGTGGCTGGATAATCTGAGCAGTCACAAAGTCGAGGGGATTCAAGAAGCGATGGAAGCGCAGCAGGCTGAGTTACACTTTTTGCCCCCCTATTCACCGGATTTCTCACCCATTGAACTCTTTTGGTCGAAGGTGAAAGCCTTTCTTCGGGGCTCGGCGGCACGCACCAGAGATGCCCTCGAGGGTGAAATAAGAAATGCGTTAGATGCCGTGACAGAAACCGATATCAAAGGGTGGCTTAAGCACTGCGGATATTGTACTGAACCCAATTAATTACCGCTATAACAGCGTGTCTTGGGAATAACTTCCAGATCGATATTAAGGAGCCACGCGTGCCGGTGTCTGTGTCCTTACAACCCAGTTCAACTTCAAGTCTGCTGGAGTTCCCGCGATTATGAGTCCCGAAATAAGTTTCATGGGCCTCGATGGTGGTACCGTTAGTGTCGGCAATACAGCCGTCGAGGTATTGCAGCGCGCTATCCATGGAACCCTTTTGCTCCCTACGGATAATGGATACGAGCAGGCCAGGACGATCTGGAATAAAATGATCGACCGCAGACCGGCGCTTATCGTCCAGGCTGTGGACACTCAAGACGTTGCCAATGCAATAAGATTCGCGGCGGAGCACCGCATACTTCTTTCGGTGCGCGCCGGCGGGCACAATCACATCGGCTTTGCCGTCTGCCAGGGGGGCGTGATGATCGACCTGACGCGGATGAAGAAGGGATCCGTCGACCGCGAAGCCAGAGTTGCCACCGTAGAGGCGGGATTGACATTCGCCGACTACGATGCACTCACCCAGCAGGCAGGCTTGGCTTCAACAGGCGCTATTGTTTCCATGGTGGGACTGCCGGGATACCTGCTAGGGGGGGGCATCGGGTGGTTGCACCGCAAAACGGGTGCAGGATCTGACAACATCGTTGCTGCTGAGTTGGTGACTGCCGATGGTAACATCCTCGAGGTCGACGAAACCTGCAATGCCGACCTGCTCTGGGCACTGCGGGGCGGCGGCGGGAATTTCGGCGTGGTCACCAGGTTTGGTTTGCGGCTCCATCCGGTGAAGGCCGTCTTCGCCGGACTCATCTTTTACGACCTCGAGGATATGCCGGACGTGGCGAAGTTCGTCGACGGTTTTATGGATGACGCTTCTAACGACCTCAACGTCTGGATGCTGCACCGAAGAGCACCCCAGTCGCCGTCCCTGCCTGAAAACCTAAGAGGGCGACCGGTGATCGCCTTGGCGGTAACTTACGCGGGTCCTCTTGATGCCGCCGCGGCAGCGGTGCGGCCACTTCGCACATTCCATAGATCACTGTTGGATTTGATGCAGGTGCGCTCTTACCCAGAATGGCAGCGCGCCCTCGATGGCATTTGGGGAGACGGATACCACAACGAATGGGTCGGCCACTATCTAGACACCTATGATGTGGATGCGATTTCGACCCTCCAGAGCTTTGTCAGCGAAGTGCCCTCACTTCACACCGACGTAAAGCTTGCACGCCTCGGTGGCGCTTTCTCCGAGGTGGGCGAATACGATACGGCTTATGGCTTTCGTAACTCGCGTTATGCTCTCGTTATCCAGAGCCGCTGGGAGGATTCTTCGGAAACGGAAAGGCAGATGGATTGGACCCGCAAGTTCCACGCGGCCATGGCGAAATATAGCAGCGGCAAGGTATACACGAATTTTATCGGACAGGAACCGGAGGAGCGCGTGATTGACGCCTACAACACACGCACCTACGCACGCCTACAGAAGCTGAAAAGGCACTATGATCCTGAGAATCTCTTCCGTATGAATATCAATGTGAAGCCTGCGTAGAAGTGCTGTCGAGAAGCAAACAGAAGGAAGTAATAAGTATTTCCAGAGCTAGGGTTGAAGCCTTCGTCGGGGATAAGACAAAAGAACTCGGCAAAAAAGATCGAAGAGAAACTCAACAAAGGTCGAAGAGAAACTCAACAAAGAGCTGTAAGCTGAAGTTTTATCGTGACTCGTTCTCATTTATGTTTTAAACTTAACCCATCTTTGACCATTTGCCCTTGATGTCGGCTGATTTTCGGTTATTTTGCCCCCTTCTCAATATTGAAAATATAATAAAATCAATATCGTGTTTTTTTGAAAATCGGTTGTAGTGCCATAATATGAGTCACCCAGATTGACTCCCGCTCGTTCCAGCGATAGGGTGCGTTCATGTACATCAGACGCACCACGATCAAATCGCGCCGCGGTGGCGACGCCTACTTCACCTACCGCCTGGTGGAATCGATGCGCACCGTCGAGGGGGTTCGCCAACGCACCGTGATCAATCTGGGGCGGCACTTCGAGGTGCCCCAAGAGCAATGGGCGGGGTTGGCCCAGCGCATCGAACAGATCCTCAGCGGGCAGAACGAGCTGTTCGTGGTGGTGCTGGAACCGCGCTGGGAAGCGGCGGCGCCACGCTATGCGGCGTTGGTGATTCAAGCTAAAGCCGGTTGGGGTGAGGCGACCGAAGCCCCAACGGCGGCGGACTATCAGACGGTTGATGTCAACACCCTGGAGCTGATGCGCCCGCACAGCGTCGGACTCGAGCACGTGGCGCTGGCCGCGGTGCGCCAACTGGGCTTGGATACTCAGCTCGAGGCGTTGGGCCTGAACGGGGTCCAGCAAAAGGCGGCGCTGGGCACACTCATCGGGCGGATGGTCAACCCCGGTAGCGAGCTGGCCACCCACCAGTGGCTGCAACAGCGCTCGGGGGTGGGAGAGTTGCTCGACTACGATTTCGAGCGCCTGGCGCTCAAACAGCTCGACCAAGCCTCCGATCACTTATGGCGGCATAAACCCGCCCTGGAACAACTCCTGTTCGAGCGCGAACGGCAATTGTTCGACCTCGACCAGGTGATCCCCCTGTACGACCTGACCAACCCCTACTTCGAGGGCGAGGCTAAGGCCAATGCCCAGGCTCAGCGAGGCAAGGATCCAAGGAAAAGCGCAGCGATTGTCCGCTGGTGGCCCTGGCGCTGGTGCTCGATGGCAGTGGGTTCGTGAAAAAAACCGACATCCTGCCCGGCAATGTCAGCGAACCGGCCACCTTGGCCAAGATGATCGAGCGGCTGAGCGCCAAGGACGCGCCCCGCGCGCCGACCGTGGTGCTCGATGCCGGTTTGGCCACCGAAGAGAATGTGGCGTGGTTGAAAGCCCAGCCCTATCGCTACATCGTGGTCAGCCGCAAGCGCCACCGCCAATTCGATGAGCAGCACGCCGTCACGGTGCGCGCTGAGGGGCCGCAGCGCATCCGCATTCAACGCGTGATCAACCCCGACACCGACGCAGTGGAGTTGTACTGTCACGCCGCCCAACGTGAACACAAAGACCGGGGCATCGATGAGCGCCTGGCGCAACGCTTCGAAGCCGCGCTGAGAAAGCTCGATGAGGGGCTGCACAAAAAGCGTACCGTCAAAGATTACGGTAAGGGGCTGCAGCGGCTCGGGCGGTTCAAACAACAGTATGCCCGCGTGGCGCAACCCTATGCTATCGAGGTCGAGCACGATCCGGCCACCGCCAAGGCCACCGCGATCACCTGGCAGCGAACCACCTCAACCGAGGCCACGCATCCGGGTGTGTATTGCCTGCGCACCAATCACGATCAGTGGGATGAGGCGACGCGGTGGCAGACCTACACCATGCTCACCGATTTGGAGGCGGTGTTCCGCGCCCTCAAATCGGAGCTCGGCCTGCGCCCGGTGTTTCACTACAAAACTGACCGCGTCAGCGGCCATCTGTTCATCTCAGTACTGGCCTATCACCTGGTCCATACCCTGCGCTTTCAACTCAAAGCCTGTCATATCCATCTGAGCTGGGAAGGCCTCCGGCGCGCGCTCGAGGGCCAGGATCGCATCACCGTTCAGCTCCAGCGCGAGGATGGCAGAACCCTCCACGTTCGCAAGACCACCCGGGCCGAACCGCGCCAGCAACTCATCTACAATGCACTCGGGGTCTCCGATCGGCCCGGGCGAACCCACAAAACGGTGATCTAACTCACCCCCCTCGGCTCAACCGTGTAGTGCCATAATGGCCATTGCGAATGAGCCAACTCACTGAATTTGCTAAGATTTCAAAATCAGCGAGCCAAAGATGGGCTAACCGTACAGGTCGCAAAATTGGGGTTCATTAAATTAATATTATATCATCATATTAAATAACTCCTTCTCCCTAGATTTCCGCAGTCGCTCACTAGACCCTGAACAACACCACCACCAACAAACAGGGAAAAATGTGCAGCAGTTAGCGGCCTGTATTACATTTCGAACGACCTATGGCTTTGGTCGCGGTGACGTGGCCACACTGGGTGGCAGGATAGGGTATGTAATCTGGGGTTGGTCTCCAGTAAGGGCGTGCATAAAAGCGGTGATTTTATCCACTTCCGCGTCCGTTAGCTCGGCGCCAAGCTGGCTTACCCCCATTACCGCGACTGCCTGCTGTAAATCCCAGGATTTTCCGGTATGAAAGTAGGGTGGCGTCAATGCAATATTACGCAGCGTCGGTACCTTGAAAACATATTCGTCGCTCACCGTTTTGGTCACTTCGAAGCGACCCTTATCGGTGGGAGGCAGAAATTCTGCGCCCGGTTTCTCAACAACGCCGAAGGGCGCATACATACTGCCGCCGACGTTAATGCCTTTGTGACAACCCGCACAGCCTTTATTGATAAAAAGCTGTAATCCCTCTTTCTGCGTATCGCTTAGCGCCGTTTCATCGCCTTCCAGGTAACGGTCAAAAGGTGCGTTGGGTGTCAGCAGAGTTGCTTCAAAAAGAGCAATCGCATTGCGCACGTTACTGAAATTAATAGGATCACTCTCATCGGGAAAGGCTTGCTGGAATTTGTCCACATAGCCAGGGGTAGCTTTAAGCTGTTCCACTACATGTTCTTCGGTTGTGCCCATCTCGATGGGATTCACCAGAGGCCCACCCGCTTGTTCCCGAAGGTTGTCTGCCCGTCCGTCCCAAAACTGTGCCGTATTAAACACAGCGTTTAGCACCGTAGGGGCATTGCGCGGACCCCGCTGCCAGCGATGGCCGATGGAAGTCTCCTCCACATCAACTCCGCCGAGCCCGACGATATGACAAGAGTTGCAGCTAATGGCGTGGCTTTCGGATAAGCGTGGCTCGAAGTAGAGCATTTTACCGAGTTCAACTCGCTCCGGGGTGCTCTCGATGTCCTTAAGTTCGGGTGTTTGCGACGGGATGGGTTTGAACAAGCTGCGTGCCGTCTGCATCAGTTCATCCTGAGCCGAAGCTGACATGACAATAAAGCAGGAAAAGATAAACGTGGACAACGAAACATTTTTTTTCACTTTCTTTCTCCCCATAATAGGTTTTTAGAAACCCCTTTTTTGCATGGAATATATCTTGAGGCGATTAGACTTTTCAGTTTACGTGAGCTGACTTAACTTAAGCTGAAAGGCTGCCTGGGAGATAGAAATCCGAAAAAGCTGGCTCGTGGAGATAGCGCGCAAATGCATTAAAAATAAATAATATTATATCATCATATTACACCACAACCAAACTATACCTATACAAAAAACCATCCGGCAACAATACTGATGCAAGCGGTTTATGAAATACAACAGCAACACGCCCAAATGGGCGTGTTAGTGAATTTTGCGTTGCGGTATTCAGCGCACCGCTGGATTTAAGCTGTAGGTTCCAGTGAGTGTTGCCTTATCCAATACATGGCCTTCGATCGCCTTTAACACGTCGGAACCGGTGAATTCACCCTCTAAAGGAAAGCGTTCCACGTTCAAGGCATAGAGGGTAAAGATATAGTGATGTACGATACTATCGTTCCACGGTGGACAAGGACCGTCGTAACCAAAATATTTGCCGGCCATCTGTTCATCACCCGCAAACCAGTCTGTGTAGTTATTGATTCCTTGGCGAGTGCCGCGGGGTCCTTCAGGGCCTTTTTTGCCGCCGGCTGTGACACCATCCGAGAACTCAGCCGCTGCAATTTGGGCAGGGGAGGGGGACAAATCGACCATTACCCAATGATAAAAGTCAGTACGAGGCAAATTGGCCGGGACAACCCGTCCCTCTTGGTTAACGTCGTCGGGTTTGGTGGGTACATCCGGATCATGACAAATAAGCACTAAGGACTGAGTGCCTTGCGGTAAACCACTCCAGGCCAATGGCGGATTTCGATTATCGCTTAGCGCCACATGTTGTTCGGGATCCGGCACCCCGAAGGCATAGTCGCTGGGAATTGGTTGATTATCTTGAAAAGCTGTGCTGGTCAATTGCATGATATCCAGTTCTCCTGATGGCAAGTGGTTTGGTTGACACATTAACAGGCGTCGAAATCAGCAGATGCCGGGAAAACGACAGAATGGTTTAATCCCTAATGGCCGGATTCATGGCGTACATGCCGGTGATACTGGCTTTCGCCAGCACATGTCCCTCGATAGCGGCAAGGACATCCGCCGCCCTAAATTCCCCGTCAATGGGACAACGAGGAATGTCCAGCGCATACAGGGTAAACATATAACGATGCGCGACTGAATCGTTCCAGGGTGGGCAAGGTCCGTCATAGCCAAAGTACTTGCCGGTCATTTCAGGATCCTTGGCAAACCATTCCGTATAGTTATTAAGCCCCTGGCGAGTGCCGTGGCGCGCCTCGGGACCCTGCTTATCATGCCGGCTGAGACCTTCAGAAAATTCGCCGGCCCGAATAGCGCCGAGCTGAGGGGAAATATCCACCAGCACCCAATGATAAAAAGTACCCCGTGGCGAGTCTGCTGGTAAAATATGACCTTCCCGGTTAATATCCTCCAGTTGAGTCGGGGCATCCGGGTCATGACAAATCAGCACCAGGGACTCGGTGCCCGCGGGTACATCACTCCAGACCAGCGTAGGATTTCTGTTGGGAGCCAGGGTTAA
This sequence comes from uncultured Pseudomonadota bacterium, assembly GCA_963731125.1. GTDB lineage: Bacteria > Pseudomonadota > Gammaproteobacteria > Competibacterales > Competibacteraceae > CAVSVP01. The sequence continues at coordinate 678,955 of CAVSVP010000008.1, forward strand.
GTGGGCTCCTGGCCGGGGGGCGCAGAGAGCATATTCGTCAGGAATGGCTTGACCGTCTCGAAAACTCGGGCTGGTTAATTTCATGGATTTGATGCTCTGCTAGTAAGGCGGTAATGGAATTTATTGTTCTCAGTATCGCATGCCAAGGGCTGCTAATAAAGCGAGGATAAGCGATGAGCCCGTAATTCCATCGGGCAATTGACTACCACTTTTATGTGATCAAACCAGTGACTTTGTCATCGCCGGTTAGCGTGCTCAGGGCGTTATCAATCAAAGATCTTACCCGGATTCAGGATGCCGTTCGGATCGAACACCTGTTTTACCGTGCGCAGATAAGCCACTTCCTGGGCATCCCGGGTATAGTGTAAATAAGGCTTTTTGGTCAGCCCGACGCCATGTTCAGCGGAGATACTACCCTCGTACTTGCCGATAATGCGAAATAGCAGCTCCGTAACGGCCTGGCATTTTGTCATGAAGGTCTGTGTGTCTAGGTTGGGGGGCTTAAGAACGCTGATATGCAAGTTGCCGTCACCGATATGGCCGAACCAGATGACTTCAAAATGCGGATATTCTCGAGTCAACAAGGCATTAATTTCTTCTAAAAAAGCCGTTACCCGGGAAATGCGTACCGCAATATCATTTTTATAGGGTATGTGGCGGGCAATGGCTTCCGTAATGTCTTCGCGAAGACGCCATAGGCCGCGGGCTTGAGATGTACTCTGACTGAGCACGCCATCCACCACCCAGCCTTGCTCGGCACACTGCGCGAAGGCCTCGAGAGCCGTCTCCATGGTGGTTTCCATGGTCTTTTCAAATTCCATCAGAACGTAATAAGGTGGTTCGGCGGCAAAGGGCCGTTGGAGACCCTTCGCAAGCACATGAGTGAGGGCCTGTGCCGAGAAAAATTCAAAGGCGTTTAGCGTTAACCGCTGCCGGAAGAGCTGAAAGCATGCCATAATGCCGTTAAGCTCGGATATGCCCAGTACCATCACAGCGGGCTCCAGAGGGGGAAGCGTCAATTTAAGGGTGGCTTCCACGATCAACCCTAACGTTCCCTCACTGCCGACGAAGAGATGCCGCAGATCATAGCCGGTGGCGTTTTTGACCAATCCTTTGTTGAGGTCCAGCAAATCTCCCTTTCCCGTAATTACCTTCAGACCCATTACCCAGTCCCGGGTTAACCCATAACGAATCACTTTGATACCGCCGGCATTGGTGGCGATATTGCCGCCAATGTGACTGGAACCGCGGGCGGCGAAATCGACAGGATAGAAAAGCCCTTGCGCTAATGCGAACTGCTGCAGCGTCTCGGTGATGACTCCGGGTTCGCAGGTAACGCTGTGATCCACGGGATCGAAAGCAATAATCCGGTTCATTCGCTCAAAAGACAGAACGATTTCGCCGTTGGCAGCCACTGCGGCTCCACTCAGGCCCGTTCGTCCGCCTGAAGGAACCAAAGCAATGCGCTGCTGATTGGCGTAGCCAACGAGCTGTTGCACCTGATCGCTATTGCCGGGAAACACCACGGCTGCGGGACGTACAGGGTAGAGCTGGGTCCAGTCGCGACCATAAAGCTGACAGCTATCGGCATCGGTGTATACCCAGTCAGGCTCGATAAACTGGCGGATATCGTCAAGCAGAACAGAAATATTGGGCATTATAATGTGTAGCTGAGCCTCAGACAGTTGTTTGGTAAGATGCCTCTGATGGGGTTGCCGTTGAGGCAAGTGCATTGTGAGTATGTTATTTTACACCTAAGGATGCGCAATACATTATGACGAAAACGTCGCTTCCGAAAAGCGAAATCAAAATCCTGCTTCTGGAAGGTATCCATCCCCGTGCCGCAGAGAGCTTTGCTGCTGACGGGTACACTAATATCGAGTCGTACGAGAAATCTTTGCCTGAGACCCAGTTATTAGACCGAGTTCAGGATGCCTATTTCCTAGGCATTCGCTCGCGCACCACGTTAACCGCTGAAATTCTCGGACAAGGACCAAAGTTAATTGGTATCGGCTGCTTTTGTATTGGCACCAATCAAGTGGATCTTGAGGTTGCTCAACGGTTGGGCATTCCCGTCTTTAACGCGCCGTTTTCTAACACACGCAGTGTTGCGGAACTGGTACTGGCGGAAATTATTCTATTGTTGCGGGATATTCCCCGCAAAAATGCCTTGGCACACGGCGGCGGGTGGTTAAAATCGGCTGCACATGCCCATGAGGCGCGTGGTAAACGCCTGGGCATCGTAGGCTATGGCCATATTGGTACTCAAGTAGGGCTGTTGGCAGAAGCGCTAGGGATGCAGGTGATTTTTTACGATATCGAGACCAAGCTTTCCCTGGGCAACGCCCAACCGGTCAAATCCCTGGAGGCGCTGCTGGAACTGGCGGATATAGTGACGCTGCATGTTCCGGAGACTCCACAGACTCGCCATTTAATCGATGCCGAGCAATTAGCCCGCATGCGCTCGGGTAGCGTATTAATTAATACGGCGCGGGGTTCGGTTGTTGCTATCGAAGCGCTGACTCACGCTCTGGAAGCCGATCATTTAGCCGGTGCCGCCATCGATGTCTTCCCCGTGGAACCCCAATCTAACGAGGAGGAATTTACTTCGCCGTTACGCAAGTTTGATAATGTGATTCTCACCCCCCATGTCGGAGGCAGCACGTTAGAGGCCCAGTATAATATCGGCCGGGAAGTGGCGGCCAAGCTTATTAAATATAGCAATAATGGCTCCACACTCTCGTCGGTGAATTTTCCAGAAGTGTCAGTGCCTGAACATCCCGGTAAGCATCGGCTGCTACATATTCACCACAATAAACCAGGTATTTTATCCCAGGTGAATGAGATATTTTCTAAAGGACATATCAATATTGCCGCTCAGTACTTGCAAACGAATAGCAAGATCGGTTATGTGGTAATCGATATCGATGGTGACGCTGCAATCAGCGATATTGCTTTGCGAAAACTGCGCAAAATTGATGGTACCATCCGCGCACGCATTTTGTATTAACTATTGGTAAGCGAACACAGCGACGCAAACCAATGTATCATCGGGAGGGCATCCTATGACGCTTCGCGATCAATTGCTAAAAGCAGGCTTAGTTTCGCAAGAAAAGGCAAAGAAGGTCGATTCGCAATCCCGAAAGCAAACCCATCAGTTGAAAAAAAACAAAACGCTGGCCGCTACCGAAGCGGCTCGCCAGGCGCAAGAGCAGCGTCGTTTGGACGCGGAACTGGAACACAAACGCCAGCGTGATCGGCAGCTCAACCTTGAGCGTGAAGAGCAGAAGCGGCGTAAGGAAACTGCCGCACGTGCGCGTCAGCTTATCGACAGTAATCGGTTAAACGATAGCAGCGCAGATATCCGTTATAATTTTTTGGTCGATGAGCGCTATATTCGCAGTGTCTGGGTGACTCACCAACAGCAGAAGCAATTGGCCAGAGGAAGCCTTGGCATTGTCCGCAACGAGGACGATGTCTATGACTTTCCTCTGGTTCCCCGGGAAACCGCGCTTAAGCTGGGCCAACTTTGTCCAGACCGGGTGTTGCTCTTACACCTTGAAAACCAGGATCTCGACATAAATGAGGAGGCGGAGAAATTCTAAATTATCTGTTATGTGTTTGGTGCTCGTGGTTGCACCCTGCAACCAGCCAGATGCTTTGACTAAGGACTGTACACGAAAAAACATCCCGATTTAACCTTTCCGTAGCCTGGATGGAGCGCAACGAAATCCGGGATTTGAATTGTAAGCGAAGCAATTATTTGTATGATCCTAAGCAAAACTGTCAGGAATCCGTTTTCCCTAAGAAAAGTCGTATATGTTCTCGAAAACAAGGAAGGCTTCGTTACCATCCGGTAACACGACAAGGAGTGCAGGGCACTCTGCGCCAACGAAACAACACCTCACCAGTGGGCACCGTGTGCGACAGCGTCGCCACTGGAGTCGGCGTAGTAGGCTGTTGCTAGGCACGTTGGTGCTAGTGTGTATTGCCGACTTTTTTTTGGTATTGTTTGGCGGTTTGCACATTTACCGCCTGCGCCAGGCTAATAAGACGTTACGAGTATCCCTTCGCCAGAGCGAGCAGGAGCTAAAGCAAATTCGACCCGAAATAGAAAAAATGCGCCTGGAAATCGAAGCGTTGCTGCAAGGGCGATTCCCGTATTTCAAAAAATTTGAATATGACAAAGTGTTGGCGTTAGACGATGGTTATCTGAAAAATATCATCTTTACTCATATCCATGAAAAAGGGCGGAAGGGATGGGAATCCAAGGTGGTTATGCAAAACCATAATGAGGTTTTTACTGTGAAACCCGCTTTTAAACTCTTTTTTTTCGATGCAAGCGGTATTCAAATCGGCGTTGTCAACGTTGGCGGCCGACGCTCCACACCAGCACAGAAAATTGAGCCTTTAGGCCCTGGCGAAATCCGGTCACATTCCGCTACGTTAATGTTCTCAGAAGAGTTTGAAAAACCAGCCTATTTTCGGATTAAGCGGAAACCAACAGAAATTGATAAAATGGTCGGCACCGAAGAATAGGACCTAACTGTTTTCCCCAAACCTAGCTCTTCTGCATCCGCCTTGCCTTCATCGAGTAAGTTCATGATTTGGATATTTTATATTATGATTATTATATCATCATATTTTGCTTTAAAACACCCCCGCATAAACCCCAACCGAAACCTTTCCCCAAAAACACAGCAGTATTATTCTCATATCTCGCTAAACTTTAACGAACAAAGCAAGTAATTGACGTGGATAAACAAACCGATGGCAACCCCGCGCATGGTTTTTGACACAACAATTGACGATAAAATTTTCCATGGTCTAATCGCTGACCGTGCTCAATTATTGCTCAGCATGGCTCGTTACCTGTTAGTAGAGCAAGCTTCATATAAAACGTTTATGACGCGTCCGCTGCTGGGCGATTTATCATCGCAGGCGGCCCAACTTGAAGAACTGCTGGACGCTTACGGAGCGAGAAACAATCAGCACTGGTGCCAATTTCGAGCATTGACGGCGGCACTCAAATTATTTGCTAGTGTCGGATACAAACTGCGGCATTTGCAACACGTACTACCAACTTATCGCTTGCTACAAATTGACCAGCATTTTACCCTGGCTACCGATCAGGCCCTTCAGTTTACAAGCGGTGTGCTGCGCACTGCGGCTACCCATACCCTGGAGCAGGCAACGCAGCTGGCACTAAGCAGCACTACCGCCGACCGGTGGACGCAACGTTTTAGCTACCTTGAGCAGCTACCTAGGGGCTGCTTACCACAAAACCGCGCCACGCGGCAAATCAACACCGCCTCGGCTACGGTTACGCACTTGGCAACCGCCTTTCTCAATTTGGCTGCGGAGAGTGAGCTACTCAACAGGGTGGCGCAACTAAAACCCGAGGAATATTCAGCGAGTTTTCCTGATCCCGTCAGCGAAGAAAATCTTCGTTACTTAAAATATCGTTTCCATAATCTGCAATCCCTCTACGATACTTATGTCTCTGAGACAGTGGTTGAACATTTGGATGATGATTTGCCCGTGCTGCGAGGGCATATCAGCGTTATCTTTCATCTCCTGGAAATCGCCACCGAGCTGGCTCACTACCATGAACGACACGTTGATAGCCAAACCGGCGACACGGCACTGCGACACTGCCCGGTGGTGGAACCCGGAGCACTCCTGGAAATCCTGATGACCTATGCCATTACCTACGCCAGCCTTTATCTGGCCTGCGGAAAGCGGTTGTGTCATGAAATGCTGAAACGCTATGCCGAAGTAGGGCGAATTAAGGCAGCCGTACCCCATTACCGAGGTTTCCACGTACGCCCGGCGACACTGGTAGCTAAAATCGCCTTACACTATGGGAGTGAGGTGCACATGGAACTGGACGACGAATCCTATGACGCCAGTTCTCCCCTGGATCTTTTTCGCGCTAATGAAAAAATCAATGCACAAAAAAGACGCTGGCTGGCTTCTGAAATCGCCCAACTGACCCTCCAGCGGCAGAACCCTTTCAGTCAAACCCAGTTCAAAGCTACGGTGATGGACGTGGTGTTCAGGTTGGCCGAGCAAGGGAAACTGATTATCTATGAACAGCCTGTTCCGTTAGGGCCCGAGTTTAGCCCGGAAGCCGACTTGTTAGAGCAGATTACCAGCGCTATCGCGCGTCTGCAGGCGGTCGGCAAAATTGATATTAAACTGGATCTGACCATTACCTTTGTAGGTGACAAACGCGTTCTGGTGGATATCGAGATTCTGGCGCACCATGGTTATGGCGAAGATAGCTTTGGCAATAATATTCCTTTACCGAAAGAGCTTGCCTATTTACGCCACTAACCGACACCGCCGGCGCTGTTAAGGGGAACGTTGGTAAGTTCCGATGAGTTGAGTTTGCGCCAAGCAATGTTTCTGCATCGCTTGCTCTAGTGCTGCTTTCGTCGGTTGTCCCAGATCCGGTAGCAGAGCATCAAGGGCGTAAAGTTTAAAAAAATAACGATGCCGTCCGAGGGGAGGGCAGGGACCACCATAACCGGTGCGGCTCCAATCATTGAGCCCTTCGCGGGCGCCTTCCGGCAGCTCTGTGGCGGCCACCCCCTCAGGTAAGCCGGTCGTATTTGGCGCAAGGTTATAAAGCACCCAATGTATCCAAGTCATTTTGGGAGCGGCCGGGTCAGGCGCATCGGGATCGTCCACAATCAATGCCAAGCTTTGGGTACCCTGAGGCAGCGAAGTCCAACGCAATTCCGGAGACAGATCGGCGCCATCGCAGGTATAATGGGCCGGAATTTCGCCATTGTGCTGAAAATGCGGGGAGGTCAATGTCATTGTCATCACGCTTCTCCGTTACGGTTATGCAAAGTCTCGTTGAGCAATACCGCTTTTGCCTGATTAATGCGCGCGGCCAAATAGTTGGAACCACCATGATCGGGATGTACCCGCTGCATCAGGCGGCGGTGGGCCGCTTTAATGGCTTCCACCGTAGCGCCTGGTGGCAACCCCAAAACCTCATAGGCTTCCTGGCGATCCATCGCCGTTGTGTGGGAAGTAGACTCCTGCCGATGGTGCCGGTATTCCCGCCAGTCTTGACCCTGGGTACGGTCTAAATAAGCCTCTAAAACCGCGGCGGACTGAGGATCCACTTGGCATTCTTGCCACAGGGTCAACAACTCTTCCAGCGTCAGCTGCCGCAATAAGCGACCCGAAAACCGGCCTATCAGCACCGTGCCCTCCATTACGCCGCTGGCGTGCTGCAGGGTCATACGCAGAAAACGAGTTTCCACTGTGGAGTTTGGGTGTCGCTTATCCGGTCCCGGGCTGGAGGAACTCGCGGCGCTGCGGGTGCCCGCCAGAGGACGCCACAACTGCTGCCAACGCTTAAGCAGCACCGGCAACACCGCCAGCAGTGGTACCGCCAACGCCGCTCCGCCGCGGGCAAACAACAACAACAGCAGAACCGCCCCTATGGTCACTGCCGTCCAGCGCAACACTTGCGCCGTATGTGCTGGACCGACGCGCAATGACCAACGTACAAACAGGTACAAAACGGCGGCCAAGCCCCACAATAGCAACAGCCATTGCATAATTATTTTCGCAACTGTTGAGTCAATCGCAACACCAGATCGCCTTCGCGCCGACCCAACGACTCCAGCGCAGACCGGCCGCCGGCGACATAAACCGCCACCGCGTTTAGGAGTTTCTGCAACTGTTTCGCGCTACCTTGGTCAAAGGCGCAGTACGCGCCGTGGCTGAGCTGGGCAATTTGGCGAAAAGCCTGGGAGGCCACCGGGTTATTGCCTTCTTGAAACATGAACGCCGGCACGCCGAGAAGCCCCAACTGACCCGCCTGTGCGCACAGTTTGTCCACATTTTCCTCCATACAGTCACCGATAAACACCAGGGCATTAATGCGGTGCTTGTGGGTCTCGTTGACTACATGGGCCAGCACCCGTTCCAGCTGGGTTAAACCTCCTGCACACGTCACTGAAACCATTTGGTTTAATAACTGCGACGCCTCACTCAGCCAGGGACTGGCCTTGAACTCGCCGAACCCACGGTACCACACCAATTGCAGATCGAGGCCTCCCAAACGCGCAGTCTCGGTAAACATTTCCGCTTGCAGCTGGCATGCCCGATCCCAGGTGGGCTGGCGGCTGGCCGTGGCATCCAAGGCAAAAATCAGTCGTCCGCGCGTCGCTCGGGCAACGGGAGTGGCTGCCGCCTTGTGCAAAAACTCCGCCACCTCGGCAGCCGAAGACGGTTTAGGTAATTTATCATGATTCATGGTAAGTCGATTAACCGATTGTCCTAACTCGCTACACTTACCTTTCAGACAGTCGCGCGGACCGTGGTGTTCCGACAAAAAAGATCGTTAGCAGGAGTTTAGCAGAGCGTGGCAGCCGTGTAGACTGTGCACCTTGAGTGTCGTCTATCATCTGTCATCGCAATAGGTATTTTTCATGGCGAATCCGACCTTCAAGAAACATCTTTCCGAGCGCAGCACCTGGCTAAGAGGCCTCTATATGCTATTGTTTGCGTTTATCTATAACGTGGCAGAAGTGGTCATGATCGCCGTAGCGCTGTTTCAGTTTATAATGAAGCTGCTCACCGGCAAAACTCATCCCCGCGTTGCCGCGTTCGCCCAAAGCTTATGTGTCTTTCTCTATCAGGTCTGGCAGTTTTTAACCTTTACCAGCGAAGCACTGCCGTTTCCTTTTGCGTCTTGGCCGGCGAGCGAGAGCCACCGTGATGTTACGCAACCGCCTTTGTGAGGCGGTTGCGAGACGTACGATCAAAAAGAAGCAAGTTCGTATAATGACTATTATGTTAAATAACCGAGAAATGGCTGGGTCTTACTCCCAGCTGCTCAGTAGCTCCTGGTAGAACGCCAGGGTTTGCCGTGCGACACTGATCCAGCTGAAGTATTGCTCCACGCGCTCGCGGGATTTAATTCCCATAGCGCGCAGACGTGCCGGCTCAGCGAGAAGCGTATTAACGTTTTGCGCCAAATCGTAAGAAAACTGCGCGGGATCCCGTGGTTCGAAATTATTCGCGCTAACCGGTGCAAAGGGTACTAACAGTCCCGTTTCGTTATTGACGATAATTTCCGGAATACCACCCACTGCGGCGGCAACGACGGGCGTTTCACAAGCCATGGCCTCCAGATTAATAATCCCGAAAGGTTCATAGACCGATGGGCAAACGAATACGGCGGCGTGACTGTACAACGTAACGATATCGCGCTTTGGCACGATGCGTGAAATCCAAATGATCTCATTGGGACTCTCAGTCCGTGCCTGTTCGACTTTCTCGGCCATTTCTTTGCCGATCTCTTCCGTGTCGGGGGCGCCCGCACAAAGAACCACTTGGGTACCTGCACGGATGTGCTTTATCGCATTGACGAGATGAATAATCCCTTTTTGGCGGGTAATTCTGCCTACGAAAAGCACAAACGGTTTATCTGGATTAATTCGATAAGAAAGTAAAATATCCGGGTCCGGTGAGTGTTGATATTCTTTTAAGTCGATGCCATTGTAAATTACCCGGGTTTTTTCATAAGGCACCTCATAGAGCGTGTGAACATCGGCTTTCATGGACTCTGAAACCGCCACCACGCCATCGGCATTTTGATAAGCCGTTTTTTCTATCCACGAACTGGCACCATAAGCCGTTCCCAGCTGTTCCACCTTCCAGGGCCGATGCGGCTCTAACGAATGGGTCGTAAGCACCAGCCGCGCACCCACCAGCTGTTTCAATAAGCAGCCTGCCAGATGTGAGTACCAGGTATGGCAGTGAACGATGTCCGTTCCCTCTACGGCGCCCGCCATAACCACATTGCGAATCAGCGTATCCAGAAACTTACGATGCCGCGCATCCTGAAAGGGTGCTTGAAACTCCGGCTCAATACCCTCTATCGACAAATTGTCCCAGCGTTCCCGTTGGTTACCGAAACACAGTACTCTTACGCTATGTTTCTGGTCCTCAAGGCGAGCCAGCTCCCGTGTCAGGTACTCCACGTGAACCCCGGCGCCGCCGTAGATATAGGGAGGATATTCATTGGTTAGCATTGTGATTCTCATGCATTGACTCCAGGCTTACGGGAGTGTGCATTCTTAACCGAGAATGCACCTCCAACGAGATGGACCCTACCGTTTTAACAACGTCCGCTGCCATACACGGAGCCACCGTTTTCCTCCTATGGTAAGTCATCGGCCCCGCTCCCCGGTGGGTGGCGACCTAGCGAACTTGATGATGTTCCATTCCTAACATTTCGAGGGTTACCAGAACGACACCTTTATCAAAAATATAGAAGCGTTTAGCGTCTTTCTCTACATTCTCGCCAATCACCGGTTGCGGGAGGCAGCACGCAACCTTAGCCGATAATGACTCGGTTAAGCCGGTAATGACGGCCTGCGCGCCCTACTCGTCTATGCGGAAGATAAGAAAACCCGACACCGGATTCAGGCCAACGGCATGGCCGAAACGTTCAGCTGGAAGGATAGCGCAGCATGTTACCGGTAGGTCTATGAGCGGGCTGCCACAGCCTTGACGGCAATGATGGCCACGCCCCCCAGGGTAAGTTAACCGTAAGCGGTGCCGCCGACGGCATCATTGCCACACCATTAAACCCATCTCGTGGGGATGCGTCAGCAGCCGGTGACAGGGAAATGCGCGGATTTGATAAGTGAGCGGTCCGCACCAGGCGGGCGTAAATGTTAATACAAAATGACATTCCCTGTTCTCACCAAGCATACCCACGGGAGTAAAGGCCTGGGTGGTAATCTGTGCTCGGGTGGTGTCCTGCAACATCTCAATGGTCGCTTCCAGGGTGGTAAACCCCCCTGCCCAAAACTGCTTATCCATGGCGCCGTGGCGGGTGACAAGCAACTCAACGGTCACGTCTTCGGGACGCAAGCCATTTAATTGCACGGCAATTTCCAGCGTCAGCTCGGCGCCGTAGCAAATCCGCGCGGCCGGGGTGTTAAGGCGCTGTAGCGTTACGCCGGGCCAAGCGACCAGTACGCGACGCTTCCAGGCAGCCAACTCCCGGGCCGCTGCATACTCCTGCTGAGCAAGCTGGCAACCCTGCCGAGCCGCCGGCCGGTAATGACCACCCGCGTAATCCTGTAGCACCCGCTCCATGTTGAATCGCGGAATCACGCTGGCCATGGCACGTTTACAGCGTTTGACCCAACCCGCGGAATAAGCGGCGTGTTTGCCGCGTTCGTAGTACAGAGGAACGACGTGATCCTGCAAGGTTTCATAGAGACTGCGGGCATCTTCGTAATCCCGCCGCGTTTCGTCACCATGAGGCGAAGGCTTAATCCCCCAGCCGTTTTCGCCGTTGTAGCCTTCGGCCCACCAACCGTCCAGCACGCTGAGGTTCGGCGTACCGTTAATAGCCGCTTTCATGCCAGAGGTCCCGCTGGCCTCTAAGGGATAGACCGGGTTATTTAACCAGACGTCCACTCCTGCCACCAGCGGTCGAGCCAAGGAAATGTCATAGTTCTCCACCAGTAAAATCTTGCCGACGAATTCGGGGAGGTTGCTAAGCCGATGAATAGTGCGGATGAGCTCTTGGCCCGGCAAGTCAGCCGGATGTGCCTTGCCGGCAAACACCAATAACACCGGGTGGTCAGGATCACCCACAATTTCCCGCAACCAGTCTAAGTCGTTAAAGAGCAGCGTCGCCCGCTTGTAGGTCGCAAAGCGGCGCCCGAACCCAAGCGTTAGCACGCCAGGTTCGCTAGGATTGACATGCTTAAGAAGCCGCTCGAGATGAACCTCGCTCACCTGATTGCGCAGATGCTGCGCCAGCAGCCGCTCGCGCAGATAATACAGCATTTGCGATTTGACGGATTGGCTAACGTTCCAGAACAGATGATCGGGTATTTCGTGAATCCGTTGCCAGAAGGCTTGATCGGAAAGGCGGTTACGCCAGGCGGTCCCCAAGTAGCGATCGAACAGGTCACTCCACTCCTGGGAGAGAAAAGTCGGCACATGAACACCATTGGTGACATAAGCCACCGGATTCTCCACCGCTGCAACCTGGGGCCAAAAATCGGCGCATATTTTGCTTGACACTTCCCCATGGATACGGCTGACTCCGTTTTGCTGACGCGAGCCTTGTACCGCTAGGGTGGTCATATTAAAGACGGGCTGGGCGGTGGCAAGCCGGCCCAGCCTTAGAAAATCTTCCACCGTTATACCAAGTTGCGCCGGAAGATCTCGAAAATATTCTAAAATTAGGTCTTCGCTAAACACATCGTGCCCGGCGGGTACCGGCGTATGGGTGGTAAATACCGCGTTTGCCGCCACCGCTTCCAGGGCGCTGGCGAAATTAAGCCCCTCGGCCACCCGTTCGCGAACCCGCTCGAGCACCAAAAAAGCCGCATGACCCTCGTTCATATGCCAGACCGTAGGGACTAGACCCAGCCGGCGGAGCGCCCGCACGCCGCCGATTCCCAGGATGATCTCCTGGCGGATCCGCATGCTGGCATCCCCGCCATAAAGTTTATAGGTAATCTCCCGATCATGGGGGGCATTGTCTTCCACGTTTGTATCCAGTAGATACAGCACAACATGTCCCACATCGGCTTTCCAGAGCTTGGCCAGCACCTGACGGCCGGGAAACTCGACCGCCACCTGAATCGCTTTGCCGGCCTCGTCCAGAGCTGGAAACACCGGAAGTTCGTCGGTCTCCGATTCCCGATAATGAGCAATCTGGTTGCCATCATCATCGATGGTTTGGCTAAAATAGCCTTGCCGATAAAGGAGCCCGACGGCCACAAAAGGCAGTTGCAAATCGCTGGCGGTTTTACAATGATCCCCCGCCAGAATACCGAGCCCGCCGGAGTAAATGGGAAAACTTTCATGAAAGCCGTATTCCGCGCAGAAATAAGCAATGAGATCATCCGGCGCAAATTGGGGTCCTTGGTATCCCCGGGCGGCTTCTTGGAGATAGGTATCATAAGCCGCCAGTACTTGGCGATAGCTGGCCAGGAAAACGGGATCGGCGGCCGCCGCTTGCAGCAACGCCTGATCGATATAACGCAGGAACAGCTTAGGATTATGACCTACCCGATTCCACAACTGCGGATTCAGCGAGACAAACAACGCTCGGGTGGGACGGTGCCAACTATACCATAGATTGGTGGCCAGTTGCGGAAGTCGGGCCAGCGGTTCCGGAATCGTAGGGTTAACTTCCACGGTCAGTTGTTGTTTAAGCATCGTGCGCCTCAATCCCCGTACACCGTATTGACACATTGCCGCGCAAGCGACAGGAGCACAGGATGCCAGCGCTCAAGCTGGCCCAATTCCCCTATAAAATCGATGGCGGCGTTCCACGGCAGGTCATCGGCGTGGTGCAGCAGCCTGACCCAGTTGTCAGCGTCTTTGCCCTGCCCGAGATACAGGAAGTTGATGCGCAGCGCCTGACCGTCGGCATGCATGCGCACGTCGGCCACCTTTAGCCGGCTTTGCCAGAGGAAGGTCCAGCTCCATCCGGGAGTACCGCGGTTGTACTCCGCCACCTCAGCGAGCGGCATGTTGGCTTTTGCCAACCGTTGGTTGATGGCTTGCACTAATAAATCCAAAATCTCTGGAGACACGGCGGTATGTGCGTACATGTGAGTTCCGATTGAACAGGGAGATTATTTGCCAGTGAGCAAAAACACGTGACTGGTGCGCCTAGCGCGGTAGATCCGAGCCACCTTCCAAAAACTCATCCACCGCCCGGGCACACTGCCTGCCCTCGCGAATAGCCCAGACCACGAGGGACTGCCCGCGGCGCATATCCCCGGCGGTAAATATTTTATTGCGTGACGTTTGATAATTGTCGGTATTGGCGCGGACATTACCGCATTCATCCAAAGTCACCTCAAGTTTCGCCAGCATGCCTGCGTGCACCGGGTGGATAAAACCCAAGGCCAGCAGCACCAGTTCGGTCTTGATGTTAAACTCGCTACCGGAAACCGTATGCATAACCCAACGCCCGTCGGTTTGCTGCCGCCACTCGAGACGGACGGCCTGTAACGCCGTCACCCACTCGTTTTCCCCAACAAACGCCCGGCTGCCCACAGCCCAGTCGCGCTCGCAGCCTTCCTCATGTGAAGTGGAAGTCCGCAGCTTCATGGGCCAATGGGGCCAGGTGAGCAGTTTATTTTCCCGAGCCGGCGGTTTTGGCTGAATTTCCAGTTGGGTCACCGAGCGCGCGCCCTGGCGCACCGCAGTACCTACACAGTCAGAGCCGGTATCCCCACCGCCGATGACCACCACGTCTTTGTCCCGCGCGAGAATTTCCGCGGCTTTAGGAATAATCCTGCCCTCGTCGCGATAATTCTGCTGGGTCAGGAATTCCATAGCAAAATGGATACCGTACAGATCCCGGCCCGGAATGGGCAAATCCCGGGGTTGTTCGGCGCCGCCGGCGAGCACTAGAGCGGCAAATTCATCCAGCAGCTTAGCCACGGGGACGTTACCGCCCACTTGGCTATTGGGACGGAACTCGACTCCCTCGGCCTGCATTTGCGCAATACGCCAATCGATCAGCTGGTTGCTTAATTTAAAATCAGGAATACCATAACGCAGGAGGCCACCGATCCGGGGATTTTTGTCATAGACCACTACGCTGTGCCCGGCCCGAGCCAACTGCTGAGCGCAGGCCAGCCCTGCGGGTCCCGAGCCGACGACGGCCACCCGCTTGCCGGTGCGGTGAGTGGGAATCTGGGGAGTAATCCAACCTTGTTCCCAGCCCTTGTCAATAATGGCACACTCAATGGTTTTAATGGTAACGGGTTCGTCGCTCAGGTTAAGGGTGCAGGCGGTCTCGCAAGGTGCCGGGCAGACGCGTCCGGTGAATTCGGGGAAATTATTGGTGGAGTGCAGCACTTCCAAGGCCTCGCGCCAACGATCCCGATAGACCAGATCATTCCAGTCCGGAATAATATTATTGACCGGGCAGCCTTCGTGACAATAGGGAATGCCACAGTCCATACAACGGGCACCCTGGCGACGTACCTCGGCATCGGGCAACGGGACAACAAACTCAGTAAAGTGCCTGATGCGTTCGTGGATCGCCGCATAGTGCCGGTCTTGGCGGGGGATCTCCAAAAAGCCGGTCGGTTTACCCATGGTAGTTACACTCCCATTGTCAGGCTAATATCAGCCCGGTGCGTGACCCGGGCGCTGGCCTGGCGCTCCTGCAAGGCACGCCGATATTCCACCGGCATCACCTTGACAAACTTCGCTAGATGCGCCTGCCAGTGATTAAGAATCGCCAACGCCCTGCGGCTCCCGGTGTAGTGCTGGTGTTGTTCGATTAAGCGCTGCAGGCGTAACGCATCAAATCGGGTCATATCCCGCATCACATCCACGCGGCCGTGGGTTTCCAGGTCACCGCCCTGATGTTCGGTGCGCTCAAGGGCCAGGTCTTCGTCTTCGATGGGTTCCAGTTCTACCATTGCCAAATTGACGCGGCGTTCGAAATCACCGGTTTCGTCCAGCACATACGCCACGCCGCCACTCATGCCGGCGGCAAAATTGCGCCCCGTCGCGCCGAGCACCACAACCACGCCGCCGGTCATATACTCGCAGCCGTGGTCCCCGATCCCCTCCACCACTGCCGTGGCGCCGGAATTGCGGACGGCGAAACGCTCGCCGGCCACACCGCGGCAATAACATTCACCCCCCGTTGCCCCATAGAGCACGGTATTGCCCACGATGATATTATCGTGGGGTTCACTGGGGTTTTGCGCCGGGGGATAGACAATAATCCGGCCACCGGAGAGCCCTTTGCCCACATAATCGTTGGCTTCACCGGCCAGTTCTAACGTCACACCATGGGCCAGAAAAGCGCCGAAGCTCTGCCCGGCGGTGCCCGCCAAGCGGATATGAATGGTAGAATCGGGTAAACCCTGGTGACCGTAGCGTCTGGCTACTTGACCGGAGAGCATAGCACCGACCGTGCGGTGGGTATTGCGAACATCAGTTGCCAGGGTGACCGGTGTGGCGTTTTCCAGGGCCGGCAGAGACTGTTCAATCAACCAGTGATCTAACGCATTTTCCAGACCATGCTCCTGCATCTCACAGTGGTAAACGGCCACCTCAGGAGCGACCTCCGGACGGTACAGCAAGGCGCTCAAGTCCAGCCCCCGCGCCTTCCAGTGACTAATGGCCCGGCGTGTGTCCAGTTTATCCACGCGGCCAATCATCTCGGTAAAGGTGCGAAAGCCCAGTTTGGCCATCAGTTCGCGCACTTCTTGCGCCAGGTAGAGCATATAACGAATCACATGCTCGGGTTCGCCGGGAAAGCGCTTACGCAGCTCCGGATTTTGGGTGGCAATTCCCACGGGACAGGTATTCAGGTGGCATTTGCGCATCATAATACAGCCTTCGGCGATCAGCGCCGAAGTGCCAAAGCCAAACTCATCGGCTCCGAGGAGAGCGCCGATCACGATATCGCGCCCGGTGCGTAAACCGCCGTCCACCTGTACCGCGATGCGTCCCCGCAGCCGGTTCAACACCAGCGTCTGATGGGTTTCGGCAAGCCCCAGCTCCCAGGCAGACCCGGCATGGTGGATGGAACTTAAGGGACTGGCGCCCGTGCCGCCCTCATCACCGGAGATGGTGACATGGTCGGCGTGGGCTTTGGCAACCCCGGCGGCGACAGTGCCGACCCCCACTTCGGAAACCAGCTTGACGCTGATCTGGGCCTGAGGATTGACATTTTTCAGATCGTGAATCAGCTGGGCGAGATCTTCAATGGAGTAAATATCATGGTGGGGTGGCGGGGAAATCAGTCCTACGCCGGGGGTCGAATGTCGCACCTGGGCAATCCATTCGTCCACCTTGTGCCCAGGGAGCTGACCGCCCTCCCCCGGCTTGGCACCCTGGGCCATTTTGATCTGAATACCGTCGGCGTTGACCAGGTATTCGGTGGTTACCCCGAAGCGACCCGAGGCCACTTGTTTAATCGCCGAGCGCATGGAGTCGCCATTGGCCAGCGGTACATAGCGCTCGGCATCTTCACCGCCTTCGCCGGTGTTCGAGCGCCCGCCGATGCGGTTCATCGCGATGGCGAGATTGGTATGGGCTTCCCAGGAAATGGAACCAAACGACATGGCGCCGGTGACAAAACGCTTGACAATTTCGCCGGCCGGCTCCACCGCGTCAAGGGGTAATGGCTGGGGTGACCATTTAACATCCAACAGGCCACGCAGATTCTTTAAGTGTTCACTCTGGGTATCCACTAAACGGGCATAGGTTTTATATTTTTCATAGTCATCCGCCCGTACGGCATGCTGGAGCAAGGCGATCGTTTCCGGCGTCCAGACATGGTCCTCGCCGCGGATGCGATAGGCCAGCTCACCGCCCACATCGAGGGCATTGCGGTAAATAGAGAGATCACCATAGGCCGCTTGATGACGGCGTAGCGTTTCCTCGGCAATCTCAGCAAGCCCAACGCCTTCGATGCGCGTCTGGGTGCCGGTAAAGTACTTTTCCACAAAAGGGCTGCTCAGCCCGACGGCATCAAAGATCTGAGCACCGCAATAGGACTGGTACGTCGAGATGCCCATCTTAGCCATGACTTTAAGGATGCCCTTATCCAAGGCCTTGATATAACGCTGGTGGGCCTCGGCTTCACTTAAGGGTTCGGGCAATGTGGGCAGTAACGCCGATAGGGTATCGAAGGCCAGATAGGGGTTGACGGCCTCGGCGCCATAACCGGCGAGCAGGCAGAAATCATGCACCTGGCGTGCCTCGCCCGTTTCCACCACCAGCCCTACCGAAGTCCGCAATCCCTCCCGGATCAGATGGTGATGCACGGCCGCGGTGACCAATATCGACGGGATAGGGACATGATCGGCGTCTGCCCAGCGATCCGATAAGATCAAAATGTTATAACCGTGCTTGACCACGTCGGTGGCCTGGCGGCAAATCGCCTCCAGGGCCATCGTCATCCCGGTCGCACCGCGCTCGACCGGATAGCTCATGGCCAGCGTAAAGGTACGGAACACTTGATCCACATGGTTTTCAATGCGCCGGATGCGTTCCAAATCCACATTCGCCAGAATCGGCTGCCGTACCTCCAGGCGTTTATGGGTACCGCCGGTGTTCCGGTCCAACAGATTCGGCCGCGGCCCAATTAAAGACACCAGAGACATGACCAACTCTTCGCGGATGGAATCGATGGGTGGATTCGTCACCTGGGCGAAGTTTTGCTTGAAATAATCAAACAGCAGTTTAGGACGCCGGGACAGCACGGCGGAAGGCGTATCCCGGCCCATGGAACCCACCGGATCCTGACCACTGAGCGCCATTGGTGTGAGGAAAAACTTGATGTCTTCCTGGGTATAGCCAAAGACCTGCTGGCGATCCAACAGGGTCTTAGGATCCGGCGCCATAGGACCGACTTCCGCAGGCAGCTCAGCCAGGTGAATCTGGGTCTGCTGCAACCAGGTTTGGTAAGGATAGGTTGCCGTCAGTTGCGCCTTAACCTCGCTATCGTCGATGATCCGACCCTGTTCCAGATCAATCAAAAACATCTTACCGGGTTGCAGGCGCCATTTCTTGACGATCCGCTCCTCGGGAATGGAGAGCACGCCGGCCTCCGAGGCCAGCACCACCAGATCGTCGTCGGTCACCACATAGCGGGCCGGGCGCAGGCCGTTGCGGTCCAGCGTGGCACCGATCTGGCGCCCGTCGGTAAACGCCACGGCCGCGGGACCGTCCCAGGGTTCCATCAGAGCGGCGTGGTATTCGTAAAAGGCACGCCGCTGCTCGTCGAGCAGCGGGTTATCGGCCCAGGCCTCGGGAATCATCAGCATCATCGCGTGGACCAGTGAATACCCGCCGGCCACCAGCAATTCCAGGGCATTATCAAAGGTCGCCGAATCCGAACTGCCGTCGCCAATCAGCGGCCAGAGCTTGGCGAGATCTTCGCCCAGCACATCCGACTGCATGGTGTGGCGGCGTGCCAGCATCCAATTGATATTGCCGCGTAGTGTATTAATTTCTCCATTATGGCAGAGATACCGGAAGGGTTGGGCCAGCCGCCAGGAGGGAAAGGTATTGGTGGAAAAGCGCTGATGTACCAGGGCCAGCGCCGATTCCATCCGCGTATCCTGCAGGTCCCGGTAATAGGTAGACAAGTGCCGAGCCAGCATCATCCCCTTGTAGAGCAGCGTGCGACTCGACAGGGAGGAAATATAAAATTGCTCTCGCTCCGGGAGACCCTCATGGTTCCAGATCGCGTGATGGATCCGTTTGCGGATCACATAGAGTTTGCGTTCAAAGGCCTCGCGGTCTACACAATTCCTGCCACGGCCGATAAAAACCTGACGCACGATGGGTTCCGTCGGCCGAACACTTTCTCCTAAACAGCGATTATCCGTCGGCACATCGCGCCAACCCAGAAGCGCTTGGCCCTCCACCGGAGTAACCTGCGCGAAGACTTCTAAACAACGAGTCAGCGTCTGCGGGTGGCGGGGCAAAAAAACCATGCCCACGGCATAGTCGCCGGATGGCGGTAGGTGAATATCCAATGCACCGGCTTCTTCCCGCAGCAGCCGCTCGGGAAGCTGAATGAGCAGACCAGCACCGTCGCCGGCCAGAGGATCCGCCCCCACAGCTCCGCGATGGGTCAGATTACTTAAAATTTCCAGGCCCTGTTGAATAATGGCATGGCGAGGCCGGTTTTTGATATCCACCACAAACCCAATACCGCAAGCATCGTGCTCCTGGCGGGGATCATAAAGTCCTTGGCGGCAGGGGGAACCCGTTTCAGTCATGGCAATGATCCTCTGCGTCTGGATGCTAGTCAGTGAGTCAACGGTCAAATCGGGCAAAGCTTGCCGACGTTTTTCGCCCCGCAACCCATGATTGACGATACTGTCAGATTACGCAGTCGTCTCGGTAATGCGCTCATACAATGCCTGATACTGCTGTTCCGCCTCACGGCCGAAGAGCGGATCGCTCTGGATAGGCAGGCAGGCCTCGATATGTTGCCAGTCATGCTCGCTGAAACCCTGTTCCAGCAAGGGGAAAACGGTGGCCTCCTCGGCATTAAGATGCGCTGTCTGGCGTTCGATAAATTCCCGCAGTTGCGCCATCAACTGTGCTTTGGAAAGCACCGCGTCATGCAGCAGTCCCTCGATAGCGTCGTGCAATCGTGTCGTCATCCGTTTTAACTCCTGATGCTGCTCCATCAATTCGATTATTGGCTCCTGCGCTTGAGAACTGCGGCTAAGATGAAATTGATAAAGGATATCTTCCTTGGGGTGGTGGTAAAGGTCGGCATAGTTTGCCAAATAATCCACCATATCCAGCATCATTTGATAATCCGGCCGCTCCTCTGCATGTAGCTGTTCCAGATCCTCCCTCAACAGACTCAACAGACGGCTGAAGTGGATATGGTCTTGATGTAACGCTGTCATGATATCGCTCATGGCGTCCTCCGGGTCTCATAGGGAAACGCTGGGAACGTTGGCTTTGGCGCGGCGTGCCTCCCGCCAGGATAAGCGGAACGGACCGGGCTATAGACAGGCATTCCGCAATGGAACGGTAGCAAGCGGTGCTAGGCGGAGCCGTTTCGGGCGCGAGCGCAACTTCTGGTTTTCTCCAGCGCAACTACCCAGGCTGAGCAAACATAGTGCCAGAGTTGAACTGTTATCAAGACTTCTTGTTATTCCATATTGATATAAATGGTTTACCGTATTATCCAGCCATTGCCCAGTGGCTTATTGCACTCTCGTGAAGCATCTTAGCACAAAATTGGTGCATTTCGCTTAGCGGCTCCATTGCCTCTTATGAGCCTTTTAAACGATGCTGTTCCATCACCGCATGCCACTGCTCATCCTCGGTATGCAGATAGAGACCGGTGGTGTCCAGCTTGGCGTGGCGCGCACTGCGGCGGACAAACCGCAGTTCAATGCCCGCCGCAGCCTGGTGAGTAATGCTGGTGTGCCGAAACCAATGGGTAGAAGCCTGGCGCAGCAGTTGCGCCTGGTGGGGGACCGTGGCCTGCAGGCGTGTAGCGGCCTGGCCGAGCAAATCTTTGATGATCCGGTAGATCATATTAGCCGTAATGCCCGAGGTGCCCTTTAGACTAAGCACCAATGGCGTGGTCTCAGTAGGCTCCGGTAACGAGGAGAGACCGAGGAAACGTCGGTAGGTCTGCAACGCCTGCAGCATGTCTTGATTCACCGGCACCCGCTCTTGCCGTTGGCCCTTGCCGGTTACGTTCCACCACCAGCGTCCGCGGATTTGCACAAAGCTACCCATGGTATGACCGGCGACTTCGCTAACCCGTGGTCCCAGCAGATAAAGCAGCGCCACCAGAAACCGGGTACGTTCGTATCGTTGGCGCTGGCGCTCGCTGTCTTTGGGCAAGTCGGTGACTGTCTCCAACAGCGCCTGCCACTGGGCTTGCTCCAGAAACCGCTCTACCCGTTGCGCTGCCGGCGCCACCTTGCAGCCGCGACGTTTCACCAGGGCAAGGGGGTTGCCGGCCAAATAGCCGGCCTTGACCAGGTAACTCAACAGGGAATTGATGACCAGCAGAGCGGTGCGTCGGCTGGCCGGCTGCAGCGGACCTTGAAAAGGCCGCCAGGCGGGGCTGAAGCGAGGTGCCTTAGGACCACACCAGCGCACCTGGGGCTGCGGGTTGGCAAGAAAATCCTCGTATTGCAGGCAATCCTCTCGGGTCAGGCTGGAGAGGGGTTTGCCGCGCTCCAGTAGCGACCAGAGCAGCAGCCGTTCGGCTTCCTTGCGATAATGGCGCAGGGTCTGTGGAGAGTCGCGGTATTCCGCCAGCCAAGTCTGAATGGCCTGTAAGTCGTTGCTCGCCGTCAGCTGGCGGATAACGCCAGGTCCGGCGCGGTTACTGCCGGCGCGGCCGTCCAAATGATCCGGAATACAAAGCCGTTCCAGGGGTTGTGGATAGTTCATGGAAGCGAAGGCTCCTGAGCAAACAAAGCAGCGGTTAGTATGGCATCGCCCGCTGAGCCTGTCAGCCTCAACTCGCTAAACGCTTGCATGCCGATGGGCGATTCTTGACAATAGCGGCATTGGTGATGACTGTTTCATTCGCTAGGGAGAACGACAATGCCGCAGATTCAGGAAAGCATTCCCGTACACACCAAAAAAGAATGGCCGCGGCCAGCTACTCGAGTGATGCCGCACTCGATGACGCCGGAAGAACGCCACCGCATGATCGCAGAAGCGGCTTATTATCTGGCGGAAAAACGCCGCTTTCAGGGCGGTGACCCATTGTTGGACTGGTTGGAAGCCGAGCGGGCCATCAACCGGCTTCTGCGGGGACCGCGCCGGCTGGGGCTGCGGTTTTTGGCAGGCGCACCAGGGGACTTTTGGCAGGAAGTATTGGACGGCGCGTAGCGTTGGTTATCAGCCTGAGATGTAAAAATTTTTTACAATAGAAACCGTTGGATATTGCACAGCGCAGCGTTAGTATGAAGGATTAGCGTAGCGATTCTGCTACGGATCTGCCGTCGACATCAGTGGGTGCGTTGTGCGTGAAGGATGACATTGAACCTGTCATATCGATAACGGGTTACCAAATTCAACAAGAGCTTGGTAAGGGTGCCATGGCTAAGGTTTACCTGGCGCTGCAGACTTCTCTTGAGCGCCTGGTTGCGCTTAAGGTGATGCACCCCCAACTCATGATAGAGGAGAGTTTCCAAACCAGGTTTCTCAATGAGGGTCAGATCGTCGCCCAGTTGAGCCACCCGAATATTGTCACGGTATTCGATATTGGCGTTTTCCAGCATTATTACTATCTTTCTATGGAACTGCTGCCGGGCGGGACCTTGCGGGACAAGATTCGCGAGGGTTTATCCCTGGAGCGCACGCTGACCATCGCCACGCAGTTGGGATACGCGCTGGAATATGCCCATCGGCGGGGTTATGTGCATCGTGACATTAAGCCGCTCAATGTGCTGTTTCGCGCTGACGGCTCGCCTGTGTTGACCGATTTTGGCATCGCCAAAGCATTGGCGCAAACCATCCCGGTCACCCTCACCGGATATACCCTTGGCAGTGTGGGCTATATGAGTCCTGAGCAATACCTCGGCCAGCCCATCGATACCCGCTCCGATCTTTACAGCTTAGGGGTGTTGCTATGGGAAATGTTGACGGGAAAGAAGCCCTATGTGGCAGAGGATGCCTTTGCAACGGCCATGCAACATGCCACGTCACCCATTCCAATGCTGCCGCCAGAGCTGGCCGGTTTTCAACCGATCATCAATCGCTTGCTAGCAAAACGCCCGGAGGACCGATATGCTTCGGCTGAGCAGTCTGTCACCGCGCTACAGAACATAGGGCCTGCGCCGGCGCCGCCCGCTGAGACGCTGCAAACCAGGGCTGACGATGCCACCGTTTTGCTACCGGCGGCCAAACGGCCGGTGTCGGAGAACCACCATTCCCCAGCGGCGGGTAAACGCCGCCGTTGGCCTACCGTTGCACTGGCGGTGGGCATCACCCTGATGGTCATGGCCGCTCTGCTCTACCTGCCTCCCGGACTGCTGCCGGGGCCTTTCCAGCTCATCACGGATTCCCCACAACAACCATCCCGAGCCGTGCGTACCCAGCCGGAACCGGCACAACCACGCCCGCCGGTTAACCAACCCGTTACGCCGGCAGTGCAACAGGATGCGCCGCGTCGCCACACTGAGGCAGCCTCTCGGCCTGAGGAGCGACCCCAGCCAACAGCAGACAGGAGCCAAGCCGAGAACCCAGATCGCCAAGTCGCAACCGAACCGGCGTCCGCGACTCTCCAACAACCGGCCACTGCAGACCCGACGGAGCTGGCGCAATTACTGGCACGAGCGCAGGCACAGTGGCAAGCCGGGCGATGGCTTGCACCGCCCGGTGACAATGCCTTCGAGAGCTATAGCAAGATACGGAAACTGGCACCCAACAACGACGAGGCAAAAACCCGGCTATTGGAAATAGGTCGGATGCGTCTGGGTATGCACTATCAACAAAAGGCCGAAGCCTTGCTACGAGAAGGATCGCCGCAACAAAGCTTGGCTGAAATTCGGCAGGGTTTGCGTCTGGCGCCCAAACATGCCGGGTTGCTGGCGCTGCAGGATAAGGTCCGGGAGCAACTGTCAGCATTGGCCGACAACGATCACGATAACCGCGAAGATCCCATTGCCGATCTTCTCGAACAGGCACAGCGCCAGTGGCAGGCCGGCCACGTCACGGAACCTTCGGGGGATAATGCTTATGAGAGTTACCGCGAAGTCTTAACCCTCGATCCACGTAACCCCAAGGCCCTGGAGGGTTTGCTGAGGATCGGCCGGACCCGCCTGAGTCTCAGGTATCGCCAGGCCGCTGAACGGCTTGTGCAGCAGGGTGCCCTGGAGGCAAGCCTAAAAAAAATTGACGAAGGACTACGCCTTACGCCTGATGCTACGGAGTTGTTGGAACTGCGTGCCAAAGTCCAGGCACAGCTTAATGACACGCAGCAGTGAAGCCCATGCCGGGCAGCCTGATGGACCGCCGCGCGTGGCTCGTCAATCAGCCTGGCGTTAGTGTCCCCTGTTCCGCCAAGGGGGTAGTGTTGGAAAAACCACCGAGGAGAGCATAGCCATGAAGAAGACCCTGCCGGTGCTGCTTGGCAGCGCCATTTTTTATCTGTTGAGCGCCTTGCCGAGCAACGCACAAACCCAGGATACCTACTATGTCGCCGTCACGAATTCCAACGTTCGTGCCGCACCGACCACCAATGCCGAACGGGTTGGGCTGCTAAGAGAAGGCAAGCGGGTACTCGTTCTCGGCACGGCCGCCGGAGGCAGTTGGTACCATGTTCGCCTAAACAGCGGACAGACGGGGTATATCTACGGCAAGCTACTAGTCGAAGAGACCGCGGCGTCGGCCGAGCAGCCTAAACTGACCGGTGGACCTACGCCCGCCCCCGAAGATGCCTACGTCTACTTCGTCTGGCCCAACGACGGGGATGTGATTCCCGGGGGCGATTTTTGGGTTCGCCTTGGACTGCGCAATATGGGGGTGGCGCCAGCCGGTATCGATAAAGAATTTACCGGCCATCATCATCTGCTGGTTGACACCGAGCTGCCGCCCTTAGATCAGGAAATTCCCTCCGATGACAATCATATCCATTTGGGTCGAGGTCAAACCGAATATCACCTTCAGTTACCTAAGGGAACCCATACGCTGCAACTGTTGCTCGGAGACCACAATCATCTTCCGCACACGCCCGTGGTGATGTCGGAAAAGATCACGATTACCGTCCCGTAGCAGCACTGTAATAAAAATCCCACAGCACGCTCGCTGGCGAAGGCACCTCACTGCAGCATTCGCACAACCCGCAACCCGTTCAAGTAGTAGCGCACGTCCCGGTCGTATTTATAGCGGCGGGACGCGCGCATATATTCTGCGTCGAGCCGCCAGGCACCGCCGCGCAGCACCCGCCTTAAGCAGTCGCCTTGAGTCCATGCACTTCCGTCGTCAGGCGCACCCTCGTAAGAGGCATTCCAGCAATCGAGAGTCCATTCCCACACATTGCCGTGGACGTCGTACAGGCCAAAGGGATTGGACGAAAAGGAACCCGCCGGTGCGGCTTGCTTGCCGTCCCAGCGACTGCCGCAATTCGCGCAATTGGCTTGCTGGGTGCCCGGTTGTTCACCCCACCAATAGGCCGACTCGGTGCCGCCACGGGCGGCATATTCCCACTCACTCTCACTGGGTAAGCGGTACGTTTTACCCGTCCTGGTGCTTAACCAGCGGACAAACTCTTGGGCATCATCCCAGCTGACATTACCAATGGGCAGTTGTTCATCGCCGGACGACCGGTCGGGGCTGTAGCGACAGCCCCCTTCCCGCACGCAGACGTCCCATTCGGCGTGAGTGACCTCGTAGACCCCGATGGCAAACCCTTGGGGAAGGGTCACGGTATGGGCAGGCCGTTCTTCCTCATGGTGCTGATCCGAACCCATGGTAAAGCGACCGGGCGCTACCACCACCAGTCGCGGGCATTCGGCACAATCGGAGAAAACCTTGCCCGCGGTTAACCCGGCGGGCAGTGGTTGCAGGGCCACTTGGGGTGCAGCGGTGGCTTCAGGTTGGCGGACTTCGCGCTGCTCGGCGCGGGGTGTTGCGGTAGCGTCCGCCGGGGGGGCTTCGCGCAGCAGCGGAGCGTAGACATAACCGATTTGCTCAGGGCCCAACTGTACGCGGTACCAATTATCAGATTTGCCTAGTACCGATATCCGTTCGCCTTTTTTTAACACACTGAGAATCTGGGAGCGGGTCTGCGGCGCGCTACGGACATTTGAAGTGACGCTGGCAATGTAGTCGACAACGCGTGGTGATTCCACAGAGGTATCTGCTGCCGGGGCTGTTTCCTTCTCGAGCTCCGGGGCGGGAGGTGGCACCGGAGGTTGCGGCGGTATCTCGGCGGCCGCTTGCGGGCGCTCGATAACGGGTTCGTGGCTTTCGGTTTCTTCCGGCGGCTGGTCCTCCGCCGGCTGCCCGCCTAACGCCTTAAGCCGCACCCGTGCCAGCTCGGCAAAGCGTCCCTCCGGATAGGCCTGTAGATACGCTGACAACTCGGCAGGATTTTCGCTATCTTTCACCGCGTCCCAGAAGGCAAGCTCCTCCCAAAAAGCCAATTCCTCGGCAGTGGGCGCTGTGTCCGGCACCGTCTGCGGGTCTTGCGCAAACGCAACGCCGCCCATCGCCGCCATAGCAAGCCCTAGCGGCAGTAGTGTTCCGAGGATCAATAACTTTCGCAGTACAGCCGACACCATGGCAATCAACCCATTCTCTCCAAAATCATTTTGTAAAGCATAAGGCAAGCTGACCCTCGAATGCCAGTTAGTTTGACTCACCGTGTCGGCTTCCCGCCTTTGCAACCCAGTCAGGCTGGGTAACACACTCTGTTTTTTCTTCTCAGTATAGCCTCTGGCGGTGCGGTTTTCCTGGGCTATCCCCTACCCATACGTAGTCTTACGCATAGCGCCCGATACCTATTCCGCGGTAAATAGTTTCATGGGGGGATGGGGTTAATTTGGAACATTGGGTGATAAGGACAGCCGACGAAAACGAATTAGCGGAACGCTGCCGCCGGCCATTCCACCCATTCGCAAAGGATCAGGTATGGTACGGCAGGTAGGCGCTATTGGTTTTTATTTAATGACGTGGTGCATCCTCGACTACATTGGGTTTGTGTTTGAGGTCGCCCCCGGCATCAGTCCCTGGTACCCCCCCCACGGGCTCAGTTTGGCCTTCCTGTTGATTTTCGGCGTGCGCTTCTGGCCTCTGCTGCTGATTGGGCCGCTGCTCAATGGGTCGCTGATTTGGCTGCCAGGCAAACCGCTGGCGCTCGTTCTCCTCAGCCTAAGTATTACCGGCGGCTACGGAACGGCGGCATGGCTGATGCAAAAACTGCAGCTCAATCCCCGGCTGACCTCGCTGCGCGATGCCCTGATTTTTCTCGGCGTCGGGATAACCGCTTCCTGGTTTGTGGCGCTTTTCAGCATGCTGGCCTTTGCGGGTACGGGGTTAATTGCCTGGCATGAATACAGTGACTCTGTCAGAAGCTTCTGGGCCGGCGATACGCTGGGGGTCATCGGCCTCGGGCCGCTGCTGCTGATTTACGTGATGCCGGCGGTAACGCGGTGGCTGGATGCCCAGCAACGCCTGCAACCTTTGCCAAGCACCCTCTGCCAGCCGCTGTCCGCCCCGGTGGTGCTTGGCCAGATCGGTCTTGTCGTACTGACGCTCGGGATCATTGCCTTTTCTTGGGAGACATTAGCGTTTCCACCGCTCTATATTCTGTTTATTCCCCTGATTTGGATTTGCGTTGCCTATGGATCCGGCGGTGCTGCCATTGCCATCGCCGCACTGAATATCGGCATTATTTTCGCTGTGTCGCAGCGTGACGCTCTCTTTCCTCTCGCGGATTTGCAGATCTTTATGGTGGTGCTGGGTATCGTGGGAATCTGCCTGGGGAGTATTGTCATCGAGCGCAAGCGGACCCAGGCGGCACTGCAGCGAACCCATGACGAACTGGAGGCGCGGGTGCGGGCGCGCACCGCCGAGCTGCAGGGGGCCAACACGCAACTGGCCGGCGAAGTGACTGCCCATCGGCAGTTAGAACAGGCCCGGGCGGAAAGCGAACGGCGTCTGCTGGCGCTGTTTGACAACGCCCTCGATGCCATCCTGCTGGCCGATGACGCGGGCCGGCTTACCGCGGCCAACCCGTCCGCCTGCCAGCTATTGGCCTGTACTCGGGAGCAGGTGTTGCAGCTAACGGTGTGGGATATCACCCCGGTACCGGAGCGCCGGCAGGCACAGGCATTATGGCAAACGTTTCTTACGGTAGAAGGCAAGCAAGGCGGCGAGTATCTTCTGCGTCGCCGGGACGGCACCACGGTTGTAGTGGAATACCGCGCGGTGGCCAATATTCTGCCCGGCCTGCATCTGTCTATTCTCCGTGACATCAGCCAACGCAAAGCGGCCGAAGCCCGCGCGCAGCGACACCAGGCCGCGCTGGCCCATACGGCGCGCCTGAATACCGCCGGGGAGCTGGCGGCCGGCCTGGCCCATGAGCTCAATCAACCCTTGTGCGCCATGACCAGTTATGCCGAAACGGGGGTGGCGGTACTGCGCTCAGGAGCAACCCAACATGACCGGCTCACGAGTTTATTCGCAAAGATCGTCGACGAAGGCGTGCGCGCCGGGGATATCATGCGTCGGCTGCGGCATTTCCTGCGCAAGAGAGAACCCGAGCGGGAGTTCGCAGAGCTCAGTGCGCTGGTGCACGAAGCCATTCAGCTGATCGCACCCGAGATCCGGCAGGCGGCGGTTCGCATGGAGCTGAACCTCGCCGAGGCGTTGCCGCCGGTCTATGTGGATACCATCCAGATTCAGCAGGTGGTCCTTAACCTGGTGAGTAACAGCCTGGAGGCACTCCAGGACATTCCGGCGGCGGAGCGCAGCATGATGATCGCGACAGCGCTTTGCGGCGGTGCGGCGGTGGAACTCACCGTCAGCGATACCGGCCCGGGGCTTCCCGCGGAAGCCAAAAACCAGCTCTTTCAACCTTTTTTTACCACCCGGCCCACGGGGATGGGGCTGGGGTTATCGCTCAGCCGCTCCATCGCCGAGTTACACGGCGGACGGTTGTGGGCCATACCCAACCCTGAGCGCGGCGTCACCTTTCATTGCACCCTGCCGATCTGGCAGAAAGACCCGCTGGCGGCTGCCGTCAGCGATCTTTATGACGGTGGCTAACGCGGCGTTTGCAGCGTCTAGTCCTCGTTTGCCAGGCCTACCAGCCCCGGGTGCCGGGGCCGCCCTTAAAGGGCCCCGCGATTTCGCGGGTGATCCAACCTCCGTAGAAATCCCCTTCCTGAGCCAGCACCTTTTCGCCATCGACAAAACAGGCATCGACCCGGCTGGCATAAAAAGAGAGGTAGTTGCGAATCACCGCGAAGGCTGCACTGAGATTCGCATAATACCAGGCCGCATTGCGTGCCGTTTGCGCGTTGACGACAATATCCACATAGCTGGCCTGTCCTTTGAACTCGCAGAAACTGCGGTGGCTGCCGGGCTCGAGGAAGCGCTGGTTGACGTCCTCCGGGGGGATGTAATAGGTGGGAGGGTGACTGGTCTCTAGGATGCGATAGCCGCGCTGCGTGTCGGCAATGACCTGCCCGGCAAAAACCACCTGCAGGTGCCGTGCGGTGGGCTCCAGACGCGGAGGACGGGGGTAATCCCAGACGGATTCTTGTTGAGAATTTGACAAAGCCATCGGGTGTTTTCCAAGAAGAGGGATGCCCTAGCACTGAGCCCAGTCGGCAGCATTTAGTTCCATCCCGTCGCCCTGGAGCAATTAGGAAACCGTTCAAGTCCCAGTCTGCCCACTCGCGCTGCGGCGGCAATGTCTATTTTTATTAGATTCATTAGATGAGATTCCATCGCTGTTTTGTAGGTTGGGGTGAGCCACGCGAACCCCAACATTTAACTACAGAAAACAGTTGTTGGGGTTCCTGCTTCACCCCAACCTTGATTTGAGATACCAGGGACAAGAACGAAAGCTTCGACACAGGATATGCTGAGGACAATTTGAGAATTTAGATAGGCCTAATAACGCGCTCCACTGGAGGTCGCTAAAGTGGTCCCAGCGAATATCCCCGTATCCCGGGAAACTGAAAGAAAAGAGATAAAGTGCCCGACAATTGGCTCGAGCGGACACAGCGTTAGCTGCGCCGTTTAGTTTCTCCATTGGGGTTTTCTGCGCCTTGTCTTTTGTACCATCAGTAGTATGATAAATTATCATACTTGAAGGTGTTCTATGAGCAAAACGAAAATTGCGATCACGATTGATAAATCCATTCTGGCGCGTCTTGATAGCCTGGTAGCCGAGCAAGTCTTCGCCAATCGCAGCCAAGCCATTGAAGCAGTCGTAGAGGAGAAGATTGAGCGCCTAGAAAACGGGCGGCTTGCACGGGAGTGTGCCAAGCTCGACCCTGCCGTTGAAAAGACGTTAGCTGAAGAAGGGCTCATCCAGGAGTTGGATGAATGGCCCGAATATTGAGAGGTGATATCCGCTGGGCTGATCTCAATCCCACACAGGGTTACGAGCAGGCCGGTCTTCGACCGGTGGTTATCCTTAGCCACGATATCTTTAACAAACACTCCGGCACAGTCATCGCTATGGCTATTACCAGCCAACCTCAGCGAGCCGGTTTTCCGCTAACGCTGGAGTTATTCTCAGAAGGTTTGCCTAAGCGTTCGTGGGCTAAGATCAGTCAGATTCGCACGTTGTCTGTTGAGCGGATCGGCAAAAAGCTCGGGAAAGCAGCGCCCGAAGAGTTAGCTCAGCTTGTCGAAGGGTTAAATGAAATCATCGGAACCTAACTCGGAGCTCAACTCGGACACGTCCTTCTCAATGGGTTCTGCCCACCGAAAACGTTGTAACCTCTCCAGGTTGTGTATGGCGACGGCAATTACTTCACGTCCGTAGGGGCAATTCATGAATTGCCCCTACGAGCGGTTGCTGGAACGTGGAACATGCAAAATGGCCGCGCTCGGCGTCGCCATGCCCAAATTAGCGCCTACCTGCTTCGGGGTCATCAAAAACCAAACCGATTTTCAACCGGAAACCCTCCAAGAGTCTTGACTTTCAAGACGGTATCTACCCAGACTGGTGCTGCATCACAAGGCACTGGCACCCTGGGAACGGGTCTAAGACCCGCCAAGGCGGGTACAGCGGCCGGCTGTTCCGCTCAGGAACCTTGCTTGACCTCGGCCAGCAGCCCGTCGATGGTTTGTTGAAACACCCCGAAGGGTTGCGCACCGCGCAGCATCTTGGTGGCATGGATGGCGCCTGGCGCATCGGGCTTGGTAAACCCCAGGAAAAAACTCGGCGTACCGCGTACCCCGGCGTCCATACCGGCCTGAAGATCCCGGCGCACCTGGTCAGCGGTCTTGGCACTGTCGAGGCACTGCTCAAAGGCCGCCATATCCAGGTTAAGCGCTTCGGCGTGGGCTTTCAGGTCCTCGGGTTGCAGCTGTTTCTGATGTTGAAACAGGGTGTCGTGAAACTCCCAGTACTTCCCCTGAGCGTTGACGCACAAGGCGGCTTCCGACGCCTTAACGGCCTGCGGGTGGATGCGCTGGAGGGGGAACTCGCGGATGACGTATTTGAGCTTGCCGGTTTCCACATAGTCCTTGACCAGTTGCGGCTGGGTCTGCAGGGCATGGCGGCGGCAGAAGGGGCACTGGTAGTCGGTAAATTCCACCAGGGTCAGCGGGGCATCCGCCTCGCCCAGAAAGGGTGCGTCGGCGATGCCGATATCCTGTGGCTTGAATTCCGGGGGCCGCGCCCGGGCCTGACGTTGGGTGACCTGCTGCAGCATCCGCTTAATTTCAGCCACGTCCTTCTGGATGGCCTGCTGGCCTTGCTTTAAAGCCTCAATCTCTGATCTAAGAAAGCCGTTGCGGTGCCGCACTGTCCGGACTTAGAATGGCAATTGGAGACTCAGGGGGTTGCCCTAAGCGGCACCAGCCTGGGTTGTTCCCATCATTTGGAAAAGGAAGCGAAAAGATCGCCTGACCGGTAAGGCAACCCTAATGGAATGGGGGATACTTACTGTAGGAATTCCCCTTTCACTAGGAAACGGGGGGAGAATCATCCGGAAGCCCTTACGGAACCGAGGGATCTTTCTCGCACAAGGAGGTGAAGGTTATGCTCTTTTGTCCATTCGCGGCACTCACCCAGCGCCTGCAGCTATTAGGCGGCGCGGTACTGCTTACCATCACGTTTATTGTCCCATGGACTGACACGCTTGCAGCCCAGCCGTCCGTTGCAGTTGTCCCCAAACCGCCGCCGGAACGTGAGGTCCTGGAGGCGAAAACCCACGACATCGTCCGCCTTGCCAAGAGCTTGCGGGGGGCCGAAGCAACGCAGCGGGAGGCTTTAGCACAACAGCTCGCCGAGGCGGCCCGTGAACGGCAGGACCTGCTGGCGACCCTCATTGAGGCGCATCCTGAGGAGGTACTGCGAGTCGCTCTTCCGGCGAAGCTGCATGCCCTGCTTCCCGAGGCGGCTAAGGCCTTCGTCGAAGAACGCCTCGAACTCGAGGGAGACATGGAGGTTTTGGTTGAAGACTACCCCGACGGTCGTTACCGCCATCGCTTTTACCTCAAGCGCGGTTTTGAGGAGAGGGTTTCTCTCCACTTTGCCGGCAAACCGCCTGCGCTTCTGACTGGCCAACAAATTCGTGTCAAGGGTGTGTTTCTGGATGGGGTTTCGGCAGAAGGCGAGGAGACAACAGACGGTGCCATGGCGTTTGCAAGCGGCGAGGAGAACGTTCAGCTTATGGCAGACAACGGTGGCACGGTTGATTCTGCGCTCGCCGATCCCAGTACCGAGATCCTTCCCAATACTTTTGGAGAGCAGCGGACGCTGGTGCTACTGGTCAATTTTCAGGACAAGCCGAACGAGCAGCCCTGGACGGTCGAGCAGGTGCGTAGTGTGGTGTTCGACCAGGTGGGCGAGTTCTTCCGTGAAAACTCGTACGAGCAGACTTGGCTGAGTGGTGATGTCTCCGGGTGGTACACGATTGACCTTGACAGCACTGTTTGGAATCTTGACTGGATTGCGAATAAGGCCAATTCAGCCGCCATTGCCGCAGGAATCAATCTAACCTCCTATACCCGTCATGTCTATCTCTTTCCCAGAAATTCAGGTTCTAGCTTGTATGGGGCGGGAACCATGGGAGGTAATCCGTCCCAGACCTGGCTCAATGGCAGGCTTGACCTATGGCTCCTCGGGCATGAAATGGGGCACAATTTTGGTCTTCATCACTCGCACGCCCTGGAGTGCGGAGCTACGACGCTGGGGACTGACTGCCAAACTTACGAATACGGTGACCGCTTGGATATCATGGGAAACTATACCGCCGGCCATCTCAACGCCTTCCAGAAGGCGCAACTGGGGTGGTTGGGCTATGGCATCTCACCGCCCATCGCCAGTATAGAAACGAGTGGGACTTACTCGCTCGAACCTTATGAGCTAGGCGGTGACGGCGCCAAGGCGATGAAGATTCTCAAGGGCATCGATCCCGCCATGGGGACGAAGATTTGGTACTATCTGGAGTACCGCCAGGCGCTTGGATTCGACGGCTTCCTGGCCGACAACGGTAATATCTTAAACGGCGTCGTGGTCCACAAGGGCACCGATGCGGACCGCAGGAGTAGCTTCCTCCTGGACATGACGCCCGGGAGCTCCACTTCCAGCTACTACGACTGGGATGACCACGCACTGGAGGGCGGGATAAGTTATTCTGATCCTGACGCTGGCACGATCATCACCACCGCGTGGACCGATGGCGTTGGTGCTACCGTCCACGTGGACTTCGTGGCACAGGCCTGCGTGCGCGCCAATCCGACCGTCACGCTCTCACCGTCTCAGAGCCAGTGGGTGGTGCCCGGCACCCCTGTCACTTACATGGCTACTGTGACCAACTGGGACGATGGCGCCTGTGGTGCCTCGCAATTCAATCTGCAAGCGACACCGCCAATCGGCTGGATGGCAACTCTGAGTGAATCAGCGCTGAGCATCCGGCCAGGGCAGAGTGCGTCTACCTCTTTCACGGTGACCTCGCCGTTTTCGACACCCGACGGCTTCTATGACACGGCGATAACGGCCAGGAACGGCGAAGCAACGAGCTATGTCGCTTTGGGCAGCGTAACCTATGTGGTGAGTGGTGGTAACCAGCCCCCCGTCGCGGTGGACGACATCGCCACGACAGTGGAGAACAAGGCGGTGACGGTGTCGGTGTTGGCCAACGACTTTGATCCGGAGGGTGATCCTCTGACGGTGATCTCGATCACTCAGGCAACCCATGGCCAAGTCAGTATCAACGGCGACGGCACTGTCAGGTATGTGCCTGATCGTCGCTTCAAGGGTGGCGATAGCTTTAGCTATGTCATTACTGACGGGGTCGACACGGCAACCGCAACTGTTACCATAACAGTCCAGCCAAAGAGCGGCAGTGGTAAGGCCGGTGGGAAGTGAGTGTGAAAAAGGGATGATGGGTGGAACCCATCATCCCTGATTTATCGCTTCTGCCAAGGCAGGCAGTGGCTAATGTTTACTTACGGGCAATCCGGACATGGCGGACATAGCGGACATGTTGCCATGTCGGTTTGTGTGGCGACCGGGTCGCCGAAGATGTCAAAACCATTTGCCTCCACTGTATCCATGAAGTACACTGCGCTCGGATCAGTGGTCGGGTTGCCAGTCATGTTATTGGCTTCGGACGGCGTGTACATACCCGAAAACGATTCACAGTCCTGAATCTCTTCCCCCGTATCCGGATCAATCACAGGTGCGTTCAAGGTAACGCCCGATAACAGGGTGCCGGCCTCGTCATCAACTACTGACACATTGTCGATCCGCGTATCACCGACGTTGCAGACCTCACCCGAGACGTTGACCTGGACGGCAACGATCGTTGGATCTCCCAACAACTGGAGTGCCGATGAACAATTTTTCGAAACGGAAAGCGCAGGACTGATCGGCAGATTCGGACAATCCGCAGTCGCAGTGTCGGTCAGTGTCGTACCTGAGCCATCCGACGATGTGTTGGCCGTCGCCGTCACCATGTCTGTTAACCCGTTCGACAACAGCGGAACCGTAATGGTCGCCGAATAGCCGATACTGGCACCACCAGCCAGACTGGAGGGATCGGCGTCGAAACTGAGGCTGCCGCTATCGAAAGCGGGACTGTCTGTCACGTTTATATTGTACAACGTGCCAAAACCGTCATTGGTGACCGTACCGGTGATGTTGTAGATGATCATGTCTTCAGCCTCGTTCAGCCTCGGGTTTGTGCAGCTTTTATCAACCGAGATGGCGCATACCGGGAACGAATCCAACACGAAATCCTTAAGTGACGCGGTGAACGAACTAGATGACCGCGTCTCTGCCATGAAGCTTGAGAAACAGGCCTCGCCGCCGATGACCTGAGTCAGGTTTATCCCCCCCTCGAAGAACGTCTCGAACGGGAATTGTCCAGTCGTGCCATCCTTCGCCGTGTAGGGCCAGGGCGCAGTTGAGTCACCACCGGGGGCAGCATTGGCTGTTCCCTCTTCGTTGGTGATGGCACAGGCGAGTTGGTCGCCTGGGAGACCAAGGGTACAAATCGCGCCGGCACCCTCAGCGCCCGTAACGAGCCGCAGGTTTGCCGCCGCACAATCACCCGGCTGCGGGTTGTTGTTATCCGCCTTGCTACAGGTCGGATCCCACTCGATGACCTGAATCAACGGCACGGCATTGGTCGCCTGCGGGAAGTTGACCAGCACCAAGGTATCGCCAAACTGGTGATTACCATCGAAGGACCCATTTGGAAGTAAGTTAATCTCTTCCTTGAAGAACCAAAAACCGAGGAAGGCATCCCCATTGTTATCTATGCGGTCCGCGCCGAAGTAGACGATCAAATCGCCGTTATCGTCATAGGCTGCGGCGTAGGCGTTGGTGATATCGTCCTTATCCGGTACAGAGCCATCTTTCCAGCCCCAATCAGGGATGTCCTGGATATCCTTCCGGCCGCCAGTGAAGATGGTCTGGGGAGCCGGATCACTGTTGATGCCGGTGAAAACGTTAGCACTTCCGCCCCCCATATAGAGCGTCTCCCAATCGTCTGGGGGTGGTGTGCCATTCTGGACAGCATTGCCGTCCAGTTCAAAGAGGCCTAGGTCGTCGACCGCAAACGCCGGCCCCGCGGCTAATGCCAGCGCCGCCGCTATCATTATCAGTAAATGTCTAAATTTACCATGCATCATTTCATGAATTCCTCCGATGCTGTTGTTCGGCAATATACTTCTCATCAAAGACAATCGGAATTTAGTTTCACGATTTTTACCATCGGGAAACAAACTTAACCTTATACGACTGAAGTCGTCGTTTATATACAACCGATGGCCTACTCCATATGGAGTATATGCAGGATGCGACACGTTAAAACGAGGCGAGCCAGAGTAGATTGGGGTGACGCAGAAACCCCAACAACAACGGCGTTTTGATTGGCCACTATGGTTTCGGCAGTGGTGGCCGCTTCCGTATCTCCGATAAAACGCAGGTATCCAAAAGCACTCTCACAGGTTGATATCCTGCATAGCCGAACGGTCCCGGCTTAGCCCGCGTAGATTGGGGTGACGCAGGAACCCCAACAACAACGGTGTCGTGATTGGCCACGACGGTTTCGGTGCGGTGGCGGTGGCGATGGATGGGGCAAGGGTGGGAGTCGCGGCGACTCCTACCCTGGGATTTGATGGGATGTGAACGATTGCAGAATAAAAAGTTGGGGTTCGCGCTCGCTCATCCCAATCTACGAGCTGGGCTTTGCCAGGGTGTTGCCACTTTGATTGGCACGTTTATTTGCGTATGACCGCCTGTTCCAGGGCTTCGCGGATCAGCCGCTGGTAAGGGATGCCACGCTGCTTCGCCTGTTCTTTGAGGGCGGCCAACAGAGTTTGCGGCAGGCGCATGTTTACCCTAGCGTCCTTTTTCTCGAATTCAAACTGCACGGGCTTTGCGCCGGAAAGATCATACTCCGAAAGATCGGCGGTTTCAACAAAGCGTTCGGCTTCCTCGTCGGTCTTAAACGTCGGGATTTGCTTTTTCATATCTGTCTACCTCTTTCTGGTGCATGTAGCGGGCACTAATCGGGCGGATATATTTCCGGCCGTCATGTTCGCGGAGGGTGAACACGACAAAAATATTTCGGCCCATCTCGGTGCGCCCGATGGCTTTCAGACGTGCTTCGTTCATGGAATGTGCATGATCCGGCAGCATCATGATGGGGCGGCTAAACAGAGCCTCGATCTCCACCAGGGAAACGCCGTGCTTCTGGCATTTCTCCCGGTTCCCTGCATCCCATTCAAAGCCCGCTACTTTCATGGAATAAGTCTAATTTTTGTATGTACGTTTGTCAACTTTTTGGCAGGATGACAAAAGCACTCTCACAGGCTGACATCCCGCATGGACGAACGGTCCCGGCTTGGGTCAACCCCGTCGAGATCAGGCCCCTCACCCATCAGAAAGTCTTTGAATCCAGGTTTTTTGCCAATCAGTTTTTCGTAGTCCCGTAAGGCCATGACGATGACAGTGTCGTTGCGGCGTACGACACGCTGTGGACCTTCTGCCAGCGCGCGGTTTACGAGTTCACTGAAATTGTTTTTTGCCTCTGCCAAACCCCAATCCATCACGTTTCACCTTAATTAATCTAAACAATCACGCTGTATATATGTAATTTCCAGCAGACAAGGCAATCAAGGTCATAGGTTGGGCAAGGCGGTTGCGCTAGGTGCACTTGATCGTAGACTTGCGCTGTTAGCTAGCCAATCAAAATGGTTGTCTCCGTGGAAAATGATACAACGACTATAATCACGAATTACCCGCAAAAAAAAGGAAGGAAACCATGAAAGTCCATTATGACAAAGCAATCGATGCGCTGTATTTGCAGTTTGGTGATCAAGAACCTGATGGCGTCATTGAGATCACAGAAGGCGTCAATATCGACACTACCCATGACGGAAAACTAACCGGCATCGAAATACTCAAGGCATCAAGCAAAATCTTGTCCTACACGATCGAGTTGGATCAAGGCATAGGGAGGCATAATACCGCCTAACCACGGTTTGGCAATCAGCGCACTGAATGAGAAACGCAGATAAGGCTGGTTACGCTTCGCTAACCCAACCTATCATACTAACGTTGAGTGGCGTGCAATATGGTCAGACCGATAATCTCATCATCTTTATAGCGAATGATAATGCCATCGTTGGTCAATTCGCTATCGGTGGCGCGGCTCGGGTTTTTGAAGCTGATATATAGGACTTCGGCCTCGGCATCATAAGATGGCCACAGGTATTGATGCGGAGTGCGCCTGACGGTTGCCACCAACTGAGTGAAATCAGGCAATTCGGTTAAGGCCATCGTTGTCTCCTGCGAGCCAGTGTGTTCAGCCGCCGTTTGAGAAACGGTTACCAAGGGTACACAAGGGTACATCGTCTGTGCCAGTCGTTACTAATTACCGCTATGGTATTGCAGCAACAAGGCTTTTTCATTCTCTAAAACAGTTCTTGAAGCAATATTATCAATACTCTATTGTCTCAGCGAATATTGATAATTTTGGAGATGAAGATGAAGCCTTCCGAGGCAATGCGTATCCATCGTGAGACCATCAGACGCGTGGTCGAGGCACACCGGGCTGGTAACGTGCGCGTGTTTGGGTCTGTCGTTCACGGCGTTGACACCGACGACAGTGACTTGGACATTTTGGTCGATCCCACGCCAGAAACGACCCTGTTCGACATCGGTGCGATTCGCCATGAATTGCGTATGCTACTTGGCGTACCGGTTGAGGTGCTGACCCCGATGGCGTTGCCCGACAGGTTTCGCGATGCCGTGCTTGCAGAGGCTGTGCCGGTGTGAAGGGTAACCCGGAGCGTCTGTCCGGATATCTGGAGCACATCCTGCAAGCGATCGCGCGCATTGAAAAATACATCGAGGATAGGGATAAAGACGCCTTCCTGCAGGGCGAGATGGTGCAGGACGCCGTGATCCGCAATCTCGAAATTATCGGTGAGGCAAGTCGCAACATCGCGCGTCACTATCCTGAGTTCGCGACTGCCCATCCGGAATTGCGGCTGGCCTTTGCCTACGAAATGCGCAACACCCTGGCGCATGGTTATTTCAAGGTAGACCTGGATATCGTCTGGAAAACCATCGAGAAGGATCTACCCCCTTTACGAGCACAGGTGCAAGCGCTTATGCAGGCGTATCAGAATGGCCCAAAGACGGGTGGAGCATGTTGATAGCCCCCCGTAGGTCGGGGTGACGCAGCAACCCCAACAACAGCGGTGCCATGGTTGGCCACGGCAGTTTCGGTGGTGGTGGCGATGGATGGGGCAAAGTTGAAACTTGCGGTGCCCCACCCTGGGTTTTGATGGGGTGTGAACGATTGCAGAATCAACCGGCTTCGCCACGGTGTTGCCACCTTGATTGGCACGTTTATTTGCGGTTGACCGCCTGCTCCAAAGCTTCGCGGATCAACCGCTGATAAGGAATTCCACGCTGCTTCGCCTGTTCTTTGAGGGCAGCCAACAGAGTTTTCGGCAGGCGCATGTTGACCCTAGCGTCCTTCCTCTCGAATTCAAACTGCACGGGCTTTGCGCCGGAAAGGTCATACTCCGAAAGATCGGCCGTTTCGACAAAGCGCTCGGCTTCCTCGTCGGTCTTAAACGTCGGGATTTGCTGTTTCATAGCTGTCTACCTCTTTCTGGTGCATGTAGCGGGCACTAATCGGGCGGATATACTTCCGGCCGTGATGTTCGCGGAGGGTGAAAACGATAAAAATATTACGCCCTGACTCGGTTCGCCCGATGGCTTTCAGACGTACTTCGGTCATGGAATGTGCATGATCCGGCAGCATCATGATGGGGCGGCTAAACAGAGCCTCGATCTCCACCAGGGAAACGCCGTGCTTCTGGCATTTCTCCCGGTTCCCTGCATCCCATTCAAAGCCCGCCACTTTCATGGAATGAGTCTAATTTTTGTATGTACGTTTGTCAACTTTTATGGCGGGATGTCAGGAGGCTGACAGTAGTAGCCCCAGAGAAGGTTGCGCCGGAGCTTAGGTAGCCGACGCGCAAACCTTCGTCGGAGAGCCGGGTGCCGGGTTGACGTAACCGCGGACACCTTTGCCTTTTCTCAGCGTTACCCGGCCGAATAGTGTGCAATCTAAACGGGTTTGATCTTAGCCTGCAGTCAGCGTAGGTTGAAGTGACGCAGGAACTTTAACAACAACGGCGTCACTACCCATGACGGAAAGCTGACCGGCATCGAAATACTCCAGGCGTCAAGAAAAATGGATATCGGCATCATCTTGTTCTACACGATCGAGTTGGATCAAGGTATATCAGGTTTTCGCCGCTCTGCGTTATGACCCCGAGCAGTTTACTCAGGAAATGCATTCCATACATGTGGTTAGCCGTCAAGCAGCTCTAACCGTCGCTCGATCCGTTCGATACGTTTCCTGAGTTCGTTCAAGGCGTCACACGGTCGGAGCCTGATAACGCATACAGATTGCCTACGGTTTGCTCGATAACTGTAAGGCGCAGATCAACACGGTCCAATCGCTCGCGTGTCTCTGCGCGAAAGTCGGCAAAATCATTACGCAATGCCTTGAGATGTTCGAGCGTGAGGTGTGCAATATCGTTGTTAGTCATGGTAGATTTCAAGATATTAGGCTAAGCCGGGCATCTGGGCAGGCTACGAACTCGGGATTACGACGAACAACCGAAACAGCATAAACAGAATACCCATGACCCCCGCCAACGTGAAGCCAAGCATCCATTTGAGCAGACGAATTTCCCCTCTAATATCAAGCTCAAGCTCTTTGATATCGCGTTTGGTTGTTGTTTCAAGTTCTTTGATGTTGCGGTTGGTCGCTTCGCCAAGTTCTTTGATGTTGCGGTTGGTCGCTTCGCCAAGCTCTTTGATATCGCGTTTGGTTGTTGTTTCAAGTTCTTTGATGTTGCGGTTGGTCGCTTCGCCAAGCTCTTTGATGTTGCGGTTGGTCGCTTCGCCAAGCTCTTTGATATCGCGTTTGGTCGCTTCCTCAAGCGCCTTAAGGTCTTGCTTAGTCGCTAGCTCTCCCAAGCCCGTCTGAAATACCTCCGCCAGCGCTTCAGCCTCCGCTTCTGCATGCCCATCCATAACGCCCGCTTCCTTTAAGCGACGAGCAAATTTAAGGGTGTCGAAAGTCACTGTGGGCAATTGAATTACCTCCATCGGTATAAGCTATTATAAACTTCGCCGTTCATCTCGCCTACCATTCTTCGGTGCCGGAACGCATCTTTACATAGCCCAGACAGCGTAACTACCCTCTTCCCGACCTGGCCCACTACACACCTTGGACAACCATAACACCGATGTGGTTGTGGTTCCTTGAGTACCCCAAAACTGCGTGAATTTCGGTAGTGTCCCTCAACTCCCTTGATGATATTGGTTCAGTTTTGGGAACAGGTGTTCGATTTCGTGCAGCCGCTCAAGGAACTCTACTGGTACGCGGTAAGACAGCAACTCGGTCGTCGTCCAGACATGACCGGTCATGCCAGCCGCCATGGCAGGTGTTACGGAACGCCACTTGCGGGGTGAGCCCGTTCCGCGGGTTGATTCCGGCATGGGCAACGGTTCTCGCAAACTCTCGTGGGGCAGAACCAGGTGGTAATACGCCAACGACAGCCAGAGCTGTTTCTCAAACCAAGGGATATCCTTGGAAAAGCGATTGGTGCGGCGTGTCAACCGACGATTACTTTGCCGTTGGGTTAAGTTGTCACGCTCCACCAAGCTGGTGTTGATGGTATGACTGACTGGGGAGACGGCCAGGCACGCGGCAATCGCTTGCGGATCACCGAAAATGACCTGCGTACCGACTTCCACTCCCCGGCCCTTTTCCCGTTGTTTGACCACCTGGGCATACAGCAATCCTGGTGGTGGCCGGCGCCGGGGTTTAGGAAGCACGCCCCGGTCACCGCGACGTGGCGGGGTGTGCCATTGACCATACGTGTGCAGCAAGCTGTTCTTATATTCAGGCAGCTGATCGCTCGTGAAGAAGGGAAGGTGCGTATCGGTGACCTGAGCTACCCGCGCCAGCAACAAATTAGCGCTCTCCTGGGTACGCTTGCCAATGACAAAGGCCACCACCAACCGCCACACCGGCGCAAAGGCGATCCATCCCCAGGCGTCGCCATACGTCTCGCAATAGCGTTTGGCACCAGGCAGGTTATCTTGCTTGGTATGCCCAAAGCTCCACAACTCATTCAGCTGACATTCGCTGACATGCAAGTTACTCCACAAATACAGCATGACGAGCCGACAGTGCCGCGCCGCGCGGTCAAGCCAAGCACAGACGGTATCCTTGTCGATTTGCACAATGCGTCCGGTGGTGCGCAACGAATTGCCTTCCGCCAAAGCACGCACGGCGGTCTCGAAAATAGCGGGATCAGCATCCAGACCGTAGTACGCAGTCGCAGTTCTCAAGGCGATACTACTCCCACAGGCTTTACATAGGGCCTGTGGCTGACCCTAGCTGGTGCCATTTTTAACCAACAGCCCCAGGCCAAAGGGTTTTCCATCGCAACGGCAGTGCACATTAGGACAATACAGCGTTTCCCAGTTCACCCAAGCCCCCTCGATGAGTTAAATTGCTCAATCGAGGATGCAAAACATGCTCAAAATCAGTCAAATCCATCAAGGGAGTTGAGGGACACTACCTGAATTTCAAAAGAACAGGGGCATTAGTTGTGTATTTTTCTAGGGATCTGTAGATCCCTAGAATTTATCACTAGTTAGGAAAATCGCGAAGCGATTTGGAGGATCTGATTTCAGACGCTTGTTAGAACCCCAACACTAACCGTAAACCTTCCTCAATTTCTCTTTGTTTGGATAATGTAATACAACCGGCACGCTCGGATAAAAATGATTTATCGAGTGTAATCAGTTGGGATATGTTGACCACAGATTCTTTCTTCAAGCCACTCACTCGTTTTGACAACCTTACGTTTCCAGGTGCCTGTGCGAGCCTTAAATTAGAGGTGATCACCGCTGCAATTACCGTCTTGATTCGACTGCGATTGAATGCATCGGCTTGAATAATTAACACCGGACGGCGATAACCTGGCTCAGCACCCACTGGTTTTTGCAGCGATGCCCACCAGATTTCTCCGCGTTTCATTACCAGTCTTCTTCCGGGATAGACTTCGCCTGAAGCTGCAATAGCGCTTCGTCTATGCCTTCTCCCAGGGGTTTTTCCGCATAAATTTCATTGAGTGTTGCAGTGACCTTCTCGTCTGAATGCCTAGCGATATATTCAGCCAGGGCTTTTTGGTAAAGCTCACTACGAGATAGACCTAACCGAGCGGCCAGTTTCTCAGCCGCTTCAAATTGTGTATCAGGAATGGAAATGGCGGTTTTCATGATTGGTAGTATAACTTAAGTTATACCTTCGGCGCAAATGCTCTCGTCAAGTATCAGACGACCTTATGATGTTTTTCGGCTTATTTGCCAAGGGCACGATTGACTGCTTCTGAATCACCTCAAGACGGCGGCACCGGGTCACGCTCCAAGGCCGCTCTCTGCCAACCTGCCCCATTGGCGGCCGCCTCATAGGTGCTTTGCAGGAAGGCCTGCAACAGTGCATCCGGATTGTCCGCTGTTCGTACGGCATCATAGGGAAGCAAAAACTCGCCCAGTTCGGGGGAGTAAAAGGCGGCCTCAGGGACGATGGGCGCGGTGCCAAAGCCTTCAGGCAGCGGATAGGCATAGCTGTAAAACGCCGCATAATCGATGGAACCTCCGCCCGGCCAGAAGCCGGCGCTGCTGACCTCCTGGGAATAGGCCTCCCGGGTGACGGCATCCGGCAAATAGGGAATACCGCCGGGATGTACCGGCGCGGGCCGTCCGGAAAAGCGGGTCACCGCCAGATCAAAGCTGCCCCAGAAGAAGTGCACCGGGCTGCATTTGCCGATAAAACCGGCACGAAACTGCTTAAACACCCGGTCGCACTGCAAGAGCACCCGCCAGAAACGTTGAGCATAGCCGGCATCGTAGGCGCTGTGAAGCCGATCTTCTGTAAAGGGAATCGGGTCGCTTATCTCGTTGGGCAGCGGGTGAATACGCACCCTGATGCCGAGGTGCTGCAGCCCGGCGAGCACTTCACTATAAAAATCCGCCACTGCCATGGGCTGCAGCGGCAGGCTGCGGGTCTGTCCGTCGCTGACCTGTATCACCAGCCTATGGTCGATAAAGTCGAAATCAATCTGAAACTGCCGCGTACCCTCCACGATGGGCGAGGTGCTGAGCCCCCGGGGTGTGACATAGAGGGTGGCATGCCAGGAATGATTGATCCAGGGTGTTTTCACCAGACGAATCTTGCCCACAATCTGAGTCCACAGGTGCAGCGTCGTGCACGTATCCTGCCACTCGTGATAATTCAGCTCGGGCCAGACGTCCTGGGAAAAACGGTTGCCGATCATCGGGATTGCCTCATGGGTTGGGGTGAGAGGGGAACCACAGGGTCAGTAGAAGTACGAATAGAAAAATCACGAATCTGTTATGTATGCTAAACAAGATAGACTGGAAAATGATGCCACATTATCTCACAAACAATAACGGAACTTAGGAATCAGATAGCCGCCGAGGAGTGTTATGCCATGCTGTTAGGAGATTCACCGCATCCGTCACGGGTCGTACTGATCAGCGATAATGCCATACACCGCAGCCATTTACTCAGTGCGCTCGCCAAACGCTCTGACCTTCAGCCCAACGGCCGCGTGCTGGGCACAGTCGTCGAT
This sequence comes from uncultured Pseudomonadota bacterium, assembly GCA_963731125.1. Classification (GTDB taxonomy): domain Bacteria; phylum Pseudomonadota; class Gammaproteobacteria; order Competibacterales; family Competibacteraceae; genus CAVSVP01. The sequence continues at coordinate 723,874 of CAVSVP010000008.1, forward strand.
AGCTTCCCTTGCGCTGCGGGAAACACGAATGCCGAGATCCCAATTCTGGTATTGCAAAGTTCCTGCTCCCAGACGGAGGTCATCGAGCTGCTGTCCCGTCTCTATGAAGACAACCCGCAGGTAAGGGTATTGGTGGTCAGAGATGCCTTCACCGACGGCTTTATCGCCCAGGCATTGCGCTATGGCGCCAAGGGCTTTGTACTCAATGCCTGTCCGCCCGAAGTGTATGAAAACGCCATCCGCGTCATCCAGAACGGCGATATCTGGCTGCAACGTAAGACGTTGACGAATATCGTGCATAGCCTGCTTGAACGCTGCCGGATTGGCAGAAAGCCGGGGTTTCTGCACCAGCGCCGCTAATCGGCCGTGAACCCTGGGTAAGAATAGCGGTTGCCTCTGTTTTGTCAGCGATGCGCCTAAGCGCTGCATGCAATCTCTGCTTTGCTAAAGAATGGTGGTTGCTGGACGCTGGCTAACTGCAAACTCGCTAACGCGATTTCCTAGGCTAGAATCCGTAGTAATACGGATGATGCAAGCCGTTATTTATTCTAAGCTAAACAAGCATGAGCTAAACAAGCATGAGCTAAACAAGCATGAGCTACATTAGTTGCAAGCATGCGGGTTCTTTCATGTAACGTTCTTGCATAACTGCGTTGATTTAAACAAACCCACAGCAGAGGAAATGAGTAGCAAATTTTTTAAGTTTATCCATGCGAGGAATCCTTTTGGAGCATTTTAAAATTCTGAGGGGATTTTTTTAAATATTAGAACTTACGCATTGACAAATAGATCGATTTGTGATGACTGGCAACCTTTCGACCACCAACTTTGCTATACCGAATGATAAGACACACGACACGCCCACCCAGTGCCCGCTGTACCTTACCGATGTATATGGGGTTTTTGATGAGTGAGCCCAAATCGGCTACCTGTACCCGCTTATCGGAAGTGATGGGTATTTCTCATGACAGCGTCACTCGCTTTCTCTGGCGGGAGGGATACGAGCCGAAGGACCTGTTCGATGAGGCTAGCCAGCTGTTGAATCCGGTGGGTGGGACACTGAGCGTGGATGACAGCACCTTGGATAAACCTTACAGCCGGCACATGGACTTGGTGAGCCATGTGTGGTCTGGCAAACATCACCGGGTGGTCAAGGGGATAAACCTGATCACGTTGTATTACACCGACCCGCAAGGGCGGAGTTTGCCGGTCAACTATCGGGTCTATGACAAAACCGAGCACAAGACCAAGAATGATTATTTCCTCGACATGCTGGTCCAGGTGGTGGCGTGGGGGCTGCAACCGGATTTCATCACCGGGGACAGTTGGTATTCCAGCGCCAGCAACCTCAAGACGGTCAGACACCACCGGATGGGGTTCCTGTTTGCCGTGGAAAACAACCGCCGGGTAGTCATAGAAAAAGGCACTTGGGTCCAAGTCCAGCAGCTGGATATCCCCGACGACGGGCGTAAGGTCTGGCTTCGCGATTTCGGTGAGGTAAAACTGTTTTACGGCACTGGTTCAGTCTGATTTGTCGCTAACACACTGACTAAGTTATATAATTCGGTCTTCTCAGGCAATTTCCAACGTGTGGAGCGAGATGAATAAACTGACCCAGCGAAGCTGTCCACGATGCGATTCACAAGCCCTTGAGGTCTACCAAGGTTATGAGACCAAGCACCATGGCGATCGGAATCTGTATCGGTGCGGGGACTGTGGGCAGGTGTTTTCGGAGACCCGAGGGACGTTTCTGGAGGGGCTGAGCAAGCCGTTAAGCACGATTGTGACAGTGCTCAAGGCGCGTGGTGAGGGGCTGGGGTTGAACGCGACCTGTCGGATCTTTGACCTTGCCAAGAATACGTTGCTGAATTGGGAACGGCGGTTTGCGGAGTTACGTGAGACGCTGATGCTGTATGCCTTGATGCACACGTTTTTGAGCCAAGTGATTGAGGGCGACGAATTGTACACCAAGGTGCGCAAGAACGTGCCGGTGGAAGACTGTGAAGGTTGGACGATCGTGCTGATGGAGCGAGCCAGTCGGTTTATTTGGGCTTTGGGCTGTGGGAAGAAAGATCGGACGTTGTTTTCTTGGGCGATACAAATACTTAGAGACATCATCGAACGCACCGGTGAGGTCACCTTGGTGACCGACGGGGAGCGTCGTTACGGCAATCTGTTGTTCGAGATCTGCCATGAAGTGGTCCGCGCCGGGCAACGTGGGCGACCGCCGAAAGTCCTTCGTGAAGGGGTGAAAGTGAGGCTCAAGAATAAAGGGTCGCAATCGCGCCAACGGGGTCGCAAACGATCCAAGTATGAAGCCCCTCACCGCGAGCATCCCGGCACCCGTCAAGATATCGTGGACAGCGACATCCATGCCGAGCACGTCGAGGCGTTTAATGCCTCGACTCGTCGACGCAATTCCGCCTACCGCCGCAAGACCAACACCTACGCCAAGAAGAAGACCGCGTTACAACGGACCTTGGACATGCTGTGGATCATCCATAACTTCATTCGACCTCACTTTACCACCTGCAAGGTCCCGGCGGTAGCATTGGGCATTGTGGAAAAAGGGCTCTCGTGGGAAGAGGTTTGCATGATTCAGAAAACCGTATGAGTTTGAGTTTTTCTAAATTTAATCAATATCTTACTAGATAATCAGACTGAACCAGTACCAACTGTTTCGGACGCGGTTAAAAGACCAACTGCGCCATTACGTCGTATTTCTGCCGCAGGCCGATGCCTATGAACCCTTCTCCCAAACCGAATTCCAGAAACGTCATGACCAGCACTGGCACATTGAGCAGTACCACCGTCTCATCAAGCAGGTCTGTCACATCGAGACATTCCAGGTACGCCGCAAAGTCCCTATTCTCAACCCTATTTTTGCCGCCCTGTGCAGCTACGTCCATTTGCAGCAGATGCAAATCCATGAGGTCATCACTAATGCCTATCAGTGGCAGCGTGATTTGTACAAGGAGGTGGTCGCTGGGTTTGTCAGTTCCTTCATCATCGGGAAAGATTATCTCAATCCACAATATCAGGCCGCTGTCAATGCGTAAGTCCTAAATATTTGTTTTACTTTTTATCAAAAAACAGCTTTCTCGTATGACTCAACATTCCAGACCCATCTATAACTATTATGATTACCGGAGCGTCTTCCTTGCAGACGACTCAGTGGTGGAGTCAAAGATGTATAGCGAAAGCGATATACTCCCTATTGCAATACTCATTGCAAGTCAACGTCCTGTTTTCTGTCAACACCTGCGCATCACTTTATCCCAACAGAGAGACTTCAATATCATCGACACCTGGCGCCCTGCCGAAGAAGCTAGCAGGCGCTTTCACCAAACCGGCTGGACGGCCACTGAGCAAGATCTGATGCTGGTGTTGGATATCTCTGCACCTCTCTCACGGGCTGTGCAGTTACTCGCTGACTGGCATTCGCAACAGCCAGAGAGCAAGGCACTGATTGTCAGCGACACCTTGACCGAGGGTTTTATTCTGGAGGCGCTGCGCTACGGAGCTAGGGGATTTATGTTAAGGACTTGCCCGCTGGGAACTTATGCCAAGGCCATTCGCGTGATTCATTCCGGGGATTTATGGATAGGACGCAAAATGCTAGTGCACCTGCTACAAACCGTCTGCCAGGCGGATACCTACCTTCTTCAGGGAGCGCCGGATCACGATAAAGCCACGGCTAGCACGTACGAGAACTGGGACTGGTTTGCCCAACCTGCGCCGGAAGATAATGTTCAGCAAGCGAACAACCTGGAGTCTTCGCTAATCCTCCGAGGGCAAGAATATTTGACCAACCGGGAGCAGGAAATAGTGCACTACGTGGCCCAGGGTCTGAGCAATAAGGAAATCGCCAAACACATCAGTATCAGCGACAAAACCGTTAAAACGCATCTGCACACCATTTTCAGTAAATTGAAGATCAGGCGCCGGATGGACCTGGTGCTGCCTCGAGCCAATCACCATTACTACTGACGGAGAGTGGTGACCAGCACCGTAAAGTGAAAGGTGACTCCCCGGTGGAGATTGGGGGTAACCCAGAGCTTGCCGCCATGGGCTTCGGCAATAGACTTGCTGAGGGATAGGCCGAGACCCATCCCGGTGGGTTTGGTGGTAAAAAAAGGCTGGAACAGCTTGTCCATGGCCTCTGCGGCAAGACCCGGTCCCGTGTCCGCCACGGCGACTTCCACCGCATCGCGGCCAGCCGGCGCAGTGCGCAGAGTGAGTTTGCGTTCCCCGGCCGGCGTCGCATTCATCGCCTCAATGCCGTTACGCACCAGGTTCAAAATCACCTGTTGCAGTTGAATGCCGTCACCCGACACCAAAGATAGAGAATCGGCCAGATCCAGCTGTAGGCGGGTGCCATGGCGGCGGGCTTCAGGATCGGCCAGGCGGGTCACCTCGCGAACCAGGCGGTTGAGATCAACGGGGGCTTTCTGAAACGGCTTCTTGCACAGAAAGGCTCTTAGGTGGCGGATAATCTCCCCGGCTCGCATGCCCTGATTGGCCACCTTGTCAAGCAAGTTGACCAGCCTGTCAGGATCGGTGGTTCCCGAGCGCAGCAGTTGCAGGCAGGCGCCGGTATAGGTGGTAATGGCGCTAAGTGGCTGGTTAAGCTCGTGGGATAAGCCGGCCGCCATTTCACCGGCTATGCTCAGGCGCGATAGGTGTGCCAGTTCCGCCTGCTGCTGTTGGGTCTGCTCCTCGCTGCGTTTGCGCTCGGTGATATCATGAGCGATTCCCAGAACCTCCTGGATTGCTCCCTGTTCATCGAACAGCGGAACATAGGTCACTACCATGTTATGGGTGCCAGCCGGCAGGGTGAGCCGGTATTCAGTGGTCTGGGGCTTGCGGGTTGTCACGGCCCGTTTCAGGGCCGGCAGATAGCCATCGGTCAGTTTTGCGGGAAACAGTTCTTCATCGGTTAGACCGAGAAATTCGTCTGCCTTGTGCCCGCTGAGAGCAATGCCCCTGGCATTAACAAACTGGAACCGACGCTTGGCATCATAAATGATAAACATATCGGGCATATTATCGACGGCCAGCCGAAACCGCCGTTCACTCGCCCGTAGTGCCTGCACGGTCTGGCGGCGCTCTGTGATCTCCCGCTGCAGCCGGTGGTTAGCTGCGGTGAGTTCGGCGGTGCGTTTCCGCACCCGGGATTCCAGCGTCTCATAAGCTCGCTGCAAGGCCGTTTCGGCCTGGCGGCGCTGCAGCAGTAGTGTGGCGGTGACCCAAATGACGGCGATGGCCAGCAAGCGGTTGGTGACCACCTGCCAGGTCTCGCCACCGGGCGGCGACAGGAAAAACCCGAGCAGGGTGAGGCCCGTGCAGAGGGCGGCAAATCCCAGCAGGTAGCGCCGTCCAGGGAGCCGCAAGGCCAGCAGCACCACGGCCACATAAGGAACCCCGCCGGCCACGCCCAACGGAATAGCGAGATCTACCAGCAGAATCGCCATCGCGAGTAGACCGCACAGCAGTAAACTCCCGATAAAACCATTGTCTTGGTTGTTCAACATTCCCTGCTCTGTGATTGGGTTTCTATTCCGCGGACTTTATGCAAAAGCCACCTCGATTGTATATCATCACAAGAGGGCAATGGAGCATGCGCCGCGATAGGTATGCACCGGGATATCATCAGAGCAGTATACAGCCCACACAGACCTCTTAACGGAGAGCCGAGTAATGGGACGAGAGACTGTCTTAATCTGGTAGGAGGGTGGTGTCCTGATTTTGGAGAATCACATGGATTCATGTCAAACTTAGGACCTTTTTCAGGCGCCAACATCCAAGGGGTTGCGATGACATTAATTCCTGTACGCTGTTTACATTGTGAAAGTGATCAGGTTGTCAAACGTGGTATGACCAGCACTGGTAAACAACGCTATCTGTGCCAGAATGAGGAGTGTGCCCATGGCTCTTTTCTTCTGGAGTACAGCGACCGTGGACGTCTACCCCAAGTCAAGCAACAGGTCGTTGACATGGCGCTCAATGGTAGCGGCGTTCGGGATACGGCGCGGGTATTGAAGATCAGCAAGGACACCGTACTCAGTGAGTTGAAAGCAAAAGAAGACGTGCTCGAGCCGGTCAACCAAGCGCTGCTGAGCGGCCTGAATCCAGACGACATTACCGCGGTGGTTCAGCGTGTTGACGAGGCTGAGGTCGACGAAAGGTGGAGTTATGTAGGCAACAAGGACGAACAACGTTGGCTCTGGCACGCCATTGATCATGCCACCGGCGTAGTGCTCGCTTACGTCTTCGGCCGACGCAAAGATGAGGTATTTCTGGCGCTGAAACAGTTACTGGAACCGTTTGGAATCACGCGCTACTACACCGATCACTTAGGCGCGTATCAGCGCCATCTAGAGCCCGATGTGCACTGCCCCGGCAAGCGTTACACCCAGCAAATTGAACGCCAGCACCTCACCTTACGGACTCGAATTAAACGCCTAGCACGTAAAACGATCTGCTTCTCCAAATCGGTCCAGATGCACGATATCGTCATCGGCTTATTGGTCAATCGATATGAATTTGCTCGGCCTGTGTAAATCAGCGATATCCAAAATTAGGACACCACCAAATTCCTTTTCTGGCCGAGGTATTCGCGGTGGATCCGAATCGCCGACTTCCCCTTCAGAAAGCCCACCATGTTGGCTACACTTAGGCAGTAAGCAAAAATAACTTGTACGTTTTTTGACATTAAGGTAAGTCATTTGTGTGGTCTTATCGTATAGTTCCACTCACCGTGGAACTTATCCCGTTTGATGTTCAAGGACTCCATTTCTTCGTCACTGACGCTAATCCCCTTTTCATAGATGCGATCATCAACGTCGGCCTCGATATGCAACCCCGCCTCGGTAGTGGTATTGGCAATGAGATTGACAATGGTGGCCAGACTATCAAGAGGGCGTCCACGCCAGTTCTTGGTCACAAACGAAAACATCCGGTGCTCGATCTTGTTCCACTTGCTCGTGCCGGGTGGAAAATGACAGATCCGAATGCGCAGCCCGAGTTCATTCGCCAGGCGTTGTAACTCACGCTTCCACAACCGGGTCCGATAGCCATTACTCCCGCCCCCATCGGCCGTGATGAGCAGTTCCGTCGCTCGGGGATAGCGCGGTTGCCCCGTCCGCTTCCACCAGCGACGAATACTTTCCACCGCAACCTCCGCGGTATCCCGACTAATGCCGACAGTCATCCAACCTTCATTGTTGGCCAGGTCAAACACCCCATAAGGGCAGGCTTTGCCCTTGTCCTTGTCAGGAAAAGCATAGGTGTTCACCGTCCGGGGGTGCTTGGATGTTTCCCCTTCCTGACCGGCATTAACGAAATTGCCGATATTTTCCTTCTTCTTGGTATCGACCGAAATCACCGGTTGAGCAAGCCGTTGAAAGCGGTTCACCACGCGGTTGATATGCCGAAATTGGGCGTCTCGATCCGGATGCTGCGTGCCTTCTTCGCGTTTGCGATTCGACTGCAAACTATAGCCCCAGGCTTTGAGAATTCCATGGACCGTTCGCTGCGAGATACCATGCCCTTGCGCTTGAAGGGCTTCAGCAATCTTGTACGTGCTCTTACATGTCCAGCGCAACGGCGATTCCGGATCGCCTCGAGTCACCGGATCAATCAGGCTATTCAAATCCTCCAGCAACTGCCGGTCAGGGTGCATCAGCGGCTTGCGTCCACCACCGGTATGACGAATACCCCTCGACTCGATAGCCCCACCCTGCACCGCAACTTTGCCTTTGGTAATCGTGACACGCGAGATCCCGGTGGCTTCACTGACCAGCGTGGTTCCACCCCGACCGATTGCTAACGCTTCCGAAGCCGCCCAGATACGTTTGGTCTGCTCCGTCAAGTGCGGTGAGATGACTTGGTAGCGCTTCTTCACCTGCTCTACCAGAGCTTGTCTTGGCTTCTCTTTCATGCATGATAAGAGACAACAAAATTATCAGAGAAGTCAACTCGAAACGTACAAGTTATTTTTGCTTACTGCCTAAACTTCGGCGGAATACTCAGACACAAGGGGAGATGATCTGGCATCGCATGCCCTTCCACCAGTTCCCCTTCCGCCTGGCGGCACAACTCCCGCACAATGGCGCCGATTGGCCGGCGCAGCGTTCCGTAGAGCGAACGCCGACGATATTTCGGGACAAACACCACGTGGTATTTGCAGTACCATTTCACGTGGGACTGGCTCTGCCAATCTCGCATGATGACCTCCTTCCGGTTTGGCTGATTGGAAGGAGGTCATCTACTCCATCCCGATGCCTGCCGGAACGGCAGAGCCTCGGGGAGTCCACCGCCAAAGGCGGTGGCTTACCTATTGCGAGTTACCTTTTGCCTTTGATAAAGCCAATCACTTGCGAGACCGCATACTTCGGCGGAATCGAAATCAACATATGAACATGAGCGGGCATCATGTGCCCTTCTTCGATGCGGCTCTCCTGTTGCCGCGCAAGCTCATGAAACATGGCGCCCAAATACCTTCTCAGTTGCCCATAGAGAATACCTTCTCAGTTGCCCATAGAGAATACCTTCTCAGTTGCCCATAGAGAATACCTTCTCAGTTGCCCATAGCGGACACGACGCCGGCACTTGGGGATACAGATAACATGGTATTTGCACGCCCCACTGGAGTGGTTTAGGCTTTGTGGATTGTCCATCGGGATCCTCCTAGTCGTGTGCTTTGGCGGCTCACGCTACAGAGGGTCTCCGATGGACTCCCGGAAATGTCAAACTACTACTGTCTCGCCGGGTAGCAGGGTCACATTACTGTGACCCCGCCCCCAAGGAACCGTACACGACAATTACTTGTCATACGGCTCGCGCCTCTACTGCGTTGTACCCGTGTCGTTGATGGTACGCGTGGTGGCACCATCGGTGAACAAGTTTTCGATTAGCCAATGCATCATCTCCTCCTTGATGTCGTGGGATGAGATGGTGTTCATCGATCGGATCATCGGGCCAGAACACCACACCACACAGCCCACAGGTGTTATTCTGCTCACGTAACATGGCTAGCCGTTTCCGTTGGTAGGTCGCCCGCGCGGCTTGCCATTTTTTGCGCTGCGTCCAGTAGCCGCGTTGCTTCGGGTCCATCGGTGAGGCTCTTCCCGTCACCTTCACATAGCGGGTGATCGATATAGCGCTCTGGCGGCACAACTGAGCGTTGCCTTCGTGGAACGTCCAGTAGCCGTCCGCCCTAAAGTAGCGTGCCTTGACCCATTTCCTGGGTTTGTTGGGATGACGACGTTTCGCCCAGCGCCAGAGCATCTGCCACATCCGATGGCCGGTATAGGCAAACGTTTTACTAGCCGCGCTGTGACGGTAGTAGTTGGCCCAGCCCCGGAGTTTGGGGTTGAGCGCTTTGATCACGGCTACCGCTGGCGTCTGCTTATGGGCATTAAGATAGGCTTTGATGTCGCCTAGATGGGCGATCACTTTTGCTTTCTCTGGCCGGGTTAGCAGCGTTCCATGGAATCGTCTAATCTCGAACCCCAAGAAGTGAAAGCCTTCATCGATATGCACGATGCGGGTTTTCGCTTCACTGAGCCGCAATCCCCGTCCTGCCAGAAAGGCTTTCAGTTTGGGCACGACATACTGTTCAAGTACTTCCCGAGACGGCGCCGTTACCGCCACATCATCGGCATACCGGATCAGGCTGATGCCACGGTTCTCACCCTTGCGCAATGACGGCGGTATCGGGTTACCGTGAGCATCTTCGCAACCAAACAGCCGTTCCATTCCGTCCAATGCGATATTGGCCATCAAGGGCGACGCTACGCCGCCCTGTGGTGTACCGGCATCGGTGTCGTGGTATTGGCCTAGTTCCACTACGCCTGCTTTCAGCCACCGTCGAAGGGTGGTGGTAAATACCGGTAGCCGCTTCAATAGCACTTCCTGATCGATTTCGTTGAAGCAGTTCGATATATCGGCATCCAAAATCCATTGACTGCTTCCTTTTTGATTCAACGTCGTATGGAGCGCTTGGATCGCGTCCATGCAGCAACGTCCGGGTCGAAAGCCGTAGGAATTCGCTTCAAATCGGCTTTCCCATTCCGGTTCCAGCGCCAGTTTAATCAGCGCCTGCATGACCCGATCCTTTACCGTCAATATCCCTAAAGGTCGCTGTTTGCCGTTCGCTTTGGGTATACAAACCCGCCGTGCTGGCTTAGGGCGGTATCCGGTAAAGGTTAGACCTTCCTTCAGTAGTGCCAGACGGGCTTTCGGGGTATCGCACACAACCCCGTCAATGCCTGGCGTGTGCTTGCCGCGATTCTCTTGGGTCACCTGTCGGATCGCCTTAAGTTTCGCCGACAGGGCGCGAATAAGTAGCTTTTGTAGGTTCTTCACCTTCCCTTGCTCCCCATTCGCCGCAGCACGATAGATGCGGCCCTGAAGTCGGCGCACGTTCGCTTCCACCGCAGACCAGTTAATATCCGCCCACCGTGTCAGTTCCCGCCCGTTGGTCGGTTCAATGACGAGCATTGTCTAACTTCTCCAACCGTTCGCACCTCTTCAGTGCTTCGCTATCGTCGAGACCTGCTGGAAGTCAGCCCCCTTTCGGAGCAGGCCAAAACGCGAAGCCCTATCCGTCCCTATTACCGGGTCGGCATTCGCTTCCTCCAGCTTCCTTTACCCCCTCCACCTTCTCCTTCCCTTGCGGTTAGGCTACCGTCAATAGACGGGGCGAATGGGGCTTACCCAGTTGATAGAACCGAAGTTGCGGATGAAGTAGGGTGGAATCTGGAGCCCGACGGGTCTGGTGAGCATCGCCAGGATCGCAGGTCTCTCCTGGTCCTACCCGTTTGCCTGTTGGCACTGCCTATCAGCCTCTTTGGCAGCTTCGGCTTCACGAGCCTTTACGTAGATTCTTCACTTGCGTTCACCCTTTCCATCCTCCCCTAGTTCTGAGCCGGTTGAGGCTACCCGCCTTCGAATCGTTGTCCCCGGAGCTTCGCACCTTGGATTACTCCGCCGCACGTCCGGGTAGGGGCACCTGGATGCTGCAGGGTCCGACTATAGCTATAGTCGGCACTTCCTGTCCTACCCTTGTGAGCTGGGATTTGTGTGCGACCACCCAGCTCTCTGGTCGCAACCCGGCAAAGCCGGGGGATTACCTATTTTATTTAAAAGCAAAGAACCGAAAACTGCAGCCGACGTGGCGATCACTCTGCGCCAGCTTGCCGATAAAATCGACCAGGGCCAGCTGACCCTGCGCCAGGGTGATCAAGAAGTGACGTTGTCATTTTCCCAGCAAATGACCCTGGAAATCGCCGTCGAGGAAAAAATCAAAACCACCCACCGACAACTATCCCTGGAGGTGGAAATCGAGTGGTATGTGGGCGAAGCGGAAGGCCCCGACAGTACAGTGATTGTCTAAGGTTGCAGGGCGGCGTACTTGGGGCGTGTCTGGGGACTCATGAGCGTTGCCGGCCGCTAGCTCCTGCTCCAGTTCGGCGGCGGTGGTTTGCAGTAGGGCAATGGCCTCCCCCACCGTCGGCTGCATATCCATGACCCTGACCTCCAACCAGGGTGCCGAGCCGGGGTTGTGGCCGGATGTCCCAGCGAATATTGCACACGGTTTCGAAAATCCCGGCACGGCGGGTGGTATCGAGAAAGCCACCGTCATCGCGCGCTGCCATACTCCGCAATGGCTTCCCGCACCACCGCATCGAAAAAGACCGCGCCCACCTTGAGCACTCCTTCGTTGATGTCGAAGGCCGGGCTGTGCAGGGGAATATATTCGTCTTCCGTGCGGCGGGCCCCGAAGCGCACATAGCAGCCCGGCATTTCCTGAAGATAATAGGAAAAGTCCTCGGACCCCATACTGGGGTGATCGAGGGACACCAGCCCGGACAGTCCTACTACATGACGCGCCGCCCGGTAAGCCACCTCGGCCTCACGGCGGGTGTTGATTACCGGAGGATAGCCCTCGTCGATGCTGACTTCGATTTTACCGTTAAAGAGGTCGCCGATGGCAGCGGCCATGCGTCTGAGCCCCTGGTGGATATGGCTGCGCACGGCCGGCAGGGTCGTGCGGATTGAGCCTTCCAGCACGGCATCTTCGGCGATGACGTTGGCCGCGGTACCGGCCTGCACCCGCCCAATGGTGACCACCGAGGGATGGATGGGATCGATTTCCCGCGACACCAGAGTCTGGATCGCGGTGATCAGCAGTCCGGTAATGACCACCGCATCGATAGCCTCATGGGGGCGGGCACCGTGGCCGCCCTTGCCTTTTACCTGGATCAGAAAGCGGTCGGACTGGGCCGTGATGACGCCTTCCGCCACCATGATTTCGCCCATACGGTAATGGTGGGTAACATGGCCGCCGAAGATGGCCCGCACCCCTCGGAGCGCACCGGAGCGGAGAATAACCCGGGCGCCGCCGCCGCGTTCCTCGGCCGGCTGAAAAACCAAGAGGACCGTGCCGGCCGGTGGTGCCGCCTTCAGCAGGGCCGCCGCGCCCAGCACCATGGCCATGTGCGCGTCGTGGCCGCAAGCGTGCATCTTATTCGCCACCGTAGAGGCAAACGGCAGCTCGGTATGCTCTATGCCGGGCAGGGCGTCCATATCGGCCCGCAGCGCCACCGTCGGCGCGTCTGCGCCGCCGCCGCTGAGGCGACCCACCACGCCTCCGCCCTTGCCGCCGTACTCATAGGGGATACCCAGGCGATCCAGCTCGACCATAACGGTGTGTGCGGTTTGCTCCTCTTCAAAAGCCAATTCCGGATAACGGTGGAACTGCCGCCGCAATTCCACCAGGCGGGGGTAGATAGACTCGGCTTTCAAAATACCTTGTTGCATGGTGATTTCCTCTGCTAAAGGGGGTGCAAATGGGCGGTTAACTGGCATCGGTACCGGTGGCCGCCATTGCATCGGCTTTCCCGATAGGAAGAGCGCAATGGAGGGTCACTCCCCGTTGGGAATTGGGGGTGGCCCATAAACGCCCCCCGTGGGTTTCGATGATGGAGCGACTGAGGGAAAGCCCCAGTCCCATCCCCGAGGTCTTGGTGGTAAAGAAGGGCTGTAAGAGTTGACTTTTGGCTTCTGCGGAAAGCCCGGGGCCGGTGTCGGACACGGTGATTTCAACGGTGTCGCCGGAAAGCGCCGTCGCGATCATCATGCTGCGCTCCGCCGCCGGAATGTCCTGGAGTGCCTCCAGGCTATTACCCACCAGGTTCAGCACCATCTGCTGAATCTGGATGGTATCCACATAGACCGGCGGCAATGCCTCGGCCAGTCTTAGTTGGACGCGAACCGCCGCCTGACGAATCTGCGAATCGGCCAGTTGCAGCACTTCCTGAACTAGCGTATTGACGTCGCTGATGTTGCGTTTCGGTTCCGTCTTGCGCAGAAAGTGGCGCAGCCGGCGGATGATATCCCCGGCACGCACACCCTGTTCAACAATCTTGTGCAGCACCTCGGCGAGGTGCTGACAGTGGGGTTCGCGCAAGCGCAGCACCGCCACGCCTGTTTCAGCATAACTGGTCATGGCGCACAGGGGCTGATTGAGCTCGTGGGCCAGGCCGGCCGCCAGGTTCCCCGGCGATGTTCAGGCGCGCCGTATGAGCCAGCGTGGCCTGGTGTTGCTGCGCCCGGGCTTCGGCCGCTTTGCGTTGGCTGATGTCGCGGAAAATAGACAGATGCAGGCCGGGTAGAATATTGGCCACCGCGCGGTATTCCACCATCGCCGTGGTACTGTCCCGGCGACGCAGGAGATTTTCGCCGCCCTGTTTGCCCGCGGCCGTGAGAAACGTTTGCCACCAGGCCTGAGCACGCTGGTGCTGCGGCTCGGAAGTGATATCAAACACGCTCATCCGCAACACCTGCTCCCGCTTGCAGCCCAACAGCTGACAGGCGGCGGGGTTGGCCGCGGTAAGCCGGCCCGTGTCATCGGCCAGCAGGATGGCATCGAGAGCGTTGTCAAACAGCGCCTGCAGACGCCGTTCGCTTTCCGCCCGGGCCCGTTCCGCCTGCCGATTGGCGGTCACTTCACCGGCCAGTTGCGTGTTGGCCGCCTGCAGTTCAGCGGTGCGCGCCTGCACCCGCGCCTCCAGTTCGTCATAGGCCCGTTGCAGCGCCGCCTCAGCTTGCTTGCGCTCGGTAATATTGCGAATGCTAACGCGACAGCCCAAGGATTGTCCTTGGGCATTACAGAGGGATTGCCAGGAGGCGGCCGCCCAGGCGCGCTGACCGTTCTTGCGCACGATGCGAAATTCAATGTCGTTGGCGCTACCGCCGGAAGCTGCTTTGCGCAGGTGATGCGTCATAGTGGGGTGATCAATGGGATGGATTATGGGCAAGGGATAATCCGCCATCGCCAGGCATTCCCCTACACTATACCCCGTCTGCCGCTCAACACCGGGATTTACCCACAGCAACTGGCCCGTAGGACTGAGCCAACTTTCCCAGTCATAGGTGTAGTCGGCAATGGCTCGCAGCCGTTTCTCGTTTTCGCGCAGTGCCTGTTCCGACGCCTGCAAGGCTGTGGTGCGTGCCACCACCGTGCGGCGCAGGGTGCGTGTCCAGAGAAAAAACATCATGCTCGCCAATAGCGCGATGCCCAGGCTATAGCGCCAAAGCTTTTCCTGACGTGCCTGACGTCCGCGTTCCCGGCGCTCTGGATCGAAGATAAACGTATCCAGATCCAGGGTACCGGAGACCAGGCCGGCCTTGTTGAGCAGGGTGTGCATCTGCTGCCAGCGGTGAGGGTTAATATGGCCGGGCGCCACTAAGGGAAATAACATCAGCCGGCGAACTGCCTCGATCTGGAAATGCACAAAGCCGGCATAGTCGGCAATGGGAAAGGCCGGCTGGAACTCGCGGATGATGCGTTCCGCGATTTCCTCAGGATGGGTTAACGCGTATTCCCAACCGCGCAGGCTCGCCTCGACAAAGCGCTCCACCAAGGCAGGATCACGTTCCAAGACCCGCTGATGGGTCAATAAAGAATCGCCGTAAAAATGAATACCAAAGGACGCAGGCCGGAAGCGGACGACCTCAAGCCCGATCCGTTGGGCTTCCTGAGGTGTACCGATGGAATAGCCCGGTACGACATCCACCTGACCTTCGGCTAACGCCGATAAATACCCCTGAGTCAACGTCAACGGATAGGGCTCAATTAAGGACGGGTCGATACCTTCGGCGACCAGAAGCGCCTGCAACTCCACATCGGTTAGGTCATTCACCCGGCGCACGACCCGCAGCCGTGGCAAATCGGCGGGAAAGGCATGGACGGTACCTGGCCTGGCATAGAATTCCACTGCGCTCTCTTGAAAGAGGGCAGCCAGCACCACCAGGTGGTATACCACGCTCCCGCGCCAGCAATATATCCGCCGCGCCGATGCCAAAATCGGCGCGACCTGCCGCCACCTCGTCGATGGCGCTCAGAATGGTTCCGTCTGATTTAACGGCGGAACGCAACTCCACGGCTAACCCGGCTTGCCGGTAATAGCCTTGCCAGAGGGCTGCATAGTAGCCGGCAAACTGAAACTGATGATCCCATCGCAACTGCAGAACCACCGGGTCAGCGGCCCACCCTGCCGGGATACCCGTTGCCAGACTTAACCACACGAGCGCACCGAGCCAGCGCAACGGAATCGCTCTCACTATCGCGGTAATGCGTGTCATTCTGCTCGTCACACCGGGTGGGTCGTTTGCTCCTGGCATGGTTTATCTTACGCTGTAGCGTCTCGCCAGGAAATGGATGATGTTGGTTCGTCAGCGTGCCTGACGGCGGCACTAAAATGCTAGTTTATATTATGAAGATGGTAAACCGGTAGCCGGTAGTGTCATAAATGAACACAAAAGAGTAACGAGTGACAGTATCTTCTCAAAATTTCATGGCGGATCAGGACACGGATGCAGTTCAGCTTTGCTCTTTTGCCTGATCAACTGCGCCAGTGAAGGCAGCTCAAATTTCCCACTCACCCGATCATAGATGTAGTCATAAGCACTGACGCCGAGTTTCTTAGCCGTTTGCACAAGGGTCATGAAGGTATCTTTGGCCGTGGTGCCAGCTTTGGATTTGGTGTGCAAGCTGACATCCCTCACCCGAGCTTGGGCGCGGGCGCCCAACTCGGCGTCATTGTTATGCAAGGGCAACTGCGGATGCCGCAACACCGCCAAGAGGGCCTCTTTTTTGGCGAGGGTTTTGGCGATTCGCGCGTCGAGTTCGGCGTAGCCGGTTTGGGTTGAGAATAATCGGTCAAATGCCTCAGACAGCCGGGTCGCCTCGGCCGGTGTGGGAGTTTGTTTAAACGCCAGGAGTTGGCCGTAGAAGGCCCAATAGTCTTGGCGAAAGTGCTCCAAGTGTTCCCGATGGCTAGGGACGATGGGATTGAGCTTTTTATCGTGCCGACCGTCATGCACCCAGCACAGCGCCAACTCCTCAGTGAGCAGCTTAAATTGCGGGGCATCATCGCACAGCAGCAGCTTGACCACCGGTAGCTCGGTCTCCTGATGGTACGCAGCGATCGCGGCGGCTTCGAGGATGCGGCTGCGTTGCTGTGGGCCGGGCTGTAACTCATCCACGAGTTGGTTGACCTGTTCTTCCGTGAACGGTTGGTCTTTTGCCAGGTTATCCACGCAGCGGATGAGCTTCTGGGAGAGATGGCCTTGCTCGAGCAACTCCAGTGTTTCGCTATTGAACACAAAACGACGGGGAGCAAAATTTCTCAGCACGTCCAACACACTCAGCCGGTCTTTGCGTTCGGTCGTGAAATAAGCGGTGTACCACGGATTACAGACCACCTGGGTAGAGTGGTTTTCACCGTTAACCCGCGCCCTGGTGTCATCGATCTGCTGATACCCCCCGCATTCCAAAGCCGTGCGGTAGAGCTCGTCCTTTTCGCGGTGAAAGACCGCATGCGGATCCGTCAACAAGCTCGAGATATAAGCCGCCGAGATCCGCACGTTGAAATTGTGCAGAAACTCTAAAAGCTTCGGTTCCGACAGGTTACAGACATGTTTCATCGTCGGAATCAGCGCTCGAATGCCGGCACCGAACTCCCCTTTCACCTCCGCTGGTAAAGCCCCTCGATAAGTCTGCTGTCGCGACGGCGAATAATACACCGCACGGCGGTATTCCACATTGTCCGAGGTGATTTTGAGGTCCTGCACAATGACGCTTTCATAACCCTTGAAGATGGCATCTTCTGGTAATTCGTCACGATTCACCGGGCACTCTTCCACCCGGTCGATGTTGATCTGGTCGCGTTTCGAGTCCCGCTGGCGTTCTCCCCCGCCTCGCTTCCCCTGCTCGCCTGACGCCTCCTTGCGCTCCTGTTCCGACGATAGGTCATCACGCTTTCGGTTTTTGCCCTTGATCTCCGGTTGGCCTTGTTCGCCTTTCAAACGGCTGATTTCATCCTTCAGCTTTTGCTGCTCCTCCTTTAACTTGTCGTTCTCCGCAACTAGCGTTTCCACCAGATTCAGCAACGCCACCACACTGGCCTTGACATCAGCTGCTTCCATACGCTCAATGTCTAGCTGCAGCGTTTCTAAAAAAGTGGTCATTTCGGTGCGGTTCATAACCTACTACATGGGGTAGGCAAGCATTTTATCAAGTCTTCCACGCGCTACTTTGTTACATCAGCCCGTTACTGAAGCTTCATTACCATGAGATTTTGAGAAGATACGAGTGACACGCACATGTATCCGTAAAACTACGTATTTACGCTAATAAAAATATACTATATATAAAGTATGGTAGGGAATATTAGCGAGTTCCTATAGCGGTAATTAGTTGAATTCATTACAAGGGGCCCATAAATAAATAGGATAGAGACAAACTGTGAAGGAGTAATGAGAATGAGGCCCTATTCTAATGATCTGCGTCAAAAAGTCGTGGATGCCTACCCCAAAGGGGAGGGTTCGATGCGTAGCGTAGCGGCGCGTTTTTCCGTGAGTTTGGATTTTGTCTGGCGGTTGCTGAAGCGCTATCAGCAGACCCGATGGGTGGATCCGAAAGCGCATGGGGGCGGGTGCGTATTCCAGCGAATTCGGCCACCTATTCCAGCGGAATCCGGCCGTTTAGTCCAACGGAAACCGGCCACCTATTCCAGCGGAATCTGGCCACCTATTCCAGCGGAATCCGGCCGTTTAATCCACCGGAAACCGGCCACCCAGTCCAAGGGAAAGCGGCCACCTGTCATGGCGGTGCGAAGCGGGTCTTTTTACTCTTACTGCGTATCGGTATGAGGTGTCAAGGTTGAATGACGTTTGCGCATGGATTCTCCTTTGAGGTTGAGCTTGTAGGCGTTGTGTACGAGCCGGTCAAGGATGGCATCGGCCAACGTGGGATTGCCGAGGTGCTGATCCAATGCGCCAGTGGGAGCTGGCTAGTGACCAGGGAAGAGCGAATATTAAAACGGTCATCCAGGATCTCCAACAGGTCCCGCTGCTGTTCATCGGTAAGTGGCGTCATGGACAAATCATCGAGGATCAACAAATCGGTCTTGGCGAACTCTTTGAGCAATTTATGGTAACG
This sequence comes from uncultured Pseudomonadota bacterium, assembly GCA_963731125.1. Lineage (GTDB taxonomy): Bacteria > Pseudomonadota > Gammaproteobacteria > Competibacterales > Competibacteraceae > CAVSVP01. Next base: position 742,388 of record CAVSVP010000008.1, read on the forward strand.
GCCGTCGCCCTTGGCGATGGCCAATTCGCGAAAGAGGCGCGGTAGACGCAGATAACCGGCGGTGAAGCCTTGCCGACAAGCCTGTTGGGCCAGCGCACACGCGAGCCACGTTTTTCCGACCCCGGTGGGGCCGATCATCAGGCAATTGAGATGCTCGCGTAACCACCTGCCGGTGGCGAGCTGGGTCATGAGGGCTTTATCCAAGCCGCGGGGCGCGCGGTAATCGATGTCCTCCAGGCAGGCATTTTGACGCAGTTTGCTTTTGCCAAGCGGGCCTTCAGGCGGCGGCTTTCCCGCAGGGTGTATTCCCGGTCAACCAGCAGGCCCAGGCGTTCCTCGAAGCCCAGGGCCTCGATGTCAGGCATGTGCATCTGTTCCTCCAAGGCCTGGCGCATACCGCTCAGGCGCAACTGCTGGAGTTTCTCCAAGGTGGGATGGGTCAGCATGTGGCTCTCCTCGTCCCCTGTCAGCGCGTCGTGGCAGGGGAACGTTACGGTTAGTGGTAGTAATCCGCGCCACGCACATTCTCGTGTGTCACGGGCTCTGGGGTGGCCGCAGGTTCCGGCAAGGGCTGGCGGTCCAGCCCCTGTTTCAGGATGGACTCAATGCTGCGGTAACTGGCGGTCCCTAACGCTAAAGCGCGGGCACAGGCGGCTTCCAAGCGGGCCTCGCCGTAGCTCTTGCCCAGGCGCATGACGCCATAGCACGCGTTATAGCCTTGCTGGGGAAAGGGCCGGGAGGCGAGAATGTGCGCGATGACGGTGGCGGTCGCCAGCCCCGTTTTTTCGGCCCAGCGAATAAAGCGCTGCGGCGTCCATTCCAGGTAGTGCTGATGGGACGGGGGGAGGTGCTCACGCAACGTGGTGTAGCGTCTGGATGGTGACTCGGCGATGGAAGACCACCCCGGTTCCTTTCGCAAAAAGCTCCACGGTGGTCGCCCCCAGCGCGCATCCAGTTGGGTTCACCAGCATGTCGAGGACAATAATAATGCCGGTCCACCTCGACATGGCTATTCGGCGCCACACGGACCTTGAGCCATTCCGCGTAGCGGTAGGGTTCGGCGGGCAAGGGCTGCAGCGCCGGGTAATCACTTTGCGCAAACTGCGAACACCGCGAACCGGGCAACTTTTTAAAGGGACGCTGGTTGAGTTCCTCAAGCAGGCGGCGAATGTGGGCATTCAATTCCGCCAGAGCAAAAAAGCGATAATGGCGCAGCTTGGCCAGAATCCAGCGTTCTGCCAGCAACACGCCATTTTCCACTTTGGCCTTATCCCGGGGTTTGGCGCAGCGGGCTGGCACAACGGCTACTCCATAGTGCACACTCATGTCCTGATAGGTCTTGTTGAGGTCGGTTTTGTCATAGACGGTGGGCCTTAGTCACCGCCGCACGTAAATTATCCGGCACCAGGATTGCTGGGCAGCCACCGAGATAGTGGAAGGTGCGCACAGGCGAGCCTATCCAGTCCGCCAGCCCCTGGGTCCAGGTCGCTTCGGCATAGGTGTAGTTGCTAGCGCCCAGCACCGCGACAAACCGCTGGGCCTGGCGTTCTTCCCCGGTGGTACGGTCAATGAGGGCGACCGTTTGGCCGGCATAGTCAACAAACAACTTCTCGCCGGCGCGATGCTCCTGGCGCATGACCACGTCCAGCTGGCGCTGCCAATCCCGATACGATGACAGAAACGGCTATACTGGTATCCTTCTGGGTAAATCGCCTTGTAATCCTGCCACAACAGGAATAGCTTCACCCCTTTGCGCTTGACCTCCCGGTGAATATCCTCCCAGACGCAGGGGCCATGGCTCACCCCATGGGCCGGCGCGGGTGGAAACAAGCGTTTATCCAAGGTGGCCTCATCCAGGCGCTCGGGCAACGGCCAGTGCAATCCCGCCGCCTCGGCACGACGCAGGTAATCGGCTACCGTAGCCCTCCCAATCCCACAACTGGCCGCTATTTGCCGGACACTACAACCATTGGCCCATTTCAATCTCAGGACCTCTTTGACTTTTCTCATGGTCAACCTCTCGCGTGGCATAGGCACCTCTTTTCGCAATGAAAAAAGGTGCAGGGTAACTTGGGTTATCCCACTTCGCCTATGCCACCTACCAGGGTGGCCGGAATCGCTTGGAACCGGTGGCCGGTTTGGCCTGGAATCAGTGGCCGGATTCGATTGGAATGAATGGCCGGTTTATGTTGGAATCAGTGGCCGAATTGCCCCGGAATATGCAGGCGGGCAACGACGCAAACTGAGGGAATCGGATGAAGCGGTACTCAAACAGTTAGTGGAGGAGCACGCAGACGCGACGCTGTCGGAATTGAATCAGTGGTTGAAGGCGAAGACGGGGGTGGTGGTGAGCGACGCGACGATTGGCTTGAGCTTGCGCCGGCGCGGGATCACGCGCAAGAAGTTAAGCTACCATGCCAGAGAGCGCGAGGCCGATGAGGAGAAAGACCCATCACTTCCAAAGCGGTTCAACAAGAGCAAGCCGAGATGGACCCGACGCGCTCGCTTTTCATCAATGAAGCGGCGTAAACATCGGTAAGGCACCCGCTATGGTCGGGCACCGGGCGGGTGTCGTGCATGCTTATCAACCGGTAAAGCCGGGACCGAACTGACGTTGGTGAGTCGTTAGGAGTAAAGGAAGTGCGTGCGATCATGGAAATCGACGGCCCCATCAACGGGAATGCCTTTACCCGCTTTATCGAGCAGTTGCTGGTTCCCACCTTACAGCCGGGCGATCCAGTGTGGCTGGATAATCTGAGCAGTCACAAAGTCGAGGGGATTCAAGAAGCGATGGAAGCGCAGCAGGCTGAGTTACACTTTTTGCCCCCCTATTCACCGGATTTCTCACACATCGAACTCTATTTGTCAATGTGTAAGCCTTTCTTCGGGGCTCGGCGGCACGCACCAGAGATGCCCTCGAGGGTGAAATAAGAAATGCGTTAGATGCCGTGACAGAAACCGTATAATAGGGTGGTTAAAGACTGCGGATATGGTAGGGAACAATAATTAGCGAGTTTAAGGATTAATAATTAGAGTGACTTTTCGAAATCAATACTTCGGACTCAGCGTAGGGCCTAAGTTTGATTTAATTCGATTTTCAGTGATAAGTGATTGATTTTTTATGCTCAAAACTGTCCGAACTATTGCGAAATAGTAGATGCATCACAACAATGTGTTTACCAAGGAGGTGAAAATGAAACGAATGATACCATTAATAGCCGGTGCCGCTATCCTGGCGCTATCGGCAACGAGTGTGGGCGCTGCTAGGAATGGGCCACCACCCGGGCATGGAGGTACACCACCCGGGCATGGAGGTACACCACCCGGGCACGCGACTGTGCCTGAAATCGACGCCGCCGCCGGGGGTAGCGCCATCGTGTTGCTGTCGGGCATTCTATTGCTCATATCGTTACCATAACTTGAATTCTGCATAGCCCGCTGGGCTTCGAGAGCCAGGACAAAATCGCGGGTTCGCTGGAGTCTGATCCAAAGGGTCTGTGGTCCAGGGAAGCCATCGCCCTGACGATTAAGAAAGCCCCCGAAGCCAGCCACCAGGCGAATCATGTCATTCAACGCAGGGGAGACCTCGGGCGGCGGTTGGCGCTTGGCCACCAGGTACACCGCCTGCCATCCGCATGGCAAATACGACGTTGCAGGGTAACTCCGGGCAGGTGCGCCCCAGCATGGTCAGATACAGCACCCGCCAGGCGATGATCAGATAACAGGCCAGCGCCGGTTCGAGGCGTTCGAGGTGCTCGAGCTGTAGCTCTTCGACGTGGCAGCCGGATTTCAGAATTCGGAAAAAGACTTCTATTTGCCAGCGGCAAAGGTACCATTGCAACACCTCGACGGCCTGTTCAGCGGTGTCGATCGGCACGCTGGTGAGCAACACCCACGTGATGGTGCTTCGTCTGCCGGGGGATTGACTTCGGTGGCCAACAGCGCCGTGACTGCCACGTCCGGCAGCGCTTCGCCAGCGCGATAAGGTGCCTTGCGGGTGACTGGCACCGCCTGCAGCGTCTGGACGATATGGCGGGCCGTGCGCTTATCGGTCGCCGGCCTATCGAATTCCACCGGCGCCAGCACCGGCGCCGCGGCAGCGCCTGCCAGAGTTTTCGCCCAGCGCTGAGCTGGCGGTCAGGTTCGGCGCGGATCAACCACTCGGCACAGGGCCGCTGGGCCTGTTGGGCCCAGTAGCGTTCGGCAAACACCTCGTAGCTATCCGCTTCGCGGTCGGCCGTATAAACCCGTCGGGTTGGGACTGGGCTTGTAGTCACTGATGCGCTGGTAGCCTTCGCGCCAGGGCGGCTCTCCTTGCTTCGATGGGCCGATGCGGATCTTTCTCTTGACCTAACCTGCCCGGTTCCCGGGCCCAGCTCCACCCCTCCAGCACCCCCAACGGTACTCGCTCTGGGGTTACCGCTAGGGTCGGGTGCAGGGAGAGCCCACGGCGCGTTTCGTAATTCAACGGCCCCAACCCCTCAATGTCGCTTTTGCCGGTATCATCGAGCTCCGTGGGATCCTGGATACACAGCACCCGCGGGTGCTCGTGCAGCCGCTGTTCGCTACCGGCCGCCTGCGGCTCCAGAACCTCTTGGGACCCCACCCGCTCGTGGTCAAAGGACCGAGAGGCCGCTTTGGCCTCAGGCCAACCGCCGCAGGCGGCCGGAATGCTCGCCTCGGGCTGGGCACCCAGCTCCGCCAATACCTGCCGCGCCCGCTCATTGAGCCGTTGATCTCCTACATTAATCGTCTCCAGTTCCGCTACCCAATCGTTCATGTCGCTTTCTCTTGTCAGGGCTAGGGGCGTCGCGTATTTAACACCGATTTTCACCAGACGGATAACCGTCCTCAGGAGACTTAAAATGGGGGCGTAGGGGAAGAAATCAAGGGTTAACGGCGAGTTGAGCGGTCGTCCTTCAAGCCACGTGTTGGGCGGGCGTATCAGCCAACGTGGCAGCATTGGAGTTATGGGTAACGATATGTCTATTGCTGCTTGCGGAGCGGAGACGATCCGAGAAGCAGTCGGCGGCTCGGCAAGACAACCGGATAGCCTGATTAGCCGATTCTGTTGTCTGGCGAAAAGCCCAAATAGCACTGCAAAGGCAGTGCGTATGGCTGATGGCGGTTACGCACTGGGAAAGGGAAGACCGCGCGATTTACAGGGATACGGTGGACGCCATCTACATCTGATACGTCTAGCCTTTTTTGAGTTGTGTTGGCAAGTTGTGGGTAAACAATAACGGCATGCTTGCCAGGTGGCCCATGCGGCGGCCATTTTTAACAACCCTTCGGTATTTATAACCCACTGGATCCAGGCATCCCTGACGGGAAGCCTGCGTGATTAGCAGCATGTTACATAACCTGACGAAGACCCTCTTCCTCTCTAGCTCCTTGACACGCATTCACAGGCTTGGAGTGGCGCAGCGATTAGGGTTGCGCGCGATTTTGCTGGTAACGCTTCTGGCAGTCGAGCTTATAGCACTAACCTCACGCTATGAAGTACCCGAACTTGTCTCCCTGCAATTGGTTTTTACAAATGATGCCAGCTGGGCGACGGTACTGTTCCAGCTTTCCAAAGAAATTTGGCCCGCCGGCCTCTGGGTTATCGGTACGTGCCTCCTTTGTCTGCTCATCCCCACGCCACGACTTAAGGCCATTCTTGTCGATTGGCAGGCGCAGTCGAGGGAGTCTCATTGGTGGGTGTGGTTAATCTGTCATGGCCTCGCATTCGCTGCGTTTGCAGGAATCACCGCTTTTCTCTTTGCAGATCCCACCGATCCGACCCGGCTTTCGGCGCTCGGGTTTATCGGGTGGATGACACTCCTTGGCGCTACCCTCTGGCTCTGGTTGCTCGCTCTCGCGCCGGGCCGTTTTTGGTTAGGGCTGCTGCGCCACGAGCACAAGCGGTTGCTCATCGGATTGCTGCTGGGCATCTGCGCCTGGAGGATCATTCGATTCGATGGTCCCCTCGCCTCAGTAGCGCTTTGGGACATGCTAACCGAGCCGACGCTGCAGCTTGTCCATGCGCTGCTCGGCTGGGTCTATTCCGAGCTTGTCTATCAACCCCAGCTGTCTGTGGTCGGTACCGCCGTCTTCCAGGTCGACATTCGCTACGGCTGTTCGGGCATCGAAGGCATTACCCTGATCACCCTATTTCTGGGTATCTATTTTTGGCTCTTCCGCAAAGCGCTACGCTTTCCCCACGTTTTCTGGCTGATCCCGGTGGGGATGCTGGCCATCTGGCTCGCCAACGCCGTGCGTATCGTCACGCTGATTGTCATCGGGACGTCCTTTTCCCGGGACGTCGCGTTACAGAGTTTTCATTCACAAGCCGGTTGGGCCGCCCTGACCCTGATCTCGGTAGGTCTGATTGCTGTCGCACCGGATGCGGATCTTTAGCATTACCCAATCAAACGCTCCGCCTGCTCATCGTCTCGCCGTTGCGCTACTCGTTCCCTTTCTGGTGATGATGGCAGCATCCATGATCATCTCGCTCTTCTCCAACGGCTTTGACCTGCTCTATCCCTTACGTGTGGTGGCGGTCGCCGCCACTCTCTTCTAGTTTTCAGAAGAACCCCCAAAAGTGACGAATCTGAGGTTATTCTGTCCAGAACGCCTGCTTTAGGTGCTTTTCTAACATTGCGGCCATAGCCGCAATATCGATGACAATTTTACTCGCCTTTTTAAAGCTGTAGCGTCCGGTGAACAACAAGTGATACCAAGCAATGGGAGAGATCCTGGCAAATTCTTCGAGGATTTTTTCAGACACACCTTCTGCCACCATTTTCTCATATACCGTATTGAGGATGAGCGCGTTGTAGGCCACGATGCAATTGGCCACGAGCCTGGCGGCATGTGCGCTGATTCTGTTGTCACTTATTTTCCTGCCTTTGAACACACTGTTGTAAATTTTACGTATGAGACTTTGTAGCTGATGGTAAGCTTCCGTCCGGTTTCTGGCGTTCCTGATCGCTTTCCGCAGATTCATGTCATCAATCAGGTTCAGAACGTGCGTGCTTTTGAAGATTTTGTTGTATTCATATAAGGCTGATCTCAACCTGGAGTATCTGGCATGAGAGTTTAGCTTTCGGATAAGGTGGCTCTGAGTATTTTCTTGCAGTATCAACGATAGCAAGACGCGCTGTATCCCTCTGCTTTGTGATTTGATCAAATCCACTCTGATGATTCCGGCAGGTCGCAGCGGGCACTCGACATGCTCGACGGGTTTCAGGGCATAAAGGTCTTCGGAGGCCTCCCGGACATTTTTAATGCTGGGAACATAGTCCACGTCAATCGCATCCAGGGCCACAAAGTTCAGCTTGTTCAAAGAATGGTTATCCCCGGTCACTGAGTCGATATCAATATCGGTTTTGTTGCCGTACACCATGTCATACAGGCAATGTCCCTCATACTCATTCAGTCCGATATTGCGGGCATTCACCGCCACAAAGTTGGCAATCAGCGTATACAGGGAGATCCCTCGACCTTTCCCTAAGTACTTTTTAGAATACCTGGACTGAATGGTGCTATCGCTGGTGGCAAACTTCTGTCCATCGGCATCCGCCAGAACCTTTTTATCCAGCAGGTTCCATCTCTTGAAGATCGGCAGGGTGTTAATAAAATTACTGACCAGATCATTGGCGGCGCACAAGGTTTCAATACGAACAAAGTCCTCCCGGGTTGACCGCAGCATGTTGAAATCGAGGTCGGACATCTCCGACATCTTTATCGTGCCGAAACCGAACGCTTCGGAGAGAATGCAGGCGTTCAAGGCCAGTGGTAGAGGTTTTTTCTGTTTTGTGTAGCGGTCTTTCAGGTGCGTAAAGCCGTTCCACATGCCGGCCAACTCGCCAATGAACATGACCACATCAGCAATTTCGACCTTAGGTAAGGTTTGAAAGAAAGCGTCTTCGAGTTTTTCACTGCTATCGTACAATAGCCGCCACTGTGACTTTCCGTTCGTTGGCTCCTTGATCCTGAACCCAGTATTTTGTTGCAACCGGATATTGTTGGCGGTGGTTGTCCAGGCGTGGTCAAGGGCTGTCAGCGCTTCATCCAGCCGTTCCTGGCAGTAGATGGGGATCTTGGGATAGCCAAATTGGCGCGCAATACTCTCTACATCATCAACCATGACCTCATTAATGAGGTCATGGTTGATGTCGCTGTAGGAAACACTGGCATTGCAGCACAGTTTGCCCCGATTAATCAGGTGGTACATCTTTTGGTAAATGAAGAACTCAAACCGATGGGGATCCCAATGCTCATCTTCCGGTTTGCGCTTCAGATACCGAACGAGGCGCTGCGGAATTGTCAGGCCCAGATCATCAGCGATCCGCAAAGCACCCGGGGACTTTCCACTGGAGTAGTGAGTTTTAATGAGTCCGATCAGTTCCATGACCTGGCTATCGGCCTTGTAATAGAAGAAGGGGACCGCCAGGGTAATTGGCCTCAAGTACAGTGATATCAGACGCGAGGAATTGGCATAGTACTGCCATTTCGTGGCGGTTTTATCAAAGGTGTTTGCCGACAGGAAATCCGCCAGAACCGAAAATTGTCGTTTGGGCAGGATTCGATAGGCCGCTTCATCCAATTGCTCGTGTGTGAGCGATTTGTCACGCTATGGAAACCATTTGAGGAACTTCGCTGGCTTGGGAAAGTCCACTGTCACTCGGCTATGTGTTGGTCCTGTTGGCACCCCAGGGCGCGGGCAGTGACACGGCGTTAGCCGAGGGACTGGCGCAATTACCCCATTGGGCGGCAGCCCTCTGGTTGCTCTTTCGCGTACTCGGTTCGGTCATCACCGTGCCTGTCGCCGAGGAACTTGCCTTTCGCGGTTATTTAATCCGCAAGCTGATGGCGAAGGACTTCGCAGCGGTATCGTCCGGGCAGTTCGCCTGGCTCTCATTTTTGATGTCTTCCCTTCTTTTTGGGCTGCTGCATGACCGTTGGATTGCCGGGACCCTGGCCGGAATGGGGGCTTGGTTCAATCCAAGGTAACAATTTTACCGGGTAGCCAATGCGGATATTTCCGGTAGAGTGAGAGGTTGTGGGAACCCACTCTTTTCGGAGGTTATCAGCATGGCTACCCAAGTCAGTAATACCCTGTCTCACTCCGCTTCGTCAACGGCTTCCGTTGGCTGTGCCGCCCACGCGTTGGCTGGGGAGCAACGCCAACAGCTGGCACTGCAGGTATTGGCGCGAACCGAGCCGGTGACGAAGCTGTCGACGCGGCATCAGGTCAGCCGGAAGTTTCTCTATCAACAAGCGGACAAGGGCGAGCAGGCCCTGACGCAGGCGTTTCAGTCACCGCCAGCGAACGATGAGGAGGTGTTGTTCTACCTGCCGGTCACCCGTGCCTGGTTGCGGCAAGTGGTGTTGGCGCTGGTGCTGCTGTGCCATAGCTCGTTTCGCGGCGTGATCGGGTTTTTCCGCGACCTACTGGATGAGCGCATCGCGCTGGGCACGGTGCACAATATTGTTCAGGAGGCGGTGGACGAGGCGCGCCGGATCAATGCCCAGCAAGACCTGTCCCGGGTGCGGGCGGGCAGCCATGATGACCTGTTTCAGGGCCGCCAACCGGTGTTGGTGGGCATCGATCTGGATGCCACGTACTGCTACCTACTGGCGCCAGAAGCGCACCGGGATGCCGAGACCTGGGCGATTCATCTGTGGGACCTGATGGCGCAGGGACTGCAGCCCGACGACACGGTCGCCGATGGCGGTCAGGGGTTGCGAGCCGGGCAGGTACTGGCCTGGCCTGAGGTGGCGTGCGACGGTGACGTCTTTCATGGGCTGCAGCCGTTGACCCGCCTGGTCGGGATCCTGGACAAGCGCGCCTATGCCGCCATCGCCCAGCGCGAGAAGCGCGAACAGCAAATGCAGCAGGCCAACCACCAGGGCCAGGGCCGCTCGCTATCCAAAGCGCTCGCTGACGCCCGTGCCCAAGAGGCCAGCGCCATTGCCCTGGCCGACGAGGTGCGCACGCTGGGCCAGTGGCTGCAGCACGATATCCTCGCCCTGGCCGGCCCCGATGCCGCCACCCGCCAGATCCTGTATGATTTCGTGGTCGCTTCGCTGCAGGCGCTCGACGCCCTGGATCCCAGCCGCCTGCGCCCGGTGTGGCGCACCCTGGCCAACCAACGCGATACCTTGCTGGCCTTCGCCACCCGGCTGGATCAACAGCTCGAGGCCCTCGCCCAGCAGTTCGACGTGTCCCCGTTTCTGGTACGCGAAATGTTGGCCCTCACGAGCTCGCCACGCACCACCACCACCGCCTATTGGGCCAAGGCGAGTGCCTTGCACCGCCAACTCCATGGCCACTTTTTCCCCCTCCAGCAGGCGCTCGACGCGCTATGCCAGCACCTCCACCGCGCCAGTTCCTTGGTCGAGAACCTCAACAGTCGACTACGCAACTATTTTTTCCTGCGCCGCCAGATCGGTCCGGCCTATCTGGATCTGTTGCGTTTCTTTCTCAACCATCAGCCCTTTCCACGCAGCCAGAAACCCGAACGACTCGGCAAATCTCCTGCTGAGCTGTTGACCGGTCAGGCTCATCCGCATTGGCTGGAGATGCTTGGCTTCACCCGCTTCACGCGGGCACGTGACGCCGCTTAACCTCTCTCTTGGATCCGCTGCAACTCCACACCGGCCTCTTTTCAGAGGCCACAGGATCGCTGTGCCTTGTGTTACCCTAAAACCGGTGTTTTTGAACCATGCCGGAATGGGCTATGCGCTGGCGCTCTACCGACGCGGCCAGCTAGGTGATGCCGTCATGGCTCACATGACAACGAACGCGCTGATCGCCGTTGTCGTCCTGGTTGATGGGCGATGGTCCTTGTGGTTCTAACAGGTTTTTAGTCCAGTCAGTTAAGGGTTGCCAGTTTGTGTCAAACATTCTTTAGGCGAATTTTCTTCCAGCCCTCATTTCTACATCGCACGGGAGTGCTCGTGCGCCCTCAAATTTTACGCGATCACGATTTGCCCCATTAAATCCTTCTCCTGCGTTTGCCAAAGCCTTACCGTGTTCGCTCCTCGATGAGGTTGGTGATGTAGCTGAGAAACCGTAATTTTAAAAATTCAAGATTATCCCCATAATCTTGAATTTTAATACTGTTTCATAACGTAAATTACGTTTTACGTAATTACGTAATAAGCTATTATAGAAATCCGCTATCCTTTGAGTATGGAGACCTCTTCATGGCGCGACCCGGTATTTCCTATGAAGCCGTCAAAGCGACTGCCGTTGCCTTATTGGAGCGAGGTATTAATCCCTCAGTGCTACGCCTTCGTGAACAACTAGGTACAGGCAGTCATTCAACGATCGCTGAACACCTAAAACGCTGGCAGCAAGAAATTGCAGAACGGCCCAGTATGGTCTTACCACCGGTCGTGCCACCGGCGATTATGCCGGCGCTAGAGGCGTTCTGGCGGGTGGCTGTCGAACACGCCGAAGCGACCTATCAAACCCAGCGTGAGCAGGCTGAACAGGCCGTTGTAGCGGCTCAACAAGCGCAGGCAGAAGCAGAACGCATGCAGGAACAGGCATGTGCCGAAGCCGCAGATTTACGCCGGCAGATCGCGGACCTGCAGGTTGCCGCCCAGGTGTTACGCGACGAACTGCTCTTGGAACGGGAACGGCGAAGTGTGTCCGAGGCGGCCATTGCGACGGCAGAACAACGGGCAGCGGCAGCCTCCCAGGCCACCGAGCAGTTGCGCCAAACCGCCGAGAGTCAGCGAGTCCGTCTTGAAACGGCTCTACGCCGAACCCGGGAGGATGCGCAACGTCAGCTGGATGAACTCCAACAGCGTTTTCAACAGGAACGGGAACGAGGCGAAGCCGGCGAACAGCGTCTGTTACAGCTCATTGACCGAAGTCGAACCGAACATGCCAAGGAGCGGCAGAGTTTTCACCAAGAACGGTTGACCTGGCAGGCCCGCGAGGCCGACTGGCAGAAACGCCGGGAAGCGCTACAGCAAGACCACGCCAATGTCCGCTTCGCCCAAGGCGAAGCGGAGGAACGCAACCGAGCACTAACCACCACTCTCGCCGACACCCGAACATCTCTGCAGACGTCGGAAAAGCGCTATAGCATCGCCATCAATCGCCTAGAGGCCTTGCATAGCGAACTTCAGCAAGCTGCCATTGCGCAAACCAAGCTAGAGCAACAACTGCACATCTGGCAACAGGCGTCAGCCAGCCAAGAGGCGCAACCCGCTCCGTCATCCGAAAGCCCGCCTTAAACATTGAAGTCATGCAAATGCCAGGGCCGGTCACAATTTCGTGCCACAGTACTTACAGAAGCGCGCATCGGTATCGTGCCCTTCCGCGGCGCATTGGGGACAGACTTGCGTACTGACCCCGCGTTCCCCTGCCCGAGAAATCGCCACGGTCACCACACCGGTGGGCACGGCGATAATGCCGTAACCGCAAATCATCACCAGGCTGGCGAAGAGTTGCCCTAACGTGGTTTGCGGCGAAATATCGCCATACCCCACGGTGGTCAGGGTAACAATAGCCCAGTACATGCCACGGGGTACGCTATCGAAACCATGTGCTTCGCCTTCGATAAGATACATACAGGCGCCGATAATCATCACCATCGTTACCACGGCGACAAGAAACACTGAAATCTTATAGCGAGTGGCCCAGATGGCGCCAGCCAACAGCCGCCCCTCCGTAAGATAGCGGGCCAGCTTCAGCACCCGAAAGACGCGCAGAAACCGCAATGCCCGGATCACCATCAGCGATTGTGCCCCGGGAAAGAACAGGCTAAGGTAAGTGGGCAGAATGGCCAGCAAATCAACCACTCCAAAAAAACTGGTGGCGTAACGCAGGGGCCGGCCGACGCAAAGCAGTCTTAGCGCATACTCCAGGGTAAATAACAGCGTAAAGCTCCACTCCGCCAAGCGCAGGCTTTGGCGATAGTGTGCTCGAATATCGGGAACACTCTCGAGAAAGACCACCAGCACGCTCAGCACAATACACCAAAGCAGCACGATATCGAACAGTCTGCCGCTCAGCGTATCGGCCTCGAAGATGATTTCGTGAAGTCGGTCTTGCCAGGGTGTAAGGGGTTTTCCAAATTGCGCAGCCATAATGAATTTTGCAGTCACATTGCCAAGCAGTAGTAGCACCTTCCCCCTTCCACATAAAGATCGGCAATACCGCTGGCGATTAACTCCTGTCTACCGTTACGGTCCGGCTAACCCTCATTGGTTATTCTAAGTTGGCGACCGGTATGGCTAGGCTGACATAAGCTCAATGAGATCACTGCTCAGATGGCTCAATAGTTATCTTAATGTCCCATATGAAATCTTGTGGTTTACCATCAATTTTACGCTCCGAGCTATCGGTCACTCTGATGCGCAGCGTTCTCTGGACAGGCTGCAGCGGAACGCCGGATACGAGACCACTCTGGCTATCTAAAGTCAACCCGCGTGGTAATGTTCTTGTATCAATGTCAAATTCCACCATGGCATTAGCCGCCAGACTAAAATCAAATCCATTGACATTACCAGGATAAATTTCCATAGCAAATGCTATACGCGATGCTTCACTTTGCTCTAAAATATCGCTATTCCCTAGCCTAAAACCGGTCACCTCTCGTAAAGGGGCGTCAGCGGCAACACTGCCCACGAATGTCGTGCTCTGAACGCTGCTCGCGAATGTCGTGCTCTGGTTTCCTGGCGTCGCTCGGATATGCCATCGCTCACTATGACAACTTTTCCAAATAAATAATCCGGTTTCCTTCTTGGAGAAGGCAGGTGCACCACACTGAGCATAGTCGGGTCCAAGGACAACAGGAATGTCGGTATCGGTCAGTGCCTTACGCTCTGGACCCAAAAACACCTGAGGCGTTAGGTTAACCATGCTCCAGGAATAGGGCTCTATTCCGCCCCACGCTTTTAATTGCCATGAAAATGGTTCGCCCACCATGGCTGAAAGGTTTCCTAATGTGGTCATGGCCAGCCCCTTCTCTGCATCGAGGCGTTCCTTTAAGTCCTGCTTGACTTTGGCATAACTCGGATCATCGTGCTTGCTCGTTTCCTCAAAGGGATCATTTGGCAGATCAAAAAGCATCTCGTCCCCTGCGGCATTCTCGACATATTTCCATTCTTTTGTCCTGATTCCGGCCCATACATGTTCCGCGTTACTTAAATAACTCGAAATAAGCAATCCATCTGGCCATGATAAATTGGGTTTTAGCAACAAAGGGATCAAGCTTTTTCCATCTGTGCGAAAAGCGGCATGGGCGATATCGATTACGGTAGCTGGAATATCTATGTCGACCGCGACGAGGTGTGGCTCAACCCTGCGGTTCACATTTGGAAAACGGACGACAAGCGGTACTCGGATGGATTCCTCGAACGGGAACGTTTTGCTCCATAGCCCGTGTTCACCCCACATATAGCCATTATCCGAGGTGAATACGATCACCGTTTCATCAAGCTTACCTACAGCAGCGAGCATTTCTATGATGGCCTTTACTCCGCGGTCAACCGCTTGCAAAGATCTTAACTGGCGACGCGGAAATTCCTCATCGACGCTCCCTTCCTCTCGACGTTGCAACTCCTGACGGTGTTTCCAGCGAACCCAACCCGGTTTATCTGATACGTCGAGTTCCCCCCAGGCCCGTTCTCTATAGAGGTAGTCGTTAAATTTGCCTTCGTCTTCGACGGCAGGAGTGGCTGGCCCATGCGGCGCATAGGTGCTCCACAATACAAAGAAAGGCTCATTGGAGGGTTCACGGATAAAGTCTAAAACAACATCTCTCTGATAATCGGTTATGTACTCTGCAACGGGAACAATTTCACCTGTTGCTGGGCTCTCCTCACTACTACCTACGGTGACACGAAAGGCGTTCCAATTGTCTACCCCCGGTCCTTTGTTGCCCACAAACAAGGACCAGCCGGGTGGAACGTAGCCCAGTGGATAATAATTCAAATATTTTCCGACCAAAGCGGTTCGGTAGCCAGAATGGCGCAGTCGCGTGGCTAAGGTATCCTTATCCTCAAACCTATCAAACCCCCCTGTTGGAGGTTGATTACTAAGCACGCCCGTGTTCTTGGTATACAAGCCGCCGGCCAAAATACTCGCACGCGCCGGACAGCATAACGGATCCGTCACGATCGCGTTTTCAAAGAGAACACCTTGCTTAACGAGATAGCGCTGCACATACGGCATTGCCCATAAGGTGTCAAAACGTTGATCATCAGTCAGAATAAAAACGAAGTTAAGCTGGGAGCCATCCCAGCTGAAATCAGCATCGGTGTTATCAACGCCGGCTACCGAAAATTTGCCAGCGATGGGTAACCAATCGGCATCGCGTGGACCAAAACCAAAGCTGTCATCCGCCCTGCCGCCGGTATGCGTGTTCTTGAAATAAAACCGACTACTGACCGGATCAAATAGCCCAACGGTATCCTGGCCATCACCATTCCAGTCACCCACCAGCGGTAACCAATCCCTTCCCAATGGGCCAAAACAAACGACACGGTCCGCTTTGCCCCCGGCATGAGTGTTCTTTAGGTGAAAGCAGCTACTGCTTGGATCAAATAGTCCAACGGTATCCTGGCCATCACCATTCCAGTCACCCGCCAGCGGTAACCAGTCCCTTCCCAATGGGCCAAAACAAACGACACGGTCCGCTTTGCCCCCGGCATGAGTGTTCTTTAGGTGAAAGCAGCTACTGCTTGGATCAAATAGTCCAACGGTAGGGCGTCTAAATCGACCTTCTGCCATTTCCCGGTTTTTGGATTAGCGATTTCAAAACCGTCACTCGAGTTGCCTAGCCCGAGTTTACCGCGTAATTTGGAAAAGTTTTTGTTCTACTGAGAGATTCAGTCGGTTTTTTGTATGACCTACGTGGCGAGATAGCGGCCGAGGTCGAGGGTGTCGTAGAGGGTGCGCTGGTCGTCTGACATCGCCGAGAGGGTCATGTGGAGCGTTGGGGCGCGGCGGTTGTCTGGCGACGGATAGACAATGCTCACCTCGCGGATGTGGCTCAGCTGCTTAAGAAGGTCGGGGATCGAGCGGTCGATGCCGTGTTGATAAAGCTCGCGCCGTAGCAAGCTGCACAGCATCAGGGCGAGCACGCAGCAGAACACGTGCACTTCGACCTTTTGATCGGTCCAGTGATGCTGGGGTCGCAAACCAATGTGATGGGGATCCTTCATCCGTCGAAAGCCGGTCTCGAGGTGATGCTGGGCCCGGTAGCCACGAATAATCTCCCCATCGGTCCAGGCCTCATGGTCGGTAAACAAGAGGGTTTTGCCCAACAAGGTCTTCTGTAAGCGTTGCCAGGCGCGGTGATCGAAGCGATAGCTCAGCGTCGGCAGGCCCTCACGTTCGCCGACCGCCACCTGGAACAGCTCGCTCAGATGGCGCGCGTTGAGCCAGCCCTGCACCTTCTTGGTCACGCTGTCGACGGTGGGGGGCTGGCCGCCGCGGACCTGCCCCGTGTGCCAGCGCCGCAATTGGTATTGGAGCGCCCGTAGCCGTTGTTGGCGCTTGGCGATCTCGCGCAGCAGCGTGCGGGCTTGCGCCACGAAGCGGTTCTCGTTGTAAGTCACCAGGACGGTGCGCTCGACGCCGAAGACCTCCCAGCGGGTGCGATAGACGCTGACCCCTGCCAGGCCCTCGTCAGGCAGCGTGTGGAACCGCCGGGCGGGAATCGCCAGCAGCTTGGGATGGTAGGTGGGCACCAGGGAGCCGATGAAGTGATAGGGGCTGTCGGCGATGGCCTCGAGATTGGCCTGGGCGTTATTGCCCTTGTCGAAGATGAGGGTCACGTGTTCGGTGCCGTCGGTGATGGCGCGATAGCGCGCTACCAACGCGGCGGTCAGACTCTGGAAGGTGGTGGCATCGGTCTGGTTACCGGGATAGGTGCGATGCAACAGCGGCACATGGAAATCGGCCGAGACTAACAGCGCCAGGCCGACGATGCGCAGCGCCTGCCGCCCTTCTTTGCTCTTGCCACGTTGGGCCAAGGTGGAGCGCTCGTTGAAGGTATCGATGAAGGTAAAGAAGTTAGTGGCATCGAACAGCACCCGCTGCAAGTCGATGTTAAAATCGCGCACCATCTGCACCACCACCTCGTGCTCGATGGCGTCGATGGCCTGACGCGAGACCCGATCCATGTTGTCCCAGAAGCGCTGGCTGGAGAGCTGTCTGGCGTCGATGGGCAGCAAGCGCCGCAGGGCGGTGTCTTGGAACCAGGGCCCGATGCTGGCTTTGCTGCCCGGGGCGACGCAGCGATTGAGGATGGCCACCAGCAGATAGGTGCCCACCGAGGGACCGTTACGCTGCTTGGGCACATGGCGGTCGATATGCTCAACCAGCTGCAAGCGCTGGGCGAGGTCATACAGGGCGACCACGGCGCCAAACTCGGTGATGCCGGCTTCCTTGGGAGCCGGCAAGGCAGAGGGGTTGCCGCAGCCTTCGGTCAGGGCAGCGATGAGGTCGTCGGCACGGCCGAGGTACTTTTGCCAGACGATTGTCGGCTTGCCGTTGATGCGCTGGCATTCCCGGGCGTAGTAGTACGGTTTGCCGTGGATGGTTTTTTTGATGATGCTCGCCATAGATTAGGACATACAATAGCTTGTATTACGCCTTGTGTCTAGTCCTAAACTATAGGTATTTACTGGCTAGAAAGCCAGATTAATGTTTTGAAATTCGACTCCTATTTTTAGGTCATACACTTGAAGCCAGCCGAACCGCTCACCAACCGACCCTAAAAAGGGAGAACAAACCCCATAGTAACAAGGAGTTATGAAATACTTAGATACCCCAGATGAACGAAGTTCACTCCAGCGTTACGGCATCTCGCGGTAAACTCGGGCTAGGGACCGGCTCTGGCAGGCTGACTGTCGGTCTGTTGGCGGTTAGGCTGGGGGCCCTGTGCTTTTTGGTAACCCTTTGATAGAGGGATAACTTCTGAGCAATGGGGCCGGTTTTTGGACCTCGGGATGAGCACCACAGCGTTGTTGCTCTGGGGGAGGGCTAAGGTCTCTAGCGCTTGCGGGTTGGGGAGGACCTCACGCCGCTGTTTCGTCAATGACGTCAACTGACTGGTCATCTGTTGTTGTTGAGCCACGCTTATCTCAAGCACCTGTTGGGCTTCGGTTCGGGTGGGTGTGCCACACAAGGCCGGTAGACGCATGGCGATCCGCTGGGCATCCTTGATTTCACCGCTGCCGTGTTGCTTAGCCAGCCCGAACAGCGACTCGATCGGATCGGAGCTGATCGGCAGGCCGACGTCGGCGAGACCGAGTTGCGCGGCCGTCTCGAGTTGGGCGTTGAGGTAGCCTCGAAACTCGCTGCGTACGGCGGCAGAGGGAATCGTATCGAGCAGCGGCTCGCACGACAGGATCGTAGCGTGACTGAGCCCGCGGGATTTCAGAATCTGTTGGCACGCCAGCAGCGGTCGCACGTCGTCGCGAAAGCGATGAATAAACGCTTGGCATGCCGGCAGGCGATCCAGACAGGCGCGCAATTTTGCCAGCACCGAACCGCGCGCCGCGCCTCCTGGCGGAGAGAGTTGCAACAACTGCTCGGCCCAGCGGACCAAGCGATGCAGATTCATGAAGCGGGCTTTGGTGTGCACGTTGGGTGGGGCCAGGCAGGCCAGCAGCGTTTGTTTGAGCTTGCCGGAGACGGTTCCGCACGCCGCCAGAAACGTCGCTAGCACTGGGTGATCTCGATAGTGACGCTTCAGCAGATTGGCAACGGCGGGTGAGATATCGGCAATGCATAGGCTAGGCAGTCCGCGGTTGCTTAAGATGCGCACCGCTTTGTGCAGATCCGTGCCGCCGTCTTTGAGGTAGGCACTCGGGCGCCCCCGCACGGCGATCACTTGCTGGAGAAAATCCGCTATCGTTTCGCCCGTCCAGGAAGCCGCCACCGAGACGGCCACACAGTGCACCTGGTGAAGGCGGGGCGCGGCTTGATGATGCTGATGGTGAGCCGCATCAATGGCCAACACGGCGAGCATCTTTCCCGTTCCCAAGCCAATGCTGGCATCAATAAGCCAGAGAACCCCTTTGGAGAAGCGATCGGCGCTCGACCTGGCGCCTGTCCACGGCGGGGCCGACTGGATCCGTACTAACGACAACCGCATCACCCAGTTGATGATGGTTTGCGGACACGGCGCGCGCCCGATTCCCAACGCCTCACTGAGCGTGTTCAGCACCCGCGAGACGGCGCGAAACCCAATTCGGGCAATGAAAAATAAGCGCAGCGCCAACCACACCAGATCCGCCTTCTCTTGAACCACTCGACACGCTGGGGGGGTCTCGAGCGAACGCCGACGCGCCTCGGCTTGTTTCGCCTGCTCGCGCCAGTGCTCTCGCTCGGCTCGCACTCGCACCAACTGCTTGCGCAGATAGCGATTCGTCTCTGCTCGCTCATGCGCTTTGCATTTCCACTGCTCTCGGCTTTGTCTGAGTTTCGATCGCTGGCTCACCGCTGACGCGCTCCCGGTGTTTTTCCCAGAGTATGGCTCTATAATTGGGTTTCTTCCTCTCGAAAACAGCCACGATCTCTTCCATGAGATCCGGGGGACGCGTTGTGACTTATCATCGGCTAGCAGCTCAGATCATCCCCGGTGAGCCTTGTCGCTTCTGTGGCGATGCCGCGGTCCCTTTAGTGAAAACACCGTGTTGCCAACAGTGGATCTGCTGTGATACCGCCTTGCTGTCGGTTCGCGGCGCCGGGCGCTGTCAGTATGAGCATGAACGCTTTAGTTTGTGCTATTCCCACTACATCGACAATCATCCCGGGCCTTGGCAAACCTGTCAGACATGTCGCGATTTCTGGACGCCTGCCGAGTACAAAGCCTATGCGGAACATCCGATCAATGAGCCCAAATATTGAGCGGCGCGATGTTATCCAGGCCCCAATTCCGGGCAAGACAATGTAGCCTTATCGGCCATTTTTAGACGCCCTAGTCCAACGGTATCCTGGCCATCACCATTCCAGTCACCCGCCAGCGGTAACCAGTCCCTTCCCAATGGGCCGAAGCGAACTTCACTGTCCGCCCTGCCGCCGGTATGCGTGTTCTTGAAATAAAACCGACTACTGACCGGATCAAATAAACCAACGGTATCCTGGCCATCACCATTCCAGTCACCCGCCAGCGGTAACCAATCCGCACCCAAGGGACCATATCGAAAAAGGCGATCTGCATTGCCCCCACGGTGCGTGTACTTGAGGTAGAACCTACTGGCATTGTTATTCCATAGACCCACAAAATCCTTTGCACCTGCCGCCGGAGAAACCGATAACGTCCAACAGGCTAACCCTAGCGTCAGTAAAATTACCTTTAAGGTTTTATTAGAGTTTTCCATTATTTTGTAGCCTACCTTTGTTAAGGACATTGAAATCCAGTGGTGGCCCCAAGTAAACCTTGCAATTAGGGCAAATTCACTTCATTAGTTATGGGTATAGCTAAGCATATCTTTGTCGATACCAAAAGACTCTTTTCCCTATCTTTGTTAACAATCGTTACAACTGGTAAGCCGCTCTCTGGGTTTACCCGTTATCGTAAGCGACTGCCTACGCGGCCAAAAGGCAAGATAACACCAGGGCATTAACCAAGCCAGAAGCGCAATCAGCACATCTGTGATATCAGCGACGCGGCCCGGCAGATATTGTTGATACCATTCCAGTCCAAACATCAGGGTAAACACACCGACACTGCCGCCTAAACAGAGCATTAAGGGGTGTTTTGGCCGGCTCAGTAGGGCAAGATAACTCAGCGCCAGAAAAGGCCAAAGTCCATTGCTGATATCCATTAACCCAATCAAAGTATGGTTCAGTTGTTGGCTAAGCGGAACCCAATGGAAACTGGAGTACATGGCGTCCGCTGCTGTGGGGTTCACCCATAGCGCCTCGGTGACTACCGCACCCACGATTAGACAAGCGGCTGCGCGCAAAGCCACCGTCGCTGATAACCTGCGCAGTAAACCGAAGAGCAACAAACCCGCTAAGGTACCCACTACGGCTTCTAGGGATAACTGCCGGTTAACCACTGGCACCTTGAGCAGCATCGTCAAGCCGATCACACTGCCAAAAAGCAACGTCCGGTGCTGATTGGGTCTTAGAAAACGCTCGCTCAACAACCCAAGGCCTGCAATGCTAAGCGCATAGCCGCCCATCGGCAGCCAGCCAAATGGCACGCGTTGGTGCCAGGTATACCACAGCGGTTTAAGGCCTTGACGCAGATTAGCCAGATCCAGAGACGGAACGAGAGGCATCAGCTGGGAGAGCATCCACAGGGCTACGACGAGCACGCCAAGATTGCCGAGGGCGCCAGGCTGAACATACCTTTGACGCAATCCGAACAGGCGCTGTCCCGCTTGCGTTTCACGGCTCAAGCCGGTAGCTAATAGGGCACCGGTGAGGGTGCCACCTAAGTTGAGCACAGTATCGAGCAGCGAAGCGACTCGTCCCGGCAAAAACGTTTGCAGGTATTCCAGCGATCCGCTAAGCAGTGCGCCGCTCAACGCGGTCAGGCCAAGGGCGGATAAGACTCGATAACGCTGGCCAAGGCTGAGCATTAACAGCAAACCCAACGGCATATACACCAGAAAGTTGGTCACCATATCGGCTGTGGATGCCTGTTGCGCAGACGCTGCCAGAAACCTTTCCCAGCGGCCGGCGGGGGTAGGCGTCCATCCGCTCCATGGGTATAGCGAACCAGACACTAAAAACCCACCATAGGCAAGCAACAAACCGAGTATGAGTCGCTTGGCATTCATATCAGCGGACTACCTGAGATGACTGTCATTAAGAATGAGGCTCCGTTTTCTGAACGAGTCGAGGTAAACTAAAGGTATTTCCATCTCATCGCGAGATGATTTCGTGTTGGCAATCAAGGGGAGAGAAATATGCATATCGGTACTCTGCTACCGCGGCATGCCTGCTACCGTCCCGACCATTTGGCCTTGGTGGTAGGCGAGCACCGGCTAACTTATCGCAAGATCAACGCCTATGTTAACCGGCTGGCCAACGCTTTGCTGGCCAGCGGCATCCGCAAGGGGGACAAAATCGCCACAATTCTGTCCAATAGCTTAGAATTGATGGCTGCCTACTGGGCCGCAGCTAAAACAGGCATTGTCATCGTACCCTGCAGCCCCTTACTGCAGGATAGCGGGTTAGCTACCCTGCTCAAGGATTCGGATACCCTGCTGGTATTAACCGACACCGCCTCCGCGCCTGTCTTGGAGCGTATCTGGGATAAACTGCCGGCCATTCATGACGACCGTTATCTTCAGGTCAGCGAAGTGCCGTGCGCGGGCTTTCGAAGTTATCATGACTGGTTGAGCACCGCACCCGCAACTGAGCCCCCCAATGCCGGTATCACCGCCGACGATATCTATAACATCATGTACTCCAGCGGCACCACTGGTGCTCCCAAGGGCATCGTCCATACTCACTTTGTGCGCGCCATGTATTGTACTCTCTTTGCGTCCGCCTGGCGGATGACGCCGGAAAGCGTGGTGCTACATGCCGGTTCCATCGTTTTTAATGGCGCTATGTTGGATCTCATGCCCTGGATGTTCCTCGGTTGTACCTATATCCTGCACGAGTCTTTTAACCCCGAAGCCGTTATCCGCGACTGCGAACAAGCACGGGTGACTCATATGGTCATGGTGCCCTCGCAAATCATTGCCCTTCTCAATAGTGCGACTTTCACGCCTCAGGCGCTGGCCTCTCTGGAAATGCTCCATAACGTCGGTGCACCGCTGCACCTAGAGCACAAGCGCCGGATTAACGAGGTGCTGCCGGGGCGCTTCTATGAGCTATACGGGTTGACGGAAGGGTTTATGACCATTCTCGATAAACACGATGCGGTGCGTAAGCTGGGTTCGGTCGGGGCACCGCCGCCCTTTTTTGCTCTGCGGATCTTGCGGGAAGACGGCAGTGAATGTGCACCGAGTGAGGTCGGCGAGATCTGCGGCAAGAGTCCCATGCTGATGCCCGGCTACTATAAGCGTCCGGATCTCACGGCCAAGGCCATTGTCGACGGCTGGTTGCATACGGGTGACGCCGGTTACGTGGATGAAGACGGGTATTTATTTCTGGTGGACCGTCTCAAAGATATGATGATTACCGGTGGAGTCAATGTCTATCCTCGGGATATCGAAGAACTCATTATTCAGCACCCCGCCGTCAGCGAGGTGGCCGTTTTCGGGGTGCCCGACGCCAAATGGGGCGAAACGCCGGTAGCCGCGGTGGTGCTGCGCCAGGGCGAAAGCATCACCACGGAAAGCCTAAAAGACTGGATCAATGCCAGGGTGGATGCCAAGTTTCAGCGCGTGACCGATGTGGTTATGATGGCGACCTTTCCCCGTAACGTCGCCGGTAAGACCCTAAAGCGCGAAATGCGAGAACAATACCAGCAGCAGCATCTGCGCTAACTCGTCGGCGCCGCCTTGCGCAGTTGCCGACGCCAATGCGCCGGGAGGCCGTTCGGCGCGAGAAACACCTGGCGTTTTTCCTGGATAGCGTCGGCCAGCGAGGCGTATCCGTCGGCAAACTCCACCGAGCGGGGTAGGCCCCCATAAGCGTTAACCAAATTTAGCGAAGTCAAAGGTATCGATTTGCGGGGTTCGCTTGCGTGATCGCTCACCTAATGAGGCGGCAATCTCCGGCCAATGTTCGAGTACGAATGCTAAGGGTAGCACCGGCACCATCGCCTGTTCGATTTGGTGCCAGATAAATTCAACCTCACGCCATCGGCTGCGACAAGTCGTAGCCCCAGGGGGAAAAAGCGCGGGTAATGCGCGCCCGCTTCTCGGTCAGCAGCGCCAGAAATAATTTACCATCTAACCACGCTCTGGAGCTAGTGGGATCGTATTTCGGTACATGGCCCATCTCCAATAGCGTCTTTAAGCGTTTAAACGCCAGTTCGATATACCACTGACGATACCTCTATAAAGTTGACAGGCCCGGAGATTACACCGAGAGTGGGTCGGGAAGCGCTGTTAGCGCTTGTGCAGTGGCTAGCGAGGCGAACTGACCATGACCGATCAACTCAAGACGGTGAAGTGGACGGACATCCCGGTAGCCCAACAACGGCGTCTGATCGCGGTGTTGGGTCGCCTGGTTTACCGTCACCTGGTGGCAACGACGCTAGAGGAGTTCTCTAATG
This sequence comes from uncultured Pseudomonadota bacterium, assembly GCA_963731125.1. GTDB lineage: Bacteria > Pseudomonadota > Gammaproteobacteria > Competibacterales > Competibacteraceae > CAVSVP01. Next base: position 766,546 of record CAVSVP010000008.1, read on the forward strand.
AGTGCAGCAACTGCCCTCTGGGCGATGAAAGACGGGAAGATTCAAGGTTACCACCGCGATCGCTTAGCGGTGGTTTACGTGAGACAATCGACGGTGCAACAGATCAGCCGTCACCGGGAGTCGACGCGACTCCAATACGGATTGGTGGAACGCGCGTTAGCGCTGGGCTGGCCACGGGAACGGGTGCTGGTGATTGATGAGGATCAGGGGCTTTCGGGCCGCTCGGCCGAAGGCCGGTTCGGCTTTCAGCGGCTGGTGGCGGAGGTGGGTCTCAATCATGTGGGAATGGTGCTGGGCATTGAGATGTCGCGGCTGGCGCGCTCGTACCGGGAGTGGTATCAGCTGTTGGAAGGGTGCGGGGTATTTGGCACCTTGATTGGCGATCTGGATGGGATCTATGATCCCAGCGACTATAACGATCGACTGTTGTTGGGGTTGAAGGGACAGATGTCAGCGGCAGAGAGTCACGTGCTAAACCAGCGGAGGCTGGCTGGAGAACGCGCCAAGGCGGCGCGCGGCGAGCTGGGTATGCCGGTGCCGATAGGCTACGTGTAGGGCGTCTAAATCGGCCAATTTGCTTTAACCACTTTTTGGACCTCGCTGATTGGTTCCAAACCCAACGTGAATCGGTGTCACGGCGATATTCTCAGGGTCCAAAAAACGGGCAATGAATTTGGCCTAAAGATGGCGTTTTTAGACACCCTAGGCTACGTGCGACGGCCGTCGGGGGAGGTGATGAAAGACCCTGACGAACAGGCACAAGCGACGATTGAGCTGGTATTTGCTCAGTTCGCGCGCCTGGGGACGATTAATGGGGTCTTGCGCTAACCCTGGTGGCGCATCACATTCGCTTGCCCGTACGGGTGCATGCGGGCCCTCAGCGGGGAGAATTAGAATGGCACCGTCCCAATCGGACGACGCTGAGTAATTTGCTCCATCACCCGATGTATGCCGGCGCCTATGTCTATGGACGCCGACCGACAGATCCGCGCCGCCAACAACCGGGGCGTCCCGCCACCGGCCGCACGGTAGCCCCACCGGAGGACTGGCGGGTGCTGCGCCAGGCGCATTACCCGGCCTACATCAGCTGGGAGCGCTTTGAGCAGAATCGCGCCCAGTTGGCGGCGAATGGTAGTGCGGCGTTGGGCGTTGCACGCCAGGGTCCGTCGTTGCTGGCGGGGTTAGTGACAGGTGGGCGCTGTGGGTTACGGATGAACGCCCGTTATGGTAACAACGGCCGGGGGTTACGCTACAGTTGTTACAGCGCGGCGATGAATTACGCCGAGGCGCTCTGTCAGTCGCTGGTCGGCGAGGTGTTGGATGAGGCGGTGAGCGCGCTGGTGTTACAGGCGCTGGAACCGGCGGCGTTGGAGGTTAGCCTGCAGGTAGCCGAGGACCTGGAAGCCGAGCGTCAGCAATTACATCGGCATTGGGCGCAGCGCGACTGAGTCTGTCAACGATTTTGTGTAAACGCTCGGTAACGTTACTTTCCTGGCATGCGGTCTTCGAATTCGATAGCGAAGCGATTTAGTGCCAGTTTCCCATCTTTCACCGGTACCGTCCACTTCTGGGCGGCCCGCTCGATGGCCAGATAGACGACTTTCATGGCCGAGCGGTCCGTGGGAAAAACCCGCCGGTGTTTCGTTGCTTTACGGATAACGCTGTTTAATGATTCAATCGCGTTGGTAGTATAGATCACCCGTCGGATCTCCTCGGGATAATCCAATAAGGGGATGATATGCTCCCAGTGGCGTAACCACAAGGCACTGATGGAGGGATATTTCCCATCCCAGCGCTCGCTAAACTGCTCCAACGCTTGTTCAGCCTCAGCCACCGTGATCGCTTGATAAATGCGCTTTAATGCTGCCGCCACCGCACGACGGTCTTTATACGCGACAGAGTTGAGGGCATTGCGCATGAGATGGACAATGCACAGCTGGATCTTGGCCTTGGGATAGACCGTCTGAATGGCCTCGGGGAAGCCCGTGAGGCCATCCACGCAGACGATAAAAACGTCCTTCAAGCCGCGGTTCTGTAACTCGGTTAACACCGTGAGCCAAAACTTCGCTCCCTCGGTTTCGGCGAGCCACAACCCCAGGACTTCTTTGTGGCCGTCGAGATTAACGCCCAGGGCGACATGCACGGTGTTGTTGATCACCCGGTTATCCTGGCGGATTTTGACCACGATCCCGTCCAGATAAAGAATGGGAGATAAAGCGTCCAAGGGTCGCGTTTGCCAGGCTTGCACCGTCTCCCACACCGCATCGGTCACCTTACTGATGAGGCTGGCGGAAACGTCCGCTCCATACATTTCCCGGAAGGTCTCGGCAATGTCGCGGGTCGTCATGCCTTTGGCGTACAAGGTGAGGATCTGGTCATCAAACTCCGTCAGCCGGGTCTGGCCCTTGCCAATCAGCTGCGGTTCAAAGCACCCTTGGCGATCCCGGGGGGGTTGGATCTCCACCTCCCCGATATTCCCCTTCAGTGTCTTGCTGGAATAACCATTACGGCTATTGCCGCTGCCGTGGCCTTCTTGGGCATGTTTGGCATAGCCTAAGGGTTCCTCCATCTCCACCTGCAAAGCCCGCTCCACCGTCAGTTTCAGCAACTGGCGGCTTAGCGCCGCAATATCTTGTTCACTCTTGATATGTTTGGCCAGCTCCACAGACAACGCTTCCAATTGCGCCGTATCCACGACGTCGACTTTTCCAAAGGGTACACTCATCCCTGCTCTCCTTATTTCCTATTGCGCTACAGTGTTGACGAGAATGAGCATTTACACAATCTAATGTACAGACTCCAGCGACTAGAGCGGGCGCGTTTCGAGACCGAGCGGGCACAGCGGCAATATAATGCCGTGGAGCCGGAAACCCGCTTAGTCGCCCGCACCCTAGAGCGGCAATGGGAAGCCGCACTGGCTGCCGAGGAGGCGTTAAAGGCGCAGTACCAGCGGTTTCTGGCCGAACAACCGGCCACGCTCTCGATGGCCGAGCGCGAGGCCATCCGCCGCTTGGCCCGCGACATTCCGGCGCTGTGGCAGGCACCCACGACCACGCCGGCCGATCGCCAAACGATCATCCGGCAACTCCTTGACCGGGTGATTGTCACTGTCGAGGGCGAGAGCGAGAAAGTTGACCTGCAGGTGCACTGGAGCGGCGGACACGCCACCCAGATGAGCCTAATTCGACCCGTAGCACGCCTGGAACAACTGAGTTACTATCCCGAGCTGTTGCAACGCGTCGCTCACTGGCATGCCCAAGGTGACGACGCCGCGAAGATTGCCGAGCAGCTCAACGCGGAAGGGTGGCACCCGGCCAAGCGGCGCGCCACCTTCAATGCCTCCATGGTGCTCGCTTTGCTGTCTCGCCAGGGCATCCGTTCTTCCCGACGCTCGCCGGCGCACGAGGTGCTCCGCCAACCCGATGAGCTGACCCTGCATGAGCTTGCCCAGCACCTCGCCATCCCGGAGATGACATGGTATGCGTGGTTACGCAAAGGCCAACTCAAGGCAAGGCGGGATACCAGTTCCTCACATCCCTTGTGGTTGATTCAGGCCGATGCCGCCGAACTCGACCGACTACGGGCTTTGCGACGTGCTCCCCGCACTTGGCAACGGCCCTCATCCACCCCCGTTAACATAGCTAGCGTTTTACGGAGGTTGCATGGCTGGTAGATCTCGACTTGCCACCGCAACCGATACCATTCCAAGAGTGCTTCGGTGCTGAAGTCCGCCTGCGGAAAGGTCGAGAACACGATCACCTACTGAGCATACTCAAGGGTTTCGGGCTTTACCTGCGTTTGTTTCTTGCGTGCGGTGGCGATTAATTTCTGCTGGGCCTGTTCAATCGCCTGGGCCGATTTGCGCAATGCGCAGAGCCGACCGGTGATCGCGGAGCCAGACCGCTCTTTGACGGAGACCGACCATTCGCGCACATCCCAGGGCTGTTCGATACCGCGCACCGCCGCCAATAAGTCAAACGGTTCGCCGTGCGCATCAGACAACGGCAACGAACCCGTATTCACACGCACCAACACATACCCCTGATGCGCGGCGATATACGCGATACCTTTGGCGTTCGCGTCACCGCGATCCCCCATCAGATAGTCGCCCGCCTGAACCGGATAGTGGGTGAAACACTCGCCCGTGCCTGCGCCTTTGCTCGGGCTTATTGTAACGTAGTCACAGCACAACTCCGGCACGGTAACACTATAAGGTAAGCGCCACTGACTCCCCGTTTTGCCTGGCTCCTTGAGGATGGAACCATCCACCAGGCGCAGCCGCAGACCCACCGTCATCGCGGGCGTGCGAATACCGGTTTCCAGGAATAACGTTTGGCAAAGACGGAATAACCACTGCTCCGCGTTACGTAAGCGTTTCAGCAGGGCCACATCCGACACTTCCGCTAAGCCGGCCGCTTTCGCAATCACCGCCGTTTCCCGCAAGGAATACCCCTTGGCTTGGTTCAATCCAAGGTAACAATTTTACCGGGTAGCCAATGCGGATATTTCCGGTAGAGTGAGAGGTTGTGGGAACCCACTCTTTTCGGAGGTTATCAGCATGGCTACCCAAGTCAGTAATACCCTGTCTCACTCCGCTTCGTCAACGGCTTCCGTTGGCTGTGCCGCCCACGCGTTGGCTGGGGAGCAACGCCAACAGCTGGCACTGCAGGTATTGGCGCGAACCGAGCCGGTGACGAAGCTGTCGACGCGGCATCAGGTCAGCCGGAAGTTTCTCTATCAACAAGCGGACAAGGGCGAGCAGGCCCTGACGCAGGCGTTTCAGTCACCGCCAGCGAACGATGAGGAGGTGTTGTTCTACCTGCCGGTCACCCGTGCCTGGTTGCGGCAAGTGGTGTTGGCGCTGGTGCTGCTGTGCCATAGCTCGTTTCGCGGCGTGATCGGGTTTTTCCGCGACCTACTGGATGAGCGCATCGCGCTGGGCACGGTGCACAATATTGTTCAGGAGGCGGTGGACGAGGCGCGCCGGATCAATGCCCAGCAAGACCTGTCCCGGGTGCGGGCGGGCAGCCATGATGACCTGTTTCAGGGCCGCCAACCGGTGTTGGTGGGCATCGATCTGGATGCCACGTACTGCTACCTACTGGCGCCAGAAGCGCACCGGGATGCCGAGACCTGGGCGATTCATCTGTGGGACCTGATGGCGCAGGGACTGCAGCCCGACGACACGGTCGCCGATGGCGGTCAGGGGTTGCGAGCCGGGCAGGTACTGGCCTGGCCTGAGGTGGCGTGCGACGGTGACGTCTTTCATGGGCTGCAGCCGTTGACCCGCCTGGTCGGGATCCTGGACAAGCGCGCCTATGCCGCCATCGCCCAGCGCGAGAAGCGCGAACAGCAAATGCAGCAGGCCAACCACCAGGGCCAGGGCCGCTCGCTATCCAAAGCGCTCGCTGACGCCCGTGCCCAAGAGGCCAGCGCCATTGCCCTGGCCGACGAGGTGCGCACGCTGGGCCAGTGGCTGCAGCACGATATCCTCGCCCTGGCCGGCCCCGATGCCGCCACCCGCCAGATCCTGTATGATTTCGTGGTCGCTTCGCTGCAGGCGCTCGACGCCCTGGATCCCAGCCGCTTGCGCCCGGTGTGGCGCACCCTGGCCAACCAACGCGATACCTTGCTGGCCTTCGCCACCCGGCTGGATCAACAGCTCGAGGCCCTCGCCCAGCAGTTCGACGTGTCCCCGTTTCTGGTACGCGAAATGTTGGCCCTCACGAGCTCGCCACGCACCACCACCACCGCCTATTGGGCCAAGGCGAGTGCCTTGCACCGCCAACTCCATGGCCACTTTTTCCCCCTCCAGCAGGCGCTCGACGCGCTATGCCAGCACCTCCACCGCGCCAGTTCCTTGGTCGAGAACCTCAACAGTCGACTACGCAACTATTTTTTCCTGCGCCGCCAGATCGGTCCGGCCTATCTGGATCTGTTGCGTTTCTTTCTCAACCATCAGCCCTTTCCACGCAGCCAGAAACCCGAACGACTCGGCAAATCTCCTGCTGAGCTGTTGACCGGTCAGGCTCATCCGCATTGGCTGGAGATGCTTGGCTTCACCCGCTTCACGCGGGCACGTGACGCCGCTTAACCTCTCTCTTGGATCCGCTGCAACTCCACACCGGCCTCTTTTCAGAGGCCACAGGATCGCTGTGCCTTGTGTTACCCTAAAACCGGTGTTTTTGAACCATGCCTACCCCTTGCCAACGTGCAGCAATAGCACACGCAGTAAATCGCTCGCGGCGCTCAATTCCTTCAGGCGATGTTTGATCGCGCCCGTATCTCGAGCCAATTGTTGCCAACCGCTGGGAAAGGCCGAGAGCAGCACTTCCCAATTTTCCTCTGCCATCGTCGTCATCGGTGGGCCGCTGGGTTTCTTTCAGTCGAACAACCTCGGCTCACAGTCTAGCAAAAACTGAAAAATCCAGGAAAATTTTGGTTAGCGCTTATGGGGTAGGCCCCTCTCCCACGCCAGGACAGGACGTTTCACCGGATCGCTATCGCAACTCATGGCTTGCAAATCGTCGCGCGAGGGACGACACTAATTGTCGGAACAGTATCCGGACCACCACTATGCGGCCATTACCCTGATGCGAGATGACCCTGCTCCACTGTATTTTGACAAACTCAATTGGGAACAAATCGAACGTCAATGGCATACCACGCTGCGTGACGAAAGTACTCCCCTTAAGGGTCAGCACTTATACTGTGCCCACTGCAATTGCCCCATAACGGATGCCGAGCAGCGCATCGCTATCCAAGGAAGGCATGAGCATACGTTTACTAATCCCCATGGACTGGTGTTTCACATCGGCTGCTTTGCCGCCGCACCGGGCTGCGCTCAAGTCGGGGTAGCCACCGCCGAATGGACCTGGTTTTCCGGCTACTGCTGGCAGGTCGCGCTCTGTAGGAGTTGCGGTACCCACCTGGGATGGCGTTACCGGGGCACCGGCAGCGATGCTTTTTACGGTTTGATTCTGAATCGGCTGGTGCGCAAAGACCACTAGTGGGTCATTTGCAATGCCTGTTGCCATTGCTGCAGGACAGTCTTGGAGCGCCTGAGCGGTCGCCTCGTAAAGGCGCAAGAGCCGCCAGCAGCATGCTGACGTTCACGGCTTCGTTGTCGCCTCGCCGCCCGCTTACCTCCCCATACGAATGGCGTAGGATTCGCATTCCAGCCCCGCGCTGCTGCCGCTAACCAGCCGATAATCTCGTCCGGCGTCTGCGGATGCTGCCCATCCAAAGCGCGGCGCTTGCGTATCCTCTGCATCGACTCAGCCCTGTTCAACCAGGAACCGCCCAACGGGGTGGAAAGCGGCAGGATGCCCTGAGCAAACAGCCATACCACGAATGACGGCGTCCGGTGCCCCTTTAGGTTGTCCATCACTAACAGCAGGCGCAGGCGAGGTAAGTGGCTACTCAAAGTGATCGGCTGCAAAAGCCCCTGTTGCCAGCTTCTCCATCTCGCCTCGTTCTCCATCTCGCTAATCGGCTCCTGCGGCACCGGGAGTCTTTCCAAACTCTGACTCAACTGCTCTTTCATCCATGCATGCAGCACCTGGTGGGTGGCACTTCTGACGCCTTTCACCCGCACCTGTCCGGTAGCGGGATGAAACAGCGGTAACCGCTTCGCGGTGTCGTTTCTGATGTATTGATGCGCGAGACGCCGCGGTTGTGTCGCCGGTTGCCAGCTTTGCCCCGCGTAAGGGATCGTCTGGAAAGCTCCGGTCTCATCTTCCGTCCAGAGACTCAAGCCCATCGGCTCTGCCAACCGGTATGCCGTTTCGATGAGGTTTTTTTGCCTCCGCATCCGGGTCCGTTACTTTGACGACACCGGATTTACGCTGGCGCCAGACTTCCCCGGTCTGGCACCAGGAGCGATCCCGTGGCCAGGAGTCACCGGCCTCATGCAGCACCCTCCACAGGATGTAGGTGCTGACCTCAGGCAGTCCATCCGGTGCCCTTCTGAGCGCATCCCGTAACCTCGACAGCGTCCAACCCGCGGTACCGTCCGCTTCTCGATCCGGTAGGCGTTCCACTTCCCGCAGTATCCGCTGCCGCTCCTGCTCTGCATAGATGGGCTCTTTCCCGCCGCCGTGCGTGCTCGCAAGCGCCGCTATCCCCTCCTGGTTGAACCGCGAAACCAGCTGGGCTACCGCATCATTACTCGTTCTTCCCGCCGCCGTCGCTGCCGCCGTGAAGCTCTCCGCAGCAGCAACCGCCAAAAGGGCTTTGGCACGCATCACAGGGGCAGCCGGTTCACGATACGAGCGGCTAATCAAAAGCAGACATTCCCGCTCCTCATCGGTTAGCGCACGAAGCGGATCTCTTTGTTGTCGGGCCATCCCGCATGTCCTCCAGAACAAACTCATCTCCTTAGGGCGATGATAAAAAGAATCACCCCCTATTGGCTATAACCGTAGCAAATGACCCACTAGTGCGGTAAAAATTAAAGCGTCCGTTGCGGCGGCAAAGCAGCATCACCGCTACCCTGAGCGCGTAAATAATCCCCTAGGGCACGATCGGCTCCCTGAATATGCCCACGTAGCCAGACTCGCAAAGACTCGGCGGCTTGGCGGGTTAGTGCGACTTCACCGGTTTGATAACGTTGCTGAACTTCCTGCAAGCGTTCGACGCAACGGTCATGCTCTTGCAAATGCGCCGCATAATGGGGATAGGCGTGCAGCCGCATGAGCAGCTGCTCCGCCATAAAGTGGGCATTGCTGTAGGTTGCAAGCTGATCCAGAATTTCCAAAATAGCGCTGTTCTCGCCGGGAATATTGACAATGGGTCTGTCGGTAATAATAGCGGATACCGGTTTGGCTCCGGTGGGATTCGGGCCACTAGCAGGAATCCCCCCCCCCAAGCGGCGCAAGACCCGATGGCTATGATGGCCGCCGTCCCGGCAGCGGCTTCCTGTAACTGCTCAAGGGTAGTCTTATTGGCCACTTTGCAGTAAATACCACCATCTTTAGTGGGTATCGAGCCATCGACCACGAGCAAGTACTTACCTTGTTGGCGGTCATAGACTCATGCTTGACGGCCTCGGCGAGGTGGCCGGCCGGAACGCTCAGGGCCTCATGATAATCCAGAGAGATCAGATCCAGAATCAGGGTTTCCAGCGTCGGATGTTGCGATCTTATAGTGCCAGCCATATGAATTGATGCCGATAATTTTATTACAATCGTTGTTTACTAACGATTTGAAGCCTTGTAACCAGTATCAGGTCATTTGACCGGCACTATAGCAAGGACTCGGTGCAGCCGGTGCATTCCTGGGCCGACAACCAGATCACGGGAGGCCGGCGTGGATTAGTGACCGCATCCGCCATTGCCAGGGCGGCGCCGCTAGGCAGTCCTAGCGTGGCAGCCACTCCGGTGCAAAAGGTAAGGAACTCGCGCCGGGATAAACCGAAACCTTCCAAGGGAATAGAGTGTGTGTCCGTCTTCATACTGTTACATTTCCTCCAAGGCTGGATGGGTCACTAGCGAATCGGCTGGGCTCCGGTTCGGGCAGTTCACTAAGACGATATTTTTTTGGTTAAATTGAAAAAAGGCTAACATGGCTACTCAAACACATAAAAAAACTATATTTATATTTTTATCGTTATTATATCAATAACTTGACTATTTCTATTCGCTAATTTCATGATTGTATATTAGCTTGGTTGACGTGTCCTTTATTGATCTGAGTCAACAAATTCTACAAAAGCTTGCGTAAAGATAATAAAAGTAGTGTTTTTGCTCATTTTCCGGCCGTGACCCCCCTTTAAGGTACCCTTGGCTGGGACGGCATCAAACCCTTTCCCCGACGATTCCGGAGGTCCTGGTTATGCTCTCCAAGACGGACATTTCAGCCGCAGATCCTGCCGCTCGCGTAACAGCTTTATTTACCGCAATCGCCAATACCCGCATGGCGGGATTGCCCATTGTCAATCCTGCCTTACGAGTGGAGGCGGTTAACTTTATGCCCTGGGAGAATGGCTGGTTGGGTGTGCTGGTGACGCCGTGGTGTATGAGCCTGCTGTGGATTCCTACCCGGGGAGAACCGCCGTTAGGCCAGCCGGGGACTAAGGTAAACCGCCGGTTTCCCGTTATAACGTGCGAATTTATGGTCTACCGGGAGGCCGAACTCGGTACCTATTTATCCTGCTCGTTATTCTCTCCTATGTCCGCCTTTGCCAATCAGGAAGATGCCCGTGACACCGCCACTGCGGTACTACAAACCTTACGGCAATCGCTTATCTCCAAACCAGAGAATGCCGACCAGCCGGCAGAGTGCGCCGATGAGAGCATACCAACACGGCGCGGCTGGTCCCGGCGTGCACTTCTCGGCAGGTGGTTCTCGAATTTGACTTAGACGCATTGCTGGGCCGGCCCATTTGCCCGCAGAGCCCGCAGAGCCCGCAGAGATTGTAAAATCTGTGTCGGTTTCTTGACGTATGTCAATGTTATCCCGCGCAATTATGCTATTAGTGATGATGCGTTGTACCAATTTGTGACTAGCGCACTCATTTGCCCCACGACTTCGGCAACGAGTGCCATGGTAATCACTGCTAACAATAATGACTCAGCGGCATCGAATGACCACCAAGCAAATAGTAACGATCGGTAATTTCCTATCAGGGGACGCCATTACGAGGCTCCCCAACCGCCGGCATCTCTACCCTTCTGCTTTTTCTGACGTTTTCCGGACAAGGCAGCACCTGCTTTGCTATGCTTTGCACCACCCATCGACGCTGAACCAACCGTCAATCGCCCTCTGCATAAACCATATCCGAAATTTTATTCCGCCTACCATTAGCGGCAGCGGTTTGCCGTGGTCGTTCCCTAAGGTGAGCGGCCTTGACAGCGAGTGCGCGCTAGCCAGGTAAGACGGATAAGGTTGCCCGTCCAGTCGTTTCATTATGGATAGTCGAAACAAGCCAGTCACGGGGCATTTAATGATGAATAAGTTAACTGACATTCCGGTACACGCCGACAACGGGGTGGCGCAGGAGACCGGCAATGCGATTCCACTGCTCCACGAAATCCGCCATGCTCTGGTCGACTTGCTGGAGTCCGGCAGAGAAACGGTTATTGACTTGGGCAGGCTGCCTATGGGACCGGGTGATGAAGCGCAACTGCTAAGCACCCTGGGCAACGGCGAAGTCGTGGCTCAGGTCACGGCGTTAGGAAAAAGCATTATCCGGGAAACTCGCTTGACTGGGGTATGGCTTGTGGAACATTTCAATACCGAAGCACAGTCCATCGCAAAATTGATTGCGGTCAGCTACGTACCCGATCTTTTGAAAGCCCCGCCAGAAGATATCCGGGAAGGCTTGGCATGGTTAATCCGGCGGTTAGCCGCTAGCGGGGAAAACCAACACTAAATCACCCTAGGAGACAACGGTCATGTCCACTCACGCCACCATCGGCGAGGTCTTGCGTAACCGCGGGATCAGTCGCCGTAGTTTTTTACAATTCTGTACGGCCATCGCCTCGTTGCTGGCGCTGCCGCCAAGCATGGTTCCCCGGCTCGCCCAGGCCCTAGAGCAGGCCCGCCGACCTTCGGTACTGTGGCTGGAATTTCAGGCCTGCACCGGGTGTACCGAAACTCTGACCCGCTCGGATGCACCGACCGTGGAGAATCTCCTATTTGATGTGATTTCCCTGGATTCCCACGATACTCTTCAGGCAGCGGCAGGACACGCGGCAGAAGCGGCACGCATGGCAGCGATGAAAGAGAATTGGGGAAATTATCTGGTGATGGTGGATGGTTCCCTTCCCCTTGGCAACCCGGGTTATTCCACCATCGGCGGCGTCAGCAATGTGGAGCTTCTTAAAGAAGCGGCCAAGGGTGCCCTTGCCGTTGTGGCGGTAGGGACCTGTGCGGCCTTCGGCGGTCTACCCTATGCTGCTCCCAATCCCACCGGTGCCGTTCCCGTCTCCGCCGTAGTTAAGGATAAGCCGGTAATCAACGTTTCCGGTTGCCCCCCTATTCCGGTGGTACTGACCGGCGTACTGGCCCATTATCTGACCTTCGGTACCATTCCGGAACTAGATATGCACGGGCGCCCAAACGTTTTTTTTGCTCAGACCATTCATGATCGTTGCTATCGCCGACCCTTCTATGAACGAGGACAGTTTGCCGAAAGCTTCGACGATGAGGGCGCGAAACAGGGTTGGTGTCTCTATAAGCTCGGCTGTAAGGGACCGGTGACCTATAACGCCTGTGCCACCGTTAAGTGGAATCAAGGCGTCAGCTTTCCCATCGAAGCCGGGCATGGCTGCATCGGCTGCTCAGAGCCTAATTTCTGGGATCATGGAAGTTTCTACCGCTCCTTGCCGCAAGGCGACTGGGGTAGCGCCGGCGGCTTAGCTACCGCAGCGGTCCTGGGCGCTGCCGTCGGGGTGGGAGCGTCACTGCTGGCCCGCAGTAAGCAACAACGCGCACAGGAGGAAAACCTATGAGTCTGCTCGAATTTGCCCGTGGCCCTGGGTTGCAGTGGTCGCTACTGATCTTCACCTTTGGCGTTTTCTGGCGACTGATCGGTCCCTTTATCATTCCCCACCGGGTCAAACTTTCCACTCCCCGCTGTCCCAAATCGAAAACCTGGCTGCTCGGGCTAAAGGCCATTGAGACACGCTCTTGGCCTGTGGAAGAGTTTCACCGAGTGATTTGGTTTCAGCATTATTCCGGTTATATCTGGCATATCAGCTTTTTTATTGTACTGCTCTTTTTCCAGCCCCACATTGCCTTTTTTGAAAGCATTATCGGGCTGTCCTGGCCCGGCTTGCCCAACGATGTGATTTTGGTTACGGGGGCCATGGCCGTTGCGACTCTTATTGCTCTGCTCGCGCGGCGACTTAGCCATCCGGTGCTGCGCAAAATTTCCAACGCCGACGATTACATGAGTTGGCTGGTGACAATTTTGCCGCTGATTACCGGTTTTCTGGCTTATGCCCACGTGGGTGCTCGTTATGAAACCATGCTTGCGCTGCACATCCTAAGCGTGGAGTTGCTGCTGATTTGGTTCCCGTTTGGCAAGTTGATGCACGCCATTTTGGTCTTTCCTTCACGGTTTCAGACGGGCGCCTCGTTCGGACGCCGGGGGGTAAGGGCATGAGCCTTAATCACGCACGCTTTGCGGCTTTTCGCGATGAGATTCAGCACCTCGGCGAGAAAGTGGCGCCGGTGCAGGGACTGACCGATAGTGAGCGGGTCCGTCGCGCCAAACAGGTTTTTCTTAGCCGGGTGCATACGGCCATGGCCATGGATCTGGAAACCTGTATTCACTGTGGCATGTGTGCCGAAGCCTGTCATTTCTATGCGCAGACGAAAGACCCCAAGTATACCCCGATTCTTAAGGTGGATTTGCTGCGTCGTGTGTATCGACGTGAGTTGGGACCACAGCGTTGGTTATACCGACTGTTTAGCCATGACATCACTGCCCGGGAACTGCAGGAGTGTCAAGAACTGGTTTATGACGCCTGCACCGGTTGTGGCCGCTGCAGCATGATCTGCCCCATGGGGATTAATGTGGCCGGCATGATTAACGTGGTACGCCAGGCGGTGGCCGAAGCGGGCTTTATGCCGGATGAGCTCCGGGCGGTAGAGCAGGAGCAAAAGGAGCACGGTACCACCTTCGGGATTGGTTCCGGCGAGCTCAAGGCCGCCCTCGAGAAACTGCAAGAACAAGGTCTGGAGGTATCCATCGATAAAGATCAGGCCGATATTATGCTGCTGATCTCCCAGTATGGTGTCGATATCACTCAGGACACCCTGCTTGCTACCGTGAAAATCATGAACCACCTGGGTGTCAACTGGACCATTCGCACGGACGGATACGAATGTGCCCATTTTGGCATGCTGTCCGGCCGTGAGAAGGCGCTGCGTAACTCCACGTTGCGGGTCGTTAACGCCGCCATTGCCTGTGGCGCCCGGACCGTGGTGACAGCGGAATGTGGATACGGCTATGCGGCCTTGCGCTGGGAAGGGGCGCGGCGCTACGGTAAGCCGCTACCTTTCGAGGTTTTTTCTATTGCCGAATTTCTGGGACGGGAATTAGCAGCGGGTCGCCTACGCATCAAACAGATGCCCAAGCAATCTGTGACCATCCATGATCCCTGCAAGGTTGGCCGTATCGGCGGTGTGTTCGCAGAACCCCGTGCGCTTCTCAATGCATTGGGTGCAGAGATTCGCGAGATGGCGGATCCGGTACAGACTAACTGGTGCTGCGGGGGCGGCGGCGGTGTGTTCCTGATTAACCGCGCGACATCTATCCGCCAGAAGGCCTTTGAGAGCAAACGCAGCGCCGTGATTAACACCGGCGCTGACTCCGTAGTGGTTTCCTGCGACAGTTGCCGAATGACATTTGAACTCGGCAAGATTAATGCCCACTGGGATGCGCCTATCGAAAGCCTGGTGGTGCTAGTGGGAGAACATCTGGCGGATTCGCAGGAGAAAAACTGATGAATACACGTGTCGTCGTTGACCCGATTACCCGCATTGAAGGTCATTTGCGCATCGAAGCCCAGCTGGATGGGAATAAAATTGCGCAGGCCTACTCCTCAGGCACCATGGTGCGCGGTATTGAAATTATTCTGCGCGGACGCGACCCGCGCGATGCTTGGGCGTTTGCGCAACGTATCTGCGGGGTCTGCACTCTGGTGCATGGCATTGCCTCGGTGCGGGCCGTGGAAGATGCATTGCACTACGAGATTCCTCCCAATGCTCAATTGATTCGCAACTTGATGATCGCCGCCCAATATGTGCACGATCACGTTATGCATTTTTATCATCTTCACGCCCTGGACTGGGTGGATGTGGTGTCCGCACTGCAGGCGGACCCCGCCGCGACTGCCACTCTCGCCCAATCGCTAAGTGCGTATCCTCGTTCGTCTCCCGGCTATTTTAGCGATATTAAAAAGAAACTTAAGGACTTTGTGGAAGCGGGTCAGTTGGGTATTTTTGCCAACGGTTACTGGGGGCATCCTGCTTACCGGTTACCTCCCGAGGTTAACCTGCTGGCGGTAGCCCACTACCTGGATGCACTGGCATGGCAACGGGAGGTGGCCAAGCTGCATGCCATTTTTGGCGGTAAGAACCCGCACCCGATGTTTCTGGTGGGGGGAGTTCCAATGCCTATCGACCTTAATTCTGACTCGGCTATTAATGCCAAGCGGTTAGCCCAGGTTCAAGAGATTATCAACCAGATGCGCAGCTTCGTCGATCAGGCGTATGTGCCGGATACTCTGGCCATCGCCGGTTTCTACAAAGACTGGGCCGGTCAAGGTGAGGGAATTGGTAATTTTCTCACTTACGGTGATTTTCCTGAGAAAGGTATGAGTGATCCTAACAGTTACCTGATACCCTCGGGGGTTATCCTCAACCGCGATTTATCCACTATACACAAAGTCGATTTGCATGCATCGGATGAAATTCAGGAGGTTATTTCCTACTCCTGGTATGACTACACAGAGGGTAGAGATCAGGGATTGCATCCTTATGCCGGTGAAACAAAACTGAGCTATACAGGACTGAAACCTCCCTACGAGCATCTCAATGTGGAGCAAGCCTACTCCTGGTTGAAATCGCCACGTTGGAGAGGCAAACCCATGGAAGTCGGTCCCCTGGCGCGTGTGCTGATGCTGTATGCGAGTGGTCATGAACCAACGCGGGCCTTAGTCGAAATGACCTTGGCCAAGCTTGATGCTCCTGTGGAGGCATTATATTCCACCTTAGGTCGCACCGCAGCCCGAACCCTGGAGACGAAGATTATCGTCGATGCTATGCAGACCTGGTACGATAATTTGATTGCTAATATCCGGGGTGGAAATACCAAGACTTTTAACGAAGGTCTTTGGAATCCGTATACCTGGCCAGCCGAGACCAGAGGCGTGGGTTATATGGAAGCCCCGCGGGGCGCATTGGCCCATTGGATTGTTATTAAGAATGGCGAAATAGATAATTATCAAGCCGTTGTGCCCAGCACATGGAATGCTGGCCCACGTGATTCAAGCCTCCAGCCTGGACCCTATGAGGCGGCTTTGGTGGGCCATCAGTTGCACGATCCGCAACAGCCTATCGAAATACTGCGCACGATTCATAGCTTTGATCCTTGTATTGCTTGTGCCGTGCACCTTACTGATTCGCAAGGTGAAGAGCTGTTTCGAGTTAAGGTGTGTTAAGAAGTTGTTGATCCGGTATGTTTAGGAAGCTTGCAATAAGCTTTCTTATCTTGGGAGATTTGTATTAAGATGATGATATAAAACTTGTATTTTTAGTGACATCAACACATGAACAACGATATCGCTTATCTACGCGTTAATCTTTTAGAAAGCTTTACAAGCTTGCTATCTGCTGTGGCTGAGTTTGGTACAGCGATACGTCATGGTGACGCACTGCCAACGTGGGTCTCGCGCACGGAACAAGAAATCCAAAACAGTTTAGACATGCGTAGCAAAGCGGTTCAGCTTTACCAGGCACTGTGGTATGAGGACGGTCAGGATGGTCGTGAGACTCTTACCTGTCCCGGGATCGTCGGAGCCAGCTCTAATGTCATGATAACCGCGGCGACTTGCAACGCAGCCAAAGACGCTTTTAAAACCGCCGTGCTTGCCCTTAAAACCTTGCACAAGACAGACGCTAACAGCCTCCTCACCGAGCTTTACCGACGCGATGAGGCTGTCGCCGCCATGATGAAACGCATGGGTGCAGCGCGCTTAAATCTTAAGCAGGCTTATCGGCATATTCCCCTGCTTGATAAACGACCGCTTAAGATCGGCTTTACCTGGTCAAAACAGGGCCGTACTATTCAAAGAACCAGTGTCGCCGAAGCTTGGCGCCTACTGGACAAGCGCCGAGAAACTCCCCAACTGCAACTGGAGCGACAACGCTTGGCAGGGATTCCAGACAGTGAAGTATTGGCGAGGGTACGAAGTGTTTGTCCGCATCTGCGGGCTAATATCGTCATGGAAAACAGCGCCGGGGGAGTCAAGCGGCGCCTAATGCAGGCTCCCCTACCCATTCTTGTACCCCTAAACTCCGGCGAACAGCTGCCGGAATTTGTGCCTATTCCTCCCGAACCGCAGGGCAGTTTGCGTCTCCAGCGCTCCGATATACGTATCGAAGAAGACGTGTTTTTACCTTCGCTGCGCGCCTACCGTTATCGGACCCGATATCGATAGATCAGAGGCACCCCCTGTCATGCCCTATGGGCCCGGCCAATCGGGAACCGCGCATTCGGGGCATTGCAGTTCCTTAAGTGCAATCCATTGCAGAATATCCTGATGAGGAAGCCCTTCCGGCCAAGGTCCTTCCAACCGGGAGAAGAGTACGCTATAGCTATCCAGGAGCAAGACAGTGGGCGTCTGCTTGACGAAACGAGCAGTGGCTTTGCCCTCTTTATCCATCAGCATTGGAAACGGGAGGCGGCCTGAGCAGGGCGGTTTTGCCAGAACGACCAGAATTTCCGCGCCTGTCTGCTGATAAGCCGGATAGTGCTCGGCAAGCTCCTCGAGTAATTCGCGGTCATTTGGGCTGCAAAATACCAAAATTACCGGCTGGTCATGTTTATATGTCCATAAAGACACTAACCGCCCTTGCAGATCCGGAAGTTCAAGACTAGGGACTACCGACTGTAAAACAGGAATATTCACCACTCTGCTCTCCTCTGCTTTCTCCTCTGCTAAATAGTAGCGACAATGATAGCCATGACAATGACAGCTATTAGGAAATTGGTCGCTTAGTGCTATCTGGTAACCGGTTAATTCAGGTAATTTTCAAAATTGATAGGTGGTGAGGGTACGCACCTAGGGCAATCGCGCTATGTGAGTTTCGGCCCGAAGATGAGTTGGTTACGGTACTCGTCGTTCAGTGAAGCGCGCAGCTTACGACGTCGCAGGCTATCCTGGGAGGAGCCGTTGTGGCGTATCACATTGAGCGCCATCCGCCGGATCAGAGCGAGGTTTTCAGCCGAGTGAGGTTGGTGTGCCCGGTTGGCATCTTCGCCGAACTGCACGTCCAGTACCCAATGCTGGCCATTCTCGGTATCCCAGTGGCGGCGCACGGCGTCGGCAAAGCACGCCGGATCGGTCAGTGAGCATAGGTAATAGCGGTGTTCGGTCGTCGTTGTATCGCCGATGATCCGAGTCGCTTCGAGTCGACCGACCGCTTGCAGTCCGGCCCACTCGGGTGGTTGCTCCAGCCAGGCAATCTCGTCACTCAGGGCGTAGCGGCGGATTTCAATTCGACCATGGTCTTTGTCTACCGTCTCCTGCTGGGGTAATCGGTCCTGAGTAATTTCCGTATCCAACCATAAGCGCACGTCGTCATGCAGACTCGGGTGGTTATCTTTCAGGGCCAGGATGTAATCCGCGCCAGCGTCGACCACCTCCCGGGCAATGGCTTTCTGACAGCCCATCGCATCGATCGTGACCCCCGCGCCTCGCACGTCCAGCAGTGACAGTAGCTCTGGCATCGCCGTGATTTCATTGGTTTTGTCTGCCACCGCCTGCGGCGTGAGGACTAGGCGGGCTTTCGCCGCGTAGGCACTCACCAGGTGAACGGCTTGATCCCCCACCCGGCTACCCCGCAGGCGCTTACCATCCAGACACACCGGTTCCCCCGCTAAACTCGGTATAGCAACCTCCACCCACCGCAACAACGCCTCCGTAAACGCCCCCGGTGCCAGGCGCCCCAATACGTCACTGAGCGTATCATGGGACGGAATGCCATTCGGCAGTTCCAAGAACTCTCGCAACCAGTCCTCTTTTTGCTTCCCAAATTCTTCCATTCCCACCCAGTCTTCAATCCCACTGAGCACGGCACAAAACACAATCATGAGAATGTCAGTCAATTTGTGTAGCTTGTTTCGGGTTTCCCGGCGGGGTCAGGCAGCTCGGCAAAATAGGGGCGGGGATCAGGCAGCATCGGTTATCTCCTCAACGTCAGGATGCCTCCTAACATTACCTGCATCCTCTGTCAAGGGCTATATAGCGCGATTGCCCTAGGTACGCACCTGCAAGCATAGGCACCTGGCCTGGGCTGTGTTATAGTTTACAAGATCTCGAAAAACTTCCTGCCAACATATTGATTCTTAGCGTTCTGCTGCCTGCAGTTCGCTCCGATGACGGAAGGTGTCTTCACCCTGAGGGCTCAACCGGGATCGCGGTGAGCAGCCTTGACCTCGAAGCCAGGTTCCTGGATTTATGCCACTGCGGGTTTTTCAGCCCATGACGCTGGTTAATCAGAGCTACCCAATCCACTACGTACCATCCGAGCGCAGCTCGGCTAAAGGAGTGATAATATGGCACAAGCAAAATCCGGCAACACTGTGAAAGTCCATTACACAGGAACTTTTGAGGACGGCACTCAGTTTGATTCTTCGCAAGGCCGCGAACCGTTGGAGTTAACGCTGGGAAGCGGTCAGGTCATCCCCGGTTTTGAAGCGGCCATTGTCGGAATGGAACCTGGCGAGAGTAAAACCGTTAACATACCCCCCGAGCAGGCGTATGGACCCCGTCGCGAGGAAGCACTACAGGAATTTCCACGTTCCGCCGTCCCCCAGCATATTGATCTGCAAGTCGGCCTGCAATTGCAAGCTCAAGACCCCAATGGCCGTCCGTTGCTGCTAACCGTCGCTTCTCTGTCCGAGGATACCGTGATGTTAGATGCCAACCACCCATTGGCCGGTAAGGAGCTTACCTTCAACTTAGAACTGGTCGAAATCGACTAAGGGCCCGTCAAAAAATAATTTGTACAAGTTAACCTGCTGAACGTATGCTATTGTCATGCGAAATGAAGCGCTCATCGAAACGGTTCGAAGGAAGTTTGAACGCATGTCAGGCGTGCTGGACGAGCGTGGTCGTCGTGTTTGGGCGGCAGCGGAAGCGGAGGCACTGGGATACGGTGGGCAAAGTATCGTGGCGAAAGCCACGGGTCTCTCCCGGGCGACCCTGCATCGGGCGGGATGGGAAAGCGATGCGGCGCTACTGGCGCGTCCGGATCGTGTTCGCCAAGCGGGTGGTGGTCGCACGAAGCTGGCGCCGCCGGGGTCGCGCCTGTTAGTGGCGCTGGAATCCCTGGTGGAGCCGACGACCCGGGGTGATCCGCAGAGCCCCCTGCGCTGGACGTGTCAAAGTACGCGGCAATTGGCGCGTGTGCTGACAGAGCAAGGCTACCGAATCAGCCATCAGACGGTGGCGTCGTTGCTGGATGAGCTGGGTTATCGCCTGCAGGGGAATCAAAAAACCCAGGAAGGCACTGATCATCCGGATCGGGACGCACAGTTTCGGCATATTCACGGCCGGGTTGCTGATTTTCAGCGCCGGGGACAGCCGGTGGTGTCGGTCGACGCGAAGAAAAAGGAACGTGTCGGGGATGTCAAGAACGCGGGCCGGGAATGGCGTCCGAAGGGGGATCCCGAGCGGGTACGGGTGTCCGACTTCGTGGATAACACGTTGGGTAAGGTGAATCCCTATGGGGTCGATGACCCGACCGCCAGCGTGGGTTGGGTGAGCGTTGGCGTTGATCATGCCACGGCTGAGTTTGCTGTTGAGACGCGGCGCCGCTGGTGGGAGAAAATGGGGCGTTGCCGTTATCCGGCGGCCGCAGCATTGTTGGTGACGGCGGATGGGGGCGGCAGCAATGGCGCCAGGGGGCGGCTTTGGAAGGTGGCGCTGCAACGCTTGGCTGACCAGACGGGACTGCGTATCTCAGTGTGTCATTTCCCCCCGGGCACCAGCAAGTGGAACCAGATTGAGCACCGCATGTTCAGCTATATCAGCATGAATTGGCGGGGCAAGCCCTTATTCAGCCATGAAGTGATCGTCAATTTGATCGCTGGCACGACCCCCCGCACGGGGCTGACAATAGCCGCCGCACTCGATACCAACGTGTATCCCAAAGGCATTCAGATCACCGATGAAGAACTGGACAAGATTCACCTGCAGCGGGCAGATTTTCACGGTGAATGGAATTACACCATCCTTCCGATGGCTTAAAACTTGTACAAGTTATTTTTTGACAATTACTTAATGCGTTATCTTTCCTGACCCATTGGCAACCCGGAAGATATTACCGGGAGAAATGACCACAGATATGTATGGGTAAGCGGTGCATCGTAAAGCGCCGAGAGTCATCAATCGCTCTCTATACCAAGCTTTGCGGTGTTGCCGTGCACCGTCCCGGGAGCGCAAACAGGCCTTGCCGAGGTTACCGGATACTTCACGGTTCAATGACTTCCATACCACCCATATAAGGCTTTAATGCACCTGGTATGGTAATGCGACCCTGACTATCCTGGTAATTTTCCAACACTGCCACCAGGGTACGACCTACCGCCAACCCGGAACCATTCAAGGTATGCAATAATTCTGGTTTGCCGGTAGCAGGGTTACGCCAGCGGGCCTGCATGCGCCGCGCTTGAAAATCCTCGCAGTTGCTGCATGAAGAAATTTCCCGATACTTTTGCTGACCTGGCAGCCACACTTCCAGATCGTATGTTTTCGCAGCGGCAAATCCTAAATCCCCCGTACACAAAGCTAACACTCGATAAGGCAGTGCTAAGCGTTGCAATACCGTTTCCGCATGGTGGGTAAGTTCTTCTAACACTCCATAGGAGGTGTCAGGACGGACTAACTGCACCAGTTCCACTTTTTCAAACTGATGCTGGCGAATCATGCCGCGCACATCCTTGCCATAAGAACCCGCTTCACTGCGAAAGCATGGAGTGTGGGCTACATAGCGGAGAGGGAGATCGACAGCTTCCAGGATTCTATCCCTGGCAAAATTAGTGACCGGCACTTCAGCCGTCGGAATAAGGTAATAACCGGACGTGTCTCCCAAAGCAAAGAGATCTTCCGTAAATTTAGGCAATTGCCCAGTGCCGCGCAGAGTATCGGCATTGACTAAATACGGTACATAGACTTCCTGATAACCATGTTCTTGGGTATGGAGATCCAACATAAATTGAATTAGCGCCCGGTGTAATCGAGCTAACGGTCCGGATATGACGACAAACCGAGAACCAGTCAGTTTGGCCGCCATCTCAAAATCCAACCACTGCCCACCGAGATCCACATGATCCCGTGGGGTAAAGGCAAAGCGCTGAGGTTCACCCCAGCGGCGAATTTCTACATTATCGGTCTCGTCGCGACCATCGGGAGTCGTTTCATGGGGAATGTTAGGAATATCGAGCTGGATTTCCCGCAGTTGCGCCTGGATCTCACCCAGTTCTGCCTCCGCCCGTTTCAGCTCATCCCCTAAGTTAGCGACCTCAGCTAATAAAGGCTGAACGTCCTGGCCGGTAGCTTTGGCTTTACCGATGGCTTTGGAGCAGCTGTTGCGATGATTTTGCAGTTCCTGGGTACGCACTTGTAAATCCTTGCGCCGGCTCTCCAGTTCACTGAGATACTTGATATCTAACAGATAACCCCGTCGAGCTATCTTGGCAGTTGTTTCTCGCAGTTCGTTGCGCAACAGTTTTGGGTCCAGCATTGCACTAAGCTCTCTGATTGTCGGTGAAAATGTAGCTTCTGCTTCGTTGATTTCAGTCAGCCCAACGTTCATTAGATTTCTTCCACTCGTTACGAGGTGGAAGTATAAGCTATGATTTGGTGAATCCAAACGATGATGATATAAGGGGGTTTATGGTATATGATGATGATATAAGCTATTTACGGGTCTTTCTCCCTGAACCGGAAATCAAAAATCTTGACTACTTCAAAGGTAATTGTAACACTTTCAAAGTTCGGGGATTCGTTTGTTCCCTGTTGCGAGCAACACGTTATGCATAACGAAGTTTTGATGGCGTCCTTACCTGGCGCTTTCACTGTGTTCTTTCTGCCATAGAGCAGGAAAATAAAAATTTCAAACTACCTGCCACTGCCAGTCGCACGGGATTGACAGTAGCAACGGCAAAAGGATATGGGCTTGGGTAGGAAAATGAAGGCTTGTCCGCCAGCCATTGCCGTAGCCAATGCTTTTAGCCTAAATCCATTTATCTATTTTCTAAATATCATCCTGGAGCTCAGACAATGGAAATGAGAAATATCGATGCAATTCTTCGCTCATTTCGTCACGACATACCCAACGACAGCAAAACTGCCCGGGCCATCGACCAAGGCGCCTCTTTATCGGAAATTTCTGAATGCGCCGAAGAAGAAGGTCTTCATCAACTAGCCTCAATCCTATTTGAGGCCCAACAAGAAGAACTTAGACAAGCCGTGGAACCCCAGCAAGACCTGGTTATGCTTGCCAGAGAACGCATTCTTAGCTTCCGTGCTAATCTCCCGGACAAAAGCCAGACCGCTCAAGCTATCGACCGGGGCGCTACCTGGGTTGAGATTTCCGAATGCGCCGAAGCAGAGGGCCTCCATGAATTAGCTTCCATTTTGTTCGAAGCCGAGCAAGAACGGCTGCGCTTCAAGACCTCTTAGCGCTAATTGCTAGCCGGCGGGATCGATCTACCGCAGGAACACCGTTTTCTCCCGGCGTCAATCCCGCCCCTGGGGCTTTAAGAAAGGGCTTTATTTGCCCAATCCAGCGCTGCAATGCCTGAATTCACACAGACTATTAGCAACGAACCGAATCTCCTGCTGATCGTACTCTACGGGTGCGGTTTTTTGATTGCCGTGGTCTGGAACCTGTATGCCTATTACAAGTTATTTCGTTTAGATCACACTAAGCGTGAACTGACCATCAAACACCAGTTCCAAGTTCAGAGTCGCGAAGACCAGAGCAGCGTTTAACGGGGCAACCCGCACAGTGCATGACTTATGCCTTCTTTATTCTTAGCGAACATTCGCGCTACCTTTTCCTTGCTCATTGGGTTTGCGATCATGATGTTCCTGGATGTCACCTTAGGATAGGTTCAGCGGAACCGTTGTAAAGCGTTTTCCAAACGGCGGTTGGTGATCTGCGCAGGGCCAAAAAAAATTCTAAAAAATATGTTGCAATGCAAAAAATAAATTGTTATGCTGCATTGCAACATAACACTTTATCCACTACTTCCCCTGGAGGTGACCTATGCCGCACGATATGTTGAATACCTGGACCGTACCCATGCAACCCTTGCTGGATGCCGCTCGCCAACTTAACCAATTAGCCGTCGCCAACCTGGAGAGGGTTGTGAATCTACAACTGGCCAGCCTGCAAGCACAAACCGATCTGCTTTTCGCCAATTTCAAAGCCGGTTTGGAAGTCAAGGACGCCGAGGGTCTGCGGGCTTATGTCGGTCGCCAGAGCGACATGGCGAAAGTCATAAGCGAAAAGCTGGTTAAAGATGCCCACCAACTGACTGAAGTCGGTGCCCAATTTAACGCTGAAGCTGTCAGAGTGGTACAGAACGGTATGGATGCAACGACTCCAAAAGCCGCTTAAGCCAACCCCTCGATGTTGAAAACCACCTGCCGGTTTTCCGGCAGGTGGTTTTCCTTGCATACATACTCAGCTACCCCAACAATAACCCGCAGCATCGTCGTAGCGAAGCGATTGCTTCACTCGCGTCCGCTGACCGGCGGAATAAGCTGTCACCGTCAAAAATCACAGTTGTTACGCAGTTGCACGGATTTTGGGATAAACTGTGGATATGAATCCACCCCAATGCAACAAACCCGATGGTAGTCAGTTTCTGATGCCCCCCCGCCCCTACACCTTTACCGAGGCAGCTCGTGTGCAACCTACGCAAGATGATACCTCCGCACATGATGCCTTGAACTGCGCAACCGGTTTATCCGCTTTACCGCACGGCTATCCTAGCCATGGCCACTGACGCTTCTTCGACCGAATGGCGGCAATACTGGGCGGCAATGGAAATCGGCTGCCGGCGTATCCTGCATTACACCCAGTCCATGGACGAGGCTGCCTTTGTCAAGGACGGCAAGACGGTTGATGCTGTCATATACAACCTGCAGCTGATCCACGAAGCCGCTCAGAGTTTGCCCGACGATATTCATCCGCGGCTAGCAGAAACCCATTGGCGTACCCTGGCCGGTTTCAGAGAGCTTACCGCTAACGCCAAATTTGGGCAGGATTCCCAAGAACTGTGGGCAGCAGTGGAACAACAAGTGCCAACCTTGCTGGCAGCGCTACGTGCTGTACACCAAGCAGCCGTTGAGATTAAGCGCAGTCCCCGGCTACGCCAGCGCGGCCGCCATGCAACCCATCCGGCCCAAATACCTCCACTGGGTTGGCGAGATATCGGCTGGCGGGTTTGGGACGAACTCTACAAAAATAATCTTTTTATCGTCTCTGCGGGGGTAGCTTTCTATGGGTTGCTGGCGATCTTTCCGGCTCTGGCGGCCTTGGTTTCCATCTACGGGTTACTGGCAAATCCAGCAGACGTAGAATCGCAATTAGCCATCGTGGGCGGTATGTTGCCCGCGGACGCCTGGGCAGTTCTCCAGGTCCAGCTGCAAAAGGTCAGCGCACGCTCCCAAACCACCCTTAGCCTCAGTGCCTTTTTCAGTTTGCTGTTAACTCTATGGAGCGCCCGTGCCGGCATTGGGGCGCTATTGACGGCGATGAACATCGTTTACAAAGAGGAAGAAAAACGCTCGCTGCTGCGGTTTTACCTGACGGCGTTACTGCTCACGGTGGGGGCTATTTGCTTTGGCGTGGTCGCCCTCGCCTTGATCGTCGCGTTACCTGCTTTGCTGGGCCGCATCGGTCTCGGTGAAGAAACCACCGTGCTAATCCGCTGGCTACGCTGGCCGTTTCTAACGGTGAGCATTATGTTCGCGCTCGCCGTGCTATACCGCTTTGGCCCCAGTCGCCTTCCGCCCCGCTGGAAATGGGTCAGCGTGGGGGCGGTGGCCGCTACCTTATTATGGCTTCTCGGTTCCGGATTGTTTTCTTTCTATGTATCCAATTTTAACTATTACAACGAGACCTACGGTTCGGTAGGAGCCGTGATTATCCTGATGCTCTGGTTCTGGCTGACGGCCTTTATCGTGCTGATGGGTGCCGAGCTTAATGCCGAAATGGAACATCAAACCAAACAAGACACTACCATTGGGAAACCTAAACCCATGGGCGAACGGAATGCCTATATGGCCGATACCCTCGGGCGGCGACCCTAGCTGTAGCGAAGGAACGTAAACACACGGCGCAAAAACCGCCAGTTGCATTCTGCCGTCGCGCGCTCACCCTCTTCTGCTACAGGGCTTTCTGCGGATACCACGCGGGTAACAGGTTTTGCAATTCATGTTTCTCGGTTATCATCGGAGACTATTGGACACCTATCATCACGCTGAGGACAGGCTATGGTTGCACCCTCGTCAGATCTGCAAACCCTGGGAGATCTCACCTTCCGAGTACTCTATCGCGGTGCCTTCGCACTGCTGGAAGTCCACCTCCGACACGGTCAGACTGTCAAGGCCCAATCCGACGCCATGGTGGCCATGGATGCCACCGTGGACGTGGAAGGCAAGGTGGAGGGTGGTCTTCTCGGCGGTCTCGGGCGAATGCTGAGCGGGGAGAGTTTCTTCTTTCAGACCCTGCGGGCAACGCGGGGGGCGGGGGTAGTCCATCTGGCCCCGGCCCAACCCGGCGATCTGCTGCCCATTCAGCTGAACGGGACCACGGCCTATGTCCTGCAAAAGGATGGCTTTCTCGCCGCCAGCGAGGGCTTGGAGATCTCCACCACCGCCCAGAATCTCGCTCGGGGGCTGTTCAGCGGCGAGGGCTTCTTCATCCTCAAAGCCCGGGGCAGGGGCATGCTATTTGCCGAAAGCTACGGGGCTATCCATGAACTGGACGTGTCCTCCGGGGAGGAGATCCTCGTCGACAACGGGCATCTGGTGGCCTGGCCTGAAACCATGGACTACAGCCTGGAGAAGGCCAGCCGCGGCTGGATCTCCAGCTTCACCTCCGGCGAGGGGCTGGTATGCCGCTTCCGAGGACCGGGTAAGGTCTATATCCAGAGCCGTAACCCCGCCGCCTTCGGTGCCTGGGTGCGCCCCCTGTTACCCAACCGACGGAGTTGAAAGCCATGACCCGGGAACTCCAGCAGGGGGGTAATATTCCCCTACCCGACGTACCCGAGATCGTCATCGGCATCGGCTGGGAACCGGAAAAGCCCGGAGACCAGGACGTCGACCCCAGTGCCTTCCTGCTGGGACAGAATACCCGGGTGAGCGACGATCAGGACTTCGTCTTCTACAACAATCCCCGCTCCTTCTGCGCCTCGGTGCAAATGGCGCAGGGCAGCGCTCCGGACCGCCGGCAGTTTCGCATCCGGCTCAATAGCGTACCGGCCCGGGTGGAGAGGATCGCCGTCTGCCTGACCCTGTTCGGCGGCGGCTCCCTGGCGAAGGCCCAACACCTCCATATCCGGGTTCTGGACGATCGGGACGTGGAGCAAGTGACGTTCCGACCCTCCACTCGGCACATGGTGGAAACGGCGCTGATCCTCGGCGAGGTTTATCGACGCAACAAGCAATGGAAATTTCGCGCCATAGGCCAGGGCTTTGCAGGGGGCCTCGACCCGTTGGCCCGGCACTTCGGCGTGGAGGTGGAGGACGATACCGCCGGACAGCCGGCCCCCGCGAGTCCTACTCCTCCGCCGCCATCGTCGCCACCCACCGCCACGACACCCCCTTCTGGCGACGGTGTGCTGTCTATCGCCAAGGCGCCGGCCACCGGGGCCCTGCCCACCGGCAGCCAACCGGCACAATCCCGGGTGGCGAGCCTGAGCTACGAGATCCTCTACCGGGGGGCCTATGCGCTGGCCCGGGTGGATCTGCCCCAGGGGCGGCGGTTGCGCGCCCAGTCCGATGCCATGGTGGCCATGAGTCCCACGGTGGATGTGGCGGGCAAGATGGAAGGAGGACTGCTGGGAGGGCTCGGGCGGCTGGTCAGCGGCGAGAGTTTGTTTCTTCAGACCCTCTCGGCCACCCGGGGGGCGGGATCGGTCTACTTCGCTCCTGCCTCCCCCGGCGATATCGCCGCCGTGGAAATCGATGGAGAGGGCTTGATCATCCAGCGGGATGGCTTTCTGGCCTGTAGCGAGGGGGTCCAGGTCAATACTCAGGTGCAGAACATCGCCAAGGGGCTGTTCAGCGGCGAAGGATTTTTTATCCTCAAGGCAGAGGGCCGCGGGCTGGTGTTCTTAGAGTCCTACGGGGCGATCCATCAGATGGAGCTGCAACCCGGCGCACAGAAGATCGTCGATAACGGCCATTTGGTGGCGTGGTCCCGCTCCATGGACTATCGGCTGGAAGCGGCTAGTGTCGGAATCGTCGCCGCCCTAACCTCCGGGGAGAACATCGTCTGTCGTTTTACCGGGCCGGGCAAACTGCTCCTTCAGACTCGTCAGCCCCGTCGATTCGGGCTGTGGATTAGTCGCTTACTGCCCGGTTAGGGCAGGCGGCGGTGCTCAGGAAGCTTTAAAATAAGCATGCAAAATCTCTCGGAATTATCGAAGTGAGCGCTATGCTTAAGGAGGCAGTCATTGCTTTGTGGAGATTCGTGATGAAAAAAACATTACCCATCCTTGGCCTGATTTTGAGCAGCAGCCTAGTGCTCGCGGCTGACCAGCCGACTTTTGCGGAACTCGACACTAACCAGGATGGTTATATCAGCTCTACCGAAGCCGAAGCGCATCCTCCGCTCAAAGAATACATGACGCAAACAGAGAAAGAACAAATCAGCGATCCGGAATTTCATGAGTGGTTAGGAGATTGACCGTTACGGAGTATGCCAATAGCGTCGGACTTGCTGACGATAGAGCGTTGGGATGAGCGCCTGGCGCGCCGTGATGTGAAAGGTAATACAGCCGTGCTGGGCGGTATCGAGCACAGTGGCACCCGTCTGGCGATAGTACAGGGTGGTCTCAGCCGTCGGATAGCGGCTGTCCGAGCCGGTGGAAAACAACACGTAGCGGGGATTGACGTTGGTAAGAAAGCTTGGTAACTCCTCTTTACGGGTACCATGATGCGGCGCTACCAGCACTGAAGCTGCCAGTGCGTTGCCATACCGCTTCACCAAGACGGCCTGCGCCGCAGATTCGCTGTCGCCCGGCAATAGTACGCGCCCCGTCTTGCCCTCCACCAAGAGAACACAGGAGGCATTATCGCCTGAGAATTCCCCCGCGCCGGAAGGATGCAGCAGGCGAAAGCGCACGCCATCCCAACTCCACCCTTGGCCTTCCCGACAAGGCTGAGCGCCTGCGACAGGTACCGCTACGAGCGAGGACGTCAACACCTGTCCGACCTCCAGCTGTTCCAGTAAAGAACGCGTACCGCCCAGATGCGCATTATCGGCATGGCTGAGAATCAAAGTATCAACTCTCGTCACCCTCTGCTGCAGCAAAAACGGCAACACGGCGCTGCGTCCCGCGTCGAAGCCAACGCTCCAGCGCGGGCCCGTGTCATAGACCAGGGTATGGGTAGCGGTACGCACAACCGCTGCTAAACCGGGCCCTACATCGAGCAAACTAAACCACACCTCACCCGGTGCGGGTGCGGCTTTGGGGAAATACAACAAGGGCAGGCATAAGACACCGCCTAACCATCGCCCCGGAAGCCCCCGGGGTGCTAATAGCAAGATTAGCCCCGGCAGCGCAAAGCCCAGGCTCCAAAGCGGCGGCGCCGGCCAAGGGAACGACGCCCAGGACACGTCGCTAAGCCAGACCAGATAACTCCATAGCCAATCCATAGCCAGTTCGGCTACCTTTAGCAGCCCCGCCTGAGCGGTCGCACTCAGCAGCCCCGCCAGCACCGCCAGTAATGTCAAGGGCACCACCGTTACGCTGACCCATGGGATAGCGATAAGGTTGGCCAGTGGTGCCAGCAGGGAAAGCTGCTGAAATAACATCAAGGTCGCGGGCAGTAACGCCAGGGCAACGATGCATTGCAGACGTACCCACTGCCCTAACGTCCGCCCCACCTGCCTGCGTCCGCTCAGGGCATAAACCAGCGCCGCCACCGCGCCGAAGGACAGCCAAAATCCTCCCGCCAGAGGCGCCGTAGAATCGGTGAGCAGTACCGCCCATAAGGCCAGCGCCAGGAGGCGGCTGGGAACGATAGGACGCTGGCTCAGCAGTGCCAGCATGGCGACGGCGACCATCAAAAAAGCGCGTTGGGTGGGCAGTGACATGCCGGCCAACAAAGTATAGCCTCCGGCACCCAGCAGGGCTCCTAAGGCAGCCGCTTTACCGGCCGGCCAGCGATAAACCAAACACGGCACCCACGCCCAGCCATAACGCACCAACCCAAACACCAAGCCCGCCATTAACCCGATATGCAGGCCCGAGATGGCCAGCAAATGACCGGTACCGGTACGGGTAAATACCTCCCATTGCCAGGGCGGAATGGCTTGCCGGTCCCCCACCGCCAGGGCAGTCAGAATGCCCCGGTAGGGACTATCCGACAAGCGTTGTGCAAAGCGCTCCGCCACGGCTTGCCGGAAGCGCTGTAAGGGATAACGAACCGCCCTTGCCACCCGGCGTGGTGCCGGATAGATTCGTACATACCCCTGGGCGGTAATTCCCTGACGAAATAACCAGCGCTCATAGTCAAAGCCGCCGGGATTCGCCAAACCGCGTGGCCGCTTTAGACGTACCGTCAATTCCCACGGCTCACCGACGCGCAGCCCCGGGTGAGGAGCGTACCAGTTCAGACGTAACTTTCCTGAAAAGGGCACTTCTCTGGCTCCGTGCTGGAGAACATCCACCTTAAGTTGAAAACGGACACGGCGGTGGGTAATCTCGGGCAGAGAAACGATCCAGCCCGTTACACGGAGATCGACAGATTCCAGCTCGGCGGGCAAGAGGTCTTTCTGCGCCGGCGAGATCCACAGCAGCCCCCAGCAGAAACCCGCCAGACACCAGGCCGGCAAGCGCAATAGAGGAAAGCGCCAGATGACCCACAGTATCCCCACCAGACTGCAACCCCACCAGCGCTCGGGCAGGTCGGCCAGGCTATGAAACACCAACAGGCCGGCGAGAAACGCAATGACACCTAAACGCATATCTGTTGCGTGTCACAATAACTGTGAATAATGGCTTCCATAACCCAATATTGTCCTTTACTTCACAACACGCAGATAACACTTACAGACACCTTATGGCCAGGCGATTTCTTAAACGCTACCTGCCGAATCACCAAAGCATTCGCGAGCACAGGCATTTGCGGTTCTTGGGCAAGCGGCTGCACGATCCTAATCTGTGGCATCTTAACCGCCGCTCCGTTGCCGGGGCCATGGGCGTAGGAGTGGTTGTCGCCTTTATTCCCCTGCCCGGTCAGGTCATCATTGCCGCATTCGCCGCCATCTGGCTACGGATCAACCTGCCCCTGACCGTTACCACAGTGTTTATCACCAATCCCTTTACCATGCCACCCGTATTTTACTTTACCTATAAGGTGGGGGTGTGGATGCTAGGAACGCCACCCCAGCCTTTCGCCTTTGAACTCTCCCTACACTGGTTATGGCATAAAGCGGGCGCTATCTGGGCGCCACTGCTGATTGGCTCGCTGACCGTCGGCGTGCTATTGGGAACAACGGTTTATGGTGTCGTGCGCCTGCTTTGGCGGCTTCAAGTCATCCGCCGCCGCCGCAAACCCAACAAATCGACGTCACGCTTCTGAGTCAAGACTTCCGCTGCAGTCCGCCATCCGCCAGACGCCAGATACCATCGATACGAGCCGCGAGAGCCTCATCATGGGTGACAATCACAAAACTGGTATTAAGAGAGCGATTTAATTCCAGCATTAACTCGAACACTTGCTCGGCGCTACGCCGGTCGAGGTTACCGGTGGGTTCGTCGGCCAGTACGCAGGCGGGCTCGCTGATCAGCGCCCGGGCCACCGCCGCGCGCTGGCGTTCACCGCCGGACAGTTCGCCGGGCTTATGGGTCAGTCGTTCCGCCAAGCCGACCTTTGCCAGCAGCTCGGCGGCACGGCGCACCGCCTCCGCCGTCTTCTGTCCGCGAATCAAGAGCGGCATGGCCACGTTTTCCAAGGCGGTGAACTCCGGCAGCAAATGATGAAATTGATAAACAAACCCCAGCAACCGGTTGCGCAACCGCCCCCGCTCGGCATCCTTCATCCGGGTCAACGGATGACCGGCAACGATCACTTCACCGTCGGAGGGGGTATCCAGGCCCCCTAACAAGTGCAATAAGGTGCTCTTACCGGCGCCGGAGCTGCCCACAATAGCCACCCGTTCACCCGGCTGTATACTAAAGTTCACATCGCGCAGTACCTCCAATGTCTGATTGCCCTGCCGAAAGCATTTGCGCAACCCCCGGCACTGCAGCACCGCCGGGTTCAGTTCTGGTCCGGCATCCAAGCCCACCGGCTCCGCCACGGCGACCACTTCCTTATTCATAGCGCAGCGCCTCGGCTGGTTGCGTACGCGAAGCCCGCCAGGCGGGATATAAGGTGGCCAGCATCGCCAGGCCAAAAGCGACAATGGCAATCGCCACTACATCGCTCCAGATCAACTCCGAAGGCACTTCGCTGATTAGATAAACATCCGGCGACATGAATTTGATATTAAAAAGATTTTCAATAAACGGCACGACGACGTCCAAGTTTAGAGCCAGGGAAATCCCACCGATCAGACCCAGCATGGTGCCGATGAAACCAATGGTCGTTCCCTGCACCATAAAAATTCCCATAATGCTGGCCGGCGTGGTCCCCAGGGTACGCAGAATGGCGATATCCGCCTGCTTATCGGTGACCACCATCACCAGAGTGGAAACAATATTGAAGGCGGCCACCGCCACAATCAAGGTCAGAATAATAAACATGGCGGTTTTTTCGATCTGTACGGCCCGGAAAAAATTGGCATGCTCCTGGGTCCAGTCCGACACCAAATACAGACCCTTAGGTAATTGCCCGGCGATTTCCCGGACGATGCGCGGAGCTTGGAACATATCATCGAGCTTAAGGCGCAGGCCGGTGACATTATTTTCCAGGCGAAACAGCTTGGCACCGTCCTCCAGGTGAATATAGGCCAGGCTACGGTCGTACTCGTACATCCCAGAATCGAAAATACCAACCACCGTAAAGCGCTTAAGCCGCGGGACCCGCCCGGCTGGCGTAAAGGTGGCCTGGGGTGTTACCACCGTCAACTTGGTGCCTGTCGGCACATCCAAGGCATTGGCCAGGGATTTGCCCAGAATAATTCCGAACTCACCGGGCTGCAGCGCCGCGAGCGCGCCGCTCACTATGTTATCGGCGATATCCGACACCCGACGCTCCTCTTCCGGCAGCACCCCTTGAACAATGGCTCCGCTAACCAGAGAGCCATGGATTAACATGGCTTCGCCACGGACGTAGGGGGCCCCGCCCAGCACGTGGGGATTGCGCTCTACTTGAGTCTGCACGGTTTGCCAGTCCTGAAGCTGCCCTCCCCAATCCGAAATGGTGGCATGAGCCGCCATACCCAAGATGCGCTCTCTGACCTCTTTAACCGCACCATTCATCACCGAAAGCACGGTGATTAGCGCCGTGATGCCCAGGGCGATGCCCAGCATCGAGGTCAAAGAAATAAAGGAAATAAAATGATTACGGCGTTTCGCCCGGGTATAGCGCAGGCCGATAAAGACTTCCAAGGGTCGGAACATGACAACTATCCATTGCTAGCAGGGAATGAAGCTTGGAACAAGCCGGGAACATGAATTATAACCCCGATAAGCACTTACCAACGACTAAAATTAACTCGACTTTGGCCAATCTCCCCCGCACGCCACCCCTTTCCTACCAGGGGAGAGGAAAATCAGTTCCGAAAGCGTCAGACTGTCGAGCTGAAAGTTATTTTCAAGACACGCTGTGAATACATCCCTGTAAGCTCGACTGCGGCATCCATGCCGCAGACGGTCTTGATAACAACTTTCAGCTCGATATTGGGTGTCGCAATCCCTCCTTTAGAAAGATGATCTCTGCCAAAAGTTTACTATGCTTCGTCATGAGTACATGGCTTCAGCAACAGCAGCACGTTTATGACAGCACGCTGCTGGAGACAATCCGAAACCCTTTGATGAGAATTCTGCCGGGAGCCTAAAACATGAGCAATAAGCGACGCGAGCGCGGCATTCACGAACTCTATGGGGAAGATCCTGAACGGGCCGATTGGCTGGTCTGAGGCAGAACCGTAGATCCCCTCACCCGCCGCGGTTTTCTGCAGAAAAGCGGACTCCTGGCCATGAGTGCCTTGTTGGGTGCGCATATTCCGTTTGCGGACAAGTTGCCCGGCGGATTGATCCCGATAGCGCTGGCCGACAGTAACGAACCCTTCGTGATTCCCGGCAAAGTGGGTTTACGGGTACTAAACGACCGGCCCGTTAATGCGGAAACACCCGCTCATCTGCTGGACGATCCGGTCACCCCGGCCAGCCGGCTGTTTATCCGAAACAACGGGATTCCGCCCCATAACATAGACCCCGCCGCCTGGCAGCTCGCGATTGCCGGTGAATCCTGCATAAACCCCACTACCTTTACGCTGCCGGAACTCAAAAAGCAATTCCCCCACCACACGTACCAGCTCCAGCTGGAGTGCGGGGGCAACGGCCGCAGCGGATTTAACCCCCCTGCCAAGGGCAACCAATGGACCACCGGCGCGGTAGGCTGCCCTGCATGGACGGGAATACGGCTGAAAGACGTGCTGGAGTTCTGCGGCATTAAAGAAGATGCGGTCTATATCGGTTATTACGGTGCCGATGTTCACCTAAGCGGCGATCCCAATAAAGTCGTGATCTCCCGCGGCGTTCCCATGGCTAAGGCGCTACAGGATGAAACGCTGATCGCCTGGGCCATCAACGGGGAAGATATGCCTTTACTGAACGGCCACCCCCTGCGGCTTATCGCCGCCGGTTGGTCTGGCTCCGTAGCCGGCAAGTGGCTGACAAAGATTGTTATTCGTAACCAGGTACATGACGGCCCCAAAATGGGCGGACAATCCTATCGGGTTCCCTGCCATCCTGTCGCCCCCGGTACCGAGGTGCCCGACGAGGATATGTGCATTATTACCTCCATGCCGGTGAAGTCGTTGATCACTTTTCCCGAATCGGGGATTAGCCAGCCGTTAGGTAATACGCTGACGGTGCGCGGCAAGGCCTGGGTGGGAGACCTGGAGGTCAACGAGCTTTATGTGTCTATCGATTTCGGCGCCACTTGGCAAAAAGCCAACCTAAAACCCCCCGTCAATCGGTTGGCCTGGCAGCTTTGGGATTCGGAAATCACCTTCCCGGAGATCGGCTACTACGAAGTCTGGGCCCGGGCCGTAGACAGCAATGGCACATCCCAACCCATGGTAATCCCCGGCTGGAATCCCAGGGGCTACCTTAATAACGCTTGCCATCGCATTGCCGTCCAGGTGGTATAAATCATGACGAGTTACAGAAACGCTATACTCGGCGCCAGCTTACTGCTTTTCATAACATCCGCGTCAGCCCAGGAAATCGACGAACAGACCGGATTGGTTATCGACACCCATTGGGAAACGGTGAAGATTCACTGTACCGTCTGTCATTCTGCCAAATTGATTACCGCCCAGCGCGGCAGCCGAGAAACTTGGCAAGAGATTATCCGCTGGATGCAGGCCACCCAGGGACTCTGGCAGTTCCCAGAGGAAACGGAGAACCATATCCTCGATTACCTGGCCAAGCATTATCCACCTGGCGACGGCTATCGCCGTAAACCGCTCTCGCCCCTCTTGATGCCGGCGAATCCTTATGAGGGGGAGAGTTGACGGCTGCAGCGTTTGTTCAGTAACAACATTAAACCTCCTGCCAAAATCACCCCATTACACACAAGTAAATATTCGGCCAACCCATTCTTGGAACGATCAGCGGGTTAGCACCTGCCTGAAGTGTTGATCCAAAGGATAAACCCATAAGTCCTTGATGGGAACACTCTGTTTTCGAGCCGGTCCGAGTTTCCCCCGGCCTTGAGTTTGACCCAGGTAAACCCAATTGGCCGCTTGGTAGCAGGTGCCCTGAAAGCGGGGTTTCTCCACGAAAGTCTCTAGCAGGACGGGGCGATAGCCATACTGCTGCTGCCACTGCCTGGGAAGCAGCCGGGCGGCCTTGGCTAAGATCATGGAGGCCAGATTGCGGGAGTGCACCCAGGGCAGGATCAGAAAGCGGGCATTGTTGACGATCAGCGGCAGATGTCGCGTGCGCTGCTCAGGGCGCCAGCCGATATCGCGGTCGCGTGGCGCGACCTGCCAGGCGGCGGCGCCAAAGCCGAGCCGCGCGATCAGTTGTGGGCCGGAGAAGATGCGGTAGCGCAATTGGGCGCCAGGCAGGGGTTGATAGCCGAGATAGTGGTAGCGGTGGAGGTACTCGTTCCACCGCCGCGAATCCTGGCGGTTTTGAACCGGTTGCAGTCGTAGCGGGGTGAGGGCCCGAGCCGGGCTGACGATCGGTAGCCCGGGATCGGTTTGCGAAGTGATCGCCACCGTTGCCCGGGGTTGGGGGTGACGCGGGGGTGGCAGCTCGATGAGCCCATCGCGGTGCATCCGTAGCATGGCGACGCGGGCGGACATGTCTTTCCAGCCGCCATCGGCCTTGTACCAGCCCAGGACCTGACAGGTCAATCGGGAGAGCTCGGCGCGGGTGCGTCCGGGCGCCTCAGCAATGAGCCGACGGATTTGGGCGATCTCCTCGGCACGGAAGTGGCGACCACAGTAGCGATAGCTCACGAGCGGTCGTGACCGGGTACGGGTGCGGTGGGTGAGGCCGGTGGCGCCTGGGGGGAATAGGGTCGGGTCAGCTCAGCACGTCGCGGTTCCTCCATGCGCCACGGCAGAAAGGGATCGAGATCCCGCGGGGGGCGGGCGCCATTGTCGGCACACGCCTGGAGATAAACCGTCAACCAGTGCCGCGGGTTAATGCCCCACAGCTCCAACGTCTGCAGCACCGAGAAGCGGGTGGCGGCCAACTGCGCACTCCAGAGGCTGCCCGATCCATAGTAGTGCTTGCGTCCGGTCACCGGGGTACGCAGGCTGTTCTCGGCGCGATTGTTGTCCAGAGGAACCTCGGGGTGATCGAGAAAGAGAGTCAGCCCTGGCCAGTGCTCAAGCAGGCTCTGGAGCACCTGCTGTTGTTGGCGTTGCGCCCCCTTGGATAAGGGAGAGTCGATTCAAAGTAAAAAAACCATTTAAAATTATAATATTATCCGACATGCATCGCTAACCTGTTAGCGCTTCAGCGGTGTTCGGCTCGGCTGACTGATGATCTGCCAGAGTTTCCCGACCTGCTCGCCCATGGCACTGATCCCTTCGCTGATCGATCGCTACCCGGTCATCACCAGCAAATGGAAGCTCATGTTGCGGATCAGCGCCATATTAGCCGCCGCTGGTGAGTCCACCAAGCCACCATCATCTTCCTGCAAGACGACACCTTTAGTCCAGTGCAGGGTGTTTTCGAGCTTGCGATGACCCCGAACACGCTGCGCCAAGCGCCACGCCCTGAATGGCTCGCGGGTGATGTAATACGTGGGGTTGTCGAAGGGTTTACCGTCCCGCTCGCCCTGCCGCCGAACGCCGATAGACTGCTCCAGCCCCGGCCATTGCGCCTTCATCGCCGCCGCGGCCGGCCAGCATGTGCGCCGACAACGGGTATCATGACCATGGCCGCTTTGGCGCCAACTCCAGGCCGCCGTCGCTGCATTCTGCGCCGTCCGCGCGAGGCGCTTAGGGAGCGTCGGTTGATTGCCTTTGACGGGGATGAGGTAGCCGTGGCCCTGGGCAGTAATCTGGGCCACCGGTTTTTTTGGCAAGGCAGCGCATCCAGAGTGACCACCGAACGCTCGATCCGCAGCGTGCCGATCAATGCTTGCACCACGTCGATTTCGCTGGGCTTATCATTGTCCAGCTTACCGACGCCGCAGATCAGCTGACGAGGATGACTAAAAAACGACACCAGCGAGGTAACACGTTGTTTCTCGCCTTCCTTGGGTGGGAAGGTGCGGGTGATACGCTTGCCATCCATAGCGATCGTCTCGGCCTGCGCGTACTGCGGCATCCAGCGATTGAACTGCCTACACAAGCCCTCGCTCGACAGCTGCTGGCTCAAGCGTTGCAACGTACTGTAGGAGGGCGCTTTATCGCGCGGTAACGGGATCACCTCGGCCAGCGCTTGCACATGGGTGCGCGCAAAGCGCGCGATCCCTTTCAGGCTCGTTCGCCCGCATAGCATCGCCATTACCATAATCGTTACGCTCGACAACTGCACAGGGCGAATGCCTTTCGCATGACGCGGGTCTGCTAACTCGGATAAATAATGCACTAGGAGGCTGTCCACGAAATAGCCGAGCTGGTTCATTGGGGTTGCAAGCTGTCAGATAAAGCGAGAAGATAGCGAGCCTTAGCGGCAGAGTCATCAAGAGAGACGGGGCCAAAGCCGATGGCACGCAAACAGGGTGGGAAAAAATATCGTCCTTGGGAACCCGAGCGTTACCGGGATGAAGTCTATCGTCCGGTAGCGAAATTACCGGAAGGTGATTTAGTGTTTTTCCTAATTGATACGGTGAAGCAGTTGGACTTAAGTCAGTTCTACGCGCCGTATGAGCAGGAGACGCGTGGAGCGCCCCCGTTTGATCCGGCGATGTTGGTGTGTCTATTGCTGTATGCCTATTGTGTGGGGGTGTTTACGAGCCGCAAGATTGCGCAAGCGTGTGAACGCAATTTAGCGTTTTTGGCGATGGTGGGTGAAGAGCGCCCGGATTTTCGCACCATCAGTGACTTTCGCAAACAGCATCTGGAGGCCTTTGCAGAGGTCTTTGTGCAAGTGCTACGCATTGCCGGCGAGGCGGGGCTGGTGAAATTAGGTAATGTGTCGACGGACGGGACCAAAGTTCAGGGTAATGCCTCACGGCACAAAGCGATGAGTTATGGCCATATGAAAAAAGAAGTGGTGCGCTTACGGGCCGAGATTGAGGCGTTGCTCGAGCAGGCGCAGCAGCAGGATGCGGCCGAAGAGGCGATGCTGGGGGTGAGTCGAGGCGATGAGTTACCGAGCGAGTTGCAACGCCGCGAGCAACGTCTGGGCAGATCGAAGCGGCGATGAAGCGCCTGGAAGCACGAGCTAAAGCGGAGGCCGAAGAAGAACGTCGCCGGCGCGCCGAAGCGGACGCCGAACGGGCGCGCCAAGGCAAAAAGCGCCGTGGCAAAGCGCCTAAGCCGATCCGTGAGACCCCCGATGACAAAGCGCAACTGAGCTTCACCGACGCCGAGCTCAACCTCATGCGCACCCCGAATAAAGGCTGGGACTACTGTGGCAATGCCCAGGCCAGTGTGGATGACGGTTGCCAGATCATCGTCGCCTGTGCGGTCTGTGCCGAGAGTAACGACAAACAACAAGCCCAACCGCTGGGCGAAGCCATTCAGGCGAATCTCAACCGCGCCGGCATCGAGCCGCCCCGGGACGAAGCGGAGCAACCGCAGCCGATCCCTGCGAGTCTGGACAGTGGCTATTACAGTGCCCAAGCGGTCGAGGACCTGGAGCGCTTAGGATTTGATCCGTACATTGCCACGGGCCGCGAAGTGCCAGCAGCGGTGCTCAGCGAAGCGCCCGCCTCGAGCGAGTCGATCGCCTCGAGCGAGTCGATCGCCTCGAGTGGGTCGGTTGCCTCGAGTGGGTCGGTTGCCTCGAGCGAGTCGGTCG
Source organism: uncultured Pseudomonadota bacterium (assembly GCA_963731125.1). GTDB lineage: Bacteria > Pseudomonadota > Gammaproteobacteria > Competibacterales > Competibacteraceae > CAVSVP01. Next base: position 806,150 of record CAVSVP010000008.1, read on the forward strand.
CTGACAACGCCGCCAGCCAGACCTCCGAGACACAAGCGAAGCCGGCTACCAAGGCGGCGGCGACCAAAGCGGCGATGACGGCGAAGCTGCGCACACCGGAAGGGCGTGCCCTGTATGGTCGACGCAAAGTGATCGTGGAACCGGTGTTTGGTCAGATCAAAGAAGTGCGTGGTTTCCGGCGCTTTCTCTTGCGCGGGCTGGACAAAGTGCGCGGTGAGTGGCGGTTGGTCTGCCTAACGCACAATCTGTTGAAGCTCTGGCGCTATGGCGAGGTTGCCGTCAGTGCCTGAAAAAGGCACAAAAACCCCTGTAGGCCTGGCAACACCCCCGTACAGCCGGCGTGCCTAGCGTGATCAGAGGGTCGAAGCGATTGGATTGTGAAAAAAAACACACGATTCGAAGCCCGAGATTAAACCTAAACTAAACAAATCACCTGCCTGCAGAGGATGCACGGGCAGTGCATTTAATTCTCGGACAGCCTCCTAGAAGACACTTTAAACTTTTGACCCTATTTTTGGCAAAAAACCTTTACCGATATTAAAAACTTTTACCACAAGAGATGGAGATACTAGATAAATTGTAAGTAGATAAAGAATAATACCTCCAACTGTGCAGGTTACTAGAACTGGTACGGGCCCAAATTTCTGGTTAAAAAGTCCTTTTAAAAAAAGAATCCACATTACCATTATAAAAGATCCTGTAACAGCAGGTAAAAATTGCCATAAATAAGCTTTGAAGTTTATTTTAATAAGCCGATTGACTGCCCAAAGCCAAAACGGAAACATAAAAAAATTAACAATGGTATACGATATAGCAACGGCTACTATTCCCCATCTCACTGCTATCAAAAAACCAATAACATTAGTCATTGCCTCGAGTATTTGTAATGTTAATCGCCAGTTTGGTTTTCCTAAACTGATAATGATGACTGCATGAAACCGCAAAACGCTTTGTAAAATACCAACTAAAGCTAAGACTTGCATCACGGGGATACTTGGAGTCCACTTTTCTCCGAATAGCATTATTACAAGTTCTGGTGAAAGTAAACTAATAGCAAAGAAGGCAGGAAAAGATATTAAGCTTACAATTTGTATTACATTATAGAAATTTCTTTGTAAGCGTTTTGTTTCTTTTTGTAATCTTGAAAAGGTCGGCATCATGACACGTTCCACAACACCAACCAATAAATCGGATACGATCGTAATTAGACGGTATGCAATGTTATAGTACCCAAGAGCTACAGGACCTAAAAAGTATCCAATGATAAAATTGTCTGCATGGCGATTAACGACGTTTAGCAGTTCGATTCCTGTCACACTTATCCCAAAATTAAATAGATCCTTGCCATGCTTTATGGAGAATTTGAAACGCGGCCTCCAGTCTGCTATGCTCCAGATCAAAACAACCCCTACCAGAGAAGTAGTTAACTGTCTTCCAACAAGACTCCATGCACCAAAGTTCAATAGAGCCAGCATTACACCAACTAAACCTCCTACTAAACTTCCTGTCATCGAACGGAGAGCTAATAACTTGAAATCAAATTTACGCAGTAAAATAGCCGTTTGAACATTGATTAAAGCTGAAAATAGGAAACCGATAGACAACCAAGTAATGATTGGAGCTAATCTGGGTTCGCCGAATAATGCTGCAATCTCTTCGGCACTAAAAAATGTCAAAAATATAACTGTTATGCTAATACCTAAATTTGCCCAAAAAGCAGTGTCGAGATGTTCAGTATCCAAATTATGACGCTGCACAATTGCTGTACTGAATCCGAATGTTACAAAAGTTCTAGTAGACTGAATAAAAACACTTGCTAAAGCCACCAAACCAAAATCTTCAGGTTTAAGTAACCGAGCAAGCAAAAGGAAGACAAAAAAAGCAATCAATTGATAACATATTACTTGCAAAAAGTTCCATTTAATTCCTGTGATTGCTTTTTTTTGTAAAGACATAATACGACCTTTTAAATTAACTTTACAACTGCATTCCAATGCTGAATTTTTTATGGTTCGTTATTTAAAATAAATGCATTTTTTGTCGTATTTCATTGTGCTTTTGAAAATTAAAAACCACTACATAATATTACTTTAACTACGTATAGTACGAGTTTTATTTTTAAGGTAACCGGTTTTTTTACTTAAAATTTCGTGATATATGTCTTGAACGGCATTAACATGCTTTTTGACTGAAAAATGCTCCCTTGCAAATTGTTGAGCCTGTTGACCCAGTCGCCGTGCCAATGCTTGATCTGTAAGAAGCTCACAGATAGCTTCAGCCATTGCTGATGTGTCTTGTAAAGATACGAGTTTTCCAGTGAACCCGTTAGTCACACTATCCATAATACCTCCGGCATTTGTAGCAATAACGGGACGACCGGCCATCATTGCCTCCGCCACTACGCGTCCCCACGGCTCTGGTTTGGAAGCACTGTGCACTACAATGTCTGAAATTTTCATTATTTGCGGAATATCACGCCGGGATCCGGTAAAAACAACGTGATCTGACAGATTAAGATCAATAACCATTTGTTGTAATTGTAACCAGTAGAGTTGATTTCGCTGCGTGGTTGGAGAAAGTTCTCCTACAATTAAAATTTTTGTATTTGGAAAAGTTTTTACCACATTTGCCATTGCTTTTAAAAAATAGTCTTGACCTTTCCACCAATCAATCCTGCCTACATTGCTAATTATGTTCTCATATCCTGTTAAGTTAAGCTCAGTCCGCAGTTTATCTGCGTCGCTAACTTCCCAAAATTCTTCTTCGGTAATAGGATTGTAGATGATATGTCCACGACTTAAAGGAATACCTTGTCTGTAGTAGTGCTCTGATATTGCTTTTGAGATAAAAATAAATTTATTGACAAATGGTATTAAATATCTTCCTAATAAAGTAATATTGTTAAAAAGTCGGAAATGGCAAATTTGAGGTATTCTAGAAATTGACGCAGCAAGTACTCCAGCGCGACTGGAATCCAAACTGAGATTGTGATGTACAAGATCAATTTTTTCGCTTCTTATTATTCGAGCTATATGTTTTGCTAAGAGAACATCTTGTTTTATAAATTTATGCACTTTTGCTATGAAAGTAAAACTTCTTTCTGCATTATCTTTTTGGCGTTCTAGAGTTGGTTGTTCTAGTAATGCGGTAGGCAAATTTTCCGACAATATGATAATTTTAGCACCGCTTGCTTCATATAAGTCTTGATAAGGACTTTTTGTGTAAAACAACACGACTGGAGCATACTTTGCTTTGTTTAGACCACGCACTAATTCAAATAAACTAACGTCAGAGCCACCGCCAACTACTGGTTGAATGTACAAAATGCGATAATGTTCTTGTTCCACGGTGTCTTAGCCTATTTAAAATTCCATTTTTTCAAAGTCTGAGGATAGAAAAACGTTGCTGCCTACTTGCACAATACAGGAGCAATTCCACTGGATTTGTAAAACTATGTGACGTATCTTCTTCCACTACTCATAGTTCAATTACATTCAGCATGGATTCTATGGAATGCCGCGTCAGCCAAGTGTAGACTTCCGCCAAGAAAGCAAGCAGTAGCTTAAAGTGATATCATCACAAAGGAGCAAACGCGGTAACGTGAATACACATCTACTAGTGCTTATGGAGCATTAACAAGATTAAGTTAGGTGAAGCCACGAACACCGGCTTATTGGTGGGGCGGTTTATCGTCTGCTATGAAGATAGCAGCATAGAGGCTAGCCAAGAAAGTGAGCATATTGAATTATCCCTTTTTAATAAACTCTTACCTCAACCCAGACAATCATTGAAAAGCTGAATCTTAAAGCTTGTTTGTTTACATGTGAATAAGTTTATCTACAATGATACATATCAACGATACACATCTAAAAAAAATTGTAAGCCTTTGTTCTAATTAAGCTGTGCTTTTGAATTTAGTTCAACCTAAAAAAAAATAGAAATCATTGGCAATAAAATATTTCCCGACTCAACTACTTGTACATCAAGAGCAATAATTTGCCGAAACGTTAAAAAAATAATGTCTAGTGTATCAGGTCATTATCAACATGTATTAGCCACTAAGCGTTGGCCCAAACACTAACTCTCCGACCAGTGAGGAATCCTGATCATCGTAGAGGCAACTAAATCTTCTGGCATGGGAGCAAGATCCTTACTCCGCAGAAAATCACGCAAAGACGTTCCCTTTGGACTTGAATCAATATTTGGCGCACCGTTTCGGCATATAATTTCAGTGAGATGAACGGTACGGAAATCCATAACCTTAGAACGTCCATATAAGTGTGCACCACATCACAGCCTGCTTCAAACAAAACATCACGAATTAAATTTTGGTTTTTGGATGGTGTATAAATGCAGGTTTTACGGGAGCAAATTGACTGACGAATTCCTCAACAGATAAATGATATTGTGCTTCACGTGGATCATAGGGAGCGAAGGCATCAATCAGCATTTCGCGTACAAAGTCACACAATACTCGAGAACTCGTAGACGGTGAAAAAAAAGAAAGATATCACCTGCATAGAGGCGTTTTCGTCTTTCATCATCACTCAGTTTGCTGTCAACATAAACATTGGTCATGAATTCGACCTTACCTTTAATTCATTAGGCAACAGTAACATTCATCTTAAGGCTCTTAGAAGCTAAGTGCAATGCAATTTCATATCAAGTCTAACGGATCGCTCGTTTTTTACCTGACTTATGAAGTTTGTATCTTGTATAGCTGAAATGATAGTTGAAACACGACCATGAACTCGGATACTCGATAAATAATGCAACGCTAATCATCGAAGTGGAAAGTAATTCTCATTTTTTAGGAAAAACCTCAGTACAGGACAAAACAGTCTAAGCTGCTGATTCAATTTATGTTGGTGTATCCTCTTGGGCAGTTCGTTCACAAAAAAGCGGAGAGCCGATGAAATCACCGTCCCCCCAATACGCTTGGAAACAGGTGTTGTCCGAACAGCTGGACTGGCATGGAGCCCGTGTGAGCTTTTTGGCGCACTTTATCATTGCGCTGTTTAAGGTCAAAACGGTCAATCTGGCGGAGCTAGCCACCGCGTTCAACGGGCGGGTCAAACCCGAATCGAGCTACAAGCGGTTGCAGCGCTTTTTGCGCGGTTTTGAGCTGAACTTTCCCCACCTCGCTCGCCTGGTGGTCAAGCTGATGCCGCTGGAGGAAGGGCCTTGGTACCTGACCCTGGATCGGACGAAGTGGCGCTTTGGCCAGCACGAGATCACTCTCTTGATGCTGGGTATCGCCTACCGCGGGGTGGCCATCCCGCTGCTGTGGACCTGGTTGCCCAACGCCGGTAACTCCCATACCGCTGAGCGCATTGCGCTGATGGAGCGGTTTCTCGCGCTGTTCGGGCGGGAACGGATTGCCGCCTTATTGGCCGACCGGGAATTCGTCGGCCACGCCTGGTTCAGTTACCTGCAACGCCAGCAGATTGCCTTTCGCATCCGCATTAAGCACCACACCCTGATCCCCAATCGTTGGAACAAACCGCTGCGCGCCAGCGTGCTGTTCAGCGCTCTGCGACCCGGTGAGCAGCAGGGGTTGTTCGGCCGGTGCCCGGTCTGGGGGTGTTTTCTGCACATCCTGGCGCTGCGCCTGGAGGATGGTGAGCGGTTGATCCTGGTCACCACCGATACCCCCGAGCAGGCCCTGGCCGATTACGCGCGGCGCTGGGAAATAGAGATCTACCAGCCATGCAACCTCCGTAAAACGCTAGCTATGTTAACGGGGGTGGATGAGGGCCGTTGCCAAGTGCGGGGAGCACGTCGCAAAGCCCGTAGTCGGTCGAGTTCGGCGGCATCGGCCTGAATCAACCACAAGGGATGTGAGGAACTGGTATCCCGCCTTGCCTTGAGTTGGCCTTTGCGTAACCACGCATACCATGTCATCTCCGGGATGGCGAGGTGCTGGGCAAGCTCATGCAGGGTCAGCTCATCGGGTTGGCGGAGCACCTCGTGCGCCGGCGAGCGTCGGGAAGAACGGATGCCCTGGCGAGACAGCAAAGCGAGCACCATGGAGGCATTGAAGGTGGCGCGCCGCTTGGCCGGGTGCCACCCTTCCGCGTTGAGCTGCTCGGCAATCTTCGCGGCGTCGTCACCTTGGGCATGCCAGTGAGCGACGCGTTGCAACAGCTCGGGATAGTAACTCAGTTGTTCCAGGCGTGCTACGGGTCGAATTAGGCTCATCTGGGTGGCGTGTCCGCCGCTCCAGTGCACCTGCAGGTCAACTTTCTCGCTCTCGCCCTCGACAGTGACAATCACCCGGTCAAGGAGTTGCCGGATGATCGTTTGGCGATCGGCCGGCGTGGTCGTGGGTGCCTGCCACAGCGCCGGAATGTCGCGGGCCAAGCGGCGGATGGCCTCGCGCTCGGCCATCGAGAGCGTGGCCGGTTGTTCGGCCAGAAACCGCTGGTACTGCGCCTTTAACGCCTCCTCGGCAGCCAGTGCGGCTTCCCATTGCCGCTCTAGGGTGCGGGCGACTAAGCGGGTTTCCGGCTCCACGGCATTATATTGCCGCTGTGCCCGCTCGGTCTCGAAACGCGCCCGCTCTAGTCGCTGCGCCCAATGCCGATGTAATTGCTGACGCTCGGCTTCCAGGTCCTCGGCTACCTGCAGGCTAACCTCCAACGCCGCCGGTTCCAGCGCCTGTAACACCAGCGCGCTCACCGCCTCATCCAACACCTCGCCGACCAGCGACTGACAGAGCGCCTCGGCGTAATTCATCGCCGCGCTGTAACAACTGTAGCGTAACCCCCGGCCGTTGTTACCATAACGGGCGTTCATCCGTAACCCACAGCGCCCACCTGTCACTAACCCCGCCAGCAACGACGGACCCTGGCGTGCAACGCCCAACGCCGCACTACCATTCGCCGCCAACTGGGCGCGATTCTGCTCAAAGCGCTCCCAGCTGATGTAGGCCGGGTAATGCGCCTGGCGCAGCACCCGCCAGTCCTCCGGTGGGGCTACCGTGCGGCCGGTGGCGGGACGCCCCGGTTGTTGGCGGCGCGGATCTGTCGGTCGGCGTCCATAGACATAGGCGCCGGCATACATCGGGTGATGGAGCAAATTACTCAGCGTCGTCCGATTGGGACGGTGCCATTCTAATTCTCCCCGCTGAGGGCCCGCATGCACCCGTACGGGCAAGCGAATGTGATGCGCCACCAGGTAGCGCAAGACCCCATTAATCGTCCCCAGGCGCGCGAACTGAGCAAATACCAGCTCAATCGTCGCTTATGCCTGTTCGTCAGGGTCTTTCATCACCTCCCCCGACGGCCGTCGCACGTAGCCTATCGGCACCGGCATACCCAGCTCGCCGCGCGCCGCCTTGGCGCGTTTTCCAGCCAGCCTCCGCTGGTTTAGCACGTGACTCTCTGCCGCTGACATCTGTCCCTTTAAACCAAGTTTATAAAGCACCCTATATTGCATTTTTGGGCCATTTCGCTACCGTGATTGATGAATCCAGTGGTTGTTTTAACACGACCGGTAAAGTCGAACGCGTCTATTGGCGCGAGGAGCAGCTATGGGTGCGGATTCGCCATCACGAAGGTCTTTGCCTGTTAGTGCCTTGGCAACAGACCGACTTGCCGCGGCTGACCACGGTCAGCTTTCCGCCAACACCGCGCTTATCACTACAGAGCTTAGTCGAGTTGGTTCGGCATCTGAAAGACCGCGAGCCGCGCACGCGCCGATCAAGCAAGAAAACTTCTTTGGACTAATCGGCGAGTTATCCCTACGCGCGGTTCGTTCTCACCCCAAGACATAACCGACAGGGGGCATTATGTACCCGTATCGTTCTGCAAGTACCAAAATTACGGCTGACCATCGCCAGCGCCGCGCGTGTGTCTATGGGCGTCAGTCCAGTGTCTTTCAAGTGCTGCACCATCGCGAGAGCACGGAACGGCAGTACCATTTACGCCAACGCGCGCAGGAATTGGGTTGGGCCGCGGATGCCGTGGTGATTAATGACGAAGACCAGGGACAGTCGGGCGTCTCCGCCGAATATCGTCATGGGTTTCAACGGTTAGTCGCGGAAGTGGCCGCCGGTGAGGTGGGCGTGGTGTTGATGCTGGAAGCCTCACGCCTGGCCCGCTGCGGCAGCGACTGGCATCGTCTTATCGAGATCTGTAGTCTGACCCACACGCTCATCGCCGACGAACATTCGGTGTATGATGCCCGTGAGCCGAACGACAGATTATTGCTCGGCGTGAAGGGGACGTTATCGGAGGCAGAGCTCATGACCCTGCGCACCCGGCTTTATGAAGGGCGCTGGAACAAAGCGCGCAAAGGCCAGCTGGGTCGCTCGATGCCGACCGGTTACGTGGGCGATCCCGAGGGCTGCTGGGTTAAAGATCCCAATCGTCAGGTGCGGGAGCGGTTGGCCTATGTTTTTGCGCTGTTTGATCAGCTGGGGGTGGCGCGGCAGGTGCTGCTGAAGCTCAAAGCGGAGCAGCTCAAGTTGCCGGCACGCCTCCCCGGCGGTCCTGGCAAAGGGCAATTGGTGTGGAAAGAGGCCAGTTACCGGGCGGTGGTGCGAATATTGCGCAACCCCGCCTATGCCGGTGTTTATGTTTACGGCGAATGCGAATATGACGGCACACAACGCTACCCGAAAACCGGTAAAGCGCGGCCGCGTCTGCGACCGCCGGAGCAGTGGCCGGTGTGCCTGCGCGATCATCATGAGGGTTATATTGGCTGGGAAGACTACCTCGCTAACCGGCAGCGTCTGCATCAAAATTGGTTTCGCTCCAACACCCCAGGTGCGCCCCGCGAAGGGGCGGCGCTGTTGCAAGGGTTGGTGTGGTGCGGGCGCTGTGGCGCTAAGATGCGCGTCAACAGCCACGCAATTCGTGAAAAACGCCGACCAACGTACCTGTGCAATCACGCCTATATCGACGCGGCGGCACCGA
>CAVSVP010000009.1:0-916786 GCA_963731125.1 uncultured Pseudomonadota bacterium
GCGAAGAAGCCGCGTAACGCGGACCATGTGCGGCGCAAGAATGCGCCGCTGGTGAGCAATGAAGTCATCGAGGAGCGGTTGAGGTTGTTGCTGAAGCCGGCCATCCTCGGCCAACAAGGTTATGCCCGGCTGTTGGGGCTGCGCGAGCGGATCTTGAGTTTTCCGGTGATGGTGGCGGCGGGGTTGACGCTATTGTGGCGCCAGGTGCCGTCGGTGTGTGAACTGACGCGGATGTTGGCGCGCGAGGATTGTCTGTGGGCGGGGCGGGTGAAAGTCACGCAACAGGCGCTGAACCAGCGGTTTTTGAGCTTTCCGGCGGAGTTGTTTCACCGGGTATTGATGGCGCTGTTGCCGCGCCTGCAGCGCCGCTGGGCCGAGCGGAGCCGGCCGCTGCCGGCGGCGGTGGGGCGAGCGCGGGAGTTGTTTCGGGAAGTGCTGGTGGTTGACGGCTCGACGTTGGAGGCATTGTTTCGCAAGCTCAAGGCGTTGGAGGAGCTGGCGCCGGGGACGTTGGCGGGTAAGATCTGTACGGTGATCGACTTGACCAGTCGCTTACCGCGTTATGTGTGGTTCACCGACGTGGCGCAAGCGCACGATACGAACTTCCTGGCGCGGGTGTTGAAGGTCTCGCATCAAGGGACGTTGTGGATCTTCGACAGGGGCTTTTACGACTTCGGTTTCTTCGAGCAAGTCATCGACCGAGGGGCGGCCTGGATCACCCGCAGCAAGTCCAATCTCGCCTACCGCGTGTCGCAGATCCTGGAACAGAACGATTTCATCCGCGATCGACTGGTGTCCATCGAGGGCTGCCGCCATCCGCTGCGGTTGGTCGAAATGCGCTTCGAACGACAATGGTATCGCTATTTAACCAGTGTGGTGGATCCGACAGTGTTGCCGGCCGAAATCGTGGCGGACCTATATCGGCGGCGCTGGCGAATCGGCGTGTCCGGAGAAGGGCACATAGTCCAGCCGGTGAAAGTCCGGTCGAGGCTAACAGACTCAAGCCTCGTAGCTTGGGAGGCGCCGTGGCGCGAGAGCAAGACGGTGAAGCCCTCCGACAACGTACACCGTGGGTGTACGGCAACGCATCAGGTTGTAACGTGCAGTGAACGTAGCAGTAGCCTCGTTACACGAACTCCGGTGGCCGAGACGGTCGATAACGCGCGAAGGCAGCAAGGGCCGATCGAAATGAGTCCGAGACGGCGGCCCTCACCGGCGGGGTATCAGCGGCGACATGATGCGAAGGATTATGTGGCAACCGGAGAAACCCTCGGTACCCGGCGGGGAAAGCCCGTCGAGGAGGTGTCTCCTATAACCGTGAGTGGGAAAGGGAGGCGTAGGTACCAGGGTGGCGGATCGGGTCGTAGTACTGCGGATCGGCGTGCAGCAAAACGCGCCGGGAGGGAAGGGCCCGGACCGGTAGGTATGACGTTCGTACAAAGTGAGGTAGGGGTGAGATGATAAAGGCACCTATTGGGCTACAGGAACTGCGACGGCGGATATACCGAAAGGCGAAGTCTGATGAGACCCATCGGTTCTGGGGGATGTTCGTGCACGTGGCGAAGATCGAAACCCTGGAAGAGGCGTACCAGATTGCCAAGCGGAATGGCGGTGCCCCGGGCCTGGATGGCCAGACGTTCGAGGACATCGAGGCGGGGGGGCTATCGCTGTTTCTGGCGGAGCTGCGTGAAGCGCTGCTGACCGATCGGTATCAACCTCAGGCGAACCGTCGGGTGGAGGTACCGAAGGACAACGGCAAGGTGCGGATACTCTCGATACCTTGTATTCGCGATCGCGTGGTACAAGGGGCTCTGAAGCTGATTTTGGAGCCGATCTTCGAGGCGGCGTTTTGCCCGAACTCCTACGGGTTTCGGCCCGCACGGTCACCACACCGCGCGCTGGCGGAAGTCAGGCGCAGTGTGCTGCGGCGCATGACGACAGTGATCGATGTGGATTTGTCGCGCTATTTCGACACGATCCGCCACTCGGTGCTGTTGGATAAGATTGCCAAACGGGTCCAGGACCCGCAGGTGATGCACCTGGTCAAGCAGATCATCAAAGTCGACGGTCACGTTGGCGTGGCCCAAGGCGGGCCGTTCAGCCCATGGCTCTTTTCTTCTGGAGTACAGCGACCGTGGACGTCTACCCCAAGTCAAGCAACAGGTCGTTGACATGGCGCTCAATGGTAACGGCGTTCGGGATACGGCGCGGGTATTGAAGATCAGCAAGGACACCGTACTCAGTGAGTTGAAAGCAAAAGAAGACGTGCTCGAGCCGGTCAACCAAGCGCTGCTGAGCGGCCTGAATCCAGACGACATTACCGCGGTGGTTCAGCGTGTTGACGAGGCTGAGGTCGACGAAAGGTGGAGTTATGTAGGCAACAAGGACGAACAACGTTGGCTCTGGCACGCCATTGATCATGCCACCGGCGTAGTGCTCGCTTACGTCTTCGGCCGACGCAAAGATGAGGTATTTCTGGCGCTGAAACAGTTACTGGAACCGTTTGGAATCACGCGCTACTACACCGATCACTTAGGCGCGTATCAGCGCCATCTAGAGCCCGATGTGCACTGCCCCGGCAAGCGTTACACCCAGCAAATTGAACGCCAGCACCTCACCTTACGGACTCGAATTAAACGCCTAGCACGTAAAACGATCTGCTTCTCCAAATCGGTCCAGATGCACGATATCGTCATCGGCTTATTGGTCAATCGATATGAATTTGCTCGGCCTGTGTAAATCAGCGATATCCAAAATTAGGACACCACCTGCAAAAGTCAGCCATGATCAAGCTCAAAGTTATAGATCCCGGCAATCAGGTTAAATCGCAGACCGAAACGGCGACGCCGATTGCGATAAGGGCGAGCCAGGATCCAGAAGACCTTGAGGTATAGGAATTTCAAAGTACTTCTCGCCAACGGTGGATGGCAAGAGGCGAGGCGGTTTCCATTGACTGAACTCAGAGCAGAGCGTTGAGTAGGTAAAAATCAGGGCTAAAGACGATCAAAAGCCACGCAAAGCAAGCCCATCGGCTGCTGAGGCGACATGGAGACGGATTGATCCTGTGGTATCTACGCCAGAGGCTCAAACGGGATGGGTTTCATCCGAGCCAGGTGTTGGTGATAGGGCTGCAGTTGCTGCGATGAGAGGCCGATAACAACGCCGGTTAATCGCAGCGGGGATTGACAGAGAATGCACTGCAAGGGGTCGAGGCCAAAGCTTTGCTGAAGCAGCGTTGGGTACCGAATGGGAATCATCGGTTTTTCCGGTTGCTCGAGTAACTGGTAGACCTTGGGGAGTAGCGTCGAGCGAACCCGATGGGCCAGGAAGCCGTAATAGCGGAGCATCCGAAAGCCTTTGTCGGGAATATGCTGGACAAAACGTTTGATGAACGCCTCAGCGTCGAAGGTGGCCGTTTGATGGCGTTGGGTGGTATGGTTCAGGTAGGCAAAGACCACGGTATTGCCATCGTAGTGCTTGAGGCGAGATAGGGCAAGCGGTGGGCGTTTGAGGTAACGGCCAAGGTAGTTGACGTTGCGCTGAGGATGATGATGGGGCTTGGCGAAATGCACGATCCAGGCTTTGCGATAATGGGAATCGAGCCAACGGTTCCAGTCAGCCAGCGTTGGGCAGGCGGCTTGCAGTCTCGGCGGCAGCACCAGTTCGCCGCGGGCATAGGTTTGCCGCAACAGTGTGATAATCGCGTAGCGCCACCTCGGCATAATCAGATGCCGTGGAAAGTAGAGCGGCTTCCACGCCTGGTGATCGTCGGTGAGCCCACCGCGGGTGACCGACAGATGCACATGCGGGTGCCATTTGAGATCCCGCCCGACGGTGTGAAGCGCGGTGAAGATCCCGGGCAGACAGTGTTTTTGGCGGGCCGCGGTTTGGACCGTCTTCGCCGCCAGGGGACTGAGCTGGGTCAGCAAAGCGCGGTTGTATTGAAACAAGATCCAGAGCTGAGAAGGTATCGTGAAGGTCAGATGTTGCCACGCGGTGTGGGGTAAGACCGCTTGCTGCGTTGCGATCCACTGATCGGTGGCTTTCTTGCCGCAGGTGGGGCAAAACCGGCTTTTACAGCTGAACGCAATTTTCTTGGTATGAAGACAGGCGCTATGGCTACAGTGATACAGTGCATAGCCACGGATCAACAGTCCACAGCTCAACAGACTGATGATGTTTTCAACAATTGCCGGCCGCAGCCGTGCTTGGTACTTTTCGTAAAAACGCCACCACAACTGGCCGTTACAAAACAACTTTTTAATGGGGGAGGGAGGACGAATAGGGGGTAGCCTCGGTCAAGGGATAACGTTGGGCACTAGTTTAACGGTTTTGAAGCCAACGATAAACTCAATGCGTGAGCGTGGCTTCGGTCAGTTGAGTTTGCCCGCGTTCGCTCAGGTAGACTTCCTCCAGGCTCCGCTCACCACCGTCAGGACAGATAATGGGTTTTTCGAAGCGGGGGCGTAAAGTGTGCTCATCCAGGTTAATTTGGCCTACATCGCCGTCAAACGGCTGCTGACACTGGCGACATGCGAAGTTAATGATCAGGTGATGCTCCTCCAAGGGGTTTCAGGCCAGTGACCTCTCACTGCTATGGTAAAGCGACGGAGCCTGTCGCTAAACCACGGCGTTAAGAAGTCGCCGACGAAGTCGGCCTAACTTGAGACGGCGGATGACATGCTCGACAGGGATTCGCAACCGGGCATGGAGGCGGTTGACGGCCCGTTGCATCGGGGTCAGCGGACGCTTTTTCGTGGCTTTGAACGGCAACACGGTCAGCCGATGCTCATGCTGAAACCCCTGATACCCCAAATCCACCACGGCATGAACATCCGGTGGCAAGCGGGTGCCGTGTTCGCGGCGCAGCCTCAGGTCATGGCAGCGCCCCGGGGCGTTCGCGGTGGCCACGATGCGCCCGGTGTGCAGGTCGATCAACGCTTCGCTTTTCATCGTGTGACGCTTGCGCTTGCCGCTGTAGTAGCGGCGCTGTTTTTTTTTGGCCGTTCCACCGGCGTTTCCGTCGCATCCCCGACCACCACCTTAAACTTGCCCGGTGTCTCGGCAAACCGCTCGGTGCGCTTGGGTAGCGCAAATCGACCCGAGCGGATCAGCACGTCTTCCACCCAGCGCACCCGCCGGCTGGCCGTGCCTTCACTGATGCCGCGCTCCGTACTCAGATGGAACAAGGTACGGTATTCGCGCCAGTAGAGTAGCGTCATCAGCAGCTGGTCCTCCAGACCCAGTTTGCTAGGACGGCCCGGCTTAGTCTTGGCCGCCTCTGCCGCTTTCAGTGCGTCGTGCATCGTGTCAAACGTGTGCCGCTTGACTCCGCATAAACGTTTAAATTCAACATCTCGTAAGGCTTGCAATTGTTCATATCTCATAACCCCATACCTGGGGGCAAATTCCGACTTTTGCAAGAGGTCTATTCTTGATCACTGAGGGTTCTGGCATAAAACGCACTCAGTTTTCCCATAGCGGCATCGACATATTCAGGCACCCAATAGGTTTCGATATGGGTTGCTCCCTCGATTTTGAAGAGCTCTTTGTCTTCGGTGCCGCTTGCTGCGGCAAAGGCATCTTCGCTCATATACAGGCTGTCGGCTTTATCACCTGCGATCATCAGCAAAGGTTGGTTAATCAGCTCGATCTGGTCTTTTGCATCAAAACGCATCAAATCAAGCAGGCTGCTGGTTGTGTATTTAAAGGTCGAATTTGGATGCGCGTGCGTATCCCAGTAATATTCATATCCCTGTCTATACAGTTCAAACGGCAGGTTAGCGATTTGACTATCTGTTAAATTCGCATCGCCTGAATATAGCACTTTCCCACCTGCGGCTTCTTGCGCTCTGGCATCGGAAGCTTGTTGCAGACGCTCTTGTAAGTAATCAATCACAAGTATTTTAACATTTTATGAGAATGCGATCTGGTATTCAGTGCCGATGTTTCTCAGGATCTTAAAGAGCTCTTCTCTGAGACTGGAAAAGGATTCGTAGGCCGAGAAGGGCAACCATTCATATTTGATCTTGCGCCACAAGATTTCGATCAAATTTAATTCCGGTGAATACGGGGCGAGGAATTCTAGCTGCAGACCGTTAGCGTGCCAGCGTTCCCGGTTTGCCGCAACCGCTTCGCTGGTATGGAGCGAGGCATTATCGAGTACCACGACGGTGGGTTTTTCTCGGGTCTTGGCAAACGCATCAAAGCAGGCGATCACGACCGCGGTATCGATGGTGCCCTCAAAGACATAGGACTGAACTTCACTCGTCCGATCCATAAACCCGAGCACATGGAGCCGCTGGCTGTGGGACGCGGGTAACTCGATCGTCTCGCCGCGGGGTTGCCACGCGTAAGCCATCGCCGGGACGAGGGTAAAGCCGGACTCATCAAAATAATACCGCTCAATCGCCCCGCTCGCCTCGCGCTCAATCAACTCGGCAAGCCGTTCCACCGAAGCGGCAAACGCCTGGGGATCGCGCTTGTCTTTAAGCGATTGTCGCACCCGCTTCCACACCCGCCCGGCCCGTCTGCACAACCGTTTAATCGTCGTCATACTGACCTGCTGCCCGCAGCGCTTCTCTAACGCCGCCAGCACCCGCTTGATGGAGCGTGGCTCCGCTTCTAGCCACGCCAGCACCGGCGCTGCTTCCGCGGCGCTGAGTTTGCGCGGCCGACCACTGCGCGCTTGATCCAGTAACCTCACTAACCCCTGACGCGCCCACGCTTTCAGCCAACTGGAAACCGTCTGCCGACACACCCCATAGATCTCCGCGATCGCTTGAACCCGATAACCCGACGCACTCAGCAAAATCGCATGGGCGCGCATCCGTGTCCAATGAAACGGGTGGTGTTGGTGCATCTCGTGTAGCGTCACCTTCTCGGGCTCGCTCAGGGGGGTTACCAATAGCATCAGTGGCCTATCACAACAATGGGACTCTAAAATAGAATAAGGTTACCTCATTTTTGCTTTTGTTAAAATACTTATGGCCGACTACTTATGGTGTCGAGTTGCGAATCTACATAGCCATTGCGACGAACGCGCCCAGAGTTAAACATGCTGATCGTGGCAATTGATTTAAACCGCTTGTCCGTTTTTGCCGCTGCGAGCGAATATCCCCCGCCGCCGCAAATGCCGAGCAGACCTAACTGATCCTTATCAACACCTGCATATTGTGTGATGAAATCGGCCATGCCATGTATATCTGCAATACGGTTGGACGGCATATCCACATTTCTAGGCTGGCCTCCGCTCGCACCTTGATAAGCTGCATCTGCTGTAATCGTGATATAGCCTTTCTCTGCTAAGCGTTGCGCATACAAACCCGCCACTTGCTCTTTCACGCCGCCATTGGGGTGGGCAACGACAACAGCCGGATAATTCCCCTCAGGCGTATAATTGGCAGGCGTATAAACATTGGCGGCAATATCCAAACCATTCAGCTATATATGACCGGGTGAATATTGACCTTACCCGGCTCATTTTGTGTAATCGCGCCCTCATAAACTAATGTAAAAGGGTTCTCTTTATAATCTGCTGCTTGAGCTTGTTCCACCGTAATGCCTCCTACAGCTGTAAATGTTAGGATCGCGAGAAAAGATGCTTTAACAATGATATTCTTCATAGGTTTCCCCGTATCTGGAATTAGTTGCCCTCTGTCATGCTCGCCATATCAATGACGAAACGGTGATCCATTTCGCCCTTTTCTAATTTTTCGAAGGCTTTGTTAACTTCTTCAATCGGGATGATTTTGCATTTGGGATGGATATTGTGCTTGGCACAAAAATCCAGCACTTCTTGCGTATCGGCGATACCGCCGACCAGAGAACCGGCCACGGCCTTATTTGCGAAGATCATGGGCGCCATATTCGGCTCCTCGACGGGACCGACCTGTCCGGTAACCACCAGAACACCTTTCACATCCAGCAAGGCGATATAAGGATTTATCACCGATTTTCATTCTGTTATTTCAGGTAACTCAATGCTAAGCGAAACTAACCACGTTTCGTTGTTACTTGAGTTCCAGTCGTTCTCATAACGGCTACCCTAATAGTTGAACGCTAGCCGAAATCGCGACATAACAGATTTCTGCCGTGGCCCCATCATTTATCTGATCAGAGCCTAAAACAGTGCGCTAAGCTACGTATTTTTTCGAAATAGGTTGTCTCCCTCTAAATTATAACAAAAATACATTGATTTACTGTTCAGTTAATTATAGTATCTTCGCATGGAGCCTACGGAATTTTTTAGCCATCCCAGTTGCGCCCGCCAGCGCCAATACGAGGCGCTCAAAGCCTTCTCCCAGGAGAGACTGTCGGCGGCCGAAGCGGCCGCTTGCTTCGGCTTCTCGGTCTCGTACTTTAAGAAGCTGCGAGTTGAGTTTGTGCGCCGTCTTCGGCAGGGACGCAATCCCTTTTTTGTCGAACCCAAAACCGGTCCCAAACAGCGGCGTCGCAGCGACGCGTTGGTGGAGCAGATCATCGCGCTGCGCAAGCACAACTATGCGATCACCGATATCAAAGCGGTGCTAGAGGCCCAGGGGGGCGCTCTGTCATTGGATACGATCGATCAGCTTTTGAAAACCGAAGGCGTTGCGCCGCTACCGAAGCGCACTCGCCAACAGCGCCTGACGGGGAAACCGCCTCCGACCTTACCGGCGCCACGCAGCGCTACCCTGACGCTCGCTGACGAAGACTTTACCACCACCCCGGGAGCGGGTCCCTTGGTTTTTCTGCCGCTACTCGAACGCTTAGGGATCGTGCCGGCGATTACCCAGGCGCCGTTTCCCTCGACTAGCGAGATCCGCGATGGGCAAGCGGTGTTGTCGCTCTTGGCGCTGAAGCTGATGGGCACCCAGCGCTGGTCACACGACACCGCCTGGAATCTGGATCGAGCGTTGGGGCTATTTGCGGGGCTCAACGTGTTACCCAAAGCCACGACGCTGGCGAGCTATTCCTATCGGGTCACGCGGACCATGAATCGGCGCTTTCTCCTGCAGTTGAGTCGCTGTTTTCAACACGACAGCGCGCCGGGTGAATTCAATTTGGATTTCAAAACGATTCCCCATTGGGGCGATGCGAGTGTGCTGGAAAAACACGGGTCGGGCAGTCGTGCGAAAGCGCTCACGAGGGTCCTGGCCTTGATCGTGCAGGACCCCGCTACGGGGCACCTGGCTTATCCTAACGCCGATATCCGACAGCGTGATCAAAGCGCGGCGGTGCTCGACTTCGTCGACTTTTGGAAGCAGGGCCGTGGGATCGCGCCCAAGGTGCTCATCTTCGATTCGAAGCTCACGACTTACCGCCCTCTCGATCAGCTCAATCAAAGTCCTGAGCGGATCACATTTCTGACCTTACGCCGGCGCGGTAAGCAGTTGCTCCAGGGCGTCGAGGCGTTGCCCGCCGAAGCTTGGCAGCGGGTGTCCGTGGCGCGCGCCAAGGGCAAACACCAGACGCTGCGGGGGCACGATGGCACCTGCACGCTGCCCCATTACCCAGGGGAAGTTCGGCAAGTCATTCTCACCGATCACGGGCGCCGGCAACCGACGTTTTTGATCACCAATGACTTCGAACTACCGGTTAAACACGTGGTGCAAAAGTACGCGCGGCGATGGTTAGTGGAACAGGAAATCGCCGAGCAGATCGTGGCGTTTCACCTCAATAGTCCCTCGTCTTCCCTTGTCGTCAAGGTGGATCTTGACCTAGGGCGTCTAAATCGACCTTCTGCCATTTCCCGGTTTTTGGATTAGCGATTTCAAAACCGTCACTCGAGTTGCCTAGGGACCGGCTCTGGCAGGCTGACTGTCGGTCTGTTGGCGGTTAGGCTGGGGGCCCTGTGCTTTTTGGTAACCCTTTGATAGAGGGATAACTTCTGAGCAATGGGGCCGGTTTTTGGACCTCGGGATGAGCACCACAGCGTTGTTGCTCTGGGGGAGGGCTAAGGTCTCTAGCGCTTGCGGGTTGGGGAGGACCTCACGCCGCTGTTTCGTCAATGACGTCAACTGACTGGTCATCTGTTGTTGTTGAGCCACGCTTATCTCAAGCACCTGTTGGGCTTCGGTTCGGGTGGGTGTGCCACACAAGGCCGGTAGACGCATGGCGATCCGCTGGGCATCCTTGATTTCACCGCTGCCGTGTTGCTTAGCCAGCCCGAACAGCGACTCGATCGGATCGGAGCTGATCGGCAGGCCGACGTCGGCGAGACCGAGTTGCGCGGCCGTCTCGAGTTGGGCGTTGAGGTAGCCTCGAAACTCGCTGCGTACGGCGGCAGAGGGAATCGTATCGAGCAGCGGCTCGCACGACAGGATCGTAGCGTGACTGAGCCCGCGGGATTTCAGAATCTGTTGGCACGCCAGCAGCGGTCGCACGTCGTCGCGAAAGCGATGAATAAACGCTTGGCATGCCGGCAGGCGATCCAGACAGGCGCGCAATTTTGCCAGCACCGAACCGCGCGCCGCGCCTCCTGGCGGAGAGAGTTGCAACAACTGCTCGGCCCAGCGGACCAAGCGATGCAGATTCATGAAGCGGGCTTTGGTGTGCACGTTGGGTGGGGCCAGGCAGGCCAGCAGCGTTTGTTTGAGCTTGCCGGAGACGGTTCCGCACGCCGCCAGAAACGTCGCTAGCACTGGGTGATCTCGATAGTGACGCTTCAGCAGATTGGCAACGGCGGGTGAGATATCGGCAATGCATAGGCTAGGCAGTCCGCGGTTGCTTAAGATGCGCACCGCTTTGTGCAGATCCGTGCCGCCGTCTTTGAGGTAGGCACTCGGGCGCCCCCGCACGGCGATCACTTGCTGGAGAAAATCCGCTATCGTTTCGCCCGTCCAGGAAGCCGCCACCGAGACGGCCACACAGTGCACCTGGTGAAGGCGGGGCGCGGCTTGATGATGCTGATGGTGAGCCGCATCAATGGCCAACACGGCGAGCATCTTTCCCGTTCCCAAGCCAATGCTGGCATCAATAAGCCAGAGAACCCCTTTGGAGAAGCGATCGGCGCTCGACCTGGCGCCTGTCCACGGCGGGGCCGACTGGATCCGTACTAACGACAACCGCATCACCCAGTTGATGATGGTTTGCGGACACGGCGCGCGCCCGATTCCCAACGCCTCACTGAGCGTGTTCAGCACCCGCGAGACGGCGCGAAACCCAATTCGGGCAATGAAAAATAAGCGCAGCGCCAACCACACCAGATCCGCCTTCTCTTGAACCACTCGACACGCTGGGGGGGTCTCGAGCGAACGCCGACGCGCCTCGGCTTGTTTCGCCTGCTCGCGCCAGTGCTCTCGCTCGGCTCGCACTCGCACCAACTGCTTGCGCAGATAGCGATTCGTCTCTGCTCGCTCATGCGCTTTGCATTTCCACTGCTCTCGGCTTTGTCTGAGTTTCGATCGCTGGCTCACCGCTGACGCGCTCCCGGTGTTTTTCCCAGAGTATGGCTCTATAATTGGGTTTCTTCCTCTCGAAAACAGCCACGATCTCTTCCATGAGATCCGGGGGACGCGTTGTGACTTATCATCGGCTAGCAGCTCAGATCATCCCCGGTGAGCCTTGTCGCTTCTGTGGCGATGCCGCGGTCCCTTTAGTGAAAACACCGTGTTGCCAACAGTGGATCTGCTGTGATACCGCCTTGCTGTCGGTTCGCGGCGGCGGGCGCTGTCAGTATGAGCATGAACGCTTTAGTTTGTGCTATTCCCATTACATCGACAATCATCCCGGGCCTTGGCAAACCTGTCAGACATGTCGCGATTTCTGGACGCCTGCCGAGTACAAAGCCTATGCGGAACATCCGATCAATGAGCCCAAATATTGAGCGGCGCGATGTTATCCAGGCCCCAATTCCGGGCAAGACAATGTAGCCTTATCGGCCATTTTTAGACGCCCTACGTTTGGACTGATCCCGAGTTCGATCCCAAGCTGCCCGCATTCTACTACGCCCGCGTCCTTGAAATCCCCACACCCCGCTGGACGACTTACGATGCGGTCAAATACGGGATCAAAATAGACGAAAATGTCCCCACCAGCATTCAGGAGCGCGCCTACACGTCGCCCATCTGGTACACGCCGTAACGCCAACGATTGTCGAAGGAGACACACCATGAGAAATAGACACAACTGGCTCCTCATCGTCGCATCCACCGCTTTGACTCTTGGCCAAGGGGCCTTGGCGCAGGATATCGCCGTGCAAGAGAGCGACATCAGCATTGGCAAGCAGCAATACTCGCCCTACCTCCACCAGAGTTTTCCCAATCGCGTATTCTGGGGCGACACACACCTGCATACGTCTTATTCCACCGACGCCGGCATGATCGGAAACCGATTAGGTCCGGATGAAGCGCTTCGTTTCGCCAAGGGCGAAAAGGTCATCTCTTCCACCGGCGTGCCCGCGAGGTTGATCCGGCCGTTGGATTTCCTCGTGGTGGCCGACCATGCCGAAAACCTGGGTCTGCCGCCGATGATCGAGTCTTCCGATCCGGAACTCCTGAAAGACCCGATGGGCAAGCGCTTTCATGACCTCGTAAAGTCGGGCAAGGGCTGGGAGGCCTATCAAATCTGGAAGAAAAGCGGCGCGGAATTGAAAGACCCCATGCCCAATCCGGCGCTGCAACGCTCCGCCTGGGAGAGAATCATTGACTACGTGGACCAACACAATCAACCCGGCGTCTTTACCGCCTTTCATGGCTTCGAATGGACCTCGACGCCGGATCTTCGCAACCTGCATCGCGTCGTGATTTTTCGCGACAGCAAGGAGAAGGCCAGCCAAGTGCTGCCCCTCACGATGTTTGACACGGTGGACCCCGAAGGACTCTGGGATTATCTCGAAGCCTACGAACAGAAGACTGGCGGCCAGGCGCTAGCTATACCGCACAACGGCAACCTGTCCCAGGGACTCATGTTTGCCATCGAGACCTTCTCCGGTGAGCCGATCGACGCCGCCTACGCCGAGCGTCGAATGCACTGGGAGCCGCTTTACGAGGTCACGCAGATGAAGGGCGACGGTGAGGCGCATCCCCTGCTGTCACCCAATGACGAGTTTGCTGACTACTACACCTGGGACAAAGGCGACTTTGGCCTGAATCCCAAGGAACCGGAAATGCTGCCGCACGAATATGCCCGCAGCGCCCTCAAACTGGGACTGGAGCAGGCGGAAAAGCTTGGAGTCAATCCATTCACGTTCGGCATGATTGGCTCAACGGATAGCCACACCTCGCTCTCCACGACGCGAGAAGAAAACTTCTTCGGCAAGTTCTCGGGTACGGAACCGGGGACAGAAGCGCGATTTAGTGACATGGTTTCGCAGGATCTGCGCCCCGACGGAGACGGAAGTCTGAACGTCTATCACTGGGAAGCGACCGCTGCCGGCCTCGCCGGCGTGTGGGCTCGGGAAAACACGCGCGAGGCGATCTGGGACGCCATGGCGCGCAAGGAAGTCTATGCTACCACCGGAACCCGGTTGCTCGTGCGGGTCTTCGCCGGATGGGATTTCGCACCGGATGAGGTCCACCGTCCCGACTTCGCAGCGCAGGGCTACCAGCGTGGCGTGCCTATGGGCGGTGAACTGAGCGCCGCGCCAGATGACGCTTCGCTCAAGTTTATGGTCCGTGCCCTGCGTGATCCCGACGGGGCCAATCTCGATCGCATTCAGATCGTCAAGGGCTGGCTCGACAAGGACGGCAAAGCACAGGAAAAAATCTACAACGTCGCCTGGGGTGATCCAGACAAACGCCAGCTAGACGAGAATGGGAAGCTTCCTCCTGTCGGTGATACGGTTGACGTGAAAAACGCTAGCTACACCAATACCATCGGTGATGCCGTGCTGGCCAGCTTTTGGGAAGACCCGGATTTCGATCCTGGCCAGCGTGCCTTCTACTATGTGCGCGTGCTGGAAATCCCGACTCCGAGTTGGATTGCTTACGACGAGAAGGTGTTTGGCCGGGATGCGCCGCCGGAGGCACTCCGGAAGCAGCAGGACCGCGCCTACACCTCGCCCATCTGGTACACGCCGTGAGAATCATGTCTATTGATCTAACGTCTTACCCTGGCTTCGGCGACCCTCGCAAGCCCATTTTGCGCTGGAATTGGCTGAGTAGCCCCTGGGAACAGAACAGTGACTGACGAAAATGAAATCAGGAGAGAACGCTTCCGAACCGTGGCAATTGGCCTGCGCGCAGGCGTGAGCAACAAGCTCGGCAGCATCTGGTGGGCCTTCCTGCTACGTGGCGTCTTTGCCATCGCTCTCGGTATTTTCGCTCTCTTCTGGCCGAGCCAGAGCTTGAGCGTCTTGGTGTTTGCCGTGGGTCTCTACTGTGTTGCCGACGGCGCGACTGGATTGGTCGGTGCCCTGCGCTTTCCCGAGCTCCGTGAACACCTCGTCCAGGCGCTGGTTGTCCTCGGCATTGGGACAGTTCTTGTCTTCTGGCCGGCGGCAACCCTGCGCACCCTGCTCGTGCTCCTAGGGGCAGCCGCTCTGATCGTGGGTATCGGCCAGATCCTCACCGCGCGTCGCCTGCCCACGGATGACCCGGAACGCGGGGCAATCATGACGATCGGAATCACTGCGGTTCTCGTTGGTCTGGTGCTGGCTTTTTGGCCGGGAAGTGGCATTGCGGTCATTTCCTGGGTGATCGGTATCGCCGTGATTCTGATCGGCGCTTTGTTGATCTATCTCGGGTCGCGGTTCAAGCGTCTGGAGACACGTATCGGGACACTGGGCGATGGAGAAAGCGGCATTGAGTGAGACGAACGGCTTCGCTTGCGATCGACAGCCTTCCTTGACCCCCGTCTAGTGCCGACGCACAGTCCATCACTCGAGAGGTGCTAACCTGATGAATTCACCAAGCAACGGCCTCCTAGGACACATAGCGGCGGGCCTCGGGATCGTCGCCAGTCTTCTTTTTTCTCCTGCCACGATGACTACCGAGGGCGGCAGTAGCCACTATCTGCCCGGGGCGGTGGCCACTCTGATCGACCTTGCTCCGACCCAGCCAGGCTGGGTGATCGAGCCGATCTACCTCCATTACGAGGGCGACGTCGGGACCGGGAAGCCGCTCCCCGTCGCTGGTCTTGAGAGCCTGGGCCTTGAGGCCCGCCTGGACGCCCTGTTGATCGGCGGCTTTTACACCTTCGACCAAAAGGTCCTCGGTGCTTATTACAGCGTCGGTGCCATGCTGCCCTATACCTGGGTCAGAGCGAAAGCGGAGATCAAGACCGCCATTGGTGACCGGCGGGTGCGGGACACCGAGCAGGGGTTTGGCGACCTCACGCTAATTCCGATCATGCTCGGCTGGAAAGACAAGCTCTGGCAATTCGATCTCGCACTTTCAGTCTATGCCCCGACCGGGAAATACGAAGTGGGCCGCCTGGCCAATCCTGGGCTCAACTACTGGAGCATCAATCCCATTGCTGGTGTCGCCTACAGCAACCCCGAGACGGGCTTCAACGCGGGACTGCACGGCGGGGTCATGTTCAACACGGAAAACCCGGACACCGATTACCGAAGCGGGACCCTGACGCACCTGGAGGGAAGCGTCCAGCAATTGCTGCCCGCGGGGCGTGGCTTTCTCAGCCTTGGACTCGAGGGTTTCTGGGTGGAACAGGTGAGCGCAGACAGCGGCCAGCGGCCGATTTTTGGCGACTTCAAGGGCCGCACCGCCGGAATCGGACCGGTGCTAGGCTATCTCCTGCCGATGGGGGAGCAGAACTTCGTCGCGGAGCTTCGGTGGCTGCGGGAGTTGGAGACCAAGAACCGGCTCGAAGGCGACTACATCTGGCTCAAGCTCGTCTATCAGTTCTGCTTACCACCTATCAGTTTCTCATCACCATAGAGAAGGGTGGCAAAGGCTGCATGGTTTGTAGCCGCCTGAGTAATAAACGGAGGCCCCGTTGAAACCAGGAAAGCAGGCTACGCCTGACTTTTTTGATACGCCAATGGTCCGGATCGCTCTGCGCGTGGGCTTTTTTTCGAGGACCGTGGGATGAGACAAGGCGTCGTGGCGGCCCACTGTCACACACCAGTACATGGCCAGCGTCATGATAAGGAGAAGCCGATCGAGGCGATCGGGATCTTGGAGTTGGGTATCTTCCAACGCAAAACCGCGACTCTTGAAGTCTGAGAAAGTGGGTTCAATGGCCCAGCGCGCCCCATAATCCAGCACGGCCGCCCGGCAGGGGGCGCAATCCATCGCGATGATCCATGGCTCGGGATGACCCGCTTCGTGCAACACGCCGACGTGGGTCGGCACGCCCTGTTCAAACAGGTGGACGTTGGGCACATAGCGCTCGGTCACGCCAGCGGCCAGGTCACCTGTCGTGTGGACATCACCGACACCGATATCTACGTTCAGATTGTCTTTCAAACGCAGCCGGTAATGCCAACCGTGGCGGTGCAGCCAGTCAAACAACGCCACGGACGGATAAAAGCGATCGGCCAACAACATCACCGCCGCCCCCGCCGGCAACCCGTCTCGGACGCGCTCCAACACCCCCTGTTGGCCAGCAAACCCAATATTCGCCGCCCCCGCTTCCACCCGCCAGGCCAACGGCAGCGAGCGATCTCCCACCCGCACGCTGAGCATCAATACCGCAAACCGATCGCCTACGTCGGTTTGATCAAGACTCAGCAGCACCGTCTGACCGTGAGCGGCCGCCTCCTCCAGCACCGCGCGGGCAAAGGGCTCCAGAATCGCCGCGCTTTCCAGCCGCGGATTCTTTAACAGCCGCCGTAGCCATTGCTCACGCATGTCCTGGCGCTCGGTCTCCAACGGCAACACGTTCGCTAATTCCGCCGTATTCGGCGTGCGCACCTCAAGCATCGCCCCTACCGTCAGCGATAGCTTCTTCACTACCGTCTTACGCAACCTCGGTAAGGCTTCTTTTAGCCCGCGTTCCACTTCCTCCGCCAGTCTTTTGACACTCCCCATCAGCCCCTCCTAATGATAGTTGCTTGGTGGCGGTAGTTTATCTCAAAACTGATAGGTGTTAAGATCAGTTCTGAGCAACTGCAGGATATCACCTACGGTGCGAAGCAAGTAACTTTGAGGAGCCCCGTGCGATAATGCCACATGCGGGGATCTGTACGGGGGCGGTCGGGTAACTGGCTGTCCTACCGTGATCAGACTCCCTATGAAATAACACGGGCGCTTTAAAACGCTAATCTCGTCAATTGCAATTCTGTATTACGTGTTTTATAGTTCTTGCTAAACGTAAATATTCGGTGAACCCGTCCTCTGCCCGCTCAAAGGGTTAGGCGGTCGCGGAAGCGAGCCTCCAAAGGATAGACCCACAAGTCCTTGATCGGAACACTTTGCCGTCTTGGCGGGCCGAGTTTTCCCCGGCCCTGGGTTTGGCCGAGGTAGCGCCAGTTGGCGGCCTTGTAGCAGGTCCCGGCAAAGCGCTCGGTCTCCACAAAGCTTTCCAGCAGGACCGGTCGGTAGCCATAGCGTTGAAGCCAATCGCTGGGTAAGCGTCGGGCGGCTATGGCCAGGAGTTTAGAGGCCAGGTTGGGCGATCGGATCCAGGGCAGAATCAGGAAGCGAGCGTTGTTGACGATAAGCGGGAGGTTGCGCTGGCGTTGGTTGTGCGTCCAACCGATAAAGCGATCCCGAGGTGCGCTCTGCCAGGCGGCGGCGCCGAAGCCCAGCAGTGCCAGGGGCGTGGTGGCGCTGTAGGCGAAGTAACGCTGTTGGGCGCCGGGCAAGGGAGTGTAGCCGAGGTAGTGGTAGCGATGGATAAACTCATTCCACAGCCCGGAGGTGGCGCGCTCGACGGGCTTCAGGTGAAGCGCGGGCAGGGCGTGGACCGGACAGTCGATGGGCACTCCCGGAGCGGTACGCGCGGTGTGGGCGAGGCGAATGGCCGGGCGGGGATGGCGCGGTGGGGGCAGCTCCAGCAGACCGTCAGCCCGCATCCGCAACATCACCACCCGGCAGGACATCGCCTTGAGGCCTCCATCGGGCTTGCGCCAGGCCAGCGCCTGGCAAGTCAGACGGGCCAGCTCGGCGCGGGTGCGGGTGGGGTTGTCGGCGATCAATTGGCGAATCCACGCCAGTTCCGGTTGTGTTGCGTTAATTTCCTTCCGGCGCAGCACGGTCATCCCGTCCAGGTTTTTAGGAAGCCAAGGCATAGAACTGTGCTGCAGCGGACATGTTTTGCCCGTTGGCAGAGACCATCTGACCTTTCTTGATCATGTGCATGAGCTCGATGCCTTGCAGGGTGATGCGGGCCGAGTGAAACGTATTAAAGCCGAGCATCGGCCGGGTGAGTCGTTTGATAGCACGGTGATCCTGTTCCACCATATTGTTGAGATATTTGATCTGGCGCTTTTCGATCGGGCGATCGGTTTCCTCTTGGAGGGCCTCCAGAGCGGCCGTATTGGCGCCACTCTTGTCGATAGTGACCTTCTCGGGCAGCCCGTGGTGGCGGATAGCTTTCTTCAAAAAGCGTAGCGCGGCTTTCTTGTCACGATGGGCGGTGAGGAGAAAGTCAATCGTTTGCCCCGCCTTGTCAACGGCGCGATAGAGGTATTTCCACTGACCATTAACCTTGATGTACGTCTCGTCCATTCGCCAGCGCTTGCCCACTGGACGTTTCTTCCCGTTGCGGAAGTTAGCCTCCAGCTGTGGCGTGAACTTCTGAACCCAGCGGTAGAGGTTGGAATGATCCACCGGCACCCCCCGCTCCTCCATCATCTCTTCTAAATCGCGGTAGCTCAGCGGGTAAGCCAGATACCACCGCACACAGGTCAGGATGATGGTTTTCTCGAAGCGGTGTCCTTTGAAATCAATCAGGCGGGTTCTCAGTGCCAAAGTTATCGAACCCGTAGCTTACCGGAAATGCGGCTGCCTGGCTAATGCAACAGAACCGGTCTGGCAGCTCAAGTGGTATGCCCAGGGTTTTTGCAATGTTACCCCCAAGGAACAGAAACGCGATGCCCGCGGCCACTGGACCAAGGGGCGGCCGGTCAGCCTGAAGCGGCTGTACGCCGACGCCGACAAGCTGGATTTCCTCACCGCTCAGGACCGCCACATCTGCGCCGGTATCCGCCAATCCGATGAGAACAGTTATGGCTATTACGGGAATACCGTTTACGAACTGGATTACCACAAGGCGCTCCCGGCGATGGTCGGCCATCCGTTGGTGTTCTGGGAAGCCTCGCCGGCGGTGCGGGTTGAGCTGGTCAAAGGCGAGCCCGAGCTGCTGATCACCCAGCAAAGCTCGCAGCTCCTGATTGCCTTCTCTCCGAAGGTGCCAACCGGTGAGCAGGTCATTGTCACCAAGGAAACGCCCACCCGCCTGAAGGTGACCGAGATCACCCAGGCGCATCAGGAGATCCTGAACCTGTTAGGCGACGGACTGCGGGTGCCGGCGAGCGCCAAGACGCGGGTGCTAGAGGCGATCGCTACCCTGACCGATATCGTCACGGTCCAGTCCAGTGTTGGCGGCGTGGCGGAAAACGTCGAAGAGATTGCCGCCGATGTCACACCGCACTTGCATCTGTTGCCCTTCGGCGAGGGCTTGAAGCTGGAAATCGTGGTCAAGCCCTTCGCCACCGGCGGCCCCTCTTACCGGCCCGGTGCCGGCGGCGAGCGCGTGATCGCCGAGATCGACGGCAAACGGCTGCAAACCCAGCGTAACCTGCGACAAGAGCGCAGACAGGCCAAGGACGCCATCGCGGCCATCCCCACTCTCGCCCGCCTGGAAGCCGAGGGCTGGGAGTGGACCCTAAGAGGCTGTTGGAAAACCCCTGATCGAACGATTTCGGAGCATTTTAAATCAACGCATTAGCTTGCGCGCCAGGGTATTTTCCAACAGCCTCTAAGCGATCCGGAAGACTGTTTGCAAGCCCTCGTGGAAATGCAACCGCTGGCGGATAAAGCGGTGTTGGAGTGGCCCGAAGGGGAAAAATTCAAGGTCAGCCAACAAGCCTCGCTCAGCCAGTTTCGCTTGACCATCCGCCGCCAAAAAGAGTGGTTCAGCGCCACCGGGGAGCTGCGGTTGGACAACCAGCAGGTCCTGGACATGCGGAAATTGTTGGCGTTGCTGCAGCAGACGCCGGGCCGCTTTCTGCCGCTGGGCGAGGGCCAGTTCCTGGCCTTGACAAGCGCGTTTCGCAAACGCCTGGAGGATCTGGCGAGCTTCACAGAGCCCACGGCGCAGGGGGTGCGCTTTCATCCGCTGGCGGCGCTGGCGCTGGAGGAGTTTACCGCCGAAGCCGGTACGGTCAAGGCCGATCCGCACTGGAAAACGCATCTTCAGCGCCTCCGGGAGGCCGAGTCCTTGCAACCGGTCGTGCCCTCGACCTTGCAGGCCGAGCTTCGGGAATATCAGGTGGCGGGCTTTCAGTGGCTGGCACGCCTGGCGCATTGGGGCGTTGGCGCGTGCCTGGCCGATGATATGGGGCTCGGCAAAACGGTCCAGGCCCTCACCCTGATTCTTACCCGCGCCCAGGATGGCCCTACCTTGGTAGTGGCACCCACCTCGGTGTGCATGAACTGGTTCGCTGAATGCCGGCGCTTCGCGCCTACCCTGAACGCCATTGCCTTCGGCGGCGGCAACCGCCAGCAAATGCTAGCCGCACTGGGTCCCTTCGACCTGCTGGTCTGTAGCTATGGGCTGCTTCAGCAGGAGGCAGAGCTGCTGGCGCAGCGGCATTGGCAGACCATCGTCCTGGACGAAGCCCAGGCGATCAAGAATATGGCCACCAGACGCTCCCAGGCCGCGATGGCCTTGCAGGGCGAGTTCAAGATGCTCACCACCGGCACGCCCATCGAGAACCATCTGGGCGAGCTGTGGAATCTGTTCCGCTTTCTCAATCCCGGGCTGCTGGGCTCGCTGGAGAGCTTCAACCGCCGTTTCGCCGTGCCCATCGAGCGCGATCAGGACCCGCAGGTTCGGGGCAAGCTCAAGCGCCTTATCCAGCCCTTCATCCTACGCCGCCTAAAAACCCAGGTCCTGGAAGAGCTGCCCGCGCGCACCGAGATCCTGCTACACGTCGAGATGAGCACGGCAGAAATGGCACTGTACGAGGCGCTGCGGCAACAGGCCCTGGAAAAGCTGGTTAGTGTGGCAGGTCCCGCCGGGCAAAAGCACGTGCAGATCCTCGCCGAAATCATGAAGCTGCGCCGGGCCTGTTGTAACCCGCGCTTGGTGTTGCCTGACACCCAGTTGCCCAGCGCCAAGCTCGCGGTCTTCCAGGAGGTCCTGGAGGAACTGCTGGACAACCACCACAAAGCCCTGGTGTTCAGCCAGTTCGTCGATCATTTGAGCCTCCTGCGGGAGGTATTAGACCGCCAGGGGGTGGCCTATCAGTATCTGGACGGCAGCACCCCGGTGCCCGAGCGCAAGAAGCGCGTGGATGCCTTCCAGGCAGGCCAGGGCGATGTGTTTCTGATCAGTCTGAAGGCCGGAGGGCTGGGCCTGAACCTCACTGCGGCTGATTATATCATCCACATGGACCCCTGGTGGAACCCGGCGGTGGAAGACCAAGCCGCCGACCGCGCCCACCGCATCGGTCAGCAGCGCCCGGTGACGATTTACCGGCTGGTGGTGAAGGATACCATCGAGGAGAAGATTGTCGATCTGCATCATGGCAAGCGGGATCTTGCCGAGAGTCTGCTGGCGGGGACGGGAGTGAGCGGGAAGGTATCGGCAGAGGCGTTATTGCAGTTGCTGCAGGAGCGGTGAGGCTTTGCAGGTGTTCTGTTGCGTTAGTGAAGGAGCCTAGTTTCCGGTAAGCTACGGGTTCGATAACGTTGGCGCTGCGAACCCGCCTGATTGACTTCAAAGGACACCGCTTCAAGAAAAACATCATCCCAACCGGTGTGCGGTGGTACCTGGTTTACCCGCGAAGCCACCCTAAGCCGAGCCGGTCAGGCGGGTTATGGTGATAGCACCATCTGACCCTGCGCTTAGGCGTGCTTGCCCCTGGAAAACGGGTAACCGCCGGTTGCCCCATAAAAAAAGCCGGGGCTTTTAAGGTCCCGGCCAACACAACCACCAAAGGAGGAAGTCCTAGACTACAAGCACGAATCGATATCCATGCTCGCTATGGTTAGAGGCAATAACAATGCCAGATAAAGCTAGCTGGTTAATCGCCTCATGCATCAGCATTTTTTAGCATGGTTACGTTGACGGTAAAGACACAGCACGCGGGAATGACACGAAAAAGCGGTAAGTGACCCTTCTTGTCGTTTCCCTCACCATCTTGCCAACGGGCAAGAACTGTCCGCCGCAGAACCGGGTTATTCACTGGCCTCTTAATAACGCGGACGGTATAGCCGTACGGCACGGAAAGTAACGCCACAGAGCGCTTTCGCTTGCGAAATTATCTCTTCGGAATGATGATCAACGTACCGATCGTGGTGTTACCGTGCCGGATAGGTTGCAGCCACTGCGGATGCAGCCAGCCGGGCAGCATGGCAGCGGATTCCTGCGCTGTCAAAGTCAGATCCAGACCGGGAAGACGCGTTTGCGGTGTCAGGGGCAGGTGGACACCGCGCCCTTGTAGGGCTGCATTAGCCAGCGCATTGACGCGGATGAGACGTCCGCGGTCATCGAGCGCCAGCAGCCCTTCGTTTCGCCACTTGCTGAACAGTGCCTCGCTGGCCGCCAGCACCTGGCGGCGGGTTGTGAAATAGGCTTGTCTCAGGTCAGCCTCTAGGTAACCGGCAGCCGCCACCACGAAGTCCAGATACTGCTGGCGAAAACTTCCGGTCAAGCCAGAGATATTGAGTACCCCCAGCGGTTGGCCATCATGGGGATCGTGGATGACGGCAGCCGTGCAGGTCCAGCCTTTGATGCCTTCGCAGAAATGCTCGCCACCGTAAAGCTGCACCGGCTGTCGGGTGACCAGTGCCGTGCCAATGGCATTGGTACCCACGACCGCTTCATTCCAGATACCGCCGACGATCAGGTTGATCTCGTGTGCTTGATTAAGGGTACGCCTGTCACCCGCGACGTCCAAGATCAAACCGCTGGGATCGGCGAACAGGATAAGGTGGTTGGAAGCGCCAAGTCGTTCCCCGGTCTGTTGCAGGAGGGAACGCACCGTCTTTTGCACGTTGGCATAACCGTGTTGCCGTTGCTCAATTTGCGTGGCATCGGTCTCGAGCGGTACCTGCTTAAGCGTAGGATCCAGCTGCATCGTCTTGCAGCGTCTCCAGGAATCCTGCACCACGGGGCGCAGATTGGCGGGCAACTGGTGCTCGATCAAAAACCGCTCCCAAACCGCCATCAGCCTGCCTTTTTCTTGTGGGCTACTAAGCAGCTTGGGCAGATCATAGAGCTGTTGCATGAGCTGCGCTGCCTGCTCGCGGGTAAAAAAGTGACCCTGGCGCAGGAAGCCGGCGACGACCGTTGATTTGACTGCGGTCACTCTCCCGGCGGCCTGGCGCGAAACAATCAAGTTATCGGGAAGTCCGTCAAGCAGGTGCATCGGCGCAGGGCGCCCGTCAACGAAGCAGGATGGATAGACCGCCCCGGTCTCCATATCAAGAAACGCAGCGGCAAAGCCTTGCGAGCGATTCTCCTGACTCACGCCACCCTGACCGCGAAAATCGCGATCCTGCTGGCGGAGAAAATCGATTGTTAGCCATTCAGCCATCGGATACCTCCTGGCCGGGTAGTGCTACAGAGGTAAGGCTCCTCTAACCTCAAGATTATAATGGGATAAGAAGAACTTGATGGCACCGATGTGGTTGTCGAGTTTCTTGGAAAATGACAGTGCGGATCGAACCAGCCGCGACACGCGCTGGCGTAAGGTGTTATTAAAGCGTTCAATATGATTCGTCTTACGAGACGCTTTCGTGACGACTTGATGTTGAGCGGGAGGAATCACACCTTGGTAGGACGTGTAACCATCGGTATAGAACGTGGCGTGCTGGCGATACATGTCTGGGATCTTCTGCCAAAGCTTTCGGGCACTGCGCTTGCTGCGATCACCCACGTAAAAGGCAATCACCTGACGAGACTTCGCATCCAACGCCAGCCACAGCCACTGCGGGTTAGTCTTCTTACCCAACCCTTTAAAGGTGCTCCTCATCGGGCACGGCGTGCGGCAATCAACTTAGCCGTGGAGACGTGTGGGCGCTTCGGATCATATTTGGGTTTCGCGCGCGGTTTTTTGGGACCCCGGCGATGCTTACGAAAGGCGGATAAGCGGAGGTGTTGTGCCAGCTCGACTAACAGCTCAGCCAGCTGCGATCGAGAGAGATCCTGAAAACGCTGCCACTCGGGCGGCGGAATGGCGATCATCATGCCGCGATAGGTGGCGCCGATTTCCTCGGCCAGATAATACCCCGAGATCTCGTTATCGACGGTTTCCTGGCCATGGAGGTAGCGTAAGGCCGCCTGCACGACTGCCAAAACGTTGTAGGCGACCAGCGCCAGACAAAACCCAAACAGCGCCGCGCGAGGATAACCGAAGGTATGGATTTCTGATGCGAAGTACTTTTCCAATTCTTGGAAGGTGGTCTGTCGGGTAAAGGACTGGCGCGGTAACCCGTAGGAGTACCCTTGGCTGTATCCAGGGTTTCCCCTTGCGTGCCCGTTTAGGGTGCTCCGTAGTCCCGTTTCCAGCCCCTTCCCATCAGAACCGCTCGTGAGGTTTTCCCTCAAGCGGCTCACCCAGTAGATTTCACCGAAAGGGTTATGGGTCCTGTCGGACTTAGCGACCACTTTCATGAATAGCTCTGCGCACTGGGTAAGGGGTGGATTTTCCAGTCCCAGAACAACCCCAGTACACCATAGAGATACTCATTACTCCACCGCCGCCAACCGACGCTGCACTTGCGCCGTCGCTTACGACGCGTCAGCAAGGTACGAACTTTCATCTCCACGTAATCGCGCACTTCGCTGAAGGCCCGACTCGCGTTACCGACCCGAAAGTAGTTGACCCAGCCCGCCACCGCCGCGTTGATTTGCGCAACAATCTCTTCCGCTGGGAGCGCACCCCCGGCGCGGATGATCTCGCGGATCTTGGCTTTGATGGCTTGGCGGGCCTTCTTTTTCGGCGTCATCAACATGAAATACCCTTGCCCGTCGCGTTTGCGCACCCGGCGCAGGTCAAACCCCAGGAAACCAAAGGCCTCGCCCTTGAGCGCGTCCACCACCTGCGTTTTCTCCCGGTTCAGCTCCACACCCAGCGGCGTCAGCTGTTCCTCGAGCCGTTGCAGAGCGCGTTGCGCCCAGCCCCGCTTGCTGTGGTGGCCACTGACGGTGATGACAATATCATCGGCGAACCGATGGTAGTTCACCGCCTCGAAGGGGCCTTCGGCCGTGTTGCGACGGATCGCCTCAAACGCCCAGTCCACCTCGTTCAAGTAGATATTGGCCGCCAGCGGGCTGAACGGCCCGCCTTGGGCCACGCCAACGTGACCGTCGACTTTGATGATCTGCTTGACCAGGTGCATCACCTGCGGGTCCTGGACCCGTTTGGCAATCTTATCCAACAGCACCGAGTGGCGGATCGTGTCGAAATAGCGCGACAAATCCACATCGATCACTGTCGTCATGCGCCGCAGCACACTGCGCCTGACTTCCGCCAGCGCGCGGTGTGGTGACCGTGCGGGCCGAAACCCGTAGGAGTTCGGGCAAAACGCCGCCTCGAAGATCGGCTCCAAAATCAGCTTCAGAGCCCCTTGTACCACGCGATCGCGAATACAAGGTATCGAGAGTATCCGCACCTTGCCGTTGTCCTTCGGTACCTCCACCCGACGGTTCGCCTGAGGTTGATACCGATCGGTCAGCAGCGCTTCACGCAGCTCCGCCAGAAACAGCGATAGCCCCCCCGCCTCGATGTCCTCGAACGTCTGGCCATCCAGGCCCGGGGCACCGCCATTCCGCTTGGCAATCTGGTACGCCTCTTCCAGGGTTTCGATCTTCGCCACGTGCACGAACATCCCCCAGAACCGATGGGTCTCATCAGACTTCGCCTTTCGGTATATCCGCCGTCGCAGTTCCTGTAGCCCAATAGGTGCCTTTATCATCTCACCCCTACCTCACTTTGTACGAACGTCATACCTACCGGTCCGGGCCCTTCCCTCCCGGCGCGTTTTGCTGCACGCCGATCCGCAGTACTACGACCCGATCCGCCACCCTGGTACCTACGCCTCCCTTTCCCA
Source organism: uncultured Pseudomonadota bacterium (assembly GCA_963731125.1). Taxonomy (GTDB): domain Bacteria; phylum Pseudomonadota; class Gammaproteobacteria; order Competibacterales; family Competibacteraceae; genus CAVSVP01. The sequence goes on from CAVSVP010000009.1 coordinate 26,115, forward strand.
CTCACGGTTATAGGAGACACCTCCTCGACGGGCTTTCCCCGCCGGGTACCGAGGGTTTCTCCGGTTGCCACATAATCCTTCGCATCATGTCGCCGCTGATACCCCGCCGGTGAGGGCCGCCGTCTCGGACTCATTTCGATCGGCCCTTGCTGCCTTCGCGCGTTATCGACCGTCTCGGCCACCGGAGTTCGTGTAACGAGGCTACTGCTACGTTCACTGCACGTTACAACCTGATGCGTTGCCGTACACCCACGGTGTACGTTGTCGGAGGGCTTCACCGTCTTGCTCTCGCGCCACGGCGCCTCCCAAGCTACGAGGCTTGAGTCTGTTAGCCTCGACCGGACTTTCACCGGCTGGACTATGTGCCCTTCTCCGGACACGCCGATCCGCCAACGCTTGCGGTACAGATCAGCGATCGTGCACGCATCGATCGTGGTGGGTAAATTCGTCAGGATGGCGATCGTGTCGTCGCCATCGCGTGTCGGTTGCTTTAACTTCACCTGAATCCGCCGCCAAGGGTGTGCTTTTCCGGCGTCGTCGATCACCTCAATGGCTTGTTCCGCCACCGTGCCCGTTTCGGTCTGGCCCACCTCCCGCAGCGCCCCCAGCGGCTTCCAAGGCAATTGCTCGTGTTCCCGCACCACAAAGAACGCTTGCCGCGCCGCCATGCCCAATAAAAACTCGCGCACACAAAAATTGCGATCCGCTATCCAGACCTCGCCCGCGCTCACGCTCCCCAACACCCTCGACAACAGTGACCGCTCCTGCGCATGGCCGTCTTCGCAGGGAAACACCTCCCTGACCACCCCCAACGCCGCATCGTACACCACCAGCGACTTGCCCGGTAACGCCCCACTGTTCAGCTGCCGTAACTCTTTCAGTCGATGCTCACTCGCCGCCAGACAATTCCCATCCAGTATCTTGACGCGATAACCCGGCAACAACTCTGCCCGCTCGGCGCCCAGCTCCTGGATCAGCTCTTCCGCCTCCCGCGCCGCATACCGCACTAGCGTCGCCGAAACCCCAGGCTCCAGCCCATTGAGCTTGTTATACACCGACTGCACCGACACCGTCATCTCGGGTGCCGCCGCTTGATACGCCACATGCACCGACTTGCGCACCCCACACACCACCTGCATCAGCAAATCCACCACCGCGGAGAACAACCGCTCCCGGGTGTATTGCTTCTCCGCCGTGCGCGCGAACCACGCATCCAGTTGCTCCGGGTTCAGCAGCCGTTCCAGCAGCCCGCGGATCATCACCGTTACCGGGCTGACTTTGACAAAACGATGAAATAGGTCGCTGAGCATCGGTCGAACTCTCCTACGGCTAGCTTAACAGGGTCACTAAGATAAACTACTCATTAAAAATAAACCACTTAGAAGCACCTTTAAAGGGCTGGAGTACCCCCCTAAGGATAGCTGCTTCCTTTACTCGTCAGTCATAACTAGGACTTACGCATTGACGGCAGGTCGAAATTGTGGATTGAGATATTCCTTGCCAGAGATGAAGGTGCTGACAACCGACGCCACGACGCCCTTGTCCAAATCTCGCTGCCATGGGTAGGCGTTGCTGATGAGTTCCGTTAACTGCATCCGTTGCAGGTGAACGTAGCTACCCAGGGCGGCAAAGATAGGATTGAGTATCGGCACGTTGCCGCGCACCTGGAACCTCTCGAGATGGCAGACCTGCTTGATCCTTCGGTGGTACTGCGCAATGTGCCAATGCTGGTCATGCAGCTTCTCGAACGCACCCTGCCCAAAGGCCGGGTAGGCGTCAGTCTGCGGCAGGAAACTCACGTAATGGCGCCGTTGGTCTTTTAACTGCGTCCGACACCCTTTGACCTCGCCGAACTCGCGCAACCACACCCCCTGCCCTTCGGCCGGGATCGTTAGCTGCTGCCCCTGTACCCATTGGCCTTTTTCCAGAGACACCCGGCGGTTGCTTTCCACGGCAACCAGAAACCCCAGCGGGTGGTTTCTGACCCGCTGGAGGTGGTCTGCACACGAATACCACCTGTCCCCGGTCACGCAGGCCGGTTCTAGCCCCCCGTCCAGCACCTGCCCCCGCATCTCCCGGAACTACGCATTTTTGGTCTTGTGCTCGGATGTGTCGTAACCCCGGTAATTGACCGGCAAACTGCGGCCCTGCAAATCCGGGTAGTACAGCGTGATCAGCTTCAACCCCTTAACCACCCGGGGGTGCTTGCCTGACCAGAAGTGGCCAACCAACTCCATGTGCTGGCCGTAGGGCTTGTCCACGGTGCTGTCGTCCACGCTCCGGGTTCCCCCGACCCGATTCAGCATCCCCTTGGCCTCGGCGAACAGGTCCTTGGGCTCATCCCCCTCACGCAACAGAAACCGGTTCACGCTGTCATGGGAAATCCCCATCACTTCCGCCAAACGGCTACCGTTACCTGAGTTCGGCTCGCTCATCAAAAATCCCATCTCCATCGGTAAGCTACAATGCCCCGTCGGGGGGCGTGAGGTTATTCTGATCATCCGGCTAAGCGTGGCTCAAAACGCCAATCTCTGCCACAAGTTTTCGTATTCGTCAATGCGTAAGTCCTAATAACTTTTATGTCTGATTATCGAACAACACTGCCAGCGGCTGATCGTTAAACCAGCCGGTGAAACACCACTTTGTCGGGTGATTGCCGCTGTGATTCATGCGGCCCGGCGATCATCGGTAGGCGCATCCTCCTCGACGCCAACGAAGTAGCGCCTTATCTTCGCGATGATGCTGTTTTGTGGGAGATTAATAAGTTGGTTGACTATCAGTGGGGCGAGCACTTGTTTGACGGTTTTTTCCGAAGGCAGTTGACGCGATTGAGTGCGCAGATAGAGCGTATGGTGTTGCCAGACCACGGAGCTGAACTGAAGGGCGATGAGCTGCAGCAGTCCTTGGGCGATCGCGGCGCACAAGACAAAGATTTCATAGGCTTGCCAACACGCCGCCACCGTGGGTAGGTGCTCAGGAGCAGGTGCTTTTAAGTGCCGATTGGCGGTGGGACGACGGGGATGTCGAGGCAATTTTTTGGTCCAGAAGCGAAACCGGAATGCGCCGAGGAGGTTTTTGAGCACATCAAACATGATTTCAATACGCGTTCTGACACAGTAGAGTTCGAGTGCGGTGGCGGGTGAAAGCGTCAGATCGGAGGACATCAGCACGATGGGACCGCGTGAGGTGATCGCAAAGATGAACAAGAGCCAGTCTCCCAGGGGTTTCCACAGTAACTGCACACTCATCAGTTGGACGGCTTCGAGCTTGCCGTACACGCGGCAATGGGCGGTATGAAACAACTGGGGTTGATCGAAACATTCCATCAGGTGCACTTTCTCGCCATAGTGGGGTTGAGGTCCCGGGCGCTGGGGCGGCTTAGGCGCTGCGGGGAAATAGGCGACATAGTTTTTTTTCGCCTTGACCAGGATGGTTAGATAGGGTTGTTTCAAGGCAAGGCAATAAACTGAGCACGCCAGACGAAACACCCCGGCACTGGAAAAGAACGCATCTAACACTAAAAAGGCCGGGCAATCAGAGCCGGTGGCAAAGGCCAGCGCCATCTGCACGACCCGCTCAGCGAGGCTCGGGCGAGCGCGGTGCGAGGCGGGTTCGTTTTGGCCCAGATGCCGAAACCCCTGGTGGATACGCAACTCCAGGGGCAAGCAAAAACACGCCGCCAGCGAACCGACCACCAGACCCACCGCGCCCCAACATTGACCGCGAAAATAGGACGGTCGGTGCTGCGTCTCGGAGGTCTCGCGTAACGAGACCACCCCGGGCATCCGCCTCCCATCCTTGACCACATGAGTATGGTCGCCCAACAACACACAACGCCCCTGCAGTTCAACGGCTACCCCTTGGCTTATCACATAACGCTGCCACGCGGCCAACAGTTCACCATAGCCATAGGCCTTGGATCGAAAAAAATGCAGCAAGCTATAATAACCGCGCTCATCGACCCGCCAGAACCGACACATCGACGTCACACCGATCATCTCCGGCGCGGCTACAAAGCTTAATACCACCGCGCTAAACAACAGCCAGCTGCGTTGTCGCGAAAAGACACTTTGAAAGTGCTCTAAACCATGATAGACGTACCCTAGCATGGATTCTCCTTAGGGCTTACCTGGTCATTCAAACAAAACAGGTAGCTTAGGGGAATTCATGCTGTTTTTGGATAAGACAGTTAAGGTTTTTTAGGGACAGAACTTACCACTGACGAGTTCCTTTAGGAAGCAAAATTTTGCCGAAAAACATCTTCAGCCTATGCATTTGATCCTTTCTTCTGAACTGCATGAGTTCGTCGGGCACATTTCTATCAACATTTCGAATGACATTCCACAAATAGCCACAGAGAATGGCAACTCCCCCTATGAAAAAAGGTTTTCGGCTCATCTGGTACATCGTTCGGAAAAGTCTCCCAAATAGGGTGTGCACCCAAAGTGTAGTCCTTCTGACCATCTTTGAACCGGGCCTTCAAAACACTCCCCGTCGCTGTACCCTCTTGCCGATGGTGAAGAGAATGCTTCTCTGTAAAAGTCCTTGTTTCCCAGCCCTGCATCCTAGCAGTTAGCACTGCAATCACGTCAATTCCACCTCCCTTCACTGGAGTATATCCTCCGATGCCTTCATAACACTCGCGCCGGAAGAGTTGACACGCTCCAGACACGTGCTCGGTGGCGGAGAAACGGAAGTCATAACTTGCACCACCTTCTCTGAATGGAGTTCCGGCAATTCCAAGTTTCGGATTTGTAGCAAACTTGCTCAACAGAAAAGACATGTAATCCTCTTCAAACGAAATATCTCCATCCAAACTACCTATAATGTCATAGTTCAGTTCCTTGGCTCTCGTGTAACCTGCTTCGAAAGCGTGAACTTTTCCTGCAAAATGACGTTCCGTGCGCTCAGATATCCGTACAAACTCTATCCAATTGTATTCTTTGGCATACTCTTTCACGATATCATCAGTGCCATCTGTTGAGCCGTCACTGACTATCACCCACTTGACAGGCAAAACCCTCTGACGGATTACAGACTTGATAGTTTCCTCAATAAACATGGACTCGTTCCGTGCTGGCGTTATTAACACGTACTTAAGGTGACTTCTTTGCCCCCCTCCTCCGCTATCCATCGATATCGATCTAGTAGAATCGCAGCTCATCCTTCTTACCTCAAAATGAACGACCTCACAGCAAGTCTTTGAATATTATAGATTACTGATCTGATAGCCTTAGCCCCGTAGAGATTGAACCCCTTTTGATTCACAAAGCACCTATACTTCTATCAGTGTCCGTTGGATCACAAACTTCCAAAAGCGTGGTTAGGGCCAAAAGCATCCATGCCTGTGACCATCTCATATAAGAAATTTTAATCGTGCCAAACGGAAGGAGCCGATAGTAAAAGTATCCTCTCTCATCCCACATGTGAGTCATGGCCCATCTGAAGACAGAATGGGCCATTAAAACGCTTCCCTCATCAAGGTCTCTTAGCTCCATCAGCGTAATGATGCTCTGCGCTACACTATGAATATCAATGGGATATGTTCGATCATGGAAATACTTGGGTGCACCATCTTCTCTGAAAAATTTATTCCGATAAAACCCAAACCCACGATGAACATGGGGTTCAAATTCAGAAGTTTCGGCATATCGACAGATAGACCGCAACGCGCAAAGATTGTAACCCGTATGGAAGTTGTCTATCCAACGTTGTGTGGGATGCTCACCGTAATTCCACGAACCTTCGTCGTCCTGCTTGTCTGCCGAGTATCGGGCGACCTCCAGCGCCGGCTGGAGAAATTTCCTCTCACCAGAATGATGATAGACCCTACAAAGAAGGGCAGCTCCTAAGAAGTTTGCGTTGTGAACACGCGCTCGCGATGAAGGAAGAGGATAGCTGAAGCCTGCAACAGAGTCGCCCTCCGTCCAATAGAGTTCATTAAGGATGTATTCAGCAGCACTGGTTGCCATTTTAAGATAGCGCGATTCGCCTTGTTTTTCGTATGCGTCCAACAGTGCATTCGCAACAAATGTCGTACAAACAAGATTCGGCTCCCCCCGAGAGACCAATATAGTGCGGGTCTGCCATGGAAAGCTATAACCCCAGCACCAGTAAGAACTGTTTCCTGACCGAAGGGTTATCAGTTTTTCGACCAACTCTTCTGAAATGGCCTTATCTTCATCGACCAAACCATGTCTTAACATGTTAAGGTAGGCCATCAAGAACAGTGCCAGCCCTTTAGGATTCTGGGTCTTGGGAACCAACAATAAGGGTCGTAAATTGAAAGGGAATCTCTTCATCAGTTGGGTAAGACCCAGACGAAAGAGCCTAAAATCCAAAAAAGGCAGCGCTTTGAAGATCTCACTGTTAAGAGCATCATATGGATCATAACCTGCCCAGTCATTTCCATGACAGTTGGCCAGAAGCTTCAGAGCAGCAGCGTTTATGTTTGCTACTGAAGTTTCCGCGTGAGTCGATTGTAGTTCAACCATAAAGAGTTCATTTCTTTAGATGTTTCGAATTCTCTCAGACTCTGCACATGGCTTTGAGTAACAACCTCAAATATATCCTCGCCGGAGTCATTCGTGTGGTTATAAGGACGGGGCAGAAAGCACGGAGCGGCACTCACCTTGCGCAGGTTCGTAGGTAATCAGGTAGGTTTATGGAAAAACAGTGCTTTAGAAACCTGCCCATTATTTATCTGCTCAAATATATCATCCATGATCTTCGATGTTAGAAGAATTTCCCTATAGGAGATTGGTAAAGGTGCATTATTGAGCACTGAACAATAGAAGGACTCTGTGAGCGTTTTTAGCCCTGCATCAAATGGCAGATGGAAATCTTTCATGACAAATTTTTTGAAGTTTCCGCCAAAATTTACGACGTATTGTTTCGCATATTCAAATGGAGGAAGAAAGTATCTTAAATAACTTTTGTAATCCTTATTGCCTACTTTGATGAGGATTTGATGATCATCATCAACAATCAATGAATTTTTCGGTCCATACAGCCGGAATTGATGGAGCGTAGGACTGATTTGAGAGGAAAATGTAAAATAAGCAGTTGATTCTTCATCCTGGATAATTACTCTTACTTCATCGATAATATCATCTTGTCCAATACTTTTTAGGAAAGAACTGGTAAAACCATGGGCGATGACTAGAGGCTTATCGCTTTTCAGAAACTCTGCGATCTTGCTGACGCCATGGCTGATAATGTTCTGTAATAACGATCCCGGAAGCTTTCTCACCCAGTGGCCACTGTCTCCCAAAAGAGCTTTTGCATAGCTTTCATCGCCGAAGCTGTAACAATAGATACTCTCCATGTGAACGGGATTGCCACCCAAATATCCTTTTTTTACCAATTCCCTCATCCGAACCATGGTATGAGTGAACTGGGCATTGTGGCCTGCAGTAAGCTTTAGTCCATTCTGATTAGCAAGTCCTATTAACTCCTCAGCCTCAGCTGTGTTCAAAGTGAAAGGCTTTTCAACATAAACGTTACATCCGCTTTCCAAGCATAACTTACTTAACTCAAAATGACTCTGTGGAGGCGTCGTTATATGAACAACCTCGAGCTTGACCGCCGTAAGCATTTCTTGTGGATCCGTGAAATACGTTCCTTACTTTGAATCGTTCAGCCATCTGACTGAGCCATTAATGGCTCACTGTCGCACACTCCTGCGATTTCAGCACCGGGAATTCTTTGTATTTGGATTGCATGCTGATCAGCCACTTTGCCGCAACCGATAATGCCAACCTTGATCATTTTGAACCCATAACTTCTCGCGCATAGATAAAAAAACTTTCCAATGCCTCGCACATCCTTACTCTCGGATGCCACCCTAATAGCTCTTTTGCCTTCTTGTTCGAGTACCTGTTGCCCTTCCAATAGACTAGCACAGAGCCTTCGATTGAAGACAGGAGGGAATTGCCCTTCAGACCATTTTGAGTACCTTTCCCAGAGTAGCAGAGAAAAAAAATGCCCGATAGGGAATGGGGAATGAGAAAAAGCGATGCACTCGGCGTTTATACGATTTCAGAAATTCTTGACTTTTCGGCAGATCATCATCAACGATGTTGATGACTTCCCCCTCGATGCCCTTTCTCAAGCCAGCCAAAACAATGGCCTCAGCACAATTGTCCACATACGTGAAGGGTATCCTATTATTCAACCCCAGATGCAAAAAAATACCGAACGTATCAATCCCTACTCTACCCGGAATTTTCGCTTTCCCAGGGCCAAAGACGACGCCTGGCCGTACGAGTACATATGGCAATCCCCTTGTCTGGGCGTACTCAAGCACTATTTCGTCTTGTTTCACCTTTCCATAGACATAAGGGTCATATCGCTCGATCAACTTAGCGTCTACTTCACATGATTCATCCATCAAACCACCGCGCGGATTTTCTCATTTGAGTAGGCGGCTAGAGAACTGATGTTGACAAAGCGCTTCAGGGTTTGCTCCTTTATAACAGCGTCGAGAAGATTCCTCGTGGTCACGACAGAATTTAAGAAACATCCAGGAAAAGTCTTGTCAGTGCCAGCGGCAAATGATAAACGATAGACACTCTATCAGCAGCAGCTTTACAATCATCGCGGGAAAGCAAATTACCTTTAACTATTTCTACGCTTGCTTGGCTGAACTCCTTGGTCACAGTCTCAAGGGATCTCGATCTACTCGTGGATCTCGTGAAGCACCGCACTCGTTTAAAACCGTACGATAGCAGCGTACGAACTACCCTCGAGCCAATGAAGCCAGCGGCACCTGTTACGAGTATTATATCGTCAGGATTGACGATGTACTTGTTTTGATTCATGTCCGAAAATGCACTAATATCAGGAATCGTCATAACTATCTTCACTAACCTCGCACATATTTTTCTCTGATCCAGTCAATACCCAAGAAAGCAAGTACCTTGCCTAGATGGTCACAATCCTTGATCAGGTATTTCATGAAAACATGATGGCCCAGAATAAAGAACAGCGGCAGGCAAGCAGTATAAATAGCAATTGCGACTACAGACTTAATAACACTTACGGGCTTTGAGTCCGTGCTGTTAAGCGCCATTTTTCCTCTGAGTAAAGCTCTCTTCAGCAAAACTGTCCTTTTCCAACGGTTCGATGGCACTGTTTCGAAGACTTTGGCTTCGTTACACCACACGAAGACGTGGCCTTCTTTGATCTTTCTTCTAAAGAAATCGCGATCTTCCCCGCCGCTACCATATGTAGGATCGAACCACTTATGACCTTCTGCGAAGAGTTCTCTTCTTAAAAGCGCATTTCCTGTTCGGGTATTTTTCCAACTCAAGACATACCCAGTCGGATGAACTGGTCTATCGAAAAAACGCCCCCTCAAAACCCATTCCGGCGGTTCCGTTTCAAAGTAGGGCAGTACAGGACCTAAAATCCCATCTGATCCATAGCGATTGATGGCCTTGTAAAGATTAACAAGCCACCGCTCATCAGGAAATTCGTCGTCATCAATAAAGCCAATTAAATCCCCTTTAGCATTCTCTATGACTTTGTTTCTTGCTAGGGGTATTTTGCTCCGGTTCTACATCGTAGCTAAAGTGAATTTTCGATTGCCGAGCAAAAGCCTCTACCGTCTGCCGTGCGGACTCCGAGCAGTCATTGTCCACAACGACAACAGAGTAATCGAAAAGACCTTCGGTTTCCTGCTCTTCCAGTTTCGATAACAAAATTTTGAGCAATTTAGATCTTTTGTACGTACAAATGCACACGCAAATCATGCCAAGGAGAATATCTTTACCTGTTAAATAGAGGGACGGCTAGCGAATAATCGGCAGGTTTTTCAGCCAACTATCATGATCTGACTTGCTAAAAATAATAACCACACGGCACCAACGCAGGACATTTAAGCTGCTTTCTAAACCCAGATTAGTCCGTCATCGAACATCAATCTTACTAGTACGGCACGACCCGCGAGCGGACCTACAACCGCAGGTTTTCCGCCTCGCATTACTAGTCTAGAAGCGTCACGGTCACGCCACCATTTCGCGATTTCTTTGGGAAGAGTGTGCCACATCTCAGCGCGCTGCTTCATCCGGCGAAGGAAATCCTCATACTGTTGCAAACGCTTGTCTGATGTAATGTAATCCGGGTGCACGTTAATGAGCACCAATCCACCGATCCGTTCGAGCCAGTCCGCCTTCTGCTCCCAAAGACTTAGGTTTCTGTGCTCAAGAATCTCATACAGTGTGTGGTCTTGTGGCATCGTCAAGGGTAATTCCACCATGTTGCCAAGAAAATAGGGCCATATCCAGCAACAACCTCCGGGCTGAGGTTCATACGGATCAGTGTCGGGGAAAGAGGAGTCGTATTCGAATCTCATCACCTTCATCCATTCCGCATTCCGCAAACAGGACGGGGATCGAAAGCCTACCGCTCCCCATTCCTGCGCGTATTTTTCGATTCTCTTGAGCCGTGAAAGAAAAAAATTCTTTGATTGAAACAATCGGCCATCATGTTTGAGTCCATGAATACCGATCTCTCCACCTGCATTCCGGATTTCCTCTACAATACACCAGTCAATTGGATATCTCTCCGGAACGAGATTCCAGCTTGACACCACATCAACACGCTGTTCCACCTCGAGAAGCGCAGGAGCGCGACGCAGGCCAGCGTCCCATTCAACATCATGAGTAACACAAAAGGCGAAACGAGTTCCTGCTGGCCACGGAGCAATCCCAAACAAAGGTGCCTGATCGCTTACCTGAAGCGCATTTCTCACGGATCCTGCGATCAGATCCAGAACTCGTGTTTCAATAGGCCATGCGGGGAACCGTCGCGTCTCTTGAGAAGTGACGTAGCGCTGCCGGAGCCAGATCTGCATTGCCCTCGGGATAAATGGCTTGAGCGTATAGTATACACGCCGCTTCCAAGCGACATCGTCTTCGATGTAGTCCTCGTACAGATAACGTTCCAGCGGCTCGTCACAGCAGAGACGATGCTCCATCTCGGAAGCGATTTTTAAAAATGCAACTAGTGCATTCTTGTTGCATTGCGGATCGTCAAACGCAGCCGAATTGTTTGTTTCAACCGATATGGGCATATATCTTGCGTCCAACAAGTTTCAGAATTGGCAGGGGCATCCTTGAAATCACAGGCTTCAAACGTTCCATCATTCCTACAGAATTGTTGGCGTGTTCGTTGATGCTTGCACCTCGATGCACGTAGATTAGATCTGACTCCTGGCTCCCCCAGCCTCTTTTGAACTGCAGCAATCCTTTGTTTGTCAAGTCGCTTCGACCCAAATCAAAAAGCGTAAACTCATGTTCGCACCCCCACCGCATCGCGTTCCAGAGGACGGCATGACTTGCGCTGGCCGAACGGGCACGTACGTCAGATGCGCTATACTTGTAAACAATGGTGTTGTTAAAGTGCAGAAAGATAGCGGTTGCGACAATCCGACCGGTAATTGTCGCAATGCCTATAAAGCCGAGCCCTGCTTCGAAAATGTTCCGCCTTATGCTCCAGAAGAATGAATCGGGCTGAGGTGGAACACCATGCATTCTACGCGTCAGCGCGTTTAATCCAATAAAGGCGCGCATGGCCTCCAGGTCCGTTCTCCGTTCCACATGGACGCCGAGCTTCTCGGCTTTCATTATTGATTGCTGAATTTGCGTCTTTTTAAACGTCTTGAACAGTGCCTCGGAATCACCGCCGAGTGAAGTACGGTGCAGTTTATAGCGAGCGGCTGTTCTGAAGTCATCTGAGACAATGGAGTCTCTGATTTCCACATAGCTCCATCCACGCTCATTCCGGAGTTCCTCGGAGTAGTGTAGAAGAGCTCGGAGAGCTGACTCGTTGTGTGCAACCACCCCACACATGTCAGAAAAAGGAAGACAGACTGCTCGCTTTCCCGTGAGCCAACTTCGCACTTCCATGAGTGGGAAAACGCCCACAAGAGAATCAGCCTCGATCGCCGCAAGGCACACCGGCGAATAGTTATAAGTTTCGCTGAGGACTTTAAGCCATGCCGGATGATGAAAGATGGATGCACCCGGCATGCCTTCCAGGAAAGTCAGCCATCGCGCATCAGCAATCGGGTCAATCTGAACGACTTTCACTTTTCCCTCGCATTGAATTCAAGAATGATGTCAGCAATCGTACGGGCCAATCCATTCTCACTGCAAACATATGGTGTCGAACGATCACGTGCCACGATAGGAATCGTCTCGATATCGCGCCTGCTTTCCACAAATCTCAGTTTACCCATCCGCACGAGCTTTTCATCCACGGCGGGACGGAGACGCTAAAAACGCTATAAGTCGGGACACCGAGTAATGCCGCTTCACGGTTCATGGTCCCTCCGCCGCTCACTACCAGGTCAGACGCCCAGAGGAGTTGCAGTCCATCAACGGTTGCCTCAAGCATTCGCACAGATCTTGAACTCAGCAGATGATCAGGAATGAGGCGACGCTCCGCTTCAGTTCTGTTTACAATCAGGCAAAGTACTCCTGTTGATGAGCTGAAAAATTCGAGACACTCCCGAAAAAGCGTTTCGCTCTTCGGATTATGGTAGTTCGCTGAGACACTCGGGGGACGCATAGTACGAGAATGGTGGTGTCTGCCACTCCCAGAAAGGCACGAAAATCGGGGTCAGGAACGAATGCCGGCAGATAGATCTCCTCCTTAAATCCCTCATATCGCATGAGGCGATCTATCCGGATTCCCGCCTTCCTAAGACGGTCTTCAGGATCGCCCGGGGAACAAGCATACCGCTTGCAAGAAATCGCGTGAACGTCTGATCCGAGTACTCGTAATCATCCATGATCAGCGTGCGCATTCCCATGGAGGCCGCGGCAATAAGCTGCGTGCGGGAACCATGGGAAACGGCTAGGGTCACGGGCCTTTTCCTGACCTCCCGGCGCAAAAGGCGAGCTCGCCCGATAAGGTTAGTTATCTTACGAACCTTTGATTTTCCACCATGCGTTCCGACAATGACATGCGGAATGCTCCAGAGTCTGAGCAACTCCTCCGTCTGCGCATGCCGCCGCGATGTAATGAAAACCTCCTCTCTGCTATTTTCTAGCTCCCTTGACGATAGGCCGGAAAAGAGGAACATGCGGAGAATTGTCAAGATCGATCCAAATCATGTCATGCTTACTATTGCGAAAGCGAATTCTCGAAAGAGTAATGCAATAGTCTTAGTATTAAGAATTTTAATAGCCAATCCAACTCTTGAGAGTAAATAGCCTCAAGTTTATAACTTAAACTTAAACTCTTTTCGCATTTTTTCGAACAATAAATTTCCTGATTGTGCGAAATTTAAAACTCTCTAAGGGGGGTACCAAATCTCCTCCCAAGGTCCGGCGAAATGTAAGCATTTTTGACTATTTCAAGTTGCTCTGGATAGAAAAAATGAAAGAGATCTTGCAGGTACTTCAAACATGCAAGTCTAGTTCTCTCGCTATTCTCCAGGGATAACAGATGTTCAATACAGAGAGATGTCGATAAAAAAAGCAAACTTAACGCCTGATCAGATTTCTCCGAACTGAGACCAAGGCTTGGGGCCACATTACCTATTCGATAATAGCATTTTGCTTCAGGAATAAATTTGACGTTTTCACTCATTTTTACAAGCCTGCACATATACTCTCCATCATCGTCCCCGGAGGGGACAGTCTCTCATCCCACAGTCCAGCTAGTTCGACTAGCCGTCTACTAACAAGCCAAACTGCTGGATTCATCCACACACCATCGTTAAATTTGTTGAGAATCCAATCGGTAGGAGCCAAATCTTGCCAGAGAGAATCGGGCCTAAATCTTGCTCGGTGCGGACAAAAAAAGAACTTGCCCCAAGCCGACGTTAATAATGTTCTTGAGTCTGAACCAGGATCACTCTCTTTAAGTTGCTGCGAAATTTTGTCTGGCGCCAGGATGTCATCAGCATCAAGCCATTGGATGTAATCTCCTTGAGCCAACAATAATGCTTTATTTCGCGCTGAACTGGCTCCAGCATTTCTCCTGCGTCAATACCTTCACAGATTGCGATTCGAAACTCTTTGCTACAGAAAGGGTAAGGTCGGTGGACCCGTCATTGACTATGATTACCTCTTTTTTAGGCCAGTCTTGCGCGATCGCAGATTTTTATAGTGTCTGCAATCCACTTTTCTGCGTTGTAAGCGGGAATCAAAATGGAAACTAGGTTGTGCACAATTATACACCTCGAATATCTAACAGTTGGAGGTAGACGGTCAAAAGAGGAAAAATCTTGGAGGTCCATCGCGTGCAGCGGTCTTCTGCGCATAGGGTGGGCAAAGCAGCGGCGAAGTCGACGGTGTATTGGTTACTGCATCGCCATTTTAGTCCCTACTAAAGCAGAGCAACCCAAATAGAATTGCTCCTCCGAATCAACGCAAAATTTAACTGTCGGAGTTCTCAGAAGCTGTTTCAATAACAGCTCCTATGTTCATTTGCCTCCGTCTCAACCCTCTGACTTTGATCCAGATGTTCCGCAAGAAAGCATATCGCCTCAAAAATCCTTTCACATGAGTCCAATTTCGCTGAATTGCGTCCTGCAACTTATCCCAAGGAGTCCGGGCGAAACAAGTTCGGCTTCGAAAGGTATCATAGAAACGAGAGTTTAAATTGAAAACCGCTGTGATTCCAAGGTTTATTACTCGTCACGAAGTGGACAATCCCAGGCCATTGCTCTGGATCCATATCCGAGATTTTCTTTTTTTTCGTAGTAATCCTGAAAGTTCCATCGCGGATCCAACTTTTTCCAACGACCGTCGCAAACAATATTTAGGGCATCTTGATCGGAAAAGAGCGACTGGGGATGATTGATCAATAATTCCAATGCTCTCTCGGATATCCGCTCCTCCCGCCATCGACCGAGGTCAATGAGAAGAACACCAGAGTTGAAATAGTCCTGAACGCGCGGCACTTCTTCAAAACCTGGGTCACCGTGTTTGAGCTTCGGATCCAAGCCATCCAGAACAGCTCCCACTACGGCTCCCTCCAGATCCGTTTCCCAGAGCGATTCCAGATCGTCAAGGACAAGGATATCGGCATCTAGGTACAAAACCCTCGAGACATTGCCCGCAAGGATACCTGGGAATCAGTAACCGGGCGTAGTTCATCTTTGAAGCATACAGCACATTGTCGACTGACAACTCTCCGAATATGTTTAAGTCCACGGCTACCCAATGGATCAACGCCGATTTCTTCGGCAGGGAATCTGAGACCTTGCTTCGCATGTTTTCGGAAAAACCGTCCGATAGCACATAATTCAAGGGGCCAACTGCTCCGATTCGCTTCCACAATAGATCTCAGGGCATCGCCAATGGCATCGCGTAGCCTGCGTCGCAAGTCAACACCAGAGGTCGGCTCACCTGATTCGTATTCCACTCTTCCGCTGTACTCTTCCAACTCACACCTGCACATGCCTACGGAGCGGTATACGGGCGGTTTACAATGCCTTTCTCGTTATCTATCATCTGTGTTTCCCGTCAACGTGTTTTCTCTTCTATGCGCGACGCAGCACCTTCGAAGTAACTTTCCCGCCCTACCTAGTACCGTGATCACGAAGAGACGCCACGACGCTCGCCGATATGGATTATGGCGCACAGCACGCCAGGCAAGCCGCCGTGCGTTTGCATAATCACCAACATACTTCGCCAAAAACCCAGCATGACATAGCACTGCCTCTACACCATCACCAGAAGCACCCGCGCTGTAAGTCTTGCCATCGGCCACTACATGCCACAAGCTCAGGCTGATGTCCGCGTCAGTCGTACTGCATGAGGAAGCTGGAATTGGCCGCACACCATGCGTCAAACGGTCCGTCTCCTGGTACATAGCAGCCAATCGATTCAGCCAACCAGGGCCCGTATGATCGATTAACAAACGTTTCCGCAACGTCTCCCCCAGTTCCCTCCGCTGTTCTGGATGCTGAATCAGCAGATCAACACGATCCAAGTACTCCCGCTCATTGTTTGGATTGGGGATGAGATCCTGCACTGCATCGTCGTTCGCCACAAGGAGCGGGAACAATGGAGCATATGCGGGCACCACTGAAAGTCCACTAAGCGCTGCTTCCAGCAACGCCGTTTGCGAACCAAACGGAAAGCTCTCCAGGTAGACATCCGCAGCCGTGTGGTAAAGTAATGGATCCTCCACGCTTCCCAAAAAGTGCAACCGCTCGTGCACCGCACAACGCAGAAAAGGAGTAATCCCTACCAGCGACTCCCCCACGACATACAGATGCACGCTCGGCTGACGATCAAGGATCTTGTTGGCGGTCGCCACAAAGTCATAAGATCCGCATGGCCGGTACTTTAAGTCCCGGCCGACGCTCAGCAACATAACCTGGTCTTCTCCAATTCCCAACACTCGCCGTGCATCCTGGCGCGACACCTGCCGCACCGGATCTGCCAGAAGAATAGGAATGACAGTATTGGAGGATACGAATCTGCGCTTCGCCGTGTGCTCGGCCCCGGCCGTCCGCAAATTGACCACAACATCTGATACCGAACTGCCAAGCCAGAATTGGTGATCAGCAATATTGAGTCGTGCCACCGGCGGGCAATCATGCATCGCAAACGCGGCTGTCGGCACCACATCAGACGGATCATGGTGAAGAACCACCAAGTCAGCATTCCGCCTCGCAATCTCCCTAAGCCATTTTGCCTTTTGGCAAAGAGCGGATTCTGGCGGGAATACGAGCAACTGACCGCCGCTGCTATGGATTGCCTCAGATAACCAAAGCGGAATCGACACGTAGCCGCTTTGGTTCACTATCACCAAAGAGTGGCAGGAGCTTCGGTCATTTCGCACCCAATGGTACAGCATCCGGGTATGTCCCCCGATCCCCATAACCTGAGTTACCACGTGCAGAACTCGGCGGCAACCCTCCCTGCAGACAACCTGAAACGCCAGGCGTCCGTCTTCGGCTACAAACTTATTCAGCTCCGTTCCAATTTCTAACACTAGGTTCTCAATTGTTCCATCTGCAAACCGCCCTGGATGGAACTCCGAGGCAACCTGCGCAGCCAAAGCTACTCCACCCAACACAGCTTCTGCGTTCTTTCGCAGATCAATCGATTGGATCTTATTGACAAATTGTTCGTAAATCTCACTGTTAACCCACAAAAAAGCCGACTTTCCTGCAAGTTCTGTGATTGGCCTCGTCTGTAATGATGTGCTGGTTAGAATTTCCATGAAAGCCCTCGGCGAACCCGGCTTTTCCATATCAGGAAATATTGGCACTGTTATCCTTTCCTCACTACCTAGAATCCAAGCATACGAAACCGAACCGCACGAACAACCGCAATATCGGGGGCGGAATCCGGTCCAAGGAGACGAGATTGAGAAGAATTCGAATCGAATAAACACCACTCAGAATCACCGCCAATGTCCCAACACCGGTCGCCAAAAGGGGTGGTAATACATAAAAGCCGCAGAACACAACCGCGATCAGAGAAACGAAGAGCAGGCCTGTTTGCCTGTTCGCGGTTGACCATCTAAACCCGCTGAGCCGGCGCACTATCGGGTAGATTACAAGTCCATGGAAGACATACGATCCAAAGAAGGCAATGCCGGCACCGTCCGCACCAAAGGATCTCACACATACCCAAGCAAGACCGAGATGGACGACAGTCCAAGCCAGTTCGGTCCAGAAAAAGAGGTTCTGCGCCCCCTTTGCCAGGATAATGAAGCCGATCGGCCAGATAATCACGCGGAGAGCCATGCCAAGGCAGATCCAACGCAGAATTCCCACCGCCTCATCGAATTCGGCGGTGTAGAACAACGCGATTACCAGCGGTGAAAATACGAGAGTGGCTATCACACCCGGTCCCGCTAACAACAGGCTGACTTGCGCTTGCTCGTTTACCATACGGTTGCATGCAGCATTGTCCCTGGCCACGCCGGTCAAACGGGGGTAAAAGTCCGCGCCCATGGCCTGCAGAATAAACCCTACATACAATCCGCCAAGAGTCCAGGCGGATTGATATAATCCGGCTGCTTCGAAACCGACTTCGCGTGACAAGATGAGACGCACTGCGTAGGCAGCTCCCGCCATCATCAGCGCACTGGCCATGAAGGCAAAGCCGAGTTTCAACAAACCCCTTGCTTCCCGCGCCACTTGTGACATCGTCATCGAAGGCGTTTGCACTCGTACCTTCCGGCTATACCACCAGGAAGTGAGGATACCCATTGCCGCGACGCCTACAAGAGATAGGACAACGCCTTGCTCGCCATAAAAATACACCAACGGAATGCTGATGATTGTGCCAAAAAGCGCACCCAACACTCCCATCTTGGCGAGATCAGCAATGCGCCGCATGCCCTGGACCAACGCCGCTTGCCCCCCGGAAACGCAGCCGAACAAGACAGCAAGTGAAAGCAGTGCAACTGAGCTGGCGTGCTGATCGCTGCCAAAGGTCAGCGTCGATAGCTGACTCGAGAACAGAATAAGTATGCCGGCTCCAAGCAGTCCAAGGAGGACGGATATTCGTCGCAGCACGGTCGCGGTCCGAGCAATTCGCTCTGTTTCACCCGAACCAACCGCTTCGGCAATCTGGCGGACACCACTGCTGTTGATGCCCATTTCAGCAATGCTCTGCGTAAGTTCGACAATCGAGCCGTACAAACTCATCAGTCCGAACCCGGCCGGACCCAGCAACACCGCCATCGCCTTGGTACGAATGATTCCAATGACAATGGTCAGCATCGACGAGCCGCCGATCAATGCCGAAGACTTCAGAATCTGGCCGTAGCTATGCTTCTCAGATGTGGCCACCTCCTCCGTTTGCGGCATATCTTGTCGCGAAGTCGCCGCAAGTGAAGAGTTACTAGGATTAGATGCCATACCGGCAGTGTCCAGATTCCGTCGTACTATTCCCCATCCGCATTACTGTATTCATTTAATGGGCACCGGAGAACTCAAGACTGACTTGACTGTTTTGATTAAGATTTTTATATCAAGCATAAGCGACCAGTTGCGAATATACCGAATATCGCTTCTCACCATGTCGTCGAAAGTTGTCGCACTCCGCCCATACACCTGCCAGAGGCCGGTAATGCCAGGCTTCATCTCTAATATTCGCCTGAGATGCCAGGATTGGTATTGCTCAACTTCGTAAGAAAGGGGTGGCCGCGGCCCTACCAGGCTCATCTCTCCCTTTAACACATTAAAAAGCTGCGGAAGCTCATCAATGCTTGTTTTGCGAATAAATTTCCCCACCCGGGTAATCCTGGAATCAGACGTCATCTTATACACTGGCTTTTCCTTATCCCCCTGATTAATCTCTTCATGATTCCCCTGGATTAGATGGGTGATGTACTCCCGGTGTATTTTATCATCCACATTACAACGCATGGACCGGAACTTGTAGAGAACAAAAGGAGCGCCTTTTTTACCCAAACGGATTTGTTTAAAGATAGCAGGCCCAGGAGAATTCACTTTAACTGCTAAAGCTGTAATCAGCATTAACGGTGAAAGAAGAAGTATCCCAACGAAAGCGCCTACGATATCAAGGCACCTTTTTAAGAAATACTCAAATCGTTTAGATTCTCTGGCATCATCAAAAAAGAGAGGATAAAAATCCGATTGTTCCTGATTTTCTGTCAGAATATCACAAAAGAGCCGATCTGGATAAGTTCCCGTGATAATTGAGAAAGGAAGATTTTTATATCTATTATGAATTCTTTCTTTGAAGTCTTGTGCGCCCTTCTCATCCGTGTCTGGGAGAAGTACCCCGATGACGCCCTCACCAAGATAGCCAAAAACATCAGTCTCTCGTGTGACATTTCTAATAAATTTAAAAATCCCTTTAAAGTTGCTGAATTCACTATCCTTAGTGCTATCAAAATGAAAGAGAGCAATGGATAATGGGCTCTTGAAACGGTTTGCCCGGCGTTCCTCACGTCGCAACTGTTTCAAAAAGCAAGATCTAGTAAGAAGATCATCTTGAGAGAATCTTGCAATGTACGATGATTTCTCTATACCCCTTTGATTGATTTCATCATAATTTTTCTCGATTAGATTTGTGCTGGATAGAATCTGGCTTCCTGATAGAAGTTCATGAAAGAGCGGATCAGGATAAGTCCTTGTGACGATTGAGAAAGAGGGGTTTTTATGCCCATTAAGGATTCTCTCTTTGAATTCTTGCGTCATCTTCTCATCCGTATCGGGAAGAATTACAACGATGACGTCCTTACCGAAATAGCCAAAAATGTCCGTCTCTCGTGTATTGTCTTGGATAAGTTTCAAAAACTCTTTTAAAGTGGCTGTGCCCCTATCCTTACTGCTGTCAAAGTGGAAAAAGGCAATGGATAACGGGCTCTTGGAACGCTTTGTCCGGCACACTTCACGTGTCAACTGTTCCAGAAAGTAAGAATTACTTCGAGGAAAATTCAACTGCGAGATATCAACAGCTTCTTCCTGGTCTCTACGTAAAATGACGTAGAGACATTCTCAAGCTTCATGTTCATTTAACCTCTTCCTCCGATTAATCAACAAAACTATTACACTTTTGGGTTATCGTTTCGTTTTTGTATTAGTTCAGTAGACAGACATTTGAAAGATATGGCATGGATAACCTCTAAAAGACCTATTCTGCCGGAAAAGTCGCTGTTTTGTGTCGATATCGGATTGGTTCTAAGTTTTTTAAGAGCGCGTTTGCTTGCTATTGATCCGGGCGATCGGGCTAATTCGCGAGCAAGCTCGCTCCTACAGGTGGATGTGACGTCTGATATGTCTTAAGTTGGTAGCCATTATTTCACTTGCTCACTACTTTATGCAATGCTGCAACCACTGCATCCTGCTGTTCAAAACTCATTTGCGGAAACAGCGGCAGGATGATAACTCTGTCCTGCGCTTCTTCACTATGGCGCAACTGCTGGCAGCATCCGGCACTACAGTCACAACCTTCAAATCCAACTTCGCAGGTCCACGTGCCCGCTGGGTAAGCTCCTTCTCGATGCGAGCACATGATGCCGCGGCGAGTGGCCACACCGGCATCGAGCATCGACTGCATCACCTGTCGCTGATCGCAGCCTTGCGGCAAGCGGACACAATAGCTTTGCCAATTACTGCGAGCCCAATCAGGCTCTGACGGTAAACCAAGGCCGGGGATTGATCTCAGCAAAGCGTTATAACGAGCTGCCAATTCCCTGCGCTTTGTCCACGATTTGAGGTAACCGCTTGAGCTGCTCGCAGCCGATAGCTGCCTGAATGTCGGTCATCCGGAAATTAAAACCGACCTCAGGGTAACTCTCGAAAATCACCTCAGAAGCGTTATGTCTTGCCGTATCCGGCACGCTCATGCAGTGCTGTCGCAGCAGCCGGAAATGCTTATCCCAGGCCGGGTTGTTTGTGGTCAACATACCTCCCTCGCCCGTCGTGATGACCTTGCGGGGATGGAAAGAAAAACATGCAATATCACCGTGGGGCTTACCTATTCGCTCCCAGTCGTTTCCTATGCGAATTTCGCTGCCGATAGCACAAGCCGCATCTTCTATGACAGGCAAGCCATGACGAGAAGCAATCTCGAGAATCTTGGGCATGTCGCATGGCATACCGACTTGATGCACGCAAAGGATCGCTTTCGTGCGCTCGCAGATAGCGGATTCAAGCAAGGCAGGATTCATATTAAAGGTATCGGGACAGATATCCACAAATACCGGTATTGCTCCGCAATAGCGGATACTGTTTGCCGTCGCAATAAAAGAATGGCTGACGGTTATAACGTGATCACCGGGTTTTACACCAACGGCAAGAAGCGCCAGATGTAAGGCGGTGGTGCAGCTTGACACGGCGCAGGCGTACTCTGCTCCAACATACGCGGCAAAAGCTTGCTCAAATTCCGCTACGCAGGGCCCTTGGCTTACCCATCCGGATTGCAGAGCCTTTGTGGCAGCGGCGATCTCTTCATCGCCGATCATCGGTTTAGTGATTGGTATCATGCCCGACTCCACTATTGAGCAGACCATCTACTGAACTGTTTTGCCTATGCACACTAACCTCCGTCGCAGCCTGCTTGGAATTAAAGCAATCCGGATCAATCGAGACACGTTCCTCTCGCCACCATGAGACAAGCTTTTTCAAGCCTTCGTTGAGCGGAACACTTGCTTTGAAATTCAGCATCCGTTGCGCTTTGCTGGTATCAGCCAAACGCCGCTGCACAGGATTTACCTTTCGCTCTGGACGGTATTCCGGCTGCAGACTCGATCCCATGACCTGTAACAGCGTGTTGGCAAGCTGATTGAGGCTTGTTTCCGTTTCGCTTGCCACATTGAATACCTCGTCCGTAGCATCGGCTTTCGCGGCTAGAATATTGGCACGAGCAACGTCGCAAATATAGACGAAATCCATGGTCTGATTACCGTCACCGAAGATTTGCGGCGCTTCACCGGCTGCGATACGTTCCATCCAGCGGATCAATACCTCTGTGTAAACCCCATGAATATCCATACGCGGACCGTAGGCGTTGAAATAACGCAGCGCCACATAGTCAAGCCCATACATCTCATGAAAGCTGCGCAATAATCCTTCGTTGAATGCTTTTGCAGCGCCATAAAGGGTACGGTTATTGTAAGGGTGCTGGGACTCAGGTGTGGGAAACTGCTCCGCCATACCGTAAATGGAGGCGGAAGAGGCTGCAACGACCTTTTCGACGTTATGCTTGACACAAAGTTCCAGCAGATCGAAGGTGGCATCGACCATCACCTCGAGGGCTTCCCTCGGCTCCTTGGCACATTGGGTAATTCTCAGCGCCGCTTGGTGGAAGACAACATCGGTGTCTTTGATCACTTTTTCCATGAGCTCACGATCGCGTATGTCCCCCTCTAATAGACGCACCGGACCACGCGTTCTCGCAGCGGTCAAATTCTCGCTCCGACCGCGCACCATGTTATCGATGACTACGATTTCCTTACAACCCTCCTCGGTCAATTGATCGACGATATGCGATCCTACAAAACCTGCTCCGCCCGTTACGAGAATTCTTTTATTTTCTAATTTCATCACAAAAATCCTTTCCGTTCGCTAATTGTACCGAGTGGGTTTACCAGTTAATTTATTCAGCCGTTCCCAGCAGAGTCATTGTCTTTCCGCCAGCCTATGATTTTTGCAGGCACACCGGCAACTTTGGCAAATGCAGGTATATCTTGAGTCACTACAGCGCCTGCTCCTACGATAGCGCCTTTACCGACCGTCACGCCGGGCAGCAGCACTGCGTTCGTTCCGATATCCGCCCACTCTCCTACGCGCACAGGCTTAATCTCCAGATCGGTCTTAATAATGGGCACATCCACTGGTATTCCCGTATGGGCCGAACCCAGCACCTTGGCTCCCGGGCCCCAGCCCACATGATTCTCAAGCACCAAATCACGGGCATCGAAATAACTGTGTGGTCCAATCCAGACGTGATCGCCTATCTGGCAGAGGCCGTCAAAGCGGCCCTGGATAAAGGTTTGACTGCCGATAAAAACACCGTTGCCAATCTCGAATGTTTCGGGGTGTTTAAAACCGGCATTGGGTTCCACTTGCAATCCATCGCCACAGCATCGTGCCAGCGCATGCCACAGCACGCGCCGCATGAGAGCATCGAAAGATCCATACCCTTGGATAAAGCGGCCATACAGTTCCAGAAACCCTTCCCGACCGTGTTGCTTGCGCAGATCTTCTGCGAATCCTCTGATATAGGCAGGATCCGAAGGAAGTTCGCGCAAGTCCATGTACCGCCCTTACTACACGGGATGATCCGATGCCGTCTTTAGCCGTCATGCACCGCCTCACGCACGGCATTGCAAACGGTCTCGATCTGAGCGTCTTGTAATTCAGGAAACATGGGTAGCGATAACAGCTCCGCCGCCGCCTTTTCCGTTACAGGCAGATCTCCGGCACCGTAGCCGAATTCTTCATAGGCTTTCTGCAAATGAACCGGGATCGGATAATGAATGCCCGTCTGGATTTCCCTGGCCTGCAGTGCATCCTGCAATTTATCCCGCGCAGCCGTGCGCACCGCATAGACATGATAAACATGGCGGACATAGGGCATTTCCTCCGGCATTTTTACGCCTGAGTCCGCCAAAAGTTCATTGTAGTAGGCCGCATGCCGGCGGCGAGCCTCGGTCCAGGCATCCAGGTGGCGCAGCTTCACGCGCAAGACCGCACCCTGCACGCCCTCCATCCGATAATTAAACCCTTTTAGCACATGGTGGTATTTACGCTCCTGGCCCCAGTCACGCAACATGCGTATAGTGTGTGCATACTCTTCGTTATTGGTCACCACCATGCCGCCTTCTCCACAAGCCCCCAGATTCTTGCCCGGATAAAAGCTAAAACAGCCAAGATCGCCAATGGAACCGACGCGGCGGCCTTTATACTCTGCCCCATGGGCTTGGGCGGCATCTTCGATGACCACCAGCTTATGGCGGCGGGCGATAGCTAAAATGGGGTCCAGGTCGGCGGGCTGTCCGTGCAAATGTACGGGCAGAATGACCTTGGTACGGTCCGTAATCGCTGCTTCGACTTGACTAACGTCCATATTTAGGGTTCGGGGATCGACATCCACGAACACCGGCCGCGCTCCGGTATAGTCGATGGCTGCCACGGTGGCGACAAAAGTGCAGGACACGGTGATAACTTCATCTCCCGCGCCTACGCCGGCAGCCAATAAAGCCAGATGCAAGGCGCTCGTACCGGAATTGACGCCAATGCCGAATTTCCCTCCGCTATAGGAGGCAAATTCCTCTTCGAAGGCTGCGACTTCTTTTCCCAGTATCACTTGAGTGCTAGCCAATGTGGCGTTCACTGCGCTCTGAATGTCATCCTTAATGGTTGCGTACTGTGCCTTTAGATCAAGAAACGGAATCATGTTCTTACCATCCTATGTGGCTCAAGTTCTACGGGGCAACCACGCTCATTCATAGATTGCGTCGCCGCCTCCAGTATACGCACCACCCGCAATCCGGCTTGGCCATCAGTGATGGAGCGTTCCCCTTGCGTTATACAACGAACAAAGTGTTGAGCCTCAAGTCGCAGCGCTTCCGTCATCTCTAATTTTGGAGCCCACATATCTCCCGTTCGATATCCGATCAGTGTGTTATAGAGTTTCTCTTTACTGCCATTTAGCGTAATTCCCTTATCGTACAATTTAATCTTCTCACTGGGTTCCAGGTCATCATAGACAATCATTTTGCGGCTGCCGCCAATCAGCGTTCGGCGCACTTTTACCGGCGCCAACCAGTTGACATGCAAATGAGCAATAGCATCATTTTCGAAAAATACAGTGAGAAATGCGATATTGGCAGGTTTACCCGGTACATGACTCACGCCCGTTGCAGAAACCGCAACCGGTGTTAAAGGAAATACATAATCCATTATGGATAAATCATGCACTGCCAGATCCCAAAGCACACTGACATCCGGCTGAAACAGACCAAGATTCACCCGCACCGAGTCGTAATAGTACAGGTCGCCTAATTCACCCTTATCCGCTAATTCATGGATTTTGCGAACGGCTCCCGTATAGATAAAGGTATGATCCACATGCAGTACGAGATTGCGTTTTGCAGCTTCGGCTATCAGCCGTTCCCCTTGTTCTGATGTTTCCGTTAGGGGTTTTTCAACAAAGACATGTTTTCCCGCCCTAAGAGCCTGTAACGCCAACTCATAGTGACTGGATACCGGAGTTGCAATGGCAATGACATCAATTTCCGGATCCGATAGTAATGATTGGTAATCGGTAGTGGTATTAATGGCGGGATAATTAGACTTAACCAACTGCAGCCGCTTTGTGTCGAGATCACTTACCGCGACGACTTGAGCTTCTGATATTCCTG
Organism: uncultured Pseudomonadota bacterium; assembly: GCA_963731125.1. Classification (GTDB taxonomy): domain Bacteria; phylum Pseudomonadota; class Gammaproteobacteria; order Competibacterales; family Competibacteraceae; genus CAVSVP01. The sequence continues at coordinate 51,942 of CAVSVP010000009.1, forward strand.
AAAAGTTACGAACTAAGTTAGGTCCCCAATAACCATATCCGATAACGCCTACTTTAATCATGATTTTTTCCTGATGCTCAAAAACAAATGTATTTCTATCAAAATAGATGCTTATTAAAATAAATTTTCATTAGCAGAAACGACTATAAAAAGAATTACATCTAGAATAATTAAAATAAGGAAGTGGTTGATCAGAATAATACTACTTAGTGATCATAAATATCGAATGGACACAATATTTAACAATACAGGTGCGGCGGATTTATAATGAAGGTTATTTAGAGAAAGGCAAGCTAATACCCGCTATTAAAGAAATTTATTTTTCATTTAAACGTACGGTAAAACTCGTCAACAAAAGCTTAATTAACAATTACCTGTAAAAAAACGTTCTCTACAACTTAGGTAAAGAGAGAAAAAGTCAACGACAGCAATTACTGCAACGTTATTTCGCCTGTTCCCTGTCCCGGATGTCACCAATAATTTTGGCAGGCACGCCAGCGACGATTGCATAATCCGGCACATCTCGGTTGACCACGGCCCCAGCACCCACTAAAGCCTCCTTGCCGATTGTGATTCCACCCAAAATAGTAGCATTACTACCCAATGAGGCACGGGTTTTAACGCGGGTGCGAATCACTTGCCAATCGGCTTCTGTCTGCAGCATGCCTTCTCCCGTTACTGCCTTAGGATAGATGTCATTAATAAACATGACGCCGTGTCCTACAAAAACACCGTCTTCAATCTCGACACCCTCGCAGATAAAGGTATGGCTGGAAATTTTGACGTTACAGCCGATTGAGACTCCCTTTTGAATTTCTACGAAGGTGCCGACCCTGGAACCCTTTCCAATGACGCAGCCATACAGATTCACCAGTTCAGGATGGTGTATGACAACGCCTTCACCCAGCACCACATCCGTTGTAATCATTGACTTTTCTCTGGCAAAAAATACTACGTTCTAAATTTCGAAGATCCTGAAGCGCTTATTGGTGGTAAGATAATTGTTACGGTGTAGGAGTACCGATGGCGGTATCCCGGTCGTTCTGGATCTCGGCGGCGGAAAGCGCGCGGTTATAGATCCGGACCTCGTCTATCAGACCGGCAAAGTACTCACCCCAAGGGGCGTTTCCGCCAATCCGCAGCGGCGAAGTCGAGGCTACCATGGTACCGCTCACACTTCCGCTTCCAACCTGATTGCCGTTGACATAAAGCCGGAGTATGGCCCCGTCGTAAGTCGCCGCCAAGTGGGTCCACGTGTTAAGAGAAAGACCACCAGTGCCGATGGCCGCGATATCCGAGCCACCCGTATTGACGTAAGCAGCCGGCCGCGGGGCATTGTCGTATCCGTAGAGAACATAGGACAATCCGTTTGGTCGCTCCTTCATGATCACGGTGCGCCAGCCACTCAAGACGCTAGGGTTCACCCATGCCGATACCGTCATACCCGTGCCGAGGTCAAGGTCGTTGGCATCTGCTACCGTGACCCAATTGCTGGTCCCGTTGAAGCTGAGCGCGTTACCGAACTGTCCTGTTGCCCAGGTTGCGCCGCTGATGGTTCCGGTGTGCCCATTACCGGACGCATCGCTCACGGTGGTGCCGGCACCCTCGTCAAAGGAGTATGCTGCCACGAGCCCCGTCGGCGGCGAGTTCACGGTTAGCGTCGTGTTGCCAGAGACGCCGTCCAGGGTCGCCGTAATATCGCTAGTGCCCGCACCAGAGCCAGTAGCTAACCCGCCGGCGTTGATGGTCGCCACCACCGCATTGCTCGCCTCCCAGGTCACCTGGCTGGTGATGTTTTGCGTACTGTTGTCGGTATACGTCCCCATGGCGGTAAACTGCTGCGTGGCTCCTACCAAAATCGTCGGATTCGCCGGCGTTACCGCAATCGCCGTCAGTGGCAGCGATGGCGGCGAGTTCACGGTTAGCGTCGTGCTGCCAGAGACGCCGTCCAGGGTCGCCGTAATATCGCTAGTGCCCGCACCAGAGCCAGTAGCTAACCCGCCGGCGTTGATGGTCGCCACCGCCGCATTGCTCGCCTCCCAGGTCACCTGGCTGGTGATGTTTTGCGTACTGTTGTCGGTATACGTCCCCGTGGCGGTAAACTGCTGCGTGGCCCCTACCAAAATTGTCGGATTCGCCGGCGTTACCGCGATCGCCGTCAGTGTCGGCGGCGTGCTCGTTCCAATCGTTACATTGATGCCGGACCTAGGGTTTTCAAGATTCCGCTGTCATCGACCGCACGGCTCTTGATGGTCACCGTGGTGGGAGTGCTCGGAGTGGTCCACGAGTAGCTCCAACTGGCGCGGCCATTGGCCGGATGCCAGGTCACCCCACCATCGACCGATACCTCTACACCGCCAACCACACCGCCGCCCGTGTCCGTCGCCGTACCGGTGATCGTTACGGCGTCGCCTCGGGCGATAGATTCGACCCTGCGTGCCGGCGAGGTAATCGTCGAGCTAGGAGCCGTCGTATCCGTCGAGGCCGTCGCTGGCACCAAGTTCGACTGTAAGGTCACGGGCTGAACATCCATGTCCGCAAACAGGTTCACGGTCGCTTGCTGCATCCGTACATCGGGCGCCGCACTACCACGATCGTGATTACCATCCAGTCCCCAAGGCCACTGGACCGTACCTGCTCCAAACACCAGAGCGCCACTGTCATGTCGGTACAACGTTAAATGATGCGTAGCTGTACCCGAACCAAACGTCGAGCCGTAATCTGTCAATACCGGCGCATTCGGTACTGTCGTCGTCGACATTCGAATCAATCCCGCAGGCCGGAATGGCTGAATTGATTGTCGAGATCTTCGTTCCACTCGTAACCCAGGGTGTCCCACTCGTAACCCAGCGTTCCAAAAGGTAGCGTAGCTGTAGTCCCCGCCGCAAGGTTAGCGATACTGGTATTGCGCCAGAACCGCATCTTGCCGTCCGCTGCCGGCACTCTGATGCTGGTGGTTGCACCAGCGTTGACCGTGAAGATCGTGCCGGTAAGCGCATTTTCCGGCTGGCCGCCGTCTGCCGGCGGGCTGTTACGTGGATCACGCCAGGTGCCGGTCCAGATGGATGGATCTGAGGATCAGGATTATTGGGATAATTATGAGTCTCCTTATAGCAGACCAGTGTCCGGTAGCTGTTTTCCCAGCGGGTCTTCCAGAACACTTCGTTGCCGCTGAAAAACGCCAAGTGCACACCTGCATCGCGGGCAGCTTCCACGTTGGCGCGCTGATTGCCCGACCAGTATTCATCGTGACCAACCGACAAGAAGATCTTGTGATTTTGGATCAAAGAACCAAAGCGGTCACTGTCAACGCCGGTGAAGTAGCTGACGTCATAGCCATTGGCCTCCAGCCAGCGCACCATCGGGTATTCGGCATTGAAGAGCCAATCCTGTCCCCCATCTACGCTACGCGTATTAAAAGGTCGATTGTAGCTGACCTTATAAGCACGACCATTAGCTGCGCCACCAGTACCGGGGCCGTTGCCAGTGTAGAAGCTGTTGCCGCCGTAGGTGTTGTAGGCCTGCCAGGTTGTATCGGAGGTTTGAAAGAGTATGTCCGAACTACCAGCGTCGTCGCGCACAATGAAAACGATATGGCTTGCTCCGCCGGTATCGTTACGCACAGCCTTCGCGAAGTAGATCCCAGATGTCGCGTCAGCCGGAACGTTCCAGGACGCAGAGACCGCCCAATTGCCGCAATCAAGCAGACCAGTAGTAGCATTGGTCAGGCAGTTTGGTTGATTCTGGGGTAATGCCGCCGAGGGTTGGACGGTTGCGACTTTGCGAGCCCCATCCCCACCGTAGTAACCCATGCGGTAGATGTCGAGTTGGTAATCACTCGCATTTGTATCAATTTTAAAGGAAACTGTCTCACCTGCATCTACACTGATATCCGTTGCAAATCCCTGAATTGAAGAATCACCCGCTCCGCTGATATCCCACTCCGAGGCCGGGTTTCCAACCAAGCAATTCTCTGCGACGATGGGATTCGCTGGCGATGCACAGGGATCGCTACTGGCCGCTGCTGTGGTGAATGACCAGGTAACGTTTGAGGCCATTGCGTTTCCGACCAGGTCCTTGATTCTGGGATCTGTCGAACCACCCTTTACCGTGGCTGTATAGGTTGTCTCATTGGCCAGTGGGCTACTTGGCGCCAATGTGGCGGTTCTGTTAGTTGCGTTGTAGCTCACGATCGCCGGTATCAGTGTGCTGCTCGCATCCCGCAGCTCAAAGGTTGAAGTTATGATCGTCGCCGGATCTATCGCCTCGCTGAAAGTGGCGGTCACGCTTGCAGTCGAGGTAACGTTGGTGGCGTCAGGGGCCGGCGTCCGGCCCGTTACCGTCGGCGGCGTCGTATCCGGACCCGTGCTGGTCGTAAAGACCACGTCCACCCAATAGTTGCTTGATGCGAAGGTGGAACTTGGGAACGTCGGATTGGCGTTATACACATAGACCCCGTTGCCCCCATTCTCACCATCCTGCAAGGCGCGAAGATGGCCGTTGGTGTACGACGAAGCAAAGTAACCCTCATCGACCGAATACCGACCCACATTCGTGTGGTAGGAGGCCACATACATCGCGTTTTGCTGAATCGACACCGGGTTAGCAAAATTCACCTGCTGCCAGCCCGAGGCCGTCTCGTTGCTAAAGGTCGCCTGCGCCAGCAACTGTCCAGCGCTGCTCCACAGACTGCCCACATGGGTGCCCGTGTTCTGCGAGCTCTTGTAGAAACGGATGCCGGTGATAAAGCCAGCGACGTCACTTTGGAACTTGACGCCCAGTTCAATTGCACTGGTGTCCGGGTCCGCCAGCAGGCCCGGAGTCGTGGCATCGTTCCACAGACTGAGTGGTGTCGTGCCAGCCGTCTGTGTCGTCGCCGTCGCCACGTTCGAATAACCACTGAGGTTGTTCGCTGCATCCACCGCCAGTACCCGGTACTGGTAGGTCGTGCCCGCCGTAAGACCGCTGTCCGTGTAGGGCGTCCCTGTCGGCGTCGCCACCTGGGTAAAGTTCGAACACCCCGTCCCCAAACAACGTTCCACCCGATAACCGGTTACACCCACATTATCCGTCGACGCCGTCCAGCTCAGATCAATCTGCGTCGTGCTCGTCGCATTCGCCGTTAGGTTGCTCGGCACCGTCGGCGGCGTCGTGTCCGACGACGTCTGCGTCGTCGCCGTCGCCACGTTCGAGTAGCCACTGAGGTTGTTCGCCGCATCCGCCGCCCGTACACGGTATTGATAGGTCGTTCCCGCCGTCAGCCCGTATCCGCAAAGCTCGTTCCTGTCGGCGTTGCCACCTGGGCAAAGTTCAAACACCCCGTTCCCGCACAACGCTCCACCCGATAACCGGTTACACCCACATTATCCGTCGACGCCGTCCAGCTGAGGTCAATCTGCGTCGCACTCGTCGCCGTAGCCGTCAGGTTGCCCGGCACCGTCGGCGGCGTCGTATCGGGGCCACCAGTGCCACCAGTGCTGGTCGTGAAAACCACGTCCACCCAATAGTTGCTGGCCTGGTAGGTGTTGGCGGGAAAACCACCACCGCCATACAAGTACACGCCATTGCCGCCATTCTCGTTATTCTGTAGCGCACGCAGAGGCGGATTATCTACCCCAGCGTTAGCGAAAAAGTTATTATCCGCGGCGTAATTGCCATTCGGAGCATGGTAGGAGGCGACATAGACTGTGTTAGCTGTAATCGGCACCGGAGTGGAAAAATCAACCTGCTGCCAACCCGTAGCGGTCTCATTGCTAAAGGTTGCCGTCGCCAGATTTGTTCCAGTGATGGTCCATAAATTTCCTACATGAGTGCCAGTATTACCACTGCCTTTGTAGAAACGGATGCCGGTGATAAAACCGTCGATACTCGAGCGGAATTTAACGCCTAATTCGACAGCATTGGGATCGTTTTCTGATGCTGTTCCCGGTGTTGCCGAGGCATCCCAGATAGTACATGGCTGCTGAGCACAGGGTGCGGCCCCTGTTGTAAACGACCAGGTAATATCGGCAGCCAGAGAGTTGCCGCTCAGATCCTTAACACCACTCGACCCACCCTTGACGGTGGCGGTATATGTTGTCGAAGCTGTCAGATTGGTAGTTGGAGTTAGTGTCGCGGTACGGGTCGCTGCATCGTAGCTCACCGTGGCAGGCACCACGCAGTTGCTCCCGGCCAAGCAGCTCAAAGGTTGCTTCCGTAATCGTTGCCGCATCCATCGCTTCGCTGAAGGTGGCTGAGACAGATGTGCCTATATCAACGCCCGTTGCACCGTCAGTGGGCGATGTCGAAGTTACGGTCGGAGATACTGTATCAGCGGCATAACTCACAGTATAGGCACCAGCAGTCCGCTGAAAAAATAGCATAGTCAATGCCTTTTATGGTGTCCGTTGTGAAGCTAACCGAGCTACCGTTGCGCGTGACATTGGTAAGCACTCCGTTAGCAGAGATCAACGGTACAAGCGCTTGCAAACCATTAGCACCCGCACCCTGTGTAACGGTAAAGCTGAGGTCATTGCCGTTCCACGCTAGTGATCCAAAAGAGGAACTGTTACGGCCGTCGAGCCATTCCAACATCTGCTGGCTCGATACGATGGGAACACCGCGGGCAGGCGCGGAGGCCAAGACTGCATCCGATTCTGGTATTTGCGCAAGATCCGTGTGGGCGTTGATGGTAAAAGCGCCGTAATAGCCTTCCGGGCCTAGCGCCCAGTTCAATAAGGTGTCAATGGTAAACGGATACGTCTGCCCCGATTCATCGGTCATCTGAGTTTGGGCATTGTAGACATCGATGAGGGTGCCATCGAGGTCTGCAAACCGCATCGGCATAGCCGAGCCGTTAAAAAAGCCCGGCCGATCGAGAACCCAGCTCGGTGGCCAGAAATAATAGCTGGTATCAAGACGAATCCCGTTAGCCAACTGGACTTTCGCCCCGGTGACCCAATCACTCCATGCGATGCAGTGATGGCGCTGCGTAGACGGAGCAGGCACGCTTGGAAAGTTAGCGGTGAACTCAGCGATCTGCTGAGAGTAGAATGTTTCGAGTTGGGCGGGCGTATAATCTGCGCAATTAGTGTTGAGGTGCAGACCCACCTCGAAACCCTGTGCCGCGTAGGCCGCAGCCTGGGCATCCGTCATGGGAGTATTATAGTACATATAGGAAGTACCACGCACGCACTCCCAGTTTTGCACCGAACATCCAGGGGGACTCGCTGCGATAAACTGATCGAAGCGCCCCGCTGTACCGTTGTTGCCGTGATCGTCGCCCGTCATGATCACGACTGCTTTCTCGCCCCGGGGAAAATACCAGAAGCGGGGTAAAGGCTTCTTGTCGAGATTCATCTCGATGATCAGGTTGGCAAGCAGCCGCTGCTGTTCGTCTGCCTGGGGGATCGCCACCTTGTTGAGATCAACCCAGTCCGGTTGCGGGTCGCCACTCGCATTGCCGTAAAATTTGTCGTCCGAGCGAATCGGTGAAAAACTGTCCCGCTCCTGAGCAGCCCAGGCCGGATTGCCCTGGCGGGTGTAGACGATGGACTTTGCCAGATCATATGCAAATGCCGCCGCCTGGCCGCCATTGGTACCGACATCACGCAATGTCACCGCCGGATTTGTGGTTGCCGTATTAGCAGCGGAATAGAGTGTGGCAACTTCAGACGCGCCGCTAAGCGTGTAGCGGTCGGCAATACCATGAAACTGGATGGTTTCGCTAACAATGCCATTTCCAGGCCCGGAAGAATTAATCAGCAGATAACTATTTGAGAGTGTGGATCCGACTGTGGTAAGTCCCAGCAAACCAGCAAGTTGTGGATCGGGCCGCATCGCAATCAAGTTGCCGCCTGCATTGACCCAGTCAGAAAATGTTGTAACCTGAGCGCTGGACAAGGACATCTCAGCGAGGATAACGACGTCATAGTTGGCGAGCGTTGCCGCATTCACCGTCCCGATATCTGCAACCGAGAAGGCATTAAAGCCTTCATTGCGCAGTATCTCCGCATAGTAGGTGCCATAGAGAGATGACGCTGAGGTCACGACGAGGATAGGCCCGCCCGGTCCTTGGTTAGGATCAGGCAACGTCTGAGCAGCGGCTGTTGGTAATATCCAATCCACCACCCGACTTACGATATTGGGTATCGAGGAATTAGCTAACCAGGCAGTGATCGGATTGGTGGCTTGACCAGTACGCAAAGATGCAATGGTGTCCGAAGATTGACGGAGCAGCAGAAGGTATTTTTGGGAAATTACTCGCTTGCGGCTGACTCGCCCGCGGCGTTTTTTTGGTTTGACGGTTCTTACCTTTTGACCTCTCAACTCCCACTCTGTGATTTCGCCATTCTCATCCGCAACAAGTAAGCGACCGTTGGGGAGGAAAGCAAGTGCGTTGATGCAACTCGCCGGCTTCCAGTTGAGGGCTAAGTAATTGCCGGTTTTTAAATCCCAGGCCAGTATCCGAGCGTCCTCTCCCGCAGTCACCACAACTTTTCATTTGTACTAATAGCAACCGCTCTAATGCCCCTTGTTGTCCCTAGCAAGGTTCTGTATCTTGCCGTCCGGTTGCCGTATCCCATATCTTTGCCGTTGAGTCTGCACTGCCGCTGACCAAAAGCTTGTCATTCTGACTAAATGCAACTGCATTAACTTCACCTGCATGACCGAGTAGCGTCTTGAGCAATCTGCCCGTTGTGACATCCCACAACTAAAACACGACCATCCGCCCCTGCACTGGCCAGTGTGTTGGCCGTTATTGCTAAAAGCAAGACCGTTCACAAAATCGATATGCCTGTTGAGTATTGCCGTCAAGTTGGCCGGTTTTCCCATCCCATAACAAAATTCGCGTTTCTTCACCGGCGCTGGCGATAAATTTGCCGTTTTTGATGGCGGCGACGCCCTGATCGGATGTTCGTGCCCAAGGCGTAGGCAGAGTCTTGTCTTCCGGTATTGGATATCCCTCCAACGAATTTCAGTATCTCCTGCCGACGCTGACAGTTGCTTCCCGTCTGGCGTGAATAGCAACACCCGTGGCCGACTGCACCAGTAGGGCCCGCAGAAGCCGCACTGCTCTTCCTCAGCAATGGTTCCATTGTCTGCATTCCAAAGCCGAACGCTGTTGTTTTCACCCGCGTTACCAATGCTTACCATCTGGGCTGACGGCTAGCGCCGTGATTCCTTTCCAATCGTGCGGACTGACTTTTTACCACTGCTCGTTGAACACCGCTAGCGGCGGCGGCCTTTTTCGGCTCAAGGTGTTTCCATTGACTGTCCCAGAATCCGTAGCCGGTTTTGGCGGCAGTGATTTAAGAAGGGTTGCAGATGAATTGGTGGCATCTTGGGATAGGATGTCGGACGCAGTACTCTGCTGACTGAGGCCGCTAACACCAAATCCAGGCATCTGGAGTACAAAGCGCTCTTCACCCGTTGCCAGGTCCCAAACTATCGCCAGCCTGTCCGTCCCTACACTTGTCAGGGTCTGCTCATCGGCACTGAAAGCAACTCTAATCACCGCATCACTGTGCCCTATCAGGGTCTGGCGAAGCTTGCCGGTCGCCACCTCCCACAGCATCACCGCATTATCCCCCTCACCCACGCTGGCGAGGGGCTCCCATCGGGGCTGAAGGTCAGACCGGTAATCACCAGACCTAAATGGGCATCAGGAATCGTCACTTCTTCCTGACCCGTTGGCACGTCCCACAGCTTGATCGCCGCATCCTTTCCTCCGCTGGCCAGATGAATTCCGTCCGCGCTAAAAACCAAGGGTTTAATGGGTTTAATGATATCGTCATGCCCGATTAATGTCGTCGGGTTCACTGCACCCGTGTCCGCATCCCAAAGCCAAAGGGTAATATTGGCGTCTGTGTCGACGCTCGCCAACGTCATCTCTACCGGACTAAAGGCAAAATCGGTAACCGCCGCACCCGAGGCGTTGGTAAGGGTTAAGTGCGCTTGACCCGACGCCATATTCCATAGCTGGATCTGGTTATTATTCCCATGGCCGGCCAGAAGCGTCCCGTCCGCACTGAAGGCAATCTTGCTAACGGCAGTCTCACTCGCTAACACCCATTGCTGAACACCCGACGCCAAATCCCAGGCGATGATCTCCCCGGTTTCCTCAGCCACACCTGCCAGCGTCTCACCATTCGGGCTAAAGACCAGGCCGCGGACAGCGCTATTTCCAGGACCGACCAAGGTTCCGCTTTCCATCGCCGGAGGCCACATTCCACAAGATAATCGTATCATCCGCCGCACTGGCTAGCGTGTTGGCATCGGGGCTGAAAGCAAGGCCGGTGGTCACACCACTCACAGGGCCAGCCAACGTTGCACGCTCTTGACCCGATGCCAAATCCAGCACCGTGATCCAACCGTCTTCTGCCACGCTCGCCAGCGTATTGCCGTCTCGGCTGAAGGCAAACAACGCTGCCTGAGGCTCGGAAGAGGCATCTGTCTGTGCCGCGGCCGGAGTAGGTGCCAGCGCCGTTCCGAAAACTTCGATAATCAGGAATAGCAATATGAAACTGGCACAGAGAAAATCGGAACGATTAGACGACATATCTTAGGACTCGGCGTATGTAAAAACTTTGTTCAACTTTAGAGATTGTGGTTGGATATAGTAAATGAGTATTAATTAAGAAATTGTTAATATTTTGTAAGAAATTGTTAATATTTATAACTTATTGGTTATATTATTAAAAATTTTATCGAATTGGCACCTGTTAAGTATAAGCCAAAAGACGTCGACCAGCTTTCAGCCTTAAGAAACATAGCGAACTACTTACGATCAGGCCTTATCATTGGCACATCGTTAAAAACCGTTCCGATCAACTGCTCGGGATCGACAGCTAAAGCAGCAGACATTACCTGCTCTTTAGTAGCTCGACCATAAGGTATGACCAGCAACACATAATCGCATAAGTCGGCTAGAATTCGGGCATCCGGTTCCTCCATAGAAGGTGCGTCTAAAATAACGCATCGCTCCGGATAGCGCTGGCGAACCTCTTGCAGCAGGGTATGCAGTTGCGGCGAAGAGAAACATTCTGTCGCTGCTTCCCGTTTCAGCCCGGCGGGAATGGCTCGAAGGCGAGGTATGCCGGTAGGATAAATAATACCCTCTATGCTGGGTTCGACGCCGCGCAAGTAATCGGTAAGCCCAAGCAAGTCCTGATTATTTCTAATCAAAATCAGATTATCCAGCGTCGGTCTTGTTAGGCTGCAATCAATCAAAAGAGCGGTTTTGGTTTCGTCAAAGGCAACAGCAGCAGCAAGATTTCGCGCTACAAAGCTGGCTCCTCCCTGTGCAGACACAGCTGACACTAGCAAGGTAAAGTTGTGTGTGCCGGCTTTCTGAAAGAGCGTCGTGCGCAGGTGACGAAACGAGCTACAAACCCGTTTATCTACCATCTCCGGGTAAATTATCTTTTGAGCAACAAGTTCGTTGTGCGAACGTTGTTGCGGCTCTCGCATCCGGGCGATTTCTTGCTTAGCACCAAGCTTACTTAATAAATCCGATGGCCGTCGAACGTGCGGGCTGATCGATGGCACTTCTTGCCTTTCTCCATCAGGAGCCGGCAATGCGCCTCTGGCGCTAACCTCCCTCAGAACATTTTCAGTTTTGTTCATCGTTAGATTTCTCCTTGAAACCTCAGCCAAATCACAGCAATGATGATTATCAGCGTCAGCGTAATAACCAACCCGGACCAGAAAATTCCCCTAAACTGTTTGCGCCTTTCTTTAGGACCAGTAAGACGAGGAACGACATCAAGCATAGGAAGCTCAAGTTCATCGGTGATAATGGAGGGCATGCGGATCCGCGGGTCAATCATTAAAACCCCGAATAACAGTATCATGGGTAACACTGAACCCAATGCGACACCGCCAATGGCAAAGACAAATAACGGCGGACCATCGGGCTGATGAGGCTCAAAGGCAGGCTCGGTGATTCTCACGCTGCTGAGATTCGCCTGCTCATCATCCAGGCTTAAGGAAACTCTCGCTTTCTCGCGGCGTCGCAACAAATCCTGATAAACTTCCTCATTGATCCTGTAATCTCGCATTAAATTGTTATAGGCTATTTCGGAATCTCGTATCCGTTTCAATCTTTCCTTTTCATTCGCCAACTTGCTTTGCGCTTCAAACAAGCGTCCTTGCAGGGTTTTACTCTGCGTATTCGCTTCATAAAATTTTTGCTTCAGGCTTTGATAAAGGTTATCACTCTTTACATTTTCATCGTTGTAATAAAGTGCAGTATCCGCCAATGCTCCACTTTTTTGCTCCGCACGTTTAATGGAATTCTGCAACTCAGCGATTTGTTGTTTAACTCGGATAATGTCGGGATGGGTTTCCTTGTAGTCCAAGCTTAGCGTGGCTAACTCTGCCTGCAACTCAGCAAGGCGAGCTTGTTCACGCTCTGTTTGCATCAGTGCAGTGTAAGCCGTGGTTTCGCCGGTGAGTTGTTCACGTAGAGACTCTCGTGCGATTTTCGCATCCCGCAGTGCCTGTTCCAAATCATCAATGCGAGCACTTAATTTATTAATACTTGACTGCACTTCCCCAGATAATTCAGGCTGGGCATCTACGTCTCGGTTGCGTAACTGCTTAAGCCGTGCCTGAATACTACTTAACACTGCTTCGTATTTTTTGACCTCGTTATCGATAAACTCAAAGGCTGCCTGACTCTCCTTTGTTTTTTCCCTGAGCATCTCATTGATAAGGAGGTCAGACCATATCTTGGTGGTAGCAAATGCACGTTCCGGATCTTGGTCCTTGTACTCAATTTTGATCAAATTTTTTCCAATGTCCTGAACAATCGTCCTCGACTTTAGCTCTTTAGCGAGCTGTTCCTGACGCTGTGGGCTTGGGTTTGAACCTAACCAGCCGCCCTGCTTGAGAACCTGAAGCAGAGCCGAACGACCATAGACAACTTCACTGGCATTGGCTGCCAAATCAGCGACATCCGTACGTACCGCTGTCCCCTCCATGAGCGGATCGATCACATTTTTGTATTCGAAATAAATATTAGCGGATGACGTATAAACTTTGGGCCACACTATGCCAACACAAACCGCAGCCAAGCTGACACTGACAAAAAGCCACACGACAAACTTACGATGCAGAAATGCTTCTCTAACGAGCAGCTTAAATTTTTGAGTCATTGCATCTGATATCATACAGTTTCACCGTTCGCTATCTTGACTTCGGCCATTGCAGGTTTTATCCAGGTTGCAGAAACTGATGCTTTCTCAGTCAGAAAGGCAGGAATCCCAATCATACCGTTCAAACAAAGCAATAAGACCTCTCTCATTTCCACAGCTTAGAGTCTGAAACGTGCCAGAGTTTCACGATTTAGCCAGCGATGATAAGTTTCAGGCACGCTACCGCCCTACAAAACACCAATGCGTTTCGCATAAGCTTTAGTTTTCTAATTTTTTTATAACAGCACCCTCGACTATACTAAGTCGTGAGTGCCCGGGTTGGCTTAGACCAACAACTTCAAACCCTATGCTAAGCGCAGCAGATCGCGCTTAATGGTGATGCGATTTTCCCTACCCAGCATCTCAAACAAAATCTTGACCCGTTCTTGACCGGTTTCGGCCAGGAAGATCGCCTGTATGCCAGCCAAAGGACCTTTATCGATGATGACGATATCGCCCCGCTTAAAAAGCAAATCTTTGGGATAATGAAGACCAGTCTCAGGGTTCGCAGTACGCTTCAGCGATTCAATAATTTGATCGGATACGACAGTGGGTCCTTCAGTATTGAAGCGCACCAAACTGTGTACTCCTAGCGTAGAGCGTATCGGACTAATGTTGTCATGGCCGAGGTGGAAACGTACAAACAGATAACGCGTAAATAGGGGTTCGATGACTTCAATCCAGCGATCACGGCGTCGACGTGGTCGCTGAATAAGGGGCAGGTAAACTTCCCAACCTTGGCGCTGTAAATTTTGCTCTGCTATTATTTCTTTGCGCGGTTTGGTGAGTATCAGATACCAATTTTTCATGATAAATCTTTATGAGATTTCTAATCTAAAGACAATGACAATCCTGTTGCATGAACTTTTGGTTCGTGCAATTTTTTGATAATGTGTTCTCTAATTCAATAAATTCTTATAATTGATCTATCTAATATAATTTTTCCTCATTTTTTATTAATTCAACAATAAATTACATTTCAAAAATTCTTACATAACAATAGCCGCCGCAAGCTTTCTGTAGAAAGCAGTAAAACTATATCAAAGAATCATAGAATTATTTGTGAACAATCTTAAAATTTTTACAAAAAGCACATAAAGCTATTTAGTGTACATATTAGACATTATTGGAAACTCAGATCTCAATACCCTAAGCCACTGAAACAAAGAAAAATAGAAATTAGTTTCCAATAGTGTCTATTTAAGATTTAACTAAAGGGTTGAGAAGCTTATTCTGAAGACTGCTATAGTGTCCATCAGTTTCATCCAATTGTTACAAATTTTTACAATCCCCTTGAAGAGTTAAAACCGTATGACAGCTTGCCATAGGCAATAGGCATCAGTGTATACGTAGAACTACGTATTGCGACTAATTAGCGATAATGAATGATGCTAAATTTGCAGATCAGTGTCAGTATTCCCATTGTAATTACTCGCATTTACAAGTGATTGATTCTAAATTAAAATCATAATGAAAAAATCATTGATCCGTAACAAAAGACTATTTTAAGAAAGTAAAGTTCAATAGCGGTGGGATTTACCATTCCGCCTGGATCTCGGCACTTAGTAAACAACCATAAAGCCGACACTCTTAGACATTAAAACGACGACGTAACATTGAAACTGCGGCGTTTATTACAAGAAAACTTTTGTTGCAGAAAAACATGATGAAGCAGGTGAGAGAATTTGATAGTACTAGAGAAAGGATATACTGCTTTCGATGAACTTTATGAACGATAAGATAAACATACCTCTGCTTGATTTGCAAGGGCAATATTCAGATATCGAACAGGAAATTTTGGAGATCCTGCGTGACGTCTGCTCCAGTCAACGCTTCGTTCTTGGACCTAAAGTCAGGGAGTTAGAAGAACGGATCGCGGCATATTCACAGTGCAAGTATGGTGTCGGTGTTTCTTCTGGGACCGACGCCCTGTTGGTGGCCTTAATGGCATTAGGCGTAGGACGGGGCGACGAGGTAATTACCACTCCTTATTCCTTTTTCGCAACCGCAGGAGTGATTGCCCGACTAGGGGCTCGGCCGTTATTCTGCGATATCGATCCAGTCACCCATAATCTGTCGCCTGCCGCGGTGACAGATTTTATCAACGAGCAGTGTATTTGCAAAGAGGGTCAACTACGTAATCGCAACACGGGAGGTAATGTCAAGGTATTAATGCCAGTGCATTTGTTTGGGCAACCATCAGAAATGGAGCCACTCCTGGAATTGGCCATGCGTTATGGTCTCAAGGTGGTCGAAGATGCGGCTCAAGCCATTGGATCTGAATATTTTGATGGTCGCCGTGCAGGCAGTATGGGTGATATTGGTTGCTTTTCCTTCTTTCCGAGCAAAAACTTGGGAGCTTTTGGCGATGGCGGCATGTGTACCACCAATGATCCTGAGCTAGCAGAACGGCTTAGGGTTTTGCGGGTACATGGCAGTCATCCGAAATATCATCACGCCGTGATTGGCGGCAATTTCCGGCTCGATGAGCTGCAGGCAGCAGTTTTGACCGTTAAATTCCAGCATCTGGATCAATGGACGGCGCAACGTCAGGAAAATGCTCGTTTCTACGACAAGCATTTTGCGGCGGCACAACTCGGCTTATGCCTTGCGACGCCGCGCGCGCTAGCGGGTTACCGTCATGTCTATAATCAATATGTGCTGCGCGTTCAACGGCGGGATGCATTAGGTCATCATTTGACCGACCGGCAAATCGGTACAGAGGTTTACTATCCAATCCCACTGCACCGGCAAAAGTGCTTCGCCTATCTTGGCCATCAACCGCGAGACTGCCCTGAGGCAGACCGCGCCGCCGGAGAAACACTCGCTATTCCCATTTATCCTGAATTAACCGAGACCCAACAGGCCTATGTGGTAGACACTATCGTGCAATTTTATCGATAGATAGTGGAACGCCAGCCGTTGTGTTGGGCTTTACAAGCGCAACCCAATCTATGAGCCCTATCTTCATGAAAACAGCCACAACTACGCCACCCATGGCACACACGATCCACCCTTGGTAATATAATGGAAACCATACATTCAGTGCACGGCGTTCCTATCCGCCTTACCGATGAACGCTGGACACATATTACCGAAGAGCATACAGAACTTGCCGGATTGCGGCTGGATGTGTTGGAAGCGGTTGCCACCCCGGAGCGAATACTGGCCGGTGGCGCGGGTGAACAACTGGCGGTCAAAACACAACCTGATGGAAAAACACTGGTAGTGGTCTATCGGGAATTCACTCAAGACGGCTTTATCATCACTGCTTTTCTCACTCGGCGCCTTAACACACTGGATCGCAGGAGACAACTATGGCCTTAACCGGATTGCCTGATTTCACTCAGTTAGTGGCAACCGTCAGACGCACTCCGCATCAATACCTGTGGTCATCTTATGATGCTGAGGCGGATGTCCTGTATATCAGCTTCAAAAAACCGAGTCGCGCCACCGACAGCGAATTGACCGATGATGACATTATCATTCGCTATGAGGATGATGAGGTCATCGGTCTGACCATATTGCATGCAACCCAACGATAACCAGCCAGTTAAATGTTGGGGTTCGTCTTGCTCATCCCATCCTACAACCTTGTATCTTGAAGCGTGTGGTGATTAGCTACCACCACACGAGACCCGGGAGGTTGTGCCTAATCTACGCTACTACGCTACTCTTACGTGAGACTATGGAAGCGCTAAAGATTTTGGAGAGGCCGGGTGAACTCACCTGGGACTATGATGAAGAAGCGGATGTTTTATACATCTCGATAGGTGAGCCGCGCCAGACACTCGGTGTGGATATCGGCGATGGTATGATCTTGTGTTACGATGAAACCCAAAAAGAGGTGGTGGGCCTGACATTGATCGGATTGCGTGAGCGTCTGCTAAAGGGCCTGGCAAGCCCACCGTGATAAAAAGCGCGGGATGTGAGATAATTCATGATGCACGATGATATAAGAAAATGTTGAGTTGCGCCAAACCGCAAATCAACCTACCTCAATTTCCACAATTTTAAGGCTGATGTTTCACTAGGAGGCGATTCGATTCATTTTGGTCATTGTCATTGGATCGAGCGGCATCAGTGGATGTCGGATAACGGTTAAGGGCGATTCGTGAATCGCCCCTACCCCTATTTCCAATATCCTAGGGTAGGGCGTCTAAATCGGCCAATTTGCCTTGACCGCTTTTTGGACCTCGCTGATTGGTCCCAAACCCCGCGCGAATCGGTATCATGAGCGATATTCTCTGGGTCCAAAATCTGGGCAACGAATTTGGCCCAAAAATGGTGTTTTTAGACACCCTAATCCTAGGGTTGATCCCCGCCGGTTAGGTTTTCACGGAACCGCGGTAAATTACCATAGCGGTTCCCTGGGTTTGAGATTCATTGTTATAGCCAATAAGACGCACGTGATGGTGAGGATTGGCTTGATGACAAGCCTTCGCTTCGCCTAGGATCTTATCTACGTCCGTTTCCCCAAATAACGGCAATTTCCACATATACCAGTAATGCTGAAAGGCATGTTCCGGTTCCGTATGTTCAATCGCCGGATTCCAGCCCTGCCTTACGATGTACTCCACCTGCCGGCGAATCCGCTCCGCATTCATTTCCGGAAGATAAGAAAAAGTCCCATATTTGCGGCTGGCCGGATCGGACAACCGGGAGGGATAATCTTGGATATCGTTCATAACGCTCATAAGAATCGCTCCTCCAGGTGATGGTTTTTTTATGCGGGCTGTAGTCGATGAAACAGTGATTACATCGTCTATGCCGGCGCTATATCCAACTTATCGACCGTATCGAATTCGAACTTGATTTCTTTCCAGGTTTCCATCGCGGCCTGTAATTCGGGGCTGTGCTTGGCCGCAGCCCGCAGTACATCACTACCTTCCTTTTCCAACTCTTTACCCTGATTGCGCGCCTCGACACATGCCTCTAAGGCTACCCGGTTAGCCGCAGCACCGGCCGCATTTCCCCAGGGATGACCAAGCGTACCGCCGCCGAATTGAAATACCGCATCATCTCCAAAAATAGCTACCAACGCCGGCATATGCCAGACATGGATACCGCCGGAAGCCACCGGAAACATACCCGGCATGGCGCCCCATTCCTGATCGAAAAAGATACCGCGGCGACGATCTTCCCTGACGGTACGTTGCCGCATGATGTCGATCCAGCCTAACGTGGCCTGCCGATCGCCTTCTAATTTACCCACCACGGTTCCCGAGTGGAGATGATCGCCGCCGGACAGGCGCAACGTCTTGGCTAGTACACGAAAATGTATGCCATGCTTGGGATGTCGGTCAATCACGGCATGCATCGCCCGGTGAATATGCAGCAGCATCCGGTTATTGCGGCACCAGTTGGCTAGGCCGGTATTGGCGCAAAAACCTGCCGTTAAAAAATCATGCATAATAATGGGAGAATCGAGCTCCTTGGCGAATTCGGCACGTTGGTACATGGCTTCCGGAGTCGGTGCCGTCACATTCAAATAATGCCCCTTGCGTTCACCGGTTTCGGCTTCGGCTCTCTGCACAGCCTCCATCACGAACTGAAAACGCTCCCGCCAGCGCATAAAGGGTTGGGAATTAACGTTTTCATCATCCTTGGTAAAGTCCAGGCCACCGCGCAAGCATTCGTAGACGGCACGGCCATAATTTTTCGCCGATAATCCTAATTTGGGCTTAATGGTACATCCCAGCAAAGGACGGCCGTACTTACTCAGGCGGTCACGTTCCACCTGGATACCTGCCGGAGGCCCTCCGCAAGTCATAATATAGGCCAGCGGAAACCGTACATCCTCCAGGCGCAAATGCCGCAGCGCTTTAAATCCGAAGACATTACCTACCAGCGAAGTCAACACATTAACCATTGAACCTTCCTCAAAGAGATCAATGGGGTAGGCGATAAACGCATAACAGGACTCCTGGTCTCCGGGTACGTCTTCGATGCGGTAAGCGCGCCCCTTGTAGTACTCCAGATCAGTCAGCAAATCCGTCCACACCGTCGTCCAAGTACCGGTGGAAGATTCGGCGGCAACCGCTGCGGCAGCCTCTTCGCGAGGCACACCCGGTTGGGGAGTCACTTTGAAACAGGCGAGGATATCGCTATCTTTGGGGGTGTAGTCGGGTATCCAGTATGTCTCACGATAGGCTTTGACGCCAGCCTGATAGCTCTTTGCCATGGTTTTCTCCTCCACAAACTCACGGTTTCCGCATCGCGCAGCGGCCAGTCCTGGCCTGCTTTGCGCTACTTCTCACGAAACAGCCTTTAGAATTGCATTAGCACTCTAGCGAGCAATGCCTTGGGTCATCATCACTGACATATTGCCGTGATTCAACCGTAAGAATAAAGTTGATTTTTTTATTGATTTCCGACAACACGGCTTTCACCCGTCGATGCCGGCAGTTGAATACGTCTAATCACCGGTTCGTCCCAGGAACCGGTGATTGAATAATAATAGCGGCTTATTTGCTCAATACCCGGTTTTAATACTTGGCCGGCGAGAAATACGGCGGCCCCTATGGCAGGCCCACCGGCAATGGCACCGGCAATCGCCAGAGCGGAACCCAACTGGGGCGTTACCGTCACCCACTGATCATAATCTCGATCTTGAAGACCAATACGGCCTGTAACCTCAAGCAGCGCCGAGGGAGCCTCGATACGCAGCTCACTCAGGTAAGCCTGACCGTTGGCGAAACGCAGCTTTCCCTCAAGACGATCAAACCCTAAGCCTTGTTGAAATAAGTCCTTAAAATCCAGTTGCAGGCGGCGTGAGAGACTGGCTAAATTAAAGAGCCCCACGATACGCCCCACCCCGGGCTCCACATCCTTTAGCTGCCCCTTGGCAATCTGCAAAGACAGTGTTCCCCGCAACAGCGCAGGGGAAAATATCAACGGCGGCGCGGGCCACTCCACTGCCAGCTCGATTTCCGCTTCCCCTTCCGATAACGGAGCCGGATAACCAAGCACTTGTAATGTTTTAGCCAAATCCTCGCTGTATAGCTTAACCTGTAAATGGGAATCAGCGACCGCTGCGGTTGCCGACCAGTCGCCGGTTATCGTCATCTGATGAAGCTCGGACTGTAATTTCAGATCGACTCGCTGCCGCCCGTCCTTGTGTGGCACCACCGAAACTCGCAGTTTTCCTAATCCATTCTCGTTCAGAGTCAGATGCTCCACCGCCAGCCACAGGGGTGGCAACAGCAAAGGACCGGCGGACTGAAACTTCGCCTTACCCCTCTCTTTTGCCTGGCTGTTCCAGTGCAGAGCCAGCCGCTGCAACTCAATGCCCAGCGGCGCCTCGGGACGTGGATTAACGGGTAGATAGAGCCGTCCGGCAAGGGATTCGCTGGCTACCTCCAGGGCTATCGCTTCGGGCCGGTTAGCTATCTTTAGCTGCACTTGCGAAAACCGCTGTCCGCCGACAGATAATTCGCCTAGCTGCACCTCAATAAAACGGATCCAGGCAGGCAGGAAGGGATGGTAGGCATTTTGCGATTCGCCTTGCAAAGCTGTTGGCCATGCTAAAGGCAACTTGAAGCGCGGCAACCGTGCTACGACAGTGACTCCCGGCATTTCCGGCAGATGGGCCGTGCCACTGTCAATGCGCAGCTCACCGCGGCTGGGCCGGAGCTGACGGGGAAAATCCTCCCATTGCAACACCGCATGGCTGACCGATCCGTAGCGTAAGCTTGACCACAGACCGCTCTGCGGAGTGAATCGGGCATGGGCTGCAAAGGGCCGAACCTCGGGGGCAGATTTCCCCAACGGCGGCGGCAGATTGATCGCTACGCCCTGCAGATCCGATGTGAGGGTTAACGCAAAACCTGCTTCAGGAACGGCAGGTAGCGTCAACAGCGCTTCCCAGGCGGCCTGACCACTGACATAGGGAACAAGGCCAGGGGCATCCGTGACCGCCAAAGAACGCATATCCTGATGACCACGCACTCTGAATTGGGTCTTATGGTCCCCGTTGGGTTCCCGCTCAGTGGAGATATCCACACGAACCGGCTTGTCTTGCCACTGAAGCTGCAGATCCTTACCACTCAAGCCGGCCCGAGTAAACGTTAGGTTTCCCTGAATATGGCGAAGCTGCATCTGCCAGACCGGCAAATTCAGACCACTGCCGGCAAAATCCAAGTTACCTTCATAAGTGATAAGGCGCTTTTTTTTCAAGGGAATGCGCAACTTCAAGTCCAGCATATTGGCACCAATCGCCTGCATGTCTTTGACATAGTGCGCTACCCGCTGGGCCAGCGGACTGTCCCGGAGAAAACGCAGCATCGTCGCGCCCGGACCCAGCGCCTGGCCGTGCACCCGCAACACGGCGTCGCGCATATCGCTGATTCGGGCTTGCACCTGTCCCAGTTCCACGTCGAAAATCCTGCCGGAATCAGCCTTAAGCTGAAAGGAGCGGTTGCGAAATATCAACTCTGCTTGCAGCGCTTCAATCCGAGGCCAGTCGGGTGCGTAGTTCAGAATGGCATCCACTACCCGAAACCGCGCCGTAAATAACCCCTGCCCCTTCGCAAAGGGAAAATCCGTCGGCCTTCCGTAAAAGACTAGCCTTCCTGACGGTATCCTGCCACGAACCAAGGCTTGTTCCAGCCACTTCCGCAGCTTCGGCTTAAGCAGCACTACCGGCAAGTATTGGTGAACCTGCCCGACCTCCAGGTTACGATACTGTAAAGCCAGCTCCAGCAGCGGACTCGAACCGTCTGCGAACAGCGTCACCTTGCCCCGCAGCCGACTCTCAAGGGTCCCGTCAACCACCGCAAGCTCAGCGATGGCAATGCGCAGTCCATCGGCAATACGCTCCACTTGCAGAGAACCTGTTAAACCGTCAAAAACGAGCGGCGCACGCAGCAACGCTGGAGCGTTTAACCGGAAAGCACCCGCGTCCAAAGTGATGCGGCTACTCTCTTGATCCATGGTCAGCTTGCCGGCCAAACCCGCAACACCAGGGATACCCTGCCACGGACGCACGGCAAGCTGCTGAAACCGGGCCACAAAGGCATAAGAATGCGGTAACTTCACCGTGCCCTTTCCGGCGGCGCATTGGCGAAAAAAGCCTGAACAGCGGCCACTAGCCCGCTCCTGCGGCTGCTGGAGAACGTCAAACAAAGACCCTGGTAAAACAGATGAGGCTTGCTGCGACGCTGCGGGCAAGGCCATGCGAAACGCCAGTTCAGGTATTTGACCTACGGGTTCCAACCCTGCTAGCCGAGTCCTTTGCGCGTCATCCAGCCAAGGTGCTAGGGCGGCAGTCACATCTTGCACCCGCAGACTGCGGCCGCGACCCTGCAAACGGCGTTGACCACCGTTGGTTTGCGTCTGCAGAGTGAGCGCTACACTGCTAGGCACCAAGGGACTTTTGGCTTCGCTACCCTGCCAGCTGCTATACCACCGCCAACCCCGCCGGATACGCTGCCAGTCAAATTGAGTGGCGATATTGGGTCGCTCTTCCAACACATCACTTAGTTGATCGATGCCAGGCAGTGAGGGAAGTCGCACGTGACGCAGGGAGAGCTTGCCCTGCAGCCTCTGTAAACGCTGATGCCGCCAGGTTCCCCATATCTCCAAAGGATCCGCCTGTCCGGCGGCAAGCCTTACCGGTAATGGCCATCTTGCGAGGTGCAGTTGATCACCGCGGACATAGAAGGTACCTTTCCAGGTGTCCGGATCTCGGAAGGCACCTTTCCACTTCAGAACCGCCCGCAGCTGGTTGCCAAGCACCTTAGGCAGTGCCGCTGTCAACGCTAAACGCCGGCTGTCGCCATCGCCGCGCAGACTGAGCTGCAGATTCCGAAAGACCAGCGGCGCTGAGTCGTCATGGACATTCCGCACCTGTACCTCTTTACCCGCTAAGTCCAAAGCGCGAATGCGCGATAGCCAGGCCGCGGCGGCCTGCAAAGACGCTGGAGGAGCTCTATCAGTCATTGCTCCGAATCGCAATGTACCGTCGGTTTCCCGATCTAACGTAAGGCACACCCCCTCCAATTGAATTTTTTCGAGCGCCAGGTGGCCCTCCAGTAAGGAGTGCAGCAGATCAACACTGATTAACGCTTGTTCAGCGCTAGCCAGTGGCGTCTTATCCCTGGGATGGTTTAGTTGAAGACCCTGCAAACGTAACAAGGGCGTCCAGCCCCGCCAGGCAGGTTCTAGTGCTGTAATGGAAACAGATGCTTGTAAATGGGCGCTCAGGCGGTGTTCCAGCTCGGCGTGGTAATCATCGACGTGAAGCCATAGCCAGCGGCTCGTACCCAACAACAGCGCTACCAGGATGAGTAATACCGTTCCCAGGCGCAGCGCCCATCGCCAGACCCGATAATCGGCCGGCAGGCGCTTCATGAAAATCTTACGCGACGGAAACCCACGTATTTATGCGTGGGAGGAGTCGCGTCCTCCAAGTATTAAAAGTTAAGAATCGACAGTCAAAAGGTTTAGCGTTTTGGCATAATCTCTTACCTGTTGCGGTATCGTGCAAACTCATTCCGTCTTTCAAATAACCTCCTACGTAGGCTAACCCGTACTTGGTATGCTTAACTAAACTGCCACGTTTAAATCCATGACTCATGGTTCCTCCGTAGGGTTTCCGAATACCGCCTTTTTCAGGCTGTAATCGGTGCAATTGTCTACGATGAAAGCGTAGCGGCGTAATGCAAAGTAAGTCGGTGTTATCTGGCTGAATATGACCGCCAGTCCACCAAGTAGCCAAAACCCACGCATCTACACAGTGCGCATCGAAGGTTTCAGCTAATTTCTTGTTACTCTTTTTTAATCCAGCATTGTCTCTTAATGCTTTGGTTTCGTAGCCTTGTTTGGTTTCTACTTTAGCGAGCTTTTCTAATTCGCTATAAAACCAATCCTTACCGGCTTGTAGTGGAGAGAACATCACGTCCCAACGTCTTTTCCCTTTCGTCACTGCGTTAATATCCTCGACAATAAAACAGTCAATCGGAAATAGTTTGGTTAGCCATTGGCACAACCTCAGCTTCCACTGCCAGCGTGCTTTAGTGCTGGGAGGAAATGGGCTGCGACTGCGGTTAGAGCGATTCTTCCGGCATGGCGTTTTGCGGAAACGCCGAGCTCGACGCATATTGCGTCGGATTTCTATGGCGTCTTTAACCCACGTAATAGCATCGGCTTGAATGTTCAAATAGGTGTGGGATTCAGACTTAACGGTAAATCCCTCTTTCTTGCTTCCCGGATCTATCCCTACTGCGATAGGCTGAGCTTTCTCATCAGAAGGTGTGATATTTAACCGAACACAGAAAATACCACGTTTCCAAAATGGTGTCGCTTTCCCTTCTCTAATCCACCGTCTAGCTCGACTGGGTTTAGTCGGCATTAACGGATTCTGGTTGTTGTCTACTACCGGTACCAACATGCGTAAACCTCTTTCGAGTCTATACATCCCATCGACACTGACCGACCGAGAGGTTAGGAACTTGGGGGGCATCTCTAACATCGGTTACCCTGCCACGGATAGTCGGTTCAGTTACTAACGTCTAGTCAGTGGTTTAGTCTTGCTCGACTCGCTGGGCTTGCGAGTCTTTACCAGCCCACGACTTTTAGTCGTGGGTTACTGACTGCATTCCCTGGAATTTGCTTTGCCTGAAGGAATTCGCAATCATCGTCGACTTCCCTAATGAAGACAAGATGCAGGTTTAGTGGTATCGCTCTGGAAGCTGTTCTCAAGACCGACTGCGGCATCCATGCCGCAGTCGAGCTTATAAGGAGGTATTAACAGCGTGTCTTGAGAATAACTTCCAGATCGATATTACATCAGCACCACATCATACTGTTCCCGCGTATAGAGTATTTCAGCTTGGAACTTAATGGGGACACCGATAAACCCCTCTAGTTCCGCTACGCTATTAGATTCTTCATCGAGCATTCTATCCACCACTTCCTGGGAGGCCAGGACGAGGAATTTACGCACTTCGTACTGCCGCGCTTCGCGCAGCAACTCACGAAAAATTTCATAGCAGACGGTCTCAGCGGTTTTGATGGAACCACGCCCGCTACACAAAGGACAGGGTTCGCAGAGAATATGTTCCAGGCTCTCCCGGGTGCGTTTACGGGTCATCTCTACCAGCCCCAATGCTGATACCTCACAGATATGGCTCTTTGCGCGATCTTTTTCCAGGTATTTTTCCAGCGCTTTAAGCACCGCCTGTTTATGCTCCGGATTAGCCATATCGATAAAGTCTAATATAATGATGCCGCCTAAATTGCGCAGACATAACTGCCGGGCGATAGCCTGAGCGGCCTCCAGATTCGTCTTAAAGATGGTCTCCTCCAGATTCCGGTGCCCTACGTAGGCACCGGTGTTGACATCAATGGTTGTCATCGCTTCAGTCTGATCAATAATTAAGTAACCACCTGATTTTAGTGATACTTTCTTGCTTAGCGCCTTTTGAATCTCATCTTCAATATTATAAAGATCGAAAATGGGCCGATCACCGGGATAATGTTCAATACGCGGCAGCATGTCCGGCAGAAATTTTTCGGTAAAACGCACAACCTGTTCACACGTCTCCCAGGAATCGATCCGGACTTTTTCCACGTTAGCGCCGACGAAGTCACGCAGCACCCGCAGTTCTAACGGCAAATCCTCGTAAACATTGGCAACACCTCGAGTTTCTTTGATGCGTTCCTGAATGGACTCCCATAGCCGCTGCAAAAACTGCATGTCAGCCCGTAATGCCCAAGGCTCAGCTCCTTCGGCAGCCGTGCGAACAATATACCCTCCACCGAATTCGGCGCGAAAGGTAGTCACCAGTTCTTTAAGACGATGGCGTTCCTCTTCACCGTCGATCTTAATGGATACGCCAGAGACCTCAGAGTCGGCTAGGAATACGAGAAAGCGAGAGGGCAACGTGATGTGAGTCGTAAGCCGAGCTCCCTTAGTGCCGATAGCGTCTTTAATCACTTGCACAATAATCTCTTGCCCTTCGCGCACCAATTCCGTAATAAGCGCAGCGTAGTTATCCTCATCGGCAGTGGCACTGGAACAATTTTCCCCTCGAATATCAGAAACATGAAGAAAAGCTGCCCGTTCTAAGCCGATGTCTACAAAAGCCGCCTCCATACCCGGCAGCACTCGACAGACTTGACCCTTATAAATGTTTCCTACCAGACCTCGTTTGCGCTCCCGCTCCACAAGAATTTCGTGCAGAACACCGTTTTCCACTACGGCAACCCGGGTCTCCCTAGGCATCACGTTGATGAGAATTTCTTCACTCACGCTCCGGCTTTCAATCACTTTTGTCATCTATGCCTCTAAGCTTCCTAAGTGTTGCTTGCTAAGCAGCATTAAAACAGATATTCATCCCTATGGGTTATTACCCTACGAGGCACTAATATCGATCCGCACAACTGTTACCAACATCGTCTGCGGCATAGATGCCGCTGTCGAGCTTACCGGAATGTAGTGACGGTGTGTCTTGAAAATAGCGTTCAGATCGATACGGATGACGGCTGGAAACTACAAAATCCGCATACCTGCCCCCCGCAACAATTCCGCAGTCTCAAACAGCGGTAAACCCATCACACCAGAATAACTGCCTCTGAGTTCGGTAACGAAAGCCGCGGCCTGCCCTTGGATAGCGTAGGCACCGGCTTTATCGGCGGGTTCCCCGGTCTCCCAATAAGCCTGACGTTCCGCAGCACTCAGCGAGCGAAAGCAAACCCGGCTTTCCTGCACTCTGACCGCCTCATCTGCAGCCCCTACGATGGCCACCGCACTTAACACCTGATGCTCGCACCCGGATAACAAGGCAAGCATAGCTAGGCCTTCGCGCTTATTTCGGGGTTTACCGAGAATCCTACCTTTGACGACGACAGCCGTGTCAGCGCCCAAAATCAGATAAGCACATTGCCCTTCCTCCTTTATGGAAAACCTGCCGGGCGAACGTCGGTCTTGCAGCTCATTCCATCCAGCCCTAGCTTTGCCGAGGGCAAGACGCGTTACATAAGATTGAGGATTCTCACCCGGTAAGGGCGTTTCATCAATGGCGACGCTGAGCAAGTGGTGGGTAACGCCGATTTGCTCCAATAACTGCCGTCGGCGCGGCGATTGGGAGGCTAGGTAGAGGCAGGCTTTCTGGCGCATGTTTTAGGAGCGGTGATAAGGATGGCTACGGAGAATACTCCAAGCTCGATAAATCTGCTCAGCGACCATAACACGCACCAATGCATGGGGAAAAGTGAGATTAGACAAGGACCAGCTCATTTCGACACGAGCATGACAGGCTGGACCCAAGCCCTCAGGACCACCAATGAGCAGGGCAATATCACGCCCGCTACGCAACCAGTCCTCCAGGTGCTCGGCCAGTTGTTCAGTGCTCCATGGCTGCCCCTTTATATCCAATGCGACAACCCCGGCTCCCTGCGGGATAGCGGACAGAATACGTTTACCCTCCTCGCGCAGCACCTTATCAACATCGGCGTGTTTGCCACGCTTGCCGGCTGGAATCTCGACGAGATGAAGATTGCACTCTCGAGGTAACCGAGCCGCATAGTCCTTAAAACCTGCCGTAACCCAAGCAGGCATACGGGTACCTACCGCGAGCAGATAAATCCGCATAAAAGTCGCTCGCTTGCCACTTATCACCGCCCATGGCGGGGCTTAGCAAGGGGCCGGATTGCCTACCCTGCGATAAAGCCAGTGCTGTTCGTTTCTCCCACCGACCAGAGTTTTTCTAGATTATAGAAGTCTCTTATCTGAGGATGCATGACGTGCACCACGATATCGCCAAAATCCACCAACACCCACTCAGCATCCCGCTCACCTTCTATACCCAATGGTCTTAATCCAGATTTTTTACCATGTTCAATAACTTTATCCGACAGCGCTTTCACGTGACGGGTGGAAGTACCACTAGCAATGATCATTAAGTCAGTAAAACTCGAAATATCGCGAACATCCAGGATCTTGATATCGACAGCCTTTACCTCTTCTAAGGCGGCTACGATTATTTGCTTTGCATCGTCAAGTTGCATAGGTTGAATACCAAATTACCTACTATCTTTTAACTCTATGGCGAAGGAAAAGGAACCGACAACCGATATAAGCCATGGTCGCAAATATAGGACCACACGGATTCCGGCAGCAAATAGCGGGCCGAGTTCCTCTGGGCCAGTAAATCGCGAATCTGGGTAGCGGAAATGTCTAATTGGGTTACCTGCTGAAATAGCACGCCGCCAGCGGACCGCTCCCGCAATGCTTTGGGATGTGAGACAGCGTGCTGCTTAACCAAAGCACCCAGGGCATCAAAAGGGGTCGATTCGGTGTTGGGACGGTGTAAAATGACCAGATGGGCCAGGCTTAAAATGTCTTGCCAGCGATGCCAGGTATCTAATTTCACAAAAGCATCCATGCCCAACAACAAACAGAGCGGCGCTTGACTTATCTCGGCACGCAAAGATGCCAACGTATCCACCATATAAGAGGGACCCTCCCGGTGCAACTCCCGATCATCCACCACAAACCCCGGCTGTTCAGCAACGGCAAGTTTTAACAGTAGCAAACGCTGCTTTCCTGTGGTCATCGGCTGACCGCGGTGGGGGGGGTGGCGGCAAGGAATAAAGCGAACCTCCGCCAGATCCAAGCGCTCCAACGCCTCTAAGGCCGGCCGTAAATGGCCATGATGAATGGGGTCGAAGGTACCGCCCAAAACACCGATGGGTTTTGGATTAGCACTCATGAGTGATGTTGCTTTTCCAAACAGCCTCCAAGTCTGATGGTAAAAGACGAAAATCCCATATACCTAACGACGGATATGACCATCACCGAGGACAATATATTTCTGCGTTGTGAGGCCCTCCACGCCGACGGGTCCGCGGACATGAAGTTTGTCGGTGCTGATTCCAATCTCCGCGCCTAACCCGTATTCAAAACCATCGGCAAAACGAGTAGAAGCGTTAACCATTACCGAACTGGAGTCCACTTCCCGTAAGAACCGGCGGGCCCGGCCGAAATCCTCGGTAACGATAGCATCGGTATGGTTGGAACCATGAACGGCGATATGTTCTATCGCCTGGTTCATATCCTTCACCACTCGAATCGCTAAGATAGGCGCCAGATACTCCGTATCCCAGTCTTCAGGCGTGGCTGCCTTAATGGCCGGCACGATATCGCGGGTACGCTCACAACCCCGTAATTCTACCCCGGCGTCTCGATACCTTTCCACCAGGCGGGACAACACACGTTCGGCAATACCCTCTGCCACCAGCAACGTTTCCATGGCATTGCAGACACCATAACGGTGGGTCTTGGCATTAACGGCAATGGCCACCGCTTTGTCTAAGTCCGCTCGATCATCAATATAGACATGACAAATGCCATGGAGGTGCTTAATGACCGGGACTCGCGCCTCCTCAGCGATGCGTTGAATCAATCCTTTTCCCCCGCGGGGGACAATCACATCGACAGATTCCTGCATCCGAATCAGCTCCCCTACCGCCGCACGATCGGGAGTATCGATCACTTGCAGACAATCCGCAGGCAATCCCGCTTGTTGCAGGCCCTCATGAAGGCATACCGCAATCGCTCGATTAGAGTACATCGCTTCGGAACCACCCCGCAGAATAGCCGCATTGCCGGCTTTTAAACAAAGCCCGGCGGCGTCTGCGGTAACGTTCGGGCGGGACTCATAAATAATACCGATGACGCCAAGCGGCACCCGCATCCTGCCGACTTGGATCCCGGCAGGGCGATAGCTAAGATCGGTAATCTCACCCACCGGGTCCCGCAGGGCGGCGATTTCCCGTAAACCTTCTGCCATTCCTGCGATGCGTGTCTCGGTTAATTCCAAGCGATCCAGTAACGCAGCGTCTAAGCCATGGCTTGCGCCCGCTTCCATGTCCTTACGGTTCTCATGCAACAAGCGCGGCTTAGCAGCTTCGATGACGGCGGCCATCGCTGATAACGCGGCATTTTTAGTAGCGCTATCGGCACACCCGATCAACCGGGAGGCTTTCCGCGCCCGTTGGCCGATGTCGGTCATATATTGGCGAATTGAAGTGGTCATAGCTTCCCGGTTTACACTCATCACTCATCATACCTTTAGTGCGGTTATATTCAAGTACCATTGGCGACAGGTCCCGACGCTCGCCTCGCGAGCGCCCCGTCAATCACTTTGGCTCATTATCGAGCTGAAAGTTGTTATCAGGACCGTCTGCGGCAGAGATGCCGCGGTCGAGCTTACCGGGATATATTTACAGCGTGTCTTGAAAATAACTTCCAGCTCGATAACTCGTTTAACTCGATGATCAAGTTTTTCTTCTTGACTTTCGGATAAATTTACGAACTTTAAATTTTTCAAAAAGTTATAGCTTTCAAGCGTAATTGCTCATTAAGTATGGATAAGCTTTAAAAACAATAGCTTACACGGTGATTTGGCCGAGCCTTGGGTGCGATTTTCGGTTTTCGATAGACATTTAGATTTCATAATTTCTTATAAATCAGCAGGTTGATAACTCACGGTTCGCTCATTTTTTTGAAAGTTCTGAAGATTCAGCGCCTTACGCTGTGCATGGAATATGCAATAGCACAAACCATGCTCATTATAAATCAACGGCTTACATCAAATGACCGAACCGAGGGTGATAATTTGCTAATAATTCCTACGGCTTTCAAGGTGCAGTTGTAACTTATTGATATTATTGGTTACCCACACTTAATGAGCAATTACTTTCAAGCTACTGAGCAACTGGAGAGCGGCAATAATCGCTCATATTGATAAACCTTTGATTATTCGACATTTGAAAATGTCAAGCACTAAAAACTTGATCATCGAGTTTAAACTACCATTCTGATACCTTTTTGGTAACAATTTGCTACCAAATGCGAGCAAACGCTTAAGCATTTGCAGGGTCGTATCCGACAAAGCCGCTCATAAATGCCTATTAGTATCTCAACTATCTGCTGAAATCTAACAGCCATCTTCACGCCGTCATCACAGCCGCATCTGACGATGTCTTACGCTGCTCTTGCGTGCGTTTAAGGTCCGCCGTGAGCGTTTGCAGACCGAAATTTAAAATATTAATTGCCGCGTTATGGTCGCGGTCCATGATATTGCCACAATCACACCGCATCGTGTCTTTACCAAGCTGCATATCATGCAATTGACCACAACTCGAACACATCCGCGTGGATGGCTCAAACCGTCCTGTGGTTATCAATCGGACGTTGCGCAATTCGGATTTGTACTCAAGCATTGAACGCAGGGAGCCTAATCCCGCATCACTAACCGCACGAGCGAGCTTGTGGTTTTTAAGCATGCCGCTGACACACAAATCCTCGATACAAATGGTCTTGAAGTTGCGGGTTACGTTATCAGACAGCTCGTGCAATACCGCTTGGCGCTGATTGGCAATGCGATAATGCAGCTTTGTAACCGATCGCTTGGCTTTCGCGTATCGATTGCTACCTTTCTGCTTTTTTGATAAACGGCGTTGCCGGCGCTTCACCCGTTTTAGATTGGCTTTTAATTTCTGATTGGCAGGAAACACGTCGCCATTGCTTAGCGTCGCAAGGGATTTAACGCCGAAATCTACACCGACGGCTTCTTGTTGTGGGTCGTGGTGGTTGTAGTCTTGCGTATCAACCAGAACCGATGCAAAGAATTTTTCGGCACGATGGCTAATCGTGACCTGTTTAGCTCTACCAGTAAACCGCAGCTTCTGCCGCATCTTAATTCTGGTTTTAAGCTTTTCAAGTCGCAAGGTGCGTCCGTCTATGTCAAATTTTTGCTCTTCGCGTAAGGCGAAGCTGTCATGCACTCCTTTTTTCTTAAACGTCGGAAAGCCTTTTTGCTTGCTACCATTTCTGCAGCGGCGAAAGAAATGCTTGAACGCCGAGGCTAAATCGTCAATCGCGTTACGCGTAACACGTATTGACACATCGGCGTACCACGGATACTCAATACGCAAAACCTGAATGTAGTGCTGATACGCCGCTGCTTTAGACCACTTTACGCCGTCCTGACTAAAGTGGGCTAATAACTGGTTGTAGCAATGCCGCCGTGCGCCGCAGGCCTGCGACAAATACGAAGCCTGCTGCAGGGTAGGCCGTAGTTCAATCTTATGGGCTAGCAACATCTTTCAACGCATCCACTATTTGTTTGTGTTTTCGGCTTCTCGAACCATACAACCGTGCTGAAAATACCGTGATGATTTCCAAAACATCCTGGGCAAGCTCTTCTTCAAAACTCGGCTCCGTCCCTTTGTTGATAATTACAATTTCAACCGCTTGGATCTCGCAAAGCGCAAATACGAGTTCAGCACCAAAGCGAAGCAATCTATCTTTATGTGTGAGAACTAATCGTCGGATTTGCTTACAAAGTATCATCTCAAGCAATCGCTTCAATCCTTTTTTGCGATAATTCATGCCTGAACCCAGGTCCGATATCACTTCGAAACGCCAGCCTTTGGCTGCGCAAAAGGTTTCCAGCAATTCTATCTGTCGAGACAGATCGGCTTTTTGATCATGCGAGGAAACGCGAGCGTAACCAATCGTCGGCGCATCTGTTGTATTCAGACCAAGCAGACGTGTTTGATCGTAATAACGGGTGCCACTCGCCGATTTCCTATCCGGCAAAAGCTCGCCTGTCTGTTCCCATTTCCGCAATGTTTGAACAGACACGCCTAGCGTTTCTGCTGCTTCACCTACTTTTATCAATTTCATAATAGTAGATAATAACAGAAAGCAGCAGATTATTCAACACAGTTTAATCCCCGACAACGGTTTGCTGAGCAACTTTCCCAGTGAACGAGTCCACATCAAATAATCATTGTCCAGCCGGATTCCTGATGGCTCTGATAATGCCTTGGTCTGAATACTTACGTAGTGTGTTAGTGGATAGCCCAAATGCCTGCTTTGCTTTTCGTAACGGTAAGAGTTTCATGTCTTATATCTCGACTTTTGCAGCAATCTGGCTCTCATTTTCCCCTTTTACGAGGGAAAAGTGCGGTAAAATTTTCCTAACAGAGAGTCCATTGATGCACCGGGAGGTATCGTCATGTTGCCGTTGGTTGAGATTCCTGAGATTGTGCGTCACTACGCCGCGTTTTTTACGCCGGTGTTTTCGCCGGCGGCGTTCGAACAGTTTCAGCGCTACGTCAGTGGTTTGATTGTGTCGGAGAACAAGACCGTCGAAGGGATTAACCGGATCTTCGTGGTGGACGTGCGCAATCAAAGCAGTCTGAATCGATTATTGACCGAGAGCCCGTTTTCCATCGAGGCCTTAAATCAAGCTCGCCTCGCCCTGCTGACCAGTCTGTCGGGCACGCAGATGAAGCCCAAAGGGGGATTGAGTCTCGACGATACGTTGTTGACCCACTATGGCAAGCAGTTTGATAAGATCGCGTATCTGTACGATTGCACCCAGGCGTGTTATGTGTGGGCTCACAATCTGGTTAATCTCCATTACTCATGAGTCATAAGTTCTCACACTTTCGGAGCTTGGATAATACATAACCCGTTGAAGAATATTTGGTTTCTTACTCTCATGACAATAGCTAGCCAAATAAGCAATTTTCAACGACTTCAACAAGTTACTGAGAACTTACGACTCACGAGTCCATTACAGTGATGATCAGACCGACTATTCGGTGGCCTTGCGGTTATGGGAGCCAGCCGATATGGAGGTGTTAGAGGCCGGTCTCCCCGCGGCGGGGGTACCGATCCGTGCCGGCAAGTATGCGCTCAAAGACAGTGACCCGAAAAAGTGGCGCCAGTATCTGATGCGCCTGTGGGAACGTCACCAACAGCGACCCGATGTCCAACAGCTCTATCAAAGCAAGTTGCTGTTAGCCCAACAGCTGCTGAGGCCGTTTTTCACCGCGCACCCCGAGCTCAAGCTGCCGGTCACGTTTGACAATTGGTATACCCAACCCGCGTTTTGCCGGTTTGTCGATAAGACCCTCAAGCGCGCGTATGTGGGCACCCTAGCGGGCGAGGATAAGGTCGTGTTGGCCAGCGGGGAGCAACCCTTAGAGACGTTTGCTCAACAGCGGCAAGACGAACATCACCACGCCCTCAAAACCGGTCACCAACCGATCTTTCGTAAACAGTCAATTTCCTATAAAGGGGCCAAAGAAACCTATTACTGTTATTGCAAAACCCATCACATTCCGCACTTTGGGAAGCAGCGGTTAGTCATCAACCATCGTCGGTCTGACCTGTCCGACTCCGCCAGATTCTTCATCTCCAACAAGTTGAACTGGCAAGCCACGAGTATCACCCGGATTCGACGCCACCGCTGGTCCGTTGAAGTCTATCACGAAGAGGGTAAAGCGGAGGGGCTCGATCAGTATCAGGTCCGGGACTTTGAGGCGATATATCGCCATATCGCACTCGTCGCTGTCACCTATAGTTTACTGCGAGCGGCCCAACACGATCACGCCCTGTTTCACCAGCTTCAACGTCACGTCCAGACCACGCTGGATGGCTCAGCAGGCATGTGGCGTCGGAACACCAGGCACAGGCGCTGTGGACCTTGGCGACCTTCATCGCCACGGGACTGGCCCAAGGGCAGACGCTCCGCGATGTGATGGCTCCCTTGATCGGTGCACTCACCTATTAAGGGATAGCCCGTCGGCTTCGTAAAGTGAAGGAGGAGCCTGGTCTGAGCGACCCAGGCCGGCTCAGGGGAGAGGTATGGCCCTCTCCCCGGAAGAAAGGTCTGGTTCAAATCAAGGTAACACTCAGAGGGTCTAAGTAAATGAAAAGACGATGTATTCCACAAAAAAGTGTTACCTTGCTCAGGGATCCATTTGAACCATGCCAATTTTATGCATCTTGGGGCACTGCAAAAGTCGAGTTATATGTGAGCAATTGGTAGTGTTTTATCAATTAGCTAAAACTCCCGCCAACTCGGCCAGCGCCTTACAACCTGCTAAGCTTAGACTCAGCCTTAACAATTCATCCCAAGGATCACCCGGTTCGATCCCTTTGAGCAGACGGTCCAGGTGAGCACAATGGTGCAGCAACCGCCAACACGCTCGACTCGATAGCCTTAGTAACGCCTGGCGTACCAGGGGCTTACGTTTTTCCCATACTCCCAGGCGAGCCAGAGCGGCCTCCAGGGACTGTCCTTGTTCTTTGGCAAAGGTTAACATGGCTAATAGGCGAATTTCGCGCTGCAGCGCCCAGCTGACTAAGACTGCATCCATCCCTTCACCACGCAGGCCGCCAAGAATTCGCACCACGCGAGCGGTGTCTGCGACCAGGGCGGCATCGACTAAATCATAGATGCTATAACGGGCACTGTCGCTGACAACCGCCAGCAACTGTTCGGCGGTTATGTTGCCTTCGCCAAACAACACGTATAATTTATCGATCTCTTGGGCAGCCGCAAGCAGATTCCCTTCCACTCGCTGTGCCAGCAATGCCACTGCTTCCGAAGTAGGATGCAGCCCCTTTTTCAGCATGCGCTGCTCAATCCAAGCGGGCAGTTGCTGAATCCCAAGGGATGGAATCTGCACCACTATGCCCGCTTTGTCCAGGGCGTTAAACCAGCGGCTTTTATAGACAGCGGCGTCGAGTTTACTGCATATCACTAATAAAACAGTATCCTCGGCAGGGCATTCCGCGCATTCTGCCAGTATCTTACCGCCATACTCGCCTGGTTTAGCATTGCCCAAGCGTAACTCCAGCAGACGCCGGGCAGAAAATAACGATAAACTGGCAGAGATTTGCCGCAGGCTGTTCCAATCGAAGCTTCCTTCTACCGTCAAGCAAATACGTTCGCAAAACCCGCCTTTACCGGCAGCATGGCGAATTGCATCGCTGGTTTCCTGCACCAACAGGATTTCATTGCCATGAACGACATAAATCCTTGCCAGTTCGTTACGCAAATGAACGCTGAGCTGTTCAGGGCGGAGTTTCATTAGACTGATTAGCGACTTCCAGACGGCGAACAATGGCTTGAGCCGCATCAGTCTGCATCTCCCGCAGTGCAATCTGCTCGCCCTCCTGTCTGCCCAACACATCGGACTCAGCATAAATAACGTCACGGAATGTCGTGATATTGCCGTCGGAAAGTACTGTTTTTTTAGCGGCAGTCGTGGCCCGATAATTAACGCTATAAGTAAAAGTATACTCTCTGAAGTTGCCTTCGGGACCTGCAGCCAGCGTACGGCGCCGGGTTCCTTCGTTGAAGATTTCTAAAATCGCGGTAGCCGCTTGCGGATCATGAGTTACCTCCACACCGCTGGCTTCCAAAAGTTGCCTCAGGGTACCCGTCAAGGCACTAGGAGGCGCCCCGACAGGACGTACATCCCTAATATAAGTCTTCGCCATCGCCGGCGGCAATTGCGCCTGACCACGCAGGGCAAATCCGCAGCCAGCCAACATTCCAAGCAGCAGAAGTAATACCCAAATCCGCAAGCTAGCGCTTGTCTGCGGCAAGAAGTCTAAATTCATGTCGATGAACTCTTAGCACACAATATTGACCAGTCTACCGGGCACCACAATGATCTTGCGCACTGTTTTCCCATCAATAAAGCGCTGTACGTTACTCGCGGCAAGGGCGGTTTCCTCGACGGTTGCCTTATCGGCGTCAGCCGGTACATCAATTTGAGCACGGACTTTACCGTTAACCTGCACAACCAGAGCCAGCGTGTCCCGATGCAGGGCAGCCGGATCGGCCACTGGCCAAGGAGCGTTGATCACGGTATCTTCATAGTTAAGTTCTTGCCACAACACGTGAGTAATATGAGGCACAATAGGCGATAACAACCGCAATAGAATACTCAGTCCCTCGCGTCGCACTGCAGAGGCCATGTTGTCATCGCCATCCGCCGATAACCGAGACAGCCTGTTGAGTATCTTCATGCCACCGGATACTACGGTATTGAACTGTTGCCGTTCAAAGTCATAAAGAGCCTGACGCAGCGATTCGTGAACTTCCCGGCGCACTTCTTTCGGGTGTTTAGCCAACTTTGTCCAATTGGGTTCCACAGGAGCCTTACGGATAGACTCACCATGCTCGGCGGCGAACATCCAGAGACGCCTAAGAAAACGATAAGCACCTTCCACACCGGCATCCGACCATTCCAGAAACTGTTCGGGTGGGGCCGCGAACATCATAAACAGCCGCACCGTATCCGCTCCGAAGCGATCAATCAGCTCCTGAGAATCCACCGTATTGCCCTTGGATTTGGACATCTTAACCCCGTCCTTGAGGACCATGCCCTGCGTGAGTAGCCTTGTAAAGGGCTCGGCGGAATTGACTAAACCGATATCGCGCAACAATTTGTGAAAAAAGCGGGCGTATAAGAGGTGAAGTATCGCGTGCTCAACGCCGCCAATATACTGATCCACCGGCAGCCAATACTCAGCTCGTTCATCCAACATACTTCGCTTATTGTCCGGGCAAGCAAAACGCGCGTAATACCATGATGATTCCATGAAAGTATCAAAAGTGTCTGTCTCGCGCTCGGCTTTATCTCCACATTCGGGACACGTGGTCTGATAGAAGCCTGGCATTTTCTTAAGGGGCGAAACAACACCTGTCAACTCCACGTCCTCGGGCAACAGGACTGGCAACTCACTTTCCGGAACGGCTACGGGACCACAATGCGGACAATTAATAATGGGAATGGGAGTGCCCCAGTAACGCTGCCGGGACACGCCCCAGTCCCGCAGGCGGTAGTGCACCTGGCGTCGACCTTTACCACGAGCTTCTAAATAATCAGCAATAGCGACAAAGGCCTGCCGAAAATCCAGACCCGTAAATTCTCCGGAATTAATTAACGTGCCTTTTTCAGTGAAAGCCTGCTTTTCCAAATCGATCTCCTGATCGGCGTCGGGAGCGATCACCTGGATAATAGGCAACCCATACTTGCAGGCAAACTCAAAATCCCGCTGATCATGGGCGGGAACCGCCATGATGGCCCCTGTTCCGTAACTCATCAGCACAAAGTTCGCCACCCATACCGGAACCTTCTGTCCGGTAATAGGATGCACTGCTTGTAGTCCCAGCGGCATGCCTTTTTTCTCCATGGTTTCCATGGCGGCTTCAGAAACTGTGCTATGACGACACTCATCCAGAAATGTTGCCAGTTCCGAGTTGCCCTCAGCCATCTTGACGGCCAATGGATGTTCGGCAGCCACGGCCATGTAGCTGACTCCCAGCAACGTATCGGGCCGGGTGGTA
Organism: uncultured Pseudomonadota bacterium; assembly: GCA_963731125.1. Taxonomy (GTDB): domain Bacteria; phylum Pseudomonadota; class Gammaproteobacteria; order Competibacterales; family Competibacteraceae; genus CAVSVP01. The sequence continues at coordinate 90,295 of CAVSVP010000009.1, forward strand.
TAAATGCTAAGAAGATCATCCTCACCTGCAATGGTAAAATTGACTTCCACGCCCTCGGAGCGGCCAATCCAGTTACACTGCATCGTGCGCACCGCTTCCGGCCATCCCTCCAGCGTATCCAGTTGTTTAAGCAATTCCTCGGCGTAATCGGTAATTTTTAAGAACCACTGGGGAATTTCGCGACGTTCCACCAAAGCACCGGAACGCCAACCGCGCCCGTCAATGACTTGCTCGTTGGCCAGCACGGTTTGGTCCACGGGATCCCAGTTCACCGTGGCGTGTTTCTTATAAGCAAGCCCTTTTGCAAAGAGCTGAGTAAACAGCCATTGCTCCCAGCGATAATATTCCGGATGACAAGTGGTCAACTCCCGCTCCCAAGCGTAACCGAATCCCATCCGCCGTAACTGGCTGCGCATGTGAGCAATATTGGCGTAGGTCCATTTAGCAGGCGCCATACCGTGCTTGATAGCAGCGCCTTCGGCGGGCAGCCCAAAGGCATCCCAACCCATTGGTTGCAAAACGTTTTTACCCAGCATACGCTGATAGCGGGCGATGACATCACCGATGGTATAGTTGCGCACATGTCCTATATGCAGACGCCCGCTGGGATAAGGAAACATGGATAAACAATAAAATTTCTCCCGCTCCGGGTTTTCTTGCACCCGAAAAGTTTCATTTTTTTCCCAATAGCGTTGTGCTTCCGCTTCAATCTCTGCCGGTTTGTATAACTCGCTGATCACGATATTGCCCTGATTCCGTAACTCGAAATAGAAACAGGATAACGTACCCTGCACAGGGCAAACAACATAGTATCTTGACATCCTCCCACGGCTAAAGCCGTGGGATTCCTGACTCACTTCAGAGCCAGACTCTCATGCCCGAGAGCGAGTATGTTCAGTGCTGCGTTTGTGTCTCGGTCGTGTTCCGAACCGCATTCGCAGCACACCCATTCTCTTAATCCAAGGTCTTTCAGCCCTCTCGGACCGCTGAGTGCGGCGCACTCAGAACAGGCTTGGCTTGTGCAGGCTTCGTTGACAACTTTGCATACCACGTTCTGCGCTATCGCTTTGTATTCAAGAAGGGTTCGAAACAGGCTCCAGCCGGAGTCTAATACGCTCTTAGCCATCTTTGTTTTGGCTAAGCCGGAGCTGTTTACGTTGCCAACGACGATTAACTCATTCTCCCGCACGAGCTTTGTTGATAGCTTGTGGAGAAAATCTTTCCGCGTATTCTTTATCTTTGCGTGAATCTTCTTAACCTGGCGCTTCTTTTTAGCTCGCTGAGCCTTGCCAAGTTTTTCTTCAAGCTTACGGTATATCTGCTTAGCTTCTACTTTGGCACCATCAGACATAGCCGCAAAATCTTTCAAACCGAGGTCTATGCCGATATGCCTTGTGCCGGTTGTCTGAGGAACTTCCACTTCGCACGTTATGTTTACATACCAGCGATCTTGAGCATCTTGCGCGAAACTTCCGCCCCTTATTTGCCCGCCAATCTCTCTGGATTTCCAGAAGCGGAATACCGTACCGGCATATTTTACCGTATCGTCAACCACCTTAATACCTGCCTTTTTAAACGGTATCCAGCCGAGCGAGCGTTTTCCTCTCCAGCGCAGTTTTCGTTTCTTGGCGCTCTTCCTCCGGGTTGCGTATTCTTCGCATACTGCCTGTACCGTCTGAGAGTGAAGACCGAGATCTTTTCCAGAACCAGAGGTTAACTTTTGAAGATCGTAGGCCGTTGGCCAAAACTTGTTCCAGGAAAGCGCATGGATCTGAGTTTCGTTACAGAAATTCCAGACAGTATTCGCCGACTTAGCAAGATTGTTCAATACCTTGCCTTTATTACTATCCTTGATTCTGAACGAAAAGGTCTTGATCATTTCCCTTTCTGGTCCTCGATGTATCGCTTCACCGTATCTTCAGAGATATGTCCTATCGACTCAACGTAGTAGCTGCGCGTCCATAGCGTTGGTAGCCGAGACCTCAACGTTCCGTACTCAGACCTAAGCGCCCTGGATGTGTACCCTTTAAGCTGCTGCACAATATAGTGTGGAGCAAGGGTAGGATGAGTCTTGACGAACAAGTGAACATGGTCCGGCATCACTTCCATTCTTTCTATCACCACTCCTATCTCTGAGGACTTTTCAACCAGCAACTCCTTAAGCCTCAGGTCAACGGGAGGAACAAGGACAGAACGACGGTACTTTGGGCACCATATTAAATGGTACCCAAGGTTGTAGATCGAAGTATCGCTTGTTTGCCATCTGTTTTTCATTCGACTATTATACAACAGCCAGATGTATATTGAAGGTTTTATTGTTCGCTCTCATCCCACCCCTAAAGGAATGGGCTTTCTCGCGAAAAAGATCGTAAAGGGGAGCAGCGGAGTAGCTATTGCGCTTGGCACAGATTTAGAAAAGTTGCAGAAGAAATGACGTTTTTAACGACTCTTGCAGGAGCAAGCCTGCTCGCGAGAGGTGCAGGGGTGATAGGCGGCAAGCTCGCTCAAGCAAAACTAACTTACAACTAATAATAATAATAATAATAATAATAATACGGCTACTGTGAATTCTCTTAACCGCGAGTTGAAGGGCCGGCCTTCGGCCATATGTAGAAGGTATGAAGTGCTCATCTCCTTACTATGATAAAGGTGGCCCTGATGAAAAGTATAGATTTTGAGACGCTATTAATCACGATGTATGTCCTGGTGGATGACTGGTATCAGGCTGAAGCTAAGCATTTTCGAGCCGGTCAGCCGGGCTGTAAGCCGGTATTCAGCGACAGCGAAGTGCTGACGCTGGTGTTGGCGATGGAGTTTCTGCCGTTTCCGGGTGAGACGCAGTTTCTCGGCTATCTGCGTGCCAACTACCTGGAGTGGTTTCCGAAGTTGCTCGATGCCAGCCAGTTCAATCGCCGGGCGCGGGCGCTGCGTGAAGTGCTGGAGCCGTTGCGCTGGCATTGGTTGAAGCAGATGGGGGTGGAGTGGGAGCGGCAGTTGTTGCTCGATACCAAGCCGGTGCCGATCGTCGGCTATAAACGTGACAAGTTAGGCCGACTTCGTCGGCGACTTCTTAACGCCGTGGTTTAGCGACAGGCTCCGTCGCTTTACCATAGCAGTGAGAGGTCACTGGCCTGAAACCCCTTGGAGGAGCATCACCTGATCATTAACTTCGCATGTCGCCAGTGTCAGCAGCCGTTTGACGGCGATGTAGGCCAAATTAACCTGGATGAGCACACTTTACGCCCCCGCTTCGAAAAACCCATTATCTGTCCTGACGGTGGTGAGCGGAGCCTGGAGGAAGTCTACCTGAGCGAACGCGGGCAAACTCAACTGACCGAAGCCACGCTCACGCATTGAGTTTATCGTTGGCTTCAAAACCGTTAAACTAGTGCCCAACGTTATCCCTTGACCGAGGCTACCCCCTATTCGTCCTCCCTCCCCCATTAAAAAGTTGTTTTGTAACGGCCAGTTGTGGTGGCGTTTTTACGAAAAGTACCAAGCACGGCTGCGGCCGGCAATTGTTGAAAACATCATCAGTCTGTTGAGCTGTGGACTGTTGATCCGTGGCTATGCACTGTATCACTGTAGCCATAGCGCCTGTCTTCATACCAAGAAAATTGCGTTCCGCTGTAAAAGCCGGTTTTGCCCCACCTGCGGCAAGAAAGCCACCGATCAGTGGATCGCAACGCAGCAAGCGGTCTTACCCCACACCGCGTGGCAACATCTGACCTTCACGATACCTTCTCAGCTCTGGATCTTGTTTCAATACAACCGCGCTTTGCTGACCCAGCTCAGTCCCCTGGCGGCGAAGACGGTCCAAACCGCGGCCCGCCAAAAACACTGTCTGCCCGGGATCTTCACCGCGCTTCACACCGTCGGGCGGGATCTCAAATGGCACCCGCATGTGCATCTGTCGGTCACCCGCGGTGGGCTCACCGACGATCACCAGGCGTGGAAGCCGCTCTACTTTCCACGGCATCTGATTATGCCGAGGTGGCGCTACGCGATTATCACACTGTTGCGGCAAACCTATGCCCGCGGCGAACTGGTGCTGCCGCCGAGACTGCAAGCCGCCTGCCCAACGCTGGCTGACTGGAACCGTTGGCTCGATTCCCATTATCGCAAAGCCTGGATCGTGCATTTCGCCAAGCCCCATCATCATCCTCAGCGCAACGTCAACTACCTTGGCCGTTACCTCAAACGCCCACCGCTTGCCCTATCTCGCCTCAAGCACTACGATGGCAATACCGTGGTCTTTGCCTACCTGAACCATACCACCCAACGCCATCAAACGGCCACCTTCGACGCTGAGGCGTTCATCAAACGTTTTGTCCAGCATATTCCCGACAAAGGCTTTCGGATGCTCCGCTATTACGGCTTCCTGGCCCATCGGGTTCGCTCGACGCTACTCCCCAAGGTCTACCAGTTACTCGAGCAACCGGAAAAACCGATGATTCCCATTCGGTACCCAACGCTGCTTCAGCAAAGCTTTGGCCTCGACCCCTTGCAGTGCATTCTCTGTCAATCCCCGCTGCGATTAACCGGCGTTGTTATCGGCCTCTCATCGCAGCAACTGCAGCCCTATCACCAACACCTGGCTCGGATGAAACCCATCCCGTTTGAGCCTCTGGCGTAGATACCACAGGATCAATCCGTCTCCATGTCGCCTCAGCAGCCGATGGGCTTGCTTTGCGTGGCTTTTGATCGTCTTTAGCCCTGATTTTTACCTACTCAACGCTCTGCTCTGAGTTCAGTCAATGGAAACCGCCTCGCCTCTTGCCATCCACCGTTGGCGAGAAGTACTTTGAAATTCCTATACCTCAAGAGCCACAGTGAGTTTCTTGGCAGTGCCGCTTATGGCTATTGTGCCAGCCGGAATCTGCATTATTTCGGCTACAAGCTGGTCTCGGTCATGACTCTTGATGGGGTGGTGGTGCGCTACGATGTGGTGGCTGCCAACACCGATGAGCGGGTGGCTGCCGAAGCGGTGCTAGAGTCGTTCTGGGGTTGCGATATTTTTGCCGATAAAGGCTTTCTCAGTGAAACGTGGCAAGAGGAACTCAATGAGCTCTCGGGGAATCGCCTCTGGACGCCGAAGCGCGCGAACCAGACTGAGCAACAACCCAAAGCCTTTGAGCGGCTGCTGAACCGCGTGCGGGAACGCATCGAAGGGGGGTTTAATGAGCTCCAAAATACCGGTCGTCATTTAGAGCGGCTGTTAAGTAAAACTATCGACGGGCTGGCTACGCAAGTCGCGGCTAAACTCACCAGCCAGACTTTGAAGTACTACTTGCGGCGCTTCTTTGGCATCGACGTGCAGACCTTCCAGGTCGCCGTCAACGGCTAATGTTCAATTCACAGGAGCCGTATAATAATACCGGACATGCGGACTGCCTCGGCTCAGAGCACCGCCGCCCTAAATTGGGGCAATAAAGCAAACTCCTCAGGATTATGATTGGCCAACCAGTCCGAAATTAGCCGCAGTATATATTTATGATCATGGGAGCGTAGGGACATGCCCGGTGCATAATAAACATAGTAAGGTTCATTTTTGTACTTGAAGCGACGAATTTCTCGAAAATTTACTAGCGTCATGTGAGTTCTCCAGGTTGCTGTCCACTGTAAACACAGCATATCTAATGCCAAACGACATAAAGCGGATTGGCAGAACTCCTCTTTCCAAGTAGGGTTGAAGCGACTAAACATATGACTGCTGAGAGGCGAAGATCCCCGTCTCATGCGGAAAACACGCTACATGCGTCAGGATCTCGAAGATGACCTGTTTTGTCTAAAATCGACAAAATTTTTGAAGCCGTTGACCAGAAAGCTTTTTTTTGAATAATAGAATTCGATAATCGTTTTTTGCTTTTTTCCGATAACTTGTTAAGTTTACATAGTTTCGAATAGCTGAAACTGTAAGCATTATGCAAAGACAGCAATATTGCACTGGAAACACAAGGAAGTTGTTATGTCAGTTCCGGTACTGCTATTGATCACTGCTATGGCTGCCCAAGGGAGCTTTTACAAGTGGACAGACAAGCATGGGCATACCCATTACGGAGATTATGCACCCGCTCAGGTACCCCATGAGAGGGTAGAAACAGAAGAATTTTCACCTCCGACAACGGACCGCGGCTCATTGCCTGGCTTGCGACCTAGTGAGCGGGAAATGCTTGAGCATATTGAAATAGAACGACAACGTACTGAAAAAGCGCGCAAAGCCCGAGCTCAACGGGAAGCCCGACGGAAACGGCGGCAAGCGCTGGAGACGGCTCATCATCAGGAGAAATGTGATACCTACAAACGACGGTTAAGACGTATTGAAAATCAACTCACCTCCGGCTACTCTGCTGATGAAGCTTATGGCTTGCATGAAAAGCAGGATGCATACCGGATAAAGATTAAAACCTATTGTCACTAATCAAGCTTTATATGGGCTATACAGACAGCCATGACAATGCTGTTTGGCAAAAGCTGTTAACATTGATCTTCACCCATAACTTCGCAACCCTATGACGCCCACCTTCGGGCATAGAGAGTTGTTTCAATGAGTATTGAGGAAAGGCACTGATGGGCATAACAATATTCGCTGGAGGCTGCCGTCAAACGACACAGGACGGCAAGTCAGAGGAAAAAAACTGCAACAAGTGCGCTGAACAAGGCTTGTGTGAACTAGAACCGCGTGCTCGAAAATTGGCTCAGATTATCACTGCTCCCTGGATCAGCACCGTCGATAGATCTCCGGCAGAGGCAACGGCGGTACTCTACTTAGAGTATCCATCGGAAGAAACTCCATTAGGTAAAATCCGCTATGGACACTACGAAAAAACGCGCAAGCGATACGTGGAACAGGCGAGTGGAAGTTCATTATTCGAAAAGTACGTTATTGCATGGATGCCTGTCCCTGCCATACCGAATGCTATCTACGAAAATTACGCATTCCGCCAACGACAAGTCACTTGCTTTGCTGAACCTGAGGCAAATGCCGATTTATCCTTATTCGATCTACAGGAGAGTAATTGATGTATAACTACGCTAATAAAACACATCACTGGCGCAAAGCGCGTTATTGGTTTTGACGAGGCATGTGTCGGCACTAATCACTGTTCCTTAACCATGGACATTAATGCTGTTTATCTAGCCTTGTCTGACATCAGGTCAGATTGGACCAACCTTGGTCTGGTATCAGGCCGGATTGGATTTCCATGCCACCATTTTCTCCGCCAATGCTAAAATTTCACTTCCAAACGACTCGGAAATTTTAGAATTCACAGTTTTTGTACCTTGCCTCTCTCATTAAAATAAGCTTCCAAATCCGAAATATTGCAATTGACTGTCCTGCGCCGATCTTACATTGCTGAATGCTGGCCGCCACGTTTGTGCTGCCGATGGCTTACTAAATAAATGATTAGCAGCTTTCACGTTTTCATCAGGCTTGAAAATTTTTTTGGCTTTGGTAAAAAAGGCGGCTCTTGGTTGCCATAAATCATGTCAACCGTGGACAACATGGAGTCTTGCTAACCCTGTTATGATCATAGCCAACGAACTGACGAAAAAATACGGGAGCTTAACAGCCGTCGACAAGCTCTCGTTTGCCGTTGAACCCGGACAAGTGCTTGGCTTTCTTGGGCCCAATGGCGCCGGTAAATCTACCACCATGAAGCTAATCACCGGTTTCCTGGCACCCAGTTCCGGTTCGGTGAGTGTGTGTGGATTTGCTCTGGAATCACAACCAACCGAGGCCAAAGCATGTATTGGTTACTTGCCGGAAGGAGCGCCCAGCTATGGAGAAATGACACCCTTACAATTTTTAGATTTTATTGCCGACATGCGTGGCTTACGTAGCGATTATAAGCGCGCCCGCCTGCACGATGTCATTACCCGCCTGCATCTGGAAACGGTGCTTCATCAAACTATTGAAACGCTTTCCAAAGGCTTTAAACGCCGAGTTGGTCTCGCCCAAGCGATTATTCACGACCCTCAGGTGCTGATTCTTGATGAACCTACCGATGGTCTTGATCCCAATCAAAAACATGAAGTAAGAGATCTGATTAACGGCATGGCCGCCGACAAAATCATTGTCATCTCCACACATATCTTGGAAGAAGTCCATGCGGTGTGCAATCGGGCCATTATTATCGCTCATGGCCGCATTCTGGCGGATGAACCCCCTGCAACACTGGAAGCACGCTCCCGTTATCATAATGCCGTAAGCCTTCAGTTGGATAACCTGGACGAAGCACAAACCGCTATCGGCAAACTACCCGTCGTGAAAACCGTGGAACTGGACCGTTCGAAAGGGCGGTTGACGGCTTTCCCCCGACAAGGGCAATTCCTCTTTTCAGTCATCGTTGATCTAGTCAACCAGCGGGGCTGGGAAATCAAAGACATGAAAATCGAATCAGGACGGCTTGATGAAGTGTTTCGGCAGATTACGACCGAGGAACCAGCATGAGCATGACGACAACGCCGAATAGGAGCATGGAGGTGGCGAAAGGGATTAACCTGCAAATCCCGGAGCGCCTGCGCCTAAACCCGATTAGCATTATTTTTAGACGGGAGTTTTCAAGCTATTTCGCGACTCCGGTAGCCTATGTTTTTATTGTCATCTTTCTCGTCTTGGCAGGAGCACTTACCTTTTACTTGGGTGGCCTCTACGAACGCGGCCAAGCCGACCTCCAGCCGTTTTTCGTTTTCCATCCATGGCTATATCTGTTTCTGATACCGGCTATTTCTATGCGTCTCTGGGCCGAAGAGCGCAAAAACGGCACTATTGAATTGTTGCTAACCTTGCCAGTCACGATGCTGCAGGCGGTACTAGGAAAATTTTTGGCCGCCTGGTGTTTCGCTGGTATTGCATTGCTACTTACCTTTCCCCTTTGGATGACCGTTAACTATCTGGGCGAACCAGACAACGGCGTTATTTTCGCCGCTTATGTCAGCAGCTTCCTGATGGCAGGAGGGTTTCTCGCTATTGGTTCTTGTTTATCAGCGACAACCCGTAATCAGGTGATCGCGTTTATCCTGACGGTAGTGGTATGTTTTGCATTTCTGCTCAGCGGCTTTCCCTTAGTGCTTGACCTCTTCAGCGCTTGGGCTCCCCAGGGGCTGGTGGACGGGATTTCATCACTCAGCTTTCTAACCCACTTCGAGGCCATTAACCGAGGCGTCATTGATCTTCGTGATTTGCTTTACTTTGGGATGGTGATCGGCTTCTGGCTAGTCGCCAATGCCATTGTCCTCGACGCTAGAAAAGCGAATTAGGAGATAACAATGACGCGCATGAAGCGGATATCGCAAAATATTGCTGCCTTGGTCGCGCTAACGGTGCTATTTGTGGCCCTTACCATGCTCAGCAACGGACTGTTTCGGGGGATTCGCCTCGATCTGACCGAACACGGTCTATATACGCTGTCAAAAGGCACCAGCAATATTCTGGCCAACATCGATGAACCCATTAATCTGTATTATTTCTTTTCTGAGCAGTCTTCGCGGGAAATTCCCGCGCTGCGTACTTATGCCAATCGGGTCCAAGAGTTACTGGAAGAGTATGTTCTCGAAGCCGATGGCAGGTTGAATCTGCAAGTCGTCGACCCCCTGCCCTTTTCCGAGGAAGAGGACCGGGCCACACAATTTGGTTTACAAGCCATCCCTATCGGCGCTACCGGAGAGAGCCTCTACTTCGGTCTTGCTGGAACCAACGCCATTGGTGATGTTGAAGTTATCCCGTTTCTCCAACCCGATAAGGAATCTTTTCTGGAATACGACATTAGCAAGTTGATTTACAGTCTAGTTCATCCTAAAAAGCCCATTATTGGTCTACTTAGCACACTCTCCATGACCGCTGGTTTTGATCCTACGACCGGACAGATGCGGCAACCATGGATCGTCAATGAACAGCTAAACCAGCTATTCGAGGTCCGTAATCTAGATCCAGAACTCACAACCATCGATAGGGACATCAATGTATTGATGTTAGTGCATCCTAAAAATTTATCGAAATCAGCCTTGTATGCCATTGATCAGTTCGTTTTGCGAGGCGGTAGAGCCCTGGTGTTTCTAGATCCCTACGCAGAGGCCGATGTTCCGGCGCAAAATCCCAATAACCCGGGAGCCGCTATGTTGGCTAGCCGAGCGTCGGATTTACCGGAGTTGCTGCAAGCCTGGGGTATAGCTTACGATAAGACGCAATTCATGGCAGACAGCCGCTATGCGTTAGCGGTAACCACACGTCCTGACCAGGCTCCGGTAAGGCACTTGGGTATCCTGAGTATCGACGATGGCGCGCTCGCCCGAGAGGATGTGGTCACTGCGGGACTCGATACCATCAATCTGGCTATGACCGGCTATCTAAGATCCCGCGAAGGTTTTAAGACTACGTTGTTACCTTTGTTGACTTCCAGCAAGTTCGCCATGCCCATGGCGGTCGATCAAGTGCGTTTCCTCGCGGATCCGTCTCAGCTTTATCAAGGATTTGCGCCGACCAGCGAACGTTACATTTTGGCCGCACGGCTACAGGGTAAAGCAAATTCAGCGTTTCCCGACGGTTCACCGGTTGGCGTCAACCAAACTAATGGGCAGAATAAGGAGAAGGAACCGACTTTCTCCCATCTCAAAGAGTCGGCTGAGCCCATTAACGTCATTATCGTGGCCGATACGGATTTACTGACGGATCGACTGTGGGTACGCCAGCAGAACTTCTTTGGACAGCGCGTTGTGACAGCATGGGCCAACAATGGCGATTTTATCGTCAATGCCTTAGATAATCTAACCGGCAATAGCGACCTCATTAGCATTCGCGGGAGGGCGACTTCGTCGCGTCCATTCACCACTGTCGAAACCTTGGAACGCAAAGCCAATGATCGTCTGCTGGCAACCGAGCAGCAACTCCAGGAGGAACTACAGGAAACAGAGCGCAAGCTAACCGAGCTACAGCAAAGCCGAAATGATAACGATGCCCTGATTCTTAGCGCTGCGCAACAAGCGGAGTTGGAGCGCTTTCAGCAAAGAAAGTTGGAAATTCGCAAACAGCTGCGCCAGGTAAGACGGGATCTGGATAAGAATATTGAGCAATTGGGCACTACCCTAAAAATCATTAATATTGCCCTAGTGCCTTTATTGCTCTCTGGTGTGGCGTTGTTCGCCGTGTGGACGCGGGCACGCCGCCGGAAGATGGGAGCGAAACCGGTATGAACACAAAGTGGCTGATTGTTTTGGTACTACTTGCTGTTGCTGCAGTGATGGCTGTGCTTTGGCTTGACCATTCTCCTGAAACCGAAGAACTTACCCAACAAGCAATGGTTCCTGGTTTAAAACAGGATATTAATGAAGTCACTTTCCTACGCGTCATTAAGGGCGGCAACCAAACAGTGGCGGACTTAAACCGGACGGAAGCAGGCTGGGTTGTCAGTAATAAAAAAGGTTATCCGGCAAATACGAGTCAGATCCGAGATACGTTACTGACGCTTGCCAATGCCGAATTACTTGAAGCCAAGACCGCAAAAGCGGACTTGTATGGCCAGCTAGGTGTCCAGGACGTAAGCCAGGAGAATGCCACCGGCGTACAAATCGCTATCGAAGGTATTGCCGATCCAGTTAGCCTGATTGTCGGCGATATCGCCGCGGCCGGCACTGGTGGTACCTATGTGCGCCGGCCGAACGAAGCCCAAAGCTGGCTGGTGACCGGAATTTTGTCGATACCGCAGGAAACCACACAATGGCTGGATCGCTCGATATTAGACATAGCCGCCAACCGTATTCAGGCTATTACGATCCAACAGCCCAGCGGAGAGAAGCTGGAAGTCGAAAAACAGAGCCGCGACCAAGAACATTTTACCGTACTCCATATGCCGGAGGGACGGCAATTAGCATCGGAAAGTGTCGCCGACTCTCTGGGTGACGCACTGGCAAATTTACAGCTTGAAGATGTGGTGCCTGTTGAACAAATACACTTTTTTGATGAAAAATTCACCCAGGTAAACTATCGTACTTTCGATGGACTAATCATTGTAGCTCGGGCGTTTCAGCAAGATGATACCCACTACGTTCATTTTGCAGTCAGCTTTGACGAAAATCAGGCACAGCGTTTTCGCAAAGCAGATACCTCAGCAAAAGCGCAGGCTGCCGACTCTGTTGAAACCAACCCGCAGGAGGAAAAGCCGGAGGAACCCGGTGAAGAACGCGTAGCTGAATCCAGCGACTCCAATGCCAGTAAGCCCCAAGAGCAAGAGCTTGATAAGGACGAAATCGCCAAGCTTCGCACCGAGGCAAGACAACTTAATGAACGGTTGATACCATGGGGCTATGCGATAGCAGCTTACCAATATGAGAATATGACTAAACGCATGGACGATCTGCTAGAGCAGTCAAAAGCGGATGCCGAACGGGATAGTATTGATGACCCATCGGCCGAGACGTCTAGTCAACAGGCGGCATCAGAAAAAGCTTCTTTAACAAAAACTCCAATAGATAACAATGCTGAAGCAAAAGCAGAGGTTAAGCCCACTAACGAGCCATCTCAATCAGAAAAGCCGGCGGAGCATGAATAAAGTTTTAAGAGAGCAGCTTTCCGATAAGGAAAGACGACAATAATAAAGGATGATATGGACTTTATCTAAGGGAGGTTACGGTAGAGTACCATATCACCTACTGATAATTGAACTCTTATCATTTTACGACATTAGCTGCATCTAGCTGCATCGGTCCGTACGTCCGTAATGGCTTTACAGGGTTTCATTAACCTTGGTGTTGGCTTATTGCGCTTAATTTTGTTTGTTATTTTTCAAACATTGTAAAAAAATTATAATTTTTATTCCTTCTACCAACTTTGTACCGTCGCTTAAGTATAATTGTAAAAACATAACATCAGGAGGACGGCAGTCTATACGATATAAGCAAATTCATAAGCTTTCTTACCTGCATACCGATGACTGCAAGCATTGAATTCATAGACAAAAAACCCCCATAATACAAAGTAGGAAAAAATCCTTATGAAGCAATTCATTGTTCTTTTTAGCCTGTTTATTAGCACACCACTCATTTTGTTACAATCATTGCCGGTTTTCGCACAATTAAATACAACCTTTGTTCCTCTCCCTACTCCATGCCGAATTATTGATACACGTCAATCTGTCGCAGGGAGGTTGATAAGAGATCAACCTCGTAATTTTAATGTTGTGGGTCCTAGCACAGATTATTCAGATCAAGGTGGCACGCCGGCAGGATGTGGCATTCCTGGTCGAGTGCAAGCAGTAGTAATCAATCTCGTAGCCGTCAATCCAGTAGCCTCGGGAAACATGCAAATCTGGCCTAGCGATCAAGCCAGACCAACCAACCCGCCCGCATCTGCTATTAATTTCTCTACGCAAAACGCATTTCCTGCTATCGCCAATGGGGTTATCGTTCCTGTGAGCCAGAACCCACAAGGTCCGAATATCACCGTCCTAGCAACTCGATTTGTAGACCTCGTAGCCGATGTTTATGGATACTTTCCGGTGTTTGCTAATGTTATTAATGTCAACGAGTTAAGAAGTAGTAATTTTGACGTTGATATTAAAGCGAATCAAGATGTCGATGTAATGATCGATAATTCAGATAATTCATTTTTGGATGCCTGGAGTGTTTACACAAATGGAAGTTTCGTGAACAACAACAAAGTTGCAGAGCTTAACGAGCAAGGAAATCTTAAGATTCGCGGCACTCTCACCCAGCAAGGAAATTTCGACATTGCCGAGATCTACAAAACCGACGACTCACGTAATGAAGAAATAATGCCCGGTCACGTCGTAAGCTTCACTGATCCAGATACCGTAGAGCTTGCAAATCGAAATAACTGTTCGAAAGCGCTTGGTCCTGTAAGTACAGATCCGGGTATTGTCTTAGGAGGTGCCTTTCTAGATGAAGCCTCTTTGGAAAAATATGGATATGCAATGATGAGCAAATATCAGTCTAAAAAAAAGAGCCTTATGCAAGGCTCCGAATATAAATCTCTTTTTGAGGCCCAAAATAAGGAAGACAACACTAATAAACAGCAGGAAAAAGAAAAAGCAAAGATAGAATCTTTGGCAATGGAAATCTTCGTAGCAGAAAACTTTGTCCCAGTAGCGCTGGCAGGCAAAGTTCCTGTGAAAGTCTTGGGGCCAATTAGTGCTGGCGATGAACTCTCACCAGGAGGCTCACCAGAAGAAAACAACGGCGTTGCTAAGAAATCCGATGGATCTTGTCCAACTATTGGTGTAGCTATGGAAAATTATCCTAAAGAAAAACCCAATGGATTGCCGTCTGATCAGATCTGGGTTTTTGTGACTAGAAAATAGTCTGTTCCTACCTCAAACGATTGCATTCCTCCATCAACAGCTTAAATCCATTGTAAAACAACCCGCACCACCCGGCTTAACGCCGGGTGAACTCCAGAATTTTAAGTATACTTGCTATTATTTTTCGTGTTTAAGGAAGTTTCATAACAACTTACCACCGAATCAGCATCCCCTTCCATCCGCATTGTGCCATGTTCTATCCATATGACTCGATTACACAATTTTTTTACTAATTTAGCATTATGCGAAATCAATACTATGGTTTGATCAGATAATAATTTATTCTGCATAATTTCTAACGACTTTCTACGAAAATCGGTATCACCAACCGCTAATATTTCATCAATCAGAAGAATATCCGGATCCAGATAGTGTGCAACAGAAAAACCAAGGCGTGCCTTCATTCCATTAGAATAAGCATGTAACGGGAAATTAATATATTCTTTCAATTCTGCAAGTTCAAAAATTTCATCAATCTTGTTTTCTATTTCTTTTCTTGAAAACCCAAGCAACATCCCGCTTAAAACAGCATTATCGCGTCCTGATAATTGCGGAACAAATCCAACTTGCAGTGACAACAACGCCGTTTTATATCCTCTATTAATTACTCTTCCCGAGTCAGGAATAATAATACCCGCTAATAGTCTTAATAACGTACTTTTACCTGCGCCATTACGCCCTATGATTCCTAAAGAATCCCCTTTGTATAAATCAAAGCTAATATTGGAAAGAGCCTGTCGTTGATTATTTTTTGAAAAAAAATTTCTTTGAATATATTTGACTTCAATATTCTTAACGGAAATCATAGTTTCAGACAATCTATTTATCATGTAGCAACTATTCTTGGATATTGATAATCAAGCTTATAGATTAGCCGTTGTGCGCCAATCAAACCAATTAATGCTATCAATCCAATGATCGAAATAGCACCCCAATCTGGCCATTTGTTGTCTATCATAATTGTTCTGTAACTTTCAATTATATTAGCTATCGGATTAAGATAAAAATAATACTGATATTTTTCCGGTATACTAGAGCCGGAATAAAAGATTCCCGATAAGAAAAACATCAATTGTAATAATGAATCAATTAAAAATTTTAAATCTGGAACAAATGGGACGATTGCGGCAACAAAAAATGCTACAGCCACAATCAACATCAGCTGCACGCCCATAACCAATGGTAAAGAAATATAACATGTACCTATGCCCATTCCATAAGAGAAAAGAAATAGTACTACTAATGAAAACACAAGTAAAAATTTGATAAAGTCCATAACTATGACAACACTTGGAAATACTATCTTAGGAACATAAACTTGCGTCATCAGCCGGCCATTTCCACTAATGGAATTCATGCAATGCTTGATTGTATTTGAAAACCATTGCCAACTAATTAACCCAACTAATAAAAATGGCACAAAATGTTCGGTCTTACGGGGTAAAAGTAACCCGAAAACAACGTAGAAAACTGACATAGAAAGAAGTGGCTCAAAAATCCACCACGAGAAACTTAAATATGTCCTTGAAATTTCCGCACGCAAATTGGCGAGTGCCTTGTATATGACAAGGGATTTTTCGTGATCATTCAAAAAAAACACCATTTACTCCCATTAATCATTATGTGGTCAAAAATTCATATTTGGCTTTAAATCTCCTCTCAAAATAAGCCTAGGTTGTTCCGCTGTTTTATCAATAATTGGATGTCTTTTTCGAATGAAATCAGCATAAGCGGCGATAAGTGAGGATACCAAATCCATTCTGCTGCGTAAAATATAAGCAGCAATTTTTCCAAAAAACCTAAATACAGCCATCAGTAATAAATACCGCTTATAATATTTTGCCGTAAATCTAAGAGCATTTATATTTTCAAAATAGTTGGCAATCCAAGATTCTCTTTTGTTTGCACTGGAACGCCCTCCTGTGCTTACACCACCTTTATGATATACGATACTATTTCTACACCACTTAATACTGTATCCAATTTTTTTTATTTGATAAATAAAATCTATTTCTTCAAAATATAAAAAATATCGTTCGTTGAGAAGACCTACCTTATAAAAAATATCTGTTCTAACAAAAAAAGCGGCTCCGCTAATGTAATCTAAATTAATGTCTTTATCATAATTCAACACACTTGATAATTTTTTACCACCCAAGGCATTTATAATATATGACAAAGCAGCATAATAATAACATCCACCTGCACAAATAACTTTCTGTACATCATAATAATCCACAATTGTGCTGCCAAATACCATTACATCTGGAAAACTGTCTGCACATTGGCATAAAAAAATTAGTGCATTTTTATCGATAACTACATCATTATTAATTATCCATATGTAATCATATCTTTCTTGATTTAAGGCAAATTTAATACCTACATTGTTACCGCCAGCATAACCTAAGTTTGCTCCAACCTGGATGAACGTAAGGTCGGAATTTTTATTAAATTTAGCCTTCAGCGCACTTGTTTGGCCCTTTTTTCTTACATTATCTTCCAAGTTATCTATTTTGAAGTACCTACTTATCCAGTTAAAAATATAAGTTTCAGAACCATCCGTTGAATGATTATCGCAAACAATTATAGAGGCATAACCATTTTTCACAACAGGTATTAGGGATTCTAGACACTCCACGGTATCTATAGGTCGATTCCAATTCAGTACTATAATACAAATTTTGCTCAAAACACTGCTCTCAAGATTACGGGTTTCTAATTATAACCAGCGTAAAATCTATTAATTCCAAATTTCTATTTATAATTTTCATAACAAAACTGAAGCTCTCATTTTAAATTTCAAATTTTACCTTCTCGATAGTAATATCTAGTGCAACATAATATTATAAAAATATAATCCCTACGATTATCCCAAGGTGATAGCGACATCGTTAGAAAAGTTAATATAAAAAGTTTTAATGTTCAGACTGAGAAAACCTCAAGAGTTTTTCTTTATCGAGACTAGACTTTAATGTGTCGATAAAATATGATCTACAAAATTATTAAATTTTTCTGCATTGCGACTCTTTTATTATCTGAAAAAAGTTTTCCTATTCTATGCCTTACTCTAACGTTTCTTGTCCTGAAAATTTTTGCGATATAGTGCTGCCTGTATACAATGGGTTATCTTACGTCAAGGATTGTGTGGAATCTATTCTCTGTTACACGATAATGAACTCTTATCATCTTTATCTGGTGAATGATTTCAGCGACAAAACAACAACCGGTTTTTTGCAGCAGCTATCACAAGTTCATCCGCACATTACGCTTCATAACAACTCTGAAAACATAGGCTACGTTCAATCCTGTAATATGGGTATAACGTTAGGGCGTGCTCCATATGTTATACTTATCAATAGTGATGTTATTGTGACTCCAAATTGGTTGGCACGACTGCTTGAATGTGCATTGTCTGATACCAAGATTGCTTCTGTTAATCCTTTATCTAACAATGCTTCCCAAATCGATCTTCCCATGGTACCAGGAGCAAACTTCTTTGCGATGGATGAGTATTTGCAAAAATACGCTCCTAGACATTTTCCTGATATAGTCACTGGTGTTGGTTTCTGTATTCTTTTTTCAAGAAAAGTTTTAGATGATGTTGGTCTCTTTGATTCCATCTATGGTCGAGGTTACTGTGAAGATTCAGATTTATGCATGCGGCTCACAACCAAGGGTTATCGTACGGTATTAGCCGATCATGTTTATGTTTATCATAAGGGAAATGGCACCTTTACCGATAGCACAGAACGGTATCGTAATAATCGAAAAATTTTCGATTCCCGTTGGTCTCATGAATATTTCAGGCAGTTTCGAGCCTTCAAAAAGGCTAATCCCCTGCAGCCACTAAGGGACCTCTTTCCTTTACACCAACGTTGGGACCCCAAACCTATTGTCTGGCAAACAGCCCGAGGCTTGCTTTCCTCTTTACGAAACAAAAATTTCTCTGGCTTTATTCTTACCGGTGCAAGAGGACTGTTCCAACTTGTCAAAGCAAGACGACCGATAGCTACGCCTGCTTCTGTTGCTAAAATAACACGCTCGAATCGCCTCAAAGTTACCTATGTGTTGCAGGACATTATCATCTCAGGCGGAGTTTTATCAGTTATCCAGATTGTTAACGAATTAATTCTTCTCGGAGTTGAAGCAAGAATTGTCGCACTACATGAAGATCCGCTTATTTACGATTATATCAAATTTTTTTCAAAGCCAATTATTTTTCGTAATTACCAAGATCTTATTAAAAACTTCCCTGACAGCGATATTGCCGTAGCGACGCTTTGGAAGACAGCGCCTTGGGTTGCTTCCTTAAGAAACGAGAATCGCATAAAAACGAGTGTTTATTTTATTCAGGACTATGAATCGTGGTTTTTTTCTGATAACAATCAAGTGGCTCGTAGTCAAGTCAAAGCTACCTACAAATTGATTGCAA
The DNA here is from genome assembly GCA_963731125.1 of uncultured Pseudomonadota bacterium. Lineage (GTDB taxonomy): Bacteria > Pseudomonadota > Gammaproteobacteria > Competibacterales > Competibacteraceae > CAVSVP01. The sequence goes on from CAVSVP010000009.1 coordinate 109,045, forward strand.
ATAAAATAGTTATGTCAGATTGGCTGCAAAAAATGTTAATCGAGGATGGTTTTACTTCACATAAAATCTCTTTAGGTATGGATCTCGCGCGGTTTTACCCACGGGATATTCAAACATTGCGCCCAACTGTGCTAGCAATGGCAAGGCCAATCACACCCTACCGAGGATTCACTTCTGTCATTAATGCATTGCTTTACGTAAAACAGTCGTTTCCTAACGTAGAGATTATTCTGTTCGGTGACCGATTTTTATCCTCTTATAATATTCCTTTTAGTTATCGTGATGAAGAAGTAATTTCCGATCAGGAACGACTGGCTTATCTTTATTCAGAGGCGGATGTATTTCTCGATGGGTCTGATTTCCAGGGTTTTGGAAGATGCGCTCTAGAAGCAATGGCATGTGGCACCGCTTGCGTATTAACAGGGGTTGGAGGAGTGACAGAATACGCTAGAAACGAAAAAAATGCCATTGTAGTACCACCAAAAAGACCTGATTTACTTGCTGACGCAACGTTAAAAATCCTTAATAATTCGCAACTAAAGCATGGTTTAGTGAGGGAAGGATTTGATACGGTTAAGAATTACTGTCATAAAAAAGAAGCAAAAAAAACATTGGCATATTTCAAAAAATTAATGAAAAACTAATACAAAATGCCAAATCACAGGCATGGGGTGATTCTTTACGATTATCTTTTAGTTAATGGTGGAGCCGAAAAAGTTACCTTAACTTTAGCAAAAGAAATCGTCAATGTTGATCTTTGTGTGGATTTTATAAACCATTTTGTTTTAACAGATGAAAAACTTGCGGCCACTCAGTTAATTGAAATAGGAAACTACATAGAAAATAATGCATTAAGGGTTTTAAAAACAATAAATGATTTTTATTTTAAAACAAAATTTCTTATAAATTATGACTGGGTGATTTATAGTGGAAGCTGTACTCCGGTTGCCGTATACAATCACCCTTTGAAAAAAAATATCTATTATTGTCATACTATTCCACGTTTTGCCTATGACCTCCACAATTATTATTTAAGCCTTTGTAAGAATTGGCATAAACCTTTATTTATTTTATTTGCTCTTTGGCTCAAAAAAATTTATGAACCGGCCATTGATCAAATGGATTTGATTGTTGCTAATTCAAATAATGTAAAGAACAGAATCATGCACCACTTGCAAAAAGATTCTGTCGTTGTGTATCCTCCCTGCGATACTCAGTATTTTCACTGGCTTGATCAGCAAGATTACTATGTCTCCACGGCGCGTTTAGAATGTTTAAAGAGGGTAGACATTATTATCGAAGCATTTCGACACATGCCGGACAAAAGACTAGTAGTAATCTCCGGAGGAAATGAGTTTAATTATTTAAAAAATTTAGCATCGAATGCACACAATATTCATTTTCTTGGATGGGTAAACGATAATCAGTTACGTAACTATATAGGAAAGGCCATCGCATCAATTTATATTCCTAAAGACGAAGATTTCGGAATGTCTCCTATAGAATCGATGGCAGCAGGTAAGCCTGTTATTGGTGTTGCCGAAGGAGGCTTACTAGAAACTGTTATTCCTGATAAAACGGGTATATTACTTAATCCCAACCCTACTCCTGAAGATGTTAGAATAGCGGTAAATACGCTTACGCCGAAGAAAGCCTTTAAAATGCGAAACGATTGTGAAATTCAAGCACAACTGTTTGACAAAACTATTTTTCTTAACAAAATACGTGAGCTTATTACGTGCTGATACAATCTGGAAATGCATTGCATGATGGCCATCAATAAGATGGGAAACATTAAAAAAAAATTTAAAAACAAAAACTTAACTAATGCCGTTGTACTAATTCCTGCTCATAATGAACAGAAAACGATTAGCAATGTTATTCAAGAGGCGAAATTAGCACTGAGTAGTGAGGTCGTTGTCATTGATGATGCGAGCACGGATAATACGGCGCACATAGCACGTACTGCGGGTGCTATCGTGTTGCCGCTTCCTCTGCAACTCGGTGCTTGGGGCGCGACTCAAACAGGCATACGCTATGCGCTAAACGCCGGCTATCAAACGGCTATCACTATGGATGCTGACGGTCAGCATCAGGCTTCCTATTTAGGCACTCTTCTTAGACCCATTGCCAGCAGACAGGCGGATGTTGTAATCGGAGCGTGTCCAGACAGAGCGAGCCGTGCCAGGCGTATCGCATGGTCCTTTTTTCGGCTGCTAACCCGCCTATCGCTTAGAGATATTACTTCAGGTTTTCGTGCCTATAACCGGATCGCCATGGCAACATTAGCTTCCCGCGAGGCAAGCTTGCTAGATTATCAAGATGTCGGTGTGCTATTAATTCTTAGGCGAGCAGGATTGCATATCATTGAACTGACCGTTCCGATGAACACCCGCCTATCAGGTGGTTCTCGAGTGTTTAGCTCTTGGCTCGTGGTGGGTAGTTATCTTTTGAAAACCACTATACTGTGCATTGCCCGCATAGGAATGAAAAACATTCGTACTCAAGATGCCGGCCGTTCTAATGCAGGTTTATGATTACCTACCAACTGACTTCAACTTTTATCGGCTTAGCCATCGCCTGCAGTATTCTTTACTTGGTTCGGCGGGATCATCTGCATGGGCCTTACGCATTTTGGTGGTTATGGATTGCAGCGACCGTTGTCATTCTAGGTTTTTTTCCCAGGATCTTCGATATCTTAGCAAGGTGGGTGGGAGTCAACTATCCCCCCATACTAGCTATCGTACTAGGATTGGGTCTGATCCTGGTTAAAATGCTGACCATGGACCTAGAATGTTCTCGTCAGGAGCGAAAAATCCGCAGATTAGCTCAACGTCTCGCCATGTTAGAGGCCCGCTCACCGATAACGCAAGAAATGCAAAAGACGAATGACAAAGACAAAACCCCATAAACCATTGTAATCATCTGTCTCGGTGTGATCCGTGTGCTTCATATTGGTAAATTTTTCCCCCCCTTTGCTGGGGGTATGGAATACTTTCTGGCAGATCTTCTTCCAGCGCTCCAACATCAAGGCATCCGGACAGCGGCTTTAGTCCATAGCCAGCAATTTGGCAACCACCGATCGTCCCAGTCATATTACCAAGGCGATGTGATCCCACCTATTTACCAAGCACCCTGCTATGGGCAGTTACTCTATGCGCCTCTCAGTCCGAGTTTTCCCCTGCGGCTAGCTAGGGCAATTCATATATTTAAACCCGATATTCTGCACTTACATATGCCCAATACCTCTGCATTTTGGGCAATGATGATACCTAGTGCACGGCACATTCCCTGGGTCATTCACTGGCATTCTGATGTCGTTACTTCACATATTGATCGGCGTTTATCCTGGGCTTACCACTTATATCGCCCCTTGGAACAACAGCTGCTAGCGCGCAGTCGTGCCATTATCTCTACTTCCCCTCCCTACTTGGCCTCAAGTCAGACGCTACGCCCTTGGCAAGCCAAGTGCCATATTATTCCCTTGGGATTGAATCCTGCACGCATTCCGGATCCTAAAAAAGAAGCACTTTCCCATGTAGCAACCTTGTGGCAAGGAGCTCCTTTTAAAGCCTTAGCCTTGGGACGGCTAACCTACTATAAGGGTTTCAATTTTTTGATTAAGGCGGTTGCAGAGCTTGCCAATCTGCGGCTGTTAATTGTGGGAAAAGGGGAACTTCGCTCTCGCCTTGAGTCGCTCATTAAGGCACAAAAATTAGAAAATAAAGTTACCCTGCTCGGTTTCCAAAGCGAAGCTCAGCTAAGCGCATTATTTGCAAGCTGTGATGTTCTTTGCGTGCCTTCCCTAGAACGCACAGAAGCATTTGGGCTCGTTTTACTGGAGGCTATGCGCTTCCAAAAACCGGTAATAGCCAGCGATATACCGGGGTCGGGAGTAGGCTGGGTAGTTCGCCAGGGTGGACATGGTTTACTGGTCAAGCCTGCGGATTTCGGTGCGTTAATGCAGGCTTTACTTCATCTTCAGCAACAATCTCCTTGGCAACGGCAAAAACTCGGAGAAACAGGTGCCCTGTCTTTACAGAGCACGTTTCATATCAATCGAATTGCAGAGACAATGTCTTCTCTCTATCGGGAAATCTGCAACTAGCGAAAACACTGCTAAAAAAGTTTAGAGATTTTGTATATCCACAAACAGTGGACACTTAATCTTTAATCTTAATTCAGCCGAGTAGCGTATTTTACCAAAGCCTCCAGCCATGGCGATTAAAAGCGTACGGCTCCTGTGAATTGAACATTAGCCGTTGACGGCGACCTGGAAGGTCTGCACGTCGATGCCAAAGAAGCGCCGCAAGTAGTACTTCAAAGTCTGGCTGGTGAGTTTAGCCGCGACTTGCGTAGCCAGCCCGTCGATAGTTTTACTTAACAGCCGCTCTAAATGACGACCGGTATTTTGGAGCTCATTAAACCCCCCTTCGATGCGTTCCCGCACGCGGTTCAGCAGCCGCTCAAAGGCTTTGGGTTGTTGCTCAGTCTGGTTCGCACGCTTCGGCGTCCAGAGGCGATTCCCCGAGAGCTCATTGAGTTCCTCTTGCCACGTTTCACTGAGAAAGCCTTTATCGGCAAAAATATCGCAACCCCAGAACGACTCTAGCACCGCTTCGGCAGCCACCCGCTCATCGGTGTTGGCAGCCACCACATCGTAGCGCACCACCACCCCATCAAGAGTCATGACCGAGACCAGCTTGTAGCCGAAATAATGCAGATTCCGGCTGGCACAATAGCCATAAGCGGCACTGCCAAGAAACTCACTGTGGCTCTTGTCACGTTTATAGCCGACGATCGGCACCGGCTTGGTATCGAGCAACAACTGCCGCTCCCACTCCACCCCCATCTGCTTCAACCAATGCCAGCGCAACGGCTCCAGCACTTCACGCAGCGCCCGCGCCCGGCGATTGAACTGGCTGGCATCGAGCAACTTCGGAAACCACTCCAGGTAGTTGGCACGCAGATAGCCGAGAAACTGCGTCTCACCCGGAAACGGCAGAAACTCCATCGCCAACACCAGCGTCAGCACTTCGCTGTCGCTGAATACCGGCTTACAGCCCGGCTGACCGGCTCGAAAATGCTTAGCTTCAGCCTGATACCAGTCATCCACCAGGACATACATCGTGATTAATAGCGTCTCAAAATCTATACTTTTCATCAGGGCCACCTTTATCATAGTAAGGAGATGAGCACTTCATACCTTCTACATATGGCCGAAGGCCGGCCCTTCAACTCGCGGTTAAGAGAATTCACAGTAGCCGTAGCGTGTTTTACCAAAGCCTCCAGCCATGGCGATTAAAAGCGTGTTTTACCAAAGCCTCCAGCCATGGCGATTAAAAGCGTGTTTTACCAAAGCCTCCAGCCATGGCGATTAAAAAAGATGACGGCTGAACGTATAAACAAAGCGATATGACGAAAACCTTTACGGGCCGCATTTCCGCCGAAGTGGGTAATATGAACATTAGGCACGTAAGCAATGCGTGCTATGTTGGCAATACGTAAACTAAGATCATAATCTTCAAAATAAAGAAAATAAGCAGGACAGAAACCTGCTATTTGAGTTAACATTAGGCGTCGACACAGCATAAAACAACCGCTAACTATGGGAATATCCCAAACTACAGTATCACCCATTCGATCACGTAGTTCGTAGCTCTCTAAACGTTTACGAAACAATTTCTTTAACGATGGAGGCGCAAAACCCCTTAGGAATAGATCCAGTAATGACGGATAGCTTTTGCAAAGGTACAGCTGATTGTCCTTAGCATCTACGACTGCTGGCGTTAACAAACTTACCTGCGGATGGACAAGCATAAAATTCATGGCTTGCATCAAAGCATCTTCTGCGAGCAAAACATCGGGATTTAAAATAAGACAAAACTCGCTTGAAGTGTTATTAATAGCCAAATTATGTCCTGCTCCATAACCTATATTACCGTGCTCGCTGAATAGCTCCTTATCGTCAATCAAAGTAGCACCTTCAGTCAGCAAAGCTTGTAATTGTGCCCGCCAAATATCTTCCGGCCCATTGTCTATCAGAATCAACTGAGTTTGCCCTAAAACACCTTGCTGTTTAGCATAGCCGATTGCTTGATCAAGACTTTTTATTACCTTTCTCAACAGCCGTATATTTGGCGAATATGTAACAATCGAAATAACAAGGCTAGGGGGCGACACCATAACAAACAAACTTAATTAATAACGACAATTTAAATAATTATTTTTTAACTTGACAATGTCACATTAGCCTCACGTGGGGCCGGTGTGGACTCTATTTTTAAGTCGTTGTTTTTTAAGCCGACTCTTGCGTGATCGGGTGGATTAAGCAAATGCTCAATCACTCGTTCCGTAGCTTGTTCTTCGGTCAGCGTTTCAGAGGCATAACCGCGCGCAGTAACTCCGAACATTGGCCACCGACAGAGCCGGTAAGACATCCGTTTCCAGTTCTTAGAGCAACGCCGGGTCACGAGAATGAGTCTGCGCCAGTCGAGTTGGGTTTGCGAGATGAACCAGGAGGCGAGTACCGTCAAAGCGAGATGATGATCCCAGGCACGGTACTTCTGCGCCGGCCACTCATCCCAGCGCAGCTCGGACTTGGCATCCTGGTTGGCTCGTTCGATGACGTAGCGCTGGCACTTCCACCAGGCCAGTTGTTCCAATGAAGTGTCCGCTGAGGCGTTACTCAGGGCATAGCGGTAGCGGTCGGTGGCCTCTTCGCGCATCACCAGCCAGTCTTCCACGGCTTGACCGTCATGGACGGTACAGACGCGGCGCGCAGCGAAGCGTTCGCACAGCTCACCCCGTTCGGTCGCCCGGACTCGAAGACGCTGCCAGGCCAGCGTCCGCAAGCTGTCCACGCGGACCGTTTCCCCGGCCAGCACTGCACTGCGTCGGCTTTTTTCCTCGCTGACCCCGGCGCGGGGGAATGCCGAGCGTCGGTTTTTCCAGGTACACGGCGTGTAGGCCGGGATTTCCGCCATATACCGCCGCTGAGCCTTTCGCACCTGGGCCGTAGCCAACCCTCCGTCCGTACAGGCTATCGAAACCGACGATCTCAAACGGGAGACACCCGCCATGACCTTTGAATCCCCTCCCAGGCAGTTCAACCTTGGTTTTGAACTTCAACGAATCAGGCATGCCCTGTTGCTTGCGCCGCTTTTGGTAGCCGGCCTCGAACCAGGCCTCGGGTAGAACAGTTTGCCCAGAATCCAGGTCCAAAACCCAGACGCCACCGTGAGATTCACGTAGCTCAACTACACGCCCACTTGGCTGGTTTCTACCTTGCCCAGCCGACCCTTATATGGCTTGGCCGCCCCGGCACTGGCATCGCCGGCGTTCTCGTCGGCACTTTCGTCGACCAGAACCACGGCGCCCCTCGTCAGTTCCGGAACCGCTTTCACTTCCGCTTGGACCTGGCGGTAGACCGTCTCAGCCGACCCCGGCGAGTGACTCATGAAGTGTTGGAGGTTTTGCTCTTCAACACCCGCCTCTCGCGCGATTCCGCTATAGTGTCGATTCCCCTCCATACGCAGCGTCCGCTCAGATAATGCCGCGCATAGACGCTGCAGTCTCGGGTTTGGGTCTTGAAACAGCTCCGGTAGCGCGCCCAAAACTCAGGCAGCCGCTGCCCCAGCGTTTGAATCGCCTCCGGCACCAGTCCCCACCGACACCCCAGCTCTTTTTTGTCATCACCATCACTTTCCTACGAAAAATCATTATGATACAAACTCATCGATATTAGGGAAATGGAATGCAAGTTAAATCTTTGCAAGTTTATCTGGTCATGATGAAAATGCTAACGTCTCACCATGACCGATTTTTCTATCGGAGTTATGATTAGAATTAGCAAATAAAACAACAAAGTCGGCACCATTTGAAGCAATATGCGATTTATACTGGTGCTATCCTGTGCCCATTGACTAGCATCGGTTAGAAAGAACAATACAAATAATATAAAAAAATCAGTCAGCACCAACACGCTTCCAGTCAATAAGAGTTTGTTAACTAAAATTTTTGACCCATAAAAAACAAACAAAGAAACCGACAAATACCAAAGAAGATGCCAATTATCCATTACAAAAAGATTATTGATAAAGGCTTTTCCGCTATGATTAAACTGCAACTGAAAGCGTATGAAATGAGGCAAATAAATTTCCTCGGGCGTTACTTGTAGTACGCCGTCCAAACCAGGCAGATTCAGGGTAAAACCCCCCAGTCGATACCAAATTACACCCAGCGTGAGTCCACCAACCCCTAACCACAACAGGGTTCGAAGAGAAGTTCTTGAAACTAGCAATGCCGGCGTAAAGGCGAGTAGCCACACTGCCCCTTCCAGCTTGATCAGCGGCAAAGCCAAGGCCAACAACAGGGCAACCAAACCCTGCCGGCGATCTGCCGTTCGCAGCCATTGCAGAAAACTCATGGTCGCCAGACCATAAACCGCTGCCATCCATAAATCCGCGTAACCGGCAAGTACGATATGCACATTCAGTAAAGGTAGGGACATCAGCAGATAAACAAAGACCATACTCATCAATGGTCCGCTTCCCCAAGCACGCGCTTGACCATAAAATGCAAAGCCTAGCGCAACGGCACAGATAAGCCATGCAATGTTTAGCAGCGACTCGTTCCATATTCCCGCCCCTAAAGCCATCCACACCTGAATCAACGGTACCGTATCCGGATAATGCCACGCTTCTAATGTATACGCCGTACGCCCGGAATCGCTAAGCCAAGAGGCCACATCGACAAAGGGAATCAACTGCTTAATTTCAAACCAGACACGGGCTTTGACCGCCCAGGTGCTCCAGGCATCCCATGGATACAACGGTGATAGTAAAATCTCCCAGCCCATACCTGTGAAACGGAGTACCAACCACGCCAGCAACAGCCACCAAAGCGTTGCTTCCCATGACTTCGGCAGCGGTAAACCATGCGACTCTGTTGCTTGGTTAAGCGCCGCTGACGCCGTATTTTGTTGTGTCCAAAAAAATCCAGAGCGTTGCTGTTCTGCGGAAAAAAAATAACCATCCTGCTGCCCAGAAACTGTTGGGTAGATTTTTTGAAATTTTTTATGAACCACCCAAAGCCCCATACCGCCTAAACCGACAAGCGCTGTAGCAATAGTGAGAAAACGTTGTGTCAATCCTAATGCATCTAATAGGCGCATCCCCAAAGTGGTTAATAAGATGCCTACGATATAACCGTAACCTAATATTAGCGCCCAGTCATGAGCCTCTCTGGGACGTTTCATCAGCAACAGCCATCCCACACTGCCTGTCAACCAGGGTAAAGCAATAGCGAGCAGAGTTCCAAGCCATTCCCTCATCGCAGCTTGTAGAGCGTAGCCGACGGTCCTTGTAATACTTTTTCCGCAGGAAAAGTTTGCTTGTCTGCCCAGCGCAACTTTTCATCCGCAAAGCTGAGGCCTGGAATTTCGCCTAGGGTCAGTAAATAGTCATCGCTTTGAAACGTTTTGAGCCGCTTCTGCAACCCATTCAGTCCATGTTGCAGTAAAATATTATGCGGCAGGAGATGATAGCGAGCGCGCAACTGCCAATACAGATTCCCGTCGTTCTCGCCGGAGTCAATCAATAATAGCCTTGCCGGCTGAGACGGCAACGCCTGTTTAATCCAAGCCATCGCGTCATAAAGATCACCATCAACAGCAGTCCGCTGTCTCTCTGCGACGCTTTTGCCTGAATATTGCTGGTGAGCAAATGCCCAATTATACCAAAGTTCGCCCTGCCATTTTATATCTAAGAGCACCCATCCTACTAACAACAACGGCACTAACGACCACAGCCGCCTACGCGTCAACGGAATCAAAGTTATCCATAATAGGGCAGCTAAACCGATCCAGGCCGCTACGGCCAGAACCGGTGGAAATAATCCTGCGCCAGCGCCGTTGGATAATGTGTTAATAGAGACCCCGCGCCATCGGTCAAAGTTGCTCCATTCCCGCCACACTCTTTCCAGTACTTCTGGAGCATTAGGCACAACGCTGCGAAGTTCCAAGGTATGGAGTGTTAACGGTTTCAACAGGGAACCTTCAACCTCCAGTCCTATGCCAACAATAGTACCCTCCCAACCAGGTACCCGAGACAATGGCAGGCGTCCCCGCCTGGATGGAGGCAGCTCTGCCCAACGCTGAAATTGAGGGGTACCGTCGGTGACCCAGACAAAGCGCACTTGAACAGGCAAATCCGGCATCTCTATATGCCAACGCAATTCATCATAATCGCGCGCACTCAGAGGTTCTACCGGTAAAGTAGCCAGGGCGTTGTCTTCGTTGGCAGTAGGGCCAATTAGTAAGGCACGGTTCGTGGTAAATCCTTGTCCTTGTACTACCGCAAACAAGTTACCTTGCCAGATTTTTTTCGTTTTTCGGGCAAAATGATCGCCCGCCGAATAATAGGTTAACAAAGCCAATACCAACAGACACGCACTGATAAGTAATACCAGTGGTGCGATAATGCGCCAATTTCTCATGCAAGAAGCTGTAATAAAAAACATCGGCAAAATCTTTAAGAAGCATACCCGCTCAAGAAAGTGCGTTTTTCTGCAGATTAAGATAATTTCCTTGACAGTGATTCCAGACATCAGGCCAGACAGTCAAAGCCTTTGCATACCTGTTCAGAGAATCATGCACCACTTCCACGGCTGCCAAGGATCGCGTAGCTATCTCGTTATCTGACAGATTAGTCCGAATAATGCGCTGTATGTCTTCGCGCCAATACTCAGGGGCTTTCGGAAAGACTTGCAACGCCTTATTAAGGCTTCTAATGAAATCAGTGCGATCTGCCAGCCAGTGTTCCTCAATTGTATTTCTCAGCACCGTAGCATCCGCATCCGCCAGATCTGCGTATAAGGCCGCCAGCGCCGCTAATCGATTCTGAGGCGCTGAGGCTAGACAACGGGCAGCGGCAGGTCTGGCTAAATCAGCCATCAATGATAGTACGTTAGGTCTTAGGGGTTTCTGCAGAGCAGCAATATCCCACTGCCGTTGTGGTTCCGGCAGATGCAATAATCCCCACGGAAAATATACAAACAAAGATGACGGATAAAGATATCTAAGGGCTTCTCCAAAAAACTGGTCTTCACCTCGCCTCTCGGGCACTGTAGGCGGTAACAGATGACGATTGTCAACTCCCGTTAAGGTGGTAGTCATTAACGCTTTGTCGGGAGCTACATGCAGTCCGGAAAATCCCTTCCAAAGATGGCGCTCTTGACAATGCTTACGGTAAGCAGCCTCCGAATCCACGAATTGTGCAAAAGACTCTCCTTCGAGTTCGAACAACCAGTGCATAGACCCTGTTCCAGGATCGCCGAACAGGCTATTACCGGTCAGTATTACCGGCGAAGTTGCTTGCAAACGCAACAGCCATTCTGTGGTCAGATACTGCAAAGAGTGAACATCAATGGGTTTCGTTAAACCACCTTGAGCGACTCCCGCCAAGTGCATTCCGAGAACCGCTGCATGCCTTTCCAAAGGATCTAATTCAGCCGGCTCGGCGGATGTTAGCAGAGCCTCGCGATTCTCATAAAAATACACCTGTTCCTGTCGTGTGGAAATTTCAATTCCCGGCTGAAAGGAGCGAGGCGGCTGGAATGCCTGACATACAGCATCATCGTCCAATAGTAGGAAACGCTGACCGGCGCCCAGTAACAAGGCATGATTCCAACTGCGCCCATACGTTTGTCCAGGATTTCTCCCGCTGCCCATTAACAACCACTGCAGGCTTTCTCGATGATCAGGGAAAACCTCCAGAAGTTGCTCTAAGAAGCGATGTTGCTGGGCACTGCCGTAATAATCCACGCGCAGTGCACCCGCCTCTCTGAGACTCGCCACTAGAGCAGCATTCTGCTCACGACAAAGCGCCGTTGCGGAATCATCAATGAGGATATAGCGGTATCTATTGCTAAATTGAGTCTCATTGGTAACCAAGCTGTCCAGCAACCGCTTCAGCAACTCAGGACGCTCGCAAGTGCGAATAAACACTTTCTCCAAGGGAGCTGGTGTCGCCGGGACAGAGGCAATCTTTAGCGACTCAACAAGATCGTCTGCCGAGCGAAGGATCCCTCGCTGAGCGAGTGTACCCAAAACCTGGCGCACATTACCCTGCTGATTTGCTAACCCGGGCATTGCCCCGCAAATGGCTTGAGTGTGCGCATCTAGAGTTCTGAACTGCAAGCACCATTGCAGAGCATTGAGCACTTCCCTTCTGATAATTGCCTCGGTTCGAGTCCGCTTGTTTTTTAATAAATATTCGGCATCGGATACCGGATAAACCTCAGATTCTTCCCAGATCCACAGTGCGTCGTATTGGGACTGTCCTGTGGAGTTACCGGGAAAACTGTAACTCCAATTGTAACTGGTCGAAAAATCGCTATCACCGGAGCTTGACATAAATTCGTCTCACTAGGTCAGGAGGGCGACAAGAACACCGTTGCTGGCAGCAGCATAGATCATCCAATTCACCGCGCACTCAACTGCCGATTAAGCTTACGAACGGACTCTAACCATGGACCCGGACTACCGTCCAGCGCATACACGCCGAGCCGTTGTACGTGGCCGTAAAGCATTAAATCATCAAACTGGACGTCAGAATCAGCCACAAGCTCTATCGTAAGTTGCTCCCGCCGCCAGGGCTCGACGCTGAGATGGGCACAAACCTGACTCGGACTTCGTGCCGCCGTCAGCGTAGCAAGGCGTTGTCCCTCAACGTCAAGGCCGATAGAGCCCCGACGCAGCAAGGCACAGAAGGTCAACTGCTTAATATAGCCGAAGTCCGTGAACCGCTCACTAGGCTGCATCGTCTGGCATAACCGAGTTCCAGAGATCAGGTTAAGCTCGGTATCGCCGCTGCTATTGGTGGTCAATTCTGCTGAGCCCTGATAGCGCCAGCCATGCAAACCTAGCTCAAACGAGCTGTTGTAAAATGCGTTATCCGCATAGTCCCGGTAAGCCCACAAGCCGTAGCCGGAAGTATTGCGCAACAGTAACTCGGCTGCGCCGTCCAGAAAAGCCGCCACCTCATCATTAGCAATTCGCGCATTGGTGGCAGCAAGATGTGGTGTGTTGTCGATGAAGTTAAACTGCTCAAGCACATGAAACGAATCCTGACCCTGCCCACTGACCGTGTCAAGCATGAATTTTAAACCGCGCAGCGCAGTCTCGGCGTCAAGTGTTTCACCCTCGTTACGCGCACCGTAGGAAGGGTTCCAGTAGGAGCCTCGCAATATCGGACTGCCAATTCGCATGTCGTGGACCAACCAGTACATGCCCTCGGGCAGGTACAATGGATCCTTATCCACACGAACTTCCATAGAAAGCCTCGGCATCACACGGCGCCCCGGCTCAAGGAACTCACGAACGTAAAAATCGTCGATAAAGTACTGATAGAAGTAATAGGCAAAGCTTTTACGGTCCGGTAACGGCACCTGCTCCCAGTTCGCAAACTCTTGCCCATACGCCGCTTTAATTAGCTTGAGAGAATATCGTTCGGCCAACCAGCGCTGATAACCTGTGTCCCGAGCCAGATCCAGGCGTTCCTGTGCGGACGCAAAGGGAAAAAAGTGCAGCGCACAGAAAAAGTCTTCCCAGGAAAAGAAGCTGAAAATATAGTTAGCAAAGTGCCTAATTTCTGCTTGTAATTGTCCAAGGTAATTAAGCCACTGCTGACGCATCTGTGGATCTGTGAAAAAACGCCGGCAAAGCGCCCGAGTACCGGTGTCCTTATTGGGATCAAAGCTATGCGGAAATCCCACGCGCAGTGCAACGTTGAGATGCGCAGCGTCAATGCGCTCCAACAGCCAGCGCAACCGTTTATAAAGCGGATTAGACTGCGTCATACCCTCCTCAAAACCGTTTGCAAAACCCACCCACGGCAGAACCAATATAACAGTATTAAATCCATCGGCCTTGATACGTTGCAAGTCAGCATCGACTCGGCTAGTTTCGAAATCGCTCCAAAACGTAATTGGCCAGGATGCGCCAAAGTAATGGACGGCCTTCATATAACGGCTGCCATCCACGTAAAGGAGGGGCTTGCGTAAATCGCCACTGGAATCGGTGTCGCGCTTTAGCATACCGTGCCCCAAAACGCCCAGAAGCAAGAACACGAGGATGAGGCCAAAACCTCTTTTTCCGATCATTTGTTATCCAAACCAATTGAATCTTAGGACAGAAAGTTTTTGTGCATCATTTGCCTTAACTCGTGGGCTTGCGTCTTGTATGATGACGATAGGCGTAGAAACGTCGTATCATTCGACAATTTTCTAAGGAATTTAAATTTATCATGATAAACAGCCGCGGTTGGCAAAGCAAAGATAACGATACCTACTGCCAAATCAAAGTTTGGTGATATTGTTCGCCGCTCATAAGTCCGCGCCGCCCGCTGCACGGCATATACCCATAACGACCAATCTGACTAAATTGCAAGCTTTAGGTGAAACACCCACAACCCATCGATATCATCGTCCCAGCTTATCGCAATGCAGCGTTAACTCAGCGCTGTTTGGAAAGCGTTATCGCCGCCCCGGTGAAAACACAATTTGTCATTGTCGTGATTGATGACAATTCGCCGGAGCCGGAACTTAAGCAGTATCTTCACACCCTAGCTGCACAGGGCAACATTCATTTGCTGGAAAATGCGACTAACCGCGGCTTCGCCGCCTCAGTGAATGCAGGTATGCGCCTGCATCCCGAGCGAGATGTCGTATTGCTAAATAGCGACGCCGAGGTTGCCAACGACTGGCTAGACCGTCTGGTGGCCTGTGCGCATGGCCAACCGCGCTGCGGCACAGTGACGCCTTTTTCCAATAACGCCACCCTAGCCAGTTATCCGATAACGGGTCAGGGTAATGCCCTGCCTACCGGCTGGGACGTGGCGCGTCTCGATCGTCTATGCGCAACCGTAAACCCCGGCCGGAGTGTCGCCATCCCAACGGCAGTGGGCTTTTGCATGTTTATTGCCCGCCGCTGTCTGAATACGGTGGGATATTTTGATGAACAGACCTTTGGCCAGGGCTACGGCGAAGAGAATGATTTCTGTCTGCGCGCGAGTGCGGCAGGTTTTACCCATTGGCTGGCAGCCGATGTGTTCGTCTTACATGCGGGTGAGGCTTCGTTTGGCGCCCTCGCTGCTGCGCGTAAGAACCATGCAGAACGGACCATTGACCGGTACTATCCCCATTATCGTCAATTGATTGCCGATTTTTTTGCTGCCGACCCCGTACAACCTTTGCGGCAACGACTGGATTGGGCGCGTCTGGCAGGGACATCACGACCCCGCTTATTATTTGTCACCCATCACTGGGGCGGCGGTGCGGAAAAACATGTACAGGCGCTGGCCATGCTGCTAGGGGCCGAAGCCGAAGTTGTCATCATGCGACCCCTGCGCAGCGCTCACCATCAAAGTGGGGTGGAATTATGCTGGGGCTGGGACGAGACAGCGGTGCGCATAACCTTTGCCTTGCCGACTGAAGCGGAAGTCGCCGAGACCGGCAATTCTCCGATGCCATTTCTGCGCGCCCTAAATTTTAGCCGCATCCATATCCACCATGTGCATGGTTATCCTGCAACCATACTTAATCTGCCTGATTGGTTGCGCTTGCCTTATGATTGCACCTTGCACGATTACTATCCCGTGTGTCCGCATTATTCCTTTGTGGCCGCCACCGGTCATTATTGCGGTGAGCCTGAGACGGCAGGCTGTAATACCTGCTTGACACAGCGTCCAGGCCAATGGCATTGGCCAATCGACTCATGGCGCCAGCGTTTCGCCGCTTTCTTGATAAATGCCCAACGGGTCTTTATTCCGAGTGAAGACATGGCCGCGCGGCTGAGCCGCTATTTCCCTATGCTACATCCCATCATTCTACCCCATCCTGAGCTGCCTGCTCCCGCTCCGCGGGCATGGCGTAAGGTGTTGATTGTGGGAGGTCTTTCACCGGTCAAGGGGTTGCATGTGGTTGCGGCTTGTGCACAGGATGCCAAGGCCCGTGGTCTGCCGCTGTTTTTTCGAGTACTAGGACATACCAGCCAACGCGTCGCCCAATGGCCGGCACTGCCGTTATCAGTGGCCGGAGAATATCGCGATGAAGACCTTGCCGACTTGATAGCATTAGAGCGGTCAGATGTCATTTTCTTTCCGTCACAGGTACCCGAGTCATATTCCTATATTCTCACGGCCGCCATGCAGAGCCGACTGCCGATTGTTGCCGCTGATTTTGGAGCGCTGCCGGAACGGTTACGGGCTTATCCCTACAAAGTACTGCTGCCATGGGATATTGCGGCCACGGCTTGGAATGATCGGTTGCTAAACCTCTCATTGCACACCTTAGGACCCGGAGACCAAGAGGTGCCCACACCTTTGCGTCCAAAACAGTATCTGGCAGTTTACCGCCAGGGTCTGAATTTCCCGGCCTTCGGCCCAGTCACTGAGGCAACGCTGCCGGCACTACCCCCGGCTTGCACCACGGCTCCCGAACCGCCGCTAGAATTTGCCGCCTTATACGAATTCGGGGTGGAATGCGGACATGCCGAGTCAGCGGTGGAACTGCGCCGCCGTCTCGGTGAGGTTGATGTCGAGCTGCGTATTCTGCAAGAGTTGCGCACACAGTATCCACAATTGCAAGAGCAGCATACACAGCTGCAGGATCAGCTTATGCGTCTGGAACGGGAGTCGGCCACCCGTGAACGTGCTGCTGCGGCGCATATTAGCCACCTGGAGGCAGCGTCAACGGCTGCCAGGGCGCGGATCGAGGAACTGGAAACCAGTACTTCCTGGCGCGTAACCCGACCGCTTCGTTGGTGTGGAGAGAAGCGTAAGCATTGGCAGCGGGCAAGCCGGCGACTGGTCTATCAGGCCAGACTATTACCGCGGCGCACGGCCATCGCCGGCCAGATCCTGCATAAGGAGGGCGTCCATAAGCTGGTGGAGCGCATACGCAATAAATTGCGCAGAGACAGGTTAGCGGCTTTTCCGAAGCCAGCATCCGCCTACCTCCTCGCCACTACGATAACACCATTGCAATTGCCAACAACGGAAAAGCCGGAGTATTCCATTGTCCTCCCCGTTTACGGGCAACATCTGCACACCTTCAGCTGTCTTCAGAGTATTGCGCAACATACTCTCCCGGAGGCCTTTGAAGTGCTTGTCGTGGATGACTGCTCATTGGAGCCGGCAGCCGTTGCGCTGGCGGCCGTGCAAGGCCTGCGTTGGGTGCGTAACGCAGAAAATTGCGGCTTTTTGCGCACGGCCAATCGGGGCGTCTCGTTAGCCCGCGCCGATTTCGTCGTTTTACTGAACAACGATACTCTGGTTACCCCCGGTTGGCTTAAGGCGCTGCGCGAGGTGCTCGATCATCAGCCCGATGCCGGCGTCGTTGGAGCCAAGTTGATTTACCCCGACGGCACTCTGCAAGAGGCCGGCGGGATTGTCTGGCGGGATGGCTCCGGCTGGAATTACGGCCGTGGTGACGATCCCGCTCATCCGCGCTATAACTATGTGCGCCCGGTGGATTATTGTTCTGCTGCTTGTTGGCTGTTCCGACGCGATTTCTTTGCGAGCTTGCACGGTTTTGATGAAGTTTATACGCCGGCCTACTACGAAGACACGGATTTCGCCTTTCGGGTGCGCGCCGCCGGCAAACAAATGTACTACCAACCGGCCGCAACCATCGTACATTTTGAGGGTGCGTCATGCGGACGCGACGAAAGCACAGGCATTAAGCAACATCAGGCAGTCAATCGGGAAACCTTTATGCATCGCTGGCACCAGACCTTGTCCACGCACCGGCTAAACGGTATCGACGCAGAGCTGGAAAAAGACCGCAGTTGCCGTTACCGGGTGCTCGCTATCGATGCCTGCATGCTGGCGCCGGATGAGGACTCCGGCTCGGTCCGCCTATGGGCCATCTTTAGAGAACTACGGGCACTGGGCGCCAAAGTCACCTTTGTGGCGGATAATCTGGGATATCGTGAACCGTACGTGCAGGCGTTACAGCAAGTCGGCATTGAGGTGTTATATTACCCGCACCTCGGCAGCGTGGAAGAGTATTTGCAGCACTACGGCAAGTGCTTTGATTTAATTATCATCAGCCGGTACTACATCGCTGCGCCGTATGTACAGACAATTCGTCGTTACGCCCCGCAGGCAATGTTTGTCTTCGATACGGTGGATCTCCATTACCTGCGCGAAGAGCGGCTGGCCGCACTGGAACAAAGTGCTCCACTGCGCGCCACGGCAGCCACGACGCGCAAACAGGAACTTGGCGTCATCACACGAGCGGATGTTACTCTGGTGGTCAGCCCGGTGGAACAGGAGATTCTGCGACGGGAACTCCCCCAGGCCAATGTCCAGGTGCTGTCCAACATTCACGAAGTGGTAGGCGGCGCTACTCCGTTCGCCGCACGCCGGGATATCTTATTTGTCGGCGGTTTTCGCCATCCGCCGAATATCGACGCGGTACACTGGTATTGCGGCACAATTTGGCCCTTGGTTCACAAACATCTGCCAGACGTGCGCACGCTGATTGTGGGCAGCGACATGCCAAAGAACATTTATCATCTCGCGGTTGATGGCATCGAGGTGCTGGGCCATGTACCCGCTATCGAACCGGTGCTCGCCCGGGTGCGGGTCAGCATTGCACCGTTGCGCTATGGTGCCGGCGTTAAAGGCAAAGTCAATATGAGCATGAGTCATGGCGTTCCGGTTGTGGCGACGCCACCGGCCACCGAAGGTGCTTACCTGGTCGCCGGGGAGAATGTATTGGTGGCCGAGACGGCAGCGGAATTTGCCGCCGCCCTGGTACGCCTGTACCGGGATCCCGAGCTATGGGAAAAGCTTTCCGCCAACGGCCTGGCCAATATCCGGCAGCATTTTTCACCCGATGTTGCCCGATCCACGCTGCTCCGGCTGCTATCTTTCCATCAGCAGGCGCAAGCAATAGAGCCGGAGACATGGAAACGGCAGCGGGTTTCATAAGCGCGCGGAAGCAGCATGCCTAATGAGTGACACTCTCACCTTCACCGGCGAACGGTTTCATCCCGATTGCGCCGGGGAGATATGGTATGAGCACTGGCACCGCTACCACCTGATTGCCCCTCAGTTGCAGGGGCTTACGGTACTGGATGTCGCCTGCGGTGAAGGTTACGGCACTCATCTTCTGGCTCACCATGCCCAAAGCGTAATCGGCGTCGATATCTCACAGCCCGCACTGCAACATGCTCAACAACGCTATACAAAATGCGATAACCTGCAATTTGTGCTTGCCGACTGCGGCCATCTGCCGTTTGCCAATGCCTGCTTTGACTGCGTCGTTTCCTTTGAAACGATTGAACACATTGATGCCCAGGAGGCTTTTCTCGGTGAAATCCGCCGCGTGCTCCGCCCCGATGGCCTGTTATTACTAACCTCTCCTAACAAGGCCGAGTACAGCGATAAGCGACAATTTAGCAATGAATTTCACATCCGTGAACTGTATCGAGAAGAACTTGCCGAACTGATTGGGGAGTTTTTTCCTCAAGTCCGCTGGTATGGGCAAAAACTGGACTTTTTCTCGCTGGTGTGGCCATTGGATGTCAGCGCGCCCCAGAGGTCGGCGCAGTTATTGGAACTGCAACGGGCACAGCCGGAGTCACCTTGCCCCCTGTCGTCTCCACTTTATTATTTTCTCGTCGCCGGCCATTCTTCAGTCGCCCTTGCCCATTTCGATGCCCATACTTCAGTGTTTGCCGATGCAGAGGATTTTCTTTATCGCGATTACGCAGAGTCGGTGCGCGGCGTGCGTAAACTCATGGCTCACATCAAGGACTTGGAAGGGGAAAAAGAGCGCGCTATCGCTGATTTTTTTCATGTTCGCTGCGAACTGGATAAAGCGCTTGCCCAACAAAGCGAATTGGACCGACAACAGAAAACATTTGCGCTGCAGGTGGCAACCCAGGAAGCCGAACTGCACGCCCTACAGGCAACGCTCGTAGAACAGCAGCGTTTGGCGGCCTATCGGGATACCTTTACAGCATGGCTGCGTTATCCGGTTCGCCGCCTCCGGCAAGGGTGGCGCAGCCTGGTTAAAGCGGTCTGACGACGGCAGACCGAGGGCTTTCAAAGTCATGCGGCTAACTTTCAAAGTCGCGCTGTCACCCTTCTCTGCCGATTGCTTCTGGAACTTTGCCGGGCTGTTGCAAAAACTGCTGCACAAAAGCCCAGAAGTGCCAAGCCGTGGGATCCTTATCCAGAGCCTCGAGCAATAACTGGTTTAGGGCTTCCATGAGAGATCGTTCATCATGGTTGGGCAACGGACCTTTAATGTTTAAAATGCGTTGCCCAGTCCTGCGATCGAAACCAAAGGTGTAGGCCATGACAGGAATTTTGCGGGCGACGGCTAAGCGAATCAACCCGCTCGGAAACCAGGCTTGGCGGCCGAACAGGCGGACCGGCAAGCATTTCATGGAACCCTCGGGAGGAACATCCGGTAAGGCAACCACGGTACGGCCTTGTTTTAGGGTATCTAGCAGGCCGCTGATATTACCGTGCCCGGTAAATACGGCGGGCGTATCGCCGCCCCGCTCTACTTCCCGCACCCGCCACCGGTAATAAACCCGCCGTATAGGCTGGCCGGCTAACATAGCAGGATCGAAATGACGAAATAGGCAAGCCGCTTGAATGCCCTGTCGGCGCAGATGGCGGAAAATCCATAGCCCCGCCCCCCAGTGAAACGTGAAGGCCAGACAGGGTGCGCCCTGCTGCGGCCAGACATCGCCCTGTACAGTGAGATAACGGGTTAGCCAACGATCTGAACGGAAAAGGGATAGATATAAATCTGCGTGATCGACCAATTGCACCAATCGGTAACCGCTGCACCACGCCCGGCTATCCTGTGCTAATCCCACGCTCCGGGCACCGTTGAGCATCGCCGTTGTTTGCCGTGAATAACAACAGGGCAAGCGGGCTAGACAGCAAAATAGCCGGAAACAGAGCGGCCATGGCAGCACAACAGCCAGCGCCGGAAGCAGCATCAGTTCAATAAAGTCCTGCAGGTTATCCTGTAAAGTCTTGAACATAAGCGCCGCGGCAGAACGTCATTGCCGAGATGCCGTCGGGGAAAACACGCCTAGGGCGCACAGCATCAGGATATCGAGCTGGAAGTTGTTATCAAGACCGTCTGCGGGATGGATGCCGCAGTCGAGCTTACCGGGATGTATTTACAGCGTGTCTTGAAAATAATTTTCAGCTCGATAATGGCACACACCGGGAGGCATCCGATGATTCCCAATGGGGTTCCCAGACATGAGGCAGACGACAAAAGCCCAATTCCCGAGTCGTCCCGGTCACGGTAAAGACCTGCTCTTGGGTGTCAAATACGCGCAGTCCTTCGGGATCCAACGCATGGGCACGCACGATATAGTTCCCCGGTAACAACGCCAGCTTCCGCAGGGTTAGGCTGAATCCGAACAGTTGCGGGCGCAGGCGATTCGGCGTAAATCCGTCCATATCCGAGGTCACGCCATACACGGGTATGTCACCGCCTGCCCGAATAATGCCCACGGCCACCACCGGCGCCCGGTCATCGGGCGCATAGGCGCATCCCGATACCTGCAAATGGTCGCCCGTAACGATCTCGCACCGGCCGGCACGGTTTTCACCGGAAAGCTGAAGATTGGCCAACCGGTAAACATCGCCGCTCAAGCCCCCCGGGCCGGGTTCCCGCCGGCTGCTCTCCTTGGCTTCATGATAAGCCAGATAGGCCTGCGTCACCTGAAACGCATCGCCGTACATACGCAGCCGGCCATGCTGAATCCAGCAAACTTTCTGGCAAAGCTTTTGAATATGAAACATACTGTGGGAACAGAGTAACAGCGTACCGCCTTGTGTCAGATAGTCTTCCATCCAGCGAATGCACTTCTTCTGAAACGATTCGTCTCCCACCGCCAGCACTTCATCGGTGATCAATAGATCCGGCTGCACCGCCGTGATAATGGCAAAACCCAGGCGTACCACCATACCGGATGAATAGTGCTTAATGGGCTCGTCGATATAATCGCCGATATCGGCAAACGCGATGATGGCGGGCAACTTAGCGTCCAGTTCCGCACCCCCAAAACCCAGTAGCGCGGCGGCAAGGCGAATATTTTCCCGCCCGGAGTATTCCGGATGAAAGCCTGCTCCTAATTCCAACAACGCACCGACTTTGCCGCTGACCCTCACCGTGCCGGTAGTGGGAACGATAACGCCGGCAATGGTCTTTAGGAGGGTGGATTTGCCGGCACCGTTCTCACCGATGACTCCCAAAGATTCGCCACGATATACCGCTAGCTCAATATCCCGCAACACGGTATGCGCAGGGCCCTCACTACGACCCCGCAAAGCCGCCCACAATGCCTGCAGCCTATCTCTAGCGTGGGTGACTTTGGGATAGTGCTTACTGACCTTGTCCAAGCGCACCAGGAGCAGATCCGCCATGGCTATAAAAAATCTTCAAAGTGTGCCGCACAACGGCGAAACAACCGCCACGCCAGATAGCAAAGCGTAAGGCTGCCGGCAAGCGCCAATAAATCAGACTGGTAGAATTGCGGATCGTGATACAGCAATACGGCGCGCATTCGTTCGGTAAAGTAACTCATGGGATTGACATCGATCAGCGGTAGCATAAAGTCCGGGACCAATGAGCGGGGATAAAGAATGGGGGTGGCATAGAACCACAACATTAAGACGGATGCCAAGCCATGTTCCAGATCGCGTAGAAACACCTGACAAGCGCCCAATACCAATCCCAGGCTCAAGGTGAATAGGCCTTGCACCAGCCAAACCCAGCCCAGTGTCGGCAAGGCCAGCCAATATAACGATACTTCCCGGATCCCGAGCAAGGCAAGCACCAGCAGATAGCCTATGCCGTGCACGATATAGGGCGCCGCTACCGCGGCAATCACCAGTAACTCACTAGGTAAACTGACTTTTTTAACCAATCCCGCATTGCTCTGCACCGCAGCAGTTGCTCGCTGTAAGGCTTCGGCAAAAGCCAGCCAGGGCCATAGTGCTATCGCCACAAAGGCTAAAAAACCATGTTTTCCGAGTTCCGGAAAGCGAACTTTGAAGATAATCCCAAAGACCAGGCTGTAAACAGCAAGCTGCGCGACCGGTTGCAGGAAAACCCAAAAAATCCCGCTGATGCTGCCCAGGTAGCGGCCCTTGAGTTCCCTGACCAGAAATTGTCCCAGTAGCCAGCGCAGACGCCAGCTAAGCTGTAACGATTGCCCCAGGGGCATTATGGATCAATTATTGAGTTTGTGGGGCTTTTTTCGAGGTTGACGCTTGATCAAAGTCGACCGGTATTCTGAGCGCTTCGATGGCCGCTTGATTAACCTCAATTCCCTCTAAAGAACGGATTCGATTCAAATGAAAGGCTCGAACCCGTTCTTCCTGCTGCTTAGCAACCGAACGCAGCAATTCTTTCTTGACCTCTTCAAAGTTTTTCTGCCGGGCCGGCTTACGGTCCTCAAAACGGAGAATGTGAAAACCGTAGGGCGTTTTGATCACCGGGCTGATTTCACCCGGCTCCTGCATCGCGAAGGCGGCTTCCTCAAACGGCTTAACCATTTGGCCCCGTGAAATATAACCCAGGTCGCCCTGGTTTTGTTGTACCGATGAATCCTGGGAGTATTCCAGAGCAAGTTCCGAGAAGGGTTTTTCCCCTTTCTTTACCAGCGCCAGCACCTCTTCAGCGCGCGCACGCGCCTCCGGTTCACTCTGCTTTTCCGTGCTGATAAGAATATGGGAGACATGCACCTGTTCCGGCGCCTGGAACTGTTCCGGACTGGCCAAATATTGCTCGCGCGCCAAAGCCTCCAGATCTGGCTGCGGCGCCTCGGCAACCAAATGGTCGAGCTGCGCACCGGCAAGTATTTGCTGAAAGGCCAAATCACCCTGTTTCTTCACCAGTGGATCCTGATCGAGGCCTATCTCCCTGGCTTCTTGGGCCAGTACCGCACCGACAAACAAGTTGGACAGCAGTCGTCGGATTTTCTTGGGATCCGTTAAAAAAATATTCCGCTGCGCTTCGGGTAGCTTTTGCAGTTCTGCCCGAAAATCCCCTTCAGTGACTATAACATTGCCATGACGCACTAGAACCATCGTGTCGTCCATGTCATTGGTCTGATTATCCGCGTGCACGCCAATCATCCAAAGCGCTACGGACACGGCACAGCCGAGATAAAATATACGCCTAAGTTTCATGATCTTTAAAAATTGACTAAATGGAAAAGAAAAGCGATTAACGAGGTAACTTACTAACGGTCACGTAAACACAAGACCTAAGCCGATGTTCGAGGCTGTATATCAACTTGATAAAGCAAACGGGACAGGCACACTAGCGCTCATTAGTGTGCCTGTTCTGCCAAATTACGGTCGTTTAAACTGAAACACTTCGAGCTGCCGACATGCATGATATCTGCAGTCGAAACCCGGCCCTACAGAACAGATCAGGATACAAATCCATGATTAATTTAATAATGCGCCGCTTGATATTGGCTGGTTTGACCGTTACCACTCTCGACATCCTTGATGTTTACATAGCAGGGGCCAGGTTTTATTTGACACATAAGACTGCTGCGACTGCCGTTGCTAGTCGTGTAATAAAGCGTGCCCGTTAAATCTGTAGAATAGCATTGTCTTGGCAGCCGGTTGGTATCGAAATTACCGGGACATTCGGAGATAGTCACCAGTTTCTTGGTCATACGAGCACGATTTACCGAATCCCACCACATTAAGTGGGTCCCACTACAGTTAGGAATCCTAAAGGCAAAAGACTGATTTCCCTTAAAAGATCTGGAATAACGTTGCATTGGCATCTTTTCCTGAATCAAATCCTTGGGCGGATTCGGACAATTGCCGCTCACGGGAGGCGGCGGCTCAGGCTTGGGAGCAGGAGGCGGCGTTGGGCCGGGTGGAGGAGTAGGTCCTCCGTTTACAGGAGGGTCTACGTTTACCACAACGTTACCATTCTGATCTATTGTTATATCTTGATATTCATAGACTTGCTTATTCGCTTGCTTATTTATTGTTATTGTTGCTGCAATTGAGCAAAGCGGCACTAAAAAAACGCTAATCACACAAAACCATTTTTTAGAAAAAGACAAACGCTTATTACCCATTGGTGCTTATAATTCTCCATGTATAAATAAGAAACAGGCGGGTAGCCTAACCCGCCTGTTTAAAAAAAGCAACTAAGATCTGAAGGTTATCTTTGTTAAAAACCGTTACAGATATTATCAATCTTCGCTACTGATGCTCCGCGTGAACTTATGCGGCATTAAGTTTACGTAGTTGGCCAATACCTGATTACCGTCAATCTCCAAGTTACCATTCAAGTGCTGAACCAGGGCAAAACCGACCACAGGCAGTCCAAAGTAAGTGTCGCCTTCAATGGAAGTCAGCGCATTGACCTCGTTGTTGAAATTCAACTGCATCCAGCCGTTTTCGAATCCGAATTGCGCCGCATCCACATTGGTTGTCAATTCCGATCCTGTCCGGTTCTGGTCATTAAAGGTAATGACGTTGGATTCCCAACACAGGACATTGCCCTGACCCGGTCTCGGCGGAGAGAAATCAAGAGGCGTTTCTACCCCTCTCTCTTCCCGGTTGAATAAGACGACGTCCACATCATCGCAGGAACCCACATTGGTTTGAAAGCGCCGCGTAAAAGGAGGAATGGCAGGTTGAACCCCCGACACCGGCGGGTTAACGTAGAAGCTCTTGGTGGGGAAGGTTATCAACCAAGAGGTGGCCGCCCGAGTTACCTCGTCGAGTACATACTCGTTGATGACCGTATTGTGCATCAGCACCGCACTGACGGCGTCAATACCCCGACGCCATCCGGATTCCTCGACGACACCTGCAATATCGTCAGGGGACGAAACAAATACCACACTCACCGGGAATGCGTTATTCAAGGAGGGATCGGTAGAACCCGGTGCCGCATGTACAGGCACACCTCGCGGTAACCAGAAATTATCCAGTGCCGTGGCGCCATAAGCAGTGCTGCCGCCAAAGCGGACATCGACCAGGTCGGCACGACCGGCTAACCCGCCGCTAGCAGATTCCGCGGGTAACCCACTGTTGGTGGCCCACTGACCGCCAGGACGCCAAGCATCAACCAGCTGGTCGCAAGCAGCCGGCACGCCATCGGCGCCATGAGTCGCCCACGTCGCAGGTCTAAAACTTCCCACATCTACAATCGTGGCCATCTCGATAATTTCAATATGCCCTTCCCGAGTGCGGGCCAAGGAGGTATCACCTTCGTCCGAACTGAAGGCCAAATTACGGAACTCTACGCCTCCGTCGGGAATGTCGGGAACCGTGCAGGAATTATCAGTAGTTCTGAGAATGCCGCCCTCACCCTCGCGGCTAATGGAAGCCGTCCAAACGTCAAAAGGCGAGAGATACAGATTAAAGTCCAGGACTTCCCGAGAGTTTTGACCGTCCAGAAAGCGCACCTTAACGGCCTTTACGTTATTGGTGGTGTTATAGACGGAAAGCAGTGTATCGAGATTTCCCGTTACGCCCGCGATCTCTACGCCACCCTGGACGCTATAGTATGGATAGATAAGCACCTGCCCCAGTCCGTCGTTATTGACGTTGACGGCTTGTGTGGTACCGGCGATGCCAGCCAGCACAGCTGTGGTTATCAGCTTTTTCTTCATGAATTGACTCCCTAGCTTGACCAACCAGAATTTGGGATTGTTGGATTTGTTGTTATACAACAAATCTTAGTTTAAAAAATAACACACCTTTTGGATACAAGCAACACATAGCCAAAATTGCTACTGTGACGTACTTGTTTTAGCTTTTTTCGAAGTACCACCAATCATCCTCGACACGAATCCATTTTTCCTCGAGAAGCCTGTTGTTTTCCTGCTTTTCAAAATTCGGCAAATTGTAACGGTAACTTATTTCCACAGCCACCTGACACGCATCGGTTGCGCAGCTAACCGATTTTACATGGGCATCCCGCCATGCGACATTCTGGCCAAGACGACTTTGATACATGGTTAAGGGAACTGCTTGCCGATAGGCAGGACTTAAAAACGAGTAGGCACTCTCCAAGTCATTATTTATTATAGCCTGCCAGCGTTCCAAAGCACGCTCGGCAACCTGCTGTTCAGGGGTAGCAGGTTTGCTGCAAGCAACGATCATAAAACAGGCAATACTGATACTTAGAAGATTAGCTGCATGAAGCAGACTAGACCAACGGTTAATCAACAAAAAATTCCCTTCCTCGCTAAGCTGCGAAATTATTCAAGGAGCAACCCGAACTGCGTAATACCTGTCGTCAGTCACTTTGACTCTAACGCTCATTATTGTTTGTAGCTACTATTAACTTTTGGGCAAGTTTTATAAATTTAAGGTCTTATGGTGTCAAGTCAATTCTTACATTAAAACATCTGTTGCTTTAATGCAACAATGTTCCACATAGATTGTCTGCAC
This sequence comes from uncultured Pseudomonadota bacterium, assembly GCA_963731125.1. GTDB lineage: Bacteria > Pseudomonadota > Gammaproteobacteria > Competibacterales > Competibacteraceae > CAVSVP01. Next base: position 136,539 of record CAVSVP010000009.1, read on the forward strand.
ATAAAGAAAGCCAAGGTATCCCCCAATACATTCTTTAAAAACAAGCAATTAACATAGATAGCAGAGCGACTGTCCAATACCGGCAGTTTCTCGACTCCACTAGATACTCAATAAAGAGCAGCTAGCCTAACAGGCATACATAAACAGTCAATACCTTCAGCCTGCTTTGTGCATATCAACAGTACTATCAATAGCACCGTCCAGCTTCGCACTTTAACGGTGACAACCGGCTGATCAGGGCATCCACTGTAGCTGGGACATTTTACAGGCTGCTTTGTAGGAGCGAACTTGCTCGCGAACTCACCCTGAGGCCCGCCTCAATCACGAGCAAACTCGCTCCTTCCTACAGGTGGATGGGCATCTGACATATTCCGCCCTAAGTTGGTAGCCGCTGACCAAAATTTTTAACGTAGCAGCCATCGGGTAAAGTTTCACACTCTTAACCGAACTCACCGTCACTAATAATCAGCCTCCTCGGCACCAGCCGTATCCTTCATCGATCTAAAATGAAAATCCACGATAGGTACGACTTCTTTCATTCTTAGTTTCAATTCTTCGGTCATGCGCAAAGCCTCCAGATTATCGCGAACGACTCGCGGAGTAATCAACACCAACAGTTCCGTACGGTTTGAATCGCTTTCCGTAGTACCGAACAGCGGACCAATAATCGGTACCTTGTAGAGAAAGGGAATGCCGCCGCTGGAACCCCGCCGAGTTTCGCTGATGAGCCCCCCCAGCACAATCGTTTGGCCGCTTTGCACGACGACCTTGCTGCTGACACTGCGTTGTAAAAAAGAACGCTGCCCGGTGGCCACATCGATATCTCCCACATCAATCACTTCCTGATTGACATCCATGGCAATCAGACCACCCGCATTAATCTGTGGCGCAACGGTTAACAGCACCCCGGTATCCTTAAACTCAATAGACGAGGTTGTCGTACCTCCGTCAGTGACAGTGGTAGAGGTGCGCACGGGTTGCTGATTACCCACCCGGATTCTGCCTTCCTGATTGTCAACCACTAGAATCTGCGGTGAGGAAAGTATTCTTACCCTAGTTTCCTGCTCTAACGTTTCCAGTAGAGCACGCACCATGCCATCGGCGTCGCTCAGCGCGTAGACAAAGGTGGTCGGGCTATTGACGAAACGCGCAGCGCCCAAAGCCGTATTCAAAGCGGTATCAATCCCCAGACCCAATGCGCCGGTGCCCTGTTTGCTGCTGTTGGGCACATCGTTTTTAAAAAACCAGCGCACGCCAAACCGCAAGTTTCCGTTGAGCGATACCTCGGCAATGGTCACTTCCACCAGGACTTGCCGCGGCGTTATATCCAGCTTGCGCAGGGCAGAAAGGATTTTGTCATAGGTAAAGCTGCTGGACCAGATCAGTAGCGTATTGTTTTCCGGGTCTGGAATAATTCGTACGTCTTCCGAACTTGGCACCGCGCCTAATGGCGGAGCGCCCGAAGGTGGCTCCGGAATGTTTTCCAGCGTTACCTGCTGGGCACCGGCTGTAGGTTGCTCTTCGTTTTCCAGCGGAGTAGCGCTCTGTCGGCCAGAGGAAAGTCCGCTTCCCCCGGGAGCGCCCAGTCCGGAGGCGGGAGAAGTCAACTGGGCCGGTTCCCGTCCAGGGGCTATGCGTCCTCCCGTTGCTGGCGGTGGACCGCCACCGCCTTCAACGCCAAATACCTCCGACAGTACCGAGGCCAGATATTCGGCTTCTCCGCTCTGGACTTCGTATACGTACAAGCGTTCACCGCCTGCGCTGTCCAGACGCTCAATCCACTCACTGGCTTGACGCAGATACTCGGCCTGAGGAGTCACGACGAGAATGGCATTGACCTGACTGAGGGGAATAAAGCGAAACAGGCCGGCCAGAGGCAATTGTGATGCCTCACCGAATAAGTTATTGAGTTCCGCGACGATGGTATCACTTTCTACGTTCTGAAGCCGGTACATGCCAATAGACATCCCCTCGAGCCAGTTGACATCAAATATATCGATGGTCTCCTGGGCGACGACCAGTTCCTGAGCTGTGCCTGAGACGAGCAGCATATTGCGCGCCGCGTCAACATATAAAATGCCGCCCTCGGGAATAAAAGGCTGGAGAATCGTTTCCATCTCCGCTGCGCTAACGTAACGGAGGGGAAAAATACGCACCCCGTATCCCGTATCAAGCTTTTGATTGTCCAACCGTGGAGAGACATTACCCGGGATGGCATCCGTCGCCGGTACAATTTTATAAACGCCATCCGCATTGACTAACGCCGCGTTATTCATCCGCAATAGCAGCTCCAGGGTGGGAATCAGCATATTCCGGGGCAGCGGCCGTCCGGTCTGTACGGTCACCGATCCCTGCACGCGCGGGTCAAGCACATAATTTTCCTGAAGAATATCAAAAATAACTTTAACGACTTCGCCAATGCCGGCATCCTCAAAATTGAGGGTCACTTGTCCGTCCTGCTGAGTCGCCGGCGCCGATTTAGCTGCCGCACCTTTATCGATAAACTCACCGGTGCCGGGTAATATTGTAGTTTTCTCCTCGGGTCGCGGAGTCGTCTGAAAAACCCCTAGCGACCCGCCGGGTTCTGCCATCGCCTGTAAATTGATACTCTCAGCGGCCTCATCCAATTGCTCGACCAACTCACCACTTTTTTCCGGCTCCTTCGGCGGCGTCGCGCAGGCACTCACCATAAGCACTAGAAAAACGCCAAGGCTCCACACTAACAATGACCTGTTAATCAACCCTCCCCTCCGTTACCGAAATCTTATGGCAATCCTGCCAATCACATTATTACATGATCGTATTACATGATCGTATTATATGGCTATTCCGTAGCACTATTACTGGCTTTGACTCTCGGCAACCGCCTGACGGCGTTCCCGTGCCGCCTGAAGGCGCTCCCGCAGCGCCTGGCGCCGCTCCATAATGGCTTGCCGCCGATCCCTGAGCGCCTGTAGCCGATCTTTGGGAGTTTGCCGCCGAGCTTGGGGGGCCGGTTGACTGCGATTGCGTACCAGGGGGAGATCCACGGCTTGATCGCCTTTACTGAGGCTAACACTGTTGGCTTGCACGGCTTTGAGATGCCATCCATTGACTTGATCTCCTACCTGGAGACGGGCAATCTCCCCTGTCTTATCATCTTGTAATAGCGCCATTGTAGCTTCCGGTGTCAGTACGACGCCCAATAGCGTAAACGTTTCATCAGCAGACGGCGGCTCCGGAGCTGGTTCCGGCGGTTCCTCCGGCTGTTCTTCAGGCGGACGGCGTGTGGACAAAAACAAAGGCCGTTCAATGATTTCGTTATACTCGCCCAGAGAGGCAACATCAGGGCCTTCCAGCGGTTGAATCTCCGGAATGGCAGATGCAGAGGCTTCCGGACGCTCCGACGGTTTAGCAAGTTGCGGCGGATATAACACCTCAACGGTCACCACACCCACCACGACGGCACAAAACACCATCAACATCACCGTATACAAGCCATTCGCTTTCGAAGTCCCAAACATGTTATCCCATGCTCCGACGCATATAGCCCGCAAGCTCAAACTGAACCGTTAGTTGTACCGTGGTCTCCACCGGCGTATTTCTGTCACGTCGGCTATAGCGGCGGCGCCGTAGAGTGCGTGCCGTGACCTGCAAATTGTCAACAAACAGCAAAGGCGTCTTGGATTCCAGATCGTAGAGCACTTTTTGAACCACCTCCATATCGCCGGTCAAGCTAATATTGATTGCCACCCGGGAGAAACCTCCTTCCTCAGTGACGGGTAAGATCTGAGTACTTACGAGTTCGCCACCACTGGATTCCACGACGCCCTTAACGCGCTGCTGTAAATCGGTTGCCGCCAACGTAGGGGAGACCTGTTGCAGAAGATGCGTCTTTAACGACTGGTCTTGTCTGACTTGCTGAATCTTGGCTGTTAATTCCTCACGCGTTGCTAACATTCTGTTGAAGATCTGCAAACGGGTTTGCAGCTCTTCGATGTTGGTCTGATAAAAGCGATATTTGGCAATCAATACGCCATCAATAAACCAGTAAATGCCTATCAATACAGCGAATAGAAGACCGACCGCAGCCAGTCGATGACGATAACTGACCGTTTGCGTTACTGCCATCAGGATTCTCTCGCAAACTGCGCCGACAGGTAAAACCGATCGTTCCCGGTCCTTCTATCCGCCGTGATTGGCGAACGGAACGTCACGTTATTAAAAAATTTGGATTCCTCCACCATCCCAATGAGGGCAGAGGCCTGGGAAGACTGTCCCCGTACCTGAATTTCACTGCCTTTTATTTCGAGTCGTTCCACCCAGGTGCCATCCGGAAAAATCCTTGTCAATTCATTAAGCAATTCAATCGCCAAAGGCGTTTGCCGGCGTTTTTGCAATAAAAAATGAGACGCCTCAATGGAACTCTCTAGTTCATCCCGTAACGCCAAAATTTCTTGGACCTGTCTCTGGGCAGTATTAACTCTGGGCAGCAAGTCATTCACCAAAACGGTTCGTTGCTGCCACAGTGGCAATAGACAGACGACCGCCAGCAAAATCAACACAAGTCCTCCCAGTGCCCACTGTAGGCGTTGCACCAGCTGGCCTTTGCGGGGCCGTTTATCTGAAGGAAGTAGGTTAATGCGGGAATCCTCACCCTCCACATCAACGATATCAGGCGCTAATTCGATCTCTGCCAACCTGTGCAGAATACTGTCTAACCATTGACGAGGCACCACGATAAATCTAACTTCCAAACGCCGGGTATTGGGCTGACGTTCCACCAGCCGCGCATCGTAATAGACCTGTTGAGGCGAAAAGGGGGTGAGGCGATCAATCTCAAATCCAACCACCCGGCGTAAATTCGCTTCAGCAGCCAATGGCAGCATAATGGTTTTTGACAGCGCTTTATTGGCCGACAACCGCAAAAAAATTTGCTTATAAGTAGCCTTTAGCGTTTTTCCATGTAGGCCACTGTCCGCTAAGGAGGATAAGGCATAAGTGCCTAGTTCCCGGGTCCCTTCCTGGTCTTCTTGACGCAGCATAAGGTGATCGTCGCTAACCTCAAGTAGCAACCGGGTGGGTAGATGGGTAAACAAACGACCAATAAAGGGCGGCAAGCAAGCCAACAATCCGCTGGCCCACCAGTGCAAAAAGGCCCCTATATCAAGGTGACGCCAATAGCGCGGTAATGATGAGTGAGATGAAAAAATTTTCAAAGCCAATATTCGTCAGGTTACTAGTATGTCGTCTTCATGGACTCTAGGTCATGGCCCTTCACGCCAGGCTAATAGAGTGTAGGGCTGCTCAGGCCGTCGTGGCCGAGTCACGGTAGCCTCAACAGAAGCTGTCACGCCGCTGTTTAATTCCGCTCTTACAACAATATCATATGCCAATCCACGGGCCCTCGACAAATAAGGGCCAATTGCAGGCGGCGGCGGCGACGGAAGTTTTTGATTCGCGTTCTCAATACGCGCCTCAAGATACGCCTCGATCATTTCTGGATCAGCCTCCGGCAAGGCCCGCAATACCTCAGCCGGCGCCGTAGCCGGATCGATGCCAGGCTGGCGGGAAAATACCGTCAGTTTATCGGCAATCCTTTGATAAATTGCCTGGGTAACACCTAACACCTGCTGTAATTCCTCGACGCTTTCAAAGAATCCGTTCTTGGGTCCCAAAGAGCGTCCGGCAGCCAGATACTCGGCGCTCTCAGCCCCGTTTAAGCGGCGCAAATCGTCGGGATCACGCCAATCTTCAATGGCATCTAATAAACTATCCACGCTGTCTTCCGGCACTCCGGCAGTAAGTAGTAAACCACCCAGCAACTTACGGTCTGCTCGATTTAGATCTATTTTACCACTAACATCGATTACCCGAATGCGTATTTGCCCTGAACCAAAGCGCCAATTCCGTATGCTACCATCGACCGGCCATTCTTCCTGCACGTCCTCTTCCAAAGTGGGGACCGGATATAGCACCCGCAAGACGGCATAGCGGAGGCCGGCCTCCGCCAGGGCTCGTGCCTGCGCCCGTTCTACGGCATGAGTAGCAAGCATTGTTTCCGTGCGCATCGAATAGACAAAACTGCTGGCCATGACGGTCAATAGGGTAATGATCCATAGCACGATGACTAGGACCATCCCCCTTTCCTGAGTACCTCGAGACGCTATCGGTGCCATTGCAGCAAGCGCTAATCGGGCAGTTCCGCCACTAATTCAGGCCACGTTTCTTCCTGCAAAACGACTCTGAGGCGCACCAATAACGGGCGTTGTTGAATATTTTCCCACTGTGCATACCATTCCGGATCCCGGTCAGGCTGTTCAGCTCCGAAATAAGACCATTGCAGGTCTGACACCCCAGCCAGCAAGGTGGTACTTTCGTCTTCCTCATCAGTCAAATCTGCTTCGGTGATTTCCGGACGGTAAGGATGCCAGCGCATGCGCAGATACCCTGTCCCATCCGTCTCGACGACATCAAATTGAATAACATATAAACCGCCGAGACCTAAGTACGTCAGCATGGGCGCCACCATCGTTAGTGTTTTTTCACCGCCGACAAACTCAACCACCCGCCCTTCGGTTTCATCTTGTCGAAATACCGTCATGGACTGTTTAAGCTGACGGCGGATAAACTCCTGCACGAGACGGGTCTCGTTGACTTTTTCCGCTCGTAGTTCGCCAATATCCCAGCTGCGCATGCCCAACCGCAATCCGCTGTATAACATCACCAGCACCAATCCCATCAACGTCATCGCAATCAGCAATTCCAACAGTGTAAATCCCGTTTGTCTGGTCATTGCTGTGAGTTGAGTGACAGCGGTGCCAACCGCAAAGTTTCCAGCACAACGAAACGTGTTTGGCTTGCGCCCTGCCAAAAAACTTCTACGCGAACCTGATAAGCCACGATATCTGCCGCATCAGGATCAAGACCCTCCTCGACATAGGGAGCAATGGTGCTGCGCCAGGCATAGGTTGCATCCAGTTGATCTTCCTGCATGCCCTCGCTTAGGGGAATCTCTGTGCCTATCAGTGCCAGCAAGGATTCGGCGTGTAAGGTGGCAAGTGTGTATTCTTCCGATAACGTGGTGTTACGCAAACCCGTCGCAAATACCTGCAGCAACACCCCCAGCGAAACGCTCAGAATGGCAAAGGCCACCAGCACTTCCAGCAGCGAAAACCCTTTCTGATTTGGGCTTCTCATTCAGCGGACATCCTGGTCGACGATGGTCACCCGGCCCGTCAGCCAATCCACATTAACCCGATACCCCACCCGCTCGTTACTAAGGGCAATATGCCCGCCGGTAGAACTGCCGTCAGGAAAAAATCGGATACCGCCGGTCGTAGCATCCTGAAGTTCCGATTGCGCCGTGTACAGTTTAATGTCTGCACCAGCGGGTAATGCATAATCGCGGCGACTACCCGTCACGGTAAACCGCCGCTGCTCCAGATCCAAGAACAGGCTTGCTGCCCGCTGCTTGGTAACCGCCTCATTACGGGCAGAACGCAAACCCGCTGCTAACTGACGCGCCGCTCCCCGCAGTTCGGTGGAGCCGCTTAATCCTGAGATCAGGGGCGGTACCAGTGCCACCACCAGCACGGCAATCACCAACACCACCATTAGCTCCAGCATAGTGAAGCCCTTACTGTCGGTTATGGAGAGCAATGCCTGTCTGCCGCTTATTGCCAGCTAACGAGGTCCTGGTCTTCTCCCGTTCCGCCTTCAGCGTTGTCGGCGCCCAGAGAATACAAATCAAACGACCCATGTTCACCTGGTGCACGGTACTGATAGTCGTTGCCCCAAGGATCTTTGGGGACTACATTCTTTCTCAGGTAAGGACCGTTCCAGCGGGGCGCATCCGGCGGTGGATCTATTAAAGCTTGCAAGCCTTCAGCGCTGGTGGGGTAGCGCCCGACCTCCAGACGATACTGATCCAGCGCACTGCTGAGGTTTTCAACTTGCAAGCGTGCCGTATCCGTATTGGCACTACCGAGGTATTTCATCACCCGCGGGCCCACCAGACCGGCGAGCAACCCCAATATCACCAGTACGACCAACAGTTCGATCAAGGTAAAACCTAGTGATCTCTTTCTTGCCGAAAAAGTGCGCATAAACAGGTTCTCCTGATGAGGGGCAACGGAGCAACATCGTATTTGCCCTCATGTAGAATGGAAAGAATCATGCGGCAGCGACGTAGACCAACAACCGTTGCCAGCACTTAAAATGCCAACTCATTGAGGCTGAGAATGGCTACCAGTATGGACATAATAATACCGGCTATGATAACGCCAAGTCCCAGGATCAAAACGGGTTCCAGCAGCGCCAGCATGCGCTTGATCGTCGCTTGTACTTCCCCGTCGTAGGTATCGGCGACTTGCAACAGCATGTCCTGCAACTGACCGGTTTCCTCACCGACTCGGATCATATGCACGGCGAGCGGTGGAAACACACCGGCTTCCATCAGCGGTTCCGCCAATCCCCGCCCGGCTTTGAGATGCTCTGCCACGTCGCTAAGCGCAGCTGCCATGACTTGATTGGTCAAGGTTTCCTTAACAATGGTCATGGCGGTTAATAACGCAACACCATTTCTGAGCAGAGTACCCAGCGTTCTGGAAAAACGCGCCATTTCCACCTTGGCTACCAGATCCCCGAACAAAGGGACCTTTAACACCAAACCATCCCAACGGTAGCGGCTCTCAGGCCGGCTTAGCTGCTGTCTGACGAATATCACAAAAGCAATGATGACCAGTGCTCCAAGCCACCAGTAACCGCGTACCGCCTCACCGACGACCATGACGACTTGCGTCGCCATCGGCAAGGCCTTACCGGCATCGGCGAATAACTGCTGAAATTGGGGCACCACGAAAGTCAGCAAGATAATGACCGATAGTCCAGCCACGACTAACAAAATGATGGGGTAAATCAGTGCTGACGTAATAGATTCCCGCAGCGCTTTGGAGCGTTCCAGAAACTCCGTCAGACGCATCATCACCACTTCTAGGGAACCGCCTGCCTCCCCAGCCCGGATCATATTCAAATAAAAGCGAGAAAAGACGCCGCTTTGTGCCTCCAGAGCGTCCGCCAGTGAGGCACCACCGCGGACTTGCTCTTGAATGCGCGTCAATAATTTCCTCACTTCCTCATCATCGCTAATGCCAATCAAAATCGTCAGGGCTCTGTCCAAAGGCAACCCGGCGTTAAGCAGACTGGCAATCTGCTGAGTGAGAATGCCAACGGTTTTTTGAGAAATACGGTATCGTTTGCCGAACAAAGGGCGGCGCAGGGTTTTTGCCGAAGAACCACGGGTGATTTCTTCAATGGCAAGCGGCAGCATGCCCTGATCTCGCAGCCGCTCGATAACGACCTCTTGGTTTTGCGCCTCCATTTCCTCCTTGAGGATCTCACCGGCAGCGTCAACCGCTTGATATTTAAAAAGAGGCATTACTAGGACTCCTGCTGGGTCACCCGCAGTACTTCTTCAACCGTAGTCACGCCGGCAATGGCCTTGCGCAAACCATCTTCGTACATGGTAATCATACCTTGTGCCTGAGCGGCTGCCTGAAGCTCGGTTGCATCCGCGTGTTTTAACACGAGCCGGCGTATGGTATCGGTCATAATCAAAAATTCCATGATAGCCGCACGTCCCAGATAGCCGATACCCGCACATTGCTCACATCCTACCGGTTTAAATAATTGGATGGGACGGGCATCGGTAAATCGATACAATTGCAGTTCTTCCATCACTTCAGGCAACACGGGATAGGCCTGACGGCAATGCGTACAGAGTAGTCGCACCAGGCGCTGGGCCAATACTCCGTTGACCGTCGAAGTCAGTAAATAGTCTTCTACGCCCATATCCAACAAGCGGGTAATGCTACCTGCTGCGTCGTTGGTATGGATAGTGGAAAGCACCAAATGACCCGTCAACGCCGATTGCACGGCAATTCTGGCAGTTTCCAGGTCACGCATTTCACCAATCATTATCACATCTGGATCCTGGCGGACAATGGCCCGTAGGGCATTGGCAAAGGTCAGATCAATCTGCGGCTTGACTTGAATCTGATTGACGCCTTCCAACTGGTACTCTACCGGATCTTCTACCGTTAAAATTTTTCTTTCCGGCGTATTGATTCGCTGTAATGCAGTATATAGCGTTGTAGTCTTGCCGCTTCCAGTGGGTCCCGTTACCAGCAGAATACCGTGCGGCAGCGCTAATACGTCAAGGAACCGGCTTAATGTGGCTGGACTAAAACCCAACACCGAAAAGTCCAGAACCACGCTTGCCTTATCCAGAATACGCATCACCACGCTTTCGCCGTACATCGTCGGCACGGTGGAAACCCGCAGATCGATTTCCTTGCCTTGTACACGCAGTTGAATACGCCCATCCTGAGGTAAGCGCCGCTCGGCAATATTGAGTTTGGCCATAATTTTAACGCGTGAGATAACGGCCGCTGACAAGCGGGCCGGAGGTGATTCCACCTCACGCATGACTCCATCGATCCGATAACGCACTTTAAGGCGATTTTCGAAGGGCTCAATGTGGATGTCTGATGCTCTCCCTTCTACGGCTCGGGAAATCATTAAATTCACCAGACGGATAACCGGCGCTTCGCTGGCCAAATCCTTGAGGTGCTCAATATCGTCCGCCTCGGTGAGATTGTCCACCATATCAATGGATTCGACGATCTGCCCCATGGCAGATTTACCCCCGCCATATAACCGTTCATAGGCAGCCTCTAAATCCGAGGGAATCCCAACTCGAAGTAGCACTTGTTTACCGGTGGCAAGCTGCACGGCGGAAATCGTATAGATATCCATGGGATTAGCCATCGCTAAGACAATGGCTTGCGGATCTTCCCGGATAGGGATAGCTTTGGTTTCCTTTAAAAAACGCGCCGATAAGGCTTCTTCCAGCAGCGGCATATCGGGGTATTCACTGGCCTTCACTAATGGTAGATCGCACTGGGCGGCAAATGCTTCAGACAAGTCTCGCTCCGAAACCAATCCAAGCTTTAGAAGAATGGCATCGAGAGCTTCGCCGCTGGTTTCTCCGACACGCCGGGCGCGCAATAAATTATTTTCAGAAAGCTTGCCGCGTTCGACTAGGAGTTCACCCAACTGATTCATAAGCATCATGGCAAACTGTTAGAGTGACTCAGCAGAGATCATCCGCAACGTTTTCTCCAAGCCATCTCGCCAAGGACGCGGCTTAATAGCAAAGCGTTCTTGAAGCTGCTGACAGGCTAATACCGAGTTCACTGGACGAACGGCAGGTGTAGGATAGTCTACCGTTGTGATGGGAACTATCTCTTCCACTTGCAAAGGACCATACCTTCGCGCTACATCTACAATGTTATGGGCAAACCCATGCCAAGTGGTCGCTGGGACACCACAATAGTGATAGGTCCCCCAACAGCTATCCTTACCTGCGCCTGGAAAAGAAACAAGAGAACTACCATTCACGACATGCTCGGCCAGCAGCAACACGATGTCAGCAATATCACCGGCATACGTAGGACAGCCATGCTGATCGGCGACGATTCGCAATTGTTTCTGTGCTTTAGCCAACCGCAGGATGGTCTTTACAAAATTCCGGCCATGACTGCCGAAGATCCAACTCACTCGCAGAATAACATGGGCAGTAAGCTTTTGGCGTACCGCCTGCTCTCCCTGCCATTTGCTGTAACCATATACTCCGAGCGGTGCTGCGGGATCGCATTCGCAATAAGCGCCTGCCTTACTACCATCAAAAACATAATCGGTAGACAGGTGGAGCAATGGAATTCCTAACTGCGCACAAGTAGCGGCTAGATTAGCAGGACCGTCACGGTTAACGGCAAAGGCTAAATCCGGCTCTTGCTCCGCCTTATCGACGGCGGTATAAGCAGCGGCATTAATAACGATATCTGCCCCGCTTTCCTCGGCGGTATGCTGCACTGCCTGACTATCGGTGATGTCGAGTTCACTATGCGCCAGAGTTAATAACTGATGGTTCGTAGCACGTTGCACGATTTCCCAGCCAACTTGACCGTTGGCCCCTGTTAGTAGCACTTTCATGGGGATTGGATTTCATACATGGGTAAGCTGTCCAGCGACTGCTCGGCCAGACGCGGATTACGGGCATCCTTGTCAGATAGAATGACTTCTGCGGCAGGCCACTCGATGCCAATGTCAGGGTCATTCCAGGCAATACCCTGTTCAGACTGAGGATGATAATAATCGGTGCATTTATAGAATAGATCTACATATTCCGACATCACGAGAAAGCCATGGGCAAACCCCGCGGGAACATAAAGCTGATGATGTCGCTGATCATCCAGAATGACGCCGGTCCAGTGACCGAAGGTTGGCGAGCCGCGGCGAATATCTACCGCCACGTCAAACACCTGACCCCGTATTACCTCTACCAGCTTGCCTTGAGGTTGCACTAATTGATAATGTAAGCCACGCAAAACCCCTTTTCGGGAGCGCGAGCGATTATCCTGAACGAAAAGTTCACCAATACCCGCTTCCCGGTAAACCGATTGTCGGTAGGTTTCCAAAAAAAACCCACGGCTGTCGCCAAATACCTTCGGCTCCAGTATTAACACGCCCGGTAGTGACGTTTCGATTACCCTCACGACGCTAGTCTCACCGTAACAGTTCTAACAAATACTGACCATAACCGTTTTTCGCCAGGGATGCTGCTAAACTGATTAGTTGTTCTGCATCAATGTAACCCATGCGAAAGGCAATTTCTTCGGGACAGGAAATTTTCTGACCCTGACGCTGCTCAACCACTTGCACAAAATTAGCGGCAGCCAGTAATGACTCATGGGTGCCGGTATCCAGCCAGGCTTGGCCGCGTCCCATCAATTCTACGACCAATTCACCCCGAGCTAAATAGGTCTTGTTAACATCGGTAATTTCCAACTCACCACGCGCTGAGGGCGTAATCTCTTTGGCGATGGAAACCACGTTATTATCGTAAAAGTACAGCCCGGTGACGGCATAACGCGATTTGGGGCGGCGTGGTTTTTCCTCTATGTCAATCACCTTGCCCTGCTTGTCAAAATTAATAACCCCATAGCGCTCAGGATCACTGACATTATAACCAAACACGGTGGCCCCCGGAATGCGGCCGGCAGCGCGTTGCAGCAGCGTCGATAATCCCTGACCATAGTAAATATTATCTCCTAGAATGAGACAGACCGAATCACCGTCGATAAATTCTTCACCAATCAGAAAGGCCTGTGCGAGGCCATCCGGACTCGGCTGCACTGCATAACTAAGGGAAAGTCCCCATTGGCTACCGTCCCCCAATAACGCATGAAAGGCATCAAGATCCCGAGGCGTAGTAATAATAAGAATATCCCGGACCCCTGCCAGCATTAGTGTAGATACCGGATAGTAAATCATAGGCTTATCATAGATCGGCATCAGTTGTTTGCTGACCGAGATAGTCAATGGATATAGCCGGCTGCCTGAACCACCGGCGAGAATAATTCCTTTTGTGGCCATAACGTAATTACTCAAAAAGTTCGCGACAATTTCTCAAGGAAAACCGCAACACAAGATTATTCCAGCGTTGCGGCTTTAAGCCACGCTCGCTGACGATGCACCATTAATACAGCAACCGCACAGGACGCCAGGCGGGCCAGAATACTGTCGGCACGACTGGTAAGCACAATGGGCACCCTTGCTCCCAAAACGATTCCGGCAGCTGTTGCTCCGGCCAAGTACTCTAGCTGCTTAGCGATCATATTCCCGGCTTCCAAGTCAGGCACGACAAGAATATCTGCTTCCCCAGCCACCGGCGAGACAATATGCTTGGTTTTCGCGGCTAAGCGGGAGATAGCATTATCAAAGGCTAAGGGTCCATCTAGAATACCTCCCACAATTTGACCGCGTTCCGCCATCTTACAAAGTGCGGCCGCGTCCATTGTGGCTCGCAGCTTGGGAGTTATCGTTTCCACCGCAGAGAGAATCGCTACCTTGGGTTTTTTTACTCCGATGACCTGGGCTAGATCAATGGCATTTTGGACAATATCAAGTTTGTCCCACAGGTCCGGAGAAATATTGATAGCCGCATCGGTGATCAGCAACGGCTTTGGATACGTCGCTACGTCCATGATAAAAATATGACTAATCCGGCGCTCAGTTCGCAGGCCGGTATTTTCGCGCACGACCTCGCCCATGAGTTCATCCGTGTGTAGGCTGCCTTTCATGAGAATTTCCACTCTGCCGTTATGGACGAGTTCGACAGCCTTGGCGGCAGCAGCATGGCTATGGGGCACGGTAACGATTTCGTAGGGCGCGAGATCGATCTCGGCAGTCTCGGCGGCCAGACGAATTTTGGCTGCTGGCCCCACCAGTAAGGGTTCAATAAGCTGCGCCTCAGCTGCTCGTATAGCACCCCGTAAGGAAAGCTCGTCTACCGGGTGTACAACGGCGGTGGCCACCGGTTCCAAAGGCGCCGTCATCTCCACTAGCTTTTTATGGCGAATACCGTGCTCGTCAAAATAGATCACCGGCAATTCAGCCGGCGGACTACAAATTTTCTCTCTCGGTGCGATAACCCAAATGGTGCCGCTCACCACCCGTTCTTCATGCTGATCGACACAAACGCAATCTAAACGGATGCTGTAGTCCTCGGCATTTTTACCGCTGACTGTCAAGGCGATTTTCAGGGTATCCCCCGCCTGAGTGGCCTTATGAAAATGCAGATTTTGCCCTTGATATCTGCCACCCGGACCAGGTAGTTGCGTGCCGAGCACCCACGAGATTAACGCGCTACTCCATACGCTAGGAGCCATTAACTGCTGAAGCATATCCGCGGTGGCATAAACCTCGCCTGCCCGCGTCGGGTTCAGATCACCTGCCGACAATACGGCCAACAGTTGTATATCCCTTTTGCTGAGAGTACGCACGGCGCTGGCGGAATCACCAAGCCGAATCTCGTCAAAAGTACGGTTTTCGATACACTCCATATAGATTTTGTTTTAGAACCTTACCGCGTTCATGCCTGTAGTACATAAGTTCCAGGGGCATTTTCCAGAGGAACATAGCCTTTCTCAGGATTACCCATGAGCGGGGGCGGCACCCTACCGCTAGAATGGTTTATCAACCAAGTATGCCATTGCGGCCACCAGGAGCCTTCCTTAACCGGAGTGCGCTCAAACCAAGTGCTAGGATCCAGGAAAAGTTGGCCATTGACCTTGGAAGAAACCCGATAATGGCGGCGCGGATGACCGGGTTCACTGACAACACCGGCATTATGGCCGCCGTTAGTCAGCAGAAAAGTCACCTCCGTATCCGTCAGCAAATGAATCTTGTAGGCTGAATACCAGGGCGCCACGTGATCCTTCTCTGTCGCTACTGCAAAGATGGGTATCCGAATATCGCTAAGGGCGACGGGACGATCATCAACCCGGTATTGGCCATTAGCGAGCGCATTATGCAGAAACAACCGCCGCAGGTATTCCTTGTGCATTTTATAGGGCATGCGTGTGGAATCCGCATTCCAAGCCATTAGATCATTCATGCCACTACGCTCGCCCAACATATACTCCTGCACCATGCGCGACCATATCAGATCGTTAGAGTGCAGCAACTGGAAGGCTCCGGCCATCTGAGTATTCTCTAGATAACCCTTGTCCCACATGATGTCTTCTAGAAAAGTTAACTGGCTTTCATCGATAAATAATAGTAATTCCCCGGCTTCACTAAAATCCGTTTGCGCGGCAAACAGAGTCATGCTTTGCAGGCGCTTATCACCGTCCCGACTCATGGCGGCAACGGCAATGGAGAGTAAGGTGCCTCCCAAGCAGTAACCCACCGTATGGACTTTACGCTCGGGCACAATAGCGGTGACGGTATCAAGCGCTGCACTCACCCCTAGGCGCAGGTATTCGTCCATCCCCAGATCGTGATCTTCCGCCTGGGGATTTTTCCAAGAAATCATAAACACCGTATGGCCTTGATCCACCAAGTATTTAACCATGGAGTTAGCAGGCGATAGATCCAGAATATAGTACTTCATGATCCAGGCCGGCACGATCAGGATAGGTTCAGCGCTGACTTCCTGAGTGGCTGGTTCATACTGAATGACTTCGATCAAACGATTGCGGTAGACGATTTTACCGGGCGTAATCGCAACGGCTTTGCCCACTTGAAAGCGTTCGGCACCCACCGGTTTTTCGCAAGCAATCTGCCGCTCTACGTCTTCTATCCAATTCTGCCAACCCCGCAGCAGGTTCATACCACCCTGCTCTAGGGTGCGCTTGAGAATGACCGGGTTAGACCAAGGAAAATTGGAAGGTGATCCCATATCCAGCAACTGTTTAGCCACAAACCAAGTGACATTCTTATGATGCTGCGAGGGACCGCGCAGGGCAGTGGTCGCTTTGTACCACCATTGTTGACCCAGCAGAAAGGATTGATAATAAAGGTTAAAGGGCCAATTCTGCCACTCCGGCTCGCGGAAGCGATGATCACCCGCTAAGGGCTGGACATAGGGTTCCGTATCGGGATCCACGGCGGCACGCCGAGCATAGATGGCCAGTTGGGCGAGTTTTCGCATGGTTTTTTGTGTCAGATCCAGTTGCATACCAGGCGACATGGCCATATGCAATATCCAATCCTGATAAGCCTGAGTCAGTGCCACGGGCGATATTCCCATGGTGACGCGCCCAACAGAGGCACGGAGCATGCGATCCAGGGCGCTCCGAAAGGTTATTTCAGCATCGAGGTCACGCATTACCATTTTCTCCGCATTTAAGATTTACCGCGACTCATACCGAATTTCATTAATGCTTGTGCCTAAGCTGCGATGTCAGCGCCGCTCAACCAGACTATCCTGCCCGGATTCGCTAACGCACACTTCCCTGTGTGCTGCTGATGACACCCCAGCTTAGGCACCCTTTAATTTGGGAAACGGTATCAGGCGGTCAATACGCTAACTCCGTAACGTGACTTGACTATTATAGCGCAATTTTGTGCGCTGCATCATTATTATTGAACGGTGGCTCCGCCACCCTTTCCCAAAACGTTCTGGAAAAACCATCGGAGCCTGCAGGAGAGAAAATACTCAACCGCAATTCAAAGAAAAAAATCACGATAGACAGGAGCTTAGTAATACGCCGCCGCTAAGGATTGTGCACGAAAAATAGTCCAGATTTAACCTTTCCGTAGAGATTTGACTGGTGGGCGAGGAAATTATTTTGTGTATGATCCTAAGCGAGCGCAAAAAGCATACCGCATAGATAAACTTTTAAGCCACTTCCGACGTCGGATAAAGACTGCGTGCCAAAGACTGAAGATAATCGCGAAACGGATTACCGAGTTCTTCGTGCTTAAGGCCATAGTCGATGGTGGCCATTAAATAGCCCAACTTACTGCCGCAATCATAGCGCTTGCCTTCAAATTCATGAGCTAATACTTGTTCCTCGAGCAGAAGGGCAGCGATACCATCGGTAAGTTGAATTTCATTACCCGTTCCTTGCGGGGTTTGCTCTAATAGATCAAAAATACGCGGCGTTAGAATGTAACGGCCTACCACAGCTAAGTCAGACGGTGCATTCTCAGGCTTAGGTTTCTCGATAATGCCGTCAACATTGTTCAGGCGGTGCGCAAAGGGTAGGGGGTGAATAATGCCATACTTGCTGGTTTCAGACCTGGGTACTCTTTCTACTCCCAAAACAGAACATTGATATTTATAAAAGGTGGCCATCATTTCTGCCATAGCTCCACCGTTAGGATTACTGATCAGATCATCAGCAAGCAACACCGCAAACGGTTCATCGCCTACCACGGGTTTGGCACATAACACGGCATGACCCAGTCCTAGCGCTTCAGGCTGACGAATATAGACACAGCTGACACCCGGCGCCAAGATACCACGCACGACTTCCAGCATGTCGAATTTACCCTTGGCCTCAAGTTCCGATTCCAGTTCGTAGGCTTTGTCGAAATGATCGAGAATAGAATTTTTATTGCGTCCGGTGATAAAAACAAGCGTATCCACTCCCGCCGCTATGGCTTCTTCTACGGCATACTGAATTAACGGCTTATCTACAATCGGCAACATTTCCTTCGGACTTGCCTTAGTGGCCGGCAAAAATCGAGTACCCAAACCTGCCACGGGAAAAACTGCTTTACGTATCTTCCGTTTCACTTTAACGACCTCATTATTTTGATGGCTATTAACTTGACATTGTCAAGTTAATATTAACGTTGGATATGTTAATAAAAAAAGAACCGGCTGAGCCAGAACATTGTGAAATGATGTTAAACGGAAATCCGATAAGCCTTACGCCACAACTGGTTTGCTCTAAACTCTACAGATTTAATATTATGCATAAGCATCATTATGACAAAGTCCTGCAAAATAATAAAACCCCGCCGCAGCGGGGTCTTACTAAGCCGATAGACAACCTAGGCAGCCGCCCGTTGGCCTTGCCGGAATACGAGTCTACTGCCTTCCCTGTCTACCTCAATCGTGTCACCTGGACCGAAGTCGCCCGCCAAAATTTGCTGGGCTAGTGGATTCTCCAGTTGCTGTTGGATAGCCCGTTTGAGAGGACGGGCACCATAAACTGGATCAAAGCCCGCCTCGCCCAGATGATCTAAGGCAGATTCGCTCACCCTTAGCCGCATACTGCGCTCCGCTAAGCGACGCCGCAGATAATCAATCTGAATGCTGGTAATAGCTCGTATCTGTGCACGGCCCAAGGCATGAAATACCACCACTTCATCAATACGATTGATAAATTCGGGCCGCAATTGAGCGCCCAAAATCTCCATGACTGCGACCTTCATCTGCTCGTAATTTTCGTCACCGGCCATTTCTTGAATGATCTGCGAACCTAAATTGGAAGTCATCGCAATGACCGTATTGCGAAAATCAACGGTACGGCCATGACCGTCAGTCAAGCGGCCATCATCCAGCACCTGCAATAATACGTTAAAGACATCGGGATGTGCTTTTTCCACTTCATCCAGCAAAATTACCGAATAAGGCTTACGACGCACTGTCTCGGTCAAATGACCACCTTCCTCGTAACCGATGTAACCCGGAGGGGCACCGATTAAACGTGCCACGGAGTGTTTCTCCATAAACTCAGACATATCGATACGCACCATGGCCTCTTCGGTGTCAAACAAAAACTCCGCTAACGCTTTGCATAACTCAGTTTTGCCCACACCTGTCGGTCCTAAGAATAGGAATGAGCCGGTAGGCCGATTGGGATCGGACAAACCTGCCCGCGATCGACGGATGGCATTGCTGATTGCCTCGATAGCTTCGTCCTGGCCAATTACTCGCCGATGCAGCGCTTCTTCCATCCGTAAGAGTTTCTCCCGCTCGCCCTCCAACATTTTAGCCACAGGAATGCCGGTCCATTTGGAGACAACCTCAGCTATCTCTTCATCAGTCACCTTATTACGCAACAGCTTAAATTCCCGTTTTTCCGTCTGGGCCGCCTCGGCAAGTTGCTTCTCCAAAGCGGGAATACGGCCATATTGTAACTCGGACATACGCGTCAAATCACCGGCGCGACGGGCCGTTTCCAGCTCCAGACGAGCCCGCTCCAATTCCTCCTTGAGATGCGCTGTTCCCTCTAGAGAAGCTTTTTCGCCTTTCCAGATCTCTTCCAGTTCAGCATATTCCCGCTCAGTGCGAGAAATTTCTTGCTCCAGGTTTTCCAGACGCTTGCGGGAAGCCTCATCGGTTTCCTTTTTAACCGCTTCGCGCTCAATCTTGAGCTGAATCAGACGGCGCTCCAAACGATCCATTTCTTCGGGCTTGGAATCTATTTCCATACGGATGCGGCTGGCTGCTTCATCCATCAAATCAATCGCTTTGTCGGGTAGCTGCCGGTCGGTGATATAACGGTGTGATAACGTTGCCGCCGCAACAATGGCCGGATCCGTGATTTCCACTCCATGATGAACTTCATAACGCTGCTTTAAACCGCGCAAAATGGCGATAGTGTCCTCGACGCCGGGTTCATCAACCAAGATCTTTTGGAAACGCCGTTCCAGAGCGGCATCCTTTTCAACGTATTGACGGTATTCATCCAGAGTGGTGGCACCAACACAGTGCAATTCGCCTCGGGCCAAGGCCGGCTTCAACATATTGCCCGCATCCATTGCCCCCTCAGCCTTGCCGGCACCCACCATAGTATGCAACTCATCCATAAATAGGATAATACGGCCTTCCTGCTTGGCCAGATCATTAAGCACGGCTTTGAGGCGCTCTTCAAATTCGCCGCGGAATTTAGCTCCGGCAATCAAAGCTCCCATGTCCAGGGACAACAGACGTTTATTTTTAAGCCCTTCCGGCACTTCGCCGTTGATAATACGTTGCGCCAACCCCTCCACAATAGCGGTTTTACCCACTCCGGCTTCACCGATCAGCACGGGGTTATTCTTAGTACGTCGCTGCAGCACCTGAATGGTACGCCGGATTTCGTCGTCGCGTCCGATGACTGGGTCTAACTTGCCTTGCTCGGCCCGTTCAGTCAGATCGATCGTATACTTTTCCAGTGCCTGGCGCTGCTCCTCCGCATTCGGATCATCTACCCGCTGACCGCCGCGCAGAGTGTCGATCACCCGTTCGACAGCATTCTTAGAAGCACCGGCTTTACGCAGCAGGCCTCCCAGTTCTCCCTTATCTTCCAGGGCAGCCAATACAAACAATTCCGAAGAAATATAAGCATCCTTGCGCTGCTGTGCCAGCTTATCGGTGACATTCAGGAGGCGCGCCAACCCATTGGAAATCTGTACGTCGCCGCCAACTCCCTCTACACGCGGCAGGCGATCCAGCGCTTCACCCAACTGGGAACGCAACAGAGTGACATTGATATCAGCCTGAGCCAACAGAGGACGCACCGTACCGCCCTGTTGATCGAGCAGCGCAGCCATGACATGCACCGGTTCGATAAACTGGTGATCACGCCCCACGGCGAGACTTTGCGCATCGGCTAAAGCCATTTGAAATTTACTGGTTAACTTATCCATTCGCATAGTCTAGAAATTCCTCTTATCCAAAATTTGATTCACTTGTATGCTAAATAGAGGTGATTTAGAGTAATTCAAGGTTTTCGCCAAGAGAAATCGCCTTACTGACTGTCGGAGATACGACGCGCGGCTTGCTCTCACAGGCGGCCGCGTTCCGCAATGCACATCATTCCGCTAACCAGATCAGCGTCGCCATGCGCCCGGTACCGCCATCACGGCGGTAAGAAAAAAACCGCTCGCACGCCGTTACCGTACAGCGGTTCTCGCCATAAATGGCTGCCACACCCAACGCCTGCAATTGCTGGCGGGCCAAACCATGGAGATCCGCCAGCCAGCGCTGCCGTAGCGAAGGCCGGAAATAAGTGCTATTGTCCGGGTCCATGGCCAAAAAAAGGCTGCGCACCTCTTCTCCCACTTCAAAATGATCTGGACCAATGGCGGGCCCCAACCATGCCAGGATCTGCTCAGGAGCACAGGCTAAGCGCGCTAACGTGGCACCGATTACTCCGTTTACTAAACCCCGCCAGCCGCAATGGAGCGCAGCCACGCAGTTTCCCGATCGCTCGCACAACAGCACCGGCAGACAGTCAGCGGTCAGCACGGCACACACTTGGCCGGGTGCGCGCGCATAGGATGCATCACCCTCCACTGGCCCGGTTACCCGCTCTGCAGCAATCACGGTAGCGCTATGTACCTGCTGCAGCCAAAGGGGCTCTCCAGGCAGTTCCAGGGCTTGCCTTAACCGCTGGCGATTGCAAGCGACATGGGCAGGATTATCACCTACATGTGCTCCTAGATTGAAGCTGGCAAAGGGAGGCCGACTCACGCCCCCGTGTCGAGTGGTAGCAGCAGCGCGCACTCTGGCTGGAGCCGGCCAAGCGGGGAAAATAAAGCATTCCGTTGGAACTTGGGCTTCAGGCATTACTTTCTTCCAGCACACTCAGCAAGCCAGCCATGTCCTCCGGGAGAGGCGCCTGCCATTCCAGGCGCTGACCACTGTCGGGATGGGTCAATGCCAAGCGCGTCGCATGCAAAGCCTGGCGTGGAAAGCACCGCAGCACGGCGAGACAGGAACTCACGACTCCTTTAGGAGCTTGCCAACGCCCGCCGTAAACCACGTCGCCGACCAGGGGATGACGTAAGTAGGCCATGTGCACGCGAATCTGATGAGTGCGTCCGGTTTCCAGTTTTATCCACAGATGCGTATGGGCGATAAAACGCCGCATGACCCGGTAGTGAGTCACGGCGGCTTTACCTCCCGAAACCACGGCCATGCGTTTGCGATCCACAGGATGACGCCCGATAGGAGCGGAGATAGTACCGCCGGCGGTCATGCGCCCCGTGACCACGGCTTGATAGTCTCGCTCAATGGTCCTGGCCTGCAACTGTGCCACCAGGAACGTATAAGCCCGCTGACTGCGCGCCACCACCAGTAAGCCTGAGGTACCCTTATCCAGGCGGTGAACCAAACCCGCGCGGGGCAGTGCCGCCAGTTCAGGAGCGTGGTGTAACAAAGCATTGACTAACGTACCGTCGACATTACCGGCCGCAGGATGCACCACTAACCCTGCGGGTTTGTTGAGCACGAGAAGGTCCGCATCTTCGTAATGGATAGCCAAGGGTATTTCTTGGGGCTTGGCAACTGTTTCCTGCCGCTGCGGCACTGCTCCTTGCACCCGCTCTCCTCCTGCCACAGGATCTCGAGGTCGTGACAGGCGTCCATTGACCTGAATATGGCCGGCTCTGATCCACTGCTGCAGGCGACTCCGGGAATAGCTCGGCAATAATGCGGCAAGCGCCTGATCTAAGCGCATTCCTGCATACGCCGCGGGAATTTGACAGGCAATGGGTTCGGTGCCGGACGTAGCCTCAACCGGGCTTGACGGGTTATACTGGTGCATAAATCAGCTCATTCAAATTAGAGAGCGCCTATGTTGCGACATCACATTCTGCATGCTTTATTGCTGCTACTTATTGTTTCGGCAATCTGTTTCAATCTGTCAGGTTGTGGTCTGTTGCCGGAGCAAATCGACGAAACCCGGGATTGGTCTGCCGACCGGCTTTACACAGAGGCCAAAGAAGCGATTGATGACGGCAGCTATCAAACCGCCATTGGCTACTTAGAAAAGTTACAAGCCCGTTATCCTTTTGGTCGCTATGCACAACAAGCCCAGCTGACATTGATCTATGCAAACTATAAAGACGATGAACCCGATGCGGCAATTGCCGCTGCCGATCGTTTTATTAGGACCAACCCTCGCCATCCCTTTGTAGACTACGCCTATTACCTCAAGGGGCTGGTTAACTATAATCGTGGAGAAACCGCCCTTAGCCGTTTGGCGCCTAATGATCCTGCTAAGACGGATACCGACTCGACGCGTCAGGCTTTTAACGATTTCGCTGAGTTGGTGCAAAAATTTCCCAACAGCAGTTACGCCGAGGATGCCCGTCAGCGTATGCTGTTTTTGCACAACAAGTTGGCCGCCTATGAAATTAACGTGGCCGATTATTATCGGCGGCGTGGCGCTTATGTCGCTGCCGTCAACCGCGCTCAGTATGTGCTGGAAAACTATGCGCGCACGCCATCGGTTCCCGATGCCTTAGCGATCATGGCCAAGGCTTATGTCAAATTGGAATTACCCGATTTAGCCGCCGATAGCTTCCGAGTCCTTGAGCTCAACTACCCGAATTCTCCACATCTTCCTGGACTCACCGTCCTGCTCAACGGCCAGGAGTATGAAAAACCATTTTCCCTGTTTGGCGTGAGCTTCTAAATCCGTTCCGTTCACTTTACCCAAACCTACGCATAGGTCGGTTTGGCATTAACTTCCTGCTTCACCGGGGCCGGTTTCGTTCCGGTCGTGCTGTGCATTGCAGAGCAGGTCTGTCCATTGGCGTACCGAGAGCGGCAAGGTGTCCAGTTGATGGGCGCAGCACGAACCGGTTTTGCTACTGGTTGTTCGGGGCGAGCGCGATCTGTTGGACAATCAGCAGGATGCGGATCCTCGACGGCCTTTTTCACGCCGTTCAGCAGCTTTTGGTTCTTGCGCGAACGGCTGCCATAGAGCATGGAGAGAAATCAAGTCAACAGTTTAAACCCTAAGGAAAAATCTCTCTGCTGCGCTCTATCCTAACCGGAAAAAAATTCTTGCATACGGACGCCAATTTCTGCGGGCGAACGCACAATGGCAATACCGGCGGCCTCCAGCGCTGCAAACTTTTCTCTGGCCGTGCCCTTACCGCCGGTAATGATGGCGCCGGCATGTCCCATGCGCTTACCTGGGGGCGCCGTAACGCCGGCGATATAGGCAACCACGGGCTTGCGCACATGGCTTTTAATAAATTCCGCGGCCTCTTCTTCGGCGCTTCCGCCGATTTCCCCCACCATGACAATGCCTTTCGTCTGTCGATCCGCCTCGAACAGGTCGAGACAATCGATAAAGCTCATCCCGTGGATCGGGTCGCCACCGATGCCTACGCAGGTGCTCTGTCCCAAGCCGGTCTGAGTGGTCTGATGCACCGCCTCATAGGTTAATGTGCCGGAGCGGGAAACAATGCCGATACTGCCTGGTTTATGGATATGGCCGGGCATAATGCCAATTTTGCACTCTCCGGGAGTGATAATTCCCGGACAGTTGGGACCAACCAGTTTGACATCCGTACCCTCAAGAGCCGCTTTCACTTTCAGCATATCCAGAACCGGTATGCCCTCGGTGATACAAACAATGACTTTAATACCGGCATCGGCCGCTTCCAGAATGGCGTCCGCCGCAAACGGAGCCGGTACATAAATCATAGTGGCATTGGCCCCCGTCGCAGCGACGGCGTCGTGACAGGTATTGAAAACCGGGCGCTCCAGATGGATATCGCCGCTCCGCCCCGGCGTTACGCCGCCGACCAAATTGGTCCCGTAGGCAAGGGCTTGCTCCGAATGAAAGGTGCCTTGTTGGCCCGTGAAGCCCTGACAGATAACTTTCGTATTTTTACCGACAAGAATGCTCATGAGTCTTTACCGTCATGCGTTGCTCGTGAATGCCAAAGATCGCTAAGTCTGCAATCGCTTATTTAGCGGCCGCCACCGCGCGCGTCGCCGCATCGGTCAGATCCTCCGCAGCGGTAATGTTCATGCCGGAATCCGCCAGCAGCTTGCGTCCCATTTCCACGTTAGTGCCCTGCAGGCGCACCACAACGGGCAATGATAAACCCACCTCCTTGACCGCCTGAATAATACCCTCGGCAATGACATCGCAGCGCACAATACCCCCAAAAATATTCACCAGAATCGCTTTAACATCGCGGCTGGACAGAATTAGCTTAAAGGCTCTGGAGACGCGATCCTCGGTGGCCGCACCGCCGACATCCAGAAAATTAGCCGGCTCGCCGCCGTGGAGTTTTACCATGTCCATGGTGGCCATGGCCAAACCGGCACCATTGACCATGCAACCGATATTGCCATCCAGGGCAACGTAGTTTAAACCGATTTCGTGGGCGAGGTGTTCACGCTCGTCTTCCTGGGTCGGATCGCGCATTTCGGCAAGATTTTTATGGCGGTACAGCGCGTTATCGTCCAGATTGAGCTTGGCGTCCAAAGCAAGCAATTTACCACCGCCGGTGACAATCAATGGATTGATTTCGATGAGACTGGCATCCTTGGCAACAAACAAATTGTACAAGCCGGTCATCACCTTGACCAAGCCATTCACTTCATGCCTGGCCAACCCCATACCAAAACCAAGCCGACGGCATTGATAGGGCTGTAGACCGGTAACGGGATCTACGGCCACGGTAAGAATCTTCTCCGGAGTCTTGGCGGCGACTTCTTCGATGTCCATGCCACCTTCGGAAGAGCTCATAAAGACGATGCGCTTAGCGCTGCGATCCACCAAGACGCTTAAGTAAAGTTCATTGGCGATATCTAACCCTTCTTCAATTAACAGGGCATGGACAGGCAACCCTGCAGGTCCTGTTTGTATCGTTTTTAACGTGGAACCCAGCATCTGACCGGCCATTTCTCCCACCTCCGGTAGACTGCGAGCCAGTTTGACGCCGCCGGCCTTGCCGCGGCCACCGGCGTGAACTTGGGCTTTGACCACCCAAACCGAACCGCCTAACTCTTTCGCTGCATCCATCGCTTCCTGTTGAGAAGTGACTTTAACACCACGGGGCACTGCCACGCCGAAGGCTTTAAAAAGTTCTTTTGCTTGATATTCATGCAGATTCATGCGTTTTTCGCCCCTTTTGTACAGTTAAAAGACTTACTTTCACAAAACTGCCTTGCCAGCTCCTGTTGTTATAGTGCTGGTCACATGACCTGATACTGATTAAAAGGCTACAAATCGTTAGTGAACGACGATTGTAATGAGATCATAAGCATCAATTCATATGGCTGGCGCTATAGCACCGTCCTAAACTCGGTCGAGCATACGCCACTTTTGCGCCAGCGTTGCAAGATCTGTTTCCCGTTGCTGTTAGTGTAGACTATTATTTTGCAGGGCGATCTGCACCCAGTAATTGACAATCTCATCTCGAGATGACTTTAATGATAAGCCTTCGACAACTTTTTATCATTGCGCTGTTAATCGCAGGATTTTGGTTATTGCGGCGCCTACGGCGCCGGCTTATGCAGCATCGACACGCGCGGACTCACCAGAACCTTCCCTATCAGGAAACGGTTCGTTGCGTCGGTTGTGGGGTTTATCTGCCCCGCGGCGAAGCGCTTGGCAATGTGCAAACAGGTTTTTTTTGCAATGAAACCCATTGTCTTAAACGAGCCGAACAGCACAAAAGCTGATTGGAATTTTTTGTCAAGGATTATTAGCCTTCCGAAAAGCTATATGACGACACTCACACAACCTTCGCTTATCAGCGTCGTATCCAGGACCAATCTGGACCGCCGCCGTATTTGGTCGGTATTCCGGGTCTTTAATCTCTGCCGCCTTGTCCTAGCAGCCGTCTTAGTAGGCGTTTTCTTTCTCGGTGAACAAGCCCCCGTGTTTGGGCAGACGCACCCGTCATTATTCTTGTTTACGGCGCTGGGCTATATGATCGCAGTGTTACTGTCCATCATCGCCAGCTTTTGGCGCCGCCCTTCCCTACAAATTCAGGCACATTTGCAAACCTTGGTGGATCTTACCGGCCTTAGTTTGTTGATTCACGCCTCGGGCGGCATTACGAGCAGTTTGACCATTCTCCTGGTGACTGCCGTCGCCGCCAGCGGCATTTTGCTGCCCTTGTACTCGGCACTGGCGGCGGCGGCGCTGGCCTTTTTCATTCTGTTCGGTAACTGGCTTTACACGGCTTTTCTGTCCTTCGCACCCGGCGAGGCTGCGCAAGCGAATGTGTCCGTCCCGTTGAGCCGGTTTCTTAGCCATCTGGGCACTTATAATAATGAGCTGGATCGCCTCAGCGTGCTAGGTGCTTCCTTTTTCATCGCCGCGCTGCTGACTTATACCTTGGCAGAACGCGCCCGGCGCAGCGAAAAACTGGCTTATCAGCGTTCCATGGAGCTGCTGGAGATGGCGGAGCTCAATCAGGCGATCGTTCAGCACTTACCGTCGGGCATTATTGTGGTAAATCGCGCTGCGCAGATTCGACTGATGAACGATAAGGCCAAGGGACTGCTGGATTATTCCGCTGCCTGCCAGGGTAAAGCCCTTAAGGACATTTCTGCAACGCTCGAGCAACGCTTGCACCATTGGCTTAACACGGGCCTTCCCAATACAAGGCCATTCCGTCAGGCCGAGCACCTGCCCGATGTCATTGCCAATTTCAGCCATCTGCAGGGCAACCGGGCTATCGATACTTTAATCTCACTGGAGGATTCCACTCAGGTTTCGCAGCGTCTCCATCAGATCAAGCTGGCGGCCTTAGGCCGAATGACGGCGGGGATTGCCCATGAAGTTCGCAATCCCCTGGCTTCCATCAGCCACGCGGCGCAACTTCTCCAGGAATCCACTACTGCCGGCCCCAGCGAACAGCGCCTTGGACAAATCATCCATGACAATACCAAGCGCGCCAACCGCATTATCACCAATATCTTGGATCTATCCCGGCGTAATCATCCCAAACCCGAAGACCTTACGCTAAGGCCCTGGTTAAATGCTTTTGTGCAGGAATTTTGTCGCGGCCAAGGAAACAAAACACCACAGTTAGCGCTGGAGGTGCAAGCCGATGAGCTACAAGTGCGTTTCGATCCCAGTCACTTACATCAGGTGCTCTGGAACCTCTGCAGCAACGCCTGTGTACATGGCACCTCTGCCGGTCAGCCGCCACGGTTGCGCTTGGCGGCCGGACTGGATAAATTGTATAACATGCCTTATATAGAAGTGCATGACTTTGGCCAAGGAATTCCTGAGTCTGAAGTCAAGAAAATCTTTGAACCTTTTTTTACTACCAAAGCCCAAGGGACGGGCTTGGGGCTGTATATCTCCAGGGAGATATGCGAGGCTAATGGTGCTCAACTTCAGTACCTGCGACCTTCTGAGGGAGGCAGTTGCTTTCGCATCATGTTTGCCAAACCCATTAACCAGGAAAAGGAACCTCAATGGACGCTTGCAACGCCCTAATCGTTGACGATGAGGCGGATATCCGCGAACTTATCGAAATGACCCTCATACCCATGCACGTCAATTGCTTTCCGGCAGAGACCGTGCACGAGGCCAAATCGATGCTGAAACGGCAGTCTTTCCGGTTCTGCATTACCGATATGCGGCTACCGGACGGCAATGGGCTGGAACTGGTGGCCTATATTCAGAAGCATTACCCGCAGCTACCGGTTGCTGTGATTACCGCCCACGGCAATGTGGAAAGCGCCGTTGAGGGGCTCAAGTTGGGCGCCTTCGATTTTGTGTCCAAGCCTTTCGAGTTGAGCACCTTGCGTAACCTGGTCAATTCTGCCCTTAAACTGGCGCCGAATATAGAGAGCCGCCAGGCGGCGGCGGATGATCGTCCTACGCTATTGGGTCATTCCGCTGCTATGAAAGCCGTGGTGGTATTAAGCCGCAAGCTGGCCCGCAGTCAGGCACCGATTCTTATCAGCGGTGAATCCGGTACCGGTAAAGAACTCGCAGCCCGGCTCGTTCATACCTCGGGGCCGCGCGCCGATAAACCCTTTGTCCCAGTCAATTGCGGCGCCATTCCGGAACATTTAATGGAAAGTGAATTCTTCGGCTATAAAAAAGGCAGTTTCACCGGGGCCACGCAAGATAAGATCGGCTTATTTCAGGCCGCCAACGGCGGCACCTTATTCCTGGACGAGGTAGCCGATTTACCCCAACATATGCAGGTTAAACTGCTGCGTGCTATTCAGGAACGGGCGGTGCGCCCCATCGGCGCGCAAGCCGAGGTGGCGACCGATGTGCGCATTTTGAGCGCTACCCACAAGGATCTGGGCAAACTGGTGGAAACCGGCGCGTTTCGCCAAGATTTGTATTATCGTCTCAATGTGATTGAACTGCGCATGCCCAGTCTGCGGGAGCGCCCGGAAGACATCCCGGAGCTGGCCGAACACATTCTGGAGCGGCTTAGCCACGACGATAGCCTGACGCCGCCCCGGCTGACGCCCAAGGCCCTCGAGGCGCTGCAAAATTACTCTTTTCCCGGCAATGTCCGAGAGTTAGAAAACATCCTGGAGAGGGCGCTCACGTTATGTGAAGGCCAACTCATCGGGCCTGAAGATTTACAACTGCCGGAAACGATGATTTTGCCTTCCTCTTTTCCCGGAACGCCCGCCGCAACTCCGCAGGCTTCGTCTGCCGCCCCTACGCCACCGTCGGCGCCCATTGTACCACCCCGGGATACGGATTTGGAAAGCTACCTGGAGGTGCTGGAAAAGGAGGCGATTATGAAGGCCCTGGAAGCTACCCGTTACAATAAAACCGCCGCTGCCGAGAAGCTGGGCATTACCTTCCGTGCATTGCGTTATCGACTGAAGAAACTGGGCATAGACTAGAGCGCTTATCGAGTCGATTGGCTGCAGTACTTTCAGAGAGACGTTACTGAGTACTGATTTTTAAATTCTCTGTCAACGAAGCGGCTCAATGCAGCCGCTGTCGTTGCAAGATCAGTTGTAAACGCAACACAAAGATTCCATTAAATTAGCAAATGTCCAAACACTAAACGTTTGCTGTTTTCCCGCCAAAAAAAGCAACAAATTTGTTTTTTTGTCATGCATTGTTTCTTATTAATCCCTTAGGTTTATTTATTCCATTATGTCAAATTCAGACGGAAAAGATACCCTAAATGGACAGACAGAAATTGTCATTCCATTCCTTCTGCGTCACACTCTTATCGTCACAATAACCCTCAAAAGTCGTTTGCCGACTCGTAAAACACGATAATATTGATCTATAAAATTTCTTATTAATCAATCTATTAAATATTATTTTTTACCTCTCATATCACAGTCTGGGAAAGTTGGCATGGCTAATGCTTTAAGTAAAAGCGACGGCCTCGAAATCAGTTTCGATTCCGATCCTCAACGTAGTCATTAAACACATCGTGGTAAACGTTCAACACCGTTAAACACGATAAATTGCGCTAAATGAAAGGAGTATTATTAATGGACAAAAGGAAAATGCAACAAGGCTTCACCTTAATCGAACTCATGATTGTGGTGGCCATTATCGGTATCTTAGCCGCCATCGCCATTCCCGCCTATCAGGATTACACGGTTCGCGCCCGAGTCAGTGAAGGCCTGGTGCTTGCCTCCGCGGCCAAAACCACCGTTGCTGAAAATGCCGCCGCGGGTAATGCTAATTTGGATGCCGGTTGGGCAGCACCCAGCCCAACGGCTAGCGTAAACGCAGTTGCTGTCGATCCCGCTAACGGCACCATTACCATGACCTTTACGCCAGCAGCGGGCAATGGCAACATCACCATGGTTCCCACTTCCGCCGGTGCCGCCCTGGTTGCCGGTGTGCCTCCGGCCACCTCCATCGACTGGGATTGCACGGGCGGTACTCTGCTACCCAAATATCGGCCTTCCAACTGCCGTCCGTAACCGGATAATCACGACCCACTCAAGAAGGAGCCGCACAGGCTCCTTCTCCTTTTGTACGTCCCCGGTAAAGCCGTTACACTGCAGAGGTTAAGTTATGGGCAGTTCGGGTAGGTCGGGGTAAGCGTAGCGAACCCTAACGCCATGAAAACAAAAGAAGGGTGCGAGGAATTCTTCGCACCCTTCTTGCATTAGTGAGGAGCGTTTTACCAACCTATGACGAACTTTTGAGCTAAAAGCCTCTGTTGGACGAAGCCGCTACGCAGAGAAGTTTCTCTACCTTTTCCACTTTCATCATAAAGACGGCATTACCTTAGACCAGTCAACAACGCCGTTTTAGGAAATACGTTGCATCAACAGATGATGAGACATCAAAATTCCACTCCAGATGGGAAGATGAAGACTTAAATCAGATAATGAGCTAGAATTCGCTGGTAATGATCAAAATTTCAACGCCTCTGCGCACTTCTTCAAGTTATTCATATCCCAGACTATTTTTACGATAGTCGTTCGCGATCAGCACGTTTTTCGGTTTTGTCAAGGGCTTGTCCAACAACCGGTTCAGATTGTGGTTCGCTTCACTCACACAATCTAACCTTACTCGTTAAGCAATACTCAACATCTTGTTGGCGTAGTCCTTGCCAGATGTGTAAGGTGGTAATGGCTTTCCGTCCTGTTGGTAAAGTTTGATAGCCTCTTCAACGATTTCACACAACTCGGCAAACACCTGTTGTTCATCATGACCATGACAGCCACCGTATATGAGCCCGGGACAACTGCCTATATAGCATTGATCTTCCTCTGACCACTCAATAATTTTGGCGTAGCGAGCGCTCACTTTCATTACTTCGATTCCTCGATAGCCTTTTTTACAGCTTTGATTTGATAGTGTTGAGCATCATCGCCGGCTTTGCCGGATATAACAACAGGCTTAGCAACCTTGAGATGCACAAAATTCCGATGACTCCATTTGCCTCCTCGATTCTTGAAGCCTGCGCTTTCAAGTTCTTGGATCAGTTCTCTGACTTTTGGAGGCAACTCTGATTATTCCTGATTGGCGCCCAACGGCCAGGCATCAGCCGCGTCGGGGAGCCGAAGCGGAGCGTAGGCTTTTCGGCGTCGGCTGGACGCCCTTGTTCGGCATAGTCGAAGTAAGGAAGTACGCTGGATGAGAATCTCTGCCGCAATCCCTAGCCCTGTATGGAGCCGACGGATCATCTCCAGTGACAAGGGGCGTTTCCGGTTGAGCACTTCTGCTACCCGTGCACGGCTTCCCAGGTAGGGCTCCAGATCACGGCGGCAGAGCCCGCGACTCTCCATATGGTATTTGATCGCTTCGATGGGGTCTGGAGCGGGAATGCTGTAGTGCTGCTCCTCGTAAGCTTCCACGAGAGCGGCTAACACCTCCAGACGATCCCCTTCCAGCGTCTTGGAAGCCGCGTCAAAGAGGCGGTCGATTTCTGCCAGCGCAGTCTCATGGTCTGCTTCGGTGCGAATGAGATGGATGTCCATAGCGATGTCCTCTTAAAATGGTGGTAACGTCGATTCTGTCGTAGTCTTGGTGCGTCCCAATAAAGCGAATGTAGATGATGCCAGACGTACAATTGACAGCCACCACCAGACGGTACTGATTGCCTCGAATATTGAAAACCTCACGGTTATTGCTCGCAATGCTCGCATTGCGGTACACATTTTTGATGTTAGCTTTTTCTTGTTTATCCTTATTACTTTTTATTCTTTGATTTATCCAATGTATATCGTACCCCGTTCGTTTATCTTCTACCCATTAAACTATCATCCCTGTCGTTCTTGTGGAACTTATTATTACCTCTTTCCAAACCTCTGTTCATAGTCTAAAGTGCAAAATCAATTTGCCATTGATATTCATTCGCCTAAGGAAAGGACACAATCTATGGCACTAGCATCTAACGAAACGCAAGCCAGTGGAACTAGCCTACGCTTAACCGGCTTGAGTAGACAACTGGTACGCAATAAGCTACTGGACGAAAATACCGCCCTTCGTGCTCTTGAACAGGCACCACAGAACGGCATTCCTTTTGTTACTTATCTGGTGGAAAACAAGCTCGCTTCGGCAATGGATATTGCCCGCATTGCCTCCCGGGAGTACAGCCTTCCCCTATTCGACCTCAGCGCGTTGGATATGGATGCAGCCCCGGTAAACCGCGTAGACGAACGGCTAATCCGCCAGTATCGGGCATTGCCCCTTTGGAAGCGCGGCAACCGCCTGTTCATCGGTCTGACCGATCCCACCAATATGCGGGCTTTAGAAGATATTAAATTTCAAAGCAGCTTGAATACCGAGCCTATCGTTGTTGTCGAGACCCAGTTAGCGCAGGCTATCGAGCGCGCGCTGCAAAATTCTTCGGAGTCCATGGCCGAGCTTTTAGATGAGGATCTCGATAATGTCGATGTAACCGGCGACAAGGAAGGCAGGCCATCCTCTATGGCCGCCAAAAATCAGGATGACGATGCTCCCGTTGTCCGCTTTGTGAACCGGGCGCTGCTGGATGCCATTAACCGTGGCGCTTCCGACCTGCACTTCGAACCCTATGAAAAACTTTATCGGGTCCGGTTCCGCCAGGATGGTATTCTGCATGAAGTCGCCAAACCGCCTATTAGCATAGCAGCACGTATTTCGGCACGCCTTAAGGTCATGGCCCAACTCGACATTGCCGAGCGCCGCGTGCCGCAGGATGGTCGGATGAAACTGCGGCTGTCCAAACACCATGCCATCGATTTCCGCGTTAATACCATGCCCACCCTCTGGGGCGAAAAAGTGGTGATGCGTATTCTGGATCCCGCCAGCGCCAAGATGGGTATCGACGCCCTAGGCTATGAAGCCCATCAGAAAGAGCTGTTTCTGAAAGCCATCCGTAAGCCCCAGGGAATGGTTCTGGTGACCGGCCCGACGGGCAGCGGTAAAACCGTGTCCTTGTACACGGCCCTCAATATTCTCAATACCTCCGAGGTCAATATCTCCACCGCCGAAGATCCCGTGGAAATCAACCTGCCGGGTGTTAACCAGGTCAACGTCAATGTCAAGACCGGCATGACCTTCGCTAATGCCCTGCGCGCCTTCTTGCGCCAGGACCCGGACATCATCATGGTGGGTGAGATTCGTGACCTGGAGACGGCGGAAATCGCCATTAAAGCGGCACAGACCGGGCACCTGGTGCTCTCCACGCTGCATACCAACAGCGCCGCCGAAACGCTGACCCGCTTGATGAACATGGGTGTCGCGCCCTTTAACATTGCTTCCAGTACCAGTCTGATTATCGCCCAGCGTCTGGCCCGGCGGCTATGCAATCACTGCAAAGAAGAGGATAATAATATTCCTCGCGAGGCGTTGCTGGAGGAAGGCTTTCAGGAGGCCGATCTGGATAAATTAACCGTTTACCGGCCGGTGGGCTGCGAACAGTGCCTCAACGGTTATAAGGGCCGGGTCGGCATTTATGAAGTCATGCCGATTTCGGAAGCCATGCAGCGCATTATCATGGCCGAGGGCAACGCCATGCAAATTGCCGATCAGGCGCAGCGGGAAGGGGTCAATAACCTTCGGCAATCGGGACTTAACAAAGTCCGCGAAGGGATGACCAGTCTGGAAGAAATCAATCGCGTCACTAAGGATTAGACCATGGCAAGGAAATCGAGCTTAGCAAAGCACATGGATGAAGATATTGTCTTCCTTTGGCAGGGCACCGACAAACGCAATAAACGCGTCAAAGGGGAAATGCGGGGTTCCAATTCCAATCTCATCAAAGCCGAACTGCGTCGGCAAGGCATCACCCCGCTCACCGTCAGAAAAAAGCCGAAGCCGTTGTTGGCGTTTGGGGACAGCATTAAACCCAAGGATATCATGCTGTTCACGCGGCAACTATGCACGATGCTGGATTCTGGCATCGCCATCGTCCAGGCCCTGGACATGATCGGCCACAGCAGCAAGAAACCCAAGCTGAAAAAACTTATTTTAGACATTAAAACCGATGTGGAATCCGGCGTCACTTTCACTAAAGCATTGGCTAAACATCACCTGTACTTCAACGATCTCTATTGCAGTCTGGTCGGAGCCGGTGAAGAGGCCGGCGTGCTGGAAATCCTGCTCGACAAGATTGCGATTTATCTGGAAAAGAGCGAGGCGCTCAAGGCTAAGGTTAAAAAGGCGCTGACCTACCCCACCATTGTGCTGTTTTTTGCATTTGTGGTAACAGCTATTCTATTAATTTTCGTCATTCCCACCTTTGAAGATTTATTCAAAGGTTTTGGTGCGGACTTACCGGCTCTGACCCGTATGGTGATCGATCTATCACAAATCTTTCAATCCTACTGGTATCTGATCCTCGGCCTTCCGGTCGGCGCTATTGTCGGCTTTATCGCCCTCCGCAAACGCTCCCGCACTTTCTACCAACTGGTTGACCGCTGGGTCTTAAAACTGCCGCTGATTGGCGATTTAGTGGGCACTGCGGCTAATGCCCGCTTTGCCCGTACCCTGTCTACCATGTTCTCCGGCGGCGTTCCCCTGGTCGACGCCATGACATCGGTCTCGACCGCTACCGGCAACTACGTCTATGAACAGGCCGTGCTGGAAATGCGTGATTCGGTGTCAATCGGTCAACAGCTTAACTTCTCCATGCGACAGGCCAGCCTGTTTCCGGATATGGTCATTCAAATGGTCGCCATCGGTGAAGAATCGGGTTCTCTGGGCGATATGCTGGCCAAGGTCGCTGACTTTTACGAAGCAGAAGTCGATAATAAGGTCGACACCCTGACCACTTTTATCGAACCCGCCCTGATGGGTTTTCTCGCTGTGGTGGTAGGAGGTTTGGTAATCGCCATGTATCTACCCATTTTCAAATTGGCTTCTGCGGTGTAAGCGACTCGAACAGCATGGATATTCCAGAACTTCTAGCGCATTCTCCCGTCCTGTTTCTGATTACCGCAGGGCTGTTTAGCCTGATGGTCGGCAGTTTTTTAAACGTGGTTATCCACCGCCTGCCTATTATGATGGAACGGGAATGGCGGCTGCAATGCACCGAACTACAAGGTCAGGCACCTCCCCAGGAAGCCGCCTTTAATCTCTGGACGCCACGCTCCCGTTGCCCCGCCTGCGGCCATGCAATCCATGCCGCCGAGAACATTCCCCTGTTCAGCTACTTTCTGCAGCGGGGACGCTGTGCGCACTGCCGGACGCCCATCTCCCCAAGGTACCCCCTGGTGGAAGCGTTGAGCGCCATCCTGGCGGTAATCACCGCCTGGCATTTCGGCTTCGGCTGGCAAACGGCGGCGGCGTTAGTCCTAACCTGGGCGCTGCTTGCCCTTAGCGTCATTGACTTTCAACATCAGCTACTTCCGGATAACATTACGCTTCCTTTTCTTTGGTTGGGGCTGAGTTTAGCGCTATTTGACGTATTTACCGACCTGAGAAGCAGCGTCATCGGTGCCATAGGCGGTTATCTTTGTTTATGGGTAGTTTATCAACTGTTTCGTCTGCTGACCGGTAAAGAAGGCATGGGTTACGGGGATTTTAAACTGCTGGCAATGCTGGGGGCCTGGCAAGGCTGGCAGAATCTTCCGGTGATTATTATCGTCTCCTCCGCCGTCGGCGCCGTGTTGGGCAGCGTATTGATCCTAGTCAGCGGCCGCGACCGTCATGTACCCATGCCTTTCGGACCCTTTCTGGCAGCCGCCGGATGGATCACCTTATTATGGGGCGATGCGATCGATGCTTTTTATCTGGACTGGATGGGACTCTAAACTATGTTATTGATCGGTCTGACAGGCGGTATCGGCAGTGGCAAGACGGTGGTCAGCGATGCTTTCCAGCGCCATGGCGTACCGGTTATCGACACCGACATACTAGCCCGGGAACTGGTTAAACCGGGACAACCGGCTTTGGCGGAGATTATCGCCACCTTCGGTCCCGCCTCTCTCGACGCATCGGGCGCCCTGGATCGGAGCTACTTGCGTCAAACCGTCTTTGCCGATCCCGCTCAACGCAAGCGCTTGGAAGCTATCCTGCACCCCCGCATCCGCCAAGCGCTCGCCGAACGCCTGGTGACTTTAACAGCCTCTTATTGTCTGGTGGTGGTACCCTTGTTGACGGAAACCGCTATGGCCGGCCTGTTTCACCGTATTCTGGTCATCGATATCCCGGAAAACGTGCAGGTGCAGCGGGTGATGGCCCGGGATCATGTGGACGAGGCTCACGCCCAACGCATTCTCAGCGCTCAGGCAACCCAGGCCCAGCGTTTGGCCTTAGCCCATGAGGTGCTTGACAACAGCGGCAGCTTAAAGAGTATGGAGGATCAGGTCACGGCGCTGCATCAGAGATATCTTGCTCTCGCTACTGAGGGTAATCATCGTCACACGCCATCTAGGCAAGACTAAGGCGATGATTTCCGGAAAAACACTACCCTTTTGGGGGAACCAGTGATTGTGGCAAGCGACGCGGCTGTAACAAACAGCATTTGTTACGAACATCCTCTCAATGAAAGAATCCGGGTCCTACTGCGGCTTGAATTCCTATTTCAGCAGGTAGTGCAAAATGCCGCCGAGCATTCCCCTTGGGACAGCCGGTTGGCTTTACAGGGCTTATTCGATATTTTCGGCCTTATCGGCCGCAACGAATTCAAAGCGGAACTGCTTAAAGAGCTGGATCGTTATGCAACCTCACTGTACCGGCTTGGCCAGACACCCGGTGTGGATACCGAAAAACTGAACAGCATTTTACAAGAAATCGGACAAGCCATTAACGGAATTCACAGCCTGGACAACGCGACCCTGGAAGCGGTCCGTCAAAACGATTTTCTCGGTGCCGTCCGCCAGCGCAACAACATACCCGGCGGCACCTGTCCTTTCGACGTGCCGGCTCTGCACTTCTGGTTACGGCAGTCCGGCACCGTTCGCACTCGCCACATTGCGGCGTGGCTGCAGCCTTTTCAACCTCTCCAAGACGCGGTTCGCTTGATCCTTCGCTTGATTCGCGACAGCGCACTACCGTACTGGGAAATCGCAGCACAGGGTTTTTATCAACAGGCATTGGATAGTACTTCACCCAACCAGTTGGTGCAGGTTATCTTGTCCCGGGAGGCCACCGTATTTCCTACAATTAGCGGCAGTAAGCATCGGTTTTCCCTGCGCTTTATGGAACAGCCCGATCCGGGCCAACGCCCCCGACAGACGGCAGAGGCGATTAATTTCCAGCTGGTCTGCTGCATTATCTAGAGGCGCCAGGCTGTGACAGGTGTCGCCGCCAGCGCACGGGAGAGATTTAGCAGCCCGCTATTTCATAGCGATCTGCAAGGGAAAGGTGACCGCGTATAATTGATCGGCCAACACTTCCACCGTGGTGCGCCAGTCCTGTCTTCCCGTACTGCATACCGGCAACATGGCCCATCCCTGCCAGAGCTCGTTGGTTACGCGACCAAGCGTAAAGCGGTTAACCCCCATGTTCATGCCCACCATCGTAAAACGCACAGCCATCTGGCTAACCTGCTTTGTCTTCGATCCTGCTAGAGTCACACTCACCGTAAAAACTTTAAGCGGACGCACGCCATCTTCCAGTTCTAGAGTCACGGTTAGGTCTTGGCCATAAGCTGTGCAAGCCTTACCACCGGGATTACACTGGGTTTCGGCTGCGAGCATAACCGTCTGGTTAGCACCAACATGCCCGTCATACACCCACGGGTAAAACATTCGACTTAGCGCGCCCAGCACCAGCAAAAGAAGAAGACTGCCGCTCGACCAGAGGTAGCGTCCCGGTACCTTCATCCGTTATCCCAGAAAGCGCGGATCGCGGCGATCCCCTGGGCACCGTGATGCCAGGCCTGCTCCAGATCAGCCGACGTCATACCCCCGAGCGCATAAACAGGAATATTCGCCTCCTCCGCCAATGCCTGAAACCCTTTCCAGCCGATGGGTATCGCTTCACGATGACTGGCGGTAGCCTTGACCGGCGATAAGACAGCAAAATCTACACCTATCCGGCAGGCATGACGTAATTCTGCGCGATTATGGCAGGAGGCGGCAACCCAGCGATCCACCGGCAGAGGGCGGCTGTCGAGCACCCGCAGACGTGCAGCCGTTAGATGAACACCGTCGGCGTTCACCTTATCCGCTTGAGCAAGACTACCGTTTAATAATATAGGCACTCCGTAACGCTTACCAAGGATTTGCGCTTCTTGGTACAAGTCTAGCAGCATCGTTTCATGCAGTTCTTTGGCGCGTAACTGCACCAGCGCCACGCCTCGCTGCAACGCCCTTTCCAAACGCCGTAGAAAACTTTCCAGCGAATCGACGGAAGCACCGGTGATTAGATACTCGGCAGGCAGCCGCAAAGCGTTAATAATGGGTCTATCCGCAGCCGGCAAAGCATAGCGGGGCAATGCCTGGGGCGTCACCCAGGCCAGCGGCTGGCCCTCCAGCCCCCATGGCCGGCCGCAATATTCCAACACACACCGAACATCCAGCAGCACGCCTTTATCGGGATAGACATGGCGAATACGAATCAATGGCCGAGCAGCGCCTACGTGGATACCGAGTTCCTCGTGCAGTTCTCGCACTAGGGCGGTCTCGACAGTTTCGCCCGTTTCCACTTTTCCGCCGGGAAATTCCCACAGGCCGCCCTGATGAACATGATCAGGACGCCGGGTCAGCAGCACCTCGCCGGCGGCATTGCGCACTATGCCAACGGCGACCTGCACCCAGGTATCCCGCTTTCCAGAAGAACCCAGCGAGTGGAGAAGACTGGTCATCGCCTGCTTAACTACGGTAATCGGCGTTAATCCGTACGTAATCGTAAGACAGATCGGTAGTCCAAATCCGCGCCGTTGCGCCGCCCCGGCCCAACTGGACACGCACGGTGATGTCGTTACGCGCCATGACCTGCTGACCCTTAGCCTCCGAATATTCCATGGAGCGGCTGCCATTGCGGACGATGCACAGTTCGTCCAGGTAAATTACAATGTCCTCGCTACGCAAGGCTCGCAGTCCGGACCGACCGATGGCAGCTAAGAGGCGGCCCCAATTAGGATCCGAGGCGAAAAAGGCGGTTTTAACCAGGGGGGAGTGCGCGATAGTGTAAGCCACCTGCCGACATTCGGCGACATTATGGCCCTGCTCGACTTGGATGGTTATAAACTTGGTAGCCCCCTCGCCATCGCGCACGATTGCTTGTGCCAACTCAATCGCTACCGCCGATAAGGAAGCCTTAAAGTTACCGTAGCTGGTATCACCTGCAGTGATGCACAATCCCGCTTGATCAGTGGCTAGCAGCACGCAGGCGTCATTGGTTGAAGTATCGCCATCCACGGTAATAGCATTAAAAGAATCACCAACTATCTCTCTTAGGCAGCGCTGCAGAAGGTCTTTCTCCACGCCGGCGTCGGTCGCAATAAAAGCCAGCATGGTTGCCATATCCGGCCTGATCATGCCGGCTCCTTTCGCCATACCGGTTATCGTCACGACACGGTCGCCGCAAATCACGCGTTTGGATACCACTTTAGGCCGGGTATCGGTGGTCATAATACCTTTGGCAGCCGTAAGCCAACCTTC
The DNA here is from genome assembly GCA_963731125.1 of uncultured Pseudomonadota bacterium. Classification (GTDB taxonomy): domain Bacteria; phylum Pseudomonadota; class Gammaproteobacteria; order Competibacterales; family Competibacteraceae; genus CAVSVP01. Next base: position 177,085 of record CAVSVP010000009.1, read on the forward strand.
CGGGCGTAAGTCGGCTAACGCCTTAGGCAGTCCGGCCAGGATTCGCGCGACCGGCAATGGTTCACCAATCACGCCGGTGGAAAACGGTAGCACTGCTTCGCGAGAACATCCCGTCAGCTCGGCCAGTGCGGTGCAGGTAGCCTTGGCATCCGCCAACCCGCTGCGGCCGGTACCCGCATTGGCATTGCCGGCGTTGATCACCAGATAGCGGGGCATGCTGCGGGACAAATGATGCCTTGCCACCGTTACCGGGGCGGCGCAGAAGGCGTTGCGAGTAAAGACAGCGGCACAGCGGCTAGTGGGCATAATTTCCAGCAGAACTAAATCGGGGCGGTCAGCATAGCGAATACCGGCACAGACGGTACCCAGGCGGACGCCGGCTACAGGAAGCGGTGCTAAACTCATAGGGTCGGCCATAGGCAACGACAGGGGATCTGCGCCGATTAATTCAAGCGACCGTGGCAATGCTTGTATTTCTTCCCGGAACCACAGGGACAAGACTCGTTACGGCCAATTTTGCGACCCTCACGCACAAAAGGCGTATGCACCGCCCTTTCCTCAGCCTCCGGCGGTTCGTCCTCTTCGCCCCCGGCCAGCGCCGAGACTTCGGCATGCTCATAATGCCGCGCCGGACTAGGCCGGCGCGGCTCGGGTTGAGGTTCAGGCGCGGTTTGAAAATGCATCCGCGATACAAAACTTACCACATCGTGCTGGATGCGCTCCAACATGGCCGAAAACATTTCGAAGGCTTCACGCTTATATTCCTGCTTTGGATTTTTTTGCGCATAACCGCGCAGGTGGATACCCTGGCGTAGATAATCCATAGCGGCAAGATGTTCTTTCCAAAGAGAATCTAAGACTTCCAGCAGAATCTTTTTCTCAAAAAAGCGCATAATAGGAGCGCCCACCTGAGCCTCCTTCTCTCCATAGATACGCTCCAGTTCTTCCAAAATTCGAGCTCTCAGGGCTTCCTCGTGCAAAGAGGCATCGGCCTCCAACCAGCCCCGAAGGTTTAATCGTAAACCGAAATCTTTTTCCAGAGCCGCTTCCAAACCCGCTACGTCCCATTGCTCTTCCAGACTCTGGGGAGCAATATAGGTATTGATCTCCCGGTTAACAACTTCTTCTCGCATGGACGCGATAGTGTCGGATACATCATCGGCTGCCATCAGCTCATTACGCTGACTATAGATCACTTTCCGTTGATCGTTGGCAACGTCGTCGAATTCGAGTAGGTTTTTGCGGATATCAAAGTTATGAGCTTCCACCTTACGCTGAGCATTTTCGATGGCCTTGGTCACCCACGGGTGCTCGATTGCCTCCCCTTGTTGCATACCCAGTTTTTGCATCAGACCAGATACGCGGTCGGAAGCAAAAATGCGCATCAAATTATCCTCAAGAGATAAATAAAATCGGCTGGAACCGGGATCGCCCTGACGGCCCGAACGGCCGCGCAGTTGATTGTCAATGCGGCGCGATTCATGGCGTTCGGTGCCAATAATATGCAAACCACCGGCAGCCACAACCTTATCATGCAAAAGCTGCCACTCTTTTTTAAGTTTCTGCCGGATAAGTTCATCAGCCTCGGGATTCAGCGCCTCCAGATGCGCTTGCAAACTACCGCCTAGCACGATGTCAGTGCCGCGTCCTGCCATATTGGTGGCAATCGTCACCGCACCCGGCCGCCCAGCCTGTGCAATGATTTCTGCTTCCCGCTCATGTTGCTTGGCGTTCAAGACCTGATGAGAAACTTTTTCCTTGCTCAACAGCTTGGCCAGAAACTCCGAGATTTCGATGGAAGTGGTACCTACCAGCACCGGCTGACTACGGCGATGGCAATCGCGAATATCCTCCAGAACAGCATCATACTTCTCCTTGCTCGTGAGAAAAACCATATCGCCTAAATCATTTCTAATCATAGACTTATGGGTAGGTATGACAACAACTTCCAGGCCATAGATCTGTTGAAATTCGTAAGCCTCAGTGTCCGCCGTGCCGGTCATTCCGGACAACTTGTTGTACAGGCGGAAATAATTCTGAAAGGTAATAGAAGCCAGCGTTTGGTTCTCGGACTGGATAGCCACGTCTTCCTTGGCCTCGATAGCCTGGTGCAGACCGTCGGACCAACGCCGGCCTGGCATAGTGCGACCTGTGAATTCATCAACGATGACAACCTGGTTATTACGGACAATATAATCCACGTCCCGCTGAAACAGCGCATGGGCTCGTAAACAAGCGCTTAGATGATGAAACAGGCTGAGATTAGCGGCATCGTAGAGGCTTTCACCTTCCCGCAACAGCCCTCCTTCCAGCAGAAGTTCTTCAATATGCTGATGACCTTCTTCGGTTAAATAGGCTTGCTTGACTTTCTCATCCACCGAGTAATCGCCCGGCCCCTCTTCATTCTCTTGGCGGGTTAGCTGTGGGATGATAGCGTTGATACGCCGATAAAAATCCGAACTTTCTTCGGCCGGACCCGAAATAATCAGCGGAGTGCGGGCCTCGTCGATCAGAATGGAATCGACTTCGTCGACCACGGCGAAGTTAAGCTCCCGTTGGACTTTCTGATCCAAGCTGAACGCCATATTGTCGCGTAAGTAATCGAAACCGAACTCATTGTTGGTGCCGTAAATAATATCCGCGTGATAAGCCGCGCGTTTCTCCTCGAAATTCATACCAGCCACCACCACGCCGGTCGTTAATCCCAGGAAATCGTAAAGCTTGCCCATCCATTGGGCATCGCGGCGGGCTAGATAGTCGTTTACAGTAATGACGTGCACACCCTTGCCGGACAAGGCATTGAGATAGACAGCCAGCGTAGCGACCAATGTTTTACCTTCACCCGTACGCATCTCGGCGATCTTGCCTTCGTGCAAGACGATGCCACCGATCAGTTGCACATCAAAGTGGCGCATCTCCAAGGTGCGTTTACCCGCCTCACGCACTACCGCAAAGGCCTCCGGCAGCAAAGCATCTAAAGCCTCTCCCTCCGCCACACGAGTTTTGAATTCCACTGTTTTGGCGCGCAGTTCGGCGTTTGTCAGCGCCTCGCAGACAGGCTCTAAAATATTAATCCGCTCGACGATCTTGTGCATCCGTTTAAGCACTCGATCGTTACGGCTGCCAAAAATCTTTTTTAAAACGTTACCGACCATGAAGGGAACCTTCTGGTAAATTTGCTTAAAATTAAATGTAAAATAATAACCTACTTTATGAAATTTGCGCAGTATTGGCGCGAGAAGAAGGCACGAAGGCAGCTATCTATCCACCGGCAAAAAGTCCATAAAACCAGTGCATAGCCATGCTAAGACAGATGCTGAAAGCAGGCCCTTTTGAAACAGGCCATGCAATATGACGATATTGGACATCCATGCACAGGGTTTAGCAAGCTTCCCATTTATCTCTATCTATCACAGCCGCGCTACCTGAAGAAATAGGTTCTGGTGCGCACGGATGCTTGTTAACGAGCAACGTGTTCATAGTACCGCTGATAGCGAACCGCCAAAGGAAACCCCCAAGGTTAACCAATACTTATGCCACTTGCGCAGGCTGCAAATAAGAAATTGGCACCGCTTGTTCATCAGCAAACGTGACTTCTTCCCATGCCGAATGATCGGCCAACAACGCCCGCAAAAGCCGATTGTTAAGGGCATGGCCGGATTTGTAACCGGTAAAACCGCCGATCAGGCTACACCCTAACAAATACAAATCGCCAATGGCATCGAGGATTTTATGCTTGACAAATTCGTCACTATACCGTAAACCATCCTCGTTCAAAATTCGGTAATCGTCAATAACTACCGCGTTATCGAGATTACCCCCCAAGGCCAACCGGCGTTCCCGTAATTGTTCAATGTCCCTCATAAAACCGAATGTGCGGGCTCGACTAATTTCTTTGACAAACGAGGTCGTAGAAAAGTTGACCACGGCCTGCTGATATTGTCCTTTGAACAGAGGATGCTTAAAGTCAATGGTGAAGCCAACTTGAAAACCATCGGAAGGATCGAAGCGAGCCCATTTATCCTGATCTTTTACCACCACAGAGCGTTTAATGCGGATAAATTTTTTAAAAGCATTCTGTTCCTGAATGCCTGCAGATTGAATCAAAAATACAAAGGGGCTCGCGCTGCCGTCCATAATAGGCACCTCGCCGGCGCTGACTTCCACACAGGCATTATCGATTCCAAGTCCTGCAAAAGCCGCTAATAAATGTTCAACGGTAGAGATGCGGATATTCTCTTTCACCAGCGAAGTAGAAAGCCGGGTATCACCAACATTTAGCGGGTTAGCCTTAATCTCTACGGGGACTGCGAGATCCGTGCGCCGGAAAATAATGCCGACATTAGGGGCTGCTGGACGAAGCGTTAGGAGAATCTTTTCCCCAGTGTGCAATCCCACACCGGTGGCTTTAATGACATTTTTCAGGGTGCGCTGCCTAATCACCGTTAAGCCCCCCCTGCTCTAAGCCCACTGCACCCATCAACTTCTGATAGTGTTTTTGCTGTTGACAGGTCCTTCTGAATTTGGCTGAGATCGCGACGATCGGTATATTCATTAGCTGAGATCACTATTGCGCATGGCATCACCACAGGATGCGTCTCATCATTACAACTTTGTTATTATTTTGCAACTACTGTTGATAAGGTAGCACGAGGTGTTTTTTCTCAGCAACTCTATTATGACTTTCCAGCCGTCCAAGAAAGTTAACCGGAACCGTTCCGCAATCATCTTACCAGGGAAAGATTCCGGTACTTCACTTGCAAAATAACCACGCTACGTTAATCGGCTTGACGCCGCAGAAATGCAGGAATATCCAAGTAGTCCATATTATTCTCAGCACGTTCCGTCACGCCGTCACCTGCAGGCTTCTGCCGCCCGCTGCTTGGGCGGTGTTCCGAGCGAGAATGATCTTTATAACCTCCCATTGCTCCTGCCTTCTGGACTAACTTCACTGATTGCGCTGAAGCTGCTTCGTGAACTTCGCTAGACTTGCCGGCTTGACCAATACCAGTGGCCACGATAGTCACCCGCAGCTCGTTTTGCATCTCTGGGTCAATCACAGCTCCTACCACGACCATAGCGTCTTCCGAAGCGAGATCTTTGATCGTGCTGCCAACTTCTTCAAACTCACCAATGGAAATGTCCATGCCTGCAGTCACATTGACCAGCAATCCTTTAGCACCAGCCAGGTTGATGTTTTCTAAAAGAGGACTGGCAATGGCAGCTTCCGCGGCCTCCCGTGCACGTCCATCACCGACCGCTCGCCCCGTACCCATCATGGCCATTCCCATTTCTCCCATAACGGTGCGCACATCAGCAAAGTCGACATTGATTAAGCCGGGACGGGTAATAAGCTCAGCAATTCCTTGCACTGCGTTGAGCAGCACATCATTAGCCGCCTTGAAGGCATCCAGAAGACTGGCTCCCTTGCCCAGAACGATAAGCAGCTTTTCGTTCGGAATGGTAATCAGGGAATCGACGCACTCACTGAGTTCTTGGATACCCTTCATAGCCACTTCCATGCGTTTTCTGCCTTCGAAGGGAAAGGGTTTGGTCACCACGGCCACAGTGAGTATATTCATTTCTCGGGCAAGCTGTGCGACTACGGGGGCACCACCAGTACCAGTACCTCCTCCCATACCGGCGGTGATAAAGACCATATCGGCTCCTTGCAGGACTTCTTTGATACGTTCCCTGTCCTCCAAAGCCGCCTTACGCCCGACTTCAGGGTCAGCGCCAGCGCCTAAACCCTTGGTGATATTAGCTCCTAATTGCAGGGTCGTGCTTATGGTAGACGTTTTGAGGGCTTGTGCGTCTGTGTTGGCACAGACAAAATCCACCCCTTCAATATTGGCACTTATCATATGTTGGACAGCATTACTGCCACCGCCGCCGACTCCAATGACCTTGATCACAGCATTTTCCGTATGTGCATCCATTAATTCAAACATAGCAGCATCTCCTCAGAAGTTATTTTTTCATTACATTAAAAAATTAAAATTCCCTAGAAACCAGCTTCTCATCCGAGCTAATAAGCCTTTTTTGCCTCCTAATAACGAGGTACTCACTTTTGTCGACCGATTTTCATTGCCGGATAACAATAAACCCACAGCTGTTGCATATACCGGATTGCAAATCACCTCTTCCAAGCCTCTTACATAACGCGGTAATCCCTGCCGCACTGGCACATCGAACACTTCCCCAGCTAACTCCACAACACCTTCCGTACTCGTGCTTCCTCCGGTCAACACAATACCTGCAGCAATAAAGTCTTCATAACCGCTACGCTGCAACTCTGCCTGCACTAAGGATAATAGCTCCTCATAACGTGGCTCCACTACCTCTGCCAACGTTTGCCGAGATAATCGACGCGGCGCCCGTTCCCCCACACTGGCAACTTCAATGGTTTCATCAGGACTCGCTAATTGGGTAAGGCAACAGGCATATTTAATTTTGATTTCTTCAGCATGCTGGGTCGGCGTCCGTAATGCCACGGCGATGTCATTCGTGACTTGATCACCGGCAATGGGAATCACTGCGGTATGATTAATGGCGCCATTAGTAAAGACAGCGATATCAGTTGTACCACCGCCGATATCCACCAAACATACCCCTAATTCCTTTTCATCCTCGCTTAATACCGCTCGACTAGACGCTAATTGTTCTAAAATGATATCATCCACTTCCAATCCGCAGCGACGGATACACTTTACGATATTCTGAGCGGCACTGACGGCTCCCGTCACTATATGGACTTTTGCCTCTAGGCGCACGCCGGACATACCTACGGGATCGTGAATACCTTCCTGATTATCGATGATGAATTCCTGAGGCAGGATATGCAGGATTTTCTGATCAGCAGGGATCGCAACGACTCGAGCCGCTTCGATGACTCTCTCCACATCTTCAGGGGTCACCTCTTTGTTTCTTATTGCTGTCACCCCATGGGAATTCAAGCTGCGGATATGACTCCCTGCGATGCCGGTGCAGACAGAATGAATCTTGCAATTCGCCATCCGCTCTGCCTCATCCACAGCTTGTTGAATAGATTGCACAGTGGATTCAATATTTACGACCACTCCTTTTTTTAACCCTCGGGAGGGATGGGAGCCAAAACCTACTACCTCGATTTCACCATCTGCATCGACTTCGCCCACAATGGCCACCACCTTCGAGGTACCAATGTCAAGGCCGACAATCATGTTTCTATCGTCTTTTCTAGCCATAAATTGTTTTTTCCTTGACCCACTAACCGGCCGAATCCAGCGTCAGCGTATCGAGGTGTGTTGGACTTGACATCCCGCTTTCAAACCTTTCAGGTGCGGTTGGTTTAACACCCTTTTTGAACGGGACCGCTGCAACGGGCGGTTTGCGCCCACTTAGGATAGCTTCTAACAAATGCGCCGCATCCGACGCTGCCGTCCAACGCACGGCAAAACCGTTACCGTAACGCAAATCTACTGCTGCAATTTTGTCGATGTGGTCGGCCAGGACATGGGGATAAACCGCAGCAAAACGCTTTAGCCGCTCAGTAATCTGTTTTCTTCCCAAATAAATTTCTATACCATTGTCAAGCATCAGCCGCCAAGACCGACGCGTGTCTTGCGTTGTTTGAACAAGCCGCAACTCCACGCTGTTCAACACAGTGCTGGCTTTCTGATAAGCATGAATAAGCTCCATTTCATGATCATCCGGTCCAATAAGAAGGGGCCAAGACTTGGGGTAACGAACGATAGGGGGACTAAAGCGGATACCGTTCACGTCCACTAATTCATTTTGCCCCCAGCGGCCAAAAACGTTACGCTCAGCCAAGCGCACGGTTAGCTTATCCGGCCATTGGCGTTGCACTGCAACCCATTCAATCCAAGGATTGGTCAGTAAATTCTCCTGTACTGCAGCAATGTCTAAAGCAAAAAAATTCTGTCCGAGATAACTCTTTAAAACTGGACTGATATCTTCCCGGGTAACGTTATACAGCGCGCCCTCAATGACTACCTGACGTATGGGAAAACGGTTAGGATCAAGCACCCTCTGCCACGCCACATGGAACCCGACAGCGAGCCCAACCAGCACAAGCGCCACACCAAACCAGCGCAGTCTAGAAAGCCAAACCGCTTTCCGCTGTCCTGGTACATGTCTCGGTCGAACACTTGCTCCACGCTTTCTCTTAAGCCTCAGCATCGTTATCCACCCGTTTATCTTTCACTAGCCTGTGGACCGCGCTGTGCTGGTTTCCAGAATACGCCAGACCAGAGTTTGGAAATCTAGTCCGCCAACTCCGGCAGCTATAGGAACTAAACTATGATTTGTCATACCCGGCACCGTATTCACTTCTAGTAACCAAGGCTTTTTTTGTTCATCAACCATAAAGTCCACGCGCCCCCAACCATAGCCGTCTAAAGCGGAGAAGGCTTGCGCAACCAGCGCCCGCAGCTCGGCCTCCTGAACGTCGTCTAACCCGCAAGGACAGTGATAATGCGTATCCTCAGCATGGTATTTAGCTTCAAAATCGTAAAATTCCCGGGGCGTTTCCAAGCGAATCAGCGGAAAAACTTCGCCTTGGAGAATGGCTCCCGTATACTCCTGCCCGGTTATCCAAGGCTCCACCAGAACTGGAGAACGCCAACGCTCGGCCTGCTCCCATGCAGCCTGGAACTGCTCCGGTTCAGTCACTCGGCTAACCCCGATGCTAGAACCTTCCCGGGTCGGCTTGATTGCTAAAGGCAGTCCAAATTCAGCGATAATGGTCTCTATTTCGATCTGGCTATCCAATACGCGAAAGCAGGGTGTTGGTAGCCCTATGCCCTGCCATAACTGTTTAGTGCGCAGCTTGTCCATACCAAGAGCAGAGGCAAGTACACCACTTCCCGTGTATGGCAAGCCTAATATTTCGAGAGCCCCCTGAATCAGGCCGTCTTCACCACCACGACCGTGAAGAACGATGAATACCCGGTCGTAATTTTCCTTGCACAGAATGTCCAGCACTCTTTCGTCAACATCAATGCCGTGGGCGTCCACTCCCTGAGCGCATAGTGCTTTTAGCACTGCACTACCACTTTTAAGAGATACCCCTCGCTCTGCCGACTGACCACCCATAAGTACAGCTACCTTGCCAAATTCCCTAGCATTTTTAATGCTATTACGTTGTTCTCTCAACATTTTCCATCTTCTCCCACGAACCGTACTTCGGGAAGCAACTGCACACCATGAACCTGTGCCACAGTCTCTGTCACCCGCTGGATAAGACCCTCCAGTTCCACTGCCCTTGCGTTGCCGATATTGATAATGAAGTTCGCATGTTTGGGGGACACGAGAGCCGCGCCAAGACGAGTTCCCTTTAAACCGGCAGTCTCAATTAACCGGGCTGCAAAATCACCGGGAGGATTTCGAAACACTGAACCGCAGCTTGGCACGCCTGTTGGTTGAGTTTGGCTACGTCGCACCAGAAGCTCTCGAATATGTTTTAATGCCGCCTTCCCATCACCTGGCTCTAACCGAAGATAAGCCGCCATAAACCACTCTTCATAGGGTCCCTTAACAGAGCGATAGCCAATTTCATACTCATCAGCTCGACGTCGACGAATCTCACCGTGCCGATCGATGGTCTCCACAACCGCTATACAGGACCACAGCTCTCCACCCCAGGCCCCGGCATTCATCGCCAAAGCGCCGCCTATTACACCGGGAATGCCCGCTAAAAACTCAACCCCACATAGGTTATGGTAAGCACTAAATCGGGCTACCTTGGCACACGGCACCCCAACTTCAACACGCAGCGTTTGCGGATCAGTCAGGCTAAGTCCCTGCAAAGTACCGTGAGTAGCAATGACCGTACCGCGAATACCACCATCGCGCACCAGCAGATTGCTGCCCAAACCCAGCCAGAATAAGGGCTCATCTGCGGATAGCCGACCCAGAAAGACGCGCAAATCTGCCACGTCAGCAGGCTGGTAAAGCCGATCTGCCGCTCCCCCCACCCGCCAGGTGGTATATCGAGCCAGAGGTTCTGCAAAATAACAACGGCCGCGCAACTCCGGTTTGGTAGGCATAGTCATTGCCGTTCCTTAACAGAGCTGCCTGGTTAAACCATAGCAGCCCAAACGGGCCGCGACAGTGCCAATATCGCCCGCACCCATTAGCAAGAGAATGTCGCCGTCTTGTAAGACGTTGAGTAAAATCTCAGGTAACTGAGTGATGCGATCCACAAACAGTGGCACTATTTTGCCGCGAGTACGAATGGCACGGCTTAAACTATGTCCATCAGTTCCTGCAATGGGGTCTTCGCCGGCCGGATAAACCTCAGAAAGAAGCAAAACATCAGCCTCAGAGAGCACCTCCACAAAATCATTAAACAGATCCCGAGTACGACTATAGCGATGAGGTTGAAAAACCAACACTAAACGTCGACTCGGCCAGCCACTGCGGATTGCCTCCAGCACAGCTGCCAATTCCCGAGGATGGTGACCGTAGTCATCAATCAAGCTAGCCGTACCAACAGGTAACTTGAGATCCCCATAATGATGAAAACGCCGACCTATCCCTTGGAAATTTTCTAACGCACGGCGCATATCCTCTGCGGAAACACCTAATTCGTGGGCCACGGCGATAGCAGCCAATGCATTGAGCACGCTGTGTCGCCCCGGCAAGTTTAAAGTAACCGCTAAAGACGCCTTGCTTCCTGGCAACTGCACCCGAAAATTTGTCTGCATTTCCCTTTGCACGATATGAGTCGCTCGCAAATCGCATTCAGCGCCGGTACCATACATAAGCATGGGCCGTCTAACCTGGGAAACAATACCCCGTACCTCGGGGTCGTCAACGCATAATACGGCTAAGCCGTAGAAAGGCAGATGGTGCAGAAATTCCACAAACGTCTCCCGCAGGCGTGTGAAATTTCCTTGATAAGCCCCTAAATGATCGGCATCAATATTGGTGACCACGGCGATCATAGGCTGTAAATAAAGAAAAGAGGCATCGCTTTCGTCAGCTTCAGCGACTAAATACTTACCCGCGCCTAACCGACCGTTGCTGCCGACGCTGTTCAATTTTCCGCCAATGACAAAAGTGGGATCTAAACCGCTTTCTGCCAACAAACTGGCGACGAGGCTGGTCGTAGTGGTTTTGCCATGGGTACCGGCCACAGCGATACCGTACCGAAAGCGCATTAACTCGGCCAGCATCTCGGCGCGCGATACCACTGGGATGCGCGCTGCCAACGCAGCCTCTACTTCAGGATTAGCATGGGTAATAGCACTGGAAATCACCACAACATCACAATCGCTGACATGCACGGCCGAATGGCCATGATAGATTTTGGCACCACGTTCACTTAACCTTAGCGTTACGGCATTGGCTTGCACATCAGAACCGGAAACGTCATAGCTCAAATTCAGCAGCACCTCGGCAATGCCACTCATACCAGAACCACCAATACCCACCAGATGGATACGCCGGATACGGCGCATATCCCGCTGAACTTCGACGACTGGATTCATAGTTATCCACTTATTTGCGTTACCCGATTGCGGCGGTTGCTGCAATAAGGCGGCTGATTCGGACCGGCTGATCACTTGCACACCTCAAGGCAAAACGCTGCCACCCGTTCCGCAGCATCGCTGCGAGCCAAGCGCCGCGCTGCTTCAGCCATAGCCAGCAAACGCATACGATCGCTCAGTAATTCTTGTAATAAATGCCCCAGGCGTTCTGCCGTCAGCTCGACCTGTTGTACAACCACAGCCGCTCCGCTCTGCTGCAAGAAACGAGCATTCGCCGTTTGATGATCATCCACGGCAAACGGAAATGGCACTAACACAGCACCGACTCCAGCTGCCGCCAATTCGGCTACGGTAAGCGCTCCCGAGCGACAAAGCACGAGATCGGCCCAACCATAGGCTTTTGCCATATCGTCGATAAAAGGCTCCAGGCACGCATTCACTCCGCTTTGTCGGTAAGCTTGAGCAGCGGACTCTAACATGTTGCCCCCTGCCTGATGCCATATTTCGGGTTGCTCTTTTACCTCCAGTAATGCCAGCGCCGCTGGTACCAGGCGATTGAGCGCCAATGCACCCTGACTGCCGCCCAATACTAGTAAGCGGGAGCGGCAGGTTCGGACTGCAAAACGTTCGGCAGGCTCGGATAGAGCGGCAATCTCTTCGCGTACCGGATTACCAACCAACAAAGCATTACGAGGCGGCGCAAAACTATTGGGAAACGCTTCCAGCACCCGATTAGCTATCCGCGACAGCCATCGATTAGTCATACCCGCGATGGCGTTCTGTTCGTGCACGACTAACGGAATACCCAGCAACCGCGCCATTAAACCACCGGGACCACTGGCAAATCCCCCCATACCTAAAACCAGCCGCGGTTTATGTCGCCGCAGCACAGTCGCTGCTTGCCATAAAGCTTTAACCATCATCGCCGGGGCTATAAATAGGCGTTTCAAACCACCTCCCCGCAAACCCACGACTCCAATCCACTCTATGGAAATTCCAGCTTGAGGCACTAGTCTTGCCTCCAAACCGCGCTGGGTACCCAGCCAGATTACAGGTATACCCCATGTCCGCAGTTGCTTGGCGACGGCTAACGCCGGGAAAACGTGACCGCCCGTTCCGCCCGCCATAATCATCACCGGTGCCTCAGCTCTCATCCCTCTGGCCTTTTTGGAAAGTTTCTTTTGCCTTTGGAGGACCAGCCGGAATCCTTGGCCGTAGACGAGGATCGGCACGGCGGGTTTCCATATCGCTGCGCAGCAGTATTGCCAGTGCCATACACATAACGACAACACTACTACCTCCATAACTCACCAAGGGCAGAGTTAATCCCTTAGTGGGCAGAACTCCCATCGTCACTCCCATATTGAAAAGGGCTTGGACACCAAACCACAGTCCGATGCCATAGGCGAGGCTGGCAATGAATACCATGTCTAACCATTCGGCTCGTGCGGCAATACTAAATGCCCGCCAAACGATGATCGCATACAAACCGATGACAAACACGACTCCCGTCAAACCGAGCTCTTCAGCGAGAATAGCAAAGATAAAATCGGTATAAGCCTCCGGCAGGTAAAACAACTTTTGCACACTGGCGCCCAACCCTACGCCCCAAAGCTCTCCGCGACCAATGGCGATAAGGGATTGGATGAGCTGAAACCCACTGTTAAAAGGATCTGCCCAAGGATCTAAAAAGCTGATCAGCCGTACCCGGCGGTATTCGGAAGAATAAAGCAGAACAGCCATAACAACGATTGCCACTCCTTGGAGAGTGGCAAACCGCCAAATATTCACACCGACCAAAAACAACATACCTAATGCCGTGGCTAACAGCACCACGGCAGTGCCAAAATCCGGTTCTAATAACAGGAGTATTACCAACACTGCCAACACAAGCAGGGGGAAGAGCATCGTCTTTAGTGAAGTTTGCAGGGCAGCACTGTGACGCTGTAGGTAGCCGGCTACGTAGATTAGGGCAAACAACTTAGCAGGCTCCGATACCTGTATGTTCACCGGCCCGATCGGAATCCAACGCACGCTGCCCTTGACTTCTTTGCCGATGCCTGGAATCAGCACCAGCAATAACAGTCCAATGGCTATCAGCAATAGTAGGGGCGCGTTACGCGCCCAGATTGTCGTAGGCACATAGAAAGTGAAAATCGCCAGCGCCAGACCAGCACTGATATTAGCTCCCTGATGGGCTAGAAAATACAACGGCTGTCCTAGCTTATCGGTAGCTAAGGGTAGAGAAGCAGAGGTCACCATTAGCAGCCCTAACGCCAACAAGCCCAGGCCTGCAAAGATTAACCAGAGATCCAAACCCTGCTGATGCGGTCTCATTTTGTCACCTTTATCTAATAGGCTCAGGATTGCTCACTCCACAGCCGCCGCACCTAACCATCACCTGCCTCTGAACAGCAGCCGCAAAGGCCGCACCGCGCTCTTCATAATTGTTAAACATGTCATAGCTGGCACAAGCGGGTGATAGTAATACGCTGTCTCCGGGTTGAGCCAATTGTGCCGCTAATGCTACCGCTTGATTCATGTCCCGAACCCTGTGTACCGGTACCGTTTCGCCAACCGCGGTGGCAATTTGAGGCGCATCGCGCCCCATTAACACTAGCGCGCTGACTTTTTGCGCAAGCACCCTCCGCAAGGGATTAAAATCTTGTCCCTTGCCATCACCACCAGCGATCAACACCAAGCGACCGGGCAAGCCATTAACAGCAGCTATTGTTGCTCCCACGTTGGTTCCCTTAGAATCGTCGAACCACCGCACTCCGGCTCGTTCCAATACCAGTTGGGTGCGATGGGGCAAACCCGTAAACGTGCGCAGCGCTGCCAGCATCGCCTGCCGTTTCAGTCCCAGCGCATGTCCCATACTTAAAGCGGCTAACCCATTCGCGAGATTGTGAGTGCCGCCGAGTTTCAATGCAGTTGTCGCTAGCCAGCAATCCGCTCCATAAGCCAGCCAAGTTTGGCCAGCATAGCAACGCAACCCAAATTGCGCTGCATCGGGTTCGTTCAGGGTAAATGATATGACCCGTCGACCAGACGCAACCATAGCTGCAACGGCTGAGTCATCGGCATTGATCACCATGCACCCGTTACCTTGAAAAATCCTTTGCTTAGCTCGTTTATAAGCTGCCAAATCGGCATAGCGGTCCATATGATCAGGGCTGATATTTAAAACCGTGGCCACCCGGGCGTTAAGGCTATCAGTGGTTTCCAGTTGAAAGCTGGACAATTCCAATACATACAGCTCCGTACCCACGCGCTCCAGCAATTCTAAGGCCGGCGTCCCCAGATTACCGCCTACGGCAACCTGCACTCCTGTCTGTTGCGCCATAAGACCTAGTAAAGTAGTAACCGTACTTTTACCGTTAGAACCGGTGATGGCTGCCACGGGTGCCGTTACCAGCCGAGCAAATAGTTCAATGTCCCCCCATAGCGGCACACCACGAGCCGCCGCATCGGCAATTGCCAGCGTTTGTAGAGACACGCCGGGGCTTACAATCAGGCGCGCTGCTTTAGCAAACACAGCATCAGCAAACCCACCTAAATAGCACGGCACCTGAGGAAATGTCTGTTGCAACTCGCCAAGACCGGAGGGCATCGTTCGACTATCTGTTATCGCCACTTCGGCACCCAGCGCCACCAGAGTCCGCACGACCGACAGACCACTCTTGCCCAAACCCACCACTAGCGTGGTTCCTAGCAAATCCAGGTGGGGTTGCGTCTGTATAAGCATAATCAGCGAATCTTCAAGCTTGATAGACCAACCAACACCAGAATGACGGTGACAATCCAGAAGCGCACGATAACTCTGGGCTCTGGCCAGCCTTTGAGTTCGAAATGATGATGTAGCGGAGCCATGCGAAAAATGCGGCGACCGGTGAGCTTGAAGGAAGCCACTTGTAGAATTACCGATACAGTTTCCATGACAAACACACCGCCCATAATTAGCAAAACCAACTCCTGGCGCGCTATGACAGCAATTATCCCTAACGCCGCACCCAGAGCTAGGGCGCCCACGTCACCCATAAAAACTTGAGCCGGATACGCATTAAACCAGAGAAATCCCAAGCCCGCCCCCACCATGGCACCGCAAAACACAATAACCTCGCCTACACCGGCCACATAGGGTAACCCCAAGTAGGTCGAAAAATTGACGTTACCGGCGACATAAACAAAAACGCCCATAGCGCCGGCCACCATGACCGTTGGCAGAGTCGCCAGACCATCGAGGCCATCGGTGAGGTTGACGGCATTGCTGGAACCCACGATAACGAAATAGACCAAAGGGATAAACATGATTCCCAAATCAACGGCAACGTTTTTAACAAAAGGAACGATAAGTTGAGTTTCCACGGGAGTTTGCGCGGCACAATACAACAGCAAAGCCGCCACTAGACCAAAGCAGGACTGCCAGAAATATTTAGCTCTAGCTGATAACCCCTTGGCATTGCGCAAGACTAACTTGCGGTAATCGTCTATCCAGCCAATGACCCCGAAGGCTATGGTGATCAACAACACCAACCAGACATAGCGGTTACGCAAATCCGCCCAAAACAGAGTGGAAACAACGATAGCCACCAGAATTAAGGCCCCCCCCATAGTAGGCGTACCGGCCTTAGTCAGATGACTTTGCGGACCGTCATTGCGGACTTGTTGACCAATCTGATAAAAGCTCAAGCGACGAATCATAATCGGGCCAACTAAAAAGGAGATAAATAGCGCCGTAAGCACACCCAAAATTGCCCGCAAAGTTAAATACTGAAAAACGTTAAACCCGCTATAAAAACGGGTCAGCCATTCAGCCAAAAAAACCAGCATTACGAATGCATCCCTTGTTCCTCAGGTCGGTGCGGTTCTGCAATCAGTATGTGCACCACTCGCTCCATGCGCATACTCCGGGAGCCCTTAATCAAAATGGTTAATCTGTCACCAGGCTGGGTAATTGCCTTCTGCAGTTCCTGAATCAACTCTTCCACATCATTGAAGTGCATACCTTCCGTTCCAAAGGCCAAAGCTGTCTGGCGGCTATAGTTGCCCACTGCATAGCAGCGCTGAAAACCTGCTGCCTGGGCGAAAATCCCGGCCTTCTCGTGCAGTACTTCCGCTTCTGCCCCCAACTCTGCCATATCCCCCAAAACCAACCACTTGTTCCCTTGAGCAGCACCGATAGTACGCAGCGCCGCATTCAGCGAAGCCGGATTAGCATTATAGGTGTCGTTAATCACGGTAATACCATTGGCGCCCTGGAGATGCTGTAACCGTCCGCTCACAACGTAACTGCTTTGCAGGCCCTGCTGAATGTCATCTAGGGTAGCGCCTACCACAACGCTCGCTGCCGCAGCGGCCAATGCATTGCGCAGATTGTGCAAACCTGGCAAAGGCAACTTGATCTCTACCGACCGTCCCGCAATACTCAGCCGGAAGCGGTTATGCGCTAAATCCAGCACCCGCCCCTCTACCTGGGCTGAATGCTCCAGGGCAAAATCAACCATGTTTCGATTGCGAATCAGGCCTGCCCAGTAAGCAGCATGAGGATCGTCCCGATTGATGACAGCAACTCCCGTTGACCGCAATCCCTGAAAAATTTCCCCTTTACCTCGTGCCACGCCATTTAAGTCTCCGAATCCTTCCAAATGGGCAGGACCCGTATTGGTGATCAGTGCCACATCCGGCTGTGCCAAGGCGCTCAGATAACCGATCTCACCGAGATGATTGGCTCCCATCTCGATAACCGCATACTGCTCCTTACCGAGCCTGAGCAGCGTAAGCGGCACACCGATGTCGTTATTGAGGTTGCCAGACGTTGCCAATACGTCACCTCGGCATCGGAGAATTGCCGCGAGCATCTCTTTGACGGTAGTCTTGCCGTTGCTGCCCGTCAGGGCGATCAGTGGTCCACAAAAACCCTCTCGCCAGGCCGCGCCCAGGCCGCCCAGAGCCAGCCGAGTGTCGGCTACGCGGATTTGAGGTAAAGCCGATGCCAGTGTCCGACTTACTAAAGCGCCAGCGGCGCCCCGCCCCTGGGCAGCGGCGATAAATTCATGGCCATCAAAACGCGGTCCTTGTAATGCAACGAACAATGCGCCGGAGTTTAAAGACCGGCTGTCGATGCTCACTTCAGCAATAGGAACATCATTACCAGCCAGCTCGCCATCCAGCAGGCGAGCGATCTCGGTTAGCCTCATCGCGAACATAAGCGTTGTTTTTTTGCAGATTGTGACATCCCGTCAAAACCACTCCCTACAGCAACTCGCCAGCGAACTTTAGGCATCTTTGGTCAAGCGCCGCCTACCAATAAAGAACACTTCGTAAGGTTTCACCGTTATTCACCCTGTATAGTAGTCATAGCAAAGCTTGCGGTAGGTAGCGCATCGGGAGTTACATTGAGCACCCGTAGCGCACCGCCCATGATGCTGCTAAAGACTGGTGCCGCCACTGTTCCACCGTAATACCCTCCCCGTTTGGAATCATCGATCATGACGACTACTACCAGCCGTGGTTGGCTTGCCGGTGCCATACCGGCAAACAGAGAAATATAGTGATCGCGGGTATATCTTCCTTCGACAATTTTGCGGATCGTGCCCGTTTTTCCCGCTACTCGGTAGCCTGACACCAAGGCCTTAAGGCCCGTTCCTTCCCGACTTACCACCGCCTCCAGCATACTGCGCAACTGACGAGTTGTGCTCACCGACAGCAGACGCACCGCCTCTTTAGGAGGCTTGTCAAGCCGTAGTAAGCTAAGGGGTCTGCGTATTCCGTCAGCTGCCAGTACGGCATAAGCTTGTGCCAGTTGAAGAGTCGTTACCGACAGTCCATAGCCAAAAGCATGATTGGCATGACCAATAAGGCTCCAGGAAGAAAAATGTCTTAAAACACCACCTCGTTCTCCGGCGAGCCCCACGCCCGTGATCTTCCCAAAACCTAACCGCGTATAGAGATCCCATAGCTGTTCGGCAGGCAATGACAGGGCAATTTTACTCACTCCCACATTGCTAGACTTAACGATAACTCGGGCGACATCAATAAGGCCATAATTGTGGATATCTCTTACTGATCTACGGCCTATACGCAGAAAACCAGGAGTGGTATCCACCGGTGTGTCCGGTTGGTACGCTCCGCTCTCTAAAGCTACCGCAATGGCAAAGGGTTTAAGAGTAGAGCCTGGCTCGTAAACATCTGTTACGGCACGGTTACGTAGCAGGGCAGGACGAAGTTGGCGGCGATCATTGGGGTTACCAGCAGGCTGGTTAACCATACTCAGGATTTCGCCCGTGGTCACATCCAAGACAACAGCAGAGGCGCCACTGGCATTATGCTCAAGCGTCGCAGATTTGAGCGCAAGATAAGCTAAATACTGTATTCGACGATCAATGCTCAACAAAATAGGCTTGCCAGGCTCGGGAACACGCAGACTTTCGACATCCTCAACGACGCGTCCTAAACGGTCTTTAATCACCCGTTTGCTGCCCGATTGTCCCCGTAGCCAGTCGTTAAAAGCAAGCTCAATACCTTCTTGACCGACATCGTCAATGTTGGTAAACCCCAACAGATGGGAGGCAACCTCAGCTGTCGGATAGTAGCGACGATACTCCCGCTGCGCATGAACGCCGGGAATCTGCAGGGCCATTACCTGCTGTGCGACATGTGGCGTTAAGTGCCGTCGCAAGTAGACGAATTCGCGGTCTCGACGATGCACCAGCAATTGTTCCAATGTCGCAGTACTCATGCCCAATGCCTGGGCTAATGCCGGCAGACGAGTTTGCTGTTGGAACAACAACTCTGGATGTGCCCAAATGGAATCCACCGGCGAACTCACAGCCAAAGGTTCGCCATTGCGATCCATGATCATTCCTCGGTGAGCAGGGACTTTTACTACCCGCAGATAGCGCTCGTTACCACGTTCCTGCAGAAACTCCTTATGTACCAGCTGCAGGTAAGCAGCGCGCATTATCATCCCCACGGCGGCCAGAGCCAACATCGTCAGCACGATATGACGACGAGAGAGCACAAGCGGTTTGGCACGTCGACTTCGCATCGTCTTACCGCGTCACGTAGATCGACAGACTGGGATTGGGAACAACCATGTTCAAATGTACACGCGCTGCCTGATCTACCGTTGCTTCCGTCACCAATGTACTTTGCTCCAGTTGCAGCAGTTCCCATTCAATCTCAAGGCTATCCCTACGAACCTGCAAATCTTGCAGCTCGATAAACAACTGACGGCTTTGATGCTCGGTATAAACCAGCCCTAAGCCAGAACCCATTAGGGCGATAACCAGCACAATGGCAATGCTAATTGGTTTCACGCAAGCCGCTCCGCCACTCGCATCACAGCGCTACGGGCACGTGGGTTAACAACCTTCTCGGTGACAGTCGGCCGGACGATGCGGCCAATCACTCGTAGTGGAGCATTGCTTTGGGACATCGGTATGGGCAGGTCCGGGGGAAATTCCAAACCGCGCGAAGACTTTCGCATAAAATGCTTAACCACCCGGTCTTCCAGGGAATGAAAGCTGATAACCACTAGCCGTCCATGGGGAGCCAGAATTCGCAGCGCTTGACTTAAAACGGATTCCAATTCCGTCAACTCCTGATTAATGAAAATGCGAATTGCCTGAAAACTACGTGTCGCAGGATGCCTGCCAGATTCACGACCTGGAACGGCTGTAGCAATGATGTTTGCCAATTGCAGCGTCGTATCGAAAGGAGCGCTTCGCCGTGCTTGGATAATAGCTCTCGCAATGCGGCGATGGAAGCGCTCCTCGCCAAATTCTTTAAGCACCTGGGAGAGTCGCTTTTCGCTCACGCAAGCCAGCCATTCTGATGCGCTTATTCCCGCCGTTGGATCCATGCGCATATCTAAAGGCCCCTCCTTATTAAAGCTAAAACCTCTCCAGGAATTATCTAGCTGCGGAGACGAGACTCCCACGTCCAGCAAAATGCCTTGCACACTTTTTTTGATACCGTGTTTATCCGCAATCTCGGCTAGGCGACTAAAGGGACTGCGCTCAAAAATAAAGCGGGCGTCAGACACGAGGAACTGTCTTGCAAAGGACTCCGCTTCTGGATCTCGATCTAGCGCCAGCAGCCGCCCCTGTGAATTCAAGGCATTCAAAATGGCCCGTGTATGGCCACCGCGCCCAAAAGTAGCATCCACATAAACGCCATCTGGGCGTATCGCCAAGGCATCAATGACTTCCTGCAGCAATACAGCCTGGTGTGAAGTGGATTCTTGCATCGCTTTAAAAAGACAATGATTCCAGACCAGCTGACAAGCTGCCGCTAATCGCCTCTTCGTCCAGCCACTGCTCTCTAAGCCGATACCACTTTTGCTCATCCCAGAGCTCAAATTTATTACCCTGTCCAACCAGTGCCACCCGCTTTTCTAAATGCGCAAATCCTCTTAATGGCGCAGGTAGTAAAATGCGGCCTTGGTCATCCATCTGACACTCTTCAGCATGACCCATAAGCAACCGCTTAAGTCTCCGCGCTTGTATATTTGTGCTAGAGAGCTGTATCAATTTTTGTTCGACGGCTTCCCATACGGGAAGCGGATAAAGCAACAAACAGCGATCTCGGTCGATGGTCAGCACCATCTGCCCGGCACAATATTCCCTTAAACAATCACGATATTTGGCCGGCATGGACATACGGCCTTTACTGTCAAGTGATAAGGGATTGATGCCCCGGAACAAGAAAATCTCCCTGCATCAAAAGACTCCTTCTTTTTTCACTCGTTATTCCCTTTTCCACCACTTTGTCCCACTTTTTTACACTATAGGGAGGATGATGCCGCAATGTCAAGCAAACTCGCGGTCTTGGCAGACAACGTAAGTTTCTGTAGCGTAATGCATTTTACAATCGTTAACAAAACACAAAAATGATAATATTTTGCAAAAAAACAACACTACAAGCAGAAGACCGCCAGTAGCGACATTAGGCTTATGGAAATACTGCGCATTAGCAAGATGGGAAACGGAAAAATGCAGCGCCGAGGCGACGCGCGGTAGCGAACCCCTGCCGAAGAGCAGGGTTGGGCGGCGGTGACACGTCCGGCCTGGAAAGTTGGCGTCTGACTTAATAGGCAAGAGTCTAATATAATAAAGCGCAATCGTCAGCATGACGTGCGGTAGAAAGGACTAGAGAGTTGGCCTGTAAGCCGGGTTCTGTCAAGGACAGCCATTCATCTGCGACGCATGTTGCCATACGCCTGTAGCGACCTACCCGGAAGCCGTGCGGACCACACGCTTGCACTCCCCTATTTGGTCTTGCTCCGAGTGGGGTTTACCCTGCCGTTGCTGTTACCAGCAACGCGGTACGCTCTTACCGCACCTTTTCACCCTTACCGGTCACAATGGACTTAGGCGGTATATTTTCTGTGGCACTTTCCGTAGGCTCGCGCCCCCCAGGCGTTACCTGGCACCCCGTCCTGTGGAGCCCGGACTTTCCTCTGCATTTACACAGCGGCTGTCCGGCCAACTCTCTACGGCTATATTATCACGCTTTATTCGGCTAGACCGAGTGCCAAAGCGTAAAGAACATTTTTTTTTAGACCGGTTATTTTTGCGGCTAATAAAACGGCACGCTTGATGGGCAATTCCTCTAAAAGTGCAGCCAGTAAGCGCTGTACCTCCACATGACATGACTCCTGCCTCGATGCAGGAGCGCCCTCTACCAAAATAACAAATTCACCTTTACAACGATTTTCATCGGCGCCTATCCAGTTACCCAACTCAGCTAGAGTATCGCCATGAACCTCTTCAAATACCTTGGTAAGTTCACGAGCCACGACGGCCCGCCGTTCTGCCCCTAAAATTTTTCTCATATCACCCAGAGATGCTGCGAGACGGTGACTGGACTCAAAAAACGCCAAGGTGCGTTCTTCTCGCACCAAAGCTTCTAGGCGATGCTGGCGAGTGCCCGCTTTAGCGGGCAAAAACCCCTCAAATACAAATCGATCGGTGGGCAATCCCGCTACGGATAACGCTGCAAGCAAACTGCTGGGACCTGGAATTGGTACTGCCTGCCATCCTCTCTCACGCAGACTGCGTAGCAGCAAAAAACCCGGGTCACTGAGTAATGGAGTTCCAGCATCCGAGATTAGGGCGATAGATTGCCCGCTCTGCAGATATGCCAACAATTGGGAGATGCGCGTACGTTCATTATGCTCATGGAAAGAGAGCAATGGGGTATGAATACCATAATGTTGTAAGAGTTTTCGACTATGTCGGGTATCTTCAGCCGCGATGACGTGAACTTCCTGTAACACCTGGAGAGCCCGTTGGCTGATATCGCCCAAGTTGCCAATAGGGGTGGCGACAACGTACAGAATGCCGGGTTTAATTGACAAGACAAGCACCACTCTCGATACTGATCATCTTTCTCAATACTGTAAACTCATTTACTGCAATAGTTCGGACAGTTTTTAGCATATAAAATCAATCGCTTACCTCTGGAAATTGAATTAAATAAAACTTAGGCCCTACGCTGAGTTGCATTTAATTCCTTAAGTGTTTGATTCGTCGTTCTGAAACTAACAAAAACTGTCCGAAGTATTGTTACTGATAAACAGACGTATGGTAGTTCCCGTTTGAGAAACCGCTAATGAAATCAAAAATCCAACAAGGAAGTATGGCAGAAGCACTGGCTTGTCAATACCTTGAAGCACAAGGACTTAGCTTGATAAAGCAAAATTACCGGTGCCGTCTCGGTGAAGTAGATTTAATAATGCAGGATGGTCAATACCTGGTCTTTGTAGAGGTACGCAGCCGTAGCGACCATCGCTTTGGGACTCCTGCTGAGACAGTTTCCAAAATAAAGCAGAGGCGCCTAATCCGCACAGCCTCTTATTACTTACAGCGTCACTCTATCCATGTGCCCTGTCGTTTCGATATCATCGCAATAACCCATAAGAACCAACGGCACATGGTGGAATGGATCAAGAACGCCTTCCAAAGCATTTAAAATTTGGAAATACCATTATAGCTTGATAAACAGCATGGATCTATTACAAAGAATTCACCAGCATTTCACGCATAGCTTTGAAATCAAACAACAAACGTTGCAAACCGCTGGCCCTGTCATTGCGCAGGCGGCTGAGCGAATGGCGCATTGCTTAAGCTACGAAGGCAAGGTATTAGCTTGCGGCAACGGCGGTTCGGCAAGCGATGCACAACACTTTGCCTCAGAAATGGTTAATCGCTTTGCTCTAGAACGACCTGGTTTGCCTGCCATAGCTTTGACCACGGATACATCCCTATTGACCTCTATTGCCAACGATTATGCTTTTGAAGAAGTTTTTTCTCGGCAAGTAAAAACCCTGGGTCAAGGTGGCGATATCTTACTAGCCATCTCTACCAGCGGTAACTCATCCAACATAGTGGCAGCCATCCGGGCCGCCCAAGAGCGTGGCATGTTGATCGTCGCTTTGAGTGGTCGGGACGGCGGCCGCATGGCAAAGCAATTGACAGAGCATGATATTGAAATCCGTATACCAAGTACTTCCACCGCTCGTATTCAGGAGGTTCATATTCTGGCCATACACTGTATTTGCGATTTAGTTGATCATCTTCTGTTCGGCGAGGAGTTAATTTAATGATCCGCGTATGGACCGGTTTTGTGCTCGTCCTGGTTTTACTTGGCAATCTGACTGGCTGCGCTGGTTTGGTAGTTGGCGGTGCAGCAGCAGGTGCTAATATCGTTCATGACCGCCGCACAGCAGGGACTTTTCTCGAAGATCAAGCGATCGAAACAAAAACAAGCATTGCGATTCAGAAACACCCGGAACTGTCATCCCCTAAACAAGCATATATCAACGTAACCAGCTACAACAATGCTGTACTGCTTTCCGGCGAGGTGGTAAAACCGGAACTTCGTGAAGAAGCTGAGAACCTTGTTCGTAATATGGATAAAGTGAAATATGTTCATAACGAGCTGATCGTCGCTCCACCTAGTGCGTTAAGCAGCCGTACTACCGACACTGCCATCACTGCGGCGGTAAAAACCACGTTATTGCAGATTAACAATATTCCCGATTTCGATCCTCTTCGCGTTAAGGTGGTCACGGAGAAGGGAACGGTATACCTGTTCGGTCTATTAACCCCCGCTGAGGCTGCAGCAGTTACCGAAACGGTACGCCGCGTTAAGGGTGTACAACAGGTCGTCACACTTTTCGAATATATAGATTAAATCCACGCAAACACCTTCATTTTCACACGATAGCCGAATTTAAAAGGCATTTTACAGCGCTATTTGACCACTTTTAGAATAGGCTTTTTACCGCCCGGAGAGGAGACCGGCGGTGGCGGCTCGTCTCCTCTCGTTTCCTCGCTAAAAACCATACCCTGTCCGTTCTCACGGGCATAAATCGCTACAACAGCGCCAACAGGGACGCGAATGACGTGAGGAGTGCCGCTGAAGCGGGCACTGAATTCAATCCATTCATTCCCTAGCTGCAAATCACGCACTGCGGAAGGGCTGACGTTAAGTACAATTCGCCCTTCTTTAATATATTGCTGTGGCACTTCTACATTAGCCTGCTCAGCATCGACCAACAGGTGGGGTGTTAATCCGTTGTCTGCAATCCACTCGTAAAGTGCGCGAATCAGATAGGGACGATTAGATGTCATAACGTTGTTGACCCTGGAGTAGCCTAGCCTCATCCAGCTGTTTCAGCAGGCTATCGCTCTGGAAGTTATTCTCAAGACACGCTGTTAATACATCCCGGTAAGCTCGACTGCGGCATCCATGCCGCAGACGGTCTTGATAATAGCTTCCAGATCGATATACCGACCAATAGGAGGAGAACGAAAATAAGACCATCATAAATCGTCGGCCGGCAGCCATTGTCGCAAGCAAAGATGGGAGAGCGGCAACTCCCTGCGCTCTCCCCCACTCACACGATAAACCTTAATGAACGTCCTTCCAGTATTCTTTCTTAAGAGGATAGAATACCGCGAACGCTAGCGCCAAGAAACCAAGCACCCACCAGCCGATACGCTTGCGCTCTAACTGAGCAGGCTCGCCAACATAAGCTAGGAAATTCACCAGATCTGCCATGGCGGCATCAAATTCCGGCTGCGTCATAACGCCAGGCTCTGCCAACTGCACTCCTGTGACCACTTCTTTTTCCTCGCCGCTAGCATCGTGAACGGTCCCATAGACAGGTTTTTGCCATCCCTGCAATTCCCACAACACATGGGGCATGCCTACACTAGGAAATACGGCATTATTGACACCCCAGGGACGACTCTCATCCAGATAAAAGGTGCGCAGGTAGGTATAGAGGTA
Source organism: uncultured Pseudomonadota bacterium (assembly GCA_963731125.1). Classification (GTDB taxonomy): domain Bacteria; phylum Pseudomonadota; class Gammaproteobacteria; order Competibacterales; family Competibacteraceae; genus CAVSVP01. The sequence goes on from CAVSVP010000009.1 coordinate 202,884, forward strand.
ATCCACACCTCGGCTGCGGGCAATGACAGAAAGATCCGGCGGTGCAGCCCCAAACCATTTTTTTGCGTCGTCGCCTGGCATGGCAATTTTCATGGTATCGCCCACTTTTGTATCATTGGTAAAAATCAGATTATCCGTCACCTGTTCATCGGTGAGATTAAGATCTCGAGCCAATCGATTGTAGCGCTGATACTGAGCCGAATGGCAACCCATGCAATAATTGACAAATAGCTTGGCTCCCCGCTGCAATGACGCTTTATTGCTTAGATCAATAGGCGCCTTATCCAGAGGGTAACCCTCAGTTACCGCTAACGCGAGACTGGGTAAGACTAACAGTGCAAACGCGATAATGACTTTTCTCATTTGGCCGTCATCCTCGCTTTATCGACATCACCGAAAGGAACAGCACTCTTGGCTTCACCGGCATTTTCCACGGTAATGGTGTGATAACTCACTCTATCCGGCACCGGCTTGGTTCTTTCATTCCGGGTATAAAAAGGCATTAACAAAAAGAACCCGAAATAAATAATTGAGCAAATCCGGGAGATTAGAGTCAGTGTATCACTGGGTGGCTGAGCACCTGCGTAACCCAGCACCAGAAAAGAAACGACAAACAGTGTTAGAGCGATCTTCCAAGTCAGACTGCGATAACGAATGGATTTCACCGAACAGCGGTCCAGCCAGGGCAGGAAAAATAGGATTCCTATGGAGAGTCCCATCGCAATGACGCCAATCAATTTGTCTGGAATTGCCCTTAGAATGGCGTAATAAGGAGTAAAGTACCATACAGGGGCAATATGCGTTGGAGTCTTCAGAGGATCTGCCGGTACAAAGTTGGCGTGCTCCAGAAAATAGCCCCCCATTTCCGGCATAAAGAAAATGACGACAGCCGCAAGAAACAGAAAAACGATAACACCGACAAGGTCCTTGACCGTATAGTAAGGATGAAAGGGAATACCATCCAGAGGAATGCCTTTATCATCCTTATACTTTTTGATCTCAACTCCTTCGGGATTATTAGAGCCTACATGATGTAAAGCAATGACATGAGCGACCACTAAACCGACTAATACCAGCGGAATAGCGGCAACGTGCAATGCGAAAAAGCGGTTTAGCGTGGCATCGGATACGACATAGTCACCCCGAATCCACAGGGTAAGATCATCACCAATTCCCGGAATGGCTCCAAACAGGGAAATGATCACCTGGGCACCCCAGTAAGACATCTGCCCCCAAGGTAAAAGATATCCAAAAAAAGATTCCGCCATGAGCGCCAGGAAAATCACCATTCCTACCAGCCACACCAGCTCTCGGGGTTTCTTATAGGAGCCATAGAGCAGCGCCCGGAACATATGCAGATAGACGACAATGAAAAAAGCCGAGGCACCTGTCGAATGCATATAGCGAATCAACCAGCCCCAGTTGACGTCACGCATAATGTATTCCACCGAGGCAAAGGCTTCGGCAGCGGAAGGCTTATAGTTCATGGTCAGCCAGATACCGGTAAGCAACTGATTCACCAGGACTACCAGAGACAGCACACCGAAGATATAGAAGAAATTAAAATTCGGCGGTGCAAAGTACTCACCCACATGTTCACGCCATAGCTGGGTCAGAGGAAAGCGGTCGTCGATCCAGCCGCGAAGTCCGATTATAACTTGAAAATTTGCCATTATGTCGTCTCCGAGTCAGCGCCGACCATCACGCGAGTGTCGCTTAAAAACATATAAGGCGGTATCACCATATTGGTGGGAGCAGGCACCCCTTCGAACACTCGGCCTGCCAAATCAAATTTGGAACCATGGCAAGGGCAAAAAAACCCGCCCTTCCATTGCGGACCCAGATCGGCAGGCGCCGGTTCTGGGCGAAAGGTGGGAGAACAACCCAGATGTGTGCAAATACCCACCATGACCAATAAAGCGGGTTTGATGGAACGGTTTTCGTTTTGACAGTAAGGGGGCTGCTCGGACACTTCGGACTGCGGATCGCGCAATTGGTCATCGAGGGTCGGTAAGGCTTCTAACATCCGTTGCGTGCGATTTACCAACCACACCGGTTTACCACGCCACTCCACGGTCATCCGGGCACCGGGTTCCAGCTTGCTGATATCAACTTCTATGGGTGCACCGGCGGCCTGAGCACGTTCGCTTGGCCACCAGGATGCAATAAAGGGAGCGGCGGCAAACGCCACGCCGACACCGCCGACCACAGTGGCCGCAGCAGTCAGCAGACGGCGTCTGCCAGGATTCAAATCATCTGCCGTGCTCATAGCGTACTCCTAGAAGGTAAGGTGGATTAGAAATTATAGTTACTACCCGGTTACCTCGAATAGCAGGACCAGCTTTGAAATCTACTGAACACGCGTGAAGTTAGGATCATCTTATAACGCTCTTTCAGCGTCAAGTTGCATTGCCTTAGCAAGTTACACCGGGTTATCGATATCGATAAAGGTAAAGTCTAGTTGAAAATGCTGCGCCAAGTGCCGTCCAAGAGCCTGTACCCCATAGCGTTCGGTGGCATGGTGGCCGGCGGCAAAGAAATGAATGCCCGTTTCCCGGGCAATATGCACGGTTTGTTCCGAGACTTCACCTGTTAAAAAGGCCTCCGCTCTCTGAGCAACCGCTGCTTCGATAAACGCTTGTGCAGCTCCGGTACACCAAGCGATACGCTGCAGTGAAGAAGCCGTACCTGGAATATGCAGTGGCTCACGCGATAGGCGGGCCTTTAAACGGGCTGCGAATTGAGCACCAGACGCAGGCTGTTTGAGTCGTCCTACTAATCCCAAAGCCGGACCACCACCTGTTGTGCCAAAGCAATTTTCGATTTCTAGACCTAGCAGCGTAGCCAGTTGCACATTATTGCCATAAAGAGGATGAACATCTAGGGGCAAATGGTAAGCCAACAAACTGACATCCCGACTGAGTAGAGTTCTAAGCCGACGGTGTTTAACGCCCACTATACGGGCATCCTCACCCTTCCAAAAATAACCGTGATGCACCAAAATAGCATCTGCGCCGCTCTCTACCGCCGCATCCAGCAGAGCCTGGCTAGCGGTCACTCCGCCGATCAGTCGTTGCACCGAAGCGCATCCCTCTACCTGCAAACCATTTGGACAATAATCGGAAAAATCACGGACTGCCAGGAGTTGGTCAATATAAGCCGCTAATTCTTGTAACTCGACCATCTTTACACTGCCGGACAGCTACCTACCGAATTTAAATTCACCACGCAATCCTTTAGTTCTATACCCCTGTCTTGCCTAGCCTGATGGTTAATTGTTTTTGGCCCCCTGCTCTACCCAAATCTTTAGAATTTCGATGCTCTTTTCAGAGAGCGGTATCCCCTCGTGGGGCATGCTAATGGATTTATCGACTCGCCCCTCAACGACTTGATTGAATACGCTGTTTAAACTATTGCCAGGTTCTATCACGGGGCCATACTTGGTTCCTTTCATTAAATTCTCATAGGTGTTCATCTGCAGACCCGACTTTACTGCTCCTTTGCCGTCCGGACTGTGACAGTCAAGACATTTGGCTTGTAAAATTGGCATCACGTCTTCTTGAAAACTGACTTCGCGCTCTGCACTTTGGACGGTCATCGCGAACGTGCTTAACACCCAAATAAGCCCAACTTGTCTTAGCATGAAATATCACCTCCCCCGCAGTAAAACTTCTATAAGTTATAGTGCCGGCCAAATGACCTGATACTGGTTACAAGGCTTCAAATCGTTAGTAAACAACGATTGTAATAAAATTATCGGCATCAATTCATATGGCTGGCACTATAGCCGAAAACAGCAATGGTTAATCTAAGGCAGCGGTCAACGCAGATAAAAAAACTTGATTCTCTTCCGGCGTACCTACCGTCACCCTCAGGCAATCACGCAGCAAATCGCCCTGATTTAGATTCTTTATTAAGATACCCGCTCTGCGCAAGGCTTCGAAAAGTTGAGGTCCTTTCCCTGCCGGCACTCGGAATAGAATGAAGTTAGCTTCGCTCGGATAAGCCGTAATGCCGGGCAAGTTCTGCAATGCCTTTAGAAGCAGGCCTCGATCTCCGCAAATTTGGCGGGCCTGTGCTGCGATGACTCCAGCATGCGCAAGGGCGAACTCAGCACTCACCTGGGTCAATATGTTAATATTATAAGGCAGACGTAGCTTGTCGAATTCATTTAGCCAATCTTGCGCACCCGTGAGAAACCCCAACCGCAATCCTGCCAACCCTATCTTGGAAAGAGTACGCATAACCAGGAGGTTGTCAAACTCCGCTACGCTGGTTAAGAAGCTATGCTCGGCAAAGGCAAAGTAAGCTTCATCCACGACCACCAACCCCGGCGCAGCGGCGATAACTTGGCGTACATCCTGTTCGTTAAACCGATTACCCGTAGGATTATTCGGATACGCTAGGAATACCACCACCGGTCGATGCCGCTCCATGGCTTCCAACATAGCGGCCAAATCCAAACTAAAATCCGCCGCTCGTAGCGGCACGCCGACATAGCTCATCCCAACAAAGCGAGTGATTAGCCGATACATGACGAAACTCGGCTCGGGAGCCAAAACCACTCGCCCTGGAGCGCTTAGCGCTAAAATAACCAACTGAATAAGCTCATCGGAACCATTGCCCAGAAGCAGCTCCGCTCCGGGTGGGAGCGCAATCACTGCGCGTAAACGCGCCTTTAATTCCGCAGCTTCAGGATCGGGATAACGATTTAACTGCACATCCCGCAATTTAGCAGACCAAGCAACAACCATCTCAGATGGCCAGCGATAGGGATTTTCCATCGCATCCAGCTTGATCAACCCGCGTGCATCGGGAACATGATAGGCGCTGAGTTCGCGAATCTCGCGCCGGATCAGGTCGGCAGGCCTTACCCCCGTCATAACAAATCCGCGTTTAAGCGCAATTCAGCGGAACGAGCATGGGCGGTAAATCCTTCCCCTCGCGCCAACACTGCAGCGGTACGCCCTAACGAAGCGACACCCGCTGCCGAACAGTTAATCAGACTGGAACGCTTCTGAAAATCATACACTCCCAGCGGTGAAGAAAAGCGAGCCGTGCGGGAAGTCGGCAACACGTGGTTAGGACCGGCACAATAGTCGCCAAGCGCCTCGGCAGTATATCGTCCTAAAAAAATGGCCCCGGCGTGGCGAATATGAGGCAATAACGACTCGGGATCTGCCACCGACAATTCCAAATGCTCGGGAGCTATGAAATTACTGACCTTTGCCGCTTCCGCCAAATCTTTAACAAGGATAAAAACAGCCCGGCGTTGCAACGATGTCGCGATAATTTCTTGTCGCTCCATACCCGGTAACAACCTTTCGATGCTAGCCTGTACCTGCTCCAGAAAAGCAGCATCGGGAGTGACCAGAATGGGTTGCGCGGCCTCATCATGCTCGGCTTGAGAAAATAGATCCATAGCGATCCAGTCAGGATCGGTTTGGCCATCGCAAACCACCAATATTTCAGAAGGACCGGCAATCATATCGATACCCACGGCACCGAACACTAAACGCTTGGCAGTCGCCACATAAATATTGCCGGGACCAACGATTTTATCCACCCGGGGAATACTCTCAGTGCCATAAGCCAGTGCCGCAACAGCTTGTGCGCCCCCGATTGCAAATACTTGATCGACACCGGCTACAGCGGCGGCAGCCAATACTAAGTCATTGATTTCTCCTGCCGGAGTCGGCACCACCATGACCAGTAATTCCACGCCCGCCACCTTGGCAGGAATGGCATTCATCAGTACCGAGGAAGGATAGGCCGCCTTACCGCCCGGTACATAAAGGCCCACGCTATCCAAAGGAGTGACCTGCTGACCGAGCACGGTGCCATCGGCTTCGACAAAACTCCAAGCAGCGATTTTTTGATGTTCGGCATAGGCTCTCAGCCGCCTTGCGGCAGTCTCTAAAGCCTCGCGCTGTTCCCGAGAAATGGCACTCAATGCCTGCTGTAAACGGGTGACAGGAATAGCCAACTCAGCGATGGTTCCCGCTGGGATGCGGTCAAAACGACGAGTGTACTCCAACAGGGCGACATCACCCCGGTGACGCACTTGGCTAATAATATCCCTTACATTTTCCAGCACGGCAGGCTCAGAGAGTTCATCCCAACTCACCAAGGTCTCGAGACGGGCCCAAAACTCCCCATCACCAGTACTCAAATGCTTAATATTCAGCATGTTCTCGGGCTCTCATTAGCTTTACATTAGCTTTACATTAGCTTTATAAAAACGACACATCATTACGCTGCGCCACGGCAGCCACATAATAATATTTGCCAACAACGACTAAATCCGTCTTTCCGCAACGGTGCAGGCTAATTGTTCAATCAGTTTTTTGATAGGCACGTGCTTCATTTTCATGGCCGCTTTGTTGACAATCAGACGCGAACTGATCTGTGCGATATGTTCCAAAGGTTTTAAACCGTTAGCCTTGAGCGTATGACCAGTGTCCACCAGGTCTACGATGAGATCCGCCAATCCTACCAAGGGAGCCAGTTCCATTGAACCATAGAGCTTAATGATTTCCACTTGACGGCCTTGCGCAGCAAAGTAGCGACGCGTCGTATTAACATATTTGGTCGCGATACGAAGACGGCCCAATTGCCCCCCTGCATCCGTGCGTCCCGCTACCATTAACCGGCAACGGGCAATGTTAAGATCGAGGGGCTCATACAGTCCCTCGCCGCCGTGCTCCAGCAGTACATCTTTACCAGCTACGCCCAGATCTGCCGCCCCGTACTGCACATAAGTCGGCACATCGGCAGCACGCAGAATGACGAATTTTATATCACCACGGTTGGTGTTTAGAATGAGCTTACGGCTGGTATCTGGATCATCGGTGGGACGTATTCCCATTACCCCTAACAACGGGAGAATTTCCTTTAAAATGCGTCCCTTGGATAAGGCAAGCGTGAGTGTTTGTGGCATGGCTTCAACGCGGTAGACGGCGGATACGCGCTCCTAACTGGGACAGCTTCTCTTCGATACACTCGTAACCGCGGTCGATATGATAAATCCGATCGACTACCGTATCCCCTTTGGCGACGAGAGCCGCCAAGATTAGACTAGCGGAAGCGCGCAGATCAGTGGCCATAACCGGGGCACCTTTCAACGACGACACACCGGTGCTGATCGCCGTGTTACCTTCCAGGCGGATTTGTGCGCCCATACGCTGTAACTCCTGCACATGCATAAAACGGTTTTCAAACACGGTTTCAGTTATAGTGCCTACTCCCTCGGCTATAGCGTTGAGTGTCAAAAACTGGGCCTGCATATCGGTAGGAAAAGCCGGGTAAGGTGCTGTGCGGATATGCACAGCCAGCGGTCCACGCCCTTCCATATCCACCTCTATCCAGTCAGTACCGGCGTTAATCCGAGCACCCGCCTCCTCTAGCTTAAAAAGCACAGCCTCTAGGATATCCGGACGCGTCCCCTTAACTTTAACGCGACCACCGGTAATAGCGGCAGCGACCAGAAAGGTACCGGTTTCAATACGATCCGGCAGTACCCGGTAATGGGTACCGGATAAGCTCTCTACTCCCTCGATAGTCAGAGTATCAGTGCCAGCGCCACTGATATGCGCACCCATGCAATTCAGGCATTCTGCCAAATCTACCACCTCGGGTTCGCGGGCAGCGTTTTCGATCACGGTGGTACCCTTGGCAAGAGTGGCTGCCATCATTAGGTTTTCGGTTCCCGTGACGGTAACGAGATCCATGACAATTCGGGCACCCTGCAAACGTTCGGCGCGCGCCAGAATATAGCCTTTCTCCAGACGAATATCTGCACCCATGTCTGCTAGACCCTTGATGTGCAAATTGACCGGTCGAGAGCCGATAGCACAGCCGCCGGGTAAAGACACTTCAGCCCTACCAAAGCGGGCCAATAAAGGTCCCAATACCAAAACGGAGGCACGCATGGTCTTAACCAATTCATAGGGAGCACAAAAATCGTTAATGGTTCGAGGATCCACCTGAATATGTAGGCGTTCATCCACCATTAACTCAACTCCCATGCGCCCCAGCAACTCCATGGTTGTAGTGACATCCCGAAGATGGGGCACATTACTTACCGTTACTGGTGTATCGGCAAGTAGAGTGGACGCCAAGATAGGCAGTACAGCATTTTTCGCCCCCGAAGCGCGCACTTCTCCGTGCAGAGGCATGCCGCCACTGATTAGCAGTTTACTCATCAGCGTTGCTGCCAAACCTCCGGTGTATAGGTCTTCAGCGCCAAGGCATGGATTTCCTCGTTTTCCATACGCCTCCCTAAGGCGTCATAAACAAGACGGTGTTGTTGCAATAACGATTTACCAGTGAATGCGTCACTGACTACAACAGCCTCAAAGTGCACTCCATCATCTCCTTTTACTGTGACCTGAGCGCCAGGCAGACCCGTTTCGATTAAGCGCTTAATTTCATTTGAATGCATAGCAAATATTCCCATAAACACAGATCGTGTTATGTCATAATAGTGAAATCGGCATTAAAAAATTCCTACTGCCACCCGGCATCATGCCATAGGCAATAATTCCTCCAGATCAGCAACGTTGATAATGGCCAGCATTTGTGGGGGGACGTTGACAAATTGCAAGGTCCAATTCTGAGTTCGAGCGTCCCGTAACCATTCAATTAACAGCGCTACTCCCGCACTATCGGAACGGCTAACATGGCTTAGATCAATGTTCACAGGCACTTGTTCTCTAAATAAGCGCTTTGCTTCTGCCCAGAGCCCAGAAACGGAACGCAAGTCCAACTCACCTTGTAAGGCAAAATTGCCTTGACCAAGATCTTCCAGTTGCCCTGGCATTACTTTCGACCCTTGAGATTACGTTCATGCAGGTCGCGGATCATTGCATCTATGCCTTCATTACGGATCTGATTAGCAAATGTGCTGCGGTAGTTAATGACCAAACTCACACCATTGACGATGACATCGTAAACTTTCCACTCTCCATCCTTCATGCGGAGGCTATAGTTAATGGCAACAGGATCTTCGCCCTTAGGCTGAACTTCAGAATGTACAGTCACCTCTTTGGCATCCGGAGGGATATCGGAGGCTGGTGAGAAAATCAGCTCTTCGTCGGCATATTCTAACAAGGCGCCAGCGTAACTCCGCACCAACAGAGTACGGAACTCTTCGGTAAATCGCTGACGTTGCTCAGGCGTCGCTTGGCGCCAGTATTTGCCAAGCACCCAGCGAGACATCAGTGTAAAGTCGAAATGCGGCAGCACAATCTGATTGACTAGACCATAAATTTTTATAGGATCCGCTTCCAAAACCTGGCGATTTTTCCGTAGCTCTGCCTGCATTTCCTGAGCAGTTCTTTTCACCAATTCTTGAGGCGATTCGACGGCTAGAGCTATTTCACCCGTCCATCCCATCAGCAGCAGACACATGACCATTATTACTTTAGGCATTAACAACTTCACTCCTTTAACTATAGAGATTACTCTTGAGCGGACGCCCTGAAGCGTTCATCACCACTAACAAGACCTCGTTATTCACCGGTTTTGTCGCCCGACACGGCGCTGGTGAGTAACCGCCCCACCAATTGTTCTATGACCAGAGCAGATTGCGTTAATCTAATGACGCTGCCTTCTTTCAGATATTCATCCATGCCGCCGGGATCGAGACCAATGTACTGTTCACCCACCAGGCCCGCAGTAAAAATACTGGCGCTGGAATCCTCCGGTAGACGGTCGTATTTTGCGTCAATCGAGAATTTCACTACAGCTTCGTAGGTTTGTTCGTCGATATCGATACCGATTACACGGCCAATACGCACACCAGCCAACGTAACAGGAGAACGCACCTTGAGACCGCCAATATTTTCAAATACGGCTGTCACCGTATAACCTTCCTCGTTGCCCAAAGCGGTTAAATCGCTCACTTTCATGGCCAATAAAAAAAATGCGGCCAATCCCAGAGCAACAAACAGGCCCACTACAAGTTCCAGCGTCTTTGATGTCCGCATCTCAACTCCCACCAAACAATAATGCCGTAAGCACAAAATCCAGACCAAGCACCGCTAAAGAGGTATTGACAACGGTACGGGTTGTAGCACGCCCAATACCCTCTGCAGTCGGATCAGTGTCATACCCTTCGAACACAGCGATCCAATTAGCGACCAGACTGAAAACCACGCTTTTAATGACAACACCGTTTATCACGTCTTCGTAAAAGTCCACTTTAGACTGCATCTGAGACCAATAAGCTCCACCATCCACTCCCAATTGTTCAACTGCCACCAAATATCCACCTAGAATACCGATGGCAGTAAAGATTAACGCCAGCAACGGCAAAGCGAAAAAACCGGCTAGAAAGCGTGGTGCTAGTACTCGCTTGAACGGATCTACCGCCATCATTTGCATACTGGCAAGTTGTTCCGTTGCCTTCATTAAGCCAATCTCGGCGGTCAGCGCCGAACCGGCTCGACCGGCATAGAGTAAGGCTGATATCACTGGTCCCAGTTCACGCAATAAGGATAGCGCCACCAGCGTCCCAAGCGACGCCTCAGCACCAAAGCCCACTAGATTGTTATAACCCTGGAGACTGAGCACCATACCAACGAATAACCCCGAAACCAAAATAATAGGCAGGGAACGAACACCGACTGAATGCATTTGTGGTATGAGCAATCCGGGTCGGGTAAACAAAAACGACAGCGCCCTCAGCAAACTCAAAAAAAATAAGTTGCCACGGCCAAGGCGCATAAAGGTCGCTAACGTATAGCGCCCGAGTCCCTGTATCCAAGTGATCATAACTCCAGCTCCGCCAGCAAATCCGTGGCATAATCAGGAGCCGGATAATGAAAGGGCACCGGACCGTCCGGTAGAGCGTGCACAAATTGTTCTACCCAAGGCGAAGGCGAGCGGCTTAATTCTTGCGGTGTGCCATGCCCTACTATTTCGCCGTCAGATATCAGATAAATATAATCGGCTATTGTCGCTGTCTCTTTAATATCATGGGACACAATAATGCTTGTGAGACCCAAGGCATCGTTGAGGATACGAATGAGTTTGACTAGCACTCCCATGGAAATGGGATCTTGCCCGGCAAAGGGTTCATCGTACATAATCATCATAGGATCCAAGGCAATGGCGCGCGCTAAGGCTACCCGTCGCGCCATACCTCCGGACAACGCACTCGGCATTAGGTTTCTAGCGCCGCGCAATCCCACTGATTCCAGTTTCATTAGCACCAGCGTATAAATCATGCTCTCTGGCAGTTCCGTGTGTTCACGCAAGGGAAAAGCCACGTTTTCAAACACGTTGAGATCAGTAAATAGGGCGCCGCTCTGAAATAACATTCCCATTCGTTTGCGTACCCGGTACAAGCCCTGGAGACTCAAGTCATGAATATGCTCTCCGTCAAATTCAACATAGCCGGCATGAGGGTAAAGTTGACCGCCGATAAGATGTAACAAGGTGGTCTTGCCAGTGCCGCTAGGCCCCATGATGGCCGTAATTTTGCCACGGGGAACATCCACATCAATCCCATTGAAGATAAGGCGCTTCTCCCAGGAAAAATGCAGACCACGCACAGTGACCAGTACATCCTCAGGCGGAAATGGACTAGTTTTTTGCATTTTCATTTTCTTTAATTGTTACCGCCAAGCATTGACTCAATTGATTTTGTGACAAAATGACCCCCTATGACAAAACCGCTTTAGTTTTATTGCAAGCATATCGAGAGTCAAATCAATCCCGCACCCAGTATTTATGTAAACTGTCTATATAAGCTGCTGGTTTTACTGTCGTTTACTAAGAAGCTACTAATACCAATTTGCATTTAATCCCTTCGTTTCTTGAACCAACCGAAGTGCGCAACAATCCGTAGGGTCGCAGGGAATTGTTTGCGAATTGGTATAAGACAGACTCAGGCCGTAAGCCTAACACTCCAACGAACATCGAAAACTAACCCATTGATTAAATTAAATTAGAGTTATGCATTTCAGCAGTTTTTCCCAACTTATTGAAACTTAGAGTTTTTGTCCAGTAATGTTCGTTGTCGTGCTAACGGTTTAAGTTTCGATCGAGCGCGCGATAACTGATGGCTTCCGTCAAATGCCTCGTCTGGATATCTGTGCTCCCTGCCAAATCAGCAACGGTACGCGCCACCTTCAAAATGCGATGATAGGCTCGCGGGGACAATCCCAAACGCGCTAGCGCTTTTTCTAATAACTGATAATCTGCATCGCACAACCCACAATAACTCTCAATGTCACGCGCCGTCATAGCGGCGTTGGGCTTGCCAGCGCGTTTGATCTGGCGTTCCCTTGCCCGTTCGACGCGCACACGTACCCTAAAACTCGCCTCCTCTTCAGTCCCACTGCGCAATAATTCATAAGCCAGGCGCGGAACCTCGATATGCAAATCAATACGATCCAACAATGGACCCGAAACACGGGCCCGGTATCGACGCACTTGTTCTGGCGCGCAGTGACAGGGACGCTCGGCGTCCCCCAAAAAACCGCAGGGACAGGGATTCATCGCCGCTACCAACTGAAAGCGAGCTGGAAACTCGGCTTGGCGGGCAGCTCGGGAGATAGTAATACAACCTGACTCCAAAGGCTCTCGCAGAACCTCCAGTACCCGTCGATCAAATTCGGGTAATTCGTCCAAAAACAATACGCCATTGTGAGCTAAAGAAATTTCTCCAGGTCGCGGTTGGCTACCACCACCGACTAAGGCGACTCCAGAAGCCGTGTGGTGAGGCGCCCGAAAGGGTCTTACGCCCCACTGGGATAGGTCGATTCCCTGGTTGCTGACTGAAGCAATAGCTGCTGTCTCAATCGCTTCTTGTTCCTGCATAGCAGGGAGAATACTTGGCAAGCGGCTTGCTAGCATAGTTTTACCCGTTCCCGGCGGACCAATAAAAAGGATGTTGTGACCGCCAGAGGCGGCGATTTCCAAAGCACGTTTGGCGTAGGGCTGGCCACGTACCTCACACAAATCCCGTTCTATGATTTTTTGCCGGCGGCTCTGATTGCAGATATGCTGCGGAAGAATAGTATCCTTCTTCAACTGCGCGCAAACCGATAATAAATGGGCGACGGCAAACACTGGCAGGTTGCTTATTAGGGTAGCTTCGTCGGCATTCTGTTGGGGAACCAATAAGGCCCGCTGTGCATCACGGCAGGCTAAAGCAGCGGGTAAAATACCCCGCACTCCGCGCAGTTCCCCTCCTAGGGCCAACTCACCTAGAAACTCATAACATGCCAGGCTTTCCACAGATAGTTGACCGGAGGCAGCGAGTACCCCTAGCGCAATTGGCAAATCGAAACGTCCGCCTTCTTTGGGCAAGTCAGCGGGAGCCAAATTAATAGTGATGCGCCGAGTTGGAAACTCAAAATGACTATTAAGAATTGCGCCGCGCACCCTATCCTTGCTTTCTTTCACCGCTGCCTCTGGTAAACCGACGATGGACAAACTCGGTAGACCGTTAGACAGATGCACTTCGACACTGACCAGAGGCGCATGAATACCTACTTGAGCCCGACTATAGACAATTGCCAGAGACATAGCTTCCTTGTTGAGTGAATAGCGACAAATTGAAAAATTAAAGAAACAGGGTTTACCTAGAGAACAGACCAGGCAAGCCCTGAAGAATAGTATGGCAGTACTGAGGCAGTGGTAAAATTCACCTCACCGCTGTGCTCTGAGTTGGTGCACCGCCATCCGATGGTCATGATTCATCCTTTGTATTTCCACGAAAAAACATTTTGCTGCAAGCAATTAGCGATGCGCTCTTAAATCATCCCTGCCTCTCCTTATTCTTTAGGCTTTCTCGCTATTGCAGTTTTCTTTTGGGAAACCAATACCTTGGCTTCCAACTCAGCGACTTGCTTTTCCAACGCCTCAAGTTTAGCTCGAGTACGGGCCAACACACTTTGTTGCACGTCAAATTCCTCACGGGTCACTAAATCCAGCTTCGCAAAGGCAGCTTGTAAGATAGCATGAAAGTTTTTCTCCAAATCAGCCTGCATTTGTCGAAAACCAGCCGGTATCGTTTCTGCAAAACGTTTTGATAAATCGTCAAGAATTTTCGGATCAATCATCACTGACTCCAGTTCAAGGAATTGTCATTAGTAACTTTAGCGAGGTTTTTTGCTTCAAGTTTTTGCCTCGAGCGCATGAAGTGAATGCACAAAAAACGTGCATGCCGCTTTTTGGTGCACGCCGGTGAATAGGCTGTAAGCTGTTCGTGCCATATAATCTTACTTAATTCACTGTTTTAAATAATCTAATTAGTATGGCACAACATGTGCTTAACTTCTTTTCTGACTAGTACGCATTTGCAGCTCCACTCCAGAGACTGGGTGTAAAAATTTGCCTCTGTGAAAAAAGCAAGATTTATCCAATTTCTTCGGGTGATGAAACGTCCCAAAAAAATTTGGAGAAAATAAACTATGAAAATGATCACCGCGATCATAAAACCATTTAAGCTCGATGATGTCAGGGAAGCACTTTCCGAAATTGGTGTCCAGGGTATCACAGTTACTGAAGTCAAGGGATTTGGTCGGCAGAAAGGTCACACCGAGTTGTATAGGGGTGCTGAGTACGTCGTGGATTTTCTGCCCAAAGTTAAGATCGAGGTGGGGGTAAACGACGACTTAGCGGACCAAGTCATCGAAATTATTTCTCGTGCTGCCAACACCGGCAAGATCGGTGACGGGAAAATCTTCGTGTTTAATCTAGAACAGGCCGTCCGGATTCGCACTAGCGAAGCCGGTTCTGAAGCCCTGTAAACGAAAAAGAAACATTACGTAGAAGAGGTGTTAATGTGGAAGCAACAGTAACAGAACTTAGATACGCGCTCGATACCTTCTATCTTCTGATATCTGGTGCACTCGTCATGTGGATGGCAGCCGGATTCGCCATGCTTGAAGCAGGTCTGGTGCGAGCCAAGAACACAACCGAAATTTTAACCAAGAACATCGCGCTGTACGCCATTGCCTGTGTGATGTACTTGCTGGTGGGCTATAAAATTATGTATCCCGGACAGGGAATAACCGATTGGTGGCCAGGTATTGGTTTTCTGATTAGCGAAGGTAACACTTTGGAAGCGCTTTTGGCGGGTGGTGATGATGCACCCACCTACTCCGGCATGGCGGACTTTTTTTTCCAAGTCGTCTTCGTTGCCACCGCCATGTCTATCATTTCAGGTGCCGTAGCCGAGCGCATGAAACTATGGGCTTTTCTGTTTTTTGCAGTGGTCATGACGGGTTTTATCTATCCCATACAGGGCTACTGGAAGTGGGGCGGCGGCTTTCTAGATCAATTGGGGTTCCTTGATTTTGCAGGTTCCGGCGTGGTGCATCTATGCGGAGCCACTGCCGCTTTAGCTGGCGTCCTCTTGCTTGGCGCACGGAAGGGTAAATACGGACCGAATGGCCAGATTAATCCTATACCTGGCGCCAATTTACCTCTGGCGACCCTGGGGACATTTATCCTCTGGTTGGGCTGGTTCGGATTTAATGGTGGTTCTGAGTTAAGAATCTCCGATTTCGCTGAAGCTAATGCGGTAGCTCAAGTGTTTGTGAATACTAATATGGCGGCCGCTGGCGGTGTTGTTGCTGCCTTGATTACCGCTCGTTTGTTGTTCGGTAAAGGCGATCTCACTATGGCATTGAACGGTGCTTTGGCTGGTCTGGTGGCCATTACCGCTGAGCCTTTAACGCCCAGCGCTGGCTTAGCGACTCTCATTGGTATCATCGGCGGCGTATTAGTGGTGTTTTCCATTGTGGCTCTGGATAAAGTAAAAATCGACGACCCGGTCGGTGCCATTTCTGTACATGGCGTCGTGGGTATTTGGGGTTTGTTGGCAGTGCCTCTTTCCAACCCCGATGCGACTTTTGGTAAGCAGTTGATTGGCCTAGGGACCATCTTTGCCTTTGTATTTATTAGCAGCCTGATCGTGTGGTTTGTCCTGAAAATGATTATGGGCATCCGCGTGAGTGAAGAAGAGGAGTATGAAGGCGTTGACTTGGGTGAGTGCGGCATGGAAGCTTATCCTGAATTTATGCCGGGTGGCAGTAAGGCTTAATTTTAGCTCCTAACGCAATAGCGGGTGCTCTGACACCCGCTATTGACTTTCCTCTTAGCTCTTCAACACTGCAACTGTGCTATTTAATCCGTTGCCTTCTCTCAAGCAAACCCAACATTCTAAAATTGCCATACCAAGGCGTTGAGGAAAGGATCCATGTTGATACCTACAATAATACGTTATATCCCTCTTGCAGCGCTTGCACTGCCCTCCTTGACTTTGGCTCAGGAAGAGATGCCGGCGCTAAATCCTGGTGATACTGCCTGGATGCTGACCGCCACTGCTCTAGTGTTATTTATGACCATTCCCGGTTTATCGCTGTTTTATGCTGGTATGGTGCGCGCTAAGAACGTACTGTCGGTAATGATGCAATGCTTTACCATCACCTCTCTAGTCACCGTCCTATGGACCGTTTATGGCTATAGCCTAGCTTTTGATACCACCGGCATGATAGAAGAGATAACTAATCTGCATTCCTTTATCGGCGGTTTTGAGAAAGCCTTTCTGAATGGCGTAACCGTGAACAGTCTGGTGGGCGCAATTCCAGAGACAGTCTTTATGACCTTTCAGATGACTTTCGCCATCATTACTCCGGCTTTGATCGTTGGCGCTTTTGCCGAACGCATGAAATTCTCTGCATTGCTAGTGTTTATGGCGCTCTGGTTTACCGTCGTTTACATACCTATTGCTCATATGGTGTGGAGCGGGCCAGGTGGGTTTCTGTGGGACCTAGGCGTGCTGGACTTTGCCGGAGGCACCGTGGTGCACATTAATGCCGGTATTGCCGGTTTGGTAGCTTGTTTAGTCTTAGGCAAGCGAAAAGGCTATCCTAACGTCGCGATGCCACCTCATAACTTGAACTATACCTTAATAGGTGCTTCTATACTTTGGGTAGGCTGGTTTGGGTTCAATGCTGGCAGTGCGGTCGCTGCTAACGATACTGCAGGTATGGCGATGGCAGTGACGCAAATTGCCACTGCTACCGCAGCTTTGGGCTGGATGTTCTCGGAATGGATGGCTCATGGCAAACCCAGCGCGTTAGGCATCGCCTCCGGCGCTGTGGCCGGATTGGTTGCCATCACACCCGCTGCCGGCACAGCCGGGCCTTTGGGTGCTTTAATCATAGGTCTAGCAGCAGGAGTCATCTGTTTTCTGGCTTCTACCAAACTAAAACCGGCACTGGGCTATGATGACTCCTTAGACGTCTTTGGCGTACATGCAGTGGGAGGTATTGTCGGTGCTATTTTGACAGGTGTTTTTGCCGACGCAAGCTTGGGCGGTGCGGGTTTAACCGAGGGGGTCAGTATGGGCGGCCAAGTGTGGATCCAGTTTTTGGGCGCGGTATTTACTGTTTTATATTCCGGTCTCTTAAGCTTTATTCTCCTTAAATCGGTGGATGTTACCATTGGTTTGCGAGTCAGCGAGGAACAAGAAACCGAAGGTCTGGATATTGCGCTCCATGATGAGCGGGGTTACAACTTCTAATATAAAGATAAAATACTGAAATACCGTCTGACCAGAAAAGGACAGCTATGGCTTAGGCGGTTTTCAGCTATAGTTAAACCCTGCCTCTACGTATTTACGAATACTAAAGCTGAGAGGATTATTATGAAGCTTATCACTGCCATTATTAAACCGTTTAAACTGGACGATGTTCGGGAAGCCCTTTCTGGGATTGGGATTCAGGGCATTACGGTTACCGAAGTCAAGGGTTTTGGACGTCAGAAAGGTCATACTGAACTGTACAGAGGCGCTGAATACGTAGTGGACTTCCTGCCCAAGGTCAAACTCGAAATTGGTGTGGATAATGCCATCGTGGATAAGGTCATTGAAGTCATTTGCAACGCCGCCAACACGGGAAAAATTGGAGACGGCAAAATCTTTATCTACGATTTAGAACAAGCCGTGCGGATCCGTACCGGGGAAACTGATGTGGATGCTCTATAAACATCCCAGGCGCAGCCACTGTAAGGGATGGGGATGCTGCCGATAAGAAGCGGCGTCAGTAATACCGGTTGCCGTCAGCTAAAGCGAATATACCTACCGGGTTAAAGTGAACTTGTCAGCGTTTGCCGCACAAACTCCGGCGTTACCAGGGAAGCGCGATGGATATCTACATTGTAATACCTGGTGGCAAAAGGCTTATTACTGGCGTCCGTTTCACGAAAGCGAACCGGAGAATTAGTTGTGCTGGCCATCGTGGTGGTCCACCAACCCGAGGGATATGCGCACTGAGGGAAGTAAAGACTATTCACGTGGAGAAAACCAGCTTCGAACATGGCCCGATGCATAGGTATAAGGATGCTCTCAAGGTGAAACAGAGGAGATTCGCTCTGCTGAACCAGCAAGCCCTGCTCGCCCAGTGCTCTTCGGCAATCTTGGAAAAAAGATTGGGTAAATAAACCTTGGGCAGGACCTACAGGATCCGTACTATCGACAATAATGATATCATAGCTACCCTCGGCAGCGTTCTTCACCCAAGCGATTCCATCGGCAAAATGTAGCTCTGCTCGCGGGTCATGGTTCGCCTCACAAAGCTGAGGGAAAAACCTTTCCGCCGTGCGCGTGACGGCTTCGTCTATGTCTACTTGAATGGCACTCTCAACACCCGGATGTTTCAGCACTTCTCGTAAAGTGCCACAATCTCCGCCGCCAATAATCAATATCTGTTTGGGGTCAGGATGGGTAAATAACGCGGGATGGACAAGCATTTCATGATATAAGAAATTGTCGCGTTCGGTGAGCATAATACAGCCATCAATCACCAGCAAATTACCAAAGCCTTCGGTAGCATAGACTTCAATGTGCTGAAATGGGCTTCTTTCGTCATGCAATTTTTGGCTGATTTTCAGAGAAAAGGCTGAACCTGCCTGGTGTTCGATCTCGGAGAACCAATTTTTATCCAGGGCCACTGGCTGTGCTCCTCTACTCAAACTATCACGTTATTACAGAATCATCTTGAGATTTCGAAAAATTATGGGCTTACAAGAAACCAATGAAAAGCCACCAACCTGGACCCTGACTCAGGCCCGCGAAGTCTACAACATTGCCCGTTGGGGAAGCGGCTATTTCGATATCAATGCAAAGGGCCGACTCGTTGCACGCTCACCCCACCATCCTAACCATCCTGGCATTGATTTGCAGGCTTTAGCCGAAACTCTGCGAGCACAAGGTTATGGTTTGCCGGTGCTGGTACGCTTTAGTCATATCCTTCACGATCAGATAGACACGTTATGCAACGCCTTTAACGCTGCCATTGCCAATTACGACTATCAAGGTCAGTATACGGCAGTGTATCCCATTAAGGTAAATCAGCAGCGTCACGTGGTTAGCGAAATTCTCAGTCACGGCGATCTCCGGGTTGGTCTAGAGGCAGGCAGCAAACCAGAACTCATGGCCGTATTAGCACTTTCTAAACCTGGCGGCAGAATAATATGCAATGGTTATAAGGATCGGGAGTATATTCGCTTAGCCCTCATAGGCAATCAGCTAGGGCTAAACATTTTTATTGTCGTGGAAAAACTTTCCGAACTAGACTTGCTCATGAACGAGGCGGCCAATCTGAATGTGCGTCCGCAATTAGGCCTGCGCGTACGGTTGGCTTCCATTGGTGCCGGCAAGTGGCAGAATACCGGCGGCGAGAAATCCAAATTTGGGTTATCCGCCGGCCAAGCGCTGCAAGCTTTGGAACGCTTGCGGGGTGCAGGCTGGCTGAATACATTAACGCTGCTACATTGTCATTTAGGTTCTCAGATCGCCAATATCCGCGACATCCAACGTGGTCTCGGGGAAGTAGGACGCTATTATGCAGAATTGCGTCGTCTCGGGGCTCCACTGTCTTATGTTGATGTAGGGGGCGGTCTAGGAGTGGATTATGAGGGAACCGCGTCGCGCAGTGAATGCTCTAAGAATTACAGTGTACAGGAGTACGCCAATAACGTCGTTCATACCCTCTGGGAAGTTTGTAGCGAACACGCCTTACCTCACCCTAATATCATTACCGAATCCGGCCGTGCTTTAACTGCCCATCACGCCGTATTGATTACCGATGTCATTGACCATGAGCATATTCCTTATGCTACTCACCTGACCGCTCCTGACATTAACGACCCCTTTATTCTCCATAACCTGTGGAAAGTTTATAGGGACTTATCCCGAATATCCGCCGTGGAAGCGTATCATGACGCCGCCTACTGGTTGAGCGAGGCTCAGGGCATGTATATCCATGGGGTTCTGAGCCTTGAACAACGGGCTCGAGCGGAGCAGCTTTATTTTGCTATCTGCCGACGCATTCAGCCGCTGCTAAACCCGGGTACCCGCGCCCATCGTGAACTGTTAGATGAACTCAATGAGAAACTGGCGGAGAAGTTTTTCCTAAATTTTTCACTGTTTCAATCCTTGCCAGATGTATGGGCTATTGATCAAATTTTTCCTATTATGCCACTGCATCGTCTTACCGAACTTCCGACCAGTCGGGCAATTTTGCAGGATTTAACTTGCGATTCCGATGGTCGAATTGATTACTATGTAGACAGAGAAGGCGTGGAGACTACTTTGCCATTGCCTTCCTATCGACAGGGCGAACCCTATTTGCTCGGCATTTTCCTGTTAGGTGCTTATCAGGAAATTCTAGGTGATATGCACAATCTCTTTGGTGACACGAATGCCGTCAATGTAAAACTCACCACGGAGGGTGGTTATCGTCTAGTAGAACCGGAACACGGCAACACCGTGGCCGATCTGTTGCGTTATGTTCACTTCGATCCTGAAGCCATGCTGAATGCTTATCGGCAAAAAATCGCTGCCGTAGATCTCAGCGATATTCAATGTACTACCTACCTCGCAGAATTAGAAGCAGGCTTAAAGGGTTATACTTATCTGGAAACTTGATTTTTCTTAACAATCCCAGCTGGTTTATTCGCTCAACACCTTTTTAGATTGCTGCTTTATACGGTAATTTATAATCTGCTTTATGAATCCTGACGACTATTGCCAGTCCAAGGCGGTTCCTAGCGGCGTTAGCGTGTACTATAGCTTTTTTGCTCAAGGCAGACGGTGACCGGGTGCTGGAACAGCGCATTAGCCTAACCTCCTGCGAAAATCTTGGATCGCTTGGCAAGCCGTCCACCGAGAGCGATGCCGTCACCGACAGGATGCCACGTCAGGCTAAACTAAAATTTTCATAATGGGTCACAACCAGGCATCTTTTGTTTGATGATAGCGAGAGTAATATCATGCGTGATTATCGCCCTTCCCCCGCTTTGCTCAAGGAACGTGTCATCTTGGTAACTGGCGCCGGGGATGGCATTGGTCGCGCCGCAGCGCGACGTTTCGCTGCTTTTGGCGCCACTGTGATTCTGTTGGGCCGTACTTTGCGCAAGCTGGAACAGGTTTACGACGAAATCGAACAAGCCGGTCATCCTCAGCCGGCGATTTATCCCTTGAATCTAGAAGGAGCCTCCCCCAAGGACTATATGGATCTAGCTCTCAAGCTGGATACAGAATTTGGTCATTTAGACGGTTTGCTACACAATGCCGCTATCTTGGGAACCTTAACTCCCATCATTCATTACAACATCGAGCTCTGGTACAGAGTCTTGCAGGTCAATTTAAATGCTCCTTTCTTACTGACTCAGGCGATGCTCAGCCTACTATGCCGATCTTCCGATGCAGCGATTACTTTCACTGCGGATTTGGTCAGCGATGAAGGTCGAGCCTACTGGGGCGCCTATAGTGTGGCTAAGGCCGGCAGTCTGACTCTTATGAAAACGCTCGCTAGCGAGCTTGAGACGAACACAGCTGTACGGGTTAACAGCATTGAACCTGGCAAAGTTCGCAGTGGACTCCGTTTACAAGCCTATCCCGCCGGCGATGCCGACGAGTGGGCCGATCCCGAAACTATTCTGGATACTTATCTCTATCTAATGGGCCCCGACAGCAAAGGCGTTACCGGTCAGATCTTCAGAGTTTAACTTTGGTGAATTGTGGTGACCTCAGTGCACGGACGGAAGAGTACTTTACTCGCTGTGGGGGATAAAAATATAACCGGCACCACGTACAGTTTTTATGGTTTGAGGTTTGGCTGGATCAGCCTCAATTTTGCGTCGAATGCGTGCGATGCGTATGTCAATGCTGCGATCAAAAGGATCCCAATCACGATTATGAGCCATATCCAACAGTTGGTCACGGGACAAGACGCGGTTAGGATTTGTAGCAAAGGCTTTGAGCAGATCGAATTCCATACTCGTCATCGCTATCTCACGTCCATCTTCGGTGAACAACTGATGAGATTCCAGATCCAGAATACATCGCCCGAAACGCATACCATGTTGACCTTTGGCAGCGTCGGCAGCGTCGGCAACATCGGTCTTGGCGGTAGAAGAGGTATCTGCTGGTTCGGCGCTCATTCTACGCAGTACACTTTTGACTCGGGCAAACAGTTCTCTCGGATCAAAGGGTTTTGTGATATAGTCATCCGCACCAATTTCTAGCCCTATGATGCGGTCAACCACATCGGCCACAGCCGTTAGCATAATAATGCCGACCTGATGATGCTCGCGGAGATACCGCGCCAGGCTTAGGCCGTCTTCACCGGGCATCTTGATATCCAGCAGCACTAAGTCAATGGCATGCTGCGCAAGGGTATGGCGCATCATCTCCCCATTTTCAGCCGTGAATACGACAAAACCCTTGCCGCTAAGATATTCCTCAATCATTTCTCGCAGTTCCGGTTCATCGTCAACAACCAGAATGGTTGCGTTGCTGGTCATGGATACACATCTCCCATACTCACCTCTGACTACTCAAATTACTCATCACCCAACTATAGCGTTTTGTCAACATTGCGAAATAACATGCTGAACCGCGTTTAAGCCTAAACCTGCCTAAGCGCATGCTTTACGACACATCGAATCTCATCAAGCAAGCAAGGATTTTTGATGACAGGACATTGTGCCTTAACCCGTCGGGCCATTTCTAACAGCAGCTGTCTTAAAATCACAGCCCAATACAACCAGTTTCAACAGGCAGACGGATTTCAAACAGTGTTCCTCCGTCGGCTGGTAGATCAACAGACAGCGCTCCGCCGTGGGATTGTATAATTGCGTGACTGACGGATAACCCTATACCCGTTCCTTCACCCACTGGCTTAGTAGTGAAAAAGGGTTCGAATATGCGTGGCAGAATATCCGGTGCAATACCAGAACCGTTATCGCGTACTTGAACGGATAACATGGCCTCACTTTGATAAAAACGGGCAGTGATCGTTAGCTGTCGTGGCGGAGAAATTGTGGTTAAGGCCTGTTGGGCATTGATAAATAAGTTGGTAAACACTTGGACCAGTTGATCAGGGTCGCCTTTGAGATCGGGTATCCCAGTGGGAATATCAAGCGTCACACTTATTTCACTTTCACGTAGTTTATAGCCTACCATATCCAGAGACGCAGCGATTATCTTGCTGATTTGCACCGTAACCCTTGCCGACTGTTGCTGCCGGGCCATGGCGAGAAACGTTTTGACGATCCGGGCACACCGTTCCGCCGCGGCGCGCACCTTAGCCATACTCTTGGCAATTTCCGAGCCCCGAAACTGCTCTTCCAACATCATGGCTCGGCCGACAACTACCGATAGAGGATTGTTCAGTTCATGAGCAACACCAGCCAATAACGTACCCAAAGCACTTAGCTTTTCACTCTGATGCAGAGCCTCCCGATGACGGGCAAGTTCCGCTTCGATTTGTTTGCGTTCAGTAATGTCACGAATAAAGGCCGCAAAGAGACGCTGACCTTTCCGTTTTATAGCGATAACCGTCAATTCAATGGGAAAGATTTCTCCATTAGAACGCATTCCCTCCAATTCATGAGAGCGTCCAATAAAGGTGCTTTCTCCGCTACGCTCAACTCCAGCAAACCCAGCAATATGCCGATTCCGCAGATAAGGCGGCACAATTAACTCGGCAATTGCCCGCCCCACCGCCTCACTGCGGCAATACCCAAAAATTTTCTCGGCCGCCGGGTTAAACTCGATAACCCGACCGTCGCTCTCAGCGGTAATAATGGCATCCTCCACCGTCTCAAAAATGCTACGAAACCGCTGTTCGCTCTCGCGTAGAGCCTGCTCCATCTGCTTAAGATAGGTGATATCCGTGCGCACAAACACATTGCCGCCTTCAGCTGTAGGATGGCGATTTACCAGCAGCCATCGGCCATCTTTAAGCTGAACTTCGACAGGGCTGCGGCCAGACGACCAAGTTTCGTCCGCGATGTGGGGCGCCCGCTCCGGTTGCTCAGGCAGATGACCATTGACGGTCTGCATCAGCGGTAAAACACGGGCATAGAGTTCTGCCGCCGTGCGGCCAACCAGCGCTTCAGCAGAAGCGCCATACAGGGAAGCGAATGCTGCGTTGCAAATCACTAACCGTTGGGAGGCGTCATAGACCGAGAACGCGTTAGGAACACTTTCAATCGCATCTTGCAGCAGTTGCAGCCAGCGCTGGCGTTCCTGTTCAACACGCTTGCGCTCGCTAATATCGAGGTCGACGGTGACAAGATGGGTTATCTTGCCACGCTCGTCGATCAGAGGAACCGTGGTCGACCATAGCGTCCTGAAACCGCTTGTCTCGTTACCGTGAGAGATTTCATGAAAAGGCACGGGTTCGCCGGTTTCAATTACCTGTCTGTCGAAAGTTTCAACACTTTGGTAAAGGGCTTTCGGCAACAGGTCGCGACAAGTCTTGTCGAGCACTTCCTCGCGCTTGAGTTTCCAATATTGCAGAAATTCTCGATTGATTATTCGGTAGCGAAACTCGCAATCCTTAACGAGGATCATGGCGGGTGCCGCATCCATCACAGCCTCTAATAACAGCCGACTTTCGTCGGCTTGGCGCCGGATCTCCACCTGTTCAGTGATATCCGAATAAGTACTGACGAACCCCCCATCGGGCATAGGGCGTCGGCGCACTTGAATACTCTGGTCATTAGCCATCTGCAGTTGCAGCGTGACGGGTTGGGCGGCCAGAAAACTTTCCCGCTGCACCCTCAGCATATCCTCCGTATGCGTCACACTAAATCGACCACGTTCGATGTCGTAACGGACCAGTTCCTCAACAGGCATACCCGACTGGAGCGCATCCTCCGGGAATCCCATAATTTCGAGAAATCGGTTATTCCAGGCGATCAAGTTGAGATCCCTATCAACCAACGTAATGCCATCGGTCATATTGTCCAAGATGGTCCGAAGAATGTTCGCCTGACTATCTAATTCAGCCTCCCGATCTTGTAGATCCTGGTGACGTTGTCTCAGATCAGCGAACGACTCTTGCAATGATCGACGCATTTTTTCGAAACTGCGGCCGAGCACCCCCAATTCGTCACTGCGACTCCAATTCAGGGCCTGGTCAAGCGCCCCTGACGCCAGGGCTTCGGACTGCGCCACCAAGCGATCTAACGGCTCCATTACCTTATAGCGTAATACGACAAAGATAACGAGCATCCCAGTGGCAAACTGCAACAGGCTGGTGATCAACGTTTGCAGCAATTGCGCCGTCAATTGCGCCTCCAATTGGCCGGTATCCATATCCACCCGAACTTGGCCAATGATTTGGCCAAGGTGAGTTACAACACTCTCCCGCGATACCTTCCTCCCTAACTGCCGCTGCTCTATCTCGGCTACGAGAAACTGCGGTGCCAAGGGCGACGACACAGAAATTGCAGTGATTCGCTTATCCAACATCAGTGCATTGAGAAGCGACTTCCCAGCCTCGGGCCGGATCTCCCAGAGCGGAGTTTGCATGCCCAGTGCAAGTACTTCGATGATACGGGCATGATCGGCCGTGAGCCCTTTAAGCAGAGCCATTCGACCCTCTGTTAAATGCATCCATGCCGAAATTCCCACTGGCACCGCCAAGCCAACGATCAATGACACCGTGACGGTGGTGCGCAACGCTAGGTTTTCAAAAAAAGAATACAGCCGCGCCATAATAGAAACACAATAGTTAACCGGAACTTTTGTCTAAAAGCGGAATGGCGTTGGTCTCGCTAGCGCCAGCCGCACTATGGTTGTGCTAATGCAGATACCTGTCGAAAATCTGTTGCAACCGACCATCTGCCTTTAGTTTTCTGAGACTGGCGTTGATCGCCGCGACGGTAGCACGCGTAACTGACTGCTTGCTAAACAACAGATGCAATTCATCGCCGGGAATAGCGAGCGGATAGATTTCGAGAGACTCATAGAGACCGAGCGTTTTAGCTTCCTGAATTAGGACATTAACATCCTCGGCTAACACTCCATCAATGCGTCCATGTACCAATTTGCGAATATTGGTACCATAATCCAAAGCGCCTTCTATCTGCCGGGCAAATTCAGGGCGTTTCATCAAACCGGCAAACATTGGACCGTAATAGTAACCATCGACGATACCCAGTCTAAAATTCTCCTCCGCAATCCCCTCCAGACTAGTAAGATGATAATTAGCCACTTGACCCCGGTGTACAAACAAAGCGAACTCTACCTGCCGATAAGGCTCAGAAAACCACCCATAAGCCGCTCGCTCGGAAGACTTCCTGACACTAGTCGCCACGTCGACAAGACCGGCTTGCAATTCCAACAGATGACGCGGCCAAGGCAACTGTCGAAAAGTCACTTTACAACTAATGTCGCTTGCTAAAGCCTTCATCAAGTCAATATCGACACCGGCAACCTTCCCATCCGCTTCGACATAACTGTATACGCCGTAGGGTTCCCAGCCCACCGAAAGAGAACATGCCAAATCAGCTCCGGCTCTTGTCCACGAGGCCATTAATAACGTAAGTATCACGCCTAATCGGAGATAATGCGTCACGTGCTTACCCAGGTAATCGTCAATAAACAGCGTGTCAGTTAAGAGATAGAGAGAGAAAATTACAGTGGAAAATCGTATATTCAATCCACAAGGTTCAATATCTGGCGCACGACCTGGATGACCTCGCTGGGGACAAAAGGCTTCTCGATCAACGGACATCCGGTCTGCGCCAGAAAGGTACTGGCCCCCATGCCCAGCG
This sequence comes from uncultured Pseudomonadota bacterium, assembly GCA_963731125.1. Classification (GTDB taxonomy): domain Bacteria; phylum Pseudomonadota; class Gammaproteobacteria; order Competibacterales; family Competibacteraceae; genus CAVSVP01. The sequence continues at coordinate 229,983 of CAVSVP010000009.1, forward strand.
TATCGCCCGTGATAAAGACAATGCGCTTCAGCAAGTGCGGATAACGCTGCTGCAACTGCCGGTACAAACCCGGCCCGTCCAGATCAGGCATCTTAAGATCGCTCAGAATCACAGCGTAATCCGTCGCCCCCAGATAGCGCAGCGCCTCATTACCGCTCGCCGCAATATCAATGCGATGCCCCTGCGGCGCCAACAACTCACCGAGCATCTCCGCAATGTCCGGCTCATCATCCACAATCAGCACCGCCTGCGGTGGTGCCTCTCCCGCCGGCGCCACCACACCCGTTTCCACTGCCAGCACCGCCTCGCCCAGCGGTAAGCGAATAATAAAATGAGCTCCCCCACCGGCCGCAGGCTCCAGGCTCAAACTACCCCCGTGGGATTCAATCACCCCATAGCTAAAGGACAACCCAAACCCCGTCCCCATCCCCACCGGCTTACTCGTGTAAAAGGGCTCAAAAATCCGCGTCCGTATCTCCTCCGCCACCCCAGGCCCATTGTCCATAAACTCAATGCGCACCTGCCCCGCCTCCCGCTCCCAGTGCGTTACAACGCTAAGCCGCCGCGGCAAAGTCACCTCCAGCAACGCCTGCTGCGCATTGATAATCAAGTTCGTAAACACCTGCGTCAACTGGTCCGCATCCGCCGACAGCTCCGGCAGCTCCGGCTCCAGCTCCAGGCACACTTCAATATCCGCCGTACGCAGCCCATACCCCACCAGTTCCACCGCCGTTTCCACCAGCGTATTCAGCTGCACCGGCGCTCGTTGCGGCGGCTGCTGGCGCGCTATCGCCAAAAATGTCTTGACAATCCGCGCACACCGCTCCGCCGCCAGGCGCAGCTTCTGTACGCTCGCCTTGGTCCGCAGCTCCGTCGCCGCCTCTTCCAACATCAACGCTCGCCCCACCACCACCGACAAGGGATTGTTCAACTCGTGCGCCACCCCCGCCAGCAGCGATCCCAGCGCACTTAGCTTCTCGCCTTGATGTAACGCCTCCCGCTGCCTCGCAATTTCTCGCTCCGCACGTTTACGTTCCTCCAGTTCTTCCTCCAATTGTTTATTAAGCAGGGCCAGCTTGGCACTACGCTCATTAAGCGTGGTTTCTCGCGCGTTAATTTCTCCAGACATCGTATTGAAGGACTGCGCCAGCTGACCGATTTCATCCCGACCACCTTCGTCCAACTGCATATTGAAGTCTCCGGCGGCGATTCGCTTAGTCGCTTCAATCAAATTAGTCAACGGTTCGGCTACCTGCTTTCTCAGCACCCAAAATAGAATGGCGATTTCCAGCAACAGTGCAATAGCGCCTAAAACTAGAATTAAACGTGCAGTTTCAAAGGCCTGCTCAGCAATAATCGTTTTAGGAAAGACGGTCACTAAGTACCAATTGGGGCCTTGCAACCGGGTCACAGCGAGATATTCATTATCTTCGCGATTTTCAACGATAGACGAGTGACGTAATCGCTGCCTTACCAGGTTAAATATCCGCCGTAAATTAGCGTCACCCGCTTCTTGAACAGACAAGTTGCCACTTTGTGCCAGAATCACATCCATAAAATGCGGGTGAGCTATCAAGCGCCCATCCTCACGAAAAATAAGATTATAGGTTCCCTCCAGATGATTATTGACAGTACGTTCTATCAACTGGCGCAGCAGTATATCGTGCGCCACAGACAGCATATATTTGCCACTCAGATTAACCGGTTCAGTAGCCGACACCATCCAGTCATTCACTGCATAATCAAAGTATAGATTGGACCAAGTCGATCCGCGCTCCGCGCGCTGACTATCATCGATGGTCAATACAACATCATTGCCGGGTGCGCTCAGGGCCAGCTTGGCGCTCACCTCCCAAGAGTTGGCGTTCAGCCCCCAAGGCTTGCCCGGCCAGAAGATCAGCACCGCGCCTTCAGGTGTAATCACATACAAATTAACGAAGCGGTTTTGCCACGCTGGGCCATATCGCGCCAGCATTTCAAATCCGACAACCAGCCGCCGCCGAAAATCGGCGTTAATGTCAACTTGTTTGCCAATAACACCGGTGATGCTGTAATCTGCGAAAAATTTTTCACGCAACCTGATATTCCCATCTTCACTTTCCCTAAACAGTTCAGCAAATCTTACCTTGGGATCCACTTCCCCCAAGACACTCAGACGTCTTGCATAATCCTGAGTAAAGAGGCGTAAGTTATCCTCTGCTAACAAAAAAATACTGCTCTCCCGCATGCCTCGTTGTTCGACATATTCGCCTAACTGCTCCAGAGCCTGTCTTTGCAAGCTAGAGCGGACATGTAAATAGCTAATAACGGTGGCTATCGCCACTACCATAGCGATGCGAATGGCTACCTTAATGAGGGTCTTGCGCGTCAGGCTTGGCACCGGCGGAGAGGCGTTCATGGCCGCATACAGTCGCCTAGATGCATTCAGGGAATGATCTTTGCCAACGGTGGAATGTCGGTAATACCGATACTAGCAGCGATTTTTTTGTTGAAATAAAGCTCGCCTTCTCTGTTGTAGGTCAGCGGAATCTTGGCTGGAGGCACGCCATCGAGAATCTTGAGCGCGGCATGTGCCGCCCAACGCCCCTGTTCTTCGGGTACCTTGCCGACTCCTAACATTGCCACATGCATTAACCAGCTAAAATCAGTGCCCGAGGGAATTTTCGTGTGATTCTCAACCAGCGCCTGAGCTTCTCCATCGTCCCAGTCAGTCAACGCTGCAACGCCCAGGATCATCAGCATATCTACCTCATCCTGGGCCTTAAGATAAGCTTGCTTCCACTCTTCAAAAGACTTGACCAAGTAAACCTTGTCATATTCGATATCGAACAATTTTTTGTGATATGCAAGCTCTTTGCGCTTGGTCATCGTATTTTCAGTAAGATAACCAATGCTCTCACCCTTCGCATACTGCTTTAGTAATTTGACAATTTGCGGTATCGGCGATACTTCTACCATGCCGGTAACGTTTTTATAGGGAAAACCGTAAATCGAGGCATCCCAGTTCAGGCCGCAAAATACGAATGGCAGCTTCGCATTTCGGTAATATGGCATAATTAAGTACTTGGAGGCGTTGTCATCACTGGCGATAACCACATCGGGGCGAAACGCCTCGATGAGCGACTTAGCCTTTAAGGCGGCAGTTTTCTGAAACTCTTCAGACGGATTTCGCTTCGTATCCAAGTGAATGATTTTTAATTCAACGCCGGTATTCTGCAAAGTTTTTCGGACTGCGTCGGCAATGCTATCATTCCAAATGTTACCCTGGTGGTAAGAGTCGATATGAAGCACCTTCTTCCCGACATAGTCCTCTGCTACCGCTAAACAAGCAATCGCCCAAATGCCTACTGTAAGAATAAACCTTAACACGCCGCGCATAATTGATTTGCTTTGCAATACTTATAGTTAGCTGTTATGGATCTCATTCAGGAATACAGACATTTTACTGAGGTTGTTTTAATATCTGGCGCACGACCTGGATGACCTCGCTGGGGACAAAAGGCTTCTCGATCAACGGACATCCGGTCTGCGCCAGAAAGGTACTGGCCCCCATGCCCAGCGTATCGCCCGTGATAAAGACAATGCGCTTCAGCAAGTGCGGATAACGCTGCTGCAACTGCCGGTACAAACCCGGCCCGTCCAGATCAGGCATCTTAAGATCGCTCAGAATCACAGCGTAATCCGTCGCCCCCAGATAGCGCAGCGCCTCATTACCGCTCGCCGCAATATCAATGCGATGCCCCTGCGGCGCCAACAACTCACCGAGCATCTCCGCAATGTCCGGCTCATCATCCACAATCAGCACCGCCTGCGGTGGTGCCTCTCCCGCCGGCGCCACCACACCCGTTTCCACTGCCAGCACCGCCTCGCCCAGCGGTAAGCGAATAATAAAATGAGCTCCCCCACCGGCCGCAGGCTCCAGGCTCAAACTACCCCCGTGGGATTCAATCACCCCATAGCTAAAGGACAACCCAAACCCCGTCCCCATCCCCACCGGCTTACTCGTGTAAAAGGGCTCAAAAATCCGCGTCCGTATCTCCTCCGCCACCCCAGGCCCATTGTCCATAAACTCAATGCGCACCTGCCCCGCCTCCCGCTCCCAGTGCGTTACAACGCTAAGCCGCCGCGGCAAAGTCACCTCCAGCAACGCCTGCTGCGCATTGATAATCAAGTTCGTAAACACCTGCGTCAACTGGTCCGCATCCGCCGACAGCTCCGGTAGCTCCGGCTCCAGCTCCAGGCACACTTCAATATCCGCCGTACGCAGCCCATACCCCACCAGTTCCACCGCCGTTTCCACCAGCGTATTCAGCTGCACCGGCGCTCGTTGCGGCGGCTGCTGGCGCGCTATCGCCAAAAATGTCTTGACAATCCGCGCACACCGCTCCGCCGCCAGGCGCAGCTTCTGTACGCTCGCCTTGGTCCGCAGCTCCGTCGCCGCCTCTTCCAACATCAACGCTCGCCCCACCACCACCGACAAGGGATTGTTCAACTCGTGCGCCACCCCCGCCAGCAGCGATCCCAGCGCACTTAGCTTCTCGCCTTGATGTAACGCCTCCCGCTGCCTCGCAATTTCTCGCTCCGCACATTTAGTAGCCGATAAATCCACTACGCTACTTACAGCAGCATCCAGACCCAGATAATCAATGCGTTTAGCCGTAATAGCCACAGGGAAATGAATGCCGTCAACCTTTTTCATTAAGCACTCAAAGGAATCGACGGTGCCTTTTTCTAATAACTTACGCTTGATTTTTTTTAGATCCGCCTGCTCAGCAAAAAACTTTTGCGGTGGAATATTGCTAATCTCTCCTACAGAGGCGCCGAACAAATTTGCCATGCCTGGACTTACGTAGAGTAAACGATTTTTTTTAAGAGCACTGATAACCACCGGCACCGGATGCGCTTCGGCAATACTGCGAAAACGCTGCTCGCTCTCCCGCAAGGCCTGCTCCATGCTCTTTAAGGCTGTAATATCCGTACGCACCAGCACGATGCCGCGTTCAGCCGTGGGATGTTGGTTCACCAGGAACCACCGACCATCCTTAAGGTGAATTTCAGAAACCCTACGATTAGACGACCAAGGCTGTTCGCCGACTTGAGCTTTTTGCAATAGATTTTCCGGTGACTGCCCATCAATCGTCAGCACCTGCTGTAAAAAGCGGGATCTGAGCTCCACAAAGCTAATCCCGCGAAGTGCATCAGCGGCTACACCGTAGAGCGAGGCAAATGCCGTATTACAAATGACCAAGCGCCGTGCAACGTCGTAGACAGCGAAACCATTGGGAATACTTTCGATGGCGTCATGGAGCAATTGTGCCCAGCGCTGGCGTTCCTGTTCGGTTTTTTTACGCTCGCTAATATCAAGGCCGACGGTAACAATGTAGGTTACCTCGCCGTCGACGTTCAGCAACGGAACCTTTGTCGACCACATTGTGGTAGGTTCCGACCGTCCTCTAACGTAGAGAATTTCTTGAAAGGGTAACGGCTTTCTGCTGTTGAGAACTTGTTGGTCTCTTTCCTTAGCAGAAACACTAATCTCCTGCCCATAGACATCGTCACTGGTGCTCCCTAAAACAGCGTCGCGTTTCAAACCCAACCATTCGAGAAAACGACGGTTGACTAACTGGTAGCGCAGATTGCGATTCTTGACATGAAGGATGGCCGGTACCGCATCCATCACGGCTTCCAATAGCCGACGGCTTTCTTCCACTTTCCGCTGGGCTTCAACCTGCTCTGTTACATCGGTATAAGTGCTTACGAAACCGCCATCAGGCATAGGGCGCCGCCGCACAGTGATATACCGACCGTCGGCTAGCTGATATTGAATAGCGCATGGCCTATCCGGCTGAAAACTCTGGCGCATCGCTTGTAACGTCGCTTCTTGATTAGTGCCAAATCGGCCTTTGGAGAGATCAAATTTCACCAGTTCCTCGAGAAGCATTCCCTGGCAAACTACCTTTGTGGATACTGCCATTATCTCGATGAATTGGTTATTCCAAACCAGCAAGCGACGATTCTCATCAACTAGCGTAATACCGTCAGTCATATTATCAAGTAGCGCCCGCAGTACCGCTGCCTGGTTTGCCAACTCGGCCTCCCGGTCTTGGAGGTCGCGGTTGCGCTGCTTCAGATCGGCAAATGACTCCCGCAAAGAATGACGCATTTTCTCGAAGCTGCGGCCGAGCACGCCAAGTTCGTCGCCACGTCGCCATAACAGCGGTTGATCCAGGGTGCCGGCGGCAAGCGCTTCGGATTGCGTCACCAACCGTTGCACCGGCGTCATTACTTTGTAGCGCAGTAGAGCAAAAATAATGAGCAATCCCGTGATAAGTTGCAGTAAGCCAGTCAGCAGAACTTGCCCCCATTGCATAGCCAGCTGAGATTTTAATTGTCCAGTGTCCATATCCACCCGCACCCGGCCGATTTCTTCACCTTCATGTACGATCAGGCTGTCCCGGGAAAAAATCTCACCATGCCGCCGTTGCGGTGCCTGAATCTCAAGAAACTTTGGCATTAACGGTGATGTTACAACAATCGCTGTCACCCGCTTGTCAAGCATCAACGCCTCTAGTAACGATCTACCCGCATCGGGTCTGATTTCCCAGAGAGGGATCTGCATACCCAAGGCCAACACATCGACAATACGGGCGTGATCTTCGTTAAGCCGGTTGAGCAGGGCTGTTTGTTGCTCTGCAAGGTTTATCCAGGCAGAAATACCTACCGGCACCGCTAAGCCAATGATCAGCGCCGCCGCTATGGTTGATCGCAGCGACAGATCCTCCAAAAACACACGCAACCGGTTCATAACAGTTACACCGTTTAGTACACCGCTCACAGGAAAAATTACCGTGCTACTGACCACTCTTGGCTATTGAAAGCAGACTCGTAAACCGTAGGCAGCGACTGCGCAACTATCTGTTTGGTTAGCCTGGAGAAACCGCAACACATCAGTTTATACATTAGACATTATCGGAAATAAGCTATTGACCAACTTAACTACCTGTACATCAAGGATAATAATTCGCCGAAACCTTAAAACCGATAATGTCTATTTAATGTTAAATTGTTTTGGCACCATAGCGTTGCCATGGGTTCTTAAATTTTTACCTATGCCGTTCAGCGGCAATTTGCTATTTTTGGCTTACCTGCCTTAGCGTTCTCCGCTATTTTCTCGATACATTTGGGAATGGCGGAATGCCGGAGGATGGTGGCAAAGAGATATACGGTCAAACGGGTTGGTTTTAGCTGCGGTCGGCGGCTATACTGGCTATTGCTTTCCTTGCTTCAGACATTTGTTCGACCTAGTGATCCCGTCGCCAGAGTCAGATCGTGCGTCTGTCGTTGATTTTTGGTTCTCTGGTAATTTGCGCGGTTCGCAACAATTTGATTATTCAACAAATATAGCCTCTTCTTGGAGCTCGTGATGGTTGCCAAGGTCGAGAACAATGCGTTGAAAAAGGTGGCCCAAGTTGAAAATGCCATAGCAGCGACGTTTAATCACTTTGATCCTGTTATTTAACCCCTCGACAAAACCGCTGGTCTGGCGATCCACAAAATAGTTCAAGATTTCTTCCATCCACTTGTCCAGCGTGCTCAGGAAGGTATCAAAGCAGCTCAGGCCACTGCCTTTGACCAGCCCGATCCAGCGTCGGATTTGGTATCGGGCGCTACGCTTGGGCAGCGCGCGGTTGAAAATGTCAGTCAGAATCCCCGACGCGTAGTAGGCCGCCTCCAACAGCGGCGAATGCTTGAACAACCGCCGCAGCAACCGCACATCCTCCTCGGTGCGGTTCTGGAGACTGCGGCGCAAGGCCCACATCGCACCCTTGAGTGACTTGTCCTCGGCCTCGGATAGTTCCTTCTTCAAGCGCTTGAGCTCGCTCTTGCGTAAGTCATCTACGGCCCCACGGTATACGCCACATGAAAAGCGGTCCACCACCACCTTCACCTGCTTCGAAAACACCTCCTTGGCGGCATTGATGAACCCCTCGTACATATCCGTGCACACGACCCGCAGCGGTTTGCGCAAGCGCTTCGGGATACTGGCAAAAAACGCTTTCACCGTGGCCTTCTCCCGGTTCTCCAGCACCGCCAGCAACACCGTCTGATCGCCAAGGCGCGCGGTGACGATCACCACATAATCCCGATGCCCCTTCTTCAACGCCACCTCATCGACGCCCACCACCGGCAGATGCTTGAAGCGTTTCCAGTCCACTCGCTTGGCGATGCGTCGCTCCAACACCCCCATGATCGCCTCATAGCCCACCCCCTCTTTGAGCTCGAGGGTCGATTCAAAGTACAGATAATTTTATGCTATCATAAAGTTATCGAACAGCTTTGACTAACCTATTGAACGATCGGAGCCCCCCTTGATGGCCTATCACAGGCTAGTGCATTATTTATCCGAGTTAGCAGACCCGCGTCATGCGAAAGGCATTCGCCCTGTGCAGTTGTCGAGCGTAACGATGATGGTAATGGCGATGCTATGCGGGCGAACGAGCCTGAAAGGGATCGCGCGCTTTGCGCGCACCCATGTGCAAGCGCTGGCCGAGGTGATCCCGTTACCGCGCGATAAAGCGCCCTCCTACAGTACGTTGCAACGCTTGAGCCAGCAGCTGTCGAGCGAGGGTTTGTGTAGGCAGTTCAATCGCTGGATGCCGCAGTACGCGCAGGCCGAGACGATCGCTATGGATGGCAAGCGTATCACCCGCACCTTCCCACCCAAGGAAGGCGAGAAACAACGTGTTACCTCGCTGGTGTCGTTTTTTAGTCATCCTCGTCAGCTGATCTGCGGCGTCGGTAAGCTGGACAATGATAAGCCCAGCGAAATCGACGTGGTGCAAGCATTGATCGGCACGCTGCGGATCGAGCGTTCGGTGGTCACTCTGGATGCGCTGCCTTGCCAAAAAAACCGGTGGCCCAGATTACTGCCCAGGGCCACGGCTACCTCATCCCCGTCAAAGGCAATCAACCGACGCTCCCTAAGCGCCTCGCGCGGACGGCGCAGAATGCAGCGACGGCGGCCTGGAGTTGGCGCCAAAGCGGCCATGGTCATGATACCCGTTGTCGGCTCACATGCTGGCCGGCCGCGGCGGCGATGAAGGCGCAATGGCCGGGGCTGGAGCAGTCTATCAGCGTTCGGCGGCAGGGCGAGCGGGACGGTAAACCCTTCGACAACCCCACGTATTACATCACCCGCGAGCCATTCAGGGCGTGGCGCTTGGCGCAGCGTGTTCGGGGTCATCGCAAGATCGAAAACACCCTGCACTGGACTAAAGATGTCGTCTTGCAGGAAGATGATGGTGGCTTGGTGGACTCACCAGCGGCGGCTAATATGGCGCTGATCCGCAACATGAGCTTCAATTTGCTGGTGATGACCGGGTATCGATCGATCAGCGAGGGGATCAGTGCCATGGGCGAGCAGGTCGGGAAACTCTGGCAGATCATCAGTCAACCGAGCCGAACACCGCTGAAGCGCTAACAGGTTAGCGATGCATGTCGGATAATATTATAATTTTAAATGGTTTTTTTTACTTTGAATCGACCCTCCTCTTTGAGCTCCACATCGGCCACCGGGCTGTTGCGCAACTGCAGCAGTAGGTAGTCGTCATACGCCCGGGTGTGGGGGCTGCGCGGATCGTACCACGACACCCGTTGCGTCGTGGTCGGGGTCTCTCGACAATGCCGACATTCAAACCGTATGGGCCGAATGTGGATGAACGTCGGGCGCCCGAAAACCGGCAGATGCCGTAGCACCCGCTCGCGCCCGTGCCCGCACGGTTTGCTCAGCGGCCTTCCACACTGCCGGCACCGGGTTCCGGTCTGTGTCCTCTCCACGTGGATATGAACCTCATCGCCGATCAACTCCACTTCAAGCACCTTGATGGCGGGAATATCCAGGGGAATCGCAACGCTCGGGGTCATGTGTCAGCCTCTTTAAACGGTTTCGCCGGGTGGCTACAAAGCAGCCTTCATAAAGACATTAATTGCCTATATTTCAAAAGCTTATCACATTAGCGACGAAACCGTTCATGAATGCCCCCGTTCGATCCCTTTTCAGATCAACAAAAAAACCTATAAAGTATTGATATAATTTAAGATTACTAACCACTCAAATTACCAGAGAGCCTGATTTTTTTGAGTTGCCATCACATGTTATTGCTTCGGTGCTGCGTCAAGTTGCTGCGCCGTCGGCTGTTGCGCCGGCTAGCGCACAACCGTATCCACCGCCTGTAGCAGTGCGTTGATTTGGTCATCATTTAGCTCATCACACTGCCCAGGCCGCAGACCCGGGCGTAAGACAACAGGACCATAACGAATTCGCAACAAACGACTGACCACCATTCCTTGGGATTCCCATAAGCGGCGAACTTCCCGGTTACGCCCTTCACGAAGGGTGACGTGATACCAACGGTTGGCCCCATTACCCCCGGCAGCACGAACGGTTTCAAACCGTGCCATTCCGTCTGCAAGCGACACACCTCGCTGTAACGTTGTTAGAACGGCTGAGTTGACTTCGCCCAACACGCGCACGGCATACTCCCGTTCCACTGCCGAGACAGGGTGCATAAGGCGGTTAGCTAAGCTGCCATCGTTGGTTAGCAGTAATAGGCCCCGGGTATTGAGATCAAGCCGACCCACTGTGATCCAACGGCCACTCGTCAGATGGGGTAACCGCTGAAAAACGGTAGGTCGACCCTCAGGATCGTGACGACTAGTAACCTCGCCTGCGGGCTTGTAGTAGGCCAATACCCGCCTTTTTGACAGGTTGACTTCGGTCCGCACCGGCCTACCATCAAGCCGAATGACGTCAGTGCCACTCACACGAGCGCCCAGTTCAGCCACCGTACCGTTTACCGTAATCCGACCTGAGCATATCCAGCCTTCAATTTGGCGTCGGGAACCCAAGCCGCGTTGCGCTAAAAATTTTTGCAGGCGTTCGCTCATCAAACGCAATCACTCAAACGATCAAGCTAACATCGGAGTGCGAATCAGCAGTAGCTGTATAGTTTTGTTCCAATGTCTTACCAACAGCATCCAAATCCCGCAGCTCAGCGAGAGGGGGTAAATCACTCAAGTTTTTTAAATTAAAATAATCCAAAAACGCTCGCGTCGTTCCGTACAAGGCCGGCCGACCAGGAACTTCCCGATGCCCTATCACCTTAATCCAGCCCCGCTCTAGCAGCGTTTTAACGATAGAACTGCTAACGCTTACGCCTCGCACCTCCTCAATCTCGCCTCGCGTAATAGGCTGGCGGTAGGCTATCAACGCCAGAGTTTCCAGCAGAGCTCGGGAGTAACGACTTGCCCGCTCTTCCCACAGACGCGAAATCCATGGAGAGAGCTCTCGGCGTATTTGCAAACGAAATCCACTAGCCACTTCGACCAGTTCCACGCCACGCCTCTCATATTCCTGTTCGAGCTCCGACAAAACGGCGCGAACTGCTTCTCTCTGAGGTCGTGCCTCTTCCTCGAACAGCACAAGTAGCCGCTCTATGGACAGAGGTTCGCCTGCTGCCAGCAAAGCTGCCTCTATAATAATTTTTAAGTCAGGAGTTGCCACAATTAGGATATTCGCGCTCGAGAACTATAAACGACGTTGTTGCATACTTGCATTTTGGCTCCGGCACAATGTGATACTGAAAGCTTTTGCGTTTTCTTTAGAGACAGTTAATAAGCGCATCACTCGCAAAGATGAACAACATTCACGGCAACAGTGATCCTTCCCGCAACCTTACATGGATAGGAGCAAAAGGTTCCGTCTGCACCAACTCCAGCAACGACTCTCGAATTAGCTCGAGCACCGCCAATAAGGTTACCACCACTCCCAAACGTCCCTCTGCACTCGTCAATAAGGCCGTAAAGGGTGTAAAGCGTACACCACTCAACGTTTCCAGCACCTGGCTCATGCGCTCCCGCACTGACAACGGTTCGCGGCTCACGTGGTGATGACTGTATAGTTCGGCCCTTGCCATGACTTCCCGCAGCGCACTCAGTAAGTCTATCAGTTGGACCGGTGGTGGGTGCCGTTTAACGTCGCGATGGACTACTTCAGCAGAGGCCATAAACACATCTCGCTCCAAGCGCGGGAGCATATCCAGGGACTCTGCAGCCTGCTTAAACCGCTCATATTCCTGTAGGCGTCGCACCAAGTTAGCCCGGGGATCCTCTTCATCTTCATCGGCATGCAAGGAACGCGGCAGCAGCAAGCGTGATTTAATCTCCGCTAGCATGGCTGCCATAACCAGATATTCCGCAGCTAACTCCAAACGTAATTCCTGCATCAAAGACAGGTACTTCATGTATTGGGCAGTGATTTTAGCGATAGGAAATTCTAGAATATCGAGATTCTGACGTTTAATCAGGTATAACAACAAATCCAGGGGGCCCTCGAATGCTTCCAGAAAAATCTCGAGAGCATCTGGTGGAATATAAAGATCCTGAGGCAGAGTTAGGTAAGGTTCCCCATTGACTCGCGCCGGAATTTCGGCGCCAACATTTTCCACACTCATAAACTCTTAACTGCTCTCCCTTAAGCAAAACTAACGGCTAGCGATCGAATACCAGCTGCGTGACGAATCTCGCGCAAGAATGGCATGCTATAATCTCTTGCTCTGGTTGCCCCTTCTCGTAACACCTTTTCGATATAGTCCGGCGAGCGCAAGAGCGCCTGATAACGCTCCCGCGGCGCTGCCAGTTGTGCATTCAAATACGCAAACAGAAATTCCTTCATTTCGCCCCAGGCGATGCCTGCTGCATAACGTTGTCGGATGGTCGCTACTTCCTGCGCACTAGCAAACGCCTGATAAATCCCGAACAATGTGCAGGTATCAGGATCCTTTGGAACACCAGGCTCAAGAGAATTGGTTTTAATCTTCATGATAAGCTTGCGCAGCTGTTTCTCCGGGGCAAACAAAGGAATGGTGTTATTGTAGCTTTTGCTCATTTTGCGGCCATCCAGCCCCAACAACACGGCGGTGTTGTCATCAACCACGGCTTCCGGCAGCACGAAGTGCTCTCCATAATGATGATTAAACCGTGCCGCTATATCCCGCGTCATTTCCAGGTGCTGAATCTGATCCCTGCCTACGGGCACTTTATTCGCATTAAACATTAGGATATCGGCCGCCATTAAAATCGGATAACAAAACAAACCCATGGTAATACCCTTGTCTGGGTCACTTTCGTTTGCCGCCTCATTGTCGGCAACCGCCGCTTTGTAAGCATGGGCGCGATTCATCAGGCCCTTGGCGGTCATGCATGTCAATATCCAGGTCAGTTCCGTGATTTCGGGAACACTCGATTGCCGGTAAAAAATCGATCTAGTGGTATCAAGCCCCAAAGCCAGCCAAGTTGCGGCAACCTCAAGGGTAGAACGATTTACCCGTTCCGGGTCCTGACATTTAATCAACGCATGATAGTCGGCCAGAAAGTAAAAGGTTTTAACATCCTCTCGATAGCTAGCCTCGATCGCAGGAAGAATGGCCCCCACGTAGTTGCCCAAATGTGGGGTCCCAGTGGTGGTAATACCGGTCAAAATGGTTTCTTTTTGCATTTCCCTCACGCGCTCACCTCAATATCCAAAAATAGTCAGAATGACATCGCGCAACCAAAAGACCGGGGGTCCCAAAATAGCGCCTAACAGACCAGTGGCTAACAATAATAGCAAAATAACCAAACCGAAAGGTTCTAAACGCGCTAGCCAGATACCCAAGGCATTCGGCAGCAATCCCATCAATACTCGGGAACCATCCAGCGGTGGCACCGGTAACATGTTCAAAACACCGATCACAATGTTAATAGTAATACCGGTACCACCCATATAAGTCAGTGGTTCACCCCATTGCGGTAATACAGAAACTAAATTAATACCAATCGTCATCACCAGCGCCCAACCAAGCGCCATCGCTAAATTCGCAGCCGGTCCCGCCAAAGCCACTAAAGCCATATCACGTTTTGGATGACGGAGATGGCGAAAATTAACCGGTACCGGCTTAGCCCAACCAAAGATAAACCCGCCGAGAAAAAACAAGATAGCGGGCACCAACACGGTACCGACAGGATCCACGTGACGGATGGGATTGAGACTTAGCCTCCCCAAGGACTTGGCCGTGGTATCACCAAAGTGCAGCGCCACCCAACCATGCGCTACCTCGTGAAGAGTGATCGCGAACAGGATAGGAGGAACTATGATAATCAATTGCTGAATAAGAGTAAGTTCCATTGCACGATTCTATGCAGCCTCTCTGATAAGAGACAACGTTTTAACGGTTATAAAAAAGGACGAGCATCTCCTTTGCCCTGGCGTATAATATGCGGCACCTCATCTACTAAATCGATTACTGTAGTTGGCTCGTGACCACAGGATCCTCCGTCAATAATCAAATCCACTTGATGCTCCAGCTTTTCCCGAATTCCCTCTGGATCATTCAACGGCAACTCATCGCCAGGCAAAATTAGGGTGCAGCTCATAATAGGTTCACCCAGTTCTGCAAGTAGCGCCTGTACAATCGCATTATCGGGTATACGGATACCGATGGTCTTACGTCTAGGATGCTGCAAACGCCGGGGCACTTCATGGGTAGCCCGAAAAACAAAAGTAAAGGGTCCGGGAGTGGCTGCTTTTAACAAGCGATATTGAATATTATCGACCCGGGCATACGTAGCGATTTCCGAAAGATCCCGGCACACCAATGTAAAGTTATGGTCTTTATCCGTGCGCCGAATACGGCGAATACGCTCCACCGCGGCTTTGTCTTCCAGATGACAGCCCAACGCGTAGCTGGAATCGGTAGGATAGGCGATGACACCGCCGGTATCGATAATTTGTACGGCCTGATGGATCAGTCGCGGCTGAGGGTTAGCAGGATGGATTTGAAAAAATTGACTCATGAGTATTTCGAGGTCACAGTGAAGGCCCCGGTAAGCGATTAGCCGGAGAAGCCGAGTTTAAGAAAAGCACTTATCTATAGAAAACGGTTGCTTTACTATACTACTTATCATTAGTAACGTCTTAACGATATTCCTTGGAATTCTTTAGCTACTCGGATTCCGATACTGGCAACTATCCAAGAAACTCTTGCATAAGTCAGGCTCTGGCTTTTCGTGCCGGACGCGTTAGCGCCGCTTAATTTGGCCATCCGACAGGAACTTGTTACCGCTCACCCTGATCCTTGTGCTATTACAAGCTGCTACCTGGCTCATTAATTTAAAACCTGATACCAAAACGAAGGAGTAAACTCCATGTTGTATGCCCTGATTGGCCGTGACGTGCCTGACAGTCTGGATCAGCGGCTAGCGGCTCGTCCTGCCCACCTAGAGCGTTTGCAACGTTTACAGACCGAGGGGCGATTAGTACTTGCGGGCCCTCTGCCTGCCATCGATAGCCCTGATCCCGGTCCGGCAGGGTTTTGCGGCAGTTTAGTTGTGGCGGAGTTTGCCTCTCTCGAGGAAGCACGAACTTGGGCCGAGGCCGATCCGTACATCGCCGCCGGCGTCTTCACCTCAGTTGAAGTCTTTCCCTTTAAGAAGGTATTGCCAGCATGACAGAGCGTATTGCCCTAATTGAACAACGCCTACAGGCTGCCTTGGCTCCCGAGGACCTGCAAATTATCGACGACAGCGCTGCGCACGCAGGTCACGCCGGCGCTCGCAGCGGCGGCGGACACTTTAACGTGTTGATTATCTCGAAGGCATTTACCGGAAAAGCGCCGCTACAACGCCACCGCCTGGTTTACGAAGCGCTGCATGATCTTATGCAGCGAGAGATCCATGCCTTGAGCATTAAGGCACTTGCTCCGGAAGAACGCTAATCTTCAATTGTTCGGATTTACACTCATGCGGAAAAGCAAATTGTTTCTCGTTGGACTGGCTTTATTTGCTATTGCCTGCGCCAACGTCGCGGCACTCGCCGGCGCGGAAGATACGACAAACCAGAACCCTGCCCCTGCTCCAGAGATTTCGTTGCCCGATCCAATCGCCGTGGTTAACGGAACACCTATTTCAAGAGATTTTTATGAGGCATACGCCCAGCAGCGTCAGACTCAACTTGGCAATGTTGAAACCCCCAAAGCTCGCCAAACATTAACCAATGAACTGATTATACAGGAACTTCTATTCCAGGAGGCAGAGAAGCAAAAACTCACTGAAGACCCGCAACTCGCTCAACAGCTAGCGATGCTAGAGCACAGCTTCTTGGCCAATGCGGCGATACGCAAACTGCTGACCGAGCAAGCACCGAGCGAGGCAGAAATTCAGCAAGCGTACAAAACTGCCGTGGCAACCATGGCCAATCAGGAATATAAAGCTCGTCATATTCTCGTGGACTCGAAAGACGAGGCCGAGTCAATTATCCAAGCACTTAACAAAGGGATCGATTTTGCCAATTTAGCCAAGGAGCATTCTAAAGACAGCTCTGGCTCTCATGGAGGAGATGTAGGATGGTTTACTGCCGATATTATGGAGCCGTCCTTTGGCAAGGCCGTGAGTCAACTGGAGAAGGGAAAATACACTACACAACCCGTGCAAACTCGTTTTGGCTGGCATATTATCATGCTAGATGATGCTCGCGAAATCACTCCACCCTCACCGGCAGGATTGCGTACAAAACTGCTGCAGAAATTACAGGCCAATATCATTAACAACTATCTGACGGAACTACGGGAAAACGCTGAAATAGAGGTTCGCTAGCAAATTCCTCCGTCGAGCCGACCGGTCATGAGACATTATCGGTTTTAAGGTTTCGACGAGTTTTTACCCTTGATGTACAAGTAGTTAAGTTGTCAATAGCTTATTTTCGATAATGTCTATTAGAGCGACGCGACCGGCCTGCCTTCAAATTCTTATTGGAAAAGATGCGTTAGGCAACACCGAAGCGCAACGCGGCCCGGACGGCGGCTCCGGCAAAACCGCCAGTGGCCGCACGCCCGTTAAAAGCACTAGAGATAAATTACCGAACCACCAAGACCGAACAGCCAGCATGCCGCACAACCCGAGCTGCATTCGCTCCCAAAAGAAAACCTTCAAATTCGGGGCGATGGGAGGCCATGATAATAAGATCAGCGCCCAGTTCTTGAGCTACCTTTAGAATTTCTTTATAGACCGAACCCTGACGCACATGTTGTTGCACAGAAATATCGTCTGGCACCTGTGCCTTTACAATAGACGCCAGTTTCTCCGTGGCATTGGTAATCATCTTACTGCCATAGTCCGCTGGGATGAACGCCAGTTGCGGCGGCACTTCAGAAGCTACTGCCAGCACATGCAGAGTCGCTTTAGCATGGCGGGTTTCATCGATAGCCTTAGGCAGGGCTCTTTGCCACGAGCTTTCCTCGGCTATGTCAACGGGAATCAAAATATTTTTGTACATACTTTTTTACTCAACTCGCTCCAAATATATTCTCAATGGTCGCTAGCGCAGCCGTGGCGCAATTTTAACAAACCAGCAACATTAAAAAACAGCGATCTTCAACCTTGTAAGTCGCGAATCTGTGTTGGTTCAGCGGAAATCGGAATTTTGCCCCATCGAAATGAGTTGGTTGCCAAGGGGCTGGCAGCCCAACTCGAAGGAATCGTGAAGGACCCGGCCCCGTTACCCTCATGATGATCAGGGTACCGTACGCGCCGGCACTGTCCAGGAGCTTTGCTTCGCAACTCCTCCTGGACAGCGCCGGCGCTCCCGGTAAGAGGTCACCATGAGGGTGAACGGCGCCGTGCGGCGCCAGCCCTGGGAACAATGCCCTTGGGTTCATGCAGCAGGCACTCGCAACTGCGCCTGATAGGCGGTGAGGCGCGCTTGGCGGGCCTGTTGCAACCGCCGCCGGCGTTCGGCGAAGATGTGCTGCTCGCGGCCGAGGAGCTTGGCTTCGGGGGCCACATAGCCTAATGCACTGTGCAACCGCTCGGTATTATACGTCGTCACATAGACGCCAATCAGCTGCCGCGCATCCTCGAGCGAGATTGGAGTCTGCGGACGAATACATTCATCTTTCAATGACTTATGCCACCGTTCGAGCTTGCCGTTACTCTGCGGATAGGCCGGCGAAGTGTGCACTTGGCTCATCTCCGAGCGGCGAATGAACGCCTTAAATTCCTTAGCGATGAATTGCGGGCCGTTGTCGGAAATCACCCGCGGGGTCGCCTCCGGGTGCTGTTCGTGGGCCGCTTGCAAGAGAATGGCCACCTCGACTTCGGTCATCTGCTCGCCCAAAACCCACTGCACGATCCAGCGACTATAGCCATCGAGAAGCGTACACAGATAATAGAACGTGCCCTGGAGATTGAGGTAGGAGATATCGATATGCCAATGCGCATGGGCACAGGTCGGTTGCACAAAGCCCTGGCCTTTGCGCGTGGGTTTAGCCTCCCACGCGTTAAGCAAGCCGGCGGCTTTCAGCACCCGATACACGGTGCTGGGGGCACAGGCGACAACCTCGGCGTCGATCATCTGGTAACACAGCCGCCGATAGCCGTCCTGGCGATGCTGCCGGGCGAAGGCGATGATCGCTTCGCGCTCCCAGGATTGCAGCCAATGGCGGCTGGGGATGATGCCATTATGGCGATTCGGTTGGCCCTGGCGCCGGCGCCACTCGTAGTCCTTGCCCGGGGCCAGCGCCAACCAGCCTAGTAGGCGTGTCAGCGGCAGCTCCAGCCGCTGCGTGCCATACTCGAGCAATGCCACCACCGCTGCGCGAACCGCCGGCTCAACCCAGCGCCCGCTCCGAGGACCCCAGTGTTTTTTTTAAGTTGCACATAGGCTTCCATCACCTCCGCCAACACGTCATTCTTGCGCACCAGCTGCGCTTGCAGCGCCTCAACCTGTTGGCTCAGGCGATTGACCTGGGCCGAGCCGCTCGGGGCAAAGGCCGCGGCGCCGCCTTCAAAAAAGATCTTCTGCCACCGGTAAAACACGTTCGGGTGCAGCTGCTGCTCGCGACACACTTCCGAGACCGGCACCTGATCGACCAAATGCCGGCGTAAAATCGCTACTTTTTCCACCGGCGTGTACTGCTTCGGTTTGCTCTTCGTACGCTTCGTCATCGTCATTTTCCTCTACTTTTTACCAACTGTATCAAAGCAGGGAAAATTCCGATTCCATCTGAAGCAAAACAAATCTATGGTCCATCAGTCTGCTCAAAGGCCCTTGCCATCCACACGCTAACCGTTATTTGATAGTGTACCAAGGAGTATATAAGTCAAAAACGGAATTTCACAGTTGTAGATGCCATCGTGCTCATCTACGCTTTCAGCAAGCGCCCTCCAAACTCCTAAGGGATGTTAACCAACGGATTTGTCAGCCAATGAAGATACTGCGAAACAAACGCAAGGCTTACTGAAACTCATGGCGCCAACTTCAACTCATTTGAACGTGCTCACCCGGCGCTTCCCCGCGCCGTCAAACCGAGGAGAACGCAATGCTTGTAGGAGTTCCTAAAGAAATCAAGACAGAAGAATACCGAGTTGGCCTAACACCATCCAGCGTGCGTGAACTCATTGAACACGGCCACCAGGTCATCGTGCAAACTGGCGCCGCGGCAGGCATTGGTATCCCCGACGACGACTACCAAGCTGTAGGCGCGAAGATTGCCGACACTCCCGAAGCCATTTTTGCAACCGCGGAGATGATTGTTAAGGTCAAAGAACCGCAGCCCAATGAGTGCGAGATGCTACGAGAAGGCCAGATTTTGTACACCTATCTTCATCGGGTGCGGCTCTTTTAGGACGACGCTTGAGTGTGCGACTTTAACCTCAGGCGGCCTCCAGTAATGGGACATCAGCATACTGTGAGAGGTGATTGCGTTGGAGCTCTTGGGCTTTATGAAATACCCAGTATTCATCGAAGTCACCACTTGAGCGTAGCGAACGCAGCTTCAAGACCGCTTCGGCACTTTGCAGCCGCCAGCGTGCCCCGGTCAGGTCCATGCGGTCCTTCACCACATGTCGGCAAGCGCCTTCGATGACGCCGGTGGCAATGGGAAACCCTTGGGCCAAGTACGCATCATAGTTGAGATAGCGGCGGTACTTGAGCAGGTAGTCGGCGCATTTATCGACCGCTTGGCGGCAGGGCGCTACCAACGCCCGCAAGGTTGCACTACGACGCATCCCCGCGGCGACCTCACTGGCGCGTCCCTGCAAGAGCTTGAGGGCTCGCTCCTGGACCCAGTCCTCGGCCGCTTGACTGCCCGCCGGATGAAATTCGTAGGCGGCTTTCCACAGGTATTCCAGGACATGTACCCAATCCAGCACCACGGTCACCGGCCGAGGCTGGCGTTTAAGTTGGGCTTCGATTCGTGCTAATTGGGTTTCCTCACCATCGATCAACACAACCCACGGTCGGCTTTGCGCGGGATCGCGTCGCCGCGCCTCGGCAAACAACTCAGCGATCACCGCTTCTGCCGGGCGCGCGACACTCGCCCACACGCGCTTATGGCGAACCGCCGGCCGCGGTGAGGTTGGAGTCGAGTCGTGCGCGATGTCCATCACCTGCTCCGCGCTGCGCCGATAAGGTGCTACCGGGTAGATGGCGGCCACCGTCGCCAGGCGCTTACGGTTACGCTTCTCCCCCGGACTGAGCCGCGCTTTGCGCGGGGTCGCAGCGGCCCGTTGCGCCGCCTTGCGCGTGGCCTCACGCAGATCCTGGGCATGCATCACAATCCCTTTGCCATCGACGCTCATGACCAGTAAGTCGTCGCTCACCTCGGCCTCTTGCGCTTGCCGCGTGCTATAAAACGCCTCAAAATCCTGACTGACTTTGACCGCCAGCGCTTCGCCTTGACGCTTCGGCACATGCCCGCCTGTGGTCTGCTCCACTCCGCCGACGGCTTCCTCGAACGAGACTTTCGCCACCTCCTCGGCCACGCGACGCCGCAGCCCGTCCGAGTAAGCGTCAGGCGGCAGGTTCAATGCCGCATCCAAGGGGTACAGACTGCCATGACCCCGCGCACTATAGCCCGGACGACGCACTTGGACACGCCCAAAGAGCGTCTCCAGTTGGCGCCGGCAATCACGCCGATGATGGGGGCGCACCACCCCGTCGCTACCCACGATCGCGTCCCACCGGCGCTCGCCACTCGCCCGCCGATCGAGATGACCTTGCAGCAGACGTCTGAGCAATTCCCGACCTTGCGTCTCAAGCAACGCTTCCACCTCGCCATGTTCCAGTTCGGCGGTGTCTTCCCCCTCGAGCTGTTCCAATAACGCCTGGAACTGCTCACAGGCCTCCGCAAACACGTCCTCTCTACCCGGGCAAGCGTCGGTTGATTTCATGGCGCGTCTCCTCTCTCTTGACGAACGACGTAGGGCTAATGACCTACCATACCTACTCTAAGACATTCCCTCTTTTAAGACAATTTGAAAATAACTATCTGATTCTCAAAGTTCATAGCGTCGTTCTATAAGAGCCGCACCCATCTTCATCTTGCCCCCGATCCCAAACAAACCAAAGGTCTGATCGATTCCGGTTGTGTCGCTATCGCTTATGAGACTGTCACCGATATACGCGGCGGGTTGCCGCTGCTGGCACCCATGAGCGAAGTGGCGGGACGTTTGGCTACCCAGGCCGGCGCTCAGTGCTTAGAGAAACCCCGCGGTGGTGCCGGTATTCTGCTGGGCGGCGTGCCCGGCGTAGTTGCCGCCCATGTGGTAGTTCTCGGCGGGGGTGTCGCTGGCACCAATGCCGCCCGCATGGCTATGGGACTGGAGGCACGGGTCACCATCATCGAAAAATCGCTGCAGCGACTTTATGATTTAGACCTGCAGTTCGGCTCCCAAATCAATACCATTTTCTCGACCAAAGACGCTATCGAGCATTATATCCTAGACGCGGATCTGGTCATCGGCACTGTCTTAATACCAGGGGCGGCCGCACCCAAATTGGTTACCCGGGAAATGTTGCAGCGGATGCGCAAGGGTTCGGTGCTAGTGGACGTTTCCATCGACCAAGGCGGTTGTTTTGAAACGAGCCGAGTCACCACCCATGCCAATCCTACCTATGAGGTGGAGGGTATCGTGCATTATTGTGTTGCCAATATGCCAGGAGCGGTGCCACGTACCTCCGCTTTTGCACTTACAGCGGGTGACGCTTGACCTCATTCTGGAATCTTGCCCGGGAAAACATGCATCAGATGCTTCCGCCAACAGCAAACGGTATGAAGTCAAGTGTCAGGAACTATAATAACGCCACGCTGCCTTTTGCGCTTGCTTTGGCTAATAAAGGCTATAAGCAGGCGTTGATAGATGATCCGCACCTACGCAATGGCCTCAATGTCCATTTCGGTCAAATTACCCATGAAGCCGTGGCTCGGGATCTCGGCTATGATTATCAACCAGCCGCCAAAGCGCTGGGTATTTAAGCAATATTAAATTTTTCTGAGCCGTTCCAGGTCGCTGCTGTTTTGTTCAGATTCCTGCAGTAAGGGCACGGTGTACAGAGCTTATTTGGGCAAGCCACCGGACAATGGTATTTGACATAAGCAAAAGCTTCGTCAGGGCTTTTGTCACGGTGCCTGCTCAAATACGCTTCGGTTCCCGTTCCCATACCGCCGCACCGGTACGGGTGGTTAAGACAAGATAGCGATATTCTATCATCACCGGATATGACCGGGAAGCTGCAAATACATATTCCCAACAATGCCCTATCATACCAATGCGCAGCAGTCTTGTTGAACCTAATCGCATCTGCTTCGGATTTTGCCAGTTTCCAAAGGCCTTGTGGTCCCCGCAAACAGCTAGGACATGATCTGCGGCAGTGGGATGATAAGTTACCAAACGCACAGGCGTTTTAGCGTTTGCAGACATAAATAATAAATAGCGTTGACCACCACTGCTTACCGATTCTGCATCTTCTCGAGCAATGCCAAAAATGCCAACTCGTCCAACACTTCGACATCAAGCTCTTGAGCCCTAGCCAGTTTCGCGCCTGGATCCGCGCCGACCACGACACAAGCGGTCTTCTTTGATACACTTCCAGCCACTTTTGCCCCGAGTGCCTGCAAACGAACCTTGGCCTCGTTCCGAGACATGCGTGTGAGGGCGCCGGTCAACACAAAAGTCTGGCCTTCAAGAGGCCGCTTGCCGACTGTCACCTGACTCTCTGGCCACCTTACTCCCGCGGCTCGCAACCGCTCAATCACCTCTCGATTATGGCGTTCCTGAAAAAAAACTCGAATATGGGCCGCCGCTACCGGACCAATATCCGGAATCTGCTGCAGTTCTTCTTCACTTGCTGTCATCAGTGCCTCTAGCGAGCCAAAGTGGCGGGTCAGAAGCTGCGCCGTCGCTTCTCCCACTTCTCGTATTCCCAAGGCGTAAAGAAAACGTGGTAGCGTGGTGGACTTACTGCGCTCCAGGGCAGCTATCAAATTGGCGGCGGACTTTTTACCCATGCGCTTCAGGTTAGCCAGGGTTGTCTTATCGAGAGTGTAGAGATCGGCTGGGCTATGCACCAGTTCCTGGTCAACCAACTGCTCTACCAGATTATTCCCTAAGCCTTCGATATCCATAGCGCGCCGGGAAGCAAAGTGAAGCATGGCCATTTTGCGCTGGGCAGCGCAGAACAGACCGCCGATACAACGGACTATCGCTTCGCCTGCTGGACGGATGGTCCGGGAACCACACACTGGGCAACGTTCGGGCATCACAAAGATTTGCGTAACCGGTGGACGACGCTCCAGAATCACTTTTATGACTTCTGGAATCACATCTCCAGCTCGCCGCACGATTACGGTATCACCTACGCGAATGTCTTTGCACCGCACCTCATCTGCATTATGAAGCGTCGCATTGGTCACCGTGACGCCTCCTATTATCACTGGTTCCAGGCGCGCAACGGGGGTGAGTGCGCCTGTGCGCCCCACCTGGACCTGAATGTCCAGCACCCGAGTCGACTCTTCTTGGGCGGGAAATTTATGGGCGATAGCCCAGCGTGGAGCCCTGGCCACAAAACCCAGCTCGCGCTGCTGCTCTAGGCAATTCACCTTGTAAACCACGCCATCAATTTCATAGGAAAATGCATGGCGACGGGCCAGGATTTCACGGTAGTAAGCCAAGCAACCTGCTGCGCTCTCCACGACTTGTAGGTCTGGACAAATCCGCAGACCCCAGTCCTGCAACCGTAGGAGTACAGCGTTGTGACGGTGTGGCGGCGTGCCTCCATCGACCTGGCCTATACCATAGCAAAATATATCCAGGGGACGTTCTGCGGTAACGCGGGCATCCAGTTGGCGTAAGCTACCGGCAGCGGCATTGCGGGGGTTGGCGAAAGGTTTTCCACCCCGTGCTCGAACTTTCTCGTTCAGGGCGATAAAGCCCTCTTTCGGCATAAATACCTCCCCGCGCACCTCTAATATCCGGGGATAGTCTCTACCCCGCAAGCGTAAAGGGATAGCACTGATGGTACGGATGTTTTGGGTCACATCCTCACCGGTAAAACCGTCGCCCCGCGTGGCACCACGCACCAGCACACCGCTCTCGTAGCGCAGGCTGACGGCCAAACCGTCCAATTTTGGCTCCGCGGCATAAGTAATGTGCTGAATTCCCAGGCGTTCCTGCAGACGCCGGTCAAAATCCATGACTTCCCTATCGGTAAAGGCATTGTCTAATGACAGCATAGGGATAGCATGCCGGACTTGAGCAAAAACGCTGAGGGGCGTAGCGCCTACCCGCTGAGTCGGCGAATCCGGTATTACCAGTTCCGGATAATTCCGCTCCAGAGCATAAAGCTCCCTCATGAGACGGTCATATTCCGCATCCGAAATGACGGGGTCATCCAGGACATAGTAGCGGTAATTATGCCACTCAATCTGCTCACGAAGTTTGGCTGCCTTAGCTTGAACAGAAGCAGGAACAGCCATCTTAGAAGCAAGACTGATGATACTGCTTTAGCTGCTGGTCAAACTCAACGACTTCGTTCTGCAACTTGGTAAGGGTCTGGATTGTCATTTTATGGCGACTGGCATCGCAGATGTTACCGCCTAACTTTTCAGCCAGCTCCTTAGCGACAGTCATCATTAATTCCAACGCTTGCAGCGGCTCTATAGGACCCGGCAACTGCATGAATAAGAGCAGTCCCGGCGTGACGAGTTTTCCTACCGTATTGATATCAAAAATACCTGGTTCCCGCAGATGAGCAATGCGGAACACCGGGTCATTCTGGCTTGGATCCCGCGGAAAACAGTCGAAAATGCCACTACGGTGCAACCCTAACTTTAAATCCTGAGCAGCCAATAAAATACTGGACCCTTTGAACGGGCGAGCAGGCGGAGCCATTACAGTCACCAACACCGTCATCTGTGGCTTGTCAACCGTCTCTGGCTCCCTAGGTTGTGCCTCATCGAGTCTTTCCGGTGTTGCCTGCTCTGCTTCTGGCACTACTGAATGCGGTTCTTCCTGAGCTTTTGCTGGTTGCAGGTGCTCCGGCGCGTCTAGCTGAGTAGCCGATTCAGTCTGATACGAAAGCGTTTCCTCCCAGTCTACCGGGTGCGACGTGGTAGGCGTAGACACTTCCTCGGCAGGCGTTTCATCCGCTTCTTTCTGCTGTGTTTCTGTTTTGACTGCTGCTTCAGTGGGTTTGGGAACCGAACGTTCGACAGGTGAGATTTCTATATCTACTAACACCTTATCCGCCAAATGATGATCCCGATTGATATTGCCCAGATTACCAAAATGGTCAACCCTATCTGAGTCAGGTATAAGATCCTTGTCATCTAAGACCGGCTCACTCTTTACTGCATTACGACGCCGACGTTCTCGCAAACGTTCTTTCAGGTGAGCGCGAATGCCCCACAGATAAATTAGCAGAATAATTAGCGCGCCGACCCCCACCAAGAGCCAACGTAATTCGGATTCGCCCATCGATGCCTATCCCAAGTACATTACTTTATCTTACACGGCCGCCAGTCGGACGGCCTCATCTACATCCACTGCTACTAATCGGGAAACTCCGGGCTCGTGCATAGTCACGCCCGATAAATGACGAGCAATCTCCATGGTACCTTTATTATGGGTGATAAAGATAAACTGAACATGCTCAGACATCTCTTGAACCAGTTCCCCAAAGCGTCCCACATTGGCCTCATCCAAAGGCGCATCAACTTCGTCTAACATACAAAAGGGAGCTGGATTGAGTTGGAAAATTGCAAAGACTAAGGCCACGGCGGTCAACGCCTTCTCTCCCCCCGATAGTAAATGGATATTGCCGATGCGTTTGCCTGGCGGACGCGCCATAATAGTGACTCCCGCATCCAATACATCATTTCCCGTTAACTCGAGATAAGCTTGGCCACCTCCAAATAGACGGGGAAACAGCTTTTGTAAGTCGTTATTTACGCGTTCAAAGGTCTCACGAAAGCGGGTGCGAGTCTCGCGGTCAATTTTCCGTATTGCATTTTCCAACGTTGCTAAAGCTTCTACCAGATCCTCATTCTGAGCATCCAGATACTGTTTGCGCTCCGTCAATTGCACACATTCCTCGATAGCCGCCAAATTGACGGCACCCAAACGCTGAATACGTCCCGCCAACTTGGTAAGCTGTTCCTGCCAGAGAGCCTCCTCTGCATCATGAGGAATGCTAGCCAGAACAGTGTCGAGAAGGATTCCCAATTCCTGTAATTGATCCAGTAAGATTTGCCGACGTACGTTGGCTTCTCCCAAGGCCATACGCTGTTCCTCCAGGTGCTGACGCACTTCCTGAGCGCGATGTTCACGGCTTATGCGCGCCTGTTCCAGGCCGCGCAGCTCGTTATCCTGAGCCGCTACCCGTTGCCGTACATTGTCGAGCGCTTTTTCAGCAGCAATTCTGGCATCCAAAAGCTGCTCCAGTTGTTCTTGAGCAGCGGCCTGGGATTCTTCATCCGGGCCAACATCACCGCTAAGCTGACCATGGCGCGCTTGCAGCTGATCACGCTGTCTTTCCAAGCGTTGCAGAGCTTGGCGAGTGGAGAGTAATCCGGTGCGTAATGCTTCCCCTGCTAGAGCTTGCTGCTGCACAGTTTGACGGGCATCCTGGGCCTGCTTACGGCGTTCCTGCACAGCGTTGCGCAGCGTATCTCGCTGTTCCACTAATGTCTGGCGCTCTGCCACCAAATCTTCAAGGCTCTGGAGGGCCTCTTCCACACGCATTCGTGATAGCTGCAGCGCCTCCCCATCCTGTTCTGCCTGGTAAACCAGTTCCTCTTGCTCCTCAGTAAGCGCTTCGCAACGGGCTAAATTTTGCTCAACACGCACACTCAAGGCATTAACTTGTCCCTGCAGGTGGGCATGTTCGCGATGCCCACAATTAACCCTATCTTGCCACTCGACACGACTGCATTCCAGATCCTGTAATTCTCCATAAATAACTTCTAATGTCTCGTTTAGCTGCCTTAAGGCTTCGGCATTACGCTCCCGGTTAACTCGCAGAGCTTGTATTTCACGTTCCCGAATCAGCATGCCCGTCTTTTCGTCATCGCCGCGCCTGACCTGCATCCAATTTTGACCAAGCCAAATGCCATCCGGAGTGATAAACGACTCTCCTTCCCGCAGTGCACTGCGTTGGTTTAAGGCTTGCTTCACATTATCGATCACCCGAACACCGGCCAATAGGTTGTTTACGGGCCAAAGCGCCTGAATTTTACCCGCCAGACCCTGTGCGACAACCGGTGCACTGCCATCGACCTTGGTTTCAAAAAACCGCAAACCGCCTCGTTCAAGATCAATCACAGCCGTTGCCAACGCTTCCAAATCTGGAACACAAACTGCTTCAAGATGAGTACCCAGCACGGTTTCCGCAGCTTGTTCCCATCCCGGCTCGACGTTTAGGCATTCGGCTAAACGCGGCGCTTGTTCTAATGCCAGTTCTTTAAGCCACTGGCTTGCAGCGTTTCCACGACGGCCAAGCGCAGCTTCCTGCAGAGTTTCCAGGGAACTCAGCCGTCCGTGGTCAGCCTGGATGCACTCCTGAAGCTGATTGATCTCTGCTGTCAGTTGCCGTTGCTTTTCTTGCCGTTGGTCAAAGTGAGACCCTATTTGAACTAACTGCGTTTGGGCTGCGGTCAACTCCGCCTCAGCGGTCTGTTCGGCTTGTTGTAGTGCTGCCAATTCTTCCAGCAAATCAGTAGCAGCCAACTCCTCCCGCTCCAGACGTAAACGTTCCAACCGGCGTTCGTGGTTCAAAAGCTGACGTTCAAGCTGTTCAATCCGCGCACCCTCCACTTCCGCTAAACGCTGGGCTTCACCGGTACGCTGATTAAAGCCTTCCCAAGCAGCTTGCCACTCCTGCATGGCGGTTTCCATGACCTCCAGTTGCGCAACGACTTCAGCCTCAACGGCTTGCACCTCTTCAAAAGCGGGTTCGGCTTCACGTAAAGCGCATTCCAATTCGGTAATCTGTTCTTTGTCTAAATGGATTTGAGCCAACACATGGTCCAGTGCCTGCTGCGTCTGCTGTAACTCCTTTTCTTGCCGCTGGCGCAGTTCCCGCTGATGCCCTAAGTATTGCTCTAGGCGAGTAATTTCCGAACCTATCGCATAGTATTGTTGCTGAGACTGGGTAAATTCCTCGGTTAAATTGGCTTGTTGTATCCGCCCCCTTTCCCACCGCGACTCCATTTTGCGCTGCTCGGCCAGTATCGCTTCTAAAGCGTTTTCCTGATCCCGGACTGTGGTTTCCTGAGCAGTGATCTCTGCGCTTAAGGTACGCCAGCGCAAGGCCAACAGCTCGCCTTTAAGCCGTCGCTCTTCAGCTTTATAATGACGATATTGTTCGGCGATGCGAGCCTGGCGCTGTAAATGTTGCAGATGATGATTCAGCTCCTCACGCAAATCTGTAAGACGATCAAGGTTTTCTCGCGTATGACGGATGCGAGTTTCGGTTTCCCGGCGCCGCTCCTTATACCTGGAAATACCTGCCGCCTCTTCGAAGAAAGTCCGCAACTCTTCAGGCTTGGCCTCGATGATACGTGATATTGTTCCCTGTTCGATAATAGCGTAGCTGCGTGGCCCTAAGCCGGTACCCAGAAAAATATCAGTGATATCCCGGCGTCGGCAGCGGTTGCCATTGAGAAAGTAGTGTGACTGCCCATCCCGGGTGACCAGACGCTTTATGGATAATTCCGTATAATGAGCCCAAGGACCACCGAGTCTTCCGTGGCTGTTATCAAAGATCAATTCGACAGAGGCTTGTCCCACCGGTTTGCGGGTGGCAGAGCCGTTAAAAATGACATCTGCCATCGACTCGCCGCGGAGATGACGAGCAGAGCTTTCGCCCATAACCCAACGTACGGCATCGATAATGTTGGATTTACCGCAACCGTTTGGACCAATGATACCAACCAAATTGCTGGGCAGATGAAAGCTCGCAGGATCCACGAAAGATTTGAAACCAGCGAGTTTTATCTTAGTCAGGCGCATAGACGAGAATAACGCCGGGGGACTTCCCTGAACAAACCAATTGCATTGGTTGTCGCATTGTCATACCCAACAAATCTTTATATTCATCAGTCATCCGTACACTTTATTTTATCTCTTGAGCACTCTCGTCCGATCGCTACACCAGAGTGTAAATTGATAGGTTAGGTAAAACAAAATCGATGAGAGACGAACCTATGCCATCAAAACCTACCCCAGGTCTGGAAACTTTTCCGAACCCAAGTCCATACCGTGACTATACGATTCGCCTGCAAGTGCCTGAATTCACTTGTTTATGCCCCAGAACCGGCCAACCTGACTTTGCTAACATTTCCATCGAGTATGTGCCCAATGGCAAATGTGTCGAACTTAAGTCTCTAAAACTGTATATCTGGTCCTATCGAAATCAAGGAACTTTCCATGAAGCTGTCACTAATAAAATCCTTGACGATCTTACCTGTGTCTGTGAACCTCGTTTTTTGCGGGTCACAGCGGAATTTTACGTACGCGGTGGCATCTCCACCACCGTAGTTGCGGAACATCGACAACCCGATTGGACACCTCCCGTACCTATCTCATTACCGTAAATAAATTAGCAGTTTTCTAGCCGTTTCGGGCCGTTGCTTGATTTTTTAAATCGACCCTCTACTGAGAGAGAAGGCTAGCTACCCTTGCTAAAGCTAAATCTTGCTATTTCTACTTATTTTTTGTGCTGAGTCAACCACTACATTTCAACCACGCTATCGTGTTTGTTGATTAAGATATAGCGATCTACCAAGATTGCTGCGATAATAGCCATTAACTACCCGACTGCCGCACAGAAAGCTATCTATAAATGAACTACAGCTAGCGTGGCGCACCTGGAAATCAAGCGGCAGGTCCATCGACAGGAGCTTGTGTAAAATCATAATCTGCTATGATGCACACGTTTTTTAAAGGCGCTTCTTACCCGTTTACCGGCCTGCGTTGGCTGACTCGTCCTCGCCTGCGTAGCTTCGTCGTCATTCCCTTGTTAGTCAATGCCACGTTATTTGGCACTGCCATTTGGTGGGGGTCTAACGAATTCGGTGTCTTGCTGGAAAACGCCTTTTCCCATTTACCGACCTGGTTAGATTGGCTACGGTGGCTATTATGGCCGTTGTTTGCCGTTACTATCTTATTAGTGATTTTTTATACCTTTACCCTGGTCGCGAATCTGATTGCCTCACCGTTCAATGGCATTCTGGCGAAACGCGTAGAAGATTTGGCCAAACCCGGTTCCCTATACCCTGAAGGCTATCCCTTGTGGCAGGAAATTATCCTGGCCCCCCTGACAGAACTGAAAAAGCTGGCTTACTTTGTTCTCTGGACGATTCCTCTTCTTTTCTTATTCTTTATTCCCGGCATCAATGTCATTGCCCCCTTGCTTTGGGCTGCGTTTGGCGCATGGATGCTGGCCCTGCAGTACGTTGACTACCCAATGGGCAATCACAATATTCTATTCCGGGAGCAACGCCGTATTCTCGCTGGACGACGCTGGCTGGCGCTCGGTTTTGGTGGCGCCGTATTGGTGATTACTATGGTGCCCATAGTAAACTTTTTGGTCATGCCGGCAGCGGTAATTGGTGCAACCCTTATGTGGGTAGAACAGTTTACTCTGACGGGCCAACCAATCCCTACTATTCTGTCTTAAGTACTTGCTGTAACCGGTCTACACCCTTCGCTAAATTTTCCAGCGAGTTGGTATATGCAAAGCGCACATGACGCTCGGCTTGATGGCTGCCAAAGTCAATCCCCGGTGTAATGGCCACCCCTGCCGTTTCCAACAGGTTCATGGCAAATGCATAGCTATCGCTGGTAAAACGGCTGCAATCGGCGTAAAGATAGAAAGCGCCTTGTGGGGTGATAGGAATCATAAAGCCCAGCTCTCTAAGCGCCGGCAATAAAAAGTCCCGACGCTTCTGGAACTGCTGCCGGCGCGCCTCAAAGATGTTTATCGCGGCTGGCGTAAAGGCAGCTAGCGCTGCATACTGGGCTGGTGTGGAGGGAGCTAAAAACAGATTTTGCGCCAACTTCTCCGCTTCACGGACATAGCCTTCCGGCGCCACCAACCAACCCAACCGCCAGCCCGTCATGCCAAAGTACTTGGAAAAGCTGTTAACCACAAACACCCGCTCTGAGAGCGCCAGTGCCGTTGTTGCCTCCGTTTCATAAAGCAAGCCGTGGTAAATTTCATCGACAATGACCCAGCCATCATGAGCCTCTACTACCGCCAGCATTTGTTCCAAGCTTTCCTGGGGCACTAATGTACCGGTGGGATTGGCAGGTGAAGCCAGCAGTACGGCCACTGTGCGTCGGCTCCAATACGCTTCCAGCAATTCCACGGTGAGCTGATAGTCACTGTCGAATCCCACAGGAATCCCTACCGGTACACCCTCAATCAGGCGTACAAAGTTTCGGTTACAGGGATACCCGGGATCGGACATGAGCACCTCGTCGCCGGGATTCACCAAGACCGCGGTAGCCAACTGTAGGGCCCCCGAAGCCCCTGGAGTAATCAAAATACGCGCGGCGGGGACGGATACTCCGTAACGCTCCCAATAATACCTCGAGACAGCCCGGCGCAACGCTAAAATTCCCGTAGCAGCGGTATACCGGGTATGCCCCTCGAGCAAAGCCTGCTGACCGGCGGCGATAATCGGCTCTGCCGTGGCAAAGTCCGGTTCGCCTATCTCCATATGAATAATGGAGCGCCCCTGCGCTTCCAGAGCATGGGCACGAGCCAATATTTCCATGACATAAAAAGGAGCAATGGCGGTCATCCGCTGGGCCAAGTGCAGGGGATAAGAGCGCATCAGCGGTTACCAAATTATAACATGGTCCCTTTGTTTTCTTCCTCTTCACGAATGGAGAGTTCAGCCGCAGCCGCTCGTGTCGAGGACATACCTTCAGCTAAGCGAATCTGTAAACTTACATTATTGCGGGAATCGGCGTTCTTGATCGCTTCGTCTTTGGAAATCTTACCTTCTTTATAAAGTTCAAATAACGCTTGGTCAAAAGTCTTCATACCCGCCTCTGTGCCCTGCTCCATAGCGTCCTTTACATAGTCTACCTTGCCTTTCTGGATCAGATCCGCCACATAAGGTGTGTTGAGCAACACTTCTACGGCAGGAACAAGTCCGCCGTTCAGCCCTTTTATTAACCGCTGTGAGACAATCGCTCGTAAATTAAGTGAAAGATCCATCAACAGTTGATCCCGAGCCTCTTCCGGAAAAAAATTAACGATTCGCTCCAGGGCACCGTTGGCGTTATTGGAATGCAGGGTCGATAGACAAAGATGGCCGGTTTCGGCATATGTCAAAGCAAATTTCATCACTTCCCGGGAACGGACTTCGCCGATGAGAATCACATCCGGCGCCTCGCGCAAGGCGCTTTTCAGCGCCGCCTCATAGCTATGGGTATCAATGCCCACTTCGCGTTGGCCAATAATGGATTTTTTGTGCATATGAGTGAATTCGATGGGATCTTCAATGGTGAGAATATGCCCCGGTACCGTAGAGTTACGGTGATCAATCATGGCGGCCAAGGTTGTGGACTTGCCAGATCCTGTGGACCCTACCATCAATACAAGACCGCGTTTTTCCATGATTAAGTTTTTAAGGAGTGGTGGCAGCCCTAGTTCTTCCACTTTCGGAATCTCGCCTTTGATATAACGCACCACCATGGCCACTTCACCGCGCTGTTTAAAAACGTTAGCGCGGAATCGTCCCACCCCGGGCAGCGGAATAGCAAAGTTCAATTCCCATTCATGTTCAAATTCCTTGATTTGATCGTCTTTCATGACGGAGTAAGCAATTTCTCGCACGCCTCCTGGCGCGATAGGCTTATTACCCACAGCCCGCACCACTCCCCCTATCTTGATATTGACCGACGCTCCCACATAAAAAAACAAATCGGAAGCTTCCTTGTCGACCATCAATTTAAGATAAGGCGTAATATCCATAACACTCTCCCTGTTCCCTTGATTAAATCCAACACTTATACCGCTTTGCTTCCTACTAGGCACGGTGGAGGCGTAAAGCGTCTGTCAGAGGCTCAGTCACCTCACCCGATTAAGACCATTGAGAGCCGCTACGCGATACGCCTCAGCCATGGTCGGATAATTAAAAGTGGTATTGGTAAAATACAACAGCGAATTTGCCTCGCCTTTTTGAAACATAATCGCTTGGCCAATGTGAATGATCTCTGAGGCTTGATTGCCGAAACAGTGAATACCGAGAATTTCCAGCGTATCTCGATGAAACAAAATTTTCAGCATACCCACCGTTTTACCGGTAATCTGGGCACGTGCCAAGTTTTTAAACCAGGAATGACCCACTTCGTAAGGAATATGCGCCTCAGTCAACTCTTTTTCGGTGCGTCCTACCGAGCTTATTTCCGGTGAAGTATAAATCCCAGTGGGGATATACTCTACGAGATGGTGATCACAATGCCCTTCTGCCAAGTGAATAGCCGCGAAACGTCCTTGATCATAAGCAGCACTGGCCAGGCTAGGATAGCCGATGACGTCACCCACGGCATAGATATGCGGCACGATGGTCTGATAATCGGAATTAATGCGGATTTGGCCACGACTGTCCGGTACAATGTCCAGCTCTTCCAATCCCATGTCCTGAGAGTTACCCGTTCGACCATTAGCCCAGAGAATGATATCACTGCTGATTTTCTTGCCGGATTTGAGGTGGAGAATGACCTTATCGGACAGACACTCTAAGGTTTCATAGGCTTCGTTGTGGCGAATCATCACTCCTTGATCGCGCAGATGATAGCTGAGCGCGTGGGCAATCTCATCGTCTAAAAAAGATAGCAGTTGGGCCCGCGTATTCACCAAATCGACTTTACAGCCCAGATTGCGGAACATACTGGCATACTCACAGCCGATTACGCCCGCGCCGTAAATGATGATAGAACGAGGCGTCTCAGCCATGCTGAGAATGGTATCACTATCAAAAACCCGGGGGTGCGTAAAATCAATGTCTTCCGGCCGATAGGGGCGTGAACCGGTGGCGATAATGAAAGTATCGGCTGAGAACCGTAGCGACTGTTTGCCGTCGGGATAAAAGACTTCTAGCGTGTGGACATCTAAAAAACGAGCGCGGCCGAAAATAAGTCGCACTTGATTGCGATCATAAAAATCCCGGCGCATAACCACCTGCCGAGCTATAACTGATTCGGCAGTACGTAGCAAATCCGGATAAGAAAGACGAACTGGATTGCCTATGTCATGGTAAAGCGGATTGCGGTTAAACTCCGTCATCCGACTGATGGCCTGCCGCAGGGCTTTAGAGGGAATCGTACCCCAGTGGGTACAACCACCGCCGACCTGTTGATACTGCTCCACTACAGCTACCGCCTTACCGGCTTTGACCAGATTCATCGCTGCGCCTTCGCCACCCGGTCCCGTACCGATTACGATAACGTCGTATTTATGCTCGTTCATACTGTTCTCCGGGGTCGTCATTTCACAGGGCCAATACGAACTCCGGTCCCATTATTGCATGACAGGAAGTGTGCGGCGTACAGAGCCCGCCACACTATATCAATACAGAGTTTAGTTCCGTTAGACCTGAACACAGTTCACTCAAATGCACGGCGTTATTGCAAAGCGTAGTCAACAATAGGGGCTTTGTTAACACAGCGGTACTATCTGCCGTTGCGTCCTCTGATAAACCCAAGGTTTTCCAATTTCAAAATCACACGATGAGCTGCCTCGTCTGGCGTGCATTCCGTGGTATCGATCACCATTTCCGGATCTTCGGGTTCTTCATAGGGATCGCTAATGCCGGTAAATTCCTTAATAAGACCGGCACGGGCTTTAGCATAAAGTCCTTTGCGATCGCGCTGTTCACAAATTGCAAGGGTAGTGGCCACATGAACTTCGATGAAGCCACCTCCCGAAGAGATCATCTCTCGCACCTCGCGTCGGGTTGACGCATAAGGAGCAATAGGGGCACAGATAGCAATACCGCCATTTTTAGTGATTTCACTAGCCACAAACCCAATTCGTAGGATATTGAGATTGCGATGCTCCCTGGAAAAACCCAATTCACTCGACAAGTGTTTGCGCACGATATCGCCGTCCAGCAGGGTTACCGAACGACCTCCCAATTCCATGAGCTTTACCATTAACGCATTCGCAATGGTGGACTTGCCGGCTCCAGAAAATCCTGTAAAAAATACCGTAAAGCCTTGTTTATGCCGCGCCGGATAGGCTCTACGCAATTCGGTCACCACCTCTGGATAGGAAAACCAGTGCGGTACTTCTAGTCCTTCCTGCAGGCGGCGGCGAAATTCGGTCCCTGAGATAGCCAGCACGGTCTCTCCAGATTGCACCTCATTGGCCGGTATATATTCTGCTCTTTCCCGGACATAGATCATCTCCTGAAACGGGACCATCTGGATGCCCAGTTCCTCCTGGTAGCGCGCGACTAACTCTTGCGCCTCATAGGGACCGTAAAAATCTTCTCCCCGGCT
Source organism: uncultured Pseudomonadota bacterium (assembly GCA_963731125.1). GTDB lineage: Bacteria > Pseudomonadota > Gammaproteobacteria > Competibacterales > Competibacteraceae > CAVSVP01. The sequence continues at coordinate 265,875 of CAVSVP010000009.1, forward strand.
GTTCTTCCCAGGTCCAGCATGATCCCGTCCCACGATAAAATGGCTACAGCCATGATTTTTGCGAATGATAGCATGCCATACCGCTTCTCTGGGGCCGGCCATACGCATGGCTAAATGCAGCAGACTTAAGGTGGTAGTCTGCTCCGGATAACGTTTTAGCAAGTGCTCGTAACAACGTACCCGTGAATAATGATCAATATCTCCCGGCTTGGTCATACCCACCACGGGATGGATCAGTAAGTTAGCTTCGGCCAACTGGGCAGCACGAAACGTCAGTTCCTGATGGGCCCGATGCATAGGGTTACGAGTTTGAAAAGCGACAATGCGCCGCCATCCCAACTTACCAAATCTTTCGCGTAATTCTCTCGGGGAATCACGCAGATGTTTAAAGTCATAGCGAATTGGTTCTTCGATACCTTTAAGACACCCTCCCAGATAAACTGGAAAAGCTTGGTTGACTAGATAATTGACGCCTGGATGCTGCGGATCATCACCGCCAAAAACCTGATAAGCTTCATAAGCTTTATCCGGACGCCAAATATCCGATACTTCCAAGACGGCAATTAGCACCCCTTCCGGATCACGCAGCGCAACCTGGCTTCCCACTGCAACGCGCTCAGCAAAGAACTCAGAAACGTCCAGCGTAATAGGCATCGGCCACAACGTGCCGTCCGTAAGCCGCATCTCCTCAAGTACCTGCTGATAATCGGTCTGTCCCAGAAAACCTTCCAGTGGAGAAAAGGCTCCGTTTAACAACAACTCAATATCGCAAAGCTGACGGTGAGTCAGGTCCCATGAGAGGTATTCTTGCGCTCTTTGTTTTTCAATGTGCGCTTCTTCAGCGGTAAGATACAGTGCCTTCAAAACACCGCCATGAGGCTGAATAAGATGATTCATTGCGCTCCCTTTCACATCAGCAATGGTAAAAAATCAATGGTTTTTTAAATGAATAATCAAAATTCGCAGATTTAGCGATCGCTCAACGGGTAATGAGTCGGCGCAATGCTTCGGTTTGACGTATCAGAAGATCCTTATCGCCACGGGTTTCTACATTCAAACGCAATAGAGGTTCGGTGTTAGAATTGCGAAGATTAAAGCGCCACTGCGGAAATTCAACGCTAATCCCATCGGTATCATCCAGTACTGGCTGCTGTTCGGCATAAGACGCTAGAATCGCTTGAATCGTGGTAGAGGCATCCGCCACCCGGAAATTAATTTCGCCACTGCAGGGATACGCGTCTATCCGTTCTTGCACTAACGCAGATAACGGTTGTTGAGTACGGCACAGGCATTCAGCGACCAGTAGCCAAGGGATCATCCCGCTGTCGCAGTACGCGAAGTCTTTGAAATAATGATGAGCGCTCATTTCTCCGCCATAGATAGCGTCTTCCAACCGCATGCGTTCCTTAATAAAAGCATGGCCCGTCTTGCTTAGGACTGGAATACCACCGTTCGCCCTGACCCGCTCCACCGTATTCCAAGTGAGCCGCGGATCGTGAATAATCTTGGCTCCCGGATGCCGTCGCAACATGGCTTCCGACAGCAGGCCGACGACATAGTATCCTTCGACAAACCGCCCCTGCTCATCAAAGAAGAAGCAGCGGTCGAAATCACCGTCCCAGGCTAGACCCATATCAGCTCCATAGGCCAACACGGCCTGACTGGTAGCTTGTCGATTCTCTGGTAATAGTGGGTTAGGAATCCCGTTAGGAAAGCGTCCATTCGGCTCATGATGGAGTTTAATAAGCTGAAAAGGCAGGTGCGCCTCCAACTGATCGATAACCAGTCCGGCGCCACCGTTGCCGGCGTTAACCACAATTTTCAGGGGTTTCAGTATATCCCTGTCGACATAGCCAAGAAGATGGTTGATATAATCTGTTTTACTTCCCTGAACACTGAGAGCTCCCTTGCGCGTCGCTATTGGCAAGGCATTTTGTTGCACCAGTTTGCCTAACCTCGTTAAACCGGTATCGCCGCTGATCGGCTTAGCTTTCTCTCGCACCAGTTTCATCCCATTATAATCCATTGGGTTATGACTGGCAGTTACCATAATCCCGCCATCCATACCACGGTGGAAAGTGGCGAAATAAACTTCCTCAGTGCCGCATAGGCCGATGTCTAACACATCAACACCATTCTCGGTGAGACCTTTGATCAAGGCTCCACACAATTCATGGCTGGTTAGCCGCACATCACGGCCAACCACGACTCGTTCAGGCTCCAAAAAAGCCGCATAGGCAAGACCAATGCGATAGGCGATGCTTTGGTTCAGCTCACTGGGAACCTGGCCGCGTATATCGTAAGCTTTAAAACAAGATAAAGATGCCGTCACCTTGACCACCTCTGCCGCTCCCACCCCTTGGCGGAGACTTTCCAGGGAAAAGCGACTGCCATCGTTAACTCGTTCTGTTGCAATACCCGGCCTGCCTCCTGGCAATCATCAAGATGCCCGTAGCGTTTACGAATCATTCTGTCGTCCGTACGCATCGTCGAAACGCACGATATCGTCCTCGCCAAGATAGCCTCCTGACTGAACTTCGATGAGCTCTAAGGGGATTTTGCCGGGATTCTCCAGGCGATGAGGGGTACCAACGGGGATGTAAGCGGATTGATTTTCCGTTAACAAAAACACCTTGTCGCCCTTGGTCACGCGGGCTGTACCGCTGACGACAGTCCAATGTTCAGCGCGATGATGGTGCATTTGTAAAGACAGGCGGGCACCGGGATTAACGGTAATGCGTTTCACCTGAAAACGCCCGGCGATGTCCACCGAATCGTAAGTCCCCCAAGGTCGATACACCTTGCGATGGGAGCGCCACTCCTCGCGCTGGCTTAGCTTAAGCCGTCCGACAATGTCTTTAACTTCTTGCACGCGTTCTTTATGAGCCACCAAAAGGGCATCGGCGGTTTCCACAATCACCAGATCATCAACCCCCACGGTAGCCACGAGTCGATTTTCGGACCGTATGTATGAATTACGGGTAGCGACTGTTAGTACATCACCCGCTACCACATTGCCATCGGGATCCCGCTTCTCTACCGTCCATAAGGCAGACCAGGCACCGATATCACTCCAGCCAGCGTCTAAAGGAACAACTAAGGCGTTAGCGGTCTTTTCCATGACCGCATAGTCGATGGAGTCACTGGGACAGGTCTCAAAGGCCGCCTTGTCTAAACGCAAAAAGTCTAAATCCGCACACCCAACTTGTTGGGCTCTACGACAAGCGTCAAGTATTTCAGGTGCCAGATGTTCCAATTCTTCCAGAAATGCAGAAGCGCGAAACATGAACATCCCGCTATTCCAGTAATAGGCGCCGGAGTTGAGATAAGTTTGCGCCGTCGCAGCATCCGGTTTTTCCACAAAGCGTTCTACACTATAAACGCTATCATCGGCCCAAGGCTTACCCGCCTTGATATATCCATATCCCGTGGCTGGAAGCGTTGGTACAATACCAAAAGTAATAAGCTTGCCCGCCTCGGCATTTGGCACTGCCTGCTCCACCGTGCGCCGGAATTCTTCCACATTCGCAATCAAATGATCGGCCGGCAACACCAATAGAACGGGATCTGCTCCTTTCACCATTGCCTGCAGAGCCGCTACAGCCACAGCGGGGGCAGTGTTACGACCGACAGGCTCCAAAATTGTGGCCGCCGGGGCTATTCCTAAGATCCGCAACTGTTCTGCCACCATAAAGCGATGTTCTTCATTGCAGATAATCAGTGGCGCCTCAATGCCGGCAACATCTTGCACCCGCAGTACGGTATTCTGCAGCAGGGTATTGGCATCAATCAGTGGTAGAAACTGTTTTGGATATAACTCACGCGATAGCGGCCACAAACGACTTCCCGTACCGCCGGATAAAATGACCGGAACAATCATGGCTTATGCCCTCACTGGGGCGCTTCCGCGGCCGACGGCATAATAGAGAAATCCCGTTCTTCCCAAGTAAGACGGGTCATAGAGATTACGTCCGTCAAATATGACAGGCGTTTTCAAGATCTTTTTCATAGCTCCAAAATCGGGACTGCGAAATACGTTCCACTCGGTTAGGATGACTAAGGCATCCGCTTCCTGTAAAGCCTCTTCAGGGGTATCGTATAGGCGCAAATCGTCCCGCTTGCCATAAAGACGCAGGGTCTCACCCATAGCAGCAGGATCATAAGCCTGAACTCTGGCACCGGCTGCCCATAATGCTTCCATCAGAGTTCTGCTGGGCGCCTCACGCATATCGTCGGTATTGGGCTTAAAGGCTAATCCCCAGAGGGCAAAGGTTCGGCTTTGCAGATCACCGAAATGGTGTCGAATCTTTTCAAACAGTACGCCCTTCTGGCGATGGTTAACCGCCTCCACGGTATTGAGCAGTTGCGCATCGAATCCCACCATATGCGCAGTTCGTGTGAGAGCTTTTACGTCTTTGGGAAAGCAAGAGCCGCCATAACCGCAGCCTGGATAAATAAAGTGATAACCGATGCGCGGGTCTGCACCAATCCCCAGGCGTACCTGCTCGATATCCGCATCGAGGAACTCAGCCAGATTGGCCAGCTCGTTCATAAAACTGATCTTAGTGGCCAGCATGGCGTTCGCTGCATATTTGGTTAACTCCGCCGAGTGTATGTCCATTTCTACCAGACGCTCGTGATTGCGGTTAAAGGGCGAGTAGAGAATTCGCAGGAGTTCTGTGGTACGCGGATTGTCCGTACCGATAACGATTCGATCCGGACGCATAAAATCGTCGATAGCTCCCCCTTCCTTAAGAAATTCAGGATTGGAAACAACATCGAACTGGAGCTGGCTACTGCGCTCGGCAAGCACAGCCCTAACGGTATCTCTGACTTTGTCCGCCGTGCCCACAGGGACGGTAGATTTATTGACAATAATGCGAAACTCCTCCATGTGTTCGCCAATGCTGCGAGCCACAGCCAGCACGTGTTGCAAATCCGCGGAACCATCTTCATCAGGCGGCGTGCCCACTGCAATAAATTGAAACAGGCCGTGCGCAACTCCCTGGACGACCTCCGTGGTGAAAGTCAACCGCCCGGTGTTAGCATTACGCTTAACCAGATCATCCAGACCAGGTTCATAAATGGGTATCTCACCGCGCTGCAACATATCCACCTTACGCTGATCGACATCCACGCACAACACGTCATTACCCACTTCTGCTAAGCAGGCGCCTGTTACCAATCCCACATAACCGGATCCGAAAATTGTGACTTTCATGATTTTCTTAATCCTTAAACGTCAAAACCTTATAGTCCTGCCCACTGTACAGTACAAAAATTTTGTTAATGTATTAATCTATGATTGTTAAATGTTGTGAAACGGCAGCATTTGCACAATCCAAACGGTGTGATTCTATGCACTCGGCAGCGCTCTCTGCAACTTTTTACTCACGCTAGCCGAATTATTACCCTCATACTAGACAAGCCCCACCGACGGGGAATGACGATTAACAGCATAACCCATTGGATTCTCAGTCAACATGGTTAAAACACGTTTTGCTCCCAGCCCTACGGGTTATTTACATATTGGCGGGGCTCGCACTGCGCTATTTTCCTGGTTATATGCCCGCAAGCACGGCGGGCCTTTTGTGTTACGCATCGAAGACACCGACCTGGAACGTTCGACTCCAGGGGCGGTAAACGCCATTCTGGAGTCTATGGCGTGGCTGGGACTGGATTACGAAGAGGGCCCCTTTTATCAAACACACCGTTTCGGACGCTATCGGGAAGTGCTGCAACAACTTTTAGCGCAAGGACAGGCATACTATTGCTATTGCACTAAAGAAGAGCTGGAATCCTTACGCAGCGCACAGCTTGCCCGCAAGGAAAAACCCCGTTATGACGGGCGTTACCGGGATCATCAGGGACCTCCCCGGGAAGGGGTGGAACCCGTGGTGCGTTTTAAAAATCCACTTACCGGTGAAATAGCTTGGAACGACCTAATCCGTGGAAGAATCACGATAAAAAATAGCGAGTTGGATGATCTCATTATCGCTCGCGCCGACGGCAGCCCCACCTACAATTTCTGCGTGGTCGTAGACGATATGGATATGGGTATTACCCATGTCATCCGTGGCGACGATCATATCAACAATACCCCAAGGCAAATGCATATTCTCCAGGCTTTGGGCGCGCCTCTGCCTGAATATGCCCATGTGCCCATGATTTTAGGGGTCGACGGTAAACGCTTATCCAAGCGCCATGGCGCCGTGAACGTGATGCAGTACCGGGATGAGGGTTTTCTGCCCGAGGCTTTATTGAATTATCTGGTGCGGCTGGGATGGTCCCATGGTGATCAGGAAGTGTTTAGCCTGGACGAAATGATTCAATTGTTTGATCTTAAAGACGTCAACAAAGCCGCCTCAACCTTTAACCCCGATAAACTGACCTGGTTAAACCAGCACTATATCAAGACCAGCGATCCCGCCCACGTGGCCCGACATTTAAGCTGGCATATGGGGAAATTAGGTATTGATCCAAGCAACGGTCCAACCCTTATCAATATTGTAAAGGCCTACCAAGAGCGGGCCAAAACGCTGCAGGAGATGGCCCAGGCCAGTCTTTTCTTCTACCAAGACTTCGCTTCCTACGAGGAAAAGGCCGCCAGTAAACATCTGACGGAGGAAGCCTTGACACCACTTAGCGCTCTGCATGAGCAGCTTAGCGCTCTGGCAGAATGGCGAGCCGAACTCATTCAGGCTGCGGTGGCGCAGGTTGCGGAAACCCAGAATTTAAAACTTGCTAAAGTGGCCCAACCCTTGCGCGTCGCCGTATCCGGTACCGCAGTCTCTCCACCGATTGACATGACGCTGGAATTATTAGGACGAGAAAAGACTCTAAGACGCATTGAGCGCGCTCTGGACTTTATCCGGCGACAAAGCAAAATGAGTTAAGAGCCGGACTTTAGCCTTTGTTCATAAATTCAGTACTTAAACCCCCTCACCCTCTCTACCTTCAAGGAGAAATAAAATTAATTATTTAGCATTAATTACTTAACTCCCTCTTCCCTGGTGGGATAGGGTTAGAGTGAGGGGAAAAATTGACCGAAGTCGAGGAGAAGATGCATGCTACACTCTAGAACTTCAGGTATTGACAGAATCCCGGCGGTGATTTAGAGTTTCCGCCTTGGTCAACGGGGCCATAGCTCAGCTGGGAGAGCGCCTGCATGGCATGCAGGAGGTCGGCGGTTCGATCCCGCCTGGCTCCACCAATGCTTGATTTAATCTTCAGCCGCCTCGGCGGTTTTGCATTTTCTACAGAGTCCCCATCGTCTAGAGGCCTAGGACACCGCCCTTTCACGGCGGCAACAGGGGTTCGAATCCCCTTGGGGACGCCAATATGATCAATCAACCTCCCATCGCCGCGATGATGACACGTCCTTGATCAGTCAGTATTGCATTTGTCTGTAAAGAAAAAAGACACAGGGTAAATCACAACTCAAGCAAAAGATCACTCTGATCGACGCCGGCCGGCTGTGGAAAAGCCCTGCGCGCTAATGGTCGAAACCGCGCTAGGGCGAATTTGTATCTAGCGCTTCTTGCTTGACAGCAGCGGCATCTCAGGCTGTACGGGAGAGGCATTGAACCCGCGCCGAAGCACGGGCAACCCGTAGAACTTGCTTAGATCGATATCCGGCGGCGGACTGCGGCCATCCCTGCGAGCCCAAGACCAAGGAGAGCGATGCTGGCAGGTTCGGGAATGGTAACCGGCGGGGGTACTTCTTCGCCCGTGACCGTGAGGGACGCAGACCATGTAGCGGAGACGTCCGATGAGCAGGTCCCGGTCCCGGCTACGCCGATGCAGCTGCCATTGCCTGTCCACGTCCCCAGGAATTCCGTGGGATCGAAACCGGATCCTGACACATTACCACTTACCTCTAGCCGAATGGAATCTGTACAGAGATTATTTGCGCATACCAACGGAACCCTTGCTCCAATCGCGGCATTGGTTAGTAGGAAGGAGAAACCGTTGCTGGTGCTAAAAAAGGGAGTTGGTAAGCTGTTTACATCGAAGTCAAAGGCGGTTGCTGGAGATGTAGTCCCCGCAAGATCGCCGGTCGCGGTGAATACCTGCGCCTCAGGCTGCACATCAAAGGTCGTCTTATCGCTCACGATGGCGGAAGTGGGCGGTTCAGGCAAACTGCCAAAGCCGTCGCTGAAAGAGATGGAACCGATTATAGGTACCGCGTTCGCGGCACTAGCAGTGAGCACAAGGCTGACACTCGACGCTAGCGGTAGAAATCGAAATTTATTCATTAGCCCCCCCTCAAACTCATTAACAATAGCTTACAATAGCGTGGACTATTGGCCACTATTATTGTATGTGCATAAATTACACCAGAAGTTAACAATTTTTTTATTATCAGTGACACAGGCCAAGCTCCTCCCCAAGGCGATCCCAAAAATGTAAGTTTTTTTGACACCTGGTCGGCGGCTACTCCAGCGCCAGGCATTGCCTCAGGCCGGTGATCCGCCGCGCGAGGACGTCGGGCGCGTAGGGCACAGCCCGTGAATGTCCCCGCACAGACCCTAGCGGCGCCAGGTCGTCGGTGAAATGGACAACATGATGCAGGTAGATCCCTGTGGGGCACCAGGTGCCGAGTGCCTCGAATTGAGCTTGTGGGGTGCGTACAGGGAGGTCAGGTACTTCGCAACCCGGCAAGACTCGTCGGGCAGAACGCTACGATCCTGCACCGACAACTCGTAGAACTCCTGGATGGACAAACGGGGCGGCATCCTCGGTGATGAAGACGAAGATGCGGCTGTCCGCGGTGCCGTGCGGACATATCAGGGGGGACTGAGGCATGCGTGCCAGCAACAAGGCCCATAGCTAATGCGCTGGCGTGTGAGGTTGGCGCGGCGGTATTGAAGGGCGAAGCCTTGGATATCCGATATCAGTCCGGTTGCTTCCGCTCATCCACACGATTTTGTGGACAGCTTCGGATCGTAAGCGGCAGTCGCTGCGCGTCGATCCGTTGAAAAGAGTGTAAAGAATCCTGACACCCCCAGGTAACGGAAACGTCATTCGGTAGTGTTTTAACTTTGTTGTTTATAGATTTTAAATAGGGATGCCAAACTCATAACGATTCACAAACAACCCGATGACGATATCGGGCATTTGTTTTGATTTCGAGAAGCAAATGGTTTTGCGGACGAGCCGCTTAATACGGGTACGTAGCGTTAAATGTTTCCGCTCTATCTTCTGCGTGTTCCGTTTCCCGATAACATGCTTTTCAGGATCTAGATAACGCCCATAAGAACCCCAATCGTCGGTGTAAAAACGGGTGATTCCAAACGGTTCCAATAAATCCTTTAATTTAAGAAAGACCTCATCCTTGCGGCGCCCGAATACATAAGCCAGCACGTCGCCAGTGGCTCGATCTATGGCATGCCATAGCCATCTTTGATTCGCTTTACTTCCCACATAACTCCACATTTCATCCATTTCAACCTCTATTTCTTGATCATTAACCTCATGATTTCATCTATTTTTATAATATCCACAACAATCTGCTCAGGCGAGTGTATATCTAAAATGGCCTGATTCACCGATTGCAATGGGCGTAACCAGAATTCCGCAAGCGGAAGCGAGTAGGTTCCTCTGCCCCTGAGCCAAGGGCTGGGGTAGGATGAAGTTGTTAGGCACCATCCTGCGAGGAACCCACCGATGAAGATAATGAGACAAGCATCTACTCAAGGCAAGCCTGAGAGCGTTGAGGTGATCCTAGATCAACTGCAAGGCTTCATCCGCCGGGCGGCCGAGACCGGCAGTGCCGCCCACGCGGTCGAACGGGAGCTGTTCAAGCGGTTGTTGCAGTTGGGGTTGCTGCTGCTCAAAGAGTTCTTTGCTCTGTTGGGTGAAGGCGATGAGGGCGAGCGGATGGAGCTGAGCGACGGGCGCGAACTCAAACGCCTGAGCGAGCCCCAGCGGCGCAGTTACCGCGCGATCTTTGGGTTGTTGGAGAGCGTGCGCTGGGTCTACGCCCGTGGTGAGAAGCAGCGCATCGAATACGTGCCGCTGGATGCCCGAGCCGGCCTGCCGGAAGGCAAGGACTCCTACCTCCTGCAGGACTGGGACCAGCGCTTGGCGGTGGAAATGCCCTATGGGCAAGTTAACGCGGTGCTGGAACCGATGCTGGGGGTGAGGCAATCGGTGGCGGGGCTGGAGCAGACCAGCCGTATGCTGGGCGCGCAGGTCGAGGGATTCTGGGCCGCGCACCCCGCGCCGGAGGCCGCTGTTGAGGCGCAAGTGGTGGTGATGCGCGCCGACGGCAAGGGGGTACCCATGCGCAAAGCGCCCGAGGCACCGCCGATTACCGCCCATGCCCATCGGCCTGGCCCTAAACCGGGGCGCAAACAGATGGCCTTGGTAGGCGCGGCTTATCACCTCGAACCCTACGTACGCACCCCGGAGCAGGTGCTGGAAGCGCTGTTTCAGGAACCAATACCCGGTGTGCCGCCGGTCTTGGCCCGCCCGGCGCCCCAACACAAGCGCCTGCGCGCGGCGCTGTCCGAAGCCGACAGCGGCCAGCCGGGCCATAGCGCCGAGGTCATTTTCCCCTGGCTGCTGGAGCAAGCCCAGGGACGGGATCCCCAACACCGCCAGCCCTGGGTAGTGGTCATGGACGGTCAACCCACGTTGTGGGACCAGTTAGAGGCGGTGCTGAAGGACACGCCCCGGGTAGAGATTCTGGATTTGCTGCATGCCAATGGGTATCTCTGGGAAGCGGTGCATTTATTTCATGCCCCGGGCAGCGACCAGGCGATGGCCCTGATGAAACTTTGCTTACTGGCACTGCTCAAGGGCCAGGCGCGGATGCTGATGATCTGGTTGATCGATCAGGCCCAGCGATGCGGCTTGTCGGACGCACAACGCCAGCCACTGACCAAGATCAGCGATTACTTTCACCGGCATCGGCATCGCGTGCAGTACGATCAGTATCTGGCAGCTGGCTATCCCATCGCCTCGGGCGTCATCGAGGGCGCTTGCCGTCATGTGGTCAAGGATCGCATGGAGCGCACCGGCATGCATGGGACGCTGCCTGGCGCTCAGGCCGTGCTCCAGCTCCGTTGCCTCGCCCTCAATGGGCAGTGGGAGGACTTCATGCAGTACTACATCAAACAAGAAACGGCCCGACTGTATCCTAAAAAACCTATTCGTCGGCCTGCACTGGAGATTTTGCCCAAGGCCGCCTGAGAGGCGGAAATCTGGTTACGCCCGATTGCAATTCAGGTTCCTTTTTTTTTAATTCATTAATTACCGTCGCTGTACTTATATCCAATACCCGGGCCGTATCACGAATGCCGCTCCCGTTTACGGCCATCTCAATGATTTTTCGCTTGACTTCTGGCAAGCGACCTTTCTCTGAATAATCTCGAATAAATGTCTTTTCTTCGCAGTCGCTTTCTTTGCAAAGAAAGCGTTGTTTTCCATTGGTCGTTTTTCCATGTTTACCAACATCGATACCACCGCAACTTGGGCATTTAATTGGTTCTAATACCATAATAAATTTCTGAGTTTAAATTCTGCTAATTTGACATCTTGAATTCAAAATATGATAGTTGATTATTTTATAAAAACAACAAAGCTAAAACACTACCCGGCTTTCGTCAGTGGGAGATCAAGTCATTTGGTTCCCCTGTCGATGGGTACTTTCTGCAATAAAATAGCCATAATAAAAACATTGTATCTTAGCGGAAATTCGCAACTGCTGGTCTAGAATTCGTTGGGATGATACGATTAAGCAGTACCGTTCGACATTTTAAAGGGTGCATGAGTTGGGGTGTCATCAGCAGCACACAGGGACGTGTGCGATAGCGAATCCAGGCAGGATGGCCTGGTTGAGCGGCGATGACACCCCAGCTTATGCACCGCTTACGCACCAGCATTTAATGAGATTTGATATGAATTGGCATTTTGGTATTACCCACAGCACTCACATAGAATCCTAATGCCGGCCCAGAAGCGTTAATATGCTTTCGTTTGTTATGTCATCTCTGCCCCGATAGCTCAGGCGGATAGAGCGATCGCCTCCTAAGCGATAGGTCGCAGGTTCGAGTCCTGCTCGGGGCACCAATTTTTTCGCATAGTCTTTTCGCATGGGCTTTGTATTGCTAATGAGCCGTTGTCGATTCGACAAGAGTCAAATACCCCTTTTGATTAAATTCTAGCGTTAGCCGGTCATTCTGTGGATTAGACATTATCGGAAATAAGCTATTGACCGAATTAACTACTTATACATCAAGGGCAATAACTCGCCGAAACTTTAAACCGATAATGTCTATTGATCATGATAAGCAGAGTTTTCAAAAAGCGAAACGATAAGCACTGGTTTCTCGTGCTCTTCGGAATCGTGTTTTGCCTGCTTCTCAATGGCTGTACCGTTAAATTGTTATATAACCAATTGGATTGGCTCATTCCCTGGGTAGTGTTTTAACTTTGTTGTTTATAGATTTTAAATAGGGATGCCAAACTCATAACGATTCACAAACAACCCGATGACGATATCGGGCATTTGTTTTGATTTCGAGAAGCAAATGGTTTTGCGGACGAGCCGCTTAATACGGGTACGTAGCGTTAAATGTTTCCGCTCTATCTTCTGCGTGTTCCGTTTCCCGATAACATGCTTTTCAGGATCTAGATAACGCCCATAAGAACCCCAATCGTCGGTGTAAAAACGGGTGATTCCAAACGGTTCCAATAAATCCTTTAATTTAAGAAAGACCTCATCCTTGCGGCGCCCGAATACATAAGCCAGCACGTCGCCAGTGGCTCGATCTATGGCATGCCATAGCCATCTTTGATTCGCTTTACTTCCCACATAACTCCACATTTCATCCATTTCAACCTCTATTTCTTGATCATTAACCTCATGATTTTCATCTATTTTTATAATATCCACAACAATCTGCTCAGGCGAGTGTATATCTAAAATGGCCTGATTCACCGATTGCAATTCAGGTTCCTTTTTTTTTAATTCATTAATTACCGTCGCTGTACTTATATCCAATACCCGGGCCGTCTCACGAATGCCGCTCCCGTTTACGGCCATCTCAATGATTTTTCGCTTGACTTCTGGCAAGCGACCTTTCTCTGAATAATCTCGAATAAATGTCTTTTCTTCGCAGTCGCTTTCTTTGCAAAGAAAGCGTTGTTTTCCATTGGTCGTTTTTCCATGTTTACCAACATCGATACCACCGCAATTTGGGCATTTAATTGGTTCTAATACCATAATAAATTTCTGAGTTTAAATTCTGCTAATTTGACATCTTGAATTCAAAATATGATAGTTGATTATTTTATAAAAACAACAAAGCTAAAACACTACCATTCCCTGGTATTTGGATGACTACATTGCATTTACCGACCAACAGCAGACATTCGTAGAACAAAAAGTGGCTGAACAACTACACTGGCATCGCACCACCCAACTACCCCACTATGCCAGTGGACTGCGGCGTCTGCGCGCAGATATGCAAGACGGGCTCAGCCGAGCTGAGCTAGACCAGTATCAGGCCCAGCTTTGGGGGTATTGGCAGAACTTGGCGCACCAGCTGATTCCCGAAGCCTCCGCTGTATTATCGACGGCTTCCGATGCGCAAGTGCATGATCTGTTTGCTTATCTCGAAGAAAAAAATCAACAGTACTACGAAGACTACGTTGCCGTTCCTGCAAATGAAGTGAGGGTAAAACGCCTTAAACGCATCCGAAAATCGCTCGAGCGTTGGTTAGGAGAGCTTCATCCGGCTCAGGAACAGATACTGACTGTTTGGAGCCAGCGTTTGCAACCCCACCACCATGAGCACCTTCGCTTCCGGCAGCAGTGGCAAACGGACTTCCGACATGTGCTAACCCAGCGTCACGACCTCACCCGTTTCACTCCGGCTTTTTCTGAACTCGTTTTGTCACCCGAGCGAAACCAGTCACCTACTTATAGGCAAGTCTTCGAATACAACGAAGCCCTAGTAAAACAAATGATTCTGGACATCGCACGGTATATAACAGCGCCGCAGCGCACCCACTTATCGGAAGAACTGGCTTCCTTGGCGGAAGATTTTGAACAGTTGGCAAAAGCGAGTCCCTGACTACCATTCGCACTGTCTTTAAACGTAAAAACACGCCGTGACACTTCACTATGGCCTTTCCCAATGGCAAAGAGAGCGCTATAAACACAGGAAGTTTTATCTTTTTTATGAGGTCACCGATGGTCGATCAAACCCACGGGGAAAGACGCTTTTCGAGCCCGCAGTCACTTGCCGAAGTACTCGCGAGTAAGACAGCGGAAGCCCTGCGCCAAGCCGTCAAGGCTCGCGGGACTGCCAGCCTGGTGGTACCAGGAGGGCTTACTCCCATGACGCTTTTTGAACATCTGCAATACCAGGATATTCCCTGGACGAATGTTTGGATTACGCTGACGGATGAACGTTGGGTATCTAGCGACGCCCCTGACAGCAACGAAGGTCTGGTGCGCAAGATGCTGCTCAGTGGTACAGCAACGGAAGCTCATTTTATCGGCCTCAAAAACGATGCGGAAACACCGGAGGCGGGACAAGCCGCCTGTAATGCAGCTCTCATGGTATTACCTCGCCCGTTCGATGTGGTGGTATTGGGAATGGGCAATGACGGCCACATCGCCTCTCTATTTCCCCAGATGCCAGAACTATCTGCGGCACTAAACCCCACAGGAGATGCCATCTGCATCCCGAGCCGTTTGAATGGTAATTTTCAGCCGCGCATGAGCCTAACGCTAAGTGCCCTATTAAACAGTCGCTGGATTGTGTTGCACATCGTCGGCGACAACAAACGTCGGGTGTACCGGGAGGCTTGCTTACCGGGGCCGGCCAGCGAGTTTACGATCCGGGCCGTGCTACAGCAGACACAGATTCCGGTGGACGTTTACTGGGCTCCTTAAGATAAGGAGAAAACCTCCCTGACTCTTTGCAAAAGACAATTTCTCTAGTCCTCCAATTTTGGCCACTTTCCCCCTCACCCCAACCCTCTCCCACCAGGGGAGAAGGAGTTGAGGGATATACACCTTAGGGACTGATTTCTGTTCCCAGGACCTTCAGAAAGGCCGCCAACCAGCGAGGATGAGCCGGCCAAGCCGGCGCTGTTACGAGTTTGTCGTCAACCACCGCATCATCCACCGAGATATCTGCATAGTCAGCACCCGCCAGCCGAACCTCCGGCGCGCAGGCCGGATAGGCAGAAACGTGCTTACCGCGAATTACATCGGCTGCCGCCAATATCTGAGCGCCATGACAAATGGCGGCAAGGGGTTTATTCGCTGCGGCGAAATGCCGGACCAGTTCAAGCAGCCGCTCATTCAGACGCAGATACTCTGGGGCTCTCCCCCCAGCAATCACCAGAGCATCATACTGAGATGGATCCACTTCAACGAAGCTGGCATTCAGCGTAAAGTGATGTCCTGGTTTTTCGGTATAGGTCTGATCACCTTCGAAATCATGAATCGCGGTTTTGACCGTTTCTCCGGCCTGCTTGTCAGGACATACGGCATGCACGGTGTGACCGACCATCTGCAGGGCCTGGAAAGGCACCATAATTTCGTAATCTTCTCCAAAATCCCCCACCAACATCAGAATTTGCTTTGCAGGCATCATCCTCCTCCTATTACGTCATCACGTAATCACGGTAGGTTCAGTGCGGCCGGTACGTTCGCGAATCCCGGCAAGGGTGTCGGCAATTTTAAGCAATTCGGCCAATGCCGTTTGTGGATCCTGGTCATGGTGGGCCGGATCCGGTTCATGGCGTTCTACATAAACCCGCAACGTAGCTCCTGCGGTTCCCGTACCAGAGAGCCGGTATACAAGCCGCGCTCCGCCCTGAAAACCAACGCGAATCCCCTGGTGCTGACTGACGCTATGGTCTATTGAATCGGTATAGCTAAAGTCATCGCCGAGCGCTACGGTATAGCTTCCAAACTGCTTTCCCACCAGACCACCCACTGCGCGACGCAAATGCGCCATCATCTCCTCCGCCTGCCCGCTGTCCAGTCCTTCGTAGTCATGACGGGTATAGAAGTTGCGTCCGAACCGCCGCCAGTGCGAACGCACGATGTCAGCCACCGATTCCCCCCGCACTGCCAAAATATTAAGCCAAAACAACACTGCCCAAAGTCCGTCCTTTTCCCGGACATGGTCTGAACCGGTGCCGAAACTCTCCTCACCGCACAACGTGATTTTCCCCGCATCCAGCAGGTTACCGAAGAACTTCCAACCGGTAGGAGTTTCGAAACAGTTGATCCCTTGGGCTTCCGCCACCCGATCCACCGCCTGGCTAGTGGGCATGGAACGGGCCACACCCGCCAGTCCCTGGACATAGCCCGGCACCTGATGGGCATTGGCCGCCAGCACCGCTAAGCTGTCGCTGGGCGTCACGTAAAAACGTTTCCCCAGAATCATATTGCGGTCTCCATCACCATCCGAGGCCGCTCCAAAGTCCAGTGCTCTGCTGCCGTATAACAGATCCACCAATTCATGCGCATGGACCAGATTGGGATCCGGATGCCCTCCGCCAAAATCCGGCAATGGTTCACCGCGCAGCACCGTATCCGGTGGCGCTCCCAGACGCTCCTCCAGAATCGTCCGGGCATAGGGGCCGGTGATCGCATTCATGGCGTCAAAGCACATGCTAAAGTCTCCGCCCGTCAACAGGGTATGCAACCGGTCAAAATCAAACAATTGCTCCATGAGATCAGCATAATCTGCGACCGGATCGATCACCTCTACGACGCACTCTCCAAGCCGTGTCTCTCCCAGACGCTCTAGGTCGATATCCGGAGCATCTAGCATCCGATATGCCTGTAACCGCTGACTACATGCATAGATGGCATCGGTCAGCGCCTCCGGCGCCGGACCTCCATTGCTTGCATTGTACTTGATGCCAAAATCCTCCTCCGGACCTCCCGGATTATGGCTCGCTGAGAGAATAATGCCGCCGAACGTCTTGCGCTCGCGAATAACACATGAGGCTGCCGGCGTCGACAAGAGCCCTCCACGTCCCACCAGAACCCGGCCAAATGTGTTGGCCGCCGCCATTTTGATAATCACCTGCAGGGCTTCGCGATTATAGTAACGGCCATCCCCCCCCAGCACGAGCGTTTTCCCCTGATAACCCTCAAGGGTGTCAAAAATGGCCTGGACAAAGTTCTCTAAATAGTGCGCTTGCTGAAATACCCGCACTTTTTTACGTAATCCCGAGGTACCCGGCTTCTGGCCCGCAAAGGGCTGTGTTGAAATCGTCTTAATGTTCATGGATGCTTCTGGCCTATGGCAAACAACATCTGTTCGGGAAATCATCACAACCAGCGGCACTGCAACTGCTAACGTATCGCTTAACGCACGTAATACTTCGCTTTCTGACCCAGCATATCGCGCGTCACCAGCACCACGCCTTGCGAAGTGACCCGGAAACGTTTGGCATCTTCCTCAACATTTTCACCGATCACCATACCCTCGGGAATATGACAGCCCCGATCGAGAATGGCTTTGTGGATGCGGCAATGCCGGGACACCTCGACTTCCGGCAGCAATACCGATTCTACCACCTGCGCATGGGCATGCACCCTGACATCGGAGAATAGCAACGAATGAAGCACCTGTGCGCCGGAGATAATGCAACCACCGGACGCCATGGAATCCACGAAGCTGGGTTTCTCTCCCTCGCCGACGACAAACTTAGCCGGCGGCAGCTGCGGCTGATCCGTCAGAATCGGCCAGTCGTCCTGTTCATGCAGATCGAGTTCTACATCAGGGTCCAGCAGTTCCATATGGGCTTTCCAAAATGCGTCCACGGTACCCACATCTCGCCAGTAGGCTTGCTTGCCGCTTTGATCCCGGAATGGGTAGGCGAATAAGCGGTGGTCCTCGATAAGAGATGGAATAATGTTAATACCGAAATCGTGTTTCGAGGCCGAATTCTCCGCGTCTTCCCGCAATTGTTCATAAAGAAATTGGGTATTGAAAACATAGTTACCCATGGAAGCCAGTGTCAGATTTTCTCGCCCCGGAATAGGGGATGGATTTTGCGGCTTTTCGTCGAAGCGCAGTATCCTGTTTTCTGCATCCGCCGTCATTACGCCGAAGGCGCCGCGAGCCTCATCAATAGGGACTTCCAGGCAGGCGACGGTTAAATCGGCTTGCTGCTCCGCGTGGAAAGCAAGCATATTGCCATAGTCCATTTTGTAAATATGATCTCCTGATAAGATCAATACATACTCCGGCTGGTAAGTATTGATAATGTCTAAATTCTGATAAACGGCATCGGCAGTACCAGTATACCATTCCTCACCGGTGCGCTGGGATGCCGGCAGTATTTCCATAAACTCACCCAATTCAGGGCGAAACGTGCTCCAGCCTCTCACTAAATGGCGAATCAGGGAATGGGCTTTGTATTGGGTCAGTACACCAATCCGGCGGATGCCAGAGTTCACACAGTTGGACAGGGGAAAATCAATGATGCGGAACTTACCAGCAAAGGGTACACCCGGTTTGGCACGCCAGTCAGTCAGCTCATAAAGCCGCGAACCACGCCCTCCCGCCAGAATCAAAGCCAGGGTCTGCCGGGTCAGACGGCTGACGAAACGTGGATCTTTCTTAATATTCATGCTGCCTCCGCAAACCTGCCGCAAGCGTTAAGTTAGCTTTCACCCTCTAAGTGATAAGCAACCACCCTCTTCACTTCATTTTTGGAACCCATAATTACCGGGCAACGTTGATGCAGATCTTCAGGCTGCAGCCCCAAAGTGCGCTGAGTGCCTGTAGAACTGCTACCACCCGCCTGCTCAACGATAAAACTCATTGGATTGGATTCGTAGAGTAGACGCAGCTTACCGGGCTTTTGGGGGTCTTTACTTTCCCAGGGATACATAAAAATGCCGCCGACGATAAGCAACCGATACACATCGGCCACCATTGAACCTGCCCAACGCATGTTGAAATGGATGCCTCGAGGACTTTCGGTACCTTGCATGCATTCATCCACATAGCGCCGCATAGGTTCACTCCAGTAGCGCCGATTGGACATATTGATGGTAAAGTATTCGGTGTCCTTGGGAATTTGCATGCTGGGATGAGTAAGAAGATACTCACCGGAGCCTTTATCTAGGGTAAAACCGTTGACACCATTGCCGATGGTCAGCACCAAGATAGTCGAAGGCCCATAGAGCGCAAACCCGGCGGCAAGTTGCGCAATTCCAGGTTGCAGAAAATCCGAGTTTTGCGGTTCCGCCACCTCTGCTGGGCAGGGCAGAATAGAGAAAATCGTGCCGACGCTGCCGTTGACATCGATATTGGAAGAACCATCCAGGGGATCAAACAAACAAAGGTACTGACCTCGTTCATAGCCGGCCGGAATAGGTACGGCATCTTCCAGTTCTTCTGAGGCAAGGCCTGCCCAATGGCCGCTCCACTCTAGCGCCTCCAACATCACTTCGTTAGAAATGACATCCAATTTTTTTTGAATCTCACCCTGCACGTTATCCGTATCGGCAGAGCCCAGAGAACCTCCCAAAGCACCGCGATCAATTAAATAGGATATCTTGCGGGTCGCTTGGGTGATATCTTCCATGGGAGCAGCGAGTTTGGGACAATCGGGATTGCGTTTTTCTTCTCCTAAGAGAAACTGCCTTAAGGTGATGTGCTCTTGCGTCATGGTCGCATCTTCCTTACCTGCGCCCGCTGTGGCGTAGCGCTGAAAAAAGACTAGGATGCTTGTCTGCGCAACTCTGCAGGCTGCTCTGCTTTCTGAAAATATTCATTGACTTTTTCCTGGGCTTGCTCTCCAAACAGGATTTCACAAGCCTCCATTAAACCTGGAGCGTTCTTGATATCTTCCTTGCCAACCACAAGAGAAATTTTAGAACGCCTGCGGAGAAAATCGTCTAATTTGACGATCATCTCCCGCCGTTTTGCCTGCTGTATTTCACAGCGCAGGTATTCGGTCCCCTTAATGAGCACTTCGGCTTGCCCGGGATCTTCGCGAATTTCCTCCAACATATGCAGGGCCTCTGAGTCATAACGTCTCCACAGACGGCTCGTCAATTTTTCAGAGGCTTCCGGTGAAGTATAGCTGTCTAAATCCATTAATTTTGCTTGATGCAAGTATTCTTCTCTTACCGAAGGATGAGGTTCTCCATACCATTTGTAATCCGAATAAGGCAGTCCGATACCGAATTCCTTGACGTAATCGCTGATCTCATTGCCCACGTTGACACAATCTGTCAGTTTTCCGCCGAAGATACTGATATGATGCCTTTGTCTGTCGATATCCACTTCGTGCTTTCGGGAAAGCTGCAGCCAATCTTCCGTCTTACCCTCCGCTTGGCTCTTTACCACCAACGGCCTAACGCCACACCGCTCAGCGATAATAGAGGCCTTGGTCAAGGGCTCTTCCAGATTTAAACGTTTATTAATATTATCCAGCACGAATTGACGATCTTCCTCCGTCACGTGGGTGAACGGATTGTCAACCCGGGTATCGGTGGTGCCGATACAAGTCCTCATTCCCATAGGAATCACGAAGAACAATCGACCATCATCCGCAAAGAAGGTCAGCACGCGTTTATGCGGGGTGATTTGACGCACAATCAGGTGGATTCCCTTCGAAAACACATGATGGTGCTCGGTCTTTATGTCCGTTATCTGGTTATGTTCATCAACAAAGGGACCCGCCGCGTTGATTAGCACTTTGGACTTGATTTCAAATTCCTGGCCATCAATAACGTCCCTGGCTTTGCTAATCCAAACGTCTCCTTCTCTCTTAGCACCTTGAGATTCCACATAATTAGCGGCGATACACCCCCTATCCATGGCCGAGCGAATAAATTGAAAAACAAAGCGTGAATCGTTGTCGTGTAAGTAAGCATCGGAATATTCAAATCCACCGATACTGTTTTCCACATTTACGACTTTTTCATCTTGTTGAATTTGTTTTTTAGATAACAAGCGGGGCGTTAGCGTAAAGCAATTGCCGAAAACCCAGTACAGCCATGTGCCCATCCAGAGGAATATAGGATGATAGCGGAAGCCTTTGGCAATGGTCGTAAAAAATCGAATTTCCTGTACTCTAGAGGGATAGTTTTTAATTAAATGATTGCGGCTCAGGCAGAGGTTCCTCACCAGCTTGAAATCGTAGGATTCCATATATTTTATCCCACCCCAAGCTAGATTTGAGGATTGTTGACTGGTAAAACCTGCAAAATCCCGCTTATCGATCAAGGCAACTCGTGCTCCCTTACCGGAAAGAGCCGCCGCTGCTACTGCGCCGTTGATACCGCCACCGATAATTAAAACGTCGTAAGTGCTCTGATCGAGTTTTTGAATATTGCTTTTGCGTAACTGCATATATCCTCCGTCATACCCTGGCTGGCTGCCGGAACGCTGCGCCTTGGGCAACCAAGCGAAGCCTTAAAGTCAAGTTGAATCTATGAGGCTTGGCGGTTATAAATTAGTTCACGCTGCAGGTTATTGTCCCCAATGAAACTACCTACTCTGTCCGTTTTTCATTGGGGACAATCAAACGCAGTCCTAAATAAGTTTTACTCCTCGTCCCGGGCCCACCCTTTAGCGCACTCAATCGCCTTTTGCCAACGGCGGTAGAGGCGGTTACGCTCCGCTTCACTCATGTTCGGCTCATAGCGGTGGGCAAGTTGCCATTTGGCGTCCAATTCATCGCGACTCTTCCAAAAGCCGGTCGCCAAACCTGCCAAATAAGCGGCGCCCAGCGCCGTCGTTTCAATAATCCTAGGCACCTCCACCGGTACTCCCAGGATGTTTGCCTGAAACTGCATCAAAAATCTGTTTACCGATGCACCGCCATCACAGCGGAGCTCTTTCAAAGCAATACCGGAATCCAGCTGCATGGCCTCTACCACATCGCGGGTCTGATAACACATGCTCTCCAAAACAGCGCGCGCCACATGTCCCCGGGTAGTTCCCCGAGTAACACCAATCAGCGTGCCACGCGCATAAGGATCCCAGTGTGGTGCACCCAGACCTACCAAGGCCGGCACGAAGTAAACACCCTCATTAGATTGCACCGAGTTGGCCAGGTCTTCAGTTTCCGCTGCGCTTTGAATGATTTTTAAACCATCACGTAACCATTGCACCGCTGCACCGGTGATAAAAATGGCTCCCTCCAAAGCGTACTCCACAGGTTCGTCACCTATTCCCCAGGCGATAGTCGTGAGTAATTTTTCTTTGCTGATGACGGCTTCGGTGCCGGTGTTCATCAACACAAAAGAACCCGTGCCATAGGTATTTTTTGCCAGCCCCTCTCCATAGCAGGCTTGCCCGAATAAAGCAGCTTGCTGATCACCAGCGATTCCCGACACGGGAATGCTATGGGTTCCAAAAAACATATCGGGATTAGTTTCCCCATAGATATAGGAAGAGGGTTTGACCTCCGGCAGGATCGCAGCAGGAATATTTAGCAAATCAAGGATTTCTTCATCCCATTTCAATTCATGGATGTTGTAGAGTAAAGTGCGGGACGCGTTGGAGTAATCGGTAATATGGGCTTTACCACCGGTGAGTTTCCACACTAGCCAGGAGTCGATCGTACCAAAGGCAATCTCACCTTTCTCGGCTCTGGCACGCAATCCCTCCACATTATCCAGCATCCACTTAACCTTAGTCCCCGAAAAGTAAGGATCAATAACCAGCCCGGTCTTGCGCCGGAATTGTTCTTCCAAACCCCGTTCCTTGAGCTCATCACAAAACTTGGCCGTTCGTCGATCTTGCCACACAATGGCCTTTGCCACGGGTTTGCCGGTAGCTCGTTCCCATAGCACCACGGTTTCACGTTGATTGGTGATGCCTATGGCCTTGAGTTCACTCGCACGAATACCCGTGGTTCGTAAAGCTTCCCCGATCACCTTGACCGTCACTGTCCAAATCTCGTCCGCGTCGTGTTCCACCCAACCTGGCTTGGGATAGTGCTGAGTAAATTCTGAATAAGCCTTACCTTTGACGCTTCCTTCATAGTCAAAGATAAGCACTGTTGAACCGGTGGTACCCTGGTCTATGGAGAGTACATAACCTTCACTCATTGATGTTTCTCCTCACTATGGTGTTTTACGTCGTTGTTGTCGCGCATGGATTTTTCCATCCCGAAAAATCATTCATCCTAAGCACTGCAGGTAATGTTACTAGGCCCCGTCTAGGCACCGTCCGCCTGCTACTTTCCTTATCGGGTCCAGCTGCCGATTGTCTCGGCTTTTATGATTGAAGAACCGCTATTAGAAGGGAGCGGCACGCCTCCTGTATGCATGAGCGCTTTGCGGCACGAGTGCAGATAGTCCAACTTTGCAGTTCAGTTCCTAAAAATTAATTTTCGATTGCAAACTCTTACGGCCCGTCGCGCTTCCCTCTGGCTTGGCGTCAAGCTGCTGACCGTTCAACTGTAAATGTAGCTTTAATAGTGATCATGAAGCTGATGTTGCCATTAAAACAAGCGTAGCAAGGTAACTACAATTTTCAATAGAAAGTAGGCCAGCACGAAAACGGATGGAATAGAAAATAATCACACACTAGCGAACATTAGATTCGCGGCTCAGCGACGTAGACAACCGTCTTAGCCTTAACGAACAGCCTAGACATAGCTTCAGAAGGAGGTTGATCCGTAAACAGCATATCGATTTGTGATATATGGCCAAGTCGCACTAATGCATTACGGCCGAATTTAGAGTGGTCGGCGACGAGAAGCACTTTACGGGAACAAGCCATGATCGCCTGAGACACACGTACCTCACGGTAGTCAAAATCGAGCAGGGTGCCGTCCCCGTCAATGCCCGAGACACCAATAATGCCAAAATCAACCTTGAACTGCTGAATGAAGTCAATTGTCGCTTCGCCGGTAATGCCTCTGTCTCGAGACCGCACTACGCCACTCGCAACGATCACCTCAAAGGTAGGGTTATCGCACAACAAAGCAGCAACATTGAGATTGTTGGTAATAACACGCATACCGGTATGATCACGCAATGCCTTAGCCACTTCCTCTGTGGTCGTGCCTATATTAATAAACAGTGAGGCTTGATCAGGAATATAGCGGATTACTAAGTGAGCGATACGACGTTTTTCTTCCAGTTGTAGCACCTGCCGGGCCGGGTAAGCGATGTTTTCCACACTAGATGGCAAACCAGCACCACCGTGATAACGCCGCAGCAAGCCTTGTTCACAAAGTTCATTAATGTCCCGGCGAATGGTTTGCGGAGTTACCTTAAAATTATCGGCTAACTCCTCGATGGACACAAAACCTCTGCGCTGAACCAGCTTCAGTATCAATTGTTGTCTCTGATTTAGGGTCATGACCAGCGAATTCTCCTGATAAAACTCCCTGCCTCACATCGACTCCAAACGCGCTCAGAAAACTTCCAATGTTAATCAATCGTTTACCCTACAATCTAAGCAGACAGTCACTGAAAAGTATAGAAGGTATTTATGCGTCGAACAAAATTCATGTATGGTTTACAAGGGAGACAAGATCAAAACGAAAAAACCCCGCAACCGAGTTGTGGGGTTTTTTTACTATTAACGAATAAAAATACAAACTTTTTCTTTTTAATAGTCTATTGCAGCCGCTTCATATTTTGCTTTGCTTAACACCCCACTACTATCTACGCTGCAACATAACGAGCTTGCTCGCGAATAGACAGCCATCAGGTTTAGTTCGCGAGCAAGCTCGCTCCTACTAAGTCGCTTGCAAAGTATCCCGGCTAAAGTTGATAGCCAAAAATATTGCTGTAATGTACTGACTTCGAGTAAAAATTAGATTTTTCTAAATGTGACATTTTCAAGATAATTTCAGTGCAATCTTCGCCCGGAGGTCACTAGGCGCTCAAAATCTTCGGTTAACAAGGGTCTACTAAAGTAAAAACCTTGCATATCATCACATTTTTGCCAGCGCAGAAATTTCAGTTGATCCTGAGTTTCTACACCCTCGGCAACGACTTTAAGGCCAAGACCATGAGCCATGCTGATAATAGCACGAGTAATTTCGGCATCCTGTTCGTTCAAGGTAATATCCCGTACGAACGAACGATCCACCTTGAGTTTATCGAGAGGAAAGCGCTTTAAATAGCTTAAGCTGGAATACCCGGTGCCAAAATCATCCACGGTCAGCCGGATTCCCATGGCCTTGAGTTCATTTAGCATCAGTACAACATCTTCAGCGTCTTGCATAACCATTCCTTCGGTAATTTCCAGTTCCAGCAAGCGGGGATCGAGATTGCTATCCTGGAGGGCATATTCGACGGTTTCCTGAAGGTTCTCCTGACGAAAATGAGCAGCCGAAAGATTGACTGCTACCGGAAGTGGCGGCAATCCAGCCCCTTGCCAGCGCCGGTTCTGTTGACAAGCCTCGTGTAACACCCACTCACTGATAGGAATGATAAGGCCTCTTTCTTCAGCAATTGGAATAAATTGTCCCGGAGAAATTAAACCGAGTTCCGGATGTCGCCAACGAATCAGCGCTTCAGCCCCGACTACGGCTCCCGTCTTTAAATCCACTTGCGGCTGGTAATTTAGCTGGAATTCTCGGCGTTCCAGTGCACGACGGAGATGATTCTGCATCATCAGGGAATCAAAGGCCTGAACATTCATTTCCTGAGTGAAAAAACGGTAATGATTAAGCCTTTTTTCCTTGGCATAGTACATGGCGGCTTCAGCATTTCTCAGCAAAGTTTCTAGGTCTCTCCCATCATCGGGATAAATACTAATCCCCATACTAGCGGTAATATTGAGTTCATGGCCGTCGATAGTATAGGAATCAGATAAACTCCTGAGCACTTTCTCCGCTACGTGAGCGACATCTTCGATGCTTTTAACTCCAGGCAATACAATAATGAACTCATCCCCACCTGGACGGCTAATCGTATCGCTTTCCCGCAGACATGTCTTTAGGCGTTCGGCAACCGCTTGCAACAAGCGGTCACCCATGCGATGCCCGAGAGAATCATTAAAAATTTTGAAGCAATCTAAGTCGGACAATAACACGGCTACCTGTCCGTGCGAACGCCGGGCATGCGCAACGGCTTGCCGTAAGCGATCCTCGAGTAACCCTCGATTAGGTAACCCCGTCAGCGCATCGTATTGGCCAAGATGAAGCATCTGCTCACAGTCCTGCTTCATTTCATGGACATCGTGACATGACCCGATATAACCGATGAGACCTTTTTCTAAATCATGAAACGGGCTACCCCGATCAACAACCCAGCGATAGCCCTGAGCATGATGATGTAAGCGGAATTCTCTTACAAATGCTTGGCGTGCCCTAGAAGCATCTTGGTAAATCATGAGACAATGCTCACGGTCATCAGGGTGAATATTTTCCAACCAACCACTACCTAGCTGGTGTTCAAGAGCACGACCAGTAAAATTGAGCCAGGCCCGATTGAAATACTCTCCTTGCCCATCGGATCCGGCATACCAAACAAGACTTGGTAGGTTTTCTAGCAACGCCGCATTAAGATCCTGCCTTTTAGATATTAGCTGAGATAAGCTGTTGCGGTTACTGATATCACTAACAATGCTATGACAAAGTAATTTGCCTTTAACCTCAATGAAACGGACACTGATTTCCACTGGAAAGGTGGTATTATCGCTACGTCGATGCGCTGTTTTGAAAGTGGCTTTTCCCTGTTGCTTAGCACGCTGCCAGTGCAAAGCAAACTCCGCCTGAGCTGCAGGAGAAAGCAGGTCTTGCAAGCGCCACTGCAGTAAAACTTCACGGGTATGTCCGTAGAGCGCGATGCCACAGTCGTTAATTTCTATAATTTTATCCTCATCATCCGTGACGATAATGATATCGTTGGCGTCATTATTTAAATCATCAAAGCATTGCGCTCTGGTCTTCGGCATACTGATTCGCTCCGATATCGTGGTAAGCCTTTCGCATTAAGCAATTTTTATACCATATAATTAAAGAATTTGAAAAACAACAAGATAATCTGAAGTTAAACCGCATTGTCTAAGAAACTCTTCAGGAAATTGTTGCCAATCACTTACAGTTTTATACTATCTTTAATTAACCCATTAAAATATAATGATTTTTTTGTCTCTTTTAAGAGACATCCCTTTTAAGTAGACCGCCATTCAGTTAGCGAACACTTTGCGAAGATTATTAGAAACGATAGAGTGTTATTAAAGTTGTCCTAAATTTGGCTCAGTTTTAAGGAATCGCTGCAGTTAAACTGAATGCAGACACGGTTAGAAAAAAGTTACCGGAACTAACCGGGCAATATGCTTGAACTGTTGAAACATAACGGTTGACCTCGAAGCATATATGTCAGCGATGTCCGCCTTAAAATCTTGGTAAAATACCGCAGACAGCAGAGAAAATGGGCATGTTGGCTTTAGGGGAAAGACAACTATCTATAATTGGTTTGACAATTACTATTCTTTCTACATCCTCCTAGCTCCATGAATTCCTTCACTTGGCCAATCCGCGTGTATTATGAGGACACCGACAGTGGTGGTGTGGTTTATTATGCTAACTATCTTAAATTTCTGGAGCGTGCCCGTACCGAATGGTTACGTAGCCTGGGCTTTGAACAAGATTCCTTAGCTAGGGAAGCAAACATACTATTTATCGTACATTCGCTTACACTCACTTTCAGTCGACCCGCCCGCTTTAACGATATGCTCGAGGTTCTATGCAGGATTGACAGTATAAAAGGAGCGAGTTTGATTTTCGAACAAAAGATTCTGCGTGCTGGAAAACCAGCTGAAATTCTGTGCTCCGGACGAACCAAGGTTGCCTGTGTTCACGCAGATTCCCTTAAACCGAGGCCAATCCCTAGGATGATCACGATGGAGATTCTTGGTGGCAACTGATTCTTCTCTTCTGCACCTAATATTAAGTGCCAGCCCTATTGTACAATTTGTGCTGTTCCTGTTGGTATTGATTTCCGTAACATCTTGGTGGGTCATTTTTAAAAAGTATCTGTCGCTGACACAGGCACGGTCAGCAGCAAATGATTTTGAGGATGACTTTTGGTCAGGTATTGATCTGACTTCATTATATTCTCGTCTTAATCAACGGAAAGAGGAAGTCTACGGCATGGAAGCTATCTTTCTAGCCGGGTTTCAAGAATTCTTGCGCCTGCGTGCCAAGCCAGTGGATGCAGAATACCTAGTCAGTGGCTCCCAACGCGCCATGCGGGCTGCTTTATCACGAGAAATCGATGAACTTGAAACCCATTTACCGGTTCTCGCTACGGCCGGTTCCATCAGTCCATACATCGGTCTATTCGGAACTGTCTGGGGAATCATGAATGCTTTTCGTGCCCTAGGCATAGCCCAACAAGCTACCCTCACTCACGTAGCTCCAGGCATCGCCGAAGCCCTGATTGCCACTGCCATGGGACTGTTTGCCGCCATTCCCGCAGTAATAGCATATAATCGCTATGCCAGTGAAATTGATCGCTTGGTGACTCGCTACGATAATTTTGTAGAGGAATTTGCCAATATTCTGCAGCGTCAATCCTTTAATTTGCGTAAAGCCCATGCTAATCCCCACGGATAAAGGGCAAGCACAGCAATTGACCATGGACGCATAACCTATGGCAAGACGAAACTCGCGAAAGCGTTTAATCGCCGAGATTAACGTTGTTCCCTACATCGATGTAATGCTGGTGCTATTGGTCATCTTCATGATTACTGCACCCTTGCTAAACCAGGGCGTAGAGATCGACCTTCCTCAAACCAATGCCGAACAGCTACCCCCGCATGAACAAGAACCCCTCTTGCTAAGCGTAGATCGCAACGGTTCCTATTACATCAATATTGCTGAACATCCCAGCCAACCCCTAGATCCGGATAGCATATTCGACCTTACCAGATCGCTGTTGCTTAACAATCCCCAGCTCCCTGTGCTCGTTAAAGCTGACGAAAATGTAGACTATGGCACAGTAGTGTATGCCATGGTGCTGCTGCAACGTGCCGGGGCGACTAAAGTAGGTTTACTTACGGAAACCTCCGAGCAGTAAACGTGACCGCGCACCTTATGCGGAGCAAATCTTTTCAAAATGCTGTAGCAGTGATTTTAGCTATTTCACTGCATTTAGCGATAGGATCTATTTTGCTTCTTAATTTCGACACACTCAATGTGTCTCGCACACCTGTATCATCTACGATTGAAGTGGTACAAGCAGTAGTAGTAGACGCAGCGCAGTTTAATGCAGCACTAGAGGCACGCAGAAAGGAGGAAGAAGCTAAACAAAGGGCGGAAGAGGCAGCTCAGCGGCGCGCTGAAGAAGCCAAACGTATAGCAACGGAAGCGGCCAAACGTAAGGCGGCAGCAGAGGCCAAACGCATAGCAACGGAAGCGGCCAAGCGCAAAGCAGCAGCAGAGGCCAAGCGTAAAGCAGCAGCAGAGGCCAAGCGTAAAGCAGCAGAAGAGGCCAAGCGTAAAGCAGCAGCAGAGGCCAAGCGTAAAGCAGCAGAAGAGGCCAAGCGTAAAGCAGCAGAAGAGGCCAAACGTAAGGCGGCAGAAGAGGCCAAACGCATAGCAACGGAAGCGGCCAAACGTAAGGCGGCAGCAGAGGCCAAACGCATAGCAACGGAAGCGGCCAAGCGCAAAGCGGAAGCAGAGACCAAGCGCAAAGCGGCAGAAGAGGCCAAGCGCAAAGCGGCAGAAGAGGCCAAACGTCAATTATCAGAGTCTTTAGAACGAGAACGTCGCAATCGCTTCATTCGGGGTCAGGTGGAACAATACGCCAGCCTTATCAAAACACGTGTAGAGCAGAACTGGAGATTACCGCAAGGCAGCAGGCATGACTCATCTTGTTTATTAAAAATTACCTTAACGCCTGAGGGGAGAGTGCTTAACGTTAGCGTGGTGCAAAGTAGTGGTGACTCGACTTTTGATCAATCCGCAATTGCTGCAGTTTATCGGGCATCACCCCTTCCGGTACCCTCTGCTCCTGAAGCCATGGCGGTATTCCGCTCCTTTAATTTTAAATTTTACCCGGGAGGCTAATCCCTTGAAGCTTTCTGCGCGAATGATTTTACTAGTTACTGCAATGCTTGCCATGACTGTGGCGGTTAATGGTCAAGATCTAACCATTGAAATCACTAAAGGCGTAGAGGGTGCGATACCTATTGCCATTGCTCGTTTCGCTACTCAGAACCCGACTCTTGAGGATATCGGCGCCATCGTCTCAGCAGATTTACAGCGCAGTGGCCGTTTTGAGACCCTGCTGCCTCCTTTACTGTTAGCCCGTCCCGCTAATATCAATCAGGTTAATTTTCCCAGCCTAAGAACTTCAGAAGCGGATTTTGTCGTGGTAGGACATGTGCAGCCGGGTTTGAACAACAATCTTCAGGTGCAGTTTCAATTGGCTGAGGTATTTGAAGGTAATCAGTTACTCGGCTATTCCTTTGATGTTCCAAATGACGAATTACGCCGAGTGGCGCATCATATTAGTAATCTGATATACGAGCAGCTTACTAACGAACGCGGCGCTTTCAACACGCGGATTGCTTATGTCAGCGTCACTCGACAACCAAACGGCAATAGCAAATACGCGCTAGTGGTTGCCGATGCCGATGGCTATAATCCTCAGGTTGTGTTGCGTTCTGCAGATCCCATCATGTCACCAGCGTGGTCACCGGAGGGTAACAGACTGGCTTATGTTTCTTTCGAGGGTCAAAAATCACAAATTATCGTGCAGGATGTTTATAGCGGTGTCCGCCAGACCGTATCAGAATATCCAGGTATCAATGGCGCACCTGCTTGGTCGCCGGATGGACAGCGATTAGCCTATACCCTATCTAAGGATGACAATCCAGAAATTTACATCGAAGATCTAGCCAGCCGCAATCTGACCCGGCTGACTTATAATAGTGCCATTGACACCGAACCTGTTTGGTCGCCGGACGGGAAGAGCATTGTCTTTACGTCGGACCGTGGCGGCAGTCCTCAGCTGTATCGTTTAAGTCTCGATGGAGGAGAACCACAACGCTTGACTTTTACAGGTGATTACAATGCCGATGCTACCTTCGCGCCTGATGGCCGCTCTCTGGCCATGGTACATCGCCTCCAAGGGAAGTTTCATATTGCAGTCATAGACTTGCAAAGCCGACAGCTGCGCGTACTCACCCAAGGCGGTCTAGACGAATCGCCCAGCTTCGCTCCCAATGGTAGCATGATTATCTATGCAGCTTCCCAGGACGGGCGGGGAGTGCTTGCTGCAGTATCGGTAGATGGCCGCATCGAACAAAGCCTTGCTTCCCAGGGGGGCGATGTGCGTGAGCCCGCCTGGTCACCCTATGGTCCTTAGGTTTTATGCCAGTAACCCCTAAACATTTTCAGGAAGAAGCCCAATATGAAAATCACGCTCACAACGTTTGTGATCTTCTGTTCTATAGTGATAACGGCAGGTTGTACTACCGACCGCAGTCTAAGCGATGCTCAAGGAACCGCAGCAAGCAGTCAAGCAGACAGGCAGGGAGCTTATGGCGAGAATGCCGAAGCCTATGGATATGACTCCGGAGCTCGCGTTGGCGGTCAGATTACAGGTGGCCCGGGTTCTAGCGGTGTAGAACGCGTTGTCTACTTCGACTTTGACAGTGCCACCATTCTCCCGGACTCACGTCCGGTAATCGAAGCGAACGCCCGTTACCTAATGGAGCACTCTAACGCTGCTGTCATTCTCGAAGGACACACTGATGAGCGTGGCACCCGCGAATATAACATTGGTCTCGGTGAGCGTCGCGCCGAAGCCATACGCCGACTCATGATCGCTTACGGGGTAGCGCCTAAGCAGTTACGCACCCTGAGCTATGGCGAAGAACGCCCGGCAATGGCGGGTCAAACCGAAGATAGTTATTCTCAAAACCGTCGCGTAGAAATCGTTTATTAATTTTAAGAGGCAGCTTCATGATAAGACAGCAATGGGCATGGCTTTCAATGCTCATATGGAGTAGCCTGCTAACAAGCAGTGTATTAGTATCTTCACCAGCTCTGGCGCAAGCCTCCTCGGACAGGCAACTACTGTTTGAGTTGCTAAACCGAATTGAACAACTAGAGCAAGAAATCCGGCAACTGCGTGGAGATGTGGAACTTTATCGGTACCACCAGGAAGAGCTTGAGCGACATCTCCAAGCCTTAGAGGAAAATTCAAGAAATGATTTGGCGGGCAGTACTGAACCGACAGGTGAACCGGCTACCTCTAAATACGAATGGTCCCAGCAACAGGATTTATCCCGTGGATTGGCAGCGAATCCCGCAGAGGAGGAAGCTTCTGGCGTGTCTTCGTCGTTGATTTTCGCGTCACCAAGGTCGGCCCCAAATCAATCCCCAGCACCACGGCCGGATACGACTCGTTTTCTGACAACGCCATCCATCGCGGAACGAACTGCCTATAATGCCGCTTTCGATCAACTGCGAGAAGGCAACTACAATGCGGCAATCACTGGTTTCCAGGAATTTTTGCAGATGTATCCTAATAGCGGACTCGTAGCCGATACCCAGTACTGGTTAGGTGAAACGTATTACATAACCCGTGATTTCGATAAGGCTAAGCAGGCATTTATAACCGTTGGTGTCAATTATCCGGATAGCGAAAAGCTACCTGAGGCTATGCTTAAACTAGGCTATGTTTATGACGAACTCGGCGATGCGAACAAGGCTCGAGAGGTACTTCTAAAGCTAACCCAGACCTATCCAGATAGCCGGGCAGCTAATCTGGCCAAACAGCGTCTGCAAGCCCTTCGTTAGTAACTATTATTGTATGCCAAAAACTACCATTGCTCTACCATCACCCTCTCTCGGTACCCATCGAACTCTCACTGTCTATCATTATGGGTATCCTGGCGCACGACCCAAAGCATACTTTCAAGCTGCGTTACACGCGGACGAACCGCCCGGCATTCTAGTGGTTTACCATTTGCTGCAGTTATTGGAACAAGCTGTAGCAAAAAAGCAGATCAGGGGAGAAATCGTCGTAGTACCAGTGGCCAATCCCATTGGCTTAAATCAGTATATTAACGGTCAGCTTCTCGGTCGTTTTGACTTTGCTGCTTCGGGCAATTTCAATCGTAATTTTCCAGACCTTCCCAGCGAAGCGATACTCAGAAAACTCCAAGGACAATGGGTTCAAGATGCTGCAGCAAATGTGGCTCTGGTCCGTAAGATATTGCAACAAGCGGTGGTAGAGCAAGCAACAGTCAAAGAGGTTGATGCGCTGAAACTGGCTTTGCTAAGGCTTTCTATAGACGCGGATTTTGTTTTTGACCTGCACTGCGATACGGAAGCACTGCTGCATCTTTATACATCAAAGCATCACCGCGAACTGGCGCTGGAACTAGGCTCGCAAATTGGTGCTGCCACACTCTTGCTGGAAGATGATCCTGGCGGCATTCCTTTTGATGAAGCTAATGCCGGACCATGGTGGAAATTACGCAAGCACGTGGATGGTGATATTGAACTGCCTTTAGCCTGCTTTGCTACGACGGTGGAACTGCGGGGTGTAGCCGATGTAAACGACCATCATGCCCAGCAGGATGCGCTAAATTTATACCGTTTTCTGCAACGCCGCGGCGTGGTTGCTGGCGACCCAGGACCTTTACCCTATGCTTTGTGTGCACCGACCCCTCTGGAAGGTGTCGATGTGCTTAGCGCGCCATCTCCAGGCGTAGTCGCTTATCGGAAAGACTTGGGCGAGTGGGTTGAAAAACACGAAACGGTGGCTGAGATAGTCGATTTAACCTGTGAAGATCTCAGCGCCGCACGCACAGCTGTTCACAGTTGCACCAGCGGCATTCTCTTTACCCGACTGTCCACAAAGCTGGTCTGTCGAGGACAAAGACTTGGTAAGATTGCCGGGGCGGAGCCCCTAGCGCACCGGCAAGCAGGTAAGCTATTGCAGGATTGAGCGAAAGCTTATTTCTCGCGCGGACGCAAGTGTGCGAACCAGCGACGTTCGATCCATTTAAACAGCAGAACAATCAGCAAGGTGAGCGCCATATAGAATAAAGCAGCGGTGATAAATGCCTCATAGGGGCTATAGTAGCGGGAATTTACAATACGCGCAGCGCCGGTAAGATCTACGATGGTAATAACACTGGCAATCGCACTACCATGCAACATGAAGACCACTTCGTTACTGTAAGCCGGCAAAGCACGACGGAAAGAACTCGGTAAAATAATGCGGCGCAGCATCAGTGGCCTGGACATACCGCAGGCTTTGGCTGCCTCGATTTCACCTTGAGGCATGGTGCGAATAGCACCGCGTAATATCTCAGTCGTATAAGCCGCCGTATTAAGGGTAAAGGCAATTAATGCACACCAATAGGCTTGCTGGAACACGGGCCAGAGAATGCTGTCTTGGATAATCGTAAACTGCCCAGCACCATAATAAATCATAAACATCTGCACCAACAATGGCGTACCGCGGAAAAAATAACTAACACAAAACACAGAACCGCGTAACAGCCAGTAACTGGAATTAGCCGCAAGCGCCAACGGCACGGCTAGCACAAGCCCGAGCATTAGAGAGGAGAATACCAGCTTGACCGTGGTAAGCAACCCCTCCCAGTACAGATCCAGACTGTCCGCAATGATGGAGAAATCCACGTATTAGCTCTCGGTAAAGCCAACGCTATAACGCCGTTCAGCCCAATATAGCAACGCGACAGAAATGGTCGTAAAGGCAAGAAAACCCAGTGCTACCACTACGTAAAAAGTAAACGGCATCCGCGTAGCACCAGCCGCCAATGAGGCTTTACGAACCATGTCATCTAAACCAATGATGGAGACCAAGGCAGTGGTTTTTAGCAGTACCAGCCAATTATTTCCAAAACCGGGCAATGCATGACGGACCATTTGCGGGATAAGAATACGCCGAAATACCTTAAAACGGCTCATGCCATAAGCATAACCGGCTTCAAGTTGTCCTCCAGGCACTGCCAGAATAGCGCCGCGAAAAGTCTCCGTCATATAGGCCCCAAAGATAAAACCGATAGTAATAACACCGGCAAGAAAGGGATTAATATCGATATATCCTTCATAACCTACGGAGGCGGCAAAATTATTAATTAAAACTTGACCGCCAAAGAAAATGAGCAGCATTAACACCAAATCCGGTATACCGCGGATCAAGGTGGTATAGATAGAAGCAACCCAGCGGGCAGCCCAAGATTTGGACAGTTTAGCCAGGGCGCCTAGCATACCCAGGAAAACGGCAATTATCAGGGACATCAGGGCGACTTCAATAGTCAGCAGAGCTCCCTGAAAAATGCTGGGGCCGTAACCTTGCAAATCAAACATGATAAAACTCTTGGGCAGATCGGTATCACCAGCCGGTTATGCAGTGACTGCTTAGGTGACAGCGTTGCCAGCTTTTGCCACTCGGCAGCATAAAAGGCTTAACTACCGTAAACGTCAAAATCGAAGTACTTGTCCTTAATCTTTTGATAAGTGCCATTAGCACGAATCTTGTCAATAGCCTCATTAAACATTTCGCGTAGTTCATCATCATTTTTGCGAACGGCAATACCGGCACCAACACCAAACCAGCGCGGATCATACAAATCCGGACCTATGAACGCAAAGTTCGCCCCCTGGTCGGTGCTAAGGAAACCCTCCTTGATAGCGACTGAATCTCCTAGCACCAGATTCAGGCGCCCGGAAACCAAATCCAGGTAAGCCTCGTCCTGAGAACCGTAGCGTTTGATCGCAATAGTATCTTCAAAATTGTCGGTAATATAACTATCGAAAATAGAGGCGCGTAGCACTCCTACCGTCTTGCCTTGCAGACCCTCTTTAGAGAGCTCGATATCGGTGCCTTTCTTGGCAACAAATTTAGCCGGTGTATGATAATACTTATTGGTAAAGCCGACTTTCTTCTTGCGCTCTTCGGTAATCGACATAGAGGCAATAATGGCATCATATTTGCGCGCTAGAAGCCCCGGGATAATGCCATCCCAATCGGATTGAACCAGGGTGCATTCTACTTGCATGGCCTCGCAAAGGGCGCGGGCAATGTCGATGTCGAACCCCTGTAAATTACCCTCCTGATCCACAATACTAAAGGGAGGAAAAGCACCTTCCACTCCAATTCTGACTTTTTCCCATTCTTTAGTACTGGCTTGACCTCCCACGACGCTAACAAGCAATACAGCGATGATGAGTGTTTTCATAGTTATTGTGTCCTTTAGTCGGTAGCGTGAATACGACCATAGCGCAGCGGGTTCAGCATCAATCACAGGTGATTAAACAATGCTTTACTTCAAGGCGCCAGACAAAAATTGCCGGCAACGTTCCGAACGAGGATTTTCCAGCACCTGCTGTGGCGTTCCCTGTTCCTCGACCCTGCCCTGATGAAGAAAGATAACCTGAGAGGAAACATCTCGGGCAAAACTCATCTCGTGGGTAACCACGAGCATTGTTCTCCCCTCCTTAGCCAAGTCACGCATCACTCTGAGCACCTCACCCACTAGCTCTGGATCCAGAGCTGAAGTCGGTTCGTCGAACAACATCACTTCTGGATCCATGGCTAATGCGCGCGCAATGGCAGCTCGCTGTTGTTGACCACCGGAAAGGTGGGCCGGATAGTAGTCTCTGCGTTCGTATATACCGACTTTATGAAGCAACGCATCCGCCCTTGCAATCGCTTCTTTTTTCGATATTCCGAGAACATGCACAGGTGCTTCGATCAGGTTCTCCAACACCGTCATATGGGACCATAGATTAAAACTCTGAAACACCATACCGAGGCGTGATCGGATACGTTCCACTTGTTTAAGATCTTCCGGTACTAAACTGCCACGCCGGTTTTTGCACATGCGAATGGTTTCTCCTTTAACCGTGACAGTACCCGCATTTGGAATCTCAAGCAGATTGATACAACGCAAAAAAGTACTCTTACCCGACCCAGAAGAACCCAGTATGGAGGTGACATGGCCTTCCGGCGCGGTAAGCGAAACCCCTTTCAACACCTCAATGCTGCCGAAACTTTTATGTAGATTTTCAACAGTCAGCGCAGGTATTGGCTCAGTCATCGCAACGCATTCTCTCAGTCGCCATATACGTCAAAATCAAAGTACTTATCCTGAATTTTCCGATAAGTGCCGTTGGCACGAATGGTTGCAATGGCTTTATTAAACATTTCCCGTAGTTCCGTGTCCTGCTTACGAACAGCGATGCTAACCCCCTCGCCAAACCATGTAGGATCATTTAACGGTAGCCCCACAAACTCAAAATCCTTGCCAACATCAGTACCAAGAAACCCCTCGCGCAGGGCAACGGAGTCTGCTAGAAGCAGATCCACTCGGCCTGCTTGCATATCCAGATAAGCTTCATCCTGTGTGCCATAGCGCTGGTGGTGTCCTAATTTTGGATATTGCTGATTTACACAGGCCGAGCAAACTCATACCGATTGACAAATAAGCCGATAACGATGTCGTGCATTTGGACCGATTTGGAGAAGCAGATCGTTTTGCGCGCTAGACGTTTGATCCGAGTCCGTAGGGTGAGGTGCTGGCGTTCGATTTTCTGGGTGTAGCGCTTGCCGGGACAATGCTCGTTGGGCTCCAGATGGCGCTGATACGTGCCCAAGGAATCGGTGTAGTATCGCGTGATCCCAAATGGCTCCAGTAAGTGTTTCAGCCCCAAAAACACCTCATCGTTGCGCCGGCCAAAGACGTACGCGAGCACCGCACCGGTGGCGTGATCGATCGCCTGCCAAAGCCAGCGCTGTGCGTCCTTGTTGCCCACATAACTCCACATTTCATCGATCTCGGCCTCGTCAACTCGCTGAATCACCACGGTAATATCGTCTGGATTCAGGCGGTCCAGCAGGGCTTGATTGACCGGCTCGATGACACTTTCGGTTTTTTTCAACTCACTGAGCACGGTGTCCTTGCTCATCTTCAATACCCGCGCCGTATCCCGAATGCCACTGCCGTTGAGCGCCATCTCAACGACCGGTTGCTTGACTTGGGGTAGGCGTCCACGGTCGCTGTATTCCAGCAGAAACGAGCGATGGGCGCACTCCCCATTCCGGCACAAATAGCGTTGTTTACCGTCACTGGTCTTACCGCGTTTGACAACCTGATCACTCTCACAATGCAGACAGTGCACGGGAATTAATGTCATCAGAACCCCCTGGATGTTGGCACCTGAAAAGAACCCTCAGTTTGACATGAATCCACGTGGTTCTCCAAAATTAGGACACTACCGCCTCTTAGCGCAACAATTAGAGGAGCTGTTTTCACTGAATTCTTCTAAAAAGCATATGGTCAACCGCGACATGGGGCGGCTGGAACCGACACCATCACTGAAATACAAGGCCCTCGCCTAGTCACTCTCTTTCAACATCGCTGAGCGAGAATTGTCAAGCAAAAAAAACTTGAGGATCGAGTAACAGAGCCTTCAGTCCTGCCTTTCGGTTTCCGGAGCGTGATGGACAAAGCCTAGGTCTTCTGTCGTCGATCCCCCCAGACCGTTGACCAAAATCGCGGTGACCGCCTCGATTAACGCCTCTTCATTCGACGCCGCACTTATCTCACAGTCGATCTGGCGGTCGATGAGGAGCGTTGCCAGCCCATGGACCAAGGCCCAGGTGGTCACCGTAGCGACCTCGGGATCGATCGGTGTCGCCTTCGCTAGCGCAAGGTGCGCGGCAATGGCATCGCGGATCAGTCCGTAGGCGGTTTGGCCCGCGGCCTGCAGCTCCGGGTAGGCGGATTTGTTGGCGATCTCGGCACTAAACATCAGTCGCAGCAAACAGGGATGCTGGGTCCCGAAGCTCACATAGCCTTGCCCCAGCGCCATCACCCGTTGCGCCGGCGATTCCGCCCCCGCGGCGGCCTGGCGCATGGCGCAGGCCAACGCCCGAAACCCCGCCGCCGCCACCGCCGCTAGTACCGCCTCCTTGTCGGCAAAGTGGCGGTAGGGGGCGCTCTGGGACACGCCTGCCCGGCGGGCGACCTCCCGCAGGCTCAAGGCGCTGATGCCCTCCTCCACCAGGATCTGGATCGCCGCTGCGATCAACGCCTCGCGTAGGTTGCCGTGATGATAGCTCCCCGCCGGCTTGCACAGCGCGGGGGTGGTTGGATCGCCCGTGGTTGTCATGCGCGTAGCTCCTCCTTCGGTGGTCATTGACGGGTCATTGTACACCCATGTTGAAAATGTCAACATTAGATGTTGACATAGATAACATAGAAGACTATGATGTGATCACTGTTAACATAAACCCCAGGAGAGTCCCAAGAGAATCGTTACCGCGTTGTTGCTGGCCACCACCATGGCCTTCGCCGTTCATGCTTCAGTTAACGCCGCGCCCCCTTCCCGGATCACCACCGACCGCTTCGCCAGTGCTGCCCCCGCCGGGACGACCGACGCGGTGCGCCAGCAGGCCGGTTACCGGGTACTGCCGGGTTCCTACCGAGCCGTGGCTCCTCTCGAGCCCGCGGGAACGACCGATGCCATCCGCCAACAGGCCGGTTACCGGGTACTGCGGGGTTCCTACCGAGCCGTGGCTCATCTTGAGCCCACCGGGACGACCGATGCCATTCGCCAGCAGGCAGGCCGGGACCAGGATTGGGAGTTCGGTCAACGGAGTCCGTCGCTAGCGGTGAACCCGATCGAGTAAGCATCGATGATGGGAGTTTACTCAGCCAAAGGTGTGGGTTGAGCTCCCACGACTGACAGGCGCGACAACCACTAGATTTTGCGAGATTGGGAGATTACAGACAGTGGGTGGGGGTCTGGTGCAGGTTCGCATTAGCAAAAATGCTCTCCCGCCGGCTCGTACTGAAACCGGCGGTGACGGCATTGTGTCAGGGGGATATGGGAGGGGAGTTCACGATTAAAGGGGTCAATCGTAAATTTCCGGCCGATTCGATTGACGGGTGGTACTCAGTGCAATGGGATTAGATGACGTAGTTCGCGTTCTGGTAAGCCTGCGGCCAATTAGCAAACGCAACCAGTGGGTAGTTATCGCCGCTTACCGGTCACTGGGCCATGAAACAGGCGCTCGCTATCCCGGCGGAGGGGGAAACCGCTCTGCCAAGCCGTCAAGCTGGCGCTCAACGGGGTCGACCGTTAGCCGTGTCGATCCAGGGTGATCAGGCTAAGACGTACCAACATCTCCCGATGATTCATATCGTCTTCGGGAACCTCGATGCATGGCTTCTGGGCACGCACCACGGGGTCAGCTCGAAGCACTTGCAGGGCTATCTCAATGAGTTCGTGTTCCGATTCAACCGCCGTTTCTGGCCGATGGTGGCTTTCGACAGTGTGCTGAAGATCGCCGCACGCACGAAGGCACCGACTTATGCAGCACTGTACCACGGGATATAGGAGCGCCCGTGAGTAGGGAGCGAAAGAACCACCTACCATTTTGTGCATCATCCGGATAGGCATGGTTCGAACTTTGTTCAAAAGCGCTTTTTGAGCAAAGTCATGTAGCTTTTCCACGCAGCTAGTTGCCATACCCCTGGATCGAGCAAGCGGAAGACAGACCTTTTCATAACTTACAGAGGAAAACAGACATGACGATCAGGATATTCGCGGGCGGGTGCCGTTCTACAACAGAGACTGGCCGGGTGGAAGACCGGTATTGCAACGAGTGCCCGCAGCAAACGACGTGTGATCTGGCGCCGCACACCCGAGAACTGGCGAGGATTCTTGCCAATCAGTGGGTCAAGGTGCGGGATGGGCTACCACTGAAAACTTCAGTTGTTCTGTATCTGAAGAGTTCCGACGGGGAGCTTTCCGGCACCATGCACTATGGTCATTACAACTGGCACCAGAAAACGTTTAACGAACAAGGCAGCGGGAAAGCGATCCCTCACGATTTAGTCATCGCGTGGCTGCTGATTCCGGAAGTATCGGCTGACATTCACGAAGAGCTCAGGAGGAAATTAGCGCATGCTTACCTAGATTGAGGGAATAGCCACTAAGCTCGGCTTTCCCCATTGAGGGGTTGTATAAGGGCCGGAAGGTAACCATCTTGAAGAATCATCTTTGCCTAAAAAGAGGTTCTTCAAATGGACAACTTACCTCCCGACGTGTTCACCATGATACGAGTGTTTGCCCCCGTGTTCAGCAAACGGGTGTGGCAACGGGCGCAAGTCTTACTAATGGGGGCCATCCTGACGCCCGGGCAGCGCACGGTAGCGGCGGTGTTGCGGGTGATGGGCTTGAGCGATGAGAAGGGCTTCAAAAACTATCACCGGGTGCTGAGCCGCGCACGGTGGTCAGGGTTAGCTACCAGCCGGATTTTACTAAAGTTGTTGGTCAAGACCTTCGCGCCGCGGGGTCGGTTAGTGGTGGGAATCGACGATACGATCGAGCGGCGGTGGGGCCGCCAGATTAACGCCCGTGGTATTTACCGGGATCCGGTACGTTCCAGCCGCACGCACGTTGTTAAAGCGAGCGGTTTACGCTGGCTGAGTCTGATGTTGCTGGTCCCGATGGCCTGGGCCGGACGGGTGTGGGCGTTACCCTTTCTGACACCGCTGTGTCCGTCCGCGCGTTATTACCAGCGCCATCACCGCGCTCATCGCTCGCTCACCGAGCGCGCACGGCAGGCGTTGCGAATCCTGCAGCGCTGGCTACCCGAGCGCGCGATCGTGGTGGTAGCCGACAGCAGTTTCGCTGCGTTGGAGTTGTTGGCGGCGGTCACGAGCGATACGCTTTGTGTGGTCACGCGGTTACGGCTAGATGCCGCACGCTACGAACCGGCACCACCCCCGAAACCAGGCCGCAACGGTCGCCCACCCAAGAAAGGCCGACGTCTGCCTACCCTTGAACAAGTTGCCGCTGATGCCAGGACGCCCTGGCAACGTTTGACCGTGAAGCCGTGGTATGGGGAAGTCAACCGCCCCGTGGAGATCGCTACCGGCACGGCGGTGTGGTACCACGCGGGCAAACCGCCAGTGGCCATCCGCTGGGTGCTGATCCGAGATCCCCTCCAGCGGTTTGACACCCAGGCCTTACTGTGCACTGATCCCAAGGCGACGGCGATAGACATCATACTGTGGTTTATCCGCCGCTGGTCGCTCGAGGTCACCTTCGAACCAGCGCGGGCGCACCTCGGTATGGAGACGCAGCGGCAGTGGTCGAAGTGGGCAATCGCCCGGACGACGCCGATACTCCTGGGGTTGTTTTCCCTGGTGACACTGATCGCCGATCGGCTCGTGACGGATCAGGCTATGCCAGTACGCACCTGCGCGTGGTATCAAAAAACGCAACCGACATTCAGCGACGCTCTGGCGCTGGTACGCCGCCATCTTTGGTGCGCCCAGGGTTTTTCCACGTCACCGTCAGACACCGACATGGAAAAACCTCTAAGCCCACGGCTGGCGCGGTGTATGGAACTGCTGTGCTATGCCGCCTAATGGGGAAAGCCGAGCTTAGCTCGACTTTCCCCATTGAGGAGTAACCCAGCGATTCAGAGCGTTGATAAAAAATATTTAAAATCAATGTATTAAACTATAGCCTAAAAAATATTCTTCCGGCTATTTTGCGCTGTTAGGGGCGCCGTTGAGGCGTTGAAGGCGCTATCATGAAGTTTTTTTGCCTAAAGGAGACTCCATGATGAAGAAGCGCGCCAACGCTCGCCCTCAACGCCAGCAACAAAAGAGAGCACGTCACGCGGCCCGGCGTCAAGAGAAAAAGCACTTAACCGCTGCAACCCAGAGCCGAGGTAAAGCGATGGTGGGTGAGTTGTTCAAGACGATCAGCCATTTTTTCCCGGACTTGTTTGAACAGCTTCGGCAGATAGAGGACTGTCGGCGCCGATCGGACTATGCGCTGAGCGAAATTCTGATGGCCGCCATCGCGCTGTTTATTTTTCAGCAGGGTTCACGGAATGCCTTCAACAACTTGCGCCAAGAGGCGAAGTTCGCGAAGCACTACCGCCGGTTATTTAAGTTGCGGCTGCCCCACCTGGACACGGTGCACCGGGTGCTATGTCGGTTGGCCGACGAGCCCCTGGAGCAGCTCAAGCAATGGCTGGTGAAAACGCTGCTGGAGAAGAAAGCGCTGCACCGGTACCGCCTCTTGGGGACGTATTTTGTGGTGGCGATCGACGCCACCGGGACGATGAGCGGTGCCGAGAAACCCGGTGAGCAATGTCTCCATCAGACCTCGACAACGGGTAAGACGACCTATTTTCACAACGTCTTGGAGGCGAAGCTGATCACCCCCAACGGCTTGGCGATTTCGTTGGCCACGGAGTGGATTGTCAATCCGCTGACCGAGTATGACAAGCAAGATTGTGAGCGCAACGCCTTTGTGCGTCTGGCCGCCAAGCTCAAGCACCGCTACCCGCGCCTGCCGATCTGCCTGACCGCCGATGGGCTCTACCCCTATCGAGGCTGCTTCGATACCTGCCGCGCCACCCACTGGGCCTTTATCCTGACCTTCCAAGATGGCAACCTGCCCAGCGTCTGGGAGGAAGTGCAGGCGTTGCTGCCGCTCCGCCCGGGCCAGCACCGCCGCGAGCGGCACCTTCCGGGCCACAGAGCGGATCGAACAAGACTTGCGCTGGGTCACCGATATGGACTATCACGGCCATCGGCTCCAGTGGCTCGAATGTCGCGAGACGGTCAGTCACCTCAAGAGCGGTGAGCAAACCGTCACCCGCTTCGTTCACCTGACCCACCTCGCGGTCACCGCCACCACGGTCGTCGTGCTCAGCGCCACCGGGCGCTTGCGTTGGAAGATCGAAAACGAAGGGTGCAACACTCAGAAACACCTCGGCTATGCCCTCCAACACCAGGATGCTCGGGTCAACTGGCAGGCGGCGAAAAATTACTATCAGTGCCTGCAGATCGGTCATCTGATCAACCAGTTAATGGTCCTGAGCGCCACCTTTGCGCCGCTGGGGCAGGGCAAAATCACGCTCCGTCACTTGTGGCGCACCATGATCGCTTTCCTCCTCTACGGTCGGCTGCGCCGCGCCACCCTCGACGCCCTGACCCAGCGGCGCTTCCAAGTGCGCTTCGCTTGACCGGCAAAGGAGACACCTGCTCCACCATTCAGGTCCACCCCGCCACTCCCA
Organism: uncultured Pseudomonadota bacterium; assembly: GCA_963731125.1. Lineage (GTDB taxonomy): Bacteria > Pseudomonadota > Gammaproteobacteria > Competibacterales > Competibacteraceae > CAVSVP01. Next base: position 309,916 of record CAVSVP010000009.1, read on the forward strand.
GGAGACCCCCGCACTTCCATCCCCACACAACTGGATCCCCTCCTTCGCTGGTTCAACCCACACCGCCCTCAGTGGCCGCGTGAGCGGGCAAGCAGTACAGCCAAGTTGCGCCTCGCGTTTGATAACCGCCGCCTTGGGCTACAATAGGCAGTGACGCTCTGAATCGCTGGGAGTAACCGTAAGTTGTTGACAAACAAGACACCATTTCTTGAGAAAGTATTTTCTCAAATTGGGGTCTCCACTTAGCTGTACTATACTCAACATATTGTGGAGGATTCCTACGAGATCGATCTTCTTGCAGGCAAGGACTACCCAGGAAGTTGGCATGAATTCCAGATGTGGTTTCCTGACGATGACGCCTGGAGACGTTATGTGGAGCGGCTGCGCTGGCCAGAGGGCTTCGTATGCCCAGCGTGTGGGCACCACCAGGCATGGCGGGGTTCAGATCATTTGTGGAAGTGCCGGCAGTGTAGTCGCAGCACATCGGTCACGGCAGGCACCATCCTGGACAAGACGCGAACACCTCTGCCAATAGGGTTTGCCGCCGCCTGGTACACCACCAACCAGAAACTCGGGGTCAGTGCACTTGGTCTTCAGCGCGTGCTGGGATTTGGGAGCCAACAGACCGCCTGGACGATGCTGCACAAGTTTCGCAAGGCGATGGTCCGGCCAGGTCGCACCAAGCTGGTTGGAGAAGTCGAGGTTGACGAAACGTATGTCGGAGGCCCCAGCAAGGGGGGCAAACGGGGTCGCGGTGCGGGAAAGAAGTTCATCGTGGTCATTGCCGTTGAGCTCCATGAGCCGAAGGGGTTCGGTCGGATCCGAATGCGCCACGTGCCCGATGTCACGGCGGCCAGCCTCGTTCCCTTTGTTTGCGATGTTGTCGAAGCGGGTTCGCTTGTCCGCACTCCAGCGTTTCGGATAAAATTGAGTCTAGCGTTTTTGCCGGAAGAGCCCCCGAATGTTCAAGAAGCGCAAGTACCCGTCAACAGAGTTGTCTACGGACCAGCGTGAACTCGTTGCACGCCTCGTGGGCCCGCTGGAGGCGCGTGGAATCTCACGCGCGGTCTTTCGTGAGATTCTCGCCGACGCCGAGATCAGCGTGCCCAAGTCGTCTTTGGATCGCTGGGTGCGCGCCCACGCGGCGACGGGCAGGATCTTCACGGCGGAGAAGGCCAGCGGAGCGGTGCCGCTTCTGGACGACGAGCAGGGCGAGATGGCAGCCGGTTGGGTCCTGTCTCAGAACGACTCGAACCAGGTCGTCTCGCTCGCCTCGTTCTCGACGTTCTGCGCGGCCGCCTTGGACGTGAAACTTGCGCCGACGACGGCGCATGACTACCTGCATGCCCTCGGCTTCAGTTCGAAGGTGTCACAGGCGGGTGGTGTCCTAATTTTGGATATTGCTGATTTACACAGGCCGAGCAAATTCATATCGATTGACAAACAAGCCGATGACGATATCATGCATCTGGGCCGATTTGGAGAAGCAGATCGTTTTACGTGCTAGGCGTTTAATCCGAGTCCGTAAGGTGAGGTGCTTGCGCTGGTTGACTGACAAAACTCCTCTCAGCTAACTCTCATGCTGCCTCCAGGGCGGGAAGTAACAAGGCATAACAGGCTGGCAAAGGGTCCATCCAGCGGGCTTGTTGACGTTTTTGCCGCCCCTGTCGGCGGCTGGCCTGAGCCGGATCCGGATCCTGGAGGGAGCCCAGCGTCAAGCGTTGCAGCAGGGCTTCGCCATGAGCCAGCGCATAGCGCAGCCCATGCCAGCCTAAGCGCAGATAGCTGTGGCCGCGAAACCAATGGGTATCGACCCGGCGGCGCTGGCCCTGGGCGACCACCGCGGCGCCTTGGCAAGTCAGGTAGAGGGTGGCCACGGCCAAGACCAACAGCAACCGTGTCAGGGTGCGGGCGTCGCGCAGTTGGGAGCTTTCCAGTTGGAAGCCGTTGGATTTGTCGTCCAGGAAATTCTCCTCGATCCGAAAGCGCTGGCCATACTCAGCCAGGGTATCGCGGTCGGTCGGTTCATCGCTGAGGATCAACCAGGGCTCGCGGTGGCCCCGTTGCCAGCCCACGGCCAAGTGCATCTCCAGGCGTTGGGCACCGACAAAGACGTGATGATAGCAGCCCACTTCACCGGCCTGCACGCGAATGACCAGGCGCCGATAGTGTCCCCGGCGCTGGACATAGAGATGCAACCCTGAGCGCTTGATACGCACGCGCAGATGCCAGCGCGCGTGGCGGTGAATCCAGGCCATCAGTTCCCCATGCAGAAAGCCCCGATCGGCCAACAGCACGATGTCCCGCCCTGGCGGCAACAGCCGCTCGGCCAAGCGCAACAACCCACGGTAAGCCCGAAAGGCCACACTGCTGGAGCGATGCTCGATCACCTTCCAGACCAGCGGTATGGTACGGCCGCGATACACTAACCCCAGGCGGATCAAACACCACCGGTTCCACAGCAACGAGGTATCCAAGACCACGTACAGCCGTGGCGCGTCCAGTTCCGCCAACACCGGCTGCAACAGCGCGCCGTAGAGGTGGTGGACATCCACTCGCCGATTGGCTAACCAGCGCCGAAACCGCCGCCAACTGCTGGCGGCGAACCGGGCGCGACTGTGTACCTACGGCACCCACTCACTTAGCCCAATCCAGCCGCTGCTCAATAACCCAACCACCATCCATGCCAAGGTCGATAAATGCCGGCGATCGCGCCACGGTGCTTGTGCCAAGAGGGAGACTATCGTATCGTAAAGTGGGGATGAGGTATTCATGCGCGGGCTCCTTATGTTTAACCCATCCCGTTGGAACACGGGTCGCGCATTTCATCTCATCCCTTTCTTTAATTTCAAGTAGAATCCGTGCCTTAGCGAGTTTTGTCAGTCAACCAGGGTGCTTGCGTTCGATTTGCTGGGTGTAACGCTTGCTGGGGCAATGCACGTCGGGCTCTAGATGGCGCTGATACGCGCCCAAGTGATCCGTGTAGTAGCGAGTGATTCCAAACGGTTCCAGTAAATGTTTCAGCGCCAGAAATACCTCATCTTTGCGCCGGCCGAAGACGTACGCGAGCACGACACCCGTGGCATGATCGATTGCATGCCAGAGCCAACGTTGTTCGTCCTTGTTGCCCACATAACTCCACATTTCGTCGACCTCAGCCTCGTCAACTCGCTGAACCACCGCGGTAATATCGTCTGGATTCAGGCGGCTCAGCAGCGCTTGGTTGACCGGCTCGATCACGTCTTCTTTTGCCTTCAACTCACTGAGTACGGTGTCCTTGCTGATCTTCAATACCCGTGCCGTATCCCGAATGCCGCTGCCATTGAGCGCCATATCAACGACCTGTTGCTTGACTTGGGGCAGGCGTCCGCGGTCACTATACTCCAGAAGAAAAGAGCCATGGGCACACTCCTCATTCTGGCACAGATAGCGTTGTTTACCATTGCAGGTCATACCACGTTTGACAACCTGATCACTCTCACAATGCAGACAGCGCACGGGAATTAATGTCATTGCAACCCCTTGGATGTTGGTGCCCGAAAAAGGCCCTAAGTTTGACATCAATCCACGTGATTCTCCAAAATCAGGACACCACCAGCTATCAAAAGGCCCGCTTTATCAGCGACCGTAGCGACGAGGAGGAGTATGAGCGGGCGCGGCGGGAGTGGGTGGAACAGACCTGGCCCAGGATTGTAGAGCAGGCGAAAGCCACGGGGGCGGTGATTGTGTTTGGCGATGAAGTGTCCTTTGCGATGTGGGGCTCGCTGAGCCGCACCTGGGCGCCGCGCGGCCAGCAGCCGCTGGTCAAAACCCGCGGCATTCGGAAAGGGTTGAAGATGTTCGGCGCCATCAGTTTCCTGGACGGGGCCTTCGTGTACCGCGAAGCGCTGGCCTACACCCTGACGCCCAAAGCCTTCAAGCGCCTCCGTGCCGACGGCGTGCCCGCCGAGGTACGCGCGCAACTGGCGCCCTTGAAGGGCCTGCGCTATCCGACCCCAGAGCGGTTTCAGCAGGCGTTGGATGAGGTGCTCGGCGCGGCCTGCCGGACCCGCTATCAACCCTTGCTCCAGGAGGCGGCCGAAGGGACCGGGCGGTTCAACGGCGCTGGCTATGTGGAATTTCTCAAACAACTGCTGGCGCGGTTCGACGCGCCGATCATCCTGATCGAAGATGGCGCCCCCTACCATCGCAGCCGGGAGGTCAAACACTTTCACGCCGAGCACGCCCAGCGGCTAACGATTGAACTCCTGCCGGCGTTCTCCCCCGAGTACAATCCGATTGAAAAGCTCTGGCGCAACACCAAAAAGGAGGCCACGCATCTGAAGTACTTTAAAACCTTTGATGAGCTGCGCGCTTCGGTGCTCCGAGTCTTTCACCAGTACCTCGATGACGCCACCCAGGTCATCCGCGTGATGAAGAAATTACGCACCAAGGCCGGTATCGCGTGACGGGTTCTTCGGTAAGCTCCAAGAAATTATTTATCTGAAAAACTATAGAAGCCACAATGGCGTCAAATTTTCTTGCTAACAATCCTGGAATGATGCCATCCTAATCCGATTGCACCAGGGTACATTCCGCCTGCATGGCTTCACACAAAGCCTCTGCAATATCAATATCAAAACCTTGCAGATTACCTTGCGCATCCACCATGCTAAACGGAGGATAAGCGCCTTCCACACCAATACGAATGTTGTCCCACTTTTCTTTAGCGTTTGCTTGACTTGAGCCTACTATAGCGCCATATCGTTACCCATAACTTGAATTCTGCATAGCCCGCTGGGCTTCGATAGCCAGGACAAAATCGCGAGTTCGCTGTAGTCCGATCCAAAGGGTTTGTGGTCCAGGGAAGCCATCGCCCTTACGGTTAAGAAAGCCCCCGAAGCCAGCTACCATGCGAATCATTTCATTCAATGAAGGTGGGACCTGGGGCGGCGGTTGGCGCTTGGCCACAATGGACACCGCTTGCCATTCCTCATCGGCAAAGACGACGTTGCAAGGGAACTCCGGGCAGGTGCGCCCCAGCATGGTCAGATACAGCACCCGCCAGGCAATGATCAGATAACAGGCCAGCGCCGGTTCCAGGCGTTCGAGGTGCTCGAGCTGTAGCTCTTCGACTTTGCAGCCGGATTTCAGAATTCGGAAAAAGCTCTCTATTTGCCAGCGGCAAAGGTACCATTGCAAGACCTCGACGGCCTGTTCAGCCGTGGCTATCGGCACGCTGGTGAGCAACACCCACGTGATCGGTGCTTCGTCTGCCGGGGGATTGACTTCGGTGGCCAACAGGGCGGTGATTGCCACGTCCGGCAGCGTCTGGCCGTAGCGATAAGGCGCCTTGAGAGTGACCGGCACGGCCTGCAGCGTCTGGACGATGTGCCGCGCCTTGCGCTTATCGGTCGCCGGCCTATCGAATTCTACCTGAGCCAGTACCGGCGCCTCAGCGGCCGCCTCCCAGAGGTTTCGCCCATCGCGGAGCTTGCGGTCATGTTCGGAGCGGATCAACCACTCGGCACAAGGTAGCTGGGCCTGCTGGACCCAGTGGCGTTCGGCAAACACTTCATAAATATCCGCTTCGCGGTCCGCCGTATAAACCAGTCGGGTCTCAGGCACGCGGGCTTGCAGTTCACCCACGCTCTGATAGCCTTCGAGCCAGCGGAGGCTTTCCTTCGCTTCGATAGGCCGATGGGGATCTTTATCTTGGCCCAAACTGCCCGGCTCCCGTACCCAGCCCCACGCATCCAACACCCCCAGCGGCACCCGATCCGGGGTTACCGCCAGAGTCGGGTGCAGGTACAATCCGCGGCGCGTTTCGTAATTCAGCGGCCCCAACCCCTCAATGTCACTCTTGCTGGTATCATCAAGCTCCGTGGTATCCTGGATACACAGTACCAGCGGCTGGTTGCCCAGCCGCTGTTCGCTACAGGCAGCATGCGGCTCCAGCACCTCTTGGGGACCTACCCGCTCGTGGTCCAACAGCCGATAAGCCGCGTTGGTCTCGGCCCAGCCGCCGCAGGCGGCTGGAATACTTGCGCCGGGCTGTGCCCCCAGATCCGCCAACACCTGCCGCGCTCGCTCATTGAGCCGTTGATCTCCTAAATTAATCGTCTCCAGTTCCGCTACCCAATCGTTCATGTCGCCTTCTCGCCTTCTCTTGTCAGGGCTAGGGAAGCCGCGTATTTAAACAGGTTTGGGCGCGCGTGTCAGCCAGCGTGCTAGCGATTGGAGTTATGGGTAACGATATGACTATAGCGCCAGCCATATGAATTGATGCTTATGATCTCATTACAATCGTCGTTCACTAACGATTTGTAGCCTTTTAATCAGTATCAGGTCATGTGACCAGCACTATACAAGAGCAAGCATTAGCATTATGCTCGAAAGCTTTCTCATAGCTTTACCTTTTCTTGTATTCCAGCGTTTCGGCTAAAATTGAGTCCAATTCTATTCTCACTACCCGCTGCACACTCGCCCATGCAAGTTGTCCGGAACTTATGCGCTAGTCTCTTCTGGTCTTCCCATCGCATTCAGGCCCGCAAAGATATGGTAAGCATAGAGCCTATCGGAGTCGACCTGTGCCCTGTTCCCAGAGCTGCCCCGAATGAGCTCTCGCGCTGACTTGGCGGTGAGATCCAAGAGGTTCCGCCTGAACCACGTCGCTCCGTGAGCCGCGAGTTCAACATCGAGATGGCTCTTAGGAGCCACAGGGACGACTCCACGTCATCCTTGAAGTCCACTCCACTGTTACGCCACCTCGCCTTCGCCGTGCCATGCAGGCGGTTGTCATTGGGCGAAAGATGCTGATGCACGGGTGCAGGGTACGACACGTGCTTTGCGAACCCGAGCGATTCGAGAACACTCACGCCGCCCGGAAAGAAGGACTTCCCATTATCGCTGAAGACGACAACGTTGCGCGGGATCTGGTAGCGCGCAAAAAAACGGCGCAGAAGCCCGGCACTCTCGCTGGCATAGAGGCGGGTCTCGTTCTGCTCGGCGCCAATAGAGATGACGCGTTTCGCATGGATGCCGAAGCGTGCGAGAGCGTTCACGAGTTTGTCCCTCTCCTGGACCCACGCCTTGCGCCCGACACGATCGCGCCGGAATTTCCCATGGAACGTGAAGAGGACAGGCGGGGTACGGGTTACACCGTCGGACCAGACAACGGTGACGAGGCAGTTCGTGAACCGAGTGATCGCGGTGCTCGATTTTGGCTGAGCGCCACCAGCAGGCGCGTAGGTCAGGCGCCGATCGGTGCGGTGGCCCGTGAACGTGAAGTCGACGCTTGCCAGGAGCCCCTTGAGGTCTCCCGCACGCTGTCGCTCGCTCTTCCACTCAAACATCATCTTCGCGAGCGCGTCGACGTCCACCGTGAAGCCGCTGATCTTCACCTGGGAAACCTTCGAACTGAAGCCAAGGGCATGCAGGTAGTCATGCGCCGTCGTCTGGGCAAGCTCCACACCAAAGGCTGACGCGCAGAACGTCGAGAACGAGGCGAGCGAGACGACCTGGTTCGAGTCGTTCTGAGACAGGACCCAACCGGCTGCCATCTCGCCCTGCTCGTCGTCCAGAAGCGGCGCCGCTCCGCTGGCCTTCTCCGCCGTGAAGATCCTGCCCGTCGCCGCGTGGGCGTGCACCCAGCGGTCCAAAGACGACTTGGGCACCATGATCTCGGCGTCGGCGAGAACCTCACGAAAGACCGAGCGCGAGATCCCACGCACCTCCAGCGGGCCCACGAGGCGTGCAACGAGTTCACGCTGGTCTGTAGACAACTCTGTTGACGGGTACTTGCGCTTCTTGGACATGGGGGGCTCTTCCGGCGAAAACGATAGACTCAATTTTATCCGAAATGCTGGATTTAATAATCATTTATAGCCCGCTTTTCAGCTCAGGAGTAGGGTTAATAATGATTCTTTTAGGACACTTATAAACTGCTTATAACGGCCAAAACACCAGAATGAGAGGTACTGCAGTAAGCACGACGATAATGCCCAGAGGCAACCCCATGCGCCAATAATCACTAAACACATAACCACCTGGCCCCATCACTAGGGTATTTGACTGATGCCCAATGGGGGTCAGAAACGTACAGGAACTACCGACTGCCACGGCCATCAGGAAAGGGTCTACAGGATTAGCTAAAGCGCTGGCTATACTGGCGGCGATGGGAGCCATGATAACAGCCGTAGCGGCATTGTTAATGAGGTCTGACAAGGACATAGCACATATCATCAGAATGGCTAAGATTGCCCAATGGGGCAGTCCGTTAGTTAGCTTAACCAATTGCACGGCAATTATGTCGGTAGCACCAGTAGATTCAAGAGCCCGCCCTACTGGAATCATAGCCCCAAGCAACACGATAACAGGCCCCTCAATGCTGGCGTAGGCTTCACGCAGGGACATCAGATTGGTCAATATTAACGTTACAGCCGCGGCGGTAAAGGCAATGTGGGCTGGAAACGCCCCTGAAGCCGTCAATAAAATAGCTACACCGAATATGATAATCGCAGGACGCACCCGGCGCGGTTGCCCTAACTTAATGTTGCGTTGAGCCAGCGGCAGGCATCCTAAGAGAGCCAGAGTTTCTCCCATGGTTCTGGTTTCTCCTTGCAACAATAGCACGTCACCGACACGTAGGGTAATCCGGCTGATGCGCTGGCGAATGGGCTCACCCTGGCGAGATATTGCCAGCAGATTTACACCGAAACGTTCGTGAAGTTGCAGCATATGCGCACTGCGGCCTTCGATGCGGGAACCCGGGCTCACTACGGCTTCAAACATTCCCACTCGTTCAGAACTTAAATCTTCCGCAGTGACTGTCTGACTGCCGACCATTTCTAGTCCAACATCATCAACCAATGTTTTAAGAGCATCTGAATGGCCTTCGAGAATTAGCACATCATCGGCTTTGAGTAACTCAAACGGCCCGGGCGCCAACAGACGTCGATTACCGCGCACCATCGCTAAAATAGCCACATCCCCTTTACCTAGCTTTTCCAGCTCCCGCAGCGCCTTTCCTACAATTTTTGCCTTCTCGGGCAAACGGGTTTCGATAATATAGGCATCAATGTCAAACAGTTTCCCTTCTTTAGATTCGACTCGTCGGGAAACGGGCAGCAGTCGCCAACCCACTAGCGAAATAAAAGTGACTCCTATGAGCGCCACACCCACACCTACTGGAGTAAAATCAAACATACTGAAAGGTTCCCCAACCAACTCCTTTCGATAGGTGGCAATGATGACATTAGGCGGTGTACCAATTAGGGTCATCAGACCACCCAACAGAGAGCCGAAGGAAAGCGGCATCAAAACCTCCGAAGTGGGACGTTTGGCTTTTTGGCAAAGTTGCAGAGCCAGCGGCATAAACAAGGCCAACGCACCTACGTTGTTCATGAAGGCCGAAGAACAAGCCACTAGCCCCGTCAACGCCGCTACTAACATGATGGGCCGCTGTTGGATAACAACCAAGCGCTTGCCAATAGTTTCTACCGCACCGGAATTGGTAAGCGCCTGGCTGATGACTAGCACTGCAGCAACGGTGATAACTGCCGGATGACCAAAGCCGGCGAATGCCTGATCTGGAGAAACGAGACCAGTCATTGACACTACTAACAAGGCTAGCAAAGCTACAATGTCATAGCGCCAACGTCCCCAAATAAACAGCGCCAAGGCACTGAGCAGTACAGCAAAGATAATTATTTGTTTTAGTGTCAATCGCTTATGCTCCTGGTCGCACGCAACGTACTCTGGAACGCAAAATGCTAGCCAGCCACTTCAGCCATGCTTGGCATCTTAGCGACCAACTTAATGCGGCTACTCTCAGTCAGCATCTCCAAAAAATGTAATGTTTCATCCTGTAAATAGCAAAGTAGTATAATTTCTAATGATATGTCTGCTCAGTCCATTTCGATAATGATAGCGGTATAGGAAAATAATAATTTGCAGCGTAACCACAGGCGTAGTCACATAGGAGCCTTCCTTGTCGCCTTGGGAATTACGGCGGCCATGATCTGGGGATTAATCTACTTTATTCGGGAACTATGGCCGTTACTGCCTCCGTGGTTAGCGCTATTAGTCTTCCTCCTGCTGGCGGTAATGATGATCGGCTACCCTATCTATACCCTGGCCCAGTGGTCGAATCGATATCTACAAAGCAATAAGCCTAAACAGAACCATCTCACCTTAAAAAAAGATAGCACGCTAAGCAAACACAACTAGGTTGGTTATCCGCTGTCGCTGAGAAATGTGGTCTCCTCGATCTTTAAAGGATAAAAACATAGTGGATTCAGAAAAGATTCATCACCTGGCTTAGCAACGTTTTAACCTTGTCCATGCCTCGCACCAATTGACGTTGGATAGCTTCCATGGTGATTACACCTTCGCTCTTACCCGCAGCCCAATTAGCCACGACAGCACAAGTCGCGTAGCACAACCCAATCTCACGGGCTAGAGCAGCTTCAGGCATGCCGGTCATGCCCACTACGTCACAGCCATCCCGCTCCAGCCGTTCGATTTCCGCTGCAGTTTCCAACCGAGGCCCCTGAGTTGCTCCATAAGTGCCTTTCTCCCGCACCTCTAAATTAGTCTGACGCGCTGCCTGAATCAGTTTTTTACGCAGTGTTTCACAGTAAGGTTGTGTGAAGTCGATATGAGTCACTTGATTGAGATCTTCTTCAAAGTACGTATGACAACGGGACCAAGTATAGTCTACGATTTGATCTGGAAATACTAGACATCCGGGTTCCATATCTGCGCGAATACCCCCTACGGCGGCTACTGCAATGACTTGAGTGACTCCAATGTGTTTAAGCGCCCAAAGGTTAGCTCGATAATTTACCTTGTGGGGGGGTATCGTGTGACCATAACCATGCCGAGCCAGAAACACCACTTCCTTATCATTCAATTCCCCATGGGTAAGGGGCCCTGAGGTTTCTCCATACGGAGTAGAAACCATTTCTCGGCGGTTAATTTTCAGCGTTTCTAAGGAGGTAAGACCGGTGCCTCCTATGATTGCCAGCAGCTGAACCATGGAGCCTGTATCCTCGTCGCTAGGCACTTGGAACCGGAGATGAGATGTATTTTATGGATGGCAAGCCGCCTTGGATGACTACCACCAGCCTTGCTCATGAAGTGAACTAAGGTAACCCATGGTTTTCCCTAACAGCATAGATATCTGGCAGATTGCGCCAATATTCCTTATAATCCATACCACAACCAAATACATAACGATCTGCTAATTCTAGGCCAATGAAGTCTACCGTTAATCCTGGTTCCTTGCGATCGTGCATTTTATTCACTAACACTGCACTATAAACCTCTTGAGCACCAGCATGACGCAGGTGTTCGAGAATAGCTTTCAGCGTAGTACCTTCATCAAAAATATCGTCGATGACTAACACAACTCGATTTTTCACAGGAATCCTTGGCCGCACAATCCAGTGTAATCTTCCACCCTGTGTTGCACCACGATAGCGCGAAACATGTAAGTAATCTATTTGCAAAGGAAAACGTAGACGGCCTAGCAAGTGCGCTGCAGGAATTAAAGCACCATTCATGACTACCAGAATCACTGGATCACGATCTCTAACATGAGAGGTAATAGCGGCTGCCATTAAATCCAGAGCTGCAGTCACAGCCTCGGCAGAACAAAGTAATTCGGCATCATGTAGCACCGCTAAAGCCTGCTCAGCGTTAATAGCTGTCATGAGAAGCTATTTTAGTAGGTAAAGGTAACAGTATCTTCATCCATGGCTTCACTGATTAAATAGGCACCACCTACAGTTTCTTCAACTTCAGGAATGAAATCGTCGCCCCATTGCTCGACACTGATGCAAATTTTAAACTTAACCCCAGCCTCGTGAGCGTCTTTGATAATATCGTAAACAGTTCTGGGCTCACCCTCGCGAAGGGGAATACCTTCGGCTACACCTTTAACGGCTAGTTCGACTGCCCGGCCAGTCATCACCACTTCCACTTCATATTCCATAGCGGCGGCAACAGTGGCTTGAAAAAATGGCTCACTCAGCTCAGAGGAATTACCAGGATCGGTATTAAGCACGATAATTAGCAGCTTATTGGCCATCACGGTTCTCCCACTTGAGCAAACATAAATCAATGACTAAGGCGTGCAGTTTGAAAAATATATCCGCAACTTCACTCGCCCCTACCCGGGCGAGAAAGCCGCATAGCGATGCACAAGGCGCACTGCTCGTTTCCAGTATTTGCTCTCGCGCATTTGCTCAAGGGTCAAGCGACTGCAGCCATACAAACGAATCAGCCTCAGCTGGGCCATGGAATCAGCTGAAATTTTAAGACCGTCGAGAATGATGACGGCGGCTTGTCGGTCATTACAGGCCAGCGCTACGTCACAGCCGGCAGTAAGAGCCGCTTGCGCTCTCTCAAGAGGCGAACCAGCGACACAGGCCCCTGCCATGTCGAGATCATCACTAAAGATGGCACCCTGAAAACCTAAACGTTTCCGTAGGATTTCCTTAAGCCATAAAGAAGAAAAACCTGCAGGGCAAGACCCATCTACACAGGAATAGACAATATGAGCCGGCATAATTCCAGCGATACCCTGATAAATTAAACGTTTAAAGACTAGTAAATCTTTAGCAGCTAAATCAACAAAAGCTCGCTCGTCCACCGGCAATTCTACATGAGAATCCGCCACCACGCTGCCATGACCGGGAAAATGTTTACCGACAGCTTCCATACCGGCCTTTTGCATGCCACTCATATAAGCATGAGCAAGATCCGCAACGACTTCTGGATCACGATGAAAAGAACGATCTCCAATAACCTTGCTCAGCCCACGATCTAAATCCAATACTGGCGCAAAACTGATATCCACCCCTACTGCTCGCAATTCCGTAGCCATCAGCCAACCGGTCACGTAAGCCAGCTGCCTAGCACGCTTACGCGAGCCATCGTAGATTTCTCCTAATCTGCGTACTGCCGGCAAACGGGTGAATCCTTCACGAAAGCGTTGGACCCGTCCGCCTTCCTGATCTACTGCAATTAACAATCGAGGCTGGCGCAGAACGTGCACAGACCGAACCAAATTTACCACTTGCTCAGGTGATTGATAATTACGGGCAAATAGAATAACTCCACCCACTGCGGGGTGTTTCAGCATGTCTTTTTCTTCGGCACTCAGTTCCAATCCCTGCAGACCAAGCATTACAGGACCCAATGACATGTAGACAATTACCCTAAAGTAAACAAGTGCGATAACCTCAGTCTTAGAATGGTGAAGGAATCACGGCAAGCCGTATTCCATTCCTGTCATTTAAAGATATGACAATCGATGCTGCTTCTGTACCGCATCCTTTCCTCGTAGTTAACACTATCCCAGTGTCAAGTAAAGCTTAAGAAACATCTAAAACACTGGCCTTCAACTCTGAGTAGCGGCATAATTGTTCTCTCGGTTGCTGGAGAAATAAAGTAGCCGACGAGATTCTTAAATCCATAGCACAGTTTTGCTACTAATACCGTGCACCCTATTGCAAGGGAAAGTAGCGTTTGAAAAATCCCCACCTATTGTTCTAGCAACTGAAGTCAGTCGCAAACAGGATTTTATGATTTCTTTATTTTTCCACGGTATAGACAAGCTCTCTGTCCTTAACGTCGTCATATTTTTACTGCCGTTGCGGCGGACACTGAATCACAGCATCGCACATTGCATCGCTTCGTTAGCGTACAACATTAAAATCACCTATTCTTACTTTCAACTCATAGTATCACTATACAAATCAACTCTCTCTTCTCAAGCCCAGACGGTGATTATGAAGTTTGATGTGCTGATTGTTGATGACGAGGAAGTGATTTGAAAACTTGAAGGCTTATTTAACCCAAGTTGCCACCTATGGAGGTAGAGTAGCCCGAGGCGATTGAAGATCTGACGATCGCCCACAAGATCTTCTCCTAGAACCCATGTTTAATGCAGGAGAGAGCCCGTGGACGATCAAATCGTAGCCATTTACTGTTTGTGTGACGACGTGTTGAAAGCCCTGGATCATGATGAAGACCCGCAACGGCGGATGAGCGATGCTGAGGTGATGACCACGGCTATCGTAGCCGCGTGCTACTTTGGGGGCAACTGCGAGCGGGCGCGAGAGCTGCTCGGCAACGGGCGCTATATCCCAACGATGCTCGGCAAAAGTCGTTTCACCCGGCGCTTGCACGCCATTGGTGAGTGGTTTCTCAGCGTCTTTCAGATACTGGGCACGCTCTTCAAGTCGCTCAACACCGATTCGGTCTATGTCATCGACAGCTTTCCCATCGCCGCCTGCGATAACATCCGCATTCCGCGGGCTCGCCTGTATCAGGAGGAGGCCTATCGTGGCTACATTGCCAGCAAACGGCGTTACTTCTATGGCCTGCGCATTTACCTGCTGGTCACCGCCACCGGCGAGCCAGTCGAGGTGTTTCTCGCCCCCGGGGCGGATGCTGACGTGCGGGCACTGCATCGCTTTGCCTTTGACTTGCCCGCCGGCAGCACCGTCTATGCCGATAACGCCTTTACCCAATACCCGGTGGAAGACTTGATGAAAGAGGCGGGTATCCTGCTGCAACCGCTGCGCCAGAAAAACTCCAAACGTCCCGTACCACCGTATGTCGCTTACTTGCAGGCGCGTGGGCGCAAAATCGTCGAAACTACCGGTAGCCTCATCGAGCGCTTGCTGCCCAAAAGCATTCACGCTGTCACCTCACAGGGCTTTGAGCTCAAGGTCATGCTCTTCGTGCTCGCCTGTAGCGTATCATGTGCCGTATAGGTAGCAACTTGAGTTATTTAGAGAGTGAAGGCATGACAGTCGTGGCTGTGGAATCCGGCGAGAAAGCTCTACAGTGCCTGAAAAGCGGCTACCTCTTCGCCGTATGCATTATGGATATGCGGCTACCAAGCATGGATGGCGATACATCAATATACAACCTTCATACGTTGTACTCCCATACGAGCTTTATTGTTCATATTGGTTCTTCAAATTATGCGCTACCTGACGATTTTCAACGCTTAGCCATTAGCAAGGCACGGTTGCATCTAAAGCCTTTGTTGGATATGGCACTACTAGCTGCCGCAGTGCGTACTTTGATAGAGCGTAGTGAATAGACGAAAAACAATAATGGCTCAAACAACAAAAATACTTACGATTGATGATGAACGGGCAATTCGTGAAATCATCGCAACATATTTGGAAGACAGTAACTTTCGAGTGATTGAGGCGGAAAACGGGCGTGAAGGCATTGAAAAATGCCGACATGAACATCCCGATCTGGTGCTTTGCGACTTGCGTATGCCGGAAATGGATGGTTTGGAGGTGTTAGCAGTTATTACCAAGGAATTTCCTGAAACCCCGGTGATTGTAGTATCCGGCATGGGCGGGATAGGCGACGCAATTGATGCACTCAAGCTGGGAGCATGGGACTATATTACTAAACCCATTGAGGATATGGCAGCCTTAGAACATGCAGTCGCTCAGGCCCTAGAGCGCGCCCGGCTATTGCGGGAAAATCGCGAATATCGAGAGCATTTAGAAACTGTCAACGCTCAACTCAAACAAAGCCTACGGCAGCTGCAAGAAGATGAAAAAGCAGGTCGTCAGATACAATTCCAGCTACTGCCGGAAGATAAACAGCGCTACGGAAACTTTGAATTTAGCCGTTATCTACTGACTTCCTTGTATCTTAGTGGCGACTTTGTTGACTATTTTGCTATCGATAGCGATTACCTCGGTTTCTATATAGCAGATGTATCAGGTCATGGCGTCTCATCCGCTTTTATTACGGTACTGCTGCGCAGCCACATCAATCGTTGTCTGGAGAGGTATTGGCAAGATAAAGATGATGGGGTCCTCGAACCCGCCACTATGCTCGCTAGGCTTAACCGTGAGATGATACAGGGACGTTTAAATAAGTACTTGACCATGTTTTACGGCGTGATCAATATGTCCCAGAATCAGCTGCATTATAGCAACGGTGGTCAGTTTCCCTTCCCGATTCTCTTCGATGGTGACCATTCCACCTACGTGGAATGCAAAAGCTTACCCGTGGGATTATTTGAATTTGCTGAGTACCAAACTTACACACTGCAGTTGCCGCCGGCTTTTGCTATAATTCAAATCTCTGATGGAATACTGGAGACGCTTCCGCAGTCTAATCTTCAAGATAAACTAGATTTCTTGTTATCCACGATCAGAGATGCTACTGATCTTAGCGTTGAATCTCTTATCCGACAGCTTAAACTGGACCAAATCAGTACCCTACCAGATGACGTTACTATTTTGCTAATCAAGAGGCAAGTTTAACGATGACCGCAGGAGAAGCATTCTACGCTATACAAGGCAACACTTATATTGTAAAGCTCGTCGGCGATATTCGCTATACTATGAGTTGTTCTCTCGATGAGTTTTTAGATCGGTTATTTGAGCAGGGAAACTATAGCGACATTTTAATTGATCTTACCGAAACCAGCTGCATCGACAGCACTAGCCTAGGTTTATTAGCCAAGGTTGCCAACTATATGCGGCACCGCTTCGCCAAGCAACCCACCCTTGTCTCCACCAACGAAAACATCAATCAAATGCTGGATAGTGTCGGCTTTTATAAAATTTTTCATATTTGCGAAGACCATACAGCGAGTGTAGAGGCAACGCAACGGCTTCCCATCACAGACTTGAGCAAAGCCGAGCTGAAAAAAACCCTGTTTGAGGCCCACAGTGCCCTCAGTGAAGTTAACGATACTAATCGGGAAACCTTTAAAAATGTGGTAGAGGTTCTAAAAGCCAAACTAGATAACAAAAATCGTTGACCTTAACCTAGCTTAGGAACTGTAAATAAATAACTGTCCGTTTTTTTGTTCGTCGAGACTGCATTTTCAAGCGATCACAGCGGTGTTATCGGTCAGTTAATGATTTACGGCTCCTTAGGGAAATACTCACTAAGTTTCAACAATTAGAACCCTATCCCCTACTTTGACCTGCTCAAATAACTCCGCGATGGCCTCATTAGCCATGCGAATACAACCATGTGAAAGCGGTATCCCCAACGGTAGTTCGGCAGGGCAACCATGAATATAAATATAGCGACGTAGAGTATCTCGATCTCCAAAAAGATTTCGGCCAGGCTCTAAGCCACTTAGCCAAAGAATCCGGGTCAGTATCCAGTCCCGTTGCGGGTAGCGGGCAGCAAGGCTGGGAGTGTAAATTTCTCCCGAGGGAAGCCGCCCTATAAATACTGTGTTTAAGTCAGCATGCGCACCGATCATAGCGTTAATCTGATGCGAACCGCGCGGTGTACAACCACTGCCGTACAATTCACCGGGGCCATTTTTGGCTGTCGATACTGGATATTCGGCTAGCACCCCGGATTCTCTCAGTAAGTACAGGCGCTGCCTGAAGAGACTGATTCGGATGCGAATATCCTTCATTAACTGCGCTGCCAACTTTTATAAGAATGTTTGGCCAGATAGGCATTATAGTAACGTCGATCATGAGAAACCTCTTCCCCGATCCAAGGAGGCCGCGCAAAATTTTCTCCAGGGCTTGCCAATTCCACTTCAGCTACCACTAAACCAGCATTGTCTCCCTCAAACACATCAATTTCCCACACATGATCTCCATAACGAGCAAAATGGCGGGTTTTTTCCAACAGCGGTTTATCACAGAGCGTATCCAGTATTTCCCCGGCATCTTGTACAGGGATAGAATATTCGTACTCACTTCGACTGATTCCCAATGTCGCACCTTTGATATTCAAGTAGGCAGCCCCATCGGTAATTCGCACCCGTACAGAACGAATTTTATCGCTCACCAAATAGCCTTGGCGTATCCACATTGCATGATAGACGTGGCTTTGCCAACTTCCGTTCCTAACCAGGAACTTATGCTCGATTTCAATAGCCATAGACGCATCGCTTTATAATTTATAAACAGTAAATGGTATGCCAGGCTTAATAGTTTGTGTATGCTCTCTTTGCCATTTTGAACATGACGCTAGTATAAGGAGTGTTATCTGTAATGAATGATACCAACCTTACCGATTTACCTATCATGGATAATGCTACTATCACCGAACTTAAAGAAATCATGGCTGAAGACTTTCCCGACTTAGTGAAAACCCTCCTCCGAGACATGCCGTCGCAGCTGACAGAAATTACTCAGGCAGTTATGCGAGAAGATGCTAATACTCTTTATCTTACCGCTCACAAGCTCAAATCCGGTACTGCAAGTATTGGTGCTCTGCAACTATCGGAACTTGCCCGACAACTGGAGGAAAAGGGCCGCAGCGGCTACTTGGTAGAGGTTAAAGCCCTTCTAAATGAAATCCATCACAGCGCTGAATTAACTCGAGTCAGCTATCGAAATTTACTAACCGATTGATGATAGCAGATAGCATCTTTAGTTTCTCTCTGCAAGAGTAACCAAGCATGTTCCAATTCACTCCGCAAGAACAGCAACTGATCGACGATCTGGCAAAGCGTTATGGGGTTAGCACAAACGCAGTGGTGACCTTATTGCAAGCTTTGTTGGCTGGCAATGGCACCATGGCTCAATTTAATCACTGGGAATTAGGCGGCTCTGGGCAATGGATGCAGGGCGGTATGATTATGGTTGGTGATATGTTCAACCATACTCTCAAGGCAAAGGTAGGTGGTTTGTGCTCAGAACTTGTTAACTTACTGGCTACGCAATCGCTTACCCCTTCCTCTGAGAGCGATCAGGTCAAACAGTTGGGAGATCGGCAGCAACAGTCTTTTACAAATGCAGTTAGCTTATCCGCTTCCACCCAATCATTGGGCTCCACGAGGCATTGGTGGCCAGCGGAGTTAGGAGCGCCTGGTGCTAGCGGAGCACAAAACAATATCCGCTATGCCTACTTTCCGGAAAAACAACGCTTAGCTGTGGATCTAAATGGCCGGATTAGCGTTTACGATACTCTCGACCATCGCATTAGCGGAATATCGCAGCAACAAGGTGGGAGTACATCAGTCACATTTACCAGCCAACACGGCATTGTTCCTCTGACAACCCTGCCACCCATATCCACGGCCGATGACATGCACAAGCAAAGTCGTCAAACAGACCAAAAACTTTCTATCCAATCCAGCGGGGATGCCTCAACAGTAGCGCAAAAAGAAGATATTTTCTTAAAAATAGAACGCCTAGCTGATTTAAAAGCAAAGGGCATACTCTCAGAAGAAGAATTTATCAGCAAAAAAGCTGAGCTTCTAAGCCGATTGTAAATGGCAAACAAGTACCAGTCATATCGCCAAAAATTTTGATGGACTGAGTATACAGCAAGGCGTCTCTTTCAGTTGCGAGAACAGGCTCAAATGAAATAGCCGGCAAGAATTTAAGGCAAATGCTCACGGGCCAGATAAGCCTGAGATTGCATTTCTAACAGCCGACTCAATGTGCGTTGGTAATCAAATTGCAGTTTGTTTCCTCGATAAAGCTCAGTAACGGGTACCGCCGCTGAAAATATCAGCTTAACACTGTGATCGTAAAACGCGTCGACTAGATTGATAAAGCGTCTTGCCTGATTCTCCATTTGCCAGTCCATGGCGGGCACATTGGAGATTAACACGGTATGAAAACATCGGGCAATCTCAATGTAATCTGCCTGACTGCGGGGACCGTCACAAATAGCTTTAAAATCGAACCAAACCACTCCATCAGCGTGGCGGCGGGTAGGTATAAAACGCTTTTCAATTTCTAACTTACCCCCGCGATGGCCCGGTTCTGGACTGACATGCTCGAAAGTGTCATTGAGAATCTGCTCAGCTTTGTCGTCCAATGGGCTATGAAAAATCTCGGCCTTCTCTAAATACCGCAAACGGTAGTCTACTCCGCCGTCCATATGAAGTACCTCCAGATGCTCCTTGAGCAGAGCAATGGCTGGTAGAAAGCGGGACCGCTGCAAACCATTTTTATATAAAGCATCCGGCGGAATATTGGAAGTCGTTACTAGGGTGACTCCACTGGCAAATAATTCTCGAAGCAGCCCATAAAGCAGCATAGCATCGGTGATATCTGAAACGAAAAATTCGTCCAAACAGATAAGGCGGGCTTTTTTAGCAAACTTACAGGCAACAATTTGCAAGGGGTTTTGCTGTTCCTTAAGTTCTCGCAATACGTTATGAACCTGATACATAAAGGTATGAAAATGAACACGCCATTTATCCGCCAATGGAAGCGTTGCAAAAAAGATATCCATTAAATATGTTTTGCCACGCCCTACTCCACCCCATAAGTATAAGCCATGGATTGGTTTGGCAAATTCTGTGCTCCTGTTTTGTCCTATAAAGCGCCGCAACAAACTTCTTTTTGGTAGGCTAGGCGCAGGAGAAACGAGCAGCTCGTCGTAGATACGTTGCAGGTAGCTGATAACTAACTCCTGAGCAGAATCATAGTAAAAATCCTCTCTTTGCAAATCTTTTTGATAGCGTTCATAAAGCATAAAGTAATAGCTCACGGTTCGCTCATCTTTTTGGAAGTTCTGAAGATTCAGCGGTTTACGCTGTGCATGAAATATGCAATTGCACAAATCATGATCATTATAAATCAACGACTTACATCAAATGACCAGATCGAGGGTAATAGTTAAGTTGTTCTCGTCATTCGATCAGGCAAATACTGAGACCAATCGTGCGCATGATCGCCAAACACAAAAAAATCTGGGTTAATTAAACTTGGCCGTGTATTGTAGCATAGTGGCTGCATTCGGGTATTGGTAATAGAACCGCCCGCTTCTTCGACGATAATTTGTGCAGCCGCTGTGTCCCATTCGTAGGTAGGACCAAAACGAGGATAAAGATCGACTTTACCCTCTGCCACCAAGCAAGATTTTAGTGCACCACCCACGCCTACATAATGATGATGGCCTAAACATTTCAGATAGGTTCGCAGCGCCTGTCCAGTATAAGAACGACTGCCAGTCACCCGGAACAAATGATGGCCGATGCGACGGGTATGTATTGCAACGGGTTTATGGTAGGGAAGCTGCTTAAAAGCACCACCTTGCGAATAAGCGAAGTAGTGTACGCCGGTAATTGGAATAAAGATGAGACCAAATACCGCTAAGTGTTGGTAAACCAAAGCAATATTTATGGAAAATTGGCCATTGCGTTTAATAAATTCTCGGGTACCGTCCAGAGGATCCACAAGCCACAACCACTCCCAATGATTACGCTGAGCAAAGCTAACATCAGCAGCTTCTTCAGATAGCACAGGAATTTCAGGAGTTAGTAGGGAAAGTCCTTTTAGAATACTTTCATGAGCAGCGAAATCAGCTTCAGTTACTGGAGATCCGTCACTTTTTTCGGTTATAGTAAAGCCACTGTTATAAATCTGCAGGATTCGGTCGCTAGCTTCCCGAGCAATTGCCAAAACCGGTTCTGCCAAGCCGTTCAAGTCGACTTTCATGAAGTAAAGCGGTGTTTTAAAGTTTCACGCACCAGGAATAAGGCTGCGATAGAACGAGCCTCAGAAAAATCATCTCGTGCTAATAGCGCCGCGACATCATTCATCGACCAAGGAATAACTTCAACCTCTTCGGGTTCGTCACCTGGCATGTGCTGTTGATAAAGGTTTTCAGCCAACACGATATGAGTAATGTGGCCGATGTAACCGGGAGCAATCGTCATAGCAGTAAGATACTCCAACGTATGGGCACCATATCCAACTTCTTCCATAATTTCACGATTAGCAGCTGCCATAAAATCTTCATCCCGTTCGACGACCCCCTTGGGAAAACCAAGTTCGTAGCGGTGAGTCCCGGCAGCATATTCCCGGACCAACAAAACAGTTTCTGAATTTAACAAAGGCACCACTAACACGGATCCAATAGGAGAACCAGGCAC
Organism: uncultured Pseudomonadota bacterium; assembly: GCA_963731125.1. Taxonomy (GTDB): domain Bacteria; phylum Pseudomonadota; class Gammaproteobacteria; order Competibacterales; family Competibacteraceae; genus CAVSVP01. The sequence continues at coordinate 331,769 of CAVSVP010000009.1, forward strand.
GCGCTCATAGTCTACTTCGGTGCCGTTGGAGAAGCGGAGATTGACCCGCTCTATCCGGAATAAGCGGGTCCGGGCAACAGTTTCTGTATTGAGAATTTCCGGTATTTTGCGCATCGATAGACCCTTCAATCGGGGATTGCGGAAACCAGCATCAATTCAATATCCCCCGAACTTAAAGATAATATCAATTATCAGCACTTATCCCAAATGGCTAGGTTTTAGATACTGTGAGCGAATTACTAGCAAGAACTTTGCCAAAAATTCTATTTAAAATTTTTTTACCCACAGGGTTGAAATCACTCTTGTAAGCCTAATATCATTGGGGTAGGTGAATAAAATTTATAGAGGTTTCGTAAGTCATAAATGGCCAAGCCAGCTAACCACCACAGCCAACGACATTCTAAAATTTCTGAAAAAAAATCTGAACCTCCTGAACCTGACGACAGTTGTACAGGAGCTTGTTTTTCGAATCATCCGCGTATCTCAGCCTTTTTTAAACAATTATTGGCCTATCCACTTGCCTTGTTATTACTGATACTCGCCTGCATTTACATCCTTTTCAGACACGGCGATTCTAATAAAAAGAGAAACTTAATGTTTCGAGAATGGCCCAAGCTATCTTTGTTTAAAGCCTATGTGCAGAGGCTACTTCGAGATATCTGGCGAAATTCACAACCGAATCGATATGCGCGCTGAATAGTACTCGCTTATCCTAAAACCGCTCCAACGCCACAGCTAGTGCTACAATGCTTTCCCACAACTGATGAACATGCAAATCCTCGGTTCGGTAATTCGTAATTGCTCATTAAGTCGGGGTAATAGCATCAGTTTTACTTGAGCGGTAGCTGGTATGAACTCTTCGACGCTTGTCGTATATGCCAGTAGGACTTACGCATTGACGGCAGGTCGAAATTGTGGATTGAGATATTCCTTGCCAGAGATGAAGGTGCTGACAACCGACGCCACGACGTCCTTGTCCAAATCTCGCTGCCAGTGGTAGGCGTTGCTGATGAGTTCCGTTAACTGCATCCGTTGCAGGTGAACGTAGCTACCCAGGGCGGCAAAGATAGGATTGAGTATCGGCACGTTGCCGCGCACCTGGAACCTCTCGAGATGGCAGACCTGCTTGATCCTTCGGTGGTACTGCGCAATGTGCCAATGCTGGTCATGCAGCTTCTCGAACGCCCCCTGCCCAAAGGCCGGGCAGGCGTCAGTCTGCGGCAGGAAAACCACGTAATGGCGCCGTTGGTCTTTTAACTGCGTCCGACACCCTTTGACCTCGCCGAACTCGCGCAACCACACCCCCTGCCCTTCGGCCGGGATCGTTAGCTGCTGCCCCTGTACCCATTGGCCTTTTTCCAGAGACACCCGGCGGTTGCTTTCCACGGCAACCAGAAACCCCAGCGGGTGGTTTCTGACCCGCTGGAGGTGGTCTGCACACGAATACCACCTGTCCCCGGTCACGCAGGCCGGTTCTAGCCCCCCGTCCAGCACCTGCCCCCGCATCTCCCGGAACTACGCATTTTTGGTCTTGTGCTCGGATGTGTCGTAACCCCGGTAATTGACCGGCAAACTGCGGCCCTGCAAATCCAGGTAGTACAGCGTGATCAGCTTCAACCCCTTAACCACCGAGGGTCGATTCAAAGTAAAAAAACCATTTAAAATTATAATATTATCCGACATGCATCGCTAACCTGTTAGCGCTTCAGCGGTGTTCGGCTCGGCTGACTGATGATCTGCCAGAGTTTCCCGACCTGCTCGCCCATGGCACTGATCCCTTCGCTGATCGATCGCTACCCGGTCATCACCAGCAAATTGAAGCTCATGTTGCGGATCAGCGCCATATTAGCCGCCGCTGGTGAGTCCACCAAGCCACCATCATCTTCCTGCAAGACGACATCTTTAGTCCAGTGCAGGGTGTTTTCGATCTTGCGATGACCCCGAACACGCTGCGCCAAGCGCCACGCCCTGAATGGCTCGCGGGTGATGTAATACGTGGGGTTGTCGAAGGGTTTACCGTCCCGCTCGCCCTGCCGCCGAACGCTGATAGACTGCTCCAGCCCCGGCCATTGCGCCTTCATCGCCGCCGCGGCCGGCCAGCATGTGAGCCGACAACGGGTATCATGACCATGGCCGCTTTGGCGCCAACTCCAGGCCGCCGTCGCTGCATTCTGCGCCGTCCGCGCGAGGCGCTTAGGGAGCGTCGGTTGATTGCCTTTGACGGGGATGAGGTAGCCGTGGCCCTGGGCAGTAATCTGGGCCACCGGTTTTTTTGGCAAGGCAGCGCATCCAGAGTGAACACCGAACGCTCGATCCGCAGCGTGCCGATCAATGCTTGCACCACGTCGATTTCGCTGGGCTTATCATTGTCCAGCTTACCGACGCCGCAGATCAGCTGACGAGGATGACTAAAAAACGACACCAGCGAGGTAACACGTTGTTTCTCGCCTTCCTTGGGTGGGAAGGTGCGGGTGATACGCTTGCCATCCATAGCGATCGTCTCGGCCTGCGCGTACTGCGGCATCCAGCGATTGAACTGCCTACACAAACCCTCGCTCGACAGCTGCTGGCTCAAGCGTTGCAACGTACTGTAGGAGGGCGCTTTATCGCGCGGTAACGGGATCACCTCGGCCAGCGCTTGCACATGGGTGCGCGCAAAGCGCGCGATCCCTTTCAGGCTCGTTCGCCCGCATAGCATCGCCATTACCATCATCGTTACGCTCGACAACTGCACAGGGCGAATGCCTTTCGCATGACGCGGGTCTGCTAACTCGGATAAATAATGCACTAGCCTGTGATAGGCCATCAAGGGGGGCTCCGATCGTTCAATAGGTTAGTCAAAGCTGTTCGATAACTTTATGATAGCATAAAATTATCTGTACTTTGAATCGACCCTCCTTAACCACCCGGGGGTGCTTGCCTGACCAGAAGTGGCCAACCAACTCCATGTGCTGGCTGTAGGGCTTGTCCACGGTGCTGTCGTCCACGCTCCGTGTTCCCCCGACCCGATTCAGCATCCCCTTGGCCTCGGCGAACAGGTCCTTGGGCTCATCCCCCTCACGCAACAGAAAACGGTTCACGCTGTCATGGGAAATCCCCATCACTTCCGCCAAACGGCTACCGTTGCCTGATTTCGGCTCGCTCATCAAAAATCCCATATCCATCGGTAAGCTACAATGCCCCGTCGGGGGGCGTGAGGTTATTCTGATCATCCGGCTAAGCGTGGCTCAAAACGCCAATCTCTGCCACAAGTTTTCGTATTCGTCAATGCGTAAGTCCTAGCCAGATCTAACTTGACAATGTCACATTAGCCTCACGTGGGGCCGGTGTGGACTCTATTTTTAAGTCGTTGTTTTTTAAGCCGACTCTTGCGTGATCGGGTGCGATTAAGCAAATGCTCAATCACTCGTTCCGTAGCTTGTTCTTCGGTCAAGCGTTTCAGAGGCATAACCGCGCGCAGTAACTCCCGAACATTGGCCACCGACAGAGCCGGTAAGACATCCGTTTCCAGTTCTTCGAGCAACGCCGGGTCACGAGAATGAGTCTGCGCCCAGTCGAGTTGGGTTTGCGCGATGAACCAGGAGGCGAGTACCGTCAAAGCGAGATGATGATCCCAGGCACGGTACTTCTGCGCCTGCCACTCATCCCAGCCCAGCTCGGACTTGGCATCCTGGTTGGCCCGTTCGATGACGTAGCGCTGGCACTTCCACCAGGCCAGTTGTTCCAATGAAGTGTCCGCTGAGGCGTTAGGTAGTGTTTTAACTTTGTTGTTTATAGATTTTAAATAGGGATGCCAAACTCATAACGATTCACAAACAACCCGATGACGATATCGTGCATTTGTTTTGATTTCGAGAAGCAAATGGTTTTGCGGACAAGCCGCTTAATACGGGTACGTAGCGTTAAATGTTTCCGCTCTATCTTCTGCGTGTTCCGTTTCCCGATAACATGCTTTTCAGGATCTAGATAACGCCCATAAGAACCCCAATCGTCGGTGTAAAAACGGGTGATTCCAAACGGTTCCAATAAATCCTTTAATTTAAGAAAGACCTCATCCTTGCGGCGCCCGAATACATAAGCCAGCACGTCGCCAGTGGCTCGATCTATGGCATGCCATAGCCATCTTTGATTCGCTTTACTTCCCACATAACTCCACATTTCATCCATTTCAACCTCTATTTCTTGATCATTAACCTCATGATTTTCATCTATTTTTATAATATCCACAACAATCTGCTCAGGCGAGTGTATATCTAAAATGGCCTGATTCACCGATTGCAATTCAGGTTCCTTTTTTTTTAATTCATTAATTACCGTCGCTGTACTTATATCCAATACCCGGGCCGTCTCACGAATGCCGCTCCCGTTTACGGCCATCTCAATGATTTTTCGCTTGACTTCTGGCAAGCGACCTTTCTCTGAATAATCTCGAATAAATGTCTTTTCTTCGCAGTCGCTTTCTTTGCAAAGAAAGCGTTGTTTTCCATTGGTCGTTTTTCCATGTTTACCAACATCGATACCACCGCAACTTGGGCATTTAATTGGTTCTAATACCATAATAAATTTCTGAGTTTAAATTCTGCTAACTTGACATCTTGAATTCAAAATATGATAGTTGATTATTTTATAAAAACAACAAAGCTAAAACACTACCAGGCGTTACACAGGGCATAGCGGTAGCGGTCGGTGGCCTCTTCGCGCATCACCAGCCAGTCTTCCACGGCTTGACCGTCATGGACGGTCCAGACGCGGCGCGCAGCGAAGCGTTCGCACAGCTCACCCCGTTCGGTCGCCCGGACTCGAAGACGCTGCCAGGCCAGCGTCTCCCGCAAGCTGTCCACGCGGACCGTTTCCCCGGCCAGCACCTGCACCTGCGTCGGCTTTTTTCCTCGCTGACCCCGGCGCGGGGGAATGCCGAGCGTCGGTTTTTCCAGGTACACGGCCGTGTCGGCCGGGATTTCCGCCATATACCGCCGCTGAGCCTTTCGCACCTGGGCCCGTAGCCAACCACTCCGTCCGTACAGGCTATCGAAACCGACGATCTCAAACGGGAGACCACCCGCCATGACCTCTTGAATCCCCTCCCAGGCCAGTTCAACCTTGGTTTTGAACTTCAACGAATCAGGCATGCCCTGTTGCTTGCGCCGCTTTTGGTAGCCGGCCTCGAACCAGGCCTCGGGTAGAAACAGTTTGCCCAGAATCCAGGTCCAAAACCCAGACGCCACCGTGAGATTCACGTAGCTCAACAACACGCCCACTTGGCTGGTTTCTACCTTGCCCAGCCGACCCTTATATGGCTTGGCCGCCCCGGCACTGGCATCGCCGGCGTTCTCGTCGGCACTTTCGTCGACCAGAACCACGGCGCCCCTCGTCAGTTCCGGAACCGCTTTCACTTCCGCTTGGACCTGGCGGTAGACCGTCTCAGCCGACCCCGGCGAGTGACTCATGAAGTGTTGGAGGTTTTGCTCTTCAACACCCGCCTCTCGCGCGATTCCGCTATAGTGTCGATTCCCCTCCATACGCAGCAGTCCGCTCAGATAATGCCGCGCATAGACGCTGCCGTCTCGGGTTTGGGTCTTGAAACAGCTCCGGTAGCGCGCCCAAAACTCAGGCAGCCGCTGCCCCAGCGTTTGAATCGCCTCCGGCACCAGTCCCCACCGACACCCCAGCTCTTTTTTGTCATCACCATCACTTTCCTACGAAAAATCATTATGATACAAACTCATCGATCATTTGGGAAATGTGACATTGTCAAGCTAAGTACAGAACAAAAATTTCAGGATGTCGTAGAACGCCTTCATTATGGTCGACGAAATTGAGCAGGATGAAGCGGATGCGATCGAAGCCATGGCGGAACAGGGACTTGAGCGGGCGCTGAAGAGTTTTTTAAAAGGGATGGGTTGAACGTGGCGGTGGATCTCGCCGACGCGATACGCCCAGACGAAAGCCAACGCCAACAGGGCGATCAGCTTGCTGATGCGTTCGGGGTCGGTGAGATGGGTGTCTTCGAAGCGAAAGCCGCGCGATTTTAAGCAACCGAACAGCGTTTCGATATACCATTGACGATACCTCTATAAAGTTGACAGGCCCGGAGATTACACCGAGAGTGGGTCGGGAAGCGCTGTTAGCGCTTGTGCAGTGGCTAGCGAGGCGAACTGACCATGACCGATCAACTCAAGACGGTGAAGTGGACGGACATCCCGGTAGCCCAACAACGGCGTCTGATCGCGGTGTTGGGTCGCCTGGTTTACCGTCACCTGGTGGCAACGACGCTAGAGGAGTTCTCTAATGAGTACAGCAACTGCCCTCTGGGCGATGAAAGACGGGAAGATTCAAGGTTACCACCGCGATCGCTTAGCGGTGGTTTACGTGAGACAATCGACGGTGCAACAGATCAGCCGTCACCGGGAGTCGACGCGACTCCAATACGGATTGGTGGAACGCGCGTTAGCGCTGGGCTGGCCACGGGAACGGGTGCTGGTGATTGATGAGGATCAGGGGCTTTCGGGCCGCTCGGCCGAAGGCCGGCTCGGCTTTCAGCGGCTGGTGGCGGAGGTGGGTCTCAATCATGTGGGAAGTGTCCTTCCGATAAGCCTGCGTGACCCGGCGTGGCATCGCCAATTAAGGTATGCACTGAACTGGTAACGGTATATAAAGAAGAGGTGCAGATGGCGATAAAGACGGTCTCCCAAGCTGAGCAGGCCTTGGCCGAACTGGCCGAACGGTTTAGGCACTGGCGCCGGCATCGTGCCCATCGGCACGAACGGATACCGGCACCGCTGTGGGATCAGGCGGTGGTATTAAGCGAGGTGTTGCCGAATGGCCAGGTGGCTAGAGCGCTGGGCCTCAGCGCCACAGACTTGAAAAACCGCCGGCTGGCCCAGCAAACCCAGGTACCGACCCCGGCGCCGGGGAGCGATCCCCAGTTTATCGAGGTAACCCCCGCGGGACCGGGTGCAAACGGTGAGTCAAGCGGCCCACAGGTGGAACTGGAGCGGCCTGACGGGTGGCGCATGCGCCTTTGCGGTGCTACGGCGGGCGAACTCGGCGAGCTGGTGCGGGTGTTTATGGAGGGCGGGCGATGCTGCAGCTAACCCCCCAGAGTCGCATCTTCGTGGCGGTCGAACCGGTGGATTTTCGCCAAGGTATCGATGGCCTCGGCGGCTTGTGCCGGCGTGCCCTGGCCCATAATCCCCTGGACGGCGCGGTCTATGTGTTTCGCAACCGCGCCGGAACCGGGCTAAAAATTCTATGCTACGACGGGCAGGGGTTTTGGTTATGCACCAAGCGCTTGTCTCAGGGGCGGCTGCCGTGGTGGCCCAGCGCCGCGAACCCCACCTACCGGCTCTCGGCGCGGGAGCTGCCTATCCTGCTCTGGAATGGCTTGCCAGCGCAGGCCGCGATGGCTGAGGACCCCCTATGGCAGGATAGATGTCGTCCCACAGAAAGCGTAAACTGTCAATTGAGGGGGTGAAGGTGAGAGACGATGAGAACCTATTCGGCAGAATTTAAGGCCAGCATCATTGAGAAACGGTTACCCCCGCAGCATGTGGAGGTGGTGCAGTTGGCCCAGGAAAGCGGGATTCCCAAGGATACGCTTTACAGCTGGCGGAGCCAGGCCCGCCGGGAACGGGGCCTGACGGCATCGCCGGCGGCGGAGGCGGGACACCGCTGGAGTAGTGAAGAGAAGGTTACCGTCGTGGTGGAGACGGCGGCGCTGAATGAGGCGGCATTGGGCGAATACTGCCGTCAGCGCGGGCTCTATCCGGAACCAATCACCACCTGGCGTGCGGCCTGCCAACAGGCCAATCCGGTGGCCCCCTCCCCCAAAGCGCGTCCCTTAAGCGAGGCCCAAGCCGATAAACGGCGGATTCGCGACCTGGAGCGCGAATTGCGCCGCAAGGACAAAGCCTTAGCCGAGGCGGCGGCGTTGCTGGTGCTCCAAAAAAAAGCCCAGGCCATCTGGGGGGACAGCGAGGACGTCTGATTAGCCCGATAGCTCGCCAGCAAGCGGTGGCGCTGATTGCCGAAGCCCACCGCCAGGGGGCTCGCTTAGCGCCGGCGTGTCGCCAGCTGGGCCTGAGTCTGCGCACCTATCAGCGCTGGACCCAGGGGGAAGCCGTCAAGGCCGATGGCCGTCCGACGGCAGCGCGCCCCCCGCCAGCCAATCAACTCAGTGCGGCAGAACGGGCGCAGGTGTTGGCAACCTGCCATACCCCTGCGCCTGCCAGGTTGCCGCCCAGTCAAATCGTGCCGCGCTTGGCAGATCAAGGGGAGTACCTGGCCTCGGAATCCACCTTCTACCGAATTCTGCATGACGCGGAGGAACAACGCCATCGGGGGCGCAGCCGCGCTCCCCGGCCACCGGCGCCGCCGCCGCGCCACTGTGCCCGCGGCCCATGCGAGGTCTGGTCATGGGATATCACTTGGTTGCCAGGCCCAGTGAAGGGGCTGTTTTTCTACCTCTATCTCATTATTGACCTCTATAGCCGCAAAATCGTCGGCTGGGAAGTGTATGCGTGCGAAAGTGCAGCCTATGCCGCTGAGGTGGTGCGCCGGGCGGTCCTGGTGGAGCAGTGTCGGGATCAGCCCTTGGTGCGGCATGCCGATAATGGCAGTCCCATGAAGGGCAGTGCCTTATTGGAAACGCTCTACCGGCTCGGGGTCGTGACCTCCTACAGCCGCCCCCGGGGGAGCAATGACAACCCATTCTCGGAGGCCGTCTTTCGGACCTGTAAATATCGGCCGGAATACCCTGAGCACGGATTTGCCTCGCTGGAGGCCGCCCGTGCGTGGATACTGCAGTTCGTGACCTGGTACAATCACGACCATCGCCATAGTCGGATTCGCTTCGTGACCCCGCACGAACGCCATAGCGGCCAAGAAGCCGCCATCATAGCGCAACGCGAGGCGGTGTATGAACAGGCCAAGGCACGCCACCCCGAGCGCTGGCAGGGCGCCATCCGCAACTGGAAGCCGGTGACGGAGGTGTGGCTTAACCCAGCCGCTGAGGTGCTGGACCATGTTCCCGGTCTACCACAGACCGAATAGAAAAAGACGACAACTATCTTGACAAACACCGGATGTCTCCGCCAGTATCGCTTGGCGATTGTCTTTCCCTCGGGTTTCGTTCATGCTGTTCATCGCTAGCTCCCATCGGTCTTGACTACGTTGCTTCACACAGCGTAGTTTACCTTAGATCCCTGCGGGGGCTAGCACGCACTCCTGAGGAGTCAAAACCATAAATAAATTGTGATTAACTAGCGCGCGCAGCGGGTTGCACCCCTCGGCAGGTATGCTCGCTAACGCCCCGTCGATCTGATAGGTCAGGGCCTCGGGTGAGCGATCCTTAGCAGGGCGACCCCGCCTCTGATAGTGAGGCACGGCCACGATCCGGGACTCGGCCACCGTGGTCAGCGTGCGGGTGTTCTGGAAGGCGGCCAGCGCCTGTTCGGCATCGGCGGCACAGGTAAAGGACTGCGCACATAACTTAGTAAACGCCTTGGTATCCGCCTCGCTCTGTTTCCGGCATTGCCGAGACACGGTCTTGAGCGCGCGCTGCTGCGCCGCGTCGGAGTCGATCACGAGCCAGCGTTGGGGCACTCCGGCATACGCCGTATTCAGGCACTGATAGCGGGTATGCTCATCGAGGGGCGTCATGGTCGCGGGGTCGGTCTGACGGCAGCGCCTCTTGAGCGGCTTTCAGCGTGGCGGGTACCCGCGTGATCCAGTGCACGTCCTGCAACAACGGCAAGGTCTCGGCCGTATACAGGGCGCTGTCGGCTACCATAACGTCCAGTTCATAGGTCGTGCGCAGCTGTCCCAGATACGCTTGCAGCGTCTGGCGAAAATGGGTTTTGTCGTCGGCATTGCCGTCCAGCGGCTGCATCAACAGCGGTAACCCCGCCTGGTGCTCCACAATCAGTTGCAGGACGGCCTGGTTCAAATCCGGACGGTGGTCGCGACGATAACCGCGGGTGAGGTGAATCACGCCTTCCTCGGCACCGGGCTCGCGGCGGTAGTCGCCATCGACATGAAAACCGGTGCTATCCAAGTGCGCCACGCCTACCCGCAGCCCCAGACGCTGGACCGCCTGGGGCGCGATCAGCGCATACAGCTCGGTAACCCCAACTTTATACAAGGCGTCCAAGGCCCGGCCCAGCACATCATCGTTGAGCTGTTCGGGCTGAATGCCTTCCCCGACCAGCCGTTCCGTGGGTTTATCCCAGAAAAATTTCGGCATCAGGTACAAGCGTTGATTGCCAAACCCCAACCCATTAGACATTATCGGTTTTAAGGTTTCGGCGAATTATTATCCTTGATGTACAGGTGGTTAAGTTGGTCAATAGCTTATTTCCGATAATGTCTATTGAGCACCATCGCCTTGACCGCTTGACCCAATGATACCTGGCGCTTATCCCCATCCTGGATAATCGCGCAATCAATCGTCTCCCCAATGCCCAGTTCCTCATACATGCCAGCCACTAACCCTAAATGATCTAACGTCTGGCTTCGGTAACGCGGTGGCACCATCGTGCCCGTCTCGATATGGGCTGCCATCTGTCCTCTCCCGGGGTGGCTAAAATCGCTTTTGACAGCCGCACCGTGCAAAATTCACTAATCACTGGTAGGGTATGCGGAATGTCGGGTATAGCGCGTACAAAAAGCTCGCCCGCCTGGTCGAGGGCCTTCTGCTGGCCTTCTGCTGGGCGCACGTGCGTCGCGACTTCCTGGATGCCGGACGGTCCTTTGCCCAGTTGCCGGGGTGGGCGCTGGAGTGGAAGGGGCGTATCGGCACACGCTACCATCTCAACAGGCTTCGGCTCGAGCAGTGGGAGCCCGAGCGAGCGCTGAGCGACCAGTCCGAGGCCTTTGCGCAATATCACCAGGCGCTGCAAACGAGCCTACAACAACTGCATGATGAGGCCAGCGCCGTGGTGGCCCCTGCCACCGCCACCGTGCCAACCGATCCTTCCGCCGCTAGCGAAGCTCGCCCGAGTCCGCCTGTGGTACCCTTATCCAAGGGGGCGCAAACCCGACAAAAGAAGGTGCTCCAGAGCCTGCTTGAGCACTGGCCAGGGCTGACCCGCTTTGTCGATCACCCCGAAGTCCCGCTGGACAACAATCGCGCCGAGAACACCCTGCGCACCCCGGTGACCGGACGCAAGAACTACTATGGATCAGGTAGCTTGTGGAGTGCGCAGTCGGCGGCCACCCTCTTCTCCGTGCTGCAGACGCTGGGGCTTTGGGGCATCAACCCGCGGCACTGGCTGATGGTTTATCTCAAGGCATGTGCCGATAATAAGGGTCAACCTCCCCCGGATCTCGATCCCTTTCTGCCTTGGCGGATGGATGAACCGCGCCGCGCCGCGCTCACCCGACCCTATCCCTCCCAGGCCCCGCCAGTCTCACCCACGGCGCCCGTGCCCGGTCACGACCGCGCTTGAGCCATCGCTACTGCGGTCGTTACTTCAGTGCCGAGGAGATCGCCCAGATCCGCCGCCTCATTGCCGAGGCGCCCGGGCGCACCCGCGCCGAGCTCTCTCGGCTGACCTGTCGGGCGCTGGGCTGGTACAAGCCCGATGGCGGCTTGAAAGACATGTCCGCCCGCGTGGCCATGCTACGGATGCACCGCGATGGGCTCATCGAGCTGCCACCCCCGCGTCACCCGCGCCCGCGGGCAACGGTGGCGATCACCTCGCAAACCGATCCCGGGCCGGCGATCGTCAGCCCCGCTCGGGCTCTCACCCCGCTGCGACTGCAACCGGTTCAAAACCGTCAGGATTCGCGGCGGTGGAACGAGTTCATCCACCGCTACCATTATCTCGGCTATCAACCTCTGCCCGGCGCGCAACTGCGCTACCTCATCTTCTGCGATCAGCAGCCGATCGCGCTACTCGGCTTTGGCGCCGCCGCCTGGCAGGTCGCACCACGCGATCACTATATCGGCTGGAGCCACGAGCAGCGCCAGCGCCATCTCCCACTGATCGTCAACAATGCCCGCTTTCTGATCCTGCCCTGGGTACACTCCCGCAATCTGGCCTCCATGATCTTGGCCAAGGCCGCCTGGGTGCTTCCCGGGCACTGGCAGCAGCGCTATGGCTATCGCCCTGTCCTGCTGGAGACCTTCGTGGAGAAACCCCGCTTTCAGGGCACCTGCTATAAGGCGGCCAATTGGGTTTACCTGGGCCAAACCAAAGGCCGGGGAAAACTGGGACCGGCTCGACAACAGAGTGTCCCCATCAAGGACTTATGGGTTTATCCCTTGGATCAACACTTCAGGCAGGTGCTAACCCGCTGATATTTGTGACGGTGGGTTGGTCGAATATTTACCGGTAATTCTATGTAAATCGTTGATTTATAATGAGTATGGTTTGTGCTACGGCATATTTTATTCACAGTGTAAGGCGCTGAATCTTCAGAACTTCCGAAAAAATGAGCGAACCGAGGCTACAAAGTCTTATTTCAGAACATCAGTCAGTGTAACCGAATCTTTTATCAGTTCGCTTCGGATATCATACGCGCAGCAATTCAGAGCGTTGAGAAAAAATCAGTAGGCTCAACCAAGTAGGCGATAGCCTAAAAAATATTTTTCCGGCTATTGGGCGCTGTGAAGAAAGGCTAACTGAAGGCGTTGAAGGCCTTATCATGAAGCTTTTTGTCACTCGGAGGCCCCATGAAAAAGCGCGCCAACGCTCACCTTCAACGCCAGCGTAACAAGAAACCACATCAGCGCGTCCCGCGTCAAGCCAAGCGCCGCCTCAGCGGTAGCGCCCAGAGCCGGGGGGAAACGGGGGTCGGTGAGTTGTTCAAGACCATTCCGCATGTTTTCCCGGACTTGTTGGAGCGCTTGCGCGAGCTGGAGGATGGCCGAGGTAAGTCGGACTACGCACTGAGCGAAATCCTGATGGCAGGGATTGCACTGTTTATTTTCCAGCAGGGCGCGCGCAACGCGTTTAACAATAAGCGCCAGGCAGCCAAGTTCAAACGGCCCGACCAGAAGCTGTTCAAGCTGCGTCTGCCGCATCGGGATACGGTACACCGCGTGCTGTGTCGGTGGGCCGATGCGCCGCTCGCGCGCCTCCAGCAGGGGTTGGTGAAAACGCGACTGGAGAAGAAGGTGCTGCACCCGTACCGCTTGTGTAAGCGCCACGTTGTGGTCGCCATCGATGCCACCGGCACGATGAGCTTTACCGCGCGGCACTGCGAGCAGTGGTTGCACCAGACCTGCAAGAGCGGCCCAACCACCTCCTTTCATAACGTCCTGGAGGCCAAGCTGATCCCCCCCCATGGCTTGGCGATCTCGCTGGCCAGCGAATGGATCGCCAACCCGCTGGACGAGGATGAGAAACAGGCCGGTGAAAGGCGCGCCTTCGGGCGTCTGGCGGCTACGCTCAAGCGGCGCTATCCGCGCTTGCCGAGGTGGCTGAGCGCCGCTGGCCTGTCCCCCCTATCAAGGCTTTTTCGAGATCTGCCAGGCGAACGGCTGGGCCTTTATCCTGACCTTTAACGACGGCAACCTGCCCAGCCTCTGGGAAGAGGTGCGGGCGTTACTGCCACTCAATCCAGACCAGCACCGCCACGAGCGCCGCATCCAGGGCCCGGCGCGGATTGCGCAAGACTTTCGTTGGCTAACCGACCTCGACTATCACGGCCATCGACTCCAGTGGCTGGAATGCGTTGAGACGCTTACCCCCAGCCAGTGCGGCGAGTCCACCCGCAGCCGCTTCGTCCACGTGACCAATCTGGCGGTGACCGCGGCCACCGTCGCCATGCTCAGCCGCACCGGGCGCTTGCGCTGGAAGATCGAAAAGGCGGGCTTCAACAGCCAAAAGCATCAGGGCTACGCGTTGCAGCACCAGTATGCACGGGGCAGCTGGCCAGGGGCGAAGAACTATTATCAGTGCCTGCAAATCGGCCATTTGATCAATCAGCTGACGGTCCTGAGCACGGCCTTTCAGCCGCTGTTGCACGGCAAGATCACACGCCGCCACCGGTCCCAGACGAGGATGGCGTTTCTCCTGTACGGTCAGCTGCGCCGCTCCACCCTCAAGAAACTCACCCAACGCCGCTGTCAGATGCGCTTCACTTAGCCCCAGGTGGAGATCGCCTGCGCCGAGATTCAGGCCTTACCCTACAGCCCTAGGAGACTGCGCTATACTCCAGACCGACAAGGCGAACGCCAGCTGACTTCGGCAACGGTGACCGCCGTCATTGGCGGCGATTACGGGCCAGAAGCACAGGCCCGTGGCGCCCTGCAATCGACCGCACCCTCACGTCGGCTTACACCGGGGGGGACGCTCTGAATTGCTGCATACGCGATGGAAACTGGACCTACGTTCCTTTATTCTTTACCCTTAAACAAAGCAGAGTTTAACTGGTGACGGTTTAATAACTTGTAAAAATCCGTACGATTGCGCTGCGCCAAGCGCGCTGCTTGAGTCACATTGCCTTGAGTCAGTTGCAAAAGCTGTACTAAATAATCACGCTCAAAGCGGCTACGCGCCTCGGCTAAAGACATAATTTCGTCTGTTTTATCGCGCAGGGCTTTTTTTACTAAAACTGCAGGAATAATGGGGGTAGATGCTAGAGCTACGCAGTATTCAACCACATTATAAAGTTGGCGTACATTACCCGGCCAAGCATTGCTTATCAACAGCTCTAAGGCTTCAGGAGCAAAGCCGTTGATGCTGCGCTTATTTTTTGTGCTTAAACGAACCAGAAAGTATTCCGCTAGCAATGGAATATCTTCACGCCGCTGACGCAGGGGAGGTAGTACCAAATTGACTACGTTGAGCCGATAATACAGGTCCTCACGAAATTCTCCCTGTTCTAGGAGTTCTTCCAAGTTGCGATGAGTTGCTGAGACAATACGTACGTCCACGTCTACACTTTGCGTAGAACCCACTGGACGAACCTGACGATCCTGCAGCACCCGCAGCAATTTAGCCTGTAAGACCAGAGGCATGTCGCCGATTTCATCTAGAAACAGTGTACCTTTATTGGCCGCTAGAAAAAGTCCTTGATGGGTGGCTGTAGCGCCTGTAAAAGCTCCTTTGAGATGACCAAACAGTTCGGATTCGAGTAATTCAGCAGGAATAGCATTACAGTTAATCGCCAAGAAGGGTCGTTTCCGGCGCAAGCTAGCTCGATGCACAGCTCTAGCCAATAATTCCTTACCTGTGCCACTTTCCCCACTGATAAATACGCTGGCTTCACTCTGAGCCACCAGCCAAGCTTCCCTTAACAACGCTTCAAGCGCAGGGCTGCGGGTGATAATGTCACAACGCCAGTCGTCACCATTTTCTGCGCACTGCGAACTCGGCCCTGTTAAATTCAATCCCTTACGCACCTGCTCTAAAAGTTCATTACTATTAAAGGGTTTACTGAGGAAACTATATACTCCGGCATGGGCCGCCTTGACAGCATCTGGAATCGTACCATGCGCGGTTAGAATAATGACCGGTATGTCAGGACGCCGTCGCTGTACCTGCCGAAACAAATCCATGCCGTCCATGCCTCCCATTCGCATATCAGTGATAATTAATCTAGGCTGCACTGTCTCCAGACAGGCAAGAGCCGCCTCACCGCTTTCTACAGCTTCCAAACTGCAACCAACCGTTTTCAGGCGTAGCGATAACAAGCGCAGCAAATCGGGATCATCATCCACGAGTAAAATATCGCGCTGCGTATTGTTCATTGTTCTTGCTCTCGATTTTTTAAACTTTGCTCGATAGAAGTTAAAGCCTCGATTTTCATCTTCAGATCGTCTAGTTCTAATTCCAATGCTTTAACCTTGTCTCGCAATTTATGATTCTGAGTCTCCATCATCATGATATTTTGATGCATGGTTTGTAGTTGAGTGCGCTGTCTCTCATTGCGTTTTAAAGCGTCCCGCGCAGAACAAATGTACCCTTTGAGCAGTGGTCCAGGCGACTCGTCCAGCACAGCATTCAGCAAATTTCGAGCACGATCATAATCCGTCAAGGTCGGCTCTAAACCACTCAACAATAGCGCTAGCCGCAGGCATGCCTGCTTAGTCTGGCAGTTAAGGGAGGAACGATTTAATGCTTGATATTCTTTGATTCGGGCAGCACTGTTCAGGTCTTGCATGCGCTGGGTATAAGCATATAAGTCAGCCACTATCTCAGCCTCTCTTATTGAGGGTGCTTCCAGCACAGCAGCGTGAGTCTCGATTTTCTTATTCTTATTCTTATTGTTATTAACGAAACAATGGCCATCAGCTACTTGATGGTTAGCTATTAATGAGCCGCTCCATAGCAGCAAGCTAATAATCAGTGCAGCCAACACTGCTAGGTAGCATTGATCCATCAATAGGCTTCCTGCTCTTGCAAAGGTAAGCTAAGCCGGATACACCCTCCAGGCCCGATACCCTGCACAATCTCTAGCTGTCCCCGATGAATCGTCGCATATTCCCGTGCGATAGCCAATCCTAGCCCCGATCCCTTAACATGGCCATTGGCCACCGTACGTCCTTGGTAAAAAGCTTCGAAAATACGCTCTCTGTCGCTTGTATGAAACCCGGGTCCCGAGTCCCGCACTTCCAGTTGCGCCATGCCGTCGGTCATCTTAAGATCAATACGAATCATACTTCCCGGCGGAGAAAATTTGACCGCATTAGAGAGAAGATTATCCACTAACGTCTCTAGCTTCTCCCGATCCCCCGTTAGATGCACCGGTATCAATTTCTTGACAATTCGAAGATTTCTTGCCTTCCAGGTTAGCCGCTGCGCTTCTACAACATGTTTAATCATTTGGTCTAGCCTCAACTGTTCGATGCGAAGCTCTAGATTGCGCGACAGAGCCTGGTTAAAGTTGAGCAAACCATCGATAAGCTGCTGCAACCGCAAACTATTATTGCGCAGAATGGCTACAACCTCCTTTTGTTCGGCATTCAGTGGTCCTACAACTTGGTCATTCAGTATTTCAGCTCCTTCCCGTATCGCCGTTAAAGGAGTCTTAAATTCATGCGACATATGACTTAGAAAACGAGTTTTTTGCTCATTCAGCTCCTTTAGACGTTGTCGTAACCAGTCCAACTGTGCGCCCAGTTTTTCTAGATCCTTTGGGCCCTTAATCGCAATGTGTCGCGTAAAATCTTCTTTACCGAGCCGATAAATAGCCAACGCCATACGCCTTAAGGGTTTTACTATTAAAGCTGTGAAAATTCCCACTAAAATAAGCACTGCTGGTACAGCGGCAACACTTAGCCAACTCAGCCGCAGGGTTGCATCCTCTGCCAGACTCTGCAAATGCTCTACTTCTCGGTCTACCCACTCGGAACTTTGGGTAAGAAAATCTTTACCCAATTCCAGCGCCTGCGAAAAATTCGTCACTTTTACCTCAGCAGGTATCGGCTGTTCACGCAAAAATCCAAGAACTTGAAATAACTCCTGTTCAACTTCACCAACCTGATCCAGGGTATGACGCTGCGTCATATCCAAATTTAACGCGCTCAAACGGGAGAGATTTTCTCGAAAATCATCATGGGTTTTTCGATAGACATCCAATAACTCTTCGCTACGCAACACCAAATACTGGCGAGCACTGCGCTCCATAGCCACAATTTGACTGATGAGTAAACGCCCATCTTGAGTAGCTTCCACAGCCTGCTTCATAGTCGCCTTGCTTTCCTCCGCTAATCTTTCCATATGCATAACCGCCATCACCAGAGCAGCTGCTAGTGGTAACAAAGCAATTAAATATCCGTACAGAACCAGGCTAGAAATGGAGTTAGCTTGAAAAGGTCGCACTACCCTCACCAGAGTTTGGCCACGGATTAGAGCTAATCGAACAGATCACTGCTACCCGGCGTCGTTTGCTTAGCTAATCCGAAATGTCGATAAGCATGTTGAGTGGCAATTCGTCCACGGGGCGTACGCATTATAAAGCCTTGCTGGATTAAAAAGGGTTCCAGCACATCCTCAATAGTACTGCGCTCCTCCCCAAGAGCTGCGGCAAGTGTATCCAATCCTACGGGACCGCCCGCAAATTTCTCAATGATTAACAATAGAAAACGCCGGTCTAGATTATCGAAACCACATTCGTCGACTTTGAGTAAATCCAAGGCCTGACGGGCAATATCAATACTAATCTGTCCATCAGCCTTAACTTGGGCATAATCCCTAACCCGTCGCAATAGACGATTAGCGATACGCGGCGTACCCCGAGACCGCTTACCGAGCTCCGCCGCTCCCATGGGTTCAATGGTCACTTCCAAAATTTGGGCGGAACGTTGCACAATACATGTCAATTCTTCAGCAGAATAAAACTCTAAACGCTGGACAATTCCGAAGCGGTCCCGGAGCGGCGAAGTCAGCAGTCCGGCTCGTGTCGTAGCTCCAATCAGAGTGAAGGGAGGTAAGCTGAGCTGTATAGAACGTGCTGCTGGACCTTCTCCAATCATAATGTCCAATTGATAATCTTCCATAGCCGGATACAGCACCTCTTCCACTATAGGGCTCAGGCGATGGATCTCATCAATAAACAGGACATCACGCGGTTCTAAATTGGTGAGTAGAGCAGCGAGGTCTCCCGGACGCTCCAAGACCGGTCCTGAGGTTTGACGTAGATTAACATCCATCTCGGCGGCAACGATATGTGCTAATGTCGTCTTTCCCAAGCCTGGAGAACCAAATAGCAGTACGTGATCTAAAGCTTCCTTTCTCGCACGTGCTGCGCTAATAAAGATATCCAATTGCTCTTGAATAGGTTTCTGACCCACATAATCGGCTAATTTCCTAGGGCGGATGGTGCGATCTAGCATCACCTCCCCGGGAGCGACTTCCGGTGAAATGAGTCGGTCGGATTGGATCATGACGAATTATGCTGATCGCAAGCAATTTTTAAGAATAGCACTTTAAGCAGTTTTTTAACCCGTTGATTGTTAAATATTGTTAAAGCTACAGGCAAATTCAACGTAAGCTCAACAAATTATCTGCGGACACTCACCTGAAGAGCCCGACGGATAATTTCTTCACTTGGCAAATCTTCGGTATCCAGTGCTCTCACCATTTGGAGAGCATCGGTTGGCTTATAACCTAAAGCAACTAAAGCACTGACAGCATCATCAGTCGGGCTGGCTGCCAACGGTACCATTGATCTCTCCGCAGTACCCGCAACAGTGGGACTTCTTAAATCAATTTCAGCGATACGATCACGCATTTCTATAATCAAGCGTTCAGCAGTTTTCTTACCAATCCCTGGCAATCGCGTTAGGGCGACGGTGTCGCCTTCTCGCACGTAGCTGGCAAAGGTTTCTACATTCATGCCAGATAATATTAACAATGCTAACTTTGCACCGATTCCGCTAATTCTGATCAGATTGCGAAATAAAGAACGTTCTGCCACGGAAGCAAAACCGTAGAGCGTATGAGCATCTTCGCGCACCGAGAGATGAGTATACAAAGTAACCTCAGCCCCTAATTCAGGCAGACTCGCAAAGGTAGACAAAGAAGCTTCTAAGTCATACCCAATCCCCTGAATCTCAACCATCAGATAAGGTGGTCGCTTTTCAGCCAGTGTCCCGCGTAACCGGCCAATCACTTCAGTCCCCTAACCAACGGCAGGCATTACCATTCAACCGTTTCAGGGTTTGTTGATTATGGCCATGACATAAAGCTACCGCCAAGGCATCAGACGCATCTGCCTGAAGATGCGAGTGAAGATTCAGTAAGACATAAACCATGTGCTGCACCTGCTCTTTACCAGCTCCACCTCTGCCTACTACCGCCTGCTTAATGGCACGCGGAGCATATTCGCTAATCGGCAAATTAGCCATTGCCCCAGCACATATAGCAACCCCTCGGGCTTGACCCAACTTAAGCGCAGAGTCAGGATTACGATGCATAAAAACCTGCTCCACGGCCATTTCGTCGGGCCGGTACATAGCGATAACCTGAGCTACCGATTCAAAAATAACCCTTAGTCTTTCTGCCAAGGACTGATTGCCAGAAGTACGAATACAGCCGCTATCGCAGTAGTGGTTATAATTACCCGCTACATCAATAATCCCATAGCCGGTAATCCGGGAGCCCGGATCCACACCGAGGATGCGAGTCATGATAACAATGCTTCCTTTGCCTCCCCAGCTAATCTAAAAAGGGTCTTGATTTCCTTATGACTTTAGCTAATAGCCACCGCAATCAAACGCTTTATGTTGTAGCATTACAGCTGAGCCAAGATCTCGTCCGAAATGTCAGCATTAGAGTAGACGTTTTGAGTATCGTCCAAATCTTCTAACATCTCCAATAACTTAACCATCTTTTGGGCATCTTCCCAACCAAGCATCGTATTCACATTAGCACGCATGGTCACTTCTGCCTGCTCAGGATCAAGACCGGCTTCTCGCATTGCTTGCCGAATCTCCTCAAAGACTGCTGCCACAGTCAACACATCGACAGAACCGTCATCGTTAGTCACCACATCATTAGCTCCTGCCTCCAGAGCCACTTCCATAACACGGTCTTCGTCCCAACCTGCAGGAAAACTCAGCACACCGGTTGTAGTAAACTGAAATGCCACAGAACCACTAGTACCTAGATTACCACCGCATTTATTAAAAGCATGCCGCACCTCCGCTACGGTCCGATTGCGATTGTCAGTTAAACAATCCACCATCACCGCAACGCCCCCAGGGCCATAGCCTTCGTAGCGAACCTCCTCATATTGAACATTATCTAGATCGCCAGCACCACGTTTAATAGCACGCTCAATAGTGTCTTTTGGCATATTGGCGTTAAGCGCTTTATCTATAGCGAGACGCAGGCGGGAGTTTGCACTTATTTCTGCTCCACCCATGCGTGCAGCCACAGTGATTTCACGAATTAAGCGCGTGAACAGCTTGCCACGTTTAGCGTCTTGAGCACTCTTGCGGTGCTGAATGTTAGCCCATTTACTATGTCCAGCCATGCCTTTTCTCGATTAATGAATACCAAGTGCATGTTTGATCAACAATTATAATAGGTTAGCATTGTCTATGACAGTCTTTTAAATGCTATTTATCAGTATTTTTCGTTACCTCAATAGAACCTATTAGCATTGTCTAATCTTGTTGATCATACTGCGAAGCCTAACATTGTGATTCTCATCCATGGCTTGTATATGCATGGCTTGTGCATGCAATTGCTGGCCCGCCGACTCCGGCGGGTAGGTTACCGAACGGTGCTGTTTTCTTATCCGAGCCTACGCACTTCTATACCCAATAATGCTCGCTTTCTGCAAAGTTTTATACAATCTTTCGATACCACCGTAGTTCACTTAGTTGCCCACAGCTTAGGCGGACTCGTCGTGCGATACCTAGTGGCTCAAGCGCCGCATCTTCCATTTGGCCGTACGGTTACGCTGGGCACTCCGCACCAAGGCAGCCATATTGCTCGCGAACTCCATATCAGTCGGTTGAAATTTATATTAGGACGTAGCGCTACTCAGGGGTTATTAGGAGATGCTCCGCCTTGGCCAACTAAGCTAGAATTGGGCTCTCTTGCAGGAACGCAAAACGCAGGAATTGGACGCTTCATCGGTACCAATTTAGTGCCCGCAGACGGTACAGTGGCAGTTGCTGAGACTTTTTTGCAGGGCATGACCGATCACATTTGTCTGCCAGTCAGTCATACCGGATTGTTAATTTCGCCCACCGTAGCGGTTCAGGTTTCCGCTTTCCTTGCTACTGGCCGATTTCGCCGAGAAACCAGTATAAAGAGTCCCTACACTCTGTAGTATTGCAATAATTTTTTGTAACATACTTGCAATAGTGTTGTAATAACACTAACATTTAGTGTATTAGATACACTAAACCCTCTTCCATGACCTCTTCCATGACCTCTTCCATGACCTCTTCCATGACCTCTCCCATGACCTCTCCCATTAGTTTCTTCACTATTTCCACTGACGTGGTATTGTTCAGCATCCGCAATGAACGACTAGAGGTACTATTAGTCAAGCGGCAAGACGAGGTATGGAAACTGCCTGGGGGAAGCTTGGCAGTTAATGAAGATCTGGATGCTTCAGCATTGCGCCATTTGCAGGAGCAAGCAGGATTACGGGGCGTATATTTAGAGCAGCTTTATACCTTTGGACATCCTGACAGAAACCCTCCACGACGGGTAATTTCCGTAGCTTACTATGCCTTAGTGCCCCTTCATCAGCTATGTTTATGTGGCTCGTCAGTGGATGAAGAACCTTGCTGGTTTACGATTGATAATACACCACCCATAAACCCAGAACATAGCGAGATTATCGCTATGGCTCATCGGCGTCTAGCCGCCAAACTAATGTATTCCACCATCGCTCTCCACTTCATGCCGAAGCGTTTTACCTTAAGCGCTTTACAATCAGTTTACGAAACTATTTTAGGTGAAACGTTGGATAAACGTAATTTTCGCAAGCGGGTACTATCGATGGGCTGTATCGAAGCCACTGGCGAACTTTCTCGGGAAGGCAACCACCGTCCTGCACGACTATATCGGGTTAAAAAACCCGGCAAAGTCGAATTTATTAAATAATGCGATCACTAAGAATCGCTGGAGAAGTCCTGCTATGAATGCAAAGACAAATGTTTCTGTAACAGATAATTTTTGCCTACTACCTTCCCAAATCCCTGAGATGACGGAGGAAAAGCTAACATCCGCCGAATACCAAGAGATAATCGAGCATATCAAGCACCTGCTGATAGCGCAGGACGCTAAGCTAGTAGCTCATTACTATACATCTCCCGAACTGCAAGAGTTGGCTGATGCCACCGGCGGCTATGTTTCAGATTCTTTGGATATGGCCCGCTTCGGCAACGCATGCCAATCCAGCACACTAGTGGTGGCAGGCGTACGCTTTATGGGTGAAACAGCTAAGATCCTTAACCCTGAAAAGCGGGTACTTATGCCGGAATTAGAAGCGACTTGCTCTTTGGATCTCAGTTGTCCAGCCGACGGATTTAGCGCCTTTTGCGATCAGCATCCAGAGCGCACTGTAATGGTTTACGCTAACACCAGTGCGGCGGTGAAAGCTCGAGCTGATTGGGTGGTAACTTCGGGTATAGCGCTAGATGTTGTTTCCTGCCTGACAGAAAGAGGTGAAAAAATTGTATGGGCACCGGATCGTCATTTAGGCACCTATATTCAACAAAAAACTGGCGCTGATATGCTGATTTGGGATGGTGCATGCATAGTTCACGAGGCATTTAAAGCGGAGGGTTTACGCAAGCTGCGGGCCAAGCATCCCGATGCAAAAGTACTGGTGCATCCCGAATCACCAGCCGATGTCATCGCCCAAGCTGATGTAGTAGGCTCCACTACCGCCCTCATTGAAGCTGCTCGAGAGTTGTACGCTGGGAAGTTTATTGTAGCGACTGATAGAGGCATTTTTCATAAGATGAAAGAAGCGGCCCCCAGAAAAATCTTTTTAGAAGCTCCTACTGCCGGGAAAAGCGCTACTTGTGTAAGCTGCGCCCACTGTCCATGGATGGCTATGAATAGTTTACGCAAGCTGGCTTACACTTTAGAGAAAGGGACCAATGAAATTTTCATCGATGAAGAAACAAGAATAAAAGCAGTGCGGCCTATCCAGCGCCTGCTGGATTTTACCAAGAGCCGTGGGAAAATAGTACTAGGCAACAATGATGCTTAACCTCAGTAATAAAAAATCTGGACTGTAGTTTAATCATACGGTTTTCTAAAAATTTTTTTTAAGATTCTGATAGATAAAGAGGAATTTGGTTTACCTCCACGTTTTGGATATCCAACATAAGGCCCACCTATTTTGTGGGCCAGTTTATTTTCAAACAATTTGATAACGTATATTCTTTTACCACCATAATGTCGTCATCTTTCTAAACTTACAACCATACAGCTTCATAACCATAAAGCAATTCCCAAAGACCATAGAGGGAACAGGTATTATTATTTTTTTATTGCATAACAGATTATGCAAAAATTAAGGAACTGATCCTCTTAAAAAATAAATTTAAAAATAAAGATTAATCCTTCAAGAAATAGTCACTATATAATCACCTAATCTTCTATCATCTTAATAATCCCTTGACTGCCCATAAGTAAAGATGAAATCTTTCAAAACCGAGGCAAGGTCATGAAAACCCGTGAACGTATTCTACAGACGAGTCTTCAACTATTCAATGAGTATGGAGCACCAAACGTTACTACCAATCATATTGCTGATGAAATGGATATCAGTCCCGGCAATCTTTATTATCATTTTCGTAATAAAGATGAAATTATTCACCTCTTATTTAAACGTTTTGAAGAACAAATATCGGAAACGTTACAAGTACCTCAAAGCCGCGAATTAAATATGGAAGATATGTGGCTTTACTTACACTTAGTGTTTGAAAACATTTGGCGATACCGTTTCTTGTACCGTGACTTAGAAAATATACTGGGTCGCAGTAGAAAGTTACGCTTACATTTTAGACGTATTTTAGAAAAAAAAATAAAAACTTCTATTGCTATATGTCAGGGGTTGGTTGATGCTGGCGTTATGCAGGCTAATTATGAAGAAATCACAGCGTTGGGAAATAATATTACTGTTGTCGCTACTTACTGGCTTAACTTTCAAAATATCCACGGAAAAAATCGCGACAACAATGAGAATCATCTGGGTTACGGTGTTTCCCAGGTTATGGCTTTAGTATCGCCTTTTCTGCGAGATGATATGCGGCAGTTATTACAAAAATTAAGTCACGACTACTTGGACTAGGTAAAATTGAGTACGTAGCGCAAGCCAACAGAATTGTTAGGATAAGGTTAACATGCAAGTTTATGATTTATGGATTAACATCCGAACATTACCAGTTAGAACCTCAACTCGTCTGCTTAGTTCTTGCACTTCTTCTTGAGTAGGAATACCAATACGACCCAAGACACGCGCTACGCGATCCTCGAATAACTGCTCCAATCCATCCCAAGTATCCGTAGCCCTATCCTTAACATCCTCGACAGTATCCCCTATTCTATCTCGTATTTTTTCAACCTGATCTTCAGCAACGCTTTTAGTGCGAGCTTCGATCTTTTCACCTTCTTTTACTAAAGATTTAAACAATATACCGCCCTCCTGCTCAGCCTTCGAAAAAGCCCCAAGTCCTGCCAACCACAGTTGGCGAGCTTTACTAATAGTATCACTGACCATCCAATAATTTATTAACTCATTATTTGCCTTTTCTGCTTCCATCTTATACTCCTCGTACACCAAATATAAAAACTAAAAATTAATACAAAAAACCGGATATTTTGCTCAAATGAAATTAACAACCAAAATAAATGCTGATTTATCGTTTATGAATTCAGTATCGATGGGCTACTGCAATTTACTTGGTTTTGCCGCAACTGACTTAAAGTTTTGTCAAGATCGTCCGAAAGCTGCTCTCTAGAAGTCACTTGCCTTGCGTCGGCGATATCATCCAGTTGTAAGCCGGTACTAAAATGGCGGGTTTTATCTTCCAAGATATCTATGCGTAAGGTTATACCGTGCTGACTTAGAATAGACTCCAATTCGTAGCGGCGCGCATACAAATCATTTCGAGTTGTTTGGTAAGCGTGTTCACAAACCCTTAGGCGATTAGCAAAACTGAATACATTAGTAAAAAACATTTTCGGATCATCGCGGTTGGGCTCAAAGAGAATCACATCAGCGTTTTCGTACTGAGTATCGTAGCTAGACATGCCAACTTGCAGACGCGAATGAATAATGGCCCGAAACGTCTGGGATAGTACTACCGGCATACCTCCTTCGATTAACGTTTCATGTTCCGATATCCCTGCTTGCGCTGCAAGATTTGCATCAAACGGTACTAGGGGATTGATACAAAAAACCAAATCCGCACCCTTATTCAAGGCCACGGAGGCATGCATAGTCTTCACTAATGCACCGTCCACATAGTAACGCCCATCGATTTCCACCGGCGGATAAAGCCCAGGCAAAGCAGTGCTCGCTTGAACCGCTTTTGATATAGGAACATGATCAAAACCCTTTGTACCGAATATCACCGCTTCCGCGGTATCCAAATCTACCGCCACCACATAAAGGTTACGTCCAAGTGTACGAAAGTCGTTGCTACGGCCGTTAAAACTGTACACTTGCTGTAAATACTCGTGAATCGGCTGATTGTCGAATAATCCAGTAGGAAATGCCTGACTCAAGCTTGTCAGAGACTCTAATAATCCCAGATCAAAAGGATTCTTAATAAACCGCCATATTGAATTGAAAAAAAGCTTAGGTACGGATGTCAGCCTTTGATAATATTCTCGAAACGCAGGCGTTAAAAAAATTTGCGGATTAAACGGATGCTGATCTGAGTCGTTATGGATAAAAACGCGACACATTTGAGCCGTGGTCAACTGATTTGCTAGATTAGCGGCAATTGCTGCACCGGCACTAACACCCACATAAACATGCAAATGATTAAAATTAACTCCTTCTAATGTTTCATCCAGTGCCCGCAACGCACCAATTTCATAGATAATGCCTAGCGGACCGCCTCCTGCAAGTGCCAATCCGACGCGGCTTTTGTTAGAATCATCGTGGTTTTTATGGTGGGTTCTCAGCATATTACCTCCTCAAGCCAAACTCGATTATCCGTTATAAAACATGCGGTAGATTTGCAGCCAGAAAGAACTCCATTCGAAATAGTTTCATTAAGTTCAATCGGTAACGCTAGCTAATCCAGAATGTTTTGTCTGTTAGCACAGGTTAAGACATTTTTATATTCGAGGGCAGTTCTGCTTGCAGGAAAAAATACCACGTTCTTACAGAGAACCCATGCTTGACGTCTACCCTTATCGTGTCAAAAGCTTTTTCATCCACTAGGCATTTGAATAATGCCGTGTTTAGGTTTGTTGAATCCAAATCATGACTTCGGTAAAAAATTTGAATTTAACTTATGCCTTATAACTGATCGTTCGCTCAAATTTTTCTTTAAAAATAGGGACAACATCCCACTTGAATGGTTATAAAAGCCTTATTTAGGGTTTTTGCTCCACCCGTGGGTTAAGCGTTCAAGCCCTTGGAAATAGATCTGCTCTGAGAGAGGCCGGTTTGTCATCTATTGTTTTTTCTATACAGGGCTTGGATCTCAAATGTCACAAGAAATAATGTAATGAAATGTCAGTTTAAGAATGACCCTAAAGCCCGCGGCATTCTGTGCGGTAACACACATAACGAATAGATCTGCTCCGAAACAGGCCAGTTGTCATGTATCGGCTCTAGTGTTTGCTACACAGGGCTTGGATCTCAAATGTCACAACAAAAAAGAGCGAACCGTCAGTTATAAGTTTTACTCCTTAAAAACATATTATAAAATGAATTCGTAACATAACTCAAAAATTTTTAAATAATTTTTAAGCTTGATTTTTTGATAACTTTTTAACACTTTCGTGTAAAGCTTCAACCCTCTTAGACAGGTCTTCCATGTCGTCACTAGTAGGAATACCGAGCCGGTTCAAAATACGCGCCATTCGACTTTCAAACACTTCTTCTACTTTGTCCCAGGTATCCGTTGCTTTGTCGCGCATTTCCTCGACATTATCTTTAATACCCTCAACTCTATCATCAGCTAATTTCTTGGTGCGCGCTTCAAATTTTTCACCTTCTTTAACCAGATTTTCAAAAACTTTGCCGCCTTCCTCTTCGATCTTTGAAAATGCACCTAAGCCTGCTAGCCAAACTTGGTGTGTAAAATTCACTACCCCTTGACCGAGGTTTGTTTCGTCTGTTTTGCTCTTTAATTTCTTAGTCATTGGTTTTCCTCCAAGTTTATGTTTCCTGTCTACCTACTGGATGCAAATGAACCTTACCCTAAGTGCTAAATGAACTTACCAATATCAGACAATTAGTTAACTGTTGCATATATTGTTTCTCCAATCAATGCGGACAGATCTGTGGCTATGTAAACCATGATAACAAGCTAAATTAGAATAAACACACTAAACTTTTTTCATTTTAATTACTCAGGCGAGAACAAAACAACGCCACAACAATACTTTGTTCTAACATGACTATTGAGCACTTAATGATTTTGCAATGCTTTCAGGGAAGCCTCTACCGCTTTGGCATTTAAATGCCTGCCCCAAGGTTCCATCATTGTAGTTAACAGCAACTTTTCAAATTCACCGCTAAAACGGTTAACGATGGCTTCCGGGTTCTTGACCATTTTTGCATCGGTAATCAGACCGAAGTGAACGCGTCCGTTATAACTGATGATACTCATTCCCATCCCTACCGAACCCGCTTGCGGCACCCAAAACATAAGTTCCGAAATTTTAGCGCCGCCAAAGAAAAGCGGTTTCTGTGGTCCGGGCACATTGGTCATGACGACCGTTGCCTTTTTACTGAGTGTTCTCATGGCAGACGCCTGAACTATTCTGGGTCCTACCCCCATAACACTCAATAAGCCCAGAGTAAGAATGGCCTGATAAGATCCCTTTAACTCTTCCATCCTTCTATTCAATTCGTAAAGGCGTTCCAAGGGATTTTCGATCCCCACGGGAAGCGTCAGCAACACTAACCCAAAAACATTCCCCAAATTGCTGGCTTGCTCTAGAGGTCGGAGGTTGACGGGTACGGCAGCGCGTATTTCCAGTTTATCATCCACGCTATCGCCATTTTCTATGAGATAGGCACGCATAGCGCCGGCAGCCGCCGACAATAATACATCGTTGACGGAGCACCCTAAGGCTTTACCGACTGCCTTGACTTCACGCAAGGGTAGCGGTTCGGCCCATGCCGTACGTTTAGCAACACCGGGTTTTCCTCTAAAGCGCGTTGCCGGATCGCCGGGTAGCAGCGCCAGTTTGACTCCTTCCGATGCAAGTCCAATTCCCTGCAGCGCATAACCTACGGTCTCGGAAGGATGACGTATCATGTTGACACCTTCCTCTAACACACCCCACAGGCTCCTGCCCGCTTTGGCAGCGCTGCTCACCGCTTCACTGACCGGATGGAAGAGATACTTGAAAATACCGCCGTTCTCTTCATCTGCTCTAGGACTCGCTTGCAATGTGGTGGAACGCGTGGTATCCACAGGCACACCGGGCGGCGTATCAGTCATGCACAGCAATACATGTACCAGAGCTATGCCATCGGCATAACAGTGATGGATTCGCTGAATCAACGCGCTTCCCCCCTGGTAATCCTCTACCAGGTTAAAATCCCATAGGGGTTTCGTCGGATCCATCGGCGTGCTTATCAGGTGGCTGACAAATTCCTGCAGTTCTTCCTTACCTCCTGCACCCGGTAAACCCACCCGGCGTACATGGCTGCTCAATTCAAAATGTTTGTCCGTCTCCCAATAGGCGCCTTTGGGAGTGTCAACAGGCCGTTGTTTAAAGCGCTTGTAATGCAAGAGACGCACTTCTATGGTATCTCGCAGGCGTTGCAGATCAAGCCGATCCGCCAATGTCATCACCCCGGTGATGGTCATATGATTATAGGGGCGATCCATCCGCAACCAGGCATGATCAACGCTCGACATGCGTTCACGATCAGAATTAGCCATAACGATTCACTTCCGGATTCCTAACTATGCTATATTTGGTTTTTGTGATTATCTACTCAAGATACCACCGAATCATACACAACGGTGAAATCATTCTGTGATGGGATATCACCAGCCATCATTCAGCTCGCTTAGGCAACTCGACTTGCACGAAGCGGGAAAATCCACTAAAAAAACTTGTCCACCAATATGTGTGGTATCCATCCGATAAGCCACCCAGTAAGGAGCTATCATGTCCGATCTAGAAACTCGATTTAAAACGGCTTCCGAAGAAAGTACTCAATTAAGCAAACGCCCCGATAACGAGAATATGCTTAAGCTGTACGGCCTTTTTAAACAAGGCTCGGCGGGGGATGTACAAGGCAACCGCCCTGGATTTACCGATTTAGTGGGCCGCGCCAAATACGATGCCTGGGCCGCTCTGCAAGGCACTCCCAGAGAGGATGCCATGCAGCAATATATCGATTTGGTCGAATCACTTAAAAAACAAGGATAGACGGAGCGTTCAAACAGGTCAAATGTTGTATTCCCCCTCTCAGTTGACGCTGCTTCAGTTTTAAGTCAACGAAAGGAGGGACTTACACATTAGACCTCTTGCAAAAAGGAGCGCTGAGGCTCCAGCTTGAAGGTGTCGCCAGCAGCGCACAGGGAAGTGCGCGGTAGCGAGTCCCTAAAACGGCAGTGTTGCGGCGGGAACACATCCAGCCTGGATAGCTAGAATCTGACTGATGCAAGAGGTCTATTGATTATGATCAACGAACTCAATGATCTCGGGTATAGTAAAAAGAGCTTTACGCTTTCAATACGATTTCAAAATGAGAAAAGGAAGCAACGGAAGCAACGGAAACGACGCGGGTGAAAATTATCGTTATCGGCGGAGGTTATGCGGGATTAGCGACTGTTATCGAATTGCGACATATTTTGCCGGAAACAGAAATTCATGTTGTCGATCATAGGGAAAATCATCTTAAACTGACGCACCTTCATCAGACTCTACGCCATCCCTTAAGCGACTATCAGCTACCTTTTGCAGCACTGGCAAGGCGCTTTAATTTCTTCCACCATTGTACCACTCTGCATTTTACAGCCGAAAATTTAAGCACTTGGCAGTGGTATAAAACCATTCCCTTACCCGACGGCGAAATGACGTTTGATTATCTGGTCATCGCCACGGGAGCAAAACCACATCAACTAGTTTACAACGCTAATACCAATGGCCGCGTTTATGATCTTAATCATTTTCTTTATCAAGAAGGACAAGCCATTCTCAACCACTTTCTTAAGCGTACTGAGAACGGCGATCGTGTGATTTCTATCGTGGGCGGCGGGGCAACAAGTCTACAATTTCTCTTTGAGCTCTACGATTTGCTTAGTAACAGCGGTATCCGCCATCGGCTCCGGCTGATTTATCGCAGCGATCAAATACTCTTTAACCTGCCGAAGCAATTTCATACCTACATAGATAAGCGCCTGCGACAAGCTGGAATCGAATGTCTTCCCCATACCGAATATCAATTCCAAGACAAAAACAAAATTCATTTAAAAGATTTGAAATCGGGCCGATTTTACCAGCTTTTTTCCGGACTGACCTTGCTCTTTCCGGGCGTTGCTCCTAGTCCCTGGCAACTTTGGGTGAATCGGTATGGTCAGGTGATAATTGATAATGTGAGCTTACCCAATGTTTTTGCTGCTGGAGATTGTGCCCACTTTGCTTCCAGTGGATTAAACCGCCTAACGGCTCAAGCTGCGGTGCGCAAAGGCAAACAAGTTGCCTACAACATTAAGCGTTTGCAACAAAAACGTCTTCCCTATATCTATGCCTACCGAGAATTGGGTTACTTTATCGATTTGGGACCGCGGGACGGCATCGGCTGGATGATCATTGATAACAATGTTATTCGCGGTTTTCCCGCTTTTGCCGTCAAAGAAATGGTTGAAACTCAATATAATTTATTGACTGAGGGTATAGATTTGTATTTCTAAAAAGCAATGAGCTCATTGCATAGCCATCCGCTCTCCGACCTCAGGATTCAATATTGAGAGCGGATCTGCAGTTTGCCATATGTTTAAGCCGCTTCTACAGTGGCCGGAGCAGCGACTCCCTTAGGCACTGGCAAAGATTTCGATCTCTCAGCTTCTACCAACTCTTCTACGCTCTTGCTGAGTTCTTCCACCTGCCTGGACAGCTCTTCCACATCGTCGTGACTGGGGACACCTAACCGGTTTAGCGCACGAGCGACCCGATTCTGGAATACCTGCTCCAATTTATTCCAGTTGTCATTGGCTCTGCCCCGCATTTCCTCCATTCTACCCTTCATTTCTTCGACCTTTTCCTCGGCTCTCTTTCTAGCCTGAGTCTCGACCTCCTCGCCTCGCTTCACAAGCATTTCAAAGACCTTACTCCCTTCCTGTTCAGCCTTTGAAAAAGCTCCTAAACCGGCTAACCAGACTTGGCGAGGATAATCTCTTGCGTTACCCTTACCTTGTTCTTCACGCAGCCTCTTTACCGATGTCGTTGCCATTGTATTCTCTCCTTAATTCGCACGCACAAACCACATTTCGCGGATAACTTCAGCACAACTGTGCTAGATAAACAGCCTAACGCTATTTGAAACATAGTTTAACGACAAAAATTAGAATAAACACACTAAAAGGCTATCACAAACTACCGTCGGACAATCACTTTCTACACTATTCTCTATCGACCCTGACTTACTAGGGTTCAGCACATCAAAAAATCCAAATGACGGAAACTTAGCCACGCATACCACGTCGAATGGTGTGGTTTAAGCCGATGACAAATCGCAGCAAGGTATCGCCAACGAACAATCCGAAATGGTTTGGCTGGATTATCGAAGTTGGTCCTAATACAATGATTTCATGCTCGGCAGCATAAGATAAAATGCTGGGCTTAAAATCTAACCTCTACGCTCTCCCACATCCCTGCAACCTACAACCAACAAAGAGAGGTATAATATAGTGGAAACGGTGGAACGTGATGTTATGGAATACGATGTCGTTATCGTTGGCGCCGGTCCTGCCGGTTTGAGCGCGGCGATTCGACTGAAACAATTAGCGGCCGAAAAAGATCAAGAAATCAGCGTCTGTGTTCTGGAAAAAGGCTCTGCAGTTGGCTCCCATATCTTATCCGGCGCAGTTCTCGAACCGCGCGCGCTTAATGAACTGCTACCTGATTGGAAGGAACGGGGAGCACCGCTTAACGTAGAGGCGAAAGATGATAAGTTCCTGCTAATGACCAGTCAGTCTTCTTACAAGCTACCCACTCCACCCCAAATGCATAACCATGGCAATTACATCATCAGTGAAGCGAATTTTTGTCGGTGGTTGGGGCAGCAGGCCGAAGAAGAATTTGGAGTAGAAATCTATCCCGGTTTTGCTGCCGCACAAGTCATTTATGAAGACAATGGTAGCGTAGCAGGTGTCATCACTGGCGACCGAGGTATAGGTAAGGATGGACAGCCGACAGACAGCTACGAGCCGGGCATGGAACTGCGTGCTAAATACACGATGTTCGCAGAGGGCTGTCGAGGCTCTCTCACTCGAGCCCTGGAGGAACGCTTTAAGCTGCGCGAGAATTTGGATCCTGCAATTTACGGCAAAACTAAAGCCGATCCCCAAACTTATGGTATTGGCGTCAAGGAAATTTGGGACGTGGAGCCTGCCAAGCACAAGCAGGGAACGATTATTCACACAGTAGGTTGGCCCCTGGATTTACGGACTTATGGCGGATCCTTCCTCTATCACATCGAAGATAACAAAGTGGCAGTGGGTTTTGTCGTCGGCTTGGATTATACCAATCCCCACCTCAGCCCCTTTGATGAGTTTCAGCGTTTTAAACTCCATCCTGACATCCGCCCACTCTTTGAGGGAGGGCAGCGCATTGCCTATGGGGCTCGAGCTTTAAATGAAGGCGGTTGGCAATCCATTCCCAAGCTTACCTTTCAAGGCGGTATGTTGATTGGCTGTTCGGCGGGTTTTCTTAATACACCTAAGATTAAAGGCATCCATACTGCTATGAAATCCGCCATGGTGGCTGCCGAGGTGACCTTTGAAGCGCTCGCTCAGGAAGGTGCAAAAGAAGTCACTAGCTATCCTAAGAGCCTCAAGGAAAGCTGGCTATGGGAAGAGCTGTATCTCGCCCGTAATATTCGCCCTTCATTTCAATGGGGTACGTTGGCTGCCTTTGCTTATTCAGGTTTGGATACTTATGTGCTTCGGGGTAAAGCACCGTGGACTCTGCATTTCCACCATGCGGATCATCAAACGCTAAAAAAAGCCAGTGAGACACCCAAGATCGATTATCCCAAACCAGATGGAAAAATTACGTTCGACAAACTGTCTTCGGTGTTTCTTTCCAACACCCATCACAGTGAGCATCAGCCTGCCCACCTGACGTTGAAAGACAGTTCCATTCCCGTTAACCATAATCTTCCGCTTTACGATGCTCCCGAGCAACGGTACTGCCCTGCCGCCGTTTACGAAATTGTTCGTGACGATGATGGCAGCAATCCGCGAATGCAAATTAATTTTTCCAACTGTGTGCACTGCAAGACTTGTGATATCAAGGACCCGACCCAAAATATTGTCTGGGTAACTCCAGAGGGCGGTGACGGACCGGAGTATCCAAATATGTGAGTTGTTCTAGAAGCACAAGGCCTTCGGCAACGCAGGTTTTGCACGCAACAAACAGTGCACTATTTACCTTTTATATGGTCTATAATTCACGAAGCAGTCAACGTTAATCAGAGGTTTTTGGACATGCTCGAGAAAAAACTGGAGAAAAATTATGCGGTAACCAGACCCGCCGAATCGGCACTGGCTACCAATAAGGTGTTACGCAACACCTATATTCTTCTATCAATGACACTACTGTTCAGTGCTTTTACGGCAGGTTTCGCTGTCGCCACCAACGCACCTCCGTTGGGACTTTTTATAACCCTAGGTGGCTACTTTGGATTGCTCTTCCTGACTAGTGCATTACGCAACAGTCCTTGGGGGCTGGTCGCGGTGTTTGCTTTGACGGGGTTTCTAGGCTACACCTTAGGTCCCATCATCAGCTTGTATTTGAGCATTCCCGGCGGATCACAGATCGTGATGACCGCCATGGCCGGCACTGGCATTATTTTTTTGGCTTTGTCCGGTTACGCGCTGGTCTCTCAAAAAGATTTCAGCTTTATGAGCGGCTTTTTGATGGTGGGTATTCTAGTGGCCTTTTTGGCGGGTCTAGGCGCCTTTGTATTTCAGATGCCTGGCCTAGCGTTGGCGATCTCAGCCATGTTCGTGCTACTGATGTCGGGATTGATTCTCTGGCAAACCAGCGAAATCATTCACGGTGGCGAAACTAACTATATTATGGCTACAGTAACGCTCTACATCGCCATTTTTAACCTGTTCCAGTCTTTGCTAATGCTGTTGGGGTTTGCAAGCGACGACTAATAATCTTAGACGTGTACCAAAACCAATGTTAAACGCCCCGTCCATGCGGGGCTTTTCATAAGCCTCAGAGGGTGTGTGAAAAGCTTCGATCATCGACTCTACGTTAGAGATATGACGTTGTGTTTAGGGTATTGAGAGGCTTGAGATGGTGAGGAAGCGCGCCGCCTATCCCAGGGATCTAACGAATCGCCAGAGGCCGTTGATTGAACCGCTCTTGCCTCCCGCGAAGCCGGGGGGACGCTCGCGGGAGGTGGACCTGCGGGAGGTGGTCAACGGGATATGCTATGTCAGTCGCAGTGGCTGTGCGTGGCGGATGTTGCCACATGATTTGCCGCCGTGGGGGACGGTGCATTGGTCTTATCGGCAATGGCGGTTAGACGGCACCTGGGCGAAGATTCACGAGGTGTTGCGGGCGAAGGTGCGCCCCGCGGCGGGTCGCGAGGCGACACCCAGTGCCGCGATCATTGATAGCCAACGCGTCAAGACGACGGAAAAAGGGGGGGTCTGCGGTTATGATGCGGGAACAAACGTCAAGGGACGCAAGCGCCATATCGGGGTAGATACCCTGGGGCTATTACTGGCGGTGGTGGTGCCTTCGGCGGGGATTCAAGACCGCGACGGGGCGCGCCTGGGACTGGCGACCCTCTTGGGTCGATTTCCCCGGGTGGAGCGCATTTGGGCGGATAGTAACGATTCGGGCACGTTTGTCGACTGGGTCCGCGCCTTTGGCGGTTGGGTACTGGACATTGTCAGGCGGCCGGCGAACCAAACCGGCTTTGTGCTGCTCCCTCGCCGGTGGGTCGTGGAGCGAACGGTTGCCTGGTTAGGTCGGTACCGGCGATTAAGCAAGGACTATGAAGCATTGACCACCTCAAGTGAGACGATGATCCGAGTTGCGATGATCCAGCTCATGCGGCGCCGACTCGCGCCTCCATAGACTTCTCACACACCCTCTCAGGCGGGTAGTGATGTCCATGTAATGCTCGCGCTACACTGTTGCTCTCGTTAGGTTGTAGTGGCATATGAAAAGCTTGATGGCACCGACATGATTGGCTAGCTTCTTGGAAAACGACAACGCACTGCGTACCAGACGCGAAACGCGCTGTCGCAGCGGGTTGTTGAATCGCTCGATGTGATTGGTTCTGCGCGCCAGTTTGTTGACCGCTTTGTGCTGCGCCTTGGGAATCACGCCTTCGTAGACGACATATTGATCCGTGGAAAACGTCGCGTTCTGACGATAGACTTTCGGAATCTTCGACCACAATTGCCTGGCGCTCTTGTGGCTGCGATCCCCCACGTGAAAGGCAATGATTTGACGGCTCTTGACGTCCATGGCGAGCCAAATCCACTGCTTGTTTTCTTTGTTCGGCACGAAGCTGTGCATTTCGTCGGCTTCCACCTCAAGGCGTTGAATCATGACGTCTTGGGTACCACGGACGGGCTGGATGTTGAGATGATCCGGCAGGGCCTCCAAGCATTGGCCGCGAAAGCCCAATAGCCACTTAAGTTTAACACCCACGGCACGACATATCCCGCGCAACGAAATACGCTCCACCAGCAAGCGTTCGATCAGAGTTCGTGTGTCATCACCGACAAGGTATTGTTCGAAGCAATCGACAAACTGACGTCCGCAGTCGCGGCATTGATGATTCTGTTTGCCGTTGTGGATGTGACCGTTTTTCTTATAGTTGGCTGATTTGCACCGGGGGCACACATCTCTGATGACCATGGGATTCTGTTGACCTCCCCTGGATAAGTAAGTGTTTTAGATCAACGATAGCATGGAATCGTCAGGCGAGCATTACATGGACATCACTACCCCAAGGCTCGGCCAAATCCCCGTGTAAGCTGTTGTTTTTAAAGCTTACCCATACTTAATGAGCAATTACAAATCAGTTTTCTAACCCTTTGTTTTAATTTGATTCACAGACATCATGCCGGGAAATTTAATTTCTGGAAAACTATAGCTAATAAATGTCAACTATTTATCAACCGGTAGCACTGACCGGTAGTTTTTACGCTCTAAAACGGGCAAAAAATGGTCTAAAGGCCGATCAAAATCTTAATCATGACGATTGATTCGGGAAGGGTTAAACGTTTGCATGAGTTCCATCGCTTCTGATGCGCGTTCTTCATCGACCCTGACGCTAACGAATTTGGCTTCGTGAGTAAATTGATCGACATAGGCAGCAATGACTTTTTGCGACACGTGCAAATTTGACAAATGGTCCTTAAGGGCGTTGATGACGGCGTCTCTGCCCACCTGTGAAAAACTACCGGCGGCACC
Organism: uncultured Pseudomonadota bacterium; assembly: GCA_963731125.1. Taxonomy (GTDB): domain Bacteria; phylum Pseudomonadota; class Gammaproteobacteria; order Competibacterales; family Competibacteraceae; genus CAVSVP01. The sequence goes on from CAVSVP010000009.1 coordinate 369,031, forward strand.
GACGTTGCCCGGCGCTGGAACCACACCTGGTGTAGAGATAGGTTCACCACCGGTACCCACCTCCTGGGCTATGATGCTGGGATCGAAGACACTCCATTGCAATTCCTTCTCATTAAGTTTGTTAATGGTTTTTTCTAAGGCTATAGGATCGTCGAATACGCCAATAATGGTAGTCGTCTTGCTCATTAGTTTAACCTCCTCCTCGCTTTGTTCTCTAGACCCGCTTCGATCATTCGAATAAGCCTTCTTCTTTACGGCTACCTAAACCATAGCGAAACAACCTAAGCTATACCATATCGATTCCGGCTATTTAAAAAAAAGACAGCCTGGCAAGGCCAAAGTTTTCGCAAATATGACTTTACAACAGAATGACGCTGCAACGTCCTGCAGGGTCCAAGGAGTAATCAACCCGTGTCGCAGCGACTCTGTAAGCACTTAGTCTGCGATGAGGACTTAGCGTACGATTGCCCCCCGGCTCAACTGGGAATCATTGACCAATCACTAAAACAACGCAACCAACTTTTTGCAAAAATAAGCGCTGAGGCGCCGGACTAGGCAGCCGGATGGCAGAGTCGAGCGGCGGTGACATACCCACCCTAGACAGCCGGCGTCTGGCTTGTGCAAGAAGTCTAAACGCCAGAGATCAAAAATCATATAGTTCGCGGTACTCGGAATCCCGCTCAGCAATTAATTTAGCCAAATTTACCACGACCTGGCATTGTTTAAACGTCGCATCATCCTGCATCTTACCGTCGATCATGACCGTGCCACTGCCATCCGGCATTGCTTCAATCACTCGCTTGGCCCATGCCACCTCTTCCGGCGCTGGGCTAAAAACACGCTTGGCGATAGCGATCTGGCTCGGATGTAAAGTCCAGGTTCCGACGCAACCCATCAGAAAAGCATTGCGGAATTGATCCTCACAGGCAACAGGATCATTGATGGCACCAAATGGACCATAAAAAGGCAATGCACCTACCCCAGCACACGCATCAACCATCCGGTTAATGGTATAGTGCCAGAGATCTTGCTGAGCGGTAGGCCGTAGCGCATCCGGATTGGCAGGATCTGGATCGGTACGCACAAGATAACCTGGATGACCGCCACCGACCCGTGTTGTCTTCATCCGCCGAGAGGCGGCCAAGTCCGCAGGCCCCAGACTCATGCCCTGCATGCGCGGACTGGCATTGGCGATTTCTTCTACATTAGCCACACCCAGGGCAGTTTCCAGAATCGCATGGATTAGAATAGGACGTTGTAGATCCGCCTTAGCCTCCAGCTGAGCAAGTAGCTGGTCTATAAAGTAGATGTCCCAAGGCCCCTGGATCTTGGGCAACATAATAACATCGATCTTGTCGCCAGCCTCCGTCACGAGCCCCAGCATATCGTCCAAAAACCACGGACTATCTAGGCTATTCACCCGGGTCCAGAGTTGAGTATCGCCGAAGTCGTTTTCTTTAGCGATCTTAATTAACCCATCACGGGCATCGACTTTACGATCCGTTGGCACAGCATCTTCAAGATTGCCCAATAAAATATCCACTTGCTTGGCTATATCGGGCGCCTTGGTAGCCATTTTAGGATTACTGGGGTCGAAAAAGTGAATCATTCGCGAAGGTTTAACAGGTATCTCGCGAACTGGATCCGGTGCGCCGACTACTTTAGGCTTAAAGAAATCGCGTGGACTGCGTAACATTCAGCTTTTCCCCCATTAGTTGGTTGAGTGGCTGTAAAAAAATCAGTAATGCTTATTATCATAACATGACTGGCTATCGATCCTGCGTTTTCTCAATGGGCAAAACGGACTTCCAGCCAACCCAGCAAATGATTGGCTGCCAGTTGCCAGTGGCTTTCCAACATCATAGCGTGAACCATATTAGGAATGATGATGGCATCGGCTTTATAATAGCGTGCGGTATCTTTCATTAATCCCGGTGAAAAAAAAGCGTCTCTTTCGGCACCCATCACGAGTATAGGCATGCTGTCATCGTCTCTGCGGCACAGCGGATCCAGCCCTAACATATCCAAGCATACGCGTTGCGATTCTCCTTGCACCATGTAAAGATACTTCATGAGTTGAGAGTTTGGTGTGCCATCTGAAAACAGGGCTTCGCGCATAAAATCCATACTACCAGTAGACTGCGGACCAAAAGTTTGGAATAAGGTAAGACGATAGAGCAGCAACGGGTTACCTATAGCCATACCCCATAGCGACGATAGCAATCCGTGAGGTGGCACCGAAGCCATCAATACCATACCCAGCGCCCGATGGGATTCCAGGTACTTCTGCACAACCATACCGCCCATAGAATGCCCGATCAACACCGGGGTACAACCTAGTACCTCGATAGCTTGAGCGAGATCAGCAACATAATCAGCAAGACTCCACCAAAGCAGGTTATTATGACCGTCGCTTGCTCCATGCCCGCGCAGGCTGACAGCATGCGCCTCATAACCCCGCTGCGCGAAATAGGGCAAAAAATTGACATCCCAGACTTTGGCGCCGGTAAATGACCCATGTATAAACAACAGTGGAATGGTAGATGTATCCCTGCTTTTAGGATAACGACTAATGATCTCTAATTGCATATTGTTCTAGCTGCCACTTAACTTCCGCTATGGTTATTATTAGACCACATACTTTATATCGCGAGTCACATGATAAGGTATATTTAGATGTACCGCTTCCAGCATTGGCAGATGCGTTATCGAGTTACCGACTTTGCGCAGCACCCGAATTCAACCGCTAGTCTCCGTACTGAAGCCCCGCGAAGAACAGCGCACTAATCACTAACATCTACATCAGTCAATCCAAATCCGGTGGATTGTTATAATCTGTCATCAGACATACCCAAAGCCCAATGAAATCAGGTGGTCCGCAAGCTAAACGAATAGATCTCTTGCCTAAGTCAAACGCTGGCTGTCCGGGCTGGACGTGTTCCTGCCGATCAACCCCGCCGTTCTGTAGGGATTCGCTACCCCGCACTTCCCTGTGCGCTGCTGGCGACACCGTCCAGCTCGGCGTCTCAGCGCTCATTTTTGCAAAAAGTCTAATGAATTTATCTACCCTGTTCATATTGTTGTTGGCTGGAATCATAGCTCCGTGAACTGTCCTGTGACTTCATTCGCAACCGTCGCTGGTGCCAAGACTCATCTGCTTAACCAACTTTATCAACTTTTATATTCCGATTTTTCCTTTTCCAGCAAAGTCAATGCTAACCAGCTGCTTCGCTTGGAAGCACCGCTATCTGATTGCTCACCACTACAATGGTTAAGCTGCCAAGATCACAGTATTCGCGTTTACTGGTCCAACCGACAGCTTGATTTTGAAGCCGCTGGAATTGGCTCTGCTGATAGCCTGAAAAGCCACTCCATCAATAACTATGAGGTAATGTTCTCACACCTGAAACAAAGCTTTAGCAATTATGTCGGTAATGCGCGATATTTTGGTGGGCTGCGCTTTAATTTCGCAACCCAAATCGACCCGCATTGGCTGCCTTACGGTCATTATTGCTTCATATTGCCTCAATTTGAGATGACCAGCGATTCAACCGGTACCTATTTGGCTTGTAATGTACTTCTAGATAGGAAAAAAGATATAAAACAAAAACTTAAATACATCATAAAAGAATTAGAAAAAGTAGAGACGGTGGTTTCGACGATTCCAGAAAGTCATCCTTCGGTTTTTTTACTCCGGCGAAATATTCCTGAAAAGCAAGAATGGATCCGTAATATTGAAACAGCTCTTGCTATTTTGAAAAATGGTAAAGCGGAGAAAATAGTGCTCGGCCGTAGCACCATGTTGTTATTTAGCACAGCACCAAACCCTTTTACTTTACTAAGCCAATTAAAAGCGATAGAACCTTTCGCCTATCATTTCTATTTTCAACCTGAACACAATTCGGCATTCATTGGCGCTTCGCCAGAACGTTTGTACAAGCGGCAAGGCCAAACCATTGAAAGCGAGGCCGTAGCCGGCACTTGTTCCCGGGGCACCACTGTTGAAGAAGACAAGCAATTCGGAGAGGCATTACTCCGCTCTCAAAAAGAAAATTGTGAACATCGCTTTGTATGCAACGATATTGAATCTATTTTGCAAAACCTTTGCTGCCATGTTGAGGTCAGCAGCGGGGTTCGGCTGCTCAAACAGACTAGGGTACAACACCTTTATAGTCAGATTCATGGCAAACTTCGCGAGCGTGTCTTGGACATGGACCTGATAAAACGGCTTCATCCGACGCCGGCGGTCGGCGGATCACCTCGAAACATTGCGTTACAAGTCATTGAAGCCCTAGAACCTTTCGACCGAGGTTGGTTCGCGGGACCGGTAGGCTGGATAGGCCCCGACTCAGCCGAATTTGCCGTCGGTATACGTTCCGCCGTCGTCAACAATAAGATGCTCAGATTATTCGCGGGTGCGGGAGTTGTCCAAGGATCTGTCCCGCAATTGGAATGGGATGAATTAGAAACTAAAATTGGCGTCTTTATGGATGCCTTACAATTATAGATCTTCGCATATGAATTGATAGGTTTGCATTTTTTTCGTGATATAACCGACATTCCGCACACCCCCTCTTGATTTTAAGAACTAAAAAACCAGGCCCAGAGGACCTGGTTTTGCGGTTGCCCCCTGGAAGGGGGCACACACAGCTTGCCTTCTCAGAAGGCAAGCCAGGTACCCTGTCCTAATTCTTACTTGTCAAACGCTAACCGTTCCTGGCGTCGCTCTTGACGTTCCTGGTATTGCACATATTTTCGAATCATATCCGGATTTTCACTACCGTACACTTTTTAGAATGGCGTCCCCTAAGGTAGGTAATTTATTGTAAGATAGCAGTTTTTTGTTTTCAGGGGGGCAAACGATGGGGGATGCATACCGTCGATTTCAGGCCATTTGGCAGGCCTTGAAAACGAGGTATCCGGGGGAGCCCCGCGGTCAAGTGGTGCGTCATCTCAATACGCTGGCGGCCCTGGTCTGCGGGATTGTCGGCAGTCAACGGACGAATTTACCCGCGATTGCTGGTGATGTACCCAGCGCCAGCCGCGAGGCCAGTCAGATCAAGAAGTTCAAGCGCTGGTTGCTGAACGAGCAGATCGAGGCCTAGGGCGTCCAAGTCGGCCAATTTGCCTTGACCACTTTTTGGACCTCACTGATTGGTCCCAAACCCAGTGCTAATCGGTATATGAGTGATAATCTCTGAGTCCAAAAATCGGGCAACGAGTTTGGCCCAAAAATGGCGTTTTTAGACACCCTAATCGAGGCCGAGGTCTACTTTCTGCCGTTTCTGGAGTTGCTGCTGGCGAGTCTGGTGCGGCACACGCTGGTGTTGGTGATCGATGGCAGCGCGGTGGGGCGTGGTTGCGTCACGCTCATGGTCAGTGTGGTGTATCGCGGGCGAGCGGTGCCGCGGAGATGGGTAGTGCGGCAGGGGAACCAAGGGCATTTTCCGGAACCGATGCATGTGGAGCTGATCAACGCGGTCAGCCAATGGATTCCCGCAGGCAGTGACGTGGTGTGTTTGGGTGATGGGGAGTTCGATGGCACCGCCTGGTTAGCCGAACGGGAGCGCTGGAACTGGAACTATGTCTGCCGCACGGCCAAGAATGTGGTGTGCGTGGAACAGGGCGAGTGTTTTGCCCCGCAGGATATCTGCCCCGCGCCGGGGCACTGTGTCGGGGTGGCGGAGGTGTTGTTCACGCCGGCCACTTAGGGTCCTGTGCACATCCTTGCCTGGTGGGAGAAAGGGCACCAAGAACCGCTCTATCTGGTGAGCAGCAATCTGGCGGTGGCAGAGGAGGCCTGCTATTGGTATCGAAAGCGGTTTCGCATTGAAACCTTCTTCTCGGACCAAAAAAGCCGGGGCTTTCACCTGCACAAGAGCCATTTGTCGGACCCGAAGCGGCTCACGCGCCTGATGATCGGCAGTTGTCTAGCTTACCTGTGGGTGGTGTACCTGGGAACGTTTGCCTTACAAACGGCTTGGTATCGACACATCCATCGAACCGATCGTTGTGACTTGAGCTTGTTTCAGCTGGGGTTGCGGTTGTTGAAACACTTCTTGAGGGAAGGAATCGCAATTCCGAGGTTTCGCTTTGCTCTGCCAGACCTTGCGGTTACATGATATAAGCAACTGAACTATATATTTTTTCTATGATTGTCTAAGCTAAAAAAAGTGTACGGTAGTGAATCCGGATTCAGTCCAATCGTGTCCACATAATACCCTCTGGCCCAGAAATGATTCCCCCAATACGGCTTCTTCTTCAAATACGGAAAGCGCCTAAAGATCTGAATCGCCGTGCGACCCTTCACCGTGCCCATCAGCTTCGCGATCGATACCTTGGGCGGTACCTTGGCTAGGAGATGCACATGGTCTGGCGGAACGTTGAGCTCCACGACCTGACAGCCCAGTTGACCGCTAAAGACTTGGACTCCGTGGTAAATCTCTCGGGCCACCTCACCTCGCAAAATCCAGTACCGATACTTGGGCACCCAAACAAGATGATAGTGGCAATGCCAGAGGACCTGCGATAATTTCTCAAATCTGCTCATGCTATCGTCCTCTCGCGTCGGTTGTGGGGCAACCAACGCCCGAGATAGCATGAGCAGATTTTTCAGGCAAAGCCAACTTTCGATAACCATGCCCAGAGGACATGGTTTGCTAATTGGTAATAAAACGCTTCATAGGCCTGACCGAGTAACTCGAGCAAACTCTGGTGGTACTCATCGAGGTTGAGGACCAGCGCCTGACCGTCGGCCAAGATGAGTAGATGAATGCCGACAAAATACTGAAACACCCAGCGCACCGTAGGGTTGTCAACGGGTTTGCCAGTTTGATGAGGGAAGGTGTGTCCCTGAGTTTTCAGCCGGTCACGGAGACGGTATTCCAAGGCGGCATAAACCAACAGGCATAGGGTCATCACCAACATGAGCGCCATGATGCGCTGCGGCGACTTCAGGTACAGCGAGGCGGCCAGGAACAGCGGATCTTTCAAAAAGCGAAAGTCCCGTTCCACCCGCTGCTGGGCTTTATAGGCCTGCAGCAATTCGCCGTCCGGCAGGGCATCGGTATCCAACTGATTCGTGGCCAGGATAAAGCCACGGTGTTGGCGCAGGCGCGCGGTATACTCGGCAGGTATGCTCGCTAACGCCCCGTCGATCTGATAGGTCAGGGCCTCGGGTGAGCGATCCTTAGCAGGGCGACCCCGCCTCTGATAGTGAGGCACGGCCACGATCCGGGACTCGGCCACCGTGGTCAGCGTGCGGGTGTTCTGGAAGGCGGCCAGCGCCTGTTCGGCATCGGCGGCACAGGTAAAGGACTGCGCACATAACTTAGTAAACGCCTTGGTATCCGCCTCGCTCTGTTTCCGGCATTGCCGAGACACGGTCTTGAGCGCGCGCTGCTGCGCCGCGTCGGAGTCGATCACGAGCCAGCGTTGGGGCACTCCGGCATACGCCGTATTCAGGCACTGATAGCGGGTATGCTCATCGAGGGGCGTCATGGTCGCGGGGTCGGTCTGACGGCAGCGCCTCTTGAGCGGTTTTCAGCGTGGCGGGTACCCGCGTGATCCAGTGCACGTCCTGGGTAGTGTTTTAGCTTTGTTGTTTTTAGGAGTTACGCATTGACAGGTATTGTAAAATATGCTGATCGCCTAAGACACCAATTACCAAGTAAAGTCCCCGCATGATAAGAGCCATCAGCCGTCCCTCGACCGCCCGTTGCACGTTGTCCATGTATGTCGCCTTTCTGTTAAGCGAACCGGGGTCACCGAGTTGTTGCCGCTTGGCAGAGGTGCTGGCGATTTCCCACGATAGCGTGAACCGGTTTTTAGAGCGGGAGGGGTACACGCCGGAGGATTTATTCACCGAGGTGAAGGGGGGGCTGAATTTGAAGGGCGGCACGCTGAGCGTTGATGATAGCGTCTTGGACAAGCCGTACAGTCAGCACATGGCGTTAGTGGGCTATTATTGGTCGGGTAAACATCACCGCACCGTTAAAGGGATCAATCTAATCACGTTGTACTACACCGATGTGCACGGCCATCATCAGCCGGTCAATTACCGGCTGTACGATAAAGCGGACGGCAAAACCAAAAACGCCTATTTTCAGGAGATGCTCGCCGAGGTGTTGTCGTGGGGCCTGGAGCCCCGTTGGGTGACCGGGGACAGTTGGTACAGTGGGGTGAGCAATCTCAAGCTGATCAGACACTATCAGCGGGGATTTCTCTTTGCGCTGGAAAACAACCGGCTGGTCTCGGTCGAAAAAGGCACGTGGAGCCAGGTGCAACACCTGGCGATTCCCGAACACGGCTTGACGGTGTGGCTGCGTCAGTTTGGCTTGGTGAAAGTGTTTCGGACGTGGTTGAAAGACCAAGCGCGCCATTATGCGGTTTACCTGCCCGACGCAGAGCAGCTGGCAGCGGTTGATCGCCCGGCCTTTACTGTGCGCCATGATCAACACTGGCAGATTGAGCAGTATCATCGGGTGCTCAAGCAAGTCTGCCATATTGAGCATTTCCGTGTCCGCCAACCGCTGGCCATCCGCAATCACATCTTCGCGGCGCTATGTGGGTACGTGCAGTTACAGCAGATGTGCGTGACGAAGATGATCAGTAACTGTTACCGCTTACAGCGGCATTTATTTGACGAGGTCATCGCCTCTTTCATTCAAAACTTTATGGCTAGCAAGGACCTTCTCCTTCCACAATTTCACCCCGCTGTCAATGCGTAACTTCTAGTTTTTATAAAATAATCAACTATCATATTTTGAATTCAAGATGTCAAATTAGCAGAATTTAAACTCAGAAATTTATTATGGTATTAGAACCAATTAAATGCCCAAGTTGCGGTGGTATCGATGTTGGTAAACATGGAAAAACGACCAATGGAAAACAACGCTTTCTTTGCAAAGAAAGCGACTGCGAAGAAAAGACATTTATTCGAGATTATTCAGAGAAAGGTCGCTTGCCAGAAGTCAAGCGAAAAATCATTGAGATGGCCGTAAACGGGAGCGGCATTCGTGATACGGCCCGGGTATTGGATATAAGTACAGCGACGGTAATTAATGAATTAAAAAAAAAGGAACCTGAATTGCAATCGGGCGTAACCAGATTTCCGCCTCTCAGGCGGCCTTGGGCAAAATCTCCAGTGCAGGCCGACGAATAGGTTTTTTAGGATACAGTCGGGCCGTTTCTTGTTTGATGTAGTACTGCATGAAGTCCTCCCACTGCCCATTGAGGGCGAGGCAACGGAGCTGGAGCACGGCCTGAGCGCCAGGCAGCGTCCCATGCATGCCGGTGCGCTCCATGCGATCCTTGACCACATGACGGCAAGCGCCCTCGATGACGCCCGAGGCGATGGGATAGCCAGCTGCCAGATACTGATCGTACTGCACGCGATGCCGATGCCGGTGAAAGTAATCGCTGATCTTGGTCAGTGGCTGGCGTTGTGCGTCCGACAAGCCGCATCGCTGGGCCTGATCGATCAACCAGATCATCAGCATCCGCGCCTGGCCCTTGAGCAGTGCCAGTAAGCAAAGTTTCATCAGGGCCATCGCCTGGTCGCTGCCCGGGGCATGAAATAAATGCACCGCTTCCCAGAGATACCCATTGGCATGCAGCAAATCCAGAATCTCTACCCGGGGCGTGTCCTTCAGCACCGCCTCTAACTGGTCCCACAACGTGGGTTGACCGTCCATGACCACTACCCAGGGCTGGCGGTGTTGGGGATCCCGTCCCTGGGCTTGCTCCAGCAGCCAGGGGAAAATGACCTCGGCGCTATGGCCCGGCTGGCCGCTGTCGGCTTCGGACAGCGCCGCGCGCAGGCGCTTGTGTTGGGGCGCCGGGCGGGCCAAGACCGGCGGCACACCGGGTATTGGTTCCTGAAACAGCGCTTCCAGCACCTGCTCCGGGGTGCGTACGTAGGGTTCGAGGTGATAAGCCGCGCCTACCAAGGCCATCTGTTTGCGCCCCGGTTTAGGGCCAGGCCGATGGGCATGGGCGGTAATCGGCGGTGCCTCGGGCGCTTTGCGCATGGGTACCCCCTTGCCGTCGGCGCGCATCACCACCACTTGCGCCTCAACAGCGGCCTCCGGCGCGGGGTGCGCGGCCCAGAATCCCTCGACCTGCGCGCCCAGCATACGGCTGGTCTGCTCCAGCCCCGCCACCGATTGCCTCACCCCCAGCATCGGTTCCAGCACCGCGTTAACTTGCCCATAGGGCATTTCCACCGCCAAGCGCTGGTCCCAGTCCTGCAGGAGGTAGGAGTCCTTGCCTTCCGGCAGGCCGGCTCGGGCATCCAGCGGCACGTATTCGATGCGCTGCTTCTCACCACGGGCGTAGACCCAGCGCACGCTCTCCAACAACCCAAAGATCGCGCGGTAACTGCGCCGCTGGGGCTCGCTCAGGCGTTTGAGTTCGCGCCCGTCGCTCAGCTCCATCCGCTCGCCCTCATCGCCTTCACCCAACAGAGCAAAGAACTCTTTGAGCAGCAGCAACCCCAACTGCAACAACCGCTTGAACAGCTCCCGTTCGACCGCGTGGGCGGCACTGCCGGTCTCGGCCGCCCGGCGGATGAAGCCTTGCAGTTGATCTAGGATCACCTCAACGCTCTCAGGCTTGCCTTGAGTAGATGCTTGTCTCATTATCTTCATCGGTGGGTTCCTCGCAGGATGGTGCCTAACAACTTCATCCTACCCCAGCCCTTGGCTCAGGGGCAGAGGAACCTACTCGCTTCCGCTTGCGGAATTCTGGTTACGCCCATTGCAATCGGTGAATCAGGCCATTTTAGATATACACTCGCCTGAGCAGATTGTTGTGGATATTATAAAAATAGATGAAAATCATGAGGTTAATGATCAAGAAATAGAGGTTGAAATGGATGAAATGTGGAGTTATGTGGGAAGTAAAGCGAATCAAAGATGGCTATGGCATGCCATAGATCGAGCCACTGGCGACGTGCTGGCTTATGTATTCGGGCGCCGCAAGGATGAGGTCTTTCTTAAATTAAAGGATTTATTGGAACCGTTTGGAATCACCCGTTTTTACACCGACGATTGGGGTTCTTATGGGCGTTATCTAGATCCTGAAAAGCATGTTATCGGGAAACGGAACACGCAGAAGATAGAGCGGAAACATTTAACGCTACGTACCCGTATTAAGCGGCTCGTCCGCAAAACCATTTGCTTCTCGAAAAAAAGAATCCACCCGCAAAGCGGGTGGTTTTGTGTTTACCCCTAAAAGGGGATGAGTCTGCCTTGCCCCCAGAGGAGGCAAGGCGAGTGTTGTCCCCGTTCATGATCGATTTAACTAGACATCCAGACCGCGTTGCTCGGTCTGGCGTTCCCTTTTCTCCTGGTACTGCACATACGCGCGGATCTTAGTCTCATCCAATCCCACCGTATCGACACAGTACCCGCGCGCCCAAAACCGATTGCCCCAGCACGGGCGGCGCTTCAACTCCCGAAACTGGTTGAACACCCGGATCGCCGTGCGGCCCTTCACCGTCCCAACAAAGTCCGAGATCGACACTTTTGGCGGGACCAACACCAGCAAATGAACATGATCGAGCTGCACGTTGAGTTCCACTACTTCACTCTTCTGCTGCTCGACAAAGGCACGGATGCACCGCGCCACCTCCTCCGCCACCCGTCCCGTCAGGATTCGATAACGGTATTTTGGCACCCACACTATGTGATACTGACAGTGCCAAATCGTATGTGATAGTTTCCGAAAACGGCTCATTGCTTTGACCTCTCTGTGCGTTGTGGGGACAACGCCTGTTAGAGGGAGCAATGAGTCGTTCAACTGGCAAAGCCGTTGAACTCTGACCACGCCCTCAGGGCGTGGTTTGTTTCATTTGATAATCAAAACAAATGCCCGATATCGTCATCGGGTTGTTTGTGAATCGTTATGAGTTTGGCATCCCTATTTAAAATCTATAAACAACAAAGTTAAAACACTACCCACGTCCTGCAACAACGGCAAGGTCTCGGCCGTATACAGGGCGCTGTCGGCTACCATAACGTCCAGTTCATAGGTCGTGCGCAGCTGTCCCAGATACGCTTGCAGCGTCTGGCGAAAATGGGTTTTGTCGTCGGCATTGCCGTCCAGCGGCTGCATCAACAGCGGTAACCCCGCCTGGTGCTCCACAATCAGTTGCAGGACGGCCTGGTTCAAATCCGGACGGTGGTCGCGACGATAACCGCGGGTGAGGTGAATCACGCCTTCCTCGGCACCGGGCTCGCGGCGGTAGTCGCCATCGACATGAAAACCGGTGCTATCCAAGTGCGCCACGCCTACCCGCAGCCCCAGACGCTGGACCGCCTGGGGCGCGATCAGCGCATACAGCTCGGTAACCCCAACTTTATACAAGGCGTCCAAGGCCCGGCCCAGCACATCATCGTTGAGCTGTTCGGGCTGAATGCCTTCCCCGACCAGCCGTTCCGTGGGTTTATCCCAGAAAAATTTCGGCATCAGGTACAAGCGTTGATTGCCAAACCCCAACCCATTGAGCACAGCGATTCAGAGCATTGATAAAAAATAATTAAAATCAACGCGTTAAACTATAATCTAAAAAATATTTTTCCGGCTATTTGGCGCCGTTAGGGGGCTCCGTTGAGGCGTTGAAGGCGGTATCATAGAGCTTTTTTGGTCCAAGCGGCGGCCCTATGAAGAAGCGCGCCAACGCTCGCCTTCAACGCCAGCAGCAAAAGAAAGCACGCCCCGCCACCCGGCGTCAAGCGAACAAGCGGTTAACTGCTCCGGCCAAGAGCCAGGGTAAGACGATGGTGTGTGAGTTGTTCAAGACGATCCACCATTTTTTCCCAGACTTGTTCGAACAGCTCCGGCAACTCGAAGACTGCCGGCGTCGATCGGACTATGCGTTGAGTGAAATGCGGATGGCGGCCATCGCGCTGTTCCTGTTTCAACAAGGCTCGCGGAATGCGTTCAACAACCTGCGCCAGGAGGCGAAGTTCGAGAAACACTACCGTCGGCTGTTTAAGCTCCGGCTGCCGCACCTGGACACGGTGCACCGGGTGCTGTGTCGGTTGCCTGACGAGCCGCTGGAGCGGCTCAAGCAGTGGTTGGTGAAAACCCTGCTGGAGAAGAAAGCGCTGCACAAATACCGCCTGTTGGGCCAGTATTTTGTGGTGGCCATCGACGCCACCGGCACGATGAGCTGTGCCGACCCGCATTGCGAACAGTGCCTGCATCAGACCTCGAAGACCGGCAAAACCACTTACTTTCATAACGGGTTGGAGGCCAAATTGATCACCCCCAACGGCTTTGCCATTTCGCTGGCCACGGAGTGGATCGCCAACCCGGTGGGCGAGTATCAAAAACAGGCTTGCGAGCGCCAGGCGTTCGGGCGCCTGGCGGCCACGCTCAAGCAACTCTACCCGCGCCTGCCGATCTGTCTGACCGCCGACGGGCTCTATCCCTACCAGGGCTTTTTCGATGCCTGCCGCGCCAACCACTGGGCCTTTCTCCTGACCTTCCAAGACGGCAACCTCCCCAGCGTCTGGGAGGAAGTGCAGGCATTGCGTCCGCTCAGCCCGGGCCAACACCGTCACGAGCGGCGCGTCCGAGGCGCGGAGTTGATCGAGCAGGCGTTTGCGTGGGTCACCGACATCGACTATCACGGCCATCGGCTCCAGTGGCTCGACTGTCTCGAGACGATCAGTCACCTTAAGCGCGGTGAGCAACCCGTCACCCGCTTCGTTCACCTGACCAACCTCGCCGTCACCGCCGCCACGGTCGTCGGGCTCAGCGCCACCGGGCGCCTGCGTTGGAAGATCGAAACCGAAGGGTTCAACACCCAGAAAACCCTCGGCTATGCCCTGCAACACCAGTCTGCGCGCGGCAACTGGCAGGCGGCAAAAAATTACTATCAGTGCCTGCAGATCGGTCATCTCATCAATCAGTTGAGGGTCCTGAGCACCACCTTCGCGCCCCTGTGGCAGGGCAAGACCACCCTCCGTCATCGGTGGCGCACGATGATCGCCTTCCTCCTTTACGGTCGGTTGCGCTGCTCAACCCTCGACGCCCTAGCCCAGCGGCGCTTCCAGGTGCGCTTCACGTAATCTCGACAGGAGACGCCTGCTCCGTAATTCAGGTTAACCCCTCGGCCCCGGGAGATCGCCTCACGCCCAACCTCACACCACTTGATCCCCTAACCTCGCTGGTTCAACCCACACCGCCCTCCGGGTCAGCGTTGGCGAGCAAGGAGTACCGCCAAGTTGCGCCCAGTGTTTGACAACCGGCTAACTTGGACCCCAACAGGCAGTGACGTTCTGAATCGCTGAAAATTCACTAATCACTGGTAGGGTATGCGGAATGTCGGATATAATAAAAAGCTTTCTGAAATCACCGAAATACTCATGCCTTCAATTAGGGGTAAGCCCCTGTATCCAGGGGAAAAACACCTGCTGGTCTCGGTCAAGCACTACTTTGATCGTAATAAATCCGACTTTGGCTGTAAAGAATCTAGCGCACAAATGACCGCCGACGCGTTAGGCCTGGGTTTAGCCACCGTCAACCGCGTGATAGCGACCTATCACAAAGACCCGGAAAGCCTCAATGCACCGGCCCAACCTCGCGGACGTCCAGCCTATTTAATCGCAGGCTCTCACCAGGAAGCGGTACGTGCGTATATTCGCCAAGCCAACTTGCAGGGCCGTCATATTACGCTCGAGGACATCAAGAGGTTGCTTGCCGAGCGCGCCCCGAGTGAGTCGTTTCATGTCGCCACGCTGGGCAGAACGCTGGACCGCTGGGGGTTTGAATTTGGTAAAGGCACCCGGACCCAACATCTGAAAGAAAAGGATCATGTGGTCGTCGCGCGCCAACGTTATCTGCGAACCATGAGACGCCATCGGGAGGCAACCTCGGGCGCCGCCATGCGCCCAGAAGTATATCTGGATGAATCGTATATCAACCAGAACCATAGCAATGCTTTCGTGTGGTATTCGAGCGACGAGGGTCCCTGGATTCAAAACCCCAGCGGCAAAGGCGAGCGGCTGATTATCATGGATGCGATTACCGATCAGGGCTGGGTCGAAGGCGCGCGGGTGGTGTTTACAAGCACGCGCAACACCGGCGATTACCATGGCCAAATGAACGGGGAGTTGTTTCACCAATGGTTTAGTGAGAAGCTGCTGCCACAGATACCCGAGCGTGCCCTGATCGTGATGGACAACGCCAGCTATCATAATGTACTGGCCGAGCATTCGGCGCCGACCGCGGTGTGCTCGAAGGCAAACATCCGTACCTGGCTGGAAGCCAACCGCATCCCTTGTCGAGACGATTGTCTGAAAGTGGAGTTAGTCGAGATGTTGAACAAACTGGCGCCGGCACCGAGTTATGTGATTGACGAACTCGCCGCGCAGCAGGGGCATGAAGTGGTTAGAACCCCGCCTTATCATCCTGAACTCCAGCCCATAGAAACCTGTTGGGGGGTGCTCAAAAATGAGGTGGCCCGTCATGGTGACTTCACCATGGATAATTTGAAGCTGCCATTAGAACGCGCCTTTCACAAAATTACGGCGCAGACGTGTCAGAGCATCATTAAAAAAGTTCGCGCCATCGAGGATCGATTTTGGCAAGAAGATGCGCTGATGGATCAGGGGCTGTGAGGCTGGTTTTTCGAAAAATGCGCCAATTTTGTAGTATATCATAAAAAAAATGCAGATCTATCAAGTCATATGCGAAGATCTATAGCTGATGAATAACTTCATCCTTACCCATACAACCCTTAATACGCTGTGGGGCTCTCTGCTCATTGAAGAATGCATTAGAAACGGGATTAATTACTTCTGTATCTCGCCGGGTTCGCGTTCCACACCACTGACTGCCGCTGTAGCCCGGCATTCAGGTGCCAAAATGCTGCTTTGTCATGACGAGCGCGGAGCCGGGTTCCACGCCCTGGGCTACGCGCGTTCCGCTGGAAAACCCGCCGCCTTGATTTGCACCTCGGGAACGGCGGCCGCGCATTATTTCCCTGCGATAATAGAAGCCGCAATGGACAGGCTGCCCATGCTGGTGCTGTCCGCAGATCGACCACCGGAATTACAAGAGAGCGGAGCGAATCAGACAATCCGACAGAGTCGTCTGTTTGGCTCCTATACCAAGTGGAGTTTTGATCTCCCCTGTCCCGATGAAGCGGTTCCCGCTGCCATGCTGTTGACGACGGTGGATCAAGCCATTTACCAGACACAGTCTTCGCCGCAGGGTCCGGTGCATCTTAATTGCCCTTTTCGGGAACCCCTGACCCCCGCCGACATGGGATCTATTAACTCGGCTTATTGGGAACCCTTAACAGCATGGGCAAACACACCATATCCCCGGACGCACTATGAATGCCCGGCGCGAACATTACCGCCCACAGCGCTTGCGAAGTTAAACGATACGGTAGACAAAACGCGACGGGGAATGGTATCCATAGGACGCTTAGCAACGCCTTCAGAACGGGAGGCCGTGAGTCGACTATTGCGGCATCTGCAATGGCCGGTCTTTGCTGATGTAACATCCGGATTGCGTCTGGGGTGTTATGACGCTCCCGTTATTCATTATTTCGATCAACTGCTATTCAATCGATCCCTTTGGGATAGGTATCACACCGATACGCTTTTGCATATCGGTGGCCAGTTAACGTCAAAACGTTTTTTAGACTTTATCGAAAAAAGTGTTGGCGACGTGATTTATGTTAATGATCACCCCTTCCGCCACGACACCTGTCACACCGTCTCTATGCGCCTGGAAGCGGATATATGCGCCTTCTGTCTCGAATTGATGGCCTATCTTCCTCCCCGAACGCCTACGCCGCAAACCCGCGCTCTGCTCAATCAGTCCGCTACAGTAGACGCCATTATTTCTGATTTCACCCAATCAGAACAAAAACTTAGTGAAATTTCCACTGCTCGGCTAGTGAGCGAAAACATTCCCGCCAATCATGGTTTATGGCTAGGGAATAGTATGTCGGTGCGCGATATGGACATGTACGCTAACCCGCAGGCGCAGGCTGTATGGATTGGCGCCAATCGCGGCGCCAGTGGTATTGAGGGAACCGTTGCCTCCGCTACCGGGTTTGCTGCAGGATTAAAGGCGCCCGTCACCGTGGTGCTTGGCGATCTGGCACTGTTGCACGACATAAACTCTCTTGCCTTAGTGACCAAAAGCGCGTTCCCTCTCGTTATTATTGTGATCAACAACAACGGCGGCGGCATCTTCTCTTTTTTGCCCATTGCAGATTTTTCAGATATTTTCGAGGAATACTTTGGAACACCTCATGGCGTCCGCTTTAAAGCGGCCGCGGAAATGTTTGCTATCGATTATGCTGCTCCCGAGACTCACTGCGAATTTGTACGGGCCTACCGCACGGCCGGCAAGGCCTCTAATTCCACCTTAATCGAAGTCACCACCAATCGCCAAGAGAATTACCGGCTGCACCGCACGCTACAACAAAACATTCGGCAACACCTGACGACCCACCTGTTATGACTCCCCTAGCCTATGAGGCATTTTGCTATCAACTGCCGCTGACAGCTCCGCTGCGGATAGGCACTCAGCTTCTTCCAGTCCGGCACGGACTTATTATCCGCGTCGCCGACGCCGATGGCTGCTGTGGTTATGGTGAAGTCGCTCCTTTGCCGGGATTGCACAAAGAGGATCTAGCAACGGGTTTAGAGCAATTTTTAGCCGTTCGTGCAGCATTACGTCGCCAGAAATTGCCAGAAACGCTGCCCGATTTACAAGGCGGCTTTGACCGCTGGCTCGGCCACTACCACCTTTGTCCAACGCTGCGCCACGGCTTGGAAATGGCCGTGCTCAATCTGCTGGCCTGTCGTCGCCGATGTACGCTGGCCGGATTGCTCAATCCATCCTATCGTAATGTCTTACCCATTAATGGGCTATTAGTAGAAACCAGTAGGCTGGCAATCCAGGGCCGCCGTCTGCTAAGACAAGGCTATACCGCGGTTAAGTTAAAGGTAGGCCGCCAATCGTTAGCAGAAGACATTGCCAGAGTGCGGCTTGCCAGGCAAACACTCGGCGAAGCAGTCTCGCTGCGTTTAGATGCAAACCGGTCCTGGAATTTCGTATCCGCTGTCCAATTTGGTAAAGCAGTAAGAGATTGCAATATTGAATATATTGAAGAACCGCTCGCCGACCCTCGGCAATGCAGCGATTTCTATAAAACCACTTCCATTCCCGTTGCTCTCGATGAAAGCTTAAGCGACTGGGGGTTTGAACCACTCGAAATGCCTGAGGGTGTTAACGCTTTCATATTAAAACCTGCGGTGCTCGGCGGCATCGAAGCTACCGTGCGGTTTATTCGGCTTGCTCGACGCTACCGTATCCAAGCTGTCATCAGCAGCACCTTTGAATCCGGTGTCGGGTTAGCTGCACTGGCAAACTACGCGGCCGCGTTAACGGACGGTCATGTTCCTGTTGGACTTGATACCTATCGCTGGCTGCGCACGGATCTACCGGTAAGGCGATTTACAGCGCCCGGTGGACAAGTGGCGGTGGATAGTGTCTATTACCGGACACGACAGCTACGCAGCCAGCGACTTAAGCGAATAATATGACAAACAGCCTTATCTCAAAAACGAGCGACGTTTTTAACACAGCACCATGCAAACACTACCTCCTTGGTTAGGGCTGATTGCCTGGTTGACAGTCTGTTTTGCCGCTGCGCTGTTCGGTGTCCAGTTTGCGCCTGGTGACTGGTACGAGCAGCTGGCAAAACCATCCTGGACACCACCCGATGGATGGTTTCCGCCGGTATGGACGGTGCTTTATACCTTAATGGGGATCGCCGCCTGGATGGTGTGGAAGCGGAAAGGATTTGCCGGAGCTCCATTACCATTAACACTGTTTGCCATACAGCTGCTGCTCAATGCCCTCTGGCCATGGCTGTTTTTCGGTTTCCACGCTATGACGCTGGCGTTCATCGATATTGTCCTACTCTGGATGGCTATTCTGGCCACGCTAATCGCCTTCTGGCACCACCGCCCGAGCACAGGCTTACTGTTGCTACCTTATCTGCTCTGGGTCAGCTTCGCCGCGGCGCTCAATCTGGCCATTTGGCAGCTGAATGCCTAGCCGACCTCCCCCCTACTCGTTGTTATGGAGCTGTTAAACTGGGTGCTGGTTGCTTTTCACACCTGTGCAGGCTTCGCTACGGCGGGCCACGCTCTACTCCATAAACGTGACCCTCGAGCGGCGCTGGGCTGGATTGCCGTCTGCCTGACATTCCCCTTTGCCGGACCCTTGCTCTACTTCCTGTTCGGCATTAACCGCGTAAGGACCCGCGCCAGGGAATTAAATCAACGTTCGCGCTTTGGACTTTATGCCGGTTATGAGCCCATTGAAGAAACTGTCGCCCCATCTCCTGGGCAACTTCCTCTTCCCTCTCATTTCAGAGAACTGATCCGCGTTTCCGGGGCCGTTACCGAACGGCCTCTCACCTGGAGCAATCAAATCCAGCCGCTGCACAACGGCGAACAAACTTATCCAGCCATGCTAGAGGCCATTGAGGGAGCTCAACAGCGGCTGTTTTTGAGCAGCTATATCGTTGAGACGAATATTACCGGCCGGCAGTTTATCCATGCCCTAGCGCGCGCGGCTCAGCGAGGCGTCGACGTCAGAGTGATGATTGACGGGATTGGCGAATGGTACTCCTTACCCAGAGCCAGCACCTTGCTGAAAGACCGTGGGCTGCGCGTCGCCCGCTTCCTGCCGCCACGCCTTCTGCCCCCTTCTTTACACATCAATCTACGCAATCACCGCAAAATCTTAGTCGCCGATGGGTGCATCGGTTTTGCCGGCGGTATGAACATCGGGGACCGTCATCTGGCAGAGCGCCAGGATAATGCATCCCGCGTGGTGGACATGCATTTTCGTTTGACCGGACCCATCGTCGCAGAGATAGAACAAGTCTTCCTCTCGGACTGGAGTTTTGTAACGGGTGAACCACCGTCGCCGCTATCCCCGCCCATCTGCACCGTTGCCAGCGGCAGCGCGATCTGTCGCGCCATTGTTGATGGACCTAACGAGGATTTGGGCAAACTAGCGACGATATTAGTTGGCGCAATTGCGCTGGCCCGCCGCAAAATCGCCATAATGACACCTTATTTCCTACCCTTCCAAGCATTAATCGCCGCGCTGCAAGCAGCCGCGCTACGCGGCGTCGAAGTCATTATTATCCTGCCGGCTCAGAGTAACTTACCTTACGTCCATTGGGCGACCCGCAATATGCTCTGGCAACTCCTCCGCTGGGGCGTGCAAATCTACTATCAGCCGCCCCCTTTTGCCCATACCAAACTGTTTTTAGTAGACAAGCACTATGTCCAGATCGGCTCAGCCAACCTCGATCCCCGGAGCCTGCGCCTCAATTTCGAGCTGGCCATTGAAGTCTACGATAAAGCCTTCTCGCAATCTCTGGCAGCGTACGTGAGCACTATCCAAAAGCAGTCGCAGGCGGTTACTCTGGAAGATCTGGACAACCGTCCTCTTTTGGTTCAGACCCGGGATGCCCTAGCCTGGCTGTTTTCTCCATATTTGTAGGACCAACCAACGAACACCCTTGACAAGAAGCGCCCGCCGGGTCTGCTCACGCTTAAAGCACATTGCCGTTAGGCAGAGACCGCCGCAGTTGACCGAAATTGCCCGTTGCCGTCTTGCGTTTCAGCACCGGCTCGGCGGAGGGCTCGATTGACCGCACTGATGACGGCCTGCAAAGATGCGGTAACGATATTGCCATGAATCCCTACTCCGAATACAAGATTGCCGTCGGCGATTTGCAGTTCCACATAGGACACCGCCAAGGCATCCGCACCCGCGCTGATAGCGTGCTCATGGTAATCCACGACACGGATATTGTTCCCGCAATACCGCCCCAGCGCATCGATAAAGGCGTCGATGGGACCATTGCCGGTGCCGGCAATAATATGCTCCAGGTCCTTATGTCGAATGGTAGCCGTGAGTTTGTCCACGTCCACGGCCTGTCCGTTCGGTACATCCCGATGCTCAACAAATGCATAGGGTTCCTTGGATTCCAGGTACTCTTCCTGAAAAGCGGAGTAGATCGCTGCAGGGGTCAGTTCCTTGCCGGTGGTATCTGCAATGGTCTGTACCACCTGGCTAAATTCCATCTGCAGCCGGCGCGGCAGTTTCAGGCCATAATCCTTCTCCATAACATAAGCCACTCCCCCCTTGCCGGATTGGCTGTTAATGCGAATGACCGCCTCATAAGTGCGGCCCACATCAGCGGGATCGATAGGCAGGTACGGCACATCCCAGATCTCGCCGCCGTTTGCCGTCAACCCTTTCTTAATGGCGTCCTGATGGGAACCGGAAAAGGCCGTAAATACCAAATCTCCCGCATAGGGATGGCGCGGATGCACCGGAAGTCGATTGCAATATTCGACTTCCCGCACCACCGCGTTGATGTCGGAAAAATCTAAGCCCGGTTCGATTCCTTGAGTGAACAAATTCAGAGCCAGCGTTACAATATCCACATTGCCGGTGCGTTCTCCATTACCGAACAGCGTTCCCTCCACCCGTTCCGCACCGGCCAACATGGCCAGTTCCGCTGCAGCGATGCCGGTGCCCCGGTCATTATGAGGATGCACACTCAGCACGACCGCATTGCGATTGCTGATGTTGCGCCCAAACCACTCCAGCTGATCGGCATAAATATTGGGCATTGCCATTTCCACCGTGGCCGGCAAATTTAAAATCACCTTACGATGCGGCGTCGGTCGCCAAACGTCATTCACAGCCTCGCAAATATCCAGTGCGAAGTCCAATTCGGTGCCGGTAAAGCTCTCCGGAGAGTACTGAAATATCCAATCTGTTTGCGGATTGTCCGCGGCATGAGCCTTAATCAGCTCGGCCCCTTGCACTGCAACGGCGACAATGCCGGGACGGTCCAGACCAAACACCACGCGCCTTTGTACGGCTGAAGTGGAGTTATACAAGTGGATGATGGCCCGTCTCACTCCCCGCAAGACCTCAAAAGTCCGCTTAATCAGATGAGCCCGAGCCTGAGTCAGCACCTGAACGGTGACATCTTCCGGAATCAGATCTTCTTCAATCAACATGCGAATGAAGTCAAAATCCGTTTGTGACGCGGCAGGAAAGCCCACCTCGATTTCCTTGAAACCGAGCTTAACCAGCAGATTGAACATACTCCGTTTACGCTCGGCGCCCATGGGCTCAATCAAGGCCTGATTGCCGTCGCGCAAATCCACGCTGCACCAGGTGGGCGCGCTCCCGATGACCCGTGACGGCCACCGCCGGTCCGGCAGATTTATGCAGGGAAAGCGACGATATTTTTCTGCGGCATTAATTTTCATAAGATTTTTCCTCTTGCGATTAACTGGGTAAAACTGACGGATGCGGCGCAGTTACGGCCGCCGGGCAGCCGCTAAACCCGACGGCCGTTGGGTAGTCGTAGCAGCATCAGCGAGGAAAAAACCTGGAAGCGCCGGAGAACAGCGCTGAGCATGGAAGCGGTTTGAATAAAACGTGGTGGATGAGGGAAAATCATAAATCGGCAATTCTCTCTGACAGTGATCTGAAACAACACAAATCCCGGCTCTCCTTTCAGGAGGCCGGGTTTGTTAGTCGTAGTCCATTGCACCATTCAGACAATTGCGCTTTCATGGTTACTTAGACTAGCGGCGTTAGTTGCTGAGGTCAAGGGGTGGTATTTCGGTACAGCTCTGACGCATGATTTCTTCTCTAACTCATTGATAAATGTTAGGTGGGGCCAGAAATTAGTGCGACAAAAAATGCTTTCCTTTTGTAACACTCTGAAATTCTTAAAAAACTATCTTTGAAATTTTTCTCTTAAAATCACATGATTGAAAAATTCGTCGCACTACTTTACAAGTATGCTTCTTGCTGAATCAATAGGTTAGGGGAAAATTCATGCGTCAGCACTGATTTCGGTATCGGGTTTCAACACCATACTTAACAAAGCAGCAACGGTACAGTGCGCTTCCAATGGATGCCGCAATGGCTGCTCAGCATGCAGCTCATACTGATTACGCCGGCCGTAGCGTTTTCGAGTCACCACACCTGCCATCTCCAGATCCGACACGATTTTCTGCACAGCCCGTTCGGTAATACCTACCCGCTGGGCCACATCGCGTAATCGGGCTGTCGTATCCTGAGCCAGACAGATCAGCACGTGGCCATGATTGCTCAGAAAAGTCCAGGATATTTGCTCCTGGACGCTGGATGCTTGCACGCTGTTCATAACACCCCCGCATCAAAGAATGGTTTATTAACCAGTTTAATTGACAAAATAAACTTCCCGTATTTTGATTTATTATTAGTATTTCACAAAAAAATTATCCCGAAAATTGCAGTGCCACCTCATTCATGAGGCAATCACCATGAAGGCAGTGTTATTACCGCAACTCGGCGGACCGGCGCAACTATGCATTAACGACACGACAACTCCTGCACCGGAACCCGGCCAGGTTCGCGTCAAGCTGTACGCTTCGGCACTCAACCGCCGCGATGTTTGGATCACCCTGGGCAAGTATCCCGCCATTCGGTTACCCGCTATTCTCGGCTCGGACGGCACCGGCATCATTGATCAGGTGGGAACGGATGCCGACGCACACCTGTCAGGGCAGGAGGTCGTCATCTATCCGGCTTATGATTGGGGAGCGGACCCGCGCTTCCCCAGTCCCCACTTTCGCGTCCTGGGCATGCCGGATCCGGGCACTTTTGCCGAATATATTTGCGTGCCAACGAGGCACGTCTATCCCAAGCCTGAGTTTCTCTCCTGGGAACAGGCGGCAGCGGTGCCTCTTGCCGGGTTAACGGCATGGCGAGCCGTGGCTACTCAGGCCGCCGTAAGGTCCGGTGAGACGGTATTAGTCACCGGGATCGGCGGTGGAGTAGCCACGTTTGCGCTGAAGTGGGCGGTTGCTCTGGGGGCGCGGGTATTTGTCACCAGCGGCAGTCACGCCAAGCTCGAACGGGCCATGGCGTTAGGGGCACAGGGCGGCGTCAATTACCGGGAACCTGATTGGCCCGGACAGTTAGCAGCGCTTTCCGAAGGTATCGACGCCGTTATCGATGGCACGGGTGGCCCGGCTTTCCAAGACTACTTTTCTCTGCTGAAACCTGCCGGGCGCATTGTCGTTTATGGAGCGACGGCTGGCAACCCTTCCGCAGGCCTGGAAATGGTTCGTCTGTTTTTCCGGCAACTCCAAATTCGCGGTACCACCATGGGCACCCCGGAGGAATTTGCCGCTATGCTGAGCTTTTTAATGGAAAAGTGCATAGAACCTGTTATCGATCGAGTTTTTCCTTTGCAGGATGCCGTGGCCGCCCATCGCCATCTGCTGGCGACCGGGCAGATGGGAAAGGTGGTGTTACGACATGGCTAAAGTGTTTTTTCCAAAACCATAGTGCTTAAATTAAACGGATCTTACGCTCGCTTTTCACCAATCACTCACGAAAACCGCCGTAGCAACAAAGCAAACCGCTGGAAATTAAGGGTCAGCCGCCAAAATTTCTTGCACCTGATACTGGGCGAAATAGACTGAATTCGTTAGGATGATGCAGGCTACGACGTTTCCAAGGATGTTGGTCTATCCAGGTGATCCATGAAGAATAAGAATGTCTTGTTTCGTGTTGTTTGGCTTCTTAGCTTTAGTGCCTTTCTCATACTATCCGGCTGCGCGTCAACGCAAGAAATCATGCAGGAGGATGCCGACCCTTTTGAGCCTTATAACCGCGTGATGTTTAAGTTTAACGATACGTTGGACAAAGCAGTCATAAAGCCCGTTGCTCGTGGCTACGATTATGTTATGCCTGACCTGCTCAACCAAGGCGTCACCAATTTTTTTAGCAACCTCAACGATGTGGTAGTTCTCGCCAATGGTCTGATGCAACTCAAAATGCAGCAGGCCGTCATGGACTTCAGCCGTATCGTCTTTAACACGACCTTTGGCCTATTAGGCTTCTTTGATGTGGCCAGCCACATGGAGCTACCCAAGCATAACGAAGACTTTGGTCAAACTCTGGGTTACTGGGGTGTGGGTGAAGGCTATTATCTGGTACTGCCTCTCCTAGGCCCCAGCACCACCCGCGATGTCTGGCGCGTACCCGTGGATACTTTGACGCTACACCCCATCACTGATCTCGTTTCCACGAGCACCTGGTTAAGCATGCGCGGTCTGGAAATCATAGATATCCGCGCAGATCTGTTGCGGGTCGAACGTGCCTTTGCCGGCGTGCAAATTGATCCCTACAGTTTTCAGCGCCAGGCCTTTCTGCAACACCGGCGTAACTTGGTTTACGATGGCAATCCGCCTAAACTTGAGCTGGATTTCGACGATTTTGATGATATGGAAGATCTCGATTCCGATATGCCTGAAGGTCCCACTGATGAAGTCCCAGAAAATAACGGTAGCGACCTTTGATTTCTGGCCCTCGGCGGAAATTGCCCGGGGCCGGCTGTTGACCGAGGGTATCGACTGCGAGCTGGCCGATCAGCATTTGGTGCAAACCGATTGGCTCTATAGCCTTGCCGTAGGTGGTATTAAGCTACAGGTTGACGCTCAGGATGCTGAACGCGCTTTGACCGTTCTCTCCCGCGACTTTTCCGATGAACTCGACTGACGCCTTATGAGACGGCAGGCTGTGATCGTTGGATTGCTACGTCTTACCGCTTGTCTATCTTTACCCGCAGTCCACCGGCTCGGCAGTTTGACCGGTTGGCTACTGTGGCTGGTGCCTAACCACTCGCGTCGGATTGCGGCAACGAACCTTGCCCTCTGCTTTCCGGGTTGGCAACGCTCTGCCCGTCAGCGCCTATTACGGAGGAGCCTTTCGGAAACTAGTAAGGCCGTCTTGGAGCTGGGACCGCTATGGCTATGGAGTGGACATCGTCTATTAAACCTCATTCAGGCGGTGGAAGGCGAAGAACATTGGCGTGCCGCTCTTGCTCAAGGCCGCGGTGGCATAGCAATCACCCCCCACTTGGGAGCTTGGGAACTAGCGGGGTTATATATGTCTTCCCGTTATCCCATGACTACTTTATACCGACCCAGCCGGCTAGGTATTGACGCCATGATTCGTGCCGGTCGAGAACGCTTGGGAGCACGCACGGTGCCTACCAACGGACGCGGTGTGCGGGTTTTATTGCGGTCTCTGCGAGCGGGAGAAGTGCTTGGCATTCTGCCGGATCAGGACCCGGGCCGGGAGGGCGGACTGTTCGTTCCCTTCTTCGGGCGGCCGGCCAACACCATGGTATTGTTATCGCGATTAGCCATGAAAAGCGGGGCTCCTGTATTCCTATTGCATGCCGAACGTCTGCCTCAAGGACAAGGCTATCGGCTACATTTTGCTGAACTTCCTGAAACCGTCGGTCAAGGACCGCTGGAAACCTCTGTCGCCGCGGTGAACGCAGCCGTGGAAAGCGCCGTGCGCCGCCGGCCCGAGCAATACCTCTGGGCCTATAAGCGGTTTAAAACTCCGCCGCCGGGCAACTCAAAAGTATATTAAAATTGTGGTTGACGCGGCGAATGATTCTTGCAAATTATTTTGCTTAATTTTAAGCTATCAGACTTTTTCCAATCTAATCTTTTACTCCTTGCCTTACCGTTTTCCGGGAGGCTTAACAGCCGAAAGGAGCTTGTATGCGACATTACGAAATCGTGTTTCTGGTGCATCCTGACCAGAGTGAACAAGTGCCTGCCATGATTGATCGCTATCGGGCGATGATCGAGGGTGATGGTGGTAAAATACATCGTCTTGAAGACTGGGGACGGCGCCAACTGGCCTATCCCATCCATAAAATTCATAAGGCCCATTATGTGCTGATGAATGTGGAATGTTCTCAGCCAATCCTGGATGAGTTAGAAAGTGCCTTTCGTTTTAACGATGCCGTTATTCGCAATCTCGCCATCCGCCGTCCGGGCCCCGATACTGAACCTTCTCCACTGAGCAGGCCCCGGGATGAACGCGACAGCCGCAGCGAGAGCGACCGCTCCTCCGATCGCAACCTTGACGATGGTGAAGGCGAAGATGCCGATGAGGCCGCTTAGCCATTCCTATGGTAGCGGCGCCAGTTTTCGACAATTGTGTCGTTATCGCCGGTCGGGTGGCTAGTTCCAGCCAGACTCGCTATTCGCCAGCCGGACTTCCCATCAGTCGCTTTGTCCTTGAACACCACTCTCGACAGGTGGAAGCCGCTATTCCCCGGGAGGCTCGCTGTCGCATTCAGGTATTGGCCTGTGGGAAACCGCTGGTCCACAACGCTCAAGCATTAACGCCGGGAACCCTGGTTAGGGTACGTGGTTTTCTCAGCCGGGCTAACCATCGTTACGGAGAAACCCGTCTCGTTGTTCATGCCGAGCGCATTGAAATATTGACTTTATTGACAGAAACACGAGGATAATCAAAATGTCACGTTTTTTTCGTCGGAAAAAATTTTGCCGTTTCACCGCTGAAGGTGTCAAAGAAATTGATTACAAAGACATTGCAACGTTGAAAAACTATATTACAGAGACGGGTAAGATTGTTCCTAGTCGCATTACAGGGACCAAGGCCCGCTATCAGCGCCAGTTGTCTACGGCCATTAAACGTGCCCGTTATCTCGCTTTGCTGCCTTACTGCGACCGCCATTAACGCCAGGCAGGAAAACACCGAACAGTACTAGTCGCACCGGCGATAATCGGTATGCGAAGTCTCGCTTCCTTTATCATGCGCGGGCCGCTGCAGGCCGCGCTGATAACTGCCGTAGCCGCGCTAGTGCCACTGTTATTCTTATTCAGTGGTGCGGCAGTGGCACTGGTGACCCTGCGGCAGGGACCGCGAGCCGGAATAACAGTGATTGTAATGGCCACTTGCTTGAGTGGTATTCCAGTATGGCTACTCTCCGGCTCAGTGACTCCCGTCACGGTAGGGTTATTAAGTTTGTTTTGGCTCCCTTTATGGGGGCTGGCAATGGTGCTGCGCTCCACGGTTGCGTTGGCGAGAACTTTGCAGTCTGCCTTACTTGTCGCCGTACTGGTGTTGCTTGTCTGTGCCATTTATACGACAGATCTAGCGGCCTGGGGACAACATTGGCTCGAACAGGTATTGAATCCGTTGCTGCAGCAGTTACCACTAACCGCTAACGAGCAAACAACCTTAGCGCAGGGATTAGACGCCCTCGCCCCTCTCGTCGCGGGGTTAATCATCGCAAATGGCCTGGCGTCGGTGTTATTGAGTTTGTTGATGGGGCGTTGGTGGCAAGCGGTGCTGTTTAATCCCGGCGGTTTCCGCACCGAGTTCCATGAACTGCGCCTGGGTCAGCCTATGGCCATAGGTGCCTTGCTGGTGTTTGGCGTCGCCTGGTTGACAAAATCTCCCCTGCTAGCCAATGTGCTCCCGCTATTGGTAGTCATCTACGCTCTGCAGGGTATTGCCTTGCTGCATGGGATTGCGAACAATGCGAAGTTAGCCCGAGGGTGGCTGGTGGGCTTCTATCTACTGCTGCTGCTGGCTCTGCCCCAAGTCCTTACATTGCTATGTCTGGTGAGCATTAGCGATGCGTGGCTGGACTTTCGCGCCCGCATTAAACCGCCGGCAAAATTGCGCTAACCAAACCCGCTTGTATCATTTTTCTTGGAGTCCTGTGATGGAAGTTATCTTGCTGGAAAGAGTGGAAAATTTAGGTAATCTTGGTGACCGCGTGTCGATCAAACCCGGTTACGGTCGCAATTACTTGATCCCACAAGGTAAAGCTGCAGAGGCTACGCCTGAAAATATCGCTCGCTTTGAGGCCCGGCGCGCCGAATTGGAAACAAAGGCCGCCGAGTCCCTAACGACTGCTCAACACCGAGCCGATGAACTGGCAGAACTCATCGTAACGCTGGCCGTTAAAGCCGGCAACGAAGGCCGTCTATTCGGCTCTGTAGGAGCGGTCGACATCGCTGATGCTGTCTCTGCAGCGGGCATTAAACTGAAAAAACAAGAAGTTCGCCTGCCGCAAGGCTCCATCCGCCAGATTGGTGAGTATGACGTCGATATCCACCTGCATAGCGATATCAAGACCCAGATTCGGGTTAATGTGATTGCTGAATAATGTTTAACCTACCAGCCCGCACGCAGGCCTAAAGCGGTCACGGCGGGTCCTCGCAGTGCCGTCCGGCAACTTATTGAATTCGAAAAAGGTTTTTAAGCGTTTGATTTTAAATAAAAAATAAAATTTAACTCGAATCATTAAGTTGCATTTTTTTACGTTAAAAGTGATCCCACACCCTTTTGGCTTAAGCTACACTAGTAGCGTTCGATCGGTCATAAGCCGGTGTTGACAGGAGTGCTCTAGCAGTGCTGATGCCAGCTAGCAGCCACTCTAAGTCATTTTATAAATGATGAATAACTTAAATGTTGAGCTGTGGCAGGTCTGGCCAACGCCGGACTGCATGGACGACAGTACATAAGTCAGTATCGTCAGGGACCTTTGCTATGCAGCCTTTTATTCCCATTACAAACCGAAAAGACTCTGAAACCGAGGCACTAAAAGTTCCCCCTCATTCCGCTGAAGCGGAACAATCGGTGCTGGGCGGCTTGATGTTAGATAACAGCACCTGGGATCAAGTGGCAGACCGCATTACCGCAGCTGATTTCTACCGCGCCGATCATCGTCTTGTTTTTCAGGCTATTCGAACGCTGGCGGAAAAAAACTCACCCTTCGACGTTGTCACTCTGTCAGAATGGCTGGAACGTAACAACCAGCTAGAAGACGCCGGCGGTTTCGCGTATCTCGGTATATTAGCCCGAGATACGCCCAGTGCCGCTAATATCAGCGCCTATGCGGATATCGTTCGGGAACGTTCCATCCTGCGTCAGCTAATCCAGGTTGGTGCGGCAATTGCTGACAGCGCCTATCACCCGCAGGGTAAAGACAGCCGGGAACTGCTGGATGAGGCTGAAAAAAACGTATTTGCCATTGCTGAACAAGGCATGCGTGCACGCCAAGGATTCGTTGGCATAAAAGAACTGCTGCTTAAAGCGGTGGACCGTATCGATACCTTATTTCAGCAGGATAACCCCATTACCGGCATGCCAACGGGATGGCATGATTTCGATGAAACGACCGCCGGCTTACAAGCGGGAGACTTGATTATTATCGCCGGAAGGCCGTCCATGGGGAAGACGACCTTTGCGATGAACATCGCCGAAAATGTCGCCATCCGGTGCGCAAAGCCGGTGGCCGTATTCAGCATGGAGATGCCGGCCGAACACCTGATCATGCGCATGCTATCCTCCCTAGGCCGCATTGAACAGAATCGGATGCGCACCGGCAAACTTGAAGACGAAGACTGGCCCCGTCTTACATCGGCGGTTAGCATGTTAAATGACAAACCGTTGTTTATCGATGACAGCTCAGCCCTCAGTCCCACCGAGGTGCGGGCCCGGGCCCGACGCCTCCAACGTGAATGCGGCGAACCTTTGGGTTTGGTTTTGATTGATTATATCCAACTCATGCAGGTGCCCGGCAATACCGAAACCCGAGCGATGGAAGTATCCGAAATCTCCCGTTCCCTAAAGGCCTTGGCAAAAGAGTTGCGCGTGCCTGTAGTAGCTCTCTCCCAGCTTAACCGCAGCTTGGAACAACGCAGTGACAAACGCCCCATTATGTCAGATCTGCGAGAATCCGGAGGGCTGGAACAGGATGCCGATCTGATTTGTTTTATCTATCGCGATGAAGTCTACAATCCGCAGAGCGCCGAGAAGGGTGTTGCCGAAGTCATTATCGGCAAACAGCGCAATGGACCTATCGGTACCATGCGTTTAACCTTTCAAGGTCGCTACACGCGTTTTGACAACTATATTCCTGAAACCTATCCAGCCTGACCGCCCATGAATCGTGCCATCACGGCAATTATCGATCTTCGGGCTCTGCACCACATGCGTCGGTTAGGGATTGAACCGCAAGCCATGCTAACGGGTATGCTTCCAGGAACAGGAAGAGAATGAGTAGCAAAGTTAAAACCACCTATGTATGCAACGAATGCGGTGCCCAGTTTCCCAAATGGGCGGGACAATGCGTTGACTGTGGCGCCTGGAATAGCCTTCAGGAAACGTTGACAACACCCATTCCGCCGCGCAGCGGACGCTTTTCAGGCTATGCGGGCACGGCCGGCGAAGCCATTATCCACCATCTTGATCGCATTAGACCGGAAGAAGAAATCCGATTAGCGACCGGTATCGGTGAGCTGGATCGGGTGCTGGGTGGTGGCTTAGTTGTCGGTTCGGTGGTCTTGATCGGTGGTGATCCGGGTATCGGTAAGTCCACAATTCTGCTGCAAACTTTGGCTTTCCTGGCGCAGCAGAGTGATACGCTTTACGTGAGCGGCGAGGAGTCTCCCC
Source organism: uncultured Pseudomonadota bacterium (assembly GCA_963731125.1). Lineage (GTDB taxonomy): Bacteria > Pseudomonadota > Gammaproteobacteria > Competibacterales > Competibacteraceae > CAVSVP01. The sequence goes on from CAVSVP010000009.1 coordinate 400,423, forward strand.
AGCAAGTTAGCCTACGGGCGCAGCGCTTGGGTCTACCCCGGGAGCGCCTACGGTTGCTTCCCGAGACTTGCGTGGAACACATTCTGGCGAGCGCCGAGCGGGAACGACCTCAGGTGATGGTTATCGACTCCATTCAGACCGTATTTACCGAGCGTCTGCAATCTGCTCCGGGCGCCGTCGGTCAAGTGCGGGAAAGTGCCGCGCAACTGGTACGCTTAGCAAAACGCTCCGGCACGGCTTTATTTCTCGTGGGTCATGTCACTAAAGAGGGCACCATCGCCGGTCCACGCGTGCTGGAACACATGGTGGATACGGTACTGTATTTCGAAGGCGATACCGGCAATCGTTATCGGGTGATGCGTGCCGTTAAAAACCGTTTTGGGCCGGTCAATGAGCTGGGTGTGTTTGCCATGACAGAGCGGGGCCTAAAGGAGGTCAGCAATCCTTCAGCGATTTTCCTGTCCCGGCATGAAACGCCGGTAGCGGGTAGTGTTATTATGGTCACGCGGGAGGGCACCCGACCGCTACTGGTAGAAATCCAAGCGCTGGTCGATGAGTGTCATGGCGGCAACCCACGTCGCGTCACGTTAGGACTGGAACAAAACCGACTGGCCATGTTACTCGCGGTGCTGCACCGCCACGGTGGCATTGCCATGTACGATCAGGACGTCTATGTTAATGCGGTGGGTGGTGTCCGCATCGGTGAAACCGCTTCAGATCTCGCGGTGCTCCTGGCGGCCCTCTCCAGTTTTCGGAACCGGAGTCTGCCGGCGGATCTGATTGCATTTGGCGAGGTGGGGTTAGCCGGCGAGGTGCGCCCGGTACCGAATGGTGAAGAACGCTTGCGAGAGGCAGCCAAACATGGTTTTAAGCAAGCCATTGTGCCGCGCGCCAATGTGCCTCGCCAGGGGCGGCCTGTGGAGGATATCCAAGTAACGGGTATCACCCGCCTGGCGGAGGTTCTGGGAGTCGTTTAGCGATAACGGCGTTTTGCTCTTGAGCAGTGGGCTTACTATCCTCCCGTTAGGCTGCTTAGTATCTGATCAAACTGCCTGAAGCAACACTTTTACATGCCAAGACAGGGAGTAACTACTGCCTTACCTCGCGTGCGCTCATTTTCCAAGCTGTATGCGGTTACCGGCTATAACTGTCATTAGCGCAGCAAACTCTGTATACTGCCGAAGAATCCAGCAGGCCTGGATTTCACGAATTCCAAGAAGAGGAGTGTGTCATGACTCAAGCCGCATTGAAATCCACCGAAGCCGAATTAAAACCGGGTGTCGTCACTGGCGAAGATTACCGAATTTTGGTAGAAACTGCGAAAGCAGGTGGATATGCCTTTCCAGCCGTTAACGTCACGGGTACGAACACCATCAATGCCGTACTGGAAGCCGCGGCGAAAAATCATGCGGATGTAATTATTCAGTTATCCAACGGTGGTGCGCAATTTTATGCCGGTCAAAGCATGCCCGATAGCTTTCAGGCCAAGGTTTTAGGTGCGGTTGCTGCCGCCAAGCATGTTCACCTGCTAGCGGAACATTATGGTGTGTGCGTGGTGTTACATACCGATCATGCCAATAAGAAACTCATTCCCTGGGTCGAAGCGCTGCTAGACCATGGTGAGGCATTTTACCAAGAGACCGGTAAACCCCTGTTTAGCTCCCATATGCTGGACCTCTCGGAAGAAACCATCGATTTTAATCTTAATGAGTGCGCGCGTATCTTGGAGCGAATGGGTAAGCTCGGCATGAGTCTGGAAATTGAGCTTGGCGTCACCGGTGGTGAAGAGGACGGCGTCGGATCCGACGTGGATGACAGTGCCGACAATTCTCATCTCTACACTCAGCCTGAAGACGTCTTGCAGGCCTACGAAAAACTCTCGTCCATCGGTCATTTTTCTGTTGCCGCTTCCTTCGGCAACGTGCATGGTGTCTATAAACCCGGAAATGTTAAACTGCGGCCGGAAATTCTTAAGAATTCTCAGACCTTGATTCAGGAACGCTATAGTACGGGTCCAAAACCATTGAATCTGGTTTTCCATGGTGGTTCGGGGTCTGAAAAAGATAAGATCACGGCTGCAGTCAGCTACGGGGTCTTTAAGATGAATATCGACACCGATACTCAGTTCGCCTTCTCCAATGCCATCGGTAAATATGTTGAAGCCAACCCGAGGGCGTTTAAATACCAGATCGATCCCGAGGATGGAACACCTTATAAGAAACTTTATGATCCTCGTAAGTGTCTCCGCGCCGCCGAGCAGAGCACGGTGGAACGTTTGAGCGAAGCTTTTGAAGATTTAGGCTCCAAAGGGAAATCCATCGCACGTCGTTAAGGGGTTTATGGCTTACCTTCCCCCCTTTCTCCGAGAATCCCCCCTTTGGGGGGATTTTTTATAGAGTGAAAGTGATTACGGCGTGATGGCTGCCTTAGCAAGAGCACTGAGTGCACGACTGATTTTATCGAGTACTTCACGACATTCTGTGATTTCATGACGTCGGGCGAGGTAGTGAGGATCGTTATAGCTTAGCCATACCTGAGCGTTTTCATCTTCCCAAACAAGCGCCTTTTGCGGCAAGTCGATAGCAACGCTCTGGTCACATTGCATCAGCGGCGTACCCGCCTTGGGATTACCAAAAATAAGCAATTGCGTAGGGCGCAGTGTTTCTCCCGTCTGTTTGGCTCCTTCTTGATGATCAATTCTGATAAATACCCTCATACCCTTTTCGCGCACGGTGGTCTCCAAACGATCCATCGTCTCTCCGACGCCATGGGCACTCTTTATGGACACTAACCCATCGCCCGCCTGGGCCGACATCGCAACAAGCAGTAGACAAATTCGCAAAAAACTGTTCATGACTCTTGGTCCTCTTAAGTTGCTAATCATTGCCGGTTACTCCATGCTTAACTTGCCCTGCAAGAGTAATCGCAACGTCTAAGGTGCAATGCGTTGGCTTAACCTGCCGACTATAATTATTGCCATTAACGTGGACAAAGCCAGCGTCCGCCGCTAGCCCACTGCCCGATTATGCTAAGTGATCACAGGAGGAAGCCATGCCTGGAAATAACGACCGACCCCGTTTGTTAGCTGACATCGGTGGCACCAATGCCCGCTTTGCCCTCGCCAGTGCCGATGGCCGGCCCTATGGAGAGCGGATACTGCCCGTTGCTGAGTATCCGAGTATCGTCGCAGCGATTACAGCTTACCTACAAGAAGTCCCGGGACCATCTCTCCAAGAGGCAGCTCTGGCTGTGGCAATGCCGATTACCGGTGATCGAGTGACCATGACCAATAATGAGCGCTGGTCATTTTCCATTGAGGCCACTCGCCGGATCTTAGGTCTGAAGCGACTTATCTTAATCAACGACTTTACCGCCCTAGCGCTAGCTCTGCCTCGTCTCGAAAAACAAGAAATCCGCCAAGTCGGCGGTGGCCTTCCTATTGCGGAGGCAACGATAGGGCTACTCGGTTCAGGCACTGGGTTAGGCGTTTCGGGTTTGGTCTGGTCCGGGAGACATTGGATAGCGTTACGAAGCGAGGGAGGACATGTGACTTTCTCGGCGGTGAACGACCAGGAGTGGGAAATTTTCCGCTTGCTGCAACGACGCTTCGGTCACGTCTCCACGGAACGGCTACTTTCCGGACCGGGTTTGGTAAATCTTCATCAAGCGCTGACGGAGCTAGAAGGCCGAACAATAAAAGATATAACGCCAGCACTAATTACCGAGCAAGGTCTCAACGGCAGTTGTCCCATCTGTCGGCAAACCCTGGAGATTTTCTGCGCGACCTTAGGCACAGCGGCGGGCAATCTGGCTATTACGCTAGGAGCGCTGGGTGGAATTTATCTCGGAGGTGGCATTATTCCCCGTTTGGGCGACTTTTTTGATTACTCTGCTTTTCGAACGCGCTTCGAGGCCAAGGGACGTTTTGAGCCTTATCTGGCGGCCATTCCCACCTATGTAATCACTGCGGTTAACCCGGCTTTACGGGGAGTAGCCGCAGTCTTTCAAGACTAGAGGTTCGTACAGAGGCCACCCTTGTTTCACTAATTTTGCTTGCCAATTTACCCGATTCCATAGGCTTTACACCACTGGTATGAGGGCATAGGTAGGATAAGAAACCAGCCGTTCCCGCCCTTTCAGGGCAAATAATTCTAATAAGAAGATACAGGCGAGCACTCGCGCACCGTTTTCCTCAACCAGCTGCGCACAAGCCGCCATCGTACCGCCCGTGGCTAATAGATCATCCACCAGGATAACGCTTTGCCCCGGTCTAATGGCATCCCTGTGCATTTCTACCGCATCGTTACCATACTCCAGAACGTATTCTACCCGAGCTTTATGGTGCGGCAGTTTATTGGGCTTGCGGATGGGCACGAAACCGACTCCTAAGCGATAGGCTAAGGCGGCACCAAGAATAAAACCTCGCGCCTCCGGGCAGGCCAGTACGTCAGGCTGTAATTTTTCTCTTTCGCAAAGCGCTGCAATCGCGTCTACTACAGTTCGGAAACAGGGACCATCCGCTAGCAGCGGAGTAATATCCTTGAATACAATGCCAGGTTTGGGAAAATCTATGATATCGCGGATGCGGGCTGTGCACGCTTCCAGAGAAATGTCAGTTGCAAATGTCATTGCTGATATCCAATCGATGATAAACTCAATCAAAGGGCAACTGCCCCGACACTCAGAGAACTAACTGAGGGTACGAGAAATTTATTGCCCATAGCAAGTGATACCGTGTCGGCAGAACTGCCATCGATACCGCTTTTCCTATCACTATCAACGGACGACACAACCCGGACAGCCTAGCGGATAGCAGCACATATACTTTTTCCAGGATACTGAAAATATGACTGTTCGTAATCTCGATTACCTGTTCAAGCCCCGCTCCATTGCCTTCATCGGCAGCGATCGTGATATCGATAAGCTAATGTTTCATAATCTTATGAACGCCGACTTCGCAGGGCCTATCATGCCAGTCCAACAGGCTCAGCAAGCTCTCAAAGGCGTGCTAACCTATCCCGATATCGCAAGTCTGCCGCTGACAGCAGATCTGGCAGTGATAACCACTTCCCTGAACGAGGTGCCCGGTCTGATCGAGCAATTGGGAACCCGCGGCACTCGCGCCGCCATTATCACCAATTCCAGTGCGCCAACCTTAGCGCCTGCAGAGCGCGTTGCTCTTAATCAGGCCATTCTTAATGCAGCTAAGTCCCATCTGCTTCGCATTATCGGCCCCGATTGCCTGGGACTCACCGTACCGTCAGCCGGTTTAAACGCCAATCTAAGTAGCTATCAACCCGCAGCTGGTCACATCGCCTTTATCGCTCAATCCGGCGCTATCGCTCGGGCAGGCTTGGACTGGGGAGCCCATTTGGGAGTTGGGTTTAGCCACCTCGTCAGTCTAGGCGACGCCATTGATGTTGATTTTGCTGACTTGCTGGATTATTTAGCCGACGACATCCGGAGTCGGGCCATCCTACTCTATCTGGAGCAAATCGGCGATCCTCGTAAATTTATGTCGGCAGCGCGCCGAGCAGCCCGCATTAAACCCGTTATCTCGCTTAAGCCCAGACAAATCCAAGGCGCCACCAGCGATGCCGTGTACGAAGCCGCCTTCCGCCGTGCCGGCATCCTACGGGTTAATGATCGCCACGAACTGTTTACCCTGGTGGAAACGTTAACCTCTGCCAAGCCCGTCGGTAATGATCGGCTGGCCATTGTTAGCAATAGCAACAGCTTGAGTCTGCTGGCCATGGATACGCTTAAACATTATGGCGGACGGCTGGCTCAGTTATCTCAAACGACTCAAGAGGCTTTGCAGAATCTAATGGGCACAGCGGATTTACCGTACAATCCTATCGATCTAGGTGATCTGGCAGGCGCAGAGCTTTACGGTAAAACCTTGGACCTGCTGCTTAAAGAGCGCGGCATTGACGGCGTGCTGGTCATTAACGCCCCAGGTCCTTGCAGCGATGCGACTGCCGTCGCCGAGGCGATGATTCAACGTTTACCGCACGCTGAACGCTGCCTCATTGCCAGCTTCGTAGGACCGCTTGCGGGCCAAGCGGCCCGCCACCGTACCATGGAACACCAGATCCCCACCTATGAGACATCGGACGAAGCGGTGCGTGCCTTTATGCGTATGGTCCAGCATAAACGCAATCAGGAGCTGCTGATGGAAACACCTCCCTCGATACCCGAAACGTTTGTTGCCGACATCGCAGGGGCCCGACAACTCATTGCCAACGCCCTTGCCGACGGCCGCACGCAACTTGATGAGCTCGAAGCCATGCAGCTACTCACCGCCTATGGCATTCCCGTCGTGCCCTTTTATAAGGCGACAGGACCTGCTGAAGCCGCAGAAATTGCCGCTCAACTCGATCGTTCAGTCGCGCTAAAGATCATGTCTCCTGACATTTCCCACAAGACCCAGACCGATGGAGTGATGCGCTATTTGGAATCTCCCACTGTGGTACGCGAGGCGGCCGATGCCATGCTGGCTAAAGTGCAGCAAGTAGCGCCCTCGGCACGTATTGACGGCCTTTTGATTCAACCCATGGCATACCGGGGCAATGCCTATGAAATCACGTTAGGCGTGCATCCCGGTGGTCCTTTCGGTCCAGCGATCTATTTCGGCCAGGGTGGTACCGAAGCCGAAGTTATCGGCGATATCGCCTATGGATTGCCTCCTCTCAATATGCATCTGGCCCGGGAAATGATGGCGCAAACTCGTATCTATCCCGTCCTTCGAGACAATGCCTTGCGTCGCGTTGATCTCGACGCCCTGGCGTTAACTCTAATTAAGGTGGCCCAGATGGTGATTGACTTAAATGAGATCGTGGCACTGGAGATCAACCCGCTACGTGCCAGTGTCGGCGGCGTCATGGCACTGGACGCTCGGGTCCAAGCGGCTCCCTTTACAGGTCAGCCTGGTGAGCGCCTGGCAATCCGTCCCTACCCTAAAGAGTTGGAGGAACGCTTTACGTTACCTGACGGCCGCGTCTTTCTTCTGCGCCCCATTTTGCCCGAGGACGAACCAGCCCTGCAGGCCTTAGTACGCCGCACGCCAGCCGAGGATTTGCGAATGCGTTTTTTTCACCCCATCCGCGAGCTATCCCACGTCATGGGCGCACGCCTCACCCAAATCGATTATAACCGCGAAATGGCCCTTGTCGTGACGGCGCCAGATGTGCCTGGAAAAGCTGAGATTTACGGCGTGGTGCGGGCTAGCGCTGATCCTGATAATGAGCAGGCAGAATATGCCATTTTGGTGGATCACAAGATGACAGGCCTGGGTCTAGGCCCTATGTTAATGCGGCGGATTATCAGTTATGCCCGTCATCGCGGCACGCGAGAGATTTTCGGTGAAGTGCTTCGGGAAAACGAGAGCATGTTGCGAATTAATTCAGCACTGGGATTCACTATTAAACGCCTTCCTGAAGATCCGGACATTATGCTGGTTAGTCTACAGTTATGAATCCCGCTAGCCGAACAACGTCGTTCACCCGACCAGGCACTCTTCTTTAACCGCAAGATTACCCGTCTACGGCGCCTTGAATTTATCTCTCTCCAGATTGAGAGCCAACTTCCAAGGTTTTGTGACTCTTTGCATGGGAATTCTTTTTATGACCATCCGCAACCTCGATTATTTATTTAAGCCTGACACTATTGCTTTAATTGGTAATGGTTGCGCTGCGGAAACCCTGATAGCCCGTAACCTGATGAACGGCGGTTTCAAGGGACCGGTAATGCCGGTAGATTCAACTCGCCGCGCACTAGAAGGTATGCTTACCTATCATGACGTCGCCAGTCTGCCTCTTACACCGGAATTGGCAATCATCACAACGCCGTTCGAAGAAATACCCGCATTGCTTCAGCAATTGGGAGCACGCGGTACCCGAGCCGCTATCCTGATCAGCGATACCCACCATCTGGCAAATGGCGTACCAGAAGCTCTGCAGAAAGCTGTACTGGACGCAGCTAAACCCTATCTGCTGCGGCTGCTTGGCCCCGGCAGCATCGGTCTAAGCGTACCGGCGGCAGGATTAAACGCAAGCCTTAGTCAATACCAGCCTACATCAGGTCGCATTGGCTTTATCACGCAATCCAGCGCTCTCGCCCATGTAGCGATGGACTGGGGTGTTCACCATGGGTTTGGTTTTAGCCACTTTATTAATCTCGGTGCCGCTGTTGACATAGACTTAGCCGACATCCTGGATTATCTGACCAATGACTACCGGGTTCGAGCCATTCTAGTCTATCTCGAACATATTGATGATCCTCGTAAATTCATGTCGGCGGCGCGCCGGGCAGCGCGGATTAAACCAGTTATTGTCCTTAAACCGCGTAAGCATAAGCTGGGAGAAAGTGATGATGCTGTATACGAAGCGGCTTTTCGGCGTGCCGGATTGTTACGAATCAATGACCGCCATGAACTCTTTAATCTGGTGGAAACCCTCACCGCCATTAAATCTCTCGATAACGACCGATTGGCTGTGGTCACTAACAGTCAAAGCCTCAGTTTATTAGCCACTGATGTCTTACACCAGTTCGGCGGGCGACTCGCCCAGCTCTCCGAAACCACACAAACGGGATTGGAAGGCTTGATAGATCCCTTAACCTCATCGGTGAACCCGGTAGATCTGGGCAACCAGGCCAGACCCGAAGCCTACGATAAGGCTTTGGGTCTGCTACTTCAAGATCGCGGCGTAGACGGAGTGCTGGTGATTAAGGCACCGAACGCCCTCAACGATGAACTTCCCGTCGCTGAGACGATCGTTAAACATTTACCCGCTACCCGCCATTGTATACTTGCTAGCTTTCCAGGCCCCACTTCGGGTGCAGCCGCACGGCGCCATACCCTGCAGCATGGAATACCCACCTACGAGGCTGCCAGTGAGGCAGTGCGCGCCTTTATGAGAATGGTACAGTACAAACGCAATCAGAAATTACTCATGGAAACCCCTCCTTCGGTGCCCGAGGAGTTTACCCCAAATACCGGGGTGGCGCGGCATTTGATCGATCAAGCCTTGCTCCAGGGACGCACCCAGCTCAACGAATTTGAAGCCATGCAATTGCTGGCAGCTTATGCAATACCGGTGGTGGATACCCACGTCGCCACGGCCTCAGTGGAGGCTGCAAAGATCGCCGCCAGGCTGGGTCGAGCGGTAGCCTTAAAGATTTTATCGCCCGATATTCCCAATAAGTCTCAGATTGGGGGAGTGGCACGCTATTTGGATTCACCTGAAGTGGTCCGTATGGCGGCTGACGCCATGCTCATGCGGGTACACAAGGTGGCTCCGGCAGCACAGATTGAAGGTTTTCTTATTCAACCCATAGAATATCGCAACGAAGCCTATGAAATGACTCTGGGAGTGCATGCCGGTGGTCCTTTTGGACCAGTGATCTACTTTGGCCAAGGCGGTACTGAGGCGCAAATCATCGGTGATATCGCCTATGGGCTGCCTCCCCTTAATATGCATCTGGCTCGGGAAATGATGGCGCAAACTCGGATTTATCAATTTTTACGGTACAGTTTGCTACGTAGAGCCGATCTAGACGCCTTGGCCTTAACTTTAATCAAGGTTTCGCAAATGGTGATTGACTTAGGCGAAATCATTGAACTAGACATTAATCCCTTGCGAGCCAGCGCTACGGGAGTACTGGCCTTGGATGCTCGGGTGCGGGTGGCTCCTTTTCAGGGCAAACCAGCGGATCGTCTAGCAATCCGCCCTTACCCCAAAGAGCTGGAAGATCATCTGGCACTACCCAATGGCCACAATCTGCTCTTACGGCCCATTCTGCCCGAGGATGAACCAGCGCTGCAGGCCCTAGCGGGCCGTACCTCACCCGAGGATTTGCGGCTGCGTTTCTTTCAGCCCATCCGGCAACTGTCTCACGATATGGCGGCTCGTCTCACTCAGATCGACTACAATCGCGAAATGGCATTGGTCGCCGTTGGGCCTGGTCTGCCGGGGCAGGCTGAGATGTATGGTGTAGTTACTATCAGCGCCGATCCAGATAACGATAAGGCCGAGTACTCTATTATCGTAGACCGGGAATTGATGCGCCTTGGGCTAGGCAGTATGCTGATGCGGCGCATTATCGACTATGCCCGCCAAGGTGGCGTCCGCGAGATTTACGGCGAAGTATTGCAGGAAAACGAGCCCATGCTGCAACTGAATCGAGCCTTGGGATTTACCATTAAAGTTCCATTCGATGATCCCGGCCTGCGGCATGTCACCTTGACCCTATCCTCTGCAGCACATTGCTGAATATAAACCTGACCAGGAGAACTTAGCCATGACCGATAAGCGTCTGCTCGTTGTTGACGATGAACCGGAATTTGGAGAATTTGTCCGTAAAGTCGCGGCCGATCTCGGCTATGAAGTCAGAGTCACTACCGATGGCCGGACTTTTCAAAAAGCCTATTATGAATTGCAACCTACTACCATCGTTATGGATATGGTTATGCCCGAGATGGATGGTAACGAACTGGTTCTGTGGTTGATGCAACAAGGTTATGCAGCCGATCTTATTATTATCACTGGCTATAGCCCGGATTATGCCAAGGACGCCAAACGGTTGGCAGAATTTAAAGGTTTGCGATCGGTAACGACGCTAACCAAGCCAATTCGCCTAGCTAAATTACGCGCTGTGCTTGCCCACGAAGAAGGCTGACCGCCTGCACTATGCTGCTCTGGCTAACGCTGAGCCTCTTGCTTGGCCTAAGTTGCTACAACGGATTTCTGTTGGTCAAGGCGAGCCGGCGTAAGCGCACAACGGAAACGCTCAGTCTACTTTCTCAAGTGGTAGAGCAAAGTCCGAACTTAATTATCATCACTGACTTCAGAGGGAAGATCAAATATGTCAATCCTGGCTTTAGCGTCATGTCAGGCTATAGCACCGAAGAGGCTATCGACCACAATCCCCGCCTTTTGAAATCGGGAAAGATGCCGCAACCGGTTTTTAAAGATCTATGGCAGACCATTACAGGCGGTGAGACCTGGCGTGGCGAGCTATGCAACAGACACAAGAATGGCGCCCTGTTTTGGAATTTTGTTTCCATCTCACCCATTTTCAATTGCCAAGGACAAATTATAGTGGTCACGGGCATAGAAGGAAATTAATATAACACTATTTATCTGGTTATTTTTCAGGTGATTGAACAGAGCTCAGCTTCATACCCATCATCGGCTTGCTCGATCATTTTCTCGTCAAGTTCCTCATCGAGTTTCCAATAAGTATAGACGTTCAGAAAAATAGTTTCCAAAATCGATTTCATAAGCCTCTGTTTTAATTGGATTCACAGACATAATGATGGGGAATTTAATTTCTGAAAGACTATAGCTTCGGTCTGGCGGATCGTTTCATAGAGCTTGCGGGAGGTGTCCGCCGAGAGCTTGGTAAACGCCGCTTCGAGGTGCTGTCGGACCTCCTTGAACTGTGTTCCGGTTCGCAGCAAACGAGCGCATTCGTTTTTGACAATGGCCCACACCAGCTCTATCGGATTAAGTTCAGGATGATGGACGGGTAAGATCAATACCTGATGACCGTGCCTGGCTGCAAGCTTGGTGATCAGCGGTGTTTTGTCGATGTGCTGTTCCAACTCTTGCTGTAACTGAGGACGAAGCCAATGCGATTCCCAAGCCAGGCCATGGCTCGATAACCATTGCTGTAGTTCGGCTTTGCGCATCGCCGAAGGCATCAGTGGTTCCTCCGGAACCAGATGGTAGGAGGCCTGATCGACCACCATCACACACCGAGCCGGTAGGTTCGGTAACAGGTGGTGCTGCCACCAGTCGAGAAAGCACTGGGCATTGAACATGTTGTGATAATCACCGCGACTTTGCTTGGCTTCGAAGATTCGAAACGCCTTGGCGACCAAACCCTGTTCCAGCAGGGCGTGAATAAAGCACCAGCGACGCCCTTTTCCGGTTGGCCGCTGCAGAAAATCCCCCTCGCTGAACCAGGAGAATTGGTTGCCATGATGATGATGTAAAAAACTCTCGTCGATATAAACCGGCTGGTAATCCGCCTCACGGAAACGCCGGATGTCATGCAGAAACGTGTGCCGCTGTTGACGCACGTAGGGCTTTTCCCGTAACGAGCGCGATTTCGTCTTGGTGCGGGTGTAGTGAAACCCTAAGCGTCGAAGGTGATCACGAATCGTTTGTGGAGCAATCTTTTGGCCCAATACCGCGTGCAGAAAATCTTGCACATGGCGGGCCGTGACCGCAACCCCATCGCAATGCTTCCTTAACTCGTCAGTCATAAGTTCTGTCACCGAAAAACCTTGCTTGTCTTGCCCAAAAGCAGCATGAATTCCCTCGAGCTACCCGCGTTTGAGCACCTCGGTAGCCCAAGGAGAATCCATGCTGAGATACGTATATCACGCGCTAGAGAGCTTTCAAAGTGTCTTTTCCCGACACCGCAGTTGGCTGCTGTTCGCGGCGGTGGTGTTGAGTTTTCTGGCCGCCCCGGAGATGATCGGGGTGACCTCGATGTGTCGGTTCTGGCGCGGAGACGAACGGGGCTATCATCGCTTGCTGCACTTTTTTCGCTCCACGGCCTATAGCGATGATGAACTCCTGGCGGCATGGCAGCGCTATGTGTTGAGCCAGGCGGTCACGGTCGAGGTCGAGGGGCGGTGTGTGTTGTTGGGCGATCATACCCATGTGGTCAAGGACGGAGGGCGAATGCCCGGGGTGGTATCGCTGCGTGAGACCTCGGAGACACAACGCAAGCCCTCCTATTTCCGCGGCCACTGTTGGGGCGCGGTCGGTCTGGTGGTGGGCTCGCTGAGGGCGTGTTTTTGTTTGCCGTTGGCGTTTCGTATCCATCAAGGCTTCTGCCATCGGGGCGAAGGGGAGCCCGGCTCGGCGCGCCCCGGTCCGAGCTTGGCGGAGCGGGGGGTGCACATGGCGCTGAGCTTCGCCGTCAGTCACGACCGTCCGGCGTTTTTGGTGTTGGATGCATTCTTCTCCACCGCCGGGGTGTTTCGCCTGGCCCGCTCGGTGTATTCGCTCATTTTGAAACAACCGTATCTGACGATCCTGACGCGGGCGAAAAAAAACTACGTAGCCTATTTCCCGGCCAAGCCCAAGCCGCCCGGCCGCCGGGGGCCGCAACCACGCTATGGCGACAAAGTGCATCTGATGGCGTGTTTCGATCATCCGCAGTTGTTTCACACCGTCCAGTGTCACGTCTACGGTAAGCTCGAAGCGGTCCAACTGATGCGTATTCCGTTACTGTGGAAACCCCTCGGGGACTGGCTGTTGTTCATCTTCGCCATCACCTCCCGCGGCCCGATTGTACTGATGTCCTCCGATCTGACGCTCTCAGCGACCACCGCCATCGAGCTGTATGGCAGCCGGACCCGCATAGAAACCCTGTTTTCGATGATGAAAAACATCCTCGGTGCCTTTCGTTTCCATTTCTGGACCAAGCAACTGCCCCGTCACTCCCGCCGCCCCACGGCCAATCGGAAGTTGAAGATCCCACGCCCCGAGCACCTCCCCACTGTCGAGGCCTGTTGGCAAGCTTAGGAAAGCTTCGTCCTGTGTGCCGCCATCGCGCTCGGACTGTTGCAGCTCATCGCGCTTCGTTTCGGTACCGAGGTCTGGCAACACCACGCGCTCTATCTGCGCACCCGCTCACGCGAGCTGCCCTCGGAAAACACCGTCCGACAAGGGTTGGCCCCTCTCGTGCTCAAACAACTTCTCCATCTCCCGCCAAACAGCCGTATCGCGAAGATACGCCGCTACTTCGTGGGCGTCGAGGAGGATGCGCCTAACGATGATCGCCAAGCAGCATGAATCATCGCTGAAATCACAGGGTGGCGTAGTGTTTCACCGGCTGATTCAACGATCGGCCGCGGTTAGTTTTGCTCGATGTTCAGACAGAGAAGTTATGACTGACGAGTTCCTTAAAATGAATTCCCGCAAACCGGTATCCGTGCCAGGGGCGATCACTGTCGGGTGCGAGATATGATTGCCCGCCTGAACGGCCACCGGCACTTGGCCTGTTTGCCGAAAATGGTGCATGATTTCAGCGACTTGGCGACGCCCTACGCCGGTATAGGTTGCTGTTCGCTGATACGGATCAACGGTGCGTACCGTGCGACTTTGCTGCCCCTCCTGGGCACAGCGTGAGAAGACGTTGATCACCATCCACTTCTCCTCGGCGCAGAGTGGCCTACCACGCTTGCGAATGGGGCCATGTTCCTCAGCTCTCTCGGAATGGCCTGGCATGATAGGTATCCTCCTTTTGAGGATGGAATGCCTCACTGCTTCGGTTTATCGTTTCTATTATCCTACCGGTCTAAAAACCTTGCAAAAAAAGATTGAATCATTTCCTTATATGCCCGTGATCACTATAGTCATTTCATCAGCGTCCAAATTGATATCACGGAACGCAAACGCACAGAAGAAGCGTTACGCGAAAGTGAAGCTTGGTTAAGCGCTATCGGCAACGACGTTCCCGATCTCCTATTCGTGTTGGACGAAGACGGACGTCATATCGAAGTGCTGACATCTCAACAACATCCTTTCCACAACAGCGTGGTTACTTTTAAGGGAAAATTGCTAGGCGAAGTGTATCCGTCGGAACAGGCAGCGTTTTTTTTGGATATCATCAGAAAAGCTCTCACCACCCGACAAATCCAAATTGCCGAATACGAACTGCAAGGGGCAAACGTACGGCACTGCTTTGAATCACGCACAGCACCCATTGAACTGCCTGCGGCAGTCAAGCCAGCGGTCATCGTGGTGGCCCGCGATATTACTCAGCGTAAAGCTGCCGAAGAGCAACTCCGCCAAGCCCAGAAAATGGAAGCCCTAGGTCAGCTGACCGGCGGTATTGCTCATGACTTTAATAACCTTCTCGCTATTATCTTGGGTAACTTGGAACTGTTAGACGAACAGCTCTTTAATGACCCCTCTTCGCAAGACCTGGTGCATCGAGCATTTAGCGCAGTACAGCGAGGTGCAACACTGATCCGGCGCCTGCTGGCGTTTTCACGCCAGCAACCTTTACAAGCGCAGTCCACGGATCTCAATAAATTAATAGCAGATATGATTGACCTGTTGCGCCTTACCCTAGGAGAAACCATTCAGGTCCAGGCCACGCTGGCCAGAGATTTATGGCCAGTTCGTGTTGACGCCACACAACTTGAAAACGCAGTACTTAACCTAGCTGTCAATGCTCGTGATGCTATGCCGCAGGGCGGCCGCTTCAGTATAGCCACTGCTAACCTAGCATTTGAGGAAGATTATTATATCGCCCCTTCCCCAAGTGTTCACCCTGGTCAGTATGTGTTGTTGGCGGTGAACGACACTGGTACCGGTATGGCGCCGGAGGTGATTGAACACGCTTTTGAGCCTTTCTTCACGACCAAAAGGGTTGGCAAGGGTAGTGGCCTAGGTCTTAGCATGGTCTATGGTCTGGTCAAACATTCGGGCGGTCATGTGGTGATTGACAGCGAAATCGGCAAGGGCACCACCATTAAGATTTATCTGCCGCGTGCTCAGCAGGCAGCCGTATACATGACGGAAATCAAAGCTGCCGAGCCCTTGCAACAGGGCAAGGCAGAAACTATTTTGGTGGTGGAAGACGACCCTGCTGTTCGTCAGCTCGCTGTCAATATGTTGCGTAGTCTAGGTTATCTTACCTTGGAAGCGGGCAGCGCCAGATCCGCATTAAAAATACTTGCCGAAAAACCGCAGGTGGTATTGTTATTTACTGACGTAGTTTTGCCCGATGGCATGAATGGCATTGAACTAGCACGGGAAGCCTGGCGCCGCCGTCCTGATCTTGAGGTACTATTTACCTCAGGGTACAGCGAACATGGTCAGGATCAGGACGGCCTACTAGAGGATGATATTAACATGCTTGCCAAGCCGTACCGCAAGGCTGAGCTGGCAGACAAACTACGCACCATGCTCAGCGGCGAATAACGAAAAATATGCTGGTGATAAAACAACCGTTTTCTGCGGATGATTCCTGATGCTTTACCTTTTAGCACTGCCACTAAAGAGCGTATGAACAGATATATGCAACGGTCTGATAATAAAGAAAAAATATCTGAATCCCTAACCTCCAAGAAAGTTTCAATCTGTGACGCTGACGACTCGAGCGCCAGCCTAAGCAATACTGAGAAACCCACTTTTGTCATCGGTATCGGTGCTTCAGCAGGGGGGCTCGATTTACTGGAAAAATTCTTTCGCAACATGCCCGACTGCACAGGCTTGGCCTTTATCGTCATTCAACATCTGTCTCCTGATTATAAGAGCATGATGGTTGAATTGCTTTCCAAACACACGAAAATGGCCATCAAACAAGCCGAAGACGGCATGGAAGTCAAACCTGACAGGGTTTACTTGATTCCTCCAAAAGTCAGCTTAACCATTGCTAAACTCAAACTGCACCTGTCTAATCAGAGCAGCCAACTGCATGTTTTACACATGCCAATCGATATCTTTTTTCGCTCCCTTGCCGAAGATATGGAAAGGCGCGCCATTGGGATCGTACTCTCGGGTACGGGATCGGATGGTACTCTGGGCAGTCGGGCGATCAAGGAGGCCGGTGGCATGCTTATGGTGCAAGACCCTAACAGCGCTCAGTTTGACGGCATGCCCAATAGCGCGATCCATACGGGATTGGCCGATTACGTTCTCCCCCCCCGAGACAATGCCCGGGACGTTGCTTAAATACGTAAAGCACCCCTTGTTGGCTCATGAGAATCGCGCGTCGCCTTCCTCCAAAGAGGGAGATATATTGGCCAAAATTCTGCACTTGATTCAAGACGCAACGGGGCTGGACTTTGCTTATTATAAACCCTCTACGGTGATCCGTCGTATCGAACGACGCATGGGCGTCAACCAAATTGAAAAACTAGAATACTACCTGCGCTATCTGGAAAAGAATCCGGACGAGATCCAGGTACTCTACAGTGAATTGCTGATCGGAGTCACACGATTTTTTCGCGACAAAGAGGCCTTTCATATTCTCTTGCAGAAGGTGATCCCAGAAATCGTCCCGGCTCACCAAGGTCATTCCGCCAAAGCCTCGATTCGGATCTGGGTAGCAGGCTGTTCCTCAGGCAAAGAGGTCTATTCCTTAGCCATTCTTCTCAGCGAGTATCTGGAAAGGCACGGTACCAGTGCCGAAATCAAAATCTTCGCGCCCGATATTGATCAGCGTGCTGTAGATATCGCAGCTATCGGAAAATACCCAGCCAGCATTGTGTCAGATATCCCCGTTGCGCTGCTGAGCAAATACTTTTTTGGATCGAATGACTACTATCAGGTAGTGGAAAAAATTCGCAAAATGGTAATTTTTGCCCCCCATAATCTACTGACCGATCCCCCGTTTAACAACTTGGACTTAGTGACTTGTCGAAATTTACTCATCTATCTGCGCAATGATATTCAGCAGAAGGTGCTATCCATGTTCGGTTTTGCTTTAAAAAAAGACGGTTTTTTTATTCCTTGGGTCCAGCGAAACCGTCGGCAATCTGAATCATCTTTTTGCCATGTTTGACAATATAGCGGTAATTAATTGGGTTCAGTACAATATCCGCAGTGCTTAACAATACCCTCGCCAATTTACCGTAGCTCAGGCCCTTACAAGTGGTTGATTAATGCGCCCAAGCTGAGCGACCTGAGAGGCGATGGAGTCCATAGAAATCGGCTGAGGCATTTGCGGAAGGTATTTTAGGATTTCACGAGCATATTTCCAGCCTCGAAACAGGGCCTTGAGATCAAGGACGCTAAAGGCCGGACAGTGTTCGCGCAGGGGGCGGATCAGTACCTGCGAGAGCGAGACCATGAACAGGGCCAAGTTGGCGCTGTTGTAGACCGGGGTCTGTTTGACCGCCATAAAGTCTTCCAGCCCCCAATATTGCTTCGCGTCGCGGAACTGAAATTCCAGTTGGAAGCGTACGCGATAGAAGGTGATCATTCGCTCGTAGTCCAAGCTCAGATCGCTGCTGAATAAGATGACATGAGCACGGGCTTGGGTGCGTTGGTTGATTTTGACGAGGATCACGACATTGAGCCGATCGGGAAACAACTTGTGCCAGACGGGCAGTTGATAGATCAGGGTGCGGATGTGATCGCGGACCGAGTCCTGCTTCAAGTGCCGCTCGGGCAGTTGTTCATAGTTGAGTTTATCGCCGTACTTGCGGCGCGGCCCCCGCCCTGAGTACGCTCCCCTATAGGGTTCATACAGGGCAGCGTTGTGCTGGAGCTTGCAGATCATTTCCAAGCCGGTTTGGCGCACCATCTGAAGCGCTGCATGATGACCAAACGCCCCATCGAAGACGAAGTAGCGCAGCTTGATCTGCTGGCCCAACAGGGCCAATACTGGGCGGATAATGCCTTGTACCAACACCAGATAAGGCGATAGCACGACCTCCCGGCGATTGCGATTACGACTGCCTTTCGGGCGCCCCTTTGGCTTGGCCGGTGTGGCGTTGGTGCGATGGCTGGCCTTCGCCTTGTTGCCCGTTTTCTGGCCCTTGGGACTACTGTCGGCTGGCCCCTTGAGGATCGGTTCCAGACGTACCGTATGCGAACAGCCTCGGTTCACGTTGATCAGCGACAGGTTCAGAAAACACAGCCCCGGCACCGTCTTACCATACAACGAACTGAAAAAACGACCCAGACCATAGGTTTGTTTGCCCGATTTGGTGACCACCACCTCATCGCCCGCCAGCAGCCACTCCGTGTCCTCGCCCAGCAGATGCGTGCGGATCAACCACCAATGCACCTGCGCCCAGTCAATCGTCGTGGTGAAAAACCGTTGGATTGTCCGGTAGCTGCCACCGCGCTCCGCCCAACGTGATACCCCCAGCATCGTCACCCGACCCGTGACCGCTAACAAGCCTTCTACGATTCGCGCCAAACGACGCACACT
Organism: uncultured Pseudomonadota bacterium; assembly: GCA_963731125.1. GTDB lineage: Bacteria > Pseudomonadota > Gammaproteobacteria > Competibacterales > Competibacteraceae > CAVSVP01. The sequence continues at coordinate 419,341 of CAVSVP010000009.1, forward strand.
TGTTTTATCCAGTGTCTGGTTTAGGCAACTCAAAATCAGCATAATGTCATGCATGGGCGGCGCGCCTCTGAAGTGGTAGGTTTTAGTTCGCTACTACTTACCTTACCACTGCGGCCTGCCGCCCTCCTGTATTTTGGCGAAGGTATTGCTTAAGCCACCCTTTTATATCGGTTTCTGTCACGGCATCTAACGCATTTCTTATTTCACCCTCGAGGGCATCTCTGGTGCGTGCCGCCGAGCCCCGAAGAAAGGCTTTCACCTTCGACCAAAAGAGTTCAATGGGTGAGAAATCCGGTGAATAGGGGGGCAAAAAGTGTAACTCAGCCTGCTGCGCTTCCATCGCTTCTTGAATCCCCTCGACTTTGTGACTGCTCAGATTATCCAGCCACACTGGATCGCCCGGCTGTAAGGTGGGAACCAGCAACTGCTGGATAAAGCGGGTAAAGGCATTCCCGTTGATGGGGCCGTCGAGTTCCATGATCGCACGCACTTCCGTTACTCCTAACGCACTCACCAACGTCAGATTCGGTCCCGGGTTTACCGGTTTGTCGGCATGGGCACGACAACCGCTCGGGGCCCGACCATAGCGGCGTGCCATGCCGAGGTTGACGCCCGCTTCATCAATGAAAATCAAGCGCGTCGGGTCCATCTCGGCTTGCTCTTGTTGAAACCGCTGGCGTGCCGGTTCGATCTCCTCATCGGCCTCGCGCTCACTGGCATGGTAGCTTAACTTCTTGCGCGTGATCCCGCGCCGGCGCAAGCTCAAGCCAATCGTCGCGTCGCTCACCACCACCCCCTCTTCGCCTTCAGCCACTGATTCAATTCCGACAGCGTCGCGTCTGCGTGCTCCTCCACTAACTGTTTGAGTACCGCTTCATCCGATTCCCTCAGTTTGCGTCGTTGCCCGCCCCCATGCGCTTTCGGATCCACCCGTCGGGTCTGCTGATAGCGCTTCAGCAACCGCCAGACAAAATCCAAACTCACGGAAAAACGCGCCGCTACGCTACGCATCGAACCCTCCCCCTTGGGGTAGGCATCCACGACTTTTTGACGCAGATCATTAGAATAGGGCCTCATTCTCATTACTCCTTCACAGTTTGTCTCTATCCTATTTATTTATGGGCCCCTTGTAATGAATTCAACTAATTACCGCTATAGGTAACAGCTTGGCTATTCTTCGACCCGATGGAACTTGGAATCTGGCGCTGACTTCCCACGATCCGGGCCAATTCAATTATGATGAATTTGGTGCTAGAGAAATAGTACACATGCGCAAGGACGGTACGCACTTACTCGTGTTACTTAACTGCACCCTCGTTCAGGATGAGACCGGTGCCGCATCCTTCCTATCAGTGACCGCAACGGATATCACCAAACTAAAACTCCTGCAAGCGCAACTGCAAAAAGCTCAGAAAATGGAGGCTGTCGGTCAATTAGCTGGGGGTATTGCCCATGATTTTAATAACCTGCTCACAGTCATCATTAACCGGGCAGATTTTATCCAGGAGGCACTACCTCCATTTCCCATCTATCACGATGATATCAAAGAAATTATCGATGCCAGCATGCGTGGCGCGACACTGATCCGCCAGCTACTGGCCTTTTCTCGTCGTCAGCATTTAGCTATTGAACAACTTGACATCAATAACACCATTCGGGGCATAGAAACCATCTTGCGACGATTGATCGGCGAGGATATTCAATTGAATATGCAGCTGACCTCAACGCCCTGTACGGTAATGGCGGATGCCGGCCAGTTGGAACAGGTAATTCTAAATCTTGCTGTTAATGCCAGAGATGCAATGCCGAAAGGAGGTATTCTGACTATTGAAACCCGCCATATAAACGTCAATTCAGAGGATTTTCACGCAGCAGCGGAACTTGAAAATCCTCCACCCGGCCATTATCTGGTCATATCCATTGCCGATACCGGCCTTGGTATCGATAAAACAACCCAAGCGCAAATATTCGAACCGTTTTTTACCACTAAAGATGTCGGCAAAGGGACCGGATTAGGGCTTTCAATGGTCTACGGAATAGTCAAACAGCATAAAGGTTTTATTCGAGTCTACAGTGAGCCCGACAAGGGAACTGCCTTTCATATTCTTCTCCCTGCGCGGGATAATTTACCCGGCACTGAAAAGGGGATAAATCAATCCGCTGGATTACTTCGCGGTCGCGAGACGATTTTATTGGCTGAAGATGATCAAGCCGTACGCCGCGTTTCGGCCAAGATGCTCAATGACCTTGGCTATCGAGTATTGGAAGCAGACAATGGGGAAGAGGCGTTGAAGCATTTGCAATGTTATGGGGATACCATCGCTTTATTATTAACCGATGTGGTGCTGCCAGAACTGGACGGCAAACAATTAGCAGAACAGGCTGCCCACTTGCAGCCCGGGATCAAGATTATATTTACCTCCGGCTATCCAGAAGCCCATCTCAAATTGCGTTACACTTGGGTGATGGATCATATCCTGTTGCAAAAACCTTTTATGCTATCCGAATTGGCAACCAGTGTTCGTAAGATGCTCGATAGTTACACGACTGACAATGCCCAGGCTAATACCGTGGACAATCAGCGGTGCAAAATTTTCCCTTCGGAATAAATCAGGAAAAAGGATCGTTTAGTATCATGGTATCAGCTCGATCCGGACCGGTGGAGATAATGGCGATAGGAGTTTCCGTGATCGACTCGATGCGCTTAAGATAATTCTGGGCATTGACTGGCAAGTCTTGGTAACGACGCAGGCCTACAGTGGACTCTTGCCAGCCCGGCATTTCCTCGTACACAGGCTCACAGGTTGCAAAGGCTTCAGCCCCTACCGGCGGAGCGGATAATTCAACACTACCACTGCGATAACCAACGCAAAGCCGAATGCTATCTAGACCATCCAGAACATCCAGTTTGGTTACGCATAACCCGGTAACACTATTATTTTGGATAGAACGGCGTAACGCGACGGCATCAAACCAGCCACAGCGGCGTGCCCGACCAGTCGTAGCACCAAACTCGTGACCCCGGCTCGCCAGATAAGTCCCCTTTTCATCAAGGAGCTCGGTAGGAAAAGGACCCGCACCTACCCGAGTGGTATAAGCTTTGGTAATACCCAGCACATAGTCCAGATATCGTGGCCCTATTCCGGTACCGGTGGAAACTCCGCCAGCCGTGGTATTAGACGAAGTAACATAAGGATAAGTACCGTGATCAACGTCTAGCAGGGTGCCTTGGGCACCTTCAAAGAGAACATTATTTCCACACCGGTAGTGCTGATACAATATTTCGGCCACATCTGCCATTAGTGGACGTAGTCGTTCTCCCATCGCCAGAGTCTCATCCAGCACCTTCTGAAAGTCGATGGGATCTGCCTGGAAGTAATGTTGTAAAACAAAATTGTGAAAGTCTAGAACTTCACCTAATTTGGCAGCAAAACGTTCGCGGTGCCATAAATCTCCAAATCGTAGCGCTCTGCGCGAAACCTTGTCTTCATAGGCCGGACCAATACCACGCCCAGTAGTACCGATAGCGCGCGCGCCGCGAGCCTTTTCTCTGGCCAGATCCAGAGTCACGTGATAAGGCAAGATCAGAGGACAAGCCTCGCTAATTTTCAGTCGCTCCCAAACCGCTACTTGTTTTTGCTCAAGCATGGCGATTTCTGTCAGCAAAGCTTCTGGAGAAAGCACCACACCGTTGCCTATCAGGCACTGTACGCCCTCGTGTAAAATCCCAGAGGGAATTAAGTGCAAAACCGTCTTATGACCATTGATAACCAACGTATGACCAGCATTATGCCCTCCCTGAAAACGAACTACTGCAGTGGCGCGCTCAGTCAATAAGTCGACTACCTTCCCCTTGCCCTCATCGCCCCATTGAGTACCAATTACGACAACATTCTTACCCATTTTTGTTTTCTATCTGTTTTAGAATGCCTTTGAAGCCGTTACGATTAACGGTCCGTTGATTACGTATTTACGAACAGTCTAGGCGTTAAGGTTTTCGTCTTTTTCTGACTTCGCTTATATCGGAACTATCACCCATGTTCCTTCTTGCCTTATCAGCAGGCGATCACAACCTAAAGCCCGCGGTTCTACATCTACACCTGGCAGGGCACAAATGACCCGTTCCCCATGCCTGCGTAACTCTCTCACCCGGCTTTTGAGTGCAGGATCATCGCTTTGTGGCGCATAAATCGTTCTCGGTGTTTCCGCAGGCAAGTTGCTTAACGCCAACAACGTTCTGAGATCGGCGCTAAAACCAGTAGCGGGTCGTGCTCGCCCGAACACTCGACCAATATTATCGTAGCGACCACCTCTGGCTATTTCTTGACCTCGTTCCGGCACATAAGCAGCGAATACCACCCCGGTGTGGTAATGGTAACCCCGTAGTTCAGCAAGATCGAAAGTAATTGCTAAATCTGACAGCTGACCTCGAATAGCATTTAATAGCTGATGCAGGGTCTCTGTGGCGTGGTGCACTTCATCACCAGCAGCACTCAGCCGTCGCTGTGCGGTTATTAATACCTCTTCCCCACCATTGAGTTCAACCAAGGCTAGAAACATATCCTGCAACACGCTAGGCAAGGCATACTCTTCCAGTCGTTCCTGAAGCTCAGGTAACGCCTTGCGCTGCAGAGCTTCGAACAACACTCCTTCCTGCTCTTGATCGAGCCCGGCCTGCCGCACTAGGCTTCGAAAGATGGCCACGTGCCCTAGATCCAGATGAATAGCAGAAATTTGTGCTACAGTCAGCGTCTCCAGCAGAAGTGACAATACCTCTAGGTCACTTTCATAGCCAAGATGGCCATACAACTCAACGCCAATTTGGAAAGGACTTCGAGAACCCCCAAAACCATCGCTGCGGGTGCGTAGCACGGTCCCCATATAACAGAGTCGGTTTGGGACGTCGCAGGCTAAATGATGAGCATCGATGCGGGCCACCTGGGGTGTCATATCAGCTCGTACTCCCATCATCCGGCCACTAAGCTGGTCGGTAAGCTTGAAAGTTTGTAAATTTAAATCGTTGCCAGTGCCTGTAAGAAGGGATTCAAGAAATTCGATAAGCGGCGGAATGACGAGCTCATACCCCCAAGCGTCATAAAGATTCAGTAAGTCGCGACGCAGACACTCTAGACGGCGCGTCGCGGGGGGGAGTATTTCTTCGATTCCTTGAGGAAGAAGCCAACGATCTTCAATCGTCATAAGCACCTGGTCGTTAGTCTATCCACGAATAAAATACAGCAGAATTAAACCAATCAACATGCTAATTACCCCTCCCAAGCGAAGCACCCGATCCTCCGCCTGCAGGATCTGAGACAACACCTCACGAACTCCGCGAGGATTCAGAAACGGCAGAATACCCTCTAGTACTAACATCAACCCTAAGGCAGCCAATAGATCGTGCCACATTATCTTATCCAAAAAAAATCCGGATAGAGTCACGCCTCCACCCGGGCTCAGTCTGTGCGTTGTCCGGAAAAAAATTATTCCGATTTATTAAAATACTTAAAAAAATCAGAGTCTGGTTGTAACACCAGAATATCCGCTTTGGTAGCAAAACTGTTCCGGTAAGCATTTAAGCTGCGGTAAAAACGATAAAAGTCGGGCTCTTTACCGTAAGCTTGGGCATAAGTATCTGCGGCTCTGGCATCGCCTTCACCACGGGTTCGTTCTGCATCTCGATACGCCTCCGCAAGAAGCACGGTGCTCTGCCGGTCGGCATCAGCACGAATCCGTTCTGCCGCCTCGGCGCCCCGGGAGCGGAAATCTCTGGCAACACGCTCACGTTCAGCCCGCATGCGCCTAAATACCGAGTTGCTTACCTCAGCGGGCAGGTCGATGCGCTTAATACGTACATCTAACGCCTCAATGCCCAGCTGCTCAGCCTCGCGCACAGCAGCTGCAGAGATGATCTCCATAATCTGGTTACGATCACCGGATACCACCTCCTGTAGCGTACGTTTGCTGAACTCGCTGCGCAGCCCATCTTTAATGATCTGATCTAAGCGTAAGTTAGCTCGGGTGGGATCGCCACCCACCGCCGTATAGAAGCGTCTTACATCTTCAATACGCCACTTTACAAAGGAATCCACAATAACGTTTTTCTTTTCTGCGGTAAGAAAACGTTCCGGCTCGGTATCCAGGGTCTGCACCCGGCTATCAAACTTACGAATATTGTTAATAAAGGGCCACTTGAAATGCAGACCGGGCTGATAGTCCGATGCTACAATTTCACCCAACCGAAAGCGAATAGCGGTTTGGGTTTCACTCACCGTGAACAGGCAAAAAATAACAAAAAACACAGTGAATACCGCCAGTCCGATCAAGACATTTCTGGTTAAAAAGCGTCCCGTTGTATCCCTGATTTGTTCGATGGTTTCTCTTTTGAGCATAGGTGCTGATTACCTCTATCGGCGAACTTCACGGCTGCGACGAGTATCCCGGAATCGTGCCTCATCGCTCGCCTCCGCTGGCATTGCGGGCGTTTGATCAACTAGAGGAAGATTGGTTCGAGAGTCACTAGCACGCCCAGTCTGCTGAATCAGCTTATCAAGAGGCAAGTAAAATAAACTGTTGCCTCCCGGTACATCTACCATGACCTTGCTGGTATCAGACAGCACTGATTCCATTGTCTCGAGATAGAGCCGTTCGCGAGTTACCGCTGGCGCCTTCTGATATTCCGCTAACAGCTGTTCAAAACGGCTGGCTTCACCCTCTGCTCTGGCGATGACCTGCTCCTTATAGGCCTGGGATTCTTCGAGCCTTCGCGCTGCCTGACCCCGCGCCTTAGGAATAATCTCATTACGATAGGCTTCGGCTTCATTCTTCAACCGCTGCTCGTCCTCACGTGCCTTAATCGCATCGGCAAAAGCATCCTGAACATCTTCAGGCGGTTGCGCATCTTGAAGGTTTACATTGGTCAGTGCTAACCCAGTCCCATAGCGATCCAAAATCTCTTGGCCCAGTTCCTTGATATCGGCCACAAGCTCGCTACGTCCCTCCGTAAGCACAAAATCCATGGTGCTCTTACCAATGGTTTCGCGGGTAGCACTTTCAACAACCTGGCGCAGGGTAGCTTGCGGATCTACCACATTAAAAAGGTAATCACGCGGATTTTGAATCTGATACTGCACATTTAAGCGTATATCGACAATATTCTCATCCTGAGTCAACATCAAGGCTTCACGTGGGACGGGACGAGCGACCGGCTGGCGTCCGCCTGAACGATAGCCAACCTCTTCGGCACGCCGCTGTTCCACATCAACAACTTCATGACTCTCGAAGGGAAACGGCAGGCGCCAATGGGGACCAGGCATTGTAGTATCCACATAACGGCCAAAACGCAATACCACGCCCCGCTTACCTTCGTCAACAATATAAATGCCCGACAAAATCCAGCCAACGAGGACGATGCCAACGATTACCCAGATACCGGCAGAACCAGAGCGCGCAGGGCCACGTTTTCCTCCACCACTACCTTTACCTCCAAATAACCCTCCGAACTTATCGGATAGCTTGCGAATAACTTCATCCAAATCAGGTGGACCTTGGTCACGGCCTTGACCACCCCATGGATCCCGGTTGCTACCTCCTGGTTCGTTCCAGGCCATGTCACACTCCAAGCGATTAAAAATAGGTAATTGTAGGAAACTGCATGGGTTTGCCGCAAGCATCATCTGGGAACACTGAATATAGGCATTGTTCTTTGAGCCCTTCACTATGGCAGAGTTGTTTAAAGTTTTTTCGAGTTGTTCGCACTTCTATTAGCCATTCTCCCAACGGATTGACTTGCTCACTGATGACTGCTCTGAGCGTGAACAAACGAGCTCGAAGACGGCCGGCCTCGGGTGGCAAACGGAGCCAACCGTGTAACACGTCGTCTCTAATACGTCCGGCAATTGTTTCCAGCAACAGTTCCATCCCCACACCACTTGTCGCCGATACCCAAACAGCCTTGTCTTTTTGGTTCTGCTGGCCCTCCAAGCGCGGCGGCTCCTTTAATCGATCAATTTTGTTGAACACCTCGATGCGAGGCACTTTGCCTGCACCAATTTCCTGTAACACCTGCTGCACAATTTCCGCTTGTTCCCGATGGTTTGGGTCACTGGTATCGATGACGTGTAAGAGCAGATTGGCCTCACAGGTTTCTTGTAAGGTGGCGCGAAACGCAGCGATCAGTTCATGAGGTAACTGGCTGATAAAACCAACGGTATCAACCACAATGACAGGCTCTGCATTAGGCAGATTCAGTCTTCTAAAAGTAGGATCTAAGGTAGCAAATAGTTGATCGGCGGTAACCACTCCGGCATTAGTTAACTGATTAAACAACGTAGACTTACCGGCATTCGTATAACCCACGAGGGATACAACGGGCATATCGGCTTTATGTCGCGACTGACGCCCCTGATGACGTTGTCGTTCGACTTTGCGCAACTGCTGTTTAATCCGTTTGATCCGCTCGGCTACCAGGCGTCGATCGGTCTCCAGCTGGGTTTCTCCAGGTCCGCGTAAACCAATTCCGCCTTTTTGCCGTTCCAGATGGGTCCAGCCCCGTACTAAGCGAGTGGCAAGATGGCGAAGCTGCGCCAACTCCACTTGGAGCTTACCTTCAAAACTGCGAGCACGTTGGGCGAAAATGTCCAAAATAAGGCCAGTACGGTCAATGACCCGGCACTGGAGAAAGGCTTCAAGATTGCGTTCCTGGCTTGGCAATATATCATGGCCGAAAATTACCAGCTCTGCATTATCTTGACGAACCGCCTCACGAATTTCTGCCGCCTTACCGCTACCAACAAAAAAATGTGAATCTGGACGCTGACGGTTACCGGTAACTGTATTAACGCATTTAGCTCCGGCCGTTGCAGCTAACTCACACAGTTCAGCGATATTACGCGTATCCTCTGTCACACCTCCGAGCGAAAGATGTACTACGATGGCACGTTCGCCAGTACCTGTATATTCAACCAAATGTTTCTCCTTCGATGGGTCGAGCGCTGCTAAAGCTGATCAATTTCGCCGCCATTTTCGTCGGTCAAGTGCAACCGTACATTGCGCGTCGGCACTACCGTCGAGATAGCATGCTTGTAAATCATTTGACTCACACTGTTTCTAAGCAACACCACAAATTGGTCGAAAGATTCTATCTGTCCCTGAAGCTTGATGCCGTTTACCAAGTAAATTGAAACCGGGATTCGTTCCTTGCGCAGCGCATTAAGAAAAGGCTCTTGGAGCGAATGGCCTTTTGCCATGAGTGTTCTCCCTTATTGTTATACAGTTGTTCAAGACTAAGTTGCAGTTACAACTACAATGTAATATCTACTCTATCTACTGTTGCCTAGATTCTGCCCTTATTTTTAACGATGGGCCTTTACATTGGACTGCCTAAGGTTATTTTAGTTCAGCAATATCCAGGCCGACAGAACCAAACTAAACGCAAAAAATACAATCGCTTAATGACTGTCTGCACAATCTAGTATCAGGCACTAGCCAGCTTAGGAGTGGTCGTTTTCGCCCTCAACAATCACTTAGAGCCTACCCATTACCATTTGCAATAAGCACATAATAAACAACAAGCACACTGTAGATTTCTTTCGAATGAAAGAGGTCATTGCTTACGTTGCGTGGCAACAAATACCTATTTCTCGCTCGGCTGTAAAAGCGTTGGCTGAGCGCTTGACATCGTTGCAGCTTTTACTTTCGCAACATTCCCGTAGCATATAAATATTCAAGCACCCGATCTAAAAATCCCAGTGCAAGACTATCGAACCATACCGTTTCAGGTTCTGCACGCAACCAAGTAAGTTGGCGTTTAGCAAACTGCCGAGTCGCGGCAATGCTACGTTCTTTCATTTTAGTGTAGTCTAACAAGCCATCTAAGTAATTCCATACCTGCCGATATCCTACGGCACGCATAGAGGGTTTGTTTAGGTCAAGGTCGTTTCGTGCCCGCAGACTTGCAACCTCTGCCACAAAGCCCTGATCTAACATTTGCTGAAAACGACGTTCAATACGATGATGTAATACCTGTCGTTCTCTTGGCACAATGACAAGTTTCAGCAGCGGTTCTAATAAACCTGCTTCAATCTGTCGCCGCACATATAATTGCGTAATAGGGTGTCCAGTGAGTTCATACACTTCCAGTGCGCGTTGAATGCGTTGCGGATCATTAGGGTGGATGCGAGCCGCCGCTATCGGATCCACGGCTGCAAGCCGCGCGTGGAGAAAAGCCGAACCACAGTAATTTAATTCTGCTTCTAGACGAGATCGCAGCTGCAAATTAGCCGGAGGTAACTCTGCCAAACCTTGTTGCAAAACTCGATAGTAAAGCATGGTGCCACCCACGAGAAGAGGAAAATGTCCTTTGCTACGAATCTCTTTTATTTCTCTTAAGGCATCCTCGCGAAATCTGGCGGCTGAGTAAGTCTCCTGAGGATCGAGAATATCAATAAGCCGATGAGGCGCAACACTGAGAGTCGCAGCATTTGGCTTAGCAGTCCCAATATTCATGCCGCGGTACACCAACGCTGAATCTACACTAATAATTTCGAAAGGAAAGCGTCGTACCAGTTCTACCGCTAAATCCGTCTTACCAGAGGCAGTAGGGCCCATGATAAATAGCGCAGGAAGACGGTTATTAGCAATTGTCATACTTTTGAGCGGTAGTTATCAAGCACTTGATGGAATAACAAACTTTAGAGAAACAGCTCGCTGGGATCCAATAAATTGGAGAACTGACCTAACTGCCAAGAATGCGTTAGCCTAACGTCCTCGCAAAAACCACTTATCAACCTCATCCAGCTTCAGCTGTATCCAGGTGGGGCGGCCATGATTGCATTGCCCGCTGCGCTCAGTGCGTTCCACATCTCGTAGTAAAGCATTCATCTCTAATAAAGTTAATTTACGATTGGCTCGCACCGAACTGTGACAAGCCAAGGTGGCAAGGGTTTCATGGAGAGCTTCGCGGATGCGATTACTCATTCCGTGCTTCGCTATATCGGCCAGTAAATCATGCACTAACTGCGTTACATCAGCGCCGACCAGCAGCGCCGGAATGCGACGCACAGCCACTGTATCTGGTCCGAGCGGCGTGACTTCCAAACCTAACTTGGCAAATAATTCATGATTCTCCTCCACTGATTGTACGTCACGGGGATTCACCACTACGGTTACCGGTACCAGGAGAGGTTGAGACAAAATGCCATTCTGCTCTAGGCTTACCTTCAGACGTTCATAAGTGATGCGTTCATGAGCAGCGTGCATATCCACTACAATTAAGCCGGCAGCGTTTTCCGCCAGAATATAAATCCCATGGAGTTGCGCTATGGCATAACCCAGTGGCGGTGGTTTCTCCTCACAGGGCTCATTGGGCAATAGCTGGTACGGCATTGCTTGCGAGTGCAACCGTTCATAACCAGCCATCTGCTCCTTTACAGGCAACGCCATAAATTGCTGCGCGCATCTGGACTGCGGTTCGGAGATGCTTAGCGACGTTGAACGTGTCGCTGATAACGTTGCTTGACAGTCAGCAGAAGATGTCAAGTTCGGTCTGGTGACTTGAGTAAATGATATTGACTGTGCGCCTGGACGAATCCCAGCTAAAACCTCTTGCAAGGTATTTGTAAGAAAGTTATGAACGAGCCGGGCTTCTCTAAAGCGTACCTCGCGTTTGGTAGGATGGGCGTTGATATCCACTAATGCGGGATCTAGTTTTAGATAGAGCAGAAAAGCGGGATGGCGGCCTTGGTATAAAACGTCTCGATAAGCTTGGCGTACTGCGTGAGCAGTCAGCTTATCCCTCACCATGCGGGTGTTAACGAAAAAATACTGAAGATCCGATTGGCTGCGGGAAAAGGTAGGGAGCCCGATCCAACCTCGCAGGTGCAAATCAGCAGTGTCCTGCTCCAGGTACACCGCGTTATCGATAAAGGTACGACCACATAACTCGCTCACGCGCCGCTCTTGTTCACCATGATCGGCGGTTGGAGGTAACAGTAATACCGACCGTTGATTATGGCGTAGGTTCACCTCTACATCGAATCGACCAAGGGCAAGGCATCTGACTAGGTAGTCTATGTGACCAAACTCCGTGCGTTCAGTACGCAGGAACTTACGTCGAGCTGGCGTATTAAAAAATAAGTCGCGCACTTCTACCGTCGTGCCCACTGCATGTGCAGCAGGAACAGGCTGCTGCATCAGCCCTTGGCCATCTCCTCCTATTCGCCAACCACTCCTTTGTCCGTCGACACGAGAAGTCAAGCTCAAGCGAGATACTGAGGCAATGCTGGGCAAAGCTTCACCGCGAAAACCTAACGTAGTAACCTTTGCGATATCAGCCAAGCTGGCGATTTTGCTGGTAGCATGACGCGCTAGGGCAAGCAATAGATCTTCTTTATGAATGCCGGCGCCATTGTCGCGAACACGAATTAATTTAACACCCCCTTTTTCCACCTCCACATCAATCTGAGTGGCGCTGGCATCAAAGCTATTCTCCAGCAATTCCTTAACTACGGAGGCTGGGCGTTCTATTACCTCACCAGCCGCAATTTGACTGATGAGCTGGGGTGGAAGGCGGTGTATACGCATAGTTATCGTCAATATGTAGCAGACATGTCCTGGCTACTGACTTAACTTATCTGATATCTTCCAGTAGAGACTCCAAAATCAGCTTTGCCGTGGAGGAATTGTCCGGCTGTCCTGCAACGTCTTGGATGACCACCACTGTCTGCGGGCCCTGCCCAGCCAGACGCACCTGATAGCGGACCCCTTGCGGAGGCGGTGAATCATCCTTCCAAAAAGCCAGCTTGGACAGCACGCCTTTTTTTGTACCATCATCTAAAGGATCGCTGTACTCAACGACATACCGGCCTTGTGTACGATTTTGATCCTCCACCACAAAATTGCTGCTATCTAAAGCCAATCCCACCAAACGCCAGGCCTGGGGGTAGTTTTCTTCAATCAGCAAAGCCTGTTGACCCTCAATAGTCGTTAAACGCGCGCGGATAGGCTGTGGAGCAGGCTCAGTAGTAGCCTTTGCCAGCTGCGCCTCAGCTCGTCTTTCCGAAGCACCCAAATACACCATAAGACGGTTGAGCATTTCCGCTTCCAATTCAGGATCCGGTGGACGAGACTGCCATAGGGTGGTCTCGTTCTTCTGATTACCGATGCCGCCTTGAACGACCTCCTCGACGCCATAGTGGGTAAGATACACTGCAGTACCATCTGTAACTCGCTCTAAACGCACCCGAAATTTGTCACGCGTCGGCGCGGAATAGGCAAAGTCGAGGGCCTTACTGAGAACAGCTCGAATCGGGCCATCGGCGATGTCAGCCCGATTTTCGGCCCAGTCCGTTTCCATAACACCAATCCGGGGATCTTCTTTTTTCAACACAAGCCCGCTGCTAGACCAAAACTCCTTGACTTTGGGCCATACCTGTTCCGGATCTTGCTGCACGACCAACCAACGGCGGTTACCATCCCGCTCCATGCGCATACCGGGCTGCTCCTGCAAAACGGCCTCAGAGGGCACTATTTGAGCACCACCCGCACGTTCGCTAGCGTAATCGGAAAGGTTGGCGGTTCCCGTAGGATTAAGCTCCGGTACAAGTAAAGTGTCATCGATAGTTGAGGCAGTCAAATCCGGAGGCACCTCTAAGGGTTCCACAGTTTGACTTTCTCGATAATCGGGCCGCCGATCCGGTATGATTTTATTCAGATCGGTAGTACACGCAACCGGGAAACACATCACCGCAGCCAGTACGGTGACCCGCACGCAAAGTGGAGCAAAGCGTATCATCTTTATGTTTGTAAACCTCAAAGAACGCCTGCCTGCTCCATGGCCTGTCTTACATTACTATGAAACCGCTCTGAAAGCGGGGTAAGGGGTAAGCGAATCCCTGGCGGGATCAGACCCAACTGCTTAATCGCCCATTTCACTGGAATAGGATTGGATTCCAAAAATAACGCCTTATGAAGCGGTGCAAGGCTGTTATTGATACGCTCAGTCTCAGAACGGTCACCAGCTAAGGCCGCGGCACACAACTTATGCATTGCTTGGGGTGCAACATTGGCTGTCACCGAAATAGTACCCCTGGCACCGTTTAAGATAGCCTCAGCGGCGATAGCATCATCGCCGCTGAAGATGTCCATTCGGTTACCACAGCGACTGACCAGTTCACCTATTCGTTCAACACTGCCGCTAGCCTCTTTAATTCCAACAATATTAGGAATATCGGCAAGGCGTTCTACAGTTTCTGGTAACATGTCACAAGCAGTTCGACCCGGTACATTATAGAGTATTTGGGGGATAGGCACAGTCTCGGCGATCAGCTTGAAATGATGGTAAAGCCCTTCCTGAGTTGGTTTGTTGTAATAGGGGGTTACCAGCAGACAAGCATCGGCACCTGCCTGCATGGCATCGCGAGTCAGGTGAATTGCTTCACTGGTGGAGTTGGCACCGGTGCCGGCAATCACGGGAAGCCGTCCTTTCACCAGTTCCACTATGCGCCGGATTACCGTACAGTGTTCCTCAAAATTTAAGGTTGCAGACTCACCCGTAGTTCCGACAGCCACTATGGCATCGGTACTGTTCTCTAGATGAAACGCAATCAGTCGTGCCAAAGCGTCGAAATCTAGAGCGCCGTCAGCAGCCATGGGTGTGACGATAGCTACTATGCTGCCATGAAACATAGAATTTTCTCCAATCTTTATAAGTTAGTTTGGCATGGTACGTACGTGTCATTGGATTGACAAGCGCTCCGCTTGGCTTGACCTGAGAGGCCGTTGAAAAACTCCAGGCTAAAGGATTTAGGAACATTTCAAATCAATGCCTTAGCTTATACGCCGGGGTATTTTTCAACAGTTTCTGAGACGACTATTGTATTAATAGCAAATTGCTTTTTGGCTTTGCCAGTAAGATCGACGTCACTATGCGCAAACGCCGGTGGCGGTATACTGTATGTAAAATTGCTGCACCCCTTAGCTCGTCGGAGTGCTTGTCTGTGAAAAATTACTTGGTTGTCTCTGCCCTGGGAGAGAATCGACCAGGCCTAATTAGTGAATTATCTCGTGTTATTTCAGAATGTGATTGCAGCATTGTAAACAGCCGTATGACAGTGCTTGGTAATGAGCTCGCCGTCATCTTAATGGTACAAGGCAATTGGAGTGCACTCGCGAAACTCGAACTTCAGTGGAAACGACTTGAGCCATCACTAAATATGATAATTTTTTCCAAACGGACTGGAGAACAAAAACACCAGGGCAATATCTTGCCCTATGCCGTGGAAGTCGTTTCCATTAATAACGCAAGTATTGTCTATGGCTTGACCAATTTTTTTGCAAATCGCTCTGTTAACATTGATGATTTAACTATTTACAGTTATCAAACCTCACATAATGGTACACCTATGTTTTCTATTAATTTAGCCGTTGGCATCCCAGCTGACACGCATATCGCTTCATTACGGGAAGAATTCATGGACTTTTGCGATGAGCTTAATCTCGATGCCGTGATGGAACCCATCAAGGGGTAAAGAATGTCAGGAAGATAATTAGACCCCTTGAAAAAGTAGCGATGAACCCTCAGTACTTATAGGTATGAGTTATGAAAACCTGCGAAAACTTCCCGCTGATCAGTTTCGTCGTGCCTGTGGTGTTAAGCCGGAGACTTTCGAGGCCATGATGGAGGCCGTGCGGACGGCTGAACGCCAAAAACGCAAATCGGGCCGTCCCTCCACGGTGCCCTTGGCCGATCAACTGCAGCTGACATTGCTCTATCATTATGACTACCGTACCCAGTTGCAGGTAGGGGTAGATTCGGGTCTGGGTGAGTCCGCCGTCTGCCGATTGATCCGGCGTGTGGAAGACCGCTGGTTGGCCGATCAACGCTTTCATCTTCCCAAGCGTAGCGAGCGTGTGCAACTCAGCCGTTCTGATACGCCGGCGGTGGCGGTCGATGCGTCTGAAACGCCCATCGAGCGTCCAAAAAAAAAACAACGCAATCACTACAGTGGCAAGCAGAAGGACCACACGATCAGGGCACAATTGACCGTTGACCTGAACACCGAAAAGATTCTGGCGACGGCTGTTGCACCGGGTCGCGTCCACGATTTGGTGTTGGGTAAGGATCATCTTCATGAGGTGTCACTGTCCATTCCTTGCTTGTTCGATAAGGGTTATCAAGGTATCCAACATCAGCATGCGCAAGCGTACTTGCCCTGCAAAGCGAGTCGAGGCCGACCTCTGAACCCGGAGCAACGCCATGTTAACCGTCTGCACGCCGCGATTCGGATTCGTGTCGAGCATGTCATCCGTTCCCTGAAACGGTTCCGCATCCTGGCAGGTCGCTATCGCAATCGGCGGCGCCGATTTGGGTTACGGTTTAACTTGATTGCAGCGATCCACAATTTCGAAATCACCCCTGCAGCATGACTTTTTCAAGAGGTCTATTATAGTGATTTCACAAGAATTTTGGCAGTGTCCCTCAACTGCCTTGATGGGATTGTCTTCAGGAAGCGGTAAAAACTTGGTTTAGAAATGCTCGCTCTAGCTACTACCAGTATTTTCATTAACTTACATGCTGCAGACGTTATCTCGGAGAAGAATTTTTGATTCAAGGTTGCAAGCTCTAGTTTCGAAAATAGTAGACCATGGCAGCAAAACCGACTTTGCAGGCTTGTACTTCAATGAGAAACCACTTTATCAATGCTAATTCCTGACCATGAATTAGGCACTTGGGACCAAAACCATCTAAGTTCATCAAGGCAGTTGAGGGACACTACCAGAATTTTGGATCAGAAATTAATTCGTTTCGTAGGGAATGGTTAATCTGTTTGCAACTGAGCATTTAAAATAGGTGGCTAAAAATTTTTCATGACTACTCAGTACTATAAGCGCCTTTTTATATTGGATACTAACGTATTGATGCATGATCCTACGGCTTTATTTCGCTTTAAAGAGCATGACGTTTATCTTCCCATGATGGTTTTGGAAGAGCTTGATCGCGCTAAGAAAGGTATGTCTGAAGTGGCGCGTAACGTTCGCCAGGCAAGTCGTTTTTTAAATGAACTCATTGCTGAAGCGAGTAAGGAGGAAATTGATCAGGGTTTGAAGCTACCAGCCCCGCAAGGCAATAGTAGCGCACCAACCGGTGGTCACTTGTACTTTCAAACCCGTCCCGTCACTCCGGTATTGCCTTCATTACCAGGTAATACGCCCGATAATGATATCTTAGGTGTCGCAATGATCCTTCAGCAGGAGCATCCTGGTTGCCAGGTCACATTGGTATCCAAAGACATCAACTTGCGCATTAAAGCGACTATTCTTGGTATTCATGCGGAAGATTACTACAACGATCAGGTACTCGATGATGTTAATTTGCTTTATAGCGGAACACGCGAAGTACCAGTAAATTTTTGGGAAAACCATGACAGAGATATGGAATCCTGGCAGGAAAGCGGACGTACTTTCTATAAGGTGCGTGGACCTGAAGTGAAAAACTGGCACCCTAATCAGTGTATTTATATGGATAATGAACAGAATTCAGCGTTTATTGTTCGCCATATTGACGGCGACGTGGCAAAAATGGAAATTCTCAGAGACTACACAACGCCAAACCACACGGTGTGGAGTATAACTGCTCGTAATAGAGAGCAAAATTTTGCACTGAACTTGTTGCTGGATCCAGAGATCGATTTTGTTTCTTTGCTTGGTGCAGCCGGCACGGGTAAAACTTTACTGGCCTTAGCCGCAGGTCTGGCTCAAACCTTGGATAGTCAATATTACCGAGAAATTATTATGACGCGCGTCACGGTGCCTGTTGGCGAGGATATCGGTTTCTTACCCGGCACCGAAGAAGAAAAAATGACTCCCTGGATGGGTGCTTTAATGGATAATCTGGAAGTACTATCCAGTCCCTCAGAGGGTGGAGAATGGGCCCGGACTGCCACCCAGGATCTGCTTAGTAGCCGCATTAAGATTCGCTCCCTAAATTTTATGAGAGGACGCACTTTTCAAACTAAGTATCTTATTATTGATGAGGCTCAGAACCTAACTTCAAAACAAATGAAGACCCTTGTCACTCGCGCTGGTCCCAATACAAAAGTGGTCTGCTTGGGAAATCTCGCTCAAATCGACACACCTTACCTGTCGGAAACCACGTCTGGGCTTACCTACGTAGTCGATCGTTTTAAAAACTGGCCGCACAGCGGTCATGTCACTTTAGTGCGGGGAGAACGCTCACGACTGGCTGAATTCGCCTCGGATGCTCTCTGAAGTGGGTGGAATATTTTTGACAATACTCGATGGTGGAGATTTTACCGGTTGCCGAAATGTTCCTCTTGGCCAGGCTTTAAGTATCGCCTGCACGACAGTGGCCAGGGGAATCGCAAAAAATACTCCCCAAAACCCCCATAATCCACCGAACACCAATACCGCAACAATAATGGCGATGGGATGCAAATCCACGACTTCAGAAAACAGCAAAGGGACCAGCACGTTGCCATCGAGCGCCTGAATAATCGCATAGGCTATCATTAACCACATAAACTCCGAGCCCCATCCCCATTGAAAAAAAGCAACAAGAGCGACTGGAAGCGTTACTACTACAGCGCCAATGTAAGGTACGATGACCGATAAGCCTACCATCAGCCCCAGTAACATGGCAAATTGTAGATTCATAAAAGCGAAAACAACGTAACTTACCAGCCAAACGACAAGTATTTCCCAGAACTTACCGCGTATGTAATTCCCCATTTGTAGATCCACCTCCCGCCATACCTTTTGAATCAGCGTATAATCTTCGGGAAGGAACCCGCGGAACCAGATGAGAATACGATCCTTATCCTTAAGGAAGAAGAAAACCAGTAAGGGCACGAGTACCGCATAAATGACGATCGTAATAAAACCAACTACCGAGGCCAGCGACCAGCTTAGAATTTTTTGGCTAAGATTAGTAAATTCTTCATTGATCGTATTAGTGAATTGCAACACCTGAACTTCAGTGATAAAGCTGGGATACATAGATGGCAGGCTCTCCAGGAGTGCATAGCCTTTTTTAAACATGGTGGGAAATTGCTGCATTAATTGAATCAACTGGCGTGATAGCAAGGGCATCAGGCCTATCAAGAGAAATACCATAAAAGCACTGAACAAAACAAAAACTAATAGGACTGCTGGCAAGCGCGGTATGCCTAGACGCTGCAGGATCTGGACAAAATCCTCTAGCAGATATGCAATTACTATGCCGGCCAGTACCGGAGCCAACATCTGCCCCATGAGCAATATCACTGCAGTGGTCACTACTAATAGCACCATCAGGACAACTACCTGAGGGTCGGTAAAATGACGCCGAAACCAATCACTGATTATTTTCATCGAGAACCTCAGTGGCACAACGCCCCTCTAGCCCGGATATTTCACGAATCGATACTGGTTATCCACGTTAGCCGGGACACTTTGGAGGTTATTTTGCAGGAGCGAGCTCGCTCGCGAACTAACCCTGATGTCCGCCTCAATCGCGAGCAAGCTCGCTCCTACCGGTGAATGTGACGGCTAATACGCTCCACCTTTTTAATCTAACTAGGTTCATTTCCGAAAATTCGGAGGCCATTTAGTTTTATAATCAATACCATAAATAGACAACGCGGTGGTTTATGAAATATCTAGGCTAGAAACAATGCAGATTACCTATGCAAAGAGATGAATTATGGTAGCAGTAAAGCTGTTTGATACCCAGAGAGAACACCGGCATCACACCCCCTAACGTAAGCCTACTCCACCAAACCGTAAGGAAGTTTTCATGCTCAATTACGATATGCCGCTTTATCGCCCGCCTTCCGAAGGCAATAATTTGATTCTTCAGGTTACCTTGGGTTGCAGCTTTAATCGCTGCAGCTTCTGTTCCATGTATCGTTCAAAAAAGTTTTCCATACGCCCTCTGAAAGCAGTGCTGACCGAAATTGAGCATACGGGGCGGATTTATCCAGAGGTAACGAGGGTATTTTTAGCCGATGGCGATGCCTTTGTAGCTCCCACTAACCACCTCATTACTATACTCGATGCCTTACAAGCGGCTTTTCCAAATTTGGAAAGGGTTTCTAGCTACGCTTTACCAGCGAATCTTCGCAAAAAAACCGTTGATGAATTGATTCAACTGCGAACCCATAAACTGACCTTAATTTATTATGGTATTGAATCCGGTTCGGCAGATATTCTTAAGCGCATTACTAAGGGAGCTACGCCTGAATCCATGATTCAAGGTCTAACCAAAGCTTCACAGGCAGGTTTGCAGATTTCTGCCACAGTGATTTTGGGTTTAGGCGGTCAGACCCATTGGCAGGAACACATCGACGCAACAGCGCAATTAATTAATCAGGTAAAATTGAACTATCTCTCTACTCTACAGCTAGGACTGCATCCTACGATTCACAATGAATTTCATAAAAAGTTTCGCGAACCTTTTGTACCCCAGGATGACTTTGGGCTCTTAGAAGAACAGTCACGTTTACTTGAGCGCTTGGATCCCGACCATCCATTAGTATTCCGCTCCAACCATGCCTCCAACGCATTAGCCTTAGCTGGAACTTTACCGGAAGACAAACCTAAACTTCTGGCGATGCTGCAATTAGCTCGGGCTGGAAATGTAAAATTACGCCCCAGTTGGCTACGTGGTTACTAAACGGGTGTTTGCTGGTGAAGATAATTTAATAGCCGTTATCAAGCGGTCTTCTAACTCAATACGCGCGGCAAGATTCTCGCCTAAACGGGAAAGATTGATGCACAGATCCTCCACCATTTCAGAGGGTTCTTTACCATCATAGCGATCGTTAAAATCAATAGCAGTCTGAGTCGTTTCAACGATGCGCGGATACAGTTCTCTGATAAGGCCTTTGACGCGACGGCAATGCTCTGTATCATCGACATTGCCCTCAAGGCACTGATAGACCTCAAAATGTCCTAACGCTATATAATCCACTAAGACCTGGCAGAACTGCTGTAATAAAGGCTGTACCGCAGCAGCCTTATCATAAGGCTTCATCTCTACCAACTGGTTAAAGAGAACCAGAATTTCCTGACGTTCCGTCAGCAGCTTGGTGATCAAAACCGGCACGGCTTTGCTGTGAATATAATCACGACGGATGTTAGTAATCATCCAGATTTCCTCCATTATTCTTTGTTGTATTACCTAAAAAGGTTACACCATGCTAGCAGGACTGACCGTCTTTTCCAATATCTTTAATACAATTTTCAGTATCTTAAGTGCACCAGGCGTGTGTCAATTTGATCACTTGTTATCATCAATCGGGGATTACCGTCAGCTGCCTCTGTTGACCACCTTGTCGCGCAAATAAACAGGTAAAGCCAATTCTGCAGCCACCGTTTCACCTCGTTGACAGGCAAGTGCTCCTAGCATGGCAATGTCACCCGCTCGAGGATAGCTGTCCCCCCACCATGTCGTGATTCCCAGGCGGCGTTGCAAACTCTCAGCATGCGTTAACCAACCGCTGCCTGCCCCGTGCCACTCTCCCTCGACTAAAAGAGGTGCCGTATCCGGTGAACAAACTTGTTCTTCACCAACCAACAACACGCCTCTCTCCGAATCAGCCATATAAGTACCCCAGTAAATTTCTCCCATACGAGCATCAATAGTTGCTACAACTCGATCTACTCCATGTTGATAGACCGTATCTTTAGCAATAGCAGCTAGGGTAGAAATTGGTGCGACTGGTAAATCAGCAGCAAACGCAATACCTTGTATGACGCCAGATGCAATCCGTATACCAGTAAACGCTCCCGGACCACAACCGAAGGCCAACGCATTAAGTTGTGCCACATTAAGACCAGCTTCAGCTAAAACCGCTTCAAGCATAGGCAGAATCAAGGCAGCATGACGACGAGGTGCAATTTCGTAACGCTCAATGATCTCATCGTTTACCAGCACAGCAGCCGAGCAGGCCTCTGTAGCAGTATCTAGGGCAAGAAGTTTCAAAGCAAAGCTCCAATCAGCAGCCTGGCCAAGCACACATGCTGCACATGATGAACTCAGTCAGCGGCCTCTTCGCGAGGGGGATTATTTGCCAATGCAGGTAAGGGTAGATCGCCTTATGAGGCAAAAAAAAGCTTTACCTGCTCTAGCTCATGAGTACGTGCCATAGGCGGCAAACTAGCCAGAAACACTTGTCCATAAGACTTTGAGAACAGACGAGGGTCGCAAAGCATTAGCACTCCACGGTCATGCACGTCACGGATAAGCCGCCCTACCCCCTGTTTTAGAGTAAGAACAGCATGGGGTAATTGATATTTCATAAAAGGATCCTCGCCTCGACGCCGCATAGCCTCGATTCGTCCCTTTAGCACTGGATCTCCAGGAGAGGCAAAAGGCAGTTTGTCGATAACGACACAGGATAAGGCATCGCCGCGGACATCTACCCCTTCCCAAAAGCTAGCCGTACCTAGTAAGACGGCGTTTCCCAAAGCCTGAAAGCGGGACAGCAATTCACCTTTGGGCAAACTTCCTTGCTGCAGAATCGGATAATCTAGCCGACCTCGTAACGCAGCAGCAGCTTCCTGTAATGCCCGATAGCTGGTGAACAGAAGAAATGCTCGAGCCCGGCTCGCTTGTAGCACCGGCAAGACAACGTCCACTAAAGCTTTTGTGTAGTATGGCGATGCTGGCTCAGGTAAACCACGCGGATGATACAATATGGCATGTTGAGAAAAATCAAAAGGGCTATCCAGACGCAAGGTTTTGGGTTTGTTCAGTCCCAAACGAGAAGTGAAATGCTCGAAGCTGTCTGCCACCGTTAGCGTGGCAGAGGTAAAAATCCAGACACCTTGATATTTATTAAGACAATGGCTAAAGCTAGAGGCAATCTCCAAAGGAGTGAAATTCACAGTAAAGCTATGCGTTCTGGTTTCGAACCAATGAATACCGTCTCCTTCAAACTCTTCGGCCAGCAGCATGGTCAGGCGTTCTACCAAGTTCTCACTGCGCTTGTAACAATTCTCCAAACCTTTGCCTCGTATAGCAGCCTCTTTTAGCGCTCGTTGCAGCGCGTATAGCGATTTTCGCAAAGCTTCACCGGCGTCACTGACTTGAGAACGTTGAATTACCCTGTACCAAGAAGCACGATGTGGCTCTTCACCCAGGGCCAAACGTAGACTCGTAACCGCCTTTTCAAAATGTCGAGCATACTCCGCCAACACCTTAAAATCTGGAGCATTGCGCAACTGCTCTGCCGCGGTATCTCTGGCTAGCTCGGTCAGTTGACGGCTGCTCAAAGATAACCCAAAAAAATGGCTAGCTACCTCTGGCAACTGGTGGGCCTCATCTAACACAAAAGCATCGGCGTCGGGCAAAAGTTCGCCGAGATTGTCTTCCTTAATAACCATATCGGCGCAAAGTAAATGATGATTAATGACTAATATATCCGCTTCAAAAGCCTTGCGACGAGCCTTCACCAAATAGCAATTCTGGAAATGAGGGCATTCCTGTCCCCAACAGTTATCCACCGTAGACGTTACCTGACTCCAGACTGAAGAATCCTCTGCAACGTCCTTAACTTCGGCGATGTCACCCACACGCGTATATTGAACCCAGGCTTGAATTTTTACCAATTCAGTAGCTTGTTGATGGCTCAGCCAATTTAAGCGGGTTTCGGCAAGTGTTAAGCGTTGCAGACACAGATAGTTACTCCTTCCCTTTAGCATGGCTGCTCTTGACACCAATCCTATTGCTTTACACACCGTCGGTACATCTCGGTAATACAGCTGATCCTGCAGGTTACGAGTGCCGGTGGAAATAATAATTTTTTTGCCGGACACCAATGCCGGTACTAGATAAGCATACGTTTTACCTATACCCGTACCTGCTTCGACAACTAACATCTGATTATGTAACAAGGCTCTGGCCACGGCTTTTGCCATGGCCTGCTGTTGAGGGCGCGGCGCAAATCCACGAATGTATTGAGCTAAGGATCCGTCTGCACTAAACAATTCAGTCACATCCATGACTAGACGCCCCCTCTGCAAAAAGTGAAATCAGGCGAATTAAGCTCGGGAAACTGCTATACATTATGCCTTTCCCCTTTTGTCCCCTTTATTTTTATGGACCTCATTGCATCGGTCAGGACTCTAGCTGTCCAGGCTGGACGTGTTCCCGCCACTCAACCCTGCCATCCAGCAGGAGCTACCACGTACCCCCCGATGCACTGCTGACGACATGGACCAAGCTGGCCCTACAGCACTCATTTTTGCAAGAGGTCTAATGAGTCGGTTGAAGATTAATAAATACCTGTTTCTCTGATTAGTAATAATTGTCGCGTAGAGGCATTGTGAAAACAGTGCTATGCTACTGTTCCAAAACGTTGGCTTGGGCTTCAGCGGCATAAGCTCCGGCTTCGTCACCTTGAGCGCGGCGAACGATGGCGATCAAGCGCCAGTTGCGAGCCCTGATAAAGTTGTCATTACCCGCTAGACTATTAGATTTGGAAGCTAGGGATTCCACTTGTTCATACTGCCTTTGCTGCAAACGAATCTGCGCCAGATCATGCCAGATACCAGCATTTCTGGGCTCTATACGTAAAGCCCGTTCCAAATCAGCCGCTGCTTTATCCCAAGCCTCATTGGCAACATGCCCTTCGGCGCTATCTAACAAAGCGACTACTGCCGGATTACCCTGACGAGACATCTCTGTTGATGATGGCGTTGTGGTTTGGACTCCACCTGTTTGTGGCGGTGATCCGCTACCCGGCGGCATCTGTTCCGGTGTCCGGGGTAATGCATTGGGCTGCGCCCCTGAGTATTCCTGGGCTACGATAGGTTCTGGTTGGGGCAGTGGTTGCACCTCCACCTGAGGAGGCGGCGGCACTGGACGTATGCTCCGGTCAACCACGGGCGCTCCACCGCGGGGACTAGGAGGCATGGCACAGCCGGCTAATCCAAGTAGTACAGAAAAAACCCAGACAAAGCGCACAGAATACCGTTTTCTCATTCCAGTAACCTTTTAAAGAAATTAGTAATAGGATCGGTCCGTCTAGATTGGGAAGTACGTTGTTCGTTTTGCTTATGCTTATACCTAACGTCACTACCAGCGTTGCGTCCAAGGTCAGAGGGATGCAAGCCGAATTTATCTCCGGACGCTGCGCCGTAGTCACCGCCGGAGTAAAAGAAGTCGGCGCTACAAGGTGCGGGCAAGCGGGGTAATGAGCCGCTCAGAAATGGTAACCACTTGGCGTTCGCGCAATGGCTGTCGGCAAGCAGACCTGTCCGCGGATCAATCAATGCGGTTTCTATACCTAGTGGTGGCGTGACATCCAGTGACTCCAGATTAAGCTTGCTCATCATGTTCATCCAGACAGGCAGCGCACCCTTAGAGCCGCTAAGCCCTATGGGTTTGTTGTCGTCCCTTCCCAGCCACACTACCGCCAACCGATTACCGCTAAAACCAGTGAACCAACTGTCACGAAAATCATTAGTCGTGCCCGTCTTACCGGCAATGCCCAAGGCTGGGGATAGTTGTTGTTTTAGAGCGCTGGCCGTACCGGACATTACCACCTGTTGCAGTGCATTGGTGATTAGATAAGCGGGACCGGGTTCAATCACTTTTTCTACACGCAACGGGTAACGCTTTAAGGGGTTGCCGTTGGCATCGGTAACTTCGCGAATCGCCCGCAGCGGCGTCCGAAAGCCACCGCTGGCAAAAGTTTCAAACAGTTGTGCGACTTCTAGCGGTGAGAGATCAACAGCCCCGAGTAATATGGCTGGAAACGGCTTCAGCTCACGTTCAATGCCCAGGCGCTGCAAAGTTTCGATAACTTGCAGCACATCTAATTCCAGGCCTAAGCGAGCGGCGGGAATATTATAGGAATGCGCCAATGCATCCCGGAGTATGACTTGGCCATGAAAACGCTTATCGTAGTTATCGGGAGACCAACGTCTGCCTCTGTTATCAGTATAAATAATCGGCTTAGAGTCATCTAATAAGGTCGCCAACGTATAGCGCGTGGGATGTTCCAAGGCTGTTAAATAAATCGCCGGCTTCAGCAGAGATCCGGCTGGACGTTGTGCGTCCAAGGCTCGGTTAAAGCCAGCCAGACGTACATCGCGTCCGCCGACTATGGCCAACACCTCACCGCTTTGCGTATCAGCAATGACAGTGGCTGCTTGCAATTGCTCTGTTACGGCCCGTGTCTTTTCGAGGGACGGCAGAGTTTTAATAATCGCTTGCTCCGCCACCGCCTGCACCTGGGGATCCAGAGTGGTAAAAATTTGTAAACCCTCGGAAGTTAAATCCTCTTTGCGATAATATTTTTGCAGCTGGCGTTGCACTAGGTCTAAGAAAGCTGGATAGCGGGTGATCCCACTAGGAGGTTGTGCAGAAACGTCTAAGGGCTTTTGTTTACCAGTAGCGGCATCCTCAGCACTAACCAGCCCCTGATTCACCATGACATCCAATACCAGTGCGCGGCGCTTCTTGGCCTGGTCAGGATGGCGCCGTGGATCATATTTAGATGGCCCATTAACCAGACCCACTAGCAAAGCCATATGATGCAAATCTAATTCCGTCAATGGACGGTCGAAGTAGAAACGACTAGCCAATCCCAAGCCGTGAATGGCTCGACTGCCGTCTTGCCCTAAATAGACCTCATTGCTGTAAGCTTCCAGGATTTCATCCTTGCTATAGCGCCACTCCACCAGCATCGCCATGAAAGCTTCAGTGAACTTACGTTTTAATGTACGTTCATTGGTAAGGAAAAAATTTTTCACTAGCTGCTGAGTTAAGGTACTGCCTCCTTGCACTGTTCGCCCTGCTCTTAAATTAGCCAATAAAGCGCGAGCAATGCCTTTTGGATCTATACCAAAGTGACTGTAAAAGTCTTGATCTTCCATTGCGATCAAGGCATCTATCAGTACCGGAGGAATATCTCTGCGTTTGACAAGAATACGATCTTCTTGATGCGCAGGATAAATCCCTGCAATTTCCAAGGGTTCCATACGCACCAAGCCAAGTTTACCTTGATTACCTAGATTTTTGAGACCAGCCAAGGTTTGCCCATTGAACGTCAAACGTAGCGGCCGAGCTGGTTCCTGCCCATCCCAAAAGGCGAAACCGCGCACAAACACTTCAATCGTGTCACCATGGCGGGAATAGGTTCCAGGACCATTAACACTATAGTAAGGCTTTGTTAAATGACGATAGCGCAGCAACTCTAATTCCCGGATAAAACTGTCGGCACCAAGGGCCATACCTGGAAATAATTCCAAGGGTCTTGCGTAGACTCGAGCCGGCAGTGCCCAGCGCTTACCTTCAAATTGCGAACGAATGATATCATCTAGATACAGCAGATAAGCGCCTAGAGCGAGCCCGCTTACAAGCGTCCCACCCAATAGGATAAATCCCAGCCATAACGCTACAGATCTGGTTAGACTAGGACGTCTGCTTTGGGAACGAGCGGAACGGGAGTTGCGGCGCAAAGGCCTCTTAGGCGCATGAGGATGATTGTTTCTCATCGTGTCCAATTCATAGTTAAGGCATCACTTACTGTATCGACGAACGCTATGGGATAAGCGCCAAATTTCGGTTTTGCTATAGCTTCCCATGTATCGCTAAATCTTTACCAAGCGTGTGCCGGAAAATCCAAAACAGTTAACCAAGCAGTTTTTAATAGCCGCATCAACTGATTCGGGGCATTATTCATACCCAGTAATCACCGTTGGAAATGTTTGCAATCCCTAAAGAACCTCTTCAAGGTAACGGTTTACCATTTTAGATTTTAACCTTTTGTAGATTATTAGCCTAACGCTTCTGAATCGTTCGCTTCTGAAAACACGCGCTCAATCTATTCAATGACGACTTAATACTTTGTAAAATTATTTGCAGATGGTATTTCCAACGATTGCACTGCGAAAAATCTGCTGCTAGACACACAGCTGGGGCAAAACGGGTTGGCCAGCTATCAGAAAATGCGCTTTCTATGCATTCATCTTGACTGCAGGTATCTATTCGACCGAAGCTAAATCGTGTTCCACTAAACGCCTGTCAACAGAGGGAGTCAAACATTTTCTGAGATACCCGCTGTATGCAACTGAAAGCAGTGTCTTCTAAAGAATCACGTTAAATCATTTCGCGGTCGCTGCAAAAAGGATGGCAACACTTATGGCCGGTACCAAACCATAACATTATGAAAAATCGAATCTTCATCGAGGAAAAGGCAGCAAGCATTGCATTAGCGTTGGGAATTTACATACTACTCACTTTGCATCAAGTTTGGGCTGCAGAGCAGAAAACACTGACGCTATTTGTTGAAGGCGTCAGCGGAAAACTGCTGGATAACGTAGCGGCTTATCTAGGTATCGA
The DNA here is from genome assembly GCA_963731125.1 of uncultured Pseudomonadota bacterium. Classification (GTDB taxonomy): domain Bacteria; phylum Pseudomonadota; class Gammaproteobacteria; order Competibacterales; family Competibacteraceae; genus CAVSVP01. The sequence goes on from CAVSVP010000009.1 coordinate 447,689, forward strand.
GCAGCTGGCCGGCGAAACGGCTCCCGCCCAAAAACCTCTTGATTCCCTTTTGGAACAGACTCCCATTCTAGGTCCGCTCGCAGACACGGCAAGGCAGGTCATTCGCGAAACCCAACAACCGACAGGCCACTATCAGCTGCAAATTAGCGAGTCGCGCCTGCGCTGGTTCCATACCAGAGCCAAAGAAAATATCCGCCGTGCTCTGCAGCCCTTTGGCTACTATGAGCCCACTATCGAAACCAGCTTGGAAAAAACCCAGCAAGGCTGGACTGCTCACTATCGAATTAATCCGGGCCCACCGGTCCGAATTGCTACGCTGGATATGCAGATACTAGGCGAAGGTGCTGATGATCCTGCCTTTCAAAAATTGCTGGCCGACTTTCCCTTGACGGAGGGTGATATTCTTGTCCAACCTCCTTATGAAGAACTAAAAAGAAAACTCCAGTTCCTGGCTACCGAGCGTGGTTATTTCGATGCCCGGCTTGAGAAAAACCAAATCCAGATAAATCCGCAGACTCATAGCGCCGCCATTATCCTCCGCTTTGACACAGATCAACGCTATCGATTTGGTAAAATTCAGTTTTCCGATACCGCGCTAACTCCAAAATTTTTGCACCGCTATGTGCAAATTCAACCGGGTGACCCGTATGATTCCGCCGCCTTATTAAATTTACAGAGCAATCTCATCGGCAGTAATTATTTCAGCAAAGTGGAAGTGAATGCACCTCCGCAACAAGCGACAGATAACCATGTACCGATTATCGTGCAGTTAGGCATGCGCGATTCCCGCCAGCTGTCCTTTGGACTAGGCTATGGTACCGATACCGGGATACGCGGCAGGGTGGGTTTCGAATATCGCTATCTCAACCGCTGGGGGCATCGTCTAAAAACAGAATTGTTAGGCTCGCAAATCAAATACGGCATGCGGGTTGCTTATATCATTCCCGGCGCTGATCCCACCACTGATCAATATGGTCTAAGCATCGGACTGACCCGTGAAGATTCCGATGTCAAAGATACCTTTAGCGCCTTTATTGGCGGCAACTGGAGAAAACAATTTGAACTCTGGGAACAGATTTTGTCGCTGAATTATGGCGTTGAATCGTTCCGCTTTGACGGCACAAGGAAAACTTCTACCTTACTTATGCCCGGCGCAGACTGGACCCGCACGGACGCCGACGATCTTTTAAACGTAAGGAAGGGTAGTCGTCTTGGGCTTCGGTTACGCGGTGCCTACGAGCCTTTGCTTTCAGCCCTATCCTTCTTTCAGCCGACTGCAAGCGGTAAACTCATTAGACCCCTTGGCGAACAAGGTCGGTTTATCGTACGCAGCGATTTGGGCACAACGGTTGTCTCAAATTTTGATGCACTCCCTGCATCTTTGCGATTCTACGCCGGCGGAGACAATAGCGTACGGGGTTATGAGTTGGACAAAATTGGTCCACGTGACCGGGATGGCAATGTCATTGGTGGCAAGAACTTACTGGTGGGCAGTCTGGAATACGAGCACCGGGTATGGGGAAAATGGAGCATCGCCGCGTTCGTGGACAGCGGCGACGCTTTTGATGATACACCGGATTTTAAGACCGGTGTCGGTGTAGGGATGCGCTGGCAATCACCGGTAGGTCCTATTCGGGTGGATCTGGCTCATGGTCTAGAGGATCCTGGGGATACCATCCGTTTACACATTAGCATTGGTCCCGAGCTATGAAATTTCGTTACCTGCTCTGGTCTCTGGCAGGACTTCTACTCATCGTAGTACTTGCCCTCGGTTTTCTCTTGTTCACCCAAACCGGGTTACACGCCCTATTCGCAATCGCCGAGAAAGTAGCGCCTGGAACGCTGACTTATGAACATCTCGCAGGTCGCCTCAGCGGTCCGCTACGCGTGGAAGGTCTGCATTACCGGGATGGAGAACTAGACGTCAAGCTCAAACAGGCCGAATTCAACTGGTTTCCCCGCGAGCTACTGTCGGGTCGGCTACATATCGGTTTGCTCAAAACCGATGGTTTGCAACTGCATTTGCCAGCTGCGGCACCCAAAGCGGAAGAACTCCCTGATACAGAGCCGCTTGACCTTAATACACTGTTTTTGCCACTGCAGCTAAAAATTGCCGAGCTAGCCGTCCTAGACACTCAGATTTGGCCAACGGGAGCAGAACGGCCGATTATTATCAATGCAATTACCCTGCAAGCTGCAACACAGGACCGCACCGTGCAGTTGGAGAGCCTTAAACTCAAAGCCCCGCAAGGCAATCTGAACGTGGCAGGCCATTTAGAGCTGAGCGGCGATAATCCTCTGGCATTTCATCTCCAAGGAACCATGGAGTCTCCTGAAGTCGGTCCTTTGACGGTACAAGGTAAGATAAACGGGGATTTGCGCGCAGTGCTGTCGCTAAACTTGCAAATTTCCGGAGCAGCAATGGCAGAACTCGCCGCTAACGTCTCTCAGGTCTTGAAGGATCCCCACTGGGTCGGGAAACTCGACTTTACCGTTGCGGAGCCGGGTAAAGTTGCACCTGCTCTAGCCGGTAGTGAACTGTCGGGTCGCCTGAAAACTGAGGGTAATCTGCAAGCGTTTCAAGTTGACGGTCAATTGACTGCCGCACTGCCAGAGGTCGGTCCAGTAAACACCGACTTTGCTCTCTCTGGAAATCCGCAAAGAGTAAAGCTCAGCGAACTAAAACTGAGCATTGCTGACAATCCTTTGTTTCTGAAAACCCAAGCGGAAGTGAATTTGACCGAGCAAACGGTCCAAGCCAGCGGTCACTGGCAATCCCTGGCGTGGCCGCTCACCGGACAACCCCAAGTGGAAAGCGCTACCGGCAAATTCACCTTTCAGGGATCTCGCCAGAACTATAAGCTGAACCTTAAGGCAAGCTTAAGCGGCCCAGATGCAGAGCCGTTGAATGCTTATATTAAGGCAGCTGGCACGGATCAGGCCGTTGAACTTTCGGAACTTTCCCTACGCTCGCCCCAGGGCGAACTCGCGCTCGACGTCCGGGGCAAATTTCATTTTGCCGATTCCGCCTTCCAAGCTAATGGCGAATGGCAGTCTTTAGCTTGGCCGCTGAGCGGCATTCCGCAAGTACAAAGTCCCAAGGGCAGCTTTACGGCCAGTGGACGCATTAAAGATTACCGTTTTGAATTAAACACCCGTATCCAAGGTCCTGACATACCCGAAAGTAATTGGCATCTGCAAGGCCGAGGCTCTGACAAAAATCTGCAGGATTTTACCCTTAACGGCAAGCTTCTCGATGGAGAAATTCGGGGCAACCTCAACACTACCTGGCAACCTTCCGTAAGCTGGCAAGCGCAACTTACCGGCAGTGGACTTAATCCCGGTGTTCATTGGCCGGATATGCAGGGCAAACTGGCGCTGACACTTCTTACGCAAGGCAGTCTAAAAGAGGATAGGTTGCAGGCTAAGGTGAATTTGGAGGAACTGTCTGGAACTCTGCGGGGACAGGAGGTACAGGGGCAAGCTCAGATAGCAATGGATAACCAGAATGTATTTATCCGTACTTTGGAGTTGGCGGCAGGTAACGCCCGCCTCAAAGCTACCGGCAGCTTGGCGGAAAATTGGAACATCGACTGGCAACTGGTATGCCCGGATCTGAGTCAGTTACTACCGACCGCCACGGGAAAGGTAGGCGGCTCAGGCAATATTCAAGGCCCCCGTGAGCAACCTCGCGCCGACCTGGAGTTGGCGATAAACGAATTGGCTTACGGCGAAACTGCAATCCAGCGCTTTGCAGGCAACGCCACTATAGACGTCAGCGGAGCTACCCGCTCTAGTTTATCTTTCAGCGGCGACAGTCTTCGTCTAGCCGGTCAAACTTGGCAGACGTTCAATTTGCAAGGATCGGGTACCCCTGTCCAGCACGTCTTAGAGAGTCGACTGGTAGGGGATTTAGGTAATTTTGGTCTAGCTTTGGATGGCAGTTTCGCCAAGGATAAAGCAACGTGGCAAGGTCAGCTCAACCGGCTTACGGTCCGCGGTACAACGCTTGGCGATTGGCGTTTGAATAAGCCTATGTCTATAGCGGTATCAGCACAGCAAGCGACCGCTGAACCGGGTTGTTTGGTAAGTTCACCCACTCAGCTCTGCCTTCAGGGGGTCTGGAATGCTGATACCGGTGCCAGCGGTCAACTCAATCTACAACAATTAGACGTAAAGCGCTTTGCCTTTCTGCTGCCCAAGGACTTGACCTTAACGGATTTTCGCCTAAGCGGTAAAGCCAGCGGTAGCAGTCGTCCCAACGGCCGCTTTCAAGGCAATGCCAGCTTACGGCTTAGCCCAGGCCGCCTAATGCTAAATACTAACGGCTCTCCAGCAAAAATTGCCATAGCCGGCGGAACGTTTCAAGCCGCGGCGGACAATGCCAGTGCGACTGCTCAGCTTGACTTGGCATTGGGCACCATTGGCCAAGTGCAAGCCGACGTACAGGTTAAAGATCTCACTGGCCGACCGCGCTTAGCGGGCACGATCAATGCCAATCTCGATAACCTGCAACCCGTCTCAGCCTTTGTACCACAGATTCAAAACGTTTCCGGGCAAGTGCTGGCGAATCTTGATCTCTCGGGTACGCTTACCGCTCCGGCTATCGGTGGTGAATTACGTCTTAATGACGCCGCTGTCGAAATCCCCGAAACGGCCACTCGTATTCAAGATATCCAACTGGCAGCAGTTAGCAGCGGCGAAGGCATACTGCAATTATCCGGATCTGCCCGCTCTGGACCAGGCAATGTGCAACTCTCGGGCCAATTGCAACCGGCTACAGGTGAATTGACAATTACCGTTACCGGAAAGGAATTTCAGGTAGCTGATTCCCCGGAGCTGCAGGCTCTCATCAGTCCTGATATCGATTTACGGATGGCACAGAACCGACTGCAAATTGAGGGTCAAGTCGTCATTCCTAAAGCTTTCTTAAGTCCGGCTGGTGGTGGCGCTTCTGTGAACCGGGTCAGCGCTTCCCCCGATGTGGTTATCGTTGAGGAAAACGATGACACGCCACCGGCGACTACAGAAAGCAGTTTGGCGATTTTTACCAAGATCCGCGTTATTCTGGAGGAAGTTTCGGTAGAAGCATTTGATTTTCAGGGTAAGCTCAAGGGCAATCTACTGGTAGAGCAAACTCCACAACTAGCGCCGCGGGGCAGCGGAAGTATAGAAGTGGAATCCGGGGAATACATTATTTATAACCAACCCCTGACGATAGAGCGTGGCCGCGTTCTGTTTAGCGGCAGCCCGCTTGACAATCCTGGTCTGGACTTGCGAGTGACGCGGACAGTGGATAATGTTGCTCCGGCCGGTACCGCACCTGCACAGGAAGAAAGTCAACTGGGACGCACCGCAGAGGAATTTTCCACGACGGCTCTCAGTGGAAGTAGTATTACCGTTGGTGCCCAGGTGACGGGAACGTTACAAAATCCTCAGTTAACGCTTTTTTCAAACCCGGCGATGCCTGACAGCAGCATCCTTTCTTATCTGGTGTTGGGTCGTCCCCCAAGCATGGAAGGACAAACCTCTTTAAATATTGGTAAGTATCTAACCCCAGATCTCTATGTTGGCTATGGATTGGGTTTGTTCAACGCAGTTAATACCTTTTTGCTGCGTTATCGCCTCGGTAAACGGTTTCATCTTGAAGCCAATTCTTCTGGCGAAGCAACGGGGGCTGATATACTTTACACCATTGAATTGCGCTGAGATACCGCCCTTGGATCAATCACTTTGAGTCATAGCGATAGGGTTAGTTAAACCGTTCTCTTTTTGTCAGTGCAACTGCGCAAAACCTGTTAGATTCAACTATTCATAATAATCCGGTTCATTACCTGGCTTCCATTTTATGTTACAGCCAAGGCTGGGTTTCTGGTCGGTTGGAATTGGTTTGCCAGCGAGTAGTGCATCCGCGGCAGCACGCAGATCTGCGCCCGTTACCGACATGTTATTGCCCGGCCGACTCGCGTCAAATTGGCCACGATAAACCAGTTTCTGATCGGCATCGAACAAATAAAGATCAGGCGTGCAAGCTGCCTTATAAGCCTTAGCAACGGCTTGGCTCTCATCGTAAAGATACGGAAATGTCAAGTTAAGGTCATTTACCTCCTCAACCATTTTTGCTGGACTATCATCCGGGTAATTATCGGCATCGTTGGCATTAATACCGATAATCTTCAAGCCCTTGGGCTGATACTCACGGGCGAAATCCGCCAAGGCGTGCCGTATATGTTTCACATAAGGACAGTGATTACACATAAAAATAACCAACAGACCCTGAGCACCCTGAGCACCCTGAAAATCAGCTAAAGAAATTGTTTTTGCCGTAGCAGGTTCCGGCAGACTGAAATCCGGAGCCGGAGTACCCAGTTCAAGCATGGTGGAAGGAGTACGCGCCATGATAAGCTCCTATGGTAAGCGGTTTGCCATTTCATTTATGGCAGGAAATATAAATTACATTTTACGTCTGCTGTGCGACTAAACAATCCAACTGCGTTACTGCTTCCTCTAAATTACTGTAGCGTAGCAGATGGCAATCGCAGGATTCAATCAATCGGCTTACCATCTCAAAACCACGCAAACCGATTAGTTCATAATTAAAAGAATTACCGGAAAGCTTTAAAAAAGCTCTTTCTTTGGATATTGATTTTAAGCGCAGCGTAGCACCAGCCTCGTAATGAGGAAATACGATCCAGCAAGCCTGAGCCGTTATTTCAGAAAGCGCCACACTCTTCCCAGGGGGACGCATATGCGCTACGGTTCCTTTGCGAGTTTTCGGATAGTTAGGCCCTACAACTGCATTAGGCGCAAAGGCACGAATGACGCCAATAGATTCATTTTTCAACGCAATCAGACGGGGAAAAGGAATTAACGCAAAATCGGCTGGCCGGACCAGCGCAAACTCATCGGAAAGCAAGCGCCAATTCCGATGGCTCAGTGCTGCACATAGAGTACTTTTGCCTGAACCAGGCCACGCCGGGAACAACATAGCACTGCCGTTTTTTTCCAATACCCCTGCATGCAGCATTAAATACTGATGAGCACGGTGACCGACACACCAGTTCAATCCCCATTCCAGAAAAGGCAACGCTGTATCCAGAGGAAAAGGCGAAAAGGGTGTTTCATTATCCACCCGTAATTGCACTTGCGGTCGCCACCAGCGCCGCAACCCGGCAAGCCGGTATAGCGTAATGTGAAAATCGGCAAAGGAATTATCCTCAGCTACGACATATTCCGAATACAATTGCTGGAGCAATGGCGGCAAGTCGGACAGGTTGCTGCGCAGATGCACAATGAACGGTCCCATATGGAGAAACAAGCCGGCGCGGCGCAGACATTGGCGGAGTTCGCTGAGGGGAATATTAGCTAGTGTCATGCAGGACAGGATTCAATTAATCCCAATTCATCCAAGTCTGCTAATAAGCTCTGAAAGTAAGACCAACACTCAGCATCCATCTTTATATCGTATTGTGAGACAAGTTCTTTAGCCAGTTGTGGCGTGCTTCTCGGTGCTTCTTGCAGCAACTGTAAAACAACTGCTCCAAATTCGTTAAACAAGTGAGTATGCGCCGAAGCCTCGTTGAAGACAATATACTCTTCTTCCCAATGCCTCCAGTGCAGGCGGGATGCCGGATTGATGCGCCAGACCGATGCGGACATTCGCAACCTACACGTTGGGGTGGACGGAAAGCCAACAACTTTGGCTAACAGGCATGGCCACGGCGTTTGGGTTGCCATAGCGAGCTATTCTGCCTTTATCGTTTACTTCGGCTACCGCACAATACCTACCCCCCAGTAGCTCACTCCCAGAATTGGTACTACCCTTTGCGTCAAATTTTCCCCAAATTTCCCTCACATGCTTATCAAGCTCTCCTTTTGTATAACTACCCGTGCCGCTACCATCTGGATAACGCCATTCTTGTGCGAAATTATGATCTTGATAAAACCTAAGTATTTCTGGAGTAAAAGGATTTTTATGATTATCATCAAATTTATATTCCACCACTTCTACCGTTCTACATACCGTTTCTTCCAAGGTTGCTTCGTAAGGGCCTGGTAATGCTGGATTCTTTTCTCCCATTTCCACCAGTCCGCTTCTATTATCTCCAGGATGACGGGCCAGCAAGCACCGCGTAGCTGAACTGGACATTGCCAGCACTGCGCCGTGGTATAGTGTCATGACGGCCGGCAAAGTAAAACTCATTGCCTTTACGAAACGCCGCCTTCCACGTAAAGATAAATCGGAAGATGAGATGTTACTAGATTGTTGATGCTTTACCCCAGGTAAATGCTCTGAGTAAGCATGCTTGGTTTCACGATCAGGCATGACTGGCTGCTCCCGAACTCGCTCAAAATGGGTTTTGCTTGCAATTCAACCACGGTTAAGATCAAATTTCTATTTACCTTGCTCTGTTGAACCATCATTTTAACAAAGCTTTGCAATTTTTGTTCCAAAAAAATCAATGTATTGATGAAAGTGTACTTTATCTAGAAGCCTTAGTTTTCAAAACCGCGAAGGCGTTCCGTTTTGTAAAATATACTGACAGCGCCAATCAAACGCTGAATCTTGCCAACTCACTGCACTGCAACCACTCTCTACAAGAGAACCGATCAGTGCCGTTTTGCCTGCCTTACATCCCATTTTCTAACAAAAAGCCATTGAAAAATTAAGAAAATAAAATGAGGTTCAACGATGATGGGTAAAAGAGAACAGCGTCAGCACAAGAAAATCGAGGCGGCAACTATTCACCCGTGTAAAATATACTGACAGCAGGAATGGCTATTATTGACTCCCAGCACAAGAGTAACTCCATCGTAATTCTGCAAGCCTTACTCGATCCTGAAATTTTACTCAGCCTGGGCTTGCGAGCATGGGATCGGCTTCTGCCTATAGCGCGCCATTCCGGCGTTTTAGGAAGCTTGCAGATACGTCTTGCAGAACGTGGTTTGCTAGAGCGAATTCCATCTCCCGTTCGTCATCACCTAGAAGCCGCTGGTGTTATCGCTGCAGATCACGAGCGCATGATCCGTTGGGAGGTTAACCGCATCCAACGAGCGTTGGCCGATACAGGAGTGGCGCCGATTCTCCTTAAGGGAGCAGCTTATGTGTTAGCAGATTTGCCTTGCGCTCGGGGGCGTTTAGTAGCCGACATCGATCTTCTCGTTCCCCGCGAGCAATTGTCATTAACCGAACAGGCCCTCTATAGTCATGGCTGGACAGCCGCCAAGCAAGATGCTTATGACCAGCACTATTACCGCCGCTGGATGCACGAACTGCCCCCCCTACAGCATCGGCTACGGGGTACCATTGTAGATGTTCATCATAATATCTTGCCACAAACAAACCGCTTAAAAGTTAATCCTTTGCCCTTACTGGCAGACGCTCAACCCATAGCAGAAACAGCGCTACGGGTTTTGGCACCAGTGGACATGGTTCTCCACAGCGCCGTGCATACCTTTCAAGATGGTGATTTACCAAATTATTTGCGTGATTTATTGGATTTTCACGAACTGTTGAACTATTTCGGAAAAGATCACGACTTTTGGAATTTACTAGTAAAGCGCGGCTACGCGCTGAATTTAGTACGCCCACTCTACTACGCTATACGCTATAGCCATTGCTTTCTCGGGACTCAAGTTCCGCCTGCGACCATGACTGCTTTAAGTCATGAAGGACCCGTCTGGCCAGTGCGGAAAATCATGGATGCCTTAGTCGGCCAGACACTTCAAGAGAACTCATCCAAGCGCCGGGTAGCGACTATTGCCCGCTGGCTGCTTTACCTGCGTTCTCATTGGTTGCGTATGCCGCCTTTGCTGCTATCACGCCATCTCTTATACAAGATCTTTACGCGTCTGCAGACACATGTCATGCAAGCACATCACCCCTGAGAGGGTGTGTGAGAAGTCTATGGAGGCGCGAGTCGGCGCCGCATGAGCTGGATCATCGCAACTCGGATCATCGTCTCACTTGAGGTGGTCAATGCTTCATAGTCCTTGCTTAATCGCCGGTACCGACCTAACCAGGCAACCGTTCGCTCCACGACCCACCGGCGAGGGAGCAGCACAAAGCCGGTTTGGTTCGCCGGCCGCCTGACAATGTCCAGTACCCAACCGCCAAAGGCGCGGACCCAGTCGACAAACGTGCCCGAATCGTTACTATCCGCCCAAATGCGCTCCACCCGGGGAAATCGACCCAAGAGGGTCACCAGTCCCAGGCGCGCCCCGTCGCGGTCTTGAATCCCCGCCGAAGGCACCACCACCGCCAGTAATAGCCCCAGGGTATCTACCCCGATATGGCGCTTGCGTCCCTTGACGTTTGTTCCCGCATCATAACCGCAGACCCCCCCTTTTTCCGTCGTCTTGACGCGTTGGCTATCAATGATCGCGGCACTGGGTGTCGCCTCGCGACCCGCCGCGGGGCGCACCTTCGCCCGCAACACCTCGTGAATCTTCGCCCAGGTGCCGTCTAACCGCCATTGCCGATAAGACCAATGCACCGTCCCCCACGGCGGCAAATCATGTGGCAACATCCGCCACGCACAGCCACTGCGACTGACATAGCATATCCCGTTGACCACCTCCCGCAGGTCCACCTCCCGCGAGCGTCCCCCCGGCTTCGCGGGAGGCAAGAGCGGTTCAATCAACGGCCTCTGGCGATTCGTTAGATCCCTGGGATAGGCGGCGCGCTTCCTCACCATCTCAAGCCTCTCAATACCCTAAACACAACGTCATATCTCTAACGTAGAGTCGATGATCGAAGCTTTTCACACACCCTCTGAGGCATCGTATACATGTTGGCAACTCCGCGCAGGACTGGTCAATGTTTGGGAAACTATCTCGTCATATTATCAGGAAGCCAACGTCTGTTCGATTTCCTTAAAATCTATAGTTTCTAGAAAAATGTTGAGGATATCTTCGTTTTGAAGTTGATCCCCTTTGAGTTTTATCAAGGTCTGATGACCAATTAGTAAAGAAATTTCTAGGCTACCATTCTGTTTTTTCAACATACCCGGATAATCCTGATAACGATAAGGCTGAGTATTAGGATTACCGGCAAGCATGGCAGGGTCATTAAAAATAACGTTTAAGGCTGATAGCATGGGCGAATTGGCAATCATCTCGATTTGCACTTGCTCTTTACCTCGACGATAGGTGCGGACTAAATGGACACCTTCTCCTTTCACGGCCGTGGGCCCTGTTTGCATTTTACCCTCCTGAGCTTGCCAGCCCGGTGGAGGATCAGGCAACAGAGTAAGCAGCTGACGATTTAACAAATCCTGGATTTGGGAAATAACTGACTCTAATTCCTGAACTGCCTGCCGATGCTGACCAGCCTGATAGGCCTGAGCAGCCGATTCTATTTGCTTTTCCACGTCATCGGCGTACGCTGAAAAACTTGACAAAACGAGACACAAAAACCAAATCACTAAACGGTTCAACTGATTCATTAGGTATTCTCTCATTGCTTACACATCGCTAGCTATTAACTCAACTGCAGTCGGCTGCTTGCCTTTAGCTGAGCACACCCTTGCCTTCAAATTCTATGGTAGCGCACTCGCGGAAAATTCGCCGGACGCAAATACTACAACGATCGACATCCAAACGCTGAAAAATAAGCCGGATAGCTTCTTCCTTGCTACGAAATATGTGATTGTGTCCAATGCTATCGATGTATCCCCCTCGATCTAAAATATCGAGGCAGGCATCGTTAAGACGGCATAGGTAAAGCCCACCACCCTTGCGGCGCATGCGTCGGGCCTCCTGAGCAAGCATTTCAGCTCCAGCTACATCAATAAAATTGATACCACTGGCTATGATTAACACGTGCTTCCATTCGGCATTTTGTTTAGCCAATTCATGGAGAACATTTTGCATGTGATCCACAGCACCAAAAAATAACGAACCATCAAGCCGCACAATTTTCAGTTGCGGGCATTCGGGAAGCCTCTGTTCTATGGCACTGCTCAGGCGACGTTTGGGCTTTGCAGGGTCGGGAGCTAGTGCGATGACGTTGGGACGCGAAGTGCGTTGTAGGTAAATCACGAGGGACGCCAACACACCAACGTAAATAGCAAACTCCAAAGCAACCAGCAAGGTGGCCAGAAAAGTTACCACGAGTACCACAATCTCGCGCTTACTCGTTCTTGCGATTAAACGAATATGATGAGTATCAATTAAATTCCAGGCTACCAGTATGATAACTGCCGCCATAGCGGAAACAGGTAAATAAGCAGTCAGAGGCGCCAAGAACACCAGCACTGCTGCCACCAATAATGAAGCAAAGATGGTTGCCAAGGGTGTTTTTGCCCCAGCATCATAGTTGACACCGGAACGAGTAAAAGAACCAGAACCTGCGTAACAGGAAAAGAAGCTGCCAAACAAATTAGATAGACCTTGACCGATAAACTCTTGATTACCATTGATGCGTTGCTGAGAGCGCGTTGCCACAGCACGCGCAATAGATACCGCTTCAATTAAACCTAACATCGCTACTGCGAAAGCGCCCGGCGCCAATTGGTGAAATTTAGACATGGAAAATTCCGGCACAGACCAAGGCGGCAAATTCCCGGGCAAAGCGCCAAGTAAAGGGACCCCGTGGCTGCGCCCATCAATCAGCAGACAAACCAAACTGCCGACGACCATGCCGAATAGCATGAAGGGCCAATGAGGTCGGTAGCGCCGCACCAATAAAGCGCTACTGAGGGTTACTGTTGCTATCAGCATTACATAAAAATTACTGCTGCTTAATACTTCAAGCAAATTGCCAAGGGTCTTAACGAAAGGCTCTCCTTGTCGAATGGGCAGGCCGAGCAGATACTTAAGTTGATTGGTCGCAATAAGAACCGCTGCTCCTGAGGTAAACCCGATTACCACTGTATGGGAAATGAAGTTCACTAGTCCCCCCATGCGCCCCACTCCAAGAAGCAATTGGAACATCCCGGCAATAAAAGTCACAGTCAACGCATAATTCAGATAGTCTGGACTGCCGGGAGTAGCGAAGTTGCTAATTACGTCTAACATAATGATGGAAATAGCCGTGGTGGGACCCGACACTAAGTGCCATGAGGAACCAAATAACGCTGCAATCACAGGAGTCACAATGGCAGTGTATAAACCGTACTCTGGTGGTAATCCAGCGATTAGCGCGAAAGCCACTCCCTGAGGCAGCACAATGACAGCTCCAGTTAAACCGGCGAGGAAATCGGCACGTAAGGTATAGAGGGTAATGCTCCGCATCCAGGTGAGGAAGGGAAACAACTTTATCCATGTCTGTTTTGCAACAGCCGAATGAAGCTTTGCATTCACAGCAGTTCCTTATAAGTTTTCATGGTTTTGCAACACATAGCCAATAACATAGAGACAGTTTGCTTGCAAAATCAGTTTAATGCTCTTGAGTTTTTTAGAGTGATTCCTTGCCCTGGCAGAGTACCTCCAATACCTTGCCAATATCTCCTAAACGGGATTTCCGCTTGCCGAAAAGCGCTTTCAATGTTTATGCTTTTCCCAGCGCAATTCATCTTAAACAATTGCGAAGAGTTACAGATCACTCACATGAATTTGTGGTGACCAAAGTCACGAATTTTGGTAGTGTCCCTCAACTCCCTTGATGGATTTGACTGATTTTGAGCATGTTTTGCATCCTCGATTGAGCAATTTAACTCATCGAGGGGGCTTGGGTGAACTGGGAAACGCTGTATTGTCCTAATGTGCACTGCCGTTGCGATGGAAAACCCTTTGGCCTGGGGCTGTTGGTTAAAAATGGCACCAGCTAGGGTCAGCCACAGGCCCTATGTAAAGCCTGTGGGAGTAGGATCGCCTTGAGAACTGCGACTGCGTACTACGGTCTGGATGCTGATCCCGCTATTTTCGAGACCGCCGTGCGTGCTTTGGCGGAAGGCAATTCGTTGCGCACCACCGGACGCATTGTGCAAATCGACAAGGATACCGTCTGTGCTTGGCTTGACCGCGCGGCGCGGCACTGTCGGCTCGTCATGCTGTATTTGTGGAGTAACTTGCATGTCAGCGAATGTCAGCTGAATGAGTTGTGGAGCTTTGTGCATACCAAGCAAGATAACCTGCCTGGTGCCAAACGCTATTGCGAGACGTATGGCGACGCCTGGGGATGGATCGCCTTTGCGCCGGTGTGGCGGTTGGTGGTGGCCTGTGTCATTGGCAAGCGTACCCAGGAGAGCGCTAATTTGTTGCTGGCGCGGGTAGCTCAGGTCACCGATACGCACCTTCCCTTCTTCACGAGCGATCAGCTGCCTGAATATAAGAACAGCTTGCTGCACACGTATGGTCAATGGCACACCCCTCCACGTCGCGGTGACCGGGGCGTGCTTCCTAAACCCCGGCGCCGGCCACCACCAGGATTGCTGTATGCCCAGGTGGTCAAACAACGGGAAAAGGGCCGGGGAGTGGAAGTCGGTACGCAGGTCATTTTCGGTGATCCGCAAGCGATTGCCGCGTGCCTGGCCGTCTCCCCAGTCAGTCATACCATCAACACCAGCTTGGTGGAGCGTGACAACTTAACCCAACGGCAAAGTAATCGTCGGTTGACACGCCGCACCAATCGCTTTTCCAAGGATATCCCTTGGTTTGAGAAACAGCTCTGGCTGTCGTTGGCGTATTACCACCTGGTTCTGCCCCACGAGAGTTTGCGAGAACCGTTGCCCATGCCGGAATCAACCCGCGGAACGGGTTCACCCCGCAAGTGGCGTTCCGTAACACCTGCCATGGCGGCTGGCATGACCGGTCATGTCTGGACGACGACCGAGTTGCTGTCTTACCGCGTACCAGTAGAGTTCCTTGAGCGGCTGCACGAAATCGAACACCTGTTCCCAAAACTGAACCAATATCATCAAGGGAGTTGAGGGACACTACCCGAATTTTCCGGTTGAACCCAATTTACAACTCGCAGTGCTGACTCCTTACCCGCTCCCGCCGAGGTTTATAAACAATTTATAATCACCAATCAGGCGGGCCCCCAGAGTGAATAAAAGTTCACGACTATTCCGAATAATGGCTAGAATGCACAGTCTGGAATCGCAATATACCACCCGCATTTTGCCGGGTTTAACGCTAGGAATTTACTATTGCTAAGCTCGCTACCTGCACTTCGTGGGTAGCTCCATTTAAAGAGGGGTTGTTTCGTGCTAGATGCCTATCGCAAACATGTCGAGGATCGGGCTGCTCAAGGTGTACCGCCGTTACCGCTTAATGCCCAGCAAACAGCGGAGCTAATCGAACTGTTAAAAAATCCGCCTAAGGGTGAAGAAACTCAGCTAGTCGAGCTATTAACTCACCGTGTACCAGCCGGTGTCGACCAAGCGGCCTATGTCAAGGCCGCTTTTTTAGCAGACGTAGCCAAGGGCACAGCAAGGTCCCCCCTGCTCGACCGCAAACATGCCGTGAAACTGTTAGGCACTATGTTAGGCGGTTATAATATTCGATCGCTTATCGCTGCCTTGGACGACAGCGAACTTGCAGCAAGTGCCGCTGAAGCCTTATCTCACACGTTACTGATCTTCGACGCCTATCATGATGTGCTCGAAAAGGCTAACCACAATGCATTCGCTAAGCAGGTGGTGGATGCCTGGGCCAAGGCCGACTGGTTCACCAGTAAATCTCCACTAGCGGAACAAATCACCGTCACGGTGTTCAAGGTTCCCGGCGAAACCAATACCGACGACCTATCACCGGCCAGCGAAGCCTGGAGCCGTCCGGATATCCCTTTGCACGCCCAGGCCATGCTCCAGTCCCGCTTGCCAGGAGCTTTAGATACGCTTAAACAGCTTAAGGGAAAGGGGCATTCCGTAGCTTTTGTGGGAGATGTCTTGGGAACTGGATCATCCCGCAAATCGGCTATTAACTCCGTACTCTGGCACATCGGTCACGATATTCCCTGTGTACCCAACAAACGCCAGGGCGGCGTCATTTTGGGGGGCAAAATCGCACCTATCTTTTTCAACACTGCGGAAGACTCCGGCGCCCTTCCCATTGAATGCGATGTCACACAACTCAACAGTGGCGACGTGATCCATATCTATCCCTATGCCGGTAAACTCACTAACGAAGCCGGTGACATTTTGAGCACCTTCGTCCTCAAGCCAGTTACCCTACCTGACGAGGTGCGCGCTGGCGGCCGCATTCCTCTTATCATCGGCCGCACTCTCACCGACAAAACCCGCACCGCTCAAGAATTACCGCCTGCCGAGCTATTTCAACGTCCTGTGACCCCTACTGACACTGGTAAAGGTTACACGTTTGCTCAGAAAACCGTAGGCCGTGCCTGCGCAATCCCAGGCGTACGCCCCGGCACTTATTGTGAACCTCGCATGACCACGGTGGGATCTCAAGATACGACAGGACCCATGACCCGAGATGAGCTAAAGGAGCTGGCCTGCTTAGGCTTTTCTGCCGATCTCGTTATGCAGAGCTTTTGTCACACGGCAGCTTATCCTAAACCAGTCGACATCGAAACCCATCATACTCTACCGGATTTCATTGCCTCCCGGGGAGGCGTGGCCCTGCGTCCTGGTGACGGCATTATTCACTCCTGGCTAAACCGAATGTTGCTTCCCGATACCGTGGGTACTGGCGGCGACTCCCATACCCGCTTTCCTATCGGCATCAGTTTTCCAGCCGGTTCCGGCTTAGTGGCTTTTGCCGCCGCGCTGGGCGTAATGCCCCTCGATATGCCAGAGTCGGTATTGGTACGCTTCACGGGCCAACTGCAGCCGGGCATTACCCTGCGCGACCTTGTCAATGCCATCCCGTATGCGGCCATCCAAAAGGGGCTACTCACCGTGGCCAAAGAGAATAAGAAAAATATCTTCTCAGGACGTATCCTAGAAATAGAAGGACTACCAGAGCTAAAGGTAGAGCAAGCTTTCGAGTTGTCAGACGCTTCTGCGGAACGTTCCGCAGCGGGCTGCACGGTGCGGCTGAACAAAGAACCCATCATTGAGTTTTTAAATTCCAATATTGCCCTATTGAAGTGGATGATTGCCAATGGTTATCAGGACGAGCGATCGTTGGCGCGACGCATTAAACGCATGGAGGAATGGGTGGCCAATCCGCAGCTACTGGAGCCCGATCCGGATGCTGAATACGCCGAGGTCATCGAGATCGATTTGCATACCATTACAGAGCCCCTGCTGGCCTGCCCCAATGATCCCGATGACGTACGTCCATTATCTGCCGTCGCCGGCACCAAAATCGATGAGGTGTTTATTGGCTCCTGTATGACCAATATAGGCCACTACCGGGCCGCTGGAAAGGTACTAGAGGGAGCTCATGACATCCCGACCCGGCTATGGATTGCACCGCCCACCAAGATGGATGCCCAGCAGCTCAGCGATGAAGGCTATTACAGCATCTATGGTCAGTCGGGAGCCCGTATTGAAATACCTGGCTGTTCCCTGTGTATGGGCAACCAGGCTCGAGTTCATGATGACGCCACAGTGGTATCCACCTCCACTCGAAACTTTCCCAATCGTTTAGGCAAAAATGCCGATGTTTATTTGAGTTCCGCTGAGTTAGCCGCAGTATGCGCTATTTTAGGCCGCATTCCCAGTCAACAGGAATACCTACAGCATATGCGCAGAATAGATACCATGACGGCCGATGTCTATCGTTACTTGAACTTTGATCAGCTTGCCGAGTATCGAGAGGTGGCTGATAAGGGGATTTCGAATACCGCGGCTTAGGCACGTTCTTCCATCAATAATAGGTAATAATAAGCCCAGCCCGCTGGCATAAGCTCCAGCGGTTTTTTGCATGTAACGGGTAAGTAACCCAAATCTAGTAGACGTTTTTAAACGCGCTTTGCTGAACTTTTGGAAGACTTTTGCATTCTGTACGTATGCATCAGCTGTACTATATTTACTACTTAGCAACGCCAGTATTGGCATGCTAAGACCATAACCTCCAAAGGTTCATTATGGATTTCGATCCCATTCTGCTGTCGCGTATTCAATTTGCGTTTACCATTTCTTTTCACATTCTTTTTCCGGCCTTCACCATTGGACTGGCTAGTTGGCTTGCCATGCTGGAGGGATTATGGCTTGCCACAGGCCGGGAAGCATACCGTGACCTTTATAAGTTTTGGGTAAAGATATTTGCCGTCTCATTTGGCATGGGAGTCGTTTCCGGCATTGTCATGAGCTTTCAGTTCGGCACCAACTGGAGCCGCTTTTCGGATGCTACGGGCAATATCCTCGGCCCACTGTTAAGCTATGAAGTGATAACGGCCTTTTTTCTGGAAGCTTCTTTTCTGGGCATTATGCTGTTCGGCTGGGAAAAGGTAGGTAAAGGACTCCATTTTCTCGCTACCTGTTTAGTGGCCCTGGGTACTCTGCTGTCGACTTTCTGGATTATCTCCGCGAACAGTTGGATGCATACTCCTGCCGGTTATGAACTTCGTGATGGTGTATTCTACGCGGCAGATTGGTGGGCGATTGTCTTTAATCCTTCCTTCCCTTACCGGCTGGTTCATATGGTACTAGCCGCTTATTTGACGACCTGTTTTGTGATCGGCGGTATTTCAGCGTGGTACCTCTGGAACAATCGCTTTATCGCCCAAGCCAGGCTCATGTTTGCCATGGCCATCGGCTTTGCGGTCATCGTCGCACCTTTACAAATCGTTGCCGGCGACTTTTCCGGACTTAATGTGCGCGATCATCAACCTGCTAAGCTTGCAGCCATGGAAGGGATTTGGGAAACGGAACGCGGCGTCCCCTCGCTGTTGTTTGCTCTTCCGGATTCAGAACGGGAAAGCAATCGTTTCGAGATCGGCATCCCCAAACTGGGCAGTCTAATTCTCACCCATGAGTGGGATGGCGAGGTAGTGGGCTTAAAGGCCTTTGCGCCGGAAGACCGGCCGCCCGTTACCATCGTGTTCTGGACATTTCGCATTATGATCTTCATCGGATTTTTGATGGCGTTTGTCGGTTTATTCGGTTTCTACCTGCTGCTGCGTGGCAGATTATACTCGACGCGGTGGTTTCAGAAATTATGTATTTTCATGACGCCAGCTGGCTTTATTGCCGTACTCAGCGGTTGGATAACCGCCGAGGTTGGCCGGCAACCTTTCGTTGTTTATGGTCTGCTACGCACCGTAGATGCTGCTTCGCCATTGCCAGGCGGCAGTGTCGCCGCTTCTTTAGGCGCTTTTTTTCTAGTCTACGGAATCGTGTTCGGAGCTGGCACCTACTATCTTATTAAGTTAGTTAAGGAAGGGCCTGGGGCACCGGCTGCACAACAAGACACCATTTACAAGCAACCTATGCGCCCGCTGTCACTACCCGACGAAAATATCGAACCCACGGAGTGAACATGATTGAGAGCGGTATTACCCTTATTTGGTTTGGGATCATTGCCTTTGGCGTCTTTATGTATGTTCTTATGGACGGATTTGTGCTTGGCATTGGTATCTTATCCCGTGCCGTTGCAACAGAGACCGAGCGCGACATCATAATGAACTCGGCGGCTCCGATTTGGGACGGCAATGAGACTTGGCTCGTGCTGGGTGGTGCCGGACTTTTTGCGGCTTTTCCCATTGCCTACAGCGTAGTGTTATCAGCGCTTTATCTTCCCTTGATCGTGATGCTGATCGCACTGATCTTTCGTGGAGTGGCCTTTGAATTTCGGTTTAAGGCTAACACCAGCAAATATCTCTGGAATGCAGCGTTTTTTTTCGGCTCGCTGATCGCTACCTTCGCTCAAGGCGTGGTGTTAGGAGCTTTCGTGCAAGGCTTTCCCGTGGAAGATAGACAATATGCGGGTGGCGCTTTTGATTGGTTGACACCGTTTAGTCTAATGGTAGGTGTTGCGTTGGTGGCCGGCTATGCTTTGCTGGGTTCCACCTGGCTGATTATGAAAACTGAGGACCAATTGCAAGACTGGGCCTACCGCGCCACGAGACCGCTGTTGTTTGCAGTCGTCGGTTTTATTGCGCTGATCAGTACCTGGGTTCCTTTTTTAGACGCCGAAATTCGCGACCGCTGGTTCAGCTGGCCTAACATTGCCTTTTTATCTCCTGTGCCGCTATTGGTAGCCGCTATAGCTATTGCGCTGCACCGCGCTTTGCAACGGCGTTATGCTTATCAGCCCTTTCTCTTGGCCATGGTGTTGTTCCTATTGAATTACGGCGGACTCGCTATCAGTATTTGGCCAAATATTATCCCCCCTTATATCTCTATCTGGGAAGCTGCATCGCCGCCAGAAACCCAAGTGTTTCTTCTAGTGGGTTTTGTTTTCCTTATTCCGGTCGTACTGGCGAATACTGCCTACTCATATTGGATATTTCGCGGCAAAATTACGCAAGATGTTGGTTACCACTAAATTGAAACGCCAAATCGTTTTCCAATGCCCATGACAAAATTGCCATCTTATCTCTGCAAGACACTTTGGTTTATCAGTCTTTGGATAAGCAGTTTCACGTTTTTTCTGTTACTTGCCTATGGCATCAGATTCGCCATGGGCGCATAGAGTTTTTGCCGGGACCTGTAAACAACCTGAATTTGGTATGTAAGCATTTGATCGGTTGAAAAAACTTCAAGTGTTAGGTGCTTATGCAGAAAATATCAGCGGCAGGGATACCGCCGTCAAGCTTACCGGGATGTATTTAGTGGGTTTTCCGGAATAAGCATCTAATACCGGAATAAGCATCTAATACTTGAAGCATGTTATGTCGAACTAAAGTTATTTTAGTGCGTTATGTAGTGTTGCAACTGGTTCAGCATAAAAGGCGACGTTATGGAAAGCCGTGCGAGTCAATGCCTCGGCCACTGCTTTGGCTTCTGCGCCATTATCACCGAGCACGATGATGCGGGTGTTGTGATCTTCCACTGGGAGACGCACATCTTTTTGCGCTTTGTCCAGCTCATCGCCATTCACTACGCCACTATGCGGAAGGTTCTGGGCGCCAGCAAGGGTACCAGACGTAAACGCCTCAGGATCGCGCACATCTAACCACACCGCCGTCTGATCCTTACCAAACAGGTAGCGGATGCCCTCTAGCTCAATCTGGGTGACACCACCCAGAGCGCGCCAGATCGGCATGCCCAGTTGGTAGCGTCGGACATTATTATAACCGGCTGCGACAAGATCTCTGGCGGCTCGTTTGCTGCGCCCACAAAACGGACCACTACAGTAGAGGACAATGGGTGCCGCTTTGGTTTCCTTGACAACATGGGCAATAGCGTTGGCATCCGAAGTGTAATGCGCGCTGGTGGTACCCGGCTTGCCTCCCACATGAACCGCACCGGGAATATGGCTGATAGCGAATTCGTTGAAAGGACGCGCATCGAACACAGTCGCGCTGCGATCCGCCAAGATCTGCCGCAGTTCCTCGGTCGATATCTCCGATGTCCCTTGCGTCGGTTCCATTAAAGTAGCTTGGTAGATGTTCGTATCGGTTTCCGAATAGGCAATGGTTGCCAAGAGACTCAGCAAAACAATTAATGACTTGGCGTTCATGGCTCCTTCTCCTATGATGGGTAAGCAGTTATCCGTTGGGCATAGATAAATGCGACAGATGCCTCCGTTGCGTTAACATGGCCAGCTTGGCTGATACCAATATTAGGTAAATGCAGCGCCTGAACACAGCGTCATTGTGCTACGTTGGAAAGGGGAAAATTACCTTCGATATGGAAGGACAACGACAAACTTTACCAGCGGGTGGGCAGGCGTTCGTTGAGGATGATGCGATTCTTATCGCAGGTGATATAAGCACCTTGCTTCAAGTCCTTAAAAATTCGTCCTACCATCTCTCGGGAGGCACCGATTCGATCGGCTATCTCCCGGTAAGTCAGACGTTCGATTATCAAACGGCCCTCCTGTTCCACTGCCATTTCTAAGGAGCAGCTTGGCGACCCGCCCATAAACATCCATGAGCGCCAGACTCTTGACGCTTTCCGTTTCTCGGCGCAGTTTGCAGACGAGGGTTTTCAGCATGCTGATCGCAATACTGGGTGCTTGGTGTAGGTAACGTAGGAAGTCATCCCGCAGGATGATCCCTAGCTTGGAAGTTTCCAGCGTCACAGCAGACGCTGTGCGAGGTTCGGCATCGATCACAGCCAATTCACCAAAACATTCATTGGGACCAAGAAAGTTCAGGGCAACTTCCCGGCCGTCCATATCGCTGGCATAAATTTTTATCTTCCCGGAGAGAATGACGAACAGGGAGTCTGTGCGTTCGCCTTCGTAAATCAGGATGGTGTGTTTAGGAAAAGTCTTGACCACTGCGTGGGATGCAATTGCACGCAATGCAGATTCTTCCAAATCCGCGAAGATGGAAACTTTGCTAAGAAGTACATGATTAAGGGTTGGTTGGTTCATCACTGAGGGTGAGTTTTCAGCATCAATCGCTGCGGTCAGTACTCATAAAAAAATAGTCAAAAAAAATACGTCGGTCCACTTCGAAATCTTTAGATGTAACGGTATCTTGCACACAAAATGAGGCTGTCCATAGCATCCTGTACGACGGTGTTATCTTACATAAGAGTATGCTACTTTCTGTGATAAGTAATTGATAATCTATGGATGATTTTAAAAGAGGGAATTTGCCCCTACATCGCGCTGCAATAGTACATCGAGATGTCCCCTCGCTTCTTTCTAGAATCATCCTTACTCGGGAGCATCAACCAACAAGACCAGAAGCATATTGGTTTACCTTAAGCGAGGGTTTCTTTCATGAATACGATGCACCATCTCGGCATAGCTAGCTTACTGCTGCTATTAACCTCTACCACCACCCTAGGGCAGACCACCTCTCATAGTCTTGATGGCAAAGTATTTGCTGTACATTTCGGACTGCAAGGCGAAGCAGCCAGTTCCGCTGATGAGTATATCTTCAAGGACGGTACATTTCGTGCGGTAGGCTGCGATCAATGGGGATTCGGCGAAGGTGTTGTCAGAACATCGGTCGACGAGGATGCGATCCGCTTCCAAACAGAAACCACCAGTCTCGAACATGGCAATATTGCGTGGCAAGGAGTGATTCGGGGAGACACCATAGAAGGCACCTATACATGGACCAAAAAGGGTTTTTTCGGAACCAAACAGCAGGATAAGTGGTTCAAGGGGACGCTAAAAAATAGTTCGTGATCGGCATCGAGGGCCTGTTCAATACCCCACTGCGGCTCTAAAGCAATGCCTTAGAGCCACTCTACTTTAGGCCGGCTTTACGCAGTCCTTCGGCCAGTCTGGCACGATCATCCAAATTGCGGAAGTCCTTGCCAAACTCATGAATATCGAAAAACGGTATAAGCCGGCGCACTACCGCCGCCGTTCGAGATGCATCTGCAGATCGTCCGGCCTGGGCGTAGGCTGCAGTAAGTGGAACATAATAATACGCAAAGTCCAGATTTTGATTTATACCTCGCTCCAATAATCGGGTAGTGTCCCTCAACTCCCTTGATGGATTTGACTGATTTTGAGCATGTTTTGCATCCTCGATTGAGCAATTTAACTCATCGAGGGGGCTTGGGTGAACTGGGAAACGCTGTATTGTCCTAATGTGCACTGCCGTTGCTATGGAAAACCCTTTGGCCTGGGGCTGTTGGTTAAAAATGGCACCAGCTAGGGTCAGCCACAGGCCCTATCTATGTAAAGCCTGTGGGAGTAGGATCGCCTTGAGAACTGCGACTGCGTACTACGGTCTGGATGCTGATCCCGCTATTTTCGAGACCGCCGTGCGTGCTTTGGCGGAAGGCAATTCGTTGCGCACCACCGGACGCATTGTGCAAATCGACAAGGATACCGTCTGTGCTTGGCTTGACCGCGCGGCGCGGCACTGTCGGCTCGTCATGCTGTATTTGTGGAGTAACTTGCATGTCAGCGAATGTCAGCTGAATGAGTTGTGGAGCTTTGTGCATACCAAGCAAGATAACCTGCCTGGTGCCAAACGCTATTGCGAGACGTATGGCGACGCCTGGGGATGGATCGCCTTTGCGCCGGTGTGGCGGTTGGTGGTGGCCTGTGTCATTGGCAAGCGTACCCAGGAGAGCGCTAATTTGTTGCTGGCGCGGGTAGCTCAGGTCACCGATACGCACCTTCCCTTCTTCACGAGCGATCAGCTGCCTGAATATAAGAACAGCTTGCTGCACACGTATGGTCAATGGCACACCCCTCCACGTCGCGGTGACCGGGGCGTGCTTCCTAAACCCCGGCGCCGGCCACCACCAGGATTGCTGTATGCCCAGGTGGTCAAACAACGGGAAAAGGGCCGGGGAGTGGAAGTCGGTACGCAGGTCATTTTCGGTGATCCGCAAGCGATTGCCGCGTGCCTGGCCGTCTCCCCAGTCAGTCATACCATCAACACCAGCTTGGTGGAGCGTGACAACTTAACCCAACGGCAAAGTAATCGTCGGTTGACACGCCGCACCAATCGCTTTTCCAAGGATATCCCTTGGTTTGAGAAACAGCTCTGGCTGTCGTTGGCGTATTACCACCTGGTTCTGCCCCACGAGAGTTTGCGAGAACCGTTGCCCATGCCGGAATCAACCCGCGGAACGGGTTCACCCCGCAAGTGGCGTTCCGTAACACCTGCCATGGCGGCTGGCATGACCGGTCATGTCTGGACGACGACCGAGTTGCTGTCTTACCGCGTACCAGTAGAGTTCCTTGAGCGGCTGCACGAAATCGAACACCTGTTCCCAAAACTGAACCAATATCATCAAGGGAGTTGAGGGACACTACCAATAATTGGATAGCATCTTTGTATCTTCCTTTGAGGTAATACCCAAGCGCAAGATTTATTTTAAAGCCCGCCTTCATGTTGGGATTAAAACGCAGCGCAGCTTCCGTGGCACTGATTGCATCCTCCGTCCGCCCAATAGAGAGCATGACTGCACCCAGTTCGGCATAATATTTCGGCATCGTTTGGATTTAGTTCGATCGCGTGTTCTAATTCGTTAATAGCTAATTCAAGCTGCATTCTTTTGCGATAGACTGAGCCGAGCAGGCGGTGAGCAGCGGAGTTGAATTTATCGAGGCTAAGTGCCTTTTGAGCAAGCTCCTGGGCCTGTGTCAGGGTTTGGTTCGGAAATTCGGTCCACCCGTAAAGAAAGGCCTGACGATAGACCAAACCAAGTTCCACGTAGGCTCTGGCATAACCCGGATCGAGTTCAATGGCTTTCTTGAGCATCTCTCGTGCCGCAAAATTAGCTGAACGTGAGTCCCGAGAAAGGTATTCCCTACCCCGCAATACATAGTCATAGGCTTCCAGGCTGCCGGTGTCTTTGCGCATCGCGCGACGGCGTTCGGATAAATCCACGTTAATCGCCAGGGTTGTAACAATGGCCTTGACGATTTCATCCTGCAGTGCAAACAGGTCTTGCATCTCCCGTTCATAGCGTTGGCCCCACAGGTAATGCTGTGTGGCGGCGTCGACCAATTGAGCGGTAATACGCACTGTGTCACTACGCTTCTGCAAGCTGCCCTCCAGCACATAACGTACGCCAAGCTCATGGCCCAGCTCCTGCACTGTTATGTTTTTCCCCTTATAGGTGAACATCGTGCTGGCGGCGATTACAAAGAGTTCCCGCAACTTCGACAAGTCGGTAATGATGTCATTGGTGATGCCGTCACTGAGGTACTCTTGATCCGCATTGCCCCTAAAATTGGTAACCGGCAGTACGGCAATAGAAGGCTTCGGAATTGGGACAACTCCGCCAGAATAGATAACCCAATGATTGGAATGTTCCTCAGTGTTCACCGGATCACGTCTGTCAGTAACCCTGAATGACGGATCTCGCTCTCCCAAAAAATAAACAACTCCGGTAATAAAAAAGATTGCCACTGCGATAATGCTCACAAGCCGGTACCACCTTGTTCTTATTTTAATGGTTGCCGCAGAAACGGGTACCGGAGTGCTCAACGAAACCTGATAAGCGTGTACAGGCTCCGCGATATTCTTGAGCCGCTGGACGCCAAGGTCCTGAAAGGTAAGTGGCAACTTGTTTCTGACCCGCTCATAAACCGCTCTAGAGATGCAAATATTACCGGGCTCTGCCAGCCTTTGCAGCCGCGCCGCCACATTGACGTCGTCACCGTAGATGTCATCCCAGTCAATGATGACGTCGCCCAGATTGATGCCGATGCGAAACTGAAGCTTGCCATCATCGGGCAGGGCTGCATTGCGGTTTTGGAGTTCCTGTTGCACTACGACTGCACAGGCCAGGGCCTCCAACACACTGGGAAACTCAGCTAACAGGGCATCGCCGGCGAGATGCACCACCTGACCATGCCTGCCTCTGATGGCGGTTGTCATGACATCCAGATAGTCATCCAGGATGCGGTGGGTACCCTCTTCGTCCCGACATGTCAATCGACTATAGCCGGCCACATCGGCATAGAAGATCGCGGCGAGCCTTCTCTCAAGTTAGGCCGACTTCGTCGGCGACTTCTTAACGCCGTGGTTTAGCGACAGGCTCCGTCGCTTTACCATAGCAGTGAGAGGTCACTGGCCTGAAACCCCTTGGAGGAGCATCACCTGATCATTAACTTCGCATGTCGCCAGTGTCAGCAGCCGTTTGACGGCGATGTAGGCCAAATTAACCTGGATGAGCACACTTTACGCCCCCGCTTCGAAAAACCCATTATCTGTCCTGACGGTGGTGAGCGGAGCCTGGAGGAAGTCTACCTGAGCGAACGCGGGCAAACTCAACTGACCGAAGCCACGCTCACGCATTGAGTTTATCGTTGGCTTCAAAACCGTTAAACTAGTGCCCAACGTTATCCCTTGACCGAGGCTACCCCCTATTCGTCCTCCCTCCCCCATTAAAAAGTTGTTTTGTAACGGCCAGTTGTGGTGGCGTTTTTACGAAAAGTACCAAGCACGGCTGCGGCCGGCAATTGTTGAAAACATCATCAGTCTGTTGAGCTGTGGACTGTTGATCCGTGGCTATGCACTGTATCACTGTAGCCATAGCGCCTGTCTTCATACCAAGAAAATTGCGTTCCGCTGTAAAAGCCGGTTTTGCCCCACCTGCGGCAAGAAAGCCACCGATCAGTGGATCGCAACGCAGCAAGCGGTCTTACCCCACACCGCGTGGCAACATCTGACCTTCACGATACCTTCTCAGCTCTGGATCTTGTTTCAATACAACCGCGCTTTGCTGACCCAGCTCAGTCCCCTGGCGGCGAAGACGGTCCAAACCGCGGCCCGCCAAAAACACTGTCTGCCCGGGATCTTCACCGCGCTTCACACCGTCGGGCGGGATCTCAAATGGCACCCGCATGTGCATCTGTCGGTCACCCGCGGTGGGCTCACCGACGATCACCAGGCGTGGAAGCCGCTCTACTTTCCACGGCATCTGATTATGCCGAGGTGGCGCTACGCGATTATCACACTGTTGCGGCAAACCTATGCCCGCGGCGAACTGGTGCTGCCGCCGAGACTGCAAGCCGCCTGCCCAACGCTGGCTGACTGGAACCGTTGGCTCGATTCCCATTATCGCAAAGCCTGGATCGTGCATTTCGCCAAGCCCCATCATCATCCTCAGCGCAACGTCAACTACCTTGGCCGTTACCTCAAACGCCCACCGCTTGCCCTATCTCGCCTCAAGCACTACGATGGCAATACCGTGGTCTTTGCCTACCTGAACCATACCACCCAACGCCATCAAACGGCCACCTTCGACGCTGAGGCGTTCATCAAACGTTTTGTCCAGCATATTCCCGACAAAGGCTTTCGGATGCTCCGCTATTACGGCTTCCTGGCCCATCGGGTTCGCTCGACGCTACTCCCCAAGGTCTACCAGTTACTCGAGCAACCGGAAAAACCGATGATTCCCATTCGGTACCCAACGCTGCTTCAGCAAAGCTTTGGCCTCGACCCCTTGCAGTGCATTCTCTGTCAATCCCCGCTGCGATTAACCGGCGTTGTTATCGGCCTCTCATCGCAGCAACTGCAGCCCTATCACCAACACCTGGCTCGGATGAAACCCATCCCGTTTGAGCCTCTGGCGTAGATACCACAGGATCAATCCGTCTCCATGTCGCCTCAGCAGCCGATGGGCTTGCTTTGCGTGGCTTTTGATCGTCTTTAGCCCTGATTTTTACCTACTCAACGCTCTGCTCTGAGTTCAGTCAATGGAAACCGCCTCGCCTCTTGCCATCCACCGTTGGCGAGAAGTACTTTGAAATTCCTATACCTCAAGATTCACAGAATCCATCCAACTGCCCGTTGCTTAGTCTCTAAAGAAAAATTCAGATAATTTTGTCGGGATTGACTATTATAGAAATATAGACTTAGACACCATGATTACACAGAGGTGTTTTTATCATGGCCAAGAGTAAGGTTAAGATGATGATTTGGAGCCTTGTAAGTGTTGTGTCGCTTGCAGGACCGATCACCATCTGGATGATCATTGCGCACGCCGATAGAACCACCAACACTGATTTCTTCGGTGTTGCCGTTAAAGGTTACGATACCGTTGCCTACTTCACCGAGGGACGTGCACGCAAAGGTGACAGCCAGTTTGAAGCCGTTTGGCAGGATGCTCACTGGCTCTTTGCAAACGCCGAACATCGCGATCTGTTTAAGGCGCACCCGGAACTCTACGCTCCCCAGTATGGAGGTTTCTGTGCCTCTTATATGGCAGAAGGTGGAATTGCTGAGGTCGACCCGGAAGCCTGGATAATTGTTGATGGCAAACTCTATTTAAACTGGAGCAAAGAAGGTCGAGATGAGTTGATGGAGGAAGACGCTGCGGAAACAATCCGAAAGGCTGATGAAGAGTGGGCCAAGCAGCAAAGGCGCAGCTGATCTTATCCTATCTAAACGCAATCGGGCTTCTCTCGGAAGTCTTCGATGCTACCGCCAGACCGGTATCATCCCAGCTTGCCACCGGCCTCTGAACGCGCCATGCAGATCGGCTGCCAACGTCATACGAAAACATCAAGTCTTGATGACGGCCAATAGTGATGGATCCTATGCCAATCTAAGTCGGCTGTGAAAGGTTAAGCTGCAGACGCTAACCGATGGAATCGGCTTACAGATCTACGGGCGCCACTTTTCTCCGGACACCAGTAAATGGAATAAAATTGAGCATCTCCTATTTTGCCACATTAGTACTCTCGGTTCGCTCATTTTTGTAATATGTTGAATTTTAAAATGAATTTTCAACAATTTTCGAGAATAAAGCATTTATTGAATATATAAGTTATTGAATTTTAAAAGCTTTCAAAAAAATGAGCGAACCGAGAGTTAGTAGTGAGAACTGTTTACAATTCTTGGATGGACAAGATTTCCTTCCTGTGCGTTGCCTCTCCGACTCACCAGTGCCGTCATATCAGTGAGAATATGAGGCAAGGCAATACCTGCTGGTAACATCAAATAGCGTGGTTCCCAAAGCGGATAGAATTTCTCCTTATAATCACGAATCCTTTCGAAATTATTAAGCGACGCATCAGCGCCAAGCATCAGGCTGTTAAAACGGTTCCATAAGGGAGTTAGGCCATAATCCTGCAGATCCACTAGTGGTGTTATGCCTAAACTCAACCAGGTATAACCCTGGAGTTTCGCCCATAGAATCGTTTGAATATGAAGGTAATCCACAATATCGACAGACACATTGGGGAGATAACGCACAGCATCAAAGGCAAGTTCCCGTTTGCCGTTATCCGACCGTAATACGGCAAAAGCCATGATATCAGCACCTTCGCAGATTAGCGCTAGAGGATAGGCTAGCCAATCATTCTTCCTAAAAAAACCCAAAAAAAACTCTCCCTCCACACTGTTATTTTGATCCACCCAAGCATCAGAGATACGCTTAAGTCTGGGCAGGAGAGAAGAAACGTTTCCAGGATCAACAATGCTAAAGTGCATTCCCATATTCTTACACTGCCTTAAAGCAGCGCGCAAAGCCCTACTACGCTCATCCTGCAGAGAAAAAGTCTGCAACGGAATACGCGCCTCTTCGCCAATCTTTAATGCTGTTAAACCTAGCTCTACGTAAAAATCCAAATATTGGGGATGCACTTGATAAAAGACACTCCAACCATCATGGTGCTCGCAAAGTTCTCGAAATTCCCAGGCCAATTCTCGTCTTTCCGTATCACAGGGAGCAACCGGATCCCCCATGGCTAACCAAGTACGTCCCTCTACACCATACATAATGAAGGCAGTGCGGCTGCGATTGAACAGCAAATTTTTATCTCTTAGCAACGCAAGGTACGGATAGGTTTCTCCACATGCGGCAACGACGCTTTGCGCCTGACGCAATGCCTCTACACTAGGCAACATAATCTGGAAAGAAGTCGGCCATAACCGCTTAGCAATGACAATCAGCAGGGTCAATCCTAATGTTCCTAATATGGCTCGCAGAAAGCGGGAGGCATCTGCAGTAAAGCTAAAGTGCCATAATGAGTTCACCGTATATTCCACATGCTTAAAGGAAAATAACCCAATCCATAGCACACACAGCGGGATCAGTGCGATGGTGGCAATCCAACCCGCGGTAAAGGTTTCATCCAGCAGCGCAGTATGGCGATAGAACTCCTGCCGACAAGGCAGCAAACCAATAAGCAGAACTCCCAGAAATAAGGCGATCTCATAATCAAACCCTTTCAGTAGAGCAGCGACAATCCCCAGGGGTAACAATACGACGGACAATAAATAGGCAATTTCGAGGCGGCTCTGTAAGCCTCGCGCCAGAAACACCAATCCGATGCCAAGCAAAGCCGCCGCAAAATGAGATATTTCCAGTACGGCCAGGGGAAGAAAACCCGACAACCATACCAGGCGGCTTGCCTCGGTTGGTGTTGCTGTAGAAATGAGAAGCAGCACGCCGCTACTTAGGGCCATCAATGCTAAGCCATAAGGTAGTAGAACGGAAATCCAAGTGCTGATCACATAAGGCAATTTTAAAACCCGTTGCGTATGGAAACGTCCTTCATAAATACCCAATCCTAGCGTGGCTAAGGCGAGAGGCACTAAATAATAGATCAGACGGTAACCTAGAAGGGCTCCAAGAGCATCAGCGGCGGGAATGAACCCTGTCAACAAGAGCAACACAAGCGATTCAAACACGCCTAAACCACCAGGGACATGACTCAGTAAACCCACCGTTTGGGCAATTAAAAAGGTTCCCAAGAAGTAGCCGAAACTCAGCGTATCCGATACGGGCAATAGCGCGTATAACACGCTGCTAACCATCAGCCAATCTAAGGCACCGATGACAATCTGTAAGCAAGCCAGCTTAGGAGTCACTATGGTAAATTCCCAATGCCATATCTGAAATGGCCGTCGCCTTAACCAACCCAAAAGTACATAAAACGCGGGTACCGTTAACATTAACAAACCCAACCATTGGCTGTTGGCCCAAGGCGCCAGCGAAGAAAGTATAGGAAGTTCCACAGGCTGCCAGACGAGCAGGCTACCGCTGATCGCCAGTATACCCAACCACATAGTCAGTCCGGTAAACATCACGATTTTCGTGACATCTACTGCTGTCAATCCCCAACTTGAATACAATCGATAGCGGACCGAACCAGACGTTAATACGGACAATCCAATGGCGTTGCTGAAGGCATAGCTGATAAAGGCAGCGAAGCCTGTCTTGAACCAGGGTAAATTACGGCGAATATAATGCATGGCCAGCAGATCGTAACCCGTCATAATGAGATAGCTGAACCCTGCACAAATAAATGCTAACAGTAGCTGTTGATTTGGTAACGCCCGAAGGTAGTCGATGACATCATGATAATCATATTTAGCTAACGTTCGTTGCAACACCCACAGTGCAGCAGCAAACAATAGAATGCCAATAGCAGGACCGAGACCATGTGCCAGCGCTTTTTTCATGAAGAAAGCGCAGCTTTTAGAAATAAAGCCGTAAGCGTACGGCCTAAGTAGTCACAAGCTAGCATCTCCGAACACGGCAAGAAACGTGCTGTTGTTTTCAAGTTGTGGCGCCATTGCTAGGGCAACGTCTCTAACCCGAGAAGCTACCCTGCATATACCAAAGTGCAGACACTAAAACACTGTTGCCTAAACCACCCCGATACAGTAACTCAGTCGATAAGTCGGCATACCAACGAAACTGTTTAAAAAGCACATCATTATGCTTAACAAATAGATAGCGGGTACCTGTCATTCCCGGCAAACTTGCCATTTTTTCTAAAAGAGTGAGCGCATTACTACGGGGTAACAGCACACCGTAAGATAAGCGAGGCGGCGTCGTATCACGCCTTAGACAAGGGTTGAAATACCTAAGCTTCTTTTCTGACATGCCCGCCATGGCTGCTACATTAGCAAGTTTCACACGCTGCCCCAAGTTGATTTTATACAGATAAGGTTTATCACTAATATTCTGGAGGGTAAGCCCGTAGGACTGCGGATTCGCAACCACGCGCGCCAAGGCTAAAAGTTTGGGTACATAGACCATAGTTTCGGTGGGTAAATCCAAGCTCCAATAAGCAATGTCTCGGTTTATCCGTTGATTTGCCCTCAACGCGCGCTTTACGGTTCCCTCCCCCGCATTGTAGGCGGCTAAAGCCAACAACCAGTCACCTTCGAAAATTTCACGAAGATACTCTAAATAGTTTAGGGCAGCCTGCGTAGAAGCATAGATATCTCGACGGCCATCATACCAGTCGTTATACGCAAGGCCCAAATACCTGCCTGTAGAAGGCACAATTTGCCACAAACCGGCGGCGTCCTTCGCCGATAGCGCGGTGGGTCGAAAACCGCTCTCGACCATAGGCACCAGAACCAGTTCCATAGGTAGTTTCCGCTTATCAATTTCCTCCACGATGTAATGCAAAAAAGGTTGGGAGCGCTCTACAAGAGAATGTATATGATGCGGGTTACGACTGAGGTATTTGATCCGCCTATCAATGCGTGAGTTAGTCGCATTGACTAAGGAGAACTTTTTGCGAATACGTTGCCAGAGATCAACTTGGCTATCCGCTTCCTGGCGAACCTTGTGTTTAAGATCAACACGCTTGTCCCAATGATCTCGAAAGGATGCGGATACCGTCGCTTCATTCTCAGTATCAACAAGTGCAGTGTAGCTTTGCCGAAAGGAAGTAGTGACTGGCGTTGTGGTTTCAACAGGATTCAAAATAGCAGTAAGTGGCTGCTTTGCGCAGGCACCCGTGGTTAGCAAGAGCAACAGCGCTAAAGTCTTGTTATTTATCACGCGTAACATAGATGCCTATTGGATATTATTACAAAACAACGTTATTGTAGTTGTAAAAAGGTTCTATTAATCTGATAACGCAATGCCAACTTTTGGCAAACCATAACGTTTATCTTTGCCTTGGGCAACAGAGCTTATCCAGATAAGTAACGACGGATGGAACAGCAACAGCACGCTTCGGCACGCCAGTGGGATTGGATTGGACTGCATCAATGGTACCAGAGACCGTTGGGCAAACTGCTTTCCCGCACAGAATCTACCTATCTTGCCGGTATTCTGCCATTACTATTTGGCTATCATATTATTGCCCTGGGTGTACCGTCGGGATGCGATATACTAGCAACCAGTACGATTGCTCAGCGGTATTATTTAGATATCACGCAGCCATCAGCAGGCTTAAAAATAGATTTGCTAGCTGAACCTTGTCAGTTACCAATTGCTTCTGACTGCATCGATGTCGCTGTTCTGCCGCATACGCTGGAATTTGTGGAAGCACCGCAAGCAGTGCTACAGGAAGTCGATAGGGTTCTTATTCCAGAAGGCTATGTAATTATCCTAGGGTTTAATCCGATTTCGCTTTGGGGATTGTGGCGGCTGTTACATAGCCGTAAGCATGGCGCTCCCTGGAACGCCAGGTTTTTTAGCGTGACTCAACTCCACGCTTGGCTGACGCCGTTAGGTTTTGAATTGATTTCTACACAATATTATTTTTATAGACCCCCCTCATGGCAGTCTTCTCTTCTTAATAGACTCACCTTCTTGGAAAGTGTTGGCTCCCGTTGGTGGTTTCTTTGCGGCGGCGGCTATGCCTTATTGGCTAAAAAGCGGGTTTCCACTCTTATCCCAATCAAGCCACGATGGCGCTCCCACCGACACCGGCTGACAGCAGACGCAATCAATCGCACATAATTATTCTGGCGGCACTTCTCCCCAAAAAGCTGCCTGAACTTCACTGCGCAATACTTGTTCGCAATGCACGTAGCGTGGGGAAAAGTGCAAAGGTATAAGTTCGTTTACCTCAGCTCCACGCCCTAACCATCCAGCGCTGCTGTAACTTCTGCATGCAGAAAGGTCGCCTCAATAAATAGTTTATTTGAACTCCGCACCAGTTCTATAATTGGTAGTGTTTTAACTTTGTTGTTTATAGATTTTAAATAGGGATGCCAAACTCATAACGATTCACAAACAACCCGATGACGATATCGTGCATTTGTTTTGATTTCGAGAAGCAAATGGTTTTGCGGACGAGCCGCTTAATACGGGTACGTAGCGTTAAATGTTTCCGCTCTATCTTCTGCGTGTTCCGTTTCCCGATAACATGCTTTTCAGGATCTAGATAACGCCCATAAGAACCCCAATCGTCGGTGTAAAAACGGGTGATTCCAAACGGTTCCAATAAATCCTTTAATTTAAGAAAGACCTCATCCTTGCGGCGCCCGAATACATAAGCCAGCACGTCGCCAGTGGCTCGATCTATGGCATGCCATAGCCATCTTTGATTCGCTTTACTTCCCACATAACTCCACATTTCATCCATTTCAACCTCTATTTCTTGATCATTAACCTCATGATTTTCATCTATTTTTATAATATCCACAACAATCTGCTCAGGCGAGTGTATATCTAAAATGGCCTGATTCACCGATTGCAATTCAGGTTCCTTTTTTTTTAATTCATTAATTACCGTCGCTGTACTTATATCCAATACCCGGGCCGTCTCACGAATGCCGCTCCCGTTTACGGCCATCTCAATGATTTTTCGCTTGACTTCTGGCAAGCGACCTTTCTCTGAATAATCTCGAATAAATGTCTTTTCTTCGCAGTCGCTTTCTTTGCAAAGAAAGCGTTGTTTTCCATTGGTCGTTTTTCCATGTTTACCAACATCGATACCACCGCAACTTGGGCATTTAATTGGTTCTAATACCATAATAAATTTCTGAGTTTAAATTCTGCTAATTTGACATCTTGAATTCAAAATATGATAGTTGATTATTTTATAAAAACAACAAAGCTAAAACACTACCCTATAATTCTTCGGGCATTCTTCTGGTGGTAACCAACATCTACCACGTAACTAATCTTTTGACCCGGCACAATCCTCACAACCTGTTCCTTTAATTCACCGAGTGACAAATAGCGCTCCTGCACAGTTCGATTCTCCCGTCACCACGATCGAATAGGCGTATAGTCCGGCTTACCAATCACCACTGCTTGTTTAAGCTCCCATAGCCAGGGCCCTACGGGTAGCCCCATTTTCTCGAGACGATTCTTCCAAAGATTTATATGTTGTTTCTCTTCTATACTCGTCAGTCATAAGTTCTGTCACCGAAAAACCTTGCTTGTCTTGCCCAAAAGCAGCATGAATTCCCTCGAGCTACCCGCGTTTGAGCACCTCGGTAGCCCAAGGAGAATCCATGCTGAGATACGTATATCACGCGCTAGAGAGCTTTCAAAGTGTCTTTTCCCGACACCGCAGTTGGCTGCTGTTCGCGGCGGTGGTGTTGAGTTTTCTGGCCGCCCCGGAGATGATCGGGGTGACCTCGATGTGTCGGTTCTGGCGCGGAGACGAACGGGGCTATCATCGCTTGCTGCACTTTTTTCGCTCCACGGCCTATAGCGATGATGAACTCCTGGCGGCATGGCAGCGCTATGTGTTGAGCCAGGCGGTCACGGTCGAGGTCGAGGGGCGGTGTGTGTTGTTGGGCGATCATACCCATGTGGTCAAGGACGGAGGGCGAATGCCCGGGGTGGTATCGCTGCGTGAGACCTCGGAGACACAACGCAAGCCCTCCTATTTCCGCGGCCACTGTTGGGGCGCGGTCGGTCTGGTGGTGGGCTCGCTGAGGGCGTGTTTTTGTTTGCCGTTGGCGTTTCGTATCCATCAAGGCTTCTGCCATCGGGGCGAAGGGGAGCCCGGCTCGGCGCGCCCCGGTCCGAGCTTGGCGGAGCGGGGGGTGCACATGGCGCTGAGCTTCGCCGTCAGTCACGACCGTCCGGCGTTTTTGGTGTTGGATGCATTCTTCTCCACCGCCGGGGTGTTTCGCCTGGCCCGCTCGGTGTATTCGCTCATTTTGAAACAACCGTATCTGACGATCCTGACGCGGGCGAAAAAAAACTACGTAGCCTATTTCCCGGCCAAGCCCAAGCCGCCCGGCCGCCGGGGGCCGCAACCACGCTATGGCGACAAAGTGCATCTGATGGCGTGTTTCGATCATCCGCAGTTGTTTCACACCGTCCAGTGTCACGTCTACGGTAAGCTCGAAGCGGTCCAACTGATGCGTATTCCGTTACTGTGGAAACCCCTCGGGGACTGGCTGTTGTTCATCTTCGCCATCACCTCCCGCGGCCCGATTGTGCTGATGTCCTCCGATCTGACGCTCTCAGCGACCACCGCCATCGAGCTGTATGGCAGCCGGACCCGCATAGAAACCCTGTTTTCGATGATGAAAAACATCCTCGGTGCCTTTCGTTTCCATTTCTGGACCAAGCAACTGCCCCGTCACTCCCGCCGCCCCACGGCCAATCGGAAGTTGAAGATCCCACGCCCCGAGCACCTCCCCACTGTCGAGGCCTGTTGGCAAGCTTAGGAAAGCTTCGTCCTGTGTGCCGCCATCGCGCTCGGACTGTTGCAGCTCATCGCGCTTCGTTTCGGTACCGAGGTCTGGCAACACCACGCGCTCTATCTGCGCACCCGCTCACGCGAGCTGCCCTCGGAAAACACCGTCCGACAAGGGTTGGCCCCTCTCGTGCTCAAACAACTTCTCCATCTCCCGCCAAACAGCCGTATCGCGAAGATACGCCGCTACTTCGTGGGCGTCGAGGAGGATGCGCCTAACGATGATCGCCAAGCAGCATGAATCATCGCTGAAATCACAGGGTGGCGTAGTGTTTCACCGGCTGATTCAACGATCGGCCGCGGTTAGTTTTGCTCGATGTTCAGACAGAGAAGTTATGACTGACGAGTTCTATAGAAAAGCCGAGACAAGGAATACCATGATCCAAAACAGTGCTACGCACTCTCAAGGTAGGTTCATCTAATACTACGCCATCAATCAGCCGCAACGGTCTTTCCTCTTCCCGTGCAAAGGCTTGTCGACAACGGAATGCAGCTTGCTTCCCATCGGCGTCTGTAAGGACTTCCGTTACTGTCAGCATTAGCTCCGACTCGTAGTTCTGTACAAGATTCCAACTATAAGCCCTAAGCTTGTGTTCTACCTGGTCAATGAAACCAGGCGGGCCAACTAATCGTAATAGTTTTTCTCTGCCAAGACATAACCGCAGCAGCCAATCAAAGTCTGTAAAGTGATCCATATGCGTATGGGAAACGAAGACATCGCCAATACGGAGAATTTTTCCGAGGCGTCAGGAATCGGATATTTCCCAAGTCGAATAGAATAGCCCGTTTCTCAAATAAGAAATTCAAATACAAAACGGGATCTTCAAAACAACTATTAGACATTATCGGTTTAAAGTTTCGGCGAGTTATTGCCCTTGATGTACAAGTAGTTAATTCGGTCAATAGCTTATTTCCGATAATGTCTATTGACTAAATGCGGTTGAAAACTGGTTTCATAGCATTTTCAGGCTTAACGTTTGGAGCTAGCTCCGAGTCGTCGGCCTCTCCAAGCCACTCCTTTCCCGCGCCAGTACCTCCAGGCTGACAGAAGAGTCATCCAACAGTATAGTAGGCTTGCAAACGGTAAGCTCAACGCATAGATTTTCTTTACTCGATGATGCTTAACGACAGGATACAACGTGTAGGTTTGTAATGCCCAAGCACCCGCTGCTAACAGCAAAGCCAAAGGTTGCCCCATGCTAACCGCCAATAAGCATAGCCAAGACGGTGAAATCAGAAAAAGCAGCAAGCCTGTTATGCAAATGAGTAACAGGCTTGCGCTGTAACGGAGCTGGGTAAAGGCCGTACGTGAAACCATTTGAACGATATCCTTGAGCTTTGGATAAGCACGCCGGGATTCCATTTCTGGACAAATTCCCAACCACAAGCGTCCTCCTGCTTCGCGCACCTTGCACGCTAAGCTGATATCGTCAATCACGGCATCGCGAATAATGCTGAGCCCGTCTAGCTTGCCAACCATTTCCCGAGAAACCAAAATACAGCCTCCTGCCGCAGCGGCATATTTCTCCGATGAATGAGATACCCGGCGAAAGGGATAGAGCAACTGAAAAAAGTAGACAAATGGTGGAATAAGCAGCTTTTCCCAGAAGCTGTGAGCGCATAGCCTAACCATTACGGAAACCAAGTCATAACTTCCCTGAGCCGCTAATGTGCGCAGGGCGTTTATCGAGCCTTTTGGATGTAAAATATCGGCATCCGTAAAAAGAAACCAACGGATATTTTTTGCGTCATTGTCAGCACAAATGAGTGCAACACCTTGGGCAAGCGCGAAAAGTTTACCAGACCAGTCTCCAGGTGGAGGTTTTCCTGCAATGACCTGTGCTTTTGCCGCCGCTGAAGCATCGGCAAGTTCTTGAGCAATTGCCTTGGTGCGGTCTGTTGAACGATCGTCTATGTATAACAGCTGAGCAAATTCGTTCTCCTGTTCGAGCAATGAGGATAAACATTCACGCACACAATCTTCTTCGTTACGGGCAGGTATTATCACCGCCGTATCCTGAGCGGCTAGAGAAATTCCGCCGGTTCTGGCGGATAGCATTAAGCGGTGCTGCGCAGGCCAGCGCCGGGAAACATCGAGCACCACTAGCACCCAAAACAAGAAAACCGTTAAGCTCAAAGAAAATAGTATCGACACATGTATCTTCTCAAAATCTCATGGTAATGAAGCTTCAGTAACGGGCTGATGTAACAAAGTAGCGCGTGGAAGACTTGATAAAATGCTTGCCTACCCCATGTAGTAGGTTATGAACCGCACCGAAATGACCACTTTTTTAGAAACGCTGCAGCTAGACATTGAGCGTATGGAAGCAGCTGATGTCAAGGCCAGTGTGGTGGCGTTGCTGAATCTGGTGGAAACGCTAGTTGCGGAGAACGACAAGTTAAAGGAGGAGCAGCAAAAGCTGAAGGATGAAATCAGCCGTTTGAAAGGCGAACAAGGCCAACCGGAGATCAAGGGCAAAAACCGAAAGCGTGATGACCTATCGTCGGAACAGGAGCGCAAGGAGGCGTCAGGCGAGCAGGGGAAGCGAGGCGGGGGAGAACGCCAGCGGGACTCGAAACGCGACCAGATCAACATCGACCGGGTGGAAGAGTGCCCGGTGAATCGTGACGAATTACCAGAAGATGCCATCTTCAAGGGTTATGAAAGCGTCATTGTGCAGGACCTCAAAATCACCTCGGACAATGTGGAATACCGCCGTGCGGTGTATTATTCGCCGTCGCGACAGCAGACTTATCGAGGGGCTTTACCAGCGGAGGTGAAAGGGGAGTTCGGTGCCGGCATTCGAGCGCTGATTCCGACGATGAAACATGTCTGTAACCTGTCGGAACCGAAGCTTTTAGAGTT
Source organism: uncultured Pseudomonadota bacterium (assembly GCA_963731125.1). Lineage (GTDB taxonomy): Bacteria > Pseudomonadota > Gammaproteobacteria > Competibacterales > Competibacteraceae > CAVSVP01. The sequence continues at coordinate 487,326 of CAVSVP010000009.1, forward strand.
TCTGCACAATTTCAACGTGCGGATCTCGGCGGCTTATATCTCGAGCTTGTTGACGGATCCGCATGCGGTCTTTCACCGCGAAAAGGACGAGCTCTACCGCACGGCTTTGGAATGCGGGGGGTATCAGCAGATCGATGACACCAGGGCGCGGGTTAACGGTGAAAACCACTCTACCCAGGTGGTCTGTAATCCGTGGTACACCGCTTATTTCACGACCGAACGCAAAGACCGGCTGAGTGTGTTGGACGTGCTGAGAAATTTTGCTCCCCGTCGTTTTGTGTTCAATAGCGAAACACTGGAGTTGCTCGAGCAAGGCCATCTCTCCCAGAAGCTCATCCGCTGCGTGGATAACCTGGCAAAAGACCAACCGTTCACGGAAGAACAGGTCAACCAACTCGTGGATGAGTTACAGCCCGGCCCACAGCAACGCAGCCGCATCCTCGAAGCCGCCGCGATCGCTGCGTACCATCAGGAGACCGAGCTACCGGTGGTCAAGCTGCTGCTGTGCGATGATGCCCCGCAATTTAAGCTGCTCACTGAGGAGTTGGCGCTGTGCTGGGTGCATGACGGTCGGCACGATAAAAAGCTCAATCCCATCGTCCCTAGCCATCGGGAACACTTGGAGCACTTTCGCCAAGACTATTGGGCCTTCTACGGCCAACTCCTGGCGTTTAAACAAACTCCCACACCGGCCGAGGCGACCCGGCTGTCTGAGGCATTTGACCGATTATTCTCAACCCAAACCGGCTACGCCGAACGCGACGCGCGAATCGCCAAAACCCTCGCCAAAAAAGAGGCCCTCTTGGCGGTGTTGCGGCATCCGCAGTTGCCCTTGCATAACAATGACGCCGAGTTGGGCGCCCGCGCCCAAGCTCGGGTGAGGGATGTCAGCTTGCACACCAAATCCAAAGCTGGCACCACGGCCAAAGATACCTTCATGACCCTTGTGCAAACGGCTAAGAAACTCGGCGTCAGTGCTTATGACTACATCTATGATCGGGTGAGTGGGAAATTTGAGCTGCCTTCACTGGCGCAGTTGATCAGGCAAAAGAGCAAAGCTGAACTGCATCCGTGTCCTGATCCGCCATGAAATTTTGAGAAGATACCGACACATCATCAATTGATTCCACGGATGCGCTTTCCCATTAGGATTGCCATGAGAGTTTTCAATAAGCATCTTAAGGTTTAAATCCCATTAAGGCTTTTTTCGAGGCATAAAAATAATGAGTAGATGCAGAATATAACTTGACAATGTCACATTTCCCAAGTGGCCGATGAGTTTGTATCATAATGATTTTTTATAGAAAAGTGCTGATGATGACAAAAAAGAGCTGGGGCGACGGTGGGGTCTTGTACCCGAGGCGATTCACACGCTGGGGCAGCGGTTGTATGACTTTTGGGACCGCTACCGAAGTTGTTTCCAGACCCAAACCCGAGACGGCAGCGCTTATGCGCGGCATTATCTAAGCGGCCTGCTGCGCATGGAGACGAATCGACACGTTAGCGGAATAGGGCGAGAGGCGGGTATCGAAGGGCAAAACATCCAGCACTTCATGAGCCACTCCCCGTGGTCGGCCGAAGCAGTCTACCGGCAGGTCCAGGACGAAGTGAAAGCGGTTGCTGACCTAACGAGGGGAGCGGTGGTACTGGTGGACGAAAGCGCCGACGCGAAAGCCAGCGACGCCAGTGCCGGGGCGGTCAAACAATACAATGGCCGGCTGGGCAAGGTCGAAACCAGCCAAGTGGGGGTGTTGTTGAGCTATGTGAATCTCACGGTCGCGGCCGGGTGTTGGACCTGGATCAGCGGGAAACTGTTTCTGCCCGAGGCATGGTTTGAGGCCGGTTACCGGAAGCGGCGTAAGCGACTGGGCATTCCCGAATCCTTGGGGTTCAAGACCAAGGTCGAACTCGCCTGGGACGGGATTGAAGAGGTCATCGCCAGGGGCCTGCCGTTTGAGATCGTTGGCTTGGATAGCCTGTACGGGCGCAGCGGCTGGCTACGTGCCCAGGTGCGACAGGCCCACCAGCGGTATATGGCGGAAGTCCCGGCCGACACGGCCGTGTACTTGGACAAGCCCACGCTGGGTATCCCATCCCGCCAGGGTCAGCGGGGAAGACAGCCGACGCGGGTCCAGGTGCTGGCCGGGGAAACGGTTCGCGCGGATAGTCTGCGGGAGACGCTGGACTGGCAGCAGCTTCGGGTCCGGGCGACCGAGCGGGGTGAGTTGTGCGAACCCTTTGCCGCTTGTCGCGTCTGGACCCTCCATGAGGGAGAGGCGATCGAAGCGTGGCTGGTGATCCGCGAAGAGGGCGAAGACCGCTACAGCTATGCCTTGTGTAACGCCGCCGCGGACACCCCCTTGGAACAACTGGCTTGGTGGAAGTGCCAGCGTTACTTCATCGAACGCGCCAACCAGGATGCCAAGTCCGAGCTGGGCTGGGACGAGTTGCAAGCGCAAAAATACCGGGCCTGGAACCATCATCTTGCGCTGACCGTGCTGGCCTCCTGGTGCATCGCGCAAACCCAACTCGACTGGGCGCAGGCCCATCCGCGTGATCCGGCGTTGCTCGAAGAACTCGAAACGGATGGCTTGCCGACCCTGTCGGTGGCCAATGTTCGGGAGTTACTGCGGGCGGTCATGCCCTTGAAACGCTTGACCGAAGAACAAGCCACAGAGCGGGTGGCCGAGCATTTGCTCAATCGCACCCGATCACGCAAAAGCAAGCTTAAGAAACAAAGACTTAAAAACAGAGTCCACACCGGCCCGACGTGAGGCTAATGTGACATTGTCAAGATAAACAGGCTATCTATCTCATTGCGGAACTTCGGCATATGGTAGCGTGGTACGGTAACATCTAGATTTTGACAATCGCAGCATTTCTGGAATTACTCTGTACTGAGTGCTATGAACGATAAACACACCCATTGAGAGATAAGCCGTGGACTTTCTCCCCATTTTCCTTACTATCCGCGGACGCCCCTGTCTAGTGGTGGGTGGAGGTACGGTAGCTGCCCGCAAGGCTGAACTGCTACTGCAAGCGGGTGGTGAGGTCACTATCGTATCCCCGCAATTGTGTCCTGCTTTAGCTGAACTCCAGGTTAAGGGGAAAATTACTCACCACGCTAGCCCCTTCTCTGTTAGCGATCTGGAAAAATGTTTTTTGGTCATCGCTGCCACTGATGATCCAACGGTCAATCGTCACATTGCGGAACTCTGCCACGCCCGTAGGCTCCCGGTGAACGTCGTTGACCAATTGGCACTGTGTAGTTTCATTGTGCCCGCTATTATTGATCGTTCTCCAGTACTTATCGCAGTATCCACCGGCGGCTCTTCACCGGTGCTGGCGCGGCTACTGCGGGAACATTTGGAATCTCTCATTCCTGCCGCTTATGGTCGGTTGGCAACCTTGATAGCCAGCTTTCGGGAAAAGGTTCGGCAACGCGTGCCCGCCCCGCACCGCCGGACATTCTGGGAAAAAATTTTGCGTGGTTCGATTGCTGAAATGGTTTTTTCAGGCAGAGAAAGCGCAGCGCGTGACGCCTTGGAATCCGCTTTAGCGAACGATATGAGAGAAGCAGAACCCGCCGGCGAGGTCTATTTGGTAGGGGCCGGTCCTGGTGATCCGGACTTGCTAACGTTTCGAGCATTACGGTTGATGCAGCAGGCTGATGTAGTGCTCTACGACCGCTTGGTTTCCTCTGCCATTTTGGAATTAACCCGCCGAGATGCCGAGCGCATTTATGTGGGCAAAGCACGCAATCAGCACACCCTTTGCCAGGAGGAAACCAACCAGCTTCTGGTGAAGCTGGCTAAACAAGGTAAGCGAGTGCTACGTCTCAAGGGCGGAGACCCCTTTATTTTCGGTCGCGGTGGCGAAGAGATTCAAACGCTTTCGCAACAGGGCATCTCTTTTCAAGTCGTCCCCGGTATCACTGCCGCTTCAGGTTGCGCCGCCTATGCGGGTATTCCCCTTACCCATCGAGACTACGCGCAGAGTTGCGTATTTGTCACAGGCAACCTTAAGAATGGTGCAGTAAATCTGAACTGGAATAGCCTGGTTCAACCTCAACAGACGGTAGTTATCTACATGGGGCTCCATGGCATTGAGAATATTTCTGAAAAATTAATGGAGTACGGCCTTCCTGCTGATTTTCCAGCCGCTTTAGTGGAACAAGGTACTACACCCATGCAACGGGTTCACATCGCCACTCTCGCGAGTCTGGCGGAACACGTCAGAAACGCTGACGTTCGGGCACCTACGCTCATTATTGTCGGTGAAGTGGTAAAGCTTCATAAGAATTTGGCCTGGTTTAATCCCTAAAACCGGGAACTTAAATGAGAAATTTTTCCTACGCACTATCCCGACTCTACGGGATAGTGCGCTAAAGAGATGCCATTTCCTTACAGGTAAGCTGAAACAAAAATAATTTACTCGGGCCGAGTATTTACCATCATTAACGCTTCACCATCCAGAACCATCTTACCCTTGACTGTGCATACCGTTTCCAGAATCACCCGGCGGCGATCGGCGTCGATTTCCTTGACCGTGGCCGTGGCAGTCACCGTCTCTCCAATACGAACCGGCGCCTTAAACTTCAACGTCTGAGTCACATAAATACAACCAGGGCCCGGAAGACGGGTGCCAAGCACGGCAGAGATCAGGGCACCCGAAAACATGCCATGGACAATACGCCCACCAAACAGGGTATCGGAGGCAAACTCCTCGTTGATATGCATCGGGTTGTCATCACCGGAAATGCCGGCAAACAAAATCACATCGGCTTCGGTGATGGTCTTAGCATAAGACGCACTCATACCTATCGACAGGTCTTCAAGATAATAACCATGTAGTTCTTTGGTCATCGCCAGCTCCAGCGTTTTTTATCAGTTAGCAAAGTAGCAATGTACTTTAACTTTAGCACGATCGCGCACGAAAGGATTTGCTCAGTTCCGCGCCACTTGGGAACACTGCCCAGCATGCTGTTCACCCACGGCTCTTACGCTTGCAAGCCAGAGTCTTTCTCTAGCAGCATCAGTTGCGTTATTTTTTCAGCGTTTGGCTTTAATATGACACCCCGCTCGGTTACCAGGGCATCCACCAATTCTGCAGGCGTCACATCGAAGGAAGGATTCCAGGCGGCAGCTCCCTTCGCGGCAATAACCCGCTTCCCTAGAGTCAACAATTCTTCCGGTGCCCGCTGTTCAATGGGAATTTGAACCCCGCTCTGGATAGCCATATCGATAGTGGAAGTCGGCGCGACGACCATAAAGCACACACCATGATAGCGTGCCAAGACAGCCAAGGCATAAGTGCCGATTTTATTGGCAACATCACCATTAGCGGCAATACGATCTGCCCCCACAATGATCCAGCGCACCTCCCCCTGTCTTAACAGATGAGCAGCTGAGCCGTCGGCTAACAAAGTCACCGGAATACCATCCTGCACCAATTCCCAGGCTGTTAGACGCGCGCCCTGCAGCCAAGGCCGGGTCTCATCCGCATAAACTTGTTCGATAAACCCGGCACTAAAACCGCTACGGATCACTCCCAACGCCGTACCAAACCCTCCCGTAGCCAGAGAACCGGCATTGCAGTGAGTTAACACCGCTCCCCCGGGATGTGCTTTTAATAACGCTGCTCCCAATTCACCCATACGCTGGTTGGCGGCCACATCTTCCCGGTGAATGGCCTTGGCTTCGGCAAGCAACCTTTCGCCAGGTTCGCCCGCTACCGTGGCAATCACCTCTTCCATACGCCGTAGCGCCCAAAACAAATTAACCGCAGTGGGTCGAGAGGCTGCCAACAGCGCTATATCCTGTTTTACTAGCAACTTCCAGCGGTTGGCATCGTCACGGTAGCGGGCGCGGGCCGCTAAAACCACTCCATAGGCGGCAGTGATTCCTATGGCAGGAGCCCCACGTACCACCATATCGGTAATGGCGTGCGCCACTGCCGCCGCATCCCCTAGGCAAAGATATTCTGTCCTGCCCGGCAGCAGGCGCTGATCTAGTAATGCTAGAACGTTATTCTGCCAAATGATGGCACGAATACGGTCATTCACGAGCAACACCGATGTATTTACTTGTCATCAACAAAGCTCGAGCTAAGAACGCAGAATAAGCTCCTCACTCTGCTCGAGCCGATAGCCGTGTTGATAGACAGCCTTCAGTTGCCAGCCGTGCTCAGCCTTGAAATCCAATTTATTGCGAATCCGGCTTGCGTGCGTATCTACGGTGCGAGTATTGAGATTGGGATTCCGTCCCCAGACACTTTCTAAAATATGTCCACGTGACAACACTCGACCTGCATTGCGAAAGAGAAACAGCACTAAGTCAAATTCTTTTTGCGTTAAATCCACCGGCATATTGTTTAAAAAAACCGTGCGGGTGCTGACATCAATGCGGTATTTACCAAATTCCAGAACCTGCTGGTTTTCGTCCTGAGGCATAACCCGGCGACTAACAGCCTTAAGACGAGCCAGCATCTCCAGCTTTTTGATGGGTTTGGTCATATAATCGTCAGCGCCCTGATTCAGAGCCTGCACAATATCCGCTTCTTGATCTTTACCGGTGACAAATAGCACGGGAATCGGCCAGTCAATATGCTCCCGAATCCAACGTAACACTTGAATGCCGTCGGTATCAGGCAGCATCCAATCCAACACGATAAGGTCATAGGTATCCCGGCACAAGTGGTAGATCAGCGTCCTGCCCTGCCCAAATATCTGACAGTCATAACTTGCCTCCACTAACCACTCCCGCATAAGCCTCGCCAGAATCTCATCATCCTCGAGCAGAGCGACGCGCAAAATCCGCCTCCTTTATTTCTCATACAACACCTTTTGCAATTCTGACACAAAGGTGTATCATTGCACACTACGATAGGTGAACTCCTATTGTATCTGGTCAGAGCTCAATTGTTTGTATCTCGATCTATTGTACGCTTTGTATTGTATCTGGTCAGAGCTCAATTGTTTGCATCTTGACCTATTGTACGCTTTGTAATGCAAGGATTCACCTAGAGGCACACCGGCTATTTGGCGAACCAACCAAACTTACAGCGCAGCGATTAACTGTGGATTCCTTGAGGAGATTATACGATGAAAGTAACATTTTATAAGCTTAGCTTGGCTCTGGCCGCTTCTGCGGCAATTGCAGGGGCTACTGCCTATGCCCAGCTCCCGCCGGACCAGTATGTACAGGACCCTTTCGGCAATGCGGTAGTCGACCCTTTTGGTGAGTGTGTACGCAGTATTAGCGGCCAAAGTCTCCCCGGTTGCGGGGCACCGCTTGTTACCGTCGCGGCTGAACCTCCGCCAACACCTGTGCGGGAAACCATCACCTTGGGTACCGATACTTTTTTTGATTTCGATAAAGCTACTCTTAAACCTATGGGTAAGGAAGCGCTTAACGACCTAGCCGATAAAATTCGAGGCCGTGGAGCTGAAGTGACCTCTATCGGCGTCGTTGGCCATACCGACAGCATTGGCACCGAGGCCTATAATCAGACGCTCTCCGAACGCCGCGCCCAGGCTGTCGTAGATTTTATGATACAGGAAGGCGTTAACCCTAGCCTGATTTCTGCAAATGGTATGGGAGAAACCAATCCCATTGCCAGTAATGCTACCGCCGCAGGCCGTGCAGAAAACCGGCGTGTTGAGGTGACTGTTGATGCAGTAGAGGAGGTTATGCCGTAATTGCATTATAATTTGTCAATATTCCTCTATTACCCCGGTTCTTCCACCGGGGTTTTTTTTAGCCGACGGGTTTCTCATTGATTTAATATTAGAGGGTCTGACCGATAGATCCACGGTGATAACAATGGATCCTCATCACGGAACAAAGCCATGCAACCGATCGACACCCTGTTGAGCGCACGCTGGATTATTCCAGTGGAACCGGACAGTTGCATTCTGAGCGATCATACACTTGCCATTCAGCAAGGCCGCATCCTAGAACTTTTACCCAAAGCACAGGCAGACGCCAAATATCGACCGGCCCTTCGATTAGATCTCGCCCATCATGCGTTGATTCCAGGTCTAGTCAATGCGCATACCCATGCGGCTATGAACCTATTGCGAGGGCTAGCCGATGACTTACCATTAATGGAATGGTTAAATCAACATATCTGGCCGGCGGAAAACCGGTGGGTTAACGAAGATTTCGTTTATGACGGCACCTTGTCGGCGCTAACGGAGATGCTGCGGGGTGGTATTACCTGCTTTAACGATATGTACTTCTTTCCAGAGGTAACGGCTGCAGCGGTCCGACAGTGTGGAATGCGTGCCTGTGTTGGGCTGATTGTCATTGATTTTCCCAGCACCTGGGCGAGCAGCACGGAGGAATACTTAAGTAAAGGTTTAGCTCTACAGACTGAGTTGGCTGATGACCCACTGCTGAGCACCGCCTTCGCTCCCCATAGTCCTTATGCGGTTAGCGACGCTACGTTAAGAAAAATTGGAACTTTGGCGACTGAAAGGGGAATCCCAGTCCATATCCATGTGCATGAGACCGCCGCCGAAGTGGAACAATCTAGCCAACAGCGTGGCTGCCGTCCCCTGCAACGACTCGAGGAACTGGGCCTGGTTTCGCCCCGATTGTTAGCGGTTCATATGACTCAGCTTGAATCGAGTGAAATTGCCCTTCTTGCTAGTGCCGGCGCTCACGTGGTGCATTGTCCTGAATCCAACATGAAACTAGCCAGCGGCTTCTGTCCAGTAGCCAAACTTGAAGATGCCGGAGTGAACGTGGCGTTAGGCAGCGACGGCGCAGCCAGTAATAATGATTTAAATCTCTTTAGTGAAATGCGCAGCGCAGCCCTGCTGGGCAAGGCGGTTGCCGGTAACGCTGCCGCGCTTCCCGCTCACCGGGTATTGCGTATGGCCACGCTCAATGGCGCTCGAGCACTGGGGTTAGAGCGAGAAATTGGTTCTTTAGAACCGGGCAAATGGGCGGACATTACGGCGGTAGACTTAGGTACACTCGAGGCAGAACCGGTTTATAATCCAATCTCGCAACTCGTGTACGCGACGAGCCGCCAGCAAGTGACCGATGTCTGGATTGCAGGCAGACAATTACTCAAGGACCGGAAGCTTACCACTTTGGACAGTGACGATATTCTCCGCCGCGTCCAAGCCTGGCAGCAAACCATTGCCGAATAAGCAGCCAATTACCTAGTCACGGTTTTTTAAGGGCTTTACAGCCTCGTTTTTTTCCTGCCGTTGGCTTATCGACTAAAGTTTTCAAGTCAGTGCTCATGATGACCATGACGGAAGCAAAAAGTAACGTAGATCACCGGGAAATTGCTAAATTCAATGCGCTCGCCAGCCGCTGGTGGGATCCGGAAAGTGAGTTTAAACCGCTCCATGATATTAATCCCCTACGGTTGCATTTTATCGATGAACGTGCCCACCTAGCGGGTAAGCGAGTTTTAGATGTGGGTTGCGGCGGTGGTATTTTGACGGAAAGCATGGCCAAATTGGGCGCCGCCGTCACCGGTATTGATATGGGCGAAGCTCCCCTCTCCGTTGCCCGCCTTCATCAATTGGAATCCAAGGTGGAGATAGACTACCGGCGCATTACCGTCGAGGAACTCGCCGAGGCCGAGCCGTCCAGCTTTGAGGTCATAACCTGTATGGAACTGCTGGAGCATGTACCCAATCCAGCCTCAGTGGTTAACGCTTGCGCACGCCTAATCAAACCCGATGGCCATATCTTCTTCGCTACGCTTAACCGCACTCCGAAGTCTTACTTGTTTGCCATTCTCGGTGCTGAGTACGTACTTCGCCTGCTGCCCCGCGGCACCCATGATTACCAAAACTTTATTCGGCCTTCAGAGCTGGACGCTTGGGCTCGGGAAGCTAACCTGAAGACTCAGGAACTGATAGGAATGCACTACAATCCGTTAACCCAACGCTACCGGCTCGCACCTGGCATCGAAATTAACTACATCGCCTATTGCCGGGCGTATCCATGACCACGCCCCGGGCTTCGACGCCAGCGTGTGTGTTATTCGACCTTGACGGAACCTTACTGGATACAGCACCGGACATGGCGCAGGCACTAAATCGTCTGCGCCTGGAAGAGAACCTGCCTCCTTTACCCTTTGCGGTAATTCGCCCGATGGTATCTCACGGTGCCGCCGGTTTGCTTAAGCTGAGCTTTGGCTTATCTCCAGAAGCTTCGGCTTTTCATAGTCTAAAGCAACGCTTTCTAGAGCTGTATGCAGCCGGTCTCGCCACCCAGACTACTTTGTTTCCAGGTATGGCAGAAATCCTCATAGAGTTGGAAGCGCGCCACTTGCCCTGGGGAGTGGTGACCAATAAACCAGGTTGGCTCACCGAACCTTTATTAAGAAAACTCCGGTTATGGAAACGAGCTGCCTGTGTCGTATGTGGCGATACACTGAGCAAGCGCAAACCCGATCCTGCCCCGCTTCTCTATGCAAGCCGTTTAGCAGGCATTGCGCCTGAGCACTGCCTTTATTTAGGAGATGCCGAACGGGATATTGAAGCCGGCAAACGGGCCGGCATGCTTACGCTGGTGGCTTGCTTTGGTTATCTGCATGATACTGAATCGCCGGAACACTGGGGTGCCGACGGCCTGATTCAAGCACCCGAAAATTTGCTAGGCTGGCTGGATAGCCAACCTAGCCTACCCTCTCAAAAAGCAGTCGGCAAAGAACCGCAAAACTAGCTCCAGCCGATACCTATGCTGATGCCTTTCTCTCTCCGAGCATGGAAGGAAATCAGAACATGCAAAGGTAATCTAACGTGTCCAGTAAGTTACTATTAGCGCAAGTTGACTCGAAGCTTCTTGTGCCCACTGTACCGGAGACAACCTCCCCCTTGCCTCCTGATGCGCCACCTATTCCTCCCGATGGCTTTCTCGACCAGTTGCTGGCTTTTATTTATACGCTTGCCCATTGGGCGGGCCAAGTTATTGTTAAAGTCTTAGATAATCTACTCCCCTTGCAAACGCCCAGCGAATTAGTCGATCCAATTGGTTTTCTCACGCTGTTAACGGCGTTTCTGATTGTCGCCGAGGTGGCAAAAAAAATTACCTGGTTGGTGGTTGTCGTAGGTTGGGTGTTAATTGTGGTGCGTATTATTCTAGAGGCGACACAACAATAAAAGCCCACTCTTATCGATCTGAAAGTTATTTTCAAGGCACGCTGTCAATACATCCCGGTAAGCTCGACCGCGGCATCCATGCCGCAGACGGTCTCGATAACGACTTTCAGATCAATAGTCTTAAGAAACCGTTCACAGACACAAAAAATGCACGCTAAACAACTGCCGATCATCTGTCCAAACGCGCTCCGCCTGATAACCGGCGCAAGACGCTAGTCCATGAAATTCAGTCACGCTGTATTTGTAGGAATTTTCGGTGTGTATGGTTTCTCCCTCAGCAAAATCAAAAAACCGATTTTCGATTCTCAACTGCTGAGCTCGGCGGCTGACAAGGTGCATCTCCACCCTGCCCAACGCTTCGTTAAAAAAAGCACGATGCTGAAATTCCCTCGGATTTAAATCGGTATCCAGCTCGCTTTGAATGCGGTGCAGCAGATTGAGATTAAAAGCGGCGGTGACACCTTGGCTATCGTTATAGGCAGCGTGCAACAGTCGAAGGTCTTTTTTGAGATCAACACCAATTAGGAGCGCACCCTCTGGATGCAAGCTCTTGGCAAGCTGCTTTAAGAAAGCGACGGCCTCCGGCGGGTCAAAATTGCCGATACTGGAACCGGGGAAAAAGGCCAGTTTTTTAAAAGCGAGAGGACAGTAAGACAGATTCAGCGTTTGGCTAAAATCAGCACAGGCTGCATGCACCTCCAGCCAGGGGTAATCAGCGGCAAGCCGGCGAGTGGACTGCAGCAGAAAATCCTTAGAAATATCGACAGCCATATAGGTGGAAGGCCGCAGCGCGTCGAGCAGCAACCGCACTTTTTTGCTAGCCCCACTACCCAACTCAATTAGCAAAGATTCCGGTCCAGCCAGTGCAGCGATTTCCCCAGCGTAAGTTTGCAGAAGCGCAATTTCCGTGCGAGTCGGATAATATTCAGGCAGCTCGCAAATGGCATCAAATAACCTTGAACCTTGCTCATCGTAGAAAAATTTAGGGGGAATCCTTTTGGGCTGCAAGGCCAAACCACGCAGTACTTCCTCCCGTAGACTGGCAGTGCCGGGATGATAATCGTAGAATTGGATCGCTGAAACATCATTCATCATTTATCGTCCGCCAGCCGGATTCCGGAAAACTGCCAGCGATCGCCGGGGTAAAAGAAATTTCTATAAGTAGATCGAATATGGGATAAGGGCGTTGCGCAAGAACCTCCCCGTAACACTATTTGGCTACACATAAACTTGCCATTGTATTCCCCCAGTGAACCTGCAAGGGGGCGATAACCGGGGTAAGGGGTATAGGGACTTTGGGTCCACTCCCAAACATCCCCAAAGATTTGCCGTAGCGGCACATCGCCGCTACCAGCAGGTAGGGGGTGTAAATAATCGGATTCGCAAAAATTGCCCATAACAGGCTGCCGACTAGCCGCCAATTCCCACTCGACCTCAGTGGGTAGACGCTTTTCAGCCCAGCGAGCATACGCATCGGCTTCGTAGAAACTGACATGACAGACCGGTTCATCCGCCAGAACAGGCCGCATACCTGATAAGGTCATAAGCCACCATCGCCCATCGCGTTTTTCCCAATATAGGGGAGCTTCCCAGCACTGCTGCTGAACGGTTTTCCAACCATCAGACAGCCAGTACTCAGGGCTTTGATAACCGCCGGCTTCCATAAACGTCAGGTATTCACCATTGGTGACTAAGCGCGAGGCCAACGCATAATCCTGCACATACACGGGATGCCGGGGTATTTCATTATCAAAACTAAACGATGCACCTTCATGGCCGATAGATTTTACCCCACCAGCGAACTCCACCCATGTCAGCGGCCGGATTTCGCCTGCGTCGCTTCTTGCAGTGACTGCGCGACGGTAAATAGGCTTTAATGGATTAAAAGCAAGAATGTGCTTAATGTCAGTACATAATAGTTCCTGATGCTGTTGCTCATGGTGCAGACCTAACACTACCCGGCTTTTGAATTCACCCCAACAGCGCTCATCTAATTCCATTATCAGGCGAACCATGGCCTCATCTACATGAGTACGATACTGGTACACCTCAGCTACCGTAGGCCGCGATAATAGTCCTCGCTGGGGACGCGGATAAGGCTGACCATGGGTTTCATAGTAAGAATTAAACAAGTAGCCAAAACTGAGATGGAAGACTCGATATCCAGGACAATAAGGCAACAGCAAGAAAGTCTCGAAAAACCAACTCACGTGAGCCAGGTGCCACTTGGGGGGGCTCACATCCGTTATTGTCTGAATACCATAGTCTTCAACGGCCAGGGGCCGGCATAACTGTTCCGTTTGCCTACGCACCTGTTGGTACTGGATTACAAGTGTCTCTCGGCTAAAGGTGGCTTCTTGGCGCAACGACTGTCGTACAGTGGATGATGAAGTCATGAACTCAGCTTTCCTCAGGACTCAATAGTGATTGTAATTGTCTGATGGAAAATTTTTATTGGTAAGATAGAAAAATTTTACAAAAATTAAGACAGTTAAAATTCGATGACGCGGATTTCCAAATGGCATCACTTGCAGTGTCAGTTAATAGCAGTAAAGCAGAAAAGTAAATTGCAAAAAGCCGCAAAAAAGTTACAGTTTTTACTTATAAGGCGTGAGTCCTGCAAACTGATTCGGCGGCAGCTACTATGTAGTACTGCAAGTTATTTAGCTTGACAATGTCACATTAGCAGTTTCTTATAATATTTATTTATCAATGAACTAAGGCAACCACTGCTGGATACGAACTTAAAGCGGGATGTGCTAGACCCCACATTCGCTGGTAGGAGCGAGCTGGCTCGCGAACTAAATCTGATGTCCGCCTATTCGCGAGCCAGCTCGCTCCTACCAAGTCGCTTGCCACGTGTCCCGGCTAAAGTTGATAGCCAAACATATTTCTGTAATATACTGAATTTGAACAAACATTAGATTTTTCTAATGTGCTATTGTCAAGTTAGATAACTCCTTCTTTTTCTAGTTTTGCTAATTCGTTGTCTGGTAGACCTAATAAACTGCCGTAAATTTCCGAATTATGACTACCAATTTCCGGGCCAGGCCATTCAGTCACTCCGGGAGTAACCTCTAATCTAGGAGGGATAGCCGGAATTTTTAGAAACTTACCATTCACTGTCACCTGCTCAAACATTCCCCGTGCTTGAAAGTGCGGATCTCCCACCATATCCGCCGCATTGTAAATCGGTCCCGCAGGTACTCGTGACGTTTCTAAGATTTCCAAAACCTGCGTGGAATCCAGGGTAGCTGTCCAGGCGGAGAGTGCAGCATCAATTTCTCGCTCGTGCCGTACCCGGCCGGCGTTGTTGGCTAATTTGGGATCGTTTGCCATATCAGAACGTCCAGCGGCTCCCATCAACCGGCAAAAAATGGAATCTCCGTTGCCGCCAATAATCACGTATTTGCCGTCCCGGCATCGATACGTATTGGTGGGAACGATACCCGTTACCGTAGATCCGGAAGGTTCCCGGATAATCCCAGCCCCGTCGTACTCTGGCACCACGGCTTCCATAAGATTAAACACAGCCTCGTATAAGGCAACGTCTACCGTTTGTCCTCGCTGTTCTTGGTGTTTGTTGCGCTGCCAAAGCGCCATTAAAATACCCAGCACAGCATGCAGTCCGGCCAGGGTGTCCCCCATACTAAGATTTGGCCGCACGGGCGGCTGTCCGGGATACCCATTTACATAGCGCAAACCACCAAATCCCTCACATACCGAAGCATAGCCGGGACGCAGGGCATAAGGCCCCGTCTGACCATAACCGGATATCCGCGTATAAATTAAACCTGGATTACGCTGCTTTATAGCGTCGGGACCTAATCCCCAACCTTCCATAGTACCGGGACGAAAGTTCTCGATGAGCACACCGGCTCGTTCGATTAGGCGCTTAGCCAAATCTCGACCTTGCTGACTCTTTAAATTTAGCGTAATACATTTTTTGTTGCGACCTAGACTACGCCACCATAGGGAAGTGCCGTCCTGAAGCACTCGCCACTGCCGGATAGGGTCGCCAGTACCTGGCGGCTCCACCTTGATGACCTCAGCTCCAAAGTACGCAAGGATGGTACCGGCGAAGGGCCCGGCTAACAGTTGGCCCACTTCCACCACACGGATGCCACTTAATGGGCGAGCAGTATTATCACTGGAGACCATTATGTTGCAGTTCCCACTCAGTTATATCAGTAGTAAACGATGACGGCTTGCGCCTTAATCACAATGGTATCATCTAACGGAACGTCAGTGACTAGGAGTGGCCGCTTATGTGGGATATACAGCAGTTATACGCGCGCTTTAGACATGCAGTCTGGCAGGAAGAAGTTGCTCATTACAGCCGCTTCCAGCGCATGATCGTTTATTTCATTAGGCTGTTGTACGCCATCGTACAGAAATTTGCCGACGGTCAGCTGAATCTGTGGTCGATGAGTCTGGCTTATACCACGTTACTGTCCCTGGTTCCGCTGCTAGCAATCAGTTTCTCGGTTCTCAAAGCCTTTGGAGTTCAAAACCAACTGCAACCGGTGTTATTGGAATTTTTGGCTCCTTTACACGAGCAGGGAGTAGAAATTAGCAATTACATCATAAAATTTGTTAATAATATTCGGGTAGGTGTACTCAGTTCTGTGAGTATTGCCTTCTTGTTTTACACGGTCATTTCCTTGCTCAACAAAGTCGAGGCGGCTTGCAACGCTATTTGGCAGGTTCCCAATACCCGCAGCCTAGGCCGACGTTTTAGCGATTATCTTAGCGTAACGCTAGTAGGACCAGTACTACTCTTTGCAGCCCTGGGATTGACTACGGCAGCTTTAAATAACGCTGTCGTTCAAGAGCTAGCCGGCACGGAAGCGTTTGGTACACTGCTTCTGCTTGGCACTCGCTTGGTACCCTACGTATTGATTTGCGCCGCTTTTGCTTTTCTCTATAAATTTCTTCCCAATACGTCGGTGCGACCATCGGCAGCTTTAATGGGCGGCATTTTCGCCGGCTTACTTTGGTATGCGAGTGGGGTAATTTTTGCAAAGTTTGTGGTTGGGTCTTCCAACTACTCAGCTATTTATTCCGGCTTTGCTGGTGCTATTCTCTTTATTATCTGGTTAAACATAAGCTGGCTGATCGTGCTAGTAGGCACTCAAGTGGCTTTTTATTGGCAAAACCCACGGTTTTTGAAGCTTCGCCATAATACTGCAACTATCGGTACCCAGCATCGCGAAGCACTGGCTTTAACGATCATGACATTACTGGGTCGGGCACATTATTACCATGGCCCCTTGTGGACTCTCGATGCCATAGAAACCTATTTTCAAGGAGCATCGGCTGATATGGTGAGCGATCTTGTTCATACTCTGGAAAAAAAAGGCTTCATTATTGCAAGTGCCGGCGCTCCGCCCGCTTATCTACCGGCTCAAGATCTTGAGACAATGACTCTTGAAGCGGTGGTAGCGGCGGTAAGAGGGGCTGGTGAAAACCATTTTAATTTTTCTTCCGTGGATACCGTCATAAGGCGAATCGATACAGCGATTAGCCAAGCCCTATGCAATCAAACCATCAAGGACCTTGTCGTGGAAAGCCAAAGGGAGAAACTTCCGCAGCGGCTGCAAAAAGTAACCCATGATTAATGGCAACCTAGCAACTCATAAGTGCTATTGATAAGAATTGAGGTAGTGTTTTAACTTTGTTGTTTATAGATTTTAAATAGGGATGCCAAACTCATAACGATTCACAAACAACCCGATGACGATATCGGGCATTTGTTTTGATTTCGAGAAGCAAATGGTTTTGCGGAC
Source organism: uncultured Pseudomonadota bacterium (assembly GCA_963731125.1). Classification (GTDB taxonomy): domain Bacteria; phylum Pseudomonadota; class Gammaproteobacteria; order Competibacterales; family Competibacteraceae; genus CAVSVP01. The sequence goes on from CAVSVP010000009.1 coordinate 504,249, forward strand.
GAGCCGCTTAATACGGGTACGTAGCGTTAAATGTTTCCGCTCTATCTTCTGCGTGTTCCGTTTCCCGATAACATGCTTTTCAGGATCTAGATAACGCCCATAAGAACCCCAATCGTCGGTGTAAAAACGGGTGATTCCAAACGGTTCCAATAAATCCTTTAATTTAAGAAAGACCTCATCCTTGCGGCGCCCGAATACATAAGCCAGCACGTCGCCAGTGGCTCGATCTATGGCATGCCATAGCCATCTTTGATTCGCTTTACTTCCCACATAACTCCACATTTCATCCATTTCAACCTCTATTTCTTGATCATTAACCTCATGATTTTCATCTATTTTTATAATATCCACAACAATCTGTTCAGGCGAGTGTATATCTAAAATGGCCTGATTCACCGATTGCAATTCAGGTTCCTTTTTTTTTAATTCATTAATTACCGTCGCTGTACTTATATCCAATACCCGGGCCGTCTCACGAATGCCGCTCCCGTTTACGGCCATCTCAATGATTTTTCGCTTGACTTCTGGCAAGCGACCTTTCTCTGAATAATCTCGAATAAATGTCTTTTCTTCGCAGTCGCTTTCTTTGCAAAGAAAGCGTTGTTTTCCATTGGTCGTTTTTCCATGTTTACCAACATCGATACCACCGCAACTTGGGCATTTAATTGGTTCTAATACCATAATAAATTTCTGAGTTTAAATTCTGCTAACTTGACATCTTGAATTCAAAATATGATAGTTGATTATTTTATAAAAACAACAAAGCTAAAACACTACCAGAATTGATTATCTATTGCGGTTTTTGAATATGTTTTATTAAATCAAAAACAATCCAAGCACCGCCTACAAGAATGGGAGACAAAAGCACTGCAAGCAAAATGAGAGTGGCCATTGAATTTATCCTATTAGCGTGATTAGGATTCCTATGAGTTAAAGCATTAAATAATCACGCCCTATCCTTCTGATGCCTATCCGCAGTCATATCGTTACCCATAACTCCAATCGCTAGCACGCTGGCTGACACGCGCGCCCAAACCTGTTTAAATACGCGGCTTCCCTAGCCCTGACAAGAGAAGGCGAGAAGGCGACATGAACGATTGGGTAGCGGAACTGGAGACGATTAATTTAGGAGATCAACGGCTCAATGAGCGAGCGCGGCAGGTGTTGGCGGATCTGGGGGCACAGCCCGGCGCAAGTATTCCAGCCGCCTGCGGCGGCTGGGCCGAGACCAACGCGGCTTATCGGCTGTTGGACCACGAGCGGGTAGGTCCCCAAGAGGTGCTGGAGCCGCATGCTGCCTGTAGCGAACAGCGGCTGGGCAACCAGCCGCTGGTACTGTGTATCCAGGATACCACGGAGCTTGATGATACCAGCAAGAGTGACATTGAGGGGTTGGGGCCGCTGAATTACGAAACGCGCCGCGGATTGTACCTGCACCCGACTCTGGCGGTAACCCCGGATCGGGTGCCGCTGGGGGTGTTGGATGCGTGGGGCTGGGTACGGGAGCCGGGCAGTTTGGGCCAAGATAAAGATCCCCATCGGCCTATCGAAGCGAAGGAAAGCCTCCGCTGGCTCGAAGGCTATCAGAGCGTGGGTGAACTGCAAGCCCGCGTGCCTGAGACCCGACTGGTTTATACGGCGGACCGCGAAGCGGATATTTATGAAGTGTTTGCCGAACGCCACTGGGTCCAGCAGGCCCAGCTACCTTGTGCCGAGTGGTTGATCCGCTCCGAACATGACCGCAAGCTCCGCGATGGGCGAAACCTCTGGGAGGCGGCCGCTGAGGCGCCGGTACTGGCTCAGGTAGAATTCGATAGGCCGGCGACCGATAAGCGCAAGGCGCGGCACATCGTCCAGACGCTGCAGGCCGTGCCGGTCACTCTCAAGGCGCCTTATCGCTACGGCCAGACGCTGCCGGACGTGGCAATCACCGCCCTGTTGGCCACCGAAGTCAATCCCCCGGCAGACGAAGCACCGATCACGTGGGTGTTGCTCACCAGCGTGCCGATAGCCACGGCTGAACAGGCCGTCGAGGTCTTGCAATGGTACCTTTGCCGCTGGCAAATAGAGATCTTTTTCCGAATTCTGAAATCCGGCTGCAAAGTCGAAGAGCTACAGCTCGAGCACCTCGAACGCCTGGAACCGGCGCTGGCCTGTTATCTGATCATTGCCTGGCGGGTGCTGTATCTGACCATGCTGGGGCGCACCTGCCCGGAGTTCCCTTGCAACGTCGTCTTTGCCGATGAGGAATGGCAAGCGGTGTACATTGTGGCCAAGCGCCAACCGCCGCCCCAGGTCCCACCTTCATTGAATGAAATGATTCGCATGGTAGCTGGCTTCGGGGGCTTTCTTAACCGTAAGGGCGATGGCTTCCCTGGACCACAAACCCTTTGGATCGGACTACAGCGAACTCGCGATTTTGTCCTGGCTATCGAAGCCCAGCGGGCTATGCAGAATTCAAGTTATGGGTAACGATATGATCCGCAGTGCGCTGCAGAATTACTGCCCTCAAATAAAAGTTGCAACAACTCACCTCGCAGTCCCTGCCCGATGAATTGCTGCAACACATCAAAACTTTTCCTTAAAAGGCGTCCTTTCCTTAAATTTCCCTTTAAAGCGCTTCCTGGCTAGAGAAGCCATCAGTATGGCATTTCCCTTATCCAGCCATACCACCAATCTTCCTTGATCACGCTGGTATTCATCCGTGAATACACGCTCCAGCTTAGCATCCTTAGCATCCTTGGCGCCTCAGGGACTCTCTAAGATCCGCAAGACGAACAATATACTGCATTTATAATGCCATTTATTTTATGCTTTTGATCTAAAAGAATAAAATATTTACTCATGGTAAAGTACGGTAAAGTGATTTGGAAAATACGGCATCATTAATGACTCAAATTGTCAGAAAATGCGCTTTCCTGTTCACTGTGCGACGTCACTGGATAGTTTGTCGATTTGGCAACTCTACGAAACCGCTGCGCCGCACCTCTGTTAAAGATGCAATGCGCGTAAGCGAGTGAATTTTTTCTGTTGATGTTCTTGCATACGAGAGAGGATATCGCCCAATACTTCAACAGCATCTAGGACATAGGGTCCCTTGTTTAACATGACACATTCGGCGCGTACGGCGGAGGCCGCATCGGTGATTTCTGGACGGGAAATCCTGCCGCTCTTGGCCAAGGACTCCAGCACTTGGGTTGCCCAGATAACCGGTATATGCGCCGCCTCGCACAACCAAAGAATTTCTTCCTGAATTTCCGACATCCGTACGCTGCCAAGCTCCACAGCCAGATCACCGCGAGCAATCATAATTCCTAACTTATGCCGCCCCATAGTACCGAGAATGATTTCTGGCAGATGTTTAAACGCTCGATTGGTTTCGATTTTGGCAACGATAGTTAATTCTCCCGCGTCGCGAGCAGCAAGTGCATTGATGAGATATTCCATATCCTCTACCGTCTCTACGAAGGAGAATCCCACCATATCTGCATGCCGACAAACAAAGTTCAAATCGTCGAGATCCTTATCGCTCAGTGGAGGTAAGCTCAGACGGGTCTCGGGAACGTTGATACCTTTATCACTGCGCATCCGAACGCCCTTAGGACCGGCATGAGTCACTTTAAGCAATGCGCCCTCTTCAGTGATCGATTCCACCTCTGCGCCCAATTTGCCATCATCAATCCATACAGGAACTCCAGGCTGAAGATCGTCGATAAGACCAGCATAGGTGCAGCTTATTCGCGCTGGTGAAATCAAACGCCCCGTCACTTCATCGCGGCAAGCAGGTTGCCCGGCTGATGGTTCACGAGTTAGCAATAAAAAATCTTCTTTATGAAGACGAATGACTAAGGGATCCCCCGGAAACGGACAAATAGAGAAAGTCCCCAACGTCTCAAAAGTCCCGCTGGATGTCCGGCGTTGCCATGCCAATGGCGTGTCAGTCGCGAGATAGGTACTGTCATAACAATGGGCTAGCCGATGACGATTGGAAATTTGGCTCACAATATCCATGTGGCGCTTTTTGCCCCGACTTTCCACAAAGCATAAGCGGTCGCCTAAAGTGAGTTGACTATGAAGTTCTTCAGGCAAGGTAAAGCGATAGCTCACTAACTCCGGTAGCGCAAAACCATGTTCCCCGCTTTCCGTGGTGGCCGAGAGCAGAATTTTTGTAGGACCGGTGACTTTGCCATAAACGTCCCGACGTACCCTGATGTGCTTGATGGCGGGTGCCGACGCGATGGCACCGGTACGAACCTTATGACCTGCCAAATCCATCAGAATTTTGCAGGGACGATGCCTTTTCGCTGCAGCACGGCGCACATTTTCCACCATAGCCTGCCAGGCCGCCTGATCGTCATGGGCACAGTTAATCCGAGCGCAATCCATTCCTTTATCCAGGAGGGTCTGCACTAATGGATAGTTCCAAGCCGCTTCGCTGGGCATCGTTACCATAATACGCACAGTTCTTTGCTCAGGTTTCGGACCAAACAGCGCCGTCGTCCGTTGCGCCAAAATTTGTTCGCCCTGCACATCCGTAGGATGGGAACTTAGCGCAGTTTCGGAATGATGGGCATCCTGAGAACATACCGTGCGCTCTAACAGATTGATAATTCGGTTAAGATTAGTGAGCACGTAAGCCTCACCATGACCGAGCGAAGACAAACCCACTTCTACCAGGCGGTCCTGCAGAGGCCGCAAATCGCGGCGACGCAATGCCAGATAGTGGGCTAGGTTGAGGGCGCTGATGGTGAACTGACCATGCGGATGGTAGGGTTTGTAACGTTCCAGTTCCTGAGCAGCATTCTGCACAACATCGTCGCGCAGCTGGACAATATCGTCTAATAACGTTTTGAGCGTATTTACGGTGGGATCATCTTGCATAACAGCACCCTGTCAGTTGTTGCTTAAATGGATTTAGGGTAAGCGGCTAAACAGATCGCATATTCCCTGAACACGGTAAACCCAGGATAAAAACTTCTACCGTGTGGTGAGATAGTCTTTGACTAAATGGCGGGGTTAAACGACGGTGATGCACCGGGCCTGGACAACAATCCTAATGTTGTTTTATGGAATTGATTATGAACGCAGGCTGCCAATAGAAAATTAAGATAGCTTAGCAGGCAACGCGATCGATGGTGTATTTCCTATCCTGGAAAACATTAGCAAAGGAACTTATCCGCTTTCCCGCTCGTTTTTTCTTTATGTAAAAAATCGACACGTCGATGCCATTCCTGGTATGCAGCGATTTCTCTATGAGTTTACCAACGAGCATGCCATTAGCCCAGACGGGTACCTGGTCGAGGGTTTTGTTCCATTGGATGAGAGAGATCGTAACCGGGACTACGATAACGCTCTCCGTCTGACACCACTAAGGCAGCAGAATCATTCACAAGCAATTTGCAAAGATCACCGATTACCCACCGTTTCTTCCTCTTTATCTAACTCTACCCAATCCGGCTGCTCTAGAGCTATCTGCATACTACTGCCTCCGAGGGTAAGCTGAAGGCCCCTTTGTAGAGTCTGAAACTGAATCACCACATTATTTTGGTTCTTCATCACAGCACTCCCTCCCCCTTGGATTACCGTAAAGCTGCCTTTTATAGCCGTATAGCGGCCCGCAAAGTCGGATATATCGCTTAAATTATACACTACGCCGATTGCGTCCACCTTGGAAGCTCCTCCCGATATCAAAGCAAACTCTTTAAAAACAAACGGATAGTTTTGCTTAGCGAATGTTAGCGTTCCCTTACCCTGTGTAAAACCAATACCAAGTCCGATAGCGATACCCTCAAACGCTAACCTCCCGGACGGTAACTCTTCCTGGGCCGTTCCCATAGGGGCGTTAAAGAAACATAGAAGAGCCAGCAATCCAGAGGCTATTACCGATGCATGCGGCATTCCTGGTCTCCTTTATTTAGGTACGATTAATTGAAAAAGTCTGCTGTCTAGCTTGCTTGCGGCATTATGTTGATTTTGCCGCTGACAGCATTCAGATACTGTAGCATTTTTCATCTGCAAAAAATTTTTTAAGCACCCCTTGAAACCGGCAAGAACGACCCTATACTAGCAGCCAGCATCTTAGAGTGCTAACAAATTGTCCGATTTATCTTTCGAGCTAAGGAGAATAAGCTGCATGAACATTCGCCCGTTACATGATCGAGTCATTATCAGGCGTAAAGAGGAAGAACGTACCTCTGCAGGCGGGATTGTGATTCCTGACACGGTAAAAGAAAAACCCATTCGCGGAGAAGTGGTTGCTGTCGGAAAGGGCAAACTCCTCGACAACGGCGATCAGCGATCATTGGACGTCCAGGTTGGCGATGAGGTCCTATTTGGTAAGTACTCGGGAACAGAAGTCAAGGTAGACGATGAGGACCTGCTGGTGATGCGCGAGGATGACATCATGGCAGTCATCGAGAAGTAGACCAATCTAGCCCTGCAAAGCATTAACAAAAGTTTATCTCTGAGGAGCTAAAAATGGCTGCTAAAATCGTCAAATTTCACGATGAAGCCCGTCAGCGTCTTGTGCGCGGAGCCGATATATTAGCCAATGCTGTTAAAGTTACCCTGGGCCCGCGGGGCCGCAATGTCGTCTTGGATAAAAGCTTTGGTGCCCCTACTGTCACTAAGGACGGAGTATCGGTAGCCAAAGAGATCGAACTGGAGGACAAATTCGAAAATATGGGTGCCCAAATGGTCAAGGAAGTGGCTTCCAAGACCTCCGATGTGGCCGGTGATGGCACCACCACTGCCACAGTGTTGGCGCAATCCATGCTTCGTGAGGGATTAAAGTCAGTGGCTGCCGGCATGAATCCCATGGATCTCAAGCGGGGCATTGATAAAGCAGTGGCAGCGGCTGTGGAAGGGCTTAAGACGGTTTCTAAGCCAGTCGTCGACAACAAGGCGATTTCCCAGGTTGGCACGGTTTCGGCAAATTCCGACACTGCTATCGGTAAGATCATTGCTGATGCCATGGAGAAGGTAGGCAAGGAGGGCGTAATTACCGTCGAGGAAGGCAAGGGCTTGGAAAACGAATTGGATGTCGTGGAGGGCATGCAGTTCGACCGGGGCTACGTATCTCCCTACTTTATTAACACTAAAGAAAACATGACTTGCGAGCTGGAGGATGTCAAAATTCTCCTGCACGACAAAAAGATTTCCAATATCCGGGACTTACTACCGGTTTTGGAAGCAGTAGCAAAAGCCAGTCAACCCTTATTAATTATTGCTGAGGATATTGAAGGCGAGGCCTTGGCTACCCTAGTGGTCAACAGTATCCGTGGCATTATCAAAGTGGCAGCGGTTAAGGCCCCAGGCTTCGGGGACCGGCGCAAAGCCATGCTGCAGGATATGGCAATCCTCACCGGCGGCCAGGTCATCTCCGAGGAGGTGGGATTAAGCCTCGAGAAGACTACCCTGGAGGATCTGGGTTCTGCCAAACGGATTTTCATTGGCAAGGAAGAAACCACGATTGTGGATGGTGCTGGGAGTAAGTCAGACATCGAGGCTCGGATCGAGCAGATTCGCGCCGAGATTGACAAGACCACCTCGAGTTACGACAAGGAAAAACTGCAAGAGCGCTTAGCCAAGCTGGCAGGTGGTGTAGCGGTTATTAAGGTGGGCGCTGCGACCGAAGTGGAAATGAAAGAAAAGAAGGCGCGCGTCGAAGACGCCCTCCATGCTACCCGCGCCGCGGTGGAAGAAGGGGTAGTTCCCGGTGGTGGTGTTGCTCTGATTCGCGCCCTTGATCGCCTTAAAGATCTGCAGGGCGATAATCACGATCAAGACGTAGGCATTCATATTGCCCGTCGCGCCATGGAAGAGCCGTTACGCCAGATCGTGGCTAACGCCGGTAGTGAGCCTTCGGTGGTACTGAGAAAAATCGTTGAAGGCGAGGGTAATTTTGGCTTTAACGCCGCCACCGAAGAATTCGGCGACTTAGTAAACATGGGCATTTTGGATCCGACTAAAGTCGTCCGCATTGCGTTGCAGAATGCCGCTTCGGTGGCCGGCCTAATGATCACTACCGAAGCGATGGTAGCGGAGGCGCCAAAAAAAGAAAAAGCGCCTGCCATGCCTCCCGGCGGTGGTATGGATGATATGGATTTCTAAGGCCAGTACCCTGTTAACTAACCCTAATCTTTTAACGAAATCCGGCGTATGCCGGATTTCTGCTTTTAGCAGGACAGTTTTTGGTATTATTGACTGGCGCAGGCTTACGGACGAATATCAGCAACCCACCGTAACTCACCAGGGGAATAGGTAAAAACCAGCCACTCACGAAGGATTGTTGCAATTTATTAACGGGGATTGTTGAGCTTAAATGGCATTGTCCATTAATTTGAGGCTAAAAAAGTCATGAAAATCGCACAAGTTGCACCGCTTTATGAAAGCGTTCCCCCAACTTACTACGGAGGCACGGAACGAGTCGTTTCGTATTTGACTGAAGAACTGGTGAAACAGGGCCATGAAGTCACCTTGTTTGCCACGGGAGATTCGCTGACCAATGGCCGCTTGGAAGCGATAGCGCCACAGGGATTGCGCTTGGATAAGCGGTGTATTGATTACCTGCCACATCATATTTTGTTATTGGAGAGGGTTGCTCAGTTAGCTTCCGAATTCGATATTGTCCATTATCACATTGACTATATGCATTTCCCGTTAAGCCGGGCGTTATCCATTCCTAACCTCACCACCCTGCACGGCCGTCTCGATATTCCGGATCTGGTTCCTATCTATAAGGAATTTAAGGATATGCCGCTGGTCTCCATCTCCGATAATCAGCGTCTACCGTTATCCTTCGCCAATTGGTGTGCTACAGTTTACCATGGCATGCCGAAAGACCTTTATCGCTTTCATCCAACACCCAGCAATTACCTGGTGTTTCTCGGTCGCATTTCACCCGAAAAGCGGGTTGACCGGGCTATCGAAATCGCTACCAGAGTGGGTATGGAAATCCGCATCGCCGCTAAAGTCGATAAGGTCGACCAGGAGTATTTTGACAATGAAATTAAGCCATTGCTGAATCATCCGTTAGTCAACTATAGCGGCGAGATTTCCTTGGAAGAAAAAAATGAATTACTGGCCAATGCCTATGCGCTGCTATTTCCTATTGACTGGCCGGAACCTTTTGGCCTAGTCATGATTGAAGCCATGGCCAGCGGCACGCCGGTGATTGCCTACCGCCACGGGTCGGTGCCCGAAGTGATCCAGGACGGCAAAACGGGATTTATTGTAGAAGATATTGCGCAAGCCGTGGCAGCCGTAGAAAAAATCGGCACTCTCAGCCGACGGCGCTGCCGCCAGGTGTTCGAAGAGCGGTTTTCGGCCACCCGCATGACCCGCGATTATCTCACCGTATACCAGTCCCTTATCGAACCCCAATTTCGACCACGGCTGGTCGTTTAACGCCTAGGAAACTGGCAGTGCGATAAAAGAATAGCAGCGACAGCGGGTACGTAATCCATTTATCGTAACCGCCGCTGCTAGACTGCGAGTGTCGTTTGCTTCCTTAGCTAATTCTTTCATCGCATCTCACCGCAAGCATATCCCGATGCCCGCGAGGGTAATATCTCCATTGCGATCGAGCTGGAAGTTGTTATCAAGACCGTCTGCAGCATGGATGCCGCAGTCGAGCTTACCGGGACGTATTTACAGCGTGTCTTGAAAATAACTTTCAGCTCGATATGACAGCGCACACCTTCATGTTCGCAAAAAATCCAGTGAAGCCGCAGTGCTCAGGAGGCTATACTTCTTTGTTAGCAACAGTGCCAACGACCACATGTCGTGCCAAGGCAGGCTATGGCGGAAAAAAGATCTTCAAGTACGTATTTTTAATAGCTCCATAACGTACTAACTGGGGTTAATATGGCCAAAGTTCGCAAAAAAATCTTAGATAACAAAAATGAGCCGATTAACAGTCATCGGGAAAGCGACCCGTTCCTCACGCTGCTGTCTCCAAACCCGTGGCTCTATTTTCAAGAAGGTTATTCCGTAGACCTGGAAGAGCCTGTAGAAGCGCTGATGGCCATAGGTAATGGCTATCTCTGTTTGCGAGGCATCCTCGAAGAAAATCCCAACGGGACAAGGCCGGGAACGTTTTTTGCCGGGGTATTCGACAAGGGAAATGCCCAAACACCAGAATTGGTTAATGCGCCAAATCCCATCTTTTTAAGGCTGTATGTTAATGAGAAATTACTCGAGCCGCTGGGCACTACGACGCTGGAAAACCGCAGAATTCTTGATATGCAGCAAGGGCTTTTCTATCGCGAGACGATCTTCCTAGACGACCAGAACCGCCGCTTGCGGGTCAGTTCACTACGCTTTGCCTCCTTCGTCGATACCCACCTCATGGTAATCCGCTATTGTGTCACTGCCCTTGATGAAGATGTCACAATCCAGCTAGAGGATGCTATCGATGCCGGCGTCACCAATCGGGATACCATTGCCCGGGAAAAAAATTCCCACTTTCGAGTACTCCGTGCGATACCGGAGGCCAATAAGCTATCTTTGCTGTGCCAAACGATCAATCGCAAGATTCATATTTTGTACACTACGCTGCTGCAGGTTGAGGCGGAACCCCACGACCTTAACTTCGCAGGCGCCTGCAAACGCAATGTGCTTAGTAATAGGCTAAACTTGCACCTGCAGCATGGTATTCCCGTCATTCTGACAAAATGGATTGCAACCCACACCAGCAGAAATATCGACAAAGAAAAAATATACCAGCATGCCACTCATACTTTAGAACAGGCCCTTAAGCAGGGTTTTGTCGCCTGCCTAAACCACCACAGCCAAGCCTGGAAACAGCGCTGGCGCTTTGCAGATGTGCAGCTTAGCGGCGATGACAGAGTCCAGAATGTCCTGCGGCTTAATCTCTACCACCTGATGATTGCCGGACCGGTGCGCGATAAGAATGTCAGCATTGGGGCACGGACCCTCACCGGCGAGGGCTATGGTGGCCATGTATTCTGGGATACGGAAATTTTTGCTCTGCCATTTTTCATTTTTACGGATCCCAAAATCGCCCGCCATCTGCTTATGTACCGCTACCGACGCCTTGGCGCCGCCAGACTCATTGCCTATGAACATGGCTTTGCAGGTGCGATGTTCCCTTGGGAATCCGCTGACACGGGAAGAGACGTCACGCCTACGCTGGCGGTAGACTTCGACGGTAGTGTCGTACGCGTAAAAACCATGGATATGGAGCACCATATTACCGCGGATGTCGCCTATGGCTGTGCTATGTATGTGGACTGGAGCGGCGACGAGGAGTTTTTTCTTCAGTATGGCGCGGAAATCCTCTTTGAGACTGCTCGGTTTTGGGCATCTCGAGTGGAATTCGATCGGGCCAGAAAATGCCGTGTTATCCGTTTTGTAGTCGGACCGGATGAATTCCACGAAGAAGTGGATAATAATGCCTATACCAATTTTATGGCGCGCTGGAATTTGGAAACCGCTGCCAAGTGGTACCGACGGCTTAAGCAGCATTTCCCCGAACCCTTCGAAAAACTCGCTAAAAAGCTTAGCCTCGGTGCTGAAGAGCCGGATGAATGGCTTGCTATTGCCCGGGAAATTGTTATTCCAACCGACGAAGCAAGACAGCTGATCGAACAGTTCGATGGTTATTTTCAGCGGGAAGATTTTCGCATTACCAAACGCGGGGATAATTTTTTACCGGTCTTCGATACGCCGCTCAATACATCGCGGATTCAACAAACCCAGGCGATCAAGCAGGCCGATGTACTTATGCTGCATGTTCTCTTCCCCGCAGACTTTCCCGAGGAATGGGTCAAAAACAACTATGCTTACTATGAACCTCGCACGACTCATTCTTCTTCCTTAAGCCCGGCGATTCACGCCATCGTAGCCAGCCAAATCGGCCTTCCCGTTGCTGCCTGGAAATATTTTTTGGCAGCGCTTTTCGTCGATATCAATCTCATTCAAAAATCCGCTGCTGACGGAATCCATGCGGCCTCTGCCGGGATCATTTGGCAAATGGTTATTCTCGGCTTTGGCGGAGTCACGCTCGGGGAAGACGGTAAGCTTTCCCTGAACCCGCGGCTCCCGCGCCACTGGGAGAAAGTTGCCTTTTTTCTTCACTGGAAAGGCGATTTTCTGCAAGTCACGCTCGCGCAACAGCAAGCGGAACTATGTTGGTTTGCCACCCCGTCGAAAAAACGCGCGCCGGCTCTTGCTTCCCAGCAACAGGAACAGGCCCAGCGCGTCATTGAAGTCCAGGGCCGAGCTTACCCGCTTACGGTGAATCAACCTCTGCAAATCGTGTTGCAGAGAAGCTGAGAGCAGAAAGCAAATCTTAACTGTCCAGCTTGGTGCCTCAGCACTCATTTTTGCAAGAGGTCTAGTGATCAGCTACGCTAGACCTTTGCAAACTGTTGCCAACACGTGCATGAGGGAAGCATATGATGTCCACACCATTGAAAAGGAATGCATCTTTACCGTTACGGGATGCCATTCAACTTAATGAGCAATGGTATATACTAGCAACTTCGTCACGTACCGACGATCGAACCCGGGTGCTAAAACACGGAGAAACCTTTGCCCTATTTGACCGCTATGGGGATATTCAACCTATCGGCAGCGGCGAACAAGGGCTTTATCATGAGGGAACGCGATTTTTATCGTACTTCGAATTGCTCGTCAATGGCCGCCGGCCGCTTCTGTTACATTCCACTGTCAAGGCAGATAACAGCCTGCTGGTAGCGGATCTCACCAATCCAGACCTCTACCTGGCCGAACGACGCGCTATACCAAAAGGCACCTTTCACATCTTTCGCGCCAAGCTGCTTTGGGAAGGTGTACATCACGAGCATATTCGCCTAGTCAACTATGGCGATACCACTGTCGATATCGAGCTGGAATTGCGGTTTGCGGCTGACTATGCCGATATTTTTGAAGTGCGGGGAGTGAAGCGTTCCAGGCGAGGAGAAATGTCGTCGGCGCAAACGTCGGATCATGAGCTTCTACTCAGCTACCGGGGATTGGACGATGTGATGCGACGTACCCGTATCGCCTTCAGCATGACCCCCGAGACAATTACCGGAAGGCAAAGCCGTTTCCGATTACCGCTCTCTCCCCAAGCTGCAAGAGAACTTTATATTACCATCGCTTGCGAAGGCGGCGCCAGGGCACCCGCCGTGCTGACTTACGACCAGGCCCGGGCCGAGACTGAGGCCGCCATGGCGGCACGCAGGCAAGTCAGCATTCCCTCTACGTCTAATGAACAGTTTAATGACTGGATTAACCGTTCGGCAGCCGATCTGCAAATGCTGATTAGCCAGACCCCGCAGGGACGCTATCCCTATGCCGGGGTACCCTGGTTCAGTACTCCTTTCGGACGCGATGGCATCATTACGGCGCTGCAATTTCTCTGGCTAGATCCAAGTGTGGCCCAGGGCGCGCTAGGTTTTCTGGCAGCAACCCAAGCCGAGGAGGAAAACCCGGCGCAAGACGCCGAACCCGGCAAAATAGTTCACGAAATTCGCGGCGGAGAAATGGCGGCTTTAGGCGAAGTGCCTTTCCGCCGCTATTACGGCAGCGTTGACGCAACGCCGCTGTTTATTATACTGGCCGATGCCTACTACCAACGCACGGGAGATCGGCCCTTTCTGGAGACCCTATGGCCCGCCATCGAGCGCGCCTTACAATGGATCGACCGCTATGGGGACAGTGATGGTGATGGCTTTGTCGAATACGCCCGCCGCAGCGCCACCGGCCTGGTGCAGCAGGGCTGGAAAGACTCCAATGATTCCGTCTTTCATCAAGACGGCAATCTTGCCCAGGGCCCTATTGCGCTCTGCGAGGTGCAGGGCTACGTTTACCGCGCCAAGCGGGCGGCGGCAAAGCTCGCCACCTTGCTGGGCCACAGCGATTATGGCGTTGCACTGGAACGCCAAGCGGCACAACTGAAGCGTCGCTTCAACGAGGCATTCTGGTGCCCTGATATCGCTACCTTTGCTCTTGCGTTAGACGGCGATAAACGCCCGTGTCGGGTCCGTTCCTCCAATGTAGGACACGTTCTGTTCAGCGGTATTGCTGATTTTACCTACGCTCGTCAGACCGCCGAGACGTTGCTTTGCGCAGCGTCGTTCTCCGGCTGGGGAGTCCGCACCCTCGCTAATGCCGAGCACCGTTACAATCCCATGTCCTATCACAACGGCTCGGTATGGCCCCACGACAATGCTATTGTTGCCATGGGCCTAGCCCGCTACGGCTTTAAGGGCAAGGCTATGCAAATTCTTACGGGCATGTTCGATGCGAGCATTGTGATGGAATTTCACCGTCTACCGGAGTTATTCTGCGGCTTCGATCGCCTTCCTGGCCAGGAACCAACCCTTTATCCGGTCGCCTGCTCGCCCCAGGCCTGGGCCAGTGGCAGCGTATTTTATCTGCTCCAGGCCTGCCTCGGGCTTACCTTTTCGCCGGAGAAGCCGCAGGTGCGTTTTCACTACCCGCAACTGCCACCTTACTTGCATGAATTGCAGCTTAAGAACTTTCGGATCGGCGGCGGAGTTATTGATCTGGTGCTACGGCGACATGCACGCGACGTCGGCATCAACGTATCCCATAAAGAAGGGGACGTGGAAGTCGCCATTAATTTGTGACCGCAGGAGACCTACACAGGCGCTTTTACAGCAGATTATAAGCAAATACGACCGTCACCCCAACCGGGGTGATGTAGCGCACGACAAAATGCCAGAGCCGGTAGCCTATTCCTTCCCCTAGTTCTAGTTCTTCTTGCGTTGCTGCTCTGGCCATTACCCAACCGGCGAACACAGCGGTAAGCAGTCCCGTTAGCGGCAACATAAGGTTGGTTGTCAGATAATCGAGCGCATCGAACAGAGATTTGCCAAACAGCTTAATTTCTGACCAACGGTTAAACGACAGGGCCGAGGCGATTCCCAGCAGCCATGCGGCTACGCCAGCCCCGAGAGACGCTGCCGCACGGTTGACTCCATGGTGTTCCTCTAAATACTCGACCACTGGTTCTAAGAGCGAGATCGACGAGGTCCAGGCAGCACATACCAATAGTACGAAAAACAAGCTTCCGAAGATCAGACCGCCGGACATCTGACCAAAAGCCAGCGGTAACGTCTGAAAAATCAGCCCTGGCCCCGCTCCGGGTTCTAAATGATTGGCAAAAACAATGGGAAAAATGGCCATTCCCGCCAACAGGGCTACCAGCGTGTCCACAAGCGAAATAGCAATCGTAGCCCTGGCGATGGAAATATGCCTGGGCAGATAGGAACCGTAAGCAATCATGGCGCCTAAACCCAGGCTTAGGGTAAAAAATGCATGTCCCATTGCGGTAAGCACGGCCTCCGTACTAAGTTTGGAAAAATCCATATAAAACAAAAACGCGATACCTTCGCCGAACTTACCGGTGGTGATAGCTGCGTAGCCCACTAAGATCAGCAAAAGCGCAAACAACGCCGGCATCAGTATGGACACCGCCCTTTCCAGACCCGCTTTGACACCCCGCGCCACGACAAATACCGTCATCACCATAAACACGGTATGCCAGGCCACCATCTGGCCGGGATTCGCAAGTAACGCGGCGAAGAGGTTACCGATGCTTTCTGCGGTGGCTTTATGGAATGCGCCGCTGAGGGCATGGAAAACATAGGCAACGGCCCAGCCGGCAATCACGCTGTAGAAGGATAGGATAATAAAGGCGCTGAGCACACCGGACCAGCCAACGAGTTGCCAAGTTGCCGATTTTCCCTCCTGCCGGGCGAGCATGGCGATGCTATGAATAGGACTTTGCTGACCGCGGCGGCCAATCAAAATTTCCGCCATCATGATGGGTAGTCCTATCACGGCAATGCACACCAGATACACCAGCACAAACGCGCCTCCGCCGTTTTCTCCTGTAATATAAGGGAATTTCCAGATATTGCCCAAGCCAACGGCGGAACCTGTGGCGGCAAGAATAAACGCCAGCCGCGATGACCAGTTTTCATGGCGATACAGCGGAACCGTGGGATTTGTTGTTGACATTTTATCCACTCCAGACAGTGTCGGATCGGTCTCGGACAGCCCGAAAACCCGGTGCTGTCTCTCACACCTGAGCATGCTGCGATCTGTCGCTCCACTTGGCAATGCCACCAGCAATGCCACCAGCAATGCCGCCGGAAACCAGCTACCTAGCTTGGCGATGGGTAAAGCTCTCCTTAGCGTCGCACCATCACGCTTCCTTATCCCCCCTATGCTCATATTTGGCCGATCTTAGGGCCACAGAATCAAGCTGCTACTTTGTCGGCAGCGGGCTTACGAAAGGCAGTTAATAACTCCGTCTCCCTGGCCTTGGCCTTGGCTAGATGATCCTCTTTAACGCGATCGTAACCGCGGATATGCTCGGGAATACTGGCAATCTGTATCGCCAGCGCATGGTTTTCCTGATTCAGGCCGGCCAGCAGCTCTTCCACAGTCCCTTCATAATCTTTGATAAGCTGGCGTTCCAACCAACGCAGGTTCTGATAACCGAACAAGTCCAGCGGTGTTCCCCGCAATCCCTTAAGCTGAGCCAGAACCTTAAACACTCGTAGCATCCAGGGTCCGTAGGTCCGCTTCCCGGGTTCACCGGTTTCTGGATTGCGCTTGGCTAACCATGGCGGCGCCAGGTTGAACTCTAACCGGTAGTTTCCTTCGCATTGCGCATTAAGCTGTTTCAGGAAATCGCTTTGCACATACAGCCGCGCCACTTCGTACTCATCCTTGTAAGCCAGCAGCTTATAGTAGTAACGCGCCACCGCCTCTACCAAGCCTTTCCGCCCTGGTGCTTTTGCCGTTTCCACCGTTTGGACGCGCCGGACCAGAGCTTCGTAACGCTTGGCATAGGCGGTATTCTGATAGCCGGTGAGAAAGTCCACCCGCCGGGCAATAACCTCATCCAGGGTCGCGACGATGGGTTGTGGTGCTACGGTGGGTTTGGCCAGGTTTTCTACGGTTACCAGGTCGAGGGCCGCCCGTCGACCCCAGCGGAAAGCCTGCTTGTTGAATTCCACTGCGGTACCGTTAATTTCAATGGCGCGCTCGATGGCCTCAGCGGAAAGCGGAATCAGCCCTTGTTGAAAAGCGTAGCCCGTAAGAAACAGATTGGCAGCAATCGCATCTCCCAACAGGCCCACCGCCAATTGAGTGGCTTCCACAAAATGGGTCTTGACCACACCCGCTGCCTCACGAATCGCCTCCATCATGGCCTCAGCCGGAAACTGCAGGTCGGGATTACGGGTAAAAACGGCTGGCATGGACGCATGGCGATTGACGACTGAGTGGCTAAGCTCGCTATTCAGTTTGCCTAGCGCTTCGTCGCTAGCGGCCACTACCAAGTCGCAGCCTAGCAGAAGGTTAGCTTCGCCGGCGGCAATGCGCACCGCATGAATGTCTTCGGGACGTGCGCCGATCCGCACGTGGCTAAATACCGGACCAAACTTTTGCGCCAGACCGGTCATGTCCAGCACCGCGCAGCCTTTGCCTTCCAGATGGGCGGCTATGCCCAACAGGGCGCTAACGGTCACCACACCAGTGCCGCCAACCCCCGCCACCAGAATGCCATAAGGAATCTCAATGGCCGGTATTGCCGGCTCGGGCAATTCGGCGAGCGTCTCGACAGCGGTTGCCTGGCTTTTACGTAAACTGCCTCCATGCACAGTGACGAAGCTGGGGCACAAACCCTTGAGACAGCTAAAATCCTTGTTGCAGGCGGACTGATCGATAGCCCGTTTGCGGCCAAACTCGGTTTCTATCGGGACCACCGCCAGACAGTTGGATTTACTATTACAGTCGCCGCAACCTTCGCATACCCATGGATTAATAAAGACCCGCTTAGACGGGTCTTCCAGCAACCCTCGCTTGCATCGGCGGCGCTTTTCGGCGGCGCAGGTTTGATCATAAATCAGCACGGAAACGCCCCGAACTTGACGCAACTGGCGCTGTACCCGATCCAGTTCGTCGCGATGATAAAAGGTGACGCCCGCGGCAAAAACCTGGCGACTCGGGTATTTGTCGGGCTCGTCACTCACGACGCAGATATGTCGCACCCCTTCGCCATAGAGCTGATGGGTAATCTGCGGTACCGTCAGCGAACCGTCCACGGGCTGCCCCCCCGTCATGGCGACCGCATCGTTGTAGAGAATCTTATAAGTGATATTGACGCCCGCCGCGACAGCAGCACGGATCGCCAAATAACCGGAGTGAAAATACGTGCCGTCGCCCAGGTTCTGGAAGACGTGAGGCGTCTCGGTAAAAAGAGCTTGGCCGATCCAGGTAGCACCCTCGCCGCCCATCTGAGTAAAGGTCTCAGTCCGGCGGTCCATCCACGTAGCCATATAATGGCAGCCGATACCGCCTAAAGCACGGCTGCCCTTTGGCACGTTCGTCGAGGTATTGTGCGGACAGCCCGCGCAGTAATGAGGAACGCGCTCCAGGTGCGGCCGGGGTTTGGCCAAGGCTGCCTCCTTGGCCTCGAGAAATGCGAGGCGGTGCTGAATGGCGGCACTGGTGTAGAAACGGGCGATGCGCCGAGCGATGACGCGGGCGATCCGAGCCGGGTTCAGTTCGCCGGTAGAGGGCAGAATCCAATTATGCTCCTCATCGAATTTACCGACCACCCGGGGCCGCACATCCTCGCGCCAGTTGTACAGCTGCTCCTTAAGCTGATTTTCGATCACCCCTCGTTTTTCCTCCACCACCAGAACTTCTTCCAGACCCCGGGCAAACTCTCGCACACCGTCCCGCTCCAGCGGCCAGCTCATGCCTACCTTGTAAATGCGAAGTCCAACCTCCGCAGCCAGCCGCTCATCGATGTGCAGATCATCCAGCGCCTGGCGCACGTCTAAATAAGATTTACCCGTGGTCACAATACCAAGGCGTGGCTTAGGACTATCGAGAACTACGCTATTGAGGCGATTGGCGCGGGCGAACGCCAAGGCTGCATACAGCTTATGTTGATGCAACCGCAGTTCCTGCTCCAACGGCCGATCCGGCCAACGAACGTGCAGACCACCAGGCGACCGGTCAACCTCCTCAGGCAGTTTAATCTCAACCCGGTGCGGATCCACATAGACAGAAGCCGAGGCGTCCGCCGTCTCGGCGATAACCTTAAAGCCAATCCAGCAACCACAGTAACGGGATAGCTCCCAGCCGAAAATGCCCAGATCCAAAATCTCCTGAACTCCGGCCGGATTCAAGACCGGTAGCATAGCGTCGATAAAGGCATATTCGCTCTGATGCGGCAAAGTGGAAGACTTGCAGGCATGATCATCACCGGCCACAGCCAATACACCGCCGTAGCGGGATGTGCCAGCCGCGTTGGCGTGCTTGAACACATCGCCGCTGCGATCAACTCCCGGTCCCTTACCGTACCACATGGCAAATACCCCGGCGTGCTTAGCCCCCGGGAAAATATTCACCTGCTGACTGCCCCATACGGCTGTGGCAGCCAAATCTTCATTGATCCCCGGTTGGAAATGAATTTGGTTATTCTCTAAAAACCGTCGTGCCTTCCACAGCGCCTGATCCAAGCCGCCCAGTGGCGAACCGCGGTAGCCCGAGATAAAGCAGGCAGTGTTTAGCCCGAACCGAGCATCGCGCTGGCGCTGCATGATGGGCAGGCGCACCAGCGCTTGAATACCGCTGAGATAAATGCGGCCGGATTCCAACGTATATTTGTCATCGAGGGTAACATTCGCTAGAGACATATCGAAATCTCCCAAGCCAGCCGCTGTGAACCGCCAAAGCGACCGGAGTCGCCAGACCAAGGCTCAGACTTCGTCAAGGAAGCGAAGCAGCTACGGTGTTAGCGGCCTAGGGTAACGGATCTTCCGGATCCACATCAGAACAGTGCTAAAACAGGGAAGCGTTGCGCTACTGGTAACAGCAGGGTTTGGGAACACGGGTCCGGGCGGACGTATGAAGTATCGCTCAACTTTCTCTTCAGCAATGTGATCATCATGGCCTCTCCTCCGCAACAGGATCACTGCAACGTCTACCAGCTTTGGTGGATTATCTGCCTTTTTGAGACAATGACAATAATTATAACTAACCCGACGTAAACGACAATCGTTAACATCGACTAAACCAGCAGTTTTATAGCCTGCTCAGTGCCGGGTTCTTCACCAAAAAGTTGCTGGTGTAACGCTTAACCTGGACCCCCTCACCAAGCAGCATTAATGAAACGCATCGGGAAAGCTGTCAAGCTTACATACTGCGCCGGTACTGACCGCCAACTTCGAATAAAGCCTCGGTGATCTGACCCAAAGAGCAGCACCGCACCGTATCCATCAGGGCAGCGAAGATATTCTCGTTGCCAATGGCCGCTTGCTTAAGACGCGTTAACGCCGCTTCGCTCGTTTGGCGATGCCGGGACTGAAACTCTTGCAATCGACGGATTTGACTTTGTTTTTCCGCTTCCGTGGAACGCGCCAGTGCAATGGGCTTTTCTGCAGCCTCGGGATGGGGATTGCGGAAGGTATTGACGCCGATAATCGGCAGACTGCCGTCGTGCTTGAGCATCTCGTAAGAGAGGGATTCCTCTTGAATTTTGCTGCGCTGATAGCCTGTTTCCATGGCGCCCAGCACGCCACCGCGCTCGGCAAGCCGATCAAATTCCCGGAGCACGGCCTCTTCCACCAGATCAGTCAGGCTTTCAATAATAAAAGCGCCCTGTTGCGGGTTTTCATTCTTGGCCAAGCCCCACTCCCGGTTGATAATCAGTTGAATCGCCACGGCCCGTCGCACCGATTCTTCAGTGGGCGTGGTGATGGCCTCATCGTAGGCATTGGTATGCAAGCTGTTGCAGTTGTCATAAATGGCGAGCAGCGCTTGCAGCGTAGTGCGAATGTCATTAAAAGCCATTTCCTGGGCGTGCAGAGAACGGCCGGAAGTTTGGATATGGTATTTTAATTTCTGGCTGCGCTCGTTAGCGCCATATCGAAAGCGCATCGCAGTGGCCCAGATACGCCTTGCCACCCGTCCCAACACGGCATATTCCGGATCCATACCATTGGAAAAAAAGAACGATAGGTTGGGGGCAAAGTCATCGATCTGCATGCCCCGGTTGAGATACGCCTCCACATAGGTAAAGCCGTTGGCCAGAGTAAAGGCCAACTGCGTAATGGGATTGGCCCCCGCCTCGGCGATATGGTAGCCGGAAATGGACACCGAGTAGAAGTTGCGGACCTTGTGCTGAACAAAGTACGCCTGGACGTCCGCCATCATCTTGAGAGCGAACTCGGTTGAAAAAATGCAGGTATTTTGCCCCTGATCCTCTTTAAGAATATCAGCCTGCACCGTGCCGCGCACGTTCTCCAGTACCCAGGCCTTGGTCTCCGTCATTTCCTCCACGGTAGGCTGACGACCGTGGTTGGTTGCAAATTTTTCTAGCTGTTGGTCGATTGCGGCGTTTAGAAACATTGCTAATATGGCAGGAGCCGGGCCGTTAATGGTCATGGACACCGAGGTGTTAGAACTGCACAAATCGAAACCGGTATAAAGCACCTTTATATCGTCCAGCGTGGCGATGGAAACGCCGGCATTGCCGATTTTGCCATAAATGTCCGGACGTTCATGAGGATCACAGCCGTACAGGGTGACCGAATCGAAGGCCGTGGATAACCGCTTGGCCTCAGAGCCTTGGGAAAGGATCTGAAAACGGCGGTTGGTGCGAAACGCATCGCCCTCGCCCGCAAACATTCGGGTCAGGTCTTCATTCTCGCGTTTAAAGGGAAACACGCCGGCTGTGTAGGGAAACCGACCCGGCAAATTTTCCTTTAATAGCCACTTTAGAAGCTCGCCGTGGTCCTCATAGTGCGGCACGGCCACCTTGGGAATGGGGTTGCCTGACAGGGAAGTATGGGTCAATTGGGTGCGGATTTCTCCATCACGAACTTGAGTCACATATTCCTCATCGGCATAACGGTCTTTGACTTGTGGCCAAGTCTCTATCAGTCTACGGGCCCGGGGATCTCTCAGAGCCTCCGATTGAGTCAGCAACGCCTCCACATCAACCGTAGCCTTCCCTGCCTCCTCCAGCAAGCCCTGCACGGTTCTAAGCTGCTGACAGCGGCGTGCTAACACCGACTGTTCCTGAAGGGTTTTATGATAGTCGCGCACGGTATCTGCAATTTCAGCCAGATAGCGGCTTCTGGACGCAGGGACAAGCACTGTTTCGCCGGAAGACGTCTTGACCGCTGCCGGCGGCAGTTTACCAGTCTCCGCCCGTAATCCTTTGCTTAGCAATAGTCTAAAGATTTTCTGATAGAGGGCGGTGACACCGTCGTCATTAAAATGGGACGCAATTGTGCCAAACACCGGCATAGCCTCAGGAGGCGTAGTAAAGGCCTCGCGATTGCGTTGCAACTGCTTACGCACGTCCCGCAGGGCGTCTGCCCCGCCCTTACGCTCAAATTTATTGATAGCCACGACATCGGCGAAATCCAGCATGTCGATTTTTTCCAGTTGGCTGGCGGCCCCAAATTCCGGGGTCATGACATAGAGGGTCAGATCGACGCAAGGCACAATGGCGGAATTCCCCTGGCCGATACCGGAAGTCTCTATGATGATCAAATCAAAGCCTGCGACCTTGCAGGCGGCAATGACCTCATCCAGATGATCTGGCACCTCGATGCCTATGTGACGGGTGGCTAGTGAACGCATATAAATATTGGGACTATCGATCGCATTCATACGGATACGATCGCCCAGCAGTGCACCGCCGCTCTTGCGCCGGGTGGGATCCACCGCGAGGACGGCGATTGCCAATCTATCTTCCTGGTCCAGCCGAAAACGCCGAATCAATTCATCGGTAAGGGAAGACTTACCGGACCCACCGGTTCCGGTGATTCCCAGTGTAGGCACAGTGCTAAGCTTGGCCTCGGCCAGTATCTGTTCGCGCAGCCTGACATCCAGGTCACCGTTCTCCATGGCCGTGATAAAACGGGCCAGATCACTTCGACTGCCTGCTAACAGTTCGTTAATATCCTTGGGTATTGTGGAAGACTGATCCACATCGCAGGCCTTTAACATCAGGTTGACCATGCCTTGCAGGCCCAGGGTTTGGCCATCCTGTGGCGAAAAAATCCGGGTTACGCCGTACTCGTGAAGCCTGCGGATTTCTTCAGGAACGATGACTCCACCGCCGCCGCCGAACACACGAATCGCCTCGCCGCTCTGTTCTCTCAGCAGATCCATCACATATTGAAAAAATTCCACATGTCCGCCCTGATAAGCACTAACGGCAATTCCCTGCACATCCTCCTGGAGAGCCGCCGTCACAATTTCTTTGACCGAGCGGTTATGGCCCAGGTGGATGACTTCGGCACCACTGGCCTGAAGGATACGGCGAATAATATTAATCGCGGCATCATGGCCATCGAATAAACTGGCAGCAGTGACCAATCGCACCTTATGGCGTGTCTGGATTTTGCCGGATGGTTGGTGTTGACCTTTAGGTTGGCTTACCACGGCGGACATCGGCTTCCTCCTCATTAGACTATGCTTTAGGTAAGCGTTAATCTTCCATCGCCTCCATTCGGCAGGCAATGTTGGCAGCCCAGTCATTTATGGCTACCAACTTAAGGCGAGACATGTCAGACGCCACATCGCCATATCCACCTGTAGGAGCGAGTCTGCTCGCCAAAGTAGTCTGTAAAGTGTCTCAGCTAAAGTGGATACCCTCATTTCTTATTCTAGTCTTTTGACTTCCGTGGCATACTCAAAATGCCATTTATTTTTGCTATTTTCTGCGCAGCAAAACTCAATGATAACAGCAACACAGCAGCATGGCCTGGTCGACGCCCTCGGCATCCACCACGAACCCACTAGTACAGCGGCTCGTATTGTCTGTCTGGTGCCCAGCATTACCGAATTATTATTCGCTATGGGACTAGGCGAGCAGATTGTTGGTCGCACCCATTATTGCATCCATCCCGCCGATCAGGTGCCAGCAGTTTCCAGCGTGGGGGGAACAAAAAAAATCAAGCAAAAACTGCTTAAATCCCTTAACCCCACTCATGTTATCGTCAATATCGATGAAAATCCCAAGGCCATGGCGGAACAACTTGCTACCTTTGTGCCCCATGTTATTGTTACTCATCCCCAGGAGCCCCGGGATAACCTGGCGCTTTACCGGCTGCTTGGGGGTATTTTCCGCCGGGAAGCGGAAGCCGAAGCCCTATGCCGATGCTTTGAGACGGCACTTAACACCCTGCAGGAGGCAACTCATGGCTGGCCGCGGCAAAAGGTGCTGTACTTGATCTGGCGCAAGCCCTGGATGACCGTTGCCCGGGATACTTATATTTCTCGCACCCTGGAACTGGTGGGCTGGGACACGCTGCCGGCGGCAGCCGAGCAACGTTATCCTGTTGTGGAAATAAACCAGGCATTACTGGCCGAAACCGATCTCTTGTTATTCAGCACCGAACCCTACCGGTTCAAGCCGCACGATCTAGCGGACTTTTCCCGACTCTATGGTTGCCCGCCCGCCACGCTTTGGCGGATTGACGGAGAGATGACATCCTGGTACGGCAGCCGGGCGATTGCAGGACTCGAATATCTGTATCGTTTTGCACTGGCCTGGCGTTCCTCCGCTGATGAGCGGCTTGTGGTCGGCGTTAGGCAAAGTTAGCTCTCAGCATCTACACTTGGCAGACCCTTTGTTCTTCTCTCAAGGAGCCGAATCCATGACCAAAGCAATTCGTATTCGTGAGCACGGTGGCCCGGAAGTTCTGCGCTGGGAAGATGTCAATGTTGGCGATCCCGGCCCCGGCGAGGTCCGGCTACGCCATCGCGCCATTGGCCTTAATTTTATTGATGTTTACCACCGTACCGGGTTATATCCGGTTCCATCCCTGCCCAGCGGACTGGGTATGGAAGCCGCCGGAGTAGTGGAAGCCGTGGGCGAAGGGGTGACCGACTTTAACGTCGGCGCACGGGTGGCCTATGCGTCGCCGCCGGTGGGTGCCTATGCTGAAGTCCGACTCATGCCGGCAGACCGGGTGGTAGCCCTCCCAGACGTCATCGACGACCGCACCGCGGCGGCGATGATGCTAAAAGGCATGACCGCCCATTATCTGCTCCGCCGCACCTATCCGGTTCAGGCCGACGAGACTATCCTAGTACATGCGGCAGCAGGCGGTGTAGGCCTTCTTTTATGCCAGTGGGCGAAGCATTTAGGCGCCACCGTCATTGGCACCGTCGGTAACGATCAGAAAGCGGAATTAGCCCGTGCCCATGGCTGCCACCATACCATTGTCTATACTCGGGAGAACTTCGTGGAGCGTGTGCAAGAGATTACCCACGGGGAAGGCGTCGCGGTAGTCTATGATGCAGTGGGCAAGGCCGTTTTTATGGATTCTTTAGACTGCTTGCGGCCCCTTGGAATAATGGTCACTTTCGGCAATGCTTCGGGTCCGGTGCCGCCCTTTGAGCCTGCTGTATTGTCCGCCAAGGGTTCTTTGTTTCTGACTCGCCCCACCCTGATGCATTATACGGCCAAGCGCGCCGATCTGGCGGCCAGCGCCACTGAATTGTTTGATGTCGTGAATAGCGGCGCGGTTAAGATCGAAGTACAGCAAACCTATCCGCTGGCGGAAACGGCGCAAGCTCACCGGGATCTGGAAGCCCGCAAGACTACGGGATCGAGCTTGCTACTGCCGTGATCCTATGCAGTGGGCCGTTTTTATCGATCTGGAAGCGGTTATCAAGACCGTCTGCGGCATGGATGCCGCAGTCGAGCCTATCGGGATATATTAACAGCGTGTCTTGAGAATAACTTCCAGATCGATACAATCTTCGCAGCCGAGCGCCGGAGACGGATAAATACGACCCGCTCGGGCAGTTGGTATTGCACCGTTCAAATTGGTTAGGGCGATTGACAAATAGTGTTTTTCAGACCCGCTAGCGGAGGAAAAACCCCATGAAGGATTGGCTAAACGAGGATAGCTTCAAGACTTGGAACGAGGCGCAAAAACGCTTTTGGGAAGGTCTGTCTTCTGTCCTGCCTACTTTCCAACCTCACCAGAGTATGGACTTATGGCGGGAAACGTATTTAAAAAATCTTGCGATTTGGGAAACTGCCGTCAAGCAAACGTTATTGACCGAGGCCGCCTGGATAGAGCAGTGGACAAAACGGACAGCTGGTGATAGCACTCCGGAAGTCGTGGCTCAATGGGCACGGCAAATGGAGGACGTGATGCGATATTGGCTAAGGAAACAAAATCAGCTTTGGGACAGCTACTTTACCATGCTGAGAGACAGCAGTTCTAGGTTCTTTCCCCCGTCGTCCCCAACAGCACCTTCGTTTAGCACGGCGACAGAACCGGTCACACCCAAACCAGACGCCGATACACTCGCCGCTGAGGCCGCCGAACTTCTTGCTGAGACAGCTGCCGAACCCGGCACAACGGAGCCTGCTGCGGCAGCCGCGCCGCCTGCGCCGGAGGTGAGTCCGGCTCTGGAACAGACGGCGACTCAGCCCACGAAAAAAGACGACTTAAAACAAATTTCAGGCATTGGTGCGGCCATCGAACGCAAATTGAACGCTGAGGGTATCACTCACTACCGGCAGATCGCTGAGTTAAGTGACGCCGACATCGAGCGGCTTGAAACGACTATTATTAAATCTGGCGGTCGCATCCGCCGGAACGATTGGCCTGGCCAAGCCAAGACGTTATATTCCCAGAAATACAAGGAAAATTCGTAGGCATACCATTATTCAGTCAATGCCAATGGTATTTAAGGAGTGTTGCTATGGGCCTGGTTCAAATCAAGGTAACACTCAGAGGGCCTAAGTAAATGAAAAGACGATGTATTCCACAGAAAAGTGTTACCTTGACCAGGGATCTATTTGAACCATGCCTTGCTATGTTCAGTTACCCTATCGCCGCGCTTCTTAACGGCCAGGTGACTGTCGGAAGCCCCGCGAGCGTACGGGGCTGGGTGCGCACCCGCCGCGATTCCAAGGCTGGGCTATCCTTTATCGGCATCCACGATGGTTCCTGCTTCTCTCCGCTTCAGGTCGTAGCTCCTAATGACTTGCCTAACTACCAGGATGAGGTGCTGCAACTTACCGCCGGTTGTGCAGTGATCGCCAGCGGTACTCTGGTGAAATCGCAAGGCAAGGGACAGACTGTGGAATTGCAGGCCAAAGCCTTGCAGATCGTAGGTTGGGTGGAAAATCCGGAGACGTATCCAATTGCTGCAAAACGTCATACCTTTGAACACCTGCGTACGGTAGCGCACTTACGCCCACGCACCAACAGTCTCGGAGCCGTCGCCCGGGTACGGCATTGCCTGTCTCAGGCAATTCACCGGTTTTTTCACGAACAGGGTTATTTCTGGATTCACACTCCTATTATTACCGCCAGCGACTGCGAAGGAGCGGGCGAGTTGTTTCGGGTCAGCACCTTGGATCTGGCCAACCTACCTCGTACGGCAGCGGGTGCCGTCGATTTCAGTCAGGATTTTTTTGGCCGGGAAACCTTTCTCACCGTATCCGGCCAGCTTAACGTGGAGTCGTATTGCCTGGCTTTATCCAAAGTCTATACTTTTGGCCCTACCTTCCGGGCTGAGAATTCCAATACTAGCCGTCATCTCGCGGAATTCTGGATGGTGGAACCGGAAATTGCCTTTGCGGATCTCCATGCTGATGCGGATCTGGCAGAGGCACTGCTAAAGTACATTTTTCGGGCCGTGCTGGAAGAGCGGAGCGACGATATGGTCTTTTTTGCCGAACGCATCGACAAACGCTGTATTCAACGTCTAGAACGGATGACTCAGACACCTTTCGAACGAATGGACTATGGAGAAGCCATCAAAATACTGGAACGTTCCAGCAAAACCTTTGCGTTTCCAGTACGCTGGGGCCTAGATCTGCAGTCTGAGCACGAGCGCTATCTGGCTGAGGAGTATGTGGGCCGACCCATGGTGGTCATGAATTATCCTAAAACAATCAAAAGCTTTTACATGCGTCTCAACGATGATGAGCAGACAGTGGCGGCCATGGATGTGCTGGTCCCAGATATTGGCGAGATTATCGGCGGCAGCCAGCGCGAGGAACGGTTGGACGTGCTGGATCGACGTATGGAAGCACTGGGCTTGAATCGGGAGCTTTATGCATGGTATCGGGATTTACGGCGCTATGGCACGGTACCCCATGCCGGCTTCGGGCTGGGTTTTGAGCGCATAGTGAGCTATGTGACCGGTATGGGCAATGTACGTGATGTCATTCCGTTTCCGCGCACACCGGGCAATGCCGACTTTTGACAGACCACAGGAGCCGTAAATTATTAACTGACCGATAACACCGCTGTGATCGCTTGAAAATGCAGTCTCGACGAACAAAAAAACGGACAGTTATTTATTTACAGTTCCCACAGCTTCCAGTGGTGGTCATAAAACCCGGATCGATCTGAAAGTTATTCTCAAGACACGCCGTCAATACATCTCGGTAAGCTCGACTGCGGCATCCGTGCCGCAGACGATTTTGATAGCAGTTTCCAGATCGATACCCGGCACGAGGGAGTTGATAATATACAACATAAGGTGTACTGCTATGATTCATTAGGCACCTACTTTGTCCGCATATCGGCACTGGTTGCCAGTCTGTAGGAGTCAGACGCATCGGTAATCTATGGTTTCACCAGGAGGGATGGATAATATGGTGACCCCGACCAAAATCACACCTATCGACGCTAAGTTCGATGCTTGGCTAACGACCCTTTCCGTCAAGTGGAACAGCAACCAGGTGGAGATGGTGCGTCACGCTCACGCTCTGACCACTCCCCGCGGCCTAGCGGTAGCGGATCTGCTGGCGGATTTGCATATGGACCATGAAGTGGTAGCCGCGGCACTGCTGCACGAAGCAGTGGAAAACAACCGGCTTACCCTGCAAACGGTGGAAGAACAATTTGGTCCGGCCGTCGCCCGTCTGGTGGACGGTGTTACAACCTTGAAATTCATCGGTGATCTCCATCAGCAGGGGCCACAAGTTCAGCATCAGCTGGAAAGCCTGCGCAAGATGCTGTTAGCCATGGCCCAAGACGTCCGGGTAGTGCTGATTAAACTGGTTATTTGTTTGTGCAAGATGCGCGATCTGAAAGCATTTTCCGTTGCAGAGCAGCAGCGTCTGGCCAAAGAAACACTGGATATCTTCGCCCCGCTGGCGAATCGCTTGGGCATTGGTCAGATTAAATGGGAACTGGAAGACTTGTCGCTGCGTTATCTGGAGCCGGTGACCTATAAAAAACTAGCTCAAGCACTGGAACAGCGCCGCATAGAACGGGAACGCTACATCGCTGCGGTGATCCAGGACCTGAACAGAGAACTTCGCGATGCCGGAATTCGGGCCGAGGTATCCGGTCGAGTAAAACATATCTACAGCATCTGGCGCAAAATGCAACGTAAGCAATTGCCCTTTGAGCAGATCTTTGATGTACGCGCAGTGCGGATTATGGTCGATTCTGTTGCCGATTGCTATGCGGCCTTGGGAGTAGTTCATGCGCTCTGGAACCATATCAGCCAGGAATTTGACGACTATATCGCCAATCCCAAAGGCAACGGTTATCAATCCCTACACACAGCCGTCGTGGGTCCCGAAGGCAAGACCCTGGAGATCCAAATTCGTACCCGTGAGATGCACCGCAATGCGGAATTGGGTGTTGCCGCCCACTGGCGCTATAAGGAAGGTGGAGTCAGCCAGGGCAGTGCTTTCGAACGTCAGATCGCTTGGCTACGACAGATTTTAGAGTGGAAGGATGAAACTCCCGATGCCGAAGATTTTCTGGATCGTTTTAAAGCGGAAGCTTTTCAAGACCGAGTCTACGTAGTGACCCCCAAAGGTGCCGTGCTTGAACTGACTCAGGGTGCCACGCCGCTGGACTTTGCCTACCACATTCATACGGAAGTCGGGCATCGCTGCCGGGGCGCAAAGGTAAACAGACGCATTGTGCCATTAACCTATGAGCTGAAAAATGGCGAACAGGTGGAGATACTGACCTCTAAAACCGGCACCCCCAGTCGGGACTGGCTAAGTCCGCATCTTGGCTATTTAAAAACGACCCGGGCACGCAGCAAGGTACGCCACTGGTTTAAACAGCAGGCCCAAGAACATAATATTGCCGCCGGACGTACTGCGTTGGAGCGGGAATTTCAGCGTCTGGGTGTGGATGCCAAACGAGTGAACATACAAAAAGTCGCTGAGAAACTCAACTTTACCAAACCGGAAGAGTTGTTTGCTGCCATTGGCTACGGCGATGTCACAACGGGTTCGGTGGCCACAAAAACTCAGGAACTGATCCTCCCGCCGCCTCCGGAAGCCTTACGAATTGCACGTAAATCTCAAGTTGGTGAGGGGCGCGGTGAAATTAAGATTCGCGGCGTAGGCAACCTACTGACTCATTTTGCCAAGTGTTGCCATCCGGTCCCCTTCGAACCCATCATGGGCTTTATCACCCTAGGACGCGGCGTTACTATCCATCGCCAAGACTGCGCCAATATGCTCAACTTGGCCAACCGCTACCGGGAACGAATTATTGAAGTGTCTTGGGGCGAGGAAGCACAAGCTACCTATGCGGTAGACATGCTTATCAACGCCTATGACCGTCCGGGTTTGTTGCGCGATATCACGTCTGTGCTACTCAATGAACAAGTTAACGTGCTAGCCTCCAATACGCTTACCAATCCCAAAACCGCCATAGCTCATATGGTATTGACGCTGGAAATCAACGATCTCGAGCAACTTAGCCGTATCCTAGACAAGATTGGGCAGATACCAAACGTGATGGAGGTCCGTCGCAAGGGCACACCAGGGAAGCAATAAGCGTAAGATCACTTGCAAAAATCCGAGCTAGAAGGTGTCGCCGGCAGCGCACAAGGAGGTGCGCGGTAGCGAATTCCTGCAGTATGGCAGAGTTGAGCGGTGCTGAAACGTCCAGCCGAGACAGATAGAAGTTCGGCTTAGGCAAGAGGTCTATTATAGTGCTGGTCACATGACCTGATACTGATTAAAAGGCTACAAATCGTTAGTGAACGACGATTGTAATGAGATCATAAGCATCAATTCATATGGCTGGCGCTATAGTCTGTATCGCGCGTTCGGCACGCGGTACGATCACCCGTAGGACCCGGGGCCGGATTCGCAGCATAAGAGGTGGTTGCAGCATGGTCAGTTCCCCGTCCAGGGCAACCCGCAACCGTCGTTTTTTGGTTTCTATGGTCACCTGTTTTGCATCCTTAACTTCCAGTTCCGGTAAATCCCGAAGCTGCCTATATACGCTGCGCAGCACAATCTTGATTAGCGCTAACCTTCCTACCGTACGCAGATACAGTACGCTTAGCCATCCCTCATTGAGGGCCGGACGCCGCCGAACACCGGGCATTAACCCATTTTTATAGCGGTTATTTCCAATAAAGACAAAGGCGGTTTCCATAAATTGCTGTGTCTCATCAACATCAATCCAGATCTTTAGCGTTGGGAGACGCCAAAAAGCATCCAACGCGGCGTAACCCATGGCATACAGCTTAGGCATGCCGAGAAGCCGCCGGTACAACTCCCGACGCCTGACGGCATAAGGATAAACACCCACAGAAACATTATTGAGAAATACGCGGCCGTTAATTTCACCCGCATCAACAGTGATTATTTCCCCCTGAGCCAACACCTCCACAGCTTGTTCCAAATCCCCTGGTATTCCGATATCCGTGGCAAAGCCATTAAAAGTCCCCAACGGTAACACACCCAATACAATGTCAGTATCCACCAGCAAGCGGGCAGCGGTATTGAGCGTACCATCACCGCCGCCCACGATAATCATTCCTACCTGCGTTTCGATCAGCGTCTGGAGTACGGCAGGCAGCCTAGCGGGGATAACCCAATGAATATTCACGGTTAAACCGGCGGCGGTAAAGAGCTGACCCAGCCGCTGTTGTACGGAGAGGGACTGGCGAAGATTGCCACCCGCTAAACTGTTAAGCACCACAGCAACCTTGTTAACGGCTGCAACCGGTTCTTTCAAGAAACCCTCTGGCTGAGTCATCGCCCCCCATTCATTTCTAATTGGTAATCAAGGCAAAAGCTATATAATAGGTCTCTTGCAAAAATGAGCGTCGAGGCGTCGGACTGGGTGGTACCGCCAGCAGGGAGATGCGCGGTAACAAATCCCTGCAGGCTGCAGGGTTGAGCGGCGCTGACATTGCCCATTCCAAACAGTTAGAAGTCTGACTTATGCAAGAGGTCTAATGTTTGTCAATTGCTCTGTTAAAGCAGAGCGCGAAGTCAACCAAAGCAACGAATCTGCCTAATGGAATACTGCCCAAACAACGTGCTGATCACCGGCGGCGCCGGTTTTATCGGCTGCAATTTTGTGCGTTATCTGCTGCAAACCGATACCCATATCCGCATTGTTAACCTGGACCGGCTGACCTATGCCGGCTCCCTCACTAACCTCGAGGCACTACCCGATTCTCGTCGCCACACCTTTGTCCAGGGCGATATCGGTGACCAGGCGCTGGTGGCTCGTCTGTTGCGCGAACATCCTATCGACACGATCGTCCATTTCGCTGCAGAAAGTCACGTGGACCGCTCCATTCGCGGTCCCGCTCCTTTTGTACAAACGAATCTGGTAGGCACTTTTATGCTTTTAGAGGCGGCCCGGAATGCTTGGCAAGACCGGAGCGCCGATGCCGTACGTTTTCATCATATTTCCACTGACGAGGTTTACGGCACGCTGCAACCTAACGACCCTGCCTTTACCGAAACCATCCCTTATGCGCCGAATTCTCCCTATGCCGCCTCAAAGGCGGGATCCGATCACTTGGTCAGGGCGTATTTTCATACCTATGCACTACCGGTTACGACCACCAATTGCTCCAACAATTACGGGCCCTATCAGCATGCCGAAAAATTTATTCCCACGGTGATTCGTTCCTGCCTTCAGCAAAAGCCCATTCCCGTGTACGGAGACGGCAGCAATATCCGCGATTGGCTCTATGTGGAGGATCATTGCCGCGGTATCGACACCGTCATCCGCCGGGGTAAACCCGGAGAAACCTATAACATCGGCGGATGCAACGAATGGGCAAATATCAATATCGCCCAGAAAATTTGCGCCATCCTGGATGAGCGCAGACCCCAGCAAGCCGAATATCGACGCCTCATTGCTTTTGTGACAGACCGCCCCGGCCACGACTGGCGCTATGCCACCGACAGCAGCAAGATGCAGGCGGCTTTTAACTGGATGCCCCAGGAAACCTTTGCAACCGGCATCGCCAAAACTGTCGATTGGTATCTGGAGCACCCGGAAATACTAGGTATATAGCCTAGTTTAGGCAGGCTTGCTGAATATGTTGCGGCTGGGACGTATTGCCATTTATCTCGCCATTTTCCTGGTCGTCGGTGGACTGGCGGCAGGTTTTGGCGCCTTGTTTAGCGGCCATCACGAAGTGGCCCTGAAATGTCTGATTATCGTGCCGGCCGGTGTTTTGCTGGGATTTGCCGGTCTGGTGCTCATTGTACTAAACGAACCCAGACAGGATGAGTAACCTAAAGGAACGCACAGGCGCTCCACCAGTCTGAGTCATAAAATAACGGTTTGTGCATAGGTCTGACCAAGGCCATATCGATCGCATGCACCATTGCGTTTAACCCAAAGTGTAATAATCACGAGTCAAACAACAGTACTATGACGGATTCTTCTTTTGAATTACGCCGTACCCATGCCATTCCTGCCCTAAACCTGGAAGTTCAGGAACATCGCCATCGCCGCACCGGCGCCCGGCATCTGCATCTGGCGGCCGATGACCGGCAGAATGCCTTTCTGGTAGCTTTTCTGACGGTGCCTCAGGATTCCACCGGTGTCGCCCATATTCTGGAGCACACGGCATTATGCGGCAGCCGGCGGTATCCGGTACGTGATCCATTTTTTATGATGACCCGGCGATCGCTTAATACCTTTATGAATGCCTTTACCAGCAGCGACTGGACCGCTTATCCGTTCGCCACCCAAAACCGCAAGGATTTTGATAACCTGCTGGATGTTTATTTGGACTGTGCGTTCTTTCCGCTGCTCAACGAGCTGGATTTTGCTCAGGAAGGCCATCGGCTGGAATTTGCTGAGCCCGACAATCCGGCCTCGGCGCTCGTTTTCAAGGGCATTGTGTTTAATGAAATGAAAGGCGCCATGAGCTCGCCGGTGCAACAGCTGGCTCAGACGCTGCAGTCACACCTTTTTCCCACGACCACCTATCATTACAACAGTGGCGGTGATCCCGAAGCCATTCCAACTTTGAGCTATGAGCGCCTCAAGGTCTTCCATACGCAGCATTACCATCCCTCCAACGCGGTCTTTATGACCTATGGCGATATTCCCGCCGCCACGCACCAGGCCCGTTTCCAGGAGAGAGTTCTGGCCAACTTCCAGTCCCTGGCACTCGACTTAGCGATTCCCGATGAACAACGCCTTACCACGCCCATTGCAGTGGAGACGCACTATGCCTTAGACGGGGATCAGGACTACAGGGACAAAACCCATATCGTGCTGGGCTGGCTGCTGGGAAAAACCACGGATCCCTATGGCGTGCTACAGGCCCGTCTCCTTAGCGACGCACTGCTGGACAATAGCAGCTCACCCCTACGCCGCGCCTTGGAAACCTCGCCGTTGGGCAGCGGACCTTCACCCCTCTGCGGTTTCGATCATGCCACGCGAGAAACCACTTTCGTATGCGGTCTAGAGGGGTCCAATCCCGAGCAAGCCGCAGCCATGGAGAAGTTAGTGCTCAGCGTACTTGCCGAGGTGGCTGAGCGAGGCGTGCCCCGGGAGGCGTTGGAAGCCGTCTTACATCAGCTGGAACTTAGCCAGCGGGAAATTACCGGCGATGGTTTTCCCTATGGACTGCATTTAATGCTGGAGGCCCTGACCCCCCTGCTCCATGACGGTGATCCGGTGGCCGCTTTGGATATCGACCCACTACTGGAAGCACTGCGCCAGGATATCCAACACCCGGATTATATTAAACGGCTGACCCGCGATCTGCTGCTGGAAAACTCCCATCGGGTGCGCTTAGTCATGTCTCCCGATCCAACCCTGAGTCCCCGGCAAGCTCAGGATGAAAAACAGCGGCTGCAGGCATTGCAAGGGGCGCTGAACGCGGTAGAGAAAAACCGGATAGTCGAGCGGACTCGGGACCTGCAGGCCCGGCAGGCACAGCTTGATGATCCCGCCGTGCTGCCCAAAGTCGGATTAGCGGATATTCCCCCGGAACTCAACATCGCCGAAGGCCATACCCGTCCCGTCGCGGCGCTGCCGGCCACCTGGTATGCCCAGGGCACGAACGGTATGGTATATCAACAATTGGTGGTCGATCTGCCGCACCTGGACGACGAATTGCTGGATCTGGTGCCGCTGTTCTGCCTGTGTGTCACCGAGGTAGGTAGTGGCGGCCGCGATTACCTAGAAACCCAGGCTCTCCAGGCAGCAGTCACCGGAGGGCTCAGCGCTCGCTGCCTGGTACGCAGCGACGTAGACGACAGCCAGCAAATTCGCGGCGTACTGGTGCTGACCGGCAAAGCCCTGGCCCGTCACCACAACCCGCTGGCAAAGCTGCTGCTGGAGACCTTTGCCAACGCCCGCTTTGATGAGCTGCCACGCCTGCGGGAACTGATCGCCCAGTGGCGCGCCCAACGGGAAGAAGGCATTACCGACCAGGGCCATTTTTTGGCCATGACGGCCGCCAGCGCCGGTCTTAGCCCCACCACCGCGTTGAGCCATCGCTGGGATGGTCTGCGTGGTCTGCAGATTCTCAAAGAACTGGATGACAAACTGGATGATAAAACCGCCTTAGCGGTCCTAGCCAACCAGCTGGAGCGCCTTCAGGATTTACTGAAAGCGGCTCCCCGCCAGTTGCTGGTAGTCAGCGAGACCGAGCGGCAGGAGGAGATCGCCACGGCACTGACGGAACATTGGCAAGCCTATCCTAATCCTGCGCCAGCCGCTCGCGGGTTCACTTTAGCACCGGTGGCAATGCAGATTCGCCAGGGCTGGAGCGCCAGCACGCAAGTCAACTTCTGTGCGAAAGCTTATCCAACGGTGCAGCCGAATCATCCCGACGCTGCGGCTCTGCAGGTACTAGGGGAATTGCTGCGCAATGGTTATCTGCACCGGGCTGTCCGAGAACAGGGCGGTGCTTATGGTGCGGGCTCTGTTTATCACGGCGATAGCGGCGTTTTCCGGCTATTCTCTTATCGCGATCCCCGGCTAACCGAAACGCTGGAAGATTTTGATCGTGCGCTGCTGTGGCTGCAGGAAACGACGCATTCACAGGAAACCTTGGAAGAGGCCATCCTCGGCATCATCAGCGCCATTGACCGGCCAGGCTCCCCCGCAGGGGAAGCCATCAGCGCTTTCTTCGGCAGCCTGTTCGGCCGCACCCCGGAACAGCGCCGCACCTTTCGACAACGGATACTGCAAGTCACGGTGGCAGACATCAAGCGCGTGGCGGCGGCCTATTTGGTGCCTGAGCGAGCCAGTGTAGCCGTCATCAGCGATGCGGAAACACTTAAAAAACAAGAGGTGCTGGAGGTATTTACCATATAGATTTACTGTCTACCGGCGATTGACGCAGCAGCGTTTTTTCTTTATTCGTTCGGTAGGAATCGAACAGGTAAAAGTAGGAATCGAACAGGTAAAAATTGACGCCATCGAGTTTGCTGTCTATAGTTTTTGAACTTTCTGATTACCACTTTACCCAAGTAGAGTGTTTTTCTCTTATACCAACAACCAAAGAGGAGGTACGTTAATGGCGGATCAACCACACACCACCTGGCCCGAACTGGCCATCGACCTGTATGACAAATTGACCGGCCGCGGTGCGGAAATTACCTACGAGTTTGAAAATTTGGAAATTTACGTGCCCGGTGCTGCTACGCCGGAGGCTACACAAGCACCGTGGAAACTGAATGGAGTTTTAAAAATACGGACCCGGGATATGAAGTAGAGTTGCCTGCCATGAAGGGTCCGCTGAATGTCTTTGCACAGCTATCGATTCTCGGTGGAAACGGCGAA
Organism: uncultured Pseudomonadota bacterium; assembly: GCA_963731125.1. Lineage (GTDB taxonomy): Bacteria > Pseudomonadota > Gammaproteobacteria > Competibacterales > Competibacteraceae > CAVSVP01. Next base: position 541,325 of record CAVSVP010000009.1, read on the forward strand.
GAGATTTCAGTGAGTGCAAAAGATGAAACCATTACCATCGATTTTGCAAGCTTTTGGGTAGGTCGTTCGATTTTAAAGAGCCAGTTTTCCGATCGCAGTAAACGCGAGACGATGCTGCAAAAGCTTCAGGGTGGCTTACAGTTTACTGATTTGGCGCTTGAATTTCGGGTGGCCCGCCGGGTGATAGCTCGACTAAGCCCCCAATCACGACCCAATTGGCTGTCACGCTGGCTGGGTTACGGGCCACTGGAACTTAAGCTCTTGCCTATCCTGCTTTCCCTGTTCCGCCGCTAATCCGGCATCCAACGTTGACAAATGCTTTCCCTCGGAAGCAGGGAAAGCATTATCAATGAACCCTGCTTTTAACTCTGTTTACCCTCCTTGTTTAGCCCCTTCCTGTGGCTTTTCCTGTGGTTGTTGCTCCCCTGTCTGAGGCTCGCCGATTGACAACAGCTCCACGTCAAAAATGAGTGTGGCGTTAGGCCCGATTGCCTGCCCTGCCCCGCGTTCGCCGTAGGCCAGATCAGCAGGAATATAAACCCGGTATTTACTGCCCACCGGCATCAACTGCAGGGCTTCGGTCCAGCCGGGAATCACACCGTTTACCGGGAAGGTCGCCGGTTGTCCTCGTTTATAGGAGCTGTCAAATTCAGTATCGTCTATCAACGTACCCCGGTAGTTCACGGTTACGGTATCGGCCTCCTTGGGCTTGGGACCCTCCCCTTCTTCAAGCACCTCATACTGCAGACCACTTTCCGTGGTCTTAACGCCTTCCCGGGCTTTATTTTTCTCGAGAAACGCCTTGCCTTCCGCAAGATTCTCCTCCGCCTGAACTTGTCTCTGGGCGGCGAATTGCTTCTGCATCTTCTGCGAATAGGCCTGTTTTACCTCATTGGCTTCCTGAGGCGTCAAGAGGGTTTCTTTGCTCTCCATGACATCCTTCATGGCGCGCGTGATAATATCCAGATTCACATCGGCATCGGGTCCGAGCTGCTTAATCGAGTTGCCGATATCCATTCCAATCACATAGCTAAGCTTCTCCGCTTCCGTATTCAGGGTCAGTTCCTTGCTGCTTTCTTTGGCGGTTTCCTGCGCAAGCGCCAGTGAGGTCACAAACAGCGCCGGCAGCGCGATAGCGAATGCTTTTGATTTCATTAACATATTCCCGTTGCATGACTTAGAATGCGAGGCATCGTCTTGGCCTCACACGTTGATATGCGTGTCAACCGCGTAGTAAACTCTGCACTGTATCATACTTCCAGCCGGTATTCACGGTCCCCGGCCGCAAATCAGCGAAGACCCATGAAATTTCCGACTACTCCAGCTCCGGAAAGGGCGTAAAGCATGGCTTGGTTCGCCCGTGTTGTAGCGCTGTTGTCTCTGTGGATCGGCCTGCCGCTGCTGGGAGCCTGGTTGGCGGGCCGCTCCGTCGCACCTTACCTGGATTTCCCGCCGGTGCCTACGCCGGGAGAGCCTACGCCGTTCTCCTGGGGATTATTTGCGGTGACAGCACTGCTGATTGCAATCGTAGTCGGTCCCTTTATTTGGCGAGTGCTCAGCGCCCAATCTCATGTGCAAGTCCGGCAATCGCCCGCGCGACGTTTTCCGGTTTGGGGTTGGCTTGGCTTGGGATTTCTCGCCATCGCTTGGATATTGGTCTGGACTCGTTTTTCCTGGTTGGCAGAACTACAACCCTATACCTTTACGCCTCTTTGGTTCGGCTATGTCGTCGTGATTAACGCGCTGACCTGGCACCGGAACGGTGCTTGTATGATGACGCACCGGACGGGCTATTGGTTGGCGCTGTTTTTGGTGAGTGCGATGTTTTGGTGGCTGTTCGAGTACCTCAATCTGTTTGCCCAGAACTGGTATTACACGGGAGGGCGGGAAACGGCTGCGCCGGCACGATTTTTCTCCTCCAGCCTATCGTTTGCCACTGTATTGCCGGCGGTTCTCGGCACCCGAGACTGGCTGGCCTCGTTCCCGCGCTTAACGGCCGGACTGCGGGATTTCTGGCGGCCGCCCCTGCCGCCATCGAAATGGCTGGCCTGGATTCTGTTGCTGCTTGGCGCTATCAGTCTGTTTGGCATTGGTATCCGCCCGGAGCTGTTCTATCCCCTGCTCTGGCTCGCGCCTCTGTTTTTGCTGTTGGGTCTTGAGATCCTGGCCGGGCGGCCGACATTGCTTGATGCGCCCCGGCGGGGTGACTGGACGCCACTCTGGCTGGGTGCCCTGGCGGCGCTGGTATGCGGTTTTTTCTGGGAAATGTGGAACTATGGCAGCCTCTCCCAGTGGCATTATGTGGTGCCTTATGTCGACCGGTTCCGGATTTTCCATATGCCGCTGCTGGGCTACTCGGGCTATCTGCCCTTCGGCTTGACCTGTTTAGCGGCGGCGGATTTTTTCCTTCCCCAGGTATCGTTCAGTTCTGCCAGGGCATGGCGTTTGGCGCGTTAATAACTACCTCTTACCGCATGGTAGTATGTTAGCTTTATGGTTAATAAAGCATTCGCCTTACCTGAGGGAGCGCGCCGATGCCCGACACCGTGAAAGTGTTTGTGAGCTATAGCCACCAAGATGCCGACTATCTGGCAGATAACTCCCTGCTGGGTTATCTCAAAGGGCTGGAAAAGGAAGGAGTCGAATTCTGGACGGACCGTGATATCCACACCGGAGAACGCTGGGACGATGTGATTAAGGCCAACATTCAGGATGCGCCTATCGCGCTGGTGCTGGTCAGCCAGGGCTTTCTGGACTCTCCTTATTGCCAGAATGTCGAAATCGAAAATTTCCTGGCCAATAAGGCTCATCTCTTTCCCATTATTCTCTCTCCCTGTGAATGGCAACGCCACGAGTGGCTGAAAAGCCGCCAGTTCCTGCCTGGCGGCCAGGAAACCATTGAGGAGCATTATACGGAGCCTGGCCACCGCAAGCGGTTATTTCTAAAAGTCCGAGAGCAACTGCGGGAACGGGTGGAAACGGTCCGCCACGTGCGCCAGGCGCTGGAATCGGCTTCGCCAATCGCTGCCACTCCGCCACTTGCCGAATCCGCCGCCATGCTGCCCGTCGGCTCCCCTTATTCCGGCAAAACCAAGGTCGCCTTTTGCACCCGGTTGGGGGACGACTGGCGGAAGCTGGCCGATTACTTAGCAATCCCCCCCTACGACCAGGCCCGCTTCGAACGCGGCGATGAGGGCCGAGGCGTTTGGGTATGGCTGGAAAACCGCAAACGTCTGGCCTTATTGCCGGAGGCGGTGACATTTATTGAACGCCAGGATCTAGCCGAGTTGCTCGAGGCAGAAAGATAAGTCAATTTCCTGTAGTTCCAGGTTAGTGGGCTACACGACTTGGAAAGTGAGGTGCGCCCTTTAACGGTGCCAAAGAATGCAGGAAGCCACGCCCGGATAACGGCGTGAGGGTTATACGGCATGCGTTGGCGGTTGGCAACCGTTGAGGTATGAAGCCCGTAGACGATGTACGGACTCTGCGAGCCATGAAGCGGAGGATCCGGCTAACCCTGGTGACCTATGCTGACGCGAGAAACCTGGGTGGGAAGCGGCGTTACCAAGAATAGGTGAAAATGGCTGAACACTCCTACCCCTAGCCCAACAAGGGGAGGTAGCAGGACCGGTTTGTCTAACTTGAACCGGTCGTTATTCCGAAGTCTACCCGACGTAGAGCAGGCAGCTACGGGTCATAGAGTCTTTGGCAGTGGAACTGGGGAACTCCTGGCCGGCTCCCCCTGTGAAGGGGACGCGAAAATGCCAGCGTGCCGGCAGGAGGACGGAGGCGGCGTAGTAGCCAAAGGCCCGGCGGTAATGGCTGGGACAGGGTGAAGGTCCGCCAGGGTAAGCTGGACAAAATGATGGCCAACAGATGCAACGAGGAAAGCAGATGATGGCAGCGATGCTGCTGGTGCACCTCGTGGTCGTGACGACCAATCTGCTCGATCAGAGTCGTTCAGCCCAACTGGAAAGCGCAGTGCGGTGAAAGTCGCATGCTGCGTTTGGAGCGGGGGAAAGACCGCAAGGTCCTACCTATCGCTACCCTTATGACTTTTTTGGGAAGGCCCACGTTTTGTGGGCCTGGGGCTGGGGTGTCAACGCTGCTCAGAGGTGCTGTCCCTGCACCCATTCGCACCGCCGCCCTCCCCTGGCGGCTGCTTATGACACCCCAACCCCAGGCCCCTCAGCTAACAGGAGGCGAAATAACTTGACAATGTCACATTAGCATTTTCTTATAATATTTATTTATCAATGAATTAAGGCAACCACTGTTGGCTACGAACTTAAAGCGGGACGTACTAGACCCCACATTCGCTGGTAGGAGCGAGCTTGCTCGCGAACTAAACCTGATGTCCCTCTATCGCGAGCAAGCTCGCTCCTACCAAGTCGCTTGCAACGTTGTCCCGGCTAAAGTTGATAGCCAAACATATTTCTGTAATATACTGAATTTGAATAAACATTAGATTTTTCTAATGTGGCATTGTCAAGATAAACTGGAATGAAAAATCAGGAGATGGTTGGAACGTCACCGAGACGATCGAGGGCCTTGATGTTGTCTGCGATATGCTTGGGCTCCGTGGAGCTCACGATAATCGAAGTAACCACCTCCTGGCGGGCCAACCAAGCAATGGCCAGCTGCGCCAGCGTCATTCCGTGGTCATGGGCAAGCTGAACCAGCTCCTTGCGGCGGTTTACGTTCTCGGCGAACATGGTGTTATGGCGGCGAATATCATTCTTGGGCAGGTTCTGCCAGTCGAAATGGTCCGACAGAAATCCCTGACCTAGGGGGCTGTAGGGGATGAGGCTCAATCCGTGCTGCTTACAGTAGGGCACGATTTCACCTTCGGTGCGATATTCGAGGGGCTCGTCGAGGTAGCGGTCGGCGTTGCGGTCGATTAAGTTATAGAGCACCTGAACCGCGACCAGATCTGCTACCTCCTGCCGTGCACGCTCGAGAGTGTTCACGTCGAGATTGCAGACCCCGAAATAGCGCACCTTGTCCTGGTCTCTCGCCTTGCTGAATGCTTCCATCACGGATTCGATAGGTGTCTCATGGTCGTTCCAATGTACCTGAATCAGGTCGATATAATCGGTACCGAGGCGCTTGAGGCTGGCATCGATTTCCGCAAGGACACTGCTTGGCTCGAGATGCTTGCTGATCTTGCCTTGCGCGTCCCAGACCATGCCGACCTTGGTAGCAATGATGACCCGGTCGCGCACCCCCTTGAGCGCCTTTCCCAATAGCTCCTCGGAGTGACCCAAGCCATAGACGGGGGCGGTGTCGAAATAATTCACCCCTAACTCAAGGGCGGCGCTAATGGCGCTTAGGGTGCTTTCATCTTCGGCGCCGGGCCAGCCGGATTTGCCTGCCTTCCAGCAGCCGTAGCCGATAAGGGATGCTTGAATATCGCTAGCTCCGAGTTGTCTCTTGAGCATATGAACCTCTCTCACAAAAAAAATCGTTGACCTTGGGTTATTTCGCAGGGAATTTCGCACATCATTTGTGTGTAAAAGTCGGTATCATAGATAAGTGATTGCTCCGCTTTTTCATTAACCCAGATATCGATCTGGAAGCTGGTATCAAGACCGTCTGCGGCATGGATGCCGCAGTCGAGCTTATCGGGATGTATTGACAGCGTGTCTTGAGAATAGCTTCCAGATCGATAACACCGAAAATGGATGAATCATGCTCTATTCCGGTGCCAGTAAGGTGGCGTTCTGTGAAAGCTTAGGCGATGACTGGCGACGTTTGGCGGATTATTTAGAAATTCCTCCCCACCAACAGGCTCGTTTCGACAACGGCGATCAGGCCCGCGGCATCTGGGCCTGGCTGGAACACCGCGGTGAACTGCCAAGGCTAACCGAGGCGCTTTCCCATATAAAGCGGCAAGATCTGCTTGCTATTTTGGTGGAACGCCAGCATACCACTACCAGAAACTACTATCAAAGCCGTATTGACCAATGGTCAGATCCCCGCTACGCCCTGGACAAGCGTTTTGTCCAGCTCACCCTGCTGCTGGATCAGGGCGAGGAAGCTCAGGGACCACGCTGGGCGGCGCAGACACGCCAATTTCAAGAATTGCGCGAGGTGTTGGCCGCGGTGCCGGACCCGGCCTTGGTGTTATTAGGTCCGCCGGGCTCCGGGAAAAGCACCCTGCTTCGCCATTTCGAACTGGATAATGCCGCTGCGGCGCTGGACAATGACACAGGTAATGATTTTTCCGCCGCGCCCGTGACGTTTTTTCTGCCCCTCAACGCTTACCGACCTCGCCCAGACGGCACCTTGCCGTCGCCTTGGGACTGGCTTACCGAACGCTGGATGGCTGCCTATCCCGATCTGCCTCCCCTGGACGCGCTGCTGCGCAACCGCCAGCTGATTCTGCTGCTGGATGCTCTGAACGAAATTCCCTATACAGGCACGGAACCGATCCGCCTCTGGAAAGACTTTCTGCGGGACCTGAACCGGGATCGTCCCGGAAATCGGGTGATCTTCTCCTGCCGCAGCCTGGACTACAGCGCCCCGCTTTCTTCCAGGGACCTGCGCGTGCCCCAGGTACGCATCGAGCCCCTTGCCGACACCCAGGTGCAGCATTTTGTGGAGTTGTACTGTCCCCAATACGCCATGGAACTCTGGGACAATCTGGCCGGTTCGCCGCAACTGGAGCTGTTGCGTTCTCCCTATTATCTGAAACTGCTGGTGGAGCAAACCGAGACGGGCGAAATTCCCGCGGGCCGCGCGGCGCTGTTCACCGGCTTTGTGCGCCAGGCGCTCAAGCGAGAAGTTGAGGCGGATAACCCCTTATTTCAGCTTGATAGTCTGCTGCACCGCCGCGACCGCCAGCGGTTAGTCCAGGCCCGGCGCTGGAAAACCTCCTATGAGCTACCATCCCGGGGTTTGTTATTTGCCAAGCTGAGCACCCTGGCCTTTGCCATGCAGGATCAGCACACGGAGAGCGCAGCCGCTCAGGTGCGGATTGCCTACGACGACGCCCTGGACATTCTGGATCATGAACAGGACGAAGAGATTCTAAAAGCCGGTGAGGCGCTGGGGGTCCTGGAAGAGGACCTGGGGCGGGATGAAGTATTGTATGTGCACCAGCTGTTGCAGGAGTACTTTGCAGCAAGGCAATTGGCAATAACGCCGGAGCCCGAGCGGGTGCAAACGGAATGGCATGTCGACAAAGTCTCACCTAGTCTGGAAGAAACTCTGGCGTCGCTTGCCGACTCAGACCCCCTGCCCCTGCTGCCTACCACGGGCTGGGAGGAGACCACGGTACTGGCCGCCGCCATGACGGCGAATTCTGACGCCTTCGTGACGGAATTGATAAAGGTTAACTTGCCTTTGGCAGGGCGCTGTGCGGCGCAGCCGGATGTGATTATTGCCGCGGAGCTTAAGACTGAGCTACAGCGGATACTTATTGAGCGCACACAAGACCCCAAAGTTGATCTGCGAGCCCGCATTGCGGCAGGGCTGGCTTTGGGAGAACTGGGCAATCCGCGATTTGAGCACTGCCAGGGGCCGGAGGGAGAATATCTGCTGCCACCGCTAATCATGATTCCCGGTGGAATTTATCAGATCGGCAGCGACGAAGGACTTTATGACAATGAGGCTCCGGTTCACGCCGTAGAGCTAGAATCTTTTCTCATTGGACAATTCCCGGTGACCAATGCCGAGTGGGCACTGTTTATGAAAGCAGGTGGTTACGAGGACGAGCGTTGGTGGGTAGCAGACGAAGACAAGGCTTGGTGGCGCGGAGAGAGTACGGCAGAGGGACCAAAGCGGCAATGGCGCGAGAATCGTCAATTGTTCCAGGAAAAGTTTGACCAGATCCGCGTCTTGCACCAGCAAGGGCGTATTACATCAAAGCAAGCGGACGACTGGGAGCAAATTGCTCAGATGAGCGATGACGAATTCGAGGAGCAACTGGATCAATGGTATCCTTCCGGCCGTCAGACCCAGCCGGCTTACTGGAATGACGATGCTTTTAATAACCCGGTACAACCGGTAGTGGGCATTAGCTGGCATGAAGCGCGGGCATACTGCGTCTGGCTAAGTGCCCAAACCGGACAACCCTTCCGGCTGCCGACGGAGGCGGAATGGGAAGCGGCTGCCCGAGGCACGGAGATTCGCCGCTATGCCTATGGCGATGATTTTGATGCGGCATGCTGCAATACCTTTGAAACTCATATTCGCCATACCACTCCCACCGGCGTTTTCCCCGGTGGCAAAACACCCGAAGGGCTGGTGGATATGACCGGTAATACCTACGACTGGACCAGTAGTCTTGATCAGTCTTATCCCTATGATGCCACTAATGGACGGGAAAACCCTCTTACCGGGGATGGCCGCCGGGTGGTTCGCGGCGGTTCTTGGTCCGGCAATCCTGGGTTCGCGCGCGCCGCGTTTCGCTTCGGGCTCGATCCGCTCTTCCGCAACTTCTTCGTGGGGTTGCGGGTGGCGTGTCTGGCCCCCATCCTGGAGCGCTGATCACTGTCGCCGCGTGAGCGGCAATGCGGGGCGCGTAGCGCCCCGCGCGATTTTTTTTTGCACTCCCGATCTATTTATGAAACAATCCCCCTTGCCGGTTTCGACCGGCGGGGCTCCCTGGAACCAGCCACCGGGTGTTGCGCAGTGGTTCCTGGAATAACCACCCGAATACGCGCGCGCCGCGTACCGCAACCACAACAACCCAGCTAACCGCAACAATAACCTGGGTCTGCGGATGGTGTGCAAGGGCTAGCGATGGCGCAGGTGAGTCCCGTCCGCACGGCTGTTAAACAGACAGACTGTCGGGCAGACCAGAATGGAGGCGTCTTTCAGGTGCAAGCCCTGGGGCGCCTCATTTTTTTATCCACCCGTAGCCTGGATGGAGCGTAGCGGAATCCGGGACTCGATCATTCACCCGCCCAACCCCGTCGTCGCAGTGCTGTTCAGAAAAAATCCACCCGCCCGAAATCTGGACTTTGGCCATTGTTTACGAATCAAATACTAAAAGCCCCCTCACCCTCACCCTCTCCCCTGGTGGGAGAGGGTGAGGGTGAGGGGGAAATGGCCAAAGTCGAGTGAATTATCATCAACAGGAATGCTCGTGATTTTCCCCAGCCCCCTCTTGCCCGCCATCCTGCTGCGCCGCTACCAGCGCTTTCTCGCCGATGTGCAGCTCGCCGACGGCCGCACCGTGACCGTACATTGCCCCAACACCGGCGCCCTGTTGGGCTGCGCCGAACCCGGCATGGCGGTATGGCTGAGCCGCTCGTCAAAGCCCGGCCGCAAATACGCGTTAACCTGGGAGCTGGTGAACAGCGGCGGCACCCTGGTGGGCATTAACACCGGTCTGGCCAACCGACTGGTCGAGGAAGCCCTCCACAACCACCTGCTGCCGGGCTTCACCGGCTACCCTCAGCTGCGCCGGGAGGTGCGCTATGGTCAGGCCAATTCGCGTATCGATTTTCTGCTGGAAGGAGATGACCACAACCGTTGCTATTTGGAAGTCAAAAACGTCACGGCGGCGGTACAGGATGGCATCGCGCTGTTTCCCGACGCCGTCAGCCAGCGCGGCACCCGCCATCTGCGGGAGCTGATAACGGTGGTGGCACAGGGCCAGCGGGCGGTATTGTGTTTTTGCGTGCAACGCCAGGACGTCCGGGAAGTGCGGCCGGCCGATGCCATTAACCCGGTTTACGGCGCCACCCTGCGGGAGGCCCTGGCTTGCGGCGTGGAGGTCATGGCCTGCGCCGCCGTGGTGACGTCCCAGGCGATTACGCTACACCGACGGCTACCGGTCGTCTGTCCGTGATTGGTGAGCGCTACCGGGGCAGCTCCAGCCGTGCTTCCAGTCCGCCCTGCTGGCGGTTGCGTAGCGTCAATTCCCCGCCGTGGGCCCGGGCAATGTTCCGGGCGATGCCTAGCCCCAGGCCGGTTCCCCCCGTATGCCGGCTGCGCGAACCTTCCAGGCGATAAAACGGCTCAAAAACCCGCTCCAGCTCCGCCTCGGGAATGCCGGGCCCGGTATCGCGAATACCAATCACCAGCCGTTCCGGTCCATCCGTCACCGAGATCAGCGCCTGCTTACCGTAATGCAGGGCATTGTCCACCAAATTGCTCAGACACCGTTTCAAGGCCAGCGGCCGACCCTGGAAAGGCGCCCGGAGGGCACCCTGAATGCGGACCTCACCGCCGGTGTCTCTGGCGTCTTCCTGCAGCGTTTCCAATAACGCAGCGATATCTATCGCCACCACCGCCTCTTTAACCTCGGTGCCGCGCATAAAATCCAATGTTGCCTGCACCATGGTCTCCATGGCATCCAAATCACTCTGAAATTTTGCCCGCAGGGTTTCGTCGTCGAGCAGTTCGGTGCGCAGCCTGAGCCGGGTAATGGGCGTTTTCAGATCGTGGGAGACGGCGGCGAGGATACGGCTGCGGTCCTGTAGATAACGGATTAAGCGGGTTTGCATGGTATTAAAGGCACTGGCAGCCCGGCGGACTTCCAAAGGGCCGGTCTCCACCAGGGGCGGGCGGTGAATATTCCGGCCCAGCTCCGTGGCCGCCGTGGCCAGCAGCGTCAGGGGACGGGTCAGCCAGCGCACGGCCAGAACCGCCAGGGCGGCCACGGAGATCAGCAGTACCAACAGAATCAAGAGCAGCTTATAGGGCCAGGCAAAGACCTCTTCGGGCAGGCGCTGATGAAAGGTAACGACGCTGCCGTCCTGGAGCTTCACCTGCACCAGAAATGCCCGGGTATTGCGTAACCAGGCATGGTGGCGGCGATGATGGGGCGGCATTCCCAATGGACGCTCCCGAGGCAACGGCGGCGGTTCCCTGGCCTCCACTTCGATGCGCAGCGGCCGGCCGGACGGCAAGTAACGGCGCAGCAGCGCAGTCAATAGCGGCACTTCCCGGCTCTCCTCTTGCGCACCGACACCCCAGGGAAGATCCAGGCTGATCCGGGTGGGCGGCAGATCCAGCGCGGTCACCAGGCGGCGGCGCTCCACCTCGGGAAGCGTCTCCAACAAGTTGACGATGGCGGCAAGCCGCTGGGCGATATTGCCTCCCACGGCCCGATGTAACACCTGCCCGCGGTCATATAATAGAATTGCCGCGCTTAGCAACTGGGCCAGCAGCAACCCCACCATCAGCAATAATAACAACCGGCCGAACAAGGACTGGGGCAGTCGCCGCATTATGCCTCCCGGCTGACTGCGGCCGCCAGCACATAGCCTTCGTTGCGCACAGTCTTGAGAATGGCGGGCTCACGAGGATCGTCTCCCAAGCGCCGGCGCAGGCGGCTAACCTGGACATCGATACTACGATCGAAGGGTATGGCCTCACGGCCTTGGGTCAAATCCAGCAGTTGATCCCGGTTAAGCACCCGGTTGGGGTGCTCCAAGAATACGCGCAGCAGCCGGTATTCACCGCCGCTCAACGACACCACTACGCCCTCCGGCGAGACCAGATGGCGGGCGACGGCATCCAGAGTCCAGCCGGCGAAACGAAAATAATGGATCTCACCAGGCTCTGCCGGCAGGTGCCGGAACCGGCGCAGCACCACTTTAATGCGCGCCAAAAGCTCCCGGGGATTAAAAGGTTTGGGCAGATAATCATCAGCCCCCATCTCCAACCCAATGATACGATCGGTATCTTCCCCCCGGGCGGTCAACATAATGATCGGAATATCGGAGCGTACCCGTAGATTACGGCATAGCACCAGCCCGTCGTCACCGGGCAGCATCAAGTCCAGAATAATAAGATCGAAGCGCAACTCATCCAGCGCCTTTTCCATACCTCGTCCGTCCTCGACACCGGTGACGCGGAAGCCGTTTTTACGCAAATAATCGCCCAACAGCTCCCGCAGTTCAGTGTCATCGTCGACAATTAAAATATGCTCATTCATGACGATCTTTATACACCGCAACCGTTGACGTCGGATAACAAAATGGTAACTCAGTGTAACTCAAGCTCCCGCTGTTACATGCGGTTACAAAAAAGCCCTGTGCGGACATGCACCAGTTACATGCCGGGTATTAAATAATCTCTGACAGCTAAAGATTAACGTCAGCAGAGGAGCATCAAGATGAAGACATTATCCAAATTAGCCGTGGTTTCCGTGGTGGGATTAGGTCTTACCGGCACTGCCGCGCTATCGGCATCCTGGGGAGATTGCCCGGGTTATGACTATGGCCACGGCAGAGGACATATGCGTGGCGATCCGGGGCAATGGCGGGAAATGATGCAGCAGCATCACGCAGAGCGCATGGAACTGCTGGAGCACAGACTGCAGCTAACACCCGATCAGGAGGCCGCCTGGCAGGCGTTTGTCGACGCCCAAACCGCCCACCGCAATACCATGCAAAGTGGGCCCTGGCAACGCCAACAGCAAGCGCAGATGAATGCGCCGGAATATTTCAATAACCGGGTGCAGTTTATGGAACAGCGTTTGACCAGTCTACAGAACGTGGCCAAAGCCGCCGGCGATTTGTACGCTACCCTGACTCCGGAACAGCAAACGGTGATGAATGACTTCCTTGCCAGCCGCCCCGGTGGTTATGGCCGCAAGGCCGGCGCGGCCAAGAATTAACCCTAGCCGTCGTTCCGCGGGAACAGTACAGACCGTGCCGTTCCCGTCGGTTTTGTCGATCACGCCGGAAAAATCCCACAGCAGCCTGATGCATTTTTCCAAGCTTGGAGTAAACTGGTGTCGTTAGCTGCTATTGGTCTGGAAGCTGTTATCAAGACCGACTGCGGCATGGATGCCGCAGTCGAGCTGATAGGGATGTATTAACAGCGTGTCTCGAGAATAGCTTCCAGAGCGATATGGCGGCCGTTTGCGGCCGGTATAGCATGCTCAGATAGGAGTTACACATCAGCAGTCAAGGAGAAGACGCGTGAATGAAGACAAAGCCATGCGCTACATGTTTGAGCTGGCACAATTACTTCTGCAAAAGAACGGCTCCGATATTTTTATTACCGCAGGCAGCCCTCCTGCCATTAAGGTCGACGGTACCATCCAGCGCGTCGGCGATACCCGGTTAACGCCTCAGCAAACGGAAGCGCTGGTGCGCTCCATCATGAACGATAAGCAAATCATTGCGTTTGAAAGCAGCCGGGAAGCCAACTTTTCGCTCAATTATCCAGACGTCGCCCGGTTTCGCGTCAGCGCCTTTAAACAGCGCGGCAGCATGGGCATGGTGCTACGCTTGATTAAGTCCCATATCCCGACGCTCGAAGAACTATATTTACCGCCGCTTTTAAAAGATATTGCCATGGCCAAGCGGGGACTGGTGATCTTCTTAGGGGGAACCGGCTGCGGTAAATCCACTTCCCTCGCCTCGATGATCGATCACCGCAATAGCCAGGGTAATGAACATATTATCACCATCGAGGATCCTATCGAATTTTTTCACCGCCATAAGCAATGCCTGGTGAATCAGCGCGAAGTCGGTGTCGATTCCGAATCCTACGAGATCGCCCTGAAAAACACCTTGCGGCAGGCTCCCAACGTGATCCTTATCGGGGAAATCCGGGATCGCGCGACCATGGAGTATGCCATTTCCTTTGCCGAAACCGGTCATTTATGTTTGTCTACCCTGCATGCCAATAATACTGACCAGGCCTTTGATCGCATTATCAACTTCTTCTCTCCCGAACGCCGCCAGCAGGTACTGATGGACTTATCCTTCAACATGAGAGCCTTTATTTCGCAACGCCTGGTGCCGCGGCTCGATGGTCCTGGGCTCATTCCGGCCGTAGAGATTCTTTTAAACACACCGTTGATGGCGGATTTAATCTTTCAGGGCAAGATCACCGAAATCAAGCCGCTGATGCATCGCTCCAGCGAACAGGGCATACAGACTTTCGACCAGGCCCTGTTCGATCTCTATGAAGCAGGCCGAATCAGTTACGCATCTGCCCTGCGTTATGCCGACTCACTGAACAATCTACGCTTGCGCATCAAGCTGGAGAGTCAACGCCCCTTACCCAAGGAACTTGCCGGCAAAGGGGGTGAACTGAGTCTCCAAGGGGATGGCGAAGATTCCCAGCAGTGGCTGTAGCCTTTTCCCTTTCACCTTAACTCTCTTCCATCAGAGAGAGTTAAGGTATGAAAGCTAAAAGATTGATTCCCTCTCCCCTTGACAGGAGGAGAGGGATGAGGGGTATTTAAATACCGGAAGCGACTTTTTTTCCCATTATTTGTGAAATATTTCACTGCACACGGCAAGTCATTCCCCTAACCTAAGGGCGTAATCCAGTGATGATGCAGATGCGTATTCACAGAGGATTTGGAGAAGGCCTCCGGTTGGTGGTCGCAGTTGCCGAGGTGCTTTGGGCCTCGGCTTTTTTATGCAAGAAACAGATGCCGCGATAATCGCCACTGGCCGCTCAGTTTCACCACTTTCCGCATCGAACGATACCGTATCGATCTGGAAGCTATTCTCAAGATACGCTGTCAATATATCCCTATCAGCTCAACTGCGGCGTCCATGCCGCAGACGATCTTGATAACAGCTTCCAGATCAATATCAACAAGCACAAACCTCTTATCAAATGACACACCGTTCACTCACCTAAACCTGACTTAGCCAGTGTGTCTAACAATGTTTAACAACGTATACAGCAGGATATTGCTACTATCCAATTAGCTTAGACGGCAGCTTATAACGGCAATTGGATCAAGGGAGCAACATGATTAACAGCAATCTAGATAATCTGTCATCCGCGACCTCGGCGGACAACGCCTATAAAATTCAGGCTAGGGATCTGCGTATTAAAGTGATTGACGCCAAGGAAAGCCTTAAGGCGCTACGGTATCGACTTCTGACCGATAGACGAAAACCAGGGCTTGAAAAAGAGCTGGACAATATTGAGGCAGCGTTAAATGCGGCCAGAGAACTGGGTATCCATATTGAATATGTATTGCAATTGGATAATGAAGTCTAGACCCCCAAGGCCGGCTGCTGGACCGAGTTCGAACGCTTGAGGAGTTGTTTGAGCGGCTCTGATATTCTTTAATAACTCTGATGTTCTTTAATTAAGAGGTTGTTCAAGCATGTCAGACGATAGCCATTCCAAATTGGAACGCGAATTTCACGAGACAAAAGGAGCCCTCGATCTTCTCCTCACCTTGTGCGAGGAATTTGCACAGTGGGTCGAGGAAGCGCAGGATGATTCCAAGCTCGAAGCACTGGAAAACGTGCTTGGCCACATTCAAGCGATTGAAGTCGAGTACAAACACAGATTTGCAGCACTCGAGAAACAACTCACAACCGACTGACGGTTTGAGTAGCGTAGGCAAAACTATAGAGCACGTAGGACGGAAGCCATAGGCTTCCGCCCTACCTGGGTAGGTTTATTCTTCCGTTTCTACCTTGTGATTAGCCTCGCTATTTTGCGCCTCAGCAGCAAAGTCGCTGTCATCAAACACCTGCTCTCCTAGGCGCCGGCCACGGCGTGCAGAATGGTAAGCGAGACCGGTACCCGCGGGAATCAGCCGACCGACGATGACATTTTCCTTCAACCCTCGCAGACCGTCTTGCATACCCCGCACTGCCGCTTCGGTAAGTACGCGGGTAGTCTCCTGGAAAGAAGCCGCCGAGATAAACGACTCCGTAGCCAGGGAAGCCTTGGTGATTCCCAGTAGGATGGCTTGATAAGAGGCGGGGACGCCCTCCTCTGCCAGCACTCTGTCATTTTCCTCAAACAGGCGGGTACGTTCCACCTGTTCACCTTTAATAAAGCGCGTGTCGTTAGGCTCTGTGATTTCTATCTTACGCATCATCTGGCGAATGATCACTTCGATGTGCTTATCGTTAATCTTCACACCCTGAAGGCGATAGACATCTTGGATTTCCTTGACCAAATAAGCGGCTAGCTCCCTTACACCCAACAAGCGGAGGATATCATGGGGGTTCGGCTCACCGTCCGCGATCACCTCGCCCCGCTCCACGGCCTCACCCTCAAAAACATTAACCTGTCGCCACTTGGGTATCAGCTCTTCATGATGCAAGCTGTCCTTATCGGTGATAACGAGGCGCTGCTTACCCTTGGTATCCTTACCAAAACTGACGGTTCCGGAAATCTCTGCCAGAACGGCCGGTTCTTTGGGTTTGCGGGCTTCAAATAAATCCGCCACACGGGGTAGACCACCGGTAATGTCGCGGGTCTTGGTGGATTCCTGAGGAATCCGCGCCAGTACATCGCCGACCAAGACCTGAGCGCCATCCTCTAAGCTAACGATGGCACCCGAAGGAAGAAAATATTGCGCCGGAATATCTGTACCGGCGATGCAGAGGTCATCGCCATTCACATCCATCAGTTTGATCATGGGACGCTTGTCCCTGCCCAGCATGCCACGCTGCTTGGGATCCAGCACAACCAAGCTGCTCAGTCCGGTGATGTCATCCGTATGGCGCTGCACTGTGACCCCCTCTTCGAACTCGAAGAAGCGCACATGACCGGCAACTTCCGTGATTACCGGATGCGTGTGGGGATCCCAGGTGGCCACAATATCACCCGGTTCCACAGCACTGCCATCATTTAGGGTCAACACGGCGCCATAGGGAACTTTATAGCGCTCCCGCTCGCGTCCCAGATCGTCCACTACGGTGATTTCTCCGGACCGGGACACCGCCACCAGGTTTTCCTCTTTATTTCTTACCGTCTTCATATTGTGCAGTCGCAAGGCACCCTTGGACTTGATTTGCACGTTACTGACTGCAGCAGCCCGGGAAGCAGCTCCGCCAATATGGAAGGTACGCATCGTCAGCTGCGTACCGGGTTCACCAATGGACTGCGCGGCAATAACACCGACCGCTTCACCATTATTGACACGATGGCCACGGGCTAAATCGCGGCCGTAACAGGCAGCGCACACGCCATGGCGGGTTGCGCAGGTGATGGGAGAACGCACCACGACCTGATCGACACCGAGCTCCTCTAACATATTCACTCGGTTTTCATCCAGGAGGGTGCCCGCAGGCATTGCCACCTCAGCGCTGCTAGGATGCAGTACATCTTCCACCAACACTCGTCCCAGCACTCGTTCGCGCAGCGGTTCCACTACGTCGCCTCCCTCGACGATGGGCGACATCCATAAACCTTGGTGGGTACCACAATCCACTTCAGTCACCACCAAATCTTGGGCTACGTCCACCAGACGCCGCGTCAAGTAACCAGAGTTGGCGGTTTTCAGTGCCGTGTCCGCTAAGCCTTTGCGAGCCCCGTGGGTGGAAATAAAGTACTGCAAAACGTCCAATCCCTCGCGAAAGTTCGCCGTGATGGGCGTTTCAATGATAGAGCCATCGGGTTTGGCCATCAGACCACGCATACCGGCTAGCTGACGAATCTGAGCTGCTGAACCGCGGGCGCCGGAATCAGCCATCATAAACACTGAGTTGAAGGAAGGCTGGCGAACGAGATTACCGTCACGGTCAACAATTTCGTCGGTACCGAGATTATCCATCATCGCCTTCGCCACTAAATCATTGGTGCGTGACCAGATATCAACAACTTTATTGTAGCGCTCGCCGTTAGTGACCAAACCGGAAGCATACTGGTTCTGAATTTCCTTCACTTCCTCCTCGGCCTTTGCCAAGAATTGGCTCTTGTCTTGAGGAATGACTAAATCCTCAAAGCCAATGGAAGCGCCGGAACGGGTCGCAAAGTAGAAGCCGGTATACATCAACTGGTCGGCAAAAATAACGGTTTCCTTTAAGCCCACAAGCCGATAACTGGCGTTAATCAGTCGGGAAATGGATTTCTTGTTCAACGCCTGGTTGACCAGCTCAAAGGACAGCCCTGCGGGAAGCAACTCGGACAGAAGCGCGCGACCTACGGTGGTTTCCACCCGCCGTCGCACCGTCACGGCAGCATCGTCTGCAGTGGTTTCCACTAGCGAGAGCCGTACCTGAATCCGGGCATGCAGCTCTACCTCACGGTTTTCATAGGCTCTATGCACCTCCGCCACATCGCGGAAAACCATCCCTTCACCCTTGGCATTAACGCGTTCCCGGGTCATATAATAAAGTCCTAAGACAACGTCCTGGGAAGGGACGATAATGGGCTCTCCATTGGCAGGGGATAGAATATTGTTCGTAGACATCATGAGCGCCCGGGCTTCCAGCTGGGCTTCAATGGACAACGGAACGTGCACCGCCATCTGATCACCGTCGAAGTCAGCGTTAAACGCCGTACAGACCAGAGGATGCAGTTGGATAGCCTTGCCCTCAACGAGTACCGGTTCAAATGCCTGAATGCCCAGCCGGTGCAGCGTAGGTGCCCGGTTCAACATCACCGGATGCTCGCGAATCACTTCCTCGAGGATGTCCCACACATCCGCGCTTTCCCGCTCTACCATTTTCTTGGCTGCTTTAATCGTGGTAGCCACTCCGCGACGGATCAGCTTGCTAAAGATAAAGGGCTTAAATAGCTCTAAGGCCATCTTCTTGGGCAGTCCGCATTGGTGAAGACGCAGGGTTGGACCCACCACAATTACCGACCGACCGGAGTAATCCACCCGTTTGCCCAGCAGATTTTGCCGAAACCGGCCCTGCTTACCCTTGATCATATCGGCCAGGGATTTCAGGGGGCGCTTGTTCGTTCCGGTGATGGCACGACCACGCCGACCGTTGTCCAGCAGAGAATCTACTGACTCCTGCAACATGCGCTTTTCATTACGCACAATAATATCCGGGGCGTTTAGCTCTAGCAGCCGCTTTAAGCGATTATTGCGGTTAATCACCCGGCGATACAAATCATTGAGATCGGAAGTCGCAAACCGTCCCCCATCCAGCGGTACCAATGGACGCAGGTCCGGCGGCAACACCGGCAATACAATCATCACCATCCATTCCGGACGATTGCCGGAATCAAGAAAAGATTCCATCAATTTTAAACGCTTGGAAAGCCGTTTCAATTTGGTGTCCGAACCACACTCAGCGATTTCTTCGCGTAATTTGGCTGCCTCGTCCTTCAGATTGATAGTGTGCAGTAATTCATAGACCGCCTCAGCCCCCATTCGCGCATCGAAATCATCCCCATATTGTTCAATCGCCTCCAAGTACGCTTCGTCAGCCAACAGCTGTCCGCGCTCCAACGGCGTCATACCCGGGTCGATAACCACAAAGGACTCGAAGTAGAGAATCCGCTCAATATCCCGGAGCGTCATGTCCAGCAAGAGTCCAACGCGGGAAGGCAGTGACTTTAGGAACCAAATATGAGCTACCGGGCTGGCGAGTTCAATATGCCCCATGCGTTCACGACGCACTTTGGCTAGGGTAACCTCCACACCGCACTTTTCACAGACCACGCCACGATGCTTAAGGCGCTTGTATTTGCCACATAGGCATTCATAATCTTTGATAGGGCCAAAAATTTTAGCGCAGAACAAGCCATCGCGCTCGGGTTTGAAGGTCCGGTAGTTAATCGTTTCCGGCTTTTTGACCTCGCCAAAGGACCATGAACGAATCATATCCGGCGACGCAAGACCGATGCGGATAGCATCGAAGTCTTCAAGATTGCCCTGCTGTTTAAAAAGGTTTAACAAGTCTTTCATACTGTAACCGCTCTCGGTAGGAATAACTTGCCGATCTGTTAGGCGAATTCTTGAGTCAGAGGTGTTAGGGATCGGCAGCGCCGCCTAAACCTCGGGAAAGAAGCCATTGATCACTCGCTTTCCAGCTCAATGTTGATGCCTAGAGAACGGATCTCCTTAACCAAAACGTTGAAAGATTCCGGCATGCCGGCTTCCATGCGATGATCACCGTCTACAATGTTCTTGTACACCTTAGTGCGGCCATTCACATCATCCGACTTCACGGTCAGCATTTCCTGTAGCGTATAAGACGCCCCATAGGCTTCCAACGCCCACACTTCCATCTCACCGAAACGCTGTCCGCCGAATTGAGCTTTGCCTCCCAACGGTTGCTGCGTTACCAGACTGTAGGGGCCTGTGGAACGGGCATGCATCTTATCATCGACCAGATGGTTAAGCTTCAGCATATACATATAACCCACGGCAACCGGCCGATCAAAAGCTTCCCCAGTGCGTCCATCAAACAGGCAGACCTGACCGTTATCTGGTAACTCGGCAAGCCGCAGCATTTGTCTCAGCTCAGCTTCCGTAGCACCATCAAAGACAGGGGTCGCCATCGGCACACCTTCCCTTAGATTGGCGCAAAGATTGAGAATTTCCTCATCATTGAACTGGCCTAAATCCATCTGATCTTTTTCGTTGCCGTTGTAAATCTGGTGCAGAAATTCACGCAACTCTTCCATCCTGGCTTTAGCATCCAGCATACGCCCAATCCTCAAACCCAGTCCTTTAGCGGCCCAGCCTAAATGCGTTTCCAACACCTGGCCTACGTTCATCCGCGAGGGAACCCCTAAGGGATTGAGAACAATGTCCACTGCGGTACCGTCTTCCAGATAAGGCATGTCTTCCTGGGGTACGATCATGGATACGACGCCTTTGTTACCGTGACGACCGGCCATCTTGTCTCCTGGTTGCACACGACGCTTGACGGCCATATACACCTTAACCATCTTCAACACGCCGGGAGCTAGATCATCTCCTTGCGTTATCTTGTGGCGGTTCTCTTCAAATTTGGCATCGAAATCTTTACGCTGCTGTTGTAACTGATCAGCGATAGTTTCTAGCTGTTCATTAATGCGCTCATCTCGCACACGAATTTCAAACCAACGTTCCCGAGGTATTTGACTGAGATAGGATTGGCTGATCTGCGCGCCAGGACTAAAGCCGTCGGGACCACCATCAGCCACCACGTCAATCAGCAGACGCTCTACCCGCTGGTAAATGTCGTCCTCCAAAATGCGCAGCTGATCATTTAAGTCCTTTTTGACACGTGCCAATTCAGCAGCTTCGATTTGGCGCGCGCGTGCGTCTTTTTCCACACCGTCACGGGTAAACACCCGCACGTCTATTACGGTACCGTCCATACCGGAAGGGACTCGCAGGGACGTGTCTTTAACATCAGAAGCCTTTTCACCAAAAATGGCTCGCAACAACTTTTCCTCGGGTGTCAGCTGGGTTTCACCTTTAGGCGTGACTTTACCCACCAGGATATCGCCGGCTTTCACTTCAGCACCGATATAAACAATACCGGCCTCATCCAGCTTAGCTAGGGCGCTTTCCCCCACATTAGGAATATCCGCCGTGATTTCCTCGGGGCCCAGTTTCGTATCGCGGGCCACACAAGAAAGCTCTTCAATATGAATGGTCGTAAAACGGTCCTCCTGGACCAACCGTTCGGAAATCAGGATAGAGTCCTCAAAGTTGTAACCGTTCCAGGGCATAAAGGCCACCAAAAGATTCTGGCCCAGCGCCAATTCACCAAGGTCTGTGGAAGGACCGTCCGCCAAAACGTCGCCGCGGGCTACAATATTGCCTACCTTGACTAAAGGCCTTTGATTAATACAGGTATTCTGATTGGACCGGGTATATTTGGTGAGATTGTAAATATCCACACCAGGCTCACCAGGCTCGGTTTCCTCATCGTTGACCCGTACCACCAACCGTGCCGAGTCCACAGAATCCACCACGCCGCCGCGGCGCGCAATCACTGTGACTCCGGAGTCAATGGCAACCGTGCGTTCTATTCCAGTACCGACTAAGGGCTTTTCCGCACGCAAGGTGGGCACCGCTTGCCGCTGCATATTGGAGCCCATCAGAGCCCGGTTAGCGTCATCGTGCTCTAAAAAGGGGATGAGCGCGGCCGCCACCGAAACAATCTGCTTGGGAGAAATATCCATATATTGCACATCACCAGGTAACCTGAGTGCAAATTCATTCTGATGTCGGCATGAAATTAACTCGTCAAGCAGACGACCCTCTTCATCCAAAGTGGCATTTGCCTGAGCGATCACGTAGTTTCCTTCTTCAATCGCAGACAGATAATCGATTTGCTTGGTAACCTTGCCATCCACCACCCGCCGATACGGAGTTTCTAGGAAACCGTATTCATTGGTGCGGGCATAAACAGCCAAGGAATTAATCAAACCGATGTTTGGCCCTTCTGGAGTTTCAATAGGGCAAACGCGACCGTAGTGAGTAGGATGCACATCGCGGACTTCGAAACCCGCCCGCTCCCGGGTGAGCCCACCCGGACCCAGCGCCGAAACCCGTCGCTTATGGGTCACTTCAGACAAGGGATTATTTTGGTCCATAAACTGAGACAATTGACTGGAGCCGAAAAACTCCTTGATAGCCGCTGCCACCGGCTTGGCATTTATTAAATCCTGAGGAGTCAATTGTTCCGATTCCGCCAGACTGAGACGTTCTTTCACTGCTCGCTCAACACGCACCAGACCAACCCGAAAGACATTTTCCGTCATTTCTCCAACGCAACGGATACGCCGATTGCCCAGATGATCGATATCGTCGACAGTACCATTACCGTTTTTAATGTCGATCAATACCCTAATAACATCAACAATGTCGTCGCCCTGAACCGTGTCGCACAGTTGTTTATAGGAGGCATGTTGAGCGATATCCGACAAAGTTCGTGCATATTGATGGTCAATCAATACACCCGGACCCTGCACGCTATCATGCTCCACACGGCGGTTGAACTTCATACGTCCTACCGGGGATAGATCATAGCGTTCTTCGACAAAAAACAAGTTATGAAATAAGCTTTGTGCCGCTTCCTTGGTGGGAGGCTCGCCAGGACGCATCATCCGGTAAATCTCCACCTGGGCTTCTAGCTCGTTGCGTGTAGCGTCACTGCGCAGTGTGTTAGAAATATAGGGTCCGCGATCCAAGTCGTTGATATAAATGGTGCGCAGTTCCGTTATACCATGGGCGTGCAGTTTCTCCAGCGTTTCTAGAGTTAGCTCATCGTTAGCACTCGCCAATAATTCCCCAGTGTTGGCATTCACGAGATCGTGCGCCAGCACCTTGCCGAGGAGATAATCCGGGGGCACTGCAAGGGTTGTTAGTCCGGCTTTCTGCAGTTCACGAATATGTCTGGCCGTGATGCGACGGCCAGCCTCAACCAGGACTCGGTCGCCAATGCGAATATCGAAGCTCGCTGTCTCGGCGCGTAACCGCTCGGGCATTAAATCGAGCGTGATACCTTCCGTTCCAAAACGAAAGGTATTGGTTTCGAAAAACATTTCAAGAACTTGTTCGGTGTTGTAACCGAGAGCGCGCAACAATACCGTTACCGGCAATTTCCGCCGGCGATCAATCCGCGCAAACAACAAATCTTTGGCATCAAATTCAAAATCCAGCCAAGATCCGCGATAGGGAATAATCCGTGCAGAAAAGAGTAGCTTACCCGAGGAGTGGGTTTTGCCTCTGTCGTGATCGAAAAAAACACCCGGCGAACGATGCAACTGAGAGACTATCACTCGCTCGGTACCATTAATGATAAAAGTACCGGTGTCCGTCATTAGCGGCAGCTCACCCATGTAAACTTCGTTTTCCTTAATATCTTTAATGGACCGAGAACCCACTTCCGCATCTTTATCGAGAATAGCAAGCCGCAAACGGACCCTTAATGGTGCCGCATAGGTCAATCCCCTAAGTTGGCACTCGCGCACATCGAAAACGGGTTCGCCAAGCCGATAACCCACATATTCGAGTACTGCGTTGCCGGAATAACTGGTAATGGGAAAAACCGAACGAAAAGCAGTATGCAATCCTACCTCTCTGCGTTTCTCCGGAGGAATATCGGCCTGCAAAAATTCACGATATGAATCTAACTGTATCGCTAGCAGATAAGGCACTCCAAGAATACTCGGGCGCTTACCAAAGTCTTTACGAATACGTTTTTTTTCAGTAAAAGTATAGGCCATCAGGATTCCTCAATACCGGACGTATAAGCTAGGGGTAATACAAACCCGCAATGCTATGGTTCGGTCCCAGGGACGCTCTAGTCCAATCCGGAAACGCCACCGCACCATGTAAACAGGAAAAGGCTGGCAACCCAGGGCTACCAGCCATTCTAAAATAACTGACTGTTAGCTCGAGCAAAGGTTGCTTACGCAATATGTCTTTGCCCATGAGCAAGAAACGGAGTGATTATTTCACCTCCACGGTGGCGCCGGCCTCTTCCAACTGCTTCTTGACGTCTTCTGCCTCTTCCTTGGTAATGCCTTCCTTAACAGCGGAGGGAACTCCCTCTACCAAGTCTTTGGCTTCTTTGAGACCTAGTCCAGTGAGTGCGCGAACGACTTTAATCACATTCACTTTCTTCTCACCGAAGCCGGTCATTACCACGTCGAACTCCGTTTTTTCTTCGACAGGCGCCTCAGCAGCAGCCGCCGCCGCAGGTGCAGCAGCTACTGCAGCAGCCGCACTGACACCAAACTTCTCTTCCATCGCAGAAATCAAATCAACAACTTCCATGACAGTCATGTTAGAAATAGTTTCCAAAATTTCTTCTTTAGAAACAGCCATGATGTTAGCTACTCCTGGTTAGTATGGTCGTAATATAATCAGCAGATAAAACCGAAATCTCTAAGGAACTGTAAATAAATAACTGTCCGTTTTTTTGTTCGTCGAGACTGCATTTTTAAGCGATCACAGCGGTGTTATCGGTCAGTTAATAATTTACGGCTCCTAAGCGTTTTCCTTTTGCAAACGGATAGCTTCGAGAGTGCGCACCAGCTTGCCGGGAACTTCATTGAAAGTGCGTGCCAGTTTATCCAACGGTGCTTTCACACAAGCCATTAACAAGCTGATGGCTTCTTCCTTAGTGGGTAAATTTGCCAGCCGGTCTAAGTCTGTGGAAGGCAGTATCTGACCCCCGATGGACAACACTTTAACGACCAGTTTGTCGTTAGCCGGATTCTTAGTGAAGTCTTTAAACATGCGCGCCGCTGCTCCCGGATACTCCTGGGAAAAGGCCAGAATCAACGGTCCCACAAAACTATCCTGCATGCACTCGAAGTCGGTCCCTTGCACGGCGCGCCGTGCTAGAGTGTTTTTAACCACGCGCAGATAAACGCCCCTTTCCCGGGCCATTACTCGTAGAGCTGTCAACTGCCCTACACTGAGACCTCGGTATTCAGACGCAATGGCGGAGTGCGCGCTGGCCGCCGCCTCAGAGACTTCGGCAACAACGGCTTTCTTTGCTGCCAGGTTCAAACTCATAAATAATGACCTCCTGGAGCAGGCTTAGTCGACCAGGCGTATACCTGGCACCTGCTAGCGATAGATAACGATCAACCGCGCCGGTTGACCTTCCTAACGGCGGCCTTTACCAGGAAAATCCTGAAAAGGGCGATGCCGCCTGCGCAGGCCGACCCCAACCGGAAACTCCGATTGATGCCAATTAAGCAAATACGCCTGCGGTCTTTGACAGCAGCCGACAAATCGGCTGCCCATTTGTCAACTGTTATTCACCTCTCGTCCTTAAGGAAGGAGTTAAGCGCGCCTAGGAGCGCGCATAACCCTCTCCCCCTCAAAACGAGAGTGTCGACTGATCCACGGCAACACCCGGCCCCATCGTGGTGGACACGGTGACCTTACGAATGTAAATACCTTTAGAAGTAGCCGGTTTGGCTTTTTTTAGGTCAGCCAATAGTGCCTGCAGGTTCTCCCGCAAGTGGTTGGCTTCGAAGTTAACTTTGCCGATACCGCAATGAATAATTCCCACCTTATCGGTACGATAGCGCACTTGTCCTGCCTTGGCATTCCTGACAGCCATGGCAACATCAGTGGTAACGGTACCCACCTTAGGATTTGGCATGAGTCCCCGCGGGCCAAGAATTTGGCCAAGTTGACCGACAACGCGCATAGCGTCGGGTGTAGCGATAGCAACATCGAAATTTAACTCGCCACCTTTCACAGCAGCGGCTAAATCCTCGAAACCGACCAAATCGGCACCGGCTTCTTTTGCTGTTTCCGCATTGGCGCCTTGTGCAAATACAGCGACACGCACGCTTTTTCCTGTGCCATTGGGCAATACTGTAGACCCTCTAACCACTTGATCAGACTTCCTTGGATCTACCCCCAGATTGACAGCAACATCGACAGATTCCGTAAATTTAACAGCGGCGAGTTCTTTAAGCAGAGTCAGCGCTTCTTCAATAGCGTAAACCTTGCCCGGCACCAGCTTTTCGTGAATCGCCCGCATACGCTTCGATACTTTAGCCATCGCTTAAACCCCCTCCACATCAAGTCCCATAGAACGGGCACTACCCGCAATCGTGCGCAGCGCCGCTTCCAGGTCAGCCGCTGTTAAATCCGGCTCTTTAGTCTTGGCAATTTCCTCTAATTGCTGGCGCGTCACTATGCCGACTTTCTTGGTGTTGGGTGTAGGGCTGCCTTTATCAAGACCGACCGCCTTCTTCAACAACACGGTGGCTGGCGGAGTTTTCATAATAAAGGTAAAGCTGCGGTCGCTATACACGGTGATGACGACCGGTATCGGCAGACCCTGTTCCATCTGTTGAGTTTGCGCGTTAAAGGCCTTGCAGAACTCCATAATATTGACACCATGCTGGCCTAGGGCTGGACCAACAGGGGGACTTGGATTGGCTTTACCGGCCGGAACTTGTAACTTAACGTACGCGGTGACTTTTTTAGCCATCACTTGCTCCTGATAATGGGTATAGCACCTTGCGGCTCCCCAAAAGTTTATTACCTCTGGCTCCCTTAGCTCTATCCGGAAGACAGAAAAGCTTACCGAAAACTGTCACTCAGTACCTTTTGCAAGACTGAGCTCGTTAACGGTCTCACCGCAGGCAAGTAAGAATTGAGGTATTATTGTCAAGCTTTTTCAACTTGGCTGAATTCCAACTCAACCGGAGTTGAACGACCGAAAATCAGAACTGCCACTCGAAGGCGATTTTTTTCATAATTCACTTCCTCGACGACCCCGTTAAAGTCGTTAAAGGGGCCGTCAATAACTCGAACGACTTCCCCCGGCTCATATAATATCTTGGGTTTCGGCCGATTGGCCCCTTCCTGGATGCGTTGCATAATGCTTTGGGCTTCCGCTTCCGTAATTGGTGCTGGCTTATCACTGGTACCACCGATAAATCCGAGTACTTTTGGAACACTTTTGACAAGATGCCAAGTGTCGTCATCCATTTCCATCTGTACAAGTACATAACCAGGAAAAAACTTGCGTTCACTTTTACGCTTCTGGCCGTCGCGCATCTCCACGACTTCTTCAGTGGGCACCAGTATTTGACCGAATTTAGCCTCTAAGCTTTCGCGGATTATCCGTTCCTGTAGGGAACGCTTGACTTGATGCTCAAAGCCCGAATAAGCCTGCACCACATACCAGCGCATTGCCATAATGTCTTCACCCCTGCCCCGTCAACAGACGTACCAACCAGAAGAGAAGGAGATCAAGCAACCACAAAAAAACACCCATCAAAATCACCATTACGATAACGGCGAGACTTGTCTGCAGCGTTTCGGTTCGCGTTGGCCAGACCACTTTGCGTAATTCCATGCGCGAGTCTTTAATAAAATCCAGTACATTGCTGCCAAGTTCCGTGGTCGCTGCGATAGCTAAAGCGGCACCGGCAGCCACCAATAAACCAATGACCCGCACCAAAGTTGAATGGTTCGCAAAATAATAAAAAGCCAGTAAAGCGATTAAAAAAATTGAGGCCGCCGCAATCAGTTTATAAATATCCGGCCTCGAGGCTTGGGTGTCCGATTTCAAATTCATCTTGCAGGATAGTGTCGTGTCTCCAGAGTAAATAGCATGCCTAAAGAACGGCAGCACTTCACTGGAGAACAAATCGTGAAATGGCAGGCCAGGAGGGACTTGAACCCCCAACCTGCGGTTTTGGAGACCGCCGCTCTGCCAATTGAGCTACTGGCCTATTACTAGAAGCGGGCAAGAGTCTGCACAGCGTTTCCCGCCTGTCATTTCGATTAAGGAGTTAGCTTTCTCTTTACTCAATAATTTTAGCGACGACGCCGGCCCCGACCGTACGCCCGCCCTCGCGAATCGCAAAGCGCAGCCCCTCCTCCATGGCAATCGGGGATATTAAGCTCACCGTCATCTTGATGTTATCCCCCGGCATGACCATCTCAACCCCCTCCGGCAGATCCACCGACCCCGTCACATCCGTCGTGCGAAAATAAAACTGCGGCCGATATCCCTTAAAAAACGGCGTATGCCGCCCCCCCTCCTCCTTGCTCAACACATACACTTCCGCTTCAAAATTCGTGTGCGGCGTGATCGTCCCCGGCTTCGCCAACACCTGACCCCGCTCCACATCATCACGCTTCGTACCACGCAGCAGCACCCCAACGTTATCCCCCGCCTGGCCCTGATCCAGCAGCTTGCGAAACATCTCCACACCCGTGCACGTGGTCTTCGTCGTCGCCCGCAGCCCCACAATCTCCACCTCTTCGCCCACCTTCACCGCGCCGCGCTCCACGCGTCCCGTCACCACCGTCCCGCGCCCCGAGATCGAGAACACATCCTCGATCGGCATCAAAAACGGCTTCTCGATCTGCCGCTGCGGCTCCGGTATGTACTCATCCATCGCCGCCAATAACTTCTCCACCGACTCAATCCCTATCCCACTGCTGTCCCCTTCCAGCGCCTTCAGCGCCGAGCCTACCACAATCGGGATCTCGTCGCCCGGAAAATCATAACTCGACAGCAACTCCCTCACCTCCATCTCCACCAGCTCCAGCAGCTCCTCATCATCCACCATGTCCGCCTTGTTCAGGTACACCACAATGTAGGGCACCCCCACCTGGCGCGCCAGCAAAATGTGCTCCCGCGTCTGCGGCATCGGCCCATCCGCCGCCGACACCACCAGAATCGCCCCATCCATCTGCGCCGCCCCCGTGATCATGTTCTTGATGTAGTCCGCATGCCCCGGGCAATCCACATGCGCATAGTGCCGCTTCTCCGTCTGGTACTCCACGTGCGCCGTCGCTATCGTAATCCCGCGCGCCTTCTCCTCCGGCGCCGCGTCAATCTGATCGTACGCCCGGTACTCCCCACCAAACTTCTCCGACATAATCTTGGTTATCGCCGCCGTCAATGTCGTCTTCCCGTGGTCTACATGCCCTATCGTCCCCACGTTCACATGCGGCTTGCTGCGCTCAAATTTCGCTTTGGACATCCAGTAAACTCCCCCACAAATATCAGACCAAGATTATGGCGGAACAAAACAACATGGAGCCCATAACCAGACTCGAACTGGTGACCTCTTCCTTACCAAGGAAGTGCTCTACCGACTGAGCTATATGGGCTACGACCCTTGGAGCGGGTGATGGGAATCGAACCCACACCATCAGCTTGGAAGGCTGAGGTTCTACCATTGAACTACACCCGCAACACTACCAATAAAAAACCTGTACTGAAAAACTTACCCGAAAAAGGGTTTCGGAACTTGCGCTTGGTGGAGGGGGGAGGATTCGAACCTCCGAAGGCTGTGCCGTCAGATTTACAGTCTGATCCCTTTGACCGCTCGGGAACCCCTCCCAACAACGAGCTCATTATTATGTATTAAGCGCGTCACATTGTCAACGAGTAGTTCATTGTATTCATGCCCGTTACGGTCAATGAGTGAATACTAATGCAGCGTTAGTGCCTCCAAATCCAAAGCTGTTGGACATCACCGTTCTAAGCGCTACATTATCCAGGCGTTCCCGTACAATTGACATACCCTCGGCTGCAGGATCCAATGTCTCGATATTAGCGGACGCAGCAATGAAAGCATGCTCTTGCATGAGTAACGAGTAAATTGCCTCGTGAACTCCAGCAGCACCCAGCGCATGACCGGTAAGCGACTTGGTGGCGCTGATGGGCGGGACGTGTTCGCGGAAAACCTCCTGGATTGCTTCCAACTCGCGGATGTCTCCCACTGGTGTGCTGGTACCGTGAGTATTGATATAATCAACAGGACCTTCCACGCCGGTTAGGGCCTGGCGCATGCAGCGCACCGCGCCCTCTCCAGAAGGCTGTACCATATCGTAACCGTCGGAGGTGGCGCCATACCCCACCAGTTCGGCATAAATCTTTGCTCCACGCCGCAAAGCGTGTTCTAGCTCTTCCAGCACCACTACTCCACCACCGCCAGAGATCACAAAGCCGTCGCGGTCTACATCGTAGGGACGGGACGCCGTAGCTGGCGTTTCGTTAAACTTGGCGGACAGGGCTCCCATCGCATCGAATAAGGCGCTTAGACTCCAGTGAATTTCTTCACCTCCTCCAGCGAAAATCAAATCCTGTTTGCCCCATTGGATTAATTCGTAGCCGTTGCCGATACAATGAGCACTTGACGCACAGGCGGAACTGATGGAGTAGTTTACGCCTTTGATTTTAAAAGGAGTCGCCAGGCAAGCAGAGGTCGTACTCGTCATCGTACGAGGCACCATATAAGGACCTACTCGACGCAGACCCCGATTGCGCAATATATCAGCGCTTGCGACGAGATTTTCTGGACTGGCGCCGCCCGTGCCCATGATTAAACCAGAACGGGGATTGGAAACGAGTTTTTCCGTGAGTCCGGCATCTGCGATGGCCTCCTGCATGGCAAGGTAATTATACGCCGCGGCCTTGCCCATAAAACGCAAAATGCGCCGATCGATTAGCTCTGCCAAATTCAAACGAATGGCGCCGCGCACTTGAGAACGAAAGCCCAATTCCTGGTAGTCTTGAGCGAACTCAAAACCACTTTGACCCTGGCGTAAGGACGCTAGCACTTCGTGTTTATTATTACCAATGCTAGAGATAATACCAATACCTGTGACGACCACACGTCTCATGAATACAAACCTTTAAAAACCGTCTGTTGAAATGAATAAACCTACCCGTAGGTCCTTACTGGCATAAATCTCTCGGCCGTCAACCTCCATATTGGCGTTAGCAATGCCCATCACTAATTTACGCAAAATGACCCGTTTCATATGAATACGATAGGTCAGCTTCTTAGCGGTAGGCAGTACTTGACCGCTAAATTTAACCTCACCAGCGCCCAGGGCGCGTCCTCGACCAGGCGCGCCCAACCAACCCAGAAAAAAGCCCACCAACTGCCACATGGCATCGAGACCCAGACACCCAGGCATAACCGGATCACCCTCAAAATGGCAGTCGAAAAACCATAAGTCCGGCCGGATATCCAGTTCCGCAACAATTAAACCTTTACCATGATCACCACCCGTCTCGCTAATGTGCGCAATACGGTCTACCATTAACATAGGCGGCAGTGGCAGTTGGGCATTTCCAGAGCCAAACAGTTCGCCGCGCGCGCAGGCGATGAGGTCATCACGGGTAAAACTGGATCTTCTTATCACTTCGAACCTTTCTCGGGGACAATATTCTAGCAAAGTGGAATAAGTTGAGAAATTCTTGAGGCTTTAGCTTTTATATTGGGTATGTATAGCATGTGCTAAATTTTTGTAACTTGCCAAGCAGCGCTAAGCATCAAGCATAGCGATTTTCCTTAAA
This sequence comes from uncultured Pseudomonadota bacterium, assembly GCA_963731125.1. Taxonomy (GTDB): domain Bacteria; phylum Pseudomonadota; class Gammaproteobacteria; order Competibacterales; family Competibacteraceae; genus CAVSVP01. The sequence continues at coordinate 572,728 of CAVSVP010000009.1, forward strand.
AAAGCCGAGCCAGTTACTCTTGCTTATAACGAAAAGCACCCCATTCAAACAAGTCTCTAATCCATCCCAATGGCAAAGAAATTCTCTAAGTCATGCTTGGAGTGCACACGAAACGCAATGTGGGTTTGCGAGCCGGTGATTCCCTCTACTTTTAGCATATGATCAGTGACTAGGTCGGCCATTTGATCGTTATCGGCAACGCGGATGATGGCTGCTAAGTCATATTGTCCAGCCAAAGAATAGACTTCAGTAATCCCTGGCAATGCTGCTAATTCCTGGGCTACATCATTAATCTTACCCTTTTCCACCGTTAACAAAGTCAGCGCCGTTACAGCCATTATCTTCCCCCCTTTGCGAACCGAGTCGATATCTTTAATTTCTAATATTTAAAGGTAAGGTAAACATCTTTCACCGCTATTTACGTAGACCTCCTACGTGCCAAAAATTTTATCCCCAGCGTCGCCTAACCCTGGCAGAATATAACCCGCCTCGTTTAAGCCATGATCAATGGCGGCCGTATAGATTTCTACATCGGAATGACGCGCCTCAACGCATTTTAGACCCTCAGGCGCTGCCACCAAACAGAGCACCTTAATGCGTCTGCAACCCACCTCCTTTAGCAAGTCAATCGCGGCGACTAAAGTACCGCCCGTAGCCAACATAGGATCCACAAGCATGGCGATATGCTCGTGCAGTTGCCGGGCTATTTTTTTATAATAGATTACCGGGTTAAGAGTTGCCTCATCCCGATACAGCCCTAATACATTCACCGTCGCGCCAGGCAATAACTCTAGCACTCCATGCAACATTCCCAGTCCTGCCCGCAGTATAGGAACGATAATAATCTTTCTGTTTTCGATACGCTGCACCTGAACCGACCCGGCCCAACCCTGAACTGTATGAAGCTCGATCTGCAAATCGGCGGTGGCCTCGTAGGTGAGTAAACAAGCTATTTCTGCGGCCAGTTCACGAATCTGCTTAGTGCCAGTATCAGTCCGACGCATTAGTCCAAGTTTATGTTGAATCAGGGGATGTTTTACCTCATGCACGAACACAACGACTTCCTCTACCGCCGGAACAAACAAAATTCGGAAAAGCTCTAGTGGCCTGTCAATAGAAATATTATGAGATAAAAAAGCCAAATTTTACTGAAAAAACGGGCTTCAACCGCACAATTTTGAACTAGACAATCCACTAGTGGGTCATTTGGCATTTAAATAGCCGTTTCCTAATACCTGTTGAAAGTCCCTGGAACACCAACCAGACACATGAATTATGGCCGAATAATTATCAAATGACCCACTAGTGCGGAAAACCTCCAGCATTGACTTTACATTGTCTAAAACTAACGGTAAAAGATTTACATACGTGATCGGCGCGAGAAGTCAAGCTACATTTCTCGAGTGATCTTGAGACCCAGTCACCCATATCCGCACCAACTGCAAAATGAAGCGCATGAAGACACCGACCTTTTTGACCCCTCAAGCAGCAGAAACTGCTTTCTATGATGCTTTTGAAAAAACGGATTTGGAAGCCATGATGGCAGTTTGGGAAGCTAACGAGACCATCGTCTGTATTCATCCCCTGGGTTCCCGGCTGCAAGGGCTGATACCAGTTCGGGAAAGCTGGCGGCAGATTTTCACTTCGGGAACTCGACTACAGTTTCACATTAGCGATGTCCATAGCTTATTTCAGGAGCATCTGGCAGTACACGTCGTTTTTGAAAACATCACTGTCCTAGGTGCCGAAGAACAACCCGCTCAACCCATTATTGCCACTAATATCTATCGGCGCCACGGGGAAAGCTGGCATATGATTCTCCACCATGCCTCGCCTGGGCCCGCCGGTAGCAGTCAAAGTAAACCTTCCGGCTGGATACACTGATACGCACACTTCCTTAGCCATCTACGTCAAAAGGGCTTTGCCATCGCTTTCTCCAGGCCTACCGGAAGTTTCCGGCAACCTTACACTGGTTGTTTAGGTTTCATGTCTGCCTGTAAGACCTGCGTTAAACGTTGATCCAGATTATAGATATCCCTGCGAAAGTGCACTAACCCATCCCCGGCGACCCAAGCAGTCCAATAGAAAAAATGTACAGGAATCTCTTCCGGCAGATATACCGTGCGCTGACGCTTGCCACCGCCTACGGCCGCACGAATGGTATCCCGGGTCCAGCGGGGATTATCCTTCAAAAAATATTCTGCTAACTCAATGGCATTAGCAACCCGAACACAACCAGAACTATAGGTCCGTTGACTACGGTTGAACAAAGCACGGGAGGGGGTATCATGAAGGTAAACATGATAAGGATTAGGAAACATAAACTTGACCCTGCCCAAAGCATTTTGTGGCCCGGGGTCCTGGCGAAGGCGATAAGGAAAATCACTACGGCTTAGCGAATGCCAATCGACACTGCCGGGGTCAATTTCCTGACCCATTGCATCGTAAACATGAAACTTCTTCGTTATCAGCGCATAGGGATCCTTTCGCAACTTAGGTAAGTGATCTTTAACGGTGATGGAATGGGGCACATACCAACGCGGGTTCAGTACCAAGTAACTCATCCTGGCGCTTAACACGGGAGTAGGCCGTTTAGGTGTACCAACAATGGCTTTGGTAGTTATGACTAGCCGACCGTTCTCAATCACTTGCATTGTGAAATCCGGGATATTAACCAGGATATAACGTTGCCCTAAATCTTCCGGTAGCCAGCGCCAACGTTCCATATTGAGTTTTAATTGCTGTATCCGCTCAGTAACTGGCACGTTCAGCGCTGCCAAAGTAAGTGGTCCTACAATGCCGTCGGCAGCTAAGCCGTGGCGCTGCTGAAACCGCTGCACCGCTTTAAATAACACTTCATCAAACTGATCCTCTGCAATCATCCTTGCCGTTCCGGCGGCATTGGCAGTACCGGTGGTAACACTATCTACTTGAGTCAGTTCACCGGTTACCCGCAAACGGACACGTAGTTCCTTTACTCGCGGATGCCGCATCCCTTTTTCCAGCGTATCTCCCGCACTCACCAACGGCCAACCTCCTGCGTTTTCCAGTTGCAGATAATGTGCTAAAGCGGTCCGTAACCAGGCATAAGTTGAATACGGCGGCGCCAGAGCGTTTAAAGCTTCAATTACCCTGTTGGTTTCCAGCGCTTCCTGCAGAATGCTTGGCAAATTCCCGGAACGTCCCGGTAAGGGCCACTGTTGATCCTTTTGTTGAGACACAACGCGACCAACTAACAAATGATTCCCATAAGTTAGCCAAGCATCGGTCAGTAACAGTTCCAAATCAGCCCACTGATAAGCTGTGACGAAATCTCCGCTGTGGGCCGCAGTTAGCATCCTACGCAATTCACTGTCATGATAATCGCCAGGACGCAACCCTTCATGCGCGGCTTGCTTGATTATCTCGACAAAAGTACCCGCTATCGGCAGCAGCCCTCCCGCATTTAGCCAGGCTGGCTGGTAGGTCCGTTCAGCATAGAACTGCGCCAAGGTAATGGGAGAATAAGACCAAGTATCGCTAATCCGCGGGGACTCACGCGCGGCATTTTCCTGCAAGCGCAGGCGCAGGTTATCTGCGATTGATTGGAGAGGGAGAGGATCGCTACAGGCAACCGTCGACCATAATACGGCCCCTATACAGATGGCTAAACAATATTTGAATTTGGCAGGCATTGGTCGGTAACTCCGATGGGATGAATTTTCTTCCTTGATTCAGGCGGTATATGGCGGATTTTTGCCTTACCCCCAACCGGCCCTACAAGCCTATAGATCGTAAGCTAAAGGAATAATTCCCTGGTCTATGATATATCGCTGAGCCTGGTTTCACCGACCTACGTCACTACGACAGGAAGTTAATAGCGGGAGACTTCCTGCAATTCCGCTAGAATTTCGTTTAACGCTCCTTCTTCGTTATGCACCAGGCAAACTACGTTAGCGACACCGCATACCGCCATTTTATCACCTCGTACGATCCAACCGCGAGGCGGAGTCCAGCCACGCATCCCGGTAAACATGGCCAACTGATCAGCGTTACCTTGCACCATGCGCCGATAGTCATGGGCAAATTTAGCTAACTTTATCATGTTTTCCTGGCTTAGCAGCCCGTAGCCTTCAACTAAGCTGCCGTCATCACGAAAGTGGCAAACTACATCCACCCCGTCTAGAAGCAATAGGCGCTTGAGCATTGGCCGACCCCTACTCCTCCAAAATTGCGAAAGCAGCCTCGTAGTCTGCCGATTCGTTGGCTATCACCACTCCCATAAAAGGCGGCAGTAATTCCGCTCCAGTGATTTTTTTTGCCTCCCGTTGTAACCCGCTAACGATCACTGACCAGTCAAAACCTACCAACGTGAACTGCCGTACCGGATAAAAACCCTTCATGTCCGTCATTGTCTCCCAACCGCGAGCCTGCATTGTGGCAATACTCATATTGGCAGCACACATATGCGCTAACAGATCCAGTATACTTTTATCGAGAGTTTCTTCAGGATCAGCAATTTGATAATTTAACAACTCACCACTACCGCGAAATTCAAATGCCGCCATCGCACCGGGCAAAGTCAGCAGTTGTTCGAGCGTCGCCATTTTGAGTCTCCTTAAGAAAACGGCAAAGTTATTTTAGGCCGACCATTTTAGATAAGATCCATTACTTCGTTGGCAAGCGCTTGCCGCATAAAACTCAGAATTGAATTTACCGATCCCCCGTTATTATCGATCAAGCAAAACACGTTGGCTATTACACAGACCGTCTTTTCGGGACCGCGTAGTAGCCAACCGCGCACTGGCTGGATACGACATTGGGGACATAAATCAGCAATCATGTCCCCCTCCATGCTGGTACCCATCGTGGTGGCACGGCACACAATGGAAGCCATACGAGCATAGCGTTCGGTTAAAGCCCCCCGGTAGGAAAAACGGTCTCCGCGATAAGCATATTCGCCAGCGGCAATCACACCTGGTTTTGTCATTAGTTCAGCGACAATACTCATTTCACTTTCTCCTCCAAGGTAGGCTATTATTATGGTTAGCAAACCTACCTTTCTCTACTAATGTGCTAGCTCCCCGAACCATCTTTGTAGATTACTTATAACCATAGTTAATGGCCACTGAAAATGCATAAAATTTTTCAAGTCTCAGTTTTTAATGCGTTTTCTTAGTAGTAAGGATAGCATGGCAACTCCTCCCTCTGCAGTAAGCATATCCCCTGCCGGTCTACTTCGCCACCTGGGAGCAATTTGCTATGATACTCTTTTGCTGTTTGGTGCTTTGTTTATGGCCACAGTACTGGTGCTACCATTGACGGGCGGCGAGGCGATCGAAGCGGGTAATCCATTGTTTTCTTTTTATATCTTGACTGTTTGCTTCTTTTTTTACGGCTGGTTTTGGACACATGGCGGCCAAACTTTGGGAATGCGGGCCTGGAAGATTCGCCTGCAAAGTTGCAATGGCGGAAATGTTACCGGACGGCAAGCGCTACTGCGCTTTTCGCTTGCCAGTATTTGGCTTTTACCTATTATTTATTTGCGCCAAATTCTGGGCATACACTATGGGCTTAGTTTGGGGATCGGCCTTATTTTCCTCATATTTCTGTTGACTATCCGGTTTCATGATCGCTATTCGGATACTGTTTTAGTCCGCATCAAATAATTCTGAGGTTTCCCGTCATTCATCCTCCAGACGTGGCATCAATTTAAGAGATAGGCTAATAATTACGGCGCAAACCACCGTTAGATTTCTTGTAAAAATGAACGCCGAGGTGCCGGGCTGGCGGGTGTCGCCGACAGCGCACAGGAGGATGTGCGGTAGCGAATCCTCTCCGGATGGCAGGGTTGAGCGGCGGTGACACCTCCAGCCTGAACAGCTAAAGCCTGACTGATGCAAGAGGTCTATTGCAATTTAAAAAGAAGCATTCCAAAACAAGCATGAGTTGTATCGACGTCGGATGAAGTTGTGAAATCAAAAAATTTCTAGTTAAATGCGTTAGTTCGACCCAACAGCGCTTTCTCAGCACAGGTTGTTATTTCCACACTGCTAGGGGAGTAGAGTTGTCATTGTTAACTAGGAGCAGCGGATGGAATTTACTGTAAAAAGCGGTAATCCTGAAAAACAGCGCACGGCTTGCTTGATATTGGGCGTCTCTGAGCCACGCCGGCTTTCGCCGGCCGCCGAGCAATTTGATGAGACTTGCGAGGGTTATTTGTCCAACATCCTGCGCCGCGGAGATATGGAGGGTAAACTAGATCAAACCTTGTTGCTGATCCATACACCAGATGCTTTGTGTGATCGAGTGCTTCTGATCGGCTGCGGCAAGGAGCGCGATTTGGATGACCAACGGTTTCGCAAGATAATGGCCAAAGCCGTTACCACGGTCAACAACACTGGAGCAACCGAAGCGGTTTGTTACCTCACCGATTTGAACGTTAAGGGTCGCCACACCGACTGGAAAATTCGACAGGCTATTGAAGCCACTGAGGAAGCTCTGTATCGTTTTGATGAATTAAAAAGCAAAAAGGACTCGCCTAGGCGTCCACTGCGGAAAATCATACTAAGCGTCCCTAACCGTCGGGAGTTGTTAGGTGGTGAACAAGCCCTGCGCGAAGGGATAGCGATCGCTGCTGGTGTTAAGCTTGCCAAAGATCTGGGCAATCGCCCTGGCAATATCTGTACTCCCAGCTATTTGGCAGAACAGGCTCTGGCCCTAGACAAGGCTTTTAAGGCCATTACCGTTCAGGTGTTAGAAGAAGCCGATATGGAAAAGCTGGGCATGGGGGCACTGCTGGCAGTGGCTCGGGGCAGCGCACAACCTCCTAAGCTGATTATTATGGAGTATCATAACGACTCAAAAGCGCAACAACCCATTGTATTAGTGGGCAAGGGCGTAACATTTGACAGCGGCGGCATTTCCATCAAACCCGCCTCTGACATGGACGAGATGAAATTTGACATGGGCGGCGCTGCAAGCGTGTTGGGCGCTTTGCGGGCCTGTGCTGAACTACAGCTACCTCTCAACCTGGTAGGCCTAATTCCTGCCGTAGAAAACATGCCGAGCGGCCGCGCCACCAAGCCAGGCGACATCGTGTCTAGCCTTTCTGGCCAAACGATCGAAATCCTTAACACCGACGCTGAGGGTCGGCTGATTCTGTGCGATGCGCTAACCTATAGTGAGCGTTACGAACCTGCAGCGGTAATTGATATTGCTACTTTGACAGGGGCTTGTATCATTGCCCTGGGGCGCCATCCCCATGGCTTGCTGAGTAATCATGGCCACTTGGCTAACGACATTATCAATGCAGGCCAACTTGCCGGTGATCGAGCCTGGGAATTGCCATTGTGGGATGAGTATCAAGAACAATTAAACAGCAATTTCGCCGATATAGCCAATATTGGGGGACGCGATGCGGGTGCCATCACCGCCGCCTGTTTTCTGTCTCGCTTCACCAAGAAACTGCATTGGGCGCACTTGGATATCGCTGGTACTGCCTGGAAAACCGGCAAGGAAAAAGGGGCTACCGGTCGGCCGGTCCCGTTACTGACCCAATATCTACTAGATCGAGTTAGTGAGGCTACGCATAAAGAGTGAAACCTTGCCCCGCATTGACTTTTATGTCCTCTCCAACCAAGCCCTCAACGGCAGGTTGCTACTAGCCTGTCGTTTGGCGGAAAAAGCCTATACGCTTAAGCATAAGGTATATCTGCACACGGAATCAGGCGAACAGGGCCGGCAACTCGATGACCTGCTTTGGAGTTTCCGACAGGGTAGCTTTGTCCCGCACGCCCTTTATCCGACCTCTCCCGAGGATCGCTCGCCAGTGCTCATCGGCTGGACTGAGACACCAACCATAGAGGCTGACATCCTTATCAACATCACCCACACAGTACCTGTTTTCTTCGAGCGATTCCAACGTGTGGCGGAGCTTGTGGATCAACATCCAGACACTCTAGCCAAGTCTCGAGAACGGTTTCGCATCTATCGGAATAGGGGTTATTCAGCGATTTCCCACAAATTGTAGGAGATCATGATGCATCGAGAGCGACTAACCCACTGCTAAGGCCTAACAATGCGCCATGATTAGGGGCACATACAGCTCGTCCTCACTGACACCGCCGTGAACTCCCAGATCCGTCCAAGGTTTCTCTCCCGGTAAAGCATCTTTAATGACATAGGAATCTTTAGAAATTAATACATAGTCGCCAATACGATGTTGCAACCTAGGGTCTGGTTCACCCAACCCAAACCATCCCCTATCGAGCAATTCCAAGCTAGCATAAACCTCACAATACTCGCGCAGCCTTTGTTCCACGTAACGCTCGAACTGCCGACACAAACCGGGACGCACGTAACAAAAAGCCACTCTGGGCTCACCGCATAGGGGCATAACCAAACATTTGGCCAGTTCTGGATGGTCGGCTAACTGCACCGTGAGGCGTGGGTCCGTGTCGATAAAACCATGATCAGCGGTAACAACCACCAGCGTATCGGTGCCCTTTAGCACTTCCAGAAGGTGCATAAAGCTCCTCTCTAGTTCGCACAAATGGATTTGTACTCTTTGGCTACTAACTCCATATTGATGGGACAGTTTGTCCAACAACGGCCAATAGGCATAAACATAGCGTCGTCCTGCCACGCGTTTTGTGCTATTGGCAATTGCTCTAAAACAGTCGGCAAGATCATGATACCCGATCCGTTCAGCACAACCTGCTCCGGCCACACTATAGGGTGAATCCACCAGATTTTGCTGAATAATAAAACAGCACCGGGCATCGAGCCGATCAAAAACGGATGCATAACCTATCAGCTCAGCCACATTAATACCCGCCGCCGCAAACGAGACCGTTCCCCAACGGGGCTGAAATGGCAGCAAAAGTGTCACCGCACCAAGTTCCCTAAGATGCATAAACCAGCCGGTGACGCCATGCTGCTGCGGCGCCACCCCAGTTAAAAAAGTGGTAATAGCAGGCGCCGTGCTGGTGGGAAATACGGAAGTCAGATAACCCCGCAGATACTGATTCAAAACGCTTTTCTGGCGTTTTAAGTAGTTATAGCCAAGTCCGTCGATGACCAACAGCACCACATTAGCGGCACGTGTGACTTTTTCCGGAGGTAACAAGGCAAGAGGTGGATAAAGCGTCGCTGGTCCACCCAGGCCAAGCACCAGAGAACTCATAAGATTAACAATGCTATTGTTGTGATAATCTGGCTGTAACACTCATCCGCCTCTCAGCCACTGCTTATGGCAATATTGTTAATCTTAGCTGTACTAGAGTCTGATCATCTCGAGCAACGCGCAGCGCCCGGAGCTAGCCCTCGTGAGCAGGCACTGAACGTCAGTAGACTATGCTCCAATACGCTGCAGAGAAACATCTTTAAGACCTGGAGCGTGGATAGCATAATTATTAGGGCCTTGGGATTTGGCATAATAGCCGGCCAAATCGGCGTACTGCATCAGAGTTTTAAGATCACTGCTGTGTACCGGGAAGCAAGCAATGCCGATACTGGTGGTGATGAATACTTCATGAGCATCTATTTGAATAGGTTTTGTTAATGACTCAATAAGACGTATTGCTGAAGCTACCGCTGCAAGTACTCCATCATCGACTAAGTCTTCAAGAATCACCATAAATTCATCCCCGCCCAAGCGAGCCAAGATATCTTCGTCACGCAGGCAATTTCTGAGGCGCTCAGCCACGATTCGCAGCAACGTATCCCCTGCTTGATGTCCAAAGGTATCGTTAACCCATTTGAAACGGTCTAAGTCCAAGTACAGTAGAGCAAATTTTGTTTTACGACGATGCGCTCTCGCTAAGACTTTTTCCAGGTGTTCCTGACAATAGCCCCGGTTAGGCAAGCCTGTTAAAGTATCGTGATTTGCCAAAAAGTACAGGCGCTCCTGAGTGCGGCGAATATCCGTGATATCCGTATGAATACCGACGATCCCCCCATCGCGGGTACGGCGTTCGCTAATACGAATCCGCCGTCCGTCCCGCAGTTCAAGCTCAAAGGGCGAACTGGAATTGCGATGACGTAGCATACGCTCTACTAAAGTATGATGGTGTCGTTCGTCTTCGATCACTAGATGACTCGCCATCAGAGCCTGAGTCAACTTCAGAAACGGCATACCGGGGGCGAGCCAATCCTGGACACAAGAATACATGCAACGATAAGACTCGTTACAGACTACGATGCGATCCTTGGCATCGCACAGAATAAAACCCTCAGGAATATTTTCAATAGCGTCTATAAGCTGTTCGCGGAGAATCGCCAACCGTGCCTTAACTCGATGCTTACGCAAAAATAAATAAACCACCAGCAGAGTAAAGGCCAGCAGGACGGCGAGCAACAGCAGCATAATATCCTGGAACTGTGCCAAGCGCAAAGTTCCTTGTATCAAGAGTTCCTGGGTGGTGGCATGTGCTTGCCGGGATAAACCTAAAGCCTGGGCATAAACCGCTTTAGCACGGATTTCAATTAACTGCATTAACCTTGGAGAATCGGCAGCTACGCCTGGTATGCCCTGCGTCATCCAGCGGTAAATGTCTTCCGCCGCTGGATTGACTACGGCATGTAAGCCGGCAGCTCCCAGCAAATTATCAAAGACATACGTATTACGGACAGCTATTAACTGCTCCTGTAACACCTGAACATGGGCAATAATTGCTTCATAACGCTGTGGACCTGTATTCAGCTTAGCCAGCTCAACAGCATGAACCAATGCTCTGAGTTCGTCAGTCACCAGGTGAATAGCGTCAGCTTGACGCCAAATTTCCGCCGGCAGATTCTGACGCACTTGGGAAAGAGTAGCATGAACATAAAAGCCGACACTTATCGCCGTGCCAATCAGGACAAAAATCAGCATTAACTCAAAATTCAACAGTGGCTTACGATGGGGTAGCTGAGCAGCGGCCTGGTTCATAATCGGACAATACCTTCCTATAACAGGCCGACTTCCCGATAATAACGTACGGCGCCTCGATGCAGAGGAAGCATGACTCCATCTAGTGCCCGCTCCAGGCGAACTTCTCGACCTCTGACGTGCGCCTTGCTGAGTATTTGATGAGCCTGCTCGCTCCATAAGAGACGAGTCATTTCGTAGGCGAGTTCTTCATCGAGCCTGGCATCAACAAGCAACTGAGCACCTACCGCCAAGGTGGGTGTCGTTGCTACGTTATGATAGGCATCTGCCGGTATTTCTGAATAGAAAAAATAAGGATAATCCATTATCGAGAACTTAGTGTGAGAACCGCTACAGGGAACCAAGCGAATGGCATCCGTAAGGGCAAGTTGAGCAATGGTTGTCGCTGGATAACCGGCGACTAAGAAGAAGGCATCGAGCCGCTTCTCCTGCAGGGCACTAGCTGCCAATGGCGGTTTTAAATAAACGGCTTGCAAGTCGCTCTCTCTCAGACCATAGGCTTGCAATAGAAAACGGGCGCTGGCGAGAGTACCGGAACCTGGCTCATCGAAAGAAATTCGCTTTCCCTTCAGATCGGCTACAGACTGAATAGTGCTAGCAGCAGGTACGACTATATGCAGATGCTCGGCATAGAGGTTGCCAATAATGCGCAATTTTTTATAGGGTCCCTCCTGCTCAAAAAGTCCCGTACCATAATAGGCGTGGTAAGCGACATCGGATTGCACCAAACCGGCTTCCAGGCTGCCGCCTCGCAAGTCACGCACATTAGCAACCGAACCGTTGGAAACCTGCGCAACGGCCAATAACCCCGGTAACCCGCATGCCTGTCCCTCTGCGCACAGGGAGAGACCATTAAAAATTTTGGCGATCGCATTGGCAATGGGAAAATAAAGGCCACCAATCCCCGCGCTACCAATACGAAACAGCAGCAATCCCTCTTGCGCTTCCCTGATTGACGCATTAGCTGCTAACGCCAATAATAGAAGTGCGCATACGATGATTTTTTTAGTCCGACTTAGAGTCATTGCGTCCATGGGGTTTTCTGATTTATTGATACCCAACTTGGCTATTGCATTTTATGTGCCATAAGATACTAAGGAGCCGTCTAGAAATAACTTGGTCATTTGACGTAGGGCGGGTTAGGCGTCAGCCGTAACCCGCCGGAACCGTGAAAGGCGGGTTACGGCTGACGCCTAACCCGCCCTACCAACCTCACCGACACTAGGTGCCAGAAAAATTTGACCAAGTTATTTTTTGACGATTACTAAGATGCCCAATCTAGCCCAGGTCTTTAGGTATTTGTCATGGCCTTTGTCGCCTTTCAGGCACGGGCTACAGGCAAGGAATCCAATAAAATGCCGCAAAACACGACCAAACCGAACCAATTGTTATTTAAAAAGGCTCGGAAACATTCTGACGGTCTTCGTTCGCGGATCAAATATTGCTGATACAGCGCAAACCAAGCCGCCACGAATAATCCCCCATAGTAGGCCCAGCCAAGGTTAGCCAAAATACCGACGAACATGAGTAAAATGATTAACAGTACCTGCAGGCGAGCGATAATGCGTTTGTCCTGAGTACCAAACAAAATAGCCGCCGATTTAACCCCCATCTGCAAATCGTCTTCCCTATCCACCATGGCATACATGGTGTCGTAGATTACCGACCATACCACGTTAGCCAAAAAGAGCAGCCAAGCTAAGGGAGGTACTGTGTTAGTCAGCGCTGCAAAAGCCATTGGAATGGACCAACCAAAGGCGGCCCCTAAATATACCTGGGGTAGGTGATGAAAACGTTTCATAAACGGATAGCTAGCTGCCAGCATTACCCCCACTAGGGAAAGCAGAATGGTCAGCGTATTCATCAGCAATACCAGGGTAAAGGCAAACAGACAGAGCGCGATAAACAGCCACAACGCCTCCCGAACCGACACACGTCCTGCGGCCAGAGGACGCTGGTGGGTGCGCACGACGAACGGATCTAAATTGCGGTCAGCAATGTCGTTGATAACGCAGCCTGCGGAGCGCATTAGGAATACGCCGAGCAAAAACACTACCACGACCTTTTGCGTCGGCTGTCCTTCACCAGCAAGCCAGAGCGCCCAGAGAGTAGGCCATAGCAACAGAAACGCACCGATAGGCTTATCTAAGCGCATCAGTAATGCATATTCCCGCAGGCGGTTCTCAAGTTGCATGAGGTTCATAAGCATTGCACACCTAGTTATTGTTAGTAGAACAGGAAAGCGGTAGATCAGGGAGAAAAATTTCGCAGACGAGTAGCCTTTGGCCATCGATACGAAAAAGCGAACGTCGCCCCCAAATCGGCTCCGGCGTCTCGTTTAACGCGCCAAAGGCACGGTGATGCAAACGCTGTGTCGCAGCGATGCAGGCAATCTGAACCTCAGCACGTTGTACGCTTGGATCGCTAAACAGCACCTCCCCTAAGGGCCGACTACCTAAGCGCATTAACCGCCGGCAACGACCGTGCAAGGTCGCTGGCGGAATGACAGTGCGGGCAAACACCCAAGGCTGGTCATCGCACACCAGTTGCACCTCCCGAATCCAGACATAGCCCCGGTGCTCCAACTGTAAGACCCGGAATTCGCTCGGCAAGGGTCGTGCCCAGTACTGACCTAGCACCTGCACCCGAAACTGTCCTGGACAGACTTGTCGTAGACGGCGTGTGAGTGAACCGGCATTAAACAGCCAACTCACCAGTTCAACAGACAATTCAACCTGCCAACGACGTGCCTGAGGTAGCCAGCGCGGCTCCGGAGGAATCTGGAAAGAAAAGCGGCCAGATAATTTCAAGGTCTCATTGTTCTTGAAGTGGTTGGCGACATAGGTTGGAGTTAATGCATGCCTAGGAAGGTCATCCTAAGAAAAGCCATCCAGCTCGCTCTCAGCGAAGACCGAACTCACTCCGCCAGGCGTGAAGTCGATGCCGGCTTAAAGTACTTTGCAGGATGAGGCTATTACGGTTGTCTGGGCAGACATTTGGTGTGGCTAGTATAGGGTATTTGCACTATTACAGTTCAAGACCTGCATCGTTCGCATATATTAATTTAGACTGCAGGGCGAAACCATGATGAATGAAACTGACTTTACTGTCCGCTAAGCTTAAACAGCATAACCTTAAGTCTATTAGCTTCGACGAGCAGAAAGCTATAGCATCAGCTAACTATGGCAGGTAATTCTCTAGAGGCGTATAACATATTGCAGCATCACTAACAGTTAACCGCAAAAAACTGCCAGCGCTTGCAAGATCACAAAACCCCAACGCTATTTGCAAAAATAGCAACACGTACCGCAAAACACTTTTATAACGATGACAATCCGGTTACTGATAAAGCCTGAACACAGACTGAAGTTAGCAAACGGGGGGTTGCCTATGGGTTTGGGGGGTACCTTTAATCACCCGAGGGAGGATTCATGAGTTTGGCAGAAGATCATGGTTCCATCGTTTTTTCACTCTTCTTGATTTTTACTGGAGCAGCTCTGCTCGCCACCATAGCCCTTTATGCCCGTCAGGCACTACCAGTAGCCTACATTGTGGCAGGCACACTGATGGGACCTGCCGGCTTAGGATTTCTCACCGATCCATGGATTATCCGTGAAATGTCGGAGGTGGGCATTATTTTCCTTTTGTTCCTATTGGGACTGGATCTGGCTCCTAAAGAGCTTTTGCAGATGTTGCGGAAGGCTATTGTGGTGACTGTAGGCACCTCGCTGGTGTTTGCATCAACCGGTTTTAGCATAGCCGCACTTTTTGGCTTCACCCTAAGTGAGTCTCTTTTAGTCGGCGCTGCAATGATGTTTTCCAGTACTATCATCGGTCTTAAACTCTTGCCGACCACGGCGCTTCATCACCAGCACACGGGTGAGATCATTATCAGTATTCTCCTGCTTCAAGACCTTATCGCCATCGTCATTCTTTTGCTTTTACAGGGCATCAGCGGCCAGGATTCGCTCCTCAAAGGTGTCGGTTTGCTGCTCGTTGGCCTGCCTGCCTTATTGGGTTTTGCTTTTCTGTTCTCTCGTTTTGTGCTTCTTAAGATAATCCGCAAGTTCGATAAAATCCGGGAATACATCTTTCTAACAGCCATCGGCTGGTGTCTGGGCGTTGCGGAGTTGGCTGACATTTTAGGATTGTCTCAAGAAATCGGCGCCTTTATCGCCGGTGTTTCGCTGGCTACCAGCCCTATCGCTCTTTACATTGCCGATAGCCTTAAACCGTTGCGGGATTTTTTTCTCGTGATGTTTTTTTTCTCTCTGGGAGCCGGTTTTGATTTACACGTCTTAGGTGAAATTTTACTCCCGGCCTTCACGTTAGCCGGGCTAATGATATTCGTTAAGCCTTGGGTGTTTCGCTGGTTCCTCCAGCTAGCGCAGGAACAGCCTCAACTGTCTATGGAGGTGGGAGTACGCCTCGGCCAAGTCAGTGAATTTTCTTTGCTTATCGCGGTATTGGCTCTAGAAAGCGGTTTTGTGGAACATAAAGCGTCTTATTTGATACAGGCTACAGCGTTACTGACCTTTATAGCCTCTACCTACTTTGTGGTTTTAAATTATCCAACACCGGTTGCCATTTCCGACCGCCTACGGCGAGACTAACCACTTCTTAATATCCTAATAGGACTTACGCATTGACGAATACGAAAACTTGTGGCAGAGATTGGCGTTTTGAGCCACGCTTAGCCGGATGATCAGAATAACCTCACGCCCCCCGACAGGGCATTGTAGCTTACCGATGGATATGGGATTTTTGATGAGCGAGCCGAACTCAGGCAACGGTAGCCGTTTGGCGGAAGTGATGGGGATTTCCCATGACAGCGTGAACCGTTTTCTGTTGCGTGAGGGGGATGAGCCCAAGGACCTGTTCGCCGAGGCCAAGGGGATGCTGAATCGGGTCGGGGGAACACGGAGCGTGGACGACAGCACCGTGGACAAGCCCTACGGCCAGCACATGGAGTTGGTTGGCCACTTCTGGTCAGGCAAGCACCCCCGGGTGGTTAAGGAGGGTCGATTCAAAGTAAAAAAACCATTTAAAATTATAACATTATCCGACATGCATCGCTAACCTGTTAGCGCTTCAGCGGTGTTCGGCTCGGCTGACTGATGATCTGCCAGAGTTTCCCGACCTGCTCGCCCATGGCACTGATCCCTTCGCTGATCGATCGATACCCGGTCATCACCAGCAAATGGAAGCTCATGTTGCGGATCAGCGCCATATTAGCCGCCGCTGGTGAGTCCACCAAGCCACCATCATCTTCCTGCAAGACGACATCTTTAGTCCAGTGCAGGGTGTTTTCGAGCTTGCGATGACCCCGAACACGCTGCGCCAAGCGCCACGCCCTGAATGGCTCGCGGGTGATGTAATACGTGGGGTTGTCGAAGGGTTTACCGTCCCGCTCGCCCTGCCGCCGAACGCTGATAGACTGCTCCAGCCCCGGCCATTGCGCCTTCATCGCCGCCGCGGCCGGCCAGCATGTGCGCCGACAACGGGTATCATGACCATGGCCGCTTTGGCGCCAACTCCAGGCCGCCGTCGCTGCATTCTGCGCCGTCCGCGCGAGGCGCTTAGGGAGCGTCGGTTGATTGCCTTTGACGGGGATGAGGTAGCCGTGGCCCTGGGCAGTAATCTGGGCCACCGGTTTTTTTGGCAAGGCAGCGCATCCAGAGTGAACACCGAACGCTCGATCCGCAGCGTGCCGATCAATGCTTGCACCACGTCGATTTCGCTGGGCTTATCATTGTCCAGCTTACCGACGCCGCAGATCAGCTGACGAGGATGACTAAAAAACGACACCAGCGAGGTAACACGTTGTTTCTCGCCTTCCTTGGGTGGGAAGGTGCGGGTGATACGCTTGCCATCCATAGCGATCGTCTCGGCCTGCGCGTACTGCGGCATCCAGCGATTGAACTGCCTACACAAACCCTCGCTCGACAGCTGCTGGCTCAAGCGTTGCAACGTACTGTAGGAGGGCGCTTTATCGCGCGGTAACGGGATCACCTCGGCCAGCGCTTGCACATGGGTGCGCGCAAAGCGCGCGATCCCTTTCAGGCTCGTTCGCCCGCATAGCATCGCCATTACCATAATCGTTACGCTCGACAACTGCACAGGGCGAATGCCTTTCGCATGACGCGGGTCTGCTAACTCGGATAAATAATGCACTAGCCTGTGATAGGCCATCAAGGGGGGCTCCGATCGTTCAATAGGTTAGTCAAAGCTGTTCGATAACTTTATGATAGCATAAAATTATCTGTACTTTGAATCGACCCTCCGGGTGGTTAAGGGGTTGAAGCTGATCACGCTGTACTACCCGGATTTGCAGGGCCGCAGTTTGCCGGTCAATTACCGGGTTTACGACACATCCGAGCACAAGACCAAAAATGCGTAGTTCCGGGAGATGCGGGGGCAGGTGCTAGACTGGGGGCTAGAACCGGCCTGCGTGACCGGGGACAGTTGGTATTCGTGTGCAGACCACCTCCAGCGGGTCAGAAACCACCCGCTGGGGTTTCTGTTTGCCGTGGAAAGCAACCGCCGGGTGTCTCTGGAAAAAGGCCAATGGGTACAGGGGCAGCAGCTAACGATCCCGGCCGAAGGGCAGGGGGTGTGGTTGCGCGAGTTCGGCGAGGTCAAAGGGTGTCGGACGCAGTTAAAAGACCAACGGCGCCATTACGTGGTTTTCCTGCCGCAGACTGACGCCTACCCGGCCTTTGGGCAGGGTGCGTTCGAGAAGCTGCATGACCAGCATTGGCACATTGAGATGTGCCAGACGCAAGCGGTAAAAATGACCTGGCGTCCCCTCAGGTACGCCGCTCGCATGATGACATAGCTGAGGGGCCAATTCAAAAGGGAGTGCGTAGTAGATATCGACGTGCTCGCCGGTGACGATCACGTTGCTAACCAGACACTGCACGACCGCCTGGCGCTCTTCGAACGAGAGCTGTTCGAGGTTGTCACCCAGCAATTGGCGAAAGGTGTCGACGTTCTCAATGACTTGTTGCCAGTGCGCTGTCTGCTGCTGAGTCTGGGCTAATTGCTGACGTTCTTGCTCGATCTGCTGCAGCGCTTGGGTGATTCTCTGGCGCCGACTGCGCAGTTCATCGAGGTTAATGATCTCAGCCTGATAGGCATCGACCAAGCGCCGGCTTTGGTGCTCAAGACGCTGCTGGCGTTGCGATAGTTGGGGTTGCTGCGCGCCCAGCGCGGAAAGATGTTGCTGCCGTGCGTGTGCCCAGGCCTGATGGAGCTGGGGAATCACGCTCGGGGTGTGCAACAGGTGGCTGAGCGCCTCCCAGACCAGGGTATCGAGCCGGTCCGCGCGCACCAGGCGTGAGGGGCATTTATCGGCCCGGCCACAGCTCAGCGGCTCATGGCCGGGGCAGCGGTAGTACAGGTACGCGTAGCGTTTGTCGACGCTGAGCTGGCGATAGGCGCTCATGCGCAAGCCGCACTCGCCGCATTTGACCAGGCGCCGTAACCGGTAACGGCACGAACCCGGTTGGTACATTTTCCGGGCTAACTCGGTATTGCGTTGCCATTGCCGTTGGGCTTTCTCGTACACCGCGGGCGTGATAATCGCCGGCGCTTCGCTCCAGACCCATTCGTCTTCGGGGCGATAGTGGCGCCCGGTTTTCAGCGAGCGGAGCGGTGCTTCGTCACGCTTGCGATAAGCGGGTAGCACCGACTGGCGGTAATTGTAGCGCGCCTGTCCGAGATAGACGCGACTGGTCAGAATGTTTCTGACCGTCGTTGGGTGCCACACGGTGTTTTTACCCGAGGGCGTTGGGGTCTGGGCGTCGTTGAGGCGTTTGGTGATCTGACGGCAGCTCAGCTACTCGTCGAGCAGCATGTGGTAGATACGCCAGACTACCTCGGCTTGGGTTGGCTCAATGAGCACCCGCGGCGGTGTGCCATGGCGCTTGGGCAGATACCGGTAGCCGTAGCAGTGATACGCCCAGGGCATGAAGTCGCCGTGGCGGGCTTTCTCCAGCCGCCCGCGGCGCGTACGCTCGAGAATCTGCGCGCGCGCGTACTCGGCCATCATCCCTGGCATCTGGGTCAGCAGTTTGCCCTGGGGCGTATCACCAAAGGGGTTGTGCAAAAAAATCAGCCTGACCTGAAGTTTCTCCAACTCCTCGATCAACAGCCACTGATGGGCATAATGACGAGCCAGTCGATCGGGTGATAGGAGCACCACGGCATCGAATTCACCGCGCTGGGGGCTGTCACGCAGCCGGTCCAGCGCCGGGCGGTCGAGCCGAGCGCCACTGATCCCTTCATCCAGGTATTCGTGTTCCGGCAACAGGCTCCCGTTCTGTTGCTCGATGTGATGTTTGAGGGCCTGCACCTGGCTGGCAATGGTGCCCTCTTGGTGCTGGTGAGGCGTCGAGACGCGGGCATAGAGTGCCACTGGCATCGGTGACCTCCGCGTGTTCCAGAATAATCTTCAGCGCTCGCAGTAAGCGCTCCGGCTGTAGCGGTTCAGCGACCGCCTGTTGGTGACGAATGTGTAACTGTTTCATCGCTGTCCTCCATGACACCATTTTGGCGCCTAGAAGGCGATGACGATGAGGTTGGCTGGGCAGACAGCGTTTGCATCTGCCGCTTCAGCTTGTACACCTGCGTACGGAACACCAGGTCTATCGTTTTATGGGTTGCGATTGCCACATCGAGCAGTACCACCGAATGATCAAGCAGGTCTGCCATCTCGAGAGGTTCCAGGTGCGCGGCAACGTGCCGATACTCAATCCTATCTTTGCCGCCCTGGGTAGCTACGTTCACCTGCAACGGATGCAGTTAACGGAACTCATCAGCAACGCCTACCACTGGCAGCGAGATTTGGACAAGGACGTCGTGGCGTCGTTTGTCAGCACCTTCATCTCTGGCAAGGAATATCTCAATCCACAATTTCGACCTGCCGTCAATGCGTAAGTCCTACCTAAATATCTTATGGATTGCGCTCGGAGAAGCCAGTACCAGCACTGTCAGTTAGAGGAGCCATATTCGCATCGAGTGTTTTATGACAGCGCGGCTCCACATCTACCGACACGGCCAAGGTATGAGATCCGCCGCCGCTCATCACTCCATTGAGAGGCGCAACATCTCCATAATCTCTTCCCCAAGCCAAAGTAATGTGCCTTTCATCTGGCATACAATTATTAGTGGGATCAAATTCCGCCCAGCCCAACCCTGGCAAATAGACTGCCAGCCAAGCGTGAGAAGCATCCGCCCCTCGTAAACGAGGCCGACCCGGAGGCGGCAATGTTTCCAAATAGCCGCTAATATAGCGAGCCGCTAATCCTAAAGAACGCACACAGCCAATCGCCAAATGGGCAAAATCCTGACAAACTCCCCGACGGTTTTCCAGCACTGTACCCAAGGGTGTAGCCACAGTCGTGAAATGAGGATCATAGATAAAATCCCGATGAATGCGTTCAGTCAAATCCAACACAGCGTCTAATAATGGCCGTCCCGGAGGAAAACTGGGATTGGCATAGTCGCGTAGCGCAGCGCTACAGTGAACAAAGGGAGAATCTAAACAAAACTGACGGATCTCAATAATGTCTGGATCTGAGTCATGCCTCAACCTTTGCAACGCGTCTTCCCAAGGGGGGGAAGCACTGGATTTAGAAAATAGCTGCCGGCTTACCTCAATATCGGTGGTAACGCTAACTTCCAGGCGTTGGTGAATATCTTGAATAGCAAAATATAAAATTCGATTCCCGAAAAAGTCTTGACGCTCAACTGCCAAAGCAGGCTTAGGATAAATTGTTACTTTGCTTTCTTCACAGCGTTGCCAAGGCGTTTTCCGAGGTAGCAGGCGAGCTTCGTTGTGACATAGTGCTATAGCGCTAGTGTAGGTATAGCGGGTGCGATGGGTGATTGTATAAGCCGTCATTGCATGATTACTTGAGTGGCAACACGTAGACGTTTTACCTTTCAGATTGAGGGGAAAAGTGATCTATTCATAAAAGAATATGATGATGCGCATGAAACGTCATACCAAACTCGTACATGAGGGGCAATACCTGGTTGACTGACAAAACTCGTAAGGTACGGATTCTGCTTGAAATCAAAGGAAGGGATGAGATGAACTGCGCGACCCGTGTTGCAACGGAGGGTCGATTCAAAGTAAAAAAACCATTTAAAATTATAACATTATCCGACATGCATCGCTAACCTGTTAGCGCTTCAGCGGTGTTCGGCTCGGCTGACTGATGATCTGCCAGAGTTTCCCGACCTGCTCGCCCATGGCACTGATCCCTTCGCTGATCGATCGATACCCGGTCATCACCAGCAAATGGAAGCTCATGTTGCGGATCAGCGCCATATTAGCCGCCGCTGGTGAGTCCACCAAGCCACCATCATCTTCCTGCAAGACGACATCTTTAGTCCAGTGCAGGGTGTTTTCGAGCTTGCGATGACCCCGAACACGCTGCGCCAAGCGCCACGCCCTGAATGGCTCGCGGGTGATGTAATACGTGGGGTTGTCGAAGGGTTTACCGTCCCGCTCGCCCTGCCGCCGAACGCTGATAGACTGCTCCAGCCCCGGCCATTGCGCCTTCATCGCCGCCGCGGCCGGCCAGCATGTGCGCCGACAACGGGTATCATGACCATGGCCGCTTTGGCGCCAACTCCAGGCCGCCGTCGCTGCATTCTGCGCCGTCCGCGCGAGGCGCTTAGGGAGCGTCGGTTGATTGCCTTTGACGGGGATGAGGTAGCCGTGGCCCTGGGCAGTAATCTGGGCCACCGGTTTTTTTGGCAAGGCAGCGCATCCAGAGTGAACACCGAACGCTCGATCCGCAGCGTGCCGATCAATGCTTGCACCACGTCGATTTCGCTGGGCTTATCATTGTCCAGCTTACCGACGCCGCAGATCAGCTGACGAGGATGACTAAAAAACGACACCAGCGAGGTAACACGTTGTTTCTCGCCTTCCTTGGGTGGGAAGGTGCGGGTGATACGCTTGCCATCCATAGCGATCGTCTCGGCCTGCGCGTACTGCGGCATCCAGCGATTGAACTGCCTACACAAACCCTCGCTCGACAGCTGCTGGCTCAAGCGTTGCAACGTACTGTAGGAGGGCGCTTTATCGCGCGGTAACGGGATCACCTCGGCCAGCGCTTGCACATGGGTGCGCGCAAAGCGCGCGATCCCTTTCAGGCTCGTTCGCCCGCATAGCATCGCCATTACCATAATCGTTACGCTCGACAACTGCACAGGGCGAATGCCTTTCGCATGACGCGGGTCTGCTAACTCGGATAAATAATGCACTAGCCTGTGATAGGCCATCAAGGGGGGCTCCGATCGTTCAATAGGTTAGTCAAAGCTGTTCGATAACTTTATGATAGCATAAAATTATCTGTACTTTGAATCGATCCTCGTGTTGCAACGGGGTAGATCAAAAAAGGGAGTCCGCGCCTGAACCCCTCATCCCCGCTTTACCCTACGATAGTCTCCCTATTGGCACAAGCGCCGTGGCGCGATCGTCGGCATTTATCGACCTTGGCAGGGATGGTGGTTGGGTTATTGAGCAGCGGCTGGATCGGGCTGAGTGAGTGGGTGCCGTATGTGCACAGTCGCGCCCAGGTGGCGGCCAGTACCTGGCGGCGGTTTCGGCGCTGGTTGGCCAATGGGCGGGTGGATGTCCACCACCTCTATGGGGCGCTGGTGCAGCCGGTGCTAGCGGAACTGGACGCGTCACGCCGGTACGTGGTGTTGGATACCTCATTGCGGTGGAACCGGTGGTGTTTGATCCGCCTGGGGTTGGTCTATCGCGGCCGTACGCTGCCGCTGGTCTGGAAGGTCATTGACCATCGCTCCCGCCGTGTGGCCTTTCGGGCTTACCGCGGGTTATTGCGCTTGGCCGAGCGGGTGTTGCCGGCAGGACGGGACATCGTGCTGTTGGCCGACCGCGGCTTTATGCAGGTGGAACTGATGGCCTGGATCCACCGACAAGCGCGCTGGCATCTGCGCGTGCGTATCAACCGCGCGGGGTTGCATCTCTATGTCCACCTCCACCGCCGGGGGCACTATCGGCGCCTGGCCAGGCGCGTGCAGGCCGGTGAAGTGGGATGCTATCATCACGTCTCTGTCGGCCCGCAACGCCTGGAGATGCACGTAGCTGTGGGCTGGCAACGGGGACACCGCGAGCCGTGGTTGATCCTCAGCGATGAACCGACCGACCGCGATACCTTGGCCGAGTATGGTCAGCGTTTTCGGATCGAGGAGAATTTCCTGGATGACAAATCCAACGGCTTCCAACTGGAAAGCTCGCCACTGCGCGACGTCCGTACCTTGACGCGGCTGCTGTTGGTCTTGGCCGTGGCTACCCTGTACCTGACTTGCCAAGGCGCCGCGGTGGTCGCCCAGGGCCAACGCCGCCGGGTCGATACGCATTGGTTCCGCGGCCATAGTTATCTGCGCTTAGGCTGGCATGGGCTGCGCTATGCGCTGGCCCATGGCGAAGCCCTGCTGCAACGCTTGACGCTGGGCGCCCTGCAGGATCCGGACCCGGCTCAGGCCAGCCGCCGACAGGGACGGCAAAAACGTCAACAAGCTCGCTGGATGGACCCTTTGCCGGCCTGTTATTCTTTGTTACTTCCCACGCTGGAGGCAGCATAACGGTTAGCCGAGAGGAGTTTTGTCAGTCATCCAGGTCTGCGAGCTGTTGCTTCGGCTGGCCGCGCTTGAACTCGGTGTACCGATCACCTTGGTGTTGGATAATGCGCGCTATCAGAAATGCTACCTGGTTCAGACCTTGGCCGCAACGCTGCAGATCGAATTGCTGTACCTGCCGCCGTATTCGCCTAACCTCAATCTCATCGAGCGGTTGTGGAAGTTTGTGAAGAGAAAGTGCCTGTACTCGACCTATTATGCGAACTTCAAGGACTTCAAGAGTGCCATCTCCGATTGCCTGGCGCAGACTCAAACCATCTATAAACAGGAGCTGGACACTTGGCTGACGCTGCGATTTCAAACCTTCAAAAAATCACAGCTTATGGCGCGGTGAGGTATAGATTGCGAGGGAAATTAATCTATTTCTCAAGTTACTTGAGAACGTCTAAGAATTAACACGGTCCACAAGTCATTTTTTTCTAGCCAATGGTTTTAATCCTCATTAAATTAGAGGCATGAAGCGACAACGCCTACAACAGATAGCCATTTTTTCTTGCTCACTATAACTTCAGAAGTTAACTTTCTAACATGAGACTTAAATATACTCGCCGAGCCAGCAGGAGAGGATGTGAAGTTTGCCTATAACGTGGGCCGTACGCCGCTTAGGAACCGCTTATGCAGAAAGGGTTAAGACGCCCGTCCAGTCGAAATAGATCTTCTCGATGCGGATGCTATCGTGTTTGGTACGAATCATTTTATGTACTTGATTTAGCAAATGAGGTTTTCAAGCAAGGTTTGTTGCCTTCATTGGTGAGCGGTATTTTTTAACAACTATGATTGCAACATCGTTATCAGAAGGTTAAAAGTGTTTAAGCGAGATTGGATACCATTTTTGGCGTGTTATAACGCATTATTTGGAGGGTCCATTTCATGTTAGGTCTCCTCCTACCTCGAAGGCTGACATAATGCAAGATCGGTATGTTCTTCATACATTAGTGTTCGACTCGCTCGAAGAACAGATCGCCGTAATCGATCAAGCAGGCGAAATTATTGATGTCAATTCTGCGTGGACGGCCTTTGGGGTCAAAAATGGACTGTCTTCTAAGGTCGCCTGGGTAGGCAGAAACTATTTGAAGGTTTTGCGCGCCGCCGCTACCGGTGATGAACTAGCCGCTCAAGCCGCACAAGGCATTTCGGACGTCTTGAGCGGACACCGGTCTGAATTTCGCTTTGAATATCCCTGCCATAGTCCGGAGGAACAACGCTGGTTCATGATGCGAATGGTGGTCCTGAAAGGTGATGGACTGAGGATGTTCGTCATCTCGCATCACGACATTACGCAGCGCAAACTGGCTGAGGAGCACGCAGAACACCTGGCCATGCATGATCCTCTCACTGGATTGGCCAACCGCCGGTATTTCAACGATTTTCTGAAAAACGAAACGCGCAGATGCACCCGCAACCAATCGACGATCAGTGTGGTTGAGGTGGACATCGATTACTTTAAGGACTACAACGACGAGCTTGGGCACCTTGCTGGAGATCGGTGCCTGGTCGATATTGGCAAGGTATTGCTCGGGTTTTCTCGAAGACCGGCCGATCTTGCAGCACGTCTTGGTGGCGATGAGTTTGCGTTGATTTTGGGAGATACCGACTCTGCGGAATCCCATAGGATTGCAGATGAGATTAGAAACGCAATCAGTGATCTCAATTTGGTTTTCGGTGGATCGCGGCAGGTAACCGTTAGTATAGGCGTGGCTTCCGTGATTCCTTCCAAATGGCAGATATGCGATTTCTTGCTTCGAGAGGCGGACAAAGCCTTGTACAGCGCAAAGTTGGCGGGGCGAAATCGGGTGGTGCGCGCACAACCGAGCGTCAACAGAGATGCCTAACCTGGGGCGTCGGTAGTACCCCAAAAAAATCTTCCACGAATGGTCAAAATCACGAATGGTCAAAATTAAGAGAGACGTTTATCGTGGAGATATTGATGGGCAAACAACGCAAAAGTTGGACAGTGGAACAAAAGCTAGCGGCGGTGCTAGCGACGCTGCGTGAGGAGGACAGCACATAGCGGAGCTGTCGCGCCGGCACGGCGTGAACGACAAGCAGATGTATCGCTGGAAGGCCCCGTTTCTGGATGGGGGTCGTCCGGCGCTGACCGGTGCCAAAGCGCAATCCGCCGATCCGCGGCTGCACGCGGAGAACGAGCAGCTAAAGCAGCGGTTAGGCGAGAAGGCGCTGGAGCTCGATGTGTTAAAAAAGCTCTCCCGCCTCTGAGCCTGGAACAGCTGAATACGGTGTATGAGGTGTTTCGGTCACGGCTGTCGCTCAGAGGCTTTGCCCGGGTGGTTGGCATCGCGTACTGGCGGCTGCGGGATTACCGCCGTGCGGGCGCGCGGCGCCGGCGACGTCAACAGCGCCAGGCGCCGGCGAAACGTCAGGTGCGTGAGGCCGCACGCGCCGCGCCGACCTATGGCTACCGGCGCATCCATCAGGCGTTGGCTCGGCAAGGTATCGCGATGGGCCGCGAACGGGTGCGTGCGCTGAGGGGCGAACTCGGGCTACAGCCGCCGGTGCCGAAAAAACCGCGCCGGGCCACCCCCGCGGTCACCGCGACGCCATGGTGGCCGCCAGGGCGCAAGGTGCAAATCGCCGCCACGCGGTTAACCCTGGATGATGGGGTGGCATGGGTGTATTTGGTCGAGGATGTGACCTCGCGCGCTGGCTTGGCCGCGAACGCAGCGCATCGGCTGGATCAGGACCGCGCCGCCGCGACGATTGCCCAGGGCCAGCAACGGCGAGCCGAACTCGGTATTGAGGAGGCGTTGGTGATCCAAAGCGACGGTGGCTCGGATTTTCGCACCGAGCACTTCCAGGCGCGCTGTCACACCCTGGGCGAATGGATTCGCTGTCGGGTCAGCGTCCCCGGGGGGATGGGCATGCTGGAGCGCTTAAACCGAACGTTCAAGCACGATTTCATCTTCTGGCATGAGGTCAATACGCTGGCCGATTTACACCCCTTGTTGCCGGCGTTTATCGCATGGTATAACCAACGCCGGCTTCATAGCAGCCTCGGGTACAAGACCCCGTGGCAAGTCCTCACGGAGGAGGCGAAACCCTAACTTGGGGTGTGGAAGAAAAAATTGGGGCACTACCACAATAAAGAGCCGATTCAATTGGCAATGAACATTCCATACATAGAAAGTACCTACTAACAAACGCGGTCAAGAAGAACGCTTCACCGCAGTGTTCGTTTCAGTCTACACCACGGTTCCGCACCTCTTACCGCGAGCATTAATGCGCTTTACACTTCGTTAAACGGGGTCGGACCAAAATAACGCATTGATTGTGAAGAGAATAAGTCGAAGAAAGGGTTGTATTTAAGGCTTAGAAGGCTATTTTTAAGGCCGAAAAAGTAGTTGTAAGGTTGTAGAATGAAATATTCGCCTAACACGGCACTCCAAGCGGACCAAGTGCCGCGGAGGCTTTTCGTAGAGCCAAATTCAGTGCAGGCGGCACTTGGCCGCTGAGTTTGGCGTTCGGCACGTGTAACTCGATCCCTGAGTTTTTTCTTCATTAATCAATGGCATTAACAACGACTTGTTATCATGGAAAAAAAGTGCTCACACCACTATGTCATGGTAATCAACTGACGTGGTACCTCAGCATGGCTGAAATGGCTATGGGTGATCGCATCCGACAAATCGCTTAAGGGCCGGTGTAGATTATCCAGCAGATTCACTAGCACCACATTACAAGGAACACTGGGTTCTAGCGCGGACAGAGCTTCGATATCGGCTAATTGTAAAGTACACACTGCCTCTAAGACGAGGCGTTCCTCGGTACTGCGATAGGGTATGCTCTCGGTGTGAGGCAACCGATTAATCTGCGTTTGCAAACGCCGTAACTGATAGCCAATGGAGCGGGGATTGCCTTCATCGAACAACAATAAATCGATAATGGCTTTGGGATGCAGCGCAGAACGGTAACGACGTCGGTAGGCAGTTAGATTATCAGTAGTACTAAGGACAATCTCCCATAGGGGTACTCCGGGATGGTTGGCTGTTACAAAGGCCAATTGCAACAGCTCTAGCGTAAAAAGCACCCGCTCTAGCTGGCGGCCAATATCGAGAAACAGCCAGCCGTAATGATGCGGGATAGTTTCGTTATTAAGGCCGGAAAATGCAGCTAGCAGGGTCAGATGCCCTGCTAAAAGTTCCCGCGCCTCACGTGCGGTTAGATTGTCCGGTACTTCTTGAATGCCACGCCGCAACCGATTCAATAACCGCCAGCTATCGTCGCCCAAATGGTCCCGCACTGCTCGCCCGTTACGCAGCATGCTCATAAAAATATTCGCCAAGCTGCCGGCTTGTTCAGCGTCGCTTAATAAGCGTAGTAGTTCACGACGAACTGCGAAAAATCGCGAGTGTGGAGAAACGGTAAGCGCCTTTAGCGGTACTTCCAAGGCAGTTAGCAAGTCGTCCAGACAGCCTGTTTTCGGATTTTCTTGTTCCTGCTGCTCAAGTAATAAGCCCAAGGCTTCGCGTAATAGTCTTGCGGTATTGTCTAGACGCTCTCCATAACGGCCCAGCCAGTACAGATTATCGGCAACCCGACTGGGCAAATCACTGCCGTCGCGAGTGACTACGATGGGTCCGTAAGCTTGCCGTAATAAACTGATATGCTGTTCAGGCGCCGGCGCTAATACCCATAGGTCTTTACTGATTCCACCCTTTTGTACAGAAGTTTTTAACTCATGCATGCCGGGGGATACTCGCACCAGACCACCCGGCATTACTCGATAACCGCTGTGATCCGCTACAGCAAAACTACGCAACATCACAGGACACGGCACCAACTGCCCATTATGCAACGTCGGAGCCGTGGATAAACCAACGGGCTCCTGACCAATAAACAAATGCGGTTCAGCGCAAATGCGCTCCCTTAGCCCCTTTTTCGCCTGCTTGTCCAGGAGTACAACGAGTATTGCTTCATGTCCCGGCAGTATGGAACGCACTACCAGTTGTTCCAGATGTGCAAGGACATAGTCCCGTGCCTTGGTATCACCACACCACCAGGTATTCACCGAGGGCAACCGCAGTTCTTCGCCCAGGAAGTGGCGGCATAATGCCGGCAAAAAAGCCAATAACCCCACATTTTCTATAATTCCACTGCCTAACGCATTGGCGAGCGCCACGCCACCGCAACGCACCGCCTGCAACAGGCCAGGAACACCCAACAAAGAATCACTGCGTAATTCCAGAGGGTCGCAGAGTTCGTCAACCACGCGTCTTAGAATAACATCTACCGGGCGCAGCCCACCTAGGGTTTTGAGCCAGACACGTCCGTCCCGTACCACCAGATCCTGACCCTCTACCAAATTCAAAGACAGATAGTTGGCAAGATACGCGTGCTCAAAATAACTTTCGTTGCTGGGACCCGGCGTCAGTAACGCTACATGAGGTTGTTCCTGATGATGGAGCGCCAGGCCTGCTAGCGTGGCACGCTCAGCCTCCAGAAAGCCGGCAAGACGGCGCAAGGGAGCATCGCGATAAAGTTTGGGAAAGGCGCGGGCCATGAGAATTCGATTCTCAAGTGCATAACCGGCGCCTGAGGGAGATTGGGCCCGGTCCCCCACAATCCAGAATGAACCATTTGGCGCACGCGCCAGATCGACGGCATGAAAAATTAGCCCCGGCATATGCTGCGGTAAAGAATCATGGCAGGCACGTTGGAAGCCCGGATGTGCGTAAATCAGTTCAGGCGGCAATAAGCCATGGCGTATGACGGATCGGGGTCCATACAGGTCTACCAATAGTAGATTCAGTAACTGCGCGCGCTGCTGCAAACCTGCAGCAATGACCGCCCACTCGTCCCCAGTCATCAATAAAGGAATAGGATCCACTAGCCAGGGACGTTGCGAACCGCGGGCCTCGTCATAGGCGTTATAGGTTACCCCATTTTCTTGGAGTAGCCGCTGCAGTTCGGCATTGCGACGCCCCAGTTCAGCCATCCCCATGGTGTCAAAAAACTTCATTAACTCCTGCCAATGGGGACGCAACGTGGCCGGCGCCGAACCCATCTCGTCATAGGCAGCAGCATCCGCTTGATAGTCTCCACTCAAGGAGAGCATAGGCGAAGCTAACGATGACGAGTCGGCTTTGACCATAGGTATATTTTATCCAGAGGGACCTTCCAGCACAGGAGTTTCCAAAAGCGCGTTCACCACGGCTACCCAAGCTTTGCCCACGCTATGCAAATCATAACCACCGCCTCCTACCGCCAAGATACGGCCTTCGGCGTACTCTTCGGCGATGTGACAGAGGCTCTCGGCCGCTTTCGCATGAATCTTAGCCGAATAATGCAGATGCGAGAGCGGATCATCGTTAAGACCGTCAGCCCCACAATTCAAAATGATAAACTGTGGCTGCCATTGCCTGATAAACTCCTCTACTCTCGGCCATATGATTAAAAAATCCGCGTCCGCAGACAGCGGCAAGAGGGGAATATTCAATTTTCTGCCTTTGGCTTCCCCAGTACCCACTTCATACGCAAAGCCGCTTTGCGGAAAAATGTAGCGTCCATCTTCGTGGATATCAGCGAAGATCACCCGAGGATCCGCCTCGTAAGGATAATAAATACCATCACCGTGGTGAGCGTCGATATCCACATAGGCGATCCGCTCCAATCCAAAAGTATCTTCCAAAACCTTGATGGCCACTCCCACGTCGTTAAATACGCAAAAACCGGAAGCCGAGTTAGGCATACCGTGATGCAAGCCGGCAATCGGCACAAAGGCGCGGTGCATCTCGTTCGTCATTACCTGATATATCGCATCCAGGACGGTACCCACTATGTAAGAGGCGTCCTCGAATACCCCCTTGTAAGCCGGGGTATCGCCATGATCTAGCAGACCATCTCCCGTCAGGGAGTGGCGTTTGACTTTATCAATGTATTCTTGAGTGTGGAACAATAACAACTGCTTCTCGCTGGCAATCACCGGTTCCATGATCTGCACCTGAAAACTCAGATCGCGGGTATGCATTTCATCCCAAAAGGCATGTATCCGGGTATTGCAGAAGGGATGATCGCCGCCAAACCCGTATCGACCAATTTCATCGCCGGTATACACATAAACTGCTCTGCTTCGCGCCACGGCCAGATCCTCCTTTGGAGGCTATGTGATTTCAGTAAAATCACGCTATGCTGATTAAGTGATTTATTTTATTTTGATAATTTTGTAACAAATTGGCCAACACCACAACTATGGAGTTACCATGCAAGAGACTCGCAATGACGGACGATAGTCACCTCTTTCCTCGCCATCGTCAGCCTACTATACGTAGCGTCGCCATGCCGGCAAATACCAATGCCTTGGGTAATATTTTCGGCGGCTGGATCATGTCCCAAATGGATCTGGCAGGCAGCGTGGTAGCCATCGAATACGCTAACAGCCGGGTGGTCACCGTCGCTGTCACCTCCATGGAATTCCACAGATCCGTCTACGTGGGCGACTTAATCAGTTGTTTTGCCAAGATTGAGAAAGTGGGTAATACCTCCCTTACCGTCAAGGTGGAAGTTTTCGCGCAGCGGGGCCTGGAAGAAGGCATCGAGTATGTCAAAGTGACGGAAGCAGTGATTGTCTACGTGGCCATTCATCTTGATGGTAAACCTAAATCTTTGCCCAAGCGGGACCCTGAATTTAGCAAATATCTCTGAAACACCTGGAAACTGAGCCGTTGGTTAGTGATATTGCATCGCTTGGACTGCCGAGACCGCAATTTTTGCGTACCCCTTTACGCACAGGGCAGATAGATGTTTATATTGGACTTACTAAGACAATTTGTCAGCTAAACACACGCACACGAGATTCATGGCACAGTATATTTATACAATGAACCGCGTCGGCAAGGTGGTTCCGCCGAAGCGCGAAATTTTAAGAGACATTTCGCTATCTTTTTTTCCCGGCGCCAAGATCGGCGTATTAGGCCTAAACGGCGCCGGTAAATCTACTCTGCTGCGCATTATGGCCGGGGTAGACACCGATATTCTCGGCGAGGCTCGCCCGCAGCCCGGCATTCGGATTGGTTATCTGCCCCAAGAACCACAACTGGATTACCGCAAAGACGTCCGCGGCAATGTGGAAGAAGCCGTGGCCGAGACCAAGATCCTGCTGGACCGTTTCAACGAAGTGAGCTTAAAATTTGGCGAACCCGATGCCGATTTTGATGCCCTGCTGGTGGAACAGGCCGCATTGCAGGACGCCATTGATGCTGCCGGCGCTTGGAATCTTGAGCGCAATTTGGAAATCGCTTCTGATGCCCTACGTTTGCCGCCCTGGGATGCCAGCGTCGACACATTATCTGGGGGCGAAAAACGCCGCGTAGCTCTGTGTCGTCTGCTGCTATCCAAGCCTGACATGCTGCTGTTAGACGAACCTACCAATCACTTGGATGCTGAGTCAGTGGCTTGGTTAGAGCGCTTCTTGCAGGAGTATTCGGGCACCGTAGTGGCTGTGACTCACGACCGCTATTTTCTCGATAACGTCGCCGGCTGGATTCTGGAGCTAGATCGGGGTCATGGTATTCCCTGGGAAGGCAATTACTCCTCTTGGCTGGCGCAAAAGGAAAAGCGCCTGGCCACTGAGGAAAAACAAGCCAGCGCCCGACAGAAGGCGATCGAGCATGAACTGGAATGGGTTCGCTCCGGCGCCAAAGGTCGCCACGCCAAAAGCAAGGCCCGCTTGGCTCGTTTTGAGGAGCTAACTTCCCAGGAATTTCAGAAGCGCAGCGAAACGCAGGATCTTTATATTCCACCGGGCCCACGGCTTGGTAACCTGGTCATCGAGGCTGAAAAGATCCGCAAAGGTTACGGGGAACGGCTGCTCATGGAAGACCTAAACTTTAGCCTGCCCCGCGGCGGCATCGTCGGCGTTATTGGCCCTAATGGTGCCGGCAAAACCACTTTATTCCGAATGATCGTAGGTCAGGAGCAACCCGATGCAGGTGAACTGCGCATCGGCGATACCGTGCAGACCGCTTATGTGGATCAAAGCCGGGATGCTTTGGACGGTAGTAAAACCGTGTGGGAGGAGATCTCCGATGGGTTGGACGTTATTACTATTGGTAACTACCAGATCAACTCCCGGGTTTATGTAGGTCGCTTCAACTTTAAAGGACCCGACCAGCAAAAATTTATTAAGAATCTCTCCGGCGGCGAGCGTAACCGGGTTCACTTGGCCAAATTGTTGACCAGCGGCGGCAATCTGCTGCTTCTGGACGAACCTACCAACGATCTGGACGTGGAAACCCTACGCGCGTTAGAGGAAGCACTTCTCACCTTTGCCGGTTGTGCCGTGGTCATCTCCCACGACCGCTGGTTTCTGGACCGCATTGCCACTCATATTCTGGCCTTTGAGAGTGATAGCACGGTGGTATGGTTTGAGGGCAATTATGCCGACTATGAAACCGATCGCAAACGGCGACTGGGAGTAGGGGCAGATCAACCGCATCGAATCAAATATAAGAAGCTAGCGTAAACGTTCAATTGGCGAAGCCAGTACCCCATTGCCGGCGGATTAGGTCGCGGTGAGAGACAACAGCACCAAAGCCTCCACGTGATAAGTTTGCGGGAAAAAATCGTAGGGCTTAATTTGCGCGACCTGATAACCGCCGCTTACTAAGCGGTTTAAGTCTCTGCGTAGCGTTCCTGCGCTACAGGAAAGATACGCAATGCGCCGCGGACGAAACACGTCGATCACCCATTGTAAGACTTGTGGTTCTATGCCGGTCCGCGGTGGATTGACATATAACAGGCGCTGGTGGTTAAGGTTCGTCTTTTGCTTTATCCATTCATTAAGCTGGGGAATGCGTTCGCTACATTTTCCTCTCAACAGCAGTGCTTGAGGCACATTGTGGCGGGCACACTCAACTGCCTCTCCGGCGAGTTCCACGCCTAAGACACGCGCCCCCCGGTAACTCCAGCGCATCAGGCTGGCGCCAATGCCGCAATAAAGATCAACGACTGAATCATATTGCGTGGGTGACAGAAAGGCTTCTGCCGTGTCTAGAGCGCTTCGATAAAGAGCAGTAATTAATTGTTGAAAAGCCGAAGGCCCATACAAGAGTCCATTACTATCGTAAGAACGGGATTTTCCCCAAATAAGCCTCCAGCCTTTTTTCGTAAACAGACGCTTGCCTGCAGCGGCGTGTAAATGTAGCCATAAGCCTTCCATGCCGAGAGCTGTCAACTTCTGCTGAAAACTCCGATTTAGCCATAACAAGTCCGGCATCCTATGGGTTTTTAAGATCAGCGTTGCCTGTACTCCGGATTGCACGTAGAAAGCCATTGGAAACATCGGGCCAGGCGGAAGAGCTGGCGCAAGCAACCGCACCATGTGCCGCGTCCGTTCCGAGTGCACCGGACAATGGGGAATCGCTATTAACTCCTTGCGAGACAGCATGCCAAACTGCCATCCCTCCTCACCCCAACCGGTCGCAAGACACACCCGACTTCGATACCCCCACCTTTCCCGTTCGGCGACCGCTTGGAGAGGAAAAAACTTTTCCTGCCAGGGTGCGAGCTGCTTTTGTAACCACCCTTCCTTCTGCGCTCCACTTGCTTGGCTGTTCCACGTTCGGTGAGCGCATCCGGGGCAACGTGCTTCACAACCTTCTGGCAAGGTAAGTTGCCCATTTGCTAAAGACACCCAGCATAAACTCCGATTAAGTTGATCAGTAGCGACGCCGTATATAGCATGCATTGGCGGCTCAAAACATGGCGAGTCGATCTCTGCACGGTTAGCCGTGGTCTTTAATTTTATGGCGACGGATCAGGCGCATCAGCACAAGTTTACCGACCGTCAATCTGCTCCATGCGAGACGCCAACTCACCCAGCAATCTTATTTATGCTGCACTACTATAAATATTAACGCTAATATAAACAGTGACGCTAATAGCACAATACCAATTCATCATCACAACCATTTATGTCCCCCAGAACCACTTATTCGCAATGGCTTGTGGGGATTGACTAATACCGGGGAGTCAGCCAGAAACCAATGAGTACGCTTATCGAACAGTTTCGCCAAAGTTCACCTCTGTACGGTGGTAATGCTGCTTTCATCGAAGATCTCTACGAAAGCTTCCTGCGTGATCCCGAATCTGTCAGCGAGAAATGGCGACGGTATTTCCGCAGTCTGCAGGAACAACACGATGGGGGTCTTCGCGATATCGCCCACGGCCCAATCCGTGAATCATTTGCACACTTGGCTCGGCAACCTGCGCTTGTACCGCTGGCTCGTGGCTCAGCGCTTGCACCCGAAGCGGCAGAAAAACAAGCTTCCGTACTACGCATCATTAACGCCTATCGGACCCGCGGTCATCAGGCTGCGACCCTAGACCCTCTGAGCCTCCGGGAACGCCCGCCAATCGCGGATCTAGACCCTGGCTATCATGGCTTAAATGAAGCGGACATGGACATGGAATTTAATACCGGTTCCCTGGCCGCTCCTGACCGCATGAAACTGCGTTATATTCTCGCGCTTGTTCGGGAAGTTTATGTCGGAACCATTGGTTCCGAGTATATGCATATTACAAAGACTGAGGAGAAGCGTTGGATACAACGACGTTTGGAAGGCCAGCGAAAACTCGATCTCAGTGCTGATGAACGGCGCTGGCTGCTCAAAATGCTGGTTGCCGCGGAAGGCTTGGAAAAATACCTGCACACCCGCTATGTAGGGCAAAAACGCTTTTCCCTAGAGGGCGGCGATAGTCTTATTCCCGTGATGGACGACCTGGTTCAACAGGCCGGCCGCCAAGGAGTTCAGGAAATTATCATTGGCATGGCTCATCGCGGTCGCCTTAACATGCTGGTCAATATTATCGGCAAATCACCTGCAGAACTATTTGAGGAATTCGAAGGTAAACGTCGTCTCGAAGAGAGCAGTTCCGGCGATGTAAAATATCACATGGGCTTTTCTTCCAATGTGAAAACTGCCGGCGGTCCAGTGCACTTGGCATTAGCCTTCAATCCGTCCCACCTGGAAATTGCCAACCCAGTGGTGGAAGGGTCGGTGCGGGCTCGCCTGGAACGGCGCCGAGATGGTCTGGAGTTGTTGCCGTTTAACGCGGTTATACCGATGCTGATTCACGGCGACGCTGCTTTTGCAGGACAGGGCGTTATCATGGAAGGTTTGCAGATGTCTCAGGTGCGTGGTTATCGCACCGGCGGCACGGTGCATATCATCATTAACAATCAAATTGGCTTTACGACCAGCAATCCTTTGGATGCTCGATCCGCCCTCTACTGTACCGACGTCGCTAAGATGGTCCAGGCGCCTATCTTTCATGTCAACGGCGACGATCCGGAAGCCGTGTTATTTGTTACTCGGCTGGCTCTGGACTATCGCATGGAATTTAACAAAGATGTCGTTATCGACATCGTTTGTTATCGCCGCCTTGGCCATAACGAAGCCGATGAACCCTCGGCCACTCAGCCGATGATGTATAAAAAGATTAAGGCCAGAAAGACTGCTGCGACTTTATACGCAGAGCATCTTATCAGCGAAAACGTCATCAGCGAGCAGGACTTTAAGAATATGCAAGCTGAGTATCGAGCAAACCTGGATGCAGGCCGTGACGTATCGCGGCAGGTTATCGCCAGCGTGGATAATCCCTTTGCCGTAGATTGGTCTAAACTAAAGGATAAAAATTGGGACGCGCCCGTCGATACTAGTGTGCCCATCGAAACCATTCGCAAGCTGTCCGAGCGCATGCTGGCCCTGCCAGACAGTTTTGAGTTAAATCCGCGGGTAGCCAAAATCATGGATGACCGGCGTAAGATGGCTGCCGGCGCCTTGG
Source organism: uncultured Pseudomonadota bacterium (assembly GCA_963731125.1). Lineage (GTDB taxonomy): Bacteria > Pseudomonadota > Gammaproteobacteria > Competibacterales > Competibacteraceae > CAVSVP01. Next base: position 609,128 of record CAVSVP010000009.1, read on the forward strand.
CCCTGGATTGGGGCTTTGCCGAGAATATGGCTTATGCCACCCTGTTAAACGAAGGTTACCAGGTCCGTGTCTCTGGTCAGGATTCCGGCCGGGGAACCTTCTTTCACCGCCACGCCGTCTTACACAACCAAAAGGACGGCGGCAGTTATGTTCCTCTTGCCAACCTTGCGGACAATCAGCCCACCTTTATGGTGATCGACTCCATCCTTTCCGAAGAAGCGGTGCTAGGCTTTGAATACGGTTACAGCACTGCAGAACCTAATGGACTGGTCATTTGGGAAGCGCAGTTCGGTGATTTTGCCAACGGCGCACAAGTGGTGATCGATCAGTTTATCTCTTCTGGAGAAGCTAAGTGGGGTCGCCTGTGCGGCTTGACACTGCTGTTGCCTCATGGCTACGAGGGACAGGGTCCCGAGCACTCTTCAGCCCGGCTGGAGCGCTTTTTACAGCTGTGCGCGGAACATAACATTCAAGTGTGCGTTCCCTCCACTCCAGCGCAAGCCTTCCATATGCTGCGCCGGCAGATGTTACGCACATTTCGTAAGCCTTTAATCGTCATGAGTCCCAAGAGCCTTCTCCGTCATAAGCTAGCGGTCAATGCTCTGGAAGATCTGACTCAGCGCGGCTTTCAAACGGTGCTCGGCGAAACCGACGATATTAACCCGAAAAAAGTCGAGCGCGTAATTTTCTGCAGCGGTAAGGTCTATTATGATCTCCTGGAGGCTCGGCGTGATCGTAATCTAGAGCATGTCGCCATTATTCGCATTGAGCAGCTATATCCCTTTCCAGAAGCTCGCTATCAAGAAGAACTGGAACGCTACTCTAAAGCAAAAGCTATTGTCTGGTGCCAGGAAGAACCTCGTAATCAGGGGGCTTGGTATCAGACTCTGCACAACCTCAAAGCGCCTCTTGATGCCAAACAAGAAGTGCTCTATGCCGGCCGACCGGCCTCGGCATCACCCGCGGTAGGCTATTACAGCTTACACGTGGAACAACTACAAGCTCTCGTCAATGAGGCCCTTGGCCAGTAATACCGTAAAAACTAAAGGGAAAAATAATGAGTATAGAAGTGCGAGTCCCTACTCTCCCGGAGTCTGTGGCGGATGCCACTCTCGTTAGCTGGCATAAGAAGCCTGGCGATTCGGTTAAGCGCGATGAAAATCTTGTGGACTTAGAAACGGATAAAGTTGTGCTGGAGATTCCTGCTCCCGCTGACGGCGTCATGGGGGAAATCTTGCGAGGCGACGGCGAAACCGTTACCACGGGTGATGTTATCGCCAGTATTGAAGAAGGTGCCGGCGGATCTGCTGCAGAACCCCAACAAGCGGAATCCGCCGCTGAATCCACCGTAGCGGCTCCTAAGGCTGAAGCGGCTGCTGAGTCTCCCGCCGAAACGGGTACAGCCACGGCCAATGTGGTTGATCTGGACACACTGAGTCCTGCCGTACGCCGCCTGGTAAACGAGCATAATCTAGACGCCGGCAAAATAACCGGTACAGGCCGCGGTGGGCGTATCACCAAAGCCGATGTGCTGGCCTATTTGGATAATCAGGGTGCTGCGCCGGCCTTAACAGCACCCCCTCAACCAGAACCGACGCCTGTACCTGCTCCGGAAGCCGAGCAACCAGTGACTCCGAAAATGGCTCCCGACCAGCGGGGTCGACTTGAACAGCGAGTTCCTATGACCCGCCTGCGGACTCGGATCGCTGAGCGCTTGGTAGAAGCCCAACAAACAGCGGCCATGTTAACTACCTTCAACGAGGTAAACATGCAGCCGGTCATGAACATTCGCAACCGTTATAAGGATAAATTTGAAAAGGAAAATGGGGTGCGTTTGGGCTTTATGTCATTTTTCGTTAAAGCAGTCGTTGAAGCGTTAAAGCGTTTTCCAGCAGTCAACGGTTCTATCGATGGCAACGACATCATTTACCACGGCTATTACGACATCGGCATTGCCGTTGCCTCTCCGCGGGGTTTGGTAGTACCGATCTTGCGCGATGCCGATCAAATGAGTTTTGCCGATATCGAAAAAACCATTGCCGACTTCGGAAAACGCGCGAAGGAGGGAAGTTTATCCATGGATGATCTATCTGGCGGCACCTTTTCTATTACTAATGGTGGAGTATTTGGCTCATTAATGTCCACTCCCATCTTAAATCCACCGCAAAGCGCGATTCTGGGTATGCATAAAACCATGGATCGTGCCATGGTGGAGGGCGGACAGATTGTGGTACGCCCCATGATGTACCTGGCACTTACCTACGATCATCGTATTATCGATGGCAGAGAAGCCGTCACTTTCCTGGTAACCGTTAAAGAGTGCCTGGAGGACTCAGCTCGTCTCCTACTACAAATTTAACTCTTGTAATCCCGCCGTGTGGCTCCGTTCCCTCAGCGCTCGGCGGCGTCTACCGCTATTCTGGGAGAAGGTATGGCAAAAACCTACGATGTCGTCGTCATTGGTGGCGGCCCCGCCGGCTATGTGGCCGCAATCCGTTGTGCGCAACTGGGTCTGGAGACCGCCTGCGTTGAAAAGTGGATCAATTTTAAAGGTGAACCTGCCCTGGGCGGTACCTGTCTTAATGTAGGCTGCATTCCCTCCAAAACGCTGCTAGAGTCTTCCGAACAGTATCATAGGGTCAAGGAATTACTTGGCGACCATGGTATTCAGATAGGTTCAGTAAAACTGAACCTGGATCAAATGATGACCCGTAAGGAACAGATCGTTTTGCAGCTGACCAACGGGATCTCCGCCTTATTTAAGGCAAACAGTGTGACTTGGCTACAGGGGCATGGCAAGCTGTTAGCCGAGCGTCAAGTGGAAATTACCGGCCTTGACGGCAAGATGGAAGTGGTTGATGCGGATAATGTGATCATCGCCCCGGGCTCGGTGCCCATGGAATTAGGCGCTGCGCCCGTTGACGGTGAATTTATCGTCGACTCCACGGGGGCATTGGATTTTCGTAAGGTTCCCAAGCAGCTTGGCGTCATCGGTGCCGGCGTGATCGGCTTGGAACTAGGCAGCGTATGGCAACGTCTGGGAGCTGAAGTGGTGCTCTTGGAGGCAGTAGAGGATTTTCTGGCTCCCGTCGATCACCAGGTTTCTCGGGAAGCCATGCGGCAATTTAAGAAACAGGGACTGGAAATCCATTTAGGTACCCGGGTCACAGGCACCAAAAAAGGCAAGCGGCAGGTTACGGTGCAATACCGGGATAAGGATGGCGAACACGAAGTGATTGTCGATAAGCTATTAGTGTCTGTGGGCCGGCGTCCCAACACGGACAACATCGCGGCGCCGGAAGCGGATCTGCTGTTAGATGAGCGCGGCTACGTGCATGTCAACGAAATCTGTGAAACGAACCAACCGGGCGTATATGCCATAGGCGATGTAGTACGCGGACCTATGTTAGCCCATAAGGGTTCAGAGGAAGGCATTATGGTGGCTGAAATTATTGCTGGTCAGCGCAGCCATATGAACTATGAAACGATTCCCTGGGTAATTTATACCGCACCGGAGATCGCCTGGGTGGGCAAAACCGAGCAGGCTTTGAAAGCGGAAGGTATTCCCTACAAGACCGGCACTTTTCCGTTCTCCGCCAACGGTCGCGCCAAAGCCCTGGATGGTGCAGTGGGAATGGTTAAACTGCTGGCTCATGGTAAAACCGATGCTATTCTAGGCTGCCATATCATTGGTCCTTACGCCTCAGAGTTGATTCAAGAAGTGGTGCTAGCCATGGAATTCTCAGCAAGCAGCGAAGATATCGCACGCACTATCCATGGTCATCCAACGCTATACGAGGCCATGCATGAGGCGGCCCTTTCCGTACACGGTCGTGCCATTCATAAGATTAATACCTAACCGCTACAGAGGCGACGACAGCACCATTAACCCCCATTAAACAAAGAAAATTAAAGGCAATCAGCGGACAATTATTACTGATGGAGTCAGGTGCGCCATCGGCTTAATGATGGCGTGCCGGCTGGCAAATCGAAGAAGCGTCCGAGCCTGCATGGCATACTCACAGCGAATTTAGCCAGGGCAGCTTGTCTAAATCCACATTACCGCCCGAGAGAATAATACCTACCCGCTTTCCGGTTAACTCAGCAGGTTTTTTCAGTAAGGCCCCTAATGGCACGGCAGCGGAAGGCTCCACGACGATCTTCATTCTTTCCCACAGCAAGCGCATCGCCTCTATAATATCCTCTTCGCTAACGGTAACAATGGCATCCACATGGTTTTTTATGATAGGAAAAGTTAACGTGCCCAGCGCTGTACGCAACCCATCGGCAATCGTTCTACTTTGCACGGCTGGCATTAGTCTGTTAGCGTAAAAAGAGCGGTAGGCATCATCCGCATTTTCCGGTTCTGCTGCCAGCACCCGCGTGTCCGGCGAAACCGCGGCTACCGCGAGCGCGGTTCCGCTTAGCAGGCCTCCGCCCCCGACTGGACATAGGATTACGTCAAGGGAATGACATTGTTCGCAGAATTCCAAAGCCGCCGTTCCCTGACCACTTATCATACGGTAATCATTGTAGGGTGGAATAAAAACCGCACCGGTTTCCCGCAAGACTTCCGTGAGTTTGCCTTCTCTGGCAGCCAATGTCGGTTCGCAACCAATAATGTCCGCGCCGTAATCGGCCACTGCCTGCTTTTTGACCGACGGAGCATCTTTGGGCATAACCACATAAGCCTTGATATTCCGCCAGCGAGCAGCGAGCGCCAATGCAGCCGCGTGATTGCCCGACGAATGCGTAGCCACACCGCGCATCGCTTCTTTATCATTGAGGGAAAAAACTGCGTTGGCGGCACCGCGGATTTTGAACGAACCGGTTTTCTGAAAGTTCTCGCATTTAAAGGCTATCTCTGCCTCACAGATCCTGTCGAGGGTTTGGGAAGTGAGAACAGGTGTGCGATGAATAAAGGGCGCAAGCCGTTTGGCAGCCGTTCGAATATCTTTTTGGGTCGGTTCAGGCACGGCTGAGCACGCGGAGCTACAGTTGGATTATTCTAAGTAAAGATTATCGCGCGCGTGCTTCGCGCGTCGAAAAATAGCCATGATGGTCTCATTGTCGCCATTTCTAATCGCCTCAACTAAGTGAGCCAGGTCGTGAGTAAATTGCTCTATAACTTGCAATAGTAGCTCTCGATTGGCTAAGCAGATATCATGCCACATCTGCGGATCACTGGAAGCAATCCGTGTAAAATCCCGGAATCCTCCCGCCGCGTAGCGAAAAATCTCTGCCCGGTCGTCCAGTCGCGCCAGGGTATCAACCAAAGCATAGGCTAAGACATGAGGTAAGTGACTGGTGGCAGCTAAGACTTCATCATGATGACGGACTCCCATATCTATCACTTCGGCTCCAGTTATTTCCCACATCTGCCGGATTAGGTGATAGGCACCGGCATCGGTTTCAACCAAAGGGGTTAAAATAACCCGGCGCTTGCGAAACAACTCTGGAAATGAAGCCTCCACGCCACTTTTCTCAGTGCCGGCGATAGGATGGCCGGGAACAAAAGTGGCCGGCGCTTGCCCGAATGCCCGCCGCACATCCCCCAATACGCTACCCTTGGAACTGCCTACATCAGTCAGCACACAGTGCTCCGGCAGATGCTCGGCAATAGCAGCAAATACATCAAACATGGCTCCTAAAGGAACGGCGACCACCACCACGTCGGCATCGACCACGGCCGTTGCGAGTTCCGTTTCATAACGGTCGATGACACCAAGGGCTAGGGCTTTTTGCAAAGAGGCCCCACCGCGTCCGGCACCGACAACCTCGGTTACGGCGTTCGCCTGCTTCAGCGCTTGCGCCAAAGAGCCGCCGATTAGACCCACCCCAATGATGCATAGGCGGCGAATTAGAGGATGTTTACCAATCACTGGGCGTTGGTTGCTATTTGACACGTTAACAGAAACGGTTGCAGACGTATCGGTTTGGCATTGCTATGCCACTATCTGGCATGGCCGCACCGGTAAGGAATCTCTAAAGTATTCCGCGAGGATAAGAGCCTAGCACCCGAAACAGACTAGCCTCCTGTCGCAAGTCTTCTAAAGCCTTTGTCATTGACTCGTTTTCCATATGTCCCTCGAGATCGATAAAAAAAACATAATCCCACATCCCTCTCCTTGAGGGGCGAGACTCAATACGTGTCATACTCAGACCGTGCCGGGCAATCGGTTCTAGTAATCGGTAGAGAGAACCGGGACGATTTGGCGAGGACACGAGCAAGGTTGTTTTATCATCACCGGAAGGCGGCACGGATCGAGTGCCGATAATCAGAAAACGCGTGGTATTATTGGGTTCGTCCTCAATATTGGCCGCCATAATAGGCAATTGATAGATATCGGCCGCGCAGTATCCCGCAATAGCGGCAGCTCCTGATTCTTCGCGGGCAAGTTGCGCCGCCTCGCCGTTGCTGCCGACAGGCACTCGTTCCACGTCAGGCAGATTCAGGTCTAGCCACTCTCGGCATTGCGCTAGAGATTGCTGGTGAGAATAGACACGGCGAACTTGGTGTATGGATTCTATATAACCAATCAAGTGATGATGAATGCGTAACTGCACCTCACCACAAATTTTCAGGGGGGACTGCAAAAACATATCAAGAGTGTGATTAACTACACCTTCCGTAGAGTTTTCCACGGGCACCACACCGTAATCGGCAGCATCGGATTCCACCTCCCGAAAAACTTCGTCAATAGCCCGTAAAGGAATCGTCTCTATGGAGCTACCGAAGTGTTTAAGGGCCGCAGCCTGGGTAAAGGTACCTTCGGGGCCCAGAAAAGCGATATGCAGCGGCTCTTCCAGGGCCAGGCAGGTAGACATAATCTCCCGAAACAAATGGCCAATGTCTTCATTGCTCAACGGACCCCGGTTGCGTTCTATGACACGCCGGAGTACTTGAACCTCCCGTTCAGGTCGATAAAAATCGGAGCTATCCCCCACCGCCTGCTTGATGGTGGCAACTTGCTGGGCACAACGAGCACGCTCGGAGATGAGTTCTTGAATCTGTTGATCCAGGGTGTCGATATGTTCCCGTATGACTTGAAGCTGTTCATGCTCCGACATGGCGTTTGAGTTCTCCCTGCACTGCCAGCGGTGCTTCATTTGAAGCCATTGCCATCAATGCACTAATTCACTATCATCAGGCGCCTCATCTTCATCACCCATGCTCTCGATTTTGGTGACACCTATCAATTTTTCCTCACCTTGGAGACTAATTAACTTGACCCCTTGGGTATTGCGACCGACGATTGAAATTTCTTCGACTCGAGTGCGCACCAGTGTCCCACCTTGAGTGATTAACATGATCTCACTGTGTCCGTTGACTTGTACTGCGCCGACTACGGCACCGTTACGTTCAGAGACTTGGATAGCGATGACCCCTTGGCCACCGCGGCCGTGTAAAGGGTATTCCGTAATAGGAGTACGTTTGCCGTAGCCATTTTCAGTCACTGAAAGTATCGCACCTTTTTCCACCACAATAAGTGCAATAATGATTTGATCCGTGCTCAGGCGCATGCCACGCACGCCGCAGGCAGCACGGCCTGTCGTTCGCACTTCGACCTCAGCAAAGCGAATGGCTTTGCCTGCGTTGTTAAACAGCATAATGTCTCGGCTACCATCAGTAATGGCAACATCCACCAACTGATCGCCTGCCCGTAGGTCAATGGCGATAATACCGCTAGGCCGAGGTCGGGAATATTCAATTAAGGGTGTCTTTTTCACCACGCCGCAGGTGGTAGCAAAAAACAGATAGTGATCTTCTCGAAAATCCCGTACTGCCAACACGGCGTTGATACGCTCCTCCTCTTCAAGAGGTAGCAGGTTCACGATAGGCCTGCCACGGGCGACCCGTCCAGCCTGAGGCAATTCATAAACTTTCTTCCAGTACACCTTACCGCGGTTGGAAAAGCACAAGATGGTATCGTGAGTATTCGCGATAAACAGCTTGTCAATAAAATCCTCTTCTTTAAAACTGGTCGCCGTTTTGCCACGTCCACCCCGTCGTTGTGCTCGATACAGCGATAATGGTTGAGACTTGACATAACCCGAATGGGATAAGGTAACTACAACATCCTCTTCGCTAATTAAATCTTCCATGGTTAAATCCAGGTGATCGGGCACGATCTCGGTGCGCCTTGCATCACCGTATTCCTTTACTATGTCCAGAAGTTCTTGGCGGATGACTTGCTTAAGTTTATCGGGCAGAGTCAAAATTTCCAGCAAGTCATTAATCTTATCCAACAGATCCCTGTATTCGCTGAATATTTTCCCCTGCTCTAAACCCGTCAGTCGGTGTAGACGCAAGTCCAAAATAGCCTGAGCCTGAGCGGGAGATAACTGATAACTGCCATCCCGCAACCCCCACTTTTGCTCTATATCATCGTTGCGGATGAGTTCAACTCCTGCCTTGGAAACCATGCGGGTTACAATACCAGGCGCCCAAACCTGAGCCAGTAGAGCGCTTTTCGCCTCGGCAGGCGCAGAAGCCGTTTTGATTAGCGTAATCATGGCATCGATATTGGCTAGGGCCACGGCTAACCCTTCCAACACATGAGCACGCTCCCTTGCTTTATGCAAATCAAAAATAGTGCGCCGGGTAACCACCTCGCGGCGATGGCGGATAAAAGCCTCTAAGATTTCTTTTAAGCTTAGCAGGCGCGGCTGACCATCCACCAAGGCCACCATATTGATACCAAATACGCTCTGCAGCTGGGTATGCTGAAAGAGGTTATTTAACACGACCTCAGCGACTTCACTGCGGCGCAGCTCAATGTAAATGCGCATACCTTCCCTATCAGACTCATCGCGTAATTCGGTAATCCCCTCAATCCTCTTTTCCTTAACCAGTTCAGCGATCTTTTCCAACAAGCGAGCTTTGTTCACCTGATAAGGCAATTCCGTCACAATGATAGCCTGTCTACCTCTCGTCTCATCCACTTCGATATGCGTCTTAGCCCGAACGTAAATTCGCCCTCGTCCCGTCTGGTAGGCGTCAAGGATACCGCGGGCACCGTTGATAATCCCGGCAGTGGGAAAATCAGGACCTGGCAAATAACTCATGAGTTCGTTAAGACTGATTTCCGGCTGGTCGAGTAAAGCAACACAGGCACTGATGGCTTCACTAATGTTATGGGGAGGAATTTTAGTCGCCATCCCCACGGCAATGCCCTCTGCACCATTAACCAGCAAATTGGGAATACGAGTGGGGAAAACCAGCGGCTCTTGTTCCGATTCATCGTAGTTAGGAACAAAATCGACGGTATTCTTTTCAATGTCCGCCAACATTTGATGGGCAAGGCGAGCCATGCGTATTTCGGTATATCTCATAGCGGCCGGGGCGTCGCCGTCAACGGAACCGAAATTTCCTTGTCCATCCACTAGCATATAGCGCATGGAAAACGTCTGGGCCATGCGCACGATGGTATCGTAGACAGCAGTATCGCCATGAGGATGAAAACGCCCTATCACGTCACCGACGACACGGGCGGATTTCTTGTAAGGTTTATTCCAATCATTACCCAATTCACGCATCGCAAAGAGCACACGTCGATGCACGGGTTTGAGTCCATCGCGCACGTCAGGCAGTGCCCGGCCCACGATCACGCTCATCGCGTAATCCAGGTAGGACTGCTTCATTTCATCTTCGAGATTAACTGGCAGGATTTCTTTGGCAAACTCACCCATTGTAGAAGCAATACCTTACTGATTAATTTGATTGGCATAAACGCACTGCCATTGCAGCAGATATGTCACTCCGCATGATACCACAACTAGGGTTTAGCATCCTGACTTGATGGGAAAATGCCAGCTGTTCTCTCGCTGAGCAGCAGCGTGCAAAAGAGATGAATAGACTCAGGGTGCCGCAAAAGCGACTAAATGCTCTACCTCTATTCGAATTCCCACGCACTCCCCCGGTGCATGATCCAGGTAACTGGGAAACAGCGCTAAGAGTTCGACACCATTGTCCAGGCGCAATGTGTAAAGCGTTTCCGCACCTTTAAACGCTTTTTTAACAACAGTACCCTGCAAGTTTCCATGATTATCCGGCACCACGTCGTCAGGGCGCAGCAGCACTTCCAGGCGAGTGCCTGGAGGCCATAAAAAAGCCCGATTGCCCGTAATAAAACCGGCTTCGGTTTCCAGCGTATCTGGAGTCACCAAAGTAGCGTTAATAAAGCGACCCTGCCCAATGAAATCAGCGATAAACCGATCGGCTGGCTCATGATAAAGGTTAAAAGGCGTATCCCATTGCAACAGCCGTCCCTCACGCATGACCCCAACATGCTCGGCAATAGCAAAAGCTTCATGCTGATCGTGGGTCACCAGCACGGCTGTGGTACCCTGGGACTTGAGAATATCGTGGACTTCAAAAGCCAGCCGTTCGCGCATATCCACGTCCAGATTAGAAAAAGGCTCGTCCAAGAGAATCAGATCCGGATGGGGGGCCAATGCCCTAGCCAAGGCAATCCGCTGCTGTTGGCCGCCAGAAAGTTCATGGGTATAAAACTTCGCCCGATCGGCTAAACCCACTAACTCCAGCATTTCAACACCAATTCGGTGGCGCTCCCTATGGGACCGGCCCCGTAATCCAAAGATTACATTATCCATGACGGTTAAATGGGGAAACAAGGCATAGTCTTGAAAAACCATTCCGATATGACGCCGTTCCGGTGGCAGGCATAGATTGGGCTTGGCCACAGTCTTACCCCGTAAACGGATCTCTCCCCGCCGAAGCGGTACAAAACCGGCAATAGCTCGCAGTACTGTAGTTTTTCCGCAGCCACTCGGTCCCAGCAGACACACTAAACTCCCTTGACGAACTCGTAGGGATAGATCCTGCACAACAGACTGAGTTTGGTAGCGGCACTCTATACCATGCAATTCAAGTATAAAATCCATAAGATTGATGATAACTCGTTATCTGTCGTCGGGCTCAACCTGTAGAGCAGAGATATTGTTAAGATATCTAACCAATTCGACTTTTATAACTGACCCCCTGTCGCATTTTGCGGTAGCAGGTAGCAGGTAGCAGGCACCGGGAGAATTTGCCATGCTTTATTCGCTATTCTGGAACAGGCACCTATCGACAACCGCTAGGTTATATTTTATTCGCGATATCGTTTAGCACGGCATGGAAAAACAACTCGAAACCATTTTTTCAGTGAATCTTCCTTACCAGGAAACATTGAACATTCGGCGTAGCGTTTATCAGGGCAGCGCAAATCCCCGTGTGGCTGTGGTCGCCGGGATTGATGGCGACGAACTGGAAGGACTTTATATTTGCCACTGTTTAGCGGCTAGGTTAGAGGCATTAAACCAAACTCATCCTCACGCCCTACGCGGACGGGTAGAACTCTACCCCGCTTTAAACCCTTTAGGACTAGATACCCTGCAACGCAGGATGTCCGGTTACGCTAGCGATTTGACCCTGAGTTTCCCTGGTTATGCCGAGGGGTCATTACCGCAACGTATCGCTGCTGCAATGCTAGCGTATCTGCAAGATGCCGCCCTGGTCATCGTCATCCGTGCCGGTCATCTCTATCAACGAGAACTCCCTCAGATACGGATTGATCGGCGTTTTGCCGACGCGCTTTTCCCCCTAGCCCAGCGCTTAAGGCCAGCAGTCATTTGCTTGCAAGCAGCTAGCAAAAATGTTGAAACCACTCTTGACTATAATCTGAATACCCGGGGAGCTCGTTGTCTACTTGTGAAAATGGGAACAGGCATGGGCTTAACACCGCATTTCTGCGCACCACTCCTAACCGGCATTCTTACGGTTTGGCAAGATTTAAGTGTGCTTGCTTTCGACGTGGAATTACCAACACGCCGATATCATCCGCTCGTTACCGATGATGATCATATCCACAATATACGAGCAGCGATTTCAGGATTGTTCATCGCCACTTCAGAAGAATACCGCGTCAACGTAACCTCAGGAGAACAGATAGGCCGTATTGTGTCTCCTTTCGAAGGTCAAGTTTTAGCAGAAATTCACGCTCCTGTAACCGGTGCTTTGCTCACGCAGCGCCGGTACTCTCTGGTTTATGAAGGATCTTTGCTGGCTCGCGTTGCGGAAAAATGCACCTAAAGGAATAAGCTGTATGAGCACACCCTCACTGTTCAAGATGAGCGCACCACTGCGCGACAATTTTGACATGCTCTATCATGATATTGGTCCTCAAGAACGCACCCCTCGTTTAGCCCTAGTCGCGGGTCCCTATGGTAACGAGCTGAACGGATTATTTGTCCTTACAAGGTTGGCGGATTTTTTGAACCAAATCTATTCCGGCCAACGCTCAGGGCAACGTTTGCGGGAACGGGTAGTCATTATCCCAGCGGTTCACTTGGCAGGTGCTAGTATTCTCTCGCCTGATAGGAGCGATATCAACTACACGTTACCCGATTATGAAACAGATGAAATCATTCAGCGTATTGCTGCCGCGGTACTAAGAGCGACCCGAAAAGCATATTATCGAGTCGATATTCATGCATCCAATCTAGTTGAGGAGGTACCCCAGGTCAGGCTTTATGAACCCAATGATGATGAGCGTGCCAGTGCTTGTCTGTTTGGTCTACCGGCGGTTATTGAACAACCCATCAACACTGTGCTGTCTACTCACTGGGTCCATACCTGGCGCCAATACGGCGGCGAAAACTTTGTGATACAAGGCGGCCAGGCAGGTAACCTGCAGACAGTTCACTGCGAGGTTCTATTTCGCGCGCTCGTGGCTTTTTTGGATCGTACTGGTATTGTTGATGGCCTTGTCCTCTCCGAGGAGGAAGAAAATCTACGTTATTTTGGAGTTCATCAAACTTATACCGTACTCTCCGAACATTCCGGCATCTTTGTCTCCCGTCTGGAAATAGGGCGTTGGGTTCAAGCTGGCGAATGTCTGGGTATCATCTATCATGGTTTTACCGGTAAGTTTCGGACCGCGATAAATGCGCCTGTATCCGGTTTGGTGGGAAGCCTGCGTCGTCAGCCTCTTTTGTGTGCGGGCGATTTTGTGGCTCGCATTCTGACTACTGAGAAATCCGGTGGTTGAGCGGTACGCATCTAGTCAACCCTTTACTCAACTCTGGTCTTAACGGCTGAATAACTGAGACGGGTGTGGCTTCTCGTTGGTCTACCAGTCATAAGAAATGCTACGGATGAGTTTAAAAAATTTTACAAATCTTAATTGAACGCTGTTCATTTTATGTTATTATTTAAATGAACGTTGTTCAATACAGTAAAAAGTTTATCATAGGAGAGTGTTATCATGAATTTAATCAAGCGTATCACCGATCTGCTGAAAGCAGACTTGCACTACCTTATCGACCAAGCCGAGGATCCTGAGCGTATGCTGCAACAGGTCATCCGCGAGATAGACAGCAACATAAGCAAAGCTAAAATAGGCGTGGTCAAAGCCATTGCCAGTGAAAAACAGTTGCTCGGCCAACTCGAAGACAATCGAGGGCAAACTACTGCCTGGGCCGAGCGCGCCGAGTGTGCCCTAAGCAATGGCCAGGAGGGTCTTGCGAGAAAGGCACTCATTCGTAAGTTTGACTACGAGCGTATCGCCGCAAGCCTCGAATCATCGTGGACGGCGGCTAAAAATACCGTTACACAGCTGAAAGCCCAGCTGCAAACTCTGAAAGCCAAACGAGCCGAGCTCTTACACAGGCAGATGGTACTGCTTGCCAGGCAGCGTGCAGCCAACGCTCAATGTTACCTGAATAAGACCCTAAACTATTTTCAGCATGATCTGGACATTCAGGAAAAGTTTATTCGGCTAGAAACCCGCATTGCCGAAAGAGAGGCGGAAGCGCAAGCTTTCACCGAAATACTGGAGGAACCAGAACCGCTGGCGCAGGAATGTGATAACTTGGCAATGACGATGCGTGTCGAGGAGGAACTTGCGTTGCTTAAACAGAAAATACCACATTCCACTGCTCAGGATGAACTCTAGCAATTGCGGACAAACGCGAACGCTACCTAGCACTCACCCCATCATGCGTCTATTAAGGAGATATTGCTATGGAAATTATTCAAAGCCTGCAACAAAACTCATCATCTTGGTTATTTTTTGTTAAGACGTCGTTCGCAATTGCCGTATTTGCCATGGGCATTGGCATTTTCTTTTTACCCACGGATCTATGGGTAAAGGGTTACATGGCCATGGGCACTCTTTTTGTAATTGGTTCCACTTTTACGCTTACCAAAACACTCCGAGATGAGTTTGAAGGCAAAAAAATCATCAATAAAATTCAGGACGCCAGAACAGAAAAAATGCTCAAGGAATATGACGCCGATACCAACTCTCTTTAGGCGTTTAGTTTATTCACCACTGCTGCTCGCATGAACACCGAACTGCGAGCGGCAGCGCTAATTCGCAAACGAAATTCTCGTTACTATTAGGAAACCGAACCACTCAAGCGCATACCTGCAAACTCTACCGTCGAGGCAATCATGGTCAAGGCCCCGGAATTGGCACACGTACGTAATATTGGCATTGCAGCCCATGTGGACGCTGGAAAAACCACTCTTACCGAAAGGGTGCTCTACTATGCGGGCGTTTCCCACAAAATCGGGGAAGTCCACGAAGGTGCCGCCCATATGGATTATCTCGCCGAAGAACAGGCCCATGGCATTACCATTATGTCTGCCATTACTAAGGCTCCGTGGGGGGAGCATATTATTCAATTAATCGATACACCCGGACATGTCGATTTCACGATCGAGGTGGAGCGCACCATGCGGGTCTTGGATGGCTGCATCATCGTCCTGGATGGTGTACGCGGCGTGGAACCGCAGACCGAGACCGTCTGGCGGCAGCGTATTAAATTCGCGCTTCCTACGTTATTCTTCATCAATAAGATGGACCGCCCCGGTGCCGATTTCAACCGGGCGCTTAAAACCATTCGCGACCGGTTGAGCGGTGAACCGATAGCCATCACGGTGCCTCTTCCCGAGCAGGGCACGGTGGTTCACCTCATCGATAAAACACGAATGACTTTCGAGGGTGAAAAAGGCGAGATTGTGCAAACCTTGCCCTGTGATAAAGAGACCTGGGATGCCGTGCGCACGCATCGCGAGAACCTTCTCCTGATGGCGGCCGAAATGGACGACGCCGTCGCTGAGCAGGTGCTGACCGATGAGGAACCCAAGGTCGAAGCCATTTGGGCAGCGCTTCGTAAAGCCACCCTGAGCGGCAAGATGCAACCTTGTTTCGCCGGTAGTGCGCTACGCAATCAGGGAGTGCAGCCGCTCATGGACGGAATTATCCGCTGCCTGCCGGCTCCTTATGAACGACCGGTCGCCATCGCCCGGCGTGCCGACGGCAACACGGAACAGGTAGAGATCACTCTTAAAGGCTCACTGGTTGCCCTGGTCTTTAAAGTGCAGATGTGGGAAGGCCGTCGCCACGTCTTTGTCCGCCTCTACCGGGGTTCCCTTAAACCCGGCGATTTGGTAGCGATTCTTAAGAGCGACGGCACTTTGGAGAAGGAACGGGTCGCTCGGTTATTTGACGTAGACGCTAATAAAAAAACCCGCATTGACCAAGCCGTAGCCGGGGAGATTGTTCTGCTGGCCGGATTGCGCAGGGCCACCACGGGTGATACGCTGTGCCCCCCTGAGCACCCTCTGGTGCTTGAGCGTATTGAAAGCCGCGAGCCAGTGCTAAGCCTAGCGATCGAACCGAGTTCAAGTGCAGATGAAGAAAAGTTATTAGAGTCCCTCGATAAACTTCAGCAAGAAGACCCTACACTCAAGCTGGAAAATGACCCGGAAACAGGTCAACGGGTACTCCGTGGCATGGGGGAACTGCATCTGCAAATTGCCTGTGAGCGACTCAACCGGGAATTTAACCAGCAGGTTCGGATGGGCACACCTTCCGTAGTCGTGCGTGAAACCATCACGCAACCAGGCAGCGCAGAAGCTCTTTACCACCGGCTGCTCGACATAGAAGGTAAGCGTATTGAGCTGAAGGCCTGGACTCAGGTAAGCGTGTCTCCTTGCTCTCGAGGAACGGGTCTGCAGGTACTATGTAGTCCGCTCGTCATACCCGAAGGTGCTGACCTTACCCCCATCCAGGCTGAGGCAGTTACCGCTGGTGCTTACGATGGCGTAGCCAGCGGCCCCCTCGAAGGCGCGCCTCTGCAGGATTTGGAAGTTAACGTAGAACAGGTGGAACTTTTTGGCACCGCATCGACTGCCCAAGCTCTGCGTGTTGCCGTTGCCGAGGCGGTCCGTAAAGCCGTTGCGAAGGCCGCCGGTGTTGTGCTGCGCCCGATTATGTTCACCGAAGTCATCGTACCCGAAGAAGATATGGGGGTCGTGCTCGGCGACTTGCAATCCCGCCATGCCATCATTCACGCTACGGCAACATTAGGGAATACGACTGCCATTACTTGCTACTGTCCCCTAGACGGACTTCTAGGCTATATTACCGATCTCCGCAGCATGACCCATGGTCGTGGGCAGTTTACGATGCGTTTTGAGCGCTTCGATGAGGCTTAAGAAAATATCGCACCAATAGGAAGGCAGGATGCAACTAAACAAATCAGAGAGCCGAAAGTGGATGGTTGGCCGTTACTAGAAAGGATAGTTGCCGTTGCACTGTTAGGCCTTGTTGCCATCTTCTGGTTGATTCTCTATCTGCTTAGGCGCAGAAGAGAAACGCAAGAATTCCGTAAAATAGCGGCGCAAAGGAAAGCGGCTTTACAAGCAGCTGCTGAGAAAGCCGCCAGAGAAAAAACAATGCAGGCAACTATTGCTGCAATTCAGGCTGAAGCGGAGCAGCTGGCCTTGCGCAGAGCGGCGCAAGAGCGAGCGGTGGCAGAGCGGGCAGCCGCAGAACAAGCTGCGACGGAATTAGCTATTGCTGAATGGATTGCTGTTGAGGAAGCCGAATCTTTAAGGCGAATAGCGGAACAGTCGGAACAGGAAAAATGCGAAGCTGAACAGACCAAAATACAGCATAGGGTGATGGATCAATATATTGCTGAGTGGGCTGCAGCGCTACAAAAGGGGTTGGATCCTGCGCCCACCCCTCACCCCTTAGCGCCTAGTCCAGTCACAAAGGAATCAGCCGACATTTTCAAAACCCAGGTGTTAGACCTAACACAACGAGTAAAAAAAGAAGCCGATGAACTGGAATTTATTATCAACGAAATACAAACTCATGTGGATTTTCTGCCGATAGAAGTTCAGGAAACCATCGATAAATGGAAAAAGGGAGAGGCTTATCGCTACAATACCTTTGAGGATCTTAAGCTTAAATTCCGGTACAAAGCCTATTCCATAAGGGATGGCTGGGACATGCTTTATAGGTACAGCAATTGGCTGGCAAGGCAACGACAAACACTGCTTGATTTGCTAAACCAGCTCGGCCTAATAGGCACCCCATCGGAAAGTATAATGGCTAGAATAAATAGCGTCGAAAAAGCAGAATGGGATAAGTATCCGGAAATGAACATGGACATCATATTTACACTGAAGGAGATGCGCGATATAGTGGAAACGCTGAAGAATATGGCGTCCAGACTCAAAGACTTGGAGACCACCTGTAAAAAACGTTCCGAACAAATAATAAGGCCACCCTGGGATCCCAAAGGGCAGTGATAAGCTGGCAAACCTTACGCCGCTCAGTGCCTCTAATTTTTTAGACACATTCCTTTTCTCTACCAAAGCATTTATCGAGCAATCCAACGAGTACGACATGGCAGACATTATCGACGGCAAACATTTCGCCGCCAACTTGCGTGCCGCTATTGCCCAACAAGTCACGCGATTGCGGGAAGATCACGATATTGCGCCGGGTCTTGCCGTCATCTTAGTAGGCGAAGATCCCGCTAGTCAGGTTTATGTGCGCAACAAAGCTCGCCAGGCTCAGGAATTAGGCATGGCATCCTTTGAGCACCGACTACCGGTCCATACGCCACAACAGCAGGTACTCGACCTGCTCAAACACTTGAATAACGATTCTGCCGTTCATGGTATCCTGGTACAGCTTCCTTTGCCTAAACAAATCAATCCAACGGCGGTCATCGACACCATTCATCTCACTAAAGATGTGGACGGCTTTAAACCTGTTAATATGGGTTTATTGTTAAGCGGGGATGAAGGCATCGTGCCTTGTACACCGTTGGGCTGCCTAATGTTATTGAAAAACCGTTTAGGTGATCTCTCTGGATTGCGTGCTCTCGTGGTGGGACGCTCAAAGATTGTCGGCAAGCCGATGGCCGCTTTACTGTTGCGCGAAAACTGTACCGTGACAATTGCCCATTCCCATACCCTAGCACTGGCGGAAGAATGCAAGCGTGCTGATATTCTTGTCGCGGCAGTCGGCAACCCCCAAATGATCAAGGGACATTGGCTTAAACCCGGCGCTACAGTCATCGATGTGGGCATCAATCGCATTGCTACCGGCAACAATAAGGCCCGGTTAGTCGGTGATGTGGACTTTGCGGAAGCGGTTAAGGTAGCTGGCGCTATCACACCGGTGCCTGGTGGTGTAGGCCCTATGACAATTGCCTGTTTATTGCTCAACACCCTAACGGCCGCCTGCCGTCAGGAGGGTATTCCTGTGCCTGCGCTATCCGGTGAATGAAACCTGCAGACCCTAGTAGCGCTCCTATTCACAATGCTGTGCAAAGCGGCATGTTTCTGGAAAGCCTTCTTCAGACCGTGCCACGTCCCTATGCACAACGAGCAGCGTTTGCCCAGCAAGCCATTCGACAGCTCCTCAACCGGCTAGGTAATCCGCATCGACGACTTAATATCATTCATATTGCCGGTTCGAAAGGCAAGGGCTCCACCGCCCTTTTGACAGAGGCAATTTTGCTGGCCGCCGGCCGCCGTGTCGGAACTTTCACCTCACCTCACCTCGAGCGGTGGACCGAGCGTTATCGAGTCGATGGCCAGGAAATTGCCGCTGACTGCTTTGCTGGAATCCTGGAATGCCTGCGGCCCCACGTAGTAGCCCTGCACGCCGAAAACCCATGCAACCCACCCAGTTTTTTTGATGCAGCCACCGCCGCGGCGCTACTGCTATTCTCTAAGGCGGACGTGGATTATGCTATTTTGGAAGCCGGCCTAGGAGGACGGTTGGACGCCACTAACATCGTCCAGCCTGTGGTCACTTGCATCACCAGTATTGAATTGGAACATACGGAAAAACTAGGCAACACCCTTTCCGCTATCGCCCGAGAAAAAGCCGGTATTATTAAAGCCGGCATACCGGTGGTGGTGGGCAGTGTGCCGGAGGCGGCAGCATGGGAAATTGCGGCACGCGCTAAAGCAGTGCAAGCTCCTCGAATACAGCTTGGCAAAGCCTTACAGGTCAGCGTCAAGCCCGTCGGCTTTGCCATGGATTTGCACATGCGCAGCGGCGCACTGGATATTGCTGCCACGCTACCCGTGCTAGGCCAGCATCAAGCTCAGAACAGTGCGCTGGCCATGGCCTGCGTACAGCAACTTAATGACTTTTCTCACGCTACCCTGATTCAGGCCACTCGGCACGGTCTTGCGAACGCAAACCTTCCCGGCCGTACCGAAATACTCAGCCGTAATCCCTGGATCGTAGTGGACACCGCTCATACTCACGCATCGACCCACGCTCTGAGTCTGGCGCTGGCACGTATTCCAGCCCGGCAAATTCACTTTGTTGTGTCTTTGTCTAAAGACAAAGATCCAGAGACCGTCTGCACTCCGCTGCTGAATAAGGCTGCAAAGGTTGTCGTAACCCAGGCAGAACCGACCCGTTCTCTATCTCCCGACACCCTCGCTGCAGTGTTTCGAAAACACTCTCCAAGCCTTCCCCTACGGATCACTCCCGATCCCATAGCCGCCGTGACAGACGCCTATCAAGCTCTTTCCACCAACACATTGCTTTGTGTCACTGGATCAGTATATTTGGCGGGAATTGCCCGGTCTGTTTTGTCTGCTATTCTACGGCGCATCCATATCTATCCGAGCTTACCCGAAAAAAGTGACTAATCTTTCCTGTTGAACTGTTGCCTAGGAGTGCCCCAGCAACAGCGAATCCACCTGAAAATAACTGATTCCACCGAACGCTTCGAAACTTCGTTACCTTCCCAAGGCTATTATATTAAGGTATGCTGATTTTTATCAGTATTCGGCTGGAGCTTTCCAAACCATGATAACCGGCAACGAAGGAAAATATTATGATCATGACTTGGCGACAATGAATAATGCAGTGAGAGTGGATTCTGACATTCTGATGACCCGTGATGAGGACATCGAGCGTGCATCGCGCTCTCTTAAGGCTATGTCCCATCCTTTGCGGCTAAAAATTCTGTGTACCTTGGGCAATCAGGAGGTCAGTGTACAAGATATTGTCGAACATGTGGGTACCTCTCAGAGCAATATTTCCCAGCACTTGGCCATCCTTCGCGACAAAGGCATTTTAGCCTCCCGCAAAGATGCTAACCGCGTCTACTATCGCGTGGGCGATGCTCGTACCTTACGGCTTATCAGCATGATGCGGGAGGTATTCTGTTCCCGCAATTGAATCGGTAATTGTTACCGCCCTTGACGAGACCGTCTCTCCCCATTTTCTAAAGATCGTAAAACATTTATGAACAGCGAACGCTTAAGGCGCATCGTAGCGGTTTTCTTGTGTTTTTAACCCTAAACCACGCAGAGAAATCTCATGGAGCAGTTTATCGAATTTGCCGCGGAAAACTGGTATTTGTTCGTGGCCTTGATCTTTATTTTGGGCTGGTTGATTGGCAGTGAAGTGCTGCGAAAATTCCGCGGCGTCACCAGCGTAACGCCGGTGCAAGTTCTACAGCTTATCAACCATGAAGATGCGGTGGTATTAGACACTCGTGACATTAGCGAATACAAACTAAGCCACATTCCAGGAGCCCGGCACATTCCCGCCAATACCTTCCAAAACCGGCTGCAGGAGTTACAAAAATTCAAAGATAAGCCCGTTATCGTTTATGGGCGAGTCGGCACGAGTTCCACTAATACTTGCGCTCTACTCAAAAAGCAGGGCTTTACGGCGGTATATAGCCTTAACGGCGGCCTACCAGCATGGCAAAATGCTAATCTACCCACCAGCAAAAAATAGTGTACGGCCGCCTGGTGCATCAGTTGCTTGCATCGGTTTGTCAGCATCTTTAAAACCGCCCGCAACGGCAATTTGTGCCGTCATGTTATGCTCAATGTGGACCAAAGGCTTTGCGTCAAGACGCCTATCCAGGTATAACGCCTCTTTTCGGCAAAGTAATGAGAAGCCACCATGAGCGACGAAAAACCCGCCCAGCAACTCGAAATTTTGAAGATCTATCTCAAAGATGTTTCTTTAGAGACACCTCATGCACCGCAGATCTTTAATGAACAACGTACACCTGAAATCAATGTACAGTTGAGCAATAATTCTTCTCCAGTGGCGGAAAACGTCCATGAGGTTGTATTAACCTTGACGGTTACCGCCACAGTAGAGGAAAAAACAGCCTATCTGGTAGAAGTTCACCAGGCAGGCGTCTTTGCAGTTAGGGGATTAAGCAATGAGCAACTGGGTCCTATCCTCGGCGCCTTCTGCCCTAACACCTTGTTTCCCTTTGCTCGGGAAACTGTGGCATCACTGATAGGTAAAAGCGGTTTTCCGCCCCTGCTACTGAATCCAGTGAATTTTGACGTCCTCTACAAACAACGCTTACAGCAAGTTCAACAGGAGCAACAGCGAACGCAACCATCCCCTCAAGCAGAAATAAAACACTAAAGCAATGCCCGACACGCATTTCATCGCCGTACTAGGAGCAGGCTCCTGGGGTACTGCCTTGGCCTTACTGCTAGCCCGCAATAATCACACCATTCAGCTCTGGGGGCATAATTCCCGACAGATCAGACAACTACAGCAAGACTGCGAGAATCGTCGCTATCTGTCGGGCGCGGCATTTCCGGCCAATTTGCTACCCCAAGCGGATTTGGCAGTTGCCGCACAGACAGCAGAAGTGATCCTGATAGCTGTCCCCAGCCAAGCCTATGGCGAAACCTTGGTGCGGCTCAAGCCTCATCTGCATTCGGGTATTGGCATCGCCTGGGCCACCAAGGGGTTGGAACATACTAGCGGCCGTTTTTTACACGAGGTCACTAGACAGATTTTGGGGCAAAATCACCCTGCCGCTGTTATAGCCGGCCCTAGCTTTGCAAAAGAAGTCGCTGCAGGTCTCCCCACTGCCATCACCGTAGCCTCGAAAGACATTAACCATGCCCATCGCCTAGCGGTGCTGCTGCATGGCTCTACAATGCGTGCTTATACTAGCGATGATGTAGTTGGCGTGGAATTAGGCGGCGCAGTCAAAAATGTTCTCGCCATTGCCGCCGGCGTTTCCGACGGGTTGGGCTTTGGCGCCAATGCTCGGGCTGCGCTTATCACCCGTGGGCTGGCAGAAATGGTGCGGCTTGGCGAGGCTGTAGGCGGTAACCGACATACTTTTATGGGTCTAACCGGCGTCGGGGATTTAGTACTCACCTGTACCGATGATCAATCCCGCAACCGACGCTTCGGATTGGCCATTGGTCAGGGTTATACACCGGCTGCCGCTCGCGCCGCCATCGGTCAGGTAATTGAGGGGGTTATAGCAGCTCAAGCGGTCATGCGCCTCGCCCAGCAGTATGGCATCGAAATGCCCATTACCGAGCAAGTCGATCAGGTGCTTTATCATGGCCAGACTCCCCGCCAAGCCGTGGAGATTCTTTTAGCCAGGGATCCTAAATCAGAAATTCCCTAGCCCTTGTCAAGCCAGTTTATTACAATTACCCAAAAACTCGGACGCTAGGGTGTTTCATCCAAGATCATAAAAGCTAGACAGGTAGTTCCCAGGGCAAAAGCCAGCATCACATTCGCAGGGACACAGAGCATTAGTAATCCGCTCACTATCCACAGATCCCGAACAATTCGCTGCTTTTTACGATACTTACGCGTGTAACGCCGCAAACTGGGATGATGCTCTTTTTCTATGTCCGACATATTTGACATTTTTTTCAATGGCATAGGTTAATCATCGTCAAAACTTAAAAAGCTAATCTATAGGTAACGATTCTTTAAAAGGTAGACTAAAAAAACCATTCTGAGTGCCAATTTTTGATCAGTGCAAATAAATCTTTAATCCCTCCTTGACCACGCGTGTTGCTAAGGGAGATGTCGAGAAACGTTATATTTCCACCAAAAGTCAAGCATTAGACTTTTTGCATCAGTCAGATATTGGCTGTCCAGGCCGGACATGTCATTGCAGCTCAACTTTTTGAAGTTTATAGAACTTACGCCTCACGGTTCGCTCAAATTGAGCAGGGGTTCTGAGAAATGCGGCGTCAATTGCATATAGATCTCCAGCGGAAAGTCGAGCAGCTCCAGGATGCGTTGCTGTACCGGGGTGAGCGTGGTCAAATGGGCATGTACTTCAGTGCCCTCATCGAGCAGCACCAGGGTCAGCCCGGTAAAGACGCGCAACATCATCTCGGTGGTGGGGCGAGCCGTCGCCCGCTTGGGGTTGCCTGGATAGAGACCACTCAGGCGCGTCCCTTCCTGCTGCAGGCGCTGGCGCACGGTGAACTCAACCAAGGTCAGCACCCGCAGCCCCAGGCTCAGCAGCCGGATCAGCCCCTTGACCCGCGCATCGGAGTCCAAATACATCGGTGTCAGCGACAACACCCGACCCTTCAGGCGCCCAAAGCCCCGTTCGATGAGATAGGCCTGACGGTAGGCGAGCACGACCTCGGTCAACGACAACTCGGTCTGGTCGGTGGCATAGACCCGCCAGCCCAGCCGGCGCACTGCCGAGGCGAGGGCGGCCTCGTCGAGGCATACCTGCACGGTGACTGTCTGGGTGCGCTCCACCCGAGCGGGCCGGTCACGGTAACGCCGCTTGGGCCGCTCATCGAGATGGGTTTGATAGTCCACCGCCAGCAGGCCCGCGACCCGGTGCTTGGCGATGAGCGCCTCGACGGTCTCGGCCAAGGTCGCCTCGTCGGTAAAGCGCTTCTTGCCCTGGCCGGTGACGTTAAGCTCGGCAATCGCCGCGGTGGCCTGCTCCAGACGTTGGTGCAGCGCCCGCTCTTGACGCTCGGCCAGTTTGAGCGAACGTACCACCAGCCGCCGCTCGATCCAGGTGAGCTCCTTACCGTCGTGCTCACCGGTGAGCTTCACCTCATAGCCAAAGCCCTCGGCCAGCTTCGGCCCCCGGTCACCCTCCGCGCTGGGCTGATACACCGGCTCCAGCGCCTGGTGGCCCGCCCAGACCGGCTCCAGCACCTGCTCGAGCTCCGACTCCGGCAGTTGCGTGCTCGGCAGCGGGCACAGATAATGATCCCCGCTGCCCACCACGTACGCCCGGGTAGCCAGCGCCGCCATCTTCGCATCACCGAGGTAGGTCATCCCGGCCTGCTGCAACGTGCGCTGCACTTTGCCAATCTCCGGCACGTACAGCGGGTCATCGGCCTGCTCGCCCGAGACCACCGTGGTGCTCAGGGGCAGCCCCAGGGGATCCAGCGTCGCAAGATTGATTTTCACCTGCGGCAGGTCCGGACGGTGGTCCTTGCTGTGGCCGAATTGAAACAGACCTTCCTCAGTCACCTCGACGTAGCCCTTGGCGGTGGTGCTGTCGACACGCACTCGCCGCGACCCCCCCAGGTCATAGACCCGCAGCAGTTGCTCACCCAGCGACTGCTCAACGGTTTCCCACGCCACGTCGTCGCTCAAATAATCCAGCACCGCCGCCAGGCGGTCATCGCTCCAATCCAGCGCCCGTACCGGCTGGCCCAGACACCCGGCCAATCCCTGCAGGCGCGCCTCGACCCAGGGTTGGACATGGTTCAGGCGGTGGTCGCCTTCCGACAGGATAAAGGCCAGCCACACGGCACTGACCGTGCCCAGGCTCAGCCCCTGCCAGTTGCCGTGGGTCGGAAAGTGCTCATCCAACAACGCCCCCACGTGCATCCGCTCCAGCTGGGCCAGCAGCAAGGGGATGTCGTCAATGCGTTCCGTCTTAAAAGTAAGTTTGTCAATCATATCAAAATCTTATCAAATAAAACTCACTTTCTCAGAAGTGGCTCTGTAAATGAGCGAACCGTGAGTTACGCATTGACAAATAGATCGATTTGTGATGACTGGCAACCTTTCGACCACCAACTTTGCTATACCGAATGATAAGACACACGACACGCCCACCCAGTGCCCGCTGTACCTTACCGATGTATATGGGGTTTTTGATGAGTGAGCCCAAATCGGCTACCTGTACCCGCTTATCGGAAGTGATGGGTATTTCTCATGACAGCGTCACTCGCTTTCTCTGGCGGGAGGGATACGAGCCGAAGGACCTGTTCGATGAGGCTAGCCAGCTGTTGAATCCGGTGGGTGGGACACTGAGCGTGGATGACAGCACCTTGGATAAACCTTACAGCCGGCACATGGACTTGGTGAGCCATGTGTGGTCTGGCAAACATCACCGGGTGGTCAAGGGGATAAACCTGATCACGTTGTATTACACCGACCCGCAAGGGCGGAGTTTGCCGGTCAACTATCGGGTCTATGACAAAACCGAGCACAAGACCAAGAATGATTATTTCCTCGACATGCTGGTCCAGGTGGTGGCGTGGGGGCTGCAACCGGATTTCATCACCGGGGACAGTTGGTATTCCAGCGCCAGCAACCTCAAGACGGTCAGACACCACCGGATGGGGTTCCTGTTTGCCGTGGAAAACAACCGCCGGGTAGCCATAGAAAAAGGCACTTGGGTCCAAGTCCAGCAGCTGGATATCCCCGACGACGGGCGTAAGGTCTGGCTTCGCGATTTCGGTGAGGTAAAACTGTTTCGGACGCGGTTAAAAGACCAACTGCGCCATTACGTCGTATTTCTGCCGCAGGCCGATGCCTATGAACCCTTCTCCCAAACCGAATTCCAGAAACGTCATGACCAGCACTGGCACATTGAGCAGTACCACCGTCTCATCAAGCAGGTCTGTCACATCGAGACATTCCAGGTACGCCGCAAAGTCCCTATTCTCAACCCTATTTTTGCCGCCCTGTGCAGCTACGTCCATTTGCAGCAGATGCAAATCCATGAGGTCATCACTAATGCCTATCAGTGGCAGCGTGATTTGTACAAGGAGGTGGTCGCTGGGTTTGTCAGTTCCTTCATCATCGGGAAAGATTATCTCAATCCACAATATCAGGCCGCTGTCAATGCGTAAGTCCTAGTTTATTATTTCAGACGCAAAAAAAAAGCCGAGGCAGGGGATTAACCTCGGCAAATACAACCACCATAAGGAGGACGTACATGGATAGCACAACCGGATAAGCCATCTATGTACATAGGTAAGTTTTGCAATTAAAATGCCAACCTAAAGAAACTCAGTGGTTCGCTGAAATTAATCGAGACAGGCAAAAAGGCATGGGGCAATCTGTACCAAATTGCACAGATTCTGACAGTAAAAGTCCAACATTTGCCTAAATTTGGCAGTATTTTCTATCAGAATCGTTTTGTACAGACCTGGTATAGTTAATCGTTACGGGTGATGCTGATGCGCAGCGCGACGAGTGACACGGAAGGTCAAATTGACCCTGGACCCTACGGATCGGCGAGTCTTGGGAAGCGAGTGCCGCCAGTGGTGCTGAGTAGAACCGCTCATAATCAACACACTGCCTGCAGGCAAGTCCAGAGGAATCCGCAGACGTTCTTTTTTGTGCTGCAACACAAAACGGCGCATCGCTCCCAGACTGACTGAGGCAATTATTGGATTATGGCCTAGCTCGGGCTCGGCGTCGCTATGCCAACCCATGCTATCCTGGCCATCCCGGTATAGATTAAGCAACACGCTGTTAAAGCAGGCCACTGTCAGACCTTCGACGACAGTTTTTATCTCCCGCAGGGCTGTTATCCACGGCAACGGTTCTAGGCGTAAACCAGAGTAGCTGTAGACGACATCAGCATCGCCATACCAGGCACTGAGCCGGGGAACAGTCACTGACCTGCCGTATAGGGTAATCAAGTGCTGCTGCCAGTGAATATCAGTTAATAATGTCAGAAACAGTCGGTCATGCTGAGCACCTCTAAATACCTCCGAGTAAAGCACCACTTCGCCATCAGGCATCGCAGGATGTTGGATGGCAGCGCTACTATGATTTGTGGTCAGATTCGACTCCACGGTGGTTATCTCCTTCGCAAAAGCTTATCTCATAATTTGAAAATATAAAATCACCCAATTATCCATCTGGCGGATAGCTTGACGCTACCCTGGTTAAGCACAACTAGACTCTGCTATGCTGCGCCGCGCTCCATAGCCAAACTACGATCTCATGCCTATCTACAAACTCAAGCCTATTTACCGACGGTTCGCTCATTTTTTTGGAAGTTTTGAAGATTCAGTGCCTTACGTTGTGCATGGAATATGCAATAGCATAAATCATGCTTATTATAAATCAATAACTTATATCAAATGACCGAACCGAGAGTATTTATGAACATCTATGCTAATCGGCTAGCATCCTCGGATCAGGGCCACTCTACCGCTTTTGTTCTCGTGGTAGCGGGATTTATTACTTCCCTCATCATTGCCAATATCATCGCCGTTAAACTCATCACCGTGTGGGGCTGGATCCTGCCAGCCGGAACTATCATTTTCCCGGTGAGCTACATCCTTGGCGACGTACTTACTGAAGTTTATGGCTATCATCGAACCCGCCAAGTAATCTGGCTGGGCTTCGCCTGTAACCTGCTCGCCGTAGGCGCCATTCTGCTCGCCATGATTTTGCCGCCTGCTGCATTCTGGGACGGACAAGCCGCCTATGAGCGTATTTTGGGTTATACACCAAGGTTGCTGCTGGCTTCTTTCGCAGCTTATTTGGCGGGTGAGTTCGCCAACGCTTACGTGCTGGCGAGAATGAAAATTGCCACCCAAGGGCGCTGGCTGTGGACGCGAACCATCGGCTCGACGGTAGTAGGGCAAGGGCTGGATTCTTTGGTGTTTATGACCGTAGCTTTCATGGGCACTCTGCCTACCTCGGTGCTGTTTACCGCAGTCTTAGTGCAATGGTTTGCCAAATCAGGTTACGAGGCGGTGGCAACGCCAGTGACCTATGCCGTGGTGAACTTCCTTAAGCGCAAAGAGGGTATCGACACCTACGATTATCACATCAATTTTAATCCCTTGAACGTAAGGGATTGAAAGTTTTTTGTGTTTTGCAGGAGTCTATTATTTAGCGTGGCGGCGGACCACCAGCAACTTGCCTTCCTGCCCCCTCTGGACACAGGCCGCACAGCGCCAACGGCAGTCCGTGCGTCGGGCAATATAAATCGTTTGACAAACGGGACAGCAATGTTCGTAGCGATAGGACGCTACTCTGTGCCGACCAGGCCGACCAGCAATCTCGTCTGCTGGAATTCTGGCGCGTGGCCGAAATCCCGCAAGTGCCATCAGTAGCCGCCACTCGGGACCGTGCGGTCGACACCTAGGCCCATGACATTCGTAAACAGCGACATGGGCCGCCTCATGACAAAGAATCTCATTAAGCAACAGCCGGTTTGCTTCCTGCAGTAACACGGGATTAAGTCGAATTAACCCACTAGCGGGCCTGGCAAGACCAAGGGTGCGGCTCAACCGCTGGCTAAACTCAATAATAACCCTATCTTGAAGGCTGGGTGTTTGCCAAAGCCTGGCCCACCCTGTGACACATTGTTTTAGGTGCGCCGTTCCCGCGTTCGGGCTAGGCTGAGAAGATATCATAGCGTCCTTGACATGTTGTTTTTTAGGCATGGCCGGGAATAATAAACCGAATTGTTCCCGACCGTCACGTAGCAAACATGCGCTGCCAATTTACTAGAAAGCTCTCGGGCTGGTAAAGCAGTCGTAAAATAGCTACTGTGGCACGCGGAATATCGTGAAGTGTTCATTACCCTTTAGGGAGATCCACCATCATGCGAAACCTTCAGCACGTAATTTTGGGTGCCATTGCCGCTCTGGCGCTAGGAAGTTGCGCTAACTTCAACCGAAACGTCCTGGAAGCCGATTACCAAGCTTCAGTGCCTACATGCCGCTCTGGGGAGGAATGTAAGGGTATGTGGTCAACGGCGAAATTCTGGGTTTTGAAGAATGCTACGCTAAAGATGCGGATTGCCGATGAAAACCTTATCGAAACTTACCAACCAAATGTGGAGGCAGGCTCGCAAAAAATCGCTAAGGTATGGAAAGAGCCGATCGGCACAGACGCTTACAAAATCCTGGTATTGGTACAAGACTGTTACAATCTGTACTGCTCCGGTCAAAACTACCTTTCGGCCATCGACTTTAACCGCGCTGTGAAAGCCGCCAGCATTCAGTAGTTTATTGAATGACACCTAAACATTAACTACAACCCCAATCGACGCCGGAAACAACAGGAATTCAAGAAGCTGGTCAAACGTCTGCAAAACGCTTGAGAACCTCCTGATTATCCACAGCGACCTGACCTGAAAATCCTCAACTAGATGACGGTTCGTCACAACATTCAGAAACTCGCCTTGAGCCGATCCCTCGGCTCGCCGCCGATTATCGGTTGTAATTGCGAGAAGTCGTAGATTTGAAATAACGCCCCAGCAGATGATCGACGGATAGTCTGCCTGGCCCATGCAGCAGCGGTACGAGCAGCAGAATACCCCAGACGTAGTGATCGATAAGCCCAACTTCCGTTAGGCCAGGGTATGACAGCGCCGCTATGATATTAAATCCGAACAGCACCAAGGCAGCGAATCGTCCCGCCAGTCCCAAAGCCAGCAGCACAGGGAAGACCAGCTCTACGGTAGTACCTAACGATGCCGCCACCTCCGGCGGCAGTAAAGGCACTGCATATTCATATTTGAAGAGCAAAATCGCGTTATCAAAGCTCTGAATCTTAGTCAGCCCAGATTTAAAAAACACATTAGCGACCCACAGACGAATAAGCAGATCCCCCAGCGGTGCCAGGAAGTTCAGCGTATTGATGACGGGTTGCAGCAGCTGTCCGACTCGGTTCGGTAAGGACGGGAAGTGCGACAGATTCGCAGTTTCGGTTTTAATCATCTTGAAGTTCTCCAGGTAAAGGTCAACAAAGAACAAAGTCCACCAGAGTGCCGCGACTGACATGTCGGCAGAAGCATTCCGGTAAGTTAGCACCAGGCTGAGCCGCCAGGGCCTGCTGGCAAGCTGCAGCAAAGTCAAACTCCTTGAACAGCGACGTTAGCAGCATAAACTCACCCGCCTCCAATGCCACCAACTCGACTTCCAGGCAGCGGCGGATTACCAGCAGCCGTACCCCACCCTCGGCTAACGCTACCGTAGAGTCGCCAATATAGTCCGGTTGATTCACCTGCCAGATACGCAGCACGGGATAGCCGGAAACCAACAGCCGCGCCGCCGGATGCAACCGGAATCTAAGGCGGCCGTAAAGTTCGGATGGCACTGTCTGCAACGCGGCAATGTTCATGAAAGGATGGTCTACGGCGTGAAATACCGTATGATAGGCCCACTCCAATCTCGCCATGTCCGGCAGATAACTCAGCTGCACTGCGGCTGGGAAAGCCTCGAGAAATTCGGCAAAATATTCACCAAATTCGTGCAGATTACCCGAAGCGGGGGGGAATTGGCGGATATAGCGATCCGCGGCATAACGGAAAAACTCCTTACCCACCAGGCGTTCAATGACCGGATATACGGCGCGCAGGGCTTCGGTAAGACTCACGAAGCTATTGTTACGGTAAATCTGCAGGCGATGGTCACCACTCATCAGACCATTGGTGCAAATCTGGGCGTTAAGCGCTCTGTCGTCCGCACCGCACAGATGCCGGGCTACGTGCAGTTGCAGTTCACGCAGCACGGCGCGCCTCCAGCATGCCGGCGGCACGCTGTGCCTCTGCCACCAATACCTTAAGCGGTGGCAAATCGCTGTCCCACTCGATCAGCGTAGGCAGCGGCCCGAAGCGCTCAAGCGCCTGTTGATAAAGGTCCCATACGGCAGCACAAACCGGCCGGTTATGAGTATCAATCAAAATCTCGCCATCCGCGCAGTGATTCACCGTAAACCCCGCTAAGTGGATTTCCTGGACAAGCCCGCGCGGAATACCGTTCAGGTAAACGGTGGAATCAAAGCCATGATTGCAGGCGCTGACATAGACATTATTTACGTCCAGCAGCAGCCCACAGCCAGAGCGGCGGGTTACCTCGGCAATAAATTCCCACTCCGGCATAGTGGAAGCCTGAAATTGTAGATAACTGGACAGATTCTCAATGAGAATCTGCCGTCCCAAAAAGTCCTGCACCTGTTCGAGACGCGTTACCATATGCCGCAGGGCCTCGTCCGTGTAGGGTAAGGGCAGCAGATCGTTGAAATAGCGCCCGTTCACGGAACTCCAGGACAGATGCTCGGAGACCAGAACCGGTTGGCAGCGTTCGATCAACGCTTTCAGCTGCATCAGGTGGCGCATAGCAAGAGGATCGGTAGAACCGAGGGACAGGCCGACACCGTGCAGGCTCAGGGGATAGTGGGTACGGATGCGCTCCAAAAAATACAGCGGCTTGCCGCCGGCACTAAAATAGTTCTCGCTATGCACTTCCAGCCAACCGACGGCAGGGAGAGTCTCCAGCACTTCCTGGTAATGGGCGGCCCGCAAGCCGATCCCGGCGTATGCCGGGACCGATCCGCGCTCCAAACCAGCCGGTTTTGGTTTGGAGATCATATCGTCACCCCTGGGTTGGCTGCAGGTTGCCGCCCACGATTTTCTCGCAGGTACCCTGGGGAACATAGATCCAGGAATCGCCTTGTGCATCTTTAGACGCCTGACCGGCACAGGCATGGGCGCTGGTCTGGCAATCATTCTGGCCGGCCTTGACAATGCCATAGCATTTTTCAGGCTTCTCTTCAGCAGCCTGCGCATTGACCAGTGTGCCAAGGGCGAGTACACCGGTCAGGGCGGTCATAACAACAGTTTTTGTATTCATCCTCGATCTCCGTTAAATATCAGTTAAAGGTAAATGGCGATGGATATCGCCGCGGGACCACCGCGGTCCCCTTAAGCTCCTCAGTTAGCGCAAAGCGTCTTAGGGGAAAGCGGTAAGCACTCTTTCAAAACTGTTTGGCACTGCTATAGATCTGGAAGTTATTCGCAAGACACGCCGTTAATACCTCCATATAAGCTCGACTGCGGCATCCATGCCGCAGACGGTCTTGATAACAGCTTCCAGATCTATACCTGTACTAGAGCAACTGGCGTACCAGCGATAGAATATCGTATATAAAAAAAATAAAATTATTAAAAAACAATAACTTAAATAAATTGACAGATAATTTTTTAGGTTTTTTTATAGCCCCTAAAGGTAAAACGGCCACGGCATTCTGAGGAGCCGCGACATGCTGTGGTTAGTGGTTTTCAGGCGATTTTCACGAAATACATGGCGGGTTTCCGGTTCTTGAATCGGCCAAGGCGTATTTGAAAACAGCCGTTCAGCACGTCGAGACATTGAGAAAGGAATTTCGGCGGGCGCTAAGCCGTCGCTTTTAGCGTGACCCACCCATCCGAGCGGTGAGCATAGATGGCAACGTCGATGAGGATCGGTCGATTGCCATATGATATTAATTCGGAAGGTAATTCCAGAACAGGACAGGGTCAACAAAATCGCTGGGGGCGAAACAACCGTTCGCCCGATCAGGCTCTTGCGGATTAACCTCCGGTTTCAAAGCCGGGATACAGAGTCATCCCGCCGTCTACATACAAACAAATGCCATTAATATAGTCGGAATAATCTGAGGCTAACCATACCGCTGCCCTGCCGATTTCATCCGGCTCGCCAATGCGCTTGTAGGGGATAAGCTTCATCAGCTCCGCATAGGCCTCAGGCGTACTCCATGCCTGCATATTGATCGGCGTGCGGATCGCACCTGGGCAGATGCTATTTGCCCGAATGCGGTAAGGTGCCACTTCCTGAGCAACGCTTTTCATCATCATCATGATGCCGCCTTTCGAGGCGGCGTAGTTTACGTGACCGGCCCAAGGAATAATATCGTGCACCGAACTAATGCAGATAATCTTACCTGCTGCGCAAGAGACTTCCGATACGACTCCGCGGTGCTTGAACTCGCGGATTGCTTCCCGGGCACATAGAAACTGCCCCGTCAAATTAACGCCGATGACCGTGTTCCAGTCCTCTAGGGTAAGCTCTTCAAAGGGCGCATCGCGCTGCAACCCGGCGTTGTTGACCAGGATATCGATGGTGCCGAATTCCCGGTACATGCGCTGGAACATGGCCTGCACCTGTTCCTCGTTGGCCACGTCGGCCTGATACGCAAACGCATTGATCCCGCATTGCCTGCGAATGTCCGCGACGGCTTCCTCGGCTTTGTCGGGATCGGCAACATAATTGACGACCACATCGGCTCCGGCATGGCCTAGGGCAATAGCGATTTGCTTGCCAATACCGGAGCTGGCACCGGTTACCAACGCCTTTTGTCCGCGCAGCATGAGCTGATTGGGGCAGGATGGCATTATCGCGGAGGGCAGTTCTGCGGGTGACGAAGAGGAATGAATCATGTTAGCGACTCCAATACTATTTAGCATACAAAGAAATAACCGGCGATTAAGGCTGAACGACCGCTAAGATCGGCGTCTGAACGGGTTGTCGGTAGTTGCAT
Source organism: uncultured Pseudomonadota bacterium (assembly GCA_963731125.1). Classification (GTDB taxonomy): domain Bacteria; phylum Pseudomonadota; class Gammaproteobacteria; order Competibacterales; family Competibacteraceae; genus CAVSVP01. Next base: position 642,790 of record CAVSVP010000009.1, read on the forward strand.
CGGAAAATACAGCGTTGCCTGTTGTTATGATGAAGCTTGCAGCACTTAACAGCCTGTCGGCCTTTGTAGTGCTGGTAGAGCTCCGCCGCCAGCACCATCCCCAGCGGCGGCGCACTGCAATAGATCCATAGGTGAGTCCAGTGGTTGGCGATAAAAGCTGCACTGAAGGAGCGTGCCGGATTGATGCTCATGCCGGACAGGGGAGCGGCGGCGGTGATATAACAAGCCACCAGTCCGGCGGCGAATAGGCCGGTGTAGGAAGCCAGCCTGGCGTCATTGCTGACGGTCAAAATAACCAGCATCAACAGAAACGCCATTATCGTCTCCGTAGCGAAGGCGCCCGCTACGCCCCACATACCGGGCATAGTGACCACATAACCAACGCTGGGATCGGCCAAGGCTGCGCCCAGCAGCCAGGCGGCTACCGCCACGCCGACCGTAGCGCCTAAAAACTGCGACACCACATAGAAAACGGCATCCCTGGGCTCAATCTTGCCCAAGTACCAGAAACTGAAGGTAACGGCCGGATTGATATGGGCACCGGACCGCATTCCCCACGGAGAGTAAATGATTCCGACGGCGGTCAGCGCCATCGCCAGCCCCATCAGCAGACGTCTTACCAATGGGTTCGGGAAAAAATGACGTAACGGTGATCCCGGATATTCCAGCAGAGTGGCAAAGACGCAGGCGGATACCATAAATAGACCTAAACCGGCAGCCTCAATTAAATACTCCGGCCAGTGTTGGAACCGTGATTTGCTTATAGAGTGGCCTTGATATCGCCAAGATGGGTGGTCGCCGCCGCCGGTTCGGTCAAACGATTCGTTGTGATCATCAAGCATGGGAGCTACCTCTATTATCAGTCTGCTTTGTCCTTCGCAAACCCCATGCCAGTCCTGTTCAGCTTTTAAAAAGATGAAAATAAATATTAAAAAATAAATACTTAATTTTAATCGGGTGTAAAAAAACTCTAAAACAATCTCATCAAGACTGGATACTGCCGCGGCATTTCGTGATGCCGCGGCAAGTTGCGGGAGTTATTCCCGGTCCCCGGTGATCAGCCGTGTCCCGTGTTTAAAGGTTAGGTAGGCCCAGAGCCATTCCAGCGCCACCGACAGGCGTTTACGCACGTCCACCAGAAAAAGAATGTGAACGATGCCCCACAGCCACCAAGCCGGCGCTCCACTGAGTCGGACATTGGCAAAGTCCACCACTGCCGCTTTGCGTCCGATGGTTGCGAGATTGCCTAAATGGCGGTAGCGGAACGGAGGCGGTCGTGGGCGCCCTTCCAAGCAGGACTGGATAACCTTGGCAACATAACTTCCCTGTTGCTTGGCGGCGGGAGCGAGACCGGGTACCGGTCTGCCGTTCCAAGCCGCGCTGAGTGCGGTATCGCCGAGGGCGAAGACATTAGAGATATTTGGCACCGCAAGGTCGGGCCCCACCTTTACGCGTCCTGCCGAGTCGGCGTCCCCTTTTATCCAACGGGCGGCCGGCGAGGCGATCACTCCCGCCGCCCAAAACACGGTGCGAGCGGCAATCCGGTTACCCGTAACCACCACGCCTTCGGCATCCACCTGTTCCACCCGACTGTTGGTCAACACCTCCACACCGAGTTCCCGCAGAGAACGTTCCGAGATGACCGATAACCGTTCCGGAAAAGTCGGCAACAGGCGTGGCGCCGACTGAATTAGCAGCACTCTGGCCTGGGCTGGATTAACGTTACGGAACTCGCCACTCAGCCCATGCCGAGCCAGTTCGGCGATAGCCCCGGCCAACTCCACACCGGTGGGCCCTCCTCCCACAATGATAAAGGTCAGCAGGCATTGACGTTCTTTGGACTCCTCGCAGTTCTCCGCCTGCTCAAAAGCCAGCAGCAGGCGCCGGCGTATCGCAGTGGCATCGTCGATCTGCTTCAAACCGGGCGCATAAGGTTCCCAATCATCGCGCCCAAAGTAGCTATGCCGCGCTCCCGTAGCCAATACCAGGTAGTCGTAGTGAATACAATTCCGATCGGCTAGGACAACGTGGCGCGTGGCAGTATCTACATCGACGACTTCACTCAACAAGACCCGCACGTTGGGCTGTTCGCGGAACAGCCCACGAATGGGAGTGGCGATATCGGCCGGCGATAGGCTGGCGGTCGCTACCTGATAGAGCAAGGGTTGGAACAGATGGTAATTGCGTTTATCGATAAGCGTAACCCGGCACGCCGCCAGACGCAGACCGTAAACGGTCTTGAGACCGCCGAAACCGGCACCGACAACAACCACATGGGGCAACTTCGCCAGGGCCGCATCCGACCATCCCTCAATCTGTGGAAAATAGCGGCACAGCTGCCGTCGCAGGAGATTATCCAAGGCGAGAGGTCCCGGCCCCCAAAATCCCAGCAGGGTCAGAAAGAAAAACCAGTATAAATAGTCGGTGCGCTGCAGCTCGGACGATTCCATGGTAAAACCCATTCCGGCCAGCAGCAGAGCCGCACTGAGGGCCACCGGCCGGGTCGCTAAACCCAGGGCAAGAAAGGGGCCGGCAAAGCCCAGGAGCCAGTTCAGTACCGGCCGCCCGGTCATGACGGGGGTAAAGAGCAGCGCGGCCAGCCAGCAACGGAGCACAAGCTTATAGCAGGGACCGAGATAGCGAGTCAGCATCGTGTAGAGCCGGCTCAACGGCCGCACTAACGGGAAAGCCGAGGCGGCCAGCCCCGGCGCCAACATGCGGTCCAAAGAAAGGGGACCCGCCCCCATCACCATATACCAGCCAAACAGGGCCGACCAATAGAGAGGTTCGTTAAGCGGCTGGTACTCGAGCCGGATGACTAATGACAAAATCAGCAAGGGTACAGCGGCCGCTCGGGTAGCCAACCCCAAGGCCAGAAAGATGGGACAGCTGATCTCAATAGCAACGCCTAGGGTAGCCGCCGTCAGAGGATCTAGCCAGGCAACGGGGTACTCATAGGTGGCTAGAGCGACAGCCGTGTCCCAGTTGGCCAGTTTTAGCACACCGGATAACCAAAATAGCTGCGCCAGCCATAGACGGATGGCCAGATCCAGGAAGGGACCTAGGGTAACCTCGATAATATGCCGCCAATCTTCCACCCGCTTGAGCCAATGGGCGAACGTACCGACGCGACGGTAGTTTAGCGCCGTCTGGGGAGTTGCCGTCAGCATGATGCTAGCCTCCTGCGGAGACTGCCGCGAATGCCGCCGTCCGCGACGCCTGCTGTCGGCTCCAGAATTTCGGGATGTCCTGACGGTAGCGGCGCATGACCAGATTGGCCACTAGCCCGGTCCAACCGGTCTGATGCGCAGCGCCCAGACCCTGGCCGGTGTCCCCGTGGAAATACTCATAGAACAGATAAAGATCTTTCCAATGAGGATCGCTTTGGCACGGACTGTCCGGCCGCATGGCGGGAATCCGGCCGCCGCCGTCGCGGCGGTAGAGATCCACCAGACGTTCCGCCAGCAGATTGGCAATCTCCTTTAGATTAAGCTCCTGGTTGCCCAGGCAGGGTACCGGCATGGTAAACCCATCTCCCAGAAACCGGTGGAATTTCTCGATGGCCTGGATTAAAGAGTAGTTGACGGGCATCCAGAGCGGACCGCGCCAGTTGGAGTTGCCGCCAAATAGGCCGGAGTTGGATTCCCCGGGAACATATTCAATCAGCGCCTGGCCGATCCCGGGTAAATAGCCCAGTTCCCGGTGCTCGGCATGGATGCGGCTGACACTGCGCACTCCGTAGGGAGCGAGAAACTCACTCTCGCTAAGCACCCGCCGCAGGATAAGGGGTAACATGGTATGGTCCACCAAGGCTAGCAGATGCTCGCCCCGGTCGTTCTCCCAGTCCGGGCAGGCACAGACGGCGTTGCCCTGAAACAGACCGCCGTGGTGCTCACGCAGCAGCTGGCGGAAGCGTGGCGCATTGGTTAATAGTCGGCGATCCACAATTTCGGTGGCTACCAAGGGGATCAAACCCACACAAGAATACACATCCACACGATAATGGCAACCGTCGGGAGTAACGAGCAAGTCTTTGAAAAATCCCGCCTCGGGATCCCATAGGGAAATGCTGCTGCCGCTATGCCCGCCGATGGCATTGGCAATGGCCAGAAACTGGTTATAGATCTGGATGGCCATCTCCTCATAGTCGGGTTCAACCGTGGCCAATTCCAGGGCCATCACCGTCATATTAAGGGCGAACATGGCCATCCAGCCGGTGGCGTCCGCCTGTTTCAGGCTATAACCCGGCGCTAGAGGCTGCGAACGGTCGAATACGGAAATATTGTCCAGCCCCAGAAATCCTCCCTCAAAGACATTATGGCCTTCGGCGTCTTTGCGGTTGATCCACCAGGCATAGTTTAACAGCAGTTTATGGAACACACGCCGGAGAAAACCAGAATCTCCCCGGCCCCGCTGCACCCGTTCGGCACGGAAGATTTTAAGAGCGCCCATGGCATGCACGGGCGGGTTAACGTCGTTAAAAGCCCATTCGTAGGCAGGAATCTGGCCGTTGGGGTGGAGATAGTTCTCCTTGAGCATCAGTTCGAGCTGATCCTTGGCAAAGTCCACATCGACGAGCGCCAGGGCGGCGCAATGGTAGGCCAGATCCCAGGCTGCGAACCAGGGATACTCCCAGCTATCGGGCATGGAAATCACCGCGCTGGCTTGGAAATGTTTCCAGTGGTGATTGCGTCCGGACAGACGGCTGGTCGGCGGCGGAAGCCCATCTCCCGTCAGCCAGCGCGCCACGTCGTAATGGAAAAACTGTTTGCACCAGATCATGCCGGCCAGTGCCTGGCGCATGATGCGATGATCTTCCGGACTGGCGGCTGGAGACAGCCGATCGTAGAAAATATCCGCTTCGGACTTGCGCGAAGAAAATACCACTTCGGTGCAGGCGAAAGGCTTCTCCAGGGGCCGGGTGGATAACACCAGTTCTGCCCGTGACGATTGCCCGCCGGCCGCGGCGAAGGTATGCCAGGCGGCAAATTTAGTGCCCGTCAAAGCCGGATTGACGGCATCCTGCTCACTGTGGACGATACGGCGGTGAAAAGCATCCTTGACATACGGGGCCGGATTGGGTTGCCCCCAAAGCCGCGCAAAGTTGGTCTCATTTTCAGTGAACAGCAGCGTCCCCGGTGTCCGACCGTAAAGATAATAGCTTCCCAGAGTGGCATGCTGCGCCTGTACCGCCCAACTGGCACCCGTGGGTGCGGTGATGGCATGCAGCAGGGGTTTTGCCGCGCCTGCCGCGTCCCAGGACCACGTGTTACGGAACCAGAGGGTCGGCAACAGGTGTTACTCGCTCGAGCGAGGCCAGCACCGTTGTCGAGGCGGCACTGACCGTGGCCTTCTCTTGGCGGTTGCGTTCGCGCTGCAGCTCCTGTTCCAGCGCCTCAAGCCGCTGCAGCAGGGCGTGGAGCTGGCGAAACTCGGGCGGTGGCGGCTGCCAGGGCCGGGGGCGGCGGTTGGCACCGTAGTCGGCCAACGCCAGAGCATCCTGGTCATCGTTCTTCACCTTGTGCCCGATGCCTTTGGCGTAATCCTTGAGCTGTTTGGGGTTGACCACCGTAACCGTGGCGCCAGCCTCATACAGCGTATGCGCGGCGGTTTCATGGTAAGGGCCGGTGGCTTCCATGATCACCTGCAGCTCGCTCGCGCGGCTGCCCCGTTTGCTTCTGTGCCCAGGCCAACAGCTGGTGCATCCCCTCGGGCGTGTTGGGCACCACTTTGCTGCGTTGCTTGCCTGTCGTCGGCTCCAGCAGCAACACACAGTGTACTTTGCGTTTATAATATCAAGGGTGGCAGTGTCCGGCCCGCGATTGTAGGCGTCGATGCGGACATGAATTTCATCAGGGGCGGCTTTGGCGTAATAGACCTGTATGTCCCAATAGCGGTTCTCGTGAAAAACGCCACCGTCCAGCAGATCAAACGGCGGCTCGGCGCGGCTGCGGCGAGCGTTTTCTTCTACCAGCCAGGCATAGGGATAGGCGCTTTGCGGGTATTTGTATAAATAACTCAAATAGCTGTGACTGGGGGTCGCATCCAAGTAAAAGTAATATTCTTTGACGTCTTCGCCGTGGTTACCCTGGTTTCCGGTTAACCCAAAGGCGCGCTCCTTAAGGATGGGATCGTTACCGTTCCATAGCGCAATGGCAAAACACAGGTGTTGTTTCTCATCACAGATGCCGCCCATCCCGTCCTCGTTCCAGCGGTAGGCCCGGGAACGGGCCTGGTCGTGGTCAAAATCATCCCAGGCCGAACCGTCAGGGCTGTAATCTTCCCGCACCGTGCCCCAGGCACGCTCGGCCAGATAGGGTCCCCATAGCCGCCAGTTTTCCTTACCCTGACGCTGCCTTTCGAGACGCCGGCGCTCCGGATTGCTGTTGTCGGTATCGTTGGTCATCACGTTACTCCTCGTTTAGCTAAGCTTTATCTTTTAAGGTCTATCTTGAGAGGCTGGCGGACGCCAGGCGATCCGCTACCCGTAACGCCCAGGCATAAATGGTCAACGCTGGGTTGACACGGCTGGAGCGGGGCAGAACGCTGCCATCCACCACATAGAGATTCTCCATGCCATGCGCTTTACCGTCGGCATCCACCACCGATGTGTTCGGGTCACAACCGGTTATCAACGTGCCACAGGCGTGCGCGGTACCGCTAAGAGCGATGGGTTTGACCAGAGAGATAAAGCGCACTCCCAGCAACGCCCGGCTAAGCCCCCGAACTAAAGCCTTATGTTCTTGGTGAGCCATCGGCAAACGACGGGGATCATAATCGAGCTGTGGCCGCTGGGCGCCATTGGCATGGGCCAGTACCCGGTTGCTTTCATGGGAGCCATCCTCGGTCTGCAGAAAAAACCCATAGGCCCGTGCACCAATAAAGGCGGTGGTCCAGCGCGGCATCAGACGCGGAAACAGCGTGCCGATCACATCGGCCCCAAAGCCCAGAGGCTGAACGCTGCTATGGGGAAAGCGGGTATTAAAAAACACGACGGTCTTGCGCAACACATCGGTAATCCGCAGCGAAGAGACTGCCAGCAGGGCGGTCAGCAGATGGTGCTTATAGTAGCGTCCCACCATGCGGTAACTCGGCAGGCATTCGGCAAGCCCGGTGGTTTCTAGATAATCCTGCAACAGCCTTGGTGAATGCAGCGCGCCCGCCGCCAGCAACACACGCTCGGCCCGAAAATGGCGTCCCTGCTGATCCAGCACGCCAGCCACGCGGCGTGGTCCGGATTCTGCCGGAAGCAACCGTTGCACCGCTGCCTGCGTCAGAATGGTTAGATTGGGAAGATCTTGCACCCGCTCCAGCAGGGCACACTGAGCATCGGCCTTAAAGCCCCTAAGGGAGGCAAAGCCGTCATAGTGCCGGGCCTCCTCGGGATAGTCCAGAATCTCCAGGGCCAGACCCAGGGGCAAGGGCTGCATCTGCCAGTCACCGTCGCGTTGCAGGCGGTCGGCGATCCTGTGCAGAGTCGGCTCAACGGCGAACTGGCGTACCCTCAGCAGCTTCTCGATCTGTTCATAGTAAGGCGCCAAATCCTGATACCCGATCGACCAAGGCAGGCATCGATGGGGCTTGTCGGCGGCGAACTCAGCGGCGTCAAACCGCGCCAGGGCTGCCCCATACCATTTAGTCTTGCCGCCCAGATTAAAATACTCTTCGGGCACCAGAAGCTTGCCATCCTTGTCTGACCAAGGTTCTCGGTTCTTGAAAAAACCCTGGCGAACCACCTTATCGATTTCCAGGGTGCTGCCATCTCGGGGCAGTGCGTCCCCCTTCTCCAGCACCAGCACCCGCTTGCCCGCCCTGGCTAGCTGGTAGGCGGCCGCCGAGCCACCTGCCCCAGAACCGATAATAAGATAGTCGTAGTTGTCATGCATGGTGATCACCCTCTTAACCTGTCATTCGCAACCGGTGCCTAAAACACCGCCGCAGGAGCGATTACGGCAGCCGTAGAGCCGCGGGTTTTGGCGTGAGTCACGGTCAACAGAAACTCGTATACGCCGCGCCGCGCTAAGGCCTCGGTAGCCAGGTTCTCCATGGCGAACAGGCCTAATTTGACGTACATGGTCTGCGGCACCAAGAACGGGCGCTGTGGGTCTTCACCGGGTACTGGCCCGAAGCTCCAGGTATCGGCGCCAGTCAGCGCGATCCGTTGTGCATAGAGCCAGTTCACCACTGCCATTCCGGGACCCGGTTCTCCGGCAAGAAATTCGCCATTATCTTTGCCCCATAAGCCACCCCAGCCGGTATGAAACAACACGGCGTCGCCCCGGCGGATCGTCACTTTTTGCTTGCGCAAGGCCTCCTGAACATCGGCTAACGTGATCACATAGCCTTTGCTTAAGCGCTCCACTCCCTTAAAAGCGGCGATATCGATCAGTACGCCGCGCGTTACAATAGGCGGCACTGTTTCCATACCAAACCGGTTCAGACCCCAGGGTTCCACTACTTGCCGGGTGGACCAGCCGTTGTAAAAGCGATCGCCGATTTGAATATGGCCGATGGAGTCCAGCTGAGTGCCCACTTGGAAGGTGCCGACCTGGATCTCGGTAATCCAGTTGATCTGGTTCTTGCCCCAGCCCCTGCCGCCGGCATCCGGACGGCGCAGATTCGTGAAATGGGGTGAGACATCTACCGTCTGATGCCAATAGCGGCCGGGAAACTTAGGGATGTTTTCGTCCAATATCCGACCCAGGTCCAGCACGGTGCCGGTGCGCACCAGCGCTGCCGCCGCACGCACTACTTCGGGGGTAATCTCATTCAGCGTTCCTAGCTGATCCTGAGCTCCATACCGGCTTGGCCACCAGGGTGTCTGGCCGGCTGGCAGATCGGCGCTACTTTCTCGATGGTGAGAGGCGACTACAGGAACGTTTGCTATGGTTGCCGTCATACCTGGAATTGCCGGGAGCAGCATTAAAACTGCAGGCCATAGCAGCCCGCCAAAGCGTTGCTTATTCATCTTAGCTACCCTTGTCAAAACCCCGATAAAGCGTCATCCCACCGTCTACATAGAGGGTGGTGCCGGTGATCATAGTCCGCGGCATCGGAAGCCAGCCATACCACCGCACGGGCGATATCCTCGACTTTTCCCATGCGACCGTAAGGGATCAGTTCTAGTAAAGCGGCCTCGGCTTGCGGAGTCTGCCGAGCCGTTAGGTTGCTGGAAGTCTTGACGGCCCCCGGCGCAATGCCGTTTACGCGGACGCGGTAAGGCGCCAATTCCTGAGCTAAGGTCTTCATTAACATGCTGACCCCGCCCTTCGATGCGGCATAGCTGCCGTGCCTGGCCCAGGGGATAAATTCGTGGATTGAAGACATGCAAATAATCTTACCGGCGGCGCAGGAGAGATCCGGTATCACGCCCCGATAGATAAATTCCTGGGCAGCCGCGCGGGCACATAGGAATTGGCCGGTGAGATTGACCTCCAAGACGCGTTGCCAGTCCGCCAGGCTCATCTCCACCAGCGGCGCGTCCGCTGTACCGGCATTATTGATCAGAATGTCGATGCTGCCGTAGGTGTCGAGTACTTGCTTAAACAAGGCGCCTACCTCATCTTCTTTGCTGACATCGGCCCGTAGGGCAACGGCTTCACCGCCGTCGACCCGAATCTGGTTAACAACCGCTTCCGCCCGCTCATCCGCAGCCATATAATTAATGGCCACCTTTGCCCCGGCGGCTGCCAATTCCCTGGCAACGGCAGCGCCAATGCCGGTATTGGCGCCCGTTACTAAAGCCCTCTGTTCCTGTAGGACCCTACGGGTTGGAATCACTGCATTCATCACAAACTCCACTTCTTCAGGGGTGTAACCCGCCGTCCGCTGCTGAGTACCACGGGGCTGAGCAGCTCGACGGGTTGCACCCCTTCTTTGGGTTGCATGTATTGGACATGGGCGACACTGACGGGCTGATAATGCCCGCCGGCGCCGGTCTTATCGGTCGTTAGCGCAAGCCTTATGCCATTTCGGAGGTAAAAGCGATATAGTGATAGTTTTCAAATAATTGAGAAGGGACAGGATGGGTTCTCAATGACCGTGGTGCCGCACTATGCTGTGGGGCCACATTATGCTGAGGGGAATTTGGAGGTTGCAGTGTAAGTTGTTGTCACTTTTAAGAGGTAGCGGCACCATGGCCCATTCGGTTGAACATCCCCACCCTGAAGACTTATTGCGGCTGATCGCCGAAGGCACGGCCGGCGTAACCGGCAATGAGTTTATGCATTCTCTGGTGCGCCACTCGGCCCTGGCGCTGAACGTTAAATATGCCTTTATCGCCGAATTCGCGGATATCAGGACCCGAGTACACACGCTGGCGTTCTGGGCCGGCGATCATTTCTTAGAAAATTTTACCTATGACCTCGCGGGGACACCCTGCGAGGCGGTATTGGCGGGAGAAATGCGTTTCTATAAAGAGCGCGTGCAGGAACGCTTTCCGCGGCATCGTAGAGAGTTAGCAGAAATCGGTGCTGAGAGTTATTTAGCGGTTCCGCTTATCGACCTGTCTGGAGCCGTCATGGGCCACCTCGCCCTGATCGATATCAAACCGATGACCGGATCGTCTCAGGAGTTGTCGATATTCAAGATTTTTGCCGCCCGCGCCCGCGCAGAGCTGGAACGGTTACGGGCGGAGGAGGCACTGCGGCGTAGCGAAGAGCGCCTGGCCAGTATTCTGGCGTCTGCGATGGATGCCATTATTACCATCGACGCTGATCGTCGGGTGACCCTTTTTAACCCGGCGGCGGAACGCATCTTCGGCTGCGCCGCGTCATGGGCGATTGGGCAACCGTTCGACCGGTTTTTGTCCAAACGTTTCCGTGGTGTTTGGGATGACTACTTGCAATCAGCAGCGGTAGCGGATGGCAAACCGCAGCAAATGTGGGCACCGGAGGACCTCACGGCGCTGCGCACCAATCGCGAAGAATTTCCTATTGAAATGACCATCTCACCCTTGGAATTGGGCGGACAGCAGTTTTATACCCTTATTCTGCGCGATGTGAATGAACGCAAGCGCACGCAGGCACAGTTACAGAGATTACAGTTAGAGAAGACTTATCTTCAGGAAGAAATTCAGTCGCATTATCGCTTTGCCGATATCATTGGCGAATCATCCGCTATGCAACAGCTCTTTGATCATACCAGGCAAGTGGCGGTGGCTGAATCGACGGTGTTGATTATGGGCGAAACCGGTACGGGAAAGGAGCAGATTGCCCATGCCCTGCATCATTTAAGTCAGCGCAGGGACAAGCTGCTGGTCAGACTGAATTGCGCCGCCCTACCCAGCGAGCTGATTGAGAGCGAGTTGTTCGGCCATGAAAAGGGCGCTTTCACCGGAGCAACTGCGCAACGCCGAGGACGCTTCGAACTTGCCGATGGCGGTACGTTATTTCTCGACGAGGTAGGGGAGCTGTCGCTGTCGGCCCAAGCGAAGCTGCTGCGGGTTTTACAAGAACAAGAATTTGAACGGGTGGGCGGCAGCCGCACGCTGAAAGTGGATGTGCGTGTCGTCGCAGCAACCAACCGCAGTCTCGCCGAGGCCGTCAAGGCAGGTCACTTCCGATCGGATCTGTTTTACCGGCTGAACGTATTCCCCCTTCAGATGCCGCCCTTACGCGAACGGCGTACCGATATTCCCCTCTTGGCACGCCATTTTCTGGCGAAGTTTGCCCGCAAGCTGGGCAAACCCCTTACCGATATTGCACCGGCCTCTCTGGAACGCTTGAGACGTTATTCCTGGCCCGGTAACATCCGCGAGCTGCAGAATGTCATCGAGCGCGCCGCCGTACTGGCCCGCACGCCCATTGTCGAGGTCGACACAGGCCTCGACACAGGCCTTGATAGCGGGTTGGACGCAGAAGTGCGGAAACCGCTTCCAGGCACGCTGGAGGACATGGAACGCGCCCATATTCTAAGAGTATTGCAGGAAACGGCTTGGGTGATTGAGGGGAAAAAGGGAGCCGCTGCGATCCTTGGGCTAGGCGCGAGTACCCTACGATCACGGATGCAAAAGCTGGGAATTAAACGACCGGGGCGCATGCCTTTGGATTCTCAACAGCCCAATTAAGCCCAGTGTTACTGCCTCAGTTAAGTCAGATTCAAGCTATTCAGGTTGGGCGTGTCACCGCCGCTCAACCCTGCCGCCGGCAGAGATTCGCTACCACGCATCTTCCATTGTGCTGCCGACGCCATCTCCCAGCCCGGCGCCTCAGGGTTCATTGCTGCAAAAGGTCTAATAAACACGACTTGGAAAGTTAGGTGCGCCCTTTAACGGTGCCAAAGAATGCAGGAAGCCACGCCCGGATAACGGCGTGAGGGTTATACGGCATGCGTTGGCGGTTGGCAACCGTTGAGGTATGAAGCCCGTAGACGATGTACGGACTCTGCGAGCCATAAAGCGGAGGATCCGGCTAACCCTGGTGACCTATGCTGACGCGAGAAACCTGGGTGGGAAGCGGCGTTACCAAGAATAGGTGAAAATGGCTGATACCCCTAGCCCAACAAGGGGAGGTAGCAGGACCGGTTTGTCTAACTTGAACCGGTCGTTATTCCGAAGCCTACCCGGCGTAGAGCAGGCAGCTACGGGTCATAGAGTCTTTGGCAGTGGAACTGGGGAACTCCTGGCCGGCTCCCCCTGTGAAGGGGACGCGACAATGCCAGTGTGCCGGCAGGAGGACGGAGGCGGCGTAGTAGCCAACGGCCCGGCGGTAATGGCTGGGACAGGGTGAAGGTCCGCCAGGGTAAGCTGGACAAAATGATGGCCAACAGATGCAACGAGGAAAGCAGATGATGGCAGCGATGCTGCTGGTGCACCTCGTGGTCGTGACGACCAATCTGCTCGAGCAGAGTCGTTCAGCCCAACTGGAAAGCGCAGTGCGGTGAAAGTCGCATGCTGCGTTTGGAGCGGGGGAAAGACCGCAAGGTCCTACCTATCGCTACCGGCGCTAGGGGCATGATAGAGGCAATATCCGCTGAAGAAAACGCCACAAGATGCTGCTACCGTTAGTGGGTGTACCCTGCCTTATCCAAGAGGGGCTTGAGCCTTATCGAGATCTGTTCTGCCGAAAGGCGGGGTTTGAATTGGTCAGTCGTTATGTCACGGGCTTGTTGCTCAGTCCCAATAAAACGTTGCAAGGGATCTACGCTCAGCACGTGTGGCCTGAGGAGCAAGGGCCGAGTCGCCGGGCGATGCACGCAGCGGTGTTTGAAGCGGGCTGGGACAGTGACGGGTTGCTGCCGCGGCACCGGGCGGTGGTAGCCGGTGAACATCGTGGGCGAGGCCTGGAAGTGGTGAGTGTGGATTGGACGTATGTGCATCATGATCGCGGTCCTGAGATTTACGCCGCTAAGCGAGCTTACGACCATGTCGAGGGGCGGATGAGCACCTACCAGACCCTGGTGACGGCGGTGGTGGCCAATGCCGAGCGGGTAGATGGTGTTGCCATCGAGGTGCAGTTTCCCAATTATCAGGTTGAAGAATTAGGCTATCTCAACATGACCGCTCGCGACGATTATCCGGATCTGGAATCCGCTCGTCAGCGGTTTATCGACTTATTACATTATCAGAAAAACCGCGCGTCTTATCGCAAGCGCACGGAAATTGCCGTGGAGATCGTGCGTCAATTGGAAGCGGAAGGCCATTTTCCCAAAGCGCCTTATGCCTTTGACAACGGCGTGCTGTCGCTACCGTTGACCCAGTTGATTGAGCAACAGGGTAAGCATTGGGTGTCGGAGTTGGAAAGGACACGGCTGATTCAATGGCAGGGTCAGTGGCGTCGTGTCGATGAGATCGCCGCTGAGTTGGGCCAACAGCACCCCGAAAGCTTTCGACCGCTGAAGGTGACGGTGCGTAACGGGCAAGCAAAAGCCTTCTGGGTGTTTACCAAAACGGTTCGCTTAAAACGCTACGGTCGCAAGCGCCTGGTCATTGTTCATGAACAAGCGGATCTCGCGGATCAACCCCGCTTTCTTCTCACCGATGCGCTGCACTGGGAGGCGGGGCGGGTGATTCGGGTGTGGAGTTATCGCTGGCCGGTCGAAATCTTTCATGAGTTTTGCAAACAAGCCGTGGGGCTGGAGGCGTCTCAGGTACGCAAGGAGGAAGCGGTTAAACGCCACTTCCGCTTGAGTTGCGTAGCGCAGTCGCTGCTTCAGCGTACTCCGGCGGGTGGCAGAACATCAGAGAGATTTGCCTTTGCTGAAGACCATCAGCAAACCGTCGGTCAGAAGCGCTACACCCTCACCCGCGATGCGTTGGGCCAGTTGGTGAAGTTGGTGCAGGGTCTCTTCGCCCAGGGACAATCCGATGAACAGATTCTGGAGCGATTGATGCCTACTTGAATCGATGCTGCTCTCAACATTCCGAGGTTAACTTTCCAAGTCGTGTAATAAACGCTCCGTCCCGCCCCGAAATAATGACCATAAACGTGCTGATAGATTGTCTCTACCTTCTCCTGAAAGAGTTCCGGTGTATACCTTTCCGGCAGTTCCTGATCCAAGATCTTCTCGATGGTGACCCGCACCTGGGCTCGGGACTGCTGCCGTTTACGCCAGTCAAGCACCAGTTTTTCCCTTGTCAGCGTAGCGAGCAGGTCTCTGGCTGCCGTCTTTATCTGCTGCCTTTCCTTGGCAGTCAATTTTTCAACCTCGGGCTTGATCAGCAGGTCAAAGACCACCAGTTCTTCTTCCGACAGCTGCTCGGCGATACCTCGCTGCTCCTCGTCGTTTAGCTCTCCGGCGAACTTCAATAGACGTTTGAAGAACTCTTCGACATTGAGACAACCGGCATTATACTCGTCAATCAAGCACTGGAAGCGTTCCAGATAATCCACCCGGGTCCGGTTCAGGCGCACCAGTTGCTGCATTTTCTGGTTAACGGCGCCCTTGAGCTTCTCAGCCTCGGTCCGCTTGCGACCTCGGGAAAACTTTTCTTGCAGCGCCTCAAAATCAATCCGGCTGAGATCTACCCGCTGATCGGTACCATATTCCTCGGCAGCGGGCTCTCGAATGACATAGCCTTCGGACTGGATTGAGCGATCCAGCAGATTTTCCACCTGTTCCATCACATCGGAAATATCCGCCGACGGTGTCAGGTCACGGATTTTCTTCGCCAAGACTTCAACCAGCTGACAGTCCGGCGCCAGGGTATTAGCCACCGCATCGGGCAGCACGGCCTTATACAGCAGGCTAAGGCGGGCGGCGAGGGCCAGGTAGCGCTTTTTATCGGCATCGCTACCGATGAGGGCCTCAACGGCGTCATCCAAACATTTGACCTTTGCAAATCCCTGCGCCGCCTGTATAGCCTCCAGGTTGACGCCGTGCCGCCCACAAAACCCGGTCGCCTCTTGCAGCGCAGTCTGCAATTGGGCCACCAGCACCGCTTTGTCCTCGACAGGCTTTTCCCCCTCCCCCGCCTCGCCGCCGACGCCCGAGCCGTAGATCGCCAAGGCCCGCTGCAAATTGCGGAACACGCCGACGTAATCCACGATGGTGCCGTTGACCTTTTCCGGGAACACCCGGTTGGCCCGCGCAATGGTTTGCATCAGGGTGTGGTTGCGCATGGGCTTATCGAGATAAAGGGTCGAGCAGCAGGGGGCGTCAAAGCCGGTCAGCCACATGGCGCAGACAAACACGATCCGCAACGGGTCATCCGGGTCCTTGAATTTGATCTCCAGGTCTTCCTTTACCATGCGCCGGCGGTGGGGCAAGATGTCGAGACCTTTGCGCTTCATCTCGTCGATTTCGTTCTGGGAGGACGAGACCACCACCGCCATGTCGGTGTCCTGCATAAACTTAAGCCGTTCCTTGAGGGATTCCCGTTCCTCGCAGGTCGGCACCGCGGCGATGGCATCCATTAGCTTCGAGACAGCCGGTTGCCAGTGCCTGCGCACCTTGTCGTACATCCTGACAGCGGTCGCCTTGTCGATGCTTACCACCATGGCCTTACCGAGAAAGCCACGGCCCATAAAGTGCTTGACGATGTCCTCGGCAATGGTCTCCAGGCGCTTGTCACGGGTGATCAGATGATACTGGCGGGCAAACTCCCGCTCCAGCTTGCGCTCCTGAGCCTCGTCGAGGGCGGCGTCTTCGAGAAGCTGTTCTATGTCTTCGTTGAGGTTTTCATTGGTAAGCTGCAGCTCGGGAATACGGTTTTCATAGTAGAGCGGCACCGTGGCGCCGTCTTCCACCGATTGGCGAAAGTTGTAGATACTGACATAGTCGCCGAACACCTCCCGAGTTTTTTCCTCGCCGGCCATGAGCGGCGTGCCGGTGAAGGCGATAAATGAGGCGTTGGGCAGGGCATTGCGCATGTTGAGCGCCAGGGTGTCGTACTGGCTGCGGTGAGCTTCGTCGGTAATGACGATAATATCGGCACGCTCTGACAGCACCGGATGGCGCTTTCCCGGCTCGGTACGAAACTTGTGAATCAAAGTGAAGACGTAGCGGTGGTTTTCCCGTAGCAGCTGGCGCAGATTGGCGCTGCTGGTGGCCTGAGCCTCGGTCTTGGTGACGGCGCCGGTGCCGGCGAAGTTTTTGTAGATCTGGTTATCCAGTTCCTGGCGGTCGGTAACGATGACGAAGGTCCAATTGCCGGGCATTGTGCGCAGCACCTTTTGGGCAAAGAAGATCATTGAGATGCTCTTGCCGCTGCCCTGGGTATGCCAGAATACGCCAAGCCGTCCCTGCCGCGCCTGGATGCCGTCCAGCGCTCCCAGGGCGTTTTGACCCCGAGGTACTGATGGTTCTTGCCGAGGAGCTTGATATAACCGCCCGGCACATCCATAAACAGGATAAAGTTCTCGATGATATCCAGCAGCCGCTTCGGCTCGCAGGTACCGCGAATCAGGGTCTCCAGGGAGATCACGCCCGTCTCGCCCTCGCTGTTGATCTTCTTCCATTCGGCAAAGTGCTCCCAGTTGGCCGTAATGCTGCCAATGCGGCTCAGACTGCCGTTGGAGAGGATAAGCAGGGCGTTGTACCAAAAGAGCGGCGGGATGGTGCTCTTATAGTCGGTGAGGTTCTTATCGAAGGCGTCCTTGAGTTGTTTATGGATGGCCTTTAGCTCAATGAACACCAGGGGCAGACCATTGACGAAGCCGATAAGATCAGGCCGGCGGGTATACATCTCGCCGGTGATCCAGAACTGGCTTACCAGCAGGAAATGGTTATTGCTCCGCGTCGTCCAATCAATCAGCCGGACATTCTGCACCGTCTCGCCGCCGTTCTCGTCATCGGGCACCGTAACCCGCACACCGTTTTTAATCAGGTCGTAGATCTCCCGGTTGGCCTGAGCCAAACTCAGCCGGGAGCGGTCGCGGGTCAACTCCTCAATGACCTGCTCGAAGGCGCCGGCCGGCAAATCGGGATTGAGGCGTTCCAGGGCCGGGCGCAACCGGGAGACCAGCACAATCTCGGACTGGTTGTCCCGCCCCAACGGGCTGCCGCCGGCGTGCTCAAATTCCCGGAGGGCATTGCAGGTTTCCCAGCCGAGCTCGGCAAACAATTCGATGGTGGGCTGTTCGATGAGAGTGTTTTCTGAATATTCAGACATCCGGGTTTGCTGTTCTTACCGTCATCTAATCAGACATGGAGATCTGTCTTACACAATTCCCCAGGGATTTGAGGCCTATCAAAAACCTTGAATTTTTTTCTCCCAGCCCTCATAATATGAGTCAGCTCATCTACCATGTGTAGAAGGAGTTACGATGCCGTCCTACGGGGCGGCATTAGCCTTTCTGGGGCTGGTTTTTCCGGTAAGCCTCGTAATCTTTTCTCAACCTCCGTCTCGTGTGTTCTCTGGTAACCAAAAACCCCGTCCACGGCAGCAGATATCCTCTCCGATCAGCAAGCACGACGATATAATCTTGTTCCTCCAGCCAGATGTGAATTCGATCCTCCTTCCCCTTGACGGCTACCCACATTTTGATTTTTGGATCATCTGAGTGCTCTATGATCGCTCGCGGCCAGCGGATTCTTTCGCATCGCCTCAAATCGGGAGTACGATTTGCTTCGTCCTTGCCTTCTGACGTCATATGCCAAAAGGTAGCTTCTTTATTGTAAGACAGGGGGTGGCGTTTTAACCCGAGCCTACGCCCTTTAAATACAGGCTGGCTATCCACAAAATCCTGCTGAAAGTATCGATATATGGCCGCCAAATAGGCATCCCAATTTCCTCCGAAATCGCTGAATAAGACTAATGGTGGAAGCCAGTCTGGTTCCTCAGTCATCCCTGAGCCTCCGTGGCGTGCCAGCGGAGGATATTCACCTTATCCTCTCTGAGTAACGTTGTTCGAGTTAGACAATAACCTGATCGGTGCTGCATCCGTTTGATTAAAGCAATTTTTCCTGCATTGCTTTCTAAACCTCTATTGAGGTAAGACACGACGCCTATCAGTAAATCGGCTAATTGTAACTGTTCAACTTCATGCGAATGAACAAGCTGGACGCGCTCGATTAGCTCGCGCGAAAAATCGTACATATTGTTGCAAAGCACTTCGTGTAATTTGGCGACTTTCTTCGCTCCTTGTGTATCCTTAATATCAAGGTACAGACGGTATCTGGCATCCGGTCTGAAGATGACCTTCAGCATGTCGAAGTACATCTTGTAATACCAGTTATCATGAGTCTGATTAAAATCATCATGCCGCAACTTGGACTTATCCGGCACAATGAGCGCTCGAAAGTGAAGGTCGTCATCATCAAAGAAGTAATCGAGTATGTCCAAATAAAAAGCGACTTTAGCTTGCGAAACCTTCGTCCACTTGACTTCAAAATTCTCTGCAAGGCTATGTTTTTGCTTTATTTCTCGAAGCCGTACTGCAATTTCACGCGTCTTATCTAGCGGACACCAAATCGCTCCGAGCACCATAGCTGTTTGATAATCGTTCTCTAGATGGCAGGACTCGTCGCAGTAGACATTAAAAGTCTCACTCATGCGGCTTCTTCCTTGATTGCGGAGTTGAGCTGAGAGACGTCCAGTTCGCCGGAGATGAGTTTGGGGAGGAGTAGGTCGCGGGTTTGGCGGAGAATCTCATTCTTGGAATCCAGTACAGTTATCTGACGAAACAATACCGACACTAGCTTGTTAAACCTGTTCAGCAGTGAACAATCAGCAATCAGCACTGGAATTCGATTCAAGTTTGTTTGTGTAATTTTTGGCTGAGCTGCCCCAGTGATATATCCACTTATATCAAGCTCAGAAAGCATTAGGTACAGATACTCCGTAGAGACATCTCCCTTACCTTGGACGATATGTGTATGATTGTTGGCCCAGAACTTACCATTCACATATTGTAGAACTGGACGGCGGTCAGACGTTATGACACTACCATCCTCTGCAACAAGGAGGTATATGCCATCAAACAAATAATCATCGATATAGTCGAAAATCCTTGCAGCTCCATAATATGGGTAAACTCCCTTTCGCTTCTCACGCTGCATTTTTGATAAGGGCTTACGCTTGCGGTCATAATTTAAGGACACGTTTCCGAAAGGCACCACCTCCCACCCCTCCGGAATCTTCCCCAACGGCGAATCCACCATCCGTACCTGTTCATAGCCGGGAAAACGAAACTTGACGAACCACTCCCGGTAGAGGTTCTGGGCCATCTCTTCCAGGATCTTGATGCGCCGGAGGTTGTTTTCGATGAGGTCGTCGTAGGCGGAGAGAATGGAGGCGATTTTTCTTTGAACTGCTTTTTTGGGGTAAATTATCGGGACAGAACGCAGTATAGAAGTGTTCAAATTCGGCATTGTTGCTCCAATTGCCTGATTAAGAATCCATTTTTTTATCCCTTCTTGCTCAAGATAATAATGTAAAAAAAATGGATCTACTTCATCATCCCCAAGCGTAATCCGTAGACATCCGGTTCCACAAAGCCATCCTTGCTCTTTATCGGTGATTAATGCATGACGTCCGATATCTCCTCGACGCCCATAAATGATGTCTCCAACACTGAGCTTGTGCTGAGATAGTCGTTCAACATGGTGTCCAGCGACGCGGGCTATATCGTCCTCAGTAACTTCTCATTATCCACAGGTAATCCTATCAGGAAACGGGTTATAATACCGGGATGGAATCGCCTAAACCTCCAATGCCAGATGTTACCGATAGCGAACGCAGCCCATTAGTGGATGCGTTGCTTGAGATAATTGCTTGGCAGCAGAAGCAGATAGAGGAGCTGGAGCAACAGATCCTGAAACTCAAGGGTGAAACGACCAAACCGAACATAAAGCCCAGCACCATGGACAAGGACACGGATACCGATGATAACGAGGGCAATAAGGAGGAAAAGGGTGATAAAGGAAAAAAGCAAGGCCCCAAACGTAAAAAAACAGAACATCTTCCAATTCATAAGACAGAAATCATCGAACCCGATGTCGTGCCTGAGGGAAGCACGTTCAAAGGTTATCGGGATGTCGTTGTTCAGGATCTGGTCATCCAACTCGACTTTTGCAGTGATCTGAGATCAATTTTCCCCTCCTTCGAGGGGCTCAGCCCGGTAGAATATCTTGAGACGACATGGGCTATATGGCGTGTCTTATTGCCGAAGTCTTCGAGAAGCTCAACACGGTAGAATATCTTTAGACCCTCCCCTTATCGTTTCTGGAGGTGGAGATATGCTACCGCTCATTGAAGTTCCCGATATTGTGCAGCACTATGCGCCCTTTTTCGAGTCCGTGTTTTCGCCCAAAGCGTTTCAACAATTTCAGCGGTATCTCAGTGGCTTAATCGTCTCGGAAAACAAAACCGTCGACGGCATTAATCGGCTCTTCGTTGTCGATGTGCGTAACCAGAGTAGCCTCAATCGTCTCTTGACCGACAGTCCGTTTTTCGTGGACGCGTTGCACCAAGCTCGTCTGGCCTTATTGCAAAGTCTACCAGGGACCGAGATGAAGCCAAAAGGTGTACTCAGTCTCGACGATACCTTGTTGACCCACTACGGCAAACACTTTGACAAGATTGCCTACCTTTACGATTCGACCCATGAGTGTTATGTCTGGGCTCACCATCTGGTGAATCTTCACTACAGTGATGATCTCACCGATTATCCGATCAACTGCTGTCTGTGGGAGCCGGCCGAGTTGGATACCCTCGAAACAGGGCTCCTCGCTGCCGGGGTGAGCATCCGCCAGAGCAAATATCGCCTTAAAGACAGCGAACCGAGAAAATGGCGACAATATGTGCTGGGTCTGTGGCGGCGTCATCAGCATAAGCCCGAGGTCGCCAAGCTCTATCAAAGTAAGTTGATGTTAGCCCAACAGCTGCTGACCGAGTTCTTCACCACGCATGCGCAAGATACGTTCCCGGTCACCTTTGACAATTGGTATACCCAGCCCGCCTTTTGTCGATTTTTAGCCAAGACCCTCAAGGTTCCGTATGTGGGAACGCTGGCCGGTGATGATCTCGTCGTGTTGCCCCACCAGTCACAACGAGTAGAGGCCTTTGATGCTCATCTGCAACAGGAACAGCATCAAGTCCTCAAAAAGGGAGGCAAACCACTCTTTCGCAAACTGTCAATCCCCTACAAAGGAGACCAAGAGACCTACTACAGCTACTGTAAAACCCATCACATTCATAACTTTGGCAAGCACCGTTTGGTCATCAATCATCGCCAGGCCGATCTCTCGGATACCGTTTCCTACTTCATCTCCAACCAGCTGAAGTGGCAAGCCGGGGGGATCGCCCGCATCCGACGTCATCGCTGGCCCGTTGAAGTCTATCACGAAGAAGGCAAAGCGGATGGGCTGGATCAGTATCAAGTGCGGGACTTCGAGGCGATATCCTGGCATGTCGCTCTTGTCGCCGTC
Organism: uncultured Pseudomonadota bacterium; assembly: GCA_963731125.1. Taxonomy (GTDB): domain Bacteria; phylum Pseudomonadota; class Gammaproteobacteria; order Competibacterales; family Competibacteraceae; genus CAVSVP01. The sequence continues at coordinate 664,600 of CAVSVP010000009.1, forward strand.
ACTTATAGCCTACTGCGTGCTGCTCAACACGATGCATCCCTACTTCACAAGCTCCAACGCCATGTCCAGACTCAGCTGGATGGTTCGGCAGGAAGTTGGCGTCGCAATACCCAGGCACAAGCGCTGTGGACCTTGGCGATTTTCATTGCCACTGGGCTCTCCCAAGGTCAGACGCTGTCAGAGGTGATCGAACCCCTCGTTGCCGTGTTTGCGTATTGAGGACCCGCCGCTCTGCTTTTCAAGGTGATGAATGAGCCTGGCTTGGAGCATTTCAAGCCGGGGCAGGGGGAGTGTTTGCCCTTTCCCTGATAGAAACCCACTGATTTTACTTGTTTTACAGCCCTGCAAAAGTCGAGATCCAAGTACACAATACCTGCTACCGCCTGGCGCAATATGAAACCGCAGACGGTCGCTATGTGGCGGGCAAACTGCCGGCGGGCATCCGTGACGGCCATTGGGGGAAAGAACTCAACAGCTTCATCCTGTACCAATATCATCAGCAGCATGTCACCCAACCGCTCTTATTGGAGTACCTGCGCGATCTGGGGGTGGACCTCTCCAGTGGCGAGCTCAGTCATTTACTCACCCGCAAACTGGATGAGTTTCATGAGGAAAAGGCTGAGATTCTCACCGTTGGTCTGGCGGTATCGCGAGTGTTACACACCGACGATACCGGCGCCCGCCATGCGGGCAAGAGTGGTTATTGCACCCATATCGGTAATGAGTTGTTTGCCTGGTTTTCAAGCACGGAATCGAAGAGTCGAATCAACTTTCTGGAGTGCTTGAGTCAAGGGGTTGAACGCCGCTACGTTCTCAATGAGGGTGCGTTGGAGTACTTGGCCCAACAAGCACTCCCCAAAGCACTTCAGGCGGCACTGAGCAATCAGGCTGTCGACATCGCTAATGAGAAGGAGTGGGAACAATGGTTGACAGCCCAAGGCATCAAACGTTCACGTCACCGAAAACGAGTCACTGCAGGTGCCCTCCTGGGTGGACTGCTGGCCCAAGGCATCCCGAGCGAGCGGGTAATCATGAGTGACGATGCGGGTCAATTCAACGTGTTTGACCATGTTTTGTGTTGGATCCATGCCGAGCGCGTCATCAATCGGCTCATCCCGCTCAATGATGGCCATGAGAAGGCCGTGAACTGGGTCCGGGAACAGATCTGGCAACTCTACGCCGATATCAAGGGTTACAAAATCAATCCGGACCCCGGTCAGGCAGAAGAGATACGGGCCAGGTTTGAAGAGCTTTGTCGCACCAAAACTTGTTATGCGACCCTCAACCAGGCCTTGAAGCGTTTGGGGGACAACCAGCAGGAGCTGCTCAGAGTCTTGGACAAGCCCTGGATTCCCCTTCACAACAACCTCAGTGAACGAGATATCCGGGATTACGTGAAAAAACGAAAAATCAGTGGCAGCACCCGCAGCGAAGCGGGACGAAAAAGCCGCGATACGTTCGCCAGTCTAAAGAAAACCTGTCGCAAACACGGCATATCATTCTGGCACTATCTCCGAGATCGCCTATCCGGAGCAGCACAAATTCCTCGTCTATCCGATCTGATACATCAGGCGGCTACCCGTGGATAATGAGAAGTTACCGTCCTCAGAAACTTTACCGTCAATAATATTTTTCGGCATCACGACGGGAATACCGTCATCTACATAATCTGACTGGTGTAGTTGAGATCCAAATGGCCCAGTTTTTACTTCGCCGCCTCCTTGATCACATATTTCCCCTAATGTCTTGGTATTTAGTTCCGTCTTCATACCGACTCCAAAATACCTGCTATATTAAGTGCAATTTTCTCCTCCAACTCTCTCGCCTCCGCATTCAACACCTCCAACTCCTCATTCAACTCCTCTAACCGCTCAAAGAAATCGAAATCCTCCTCGGCACGATCCGCCACGCCCACATAACGCCCCGGATTCAAACTCCAGCCCTGAACCTCAATCTCCGCGACCGTCGCTACCTTGCAAAACCCGGACACATCCCGGTACTCGTTGCCCGGAAACAGCTTGGCCGGATCGCCCAATGGCGCACAACCGTCCACCGGGAAGGTCATGCCCTCCTCCGGCTCATCGCTCCAACCCACGCCAAACCGGTCTTCCACCTCTTCACCGCGATACAGGCGCACCACGTTGGCAAGGTACTCAATCTGCCGCGGGGTAAAATCCCGATGCGCCCGGTCGAGCTGGCGGAAAACATGGCGGGCGTCGATAAACAGCACCTTATTCTCCCGCTCCGTGCCGCGCTTGCCTCGGTCTAAAAACCACAGGGTACAGGGCAGCGTAACGGTGTAGAAGAAATTGGAGCCCACCGCCACCATCACATCTACTACCCTCGCCTCGATCAACTGGCGGCGGATCTCCAGTTCCGAGGCCCGAGCATCGCTGGCGGAATTGGCCATAACGAAGCCCGCCCTGCCGCTTTCGTTCAGAGCACTATAGAAATGCTGAATCCACAGATAATTGGCGTTGTCCACCCGCGGCATCCCGAACGGAAAGCGGGGGTCGTCCTTAAGCCGGTCCTTGTCCACCCGGTCTACGTTAAAGGGCGGATTGGCCATCACAAAATCAAACTTGCCGGGGCTGTGGTGCAAATCCTCGTAATAGGTGTTGCCCTGGCGGATATCGCCGGCCAGCCCATGCACCGCCAGGTTCATTTTATTGAGGCGTACCGTTTCAGCCACCCGCTCCTGGCCGTAAACGCTGATCTCGGCACCGGGATTGCGCCGGTGCTTTGCCACGAAGCGGGCGCTCTGCACGAACATGCCGCCGGAGCCGCAGGCCGGGTCGAAGATGCGTCCGTGAAACGGCTCGATGATCTCGACGATGAGCTTAACAATGCTGAGGGGGGTGTAGAATTCGCCGCCTTTCTGTCCCTCGCTCATGGCGAACTTGCCGAGGAAATATTCGTAGATCCGGCCGAAGGCATCGCCCTCGATATCCATAGGAATGGACGCCATCAGCTTTAAGAGCTCCACCAGCGTTTTGTTTTCCAGCCGATTGTAGGTCTTCGGCAGCACGTCCTTGAGGTCCGGGTTCTCGGCTTCGATGGCGCGCATGGCGTCGTTGATCGCCTGGCCGATATTCTCGCCCTCCGGCAGCTTTAGGAGAGTGCCGAAGCGCGCAGTGTCAGGCAGATAGAGCACGCCCTTGGCCTGGTAATGCGCCTTGCCCGACTGACTTCGCCGGCGGCTGCTGACGGTGCCGGCCAGCTCCTGCTCAACCACGGTAAACTTGGCATCGGCATAACGCAGGAAAATCAGACCCAGGACGGGAATGGAGTATTCGGAGGCTTTAAGTTTCGAATTGGCACGCAGCTCATCGGCGGCGTCCCAAAGGCGTTTTTCGATATCGGTGACATTGGCCGGCATCGGCGGATTCCCTTTTTTGGGTTGTGGCTCCAGGTTAAGTTCAAGTAGGAGCGAGCTTGCTCGCGATTGAGGTTAGCATCCGGGTAAGTTCGCGAGCAAGCTCGCTTCTACAGGTGAATGTAGCCTCTGATACGTCCCGCTTTAAGGTAGTAACCAAACTTTTAAAGGATTTCCCAACAGCCATTTAAACTCAAAAATTCTCCCTTCATAAGCCTTCGGCGGCTTCCAGCGCCCTACGCCCCGCTGCAGTCAGATGATAGCCACCGCGCTGGGGAAGCACGGGCAGTACCAGCGACGGTTGTTTTTCCACCAGCCCTTTTACCAGCAGTTCGTCCAACACCAGTTGGGAGCAAGCCTGGTGTGCATCGGGGTCACGTGCCAGGCGTCTCAGGCACGCTAATTCTGCGTCTGTCAACGATTGCGAGGTCATAGCGTTATCTCTATATTCAAAAACAATAACCTGCTCTTTTCGGTTAAACAGTCTTATTTCATTTCAGCAGTTCACAACATGTGGATTATTCCTCGAAAGAATCCATTGAGTCATAATCCCTTTATTGAGTCATAATCCCTTTACAGATTACAGAGGTATCCTGGCCAGTGGCTCAGCAAAGCCTGGTCATGTTTGGTGGATCTCTGCTAAACTCTGACAATCAGACAGGAGATTAAGTATGAAAATTCATGCTAACGGCATTGATGTTCACTACCTCCTGGAAGGACCGGACTCGGCCCCGGTGATTTTATTTAGCCACTCATTGGCGACGCATCTCGATACATGGACCCCTCAGGCCAAGGCGTTGGCGGATGACTACCGAGTACTGCGTTACGACACCCGTGGGCACGGCAATACCGATACCCCTCCAGGTCCCTATACATTTAACTTGTTGGCTGAAGACGCCGTGCGTCTGCTCGATGCCCTGCGTATCGACAAGGCCCACTGGGTAGGCATTTCCCTGGGCGGTATGATTGGCCAGGCCTTTGCCCTCGCCTATCCCGATCGGCTTCTCAGCTTATCCCTGTGCGACACGGCGAGTGAGCTGCCGGCCGATGCTCACAGCGTGTGGAATGAGCGCATCGCAACCGCAACCACCCAAGGTATGGAACCTCTGGTGGAACCGACCATTGAGCGATGGTTTTCACCGGGCTTTATCGAGCGAGAACCACAGACGGTGGAGGTTATCCGCGAAATGATTCGCGCCACTTCGGTATTGGGTTATGTCGGTTGTTCCCAGGCAATTATGCAGCTGGATTTTACCGAACAACTTGCCGAGATCCGCGTTCCCACCGCAATTATTGTGGGTGAAGATGATCCAGGGACGCCGGTTTCCGCGTCTCAGCTAATTCACGAGAAGATCAGCGGCTCGGAGTTGATTATTCTTCCCGAGGCATTTCACTTGTCTAACTTAGAGAAGGCTGACGAATTTAACCGGGCACTGCGGAGTTTTGTTGGTAAGGTTTCGTGACTCGGAACCCTCATTCCAACGGCGCAAAGAGAAAGTCTAGATCCTGATCCGTCCACTGAGTTTTGGCATCATCCTTCGCCGCCAATACGCCATCCGTCAGCGCCCGCTTACGGGCTTGTAACTCTCGAATTCTTTCTTCCACAGTGCCTTCGGTAAACAGTTTATAGACAAAAACCGGCTTATCCTGGCCAATACGATGCGCCCGGTCGGTGGCCTGATCTTCCACGGCCGGATTCCACCAGGGATCGTAATGGATCACCGTATCAGCGGCGGTAAGATTAAGACCGGTGCCGCCTGCCTTTAGGCTGATTAAGAACAGGGGAACCTTGCCCGCCTGAAAGTGCTCCACGGGGGTAGCGCGGTCCCGCGTCTGACCGGTCAGCTTGGTATAGGCGATCTTGCGCCGCGCGAGGTCCAGCTCGATGAGCCCCAACATGGTGGTAAACTGCGAAAACAGCAGAACCCGGCGCCCCTCTGCCAGCAGATTGTCCAGTAACTCCAGCAGCAGATCCAGTTTGGCGGAACGCTTGAACTTAAAATGCTTGGTCGCCTCCAGTCTCAGTAAGCGGGGATCGCAACAGACCTGACGCAGTTTTAATAGGGCATCCAAAATAACGATACGGCTGCGGGCCAACCCGCGGTGCTGAATGGTCTGGCGAACTTTGTGCTGCATGGCCACCCGAATGCTCTCATAAAGATCCCGCTGAGCATCATGCAACTCCACGGTGCGCATGATTTCGGTTTTGGCGGGCAATTCCTTGGCCACTTGTTCTTTGCTGCGACGCAGGGTAAAAGGCGCAATCCGCCGCGCCAGCAGTTCCCGTCGCTCGGTGTCGCCAAACTGTTCGATAGGCCGGCGAAACAAACGCCGGAACTGGAATTCGTTACCCAACAATCCCGGCATTAAAAAATCAAACATGGACCACAGTTCGCCCAGGTGATTCTCCATGGGCGTACCGGTCAAACAGAGGCGATGTCGGACATCCAGGCTACGGGCTACCTTTCCAGTCTGAACTTTTGGGTTCTTGATGGCCTGGGATTCATCTAGAATTAACAGATGGTATGAGTAACTCTGCAACTCCTTCTGGTCTCGGGGCAATAGCGCATAGGTCGTCAGCACCACATCGTAATTGGGAATCTCTTTAAAGTGTTTACGCCGCTGGGGACCGTGCAAGGTCAACACCTGCAATGCCGGGGTAAAACGAGCGGCTTCCAGGCGCCAGTTGGTCATCAGGCTGGTGGGAGCGACGATCAGACTGGGCCGGTCCAGACGGCCCGTGGTTTTTTCTATCATAAGATGGGCCAGCGCCTGAACGGTTTTACCCAGAGCCCATATCATCCGCCAGAATGCCCGCCAGCTCGTGTTGCCGCAGAAACTGCAACCAGGCCAGGCCGCGCTGCTGATAAGGCCGCAACTCTGCCTGTAATCCTTCGGGTAATTTCACCTTTTCCGGTACTTTGGCGTTGCGCAAGCGCTGCGCCAACTCGCGCAGTGCCTCTCCGCCTTGCCAGCGCAATGTCTCACCCTGGAACGCGGCCTCCAGCTCCGCCAGACGAGCAGCCTGGATACGCGGCAGGGTAAGATCACCCTCGTCATCTAAAACGGGTTCATCATATAATTCAATGAGAACCCCCAGGATTGCCTTAATGCGTGACACCGGCAACGATAGCCAGCGGCCGTCGGCAAGAGGCAGCGTTAACCGTTCTTCATCGGCCAGCCCATTAAGCCACTCCCGGAGCGACTCCCGTGGAGCGTGCTTGCGCATAAACTCCACCAGTAGGGGCAACAGATTTACAGACTGGCCCTCTATCTCCACGCCTAGCGCCAGTCCAAACCAATCGATGCCGCTACGCTCATCCAGCTCCGCATACCATTCATCCGGTCCTACCAGATTAAAGCGAAAGCCTTCTTGAATTTGTATCGTCCAGCCTTCATTCCGCAATCGGGGCAAATCCTCCAGCATAAAGTGGACCCAATCCGCTTCGCTGGCTAATCCCAAATCCTTGGCGACGCTCTGGACCAGCATCCGGCTGTCGTGAAACGCGGAAAGCCGGTTAAACCCAGCCGCCGCCAGTGTGCGCAGACAAGCCGCTTCCATATCGGGATTGCGGTAGAGCTGGACGACCCGGTTCTGTTCATAGCGACTGAAATAGGCCGTTTGATTATCCAGCTCGACAAGATTCCCATCGTAGTCAAAACTCAGCCGAGCCGCCTCCACCGGATACGTTTCATACGCCCGGGAAAGATAACGGGTGGATAAACTCAAGATAGGCCGCGGCTGTGAATCTTTAACAACCTGTATTTGCAGTTCGGGTGGCGGCGGCACCGGGACAGCGGGTAGATGCTCAGTTAACCAGAGGCTTACCCTGGCGAGTTCCTCAGGCTTTAGGGCCGGCGAAGTGATAAGTTCAATCGCCAGAGCGACCGGCATGTCGATACGCGCCAGACCGGCAAGCCCCTGTTTAGTATCGATATACCAGAGCGGGTGTAAGGGAAAAACCGGCGCTGGAGGATCGGTTTTCAGGGTTAAGCGGGTCAATCCCTGGGCATTGGTTATCCAGGAAATCTGGGCACTGCGCTCTTCGCCAGTGCGCAGGGGCGGAGCTTGCGGAGACTCCCAGTGACAACGACCGGTACCCACCATACGCTCCAGTAAAACGGCACCTTCTATACCGTGCAAATGGTCCTTATTGGCGGTGGTTCTGCGCATCAGCAGATCCTTGATAATGGCGGTGTCAACGGAGGTAACGAACTTTGGCGAGTAGCCGTAGGCTAACCGGCCCGGCGCAAAGGTGCGAGGCTGACCATAACTACCCCCCTTAAGGAGACGGGCAGCCACCACAGCAACCTTAAGCCTCGTCACATCCTGTTTATCGGTGGATAACAGATACAGAATCCGGTCCCGCACTGTGTCCGGATACTCGCCTCCGTCTTGGGATTGCACGGCAGTGCTTAATCGCTGAAACCAGCCACTCAGCTGAGAGGGCGATGCCTCCGCGCGCGGTGGGGACGGAAGCTGGACTGGCGGCTGTAATTCGGGAACCTTCCGGTGTTCGGTTTCTGCCAGGGCTTGCAACAGAACAGCCGCTACATGCTTACAGTTATAGCCGATAGGACAGGTGCAGGAACCGTGGATACTGACCCTGCCCTGCTTGGCCGACGCAATGTGGATAGAGACTCCATAAGGTTTGGCACGTGTGCCGATTACGCGGGCCGTAATCCGAGCGCCATTGTCCTCAATCGCCAGAGAGCGAACCCGGCCACCGTCGTGATAGCGCCTGCCACGGGCCAGATAACGATGGGGAAACCAGGCATTGAGATCGGCGGCAGTATATAACATCAAAGCAGTCTGCACTCTCGATGGGTTGCATTCATTTCTGGAAATCTTATTTAACCGGCGGCGTTACCAGTACCCTTGCCGAGCGAGCAGGCACAGCGAGGGTAAGTTGCCCTGTTTCGACAACATAAGCCTGGCGATCATCCTCGGGCCAAGCGCTGGTAAAACGCCGTGGTGCGGTTTCCGGCAGAGTCAGCTTGAGGTTAACCGAAGCGGCGGCGGCATTGAAGACGACTATTGCCTCCTGGTGATCCAGTCGGCGCTGAAAGGCATAGGTTTCGCCTGCAGCGAACAGAGTCTGAAAGTTTCCCGTGCGCAGCACCGGATGGCGGTGACGCAGCGCCGTGGCTTGCCGATAAAAAGCCAGCAGCTCACTGTCCCAGCTGTCTTCGGCCTGCCAGGGAAAAGCCTCTCGACAGTGGGGATCGTCACCGCTCGCCAGGCCGATCTCGTCGCCATAGTAAATGCAGGGCGCACCGGGCATGGTCATCTGAAAGAGCACGCAGAGTTTCAGCGCGCCGTTGTCATTGCCCAGAATCCAGAGGGCTCGGGCCATATCGTGGCTGTCCAGCAAGTTTAATTGCACCTGGTTTACGGCCCAGTCGTAAAGCCCATGCATGGCATCGATCCGCTGTGTGAAAGCGGGCGCATCCAACGGCTCGATGCACAGGTCGCCGCGCCGATAGCCGGGGCGCAGCGTTTTGGCGCCAAAGAAGCTTAGCACTGCCGCGGTAAAGAGATAGTTCATCACTGCGTCAAACTGGTCGCCCTGCAGCCAGCGCCGGGCCTCTGTCCAGACTTCGCCGCAGATATAGGCCTCGGGATTAACTCCCTTTACTACCTGGCGGAACTCCTGCCAGAAGGCGTCGTCGTCGATCTCAAAGGGCACATCCAGGCGCCAGCCGTCAATGCCGAAGGCCAGCCAGTGGCGGGCCACTGCAAAAAGATAATCACGCACTCCCGGATTGTTGGTATTGAACTTAGGCAGCATAGGCAGCCCGATCCAGGCTTCATAATTGGGTGGATTAGCGCTATCGCTATGATAAGCTCGCAGTGGCCAGTCATGAATGATAAACCAATCCAGGTAGGGGGAGTTTTCGCCCTCTTCGAGGATATGGTGAAAAGCCCAGAAGCCACGGCTGGCATGGTTAAATACCCCGTCCAGAACGACGCGGATGCCGCGGGCATGGGCCTTATCCAACAGTTCCCGTAGTGCGTCGTTACCACCCAGCAAAGGATCGACTTGAAAGTAATCGTAGGTGTGATAACGGTGGTTAGCGGCGGAGGCAAAAATAGGATTAAGATAGATGGCGTTGATTCCTAGCTTGTGCAGATAATCTAGCTTATCAACCACCCCCCGCAAATCGCCACCCTGATAGCCCTGCGCCTCCGGCGGACTGCCCCAAGGCTTGAAGCGAATACCGCGAGGATGCTGAGTGCGCGGACTGCGGGCAAAGCGGTCGGGAAAAATCTGATAAAAAATGGCATGTTTAACCCATTCGGGCGTCTTAATGGTCATTGGCTTAAACCTTTTCTCCAGCGTAACCCTGCCAGCTTAGAAAATCGCCACCCACATTCCAACTTCAGGCCGGAATAAAATGCAGCGCCACACCATTATTGCACCAGCGCTGACCGGTAGGCTCAGGGCCGTCTTCGAACACGTGACCTTGATGTCCGCCGCATTTTACGCAGTGATACTCCGTGCGCGGCCAAATCAGCTTGAAGTCCGTTTTGGTAGCGAGATGATCTGGAATATGCGTGAAGAAGCTTGGCCAGCCGGTACCGCTATCGTATTTCATGGCGGAGGTGAACAATGGCAGGCGGCAGGCGGCGCAGACATAAATACCGGAGCGCTTCTCATCGTTCAATGGGCTCGAAAGGGGTTTTTCGGTGCCTTCCTCGAACAGCACATAGTAAGCTTCGGCACTGAGTTGTCCACGCCATTCAGCTTCAGACCGGCTGATCGGTTCTGTCGACAAGGAAATATCGACGCCTTCGGGTATCAGCGAACGCCATTGGTTTGCAATCGTCTCCAGGCGCTCTCCCGTGACGGCTCGAACTCTGCTTTGTGGAAGCAGCAGCGGTACTGCAACAATACCTGCCAGGCCCGTAGTAAATAACAGAAATCGTCTTCGCTTCATGAATTCTCTCCGAATAACGCTATCGACTATTACCTGTAGACTGCATAATTATTGTTTTGTCCCTATGCACCGGAAGCGGAATATCGGCAGTGATGTCGTACCGGAGCTTGGGTTGAAAACCTGCCATCAAACGTCACCGCCATAAAGCGCCTCGATCTCGTTGGCGTACATGCGGTAAATATGGGCACGACGCACCTTCATGGTGGCCGTCACCTCACCATCGTCATGATCCAGTTCCTTGGTAAGGAGGTGGAAGCGTTTGACCTGTTCTACCGATGCTAACTGAGCATTGCCGCATTCAATCTCAGCGCCAATCAGTTCGCGCACCTGTTCGCTTTCCGCTAAAGAGCGATAATGCGTGAAGAGAATTTGCCTCTCCTCCGCCCACTTACCCACCGTCTGGAAATCCAGTTGCACCAGGGCGGCGACATAACGCCGTCTGTCTGCCAGGATGATGCACTCTTTAATGTAGGGACTGGCCTTCAAGGTGTTTTCGATCTCCGACGGACTTAAGTTTTTGCCACCGTCGGTAATCATGATGTCCTTCATACGGTCCACAATCTTGAGCCGGGTATTCTTCTCCGTCACAACGTCACCGGTATACAGCCAGCCGTCACGGATAGTGGCGGCTGTCGCTTGCGGATTCTTATAGTAGCCGACGAAGACCATATTGCCGCGGATTTGCAGTTCCCCCTGCGCGGCAATCCGATGCTCGACGCCCAGGATCGGCTCGCCAACAGTACCGATGCAGATAGCGGTTCGACGTTGTCCAACAATCATCCCGGTGGATTCGGTCAAACCATAGACCTCCACCAGCGGCACGCCAACAGTCCGAAAAAAGCGCACAATAGCGGGTGAGATAGGAGCCGCTCCCGTCATGGCAATCTGTGCACGGCGTAACCCTACATAGTTAAGCAGTGCACGCAACACGAGCCAATAACACAGCCGATAGGTCAATGCTTGAACCGGCGAACGCTGGTCTCGATCAAGTTCGCAAAACGGCTCGCACAGCGCCAAGGCTTGCTCGACAAGCCAGCGACGCAGCTTACCGGTCTCGCGCAGCTTGACATAAATCGAGGAGTACAATTTTTCCCAGATCCTCGGCACACCTAGGAAGACGGTAGGCGCCACGTCGCGCAAGTCTTCTTGCACGGTGCGAACGGATTCCCCAAAGTTAACCTGCGAGCCGAGATAAATCGGAACGAAGGTCGTCAGCATCTGCTCGGCCACATGACACAGCGGCAGATAGGAAAGGTGGACTGTATTTTCGCTAAGCTCCAGACGCTCGATCATTCCCGGTGTCACGCCACGAATATTGCGATAGCTGATCATTGCCCCCTTGGGTTTACCCGTCGAACCCGAGGTGTAAATTATCAGTCCAATGTCATCGAGGGATTGGCGCTCCAGAGTCTGCATGACTAAGTGATGCTGAGTCACCTCGTGCTGAAGTCCTAACCGTTCCACGTCAGCGAATGTCGCTATCCGCTGGAGGGAATCCCCATAGCCGAGGAGGCCCTTAGTTTCCACTACGATGATTCTGCGCAGTCGCGGCAGCTCGTCGAGGGCGGCCAACACTTTGCGACCTGTACGGTTAGATCAAGCCGCCTTGGTAACGAACTGGAAAGGGATGACCCTGTTTCGCACCCAAGTTCGGGTGGCACCATTGAGAACCACCGCGCTCAGCGCTGTCAGTGCGTGAGAGCCTGGTTTCGACCAACTCATCCCATGATGCTTTTGGCGGTTGGCAGTGACCAGGTTGTTGGCGCGCTCGACCGGATTGCTGGAGTTGGGAAGCCCCAACTGGCACCGCAAGGCATAGCAGGGAATCCCGGAGCGGTTACGCTCCAGATACCCGATCAGGCGTTTCATCGCCGCCGGATTCTTCAACTCCGCCGCGGCGATGGAACGTAAATAGTCCTGTGCTCGGTCAAGCAGCCCGAACCACAGCAGGCCGAGCAACACCTTCAGGTGGCGATTGCGAATCTCACGGCCGCGGCAGGCCAGGCTCAATTGCGCTTTGCACTTCTTGACCAGGTGGAACCAATCCAGGATCAGCGACACGGCGGGATGCCAGCTGAAGAAACTGACAATGGCCCCCTGCAAGCTGCGTTGGCCATCGGTAAAGAACCGCAGCCGCTGCGCCAGCAGACCATTGGTGAGCAGAAAAGCCAACACGAATCGTAGCACCTGGCCTACGTCGGCGCCGGTCAGCGTAAAGCGCTGCCCCGGCTGCTCGATTTGCGCCACCGTAGTGTGCACCGTCGGGCGCTGGTTCGCCGTCCACGCTGGAGTCTCGGGGCATTCCTCGACGGTCGCGGGCCCTGCCACCGCTTCGGTTTCCACCGCCGCGCCGCCCTGGCGCACCCGTTCCGCCTTCTGCTCCTTGACCCCGACATCATCCACGGCGATATTGACCGTATCGTGGTGCTGTTCGTAGTCCGCACCGTGGCGCTGTTGCTTGACTGCTTCGATCAGCCCTTCGTCCAACCCCCGCTGGCGCATGGTTTGCTCGATCACGGCCAGCGCCGCGTTGACCGTCGGTTCGCTCAACCGCGTCGGCACGAACGATTCCACCTCGCCGCACAGCGGGGCACTTCGCTCCGGACGGCCGTCGGCGTCGAACCGATGCGACCTCAACACGCGCTCACTGTGACACTCCAGAAACTCGATGACCTGCCGTCCTTCCCTTTCCGCCCCGTCGCGCAAGCTGTTCAACGGCGTCCCACCAACCGCCTGATGGCGGCTGCGGTTAAAGTGGTCAACCGTCTGGCGGTAGCTGCGTTGGGTCGCCCCGGTCAGCACGGCCAGTTCCTTGAAACCGGCCGTCGGGTACCACTGCCGCCCCTGACGAGCCGGCCATAACTGCCCGCCCGCAAAGACGATCGCATCGGCTTCATCCACCACATCGAATATACCAAACCGAAACCGGCCTACTTCGCCATCCACCCGGTAGTCACTGGCGTGCCGCACCACCCGGCAGACCCCCCTTTTTCGTCACACACCTCCAGGGCACGCGCCCGGCTCGCCTCTTCCAACACCCCAGCCAAGGCATCCCGCATCGTCGCATAGCTGGCTTCCAAGACGCCAGCCTCCAATGCATCGATATCGAATACGCTGCCCGCCTCCAGCACCAGCCGGAACTGACCCGCATCCACGCGGGTGGCAGCCTTATCCGCCGCAACACTCGCCTCCGTTGGCTTGATCGTAATCTGCACACACACTTCCAGGTTCTTCATGGCGCGCCCCCCAGGTGACGATTTCAAGGGTGAGATGGCTACTTGTAAGAATAGTAGCAGGCCTGGGAGGCTTCAATTTAACCGTACAGGTCGACACTTTGTCTGTCTGCTCCTGATCCTCACAAACAACGATCTCCACATCGGCATGGCTAAGCACATACGCAGCAATTCCCGCTCTAATCGTAACTTTTTGATTTAGTTATTTATTATATTTTGGCTTTTCGTAATGTTTTCGTTACTGTTTCGGTGCCGTTATTCTAGTGTGCCTGATTATTCTTTGAAACCGCCACCGGATGTACCCATGAGACACCCTCGACAACGCGCCGCGGCGTTACCGCGGCTAAGAAAAGATTTATCGACGCCGGGATTATTGCAGGCGATCCGTGGCTGTTTTGAAGCCGTTGTGGATGTGCGCCAGGGGTGTGAGATATCGCTGGTTGATGCGTTGATGGCGGGCTTGGCAGTGTTTGGTTTGAAGTATCCGTCGCTGCTGAAGTTTGATGAAGGCTATCGCAATGAGGCGGTGATCCGAGCGAATCTGAAGAGTCTGTATGGGGCGGTGTTTGTCAAGATAGTTGTCGTCTTTTTCTATTCGGTCTGTGGTAGACCGGGAACTTTGTCCAGCACCTCAGCGGCTGGGTTAAGCCACACCTCCGTCACCGGCTTCCAGTTGCGGATGGCGCCCTGCCAGCGCTCGGGGTGGCGTGCCTTGGCCTGTTCATACACCGCCTCGCGTTGCGCTATGATGGCGGCTTCTTGGCCGCTATGGCGTTCGTGCGGGGTCACGAAGCGAATCCGACTATGGCGATGGTCGTGATTGTACCAGGTCACGAACTGCAGTATCCACGCACGGGCGGCCTCCAGCGAGGCAAATCCGTGCTCAGGGTATTCCGGCCGATATTTACAGGTCCGAAAGACGGCCTCCGAGAATGGGTTGTCATTGCTCCCCCGGGGGCGGCTGTAGGAGGTCACGACCCCGAGCCGGTAGAGCGTTTCCAATAAGGCACTGCCCTTCATGGGACTGCCATTATCGGCATGCCGCACCAAGGGCTGATCCCGGACACTGCTCCACCAGGACCGCCCGGCGCACCACCTCAGCGGCATAGGCTGCACTTTCGCACGCATACACTTCCCAGCCGACGATTTTGCGGCTATAGAGGTCAATAATGAGATAGAGGTAGAAAAACAGCCCCTTCACTGGGCCTGGCAACCAAGTGATATCCCATGACCAGACCTCGCATGGGCCGCGGGCACAGTGGCGCGGCGGCGGCGCCGGTGGCCGGGGAGCGCGGCTGCGCCCCCGATGGCGTTGTTCCTCCGCGTCATGCAGAATTCGGTAGAAGGTGGATTCCGAGGCCAGGTACTCCCCTTGATCTGCCAAGCGCGGCACGATTTGACTGGGCGGCAACCTGGCAGGCGCAGGGGTATGGCAGGTTGCCAACACCTGCGCCCGTTCTGCCGCACTGAGTTGATTGGCTGGCGGGGGGCGCGCTGCCGTCGGACGGCCATCGGCCTTGACGGCTTCCCCCTGGGTCCAGCGCTGATAGGTGCGCAGACTCAGGCCCAGCTGGCGACACGCCGGCGCTAAGCGAGCCCCCTGGCGGTGGGCTTCGGCAATCAGCGCCACCGCTTGCTGGCGAGCTATCGGGCTAATCAGACGTCCTCGCTGTCCCCCCAGATGGCCTGGGCTTTTTTTTGGAGCACCAGCAACGCCGCCGCCTCGGCTAAGGCTTTGTCCTTGCGGCGCAATTCGCGCTCCAGGTCGCGAATCCGCCGTTTATCGGCTTGGGCCTCGCTTAAGGGACGCGCTTTGGGGGAGGGGGCCACCGGATTGGCCTGTTGGCAGGCCGCACGCCAGGTGGTGATTGGTTCCGGATAGAGCCCGCGCTGACGGCAGTATTCGCCCAATGCCGCCTCATTCAGCGCCGCCGTCTCCACCACGACGGTAACCTTCTCTTCACTACTCCAGCGGTGTCCCGCCTCCGCCGCCGGCGATGCCGTCAGGCCCCGTTCCCGGCGGGCCTGGCTCCGCCAGCTGTAAAGCGTATCCTTGGGAATCCCGCTTTCCTGGGCCAACTGCACCACCTCCACATGCTGCGGGGGTAACCGTTTCTCAATGATGCTGGCCTTAAATTCTGCCGAATAGGTTCTCATCGTCTCTCACCTTCACCCCCTCAATTGACAGTTTACGCTTTCTGTGGGACGACATCTATCCTGCCATAGGGGGGGGTGGAGCGCGCGCCGTGCGATACGCAGTTACGCACGCGGCTTGATCCGGTGGAGCCGGAGTCGTTGCGCCCGGCGTTTCTCGCGGTGCATCGTCACCTGCAGCGGCACAAAGCGCTCGAGGCGTACCAGTACTTGGACGGCCATTACTTGGTGTCGATCGATGGCACGGGGCAGTTTGCCTCCAGCGCGATCGGTTGCGCGTAGTGTTGTTGCAAAACGACGCAAGGTCAGACGCACTATTATCATCAACTGCTGGGGGCGGTGATCGTACATCCGCAGTTGCGAACGGTGTTGCCGCTGATGCCCGAGGCGATCACGCGTTGTGACGGAGACACGAAGAATGACTGTGAGCGCACCGCCTCGAAGCGGTTATTGAGTGCGCTGCGTCAGGACCATCCGAAGCTGAAGGTGATTGTTGTCGAAGACAGCCTGGGCAGTAACGGGCCGCATATTGAGTTACTGGAAGCGCTGCAGATGCGTTATATCATTGGGGTGAAGCCGGGCGATCACGAGGCGCTGTTTGACGCCGTGCAACAGGCGATGTTACGAGGCGAGTGCCACGAGCACATGCACATCGATGAGCAAGGCGTGGAACACGGCTATCGCTGGGTCAACGGGCTGTCGCTGAATCAGTCGCATCCGGATCTGAAGGTCAACTTTTTGGAGTACTGGGAGATCAAGGACGGCCAGGAAAGTCTCTGGAGTTGGGTAACCAATATTGAGCTGAGCGAAGCCAATGTCGAGGCGGTGATGCGCGGCGGGCGGGCGCGGTGGAAAATCGAGAATGAGACGTTCAATACGCTGAAAAACCAAGGCTACGGGCTGGAGCATAACTATGGCCATGGCCAGCAGCACTTAGCGACCGTATTTGCCCTTTTAATGATGTTGGCGTTTTTAGTTGACCAAGCCCAAGAGCTGGGCTGTCGGCTGTTTCAAGCGGCGCGGGATCGGTTTCGTTCACGCACTTCGCTGTGGGAGCGGCTACGGGCGCTGTTCACCGATTTTTTCATTCCGGATTGGAAGACGCTATGGGAGGTCATCGCCACCGGCCATGCCGCTACGGTCTTAGCCCCCGATACCTCATAGCCACGTCAAGCCGCGTGCGAGTGTCTTAACCGAAATTCTTTCAACGATGACCCCAAATGTAGAATCCTTACCCAGCGTATCAGCTTTTCGATACCGGCTGAGGGTAGCGCTTGGGCAAGCGTGGAGCAGCGCTAATGTGACCAAATTATCGTCCATCGGAGTGCTCAGAGCGGGAATTGCTAGCACATACGCCACTTCCGGGGTCGGACTGGTGGGATAAACCCCGACGGTGATCGCCCCGATCAGACCAGCGCCCATCTGGGCCAGAACCCATTCCAGCCGATTTTCCGAGAGTATGGCCAGATGGCTACCCCTTACAAGTGTAGGTTTTTTGTTGTGGGTGAAAAAGAGCGCTGGTGAGACAGGCATTTTCAGTACATTAGACGGTATTAGGCAGGTCTTTTGTCCGGAGAAATACGATGACTCACCACCCTGCATTATATTCCTGGATCGATCAGGTCAGCAGCCATTTTCCGCACCTGAGCCAACCGCTGGCCACGGGTTTGGCGTTGTGGAGCTTCGGGATGATCGTCGCCCGCTCTTGTAGTCTGAGTGCGGTGGCCGGCCTCTTGGGGCCACTGCTGGGGCAGTCCGTCAACACCGTGCGGGAGCGGCTGCGCGATACCTATCGCGAGGCCACCGCCAAAGCCGGCCAGCAGCGGGCCGAGCTAGAGGTGAGCACCATGTAGGCGCCGTGGCTGAGCTGGGTGCTGGCGGGGTGGTGCGGACAGCAATTGGCCGTCGCGCTCGATGCCACGACGCTGGGCCAGCGTTTTGTGGTGCTGGCGGTTAGCGTACTGTAAGTAGTCGGCCATAAGTATTTTAACAAAAGCAAAAATGAGGTAAACTTATTCTATTTTAGAGTCCCATCATCCGTCACAAGTTAAGAGATTTTTGGAGTTGTCAAGAGGTAGAATAGCGAATTTTTGATGAAACGGATAACGGCCTGCTGAGAAATGAGCCAAGCGAAGAAGCCGCGTAACGCGGACCCTGTGCGGCGCAAGAATGCGCCGCTGGTGAGCAATGAAGTCATCGAGGAGCGGTTGAGGTTGTTGCTGAAGCCGGCCATCCTCGGCCAACAAGGTTATGCCCGGCTGTTGGGGCTGCGCGAGCGGATCTTGAGTTTTCCGGTGATGGTGGCGGCGGGGTTGACGCTATTGTGGCGCCAGGTGCCGTCGGTGTGTGAACTGACGCGGATGTTGGCGCGCGAGGATTGTCTGTGGGCGGGGCGGGTGAAAGTCACGCAACAGGCGCTGAACCAGCGGTTTTTGAGCTTTCCGGCGGAGTTGTTTCACCGGGTATTGATGGCGCTGTTGCCGCGCCTGCAGCGCCGCTGGGCCGAGCGGAGCCGGCCGCTGCCGGCGGCGGTGGGGCGAGCGCGGGAGTTGTTTCGGGAAGTGCTGGTGGTTGACGGCTCGACGTTGGAGGCATTGTTTCGCAAGCTCAAGGCGTTGGAGGAGCTGGCGCCGGGGACGTTGGCGGGTAAGATCTGTACGGTGATCGACTTGGCCAGTCGCTTACCGCGTTATGTGTGGTTCACCGACGTGGCGCAAGCGCACGATACGAACTTCCTGGCGCGGGTGTTGAAGGTCTCGCATCAAGGGACGTTGTGGATCTTCGACAGGGGCTTTTACGACTTCGGTTTCTTCGAGCAAGTCATCGACCGAGGGGCGGCCTGGATCACCCGCAGCAAGTCCAATCTCGCCTACCGCGTGTCGCAGATCCTGGAACAGAACGATTTCATCCGCGATCGACTGGTGTCCATCGAGGGCTGCCGCCATCCGCTGCGGTTGGTCGAAATGCGCTTCGAACGACAATGGTATCGCTATTTAACCAGTGTGGTGGATCCGACAGTGTTGCCGGCCGAAATCGTGGCGGACCTATATCGGCGGCGCTGGCGAATCGAAGAAGCGTTTTTCATTGTCAAGCGGGTGCTGAACCTGGCGTACCTGTGGACCGGCTCGGAGAACGGCGTGTTGCTGCAGGTGTGGAGCACGTGGTTGTTCTTTGCGGTGCTGGTCGATCTGGGCGACGCGGTGGCCGAGGAGCTGCGCATCGAGTTCGATCAAATTTCGCTGGAGATGCTGATCCGCGGGCTTTACCACTTCTCTGTAGCCTACCAGAACGGGCTGGCCGATGACCCGGTTAAATACTTTGCGGCGCCGGAAAATCAGGATCTCGGGGTGGTCAAGCGCCGGCGCAAAAAACGGCTGCCAAGGGCGGATCCCCCACCGCTGGATGACGACTTGACAATGTTAGATTTTGCTTAACTTGTGAGGAATGAGTCCCATTGTTGTGATAGGCCACTGATGCTATTGGTAACCCCCCTGAGCGAGCCCGAGAAGGTGACGCTACAAGAGATGCACCAACACCACCCGTTTCATTGGACACGGATGCGCGCGCATGCGATTTTGCTGAGTGCGTCGGGTTATCGGGTTCAAGCGATCGCGGCGATCTATGGGGTGTGTCGCCAGACGGTCTCAAGTTGGCTGAAAGCGTGGGCACGTCGGGGGTTAGTGGGGTTACTGGATCAAGCGCGCAGTGGTCGGCCGCGCAAACTCAGCGCCGCGGAAGCAGCGCAGGTGCTGGCGTGGCTGGAAGCGGAGCCGCGCTCCATCAAGCGGGTGCTGGCGGCGTTAGAGAAGCGCGGCGGGCGCCAGGTCAGTAGGAAGACGATGAAACGGTTGTGCCAACGGGCGGGGCTGGTGTGGAAGCGGGTGCGACAATCGCTCAAAGACAAGCGCGATCCCCAGGCGTTTGCCGCTTCGGTGGAACGGCTTGCCGAGCTGATTGAGCGCGAGGCGAGCGGGGCGATTGAGCGGTATTATTTTGACGAGTCCGGCTTTACCCTCGTCCCGGCGATGGCTTACGCGTGGCAACCCCGCGGCGAGACGATCGAGTTACCGGCGTCCCATAGCCAGCGGCTCCATGTGCTCGGGTTTATGAATCGGGCCAGTGACGTGCATTCTTATGTCTTTGAAGGCACCATCGACACTGCGGTCGTGATCGCCTGCTTTGATGAATTTGCCAAGACCCGAGAAAAACCCACCGTCGTGGTACTCGATAATGCCTCGCTCCATACCAGCGAAGCGTTTGAGGCAAATCGGGAACGTTGGCACGCTACCGGTCTGCAGCTAGAATTTCTCGCCCCGTATTCACCGGAATTAAATTTGATCGAAATCTTATGGCGCAAGATCAAATATGAATGGCTGCCCTTCTCGGCCTATGAATCCTTTTCCAGCCTCAGAGATGAGCTCTTTAAGATCCTGAGAAACATCGGCACTGAATACCAGATCGCATTCTCATAAGAGATTAAAATACTTGTGATCGATTACTTACTTTTGTTAAAACACTTATGGCCGACTACTTAGCGGGTACGGTGTTTACCATATTCGTGGTGCCGGTGGCTTATTATTGGTTGGCGCACTATACGGGTTCTCCCAGTGACGTGCGCCGGCGGCTAGAGGCGGAGATGCAGCAAGAAGCTCAACATCGCTAAGCAGTTCATTCCCCTTTTTACACTGCCTCGCCATTTGCGAGTGGCGGTTGGCAACTACCCGTTTTTCCCCAGTTTACCCAACTTATGTAGTATGGTAACGAGCACGTCCGGTTCGCTAACGAACAATGCGCGAGGACAGACAGCACGGACTTTGTCTTTAAGTTCGTCTTTACGAGTCACAAAGGCAGCGTAAGTTTCTTTGGCAACATTCATCGCAGCGGCGACCATTGGCACATCGGAGTTGGTATCCCCGCAGATCAAGCAGCTACCTTCAGCCATATGAAGACCCATGTCTTGATTCAGAAATTTAATCCCGTCGCCTTTGTCGAAATCCTTAGCACTCTCAGCATCCTCTCCGTCTTCAACGGTGAGGATGATTTCAATATCGAGCCCTGTATCTTCAATGCGAAAGAAAACGTAATTCGGATCGACGCTAGAAATGAGCTGCCTGACCGTATTGAGGAACTTCTCCGATTCTGTGTTAGGAATCGAGCGAGTGATATCTTGTCTGGCAACGGTAGTTTGGCCGAATTTAAACTGCAATCCTGACCCGATTAGGCCATACATTTCATATTCCGGCTGCTTCAGTAGCGTTGCCAATCTTGCATTCAGTTCGTCCAGCTTGGCCTGCTTTTCTTGCTCAATGGGGAAAACACGCCGCTGTCCTTCGGTGTTAAAATATTCACGTCCCTTGGAACCGGCGTAGATAAAGACCCGTGTGGGGCTAACGCTGATATCGACAAGACCGATATTATCCAAAGGGGCTGACGTGAGGATAACCGAGTTTTCCGCAGCAGTTGTGGCAAAGCGGGTCAAGAATACCGCATTGTAAACTGATTGCACTGAAGAGATATAACGTCCACAATAGTTGTTTACGGTGCCGTCGCGATCAGTGAGAAATGCCTTAAAGTGCACTCCTTGTAGAGCTTCAATGCCCTGTTTTACTTGGAGATAAAAGTCTTCGTGTATGTCGCCTAGGTATCCTTCGAACTCATTCTCATCGTGCTCCAGAAAAAAAATATCCTTGTGGAGCTCGTTGATCTCGTAACTAAGATTAAGAGGTATCGTTTTATCTTGGCTAAGAGCCACACGATAAGCACCGCTTTCTTGTGGAATAGCCTGTAGAGAGTCGAGCGCATCGCGCAACGAATTGATGGCCTCAGCAGGTATGTCTTTGTTGTTTAAAATGTTTTTTGCTAACTGCCGGCGCACCCCGATAGTTGACAGCATCAGATCGTAAAATTCTTGTAAAGTTTGGACCTTTTGCACTAATTTCTCCGCCTTGGTGTTGAAATGGAACCATCAAAAAATTGTTAACCATTTCCTTAGCAAGTGTCCCCGAACAAGCAGATACATGAAATTTTGGAGTACTTGAAATGAGTTAACAAGACTCGTAAGGTCTTCCAAAGGCTGTGTTGCTATGATTATAGTCTTATAAGTAACATTCACATCTTTAGAAAACTATCTGCAGCGTTAATTTTAGCTTCTTTAGTCTCAAAAACTTCAATTAATTTTTTTATACATTCTTCTAGCGAATAGTTTTCGATCGCAAACTGTTGCGCTTTTTTGCCGATTTCATTTCTGATATTATCGTCCTTGATTAGTGTAATCACTTGATCGCGCATAGTTTCATAACTTTCATTAGCAAAGAAACCAATGCCTTTATACGTAAGCAACTTATCTGGATTTACCGCTAAGCTGACAACGGGCACTTGCCGCATCCACGCCTGCACAAAAGTATGAGGAAATCCTTCATAAATACTTGTATTGACAAAGATGTGAGAATCATCTAGTAAGGAATTCACCTGTTCCTGAGTGCGTTGACCCAGATAATTAAAATTTTTTAGCGCTGCCATTTCATTAATAAGTTTTTGATGGTAAATTTCGTCTAATTCCGATTTACCTATCATCATAAAACGAACATCTTTTAATGACTGTAAGTCTTTAGCTAATCTAACGAAAATTTCTGGACGTTTCCAGACTTTTAGATTAGCAACCCAAACAATTTTGATAGGATTTTTTTTAAAAATTTTTTCCTTTGGAATAGGATGAAAGTTTGGAATAACAGCAGCAGCGGAACGACCATAGTTAGCCTTTAATAATTCATCTTGATGATTGGTTTGCGTAACAATATTATGTGCACGCACAATACCATAATTGAGAAAAATTTTTTCTAAATAACGAAAAGGTAAATTAGCTGACACTTTCCACTCAAAGGGTGAAACATCCCAATCGTGTTGAACTCTCCACACCATATTACAGTCACGTTTTTTAGCATAGTAAGTAGCGATTCCAGTGTATGCGCATCCAACAAGCTGGTAAATTACATCCGGTTTTATCTTTTTTAGTATTTTTAATAAACTTAATGCATCGAAAAAAAAACCATACCGCCTTAAACCGTTTCTGTCGGCAATCTTGATAAGCTTATAGTCATCGGGCTGGGTTTTTATGTTAACAACTCGGCTTACTAGACAAAATATTTCGTAATGGTTATCCTTTTTAATAGTTTCAATTAACGTTTTTACTTCGTAAGGCGATCCACCCATTTTCACTGACCAGTGAGTTGGAACAATGATACATAATTTTTTTCTTTCTATGCTCATAAAATTATCTTTTAAAATTTGTTATGCCATCAACTACATACGACTTAATTTTCCTTAGCTTTTTCTTTAATCACAGCCGACATTTCTAAAAAAAGTTATTTAAATTACACGAGCGTTTTCATGCCTTAACGAATACAAAAAAGTAAGTTGATTCGCTTTTTCGTAAATTGATTTACAATTAGCCTCAATCGTATTTAATTGACTTTTTGGAAAACGATCGGCTTTGCTCAAACTACTACTGTTAATGTTTTTACAATATTTTTCATCAAAAGATAAATCAATAAATTCATAAATTTTTTTAAAAATTTTTTCTTTGCTATATACTAAATCATCATAATTTATGACTAACAATTTCTGCTCATCAAAATGATAAACTATTTCAAATAGCTGTGACACTTTCCCATTGTATGCCAAACAAGCTCGACGAAGTGGACTGATAGTTATTAATCCATATTTCTGATAAAGATTTGTTTCATTCTTGCTAAGGAATGTAGTACCGCATGCTTTAAAAAGTTCATTTAAAGCAAATCTTTTCCAATTGTATAACATGGAGTAGACAACTGAAAAAGGATTTCTTAATACCCAAATAATTTTATAGTCACCAGAGTGATCAAAATATTCCTTATAACATTCGTTTAAATAAGTTGTTTGGAAACAGTAACGCCCCACAGGTTTGTGTTCCACATAACCTGAGAGTATCAACGCCGCATCCAATTCATCATCATTTCCAAACCAATAATTGGTCATTCCTTCACTTTGGGTAATAGTACGTGCCAGTATTGTTGTGCCTGAGCGTTGGCAACCCGTTACCAAAATAGAATTGGGGAAGGCGTCTAGCCTTTTCAATAAATTACACCCGTTTGATCTTACTTCACGTGCAAATTTTCTCCAAGTATTTATACGGCAAGTGCGACTTTGTAAAACAAACATTATTGATGTCCTAATTTTTTATTCAGCTTATCAGTCTTTCTTTCAAATTATTTTTGATCGGAGAAACGATAGACTATTTTTCCAATCAGTATCACTCGATTCAGTGCTATCACGTCCGAATTGAGCGCACTAATACCGAGGACATTTACCCCACTGACAGATGAACAGCGAACGGTATCTGAGCTACTTAGACAACTTATATAACTTTCTACCGTCGTTCGCTTGATGAATAAGCTCTGCCATTTTAAGGTTAGCATGTCGCAAAATAAAATCGACGAATTCTTCTTCTTTAAAGTTTTTATACGCTTTCTGCATCTGTGGATCATCAAAACGATGTGGCTCAAAAAATACGGTATCAACGGTTAATTGTCCTAACCATTTAGTTAATCGATTATATTTAGCTTCCGTTTTAATAAAGTGATGCAATATATTCAATGCTAAGACAATATCGAATTTAGTATTTTTAAATGTCGAATTTTCAAACATATCAAATAAATCACTATTTATTACTTTGAATGTTTTGTTTTCGGCAGCCCTTATCCTGTCCGCTGCAAGAGCTATATCCCTTAGTAGTTCAATTGCGTAGCAATCATAACCTAACTCCTCGAATTTATGACAGAAATAACCAAGATTCGCACCAACATCGAGCAGTTTGCCACTTCTCTTTGAAACGTATGGCTTAATTGCAACAAAACGATCTTCACAACTATGAGCGGCAGGAAAATCATGTAAATCTGGATGCAAAGGTGGCTGATATAACAATCCAGCTTTACTCGCACCTCCAGTTCCTTTAGTCATGGATAATAGAAGTTCCCGCAATTCTTGCCACTTCTCATGCCTAACTAGTACTTTCACAGGCACAAGGTTTAACCCTAATATTTGGGCTATTGCTAATCTATGTCTACCATCCTGAAATAAATATTCACCATTACGCCCTATATTTACAGTTATTTCACTACTCATTATTTTGTGCTTCGACAGAGATTCTGTATCATCACTCTCTATTGAGACATCACTATTAAGTCTATAACCGTTCTCCTTAATACTATTTATAAGCATATCAATATACTGACATCTCTGAATAAGTTCTTCTCTATTTCTGCACTTCCACAGAAAGTCTCCAGCCTCGATTCGCCCCAACGTATTCTTAAAAAAATCTGTTTTTTCCCATGCGACTTTCTTGTTTATACGTAACTTTATAGCCTTATATATGTAAAGCTCTGAAAACTTATAGCCCGATATGTCCCAATCACCACCGTATATTTTTCCTTTGTCTCTATGTCGGTCAAAAACTTGGCCTCTGAACGACTGGTTTTTAATTCTCTCATCTGTTTTTTTTTAAATTCTTTTCTATCGCCACTACAGTAGTTCGTGTAGTAGACAATTCGTTTTGGATCAATCCAATATATGCTTTCAGGATCAGGTATAAAATGATTACCCATTAAAATACGGGCTTGTACCCCATACCGTCTTCTCAAGAATATCACTTTACGATACAAACTCTTAAGGCCAGCTCCTTTGCGAGGCGACTTATCTATAATTGCTGTCACTAGCAATTTCCAATTCACTTGATTTGCCATTATGAAATTTTCGTCTCGTAAACAGAAGTTATAATTTGCCGTTCGCCTATTTTTTTCCCAGTTCGGAAAAATCCCCCACCAGCCGTGTAAATATCAACGGTGATAGACCAAACAAGGCGAAGATGGGGGGTGTCCTAATTTTGGAGAATCACGTGGGTTCATGTCAAACTTAAGGCCCATCTCAGGTAACTGTTCACTGGATATTTAGCGGTTTATCGTCAAGAAGTCCTTGCCAAGCAATGCAGAAACCGGTCACTATGCGTGCATGTTAGATCTCGACCTCAACGACAGCCCGCCTCAGCAGAAGTTGCTGGCCGAAGCGTAGCAGACCATTGAGGTGATAACCTTAGTGACGGGTTCACCGAATATTTACAATTCGTTTGTATGTGTCGGAATCTAAGTAATTCTTCTTAAATCTTTTTTTGGTAATTTTCCAAGCGGTATCTGGAAGCAGCAACATATCCAGAAAAATACCAAAATAAATAACCTAGGACATTGAATACTATTATGTTTTTATAAAAAAGTGTAATGAATGTCATTACTACAATTGTAATCCATCCTAATGCAAATGTGCCAGATAGACCATCTTCATTTGCTATTAAGTAGCGTGCGTCACTAAATACGAAGTAAAGAAAAATTAATGATAAAAATACACCAATTAAGCCGGTTTCCCAAAGCAATAAACTTAATGCGGTTCTTCCAGCACTAAATTTTTCTTGGTACGCAGCATATTTCCCCTGAAACTGTTGAAAAAAAGAATTTGAAACATTACCAATACCTAAACCAAAAAGAAGTCTAAAATAATCATAATAATTAGATAAGACCCTGATGGGAAGTAAAAAACTGTCTACCCTACCAACTCTATCAGTTGTTCCTACTTTGCCATCAATCAATCCAGATTTACCTTGATTAACGTACACTTTGCCAGTTGCGGCCCCACCGTATAGATAATGTTCAATTTTACTTGATGACATGAAGAAATCAGCAATTTCGTAATTTTCGCCGTAAAGTTTGTCGTATACAAAAGCGAAGGTTATGACAGATATTATTCCCACTGAAAAAATCACCATAAGTTGCTTAGAATTAGATAAATTGTTTCGAACAAATATCAATGTAATAATGATGGCAACTGGAAAAAGAACCAGCGTTCCTTTTGTTTCATTTAAAGTTGTAGGAATAAATAGAAGGAGACATAGTATTGAAAAAGGAAAAGAACCAGTAATTTTTTTTCTTAGGAAAAAAGCTATAAGTACAGTAATTACCGATATTAGATATATTGAAAGCACTGAAGAGATCATAAGTGTGCCAGTAATTAAATCAGGATGAAGATTCTTAAATTGAACAAATCTCTGAAATAAAACTATCGGAACCTGCATTATTGCCAGTATTAACAAAAAAATTAATTGGTTTTTAATCTGCTCATTTGTAAAGGGATGTATTGCGGGAAGCAAAAAAAATGGAAAAAATTTTAAATAGTTACGAATCCCAGTAAAAGTTGTTCCAGGAGAAACAACATTATAAATTATACTAATAAAAATACTGGTAGCAAATAATGTAAACAGAATAACATATTTTTTTTTAATGTATATTATCTTGTTAGACGAAAAGGAAAGTATTATTAAAACAGTTACAAAGACAGAAAGCAATTCAGGCAACCATGTAATAAATCGACCTGCAAATGACAAATCCATTGAAATATAATCTAAAGTAAATACAGAAAGAAATAATAGATAAGGTATCTTATTCATAACTCGTAATTGAAGAAGAGTTGATTATATATATTTCCAGTTTAAATGGTAAAAAAGTTGTTTATAATCTTTACAGTAATCACTGTATAGAAATGTTAAATTTTTTATATAAAGATTTTTTAAATCCGGCAACTTGAGCAAAAAAATTAAATAATAAAACGAAGTAATACTATACTTTTTAGCTTTACTTTCAATAAAATAATTTTATTTATCAATAACTTGCAAATATGTTTCTTCTACCATGTCCGCAATTTTATCATAAGAACGATTAGCTTCAACATAATGTTGACCTAATCTGCCCATTTCTTTAGCTTTTTCCGGATTGTTAAGTAAATACAAAATCCCTTCAGCAAATGCATTTTCATCATATGGAACACATAAACCTCCTCCACTTTCTTCAATTACCAATCTTTGTTCAGGATGATCGTTTGCAACAACTGGTTTTCCGAGTGCCATATACTCAATTAACTTAGTTGGCGAAGTGGAGTTCAATACTGGAGTAGGGAAAAAAGGTGATAAGCAAACATCTGCTTGTTTAACATGTACAAGCGCGCTGGCTCTCGGTAAAAAACCGGTAAACAAAACAGCATTATTTATCTCTAATTGGACACACTCTTGATAAAGCTGCTCTCGATCTTCTAATCTATCACTGTCGCCAACAAAAAACAGTCTGGTGTTAGGTTGCTTATTATATACTTGCTTAAAAACTCGAACAAGAAAATCTAATCTTCTATTTCTGTTTAATGTGCCCAAATAAACAAGTTTTTTATGCTTAAAAAATTCTGATGTAGAATTATCAATTTCAACATTTCGAAACATTTGCAGAGAAATACCCATAGGAATAGGTGTAATCTTTTTAGCAGGAACTCCTTTTTTCATAACATCAAACTTCATCTGTTGACTTTGAACAAAAATATGAAAAGAAGCAGGCATAATAAATCGATACAAAATCCACGCGAATAATTTTCCACGAACAAAGTAAAACCAACGGTGTCTCACAAAACCAGACTCAGCTAAAAGCATAGATGATTCTGCAGCTGGAAACGAAAGCCAATAAATAAACTTTGTTCGATGCAAACGAGAAGCAAATAAAGCAGGTAAAGCAGAGATGTATTTATCCTTAACTTGTATGAAATCGTATTTTTTTGATTTTAATATTTTAAAGATACGTAAGTCGTTTAAAATATTTAAAAAATGTTTTTTAATCTTTGATCCTATTGAAAATCCAGTGCTATTAGCTCCAACCCAGATTTGCCCGTTTGCTAATTTAATTTGATACGCTTTTTTACATGGTGAATTTGACTGTAGTATCCAATCAATAGCATGATTACGATCGGATAGAATCTGACTAAACAAAACTTTAACATCCACTCGAAACGGAGGATACATATCCGAGGAAATAAAAAGAAAGTGCAACTTACGTTTGTGATGTTTATAATTACTATTTTTAAAGTTATTTTTTTTTAAAATAAAGTTTTTTTGTGAATTTTGCAAAGCAGGAATTTCTTTCATAACAGACACGTTAGGCAAGCTAATTTAGTTGAAATTAAAAAAACAACAAAAAATTTTGCATGACCTTTACCTAAAAAGACTTTAGAGAAATTGGGGAAAAGGAACGGAAGACCAACTTCTCTACCCACTCGGTAACGACCTGAGTTATCATAGACTAAAGTGACCAAGCATTATATATGTATACGTAATAATATCCCAAATTCAGAATGGAATTTTTACCTTCTATAAGGCTGTTGGAAAACTTCCTCAAGCGAGCCGTCTGACCAAGAGTTGGATCATAGAGATCTGTATCATGGCCTCGCTGTTTCGGGTATTTGACTTCAAAATCTCTCGCGTGACGTCGATTTCCATTCGACAATACCGTTAGCACCGCGCTAATCACTGACGGTAAAGACATCGTTGACTTCGGTGTAAATAGAAAATAACTATAGAGTGTTTCTCATCTTACCGCAGAGCGCAACGATGTCCCGCTTTGCATACCCAAAATTCACTAAAAAATGTACAAAGTAGAGCTCAACCGGGGCTTGTAAACGCTCATCATGTTATCGTAACATGGTGCTTAGGCACGGAAGCTGATCCTTTTCTTGGACGTGGTAATCCAATGAGAGTAGCAAGTCACGTCATGCCGCTTAAACACCCTCCACTGAGTTTTAGATGCACGTGCGACGTGGAAAGACACGTCGATAATTGTCCAACCGAAGGACCGGTAGTGGACCCGTTGTTCAGCCAACGGTAGCCTAGGGGCAGTGCGGGATGGGTAACCGTCCGGTGCGAAGCGCCCTGACAATGTACCCCCCTTGGGGCGCTGCGGTTTGCGAGAGCCGCAGCGCGATTCTGCCAGCAGCCGGTGGATGAGGGGCTAGGCTGGAGGGTATGGCAAGCGGAGGCGAACGGCTGATAAACGTCGTTAAAAACGACAAGCCAAAGCGGCTGATAGGCTTGAACCAAAAGGTAAGTGGCCCGGTTATTCTGCTGCGCATTCAGCATACGCTGACTAATGTGCCACCGGCGAAGAGGCCGTGCCTAACCCCTTCTTGTTATCGGCGTGGAACACGGTAAGCCCGTATCCCTGCCCCTCTAGGGCAGGCGGACCGCAAGGACCGCTGTGGGGGCTGCGGGTAAAGGAGGAGGGAGCAAGCGAAGGCAGGTCGGTAATCGATCCGATAGGGGTTGAGCCGAGGCAACATCACCCTACGCGAAAGCGTGCTGACTTCCCTCTGGTCTTTCATCACGAGAGAGTTTGGTCAATCGACACAGGAGACAAGACAGATGACGGCAGTAACCACTGCTGGTGCGGTTTCCCTCGCGACGATGAACAGGCAGGCCATTGACCGGCCGGCAAAAGGGACATCGTAACGGGCGTCGGCCCCAAGCGCGTATCGTGAAGGCGGTAAGCCGCGTCCGAGTACGGGCGTTAGAAAGGCTTGAGCGGCTTGAGGTGAAAACTTCACGAGCCGTTCTTAGGGGGCGGGGTTGCAGCAATGTAACCCTGCTACCCGACCCGGTACGAGACAGCTAAAGCATGGAGAGTATGATTGGGAGTGTGATTGGGAGTGTGATTGGGAGTGTGATTAAGCCAGCATGGCATAGAGTAATCTCCTAGCAGAATGCCATATAAGAGGATGGATTATCTATACCGTGCCACCTAGGTTCGACAGTTCAAGCCCTGAAAAAGCCCTGAGAACCTAGTAGCCATGCGGGATTCGGCGGGATTGGACCTTGTAATTTGTGGGGGCACGTTTTTTCTTCGAAGAGGGTATTGACTGGATTAGAAACGATGCTAAAGTGGCGGCATGTATGTCAAGATCACGCAATCCGGTCCCCGTCGCTACGTGCAGCTAGTGGAATCCTACCGCGATGAGACTGGCCGCGTCAAAAAACGCACCGTGGCGACACTCGGGCGCTTGGACCGCGTGAGCCATGAGCTGGACGCGGTGATCCATGGTCTGCTCAAGGCCACCGGCCGTGAAGCGTTACCTAACCCGGCGGCCATCCGTTTTGACTCGGCGCGTAGCCTGGGTGATGTCTGGGCCTTGACCGAGCTGTGGAAGAGCCTGGGTTTCCATCATTAACGCCAGATCTTCCGGGCGACCCGTCATCAAATTGACGTTGAAGCGTTGATCCGGGTGATGGTCTTCAATCGGTTGTGTGATCCGGACTCGAAGCGGGGGGTCTTACGTTGGCTGGAAACGGTCGCGCTACCCGGCCTTGAAACCACCGCTATCCAGCACCAGCACCTTTTGCGTAGCATGGATGCCCTGATCGACCGCCAACACCAAGTGGAGGCGTTTCTGGCCCGGCGGCTGCAGCCGCTGATCGATCAGGATCTGTCGGTCGTGTTTTACGATCTGACCACGATCCGCGTGGAGGGACAGGCCGAACTCGACAATGACGTACGCCAACGGGGGCTGGCCAAGGAAGGCCTGATCGCCCGGCAATTCATGCTGGGTGTGGTCCAGACGGCGGACGGTTTACCGATCTATCATGAAGTCTTTGCCGGCAACATGGCCGAGACCAAAACCCTACTGGGGACGGTGAACGTCGTGCTCAAGCGGTTTAGGCGGGTACGCCGGCTGATTCTGGTCGCGGATCGTGGCCTACTGAGTTTGGACCATCTGGACGCCCTGCAAGCCCTTCGTCTGCCTAGCGGCCAGGCTCTGGAATTTATCATGGCTGTGCCGGGACGGCGCTATCACGAGTTTGTCGCTTTGTTGAAGCCCTTTCATGAGACCCATTGTCGCACCGCCGGCCAGGAAGTGATCGATGAACTGACCTGGAATGACCTACGACTGGTCATCGCCCATGATCCCATCAATGCCGCGCGGCAAACGCAACGGCGGCGGGAAAAAATCGCCGAGCTGGAAACCCAGGCCGCGCAGTGGGCCGACAAACTGACCGCCCAGGATCAGGGACGTTCCCAGCGTGGGCGTCAACCGTCCGATAGCGGCGCCAAGGCCCGTTTTTATCAGGCCGTCTGCGAAGCGCGGTTAAGTTCGATTCTCAAGGTTGATTTGACTGCCGAGCTGTTTAGCTACCAGCTCGACGAGGCGGCCCAACAACGCGCCGAGCTGATGGACGGCAAACTGTTGCTGGTCACCCAGACCCCGGATCTTTCCGCCGCCCAGATCGTCGAGCGCTATAAAGCGCTGGCCGATATTGAACGGGGCTTTCGGGTACTGAAATCCGAAATCGAAATCGGTCCTCTCTATCATCGATTGCCTGAACGTATTCAGGCCCATGCCGCCCTCTGCTTTATGGCCCTCATCCTCTATCGGGTGATGCGAATGCGGCTGAAAGCCGCCAACGTGGCTTTATCTCCCGAGCGGGCGTTGGAGATCTTACGGCAGATTCAGTACCACCAGATTTGGCTCGACACCGACCAACCCCTGACGGGGATTTCCACCATCACATCCACCCAACATGAGGTTCTCGATGCCTTAAACATTAAAAAACCCACCGCTTCTCGTGCTTTGGCCGTTTCGTAGGGGCACGTTTAAAAACCGCTTCTATGAAAATCAATGGGTTATAAAATTAACTGTCGAACTTAGGGTGCCATTATGTGGCATGAATCACCTTCCCGGAAAATATCTGCCCGGATGCATCAGAAAGAAACTAAAGAAAACGCTGCCATCTTACAACTGTACCTCTCACCTTAGCTATAGCAGTAATAAGCTGCGAAGATAAATGGGGCTAAAGCCAAATAGTCCGAGTGTTATCTGGCTTTTCTGAGCTTTATTAGTAGCGCACTCATCTGGTTACGGTAAAGTGTCAACGTAACCTAGTCACTTTATTCAGGAATAAATAAGTGCCAACTTTGCTGTCTGTTAATAACTATTACTATCGTCGTGGTGGTGCTGAAACAGTTTTCCTTGAACACAACCGATTGTTTGAAAAAATTGGTTGGGAAGTGGTACCATTTTCAATGCATCATACCCAAAATATGGATACACCGTGGTCAAAGTACTTTGTAGAGGAGATTGAATTTGGGAAAAATTATTCTATAAAAAATAAATTGCTACTGGTTTCTAAAATTATTTATTCTTTTGAAGCTTGTCGTAATGTTGAATTTTTGCTAAATAAAGTAAAACCAAATATATGTCACGCCCATAACGTTTACCATCATATATCTCCTGCAATTTTTAACATCATAAAGCGTCGTGGTATTCCAATTGTATTAACTCTGCATGATCTCAAGTTAGCTTGTCCGGCTTATAACATGTTTACACACGATGGAGTTTGTGAGCGATGTAAACATGGAAAATTGTACAGTGTAATTCTTAATCGTTGTATAAAAGGTTCAGTATTATTAAGTA
The DNA here is from genome assembly GCA_963731125.1 of uncultured Pseudomonadota bacterium. Classification (GTDB taxonomy): domain Bacteria; phylum Pseudomonadota; class Gammaproteobacteria; order Competibacterales; family Competibacteraceae; genus CAVSVP01. The sequence goes on from CAVSVP010000009.1 coordinate 697,654, forward strand.
GCATTATAATGTTGGAAAGTAGCTTACATAGATTATTGGGAATTTATAAGAACAATATTGACAGATTTGTTGTGCCAAGTCGATTCTACATAAATAAACTGGTTGAATGGGGTTGGAATTCTAACGATTTTGTTTATATTCCTAATTTCGTAAACTTGGAATCATATTTTACAGACTTAAATGTTGGGGATTCTTTTATCTATTTTGGACGTCTAGGACCTGAAAAAGGTTTGGAAAAACTTATAATTGCAGCTGCTTTAGCTAAAGTAACGGTGTGGATAGCTGGTACGGGTTCGCAGTATAATTATCTTTTTCAACTTGCAAAAAAAAATAAAGCTGATGTGGTTTTTCTTGGGTATCTTGAGGCAGAAAATTTATATCAAGCAATACGCGCAGCAAAAGCTACTGTGCTGCCCTCTGAGTGGTATGAAAATGCACCTATGAGTATATTAGAATCTTATGCTTTAGGTAGACCGGTTATCGGAGCTGCTATTGGTGGAATACCAGAATTAATACTTGAGGACGAAACAGGCATTACGTTTGAATCTGGCTCTATAGAAAGCTTAGCGTCAGCGCTGCGTAAGTTTGCCGATTTATCAAAAGATAAAGCGGCTATAATGGGTCGTGCTGGCCGCACATGGGTAGAGTCTAATTTTACAACTAAGCATTATCGTGATCGTGTTTTTGATATGTACATGGATGTCAGTGGAAATATCTCCATGTAGAAAAATTTAACTAGATAACCAATCGATTAATAAACAATTGTTATTGCTTTGTATAATTTTAAGGGCTTTTAGTATGCTTATTATGGTTTTGGGATTACGGGGATTTCCTGGAATAGAAGGAGGAGTAGAAAAACATGCAGAACATCTTTATCCTTTGCTGGTCGAGCTAGGCTGCGAAGTTAGAGTGTTAACACGTTCACCATATGTAAAAAAAAAGATTACACGTTTCGAGGAGTCAGTCTCAAGCGCTTATGGTCACCCAAAAACAAAGGAATAGAGGCATTTATACATTCTGTTATAGGTGTGATATACGCGGGTTTACATAGGCCGGATATTCTGCATATTCATGCAATTGGCCCTGCAATGGTAACACCAATAGCACGTTTGTTAGGTTTGCGCATAGTTGTTACTCATCATGGATTCGATTATCAACGTGAAAAATGGGGGGTATTAGCTCGACAGGTTTTAAAAACAAGCGAATGGCTCGGCATGCGTTTTGCTCATCGCCGTATTGCAGTTTCAAAAATTGTTGCAGATCGCATGCGATATAAATATGGCTGCGATATAGTCGAAATACCCAATGGTGTATTTTTTACCGAGAAAATTACGACAAGTGCATCCTTAGCACAATTCGGATTGCAGGCTGGTCGCTATGTACTCCAAGTAAGCCGCTTGGTTCCCGAAAAAAAACAAATTGATTTAATTCAAGCGTTTGCGATGGCTAAGTTGCCAGATTGGAAGCTCGTAATTGTAGGAGCATTGGAACCACAAGATAATTATATAAAATCAGTTTTATCAATGGCAAGCATGACATCTAAAGTTGTACTTACCGGATTTCAAAGTGGACTGGTACTCAAAGAATTATATACCAACGCGGGATGCTTTGTTTTGCCCTCATCTCATGAAGGACTGCCGATAGCTTTGCTTGAAGCACTTAGTTACGGATTATCTGTGATAGCAAGTAACATTCCTGCACATCTTGAAATTGGTTTACCCACTGATTACTATTTTCCATTGGGTGACCTGGATGAACTCGCATCTAAATTACGTAAATTTGCTACATCTGGGACTGATGAAAAAACTTGTCTTTCCCTCCGTGAATTAGTTAAGAAACGTTACGATTGGATTTCAATTGCTCGCAAAACATTATCTGTTTATACAGATATTTGTCAGAATTAGTACATGTTTTATCCATAAATAATGTTGGCGAACTATTGGCGTTAGTGAAGTGCAGACTAGAGGGACTTGATTCGTAAGCAATGGCCAATGTCCAGCTACAGGTAACCGTATTTTATTAACTTTTGGTTCAAGCTGTATTCTAGCTTTTCAAGTTGTTCCGCTGTTAAATCTCGTTCAAACGAACGGATTCGCGAAGGGTTAATTTTCTGTTTACGAAAGTGTTTCTCAAATGTAGTCGTTAATGGCAATCCAATAAAAGACAATAGATTTTTAATTGTTTCATAAGGGTTAATAAGAAAGTCTTCATAACGTAAACAAAGATACTGCTCCTTGGTAAGGTCACGACTAGCTTGTTCGTAAGAATTTATTAATATTTTCCATCCAATGGCTGCTAACGTGATGTATGACTGTTTGCTTTCATGCCACTCTGATAGATAAGGCTCCAAAAGATTTCCCCATAGCCAATTTTCAGGTCCTCGGTAACCTCTCCACCAAGGCATCTGCAACCATGAATTGGCTACTGCACGACCATCTCTAATTAAATGTATAAATTTGGTTTCAGGAAAAATTTTCAAGAAAAATCCAATACGAGACCATCCAGTATATTTATGTAAAAAGATTTTTTTTCTTTGTTTATTATACCTTTGTAAGAAAAAATTATAAAACTGGGAATCAAGCCAAGGAGTCACATCATCGGCGACAAGATCTCGTGAAGAATTTGCGTATAGCGGTGATACTTGTCGTGAAATTAATCGGTAACCTTCGGAAGGTGCAAATCTTATTCTTCCTTTTCGAGTTAATTTACCTAAACTTGTGCGAAAGAAAAAATTATTGTAGCGGCCTTCTAGATTGAGCCATGGTAGATTATCTTCTACGTTAGAAATGAAACCAACTTCTTCATGTTTAGATAAAATTTCGTGAACAAAAGATGATCCGCATCGGCCAGTACCAACAATAAAGAAAAGGTTTAACATATATCATACCTAGAGTTCTTTTTACTCAGTTCAACTCCACCTTGAATTAACCCAGACATGAGTCATACAAAAGTTATAAAAATATAAACTATTCAGCCACCGACTTAATACCAATCGTCCACGGCCGGCCGTTAAAAACGGGCGTAACCAGATTTCCGCTTCTCAGGCGGCCCTGGGCAAGCTCTCCAGTGCAGACTGACGAATAGGTTTTTCAGGATACAGCCGAGCCGTTTCTTGTGCGATATAGTACTGCATGAAGTCCTCCCATTGCCCATTGAGGGCGATACAACGAAGTTGGAGCATAAGTAGTCGGCCATAAGTGTTTTAACAAAAGTAAGTAATCGATCACAAGTATTTTAATCTCTTATGAGAATGCGATCTGGTATTCAGTGCCGATGTTTCTCAGGATCTTAAAGAGCTCGTCTCGGAGGCTGGAAAAGGATTCATAGGCCGAGAAGGGCAACCATTCATATTTGATCTTGCGCCATAAGATTTCGATCAAATTTAATTCCGGTGAATACGGGGCGAGGAATTCTAGCTGCAGACCGCGAGCGTGCCAGCGTTCCCGGTTTGCCTCAAACGCTTCGCTGGTATGGAGCGAGGCGTTATCGAGTACCACGACGGTGGGTTTTTCTCGGGTCTTGGCAAACGCATCAAAGCACGCGATCACGACCGCGGCGTCGATGGTGCCTTCAAAGACATAGGACTGAACTTCACTCGTCCGATTCATAAACCCGAGCACATGGAGCCGCTGGCTGTGGGACGCGGGTAACTCGATCGTCTCGCCGCGAGGTTGCCACGCATAAGCCATCGCGGGGACAAGGGTAAAGCCGGACTCATCAAAATAATACAGCTCAATCGCCCCGCTCGCCTCGCGCTCGAGCAGCTCGGCAAGCCGCTCCACCGAAGCGGCAAATGCCTGGGGATCGCGCTTGCCTTTGAGCGATTGTCGCACTCGCTTCCACACCAGGCCGGCCCGTTGGCACAACCGTTTCATCGTCTTCATACTGACCTGGCGCCCGCCGCGCTTCTCTAACTCTGCCAGCACCCGCTTGATGGAGCGCGGCTCCGCTTCCAGCCACGCCAGCACCTGCGCTGCTTCCGCGGCGCTGAGTTTGCGCGGCCGACCACTGCGCGCTTGATCCAGTAACCCCACTAACCCCCGACGTGCCCACGCTTTCAGCCAACTTGACACCGTCTGGCGACACACCCCATAGATCGCCGCGATCGCTTGAACCCGATAACCAGCCGCACTCAGCAAAATCGCATGGGCGCGCATCCGTGTCCAATGAAACGGGTGGTGTTGGTGCATCTCTTGTAGCGTCGCCTTCTCGGGCTCGCTCAGGGGGTTGACAAATAGCATAATTGGCCTATAGCAAAGGGGGCTCTAGAATAGAACAAGGTTACCTCATTTTTACTTTTGTTAAAATACTTATGACCGACTACTTAGCCTGGGCGCCAGGCAGCGTCCAATGCATACCGGTGCGCTCCATGCGATCCTTGACCACATGACGGCAGGCGCCTTCGATGACGCCCGAGGCGATAGGATAGCCAGCTGCCAGATACTGATCGTACTGCACGCGGTGACGATGACGGTGGAAGTCATCGCTGATCTTGGTCAGTTGCTGGCGTTGTGCGCCTGACAAGCCGCACCGCTGGGCCTGATCGGTCAGCCAGATCATTAGCGTCTGCGCCTGGCCCTTGAGCAGTGCCAGCAAGCAAAGTTTCATCAGGGCCAGGGCCTGGTCGCTGCCCGGAACATGAAACAAATGCACCGCCTCCCAGAGATACCCATTGGCATGCAGCAAGTCCAGAATCTCGACCCGAGGCATGGCCTTCAGCACCGCATCCAGTGGTTCCCATAAGGTGGGCTGCCCATCCATGACCACCACCCAGGGCTGGCAGTGTTGGGGATCTCGTCCCTGGGCTTGCTCCAACAGCCAGGGGAAAATGACTTCGGCGCTATGGCCCGGCTGGCCGATCTCGGCCTCGGACAGCGCCGCGCGCAGACGCTTGTGTTGAGGCGCTGGACGGGGCGAGGACGGCGGCGCCCCGGACCTCGGTTCCTGAAACAGCGCGTCGAGCACCTGCGCGGGGGTACGCACATAGAGTTCGATATGATAGGCCGCCCCCACCAAGGCCATTTGTTTTCGTCCCGGTTTGGGACCGCGCCGATGGGCATGGGCACTGATCGGCGCCGCCTCAGGCGCTTTGCGCATCGGTACCCCCTTGCCATCGGCGCTCATCACTACCACCTCCGCCTCAACAGCGGTCTCCGGCGCGGGCTGCTCGGCCCAGAATCCCTCAACCTGCGCGGCCAGCGTGCAACTAGTCTGCTCCAGACCCGCCACCGATTGCTTCAACCCCAGCCTCGGTTCCAGCACCGCGTTGACCTGCCCATAGGGCATTTCCACCGCCAAGCGCTGGTCCCACTCCTGCACCAGGTAGGAATCCTTGCCCGCCGGCAAGCCGGCTTGCGCATCCAAGGGCACGTACTCGATCCGCTGTTTCTCGCCGCGGGCGTATACCCAGCGCTCCATCTCCAACCGCCCAAAGATCGAACGGTACCCACGGCGCTGGGGCTTCTCCAGACGCTTTACGAGCCGCCCCTCCGCCAACTCCACGTATTCGCCCTCGTCGCCATCGCCCAACAACGCAAAAAACTGCTGCAGCAACAACCACCCCAGCTGTAACAGTCGTTTGAACAACTCACGCTCGACGTCATGCGCCGCACTCCCAGTCGCAGCCGCCACCCGGATAAAGCTTTGCAGCTGGCCAACCAGCGCTTCAACGCTCTCGGGCTTGCTTTGGGTGGTTTCTTGGCTCACTATCTTCATCGGTGGGTTCCTCTCAGGAGTTCGTTTGGCCACGTCATCCTACTTAATCCCCTGCTTCAGGGGTAGAGGAACCCGCCCTTTGTTCACTAGCAGCGCCCTGCGGAAATTTGGTTACGCCCGTTAAAAACTGAACGAGTAACCTCCAAGACACTCCATTACTAACCTACAAGACTTACGCACGGTAACTATAGCTTGTACCGCATGACTTCACACTAAAATAGATGACTAACGTCCTGTAAAAAGGGTCTTTTTCTCGAAAAAGAATCGCAAAGTCATATGGTACAAGCCATAGATTTCCATACAAATAGAATCACTATACCACAACATGTTGTGGTTGGAGCCCTTCTGGCTTTTTTGCATAAATCCCATGAAAGTTTAACAATATCAGTCAGATAAGATTAGCGATAAAAAATAAAAATTATTTTAAAAACAACCAATTACGAATATTTATGGTAATTACTCATTAAGTGTGGGTAATGATAGCTGATTTAAGTGAATGTTGACTGGTGCGAGCGCTACAGCCGCTGTAATATATGACGGATGAAGTCCGTGGTTCTAACGCCGATACCAGAGCTTGGTGATGTGCCTGAGCAAGAGCGCAACGCCACGGTAAAGTGGTTGCTACTGCTCTGTCACCAGCAGCAGGCGCAACTGGCCGCGCAAGCGGAACAACTGGCGTTACCGAGCGAGCAGATCGGGCAGCTTAAAGACGAGATTGCGGGATTGAAAGGCGAGAAAGCCCGACCCGAGATCAAGCCCAGTAGTCTGAATGCGGATCTGCCTGGAAAATCGGGCTCAACTAAGGGGAAGAAGAAGCGCCGGGGACGGGGCAAACCGCGTCGTAAAAAAACTCAAACCTTAGCAATTCACGACGAGAACGTCATCCAACCGGAGACGATTCCGCCTGGGTCGGTGTTTAAAGGCTACCAGACGTATGTGGTCCAGGAGCTGGAGATCACGCTCAAGAACACGAAATATCTGCGCGCGCGTTATCTCAGTCCCACGGGCGAGTATGTGATCGGGGAGCTGCCGGCGGCGGTCAAGGAGAGCCATGTTGGCGTGCCGCTTCGCAGCTATATCCTCAGCCAATACTACCAACAGCATGTCCCCCAGGGGCTGATCCTGCACCAGCTTCGCCAATGGGGTGTGGAGATCTCCTCAGGGCAGCTCAATGAGTTGATCATTGCCGGGCATGAGCGCTTTCATAAAGAAAAAGCGGCGCTGTTACGCGTGGGCTTAGCGGTCTCGTCGCCTATCAACGTCGACGAGACCGGCGCGCGTCATCAGGGTAAGAACGGTTACTGCACGCACATTGGCAACGAATGGTTTGCCTGGTTTTCGAGCACCGAGAGCAAAAGCCGGATCAATTTTCTACCACTGCTGGGCGGTGAACACCCCGATTATATCGTCGATGAAGTGGCCCGCGAGTAGATGAAACAGCAGAAATTACCCCAGACGGTGCTGGCGCTGTTGAGTCAAGCTCAAGCCTGTGCCGATCAAGCCGCCTGGGAAGCGTATCTTGAAGCCCTGGGTATCACCGGCGAGCAACACATAAAAATTGCTACCGAAGGGGCGCTGGTGGGCAGTCTGGTGCACCATGGCCTGACTCCCGAGTTGGTAATCGTCAGCGATGAGGCGGGGCAGTTCAACGTCGCCGGTTTTCTCAACGCCCTGTGTTGGGTGCATGCCGAGCGCACGATTCATAAACTGATTGCCGGCAGCGATCTCAACCGTCAAGCCCAAAAGACGGTACGTGGACAGATTTGGACCGTTTACCAACAGCTCAAAGCCTACCCACAAGCCCCTGATGAAACCACCCGAGCAGCCTTGGAGAAGCGCTTTGCAGAAAGCTTTACCCAAAAAACCTCCTTTCATCTGCTCAACTTGGCGCTCAAGCGCCTGCATGACAACCAAACCGAGTTGCTGTTGGTGCTGGAGCGGCCTGAGATTCCGCTGCATAACAACCTCAGCGAGAACGACATTCGCGATGATGTGAAAAAGCGCAACATCAGCGCTACCACTCGTAGTGATAGCGGACGTCAATCCCGCGATACCTTCTTGAGCTTAAAGAAAACTTGCCAAAAGCTGGGTATCTCCTGTTGGCGGTATCTGCAGGATCGCCTCGGCCACAAAAATGACATCGCGCCGCTGCCGGAGTTGATGCGCAGCGCTGCTCAAGGCCCGTAGATTTAGTGTATTGCCCCACTTAATGAGCTATTACTATTTATGGTATTTGCTCATTAACTCCGGGTAAACTGACCTACTAAAAACATTATACTCGATGTTCAAGTTAGTGAATTAGAATATTCGGATTTTCATTGAGTTTCTATTTTTCTCAGACCTGACCATACTTAAAGTTAAGGATCCACGAGTTTGAGGGTGAAAGCCATGATCATGGGCAACCCGTTACCGTTTGTCGAGGCCTATGTCGAGCAATTGGGCGCCCGCCTAGCATCACATCAGCCGAAAGCGCGACTGAGCCCGGGTCAGAAAGCATGGTTATCATTTTGCTTGATGGGAATTATCGTCACCGAATCGGTATGCTGGAAAAAGTTTGTCCGAGCCGGGTTGGGCCAGTATTCCGAGGCGTTGTTATCGTGGTATTTTCGGGGACCGATGCCCTGGGACCTGTTACTGGTTCTGAGTGTGAGGCTGTGGTTGGACAGCGTTGGTACCTGGGAAGGGGTGTTGGTATTGGACGACACGGGCAAGCGACGCGCGAAGGTGACCACGCGGATTCCCCATGTGCATTATGTTAAGGACAAGCCGGGGACGGGCACGATGAGGGGTCAAGAGGTGGTATTTCTGGTGTTGGTCACGCCGGTGGTGACGATCCTGGTAGGCTTCGCGTTCTACCCACCGGATCCGGCCTATAGCGCCTGGGCGAAAGCGGATAAGCGGCTAAAGCGCCAAGGGGTGAGCAAATCTAAGCGTCCGGCGCCGCCGCCCGATAACCCGGCCTATCCGAGCAAACCTCAGCTCGCGGTGGGGTTGCTGGAGCAATTTGCCCATGACCACCCGAGGGTGAAGGGCAAAGCGATCCTGGCCGAGGCCCTCGATGGGAATGCGGTGTTTATGGCCCAGGCCGCCAAGCCGTGGGGCGAGCGGCAGGTCATCAGCCAATTGCGGCACAATCAGAAGGAGCACTACCGGGGACGGAGTTGGCGCTTGGACGCGTACTTCCGCGCCTATCCGGGGGTGCCCCAAACGATTTGCGTTCGCGGCGGCGAGCGAATCGAGGTCTGGGTCAGCAGCGCCCGGCGGTATGTCGAGGCCCACGGTTGCAAACGCTTTGTGGTGGCCATTCGCTATCCGGATCAGCGCGATTATCGTTACCTGGTGGCTTCCGAACTCAGTTGGCGGACCCTGGATATTGTACAAGCGCATACGGGCCGGTGGCTCGTGGAAGTGGCCATTGAGGACTTGAAAGTCTATGAAGGGTGGGGGCAGGCGACCAAACAGCCTGGTGATGAGGGGTCAAGCAGAGGCCTGGCCCTGAGCCTACTGTGCGATCACTGCCTCCTCCTTCACCCTGACCAACAAGCCCGCGTGGACCAACGGCAACCTGTGTCGACCATCGGTAGCCTCCAACGCCGCCTACAAATGGACGCCCTGGTCGCTTGGCTTCAAGAGTGGCTCGACGGCGATGCCTTTGCCGATAAACTCGACCAGCTGACTCAAGCGATTCGACCGCTATTTCCTCTGCAACCGTCGAAAAAGCATCTGCATCTGCGCGACTGGGGACGACTGGAGCCCACGGCCTCATTGAAGTATCGTGCTCAGCACGCACAAGCGAAGGCTTAGATGAGCCGCAGGAATAAAATCAGAATATTTGAATATTATAAAATTCTAACTTGAACATCGAGTTATATGCGAATTAAGCGCTACCTGGGGCGGCGTAACCCAATCCACTGCACTATGGTGTCAGGCGACCAAACCAAAACGCCATAGGAGAGCTGCCGTGGATTGGGCCTTACGATTGATAACGCTTTATGAGTTTATTTGCAAGCAGTACCGTGAGCACTTATGGGTCTATTGCCAGCGCTTTAGCCCCTATGCGGATTTGGCCTTCACCGATGAGGAGGTCATCTGTATTTATCTGTGGGGGGTGATGAACAAGCGCCGCGAGATCAAAGACATCTATGAGGACACCCGGCGGTACTTGCACGCCTGGTATCCGCAGCTGCCTTCGTACGAGGGCTACGTGCAGCGGTTGAATCGGGTGGCCGGGGTGTTTGGGCCGCTGCTCGGTGCGCTGCAGGAGGCGTTTCCCGACAGCGGGGTGCGGCGGGAGATCCGGTTGATGGATGCCATGCCGATCCGCCTGGCGCATGCCAAGCGCAGCCGTCGCGCGCGGGTGGTTTCCGAGTTAGCGGACAAGGGGTATTGTGCCTCCAAGGGTGAATACTATTATGGAGTGAAAGTGCACGTGCTGGGGCTACGCCGTCCTGGTACGTTGCCATTGCCGGATTATCTGGGGCTGACACCGGCCGGTGAGCATGATCTGACGGCCTTTCGCCACATCGTCTCCCAGCTACATGGAGGGGAGTTGTACTTGGATAAAGCCGATGCCGATGAGCTGTTGGTGCAAGCCAGCAAAGCTGATCAAGACCTGGCGTTGTTGATCCCGGTCAAAAAAGCTAAGGGGCAAGCGTATCTGGATACCGCCGATCAGTGGTGGTCGACCGCCGTTAGCCGCGTGCGCCAACCCATCGAATCTTTGTTCAATTGGATTGAGGAGAAGACCGGCATTCAACGGGCATCAAAAGTACGCTCTACCAACGGGCTAATGGTTCATGTGTTCGGACGCTTTGCGGCCGCCATGTATCTGTTGGCCGAAGCTCAAAGCGCTTAATTCGCATATTATGTTATTATAATCGTTAATAAAGTTTTCCAAAGAAATGAAATTTACCCGGACTTTTTGAGCAATTACTATTTATGCAGCAAAGCCACGGCAAGGATATCATCTTATCCATGCCGCTTAACTTCCTCCCTTAAGTGTCAGATACGCACCGCTTGGAACTGAAAGGCAATAAGAATTCTGACAGGCAAGGTGATCGGGCTGTCCGTGAATGTACATCAAGGCATCATTTAGCTCGCCGCGCTTGTAGATCGAGACCGATTCGGGCCAGCGTATGGCGACCTCTGGTTTCCCAGTTAACGCTTCGCGGACGGTCGCTTCCCCGTTGTCGCTTTGGTATTTCTGCACATTAATATTACTGACGACAATATTGCGACTATTTTCAAGAATCTGAATATAACCACCGGAATCCTTAAATACAGGTCCGCGCATCCCACCGCCTGCAGCATAAGCGCCGACATTGTTGCTATTGCGGATGATGATCGATGGGGATTCCCCTTCACGTTTCATTGACAGCAGCCGCACATTTGCAGCGTTTGCAACCTCAATATTTGTTTCGCAGTTCTGCCCACCTTTCGTGGCTTCGGAGTTAACCCCATAGAGCCACAATGGCTCGTGCGTACCGGAAATAAGTATCCCGCGAAACTTTTTGTGCGAATCGTATCCGCCGTTGTGAGAAGGGACAAGAAAGAAATGCCGACCACCGGCATTTCCGGTGAAGCGAAAAAGACTGCGCGGATTAGTGGGTGCGTCTCGGCCGAGATGCTGTTGCTCGATCTCAACGGAGAGTATCGTTGATAACCTGCCAGCCCGCCAATGAATGTGGTTGAACCAGTCGTTAGGGTAAGGAGAGGAACTGTTCCACGGGTCACCGTCACGTCGGACAATGGCATTAATCGACAAAAAAGCCAGTAAAGTAGAAGCATCCTTGTCATCGACGGTCTGCACGATGGGTGTTTCCGACGTCGGCCGCCATTGGTTGACCATTGTCTTAAGCGTCGAAATACGTCGAGCGACACCAACAAGTTTAGTATTGGCAAGAAGTTTAATCGTTTTGGCAAGTTCAAAATTACCCCGTGGGACGAAAACTCGGCCATGGCTTTTGGCAGCGGCGTTAATCGCCGCCTGAATCGCGGTGCTATCGTCTTTCCCATCGCCAGCAACGGCATTATAAGGAGTGTTGGTAATTAGCACATAGGCTTCGGGATCACTTTCAAAATCGACAAAGGGCGTCCAAAGATGGCGGGCGATTAAGTCATCGGGCGGCTGCGAAACACTGTTTGAGACCAATTTGACTGGTTCTTTTTGATCCGTTTTCTTTCCATCAACGATAGCAAAACTACGAAACTTATTATCGCCACTTTTGTAACTCAGCATCTTTGCATCCGTGCCAAATTGCTCGTTGTAGGCGTATTCGTCTATCCGGCTCCACGATCCCGAACCAGTGACAACCGGTGTATCCTTGCCAGCAATCAGTTTGTTGGTGCCCCCAACGTAGACATTGCGCAGGTGAATGCTGCATCCGGCAGTATTTTCTATAGCGGTCGAGCCAGCTGGAGCCTCGATGATTCCATCAATCATACTTAATGTTCCAGCAGAGGTAGACCAATTGACATGATAAACGCGCATCACACTGTTTGATGTTCCGGTAATATGAAAACCGACTACCGCCAACGGCGCGAAATCGGTTTGTTTAATTGCACTTTCTATCTGATCAGTCAGTCTTGCGCCGACAATTATCGATCCGGCAGAACTGCCTGGTACAATTCCTGGCTGCTTACCAACAATTACACCAAACCTCCCGCCATTGACGGCAATATTTGCGGCACCGGCGTTGCGTCCAGGAATGCCACCAAATCCAGCATAAGCACCAGTCGCCTCAACGTTTACACTTTCAATTGTCGAATTCTGTGCCGCAGGAAAGGTGACACCAATTGCACCAGCATGCCCACTGAGGTTGAAGTTGATGCCGCGCAACTCTGCGCCGAACAGCGTCGTAGAGCCGTCTCTAAAATGTTTGGGCGTGGCCAACGGATGGCTGGGTTCAACTTCACGTTGTGGAGCACCTTTTGATTCGGCGACAAAGGTGCGGTAAGCGATCAACGGACGCGGCCTAGCAGGATCGCCAAAACCCCTGGCTTTTGGGGAAAGGCGTATCGTTGGGCGGTCATCGTTGTTAGTTGACCCAATTAGGACATGCGCCTTTGAGTCTGGGTTCTTTGCCTTATTCCGCCTTAAATCCCAAAGTTGCCACTCATAACACTTCAAAGTGTCAGAGACGGTATAGGTTCCTTTGGGAAAATAAACAGCGTAACCATTTTTATATCCATCGACAATCGCCTGCTGAATACCAGCGGTCGCATCGCCGCTGCCGTCACTTTTGACGCCGGGATAATGCGTGACGACAAGATAGCCATGCTTGAACAATGGGTTTTTCGTGGCTGCATCGGGAATCGCGGCGGCGGCAAATGAAGCAAAGCCTAAGCTGATGGCGAGCACAATCGCAATGACATATCCCCGGCGATGGCAGCAACACCGACATGAAGCATTAGCCTGCGGCTTGACATACAGATTTTCCTGCTGATTTCGAGCAATATTGATGATTGGTGAAAATACGCTGTTCAAAATCATATTACAATACCTTCGCCACTAATCGGCAAGAACCGGAACGTTAACCCGCCCAAGAGACGAGACTTCTGTAACAGCCTGCTCAATAAAAATAGCCTCCGGTTTTTTGTGGAAACAATTTTAACGTTTCGCGCACGTATTTTGCTGCTCGGAACCACGCTTTCAGGTCCAGCACACTCATTGACGAAAAGTTCGAACAGCGTCTGAGCGCGGCGGTGATGTTGACCATAAATAGACTCTGCTTTGAAAATCTCTTCAGGCTGCTTGCGGAGAGGTGAGCAGTTCGACTTGATAACCGAGGCTCTCCAGCCGTCGCACGAGCCGACGCTTGACGGCCTGGCGGTCACGTTCGTCGAAGTAATTTTCCCCAGCAATTCCAGCTCTCAAAAATAAATATTAAATTTCAATACATTAACTGATAAACCGACAGGAGCTTTTCGTAAGAATAGGTTGGCTGAGAGGGGGTAGGCACGGTAAATTAAAGCCCTTTAGAGTCACCACGGGAGGTCCCTAGCGATGGCAGCGCCCCACCTCCGGTTACGCAAACAACTCTCCGCGCCGGGTTTACTGCAGACGATTCGCCAGATATTTGAAGCTGTCCCGGAACATCGCCACGACCGTAACGAGGTTCCCTTAGCGGATGCGCTGATGTCGGGGTTGGCGGTGTTTGGCCTGAAATATCCCTCGTTATTGAAGTTTGACGAAGCGTACCACGCAGGGGTGATCCTGCACAATCTGCAGACGCTTTATGGGGTGGAGCGGGCGCCGTGTGATACGCAACTACGCACGTTGGCGTTATTGAGGAACTTCTGCCCCTCATCACCGGCTACGGTGAAGCAGCATCATGGACAACGCTGTCCGGCCGAACGCCCCAACGGCAAACGCTATGCCGAACACTGGTTGGAGAATTTACTCGTCTCAGGCTCCATAAACGGCCTGAGACATCATCAACAGAATACGTTATATCGAGCTGAAAGTTATTTTCAAGACATGCTGTCAATACATTCCGATAAGCTTGACTGCGGCATTCCTACTGCAGACGATTTTGATAACAACTTCCAGTTCGATAAAGAGCGATTTTGTTTAATCCGCAGACTCGATGACCTCAATGATCTGGTCGGCTTGTGTTTCACCAACAACTTGCTTTTTCCCACTTGGCCAGTACACCGTGAGTTGAACTCTCTCATTTTTTCCTAAGCCAAAATGGATACGCTGATGGTTTTGAGCACTAATACCCATGCCGCCGTTCTGCTCTCGCAGCTGGGTCACACCTCCTGCTGATGCCAATACGCGGGCACCAATACCATCCCGGTTAGATTCCACACCTTCCAAAAAAAGAATCCACCCGCAAAGCGGGTGGTTTTGTGTTTACCCCTAAAAGGGGATGAGTCTGCCTTGCCCCCAGAGGAGGCAAGGCGAGTGTTGTCCCCGTTCATGATCGATTTAACTAGACATCCAGACCGCGTTGCTCGGTCTGGCGTTCCCTTTTCTCCTGGTACTGCACATACGCGCGGATCTTAGTCTCATCCAATCCCACCGTATCGACACAGTACCCGCGCGCCCAAAACCGATTGCCCCAGTACGGGCGGCGCTTCAACTCCCGAAACTGGTTGAACACCCGGATCGCCGTGCGGCCCTTCACCGTCCCAACAAAGTCCGAGATCGACACTTTTGGCGGGACCAACACCAGCAAATGAACATGATCGAGCTGCACGTTGAGTTCCACTACTTCACTCTTCTGCTGCTCGACAAAGGCACGGATGCACCGCGCCACCTCCTCCGCCACCCGTCCCGTCAGGATTCGATAACGGTATTTTGGCACCCACACTATGTGATACTGACAGTGCCAAATCGTATGTGATAGTTTCCGAAAACGGCTCATTGCTTTGACCTCTCTGTGCGTTGTGGGGACAACGCCTGTTAGAGGGAGCAATGAGTCGTTCAACTGGCAAAGCCGTTGAACTCTGACCACGCCCTCAGGGCGTGGTTTGTTTCATTTGATAATCAATTTCAATCCAATGATTGTTGTTTCCTAAATTGTGAAAAAGCTGATTAGGTCCAGGGACCGTGGCACCGTTAGAAATGAATAAGTCCAGAAAACCGTCAGCATCATAGTCCGCTACAGCGACATTATCTCCAATCCCCTTTGTGCTGCCCGTTGCCCCCCCGCCTCGGACACAGGAACAAAGACAGCATCACCGACGTTCTCATAAAGGAGATTCGGTAGGTTATTAGATGTGGTTGTGCAAATCAGATATAGATCTAAGTCCATATCATTATCAAAATCGGCGGCAACTCCCCTTTGACATGAGGTTGGTGCATCTAAACCTGCTAGCCCTGTAGCATCTACAAAAACACTCCCCGTATTCAGTAAGAGCTTGTTGGGTGCAGCGCGTGAATTACTTTGACGTGTCATTAAGAAGACGTCAGGAAGCAAGTCATTATTAAAATCTGCGACAATCGCACCTCTAATACCGGGGGGGGGAGGTAACAGGTTGAGCTGACTTGCCTTTTCAATAAAAGGGACGCTACTCATGTCATATAGATAGATCAAGCGAGGGTTCCAATGGCTGACTATCAGCAGGTCCATACGGCCATCTCCCGTTAAATCCGAGAGGTGTACAGAGTCAGCCCTGTTGACCGGTGCTGCCGGGTGAGCCCTGAGTCCCACGTCTTGGCTGACGTCTACAAAGCCATTATCTGTCTGTCGAAAGAGTGCACTCGGCGCAATTTCGCGGCCGGCATTTGCAAGAAACACGTCAAGCCTGCCATCATTGTCCCAATCAAGCCACAACGGTGAACGTCCCCGCCCCCGTGGATAACTGATTCCAAGTAATTCAGCCTCATCTTTGAATTTCTCGCCAGTATTACGGTATAGATGATTCGGTCCACTTCCCCTCCCGAATTGAGCACCGACTAACTCGATTAGATCCTGATCACCGTCATTATCAAAATCTGCCCATGCTGCTCCGTGTGTGTCACCAAGGGCATTCAATGAGCCCTTGGGAAATATAGCTCTAGCAGCGTTGGTAAAGGTGCCACTACCCGTATTTAAGTACAGGGAGGGAGATGCCGCGTGGTTATTTGAATAAAGATCCGGTAGGCCATTACCATCAAAATCCCCCCATGCAGAGCCAAAGCTGCTTCCAACTCGGGATACTCCTGCAATGCTTGTCATTTCTTCAAAGATGATCTGTCCATATGCGGGCTTTAATATTATTGCAGTGGAAAATTTACCAACGATGGGTAACCAATTAGCGTTACGTGGACCAAATCCAAAACTGTCATCCGCTCTGCCGCCGGTATGAGTGTTCTTGAAATAAAAACGATTATTGACCGGATCAAACAGCCCCACGGTATCCTGGCCATTGTTGTTCCAGTCACCCGCCAACGGCCACCAGTCCCTTCCCGCCGGACCAAAACAAACCACACGATCCGCTCTGCCGCCGGTATGAGTATTTTTCAAATAAAAGCAGCTTTTCACCGGATCAAACAGCCCCACGGTATCCTGGCCATTGTTGTTCCAGTCACCCGCCAACGGCCACCAGTCCCTTCCCGCCGGACCAAAACAAACCACACGATCCGCTCTGCCGCCGGTATGAGTATTTTTCAAATAAAAGCAGCTTTTCACCGGATCAAACAGCCCCACGGTATCCTGGCCATTGTTGTTCCAGTCACCCGCCAACGGCCACCAGTCCCTTCCCGCCGGACCAAAACAAACCACACGATCCGCTCTGCCGCCGGTATGAGTATTTTTCAAATAAAAGCAGCTTTTCACCGGATCAAACAGCCCCACGGTATCCTGGCCATTGTTGTTCCAGTCACCCGCCAACGGCCACCAGTCTCTTCCCAAAGGACCATACCTAACAACGCGATCTGCATTGCCCGCACTGTGCGCGTACTTGAGGTAGAACGTGCTGGCATTGCTATTCCATAGTCCCACACCATCCATAGCCCCCGCCGCCGAAGAAACCAACAACACCCAAGATGCTAGACCTAATGTCAGAGAAATTGTCTTTAGAATTTTATTGGTGTTTTCCATTATTTCCTCCTGAGTCGTAAATTTTGGGTGCAAAAATGATCAAATCGAGTTGAAAATTGACGACCTGTACGATTAGATCAAGCTGCTTTGGCAACGAACTGGAAAGGGATGACCCGGTTCCGCACCCAAGTTCGGGAGCCCCATTGAGAACCACCACGCTCAATGCCGTCAGGGAATGAGAGCCTTCTGTTGACCAGCTCATCCCATGATGCTTCTGGCGCTTGGCAGTGACCAGATAGTTGGCACGTTTGACCGAATTGCTGGAGTTGGGAAACCCCAACTGGCGTCGCTTGCAGCAGCTCCCGCTCTAAGAGGCTGTTGGAAAACCCGATTGACGGTACTATGGAACTGAAACAACACGCACCCATCGGTAGTCTGATGCTTATGAAACGAATAAAAGAGGAGAATCAGAGACAATGGGTACGCACCGCTATCATGCCTGTGATGTGACCGACGCGCAATGGCAAGTCATTGAACCCCTGTTACCGGTACCGAAGAAGCGTCCTGGCGGCCCTGGACGGCCGCCGTCAGACCGCCGCCAAGTCGTGAATGGCATTTTCTATGTCAATCGCAGTGGCTGTCAGTGGCGGCTGCTGCCGCGCTACTACGGCAACTGGAATACGGTGTATGATCACTTCAATGACTGGAGTAAAGCCGGCGTGTGGGAGCGGGTAATGACAGCCTTGCGCCACCAGGAACGCCGCCGCCAAGGGCGGGCCGCCGAACCCTCGGCAGGCAGTGTGGATAGCCAAAGCATCAAGGTCGCCTCGCAACCGGGTCCCAAGGGCTTTGATGGTGGCAAAAGCATCAAAGGCCGCAAACGCCATGTGCTGGTGGATACCCTGGGACTGATCCTGGTGGTGATGGTCACGGCGGCCAATGTCAGTGATCAGGTCGGACTGCGCCAGCTCCTGCAGCACTATCTCGCCGATGGCTTCAAGCGACTGCGCCACCTCTGGGTTGACGGCGGCTATCATGGCGAGCCGCTGCAACGGTGGGTAGCTGGCCTGAAAGTGACCTATAAAATCGTGTTAGAAGTCGTCGAGAACACCCTGCCGGGGTTTCATCTGGTAAAACGCCGGTGGGTCGTGGAGCGCACTTTTTCGTGGCTGTTAAATTACCGCCGTCATACGAGAGATTATGAAGTCCATACGCGCAACAGCGAGGCCATGATCCAGATCTCGATGATCCATCTCCTGGTCCGACGGCTCGCTTGAGGGGGTTTTCCAACAGCCTCTAAGGGATTTCCCGGCGTTCCTGAGACTAAACCATCAGCTCCTGATGAGACCGCACAAGACTACCCGTCAGCCTTGGTAAAAGGGCTGCAGGAAGAGGTAATGGATATGGATAGACGATCGCTCAAGAACACAAACCATGGCACGAACACAACACCGCGGTTATCTACGAGGTATCGGGTGCCAGCACGGTAGGCACATGACCGGAGGCGATCGCCTCCCACAGGGTTTGCCAATCGGGAATGAAGTAGTCGGTAAAGAGTGACCGGAGCCGCTCCCAGAGCGAGGTGCGTGAGTGGAAGTGCGCGCGGGCCGCTTGAAAGAGCCGACACCCGAGTTCCTGGACTTGATCAACCAGGAAAGCGAGCATCATCAGATAAGCAAAGTGGGTGGCCAAGTGCTGTTGACCATGACCGTAGTTATGTTCGAGTTCATAGCCTTGGTTCTTGAGCGTATTAAAGGTTTCGTTTTCAACTTTCCAGCGGGCGCGTCCTCCTCGCATCAACGGTTCAACATTAGCTTGCGTCAGTTCGATATCGGTGATCCAGCTGAAGCGGCGTTGCCGATCCGCGTCTGTTTCCCAGTATTCCAGAAAATTGACTCGTAGCTGCGGATGGGTCTTGTTTAAGGGTAGATCGTTCACCCAGCGATAGCCGTGTTCGACCCCATGCGCATCGCGATACACCCATTCCTCAACCTCGCCCGCGTCCCGCTTCGCTTGTACGGCAGCAAACAGCGCCTCGTGGTCGCCGGGCTTGACCTGGATCAAGTAGCGCAGGTTGAGAGTTTGCAGTAACTCCAGATGCGGGCCGTTGGCGGCGAGACTGTCTTCCACCACCAGCCACTTTTGCTGGGGATAATCCTGACGTAGCTGCGTCAGCAGCCGCTTGGCAGCGTTGCGTTCGCAATCGTTTTTCTTCGCCCCGTCCTGACGGGTGATGGCTTCCGGGGCGAGCGGTAACACCGTCTTGCGCTCCGGATGCACGATCACCGCCCCAAGCAGTTGATGATAGTAGTGGGTCTGTCCCTTCGTGGTCTTGCGGCAGCACTCCGGACAGCTGATCTCACTGGAGGCAAACTGCCCAGTGCCGTCAATGGACACCAGGTAGTGCCCGTCCCAGTATTGATAGGGTTCCAGTCCTTTGTGTCGCTGCACCTGCCGATGGACCGCCCGAAAGGCCGGGCGTAGATGAGCCGGATCCACCGGGTCAAGAATCGTGCGCAGTTGCGTATCGCACGGCGCTCGCTCTACCCCATAAAGGGTCTTCAGATTGTGCCGGATCACCCCTTCGTGATAGGCTTCGTCAAACTTCAGTAACGACGGATATTTCAACCCAAACACCGCCAACCCCGACATCAGCGCATCGGTCAGGGGAATCTGGCTGCGGTCATGGCGATGCTCAGGCACCGCTTCAAACGTTTGGCGGATCGTCTGCAATAAACCCGGCGCTGAGAGTTGTTTGCGTAACCGCGGACGGGGTGCTGCCATCGGTAAAGACCTCCCGGGGTGATGCCAAGGAACGTGAGTTTACCGTGCCTACTCCCTAGTAACCAAACCCTTACGAAAAGCTCTTGTCGGTTTATTGGCCAATGCATTGAAATTAAATATTTATTTTTGAGAGCGGGAATTGCTGCCAAACTTTACACATTCCCCAAACTTTAGCTGTGTCCCCAATGGTGCCTACATGGGCACCCCTTACAGGTCGCTAACTTTCTATGGGCATTGTGTTACGCATTTTGCAAAGGAAGTCGGACAGGCGGTTTTAGTGGCACCCTTGTATTTAGTAACAACCGGCAAGACATAATTTGTTAAATAATTGGGACGCTTATCCTGAGAGTTGTAAAAAGCTGCGTTCCAACTCAGGAAATTGGCACCCAAATCGTTCACGGCAAACCGATAAATCAATTCTTCCGTTTCCTCGGGAAGGAGGCCACCTGTTTCTACTTGTGGAAAGATAGCAATCTTTCCTTTCATTTTCCTGAACGTGTCATAAACGTAATACTGACTGTGAGGATAAGCTCTAGGAGTTATTACTCCGCTTCCGCCTATCTTCGCAAGTTCCTCTGCAATCCGGGTGAGGCGAGGTTCGCCTCCTCTAATAAAATTCATGCCTGTAAGAACAATCGTGTTCGGGAAGGCTTTTTTAACCTCTACAGCCTTCCGAACCAGTTCTCTTTCATACGCCTCGGGGGAGTAACCGGCCGCCTTTTCTCTGTCTATTGCCATGGCCGACTCTCCACTTCCTATCGTAATGGCAGCTACCGTGGGATTGCCGTTATATTTCGCACCTAAAGCTTGATACAAGGCAATGACCCGATCTGTGACTGCAGGATCCCATTGGCGAATAATGCTTCCTTCTCTCATGGGTTCTACACCCCCGTGATATCGGGAGTCGGTCCTTAAATAGGCTGGAGCATCCGCATCCTTACAACCACTAAAGCAACGGTCCATAATTCTCACAACAATATGTTTCCCGTAGGGCTCAATCCACTTAATGTATTTATCGATAACAGAAAAGTCATATTGATTTTTTGCCTTTTCAAGAGTTTTCCATTTTACCTGAAGGACGAGACCCTCCGTATATGGATTCTCAAGAAACAGTATGTCATTGCCCCATAATGATTTCTCTTCAGCATTTTTTCTCAGATAATGCCCTGGATACCATTTAACCCCGTCATTTGTGGTTTGCAATTGACCCGCAGCGTCTTCGCAGACGAGCCGATTAGTGCTTGTCTGAAGCATCGTAGTGCTTGTCTGAAGCATCGTTATCTCAACGCTAGCCATAGAAGCATTTCCATGTACGTCAGTGATCTTATATATCAAGGAATCTTGGCCAAAGTTATTAGTGCGAGGTCTATAGGAAATAGTATTATTGTATGCTACCCATGAATCAGCATGGGCGGGCCTACTTACAATGGTAAGGGTCACCGGTTCAATATAGCTGTCATTCTTTAGGACATTGATATTAATCTTTGAATTTGTGTTAGTAGCAATGGTGTCATTGACGGCAATTGGCTTATTATTCTCGGTTCCACTTTTCTTGGCTGCATCGGGAATCGCGGCGGCGGCAAATGAAGTAAAGCCTATGCTGATGGCGAGCACAATCGCAGTGAAGTATCTCCTGCGATGGCAGCAACACCGACATAGATCATTAACCTGTGGCTTGACACACAGATTTTCCTGCTGGCTTCTAGTAATATTAGACATTATCGGTTTTAAGGCATGTTCTGCAAATTCAGCAAGTTGAAGGAAGGCGCGGGATGGCGGCAAGCCATCGCAGGTTGTGCAATTCATAAGCGATCTCCATTATGCGATCCGAAATACCCTCACAGGTCAGACGTAAGATATCCTTGACGATCCGGCACCGCCTTAGGCCGCCGATCATGTATTCGACCACCAACCGCGCACTCGTTAACAGCCGATTGAGAAAACGCACTCGTCCCCGTCCCCTCGGCGTTCCGGTACCATCCCCAACCCACGCAACGCCCCTTCTTGTAACACCGGCAGCAAGTCTTCCCTTCTCGCCAACCCCCCCTTTACTCCACCACCCGCGCGTCGCCGTCGCGATTTATCTTCCACCGTCAGGTGTAGCGGGTACAGAGTCTCATAAACCCGCTCAAACACCGGCAACAGCAACAGAAACTCGGCAAGCGTAAGGTTCTTAGCCCCTACGAACTCGCGGGGATGGTCTTTCAAATGAGCGTAACTTAAGGATCGCGATACCGCTCGTCAAGTAAAAAACTTTTAGTATACATTATCCACGATAATTTCTATAGGACTTACGCATTGACAGCGGCCTGATATTGTGGATTGAGATAATCTTTCCCGATGATGAAGGAACTGACAAACCCAGCGACCACCTCCTTGTACAAATCACGCTGCCACTGATAGGCATTAGTGATGACCTCATGGATTTGCATCTGCTGCAAATGGACGTAGCTGCACAGGGCGGCAAAAATAGGGTTGAGAATAGGGACTTTGCGGCGTACCTGGAATGTCTCGATGTGACAGACCTGCTTGATGAGACGGTGGTACTGCTCAATGTGCCAGTGCTGGTCATGACGTTTCTGGAATTCGGTTTGGGAGAAGGGTTCATAGGCATCGGCCTGCGGCAGAAATACGACGTAATGGCGCAGTTGGTCTTTTAACCGCGTCCGAAACAGTTTTACCTCACCGAAATCGCGAAGCCAGACCTTACGCCCGTCGTCGGGGATATCCAGCTGCTGGACTTGGACCCAAGTGCCTTTTTCTATGGCTACCCGGCGGTTGTTTTCCACGGCAAACAGGAACCCCATCCGGTGGTGTCTGACCGTCTTGAGGTTGCTGGCGCTGGAATACCAACTGTCCCCGGTGATGAAATCCGGTTGCAGCCCCCACGCCACCACCTGGACCAGCATGTCGAGGAAATAATCATTCTTGGTCTTGTGCTCGGTTTTGTCATAGACCCGATAGTTGACCGGCAAACTCCGCCCTTGCGGGTCGGTGTAATACAACGTGATCAGGTTTATCCCCTTGACCACCCGGTGATGTTTGCCAGACCACACATGGCTCACCAAGTCCATGTGCCGGCTGTAAGGTTTATCCAAGGTGCTGTCATCCACGCTCAGTGTCCCACCCACCGGATTCAACAGCTGGCTAGCCTCATCGAACAGGTCCTTCGGCTCGTATCCCTCCCGCCAGAGAAAGCGAGTGACGCTGTCATGAGAAATACCCATCACTTCCGATAAGCGGGTACAGGTAGCCGATTTGGGGTGGTGTCCTAATTTTGGATATTGCTGATTTACACAGGCCGAGCAAATTCATATCGATTGACAAACAAGCCGATGACGATATCATGCATCTGGGCCGATTTGGAGAAGCAGATCGTTTTACGTGCTAGGCGTTTAATCCGAGTCCGTAAGGTGAGGTGCTTGCGTTCGATTTGCTGGGTGTAACGCTTGCTGGGGCAATGCACGTCGGGCTCTAGATGGCGCTGATACGCGCCCAAGTGATCCGTGTAGTAGCGAGTGATTCCAAACGGTTCCAGTAACTGTTTCAGCGCCAGAAATACCTCATCTTTGCGCCGGCCGAAGACGTACGCGAGCACGACACCCGTGGCATGATCGATTGCATGCCAGAGCCAACGTTGTTCGTCCTTGTTGCCCACATAACTCCACATTTCGTCGACCTCAGCCTCGTCAACTCGCTGAACCACCGCGGTAATATCGTCTGGATTCAGGCGGCTCAGCAGCGCTTGGTTGACCGGCTCGATCACGTCTTCTTTTGCCTTCAACTCACTGAGTACGGTGTCCTTGCTGATCTTCAATACCCGTGCCGTATCCCGAATGCCGCTGCCATTGAGCGCCATATCAACGACCTGTTGCTTGACTTGGGGCAGGCGTCCGCGGTCACTATACTCCAGAAGAAAAGAGCCATGGGCACACTCCTCATTCTGGCACAGATAGCGTTGTTTACCATTGCAGGTCATACCACGTTTGACAACCTGATCACTCTCACAATGCAGACAGCGCACGGGAATTAATGTCATTGCAACCCCTTGGATGTTGGTGCCCGAAAAAGGCCCTAAGTTTGACATCAATCCACGTGATTCTCCAAAATCAGGACACCACCCGATTTGGGCTCACTCATCAAAAACCCCATATACATCGGTAAGGTACAGCGGGCACTGGGTGGGCGTGTCGTGTGTCTTATCATTCGGTATAGCAAAGTTGGTGGTCGAAAGGTTGCCAGTCATCACAAATCGATCTATTTGTCAATGCGTAAGTTCTATTCTATTATAAAAATTTCTATTACAAAAAATGCATGACCCCACAAGCAACGTAAAAAAACCATATCCTTGCCAAGGGGGGCATCCATCAGGGCTCGCAAAAACTGGTTAACAGCAGACCAAAAAATCGAAAGCCAAAAACCGGGGAAAGTTTCAGAGTCAATTTAGACACCCTAAGCTCAAACATCCCTGTTAGCGTAAAAAGCAACTATCTTGTTTGAGTCTCCGTTTAGGGGGGACTGAGGTCATATCTTTACCCATAACTCCGTTTGAAACGGTCCAAGGGGGGCTGACAAGAGTTTGCTGAGCTGTTGAAATAGCCGTTTTGTAGCATGTCCGGAGTCCAGCGACCGATGAGTAGTATAGCCGAAGAACTGAATACGATTGATTTAGGCGACCAACGGTTGAACCGCCGGTCGCGGCGGGTACTGGAGAAGCTGTACGCCAAGCCTGAGGCGAGTATTCCAGCGGCTTGTGGAGGTTGGCCGGAAACCAAAGCGGCCTATCGGCTGTTCGACCAGGAAGGGGTCACGGGGCAACAGATTCTAGAGCCGCATTATCAGGCCAGCGCCGAGCGGATGGCGGCCCACCCGGTGGTCTTGTGCATCCAGGACACAACGGAGCTGGATGATACGGGTAAGTCCATCGAAGGGATGGGGCCGTTGAATTATGAAAATCGCCAGGGGCTGTATATTCACCCCACGGTAGCGGTGACCCCGGAGCGATTGTGTTTAGGCGTGTTGGACGCCTGGAATTGGGCGCGCAAGCCCGGTAGTCTGGGCACCTCGGGCGGCGCGCATCGCCCCATTGAGGAAAAGGAGAGTATCCGCTGGCTCGAGGGCTATCAGCGGGTCAACGAGCAGGCGGCGGCATTACCGGAGACCCAGTTAGTGTATGTGGCCGATCGGGAAGGGGATATTGACGAGCTGTTCGCCGCGGGCCAAACAGCCCGTGCTCAGGGCCAGCCCAGTGCTGATTGGCTGGTGCGAGGCCAGCACGATCGCTGTGTCGGCGAGGGAGAAAAGCGCAAAGCGGCGGTGCACGCCGCGCCCGTGCTGACACAGATCGAATTCGACCTGCCCAGTCGTCAAGGCGGGAAAGCCCGCCACGTTCACCAACCACTGAAAGTCGCCCAGGTGCGCTTGAAACCGCCTTATCGAGTGGGTCATCAGCTGGAGCCGGTCACCGTCACCGTCCTGTTGGCCGAGGAACTCGATCCACCGCGCGGGCAAGAGCCACTGAGGTGGTTACTGCTGACCAATCGCTCGGTCGCCACTGCCGAGCAGGCCGCCGAACTCTTGTCATGGTACTTATGTCGCTGGCAGATAGAGCTTTTTTTCAAGATTTTAAAATCCGGCTGCAAGGTCGAAGAGCTTCAACTAGAAACCCTAGAACGGCTGGAACCGGCCTTGGCCTTGTACCTGATCATCGCTTGGCGGGTGTTGTATCTCACCAGGCTCGGGCGGACCTGTCCCGAACTGCCCTGTGATGCGGTCTTTACCGAAGACGAATGGCACACCGTCTACCTCGTCACGCATCGCCAGCCACCCCCGGACACGCCGCCCTCACTGAACGAGATGGTGCGGATGGTGGCCAGTTTCGGCGGCTTTCTCAACCGCAAGGGCGAGGGTTTTCCCGGGGCTGAAACCCTCTGGATCGGTCTCACCCGCTGCCATGACTTCGTTATTGCCATGCAAGCCCAGCGCGCCGCGCTCAATCCGAGTTATGGGTAAGGGTATGGACTGAGGTAGCCAGAAAGGCGTGGCAGAAATCCACCGAAACCAGTGGGAGATTTACACCGCAATGCAAGGAAGAAATCCGCCGGAACCAGAGGAAGATTTATGGCGGAATTAATGGAAGGAATTGCCTGAATATCAAGATAGCATGACTGGTTTGTGCAGTATCTTTCAAATAGTATTTGCTACAGACTACTGTATACGTCGTGAATAAGTGACTTGCAATCTGCTGCCATAGCAAAGTGAGGGGACAACCGCGGGATGGAAGAGTTTTCCCTTGCTTCTTTCTGACGTACCCAATAGGTCTTTTTTGGGAAGGTAATTCACGCCACATAATGCCATGGCATAGGGCGATCGCCCTTCTCGCACGGTGATCCGCCAAAAAATCACCCTATGCCATGGTGGCTTAACCACATTCCCCAAACTTTACACATTCCCCAAACTTTAGCTGTGTCCCCAATGGTGCCTACATGGGCACCCCTTACAGGTCGCTAACTTTCTATGGGCATTGTGTTACGCATTTTGCAAAGGAAGTCGGACAGGCGGTTTTAGTGGCACCCTTGTATTTAGTAACAACCGGCAAGACATAATTTGTTAAATAATTGGGACGCTTATCCTGAGAGTTGTAAAAAGCTGCGTTCCAACTCAGGAAATTGGCACCCAAATCGTTCACGGCAAACCGATAAATCAATTCTTCCGTTTCCTCGGGAAGGAGGCCACCTGTTTCTACTTGTGGAAAGATAGCAATCTTTCCTTTCATTTTCCTGAACGTGTCATAAACGTAATACTGGCTGTGAGGATAAGCTCTAGGAGTTATTACTCCGCTTCCGCCTATCTTCGCAAGTTCCTCTGCAATCCGGGTGAGGCGAGGTTCGCCTCCTCTAATAAAATTCATGCCTGTAAGAACAATCGTGTTCGGGAAGGCTTTTTTAACCTCTACAGCCTTCCGAACCAGTTCTCTTTCATACGCCTCGGGGGAGTAACCGGCCGCCTTTTCTCTGTCTATTGCCATGGCCGACTCTCCACTTCCTATCGTAATGGCAGCTACCGTGGGATTGCCGTTATATTTCGCACCTAATGCTTGATACAAGGCAATGACCCGATCTGTGACTGCAGGATCCCATAAGCGAATAATGCTTCCTTCTCTCATGGGTTCTACACCTCCGTGATACCGGGAGTCGGTTCTTAGATAGGCTGGAGCATCCGCATCCGTACAGCCATGAAAACAACGGTCCATGATTCTCATGGCAATTCGCTTACCGTAGGGCTCAATCCACTTAATGTATTTATCGATAACAGAAAAATCGTATTGGTTTTTTGCCTTTTCAAGATTTTTCCACTTTACCATCAGGATAAGACCCTGCGTATATGGGTTCTCAAGAAACAATATGTCTTCGGCATATAATGATTTCTCTTCAGCATTTTTTCTCAGATAATGCCCTGGATACCATTTAACTCCATCTTTTGTGGTTTGCAATTGACCCGCAGCGTCTTCGCAGACGAGCCGATTAGTGCTTGTCTGAAGCATCGTTATCTCAACGCTGGCTTTAGAAGCATTTCCATTCACGTCAGTGATCTTATATGTCAAGGAATCCTTGTCAAAGTTATTAGTGCGAGGTCTATAGGAAATAGTATTATTGTATGCTACCCATGAATCAGCATGGGCGGGCCTACTTACAATGGTAAGGGTCACCGGTTCAATATAGCTGTCATTCTTTAGGACATCGATACTAATCTTTGAATTTGTGTTAGTAGCAATGATGTCATTGACGGCAATTAGCTTATTATTATCGGTTCCACTATTTTCGGTAGTATTAGTGCCTGTCTGAAGCATCGTTATCTCAACGCTGGCCATAGAAGCATTCCATGTACGTCAGTGATCTTATATATCAAGGAATCTTGGCCAAAGTTATTAGTGCGAGGTCTATAGGAAATAGTATTATTGTATGCTACCCATGAATCAGCATGGGCGGGCCTACTTACAATGGTAAGGGTCACCGGTTCAATATAGCTGTCATTCTTTAGGACATCGATACTAATCTTTGAATTTGTGTTAGTAGCAATGGTATCATTGACGGCAATTAGCTTATTATTCTCGTTGGTTGATGCCGGATAAGCTTCTGTTGCCGAAAATAGCAGCAAAAACGCAAGTATAACTAATAACAGATGAGGTATGGACTGTTTATGACGGGCTGTCCATTGCCGTACAAGGAGATCATTAAAAACTATCCGTGGAAAATAATCATAGTTTGAAAATAGAACCATTAGAGCAACTCCATTGCTAATTAAGTTCCAAGAAAATTAGAAAAATAAACTAAAAAAGCTAAATTTCAAAAATTTTATATTGAGAAATTCAAAAACAAATGGAGTTAAACCAAGGTGTTCAGAATGATAAGATTTCTAACCGCTCCCACCTTAGTTCTTAATTCATTTGGTTTTTTGACAGTGAGCAATGCTTGCCAGGATGACGGCCTTGTTAAGCATGGTTATTTTTTCCTTCTTTCGTCGTCCCTTTTCTCTCCTATTCGTCTATGTTTAATGCAAGATAGGTTGGGTTTTTAGATTGTCAAAAGAATATAAGTTTAGCATCCTTGCTATTCTGAAATAGAATTTGCAAAAGATGTAGCTACCTTTTTATAGTTTTTATTCTTTCAGAGATAAAATACAACTTCAATACTAGCATTATTCAAGCCAACTCGTTTTAAAAACACAACCCAAAAACACCTACAATAAATTTAGTAATAACAGTTATGCCATTGTATTTATTAATATTATTTTCTAAAAATATCCACAAGAATAAATTATGTCCATACTATCCAAAAATAGAGATATAGTGCCGATAAATGATGCTTTCTTGTCAAAAAATTTAAATTATTGACAAAAAAAGTCACATCTCTAAATCCGTAAGACTGGAAACAACGTTTCATGCTGCTGAAGCGACATACCAAATAGCCCAACAACAGTTGCAGGGTCGGCCAGCTTATCAAAATACGATGACAGTGAACAGAATGCCTTGTATTTTAAAAATGATTAAATATCAAACAGTTGATTTTTCACTGACAGAGTCGGTTTTAGCGGAAAGACACAATTATGCCGCGAAAGTAAATCGCACAAATATGGAAATCGTACAAGTTATATATTTGCTAACTACCTTACCCAGGTTCAGACTCCTGGAAACTGGCAACACTCCGCGCAGGTACACGATAAACGGCGCTCACGCCGTCCAATCCTTGATACACGCGATAGGGGCGCAAGTCGTCGATTAGTCTTACGATTTCAGGGCTCAAATTATGTAACTGGCGTCGCATGACCCAGCCGGACGTGATAATCCATAGAGTGTTCTCGCGATTAGTTATCAAATCCTCAAGGGTTTTTGCGTCGGAAACAACCCGCGACCCGAGATACATTTCGCGCCATCCCTCTTTATCGCGAGAGGAGGCGCTTTCATATCTGGAAGATCGCAGCCAGTAATCCACTCTACCGACATAGAAATAACTCGTCATCCAGTCCATTGTCAGAATCAAATCTTCCGGTGCCGCATGAGATTTGGTAGTGATGTCCATGTAATGCTCGCGCTACACTGTTGCTCTTGTTAGGTTGTAAGTAGTCGGCCATAAGTATTTTAACAAAAGCAAAAATGAGGTAACCTTATTCTATTTTAGAGTCCCATTGTTGTGATAGGCCACTGATGCTATTGGTAACCCCCCTGAGCGAGCCCGAGAAGGTGACGCTACAAGAGATGCACCAACACCACCCGTTTCATTGGACACGGATGCGCGCGCATGCGATTTTGCTGAGTGCGTCGGGTTATCGGGTTCAAGCGATCGCGGCGATCTATGGGGTGTGTCGCCAGACGGTCTCAAGTTGGCTGAAAGCGTGGGCACGTCGGGGGTTAGTGGGGTTACTGGATCAAGCGCGCAGTGGTCGGCCGCGCAAACTCAGCGCCGCGGAAGCAGCGCAGGTGCTGGCGTGGCTGGAAGCGGAGCCGCGCTCCATCAAGCGGGTGCTGGCGGCGTTAGAGAAGCGCGGCGGGCGCCAGGTCAGTAGGAAGACGATGAAACGGTTGTGCCAACGGGCGGGGCTGGTGTGGAAGCGGGTGCGACAATCGCTCAAAGACAAGCGCGATCCCCAGGCGTTTGCCGCTTCGGTGGAACGGCTTGCCGAGCTGATTGAGCGCGAGGCGAGCGGGGCGATTGAGCGGTATTATTTTGACGAGTCCGGCTTTACCCTCGTCCCGGCGATGGCTTACGCGTGGCAACCCCGCGGCGAGACGATCGAGTTACCGGCGTCCCATAGCCAGCGGCTCCATGTGCTCGGGTTTATGAATCGGGCCAGTGACATGCATTCTTATGTCTTTGAAGGCACCATCGACACTGCGGTCGTGATCGCCTGCTTTGATGAATTTGCCAAGACCCGAGAAAAACCCACCGTCGTGGTACTCGATAATGCCTCGCTCCATACCAGCGAAGCGTTTGAGGCAAATCGGGAACGTTGGCACGCTACCGGTCTGCAGCTAGAATTTCTCGCCCCGTATTCACCGGAATTAAATTTGATCGAAATCTTATGGCGCAAGATCAAATATGAATGGCTGCCCTTCTCGGCCTATGAATCCTTTTCCAGCCTCAGAGATGAGCTCTTTAAGATCCTGAGAGACATCGGCACTGAATACCAGATCGCATTCTCATAAAATGTTAAAATACTTGTGATCGATTACTTAGTGGCATATGAAAAGCTTGATGGCACCGACATGATTGGCTAGCTTCTTGGAAAACGACAACGCACTGCGTACCAGGCGCGAAACGCGCTGTCGCAGCGGGTTGTTGAATCGCTCGATGTGATTGGTTCTGCGCGCCAGTTTGTTGACCGCTTTGTGCTGCGCCTTGGGAATCACGCCTTCGTAGACGACATATTGATCCGTGTAAAACGTCGCGTTCTGACGATAGACTTTCGGAATCTTCGACCACAATTGCCTGGCGCTCTTGTGGCTGCGATCCCCCACGTGAAAGGCAATGATTTGACGGCTCTTGACGTCCATGGCGAGCCAAATCCACTAGACATTATCGGGAATAGTGTATACTGAGAGTTTGCTACTTGACGAGCGGTATCGCGATGCTCAACTACGCCTATTTGAAAGACCACCCCCGCGAGTTCTTAGCGGCGACGAGCCTGACGCTGGCCGAGTTTATGGTGCTCTTGCCGGTGTTTGAGCGGATTTACGAGACGCTGTACCCGCCGCACCTGACGATGGAAGGTCAGACGCGGCGGCGCCGCGCGGGTGGTGGAGCGAAAGGGGGACTGGCGCGAGGGGAAGACAAGCTGCTATTTATCCCGAATTATTCATAAAACAGGCGAACCTTGTTTAACCTATTAATATAATAGGTGTTTGGCTAAAAACGCTTCGGAGAAGCTAAACGAGGAACGCCCATGTCTCATTCTACACCAGAATCTCTGCGTTTTCCTCCCGTGGCGGGCTTGACGATCCGCGGTGAGTTTGATGGCGGACCGATGTCGACGGATATCGGTCCGCTGCTGTTGCGGGAGGTGGACCGGCAAGTGGGTCTGACGGAGCGCTTGGCCCAAGCGATCGAAGATCGCCGGCATCCGTCCTACGTCAACCATCCGCTGGCAGATCTGCTGGCACAGCGGATTTACCAAATTGCCTGTGGCTATGAAGACGCCAATGACGCCAATGCGTGACGTCACGATCCGCTGTTTCAGTTGGGCTTGGAGCGTGATCCGCTGAGCGAGGCGGTGGCGCTGGCCAGTGCCTCGACCTTTTCGCGCCTGGAGAACAGCGTCAGCAATAAGGATCTGTATCGGGTGGCAACCGCGTTCGTGGAAGGCTTCCTGGCCCGCTATGCCAGGCCACCGGAGCTGATCGTGCTGGACTTGGATCACGCCGCGGACCCAACCCACGGCAACCAGGAATTGAGCACGTATAACGGGTATTAGGGTCAGCATTGCTACCTGCCGCTGTTCGTGGTTGAGGGGCTGTCGGGGAAATTCATCACCGCGGTGCTGCGCCCAGGCAAACGCCCCACGGGAGCAGAGAATGCCAGCCTGGTGAAACGCATCGTCAAGCGGTTGCGTGAGCACTGGCCCGAGACCCCCATCGTGCTGCGCGGGGATAGCCATTTTGCCAACCCGGAGCTGATGGCGTTAAGGTTGGCGGACCCGCTGCTCGATTTTGTCTTTGGCATGGCGGGCAACCGGGCCTTGTCACCGTTGGCCGAACCAGCTCTGGCACGGGCACGGGCGCTGCATCAATGGCGTTGCACCACTGCCCAGCGCATTGCCAATCCGCCCCCTGCGCATACCCGCGGGGATGAAGAGCTCGACTACGCGGCCGCATCCTGGCCGCCGCGGTTTCGGGTGCTGGTCAAAGCGGAGATCACCAGCCAGGGGGAGAACCCGCGCTTTGTGGTGACCTCGTTGGAGCGACCCACGCCCGAGAGCGTTTACCGCACGGTCTACTGTGCGCGCGGCCAGGATGAAAACTATATCAAACACCTCAAGCAGGATCTGTGCAGTGACCGCACCTCCGCTCATCACTTCCGCGCCAACACCCTACGGTTGTACTTCGCCTGCGGCGCCGATGTGCTGCATCACGCCCTGCGCAGCGAAACCCTGCGCGGTACCGAGCTGGCCCAAGCCCAGCCCGCCACCGTGATCCGCAAATTGTTCAAATTGGCCGTGCGGGTCATCCGCTACCAAGACCGTATCAAGCTCCAGCTCCCCAGTGCCTGTCCGGTGCAACCGCTGCTCAAGCAGGTGACCGAAATCCTCTATCGGCTGCCCAAACCAGCCTGGAATACCGGCTAACCGCGCCCGCGGTGCTTCAGCGTGATTGCGCTTCTGCCCGCACCCTGCCGGGAGAACGGCGCTCGCCTGACGCTCAGAAAAGGTGCCAAAATGCAACCATCGGCCCCACCGACCAGCACTTTTGAACGGTTGCCAACCGCAACAAGGCGAGATATTCGCATGTTAATTCCAGATAAAACTAAAGCTAATAGGGGACTGACAGGACTTTTGCCGATTTAGTAGAGTCGACGACTGGCGCGGTAGCCGTAGGTAACGGGGCTTTGCTGTGACCGACCACTTTCGTGCCATGCCGGTGTCTCAATCCGTTTCATAGCGCCGTTTCCAGTCGCCGCTCGTCGAACCGAACGTGCGCTATTCACGCATTCGGCTCTCGGACAAGGTATTACGCGTTCGCCCACGGGAAGTTCTGTGTCCGCTGGCAAAGTCGGACGAGTCCCAACTCATCCAGGTACTCGTTGGGATAGCGTGTGGTTCCCTGACCACGTTGCTTGTGCTTTCGACATAACCACTGACGCAGCCGATGGCGGGTATGAGTATCCACCGCCTGGTAGGCTTTGCTGACTGGCCCCAGGCAAAAGTAGCTGGCCCAACCCGTCAGCATCCGGTTGAGTTGCTTGACCTGCGTATCGGCATCCACCAGCAGCCGTCGGCGACTGGTTTTGTCACTGACGGCTTGACAAATGCGCTGGACACTCATCTTCGCCGGACGGGTGCCAAGATAGGCCCGTCCGGTCTTGGGTGAGTAACAACGCCCGATGGTATAGCCCAGAAACGCCACCTGTCCTTGCGGTATTCGACACACCGTGTCTTGTCCTCGTTCACCGTCAGCTTGAGCTTTGTCATCATGGCCCGCATTGCCCTCATCGCCTGCTCTGCGCTGCCTTTACAGCAGATCACATAATCGTCGGCGTAATTCACAATGTGTGCCCCAAAGGGCCGTTCAAAACCCAGTGTTTTCCACCCCAGTGCATATTCCGGGGCAATTCGGCCACTGATTCCAACATAAACCGGCCATTCATTCCAATCGAATCCGGCCACTGATTCCAGGCCAAACCGGCCACCGGTTCCAAGCGATTCCGGCCACCCTGGTAGGTGGCATAGGCGAAGTGGGATAACCCAAGTTACCCTGCACCTTTTTTCATTGCGAAAAGAGGTGCCTATGCCACGCGAGAGGTTGACCATGAGAAAAGTCAAAGAGGTCCTGAGATTGAAATGGGCCAATGGTTGTAGTGTCCGGCAAATAGCGGCCAGTTGTGGGATTGGGAGGGCGACGGTAGCGGATTACCTGCGTCGTGCCGAGGCGGCGGGATTGCACTGGCCGTTGCCCGAGGGCCTGGATGAGGCCACCTTGGAGCAGCGCTTGTTTCCACCCGCTGCCGGCCCATCGGTTGAATCACGGCCCCTACCCGTCTGGGAGGATATTCACCGAGAACTCAAGCGCAAAGGGGTGACGCTATTCCTGCTGTGGCAGGAGTACAAGGCGATTTACCCAGAAGGATACCAGTATAGCCGTTTCTGTCATCGCTATCGGGATTGGCAGCGCCAGCTGGACGTGGTCATGCGCCAGGAGCATCGCGCCGGCGAGAAGTTGTTTGTTGACTATGCCGGCCAAACGGTCGCCCTCATTGACCGTACCACCGGGGAAGAACGCCAGGCCCAGCGGTTTGTCGCGGTGCTGGGCGCTAGCAACTACACCTATGCCGAAGCGACCTGGACCCAGGGGCTGGCGGACTGGATAGGCTCGCCTGTGCGCACCTTCCACTATCTCGGTGGCTGCCCAGCAATCCTGGTGCCGGATAATTTACGTGCGGCGGTGACTAAGGCCCACCGTTATGACCCGGACCTCAACAAGACCTATCAGGACATGAGTGTGCACTATGGAGTCGCCATTGTGCCAGCCCGCTGCGCCAAACCCCGGGATAAGGCCAAAGTGGAAAATGGCGTGTTGCTGGCAGAACGCTGGATTCTGGCCAAGCTGCGCCATTATCGCTTTTTTGCTCTGGCGGAATTGAATGCCCACATTCGCCGCCTGCTTGAGGAACTCAACCAGCGTCCCTTTAAAAAGTTGCCCGGTTCGCGGTGTTCGCAGTTTGCGCAAATTGATTACCCGGCGCTGCAGCCCTTGCCCGCCGAACCCTACCGCTACGCGGAATGGCTCAAGGTCCGTGTGGCGCCGAATAGCCATGTCGAGGTGGACCGGCATTATTATTCGGTCCCCTACCCGCTGGTGAAACGCCAACTGGATGCGCGCCTTAGCGCGACCACCGTGGAGCTTTTTGCGAAAGGAACCCGGGTGGCCAGCCATCGGCGGAGTCACCATCCAGGACGCTACACCACGTTGCGTGAGCACCTCCCCCCGTCCCATCAGCACTACCTGGAATGGACGCCGCAGCGCTTTATTCGCTGGGCCGAAAAAACGGGGCTGGCGACCGCCACCGTCATCGCGCACATTCTCGCCTCCCGGCCCTTTCCCCAGCAAGGCTATAACGCGTGCTATGGCGTCATGCGCCTGGGCAAGAGCTACGGCGAGGCCCGCTTGGAAGCCGCCTGTGCCCGCGCTTTAGCGTTAGGGACCGCCAGTTACCGCAGCATTGAGTCCATCCTGAAACAGGGGCTGGACCGCCAGCCCTTGCCGGAACCTGCGGCCACCCCAGAGCCCGTGACACACGAGAATGTGCGTGGCGCGGATTACTACCACTACCCGTAACGTTCCCCTGCCACGACGCGCTGACCGGGGACGAGGAGAGCCACATGCTGACCCATCCCACCTTGGAGAAACTCCAGCAGTTGCGCCTGAGCGGTATGCGCCAGGCCTTGGAGGAACAGATGCACATGCCTGACATCGAGGCCCTGGGCTTCGAGGAACGCCTGGGCCTGCTGGTTGACCGGGAATACACCCTGCGGGAAAGCCGCCGCCTGAAGGCCCGCTTGGCAAAAGCTAAACTGCGTCAAAATGCCTGCCTGGAGGACATCGATTACCGCGCGCCCCGCGGCTTGGATAAAGCCCTCATGACCCAGCTCGCCACCGGCAGGTGGTTACGCGAGCATCTCAATTGCCTGATGATCGGCCCCACCGGGGTCGGAAAAACGTGGCTCGCGTGTGCGCTGGCCCAACAGGCTTGTCGGCAAGGCTTCACCGCCGGTTATCTGCGTCTACCGCGCCTCTTTCGCGAATTGGCCATCGCCAAGGGCGACGGCCGTTACCATAAATTGCTCAAAGAGTTCGCCAAGACCGATTTGTTGATCCTCGATGATTTGTCCATGACGCCACTTACCGATGAACAGCAGCGGGACCTGTTGGAGATCCTGGATGACCGTTTTAATATTCGCTCTTCCCTGGTCACTAGCCAGCTCCCACTGGCGCATTGGCATCAGCACCTCGGCAATCCCACGTTGGCCGATGCCATCCTTGACCGGCTCGTACACAACGCCTACAAGCTCAACCTCAAAGGAGAATCCATGCGCAAACGTCATTCAACCTTGACACCTCATACCGATACGCAGTAAGAGTAAAAAGACCCGCTTCGCACCGCCATGACAGGTGGCCGCTTTCCCTTGGACTGGGTGGCCGGTTTCCGGTGGATTAAACGGCCGGATTCCGCTGGAATAGGTGGCCAGATTCCGCTGGAATAGGTGGCCGGTTTCCGTTGGACTAAACGGCCGGATTCCGCTGGAATAGGTGGCCGAATTCGCTGGAATACGCAGCCCAGGATAAATCGACGCATATAGACATTGCTCAACAATGGGGAAACCGGCGAACCTTGCGCTATCCCCCGCCGGCTATCCTTGTAGGGCGTAGTGCGGTTACGGCGACCCTGGCGTCCCGCCTCTTCCACCGGTGCCACCAACCACTGCTTTATCAGCGCTAGCAGCGTGCTGTCGCTAATGCGCCGAGCTAGTGAGGTCATCAACTCTGCATGCGGGATCGCATCAAAGTAGCCGCTGAGATCCCCATCAATCACCTCGGTATGTCCCGTGCACACCAGTCGATGGACTTGCTGCACCGCATCCAGCGCACGGCGTTTGGGGCGGTAGGCATATTGCTCCGCTAGCAGATCGGCTTCGAAAATTGGCTCCAGCACCAACATCGCCGCCGTCTGCACCACCCGATCCCGGATCGTCGCTATCCCTAGTGGCCGTTGTTGCCCGTTCGGCTTCGGAACATAACTGCGCCCGATCGGCGCCGCCTGATAGGTGTTGTCTCTGAGTGTTTGCGCCAGTTCGCCCAACCACCGCTCCACCCCGTACGCTTCGATCTCCTCGAACGTCTGGCCATCCACGCCCGGCGCACCGTCATTGGTACGGCTGCAACGATACGCATGGGCCAGCATATCGTCTCGATAGACCTTGTCGTACAGCGTATAGAAGCGGTAATCCGGCGATCCCTTCGCTTTGGCATATAACGCCCGCTGTAACTTCCTAATCGTCTCCGGAGTTGCTAGGTTCACACCAATCTCCTGATTCTCATTACGTTAGACGTTGACCTTGAACTCAGGCCCCTTCCCTCCACCAGCATTACCTGGCTTCTTCAGTACTTCGGGCCTGTCCGCCACCCACCGCAGCCGGGTCCTATCGTCACCGATCTCCCGTTGGTGGACACGCTTTCCACCACCGCAGTGGGCTTCCCGTGTTGCGTCGGTTCCCCTTCTGTATGCATGCCATCGCCATTACCCCGGCGGAACTGCTGGGTGCCCCTATCACTCGCTTCCCCAGCAATGGCAGCCTTCCCCGTAATTCAGGCGGGTCGGCTTCCGCATTACCCGTTTCGAGGCCTGCTCAGCGTTCACTCGCGTTACGGCCTGCATACTCGCCAAGTCTCGAAAGACCCTCTACACTGGAGGCTTCAGGCGCTTTGTTACCGCCACGCCTGCTCCAATTGCTACCGGCTGGAGTGACAGTTGCCGGGTGGGATTTCCACCCACTGAAGAACCGCGCCTTTCCACGGCGCACTGAAATATTCGGGTTATGTTGGTCTACCAAAAGACCAATCCGTTACAACCGCTGCAGGGACTGCAGTTTGGCCTCAGTCAAGCGCAAGCGAATTACTGGATTCATCGCTTGCTGCCGGTGTTACCAGGGGCGTTGCGTGAGCTGGGGATGGCACCGGAACGGGACGCCGAACGGGTAGAGACGCGCCCCCTGGCGGTGGCCGGGACGCAGGAATTGGCGCTGGATGGCAC
Organism: uncultured Pseudomonadota bacterium; assembly: GCA_963731125.1. Lineage (GTDB taxonomy): Bacteria > Pseudomonadota > Gammaproteobacteria > Competibacterales > Competibacteraceae > CAVSVP01. Next base: position 735,641 of record CAVSVP010000009.1, read on the forward strand.
GGAGCGGCGGCGGCAACGCCCGCAAGACGCCGCCCGTCAGAGTGCCCATTACAGCGGCAAGACGAAGGCGCACACCGACAAGAATCTGCTGCTGGTGAAGGAGACGACACGGCAGGTTATTTATCTCAGTCCGACTGTGGCAGGCACCCGACATGATAAACGCGCTGCTGATGAGGCCCACCTCAGTTATCCGACCAACGCGACGCTCGATCAAGATACCGGCTTTCAGGGCTATGCGCCGATCGGTGTACAGACACGGCAACCCAAAAAAAGCCCAAGGGGCAAGCGCTAAGCATCGCGGATCAGTTTCTCAATCGGCTGTTTGCCAGTGCGCGAGTGGTGGTCGAACACGTGATCGGTGGTGTGAAGCGGTGTCGGATCGTCAAGGATATCTTACGGCTGACCCGGGAGGGTATCTCGGATCGCGTGATGGAGATTGCCTGTGGCTTGCACAACCTGCGCATGGCTTGCCGCCATCCCGCGCCTACCTTCAACTTGCTGAATTTGCAGAACATGCCTTAAAACCGATAATGTCTACTGCTTGTTTTCTTTGTTCTGCACGAAGCTGTGCATTTCGTCGGCTTCCACCTCAAGGCGTTGAATCATGACGTCTTGGGTACCACGGACGGGCTGGATGTTGAGATGATCCGGCAGGGCCTCCAAGCATTGGACGAGAAAGCCCAATAGCCACTTAAGTTTAACACCCACGGCACGACATATCCCGCGCAACGAAATACGCTCCACCAGCAAGCGTTCGATCAGAGTTCGTGTGTCATCACCGACAAGGTATTGTTCGAAGCAATCGACAAACTGACGTCCGCAGTCACGGCATTGATGATTCTGTTTGCCGTGGTGGATGTGATCGTTTTTCTTATAGCCCAAGTTTATCACTTGGGCACCCTCAAGCTAGTATAACTTATTGAAATATATACAATATAAGAAATTGTCTAGTTAAATTTAAGTATAAGAATTTTTTTATTTTGCATCTTATTTATTTTTCTATACAATAAGTTAGTTAAATAAATCGACGTATAATAATGGATTCGATAAACCTGGCAAAGCTACATCTCCACTGGGGCACCAGTCAGTACAAGGGGAAATGCTATCGTTCCTATAGTTTAGCACGCACTTACCGTAAGAATGGGAAAAACGCTAAGGAAATCGTGCTCAAACTGGGCAAGCTCTCCGAGGCGGAGGTCGCCCAATGGCGGCAGCTGTTGAGCGTGTTCAAAACGCCCGGGGCGTTTGTCACCACCCTGGAGGATATTGTCGTCAGCCGGCATTATGCCTATCTGGATGTAGCGACCGCCAATGCCATCTGGGCCGAGTGGGGATTAGAGCCGGTGTTTGCGAACGCTAAAAAAAGCGCTCTGGGGGCGGCCACGATTGCTCGGATTCTGACCGTCAACCGTTGTATCGATCCCACGAGTAAGTCGCAAACGCCGCCCTGGTTTGAGCGCACGGCGTTGCCGTGGTTGCTGGCGCTGCCCGTTGAGGAGCTCACCGCGGTGCGGATATTTCGGGCCTTAACCGCGATCGAGGCGAGCAAAGAAGCCCTCTGCCGGCACTTGTTTACCCGCCTGCGCCAGCAGCAGCCCGAGGCGATGGACTCGGTGTTCTATGATCTGTCGAGCACCACCTTTAGCGGCACGCAGTGTGTGCTGATGAAATGGGGGCACTGCAAAGAGGGTTATCGGCAGCATGTGGTGTTAGCGTTGGTGGTGAACCGCGAGGGCCTGCCCTTTTACTGGGAGGTCCTGCCCGGGGAGACGGCGGACACCAAAACGATCACGTGGTTGCTGGAGCAGGTCAAAGCCCGGTTTCAGGTCGCGCAGACCACCTTGGTCTTCGACCGGGGGATGGTGTCGGAGGCCAACTTGGTGCAGCTCGAACGAGCGCCCATCAAGTACATTTCGGCGATGGACAAGAACCAGATGGAAGGGTTGACGGGAGTGGATCTCACCGGCTTTTCCCACTTAGAGTCCGAGCGGGTGGAGGTCCAAGCCCGCACCTTGGCGGAATTCACCCCGCTCGATGATAACACCTATTATCGGGAAACGCGCATCGTCGGCCAACGCCGCTATATCTTGTGTTTTAACCCGGGCCTGTTTACCCAACAGCGTCGCGCCCGCCAGCAGGCCCTGGCGAGCTTTCGCACCGTGGTCGACAACCGGAACGCGGCGTTGCGGGCGGCTAAAAAAACGCGCCACTACCAACCCACCTATGACAAATTTAAACGCCACCTGGACCGGCTCAAGCTCAAGGCCTTTACGGATGTCCACTTACGGGCCGTCTCGGGCCCGAGCGCTAACCCCGACACCGCGATTCGCACCTATCAAGCCACCGTGACGGTGAATGAGCCCGCGATCCGCCACGCCGGTCGATGCGACGGGTTTTGGTTGCTGGTCACGAATCATACCGAGAAGGTCAATGACCATTTCAACCTCGCCGCCAGCGAGGTCATCAGGCCGTACCGAGAGAAGGTCGTGATCGAATCGGCGTTTCGGGACCTGAAGTCCTTTGTCGACGTGAAGCCGGTCCATGTCTGGACCCCGGTCCACGTGAAAGCCCATTACACGTGTTGTGTGTTGGCGCACTTGCTCAATCGCACCCTCACGCTACGCCTTCATCAATGCCCCGGTGATTTAACCCAGGCCATTGCGGCTCACCCCAAGCTTTATCAAACTCTGGGCGAGTGCCAGATTAACCGGATCGAAGTCGATCAGCTCGGCTTGGCCACCTACAGCATGACTCGCCCTACCCCTGAGCAGCAAGAATTGATGGCGCGGCTGGGGCTGACAAAGCTGCTTTCCTCTGACATCGTGAAAAAGGCGAGATCAACCATGCAAGCTTAATTGTCGTATAAGAAATTTTTGATGGTATCCTATTTATCAATACCTTACGTCAGATAGTGTCAAACTTGGGTTATAGTTGGCTGATTTGCACCGGGGGCACACATCTCTGATGACCATGGGATTCTGTTGACCTCCACTGGATAAGTAAGTGTTAGGACCAGCCCTTTAAAGGTGTCGTAACCAATTGTATTCAAAAGTAAATAATTTACAAATTCAGTTTCTGAATTTTTCAGCATGTTTTATGCCACAATTTTCTAAATTGAGTGATTCCCGTGAATTTTTTATGCATTTGATTTTAAAATATTTTTTGATTTCCAACATAGAGCGTCTATGAGGGCAAATTAGGATAATGTGGAAAAAATCGGGGTTTTCAACAAAAAGGCTCAAAACTCAATTTCAGCCTATGTTTTCTCACCTTTAAAGGGCTGGTGTTAGGACTTACGCATTGACGAATACGAAAACTTGTGGCAGAGATTGGCGTTTTGAGCCACGCTTAGTGCTCTGTTTCAGAAATAATGTCTAGGTTAGGCCCAATACCGTTCAATGGGCTTGCCAAATGAAAAGCCTCCAGTCAGGATAGGTTTGCCAAAACTCAAACCTGATCAGGAGGCTACGGTGATCGACCTTCGCCAAGAGACTGACGCGTGGACGTCTTTGCCGACGCGTGATCGACTCCGCGCTTTGCAAGCTATCATTCCCCGTGCGCAGGGGGAAGAGGGGCTGGCACAAACCGGCCAAGAGGGGGCGGTGTGTAAACGTCTGCCGGGGTGGTTCATGGGGTGGTTCATGATTGCGCTGGGGCTGTGTGGTCGGGACAGCTATCGGCAGATTTTTCGCTGGTTGCACCCGTTTCGCCCGGGTGGCGTACCGGGGCGCTCGACCGTGTGCGAAGCGCGCAAGCGGCGGGGCATTGGACCGCTGCGGGTGCTGGCCGAGCGGGCGATCTGCCGGTTGGGTCGAGCGGAGACGCCCGGGGCTTTTTACCGGGGAATGCGCCCGATGGCCTGGGACGGCGTTGTGCTGGATGTGGCCGATACCGAGGCTAATGAGCGCGCCTTCGGCCGACCCGGCAGTGGCCGCGCCCCCGGGGCTTTTCCCCAGGGGCGGCTGTTGGCCCTGTGCGAAACTGGCCGCCAGGTCTTGTGGCGCCGGTGGCTCAAACCGCTGAAGCACGGCGAGGCGAGCAGGGCTCGCTACCTTTTGCGGTCGCTGCAACCGGACATGCGGCGGCTGTGGGACCGCAATTTTCTGAACTATGCCAGTGTCTCGGCGGTGCGCGCGCGCGAGGCTCACCGGTTGGCGCGTATCACGTCCAACCGCATCTTCGAGCCGATTGAGGTCTTGGCTGATGGCGCCTCCCTGGCCCAGCGCTACCACCACGGCGCCGATCGGCGCCGCGATCGCCACGGGATCATGGTGCGGATCATCGCGTCCACGCTCGCCGATCCAACTCGCTCGGGCGCGGGTGAGCGGCATCGGTTGCTGACGACGCGGCTCGACGCCGCGCTCGCTCCCGCCACCCCCCGGGTCTGTCTCTATCACGAGCGCTGGGAGGAAGAACTGACGCTTGATGAACTCAAACCCCATCAGCGCGAACGCCCGGTGCTGCGCCGCCAACCCCCGGCCGGGGTGGTGCAGGAAGTCTACGGGCTGCTCCTGGCCCATGTCCTGGTGCGGGTGCTGATGGATGATGCCGCCGCTACGCAGAACCTGGACCCGCGCCGACTGTCGTTTACTGCTACGCTCAAAATCCTGCGGTGTCGTCTGCCTGAGTGCCCATCCAGTCAGCGCGGGAGCCAGCGCTGGTACCGCCGGCTGGTGCAGGAGGTGGCCGAGGCGGTCATCGCACTGCGGCGCAACCGTATCAATCCCCGCGTCATCAAACGCAAAATGCGCAAATGGTACAAGAAAAGGCCTATCCATCGTCGTCCTCCTCAACCCACGAAACCTTTTGAGCAGGCCATCGTGATGGGCCATTGAACGGTATTGAGGTTAGGCCGCCTCTTCATAGTCAGTTAGGGTGGAAGCACAAGAAGCGGTGAGGAATTTTTCGTGGGCCTCAATTTTCTTGAGTAGCGCTGTTAGTTTGTCGCGATTAAACTTCCATTTGAAAGGCGTCGGATTCTGATTGGTCAGTGTTTCGTACAATGCTAACCGCAGTCGAATCGCGGCCAAGTCAGCAAAGTCATTCGGTGTCAGCACCTTACGTTGAATGATCGAGAAGTAGATTTCGACCTGATTGAGCCAACTGGCGTGGATCGGCGTATGCACCAGAATGATTCGGTGATCGATTTGATGCAGTCGGTTCTCCGCCGCTTTACCGCGATGCGACGAGCCATTGTCGACGATCCAAAACAACCGCTCGGTGGACCGGTACGGCTCTTCCGCCAACACCTGATCGACCAGCCGACCAAATGGCTTAATGCCGGTCTTCGCTTCGCAACGACCCATCACGTAACCCCGCCGTACCTCCCAAGCCGCCAGATGGGACCGATCAAATAGCCTCCTTTTGCTTTACACTTGCAATAGGGATTGTTGCCCTGAACCCGGAGGTTTAAGGCAGGACGCTGGAATGCGAGCAGGAGGCGTGGAGCCGGAGGCGTTAGTGGATCGTGCCCGAGGGCGGATAGCCGAGAAACGAGAGCCAATCGTTCACCGGTGTTCCGGTCAAGCACGCGTGAGCCGAGGTGCCTTTATGACGCCCCCAGCGCCGCGTGCGCAGATTGTAGTGAGCACGGAAGAGTTCGAGGAAATGTTGCGTCACGCCCTTATGAACGTAGAGGTAGGGGCGAAGTGCCGCGTTAAAGCCCTCGATCGCGCTGGAGGCGCGGTAACGATTGTCCAGCAGTCCTTTGACCGTGTCCAGCAGGGTGTCGGTCTGGAAACCGAGCAGCGCTTGAAGTCGGGCATAGGCGCCAGCGAGCAGGCACTGGTTCTCGTTCTGCTGCCAAGGTGCCGAGCGCTTCTGGCACGCGGCAACGGCGCGCCAAATCAGGCAGGCCAGGGAAACGGCGGCCAGCGGATAGGCGGTGGTTAGTTCGCGTAACTGACTATCCAGCGCCGTGGTGGCCAGCGCGAGCCCGGGAGACCGATTAGCCAGATAGCCGGCCAGTTTCTGACATCCCGGCGCATCGATGCCGACTATCGCCTGGGCGGCCTGCGCCATGAGGCGGTGGACGTCTTCGCCGCTACGCCACTGCCCGGTATCCCGGTCCACGTACTCCAGCGCTTCGTAGACCTGGGCCGCGGCAGCCTCAAAGGCATCAAAGCGGGCGATGGCCTGCTGGCATTCGCGCCGTGCCCGGGCCATTTTCTGCTTCTGCCTGCGGCGCCGCTTCTGATCCTTGGGGCGTATCTTTCCCAGAGCCTGTTGGGCTTCCTGCTCACGCTCGATGGCGGCATAGGCGCGCTGCTCCACTTGCCGACGCACCTGGTTCAGCTCGTAGAGCACGTGAAAGCAATCGTCGCGTTGCTCGGCCTCGGGAAACACCGCCTGCACCCCGGCGGCAATGCCTTTCGCCGCATCCTTGACCACCACCGCCAACTCCAGCCCCTGTGCCCTGGCCTGGCCCAGGACTTCGGCCCAGTCCTCGCCACTCCGCCCCTGGCGTAACTCAAGACCGAACAGATAGCCACTGGCCAAGTCCACACCGGCCAGCACCGGATCGCCTTGGCTGAACATCTCATCAAGCGCACCGGCCTGGATCGGCGCGAGGTCCGCTTTCGCATTGAACGCCTTCGCCTGTTGTTCAGCCTGCACCAGCAGCGACTGGATCTTGCCGTACGAGATCCGTACTCCCGGATACACCATCGGCAGCAAGTCCTCGATCGAGCGAATCGCGTTCGGCCCCACCACACGCAACGCTACCACCGCACGCTTAAGCTGCGCTTCATCGACTTCAACACGCACCGCCCGATACGCTGACTCCTCTTGCTCGAAGTGCGCCCTGAGCACCTCACCAGCCGCGTCTCTGACTTCGTAGACCGTCGGCCGGGAAAGACCAAACTCACGACTGAGCTCGCTGATCGTGCCATGGACCTCTTGGCCTGCCAGTGCCATTGCGGCACACTGGGTCTTCTGGGAAGTCGTCAGGGGGGTGCGGTGTAGGCCGGTCATGGGCTCGCCTCCAGGATGAGTGAATTGTAGCGAACATATCATCCCATAACACGCCTCTGATGACTTCCCACCTCACACACTGACCGGCTCCTTTACAGCGCCGTTCTCAATGTTCCTACCCCTGCCGAGCTAGGTGGCCATCTGTAAAGTGGGTTTGACCAGTCCCGCCGCCAGATACTGCAACGCCCCGCCCCGTTCGTACTCATGCTCAATGCGAGCCACACGCCCGGGTGCCGGCGCTAGCGGCGGATGACAGCGGTGCCGGGCTTGAATGCTCGTTTTTTCATCGGCGCTCAACATATAATCGCTACTGCCCAAGGGTTGATCTTGCCAACTTCCAGCCTAGAGATCCAGAATCGGTCCCGCTTTCTCAGCAAACCGCGGATCGCGAGGAAAAAGCCAGTACTGGTACCGCCACGGCTTGATCGCATCGCTACACAAAATCCGCCATACGCTGCTCCGACTGATCGATTTGCGCAGCGTTTGTTGCGCACGGCTCCTCACATCCGCCAACGACTGGCGGCTCAAGGGCTGCTTGGTCTCCGCCACCACTTCACACGCTAACGCCTTAACCAGCGCTTGATCCAGAGGGGGAAAAGTCCGACGACCGTCCCCGACCCAATCGATCCACTACGGAAAAGTCCCCCGCCATCCAGCGTTGCCGCCACCGTTGAACTTGACGCCCTGAGAGCCCTACTCGCTCCCCGGCCTCCGCATGACCCAAGCCAGCATTCTCGTGCAGGAGCAACACCAACTGATAACGCTGAACCGTCTGATAAGGGGCCGTCTTACGACGCACCTTCCGGCGCGCTTGCTGTAAAAATACCTCCGGAAACACAGGGCATAGTGTTGGGGCAGGACCCGGCATGGTATTGACTCCCCTCTAGCACCAAAGTAAGGTCTTTTCTCACGCTGGCATTGTACAACAACCTTCGTAACCTAGACATTATTTCTGAAACAGAGCACTAAGCCGGATGATCAGAATAACCTCACGCCCCCCGACAGGGCATTGTAGCTTACCGATGGATATGGGATTTTTGATGAGCGAGCCGAAATCAGGCAACGGTAGCCGTTTGGCGGAAGTGATGGGGATTTCCCATGACAGCGTGAACCGTTTTCTGTTGCGTGAGGGGGATGAGCCCAAGGACCTGTTCGCCGAGGCCAAGGGGATGCTGAATCGAGTCGGGGGAACACGGAGCGTGGACGACAGCACCGTGGACAAGCCCTACGGCCAGCACATGGAGTTGGTTGGCCACTTCTGGTCAGGCAAGCACCCCCGGGTGGTTAAGGGGTTGAAGCTGATCACGCTGTACTACCCGGATTTGCAGGGCCGCAGTTTGCCGGTCAATTACCGGGGTTACGACACATCCGAGCACAAGACCAAAAATGCGTAGTTCCGGGAGATGCGGGGGCAGGTGCTGGACGGGGGGCTAGAACCGGCCTGCGTGACCGGGGACAGGTGGTATTCGTGTGCAGACCACCTCCAGCGGGTCAGAAACCACCCGCTGGGGTTTCTGGTTGCCGTGGAAAGCAACCGCCGGGTGTCTCTGGAAAAAGGCCAATGGGTACAGGGGCAGCAGCTAACGATCCCGGCCGAAGGGCAGGGGGTGTGGTTGCGCGAGTTCGGCGAGGTCAAAGGGTGTCGGACGCAGTTAAAAGACCAACGGCGCCATTACGTGGTTTTCCTGCCGCAGACTGACGCCTACCCGGCCTTTGGGCAGGGGGCGTTCGAGAAGCTGCATGACCAGCATTGGCACATTGCGCAGTACCACCGAAGGATCAAGCAGGTCTGCCATCTCGAGAGGTTCCAGGTGCGCGGCAACGTGCCGATACTCAATCCTATCTTTGCCGCCCTGGGTAGCTACGTTCACCTGCAACGGATGCAGTTAACGGAACTCATCAGCAACGCCTACCCATGGCAGCGAGATTTGGACAAGGACGTCGTGGCGTCGGTTGTCAGCACCTTCATCTCTGGCAAGGAATATCTCAATCCACAATTTCGACCTGCCGTCAATGCGTAAGTCCTAAGTGTTTTAGATCAACGATAGCATGGAATCGTCAGGCGAGCATTACATGGACATCACTACCCTTGCAGGGACGTGCCAGTGAGGTCGCCGCGGGGATGCGCCGTAGTGCAACCCGGCAGGCGTTGGCGGCGCCTTGCCGCCAAGCGGTCGATAAATGCGCCGACTATCTGCTCAAGTGCCGCCGCTATCTCAACTATGATGCGTACTTGGCCCAAGGGTTTCCCATTGCCACCGGCGTCATCGAAGGCGCTTGCCGACATTTGGTGAGGGATCGAATGGACCTGACCGGGGCACGCTGGCGACTGCAAAGCGCCGAAGCGGTTCTGAAGCTGCGCTCGCTACGCTCGAGTGGTGACTTTGATGAATACTGGGTATTTCATAAAGCTCAAGAGCTCCAACGCAATCACCTCTCACAGTATGCTGATGTCCCATTACTGGAGGCCGCCTGAGGTTAAAGTCGCACACTCAAACGTCGTCCTAAAAGAGCCGCACCCTGCGCAAATTGGCTCATATTTGCTTCGGCGTCATCAAAAACCAAACCGATTTTCAACCACAGACCACTCCGAAGGCTTGACAGTCAAGACGGTATCTGCGCAGCAATTCTAATTTTGGATTTTAGGCTACGAGGATGGTGAGCTCGACGCAAATCAGTCGACCAAATTCTACCTACACAAAGTATAATCACTGGGCTTGCCCGCGCCAGCGGGGTGAACTTTTCTTACAGCACGTTGGGGCTGGGTGTTAACAGACGCTCACCCCTCCAGTCCTTGATCCAGACAGAAAGCCGTTGAGTTACCCGTTTGAACCGGCCCCCAAGACACTGACGTTCGAGAGCATGGTCGGCAAGTTGCGTTCGATAATGCAAGGATTTCCCGATAAACGGACGGGGTCGAATACCGTTTATCCGATGGAAGATGTGGGGATGGGAGCGTTTGCGGTGTTTTTCACGCAAAGCCCATCGTTTCTGCAGTTTCAACGCGACATGGACAAGAAGCTGGGCAAGAGTAATGCCCAGAGCTTGCTGCAAATGGGAGCGATTCCGTGTGACAATCACATCCGCGATCTGCTCGACGAGGTGCCGCCCGCGGAGGTGTTGCCGATGTTTGGCTACCTTTTTGACGGTCTTGAGGCGAGCGGTCATTTAGAGACCTACCGCTCGGTTAACGGGACCCTGCGGGTGGGCCTGGATGGGACGGAGCATCACGCCTCCAAGAAGATTGACTGCGAGCAGTGTAACACCAAGCAGCCCCGTAACGGCGAGGTGACGTACTCGCATACGGTCATTACCCCGGTGGTGGTGGCACCGGGCAATGACACGGTGATTCCTCTGGAGCCGGAGTTTGTGGTTCCCCAAGACGGGCATGAGAAGCAAGATTGTGAAACCGCGGCAGCGAAACGCTGGCTGCGCCAGTAGGGGAAGCGCTACCGAGAGCTCGGGGTGACGATTTTAGGCGACGATTTGTACTGTCGCCAGCCGGTGTGTGAGGTGATTTTGGATGAGCAGCTGAATTTTATTTTAGTGTGCAAGCCGGAGTCGCACAAAACGCTCTACGAATGGGTCGAGGGGCTGGAGGTCACCGGGGGGGTGCAAACCGTTACCGCGAAGCGCTGGACGGGCAAAACCCACGAGACGGACACGTATCGGTTTGTCAACCAGGTTCCGCTGCGTGATGGTGCCGAGGCGCTGCTGGTGAACTGGTGCGAGTTAATCACCACCGGCGCTGAGGGCAAGGTACTGTACCAGAACGCCTTTACCACCGGCTATGACATTTCCAAAGCTAATGTAGCGGAGATTGCGACCGCGGGTCGGGCGCGTTGGAAGGTCGAGAATGAGAACAACAACGTCTTGAAGACCAAAGGCTATCATCTGGAACACAATTTTGGTCATGGTGAGAAGTCTCTCTCGTCGGTGTTGGTAGCGCTCAATCTGTTGGCCTTTTTGTTCCATGTCGTGTTGGGGCTGATGGATAGCCGTTACCAGTGAGTGCGCCAAGCGCTTGGTGCCCGGAAAACCTTTTTCGACGACATTCGAGCGCTCACCCGCTATCTTTTTTTTGAGAGTTGGGAAGCGCTGCTGCGCTTCATGATGCGTGGCCTCGAGCTGGAAGGGGCCGAGACAACCTGACCCGGCCAAGGACGGCTAAAGCGACCCCCGACAATTCGAATCACCCGAGCTGCTGTTGGACAGGGTGTGGTGGTGCGACCGGCTTAACCGGGGCGTCAGGGGGGGAGGTTCGTTTTGAAATCGGCAATATCGCTGAGTAGAAGAATGCGACGGTACGCCTATCGGGAGCAAGCTTAATTCAGAGGCGAGTGGGGGGCGAAGTTGTTGGGTTAGCGGCTCGCTTATAGCACAGTGAGGGGAGCGTAAGTCTTTTACATGCGCCAAAATTAGAATTACTGGGTATCTGCGCTTGCTGTTTGTCGGCATTGCGCTGTTGCTGCACAATGTCTGGCTCTGGGTGCACTGGGCCTATTTGGCCACCCCGCGCCGCGGCGGCCGCACCCTGAACCTGCACAAGCTGCGCTTTCGAACCTTGTTAATGTGGTTGACCTATTTGGCTGAAGAGACCTTTGGCATCGATGATAACCTCATCGCTGAGCAGGTGCCTTGACCATGAGGTAAACGGGGACCCTGAAGTCAATTTGGACCACGAGGCAAACTTTGAACTACTGAATATAGCCATGTTCTCATGCATAGTACCAGAAATCCAACCGGGCCCACGCGTGGGCCTTATAAGGCATCGGTTTGCTCTCGCCTCTGCAGAGCCCGCCGCCCCCATTTCCATCCATAGGTGAAGCCGCTCAAGAGTGTGGTCAGCCCTACGCAGTAGACCAGCAGCATGGTGATTGTCGCCGGTAAGGGTGTTGCTCCCCTGCTAAAAAGGACTGATAACACCAATAGAATTTGCATTAATGTGTTGATTTTGCTTATAAGAATAGGTTCTGCTTTAAAAGGCTCGACCAAATAATGATAACCAATCGCCAGCAAGACAATCATGACATCCCGTAGCACAACCATAACCACTAACCAGAAGGGCAGGTTTCCCTGCCAACCCAGTACCAACATGGTTCCAGTCAGCAGCAATTTATCAGCCAATGGGTCTAGAACACCACCCAGTGCGCTGGTCCAACTAAACTGTTTAGCTAACAAACCGTCGATACCGTCGGTGGCCCCGGCAATCATAAATAGGATTAGGGTTTCACCAAAGCGTTCTTGCAGTAGCAGCCATACAATAGGCACTACCAGAAGCATGCGCAGAACAGTCAGTAAATTCGGGATATTGCTAAGTTTCAAAGCAACGTATGACACTCTTTTCAGTGTTAAGCGAGAAATGACCTATACTCAATCGCCACGTCCTATCGGTGATTAGGCGCAGGTCGCGACTCGATAAGTTAACATAATTTCGTGCTGGAGGAGACTGCTTCTCAGCATTTCACGTCCCATGGAGTTTTGTAGTGACAAGTAAGAGTTCGCAAGACCGTTCACTGAGTTATCGCGATGCTGGTGTCGACATCGACGCAGGCAACCGATTAGTGGAGCGTATTAAATCCCACGCCAGTCGCACCTTACGCCCAGGGGTATTGGATGGGCTGGGTGGCTTTGGCGCTTTATTCGAGCTGCCTGTGGAACGTTTTCGGCGGCCGGTATTGGTTTCTAGTACCGATGGCGTCGGTACTAAACTCAAGCTGGCTCTGGAGCTGGACAAACATGATACCATAGGCATCGACCTAGTGGCCATGTGTGCCAATGATGTCGTGGTTACCGGTGCAGAACCTTTGTTTTTTCTAGACTATTATGCGACTGGCCGGTTAGATGTGGACGCCGCTGCCGCCGTCATGGAAGGCATCGCCAGGGGTTGTGAACTGGCTGGCACTGCCCTGGTTGGAGGTGAGACCGCTGAGATGCCTGGTATGTATAGTCACGGCGACTACGATCTGGCCGGATTTTGTGTGGGTGTGGTAGAAAAAAACCAGATCATTGATGGTAGTTGGGTGAACATTGGCGATGTTTTGATCGGACTGGAGGCCTCGGGTCCTCATGCTAATGGTTACTCTTTGATTCGTAAGATTCTGCAAGACAGCGGTGATAAACTCTCCGATCCTTTTGGTGAAGGTACTTTGGGAGAAACTTTGTTAACTCCTACTCGCATCTATGTAAAATCCTTACTAGAACTCATGAAGAGCATAGAAGTTCATGCTTTGGCGCATATCACTGGAGGCGGCCTGTTAGAGAATTTGCCCAGAGTTTTGCCGCCCGATACTTGCGCTGTTGTTGATGCCAATAGCTGGCAACGTCCGGCCATTTTTAACTGGCTGCAAGAGCGGGGTAAGGTGAAGGACACCGAAATGCTGCGCACTTTCAATTGTGGAGTAGGCATGGTGGTTTGTGTCGCTCCCCAAGATGTAGAGACCGGTCTCCATATACTGAGAAGGCTCGGTGAGACAGCTTGGCCTATTGGGGTGGTCTTAAATGGATCCGGCGAACCCCAGGTGAAACTTCAGGTATGATTCAAGCAGCCCTTTAAAGGTGTCGTAACCAATTGTATTCAAAAGTAAATAATTTACAAATTCAGTTTATGCCACAATTTTCTAAATTGAGCGATTTTCGTGAATTTTTTATGTATTTGATTTTAAAATATTTTTTGATTTCCAACATAGAGCGTCTATGAGGGCAAATTAGGATAATGTGGAAAAAATCGGGGTTTTCAACAAAAAGGCTCAAAACTCAATGTCAGCCTATGTTTTCTCACCTTTAAAGGGCTGGTATGATTCAAGGTAAGCGTCGTGTTCGACTGGTAGCGTTGATATCTGGAAGAGGCAGCAATCTGCAGGCCATTCTGAATGGGTCTCGCAGTGGTGAACTGCCGGTGGATATTTGTGCGGTCATCAGCAATCGACTCGATGCATATGGACTAGAACGTGCCCGACAGGCGAAGATTCCTGCCATCGTACTGGATCATAAGGCTTTTCCTGATCGAACTGCTTTTGAAGCGGCGCTGCGCGAGCGAATCGACGCATACGCTCCGGATTTAGTCGTACTAGCCGGCTTTATGCGGGTCTTGAGTGCCGATTTTGTAGCCCACTACCAGGGGCGCATGCTTAACATTCACCCTTCCCTGCTTCCCAAATTTCGCGGCCTGCACACCCATGCCCGAGCTATCGCCGCTGGGGAACAAAAGCACGGCGCCAGTGTCCATTTTGTGACCCGCGAGTTGGACAATGGCCCGGTGATCCTGCAGGTGGGGGTGCCAGTGCTACCAACAGACGATCCCGACACCTTAGCAACCCGGGTACTGAAGCAAGAGCATCGCATTTACCCTCTGGTAATTCGCTGGTTTGCTCAGGGGCGTATTAAACTGTTGAACGATCAGGTGCTGTTTAACGGTCAAGCGCTGATTACGCCTAGGGTGCTGGAAAGCGACAAAAACTAGCAATAATTTAGGCTACCTATGATAAGACATCAGTATGCTCGGCTTTCGGGGTTCGCTTTGTTTTGCCTCATTCAAGCAATGATCCCGGCAGATGCGAACGCGCTTCCCGTAAATCCTTTTATGGCCCGCTACAGCGGTTTTTTGGCAGTTGTTAATGTGGCAGTTAACCTGCGCATCGAGGGCATGTTAAATATGACGCTCCGGGATACGGGCAATGGGCGTTATCAAATGAGCTACGACGTAAATGGCTTATTAGGTTCCGTTGAGGCTCAGGCGAATGGCGAGTTTGTCGACGACGTCGTGCGTCCTTTTAGTTATATGCAAACCACCAAGAGTTTGAAGCGATCGCAAACCCAACTCACCTTTAATTGGCAGAATCAAACCCTGCGTATTCAGGAGGACGATGAGCGGGAGACCCTGCCTTTGCCAGAAGAGCAGGTGATGGATCCGTTAAGCTTGTACCTGTTGGTAATGTGGGACTTACAGCGGGGCCGAGTTCCCAAACATTATACCTTAGTCGATGGCACAAAGTTAAAAACTTACCAAGTCGCATCGCAAGGTAAAGAAACGGTGCAGACACCGTTGGGTAAGCTTCGCACGTTACGGATTAGCAGTAAAAAAAGTGATCCCGATAGTGACCGCGTGACTACCTTTTGGTTTGCTCCGAGCTTAGGCTATGTACCTGTCCAGATTGTTTCTGAGAACGACGGCAAAGAAACTCTGCGGATGCTGCTCCAAGAGCTTAAGGAGAAATAGTTTTAGCAGATGACAGTGGTGTTTTTTCTTATGTGCGAATGAGCCACTTTGCTTCAGAGATTCGTGTCAGAGGATTTGTCTGCTCCGATGCGGCTTGGCAGCGGACCACTTTGTCCCCGGTATTTGGCGCCAGCGCGTTTATTGTAAGGACGCAGGGCGGGTCCCGATAGCGTTTCGAAGTTCATGGCGCAAATGGTCATTCCAGGCCGCAGAGCCAGTGGTAACTTTCCGCTATTAAAACATTCCAGTACGATGGCTCCGCTCCAACCGGGATCGATGCGATGCGCGGTTACGTGAACCATCAAACCCAGCCGAGCCAAACTCGAGCGGCCATCTAACCAGCCGACAATATCATCGGGTAAAGTGATCGATTCAGCGGTAACAGCTAACGCTAATTCTCCGGGATGCAGAAAAAAGGCATCGTTTGGCGAGATTTCGATTTCTTTGCCCATGATCCGGTTGATGGCTTTATCAACTGCTTCCCGAGGACCACTCAGGTCGATGTACGGCGCTGCATGATCGTTGAAAACCCGGAAACAATTGCCAAGTCGGAGATCAACGCTGACACCGTTAATGCATGTTTGTGGTGGTCGGGGTTCGATATGGATTTTGCCGGTGTTTAGATATGCCTCAATATCACGATCGCACAACCTCAACCTGTTAGCCTCCGTATTAGAATATCAAGAAGGCGCTAATATAGCGCCTCCTGCACATGTCTGCCTATCCCTGCAAAAGTTTTTAAGTATTTTGGATAACGATATTTGGAAACAACTGACTGTAACTTTTCGCTTGCAGTGCTAGTTTAGCGCTGGCGTGTCGGGCAATTTCCCGATACATTTGCGCAATACGACCATCAGGTTCCACCACCACCGTAGGATTGCCGTCGTCGGTCTCTTCGCGAATTCGGATATCAAGGGGTAAGGCACCCAGGAAAGCGACCTGGTACTGCTCGGCCATACGCCGACCGCCACCTTCACCAAAAATATGCTCCTCATAACCGCACCGGCTGCAGATATGAATACTCATATTTTCTACAATGCCTAATACCGGGACGTCTACCTTTTCAAACATTTTTAAACCCTTGCGGGCGTCCAGCAGCGCAATGTCTTGGGGCGTGGTAACAATGATCGCACCGCTAACCGGAATCTTCTGTGATAAGGTAAGTTGAGTATCACCGGTCCCTGGGGGCAGGTCAATGACGAGATAATCGAGTGCTTTCCACTGGGTATCTCTAAGCAGTTGTTCTAGAGCCTGAGTCACCATGGGACCACGCCAGATCATGGGTGTTTCTTCTTCGATCAAATAGCCGATAGACATGGATTGCAGGCCGTGACTGACGACTGGTTCTAAAGATCGACCATCTTTGGAGGTTGGTTTCTGGTGTGCACCTAGCATTCGCGGTTGACTCGGGCCGTAGATGTCAGCATCCAGAATGCCCACTGTAGCACCCTCGGCTTGGAGTGCCAGCGCCAAATTGACGGCTGTGGTAGATTTACCGACACCTCCCTTGCCGGAGGCTATCGCAATAATGTTTTTGACTTGAGGCAAGGGTTGCAGGTTTTTCTGTACCTCGTGAGGAATGATCTTGACATCTACCTTGACGGTGACGGCGCCTATTCCCGATAGGGACACAATGCGCTCTTTTAAGGTGGCACTCAGTTTCTCTTGATAGCCTTTAGCAGGAAAACCTAATTGCACATCCACTTTCACCTGATCGCCGGCAACACGGATGTCTCTAATAGCTTTGGCGGTGACCAGATCTTGCTCCAGGTAAGGGTCTGTGTAACCTTTGATGGCGGTTTCCACCTCAGACCGGGAAATAGTCGTCATAAATCAAATCCTCCATAAGGGCTGCATTGATAAGCGGCATGGCGTTTACTATAAGCTATTAATTTTACCGGGAATAAATCCGGTAATTCGATTCTAAATCATTGCATTAGAATGGCTGTTGCGCCATGTGTGGCTGTTAACAAAATCGCGCCTATCGACTGGCTTGCTAAGTGTGGACACTGCCGATTAAGCTTTCGGGGAGACACGCCACACGCCACACGCCACCGGTGCCTGCCGTGTTTATTATTGGCGCTAATTATTGTTCGCTTTCAGTATGCCAATCCCGATTATAAGGTGAGATTGCACCCCGATGTGCTTTTAGTGGCGGCGCGGATAGATTGACAGCATCCATAAATCCTCACCAAGAAGCGCTGGAGCGGCATTCCATCATCAGGTCGTATGCTCTTTGGACACCGGAAAAGTGAATGGTTCCTGAGGCATCATGCGCTTCGTTGTATGCACCTTCGGAAGGTTGTGTGGTGATTTGAAATGAAACATCCTGGTCTTCCCAGGACAAGACTGTTGGGCGGTGGTTAGTGTCGAGCACGGTGGTTCCGTTGATTTCTGCAACGCTGGGCAAGCGGTATGAATATTTACCATAAAAACCAAAATACGGAATTTCTACGCGATTGGTAATATACATAAAAAATCCTGCGCCGCCGCTGATGATCCGCTGATCTTTGGACCATGAGTTAGCTATGCGGGCCTCCCAAATTTTGCGTTTTGCAATACTCGGCCAGACATGGTCGTCCACTGGTTTGACCGCCATGCAGGTGACTAGATTGGCATCGGTCATTTCCCAAACTTGCCAGCCGTCAAATTCGGCGAGCAGTTGTTCATCACGGCTTACCGTCGATTTGTCCTTGCCGCCCAATTGTCGAGTGGTCGGCACTGCGGTAGACAAAGAGGAGGCACAGGCCGCTATTAGTAAGCTGCTGGCGATGATGAAGCAAACCAGGAACTGTTTTGCCAGCACGAGGATAGCCCAAAGAGAAACCTTTTTGTATTGGTATAGCATTAACCTAACCTAACACGCGTTTTGGAAACGGTTTGGTATTTATGATGACTCACATTAACTATGATCGCCAACCTGAGCGATTGAGACGAGCGGCCACGTTAATTGTCTGCCTATTGGCTGGGCTAAGCAGTATAACTCAGGCCAGCCTTGCTGCTGAGCTGGCTCCGTTAATTCCACTGGAAGATTTCTTCCGCAATCCCCAGCAGACCAGCTTTCAAATTTCGCCGAACGGCAATTATTTAGCCTATTTGGTTCCCTGGCAAAACAGGTTTAACGTGTTTGTGCGCAGCATCAACAGCAACCAAAAGCCTATCCGAGTCACCGATGCTCGCGAGCGGGACATTGCCGGATATAGCTGGGCGGGTAACGGCCGCCTTGGTTTATATCCAAGACGAGGGTGGCGACGAAAATTATAGGCTTTACGGGGTTGATCGTGATGGTATAGCATCTCAGAACCAGCCCTTTAAAGGTGAGAAAACATAGGCTGACATTGAGTTTTGAGCCTTTTTGTTGAAAACCCCGATTTTTTCCACATTATCCTAATTTGCCCTCATAGACGCTCTATGTTAGAAATCAAAAAATATTTTAAAATCAAATACATAAAAAATTCACGAAAATCGCTCAATTTAGAAAATTGTGGCATAAAACATGCCAAAAAATTCAGAAACTGAATTTGTAAATTATTTACTTTTGAATACAATTGGTTACGACACCTTTAAAGGGCTGCATCTCAGAACCTTACCCCCTTCAAAAATGTTCAGGTCCAGCTTATTGATGATCTGGAGGATGATGAAGAGCATATGCTTATCGCCATGAATCGGCGGGACCCAAGCATCCACGATATGTACCGGCTTAATGTAAATTCCGGCAAATTGGAATTGATTGCCAAAAACCCCGGCACTATTGCGGGATGGATGACGGACCATGACGGTAAGCTGCGGGTCGCTATCGCTCAGGAAGGGTTACAGACTAAATTGCTTTACCGGCCGAACGAGCAGGGTGAATTTCGCGAAGTGCTCAGCACGGATTTTCGCAACAGTGTCATGCCTCTGCTGTTCACCTTTGATAATCAACGTCTGTATGTCGCCTCAAATCTTAACCGGGATAAACAAGCTATTTTTGAACTCGACCCCACCACCGGTAAATTGGGCAGACTTGTGTTCGAGCACCCGGAAGTCGACGTCAGTTCCGTGGGTTTTTCAAAGGTCCGCAACATCATCACCTACGCCAGCTATGTGATAGATCGGCTGCATTACCATTTCTTTGACAAAGAACGGGCTGAGCTACAGGCCAAGCTTGAGCAAAAGCTACCGGATAGGGAAGTGGTGATTGTGGATAGCAGTAAAGACGAAAGAAAACTCTTGGTCCGGACATACTCGGACCGTTCTCGGGGGGGGGGGGGGGTATTATTATTTCGACCGAGACAATGAAGAATTTACCAAGCTTGCCGAAGTTAGCCCTTGGCTTAACCCTAACCAGTTGGCCAAAATGCAACCCATTGCTTATAAGAGCCGCGATGGTTTAACGATCCACGGATATCTGACGCTGCCCGTAGGTATAGAACCCCGTCATCTGCCTGTCGTGGTGCACCCGCACGGGGGCCCTGAGGCACGGGATGTGTGGGGATTTAACCCGGAAGTGCAATTTCTGGCAAACCGCGGCATCGCGGTATTACAGTCAAATTTTCGGATTTCTACCGGTTACGGTAAGCGTTTCTGGCAGGCAGGTTTTAAGCAGTGGGGCAGGGCAATGCAGAATGATCTTTCCGACGGTGTCGCCTGGCTGATTGAACGAGGCATCGCCGATCCCCAGGGGATTGCTATCTATGGAGCTTCTTACGGCGGTTATGCGGCTCTGGCCGGACTGACCTTTACGTCGGATCTCTATGCCTGCGGCGTCTCTTACGTAGGTCCATCTAATCTCTTTACCTTGCTGAATTCGTTTCCTCCTTACTGGGAATTGGGTCGAACTCAAGCCTACGCTACTATTGGCGATCCGGTTGCCGATAAAGATCTACTAAAAGCCGTTTCCCCGGTATTCCATGCCGAGCAAATTAAGGCGCCTCTGTTCGTGGCGCAAGGAGCTAACGACCCCCGCGTAAAAAAAGCAGAATCTGATCAGATCGTTGAGGCGTTGCGGTCGCGAGGAGTTGAGGTTCGGTATATGGTTAAGGAAAACGGGGGGCACGGCTTTCGCAATGAAGAGAACCAGATTGAGTTTTATCGTGCGTTGGAAGCCTTTTTGGGTAACTGCATTGGTAGCCGGGAGAGCGAGGAGAATGCAGAAAAATAAATCACGCGCAGCTGACGCCACAGACGTCAATAAAGCGCCTCGTCTGTAGCGCCAGCTGCATTAACCGCAGCGGTCTTCAGTTTATTGCGAACTGTGGTGCATCTCCATTGAGTACAGGTTTATCAAGCGCCGCGGTACTGATAACTCCAATGCGGTTTTCGTCATCCATAAAGCGCACCAAAGCTATTTTGTAAGCAATATCCAATACGGTGAGACGTTCGCCGGCAATTTCGTAAGTGCAGCCAATTTGAATTTCATGTTCCATATGTTGTCTTCCAAGGCACTCGGTTTGAGATAAGAAAAGTTTAAAAGGTAGCGGTGAACCACTGGATACCGAATATAATCGATTAATCAATAACGGTTTGTAAAACTTTGTTAAACGTATTATGACCGAGTGAGCGTTCATTCCAATGGGGTTTAGGGCTGTACTTAACCATCAACAAAGAGGTTTATCGTGATGAGTCTTGCCGAAGAAATTTATCAAAGAGTGCAACGTTTACCAGAAGATAAAGCCTTAGAGGTGCTCGATTTTATCGGCTATTTAGAAATGAAATACGGCTTGTCGTATAGCTCGGCTCAAGACAGGGATCAAGCCTTTATTTCCAGAATTCAGGAGAATTCCGAAGACGAGGTGTGGAAAGATTTGCTATTCGCAAGGTCACGCTCACAATAAACGAAGCCTAACGGTGTTTTGTGTTGCGGAGTTTTGCAAGCGAATTGTTAATCTTTACTTTTGGGAAATACGTTCTGATGACTAGCATCTGACAATTGCATCCGTTGTCGGTTGGCGGACGTACTCCTTGGGTGACTTTACTCTGTTCAAGCGGCCGGATGACGGCAAGCGACTTGGTAAACCCTACTGAGAACTTTAAGGACTTACTATGCATGCCACACTTCCCTTGCTGCAACAAACCGATTTTCCATCGCTGCGCCGCAAGCCATTGGAAATATTGCAGGTCAACCTGGGTTATCGCTGCAATCAAACCTGCCTGCATTGTCATGTCAACGCCGGACCTAAGCGCAAAGAGAACATGACCCGAGCAACGGCAGATCAGGTCATTGCCCTGATGTGTGCCGCTAAGGTGCATACCATCGATTTGACTGGCGGTGCTCCGGAACTTAACCCCAGCTTTCGATATCTGGTGAAAGCCGCGCGGCGGATGGAGGTAAAGGTCATTGATCGCTGTAATTTAACCATTCTGGAAGTGCCAGGGCAGGACGATTTGGCGGAGTTTCTCGCCGCTCATCGAGTCGAAGTCATCGCGTCATTGCCTTGTTATTTGGAGGAAAACGTCAACGCGCAGCGTGGCGATGGCGTCTTCGCTGCCAGCATTCGGAGTTTACAGCGGCTCAATGCACTGGGTTATGGGCGCTCAGGGACGGGGTTGGTGCTTAGTCTGGTCTACAATCCGCAAGGTCCACATTTGTCTCCGCCTCAGGCGGCATTGGAGGCAGACTATAAAGCCTACCTGGGAAAACACTACGGTATTGAGCTGAATCAGCTTTTTACCCTCGCCAACATGCCCATTCAACGCTTTGGCAGCATGCTTATTTCCAGAGGTCAATTCTATGACTATATGAAACTGCTGAAGAGCGCTCATCGTGATGCTAATTTAGCCACGGTCATGTGCCGCAATTTGCTGAGCATAAGCTGGGATGGCTATGTCTACGACTGCGATTTTAATCAGATGTTAGGTATCCCCCTGCGGTTAGATGGCCGTCCACGCACCCATATCAAGGATTTGCTGGGGGTAAATCTGAACGGCAATCCCATTATGGTGGCAGACCACTGTTATGGCTGTACGGCTGGACAGGGAAGTAGTTGCGGAGGAGCGCTGGGCTAGGCATGCTAACCGTGCGCCGGTTGCGACGGCCTGGTCTGCACGCGGTTTCTTTCGAAGTCAATGCGGGCGAATGTCTGGCGGTGAGAGGCCCCTCGGGCTCTGGAAAAACCCTATTACTGCGGGCGCTTGCCGACCTTGATCCTAATCAAGGTGAGGTCACTCTAAACGGTAAACGTCGCGAGACGTTATCCGGACCGAGCTGGCGGCGTCGAGTCGTCTATCTGCCTTCCACCTCCGGATGGTGGAGTGAATACGTCGGCGACCATTTTACGGACTGGGCGAAGGCAACTTCCCTGTTGGAATTTTTAGGATTTTCGATAGCGGTACGCGAGTGGTCTGTGCAACGTCTTTCCACCGGTGAACGTCAACGATTAGCGTTAGTGCGGGCGCTGGTATTGGAGCCACAGGTGTTGCTGCTGGATGAACCAACTTCCGGTTTGGATCCGGAGATGACGTTAGCAGTTGAACAACTTATCCAGCAACGCTTGCAGACTGCAACCGGCGTCATTTGGGTTACGCACGATATGGCTCAAGCGCGTCGCATGGCGAAACGCTGTCTATTTCTTAAAGCGGGTCACGTGCAAGAGGGGACGCCTTGAACGTTATTCCTTTGCATAGCTTAGATCTCGTTATAGCGTCTGGGTTGGTACTGCTTAACGCGATTCTATCGCTGCTGCTGCATTTGCAGCTAGAACGTCAACTGTTGATCGCGACGCTGCGCATGGTAGTGCAACTGATACTCGTTGGATTTGTGCTCAAGGCCCTCTTTGCTCTAGTGTCTCCCTGGTGGACTGGGCTTGCGGCTTTGGTCATGATTCTATTTGCCGGGCGTGAGATATGGGCAAGGCAAGAGCGCAGGCTTGCCGGACTTTGGTCTTATGGTCTTGGCACTGGCTGCATGCTGTTGGCAGCGAGTCTGGTAACGGTCTTCGCCTTGACTACGCAGATTCGTCCACAACCCTGGTATGATCCACGCTATGCATTGCCTCTCTTAGGGATGATTCTTGGCAACACCATGACCGGTATCAGTTTGGGTTTGCATACGCTGTCCAATGGCGTTGTACGTGACCGGGATGCCGTTGAAGCCCAATTGATGCTAGGTGCAACTCGTTGGCAGGCGACTCTACCGGCAGTTCGTACCGCGTTGCGCAGCGCCCTCATGCCTATTGTTAACTCGATGGCAGCCACTGGCTTAGTGTTCCTGCCGGGCATGATGACCGGGCAAATTTTGGCGGGTGCCGAGCCGTTGCTGGCGGTAAAGTATCAGATGCTGATTATGTTTCTCATTGCCGGTGGAACCGGATTAGGTGCGGTGAGTGCGGTTTTGGGCGGTGCTTACCGCTTAACGGACGCCCGGCATCGATTACGCCTTGACCGCTTAAAGTAGAAAGCAGCACAACACCTCTTGTTGAATTGCTTGTTAGTGCAACAGAGCTGACATACGCCGCCGATAATGGGCAACCAGGGGATTATCGCTGCCCAGTATGGTAAACACGGCTACAAGACCCTTGCGACCGGCGTCATCATCGAATCTGGGATCCTGCTTCAGGATTTCTAGAAACTGCTTTAGGGCGGCTTCATAGTCACCTTCCAGAACTTTGCGTGCGCCCAATTGGCGGCGCAGCGTAGCATTCGTAGGTTGTTCTTGTACTGCTTTCTTAAGGGTATCCGTATCCGGTGCATCCTTAACTAAGTTAAAAAACTCTAGGCGTGCCAATAAGCTGCTAGCCGGTTTCTCTAGACGTGCCGCGGCTGGCAGTTCAGCGAGAATATGACTGGCTGCCTCAGCATGACCTGTGGCGAGTAGTTTGTCTGCCAACGCAAGTTGTACATCGCTATTCGCGGGTTCTTTGGTATATGCTTCCTGTAATAGGCGCAGTGCCGTTTCTCGTTGTCCCTGTTGCCAGGCCGTTTCTGCTTGCTCCCGCAATGAATCAGAGGCTTTTATACGGTAGCGGTCGATGATTTGGCGATAAACCGATTCCGGCTGTACTCCTATTAATTCGTCCACAACTTGGCCGTTACGAAACACTTTGACGGTGGGTAGACCCTTTATACCCAGTTGAGAGGCCAACATCTGCTCCTGATCGGTGTTGATTTTAGCGAGAAGAAATGCGCCCTGAAATTCATCAGCCAATTGTTTTAGCAGTGGCATTAACAGCTGGCAGGGTTGGCACCAAGCCGCCCAGAAATCTGCTAATACGGGGATATGAAAGGAATTTTCTAGGATGACTTCTGAGAAACTGTCCTGGGTAACGTCGATGATGTAGGGGGAGTTGGTCATAAAGTTAATCGCTATAAAATTCACTACAGAAATTAAGGTGCTTGCCAGCTGAGAGGACAAAACGAGCTGGAGAGAAGAGCAAAATTACCTGAAAAATAGGAAAACCACGCCGCTACCATTAAGATAGCGGTGTGCAGAAGTGGGCGTGGCAAGAATCAACCATGCCTATCCGGCTGTTGCCCAATACCTCTGCATATTGTGTCACCGTACCCGCCAATCCAAGGGGCTAATACCACGGATAGTGACCTTGGGCGTTAACCGGATAGGCATGGAATCAACGTTCCAGATATTGCAACTTGTTCGGTTTACCGTCCCATTCCTCGGCATCTGGGGGAGGAGCCTTTTGAGTACTGATGACCGGCCATTCCTTTGCCAATTCGGCATTGAGTTCTAGAAAATGTTCCTGGCCTTCCGGAACGTCATCCTCCGCAAAAATGGCTTCGGCTGGACATTCGGGCTCGCATAGCGTGCAATCAATGCACTCGTCAGGATCAATAACGAGCAAGTTAGGTCCTTCGTGGAAGCAGTCTACAGGGCATACCTCCACGCAGTCAGTATATTTGCATTTTATGCAGTTTTCGGTGACGACATAAGTCATAACAATCCCCTTAATACCAATTATACATAGCAGGTCATTGTAACTGGCCTGACTCATACGCATTAAATATGGTGAAAGTATATACTGACAATAGTTCGGACAATTTTGATCATAAAAAATCAATCACTTATCACTGAAAATCGAATTAAATCAAACTTAGGCCCTACGCTGAGTTGCATTTAATTCCGTAAGTATTTGATTCGTCGTTCTGAAACCATCTAAAACTGTCCGAAGTATTGTACTGATATAAACTGACCAGCCTACTCAGTAATAGCCTTGAGCCGATAGATGATATCCAATGCTTGGCGAGGGCTAATGGCATCGGGGTCGATTGTCGCCAGAGCCTCCACAACAGGATGTGGTTTTGAAGCAAATAGGGATAATTGCGGCTCAAGAGAAATAGACTTTGAGAACACAATCCGAGTTTCCCGTGAGGGTGACGGATTTTCCAATTTCTGCAAGTGCTGTTTCGCTTGCCTCACTACCACGGATGGAATCCCAGCTAAAGCTGCCACCTGTAGTCCATAGCTGCGACTCGCAGGGCCTTCCTGAACAGTATGCATAAACACAATGGTATCGCTATGCTCCACTGCATCCAAATGAACATTAGCAATACCGTTATGCTTTTCTGGCAAACGGGTCAGTTCGAAGTAATGGGTGGCAAATAGAGTAAAAGCCCTGAGTTTATCAGCCAAATAGGCAGCGCAGGCCCAAGCTAGGGCTAGACCATCGAAGGTGCTGGTACCGCGACCGATTTCGTCCATCAGAACCAGGCTGGACGGTGTGGCGTCATGAAGGATATTGGCTGTTTCTGTCATCTCCACCATAAACGTGGAGCGGCCACTCGCTAAATCGTCAGAGGCTCCGATGCGCGTGAAAATACGATCGACGGGACCAAGTACGGCGCGCTCGGCAGGTACGAAGCTACCAATGTAGGCAAGAATAGCGATCAACGCTGTCTGACGCATATAGGTGCTTTTTCCGCCGAGATTAGGTCCAGTGATAATCAACATCCGCCGCTTGTCATCCAGCCGTATGTCGTTAGGTACAAAAGGCGTGTCATTGACTTGCTCCACTACTAAGTGGCGACCGGCGACAATATGTAGACCCGCTTTGTCTACTAATTCGGGAGGATTCAAATTCAGCGTCCTGGCCCGCTCCGCCAGTGTGGCCAGCACATCCAGTTCCGCTAAAGCAGCAGCGCTACGTTGCAAGGCAGGCAATACGTCAATAAGTTTTTGCAGTAGTTCGTCATAAAGAGTTTTTTCCCGGGCCAGGGCTTTATCCCGAGCACTTAGCACTTGAATCTCAAATTCTTTTAAACCGGGAGTAATGTAACGTTCTGCACCCTTGAGTGTCTGGCGGCGATTATAGTCGGTGGGAACAGCAGCAGAGGCGCTTCGGCTGACTTCGATGTAGTAGCCATGGACCCGGTTGTAACCTACTTTGAGATTTGCAATCCCGGTGCGAACCCGCTCCAGAGCTTCGAGATCAATTAGATACTGATCGCCATGTTCGCTAAGGCTTCGTAATTTATCTAACTCCGAGTCGTAGCCAGTGGCAATCACTCCTCCGTCGCGGAGCAGCAGGGGAGGTGATGCAACAAGGGCGCGCGCCAACAAGTCCTGCATTTCCGGGTGCATGCCGACGCGTTGTCCCAGGTCTCTCAACAAAGGCGTATCTAAGGGAGTCAGCAAGCGCTGCAAATCAGGCAAGCGGTCTAAAATATTCCTTAGGTTCGTTAAATCTTTAGGCCGAGCCGATTTAAGGGCAATGCGAGCGAGAATCCGCTCCATATCGCCAATGCCCTGGAAACAGGTGCGCAAGGTTTCATAAGCCTCTTCTCTTAACAAACAGATGACGGCTTGCTGACGCAAAATCAAGTCGTTTCGGTTGCGCACAGGACGATTTATCCAGCGGCGCAATAAGCGACTGCCCATGGGCGTAACACTATGATCCATGACTCCCAATAAAGTGTGCTGATGACGCCCGCTCAGGCTGTACTCCAGTTCTAAATTGCGGCGCGTTGCAGCATCCAAGATAACACTGTCCGCGGGCCGTTCCACTTTAAGCGCGGTAAGATGAGGGAGCGTACTGCGCTGAGTGTCCTTTACATACTGTAGTAAACAGCCAGCAGCGGCCACGGCTATTGGTAAATCGCTGCAACCGAATCCATCCAGATTATGGGTGCCGAATTGAGCGCAAAGGGTGTGGTGAGCGCTATCTGCATCAAAATGCCACGGAGCCTGCCGGCGCAACCCGGGATGCTGGCCCATCGCCTTGGGCAATGTCATGCTTTCACTGACTAACAGTTCAGCGGGTTTAAGACGCTCCAGTTCGCCTAGCAGGGCTTCTTCACCCTCAACTTGTGATAAGGTGAAACGCCCCCCGCTCAAATCCAGACTGGCTAAACCGTAGTAGTCATGATGCTGATGGAGTGCGCTTAGAAGGTTGTCCCGTCGTTCTTCCAAAAGTGCTTCATCAGTGAGAGTTCCTGGAGTGACGATCCGTACCACCTTGCGTTCTACCGGGCCACGGTTAGCGTTGGGATCACCCACTTGCTCGCAGATAGCGATAGATTGGCCTAAGCGTACTAACTTAGCTAAATAACCCTCCACGGCGTGATAAGGTACGCCGGCCATGGGAATGGGCTTACCAGCGGACTGGCCCCGCGTAGTCAGGGTAATATCTAGCAGGCAAGCCGCCTTTCGTGCATCATCGTAGAATAGCTCGTAGAAATCTCCCATTCGGTAAAAAACCAGAATATGAGGATGCTCGGCCTTGATGCGCAGATACTGCTGCATCATCGGTGTGTGCTGGGAAAGGTCTTGCAATGTATCGGTCATGCAGACAGCATAAGAAAAGCGGTGGAATTTATTGCGAGAAGGTACTTGGTATAGTGTATGCCTTTGTTCTATATTGAAGGTTACTACTTTTGCTTCAGCAAGGGTACTGTAAATTTAGCAATGATTTTTTGAGGATATAGGGACATGAAATACTTTAACATTGGATTATCAATTATAATCATTGTTGCGGCGGGTAGCATTGGTGCGCAGGATCTTACAGAACTAGATACCATTCAACGTCTTGCTTCCCAAGGCCAGTGGCAGACGGCGATGGAGAAGTTAGATAAACGCATTGCGACCAATAGCAATGATTTTGAATCACGTTTTTTAAAGGGACTGCTGCTATGGCAGCAGAGCGATACAGCTGCCGCTCGGGAGATATTTTTCGATATTGCTCAGCAGCTTCCCCAGCTTCCGGAGGCTCATAATAACCTCGCTGCCATTTATACGGCAGAGGGAGAATACGAGTTGGCGCGGCAGACGTTATTGAATGCTATTTCCAATACTCCCGATTACTCTGAGGCAAAGTCTAATTTGGGCGATTTATACGTAAAATTGGCTGTTGATGCTTATCAAGAAGCTCTGGATCTGAATCCTGGTGATGCAGTCTCAGAAGCAAAACTCAAACTGCTGGAGCAAATGCTTGTGTCCGGCGGTTAAGCGGCTGACATTCCTTCATGGCATCAGCATTGTATGAACTCGCCAGCCAAGTTGGTCGCGCCTTATTTTCTCGGGATCAGCTGGTGGTCACGGCGGAGTCATGCACCGGGGGGTGGATTGCTAAAATCATTACCGATGTGCCAGGCAGTTCAAGTTGGTTTGAGCGTGGCTTTGTAGTCTATAGTAACGCCGCCAAACAGGAATTGTTGGGTGTACAGGAAACTACGCTGAAAGTCTATGGAGCGGTGAGTGGGGAAACAGTGACTGAAATGGCTTCGGGCGCTTTATGTCACAGCCGAGCTCATCTAGCGGTTGCCGTCAGCGGTGTTGCAGGTCCTGCGGGAGGTCATCCTGACAAGCCTGCGGGAGGTCATCCTGACAAACCTGTGGGAACGGTGTGGTTGAGTTGGGCGGTTAGGGATGAAGAGACGCGCAGCCGTTGCTACACCTTTGGCGGAAACCGGGAGGCCGTCCGTCAGCAGTCGGTAATCGCCGCATTGCAAGGCATTTTGGATGTGCTTAAAGCGCGTTAGGCCTCGTCGTTTGTTCCTGGCTCTATGGCCCGGGGAGACAGATCGTGCTATGATAAGCCGCCTCGCCCAGGCCGTGCCTGGAGGGCGTCGGGTGTGCCCGGCTAACCTGCATATTACGTTAGTCTTTCTGGGCGCCACCACTGCTGAACGTCTAGCATGCTATGAGGCTGCCCTAGAAGATCTTGCGGTTCCGATGCTATCGTTAACCCTGGACCGCTTCGGTTATTGGCCTAGATCGCGCATTCTGTGGTTGGGGACCAACCAAACACCGGATATGCTAATGACACTGTTGGACGATTTAAAGCGCCGCCTGAAAGCCTGCGGCTTTACTCCGGAGCAACGCTCTTTTCATGCGCACATCACTCTGGCCCGCAAGTTCCCTGATGTTGTTTCGCTGCCTCGCGTAAAGGAGCCGCTAAACTGGCAGGTAAATTGCGTCACCTTCATGGAGTCTATAAATCAGGATAAGGGCGTTCATTATCAGGTATTACAGCGCTGGCCTAAAGATTCATTAAACAACTAGTTGGGATAAGCGTTGATTCGCTTGTGCTGGATCGGGAGTGCATTATAGTGGATGAAAACAAGAGAAAAGCCCTTACCGCGGCTCTGGGTCAAATCGAGCGGCAGTTCGGCAAGGGCTCGGTCATGCGTCTGGGTGACGCTGGTGTGGCCCGCGATGTGGAAGCTATATCTACCGGCTCACTGAGCTTGGACATTGCGTTAGGCATCGGCGGTTTGCCCCGCGGACGTGTAGTCGAGGTGTATGGACCGGAATCGTCGGGTAAAACCACCCTTGCGCTACAAGTTATCGCGGAAGCCCAAAAATTGGGTGGTTGTGCTGCTTTTGTGGATGCGGAGCATGCCTTGGATCCGATGTATGCCGCCAAACTGGGGGTTGCGGTAGATGATCTGTTGGTATCACAGCCTGATACCGGAGAACAGGCTTTAGAAATCGCTGATATGCTGGTGCGTTCGGGAGCTGTGGATGTGGTAGTCATTGATTCCGTGGCCGCCCTGACTCCTAGGGCGGAGATCGAAGGGGAAATGGGCGATTCCCATGTGGGTTTACAAGCCCGCCTTATGTCGCAGGCCTTACGCAAACTGACTGCTAATATCAAGCGCTCTAATACTCTTGTGGTTTTTATTAATCAGATACGCATGAAGATTGGGGTCATGTTTGGCAATCCGGAAACTACCACAGGAGGCAATGCTCTAAAATTTTATTCGTCGGTGCGTCTGGATATCCGCCGTATCGGTTCTATCAAGCGAGGCGAGGATGTCATCGGCAACGAAACTCGGGTTAAAGTTGTCAAAAATAAAGTAGCGCCTCCTTTTAAGCAGGCCGAATTCGAGGTCCTTTATGGAGAGGGCATTTCGCGACTCGGCGAGGTTATCGACTTGGGTGTCAAGATCGGCCTACTTAATAAAGCGGGGGCCTGGTATAGCTATAACAGCAATCGCATCGGTCAAGGCAAGGAAAACGTGCGCACTTACCTGAAAGACAACCTGGAGATTGCCCGCGAGTTGGAAGATAAGATTCGCGCCCACTTTTTAGTCAAACCTGACGATATTTCTGATGCCATTACAATCGGCGACACAGTGGAAGTTGAAACACAGTGACCGTCATCAGGAGATAGACGAGACTGCTCCAAAATTAGCGCGGGAATTTGCTCTGCGGCTACTGGCCCGCCGTGAGCACTCGGTACTGGAACTGTACCATAAACTAGTCCGGCGGGGTTTTGAAGCTACGGAAGTTACTACATTGCTGGAGCAATTGGTGACGGAAGAGCTCCTGAGTGATGCTCGCTATGCTGAGGTGTATGCCCATAACCGAGTCGACAAAGGCTATGGTCCTTTACGGATAGAGAGAGAACTCCGCGAGCGGGGGGTGTCGGAAGAGATTGTTTCCACCACTTTACAGCATTTAAACGGGGTTTGGATGGATAAACTTACTGCCTTGCATCGCAAACGGTTTGCCGCGGTGAGCTCCGATCATATCGCCGAGCAGGCTAGACAGATACGCTTCTTGCGCCAGCGGGGCTTTACTTTAGAGCAAATTCGCTGCCTACTGCGAAGCTTATGAGTCATTTAAATTAAGTTTGATAGTGATTATTTGAGGCCATGATCAGTAGTGCAGAGTTACGCAATCTTTTTCTGGAGTTCTTCCGCACCCGCGGTCATGAGATCGTTGCCAGCAGTTCTTTAGTGCCTATCAATGATCCAACTTTACTCTTCACCAACGCCGGCATGGTGCAGTTTAAGGACGTTTTCTTGGGTCGGGAACAGCGCCCATATTCACGGGCAGCTACAGCTCAGCGCTGCCTGCGGGCCGGTGGCAAGCATAATGATTTAGAGAACGTGGGTTATACCGCCCGTCATCATACGTTTTTTGAAATGTTGGGTAATTTTAGCTTTGGCGACTATTTTAAGACCGAAGCTATTTGTTTTGCCTGGGAATTCCTGGTAGAGACATTGAGGTTGCCTCCAGAGAAACTCTGGGTTACCGTTTTCGAGGAAGATCAAGAGGCAGAGAATATCTGGCTCAGCAAGATTGGCATAGACTCCGCACGCTTTTCCCGCATCGGTGCCAAGGATAATTTCTGGTCCATGGGTGATACGGGTCCCTGCGGACCCTGTACTGAGATCTTCTACGATCATGGTCCGGAAGTGGCTGGCGGTCCTCCAGGATCTTTGGACGCGGACGGTGACCGCTATATCGAAATTTGGAACCTGGTGTTTATGCAGTATGATCGTGCCGCCGATGGTACTCTGAACCCGCTGCCCAAACCGTCCGTGGATACGGGTATGGGGTTGGAGCGACTAGCGGCGGTAATGCAGGGAGTGCACAGCAATTACGAAATTGATCTATTTCGAAACCTTATTAAAGCCGCCGCGGAGGTGACTGGAACGCAAGCCTTGCAGTCCAGTTCCTTAAAAGTTATTGCTGATCATATCCGTGCTGTCGCCTTTTTAATCGTAGACGGTGTATTGCCTGCCAATGAAGGGCGTGGCTATGTATTGCGCCGAATTATGCGGCGAGCCATCCGTCACGGTTATAAGCTGGGTGCTGAGGAAGTTTTTCTGCATAGGTTGATTAACCCGCTGGTAGCCGAGATGGGCTCCGCCTATCCGGAGTTACTGGGCGCCGAGGCGAAGATAATTCGCGTCGTTACACAAGAGGAGGAGCGCTTCACGGAAACGCTTGAACACGGCATGCGCTTATTAGAGCATGACATTGAGCGTCTCTCCGGCGAGGTGATTCCTGGTGAGACTATTTTTCGTCTCTATGATACTTATGGTTTTCCCGTAGATCTCACTGCCGACGTTGCCAGAGAACGGGGTTTGGCACTTGATATGGTGGGTTTCGAGCGAGCGATGGAGGCGCAGCGCGAGCTTGCCCGAGCTGCTAGCCAGTTTAGCGGTCCACAAACCGCTGCATTGAATTTGCAGGGTTATACTCAATTTTTGGGCTATGAGTCTTTGGAAGAGGAGTCGAACGTGACCTCCTTGATTCGAGACGGCCGGTCTATCGAGACACTGCAAAAAGGGGAGGAGGGCATAGTTGTTTTAGAGCACACACCCTTTTACGCTGAGTCGGGCGGTCAGGTGGGCGATACCGGTCATCTGCGTAGCGCAGCCGGTGAATTTCAGGTGGGCGATACTCAGAAACGAGGCGATGGCGTCTATATTCATATTGGCCGCATGGAAGAGGGTGTGTTGTATGTCGGCGATCGAGCGCGGGCACAAGTTGATACCGCCAAGCGTCAAGCTACGGCCCTTAATCACTCGGCCACTCATCTTTTGCACGCTGCCTTACGGAGCGTCCTGGGTACGCATGTGACTCAGAAGGGTTCACTGGTGGATGCTGAGCGTCTGCGCTTTGACTTTTCTCATTTCGAACCGCTTTCGGCAGCGCAACTGGAAGCGATAGAGCATTTGGTAAATGCTCAAATTCGTGCCAATTTTCATGTCGAAACGCAGATAATGGCCCTAGATGAAGCTATGCATGCAGGTGCTTTGGCGCTTTTCGGTGAGAAATATGATGAGCAGGTTCGCGTGCTGCGTATGGGGGATTTCTCTACCGAATTGTGCGGCGGAACACATGTACGTCGTACGGGTGACATTGGTCTTTTTAAAATTGTTTCCGAGACCGGTATTGCGGCAGGAATACGGCGTATTGAGGCTGTCACCGGCGAGTGCGCTTTAGACTACGTAGCGGATATGCAAAACCGTCTGCGACAAATAGGGCAAATGGTCAAAGGGGACCGTGGTAACGTAGATGAGAAGGTCTGTCAGTTAGTAGATAAGGCGCGCCGGTTAGAAAGAGAGATAGAGCAACTTAAAGCCAAGCTGGCTAATAGTCAGGGTGGCGACCTTATCAACCTAGCCGTCGATGTGGATGGTATCAAGGTGGTGGCGGCCCGTTTAGAGAATGCCGATGTTAAGACCCTGCGTAATACCGTGGATAGACTTAAAGACAAGCTGAAGGCGGCGGCGGTGGTTTTAGCCGCTGTAGAAGACGGTAAAGTCCGTCTGGTTGCAGGAGTCACTGCCGATCAGACCCAGCGTATCAAGGCGGGCGAATTGGTCAACGTAGTCGCCCATCAAATAGGTGGTAAGGGTGGAGGTCGTGCGGACATGGCTCAGGCTGGCGGCAACGATCCATCGCGCTTAGATGCTGCTTTAAAATTGGTACCGACGTGGGTGAAAAGTCGGCTTTCATAAAAACCTTTGCTTTACCATTCCGCTTGGTGTTTAATTGGCACCTTTTTTTGGCGGCAAGAATTTTATGTCTCTCATTGTGCAGAAATACGGTGGCACCTCAGTAGGTAGTATCGAGCGTATCGAAAAGGTTGCCGAACGAGTCATCACCTATCGCAACCGCGGACATGATATTGTGGTAGTGGTATCAGCCATGAGTGGCGAGACAGATCGCTTATTGGCTTTAGCAAAGGCCATTACGCTCCGCCCCCTGCCTAGGGAACTGGATGTGCTATTAGCTACGGGTGAACAAGTTACCATTGCTCTCCTTAGCATTGCTCTGGCTAAACGGGGTTATGCAGCACGCTCCTATACGGGAGGCCAAGTTCATATACTGACTGATAGCGCTCATAGCAAGGCACGCATTAAAGAAATTGAAGCTAAACATATACGCAATGACCTGGAATCTGGTTCTGTTGTCGTTGTTGCTGGCTTTCAGGGAATTGATGAGTATGGCAACATCACGACTCTAGGGCGCGGTGGTTCAGACACTACAGCAGTTGCTTTAGCGGCTGCTCTTAAGGCAGCAGAGTGTCAAATTTTCACTGACGTGGACGGTGTTTATACGACAGATCCGCGAATTGTGCCTGAAGCACGTCGTTTAGCACATATCACATTTGAAGAAATGTTGGAACTGGCTAGTCTAGGATCTAAGGTACTTCAGATTCGCTCAGTTGAATTTGCTGGCAAATATAATGTTCCTTTACGTGTTCTCTCCTCCTTCGAAGAGGGTGAGGGTACGTTGATTACGTTTGAGGAAAACCCGATGGAACAGCCTCTTATTTCTGGAATTGCCTTTAGTCGAGATGAGGCTAAGTTAACTGTTCTCGGTGTTCCCGATAGGCCTGGAGTGGCATTTAAAATTCTGGGTCCCATCGCCGCCGAGAACATTGAAGTGGATATGATTGTCCAAAATGTGGGACAGGATAGTACCACGGACTTCACCTTTACCGTGCACCGTAGTGACTACGAACGTGCTCAGGATATTCTCAGTGCTCAAGCCAAGGAGCTGGATGCACGTGAGGTGACTGGTGACAACAAGATTGTCAAAATTTCTTTAGTAGGAGTGGGTATGCGTTCTCATGCGGGCATTGCCAGCAAAATGTTTCGAGCACTGGCCCAAGAAGGTATTAATATTCGCATGATTTCCACCTCTGAAATCAAGATTTCTGTTGTAGTGGATGAAAAATATCTAGAACTTGGGGTACGTACCCTACACGAAGCTTTTCAACTGGATCAGCCGTCGATACAGTAGAGAGTCCTATAATGACTGAAGGTTAAATCAGGTTATTAAGACAACAAAACTTGTTGTCTTAATGCTACTTACATTATATCTGACGTTATTCTAGTTATAAAAAAATCATTTACTTGCAGTCTTTATACTGACTTTCTTTAGGGGAGTAATTGTTAAAAAATATTAAAAGCGTATCAATCGTTGATACGGTCAGCTACATTACTTCTAATGCGACCTCTGGAAGCTCGTATTAATGAAATACCTGGGCCTGTAACACAACCATAAAGCAAGGAGTATGAAATGCTTATTTTGACACGTAGAGTTGGAGAAACGCTTATGATCGGTGACGAGGTGACCGTTACTGTATTAGGCGTAAAAGGCAACCAGGTTCGAATCGGTGTGAATGCACCCAAGGATATCGCCGTGCATCGGGAAGAAATTTACGAGCGTATCAAGCGCGAACAGAATATGGCTACCGAAGGCAAGGCTAATTTGGGCAATGAAGCCGAATAGGACCTTTACGACAGGCAGTTTAATCAGTTATTCTTAGCATATCTACATACTTAGTGTATGTAGCGAAAGAGGAATAGGGAGAGATGGCCGAGTGGCTGAAGGCGCTCCCCTGCTAAGGGAGTATGGGGTTGATAGCTCCATCGAGGGTTCGAATCCCTCTCTCTCCGCCACTCTAAAGAACATACGGACTCGACGAGCTGGATTTGACAAACTTTACGATTTAACATAGCTTTTTAAAGATGCGCCCGTAGCTCAGTTGGATAGAGTACCTGGCTACGAACCAGGCGGTCGGAGGTTCGAATCCTTCCGGGCGCGCTATACCCATTCTAGCTAGTTGACAGGCTTTAACTAGTTTTACTTCTATCCGTTCATCGTTATTATTATTTGAGTCTCTTTTTTACTTAAAGCGCCTGCTTATTTAATTGATTGGCGGCGGTTGCTTTTTTATCCAAATTTTTACAAGCTTTGTCTAGCTTTTATAGAAAGACAACCTAGTTGCAAGCTTCGATACGGCTGCGTATCACTTAAAAATTTTTTAAGTTGACTGTGTTTGTATCGATATTTTTAGAAAAGCTTGTGGTTTTCTAGAGAAATCAGCTTATCAAAAATGTATGAAAGAAAAATTAAAAGATATTCGGCTTATTTTTTAGGTTGGTGTCAAGCGTTCGGTGAACATGAAATATTTTTTAGGGAAGAAGATGATGTAAATTGGCTATTTGGAGAAGCCAAGATAGGTATCAATTTTTCTCCTAGGGTGCGAAGGCTGTTTCTTAAAGAAATGCTGAAGCAAAATAAGGAAAATCTGTCATTAATAATTTCTAATAATCATATTCAACTGGGCGATTTAAAATATCATTTTGTTTCAGAAAAAGATAATTACGGTCTTACGAAGATTTTAGATCTTCTAAGAAATAACGAGGAAATACATCTATTTTTGACAAGCCATTTTTGCTATCCTCCAGGAACAAGAATAGTTACGCTCTCTAGGAAAAAACCATTCATCATTTTATACAAAGAAATTGAATCATTAACAGTGAAAGTCTTTTAAGTTTAGAGAAAAAGCTTTGAAAATATTTATCTCTGTAGGGTATGCTTAATCTTTCCGGTATCGCGAGTAATCGATATTTATTTTTAAATCACTTTAGCTAAGTCGGACGAGTCCAAAGTTCAAAGTTACACTTTTCCATATACTCCTATCTGTACGAATTGTGTCTGAAAGATTAGAACGGTAGATGGAGTAGCTTGCAACACATGCGTTAGTTTTCTCTTTAGTATGTCTTGTAAAAGAAAAGCGCATATTTTCATAGTTACGTATGGGCACGTATCATGATTCACGATCCTGTCGTTATTGCAAGTGCTGCTCGAACCCCCATGGGTAGCTTTCAAGGTATTTTTACCGAAATATCTGCCATTGAACTCGGTGCGGCTGCCATTCGTGCTGTATTGGAGCGGGCTCATGTAAAGCCCGGCATGGTACAAGAGGTTTTTATGGGTTGTGTTTTGCCTGCTGGTTTAGGCCAGGCTCCGGCGCGTCAGGCCAGTTTAGAGGCTGGTATCCTTATCTCTGTCCCGTGTTCTACCATCAACAAGGTCTGCGGTTCGGCTATGAAGGCGGCTATGTTGGCCCATGACCTCATCAGTCTGGAAACCGCAGACATTATGGTGGCGGGTGGTATGGAGAGTATGACTAATGCTCCTTATATGCTAGAAAAAGGTCGTACCGGTTACCGACTGGGGCATGGGCGAGTATTGGATCATATGGTTTTCGACGGCCTAGAAGATGCTTATGATAAAGGTAAACTGATGGGTGAATTTGCCGAAGACATCGCCGCTCAGTATGGGCTGACTCGTGAGGCGCAGGATCGATATGCTATTACTTCGCTTACTCGGGCTAGGCAAGCCATCGAGGATGGTACTTTTAGTATCGAAGTAACGTCAGTCACTGTTCAGGGACGTAAAGGTGAAACGGTGTTGGTGGATAAGGACGAGGCACCATTAAAGGTTAAGCCAGAAAAAATTCCGCACCTCAAGCCAGCCTTTCGTAAGAACGGAACCATCACTGCAGGAAATGCTAGCGCTATCTCTGATGGTGCTGCTGCCCTTGTGTTGATGCGCCTATCGGAGGCAGAACGCCGGGGATTGATGCCTTTGGCTTTAATCCGGGGTCACGTCCAAGTCGCCCAAGAACCTGCCTTGTTCACCACGGCACCAATATTTGCTATACGTAAAATTTTAGAAAGAGTGGATTGGAGCGCTGCTGACGTAGATCTGTATGAAATTAACGAGGCTTTCGCTTGCGTAGCCATGATAGCTATGCAGGAATTAGGCCTACCTCATGAGAAAGTCAATGTTCATGGTGGCGCCTGCGCGCTAGGGCATCCCATTGGTGCGACAGGCGCCCGCATCGTAGTAACGCTGTTAGCGGCCCTGCAAAAATACGATCTCAAGCGGGGCATAGCTTGTCTGTGCATCGGCGGCGGCGAGGCTACCGCTCTGGCGGTAGAGCGTCTCTAAGTCCACTCGTGCTTGCAGGAATTGACTAAATTATTAGCCAAGTTATTGATGTTCAGTTTATTCTTCGCTATCTTCTGCAGCGTTATCCTGATGATTCCGTAGTGTTGCCCATACAATAAGCAAACTCGCGCTGAATCCCAAACGGGAATGATGATTTATTACTTATTCGCTGGTTGAAATATTACAGTGGAGTGCATCACCATTAGCGCTGAGCGGCAGGAAATAAGAGACACTGTAAATAAATTAGACCATGCGGAACATGCTCGTTTGTTGCGCATGGCCACTTATGCATCGGTTATGACTGCCGGAATATTGATCGGCGTCAAGTTGATAGCTTGGTTTATGACAAGTTCTGTCAGTCTGTTGGCCTCGCTGGTGGATTCCATGCTGGATGCATTAGCCTCCGGTATTAACTTGCTGGCGGTGCGTTATTCTCTGACTCCGCCTGATAATGAGCACCGCTTCGGTCATGGCAAGGCCGAAGCTCTGGCGGGTCTTGGGCAAGCTGCTTTTATTGCCGGCTCCGCTGTGTTTCTCAGTTTGCAGGCGGTGGAGCGCCTGTTGCATCCCCAGCCGCTAGGTAACTTGGCAGTGGGCATTGGGGTTATGGTGTTTGCGATTGCTGCCACCTTTATCTTGGTGTTGATTCAGCGCTATGTCATTAAGCGCACCCGTTCCACTGCCATTCGTGCGGATTCATTGCATTATGTTACGGATTTATTGACCAATGTAAGTATTATCGTGGCATTATTTCTGGCTTACTTAGGTTGGCCGGGGCTGGACCCCGTATTCGCTTTGGGTATTGCCACTTATATTCTTTATAGTGCTTGGCAAATTGGTAATGAAGCCATGCAGCTTTTACTGGATCGGGAATTACCCGAGGTTGAGCAGGATAAAATTGTTGCTATAGCACGAAGCCAAGTCCAGGTACGTGGTGTACACGGTTTGCGCACTCGCCGTGCGGGACAAACTTATTTCATCCAGCTACACTTGGAGTTAGACAAGGGAATGCCGCTGATGGAAGCTCATGCGGTCTCTACCCAGGTTTATGATGCGCTCAAGCGGGCTTTCCCTACTTCAGATGTAATTATCCATGAAGATCCCGTTAACGAGCCAGGGTAACTATGATGGTAATAGCTATTTCGTCAAATATTACCCCCTCTTCAAGAGGGGGTTGATAAATTGGGAAAAGCCGAATGTTATTTTTGAACTGCGCGGCGCACCGCTTCTAAAGAAGAAGGATCATCCAGGGTGGACAAATCGCCGGGGTCTCTTCCCTCGGCCAGAGCCTGAATGCTACGCCGCAGCAATTTGCCGGAGCGAGTTTTGGGTAGAGCGTTGACAAAATAAACGGCAGCAGGTCGGGCAACAGGCCCTAATTGTTTTACGACTTCGTCTATCACTTCTTTTTGTAAGCGAACGCGGTCTTCCTCAGTATGGATTAGATCAGGATTCTTGAGAGTGGCAAAGACATCTGCCACCTGTCCTTTGAGTTCATCGTGCACGCCGACCACGGCAACTTCAGCAATAGCGTTATGACTACTGACGGCCTCTTCAATCTCGCGAGTACCTAAGCGATGACCTGCAACGTTAATTACGTCATCGGTGCGGCCCATGATAAAGAAATAACCATCATCGTCCCGCACTGCCCAGTCAGAGGTGGTATAGAGTAAATCCTTAAAATCCGAAAAGTAACTCTTGATAAATCGCTTATCATCACCCCAAACGGTCGATAGACATCCGGGCGGCAGAGGCGGTACTGATACTAAGACTCCTTTTTCATTGGGTTCTGCTTCCTGGCCGCTAGATTCGTTAATAATCTTGAGGTTGAAGCCGTAAGTCGGGAACCCTGGAGAGCCAAAGCGGTTAGGTTTTAGTTCCACGCCCGGCAAATAAGTGAGGATCGCCCAGCCGGTTTCGGTCTGCCAGTAATGGTCAATCACCGGCACACCGAGTGAATCGGTGATCCAGTGGGAGGTCGGTTCGTCTAAGGGTTCACCCGCCAAAAATAGATAGCGTAAGTTGCTCAAATCGTATTTCTTGAGATAGGCGGGATCCTGTTTCTTTAGCACACGAATCGCCGTAGGTGAGGAAAACATGGTAGTCACTTTGTTATCCTGAGCAATTTTCCACCAAATGCCCGCATCTGGGCGAATTGGCAATCCTTCATAGACGATGGTGGCCATGCCATGTATCAGGGGACCATAAACAATATAGGAATGCCCGACCACCCAGCCGATATCAGAGGTGGTGAACATGGTCTCTCCAGGCTGAGCGTTGTAGATGTAGCGCATTGAGGCGGCTAGGGCTACCGCATAACCACCCGTGTCTCGCTGCACGCCTTTGGGAGTGCCGGTGGTACCGGAGGTATAAAGAATATAGCTGGGATCATTGGATTCGACCCACTCTACCGGTACCTCAGCATCCATGTGCTGTTCGCGCAGAGTAGCATAATCCAGGTCTCGGCCCTCAGTCATGGGCATATTTTTATCTAGCCCTCGATGGCAAATAATCACGCGTTCTGGCGGAAACTTGGCCTTTTTACAAGCTTCGTCTACCAAATGTTTATAAGGCACCGGATTGCCATTGCGCATTCCTGCATCGGCGCTAATCAAGACTTTAGGCTTAGCGTCGTCAATGCGTACTGCTAAATTATGGGCTGCAAAACCACCAAACACTACAGAGTGGATCGCGCCTAAACGAGCGCAAGCGAGCATGGCGAAGATGGCTTGCGCAATCATAGGCATGTAAATTACCACCCGATCGCCCTTCTGTAGTCCCTGTGCTTTCAGTGCAGCCGCGAAACGGTTAACTTCTTGGTGCAACTCAGCGAAAGTGTAGGTGGCGGTTTCATTAGTTTCCGTAGATATGTAAATAAGAGCCGGCTGCTCAGCGCGTGTGTTTAAGTGGCGATCGACAGCGTTGTAGCAAAGGTTGGTCTCACCGCCTACGAACCACTTACAAAATGGGGGGTTGGAGTAATCCATTACCTTTTGCGGAGGCTTATTCCAAGAAATCAATTTTGCTTGTTCTCCCCAGAAACCTTCCGGATCTTCAATGGACTGACGGTGAAACGTTTCGTAATTCATTAATTTTACTCCTCTAGTGATGCATGATTTGCGTTGATTGTGCTTTATTCCCATCTCATAGCTAGTCTAAGAGCTAGCCAAGATGCAGCAAGTTTTCTGGTATGACTGAGCCTTGTGATAGTTATAGCTTTTAGTTCTGAATTTTGCAGTGAGTGGTTTGGGAACTGGCTCGAGGAGAGTGTTCTTAATCAAGAACACTCTATCCCCTGTCTTCAGGTAGTAAGCGAACTAGGCCAAATCTTAAAGGGTAGTTTGTTTCAACCTGTATTTAATGATAACTGAGGCTGAATTACCATTAAGATGATTTGCTACTTATAACCGGACGTAACTGCTACCTACCGCATTACCCTTGAAGCATTTCTTCAACATTAGTGCGTTCTTCGCGCAGCTCTTCATCGGTAATTCGCATTTTTTCGCGACCGAAATCATCGATATCAAGATCTTGTACGATCTCATATTTGCCGTCTTTACAAACACAAGGAAAAGAGTAAATGACTCCCTCACTAATACCGTAGCTGCCATCTGCAGGCACAGCCATGCTAACCCAGTCGCCTTCCGGTGTACCCAAAGTCCAGTCTCGCATGTGATCGATAGCGGCAGAAGCTGCAGAAGCTGCTGACGAAGCACCACGGGCTTTAATAATGGCAGCACCGCGTTGTTGCACGGTAGGGATAAACTCATTTTGGTACCAATCCTGTTCCACTAAATCGACTGCTGGTCGATCTTTTACAGTGCATTGACTAATGTCTGGGTATTGAGTAGCGGAGTGATTACCCCAAATGATCATCTTTTGAATATCGGTAACGTGGCTACCGGTCTTCTCGGCCAATTGACTGAGGGCACGATTGT
This sequence comes from uncultured Pseudomonadota bacterium, assembly GCA_963731125.1. GTDB lineage: Bacteria > Pseudomonadota > Gammaproteobacteria > Competibacterales > Competibacteraceae > CAVSVP01. Next base: position 777,696 of record CAVSVP010000009.1, read on the forward strand.
GATCCAGACGAGTCATAGCGGCAAATTGTCTACGATCTAGGTCTGGAGCGTTACTGGCAGCAATCAAAGCATTGGTATTAGCTGGATTTCCTACTACCAGCACTTTGACGTTACGGGAGGCATGTTCATTTAAGGCTTTGCCTTGAGGGCCAAAAATAGCACCGTTGGCAGTCAAAAGATCTTTGCGTTCCATACCGGGACCCCGCGGACGGGCACCTACTAACAAGGCAAAATCAACATCCTTAAATGCCACATTAACGTCATCGGTAGCAACCACACCCGTCAGTAACGGGAAAGCGCAGTCATTCAGTTCCATCAACACGCCTTGGAGAGCCGATAGCGCAGGTGTAATTTCTAGAAGGTTCAATGTTACTGGCTGATCTGGCCCTAGCATACTACCCGAGGCGACACGGAAAGCCAATGCATAACCGAGATTTCCGGCGCTACCGGTAATAGCTACGCGGATTGGTTTTTTCATAAGTTTTGCTCCTATTAATGGTTGTTGATCAAGCAGTTAATGTCTGACTTATGATCTAAAAACTCATAATTCGTTGTTCTGGGATTGGTGTTTTCAAAACAACCACCTTATCCTAATATTTACCGCTAGGTTTTATCTACATTCTGTGCAATGTTAGGTAATTTTAGTAACTTGAATAGTGTTTTGCACCCTGGACCTAGAATTTAAAAAGACAAACTACAGTTCATAGCTTGGCTAGAGTCATATCTAACAATCATGTTCTCGTAAAGCGAAATCCACATAAGAGGCTAAATGAGCAAAGTTTAATCGATATCTTTGGGCAGATTTTACTTGCTTATGCAGGCCTTGGGAGAAATGAAAGTGTAGAAAGATTTAGAAACACTTTTAGTCCAAATTCATTTTATGATATTTTTTGTTTGCTTGCGATAAATAGAAAGTTAAGATAATAATAATGAAGATATGGGTTGTATGGTTGACGTGGCTTATGATAGTCTCCTTGCCTACTTTACATGCAAGCAGCAAGGAGATCATTATTAATTGTCTTTATCAATTAGGGCTAAGATAATTCATCTATTTATTCAAGCGATGGAAATTTGTTGTATCTATTCGAAGTAATGATTATTTAAAATTATGTTATAACTCAACTAACCTCCAGTATTCCTAGCTGGTTCAAGCTCTTTAACATAACTAAGTTATGGCACAACCACGACATCACCGCTTTTTAATAATATATTTTGATCCAAATTTTGTCCTCTTTTTACAGCTGAATAACTAAACGGAAAAACTATTTCATCTCCATTCTCTCTGCGCAATATCTTTATATTGTTTTCTGAAGCATATGGGGTTAGACCACCGGCAAGAGTCAGAGCTTGTAAAACGTCTATGTAACGGCCTACGACAAATTGTCCAGGATTGTTAACCTGGCCGAGAACATAAATTCTGTAGCCAGCAACTGTTGCTGCGGTTACGGTGACTACAGGCTCTGGAATGTACCGTTGCAATTTCTCTGTAATTACGGCTTGGAGTTCCTGTGGAGTTTTTCCTGCGGCCTGTACGTCTCCAACCAGCGGAAAAGAAATACCACCATCGGGTCGTACTAAAACTTCTCGTTGTAGAGAATCCTCTCTCCATACGGAGATTTCAAGTACGTCCTCGGGCCCAATTCGGTAGGCACCGCCTTGGTAATTGGTATTTGATCCGCTAGCTGCAAAGTCGTTCGTAGGCGAAATGGCGGCACAAGCCGATATGAGCGTACCCACCAGCACGGTAAGCGCCAATAAAGTCATAGCATGCATTTTGCAATGAAGACGCAGAAAGGTTTTAGCTTGTTTAGTCATTTGTCCTTAATCCAGTTTTTGAAAGAATTTATCCAAAGTTATTGGCTCGTAGGTTACTATAGCCCAAAATTGTCTCAATGTTTATCTGACTTTTTACTTGAGATCGTTAGGTTCTGTTCACGCTTGAAAATTGAAAGTCGTTTGGGTCGATACAGATCATTTCAATACGCACGCAAATTATTTATGATTCTCAGTGCGCTAAGCCAAATTTATTATCTCTCGAATCGACCATGAAGGCTACATAGGTTTGGATTGGAACTAAGTATACAGATACCGGCTAAAGTTGGAAGTTTACGTCCGGCCAAGTAACGACATGGATCAGCTTTGCCGCTAGCTAGCAGTTCGTTCTCCGGTTTACAGCAAAATTACTCCATCAAATAGAAATTCTAAACCGAAAATTTCCATAGTGCTCAGATGTTTTGTAATATTTTCTCTTTTATATTCATTTATAAATCAATTTAAGTAGTTGATTTATAAATGAATAAATTTTAGCATATTCATTTACAACATTTAACAATAGAATCGCTTAAAAAGTGATTAAATTTGGTATACCGTACGACATACTTCCGACTCTCAGTTGATGACCAGACTGCCACGTAACAACTTGAACTTAACCTAAAACTACGTTTCAGAAGTAACGGATAGCAGCGTGCCAGTAGAAAAATTTAGGCAATAGCTATTGGCAGTGAACACTTTCATAAGTTAAGCGGTACCAACACTATAAGATGTTTTGTGATTCAGAAAAAATTACTGAATAGTCTAAGTGTTTGTATTATATAATACCTCTAGCACTAAGTGGCTAATTGCTTTGTTGGAGTCGATGCACTGGTTTCTTTATTTCCAAAACAATTGTAGCAAAATGTTGATGTAATCAGTTTCTGTTTTTAGAACGGACTGTATTGAAACGATGAGCTAAGTCTGCCGCAATCTAAAAGATTATTATTTTATGGAAGAAATTAAGATTTCAACACCTTATATCTCATAACTCGCAATTTTTTAATTACCGCTTCAAAATGAAGCACCGAAACAAAAATTTACTTTAGACATTGCGTTAAAATGGTAAGAGAAAAAACTCCAATGGAACTTAGCGATTATCTGGCTATTCTTAATCGACGTAAGATGCAATTATTCGTACCATTCACATTTGTCTTACTAGCCGCTTTTACGCTCGCTTTTGCTCTTCCTCCTGTGTATCAATCAACAGCAACTATTCTTATAGAGCAACAGGAAGTGCCTTCTGATTTAGTGGAAACAACAGTGACTGGCTATGTAAGAGAAAGATTAGAAGCCATTACTAAACAAATTATGACATCCGACAATTTGTGGCAAATTGCTCAGAGTTCAAATTTATATCCCGAAGAGCGTCGAACAGAGTCCCGTGATGAAATTGTAGAGCGTGTCTATGAAAATATAAATGTAGAAATGGTCAATGTGGATATGACTAATCCAGGAACGGGTAGGGAAAGTTCCTTAACAGTAGCTTTTACAGTCTCGTTTCAAGCGGGTGATCCTGAAGTAGCTCAGCAGGTCGCTAATAAATTAGCAACCCTCTACCAAGAAGAATATCGTAGAACGCGCATGGAGCAAACTGCTGAAGTTGCTAATTTTTTTAAGCAAGAAGCCGACAAACTCGACAGTCAAATCAAAAAATTGCAAGCACAACTTGCAGAGTTTAAGCAAGAAAACAGGGGAACGCTTCCAGAGTTTTTAGATATCAACTTAAAACTTCTCGAACAAACCAACAGTAAGTTAGAACAGACCCAAGAGCAAATTCGTCTTCTGGAACAACAAAAGGGGACTTTGCAAGCGCAATTAGGAGTTACCGAACCTAACGTACTTTCTTATGGCAAAAATGATGAGAGTCTGTTAATGCCAAATGAGCGCCTCAACATGCTACATACAGAATATCTCAGTAAATCGTCGACCTATTCTTATAATCATCCAGACATGGTTAAGATGCGTCGAGAAATAAATTTGCTTGAGAAGCAGTTGGGCCGTAAAAGTGGGACTGATGAAATGTTGGACAAACTTGAGATCCTGCGTTCAGAACTTGCCGAGGCTAGTCGTAAATATTCTCAAGAGCATCCGGATGTAAAAAAACTGAATAGAGCAATTACCGCGCTGGAGAAAGAAATTCATAATGTTTCTGGTGCGGCGTCAAACCGATCAACGGCACCAAATAATCCTCAATATGTCAGTTTGCAGAGCCAGTTAAACGGTGTTGTTGCCAGTTTAGAAGCTGAGAAGGATAAGCGGGATCAGTTAGAGAAAAAGATAGAAGAATATGAAGCCAGGCTTTTACAAACTCCAACTGTAGAACGCGACTACGTTATGCTCAATAGAGAATACGAGCAGGCAGTAAAAGAGTATAATGGAATGAAAGAAAAGCTTCGGGGTGCTGAGCTTGCAGAACAGCTCGAAAAAGAGGGTAAAGGAGGTCGGTTCACTCTTGTAGGTTCAGCAACTCTTCCAACCGGACCAATTAAACCCAACCGGTTAGGCATTGCGCTTTTGGGATTCTCTTTAGCTTTTGGCAGCGGACTTGGCTCTGCTGCAATTTCAGAATATTTCGACCGTTCAGTTCGTGGTTTCAGGGGAGTGGCCGCCATTCTTAAAGAACCACCTCTTGCCGGAATTCCCTATATTAATAATAACGCGGATATGATACGAAGGCGCAGTCGAAATCAGGTGACTGCATTGCTGATATCAAGCGCAATAGTACTTTTAATAGTAGTGGTACATTTTTATTGGAAACCTATAGATCAGTTGTGGTTGGAAGTGAAACAGCAGACAAATGAGTCGGAAGCTTTGCAAACTTCAGCAGAGTGAATTGAGAACCTATAGTCAGATTTTCCTTTAGCTTGTCCGTGGAATTATGTCTTTGTACTAGTAACTTGAACACTTTCTTTGAGGAACATATATGGATCGAATTGCAAGAGCCCTAGAGTTAGCTAGGCAAAGGCAACAGCCCGCTCCTAGTCTGCAACAAGACACATTTGTTGATGGACAAGAGGTTGTTCATAAAGAGATAAAAACTGTTCAGCCTTCTCAAGAAATACTAAGAGAGAATCGCATTATAAGTAGTTTTCAACAGGAATCATTAGTAGATTCTTATCGGGTATTGCGTACACACGTATTACGTCGTATGAAACAGAATAATTGGAGAAGTTTAGGCGTGACAAGCGCGGCTCCAGGAGTTGGTAAAACACTCACAGCAATTAATTTAAGTATTAGTATTGTGATGGATCCTAATTGTGCAGTGATTCTCGTGGATGCGGATTTGCGCCGTCCCAATATTCATAAATTTTTAGGCCTTAAACCGGAACATAGTATAGGTGATTATATAAACACAGAAATTGCTATTGAAGATTTACTAATTAATCCAGGGATAGAACGGCTTGTGATTTTACCATCCCAAAAGCAAATGAAAAACTCTTCTGATTTTATTGCATCTCCTAATATGGTGCATTTGATACAAGATCTGAAATCACGTTATTCATCATATTTAATGATATTTGATCTACCTCCCGTTCTTGTAGGCGATGATGTGATAGCGGTTGCTTCTCTGCTCGATGCGGCTTTACTTGTCGTAGAGGATGGTAAAACGAAGGCCGATGAACTTGCTCGATCGGTTGAGCTGTTAAAAGATGTAAACATAGTTGGAACCGTGCTTAATAAATCAACAGAAGGTTCACATGGATACGATTACACATAATAACAAAAATAGTTTTATCTGATTCACAATTTTCCATGAAAGTGGATTTATGGACCACGACTTTAAAATCTTTAATTTTTAACCATAGACATTATTGGAAACTAATTTATGGTTTCCTATTTTTCAGTGGCTCAGGGAATCTAGATCTGAGTTTTCAATAATGTCTCATGTTTTGATGGGCGAGGGTTTTTGCGATTTTGATCGATAACAGGATTAAAATACCGTAGTATTACGGTAGTTTCGCAAGAGATTTACTGGTTATTTTGAGCAGTAGACAAAGATATCTTGCCTCGAGGGATTTTTTGATATGTATGAGTTTTTTTATGGATTCCGGGAGAAACCTTTTTCAATACTTCCGGATCCTGCATTTTTATTTCCGAGCCGCAAACACCAAATGGCTTTGGCAATGCTTGAATATGGATTAGCTAATCAAGTTGGATTTACGGTCATTACTGGTGAAATCGGCTCAGGTAAGACAACCTTAATTCGCAAGCTTTTGAAACAGATTGATAAGCATCTTACTGTAGGTTTGGTTTCTAATACACAGTGCGATTCTTTTGAGGAGTTATTTCGCTGGATTTTATTCGCTTTCGACCTCGAATATCGAGGAAAAGATAAGGTTGAATTATATCATGCATTTACAGATTTTCTTATAAAAGAATATGGTCTAAATCATCGAGTCGTGCTAATAATCGATGAAGCACAAAATCTTGGACCAGAAGCACTTGAGCAACTTCGAATGCTTTCAAATGTTAATGCCGATAAGAACCAAGTTTTACAACTAATACTTGTTGGACAACCCAATTTGCGGGATTTACTGCGGCGACCCGAGTTAGAGCAATTCGCGCAACGAATATCAGTTGATTATCATCTTAAGCCACTTGATTCCCAAGAGACTGTAAATTATATACGACATAGGCTTAATGTTGCAGGCGGTGATCCCAACTTATTTTCAAAAGATGCATGTACGTTGGTTTGGCGTTGTAGTAGAGGTGTGCCTAGGTTAGTTAATATCCTGTGTGATACAGCTCTCGTTTATGCTTTTGCTGAGCAGAAGTCAGACATCAGTATTGAGTTAATTCATGATGTAGTGCGTGATAAACAAACAGGCCTTACTTTCGTAGCCGAAAATGAGGCCTATGAAAAAGACTATCAGCAGTAAAGATTTTTTAGTTTACACTTTTTGTGCGGCTATTATTGTACTGCAGTTTTTTCAGTTAATAAATAAATGGTTTTGAATAGGTCAGCCAGACGAAAAAGGCATTACTTTTTGCATTACCCGATTCGTTCTTCCTATCTTGCCAGCGGTAACGATACGATGCATTGAGGTTCCACCATCGGCTTATATCATAAACCAGCCTTGGTTCCACTGAAAAGTAATCCCGATCAACTGCGGAATCACCGGCGTTTCCAACCGCGTCCCTTTTAAAGTATCTAAGGCCGGAAATTAACTGTAGCCTTGGCGTAAATCTCCGGGTATAACGCAGAGTAAGATCATTGCTTTGCACAGCATCGCCCGATCCGCTCGGAAGCAAACCTCTATAAAAGTTTACACTATAAGCAGATACTTCTGTTCGCTTTACTGCGAACAGCCTTAAGATAAGCCCGCTTTCACTACCGTCATCACCGGGTGTATCAAAATCAGTATAACGTCCGCCGATGGAAGCCTCAGTCCTGAAAGTTTCGGAAAATTCATGTTCAATCCCAAATTGGAGACTAACATTATAATATTTTCTGTCTCCTCCTCTTTCCCGGAAGTAACCCCCATTTGCTATTGTGAATATTTGATCAACCGGTGTGAGACCATAAGAAAGACGTCCCGATAGATTATGGAGCTGATATTCATTAAGGTTAGTGTCTGAGGCGTTGAGGTACTCACGGCCGTTGAGAATATATTCCAAGGTACCACTTGTACGCTCCGTAAAGTTACGCTTCCATGAAGGAATCAAACTGTACGTAAAGCGTTTAATTTCCTGATCAGTGAGACCTGGGTCGTCATCAGATGGTGCATCGGGCGTAGAAGTTGGTACGGTAGCCACGTCTACGGTGGTGAGAGTTGTGTCTCGAAGTATGTTGCCGCGCAGTGTCCATTCATCCAGTTCTGTTTTGTAACGTGCTTCAACGTCCCCGAAGAAGTTAACGCGGTCATCCAAGTCACTAGAAAAATACTTGAAAGCATCAATCCCTGCGCTAGCCCCAACAAAAGATGTGTCCGTTTCTCTGGCAAGATTCACCAAAGATTTCAAATCAATTCGTTGTCCTGACTCTTCATCTTGAGAACTTAATCTGAAATTATCGTCGTAGCGACCTTCGACGGTTATCTCAGGAGTTACTATCCATGCTTCTCCCAACGCAGAGTAAGAGATCAAAGTAAGTGTTGTTAATAGTGTGAAAAATAAGAACAACTTAATATAAAGCAGTCCATTTTCAACAGAATTTTTGTGAACTGTTTCCACGAGCAAGAAAGATAATCTTCTATACACTTCAAGAAACCTTTTGTATGTAGTTGGGTTTTTATTTCACAACTGTAAAGGCTGAAACAGTAGTAATTCGAACGATGTTCGATGATAGTTTAAAATTAAACTACTTAGAGTCACAAGAAAAATTTTCAGTGTTATTGTTATTGTTAATGCTCCCTAAAAAATTTTATGTGTTTGATAAAAATGTTATTTTTCTTCTTTAGGTAACGTTGAATTTGTTGGTCAGTTCTTAGTCATAACCACCGTTAGCCTGTTGTCGTTATGCAGATTCACCTCTCAAACTAGTACGAGTTTTTCCGATTTTACTCATAAATATGCTAGTGCAACAGTGTCTAATTTTGTATCTGAGATGTTTTACTATATGTCCATCATTTATTATTATAAAACAGACTGAAAATTAAAAATGACGCAGAATATATTAGACATTACTGGAAACTAAAGGCAATGAATAGGCTAGAAACCGGTTCGTCAGTGTAACAGGAGATGTGACGAACAGGTAGTGATGTCCATGTAATGCTCGCGCTACACTGTTGCTCTCGTTAGGTTGTAGTGGCATATGAAAAGCTTGATGGCACCGACATGATTGGCTAGCTTCTTGGAAAACGACAACGCACTGCGTACCAGACGCGAAACGCGCTGTCGCAGCGGGTTGTTGAATCGCTCGATGTGATTGGTTCTGCGCGCCAGTTTGTTGACCGCTTTGTGCTGCGCCTTGGGAATCACGCCTTCGTAGACGACATATTGATCCGTGGAAAACGTCGCGTTCTGACGATAGACTTTCGGAATCTTCGACCACAATTGCCTGGCGCTCTTGTGGCTGCGATCCCCCACGTGAAAGGCAATGATTTGACGGCTCTTGACGTCCATGGCGAGCCAAATCCACTGCTTGTTTTCTTTGTTCGGCACGAAGCTGTGCATTTCGTCGGCTTCCACCTCAAGGCGTTGAATCATGACGTCTTGGGTACCACGGACGGGCTGGAATGTTGAGATGATCCGGCAGGGCCTCCAAGCATTGGACGAGAAAGCCCAATAGCCACTTAAGTTTAACACCCACGGCACGACATATCCCGCGCAACGAAATACGTTCCACCAGCAAGCGTTCGATCAGAGTTCGTGTGTCATCACCGACAAGGTATTGTTCGAAGCAATCGACAAACTGACGTCCGCAGTCGCGGCATTGATGATTCTGTTTGCCGTTGTGGATGTGACCGTTTTTCTTATAGTTGGCTGATTTGCACCGGGGGCACACATCTCTGATGACCATGGGATTCTGTTGACCTCCCCTGGATAAGTAAGTGTTTTAGATCAACGATAGCATGGAATCGTCAGGCGAGCATTACATGGACATCACTACCCGAATGGGTCATGGATGTCATTGATAAGGGCTGCCTGAGTCTCGACTAAAGCGCGCGATGGTATTCCAAAAAACACAACAAATGAATGGAATATAATATTTTTGCGCATCACAGGCGTGATAGAGTGTGATATGAGTTTTTGGGAACGACAGTCCTTTATGCCTCGGGTAACGGATTCTGCCACCGTAGTCCATCAAACCTTGCGAAATCAGTATCGTTGGAATAAAGCGTATAACCGTGCTCAATCGCTAGCGCGGCCATATGTGCATCCGTAGTTAAGTTTGCCCCAACGCCGACCGAAGAAAGCAGTTTTGTCAACAAAGGCCAGTGCCGCGTAGTCGGTACAATGAGCAGTGTATTGGGTTGAGCTAACCATCTTTCAACGTGTTCGATGGCTACTTCGACGGTTAAAGGCTTTTCAAAAAGTCGGCGGTTTGTTACCAGTCGGATGAAACCCAAAATGCTTGGATAGCAAAGCCCTACCGGGTCTGTAGACGAAAGCACGCTCTCCCACCACAGACGTGCCCTGATATGGAATGGGCTGGACTCGTCTATAGCATAGATCAGTAACCGACATTCCGCATACCCTAACAGGGTTTAGCGATTTTTGCACGGTGCTGCTGTCAAAGGCATTTTTAGCAGCAACTGAAGAGATTGAATGGCCGCACATATCGAGACGGGCACGATGGTGCCACCGCGTTACCGGAGCCAGACGCTAGATCATCTGGGATTAGTGGCGGGGATGTATGAAGAACTGGGCATTGGGGAGACGATTGACCGCGCGATTATCCAGGATGGCGATCAGCGCCAGGTATCATTGGGTCAAGCGGTCAAGGCGATGGTGCTCAATGGGCTGGGGTTGGTGAATCAGCGCCTGTACCTGATACCAAAGTTTTTCTGGGATAAACCCACGGAACGGCTGGTTGGGGAAGGGATTCAGCCCGAACAGCTCAACGATGATGTGCTGGGCCGGGCGTTAGACGCCTTATATGACGTTGGGGTCACCGAGCTGTATGCGCTGATCGCGCCCCAGGCGGTCCAGCGCCTGGGGCTGCGGGTACGGGTGGCACACTTGGACAGCACCGGTTTTCATGTCGATGGTGACTACCCCCACGAGACCGGTGCCGAGGAAGGGGTCATTCACCTCACCCGCGGTTATCGTCGCGACCACCGCCCGGACTTGAACCAGGCAATCCTGCAACTGATCGTGGAGCACCAGGCGGGATTGCCGTTGTTGATGCAGCCGTTAGATGGGAATGCCGACGATAAGACCTATTTCCGCCAGACGCTGCAGGCGTATCTAGGGCAGCTACGCACGACCTATGAACTGGACACGATTGTCGCAGACAGTGCCCTGTATACGGCCGAGACCTTGCCGTTGTTGCAGGACGTGCATTGGATCACGCGGGTACCCGCCACGCTGAACGCCGCGCAAGAGGTGCTACGTGCCGCCGACCCCGAGACGATGACGCGTCTCGATGAACACACCCGCTATCAGCGCCTGAGTATGGAGTATGCCGGGGTAGCCCAACGGTGGGCTGATGAAAACAGCTTAAATTTGGGCTAACCTGTTATCATAATTGAGTTCTGTTTTTGTTCCTGATGAATGAACTCATTTTGGCGCCTTATCGAAAGGGTTTCTCAACGAAAGGACGTCCGTCATGTCGAGCACTGCTGGGTCACTGGGTTATAAAAGTCCGCGTCACAAACTGATCCGCTTTTTTGAAAAAAGCCGAGGCCAGTGGAAACGCAAAGCGGGTGAAGCCAAACAAGCGCTGAAGCTATTGAAGAATCGGATTCGTTTTCTAGAGACCAGTCGCGCCCGGTGGAAGACGAAGGCCAACGCCCTCGAGGAGGAATTAGCGATGCTGAGGGCCAAAGAACGGGCACTGGAAGCAGAGCTGGGGGCATTAAAAAAAAGTCTGCTGAGCTGATCAGTACCCCCGGTTACCCGGGCGAGTTCAGCTCGGCACCGCTGGCCCATCAGTATACCCTGGGCCTGATAATGCTGTTTATGTCGTTGGTGCTCGGTGCTGCCACCAGTCTTCGTGGGGCCAGTCGCGCTATCGCGGTGGTAATGGCGGTTTTTGACCTGCCTGGGGCGTGCCCGGTCTGGTCGACCGGGCGGCTATGGTTGCTGCGGTTAGGTTATTACAACTTAATGCGTCCCAAAGAGCCAGCGCCGGATTGGGTCTGGATTGTGGATCATCCGGTGCAATTGGGTCCGGAGAAATGTCTGCTTATTGTGGGCGTTCGCTTAAGCACGTTGCCGGGGACCAATTACTGCCTACGCCATGAGCAAGTAGAACCGATCGAGTTATTGCCGGTGGCTCAATCGACGGGGGAGATCGTGTATCAACAACTCGAAGAGACGCGGAAAAAAACCGGCACACCACGCGCCATTGTGAGCGACCACGGCTCGGATCTGAAAGTCGGCATCGAGCGCTTTTGTCACGCACACCCAGAGACCGTCTCACTGTATGATATTAAGCATAAAGTGGCCCTCGTGTTAAAGCATGAACTGCAGGGGGATGAACAGTGGCAAGACTTTTGCCAACGGGCCGCACACCCCCGTTGCCAACTCCAGCAAACCGCGTTGGCACCGTTGGCCCCGCCACCCCAGAAAGCCAAAGCCCGCTATATGAATGTGGAGTGCCTACGGGACTGGGCCGAGAAGATATTGGCGTTTGTGCAGTGCCAGCCCCCAGAGCTGACGACGACCTATGAGCCGGTGGTTGTGCAAGCCAAGTTGGGTTGGGTCAGGGACTTTCGTGACGCCCTGGCGACCTGGCGCGAGCTCTTCAGCGTAGCGCTCATCACGGAAACCTTTGTGCGCACCCAGGGCTTGTCAAGAGGCTGTCACCGGTCGTTGAAAAAACGCCTAACGGGGGTCGCCTCTACCGCTCCCGCCAAACGCGTGCAACAAGCGCTCGTGAGCTTTGTGGCGCAAGAAGCGTTCAAAGCCAACCCCGGCGAGCGCCTGGTCGCTAGTAGTGAGGTCATTGAATCGGTCTTCGGGAGCTTAAAGCGACTCGCCCGCGACCAAGTGAAAAGCGGCTTTACCGGTCTGGTCCTCGCGGTGGCGGCCCTCGTCTCGACCACCACCGCCGAGGTCGTGAAAACGGCCTTAGAAACGGTGCCGACCAAGCGTATTATTGACTGGTGCCAACAGAAACTGGGTAAGTCCGTTCAAGCCAAGCGAAGAGAGGCGCTTACTCGCCCTAACAAAAAGGAACAAAAACAGGATCAATTAGCGGAGGCGGCATAGAGTTGTTTTCATCAGGCCAGCCCAACGGTGGCTGGTGGTCGACTCCGACGCGGCGCAGCAGCGTGCGCGTCAGACCGTGTCTCGGCAATGCCGGAAACAGACCGAGGCGGACGCCAAGGCGTTTGCCAAGTTAAGTACGCAGTCCTTCGCCTGTGCTGACGATGCCGAACAGGCGCTGGCCGCCTTCCAGAACACCCTCACGCTGACCACGGTGGCCGAGTCGCGGATCGTGGCGGTACCCCACTATCAGGGTCGCGGGCGTCCTGCCAGGGCGCGCTCACCCGATACGCTGACCTATCGGATCGACGGGACGTTAGCCAGCCTGCCCGCCGCGTACCGCGCCCGCCTGCGCCAACACAGTGGCTTTATCCTGGCGACGAATCAGCTGGATACCGACGCCTTGTCCGACGCCGAACTGTTCCAAGCCTATAAAGCTCAGCAGCGCGTGGAACGGGGCTTTCGCTTTTTGAAAGATCCGCTGTTCTTGGCGTCCTCGCTTTACCTGAAGTCGCCGCAACGCATCATGGCGCTGATGTTGGTGATGACCCTGTGTTTGTTGGTTTACGCTGCCTTGGAACACCGTATCCGTGACCGGCTGAAAACCCAGGAACACACCTTTCCTCATCAAACCGGCAAACCCGTTGACAACCTCACGGCACGCTGAGTGTTCCAGTATTTCGTCGGTATCCATCTGCTCATCCTGGCCGACGGTCAGGCGCTGGTCCTCAACCTCGATGAGCACCACCAGTGCTTGCTCGAATTACTCGGTCAGGCCTATGAAGCGTTTTATTCCTAAAATCAAGAGGGGGTGTGCGGAATGCCGGTCAGTAAATTGACATCGGGAAGAATCATCTCTGGGAGCCAGCGTGTTTTTCCTGAAACACTTCCGCTTCTAGCTCATCTGTTAACTGGTTCAGCTTCGTCGGATCAAAGCCAGGACGAAGCCCCAGCTTGTGGGTCTTCGTTCGGAAACGCTTCGCCTGCAACGGTTCTAACTGCTGCTTCAAACCCTCACGCAACAAAGTGTTAACCGCATTCTTCATAGACAGCCCCTTGCGGCGCCGTAGCTCCTCGATCTGGGCGGCCAAGTCATCATCAATCGTTAGTGTGGTTCGCATCAATGCATCATACTATAAATGCAATTGATGTCAATGATGATTCTTTTCTAAATCGTGTTGATTCAAAAGAGGTGTTCTTCTCGATAAATCGTATTGCCTGATATTCTTGACCTTTTTCAGAAGAGACGAGCGGGTGTCCCGCAAACCAGCCAAGTCCCTCTGCGGGAACGCGGGGATCAATTAAGACGGCAGGAGCAATGGCAGCGATGTAGTAAGAATGGACATCTTCTTGGATACCCTTGTGGAAAGTTGTCCAGTGATAGATACCCGGCAGAATCTCTTGCAGGGATCCTCTCCTTGCGTACTCATCAGGCATTGGCCTGGGTAACAGCAAACGACGTAGGCAGTAGCAATAATAAATCAATACGGTGTCGAGTTTTCGCTGTAAGCCAATGACATTCCAGAAAAAAACGTGGCCAAGAAACTCGTGTCGTATGGTCCCAATCAGTCGTTCCACAAACGGATGCGATAGCGGCATGTAAGGAACCGTCTTGATCTCCTCAATGCCCAGAATACGCAAGTTTGCCTGCCACTGGTGGTAGAGAAACAACGGTGTGAATTTGCACCGCAATGGAGCCACCCATTTGCACTGCTAATGGAGCCACTTTTACTAGCTGCAAACGGGTCGTTATCGGAGCTCAAGGACTTGGGCGTGCTCTGCCTGGAGATGGCGCGGTTGAACATCCGGCATCAGGCTATGCTGTCTACATCGCCGACCTGAACGCCGAAACCGATAATACGCCGAGTGCATTGATCCATGACCACTAGTGCCCAGTGGGTTTGCAAGCGGATGGATTCGCAGCGAAACAAGTCAACGCTCCAGAGGCTGTCCTTGGTACGGCCGATGACGGTGAGCCAGGACGGGCCAGCGCCGTTGCCAGGGCCAGGATGATAATGCTTCTCAAGAACCCGCCTCATGACATCCTTATTGATCTCAATACCGAAGGTATAGGCAATCTGCTGGGCAATCCGCGGGCAGCCGAAGCGCGGGTTACGCCGTTTCATCTCGACGATGGTACGAATCCGTTCTGGTGAGGGGCCTTTCGGGCCGGGTTTAGCGCGGGTGCGAGGGGTGAAAAGCCGACGATACTTGTGCTTGACGAGGACAGCGTGGAAGCGCAATAGCGTCGACGGTGTTGGCAAAATGGCTGCGCGCAGGAGGCGCCGAGGCGTGAGGCACAGTGACCACCCGCCGAACAGAAAATGATCGCTGACAGAGAGGCGAGGCGTCCGCCGCCGAGTGCGGGTAAGCACCAATAGCTGCTGTTTGAGCAGCAGGTTCTCAGCAACGATTACCCGTGCACCGCCGGGGCCTATTAGCCGTGCAAGGGTCACCAAGAGGTGAACCATAAGGATAAAGAACACTTTCATGGGGTATGAGCGTAGAAGAGAAGGCTGACGATAGCAAATTTTTCTAAGTGCCAGTTTTTTCATCGCAAAGTTGGAATTCGCCACCTACACGTGGGTGAGCAGCGCGCGGGCGATACCCATTCCCGCTTGGCGGGTGCTACGAAGATGCCTTCCAAATACGCGACCGGGCTGCTGATACTAATTCAATTGACAAAACAAACAAGACCATCCGAAAAAAATCAGGAGCATCACCGATTAGCAGTGGGTTTTTGATGCACTATGCGTTTGTTTTTTAAGTTGAATTGGTATTATGAATAATGGGGTCTCCACTTAGCTGTACTATACTCAACATATTGTGGAGGATTCCTACGAGATCGATCTTCTTGCAGGCAAGGACTACCCAGGAAGTTGGCATGAATTCCAGATGTGGTTTCCTGACGATGACGCCTGGAGACGTTATGTGGAGCGGCTGCGCTGGCCAGAGGGCTTCGTATGCCCAGCGTGTGGGCACCACCAGGCATGGCGGGGTTCAGATCATTTGTGGAAGTGCCGGCAGTGTAGTCGCAGCACATCGGTCACGGCAGGCACCATCCTGGACAAGACGCGAACACCTCTGCCAATAGGGTTTGCCGCTGCCTGGTACACCACCAACCAGAAACTCGGGGTCAGTGTACTTGGTCTTCAGCGCGTGCTGGGATTCGGGAGCCAACAGACTGCCTGGACGATGCTGCACAAGTTTCGCAAGGCGATGGTCCGGCCAGGTCGCACCCAGCTGGTTGGAGAAGTCGAGGTTGACGAAACGGATGTCGGAGGCCCCAGCAAGGGGGGCAAACGGGGTCGCGGTGTGGGAAAGAAGTTCATCGTGGTCATTGCCGTTGAGCTCCATGAGCCGAAGGGGTTCGGTCGGATCCGAATGCGCCACGTGCCCGATGTCACGGCGGCCAGCCTCGTTCCCTTGGTGTGCGATGTTGTCGAAGCGGGTTCGCTTGTCCGCACTGACGGGTTCAATGCCTACGACTCCTTAGCCTCGCATGGATATCGGCATAATAAACTCATTCTGTCGGCTAGCGACAGTCCAGCCCACGTCTCGATGCCCGCAGTCCACCTTGTCGCTAGCTTGCTCAAGCGCTGGCTTCTGGGAACACACCAGGGTTCCGTCCATGGCGCACATTTGCAGGCCTACCTTGAGGAGTACACGTTCCGTTTCAATCGGCGCAACTCGCGCAGGCGTGGTCTGCTCTTCTACCGTCTACTCCAGCAGGTTGTGGTCACCACCCCAGAATCCTACAAGAAAATCGTGGGTAAGTAACGACCTACAATATGTTGTAGCAGGTACAGCTAAGTGGAGACCCCATTTTATGAATGATAATCCGCATGATGGTGTCTTTTCACCCATTGGCACGTTTACCGTTTATCTCACCAGATCACAGTGATCTGGTTCCAAGTGTGAAGTTTTTGGTCTTTGGAGATCAACGTGGCATTGTGCGTTAGGCAAGCAGCCACCAAGAAGCGGTCGGCAGGGTCACCGTGGAAGTTACCTGGCAAGCGCGCCGCGCACACCATTTCCTCGGCGGAACAGGACAATAGCTTAACGTTCGGTCGCTTGAGGGCCAGGGTAATCCACTCTCCAACGTCCCGATTAAAACCGATACGGCCCTTATTCACTAGCATGGCGACCTCCCAACAGGAGATGGGATGTATGCCGATGGGCGCGGTGGTTTGAGTAATGACTTGGAGGGCTTTAGTACTCATTTCACCGATTTTCATTCTGTTATTTCAGGTAACTCAATGCTAAGCGAAACTAACCACGTTTCGTTGTTACTTGCGTTCCAGTCGTTCTCATAACGGCTACCCTAATAGTTGAACGCTAGCCGAAATCGCGACATAACAGATTTCTGCCGTGGCCCCATCATTTATCTGATCAGAGCCTAAAACAGTGCGCTAAGCTACGTATTTTTTCGAAATAGGTTGTCTCCCTCTAAATTATAACAAAAATACATTGATTTACTGTTCAGTTAATTATAGTATCTTCGCATGGAGCCTACGGAATTTTTTAGCCATCCCAGTTGCGCCCGCCAGCGCCAATACGAGGCGCTCAAAGCCTTCTACCAGGAGAGACTGTCGGCGGCCGAAGCGGCCGCTCGCTTCGGATTCTCGGTCTCGTACTTTAAGAAGCTGCGAGTTGAGTTTGTGCGCCGTCTTCGGCAGGGACGCAATCCCTTTTTTGTCGAACCCAAAACCGGTCCCAAACAGCGGCGTCGCAGCGACGCGTTGGTGGAGCAGATCATCGCGCTGCGCAAGCACAACTATGCGATCACCGATATCAAAGCGGTGCTAGAGGCCCAGGGGGGCTCTCTGTCATTGGATACGATCGATCAGCTTTTGAAAACCGAAGGCGTTGCGCCGCTACCGAAGCGCACTCGCCAACAGCGCCTGACGGGGAAACCGCCTCCGACCTTACCGGCGCCACGCAGCGGTACCCTGACGCTCGCTGACGAAGACTTTACCACCACCACGGGAGCGGGTCCCTTGGTTTTTCTGCCGCTACTCGAACGCTTAGGGATCGTGCCGGCGATTACCCAGGCGCCGTTTCCCTCGACTAGCGAGATCCGCGATGGGCAAGCGGTGTTGTCGCTCTTGGCGCTGAAGCTGATGGGCACCCAGCGCTGGTCACACGACACCGCCTGGAATCTGGATCGAGCGTTGGGGCTATTTGCGGGGCTCAACGTGTTACCCAAAGCCACGACGCTGGCGAGCTATTCCTATCGGGTCACGCGGACCATGAATCGGCGCTTTCTCCTGCAGTTGAGTCGCTGTTTTCAACACGACAGCGCGCCGGGTGAATTCAATTTGGATTTCAAAACGATTCCCCATTGGGGCGATGCGAGTGTGCTGGAAAAACACGGGTCGGGCAGTCGTGCGAAAGCGCTCACGAGGGTCCTGGCCTTGATCGTGCAGGACTCCGCTACGGGGCACCTGGCTTATCCTAACGCCGATATCCGACAGCGTGATCAAAGCGCGGCGGTGCTCGACTTCGTCGACTTTTGGAAGCAGGGCCGTGGGATCGCGCCCAAGGTGCTCATCTTCGATTCGAAGCTCACGACTTACCGCCATCTCGATCAGCTCAATCAAAGTCCTGAGCGGATCACATTTCTGACCTTACGCCGGCGCGGTAAGCAGTTGCTCCAGGGCGTCGAGGCGTTGCCCGCCGAAGCTTGGCAGCGGGTGTCCGTGGCGCGCGCCAAGGGCAAACACCAGACGCTGCGGGTGCACGATGGCACCTGCACGCTGCCCCATTACCCAGGGGAAGTTCGACAAGTCATTCTCACCGATCACGGGCGCCGGCAACCGACGTTTTTGATCACCAATGACTTCGAACTACCGGTTAAACACGTGGTGCAAAAGTACGCGCGGCGATGGTTAGTGGAACAGGAAATCGCCGAGCAGATCGTGGCGTTTCACCTCAATAGTCCCTCGTCTTCCCTTGTCGTCAAGGTGGATCTTGACCTCACGTTGTCGCTCTTGGCCCATCATCTCTACCGTCAACTGGCCAATGGCTTACCGGGTTTTGAGCAGTGTACGGTCGAGACGATCCATCGGAAATTCCTAGAAAATGGGGCGGCTATCACTATTCACGGCAACACCGTAACGGTTCGACTCAACAAAAAAACGCACCTCCCAATCTTGTTCGAGCTGCCGTGGATGACACAACCGACTCACCTGGCATGGATGGACATGAATATCCAGTTTCTGCCCGGAACCGTGTCATGAAGAGACCTTATTTATCGGAATGAAAATCGGTGCTCATAGTTATGGCGGGCATAGAAGGAACTAATAAATAGCCTAATTTAAGACTTTTTGACATTAACACACTACAACGTCTATAACGTCTATAAGGAGCCATCTAGGATAGTAATTATTGGCCATGGTGGCATATTTTCTAGCACGAACTCATGGGATTCCTCAGATGCTCCCCCCACCGACCCAGTGCCTTAGAAGACGTGCCTGCGCGAAAGCGTGGTAAGCCGTTATCGGTAGACGAGAAATGGATGGTGGTAAGAGTATTTCACCTCTGCAACGAGGAACGGCGAGACCGATGGTATATCAATACCCGGGACGCCTACACTCGCACCTCGCACTACACGGGGGTGGGTCGTCGCCAAGTGGTTGACATCATCCGTCACTTCAAAGCGACGGGGCAGGTGCCT
This sequence comes from uncultured Pseudomonadota bacterium, assembly GCA_963731125.1. Classification (GTDB taxonomy): domain Bacteria; phylum Pseudomonadota; class Gammaproteobacteria; order Competibacterales; family Competibacteraceae; genus CAVSVP01. The sequence goes on from CAVSVP010000009.1 coordinate 797,005, forward strand.
TCGGCTACCCTGGCGGGGAACCACAGTGTTCATGCCACTAACGTTCCGTCCTTGGTTGAGCCCTATCTTCGAGAGGTTATCTTCCAGCGCCATCTAGCAGGCGAAGTCTGTAACACCAATCATATCCAGGATTTGTTACAAGACTTATTGCAGCGGGAGATTCCCAAACGGACGACTCGTGACCACCTACAGCGAATGGGATTTACTTATTCCCGCAGCAAGAGAAAGCCCCGGTCGTTGCGGGAAAAACTGTATATTCGGCAGCAACGGCACTCCTACCTCCATGCCATTCGGCACTGTCGTCAGAGCGGTTATCAAGTCGTTTATATCGATGAAAGCTTTTTACACCACTACCATGGCCATCAGTTTTCCTGGTTCCACGACGAACCCGGTGACTATCTTGAGCGACCGGCTGGCAAGGGACGTCGCTGGTGTTTTATCCATGCCCTGTTACCCACCGGCTTGGTGGCCAATGCGCGTCATATTTTTGAAGCCAAGCGCAGTACGGGCGACTATCATCACCTGTTCAACGCGTGCCATTTTCAGGAGTGGTGGCAGCAACAGCTGCTGCCGAACTTGCCATCGCGATGGGTGATCGTCATCGATCGGGCGACCTTTCACTGGGTCCCTGAGGAACCAATTATCCCCCAGACGATGCGCAAAGCGGAATGGCAAGCTTGGCTAACCACACAGCAGATCCCCTGGGAAGAACATTGGCTCAAACCCAAGCTGCTGGAAGAGGTTAACAAACACCTCGACAAAACCCCAGTGGTTCAGAAGTTTGCTGAAGCCCAGGGCCACCAACTGCTCCTACTACCCGTGCATCATCCCGAACTCAACCCCATCGAATTGGTGTGGGCTATTGTCAAGAACGAGTGTGGGGTGTGATTCGTTGACCCGAAACCAAGGCGATTATGGCCTTGGGGGATGGGTCCCAAGCTAACGAGAGGTTACGATCGATGGCTTGAGAACTGGATTCCGGTGTAGGTGCAATTCCTACCGCTCTTGGTGAAGAGCTGAAGCACATTCCCCACGGTAGCGACGGGTCCTCAATCCGTGAAGCGGGAATGAATGCGGATAAGCTGGGAGCCTCACCCGGCGAGGCCGCTAGCAGAGATGAATAGGGGTACGCACAGGAAGGTCATGAAACTGTCGTTATATTTAACCAGCGAAATCAGGCTGAAACGCTGGAGCCAAAAGGCACAGGTGAACGGGCCGGCATCTACGACAGTGACCGGCACTCACCCCGCAAGTAACCCGGCGGAATTGACCACCCTTGTATCTTGAAGCGTGTGGTGATTAGCTACCACCACACGGGACCCGGGAGGTTGTTGCCACCCGAAGACCACGAGTCTGCAACGTAGATAACCCCCCGTGGTACCCACCGGTAGCCGTGACGGTTGAACGGTATCCAAGCCCTGGAGGCTGTATGTACAAGGTTAGCCTGCGACCGGAGGGACAAGCGCATGTTTTTCATCGGTGCTGATATTGATAAACGCAAAGTACACTGTGTGTTGCTGCTGGAGCCGACGACAGGCAAGCAACGCAGCAAAGTGGTGCCCAACACGCCCGAGGGGATGCACCAGCTGTTGGCCTGGGCACAGAAGCAAACGGGGCAGCCGGCGAGCGAGCTGCAGGTGATCATGGAAGCCACCGGCCCTTACCATGAAACCGCCGCGCATACGCTGTATGAGGCTGGCGCCACGGTTACGGTGGTCAACCCCAAACAGCTCAAGGATTACGCCAAAGGCATCGGGCACAAGGTGAAGAACGATGACCAGGATGCTCTGGCGTTGGCCGACTACGGTGCCAACCGCCGCCCCCGGCCCTGGCAGCCGCCACCGCCCGAGTTTCGCCAGCTCCACGCCCTGCTGCAGCGGCTTGAGGCGCTGGAACAGGAGCTGCAGCGCGAACGCAACCGCCAAGAGAAGGCCACGGTCAGTGCCGCCTCGACAACGGTGCTGGCCTCGCTCGAGCGCAGTATCGCCTTTCTGGAACAGGAGAAAAAACGCCTGCTCAGCGAGATCGATGCGCATATCGATCGCTATCCGCACCTGCGGGCCGATCGGGACCGGTTACTGTCGATCCCCGGCATCGGTCCGGTGCTCTCGCGCTGGGCATTGCTGCTGTTGCAGCAGGGCCAACGCTTTTCCTCGGCGGCTCAGTTCGCCGCTTACCTGGGTCTGATCCCCAGCGAACATCGCTCCGGGGCAACAGTCTACCGACGCCCCCAGCTGAGCAAAACCGGGCCTGGCCACCTGCGCGCCAAGTTCTACATGGCCGCGCTGGTGGCCGTGCGCTATAACCCGGTGATTCGCGCTCACTATGAGCGCCTGCTCCAGCGGGGCAAAGGCAAAATGTCAGCCCTTGGCGGCGCCATGCGCAAGCTCGCTCATATTTGCTTTGGCGTGATCAAAAATCAAACTAATTTCCAAACACAAACCCCTCAGGAGGCTTGACCGTCAAGACGGTATCTACGTTCATCGGCAAACCGGGATCGGGAACGAAGTAACCCCGTACGTGCTCTTCCGGCGAGATCAAACGCCGGGAGCAGGTGCCCACCGCAAGGCGTACGGGGCAGGATTCCTCAAGAAGCGAAGGCCGAGGGTAACGCCTCGGATAGGCTGACGTGAGGACGGTGAAGTACAGGTGATCGGGGGAAGTCACGCTATAGAGGCGCTAAACCCACGTTACGGCGTGAGGGAGCGATGTCCTTTTAGGTAAGGCGTCAAACCCCAGATCACAAGTCGAACAAGCCGAGGTAAATGGCTTGCCAGATACCCATGACAAGGGGTGCTTCACTGAGGAGCCTCGTGCGGGCAAACTCGCACGCGGGGTTCTGAAGCAGCGGCGGACGGAGTGATCCGTTCGCCGACTGTAACCGACTCTTGCGTCAAGGGGTCAACTTCTCCGAGGTGCGGGAGCACTTGGAGCAGGCCTTTGATAAAGTGGCTGCTTCGACCTGTCGCAAGTTGTATCACAAAATACAACAGCAAGAAGAAGTATACTGGACAACCGATGTAGAGATTGACAACATCGAAGATGAAAACCCAGAGCAGAACTCCTGACCTCGCGGCATTGTTAATGAGACTCGATGGTCTTATAAATCACGCGTAAGTTGGTACCTGGATAACGCACCGGCTGCTGGTTGAGGTACTCGCAAAGCGCGGCCAGCGCCCGCTGGGAACGGTGGTTGGCGGGGCTATAGAGATGAACATGCAGTTCACAGCGCTCGTGATCAGGAATAATATCACCGCTGAGGCGGAAGAGGCTCTTTAAGAAAGCACGTATTTCGTCGTCGCGGCGCGCAAAGTAGGGCTCGACAAGGCGTGCAAGGCGGCTCTCGCTGCGATAGGCGAGCGTCTTAAGCAGTCGCGTAATGGTCTTTCGTTCGATCTCATGATGAACCAGTCGCTCGATGTCGTGAAGGGTGTGCAAAGGCACCTTGGTTGGCATCGCCTGGCGTTTTTCGAGGAGCCCCTCGAGCTCTGTCTCAAGGGTTTGCATCGCGTGTTGCTGGGCAGCGAGCTTGTCGGCTGCCACCGGGTTTTTCTGAGCTGTCCTCAGTTCCGCTAGGACAGTTCCTAACCGCGCCTTGGTGGCCTTGAGTTGCTTGTCGATCGCGCGGCGTTCGGGATTGGGAACGCGGCGTTCGCTATCGGCTGCCTCGGTATCGTAGGTGCACAGCTGGTCGAGATTGAATTCCGCTTCCATGTACTTGAAAAAGTTCTCTTGGCGCCAACGTGCAAACAGGCGATCGGCAATGATCGCCGCGGGCAGATCCTGGCGCGTGGTCAAGAGGGCGGTTTGCTGTCCCCGGCTCCCCAGACGGCGGATCTCCCGCATCCAGAAGGCGGGCTGGCGGCGGGTTTTCTGGATAATGAGCACGCTGCGCTCGGCCAGCTGGTAGCTGATGTCGCTGCCGTCTCGTGCCAGCGTATCGGTGCGATAGTCGCTCTGCGGCCAAGGGGTCTGCCGACCTTTGCGATACGTGATGACATCGACTCCCTCGTCACGCCAGCGCCGGAAGGACTGCGGACTCCAGGCCTCGCGATCAAAAACCAACGTCAAGCGCTGGGATTCCCCCGTGATCTGGCGGATTTGCTCGCGCGCCTTGGGAATGACCTGCTGCTCCAGCAGGGAGAGCAGGTGAGCGTTGGTGGGGCTCGTGACGAAAAATAGCGGCTCGCTTGCCCCATTGTGGACCCAGGTATCGGTGGCGGCCGGCAGGCATTGTCGCCGTTTCTGCACCAAGGTCTTCGGCACCGGATGCTTGCGCCCCGTGTAGACGTTGACGTGACCGTCCACATAAAGCATCCCCAGTTCCTCAGGCGCGTCACGTGCCCAACGCTCGGCGAGCGCTGCAGCGAATAGCGCCCCGTTCTGCTGGGCGCCAAGCTCGTCGAGCTTGCGCCGTAGCGTCTTGACTTCGGGCACCCGATCCAGACCGAGCAGCAAGCCGAGCTCGCCTGGCGAGTGGGCACTCAATTGCTCAATGCTCTGGATCCGTAATAATGCCAGCATCACCAGACACAGCAGAATCGAGCGCAGACCATAAAAGCCCTTTTTCAACGGCGCATAGATCTGCTCCGCGACGCTGAGCAGACCCTCACCGAGCATCGCCGCCAGGGCTAACAGCACCCCGGCATTGGCAACCCCTTCGACCGCTGCAAATTGCGGTGCCGCCTCAGGCAACCCACCCGCCGCCGCTTGCGCGCGTTCCGCTAACCGCTTGACAGCGGTACCGACAGCGGCAGCCGGGCGCACATCGCGTTCGGCTCGGCGGCGTGGGCCAAGCGGCAGGTGACGGTGGCGCGGCTTCGGGCGCCTGAGCTGCCCGCGTTCGATCGCATGGGAGAGCGCTCGTGGGCTGACACCCACCCGGCGAGCCGTTTCCGCCATCGAGCAGCCCTCGTCCAAGTGGCTTTGCGCGATCGCTGTGACCGCTTCGGTCAATTTGTGTGCCGGGCGAGGGCCGCTCCCACGACCGTCCCGCAAGGCGTTGAAACCTCCCTCACGGTAGCGCTGACAGGGGCGATACAGCGTCGCGCGACTGGTACCTAAGATTTGCCCCAGATCATCGACGTTGGCCAAGCCTTGATGGAGCAGCATCGCACCGACGAAGCGCTTGGTCGCCTGGTCGCTGCGTCCACAGCTCATCAATGGCCCTGAGGCGTTGACAAACACCAGCTCCTCGGCCATTTCCACCACGCCTAGACGGGAACTGAGGATCCGGGATTCTTGCGGGAAAAGGGGTAATTCCACAGTGCCTGGCATGCTTCAAGTGTCTCATCTTTATTCGCCTATTTCAGTGCTTATTTTTACATATTTTCCTAAACTTAGAAACAGCATGTCAGGAGTTCTGCAGAGGATGAAGCAGATAATGATTTCTTCCTTAAGTGACAACTTCCCGGCTGGTTAGGTAATTACTTCACTTCACCTGTTAATTATTAGTTCCTTCTATGCCCGCCATAACTATCAGTTTAGGTGATTCGCTGACCCACCAGACCCAGGCATGGGTATCGAGAAGCATCACTGCTCGGTTTCCCAAGGCTCATGCAAGGGACTCACGATATCGGTTTCAAAGACAATAGAATCCTTCAGTGGATTTTTTTCTGACTCTGGGTAGGGCAGAACTTGCGCCAAAGGTTTCCCCTGGTCGGTGATCAGTAAGGTTTCCTGTTTGTCCCGCAGGATTCTAAGAAGGTCTTCAGGTAGATGCAATGCTTCAACGGGTACCGTCTTCATGGGTATCTCGCTATGGGTTACCAGTGAGCCAAAGCCACCAGCCAATTGCCATGGTAGCTTGAGTGCCATCCGGTACGTTACTTTTCCAAAAACTGCCGCAGCGCCGCCTTGGCTCCACCAATGCAAGGCGCTCCATGGGCAAAGAGCAGGTGATCAAACTCCCGTTCCAGATGCCGCCGAAACACCTGTCGCAAGCCGTCTTTCACCGCCTGCGGGTCATCTCCCAATAGGGAATCCGGGACAAAGCTTAAATACTCATTTTGCCGAATGATGGCATCACCAATGGCCAGGATGCCACCGCCGCAGGGAAGATAAAGCGCCGTTTCTTCCGGACATAACACTCCCACCGCCAACGCCAGAATCCCGCCAGGCAATTCGTCACCATGCTGGAAAGGCTTTACTACCTGTCCCCTGGCGAACTCGTGCAAGCCTTTTTGGTGACACCATACCGTAGCGCCAAACGCGCTTGAAAACTGATCGCTGTGCCGGTAATGGTGCCGATTAGTGAGATAGATGTGCTGGGGCAGCGGGTGTCCCTCAAACCAGCCAAGCTCCTCTGCCGGAATGCGGGGATCAATCAGGGCGGCAGGTGCGATGGCAGTGATATAGTAGGAATGGACATCTTCTTGGATACCCTCGTGGAAAGTTGTCCAGTGGTAGATACCCGGTAGAATTTCTTGCATGGATCTTCTCCTTGCGTGCTCAACAGGCATCGGTTTCGGTCATGATGGTGTCGTAGCATAGCATCCCAGCTACGGCTAACGAAATGATAGCGATGGTTCACCGACCAAGACTTTCGGGTTTCAACAGTACACTGCCTGTCAACCTGATGCATCCAATGCATCAGATTGAACCGTTGCAATGGGTAATGCCTGATGAAAACGCCTTGCTTGTCGACTCTATCGTTTCAGCCCAAGATTGCCTAACGAGACGTGAAGAACTCTGACATACATTTAGATCACGAAACCATGGCCAGAAAATCTATTGCTTGGGAAACACTTGAACCTGCGCTACGCAAGCTGAAAAAAGCGGAGCTGCTGCAAGTGCTTCAAGAGGCTTACCAGGCGCTGCCCGCCTCTCGGGTGGTGTCGGTTTTCAGCCAATACATGGACCTGGCGGCGCTGAATTCACCGCCTCCCTCTCAAAAGAGCCCGGCACCGCGACGGTTGCTGGAAGCGGTACAACAATTTCATGCCGCGAGTATCGCGGGTCAGTATTACGAGTCATTCAACGTCAACTCCAAGAACTTCCAGAGGACTTCCGCAGGTACTGCGCGTTGGATCCGCAAATGTAATCAACTCTTCAACCACTGTGTGAAACTCAGTGATCAAGGTCATCATGCAGTCGTTCGCACTGCCATGGATCTCCTCTTCGAACTACTAACAGAGATCGATACGGGAAGCGACACTATCATTTTCTTTGCCGACGAAGGGGGTTCGTGGCAGGTGGGTATCGATAACAACACTGTCCTGCCCGCCTATTTCACCAGCTTAGCGGCCGTTGCGGAGCCGCAAGAGTACGCCGCTAGAGTCAAGGCGGTTATCCACGCACAGGTATTCTATGACAAGGAAACTTTTTACAAAGCGGCTCGCAAAGCGGCAAATCCGTCGCAGCAACGAGCGTTGGTGAGCTAACCAGTCAGGAGATTTTCCTATGGCGATGTCTTCCCACTCAGTGCCACTCTCCCCTGCCGTCATGCTAATACCCAAGTTTTTGAACGGGGCGCGATTAGTTATTGGGTTGCCCTAGCGGGTAATGCTTAAGCCACCTCCGAGAAAGCCGCACAAGCGAGGCAATCCTCATGAGTGACAAACGCGAATTCACCCAAAGCAGCGGCGATGTCTTTACCGACAGGAGTCTGGACAATCCCGATGAGTTGTTGAGCAAAGCTAACATTATGGCCGAGATTGCCTATCTTCTCGAGGAAAACGGCTGGACACAGACGAAGGCTGCCGAACGGTTGGGAGTCCCACAACGGGAAATTTCCAAGATCATGCGTGACAAACTCAGCCGGTTTTCCCTACAACGGTTGCTTGAGCCACTGACTACTTCAAACCGCAACGTCAAAATTGTTATCGAACCTACCCATGAGCGAGGTCAGGTTAGTGTAGAAGGTCTTTCCCAAAAAGGAACGGCGATAGGAAATACGTGACCAACGTGATAGACATCCATCAAAAACCCCGTGCTCTATATGTTATCAAGCAGTTACCGAGTATACTGTCTTTTTAGTTGCCAGACAGAAGCGTCGCATTTTCGCCAGGGTGAAAATGCAGGGATGAATTTTTCAAAGCGACATTCGTCTCTCTTCGTGCATTCAGAGTCAGTCGTGCCCCCTTGGCCACAGAGCATTTCACACGCACCAGCCGCCAGACGTGCTTCAGCGCCGCGTGAAACAACCTCAGTAACGCTGGCGGGACCGGCTGTTTTGAGCCCGGCTGCTCCGGTGACGGACTCATTAGCGATACCCTATAAAATGAGGTCAACCATGATGGATATTGATGAGCTGTTGCAGGCAAAACGGAAAGAAATTTTAGCCATTGCGGCTCGGCATGGGGCCCGCCATGTGCGTCTCTTCGGCTCTGTGGCTCGCGGTCATGCAGATAGCCACAGTGACATTGATTTTCTGGTTGATATGGAACCCGGGCGCAGCCTGCTTGATATGGGAGGGTTGCTGATGGAGTTGCAGACCGTGCTGGGCAGAAACGTTGATGTGATTACCGAACAAGGACTCAAGCCTCGTATTCGGGCGCGCGTACTCCGGGAAGCGGTGATGCTGTGAGAGAACCTCAGGAACGATTACGGGATATCCTGGAGGCAATAGATCGCATTCAACGGTACGCGGAGCGAGGACGGGAAGCCTTTGAGCAAGATGAACTAATTCAAAACTGGTTTATACACCATCTTCAGGTCATCGGTGAATCAGCACGAGCTTTACCTCAAGAAGCACGCAGAGCAAGCCCCGGACGTACCCTGGTCCAACATCATCGGGATGCGGCATATCTTAGGAAATGTAACGAAATAAGTGTACCATTTCATGACGGCAAAATGGTGTAGTTCCATTCCCCGTGGAACTCGTGACGTCGAATGTTGACCTCTGCCAACTCGGCGTCAGTGACCTTTTTCCCCGCTGGATACCCAGACGCATCAATCTCAGCGTGTACCCGCAAGCCTGATTGGGTCTTCGTCGCGGCGATGAGGTTGACAATCACTTCGTGACTGACCAGCGGCTTGCCGCGCCAGTTCTGGGTGATGTAGGAAAACAATCGGTGCTCGATCGTGTTCCATTTGCTCGTGCCAGGTGGAAAGTGGCAGACGGTTACCGGCAGGGCACTCTCATCGGCGAAACGCGGCAGTTGCGTTTTCCACAGCCGGAGCCGGGAGCCATTGCTGCCGCCACCGTCGGCGGTGATCAAGATCTGCCCAGCTTGCGGATAAATCGGCTGGCCCATCCTGCGCCACCGGTTGCCAATAGTGGCCACCGCAAACGCGGCGGTGTCATGGTCGGTTCCAACTCCGACCCAGCCAACATTCTCGCCAATGTCCTAGACCCCATCCGGTGCCACACGCCCGAGTTCCTTGATCTTGAAGTCGTGAACACGGACTTGTTCGGGTTGGCCTTTGGGCCGCCACTCGTGGCCACCATTCTTGAAATCACCCACCAGTTCCTTCTTCTTCGTATCAACAGAAATCGCAGGATCGCCCGAGGCGAGGGCGTTAAGCACGTGGTTATTGAGGTAGTGAAACTGCGCGTCGCGATCGGGATGATCGACCCCCTCACGCGCCTTGCGGTTTGCTTGCAAACTGTAACCCATCTCGTGCAGAAGCGCGGCCACGAGCTTGTGACTGGTCTCATGCCCCATCGCACGCAGTTCGCTCGCGAGCTTACGGACACTCTTGCAGGTCCAGTGCAGCGGTGATTCCGGGTCGCCGCAGGTCATTGGGTTCACCAAAGTATTTAGATCCTCTCTGAGCGTCGGATCTTTCTCGACAGTCTTTTTGCGTCCCCCGCCAGGTTTACGAACACCTTGATTCGCTACCGCCGCAACCTCGTGCCCCCCGGATTCGAGATCACGAAGCTCCTGCCTCCCCACTCGAATCGCCCGCCGTGACACCCCGGTTGCTTTCGACACCAGAGAGATCCCGCCGCGTCCGATGGCTTCTGCCTCCGCAGAGGCGGCAAGCCGCCGCAGACGCTCGTCCAATACGGGCGCTAACAATTCAAACCGCTTCCTGACACCGCTTTCATCAACCATACTATCCATGATAGCAACATCACTCAAAATGAGATAGTTATTTCGTGACAATTCCTTAGCTACCCTTGGCGGCGACTCCCTGGAAGAACTCTTCCTTATCTGCTATCCATTTCACCCATCGCTAATATCCGTCTTTCAGCGCAAATGGCAAAGCCTTCCGCGCTTTCAACGCACACGTGGTATCCTGCGCCTGCTTGCCCTCTGGGTCGCGCGAGCTTATCAGGAAGAACACCGAAAGAATTCCCGAGAACCACTCATCACTCTTGGCGCTGCACCACTAGACGATCAAACTTTCCGTGATGCGCTCTTCGAGCAACTCGGATCTGATCAACTCTCTATACCCGTTACCACCGACATTATTGGCAAAAAAGACGCCCACGCTGCCCGCTTAGACCGCGAAGCTATCGACGCCATCAAGAAAGTCCGGCTTCATCAGCGCGTTGCAACAGTCATCTTTTTCGAGAGTAACGGTGGGCAAAGCCAAACTAAGATGGAAGCTTCGGTACCCGAGATTCGCGCGGCCATCGGAAACCCCGACATTAATCTTGCCGACGTGGAAACCGTCTTAGAAGGGCTAACGGCTAACTGCTTTTATCTGAATTGGGACCGTAACCGTTACCGATTTAGTCCGCGTCCCAATCTCAATCAAGTACTAGTCACCCGTCGGGGAACAGTCAAAGACAAAGACATTGAAGAGCGAATTCGCCAAACTATCCATGACTTGTTCAGGCTTGGCAGCAAAGCGGTGGATCGACGCTATTTCCCAGCCAGAAGCAACGATGTTCCCGACCGCCCTCAACTAGCCCTGGTGGTGCTAGGCCCCGAGCATCAAGCACAAGAGGCCTCTACCAAGGAGTTTATTGAAAACATTCTACGGGAATGTGGCACAGCAGGCCGTACCTATAAATCTGGAATAATATTCGTTGCTCCAGATCAGGCTTCAAGTCTCGTAGATGCTGCACGCAACTGCCTAGCGTGGGAAGATATTGAGAGCGACAAAGATACAGTGCAGCAACTGGAAGAAGCTCAACGGCGTTCGCTCAACCAAAGCTTGGGACGTGCCAAGGCAGACCTGAAAGAAGCCATTTGGCGGTCCTACCGGTATGTATTCCTGCTTGGCAAAGACAATAACGTCAGGAGTATTGATCTTGGTCAAATCACCTCCAGCATGGCTGCTTCGCTGTGCGATTTAATCATCAACACATTGCTTAAAGACGATGAAATTACCACGTCTGTGGGTCCCAATAAGCTCGTCCGACTTTGGCCTCCCGCACTTACCGAGTGGTCAACGAAAGCAGTGCGCGATGCGTTTTTTGCCTCCCCGGCCTTGCCTCGCCTCCTAGAACCCGACACCATCAAGCGCACCATTGCTGATGGAGTGACTTCCAATCTGTTCGGCTACGCCAGCAAGGATTCTACAGGTAACTTCAAGTTGGAATGTTTCGGGGAAAGCCTGCTGGAGCAACAGGTTGAAATTAGCGACGATGTTTACATTCTCCGAGCAGAAGACGCCAAACGGCTCTTAGAGCCTCCTCGTCTCGAAAATCTGCTTCTCCAACCCAGCAATATAGAAATACGCCCTGGCGATCATGTCACCTTCAAATTGAGCGGCCTCGACCAATATGGGCAAAGCTATCCAATCGATAACGCCACCTGGACAGCACCCGAGTGCACGATTAAAAGTGACGGCAGCTTCAAAGCCAGCGATACACCGGGCCTCTACTTAGTCAACGTCCAAGTTAATGGAGTACAAGCTGAAGCCAAGGTCAATGTGCGGCAACCGTCAGTATCTACCAATACCGTAACGGATAATCACAACAATATATCTGACGGAGACTCTCCCCCAGGATACGCCGAAAAGAAAATCAAATGGAGCGGTGTAATCCCACCTCGGAAATGGATGAATTTCTACACCAAGGTAATTACCAAACTCTCATCTTCTCCAGGCCTAAAAGTGCAAGTCACCCTAGAAGCTTCAGGAGAAGATGCAAACGCCTCCGCGAAGATTGAAGACATCAAAAGCGCTCTGAAGGAATTAGGATTAGATGAGGATGTAGGTTGCTATTAGCACCAACAGAACTTATCAGACACAAATCCTTTTTTCAGCTATGTTGGATTAATTACTGCATTAAGAATCCACGTTGTAAGGGAACGATTATTTTCCATGGAAAGAATGATGAGAGATTACTCACGATGAGTAGAGTTCCTAGGCTGACCGATGAATTAACTCCGCCGGATGAAATTGTCCAGGCAGGGTTAAGTGGCGAGCTAGTTTTGTTTGTTGGTGCTGGTGCGTCGATGTTACTGGGTTTGCCTTCTTGGAAAGGACTTGCTACAAAAGTTCTAGATGATCTGCGCAGCGAAGGGTATTTGAACTATGCGGAGATGGAGCAGCTACAAACGCTAGATGCAAAAAAGCAGCTTTCGATCGCGAAAATAATTGCTAAAGCGAAAAGATATGACCTCAAGATTCAACGCTATTTAGAAGGTGTTACTGAAGGAGATAGTATTTACAAGGCAATAAATGATATTGGTTGTCCATGCGTCACAACAAACTACGATGAACTATTATCACCTCGCTACGCAGAGACAAAAGATGGTTCAACCACATCTGTTCCTGTCAACAGAGTTTCAGATCCGGAACAATTTTGTCCCTCGCTATTAAACGAGCCAGGCACGGTTGTCCACCTACATGGCTCGAAAAGTAATCCTCAAAAGATGATCGTTACCACCAAAGACTATCTTGAGCACTATGATCATGAAAAAGTGCAAGAGTTTCTAGGAGAGTTATTTAGAAAAAAAGTTGTCTTGTTTCTCGGATATGGATTAGAAGAAGCAGAAATATTAGAACATATTTTGCGCAGAGGACGAGTGCATACTACAACGGAGCTTAGGAGATTCGCTTTACAGGGTTTCTTTCTAAGCCAGGTATCACTATATGAACAGCTATATGGATATTATGAAACATCATTTGGTGTCCAATTGCTTGGTTTTGTGCGTGACAACGAAAACTATAAGTGCCTAGAACGCATCATGAAAACATGGGCTATACAGATAAAGATTAGAAAAGCTCCACTGGTGAAGGATGTGGAATTCATGGAGGAGGTGTTTGGAAGTGAGTAAATTGTCTGTTAAAGAGCTTGCTCTACTTAAGAAAGTTGCAGCTAATCCGGACCTTAAAGTTTTGTTCTTTAGGAAGGTACAAGGACTTAAGTGGTTTGATGCACTATACGATGCGGGTTACTTCGAAGCACAAAACATTCCCAAGCCTGTACCAGCAAAGCAAGAAGGATATGTTAATATTCCTCGTTGGGATATTGGAGATTACTTAATTAAAACAGCTTCAGAATTAACCGAAGACAATAGCTGTGAATATGTACAGCGGTTTTTGAAGATAATATCCGATGCAACTGCATACGCTAAAGAGCATGATTTTGGAAATTACCATACGTGGCGGCAGTTTGCTGAGGTGATATCAAAAATTCCCTCTCAATTTATATCTAAAGAAATTATCAATGTTATTGATTATTGGTTAGAAGATAAATTTGAAAGGACTCTTGTTGCAGATGAAGTTGGAATGAAGTGGCTTGTAAAACTCTTGAAAGAAGATAATGAGAATGCACACGAGATTGCCGTTCAATTGCTCGAAATTATGTATAAGTTACATATTATAGAACAGGAAAACGGAGAAAGAACGAAGCGAAATATTGTTTTTCGTTTAAATCATCATCATGCGAATAAGATCACAAAGGAAGTCGCATATCTTGCAGGATGTCGGCTTGGTCGAAAAGCAATTTCAGTATATCATTCAAAGCTTGAAGAAACTCTTAATGCCCTTGGCAACGACACTTGGTCTGCTATTTGGCAGCCGGCTATAGACGAACACGAGCAGAACAAACATAAAAACAAGCCTGCAAACGTACTCATCAACGGTTATCGCATATGTTTAAACGGCTACTTAAAACACGACTACGAAGAAGCGTGTAATTATGTTTCCGAAATGATGGAAAGTCCATTACAAACCGTTCAACGATTGGCTATACACTTTATTACACACCGAGAATTACTGCGCCTGAAATACACCGAAAGACTGATCGATCATAGATTCCTACGTAGTAACTATCGATATGAAATATGGCATTTTTTCAATCACAACTACGCTGTTTTCAACCAGAACCATAAAAACAGAATTATAGAAATAATATCGAACGTAAAACGACTTGATAATAACGGTGCATTGCTCGAAGCAGCTACAGCTTACGAACAGGCTACGTGGTTAGCAGCAATAAAGGACTTTGGAAAGCGGGAACAAAATCTGTACAGAGAAGCCATAGCCAAAGCTAAGGCGGAACCGGATCACCCTGATTTTTCGAGTTATATGTCAGTTAGATGGGGTGAGCAGGAATCCTCATACTCTATCGACGAGTTGAGTACACTCTCAATAGAAGAGCTAGTCCACACATTGAGAACCTATAAGAGCGAGGGTGGTTGGCGAAAACCAGGAATAGAAGGGTTAGTTAATGTAGTCAAGCAACTCTTGAAGGCTTCACCCTTACGTTTTTACGCTAATCTTGCTAAATTTGCAGATCTGGATCTTGCATATGTTTATGTTGTTATAGGTGCTTATAGTGAGCTTTGGAATGAAAAAGCCAGTTTGCCTTGGGACGAGATATGGCGCTATTTATTAGAGTTTTGCTCTACAGTTGTTAGAGAAGAAAGATTCTGGAGCGAAGAAAACGCCCGGCAGCGTGACATTTTCGTCGCAAATCGGTTTTGGGTTGTTGGAGCAATAGGCCGATTGTTGGAAGCTGGCGCGAAATCAGATGAGCACGCATTTCATGAAAAGTATCATTGTGAGGTGGAATCGCTAATTGCCTTTCTACTACAGAAAGAGAAAGGAGAAACATTTGAAGAAAAAAGCGACGCAGTATTGATAGCGATTAACAGTCCTCGAGGACATTGTATTCAGGCACTTATCAATTTGACACTACGATTGTGTCGTCTCTCAGACCGAGATAACAACAGAGACCACTTCGAAGTATGGGCACACTTTCAACACTATTATGATGCTGAATTGAAGCATGGAGAAAACGGCGAATACGAGTTCTCAACCCTTGTGACAAACTACTTACCGAATTTCCTGTATATGTCAGGAGACTGGGTCCAGGCTAATCTTGGAAAGATCTTTGACCAGACGAACTACTTGAAATGGCTGTGCGCAATGCAGGGATACTCTTATGTCGGAACTGTATATCAGGACATCTATCTCTATCTTAAAAAACATGGCGATTTGCTAAAAGTGCTGGACGACGAAAACATTAAAGAGCGGGTTGAGGAGAGAGCAATACAGCATATTGTTATTGCATATCTCAATGATTTCGAAAGTTTGACTGATAACAATAGCCTGATACGCATTCTTATAAATCGCAAAGACCACGAAGAACTCAGCCAACTAATTTGGTTTGTCTGGACGCTTCAGAAACAAGAAAATAACAGATTAAGAGATAAAGTCTACGAGCTATGGCCGTTGCTAATGAGCGCGGTAGACATCTCAACTAGCAATGGGAGAAAACTAGCGTCATGTCTTTGTCATTGGGCTTCGTTTGTGGATAATCTAGATGAGGAAAGGAAACCGTTGCTTTTGGCAATCGCTCCCTATGCAGAGGAATTGCACAATTCTTACGATCTTCTTAATAACCTTGCAAACCTCAGTAACAAACACCCTTTAGAAGCAAATGAGATTTGGTTGAAAGTCTTAGAAGGGTCTGCTCCAGACTACCCTGAAGAGGCAATTCGACGACTCCTATCAAACTTGCTCACTAGAGGTAACGAAGGGAAGCGCCTCGCAAACGAGACTGTAAGTGAATACCTTAAAAAAGGTGTGCAGCGCCCCTTAGCATTATTGCAAGAACTGGCAAATAACTCCTAATTCATCGGTTTCACATATCCTATCTAAGATTTCCGATGGTTGCCATCGCAATGTGCCGTTCCAATTATTGGACTTATTCATACATATCTGCAAAGGCGCTATTAAACAGTACCACTGGCACAAATATAAATACTAACGATATTATCTTTAATGTCATCCTCATTCTCCAATACGATTGTTAATTCTCCTTTAGGAACTATCGTTAATTTTAGGTATACTCGAAAGATTTTTACATCCATAAGGGAGGCATTTGTAATGTCATCTTAAAGTGCTTACTTCACGGCATGACGGCAAGCCATTTGGTTAATATTGCTGCCTGTAGACAAACAAGAAGTAGCCAACAAGGCATCAAGTCGCATTACCTGTAGCTTTTGATATTCCTGAGCTGTGCTTATACAGCTCCCCTGCCGGATATTTTCTCACGATAAAATTCGTTATCGAAGGTAACATAGCTGGCAGAAAAAACGAGGAGAAATTACGCTGGAAAGAAAGTTGATTCGAACTGTTAGAATTGGCTCTTCAAATCGTGACCGATTTTAAGACCTTAGAAGCTTTTTCCTCATCTCATTTTAAGCGGGCCCCCCAAGTTCGACATTGACGCGGGTCTAGCAGCTAAGATAAAGTCGGAATTGTTTATCAATTCAGTAAATTACACTGCTTTCCGCGTTGCAATCTTGTAGTGGCACACTTTTCCTTAAAAGTGGCTTTACATTTGCTTTTTCAAGGTTTATTGTGTGTGCATGTATTTACGCACCACCAGCAACGGTCGCCGCCAGTACCTGCAGATTGCGGAAAGCTACCGCGATGCCGACACCGGTCAGGTGCGTCAGCGCCATATTGCCAGTTTAGGGCGCCTGGACCGCCTGCTGGAAGACGATAGTCTGAAGGGGCTCATCGACGGGCTGCTGAAGGTCAGCGGTCGCGGCGGTCTTGACGAACTTGCCCCCGGCGTCACCGACGAGAATACGCAGTTTGAACCGGCGCGCAGCGTGGGGGCGCTCTGGGTGGTATGTCAGCTCTGGCAGCAACTGGGGCTGGGGGCGTGGTTGCAGAGCCGGCTGAACGGTCGGGGCTATCGGGTCAAGGTGGAGCGGCTGGTGCGGGTATTGGTGGCCAACCGGCTGTGTGATCCCTGTGCCAAACTCGGGGTGTTGCGCTGGTTGGAGCGGGTGTACTGGCCGGGTAGCGAGCGAATCACCCATCAGCAACTGCTGCGGGCGATGGATGCGCTGTTACCGTTAAAAGACGAGATCGAGCAGCACTTGCAGCGGTGTTTTGCCGCCGCGACGGAGCTGGAAGTCGTCTTCTACGATATCACCACGGTGCACATTCATGGCACCAGCGAACGGGACGACGACCTGCGGGTGTATGGTCATTCCAAAGACGTCAACGGTGTCGCACGCCAATACGCCGTGGGGGTGGTGCAAACGGCCGCCGGGTTGCCGATTCATCACGAAGTGTTCGTCGGCAATGTGGCCGAGACCGGGACGGTGCGGGGCATCGTCGAGCGACTCCTCAAACGCTTTGCGCTGCGCCGGCTGATTATCGTCGCCGATCGGGGGATGCTCTCGTTAGCTAATCTTGACGTGTTGGAGGGGCTGCGGCTGGCGAACGGGCGCGCGGTGGAATATATCGTGGCGGTGGCCGCGCGCTGCTATGGGGAGTTGGTCCAGCCGGTGGTGGATCGCCATGCCGAGTTGCACGCCCAGAGCCGCACGACGGGGCAAGAAGTCTTTGCCGCGATCCCGATCGATGGCGATCGCCGCTTGATCGTGGCGCATGACCCCATCCGGCTGCGCCAGACCCGCCGGCAGCGGGCGCGGCGCCTGAACCCGGTGATCAAACAGGCGCGCGCGCTGGAGCGCAAACTCAACGCCCAAGAGGCGGGTAAGCCGGGACGTGGGCATCGGCTCAGCGACCACGGCGCGCGCGTGCAACTGGCGCAAGCGATTAGCGAGGTCGGAGCTAGTCGACTGCTGCGGCTCGATCTGGAGAGCCCCTTATTCAACTGGTGGTGGGATGTGCCGGCGTTCCAACGGGTCTTGGCGCTCGATGGCAAGCTCATTGTCGTCACGAATGTCCCCGCGTGGGACGCCGCTGAGGTGATCGCTCGCTACAAGGCGCTGGCGGATATTGAACGTGGCTTTCGCGTGCTCAAAAGTCAGCTCGAGATCGCCCCCGTTCATCACCGCCGCGCCGATCGGATTCGCGCCCATACCCTGATTTGCTTTCTCGCGCTGGTGATCCAGCGGCTGTTACGCCAACGGTTACGAACCCGCGCGCTGGATGTGTCGCCCGCCACCGTACTAGAGCGCCTGGAGGCCGTGCAGTACCACACCGTCCGGCTGGTCACCGGACAGGGTATCAGCAACCTCGGGCAGATCGCGCCGCCGCTGCGCCAGCTATTTAACGCCATTGACGTGGAGATGCCGACCCGCGCACGTATCGAATCGACCTTGTAGTGGCATTTTTTTGACGGTTTCAAGTCAAATCAGAGACTTATAAAATCGAATGTCGAACTTGGGGGCCCAATAAGTTCTCTGCAGCTGTACTACCCGATTATGAAAATGCGCCCGCTGATCAGCCAGCGACACTGCCTCCTCCATCCGCTGCTACGGACGAAAAAATCCGCGTATTGGATCGGCGGCTTGGTAGAAATACTGGTCAGCATTAAATCTTTTACAGCCCAGAATCGGAAAAAAAGGGTATCTTTCGCTTTTTTTGTTGCCGTTTACGGTGCTCAGCTCAAACTACAGCCGTGTTTTTTGTTGCCACTCTGGGCTACCCATACTAATTTTTATTCAAAAGGTATTAATTCACTTTCGAAAATTTATGACTGAAGAGTAAGTAATAACAACAACTGCGTGAATTAATAACGATGAGAGCATCCTGCTCTCTTGAACCAAACTTAGGCTACTAACAAGCCACGTTCCAGTAACCGAAACAACGCCTTGGGCAAGTCCTGAATATCCTCAATGAACACCGCAGAGGGTACTCCGAAAAGCGCCTTTACCGGCTCATCAAGTTCGATGCCGAGCCCAAAAACTTCGATCCCGGAACGCCGGCAGCGCTGGATAACCCCTGCCGTCGCCTGCGGGTGGTTCGGTTCCCCGTCGGTGATCACCACCAGCAGGCGGCGTGTTTCCGGGCGAAGCAGCAACTCATAAGCCGCCCGCCACAGGGCATTGGCCATCGGCGTACTGCCCTGAGCAACGAGCCGGAAACGCCCAGCCACCGTCTTGGCCTGTTCCGTAAAACCCAAGAGTGGTATTACCCGCTGTTCGGTGGAGCTCGGAAACGCCAGCACGGCCGCTTGGCAGCCTGGGATCTCCGCCAAAGCGAGCGCCGTGGCCAACGTGGCCTCACTGGCCACTCGGATACGAGCGCCTGCCATGGAGCCACTACGATCCAGCAAGAGATATACGGCGGTATCCGGCGACTGTCGGCGAGTTTTCTTGACAAAGATGCCAGATTCCCGACAGGGCAACCGGTACAGTTGCCGATAGGCCAGTTGCCGTCCCTGACGCACGCGCCGCACGTCATCGCGGCGATGGGCCTGAACCAGGCCTGCCAGCCGACGGCGTAAGGCCACCGTGGTTGCCCTTACCCGGTGCGAGAGCATGGCGGAACCGATGGCCTCTGCGACGGGATCAAATTCTGCCATAACAGACACCTCCGTCTGATGGCAGGCACTCCGGTTAAGCTGCTGTTCCAGCTGCCGCCCGAGATCCCCTAGGGCAGGGTTCAAATGCTCAGCATCCGCTTCCAGGATCTGGCGCAGCACCTCACTGGGATTTTGATTATCTCCTGTCGCTTTGCTCATGGTTGAGTTTGGCACCGCCGAATCCGGCGTCTCGTTTGGGTTAGAGAGCGGGTTCTGGGTGCCATTCCCGAAGGAATCTGACTCACTCTCTGTTGCCGCCTGACTTTCGCCGTTAGGAAACTCAGCGTCTTGCTTCGCACACGTATCCTCCGCCTGGCGCTGTTCCTCCTCCAGCATCTGGAGCATACGCTGGGCTAACTCACTGACGTCCCGGGTGGATTGCGCATTAGTGACGGCAAAAGCCAGTGCCGTCAGCTTCGTCATCGCACCCGCCGGCAAGGTTTGCCGTAACAGCGCTTCAGCCTGATCTGCCAACGGCTGCATCGCCGCCTGTCCCAACAGACTGACCCGTAACCGAAACAACAGATACGCCTGTACCTGCTGTACCGGATGGGCCTGAGGATTCGGTACCTGCCAGAAATCCCCCTGCTGCACCAAGTAAGCCACCAGCCGTTCCAGATTGCGGCGGGAGCCCGGTAAGGCAGTGCCCAAGGCTTTTTCGATACGAATATCCTCCAGGATATTCACTAACGCTTTACCCAGCGGGGTTAACGGTTCTACTTCGGTAAACGCCGTATACCGGACATGGGCGCCTTCATGATCCAGGTAACCATGGGCCAGTATATGCGCCGCCTCATGTTCCGGCAGAGCCGGTAGGAAGATCGTTTTGCCATCGGTGCGGGCACAATCACCGCCCACGACCACGTTAACCCCCAGCTTCCGGCCAAGGAATTTAGCGAGAATGGGTAATGCTCCCAATAAGGTTTGCGGTTTCATCAGGAATCTCCTCTGAGAAAGCATTGAAAAAAACGGCGAGGAGAACCCTGTCAGCCCTAACGGGAAGGACAAGGTTTGTCCTCCCCGGACGTCACGACATAGCGCCTACGAGATCAACGCTCGGTCACCCGAGCGTGAAACCCCGTCAGCCTTCAGAAAAATCGATTAGAAAAACCAGTTCCCCGGTTCGGTTGTTTCGGTATTCACCGGCGATCGTTCCGGGTGAGGCTGGGAGGGTACGACGGCTTCTGATGCCAATGCAGAACTCCTGACATGCTGTTTCTAAGTTTAGGAAAATATGTAAAAATAAGCACTGAAATAGGCGAATAAAGATGAGACACTTGAAGCATGCCAGGCACTGTGGAATTACCCCTTTTCCCGCAAGAATCCCGGATCCTCAGTTCCCGTCTAGGCGTGGTGGAAATGGCCGAGGAGCTGGTGTTTGTCAACGCCTCAGGGCCATTGATGAGCTGTGGACGCAGCGACCAGGCGACCAAGCGCTTCGTCGGTGCGATGCTGCTCCATCAAGGCTTGGCCAACGTCGATGATCTGGGGCAAATCTTAGGTACCAGTCGCGCGACGCTGTATCGCCCCTGTCAGCGCTACCGTGAGGGAGGTTTCAACGCCTTGCGGGACGGTCGTGGGAGCGGCCCTCGCCCGGCACACAAATTGACCGAAGCGGTCACAGCGATCGCGCAAAGCCACTTGGACGAGGGCTGCTCGATGGCGGAAACGGCTCGCCGGGTGGGTGTCAGCCCACGAGCGCTCTCCCATGCGATCGAACGCGGGCAGCTCAGGCGCCCGAAGCCGCGCCACCGTCACCTGCCGCTTGGCCCACGCCGCCGAGCCGAACGCGATGTGCGCCCGGCTGCCGCTGTCGGTACCGCTGTCAAGCGGTTAGCGGAACGCGCGCAAGCGGCGGCGGGTGGGTTGCCTGAGGCGGCACCGCAATTTGCAGCGGTCGAAGGGGTTGCCAATGCCGGGGTGCTGTTAGCCCTGGCGGCGATGCTCGGTGAGGGTCTGCTCAGCGTCGCGGAGCAGATCTATGCGCCGTTGAAAAAGGGCTTTTATGGTCTGCGCTCGATTCTGCTGTGTCTGGTGATGCTGGCATTATTACGGATCCAGAGCATTGAGCAATTGAGTGCCCACTCGCCAGGCGAGCTCGGCTTGCTGCTCGGTCTGGATCGGGTGCCCGAAGTCAAGACGCTACGGCGCAAGCTCGACGAGCTTGGCGCCCAGCAGAACGGGGCGCTATTCGCTGCAGCGCTCGCCGAGCGTTGGGCACGTGACGCGCCTGAGGAACTGGGGATGCTTTATGTGGACGGTCACGTCAACGTCTACACGGGGCGCAAGCATCCGGTGCCGAAGACCTTGGTGCAGAAACGGCGACAATGCCTGCCGGCCGCCACCGATACCTGGGTCCACAATGGGGCAAGCGAGCCGCTATTTTTCGTCACGAGCCCCACCAACGCTCACCTGCTCTCCCTGCTGGAGCAGCAGGTCATTCCCAAGGCGCGCGAGCAAATCCGCCAGATCACGGGGGAATCCCAGCGCTTGACGTTGGTTTTTGATCGCGAGGCCTGGAGTCCGCAGTCCTTCCGGCGCTGGCGTGACGAGGGAGTCGATGTCATCACGTATCGCAAAGGTCGGCAGACCCCTTGGCCGCAGAGCGACTATCGCACCGATACGCTGGCACGAGACGGCAGCGACATCAGCTACCAGCTGGCCGAGCGCAGCGTGCTCATTATCCAGAAAACCCGCCGCCAGCCCGCCTTCTGGATGCGGGAGATCCGCCGTCTGGGGAGCCGGGGACAGCAAACCGCCCTCTTGACCACGCGCCAGGATCTGCCCGCGGCGATCATTGCCGATCGCCTGTTTGCACGTTGGGCTGGCCTGATGAAAACAACTCTATGCCGCCTCCGCTAATTGATCCTGTTTTTGTTCCTTTTTGTTAGGGCGAGTAAGCGCCTCTCTTCGCTTGGCTTGAACGGACTTACCCAGTTTCTGTTGGCACCAGTCAATAATACGCTTGGTCGGCACCGTTTCTAAGGCCGTTTTCACGACCTCGGCGGTGGTGGTCGAGACGAGGGCCGCCACCGCGAGGACCAGACCGGTAAAGCCGCTTTTCACTTGGTCGCGGGCGAGTCGCTTTAAGCTCCCGAAGACCGATTCAATGACCTCACTACTAGCGACCAGGCGCTCGCCGGGGTTGGCTTTGAACGCTTCTTGCGCCACAAAGCTCACGAGCGCTTGTTGCACGCGTTTGGCGGGAGCGGTAGAGGCGACCCCCGTTAGGCGTTTTTTCAACGACCGGTGACAGCCTCTTGACAAGCCCTGGGTGCGCACAAAGGTTTCCGTGATGAGCGCTACGCTGAAGAGCTCGCGCCAGGTCGCCAGGGCGTCACGAAAGTCCCTGACCCAACCCAACTTGGCTTGCACAACCACCGGCTCATAGGTCGTCGTCAGCTCTGGGGGCTGGCACTGCACAAACGCCAATATCTTCTCGGCCCAGTCCCGTAGGCACTCCACATTCATATAGCGGGCTTTGGCTTTCTGGGGTGGCGGGGCCAACGGTGCCAACGCGGTTTGCTGGAGTTGGCAACGGGGGTGTGCGGCCCGTTGGCAAAAGTCTTGCCACTGTTCATCCCCCTGCAGTTCATGCTTTAACACGAGGGCCACTTTATGCTTAATATCATACAGTGAGACGGTCTCTGGGTGTGCGTGACAAAAGCGCTCGATGCCGACTTTCAGATCCGAGCCGTGGTCGCTCACAATGGCGCGTGGTGTGCCGGTTTTTTTCCGCGTCTCTTCGAGTTGTTGATACACGATCTCCCCCGTCGATTGAGCCACCGGCAATAACTCGATCGGTTCTACTTGCTCATGGCGTAGGCAGTAATTGGTCCCCGGCAACGTGCTTAAGCGAACGCCCACAATAAGCAGACATTTCTCCGGACCCAATTGCACCGGATGATCCACAATCCAGACCCAATCCGGCGCTGGCTCTTTGGGACGCATTAAGTTGTAATAACCTAACCGCAGCAACCATAGCCGCCCGGTCGACCAGACCGGGCACGCCCCAGGCAGGTCAAAAACCGCCATTACCACCGCGATAGCGCGACTGGCCCCACGAAGACTGGTGGCAGCACCGAGCACCAACGACATAAACAGCATTATCAGGCCCAGGGTATACTGATGGGCCAGCGGTGCCGAGCTGAACTCGCCCGGGTAACCGGGGGTACTGATCAGCTCAGCAGACTTTTTTTTAATGCCCCCAGCTCTGCTTCCAGTGCCCGTTCTTTGGCCCTCAGCATCGCTAATTCCTCCTCGAGGGCGTTGGCCTTCGTCTTCCACCGGGCGCGACTGGTCTCTAGAAAACGAATCCGATTCTTCAATAGCTTCAGCGCTTGTTTGGCTTCACCCGCTTTGCGTTTCCACTGGCCTCGGCTTTTTTCAAAAAAGCGGATCAGTTTGTGACGCGGACTTTTATAACCCAGTGACCCAGCAGTGCTCGACATGACGGACGTCCTTTCGTTGAGAAACCCTTTCGATAAGGCGCCAAAATGAGTTCATTCATCAGGAACAAAAACAGAACTCAATTATGATAACAGGTTAGCCCAAATTTAAGCTGTTTTCATCAGCCCACCCTGTCACTGCTTGCTTCTGACTTTAACTGTTTTAGCGCCCCGGGACTTGCCGATCTCACGATGTACAGCGTCATGAAGTGCGCCAACGCGCTGATCAGGCGAGAGAGGCATGCGCATCGCCTGCGAATCGGCGGATAGCGGAGTCCTTGGAGGTACCAACGGTTGCGAACCAGCACCCAGCCGTTCCTTGACCTCTTCGAATTTGTCCTCCGCCAGCAGATCCAACGGGATCATTCCATCACTGAGTACCGTCATCAGGGCTGATCGCGTGGCTTGGGCAGTACCTCGGTCGATATACCGAACCACCGCCAGTATTCTGTGAAGGCGTTCCTCGTTCGCGACATTTAATGCTTTGCCGGATGCCCAGAAATGAACACTTCTTCGGGCGACACCGAACAGGCGTGCGATTTGCTCCCAGGTGAGGCCGCTGCGACGACGCAGTTCTGCAATAGCCGTACTCGGCGTCATCGTCGTATCGACATCCCCAAAACCGCTGTTAGGCTGCTTCACATTCGCAATTAACTCTCCATGCTAGAGATTTGGAATAGGTACCTGTCATTCTCTGACTGGTAAGCGCACCGCCAATGCAGATCACCCCGTCCCAGGCTCGCCAGAGAACAACTTCACCAGATGTTTCGAATGGTATGACCGGATAGCGAAGACTATTGACCCTATGTAGGCTCATAGCCGATCACCATAAAATCGAAAAAAAATCATCGGTTACTGCCTCCGGAAAACCGTGTAGATATATTCTGCACTGGATACTGGACGGGGACTGCCTCATGAAATGGTGCGACAAAGTCTCGTCTCTCTATGGACAGCATTGCTGGGAAACGCACCTGGGCGATAATTTAGGAATCAGTCATCGATTCGACTGTAGATTCGATAATCTCTAAAACACTATCCAAAAATTTTCCCTCGTTGGCTTTCGTCGATTGGCGCAGATAAGCCGGTATATATTCGACAAACTCGGATTTGGTCGTGGGTTGGTATTCAACAAGCGCCTCCAGCATCGCCGGTCGGAGCAATCGTTGATTGTCTGGCGTATCCAGCAATTCTTTTCGAATAACTGCCTTATCGAACGCCATGAGTTTTTCCCTCAAACCGACTTCTTCAGAAATGAACGGATCTGCCATTGCTTCCTGCGCTTCCACTTCCTCAATAATTTCTTCAATTTCTTCGGCCTCGGACTCGACCGCAGGTTTCGGCTCAATCGGCTGCTCGGATTTTAATTCATGCAGCTCACGAATGATGGGCACCAATTCAGCCTGGGGATTCTTGAACCAATCCGTCGACCAGATGCGCCGAATTCGCCAACCCAGACGCTCTAGGATCGACTGGCGTAACCGGTCTCTATCTCTTACCGATTTGGCAGAGTGATAGGTGGCTCCATCACACTCCAACCCCATCAGATATCTTCCCGGGTTGCCTGGATCGACCACCGCCAAATCGATAAAGAAACCGGCGACACCGACCTGAGGGACACATTCGAATCCTGCTTTCCGTAACGAATCGGCAACGCTGATCTCGAAATCACTGTCGGGCGAGCGTCCTGTAGGTCCCTCGGTGTGATGAAGGACACCTGTCTCGCAATAAGCCAAAAAATCTCGTAGCGCTTTCACGCCACGCTTCGAATGGAGACCAATCACGATATCTTCAGATCCCATGGAACTGAAAATATGCATGCGCATCTTGGAGCGCGTAAACAGCACATTCAAACGACGCCAACCCACGTCTGAATTAATAGGTCCGAAGCGTTGATGAACCTTACCACCAGGTTCCTGAGGACCGTAGGTCATGGAGATAAAGATGACATCTCGTTCATCACCCTGCACATTTTCAAGATTCTTGATGAACAGGGGTTCGTGTCGCTGTTGATCTTCTTCCAGCCCTTCTTGAAACACCACATCCTCCTTTGTAAGCACCTCGATCGCTCGTTCAATTTGATCCCGCTGTTCCGCGCTCATGGCCACCACACCCAAGCTTTGTTCGGGCCGGTGCCGAAAGTGCTCCCGCACCGCTTCGGATATGACCTTGGCTTCTTCAAGATTACGACGGTTCACGAAACAGCCGCGTCGTACCCTGGAATATTGGACACCATGGTCTTTCGACTCCTTGAGTGGTGAGGGGAATAATACCAAGTCGCTGTCGTAGAACGAATGATTCGAGAAAGCGATCAGGCTTTCATGCTGGGAGCGGTAATGCCAGCGCAGCCGGCGTAACGGGAAAATCGGCAAACAACCATCGAGAATACTATTAGCCTGTTGGATAGCCAGAGACTCTCCCTCATCGCCCTCGTCATCGACGAGATGATCGAAAAAGGTGGTAGGAGGTAATTGCTTCGGGTCCCCCACCACCACCAATTGAGCACCCCTAGCCACCGCTCCCAGGGCATCTTCGGGTTTGATCTGAGAGGCTTCGTCCATAACCACCATATCGAACTCGAGTTGCCCGGGTTCTAGATACTGGGCAACTGACATGGGGCCCATCATGAAACAGGGCTTGAGATTGACCAGGGCCTCGCCAGCACGCTTTAACAGTTGTCTGATGGGAAGATGTTTAGTTTTCTTGCCGCACTCATGCTCAAGTAATGAACATTCGGTATATTCGCTGACACGGCCACCGAAATGCCCGCGCGGCACCTGGGCCTGATCGATTAGCCAGGCGATCTTTTCACGTTGAAGCGCTTTTAGCCTCTCGTCATAATCTTTGAACTGGCGTTGCAGAGCTTCCTGGCTGTGTCCCGAAAAGCGTGCCAGCTCCGGTTTTTCGCGTAAAATCTCCCGCGCCAGCAAATCATAGGCGCCTGCATAATAGGCGGATTCTGCCTGAACAACGGAAATATCGCCATTTTCAATGGCATTGGCCAGTTTGGCCAAACCCATGGCCGCTAATTGCTCACGCACCCGTACGCAGTCCAGCCAGTTCGCCAGGTATTGTCCATGGGACAGGGCATTGGCGTTTCTTGCCATCAAATCGGCAATATTATCTTTACAAGTGGTTGTCCAGGCATCCCGATCCAATGCCACTATCGTTTCAAAGGCAGTCTGCTTGTCACTTTGAACGTTGACAGCCGATCTTAGCCGTTCGGCAAAGGAATACAGAGAATCAAAGGTGAATTTATCTGGTGACGCATAGATTCGACTCGTGATAGGGGATATTGTGATCTTCCGGTCAAGATAATGAGCGATACGTAAGGTATGTTGGGCCATGGCCAGAGCGGCTTCATTATTTGCATCCAAGCCAATTCGTAGGCCGAGTTTACTCTGGAAAAATCGGTCGTCATAATCCACTTCTTTCCAATCAACGATAGCCTTTCTCAAGGCATCCAGCGCCATGATTCTTTGCAAGAATTCCGAGAGCGTAATCGTTTGGTCAGTCATTAACGGTTCGCAATCCCTCACCGCCTCCTTCAACGAATCAATAAACTCTCCGAGCAATCCGCCTTCACCGATCAGCACGGTCGTTTTGCTCTGAATAGCGGATTCTGGGGTGAATAGGGTCCTAAGAACCACCAATTTATTGAGTAGATTATCCAATCTTTCAGCAATTCCCTGTTCGGACCAAACGCGAATTGCTCTGGCTAAATCGTTGGGTAAATCGATAATGGTGTTTCCCAACGCGACCTTGGGACCAAATCCTACGCCATAAATTCGCCGCACCTCTTTGTACCAGGTTCTGACGACTTCCAGCGAGGCAATATCCGTATCCAGACCTGTGGCATGTTCGCTAAGCAGCTCATTATAGGTTTTATTCTCCTCGAACCGTTTGCGTTCACTCGCGAATTCCATCGCCTGATTCAGCGATGAGAAGGCTTTCCCGAATTTCACCTGAGGACTGGCTGTAGAGGCTAACAAGCGTTTGCGGGCCGCACGCCAGTTTCCCTTGAGCCAGCGAAAAACACCACCCGATATGAGCGCCGCTCGCAACACAGCCAAATCCGTCGGATCTGACAAACGATCAATATTGTAGATCGACGCCAGCTTACTTCGCAGGGCATGTAACGACTCCAGTTGGCGACGCATTTCCGGGAGCATCCGATCAAGTTCGTCGTTATCGAAGAGATCATCGCGCAGTTTCCAGTATGAAGGCGGTAAGGCCGTTACCGTAACAATGAATTGTTTAAGTTCCCGTAAGCCGGCTTCTGAAAACACCAGATGTCTGGCTGCATTTTCCCCTACAGCTGTCTGGATCTGCGAAACTGGCTCCTGAATCTCCGCTAGTTGATTTTGCAGACGCTGTAAGCGTTGTATGGATTTCCCCAATGCACCGAGTTCCACATATGCCCTGACGAGCTGGCGGAGTTGTTCACCGCCCCTTAAAAACCTATCAACCGATGACAGCTCATGGAGTACTTCAGCGCCCAGTTGCTCCGCCAGACGGGCATAGCGAGTCTGGATATCATTGAACTGCTCCAGATACTGGGTAACTTCATTAAGGATTTCACCGCAGAGCGCCGGTAGCGTATCGAGCAGTTCATCACCTTCCAACTTCGGCAGCCGTTCCAGATCGAGCAACCATTCCTCTAAACCACTTAGAGTCCCCGGTACTTCATCGTCTTCACATTGCAGCGTTACTGCCAATTCGGAGCCGAGCGTCGTCAATTCCATTAGAGAAACCTGCCATTGCTCCAAGGCATCCTTTACCCGATCACTATCAAAAATCTGCAGTTCGGAATTACTAACGCCGTACCAAGGATGATGCTGTAGTGATGCTTGGTGGTCCAATTGCGCAGCAACAGCATTGTAGACTTCACCAAAAGTCACCACCTGGTCTCTGCTGCGACGCTGTCTCGCCGGGTCGAAGTTTTCGCCGTCGTAGTCTGTTGGATGAAATATATCCGGATTGATGCCCAATGCCTCGCGATGGCGCGTGGCCGTCATAAAGATCTCGTGTAACGTTTTACCGGTTTCCTTCCAAAGCCTATTGATTCGCTCGGCATGGTTCTTGAGCGCTTGTTTTAGTTCCTCGTAGCGAGCAATGTCGGCATCGATTTCATTCGGCTTGCGGTAATGTCCTCGCTTCCTCAGACGCTCCTTCACCTCATCGAGGACCTTGCGCTTTTGGGATTTGTGGCTGTGCAGCTCCAGGCAAAACTCTCCTAGCTTGGCCAAATCGAGACGCCGCCTGACCACTTCGAGGGCGGCAAGTTTTTCAGCCACGAACAACACTTTCTTACCTTGAGCCATGGCGGCGGCAATCAGATTGGTGATGGTTTGGGACTTACCAGTACCCGGCGGACCCTCGATGACCAGGTTTTTTCCATTGATCGCATCGATCAAAGCACTGTGTTGCGAGCTGTCGGCGTCGTCGATTAAAGGAAACCTTTCATAGATATCCGGTAACTCGTCAATGGGATATTCCTCGCTCCACCTCGGTTCGGTTTCGCCTTCCTGGTTCTCTTCACCGGACCTTTCCAGAAATTGGGTCACGACGGGGTGTTCGGTGATCCGCTTGCCTTCCGGCCATCGATTGGGATCCAGATCGAGATACATCAGCAACTTGCTAAAGTTGAGAAAGGCCAGGGTGATGTAACGACGCAGCTGCCAGCGAGGCTGGTTATGGCAAATGAGATTCTGGACGGACTGAAAGTAAGTCTCGGGTCGGATCGTTTCATCCAGATCCGGCAGTGCCAAAGCGAAATCTGCCCGCAATTTTTCGCGCAAGGAAAGGTTGGGCAAGATATCCTCGCCCGAGTAGATCAAGGCATATTCATAGGTTCCGGTTTCCCGGTTGAGACGTCCCTTTAGCAATCGCACGGGTAACAGATACAGAGGTGCAAGGCGTAGCTTGTCACTATCGTTGCTATCGAACCACTCCAAGAAACCGAAAGCCAGGTAGAGGATATTCGCCCCGGTACTCTCGATCGCAGACTCCGCCGTTTGGCGTAAATTGCGAAGCCGAGTCTCCAGTTCGTAAGGAAAGAAGAGTGTCTGAATCGCACTATCTGGGCGCTTGGCTGGATGCGTTTCCTCAGTGGACATTGGTATCTCGTAGGATGTTTCGAGTCCCAGCCAACGCGCCCACTCTTCTGCGTTAGGATCTTTTTTCAGCCGGATGTCCTGGCCCGTTTCCTTGTCAAGTGCGATGTAGCCAGCTGTGATCAATTGCTCGCGTTTAGGCTCGGGTACCGGCAGAAAACGCAATTGTTTTTCCGCCAGCAGCATCTCGGCCAGATGATCCGGCGAACGGTTGATCACCCGAAGGCCAGATCGCTTGGTATGTGTGAAGTTGATCAGCCGGTTACGGGCGGTTAATTCCAATAAACGCTTGCGAAGATTCTCCAACGCGGTAAGCGTTGTAGTCTTATTATCCATCGAACGACCTACTGTACCTTGAGGAGCCTAATGTTCACCGCGACCAGCCCCAAGTTTCAAGCTACGTCGCGCATTACAACACGGTGCGCTTGCACAGCGCCATTGGCTATATTACGCCAGCTGACAAGTTGGCCGGTAACGCTGAAAAGATCTTACAGTCGCGTGAAGCCAAGCTGGATGTGGCAAGATCTCAGAGGCGGCAAAAACGGTTAAGGGTAAAGCAGAATGAGCCTTCGCAAGCAGCAATAGCTTAGTTCAACATTCCCTTAACTTCGCAGGCGAGTTGTCCGATTCCGACTGAAGCAATACATTTACATTTTTAGAGGACGGACCAGCATTGGTAAACCGCTGGGCCGGTATTATTTACCAGACTGCATCGTCCTTTATCTTATGAGGCAACATTCCTAAAAAAAGTAGCGCCTCTACTTCCCTTGCCACGTCACCCTGGTTATTTTTTCCTGACCTCCCTTCATAAAGTCCACCAGATTAAGCCTGTAAAAAAGTGTCCGATGTGTCCGAAGCGCTGAATTTGACACAAAATGCATTCCTATTCAAACGGTTAGCTTCTGACACATTGTCGGACACATCGGACACATCGGACACATCGAAGATTCCAATGTGTCCGAAACTAAGTCTTTGTTTTTCCTAGCCACCGGACACATCGGACACATCGGACACATTTTTACGCCCCCAATCTAGGTTAATCAGACGACGATCCCCGTCCGCCGATTTCAGGGTCATCACATTCACCCCAGTGGTCCTTAACCCGGTGGCCAGCCGTTTCAGTTGCCCGGTTAGCGCCTTGGGCGATTTCGGCCAGGCTTTCGTGGAAGCCTCACCGCCGACCACTGCGGTCAGTTGCTGGAGCAATTCCGGCGAGGTCCCCGACCAGGACCCCCGAGGGCCTTGTTGCTCACACCAGGCTCTTAGCACCCGAGCCACCAGGGAACCTTCCAGGCCCGCTTCGACGGTCTCAACGCGGTTCTGGCCATAGGCTTTCATAAAATCACCAGTCTCGCCTCCCCAGGCCGTCTCGGCCGCCGTGGCCCAGAGGGCAAAATCCGCCAACCGAGGAAGATTCGGCAGACGAGTCTGAGGAAGTTGTCGTAACGCCATGACCACCCCCTCCAGCAGTGCTCCCAATAGCGCGGGCCGTGCTTGTTCAAAAGCCGCCCATAACTCCGCTTCCGGCCGACGCTTGGCGTCGGGAATGGGCTCCAGGTTCAACACAAGCGCCCGATCAATGAGATCTTGCCGGGTCGCGATATCGTGCTCAACGACAATTATTTTTTAACATCAACGACAATTATTTTTTAACATCGTTAGTCTGGTCACCTATCTCGATTGGGTTCTCTGTCGAGAGAGAACGGTTCTGGTTTTCCTTGTTACGATGAGTGTCATGTTGCTGTCGCTCCTTAGCGTGTTCATTACGAAAGCTAGGGCCGGTCATCTCCAGGATGATGGCATGGTGGACGAGACGGTCGATAGCGGCGGCCGTGGTCATGGGATCGTGAAAAATCCTATCCCATTGACTGAAAACAAGATTGCTACTGATGAGCACGCTCTTGCGTTCATAACGCTCGGCCAGAAAAGTAAACAGGACTTCCATTTCGGCACGGCTTTGTTGGACATAGCCAATATCGTCAACGACAATTGCGGCAAACCCATCCAACTTATGCAGTTCTTTTTCCAGGCGTAGCGCCTGCTTGGCGGCCAGCAACCGTTGCACCAGTTGATAGGCGGGGGTAAAGAGCACGCGGTAACCCCGCTCCACCAAGGCATGACCAATAGCGCATAGCACATGCGTCTTGCCACGGCCCGGTAACCCGAAGGCCAGGATATTCTGGGCTTGCTCCACAAACTGCCCCTCGCAGAGGGTGGGTAGCTGGCGGCGTACTGACTCGGGTAAGCGAGCCATGTCCAGCGTGGTGAGCGTTTTGCCTGAGGGCAAGCCGGATTCCTTGCGACGCCGCTGGACGCGGCGCTGGCGACGCTCCTCCACTTCCAGCTCCGCCAAGGTATGCAGGTAGCGGGTAAAACCCCAGGCCGCGCGTTCCGCCTCAATCGCCAACGCTTGCGCGTGCGTCAGCATCGCCGGTAATTTGAGTTCCCGCAGCAACAATTCGAGACTGCCGTTCATGAGCTCACCCCCCCGAGCAGCTGATCATAACTCGCCAGATCGACTTCAGGCACCGCCATCGCGGGAACCGCTGGCGCAGCGGGCCGCACCAGTTCCCTAACCCGTTCCGGTTCGGGGACCTGCTGGGCTTCCAACAGCAGTTCCAGCGCCGCTTGTACCTCTGCTTCCTGGGTGGAGGCCGCCAGATGTAAAATCCGCAGATAGGCCGCATCGCCACGGATGCCCGGCAACGTCTCTGGTAAGCTCTCATAGGTCCGGCGAAAGACCAGCGTGGGAAACAAGGCCTCGCGATAGCGGTAGCGAGCAAAGGCGCCGGGTTTTTGCACCAGCGACCAAATCACATGCCGGTAGTCAATGGCATGCAACGCTTGGCCGGTGAGCCGGGGCATCTCTTGGATGCGAGTGGTCCCGTAAAAGACCACCAGATGGTTCTCATAGACCCGTACCCGGACGTGGCGGTGCATCAACCGGGGCGGCACCGAGTAGAGCTTGGTTAAGACGTTGATGGTGCTATTCTGGCTGACCCGGACGTCAAGCTCTTTGAACGCCGGCAGCCGTGCCACCCGCAACGGCTTCATCACCGCTAGCTCCTCCTGCAACCGGCTCTGGCGGCGGCTGTTCTCATGCTGCAAGCGCCCCTGCAGCCACTGCTCAAAGACCGTTTCCGAGGCAAACTCGCGATTGTTGCGCCGCAGCAGCTGCTGGTTCAGAAACCGTTTGAACGCCCCATGTTGGGCCTCCACCGTGCCATTTTGCTCTTTCTTGCCCAGCGCAATGGTGCGGGGCTTTATTCCCAGATGTACCATCAGCTCCAGATAGTCTACGTTAAACTCGCGGTGGCCGGTGCGCACCTGATGGGTCGCCCCGGTAGAGTTATCCGTCTGATGCCACTCAGGCACGTTGCCTAACCGAAACAGCGCTTCCTGAAGCCCCCGTTTCAAGGCTAAAAACGATTCCGAACGGCAGCAACACGCCCATTGCCAGTTCGAGTAGGGCAGCACCACATGACAGAGCAGCGGGGTCCAGCGCTCACCCTGCAACGTCAACGCCAACTCGCCGGTGTGGGTAAAATCCGTTTGCACCGCTTCCCCAGGCCGATGCTGTTGCGGGAAAAACACCTCAGCGCGCTGATCATCCCCGTGCAGGGCTCGCCAATCCCGTACCCGCCGCTGCAGGCTGCGTAGTTGCCCCGGCGTAAACCGCCCCGGATACCGCTCCTGCAACCACTCAAATAGCGTCTGCGCCCACACCCCCGGCGCCTGCCGTAACCATTCCTCCACCTCCGGCCACACCTCGGCAAACGGGTCTTCCCGGGTACGCCATTGCCGCACCTCCTGCAACTCAGAAGGCAACTTCCCCGAGCACAGATACTTCGCTGCCGTCTGTCGGCAGACGCCGGCTTTGGCTGCCGCTATCCCTTGATTCCCATGCTTGCTCAATTCTTTCATCATGATTTTCACCTGCTGGTCTGTCAGTGCCATCGCTATGCGCTCCTCCTCGTTGAAGCGCACAGCTTGCCATCGCCTCACAGGTGACCTGTGATGTTAATTTCTAATTGTCGTCCATGTTAATTTCTAATTGTCGTTGAGCAGATATCGTCGATACCGTTGAGAAGGATGGGCCGCTGCACCTGGATCAATACCTCCTCGGTATCGGTATACAGTTGGCGGGTGGAAAAACCGCCCCCGGTAGCCAGCCGGCACAGGGCATCCGAAAGCCACGGTGAAAGGCCGCTGAGATTATCCAGCGCGATGACATGGCTGTTGTACGCGGCAATGAGAAGATCCCGTTCTTCCCGGGGCGTGGTACGCAAAGCCGCTACCGAAGGATCGATGAGTGCCCGCAGACAGCGGGCCAGCCCGCTCTTGGCCGTGCCCTGTTCGCCTTGGGTGATCAACACCGGATAGGGACCCCGATTCCGCAGCGCCTGGACGATCCAGGCCAGCGCCAGGGGCCGTTGCTCGGGGGTGACATTGAGAAAATCCCACAGGGTTTGCACATCGCCGCCGGATTGAGGTAGGGGTAACGGACCCATCCCCGGACGTCGGATAAACCGCACCGGGGGATCCGTGATCACCCGCCAGCCGGTGGCGTCTATCTCTACGCATTGCCAATCCGGTCCTCCTAGATCCAGGTAGAGCCGTTCCTTGTGACCCGCCACCCGGAGAAACACCGGATATTCCGGGCCTTCGTAACGGGCCTGACCGTCGATCACCCCCAGGGCATCGGTCAGCGCCTGGGAAGACGGGGCTTTACGACAGGCCTGCCAGAAACACCGACACAACCAATCCCGAAAGGCCCGGGAGCGAACGGGCCAATGCTCCCGATGATCATTGACCGTCAGTGTGACGTAAGCCGTGCCCTCCGGATCATGAAACAATACCGTTCCCTCTGCCAATTCAACCAAGGTCGTGGCCTGGGATTTACGCGGTAGCTTATCGGCTTTTTCTTCGGTGGGGGCATCCTCCTCATTCGACCGAGGTTTTCCAGGCTCCTCTGGGGCTTTGGAGCGACCCCGGGCGATTTCGGCTCTGACCCAGGCCAATCCTTTTTCACGGGGCTTCTCGGCAATGGAGTAAGCCGGATTGAGCAGCACCGCCGCGATGGCCTCATCGGTCAAGCCGGCACGAATCAGCGCTTGCACGACGGCAAAGACCGCTTCGCTGCGGGAAGGATACGGACCCTGTCCCGTTTGGATAAGCTGTTTTATCCGCTGGCTGACTGGAAGGGTATCGATATCGAGAGAGACCGCCGGTAACTCAACCGCCGAACACTCCTTGCCAGGAGGCTCCCAGGTTGTCCTGGGAGTTTTCCTTTCACGATACCGAGCCGCCGCTGAATTCAGAAAATCAGTCTCGAACAAGGCGCCTTCCGTGCTGAATTGCTGATAATACCCGACCGCATCCGGCGGACAGGCGGGTAAAAAATACAGATGGTCAGGATTACGGCATTTGGTATCGAGTCCGCCACCGAATCGCGCTTCGAAATAATCGTACAACGCATAAGCGTAGAGGCTGTTGGAAAATACCCTGGCGCGCAAGAAGCTAATGCGTTGATTTAAAATGCTCCGAAATCGTTCGATCAGGGGTTTTCCAACAGCCTCGTAGAACGACGGGACCGGATGCCGCAAAGGGATGATCACCCGCCAGCGTTCCGCCCGGGGATGGTGGGTGTAACTGGTGTGGGCGGCATAACAGAATCCGTGCAACATAGACTCGATGCGGATTCGGCTGATGTGACTGTCGAAGTCGAGTACCGCAGCATACAGGGCAACCACATTTTCGGCATGACGCCGATGTCCCTTGGCGTTGGATTTTTGACCGAATACTGCCGGGATCCAGGCCGGGCCGTCTTTCTGGGCCCTCCAGTGATCTTTGATGGGCTGTTGGGCTTGGCGGATGGCGAGGCGGCGGGCGTTGACATCCGCCTTGGATGAAAGACCCCGTAAGGCTTCCCGTTTGGCGTGTTTGAGCGCTTGAAAATACTCGGAAAGTCCCTGGTCACCGCGGATATCCGGCTCGGCCAGTCCCATGACGAAGCTGACCCAATCGGATTCGACAGGTCGGGGATGGATATCGGCGACATGATCGATAAGCGAATAGTGAAACTCGATGGCTTGGATTCCACTGTCTGCCTGATCGGAGAGGGTCATCGGTTCCGATGGACTTGGATAAGCGACCGAAGCATGACCCGGCGAGGCATCAGCCACCGTTTCCCGACCGAAGGCGTGGGTAGACGAGTCCATGGGCCTTATTCGTCCGCCGCGGGCGGCTGCCATTCGCCGCGGACGAAGGCTTCCAGCTCCGAGCGCAACCAGCCGGAAGCCCGGAGACCTACTTTGCGGGGTTTCGGAAAGCGATTTTGCCGGGCTAACCGATAAGCGGTGGGCAGGCTGATACCGGTGAATAAAATCTGATCCTTGGGCCGCACGATGGAGTCCTCGGCGGGCCAGCGGGTCATGGCCGTTGCTGCGATGACAGAATGGGTGGGCATGTCTCACCTCGATGTGGTTAACGTCAAAGCGAGCCTATAGCGGTTAAATCGGAAAGATAAGAGAAAACTCTTTTTTGATCCGGTAGGAATTTTTATAAACGGCTTTGCATTGGTGCCATCCCGTTAAATCCGTCACTGAGCATCGCGACCCACAGTGACATCAGGCTTTATCGGCCCAGGTAGACGGCGGTAATCGATTCGCGCTCATGACCCAACTCCTGACTGATGAGCAGCCGCACTTCCCGATCCAGCGTCTTCTGTTCAGGGGTAAGCTCCTTACTCGTGGTTCCCCCGGCCGCCGGCGCCGGCCACCCCGTCAATTCCTGGTAACGCTGCTGGGCATAGCTATGCCGAAGACCATGAAGCTTGCTCAGGCCTGCATTGGCGGTATGGCGTTCATAGAGACGGAGTTGCTGGATATAGGTGCGCTGGGGCGCAATCAGCGAACCCTGACCAGCCAGCTGGCGGGCACGGTCCAAAACCGTCCGCTGGGCTTCGGTGCGGATAGGAATCTCCCGAGCTTTGCCGCCCTTGCACCAGGAGGCCTTCAGCCGCAGATGATCTCCCTGATCGGCATAGCGGGGCTGAAACTTGATCGCTTCCTCCCGGCGCAGACCAAAAGCTTGCTGCAATTCCAGACTCATCCGTACATGAGGATCTTTGACCCGATCCAAAACGGTCTTATCCACGGCACAAGCTTTGGAGCGGTTGGTCACATACTGACGTTCCGGTATGCCGTAGTGCTCATTGGAACGGGCGATGACATTTTGTTTTCCGATCTTTTCCGCCCACCAGCGTAATGCGGACATCCGGTTTTTCAAGGTACCGATGGCGATACCCTGGGCCTGCCATTGCTGAACCAAGGCTTCGATATGTTTGGGCTTTAAACTCTGGGCGCCCATACCCTTGTAGCCTAAACCATGCAACTGATCGGCAATCAGATCCAGCAATCGCCGGCGGTTAGCCTGGGTGCTAAAACTTCCATCACGATTCCGTTCACAGAGTTGTTTGAGGTGGTAGTTCAGAGGGCGCATACAGGATGATTGGGTCGGTAAATGTGACTGATCCACCCGTCGACCGGAGTCGAACAGGTCCGCTGAGTGCGGTTCGGATCCAGGTCCATCCAAAACCTTCCCTCTGAAAAGGCCGGCTCATCAGGCCACGTCGGGGCTACCCGGTAGGGAGCGGAACCGACGCGGGGTACCACCTTCTTCATGTCCTTTGGCTCAAGTTTCCTGGAACATCTTGACCACGTAGTTCCGTACCGCCGTACTCGCTGTTTCCCTGTCCTGGGCGGCGGCTACCACAAGGGCGGAAACCACCAGGGAGATATCGGGTTTGTAGCCATTGAGTGCCTGACGCATGGTTTTTCCCAGTTCCATTGCGGTTTGATAGGCTTCTTCGGTCATCCGTACCCGACGCATGGGATTGTCTTCCCGTTCGATATGTTCCAGTCGGCCGTGTCGCCAGATATACAAGTCACCGTCTTGTCGGGGTTCGTTCTCTGGTTGTTCACGCCTGGGGATCTCCTCTGCTGTGTGCTGGGAAGATGTGGTTGATAACTGACTTTCCGAGTTTCCTTCGGATTCCTTCGTCAAGGATTGGGGATCTGCTTTCATCGCGGTTTGTGCTTCGTCGCTGTTGTACGCCGTCTTTTGCGGATCGCTGATCATGGTTGTGCCCTCATGGTTTATTGAATGAATGAATGGATTGTTGAGTTCGTGAAGCGGCTTGTCTGTGTTCCGGTGATCACTGATGGATGCCCTCGTTACTGGTTGATACCGTGTCTTGTCATGACGTTGTCGTCTCCAGATCGTTGTGATGACTCCGTTTTTGCCTGATCCTAAAGGCTGTGCTGATTAGTGTTGTCCTTGAAGGCTTCCCGTCTTCCTCGAAATCCTTCCCGCCTATCCCGTTCTTTTCCGTCTTCCTCGAATCCACCTACCGATCAACCCACCTTGGGCGGTTGGGCACCGCGATCATCTCCGCCAGACGATCCCCCGGATAAACCGTTCCAGGTAACGGGCAGGAGTGGTCCTGCGGCCTTGAGAGTGTCCCCACCGGGGCGGAATCGGGGGGCGATAAGACTGGGCGCTGAAACAGATCACGCGGGCATCACGCACCCGGGCGGCCGTCCAACACGCCTCGTGGGGCTTTCTTCCGGGCGCCCGAGGAAGACCGGGCGCGCCGTCACTACGCGGCTATCGCCGTCCTAGTGACGGCGCGCGCGCGACATTTACCTTGAGGTGGTATAAGCAACCTTGGGATTACGGCTATCAGCGTTATCCTCCCTTCGAGGAAACGCTCGGGTTCTTCAGGGCGGTACTCGCCGTGAAACCTTGGGAGGTAGGCGTGTGATTCAGGGGCGCTTGATGCGGAGACAACAAGGCCTTTTGAGAATCCGCCTGGTGGGTGGAGATCTGAAAGGCTAGGAGACTTTTTTAAGCCCATAAAACCCCTTACCCCATGGCCAGGCCAAGCGATCAAGACGCGGTCCAGGGACCGGTATTCGTGACTTGCACGTAGGAGCCGCTGAGGCTCGTTCATCGCCAGCGGTATCAACCGCCGCGTGTGGAGAGGTCGACGATAGCGTGACCTCTCTCAAATAAGGCTCGATGGCCCTGCACCGATCCCTGATGTGGCCCTTTCCCGTGAGTCCCGCCGTTTACGGTGACCGGGTATCACCGCAGGCGCCCCGTGGGCGACCTGATC
Source organism: uncultured Pseudomonadota bacterium (assembly GCA_963731125.1). Classification (GTDB taxonomy): domain Bacteria; phylum Pseudomonadota; class Gammaproteobacteria; order Competibacterales; family Competibacteraceae; genus CAVSVP01. The sequence continues at coordinate 836,341 of CAVSVP010000009.1, forward strand.
TTCCCCGTGGGAAGACCTCGTTTGGGTCGGGTCGAGCGACACCCGCCCGCGGGTTTTACGTGGTCGGGTTCCACGGGCAACGAAACCACCCCGTGGGCGGTTTCCGTAACTAGAGAAAGATGTAGCATGACGATCTCTCGATGACAAGCCAATATCCTTCAGAACTTCAAAAGGGTTTTTTCTTGACACCGTGAAGTCTCACCTGACGGCTGTGTCTTGGGGTGAGGACAGACGAATACCCGTCTTCTCCTTATACAACCAACGGCCGATGCCGAGGCCATGGACGATTCCAGGGGGTCATGCCGAGTGGGATAGTTTCTTCCCATTTTGCGATACGCAGGCTTTACCGGCTAGATACCGCCTATTTCACGTCTAGTGCGGAGACCTTTAACCAGGGCCGATGACTCACTGACGCTAGACGGTATCCAGACGGTACCTGGCCGGTATTTGACAACAAATCTCAATCAGGCCACGGGTAGTAGCCGGCACCAGACGGGTTTACGGCCGTGTTATAAGGAAGATCGTTTGTTCTGCCGAAAAATATCGACATTCGTTTCCAGGCAGCGTCGTAAATTCAGATCGTTGGCACCCACCTCAAACCAGCTCTGGGGTTTTTGGTAGATATCGAGGCCTCGGCCAATCTTGACGATCCAACCGTTATCCAGCTTGATAGCCCGATCGTGCAACCGGGAATTGAATTCCACTTTCAGTTCTATATCGCTGTCCTTCAAGCTTTCGGCGAGTTCATAAAGCTTTTCCGCGACGTCGTTTTTCTGAATAGCATTATCGTAACCCGTGATCAACTTGATCGACCTTACGGTACTTTGACGAGCCAACAATTCGCAGAACCGGACGAAATTCTGAATTTGGTGCTGTATCCGGATATAGGGATCTTCCACCACCACCTGTTTTACACCGACGATATAGTCACCAAACAGACTCTCGTAACTGTGTCCTGTGTCGTCATAGCGTATCGTGAAGTGTTTCTCGGCCAACGTCTGCTGTAACGCTTTCTCGGCCTCCTCGACAGGCTTGGCTTCTTCCGCCTTGGAAGGCGTGGTCTGTCTTTGGATGACTTCCTCGATGGAAGCCGCCGGTGGGGATTGTTTTCTCTGTGGCTCCAAACGTCGCCGTGACGGGGTCTGCGTGGCCGGCGCATCCCTGGATTCCGGGCAATAGACCACCACCTCGGTACCGTCCGAGCGGAAATAGGACAGATTGATACGGGCGAACTCATCATCCGGTTTGCGTTTGTTCATCTGTTCCTTGACCCGGCGGCGGGCCTCGACGGCATAGTGCAGATATTCCTGAAATTCTTCCTCGGTGGGCGGCTCACCCGGATGCAGTATTTTCAAGAAAGCCGCCACGGTCTTCTTGATGGCTTTCTCGTCACGTCCCTCCACCGAATCGCCCAACCGCATGTGACTGCTGGCATATTCGTAGCGGTTGGTGTGCTTGAAAACATGATGAAACGCTTCGGCGAGATAGTCCGTAATAAAACCGTAATTCCCGGTCAAGTAGGCGCTGCTGTTCTTGGGCATCTCCCAACCCGGCAGATAGCAGTAGAACCGGTCCATGACCGCCAGATCCAGGGTAGGAGGCAGGGGTAGAAAGAGATCGTGTTCGGTGGAATTGACCAGTTGAGGAATGGATTCGTCGATATTGCCGACGAAGGCCATGCTGGCATTGGCGATGACTTCCACACCCCGGGAGAAACGCCCGTTGGCCATGAAGTCCTTCATGATCTGGATGGCGTCCTGATCCTTGATCTTGATACCGGCCACTTCGTCGAAGGCCACCGTGTCCCAGAATCCCACCAGTCCCACCTTACCCCGGGCATTGTTGTAGAACAAAGCCGCTTTGGTAGCCTGGCCTCCGCTGACCAGGGTGGCATAGGGGGAAAATTCGCTGAAGAAGTAGGATTTGCCGGTACCGCGCGGCCCCAGTTCGATGAAATTGTAGTTTGGTTCCACCAGCGGCAATAACCGGACAATGAAATGGAATTTCAACCGGTGGCTGAGTCTGGCCGGTTCCAGGCCGACCGAGCGTAGGATGATATCCAGCCATTCGTCCCGGGTGAATTGCGCCCGGCCCTCCAGATAACGGTCGAAGTCGAACCGGGAGAGCTGAATGGGACGCATATCCTCCACATAGAAGGCGTAGTCATCCTCTTCAACCCCATTGTAGCCAAGGGTGACCTCGGCCCAGAGTCCGCCTTCCAGCAACCGATCATTATCTTTATAGAACAATGGGTTGATGGCAATACGCCGGGAATTGAAATTTTCCATCGCCGCCCAGTGGCGTTTTTCCCTTTCCACGTGGCGCACATGGACCTTGTCGACGAACTTATGGGTCCCCTTCTGTTGCACCATGGACTGCGCCTTATTGCTCTCGTCCGGCCGGACATAGTGGCTGTTGAGAAATTCGAACGTGGCTTCGATGCCCAGCTGAATTTCATCCGGATCGTTGCTCGCGCAGTATTTCGCCAGCAGGAACTCCAGCACGAAAGTAGGCACATTGGTGCTTTTCTTTACCTGCTGAACCAAGTCCTTGCGGACTGCCCGGCCAGCGAAGACATCATTTAGTTTGTTGTCGAGTTCGTCCATTTTCAAGGCCGCTTTTCTTACCGCAGAGACGCAGAGGACACCGAGATTTCAGAATCTTCACTTATTTCCGAGTACTCCGCCGAACAACTCATACCAATTTGCGGTCAATCAAGGACAAACAAGTCGCTATAACATCAACATATGGGTTCCGAATGAAGGGAATTAATACTTTTTTGAATGCAAATTGGTATCAGAGTACCCATTTACCCCTTAATCTGATCTCGTCGTACATGGCATCAGGGGCCAGATCAATCTCACCGGGCCAAGTCACGGCACCAAGACTGACCTCGACTTGTTCGAATAGCTTAATATCGCGCAATTTTCCAAATACGCCCGCCTGCTCTCTGTTCACCAGTCCAGTCATATTCACCTCGCCTTCAGTACCATCGATGAAGCGGACATGGAGGCGATAATCAGGTAAAGCGGTGACCTGAGTCACTCGCCAGGGTACAGTAGGCGTCAATCCAGCGGATCGATCTTCTTCGGTTGTTGCAGGGATTCGCATAGTTTCCAGTCCTCCATCAGTTCCTCGCGATGCAGCGAGGCCCATTCCAGCACAAGCGTGAGGGCACGTCTGGGTAATTTTCCGCGTATCACTTCCAAGGTTCGGATATTGATCAATGCCTCATATTCCCCGTACAGCGCATGAAAATGGGGAGGAGCGTGATCGGCCCAGAACATCTGAATCAGGATACCGTAAAAGGCGCTTATAGTCGGCATGTCTATTTCCTGGGGAATCAGTTTACTCCACATAATCCGTCTGCAGCTTCAACCTGGCGAAGGTCATCTGGGTCACGGGATTGACGGCGGTGACCGTAAACTCGCCCTGGAAATCTTCTTCCATCCGTAACGGTATCTTTACCGCCGCGCCGGCTTCCAGAGTCACCAGACCGGTGGCGGGATCCACATTGGGGCTCGGCGCCACTTGTCCCACGAACTTTTTGCCAGCTTTCGCTTCCAGACTGAACTGTAGACTCTCGTCTCCGAACATATCTGGCTGGAAGAGCACCACCTCGATCATCGGACGGCGAGTTGTAATTCGGTCCGTCTTACCAGCGCGATACTGCAGTTGAAGATGACCAGACGCTTTGGCCATCTTACCAGGTGCTCCCAGATCGACGGTGACTATCGGAATAATGCATTCCTGCAACGAAAGGCCGCTGTGCATGAAGGTAGCACCGGTCTTGAATGCTCCAAGCGATGCCGGCACCACGATATGCTCAAGATCCCCGCGGACACCCAAATCCTCCTTACGGAAACACATCGTCCCCTTGCCTTCCGTTCCGGCGCCGGCCAAGCAACGCACCTTCGTGAGTGCCCATTTTCCTTGCGGCTTCTCCACCTTGTCACCAGGTAGCTGCTCGCTCAGAAGCACAAAACCGTGGTCCGATGCGAACACCGCCTGTTCAAAGCCAATATCCTGCAAAACCTTCACTGCGCGGAGAAATTTCTCCAAGACACCGCGCATAATGCCGAGCGCGGCGCCAGACATATTTTCGCCCGCGGTATCGATCTCGGTGTTCTTGATCAGCAGCAGGTCGACGGTATCGTGTAGTTTTGGTTTACGAGTCTTCAGCAGGTCTTCCAGGTCCAGCGCTGCCATCCGGTCGCCATATAGCTCGCGCACATATTCGATGCGTTGCGCGTGTATGCTGACCCGCACGCCGTTGATGGTAGGAACCAAATCACCCTTCTCGTTGGCCAACTGCAGTTTGCCGTCTGTACCAGGTAATAACGCGGCCATGCCAACCGGTGTAATCGTCGGGATTTGGGCCAACGCCAGCTGTAGGTCCGTCTTCATACCCTCCGGTAAGCTATGCACAAACTCCGCCGCAAGCTCGTAGCGCATGGCATCCACCATGAACAACGCCACCTTGCGGTGCTGTTCCATCACGGGAGCCAGGTGCTTTTCAAACACCTGAGTGTGTCGAGTGATGCCCGAAATGGGCCACCCCTCACTGCGTACAGCCTCCAGGAAGCGCTTTTGCAGTGCATCGCTGAAAGCACGGTGACGCCGCCGAGCGAACTCAATTAGCCGTTCAAGGCCTTCAGTTTGGCCGTAGGAATCGTGCACTGTCCGCTCGAAATTACGGTGCAGCGTATCTGCCCGTCTTCCAAGGTCGACATAGAAATTGATGAGCGGCGTAAGGCCCTTCGGCACCGAATTCAGCTCAGTTTCCAGGGCTATGACCATCTGTAGGAGAGCAAGCCCCCGGTCGGCAATGACCCAGGCTGCGCCGCGGTCCTCCGCTTGCACCCAGATGGAGTTACGCCGTTGTTCAACGATGGAGCGTGCTTCGTCCAATTCTCCATTGTCCGCCGTTTCCGCACAACGCCGCAGGTAGGCGCGCTCTTCGAATAGAAACGTATCCCGTGAGCCGAAGTTTTGTTCGCCCGCCATCCGTGCCGGCAATTCGAGCTGCTGGGCAACGTCATTAGCCAGCATAATGTAGTCATCCTGATGGGTGCGTGTGTCCCGTAAGTGCTCGCAGACGGCGTATATAAGGGCCCGGTGGTTCTTGTCCGCATGAGGGACGTCAGTGAGAGATGCCGGCAGCTCACCAGGAAGATCCAAGACAAATTCACTGAATAGCACGAAACGCGCGAGCTCCTCCCGGACGTCATCCCAGACCCCCATCTTTGCATGAGATTGCAGCCCGAGAACCTCCGCCACAAACTGACGGTACTCCTTGAGCCAACTCTTGTCCGCCTTCAGAGCAGACTTCTGCTCATCTGTCGGGGACAGCAACCCGATAAGGATCTCTCTTGGCGACTGCACTCCCAGGAGGGTACGTAGCTTTGGCCAGGTGAAGCTGCTGTCGAGCGCATCGATGGTCTCAAATGAAGGCGCTGAACCACTGTCAAACAGTTCATAGAGCTTGTCCTGAAAGTCAGGTTTGGCCTGAAGACAAAGCGATAGGTAGGAATCGCCCTCGCCGCGAGGAAAGACATCGCCACCGAGTGCGAATATTTGGAATGGGTCCCGTTGCTTATCTTCTTCTGTCAGTGGCTTAGGGACGGGAACGTAGATAAGTAGCTGTTGGGCCCCTTGAGAGACTTGCCCAAGAGGCAACCACAAGTCATTTGCCTGTTCTCTGGCTTGTATAGTGCTAGTTGCTCCGTCTACAACTTGGCAATGCTCATCCCTTAATCCCATTGCTAGCTCGCGATAGCGGTCATCAGGATCGTAAAGCACTAAACACTCGGCACTCATCAGCCGTTCACGCAACAGGTCCTTTATATAGTCCTTGATTCTCATTCAGTGCTATGTCTCAGTTTTCATGTCCTAGCCTTCGTAAAGCTCTTCCAATCCGTGTGCAATAGCGATTGACTTATCTTTTTTGCACACATCCCTTACTCGATCCGGCCAAATGGCGTAAGCCAGATGTGCCCAGTCGTATTTGCCCGCCTCCAATTCATCCCAGCACTTCTTGAGGTCCTTTTGCCACGGTTTATGGCGGAATAGGCGCCAAAGAGGTGCGGCCGTGATCAGTACACCATCATCCTGATTCGGCTTATAGGGGAGTTTCGCCACTCGCAACAGTTCCTCGCGCATCGCCTTGAGCTCGCGCTCCAACTCGATTATGGCTTGTACCATATGACTTTGCGATTCTTTTTCGAGAAAAAGACCCTTTTTACAGGACGTTAGTCATCTATTTTAGTGTGAAGTCATGCGGTACAAGCTATAGCTCATCAAACTTTTTCTGTGATTTATTGGCGGAACTGCGAAGCAGCGCCTGATCCGATAGGACGTCTTTGAGCTTATTATCGATGAAATCGTTAATGCATGTGTAACTTGACAATGTCACATTACCCAACTGCCTAGTGAGTTTGTATCATAATGATTTTTTGTAGAAAAGCGATGATGACAAAAAAGAGTTGGGGTGTCGGTGGGGTCTTGTGCCCGAAGCGATCCACACGTTGGGGCAGCGGCTGCATGAGTGTTGGGATCGCTACCGGAGCTGTTTCAAGACCCAAACCCGAGACGGCAGTGCTTATGCACGGCATTACCTGAGCGGGCTGCTGCGCATGGAGAAACACCGACACTATAGCGGAATAGGCCGCGAGACGGGTGTCGAAGGGCAAAACCTGCAGCACTTCATGAGCCATTCTCCCTGGTCAGCCGAGGCGGTTTACCGGCAGGTACAAGAGGAAGTGAAAGCCACGCCGGAGCTGACCCGTGGCGGGGTGTTGTTGGTAGACGAAAGCGCCGAGGAGAAGGCGAGCGATGCCAGTGCGGGAGCGGCCAAACAATATAACGGCCGGTGTGGCAAAGTCGAGACGAGCCAAGTGGGGGTGTTGTTGAGTTATGTGAACCTCACGGTCGCATCGGGGTTTTGGACCTGGCTCACGGGCAAGCTGTTTCTGCCGGAAGCGTGGTTTGAGGCCAGCTACCAGAAGCGGCGTCAGCGACTAGGCATTCCGGAGTCGCTGCGCTTCAAAACCAAGGTGGAATTGGCCTGGGACGGGATTGCCGAGGTTATCGCGGGCGGTCTGGCGTTCGAGATCGTCGGCTTTGATAGCCTGTACGGACGCAGTGGCTGGCTGCGGGCCCAGGTGCGACAGGCAAACCGGCGGTATATGGCCGAGATACCGGCCGATACCGCGGTGTACCTGGAAAAGCCGACGCTCGGCCTGCCGGCACGCCACGGTAAGCGAGGAAGACAGCCGACACGGGTACAGGTGCTCGCGGGGGAACCGGTACGCGCGGATAGCCTACGTGAGGCCATGGACTGGCAGCAGCTTCAGGTTCGGGCAACCGAACGGGGTGAGCTGCAGGAACGCTTTGCCGCTCGCCGCGTCTGGACCGTCTATGACGGCCACGCCGTGGAAGAGTGGCTGGTGATGCGCGAAGAGGCCACCGACCGCGTCAGCTATGCGCTGTGTAATGCCGCCGCGGATACGCCGTTGGCACAACTGGCGTGGTGGAAGTGCCAGCGCTACTTCATCGAACGCGCCAACCAGGATGCGAAGTCCGAGCTGGGCTGGGATGAGTTGCAAGCACAGAAGTACCGCGCGTGGAACCATCATCTCGCCTTGACGGTGCTCGCGTCCTGGTTCATTGCCCAAACCCAAATTGACTGGGCACAGGCTCATCCGCGTGATCCGGCGTTGCTCAAAGAACTGGAAACGGATGTCCTACCGGCCCTGTCGGTGGCCAATGTCAGAGAGTTATTGCGCGCGGTCATGCCCCTGAAACGCTTGACCGAAGAACAAGCCACGGAGCGGGTTGTCGAGCATTTGCTCAATCGCACACGATCACGAAAAAGTAAGCTTAAAAAACAACGGCTTGAGAAAAGAGCCCACACCGGCCCGACGTGAAGCTAATGTGACATTGTCAAGTTAAACAGTTTGATTCGAAAGCCGTGGGTAGTATATCCAAAGCGTATAATTTCCCGATTCAGTTGATAAAGGCCAATAAATGGGAGCCTTACGTTTACCAACGGTGTATTGTTTCATATGAAAAGCGAAAAACTTACCAGCACGTCTGAAATATTCGCGTAGCGACGTTATGTCAAGATTCTGGCAAAACTCCTGTTCAACCAACTCTTCGTGGCCATTCCAGATGGTCGAAAGGGTACATCGAACGTGTCGTATGATGTCGTTGTAGTTTGAGGGATCATCAACAAATATTCCATTCACACCAACAACGTTTCTGTCACCGCCCGGTAATTTCTTATCTGAGGAGAAATCGCCTCCTTTACTTAAAAACATCCCAGGCGGCGTGTTTCGTAACGGATCAAAAGGAGCGCGACCGTCTATTTTATTCTTGCTTTCCAAGACACATCGCTCATCCCATCGTCCCACAGTCACACCGAAGATGTAGGACACAACGGATGCTGTGAACTCTTCCGTATATTTCGTCTTTTCTTCTGGCAACTTGGTAAATATCTTTGCCTTAAGGCTAGGGCGCCCATCAACTGAAGATTCAATCGTCTTCATTTGATCTGCTGGAATCGACAACGAACGCATCACTATTTTGTCTATTTCCCTCTGTAGAGACTCCAATTCAGTTGAGGCCTCAGAGTCATGCTCCCAAGCTGCTTTACACTCATCCCTTAGCGAGCTTCGCGGTCCGCCTGCCCGGAATGGAGTGCAGAAATTATTATCCGTTTCCACGTATTTCGCTAAATTCTGGCATAAGCGAAAAATCGCTTTCGCTAATTCCTGAAGACGTTCTCTCTCCGCAGACTCCAAATCAGGAAACGGTAGTTTGCCAACGTATCCTCCGCCTTTATGCTGCCCACAAAAAAGATTAATTATCAATACCCTCGCCAATTTACCGTAGCTCAGGCCCTTACAAGTGGTTGATTAATGCGCCCAAGCTGAGCGACCTGAGAGGCGATGGAGTCCATAGAAATCGGCTGAGGCATTTGCGGAAGGTATTTTAGGATTTCACGAGCATATTTCCAGCCTCGAAACAGGGCCTTGAGATCAAGGACGCTAAAGGCCGGACAGTGTTCGCGCAGGGGGCGGATCAGTACCTGCGAGAGCGAGACCATGACCAGGGCCAAGTTGGCGCTGTTGTAGACCGGGGTCTGTTTGACCGCCATAAAGTCTTCCAGCCCCCAATATTGCTTCGCGTCGCGGAACTGAAATTCCAGTTGGAAGCGTACGCGATAGAAGGTGATCATTCGCTCGTAGTCCAAGCTCAGATCGCTGCTGAATAAGATGACATGAGCACGGGCTTGGGTGCGTTGGTTGATTTTGACGAGGATCACGACATTGAGCCGATCGGGAAACAACTTGTGCCAGACGGGCAGTTGATAGATCAGGGTGCGGATGTGATCGCGGACCGAGTCCTGCTTCAAGTGCCGCTCGGGCAGTTGTTCATAGTTGAGTTTATCGCCGTACTTGCGGCGCGGCCCCCGCCCTGAGTACGCTCCCCTATAGGGTTCATACAGGGCAGCGTTGTGCTGGAGCTTGCAGATCATTTCCAAGCCGGTTTGGCGCACCATCTGAAGCGCTGCATGATGACCAAACGCCCCATCGAAGACGAAGTAGCGCAGCTTGATCTGCTGGCCCAACAGGGCCAATACTGGGCGGATAATGCCTTGTACCAACACCAGATAAGGCGATAGCACGACCTCCCGGCGATTGCGATTACGACTGCCTTTCGGGCGCCCCTTTGGCTTGGCCGGTGTGGCGTTGGTGCGATGGCTGGCCTTCGCCTTGTTGCCCGTTTTCTGGCCCTTGGGACTACTGTCGGCTGGCCCCTTGAGGATCGGTTCCAGACGTACCGTATGCGAACAGCCTCGGTTCACGTTGATCAGCGACAGGTTCAGAAAACACAGCCCCGGCACCGTCTTACCATACAACGAACTGAAAAAACGACCCAGACCATAGGTTTGTTTGCCCGATTTGGTGACCACCACCTCATCGCCCGCCAGCAGCCACTCCGTGTCCTCGCCCAGCAGATGCGTGCGGATCAACCACCAATGCACCTGCGCCCAGTCAATCGTCGTGGTGAAAAACCGTTGGATTGTCCGGTAGCTGCCACCGCGCTCCGCCCAACGTGATACCCCCAGCATCGTCACCCGACCCGTGACCGCTAACAAGCCTTCTACGATTCGCGCCAAACGACGCACACTTGTTTTATCCAGTGTCTGGTTTAGGCAACTCAAAATCAGCATAATGTCATGCATGGGCGGCGCGCCTCTGAAGTGGTAGGTTTTAGTTCGCTACTACTTACCTTACCACTGCGGCCTGCCGCCCTCCTGTATTTTGGCGAAGGTATTGATTATGTATTGATTATGTATTGGTATATTTTAGAGTTAAGGACCGCCAATAGAAGCCATCTATCTGATTCCTCGTCAATAAACAAACTATGTCCTTCATTTGAAAACAGCTGTCCCGCAGGCAATATGCTAGGTGCGAGAAAATCTGTTCTCTTCCCCCATGTCAAACCGGGTCGGTTTGAGAATCCTAAATTTTGAAGTCGAGCGCCGCTTAATGGTCTCAGTGCTGCAAAGTCATTTTCGCTCCAACATTTCAAGTGCGAATCTCGGTAATAGGGTGAATACTCCCCACCATTTTGTATCCATTGCCAACGCTCAGACCTAGGAGATGGTTCCCATGCTAAACGAAATGCCCTAGCAGTATCGCCAGCCTGAAGCCCTACCCGAGCCGAGCCAATAGCGGGATCAATCGACTTGAATTTCTCAAAAAGAGTTTTAATATTGGGAAGACACCAATAAGCAATGGCACTATCAGGAAATGCAGAAAAAGCTGCTCTGTGACTTATAGAAGATCGACCAAACAAACCTTTACTGAAGCCGACAACCTCAGCGGACAAGTCACTCTGTTTTTCGGATAATAAGTCAGATGTTCTCAGGTCCAGAGCCAACAAAGCTGCGTCACCTTTGCCGTCTTTTTGAATAGTCTGCATACAAGTAGCTACTTGTGCACCGTCAAGAACACCCCAACCTAGATCAACGAGAATGGAGAAGGCGTAATCGTCGCTCAAGATCTCTCTTCTAAATGACTCATAACTTGTTTTTTGCAACCAGGTCGCGTCCGTAATGCATCCGATCAGCCCGCTATTTTCAAGCAAATGCAACGAACGCGTAACGAACGCACACAAGAGATTCCCAGAGAAATTTTTGTACGCACTTTTTAGCGTCGATTTAACAACATCCGGTGGTGTTCCAAATGGCGGATTCATTAGCGTCACGTCAAATCGGTGCCGGCAGAGATCGATAAAAGCGAAACCTTGCGCCGCATCTTCTGCAAACAACCGCCTTCGCGCGAGGCCCTCGCTTTCCTGCACTTCATTAGCATATTCCCTCAGGCTCTCAAAAATCTTCTCCTCCGCCTGTGTCCAGAATGAATCACGCGTTACCCCTGTAAAGTCGAAGCACATCTCCCCTTGCTTAGGGTTTACCGTTTCGGGAAACAATTCTTCCTGCTCAGGTTTCGGACCCGCCAGCCACTGCTCTCTCGCCATTTCGATGGCAGACTGGATTTCCTCTTCTATCCGAAGTAGCGCTCCTGCCTCTCCGGCCAATTGCATGCGATTAAAGACGGTCTCAACCAGTTGGCCAAGAACTGGAGGCTTCAATCCGACGCGAAATCTTTGAGTACATCCTTCTCACCCGGCATTGGCTCAGCACAGACAATATTCGATTTCCTGACCTGTGGCCGTTTACCGGTTTTAGTCCCTGCCCTTGCCAAGCCTTCTGCGCCGTAGCCACAATGAAAGTGCTGCGATTTGCGTCGCCCGGGCGATCAATATCAATGCCGTGAAGATTCCATCGGAGAATCAACTCGGGAACGGCAGTCTCGCAGTTCGTCAAAGACGAAAATCCTCTCGCAGACTCGCACCCGTCACTTCACTTTCAGGAGAATCAGGTCTCTCCCATGCTTCGTGATAGACAGTCTCGAGTAAGTCAAACGCATAAAGCAGAAAGTGCCCGCTACCACAGGCGGGATCGAGTACCTTGAGGTCGCGAGGATCTTTCTTCCTCCTGTGCGTGATATACACAGGCAACCTGAAGCGTTCTTCTTCTGATAGAGAGGATTCGTCGTCGTTGCTGGACGGACAAAATTCCCCATCTTCCAAGAACACTTCCGTTGGCCGTCGGACCAAGTACCGGCAAATGTCTTTGAGTGCCGTATTACCCTTCTGCATCTCATACCAAATGCGTCCGAGAGTATTGTCGGTGAGGAATTCCACAACGTAGCGTGGCGTGAAAAATTGATTTCGAACCGCCAACTCCCGGCTGTTGCGTGGCGTCGCCGAAGCCTTACGCATTGCTTGGCGTTCTTCCTGAGAATTGAAATATTGGTATATCCAGCCGATGGCCTCGTCCTCGGCCCAGATATGGCTCAAGGTCGGGATGTTGATTCTCCGCAGTAGTTCCTTCAGCGCGTTTTCCCGTGGAAACAGCAATCCGTAGAGAGAGAAACGATCGAAAAGCACTCCAAGGTCGACTGCCAGCTCATCGAACAGAAGCTGAAGAAATAAACGGTAACGGCTATAAGTATCGCCACCAAGCTTTGATGCCGCCTGGTCGTAGAGACGGAATCCCTTGGACTCGTACCCGTTGCGTACACACTCCTGGACAAGATCCCGCTCTTCGCACATACGAAGCGCACAAAGGCGGTTGAGCACCGTGAAGGCCTGTTCGCGAACCAGCCTTGTGACCGCTTCGGTCTTTTTCTTTGAACCCGCTATACCGGCGGCAAGGTGGTTAACGCGCTCTCGTAAGAGCTGAGCTTTTGTTCGCTCTTCTTCGGAAAGGTGCCCCAAATCGGAGACGTCTAGGGCCGAGCCATCTGGCTGGATGCCGTACACACCTTGGCACTGCAACGTGAACTCTTTGACCAGGAGTTCCCGGGCAAGACCGACGACTTTTTGAAGTTCGTTTCTGGTTGTTGTATCGAACGCCATGGTTCAGCCGTTTCCTTTAGTAAAGACGATCCGCACATAGTCCTTGAACTTTGTTTTCAGTTCTTGCAGCTTCTGGATCAGAAAATCCAAGTCATCTACCGAGGTCACCTCCCGCGGGAGCGCCAAGTCATCTACCCAAGTCGCCTCCTCTGGTTCAACCGGCTCCACAGGTGTCTCGCGCTCCGCGGCAAGCTCAGTCATGGTTTTCTCGATGACTGTCACACGCTGCTGGAGCGGATACCGAGCGTTCAAGCATTGGTGGATGCCTTTCAAGGTTGGCTCTACTGATATTTGAAGTTCTTCGAGCGCCGTCGCAAAACGTTCCTGGTCCGGGCCGCCGATAACGTGCCACTCCGGCCGCTCTTCTAAACGACGTTTAGCTGTTTCAAGGTCAACAGCGTACTCTACTGCTAAGGCGTTTGCGGTAGTTTTGATGACCTGCTGGACGTTTGAGAGATGTGTCTGAATATCGGCGGTATAGTTGAAAAAGTCATCCTTGCCTAGCGTGTCTGTTAGCTTGTCGAAATCGCTCTGGGTATTGGCTTTGAGTTCCGCCAGCGGGCCAATGTCCGGGAGATTCGGAATATCGTTCAGAACCTGGTTCGCGTTCCGAACGGTCTCTGGGAAGTCGCCAGCCAGGGCCTTGGCGACCTGGTGGGCCCAGAGTAGGTCGTCATATAGAGAACATTCCTCGGGTCCGAGCCGCAACGCGGCATCCGAGGCATCGCCCTTCAGAATCTCCGATAAGCTGTCCTGGATTCGATCCGCCCGATCCGCTCCGGGCAGCTTGAGATTGCGCAACTCCGATGACAGGTGTGCGTACTCGCGCTGAAGATCGGGAAAATACCGGGTAACATTCTTGCTGACTTCGTCCTCCAGGGGAAGTACGTCCTGGCCTGTGAGCTCCAGCAATCGCTTAGCCGCCCGAAGCAGGCTGTCTGGGCCAATGCCGCCATCACGTAGCGCAACACCAACTCGGTTGAACGCTGCATTGTTCTTAAGACTATCGATGGCTGTGGGTCCGCGTACGGTGATGTCCTCCCCGCTTACCCTGAGCTTGACCTCGCCCCCGACTAGCAGCGCCGCGACGATATAGCGCAACGTATCTTTAGACCAACCGTATGGAGCACGGCTGAACTTATCAAGCAGAATTCTACCTTCTTCACGTCCTGCCTGATTGAGATAGTCCACGACGGACTTCAGCGCCGCGTGACTGGTAATAACCTGTCCGTTGCTTGCCACCAAATGCAGCGGATCGTTCTTGCTCTCGATGCGGTCCAGCCGGTCTGTTTTCAGAAACCGCTCCGCCAATGCAGACTCTGCCTGCACCGGTGCCTCGTGGTACTTGTGGAAGACTTCATTGGCAGCTTCGTCCAACTGCTTCTTGGTTGCCTCTTCCACACTACCACCAAGGCTCGCAACGGCCTGCGGTCGTCCACGGAAGACAAAACTGCCCTGTTCCAGTCCTTTACGCAGTTTCCTTATCAACTCGACACGCAGGCTTTCGGCCCGCTGCTGCTGCCCGTTGAGGTACTCACTGACTTCCTTCTCAACCGTCTTGTTGCGGTACTGGTTAAAGATTTGTTCGCTCCGGTAAACCTCCTCAACCTGCTGCTGAAACGCGTCCGGTTCTAAACCGATGAAATAGATGTCATTCTTATTTGATGGCTGAGTCGAGTCAGCGACGCGGCTCTTTTTGAGGGGATCAAATTCCGCCTCCGGGACAAACTCTACCAGCATCTGAATTTCTTCCTTGTCGCCAACGATGGACATGAAGCCCGCCACGCCCTGGGTTTTGATGCCGCATTGGACGTTGCGTGTTCTATGTAAACTGGCCCTTGGCAAAGGCGTGAAGAGATCCTTGAGCAGATCGTTAACAATACGTGAGCGCTCGGCCTGTATGGGAATGAGTCCCCTGCGTTCCTGCTCCAGCTCGGAAACTGCCTCGCTCATAAACCGGAGGTTGCCGTCAATTTCCGCCAGGGGTACGGTTTCCTCGGCGATGAGGTTGTTGACCGCTTTCTCTACAGCCTCCAACTGTGATGATGCATCGACCGTCGGATGGACGAGTGCCGCTACGTTTTCACGGCTAACCGGGAAGTCCTCCAGCACTTGAAGAATGGCTATGGTTTTGGCGACTCTAGCCTCGATAGAGTCACTACCGAAGACTTTGACCGCTTTCTCGACGGCCTCCACAATATGGCGGAAAGATCGCTGGATATCGCGGCGCAGGGCGTCGTAGAAGGTCACCGTCGTGGCCAGTGTTCCTACTGGCAGATCCGCCAAGGGACCGTCTGGAGACTCCGGGCTGATCAGCACGTCCTGGATAACTTTGATAGCGGAGCGCAGACCTACCCCGCCCATGGTCTTGGCAAGTCTGCCTAGCAGCTCCAATAAGATGTCGAAATGCTGAGGCAGAAACGGGTAAAGACGGATGAATGTTTTCTTATCGAGCTCTCGTTGGTAATAACGGGTGTTGAGCAGCTGGGTGTTGAATCGCAGTTGCTGGCCGTACTTCTCGTACAAACCTTGTAGTTGAGTTTCGCCGGCAGACGCTTTGCCGAGTAGACGCAGGTAGCAGATTTCGCGGATATCGCTCGCCTCCAGGTCGACGTGAACCGGAAAGCGGGCTTGGAGTTTGAACAGCTTTGGCGTATTAATCTGTGCCCGCGGGTCGTCCTCCGTTAACGTCTGCTGGGCTGTGGCAATCAGCCATACCTTACCACCTCCGATCTGCTTCAAGTTTTTTGCCAAACCGTCTAGGTTAAGGATCAGGGAATCTCGGGCTGCGACGTATTGCCCCACCTCGTCAAGTACGAATATGATATTCTCGCGGCCGGAACGGCGTTGCGCCAACTCGATCATGTCGCGTGCCTGGTCATCGGTCTTGATGACTTCGTCGATCTTCTGATCGTGGAAGCTCTTTGATGTGGGATAGATGTTTGGGAAAAACTCTGCCGCTAATTGCGAGGCGAGCTGGTTGGCTACCAGGGGTTGATTCTTTACCTGATCCCACGACATACCGCCAGCAAGTTTGGCAATTTTCTGCTTGAACTCATTCAACCTGCCGTCTCGCTCCAGCATGAACTCAAGGTAAGCGACTTTTCTGTCCCGTGAATAGCCGGCCCACTACATGACCTTGGCGTAGAGCACCGTAGAGATTTCGGCCATGCTAGCGCCCGCGAGCTGCTCACTGGCTAGGTCGAGCATGACGACCGCGGGTTTGTGACGACTTGCTACCGTCGAAAGGCGTTGGCGCAATGAGGTGCTAGTAAATCGATCCCGTAAGTAATAAAGAAAAGGCTTACCATCGATCTGGTAGGATTCGTCGAGGGCAAAGCCTAGATACTTGGTGAAAGAACTCTTGCCTGAACCGTAGAAGCCGGAGACCCAGACACCGACCTCATTGCTTCCCTCGCCCATGCCGAGATCGATTGCATCGAGCAGCTTATCGAAACTCCGGGTCATGCTGTTAGTGACCACGTATTCCCCAATCTCCTTTTTCAGGAGATCAGGGTCCATGGCGTCGTACTGGATGACCTTCTCGATCCGTCGATCGATTTGGCGGCTGGAATCAAAGAGTGCTTTGATCGTCATGACTTCACGTCCTGTGTGCTATTAACCACCGATGTGGACGGAGCGGTAGTTGCCGTCATCGGGATAGATTCCAAGAAAACTCAGGTTTGATTGTCCTCGACGTACACCTGGATACAGGATCACCGTCGGTATATTCACTTTGCCTTGGAGACGCTGCTCAATAGCGCCAATTCGTAGGTAGGGATGGAGAGCCTCGATGTCGGTGATAATCAGTAGCCCTCTCGGTTTTGCCGCCTGCTCCTTGAGGGCTTCCAGAATTTTCTCTTCGACTATCTTAGTGTCGACAAGCGCGGCTCTGAGCGTCTCGTTAACTTCGGCAAGATCGTGATCCTGCTCCCCGTCTAGCCAAAACTGGCGCAGAGGGTGATTTGCGAAGAAGTCACCAATTACCCGAGCAAGCGAGAGCGCTCCCACATCCCAGTCATCGAGCTTCAACTTAACCTTCCATGACTTGAGCTTTCGTTTGACGCTAAGCATCTCCTGCGGCGAAAAAACCAGGTAGTAAACGGGGTCACCGCCGGTATTGCGGAGGTTTGAGCTGTCGCGCAGCCGCTGCTGTAGCTCTTTGAAGCTACTTTCTAGCGATGGCATCAAGGCACTCCTCCATGGTTAGGTACTTCCAAGAGATTCGCAGCAAGTCACCTGAATACTGCAAGATGAAATGGCCGCCGCGCGCGAGTTTGTCGAGCTGCTGAACTACTTCTTCCCGCGAAATCCCGAAGAGTTTCCAATCGGGTGATTCTAGGATGCTGTTATCGCTGAACTCCTTGAAGTGAATTTCATGAGCTAGGAACAACGCCGTTTCTGGCAAAAGCCTGTAAGGCCTGAGTGGTCTAGCGTTCTTCTTCACATCTTCGACGAAACCAAAATCCGCAAGGGTTCCTGTTAAATAACGCGCAACCCGTAGCTTCATTATGTCCGACCAAGGGGGTGAGATACGGCCGTCGGCCTTGGCGTGCTCGATAAACTCCTCTGCATCCGATCGACTTATGGTGTCGGCACCGGCTGAGTATTGTCCCCAATATACTTCGGCGATGAAATCGCGTAGTATGACGTGAAGCCGCGCTGTGTAGACCAGCATAATCTGGCGAACTACGGCGGAATCTGCCTGCTGCTCTACGAGATACTTGAGATATCTCGCTGGAGCTCCGTCATCGACAAAATAACGGCGCACAAAAACCCGTTGCACGAGATCCCGAGTACGGACGGCTGTAGAACGACCCAAAACACCTTCATTGAGAATCTTCTGCGCGAGCACTTCAGGAACCATTCCGGATTCCCAAACCTGAAGCAAGCTAAGCGTTTCGGCCACCGCACCCTGCCCCTTGGAGAGTTCTGTCGTATAAACACCACTTTTTTCCGTATTCATTCTGCTGTGAAGTAAGGAAAGGTCTGGTGCCCCCGCGCGAAGGCATCAAGGTAATACGCTGCGACTTTTCGCAGGGACAGGCAATGGGTAAGCTGGCCGAGCCCTGCAACGCGAACTGGACCTTGGCTTCCTGCACCTTCGCTGTTCGCGATTTCACCGAGTTTCTCCAGGGCATTCTCCTGCCCAGAAATCAGATCGGCAAAGCTATTTTCTGACTCAGCGGCCAGCGCTGCATAAATATCTTGCTCAAGCGCATGCGGCAGTCGAAATAGGTGGAAGACGCCGCTCCGGCCAATGCGTTGATCATGCAGTTCTTTCGCTGCTTGTGAAACCGATCCCACCCCTGCGGATAGAACAGTTCTAGGAAAGTTGAATTCAAGAAAACGACGACCGGTAGGTGAAAGGAAGGAGGTGGACCACCAACCATACTGATCCTTTTCCCCCAAATACGCGACCAAAACCCGCAGTTTAAGCAAGGGAGTAATGCGATGATGTTCACTAATCCGATAGCTTGAGGGCATCTTCCTAACAAAACCTCACGCATTTTTGACTTGTAATCCACAGGGGTTCGACAGGTAACCGTTAAGGCCTATGAAAACCTGGGATTTGGTCCCCCATTGGTCCCCCAGTTTTGTTTAAGGGCTTAGATGTTTTATCTAAGCCCCTGTTTTAATTGGTCGGGGCGAGAGGATTTGAACCTCCGACCACCTGCACCCCATGCAGGTGCGCTACCAGACTGCGCTACGCCCCGTTAAGAATAATATAAACAATGAAGGCCTTTTATATATTTTATATTATCTGAATATGCGAGAAATTCAAATCTTGTTTCTTTCTTTTTCTCCCTCTAAGGCGTCTACTCGTGCCTTGAGTTTTTGGCCGGGCCGAAAGGTGACCACCCGCCGGGCGGTGATGGGAATTTCCTCGCCGGTTTTAGGATTTCTTCCAGGGCGCTCATTTTTATCTCGCAAATCAAAGTTACCAAAGCCTGACAATTTAACTTGTTCCCCCCGTTGCAAAGCTGCACGAATTTCTTCGAAAAAGAGTTCCACCAGTTCTTTAGCCTCGCGCTTGTTAAGGCCTAGTTCCTCAAAAAGACGTTCAGCCATGTCAGCTTTTGTTAGTGCCATATCTTCTAAACCCTGAGCGTTGCACCGAACTGTTGCTCCAGCCCGGCTAAAATTTTCGAAATAATATTATCCACTTCAAGGTCGGTAAGATTGCGTGAAAAATCTTGTAAAATCAAGCCAAAAGCTATACTTTTCCGATCTTTGGCAACGCCGCTGCCGCGGTAGACATCAAACAAGTGAATTTCCCGCAGTAGGGAAGTCCCATGAGAGCGAATACAATCCTCTACGGCCTGAGCTGATACGGTTTCATCAACGACAATGGCAATATCGCGTCGGCTGGCCGGAAATTTGGATAATTCGGTAAACTGCGGTATCCGGGCATCCTGAAGTCCAGCAACGCGTAACTCAAAAACAAAGACTTTATTCTCCAGATCTAGCGAGCGTTCTACTGCTGGATGCAACGCTCCGATCCAACCCACTGGGTTACCCTCGCGTTCGATGCGTGCCGCCTGTCCAGGGTGAAGGGCCGGATGCTGCATTGCTTTGAAAATAAATGCATCAGGCCGTGCCGTCAGATTTAAGAGGGCCTCCACGTCGGCTTTTAGATCAAAGAAATCTACTGTACGCTTAGCTGTCCCCCATTGCTCAGGCAATATTTCTCCACATACGGCACCGCCAATACATAGATCCTGGGTCAATTCACTGCCTTCCTGAACAAAAACAAGCCCGGTTTCAAATAGGCGGATACGCGATTGCTGACGCTTCTGGTTGTGAACGAGAGCCTTAATCAGCCCTGGCCACAGACTCGTACGCATTACCGCCAAATCCGCTGAGATTGGATTGGCCAGTGTCAGGGGCTTGCGCTTAGGATCCAATGCATTCTGGAAAACCGGATCGACGAAACTGTAGGTAATGGCCTCAGAAAAACCCCGTTGCACCAGAGTTTCACATAGCTGGTCCAGGCTTACCTGAGCTTCCGGACATGTCTTAACCTCGAGCCGCGTCAGAGAATGCTGGCTGGGCAACCGACTGTAACCGTAGATACGTCCAATTTCCTCGATCAAATCGATTTCTAAGGTAAGGTCAAAACGAAAGGCAGGGGGCACCACCAGCCAATGATTACCCTCGTCCGCTACCGCCATACCGAGCCGCAACAGAATTTCACTGACTTCTTGCTCTTCGATTGCCAAACCTAACAACCGGTGGATACGCTCAGAACGAAGGCGGATGGCCGGTTCTGCCGGTAGATGCTCCGGTGCTACCACCTCAATCACTGGACCTGCTTGACCGCCTGCAATGGTCAATAGCAGGTGCGTTGCCCTCTCCATGGCGCGCACTTGTAGCTGCGGATCAACACCTCGCTCGAAACGGTGGGAAGAATCTGTATGCAGACCATGGCGACGCGCACGGCCGGCAATGGCCGTTGGCGTGAAAAAAGCGCTCTCGAGAAACACATCCCGAGTCATGTCGCTAACGGCGCTCGCCGCACCGCCCATCACGCCCGCCATGGCCAAAGGCCCCTTATGATCGGTAATCAAAAGTGTCTCGGGCACTAGCTCTACCCGGCTGCCATCCAGCAATTCCAATGTCTCTCCAGCCATGGCGCGGCGCACGTCGATGCCGCCGAACAGCCTGCTCAAGTCAAAAGCATGCATGGGCTGCCCCAATTCCAGCATCACATAGTTGGTGATATCCACCACCGGAATGAGCGGTCGCAAACCTGCACGTCGCAATCGTTCGCGCATCCAAAGAGGCGTTTCCGCCGTTGGATCAAGTTGACGCACCACCCTCCCCACATAGCGGGGACAGTCTGTAGGAGCGCTTAAAGTGACAGGAAAGGTGGCATCCAATATCGGCTCCACCGGCTCGGTTGCCACCCAATTCACTTCACACCGATTTAACACACCCACTTCGCGAGCGACGCCGGCCATTCCCAGGCAATCACCCCGGTTGGGAGTCAGGTCCAGCGTAATGATGGAGTCTTCCAGCCTTAGAAGCTTGCGCAGGTCTTGTCCAGGTGTACTGGAGGCAGGTAAAGCCAGCAAGCCTTGAGAACTCTCCGCCAATCCTAATTCCTTGGCAGAACACAGCATACCTTGGGAGATGACGCCGCGTAGCTCGGATGCTTTGATGGTAAGGCCGTTGGGCAACGTTGCTCCTATGAGTGCCGTTGGCGCCAACATATCCACCTGGACGTTGGGTGCACCACAGACAATCTGCAGAAGTTCTGCCTGACCCACATCGACCCTAGCCACTTGCAGGCGCTCAGCCGCGGGATGTGTAGCCAATTCAACAACGCGTCCAACTACGATGCCTGTACAAGGTGGTGCGGCTGGTTCAACACTATCTACCTCTAAACCCGCCATTGTCAGCTGCGTTGCCAGTTCGGCGGTAGAGATCGGAGGATCAACCCACTCCCGCAGCCATTGTTCGCTCACTTTCATGAATACGCCTCAATCTGGGATTATCCTCTCGCAGTAGGGAGAAGGGAGAAACTGTCTGGTCAAGCGTGCTTGAATTGGGTGGGAGCTTTAGAAAGCTGTCAATGAAACTGTCTGAGAAAGCGTAGGTCATTCTCAAAAAAAATGCGCAGGTCGTCTACCCCATAGCGCAACATAGCTAGGCGCTCTACTCCCATTCCAAACGCATAACCGGTGTAGCGCTCGCTATCGATACCTACGTGGTGAAACACCTGAGGATGTACCATGCCACAGCCGAGCACCTCCAGCCAGCCAGTACGGCTGCACACTCGGCAGCCCTGACCACCGCACATAACACACTGGATGTCCACCTCGGCTGAAGGCTCGGTAAATGGGAAGTAAGAGGGTCGAAAACGAACCTGTAAGTCCCATCGCTCAAAGAAGCTGCGCAAGAAATCGTCCAGCATTCCCTTAAGATCTGCAAAACTCACCCACTCATCGACAAACAAGCCTTCGACCTGATGGAACATAGGGGTATGGGTGAGATCAGAATCACAACGATAGACACGCCCAAGGGCAATAATACGCAGCGGCGGCGCCTGCCTTTCCATAGTGCGAATCTGCACATTAGAAGTGTGCGTTCGCAATAAGGTGTGAGCATCAAAGTAGAAGGTATCGTGCATCGCCCGAGCCGGGTGATGGGCGGGCATATTGAGCGCTTCAAAATTATGAAAATCGTCTTCGATTTCCGGGCCCTCTGCCACTGTAAAGCCCACTTGACTAAAAAGCGTTTCGATGCGCCTCAAAGTCCGGGTGATGGGATGCAATCCACCGGGTCTTTGTCCTCGTCCCGGCAAAGTGACATCAATAGTCTCAGTTTGTAACTGTGTATCCAGTTGCGCAGCCTGCAGTACGGCTCGACGCGCTTCGATAGCCGATTGAATTTCCTGTTTGGCTTCGTTAATGGCCTGACCGGCTTGGGGACGTTGCTCTACAGGCAACTTTCCCAGCTGTTTGAGACGTTCCGTTAGCACACCCTTTTTACCCAGATAGTAAACTCGAAGCTGTTCCAACTTGCTTATATCGTCGGTTTGCGCCAAGGCAAGCTGCGCTTTATGAACGAGTTCTACCAACTCTTGCAAAATTGCATTCCTCCTGCTTCCCCTGTTACAGTTGAAGCATCCATTTCGCCAGGTTTTCCGGTAAAAATAGGCAATTTAAGTGGAAAACTTCAAAAAGGGAACGGCGAATTGCCTTTCCCTTTTTCGGCAAAAGGCACCCGCCTAGGGTATTACACTCTTCGGCCGAGCGAGATTACGCTGCATTGAGAGCAGCCTTCGCTTTCTCCGCCAAGGTGGCAAAAGTGGATTTATCACGCACGGCCAGATCCGCCAGAACTTTACGATCGATCTCGATGGCAGCCTTTTTTAACCCATTAATCATGCGGCTATACGACAGCCCACACTCATGGGCCGCCGCATTAATGCGGACAATCCAAAGGGCTCGAAACTGCCGCTTGCGCTGCCGACGATCACGATAGGCGTATTGACCCGCCTTGATAACGGCCTGTTTGGCAACGCGATAAACCTTGCGGCGCGCACCATAGTAACCCTTGGCCTTTTGCAGGACTTTTTTATGACGCGCGTGGGCGGTAACGCCACGTTTCACTCGGGGCATACTGAAAAACCTCTCAGCGTTCCAAAACAATTAATCGTAGGGCACCATACGCCGTACCAGCGGCACATCGGGCTTGGATAACATGGTCGTGCCACGCAGCTGACGCTTACGTTTAGCAGACTTTTTGGTCAGGATGTGCCGGGCATGGGAATAAGAACGCTTATAACCACCAGACCCGGTGCGGCTAAAGCGTTTGGCCGCGCCGCGATTGGTTTTTAACTTAGGCATACGAAAACTCCGTATTAATCATTCATTACCTGCAGGGCGACTTGCAGCGCAAAACAAAACCTTTAGCCTAACTGCTTCAGGCCAGATAACACTACCTTAAAAATTACTTTTTCTTGGCAGGTCCAATAACCATGACCATCTGACGCCCTTCCATGCGAGGGCGCTGTTCTACCGCGCCGTGTTCTTCAAGATCTGCTTCAATACGCTGTAGAAGCTTTAGCCCCAGACCCTGGTGAGCCATTTCCCGCCCGCGAAAACGCAGAGTTACTTTGGCTTTGTCACCGTCGTTTAGGAAACGTATCAGGTTGCGCAGTTTGACCTGATAATCCCCTTCGTCCGTACCTGGACGAAATTTCACCTCCTTGACCTGCATTTGTTTTTGCTTCTTCTTTGCTTCCTGCTGCTTCTTGCTCTGCTCAAACCGGTATTTGCCGTAGTCCATGATCCGGCAAACTGGCGGTTTGGCACTGGGAGAGACCTCAACTAAATCTAATTCCGCTTCTTCAGCAATTTGCTTAGCCTGGACCAATGGGACAATGCCCATTTGTCTGCCGTCCTGATCGATCAGGCGCACTTCACGTCCGGTGATTTCATCGTTAAGCCGGGTTTCAGTGTTAACGGCGATAATTCAGTCCTCCACTATTCTAATAGGGTATGGCCACGATTTTTGATGTCGACAGAGAGACGTTTTACAAACGTCTGTAAATTCATGGCGCCTAGATCTTTACCACTGCGCGTACGGACTGCCACGTTATTAGCTGCTACTTCCCGGTCCCCAACAACCAACAAGTAAGGTACGCGCTGTAGGGTATGCTCTCGAATTTTATAGCCGATTTTCTCGTTTCTCAAGTCCACTTTAACCCGGAAGCCTTGTTGTGCAAGGCATTTTTCCACATGGAACGCGTAAGCAAGCTGCTGATCAGTAATATTCATAACCACAGCCTGGATAGGAGCGAGCCAAGTGGGGAAAGCACCTGCATGATGCTCGATGAGAATTCCGATAAAGCGTTCTAGAGAACCAAGAATGGCTCGATGCAACATGACCGGCACTTTTTTGCTGCCGTCCTCGGCAACATAGCTGGCATCTAATCGGCCTGGCATGGAAAAATCCACCTGAATAGTGCCGCACTGCCAAATGCGCTCGAGACAATCACGCAACGAAAAGTCGATTTTTGGACCGTAGAAAGCTCCTTCACCTGGCTGCAATGTCCAGCGCAAGCCCTTTTGGTTAAGGGCGAGTTCCAAAGCCTTTTCGGCCTTATCCCAGATCTCGTCGTTGCCGACTCGCTGTACAGGCCGAGTGGATAATGCAATGCCAATCTCCTGAAAACCAAAATCAGCGTAAACTTTGAACAGCATATCGATAAAGGCCGACACCTCATCCTGAAGTTGTTCTTCCGTACAGAAAATATGTGCGTCATCCTGAACAAAATTACGCACCCGCATGAGACCATGCAAGGCACCGGAGAGTTCATTGCGATGACAAGAGCCAAATTCTGCCAGGCGCAGTGGGAGATCGCGATAACTCTTCAAACCCTGATTATAAATTTGAATATGACAGGGGCAGTTCATCGGTTTAAGAGCAAAGTCCCGATTTTCGGAGTACGTTGTAAAGATTTCGTCGTGAAACTTGTCCCAATGTCCGGATTTTTCCCAAAGGCTGCGCGCTACGACCTGGGGAGTGTGAACTTCCTGATAACCATGCTCGCGCAGCAGTTGACGAATGTAGTTTTGAATTGTCAGATAGATACGCCAGCCGTTGTCGTGCCAGAATACCATGCCTGGCGCTTCTTCCTGAACATGAAACAGATCCAAAGCCTTAGCGATCCGGCGGTGATCCCGTCTTTCCGCTTCTTCCAAATGTTGTAAATAAGCCTTTAACGCCTTTCTGTCGGCCCAAGCGGTACCGTAAATGCGTTGCAGCATTTCATTGTTGGAATTTCCCCGCCAATAGGCTCCTGCCACTTTCATCAGCTTAAAAGCCTTGAGTTTGCCGGTGGAAGGCACATGCGGTCCACGGCATAGGTCGATGAAATCGCCCTGACGGTACAGGGAGATGGTTTCCTCATCGGGGATAGCCGCAATAATTTGTGCCTTGTACTCCTCGTCCATTTCCTGAAAAAATGCCACTGCCTCGTCGCGCGGCATCACTAGGCGGGTTACCGGAATATCTTCGGCAGATAAGTCTTTCATGCGGGCTTCAATGGCCTGCAAATCCTCAGGCGTAAAGGGCCGTTCAAAAGCAAAATCATAGTAAAAACCGTTTTCAATAACCGGACCGATCGTTACCTGGGCACTGGGAAAGAGTTGCTTGACGGCGTGGGCCAGCAGATGGGCGGTGGAGTGACGGATAACTTCCAGGCCCTCGGGATCCTGCGGCGTCACAATGGCCAGAGTCGTATCCTGGTCGATTACATAGGCAGTATCGACCAAGGTATTGTCCACCTTACCAGCCACAGCGGCCTGGGCTAAGCCCGAACCAATAGTGGCTGCTACGTCGCGAACGCTCACAGGCCCATCGAACGACTTTCGACTACCATCGGGAAGAGTGATTACCGGCATCGTTTCACTTCTCTATCCGCTAAGGGTAAAACAATCAAAATACTGGGACAAAAATAAATGATAAAGGGCGAACCGCGGTTACCTTCTTTGGGAAGGAACGGTACGCCCTTGGAAATACACACTTCAAGACAAGCTTGGTAGGCGCGATTGGACTTGAACCAACGACCCCCACCATGTCAAGGTGGTGCTCTAACCAGCTGAGCTACGCGCCTGGAGATTGCAAATCTTATAGAAAAGAAGCTAGCTTGACAAGGGTTGTGACATCCGTTTAGGTGGCCATGTAAATTCTTACACCAAGTTCATAAGCAAGATGACGAAAAGCACCACCAGACCCAAGGGAATCAGCACACCCTTCCAATCCTTTTGCGCCGTACGGCTCTGCACTAAAGCTGCTTTAATGCCTGGCCTAAACAAAAAAATTACCAGAACCGCCACTAAACCTGCAAACAGGATTTCCCAAGTTGCTGCTGTTTCCACAATCATACCTCTCTGCTGTCAGCAATGCTTTTTTGATAAAATCTATCGTGCGCGCAGCTATCGACGAGCCGTCAATCCCAGAATGCTTAAACGCCCGACACGGCCAGCACAGCCAATCCAATTCCAACTCTTGTTCCATGAGTCTGGCGCAGACACAAATCGATGTGACATGCTCGGCTCCAGCCTGAGAACTACCCGCAGGAGCTCGCAATGAATTCGACTGCAAAATCAGAACTTTTACTTACCACTGTCGCTGCCAACAGCCGCATCACGTTGCTGGGCACTGCGCACGTTTCCCGGGCCAGTGCTATCCAAGTCAAGGAACTGCTGGCTACAGGGAACTACGACGCGGTGGCCGTAGAACTCTGTCCCAGCCGTCACCATGCGCTTGTCGACCCTGATGCTTTGGCGAAGATGGATCTGTTTGAAATCGTGCGCAAAGGTAAGGCTCCTATGGTAATCGCAGGCTTAGCGTTGGGTGCTTATCAACAACGCCTGGCCGAACAGTTCGGCATCGAGCCCGGCGCCGAAATGCGAGCCGCTATCGTTTCCGCCCAGATCTACCACCTCCCGGTACTGCTGATTGATCGGGAAATCGGCGTTACCTTGCGGCGTATTTACCGAAATGTTCCCTGGTGGCGGCGGTTTTATCTCCTTGCGGGACTCATCGCTAGCGTAATGTCTAGCGAACAGGTTACCGAGGCCGAGGTAGAACGCCTTAAGGAAGGCGA
Source organism: uncultured Pseudomonadota bacterium (assembly GCA_963731125.1). GTDB lineage: Bacteria > Pseudomonadota > Gammaproteobacteria > Competibacterales > Competibacteraceae > CAVSVP01. The sequence continues at coordinate 863,468 of CAVSVP010000009.1, forward strand.
TATGCTGGAGACAACTTTTGCTCAGTTTGCTGACCGGGAACGGGAGCTTTACTTACCGCTGATTGAAGAGCGGGATCGTTATATGGCCGCCCGCTTACGTCAGGAGAGCATGGCAGAAAATCACCATCATATCCTCGCGGTGGTTGGAGCGGGACACTTAAAGGGAATTTTACGTTATTTTCATCAGGATGCCGAGCCATCCGTTAAAACTATTCAGGACTTGGATCGGCTTCCGCCTCCCAGACGCTGGCCAAGGTTTATTCCCTGGCTGCTGGTTGCCGTCATTTTACTGGGATTTGGTATTGGTTTTAGCCGCAGCACAGAATTGGGCTGGCAATTGGTGTTTGACTGGGTGCTGATTAACGGTGGTCTGTCCGCGCTAGGTGCTATTGTCGCTGCGGCTCATCCCCTGACAGTGATCAGTGCCTTTCTTGCGGCGCCTCTGACATCTTTGAATCCCACCATCGGCGCGGGCATGGTAACGGCCGCTGTTGAGATTTATTTGCGTAAGCCGAACCTAGGCGACTTTAGCCGATTGCGCCAAGACACGGCCCACCTGAAAGGGTGGCGACATAATCGGGTAGCACGAACACTGCTCGTTTTCTTGTTAAGTACGTTAGGCTCTGCTATTGGAACTTATGTCGCGGGCTTTCGTATTTTAGAGCGGCTCACGGGTTAGGTGGCAAATAAATTGTTACCGTTTTGTCTCGATATCGCTGATGTGGTAAATGTTCTGCATCGGACATTGCCTGAACTAAGGCGGGATGATGTGTGTTAGCGAAGCGGTGGAGCGTATTGAAGACCGCCCTGGGTCCATAACGCATTGAGACCCCGCTCAATCTTAAGCGGGCTGCCTTGGCCTAGGTTACGCTCGAAGACTTCACCATAATTGCCCACTTGTTTGATAATGTTAGTTGTCCAGCCTTTTGGCAATCCCAAGTCTTTTCCCTTATTGCCTTCCACACCCAACAGACGCCGAATATCAGTATGATTGGATGCCTTTTGTTCTTCGACATTGCTGGAGGTAACGCCTAGCTCTTCTGCATTGAGCATGGCGAATAATACCCATTTGACAACGTCGAACCACTGATCATCTCCGTGCCGCACTACCGGTCCCAGCGGTTCCTTAGAAATAACCTCGGGCAGCACCACAAATTCTTCAGGTTTAGAAAGTTTATCCCGCCAGGCATAAAGCTGGGACTGATCGCTGGTCAGCACATCGCAACGCCCAGCCTCCAACGCGGCTGCGCTTTCTTCAGCCTTATCGTAGGCAATGGGAGTAAATTGCATATCGTGCGCACGGAAATAATCACTCAAATTAATTTCCGTCGTCGTACCCGTTTGCATACAGACCGCCGCACCATTCAATTCCTTGGCACTTTTAACGCCCAAGCGCTTATTGACTAAAAACCCCTGGCCATCATAGTAGATGATTCCCGTAAAATTGAGCCCTAGAGTGCTGTCGTTACCTAACGTCCAAGTAGTATTACGGGAAAGCACATCGATTGCACCGGATTGTAAAGCGGTAAAACGGTCTTTAGCGGTTAATGGGATAAATTTGACTTTATTGGCATCACCTAATACGGCGGCGGCAACAGCACGGCAAAGATCGACGTCGATGCCGGTAAAGTTACCTTCTTCGTCCACCTGGGAAAATCCAGGTACACCATCGCTGATACCGCATGTCAAAAAACCTTTTTTTTTGACTGCATCGAAAATAGCACCGGCTTGTACAACATCCGTGGCGACCACTACAAGCAGGGTAATAGCAATTGTGAGTTCGCAGAGTCGGTTCATTACGTACCTCTAGAGGGGGGGGGTATTTTACCTGTCTTCAGGATTTATTATTATTTAAATTTTGTCATTGCTTACCATAATGCACTCTAGATACAGTACAAAAGTTTTCCGTATTTCCCTAAGTCATTGCTTGTTAAATGTTGTTAAATAATAGAAGATTCATAGTATCGGAAGTTTACATTGAATAAATTCATTGGATTTGCTGAAACAGCTCGCAATTGCTTATAGCTAAACGATGTCTTAACGAAAGTAAGCCATCTCAGAGCCGCCAGCATCGATCACCGAGCTTGTATGTAAATGACATTTTGATTATCAAATTAAGCCGTGTATCTTTTTTAAATCATCATACACCATATTAGAAACGTTTCGAATCACTCTACTTCTTGAAGCCTTCCATTGAGTATAGCCTCTGCTGCGTTGTGCTCTTTCAATAATGCCAATAAATGTGTAAGGATAATCTCGTCCAGCTTTATCTTTTACTACCACAATACCCATATTTCCACATAGTTTTGCTGTCGTACCGGTTTTGTCATAAATCTCTGTATGGGAGGGTAAACGACTCGTAAAAATGCGATCTCTGTTAGGAAGATTCATTAATCTCTTAATTTCCTGCGAGTAAGGTAATTGATCATTCCAGACTGCATAAAGAAATCGACTATAATCCCGCGCAGATGCTTTATTTCTATATGCCCTGCCGTTGGTTGGAATCCGCTCCACAATCGTGGTATGCTTGAAAATTCCCGGAGCGTAGCTTTTCAATATTTCTTCGACTTCATTGGCTTTTCTGCGATGGTTTCGATGACATAACATGTCGATAAAATAATTTGTTGCCCGATTACTGCTTCTTTGAATCATCGCCTCCATCATCATTCTAACCTTTTGGTCATAAGCCAGTTCATCTTGTTCAACTTTAATAAAAAAAGCCAACGCAACAAAAGGCTTAATCATGCTGGCGCTTTGATAAGGAATATTTTCATTAATTGAAACAAACTTTTTTTCGGTTCTAAAATCATACACTGACCAAGCTGTTTTTTCTTCAGGATGAATCATACCTTGCCGACGTAACCGCTTAATATAATTTTCTATTTTATATTCCAGCAGAATCTCTTTAGCAGCCAAGCTCGGAGTGGATTTTAAGCTTAATAAAGTCAAACACGGCGCGACTGCTAAAGCAATAAAAAATCGACGTTTCGATAAATCAATTTCTAAATCGCCTTTGTATAAAGATAATCCATTAGTAGATTTACTGAAACTTTTCATAAGCAATAACTCCCTTTTCTATGATATAAAAGTCCATCATTGAATTATTCAATACGCGTAATCAGGTCTATTAAAGAATGGTAAAGTTTTTTCAACGAAATTAACAATGACTCAGCAATTGATTCATTACGTTTTATTTAGACTGACATGCAGGCTTGCAACGCATAATGCCATACTATCAATCAAATTTTTAAATGACTAATCAAACGCTGTAAGCGTCGTATGGCTTCATTTCCCATGGAGCGTCCATAGCGGAGATTTGCATAAAGCTGCCCAATGAGCTGGATCTGCACAGCGACGTCTGGACGACAGTTAGCGGCCCGCTTCGTAAAATCCAAGGGTCCTTCATGGGGTTCTCGTACTAAACCGCGACGGGCTAGTTTGCTACAGAAACGCCGGTAGGCATACGCCACTGGATCAGTCGTGATTCGCTGACGCAGTGTGTGAAACACACCATACAGCAAGACCACGCTTGTCAAGGTGATAACCATGGCCAGGGCCAATGCGCTGCTGCCCAACCAAGCAAAAAACCCTAAAGCGGTAAGAAACTCCCGCTGGCGTTCAGGACCATAAGCGAGAACCCATTCATTCCAGGCATTATTAAGCGAATCCCAGCCAAGGGCCAGCTGACGGATCCAAGGATAATCACGCCGCGCCAGTAAAGGCAGTACATCCGTATTTTCTAATGCCGCATAAAGACCATGCTCAACCCGCTCCGGTGCTACGGCTGCGGTAGGGTCAACTCGTACCCAGCCACGCTGTTTAAGCCAAACCTCAGCCCAGGCATGGGCCTCGGACTGGCGCACAATGAAATAATCCCCGAGGGGGTTGCGTTCACCTCCTTGATAACCCGTGATTACCCGCGCTGGAATACCGGCAGCCCGCATCAAAAAAACGAAGCTGCTGGCGTAATGTTCGCAAAAACCCCGGCGCGTTTCGAAGAGGAATTGATCAATTGCGTTCTTATGGCGCAACAACGGCGGTCTGAGCGTGTAATGAAAAGGCTGCCGCCGGAATAGGGCCAGTGCAGCGTGGAGTATGGCTTCAGGATCAGCGTGACGTTTTTGCCACTCAGCGGCCAAAGCGCGTGCCTGCGGATTAATGTGCGGCGGCAGATTCTGCTGCCGAGATACCTTTACCGTACCGGTGTGGTAGCGCAGATAAGAGCGCATTTCATAGCGCAGCACTTCGTTAACTGGCTGTTTACGGATCAATTGCAGCGACTTGGTAATGCCGGTATCAAGCGGCAGCTTTGCCGGCAAATCCAGGGCAAATAACCAGCGTTTACCGTGTGGCTCCAGAATCACCGTATAGTCAACCGGTTGACCCTCAACTCGATAAGAAAACTCAGTGTAGCCGGGATCTGCGAACCGTCGCCAGTTGTACCCGTCGTACTTTCCCAATACGGGACCACGCCAATACAATTGCTCGGCAGGTGGTATTGGCCCACGGAAGCGCACCCGAAAAACGACCTCATCGGATAGACTCAATTGGCTGATGGAACCCGGGCGCATCTCATCGGACAATCCGGAGAGGCCTCGATAGGCATCCTTGGGCAATCCCCACAATGGTCCAGGAATACGGGGAAACAGCACAAACAGAATCAACATCACCGGTATGGCTCGCACGATGAGATGAGCGACTAGACGAAGTAATGCCGCAGGCGGCAATGCTACGTAATGGCGCTGTAGGTTGATCTGAGCTGCTAACAGGATAGCGATAACAACCAGCAGGTAGACGGCAGTCGGCAGGCTTTGTGTGTAGAGCAAGTTGGCCATGCTTAAGAAATAGCCCAGCAACACTAGCGCCATGGCGTCGCGCCGAGTACGTAACTCCAGGAATTTCAAGGCTGCCATGTTGCCAAGCAGGGCTACACCCGCATCACGCCCGAATAGGGTGTTATAGTGCAACAAAATAGCGGTAATGCTGATAAGGGTTAGAGCCACCAACAACCAGCGCCGGGGTAAGAGAAAACTTCCTGTGGCGCTTAGCCAGCACCAGCTAACAGCTCCCGCAAAAAGTATCCCTAACCACCATGGCAGACGCATTAGATGCGGTAGCATTGCCAAGCTCAGGGCTGCCACCAGCCAATTTAATGCTGCTGGCATAGCCATACCGGGATACCTCGCTAAGCGGCCTTGCATGTTAGACATCGTCATCCTTCGTTGCAGCGGGCCACGCATGACGAGCCAGGGCTTCTAGACAGCGCCGACGATGCCCCTCGCCTCTGCTTAAGGGGTGCTCCAGATCGGGTAGTCGCAGGCCGTATTCCCATCCCGCGGCTTCAGCCTTAAGCACCCATTGGCAAAGCTGAGACAGGCGGGATTCCATTGTCAGTGACGCCAACAGTTGCCAGTCTAGCCATAACTCTGGAAACGTTTGGTCGGTAAAACGCTTGACCAACAAAGTGCCGGTGCGTGCCGCTGCCTTCCATGCCACATGGCGCGGCGCATCGCCAGGTCGGTAACACTGTAGTCCGGCGTAGTCTTCGCTGCCCACGCCGCGTCCAGAACCAACACCGCCTAGCGAAACCGGAGTCTGTAAAGGTAGGGGACACGCACCTTGAGGCCGTGGATAAACAATGCAGACCTGGGCAAACTCTATCCAACTCCAGGCCCGAAAGAGTCCGAGAGGAAAAGAGGTCGATACCCGCAACCGCCCGAGCCTCAATACACCCCGCTGTTTGGCAGAGACAGGCACCGTAAGGGCAACGGTGCTATGCGGCGGAATATCGATGTATCGTGGTGAATCGGCGTTGTGCTGTAAGGCGATACCGTAACGTGCTTGGCGGCTCGGATTCTCCAAACGCAAAATAAACTGAGCCCGATGCCCGGCAAAAACAGGCTCTGCGTCTTCCGGATGCACTGCCAGGTTTACCAGCGTCTGGTGACTGAGCCACATGCTGTTTAACGCCACGGCGCTAAGCAGAAACGTCAGCGCAAAACCCATGTTATTGTTGTAGTTGACAGCCCACAGAAACATAACTATTAGCATTAATGTAAAGGCGTAGCCAAGTCCCGTGGGAAGAATATAAATATGCCGCCGGTCCAGACGGACTCGAATCCGTTGGGGATGCAACCGACGTGTCAACCAAAGTTCCAGACGCCTGTGCCAAATCCTCATAGCTAGCCATCCTGCCCTGCTTGAACTGCAACACTAAGCAGGCACGCCGACAGTATTCAGCAGCTGCTCCACCAACTCGGTAGGTGAGTACTCCAGGTATTCATTTCCAGGCTGGAGACGATGACCTGTCACCGCTGGTAACACGGCCTGCACATCTTCAGGCAAAACATGGTTCCGGTGATGCAGGAGCGCCCAAGCCCGAGCCGCCCTCAGTAAGGCGAGTCCTGCACGAGGCGAAAGTCCGCCGCGGAACAGGGTGGACTGGCGGGTAAAGGCGAGAATGGCTTGGAGATAGTCCAGTAAGGCTGGCGCTACGTGAACTTTGGACACCGCTGCTTGAATTTCAAGAAGCGCTTCTGGCACCAAGCAAACCGGTAGCTGCATTAACAATTCACGACGCTCTTGCCCCTGGAGCAGGACACGTTCCGCCTGAGCGTCGGGATAACCCAATGTAATGCGCATTAAAAAGCGATCCAGTTGAGATTCCGGCAAAGGAAAAGTGCCTACTTGACAGGCGGGGTTTTGCGTGGCGATGACAAAAAACGGTTCAGGAAGTAAGCGTGTCTCGCCTTCGATAGTGACCTGCTTTTCTTCCATCGCTTCCAGCAAGGCGCTTTGGGTTTTGGGCGTTGCGCGGTTAATTTCATCGGCCAGAATAAACTGAGCAAAAATGGGACCGGGATGAAACACAAAGGTTTCTTGCTGGCGCTGATAGATGGCTGCTCCGAGAATATCCGCCGGCAGCAAATCGCTAGTGAATTGAATACGTCGATAATGTACGCCCAGCGTACGAGCCAGAGCATGGGCCAACGTTGTTTTACCCATACCCGGTACATCCTCAATGAGTAAATGCCCGCGGGCCAGCACACAGGTCAAAGCCAAACGGATGGCATGTTCCTTGCCAAGAATCGCTGTACAGACTTGCTCGCTAACCGCTTCCAGGCGGGCTTGCCGGTCCTGGATAAAAGAAGGTGGATAAATGGCACGCATAGTGATAAAGCCGCTCCAAGTTGCTTAGCTAAAATCCTTTTCTCACAAAAGCTACCAAGACTATATCACATGGTAAGCATGCTATAGTCTGTGGACAAGCCGGGGGCACAATGCCACACAATTGCTGGGACTGTCGCCAGCTCCGTTGACCAGCAGAAAATATTAACGCTGAGCAACGCTCAGCGATGTGAGATAACGTCGCATATTTTCCACATAGTGCTCGGCAGAATGCCGAAGTGCCATGCTTTCTGCTTCCGTTACCTGGCGCACGACCCGTCCGGGTGAACCCATCACCAATGAATTATCAGGGATTTCCTTGCCCTCGGGAAGCAGGGTATTAGCGCCAATGATGCAGTTCTTGCCGATCTTTACATTGTTAAGAATGACCGCTTTAATGCCAATTAAACTGTTATCACCAATAGTGCAGCCATGCAACATCACCAGATGCCCCACCGTGACTCCCTTGCCAAGCGTAAGGGGAATACCCTCGTCCGTATGTAATACCGAGCCATCCTGAATATTGGTGCCTTCTCCGACAACGATGGGTTCGTTGTCCCCCCTTAGAATGGCGTTGAACCAGACACTAGTACAGTCCTCCAGCACCACAGAACCGATTAACGTAGCATTGTGAGCGATAAAATGTTCTTTGCCGCGCAACTCGACACGGCGATTTTCAAGACTGAAGAGCATTTCTAATCCCCTTGGTTACTATTACCGACCAGGTTTGGTTTCGATTCGGCCAGTAGTTGTTGCAAAGCTAATCAGAAACTTTCTCTACCGAAGCGACATCTCTTTAATGCCTTTCCCGCAGCAGAGCCTGAGCGATTACCACCAATACTAAGGTTAACCCGAACATCACCGTGCATAATGCATTGACTTCAGGTTTAACCCCCAGTCGCACCATAGAATAGATTTTAAGGGGCAGGATCTCAAAGGTAGGCCCAGTGACAAAAAAACTAATAATGACGTCGTCCATGGACAGAGTAAAGCTCAGCAGCCAACTGGCGATCACCGCCGGCATCAGCAGCGGCAGCAGCACTTGAGCGAATGTCTGAAATTCATTAGCCCCCAGATCCTTAGCAGCTTCGATAAGATTATTATCAAAGCCGCTGATCCGGCCTAGCACCGTTACCACAACGAAGGGAATACAAAACGTAATATGGGCCATCAGCAGGGTCCAAAAACCTAGTTGAAGCTGCAGACTAACGAATAAAATCAGCAGAGAAATTCCCATGACGATATCCGGCGCCATGATCAGAATAAAAATCAAACCGTTTAGCAACGGCTTGCCGAAAAATTGATAGCGGTATAGCGCTACCGCCCCCATGGTGCCAATGACCGTCGCTGTCGTCGCCGATAGCAAGGCAATGGTTACCGAATTGAAGGCCACTTGTAGCAGTTCAGTATCAGTGAGCAAACTCGTGTACCAGTCCCGCGTGAAGCCCTGCCACGTCAGCGAATACTTGGAATCATTGAAAGAGTAGATGATCAGTACAGCAATGGGAAAGTAAAGAAATCCATATACCAAAAGCAAATACATGTACTGTGCTGTGCGCTTCAGTGCCATTTGCTACGCCTGCTAAAGGAAAACCTTTTGGAACTGCTGACGCATCCTATACCGGCCCCCAGCGAGTGGCGCGTTTGGTGCTAAGATAGTAGGCCCATAATAACAGGCCCATGATGAGCGTTAGCATGACACTGGCCGCCGAACCGAAGGGCCAATCACGGGCTGTCAAAAATTGATCGCGGATCAGATTGCCGACTAACAAGCTCTTGGCTCCGCCTAGCATATCCGGAATAAAAAACATACCTAAGGCCGGCAGAAACACCAGCATACTGCCAGCGATGATGCCAGGCAGAGTTAACGGCAGGGCTATCTTCAGGAAAACCCGTATCTTACCTGCTCCTAAATCCCGCGCGGCTTCAATGAGCCGGGTATCCAGTTTTTCCAGGGCGGCGTACAAGGGCAACACCATGAAGGGCAACAGTGCATAGACTAAACCGCTTAGCACCGCGATGTCGGTGTAGAGAAGTTCCAGGGGTTCAGGAATGATTCCTAGTGCTAGCAGCAACTGATTCAGAACCCCTTTGGTCTTCAAGATAATGACCATTGCGTAAGTGCGCACCAGGGAACTGGTCCAAAAGGGAATAATGACCAGTAACAACAGCAAAGGACGCCACCGTTTCGGCATCCGGGTCAACAAATAAGCAAAGGGATAGCCTGCCAATAAACACAGTAATGTGGTCAGCGCCGCCAAATAGAAGGACTCCCAAAGAACTCCCAGATAAAGGGGGTCCAGTAGACGCCAATAATTCTGTAGCGTAACGGCAAAGACAACGAACTCAGTCGAACCCCGTTGCATAAAACTAGCCGCGAAAACCATTAGATTGGGAAGCAAAGCGAAGATGATCAACCAGATCCAAATGCTACCCAGAGAGAGGTTTTTAAAAAATCTATTCGTTTTCATGGGGTAGAATCACTTCCCAATCGTGAACCCAGTCTACATAGACTCGCTCGCCCATCCGAAAATCGAGATCACCACAGGCTGGATCTTCTTCATTGAAAAATTGGGTAGTGGACAACGGGTCACCGTTTTCTAGGCGCAGCATCATATCAACGGTGCTACCCTTATAGATCACTTCTTCCACGCTAGCCGGAAAGAAGTCAGTCATTTCCTCGGGCGTACCCTCCGCTTCACGCCAGATGCGCAGATCTTCGGGACGCAGCAACACATTGACATGGTCAGCGGCGGCGAAAGCCGAAGGAGATTTTAAGGTGATGGTTTTGCCGTAAAGAAGAATGTCGTAATAGGGAGCTCTAGCCGTAATAATCTTTCCCGGAAGCACATTGATTTCACCTACGAACCGGGCCACGAAAAGGTTTTGAGGAGTTTCGTATATTTCTCGGGGTGTGCCAATTTGTTCAATCGCCCCAGCATTCATTACCGCAATCCGATCCGACATGGAAAGCGCTTCCTCCTGATCATGGGTGACGAAGATGAAAGTAATGCCCAGCCCACGCTGTAACTGCTTCAATTCAACCTGCATCGTCCTGCGCAGTTTATAATCCAAGGCACTCAATGATTCGTCTAGAAGCAACACGAGGGGTTTGTTAACCACGGCCCGCGCCACGGCCACCCGCTGCTGTTGGCCACCGGAGAGCTGTTCCGGCTTGCGCTCGGCCAATGCCTCCAACTGAACCATCCGCAGGATTTCCAGCACCTGTTCCCGCAGCGCACGTCCGTTGACACACTGGATACGGGGTCCGAAGGCCACGTTCTCAAATACGGTTAGATGAGGAAACAGGGCATAACTCTGAAAGACCGTGTTCACATGACGCTGTTCTGGGGCCAGACCACGCATGTCTTGGCCATCGATTATCACACTACCGCGGGTGGGCTCTTCAAAACCGGCGAGCAACCTTAGGACGGTGGTTTTGCCGCAGCCAGAGGGACCCAGCAGAGTGATAAACTCGCCAGGTCTAACCTGCAAATCGATATCCCGCAAGACGGTGTGGGCACCATAGGATTTCGAGACAGAATGCAGTTCGATTACAAATTGGCTCATGAGCACTCTCCAGTGTTTGGGCTGGGAACGAAACTCCATAATGTGGTCAAAACGCCAAACCGAAATGATTTCTGCAAAGTGCAGCGACGTTTTCTTTAGAGTGCGGCCGAGAACAAATTGCTAGCTAACATTAGCTAGCGAGGAGGAGATATATGTTTGTTGTTGCAAATCGCGTCCCCGTGGCATCAGGTTGGGAGGAATCGTTCGAAGAGCGCTTTCGTCGGCGAGCAGGTCAAGTGGAAAAACAGGCCGGTTTTGTGCGCATGGAAATTCTTAAACCGGTGAGCCAAGAGACTCCCTATGTGGTGCTTACAGCATGGGAATCGCAGGCGGCCTTCCAGGCCTGGCTTGGCAGTGATGATTTTAAGGCCGCCCATCGCAACCCGCTGCCCAAGGAAGCCTTTATCGGCGAGGGCAAGTTGGAACAGTATGAGATCATTATTGCAGTGCAACGAGAATCGTAAACAACCCGATGACGAAGCTCTGCTATTTTGTAAACATTCTCATGGAGAGTATGGCAAAACGGATAAAACCAAGCAGTCGCTTGCTTAAACTGTGGCCATAAAAAAAGTCGACGGTGCCCCTTAACCCTTTATAAACCGCCTCGCTATAGGGATGCCAGAAGACGTTGCGCTTGGAAAAATACAGCATCTCTTTGATGATCACTTGGGGCTCTGTCATTTCGTCAAACCCCAGTTCGCCGTGGCTACGGCCGATGCCAGATTCTTTCAAACCTCCCCAAGGCGTTTCCGCCATGCCATGGCTGAGCAGATGGTCATTGACGGTAATCACACCGGAATGGATACGTCGGCCAATATCCGCGGCCTGACGAGCACTATTGGACCAGATGGAACCAGTCAGTCCCAGATGAGAATCGTTAGCCAGCGTAATGGCTTTTTCCATATCATCCACCGGCATGACGCCCAGCACCGGCCCAAACGTTTCTTCACGCATGATCTCCATGGTATGATCGACGTTGGTTAGCACGGTCGCCGGGAAAAAGTTGGCATGGGCGTAGGCCTTGTGAATTTTAGCCTGCGCGTGAATGGTAGCACCTTTGGCCAGAGCATCGTCTACCTGGTGTTGGATAGTTTTGAGCTGACGCTCAGTGCACATGGCACCAAGGTCTACGTTGTAATCCAAGTCAGGCCCCTGGCGCAACGCATCGACGCGTTCCTTAAGCAGTTTGAGAAACGGCTGATAAACGTCCTTATGGACGTAAATCCGTTCCACGCCACCACAGGATTGGCCGCTGTTCTGGAGACCCGCCCAAATAGCGCCGTTTACTGCTCGTTCCAAATTCGCATCCGAGCATACCAGCATAGGATCGTTGCCACCTAGTTCTAATGAGACCGGTGTTAACGTTTCCGCAGCCTTTGCCATTAACGCCTTGCCCACCGGGACCGAACCGGTAAAAAAAAGTTTATCGACGTGATTGCCGGGTTCTAGAAAGATCTGGCTGATTAAGCTCCCAGCAATGTTTAGGTGGGTAAACACACCGTCTGGCAGTCCGATGGCTTCCACCATCTCGGCAAGCTTGATGCCTACCATTTGAGTTTCGGCTGCTGTCTTGAATACGACCGTGTTACCCGCTAATAGAGCAGGCACAATCTCATGCATCGGAATACCCAGCGGGTAATTCCAGGGCGCAATAATGCCAATAACACCGAAAGGCAGCCGGTAAATTTTGCTGCTTTTGTTAAAGAACAGCAAGGCACCGCCGCGTATTCGCCTGGGCTTGAGAAAACGCTTAGCGTTTCTGGCATAGTAAGTGGTCGCCATAATACTCGGCAGCACCTCGGTCGCAAGCGCCTCCACACGGGTCTTACCGACGTCCTTAGAAATGGTGTCGCTTACCTCGTCAGCATGTTCAACCAGATAATCACGCAGGCGACGGATATAGCGCACTCGCTCTTTAAGAGGCAATGCTCCCCAAGCCTGCTGTGCTTTGCGAGCGTGGATAATCGCCTCCCGACCCTCGTCGGGCGTATGGATTGGCGAATAGCCAATGATTTCACCAGTGGCTGGATTAATAGAGGTTGTCTTATTAAGATCGACAACGGTTTGTGGGGTGCTCATCGGATACTCTCCGGGAAATAGCTTCTATATACCGTAATCCAAATGCGTCGTGAACCGGTAGGCGCCGTGTAGACGCCGCTCCAAAAAATCCCGATTCTATTAAGCCATCTTATTGATTTTACGCTTGTTGAATTTTTTTGCTTGTAAGAAATGGTTTTTTTGGATGAAAACAGGGCAGAATGTGTCGCCGGCACCGAGACTTTATGGAGGCTCTCTCTAGAAAAAGCAACCGCTAAGCGATTAAACTGTTTGCTATCCATGCCTTTTTTCTGTAAAGAACAAAAACTGCATTTTGTTCTAAATGATTCTTTGATTTTTAAAATGATTTGATGATGAGCAGCACTGCTAGAAGTATTTACAAAGTGATTTTTGTTAATCAAGGTAAAATTTACGAGCTTTACGCCCGGCGTATTTACCAGGGTGACCTCTACGGTTTTATTGAAGCAGAAGAATTACTCTTTGGTGAGCAGTCTTCTATGTTGGTAAATCCTGCCGAGGAACGCTTACAAGGCGAATTTGCCGGAGTACGGCGTACTTTTATTCCCATTCATTCCGTGGTACGCATCGATGAAGTGGAAAAGGAGGGTATTAGCAAAATTCGCGCTAAGGGCGAGCCCGCCGATAATATTGCGACTTTCCCTGGCCCCCTTTATCCGCCTGGCGGTAACCGTAAGGACTGACACCATAATACCTGTGTGCGGTCGGCAGTTTTTTATTTAGCTGAGGTTATGGCTGCCCACCGCCTTACGGATTGGTCTTACGCTGTCAAACTACCCGTTTCTTGACCTAGCATCTCACCTGCGCCAGCACCGGATCGTGATCACTAGCCTGTTCATGCATTGAGCTGTCGCTATTGACATGAGGAATCCGGATCACGGCATTGCGCTGCAACGAACGACTGACCAGGATGTGATCCAGCGTAAGCGGACGACCGCCATGACGCCGAGTGTAGCAAAGCTCCTTTGGGACCTCCTCTAGGAGATTCTTCAACATGTCACCTTTGAGAATTTTCAGGGTCTTGGACCCCCGCAGGTCGTTCATATCACCAAGCACCACCAGGCGGGCCTGTGGATCGCAGGCTAATAAGTTAGTGACAAAGCCGCGCACGACTTCCGCTTGGGCATGACGTTGTTTTTTTGTATATTCTTTTTCTCGTTCGCTAGTAGCACGCATGGATTTGAGATGACAGGCAATGACAAACAACGGTTTATCGTTTGTGCTAAATTCTCCGGCCAGCACTCTGCGACTGGGCGCCCAATGGCGACCGAGATCACCTTGGAAAGCTGGATGTTCGGGAGCAATCCGTCCCGGACTCAGCGTTAGTGCCGGACGACCCGCTAAGAATCGAATACCCGTAGCGGCTTTGGGTCCCGCTCGGCCTCGGTCCACGAATTCCACACGCTGAGGGTTAAACAAAAAACCAATCCGGATATTAAAACTCGGATGTCCCCCCTCCTGATTGACCAGCGGCGGCACTTCACGGAAATCATAAGTAGGACCACTAGCCCCTATTATCGCTTTTATCAGACCTTGATAGGCGGCATCGGCCGGCACGCTTTGCTCGGCGTCAAAACTTAGCGCCTTGACCTCTTGCACGGCTAAAATGTCTGGACCCTTCAACTCGTTTACAATAATTTTTCCTAAGCGTGCCAGACGTTCGCGTGGAGCGTCCGCTCCTAGGTTGCATAGGTTGAAGGTCGCAAGGGTAAGCATGGTTTCTTTCAGTGAGGCAATTTCATTTGATAAATTTGTATACAATGCTGCAGCGATCCTTAATTCATTTGCAATGGATCTCATTTTCCATACTGGCTTTGCTGGCAGCGTTGTTGCTCGCCTGGCAAGTGCTTGCCAAAACCAATTTTCTGTTTCCTCTCTGGTACGAAATCTTAACAATCGACCAAACCATCGCCACTTACGGTCCCAAGAACCGCTATCGCAATCATTTCGAAAACACGACAAAAACCGAACGAGTAAGGCTTTTCGGTAAGCTTGTTGAGGCCATTCATCAGCACGGCAGAGGCTTGGAGGCTATTGTTTACCACGATTTTAAAGGCCGTCCTATCGCCAGTTTTTTAACACCACCCGAAATTCTACACTTAAGGGATGTTGCTCGTCTTATTGATCTCTCGCTGGCGACGGGTTGGGGAGCGTTGCTTTTACTGCCGGTGCTCATAAAATTGCTGGCACTGCAAAAGCAGCCGATGCCATCTTTAAGCCAGCATCTGCTAAGAATAACGTTGGGACTAGTGGTAATTAGTGGCACCATCCTGCTGATCGGACCGGTTAAGGTATTCTATGGCTTGCATACCTGGTTGTTTCCGCAAGAGCACCCTTGGTTTTTCTATTACGAAGATTCCTTGATGACCATGCTGATGCAAGCCCCGGCCATCTTCGGTTATATCACCCTTACCCTAGCAGCCTCGGGTATGCTGTTTTTGCTAGGAATTCTAGCCTTAGCGAAAAAATGTTATCCGCGTTTCTAAGTGCAGCGTGTGCTACTCTAGGTATTGCAGCAGCGGTCGAGTGCGCCGCCAGAACCGCCGCAATTTGGCAGCGGTAAGCGCATAAATCCGGCCGTTACAGGGATACAGATAAAGCGTCTGCAAGGCTTTGTTCTTCAATAAAACCATAACAGGAGCAAACCAATTCTGTTCCAGGGCATTCACATGCTTACACCAAGCCTGAGGATCCTTATCGGGACCATCAAAAAGTGTGGTTTCTAGTACCACCAATCCTTCCCGCTCATCCTCGGCAGCGTTGTACCAATCGTCGATACTGTTCGGTACCGGGTTAACCACCACCCCAGCCAATCGGGACAATCCCTGGGTTAGGGAATCGACTGCATAAATGCCGTCACTGGGACTGCGAGCGCCTTGGGGTAGCCGTCCTCCCCCCCAAATCCAGATACCGTTGATGGGAATCTGGCCATCAGCCTCCCGCGCCACATTAGCTCGACTGCTGTGCAGTAGCATTTGCATCTCGGTGAGCAACGTGTGCCAGCGCCGAGTTGCCTGGCCACGCGGCAGCAACGGGTTGATATCCTGACCAATAGCAGCTATCAACGGCTCGGTATGCAATCCCGGATCCTCCGCAAGACGCAAGTACCAACGCTGGGGCTGAGGCGCTTCCAGCAATAAGCCATCAGCACTGAACACCTCATTGAATTCTGCAACCAGGCACTGGGCGGTGGCGGTGCTGATGGCCAGGCCACGGGCATCAAACAACAGAACCTGATGCAAATCTGGACGCAAGTACACAGGATCTGCTCGCAACCACCAACCCTGGTCGGTAGCACCCGTATCCGCCAAATGCGTCACAGATGCCACCGGCAACTCTTGAGCCCCATTCACCGGCAACTGAAACAGCTTAAACAGGGTTGCGTCGAATCCTTCGACGCCTGCAGGTCTCACCTCGGCATGCGCTAATAAACGTTCCAAGGCGTCAGCTTGTGGACGTGGCAACTCGAGTGCCGCCGGAAAAGGCCCTAATAGACCGGGAATCACCAGATGCAGAATAGTTGCCAAGCGGTTCGCACCGTTGCGATGGCCCTAACCCTTCCTCTGCGCCGACGCTGCGGGAAGCGCTAAAGAAATGGTTATGACTGTCTTTAACACTGCTTTGCTAATTTCTTTGCAAAGCAGCCATCGATAGGGGTACCCAATAACATTATTCAGAAAAACGCAGGTGTTCAAGCCGAACCCGAATTACCTTGCCCTGGATGGTATCCAAGGCTTCAATTTGCGCAATAGCGGCATTCATCTGCCACTCACGCACTGCATGGGTCAGCATGATAATAGGTACATCCACTGCACCGGGCGCTGGTTCTTTTTGAAGTATCGCTTCAATGCTGATATCCAAGTCCCCTAGAATGCGGGTCACCTCTGCCAGCACGCCGGGACGATCAACTGCCAGCATGCGCAGATAATAGGCGGTTTCTACCTGTTCCATGGGTAACACCGGCAAATCGGATAAAGCGTCAGCCTGGAATGCTAAATGCGGTACTCGATTGCCAGGGTCTACCGTTAGCGTGCGTACGACGTCAATGATATCGGCGACCACAGCAGAAGCCGTAGGCTCAGCACCCGCTCCAGGACCATAATATAACGTAGGGCCTACCGCATCCCCCTTGACCAGCACCGCGTTCATAACGCCATTGACACTGGCGAGCAGGCGCCGTTCGGGAATTAGCGTAGGATGCACACGCATTTCAACACCCCCTGCGGTATGCCGGGCTATGCCCAAGTGCTTAATACGATAGCCTAACTCTTCAGCGTAGGCGACATCTTCGCGAGTAATGTAGGAAATACCCTCAGTATAAACTTTGTCAAATTGCAACGGTATGCCAAAAGCGATAGAGGCCAGTATTGTCAATTTATGGGCAGCGTCAATACCTTCCACATCAAAGGTAGGATCAGCTTCCGCATAACCAAGAGCTTGAGCTTCGGCGAGCACTGCAGCGAAATCCCGCCCCTTGTCCCGCATCTCAGTTAAGATGAAGTTTCCGGTACCATTAATAATGCCGGCCAGCCACTCAATGCGGTTAGCCGCCAAACCCTCGCGTATCGCCTTGATAATAGGAATACCGCCAGAGACTGCGGCTTCGAAGGCCACCATCACTCCCTTATCGTGAGCGGCCGCAAAAATTTCGTTACCATAGAGGGCAATCAACGCTTTATTAGCGGTGACCACATGTTTGCCGTTGGCGATAGCCTGCAGCACCAGGGTACGGGCCGGCTCGTATCCCCCGATTAACTCAACGACTACCGACACCTCTGGATCTTCAATCACAGCAAGGCTATTGTTTGTCAGCCTGATGCCAGTTGGGTTAGGCCGGTCTATATTGCGCACTGCGGCACAGGTGATCGCAATACCTCGGCCAGCACGCCGAGTAATTTCTTCTGCATTACGCTGCAGTACTCGACTCGTGCCACCGCCCACCGTGCCTAGCCCCAACAAACCGATTTTGACTGGATTCACTGCTCAGCTCCTTGGTGTTAGGAGATCACCCTCGCATCTTTGCGGAACATATCCCGGATACCACGGATGGCTTGGCGCGTGCGGTGCTCGTTTTCAATCAGAGCAAAACGCACATGATCATCCCCGTATTCACCGAACCCAATCCCCGGCGACACCGCCACCTTGGCTTCTGTTAACAGCTTCTTGGAAAATTCCAGAGATCCCATGGCGCGATACTGTTCTGGAATAGACGCCCATACGAACATAGTGGCCTTAGGTTTCGCTATCTGCCAGCCGACGGCGTTTAAACCGTCACACAGCACATCACGCCGCCGGCGGTAGGTTTCGCATATCTCGGCTACACAATCTTGGGGACCTTCCAAAGCAGTGATGGCTGCGACTTGGATAGGAGTAAATAAACCATAATCCAAATAGGATTTGATACGCGCCAGTGCAGCCATAAGGACGGGATTACCGCACATAAAACCCACTCGCCAACCCGGCATGTTATAGCTTTTAGACAGAGAGAAGGACTCTACGGCGAGCTCCTTAGCGCCTGGCACCTGCAAAATGGACGGTGCAACATAACCATCGAACACAATGTCCGCATAAGCGAGATCATGAATTACCCAGATCCCGTGTTCCCGGGCGATGGCAACGACTTTTGCAAAGAACTCCAGTGCTACACACTGTGTCGTGGGATTTGCAGGAAAGTTCAGTACCAACATTTTCGGTTTAGGCCAGGAGTTTCTAATAGCTGCTTCCAATCCCGCGAAAAAATCTACTCCATCCACCAAGGGCACATGCCGAATATCAGCTCCCGCAATGACGAAGCCGTAAGGATGGATAGGGTAAGCCGGGTTGGGCACTAAAATAGCGTCTCCCGGCCCTACTGTAGCCAGTGCCAGATGCGCAAGCCCTTCCTTGGACCCAATGGTTACGATGGCCTCGGTTTCAAAATCCAGATCCACGTCGTAGCGCCTTCTGTACCAATGACAAATCGCTTTGCGCAAACGTGGAATTCCCCGAGAAACGGAATAGCGATGTGTATCCCCCCGCTGAGCTGCCTCGACCAGTTTGTCAACGATATGTTGCGGTGTTGGACGTTCAGGATTACCCATCCCAAAGTCGATGATATCCTCCCCCTGAGCTCGGGCTTTAGCCTTCAAGTCATTGACGATTGTAAAGACATACGGGGGTAAGCGGTTAATTCTGGGAAATTCTTCGTTCAAGGCTGCAGCTTCGCGTAAATATCCAATGAGTGAGTCGTTTAATGCTACCTTACCTTTGGTAAATCACCTATAGCAAGGGAAACACTAATGGCGACAGCGCTAACTGTCAATCAAGCAATAGAGACAGGGAACTAAATTACGTGCTGTCGAGACAAAAATTTATCGTGCCATCTATACCGATTGAAACCTGAGTTGAAATTATGCGGTTTAGCTTAGATTTTGATAGGAGTGTTAATACAATTTACGCCTATGCTAAAGGCTATGTTGCGATTAATGACCAAGAAATTAGTCGCAGTGTCATCGTTACTCCCGAGCGGCTAATTACTAACTGGCCTCCGCAACGCTTTGTCGACCTGGAAGCGGCACACTTTGAGTGGATACTAAAGCTGGAACCGGAAATTGTTCTTTTAGGTACCGGTAGTCATCAGCAGTTACCACATCCGCAATTGATCCGTCCCCTGATAGAACGTGGTTTGGGTGTAGAGGTAATGGATACAGCCGCTGCTTGCCGCACTTATAACATTATTGTAGCCGAAGGCCGCCAGGTAGCAGCGGCTTTGCTAATGATCCGGGAGGAATAAGGAAACTGAGGCCCATCCTGGGCGCTCTTTGCGAAAGGACACGAAGATGCCCTCATCCATACAAAACTTCTTCAGAAAATCCCTCGTTTTCCAGGATCTTGCGTAGACGCCGCAAGGCGTCAATTTGAATCTGCCGTACCCGTTCGCGAGTCACTCCAATCTCGTTGCCTACCTGTTCCAGGGTGGCTCGCTCTTGACCATTCAAGCCGAAACGCCGTTCTACGACCACTCGTTGCTTGTCATTCAACTGACTTAGCCAAAATTCCAGCTTCTCGTTAAGATTTTCGTCCTGAAGTACTTGAGACGGGTCAGGATTGTTATCATCAGGTATGGCATCCAGCAGAGAACGGTCTTCTTCTTTACCGATCGGGGTATCTACAGAAGCAACCCGTTCGTTCAAACCCAGCATACGCTTGACTTCGTTGATGGGTTTGTGCATTTCCTGAGCAATTTCCTCGGCCGAGGGTTCATGATCAAGAACTTGCGCAAGTTGCCGGGCAGTCCGCAGATAGAGATTGATTTCTTTAATGATATGGATTGGTAAACGAATGGTGCGAGTCTGATTCATTATAGCCCGTTCGATGGTTTGCCGAATCCACCAAGTCGCATATGTGGAAAAGCGAAACCCCCGTTCAGGATCGAATTTCTCTACAGCATGGATCAGACCGAGATTGCCCTCTTCGATCAAATCCAATAGCGTTAGACCCCGATTCATGTAACGGCGGGCAATCTTTACGACCAACCGAAGATTACTCTCAACCATACGATTGCGGGCACTCGCTTCACCCTGCAAGGCCAACCGAGCATAGTACACTTCTTCCGCAGCTGTTAACAGCGGGGAAAAACCAATTTCACCTAAGTACATACGGGTGGCATCCAGTTCCTCCTGAGTAAACTCTTTACCACCAGCGGTCCAAGGTGAATCTTCACACGCAGAAACATCGTTTTCTTTTTCTTTTTCAGTGTCGTCTATGGCCTCCTCGTTAAGCAAAGGGTCATGGTACTTAATAAGAGTTTCGTGATCTTCGATCTCGTGCGGTTCACTGAGCGCAAACTGTCTTGCAGATTGGCTAATCCGTCGAGACATTACTACCTCCTCGACTCTCGGTGGAATAAAGGACGCCGTGGTGGTCATAAGACATGTGTTTTGCGTTCCACCAATCAGTGTCCGGCGTGATTATTTTCGTTGTCAGTAAACTCATAGTTCCTAGACTATGCCGTCAACTTGGCAGAAAGTCTAAGGGGTTAACTGGCTTGCCGTTCCGGCGAATTTCAAAATGCAATACCGGGCGATTTTCATTGCTGGCACCGAGTTCCGCGATGGATTGTCCTAAGATAACGTTATCACCCTCCTTAACAAAAATCTTCCCGAGGTAACCATAAGCACTCAACAAGTTGTCTGAGTGTTTTACGATAATAAGCCTTCCATAGCCAGGAAGTCCACTCCCACTATAAACGACTTGTCCTGGTAAGGCAGCCCAAACAGGCTGACCTAATGCGCCGCCAATCTGAATACCTTTGCCTCCCGGCATCTCGGGATCATAACCCTGCACTACCGTACCCTCGGTAGGCCAGCGCCAAGTCGTCTCACTCGCGTCTTGCATGTCAACGGTACGGTCGATACGGCGAGGCACCCTGTTCACCACTGCCTTATTTGGCGGTAGCGAGGCAGATAGAGGCTCTAACGTGTGCGGCGGCTTAGCAAAAGACTTTGCATTGAATTTTGTCTTATCGGTTTGCACATTCCTCGCAACAAGCTGGTCCGGCTTACTAGGAGGGGGACGTAACCAAAGGGATTGACCAGCATAGATAAGGTTGGGCGATTTCAGGCGATTCCAATCTGCTATCTCGCGATAATCCAGTCCATAACGCCAAGCAATAGCAATTAGCGTATCACCGCGTACCACCAGGTAGCGGTCCGGTACCTCACGGCTTCTCTCCCGCACAGGAGCCCACGAACCAGCACAACCATACACGAATCCAGTTATGCATAGCCATATCGCAACCCTTAGCAATTGCCGATTCGTCATCACTGTTTGAACAAAAAATAAGCGATAGCTGCGGCGAGTACGGTAAACCATCCCAGTCGGTCGATGTTAGCGCGAAGCATAACTTCCATACGGGGCCCACCCCAACACATAAATGCAGCGACTAAAAAAAACCTAGCACCTCGCCCAATTAGCGAAGCAAGCATGAACGGTATCAGCATCATAGAAACGACACCAGCCGTGATTGTAAAAACTTTATAAGGTATTGGTGAAAAGCCAGCAAGAAATACGGCCCAAAATCCCCATCGTTGAAACCAAGCTTGAGTGGTTAGGTAACTTTCCCAGTAACCAAACTGATGAAGTAACTGGGCAATATGCAGCATTTCAAAGAGAAAATAACCAATCATATAGCCGAACACTCCACCTAAAACCGAAGCAAGGGTGGTCAGTAAGGCGAATCGCCAGGCATAACGCGGTTGAGCAAGCGCCATGGGAGCCAGCATCACATCCGGTGGAATTGGAAAAAAAGATGACTCTGCAAAGCTCAGAGCCCCTAAATACCAAGGAGCATGGCGATGTTGCACCCAGCGCATCATACGTACATAAAGGGAAGAAAATAGCAAGGTTAGAACATACCTCCCAACAAAGGCACAAAACTCACTGGACCCAGTATGTGTTCTTCAAAACCAGACGATTTACGCTCCACCTTGACAAGTGTCTGAGCATGCGCGGTGCCAACCGGCATCACCAGATACCCTCCGCAACTCAATTGTTCCAATAAGCTTGTGGGGATTTCCGCTGCAGCAGCGGTCACTAGAATACCATCGAAGAGACCACGTTCCGGCCACCCCAAGTTACCGTCACCATGTTTCAGACACACATTATTAAATTCCAATGTTCGTAGACGTTCTTGAGCCCGCTTCAATAACGCTCCGATACGCTCGATGGAGTAAACCTGATCAATCAGCAGGGAGAGCACAGCAGTTTGGTAGGCGGAACCTGTTCCCACCTCCAGCACCCTACGCAACGATCGGCCAGCCAATAGAATCTCCGTCATCCGCGCAACAATGTAAGGCTGTGAAATCGTCTGTCCGAAACCAATGGGCAAAGCCGTATTTTTGTATGCATAGTTAACGAAGGCTTCTTTTACAAAAAGATGACGCGGAATAGTCAGCATCACCTCCAACACTTTTTCATTTTGAATCCCTGCTTCCCATAAGCGTCGCACTAGGCGCTGCCGGATACGCGAAGAAGTAATACCGACACTATGGAGAGAATTAATGCTGGCGTTCACAGCGTCTTCACCCACTGAATAACCTGGTCCATCGCCGTATAACGAGTTAAATCCACGTGCAAAGGAGTGATTGAGACATAACCGGTTCGTACCGCATAAAAGTCTGTCCCCGGACCGGCATCTTGTTCAGGTCCTGCCGGTCCTACCCAATAGATGGTGCGGCCACGCGGATCGGTGGCTTTCACTACTGGCTCAGCCTTATGCCGATGACCGAGCCGTGTACCTTGAAAGCCAGCTAGCCGTTCCCAGGGTAAATCCGGCACGTTAACATTAAGTATGGTATAGGGTGGCAGCGGGTTTTCCCGCAATCGGAGCACTAACTGCTTGGCTACCCGGGCAGCAGTACCAAAATGCTCAGGTGGATAAGCGGCCAGAGAAATCGCTACCGCTGGCAGACCCAAAAAGCGCCCCTCCATGGCCGCTGCCACTGTCCCTGAATAAATTACGTCATCTCCCATATTAGCGCCAGCGTTGATTCCCGAAACTACCATGTCCGGTTCCTCCTCTAACAGGCCGGTGATAGCTAAGTGCACGCAGTCGGTGGGCGTACCCTCGACACTGTTGAAACCGTTCTCGTGGTGAGTGACATAGAGAGGGTTCTTAAGGGTCAGAGAATTGCTTGCTCCGCTGCGATCCCGGTCAGGAGCCACTACGATGACTTCAGCGATTTCTGCTAAAGTGACGGCAAGATGAACAATGCCCGGCGCCTGATAGCCGTCATCATTACTCACCAGAATCCTCATTTGAGTTGGCTATCTCCTATTTCATATTGGATAAAAAAACCACATCTTGCAAACAAAGTCAAAAAGACTTTAAGTTAAAGCCGATTTCTCATTTAATCAGACGCCCTTACGGCAATGACGCGAGGCACCTATGACTCAACGATTTGAACTAGATCCAAAAGACATAGAATTGTTTCGTCAATACGTAGGGTCCGTCAAGCAGTTACGGCATGATCGTATTGAACCCCTACGGGAAGGACCGTCTCCCGTACCACGTTCCACCCGAGCTGACGAGCGCCAGGTTCTAAAGGATATGCTCTCCAACTGCTTTGAGCCTTCCGAAATGGAAACTGGAGAGGAAATCTACTATTGCCGCGAGGGTTTACAACAAACCGTACTGCGTAAACTAAAACGTGGCCAGTTTCGCGTCAGCGCTCTCCTGGACCTGCACGGCATGACGGTAACGGTAGCACGTCAGGCACTGGCACATTTTCTTCAGATTGCCCGACGCGATAACATCACCTGCGTACGTATTATCCATGGCAAGGGCAATCGTTCCCGGCATAAAGGACCGGTATTAAAGCATAAAGTTAATCATTGGTTACGTCAGCGCGATGAAGTACTGGCCTTCTGTTCAGCACGCCCAGTAGATGGCGGCACGGGAGCAATTTATGTACTGCTTAGACGCCGGTAATACCTACCGGCGTCTGGAAAATCCTTGAGAGCCCCATGCATCCGAGTCTTGACATCCAGCGTCTTGCGGGTACGACTGAGAGTCATCACCGTTTCGTTCTACCACTTCGAGCCCATGCAATCAGTAGTCAAGCAAAACTAATACGAACACACTAGCACTACGGCATGTGCAGCAATACCTTCGCCGCGACCGATGTAGCCCAATCCCTCGGTGGTGGTAGCTTTAATATTAATCTGTCGTGGCATCACTTGGAGATCCTTAGCCATATGCTGAATCATGGCTGGAACATAAGAAGCCAACTTGGGAGCTTGAGCGATAAGCGTCGCGTCCACATTACTAACCTGGAGTTCACGTTCCTGCAGTAGCGTCATTACCCGACGCACCAAAATACGACTGTCGATGCCTTGAAATTCAACACGAGTGTCCGGAAAGTGGCGGCCGAGATCGCCCAGTCCCGCCGCTCCCAATAGCGCGTCACAGAGTGCGTGCAGCAACACGTCGCCATCGGAATGAGCCAATAAACCTCGACTATAGGGAATACGCACTCCACCCAAGGTAATAGCGTCACCTTCCCCAAAAGCATGCACATCGAAGCCGTGGCCAATTCGCATAGGGTCTCCCGTGGATTGCTGCCGTCAATACCGTTGGCTACGAAATTCTATCCAAAAATAGAGATTTTCGCTTTCCCTAAAATTGACGTATTTTTGTTATAACAACATTTACTTACGAGAGGGAATGCGTCAAGAAGAACTCTGCTAAGATTAAATCTTCAGTACATGTAATTTTAATATTATCCCCATGTCCCTCTACCAGGCGCGGCGCCAGACCTGCAAATTCAATGGCAGAAGCCTCATCAGTCACTAACCGGTGGTTTTCCAAAGCTCGGTGCAAGGCGGAGCGTAGCACATTCAGGCGAAACATCTGGGGCGTTAGGGCATGCCAGAGATCACTGCGCTCCACCGTGACACTCACCCGTCCGTTGGCGTCGGCACGCTTTATCGTATCGCGCACCGGTACAGCCAATAGACCTCCTACCGGGTCACTTACCAATGTCTCTATCAGCATATCCAGATCCGAACCCCGCAGGCATGGACGCACTGCATCATGTACCAATACCCAGTCGTCCGGCTGCGCCAATTCCTGCAAGGTGTAGAGACAATTCAATACCGAATAGCAGCGTTCTTCACCGCCTTTGACGCTAAGTAGCGGTTTGCCGGCGTCCAGGTGAACACTCTCCCACCATTGGTCCGCAGAACTGATGGCCACCACTACGCCACTGATACGCGGATGACTCAATAAAGTGCGCAAAGTATGTACGATGACTCTAAGACCCGCCAGTGGTAAATATTGCTTGGGAATGGCGGCCCCCATACGCCGACCGACTCCAGCAGCGGGAACAACCGCCCAACAGCGGGGCTCACTCATGCGCGGGTGGAACCTGTTCGGGTATCGAAGCCGGCGGTGTATCTTCTAGAATGTGAAAGAAGGTTTCTCCTTTACGAATCATGCCCAATTCGGCACGCGCCCGCTCTTCAATGGCTTCTAATCCCTCTTTAAGGCTCTTCACCTCTGCTTCTAGGGTGCTATTACGCTCCCTAAGCCCTGCGTTTTCAGTGCGTTGTGCCTGCACGGCCTCCTGCAACACAAGGACTTTGGGAACGCCTTGATCTTCAAACAGCCATAACTGACAATTTAGAAAGACTAACAGGATACTTAAAATCCCTATTAAGATTCGCATGTTAGTTCGTTGATAAAACCAGCTTTGAATAGCAGGGAGCGGCCATCTAATCCGCCCCCACCGTTGAATCATCTATCAATCTCTGAAAATTTTAAAGGCATCACGACCCGCATAACGGGCCCCCTCGCCAAGTTCTTCTTCAATGGCCAAAAGACGATTATATTTAGCTACCCGATCCGAACGGCTCAGAGAACCTGTTTTAATTTGCGTGGCGGTAGTGGCCACCGCCAAATCAGCGATGGTCGTATCCTCTGTCTCTCCAGAGCGATGAGAAACCACGGCAGTGTATCCTGCATCGTCAGCCATCTTGATGGCAGCTAAGGTTTCGGTCAGGGTACCAATCTGATTCACCTTGATTAGAATGGAATTGGCAATATGCTCGTTAATGCCACGTTGCAAAATAGCGGTATTGGTCACGAAAAGGTCGTCTCCCACCAGCTGGATTTTATGCCCCAGCGTACGAGTATGCTCAGCCCAACCTTCCCAGTCACTTTCGTCCATACCGTCTTCGATAGAAACGATAGGATAACGTGCAACCCAATCGGCCAACCAGGCAGAGAACTCGGCTGAGCTGAAGGATTTACCTTCACCTTCCAGCACATACTTACCATCCTTGTAAAACTCGGAACTGGCGGCATCAAGAGCGATATAAATATCTTTGCCCGCTTGATAACCGGCTTTATCGATGGCTTCCATCACCGCCTCTAAGGCCGCTTCATTAGAAGGCAGATTGGGAGCAAAGCCACCTTCGTCACCCACAGCGGTATTCATGCCTTTTTTATGCAGAACTTGCTTCAGAGCATGAAAGGTTTCCGCTCCATAGCGTAACGCCTCCCGAAAACTGGGAGCACCTATCGGCATGATCATGAACTCTTGCAGATCCACGTTGTTATCCGCATGAGCACCGCCGTTAAGAATGTTCATCATAGGCACCGGTAATATATAAGGACCCGTAGGGTTAAGGTGCTTGTATAAAGGTATCCCAGTATCTGCAGCGGCGGCATGGGCAACCGCCAATGAAACGCCTAATATGGCATTGGCACCTAGCTTCCCTTTGTTATCAGTGCCGTCTAATTCGATCATTTTATGGTCAACGGCGGCCAAGTCATTGGCATCCATCCCTACAATGGCTTTCCGAATTGCGCCATTGACATTGGCTACGGCTTTAAGTACACCCTTGCCACCGTAACGTTTCGAATCACCGTCGCGCAATTCTATGGCTTCACGGGCTCCCGTGGAGGCTCCAGAGGGCACTGCAGCGCTGCCCTTGGCTCCAGAGGCCAAGACCACATCTACTGCCACAGTGGGATTACCCCGTGAATCTAAAACCTCACGGCTTTGAATCGCTTTAATCTCGGACATCGACAATCGCTCCTCATAGTGGACTTCAGGTACACTGCTGGCGTAGAAGGATGGGTTCTACCGGCGTTATATGGTATGTGCCAATCAGGATTTACCATAAGCTCGGCGCCAGAACTCTCCACCCTCAAAGCTTATAATTCAGCTTCTATGAAACCATGTTGCTTCACTGTCTCATCCAGCGCCTTGAGCGTGATAAGCAAGGCTTCCAATGCTCCCAAAGGCCATGCGTTAGGCCCATCACTTAAGGCTTGTTCAGGGTTAGGATGAGTTTCTATAAATAATCCGGCAATACCAGCCGCTACAGCAGCTCGAGCTAAAATCGGTACAAATTCCCGTTGCCCGCCGGATGCATTACCCTGACCGCCGGGTAATTGCACTGAGTGAGTCGCATCAAAGATCACGGGACAGCCCGTACCGCGCATCGCCATCAGAGCGCGCATATCGGCTATGAGATTATTGTAGCCAAAGGAGACACCGCGCTCGCAAACAAGGATCTCTTGATTACCGGTGGCGCGGGCTTTGGTAACGACATTAAACATATCCCAGGGTGCTAAAAACTGGCCCTTCTTAATGTTTACCGGTTTCCCTTGACAAGCCACATTCTGAATAAAGTTGGTCTGCCGACACAGAAACGCAGGAGTCTGCATGACATCCACCACGGTCGCCACTTCCGCCAGCGGAGTATCCTCGTGTACATCCGTTAGCACGGGGACTTGAATCTCGCCCTTGACCCTTTCCAGTATTTTTAGCCCCTCTTCTAGCCCCGGTCCACGATAACTTTGATAGGAGGAACGGTTCGCTTTGTCAAAGGAAGATTTATAAATAAAGGGGATCGCCAGACGCTGGGTCATTTCCTTAAGCATTCCGGCAGTATCCAAGGCTAACTGCGCACTCTCAATCACACAAGGCCCAGCAATCAAAAACAGAGGTCGCTCCAGACCCACTTCAAAACCACACAGTTTCATGATGAAACGGTCTCCCGACGTGTTTGGTGACGATGTCGCAAAGCAGCCTGCACGAAACTTTGGAACAGCGGATGGCCATCTCGAGGCGTGGAGGTAAACTCCGGGTGAAACTGGCAAGCCAAGAACCAAGGATGCGCGGGTAGTTCGATTATCTCCACCAATGTGTTGTCTAAAGAACGCCCGCAGATCACCATACCGGTTTGCTGCAAGATGTCTTGATAATAATTGTTAAACTCGTAACGATGTCGGTGACGTTCGGTAATAATGTCTGTTCCATAAATGGCACGGGCAAGCGTATCCTCCTGCAGACGGCATTGTTGAGCACCTAGACGCATGGTACCACCAAGATCAGAGTTTTCATCGCGGTACTCTACGGCACCTTCTCCAGAGGTCCATTCCGTAATGAGCGCAATGACCGGATAGCGAGTATCTTTGCGGAATTCAGTGCTATGCGCACCCTGCAATCCCACCACGTTACGGGCAAACTCAATAACAGCGACCTGCATGCCAAGGCAAATCCCCAAATAAGGTATGGCGTTTTCTCGGGCGTAGCGAACTGCGGCAATTTTACCTTCCACGCCCCTCTCGCCGAACCCCCCGGGTACTAAAATACCATCCATACCGTCCAGGCAAGCAGTACCCGTTTTTTCAATCCCCTCAGAGTCGATGTAATGGATGCGAACTTGCGTCTTCGTATGGATGCCCGCATGCAGCAGTGCCTCATTAAGAGACTTGTAGGCGTCCGTTAACTCCACGTATTTGCCTACCATCGCTATATTAACTTTCGCTTTAGGATGCTCAATGGCATCCATGACTTGCTCCCATTCCGATAAATCGGCGGGTGGTAAATCCAAACGTAGCTTCTTTACTACGATATCATCTAGGCCTTCAGCGTGCAGCCATAGCGGAATACGGTAAATGCTATCGGCATCACGGGCCGTAATCACTGCCCGTTCTTCGACGTTGGTGAACAAGGCGATTTTACGGCGCTCCTCAGCAGGAATTTCGCGATCCGAGCGGCACAGCAAAATATCAGGTTGAATGCCGATAGAGCGTAACTCTTTTACGGAATGCTGGGTCGGCTTAGTCTTCAGTTCTCCGGAAGACTTAATGTAAGGCACTAGCGTCAAATGAATGAAGAGAGCACGATCATGCCCTAATTCCAGATGCAGCTGACGGATGGCTTCTAGAAACGGCTGCGATTCAATATCGCCCACGGTACCGCCAATTTCCACCATGACTGCATCAGCACCGCCTGCACCCAGTCGGATACAGCGCTTGATCTCGTCGGTAATGTGGGGAATTACTTGTACCGTTCCCCCTAAATAATCACCTCGTCTTTCCTTACGGATCACATTCTCGTAGATACGCCCAGTGGTGAAATTATTGCGCCGACTTGCCGTCATTCGCACAAAACGTTCGTAGTGTCCTAGGTCTAGGTCTGTTTCCGCGCCATCCGTGGTAACAAACACTTCACCATGTTGAAAGGGACTCATGGTTCCTGGGTCTACGTTAATGTAGGGGTCTAATTTGATCAGGGTAACCTTCAGCCCCCGGGCTTCCAGAATAGCACCCAACGAAGCAGCGGCAATGCCTTTGCCCAGGGAAGAGACCACACCGCCGGTAATAAAAATAAATCGCGTCATGCGTAACAATATCAAGGAATTTAGAAACTCTAAACGGTATCAAAAGGTGCAGTTTTTTGCCACGTCAAAATAATGCCTTCTTTTTTAGGACAAGCTGCAAAATCCGCACTCACCCCTAACCTTGCCACTGCCGCTAACTGCTCGCCGCAGTATAGGAGTGGCAAACGCCCTCGCTCCCATGGTGGTACCCCTGCCTCTTGTAGCAGTTTTTTTAACGCCTGACGTTGGTAGCGGCCTTGGAGACGAAAACGTTCGCTGCCGCGGCGAAACCGAATGGTCAGCGGCTGCCCGGCTAACGCAGCAGCATTCAATCCCTCTCCCCAGGTTATCTGCAGCTTGACATATCCGATGGAAGGAATACATAAACCAGGCATCCCCGGCCGCAGCGAAAAAACTTGTGCAGGATCATGAGGGGGCAAAGGGACCATAGCATATAAGTATTCTCGATAACGACGAACTTCACATCCTACCCATCGAATAAGCGGTTGTCGGTCCCGCGCAGGAGCCATTATCTCCTTAAGAATGTGGCATAAATGAGCGGTAGCAGGAAGCGGCAGTTGCAGGCGTCGCAACCAGCGCCTTAAGGCGTTACGCTGCCGACGTTCATCTAGCCGACGTAAAGCAGCAATATCCAGGCAGTCGGGACGCTCGGTAGCCACTTGTAACAAATCCTGATCGGCCAACGCATCCAGCAGCAGAGTCGTCTCGGCACAATGACGGGCAGCGCGGGATAATGTACGGGTCTCTGCAGGCCAACGTGCCTTAAGCAGAGGGATAATGGCGTGGCGCAAGTAATTACGATCTAGTCTAAGATCAGTATTGCTAACATCCTCAATCCACTGCAGACCCTGTTGTTTGGCATAGCCTAGAATCTCCGCCCGCGTTACATCGAGAAAGGGGCGCAGCAGGAGTCCATGGCCCAGCGGAGCAGCAGTCGGCATGGCCGCCAAACCATGAGGACCCGCCCCACGCAGCAGTTGCAACAACAAGGTTTCTGCCTGATCATCCTGATGATGGGCGGTCAGCAGGGCATCATGCCCGCCTAGCAACCTTTCCAGCGCACGATAGCGGGCACGACGAGCTGTCGCCTCCGGACTCTCTCCCGGTGACGGGCAAGCCGCCACGCGCAAGGCGCTGAATTCCACACTTAATTCCCGACAAATTTTTTCACAGTGTTGTGCCCACCGGCTAGAGGCAGAATGCAGTCCATGATCGACATAAACCGCGGTTAATGTCTGCCCCGGTAAATCATGACGATGCCCAGCTAACAGGTGGAGCAACGCATGAGAATCCACTCCGCCGCTGTAACCCACTAGCCAATGGCGGATGTTACCATACTCAGCGAGCAGTGACCGGATACGGACAAAAAACGGGCTCATGTGTTCTGCTGACGTTCGCCTTCAAAGCAGCCTACCCAAGTCTTATTCTTTAAACTGACCATAGCTCAACAAACGCTGATAACGCTGTTCCAGCAATTCCTCTATGGTCAGTTCATCCAGCTCCTGTAGTCCTTTCTGTAAAGCTGCTTTCACATTCTCCGCCATTTGCGGTACATCCCGATGGGCGCCGCCCAGAGGCTCGTCAATGATTTCATCAATAAGGTTTAATTTTTTAAGATGGATCGATGTCATGTTCATGGCCTCAGCAGCCTCAGCTGCCTTGTCAGCGCTTTTCCAAAGGATAGACGCGCAGCCTTCCGGAGAAATCACGGAGTAAGTGCTGTATTTAAGCATGAATACTCGATCGCCGACGCCAATGGCCAGCGCGCCGCCAGAACCACCTTCCCCAATGATCGTGCAAAGAATAGGCGTACGCAGCTGCGCCATCTCGAATAGATTGCGGGCGATCGCCTCACTCTGGCCCCGCTCCTCAGCACCGATGCCAGGATAAGCTCCGGGAGTATCGATAAAAGTCAGCAAAGGTAAGTTAAAGCGCTCGGCCATTTTCATCAGACGCAAAGCCTTGCGATACCCCTCTGGGCGAGGCATACCGAAATTGCGAAACAATTTTCTTTTCGTATCCCGTCCCTTCTGGTGACCAATGATCATGACCGGTCGGCCTTCCAGACGTGCTAGACCACCTACAATGGCATGATCGTCCGCAAAGGCGCGGTCACCGCGCAGCTCCTGAAAATCCGTAAAATTGCGCTGGACGTAGTCTAGGGTATACGGACGTAAGGGATGTCGAGCAATCTGGGAAACTTGCCAGGCTGTCAACGATGCAAAAATGGATGCTGTGAGGGCTTTGCTTTTGGCCTCCAGATGCGCCATTTCATCACTGATATCCAGCTCCGTATCATTACAAAGGCGGCGCAGTTGCTCCAGCTTATCCTCTAGTTCAGCAATGGGTTTTTCAAAGTCTAGAAAGTTTGCAGTCATAACAACAACGGTTTGCTCCCGTCGATACGGGACAAAATTCTCGATCCATTAAGGGTGTTGCCAGAGGCAAGACCCACAAAAAAGTGGCGCACGCCGTAGGTGCGATAACCATTATTCGTAACATCCTATTCGCAAATAAATTGGCCAGTAGATTGACCGCACGGTGTTCGCTTCTCCCCAGGCCAACATCAAGTCAGCTTGCAATAATTGTAAAGGATCATGCAACCTCTGCTCCCGATAGCGCTGCACAGCAGACCAGGTGCCTAAATATCTCACGAAATATTCTAAGTCCCACTGAGCTTCCATCGCAAAATGCGGAGCATTGCGTTCAGTAAACGAAAACAGCAGGTTACGATAGCCCCTTTCTACGAACTGCCGTTCCGGCGGCCAGTAAGGCCCCACTGTATCGCGATAGAAGTGTTCCACCACCTCATCTACGGCGGATGAAACCTGCACGAGTCCGTAGCACCAAACGGCGACTATGCCGCCTGGTCGTAACACTCGTCGTAGCTCAGTGTAGAACAGCTCCAGGTCAAACCAGTGCAACGCCTGAGCTACCGTGACTAAATCTATCGACGCTGGGGCCAATCCTGAAGCCTCCGCAGGCTTGACGATATATTTTACCCGCTCATGAGCAACGGCATTGGCAATCTGCTGCTGGCTGGCATCACTGGCGATGACTTCTGTAAAAAAATTGGCCAGCGCCAGCGCTGCTTGACCGTTGCCCGTGCCGCAATCCCAAGCGCGCTCGCGCTGCTTCGTTTGCGACATCAAATAGGTAAAGAGTGCTTGCGGATAGCGGGGGCGGTAGCGGCTATAGTGACAAGAGTGCTGAGAAAAATAATCTTTGTAGATCATTAGCTTAATAAAATTTAAAGGCCCATAACCGCCTGTTCCACGTCTTCACCGTTTAACGGCTTGACGGAAACGTGTTAAATGCCGAAACATGCAGCAGGCAACTTTACGCTGTTCTATGCTATCGGCAGTTTCTGCAGCTTTGCCGTTCACCCATGCTAGGAGGAAATTTATGCAAAAATGGCTCATCATCCTATGGTTAGTATGCGTTAATACCGGATTTGCCGAGGATACCTTGGTAATTTACAACTGGTCGGAATACCTACCTCAGCAAGTCATCGACCAGTTTACTGAAGAAACAGGCATTGACGTTCAGTATGCCACGTACGATAGCAATGAAGCCATGTACGCTAAAGTAAAAACTGTACAGAGCAAGGGTTATGATTTACTCGTTCCGTCTACTTACTATGTAGATCGTATGCGTCGAGAAGGCTTGCTGCAGAAGCTGGACAAGTCCCGCCTTAGCAATTTTGGCAATCTTAATCCACGTCTGCTAAATCAATCCTACGACCCAGGCAACAACTACAGCATTCCTTATCTGTGGGGCACGACTGGCATCGCCATTAACACTGACCAAGTAAACCCTGATAAGGTCGGTGCTTGGGAGGACCTCTGGGATCCCAGCTACAGAAATAAGCTGTTGTTATTAAACGATGTACGAGAAGTCTTCTCCATGGGTCTCAAGACGTTGGGTTATTCCGCTAACAGCACTAACGAAAACGAGATTCGTGCCGCCTATGAAAAATTGACTCAGTTAATGCCTAACGTCCGAGTTTTTAACGCTGAATCACCGAAAGATCTATTCTTGGCTGAAGAAGTGATATTAGGCATGAATTGGAACGGTGAAGTTTATATGGCCAACCAGGAAAATCCCAGCATTCGTTACATCTACCCGAAAGAAGGGGTGACGGTGTGGATGGACAACTTTGTATTAAGTAGGGGAGCCAAAAACGTAGACGCTGCTTACCAGTTTATCGATTTTATTCTGCGCCCCGATATTGCGAAGATAATTACCGAGGAAATCGGTTATACCTCACCAAACCTAGAGGCCATTAAACTGTTGCCGGAGTCGTTACGCAACAATCGTGTTGTTTACCCTACCGATAAAGATTTAAAAAACGCCGAGTTTCAAACCGACGTTGGTAAAGCTCTGCCACTGTACGAAAAATATTGGCAACGGCTTAAGAGCGGTGGCTGAATGCGCTGTTTAAACAATAGCATTACCGCCTCCATTGTCCGTAAGACCCCACCAGCGGAGTCTTAGGATTTTCACTCGCTCTTTACAGGCCTCCCGAACTACTGATATCGCCTTGTACATTAGCAGAGCGTGACTGTTCAAAACCGATGTTTTTTTCAAAATTGAGAAGCTGTAACAGCTTCCCTGCTGAGCAATGGTCACTGCCTGTGATTATTATTTGTTAAGCCCTAAGAGGCATCGCCTGAAAGCCAGGACATTACAGGGTATGTGATAGCTACTTACTCGGTTGGCACACTATCAGGCGGAGTATCCGATTTAAATTAATGGCTGGTCATACCCTGCCATTCTTCATAATCTTGCTTGCTTAACTCAGACATGCCGCTGCTCTGCATGTGTTCGTGCAGCGGAGCATGCGCTTCAGCCTCGGTAAGTGTTACGACACCATCCTGATCCACATCCAGTTCCTCGAAGCTCATGGTTTCCTCGGCGGCCATTGCCATGCCACAGGCCAGCACAAAACTCAGGGAAAGCAATAAATTTTTCATGAACATCACTCCAAAGGATTTCTTAGTTGTTAGCAATGAATGCCTGATTAGTCACAGCTAAAGCTAAGGATAGCCACCTTAGTAGTAGGCTGAATTGGCAGACATCCGTGTGGATATGACCTACTGTAAGCAGGTCAACTATCCGCCATAATGCTAGCCTATGGATAGGTAACAAGTAAATATCCCTTTTAACAGAATTGATATTGGCTTCAGCTTCACAGCCTAAACTTAATGATAGAAAACGGCGGAAAATTCTCAAAAAATGATAGAAAATCTTCGATAATGCAGTCTTCTAAGGCTTGCATAAAAAGGTAAAACGTTGTGTCGTGGACATCCACCGGCTTCTAAATTTTGCCTACTTAAATACTTAGCGGAGCAATCGCCACCAGTAAGTTGATTGAGTAGCACGTTTTCCCGAACAGGGTCAACGGTTCGAAAAATGTCTGCTGCATCAAGTTTGAATCGAATTGGACCCGCCTACCCACAATGGTAAAACACGATTGATTATAGGCGAAGTGCACGGTGGTCGGAACTGTTGCCACCGTTATGGTGGCGCTTCGTCGTATCGTTTCAGCCTCTGGAGTTCCCGCAGCAGTTGCTGTGGCCCCGGTGCGGCGGGATAGAGTTGCACAAGCCGTTCCGCGTAAGGATAAGCCCGATCCCACTGCTGCTGCTGCGCATAAAAAAGGGCCAACGCCTGCAGGACGTTGGGATCATTTCGGTTTAACTGCTCAGCCTTGTGCAGAGCGGACTCGGCTTCTTTTAGCCGCCCAAGCTGCTGTAGCGCCAGACCATAATTATAGTGTACGCGCGAGCGCTCCGGGAGCAGCCGGGCGGCCTCGCCCAACGCCTTAGCCGACCCGTTGAGTCGGTTCTGTTCCGCAAGCAACAACCCCAACGAGTAATGCAGCTCGCCTTGCTCGGGAGCGCGCGCGATGGCATCCCGCAGTTCCCGCTCGGCGTCCTGGTTGCGGCCCGTCGCATTGTAAAGATTGGCCAGATTGACCCGGGCCGGCAGAAAATAAGGGTCCATGCGGATAGCCGTCTGGTAGGATTGTTCGGCCTGCTCAAGCTGCCCCTGATTGGTATAGAGAACACCTAGATTCAGTCGGCCCGCGGGCCTGTCTGCCGTCGCCAGTTGCGCCTCACGGTACTCGGCTAGGGCCGCCTGAAACGCTCGACGCTGTTCCGCAGTAAACAGCTCGGCTGGGACCGCAGAAAGAACCCGCGCGGCCTCAGTGCGTACGGCGCGCAGCGAATCCTTCAGCAGCGGCGCCGCCAGTGCGAGTTTCTGTTCCGGCGGCAGACGCTCCAGACCACGTGCGGCGACAGCCCGTATTAGAGGATCCTTATCCTGTATCGCTGCCGTTATGGCTTTGATGCCTTCGAGGCCATAGCCTTGCAAGAGTTCCAGCGCCGTGCCGCGTACGATAGCCGGCTGTTGCGGGTTCGCAGCCAGCGCCATGAGCTTTGCTTCGGCTTGCGGATTACCCTGGCGTCCCGCGGCGATCACTTCGCCGTAGTGCGGCTCCTGATGCCGCCCGGAACCATACCATTTCGCTACCGTGTCAGCGGCCCACTGAGCGGGCTTTTCCGTGTGACAGCCGGTACAGGCATTAGGTGTACCAAGCTTGACTGAAAGGTCTGGTCGGGGCACCCGGAAACTATGATCGCGCCGGGGATCAACTACCATATAATGCTTGGCCGGCATATGACAATTAACGCACTGAGCACCGGCAGAACCCATCGGATGAAAATGATGCTTGGGCGAGTTATAGGTCTTAGCCGTCAGCGTTGGGAAATCTGGATTCGGCTGCTCCTGATGGCATTGCACGCAAACGGCATTTCCGGGGGCCTTAAGCTGCAAGCTATGAGGATCATGGCAATTGGTGCAACGCACGCCGGCGTGATACATTTTGCTTTGCAAAAATGAACCGTAGACATAAACCTCATCGAGAATTTGTCCGTCAGTATAATAAAGATCCTCGCGCAGCACCTCTGGCATAAAGTCGTCCAGCAGTGGACGATCGGAAGTATTCTCAGCGCTCACTTGATGGCGGCGAGCATGGCAGGAAGCGCAGGCATCGACTTGATAGCGGGAGCCGGTTGTCTTGTAGTCCACCACCAGTCCTTGATTTGCTGAGTCTTTTGGGATCTGCCCCTTTTGCCTGGCTTTAGCCCAGCGTAGGTGATCTGCGCCGGGGCCATGGCAGGCCTGACAGCTGACGTTAATTACATCCCAGGTGGTGTGGTAGGTATCGGTCTCGGGGTCGTAATTTTTTTGCAAGTTGGTGGAATGGCACTCGGCGCACTGGCCGTTCCAGTTTTGGTACCGCCCGGTCCAGTGCAGGGGATCGTCGGGGGTAATCCGCTCATTAGGATAGAGGTGAAACCAGCGCTGACCGCCCTGGAATTTAGGGCGGCTGTCCCAGGCAATAGTCAGGCTCTGCAGCCGCCCGCCGGGAAATTGGATCAGATACTGTTGTAGCGGGTAAACGCCGAAGGTGTACTGGATCTCGAAATCACTTAATTTGCCGTCGGGTCCTTCGGTGTTAACAAAAAACTTGCCGTCTTTCTTGAAAAACCGGGAAGTCACCCCGAAGTGGGTAACGCTGGCGTCGTCAAAGTCGCCCAGCACCGTCTTTTCTTCAGCCGGCCGCATCGCCCAGTCATGATGGGAACCGGTCCATTTACGATAGGGTTCCTGATGGCATTCGGCGCAAAGCCGGTTGGCGACAAAACCGGTAGCGTCGTATTGTTCGCCCGGGGGCGCACTGGGTCGCACCGAGCCATCAGCTTCTAGCGACAACGGTTCCGGCCCAGCCATAACAACCGACATTATCCAGAAGGCCAGCGTCCCGGCGAGCCATGGCCGAAATACCGGCATGCTAATTACCAGAGGTTGCGCTGCTATCTTCTGTTCTAAATGTACGTTATTGGCTGGCACAGCGAGTAGCCTCCACTGCGCTCAAGGAGTTCCCGCTACCGTCGATCCCGGTCCTTCCGCGCCGGTTTTGGCGGCATTTCGGGCTGCCAAGGCAATAAACACATAAGCCCAGCCGTTGAAAATCAGCTCGATGGCGACAAACAAGCCAATCACCCACAGCCCTGATATGGGCCACTGGGCAATAATAATGACGCCCAGCAAGATAGAAATGATCCCCGCTATCAACGCCCAGAACCAGCCCTTCGCCGCACGGTGCTGAAAAGCCATGATAATCCGCATCACTCCGACTCCGATCAAGGCCCCTGCCAGCATTAAAGTAAATACACTGGAGGCCAGTATCGGATCAAGCATGATAACGATACCACCCAGCACGTAAAGAAGAGCAATTAAGATGTGCCACAGAACGCTTTTCCAACCTTTGCACTGAAATGCATTCACCAGTTGCAAAACACCACCCACCAGCAGCAACGCGCCGAAGAAAAGCACGCTGGCCAGTGTTAAACCAAACGTCATTCCCAGTCCAATGGTGCCGAGAATAATGGACAGGATGCCAAGGGCCAGAAGCCAGCCCCAGTTTTTCTTTACGTCACCGAACAGAACATCCGGTGCTGTTCCCATCATATTTTCACGGTTTGTTGCCATATTCGCACGTTCTCCGGCCATTTGCGTAAACAAGCTCTTAAACATCGACGCTTAACATCATAACAAATGCCAGGTTTATTGAAATTATCCTCTTATAACGGATCCTGCTGATGGTGGCTCAGGCCGTTCATCGAGCAAGTTCTATAGCAACACCAGTGCATGGACGCATAATTCAGCCGACGCGAGGGTGCCGTAAAAATATTGACCAGCAATTCCCGGTCATAAGATAAGTTTCTGATTTCAAATGATTTATTGGTTGAGCTTTTCGTAAATAAAACCATTTATTAATCAATAGCATATGCCAAATATTCCATTCTATTAATGTGCTTTATTTGATTAACATGCTGTTTTTCAAAATATTTTATTTATGAAAAGTTACGAGACAAATTATAACAAAATCAAGGTCTTAACCCGTCTCCGGGAATTGCTGTCGCGAATTGCTAATCAGTCGTTCCTGATACGGCTTAAGAGAGCATCGGCGTACTGCTGAGTGGAGGCCGAACCTCCCAGATCGCCGGTGCGGATCTCATCGACGTTCAAGGTCTGTTCGATGGTATCGCGCAGACGATCCCCCAGATCCTGACGCTCAACATGATCGAGCATCATGGCCGCGGCCAGCAGCAGCGCCGTGGGATTAGCCAGTCCCTTGCCGGCGATATCCGGTGCCGAGCCGTGAACCGCCTCAAAGATCGCCGCATCATGGCCGATGTTCGCACCCGGAGCCATGCCCAAACCGCCTACCAGGCCAGCGATCTCGTCGGACAGGATGTCGCCGAAAAGATTTGTGGTAACGATGACATCGAACTGCCAGGGATTCAACACCAGCTGCATGGCACAAGCATCGACGATCCGCTCGTCCATCTCCACCTTGTCCCGGTACTTGGCAGCGTGAAGCTCGCGAGCTGCGTCGAGAAAGATACCGGTGAGGGCCTTCATGATATTAGCCTTATGTACCACGGTAACCTTTCTACGGCCTTTTCGGATGGCGTAGTCAAAGGCGAATTCGAGAATTTGACGGCTGCCCGCCCGCGTATTCACACCGGAGCTTATGGCGACAGCGCGCGGATCGTTTCCTATAGGAATGTAGTGCTCAAAGCCGACGTACAAGCCTTCAAGATTCTCACGCACAAGCACGAGGTCAATATTCTCGAAACGCCCACCTGGAATCAATGTCTTACTCGGACGAACGTTGGCGTACAGCCTAAACTCCTTCCGAAGCTGCACATTGGAGGACCGATAACCGCCACCCACCGGCGTTTCCAGGGGACCCTTCAGGGCAAGTTTCGTGCGCCGGATACTCTCCAACGTTTGCTCGGGTAACGGATCGCCGCATTCCTTGACCCCCGCCATACCGGCTGTCCTGGTTTCCCAAGCAAACGGTGCGCCTAACGCTTCCAGAACCTGCAAGGTGGCCTCAACAATCTCGGTGCCGATCCCGTCACCCGGAATCAGCGTTGCAGGTATGGCTGTTGTTTTTGCGGAATTCATTGGCGGTAAATCCTCGGTGGCGGTTTCCTTCGGGAGCTTGGGCTCACTGCGTCCTCACCATCAAGGATAGAAAATCCAATACCCCTTTTCAATCTGGTGAGATCGGGTCTTTGTGTGATACGCGGAAATGTCGCTCTTTGTAAACCAACACAATGCTTTTTAAGCCACCACAGGGATAACAACGATTTCCACCCGGCGATTGAGCTGACGTCCCTCGGGAGTCGCGTTAGTCGCACGGGGCTGCGTCTGGCCCAAGCCATAGGCTTCCACACGCTGGGGAATGACATTTCTTTGCAACAGGTATTGCTCCACGGCGTGCGCGCGACGCTCGGATAGAC
The DNA here is from genome assembly GCA_963731125.1 of uncultured Pseudomonadota bacterium. GTDB lineage: Bacteria > Pseudomonadota > Gammaproteobacteria > Competibacterales > Competibacteraceae > CAVSVP01. Next base: position 903,853 of record CAVSVP010000009.1, read on the forward strand.
CCTGATTATGGGCCGCCGAGCCTGTGTTATCGGTATGGCCAACAATTACCAGTTGAGTTTTGCCATAGCGATTTAGCACATTGGCCATTTTGTCTAGCGTGCTATAGAAACCTGGCTGGATGACATCAGAATCTATGGTAAAAGCCGTTGCGCCGGTCATACCAATCAGCAGCTTATTCTCTGGTAGCTTTTCAATACGGATAACATTTCTATCCAACTCGGGTTGGAGCACTTTTTCAAGATCTTTTTTTTGGTTGTCCATGTAACGACCAACCAGCGCACCGGTAATACCCCCCCCCACGGCACCCAGCAACAAACCCCTGCCGGTTTTCTTTGCCACCAGACCGCCTATAGCGGCACCCGTTCCCGCGCCAATCATGCCGCCTTTTTCCGTATCCGTTAAGGGCAACCTATTTCCGTATTCATCGGTAGCGCATCCAGCAAAGCCTATAAATACCACCGTCAAAAAAATCATCAATTTGATCCTATCCATCTTATGCTCCTCATATTAAGTAGACTTCTTGCAAAGCGCTGAGGTGCTGGGCCGGGCAGTGTCGCCGGCAGTGCACAAGGAAGTGCGCGGTAGTGAATTCTTGCCGAAGAGCAGGATTGAGCGGCGTGACACGCTCGACCTGGACAGCCAGCATCCGACTGATGCAAGAAATCTAGTGAAAAATAGCTAACCGATTTTAATGCCTTGAAATTATGGCAACAAAAACCACAGCCTATGAACCAGTTATAGTTCAAGAAGCGCAGTGTGCAAGAGAAAGCCAGCATGATAGCAATATTGCTGAGAAAAGCCCAATTTCTTGGAAAACGTTTATCAGCAGCGATAAAATTCCGAGTCCAGGGTTAACATTTAAGTATTGCGCAAATACTCCCCAATGGAAAATTGCTGCGCCATCGGCATAATCAGACTGAAGTTTATTTCATTCTCGAGGAAGCCGGAATTCTTACCGTTAATAATACCGAAAAAACGATTGTTCCTTACATCGCGGTCGTTATTCCCGGTAACACTGTTCATGCTTTGGTTAATGCTGGCTCCTTTCCTCTAAGCTTTCTTTATGCTTTTCCAGCGGGTTCTTTTCATGATATCAACTAGGAATTTTTAGATTAGGTAGCAGCCCTTTTAACATGTTGCGGACTTCTTACGAGCGGCAATGATTTTGGCGGTTGAGACATGTGGCTTTTGGGGATCATGAACCCGCTTGGGCGGAGGCTTCTTTGGCCCCCGAGGATGCTTCTTGAAGCGGGCCAGCCGGACCTGCCCGGCCAGTTCCATCAGCCAGACGGCAACGTCTTCCACCGGCATGGTCCGAAAGGGGCGCCAGTGCTCCTCGGGCAGCGCGACCAACATACCGGGCGTGATGGCATCCAGTTCGCCCGCCAGGTAGTAATCAGAGAATTCCCGCTCGATGGTCTCGGCTCCATGCACCTGGGCCAGAGCGGCCTTGGTGGCGGCCATCAGATGGTAGGTCACCAGCGCTACACAAACACCAAACAACGCTGCTTTGGGATAGGCCAGGGTATCGATCTCGCTTTCCAGCGCCACGGCCAGCCCCTGAAAAGCCGTCTCCAGGCGCCAGCGGTTGCGATAAAGTTGCGCAACACGGGCGGCATCGGCGACCTCAGCAGGCACGTTGGTCAGGAGGTAGATCACGTTGTCGCCGTCACGCGTGGGCTTGTCCAGTTGCACCCGCACCCGGCGCAGTCTCAGTGTCTGCCCTTGGGCATCGGTCAACTCCACGGCCTGCTCGCTGACCACGCCCATGTCGGTGCGGCTCTCCCCGTGCTGCGCCTCCAAGGGCCGAAAACGCAACTGGCCGTGTTCGCGAATGATGAAGGAGGCGGAGCGTTGGGCAATACCGAACAGCAAGTCGGTGACACAGAAGTTGCGGTCCCCTATCCATACCTCACCGGCCTGCACTGTCTCAAGGATGGCCGGCAGCAGCGAACGTTCCTGGCCATGACCGTCTTCGCAGGGGAAGACATCGACCATGAGGTTACGGGCCGGCTCGAACACCACCACCGACTTGCCCGGCAGGGGGCCTGCACTCAGCCCCCGCAACTCGTTGAGCCGATGCTCGCTGGCTGGCAGCGCGTTACCATCGAGAATCTTGACCGTGTGGCCCGCCACCAGCGATGGCCGCTCATCACCCAGCGCTTGCATCACCGCCCCCGTCTCGCGCGCCGCGTAGCGCACCAACTCCGCAGCGGTATGCGTCTCGATGCGCGCCAGCTTGCGGTAGACGGCCACCACCGACACCGCAATGTCTTCGCCCGACTGGTAGGCATCGTGGATAGATCGGCGCATCCCGCAGACCACCTGGCTCATCATCTCAAACAGCGTGGAGAAGAGCAGCTCTCGGGTGTACTGCGCCTCGGCCATCTGGGCAAACCAAGCGTCCAAACGTTCTGGATGGAAGGTGCGCTCCAGCAGCGCGCGCACCATCATCGGCACAGGCGCCTTCTTAGCAAAGCGGCGGAAGATGTCATTGCCAATCATGATACGAACCTAATAGTTATGAAAAACTCTTTCAGAATAAATCACTTGCTATCATGTTAAAAGGGCTGGATTAGGTAGTTAAAACGCCTCAAGATAGAATGGCTGATAATACGTTGGGACTGCTGTGGATCTGTAGAGCCTCTCTGCCTACGCAATGCGGGTAGAGAATCGTCAATCTTGAGTGGAGGCAACGGTCAACGTGCTGATAAGAAAAAGTAAAAAATCGGATACTGCTAAGATCTCACGTCTTTACTATGACACAGTACATGTTGTTAACGCGCAAGATTATACTGAGCGGCAAATCAATGCTTGGGCACCGACAGTATACGAAGAGGCTTTCTGGAGGCTGCGCTTTCAAAACACTACCGTTTTTGTCGCCGAAGAAGTAGGTGTCATTGTCGGATTTGCTGACTTCGAAATAACGGGGCGTCTCGACTGCTTCTATGTCCATCATGAGTGGCAAGGTCGGAGCGTCGGCATCCGGTTACTGAACCATATTGAGGCAACGGCGAGAAAACAAAAGATATCCCGCTTGTTTGCCGAGGTTAGCATTACCGCCATGCCCTTTTTCAAAAAAATGGATTTTAGGATCGTTCGGCGTCAAAAAAAATTTTATCGAAACTGCAGCTTTATGCAGTTTTTCATGGAAAAACGCATATAGTTTTTCAGCCGCACAAATTGATGATTTAAAACATAACGATTAACAAAAACGGTAACGTCCCGGTGGTATAGGTTTTTGAAGTTATCTACGGTTTAGTGGCTTAGTAGAGCAAGGGCGAAAATAAAACGCTTGGTGTGAGTTGGAGCGGAAGGCGTCGAGGATCAAAATAGAAGCACACATTTGGAAAAATGAGGAGCTTCGTCATGATCGACATCGACACCTTCCTGACCTATCTATACGTTATGGTGGACGACTTTTGCAAGCAACATCCGAGCTGCGAGCGTCACCCCGGCCCGAGTGCATCGCTGAGCTGCAGCGAAGTGGTGACTTTGGCGCTGTTCGGGCAATGGTGCCACTTCAGCAGGGAACGCGATTTCTCCCGCTATGCCCGACGCCATCTGCGCAGCGCCTTTCCCGGCTTGCTGGACCGGGCGCAGTTTAATCGTTTGATGCGCCGGTACGCCGAGGCGGTGGTGGCCTGTTTTCTTGATCTGGTAAAACTCCTGGATGCGCCGCAGTGTGCCTATGAAGCGTTGGACGGGACGGCGGCCGTCCCGCGCGATGCCAAACGCCGCGGGTCGGGTTGGCTGCCCGGGTTGGCCGATATCGGTTGGAGGAACCGCTGGGGCTGGGACGAGGGCTTCGACGTGCGGTTGTCGGTCAATCCCCTCGGGGCGATCACCGGCTTCGGCTTCGGTTCGGCCAGCACCAAGGACCAGCCCCTGGCCGAGACGTTCTTTGCCCTGCGAGCGTACCCCGATCCGCGCCTGCCCACGGTCGGCGCCCCGGCCCGAGGGCCGTAGGTCACGGACAAGGGCTTTGCCGGTCAAGCTCGCCAGCGCGACTGGCAAGATGCCTATGGCGCGGGGGTGATCTGTGCGCCCAAGCGCAACCGCCGCCACCCCGGGCCGCGGGCCTGGCGGCGGTGGTTGGCCGGCATCCGTCAAATCGTCGAGACCGTCAATGGCTGCCTCCAGCATGTCACGGCTTTCTCATAAAAATTTTACCCGTTTAAGAAAGGCTTCGAATCTGCTGGGGCAGTCCCCGAAGGTTTCGAGTGCTTCTTGAAAATTGCCAACGTTGAATTTGCGTAATAAGCACATCGCTAAACTGCGTAAACAGCCCATGATTTGGGCTTGATTGGAACACTGGGTTTTGATGTGATCCTCCTGGAAGGTGACATCGCGAATCCAGTTGTCCGATTCCACGTGCCAATGCTGTCGAATGGCGCCAGCCCATTCCATCGCTTGTGCTTTGGAGTGGGGTGTGAGGACTTGGTTGCTCAGGTAGTAGGCTGTTTCGGAGGAGCTTTTACCCGTCCTTGGGGTAAGCGTTTGGCGCTTGATCGTGTTGATTATTCACCATAGAGAAGGGTGGCAAAGGCTGCATGGTTTGTAGCCGCCTGAGTAATAAACGGAGGCCCCGTTGAAACCAGGAAAGCAGGCTACGTCTGACTTTTTTGATGCGCCAATGATCTGGATTGCTCTCGGCTTGGGCTTTTTTTCGAGGACCGTTGGATGAGACAAGGCGTCGTGGCGCCCTGCCGTCACACACCAGTACATGGCCAGTGTCATGATGAGGAGCAGCCGATCGAGGCGATCGGAATCCTGTAGTTGGGTCTCTTCCAGCGCAAAACCGCGACTCTTGAAATCTGAAAAGGTCGGTTCAATCGCCCAGCGTACCCCATAATCCAACACGGCCGCCCGGCAGGGTGTGCAATCCATCGCGATGATCCACGGTTCGGGATGACCGGCTTCGTGCAACACGCCGACGTGGGTCGGCACACCCTGTTCAAACAGGTGGACGTTGGGCACATAGCGCTCGCTCACACCAGCGGCCAGATCCCCCGTCGTCTGGACGTCACCGACGCCGATATCCACGCTCAGATTACCCTTCAAGCGCAGCCGGTAGTGCCAACCGTGGCGGTGCAGCCAGTCAAACAACGCCGCCGATGGATAACAACGGTCGGCCAACAACATCACCGCTGCCCCAGTCGGTAGCCACTCGCGTACGCGGTCCAGTAACACCCGCTGCGCCGCAAAACCGATGTTCGCCGCCCCCGCTTCCACCCACCAGGCCAACGGCAGCGAGCGATCCCCCACCCGCACGCTAAGCATCAACACCGCAAACCGATCGCCTAAGTCGGTTTGGTCCATGCTCAGCAGCACCGTCTGCCCGTGAGCGGCCGCCTCCTCGAGCATCGCGCGGGCAAACGGCTCCAGAATCGCTGCGCTCTCTAGCCGCGGATTCTTTAACAGCCGCCGTAGCCATTGCTCCCGCATGTCCTGGCGCTCGGTCGCCAACGGCAACACGTTCGCCAATTCCGCCGTATTCGGCGTGCGGACCTCGAGCATCGCCCCTACCGCCAGCGATAGCTTCTTTACCACCGTCTTACGCAGCTTCGGTAAGGCGTCTTTTAGCCCCCGTTCCACTTCCTCCGCCAATCTTTTGACAGTCCCCATCAGCCCCTCCTAATTATAGTTGCTTGGTTGCGGTAGTTTATCTCAAAACTGATAGGTGTTAAGCCTTCCGATAAAACTGCTTGACAAACCAAATTTTCTGCTTAAGATGCGCATCCCTTAGACGACGAGAGAGCCTGTTCTGGCATATGAAGATCTAGCGAATGGGTATCAACGGTGACGAAAGAGCCGGAGAAGGTCAAGTTAACCCAAGCCGAAGGGGAAGCGTTGCTTAGGCGGATCCACGCCAGTGATTTGGTGGAGGAGGACCGCCGGGTGCTGGAACGGCTGATCCAGATGTATTTTTGGCTGCTGTTTGCGGTGCAAGAAGCGAAGCTGCGCATGAAACGGCTGCGGGGGCTGTTGTTTGGCAGAGCCGCGCCGGCATCGGCCGAGGGGGCGGCGAAGGAACCGCCGGGCAATGACCCGCAAGCGCCCGAGGCCGCGGTGGCGGCGGCGGATAAACCGGCGGCGGCGGCGGCGGAACCGGTGCCGGAGGTAGAGGAGCGCGATGCGGCGGGGCGGCGCAAGCGCGGTGGCGGAAAACGCCCGGGGCAGGGGCGCCATTCGGCTGATGCCTATCCGGGAGCCGAGCGGGTGTTGTGCCAACTGGAGGAAGCCTGGCAAGCGGGTCAACGGTGTCCGGCGTGTGGTCGCGGGACGTTATATCGGTTGCCGCCCGGGGTGGAGATCCGCCTGGACGGGAATGGTTTTTTGACGGCGCTCTGCTACGCGTTGGAGAAGGTACGCTGTTCGGCGTGTGGGCAGGTGACGACGGCGGCGTTACCGGCGACGGCGGGGGACGAGAAGTACAGTGCCCGGGCGCGGGCGGTGCTGGCGTTGGGACGCTATTATCTGGGGCTGCCATTTTATCGACTGGAAGGGTATCAGCAGCTAGTAGGCGTACCGGTGGCGGACGCCACCCAGTGGGATCAGGTCGAGCGGGTGGCCGGCTGCGCGTGGCCGGTGTTCAACGAGCTGGTCTACCAGGCGGCGCAGGCGGAGCGACTGCATGAAGATGACACGCCCGTGCGGGTGTTGTCGCTGATCCAAGAGAACGCCACGGCGGAACCCGGCGAGCGCCGGGGGATGGATACCACGGGCGTGGTGGCGACGGTGGGCGAACAGGAAATTTGGCGGTACTTTAGCGGCCGCGCCAACGCCGGGGAGAACGCCGGGGCGGTGATGCAATTACGCGAGCCGGACGCTGGGGAGCTGATCCTGATGTCGGATGCGTTGAGCGCCAATCACCTGGAGCCCTCACCCCGTGCTGAGGTGATCGCGTGTTTTTGCCTAGCCCACGGGCTGCGCCAATTCAGCGACATCGCCGCGGTGTTTCCCGAACCGTGCCGTTACGTGCTGGAGACGTTAGCGGCCGTGTTCGAACATGAGCGTCTTAGCCGGGCGCGCCGCCTCAGTGCCGAAGACCGCTTGCGCTACCATCAACAGCACAGCGAGCCGCTGCGGCACGCCCTGCACCCCTGGCTGGAACAGCAGTTCACGGAGCGGGAGGTGGAACCCAACAGCAGTCTGGGTAAGGCCTTGCGCTATTTGCGGGCGCATTGGACAGAGCTGACGCAATTTCTGCGGGTCAGCGGCGCACCGCTCGACAACCATGGCGTCGAACGTGCCCTGAAGCTGATGCTTCGCCAGCGCAAGAACAGCTGGTTCTTTGCTACCCCCTACCGTGCCAGTGTGGCCAGCGTGTTGAGCAGCGTCATCGCCACGGCCAGGCAGGCCGGGGTCAATGTGCTGACCTACCTGGTGGCCCTGCAGCAGCATCACCGCGAGGTCATGCAACGTCCCGCGCAGTGGCTGCCCTGGAATTATCACGTTAACCTGGCCACGTGCTAGGCCACCCGGCGCCAGTCCTCAGCCATCGCGGCCTGCGCTGGCAAGCCATTCCAGAGCAGGATAGGCAGCTCCCGCGCCGAGAGCCGGTAGGTGGGGTTCGCGGCGCTGGGCCACCACGGCAGCCGCCCCTGAGACAAGCGCTTGGTGCATAACCAAAACCCCTGCCCGTCGTAGCATAGAATTTTTAGCCCGGTTCCGGCGCGGTTGCGAAACACATAGACCGCGCCGTCCAGGGGATTATGGGCCAGGGCACGCCGGCACAAGCCGCCGAGGCCATCGATACCTTGGCGAAAATCCACCGGTTCGACCGCCACGAAGATGCGACTCTGGGGGGTTAGCTGCAGCATCGCCCGCCCTCCATAAACACCCGCACCAGCTCGCCGAGTTCGCCCGCCGTAGCACCGCAAAGGCGCATGCGCCACCCGTCAGGCCGCTCCAGTTCCACCTGTGGGCCGCTTGACTCACCGTTTGCACCCGGTCCCGCGGGGGTTACCTCGATAAACTGGGGATCGCTCCCCGGCGCCGGGGTCGGTACCTGGGTTTGCTGGGCCAGCCGGCGGTTTTTCAAGTCTGTGGCGCTGAGGCCCAGCGCTCTAGCCACCTGGCCATTCGGCAACACCTCACTCAACGCCACCGCCTGATCCCACAGCGGTGCCGGTATCCGTTCGTGCCGATGGGCACGATGCCGGCGCCAGTGCCTAAACCGTTCGGCCAGTTCGGCCAAGGCCTGCTCAGCTTGGGAGACCGTCTTTATCGCCATCTGCACCTCTTCTTTATATACCGTTACCAGTTCAGTGCATACCTTAATTGGCGATGCCACGCCGGGTCACGCAGGCTTATCGGAAGGACACCTTGATCACTACCAAGGTTTGTAGCCCACTGTCACCCCAGCGCTGGGCTAAGAGGGTGTGTGAAAAGTTTCGATCATCGACTATACTCTAGAGACATGACGTTGTATCCAGTGTATTGAGAGGTCTGTGATGGTGATGAAGCGCGCCCCCTATCCTAGTGATCTGACGACTCGCCAATGGCAATTGATAGAACCGCTCTTGCCTGCGCCGAAGCCGGGAGGACGCGCACGGGAGGTGGACCTGCGGGAGGTGGTCAACGGGATATGCTACATGAGTCGCAGTGGCTGTGCGTGGCGGATGTTGCCGCATGATTTGCCGCCGTGGGGGACGGTGCATTGGTATTATCGGCAGTGGCGATTAGACGGCACCTGGGAAAAGCTTCACGAGGTGTTACGTGAGAAGGTGCGCACGCGCGGGTCGCGAGGCGACCCCGAGTGCGGCGATCATCGATAGTCAACGCGTCAAGACGACGGAAAAAGGGGGGTCTGCGGTTATGATGCCGGTAAAAACGTCAAGGGACGCAAGCGCCACATTGTCGTAGACACGCTGGGGCTATTGCTGGCGGTGGTGGTGCACTCGGCGGGGATTCAAGACCGCGATGGAGCACGCCTGGTGCTGGCGACCTTGCTGGGTCGGTTTCCTCGCTTGGAGCGCATTTGGGCCGATAGTAACTATTCGGGCGGGTTTGTCGAGTGGGTGCGTGCCTTTGGTGGTTGGATACTGGACATTGTCAGGCGGCCGGCGAATCAAACCGGCTTCGTCCTGCTGCCGCGCCGGTGGGTGGTGGAGCGAACGTTTGCCTGGTTGGGTCGGTACCGACGATTGAGCAAGGACTATGAGGCGTTGACCACCTCCAGTGAGACGATGATCCGGATCGCGATGATCCAGCTCATGCTACGCCGACTCGCGCCCCCATAGCCTTCTCACACACCCTCTAAGTGCAACGGGCTCAGGGAAAAGCATTGTGCCTCGCGGAAGGTGATTCGACCATGGCCTTTATCCGCCTCCTCATGACCGCTCAGGGGCACCGCGGTGGCGACTAAGTGCTGGCATTGTTTGAACAGAATGGGCTGATTTTCTTGATCTGAATCACATACTGGCCGCCGGCTTGATGAATTTGCGCTGTCGTTTTGGGATTACAGTGATGTGCATCCAAGGTCACTTTGCGGGACTCCAACTGGGTGTGCTTCAGCAAGTGACGTACCACCGCAATTTCGCTGGCTTTACTGCCCTTCATCGGCGCTTGCGCCAACAGGGTTCGGCTCTGATGACTCACCGCCAAGACCACCGACTGTTTATCGCCTCCACCGAGAGTGCCTCTTAACACCTTGCCATCGATCGCCACCCATTCTTGAGTCGCGCTCAACTCAACCCGCAGCCCAAAATGCTGCTCTATCAGCGTGTTCAGGGCCTGCCAGTCCAAGCAGGCTAACAGACGCGGTAAGTGGGCGCGAGAAATCGCTTGTGCCTTGGGTTGCTGCGTCATCTCGCGTAACCAGTGAAGGCGGTTGTGAATATAACGATACCGACTCGATACCTTCGAACGCCCATTCAATATCGCTAACACCACCGCTGCCACCACGAACCCCAGGGCGTGGCGCTTCCCGCGATTATCCCGCCCATCGGGGAATTCCCTGAGCGCTTCGACAAAACTACGGACCTCGGCATCGGAATACGTTACCTGAGAGGCTGTTGGAAAATACCCTGGCGCGCAAGCTAATGCGTTGATTTAAAATGCTCCGAAATCGTTCGATCAGGGGTTTTCCAACAGCCTCTGAGCGCTCATGGGGGTTCTCCTTTTAAAACTCAATATCGGTTTGCTACCTTAACTATTATTGAATTTCCTACGTTTTTTTATGAGAAAGCCCTGCTCCAGCATGTCTTCCGTCTCGATCGCGAACGCCCCCACACCCTCGACGGCTTTCAGGTCCGCCTGACCGCCAAAATAGCCCTGCATAATGGCTGCATCTGGCTCAATCAGCGACTCGGCCGTGCCCCGCTGGCTTTCGCTGATCTGGTGGCGTGGTAGCATGCCAGGATCTCACACCAAGCGTTAAACTATGATCTTTCTGCACAGGAGAGTCGCTGTCGTGCCTAAACTTATCGAACAACCCACGTTGATCAAAGCAGTCGGCAATAAGCCAAAACAAATCGAGGAGTACATCGGGCGGATTAACTCAGGACACGAGCGGATTAGCGTTGCGCACATGACGTCGCCTGCCGGTTGGCAGGAGCCAGGACAAAAACCTGAATTTGAAGAGATCACGGTGGTGCTCAACGGACTGTTACGTGTCGAATACGAAGGCGGCATGCTTGACGTTCGAGCAGGCCAGGCAGTCGTGGCAAAACCCGGAGAATGGATTCGCTACAGCACGCCGGAGCATAACGGCGCGGAATATATCGCAGTGTGCTTGCCGGCCTTCTCGCCGGACACGGTACATCGTGACGCCGAATAAGAACCCTTAGCGGTTTTTTTAGGAAGACCTTACTCGATCGGCTTTTGGTAGGTTCTGATGCGGGATCTATGCTGCCATTGACGATGGTTTTGGTAAGCCTAGCCAGTAAGGACAAATCAGAGGGTGCGCATAGTCATGGATGTCATGCTTAAATTAATGGGTATTCTCTGCCTGGTTTTTACAAAAATTTACAATAATTTATTAACATTTACTATAATTTAGGAGTTACGCAGTTGGAGTGTTTTAGTGTAAAACAACGCCATGAATCCTCCCAAAGTTCGTGACCGAGCTTACATTGATTTTCTGATTGCCACGCCGAAGGCGTGCAGCGGGATGGAAGCGGCGCGGGTGAGTGCGGTCGAGACATCGCCGCCAGCGCATGAGGCCTTCACTCGCTTGCTGCATTGCCTGGAACCTGAGGCCGAGACGCTGTGGCCGGAGGCGGCGAGCCAGGTCGAGCGTCATCAGGGCATTCTGGTGCTCGACGATGCGACGCTGGATAAGCCGTATGCGAAGAAAATTGAGCTGGTCAGCCGCCACTGGTCGGGCAAGCACCACGCGGTGGTGGATGGGATCGATGGGATCACGCTGCTGTGGAGCGAGGGGGATCGTCATGTCCCGGTGGACTACCGGGTGTACGACAAGAGCGGTGAGCAGCTGACTAAGAACGACCATTTTCAGGCGATGCTCACCACGGCGCGCGAGCGCGGCTTTACGCCTGAGTGCGTGGTCTTTGACAGCTGGTACGGGAGTCTCGAGAACCTGAAGCTGATCAACGGCTTCGGCTGGGTGTGGCTGACGCGGCTGAAGGCCAACCGGCTGGTCTCCACCCCGATCGCCGTGGGCTGTGCCCGGTAGCGCGGGTGGCGACCCCGGCTGAAGGCAGCCTCGTCCCTCTGACAGGCTATGGCTTGATCCGCCTGTTCACGATCGTCACCCCAGACGGTGACAGTGAATGGTGGGCGACCAACGACCTGCCGATGTGCCCGCTGACGCGGGTGCGCTTCGCCAGCTACGCCTGGAGCATTGAGCATTATCATCGAGGTCTCAAGCAGTTCTGTGGTGTTGCGCGCGCTCAGGTGCGCGCCGCCCGCGCCCAGCACAATCACATCGGCTTGGCCTTGCGGGCGTTGTTGCGCTTGGAGTCGCACTGCTATCACAGTGGCATCAGTTGGTTCGAGGCCAAGCACGCGATCATCCGCGATGCCTGGCGTGAACCGAAGTTGTTCATCGTGTATGAGGTAAACTCCGAAGGCAAGTTGGAGAAGCCTTTTGCGCCCCTGATCGACGGGAGCTTGCACGGGCCGGATGCATTGTTCCAGTTACTTCAGGGATACCTGAGGAGCTTGGCGATCGAAACAGCCGATCAAGTGGTGTTCGTCGCCGATGGCGCGCACTGGATTTGGAATCGGGTACCGGGGTTGATCAAGGCGTTGGGCCTGAATCCCAAGCAGATCCATGAAGTGATTGACTTCTATCTTGCGGTGGAACATTTGGGCAAGGTGGCGGCGTTGCGCACGGGCGAGTCTGCGAAGCAACGCAAAGCCTGGGTCCGCCGGCATCGGCGGTTGCTACTCAAAGGGCAGAGCGAGCAGGTGGTGGAGGCGGTGCGGGCCCGTTGCCGGGGACGGCACAGTAAAGCCATCACCACCGAACGCAACTACTTTGTCCGTAATCAACACCGGATCGCCTACCCTAAACTGAAAGCCTTGCAGTTACCCATCGGCAGTGGCGCCGTGGAAAGTGCGGTTCGTCGAGTTGTCAATCTGCGGCTGAAGGGACCGGGCATCTTTTGGCATCGGGAAAACGCTGAGAAGATGCTCATGTTACGGGCCTACTACAAAGCCGGGCGGTGGAATCTGTTGAAACGTATGGCAAATTCTCACCTCTCGCTCTTGACTACTTGACCGGGAAAATGGGAATGCGCCCTTGTTCAACTTAATTTTGCTAGACTCCTTAGACGGATAAGGGAGCTTAATTGGCGAAGTTATTTTGACGAAAGTATTGACAACAATAGTTCGGACAGTTTTGAGCATATAAAAAAAAGAATCCACCCGCAAAGCGGGTGGTTTTGTGTTTACCCCTAAAAGGGGATGAGTCTGCCTTGCCCCCAGAGGAGGCAAGGCGAGTGTTGTCCCCGTTCATGA
>CAVSVP010000010.1:0-217076 GCA_963731125.1 uncultured Pseudomonadota bacterium
CATTGGCTGATCCGGTTTCCGGCTACGTAACTGCCCCGCTGCGGAGTAGCGATAAAAACCACCCGGCGTACGAAGGGAAGCGGTTTCAGGAAAAAAGCCCGGCGCAGCAACTCGCGGCTTTGTTCCTGCAGCTTCAGTTCGTCAAGGGGTTTAGTGCTGAGTGCATTCCAGAGCTGGGTGTCGGTGTCGATGGCGATCATCTTGGTGAGCAGGCCCCCTTGGCTGTGACCGATAACGACCATTTGCCGCAGTGCCGGGTCCTTGCCCTCGGGGTCCAGGCGCTGCACCGTTTCCGGGAGCGCATCGCGCAGTTGCAGCGCAGAATAAGGGATTGGGTTGCCACTGTTGTAGGCAAAGAACCAGAACTGGAAACGTTCCCGGATCCGGGGGTCGTTATCAAGCTCGTTAAACATATCGGCCCACCGCGCCGGGCTGGATACCGTTCCATGAACGAAAACAACGGGAATGCGGCCGGGCCGAAAGGGTTCTAAGGCAATCAATTGGGAGGAAACTTTTTTACTTAGCAGGTCTCCCTGGAGAAATCCTAGAAACTCCCATTCCCATACCGTTGACCCACTCAGTTGCGTGGCCAGCACGGCGGTGGGTTCAGATTCTAAAGGAACGGATTGCGAGTCGATAACGACCTGGTCCGCGATGATGTCGGAGTAGATTTCCAAGACAGCGCGCAACCGTTTTGAGGCCAACTGACGACGGGGGTCATCCAGGCGCAACAGCGTGGTTACCGGGACCCGAACGTTGGGCGCGACAAACAGCTTTATTTCTTGTTCCGCGTGCAGCGGCTGAGTGGCGGCTGCCAGAGGTGCCCCAATGCCGGGCTGGCGGTAGCGGTTACACAGGCCGTGTACCTCTAATTCGGCCACGGGCACAAAGTGCACCAGCTTCCGATCCGCCCAACGCAGGTTTTCGGGATTAAAGATCACCTCAAGGCGGCCGAAAGGTAGACGGTAGACTAGGGCGTCTAAATCGACCTTCTGCCATTTCCCGGTTTTTGGATTAGCGATTTCAAAACCGTCACTCGAGTTGCCTAGGGACCGGCTCTGGCAGGCTGACTGTCGGTCTGTTGGCGGTTAGGCTGGGGGCCCTGTGCTTTTTGGTAACCCTTTGATAGAGGGATAACTTCTGAGCAATGGGGCCGGTTTTTGGACCTCGGGATGAGCACCACAGCGTTGTTGCTCTGGGGGAGGGCTAAGGTCTCTAGCGCTTGCGGGTTGGGGAGGACCTCACGCCGCTGTTTCGTCAATGACGTCAACTGACTGGTCATCTGTTGTTGTTGAGCCACGCTTATCTCAAGCACCTGTTGGGCTTCGGTTCGGGTGGGTGTGCCACACAAGGCCGGTAGACGCATGGCGATCCGCTGGGCATCCTTGATTTCACCGCTGCCGTGTTGCTTAGCCAGCCCGAACAGCGACTCGATCGGATCGGAGCTGATCGGCAGGCCGACGTCGGCGAGACCGAGTTGCGCGGCCGTCTCGAGTTGGGCGTTGAGGTAGCCTCGAAACTCGCTGCGTACGGCGGCAGAGGGAATCGTATCGAGCAGCGGCTCGCACGACAGGATCGTAGCGTGACTGAGCCCGCGGGATTTCAGAATCTGTTGGCACGCCAGCAGCGGTCGCACGTCGTCGCGAAAGCGATGAATAAACGCTTGGCATGCCGGCAGGCGATCCAGACAGGCGCGCAATTTTGCCAGCACCGAACCGCGCGCCGCGCCTCCTGGCGGAGAGAGTTGCAACAACTGCTCGGCCCAGCGGACCAAGCGATGCAGATTCATGAAGCGGGCTTTGGTGTGCACGTTGGGTGGGGCCAGGCAGGCCAGCAGCGTTTGTTTGAGCTTGCCGGAGACGGTTCCGCACGCCGCCAGAAACGTCGCTAGCACTGGGTGATCTCGATAGTGACGCTTCAGCAGATTGGCAACGGCGGGTGAGATATCGGCAATGCATAGGCTAGGCAGTCCGCGGTTGCTTAAGATGCGCACCGCTTTGTGCAGATCCGTGCCGCCGTCTTTGAGGTAGGCACTCGGGCGCCCCCGCACGGCGATCACTTGCTGGAGAAAATCCGCTATCGTTTCGCCCGTCCAGGAAGCCGCCACCGAGACGGCCACACAGTGCACCTGGTGAAGGCGGGGCGCGGCTTGATGATGCTGATGGTGAGCCGCATCAATGGCCAACACGGCGAGCATCTTTCCCGTTCCCAAGCCAATGCTGGCATCAATAAGCCAGAGAACCCCTTTGGAGAAGCGATCGGCGCTCGACCTGGCGCCTGTCCACGGCGGGGCCGACTGGATCCGTACTAACGACAACCGCATCACCCAGTTGATGATGGTTTGCGGACACGGCGCGCGCCCGATTCCCAACGCCTCACTGAGCGTGTTCAGCACCCGCGAGACGGCGCGAAACCCAATTCGGGCAATGAAAAATAAGCGCAGCGCCAACCACACCAGATCCGCCTTCTCTTGAACCACTCGACACGCTGGGGGGGTCTCGAGCGAACGCCGACGCGCCTCGGCTTGTTTCGCCTGCTCGCGCCAGTGCTCTCGCTCGGCTCGCACTCGCACCAACTGCTTGCGCAGATAGCGATTCGTCTCTGCTCGCTCATGCGCTTTGCATTTCCACTGCTCTCGGCTTTGTCTGAGTTTCGATCGCTGGCTCACCGCTGACGCGCTCCCGGTGTTTTTCCCAGAGTATGGCTCTATAATTGGGTTTCTTCCTCTCGAAAACAGCCACGATCTCTTCCATGAGATCCGGGGGACGCGTTGTGACTTATCATCGGCTAGCAGCTCAGATCATCCCCGGTGAGCCTTGTCGCTTCTGTGGCGATGCCGCGGTCCCTTTAGTGAAAACACCGTGTTGCCAACAGTGGATCTGCTGTGATACCGCCTTGCTGTCGGTTCGCGGCGCCGGGCGCTGTCAGTATGAGCATGAACGCTTTAGTTTGTGCTATTCCCACTACATCGACAATCATCCCGGGCCTTGGCAAACCTGTCAGACATGTCGCGATTTCTGGACGCCTGCCGAGTACAAAGCCTATGCGGAACATCCGATCAATGAGCCCAAATATTGAGCGGCGCGATGTTATCCAGGCCCCAATTCCGGGCAAGACAATGTAGCCTTATCGGCCATTTTTAGACGCCCTAGGCTAGGGGCGTCGCGTATTTAACACCGATTTTCACCAGACGGATAACCGTCCTCAGGAGACTTAAAATGGGGGCGTAGGGGAAGAAATCAAGGGTTAACGGCGAGCTTGAGCGGTCGTCCTTCAAGCCACGTGTTGGGCGGGCGTATCAGCCAACGTGGCAGCCATTGGAGTTATGGGTAACGATATGGGCTTTACCTGGGTCAAACCAAGGGCCGGGGAAAACTGGGACCGGCCGGAAAACAGAGCGTCCCCATCAAGGACTTATGGGTTTATCCTTTGGATCAACACTTCAGGAAGTAAATATTCGGCCAACCCATTGTTGCCGAAAAATAGGACGGGACACACGAGGAAAAATAGTGTACAAACCGGTCCATGGAAAGTATCCCAAACACCCACCTTACCACCGCGCTGCCCCACCCAAGGGGCTGTGTTATTGGAGAACCACGGTCGCCGTTCGCGCAGAAATGGGTGACGATTAGTAACTTGACAATGTCACATTAGCCTCACGTGGGGCCGGTGTGGACTCTATTTTTAAGTCGTTGTTTTTTAAGCCGACTCTTGCGTGATCGGGTGCGATTAAGCAAATGCTCAATCACTCGTTCCGTAGCTTGTTCTTCGGTCAAGCGTTTCAGAGGCATAACCGCGCGCAGTAACTCCCGAACATTGGCCACCGACAGAGCCGGTAAGACATCCGTTTCCAGTTCTTCGAGCAACGCCGGGTCACGAGAATGAGTCTGCGCCCAGTCGAGTTGGGTTTGCGCGATGAACCAGGAGGCGAGTACCGTCAAAGCGAGATGATGATCCCAGGCACGGTACTTCTGCGCCTGCCACTCATCCCAGCCCAGCTCGGACTTGGCATCCTGGTTGGCCCGTTCGATGACGTAGCGCTGGCACTTCCACCAGGCCAGTTGTTCCAATGAAGTGTCCGCTGAGGCGTTACCCAGGGCATAGCGGTAGCGGTCGGTGGCCTCTTCGCGCATCACCAGCCAGTCTTCCACGGCTTGACCGTCATGGACGGTCCAGACGCGGCGCGCAGCGAAGCGTTCGCACAGCTCACCCCGTTCGGTCGCCCGGACTCGAAGACGCTGCCAGGCCAGCGTCTCCCGCAAGCTGTCCACGCGGACCGTTTCCCCGGCCAGCACCTGCACCTGCGTCGGCTTTTTTCCTCGCTGACCCCGGCGCGGGGGAATGCCGAGCGTCGGTTTTTCCAGGTACACGGCCGTGTCGGCCGGGATTTCCGCCATATACCGCCGCTGAGCCTTTCGCACCTGGGCCCGTAGCCAACCACTCCGTCCGTACAGGCTATCGAAACCGACGATCTCAAACGGGAGACCACCCGCCATGACCTCTTGAATCCCCTCCCAGGCCAGTTCAACCTTGGTTTTGAACTTCAACGAATCAGGCATGCCCTGTTGCTTGCGCCGCTTTTGGTAGCCGGCCTCGAACCAGGCCTCGGGTAGAAACAGTTTGCCCAGAATCCAGGTCCAAAACCCAGACGCCACCGTGAGATTCACGTAGCTCAACAACACGCCCACTTGGCTGGTTTCTACCTTGCCCAGCCGACCCTTATATGGCTTGGCCGCCCCGGCACTGGCATCGCCGGCGTTCTCGTCGGCACTTTCGTCGACCAGAACCACGGCGCCCCTCGTCAGTTCCGGAACCGCTTTCACTTCCGCTTGGACCTGGCGGTAGACCGTCTCAGCCGACCCCGGCGAGTGACTCATGAAGTGTTGGAGGTTTTGCTCTTCAACACCCGCCTCTCGCGCGATTCCGCTATAGTGTCGATTCCCCTCCATACGCAGCAGTCCGCTCAGATAATGCCGCGCATAGACGCTGCCGTCTCGGGTTTGGGTCTTGAAACAGCTCCGGTAGCGCGCCCAAAACTCAGGCAGCCGCTGCCCCAGCGTTTGAATCGCCTCCGGCACCAGTCCCCACCGACACCCCAGCTCTTTTTTGTCATCACCATCACTTTCCTACGAAAAATCATTATGATACAAACTCATCGATCATTTGGGAAATGTGACATTGTCAAGGTAAACAGGACTATATCGAGCTACGCCATCGGGCAAGCTATTGGGAAATTCAGCATGGGCGAGCGAAAGCCAAGATAGCGCAGCTGGAGCAGGAGCTGGTTGTTAAGGATGGCAACATCAAAGATTTGCAGAACCGCTTATTCGGGAAGCAGAGCGAGAAGCCTGTGGCGCTGAAATCCGAAAAAGGCAACCCCCCCGAGCCGCCCTCAAACCGCAGGCGCGGCCAGCAGCCAGGCCGTGGTGGACATGGGCGTACCCAACGACCACATCTTCCGGTGGTGACCGAGGAGAGGGATCTGTCGGTGCCGGAGACATGCTGTGCGCAGGGTGGCTTACCGCATCGGCGCAATCCGGCCCTGGATGAGCAGAGCGAGGTCATTGAGGTGGAGGTGAAAGCCCACCGCCGTCGCTATCGTCGCCAGTCCTATACCTGTCACCCGGGCTGCACCTGTGAGGCTACGCCGATCATTATCACCGCCCCGGCTCCACCCAAGTTGATTCCTCGCAGTCCCTACGGGGTCAGCTTCTGGGTGGAAGTGATCTTGGGAAAATACCGCTATGGGCAACCCACCCACCGTTATCTGCAGGACCTCAGGGATCAGGGGTTGCCGGTTTCACCGGGAACGGTCGGCGGTGGCTTGCAAGCGCTCGTACCCCTGGTTGAGCCGGTGCGCGAAGCCCTCTACGACCAACAGATGAGTGAACGGCTGTTTCACAACGATGAGACCCGCTGGGAAGTGTGTGTGGAGCGCGAGGACAAGGTCGGCACCCGCGGGTATCTGTGGCTAACCCGTTCGGCCTCGGTCATCTTCTATTGTCTTGACCCGAGTCGCAGTGCGGCGGTGCCGGGGGCGCATTTTGCGGGCTTGAAGCATGACCAGGTCATTATCGTCGGGCGTAACCAGAATTCCGCAAGCGGAAGCGAGTAGGTTCCTCTGCCCCTGAGCCAAGGGCTGGGGTAGGATGAAGTTGTTAGGCACCATCCTGCGAGGAACCCACCGATGAAGATAATGAGACAAGCATCTACTCAAGGCAAGCCTGAGAGCGTTGAGGTGATCATAGATCAACTGCAAGGCTTCATCCGCCGGGCGGCCGGGACCGGCAGTGCCGCCCACGCGGTCGAACGGGAGCTGTTCAAGCGGTTGTTGCAGTTGGGGTTGCTGCTGCTCAAAGAGTTCTTTGCTCTGTTGGGTGAAGGCGATGAGGGCGAGCGGATGGAGCCGAGCGACGGGCGCGAACTCAAACGCCTGAGCGAGCCCCAGCGGCGCAGTTACCGCGCGATCTTTGGGTTGTTGGAGAGCGTGCGCTGGGTCTACGCCCGTGGTGAGAAGCAGCGCATCGAATACGTGCCGCTGGATGCCCGAGCCGGCCTGCCGGAAGGCAAGGACTCCTACCTCCTGCAGGACTGGGACCAGCGCTTGGCGGTGGAAATGCCCTATGGGCAAGTTAACGCGGTGCTGGAACCGATGCTGGGGTTGAGGCAATCGGTGGCGGGGCTGGAGCAGACCAGCCGTATGCTGGGCGCGCAGGTCGAGGGATTCTGGGCCGCGCACCCCGCGCCGGAGGCCGCTGTTGAGGCGCAAGTGGTGGTGATGCGCGCCGACGGCAAGGGGGTACCCATGCGCAAAGCGCCCGAGGCACCGCCGATTACCGCCCATGCCCATCGGCCTGGCCCTAAACCGGGGCGCAAACAGATGGCCTTGGTAGGCGCGGCTTATCACCTCGAACCCTACGTACGCACCCCGGAGCAGGTGCTGGAAGCGCTGTTTCAGGAACCAATACCCGGTGTGCCGCCGGTCTTGGCCTAGGGTGTCTAAATCGGCCAATTTGCCTTGACCACTTTTTGGACCTCACTGATTGGTCCTAAACCCAGGGCGAATCGGTATCATGAGCGATATTCTCTGGGTCCAAAAACCGGGCAACGAATTTAGCCCAAAAATAGCGTTTTTAGACACCCTAACGGTAGACCCCACCACGCAGCAGAACTTCGGCGCCGTCCGGCGACGCAAAGCCTGCAGTAATGCCGCGGTTATAAAGATCGGCGGCGTAGCGCAAGCGGGGATCGAAGGGGTTGGGCGGGACGTCGGCGCCGTGGGGAAAGAGAAACGCATAGGCATAGACCGCAGAGGCCAAGTAATAGGCGCGATCCTTGCTGTTTTCGGCATGTTGAAAAGACAGTTCAGTAAGGGCAAATAGTTCGTCCGTTCCGCCATTCCCGTCCACCACAACCTGATGCAGCTCCGCCAGCGCCGCTTCGGGCGTCTCCTGAAACCGCTCCGCCAGGTCCCAGCGGTTCAGTACGATTTTGGTAAAGCCGCTTAACCCGCCGGTGGCGAGCACATTGCCGGTGAGTTCACGGTGTACGTCGCGGGGATCCGCCCGCTCAACCTGTACCGGGGTGGTGGCACAGCCGCCCGCAAGCAGGGCAAGGAAAGTAAGAAAGAGTAGTAGTGTCGCTGGACAATGTCCGCTCCACAACGATCCCCGGTGCTCCGTTTTAAGGAGTCCATGCTGAACTCGATATATAAGAGTCATTCCACTGTAGCAACCGTACGGTTTATCAATGAGACCCCGTGGTTTCGGCCAAAGGGGGTTAAAAAAGCAAGTCTGCCATAGCAATTATACTCGAGAAGCCTACGGACCTGTCCATTTATAACGCGGTGCGTCTTGCAGGCGGCTAAGCCTTGACCGTTTCCTGCTCGGCATGCACGCTGTTGCTCATGATGGCAAGAAGGCCCGCAACGGTAACCAGCATGGGTTTCAACATTGCACATCTAGCTCCTCTGTATAAAAAAAGCATCCTATCATTGTTGTATAAAATCCTTAAATGAGCGCTAAAATATTGGACGGGGAAATGTCACAACGAGAAGACAATGAAAGCGTTGGGATTCCCGCTGCAAAATTTGCAGGAAGAACTGTTAAAATTTCACAATGATCAATAGATTAACCACCGGTAAATCTGCCGGCCCAGACACGACGCCACCGTCCCAAAAGGTGCAACTGGTAGAGGTCAGCGTCTTTCTTTGTCTTATCCTGCCCGCCATAGCGTTATCTCTACTGAACGTCGAGCAACGAACCTTGACGTTTCCCATCGTCGCCACCGTCACTATTGTTCATAACCTCACGCTGTTGAGTCTGGTTCTTTTTTTTATATGGCGAAACGGCGAGCCTTTCGAGTCGCTTGGCTTAACATTCCCAAACAGCGGCAGGGAGATCGCTATAGGCATCGGTTTGTTTTTCCCTTTCGTATTTGGGATCAGCTTATTTGAAATGCTATTACACGAAGTGGGCTTTGTGTTGCCGGACGCACCGCCTCGTTATCTGATCCCTAGCGGTAGCGCGCAGTATCTGTTGGCTTTTGCATTTCTCGGCGTAGTTGCTGTGTCGGAGGAGGCTATTTTTCGCGGCTATCTGATGTTGCGCTTTCATGCCGTCACCGGTAGTTCCTCAGTCGCCGTGCTTCTGTCCTCCACCATTTTTGCCATTGGCCATGGCTACCAGGGTTCGGGAGGTGTCCTGACGGTGGGGTTAATGGGATTGCTGTTAGCGTTGGTTTACTTATGGCGGGGCAGTTTAGTAGCCCCTATCACCATGCATTTTCTGCAAAATTTTATTGGGATTATTCTTGTGCCCCTCCAAAAGACGGCCTAAAAGGAGAAGTTACCGGGATAACCAGGGACAGAGGAACACCCCTGGTAACGGTAAGGCTGTTTATTTGGCGGAGGCGTGGACAGATGCCGATGCAGTGGTTTCCATGGGAGGTTGAATACTGATCTGTCCGCCGAAAGCTGCTTTAATGGCATCGTCAACCTGCTCTAACCAAATAAATTTCAGCTTTTCTCTCGCCTTTTCAGGAATTTCCTCAAAGTCTTTCCGATTGCGCGCCGGTAGGAGAACGGTTGTAATTCCAGCTCTTGCGGCAGCCACGGTTTTTTCTTTGATGCCTCCCACAGGCAGCACCAGACCACGCAGGCTAATCTCCCCGGTCATGGCAATATCACTGGGCAAGGTTTTGCCGCTCAGCAGAGAAACCAGCGCCATAAACATCGCGATGCCGGCGCTGGGGCCGTCTTTTGGAATTGCACCGGCTGGCACATGAATATGAATATCACTTTTTTCAAAGAGATTATCCGCCAGTCCCAACTGATAGGTGCGGCCTTTGATCAGGCTAAGGGCGGCCTGCGCGCTTTCCTTCATCACATCACCGAGCTGGCCGGTCAAGATTAACCTGCCGCTTCCTGGAATGCGGGTTGCCTCGACAAAGAGAATATCGCCGCCGGTGGGTGTCCATGCTAGACCGGTCACTACGCCGGGCATACTGGTGCGCATGGCCAATTCGCTTTCGAAGCGTTTGGGTCCCAGAATTTCGTGCAAATCCTCAGCCTCGACGCGAAGATGAGTGGCTGTGCCCTCTGCTACCCGCATCGCTACATGGCGGAACACCGCGCCAATCTCCCGTTCCAGATTCCGACAACCTGCCTCGCGGGTATAATCGCGAACGATAGCTCGAAGGGCGGCATCGCTGATCTCGCATTGATCCGGTTTCAGACCATTGGCATTCAGTTGCCGCTGGACAAGATAACGGCGTGCAATCTGGACTTTTTCGTCTTCTATGTAGCCCGGCAGATCGATAATCTCCATCCGGTCACGCAGCGGACCCGGAATCGCATCGAGAACGTTGGCCGTGCCAATGAACAGTACCCGGCTGAGATCAAACGGCACGCCTAAGTAGTTATCACGAAAAGTACTGTTTTGTTCCGGGTCGAGCACTTCCAGCAAGGCGGATGACGGATCGCCATGAAATCCTGCGCCCAACTTGTCCATCTCATCCAGCATAAAAACCGGATTACGGGTGCCTGCCTTGCGGATGGCTTGAATAATATTGCCCGGCAGGGCGCCGACATAGGTACGGCGATGGCCACGGATTTCCGC
This sequence comes from uncultured Pseudomonadota bacterium, assembly GCA_963731125.1. Taxonomy (GTDB): domain Bacteria; phylum Pseudomonadota; class Gammaproteobacteria; order Competibacterales; family Competibacteraceae; genus CAVSVP01. The sequence goes on from CAVSVP010000010.1 coordinate 10,119, forward strand.
CTCATCATGGACTCCGCCCAAACTGGCGCGCACAAATTCCAACCCTGTGGCCCGAGCGATACTATGGCCGAGGGAAGTCTTACCAACTCCGGGAGGTCCCACAAAGCATAGAATCGGACTTCGACCCTGAGGATTGAGCTTGCGAACCGCCAGGTATTCCAGAATGCGCCGCTTGACCTTTGCCAGCCCGTAGTGATCTTCCTCCAGAATTTTCCGAGCTTGGGTGATGTCAATATTCTCTGCGCTGGTCACGGACCAAGGTAGGGCGATTAACCAGTCCAGGTAGGTGCGAATCATCCCATGCTCGGCAGCGGCTTCTGGCATCCGCTCTAACCGGGCCAGCTCTTTTTTCGCTTGTTCTTCGGTTTCCGGAGGCATTTTGGCTTCATTAATGGCTTTCGCTAATTCTTCAACCTCGACATTTTTACCATCCGTTTCACCCAGCTGCTTCTGAATGGTTTTCAGCTGTTCACGCAGGAGAAATTCCCGCTGGCGTTCGTCCATGGACTCCTTGGTCTGTTTGCTGATTTCCTGAGACAGGCGCATCACCTCAATACGCTGGGCCAGCAGTTCCAGCACCCTGTTGAGCCGGGTTTGGAGGTCAAATGTTGCCAGTAACTCCTGTTTTTCTTCCGGCTTAAGATCCATAAAGCTGGTAATCAGATCGGCTAATGCTGATGCTGAGGTAATGTTCTCGACAGCATTGGTCAGTTCCGCAGGCGCTTGCGGTAACAGCTGTAGCGCCTCTTTGGCTCGCTGCTTGAGATAGTAAAGCCGCGCTTCGACATCCGTTGAAATGGTTTCCGAATCGGAAATGCGTTCTACCCGGGCAACTAGAAAGGGGTAATCCGGCAGGAAATCGAGAATCCGAAAACGCTGCTCTCCCTGACAGATGACATGGTGGGTTCTGTCCGGTCCGGTGATATAGCGCAGGATGGTAGCGACGGTGCCGACGCGGTAGAGATCGTTTGCGGTCGGTGAGTCAACCTCTGCATCCCGCTGGAGAACAACGCCGATGGGAAGTTCGCTACGGGCCGCTTCCTGGGCGGCTGCGATAGAGCGCTCCCTGCCCAGGGCCAGCGGGATCACAATGCCGGGAAACAGCACAACGCCACGCACCGGCAGGATAATCAGTGCATCGTCGGGAATTGCCACGGCACTCCGTGTTTCCGGTGCGGCGGTAGTCTTATCGTTAGCGGGCGGGGCTGAATCCGCTTGCGGTGTCCGGTTTTGTTCGTCTGGCATGAGTAATACTCCCGGTTCGGTGATGCAGTCAGCGTAGCTTACGCAGGCTTAGCAGCAGACACCCGTCAGCCACTTCTTTGCGATCCAGTTCGAAACGCCCATACGGCAGTTCAATGCGCCGTTCAAAGCGTCCATGGGGAATCTCAAGACGATGAATAGTGGCTTCTCGAGACGCGCCGGGTATCGGCCGCTCGCCGGTCACAATCAAAGTGCCTGTATCAAGCGTAACCTTGATGCGAGAGGGCGCTACGCCTGGTAGTGCCACTAAAATGATTAACTCGTGCTCCGTTTCAAGAATATCCATCGGCGGTTCCCAGAGAGGGTGCCGCGTCGATGAGACGCCCAACTGAAAAAACTGCCGATGCAGTCGGTCGGCCTGCTCTAAGAGTGCACAGGCCTCAGACCACATCCAGGTTCTACGCTCACGTGACGACATATTGACCTTCATCATTTGGTGTATGTGACAGTAACATTCTCTATAATTAACGGAGAACTCAACACGGCCCGTTAGACCTCATGCATCAGTACGACTCTCGCTATCCAGGCTGGAACGGTTAGATGTCCAAAATAATGTAAGTCTTCCAGCCGTTCGCATCCTGCTCCAGGCTAAAACGATGCAGAGTGACTGCTTTGACATCGACGCCCTGTTCATGGCGGGCTGGGTCAAGCGGTTCTCCCGTAGCGACCGCGTATAAATGATAATTACCGTTGGCTTGGCGGATGTCCACGGTAGAGACACGCAGCAGCAAACCCTCAGCATCCTTGTAATAAATCAGCTCCTGCAACAGATCGAACAGCAGCAGGTCGGGAGTGTCATTCTCCAACACGATCTCCCGGCGTTCGCTTGGCTGAATGGAGCTAAGGTCATAAATCATGACATTCATGGTGGCATCGGCTGCGGCCTTAAAAACCTCGGCCAGATCCCGGCCCCAAGCCCGAAATTCCACATCAGCGATCGCGACTTCATCGACAAATCGATAGGGCATTAGGATAGTGCGCCTATGGGTAGCGTAATGTCGATGTTTGGCGGCGGAAATATCAAACACATGCCTGCAAAGCTTCGCTAAGCGCCGCACGCTTGGTTTCGATATGTCTACCGATGAATATCAATGTGGTTTCCTCGGCGGGAAAAGGTTCCAGTCCCCAACGCCCGTTCACGTAGTTAAACAAAAAGGAGCTGTCGGCAAAACGCACAAAACCCTTGGCACGATAGATGGCCGGATCGAGGGTTTCGAGCAAGCGTTCAAAGCGGTTCCGGTACAACGGGCTCCGAGTTTGGTAAGTGAAGGCGTCATACTCCGCTGGGTGGCGAGAGGAGAGTTTCGGAATCGGCTGACTGCGGGTAATACCGAACAGCAGATTGCTATTGATTTGGCAAAATCGGGTGGGAATGATTGGAGCCCGTTGGTTTAGATCCCGAAGCGTATCCCGCAGCTGTTCAAGCCGGTCTTCGGGCACTTGATCGATTTTATTGAGTAACAGCAGATCCGCAGCCTCGACCTGCATTCGGGTAGTCGGTCCCAGATCTGGAAAACTCCACATCGCATCGGCGTCCATGACGCCGATGATGCCATCAAGCCGCAGCGCCGGCAGTGTCTCGGCCACGTCGAACACCAGCGCTTCCGGTTCGGCCACGCCAGTCGTCTCTACAACGATGGCCTGTGGCCTTACCCGCTCCAGGATCTCTTGAACGGCGGCTTCGAACTCGTCGAGCAGAGAGCAGCAGACACAACCGCCGCTGAGTTCGGTAATGGCAACATGCTTGCCTTGCACGACTTTGCCGTCGATGCCTAGCTCGCCAAACTCATTGATGATGAGTGCAAGCTGGAGCGGCGCCTGGGCAAGTATCTGCTGCAGCAGGGTGGTCTTACCGCTGCCTAGGGGGCCCGTGATGAGGGTGATGGGTGTTTGCGCCTCCATCGGTTAGCCTTTGACGTTACCGATGGGTGCAAAACGCGCGACGCGCCTGCTGATCCCGGCCAGCTCGGTAGCTGCCACCACTTCATCGATGTTTTTATAGGCCCCGCCAGCCTCTTCGGCAAGGCCTCTGTCGGAGACGCTGCGCACATAAATGCCACGCTGCTCCAGTTCTTCGCGTAGGGTCTTACCCTGCCACTGCCTGCGTGCCTTGTTACGACTCATGGTGCGGCCGCTGCCGTGGGCAGTGCTAAAAAAGGTTTGCGCTCCTGTTGCCGTGCCTATCAGTAAATAGGAGCCCGTTTCCATGCTGCCGCCAATAATGACTGGCTGGCCGATTTCCCGGTAAACCTCAGGCACTTCTGCGTGTCCGGGGCCAAAAGCGCGGGTGGCGCCTTTGCGGTGGACCAGCAGGGTACGCTCTTTGCCGTCGATAAAATGCTGCTCCAGCTTGGCGGTGTTATGGGCTACATCATAAATCATATGCATGCCTAAAGCCTCGGCCGAGCGGCCAAAAACTTCCGAAAAGACTTCCCGGACGCGCTGTAGAATGACTTGGCGGTTGGCAAAGGAAATATTAAGCGCGCATTTCATGGCGGCGAAATAATCCTGACCCTCTGGCGAATAAAAGGGGGCACAGGCCAGTTCTCGGTCGCGAATTTCGAGATGGTATTTACTGGTCATGGCCTTGAGAAATCGCTGTAGATAGTCAGTCGCTACCTGATGTCCGAACCCTCGACTGCCACAGTGAAACATTACCACAACCTGATCCGGTTTATCCAATCCGAATAATTTCATCAGTTCCGGCGCATAGACGTTTTCTCGGCGGATGACTTGAATTTCCAGGTAATGATTACCGGAACCCAGGGTACCCAGTTGTTTTAGGCCGCGGTCAATGGCGCGTTCACTGATTTTGCCGGCGTCGGCGCCGGCAATAGTTCCGCCCTCTTCAGTAAAATCCAGGTCTTCTTCCCAGCCGAGCCCTTCTTCCACACACCAGCGGGCGCCCTGTTCGCAGATCCGGCGAAATCCACTGCGGGAAACTTTGAGCAGACCACTGCTCCCCACGCCCGCCGGCACTTTTTTAAACAGCCGGTCTATCAGGGTTTTTAGCCGTGGCTTGACCTCCTCATAGCTAAGATCTGTTCTAATGAGCCGCATTCCACAATTAATATCAAAGCCTATGCCGCCAGGTGAAATGACCCCGTTGTTGTCGATATCCATGGCGGCTACGCCGCCAATGGGAAAGCCGTAGCCAAAATGCCCATCGGGCATGCATAACGCATACTGAATGATACCGGGCAGGCAAGCTACATTGCTGGTTTGCTCGAAAACGGCTTTATCCATGGCGCGAATCAGCGCTTCTGTGCCATAAATGCGCGCCGGCACGCGCATTCCCGGTTTGAACGTAGCAGGCAATTCCCAAAGGGTATCCGAAATACGTTGCAGTTGATCAACAGGAGCCATGGTCGAAAAAACTATCTATAATATTGCGAAAGTCGTTAAGGTGAGATGTTACCAAATAACGGTTCAGCTGAAGTTCCATAATGGCAAGCTTCACGTTAGGTTTAACGTAGGAAGTTGCAAAAGTAAATTAAGTAATGCCAGACTTAAATGGCGGATTTCCCTAATATGTCCCATCGCAGGCTTGGCTGCTTTTTCTTAAAAGACGCTGTGCGAGCAAAGTTAATGCTATAGGAATAAGCAGGGCTACTAACCCGAATATTTCATGAATTTGGCGAATTCTTGCTATATGGTTAATTTTTAAATAAAAATATATCAAAATGTTCGGATGTTCGTTTCCGAAACCAATTGGAAAAATTTTCTATACAATCAATTAGATAAATGCAATCCAATCGAGTTTATGAAATATCCGGGCTAAATGACCCTGTAAAAAACCACCCTCTCCAATTTAGAGACTTAGTGTGGTAGCGGGTTCCAGATTACTGTTTAGCAGACTGACAGAATCATGTCGGGTGTCAATTAACTTGTTGCACCGTCCATTGCATTTATCATCTTACTCAAGTGCGTTACCCGCGATTGCCGGAGTTGCTGTAGTCATTCTCGGAGTCGGTGCTCTGTTGGGCTGGTTGACCGGAAATATGGCGTGGGTGCAAGTACGCGTCGATTTCGCTCCTATCCAAGGTAATGCGGCTGTTGGATTGATCCTGTGTGGCGGCGCGCTCTTGAGCCTGCATAGGGGGTGGCGCCGGATGCCGGAATTATTGGGGATCGGCATTGCAGCATTGGGATTAATTACTCTATGTCAATATGGGTTAAATCTCGATTTTGGCATTGATCAACTGCTCTTCAAGCATACTATCATCATTCATACTTCACATCCAGGGCGTATGGCGCCAAATACAGCAGTCGGCTTTTTGGCGGCAGGCTTGGCTTGTTTGTTGGCACAACGTTTATTTTTTATGGTAGCCCTGCTGGGATCCTTGGTTTTTGCCTTGGGAGCGGTAGCCTTTTTAGGCTATGCGGTTGGCGTTCCCAGAGCTTTCGCCTGGGGCGGCTTTACGCATATGGCATTGCTTACCGCATTGGGATTTTGCGTGTTAGGAATCGGTATTGTGATCTTTGCCTGGCAACGGCAGGAGCAGCCGATCCGCTCTCGCCTTCCTTGGATACCCTTATTGGCAGGGACGACGGCGGCTATTGTCGGCATTCTTTTTTGGTATGCACTGCGCACTCAGGAGCTTGAGCATCTTCAGCAGACAATTAATGCCACTGCCTTGGGGGTGCGTAGCGCAATCGTGGCCCGTGTTGACGCTATCACTACCGCTCTCGAAGATTTGGCTGAGGTCGGTACGCTCAGAGGTTGGAAGTCGCGCACCGACTGGCAGACGGATGCACGCCTTACAGTGAGTGCTTTTCCTGGTCTTGCCAGGGTTGAATGGATTGATAAGGCGTTGGTGGTAAGGGTAGTTTCACCGGGCCCCAAGGCACAGCGGCTTGACAAAAATCCATATGCCTTGCGATTGCTGCAGGAGGCGGTTGAGATCGCTCGGGCAACCCGCAATCCTGTTGTTATCGGCCCTTTCTTTTTTGAAGATGGGGAGACTGCATTTCGGGTATTGGTCCCTGTCATCGCACCCGGTCATCCAGAAGCTTATCTCGCTGGGGTGTTTGCAGCCAATGAAATTTTTGCCGACGTTTCCAAGACTGTGGCTCCCGGCTACAGCATCGCGCTTTGGTGCAGAAATAGAGAGGTATTGCGTCACGACGGCAACCTGGCAGCTGCTGTAGAGCCGCTACGAACGCGCACCCTTTCTCTTGATTTGCCGGGCGGGTTAGCGTGGCGGGTGACCGTCGCTCCGCAAGCCGGGGGTGGCACGGTACAGTATACGTCTTTACCCGAGGTGGTGCTTGGTGCGAGTTTGGTCATTGCCCTCTTGCTCGGCTTAACCATTCGGTTCGGAGAAAAAGCCATGATGCGCGTTCAACACTTTGCCGCTGCGGTGCGGGAGCGGACGGCCGAACTGGAAGCGGAGAACACAGAACGGCGGCGTAGCCAGCAAACCCTACAGCGTATCCAGTCCGTCAGCCGACTGGTGTCGGCAGAACTCAATCTGGAGAAGGTAGTGCAGACGGTGGTTGATGCTGCAACGGAACTTACCGGAGCGGCGTTTGGAACATTTATCTATAGAAACGTAAATACGCACAGTCAATCTTATACGCTTTATACTTTTTCCGATGCTTCCGGAGGGGTGTTTGCTGAACTTGCTCAATTCACCGATCCCAATATGCTTAATCGGCTCTTCCGCGGCAAAGACGTATTGCGCCTGAACGATGTCAACCAAGATCCTGCTTCAGGCGGCAAGGCACCTTGTCATGATTTAATCAATAGCCGCTTTCCCATGGGTAGCTACTTGGCCGCTCCGGTGATTTCACGCACTCGCCGAATCCTGGGCGTGTTATTTTTCGGTCATCCCGAACCCGCTGTTTTTACCAAGCAATCCGAGCAGATTGTTTGCGGCATCGCTGGCCAAGCGGCTATCGCCGTAGACAATGCCCGATTGTTTCAGCAAGCTCAACAGGAAATTATTGCACGCAAACAGGCTGAGGAAGCGCTCCAACACAAAACGGAACAGCTGTCGGAGGCAGATCGCCGCAAGGATGTTTTTCTAGCCATGCTGGGACATGAGCTCCGCAATCCCCTGAGTGCTATCCGCAGTGCCCTGGAAGTGCTTGCTTTGCATTCTGGAGACGAAACGGTGGAAGCCCGCATGTACGAGATCCTGCAACGCCAGATAAGCCAACTGGCCCATTTGGTGGATGATCTTCTCGATGTAGCGCGGATTGAACAGGGAAAACTGGCGTTGCATCGCGAACGGCTTGATCTGGTAAGCCTGATTCGCGAGGTATTGGAACCTGAGCGGGCGCCTCTTCGGGCTGCTAACCTTGATCTTGAGGTTAAGCTGTCGGATAAGCCATTGTGGGTAGATGCGGACCCGACGCGGCTCGCCCAGGTGTTCAGTAACCTACTCTCAAATGCTAGGAAATTTACCCCCAGCGCAGGAACCATTCGCGTGCGAGTGGAGGCGGATGCCCAAGATCACTTTGCTAAAGTGGTTGTCGCTGACACGGGATGCGGTATTGATCCCCAGCAATTACCCGGCATATTTGCTGCCTTTCAACAAAGTCACGCGGCGTCGCAACACAAGATCCAGGGTCTGGGATTGGGTTTGGCTATCGCAAAAGGTTTAGTCGAAGCCCACGACGGAAGGCTTGAAGCCTGTAGCGGGGGTCAGGATCAAGGCACCGAGTTCACGGTGAGTTTACCTAAGCAGACGGCTCCGGTGAAGCGAAGTGAGATGCCGCAAACAACAACAGATGCCGGAGCGTGCCGACGCATTCTCGTAGTCGACGACCACCAGGATTCCGCCAAAGGCCTTAGCGAGTTGCTTACCTTGTACGGACACGAAGTGGAAGTGGTTTTTGACGGCCCGGCGGCTTTAAAGGCAGCGGTTCGTTTTTACCCCGATATTGTGATTTGCGATATCGGCCTTCCGGACATGGACGGCTACCAAATCGCACAGGCGTTGCAGCGGCATTCCCAGACGGCAGAAATACTGCTCTTTGCTCTCACGGGGTATGGTGACGATGAGACGGTTCGCCGCGTTCGGGCAGCAGGCTTCGCTTATCACTTAACGAAGCCTGTCAATCCAGCAGAGCTCAAGGAACTTCTGGTTTCCGTATCCGCCAGTAAAATTTATACCGAATGAGTGCACGCAATCTCGCCTACTGAGAGAAGGTAATTGGATAATATAAAAAACTAAAGACTCATGGTCTTGAAGCGTTCCGACGTCGCTTGAAATCATCAAATGTTTTTTGAGTCCTAGTTTTGACAAGCTTTAGCCAGCGCCGGGCCCAGGCATACTCCACGCCCAAAATGGCAAGCCCGGCGGGAATCACGATAACGGCGGGTCCCGGCAAAAAAACTAGCACCAAGCCGACCAATAGAACAGTGACTCCGACGACAGTGATTACAATGCGCCTCGCCACTTCATAGGTCATCCGAGTTGTCGATTTGTTTTGCAACGTTGTTTCCTACCAAGGTAGCCAAGAAGAATGTGGTTTATGGTTTAGCTTAATAAATAGGCTGCTTTCCCCCGACGGAAAGCAATCGATAATAGTATAAATTCATAACTCACGGTTCGCTCAAATTGAGCAGGGGTTCTGAGAAATGCGGCGTCAATTGCATATAGATCTCCAGCGGAAAGTCGAGCAGCTCCAGGATGCGTTGCTGTACCGGGGTGAGCGTGGTCAAATGGGCATGTACTTCAGTGCCCTCATCGAGCAGCACCAGGGTCAGCCCGGTAAAGACGCGCAACATCATCTCGGTGGTGGGGCGAGCCGTCGCCCGCTTGGGGTTGCCTGGATAGAGACCACTCAGGCGCGTCCCTTCCTGCTGCAGGCGCTGGCGCACGGTGAACTCAACCAAGGTCAGCAGCACCCGCAGCCCCAGGCTCAGCAGCCGGATCAGCCCCTTGACCCGCGCATCGGAGTCCAAATACATCGGTGTCAGCGACAACACCCGACCCTTCAGGCGCCCAAAGCCCCGTTCGATGAGATAGGCCTGACGGTAGGCGAGCACGACCTCGGTCAACGACAACTCGGTCTGGTCGGTGGCATAGACCCGCCAGCCCAGCCGGCGCACTGCCGAGGCGAGGGCAGCCTCGTCGAGGCATACCTGCACGGTGACTGTCTGGGTGCGCTCCACCCGAGCGGGCCGGTCACGGTAACGCCGCTTGGGCCGCTCATCGAGATGGGTTTGATAGTCCACCGCCAGCAGGCCCGCGACCCGGTGCTTGGCGATGAGCGCCTCGACGGTCTCGGCCAAGGTCGCCTCGTCGGTAAAGCGCTTCTTGCCCTGGCCGGTGACGTTAAGCTCGGCAATCGCCGCGGTGGCCTGCTCCAGACGTTGGTGCAGCGCCCGCTCTTGACGCTCGGCCAGTTTGAGCGAACGTACCACCAGCCGCCGCTCGATCCAGGTGAGCTCCTTACCGTCGTGCTCACCGGTGAGCTTCACCTCATAGCCAAAGCCCTCGGCCAGCTTCGGCCCCCGGTCACCCTCCGCGCTGGGCTGATACACCGGCTCCAGCGCCTGGTGGCCCGCCCAGACCGGCTCCAGCACCTGCTCGAGCTCCGACTCCGGCAGTTGCGTGCTCGGCAGCGGGCACAGATAATGATCCCCGCTGCCCACCACGTACGCCCGGGTAGCCAGCGCCGCCATCTTCGCATCACCGAGGTAGGTCATCCCGGCCTGCTGCAACGTGCGCTGCACTTTGCCAATCTCCGGCACGTACAGCGGGTCATCGGCCTGCTCGCCCGAGACCACCGTGGTGCTCAGGGGCAGCCCCAGGGGATCCAGCGTCGCAAGATTGATTTTCACCTGCGGCAGGTCCGGACGGTGGTCCTTGCTGTGGCCGAATTGAAACAGACCTTCCTCAGTCACCTCGACGTAGCCCTTGGCGGTGGTGCTGTCGACACGCACTCGCCGCGACCCCCCCAGGTCATAGACCCGCAGCAGTTGCTCACCCAGCGACTGCTCAACGGTTTCCCACGCCACGTCGTCGCTCAAATAATCCAGCACCGCCGCCAGGCGGTCATCGCTCCAATCCAGCGCCCGTACCGGCTGGCCCAGACACCCGGCCAATCCCTGCAGGCGCGCCTCGACCCAGGGTTGGACATGGTTCAGGCGGTGGTCGCCTTCCGACAGGATAAAGGCCAGCCACACGGCACTGACCGTGCCCAGGCTCAGCCCCTGCCAGTTGCCGTGGGTCGGAAAGTGCTCATCCAACAACGCCCCCACGTGCATCCGCTCCAGCTGGGCCAGCAGCAAGGGGATATCGTCCATGCGTTCCGTCTTAAAAGTAAGTTTGTCAATCATATCAAAATCTTATCAAATAAAACTCACTTTCTCAGAAGTGGCTCTGTAAATGAGCGAACCGTGAGTCATAATGTTACGTACGGCTCATGCTCCTTGTACCAGACTTTATTGGAAATCTTTGAGCCTTGAGTTTAAGTTGCCGAACATGAATGGTTTTGTTTGTGTTTTCAGGAAGTTTTACTAGCGACCTTAGCCGTACAGAGAATATTATGCAGATGATGTCGCGTGACTGTTGCGTGACTGTTGCGTGACTGTTGCATGTCTGGTGCGCTTACTGTTTCGGCATAAAAACCGATGCTATACATTATCCATCTTTATGCCTTGCCTGATTGTTCAGATAAATTTGCGGTTTCTCGAAGTGCTTTAAAGAGTGGCTCCTCGAGAAGACCAGTATTCTCTTTCATTTTTCTGCTGACATATGATACATCGCACCGCAGTGGGTCTTGCTTCAAGCCGTTTAAAAGGAATGATGTTGCCACAATCAATACAAATGCCATAACTGCCCTGGTGTAACTTTATCAAGGCATTTTCCACGGCACGAATTTCCTCGATAAGGTGGTTAATACGGTGCAAATGTAAACCGGCCACCAAATCGACGACAGAGGCTTCTGCTTCATCATGGACCAATCCGGCCACCGCTTTGAAATGCTCATCGTCTGTTTCCAATAACACTTCACGGATTTCTACCGTCAGTTCCGAATGTTGATCATGCAAGCTTTGTTTTATTTTTTTAAGTTGGTTCTTGGATAACTCACTGTTCATCACATCCTCCTCCGGTTACCTTTTGATATGATTTTAAATTTGAACACTGATCAATTGGATGCACTTGGTAAGTAAATAAGTAAATAAGTAAATAAGTAAATAAGTAAATAAGTAAATAAGTAAAAATAAAGCCTTGTGAAAATTTTCTCGGAAATAAGCGACCGGTTATAATGTAAAAATTGAGAAGTTTGAATAAACCCTCAGAATGAGCAGGAACAAGCCCATCTATAAAAAATTATATATAACCTAACCACTTTTAAAATCAGTAGTTTCCCTTATTGTTTTCCGGAAAACCCCAATTATCAAACTCCTGTCGGAAATAAAGTAAAGGTTTCCCGTCGATCACTTATCTCAGTTTCAAATTACTTTAGGAAAATGAATAATGGAAAATTTCTGGTTGAACGTTTTGCCAGACAAAAACAGAGGGCTTGCTTGCCATGTGCATGAGGTTGTGTCGCGCCAATGAGGACCGAATTAATGAACGGCAGAAATGCAATACAGCAGAATGAGGTGGTTATTCCAACTGCCGGGCTTTCTCTGGTCGGTAATCTAATGATTCCAGAGGCGGCCGAGGGCATTGTGTTATTTGCCCACGGCAGTAGCAGCAGCCGTTTTAGCCCGCGTAATCGCTTTGTGGCCGGGCTGCTGAATGAAGTAGGCTTTGCCACGCTTTTGTTTGATTTACTTACCACCGATGAGCATCAGCTTGACCAGCAGACTCGACAACTGCGTTTTGACATTAACATGCTGACCCGGCGGTTGAGTGGTACGGTAGAGTGGATCAGCCGGACAAATACGACTAGCGGTTTACGAATCGGCTTATTTTGGTGCCAGTACCGGTGCAGCGGCCGCTTTAGTGACAGCAGCAGAAAAGCCTGATATGGTTTCTGCAGTGGTATCGCGTGGTGGTCGACCTGATCTGGCCGGTACTTCTCTATCAGAGGTTAAGGCTAGGGTGTCTAAATCGGCCAATTTGCCTTGACCACTTTTTGGACCTCACTGATTGGTCCTAAACCCAGGGCGAATCGGTATCATGAGCGATATTCTCTGGGTCCAAAAACCGGGCAACGAATTTGGCCCAAAAATAGCGTTTTTAGACACCCTAGGTTAAGGCTCCCACCTTGCTTGTTGTTGGTGCTAACGATCCGCAGGTGCTTGAGTTGAACCTGACGGCTAGTCAATCTCTGGGGGGCGAGTATCGTCTGGAAATTATTCCCGGCGCTTCCCATTTATTTGAAGAACCCGGCGCTCTCGAGGAAGCGACCAGTTTCGCCCGGGAGAGTGGTTTAAACAATATCTTTCCGCAGAGCTGCAAACTTAGTTGGAACGAGTGGGGTCAGTAGTAATTCTGGCCCGGCCAGTGAGAACGAATGATGATTGAGAGGATAATACACTACCTGGCTGGCACTGGCTGCGATTATGAAGATTCGCTGCCGCGAATGTGGTCATAAAGGGCACGGTATTCCTGTTCCAGAATCTCTTCAAGCACGGGCAGCTTCTCGTCAGGGAGTTCCTTGGCAATGGTTTTCCAGTCTTTATTACTGAGCAAACGATTCGCCATTGGCAAGGCAGTCGTATCTTCTTTGTTTTGATGGCGCCGATTAAACTCAATATAGTCTCGAACCAGCGCCGTCAGAGAATTTCGTGGCTGCATACTGTCTACCAGAAAGACCTTGTCGATAACCTTGGAGAGAACTGCGCTTTTTTCTCTCTCCTCTTCATGTTCGTGGAACAGTTCTTCCACAAGCGGGCGGGCAGTTTCATCGTACTCCACAATTCGTGTGAACACCAACTCCTCCGCGGGATGGTGGAAAATGATCACGTAATTGCGGATGTAATCCATGATTTCAACCATGAGATCGACATCCGGTGTGTCGCCTGCCTCAATGATTTCAACTTGCTTTTCCAAAGCTGTTAAAACCTTAGCGATATGCTGGTGATCCTGGGTGAGGTGTTCAACAATATCGGTCATAGAAAATCCTCACGCTAGGTTACTGACAAAATAACTAAAGTTCATTGAGTAGTAGCGCGCTCGCGCAACCTTCTATCTTTATATAGATTATAACAGGGAGTTAAGGCTTATCAGCTTGATTCTGAAAAAATGCTGTTTACCCACTAGAATTGGAATTGCACTGCCGAGTTTTTGTTCCTTACTCTGAAAGCCGCGGTGATTTCCTCCTGACTAAGAGGCTGTACGGAAATCCTATAAATCAAAAGCTTATTGTAGCTCAAGAGAATTTAACTTATTGATTTAAATATCATAGGTTAAACTTTCCGGACAGCCTCTAAGGCATCTTGTTTAGGGAAAACCACCAACACTGTCTGGAAAACCACACTGTATTTTTTCCAGCCTATCGTCTGATAATACATGGATGAATTTTCTATCTTGCAATGCCTTAATAAGCGCTGCTATCTGACGAATTCAGGTACAAATTAGAAATTTTTATATTTTTAGAAAGTATATCCCTCGGTTCGCTCATTTTTTTAAAAGATTTTATAATTCAATAAGTTATATCGGAAATAAATGCTTTATTCCCGAAAATTGTTAAAATTCATTTTAAAATTCAATACATTATAAAAATGAGCGAACCGAGAGTATATAATGCAACCTGGGGATTATGCTATGGCGGAAGTTTTTAAAGATCGAGTGACGGCAGGCCGCAAGCTGGCGGACGCGCTGAGCCATTATGCCGGGCGTGGGGATGTAATAGTGCTTGGTCTGCCACGTGGGGGTGTGCCAGTCGCCTTACAAGTAGCCGAGACCCTGGGAGTCAGTTTGGATCTAATGTTGGTACGGAAACTAGGTTTACCGGGCCACAAAGAACTCGCCATGGGCGCAATTGCTACCGGTGGTTCTAGCGTTCTTAATGAAGATGTGGTGCGCTACTACAATATATCTGCTGAAGTCATTGAGGCTGCCACCGCGGAAGAACGCCAGGAGTTACAGCGTCGTGAGCGGCTTTACCGGGGCGAACAGCCCGTGCCTGAACTACGTGACCGCTGTGTCATTCTAGTCGATGATGGTCTAGCCACTGGCGCCACTATGCGGGCTGCGGTGTTGGCATTACGTCGGCAGGTTCCGGCTCGGATTGTTGTCGCAGTGCCCGTAGCGCCACCTGATACCGTGGCTTTGCTCCACGAAATAGTAGATGAGATCGTTTGCTTGGCAACACCAGAACCGTTTTGGGGGGTCGGACGGTGGTATCAAGACTTTACCCAGACCACGGACGCAGAAGTTCGCGAGTTGTTGGCAAAGGCCTGGCGCTTGTCGGAACCGATTTGATCACTGGAAGCTAAAGGTAACTTTCAGCAAGAGACGCAGCCGCAATCTCGCCCCGCTACGATCCCGTGTTAGTTATAACGTTCGACCTTTACCGAATAATTTTGGTGAGTAAAACGTTTTTCCATATTGTCGACCATTGCTGGATGGCCGCAGGCGTAAAAGGCGGTAGAGTCAGGTGTTAGCGCCAACTGCTTCTGGTAATTAGCAACAATGGCATCGACACGTCCGCGCTCCCCAGTCCAGGAGGCATTGCGGAGCTCGTCGGGGCGGCTGATGGTAGGAATATAGGTCAATACCTCGGGATGCGCGTCTGCCAACTGAGTGAGCTCATCCCGATAACCAAATTCGTTCTGATAGCTGGCGCCATGCAGTAGATAAAACCGCTGGCCGTAACGACGCTCGTGAAGATAGGCCCGTAGTATGCTGATAAAGGGATTGACACCGGTGACCGTAGCAAGCATAAGCTGCTTTGAAAAGCGACTATCCACAGTCAATTTCCCCTGTGCATCCTTATCCAAAGTCAGCAAATCCCCCACCGTTAGTTTGCGTAGCTGGGTTGACATGGCTCCAGCGGGAACCAATTCCACAAAGAATTCGAGAAACGGTTCATGAGGGGCAGAAACAATGGAATAACGGCGTTGCATACTGCCGATTCCCAACTTGATGTGTTGACCAGGGATAAATTGAAAATCAGGCGGGCGCGCCACCTTGAATATTACGAGATTATCCGACACTTTTCGCCAAGCGATAATGGGAACCTGACGCTGGCCGGGTTCCACCTTTCCTGCAATTTCCTGTGTCGGAGTTTTCGGCGTTGAGATAACGGTGGTTTGCGTTGGTGTTACGCTAGGGCTGTGTGAAACTGCACTGGGCGCTTGCGTTTGGCCTTCGTTGGCCGGCCCGTACGCTTTTGGGTAATCATCCTGTTCGCTAATCAATCCCTGCTTTTGTAATCCGCTTAAGCAGTGATGGATTTCCTCAAGATCGGTCTGTGCAATTTGGCGAAATAGCGAGCGAAGGTGCTTCTCGGAACACGTGGCGAGCCGCTGCTGGTAATGGTTGAGAAGTGCCAGCCTGCGTTGCAAGACTGCCAGTGTCTTCCTATTATCCGCACCGCAGCGCGCTGGCAAGGTCCTTTGCCATTGTTCGCCGGGGCGCTTGTGGCCCAATCGTTTAGCCGACATTTTCCCGACTTTCATACGCCATGTTTTTCCTGCCTTCACGACATTGAAGTCATGTCAGGTATTCCCAAAGAATCTTCAGCTGGCTTTGGTCAGCACGCAGATAGCATCGGGATCGTCGATCCTGAGCACTAAGCTTTCGCTGACAAACATTTGATGATGAATGCCGTCGTTATTTGAATAGCCCGTCATCAGGTCCTGCCCGATGATAATACGGCCCGCATGGGGAGGGTCTAGCAACACGGCTCCTTCGATAGGTGCTTTGTAAACCCCTGATTCACAAAGACGCCTTAGATGCTCAAGCTGTAGCATATCGGTGCCCTCATAGCGTCGAAACAAATTGTTGTAAAGGCTGGGCGATAATGCCAATGCATAAGGGCCGTGAAAACCTTTTTCGTCTAATTTGTTGACGGCCGCCAAAACATCATTGAGGGCTTGTTCCACTTTAGTCCAGTCGCCGCACTGACTCTCGTTATGACCTTTGGCCGTCAGCAGTCCCTCCAAATCGAAGTCGGGCTGGCCGTAATAAATAAATTCCTCCTCACGGCGCGCTACTGCTTCAGCCGCATCCTCTGCGGCGGTAAGATCCAATGGTTGACCCATTTCCAGATGCCCCTGGATGCGCCGCACGCTGATGCCAAAGCTTTTGCGGAGCATCGGCACCGAGATGGCGCGGCTTACTATGGCGCCGGCCTCATCGGGTCCGGGTTGCCGGCAGTAGTTATCGGCACCGAGTTCAATAGAGGTCAGGCCGACGCCATAAGGCCCAGTAACTTCCAAAAAGCGACGTCCGGTAAGAATTTCTTTGGCTGTGCTAACGGCGGCGCTGTCGATTTCATCCCAGATGGTGCTGGGAAATGAGGCGCTGTCTCGGTTTAGGTAGCTCATGGCTTATTTTTCCCTCATATTGCCGATGGTGAATTGGTTCAATTTGTTGGCCTTGGGCTTCGGAGAATCCTCACCCCCTTCTTCTTCTTCCTCTTCCACCTCGGTAATGGGAGCCTTGGTAAATAAATAGGTTTTCATTTGGTTGGCAAAATCAGGGTTTCGGCGTCGCACCCATTCCAACACCATGCAGGCGTGCTCTATTTCTTCTCGCATATTGTGGAGCAGGATTTGTTTGAGTTCTTCATCGCTGCAAGCATCGGCTCGTTGCCGATACCAATCCACTGCTTCCAATTCTTCCTGAATCGAAGTGAGCGCTTGATGCATCAGTCGGGTTTCGGTGCTTAACGCTTCCAGAGGTTCGTGGTAGCTTTCGCTACTCGTTGCCATGGTTATCTCCTTTATCATTCGTTGGGATCTCTTACGTTTGCTAAAGTAACCTTGGTTTCTGTGATCACTCACTTGTTTTAACTGACTGACTTCTGACGATGAGTCAGGTATTGTTTTAGCAAGTCATGACCTCAGCACCCTAATTAGGATAGTTGAGGCTTAGCGGATACGCTGCAAGCTTGATCAAGAAACCTTTCGATAAATTTGTTTTTGATAAACTGACCTTGGCTTTAGTTCGGCTTGGGGCAATTAGCAAGCCAGCGTTTCAGGGCCTTCTTTCAGCATTGGCTAGCTGATTTATCATGAGGATGCGTCCAAATGTCTGAACCACTGCTTTACCAGCAAAATGATGCTTTAGTTGAATTGACCTTAAATCGTCCGGAAATGCGCAATCCTATTTCTGAAGAGGAGATGATAGAAGCCATTGAGCAGGCGGTGGCACGCATTAATCGGGATTCAAGCGTACGTGTCGTGATCGTAACAGGGGCCGGCAGTGCTTTTTCCGCGGGCGGTAACATTAAGCATATGCGGGATCGTCAGGGTATGTTCGCAGGGACCCCTGCGCAAGTACGCAATGGGTATCGTTTCGGAATCCAGCGCATTCCTCTAGCACTTTATCATATAGAAGTTCCCGCCATCGCTGCAGTCAATGGACCGGCTATCGGCGCTGGTTGCGATTTAGCGATGATGTGTGATATCCGCATCGCTTCTCGAAAGGCCATATTTGCTGAGAGTTTTGTCAAAGTCGGCATTATTCCCGGCGATGGTGGTGCCTGGTTTCTACCACGGGTAGTGGGTTTGTCGCGTGCTTGCGAAATGGCTTTTACGGGCGAACCCATTGACGCCGACACCGCCTTATCCTGGGGCATGGTGTCCAAAGTAGTGGAGCCGGACCAGTTAGCCGAAGAAGCCCGCAAACTCGCTCAGCGGATTGCTGTAAATCCCCCCGAAGTTCTGCGCATGACTAAGAAGTTGATTCGCGAGGGCCAGCATCTGCGTTTAGAAAGTTTATTGGAGTTATCGGCGGCCATGCAAGCCTTGGCGCATTACACCCAGGATCATCAAGAAGCCGTAACCGCTTTATTGGAAAAGCGCACGCCTTATTTCACTGGGCAGTAACGTAAGCGTGGTATTACGGCTGAAACGATAGAGACACGACTGGCTTATTGGAGAGCCAATTACATTCGCTTAAAATATGGCGTTAAATTTGCTGGATAATTAAAGTAACACCAAATGCATCGAACTAAAGAAAGCGTATCTTTGGGAAAAATCTCTACGAGCACATGCGACGGCAGAGTCTTCGGAGTTAACCAACTTAAAGTGCTATCTTTTGCCAGAAAAATTACGTTATCTTAAAAAAACAATAGGTAACAACCAAATACAACCTGCGGTAATGTGTGTGCAAACCGGCTTTTAACAGGCCAGGGCAGTACGCCTAGTTGCCATGTCAATGACAGAGCAAAGCGATCCCATTGTTCTTATCCTCAGTGACGCAGCCGCGATGCGGGAGTCCTTAACGGCATTACTGGAGTCCGTTGGGCTGCAAGCTTTCGCGTTTGCTAGCACAGGTGGCTTGGTTGCTGCCTACCAGCCTGGACAATACGGTTGTCTGTTGGTGGATATGCAGCTTCCGATAGTGAATGGTTTGCAAGTTCAGAAAGAACTGCTTGACTACGGCATCGACTTGCCGGTGATCATTATTACCGACCAAGCGGACGTGCCGATGGCAGTTGCCGCCATTAAGGCGGGTGCACTGGATTTCATTGAGAAACCTTATAACGATCAATTGCTGCTGGATTGTGTACATAACGCGCTACTGGAGAATCAATCCCGTCGCTGCGCATATACTCAACGCCAACGTCTACTTGAGCGGTTTAACTTACTCACTCCTCGGGAACGTGAAGTGATGGAAAAAGTCGTGCGCGGCATGTCCAATAAAGCCATAGCCGAGGCTTTGCTAGTGAGTCGAAAAACCGTAGAGGTTCATCGCGCGAAGGTGATGGATAAGATAGGAGCAAGCACGCTTTCCGAATTAATCGGCATGGCCATGGAGGTTGGCATTATCAGAGATTATGCCGACGAAAGTGATATTGATTAATGGCGGCGATTAACTCCTTCTGAACATGACTTAAGGTGCACTCTAGGAAATGCTGCCAACGTCCGTAAAGATTGCAAATATCCGTGTAAAATTTACAAAATTATGTGTTTAAAGCGATATGATTTGAACAATTTTATTGTGAAAAACACATGCTAAGTTTACTGCACATTTCCGACTTGCATTTTGGTCCCCCCTTTGTCCAGCAAATCGGCGAGGTACTGCGCCACACCATAAAGAAGCTCTCTCCCGATATGCTGATAATCAGCGGCGATTTGACTCAACGAGCCAAGCCAGAACAGTTTGTTGCGGCACGCGCTTATTTGGATCGTTTGCCCTCCGTTCCCCGAGTAGTGGTGCCTGGTAATCATGATGTACCGTTATACCGGGTGTGGGAAAGGCTATTCCGTCCTTATGAACTTTATCGCCGGCATATTGCTGATGAGCTTGATACCGTAGTGCGTCGGGAGGATGCCGTAATCGTTGCGCTGAATTCGAATAATCCTTATCGAGCCATCAAAAACGGACGAATTCACAGAAAACAGCTGCACTTCTGTGCCCGAGCCTTCGCAACAGCCCCGCCCGGTGCAGCACGTATTGTAGTGGCTCATCATCACTTCGCGCCAGCACCAGATTACGAGGGAAGTGACGTAATGCCTAAGGCAAAACGTGCGCTTGATGTTTTCACCCGGCTTAAGGTCGATCTTATTATGGCCGGTCATCTTCATCGGGCTTATATCGGCAATTCCCTCGACGTCTATCCCGGTGTGGATCGAGATCATGGCATTATTATTGCTCAATGCGGTACTACTACGTCGCGCCGTGGTCGTGTCCGGGAACGGGAAAAAAATTCCTTTAACTGGATACAGGTGACGGAATCTTCCATTCGGATTCTGCACTATATGTATTTCAGCGATAACAATGAATTTTCACCGGTTAGTCGCTATGAATTCGCTCGTGCAGGGCACCGCTTGTTGCGGAAAAATGTAACGACACAGCAGTGAAGCGCCAAACCTGACATGATGGGCTTACGCTCTGCAGATCGATACCAATTCGTAAAAAATACACTTCAATTCGTACTCCGTTTACCGTACTCGATGATTCAAATAATGAAAGGTATTAAATCCAAATTGGTAGATTAGCTATCTTGCATAAGCCCGACGGTTGCCTAAGCGGAGCGGTGCTCATTTTCGCAAGAGGTCAATCATCCATCATCTATTGACCATGGACACTGATTAGGTATCACTTTGGCCATCATGCCCAAAAATCAATCCATCGCAAAGGCTTCAAATAAAACGCAGACCTTACCTGATAGCGTTGATATTACCTTTTATGCCTGTTCAGCACAGGAAACGCTGCAGGCGCTAAAGGTAGAAGATCAGCAGGGGCTCACCAGACAGGCAGTACGCGATCGGCGCAAACGCTACGGGCGTAATCGTCTTCAGGAGGCCAAACGCCGCGGCGTCTGGCAGATTTTGATTGATCAGTTTAAAAGCGTTGTCCTGCTGGTATTAGCTGTGGCTGCAGCGATTGCCTTTAGCTTCGGCGAATGGATTGATGGCCTCGCCATCGTGGCTGTGCTGGTAGTTAACGGCGTTATCGGCTTTGTTAGCGAATGGCGCGCGACCCGTTCGATGGAAGCCTTGCAAAAGCTGGGCCGCGCAAAGGCGCGCGTGCGTCGTGAGGGTCGGGAGCAGGAAGTGCCGGCCGAGGAATTGGTCCCTGGTGATATTGTCCTGTTAGAAGGTGGTGATACCGTCCCGGCCGATCTTAGGCTAATCGAGGCAAACAACTTACAAGCGAACGAGGCAGCCCTCACGGGTGAATCAGTGCCTGTTAATAAAACCGTGGACACGTTGCAGGAGAATGTTCCGCTAGCTGAACGAGTTAACCTGTTGTTCAAGGGCACCACCTTGACTCGCGGTTCCGGACAAGGAGTTGTTATTGCCACCGGTATGTCCACTGAGTTAGGACAAATTGCAAAATTGGCCGGGGAGGCCGAGGAACAGGCGACACCGTTGGAAAAACGGCTTGATGCATTGGGCCGGCGGCTGGCTTGGATTACCCTAACCGTGGCGGCGGTGGTGGCAGGGCTGGGATTATTGGCCGGCCAACCCATGATGCCTATGATCGAAACAGCGATTGCTTTGGGTGTAGCGGCGGTCCCCGAAGGATTACCGATTGTCGCGACGTTAGCCCTGGCACGTGGTATGTGGCTGATGGCGAAACGCCAGGCTTTGATCAACCGGCTGGCGGCGGTAGAGACGCTCGGCGCTACCCGAGTGATATTTACGGATAAAACCGGAACCCTGACGGAAAACCGCATGCGCCTGCAGCGTGTCGCTACGCCCCAGGGCGATTGTAAATTGGAACCTCAAGCGCTGCGGGATGATACACCCGTACTACGCCGTGTGTTGGAGGTGGGCGTGCTGTGCAACAATGCCACCTTGGCTGAGGCAGAAGAGGAGGGGCAACAGGATTTGGGTGATCCTACTGAAGTCGCCTTGCTACAGGCGGGTGCTTGGTTTGGTCTGAAACGCCAGGCATTGCTCGAAGAGACACCCGAGGTTCGGGAAGTGCCGTTTGATAGCGACGTCATGATGATGGCGACGTTTCATCAGTGCAACGGAGGGTATCAAGTCGCCGCCAAGGGTGCACCGAAAGCCGTACTGGCGGCGTGCGAGCGGCGGATCAGCGAGGCCGACGACGATGAGGATAAGGTGCTCGATGAGACAGAGCGCAATGCTTGGTTAGAGCGCAGCGTGGAATTAGCGGCCGCTGGTCTTCGGGTATTGGCGGTAGCCGATAAAAAAACCGATAACAGCGAAGTCGAGCCGTACGAAAAACTGCGTTTTCTTGGTCTGGTGGGGTTGCTCGACCCGCCGGCACAGGGTGTGCGGGAAGCCATCGATGCCTGTCAGGCGGCGGGTATTCGGGTGGTGATGGTAACCGGAGATCAGCCTGCTACTGCCCAGGCCATCGGTTATCAGGTCGGCCTGACCGATGATGAACGTGCCCCTGTGCACCACGGTGATGAGTTGGATGAATTGGAGCAACTATCTGCCGAAAAACGCCGTCAATTGCTGAAAACTCCTATCTTTGCCCGCGTTAGCCCAAAGCAAAAGCTGCATATGGTGAAGCTCTATCAGGAGGAAGGTGAAACCGTAGCCATGACGGGTGATGGCGTCAATGATGCGCCAGCGCTAAAACAAGCGGATATCGGGGTGGCCATGGGACTACGCGGCACAGATGCCGCCCGCGAGGCGGCCGCGATGATTCTCAAAGATGATAAATTCGGCACCATTGTGGCCGCTGTTAAGCAGGGGCGGATCATTTTCACTAATATTCGTATGTCTGTGCTGTTTATGTTATGCACTAATGTCGCGGAAATTATTGCAGTGGCGGCGGCCTCGATGGCAGGAGCCCCGTTGCCGTTGCGGGCACTGCAAATCCTGTACTTGAATGTAGTCACCGATGTGTTTCCTGCCTTAGCGTTGGGTGTGAGTCCAGGGGATGAGCAGGTGATGTGCCATTCGCCCCGGGACCCGAAGGAGCCAGTGTTGACGCGCCGGCACTGGCTAACTATCCTCGGTTGGGGAGTGGGTATTGCTATCTGTGTGTTAGGTGCATTGGGTTTAGCGATGCAGTGGCTGGGTTTAACAGAGAAAGCTGCCGTTACCTTGTCTTTTCTGACTCTCGCGTTTGCCAAACTATGGTTTGTCTTTAACCTGCGGGACCGTACCTCGACCTTATGGCACAATGCCGTAGTTCGCAATCCCTTTATCTGGGGGTCTATCGTGCTATGTATCGGCTTGTTGTTGTTGGCCGTTTACCTGCCGGGCTTATCGGCATTGCTCGATACTGAGCCGCCGCGCCTAAAGGGCTGGGCTTTGGTGGGAGTGTTAAGCCTGCTACCGTTTCTGGTAGGACAAGTCATTTTGACGATTCAACACGGCAGGGAAAAATCTACCAGAGCGGAACTTGTCAATTCCCCCGCAGATTAAACAATGATCGCCTGCGGCTTGGGTGAAAGACTGCCGTCACTCAGTTGTACCAAATCTCATAAATGCTTGTGCATAGACTGGGGTGTCATCAGCAACACACAGGGAGGTGTGCGATAGCGAATCCAGGCAGGATAGCCTGGTTGAGCGAGCGATAATACTCCAACTTATGCACTTTTAATTTAAGGGATATTGAATGGTTTTGAGTCAGTGTCCGCTGGCGATGCCGTATAGCGAGCGCCAACTGCGCAGTTCATGGTCGGTCTGGAAGCGTTCACTGGACTCTTCCAGTACCTGAACGTGCTGTTTCTCAAATAAGCTTAGACGTTCGTAAAACATGCGCAGTGAAGGATGGGGTTCAGCTAAGGAGCACCTTTCATAAAAATGCCGGGCCTCGTGTTTTGACTGTAAGGCTTCATTGAGTATGGCTACCGCCATTGTCTTGTCTACTACAAAAAAATGCTTACCATTAAGCGCTTCAAATGGTAGTTGGTGAGAAATAAAAGAATTATTTTTATCTGTAGTTTTCGCAACTCCGACACCAGCGATCTGGTCAACCAAAGTTAATAATTCTTGTTTGTTATTTTCCTCCTCCTCGGCTAAGGCCTCGAAAAGACAACTTATACCGGAATCGTAAGGACGGAATCGCTTAGCCGAGTCGCGGTACCACTGTGCCAAATAATCCTTAGTTTGGATGGCTTTTCGAATCACTTTTTCCGAAGATCTTTGCAAAAGTGAGTTCATAAGATAACCTTTTAAAATTATGAATACTTTAACTCGCCCCTTTGGTGAAATTAACATTTTTCTAAGGCTTTAATTATATGGCAAGATAAACTATGCTGTCACTCCCTTGAATAGCTTGTCATCATAAATTTATATGTTATATTAAGAAAATCGACATCTCGTGTAAAGAGGAATCAAGCTATCAATAGCCAACGATAATGGGCAGTATTGATAATGGTATTCTTAAACATTTATAGTTTTATGGTATACTATAGAAAGTAAGATGATTATTTAAAAAATCAAAAATTGGCTGTGTTTTCTATTTCTATTTCTATTTCTATTTCTATTTCTATTTCTATTTCTATTTACAAAAATTATTTATTTTTATTATGAATTAATTTTTTTAAATTATAAAAAACTGCATATTGGCTTTTCTGAAAGTGAATAATCGTTCTTTTACGACATCAAAAATTTCATTCTTATAGCGGATTTTCAGCAAGAATTCAATATTGTTTAGAGAAAAATTCCTTCGTTTGCCATTACAAACCCATAAAATTAACAATAAGTTTCGGTATTTGTCTATCCGTATTATTACGGAGAGCGGCCTTTCAGTGAGTCTTGACGATACTTTACTCACACGAAGTCCCGTTGAATACGGTTTTCCCAGTTTTGGGAATAAACGCGTCTGTCACCTTCGTAAGCGTCGAGTTCAGCATAAAGATGAAAGTGATTGGCGGTTGAGGTAAGT
This sequence comes from uncultured Pseudomonadota bacterium, assembly GCA_963731125.1. Taxonomy (GTDB): domain Bacteria; phylum Pseudomonadota; class Gammaproteobacteria; order Competibacterales; family Competibacteraceae; genus CAVSVP01. The sequence continues at coordinate 34,748 of CAVSVP010000010.1, forward strand.
ACAGTGCGTGTCATAGTTCTGACTGACCAGTCTCCACGGCGGAAACCACGTACCCAATAGGTTTCACCTCTGACCGAATTAAAATCGTCACCTTGATAGGTGTACCACTCCAGCGCTTTGCGTTGCAGTTCCAAATCAATTTCTTCAATGCGCTTAACGCCATTGTCATTAATCACTTCCAAGGTCGATTGATCCATAGCAAGGTCGCGGATCACTCGCCAATTATGATGTTCGGGTGCAATGAGGGTAGTGGCCAAGGGCGGGGCGCCCTCCGGTTCACCAAACGACGGTAGTCGGGCGTCTTCGGCGCGAGAGGTGCGGATGGGAAACGTTACGGTGCTGGATCCGGTAAGAATCGTTAGTCGCACGGATTCCGGTGTCGGCCATGCCAGCGGCCAATAGGAGGTGGAGATGGCAATGCGCAGACGATGTCCAGGCGGGAAAGCTTGAGCAATAGCATTTAATTTAACGCTGACCCGATAGCGTTGTCCCGGTTCCAGATGATGAGGGTGTTCGCTGTTGTCGCGGTGGGTAAGGTTAAGCAAGCCGTAGGTAACTCGGGTCGCTTTGCCGTCCGGAGCAACATCCGAAAGACGTACCGCTACCAGGGCAATTGGCTTATCAGCAGTGAGTGCGAGATTGGCCGTAGGTGCCCCTAAGATTTCCATCTTTTCCGTCAGCGGTGCACTGTCGAATACCAAGGCACCCCCATCCTCCTGGCGCTGATCATGGGGAAGATCCGGTGCCGCCGTATAGGAACACCACTTGCCGGCAAACAAGCCGACGCCTAGGGGTGACTGAATATCCAGTGGCCGTTCGGCGATGCTCTCCTTGCCTGCCAGGAGACGTCCCGGCGCTAAGGTATAGCAGTGAAGTTGCCGATCAGGTGAAGGCCAGCTCGGTTCTCCGACCCAACGTCCCGGGCGTATCTGATAACGAGTGATCGGCGGTACGCTGTCCTGCAATCCAAACCCGCAGCATGGGTTCCGCCATGATGCCTGTGGCAATTCCCTTAAGCCAATGGTCCCACCACCGCAAAGCTTCCTGAAGAAAGCCGATGGCGGGGCCGGGAATACCCAAATGAGGGTATTTATGACCCCAAGGTCCAATCAAACCCTTACGTGGCACCCGCAAATTCGCAAGCAGCCGAAAAACGGCGTTGGAGTAGCCATCCGCCCAGCCGCTGATGGCGTAGACGGGGCAGGTAATAGCCGCGTAATCCTGGCAAACCGAACCATACCTCCAGTAGCTATCACGGCGCTGATGGCGCAGCCAAGTGTCCAGCCATAATCCGCTCTCCTGCAAGCGCTGCAGCCACAATTCGCGCCAGCTTTCCCCCACTATTTGAGGATCCGGCGGGCAGCTGTTATAGGCAAACATAGTGGATGCCCAAGACAGGTTGTCGCCTAGCAGGCAACCCCCCATGTGATGGATATCGTCGGAGTAGCGGTTATCGGTCGCGCAAACACTGATGACCGCCTTTAACTGGGGCGGCCTCATGGCGGCGATCTGCAGGCCGTTAAAACCACCCCAGGAGATACCGATCATACCGATGTTGCCGTTACACCAGGAGGTAGTGTTTTAGCTTTGTTGTTTTTATAAAATAATCAACTATCATATTTTGAATTCAAGATGTCAAGTTAGCAGAATTTAAACTCAGAAATTTATTATGGTATTAGAACCAATTAAATGCCCAAGTTGCGGTGGTATCGATGTTGGTAAACATGGAAAAACGACCAATGGAAAACAACGCTTTCTTTGCAAAGAAAGCGACTGCGAAGAAAAGACATTTATTCGAGATTATTCAGAGAAAGGTCGCTTGCCAGAAGTCAAGCGAAAAATCATTGAGATGGCCGTAAACGGGAGCGGCATTCGTGAGACGGCCCGGGTATTGGATATAAGTACAGCGACGGTAATTAATGAATTAAAAAAAAAGGAACCTGAATTGCAATCGGTGAATCAGGCCATTTTAGATATACACTCGCCTGAGCAGATTGTTGTGGATATTATAAAAATAGATGAAAATCATGAGGTTAATGATCAAGAAATAGAGGTTGAAATGGATGAAATGTGGAGTTATGTGGGAAGTAAAGCGAATCAAAGATGGCTATGGCATGCCATAGATCGAGCCACTGGCGACGTGCTGGCTTATGTATTCGGGCGCCGCAAGGATGAGGTCTTTCTTAAATTAAAGGATTTATTGGAACCGTTTGGAATCACCCGTTTTTACACCGACGATTGGGGTTCTTATGGGCGTTATCTAGATCCTGAAAAGCATGTTATCGGGAAACGGAACACGCAGAAGATAGAGCGGAAACATTTAACGCTACGTACCCGTATTAAGCGGCTCGTCCGCAAAACCATTTGCTTCTCGAAATCAAAACAAATGCACGATATCGTCATCGGGTTGTTTGTGAATCGTTATGAGTTTGGCATCCCTATTTAAAATCTATAAACAACAAAGTTAAAACACTACCTGACTTGAGTAAAGCGTGGAACATTGTCTTGAATCACTGCCACCTGCTCCAAGCGGCTCCAGTATTTGTGCTCGCATTTCAGTACACTTTCTAGGGTAGGCGTGAGTAATCCAAAGCGTGTGCGTAGAATGGGCAATAATGTGCTAACGGGAAAATCCCAGTAACCGACAATAGCGTCAACTGTGTCCGAAAAAACCATTAGCTGCTTTTCCGCATCGCGTAGAAATTCTCTGACCGGGAACCGCTCTCCACCCCGGATCTCTTCGTAGTGAAAGAGCGGGTGGAAACGGTAGTTCCCTGCTCTGCGGAGTGCTTTTAGCTGAGTCAGGTGAAACTTATCCAGTCCAACAACAAAAATATTGTTACGGGCCATGCGTTGCTACGTCTGAATTCACAACTGTTATTTATATCATCCATCAACTATTCCCATTTGGAATGGGCGTTGAGGAGAAATGAGCGGCCCGGCGAGGACGCGGCAGTGTAGATATAATGACGGCTAAAGTTACATGGCTGCCTGCTTGGCCTTCTCAATCCAGCTATCAAATAACTCCTGATGACTTTCTATCCATTCCTCAGCCTGGCGATCGAGATCTTGCTTGCTATCCGCTCCTTCGTACATCTTTGCATTTTGGGCGTAAATGTCCTCGATGGGAATGCTAGCCACTTCGAGAAACTGCTTGACTGCAGGATTCTCCTCCAGGAACTTTTTATTAGCGACCGGCCGAATATCGTTGGCAGGCCAGCCTAACGGGCACGGATTGCTCACACACCCCTTGACATCGGCAATTGTCGTCTGGTCTTCGAGCTCCTTTTGGTCCGCAGGTAAATCGGGATGGTCAACACCGATCCAGACGACATCTTCACCCGGCTTCAAGATTCCGACAGTCCAGTTTGGCGTCCAGGTATAGAAGAAAATCGGTTCGCCTGCCTTGTAACGGCCTAAAGCGTCAGCCATTGAAGCGGAATAGCTTGCTTTAATGGGATCAACATAGTCGCGCAAGCCGTAAGCATCGAGATGGTGCGAGATGACAAGTTCACATCCCCAGCCGGGTGGACAGGCGACTAGCTCGGCTTTGCCATCGTTATCGCTGTCAAATAATTTTCTGATTTCTGCTTTTTTGAAGTCTTCGAGGGTTTTAATGTTGTATTCTTCAGCCGTTTTTTTATCGATAAGGTAGCCTTGCAAAGCTCCCCCCTTAGCCACATAACCGATAATTTCTGCCCCCGGCTCGAACGCCTCACGGTAAGTATTATGCAGAGGGAACCAACCGTTCACCCACAAGTCGACATCGCCTTGGCCTACGGCTTGATAAAATGGGGGGTTATCCAGCGTTACCGGTCCCTGAACGGAGTAACCCAAGGCCTCCAGTGCTTTGATGTAGATTTCGGCCTGGAACCAGCCCGTGTCCCAAGTGGCGCGACCCACTTTCACTGTTTTTCCCTCACCGGGTAATTCGGCCGCTTGGATGGGGAAAAGCGATAGGCTCAATAATACGGCCAGTAGGGTACTGAGCAACGGGTTACGAAACTTTAACCGTTGGTATGATCGCATCGTTCTTCTCCTGTTATCATTGTTGGCTTTGCCGTTGCGGCAAACATCGTTCACGGCGGTCAAGATGACGTTGGGCAAAGCGAATTTCACTGCATAAACCTGGAATAGAGAATTAGGGTGAGAGTCCTTGCGACAAAACGAGCAACTTACGATTCGTGTGCCTCCTTAGTCGCAGCCGTACCCTTGGAAGAATCCGAAGCTGGCAGGGATTTAGACCGTCGCATTAGCTTTGCCAGCGTCTGAAGTTTCAGTTTGACGCTGCCTGCTTCGGCATGGGCTCCTTGTCCGAGGGATTGGGTAATGCGATCCAGCACAATGGCAAGCAGGACGATACCAATGCCCCCTAGAGCGGCGGAGCCCACGTCCAGACGTCCGAGTCCCGTATAAACGGTTAATCCAAGTCCGCCGGAACCAATCAAGGCTGCAATCACCACCATGGAGAGGGAGAGCATCAGCGTCTGGTTTAAACCTGCCATGATGGTTCGCAAGGCAAGGGGAAACTGCACTGCCCACAGGACCTGCCATGGAGTTGAGCCGAAGGCATAGGCGGCTTCCACCAGTTCCGAACGGACTTGTCGGATGCCTAGGTTGGTCAGCCGGATAATCGGAGGCATGGCAAAAATAATCGTAGCGATGATGCCGGGCACCATGCCCACCCCGAATAGCATGACAATGGGAACCAGATAAACAAAGGCCGGAATGGTTTGCATGATATCCAGAACCGGGCGAATGATGCCTGCAAAACGGTCGCTGCGGGCGGCCAGAATACCCAGCGGGATACCAACGACGGCGCAAAAAACCACGGAGGTAAGAATCATAGCGAGAGTGGTCATAGTCTCTTGCCAGATCCCGAACAGGTCAAAAGCAACGATGGAAATAGCCGTGAAAATTGTCACTCCGCGACTGGCTAATAACCAAGCCAGAAAAGTTCCTACTATAAGAAACACGGGAAAGGGAACGGCCAGTAAAAATCCCTCCACGGTTCTCAATACATAGTCTATAGGAACCTGAATCGCTTGAAAGGCGGGCCGAAAATTCGGCACCAGCCAGTCTTTTACCACAGCCTCAATCCAGTCATCCAAGGGCAAAACGTAATAGTCGGAAATTTGTGCCATTGGTTAACTCCGCTCAAGTCTGTAAGGCTGATCCACTCGACGCATCCGCCGCGGCTGGCTGATGGCCATCGTCGGCAAGCGCCTGCTCTTGAGTGCCCGCCGCCAATTCGTTAAAAACCTGTAGCGGGTTTACAGTGCCGCATAGTTGGCCGCTATCGTCGACCACGGCGATAGGAAGTCCCTCTGCACACAAACTATAGGCATTGACGAGGGTGGTCGATTCTCTTGCCTTGGGAAAGTGTCTGCGTATAACGGCGGTCAAATCCTGCCGTTTGGCCGGATCGATATCTTCGGCGACGAGCAAACCAACTGGTTTACCCTGGCCGTCGGTCGCATAAAGCGCTTCACGCTGTGTTTGACGCAGACGGGTGAGTGCAGCATTCATGGAATCCTGCGCCAGGTTTAGTGTTTCCGCCTTTTCCATAATGGTACCTAGGGTAAAAATACGGCTGCGATCTACATCCTGGGTGAAAGTGGCCACATAAGGATCAGCGGGACTGCCCACAATGTTCTGAGCGCTGCCGACTTGGACAAAACGACCATCCTTCATAATGGCGATTTGGTCGCCCAGGATCAGCGCTTCGTGAAGATCGTGGGTAATAAAGATAATGGTTTTATGAAGATGGTGTTGGAGATTCAGCAGTTCCTGCTGCATATCGCGGCGGATCAGGGGATCCAGCGCGCTAAATGGCTCATCCATCAGCAAAACTTCGGAATCTGCGGCTAATCCGCGGGCCAGGCCAACGCGCTGCTGCATACCGCCGCTGAGGTTGTGCGGTGGGGTGTCTGCCCATTCCCGCAGGCCCACCTGAGCCAGGGCGGTTAGCGCCTGTTGTCGGCGCTCTGTTTTGCCGATGCCGCGGACCTTAAGACCATATTCGACGTTTTCTCCGACCGTCATATGCGGAAACAGAGCAAAATGCTGAAATACCATCGCCATTTTGGTGCGCCGGATCTCGCGTAGCCGCTTGACGTCAACGGCTAAGACGTCCTCTTCATCGATATAAATATGACCGGAGGTCGGTTCAATCAGACGGTTTAAGCAGCGAATGAGGGTAGATTTGCCGGATCCGGACAAACCCATCACGACGAAAATCTGCCCTTGCTGTACGGAGAAGGAAACATTGGCGACGGCGACGACACTGCCCGTTTCTCGGTACACTGTGTCCTTGGAGGCGCCTGCCTCAAGCTGACGGCATGCTTGCTCAGGCAGGGGACCAAACACTTTATTAAGATTTTCAACGCGAATTTTGGTAGGCATATGACTCTCGCGGTTAATGCACGAAGCCTCGTGCCGAATACCGTTTCGAATACCGTTTCGGAATTACTATGCTAAAAGTATAGTCAATAATTTTGTCGAACTAAGTTGGCTGGGTGGGAAAACCCGTGAGGGGTCCCATTTCCAGTCGGTCGCGTTGGAAAGTTGCCGGGCTTTGAATATAGAGCGTTAACAGTTCCGCCAGTGAGCGTAGCGAGTTTACGTGAGTGCGCTCGTAGCCATGAGAACTGTCGACTCCGAAGCAGAGCAGGGCAGTGCGCAAATCGTTTCCCGCCTCCAGGGCCGAGGCGGCATCGCAGCGGTAGTACCGAAATACATCCCGTTGATGGGAAATATCAAACTCCCGGCAGAGACCTAACAGTTTATGGCTCAGGTGATAGTCAAAAGGGCCGCTGGAATCGGCCATGGCGACCGTAACGCCCGATTCTCGGGAATTTTGCCCGGGTGCCGGTGTTGCATTGTCAATGCTGACCATCTCGGCCACATCACCGTGTAGGACAGCCGAGGCTCCAGAGCCGACCTCTTCGGAAATGGTAAACAATAAATGGCAAGTCTCCGGCAGAGTGACTGCGTTTTCCGTTAGCGCCTTGGCAGCGGCAAAGACGACGGCAACCCCCGCCTTATTATCCAAGTGTCGGGCGTTGATAAAACCATTGGGGTCAAACTCGGGATGGGTGTCGATGCCGACAAAGTCACCCACATTAATGCCCAGGCGCTCTAATTCTTTTTGGGAATTACAAATTTCGTCCACGCGAATTTCAAGGTTCTCCCAGGTGACGGGCTGGGTATCTATTTCGGTGGAAAAGGTGTGTCCGGAGGCTTTCAGGGGCAGTATCGTGCCTCGATGACTGCGTTGATCGGTAAAGACGGTCACCCGCGCGCCCTCCGCAAAGCGGCTCGACCAGGTGCCGATGGGGATCACTTCCAAGCGGCCGTTGGCTTTAAGATTTTTCACCATAGCGCCCAATGTGTCCAAATGTGCCACCACGGCACGATTCGGACTCGGTTGTGCCCCGTCTAGGGTGGCGCGGATAGCGCCCCGACGGGTCAACTCAAAGGAAACACCCAACTGCTCCAGTGCCTTGCCGGCGAAATGGACAATTTGGTCGGTATAACCCGAGGGGCTGGGAATGGCTAACAATTGCTTCAGCAGCTCGGTTAGATAGTTGGTATCAATCGCGAGTCGTTTCACGAGCTTCTCCGCAGAATATTCACTGAAAAAGCGCGTGGGTGATCTCGCTCTACATTGGAGGGCCCGCGCGCATGCAAAATCATTTGATCTCTTGCACCAGTCAGATTCTAGCTATCCGGACAGGGCGTGTCACCGCCGCTCAACCCTGCCGTCTTGCAGGGATTCGCTATCGCACACCGCCCTGTGCGCTGCTGGCGACACCGCTCGGCCCGGTGCTTCAGCATTCATTTTTGCAGGAGGCCTATGGATAGACGAATGGCGGAAAGCGGGGAGAGCATAATCCTCCCCGCCGTTGCGGTTAACTTACCGCGGTTTGCGGAAACAATAGATCGATAAACCGCTGAGCGGTAGGTTGCGGCTCATGATTAGCCAGACCGGGTCGTTCATTCGCTTCGATAATGACATAATTCTTGCTCATCGGCGAGGGTACCAGAAAATCCAAGCCGACTACAGGAATATCCAACGCCCGGGCGGCTGCCTTCGCAGCTTCGATCAGGCGGGGATGCAAATGTTCGGTGACATCGTGGATGGTGCCACCGGTGTGAAGATTCGCCGTTTTGCGCACCGCTAGTACCTGGTCTGTGGGTAATACGGAATCCAGATGGTAGCCTGCCGTTGCAATACACCGCTCGGTTTCGGCATCCAGAGGAATCCGGCTTTCTCCGCCGGTGGCCGCAGCCCGCCGGCGGCTTTGTTTGGCGATTAAATCCCTAATGGTGTGTTGACCAGTGCCTACCACTTCAGCCGGCCTACGAATAGCGCCGGCCACGACTCGAAAATTGATGACGACGATGCGCAGGTCCTGCCCCGCGCAAAATTGCTCCAGCAGCACTTTGCTGTCGTGAACGCGGGCAGCCTGGATAGCTTGTTCCAACTCGGCCGGCTCGCGAACATCGACGCTGATGCCCGCACCTTGCTCTCCATTGGCCGGTTTTACCACTAGGCGTTGGTGCTGGGCCAAAAAAGCCTTATTGTGCTCGGCAGTGCCGGCGACTTGCTGAGCCGGTACCTGTAATCCAGCTGCTTTTAGCACCCGCAGCGATACCGCTTTGTCTTGGCAACGACTCATCGCGATGGCATTCGTTAATTCGGTCAAAGACTCGCGACAGATAATAGAACGACCCCCCAGATTTAGGGAAAAATACCCTGCCTCCTCGTCCAGTACTTCTACGGCAATGCCGCGTCGGCGCGCCTCATCGACGATGATTTTGGCATAGGGGTTTAGCTTCGCCTCAGGAGAGGGAGCGATAAATAAAGGCTCGTTGATAGAATTTTTGTTTTTCAGACAAAATGCAGGAACTCGCTGAAAACCCAGCTTTTCATAGAGGGCGATGGCCTGGGTATTGTCATGCATGACTGATAGATCCATGAATGCACGGCCCCGCGCCAAATAGTGTTCCGCCAACTGGCGCACCAGTTCTTCACCGACACCGGGATGGGAGGTTTGGGGGTCTACCGCGAGACACCAGAGGCTAGAGCCGTTTTCGGGATCATCAAAAGCAAGTTTATGGTCTACACCGGTCACCGCACCGATGACCTGGTCCGAAGTGGGTTCCTCGGCAACCAGATAAGTCAAGGTTCTGGATTTGCGATGTTCCCATAAGAAACCCTTCTCCGGGAGAACCATATGACGCGCCGCATAAATACGGTTGACCGCCTCGATGTCTGCATCCGTTTGTAGTTTTCGGATGACAAAGCTCTTTGGGCGGGTGCGGCGGGATCGATACTCCTCCCGCCACAGGCGATAGGTGTGGGAGGGATCTAGGAACAGTTCGTGAGGGGCCAAGGATAGCACGACGTGGGGGTCACGCAAGTAAAAGGCTATGTCGCGTTTGCCCGGCCTTTCTTGCCGCAGTGTTTCAGCCAGCTGTTGATTATCGGTAAACGTATGGGCGAAAATTAGACGTCCCCAGCCGCAGCCCAAAACTACGTCCTTGGCCATGCCCTCAACGGTCGGCCCTGCCGGTGCCTGCCAATTGCGCAGCGACGGCGAATGACTGCGTTTAAAGCGGTGACTGATTCGGGTGCGGTGCATCATGACACTGCTCTCCTATAAGCCATGAGATTGGAGCCAAAATTCCAAGAGGGCGAGCTGCCAGAGTTTAGAACCCCGCAGCGGCGTAATATGTTGTTCGGGTTTATTCAGCAACTCTTTAACGTAGTCTGCCTGAAATAAGTCCCGCTCTCGGGCCGCAGGCTGATTAAGCACATCTTGAACCAGTGCTAGATAGGGTCCCTGCAGGTATTTCAGGGCTGGTACCGGAAAGTAACCCTTAGGCCTATCGATGACTTCATGAGGAGTAACTTCCCTGGCGGCTTCCTTAAGAATATATTTACCACCGCCAGTGACTTTAAGTTCAGGGGGAACTCGGGCAGCGACTTCTACTAATTCATGATCCAAAAACGGCACCCGGGCTTCGAGGCCGGCATGCATGGTCATATTGTCCACCCGTTTAACGGGATCGTCCACCAGCATAACGGTACTATCCAGGCGTAGTGCCGCATCTACTGGATGCCTGGCACCGGGGCGGGCAAAATGTTCGGCGATAAACTCGCGGCTGAAGTCGCGGCTGACCAAACGTGGGTGTACAGTCCGTGCATATTCCTGATGATCTCGGTCGAAAAAGACTCGAGCATAATCGCTGATCAGGTCGCTACTGTTCATAAGCGGCGGATACCAGTGGTAACCGCCGAAGACTTCGTCGGCTCCCTGACCGCTTTGAACCACCTTGACATGCTTAGCGACTTCCTTGGAGAGCAAGAAAAAACCGATGTTGTCGTGGCTTACCATAGGTTCCGCCATGGCCTTAACACATTCCGACAAGGCCGGCAGTGCACGGCGGGAATCGATAAAAATCTTATGATGTTCGGTGGCAAAGCGGTTGGCGACAATATCCGAGTAGTGAAACTCATCGCCCTGTTCATCACCCACCGTTTCAAAGCCGATGGAAAAGGTTTGTAACCCGGTCTGCCCGGCCTCAGCCAGAAGACCTACTACTAGACTGGAGTCTAGTCCCCCTGAAAGCAGAACGCCCACCGGTACATCGGCGATTAGGCGGCGCTTCACGGCGGTACGCAGGCTCGCTAGGACCAACTCCCGCCAATCGGCTTCGCTGCGGCCGGCATCCTCTGCTAGCGGACCATAAGTCGGTTCCCAGTACCGTCGCTGTTGCCGGCGCCCGTCAGGTGCGATGCGCATGACAGTGGCCGGTGGCAGCTTGCGCACACCCTTAAGGAGGGTGTAAGGAGCAGGCACTACGGAGTGAAAAGTCATATAGTGATGTAGGGCAACCGGATCGATATCGGTGTCGATGTCGCCGGCGGCGAGCAGAGCCGGCAGACTGGAGGCAAAGCGGATTCCATTGGGTATCTCCGCGTAATAAAAAGGTTTGATACCTAGCCGGTCCCGACCCCAAACCACACGTTCCGAGTCCCGCTCCCCAATGGCGAAGGAGAACATGCCCGAAAGCCGCTCTACACAATGTTCGCCCCAAGCATGATACGCCTTGAGAATAACTTCCGTATCACCCTCTGAGAAAAATGAGTAGCCCAGTTCCTGCAACTCCCTGCGTAGCTCAGGATAATTATAAATCGCCCCATTGAAGACAATAGCGAGTCCCAAATGGTTGTCTACCATGGGTTGTTGGGACCGCGCAGACAGGTCGATGATTTTCAGTCGGCGTTGCCCTAAGCCGATACTGTTTTGGAAAAAGGCCCCTTCGCCATCCGGACCGCGAGGTGAGAGCACCCGATTCATGGTCTGTACAGCAGACATGGAAGCCGCTTGATGATCGAAACGAATTTCCCCACAAATTCCGCACATGGATTTTTTTCTGACAAATGATGAGTTAATTAAACAGGCAAGAGGATGTCTATTTTAGTAACGTAATTTGGGGAGAGTAAAAAATAATATAGTGTAGGGTATATATTATGTGGATAGCCAAGCTAATTATAGATTGTGAGCGCAGCACTGTAACATTAATCATGATCTATGTCTAGTAAGTTATTTATTTAAGCTTTACATTTCAATGGCTGCAAATGTTTTTATAGTATAAAAATTTTTATACTAATCAATAAGTTATTCATTTAAAAAACTTATATCCTATTTTTATGCTGAGCTTTAGTTTGGTTGAACAGCATATCATTCTTAATTTGCAACTTTCGTCAATTGGTTTTATTCAACTTAAACTTTTTAGTCTGTTATCAGGATTGATTTAAAGTTAATATCGTTAGGTAATTATCGTTTCAAAGTAAATTATCTAACAATGTTTAACAATCATTGGATTAAGATTCTGTTAAAACTTTTTATAATGTTAATGGTAAACAGGGAGCATTCCATACAGCAATAATGAGGCGGGGATGTCAACAGGATAACGGTATTACGGAGGAATCGTATGAGACCGTCAAGTTTTCAGAATAATCGATTGGAAGATGTCTTGACGCCTGAGCAACTGCGTCAGGACAATCAATACTTTAAACACACCGATGGAATAAGTGACAACAACCGCGACAAAGGTTTTCGTTCGGCTTTTCTCGACATGGCGACGGGTTGTATTTACCTCTCTCGATTTGGCGATGGCAGTCTTGCACCGTTACATTTACTGGACGGCCTTCCCGATGAATTAGTATTGCAACGAAACGCCGAGGGGTGTGTCATTGCCGTCAAGCAAACGGTGATCGCCGGTTTTCTGTACCACGACCGTTTCTATACTCGTGAACAGGCCGCTCAGTTGCGAGAAAATCTAGACCACATCTGATTTTCTTTACTTGTAAGCCAACGCTACAGCTCTAAGCAACCCTGATCTGGTTACGCCCACATTCCTTGGCATGATACAGTGCCTTATCCGCCCTACGCAGTAGTTCGGTACCACTGATTTTTGAGGGCAGCCCTTCAACGAGGCCGATGCTGCACGTCACTGTAAAGGTTTTTCCCTCATTATTTAAAATAGCTGCCTTTGCGATAGTGAGACGCAACTTTTCCGCCGCAGCCATAGCACCATCCAAGCCAGTGTGGGGCAGCACAACGCAGAATTCTTCGCCGCCGAAGCGGCCCGCCATATCACTGCCGTTCCGCAGGTTTTCTTTGAGCAATCGACCGACCGTCACCAATACCCGATCGCCGATCAGATGGCCATAGGTGTCGTTAATGCGTTTGAAATGGTCTAAGTCCAGCATTAAAAGGCATATCGGAAGCTTGTAACGGCAAGCAGTGCGCAGGGTGTGGTTCAACGATTCCATCAGATAGCGGCGATTGTACAAACCGGTTAGGTCATCGATACGTGTTAGCCGTTCCAGCTTGCGGTTGCTTTCTGCTAGCTTGGTATTGGCTTCCGCTAATTCAGTATTGGCTTCCGCTAATTCAGTATTGGCTTCCGCTAATTCACGGGTGCGCGCTGCGACGCGAATTTCCAGTTCCTGCTGGACTTGCCTAACGGCCTGTTCCGATTTTTTACGTGCCGTGATGTTCTTAATTTGCGCCACAAAGTAAACGGGACTTCCTTCAATATCTCTTACTAAAGAAATGGCTAGCAAGACCCAGACACTCCGTCCATTTTTATGCACATAGCGCTGTTCCATTTGGATAGAGGGATAGCGTCCTGCCAGCAACTCCTTAAAAAGGATTTGGTCTTTATCCCAGTCGTCTCGGTGAGTGATGGATTGCAGCCTCATCGTCAGTAAGTCGGTTTCCGAATAACCGATAATATGACATAAGGCTTTATTGACTTTTAACCAGCAGCCATCAAGGGATACCAAACCCATACCGATGGCTGCGTAATCAAAAGCGCTGCGAAAGCGTTCATCACTTTCCTGTAGGGCCGCCAACATGCGTTGGCGTTTTTTCGTTTCCAAGTTTAACTGCTTGGTAACGCGACGCAACCGGCGTGGACTCGGTACCGTCAAAACGGTGGGCATGATCACCCATAACATAACAGCGGCGGTTATCGAAATTGCTGCAGTAATTGCCTTCATGACGCCGGATAGCCAGTAAGCCGGATGCCATATCGTCCATACCTCTAGAGCATGGGTAGCGCCACAGGCTATGATAAAAAGTGCAAACATCTGGAAGATCCGGCGGTAATATACGCTAGGAGGCCTTTTGTGTATGAAATAGATAATAGCGATGGGAATTGAATAATAAGCGAGGGCGATCAGGCTATCAGAAATTACATGCAGAAGCAGTAATTCTTTTAACCAGAAAAGGCAATAGCCATGCGGCATAAAAGAAGAAGTGAAAGAAAGAAAGCCAATAACATTATTCATCATTTTTTGCTTACATTAAAGATAACTAATTGGTGAGGGCAGTCTCATGATGAACGATATAATTTTTTTATTGTTTAGTGCGGTTGCTGGAATTAATAACAAAAAGGTGTCGGTGTCGAAGGGGCTTAGGATAGGGTGTCTAAAAACGCCATTTTTGGGCCAAACTCGTTGCCCGATTTTTGGACTCAGAGATTATCACTCATATACCGATTAGCACTGGGTTTGGGACCAATCAGTGAGGTCCAAAAAGTGGTCAAGGCAAATTGGCCGACTTGGACGCCCTAGGCTTAGGATGAGGTCTGAATCACCCGTATTGGGAATGCAACATTTCTGCTGAATCCGTCAAGGTTAGGAGCGGGTGACGGGCTGCGGCCTTTTTTTTGATCCATTGCGTTGTTAAGTCCTTAATTAGTAAATTTATTTGTAATTCTTTTATTCTTGCCGTGAAGAGCAGCTTGTTTGCGTCCATGATATCAGTTTTAGAAACCTGCAGGTAAACGCTATTTCCTCTATGCTGTTGCCAATCGGTATGATGTTGAGCGAAGCGGTCAATAAGTGCTTTCTGGACAAGGATTGGAGGGAATCGTCATGGCGGTTTTTTAGGGCATAATAATCACCTTCGACGGAGCCGTTAGCGGATGCCCTATCGTTGTCCGGAGTGTCACGCAGTAAGGCGAACATGCATTCCTCATCGAAGCCGTGGCTGCCGCTACTTATTTATACAGTATTAAGGGTATTGGATTTCATAAAATGAATTGGCTAAAAACCTCTCTCACGGAACGACTGCAGATTCGCTATCCTCTGATTCAGGCGCCGATGGTTGGCGGCATCACCACTCCCCAGTTGGTGGCAGCGGTATCCAATGCCGGCGGTTTAGGTTCCTTGGCGGCGGGTGCTTTAGAGCCGGAAGAGCTACGTGCCACCATCACCGCAATCCGCGAACTGACCGATAAGCCGTTCGCCGTTAATCTATCGATTTCTGAATCCGTTACAAAAGATACGTCACAAATCGAACACGCTACGGCGTTGCTTGCGCCTTATCGGGAAGCATTAGGGTTACCTACAACAGAACCTTCTACTCATCTGCTGCCGACGTTTGCTGAGCAACTGGCCGTGATTTTAGAAGAACGGATAGCAGTTTTCAGTTTTACCTTCGGCGTTCCTATGCCTGAGGATGTTGCTGCGCTAAAAGAAAAAAATATTATTACCATAGGTACTGCTACCCACTTGTTGGAAGCCATTCTTTTAGAAGAAAGCGGAATCGACATGATTGTTGCCCAAGGTGCCGAGGCCGGCGGTCAACGCGGTACCTTTTTGGGGACTCCGGAACAGGGCCTGGTGGGGTGCATGACGTTAATCCCTCTGCTAGGTAATCATCTACGCATTCCTATTATTGCGGCAGGAAGCATTATGGACGGCCGGGGTATCAGCGCGGCACTGGCCTTAGGAGCAGCCGGCGTACAAATGGGTACTGCTTTCCTGGCATGTCCCGAAAGTGGTGCTCATCTCAAATACAAAGAGTTATTGGCCGAAGGCACTGAAATCACGACGGTGCTGACCCGGGTGTTTTCGGGCAAACTTGCCCGCAGTCTTAAAAATCGCTTTATCAGCGAATTGCAGGCACGAGAGGCGGAATTGCCCGGTTATCCCTTTCAGCAGTTTCTGACTCAAGCGATCTGCGAGGCGGCTGCCGAACAGGAGCGACCGGAATTTATGGCATTATGGGCAGGGCAGGGATGTGCTTTATGCGCCCCTAAACCGGTTGCAGAATTGCTAGAGACCTGGTTTGACCAGGTTTGGGGGATTTTGGGACGGGGTTAGAGCTAAGGCTACAGTAGTCGCCGTAAGCGTTGCCAATCAAATGCCGTTCCCGGATCGGTTTTTCGGCCCGGGGCAATGTCGGCATGTCCGACAATGCGGTCCTGAGTAATACTCTGATAAGCCTGTGTTAAAGCGATGATGACTGCAGCCAAATGCTGATATTGAATATCGGTGTAAGGAACGGTATCGGCACCTTCCAGCTCAATGCCGATACCGAAATCATTACAGTCCGCACATCCGCGAAAAGATGATTGTCCGGCGTGCCAAGCACGCCGGTGAAAAGGAACGTACTGGACAATTTCTCCTTCCCGGCGGATCAAAAGGTGAGAGGAAACTTTAAGCTTTTGAATTTCATTGAAATAAGGATGAACGCCAGGATTCAGAGTATTAGTAAACAGCGCATCGATCCAAGGACCACCAAACTCCCCAGGCGGTAAGCTGATACCATGGATTACAATGAGATTCGGATCCATAGCCTGAGGCCGATCGTCACAATTGGGTGAAGGCAACTGCCGTGCTTCTACCAACAAGCCGGTCATAGCGTCAATGTGCATGGCAATCGGCGACTTGCTCGGGTGACGGGGTGCCGATGGGAACGGTTTATGCGATTGTAACAATGAATGACTTTGTCTGTGCTTATGTCATTTCCTGATAATAGGAAATCAAACGTTCCACTTCGTGCTTGGATCCCATGATCACCGGACAGCGCTGGTGAAGGCTCTCAGGTTGGATGTCCAGGATGCGATGAGTACCGGTAGTGCTCGCCCCACCCGCTTGCTCCACGATAAGACTCATGGGATTAGCTTCGTACAGTAGGCGTAATTTGCCACCGACCCCCTTAGCCCGTAGTTTGCTGTCTATGGGATAAAGAAAGATACCGCCACGGCTGAGGACGCGATGGACATCGGCAATCATGGCGCCCACCCAGCGCATGTTGAAATCTTTACCGCGTGGACCTTCCTTGCCGGCTAAACACTCATCCATATAGCGTCTTATCGGTGGCTCCCAGAACCGGGCATAGGAAGCATTGATGGCATACTCCTCGGTATCTTTAGGAATAGTGATGTTAGGGTGACTCAGGATGAACTCGCCAATTCTCTGGTCTAAGGTAAAGCCATGTACCCCGTGGCCGCTGGTTATCACCATCATGGTGGAGGGGCCATAGAGGGCATAGCCGGCGCAAACCTGCTGGGTGCCTGGTTGCAGGAAATCAGTTTCCGCAGGTTCTCCCGCTGTGCCTTCAGGACGGCGCAAGATGGAGAAAATGGTGCCGATGGCACCATTAACCTCGGTGTTGGTGGAACCGTCCAGGGGATCAAAGACTAAAAGGTATTTTCCCTTCGGATAATCCGAGGGAATATGATAGATGCCACCCATCTCCTCGGAGGCCATGGCCGCCACATGGCCGCTGAATTCATTACGCCTGAGGAAGAGATCATTAGAAATAATGTCCAGCTTTTTCTGAGTTTCTCCTTGAATATTTTGAGTGTCGGCGCTGCCCAACACATCCGCCTCAGCCAGTTTGCCGTATTTGACAGCACTGGCAATTGTTTTGCAAGAGATCACGATGTCGTTGATCAGCGAAGTGAAAGCGCCGGTGGCTCCGCCATAACGGCGCTGTTCCGCAATGATGAATTCGGTGATGGTTGTGCCAGTCATGCTCGGTGTTCCTTTATATGGTAAAAAAGCGATGCGATGGCCGGTAGCGCAGCGAACCATACTGTAACCCTGACTTGGGGGTAGGGTTCTGCTCAGCGTCCTGCGGCCACTGATAAAGTTTTATTCTACCATAACGTTTCCAGGGTTTGCTGTGATGCTGACGGCGGAACAGAGGTTGTGGGTGAGACGGACATAAGCTGTCACTGGTGACGTGTTAGAAAGGTGAAGTAAGAAGGTGACGGCTTACATTCCCAAATTAAAGAGTGCTTAAGCCGGGGTGTCAGCGCCGCTCAACTTGGCTATCCTGCCTGGATTCGCTATCGCACATGTCCCTGTGTGCTGCTGATGACGCCCCAGCTTAGGCACAAGCATTAATGAGATTTGGTATTAGGTTAACTCGTCGGTTGGCGTGGTTTGTAAATAAACGCGCAGTCGCCGGACTGCGTCGAGATCGGCGGCATCCGGCGGAATAATCACTGAGCGGGTCGCCAGCTCCGGGGCAGAAAAGCGCAGTATCACCCAGCCAGGATGACTATAGCTGGTGCTCAAGCGAACCGTGTATGCGGTGCCGGTGGCAGTGCGCAGGGTCCAGTTGCCGTCTGCTGTCTGGTGAATTTGCTGAATAAACCAGCGGCTGTGGCGATTGCCATAGCGGCTAAGGTTAAAGGCACAGGAGGCACAGATGCCCATTCCCAATGCAACCGTCATCCACGCCGAGGGCAACTGGCAACAATAGAGGCTGATGAGCGCCAGCAGATGGCTTGCGCCGATGGCTGTAACAAGCAGGCGGGAAGGTTTTAGATTAAGGACTAATAGCGGTGCGGAGTTTGCCGACGACATTAGCGACCGTCTCGTCCGCGGGGATCTCGCGGCCGATAATAAAGGCGTATAGCTGCGGATCCTGCAATTCTAACAGGTCAGCAAAAGTCTCTTGTTCCTCTGCTGGCGCCTGAGTATAGTACCGTTCCAAATAACCCAGCAACACCACATCGAGTTCTTTCATGCCACGTCGGCAGCGCCAGCGGAGTTTGGCAAGTGGTTCGCTCATAACAGCACCTCGTATTCTGCGCTTCCCCCACGAGCGGGGGAAGGAAACTTACAGACGGCAAAAGCCTAGCGCCTTTCGACCAGCATTTGCTTAATTCCTGCGATCGCTTTAGCAGGATTTAAACCTTTCGGACAGGTCTTAGCGCAGTTCATGATGGTATGGCAACGGTATAATCGGAAAGGATCTTCCAGGTCATCCAGGCGCTCACCGGTAAACTCATCACGGCTGTCCGCGAGCCACCGGTATGCCTGCAATAACACAGCAGGACCGAGATAACGCTCGCCGTTCCACCAGTAGCTGGGACAGCTGGTAGAACAACAAGCACATAAAATACATTCATATAAACCGTCCAGCTTGGCGCGGTCCTCCTTAGACTGCAAACGCTCCCGATCCGGCGGTGGAGAAGTCTGGGTTTGCAACCATGGTTTGATGGATGCGTACTGGGCATAAAAGTGCGTCAAATCCGGTACCAAGTCCTTGATGACTGGCATATGAGGCAGGGGATAGACCTTAACATCACTTTTGACCTCCTCAATAGCTTTGGTGCAGGCTAGGGTATTAGTGCCATCGATATTCATGGCACAGGAGCCGCAGATCCCTTCCCGACAGGAACGTCGAAAGGTCAATGTGGGATCGATGTCGTTTTTTATGTTAATCAGTGCGTCCAGAACCATGGGTCCACAGGTATCTAAATCTACCTGATAGGAATCGAGACGAGGATTTTCGCCATTGTCCGGATTCCAGCGATATACTTGAAAAAGTTTCGCGTTTTTAGCATCACCGGGGCTGTAGTAAGTCTTGCCTTTGCCAATCTTGGAGTTTACCGGAAGCCTAAATTCAGCCATTTTGTCACCTTGAATATTAATAAACGCGCTTTTTAGGCGGAATGTATTCAACCTCGTCCGTCAGGGTATAGTTATGAACGGGGCGATAATCGATACTGACTTTACCGTTCTCATCCATCCAACATAACGTGTGTTTCATCCAGCTATCGTCATTACGGTCCGGATAATCTTCGCGGGCATGGGCACCTCGGCTTTCCTTTCGGTTAAGTGCGGAATGAATAGATACGACGGCGCAGCCCAATAGGTTGTCCAGTTCCAGCGTTTCTACAAGATCGGAATTCCAGATTAAACTCCGGTCGCTGATCCGAATATCCGCATAGTTTTGCAAATTTTCATCCATTAACCGAACGCCCTCGGCCATGGGCTCTTCGGTGCGAAACACGGCGGCGTGGTTTTGCATATCGCGTTGCATTTTGAGACGCAGTTGCGCCGTCGATGTGTTGCCACTGGCATGGCGCAGCCGATCAAAGCGGGTAAGGATTTTATCGAGCGCACGCGGTGGCAGGGGTTGATGAGAACGCTGAGAGTTAATTAATTCGGCACAGCGGTTGGCAGCGGCACGGCCGAACACTATCAAGTCCAGCAGTGAATTGGATCCCAAGCGATTAGCGCCGTGCACCGATACACAGGCAGCTTCGCCGATGGCCATTAGGCCGGGCACCACATACTCCGGATTGCCGTCCCTAAGGGTTACCACTTCCCCATGATAATTGGTGGGAATGCCTCCCATGTTGTAGTGTACGGTAGGCAATACCGGAATCGGTTCTTTAGTGACATCGACATTAGCGAAGATTTTGGCCGTTTCGGCAATTCCAGGAAGACGCTCGTGAATCACCTCAGGCCCTAAGTGCTCAAGATGCAAATGGATATGATCGTGATGCGGGCCCACCCCGCGGCCCTCACGAATCTCCATAGTCATCGAGCGGCTTACCACATCCCGAGAAGCGAGATCCTTGGCGTTAGGAGCATAGCGCTCCATAAAGCGTTCGCCGTTGACATTGGTTAAATAACCCCCCTCACCGCGCACGCCTTCCGTAATCAGGCAGCCGGCACCGTAGATGCCGGTAGGATGAAACTGAATGAACTCCATATCCTGTAAGGGCAGGCCGGCGCGTAGCACCATGCCGTTACCGTCGCCGGTGCAGGTATGGGCAGAGGTGCAGGAGAAGAACGTGCGTCCATATCCACCCGTGGCCAATACCACCATGTGAGCACGAAAGCAATGCAGGGTACCATCGGTCAGATCCCAAGCCATGACGCCCTGGCAGGCACCTTCATCGTCCATAATCAGATCCAGGGCAAAATACTCGATGAAAAATTCAGCGTCATGCTTTAGCGACTGCTGATACAGCGTATGGAGAATGGCATGGCCCGTGCGGTCGGCGGCGGCACAAGTGCGCTGGGCCGTGCCTTCGCCAAAGTTGGTGGTCATACCGCCAAAGGGACGCTGATAGATCTTTCCCTCTTCGGTACGGGAGAAAGGCACGCCATAATGCTCTAGCTCAATGACGGCGGGAATAGCCTCATGGCACATGTATTCAATGGCGTCTTGATCACCTAACCAATCGGAACCTTTGACCGTGTCGTACATGTGCCATTGCCATTTATCCGGTCCCATATTGCCCAAGGCCGCCGACATGCCTCCCTGAGCTGCTACCGTATGGCTGCGGGTAGGGAAGACTTTGGTGATACAGGCGGTGGCTAAGCCTTTGGCGGCCATGCCGAAAGTAGCGCGCAGACCGGCACCGCCGGCGCCGACCACGATGACATCATAGGTATGCTCGGTTATCTTATAAGCATTCGACATGAAACCCTAGCCTCCAACGGCAATGCGTAAAACGGCGAGAACGGCAGAGCCACCCAGCAATACGAGCAAGAACTTAATGACTAACAATGACGCAACTTTGGTACCCTCGTGGTGGACGTAATCCTCGATGATCACCTGTAGGCCCAGGATGGCATGATAGAATGTGCTAATCAGCAGCGCGATGAGTAAGACTGTATTAAAGGGCCTGGCGATCCAGGCAACGACTGTTTCGTAATCGGCTCCGGCAACGCCTAATAGGGAAACCACGAACCACAGGGTTAGGGGTACTAAGGCTATCGCAGTGACGCGTTGCGTCCACCAGTGGGAAACGCCTTCTTTGGCGGAGCCAAGGCCGCGGGCACGGCCAAGCGGTGTTTGTAAACTCATCAGGAATTGCTCCTTAGGCAGCGGTAAAAAGCCAACAGAGAAAGGTTAGGATGACTGAGGCCAACACCACCGCTTTGCCGGATTTATAGACATGCTCCATCTCGAAACCATAGCCCGCGTCCCAGAATAAATGACGGATGCCATTGAAGAGATGAAAGAACAGCGCCCAGGTCCATAAAAACAGGAATAACTGCCCTAGCATAGAACCCAGCACAGCTTGAGCATGTTCATAGGCCTCAGGGCCCGCTGCAGCGGCAATCAACCAGTAGACAAGCAGCAAAGTGCCGATAGACAAGGCGGCGCCAGTAATCCGGTGAAGAATAGATAGAACCGAAGTCAGCTGGGGCCTGTAAACTTGCAGATGGGGCGAGAGCGGTCGTTTATCAGTGGTCATGAATCTTACCTCGTCACACTGTCATAGAGACATAGAGACATAGAGACATAATTTTTGTTTTCGGGCCATATATCGCGATAAGCGCGATAATCTTACCATTTTTGCAGTGCAACTAAAAATTGCCTTTACCATCCACCGATTAGAGGGAAAAGCAGCAAACTTTCTCATGGCATTGAGAAGTGCCTTGCAATGCCTGGTAATTTACCTTCTTTATGATAAAAAAAATCAAGCGGACTGGTTGCGCCGGGCGACGGCCCTTAAGCCATAGCGTGTCAATGCCCCTTCCAACGCTCGATGTTCAGGCGTAGCCTGGATATAGACTCAGCGAAGTCCGCGTTTAAAGGGTGTGTTTCTTGGGTCCTGGAGTCCGCTTACGCGCCATCCGAACCGTGGACAGGCTGTTTCCAAAAATCGTCTTAAAAATCGATACAGCGTCCGGCTTTTTCCCAGTCTCCGTAACGAGTCGGTTCCAGACCTTTAGGACCGCCGAATTCTTTCGGCCGCTTTTGAGTAACGGATGCGGAAACATCCTGGTTGGAGCTTGCGTCTTCTACGGGTTGGTATTGTGATTTTGGCTGCATAGTCATCGTGCTTGCGCTGCTTTTTGGTAAATTGTACGATCGAATAGCGGTGATAAGTCGCAGTTTCTGCAATGGATTCCCTATAGGAGACCGCTAAAGATTATAATTGGTTCACGTGCAAACGCCTCGTGTCCTGGGAATCCCAACTCTTTAACCACATAGCATTATGCAGATGTCCCTGCATAGACGCAATGCAGCAGCTTGTCTTATTCTATTCTACGATTTTCATAAGAACTCATTCTCAGTAGAGAGATTAGCGATGAATCCAGACTGGAAAAGCTTTCTTGTGCAGGCAGGTGCCGTGGTTGGCGATAATGGCGTCTGCCATTTCGGTGATCCCGAGCGGGAATTACACATGGCGCTGACCAACAATATGCTAAGCGACCTATCCCACCAAGGACTCATCGCCGCCAGCGGCAGCGATGTCAAAGCCTTTTTGCAAGGCCAGTTGACTAGCGACGTACGGCAGATAACTCCTGCGCACAGCCAATTAAGCGCCTATTGCAGTCCGAAGGGACGTATGCTGGCGAGTTTTCGACTATTTCAACGGGGTGACGCGTTTTATTTGCGGCTACTGAGAGAAAAGCTAGCATCTGTGCTTAACCGTCTCAGAATGTTTATATTAAGAGCCGATGTGACATTAGAGGATGCCGGCAATCAGCTCATTGCGATAGGTTTGGCGGGTCCCCACACCGCGGACCTGTTGCAAAAAACGCTAGGAACGGTGCCCGCGCAGCTGGGAGAGGTGAGTCATGCGGAGGATATAAGTATCATTCGCTTACCCGGTATCTGGCCGCGCTTTGAGATCTATGGAGAACTTGAGAAACTGAAAATTTTCTGGACGACCCTGGCTTCTGAGACCGCACTCACTGGAACGGAATCCTGGCGATTACTGGATATTTTGGCAGGTATTCCTACTATTTATCCCGAAACTAGCGAAGCCTTTGTGCCGCAAATGACCAATCTGCAACTTCTTGGCGGTGTTAGCTTTCGTAAAGGTTGTTATCCTGGACAGGAAGTGGTGGCGCGCACCCAGCATCTGGGCAAACTTAAGCGGCGCATGTATCGGGCCAGGGTAGCCTGTGATACGCCTCCTAAACCAGGATATGGGTTGTTCTCGGCGCGGTTGGGTCCTGAGCAAAATACCGGCATGATCGTGGATGCCTGCCTGCATCCAGAGGGAGGCTATGCTGTGCTAGCCGTCGTGCTGATCGATTGCGTGGAGCAAGGGCCAGTCTTACTGGGCAGTGCCGACGGCGCACCGCTGGTGTTCGAGCCACTGCCTTACCCGTTCGACTCTGCCGTTGCGTGATTAGGAAAACTGATAGTTTTTCTACACCTATTATGTTTTTTGCCAAGCCATTTTGAGTACTCTACAACTTGTGCTATCGGCGCTTATTCCGGGCGCATATGGGGAAACAGCAGTACGTCACGAATCGAAGGCGTATCGGTAAATAACATCACCAAGCGATCGATCCCGATGCCTTCTCCTGCGGTAGGCGGCATGCCATGCTCTAAAGCACGGATATAGTCGGCATCGAAATGCATGGCCTCCTCATCGCCCGCGCTTTTCTCAGCCACCTGCTTGCGGAAGCGCTCGGCTTGATCTTCGGCGTCATTAAGCTCCGTGAAACCGTTAGCAATTTCACGGCCTCCCACATATAGCTCAAAGCGGTCCGCAGCCAGGGGGTCTTGGTCATTACGCCGGGCGAGCGGAGAAACTTCCGTGGGGTAGGCAGTAATAAAGGTGGGATTCTTAAGGTTATTTTCCACTGTCTTTTCAAAAATTTCCAACTGAATCCGCCCGAGTCCGTAACCGGGTTTGATGGGCAATCCCAACTGTTCGGCAAATTGCCGAACAGTTGGTAGATCGTCCAACTGTGTTGGAGTGATAGTTGAATTATAGTGGCGGATGGCCTCCTTAACCGTTAACCGCTGGAAAGGTTGTGCAAAATCGTAGGTTTCGCTCTGGTAAGTCACCTGCGTACTGCCTAACAGTTGCTGCGCCATCGTGCGCAGCAATTCCTCGGTGAGATTCATGAGGTCTTGATAATCGGCATAAGCCTCATAGAATTCCAGCATAGTAAACTCTGGATTATGGCGAGTAGAAAGACCTTCATTACGGAAATTGCGGTTGATCTCGTAGACCTTCTCGAAGCCGCCTACCACCAGACGCTTTAAATAAAGTTCCGGGGCGATCCGTAAAAAAAGATCCATGCTCAGGGCATGATGGTAGGTCGTAAAGGGCCGTGCGGTAGCACCACCGGGGATCGCCTGCATCATCGGAGTTTCGACCTCCAGAAAATCCTTTCTATTAAAAAAATCACGGATATAAGCGACGATAGCAGAGCGCATCCGAAAGGTCTTACGGCTTACCTCGTTCATAATGAGGTCCAGGTAACGTTGCCGGTAGCGGATTTCCTGGTCGGCAAGACCGTGAAACTTCTCCGGTAACGGTCGCAATGCTTTGGTAAGCAGGCGCAGTTCGTGGACCTTGACCGAGAGTTCTCCGGTCTTGGTTTTGAACAGTGTGCCCTCGGCCCCCAGAATATCGCCGATATCCCAAGTCTTAAAATCCGTGTAGGCGTCATTCCCCAGGCTGTTGCGCTGCACGAATAGCTGAATATTACCTGACATATCCTGCAGCCGGACAAAACTGGCCTTACCCATGATCCGTTTGGCCATCATGCGGCCTGCCACCTTTACCCAGCGTGGCTGGGTTTCCAGAAAATCGTTGTCCTTGTCGGCGTATTCAGCGTGCAGTTCCCCAGCCATAACATTGCGGCGAAAATCGGTGGGAAAGGCATTGCCCTGTTCCCGTAGCGCCTGCAATTTGGCGCGGCGCTGCGCGATTAGCTTATTTTCATCAAGTTCGGTGTATGTTTCGGTGGCTCGTTCGGACATGGATTATCTTGTTAATCTATTAGGTAAAAAAGAACATTGTCTTATAGAAAGCGGGTGTTGATTGCTATGCTTTTTGCCGAAAAGGCTTGCCGTAAGCGCTATTAGTCGGGATATTGAGCTGGAAGTTGTTGTCAAGACCGTCTGCAGCATGGATGCCGCAGTCGAGCTTACCGGGATGTATTTACAGCGTATCTTGACAATAACTTTCAACTCGATATTTGAGCAGCCTTGAAGATAGACCTCACAAGCCACTTTTCAGGCTGGCTTCAATGAATTTATCCAAATCGCCGTCCAGGACAGCTTGCGTATTGCCCACTTCCACGCCGGTGCGAAGGTCTTTGATCCGGGATTGGTCAAGCACATAGGAACGGATCTGGCTGCCCCAACCAATGTCGGACTTGCTTTCTTCCAGCGCCTGGGATTCAGCATTGCGCTTTTGCACTTCCAGTTCATACAACTTAGCCTTGAGCTGCTTCATGGCTGTGGCTTTATTCTTATGCTGCGATCGATCGTTTTGACACTGAGTGACGGTGCTGCTAGGAAGATGGGTGATACGCACTGCCGATTCCGTACGGTTGACGTGCTGACCGCCGGCACCGGAAGCCCGGTAAACATCAATACGAAGATCTGCCGGGTTAATGTCGATCTCAAAGCTATCGTCAATTTCCGGGGAGACGAACACCGCCGCAAAAGAGGTATGGCGACGATTGCCGGAGTCAAAGGGAGACTTGCGCACCAGGCGATGCACACCGGTTTCGGTGCGCAGCCAGCCATAGGCGTAGGCGCCTTCGAATCGGATCGTAGCACTCTTGATACCCGCGACTTCGCCGGGGGAGACCTCGATGAGTTCTGTCTGAAAACCACGTCGCTCACCCCAGCGCAGGTACATGCGCAACAGCATTTCAGCCCAGTCTTGAGCCTCAGTGCCGCCAGAACCCGCCTGAATATCCAGAAAAGCATCGCAAGCATCCGCTGCGCCGGAGAACATGCGCTGGAATTCCAGGTCGGCAACGCGGCGCTCAAAGCTTGCCAACTCCTTGAGCAGGCCGGTTACCGCCACCGTATCGTTCTCTTCACCGGCTAATTCCAGCAGTTCGGCAGTATCCTGCAAACCCTGTTGCAGGCTCTCAAGGGTTTCCACCACCGTTTCCAGCTGTGCCCGTTCTTTACCTAAAGCCTGGGCCCGCTCTGGGTCGTTCCATACATGGGGTTGTTCCAGTTCCCGATTGACTTCGATTAGGCGTTCGCGTTTCGTCGCAAGGTCAAAGATACCCCCTCAAGGCTTCGGTACGCCCTTGCAACTCCTCAATCTGATTGAAATAAGGGTTCAGTTCTTGCATCGCTTGACTTCTTTGTAATGATTCGACCAACAGCGTAATCTTACGAAATATAGTTAACGGAGGAAACCGTTCGAACAATAGGCCCCCGGTATCAGTCAAGTAGCTGTCCAGACTGGATTGACCGGCCTAGCCTTGGGTATTTTTCTCCACCCAACGTTGACCATTTGCCAGCGCTTCCCTTTTCCAGAGGGGTGCCCGAGCTTTCAGGGCTTCCATGATAAAGCGGCAGGCATCGAAAGCCGCGGCGCGATGGGCCGACCAAATGGCGACTAGGACAATGGGATCATTGGGATACAGGGCGCCGACCCGATGCACAACGAGTGCGTCCAGAAAATCCCACCGGGAGCCGGCTTCCTCTACGATACGCTGCAAGTGCCGCTCGGTCATGCCGGGGTAATATTCTAGAGCCATGCTACGGACACAGTCGCCTTCGTTAAAATCGCGCATTGTGCCAATAAAAATGGCCGTGGCACCGTACTTTCCGGGTAAGGCGGTAAGGCTTTCCTGATAGTGTGCCAATGCCTCCAAAGGGTTAAAAGGCGCTTCCCGAAGTTCGATTAGCATGCTTTAGCCCCCCGTGACCGGCGGAAAAAAGGCGACTTCATCGCCATCCTTTACTGGATGATCCAGTGCGGCATATTCTCTGTTGACGGCCGTTAGAATGTTGGGCGGCAGGGGCATATCAGGCCAGAGTTGTTGCCAAACTGCCGCCACGGTCAATCCCTCGCTGGGAGGAAGCCGGTCTTCGTGGCGTCCGATTCGATCCCGAAGACTAGCAAAGTACTTTACTTGGATAGCCATGATGATAAACCTCGCTGGAACAAGAGGAAACTTTTTCTCATGCTTCGTCTACCGTGGCGTCATCGCAGCAACGGGTATCAATCTAGACCGTATTGCTTCAGCTTTTTGCGCAGTGTACTGCGGTTAATGCCAAGAATGTCAGCAGCTCTGCTCTGGTTGCCACGCGTATAGTGCATAATGGTTTCCAGCAGGGGAAGTTCCACTTCCTGGAGAACCAGTTTGTACAGGTTGTGGGGTGTGTGGCCTTCCAGATGGCAAAGGTAATTTTGTAGGGCAACTTTAACCTGGTTGCGCAGCGGTGCTGTGGGGCGTGTGCTGGCGTAGAATTCAGGATCGCTCACCGTCATGCTGCTAGTGCTTCCTCAGTTGCCAATGAATGGAAAAGGGTTGCGTTGAGAACAGGTGCTCATGCAACGTCTCTCGCAACACTATCGTTAATTATCTTTTTGCCTTACTTGGGGGTAGCAGTCAGAACGACTCATAATACCCGCAGACCCAACGTTACGCCAAGAGCGATTAAGAAAGTCAGTCTTTGCGCACCGCTTGCAAGAGCACCCAATCTTCCCGATACCGGGAAGGCCCGAAAGAAAACCATGGCTTAAAAGCCTTTTGTACTTCAGCGGCCTGCGTTTCGAGAATGCCGGATAAGACAAGCTGGCCCTTGTTCCTCACCAGAGTGCTAAAGCGTGGCGCTAAGCGAATCAAGGGCGCAGCAAGGATGTTCGCCAGGAGAATATCCACCGGCGGTATGATGAGGTAATCAGGCGTTCCCAGCACAATGGGTTCCCGTACGTGATTGCGTTCGGCGTTGCGTTCGCTGGCCAGCAGTGCCTGTGGGTCAATGTCTACCGCCCAGACTCGGGAAGCCCCCAGTTTTGCGGCGGCAATGGCAAGTATTCCCGAACCACAACCGTAATCGATAGCCGTCTTGGCCTCGAGTTGTGTTCCGTCCAGCCATTCTAGGCAAAGCGACGTTGTAGGATGGGTGCCGGTACCAAAGGCCAGGCCTGGATCTAACCTCAGCGTGACCGCTTGCGGGTCGTCGGGTGGCGCCGTTTCCGTAGGGTAGACCCACAAGCGCTTGCCAAAACGCATCGGGTGAAAGTCTTCCAGCCAGGCTCGCGTCCAATCGCGCTCAACCAGCACCTCCAGGTGGTAGCCCGGTAGCTCACTACCCAAGACACTGCGCAAGACGTGCTGAACCGCCTGAAAATCGGTTTGTGCAGCGAATAAACCGCTAACCTGGGTCTGGGACCACAGCGGAGTTTCCCCGGGGGCAGGTTCCCAAAGAGGCTGGTCACCGGCGGCTTGCAGAGCCACACTCAGCGCACCCGCGGCGAGTAAAGCGGCTTCTAATTGTTCAGGGGTATGCTTGGTCGCTGTTAAGGTAAGCTGTAACCAGGAGGCGGGCGCTTCGTCGCTCATGGGTTCGTCGCTGCAAATCGAACGTGGGGGAAGTCAAATCTAACGTTCGCATGCAATAAGGCAGGGAAATCACGCACGCCTAGGGTTCCAGTTGCTTTTCCAGATAGTGGATGTTGGTGCCTCCGTTGCTAAAATTTAGATCAGCAAAAATACGCCGATGCAAAGGAACATTGGTCTTAATGCCTTCAATGACGAGTTCATCCAAGGCGTTGCGCATGCGTGCTAGGGCGGAGTTGCGGTGCTCACCGTGGGCGATGAGTTTGCCGATCAGCGAATCGTAGTTGGGCGGTACCCGATAGCCATTATAAATATGGGAATCTACGCGGATTCCGGGTCCTCCGGGGGCGTGATATTGGGTGATAGTACCGGGGGAGGGTATGAAGGTAGTAGGATCTTCGGCATTGATGCGGCACTCTATGGCATGCCCGATGATACGAATGTCGTCCTGCGTGTGGCTAAGTGTCTCTCCCGCGGCGACACGCAATTGTTCTTTGACAATATCCATACCGGTGATCATCTCAGTTACCGGATGCTCTACCTGAATGCGAGTGTTCATTTCGATAAAATAAAAGGCGTCATCTTGATAGAGAAATTCAAACGTACCAGCGCCTCGATAGCCGATGCGCCGGCAAGCATCCGTACAAATAGCACCAATTCGGGAACGTTGCTCGGCAGTGATGCCAGGAGCCGGCGCCTCTTCAACAACCTTCTGGTGGCGGCGTTGCATGGAGCAATCCCGTTCGCCTAAGTAAATGGCGTTGCCATGAGTGTCGGCGATAATTTGGATCTCTATGTGACGAGGATGATCGAGATATTTCTCCATATAAACAGTGTTATTGCCAAAAGCAGCCTTAGCCTCGCTGCGGGTGAGAGAGATAGCGTTAAGTAGAGTGGCTTCGCTGTGTACGACCCGCATGCCTCGACCACCGCCGCCACCGGCCGCCTTAATAATGACGGGGTAGCCAATTTGCGCGGCAAGCTGCACATTGACAGTATCGTCCTCGCCCAGAGGACCGCCGGAACCGGGCACGCAGGGTACCCCAGCGGCTTCCATGGCGCGGATGGCGGAAATTTTGTCGCCCATTAGCCGGATGGTTTCCGGGCGTGGGCCAATAAAGATAAAGCCGCTCTGTTCCACGCGTTCAGCAAAATCGGCATTTTCCGCTAGAAAGCCGTAACCAGGATGAATGGCGACTGCGTCGGTTACTTCAGCAGCGCTAATTAGGGCCGGCATATTAAGATAGCTTTCGGCAGAGGGCGCAGGCCCTATACAGACCGTTTCATCAGCGAGGCGAACATGTTTCAAATCCCTGTCCACCGTTGAGTGGACTGCCACGGTTTGAATTCCCAACTCCCGACAGGTACGGAGTATGCGCAGCGCTATTTCACCGCGATTGGCAATGACAATTTTTTCCAGCATGCCGGGCAAAGCCTATTCAATAATGAACAGCGGCTGATCAAACTCGACGGGTTGACCGTTTTCCGCCAGTATTTGAGTAACCGTACCTGCCTGGTCAGCTTCAATTTGGTTAAACATTTTCATCGCCTCAATAATGCAAACGGTATCACCGACATCAACCTGCTGTCCCACTTCAACAAACGTTTTTGAACCTGGCGAGGGTGACCGATAAAAGGTTCCTACCATGGGTGATTTGAGCACATGACCCTGTTGAACAGGCTCGTTAGCTTCAGGGGTTGTCCCGAGTGTTGGTGGTGTTGACAGAGAGGCCGGGTTAGCGTAAGTAGCCGGTATGGCAGGCGGCAGCATCACTGTCGCCGCCTGCTGGTGCAGATGGCGGCTAATGCGCACCGACTCTTCGCCTTCCTGAATTTCAATTTCAGAAATCCCGGATTCTTCCAAAAGCTCAATCAGTTTTTTAATCTTGCGTATATCCATAACAATTTATGCCCCGTTGCGCTTAGCAAGATAGTGACTGGCGGCCTGCAGGGCTAGTTCGTAGCCTTGAGCTCCCAGCCCGCTAATAACGCCGATGGCTATATCCGAAAGATAAGAGTGGTGACGGAAAGGTTCGCGAGCAAAGATATTTGACAGGTGTACCTCAATAAAAGGTATTGCAACGCCAAGCAGGACGTCCCGCAGCGCAATACTGGTATGGGTATAAGCAGCCGGATTAATCACAATAAAGTCTATCGCCTCATCGTGCGCCGCCTGAATTTTGTCAATCAGTGCGTGTTCGGCATTACTCTGAAAAAACAGCACCTCATGTCCCAAATTCCTCCCTAGCGTCTCGCAGCCTTGGCGAATGGTTTCTAACGTAGCAACACCATAGAGATCCGGCTCACGAGTACCGAGCAGGTTGAGATTTGGGCCATTGAGAATCAGCAGTTTTGCCATAAGGTTGAATCGCTGTAAGGGGAATCGTGAATTAGTAAGCTGCGGATTGTGCATGAACCAACAGGCGTTGTCCAGAAAAATGCCAGATCAACGAAAATCGCTGCAAGATGGCGGCTGATCATGAAAGTTTCAGCGAAATTAGGCTTAATAGACAACCTAGTAGATCTTTTGATCAGTCAGACTCCGGCTGACTGGGTTGAGCGGCGGTGACACCGCCCAATCCGGCGCCCCAGCGCTTCGCTTGAGGTCTAATTAAGCTTCCTGTCTGCAGATGCTGCCGCTATCGAGGTGTGTACGCAGGCGCGTAAATCCCGAACCAGCTGCACGGCGATAAGGTTTTGAAAATGCTGGGCAAGGGGAGCCTCCGCAGTAAACAAAAGCGCAAAGGCATTGACGGGTAAGAACGCTGCCGTGACTTCCCCAACGGCACGATATGTGGCCCAAGCAGGGCGATGATCAATAAGGGCCACCAGCCCAAATAAATCGCCAGGCCCAAGGCGTTCTATAATATCTTTTCCGCGCCGCTTGGCACGCTTATGAGTGGCTGTCACCTCACCTTGAATAATAAGGTACATATTCTCGTTGCGCTTATCTTCACTGATAAACTCATGACCGTCGGGAAAACGCTCAACCACCATGGCCCGCTCCAGAATGGTGAGTTCTTGCGGCCCAAATTCGGCGAGAGCCGGAACGGTTTGTAGAAAGTCCGAGAAATTCGTTTCCAGATTCATAGCTGCCGTCCGTTGGTTTCTGTCAAGGCTGCTGTGCAATTCTGCCTAGCCGGAAAAATTCAACAAGGTTATCAGGCTGATCGCGCTCTGCCATATATTCTTCATAGGTCCGTAACCAGTTCACCAGATTCAGGGAAAAGGCACGTAGCAAATCGCTACCCACCCGTGGCTGAGTGGCGCGCAGTCGTACCAGTCCGACATGGGTTAGGCGTAGCAGAATACTGGGTCCGATGACCGTTGCGCTGAGCAACGCAGGGCCCGGATCAATTACTGCTGCCATACCTGAAAATTGCCCGGGTCCGATGGTACCAAGACACTTTTCTTCTCCGGCAATGGTCAGCGAAAGAGCTACCTTCCCTTCCCATACCAGATAAAACGCATCGGCGTCTTCTCCGTAGCGATATAGCACTTGGCCTGGTGTTGCTGTGATACGCTCCAAGCTATTAAGCACACTTTGCACTGCCGCGCGATTGAGCTTATCGAGCAGCTGTGGAAAGCGGTTCTGCAGCGATTCGGGGGTGATGGTCATGGTAAATCCTCCCTGCGGTAGCACCGCGCACCACTTGCGAAGCAAGGATTAAGCAAAGCACTATATAACCACTGACTGGCTGGACGAGTGGCCGGCATCAGCGCCTGGTAAAAATGCGGTGGCCGTTGCACTAGAAATTCAGCAGGACTGGGCGGTGAACAGTCAGCCCAAATTCCCTCTCTACATCAGCAACCGATGGAACAGGCTGGAAAATTAACGGCCTCTGCATGCCCCCTCCGACTGCTAAGCTACCAACGCCACGCAGTGGTTGTAGAGCATCTCTGCCGCCGGAGGCTACTCCCACCAGGAGCAAAATACCATAGATCAGCAGTACCACTCCCAGACCCTTGACCAAGGTACGCCAGGTCGGTGCGCTCTGGGTTAGAGGTTGCAGAGCCCCCATGTAAGTCGCACAGACGATTAGCAATATGGCCCACAATAGCATACTGACTGTCGCGGGTAAGATACGTTCAAGCAGCCAGATAGCCACTGTCAGCAGAAGTACGCCAAACACGGCTTTAATCCGCTCCATCCACTGCCCGGCGCGGGGTAACAAGCGTCCGGCGGAAGCACCAATCAGCAGCAGAGGGATTCCCATGCCTAGGCTCATGATAAACAAAGCCGTGCCGCCAAGTACCGTATCGCCGGTGGCGGCAATCATTGTAAGTACCCCGATTAGGGGTGGTGCTACACAGGGACCGATGATTAACGCGGACAGCAGTCCCATAATGGCAACACCTAAGTAGCTACCGCCCCGTTGGCGATTGCTAAATTCGCTAAGCCGGTTTTGCCACCGCTCCGGCAGTTGTAATTGATAAAAACCAAACATGGACAGTGCCAGAAGGACAAATAAAGCGCTAAAGCCAATAAGAATCCAGGTATTCTGGAACACAGCCTGAATATTTTGCCCAAGCAAAGCTGCCAGCACTCCGCCAACGGTGTAGGTTATCGCCATCGCCAATACATAGACCAGCGACAATAGAAAAGCGCGCCGCCGGGTAAGGGTCTCGCCCTGCCCGACGATAAGGCTGGATAAAATAGGTATCATGGGAAATACGCAGGGCGTAAAGGCTAACAGAAGACCAAAACCCAAAAAAGCCGGCAGCGCCCAGAAGCGTTTTGCAGTTAGCATATGAGCCATACGATCCTGTTCCGACGCAACGCCAAGCCTGTCTCCGCCGGCCGGTTTCCCAGCCAGCCCGGCTGTTTGGCTCGCAGGTATAGAGGCTGTTTCCAGGGCTGCTAGGGTCACGGGTATGCTCTGGGTCAGCGGTGGATAGCATACGCCAATTTCTGCACAACCTTGATAGCTGGCATGTACCACGATATTGCGCATCCGCGCTTGCGATCTTTGCAGATGTACTGTGGCTACGGCTTGTTGATAATAGACTTCTTGACGGCCAAAGAATTCATCCTCTTTGTAGGTACCGGCGGGAAGATCAATAGCGGCGATATGCGATGCGCTATTCTCCGGCAGGCTGAGCCGCAATTTATCTTTGTAAAGATAATAGCCATCGGCGATGTTCCAACGGGCCACCAGGGTGTAGGGATCTGACGCTGTGATGGAAAGTACGAAGGCTTGCTCAGGGTCCAGAAGGGTATCCTGAGTATTATGGCCAAACAGGGTATCCTTGGGCTGCGTGAGTGCCCTCATTGGATCAAGCAGACCGTCTTCAGGGCCGGCCTGAACGGCGGGTAGAAAGGAAAATACCAGGCAAAGCGTTAGTAGTAGCCAATCTCTCATACAGACCATTGACATCCCTCTGACGTGCTCTCTTCCATTTCGATAGTGTAGGGCATTATCAAGAAAATCTTTCACACCGAATAGGTTAACCATTGACCGGCAATAGCGACTTTGCAACGCGGGGGTGGAGTCATTCCGGTAAGAGAACGCAGAGGTTACTAGCCTTGGCTATCCGCTAGACTGGCGTCGAGCCAAGCGAGGTACTCAGTATCGCCGTGCTGGATGGGCAAGGCGATGATTTCCGGAACATCATAGGGATGCAGGTCGCGGATGCGGTTCTCCAGAGCCGCATAGACGTCACGACGCGTTTTTATCAGTAACAACAGTTCTGCATCAGAGTGCAGTTCTTCCCGCCAGCGGTACACCGAGGTAATGCCAGGGAGTATGTTGACACAGGCCACGAGTCTTTCGGTGACTACCGCCTGCGCTATACGTTCCGCAGCAGCACGGTCTGGACAGGTGCAAAATACGACGAGATGGTGTGCGTCCATGGTTAAGTGTTGCCTTTCATCGGAGTAATGTGACGCTATTAATGTTAAGGCGCCTGACGTTAATCGAGCATCGCAGAATCCATAAATCATATGCCCGGTCAGTAAAATCGCAAATACCTTTTTGCGACTTCGCCCCTTGAATTTTCCCAAACTGTCCTCACCTACCTCAGTGTGTTTTTGAATAATTGTGCTTGACAGCTCAATTTGACCCTTTATCATTAGCACTCACTCAAAGAGAGTGCTAACAATTAGCGCTGACGTTATTCATCCAACCACGAGGAGATTAGCTTCAATGAACTTGCGTCCTTTGCATGATCGCGTAATCATCAAGCGCGCAGAAGAGGAAACCAAAAGTGCCGGCGGTATCGTGCTTCCCGGTTCCGCTGCCGAAAAGCCCGCGCGCGGTCAGGTCATCGCTGTTGGCCGAGGTAAGCTGCTGGAAAACGGTGAGGTGCGCTCCTTGGATGTCAAGGCCGGTGACCATGTTCTGTTCGGCAAATATTCTGGTAGCGAAGTAAAAGTCGATGACGAAGATTACATCGTCATGCGCGAAGACGAAATCATGGCCATTATCGAAGGCTAGATATTTTCTTGGTGTAACGACAACATTGGAATTCTAGAGGAAACCCTAAATGGCAGCAAAAGAGGTAAGATTCAGTGATGATGCCCGTCATCGCATGATACATGGCATCAACATTTTGGCAAACTCTGTTAAAGTAACCTTGGGCCCTAAAGGGCGTAACGTGCTTTTGGAGAAGTCGTTCGGCGCCCCCACGGTGACTAAGGATGGTGTTTCCGTTGCCAAAGAGATCGAACTGGAAGATAGGTTCGAGAATATGGGCGCCCAGATGGTCAAAGAGGTAGCTTCTCATACCTCCGATGTCGCCGGCGATGGTACTACCACCGCTACCGTACTCGCCCAAGCGATCGTTCGGGAAGGCATGAAAGCCGTGGCTTCCGGCATGAATCCCATGGACTTGAAGCGGGGTCTTGACAAAGCGGTGAATGCCGCTGTGAAGCAACTGGCAAATCTGTCGATTCCATGTACCGATGATAAGGCCATCGCTCAGGTAGGCACCGTGTCCGCCAATGACGATGTCGGCATAGGCCGAATTATCGCCGATGCTATGCAGAAGGTGGGTAAGGAAGGCGTCATCACGGTAGAAGAGGGCAAGGGCCTGGAAAACGAGTTGGATGTTGTGGAGGGCATGCAGTTCGACCGCGGCTATATTTCCCCTTATTTTATTAACAACCAGCAGAACATGACGTCCGAGTTGGAAGATTCTCTCATTCTGCTGCATGACAAAAAGATTTCCAACATTCGCGATTTACTCCCGGTACTGGAGGGTGTCGCCAAAGCGGGTAAGCCGTTGCTGATTATCGCCGAGGACGTAGAGGGCGAAGCATTAGCCACTTTGGTGGTCAATACGATCCGCGGGATTGTTAAAGTCGCTGTCGTCAAGGCGCCGGGTTTTGGCGACCGCCGCAAAGCCATGCTGCAGGATATCGCCGTTCTCACCGGAGGTCAGGTCATCTCCGAAGAAGTCGGCATGTCCCTAGAGAAGGCTACACTGAACGATCTGGGCCGTGCAAAGAAGGTCATCGTCAGCAAAGAAAATACCACGGTCGTCGATGGTGCCGGTTCCGAAGCGGAAATCAAGGGCCGGGTCGAGCAGATCCGTGCACAAATTGAAGAAGCGACTTCTGATTATGACAAGGAAAAGCTGCAGGAACGCGTCGCTAAATTAGCCGGCGGTGTTGCCATTATCAAAGTGGGTGCGGCCACCGAAATCGAAATGAAGGAGAAGAAGGCTCGCGTAGAAGACGCACTGCACGCGACCCGCGCTGCCGTCGAAGAAGGCGTGGTAGCAGGTGGCGGTGTGGCGTTGATTCGTGCCTTGCAGGCGCTTAAGGATCTGACGGGTGAAAATCACGATCAGGATGTCGGCATCAATATCGCGCGCCGTGCCATGGAAGAGCCTCTGCGGCAGATTGTTGCCAATGCCGGCGCTGAGCCTTCCGTCATCTTAAACCAGGTGACCGAAAGCAAAGGTAATGTTGGCTATAATGCCGCTACCGAAGAGTTCGGCGATATGATCGAGATGGGTATCCTTGATCCTACCAAGGTGACCCGTTATGCTCTGCAGAATGCAGCCTCCGTCGCCGGACTGCTGATCACCACGGAAGCCATGGTTGCCGAGCGTCCCAAGAAAGAAGAGCCGATGATGCCGCCTGGCGGCATGGGCGGCATGGGCGGCATGGGCGGCATGGGCGGCATGGGCGGCATGGGCGACATGATGTAAGCCTGCCCTGCGTTCGCTGCTTAATAGCAATAGCAAGAAAGCCAGAAAAGCCTCGCTTCGGCGGGGCTTTTTTTTTGGTGCACTATGAAATAATAAACTTACTGCAAAAATGAGCGTTGCGGCGTCGGGCTAAAGGGTGTCGCCAGCAGCGCACCGGGAGGTGCGCGGTAACGGCAGGGTTAAGCGACGGTGACACGCCCGGCCTGGCCAGCTAGAGTTTGGCTTATGTTAAGCGGTCTAATCAGCATCCTTAAACCTTCCGATGAGGGGCAGGGTTGCTAAGAGTGAAGGATGTTTACCATGTCCGGATTGGAGCACGCATTGGCCTGTCTGCCTAAGGCTCTGCAAGAGGGAGTCGCCATTTATTGGCAGGATTATACGAGTACAGCGAAGCAGATTGGTGTCATTCCACCCCATGACAGCGCAATCTTGGAGCAGCTGTGTCGGATATGGGCTTGCAGTGATTTTGTGGCCCGTTCTTGTGTGCGTGACCCGGGTATGCTGACGGAACTGTTAGCAAGTGGTGACCTATGGTGTAGCTACACGCCCGATGAATGTGCCATACGGCTCGTCAGAGCACTGGCAGAGGTGGAAAATGAAACCCAACTGGGAATTTTTCTACGGCGTTTCCGACGTCGCGAAATGGTCCGGATTGCCTGGCGGGATTGCCTGGGGTTTGCTGTTTTGGAGGAAACGTTGGCCGAGCTGTCGCGGTTGGCCGAGGCACTCTTGGCGGATACCCTACAGCGGCTCTATGAATGGCAAACGCAACGTTTAGGGGTGCCTCGGAACAGTGTCGGACAGGCTCAACAGCTGGTGGTGTTGGGCATGGGCAAACTAGGTGGGGGCGAACTGAACTATTCATCGGACGTCGATCTTATTTTTACCTATCCTCAGTCCGGTGAAACCGACGCTCGGCGTCCCCTTAGTAATGAAGAATTTTTCCGCCGCCTGGGGCAGCGCTTCATTAAGATACTGAGTGAACCTACCGCCGAAGGTTTCGTATGTCGAGTGGATATGCGCCTAAGACCGTTTGGCGACTCAGGTTCCTTGGTGATGCCGTTCACCGCAGTCAAGGAATACTATCAAAATCATGGCCGAGAATGGGAACGCTATGCCATGATTAAGGCTCGCGTAGTCGCCGGCGACCAACGGGCAGGGAATCAGTTGCTGGCGGAAATGCGTCCTTTTATCTACCGCCGTTATCTCGATTACGGAGCTTTCGAGGCGTTACGCACCATGAAGGCGTTAATTGCTAAGGAGGTCGTGCGCAAAGGCCTGCAGCGCAATATTAAGCTGGGGCCGGGCGGTATCAGAGAGATTGAATTCATTGCGCAAGTATTTCAACTGATCTATGGCGGGCGGGAACCGGCGTTGCAGGCACGCAGTGCCCTCAAAGTCCTCAGTTATTTGGCCGACAGTAGACGCCTGCCTCGCAACGCCGTTGCCGGTCTTAAGCAGGCCTATGCTTTCCTGCGGTGTGTCGAAAATCGCCTGCAAGCTTATGCGGACCAACAGACTCATAATCTTCCCGAGGAACCTGTGGCGAAATTACGGCTGGCTTACGCCATGGGGTTTTTCGACTGGCAGGCTTTTAGCGCCGTGCTAAAGGAGCATGTGAGGACGGTATCAGCCCAATTCGAGCTGATTTTCGCTGCGCCCCAGACCGAAACGGAACAAGACGG
Organism: uncultured Pseudomonadota bacterium; assembly: GCA_963731125.1. Lineage (GTDB taxonomy): Bacteria > Pseudomonadota > Gammaproteobacteria > Competibacterales > Competibacteraceae > CAVSVP01. The sequence continues at coordinate 73,475 of CAVSVP010000010.1, forward strand.
GACGGCGCTGGACTTTGTTCTGCTCTGGCGAGGCGTTACGGATGAAGAAAATGCCATGCAATTTCTGGCAGAGCACGGTTTCGAGGACCCCGCTAGGGTCTGTAGCGCCCTGCAAGCTTTCAAGAATAGCTACAGTTATCGGTCAATGAGTCAGCGGGGCCGCGAGCGGATGCATACGCTAATGCCTCTGTTGTTGGGCGCGGTGGCAGGGACGACGAATACTACTGTGACACTGGAGCGCATTCTGCGGCTGCTGGAAACCATTGCCCGCCGCTCCGTTTATCTGACACTGCTCGTGGAAAATCCGCTGGCTCTCTCGCAGCTGGTTAAGCTGTGTGCCGCTAGCGCCTGGATCAGCAAATATCTGACCCGTTACCCATTATTGCTGGATGATTTGCTGGACCCGGATACCCTTTATCATCCTCCGGACCGGAGCCGCCTGGGGGGAGAGTTAGACAGCTATCTGACACGGGTTCCCAAGCAAGATACCGAACAGGTGATGGATGCTTTGCGCCACTTCAAGCAGACCAATGTACTGCGGATAGCGGCCGCCGATGTGAGTGATGCCATGCCCGTGATGATCGTCAGCGACTATCTGACGGAGATTGCCGAAGTATTGTTACGCAAAGTCCTGGCATTAGCGCGGGATGATCTTATTCCCCGTTATGGACAGCCCTGCTGTAGCGAGGACGGCAAGCGCCGGGAAGCGCAATTCGCCATAATTGCCTACGGTAAATTGGGAGGTATTGAATTAAACTACGGCTCCGATTTAGATCTGGTGTTTTTACATGACAGTCGCGGGGAACGGCAGCAGACAAACGGCCCCCGTGAGCTCGACAATCCAACCTTCTTTGCCAGGTTGGTGCAGCGTATTATTCATTGGTTGACGGCCCATACGCCCGCCGGTGAACTCTATGAAGTGGATACCCGGTTACGCCCCAGCGGTCGCGCCGGCCTATTGGTGAGCAGCATCGATGCGTTTGCCGAGTATCAGCGTTCCCAGGCCTGGACCTGGGAGCACCAAGCGCTGGTCCGGACCCGGGTGGTAGCGGGACCTGCCGAACTGGCTAAGCAGTTTAGCGACATTCGCCATGAGGTGCTGGCGCGTAAGCGGGATCTCCTTCACCTGCGCCGGGAAGTGCGCGAAATGCGCGAACGTATGCGCCAGGAACTGGGAAGCCACGAGCCCGGCTATTTTGATCTGAAACAAGATCGCGGTGGTATCGCCGATATCGAATTTATGGTCCAATATGCGGTGTTGGCAAATGCTCATCGCTATCCGGCATTGCTCATCTATACCGACAATATCCGTCAGCTGGACGGCTTGGAGAAATTCAGAATATTAACTACGGAAGAGGCAACCCGGTTGCGCGATGCCTATCGTAGTTTGCGGCACCGGCTGCATCAGCTGACGCTGCAAGAGCAGTCCGGCATGATCCCGGAGACGGAATTATCGGATGACCGGCAAACCGTGCTCGGACTATGGCGACAGGTGATGGAGGCCGATTAAGCCCAATCGCCTGCTGCCAAAGCGAATAACCATTTTTCTGAGTTGGCGTGGGCGGTAAATGCATCACGCGGCTTTAGCTTTGTTTGAGGAGAATTCCCGATGACGATGGATGACCGCGATGGTCTCATCTGGCTGGACGGCGAAATGGTGCCCTGGCGCCAGGCCAAGACCCATGTGCTAACCCATACTTTACACTATGGCGTCGGCGTATTCGAAGGCGTCCGTGCGTACAAGACCAACCGGGGGACAGCCGTTTTTCGCCTGTCGGCTCACACCGAACGGCTGTTTCGTTCCGCGCATATTCTGGCGATGGCAATGCCCTACGATAGAGACACCATTAATGCGGTCTGCCGTGCGGTAGTGCGGGAGAATGGTCTGGCCAGCGCTTACCTGCGTCCCATGTGTTTTTATGGTTCCGAGGGCATGGGGCTGCGTGCCGATAACCTGCGGGTGCATGTTATGGTGGCGGCCTGGGAGTGGGGCGCCTATTTGGGTGCCGAAAACATGGAGCGGGGCATTCGCATCAGGACCTCTTCCTTTACCCGCCATCATGTCAATATCACCATGTGTAAAGCCAAGGCCAACGGCAACTATATGAACTCCATTCTGGCCCTTCAAGAAGCCACACGAGATGGCTATGATGAGACGCTGTTGCTGGATAACGAAGGCTACGTTTCCGAGGGTAGCGGTGAAAATATCTTTATCTTGCGCGATGGCGTGATGTATACGCCGGATCTGACCTCGGCCTTAGAAGGGATAACCCGCGATACCATTATCCGCTTTGCCGCAGACTTAGGCATTCCGTTGCGGGAGAAACGCATTACCCGGGATGAAGTCTATATTGCCGATGAGGCCTTTTTCACCGGCACGGCTGCCGAAGTGACGCCGATTCGCGAATTGGACGGCCGCGCCATTGGCAATGGCCGGCGCGGACCCATTACCGAAAAGCTGCAGTCCATGTATTTCGATCAAGTGCATGGCCGCCGCGAAGAATATCCCGAGTGGCTGACTTTCGTTTAATTTTTAAGGAGTGTCTAACGATGGCTGCCTCTCCGTTGAACAGCGACAAGAGGGTACCCAACGCAGAAAACCGTTATGCGGTGACCCGGGCGGATCTGCCGCTATCCTGCCCGATGCCCGATATGGTTTTATGGTCCTCGCATCCCAAGGTCTATCTGCCCATCGAGGCAACGGGCCAAGCCAAGTGCCCTTATTGTGGCGCCGAGTATGTTTTAAAGGATTGATCTGATTGATGCCGCTTCCAAAATTGCAAGAGTGCATCAGCATGAATGGGATTTGGTGTTAAACTGCCGTCACCGAGGGCAGGCCGGCCAACGCCATGGCCAGCTCGCCCTCGTCATAGATCTGATCCACCAACTTACCGGCGAAGTAGTCCAGATAAGCCTGCATATCGAAATGGCCATGCCCGCATAGGTTAAACAGAATGCAGCGGCTTACTCCTTCCTTCTTGCAGCGCAGCGCCTCGTCGATGGCGCCGCGCACCGCGTGGTTGGCTTCCGGTGCCGGGAGAATGCCTTCCGTGCGGGCAAACTGCACGCCGGCCGCAAAACAGCTGAGCTGATGATAGACACGTGCTTCCAGTAAACCCAATTCCTTAAGATGGCTGATCAGAGGGGACATGCCGTGGTAGCGTAATCCGCCGGCATGGAACCCGGGCGGGGTAAAGGTAGAGCCCAGGGTATGCATTTTAGTCAGCGGCGTTAGATGGGCCGTGTCGCCGTAGTCATAGGCGTACCGGCCGCGGGTCAGCGTGGGGCAGGCCGCGGGTTCGACGGCAACGGCGTGCACCGGGCGGCCGCCCCGCAGTTGTTCTCCGAGAAACGGAAAGGCAATGCCTGCGAAATTAGAACCGCCGCCGGTGCATCCTACAATAATATCCGGATAATCGTCCGCCATTTCCAGTTGTGCCACGGCTTCCAGCCCGATTACGGTCTGATGCAACAGCACATGGTTTAATACCGAACCCAGGGCATACTTAGTATCGGCGTGCTGTGCCGCTACCTCGACGGCCTCCGAAATGGCAATACCCAGGCTGCCCGGATGCGCCGGGTCTTTGGCAAGCATAGCCTGGCCGGCCGCGGTTTCCGGTGAGGGGGAGGCGGTGCAGCGCGCACCGTAGGTTTCCATTAACGCCCGCCGGTAGGGTTTTTGCTGATAGGAAACCCTAACCATAAAAACATGAATGTCCAGCTCGAAGAGCGCCCCGGCAAAGGCGAGGGCCGAGCCCCATTGGCCGGCCCCCGTCTCCGTGGTAATCCGCTTAACGCCGGCTTCTTTATTATAATAAGCCTGGGCCACGGCGGTATTGGGCTTATGGCTGCCGGCCGGACTGACCCCCTCGTACTTGTAGTAAATCCGCGCCGGCGTAGCTAACGCTTGCTCCAGGCGTCGGGCGCGATAGAGCGGGCTCGGGCGCCACTGTCGGTAAATGTCGCGTACTGGTTTGGGAATTTCGATATCCCGCTCCGTTGCAGCCTCCTGGCGAATAAGCGTCGCCGGGAAAAGCGGCAGCAGATCGTCCGGTTCGATGGGTTGCCGGGTAAGGGGATGCAAGACCGGCGGAGGCGGCGCTGGTAGGTCTGCCACGATATTGTACCAGGACAGGGGGATCTGCTGGTCGTTGAGCAAATATTTAATGGTTTCGGTCATCGCTAATCGTTCTTTTGGTTAAGGGACCGTTGGCAGGTGCACTGTATGCCCGTCATTCCCAACGCCGGAACAGTTTCTTTAATCTGTCGTGATCCAAGGGCTTTACAATATGTTCATCAAACCCCGCCTCCCGTGCTCGCTCGACATCCGCAGCTTGACCGTAGCCCGTCAATGCCACCAGATAGATACCCTGACAGGCGGCTTCCTGGCGAAGCCGGCGGGCCAGCTCGTAACCATCCATTACAGGCAGCCCAATATCCACCAGTGCCACGTCCGGTAGTTCCCGGCGTGCGACAGCCAACCCCTCTGCGCCGTCGACTGCTGTCATCACCTGATAACCCTGCAGTTCCAGTAGAACCTGCAACGAAGTACGGCTGGCTTCCATATCTTCGACAATCAATATCCGTAAGGCGGCGGGAGCCGGAAGATTATGCTGCGCGTCCGGCGAACGTTGCGTCGCGTCCCTGAGCAGCGGCAGCCGCACGATAAACTCACTGCCGGTGCCGGGGCCTTCGCTGTGGGCCGCAACACTACCCCCGTGCATGGCCACGATGGAGCGCACCAGCGTCAGGCCGACACCCATGCCGCCCAGCGTACGATCCGCTTTTTGCTCCATCTGCACAAACAGATCGAAGATGCGCTCTAGCATCTCCTTGGCAATACCGGCTCCTTCATCCCGGACACTGATGACGGCATGGTCGTTGTCCTGACCCAGTGTTAGCCAGATGCGCTTGCCCGGCGCCGAGTATTTGGCGGCATTGCTGAGCAGGTTGGCCTGGACTTGCTGTAGCCGGTCAGGATCGCCGTAAACCAGGAGCGGCGTGCTCGGAATATCGAGCAACAGCTGATTCTCACGCTGCTCAAGAAGCCCTCGCAAGGTGTCGACGGCATATTCTACGATGCGGGTCAAGTCCGTCTGCTCCCGGCGTAATTCCAGCTTGTTCTGGGTAATACGCGAGACATCGAGCAGATCATCCAGCAAACGGGTCATATGGGCTGTCTGCCGTTCGATTAAATGGCGGGCCATGGCCGCGGTATTGGCGTCGATGCCCTCCATATTCAGCAAGACGGTGGCATTCTGCAACGCGTTGAGCGGGTTGCGCAGTTCGTGGGAGAGCATGGCAAGAAACTGTTCACGTTGGCGCACCGCTTCCCGCAGCTTTTCTTCGGCCTGCTTGCGCGCCGTAATGTCCCGCCACATGGAGCGGTTGCGGACAATTCTGCCGTTCTCGTCCCGTAATGCGCTGACATTCAAACTGACATTCAGAATAGAACCATCCTGGCGGACCAGTTTAAGTTCCGCATCGTGAACCGCACCGGTTTCTTGTAATTCGGCGAAGACCGTCTGTACGGCTGCCTGGGATTCTGCCGCGTAAAGCTTTAAGACCGGCTGGCCGATGATGGTTTCGCGGGCATAGCCCAACTGTTTAAGCAGCGTTTCATTGCACTCGAGAATCAGACCGGTTTGCGCGTCAATGGAGGCGTACATATCCGGCGCATGATGGTAAAGATCCTGGTATTTTTCTTCACTGATGCGCAACTGTCGCTCCGCGTCTTTCTGCCCGGTGATATCGCGGGTGATGGCGGCAATGCCTACGACATCGCCTGCGGCGTTGCGAACCGGAAAGGCATTAACCGCTACTTCCAGCAGTTTATCATCTTTGCATTTTCGCAGCGTGTCCGGTCGATAGACGCTTTCGCTACGCAACACCCGCTCTAGGGAATCGCGCAGCTCGTCGTGTTTGCTCGGCGGGAAGATAAGTTGTTGCAGATTTTTCCCTATGGCCTCCCCGGCGGAATAGCCGTAGAGCTGCTCTGCCGCGGCGTTCCAGCTAATAACGGTGCCGTTTAAATCGGCGCTGATAATGGCATCGTCGGAAGATTCTACGATGGCGGAAAGCCGCCTTAATTTGATTCGCGTTTCTTCCAAGACCGAAATATCGGTCAGAGTTAAAACCAGGCCTTCCACGCGGGTTTCAGAGCGGTAAGGCGAGATTCGTAAAAAAAAGATATTACCCTCCAGATCGCGCACTTCGTCCTCGACGGGAGCTTCTGCGCGTAACACCCGCTCGATCTCGTCGACTAGGTGCTCATAGTCCAACCGATGGGAAAAGCTGCTGATCCGCCGGCCGATATCCTGGTCGATAAGATCGAAAATGGCCGCAATGCGTGGCGTAAACCGCCGGATACACAGATTACGGTCGAGAAAAATCGTGCCGATATCCGTGCTTTCCAGCAGGTGATTCATGTCCTCATTTAATTCTTTGAGTTCTTGAATCTTTTTCTGGTACTCGCTATTGACGGTATACAGTTCCTCGTTGACGGAATTTAATTCCTCGTTGGTACTCTGTAATTCCTCGTTCGAGGCGACCAGTTCCTCGTTGGTACTCTGTAATTCCTCGTTCGAGGCGACCAGTTCCTCGTTGGTGGCCTGGAGTTCCTCGTTACTGGTTTCCAATTCCTCGATGGTGGCCTGAAGATTTTCCTTGGTGTAGCGCAGCTCGTTTTCCAGGGTGTCGAGCTGGTCGTGGGTGGCCTGATTGATGGCAATGTCAGAGACGTCTGGGCGATGTTGCGCAAGGGTCGGCTCGATCTCCTGCAGCGGCTGCAGGGAAATCAGGAAATGCGCTGCACGATAGCGGGGGCTATACAGCGGCTCGATGGATAAACGGTATGCTTGACCGTTACCCTCGCTCGGCAACTTCACTCCGGAGTAATGAACGGCCTTGCGCTCCTTTTCGGCGCGTCGCAAACCACCGGCTACCGTGGCTTTCAAATCGACGTTGAGCAGTTCCAGTACGTTGGTGGAGGGACGTCTGGACTTAATGCGCAAGAACCGCTCGGCGCCGCCAAAACTATCCAATAACTCCCGTTTTTCATTGATCAGCAGGCTGGGGGGCATAAAGCGATCGAGCAGCTGATCATAGGTCTCCAGTATCAGAGTCTTATTCACGTTGCCTGCCGTTCCCGGCCGGGCCGCCGCTGCGTTTTGCAGGGCCATTTGCGCCGGCGCTGCAGTGAACTCTATGTCTATGGCCGGCAAGCGGATATCGCGCCGTTTGCGGTAGATCTTACAATGTTCGTTTAAGGTATCGAACTCCTCCGCCAGTTCACCCGGGGATTCGCTAGAACCCAGAAAGAGAACGCCGCCGCTCTTCAACCCGAAGTGAAACAACGACAGCGCCTTTTTCTGGACCTGCGGTTGCAGATAGATCAACAGATTACGGCAGGAAATCAGGTTCAGCTTGGTAAATGGCGCGTCTTTGATCACGTCGTGGGGCGCAAACACAATCATGTTGCGCAGCTCGTGGGAAACGTGGAAGCCGTCGGGTTTCTTGACAAAATAGCGGCGCAAGCGGGCGGCGGAGACTTCCGCCAGCTTGGCCCCGTCATAGACCCCGGCGCTGGCGATTTCCAGCGAGCTCTTATGGGCATCGGTGGCAAAGATTTTGACCTCGACGGGCCGCTTCATGGACTCCAGTTGTTCATGCAACAACATGGCAAGAGAATAGGCCTCTTCGCCCGTGGCGCAGCCGGCTACCCAGACCCGCAGCGGCTCATGGGGGGGCGTTCGACTGAGCAGATTGGGGATGACTTTGTATTCCAGCTCTTCGAAGCACTCGCGGTCCCGGAAAAATTGCGTAACGCCGATGAGTAAATCCGCATACAGAAGCCGTAATTCAGCGGCATCAAGGCGCAGTTGTTCTACATAGCTTTCCAAGTCACCGGCACCGTGCATGGAAACGCGCCGCTCGATGCGCCGGGTGACTGTGGTGGGTTTATAATGGGAAAAATCGATATGGAACTCTGTGCGCAGCAAATCAAAGATTGCTTCCACGCCTCGCAGGGTAGGCGTTAAGGTATTGTCCGCCGAGGGTTCCTGGGAGGCCGGAATATGCCCGTGGTTGAGCAGGGCATCCGGTATTTCCTCGGGCCGTAAGACCCAATCGACGGCACCGGTTTTTTGAGCGCTGGCCGGCATGCCGTTGAATTTTGCCGAGGTTTCGCTTTCGCAGATAACCAGCCCGCCGGCTTTTTTAATCTCCGTAATGCCCCGTGAACCGTCGGTGCCGGTGCCCGAGAGAATGATGCCAATGGCGCGCTCGCCGACATCCTGGGCAAGGGAGCGGAAAAAACGATCGATAGGCAGCGTCAGTTCCTTGGTTTTTTCCTTGTCGGTCAGCAGCAGCCGGCCGTCGGCAATGATCATTTCCTTCTTGGGCGGCAGTAGATAGATACAATCGGGTTCGACCACCAATTGATCTTCGGCCTGGCGGATAGGAATTTGGGTGCGCCGGGCCAGCAGCTCATCCATCATCGACTTAAAATCCGGCGACAGGTGTTGGATAACGACAAAGGCCATCCCAGTTTCTGTCGGCATGCTCTGAAACAGCCGTTCCAGCGATTCCAAGCCACCGGCCGATGCCCCGATGCCAACGATCTTGCGTGGCTTCAATGGGACGTTTTTATCGGCTGAAGATGCAGAATAAATGATTTCGCCTGGCGCGACCGCCGGTGGATTTTCACTATTCATAACGAAGTCTTATCAAACAATCCTAGTGACTGACAAACTGACAAAATCTTTGACGCAATCGCTGGCAGAAATTCCTTTCTGCGGGCGGTGTAAACTCCTTGCCATTCTGCTAAATGACATAATCTTAGCGTTTTTAGCACGTTTTAAGGTTAAAAATGTAGCCTGGATGGAGCGCAGCGGAATCCGGGATCAGCCTGTGGTGTGTATTACCAGGAGGAGCGCGTTCGGAATGTGTGAAATTTTTCACTGCATTCATCCATCATTCATGGTAACCCTACTTCAGCTCAAGCTGTTTCAATTCCCCCAGAAATAGGGGAAAACTAAAATCCATTAGGCAACGCAAGAAGAGGCGATAATAAATGGCAGGTCCTACAGAAGAATGCGATTTGGTAATGAAAGGCGGGATCACCAGCGGCATCGTTTATCCGCCCTTGGTTTTAGAGCTTAAAGAGAAATACCGCTTTCGCAATGTCGGCGGCACCTCCGCCGGCGCCATTGTTGCGGCCGCTACGGCTGCCGCCGAATACGGGCGCGACAAATCCAAGCATGACAGTTTCAGCGTATTACAGCAGATCAATGAGGAGCTGAGCAAGGATAACTTCCTACGCGATCTCTTTCGCCCTTCCGCTAAAACCCGGCCCCTCTTGGCGGTCGGATTGACCTTGCTGGACCGTCTTAAGGGAACGGCAGGCGGCGTCTGGCAGATAATGACCACACTCACGATAGCAGCGACTCAACATTTGTCGTCGGCGTTTGCCCTGGGTGCGCTCCTGGGTGCGCTTATCATGGCGGTAGTCATCGTGGCCGTCGGAGGCAGCGTGTTCGGTGTGGCGGGTCTTATCCTGCTTATCCTCGCTGGCTGGATTGGAGGACTTATCGCCTCAAGTGTCAGGCTTTGGAAACTCCTTTCTCAGGAGGTGCCCAATAATTTCATGGGCATTTGTACGGGACGGCCTGAAGTGACTGATGACAGCGCCGACCAAGAAGATCAAACCATCCTCACCGATTGGCTTTATGCCCGGATTAACGCCATGGCGGGACTCGAGCACGACAGGCCATTGAGCTTTGGGGATCTCCGCAGCCCGCCGCCGTGGTGCCAACAGGAGAAGGAGACCGCTGCAGAGGACAACATCGTGCTGCGGATGATGACCTCTAATTTAAGCCAGAATCAGCCCTATATTCTGCCCTTTGCGGATCATCTTTTTATCTTCCGCAAAGCCGATTTCCAGCGGCTTTTTCCAAAGCCTGTGGTGGATCATCTGGTGTGTGAGGGCACGCAACGCAAGGACCGCTTTGTTCTGGCGGAACAGAGCGATTATTATTTTCTGCCCGAAGCCGATCAGTTGCCGGTGATTGTGGCTACGCGGCTGAGTTTGAGTTTCCCGATTCTCTTGAGCGCCGTGCCGATCTACACCATCAAGGTGGCCAAGCTGACTGAGGAAGCGGCGGGCAATATCCCGTTAACCGAAGCCGATTTGCAAGTGAACTGGTTTAGCGATGGAGGTATTTGCAGCAACTTTCCATTGCATTTCTTCGATGCCTGGTTGCCTTCGCGCCCGACGTTTGGCGTCGATCTCAGAGATCTTCCGGCCACCGGCTTTGCCGACGGTGAGGTGAAAAATGAGTTCCTCAGTCCTACCTCCCGCTCCCAGGAAGGGCGAAGGCAGCGGCCCCAGCAGGCGGTTTATTTACCCCACGCCGATGACCCTGCCGAGACCGAGCTTAAACCACTGGGCCTCAATCCTCGGCGGCCCCAGTTGACCTCGTTTCTTTGGGCGATTTTTCAAACCGCCCAGAACTATCGGGATAATCTACAAGCGATGCTGCCGAGTTATCGCGAGCGGGTCATGCGGATACGGTTTAGTAATACCGAAGGTGGACTCAATCTCGCCATGACCAAGAACACCATTCAGCAAGTGATGGCGAAAGGTCAGAGTGCCGGTGAGATCCTGCGTAAAGAGTTTTGCTTTTCCGCACATCAGTGGGTGCGTTTTCGGGTCTTGCTTACGCAGATGGAGCGCAGTCTTGCCAAAATGAATCAGCGGATGCGTAACACGGCGTTCTACAGCGACCTTTTTAAGGGCCTGCCCGATCGCGACTTGCCGTATGCATGCGACGCAGCGTCGCTTAAGACGGCCACCGAACGGCTGGCTGCGTTGGGTAAACAAGTAGAAAACTGGCAACCGCCCGAGTCCATCACCGATGAGCCGGCACCGTTACCAGAGCCTGTACTTCGCGTGATGCCAGACGTTTGATGTAGGGTAATTAACCGGGGCGTGGGGCAAGCGCACAATACGCTGTTGCGAAAAGCTGATTACCTCAAGCGAACCCTTTGCGGGTCGCATAGGCCGTCTTCATCGATGAAAAACCCCGCATTGGCTTGATTACCTAGTTCAGCCAGCCCTGGTTAGCTTCCAAGCGGTTGTTGAGGTACTTCACCCAACGATTTTCTTTTATCCTAGAACAGGTCGGTAAGCCGTCGTGCGCCATGGATGACGCGGACAACTTCAATACCTTGGGCAATCTCGCGGTAGAGAATCAGGTAACTGCCAACTGGAAAGTAACGTAGCTCCGGCGCGATATCAGGCCGGGTAGGGCCAAGGCGGGGATTGTCGGCCAGTAAGAGGCACTTGGTATCAAGGTCATCAAGCAAGTGGTCGGCTGTGGACGGATTATTCTGGGCGATGTAAACCCAGATGTCGATCAAGTCTTCTTCGGCCTGCGCTGTTCGCTGGACAACCGCCATGCGTCTCTCGCTGCAAAAAGATTACTTTTCTTCTTTGTCGCTTTCAAACCGGCGGCGTGCTTCGGCTTTGATCACCTCCATACTCGCAAAACGACCAGAGCCACTGTTCAGTCCCTCACCCCAGAGACGGCGAAGCTCATCCATTTCCTGACGTTCCAGGGAACGCTTGCGCTTCCAGTCTCGCAACGCCTCCCGAACCACTTCGCTGCTGCTGGCATACTCGCCGGTTTCCACTGCTTCCCGAACCAGGGCGGCGATCTCAGGAGTCAAGGCAATACTGAGTTTTTCAACATTCGGCATGATAAGATACCTCCTTGCTCTAAAGTAGCAATTATTCGTACTTTTGTCCAATCTGGGATTATCACCGCAGTTGGGTTAGTCTTCGGGCTGTTTATCTTTAACACTGTATTCTACGCTTGCAGTTTTGAGCTCGTTGGCTTTAGCTACCGGCTCAGCTCGACAGCGGTAGAGTGAATGCTGCAAAATGATAAAAACCAAAAAGTGAGCAATTATCCGACTTGAGATAAAGTGCCTACTGCTATCACTGGCGCAAATTGATAGCTTGATTTGCCAAATCTGGAGATGGCCACGTCTAGTCAATCACCGAAACCATCAGCCGCGCCGCTGCACCTGCGTATCTTTCTGGCCTCGCCGGGGGATGTGGCGGACGAGCGTGCCCTGGCGCTTAAGGTGTTGGAGCGACTGCCCTACGATCCGCTGCTGCGCGGCAACGTGACCCTGGAAGTAGTGGCCTGGGACAAGCCCGGCGCCGGAACTCCCATGCGGGTGACGATGACACCCCAGGAAGCCATTAAGGAAGGGCTGCCAAGTCCGTCCGAGTGCGACATCGTCGTGGTCATCTTCTGGTCGCGGATGGGTACACCGCTGCCGGAGACGGAAGCTTGGGTCAAACCGGAAGCGTTACGGTATCTGGCGGGCACCGCCTGGGAATCACTGAATGCCCGCTATCTCTCCGGCACGGAGTGGGAATACTGCGATGCCCTGCAAGCGGCAGCGGCTCATGGCAAACCGCAAGTGGTAGTTTATCGGCGCACCGAGAAGCTATCGCTGGACCTGGAAGATCCCGAATTCGATGAAAAACGCCGGCAATGGCAGCTGGTACAAGCGTTTTTTGCTTCGTTTCGTAATGCCGACGGCTCACTGCGCCGGGGATATAACGAATATACAACGCCGGGTGATTTTGCGGAAAATCTGGAACACCACTTGCGCAGCCTGGTTAAAGAACAGCTCGCCGCCGCTGAGAAGACAACTGCAATCCCTCGCTCACCTGCGGCCACTGCACAGCCACCGCTGTGGCAAGGCTCACCGTTTCCCGGCTTGCGCCCGTTTACCGATAAAGAGACTGCTATCTATTTCGGCCGCAGCCGCGAGACCGATGACCTGGTCCAGCAGCTAGTTAAGCCGGAGAAGCGTTTTATTGCGGTCATTGGTGCTTCGGGCTCGGGAAAATCATCGCTGGTTTGGGCAGGGTTAATTCCGCGCCTGCAGGCGGGCGCCTTCTCCGGTAGTCAAGACTGGGTGTGGCAACGATTGACGCCGGGTGAGTTGGGAGACAATCCCTTTATCGCTTTGGCGGCCGGTTTCAAATCGGCACTGGAGAAACAGGGCAAAGCGCCGCGGGAGGTTGCTGAGGACCTGGCAAGAGACCCCGGCAAACTAACCCGTTGGGTGCGGCTGGCGCTAGAGGACAAGCCTGATTGGGCCGAGCTACTGTTGTTCATCGACCAGTTTGAAGAGCTGTTTACGGTTGTAAACCCGGACTATCAGGACGCTTTTATACGTTTACTGGTGCACGCTTCCCGGCTGGCGCAGGTGCGCACGGGGGTGACGATGCGAGCCGACTTTTATCACCGTTGTGTGGCATTGCCGCCTCTGGCGGAACTGCTAAAAACTGGCTCTTATCCACTGGCGGCGCCGGGGATTGCAGCGTTGCACGAAATGATTACCCGCCCGGCCGAGCGGGCAGGCCTCGTTTTTGAAGAAGGCTTAGTGCAACGGATTCTGGAAGATACTGGCACTGATCCGGGTGCCTTGGCACTAATGGCTTTTGCCTTGGCCGAACTCTACGAGGCAAAGACAGCCGACGGCAAACTGACCCATGCGGCTTATGAAAGCTTTCAAGGGGTGCATGGCGCCATTGGTAAGCGGGCGGAAACGGCTTTCAATGCCCTGGAACCTAGTGTACAGGCCCAGTTGGGCGATATTTTCCGGGAACTGGTGGAAGTGGACGACCGCGGTGAGGCCACGCGGAGGCGTGCACTGTTGGAACTGCTAACGGATTCGGCCGAAGCGAAGCAACTGGTCAATGCGCTAACGAAAGCCCGGTTGTTGACAACGGGTCAAGGCGAAGCCAATGAGGCGGTCATTGAAGTGGCCCATGAGGCCCTGTTTCGGAGCTGGCCACGGTTGCGGGACTGGATTGAAAAGACCCGGGATGATTTGCGGCTGCGGCGGCAAATTGCCCAAGCAGCGGCCGAGTGGCAGGCGCGTGACCGGGCGGCATCATACCGCTGGCCCGACGAGCGTGTCGTCGAGGCGGTTGATATGCTGGAGCATCTTGGACTTGACGTAGAGGAGCTTTCCGAGGTAGAGCAGGACTTTCTGGGTCCCCTATATCCCGAGCGTATGCTCAAGGAGATAGAGGACACAACCATTACCCATGAGCGGCGGGCCACCATCGGTGTGCGGCTGGCCCTGCTGGGTGATCCTCGTCCTGGGGTGGGGCTGCGGGAGGATGGGCTGCCGGATATTGTCTGGTGTGCCGTGCCGGGGGGAGAGGTTACGCTGGAAATTGAAGAGGCGAGGCGATCCTGGCTAGCCCGCTGGTTGCAGCGTCCGGCATCTACGACATTCACCGTCGGACCTTTTTATATTGCCAAATACCCGGTTACCTGGGTGCAGTACCGAACTTTTCTGGAAGCGGAGGATGGCTTTGGCAATCCCGCCTGGTGGGAGAATTTATGGTTTCAGGTTGATAAACCGGGGAAGCAATTTAATCAATATGGCAATCACCCGGCTGAGAACCTTTGTTGGCTGGAGGCGGTGGCTTTCTGCCGTTGGCTGAGCGCAAGGCTGGGCTATGAGATTCGTCTACCTACGGAGTGGGAATGGCAGCAGGCGGCGACGGGTGGCAATCCTGACAACATCTATCCTTGGCGAGCGGAATGGGATGACGGTTGCGCGAATACTCTTGAAAGCGACTTGAACCGTTCTACTGCTGTGGGCATGTATTCCCAGGGAGTTTCCTCGGTGGGGGCGCTGGATATGAGCGGCAATGTCTATGACTGGTGTTTGAATGAATACGATCACCCTGGCCGGACAGATGTTTCTGGGGATGGCCGCCGGGTGGTTCGCGGCGGTTCTTGGAGCGGCCATCCGGAGGGCGCGCGCGCCGCGTTTCGCTCGGGCTCGCTCCGGACTCCCGCGACTACGACGTGGGGTTGCGGGTGGCGTGTCTGGCCCCCATTTCCTGAACCGCTGATCACTGGTTGGCCGCGTGAGCGGCCAAAGGGGGCGCTGAAGCGCCCCCGCGATTTTTTTGGCAGATGGCCTTCGCTATGGCACAATAGGGATGCCGGTTACGGCCGGCGGGGCTCCCTGACACCAGCCGCCGGGTGGTTCGCGGCGGTTCTTGGAACGACAATCCAGAGAACGCGCGCGCCGCGTTTCGCAACAGGAACGATCCGAACAACCGCAACAACAACGTGGGGTTGCGGGTGGCGTGTCTGGCCCACATCTTTACTCCCCTTCAATGGCGCAGGTACTTTTGGACCTGTGGCGAGCGCGCCCACCGTTGCCGGTCCGGGTGGCGCTTCCGGCATTGGCCGTCGACTACGGTTTGCGGCCCGAGGCGAAGGGATAGAGATGGCGCAGGCGAGTCCCGTCCGTACGGGAAGTCCACGGGCAGCCCGTCGGGCATATATATAAAGAGAGGCGCCTCCTGGGCTTACAGCCTTGAGGCGTCTCACCTTGCCTTTAGCCAGCCGCCCAGCAACCGTCCGAGTTCTGCTACCATGGCGCTGACATGCCGGTACTGGCCGTCGTTCAGCCACTGCCAGCGGTGCGCCAGACGCAGGTACAGCCGCAGCGTATTAAGCGCCGCATCGGCTTCCCGCAGGTGTCGCTGCCGGGTCGAGCCGCCCTGGCTCTGAGCGGCGAAGAGCGCCTCCTGGAAATCCAGCGCGGCATCCATCAGACGCTTTACCACTGTCTGGCGGTACACTTTCGGGAACTGCTTGGCCTTGGGCAGCAGCCAGGCCAGCAAATCAAACGTTCGGGTTAAAATAATCAGGTTTTCAGCCATGGATACCTCTACATTCAGTGAAGCCTTCGCCCGCATTATCGCCTGGGACAACCTCCTGACGGCCTACCGTAAGGCCGCCCGCGGCAAGCGGGCCCGGGAAAGCACGGCGCGCTTTGACCACCAACTGGCAGATCATCTGCTGGAACTGCAGGAGGAACTCAGCACATTCTGTTATCAGCCCGGCGCGTATTTGAACTTTTATATTCATGAACCCAAGCGGCGGCTGATTAGCGCTGCCCCGTTTCGCGACCGGGTGGTGCATCATGCGCTGTGTAACATCATCGAGCCCTGGTTCGAGCGCCGTTTTCTTTTCGATAGCTACGCTAACCGCCGGGGCAAGGGTACGCATCGGGCCGTGGACCGGCTGCAGCAGTTTACCCGCCGTTATCGTTATGGGTTGCGCCTCGACATCGTCAAGCATTTTCCTTCGCTGGATCATGCCATTCTGCGGAATACCTTAGCCCGAGTGATCCGCGCGGACGACGTGCTCTGGCTGGTGGACACCATCCTCGGCAGCGGGGCCGGCGTGCTGGAGGGAGAATATGTCATGGTCTGGTTTCCCGGCGATGATCTCCTCTCGGTGCTGCGGCCGCGGGGCCTGCCCATCGGCAATCTCACCTCCCAGTTCTGGTCCAACTGTTACCTGGATCCCCTGGATCATTTCATCAAACGGGAACTGCGCTGTCCGGCGTACCTGCGCTACGTTGATGATCTCGCCCTGTTCAGCGATAGCAAGCGGGAACTATGGCGGTGTCAGGCGGCGATCGTGGAACGCTTGGCGGCCCTGCGGCTGACGGTGCATGAAAACGCTCAGGTAACTCCCGTAACGGCTGGTATTCCATGGCTTGGTTTTATCGTTTACCCTACCCACCGCCGGCTTAGATCGCGTAACGTGACGCATTTCCAGCAGCGCTTGCGAGCACGGTGGCAAGCCTACTGCGCCGGAGAAATCGGTTTTGGGGAAATTAACGCCACCATCCAGGGCTGGATTCAGCATGTACGCTACGGTGATACCTGGGGGTTACGGCGGCATCTGCTGGGGCGGCCGTTGCGGATTAGGATGATGAACCAAGTAACCGCCTTGCTGCCAAGCTAAATCCCTACGGCAAGATGCAATGGAGCGTTATTTTATGCACGGTCTTGAATGGTTAAGATAATGAGACATCGCAACGAGGGAGTGGACCCATGGCCGATGTTGTGACCGTCTTCATCAGCTACAGCCACAAAGACACTGATTACCTGGAAGAGGACTCGCTGCTGGGTTTTTTGCAAGGGCTCGAGCGTGAAAATGTCCGCTTCTGGAGCGATCGCCATATCCGTACCGGCGAATGCTGGGATGCGGTGATCAAGGCTAACCTGCAAACCTGTGACGTGGCGCTGGCGCTGGTCAGTCAGGCGTTTCTGGATTCCCCCTACTGTCAGGATGTGGAGATAAGGGAACTGCTGGCCCAACGTAAGTATCTTTTTCCTATTATCCTCTCCGCTTGCGACTGGCAGAACCATGACTGGCTGCGGCGCCGGCAGTTTCTTCCCGGTGGCGACAAGACCCTGGAGGAACGCTATACCGATCCCGGCCGCCGTAAGCGGCTGTTTCTCGAAATCCGTAAGCAACTACATCAGTGGGTGGTTGAGTTTACCCAGACGTCAACACCCGATGCATCGTCAACGGGGTGCGAGTCGTCGCCGGCATCGGCTTACTCAGCGAAGACCCGCTTCGTTTTTTGCCGACGGTTGGGGGATAGCTGGCGGGACCTGGCCGACTATTTTGATATTTCCCTGACTCCGCCAAAGCCTTTAACAGCCGAATGGGAAGCGCGCGCCATCTGGAAGTGGCTGGACCAGAGCCACCGGCTTGGCGAGTTACCCGAGGCCCTCGAGTTTCTGGGGTGTGAGGATTTAGCAACCGAGCTGTTCGCAACCCCGTCTGCTTCAGCACCGGTCGCAGCACCTGCTTGGGAGGGTTCTCCGTACCCGGGCCTGCAGCATTTTACTCCAGAAGATGCCTCCATTTTCTTCGGCCGTGCGGCGGAAAGCCAGGAATTGCTGGCCCGACTTGCTGATCCCGCCAATCGTTTTTTGGCCGTGGTGGGGGCTTCTGGTTCCGGAAAGTCATCCCTGGTGGCGGCGGGGGTTATTCCGCGCCTAAATGAGATTCCGGGCGGGCAGGACTGGCTCTGGCTGCGGTTTACCCCGGGCGGCCTTGGTAACGATCCGTTTCTGACGCTGGCGGCGAAACTGGAGCCGTTTCTGGAACGGCGCGGCTGGTTGGGACGCGAAATTGCCGAACTGCTGCGTACCCGTGGCGAGCTAGCCGAGCTGGCGGATCTGCTGCTGGCGGACCAGCAGAAAAGTGAACTGCTGCTGTTTATCGATCAGTTCGAAGAACTGTTTACCCTGACCGATGCCGCCCATCACCCGCGGTTTATTGCCATGCTGGCAAAGGCGGCGGAAGCGCAACGGGTGCGGCTTGTGCTTACCCTGCGGGCCGACTTTTACCATCACAGCGTGGCGCATCCCCGGCTGGCCCGGTTGCTGCGGCTGGGCTCTTACCCTCTGGCGGCGTCTGACTCCAGGGCATTACTGGAGATGATTACCCGGCCGGCCGCCGTCGCGGGATTGCGATTTGAAGAGGAACTGCCCTGGCGGATTCTGGAAGACACCGGACGGGAGCCGGGCGCTCTGGCGCTGATGGCTTTTGCGCTGGCCCAGCTCTACAAGCAGAAGGCGAATGGAACGTTAACCAAGGCCGCCTATCACAGTTTTGGCGGCGTCAAGGGCGTCATTGGCAAGCAGGCGGATGCTACTTTTGCTGAGCTGTCTTCCGCTGTTCAGGCGAAATTGGGTGCGGTTTTCCGGGAGCTGGTGGAGGTGGACGAGCGGGGCGAGGCGACCCGGCGGCGTGCGCTGCTGGAGCCGCTAACGGATTCGGTCGAAGCGAAACGACTGGTCAGTGCCTTAACGGACGCCCGATTGCTGGTGACGAGCCGTGGTAAGGACAACACCGCTATCGTCGAGGTGGCTCATGAGGCCCTGTTGCGAAGCTGGCCAAGACTGCGAAATTGGATTGATAAAACCCGGGACGACTTGCGGCTGCGGCGGCAAATTACCCAGGCGGCGGCGGAGTGGCAGGAGCATGACCGGGCGGAGAAATACCGCTGGCCCGACGAGCGTGTCGTCGAAGCTGCCGACATGCTGGCGCATCTGGGTCTGGATGTGGAAGAGCTTTCCCAGGTAGAGCAGGACTTTCTGGGTCCCCTGAATCCCGAGCTTATGCTCGAGGAGATAGCGGACCCGGCCACTCAGCACGAGCGGCGGGCTACCATTGGCGTGCGGCTGGCCCTGCTGGGTGATCCTCGCCCCGGCGTGGGGCTGCGGGAGAATGGTTTGCCGGACATTGTCTGGTACAAGGTACGCGGTGGGAAAGTAACCCTGGAAGAAGAGGCCGGTACCTTTTCCGTTAAGTCATTTTACATTGCCAAATATCCGGTCACCTGGGCGCAGTATCGTGCTTTTCTGGAAGCGGAGGACGGCTTTGGCAATCCCGCTTGGTGGGAGGGTCTATGGTTTCAGATTGATAAACCGGGCAAACAATTCAATCGGTATGATAATCATCCGGCCGAAAACCTTTGCTGGTTGGAGGCGGTGGCTTTCTGCCGGTGGCTGAGCGCACGACTGGGCTACGAAATTCGGCTGCCGACGGAATGGGAATGGCAGCGGGCGGCGACGGGTGGCAATCCTGACAACGTCTACCCGTGGGGAGCGGAGTGGGATAACGATTGCGCGAATACCTATGAAAGCGAGTTGAGCCGGTCTACCGCGGTGGGGGTGTATCCCCAAGGCGCCTCGTCAGTGGGAGCGCTGGATATGAGCGGCAATGTCTACGAATGGTGTTTGAATGAGTATGACAATCCCGAAAGTACAGAGGTATTAGGTGAGGGCCGCCGGGTGGTTCGCGGCGGTTCTTGGTTCGGCGATCCGGGGCGCGCGCGCGCCGCGTTTCGCGGCTGGAGCGATCCGAACGGCCGCGACGGCTACGTGGGGTTGCGGGTGGCGTGTCTGGCCCCCATTTTTCTGAATCGCTGAACACTGATTGGCCGCGTGAGCGGCCGAATGGGGCGCGTAGCGCCCCCGCGATTTTTTGGCGGATGGCCTTCGCTATGGCACAATAGGGCTGCCGGTTACGGCCGGCGGGGCTTCCTGGCATTAGCAAGCACCGGAGAAATGTGTGAGAGGGCGATTCGTGAATCGCCCCTACAAGGCGGTGATGGGTTCCACCCTGATAAAATAGACATTATCGGAAATAAGCTATTGACCAACTTAACTACCTGTACATCAAGGATAATAATTCGCCGAAACCTTAAAACCGATAATGTCTAATGGAATGACGCATGGTTTTCGTGATCTGGATAATACAAAACATTCGCAATGAGTCTGTTAGACGAATTTTCAAACAAACGATTAGAGCTCGGTATTCTTTCATTAAGTTTTTTTGTTAGTGGCTGTACAAACGATCATTTTTTCCATTGAGCAGGATTGTTGTGAATGTATTCCCGGATACGGTTGAGCTCAGATTCATTTCGAATAATATGTCCCAATAATTTCGCTGTCATAATTTGGCGCCGGTGGTGTGGCGGATGGCGTTGATTTGTTTAGCGGTTAGCATTTTGAACCGCCCGATTAATTTCGGTAATCCCATGTTCCGCCGCTGTTGTAGGGGCGATTCACGAATCGCCCTGACGCTGCCGGTGAATACCACCTCGCTTACCAACCAAATCCCGGTACGGCAAAATGCAATGGGGAAGTTATTTCATATACGGTTTTTCTGAATCAATGATCATTGGTTGAATCCATCCCACTTACCACCAGGAGTCCCACTAATGAGCGAATACCAATACTATGAATTTGTTGCCCTGGACAGAGCACTGACCCAAACGGAAGTGCAGCAACTGCGCGGTGTCTCATCCCGTGCCGAGGTCTCCTCGACCCGCTTTGCCAATGTATACAACTATGGCGATTTTCGGGGCGATGCGTATGATTTTATGACCCGCTACTTCGATGCCATGGTTTATGTGGCCAATTGGGGTACTCATCGGCTTATGCTGCGGCTACCGGGTGGCCTGATTGACCGGACGCTGCTGCAAGCGTATTGCCCTGGCGATAGCGCCTCGCTGGAGAGTAAAGGCAAAGCCGTGGTACTGGATTTTACCAGCTCCCTGGAGGACTTCGCAGGTTGGGAGGACGGGGAAGGGTGGCTGTCGACGCTGGTGCCGCTGCGCGCCGAACTGCTCAATGGCGATCTGCGAGCGTTATATATCGCCTGGCTGCTTTGCGCGCAGTGTGAAGAACTCGACGAAGACGCCCGGGAACCGCCGGTGCCGCCGGGTCTCGACAGTCTTTCTGCGGCACTGGAATGTCTCGTGGAATTTCTCCGTATCGATCCGGATTTATTGGCGGTCGCGGCTCAAAATAGTGCCAAACCTACCCCATTACCTGCGGGAATCGATGAGTGGATTAGCGCACTGTCGGACGCCGAGAAGAACGAGCTGCTGTTGGCCCTCGTCAAAGGCCAGGACCCCCACCTGGGCGTGCGCCTGCAGCAACGCTATCGGGCAGCGGCTGAAAAACCGGCAGATGCTGCGCCGGTCCAACGCCGGAGCGTCGGCGAACTATTGGCGGCGGCGGAGCATCGTTGCGCAGCGCGTGAACAGGCCGAAGCCCGGCATAAAGCCGAGGTCCGTGCCCGTTATCTCGATGAACTGGCGTTGCGGCAGGACGACGTTTGGCAACAGATCGAGGACTTGGTTGCTCTGAAACAGGCGAAAGCTTATGCGCAGGCGGTTGGGTTACTCAAGGATCTGCGGGATCTGCACCAATACCAGGATAACGTCTCGCAGTTCCAAGAAAAAATCGCGGGATTATATAACCGTCATCAGAAAAAGCGCGCTTTTCTCGAGCGGGTGCAACAAGCCGGTTTGTCATAAAAGAACCTCATTCACCGCCGCGCTAGCGGTGTTGCAAAAAATCCTGCATCGCTTGGGCCTCATCCCAGGAAATCCTATTCGTGTTAAGAAGAAAACGGACCAACCGTTTAAAACTGACCCGATTGGCGTTTTTGCCCTGCTTTTTCAGATACTTTTGTAAATCGGCAAGGTTAAGATCCAGCAGCGAGCGGGGCGGGTTCTGGGCCAATAGGTAAGACTCCATAAACCGCTCTATCTGACCGGTATGCTCGTCCATCATTTTTAGGCTTAAGTTGGACGCGGCGAGGTCCTTACGAAAGGCAGTCAAGACTTTGCGATTGCCCTCAGTGCTGCTCTGGCGGATTTCTTCCGGGCTGCGCGGCTGCAGCGTGGTGATAATGCCGCCGCGTTCCTGCGCCTTGCGGTAAGCCTCGTTCAAGCCGCTGCGGATACCACTGCCGAAACTCACCGCATAAGGGTACAGCAGGCTGTCATAGATGATCTTATCTTCGAAAGGAAGCAGTACCGCATCCAGGTACACGGGCAACGGCCAGGGGATGATCTCTTCAAGGGGACTCGCCAGACCCAGGACGCCGTATGCGCGAGGCGGGTCTTCTTCGGTCAGGAACACCGTGTATTTTTTGAGATAGCGCATAATATAAAACTTTCCTGCGATACGCTGATCCCAGCTGGCCACGATAGCCAAATCGGCGTTCGTCAGATTGGCCGGGTTTTCGGCGATAAACGTTTCCCGGAGCAGGTCGGATTCCCAGAGGACTTGACGAATCTGATGGGCTGCCTCGCTGCTAATGGGTCTTTGCTCCGAAATGGCGCCAAGCTCGGGAATCACCTGACGGTGGGTATTAACGTAGGATAACAGCGGCAGCCAAATCCGGTAGAAGCGCTTCGTTTCCTCGGCAGATAAATTCATGTTGGGATTTCCGGGCAAACGGTATAAAAAACCGCGCTAAGGTTGCTTTTATCAGTCATTGTAGCAAGTTACTGAAAGCATATGGTACTTTTGATAAAATCTACTTTTTCAGGGTATCCACTTGGTAGGAGCGAGTTGCTCGCGCATTTACCCTGATGTCCGCCTCAATCGCGAGCAACTCGCTCCTACCGGTGGAATCCCGCCTTAAGTTGGTAGCCTTTTTTAACAAATAAGTTCGCGAGCAAGCTCGCTCCTACAGGAGTATAGGTAACGTTTGCACGGCATCCCCCTTATGCGAGCCTTGTCAGCTGCATCGGCAAGCCATCGCGCGGTTTGGGGATCGGCACCTGTTGCATCGGTAAATGATACCCCGGGTGCAAGGCTAAGCGATAGCGGATCAGCAGCTGGTGCAGGAATTGCCTGGCAAGATTAGCGGCGAAGATCATGCCGATGCACTTATGTGCTCCGCCGCCGTAGGGTAGGAAAGCAAACGCATGACGTTTGTGTTCACTGCGCTCGGGGCTAAACCGGTCAGGATCAAAGCGTTCCGGATGGGTCCAGATGTCAGGATCCTGATGGACGAGGTCGGTACACAGTAGGATCTGGGTGTTGGCTGGAATCGTGTAGCCGCGGTATTCGAAGGCTTTTAGCGCGCGCCGGGGAATGTAGGGTACCGGTGCATAAAGGCGCAGCGCCTCGTTAAAGACGCGTTCCGTCAGCAGGAGCTCGTCCAGGCGCTCATCAGGCAGCGGTGCCCAACCGGCCGCCAAACACTCGCTGCGCACCTTTTCCTGCCAGTCGGTATGGCGGGCGAGGGCATAAACGCTGGTGCTCAGCGAGCTCGTGATGGTATCGTGCGCCGCCATCAGCAAGAAGATCATATGATCGAGAATGTCCTGATCGGCGTAGCGCTCGCCGTCCTCGCTGACGGCGTGGCATAGCCGCGTTAACATATCGGTGGCGGTGCTCGCCCGACGCTCGACTATCAAGCGATGAAAGAATTTCGTAAGAAAGCGGCGTCCGTGCAAGCCGCGATAAAATTTTAAGCCCGGGATCGGCAGGCGAATGAAGGCCATGGAGGCATTCAAGGTGTCGATGAGGGCCCGGTTAACACCAGTTGCCTCTGGCCCGAGCTCCAGCCCTAGAAACACCCTCGCGGTCAAATTCAGCGTCAACGTCTTGATGGCCGGATGGCAGCGGAAATCCTTCACTGCGGCCCAGTCCTCCACCGCCTCGGCGATATGGGGTCCAAGCCTTCGCGAGTAATCGGCCAACGCCTCTTTGCGGAAGGCTACCTGCATGATACGCCGCTGATGGCGATGATCTGCGAAGTCACGCAGCATTAGTCCACGGGTGAAGAACTTGCCTAGGGTGTAATCTCAGCCAAACTGGCTGGAGAAAATCTGATCGCGATCCTGCAAGACCATCTGCAGCGCATCGGCGCCAACCAGCGAGACGCTGCGCTGGCGCATGAAATCGGTGCGATGAACGGGTCCAAAGCGCGCCAAGTTGCGCTGTGCAAGCCCGCGGGGATCGCGCATCCATTCCAGGGCATTACCGAATATGGGTAATCCATACGTGCCTGGAATGTGGTCAAGCTGCCGGTTGGCAGGCAACAGTTCCGTAGCGGTCAAGCGGGTCATCTGGCATACCTGGTGTTATTAAGCCGTCGGGTGCCAACGCACCATGTGCGCGGCGTGGGTTTTTAAATACGCACCGGGCTTATAGAACATGTCATAGAACTCCAGGTCCAAATGATGCGCCTGCAGGTATTGCATGACAAAAATCGACGGCACCGTGCCGGGGAATTTTCCAAACGTGTCGAAAACATATTGAGCCTGCAAGGCCACGCACTCCCTAAACGCCTGGCTGTGTACCTCGGCTGCCGAGCGCACCTTCGCTGATTCCTTCCAGGGACCCGGCGTATCGCCGTGGAAGGGTCCTCCCGATCCGAACTTGCGCTCGCAGACCGCCTCCACGGCGGCGCCCATGTCTGCATAGTGGGGTGGGCAACAGCCTTCCAGCACTCCCGCTAAGCCGGTAGGGTTCGGATAAGGCCAGCGCGCATCTGTATCATAGCGAAAGCCCAGGCCCGGAATGTCCGGGTTGCCGCTCGCGCCGAGCATGCTGAATGGTTCGATGCCGTTGAACATCCAGCCGCCCAGCCCCATGGCCTGCAGCATGAGGGTGCCCGCGTAGCAACTCGTGCAGAGTTCCGCCGTCAGTTCAGCCATGGACCATTGCTCCACGAACGTCAGGGGCCAGACGTTAGCGACATCCACCAGCTGGCTGAATTTCTCGATCCCCGGAATGGCACGCCCGTTGATATCGTCGGTAAGGACGAGACCGTTTTGCAGCATATAGCAGAGATTCAGCAGGACGTGCTGTGCCAGGTCACCGACGGGAATGACGAGCAGCGTTCCGGAATGATTGACCACCCAGGTATTGTGCGGCTCGATATAGGGCACCTCTGGAGGCAGACGCAGGCGCCCCTCATGAAGCTTCCGAACGCGGCTCTGGAGGGCACTGATAAGCGCTTCGAGGTCTAATGAACCTGCTTCGTCCCGCTCGGCGAGAGCCGGTGCATCGCGGGCGTCTAGCACATAGAGCCCGGCGTCGTCGGTAAAGAACGTCATACTGGTGTGAAAGCCTGCCGCCGAAGGGAAGGTTCGCCCACCGGCCGCCCCGGCATAGTTGGACAGGTGCGGCGCGTAGCGTTCGGCGCGGTAAATCATATTGTGCCAACCCGTGTTTCCGCCACAGGCGGTTACTACGAGAAGTTTCTCTAATTCGGACAGCGGCACGGGATCGTGCCGTGATTTGTAAGCGAGCACGCCATCCGGAATTTCTGCTCCCAGAAAGAAACGTCGGGAGCGTCTGCCAAGCAGGGCCTCGACGAGACCCAATTCCAGCATGTCCTGAAAGCCTGGAGGTACCGTTGAATTAGTCATAAGATCCTCCTCTTTGCTCAGCATGAATTCGTTTTAGATACTTACTATCCCCCTGCGTATCGCTCTGGAAGCTATTTTCAAGACACGCTGTTAATACATCCCTATAAGCTCGACTGCGGCGTCCATGCCGCAGACGGTCTTGATAACAGCTTCCAGAGCGATATCAATTCGTAATATACGGGCATCGTTACAAACTGCATCCCGGACACTGGGTGTCGGTCAGGGTGCCTATGCACGCCTTGCGCAGGGGTATTGATAAGTATGGCTCACATTGAGGATAACGACTAGCGCGGTCTTAGGTTGCCGCTGAGCAGCGCCGATAATGCTCGCACGGCATCCGTCAGCGCGGTATGTCCACCGTCATCTGCCGACCCCCATAGCCGTGTACCGAGTCATGGGCACGAAGGTTGACCTGCGACGTGTTCTCAGGTATGGCAACTTCCGAGAGACTGCGGGTAAAAGGTTGCTCGTCGACATGGGGGTGATGGAGCACACGAGTTCCCAATACAACGCCATCCGGAGTGACGATATCCCATTTGTCCGCATAATGATCCCAGCCGGTATCGGCATGACGAACAGTGACATGGAAGGTGAAAACGTTGTTTCCGACGGCTTCGACATCGCCGGCGAGCACATCCGCCTCGCCGGCGAATGCACTCGGCAGCGCCAACACCAATAATAAACGGGTTAGCCGGTCAAGGGTCATTACCTGTCTCTCCAGTAAGAACCCGGATTCCGCAAACGCTGCATCAGGCTACGGATGCTGTTTAGTGTTTCTATATATTTTAGCAGCCGCTGTGGACGCTGTAACTTATTGTCCGAAAAAACGTAAAAGCAAATCACCAGAGACATTCCGGGCGCTTTAAGCTACACTCGCAGTGATGGTTAATGGTGGTTAACCACCACCATGCATAGGCTGAAAAGGCAGTATCATGATTAAGGTAGCGAGTGAAACGCGGTTATGGGGCGTTTCTTTGAGTCCTGGTGTGGCGCTGGGCAGGGCGTGCATTTATGCGCAAGCCGTGCACCATGCAGAGTACTCTCATGATCAGGCGGATTGGCAGGAAACCCGCCTGAGCGAGGCGCTGGGATGGATGCTCGACCGTCTAGAGATGCTGGCCGGAGAAGCCGAAGTCAAATTGGATACGCACACGGCCAACATCTTTCGGGCACATCGGCTGATTCTGGCAAGCCCCTCCCTGCAGCAGCGTCTCTTTCAGGCGATCAGCGCAGAACAACTCAGCGCAGAAGGCGCCGTAGAGCAGCAACTGGAATTATACAGGGCCCAGCTTGCAGCGGCGGATAGTGAGTATTTGCGGGAGCGGGCCGCGGATATTGTCGAACTGCAGCGGGGATTGTTGGACCGTCTGCGTGGCGTAACAGTGTCCCTGCGTTGCCAGGATATGGCGTATTGCCAAATCGGCCAGTGTCCCCTGGGTAATGACCATATCCTCGTTGCTCCGGAGTTAACCGCCAGCCTTGCCATCGAAATGGACAGTAAGACGCGGGGCTTTCTTGTCGAGCGGGGCGGCAAGCACTCCCATGCGACTATCCTGGCCCAGGCGCTTAACCTGCCGGCCGTTAGCGGCATTCACGATTTACCGCACAGTATCCCGCTGAATGCCCGGATTCTTATCGACGGGAATAGCGGAGAAGTTTTCTTAAATCCGTCTCGGGAAACATTAAACCGTTACCACGAGGCCCTTAAGCCTACCGTCCAGCCTTTGCAGCTAAGTGATCCGATACCCGAACTCAAAGTCATGGCGAATATCGACAGCGCCGCCGGTATCCACGAGGCGCTGGCTACAGCGGCCGAGGGAATTGGTCTCTATCGCACCGAAATTGAGGTGCTGGCGGAAGGCCATCTGCTGAGCGAAGCGGAACAAACCACACGCTATACCGAGGTGGTTAAAGCAATGGCAGGAAAGCCTGTTTACATCCGGCTGCTCGACATCGGCGCCGATAAGACGCCCACGTGGCTAAATCTGCCGCGGGAGGATAATCCCGCATTGGGGTGTCGGGGCGCCAGGCTATTGCTGAGCCATCCGGAACTGCTGCGTGAGCAGGCGCGAGCCTTGGCTCGGGCAGCGCGGCACGGACCGATCCATGTGGTTTATCCGATGATTATCGATTGCCATCAGTTTCTTGCCCTACGCACCCAGTTTGAAGCTGCCTTAGATGATTTACCGGCAAGCAGCCTGCGCCATGGGGTGATGCTTGAGGTGCCTTCTGCCTGTCTGCAGGTCCGGGAGCTCCTGGCGGAAGCGGATTTTGGCTGCATTGGTACCAACGATCTGGTGCAGTATTTGTTTGCCGTGGATCGCACCAATGAGGCCATTGACTCTGACGATTTACTCGAGCATGCGGTTTTGTGGCAGCTGCTTGAAGCGCTGGCCGGGGCGGCACAGGAGGCGCGCAGACCGCTCTCACTGTGTGGAGAGCTAGCAGGTGATACCGGGTTTACCCAACGGGTCATCGCAGCGGGTATTAATACGGTGAGTGTCAGTCCGCGGCGCATTGCCAAAGTGCGTCAGGCAGCGCGCCGGCAGGGAAGCTGAGTGAATTCGTGGATAATGCCAAGACCCATAGCCTAAACCAAATCCACTTGTTAGGAACGCAAGGCCGCAGCGGCCGCCGCTCCAGCGCGCCGTCCGGTAAACAGGGACCATTGGATCGCCGGCGCGCTTTGGTACTCTCCGCAGACAAACAGCCGCTGTCCTAGCCTGCATGGCCATGCGTCCGGGCCGGCGACGGGTGGCTCCTGCGGGGGCAGCGCCCGGTCAATCCGATAAAGGCGCAACAGACGCCAGTGCCTAACGACGGTTCCAAACCAGTCGCTAAGCTGGGTGCGGACCCTTCCTTCGAGGGCTTTATCGTCCTCTGGAGGATTGCCTAATACGTTGACAGTGACTAATGCACGGCCCGGTGGAGCATAGGCGGGAGAAATAACACTAGGCACCAGCAAACTGTTAATGGGTCCTGTTCCTTCTCCGTTTAGCACCAGCAGCGGCATGCGCACCGGCGGCTCCGGCGCGGCGAAATACAGGCATGTGGTGGAACGGGTGTCCGGCTGTGTGGCTGCGCCGAGCAGGCGCGCCGCTTCCCAGGGGTCTGTCGCCACCACGACGGCGTGCGCCGTCAAACGCTCTCCCGTTGCCAAGCTGACGGTCTGTTCTTCCAGCCGTTCAACCGGAGCAGCCAGACGCAGGGTACCGGTGGGCAGCCGGGAGGCAAGCTGGCCGGGGATAGCGCCTATCCCTGCGGCGGGCAGTGCGGTATCGCCCATTGCAAAAGCCCGCAAGACAAACTCGAAGGCACGGCTGGACATGGCTAACCGGTCATCGAAAAACACCCCGGCCATGAACGGGCGCAGAAACCGTTCGATCATCGCCTCCGAGAAACCAAACCCACGCAGCGCCTGGAGAGTCGTGGTCTCGGGGCGTGTATATAAGGACTCCCAGCTGCCTTGGCTGACCCGATAGCGCAGCCGAGCGATGCGCAGTTTATCGGCCAGATTGCCGATAGGGGCGAAGAGGGTGGGTAAGGCATCGCTGAGGTGCCGCCAGGGATCGCCGATGCGGTGAAAGCGCCCGCTGTAGCGAAGCAAAGCCCCGGGGCGGAAGGGTCGCAGGTCGAGGGCGGAATAGTTCAGCACCCGGCGGGCTTCGGGATAGGCGGTTTGCAGGACTTGAAAACCGCGGTCCAGTCGGAAGCCTGCGTGATCGTCAGTGCGCACCCGTCCGCCAGGCTTGTCCGCGGCTTCCAATACCAGAGGAGTACAGCCCTGTGCCACCAGTTCCTGGGCACAAGCCAATCCTGCCAGGCCCGCGCCGATAATGAGCACGTCGGGGTTAGGCATAAAATAATCGCCGGCTATAGCATGTCAATGGTGAAACCAGGTAGTATATTATTAAGAAAAATCACTGCTACCATCTAGCAGAGGAGGTCACATGATACATTGGCTACTAGCTCCCGTCGTTCTCGTCGCTGTGTTGATCTGGGGAATATCTCCTACCGTAGCGCAAACCACGATTGCGACGGTCACTGTCGCCCAGAGCGATCAATATGGCACCTACCTCGCCGATGCCGAGGGTCGTGCCTTATATTTGTTCACCGCCGACCTGCAAGGCAGCGGGGAGGCCAAAGCAGTCAGCAACTGCTACGACGCCTGCGCTGAGGCATGGCCGCCGCTGTCGGCGGACAATGAACCGCAGGCCGGTGAGCAGGTCGATGCCGCTTTGCTCGGCACCATTGAGCGCAACGACGGGTCGAAGCAGGTTACCTACAATGGTTGGCCGCTGTATTACTTCGTCAAGGACCAGGGTGCGGGTGAGATCACCGGTCAGGACAAGCACGGTTTCGGAGGTGAATGGTATCTGGTGACGCCGCAGGGCGCTAAGGTTGAGGAAGAACACTAGTTCCTCAGGCTAATTTAGAACGTTCCTCAGCGGTAATCGAAACCTCTATTTTGCAAATCGATTGAGAGGAATCTCACTAGGTTGGTTGTGCCGGCCGAGACCATCTCGATGTCGGCTTTTTTGTTATGTTTATCGGCACCAGCCACCGCAAAGCACATAGCATGCTTATCTCGTTACCCATTAAGCTGAGATCTAATCTCGGCTGTCGGCTCGCTGCTACGAGCCATCTCGGCGAGTCTACGGGCGCGGGGTTCCAGTTCGCACGTTCTGCCCTCGATGGCGCACTGATCGCATAACAATATTCTAATTTTGCCATCGCGTGTCCTGTACCGGCAGCCTCCCGAAATGACTCGCAATTCCCTGGGAATGATCGTCATCATCTTCGCTCTCTCCTCATTAAGGTGGTTATACAGAATAGATTACTTCATTTTCGGCAATTTTCCCAGGCCTGCGGTGATTCTTACAGCCGACGATAGGAGCAGCGTGCAAACCGCCATTACTCCACGAGCATCGGAAGAATCAAAACCTGCTTTTTCATTAGGTGCAATTGCCGTTGCACGGTCAACGGCGTTTGGTTATGCAGCCAGCGGGTCAGAAAGTTGTCTTCCTGAAACACCAGTTGCCCGATAAAGCACACGCTGTTTGGAAAATCTTCGGTGGCTTGCAGTGCCAACTGGGTGAATTCTTCTACGGGATCGGTACCGAAAGCCATCCGAGACTCTGCCGCGAGACCTTGGTGATGGCAATAACTGGTGTAATAGTATAAAGAATCTTCGATCTTATATTTAAGGGTGCGCAACGCCCCTGGACCGTCATAGCTTTTCGCGTCAACTTCGCCAACGGCTAAAAAGATAAAATTCTTAAAGTGCTCCGGAAAGGACTTACGAATCCATTGCAAGCTATGCATCCCGAGCCCGCGGCTCTTTCCTACAATGAAGATAGCGGTAGGTTGTGTGGGATCGAGAGGCGGTGGAGGCACATCTTCATTCCAGGTCAGCTTGGCAGCAAACAGCTTATCCGCCTGGATAAGCCGGGCATTGACTTTATCGTAATGGTTTCTGATTAGCCAGCAAAAACCGATTACGACACCTGTTATAGCAACCGTAATCCAACCGCCTTCCGTAAATTTTTCTATCAGCGTAATCAGCAAAATAGCTGTCGCAATCACGAGTCCAAACAAGGCAAGCGCCAGACGGCGCCGCCAGTGACTTGCCTCATCGCGAATGCGCCGCCAATAGAGGGACAAGCCGAGCAGGGATAAGCTAAAGGTCAGGAACACATTGATACTGTATAGCACGACGAGCAGCGCTACCTTGCCTTCACTCCAAAGCAGGATCGCCAGGGCTGCAATGCCCATGACAAAGATGCCGTTTTGCTTGGTCAGCCGGCTCGATAACTGACGGAACTGACGCGGCACCCAGTAGTCGACGGCCATGTTGGAGAGCACTGCCGGACCACTCAAAAAGCCGATATTGGCGGCTATCAATAACAGGCCTGCTTCCAGCACCAGCACCAGGATAAGGCCACTCTGCGAGAGATAAGCATTGCCGGGAGCTAAGCTATCGAAAATAGCCTTGAAGGTGACGGCGTTGAGGGTTTGCCCGGGCACTGGCTGGACACTCCAAAGCAGGTATAACAGAATAATGCCTCCTGCCGTCAACGACAGTGATACGGCCATATAGAACATCGTCAATTTGCCCGTTGCCACTCGTGGTTCGGCAAGCATGTTGGTATTGTTGGAGACCGCTTCTAGGCCGGTGTACGTGCCGCCTCCTAAGGAGTAAGCGCGCAGAAACAGAGACACCACAAATAGCCATCCCCACTCCTGAGAGAGTGTGGCGGTTTCGCTAAGGGTATCGGGAAGCAGCGCCGGCAGGCGCTCGCTATGGGCATGGATACCATAGCCGATGAGCCAGAGATGGCTGATAAAGAAGCCTAGGAGAATAGGCAACAGGATGCCGAAAATTTTCCTTATGCCCCAAAGATTCAGCGCCATCAGCAATATTACAATCCCCATCTCAATGGGCAGCTTAAAGGCCAGCATGGCCGTGGGGAATAGGCTGAACAGCGCGTCCATGCCGCTGGCTACCGAAATCGTAATGGTAAGCACATAGTCCACCAGCAGCGCAGCGCCGGCGATTAAGCCGGCGCGGGAACCTACCAGTCGCGTGGCGACTCGGTAGCCTCCACCGCCGGCAGGAAACAGCGCAATCACCTGATTATAAGCGATCGCGAGGATAAACACCGTTAGCGCAGTGGCCAGCGCCAGATATAACCCAAGGTGGGTATGAGAACCAAGGGCCAGAAAGGCCTGCTCAGGACCATAACACGACGACGATAAGCCGTCGGCGCCCAGTCCTACCCAGGCGAGAAACGCCGCCAGCACAACTTGGCGGCGGGTTTCCGCTTTCCCTGGTTCTAGGGAAACCTCATCGGGGATGTGCCATTCGTTTTTTGGTGCAGGTGCAGGCATAGGTGGTACAAAATTTGACTTCGGCGATGGGTCCGCTGGTAACCTTGGTTTTAAAGAGAGTCGCAGTGTATCTGCCGCACGGAGCCTTCTCCCGGATTGGCCTACGTCGGTAAGTCCGAAAAATACACGCTAATATGAGCTTAGCAGCTTGCGGCGTATTTTCTGTAGTCGTTTGCTTTCGCTAGGCCATAGGGTATTTGCAGTCCTACCGGGAATGGCTTAGGCTTTCTGCTGTTGACGGCAACGCTATTACCTCCAGGTTCTCAAGTGGCTGGTTCCCGGAAGTGACACCGTTTTCACTGAACTACCTCCTCCATTATCTGGGACATAGACCATGGTCAGGCCCATGACACTCCCGAAGATGTTTCGCAGCCGGCGAATTTCCATCCGCATTGCCGCGGTCTATCTGCTTGTGGGCTTGGTGTGGATACCAGTGACCGATTTGTTATTGGTGTTTTGGATTCGTGATCCGATCCTCCTGACTTTTATTCAGACATTCAAGGGTTGGGTTTTTGTTCTGGCCTCGGCCATGCTGCTATACGGACTCATTCAGCAAGCCTTGGCGGCGCTGTGGGCCAAGTATACGGAATTGCAGGCCGTGCTCGAAGGTACCACCGATGCCGTTTTCATAAAAGACCTCCAGGGGCGTTACCAGTTGATCAATACCGCCGGTGTCCGGGTCCTGGGGAAACCGGCAGCAGCGATTATTGGTCAAAATGATACGGTGCTATTCTCACCCGAAACGGCACGCCGACTGCAGCAGCAAGATCGTCAGATTATGACCGTCGAAGGGACTATGACTTTTGAAAATATGACGACGACGGTCGCGGGGGTAACGTGCATTTATTCCACGACCAAGGCTCCGTATCGGGATGTTCAGGGGCGGATCAACGGGGTAATCGGCATCGCCCGAGATATTACCGAATACAAGCGGTTGGAGCAGGCATTGCGGGACAGTGAGGCACGCTACCGCATGCTGGTGGAAAACGCACCGGTCTGTATCCATGAAATCGACCGCGATGGGCGCTTGCTCGTCATCAACCCGGCGGGTCTGCGGATGCTGGGGGTAAAAAATACTGAGCAGGACACTATCGATTTAATGTTTCTCGACACGGTGGCGCCTGAAAATCGTGATCGCATCGCCGGCCTGCTGAACCTGGCTTATCGGGGACAGGTGGTCGAATTCGAGTTTACCTCGCGCATGGGTGGGAAAATGCGCGTCTTTGCCGCGTGTATGGTCCCTATCAAGAACAAGACGGGTGCTGTTGTCAAGCTGGTGGGCTGTAAACAGGATATCACCCGACATAAACGCGCCGAGGCGGTTTTGCAGCAAGCGCGCGATGAACTGGAGCAGCGGGTCCAGGAACGTACCGCCGAGCTGCACGCCGCTAACGCTTGCCTCAAGGCGGAGATCGTTACCCGCCAGGTGGCCGAGCAGGCGCTACGCGAGAACGAAGAACGGTTTCGGCAGCTCACCGAGCATATTCGCGAGGTGTTCTGGTTATGGGACGTTGCCGCAAGACGACTGCTATACGTTAGTCCCGCCTATGAGGCAATCTGGGGCCGCTCTTGTCAAATGCTGTTAGCCCAACCCAACGATTGGTTGGAAGGCGTGCATCCCGAAGAAAGAGCGCGTGTTAAGAATGCCCATATCCACCAAACCGCCGTGGGTAAAAAATTCACCGAAACCTACCGTGTCCTGCGCCCGGATGGGACCCAGCGCTGGATTTGCGACCGCGGTTTTCCAATTCGTGATGCAGCGGGCCGGGTTTACCGCATAGCCGGCTTGGCCGAGGACATCACGGGGCGTAAGCAAGCGGAACTGGAGCTCGGCGCCCGCGCACGGCAGCAGTCTGCGGTCGCGAAGCTGGGGCAGCGGGCGCTGACAGGCAGCAGCCTCAATTTCCTGCTTAATAGCGCCGTCGCCATGTTGGCACGCATCCTTAAGGTGGAATATTGCAAGGTGCTGGAGTTGCTTGCAGATGGGCAGCGCTTGCAGCTGCGCGCGGGAGTAGGTTTGAAGGCCGCTCACATCGGCTATGCTATCGTGGATGTTGGATTGGATACCCAGGCAGGCTATGCATTGCTTTGCCGGAAACCGGTCATCGTGGAGGACCTAAGTACCGAAACCCGCTTCCGCGGCTCACCACTGCTACTTGAGCACGGTGTGGTCAGCGGGATGAGTGTGATTATTCCGGGGCGCGCGCGGCCATTTGGAATTCTGGGCGTGCATACTACGCGCCGGCGCACCTTCACTAAACACGATGTTCACTTCCTGCAGGCCGTGGCTGCCGTGCTGGCGGCCACGATCGAGCGCCAGCGTTCGGAGACTCAGTCGCGACAGCAGCAGGCGGAGCTGGCGCACCTGGCGCGCCTCAACACAGCCAGTGAGCTGGCTGCGGGGTTGGCTCACGAGCTTAACCAACCGCTCAGCGCCATTACCACCTATGCCGAAACCGGTCTGCAGCGGCTTCATTCCAATGCATCAGACCCCGCACTGCTGGGTGAAGTGCTGGAAAAGATCGTCAACCAGGGGGTGCGGGCCGGTGAGATTATCCGCCGGCTGCGTAATTTTCTGCGCAAGACCGAGCCCCGCCAGGAACTGATTGATCTTAATGAACTGGTTCGGGATGTGGTGCAGCTGATCAGCGTTGAGGCCCATCAGCGAGGGGTTGATATGCGGCTGGACTTGGCCGAGGGGTTACCGTCGGTAGTCGCCGATCCCATCCAAATTCAGCAGGTAGTCCTGAACCTGATGCGTAACAGCCTCGAAGCTTTTCAGGAAGTTCCTTCCAAACTACGTGAACTGGTCCTGCGGACGGCATTAATCAACGATGCGGCAGTCGAAGTCGCTGTAACGGACAGCGGTCCCGGATTGCCCGCAGAGGCTCGGGAAAAGCTGTTTCACCCCTTCTTTACCACTAAGCCAGCCGGGATGGGGCTGGGACTGGTGCTCAGTAAATCTCTGGTGGAAGCTCATGGCGGTCGGCTTTGGGCCACCCCTAATCCGGAGCGGGGGGTTACCTTTCATTTTGACCTGCCTATGCGGACAGGAGATGCTGCGAATGCCACTGCAGTTGGTCCTCTTCATTGTAGATGACGATGCGGCCGTGCGTGATGCGCTGTGCCTGTTGGGGGAAGCCTTGGGCTTGACCGTAGAGGCCTATGTCTCGGCCGAAGATTTCCTGAAGCACTATACACTCGACCGTTTAGGCTGTTTGATACTCGATCTGCGCCTGCCGGGCATGAACGGAATGGAGTTGCAAGCCAAACTCAGGGCCCAGGGAGCACACTTGCCCATCATTATAATTACCGGTCACGGCAAACATGCGGAAATCGCTCTTGCGCAGGCCTTGGGTGCTCTGTGTGTGATTGAAAAACCTTTTAACCCGCAGGAACTCATCGATTGCATCCAGTGGGGCATGGCGCAGGCCATGCACGTTTGACTGACCGCCAGGCGAGCTGCACAGCACCTTAAGCAAGGATGATAAGCGCGTCCAGGATGCGCGCAACGATCCGGTAGCCTACAAAGCTTCCTGGTGCCGAACCGTCGCGATGCGATATTCATCGGCCGTCGCTTATAGAGGGCTTGTATAGGTGTCTCAGGACAGCTATCAATATATCTATCTGGTTTTGGAGCTTGAGACTTTGCGCCACCTGTAAGGCCGCAAATTCTTGTTTGGCATTGGTCAGAACCTCAATGACCTCATTGGATATCCTGCGCAGTTCCTCTTCATCCGCCAAGCATGTCAGCAGCTCGAAGGCATCAACGAGGGTCTCCATGTGAATAAACAGAGGCTGTGCCTGGCGAAGCAAGGTGGAGTCGCTCGGCTCTAAACGAATCTTCACCAAGAAGACCCGCACGTCTTCTATAAATTCCAGCAGTTGGGTGGCGACTTCCCGATAAACGCCTCCTGTCCTGTCGAGCTCGGCGGCGATATGGCGCAGTTTCTCGAGCAACTCCTGGACCTTGAGCAAGCTCATTCCGATCGCTGTGTTATCCAGCACGTAGGGAAATAGAATCTCGCCCTTCTCTAGGTTGTTGCGGAAGTGTTTCCGCCACCATCGAATAAGTAGCGTCAGCCCGAGGCAAATTCCGAAAAGGGGCAGGGAAAAACGCTCAAACTGCGGACGTCGGAGTATCAGTTCGACAAGGGAAAGGCCGAGGAAGAGCGCGGTCGCCCACCCCAGGCTTGTTTCGAGAACCAGGTCCCACTTGGGTCTTACCGGAGGAACGGTAAGCTTGATGGGCTTGCCTGATGAGCGTTTCCATAGGAAATTGCGCCCGATGCGCGACAAGCGCGGCCACGCCAAGTAAAAGAGGATAAGCCACGATACCCCGAAGAGTACCGCCGCCGCCTCATTGATAAAATCCGAAGTTTCACCCATACAACCTCTGCTTCGACGGTGATATCAACAGTTTTGGAGCGTCTTATTTTCCAGAGTCTTATTTGCCGCTATGCGGCCTAGTTCAATCATAAGGTAAGCTTTAGGAAAATCATAAACGTTGCAAGCGGCGATGAAAATTTGCATCACTACGTTCAGGGTTCATTTTTGCGAGAAGTCTAATAAATCCACTATCAGTGTCTTCGCCGGAATCAGGGCAAATGTAAACGACATCTGGAGGAAATGTGAAACACTCAAGGCGACAAGGGCCTCTTAGCGTCCGGCTGAGCGCAGTTCAGATGACGGCCATCTACGTCCTCGGCGGTGCGCTGTGGGTTCTGGTTACCAATCCGCTGTTGAGCGCGTGGTTACCCGAAATAGCTATGTCCGTACGTTTTCAAACGATTAAGGATGGATGCTTTGTGTTGGTCACGGCTGCGCTGCTGTATTTTCTTATCCAGCGCGGCTGGTTGGCGCTGTCCGGTTCGGAACGACGACTTCGGGAACAACATGCGTTACTGGAGGCTATCATTGAAGGTACTACCGATGCTGTTTTCAT
This sequence comes from uncultured Pseudomonadota bacterium, assembly GCA_963731125.1. Classification (GTDB taxonomy): domain Bacteria; phylum Pseudomonadota; class Gammaproteobacteria; order Competibacterales; family Competibacteraceae; genus CAVSVP01. The sequence continues at coordinate 110,937 of CAVSVP010000010.1, forward strand.
AAAAGACGTCCAGGGACGTTACCAGTTGATCAATACCGCCGGCGCTCGGGTCCTGGGGAAACCGGCAGCAGCAATTATTGGTCAAGATGATACGGCGCTATTCTCACCCGAAACGGCACGCCGACTGCGGGAGCGGGACCGTCAGATTATGACCGCCAAAGAGGCTATGACGTTTGAGGACATAACGACGACGGTTGCGGGGATAACCTGCATTTATTCTACAATCAAGGCTCCGTATCGAGATGCCGAGGGACGGGTTAACGGGGTAATCGGCATTGCCAGGGATATTACAGAGGATAAACGCAATGAGGAAGCACGCGCTCAGCTAGCGGCCATTGTGGAATCCACTTCCGATGCCATCATTGGAAAAACCCTTGACGGTGTTATTCTGAGCTGGAATGCCGCTGCGGAGCAGATGTACGGCTACCGCGCCGAGGAGGTGCTGGGTCATTCTATCGCCCTGCTTGTCCCACCGGAACGGGCCGAGGAATTGCCGGTTATCTACGACAAGCTAAGGCGTGGCGAGCAAATCAAAGTCTTTGATACCGTGCGCGTCCGCAAAGACGGGCGTGAAATTCCCGTCTCTCTTACGATTTCTCCCGTGTATGCTGCACAGGGCCAGATAATCGCTGCCTCAGTGATCGCCCGGGATATCAGCGAGAGTAAGCAGATGGAAATGGCGCTGCGCGATAGCGAAGAGCGCTTTCGGGTAATGGCCGAAAGCGTGCCGGAAATCCTATTTACCAGCCGATCCGACAGGTTTTGCGAATATGTGAGCCAGCAGTTCTATAATTATACGGGCCTACCCGCTGGAGCGGCGTTAGGCGAAGGCTGGATGGCGGCTCTGCATCCCGAGGATCGCAAACCGAAGCGGCAGCGGTGGCGGCGCGCCGAGAGAGCAGGCGAGCTTTATAAAAACGAGTATCGGCTACGGGGGGCGAACGGTACTTACCGCTGGTTTATGGCGCACACGCGGCCAACCCGCAACGCTCAGGGACGGGTTCTGAAATGGTTTGGAAGTTGTGCCGACATCGATGAGCTCAAACGCACCGAAGAAGCGCTGCGGCTAAGCGAAGAACGCTTTCGCACTGCGCTGAAAACCGCATCGATCATTGTGTTTCATCAAGATCGTGAGTTGCGCTACACGTGGATCTACAACCCCCAGGCCAGCCCCTTTGAAGAGGTCTTGGGCAAGCGCGATGCCGAGGTGCTGGAGCGGCCGGAGGAGGCCGAACGGCTGGAGAGAATCAAGCGGCGGGTATTGGCAAGCAGCGCGGGGGAACGTCAGACAGTAAGGCTGCATATCGGCGGGATTGACTACCATTATGAGCTGACCGTTGAACCGCTGCACAATCCTGTTGGGCAGGTGATAGGAATTACCTGCGCGGCCATCGACATCACGGCTGCCAAGCAGCTGGAAGCCAAGCTTCGCCAGCAGGCGGAGCAGTTGACCGAAATGGACCATCGTAAAGATGAATTCCTGGCGATGCTGGCTCACGAACTGCGCAATCCGCTGGCCCCGATTCAAGCCGCCGTGGATGTGTTGAAACTACAAAGTTCCTTGGAAGACACTGTGCAGTGGGCGCGGGATGTCATCGATCGACAGATCCGACATCTGACTCACCTGGTGAATGATTTGCTGGATGTTGCTCGGATTACTCAGGGCCGCATTGTCTTATACCAACAGCGGGTGAATCTGGCGGAGGTGATTACCCGCGCCATTGAAGCGACTCAGCCGCTTATCGACACGCATCAGCATCGGTTAATCCTTGCTTTGCCGGCAAGTCCTCTAATCCTGGAGGGTGATCCGAATCGTCTGGTTCAGGTGGTAGCCAATCTGCTCAGTAACGCGGCCAAATATACCAACCCGGGAGGGCGGATCTGGCTCACGGCACAGCAGGAAGCCAACGATATCCTCCTTCAGGTCCGCGATACCGGGATTGGTATCTCCTCCGAAATGTTGCCTTTTATCTTTGATCTATTCACGCAAACCAAGCGTTCTCTGGATCGTTCCCAAGGCGGGTTAGGCTTAGGGCTGACCCTGGTCCGCCGCCTAGTGGAAATGCATGGCGGTCGTGTGCAGGCATTCAGCGCCGGCCCTGATCAGGGCAGTGAATTTGTCGTGCGCCTGCCGGCCTTGGCTGGAGCCTTTCCCCCAACCGACCAAACCCAAAATGCCCGGAAACCAGAAGGGCAGTGGCCTATCCGCCGGATTCTGGTCGTCGAGGATAACCATGACATTGCCCAGTCCCTGGTAAAACTGCTGAGCGCCTTGGGTCACAAAGTGTCCGCAGTGTCCAACGGTGCCGCAGCCCTTGAAACGGTTCGAACTTTTCGGCCGGAAGTCGTGTTTCTGGATATTGGTTTGCCAGGTATGGACGGTTACACGGTGGCCCGCCATCTACGCAAGGAATATCACCAGACACTGCGGTTGGTGGCTCTCACCGGCTATGGCCAAGACGAAGATCGCCGGCGTGCCAGGGAAGCCGGTTTTGATCACCACCTGCTTAAGCCCGTTACGGTGGATGTGCTGCAAGCCGTGCTGATGGCCATTACACGTTCGTGAGGTGAGCTTATGCCCTCTTCATCTGCGAAACGGTATTAGGGTGAAGCTAGCATTCTAATGGTGGGTTGCGTACTTATCATGTCCCTCAAAGAGTGACCAGATAAGACACCACTTCGTTAAGGCTTGCGACGCTGTGTGCCGGAGCCAGCAAGTCAAGCATGGGTAGCACGGCGGTGATAACGCCGTCATCGGGGCTATAGTTAGAGCGGCCAAGCAGAGGGTTTAACCAGAGCACTTTTCTGGCTTTTTCACGCAGCAGGCAAACTTCATCGGCCAGTAACTCAGGGGCGTCGGAATCAAAGCCGTCGCTGAGAACGACGACAATAGAGCGGGAGTTGACGATGCTCGGCCGATAAGTCTGGTTGAAATTTTTCAGGGAATCCGCAATGCGCGTGCCCCCCATCCAAAGCGGTGCGATCTCTTTAAGCCGCCTGCGCAGCGTTTCATGATCGGTTTGCCGGAACAGGTGAGTGACTCGATATAAACGGGTGTGGAATAAAAAAGCTTCGGCGTCCGGAAAAGTGAGCACCAGGCCGCGGACAAAACGAGCCAGCAATTGGCTGTACTGGGCCATGGAATGGGAGACGTCCAGCAGCAGCACGAAACGGGGAAACTGCCGTCTCCGGCTGCGGTAGCAAAGCCTCAGCGGTAATCCGCCGTAGGCCATATTCTTTCTCAGGGTGCGCCGCATATGGATCTGCCTGCCGCGATTAAGATCGCGGTGGCGGCGGGTCAGGTGGCGGCGCAGGCGCCGTGCCAGGGATTCAGCGAGACGTTCCATTTCCTGCATGGCACTGCGTTCCGTCAGAAAGCCGAAATCGCTCCGGGCGAGTGCCGTCTGGCGGCCTGCTCCCCGGCTTTCATAGTCGTCGTCCGTATCCGCGTCCCGGGTCAACACATCGGTGTCTACCGTATGACTTAGCCCGACGAGGCCGCCAACGCGGGTCTTTTGAGGAATGCGTGGATCGCGTTTGCGGGCTGTCTCGCGCAGCTGGGCATAGCGATGTGGAAACCAGAATTGCTCGAAGAGAGGCTCGAAACGGCACCAATCGTCGCGAGACAGGCATAACAGGCTGCGTAATCCCAGGCGCAGAGAGGGCAAGTCTGCGCCGCAGAGTTCGGCAACGCGGAGCGTATCCAGGGTTTCCTGGACACCTACGGCGAAGCCTTCTGTACGCAGGAAACGGACAAAACGAATCAGCCGAAGGGAAGGAAGCCGGCTCGGATAATCGGCGACGGTCAAAGTGTCTGCAGGCGGTATCAACGTCATCGCCGGCGTTGCCCCAGCAGAACGGCAACCGTGTCGCGGTCGACTTTTGTCCAGTCTTCGCGGGTTTTGAGCAGGGAGGCCAGGGTGCTTATCACCGCCTCCGGGTCGTCCTGTAAAGAGGCAACGTCCAGGCTGAGAAGCGCTGCGGCCCAGTCCAGCGTCTCGGCGATGCCGGGTTTTTTGCGCAGATCCATTTCTCTAAGCGCCTGTACGAATGACACCACCTGCAAGGCTAGGGTACGGTCAATGCCCGGCAGACGCCGTTGCACAATGACCAGCTCTTTATCGATGTGCGGATAATCCAGGTAATGGTAAAGACAGCGTCGCCGCAGGGCATCGCTTAGCTCACGGGTACCGTTGGAGGTGAGTACCACGTAGGGAATGCTGGTTGCCTTGATGGTGCCCAGTTCAGGAATGCTAATCTGAAAATCCGAAAGTACCTCTAAGAGATAAGCTTCGAACTCCTCATCGGCCCGATCGACTTCATCGATCAAGAGTACCGGGGATTGTTCTTGAGTGATGGCTTTCAGCAACGGGCGTGGCAGCAGAAACCGTTCGCTAAAAATCTGTGCCTCCTGCGCCTCAGGCGAGTGGTTGAGCTGTTCCTGTAACTTGATGGTGAGAAGCTGATGTTGATAATTCCATTCATAGATGGCCGCACTCGAATCCAGCCCTTCGTAGCATTGCAGACGAATCAACGGGCACTCAAGCAGCGTTGCCAGCGCTTTAGCGACTGCGGTCTTGCCAACCCCGGCATCGCCCTCTAATAGCAGCGGTTTTTCTAAGCGCAGCAAGAGTGTTAATGCCGTTGCAAGGGGACGGTCCGCAATATAACCCGCTTGTGCCAGCCTATCCTGCAGTTGTGCAATGTCTGAATGAATCATACTGAATGATAAAGTGCTTTGTCTCGCATGCAGAGAACCGGTCGGCACTGCTGAACTTGCCACAGCTTCACGCCGGTTCGCGAAGAAACGCAGCGGCTATTTTACAAGCAATGTCGCGGAGAGTCAGGGTTGTTGTGCAGGTATTTCCGGATGCAGTTGAATGCGGATTCATTGTGGATAACAGTTTTCCGATAATCATGAATTCTAATGAATGACGTCGCATTGGACCGGCTGTCCATATGGGTAAACTAGAGCTTAAAAATCAGTGCCTTTCCATCAAGAATTTTTCTGGTTAAGGCACGTACATACGATCATTTTTCCATTGGGCAGGGTTGTTGTGAATGTATTCTTGGATACGGTTGAATTCCGATTCGTTGCGGATGATATGTTCCCAATAATTCCGCTGCCATAATTTGGTGCCGGATGTATGGCGCATGGCGTTGATTTGTTTAGCGGTTAGCATTTTGAACCGTCCGATTAATTTCGGTAATCTCATGTTCCGCCGCTGTTGTAGGGGCGATTCACGAATCGCCCTGACGGTGTCGGTGAATACCACAATGCCGTGAAAATGATTTGGCATCACCACCCATTCATCCAATTCAATTGTGTTGTAGATTTCGGCGGTTTTTAGCCATTCATCAACGACTATCCGTCCGGCGACATTTAACATCATTTCATCAGCAATAATGTCTCCAAACAGACATTCACCATTCTGGGTACAGAGAGTGACGAAATAGGCTCCGGCGGCAGAATAATCGTATCCTTGCAATCGAATCGATCGGCGCTTGTGGATGTCAGGATGGTATTTCACTTTTCAACCTGCCAATTGTTGGTTCTGTGCAGATTTACCAGGAACGGATGTGTCAAAAAGTCGGTAAAGGCGCCGGATAAAGGATAAAGCGGCATAGATAACGGTGAAGGGCGATTCATGAATCGCCCCTACAGATCTTTCCATTGGGCAGGATTGTTGTGCAGGTATTCCCGGATACGAAGGCAAGAGTTGAGGCCGTCGCCCGTCAAAGACTGCTGATCTTGTCACGATTTTCGTTCGACAAGTCAAGAAGTTGCTATGCGGTTTCCACCACCTGGGGAAGACGGCGTGTCCTCAATCATGGAGGAGAGCACCGCTTCCTTGCGGATATACATGTAGAGGAATAGCGAAGTGTCGGGCAGGAGCATGGAGAGGCTGTCCAGCCGTCCCAATGCTAACAGCGCCTGGTCAAATCTATTGTGCAGCGCCGGCGTCCAGTCGATGGGCGGACGTGGCGGCAGCGGCACGGGGATAAAGGCCTGCGCCTTCTCACCCACCGTCGATACCGTTTGATAATGTCCCTGGAGTTCCCGTCTCATGGACCCTGCCTCTCAAACCTAAAATAAGATCTGCCTTTATTTTAGGTTAACGCCTCATCCTAAAATAAGAAACCGAGAAGCAAACAGCAAGCGAATTTTTATTTGCTGGTTCGATTTTCCGAGACGTGCGTTTGGGCAGGGTGGTTGTGTATGCACTCGCGGATACTGTTGAATACGAATTCACTGCGGATAGCTACCGTTATTCTGCTTTTTCAGCCAGCGCTGCCCCTTACCAGTCAAGCGATAGCGTTGGGTTGGGCTGCGGGGGGAAGCGGGCTGGGTTCGTTCGATCCAGTCCCCATCCAAAGCAGGATTCAGGTAGTTCTTGCGAAAGGTGGGCCGGTGGGAGAGGCCAAGCGCTGTCATCAGTGCTGAGCTGCCCAGTTCACCCACGGCAAGGGCCTTGAGCAACCGGGCTACTTGATCGCTCACATGGTCGTAAACTTGGTCGGTACTGACAGCTTCTTTAATGGCAGCAAGCAGGGCTGCCAACATAAATTCCACAAAGGGTGTCGCATTGGCAAGCATATCTGCTTCGGCCAGCACCCGATAGTAGTCATCCTGACGCTCCCGGATCACCGTTTCCACCGGCAGGTAGGCCAGCAGCGGTTGCCACTGGCGCAGAATTAGGGTTTGCCACAGCCGCCCCATGCGGCCATTGCCGTCGGCAAAGGGGTGAATGAACTCCAGTTCGTAGTGAAAAACGCAACTGGTCACTAGGGAATGCTCATCCGTGTACCTCAGCCAGCCGAGCAGGTCGTCCATCAGTTGTGGAATACGCTCGGCCGGCGGGGCCATGTGCATCAGCTGCGCACTCCGGAAAATGCCTACTCCGCCTGAGCGGAAGTGACCTGGATCATCCATTAGACCGGTCATGAGCAGCCCATGGGCTGCCAGCAGATCGTCCCGCGAGGTCGGGTCCCAGCCCTCCATCGCCTCGTAGGCGGCAAAGGCATTACGCACCTCCTGAATCTCGCGGGGATGGCCCAGCACCCGCTTGCCGTCGAGAACTGCGGTTACCTGCTCCAGAGTCAGGGTGTTGTTCTCAATGGCCAGCGATGCCTGAATGGTGCGAATGCGGTTTTTCCGGCGCAGACGGGGCGTAAGCTGACTATCGGCCAGCGCCGTATAGCGCCCGATCGCCTCGCTGATCTCGACCGCCAGTCGAAGGATGGTGGTTGAGAGGGTGTAGGGCGGTTGGTAAGAGCCTTTGTTGCTCATGCCCAACACGCCTATGCTGGATCCGTCCAGTGGTTCGCAGCGGTTCTGCGGTGATCAATCACATGTCTAGTCCCGCGCCGTTTTTGCGAAGCCACTCCTTCCGTTCGCGAAAGTCCGGCATTACCTTGTCGACCTCGTTCCAGAACGCATCGCTGTGGTCACGGTAATGGAAGTGGCAAAGTTCATGAACCACGATATAGTCAATAATGGTCTGGGGAGCCATCATGCACTTCCAGTGGAAGGCGAGATTTCCGGTCGGTGAACACGAGGCCCACCGATGGCCGAGCTCACGGACGTCTAGGCTATTTGGAGCAACCCCAACTTGCGGAGCGAAGTAGGCGACGCGCCCACCTATCCGAGCGAGCCCCTGCATGATATAGAAGTCCCGAAAGGCTGCCTTTGCGTCTGCAATCCCGCTACGTTCCACCCAGTCACGCCGGAGCATGAAGCGACCATTCTTAAGTTGTAGAGGTTCCTTTTGGTCGTCGACGAGGAGCAGACGGTAGGTGCGACCAAGGTATAGAAATCCCTCGCCGTTTTTGTACTCACGAAAAAGCCGCGTGGCGTTCAGGTCCCGCCACTCGGCTAGGCTTTGATAAATCCAGTAGAGCTTGGACTTGACGATGTTTGCAACTTGCTCGTCGTCAGCCCATTCTGGCGCGCGTACCAGCACGCTACCGTCGCGTTCGATGATAATGTCGGTCGTGGAGCGCCGACTTCTGACTACTTCGTAGGCGATGCCGTGCTCTGGGAAAGCCTTCATTTAACCAACTCCGCGTGGCGTTTCTCAGCAAGCTTCACGATTTCCACCGCTAGCCGCTTGTGATTTGCATTCAGCGCGGGGATGTTTGCCAGCAGAATTTCGGTGTCGATATTGCCCCGGAGCTTTCTGACCTCGATGGGCTTTTTCCAGAAATCGAGAACATCGATGGTGTTCTGCAGTATCGCCACGATGCGCAGCATCAACTTCTTGAGAGCTGCCCGATCGTCAGAGGGAACGGCGCTGCCGTCGTAGGCGAGCTGAAGAACGTAGTCGTAGAAGGTGGTCGCCTCTGTGGAGAGCCCTTCGACGGCGCCGGTGCGGCCTTCGATGGCGTCCTTACGGAGCTGTTCGAGGTCGTCGGCAAGCGACTTCCAGCTGTCGCGGTGCTGTTCGATGAGCTTTTCCAGCTTCTCGCTCAGCTTGGTGTAGAAGGCAGGATCCTCATCGAAGTGCACCGTGCAGTGCTTGCGGATGGCATGCTCCATCTCGCTCGCCTTGGCCTCGTCGTTCCCCTTCGAGTGCTTCTGCACGTGGAATATGAACTCATCTGAGAGCAGCTCGACGGGGGGGATTTTCGGGTTGATGCCGAGATCCACCAGGTGCTCGTTGATGAGCGCCTTCACCTTCGCGCCGGCAGCGGCGATATCCAGTGAGTCGTCCTTGTAGCGCTCCTTGACCATGCGCAGCAGGTAGCCAAAACGGCGCGCCGCGCCCCGGTACGGATGGCCCGCGGGGTTGGGCAGGATGAGATTGAGGCTCTGCAGGAACTGCTTGAGATAGACCTCGAAATCCGCGCGGCGCTTGATGTCCTTCATGGCGCCGACGGCGGCGTGAATCACCGCCACTTCGGCCTCGGGGGTGGCCAGGCGACCTTCGATGAAGGCAGGGATGTTGGCGACGCCCGCCGCGATGAAGTGCTGCAGCAGCCGCTGGTAACGTTCCTCGAGGATGGGCATCTCGCTGAGGACGTTCTTCAGACCATCGTGGATATCCTGGGCGTCTTCCTCGGCGTAGATCGACAGCGCCGCGGTCAGGTGGTTCGCCAGGCCGATGTAGTCGACGATGAAGCCACGGTGCTTGTGGGTCGCCACCCGGTTCACGCGGGCAATGGCCTGCAGCAGGTTGTGCTCACGCAGCTTCTTGTCGATGTACATCACCTGCTCGACAGGCGCGTCGAAGCCGGTTAGCAGCATGTCGCACACCACCAGAAAGGCGACGCCCGTGAGTTCCTTGTCGTGGTCGTCGAAGGCGAAGGGGCGGCAGAAGTTCTCGACCGCGTTCCAGTGCTTCGCTTCCTTGCGCGCCTCGGTGGTTGCCGCCGGCTCGTTCGTTGGGTCCGACGACACCACCACGGCGACCTTCAGAAACTCGATGCAGCGGATGAGCTCGGCGTCGGGCTCGGGTCTTAGCTTCTCCCGCTCGACCCGCTCCGCGAGCGTTTGACGAATGGCCTGCTGGTAGCGGATGGCGGCCAGCTTGGAGTGGCACACGACCTGGGCCTTGAAGCCGTCGGGCAAGATGTTGTCGATGTAGTGGTCGACCAGGTCCTTGGCGATGGCCTCGATACGCTGCTTGGCTTCGAGGAGGTCGCCGGAAGCGCCGTACTTCTTCTTGATGGCGAGGAGCTCTTCCTCGCTGCGCTCCTTGAAGAGGTCTTCGAACTTGGTGTCGAAGCCGTGCTTGTCCTTGATGGCGGTGTCCGCCGTGCGCCCCTCGTAGAGGATCTGCAACGTCGCGCCGTCGTGGACGGCATCCATCAACTTGTAGGTGTCGATGTACTCGCCGAACCGCTTCACCGTGCGCTTGGTGCCGTGCTGCTCGGTGATGAGCGGGGTTCCGGTGAAGGCGATGCGGGTCGCGTTGGGAAACGCCTCGAAGATGTTATCGCCAAGGTCGGAGCCTTGGGTTCGGTGGGCCTCGTCGATCATCAGGATGATGCGTTCCGACGGATTCACAACGCCGAAGGTCTTGCTGGATGGGGCCGCTTTGTATGTTCCGAGCGCCTCGGCAACCTTCAGAGAAATCGCCTCCTCACGCTCGACGAACTTGTGGGCCATCACCATGTTGATGTCGGAGGCGTCGGTGCTCAGGTGGTCACGGAGCTGGGCGGTGCTCTCGATGACGTTGACCTTGCCGCCGATCAGCTTGGCCGTCCCTGCGAGCTGCTCCTCGAGATCGACCCGGTCGTTGACCAGCAGGATCTTGAAGTCCTCGAGGTCGGGGGCGGCACGCAGCATGCGGGCGACGAAGACCATGGTGAGTGACTTGCCCGAACCCTGGGTGTGCCAGACGACGCCCGAGCGAGACTCGTGTGTTTTGCCTGAGCGCAGGCGGTCGACGATCTTCCGAGCCGCGCGGTATTGCTGGTAGCGGCATACGACCTTGATGCGCCGGCCGGAGTCGGTGTCCATGAACACCGTGCAGGTGCGCAGGACATCGAGCAGCGTGGCGGGCGCGAGCAGCCCCTGGATGAGCTTCTCCTGTTCGCGCTCGACACCCAGTGGCGGCGCGTAGGTCTGGTTGCTCTCGGGCCAGATGTCCTTCCAGGCATAGAAGTGCTCGTGGCCGGAAGTGATCGAGCCGAACTCGGCCTTCTCACCGCAGGTTCGTACCAGCAGCAGGTTCGTGTAGAAGAGCCGCGGTTCGCCCTCGCGCAGGCCCGCCTTGATCGTTTCTGGGCGGCCGTTGCGGTAGCGCAGGAGCTGCTCGAAAGCGGCGTGCAGCGGGTTGGCGGTGTTGGGGTCGCCGATCTTCGCCTCGACGACCACCAGGGGGATACCGTTCACGAACAGAACGATGTCCGGGATGATGCAGCTCTTCACACAGCCCGGCGTATCGACGCGGAACTGGTTGATGGCGTGGAACTGGTTACGCTCGGGGTGCGCGAAGTCGATGAGCTTGACGACCGGGTCGGCCTCGCCGGTGATCTCGTTGCGGTCTACCTGGGCCTTGAGGAACAAGCCCTTGAGTCGTCTCGTTCGCCTCCAGCAGCGTGCGGTTGGGCTGTCGCAGGATCTGATCGCGCAGGTCGTCGAGTTGGCGGTCGGTGAGCCAGGGCTTGCCGTCGGGCGTCAGGTTGATGGCGCGAACAGCTCGCGGAAGACCTCAGGGAGGAACCACTCGCGGAAGTTCGTGCGCAGGCTCTTCGACGGGTCCGAAGGGATGAATCCCTGGCCCTGGTCGATGACGTTCCAGCCGAGCGCCGCGAGCTGCTGGAGGAAGGGCTTCTCGACGTGGAGGTACTCAGACATTCGCTGCGACCTCCTTGGGCTCAGAAGGGTCTTGGGTTGAGACGCGAACGCGACCGGTGAGGAGGTCGCTCATAAGTCCTCTCTTAGTTCTCTCCAGTTTCTCACGGGTAGAATCTTCCGCCGTCAACCGTGCGTCGACTGAAGCCACGATCTCCGCGCACTTGCGCTGTTCGTCCATGGGGGGACGGGCGAAATGTACGCTCAGGATTCTGTCTGGCGATGTGTGACGCACTGTGGTTCCCGTAGCGCCGACAATTATCTCCCTCCGTATTCGGTCCTGGTTGAGAGCGGTCGCAAGAAACTGCTTCTCCCATCGCTTTGGCTCTTTGATCCGCACGAGTCCAATTCGCTGGTTGTGAAGGACCGGGTGGCCTGTGTCGATGACTGCAAAGCGCCCCAGAATGAGCGTTTGTGGCGACAGGTCTGTCATCACCGTCACCATCTCGCCCGGGGACAGGACCGTGGCCTCAGGGATGTCCCCGCGGAAGTACTTGGTGTTGTTGGGAGTGAAATAGAGACCACCATCTCGGTAGAAGTTGCCCGGTGTGAGAAGCACGGCCCCCGGAGGGGCGTCGAAGAAACCGTCTCCTGAAAAGGCAAAACCGTGCGAAATACCGACCTCCTCTTTTAGTGAGGTCGGCTCCCACTCCTTCGGAATCCAGCCCAGCGGCGATTCCTTGTAGAGCCGGGGGGCCTCTTCGCGTGGTGGTCGGAGCTGGCCGTCCGCGGTCACGCCTCGGGTGAAGAGGTCGTGCATCAGGCCGGCCTTGATCTGCTGCGTCTTGGCGATGAGCGCTTCGGTCTGCTCGATGGCCTCGTCCACCGTCGAGAGGATCTCGGCGATGCGCTTGGTTGTTGTAGTCCGGTGGTAAGGACCTACTTCGTTTGTTGAGAAGTCGCTGTACCGCTCCCCAGCGCGGCGCTCAGACTTGTTCTGCAGTAGGCTGCTAGTAGAGGCTCGCTCTTGAGTAGGAAGAACATGAACTCGGGTTCGCGCAATCCTCCAAGAACTCACCGTATAGATGGCGTAACACACGCGGTGGATATTCTCGCGTATCCCGAGTGAACCTTCCAGTTTCAGATCCTTGGTCGCGTCTTCCAACCGTTCTCCTTCAGCACTTTGTGTTCGAAATGTCTGCTCTATGGATTTGACGGTTTTTGAAGGACTCGTCGGAACTAACCAGACCTCAATATTTGGTGCAGGATAGAACTGGTGCGACTCCACTGCCCGGTCTCATTCCCTGTTCTTCTGTTACTGTGCCTAGACTTCTACGACGCCAAGCTCTCTCCCTTAGAGGCTGTTGGAAACCCCAGATCGAACGTTTCGATCATTTAAATCAATCATTAGCTTTCGCGCCAGGGTCATTTTCCCGCAGCCGTCTCATGCCTGGGGCTCATCTTGAGTTGGGTTCGGAGAGCGCACGAGTGCCATCTAAATTCATTCGGCAAAATATAATATCTGTTATGCGGTATGCAAGAAAATGGCGTTGAGGCTTATGACGGGTCGTTATGGTTTTTCGCCAATCGAATCCCTCCAGGAAAGCTAAACCCGGATTCCGCTGCGCTCCATCCAGGCTACAACAGGAAAGCCAAATCCTACGGGAAGGTTGGAATTTCAAGGAATTAGAAGTGCTTGGCGGTGGTACAAAGACTGGTGGAGGCGGGGGGAATCGAACCCCCGTCCGTAAATTCTCCGCCCTTGGTACTACATGCTTAGCCGCGTCTTTGTTTTAACCGTCTGTAACCCGACGGGCAGGATTACAGAAGGCGGTTCCGGTAAGGTTTTAGCGACTCGGCCCCGGACAAGCCTTATCACGAGCTTGTATTAGATTGACCCCTGATGCGTCCCGAAGGACTCTGGACCTTACAAGCAAGTTCCAGTCAGAGGCTGGCTGGATTTAAGCAGCCAGAGCGTAGTTGTCGTCGTTGGCAACTATTGTTGTACAGCAGGATTTACGAGGGTAGCTGTATCCTCGGCATGCACCTCAAGTTTTGCAATCCACGTCGAATCCAAGTCGCCCCCTGAAGCGTTACTATAGTGCCGGGCAAATGACCTGATACTGGTTACAAGGCTTCAAATCGTTAGTAAACAACGATTGTAATAAAATTATCGGCATCAATTCATATGGCTGGCACTATAACACAGACAGAATGATCTAAAAAAGGTTCCTGGTACTATCCAACCCGCAGCACTCGCTGTTTTTCCCGCTGCCAATCGCGGTCCTTCTCTGCAGCCCGCTTGTCGTAGGCTTTCTTGCCCTTGGCAAGACCTACGTCTAGTTTAACATGGCCGCGTTTCCAGTACAGGGCCAGCGGCATCAGCGTATAGCCCTTGCGTTCCACGGCACCGATAAGTCGATGCAGTTCGCTGCGGTGAAGCAGCAATTTGCGAGTGCGCGTCGGGTCAGGATTGACATGGGTGGAAGCGGAACTCAGCGGCGCGACATGGCAGCCAAACAAGTAGGCTTCGGCCCCTTTTAGTAAGACATAGCCTTCTTTGAGCTGAGCACGACCGGCTCGCAGGCTCTTCACTTCCCAGCCCTGCAATGCGATTCCCGCCTCAAAGTGTTCTTCGATAAAGAAATCGTGATAGGCTTTTTTGTTTCTAGCGATTTGGTTGTCGCTGGTCTGTTTCTTGCTCATTGCACTAGTATACGCTATTTAAAGAGATGAGAGGACGGCGGTAAGGGGTATCTTTAGGGTAATCGCATTTGACTTTTTAAAAATAGCTGTAAATCAACCGATTGCTTTTTATTTGAGATGAATTATCAAAAAAATGATGCGCTCAAGCTTATGATTCATAAATGGAATTTATATAGCGCGATTGCCCTGGGGGTATCCTTTAGCCGGGAAACTTTACAGGCTACTTTATAGGAGTGAGCTTGCGCGCGAACGAGGCGATCATCGGAGTGAGTTCGCGCGCAAGCTCGCTCCTACCGGTGGATGTGGCGCCTGACATGTCCCGCCTTAAGTCGGTAGCTGCGGCAAGTAGCGCAGCTTTATGATTCTGGCTTGCGTCATTTATTTTAGGTGGAACTACTTAACATCCAATGGCTGCAATCGGTACAGATATACAGATTGGCGAGTGGAGGCAGATAAGTCGTGACAATGGTACGTAAGAGCGCTCTGGTTCTATATTCGACAGAGGAAATGTACTCTTTGGTCAGCGATATCGAATCCTATCCGTCCTTTTTGCCCTGGTGCCGTTCAACTCAGGTGCTCAGTCGCAATGGCGATGAGCTCCGGGCGCGTATCGAAATGCATAAGGGCAGAGTGCACAAGTCCTTTACCACCTGTAACCGCTTACAGAGAAATAAAATGATCGAAATTCGTCTGCTGGAGGGTCCATTCCTCCGGCTGGAAGGTTTTTGGCATTTTGAAGCGTTACATAGCGATGCCTGCAAAGTGTCTCTCGATATGGAGTTTGAGTTTTCTAACACGGTATTGCGCTTAGCCATTGGACCGGTGTTCAAGCAAATTACCAATTCCCTGGTGGATGCATTCTGCAGGCGCGCGGTAGAAATTTATGGTAAACGCTAAAATTATTCAGGTGGAAGTGGCTTATGCCCGTCCTGACGAGCAAATCATCGTTCCTGTCGAAGTGCCGGAAGGCACAACTTTGGAGCAAGCCATTGAGCTGTCAAGAATTCAGGAACGTTTTCCCGAAATTAACTTGACCACGGTTAAAGTCGGGATTTTTGCTAAACTCAGTAAACCCTCCACCATGCTAAGAGCCGGTGATCGGGTTGAAATCTACCGTCCACTTATCGCTGACCCTAAGGCGGTTCGTAAGCAGCGGGCTGCCGAAGGTAAGCACCCGAAAAATGCAAAAGAGAATCATTATAGAAAACAAACAAAAAAATTTACATCTTACCATATAATAATATCCAAGAATGATTATTTCCTCGACATGCTGGTCCAGGTGGTGGCGTGGGGGCTGCAACCGGATTTCATCACCGGGGACAGTTGGTATTCCAGCGCCAGCAACCTCAAGACGGTCAGACACCACCGGATGGGGTTCCTGTTTGCCGTGGAAAACAACCGCCGGGTAGCCATAGAAAAAGGCACTTGGGTCCAAGTCCAGCAGCTGGATATCCCCGACGACGGGCGTAAGGTCTGGCTTCGCGATTTCGGTGAAGTAAAACTGTTTCGGACGCGGTTAAAAGACCAACTGCGCCATTACGTCGTATTTCTGCCGCAGGCCGATGCCTATGAACCCTTCTCCCAAACCGAATTCCAGAAACGTCATGACCAGCACTGGCACATTGAGCAGTACCACCGTCTCATCAAGCAGGTCTGTCACATCGAGACATTCCAGGTACGCCGCAAAGTCCCTATTCTCAACCATATTTTTGCCGCCCTGTGCAGCTACGTCCATTTGCAGCAGATGCAAATCCATGAGGTCATCACTAATGCCTATCAGTGGCAGCGTGATTTGTACAAGGAGGTGGTCGCTGGGTTTGTCAGTTCCTTCATCATCGGGAAAGATTATCTCAATCCACAATATCAGGCCGCTGTCAATGCGTAAGTCCTACTATTCATGAATAAAAAGCTAATTCAGGAGTTCGTCGCTACCTTCGATGCGGTTTAATAACTCACCCTCGAAGAATAGGCTAAGATGACGCTCCTGCACCAATTCACCGTCTTTTTGCAGGCTATAGACATAGTCCCAGCGATTGCTATGAAAGGCATCGGTAAGGAGTGGGGTGCCAAGAAGAAACTGGACTTGACGCTTATTCATGCCCGGCCTAAGTTGTTCGACCGTCGCGGTATCGAGGTAATTGCCCTGACGGATATCGATGGTATAGAAATTCGGCAGCCAGGCAGCGCATCCGCCGGTGAGTAAGCAGGCAAAGGAACAAGTAAGGAAAATCAGGATTCTATACATTTTTTATCAGAGTAAGGTTAATGGTTATCTGACAATCATACCGCGACTATCACCTTGCCGAAACGTTAAACCATGCTTGGCACAGACGGAGTGATTCAGTTTGAGCTCTAAAGAATTGAAACAGGCAGGGCTTAAAATTACGCTGCCGCGTATGAAAATCCTTGACATGCTGCAAGCCAATGAAAACCAGCATTTGACTGCCGAAGACATCTATAAAGCACTATTAAATGCCGGCGAAGAAATTGGTCTTGCCACCGTTTATCGTGTACTTACCCAATTTGAGGCGGCGGGTCTCGTAAAGCGTCACCATTTCGAGGGAGCTCAGTCGGTTTTCGAGCTCAATCACGGCAGTCACCATGATCATATTGTTTGTTTGCAGTGCGGTAAGATCGAGGAGTTCTATGATGAAGTGATTGAACAACGGCAGCGGGCCATTGCCGAAAAGTTGGGTTTCGAGCTGAGCGAACATTGTTTAATCTTGTACGGCAATTGTGTTAAAAAAGATTGTTCCTATCGCTCATAGATATTTGCGGCGCCGCAACGTACATTGCCGGCTTAAGCAGCCAAATCTCACTGCTTGCTTACGATCTCTATCATCTCCCGGGCGTGTGCCCGGGTATGGTCGGTCAATTCCACACCACCCAGCATGCGGGCGATTTCCTGGATGCGTTCCTCCTGAGTCAGTTTAGTAATGTAAGTCTGAGTGGAGTGCGTGTCGGTCAATTTAGTCACTCGGAGGTGTTGGTGGGCCTGGGCTGCTACCTGAGGCAAATGGGTCACGCAAAGCACCTGGCGGTTGCTTCCTAACGCTCGCAACTGGCGCCCGACAACCTCTGCAACACCGCCGCCGATGCCGGTGTCGACCTCATCAAAGATAAGGGTAGGAATACGGGCGCTACGTGCGGCGATTACCTGGATCGCCAGACTAATGCGGGAGAGTTCCCCCCCGGAGGCGACTTTGATCAGCGGCCTAAGGGGTTGCCCGGGATTGGCGCTGACCAAAAATTCTACGGTCTCAGCGCCCTGGGCGCCAGGCTTAACCTGCCGTTCCAGCACAATTTCAAAAGACCCGCCCGGCATGCCTAGATTCTGCATGACGGCGCTGACTTTGCCGGCCAACGCTGCAGCAGCGTCCGCACGCCGGACGCTTAGCGTTGCAGCACATCGGTCGTAGGATGCCAAAGTCTCCTCCAGTTGGCGCTCCAGGTGTTCTTGCTGCAATTCACTATTGGCAACGGTATCGAGTTCGCGCTGCAGGCGTTCCAGCAGTATTGGCAGTTCTTCCGGAGCTAAACGGTGTTTGCGGGCCAGATTGTGGATCTGGTCCAGTCTTTGTTCTATCCATTCCAGCCGGCCGGGATCCAGTTCTAGTCTGTTGAGATAATGGCGCAGTTCATCACTGGCCTCCTGAATTTGGATTACCGCATTCGTTAACAATTCATTAATAGGATTGAGGCGTGTGTCTATATGGCTTAGTGCTTCGATTTCCTGGGAAGCTTGGCTGAGCAGGCCTTGGGTTGATATTTCATCGTTTTCATAGAGCCAACCCAGCGTCCGCTGGCAAGACTCCAGCAAGCGGCCGGCATTGGCTAAGCGTACGTGTTCTTTCTCGAGTTCGGCCAGTTCTCCCGCTCGTAAAGCCAGCGCTTCCAGTTCCTGCACCTGGTAGCGCAGCAGATGTAAGCGCTCATTCCGCTCGGCACCGGCTTGGCGCAGCGCGGTGAGCTGTCGACCCAAAGCACGCCAGTGTTGATAATAGCCGTTGAGTTCCATCAATAGCATTGTATTGTCGGCGTAGTCGTCCAGCAGTTGCCGCTGTAGGTCCTTTTTCAACAAGGATTGATGTTCGTGCTGACCGTGAATATCCACTAAATGCTCGCCGAATTCCTGCAAGCGTTGTAAGGACTGAAGCGTTCCGTCGATATAGGCGCGGGAGCGGCCTTTAGAACTGATAACGCGACGCAGGTGGCAGATTGGTTCAGCGTTGGTTAATTCGTGTTCAATTAACCAAGCATGCGCCTCTGGCAACTGGCTGAGATCAAACATCCCACTGATATCGGCCTGCTCGGCACCATGGCGCACGACGGTACTATCGGCGCGATCACCTAAAAGAAACCCCAGCGCATCAACGATAATGGACTTGCCGGCTCCCGTTTCGCCGGTTACCGCACTCATGCCTTGCTCCAATTCCAGTTCTAAGCATTCGACAATGGCAAAATCACGGATCTGTAGATGGATTAACATGCGTAGCTCTTTCTAGCCTGGCCAGCTTAGGTTGCGGTGCACAACAGGCGGCTTGCTAAGCGATGTCATTTTGATGTCTTTACCGTTCCTGCCGCTGCGCTGGTAAAAGGAGAGCCTTCCGGATAGACGCCCCAATTGAGTTTGGCCCGTAGGAGTCGAAAATAGTCATGATTAATGGGGTGAATCAGTCTGACCTTGCAGCGTTTTTTGCGAATCAATACATGATCTCCGGGTTTAAGAGGCAGGCTAATCTGGCCATCGCAGGTGACTTGGGTTTGCGTCGTATTGGCAGGATGCAACAATATTTCAATTTCGCTATTCGCGCTCACTACGATGGGCCGATGGGTTAAACTGTGCGGACAGATAGGCACCAAAACCACAGTTTCCAGAGCCGGATGAATGATTGGACCGCCGCCGGATAGGGCGTATGCCGTGGAACCCGTCGGTGTGGCAATAATGAGTCCATCAGCCCGGTAAGCGTTAAGGAATTGGCCATCGATATAAGTATCGACCTCGATCATGCGGGCCACTTCTCGTTTATGTACCACAACATCATTAAGTGCATCGGACTGGGTAACGGAACGCTCATCGCGGATGATTTCAGCATGGAGCAAGGAGCGTTCTTCTTCACGGTACTCGCCGCAGAGAATGTCTTCAAGACTATCGGGAATTTCACCTGGGGATACATCGGCGAGAAAACCCAAGCGACCTAAGTTAACTCCTAAGATCGGCACACGGAAGTCTACCAGAGAACGCGCAGCATTTAGCAGAGTGCCGTCGCCACCCAGCACAATGACAAGGTCACAGCGCTGGCCTATGGTGCGGCGATTGGCGACTTCCAAGCCTTTGGCGGGCATTAACTTGGCGGAAGACTCATCGAGTAGAACCCGAAGCGCGCGGCGCTGTAAACAAACGGCAATTTGCTGAGTCAACGTGCCTGCCACGCTGGGGTTACCGTATTTTCCAATCAGGCCTATCGTATTGAATATATAAGGCATCTTTATATGGAGCCGTAGGGAGTTTAGACAGCAAAATTATCATTTTATACAGCACCCGCCAACTATCCTTTCGCTTGACACTAAGGTAATGAGTTGCTAGCTTGCGCTTTAGCACTCCGGTGAATTGAGTGCTAAAGCAGGGGTATATGGTTATGGTGTGAGTGTCGACAACGAGAGGTGACTGTCTTGTCTAATAGCGATGATGGCTTGTTTCCTCACGCCGAACTGAGTGAGCGCGCCCAGCAACTGCTTAGGTTGTTGGTGGAGCGCTATATCCGTGGCGGTCAGCCGGTAGGCTCACGTACGCTTGCCCGCGATGCGGGTTTAAGGTTAAGTTCGGCGACGGTACGCAACGTCATGGCTGATTTGGAAGAATTAGGTTATCTGAGCTCGCCCCACACTTCTGCGGGGCGTGTACCGACGGTGCGGGGATACCGCTTTTTCGTCGATTCCTTAATGCATGTCAAGCCATTACATAGTTACGAAGTAGAAGCGCTGTGGCAAAATTTGAATCCTGATCAAACCGTCGCCGATTTAGTGCACTCGGTCTCTTCCCTGTTATCGAGAATCACTCGCCTGGCAAGCATAGTGACGGTACCGCGCCGCGATTCCTTTACCCTGCGACAAGTGGAGTTTCTACCGTTATCGGATAACCGAGTGTTAGCCATTTTGGTGGTGAATGAACAGGAAGTGCAAAACCGTATCATTCATACCCAGCGCGCTTACACCGGCACAGAGTTACAGCAGGCAGCCAATTATCTGAATGCCCAATTTGCCGGCAAGGACATTCACCAGGTTCGTGAAGGCTTGCTTAGAGACATGCAGCTAGCTCGCGAAACCATGAATCGTATGATGCAAGCAGTGATCGAAATGGCTGAAAAAGCTTTTGGATCAGGCGAAGCTGAACAGGAAGACTACGTTCTGGCCGGTCAGACGAATCTTATGCATTTCACCGAACTTGCTGATATGGAAAAGTTACGTCAGTTATTTGAAACTTTCCATTGCAAGCAGGACATTCTGCATTTGCTTGATCAATGTTTAACCACCCAGGGTGTGCAGATCTTTATCGGTGAGGAGGCAGGCTTTGGCGCTTTGGACGTGTGCAGCGTGGTCACCGCACCCTATTCGGTGCAAGGTAAGATATTGGGAGTACTCGGTGTCATTGGTCCTACCCGCATGGCCTATGGACGGGTAATTCCCATTGTCGATGTGACTGCTAAATTGCTTGCCTCGGCCTTGAATTCCCGTAATCAACCCCCAGTACCCTAAACTAGAGAGTTTAAGGGTTGCCCTCGTATTTTCTCTTTGCAGAGAAAGGTGGGGCGTTCCTGGCGATTTGTGATTGGTTTAGTGAATTGTTTTACGGAGAGCGTGGATGAGTCAAGAACACAAAAACGCTGATGTTACCGTCAACGTTAACACTGATGAACAAGCCCAGTATACGCAGAAATCTGAGCACTTGATCAACCAAGAAGAGGGGAGGGTGGTTTCGGAAAAGCCGGCTAACTCGCAACAGGAAGAAGTGGTATCCGAAAATCTGGCCGGCCAAGAGGAGGCAGAAATTGTTTCGGAAAACCTGCATAGTCAGCAGGAAGCTGAATTGCCCCTAGTGGATCATGATGCGTTAGGCACCTTACCAGGAGAACTGGAGCAAGCGCTAGCCAAGGCGGAGGAAAACTGGAAGCTTTACTTAAGTGCCCGGGCTGAGTTGGAAAATATTCGCAAGCGCGGCGAGCGAGAGTTACAAAACGCGCGTAAATTCGCGCTGAAAGAGTTTATTGATGCGTTGTTGCCGGTGAAAGATAGCCTGGAGATGGGTGTGGCAGCGGCTAATGAGATCGTGGATGTCAATAAGCTGCGGGAAGGTTCCGAGTTAACTTTAAAAATGTTAAGCAAAGCCTTTGAGCAATATGGTGTGCAGGAGGTCAATCCGCTAGGCGTCAAGTTTAATCCTGAATTGCACGAAGCGATGGCGATGCAGCCTAGTGAACATGCTGAGCCTAATACGGTGTTGCAGGTCATTCAAAAAGGCTATGTGCTTAACGAACGCTTGATTCGGCCCGCTATGGTCATCGTCGCTCAGGCCGTGCAAAAGCGTGACTCGGAGACTCCTTTAGGCTAACGTCTTTGCGTAGTACCGTTGAAGATTCTTGACAACTGCGGAACGCGGGACACAACTTGGCTAGGTAGGGATACGTAAGATGCTCATTTTAGCAGGGATGTGCAGCTGCTATGTACCGAGCGAAAGGCCACTGTCAGGAGAGCTTCCTGAAGTGGTGGCCTATTGTCGGTTCATCAACCAGACCTTTCCTTTAATACGGTAAATTCCACAGTAATCCGGGTAAAAGACAATTGTTACGATAAGCCGTGAAAAAGGCGATTACTAAAAAAGCATTGAAAACCGCCACACTGTCCCCACATAAGGGTTTAGACGGCACGACGACATATTGCTAAAGCGGAGTACTCCACGACGCTATACATCCAAACTGATGACATAAATAGAGAGGATTACGAATGAGCAAGATTATCGGAATTGACCTGGGTACCACCAACTCCTGTGTAGCGATTATGGAGGGTGGTCAGCCGCGTGTGATTGAAAACAGTGAGGGCGATCGTACTACCCCATCGATTGTTGCGTTTACCGACGATAACGAAGTGATAGTGGGACAATCTGCCAAGCGCCAGGCGGTCACCAATCCTAATAACACCTTGTTTGCCATAAAACGCCTCATTGGTCGCCGCTTTGAAGACGCCGAAGTTCAGAAGGACATGAACATGGTTCCCTACAAGATTGTCAGGGCCGACAATAGTGATGCTTGGGTGGAGGTCAAGGGCAAGAAGATGGCCCCGCCGGAAATTGCCGCCCGGGTCCTACAGAAGATGAAAAAGACTGCTGAGGATTATCTGGGTGAGAAAATCACTGAGGCCGTCATTACAGTACCGGCCTACTTTAACGATTCTCAGCGTCAGGCTACCAAAGACGCTGGTCGCATTGCGGGGCTGGAAGTCAAGCGCATTATCAACGAACCCACGGCGGCGGCTTTAGCCTATGGCATGGATAAGAAGCGGGGTGATATCAAGATTGCCGTATATGATTTGGGCGGCGGTACTTTCGATATCTCGATTATCGAAATAGCCGATGTGGATGGTGAGCATCAGTTCGAAGTGTTGTCGACCAACGGTGACACGTTCTTAGGCGGCGAAGATTTTGACAAGCGTATTATCGATTATTTGGCGCAGCAGTTCCAGAAAGATACAGGCATTGATTTGCATAATGATCCTTTGGCCCTGCAGCGCTTGAAGGAAGCCGCCGAAAAAGCCAAGATTGAGCTATCTTCCAGCCAGCAAACGGAAGTCAACCTACCCTATATCACGGCCGATGCCAGCGGGCCCAAGCATATGAATATCAAGCTGACACGGGCCAAGTTGGAATCCTTAGTGGAAGACTTGATCGAGCGCACCATTGGACCCTGTAAAATTGCGCTGAAGGATGCGGGTTTGAGTGTCGGCGATATCAACGACGTGATTCTGGTAGGCGGCCAAACCCGCATGCCTAAGGTCCAGGAAGCGGTTAAGAACTTCTTTGGTAAGGAACCGCGCAAGGACGTTAATCCTGATGAGGCCGTAGCGATCGGTGCAGCGATTCAGGGCGGTGTACTGGGTGGTCAAGTCAAGGATGTGCTGTTGTTGGATGTGACGCCGTTGTCTCTGGGTATTGAAACGCTGGGTGGAGTGATGACTAAGTTGATTGAAAAAAACACTACCATTCCCACTAAGGCGACCCAAGTCTTCTCCACAGCGGAAGACAACCAGACAGCCGTAACGGTGCACGTGCTTCAGGGTGAGCGTGAGAGAGCCGCGGCAAACAAGTCTTTGGGGCGTTTTGATCTGAGCGATATTCCTCCGGCGCCACGGGGTGTGCCACAGGTCGAGGTGACCTTCGATACTGATGCCAACGGCATTCTGCATGTATCTGCCAAGGATAAAGCGACCGGTAGAGAACAGTCGATTGTCATCAAAGCATCCTCTGGTCTCAAAGACGATGAGATTGAGCGGATGGTCCGGGACGCTGAAGTTCATGCCGAGGAAGACCGTAAATTCCACGAACTGGTGGATGTCCGCAATCAGGCTGAAAATTTGATACATGCTACGGAAAAGACATTAAGAGATTTGGGCGACAAAGTTACTGGTACTGAGCGCCATGACATCGAAAACGCCATTTCTGATCTCAGAGATGCCGCTAAAGGAGATAACCAGGATGTCATTGTCTCGCGAACTCAGAAATTGGGAGAAGTGTCTAGCAAGCTGGCCGAGCGGGTGTATGCGCAAGCCGGCGGCCAGACTGGCCCAGAGGGCACGGGCGGTGCCGAGCAGGGTGCGGGTGAAGGCGGTAAGCGTACCGCTGAAGAAGGTGTGGTAGATGCTGAGTTTGAGGAAGTCAAGGATAAGTAAGCCTAAGATTCACTCAGTATCGCAAATCTCGGGCCCGGGACTGGAGCGACCAGTTCCGGACCTTGCTTTTATTGGTATCCCGCCAGTCGATTATTCCAGGACATAAAACCGAGAATGGCAAAACGCGATTACTACGAAACCCTGAACGTTGCTCGTAATGCCAGCGAGGCTGAACTGAAAAAAGCGTATCGGCGCCTGGCTATGAAACATCACCCTGACCGCAATCCGGATGACAAGGTTGCTGAAGAGCACTTTAAAGAGGCCAAAGAAGCTTACGATGTGCTTAACGACCCGCGTAAACGTGCCGCCTACGACCAGTTTGGCCATGCCGGCGTCGATGCCCAAGCCGGTGCCGAAGCAGGGGGCTTCGGCGGCGGAGGCGGTTTCAGCGATATTTTTGGCGATGTGTTCGGGGACATTTTTAGCAATTTCCGCGGAGGGCGCACCAGCCAGGTTTTTCGTGGGGCTGATCTGCGCTATACGCTGGAGTTAACTTTAGAAGAAGCCGTTTTTGGGACGACCGCCAAAATTCGGGTACCGACCTTGGTGGCGTGCGAAGTTTGTGACGGCTCGGGTGCAAAACCGGGCACTAAGCCGGTTACCTGTCCCACCTGTAATGGTGTGGGCCAGGTGCGCATGCAGCAAGGTTTTTTTTCCATCCAGCAAACCTGTCCCCGTTGTCAGGGACGAGGCACGGTGATTGCTGATTCCTGCACGGCGTGCCACGGTGAAGGCCGGATTCAAAAACAGAAGACTCTCTCAGTCAAGGTGCCGGCCGGGGTCGATAATGGCGATCGCATTCGCTTGAGCGGCGAGGGTGAGGCCGGGGAACACGGTGGCCCACCAGGTGATCTTTATGTACAAATGCGTATTAAGCCGCATCCCATTTTTACCCGGGAAGGGGATACACTCTATTGTGAGGTACCAATCAGTTTTGCTACGGCGGCGCTGGGTGGTGATCTAGAGGTGCCGACTTTGGATGGCAGAGTCAACTTAAAAATCCCCCCGGAAACCCAAACCGGCAAGGTGTTGCGTATCCGCAGTAAGGGGGTGCGCCCGGTGCGCGGTGGAGCGACCGGTGATTTGCTCTGTCGGGTCATCGTGGAAACGCCTGTGCATTTGACAAAAGAGCAAAAAGAATTACTGCAGCGATTTGCGGAAACAATGGAGGACGGAGGGCGTCATCATACTCCCCAGGAGCGGGGTTGGTTGGACGGCGTCAAGAAATTTTTTGAAGACATGAAATTTTAGTCGGAGAGAAAAAAATTCATGAATGTTGCTGAAAAGTAGTCGAGAGGCTAAGTATCCTGTTGGATGGCGGGCGGCTTAAGGCGCCGCTTGATTAACACGGTCTTAATTCGATTGCCGGTAATTTTGACGATTTCCACAGGGTGTTCGGCCAGTAGCAGACTGGTGCCTGGTTCTGGAATGTTCTCCAAATATTCCATAATGAGTCCGTTCATAGTTTTTGGTCCGTCGGTAGGAAAATGCCAGTGTAGGATACGATTTAGGGTGCGAATATTAACGCTGGCGTCCACTAAATAACTGTCGTTATCTTGAGGGATGATCTTGTGGCTGACGGCGAGAGGTACGGTGGTAAACTCGCCAACGATTTCTTCCAAAATATCCTCCAGTGTCACTAAACCCTGTAGGTCGCCATATTCATCTACGACTAGACCGCACCGCCGGCCCTTTTTCTGAAAGTTGAGTAGTTGCGTGTTCAGGGACGTACCTTCTGGAATAAAGTAGGGTTCGCGTATTAAGCTTTCCAGATCCTGGCGCCCGAATTGCGGTTTTTGCGCAATTAAATTTAATACTTCACGAAGGTGAAGGAAACCGACAACCTGATCGATATTATCTCTATATACCAAAAGCCGGGTATATTGGCCGCCGGTAAGCCGAGCAACGATATCCTCCCAGCGGTCTTCCAGGTCTATTCCAACCACTTCATTGCGCGGTACCATGATGTCATTAACAGTGACTTCCGCTAAATCCAAGATGCTGAGCAACATATTTTGATAACGTTTGGGAATCATTACCCCCGACTCCATGACCACCGTGCGCAGTTCCTCGGGGCTAAGGGGCTGCTGGGAGGGATCGGCGGTGGCAATGCCCAGCACTTTGAGCAAACCGTTGGCAATGCCGTTAACCATCCAGACCAGCGGGTAAAACAGCTTCAGCAGAGGCGCGAGAACCAGAGAGGTGGGATAGGCAATACGTTCCGGATGCAGGGCTGCTACGGTTTTCGGGGTAACTTCACCGAAAATAAGCAATACCAGGGTCAACAGAATAGCGGCTACCGGGATGCCGGCCTCGCCCAGCAGGCGAATAGCAATAATGGTAGCCAGCGAAGAAGCCAGGATATTAACGAAGTTATTACCGAGTAAAATAATACCAATCAAGCGGTCGGGGCGCTTAAGCAGTTTACTGACACGTTGCGCCGCCTTATGACCGGTTTTAGCCTGGTGGCGCAGGCGGTAGCGGTTGAGGGCCATCAGACCGGTTTCCGATCCGGAGAAAAAACCGGAGAGCAGGATGAGCACGATGAGCGCTGCAAATAAGGCGCTTAATGGGATATCATTCAACAGCCAGGGACCTCATATTTACCATGGTGATTTTGCTTTACGGATTGTTAGGACCGTCTGTTAAGCTGGCGCTTTACCGGTGCAGCAACATTTCTAAAACGAATTTGCTGCCGAAGTATGCCAGTACCAGAGCGGCGAATCCGCTGAGAGTCCAGCGGATGGCTACGCGTCCCCGCCAGCCAAACCGCCAGCGCCCCCAGAGCAGAATACCGAAAACGCTCCAGGCAGCGATGGATAGCACAGTCTTATGGACAAGATGCTGGGCAAAAATGTCATCCAGAAAGAGAAAACCCGTTAACAGTGCAAGGCTTAACAGCAAAAAACCAATCCGGATCATTTGAAATAGGAGTGACTCCATGGTGACAAGGGGCGGAATACCACGAATAAAACCACCGGGATGGCGGTTGTGCAGACGGCGGTGCTGGATGGCTAATAGAATCGCCTGTACTGTGGCCAAGGCGAGAATGGAGTAGGCCAAAATAGAGATAAGAATGTGCAGTTCCAGAGGCCATTGAGTAGAATCGGCGACGATGCGTTCGGAGGGAAAAGCCAGCCCCAGGATGATCGTAGCCGCGCTAAAAGGCAGCAGAACAATCCCTAGGTTTTCCACGGGACGGATTAAGGTCGAAGCCAGCAATACTGCGGCGGTAAGCCAGCCAGTTACCGAAAGGGCATTAAAGAGCCCCAAATTTATGCCCGCTGGTTGGATGACAGTATGCGACAGGATAACGGTGTGCAGGACAACTGCACTCCAGCCTGTGGCCATTATGCTGGTCTTGCTCCAGGCTTGTCTAGAGCTTGGGCGGGATAACCGCACGCCTAGTAGGCCACCGGTCACGAGGTAGAGGATGGCGGCCATACCGCCAATCACTGTACTGTACATGTTATTCACCCGGTCCGTTACTCAGAGGCATAATGGCACATCTAAAGGCAGGCTTGAAGTCTGCTGTGAGACCATATAGCGGTTAATGAATTAGTTACTGCGCTCGCCACTGGGATATGCTTAGGATCCATTGTAAAACAGGTAGACGATATGTTTGAAAATCTCAGTGAACGTTTGTTGAAAACGCTGAAAAATCTACGTGGTCAGGGCCGGCTGACCGAAACCAACATTAAAGACGCTCTGCGGGATGTGCGTATGGCCCTGTTAGAGGCTGATGTGGCTCTGCCGGTAGTACGGGAATTTGTCGACCGGGTACGGGAACGCGCCATCGGTCGGGAGGTAATGCAAAGCTTAAGCCCGGGACAAGTGTTGGTCAAGATCGTCAACGAAGAGCTTGTTAAAGTCATGGGCGAGGCCAATGAGGAACTGAATCTTCGGACTCAGCCTCCTGCCGTTATTCTGATGGCGGGTCTGCAGGGATCAGGCAAAACGACGAGCGTTGCAAAACTGGCACGCTGGTTAAAAGAACGTAATCATAAGAAAGTGATGGTAGCTAGCGGTGATATTTATCGTCCAGCGGCTATTGAGCAGTTAAAAATGCTCGCTGCGGAAGTCGAGGTTGAGTTTTTCCCCAGCGATGGCCTTCTAACTCCAGCGGCTATTGCAGGTGCTGCTTTAGAGCAGGCTCGGCGCCGCTTTATGGATGTACTGATTATTGACACGGCAGGCCGACTGCATGTCGATGATGAGATGATGGCTGAAATCAAAGAACTGCACACAACGCTTAGACCCATTGAAACCCTTTTTGTGGTGGATAGCATGACCGGACAGGATGCCGCCAATACGGCTCAGGCCTTCAACGCAGCGCTGCCGCTTACCGGTGTCATTCTCACTAAGGCGGATGGCGATGCCCGGGGTGGTGCTGCGCTGTCCATTCGCCAGATTACCGGTAAGCCCATTAAATTCTTAGGCGTAGGCGAAAAAACGGCCGCCCTGGAGCCCTTTTATCCGGATCGGGTTGTCTCACGGATTCTGGGTATGGGCGATGTGCTTAGTCTCGTAGAAGAGATGGAGCGTAAGGTTGACCAGAAAAAAGCCCAGCAGCTTGCCGAGAAGGTCAAGAAAGGCAAAGGTTTTGACCTTGAGGATTTTAAGGAACAAATGGAACAAATGATGAATATGGGTGGGTTAACCAGTCTGCTGGAGAAAATGCCCGGTATGGCTAACTTGCCTCAGGGTGTTAAAGATCAAGCCAATGATAAGCAAATCAAACGATTGGTGGCAATTGTCAATTCCATGACGCCGCAAGAACGGCGTTTTCCTCATATCATCAAAGGGTCTCGTAAGCGGCGCATTGCTGCCGGTTCCGGAACGCAGATACAAGAAGTGAATAAGCTTCTCAAGCAATTTACCCAGGCGCAGAAGATGATGAAAAAGGGCGGCATTGCCAAGTTAATGCGGGGCATGCAAGGAAAATTGCCGGGTGGCATAGGGGGTGGAATGCCGCCGTTTTAAATGGTTGCTCAAGTCTGGGGATAGGAGCATGGAAAATCTGTAAAACTGCACCTCAAGTTTGGCTCGTGCTTGGTGACAAACTCGGGGACAATGCCCAAGTAGAACTTGTCGCCGAAGCGCTCGGCTGGCCCTGCGAAATTAGGCAGCTATATTTTCGTGCGCCCTATGCCGCCGGCAAGCCGTATTTTAAGCCTTCTCTTTATCACCTGGATCGGGTGCGCTCGGCGCAGCTAGAGCCTCCTTGGCCTGAATTTGTCATTACGGCCGGCAGTCGACCTGCTATGGCGGCACTATGGATTCGAGGACAATCTGGCGGGCGCACCAGAATCGTCTTGATCGGCCGCCCGAAAAGACGGCTTAAGCAATTTGCTCTCGTGCTCGGTTCTCCACAATACCGCTTACCGGAACAGCCGAACGTGATGCGTCTTAGCCTGCCGCTGATACGTCCTGCTGAAGCCGCCATTGCAGCCGCAGTGGCAGCATGGCAAGAGTGCTTAAGTACCTTGCCGCGCCCCCTGACAGCAGTATTGGTTGGTGGCCAGACCACGCCCTTTGTGTTTAATACCGCGGTGGCGAATCAATTGCTTGAACAAGTGGGAAAGGTAATCACCACCGCTGGTGGTACGCTCTACATCACCACTAGCCGACGTACGCCGGCAGCCGTTGCTGGTGTTTTGGAAACCGCATTACCCGCCGGTGCATTGTTTTATCGCTGGCGTGCCGACGCTGCAGAAAATCCTTATCTGGCACTACTGGGTCTTGCAGATCAGTTTATTGTCACTGGGGATAGCATTTCTATGATGACGGAAGTCGTCCGGCTCGGGAAGCCGCTTGCGATTTTTCCACTGCCCTGTGAACCCGGGTTACGGGTTCGTTTCCGCCAGTATTTTGCCAGGCTCCTGCATCCGCCAACAGGAGAGGGTGGACCCAGTGGATTGTTGCAGCCGCTGGGTAACCTGCTCTATCGCCTCGATGTTACCGGCTATTCTCGGGACTTAACGGCGGTACACCGGTTGTTGGTTAGAGAAGGTTTGGCGGTATGGCTTGGTGAGCCTTTTCGACTCCCTGGACGGAAAGTACCCGATGAACTGCCGAGGGTTGTGGAAAGAATTCAGGCTTTATATGGTTAATCATTGCGCTGATTAGCTACGGCAGTGAATGGCGGATTAGAATAATCTGGCTACCCGTTTCATGAGTTGAGTCGAAAATCGGTCAAATTTTTGTTTGTACTGGGCCAGTGGGTCTGGTTTTAGCCAGCTCATTTGTAGGATGCGGCGCTCTCCTGTAAACGGTTTATGGCCATGAAAAGACCTATCACTGCGCCGGAATGCCAGCAGCGTTCCCCCGACTGGCTCAATCTCGGTGGCATAGTCTTCAATGTTATGAGCGGAGCGCAGTAGGCGAAGTTTTCCTCCCTCGGCCATCCAACTGGTGTTGAAGTAAAGTAGAATCGTTATAATCTTGCTGCGATGATCGGTGTGGATATTGCCATCGCTGGGTTCGCAATATTTACGGATTGTGATTGTCGTGGGATATTCCATAAGGTCGACCCCGAATTTTGCTGCAAACCGTTCTGCAATTTCAGAGCTG
This sequence comes from uncultured Pseudomonadota bacterium, assembly GCA_963731125.1. GTDB lineage: Bacteria > Pseudomonadota > Gammaproteobacteria > Competibacterales > Competibacteraceae > CAVSVP01. Next base: position 141,397 of record CAVSVP010000010.1, read on the forward strand.
TTTAGCGTGCGTAGCAGCGCTTTGAAGGCGGGACCACAGGACAGCTTTTCCACTGCATAATTACCTGGGTCCTTGAGCGCTGGAAAGTCGCGGTTTATTGCCGCGAGTGAGTCAGGTTTGATAAAGGCCGGCAAAACGAGATAGTCGAATGGATCATGTGCCAGCGGTGTTGCATCAAAGGCAGTGAAATCTAGTATCGACGTCATAATAAAAAATAATTTTTTTAAAACCCTGTGTGATTAGGATGGTATTATGCATGATGTCTGGAAAGAAATGTCAAGGTATATGATATTGACATCGTTGTTCTTTCTTCCTCAGCGGAAAAAAAAGTCTCTCGACCGCTGGCTGCGGGGTCGCGAGGAATTTCGCAAATTACAGCTCGCCGACTGCGTTCTTGTCTCTTTTGGGAAAAGTGGCCGCACTTGGCTGCGCGTTATGCTCTCCCGATTTTATCAGCTAAAACATGGTTTGCCGCAGCATTATTTATTGGGTTTTGATAACTTGCATCGCAAAAATTCCCGTATTCCCAGCGTTTTCTTTACTCATGGCAATTACCTCAGAGACTACACGAAAAACTGGGACTCCAAAATCGATTTTTATGGCAAACGCATTATCTTATTGGTTCGGGATCCGCGGGATATCGCTGTTTCGCAATTCTTTCAGTGGAAATACCGCATGCATCCGGAGAAAAAGGTTCTAAACGATTATCCCGCACACGGAAAGGATATCTCGATGTTTGACTTTGTGATGTATCCCGATGCGGGTCTTCCTAAGATAATCGCTTGGCTGAATGGCTGGCAGCGGGAAATCACACACATCGAGCATATTTTGCTGGTGCGTTATGAGGATATGCGAATGAAACCTGCGGTTGCCCTAAAAGCAATCCTTGCTTTTCTGGGTACACCGGGTACAGATGAGCAGGTCGAGGAAGCTGTCGCCTTCGCAACTTACGATAACATGAAGAAACTAGAACAAAAAAGGGTATTTTGGCTCAGCGGCAGACGCTTACTGCCCAGTGATCGTGCTAATCCAGATTCTTATAAAGTGCGCCGTGCTAAGATCGGCGGTTACCGCGATTATTTCAATGACCAAGAAATCGTCGCTATTGAAACGCTCCTCAATGGGACGTTAGCGCCATCCTACGGATATACCCGCAATAGCATTCCTGAGCACGCAGCTATTCTATAATCGGTACGGTTGCTCCAGCGAACACCGTTGCCCGTTTTAGAAGGCTTGCCAAGAATGCGTTTGTGTTTTAAAAAGTTTTGCCATCCTAAGTCTTATCGATCGGAGAAAACCTCGGCGTGGAACATTGTGTTTTTATTCATACCAATCCGAAACAGTGGATTGGCGCACGTGTAGCGCAGTATGCGTTGCAGCGGAATTCCGTTCATGCGGATAGGTTCGCTGTGCAGATCATCAACACGCAGGACTATCCTTTTTTGCAGGCCCGTGAAGGACAATTATTTCTCCGTGGCGGAGTGATGCGTCCTTGGTTAAACAACGACCTGCAGTCTTTTACGCCGTTGCGTTTTATGCCGCCGGAGTTAATGAACTATACGGGCCGTGCCGTGGTAATTGATCCTGACGTGTTTGCCGTCGACGATATTTGGGAGTTATTGTCTCGGGATATGCAGGGTAAAGCCATTTTGTGTCGGACCCGTCCCGGAAGAAAGGGCATGGCGACCAGCGTCATGTTGCTTAATTGTGCGAAGCTGACCCATTGGCATTGTGAGACACAGTTCAATGAACTCTTCGAATGCAAAAGAGATTATATGCAGTGGATTACCCTTACATTGGAGTCACGCGAAACCATCGGATTGTTTGAAGACGAATGGAATGACTTCGACCGGCTCAATGCCAACACGAAACTGCTACATAATACTAAGCGGCAAACGCAGCCCTGGAAAACAGGACTGCCCGTTGATTTCCGCCCAGCGGAAAAATTCCGTTGGTTTCCTCCGAAGGGATGGATTCGGCGAGTGAGACGCCAGCTATTGGGGGAATATGCTCTTTTAGGCAGTTATCAGCCTCATCCCGATCCCGAACAAGAGCGCTTTTTCTTTGGTTTACTGCGGGAATGTTTGGAAAAGGGTATTCTGACTGAGGAATGGCTGCGCGATGAGATGCGCCTAAACCACCTGCGCCACGATGCCCTTGAGGTAGTGGAGCGTACGCCTCCTTTGGCTACCGTATGAGCGGGAGGATACTTGCGATGGGGAACATCCTCTTTCCTCTCCGTTAAAACCTGTATTGCTGCTAGCGAAGAGCGGCTCGTTTCTTGACGCAACAACGCAACATGCGCTTTACCCCTTTTACCGACAGTGGATTGGAGATTTCCGGCGAAGATATCGCAACGGTTTTCAGGCCGTTCGTCTCCCGTTTTGTGAGTAACGGTGATCCTGAATGGTGTGCCGAAATTCAAAGACGCAAAAGAAAAATCCTCCGTAAATATTTGGCACAGCTTTTTCTGGGTTGGATGCCGGCAAAACAGCGCCGTGAGAGCACTGTCATCGAAGAGTATTCGAAGGCGTGGCAAGCCGATGAATATGCGAAGTATAGCCTCAATGTGCCGCCGCCTCGTCTTAAACCGTGGGAATGGCGTGGGCAGCATATGTTTGCTAGCGACATCGGCGCAGTCCGCTTTCGCCAACTCTTGCTAAGCCGCGTGGTTGAACAATTGAAGCCGCGGTCCGTCCTAGAAGTGGGCTGCGGCAACGGGATCAATCTGCTGCTGCTGGCTTGCCGGTATCCAGAAATTGAATTTACCGGCATTGAGTTGACGCAACAGGGTCATCAGGCGGCCGTCAAGCTACAGAAATTAGCGATATTACCACAACCGATGCAAGACTATGCGCCTTTGCGGTTGGTTGATCCAACAGCGTTTCGGCGCATCCGCTTTTTACAAGGCAACGCTATCTGCTTACCCTTCGGGGACAGGAGTATTGACCTTGTTTTTACGGTGCTCGCCGTTGAGCAGATGGAACGCGTGCGGCACCGGGCGTTGCAGGAGATTGCCCGGGTTGCCCGGCGTCATGTACTCATGATTGAACCTTTTCGCGATGTCAACGATAGCGGTTGGCCGCGTAGAAATGTCATCCGGCGCAATTATTTTCGGGGGCGTATCGCCAATTTGTCTGGCTATGGGTTTCAGCCTTTACTGGCTATCCGAGATTTTCCACAGGAAGTCTTTTTGAAGGTATGCGCTGTGTTGGCTGAGAGAGCAGCAAGTTGACTGCTGGTTTAGTTGTAACCATTAAAATGTAATGGATTAGCAACGATTTGTGAAATGAACACACTGCTGATTCTGGGCTCAAAACCTGAGCCCGTTTTACCGCCAAGGCCGAGTTATGAGTCTATAGCTTGTGCGAACGCCTCAGGCTTTTCGGCCGCAAAATATGGCTTATCCACTCCGGATTATACTGTCATGTCGGCCATTTTAACTTCTGGTATTCAATCGGGAAAACAAAGTCTGCGGGCCCTGTCAGGACTTAAGACAGATATCTTGTATTTTTTCCCTCGTCCAATAAAACAAGGGAACTTTGTGAAAGAAGTAATTCATTATTTACAAACCATCAAAATGAGCTCTTTTTATTTAAAATATAAATTAAAGTCTATATCGTATGAATACAACCAATTCATTAACAAAAGTCATGCTTACTACGATAAACTCGTAAAACAATTATGTGATGATGATCTACAAATTGTGCAGCAGCTAGAAAAAAAACAATCATCAACAGGAGTGATTGCTCTTGCAATTGGTATAGCGCAAGGTCGTTACGATCGTTATATATTAAGCGGTTTTAGTTTTGAATTGACCCATGCTTATGCTAAGAATCCGGAAATTGATAAACGCCGTACAAAGATAAGCAAACACGTCGATACTGATGTAGCTATTATGAGTTATCTTTCAAAAAAATATGAAAATATATACACTACGGAAGTGTCAGTGAGCGAACGTACTGGAGTTCCAATGTTGAAGAAGACAGCACATAGATAAAGAATATAGTAAGAGAGAACTGGCAAAACTATTGGTGGCATAGAGGCTTCTTACTGTTAAATAACAATTTTTCATACTGATCAACTGCGCGATCAACAGAAAAAATGATAGCTCGCTCCTGCAGCTTGTGTGGATCCGGAGGCGCATCCAAAGTAGAACAGATTGCGTCGGCTAACGCTACAGCGTCGCCCACCGGAACGAGCAGGCCAAACTTACCATGGTCAAGGATTTCTGCTGGGCCACTAGGACAATCAGTACTCACCACCGGACAGCCGCAAGCTAATGCTTCCACGAGGACGTTTCCGAACCCTTCATAGATCGAAGACAAAACGAATACTGCTGCGTGTGCCATGTACGAAAAAGGATTTGGCACATACCCCAGCAACGCCACGTCGTCAGCGATACCAAGTTCGTTAGCGAGCAGGGTCAGTTTGTTGCGCCGCTTAGCCGTTTTTTTCGCGTTTTTATCATCCCCCAAAATCATCAAGCGCGCAGATCGTTGCTGGCGTAGATGGGCAAAGGCTGTTATCAGCGTAGGAAAATCCTTCGCTTGCCCTAAGCGACCGACACCTAATACGACTGGCGGACTACCGCGTTGAAACCATGCGTGATTTGGTGGTTCCTGTGCCTTGCGGACTAGTTCGGGAGTTACCGCCGGGTTATAGATCGTTGTAATACGATCACGGGGAAGATCGGTGCGAATCGCTAAATCGTCAGCCACGCCTTCGGATACCGCAACGACGGCATCCGCTTCCCTGTATATGCGCCGTAGCAGTTGCCTGAAATATCGGCCCCGCCAACCTTTACCGAAGGGATGACCATGTGACAAATCATTATGCTCGCTGACAACTAGCCGGATTGGTGCATTAGCCAGGTGTCGCGCAAATGCTGCTTCAATGTTCATATAAGGTGTTGCAGAAAGCAGGACATTAGGATTTTCACGGCGAATGTAGCGAACTAAATCTGCAAGGTAGGGTAAGGTTGGCGATATTTTTCTCGCCAGCAAGGCGAGCAGTAGCATTGGGCTTCGACTCCAAGGAGAGGCGGCAATGGCATAAATTCTTGCCAGCGGAGGTGCTTGCGGCTTGAGTTCTATGATTCTTACATTATTGCGCACCTGTTCAAGCAAGGGACCTTCTGCCCGGCACACCACTAAATCGACTTTGTGACCACGTTCGGCGAGTGCAGATGCGATGATAACTCTCATCTTTTGCACACCACCGCCCTTTAGATGATCCAAGAAGACTGCTAAATGTGGGGTGCATTGGTTGACGCTGCTGCTATCGAACGAGCGAGTCGATTGCGTATTAGATTTGTGCTCCGTCTTTAGTTGAGTCTTATTGGATTCCACTGATTTTACGCACCAATTTATCAATGGTTTTGTCGTATAAATAGGCATAATCAGTCGTTTGCAATAGAGGCCTCTTGTGTAAGATAAGACAGACATTAGCTGTCCAGGCTGGATGAAGTAGCGCCAGTCAAGCCGGCTGTCCGGCAGGGATTCGTTACTGCGCATCTTGCTGTGCTCTGTCGGCGACACCTTTTGGCCCAGCGCCTCAGTGCTCATTTGTGCAAGAGGTCTAATAGCGTATTCTAATTTGTGTTTATAGCTGTAACAGTTTGATATTGTAGATAATAAATCTCCAAGGACTCATGCTATACCTTGGGTATGAGAATACCTGGTTACAGTTGGCAATGATAAAACTTAAAACGCAGCATAGCTACACAGGGTGATTGGCTGATATGGCAATGGTAAACGACAGCATCCTATTGTCCAAAGGTTTTGCGTAGTATTGAGAACATCAGTGCCGCGATAACATTTAAATGTCTTTTTTTACCAGGGCGAAGCGTATTTTTGAGCGCTCACCCTAACCTGAAAGTTAACAGAAAGGTATGACGATAGATAAAAAGGCGGTTTTCTACCTGTCAGGTTTTGACGCAGGCGGCACGGAAAAAGTGACGCTACTCAATGCTAATGCCCTAGCGGACCGTGGTTGTAAAATTGATTTGCTCGTTTGCAATGCAGATGGACCTCTGGTCAATCAGGTCTCTACTAATGTCAATATAACTTGCCTTACTGCCGCGCCTTTGTGGCAAGCTCGCAGCTATGCCATCGCAGCGGATCCCACCGGCTTTGGCAGATTATTACGCCCCGTCTTGTTGCCCAAAAAACCGTCCCGCACTCTGCCATATTTACCTGCTCTCGCGCGGTTCCTGCAACGCAACGTGCCTGCAGTTTTGCTCAGTGCCATGGCCCCGTTAAATATTGAAACATTACTGGCGCGACGTCTTGCCAATGTGCCGACCCGCGTGGTGATTAGCGAGCACAGCAATCTATCACACGATATAGCTTCTGCAAGGCCCAAGGATTGGCGGCGCAAAAATCTGGCCGCTTTGCTGCGGCGCACCTACTTATGGGCAAATGCAATCGTGACTGTTTCAAATGGTGTTGGCGATGATCTCGCAGCTTATGCGGGCATTCCCCGTGAACGAATCACAACCATCTATAATCCTGTGGTCACATCAGAGTTGTTTGAGAAGGCAAGAGAAGTCCTGGATCATCCCTGGTTCGAGCCTGGAGCTCCTCCTGTCGTTTTAGGTGTGGGGAGATTGGCGAGGCAGAAGGATTTTCCAACCCTATTGCAGGCTTTTGCGCGGTTACGAACGGAGCGGCAGGTTCGTCTGATGATACTAGGGCAAGCTAACAATCATAGAACGACAGCTGAACGGCAAGCGGAACTCATGGCCTTAGCAGCAAAACTCGGTATTGCTGATGATGTTGCGCTACCCGGTTTTGTGCATAATCCCTATGCTTACATGGCTCATGCTGCGGTTTTTGTCTTGTCTTCACGGTTTGAAGGTTTGCCGACCGTTCTGATTGAGGCGTTGGCTTGCGGTCTTCCGGTGGTCAGCACTGACTGTCCAAATGGTCCCGCTGAAATTTTGGATAACGGGAAATATGGTTCTCTGGTACCTGTAGGCGATGATGTTGCACTCGCAAAGGCCATTGGTGCCACGCTTGATGCGTCTCCAGATCGCAACCAACTCCGTACCCGAGCTCTTTTGTTTACTGTTAATCGGGCAGTGGAAAAGTATGAAAAAATTTTATTTCCAATCGCTTAGCAGCGTTGAATGACTGGTCTTGCCACCTATTTGACAAAACCGTTTGCTAATAAAACCGTTTGCTAATAAAACCTTTTGCCAGTGCCAAGTGTCCACTGATTGCTGAGCAATATATTCGGTGGCGAGTCAGGTTAAGCAAAGGCGGTTGCCTCAATAAGTTTGAGATAGGTAGCGGTAACGACCGACTTGTCGAATCTGGCAAGTATTTTTTCGATATCAGCACAGCGAAGTGCCCCTTGTGAAGCTTTTCTGAGTTTTTCAGCAAGTTGTTCGGCATCACCTGGGGGTACCAAACTCATTGCTAAGGGACCCGTTAGGATCTCTTCAGCACCTCCGGTACGGGTACTTACCACCTGGGTTCCACAGGCAAGCGCCTCGACAATGACATTGCCGAAACCTTCGTATTCTGATGGTAAGACTAAGGCTTTTGCATGGCGCATATAAGGGTAGGGATTACTATGAAAACCCAGAAAATGGACGCTTGTCGCGATACCGAGTTCGCTGGCAAGTGATTCTAGCTGGGTTTGCTGCTCGCCCCGACCCAGTATTAGCAAATGTTCAGGAATGTTGGCTTGTTGATATGCCTTCAATAAGATGTCCACGCGCTTTTGCTTAACCAATCTTCCGACAAATAATAGGTATCCCTCACGAAAGACGTGTTGAGGTCCTTGCGGCGGTTGTTGGGCAAGTCTTCGGATCGCAGTCAAATCAAACGGGTTATAGATTGTGGTGATTGCTGATGGCGCAACATGAAATGTTTGAATAGCGTCTTTGCATACTTTTTCCGAAACTGCAATGAGTCGCTTGCCGGCGAGCGCATCAGAGAAGGCGGCGTAATTCCATCGAGTTCTGCTCACAGAATCGGTTTGCAGTTGTGCTGATTTAGTGTTGTGCAGCACAAATAAGCTGTTAGACTGATGCCAGCGGTGAAACGGCCAACAAACAGGTAGGCCGTGAAAATACAGACAGGTGAATCTATTCCCTGCAATCTGCTGTTGCAACTGCTGACAGAACCAGGGACTCGCAAGGTGCCAATAGCGGCGTGTGCCGAGCAATGTGTGTCCTGCCTTACGTGCCCATTTACTGACTGGCGATTTGCGAGAAAGACCCGTGATCGGTAAAGGCTGCAGCGTAATCCTTGGGTCAACACTGAACTCTACGCGATCATTCAACATTAAAATATGGGTTTCCACACCAAGCTCAAGCATCTGTTCAGCCAGGGTGATAACCACCCGCTTAATTCCTCCCTGGGTTAAATTCTCCACTAGATGAGCCACTCGAACTGCTGAAGTCATCATTTTGTTCTGCGGTGATTGGCAGGGTTGAATAATCGCGTTAAGTTTTCAACCTTATCAAATGACATGACTGAATAGCAAAAACTTGATCTGGAATGCTATAAGAGACCCATGAGTGAATAACTGTAAAATCGGAAAATTTTCTAAAAAATCATGAAAGACATGATGCAATGGTGGTCAGAAACTGGCAATAGCGATGATGGTCGAAGTTGGCTTATTTTGGGTAAAGGTCCCTCCTTTGAAAGGAGAAAGGAGTTTGATCTAACCGGTTTCAAAACCTTAGCGCTAAATCATGTTGTGTGTTACATGCCAGTAGAAGTGGCGAGCGTCATAGATCTAGACGTTATTGCAGAGTGCGGAGAAACCATTAGTCGCAATGCGCAAGTTCTTCTCATGCCGCGCTATCCGCACGTGCATTTTCGGGCGTCAGATCGGCCTCTTGAAGCCTTTTTTGATGATTTTCCTATACTAAATAGGCTAAACCGAGAGGATCGCTTGGTTTGGTACAATTTTGCCAGCGGGAAACCACTGCCCCCTTCTCCTCGGATACCGATGGGTTATTTTAGCGCAGAGGTCATGGTCAATTTGCTGGCGACATTGGGAGTACGCTCAATACGTACGTTGGGTGTCGATGGAGGAAAGTCGTATTCGCAGCAATTCGATGCTAAAACGAGACTGGCTAACCAGCACGCCAGCTTTGATGTGCAATGGCCAGGCATCACGGCAACGGTTCGCCGCTATGGAATAACTTATGCTCCACTGACCACCGAAGTGCCCATTAGAGTATTTATCGGTACGGACGAGTCACAAATGCTCGGCGCCAAAGTGCTGCAATATTCGATCACAAAACATTGTCCCGTTTCCGTCGTCTTCGATACCATGGCAGATGTTGAAGTTCCTACTCCTAAACATTCTAAGAATCAACCGCATACTGAATTCTCCTTCAACCGCTTTGCGATACCGAAGCGCGCGGGCTACAAGGGCCGAGCAGTGTATCTAGATGCTGACATGCTTGTCTGTCGAAATTTTCAGGAACTCTGGGATATTCCCTTTAGCAATGCGAGTGTTCTGTATGCTGCTTCTTCCAGTCTAAAAAGAATGAGGCAATTCAGCGTACTGCTATTGAACTGTGATGAACTCACGTGGGATATCAACGACATCATAACGGGTCTTGATAACGAAAATTACGATTACCAAAACCTGATGAATAATTTTTGTATCGAATCTACTGAACGGGTGCAACCGTTTATCCCTCCCGAGTGGAATTCCCTGGAAGAGTACCAACCCGGTAAAACGGCTCTTATTCACTACACGGATATGCATATGCAACCTTGGGTGAGTTGTAAGAATCCGAACGGCGACTTATGGGTCAGGTATTTGCGTGAGGCGATAAGAGCCGACTTTATTTCTTTCGGCGAGATCAAGGACGCTGTTAAACGAGGATTTGTTAGACCTTCCCTGCTTAAGCAACTCAAACTACCCAAACGCTACTGGCCTTTTTTTACGGCCTACGTCGGACCTATCATTGACAGAAATTATAAACCGCATCGAAAACTACGAACGCGTCTAAAGAGCCTAAAAAAAGCCTCATGATGGAATCAACATCGTAAGCCATCGCTGTTCGTGGACGCTTCACGAATTCATAAGCTTACTATATTAGCGGTTTTTTTGACAGGAGACGTGGGTTATTAGGAACAAGCATCGTTTGAAACTGGGCTTTGGCCATTATTTACGAAGCAAACACTTAAAAACCCCTTAACTTTCTCCTTCTCTCCTTCAAAGGGAGAAGGTTGGGGTGAGGGGGAAACGGCCAAAGTCGAGGTTTAAAGGTAGGATGACATGTCGGAATGAAAGTACTTTTCCCGTTCGTTGGCGATTCCATCGGTGGTAGCTATATAACCGTGGTCCGTCTCATCAACGCACTTGCCAATAGCAGCGTTGAACCATTGGTAGCACTGCATCGCCCGGGTGTGTTGGCGAAATATCTAGATAATGTCCAAGTGCCATATGTTTTTCTTCCTCAATCTAAATACCTAACAGCCCACAAACCGCACAAGGTAATACGACAATTTTGTGCTATTGCACCTCCGCTCGCTTGGTTTTTAAGAGAACATAACGTAGATGTGGTCCATGCGAACGACAACCGGATGTACTGGACTTGGTCAGTGCCCACGCTTTTGGCCCGCAAGAAATTTCTGCTTCATTTGCGAACGTTGCTGAATGAGACATATCATCCGACTCACCTTAAGCTGATGTTTAAAGCCCACGGTATCATCTGCGATAGCGAGCAAGTTTGGAATAGTCTGCGACCCGAATGTCGTGCCCGCGCGACTATCATCAGTTCAGCCATTGACTGGAATCGACCAATGCCCGATCGCACCGCTGCTAGAGTGCAAATGCAGCGTCGGCTTGGCTGTGCAGAAGGGACTGCTGTTATCGGTTTTTTCGCCAACTTTATTGAGCGAAAACGTCCACTTATGTTTGTTGAAGCGGCGGCTTGTCTCGCCCGTTCCTACCCTGGACCGGTGGTCTTTGTCATGTACGGCGAAGATCGGGATCGGTTTTCTCAAGCCGTCCGTACTCTCGCGGCCGAGCGAGGTATAGCGAAGCAACTGCATATTATGGGATTTGATGCCTCAGCGGATGAACTCATGGCCGGTTGTGATTTGTTGATTGCACCCGCTGTGCGTGAACCTTTGGGCTTGACATTGCTGGAAGGATGCTTCGTCGGCACGCCAGTCATTGCGGCTGATGATTCGGGCCATCGAGAAATCTTTGGAACGGTGCTGCCTGAGCTATTGGCCAAACCGGACGATCCCGCTGTGTTTTGTAACGTCGCTTTGACGATTCTGCGTGATCCGCAAAGAACTTGCGCCATGCTGGAGCGGGCACGTGGTAAGCTATCTGTCAAATTCGATATGGTGCGCTATGCAAGTACTGTGGAACAGCAATACCGTGGCTTGGTAAGCCACCGTTTATGATGAAAAAGCAGCTTATTTTGAGAGATTAGTGACTTAACCGCGAGTACTTTTCGATCTGAAAGCTGTTACCAAGACTGTCTGCGGCACGGATGCCGCAGTCGAGCTTAAGGGAGGTATTGACAGCGTGTCTTGAAAATTGCTTTCAGATCGCTAAAGGGGTATTGCGATCTGCTTGGGAAAAGCCATTTAATGCCTAAAGTTTCTGTTATTGTTCCCAACTACAATCATGGGCGTTTCCTAAAGAGGCGCATTCACTCAATCTTAAATCAGACTTATCAGGACCTTGAGCTTATTTATCTCGATGATTGTTCTACCGATAACAGTGAGGAGATTTTTTCACTGTTTCGTTATCATGCTAAAATTCGCGCTTTTTACAACACAGAGAACAGTGGCAGTGCTTTCAAACAGTGCAACAAAGGGATACGTCTTGCGCAAGGTGAATATATCTGGGTTGCCGAAGCAGATGATTATGCCGAGAGAGATTTTCTTAAGATCATGGTAACGGCATTGGATGAGCACCCTTCGGTAGGGTTAGCGTATTGCCAGTCATTGGCGGTAGATGAGCATGATAACGTCCGCTACTGCCTCTCAGAGCAGATAAAATTTCTTGACCGGCAGCGTTGGAAAGCAAACTTTATAAACAACGGCCGTGACGAGTGCAAACGTTATCTGCTTTTTAAGAACACGATTCCAAATTTTAGCGCTGTCTTGTTTCGGCGTAGCATTTTTGAAGAGGCGGGATTTGCAGAGGAAAGTTTAAAGCTCTCTGGTGATTATCTGACTTGGATAAAGATGCTGGCGATTTCGGATATTGCCTTTATCGCGAAGCCAATGAATTACTTTCGTCATCACAGCGGTACGATTCGGTATAGTACTGGACAAGGCCTAGCGCTTCTTGAGCACTATAAAATTCTAGCTTATGCCCGTGATAATCTGAAGTTGACTAGGGAAGACATGAACCCTGCTTATGATAAGGTGCTGAAGCGGTGGAGAAGGAAGGTCTTTCGATCACGCGGTCGCATGACGTTGCAAGCGTCGCTGGGTGTTTATCGAGCGGCCCGTGAGGTGGATCCAAAGTTTCATAGGCGAATGGTTTCGCAACTCGTTCAGGCTAGCACCTGCGGAATCTTTAAAAAGATAAAAAAGGTGAGTAGAGCCCTTACGTTTTCATAGCCCCGTCGATATGCGCAGAATGGTCATGGCGAATAACCGGCTAAGCATATTAGACCATATGCGCCAAATCCCCTTAACGGTCGAAACCCGGCCCAATGAGTGTCCGGACCGGATTGCTAGGTATTCTCAATGCGTTTACTGATTACCTTTGGTCGAGCTTACCCATGGCAAAGTGCCATCGTGGTATTTGCCCTGCTGCTGGCGAGTATAGCGGAGGGTTTTAGTCTTGCTACGATGCTGCCTCTGCTTAGCATGGTTATCGATAGTGAGGCGTCTGCGGAGTCGGCTGGTGCCGGGCAGGAGATCAAAAAGTTCGTAACGGAGTCTTTCGAGGCTTTAGGCATCACGCCCACCATTGGTGTCATGCTGTTTATTATCGTTGCCAGCACTACGTTAAAAAATGGCCTGATTTTCCTAGTCAATAGACGTTCAGGTTATACCGTTGCCCAGATCGCCACGGATCTGCGTCTCGCCCTGCTGCGGGCTCTCCTTGCTGCCCGCTGGGAGTACTATTTACATCAACCGATCGGTCGTCTTTCTGCGGCCATTTCCAATGAGGCCGGGCGGGCGTCTAGAGCGTATCTCAATGGCGTAACGATTGTCGCGCTACTGATTCAGTTTATCGTCTACGTGGTTCTGGCCTTGCTGATGTCATGGTCGATGACTTTGCTCAGCATCGGGGTGGGACTGGTGGTGCTGGTCGCATTACACCGCTTGGTTAAAGTGGCCCGAAAGGCCGGTAAGCAGCAGACAAAATTGATGAAGTCTTTACTGAACCGTTTGGTTGATACCCTGCAATCGGTCAAGCTGCTTAAAGCCATGGCTCGGGAGGAACTGGCGGATTCGGTGCTGGCGTCAAAAACTAATCGACTCAATCGCATGGTGCAGCGGTCGGTTTCTAGTGGGGCAGCCCTAGAGGTAGCCCAAGACACCATTAATATGATCGTGACCGCCGTGATTATTTATGTCCTATTGGTCCATTGGAAGCTATCCCTAGCTGAGGTCATGGTGTTAGTCGTGTTAATGAAACGATTATTGCAAAGTTTAGGGAAGATACAGCGCAGTTATCAAAACATGGTAGCCTCGGAAAGCGCATTCTGGTCCATCCAGGATGCTATTCAACTCGCAGAGCGTGAACGAGAACCTTTACAAGGGAATCGAATTCCAAGCTTAAAACATGCCATTCATTTGGATCGCATCCATTTTGTTTACGGAAAAAAGCCAGTCTTTCAAAATTTCTCTCTCACCATACCGGCCGGTTCATTTACGGCTCTTATTGGCCCTTCGGGTGTGGGTAAAACCACCATCATCGATCTCATTATGGGACTGCTACGACCTCAGGAGGGACAGGTTTTAATCGATGATATACCACTAGTGCAGCTTGATCTAAAGCGCTGGCGGCGGTTGATCGGTTATGTCCCCCAGGAGAATCTGTTGTTGCATGATACGGTGCTTAATAATGTAACTTTGGGTGATGTTAACCTGACCGAAGCCGATGCGGAGTATGCCTTACGTGCGTCGGAAGCCTGGGAGTTCGTAGCCGAACTGGAGCACGGTATGCACAGTACCGTCGGTGAACGCGGGACTAAGCTGTCTGGAGGGCAGCGCCAACGAATCATGATCGCTCGCGCGCTAGCACATCGGCCGCAAATGCTGATTCTGGATGAACCCACCAGTGCGCTGGATCGCGATAGTGCGGCGGCTATTTGTAAGACGTTGCGAGTATTGCGCAATAAACAGCTTACGATACTGGCTATTTCACATCAATCTGACTTGGTAAAGGCTGCAGATCAAGTTGTTCGCTTGCAGGAAGGAATGATTTTACTTGAGACAGAGCCTGCAACGGTTAGTCCTGTTACTTAGTAGAAGATCGTAGAATTGCAGAGATATATAAATATCCTGAGGTACAATAGATGGACACGTCACTATCTGTTTTGCAGAATGCCAAAAATGCGGATGTTAATTTTCGACCGTTTCCTCATATCGTTATAAAGAATGCATTGCCGGCATCGTTGTGTGATGAATTGATAAAGAGTTACCCATCTTTAGAGGCTCTTGAAATAGAGAAACATAAAAGTAATATGCGTTGGAGTTACCCCGCGGCCAAGACAATTGACAATAAGTTAATTGCTGATGTTTGGAAAAAATTTATTACTTACCATACATCGTCGGAATTTTTTAAGGAAGTTGTTGAACTTTTTTATAAAAGTATAATAAATTTATATCCTTCAAAATTTTCCGACTATGAAGAAATAAAAAGTTTAAACACAGGCATTCGTTACTTAGATGATTTCACAAAAAGCGACATTTTACTGGATGCGCAAATTAGCGGTAATACGCCTGTTGTAAACCCGAGCTCAGTAAGAACGACTCACATTGACGAAAATGATAAACTGTTTTCTGGTCTTTACTATTTACGTTCGGATAATGATAGTTCTGAGGGAGGAAATTTAACCATAAATCAATTGAAGTGGTCCTATTTTGGGAATAGGAAATGGCGATGTTATGATGGGGTCTATGTTAAAGATAAATATACAAAAGTCGTCAAAACGATCAAATACGAAAAAAATGTCTTGGTGCTTTTTATAAATTCTTTGGAATCGTTACATGGAGTGACCATTCGGCAACCGACCTCTCATAGCCGCATTTTTTTAAATCTGGTGGGTGTAGTAGATACTCCGTTATTCAACGTTCCTTCACCGTCGAAGCCTTTAACAAAAAAAATGAAAGCTAATTTTATTAAACGCTATCGTAAATTAGTTTCTTCTCGATATGTTTCATCAGGCTGAGCAAGTTGCTTTTTATGGTTTTTCGAGTGCTGTTTTAGCTGTTGAGCCGTGCCAGGATAGGTCAGGACTGTTGCCGGTTGAATTGCTGAGCGTGTAGTGCGTCAATCATTCCTTTTGTGATTGCAGAGGTTTGAAAAGCGACGGCCCATCTCCTATTTTGCAGAAACAAAAGTCGGAAGGACTTCAAGATTTTTTTTCGAAATTTCCGATTTAATTCCGCTAGCTCTATTGTTCTTTTGGCAGCATTATAGTCATTACGCATTCTAGCCTGAGATTCACCATATCCGCGATAATAATTCCAAATATAGCGCCGCGTAAGCCGTGCTGGCGGAATATGATGCCAAACTTGGGCTGAACTTACCCAGATACCGAAGCAGCCGGTATTAAGCAACTTCCGAAAAAGCTGCGCTTCTTCACCGCTAATAAAATTTTTACCACAGCGCCCGAGGCTTGAGTCAAAACGAAAGTCAGCAAAAGCGTGCTTACAGAGCGCCATATTAGCGCCAATGGGTATATCATCATTGGGTTTGGCAATGAAGATATTCGCTCCTGGTTCTTTGAGCGCGTAAGCACCAGAAAATATTGACTGGTTTGTAGCTAACCAGCGTGGAGGGTCGACAGAAAATAACGGATTGATGCGACCACCAAAGAAAATGGCTTCGGGGTGATTTCTTACGGCTTTGACATATTCGGCCAACCAGTTACTGTCGACCAGCACGTCGTCGTCCGTCCATAGAATGAGTTCTCCATTAGCAGCATCTACGGCATGGTTACGGGCATGGGAAAGTCCTTGTTTTGGCTCGAAGAGTCGATGAATTGGAAGACAAGCCATGTGCCGAGAGATAACTTCGTCTGTCGCATCTGAACAATTATTATTAACAACCAATAACTCCCACTCGATGTTTGCCGGAATGGTTAGTTTACGCATCTCTTGAAGCGTGGCGTCAAGAAGGTGCGCTCGATTCCAGGTGCAGATGACGACGCTAACTAGCATAACTTATCTATATTTTAACCTTTAAACACTCGCCGGAAAAGCAAACTAGAGGACTTCGCCGGGATTTGTTATTATTCGCTATACAAACGATGGATAAGCATTATCATTCATCTTACTCTAGCTTCCTATAGGTTGTCACTTCTTTGCTTGAACGGGTTGATTTAGTTTATAAAGTCCAACATGGTAAAAATAAATAATATTTTTAAACATCTCAAGAATTCTTGGCCTTTACAGAAAGACAATTCCGAGAAAAAATATCTTACCAAATTTATACTAATAATGCCTGGAAGAACAGGTAGTTCATATATTATTGAAAGACTTAATTCTCATCCCAACATAGTGGCAGAACCCGAACTATTTGGGGGAGGTGATGTTACCGAAAAAATATCTACGGTAAGAAAAAGATTGCGTCGACTCTATGAAAATCATTACTCAGATGAAATAAAGGTTGTTGGTTATAAAACAAAAATTAGAGGAAATATTAACCCGATTTATAGTGACTTATTTCTATTTAAAAAAATTATTACTCAAGAGATGATGATTGCAAAATCGATTGTTTTACTAAGGCGTAATCTAGTAAAACAAGTAGTATCTAGAATAAGAACGGAACTGCTGAAAAAAAGATCGCTTGAACAAATCGGCTCCAAGTTATGGAATATTAAGCATGAAAAAAATAAATTGTTATCACATTATGTTTCGCCCGAAGTTTTTGATTTTTGGTTAAAAAAATATTCAACTGAAAATCAGGAATTGATTGATTTTTCTCGTTCATTAGAAATAGAAGAATTAGTTATTTACTACGAAGAATTATTAAATAACGAAGATAGATTAATGGAAAAAATTTTTAATTTTTTAGAGGTTTCTAACCAACCAACTCATTCAAGCATGATTAAACATACTGATGACAATTTATCAAAAGTAATTAAAAATTTCGATGAATTGTTAGAAAGATACAAAGGGACGGTTTACGAAGGAATGTTTTTAGATGGAGTAAGATAGGTATAAGTAAATTTTTTTATTTTTCGAAATGCATGTTTCAGTCGCTTATTGAATGTTCGCTTAGGCTTTGGGTCTAATAAGTTACCCTTTAGAAGATCACGACGGGCATAACCACGGATGATAGTCAAATGTATGTCGTCGTCGGTGATATCACCTTTTTGTAAGGCTTCAGTGAAATATTGAAACCATATTTCACCGTAAGGATGATTAGAATATTTCCAGGGCTGAGTGTAAAGATTCGTGTAGTGAATAATCTGGGTTTCGGTGTCGCAGTGGTCGAACGTATTCCAATGCTGATTCATTTCTCCTATATGATACGCGTGGTGTGTGCGAAAAGCCGGACCCATTCGAGCGAAATCCTGATAAGTATATAATCCCTGATCAATTTCATTATAAATTTTTTCAAGGTCGAATCGACATTTCGCGCAGTTGATGAGCATTGCACTTAACCCAAAGGTTTTGTCTTCCGGTTGGTCGAATGCCCCGCGCCTAGCAAGAAAATCAAAATCGTGCAGCGGTATGTCGTAGAGCTTACCGATGTCATCCAGACAAACCATATCCGAATCGAGATAAATGGCGCGTCCTTCATAGCTACAAAGTTCGGGTATCAAGTAGCGGTAGAGACTAAACTCGGTGGCGTTTTGATATTTAATTCTAAGGGACATGGGAGCCAGAATAGGCGTTTTGTCATTTCGCTCAATGGCGTTATGGGTCCCGTTAAAAACATAGATATCTAGTTTCCGCTGTGTATGCTTACGTAGGGAATATATCAGTACTTTCCTTTCGAGTAGGCTTTGTTCTCCAGAACCGATGAATATTTTAATGGCTTTTTCAATCATGCAACCGAGACTCTGACAACTTTTTCAAGGGGTGCTTTTTCCAAGCATTGCAGATCGGATGAAGGCGAGCAATTGATAATTCGTGCAGGATTCTGTAAGCTGGCAAGATATTGAGTAAGAACATTGAAACCAATATGAGCTCGACACATTTCGTTTTTCCAGGTAATGTTTTTAACAGTTTTGTGTTGATTTTCTGGATAAAAGTGTTGATAATTTTGAAGAGAATAATCAGCCCCTAATAACAAGATTTCAGAAAACCCCATCCATAAAACTGCAGGTAACACTAAGTCTAAGATAACTGTCGGTCCCCAGTAAAGAGTTTTCAGGAGATTGGGTTGGAAACGCCTGCTAGTGTATAGGGAATTGCGTTCATGGAGTTTTAAATATACGCGCTTAGAATTCTTATAAAAAGGTATATGGGAAGAAAAAAAGAAGTATTCAGCGTTGATGTTATAAATTTCCTCTTCATTAGTAAGATAGAAATTAGGACAGGAGCAAAAATAATATTTAAATTCCTTGCAAATATGAAATGCTCCATTTACACCCAAGACAAAAGGATGGTTTTTGATAAGAGATAAATCGATTTGATTAATGGATGGCCCGGTGGCTGTGATCACACACTGTTCACCCTGATGGATATTTTTTAGTTTGAGTATCTTGAGATAATTGTCAAAAGAAAAGGTGATACGAAGCCGATTTCGTCGCCTCTTTTTAATGCCGGGAATCTTCATATCAATAATTCACGGTTACAATTATCAGCAAGATATGAAGGCAAATTGTCTTGATAATTTGAAAGTAGTCCAGAAGACGACAAATCGTTCGCATGCTTAGTTCAAGAGTACAGTGCAGTATCAGTAATTTCAATTGATTTTCACTAAGGCGTTATCACTATCAGGCGTCTGACGATAAGGCAATAAACAGTCGGAGGCTGCATCCATATTATAAGCTTTTTTATGGGCAAAAACTTGCTGTAGTCGCTTACCACGTTTCAGGTATAAAATATCAATCTTGTATAAAATTGCCTATTGGTTAAAGAGGTGCCATGTTCTTCTCCTACGATCACTTAACGTTTCGGTATGAGCCGTTTCCGATCGGTATCGCCAGGCCTCTGATGGAAGAGAGTACTTATCAAGAGTTTCTGGATAATTATCCACCGCTGGAACTTTTTCAAACCCTACCAAAGGTGGGTAATAAATATTCGCTTTCGGAAAAGTTCAATAGGCAAAAATACCAGGATTTGATTCGCTCCCGAGGCGTGTGGCGGGAATTTTACCATTGGATTAAGAGCGATGCGTTTATTGCTGGTGTTATGGAGGCGTTACAGGCACATTATATTGATCTCGGTTATCAGGCTTCCGGCCCTACCGTTCGGCGCTTGCTGAAGCAGTTAAAAACAATTGGGCGCGGACAGCTAAGTGGCCGTGTCGCAAAATTGCGGGCGCGTTTCGAATTTTCCATGTTGCCGGCGAATGGTGGTCATGTCTTGCCCCATACCGACGCACCCTCAAAAATCGTGACACTGATTGTTTCCATGGTGCGTGAAGGAGAGTGGATTCCCGCTTTTGGCGGTGGCACCGACGTAAACCAGCCAAAGGCAATACAATACAGTTTTAATCAATTAAACCGAAAGGCCTGTTTTGAAGACATGGAGGTACGGGATACCTATGCATTTACCCCTAACCAAGCCGTGATCTTTGTAAAAACTTTTAACTCCTGGCATTCAGTTCGCCCCATGACAGGCCCCAATGCATCGGCCATGCGGAAAACATTGACCATCAATATCGAGGACACGAGGAACTAGCATGGATTTGGTTAAGACGTGTAACGCTAGTCCTAGGGACTGGATTAATAACTACGTTTGTCGATGGTTGTTTAGCCGCTACGGTGACTACGCATTTCGGTTAGTTTGCGATGATTTCAACGAGGCAGAGTAGACGTGGATTATTGCGTTTTCATTCATACGAACCATAAGCAATGGCTTGGCGCTCTCGTGGGGCAATATGCGCTGCGGCGCCATTCGACCCATAACGACAAGTTCGATGTCCGCATTATTCATCATAAAGACTATCCGTTTTTTCAGGCACGAGAGGGACACCTGTTCCTGCGCGACGGTGTCAAACGGGCCTGGCATAATGATGACTTGCAATCGTTTACGCCGCTGCGTTTTATGCCGCCCGAATTGATGAATTACTCAGGGCGTGCCGTGCTTATCGATCCTGATGTGTTTGCCGTAAACGATATTTGGGAGCTGTTGTCACGGGACATGCAGGGCAGAGCCATTATGTGCCGGCGCCGTTCCGGGTCAAAAGGCGTCACCGGTGGTCTAGCTAGCAGCGTCATGTTACTGGATTGCGCTCAACTAACTCATTGGCGCTGCGCAGAACAGTTTAATGAACTGTTCGAGTTCAAGCGAGATTATATGGACTGGATCTGTCTTAAACTGGAGCCCCGGAGGATCATCGGATTGTTTGAGCCAGAGTGGAATGATTTCGACCACCTTACCGGCAAAACTAAGCTGTTGCATAATACAAAGCGGAAAACTCAACCCTGGAAAACCGGCCTTCCCGTTGATTTTCTCCCAGCAGAGAAACTCCGCTTGTTTCCAGGATGGGTGAGGCGGATGAGGCGGCATTTGCTGGGTCAACCCACTTACTCAGGTTACTACTTATCACACCCCGATCCGCAGCAAGAGAGTTTTTTCTTCGGATTATTGCGTGAGTGCCTCGAAAAAGGTGTTGTCACAGAATCTCTGCTACGCGAAGAAATGCAGAAAAATCATATGCGGCATGATGCCTTTGAGATGCTGGAGCGTACACCGCCCTTGGCGGCCTAAGAGGGTTTGCCGGCCTGTATCCGGGTATCACCCGTTAAACAGATTCGGAATCTACTTGATTGACCGCCATTTTGCGAAACACGGCCTGTGTCCAACGATCTCGGCGGTGAAATCCAAGATCGCGGACATTGTTTAGCTGAAAATTTCCTAATCTACGAATTTCTTGAATAATCGTATTAGCATCGCGCCAGTGTGTAACCTCGTATTCTCCGGGAACCCATCCGTCTTCAAAGCCTTGCACAAGGTCAGTGATGAATAAACCCTGTGGCCGAAGTAGGCGGTGAACCTCGTAAATCAACTTACCCAGATCAAAAGTGTGATCTAATGCGTTGCAATAAATCGCATCAATGGACTCATCGGGGAACACGAGCTGATGAAAATCTCCGGGTAGAACATAAAAATTATTTTCTCCTGGATTCAGGTCGATTCCGATGGCGAAGTAACCCAATTCATGAAGGGCTTTAACTTCGGTACCGAGGCGTGCGCCTAAACACAATACAGAGCGAACTTCAGAAAGCGGCACACAGTCTTGGAAGCGCCGTTTGAATTCAATGAGATCCTCCGTTTCCGTTTCCAAAAGCCTTGGCAGGACCTTATCGAGTTTGGCGGCCTGGTGCGTAACATATTCGTCGTAGGTAGCATATTTTCGTTTTGCGAATCCCGCGCTTTGCTGCCACTGTTCGTTTTCCCAGAATCTCGCCTTTCTTCGCTTTTGCTTGTCTGCTCTTTTTTTGGCTCTGGCTTCGGGTCCAAAGCCGTATTTCATAATATTTCGGATTCTCTTTAGGGTTGCCATTAAATACTCCGGCCAAACGTGATGAAGAGACTCTTACCGTCTTCGAATATATTAAGATTCTCAGTTTGGTAATTTTATATAACTAATTGTTTTATGATGGTAATTATTTTTGCTATCGCATATTTCATGCGCAGCGCAAGGCGCTGAATCTTCAAAACTTCCAAAAAAATGAGCGAACCGTGAGTTGAGACTTAGCATTTTCATCAATACCTGTCAGTCGGCCCTGGATCGTGGTGCTTTGCTTCATCTCTGATGGAAGAGCGGTAGAGAGTTTCGAGGCGAAAGAATGCTTAGCGATGTCTTATTAGTGCCTTGATTCGGGCGATGACTGCGGAAAGATCGTCAGGCAGCTGTCCACGTGGCGGCGGAAAACCATGGCCGGCATGTACCGCTAAACTTTGCTGAATCAACAACTGGTGAAATGTGTCAAAATCTCGCGTTTGGCTGATAAGCCCGATACGGTAAGCGGCTCTGGCTAAGTCCTGGCGAACACGGTCTTGCATTAGTCCCATGGCCGGCGCAAACAGTCGTCGTATTAAGGAGCGGCGTAGCTGGTCAAGCGCGCCTAATCTACTTAAAGGAAGAGGGAAAATGGCTAGCGGTTTACCTAATCGGACCACCTCTACCATCATAGAAATGCTGTCTCCCGTCACCATAAAACCGTCAGCGAGACCGAGTAGCCCAAGATAGGGGTTATCCGCGGCATCGGCGGTCCAGCGAAAGAGATGTGCACCAGGAGGAAGCTTTGCTTGTAGTGCATCGACAAGCGCAGGCGGAGTCCGCCGACTGGTCGTAATGTAGGGGGTTCCAGCGGAATTGCCGGCAATCTCGGCGGCCATCCCAAGCAAGTGGTTTGCCACCGAGGTATCGAAGACAAAAGGTCCTGTCGGACCGCCCACCAATAATGCAATTAGAGGTCGTGGCAGGCTTGTAAAGCGGGTCCTCATCCGCTCGACAGCAGTGGCAATTGCCGCGTCATTGATACGCATGAGCGGCAGCGTAATGGCCAACACGTTAGGTAGCGGTGGAAGCTGGATCTCTGCGCTGGCAATGATCAAATCGTAGTGATGCAATCTTCCTGAGGGTTTGCCAAGGAGAACAATCTTTGTACGTCCGCCGGACTGCTGACGTATCCACAGTGCCACCATGGAAAGCCTACGGCCAATGGTGATAATAAGATCAGGCCAAGGGGGTTGCAAAGGATCTGAACGAGATGCATCGATATGGTAGAGTGAGGGTTCCACTCGCGGTTTTGCCGTAGCGTAAGGTTCGCGCACATGAATATACTTGCGTTCACAAGTCCAGTCCAGAACCTGCTCGGCAGCATAGACTTGGGCGTTATCTCCGCTTTTGTCGCCAACCACCAGCCAGATACGCGGTAAAGGGTCGGCGCAATGCCTTGAGTTAGCCTGGTAATCTGTTGCCTGCGTGCGTTCGAAACGAGCAATGTCAACAGCTTTCATCATTAGACCGCGACGCGGCCTTGAGGTGTCGCGTTTTCAAGGTGATAGCCAAAGGTGGGAGAGAGACGAGTGTGCATGAGCGCCTCAAGTTCGGCGATCTGCTCTGGAGAAAAATAATCTCGGTAACCGTTGACCTTGCCGCGCCGCACCTTGAAGGTATCTAGATCCCCGGGGTTACGCAGGGTGAGACCTCCTTGACGGAAGAAACCCTTGCTTTCCAGTTTCCGCAGGTTTTCAAAAGAGCCGAAACTAACGGCTTCCTGAAGCTCTGCATCGCTAAAAGACTCGCCCATTAATTTGGTAATCCGCTGTAATGTTTCGGCCGGTCTAGCGCGGAGGTCCTCATAGCGAACCAGCAGCGAGCGTTCAAGTTGAGCCAGGTTGCATTCCCAGGTGTTAAGATAGTCAATTAAAAAAGGTAAACCGATATCGCTGTGTCTCACAAAGTCCCACATTGTGATCGTGCGTCGGTCGATAGGATGCTCGATAAAGTGATTAATCAATTCTTGCTTGTGAGCAGATTGTCGTTTAGTGAATTGAAAATACCAAGAGACGGCAATATCGCAGGGATTCCGTGCCAGCAGAATAACCGCCTTATGGCGTAATTCCGAATCAGGTGCCTGTCGGGAAAGCATTTCCCCCACGCTTCCCTCGTAGCTGTAGTAGCCGTTCGTAGCGGCAAACCGAGGTATCGCCGGGTTGTGCAGAGCGAGTTCGTCAGAGTTGATAACCAGTGATGCTGGTAGTTTATAACGGATCTGGTAAAGCCGGGATAGCATGACTTTAAGCCAAGTGTTGCCACTCTTGGGATGAGCGATGATGAGCAGTTGAGCTCGGTGCGCTTTACCAAGCTCCAGACGGGAGAGGAATTGCTCGCGCGCTGCAATGCGCAACGGTTTGGGAAATATTGCCGTCGGTAGCAAGATCGTCCATTTTTTTACACCATCGCCAATGCTAAACATAGTGCTTCATCCAAAAAATACCTCAATTGCTGTTGAAGGCCACGCACTCGTGTTACTTTAGATCATTAGAGAAATCTACTAGATCTGCTTTGTAGGTGCAACGATGTGCTTATGGAATAACACCGTTGGGTTATCTCTAGTGATTAAACGCTGTACGTAAAGAGACCTGCCAATGTTTTTATTGAATCCGGCCACATTGTCGATAGCATTAACAGAAATTCGTATGGCAGTGGGGGCTGGCTATGCATAACAAAATCTTATACAACTTACGTCAAAGCGGATCAGGAAGTTCGCGGCGTCACATGGGTGAAATCGAGGGGTTAGGGTATCATTCATCCCCTGTTTCTGCACAAACCAATCTGGGGACAGAGTTCCCTCCCAGTTTCTTCATCGTTGGCGCACCGCGCTGTGGCACGACGGCTCTCAGCAAGACTCTTGCCCGCAATCCACGCATTAGCTTTTCAAAGCCCAAAGAAACTCATTTTTTTTTAGAGCCTCATCCTAATCTTTCAGATGCCGAGGCAAGGGTGCTTTATCTTGGGCGATACCATCCCCATTTAGGCGCACACCACCAGGCGCTTGGCGATGGCTCGGTATCCTACCTTTACTCCTCCGACGCCATTACCAGGGCATTGCGTTTTGATGTACGCGCGAAATTTATCGTATTGGTTAGAAACCCCCTGGAAATGCTGCCATCCTATCATAGCCGTATGCTTTATCAACTCGATGAGGATATCAAGGATTTTGCGAAGGCCTGGGCGCTGCAGGACAGCCGGGCGTCTGGACGTAACCTGCCAAAGCGTTGTCGTGATGCTCGCTTGCTGCAGTATGGTGAAGTGGGCAAGCATGGCGCGCATCTAGAACGTTTGTTTGACGTAGCCGGTCGCGATCGCTGTCTGGTCATTGTTTTCGATGATTTTAGGCAGGCACCGCGGGCAGTTTATGAGCAGGTCCTGGGCTTTCTCGGTGTTGATGACGACGGGCAGACACGTTTTTCCCGCAAGAGAGAGACCTCAGGTTTTAAATCGCGCTGGTTGCAGCAGTTCGTCATGAATCCACCGCCTTGGCTATGGCGTTTTATCGAGTTGGGCGATTCCAAAAAGATGCTTGCCCGCCTTAAGCCCATTCGTCGTCGCATCAAGGAGTTTAATACGTACCAAGAGGAGCGTCCGGCACTGTCTCCCGAGATGCGCAGTATCTTGCGTGCTTATTTTGCGGCCGATTTAAGAAAGTTGTCGGAGCTATTAAAGCGTGATTTCAGTCACTGGAGGTAATTTACTTAACAAGCCAACTATACCTATCCGTGTCCGACAAGCTTTATAACACCGCCGGTAAAAACTGTCTGGACAAGTGTATCGCAGTTCAGGTGCTGGTGCTGCTGCTAAGCAAAGGTTTAGCCATTTTGGGCCATCTGCGTTTCGAGCATAACCATTGCTGAGGATGTTCGCATATCCAGGTTTCAAACAGCGCATTTACCTTAGCCATCATTTGCAACAACTGATCGCGTTCATTGGCCGTCTCATCATCAGGCCGCACCGGTTCATAGAAAGTGACTCGGAATCGAGCGCCTTGCAGGCGTTCAACACGGATCGGGACCAATTCGCAATTAAACCGCAGGGCTAAGCGCGCGGGAATCAGAGTAGTCAGCTTGTTCAACCCAAAAAACGGCACCGGTTCACCGTTGTCAAAGCGCTGGTCTATGATCATGCCGACGGATCCGCCAGCGGCGAGTTGACGGATAATCTGGGGCATGCTGCCATCTTTGCTAATCGGTTCATAGCCTAGTGCTTGGCGTTGGCATAACAACATCCGGTCGAGCCACGGGTTTTGTAAAGCTGTATAAACCACCTTCAGAGAAAGACCGAGTCGCGCTCCAGCAGCCGGGCACACTTCCCAGTTGGCAAGGTGGGCCGAGACGAAAATGGCTCCTTTTCCGGATTGGCTTAGGGCTTGGATATTGCCTTTAACCAAGGTTTCAATACGCAGTTCCGCTTCGTGTCCGCAAATATCCTTTAGGTGGGGATACTCAGCAAGCACGGCACCGAGATTGCCCCATATCTCTCGGGTAAGGGCACCGAGTTCTGCAGGGGTTTTGTCTGGAAACGCCAAGGCTAAATTGCGTTTGAAAATGCCAGTCTTATGACGAAGACATGGACCGAAGATTTTCAACAAGCGCTGGCCTGCAGCGGATGCCCGATCGGGAGACACTCTGGCGCTTATTTTCCAGAGCAACGCCAGCAACGCCGCCTCAAATGCCCACATGAAGCGTTTTAAGGCTGGTGAATGATCAACACGCTTATGCAAAGCGTTTCCAACAAATAACTTAGCCAATTGTCGGCTACCCCATAGACGGTAGAATTCGTATGTCGTTTAGATTATGTTGTTTAGATTTTGAATTTTATGTAGTTTAGTTATTGCAGCAGAACGCTAAATATTACATCAGAACCTGGCATATCACTACGGTGCTGTCAATCTTGGCGGTGATGGTTGTGTTGATGTAATTAAAATCGATTGAATGACTAAAGTTAATTAGCGCCTTTCATAAACTTACAATTTAAGACCCAAACTATGCTTATCTGGAAATCAGTTGTCCGCAGTATCTGGAAAAAGGTATCGAGAAAGACAGTGCTTTCTGCAGTATTTTTTTTTCCACAGGAAAGAAAAAAAGCCCTTGAACGCTGGTTGCGCGGACGCGAGGAATTCCGCAAGTTGCAGCTGGCAGATTGCGTTGTGGTTTCCTTTGGCAAGAGCGGGCGCACTTGGCTGCGTGTCATGCTTTCCCGGGTTTATCAGCTAAAGCATGGACTGTCTCAGCGTTATCTTTTAGGATTTGATAACCTGCATTATAAAAATCCCGCTATTCAAAAAATTTTTTTCACCCATGACAATTATATTAGAGATTATACCCAGCATCGCAATTCGAAAGTTGATTTTTATGATAAGAAAGTTATTTTGCTGGTTCGTGATCCCCGCGATGTTGTAGTGTCGCAGTTTTTTCAGTGGAAATTCCGCATGAAACTGAATAAGAAATCGCTGAACGATTACCCGGAAGTCGAGGAGGTTTCTATGTTTGAATTCGCCATGCAACCGGATGCAGGTCTGCCCAAGATTATTCGTTTTATGAATAGTTGGGCCCAGGAAATACCCCATATTAAAGATTTTTTGGTTGTTCGCTATGAGGACATGCGCTCTGATCCTGAGAAAGAGCTTAAAAAGGTACTGGACTTTATTGGGACGCCTGCTTCGGATGGCCAGATCAAGGAAGCGGTCGCTTTTGCATCCTATGATAATATGAAGCAACTCGAGCAAAAAAAAGCGTTTTGGTTAAGCGGCGGCCGGCTTACTCCCAAGGACCGGCACAATCCAAATTCTTACAAAGTGCGGCGTGCCAAGGTGGGAGGCTATCGTGATTATTTCGAAGAGCGCGAAATTGCCGCTATTGAGGAATTGATTCAGGTAACGCTTGCCTCTTCTTTTGGCTATGGGAGCAACGACATTACCGATACCAGTGCGATAGTGGGTCTGTGAGCGCGCCGCTATCAACTTAGCTGGTGGCGGAGCACACGCTGCAGTTCTGAAAATTTGCCCCGATACCAGGAATCGCGTTATAGCGTAGTTTGGTTTGTAGCCACTTAACACCTATCAGTTTTGAGATAAACTACCGCAACCAAGCAACTATAATTAGGAGGGGCTGATGGGGACTGTCAAAAGATTGGCGGAGGAAGTGGAACGGGGGCTAAAAGACGCCTTACCGAAGCTGCGTAAGACGGTGGTAAAGAAGCTATCGCTGGCGGTAGGGGCGATGCTCGAGGTCCGCACGCCGAATACGGCGGAATTGGCGAACGTGTTGCCGTTGGCGACCGAGCGCCAGGACATGCGGGAGCAATGGCTACGGCGGCTGTTAAAGAATCCGCGGCTAGAGAGCGCAGCGATTCTGGAGCCGTTTGCCCGCGCGATGCTCGAGGAGGCGGCCGCTCACGGGCAGACGGTGCTGCTGAGCATGGACCAAACCGACTTAGGCGATCGGTTTGCGGTGTTGATGCTTAGCGTGCGGGTGGGGGATCGCTCGCTGCCGTTGGCCTGGTGGGTGGAAGCGGGGGCGGCGAACATCGGTTTTGCGGCGCAGCGGGTGTTACTGGACCGCGTACGCGAGTGGCTACCGACTGGGGCAGCGGTGATGTTGTTGGCCGACCGTTTTTATCCATCGGCGGCGTTGTTTGACTGGCTGCACCGCCACGGTTGGCACTACCGGCTGCGCTTGAAGGGTAATCTGAGCGTGGATATCGGCGTCGGTGACGTCCAGACGACGGGGGATCTGGCCGCTGGTGTGAGCGAGCGCTATGTGCCCAACGTCCACCTGTTTGAACAGGGTGTGCCGACCCACGTCGGCGTGTTGCACGAAGCCGGTCATCCCGAACCGTGGATCATCGCGATGGATTGCACACCCTGCCGGGCGGCCGTGTTGGATTATGGGGTACGCTGGGCGATTGAACCGACCTTTTCAGATTTCAAGCGTCGCGGTTTTGCGCTGGAAGAGACCCAACTACAGGATTCCGATCGCCTCGATCGGCTGCTCCTCATCATGACACTGGCCATGTACTGGTGTGTGACGGCAGGGCGCCACGACGCCTTGTCTCATCCAACGGTCCTCGAAAAAAAGCCCAAGCCGAGAGCAATCCAGATCATTGGCGCATCAAAAAAGTCAGACGTAGCCTGCTTTCCTGGTTTCAACGGGGCCTCCGTTTATTACTCAGGCGGCTACAAACCATGCAGCCTTTGCCACCCTTCTCTATGGTGATGAGAAACTGATAGGTGGTAAGTTGTAGCCAAAAGACCCTATGGTCGTCGAATAGATTTTGTTAGAGTCGATCTTTTTGGCATTCTAGCGAGGAAAGTTGCCCGTGCAGCATTGTGTTTTTATCCATACCAATTCCAAACAATGGCTCGGCGCGTTAGTGGCGCAGTATGCCTTGCGGCGAAATTCCAAGCATAACGGCAATTTTGCAATACAAATCATAAGCACTCAAGATTACCCCTTCTTTAAAGCGCGAGAAGGTCAGCTTTATCTGCGTGATGGCATACAGCGCCGCTGGCTTAACGATGATTTGCAATCTTTCACTCCTTTGCGCTTTATACCTCCCGAATTGATGGGTTATGCAGGCCGTGCGGTCGTTATTGATCCGGATGTTTTCGCTGTAGGAGATATCTGGGAACTGCTATCGCGGGATATGGCAGGAAAAGCGATTCTATGCCGGCCTCGCTCCGGTCCAAAAGGTTTCATCGATAAATGCTTGGCAAGCAGTGTGATGCTCCTTGATTGTGCGAAACTGACCCATTGGCGATGCGAGGAACAGTTCAACGAGTTGTTTGCAGGTGAGCGGGATTATATGCCCTGGATTTGCCTGAAGCTGGAACCCCGGGAGGCCATCGGATTTTTTGAAAATGAGTGGAACGATTTTGATCGGCTCACTGAAAAAACCAGACTGTTGCATAATACCCGACGTAAGACACAGCCTTGGAAAACGGGTCTTCCCGTCGACTGGAGACCGGCGGAACGCTTCCGCCTGTTTCCACCTATCGCTTGGTTGATGCGCGCCAGACGGCAACTGTTCGGCGAATACGCCTTGTTGGGGCGGTATTCTCGTCATCCTGACCCGAACCAGGAACGCTTTTTCTTCGGCCTACTTCGTGAGTGTCTGGACAAGGGGATAATCTCGGAAGCCATGCTTTACGAAGAGATGCGGCAAAACCACGTGCGTCATGATGCCTTGGAAGTCTTAGAGCGCACCCCGCCTTTACCTGCTTAGCAGGGTCGCATTATATTTTGCAGGTTGTTGATGGTTGGTCGCCGAAGTAAATAGCGCCCGTACACGGTCTACGGCGCGCTGCATATCTTCAAGAGGGGGCGGCGGAAGTGCCGGAGAGAGATGCTGACCCAGCCAGACTGCCCGACCGGAGGTGATGAGGAATTGATGTATCGAGCTGACATCGCGCGTTAAGCGTTGCGGTCCGTTTTGCATTGTCTGTCGATAGATGAATGCCTGCAGATGACTGAATTCCCAATATTGCCACTGCCGGCGCAGCCGATCGCCTTTGTTATACGCTGATATGGCTCTTTTTCGCAACGTGGAGTCTTGACTCAAATCAAAGATATAGACCGGCTTACGAGTCGCACAAGCCTCCGTTAGCATCGCCACGCTGTCGCCTGTTACGATTATGGCATCAGCGAGAGCGAGATAGCCGAAATAGGGATTATCGGCGGTGTTGGGAGTCCACCGGAACAAATGGTGCGGACAATGAAGGGTTGTCGCGAGAGCGGCTGTTGCAGTGGCCGGAGTTCGTGCGCTGGTCGTTATGAGGAGCGAACCCCCTGATCCATCGGCCATAGCGCTGGCTTCGCGGCCTAACCTCTCTGCGGCTAGGCGATCGAATACATAAGGGCCGCTATTGCCCCCGATAATGACAGCGATATAGGGGCGGGGTAGCTGAGCGAAATGCGGCGTCCATTTTGCTGCCGCTGCAGCGAGCCGAGCTTCCGTGACTCGATACAGGGTCAGCTTATTGTGGAGCACGTTTGGATGCGCCGGCAGCCGGTATTGCGGTGTGGTGATCACCAAATCAAAGTGTTCCGGCCGTGCCCAAGGACGGCCAATGTGAATGAGCTTAACCCTGCCTCCCGCTTGTTTGCGAATCCAGCGGCACACGGGTTCGCCTCGCATGCCTGCAGAGATCACCAAGTCCGGCCAAGGGGGTAGCAGAGGACTGGATTGCCGTTTGTTAATGCCCGCTAGGCCAGTGCCGCGCAGTACATTGGTGACAAACTCATATTTTCGGTACACCAGACGTTTTATCTCAAACGGCCAGCCTAGCGCCTCAGCCAGCGCGATGATTTGGGCGTTCTCGCCCGTGCGTTGGCCTAACACTAACCAAGCTTTGGGTGGCCGACTTTCATGCGCTCTCTCACTCAGTTCGGGTGAACTGGGATAAGAATTCCAGTGACCCTGGATTATCGCATTCATTTCCGTTCGCGCTCCGTAGTGCATGCCGTTTTGGCTCTGACCCGAGTTGTGTATCATACGAGCTTGCAAAGCATGATATACCAAATCTCATGAATGCTTATGCACCCTATAAATTGGGGAAACGTTATTAGCCGGTTTTCAAGGATAATGGACAGCAGTGGATTTGCAGAGAGTGCTTTGGCAAAACTTTCACCGCAAAGCAAAATAGCAAGCAAGTGCCGTAAAAGACATTATTGGAAACTAATTCTTGTTTTCCTTTATTTCAGTGGCGTAGGGAATCGAGATCCGAGTTTCCAATAATGTCTAAAGTTTACGATTAAAACAAGGTATGGTGATAATGAATCGCATTCAACAGTTAAGGGAACTCCGCCGTCACTACGTGATTAAGTATGGAAGATCGACGTTACGTGCCCTGGACCGATTTATTGGCCGGCAGTCATTGATTGGTAATCCTCCAGTTTTCGATGTGGCATTGTTTCCATGGGTAGCAACCCTTGAAACCAATTGGCAAAGTATCCGTGCTGAGCTTCAAGAGATCCTGAAAGCCCGGGAGCACGTGCCCTCGTTTCATGAGATTTCACCGGATCAACAGAGGATTTCTAAAGGCGATAAGTGGAAAACCTTTGTGCTTTACGGTTTCGGACAACGCGCCGAACGCAATTGCCGGCATTGTCCTGCAACGGTACGGGTGCTGGAGACCATTCCTGGACTACAGAACGCTTGGTTCTCGATGTTAGCCCCCGGTTATCACATACCACCCCATCACGGTGTGACGAAAGGAGTGATCAGATGTCATTTAGCATTGATTGTGCCAGAGCAGCGCGAGCGGTGTGTTATCCGCGTTGCCAATCAGCTCTGCCAGTGGGAAGAGGGAAAGTGTCTACTATTCGACGATACTTATGAACATGAGGTATGGAATAACACGGATCAAGAGCGGGTGGTTTTGTTTTTGGATATCAACAGACCGTTGCGCTTGCCCGGCCGGTTATTGAGTCGGTTGCTTATTCATGGTATCCAGTTGACCGCTTACGTCAAGGACGCCCGCCGGAATCTGGCGACTTGGGAAGACCGCTTTGAGACGGCGGCACTACAGGCCGAGAATTTTCACTACACCGAAAATGCCAAGAAGCCGCTAGCGAAAGACACCTCGGCGGTATAACCGCCACAGCAAACTCCACCCAAACAGCAGGGGGTAACGGCGTAGCCGTGGAGGTACTGCGATAGCAGTACCCGAGTGCCGCTCCAGTTTCCACACGATGTAGTCCACGCCGCCTTGAAAGGTCAATAGTGCTTTGCTTAAACGCGCCAAGGATAATAATTTGCCCTGAACCCGCCGTATGCGCCAGGTTAGCTGGTTGACGAGACGTGTTGTGAAGGCAATCTTGGCTGCATAACGAAGCGGCTGGCTGCTGATGTCGGTGTAAATAGTATAGGAAAGCGCTGGCATAGCTACTTGCGTAATTTGTTCATAGTATGGCTGAGTCGCTTCCCAAAGTTGGCTCACACGATTCGATTTTTCTGCGCGCAATTCGGCTCGATAGCTAAGCGAGAGACCCGTCAGCCACAACTCGCGAGCTTCGAAGCGCGCCGGCAGCTGGGGTAGCACCCGGGTCATAAAAGTCACCACTGCCTGGGCTAAGGCAGCATCAATTTGTTGCTGAAGGGTTTCGTCTTGAGCATAAAGCACCCTGATCGGCTGCGCAAAACGTCCCCATAAATAGGAGTGAAACCATTTCATGGAGGTGCCACGTTGCAGATCTCGTAGGGAGATAACTGCATATTTAGCACGGATAATATGGCCTGCCGATGGCACTTCCAGATAGAACACGTTGGGAGGCAACAGTTGATTGCAAAGGCGTAAGGTTCGCCTATCGTAAGCCTTGCGATAGTCGTTTACTACCACGTAAAGATCGGCCAGACCGTCTAAGTCGTTACCGCTACGCAAGCAAGAGCCATAGAATAGGATGGCCTGTGTAGCGCTACCGAAACGTTCAAGAAGAGCTTTGCTAAGCAGACTGACCCCCGGTGCAACTGGTTGGAGGCTTTGTTGTTGAATCAATTGAATGAGTTGGCTCGGAAGCGACATAATACTATAAGCGAATAAAGGTACCCAGCCCGCCTTGGTCGACTACCACGGGCCCGGCACGGCTATCAACTGGATGGATTTCGCCGTCTAGTGTGAAAGGGCTGTCCATGATAAGCCGTACTTCGTTAACGTTTTGGCTGACGTAGCCATTTTCTGGAGTCCCGAATCGATTAGGCCGTCCCCAAAGTAACGGAGGTATCGCCAGCAGAGCACGTGTCGAGCCGGCCCGCATAGCGGTATACTGAAGCGGCCCGGTGCCTCTGCCCCAATAGGGACGCAGCCCGAGAAATAGCCGCTTCAGCGTGCTGATCAGCAAGAGAAGAAATTTTTGCTGCTGTAATGGCGAATGCTGGTTTAGGCTGACATGAATAGTTACGGGAGCAATATAAGCTGGATCGCGGCGGGCGACAGCCGTCATGACTCGCAATGTCGCTAAACCCGGTGCCCATTCATGCCGAAGTCCCAGACTGTATAATCGCTGGTGGCAAAAATCGATGCCCTTGATGATCGCTCCCGTCCCAAAAAACATTCCGTACAAGGGTTGCGCGTAGGAAGGCGAGCGAACGCGCAGAATGGGCCGCTGCAGAATTTGTGCTGGTTGATGCGTGGCACTCGCCCAGCGAAGCAGTTTGTGTAACGCTTTACGGTGATTACCCCGTAACCCCACATCGCCGGCGGTCATATTGGTGGAACCTCCCGGCAAGATGGCCAATAGCGGTAGCGGGGTAAGCAGCTTATGGTGAAACAAGCTTGTTAAAGTCGCTTGAACTGTGCCGTCACCACCATTTATCACCACTAGATCCGGCGCTTTACCGGCAAAATCACTTAGAGCTGCCACGATGTCGGCGGGGGTTTGCACTTCCCGATGCTGTACCCACGGGTAATCGGCCAAAATTTTTTGAATCCCTTGTAAACCGCGTCGGTTCCTGCCGCTGTGCGGATTGCTGAGCAGTCCGACACGTAAAGTGCCGGATGCGATTCGTTGCAGGACCGGTGCCGGTGAATTTTCAAGGACGTTGACTGCTAGGCTATCGGCATAAGGCGCCGTATTATCGTTCGAACCAAGTTGCATCGCGCTGAATTAGAACATACTGTATTCTGTATTAGTTTTTCGCTCTTGGTGGTGTGCGCTTGCCGCTTTCCCAAGAGGATTAGGGATTTGAGATTGCTGGCCGTAAGCGTTCTCAACTTACGTACGATGGTACCAGTTAATCATCTAATTATCATCGACACCTATTTAGACTGAAATTTATCGCCTGCGAAGGCGATTTTTTTCTGGATAGAGCCAGTGCTTTAAACAGGAGATGCGTTTCATGAGGTCTGGATCAGTTACCACGGCACCTCTTAGTCGAACTCCTCGGGTTTGGCTGCTGCTGGGGCATAAGGCCGGGGATAATACGCAAGTCCTCGCGCTGGCGGAGGCGCTGGGTTGGCCCTTTGAAAGCAAACATATTGTCTATCGGCAGTATGAATTGTTCACGAATCTAATGTTGGGTCCTACGTTAGCGGGAATCGTCAAACATCGCTCCAGTTTCTTAACACCGCCTTGGCCTGATTTGGTGATTACTGCTGGACGTCGCAACGAACCCGTGGCCAGATGGATTCAACAACAGGCGGGCGGCAAGGTTCGGTTGGTCCATATCGGCCGTCCTTGGACGCGTTTGGAACGTTTCGATCTCATCATCTCCACGCCCCAATACCAGTTGCCGGTATCTAGGAACGTCTTACTTAACGCGATGCCCTTGCATCGGGTAACCCAGGCACGTCTTAACGAGGCGGCAAATGGGTGGGCACCACTCCTGGCGCATCTGCCGCGACCGTATTTTGCCGTGTTGGTGGGCGGTCATAGCGGCTCCTTTGTATTTGGTCCTCCTGCAGGAGAACGACTGGGCCGTGAGGCGAGCGCCATGGTCGGCGCGGTTGGAGGATCGTTGCTAGTGACAACTAGCGCCCGCAGTCCGTCGGCTACGATTGATGCCTTAGCCGCAGCGGTTGCGCATCAGCCTACCCATTTTTTCCGGTGGTCCCCCAATGCCGCCGATAATCCCTATTTTGGTTACCTTGCCCTTGCTGATGATATTATTGTAACAGGCGACAGCATATCAATGCTGACGGAAGCCTGCGCGACTCGTAAGCCAGTCTACATTTTTGATCCCGCTGAAGACGCAACTGCAGCAAAGATAAACGTTGAAAATTGCGCCCGACCTCACTGCTCAGACAGGCGTCGCTGGCAAGACATTCGGCTCCAGGCCTTAACTCACCGGCTGGCAATGCGTATTGCCCCACGTCGGATGAAGCGCGATGTTCGCGCGATTCACCAATATCTTATGAATTCCGGTAGAGCAGTGCGGCTTGGAGAGCCCTTCCCGTCAAGGGCATTGTCCCCCCCTCTGGAAGACTTGCAAAGCACCGTAGTGCGTGTGCAGGCCTTGCTGGCGCAGGATGTTGACGCTTGTGTTAAGCCGACCCACCCAGGCGAAGCCGGGTTGAGTTTGCGCCGTTTTAAAGAAAAGACCCCAGATTAGCCCTCAAGCGGGAAGCGGCGGCGTGCGTTCCAGTACCTCCAGGGCGTCGTGACGCACATGATTTTGCCGCATCTCTTTGTAAAGCATGGCTTCCGAGATTATTCCCTTGTCCAGACACTCACGAAGTAGGCCAAAGAAGAAGCGTTCCTGGTTCGGGTCAGGATGACGAGAGTACTGTCCCAATAGGGCGTATTCACCGAACCGCTGTCGCCTGGCCCGTAGCAACCAGGCAAGCGGCGGGGAACCACCGGAATCTTTCCGTTGGCGTCCAGTCGACCGGAAGACCTGTTTTCCAAGGTTGCGTCTTACGTCGAGTATTGTGCAATAGTTTGGTCTTTTCAGTAAGCCTATCGAAGTCGTTCCATTCCTCTTCAAGGAATCCAATCGTTTCCCGCGGTTCCGGCTTAAGGCAAATCCAATCTGTGTAGTCCTGCTCGAATTGAAACAGCTCGTTAAACTGCTTCTCACAGTGCCAGTGGGTTAAACTGTCGCAATTGAGGAGCATAACGCTGCTGGCCAGGCAGCTATCGACTAGCCCCAGTGCGCCAAAACGACGTCGTCGGCACAAGATTGCTTTGCCTGCCATATCCCGGGACAGTAGCTCCCAAATATCGCCTACGGCAAAGACATCAGGATCGATTACCACGGCACGCCCTGTATAACCCATCAATTTGGGAGGCATAAAGCGCAGTGGCGTAAAAGACTGCAAGTCGTTATTGAACCACTGGCGTTTTGTTCCATCGCGCAAATATAACTGACCCTCTCGGACCCGCAAAAATGGGTAATCCCGTGTGTGGATGATGCGCACGTCGAATTTATCGTTGTTTCTGGAGTTACGCCGCAAGGCGTACTGCGCCACCAAAGCACCAATCAGTTGCTTATGATTGGTTTGAATAAACACACCATATGTCACAGCTAAATGTCTTCTTGTTGAGCCTCGCCACCGGTACACTACCTCCGCCTGGTATGACAAAATGACCATTACCTGGGCGTTAGCTATTGATGGTGTTCTCGCCATCTAAACACTTTCGCTGCGGTAAATCGCATCACCGTGGCTATTAGCATTGCGTATACTACATCAACCCCGTAATGGTAGCCATTGTATAAGGTGCTAACGACCAGCCCAATAAATATAGGCAAAAACAAGAAACGGGCCACTTGAAAGCGAACCGCATACCAAGTGGCCACCATTGCGACGGCTACATGACTGGAAGGAAAGGCACCGCCAACAATCGTGCCGTTTTCGAAAATCCATTGTTCAATCGTCGTGATTGGCCCGCCGCGCAGTTCTATTAACGCATTTCCATAGTCGGGCCAGAAGATCGGGCCACCCGCGGGAGTGAATAGAAAATGGAGATAACAAATCCAAAAGGTAAGCGAGATCGCCAACATAAATTCTCGAAAAGCCTCTCCGGGCCGGGATGTTTCGTCACTGCATCTTCTGAAATAAAGTGGCATTCCGATGCCGGGGATAAAGAAATAAAAACTGGCATAGCAGAAATACATAAGCTCGGTCAGCCAAAAGCTGGCGTAGCGTTGCAGAAGGGGTGTTAATTCTCTTCTGAAAAGAAACCGATCGGCTGTCATTAGATAGGCGTCAATCAACTGTGGTTGAAGCACATGGATCATTCGGCCGACAGCCTCAAAGCAAAACGGAAACAGCAAGGCGGGATACCACCACCGAATGAACCTGGCTAGCGGGTGTTTCCAAAGCAAGGGGAGCCGTTGTGCGCCTATCCCCGTTGCACCAATGAGAAAATGATAGAAAAGTAAATGCCAGGGATTTTCGACGCGGCCCAACCAGATTCCTGCCACCAGTAGCAGAGCTACCACGATGCCTAAATAGGCTAGGAAAAAAAGATCCTGAAGTTCCCAGTGGACAGCATAGGGCGCTGTCGCATGCGCATTTGCAGCACGGCTTCTCAGCCTTGCCGCAGTGGCTGCGCTGGCGGAATCCATCAGGGAATTCTGCTGCCAAAGCCGCCGCGGAGAACTTCCAGCGTAAGAGCCTTTTGCGTTAGTAACCAACTTGAATGCTTTTTGCTATGGTTACCTTCGCTGAAGTGTACCGCAGTGATTGCGGCAGTTCTAAGATAAGGTGACTGTAGCGACGGGTTGTACAATTGGTTAAGAGCACGCTGTAGCGGATTAGCCGGAAGTGTTCTTTTTATTAGCCTGCCATTATTCATTTGGTGGTTACGCGTGTTGTTAGAATAGCCGTTCAGGTCACGGCAAATCGAGGTTTACGTTGCCAAGCCGTAACATGCCTTAATGTGCGGGTATGTTATCAATAAAGAGGGTCCGAATGCGTTCCACGGTGCGCTGCGTATCTCCAAGAGGCGGTGGCGGCGGTCCTGGAGGAAACCGCTGGCCAAGCCAGATAGCTCGGCCGGAGGCGATAAGAGATTGATGGACAAGCCGCACATCACGGGTTAACCGGCGCGGAGGAATACGCATCATCTGTCGATATAAAAACGCCTTTAGATGGTCAATCCGCCAGTCTTGCCAGCGCCAGTGCCGAGCGCTGCTTAACCATGACGGCATTGGCTGAGCGGCACAGGAGTCTCCACTTAAATCGAAGATATAGACCGATTTGCGGGTAGCACAGGCTTCAGCAAGCATTGCTGTACTGTCGCTTGTTACGATTATAGCGTCGGCTAACGCCAGATAGGCGTAGTACGGATTAACAGCAGTATTCGGTGTCCATCGGAAAAAATGCGTCGGGACGCTAATTGCCGCTGCCAAGGAGTCCGCCGGTGAACACGGGGTACGAGCGCTCGTCGTTACCAGCAGCGATCCACCGGTTTCGCTGGCCATGGTGCTTGCCTTATGTCCCAGGTGTGTCGCTTTCTCATGATCGAAGGCATAAGGACCGCTATAGCCGCCGATTAAAACTGCGATGTACGGTTTGGGCAAGTGGGCCAGACGTGGCGCCCATGTCGCTGCCGCCTCGGCAAGCCGGTGCTCGGTCACGCGATGTAGGCTCAATTTATTGTGCAATACATTGGGACGCACAGGAGAACGATACTCCGGCACTGTAACAACTAGGTCAAAATTTGCTAAACGGGCCCAGGGGCGGCCGATATGGACATAGCGGGTCATGCCGCCCGTTTGTTTCTGAATCCACCTGCACACAGGCTCGTTGCGCATGGCGGCGGAAATCAGCAGATCCGGCCAGGGGGGATTGAGAGGATCGGATTTGTGTCTGACAATCCCGGCAGTGGTACTGCCCCGTAGCACGTCCAGACCATAGCCAAACTTTCGGTAAACAAGCCGCTTGATCTCAAAGGGCCAACCTAGCGCTTCCGCCAAGGCGATAATCTGCGAGTTGTCTCCTGCGCGGTAGCACAATATTGCCCAGACCTTGGGTGGCCAGTTACCACAATTTGTATCAATCGTTTTATGGGACATGAAATTTAGGCACTAGCGTAGATAAAACATAAATGCTTTCCACTGTTTAAGAACATGTCAGACGCCAAACCGCCCCCGTAGGAGCGAGCTTGCTCGAGAACTAACCTGGTTGCCCGTCTCAATCTCGAACAATCTCGCTCCTCCAAAGTAGCCTGTAAAGTGTCTCAGCTAAAGTGGATACCCATAAAAAGAAATCAGGTTTGTCGTGGTTATAAGTAGTATAGGGAGAAGATAATCGCATTGAAGAGACTCTTTTATATCCGGTAACGTTAAAGTTAAAGTAAAAGTAGGGTTAAAATTCCATACGAAATAAACCATCAAGTTGACGGGTAACGAATTTGAATGTCTGCACACTAAAAGACACGGCGCAACAACAGACTGGCAAGACTTAAAAGGATAAGCGCCGGAGTCAGCACGGCAACGGGTGCACTTAGATCGAGAAGTACGCCTAAGTTCATGAAGATCTGATTAAGCAGATAAAATGCAATACCCACTATCGAGGCTAACAGTATTCGCTGTCCTAGGCTGTGCACCCGGGGTAAACCGAACACAAAAGGTATGGAAAGTAGAATCATCACCCCGGTGGAAAAGGGCATGACTAACTTTTGCCATAATGCCAATTCGTAAGGCTCGGTCAGCTGTTTGCTATTGCGCAGATAGCGGATGTAATGGTAAAGATCCGACGGCGAAAGGCTATCGATGGGAGGTTCCAATAGGCGGATTTGTTCTTCAGTTAAAAAAGAACTCCAAACTCGACTAGGAAAAGACATAGTAACCAACTCTTGTCCATTGAAGATTTTTTGCTGAACTCCTTGCAGTATCCAGTGTTCCCGATGACTAATATCAGCGCTTTGTGCATGGGTAAATACCAACAGGCGACCTTTGTCGTCGAACTCATAAATGTCAATATCCGTGGGAATGCGACCGTGGACAATGGTGTGGATATTGATGAAACGCAGACCGTCGCGGGACCAGAATCCATGTTCGGTGCGCATTGGGCGGGTGCCGGAAACAGCCATAGACCTTTGCTCATAGGCAAGCTGTTGCAGCGGCGGGACCACAAATTCCGTCAGCGCAGCTACCATCAACATAAGCAAAGCGCCAGTTTTCATGACCGATAAGCCGATTTGCCATATTGATATTCCCGCGGCCCGCATGGCAATGAGTTCAGAACCGTTAGCCAGTCCCCCCAGGGCGATGCTG
This sequence comes from uncultured Pseudomonadota bacterium, assembly GCA_963731125.1. Lineage (GTDB taxonomy): Bacteria > Pseudomonadota > Gammaproteobacteria > Competibacterales > Competibacteraceae > CAVSVP01. The sequence continues at coordinate 181,888 of CAVSVP010000010.1, forward strand.
CTACCTAGCAAAGCAGTGACGGGTACCAGATCAAGCATACGCCTAGGCATCATTAAGCTTACAAAAGCGGCTACCTGCCATAGTTGATAGTTGCCTTCGCCCAGATCGTCTAACTGTTCCACGAAGTCTAGAAAGACAATCAGGGCAATCAGGATTAGCATGACCAATAAGCAGGCTTTGGCGACACTGATGCCAATATAGCGGTCTATAATTATCATATAGTTTTTCAGGTAAATAATTTCTTGGAGCGTGCCGGATAGAGGCTCAAGCGACGCCGGCGGCGGTGCGTAATTTCTTCATCACGCGGATAACCTGGGTGGCATCGTCGAGATAGGGGTGGAATACCTCCAGGACCGAGGCACGCAGCTCCTCAAAGGTGTTAAAATACTTTAGATGAGTCGCGTCCTTCTTGGTGTTTCGCCAGCGCTTTTCGATCGGATTGTAATCGGGCGAGAATGCCGGCAGGGGCACAATCGATAACCGCCGGGCGTGATCGGCTTTAACTTGGTTGACCTCGCGACTGCGGTGGTAGGAGACGCTATTCTCGATCAGGATGATCGGTGTGTCGAACCGCGCCAGGAGTTGCTGGAGGAACGCCACATAGCTGGCGCTATTGAACCGAGCGCTGCCTTCTGCTGCCTCCTGCAACCGGCGTTGATAGCGGGTGCGGCAATCGACACCGAGCACGGCGTCCCAGGCGTGCTGAAATCGCTCTTGAGTCGGATAGCTGAGACCCTTCAACGGGGCCAATGGCGCGACAATCTCGGCCGGCACCCCGTCGGCTTTGAGCTGCTTAAGGGCTTTGGGCGTCAGGGTGTAAACCAGCGCCTCGTGGTAGGCAAACGCCCCCCCGAAGAAACTGATCGCCCCGAACATCTTCAACCCCTTTCGAATCCCCCGGGTCTTGACCACCGGCTGTTGGCCGCGCACCGCCCAGGTGTGGCTCAACGAGCCCCACATCGCAAACGAGACTTCCTCGGCGAACAACATCACCGCTCCGGTCGCTTTGGCCTGCGCCAACCGCTTTGGCCAAGTCTGCTCCACCCACTGCCGACGCGCCTGCTCGTACGCCGCTTCGTCGCTGCGATCACTGATAAAACGGGCCTTCTGATAGCTCAGTCCCAGCTTCTTGAGCAACGTGCTCAGGTCCCGGGGGTGGTAGCGAATCCCAAACCGCCGCCAGATCAGTTCCGCCATCATCGCCGGGTTCCACACCCCGCAGCGAAACCCATTGGCCTCCGGTCCTTTCTCCACCCATGCCCGCACCTGCCGCCTCTGCTCCTTCGTCAGCTTCGCCTTGCGCCCCCGACCCTGATCGGGCTGACCCCGCAACCATGCCAGCCCTTGCACCATAAACCGCCTTAGCCAGTTATCCACCGTCTTCACACTGACCCCCAGCAGCTTCCCAATCTCCTCCCAGGGTTTCCCCTCGTGAATCCACAGCAGCCCCTGCGCCAGCTTGTACAGCCGCAGATTATTCAACTCGTGCGCCCGAACCCGCTCCTTTTCTAGCTCCTCCACGGTGGCTTTTGAATACGACAGTGATATCATGCGTTACCTCCGGTTGATCTGGTAGTGTTCGTCCGGTGTTGGAACCTTGAATTCTACTAAACAACTGGGGGGTTCGGTGCGCTGACCGGAAACTAAATTTCTGAAAATCTATATGTTTGGCCAGCTCCACAGACAAGGCTTCCAATTGCGCGGGATCCACGGTGTCAGCTTTTCCAAATGGTACACTCATCGATGCTCTCCTCATTTCCTATTGCCTTTCAGTGTTAACGAGAATGAGCATTTACCTCGATGTTCAAGTTAGAATTTTATAATATTCAAATATTCTGATTTTATTCCTGCGGCTCATCTAAGCCTTCGCTTGTGCGTGCTGAGCACGATACTTCAATGAGGCCGTGGGCTCCAGTCGTCCCCAGTCGCGCAGATGCAGATGCTTTTTCGACGGTTGCAGAGGAAATAGCGGTCGAATCGCTTGAGTCAGCTGGTCGAGTTTATCGGCAAAGGCATCGCCGTCGAGCCACTCTTGAAGCCAAGCGACCAGGGCGTCCATTTGTAGGCGGCGTTGGAGGCTACCGATGGTCGACACAGGTTGCCGTTGGTCCACGCGGGCTTGTTGGTCAGGGTGAAGGAGGAGGCAGTGATCGCACAGTAGGCTCAGGGCCAGGCCTCTGCTTGACCCCGCATCACCAGGCTGTTTGGTCGCCTGCCCCCACCCTTCATAGACTTTCAAGTCCTCAATGGCCACTTCCACGAGCCACCGGCCCGTATGCGCTTGTACAATATCCAGGGTCCGCCAACTGAGTTCGGAAGCCACCAGGTAACGATAATCGCGCTGATCCGGATAGCGAATGGCCACCACAAAGCGTTTGCAACCGTGGGCCTCGACATACCGCCGGGCGCTGCTGACCCAGACCTCGATTCGCTCGCCGCCGCGAACGCAAATCGTTTGGGGCACCCCCGGATAGGCGCGGAAGTACGCGTCCAAGCGCCAACTCCGTCCCCGGTAGTGCTCCTTCTGATTGTGCCGCAATTGGCTGATGACCTGCCGCTCGCCCCACGGCTTGGCGGCCTGGGCCATAAACACCGCATTCCCATCGAGGGCCTCGGCCAGGATCGCTTTGCCCTTCACCTTCGGGTGGTCATGGGCAAATTGCTCCAGCAACCCCACCGCGAGCTGAGGTTTGCTCGGATAGGCCGGGTTATCGGGCGGCGGCGCCGGACGCTTAGATTTGCTCACCCCTTGGCGCTTTAGCCGCTTATCCGCTTTCGCCCAGGCGCTATAGGCCGGATCCGGTGGGTAGAACGCGAAGCCTACCAGGATCGTCACCACCGGCGTGACCAACACCAGAAATACCACCTCTTGACCCCTCATCGTGCCCGTCCCCGGCTTGTCCTTAACATAATGCACATGGGGAATCCGCGTGGTCACCTTCGCGCGTCGCTTGCCCGTGTCGTCCAATACCAACACCCCTTCCCAGGTACCAACGCTGTCCAACCACAGCCTCACACTCAGAACCAGTAACAGGTCCCAGGGCATCGGTCCCCGAAAATACCACGATAACAACGCCTCGGAATACTGGCCCAACCCGGCTCGGACAAACTTTTTCCAGCATACCGATTCGGTGACGATAATTCCCATCAAGCAAAATGATAACCATGCTTTCTGACCCGGGCTCAGTCGCGCTTTCGGCTGATGTGATGCTAGGCGGGCGCCCAATTGCTCGACATAGGCCTCGACAAACGGTAACGGGTTGCCCATGATCATGGCTTTCACCCTCAAACTCGTGGATCCTTAACTTTAAGTATGGTCAGGTCTGAGAAAAATAGAAACTCAATGAAAATCCGAATATTCTAATTCACTAACTTGAACATCGAGTTTACACAATCTAATGTACAGTCTCTGAGAAGTAATTCAACATAGTCAGTGCATATGGTTATCAACCCAGTTGTGCATTTTGCGGCGTGTCCAGGACCAGTGAAACGGATGGGCAAGCAGGTCGTTGTATTCGAGCCAAGCGGTTTGCAGGTGATGGATCAAGTCAGCCCGGCTCGCCCAGTCGCCCCGTTTGAGGTAGCGCTCGGCGAACGCCCTGAGCAGCAACTCGGCTTGGTTGAGCCACGATGCGTGCGCCGGCGTCAGCAGTACGCGCACCTTCTGGCGATGCCGGCGCACGCATTGCGCGGTCATTCCACTGGTGTGGCTCGGACCGCCGTCCCAGATCACATGAATACGACGCCTCTCCCGCAGGGCCTCGAACAGCTCATCGAGGATAGGGATCAGATGCGCGCTGTCGTTGCGCTCCAGACACCAGCCCCGCATGGTCCCGTCATGCACAAACAGGGCTCCGAGGAAGTTCACCGTGCCATGGCGGGTGTATTCGAACGCTTGGTGTACGATCTGCCCGGTGCGCATCGGAACTTTGGCTACGCGCCGTTCAATCGCCTGCAGGTGTGGCTTCTCGTCCAGACAGACGACGACCTCGTCATGCTCGTGCAGCCAATCAATCCTTTCGTAGCACCACAAGATTTTGCTCGCCCGCTCGACGACCGTCCTGTCCAAGCGTGGTGTCTTCCAGTAGCGCGAGCGGTACGGCTGAAGATCAGCTCCGCGCAGGATGAGCGAGACCGTCGAATGCGCGATCTGCGGGACGATGCCCTGGCGCACCGCGGCTTTAGCCAGGGTGCGCGTCGACCAATGCGTCATCGAGAGGCCGACACCCGCCGGCTCGCAGCAGCCCAGCTGCTCGATGCGCACGCCAACCAGGGGGGGGAAAGGCGGCGCGGGCGGCCGGTACGCGGGGCGTCGGCCAGAGCCTCAAGACCACGCTGCTCGAAGCGTCGACACAGGTGCCAGATACTCGAGCGGTCCATCTCCACGTGGGCGGCTAACTGCTCAACCACCGTACCGGCGTCCGCCATGGCGAGCAAGACCCGAGCACGTCGGGCAATCCGTTGCTCAACCCGGCCGTCTCGTACGAGAGCACGCAGGGCAGCGCGATCAGCCTCGGACAAGCAAACTCCATGGGGCTGACGTCGTCTCATTGCGCTCACCTCGCATACCAAACTACCATGAGTTGAGGGTAGAAGTCGCCGCTATGGTTTGCAACTATGTTGAATTACTTCTCAAACAGTCCACTAGCGAGTGCGGTGGAAGCGTTTTGGTCGAGTCGTGCGCCGGCGCCGGTGGCGCACGACGAGCAGATGGGTGGTCTGTAGTGCCGATGGCAAAGGAGTGGTGATGCGGCGTACGGTCACCGAGGTCGATGCCAACGCGGCGGCAGGGGCTGAGGCCGCGGCGGCAGAGGTCGAACCGGGCGGCAAGAAAATGGCCTTGATCGGTGCGGTCTATACCATCGCGCCCCCTGTTCGCACCCCTGAGCAGGTGCTTAAGGCGCTCTTTGCGCCGCCGCCATGGACCGGGGCAAAGCCGCCACTGCGGCCCAAGCCGCTGCACAAATATGTCCGTGCCAGCCTGGCGCGCGATGCGCAGGATACCATGGCGCCGTCCTATGCGAGTATCTTCCCCTGGCTCGCCCAGGAACAGCGCCAACGCAATCCCACCGGCCAACACCCGGTGGTGGTGCTGATGGATGGTCAAAAGTCCCTGTGGACCAGAGCCGAACAGGCGTTTGCGGGCGTGCCCCATGTGGAAGTATTGGATCTGCTACACGTCCTGGGCTACGTCTGGGATGCGGTCGAGCTATTCTACCCCCATCGGGAAGGCGCAGGTTTGGAGGCCGTGAAGCAGCAGCGCCTGAGTGTCGTGACCCAACAGGCCGAACAACTCCTCAACGGCCAGGTACCGGCGGTGATGCGCCGTCTCTGTGCCCAAACACACACCCTCAACACCACCCAACACCAAACCCTGGACGATATCGTTGGTTATTTCCGCAACCATGCGTCGCGCATGCAGTATGACCCGTACCTTCAAGCCGGCTATCCCATCGCCTCGGGGGTGATCGAGGGGGCGTGTCGGCATGTCGTCTGTGATCGGATGGAGCGCTCCGGCATGCGCTGGGTGATGCCCGGGGCAAAGGCCATGCTCGGGTTGCGCTGTATCGGCATCAATCAGGACTGGGAGGCGTTTATGAAATTCTATATTGAACGCGAAAACCAACGACTCTACCCCGTGAGGGCGGCCAATGACGAAACGTTCTTACCCGATCGACTGGTCGCCTAAAAACGGTCGCCTAAAGCGACAGCGGAAGGCGGGTTATACCCTCCGCGACGTGATGGCTCCCTTGATCGGTGCACTCACCTATTGAGGGATAACCCGTCGGCTTCGTAAAGTGCAGGAGGAGCCTGGCCTGAGCGATCCAGGCCGGCGCAGGGGAGAGGTGTGGCCCTCTCCCCGGAAGAAACCCCTTAATTTTGCGCATCTTGGGGCACTGCAAAAGTCGAGTTATAAGCATAACGATCGCCCCCTGCCAGTTTCCAATCCGGAAACTATTTCGTGCACAGTCCTTAGTTGATTGCTGCACGTCGTGCCCGATGAGGAGCACCTTTAAAGGGCTGGCCTCATAACCCTTGAGGTGAAGTGTGCAGGAGCGCGTAGTGTGGGAAATCCGCATGCTGCGTGCGATGTGGCAGGGATTGAAAACGGGGCTACGGACTGACCTAACCGGGCACGAAAGGGGAAACCCTGGACACAGACAAGATTGGTCCTGATGGGCTGCCGAGCCAACTCTCGACCCTACCAGACCGGCCTACCGTGATCTTCGGGACTCACGGTCAATTTCATTCCCTGTCCAGTAGGAAATTGTCGGCGGCATCGGGTTGCTTGAGAGTTCGTTCCGGGACTCCGGCCTCGTCCTTGAGCCCGACCCCGGACAGCTTGCGCCGGCGTGCCTCAGACATCAGATAGAAGAGCTTGTGGGCGGCCACTGCAAAGCTCAGCCCTTCCCGCCGGACGTTGGAGATACAGTTGCGGTCCGCGTCGGTGAGACCCGTGCGGGGCCGATAGGTAAAATAGATCCCCAGGCTGTCCGGCGAGCTGAGGCCGGGGCGTTCGCCAATCAGCACGACCACCATCGCCGCCCTGAGCAATTCCCCGATTTCATCTCCGATGGCGACACGCCCCTGCTCCACCAGCACGACCGGTGCTATGCGCCAGCCTTCCTGTTGCAGCTTGGCGGCCATAACCTCTAAGAAGGGTACGGCGTTTTGGTGAACCGCCAGCGCCGAGAGGCCGTCGGCGATCACCAGGGCCACATCGTAAGCGTGCGGTTCCTTGGCGCTTAGCGACGAAGGCGGCGCCGTCTTCAATAAGGTCGCTTCGTAATCCGCCGGCGCCTTGGCCTCCATATGGTGCCGGGAGTCCCGATCCAAGCGTCGGCCAAGATCCGGCCGCTGCAGATAAATGTGGCGATCGGCCGCCGCACTGTGCAGCCGGATGACCTCATAGCCTTTCTCGGTGAGTTGTTGTTGCAACGCTTGACCGTCGAACGGCAGATGCACGGCATCCCGCGCCTGGGCATGGGCGAACTGAAACTCCAAGTGCGGTCCCGTCGGCAGACTCATCCCCGCCCGGCCCAGGGCGATGCGAGCCTTGGTGAACTGGCGCAGCTGCTGCCAAGGATTGGCAGTGACCGGTGTTAACTTAGATTTATCTTCCATAACAGACCTCCTCAGGCGATGTGGGCCAGGGCGTGCTGGAAAGGCTGGGGCAAGGTCTCGCGCAGCCGCGGCCGTTCGCCAGGCTCGAAGATGCCCATCTGCGTGAGCCAGGCCTCGAACTCCGGCGCCGGTTTAAGTCCGAGCACCTGGCGCACGTATAAGGCATCGTGAAAGGACGTCGTCTGGTAGTTCAACATGATATCGTCGGAGCCGGGAATTCCCATGATGTAAGTGCAGCCAGCCACGCTCAGCAAGGTCAGCAGCATGTCCATGTCGTCCTGATCGGCCTCGGCGTGATTAGTATAGCAGATGTCGCAGCCCATGGGCAGGCCCAGCAGCTTGCCGCAGAAGTGGTCTTCCAATCCGGCGCGGATGATCTGTTTGCCGTTGAACAGATACTCGGGGCCGATAAAACCCACCACGGTGTTGACCAGGAGCGGCTGGAACTGACGGGCTACCGCGTAGGCGCGCGCCTCGCAGGTCTGCTGATCGACGCCCTGATGGGCGTTGGCGGAAAGGGCGCTGCCTTGACCGGTCTCGAAGTACATGACATTGTCGCCTACCGTGCCGCGCTTGAGCGCCAGCGCCGCTTGGCGACCCTCCTCCAGCAACGCCAGGTCGACGCCGAAGCTCTTGTTGGCGGCCTCGGTTCCGGCGATGGACTGGAATACCAAATCCACGGGCGCGCCGCGCTTGATCGCCTCGATTGAGGTAGTGACATGGGTCAGCACACAGGACTGGGTTGGTATCTGATATTTGGCGATGATGGCATCCAACATGTGGAGCAAGGTGGTGACCGCCGAAATGCTGTCGCTGGCGGGATTGATGCCGATTACCGCATCACCGTTGCCGTACAGCAGACCGTCCAGAATACTGGCGGCGATCCCGCTGGGATCGTCGGTGGGATGATTGGGTTGTAACCGGGTTGACAGCCGCCTCTTGATCCCGATGGTGTCTCGAAACTGAGTCACCACACGGCATTTCTGCGCCGCCAGTATCAGATCCTGCACCCGCATCAGCTTGGATACCGCTGCCGCCATTTCTGGAGTCAGGCCCGGCGCTAGATTGACTAAGGTTTGCTCGCCGGCCGCCTCCGACAACAGCCAGTCGCGAAAGTCCCCTACGGTCAGGTGGCTGACCGGCGCAAAGGCTTTGGCGTCATGTGCGTCCATGATCAGCCGCGTCACCTCATCGGTCTCATAAGGTATCAACGCCTCGTTCAAAAAGGTCTTCAGGGGCAGCTCGGCCAGGGCCATCTGCGCCGCGACCCGCTCCTCGTCGTCCGCTGCGGCGATGCCTGCGAGATAATCCCCGGAACGGGCGGGGCTGGCCTTGGCCATGAGCTCCTTCAAACTGGCAAACCGATAAGTCGTATCGCCCACGGTGTGCGAATATGTTGCCATGCTGCTTTACCTCGTCTGGGGCGCGCACCTGGCGGTGCACGCCGGTAGTCAACTGCTGTTACTTTCTAAAACTTAATCTTACCCGGGGAGTTCCGCCTGCCAGCCTCAAGCTAGCTCAGCCTCGGCCTTCTGGATCGCTTCAAACTCTTCCTCCGGAGCCTGAGCCACCAAGTGATGACGACTGTAGAATGCAAAGTAGGCGATCAGTATGCCGTAAACAATGGCGGCCCCGATCACCACCCGCAGATCGACTAGGAAGCCCGCGATCACCGCGATGCATCCCAGGACCAGAGCAATGCCGGAGGTGACAATGCCGCCTGGAGTCCGGTAAGGGCGCTCAAGATGGGGTTCCTTTAACCGCAGGGAGATATGGGAAGCCATCATCAACACATAAGAGATGGTTGCGCCGAATACGGCCACGAGGATGAGCAGATCCCCCTCGCCGGTGAGGGATAACAATAACCCGATGATGCCCGGGACCACTAGGGCCGAAATCGGGGACTTGTGCTTGCCGGTCAGTGACAGGAACCGAGGCAAGTAGCCGGCCCTCGACAGCGCAAAGATCTGACGCGAATAAGCAAAGATGATGGAGAAGAAGCTGGCAATCAGACCGGCCAGACCCACTAAGTTGACGAACCCGCTCACCCAGGTTTCCTCCCCATAGGCATTGGGAGACTGAAGGGCTGTGACCAGCGGATTGCCCGCATTCATGATGACTGCGGACCCGGCACCACCCGGTCCAAAGGTCAGGATCAGGGCGGCGAAGCACAGCAGCACCAGGATCCCGCCGATCAGGCCACGCGGCAAGTCCTTCTTCGGATCCTTGGTTTCCTCGGCGGCCAGCGGCACCCCCTCGATGGCCAGGAAAAACCACATCCCATAAGGGATCGCGGCCCAGATACCAACGTAGCCGAAGGGCAGAAAGGTGCTGGCACCCACCGCATCGGTCGGGGGGATATCGATCAGTTTATCCACACTGAAGTGTGGCACCATCGCCAGGACAAACACGACGAGGGCCACTGCGGCAATCGCCGTAATAACGAACATTAGCTTTAGAGCTTCGCCAACGCCATAGATGTGGATGCCGATGAATACCCCATAGAACACCAGATAAACCGGCCAGTCACCGATCCCAAACAGCGACTCGCAGTAGGCACCGATGAAGGTGGCGATGGCCGCAGGCGCGATGGCATATTCGATGAGGATAGCGGTACCGGTCAAGAACCCACCCCAGGGCCCGAAGGCGCGGCGGGCGAAGCCGTAGCCGCCACCCGCGGTGGGGATCATGGATGACAGCTCGGCCAGGGAGAAACACATGCAGGTATACATGGTAGCCATCAGCAAAGTGGCGACAAGCAGGCCACCCCAACCGCCCTGTTCGAGGCCGAAGTTCCAGCCAGCAAAGTCGCCGGAGATGACATAGGCGACACCGAGACCAACCAGCAAGACCCAGCCGGCGGCACCTTTTTTCAGCTGCCTATGTTCGAAATAGTCGACACTGACCTTTTCATAATCGACGCCATGTACGTGAATCGCTGGTTTGTCTGGCATGGAATTCTCTCCTACCTACTTTGATTACTCATATTGGCTTGGGTCGTAGCGCCTGCGGCAACTGTCGGAAGCCCGACTAGAATTAGGAAATGAATGCCGTTCTACTGTGCCCTCTTTCCTGTTCTCACGTATTCCTTGATCTCTTGCAGTGACATCCCGGCAAGACCCAGATCCTCAGCGCTTCTTCCATCTTCCCACCAGTTTCGCTCATGTACCACGTTATAGATATTGACTATGGAGTCAATGACCGGCGTTTTGACCCCGACCGCTTTGCCGATTTGGCTCCACGGCACCAGTCCGTAGGGGGCGTCCTCCGTGAAGTACCGGTTCATGATGTCGTGGGGGCCGGAGATAGGAGTGAGAGAGATGTTTCCATGGATGCTCATATAAAGCTCCTGCCAGGTGTAACCCACTTTCAGTCCGCTGAAATCTTCAATCGGCGTCAGACCATACCCAAGTTTCTTGCCAATTTCTTTGCGTTCATTGTCGATCTGCAGGTTGACCCTGCAGGAGGCAGGCGTCACCCCGTGCTCGTACAGAAAAAAGGGCCTCTTGGGCCAGTTCTCAATGGCACTGATGCTGAGAAGACAGGGACCTGAATGAACACTCGGATTTACGACACTCAGACCGGCTTCCAAGATGTCTTCATAGACCTTTTCGTACGGGTGAAACTCACGAAGCTCGTCGATCAATTCTGAACCTTTCTCCGCCGGCATGAAAGCGATGTTGACTTTATTGTAGCCATAAATGGAAATTTTGCATGGCTCCGTTATCCTCGCGTCGTAGGGCAGATTGTTTACCTCGGCGACGACCGGGCAGTCATCATCCGCAAAGACCGTTCTGAATAGAAGGCTTGCAAAAGCTCCTGGATATACAACGATGACCTGATCGTTTTTAACTTTTCCTTTGAGCAACTTTGCATAGTCTTCATGGGCAAAAGCCGGAGTGACCAGGAGGATATACTTCACCCCGTCGAGCGCTTCTTCGACGTCGCTGGTGACTTTGTTGATTTCGAAGTGGCCCCGGATTTCCCCCGATGTCTCGATGGTTTTGGTATCGAAGAGCTTTTGCACCTGGTGCTTGAACCGAGGCATCTCATACAGGTTCACGGAAAACCCGCGCGAGATTAAATCCGCAGTCATGGCGTGCGCTCCGTGGCCCCCACCGAGAATGGCGACGATCTTTTTCATGAGCAGACTCCTAAACTTAGCAAGCGAGATTAGTGTTACTGAATTCCCAGAAAAAACCTGGGCAGCCACAGAGACAGTTCGGGAACGTACGTAGTCAGCACCAACACCGGAATCCACGCAAATGCGATCAGCGCCAGGGTCGGGGGTATCGTCTGGTTGACGCGGGCGCCGTTGAGTTGACCGCTCAGATACAGTAACGGGGCGGTGGGCGGGGTGATGTTGCCGAGGCCGAGGTTGACGCCGACGATAGCCGCGAAATGAATCGGGCTGATGTCGAGTTCGACCGCCAGCGGCAGCAACATCGGCGTCGACAGCAGTACGGCGCTGACGTCGTCCATCAACATGCCGATCAGGATCATGAACACATTGATCAGCAGGATCAGGACATAAGGATTCTCGGACAGCGAGCTGAGTCCGTCCATAATAATACCGGGCAGATCCTCCATGATATATAAGCGACTCAGGATCATCACCGTATACAGCATCACCATGATGACGCCGGTAGTCAGCGCCGATTCCAACAGCACTTCGCCAAGCCCTTTCAGCGTCAGTCCTCGATAGATGAAAAATCCGATAGGCAGCACATAGAGCACCGAAAGCGCCGCCGCCTCGGTAGGGGTAACGAAGCCGCCGTAAATGCCGCCCAATATCAGCAACGGCATGGTCAGCGCCGGCACACCGCGACCGGTGCGCACAGTGAGTTCGCGCCGGAAGGTGGGACCATCCATCGGCGGCGCGACCTTGATCGTCTGATTTTTGCGCAGCAGCCAGATGTTCACCACGCACATCAGTACGGTCAGAATAATGCCCGGTATCACCGTGGCGAGAAAACAGGCGAGTACCGAGGTTTGCCCAACCCAGGCGTAGAGAATCATGATTGAGCTCGGCGGGATCAACATCCCGAGCACGCTGGCGTTGGCCATGATTGCCGCCGAATGCCCGATCGGGTAGCCGGCTTTTTCCAGTTTCGGAAACATAATCGTGCCGATGGCGGAGAGCGTGGCGGCAGCGCTGCCGGTAATAGACCCGAACACCGCCGAGGAAACGATGGCCACCGCGCCCAGCCCGCCGCGGATGCGGCCGACGAACACCTCGACCAGCGACACCAAGCGATCGCCGACATGGGAACGGTTGATCAGCCCGCCGGCGATAATGAACAGGGGAATCGCCAGGATCACCGTGTTGTTCATGCGGCTGAAGCCGAAGGGCAGCAAAAAGCTTGGGTCGTAGTCGAAAGCGAAGATCAGATAGGTCGCCGATGCGAGGAAGGCAAACGGGACTGGTACGCCGATCACCAGCGCAGCGATCAGAATAAGTAAGGCGAGCACTGTCATCATGGTTTTTGCCCTCCTGTTTTGTCGCCGGCGTAATCGGCTGTCAGGCGCGCGATCAAATCGTTGCCAAGACGTTCGCCGAGCTTCGGCCAGGTTGTCCGGTGGGTATGAGCGGCCCAAGCGGCGAGTTGCTGTTCTGTAAACGTGATCACGTCGATGCCAGCCTCACGCAATTTGGCAAGATACTTACGATCGTCGGCTTCGGCCCTGTCGAAACTCTGCTGAGAGAGTTCGGCGACGATATCTTCGATGATGCGCTGATCCTCTGTTGAAAAGGAGTTCCATATTTCCTTGCTCATTAGATAGGAAGAGCTTTCAAAGAAACCATGGTTGACCACGTAGTGTTTGAAAAACTTACGGAATTGCAGGTAAATGGCTGCTGGCGGATCGCCTGTCGATCCGTCGACTTCATTGGTATCCAGGGTCAGGCTCAGTTCTCGGTAAGGTACGATCACCGTCTCGAAACCCTGGTCCTCGGCCGCCTGCTTGAAGACGTCCATCGGCGGTACCCGGACGACCAGATTCTTGGCTTGATCCGGGTGCTCCAGCTTATCCGGCAGACGCTTCAGGGCTATCCCGCCAAAGCCCTCGAAATTAAAGCCGAGAAACTTGACGCCGAGAGCGGTGTGCAACTGCTCTACTTCGTTGAACAGGGTAGAGCCTCTGGCGTAGACCCTGCGCGCCTCGTCGTAAGATGTGGCGAGATAGGGCAGGTAGATGATTTCAAGACGCGGATCGAGCTGGCTGGGGACTGAAATCAGGGCCATACCGATGGTTCCGAGCTGCAACTCTTCGTAAGCACGCGTGTAACCACCGATTTCATAATTCGGATGCCCGAGTCTAACGCGGCCGGAAGTGGCCTCTTCAACACGTTCTTTAAACGTATTGAGCGCCTGGGTAGTCGGATGGGCTCTGGCATACTGGCTCTCAACCCGTATTCTGCGACGCAGCAGGTTGTTGACGTCGCCCACCAGGTCCACCAAAAAGTACCAGGCCATCAATACAAAACCGACAAAAACGGCGGTATGGGCGACCACCAGCGGAATTTGCCAAACCGTGGTCCAGCCGCCATCGGTCATGCTCCAGTAGAAGAAGTCCCAGGCCCAGACGCTGTAGAGTAGCGCGAGCCCGACGGTGACGACACCGCGGAACAGGTGGATGATCAAGCGGGTCCGAGCGTTATGGACGTAAGTGCTGACGATTTCCGCCGAGATATGGCGGTGGGTATGGGTCGCGTAGACGGCACCGGCGAAGTACAACCAAAACGCCGCGATGGTGATGAACTCCTCGGCACCGTAGAGATCCATGCCAAACAGATAACGCAGAATAGCGCCGGTCCCGACGGCGCAGACGATAAAGGCGGCGCAGGCAACCATGATGATGCGCTGCGCGGTCTTCAGGGAAGTGTCGATGGCTTCGAAAATGACCATGGCTTACCTCTGCAACAAGTCTCAGGCCTTGACGTGACGCGGGTGGCGTATCCACCCGCGCATATTGTCGTAGTGAGTCGACTAGTACTGCGTCTGTAAGGTCTCGATGAGCTTCTTGGAGAGCCGCTTCTCAAGCTTCGGCCAGGTGTCCTTCCGCGCCTGAGCGGCCCAGGCCTTCAGCTCGTCGTCGCTGAGTGCGATCACCTCGATGTTGGCCTCCTGCATCTTGGCGAGATATTCCTGGTCGCTCTGTTTGGCGATCTCAAAGCTCTTCATCGCGAGATCGTCTACTGCGTCCTGCATGAGCTGCTGATCATCCGCTGACAGGGAATCCCACAACTTCTGGCTCACCAGATACGATGTGTTTTCGAAGAAGTTATTATTGACTAGGAAGTACTTGATGACGTCACGGAACTGCAGGTAATTGACCAACGGCGGTCCGCCGCTCCAGCCGTCAGCGACGCCGGTCTGCAGCGCGGTATACAGTTCGGCAAAGGGCACGGAGACGGTCTGGAAACCCTCGTCATCGGCGGTGGTTTTGAACACCGCCATCGGCGGCACGCGCAGCAAGATGCCTTTGGGTTGATCCGGACTGCGGACGTTGTCGGGCATCTTAGTCAACCCCAAGCCCCCGAATCCCTCCACGTTGAAGCCGAGGAACTTGACGCCAAGATCGGCGTGGAGCTTCTCGACGGCGTTGAATAGCGCAGAGCCACGCGTGTAGATCTTCTCGGCCTCGTCGTAGTTCATGGCGAGGTAATGCAGGTAGATGACCTCGAGGCGCGGGTCGAACTGGCTCGGTACCGATATGAGGCCCATGTCGATGGTGCCGCGGCGCAGCTCCTCATAGACCTGGGTGTAGTCGCCTAGCTGGTTAGCTGGAAAGACCCGGATCTTGATTCGGCCGTCTGTTTCCTTCTCGATGCGATCCTTAAACTCATAGAGGGCAGCGGTGGTTGGATGATCCTTGGCATACTGGGTTGCGACCTGGATCCGCACATTCTGCGCTGCCTGGGCGATATTGGCTAGCCCGGAGACAACGAATATACCGCCTATAATCAGCGGTACGAAGGTAAGCAAGCTTGTCAGACGTTTCATTAATAATCACTCCTCTGGTGTATAGTTGTTTGTCATACAGTTTTGTGGCAAATCACTAACAATTAATAATTACTGTAGATTTCACTAAGTCAACTGGGTCTTCCTGTATCTAAAAGAAAATGAAAGCACCTTATTTCAGATTGTCCTATTGAATTGTATGATAATAAACCATACAATTTAACTTATATGGTCTGTATTTAGGTTAGTTGAACCACAAACAAGAGTCAATATGTATGACTTACAATTTTGGTGATTTAAAGTTACAACGCAAGGGAGCAGATCTGCCTGTTTACCGGCAGATTGCGCTTGCCGTCGGAGACGAGATTAAGTCTGGACGATTCGCAGTAGGGTATAGGCTGCCGACGCAGCGCCAGCTCGCTCGCGACCTGGGTGTAAACGTGACCACCATAACGCGTGCCTATGCAGAGCTGAAGGAACATGGCCTCGTGACCAGCGAGACGGGCAGCGGCACCTACGTAAGCCGGACCGGTGCGGTATTCAGACCGGTTCTGTCTGGGCTATCCCACGATGTGGACGTTATCGATCTAACAATCAATCGCCCGGCGACGGGTCAATACATGACCTGCTTGGCTGAGACCCTGCCTCGCCTTACCCGAGACCCAAGATTCGTTGAGTTGCAGGACTATCATCCTGCAGAGGGGGCTGCCTGGGCCCGCCAGGCGGGTAAAAAGTGGATCGAACTGAGTGGCATGAAGGTGTCCACCGACCGGATGGTTGTCACCAGCGGCGCGCAGGAAGGCTTGTTCATTGTCTTATCCGCGGTCACCCGGCCAGGAGATGTTGTTCTGACAAACCAGGTTACCTATTACGGCATGAAGGCGCTCGCCGACTTACTGCATCTAAACATCCAGGGACTGCCAACCGATGGGTCAGGTCTATTGCCCGGCGCCCTCGAAGAGGCTTGCCGTGATAGCCGTGTTCGGGCCGTCTTCAGTGTTCCTTGTATCCATAATCCAACTGCAATCACGGTACCCCAGGAGCGACGTGAGGAGATTGTCGCCGTTGCCAAGAAGTATGGGTTGTATATCATCGAGGACGATGTCTATGGGCCTCTGCTGGAAGTCCGACCGTCCCCGATCGCAGCCTTGTATCCTGAACGGACTTTCTATGTAACCGGCACCTCCAAGACGCTGGCGCCGGGGCTCCGGGTCGGGTATGTGTTTTCACCCAAGGGTATGGTCGCTCCGATCGCGGATGCGGTACGGGCGACCTGCTGGATGGTATCGCCACTGTCCCAGCTGATCGCCACCCAATGGATCGAGGACGGGACAGCGCTGCAACTGATCGCAGGCCAACGGCGGGAATTGATGGCTCGGCAGGCGCGGGCTCAGGAAATTCTAGGGGCCTTTGATTTCAGCTCCAGCCCCGTATCCACGCATCTTTGGCTCCATCTGCCACCCCCTTGGCGAGCCACCGAGTTTGCCGCTCAGGCCCAGGCACGCGGCGTCAAGGTGCTGCCATCGGAGATATTTGTGGTCGGCAGGGCAGAAATGCCTCACGCCATACGTATCAACCTCGGCGCAGCGCATTCACACGAAGAGCTGGTTCGCGGGCTTAACATCATTGTATCTACGCTGAAAGAGCGGCCGAAGGCCATTCTCCCTGCCACGTTACCATAAATAGGCTGATTGTTCGCCATTGGCCTACTGTGATCCGCAAAAACTAGCACTGTTATGATTATGCAGCAATTTTTTCAATTGCCTATTCATGGTGTAGCCCCAATACCGTTCAATGACCCATCACGATGGCCTGCTCAAAAGGTTTCGTGGGTTGAGGAGGACGACGATGGATAGGCCTTTTCTTGTACCATTTGCGCATTTTGCGTTTGATGACGCGGGGATTGATACGGTTGCGCCGCAGTGCGATGACCGCCTCGGCCACCTCCTGCACCAGCCGGCGGTACCAGCGCTGGCTCCCGCGCTGACTGGATGGGCACTCAGGCAGACGACACCGCAGGATTTTGAGCGTAGCAGTAAACGACAGTCGGCGCGGGTCCAGGTTCTGCGTAGCGGCGGCATCATCCATCAGCACCCGCACCAGGACATGGGCCAGGAGCAGCCCGTAGACTTCCTGCACCACCCCGGCCGGGGGTTGGCGGCGCAGCACCGGGCGTTCGCGCTGATGGGGTTTGAGTTCATCAAGCGTCAGTTCTTCCTCCCAGCGCTCGTGATAGAGACAGACCCGGGGGGTGGCGGGAGCGAGCGCGGCGTCGAGCCGCGTCGTCAGCAACCGATGCCGCTCACCCGCGCCCGAGCGAGTTGGATCGGCGAGCGTGGACGCGATGATCCGCACCATGATCCCGTGGCGATCGCGGCGCCGATCGGCGCCGTGGTGGTAGCGCTGGGCCAGGGAGGCGCCATCAGCCAAGACCTCAATCGGCTCGAAGATGCGGTTGGACGTGATACGCGCCAACCGGTGAGCCTCGCGCGCGCGCACCGCCGAGACACTGGCATAGTTCAGAAAATTGCGGTCCCACAGCCGCCGCATGTCCGGTTGCAGCGACCGCAAAAGGTAGCGAGCCCTGCTCGCCTCGCCGTGCTTCAGCGGTTTGAGCCACCGGCGCCACAAGACCTGGCGGCCAGTTTCGCACAGGGCCAACAGCCGCCCCTGGGGAAAAGCCCCGGGGGCGCGGCCACTGCCGGGTCGGCCGAAGGCGCGCTCATTAGCCTCGGTATCGGCCACATCCAGCACAACGCCGTCCCAGGCCATCGGGCGCATTCCCCGGTAAAAAGCCCCGGGCGTCTCCGCTCGACCCAACCGGCGGATCGCCCGCTCGGCCAGCACCCGCAGCGGTCCAATGCCCCGCCGCTTGCGCGCTTCGCACACGGTCGAGCGCCCCGGTACGCCACCCGGGCGAAACGGGTGCAACCAGCGAAAAATCTGCCGATAGCTGTCCCGACCACACAGCCCCAGCGCAATCATGAACCACCCCATGAACCACCCCGGCAGACGTTTACACACCGCCCCCTCTTGGCCGGTTTGTGCCAGCCCCTCTTCCCCCTGCGCACGGGGAATGATAGCTTGCAAAGCGCGGAGTCGATCACGCGTCGGCAAAGACGTCCACGCGTCAGTCTCTTGGCGAAGGTCGATCACCGTAGCCTCCTGATCAGGTTTGAGTTTTGGCAAACCTATCCTGACTGGAGGCGTTTCATTTGGCAAGCCCATTGAACGGTATTGGGTGTAGCCCACCCAGCACGGGCTGTGCAACGACACGAACATCCGCCGGTAGGCAATGTCGATGCGCTTGAGGTGCCACCGGAAGCTCCGGAGGTGGATCAGGGATTCCAGGACCCAATGCCATGTACGGACGGCCTCGATTATAGTGCCTAACCCACGCCTTGATCTGTCGGTGAAGAGGGTTCTCGCTTAGCAGAATGAGGAAATCGAGGCGGCCGCAGCGTAGTGATCCAATGGCCCGTTCGCAGATCGCGTTCGCCTGAGGTGTGCGGGGTGGTGTTTTCAGCATGCGTAGACCCAAATTCCGGATCAATTGGTCCAAGGACCGGGAGAAAATACTATCGTGATCGTGGATGAGAAAACGGTAGTTGTGGTCGGAGGGTATCGCTTCGCGTAGCTGCTGTAGCGTCCACGGTGCGGTGTGATGTGCCGTAACCCGGGTGTGAAGGATTTTCCGGCTGGCGTGTTCGATAATGACGAACACGCAAAGGATCTTGAACGTGGCCGTCACGGCGATACAAAAGTCGCAGGCGACCACGGCTTGGGCGTGGTTCCGTAAAAAGATCGACCAGCGCTGTGACGGCACGTATTGCTTGGTCGAATGATTGGGCCGGTTCGGGAGATATTTGCGGATGGTGCGAGGGGACACCTTGCGTCCGAGCTTCAGCCACAGTTCATTGGCGATGCGTTCCTGTTCCGTTTGGTTGAAAAATACGATCCCGTTTGGTTGAATGTAATTGATTAGCGGGTTGACAAAACTGAGAGCGGGTGTAACCCGCCTTCCGCTATATTGTTAGGCGATCAGTCGATCGGGTAAGAACGTCTCATCATTGGCCGCCTTCATGGGATAGAGTCGTTGGTTTTCGTGTGCGATATGAAATTTCATAAACGCCTCCCAGTCCTGATTGATGCCGATACAGCGCAACTCGAGCATCGCCTTGGCGCCGGGCATCACCCAGCGCATGCCGGAGCGCTCCATCCGATCACAGACGACATGCCGACACGCCCCCTCAATCACCCCCGAAGCGATGGGATAGCCCGCTTGCAGGTAGTGGTCATACTGCATCCGTGCGACATTGTGACTCAAATAGCCGATAACCTCGGCGAGCGACTCGCGTTGTGCCGCACTCAGTCGGTGGGATTGGGCACGCAGACGGCCGATGACGGTCTGTACCTGACCGTTGAGCAGGCGTTCGGCCTGTTGTTTGACGAACACCAGACGCTGCTGCTTGACGCTCTCTGTGCCCGGACCTTGGGCACCGCTGGGATGGAATAACTCGGCCGCATCCCAGAGATAGCCCAACGCGTGCATCAGATCCAGCACCTCCACATAGCTCACCCCGGCTAACCCCTGTTCCGCGGCACGCCACAGGGAGGGTTGGCCATCCATCAGTACCACAACGCGCTGCTGGCTGCTGGGATTGCGCTGGCGCTGCTCCTCAGCGAGCCAAGCAAAGATCGCCGCATAGGACGGTGCCATCGTCTCCTGCGCGTCGCGCGCCAGGCTGGCCCGAACGTATTTATGCAACGGCTTGGGCCGCCGGGGCGGTTGGGTGCCCGACGCGGAGGGGACCGTAAACAGCGCCGCAAGCACCTGCTCGGGGGTGCGAACATAAGGCGCCATGGGATAGGCAGCACCAAGCAACGCCATTTTCTTGCCGCCCGGTTTGCCCTCATCCCCCGTAGTCGCCACGTCACGCTCAGCAACCATGTCGACTGCGGTGACCGCACGCCGCCTCACCACCCCTTTACTGTCCGCGCTACACACCACCAACTCGTCGTCTTGTGCCGCCGGTGCTGGCTCCCGACCCGCCCAAAATGCTTCTACCGAACCCGACAACTGCTGATTGATCCGCTCCAAACTATGCACCGACTGCCGAACCCCCAACATCCGCTCCAGCGTCTCGCTCACCTGCGCATACGGCTGCTCAATCACCAGCGCCTGATCCCACTCTTGCAACAGATACGAAAACTTGCTCGCCGGTAACTGCCGCTGGCTATCCAGCGGCACGTAGTCGATCTTCTGACCTTCCCGCGTTCCGTACACCACCCGCTCCAGCTGATGCTCCCCAAACACCGAGCGATACTCACGAACGCGGCTTCGCCCCAGGCGCTTGACCTGCCGACCACCGGGTAAGCTTACTTGCGCCCCGTGATCACCTGGCCCACATAAGCTAAAAAACAGCTCCACTAGCTGATGCCCCATCCGCAGCAGCTGAGCAAATAAGCCCCGCTCCAGTTCATGCACCGCTTCGCCTTGCACATACGCCTGCTCCACGCGCTCCACTAGCTTGGCTGTCTCCGCCAGTATCGCTTGGCGATTGTCTTTCCCTCGGGTTTCGTTCATGCTGTTCATCGCTAGCTCCCATCGGTCTTGACTACGTTGCTTCACACAGCGTAGTTTACCTTAGATCCCGGCGGGGGCTAGCACGCACTCCTGAGGAGTCAAAACCATAAATAAATTGTGATTAACTAGCGCGCGCAGCGGGTTGCACCCGGGAGCAACCCTTAGAGACGTTTGCTCAACAGCGGCAAGACGAACATCACCACGCCCTCAAAACCGGTCACCAACCGATCTTTCGTAAACAGTCAATTTCCTATAAAGGGGCCAAAGAAACCTATTACTGTTATTGCAAAACCCATCACATTCCGCACTTTGGGAAGCAGCGGTTAGTCATCAACCATCGTCGGTCTGACCTGTCCGACTCCGCCAGATTCTTCATCTCCAACAAGTTGAACTGGCAAGCCACGAGTATCACCCGGATTCGACGCCACCGCTGGTCCGTTGAAGTCTATCACGAAGAGGGTAAAGCGGAGGGGCTCGATCAGTATCAGGTCCGGGACTTTGAGGCGATATATCGCCATATCGCACTCGTCGCTGTCACCTATAGTTTACTGCGAGCGGCCCAACACGATCACGCCCTGTTTCACCAGCTTCAACGTCACGTCCAGACCACGCTGGATGGCTCAGCAGGCATGTGGCGTCGGAACACCAGGCACAGGCGCTGTGGACCTTGGCGACCTTCATCGCCACGGGACTGGCCCAAGGGCAGACGCTCCGCGATGTGATGGCTCCCTTGATCGGTGCACTCACCTATTAAGGGATAGCCCGTCGGCTTCGTAAAGTGAAGGAGGAGCCTGGTCTGAGCGACCCAGGCCGGCTCAGGGGAGAGGTATGGCCCTCTCCCCGGAAGAAACCCCTTAATTTTACGCATCTTGGGGCACTGCAAAAGTCGAGCTGATCACTATCACAATGCAGACAGTACACGGGAATTAATGTCATCGGAACCCCTTGGATGTTGGCACTTAAAAAAGTGCCCTAAGTTTGACATGAATCCATGTGGTTCTCCAAAATTAGGACACCACCCGCGGCGGAGGCGCTGGCGGCCGGGGAGCCCGGCTGCTAGGGCAATCGCGCTATGTGAGTTTCGGCCCGAAGATGAGTTGGTTACGGTACTCGTCGTTCAGTGAAGCGCGCAGCTTACGACGTCGCAGGCTATCCTGGGAGGAGCCGTTGTGGCGTATCACATTGAGCGCCATCCGCCGGATCAGAGCGAGGTTTTCAGCCGAGTGAGGTTGGTGTGCCCGGTTGGCATCTTCGCCGAACTGCACGTCCAGTACCCAATGCTGGCCATTCTCGGTATCCCAGTGGCGGCGCACGGCGTCGGCAAAGCACGCCGGATCGGTCAGTGAGCATAGGTAATAGCGGTGTTCGGTCGTCGTTGTATCGCCGATGATCCGAGTCGCTTCGAGTCGACCGACCGCTTGCAGTCCGGCCCACTCGGGTGGTTGCTCCAGCCAGGCAATCTCGTCACTCAGGGCGTAGCGGCGGATTTCAATTCGACCATGGTCTTTGTCTACCGTCTCCTGCTGGGGTAATCGGTCCTGAGTAATTTCCGTATCCAACCATAAGCGCACGTCTTCATGCAGACTCGGGTGGTTATCTTTCAGGGCCAGGATGTAATCCGCGCCAGCGTCGACCACCTCCCGGGCAATGGCTTTCTGACAGCCCATCGCATCGATCGTGACCACCGCTCCTCGCACGTCCAGCAGTGATAGCAATTCCGGCATCACCGTAATTTCATTGGTTTTGTCCGCCACCGCCTGCGGCGTAAGGACTAAGCGAACTTTCGCCGCATAGGCGCTGACCAGGTGAACCGCTTGCTCGCCTACTCGACTACCCCGCAACCGCTTACCGTCCAGGCACACCGGTTCACCGGCTAAACTCGGGATAGCGACTTCCACCCACCGCAACAACGCGTCGGTAAATGCCCCCGGCGCCAGGCGTCCCAACACGTCACTGAGCGTATCATGCGACGGAATGCCATTCGGCAGTTCCAAGAACTCTCGCAACCAGTCCTCCTTTTGCTTGCCAAATTCCTCCATCCCTACCCAGTCTTCAATTCCACTGAGCACGGCACAACATACGAGCATGAGAATGTCATTCAGTTTGTGTAGCTTGTTTCGGGTTTCCCGGCGGGGGTCAGGCAGCTCGGCAAAATAGGGGCGGGGATCAGACAGCATCGGTTACCTCCTCAACATCAGCATGCCTCCCAACATTACCTGCCTCCTCTGTCAAGAGCTATATAGCGCGATTGCCCTAGCCCGGCTGCGCCCACGATGGCGTTGTTCCTCCGCTTCATGTAGAATCCGGTAGAAGGTCGATTCCGAGGCCAGGTACTCACCTTGATCTGCCAAGCGCGGCACGATTTGACTGGGCGGCAAGCTGGCATGGGCGGGGGTATGGCAGGTTTCCAACACCCGGGCCCGTTCTTCCGCACTGAGTTGATTGGCTGGCCGGGGACGCGCTGCCGTCGGCCGGCCATCGACCTTGACGGCTTCCCCCTGGGTCCAGCGCTGATAGGTGCGCAGACTCAGGCCCAGCTGGTGACACGCGGGCGCTAGGCGAGTCCCCCTACGGTGGGCCTCGTCAATCAGGGCCACCGCTTGCTGGCGATCTGGAGGGCTGATCAGGCGTCCTCGTTGTCCCCCCAGATCGCCTGGGCTTTTTTTTGGAGCACCAGCAGTGCCGCCGCCTCGGCCAAGGCTTTGTCCTTGCGGCGCAATTCACGCTCCAGGTCGCGAATCCGCCGTTTATCGGCCTGGGCCTCGCTCAGGGGACGCGCTCTGGGGGAGGAGACCACCGGATTGGCCTGTTGGCAGGCCGCACGCCAGGCGGTAATTGGTTCGCGATAGCGCCCTCGCTTACGGCAGTATTCGCCCAATTCCGCCTCATTCAGCGCCGCCGTCTCCACCACGACGGTAACCTTCTCTTCACTGCTCCAGCGATGCCCCGCCTCCGCCGCCGGGGATGCCGTTAATCCCCGCGCACGGCGTGCCTGGCTCCGCCAGCTATAGAGCGTATCCTTGGGGATCCCGCTTTCCTGGGCTAATTGCACCACATCCACATTCTGTGGTGGTAACAATTTCTCAATAATGCCGGCCTTAAATTCTGCCGCATAGGTTCTCATCGTCTCTCACCTTCGCCCCCTCAATAGACAGTTTACGCTTTCCGTGGGACGACATCTATCCTGACATAGGGGGATTAAGAAATCCCAAAGCTGCGCTTCCGTCAGTCAATGCGTATATCAACTAGCTATGTATGCCGGTGCTACGGTATGTCGCCACCGATTCACTCGGCTTAAGTGGCCACAACACACACAATTTAAGCGCAGGGTGTGGCTAGACGAATGACAAAGCTGCTGCCCTCGATGTTTGCCAAACTGTAAACTAACACTCAAGTGATGCCAAAATGCCGATCACTTGCAGCGGTTCTGGCAGATCAAGGGCTGGCAGCGGCTGTCTATGCCTTGCGCAGCAAACGCTTAACAGCGCTGTGATGCCATCGACCACTGCCGCTTATGGTCGGAACACCCTCCTGGTTTAGCTGGGCCGCAATGGCCGTCAATGACACACCGTCAGCGTGCAGTGCCTGAATCCGGTCCAATATAGCCTCCCGGTCACTCATTGGTGCAACGGACGTGGTTTCCTCCTCAGAGGCCATTGCCGAGGGCGGAGTCTCGGTCGGCTCGACTAAATCAGCAGCGCTGCTTTCCTCTGCTGATTCAGGGGCAGGTGGTGTTTCCGCCGGCTCACCCGCCTCCGGAGTCGGTTGCACCCGGCTTGGCTGTCGGGGATAACGCTGGTCCCATAACAGTAGTAGCGCCTCGCTTAGTACCGTCTCCAGATCGCTGTCTTCAGTCAGGATATCGAGCCGTCTTTTCACCTCAACGGGCAATTCTAATCCCAATAGCGTAGATCCCTCCTGCTGCTGTCCAGTCGGCCGCCGTTTGGTCTTTGCTTTTTTTGTTTCGGCTTTAGTCTGTGCCATAAAATCTCACCTTAGTTGTCAAAAACGTCGCACTCATACTGAGTATGTCACTGTCGCCGCCAAAATCCACATAAACGAGGCCGATGTCGTTTCCCAACAGGTTTTTTGAAATGGATCACGCTGTCTTTGTAACTTTTCAAAAGACAGTGTATTCAGCACCTCTCTAGGCAAAGGTAACACCACCGGAATAAGGCATGGAATGTTGGCTGAGCTTGTAGTATAGATCAATAATCAGAATATCAAGGGTTTATCTTTCTCTCAATCTTATGCAGCCAATATTGGTAAATTTTTTTCCTAACCGAAGGAAAATGCGATCCGGTTCAAAAACGAAAATGCCTCTTTAACCGGAGCATTCGCTGACGACTCCTTCTGATATTTACCAGCATCTAGGCAGCATCTAGGCAGCATCTAGGCAGCATCTAGGCAGCATCTAGGCAGCATCTAGGCAGCATCTAGGCAGCATCTAGGCAGCATCGGATGCATAAACTCTTGGAATCGTTAACTACGAAGTGGTGATAAACTTGTCGTACGAACTGACAGCTCATGGGTACACGCTGTGAACTATCTCAACCGGGCAGACAACGCGCTGCAGGAGAGCGAGGCCCGGCTACGGCAGATCCTCGATAACACTACCGCGGTTATTTATGCAAAGGACCGAGACGGCCGGTTTTTATTTGTTAACCAGCACTTTCTGCGGGTATTTCGCCTGCGCGAGGTGGATGTGGTAGGCAAACTTGAGCAAAAGGTATTTTCCAAAGCTATTGCCGATGCGCACCTGCATAACGACCTACAGGTATGGGAGAACAACTCACCTATCGAGTTCGAGGAGAGTGCACTGCTTGAAGATGGCGAGCACACCTATATCTCCCTCAAATTTCCACTCTGCCACCGGGACGGTAAAATTTATGCCGTCTGCGGCATCTCTACCGATATTACCGAACGCAAGCGGGCCGCAGAAAAGCTGCGGGAAAGCGAGGAGCGTTACCGCTTGCTTTTTGAAATGGAATCTGACGCCATCGTCATGGCTAACGCCGAGACCTTGCAGCATATGGATGTCAATCGGGCTGCGCTCGATCTCTATGGCTACAGCCGAGAAGAATTTCTCACACTCAAGTCTACAGATGTATCTGCCGAACCGGAACGTACCCAAGCGGCAATGCATAACTTCACCGGCACCGTCAAAGTTCCCCTGCGCTATCACCGTAAGAAAGACGGTACGGTATTCCCGGTGGAAATTACCGCCAACTTTTTTGATATGCATGGCCGCAAAATTATGCTGGCCGCTATTCGCGACATCACCGAACGCAAGCGGGCCGAAGAGGAACGCGAAAGACTCGAGACACAGCTTCGACAGGCACAGAAAATGGAAGCGATCGGTCATCTAACAGGCGGCATCGCGCACGATTTCAACAACATTCTGACCAGTATCATTGGTTATATCACATTGGCCATGCAGCAGGTGGAGCAGGGTCGTAATGACAAGCTCAACAACTACTTGGCTCACATCTATCAAGCGGGGAAACGCGCCCGCGATCTGATCCAGCAAATGCTTACCTTTAGCCGGGGACAACGTGGCAAACCCAAGCCGCTCACGCTTGCGCCGCTGGTCAAGGAAGCGGTTAAATTGTTGGGTTCGACGCTGCCTTCTACTATGGAGTTTCGCTCTGAATTCGATACATCCCTGCCCGTGGTCATGCTCGATCCGATCCAGGTAGAGCAAATTCTAATGAATCTATGTATTAATGCGCGCGATGCCATGGACGGCAAGGGCACAATCACAATTAGCCTGCACTCCGCCGGTTACGAAAACACGCTGTGCAGCTCCTGCCGGCAGGCCGTTTCCGGACACTTTGTTGAACTCGCTGTTAGCGACAGCGGACCGGGCATTGCGCCGGAGGTTGTGGAGCGCATGTTTGAGCCCTTCTATACCACCAAGGAGGTCGGTAAAGGCAGCGGTATGGGACTTTCTACCGTACATGGCATTATGCACGAACACGGCGGCCATATTTTGGTAGAAACCACCCCGGAAACAGGTTCGTTGTTCCGGCTACTCTTCATACCGCTGTGGCCGACTCGGAGCCCGAAGGACGACATCACCCGGAAAATTTCCGGTACCACCGAGCCAGCAAGACGCCTGTGCGGCCATGTGCTGGTAGTGGACGATGAGCCGCTGGTCGCCGAGTTCATGCAGGATTTATTGGAATCTTGGGGGCTTGCGGTCACTGTGTACGGCAGCAGTCTCGATGCACGCGACAGCTTCGCCAATGACCCGCAAGGTTTTAACTTGGTGGTGCTGGATCAGATCATGCCGCGCCTGACAGGACTGGAGCTTGCCCAGCAAATCCTTACATTACGACCTGATATGCCCATCGTTCTCTATACAGGCTACAGCGAGGCGCTTACCGAACGGCAGGTGAAAGCATCGGGTATTCGAGCGTTAGTGATGAAGCCCGTGGATGTGGATGAGTTTTTCACCTTAGTGAGCAGTCTACTCCATCATGATATTTCAAAAAATTCAAAAAGTTAAATTAAATCGCTCGTAAATATTCGGCCAACCCATTCTTGGAACGATCAGCGGGTTAGCACCTGCCTGAAGTGTTGATCCAAAGGATAAACCCATAAGTCCTTGATGGGAACACTCTGTTTTCGAGCCGGTCCGAGTTTCCCCCGGCCTTGAGTTTGACCCAGGTAAACCCAATTGGCCGCTTGGTAGCAGGTGCCCTGAAAGCGGAGGGTCGATTCAAAGTACAGATAATTTTATGCTATCATAAAGTTATCGAACAGCTTTGACTAACCTATTGAACGATCGGAGCCCCCCTTGATGGCCTATCACAGTCTAGTGCATTATTTATCCGAGTTAGAACTCGACTTTTGCAGTACTCCAAAGGGCGTAGCATCGGGGCTTTTCTCCAGGGGAGGGGCCGCACCACTCCCCTGACCTGGCCTGGACGCTCCAGACCAAGCCCATCCTCGGCTTCGCGAAGCAGATGCACCGTCTCTCAGTAGGAAAGCGCGGCGATCAAAGGTGCCATCACCTCGCCAAGCGTCCGCCCTTGGGAGAGCGCGGTGGTGATAAAGGTCGCCAAGCTCCACAGTGCCTGCGCCTGGGTATGGCGACGCCACGTGCCTGCTGAGCCCTCCAGCTTAGTCTGGAGCTGACGTTGAAGCAGGTGAAGGAGGGCCTGATCGTGATGGGCTGCGCGCAGTAACCTGTAGGTCACGGCGACAAGCGCGATATGTCGATACACCGCCGCAAAGTCCCGGACCTGATACTGATCGAGTCCATCAACTTTGCCCTCTTCGTGATAAACTTCAACGGACCAGCGGTGGCGCCGAATCCGGGTGATGCCTGTGGCCTGCCAATGCAACTGATTGCCGATGAAAAATGCTGCCGCGTCGGACAGGTCGGCCTGGCGATGATTGATCACCAACCGTTGCTTGCCAAAGTTCGGAATCTGATGGGTGTTGCAGTAGCTGTAATAGGGTTCCTTCTGGCCTTTATAGGGAATCGATAGGTTACGAAAGATCGGTTTGTCACCGGCGTTGACGGCCTGGTGATGTTCGGCTCGCAGGTGCTGAGCAACCGCTTCCAAGCGGTGCTCGCCACTGGCTAACCGCACCTTATCATCGCCTGCCAATGTGCCCACGTAAGCGCACTTCAGGGGCTTTGCTAAAAACCGGCAGAACGCCGGTTGCGTATACCAGTTGGCAAAGGTGACCGGCAGCCCGTGCTCGGGGTGCTCGGCACCGAACTGGGTAAGCAGCTGCTGGCCTAATAGCAACTTGCTTTGATAAAGCCGTTGGACTTCCGGCTTCTGTTGATGACGCCGCCACAGGTTCAGCAGATACTGGCGCCATTTCTTGGGCGCGGTGGTCTTGAGCGCAGACTTGCTGGCGCGGATTGGCACCCCTGCCGCCCGCAGCCCGGCCTCTAGCTCCTCGACCACCACCGGCTCCCATAACCGAAACGCCACCGGATAGTCGGTCTGATCATCACTGTAATGCAGATTGACTAGATTATGTGCCCACACATAACACCCCCGCGAGGTGTCATACCAATACGCAATCTTCTCAACCTGCTGGCCATAGTGGGTCAACAAGGTATCATCCAGACTCAATACCCCTTTCGGCTTCATCCGGGTGCCCGCCAGACTCTCCAGCAACCCAAGACGCGCTCGGTTAAGCGCCTCGACCGAAAATGGACTCGCCGTTAATAGCCGATTCAGACTGCTCTGATTCCGCACATCGACCACAAAGCCCCGATTGCTTCCCTCAACCGTCTTGTTCTCCGAGAGAATCAAGCCACTAATGTAGCGCTGAAACTGCTCAAAGGCTTCCGCCGAAAATACCGCCGCAAAAAATGGCGCATAGTGCCGGACAAGCTCAGGAATCTCAACCAACGGTAACATGAGAACACCTCCACGCTGATGGATGAATTCTCGTCTATTCATATTCTACTGCGCTTATTGCCGCGCAAAAAGGATATTTGAAGATTAAACTGCTGCAAAAGTCGAGTTAGCAGACCCGCGTCATGCGAAAGGCATTCGCCCTGTGCAGTTGTCGAGCGTAACGATGATGGTAATGGCGATGCTATGCGGGCGAACGAGCCTGAAAGGGATCGCGCGCTTTGCGCGCACCCATGTGCAAGCGCTGGCCGAGGTGATCCCGTTACCGCGCGATAAAGCGCCCTCCTACAGTACGTTGCAACGCTTGAGCCAGCAGCTGTCGAGCGAGGGCTTGTGTAGGCAGTTCAATCGCTGGATGCCGCAGTACGCGCAGGCCGAGACGATCGCTATGGATGGCAAGCGTATCACCCGCACCTTCCCACCCAAGGAAGGCGAGAAACAACGTGTTACCTCGCTGGTGTCGTTTTTTAGTCATCCTCGTCAGCTGATCTGCGGCGTCGGTAAGCTGGACAATGATAAGCCCAGCGAAATCGACGTGGTGCAAGCATTGATCGGCACGCTGCGGATCGAGCGTTCGGTGTTCACTCTGGATGCGCTGCCTTGCCAAAAAAACCGGTGGCCCAGATTACTGCCCAGGGCCACGGCTACCTCATCCCCGTCAAAGGCAATCAACCGACGCTCCCTAAGCGCCTCGCGCGGACGGCGCAGAATGCAGCGACGGCGGCCTGGAGTTGGCGCCAAAGCGGCCATGGTCATGATACCCGTTGTCGGCGCACATGCTGGCCGGCCGCGGCGGCGATGAAGGCGCAATGGCCGGGGCTGGAGCAGTCTATCAGCGTTCGGCGGCAGGGCGAGCGGGACGGTAAACCCTTCGACAACCCCACGTATTACATCACCCGCGAGCCATTCAGGGCGTGGCGCTTGGCGCAGCGTGTTCGGGGTCATCGCAAGCTCGAAAACACCCTGCACTGGACTAAAGATGTCGTCTTGCAGGAAGATGATGGTGGCTTGGTGGACTCACCAGCGGCGGCTAATATGGCGCTGATCCGCAACATGAGCTTCCATTTGCTGGTGATGACCGGGTAGCGATCGATCAGCGAAGGGATCAGTGCCATGGGCGAGCAGGTCGGGAAACTCTGGCAGATCATCAGTCAGCCGAGCCGAACACCGCTGAAGCGCTAACAGGTTAGCGATGCATGTCGGATAATAT
Source organism: uncultured Pseudomonadota bacterium (assembly GCA_963731125.1). Classification (GTDB taxonomy): domain Bacteria; phylum Pseudomonadota; class Gammaproteobacteria; order Competibacterales; family Competibacteraceae; genus CAVSVP01. The sequence goes on from CAVSVP010000010.1 coordinate 212,164, forward strand.
TATAATTTTAAATGGTTTTTTTACTTTGAATCGACTCTCCCTTATCCAAGGGGGCGCAACGCCAACAACAGCAGGTGCTCCAGAGCCTGCTTGAGCACTGGCCAGGGCTGACTCTCTTTCTCGATCACCCCGAGGTTCCTCTGGACAACAATCGCGCCGAGAACAGCCTGCGTACCCCGGTGACCGGACGCAAGCACTACTATGGATCGGGCAGCCTCTGGAGTGCGCAGTTGGCCGCCACCCGCTTCTCGGTGCTGCAGACGTTGGAGCTGTGGGGCATTAACCCGCGGCACTGGTTGACGGTTTATCTCCAGGCGTGTGCCGACAATGGCGCCCGCCCCCCGCGGGATCTCGATCCCTTTCTGCCGTGGCGCATGGAGGAACCGCGACGTGCTGAGCTGACCCGACCCTATTCCCCCCAGGCGCCACCGGCCTCACCCACCGCACCCGTACCCGGTCACGACCGCTCGTGAGCTATCGCTACTGTGGTCGCCACTTCCGTGCCGAGGAGATCGCCCAAATCCGTCGGCTCATTGCTGAGGCGCCCGGACGCACCCGCGCCGAGCTCTCCCGATTGACCTGTCAGGTCCTGGGCTGGTACAAGGCCGATGGCGGCTGGAAAGACATGTCCGCCCGCGTCGCCATGCTACGGATGCACCGCGATGGGCTCATCGAGCTGCCACCCCCGCGTCACCCCCAACCCCGGGCAACGGTGGCGATCACTTCGCAAACCGATCCCGGGCTACCGATCGTCAGCCCGGCTCGGGCCCTCACCCCGCTACGACTGCAACCGGTTCAAAACCGCCAGGATTCGCGGCGGTGGAACGAGTACCTCCACCGCTACCACTATCTCGGCTATCAACCCCTGCCTGGCGCCCAATTGCGCTACCGCATCTTCTCCGGCCCACAACTGATCGCGCGGCTCGGCTTTGGCGCCGCCGCCTGGCAGGTCGCGCCACGCGACCGCGATATCGGCTGGCGCCCTGAGCAGCGCACGCGACATCTGCCGCTGATCGTCAACAATGCCCGCTTTCTGATCCTGCCCTGGGTGCACTCCCGCAATCTGGCCTCCATGATCTTAGCCAAGGCCGCCCGGCTGCTTCCCAGGCAGTGGCAGCAGCAGTATGGCTATCGCCCCGTCCTGCTAGAGACTTTCGTGGAGAAACCCCGCTTTCAGGGCACCTGCTACCAAGCGGCCAATTGGCTTTACCTGGGTCAAACTCAAGGCCGGGGGAAACTCGGACCGGCTCGAAAACAGAGTGTTCCCATCAAGGACTTATGGGTTTATCCTTTGGATCAACACTTCAGGCAGGTGCTAACCCGCTGATCGTTCCAAGAATGGGTTGGCCGAATATTTACCAATATCAGACGCTAACATTTTGAAATATGAACAAAATAATAATAGAAACCTTAACTCAACTTAGACGGTTATCTAGCTCGTGAAAATCGGTGTTTAACCATCCCGTTCTTAGTCACCCTTCCGGGTATCTAAGTGCTCCATTTCATAAATGTTTGTAGGGTTAGGCAGCTAACCGTTCTCTCTGACTCCGGTCGGGGGATTCTGGGACCGCTTGACCGGGGTCTGGCGTTGTGACATGGGCTTCCAGGCGCTTGAGGAATTCAGCCAACTTGGCGCGAGTAAACTTCCACGCGAAGGGGCGTGGCTGTTGGTTAGTGAGGTGTTCATAGAGCCGCAGGCGCTGTTCGACCTCCTCCAGACTGGCAAAGTCGTTGGGAGTGAGCACTTTGCGTTGCACGACCGAGAAGTAAATTTCGACTTGGTTGAGCCAGCTAGCATGAACAGGGGTGTGAACCAACGTCAGATTGGTATAGGCCTGGGTCAAGCGCCGCACAGCCGCTTGGCCACGATGCGAGGAGCCGTTATCGACCCCCCAGAAGACACGCTTTGCCGAGCAGTAGGGCGGCTGCTGCATCACTTGGGTCACCAACCGACCAAAGGGGGCGATCCCCGTCGCTGCTTCACAGCGCCCCATGACGACCCCGCGTCGGACATCCCAGGCTGCCAGGTACTGCAACGCGCCGCCTCGCTGATATTCGGTGTCCTTCCGATAAAACTGCTTGACAAACCAAATTTTCTGCTTAAGATGCGCATCCCTTAGACGACGAGAGAGCCTGTTCTGGTATATGAAGATCTAGCGAATGGGTATCAACGGTGATGAAAGAGCCGGAGAAGGTCAAGTTAACCCAAGCCGAAGGGGAAGCGTTGCTTAGGAAATGTAACGAAATAAGTGTACCATTTCATGACGGCAAAATGGTGTAGTTCCATTCCCCGTGGAACTCGTGACGTCGAATGTTGACCTCTGCCAACTCGGCGTCAGTGACCTTTTTCCCCGCTGGATACCCAGACGCATCAATCTCAGCGTGTACCCGCAAGCCTGATTGGGTCTTCGTCGCGGCGATGAGGTTGACAATCACTTCGTGACTGACCAGCGGCTTGCCGCGCCAGTTCTGGGTGATGTAGGAAAACAATCGGTGCTCGATCGTGTTCCATTTGCTCGTGCCAGGTGGAAAGTGGCAGACGGTTACCGGCAGGGCACTCTCATCGGCGAAACGCGGCAGTTGCGTTTTCCACAGCCGGAGCCGGGAGCCATTGCTGCCGCCACCGTCGGCGGTGATCAAGATCTGCCCAGCTTGCGGATAAATCGGCTGGCCCATCCTGCGCCACCGGTTGCCAATAGTGGCCACCGCAAACGCGGCGGTGTCATGGTCGGTTCCAACTCCGACCCAGCCAACATTCTCGCCAATGTCCTAGACCCCATCCGGTGCCACACGCCCGAGTTCCTTGATCTTGAAGTCGTGAACACGGACTTGTTCGGGTTGGCCTTTGGGCCGCCACTCGTGGCCACCATTCTTGAAATCACCCACCAGTTCCTTCTTCTTCGTATCAACAGAAATCGCAGGATCGCCCGAGGCGAGGGCGTTAAGCACGTGGTTATTGAGGTAGTGAAACTGCGCGTCGCGATCGGGATGATCGACCCCCTCACGCGCCTTGCGGTTTGCTTGCAAACTGTAACCCATCTCGTGCAGAAGCGCGGCCACGAGCTTGTGACTGGTCTCATGCCCCATCGCACGCAGTTCGCTCGCGAGCTTACGGACACTCTTGCAGGTCCAGTGCAGCGGTGATTCCGGGTCGCCGCAGGTCATTGGGTTCACCAAAGTATTTAGATCCTCTCTGAGCGTCGGATCTTTCTCGACAGTCTTTTTGCGTCCCCCGCCAGGTTTACGAACACCTTGATTCGCTACCGCCGCAACCTCGTGCCCCCCGGATTCGAGATCACGAAGCTCCTGCCTCCCCACTCGAATCGCCCGCCGTGACACCCCGGTTGCTTTCGACACCAGAGAGATCCCGCCGCGTCCGATGGCTTCTGCCTCCGCAGAGGCGGCAAGCCGCCGCAGACGCTCGTCCAATACGGGCGCTAACAATTCAAACCGCTTCCTGACACCGCTTTCATCAACCATACTATCCATGATAGCAACATCACTCAAAATGAGATAGTTATTTCGTGACAATTCCTTAGGCGGATCCACGCCAGTGATTTGGTGGAGGAGGACCGCCGGGTGCTGGAACGGCTGATCCAGATGTATTTTTGGCTGCTGTTTGCGGTGCAAGAAGCGAAGCTGAGCATGAAACGGCTGCGGGGGCTGTTGTTTGGCAGAGCCGCGCCGGCATCGGCCGAGGGGGCGGCGAAGGAACCGCCGGGCAATGACCCGCAAGCGCCCGAGGCCGCGGTGGCGGCGGCGGATAAACCGGCGGCGGCGGCGGCGGAACCGGCGCCGGAGGTAGAGGAGCGCGATGCGGCGGGGCGGCGCAAGCGCGGTGGCGGAAAACGCCCGGGGCAGGGGCGCCATTCGGCTGATGCCTATCCGGGAGCCGAGCGGGTGTTGTGCCAACTGGAGGAAGCCTGGCAAGCGGGTCAACGGTGTCCGGCGTGTGGTCGCGGGACGTTATATCGGTTGCCGCCCGGGGTGGAGATCCGCCTGGACGGGAATGGTTTTTTGACGGCGCTCTGCTACGCGTTGGAGAAGGTACGCTGTTCGGCGTGTGGGCAGGTGACGACGGCGGCGTTACCGGCGACGGCGGGGGACGAGAAGTACAGTGCCCGGGCGCGGGCGGTGCTGGCGTTGGGACGCTATTATCTGGGGCTGCCATTTTATCGACTGGAAGGGTATCAGCAGCTAGTAGGCGTACCGGTGGCGGACGCCACCCAGTGGGATCAGGTCGAGCGGGTGGCCGGCTGCGCGTGGCCGGTGTTCAACGAGCTGGTCTACCAGGCGGCGCAGGCGGAGCGACTGCATGAAGATGACACGCCCGTGCGGGTGTTGTCGCTGATCCAAGAGAACGCCACGGCGGAACCCGGCGAGCGCCGGGGGATGGATACCACGGGCGTGGTGGCGACGGTGGGCGAACAGGAAATTTGGCGGTACTTTAGCGGCCGCGCCAACGCCGGGGAGAACGCCGGGGCGGTGATGCAATTACGCGAGCCGGACGCTGGGGAGCTGATCCTGATGTCGGATGCGTTGAGCGCCAATCACCTGGAGCCCTCACCCCGTGCTGAGGTGATCGCGTGTTTTTGCCTAGCCCACGGGCTGCGCCAATTCAGCGACATCGCCGCGGTGTTTCCCGAACCGTGCCGTTACGTGCTGGAGACGTTAGCGGCCGTGTTCGAACATGAGCGTCTTAGCCGGGCGCGCCGCCTCAGTGCCGAAGACCGCTTGCGCTACCATCAACAGCACAGCGAGCCGCTGCGGCACGCCCTGCACCCCTGGCTGGAACAGCAGTTCACGGAGCGGGAGGTGGAACCCAACAGCAGTCTGGGTAAGGCCTTGCGCTATTTGCGGGCGCATTGGACAGAGCTGACGCAATTTCTGCGGGTCAGCGGCGCACCGCTCGA
>CAVSVP010000011.1:0-80986 GCA_963731125.1 uncultured Pseudomonadota bacterium
TAGAGGCTGTTGGAAAACCCGATTGACGGTACTATGGAACTGAAACAACACGCACCCATCGGTAGTCTGATGCTTATGAAACGAATAAAAGAGGAGAATCAGAGACAATGGGTACGCACCGCTATCATGCCTGTGATGTGACCGACGCGCAATGGCAAGTCATTGAACCCCTGTTACCGGTACCGAAGAAGCGTCCTGGCGGCCCTGGACGGCCGCCGTCAGACCGCCGCCAAGTCGTGAATGGCATTTTCTATGTCAATCGCAGTGGCTGTCAGTGGCGGCTGCTGCCGCGCTACTACGGCAACTGGAATACGGTGTATGATCACTTCAATGACTGGAGTAAAGCCGGCGTGTGGGAGCGGGTAATGACAGCCTTGCGCCACCAGGAACGCCGCCGCCAAGGGCGGGCCGCCGAACCCTCGGCAGGCAGTGTGGATAGCCAAAGCATCAAGGTCGCCTCGCAACCGGGTCCCAAGGGCTTTGATGGTGGCAAAAGCATCAAAGGCCGCAAACGCCATGTGCTGGTGGATACCCTGGGACTGATCCTGGTGGTGATGGTCACGGCGGCCAATGTCAGTGATCAGGTCGGACTGCGCCAGCTCCTGCAGCACTATCTCGCCGATGGCTTCAAGCGACTGCGCCACCTCTGGGTTGACGGCGGCTATCATGGCGAGCCGCTGCAACGGTGGGTAGCTGGCCTGAAAGTGACCTATAAAATCGTGTTAGAAGTCGTCGAGAACACCCTGCCGGGGTTTCATCTGGTAAAACGCCGGTGGGTCGTGGAGCGCACTTTTTCGTGGCTGTTAAATTACCGCCGTCATACGAGAGATTATGAAGTCCATACGCGCAACAGCGAGGCCATGATCCAGATCTCGATGATCCATCTCCTGGTCCGACGGCTCGCTTGAGGGGGTTTTCCAACAGCCTCTTAGCCGACGAGGGCAGAACCGACCTCTCTGATTACATTGAGCAGCGCCTTTCGCCGTTTGTTGACAGGATCAAGGCTGTTGTCGGCATTCGCAGCCAGTCTCTGGTTCATAACGAACGCACTCTTTCCCGGGAGCACGTGTATCAGCTCAATGGCATAACACCAAACCAACTTCGAGAGCTCATTGATGTGGCCTGCAGTACAATCAGCCACGTAGCCTCGGAATTAGGCATCAGCAATACCATCTTCGATAGTGATCGAAGCGAGCGGGCGACCATGAAAATGCTTGAGGTATTGGAACGTGGGAACACCTAACAACCGCTTTCAGGCCGACGCGGCGAGCCGCGCGGCTGAAGCGTAACGTTAAGCGAAGGATAAATTGACGATGAATTTTCATGAACACCGATTTTCATTCCGATAAATAAGGTCTCTTCATGACACGGTTCCGGGCAGAAACTGGATATTCATGTCCATCCATGCCAGGTGAGTCGGTTGTGTCATCCACGGCAGCTCGAACAAGATTGGGAGGTGCGTTTTTTTGTTGAGTCGAACCGTTACGGTGTTGCCGTGAATAGTGATAGCCGCCCCATTTTCTAGGAATTTCCGATGGCTCGTCTCGACCGTACACTGCTCAAAACCCGGTAAGCCATTGGCCAGTTGACGGTAGAGATGATGGGCCAAGAGCGACAACGTGAGGTCAAGATCCACCTTGACGACAAGGGAAGACGAGGGACTATTGAGGTGAAACGCCACGATCTGCTCGGCGATTTCCTGTTCCACTAACCATCGCCGCGCGTACTGTTGCACCACGTGTTTAACCGGTAGTTCGAAGTCATTGGTGATCAAAAACGTCGGTTGCCGGCGCCCGTGATCGGTGAGAATGACTTGCCGAACTTCCCCTGGGTAATGGGGCAGCGTGCAGGTGCCATCGTGCCCCCGCAGCGTCTGGTGTTTGCCCTTGGCGCGCGCCACGGACACCCGCTGCCAAGCTTCGGCGGGCAACGCCTCGACGCCCTGGAGCAACTGCTTACCGCGCCGGCGTAAGGTCAGAAATGTGATCCGCTCAGGACTTTGATTGAGCTGATCGAGAGGGCGGTAAGTCGTGAGCTTCGAATCGAAGATGAGCACCTTGGGCGCGATCCCACGGCCCTGCTTCCAAAAGTCGACGAAGTCGAGCACCGCCGCGCTTTGATCACGCTGTCGGATATCGGCGTTAGGATAAGCCAGGTGCCCCGTAGCGGGGTCCTGCACGATCAAGGCCAGGACCCTCGTGAGCGCTTTCGCACGACTGCCCGACCCGTGTTTTTCCAGCACACTCGCATCGCCCCAATGGGGAATCGTTTTGAAATCCAAATTGAATTCACCCGGCGCGCTGTCGTGTTGAAAACAGCGACTCAACTGCAGGAGAAAGCGCCGATTCATGGTCCGCGTGACCCGATAGGAATAGCTCGCCAGCGTCGTGGCTTTGGGTAACACGTTGAGCCCCGCAAATAGCCCCAACGCTCGATCCAGATTCCAGGCGGTGTCGTGTGACCAGCGCTGGGTGCCCATCAGCTTCAGCGCCAAGAGCGACAACACCGCTTGCCCATCGCGGATCTCGCTAGTCGAGGGAAACGGCGCCTGGGTAATCGCCGGCACGATCCCTAAGCGTTCGAGTAGCGGCAGAAAAACCAAGGGACCCGCTCCCGTGGTGGTGGTAAAGTCTTCGTCAGCGAGCGTCAGGGTAGCGCTGCGTGGCGCCGGTAAGGTCGGAGGCGGTTTCCCCGTCAGGCGCTGTTGGCGAGTGCGCTTCGGTAGCGGCGCAACGCCTTCGGTTTTCAAAAGCTGATCGATCGTATCCAATGACAGAGAGCCCCCCTGGGCCTCTAGCACCGCTTTGATATCGGTGATCGCATAGTTGTGCTTGCGCAGCGCGATGATCTGCTCCACCAACGCGTCGCTGCGACGCCGCTGTTTGGGACCGGTTTTGGGTTCGACAAAAAAGGGATTGCGTCCCTGCCGAAGACGGCGCACAAACTCAACTCGCAGCTTCTTAAAGTACGAGACCGAGAAGCCGAAGCAAGCGGCCGCTTCGGCCGCCGACAGTCTCTCCTGGGAGAAGGCTTTGAGCGCCTCGTATTGGCGCTGGCGGGCGCAACTGGGATGGCTAAAAAATTCCGTAGGCTCCATGCGAAGATACTATAATTAACTGAACAGTAAATCAATGTATTTTTGTTATAATTTAGAGGGAGACAACCTATTTCGAAAAAATACGTAGCTTAGCGCACTGTTTTAGGCTCTGATCAGATAAATGATGGGGCCACGGCAGAAATCTGTTATGTCGCGATTTCGGCTAGCGTTCAACTATTAGGGTAGCCGTTATGAGAACGACTGGAACGCAAGTAACAACGAAACGTGGTTAGTTTCGCTTAGCATTGAGTTACCTGAAATAACAGAATGAAAATCGGTGATGAACAAAAAATTGAAATGAAAAGGACCCTGCTAGAAGCTTCCGTTGGTAGAGTGACTATTTCTTCTCACCACCTTGAGAACGTCCTAAAAGTAATACTATTTTCATGTCTTGGTGTGCCTGATGAGGAATTTGTCAAAGAATGGGAAAAAGTCAAAACGCTGGGCCAAATCATTAATGAACTTAAGAAATTTGGCGTATTCACTGATGAACAGCATCAAAAGCTAGATTCCGCTAGAAATCTACGTAACACGTTTACGCACCGCTTATCAGAGATATATGTTCAAGGTATTCATTCCGGAGCAATGTACGACCTTATTCAAGACTTTGAAAAAATGAAACTAGAGATCGACGAGGCAAGTCAGATTGCTGAAAATGTGCTCCATGAGCTGGCGGTACGTGGCGGCGTAAACGTTAGTGAAGTAAAAGAAAAAGCCCGCGATGTTGTAGACATTTGGGAGGGCGCTTAACAAGGCGTTGCAGTGGATGCCCTACGCTCCGCAACTTTTTGTGCCATTCGCTTCGCTCATTTTATGGCACAAAAACCTGCTCCACTCCGGACCCCACTGAACGTGGCGTTAAGCGGCGCTTCGCGCCGTTATAAGGCTGGCCAATATAAAACCTGTTCACTAATATTGACTTGGTGGAGTAATAAGTTGCATTCTTAATCAAGTTGTCTACGTTGTGGTGAAATTCATAATAAATTCCGAATGAATAGACATTATTGGAAACTAAATTCGCTTTCAAATTTTATTAACCAATCCATGATCATGGCTTATTGAACCCCTGAGGTTAGTAGTTTTCCAAGCGGCAGTAACTTCTAAAATTATGCAACCCACAAGCCAGTTCCATGACGGTATCGGCATAGCCGGGGAGCGTATTTCGGAAGACGTCTTTGACGATGTGGCATCGTTTAACCCCCGAGATGATCTGCTCCACCACCACGCGCACCCGGGAGATGAGCCGATTGTGGGCCTTGTCCTCTTCGGATAACTGGCCACCCCGGGGGTTTTTCTTCGGTTGGTAGATTTCTACCCCGTCCATCGTGTGGCCTTGATACCCCGTGTCGCGATAGAGTTCGCTGCCTTCCGGGAGGCGGATCCCGTCCTCATCGCAGATCTTTTTGTCATGCTTTTTACCTTCGTGGGTGTCGCTCAAGTAGTTGATTTGGCGATCGTCTAAACCGGCTATGAGGTTGTTCTTGACCGGATGGGCTTTTTTTTACCACGGTAATGCTGACGCTGGCGCTCGTCTTCAGCGGGGCGCTGAATACGCCGCTCCGTCCCGTCGATCCCAAACGTTTGGAGTCCTTCGTCTTCTAACCGCGCCAGCATTTCCGCCGGCAGCCGCGCGGGGAGATGACCCTGGTCTTTGAGCGCCTCTTTCAGGACGTCACTCAGCCGATGAATCCACAGATTCGCTTGCCCCTGACTGAGCCCGAACCAATGCCCTTGCACTTCCTGGAGCGGATAAGTCTTCAAGTAAAACAGAATAAACAATAGCTTATCCTCAATAGCCGCTAACTGCGGTGACCGCCCACCTGGCGAGGTGTCGTACCCAACGGCTTGCCGGTGCCGCTCCCACGCCTCGCCAAACACCACACATCATTCCTCAAATTCCTCTCGCTCTAGGCTCGTCATCGCCCGCAGTGTGCTCGGCTTCTTCTTCACGTCGTCGTACTTTACGATCGCCACAGTGTCCCCTTTCCAAAATCAATTACAATCACTCTCCTGTTTTCCGAGTTTTTTTGAGGTTTTTAGTTTCCAATAATGTCTAATGAAAAAATTCAACCTTGATGCAATCGATATTCGAATTCTCAGCGCAGTCCAGAAACACGGCCAATTGAGTAAAACCAAACTGGCAGAGATCGTCAATTTGTCACCAACGCCGTGTTGGGTCCGATTGAACAAGCTGAAGGAAGCCGGCTTCATACGCGCCTATCGCGCTGATATCGCACTTGGTCGAATCGGCGACCTGGCCCAGGTTGTTGTAACGGTTTCACTGACACATCACCGTAAGTCTGATTTTGACCGCTTTGAAGCCCATATCCGCAAGATAGATGAGGTTGCCGAATGCATCGCGACAGGCGGTGGTATGGATTACGTCTTGAAAATTCTCACTTCTAATCTGGCAGAATTTCAAAAATTGATGGAAGCTCTGCTGACGGCCGACCTCGGGATTGATCGTTATATGACCTATATCGTGACGCGTGAGATCAAATCCGAACCGCCCAACCTTGCGCGGCTGTTCACCGTAACTGACAAATAACGCTGTCCGTCTGAAAAGTCTGTCAGGCCAGATACAATAGCCTGTTTGGTCTTTGATCGGCGCCTTTTTAGCCCAATTTCGTGCTGCAATTCACGCTAAACTTCACCCAATTCAATAGATCCTCGACTAGTCAGGACATTTCTGCAAAAGGGTAAATATCATGACGCAATCAGACGATTTCGGTTTCGGCACACAGATCCGCAAATCCCCCTATTTCGACGCGACTGTGCGGTGGGGCGCCAAAGGATTTTCCGTATACAATCACATGTATATTCCGCGTGATTTCGGTGATCCTGAACAAAACTTCTGGAACCTTGTGAACGATGCGATCTTGTGCGATGTTGCGGTCGAGCGCCAGGTTGAAATTACTGGCCCTGATGCTGCCAGATTCACCCAGATGCTGACGCCGCGCGACCTGTCGAGCTTGTCTGTCGGGCAGTGCAAATACATCCTGATTACCAATGCCGACGGGGGCCTCCTGAATGATCCTATTCTACTGCGTCTGGGCGAAAACCACTTCTGGATCTCGCTGGCCGATAGCGACATTCTGCTTTGGGCGCAGGGCGTGGCTGTGCATGCGGGCATGGATGTTGCCATCCGCGAACCGGATGTTTCGCCCCTGCAATTGCAGGGCCCGAAATCCGGCCAGGTAATGCAAACGCTGTTTGGTGACAGCATTCTAGACTTGCGTTACTACTGGCTACGCGAAGCAGAACTGGATGGCATACCGCTGATCATTTCGCGGACCGGGTGGTCAAGTGAACTTGGCTATGAGCTTTACCTGCAGGACAGCTCTCGCGGTGACGAGCTGTGGGAAATGATTATGGCGGCCGGAACACCTTTTGGCCTGAAACCCGGTCATACATCATCCATTCGACGTATCGAGGGAGGCATGCTCTCGTATCACGCCGACGCGGATCTGACCACAAACCCCTACGAATTGGGTATGGGTCGCCTCGTTAATCCCGACATGGATGCCGACTTTATTGGCAAAGCTGCGTTGCGCCGCATTCGTGACAATGGAGTTACGCGCAAACAGGTTGGTTTGTGTATCGAGAGCGCACCTCTGAAGAGGCCGAACACCACTTTCTGGCCCATCTTCAAAGATAGTTGCTCCATCGGCAAAGTTACATCCGCCGTCTACTCGCCTCGCCTTGAGCAGAACATCGCCCTCGCAATGATCGCAGCCGATTGCGCCGAAACAGGTGCAGAGGTTGAGGTTGCGATGCCTCTGGGGCTGGCTCGGGCCACCATTGTCGAAAGACCGTTCTACGACCCTAAAAAGCTACTCGCCGCCGCTTGAGCGCCTTAGCACAAAGGAGCACCCAAATGTCCGAGCTTTCCATAGAGCTGCGCTGGCAGCGTTCCGAACCTGAACTTCACTCAGGCAAGTACTCAAACGTGCATACCGTACGCTACAACGACCGCTACGCTCTGCAAGTGGATGCAGCACCCGATTGGGGCGGTCATCCGGAGAATACCAATCCTGAACAGGCCCTGGCAGCTTCGTTGTCCAGCTGCCACATGATGACCTTCCTGGCACTCGCTTCAAAAGCCAAGTGGCCTGTTGTGAGCTTTCGTGATTACGCCGTAGCTTATCTTGGCAAGAACGCCAGGGGACAGATGTCGGTGACTCGCGTCGATCTACATCCTGAAGTGTCTTTTGATACGGGGTTTTCAGTAGACTCTGTGGAACTGGAAAAAATGCATCACCGGGCGCACCGATATTGCTTTATCGCCAATACGCTCGCCGATAGCGTCGAAATCAACATTCTGTAGCTTTCAGTAGAGGAGCCGACCTGTGCAAGTAAGCGAATTATTGCTGCGTGAACTGGATGACGATGGAATTTTACGTCTGACACTGAACGATGCCAAACGGCGTAATGCCCTGTCCGAAGCGATGCTGGAGCAGCTGGCTGGCGCTTTTGCCGAAGCCGACACCGATGCGGCGGTTCGCGTGATTATTCTGGCCGCAACCGGGCCAGCCTTCTGCGCGGGTCACGACTTGAAGGAAATGACAGCCGGCCGTACCGGTCCGGACGGCGGCAAAGCCTATTTCACCAAAGTTATGACACTGTGTTCCGGAGTCATGCAGGCAATCGTAAATTGTTCAAAACCTGTCATTGCCGAAGTAACTGGGATTGCAACTGCCGCTGGCTGTCAGTTGGTGGCCAGTTGCGATCTTGCTATTGCAGCTAAAACGGCCCAATTCAGCACGCCCGGAGTGCATATTGGTTTGTTCTGTTCCACCCCAATGGTAGCTCTGTCGCGAAACGTGGCCAATAAACACGCGATGGAGATGTTGTTAACAGGCAATATGACTTCCGCAGATCGGGCGGCGGCGATTGGACTGGTTAATCAAGTTGTTGCTCCTGAAGCTCTGTATGAGGCGGCGATGACAATGGCACGCAAGATCGCGAGTAAATCCAGTTTGACACTCGCTACTGGCAAACGTGCCTTTTATGCGCAACGCGAGATGACACTGTCTGAAGCTTATGAATACGCGTCCAACATAATGGTCGACAACATGCTTACTCGAGATGCCGAAGAAGGCATCGTTGCTTTTATCGAAAAACGTGCCCCTCAGTGGCAGGATGCATAGTCTAATGACAAGCAACCCCTACAATACCGATCTGGATCGCAACCCTGCGAATTACCAGCCACTGACGCCGCTGACGTTTCTTGAGCGTGCAGCCACAGTCTTTCCAGATCACACGGCGATTATTCACGGGGGAGTAAGGCGCAATTATGCCGAGTTCTATGCCCGGTCACGGCAACTGGCTTCTGCCTTATCGCAGAATGGCGTCGGTCGAGGAGATACGGTATCTGTATTGTTGGCGAACACTCCCGCTATGCTGGAATGTCACTATGGCGTGCCAATGTGTGGCGGTGTGTTGCATTCGATCAATACCCGCCTAGATGCCACCATCATAGCCTTTCAACTTGATCATGCGTTATCCAGAATTGTGATTGTTGACCGCGAATTCATGCCGTTAATGCAGACGGCGCTTGCACTTGCTTCCGTGAAGCCTTTTTTGATTCAGTACGATGATCCAGAATTCGACGGAGCAGATGTGCCTGTGGAGGCAACTGACTACGAGGCGTTCCTGTCTGATGGCGATCCGGATTTCGCCTGGCTGATGCCTGAAGATGAATGGGACGCGATCTCGATCAATTACACATCAGGCACAACAGGGGACCCAAAAGGTGTCGTCTCTCATCATAGAGGTGCCTACCTGTTGGCGCAGGGCAATGCTCTTACCACTTCGATGGAAAAGCATGCTGTCTATCTGTGGACCTTGCCGATGTTTCATTGCAACGGCTGGTGTTTTCCCTGGACGTTGTCGGCCATTATAGGCACTCATGTGTGTCTTCGCCAGGTGCGGGCCGAATTCATCTGGGCAGCACTTGCCAATGAGGGCGTGACTCACCTGTGTGGCGCCCCGATTGTGATGTCGATGATGATTTCGGCACCCGACGCCGTCAAACGCGACCTTGGCAGCACCGTTCAATTTTTCACTGCTGCTGCGCCGCCGCCTGAGACGTTGCTGGCAGACATGAAATCCGCAGGCTTTGAAGTAACACATCTTTATGGGCTGACTGAAACCTACGGTCCGGCAGTGGTAAATGACTGGCACAAAAACTGGTCCGAGTTGCCCCATGAAGAGCAAGCCTCGCTCAAGTCACGTCAGGGTGTCCGTTATCTACCACTGGAGCAGTTGGCGGTTCTTGATCCAGAAACCATGATCCCGGTGCCGTGGGATGGCAAAACCATGGGCGAGGTTATGTTTCGTGGAAACGTGGTAATGAAGGGGTATTTTCGCAATCCTGAATCAACACAGAGAGCTTTTGACAGAGGATGGTTCCACTCTGGTGATCTGGGAGTGGTACATCCTGATGGCTACTTGCAGCTCAAGGATCGGTCGAAGGATATCATCATCTCGGGTGGAGAAAACATTTCCTCCATCGAGGTTGAAAATGCACTTTACCGGCATTCCGCAGTTGCCGCTGCAGCTGTCGTAGCTATGCCTCACGAAAAGTGGGGCGAAACACCTTGTGCTTTTATCGAATTGGTCCCGGGCCAACATGTGGTCGCAGGCGACCTTCGCGATTGGTGCCGAAGTTTACTCGCACCCTACAAAGTTCCTAGCAGATTTATCTTCATACCGATACCTAAAACGTCTACAGGGAAAATACAAAAGTTCGTCCTCAGAGAACAAGCAAGAGAGATTACGAATTAGAATTTCGGGATATTTCGGGAGACAGTATACATAGTTGGCCGAATATCGCTCGACACCGTTTAGAACGAACGGGACTAAACCACTGCCAATCGATCGGCCAGCACTCGTGATAATAATTCAAAGCTGTCACTCGATGATCAAGTTTTTTCTTCTTGACTTTCGGATAAATTTACGAATTTTAAATTTTTCAAAAAGTTATATCTTTCAAGCTACTGGGCAACTGGAAAGCGGCAATAATCGCTCATATTGATATCCATTTGATTATTCGACATTTGAAAATGTCAAGCACTAAAAACTTGATCATCGAGTGTCAGTGTTGATTGATCCGAGTTTTAATATAATGGACCCCGAAAAATGGGCCGAAGGATAAGCGAGAATAAAGATCCTTCAAACCAGAGCAGCGTAGGGGTTTTAGCATGAAAGGTAAACACAAGCATACGCCGGAGTTCAAGTTACAAGTCGCCCTGGAGGCACTCAAGGGACTGAAGACGGTGGGCGAGGCGAACTGGCCAGTCACTACCAAGTTCATCCGAGCCAGATTCATCTCTGGAAGAAACAGCTCAGGGAAGACGGCCGGGAGATTTTTGCTCAAGGGGGTAAACGACGAGGGCAAGACGCCGAGACGTTGCAAGCGGCGCTTTACGAAGAGATCGGCCGGCTCAAATTTGAGCTGGACTGGATGAAAAAAAAAGTTGCCCCCTTCAGCTGAGGCCAAGCGCGCCATGATCGAACCGAACCACGAACGGCTGAGTCTGCGGCGCCAGTGCCAGCTCTTGGGCTTAAACCGCTCCAGTTGGTACTACCGCCCGGCGCCGGAAAGCCCCGAGAACCTGACGCTGATGCGGCTGATCGATGAACAGTACCTCAAGCCCCCCTATTACGGGAGTCGCCGGATGACCGCTTGGCTGCGGCGTCAAGGTCATGAGATCAACCGCAAGCGGGTCCAACGGCTGATGGGCAAGATGGGTTTGGAAGCGCTCTATCCGCATCCGAAGCCCCGCGGCCACGGGCTCGAACATCGGATTTATCCGTATTTGTTGCGGGACGTGTTGATCGAGCGGCCCAACCAGGTATGGAGCACCGATATCACCTATATCCCGATGCGCCGAGGCTTCATGTATCTGGTGGCGGTCCTGGATTGGTACAGTCGCTATGTGGTGGCGTGGCAATTGTCCAATACCCTGGACACCGACTTCTGTCTGATGGCCTTGGAAAGCGCTCTCGGGCAAGCCACGCCCCAGATCTTCAACACCGATCAAGGCGTGCAGTTTACCAGCCGAGCCTTTACCGAGCGATTGGAACAGGCCGGGGTAGCCATGAGTATGGACGGTCGGGGTCGAGCCCTGGATAATATTTTCGTCGAACGCTGGTGGCGCAGCGTCAAGTACGAGGATATCTATCTCAACGACTACGACAGCGTTCTCGCGTTAGAACAGGGGCTTAGCCGTTATTTCCGGTTTTATAACCAGGAACGGCTGCATCAGAGTTTGGATTACCAAACCCCGGCAGCCGTGCATTTCGCAGCCTCACACCGATCCAGGCATTGAGCCATGAAGCCAAACAATCTTCATCAGGAGGTCATCATGTCAGCGATCGATCGGACGGTGAACAGGCTATCAGCTGTTCCAGCGGCCTCAAGGAGCTTCCCTTCGGGACTCCTCCTTGACCCTGCTTCCGCAGCCGATCCATTGGTCACCATCCGTTCAATCGGCTTAAAAAAAGCGGTTTCTATCGCTTCTTTTTCTCACTTTTTGGTCTTGACAGTGGGGGCCACTTTAGGACTTCGGTGCTCGATCGCCGCTTGACTGGCACCACCAAACTCGACATGCTCGGTCGGGGGCTTGGATTTTCTGGCCAGATGAGGTGCCGGCCAAGGTGAGACCGATGCGCTCAGACACGAACGATTAAGGGGGAGTAATGACGGATTCCGACAACAGTCCAGACGCGGTGCCCGAGGACGGCAACGCCGAGCGGGTACGCCGCCGTCCGGCCGTGCTCGTGGTCGGTGCCGGACCGACAGGGCTGCTCCTTGCTTCGGAGCTTCAGCGGCGCGGTGTGCCATGTCATCTGATCGATGCCCGATCAGCGCCGCTCCACTGGGACCGCGCGACGGTGGTGCATCCCCGCTCGCTCGAGGTCTTCGAGTCGCTGGGACTCATCGATAGGTTCCTCGACGCCGGATGCAGACAGCGAACTATCAAGATCCACTCCGGAGGCCAGGTGCTTGGGACGACGGATCTGTCGACCTGCGGAAGCATCTACGGGTTCAATCTCGGCTTGTCCGAGGAGGTCACCGAGTCCATTCTCACCGACTATCTCCACCAACAGGGCGGCGAGGTGAGCCGATCGTCTCTGCTGGTCGGGCTGACACCCCATCCCGATGGGGTGCGGGCCGACATCGCGCGCGACGGCGACCGCTACCAAGTGGATGCCCGGTGGGTGGTGGGGTGCGACGGCCTCTACAGCCCAACGCGTGAATTGAGCGGGATCGGCTTCGAGGGCCACGACATCGCCAAACCGTGGGCCGTCTTCGACGCCACGCTGCAAGGCTGGGCCGAGACGTTCGAGGCCAACTTCGTCTACCTCGACAGGCTCCCGGTCATCATGACTGCGCTTCCCGGTCGACGCTGGCGTGTCTATACGAGGCCGAGCTCGACGGAATCGAATCTCGTCGCAGAGGCCATCTCGATCATTCGCCTCTATGCACCTGCCGTGGCTTTCGTCGACGTGGAGAACCCGACACGATTCCACTGCCACACCAAGGTGGCCACGAAGTTCCGATCGGGTGCGGTCATTCTGGCCGGCGATGCGGCACACCTCTGCTCGCCCGCCGAAGGACACGGTATGAACTGCGGTCTGCAGGACGCCTTCAACCTGGCCTGGAAACTCGCTCTGGTTCACCTCGGCGCCGCCGACCCGACCCTGCTTGACAGCTACGAGGCCGAGCGGCGCCCCGTCGCCGAGATGGTCACCCAATCCGGCGACGTCACCGAACACACCCTAACGATGACCGACCCAACCGAACGCGACAGTCGCGACAAGGCCATCAAAGCCATGCTCGCCGATCCGAAGGGACGACAGCACGAAGTCGTGGCCGAAACCGAACTGAACGTTGACTATGCTCGATCGCCCATCGTCTCTGGTGACGCCAACAGCCATCTCGCTCCCGGAAAGCGCTTACCCAACACGATCCAAGTCCAACGGTCGGACGAGCAGCCCTGTCGCCTTCACGAGCTTGCCCACCGCGCCGGCCACACCCTCATGCTCCTGGGCGGCCCAACCGCACACGGTCCGACGCTCGTGGAGCTTCACACCGCGTTGCAGGAGCTCACCACCGACTCGCCTCTGTTCGAAGTGGCCATCGCCCTCAGCACCCAGCCCGAGTTGCCCGACCAGATCGGACGGCTTGAACCCGTCGGAGCCGATCTCCTCGGCGTCCAAGGCACCACACTGCTCGTGGTGCGCCCCGACGGCTACATCGGCCTGCGATCCGATGGGGACCACTTGAGCGCACTTGAACGTTACCGCAAACTCGTCCACGCTGGGCATTCTTGAGGGCTTTCAGTGGCCGCTTGAGAGAGACCAAGGCGTCGGCAATGGGTCGAAAGCGGACAATGAGAGGCTAATGCGAGCAAATGCCGCATAACAGAGCGCTGCAGCTGACTGCGTACAGCGTCCGCTCGTGCCTCGCCTCCGCTTCCGGCAGCAGCTGAGGCGCCAGCGTGTGTGCCGGGCATGGCACGTAACTACGCAGGTGCAAGTCCTGCGACCAGGTTTTCGCAGAGCCGAAGGCTAGGGAAACGGCAAGGGCGTCACCGCGAGGTGGGGTCTGGAGGAAGCCGAACCCAAAGCTGCGGGGCGATGAACAAGAACCGGATACGAGGCGTGATGCATCTGGGACGAGCGGGCACGTGACCACGAAGTCCTCCATCTGCGGTTGGGATGTATTTTGTAAATCCGGCGTCTACGCAGTGAAAGTCACGTGCTTACCCCGGGAGATCTCCCTCACAAGTGTAGGTTTTTTCATACGCTCTCTGCCAGTTCGAGTCGGGGCGGACTCGGTTCGGTGAGCGGGAGGGTGGGCCAAGCTTCGGGACGGCCGTATGCGAAGGGCAAGGGTTGGTGATTGAGTAGCGCTGCCAAAATTAAGTACCACCCGCGGCGGAAGATGCCCATCAACCGCCACCCCCGGCGCGACTGGCGGGCCGCGCCGGGCAGCGGCAGCAGGGTGGCCTCGGGCAGATCGGCTTCGGCTTCGCCCCCGACCGACAGCAACCACCACGTGGCCAGAGCGATGGCTAACCG
Organism: uncultured Pseudomonadota bacterium; assembly: GCA_963731125.1. Classification (GTDB taxonomy): domain Bacteria; phylum Pseudomonadota; class Gammaproteobacteria; order Competibacterales; family Competibacteraceae; genus CAVSVP01. The sequence continues at coordinate 14,192 of CAVSVP010000011.1, forward strand.
CAGCCGTTCGGCCCGGGCGGGATCGTTCATTCGCGTCGCTTGCCATTGCCAGCCGCCGCGTTTGACCCGCTTAAACCCCTGCTCAATCCAGGCGCGCAGACCATACCAGCAGGCCTGTGCGGCGACCGGTGGCAAATCGCTCAGAGGCTGTTGGAAAATACCCTGGCGCGCAAGCTAATGCGTTGATTTAAAATGCTCCGAAATCGTTCGATCAGGGGTTTTCCAACAGCCTCTCAGGAGCAGCCACGGTTCCTGATGCCCGCTCCCCCAGTAGCCCAGCAACGTGCACTCCAGGCGCGCTGGTTTACTGCGAAAGGCCGTTCCCTGACCCGCCCAGCGCCGACCTCTGTGCGGCACTAGCTCCGTGAAGGGTATCCAGTGATACCAGCCCTGGGGCCGAAACTGACCCTGCTGGTTGACACGCAGCAGGGGGTGCCAGCCCAACGCCACGATCGCCTCAAATAGCCATTTGGCATACAAGCTCCGGTCGGTCAGTACGATCACCGTCCAGCCGTCCGGCACCACCCCTTGGAATTGCTGCAGCAGCGCCAGCCATTCCGGTCGCCAAGGATGTTTAGCGGTGGCGTGCAGTATCTTCCACGCCACCGGCACAGCACAGCCCCGATACCGTACACTCACCGCCAGTACCACAAAACGCTGGCCCAGCGTTGTGGCATCCAGCGCGATAGCCACTTGCGGTCCGCACCAACCTTCCAGCACCCAGCTTAGCCACGGCGCCCAGGTCGTGCTCACCTCCAGCTCCGCCCGCTGCTTTCCCGCTTTAGCGTTGGCCTCGCGATAGGTATCCCTCAGGCGCTCCCGCACGGTGTTAAAAGACTGTCCCAGCAGCGGCCCCAACAACCCAGCCACTGCACTCAGACTACACGAGCGGGCCACGATCATCCCCAAGCTCCACAACGCCAAACCCGTGACCAGCGGTTGGCTCAGGTGCGGAAAATGTCTGCTGACCTGATCGATCCAGGGGTATAATGCCGGGTGGTGAGACATGGCGTTCCTCCGGACAAAAGACTTGTTTGATACCGTCTAATGTACCGAAAATGTCTGTCTCACCACTGCTTTTTTTCACCCGCAACAAAAAACCTACACTTGTAAGGATTCAGGCCCCCCTCTTCCGAGGTCTTCCGGATTGTCCGCGCGTCACCCGACGCCCCCAGGTGGCAGCGATTTGCACCTGAAACTGTGAACTCCCCAGAACGTAGTTGCCGTTGGTTGCCGCACGGATTTCATCGACCATTCCAGGGTCGAGTTGGTAGCGAAACGATTCGCGGTAGGCAACGCGTCGGGCAGCATTATCGTTGTCAAGGGCCATATAGAGCGGATGAACCGTCAGGAGAGTGGATGACTCGTCCTGCGCGTTGGCGCGGTAGCTCGACCAGGGATACTCGGCAGGGTGATTGACCATGTTAGCTCGCACCGGATTAAGTTCGATATAGCGATAACAGGCCAGTACATAGTCTTCCTCTTGGGTCAGACAGGAACGGAAACGGCCTTCCCATAAGGTGCCGCTGCGTCTGTAGGTCCGGTTAACGTATTGGACATAGCGCTGCCCGAGCCGCTTCATCAGTTTCTCTGGGGCGTCAGTTGTTTCGGGTGTCAAGAGCAGGTGAACATGGTTTGTCATGAGCACGTAGGCATGAATTGCACAATCACTCGCTTGCGCATATTCCTTCAACCAGCCAAGATAGGCATGATAGTCCTCATCGGTGAAGAAACAGGCTTGGCAGTTTTTGCCTCGCTGGATTAGATGCAGCGGGGCCCCGGGAAGTATGATGCGCGGCCGTCTTGGCATACTGAACTCTTCCGTGAGAAGGTAGTAGCGCTAACTTTAGCGAGAAAACCGTGTCCCCTAATTATTTGCGTCAAGAGATACAAATCAAGTGGCCCGCTTGGCCCGTAGCCCCGGCTATTTCATCTGTTGTGGATTACGATCTACGGCTTCGTGAGAGCGGTGCAGACTACATTGCTGAAAAGGCGATCTCTTATTATTTAAAACCGGGAGAAGTTGAGGGGATCGGAGTCCATATATACTGCGAAAAGAGCTCAGTGCATGAATTCATGGCGTCTGTTCGTGTAAAGGGCCAGTGGATAACTGCACAAGACAATTTTAAGCTCCACTATTATCGGCCTCAGCATGCGGAATGGGGTGTGTGGGACTGAACGAGGCTGGCGGAGCGGTGGCGAAGCTGCTTCATTTGCGGAGAGACAGGATGGTCCAGTAAGAGTCGAATCAGAATCGTCCGTAAAGGCAACTTAACAATCCGCTGCACCGTCAGCCTGGGGTGGCGAACTGGGGGACACACGAGGGATTATCTACGCGGCAGACTCGAGGTCTTCGGTTGGGCACAACCTCCCGGGTCCCGTGTGGTGGTAGCTAATCATCACACGCTTTAAAATACAACTCACATTCCGCACCCATTTTTTCGGAAGATGGGTATTTTTTCGTGACAAATCAGTGCAAGATACCACTCGAAAAGTTTTAGCCCGAGGGAGGTGGGGTATTTTGCTGGATTAGGCAGGCGAGCCAAGCTGGTGCAGCGGCCGGCGTTGGGGGGATACTGGCGCGAAGTTGTTGTTATCTTGCTGGAGGTCTGGTCATGGCGTACCCCTTTGTCGGCGCAAAGCAAGCGTTGTTAGCGGTGGAAGCCCATGAAGTGCACCATTGGCCCATTGTGCGGGCGTATGCGGAGCGGCTGGGGTTGGTGGGGTTGATCAACCGGCTGGTGCCAAGCGAGATGGAGATCGATCCGGGCACGATTGTGCTGGGGATGGTGATTGATACGTTGTCGGGGCGCAGCCCGCTGTATCATCTGGAAGCGTTTTTCGCGCATCAGGACCGGGCGTTGTTGCTGGGGCGCGAGGTGGAGGCGAAGGTGTTCAACGACGACACGGTGGGACGGGTGTTAGACCGGTTGTTTGCGGTGGGGACGCAGAAGCTGTTTTCGGCGCTGTCGCTGGCGGCGGTGGAGCGCTTTGCGATCCCGCTCCAGCACGTGCATCACGACACCACCTCCGTGACGCTGTATGGGGACTATCTGGCGGTGCCGGGGGAGGCAGCGCCGTTTGCGATCAACTACGGGCACAGCAAAGATCACCGCCCGGACTTGAAACAGTTGATGGTCTCGCTGCTGTGTGCGGGTGGGGACATTCCGCTGTGGGGGCGAGTAGCCGATGGCAACGCCTCGGACAAGGTGCTGAATAATGAGCTGCTGAGCCAGATCTCGGCGCGGATGGCGCAGTGTGGCGTGGCGCCTGGGGCGTTTATTTACATTGCGGATGCGGCGTTGCTCACGCCGGCCAATCTCCGGGAGATGGGGGATGAGATATTGTTCATCAGCCGGTTGCCGGCGAGCTATCACGCGCATGGGCAGGTGATTGAGCAGGTGTTGGCGACGAACGCCTGGGAGGCGGTGGGACGCTTGGCCGAGACGCCAGCGAGCCAGCACCGGCCGGGGGCGGAGTACCGAGTTGGGGAGGTGAAGGTGACGTTATACGACCGGTGCTACCGTGCGATTGTGGTGCATTCATCCAGCCATGACCGGCGCCAACACAAGCGCCTGGAGCGCGACCTGCAACGCTCGGAGCAGCACCTGCAAGGCCAGCTCAAGACGCTGTGCCGTGGCACCTACGCGTGTGAAGCCGATGCGCAGGCGGCGGCCGAACAGGCGGGTGCGCAGCACACCGCATACCATCGCCTGCGCGTCGAGGTCGAAGCGCGCCCGTGCTATGCGCCGGGGCGACCGAAGCAGGATGGCACGCGCCCGATCAAGCGCCTGGATTATGGTTTGCGCGGCGAAGTCAGTGCCGACGCGGCGGCGATCGCCAAGGCGCGCGAGCAAGCCGGTTGTTTTGTCTTGCTGACCAATGTCCCGGCTGAGGGCGACGCGGGTTACAGCGCCGTGCAGGTGTTGGCCAGCTACAAAGAACAGCACGGCATTGAGAAAAACTTCGGCTTTCTCAAAGACGACGCGATCGTCAATGCGCTCTTTCTGAAAACGCCGGAGCGGCTCGAAGCGCTGGGGTTGATTCTGTTAATTTCACTGCTGATTTGGCGGCTGATGGAAGCCGAGATGCGCCGCACCCTCGAACAACACCAGACGTCGCTGCCGGGCTGGGACAACAAGCCGACCCGGCGACCCACTGCCTACCTGGTTACGATCAAGTTTAAAGGCCTGCTGATTCTCAAACAAGACGCACATCGGCGTTTGGCCCGACCGTTATCGGACGCCCAGCAGGCCTTCTTACACGCGTTGGGGCTTCAGGAAAACATCTTCACCGACGCGCCCGGCTCACCAGGGAGAGCACAAGGGGTTCGTATGTGCTGAGCTCATCCTCGCCGGCAACCCTCTGGGTGGACTCGTCATCGAGCTCTCCGCCGTCCGGCCGTGATCGCCACCGGAGTCATGGACACGACCCTGGCAGTTCGGGACCGCCATGGCAAGTCCGCGAGCCACCGCCACCCGGCTTCGAGCGGTCAGGCCAGGTCTGCTCAGGCCGTTTTAGTACGCGAACGCCCCGCAAAACCGGCGTGAGAAAAAACTCTCTGATCCGATGTCAGAGGGGTGCGGAATGTGCGATACAAGATTGGGGTGACGAAGGAACCCCAACAACAACGGTGTCACAGTTGGCTACGAAGGTTTCGTCGGTGGTGGCGATGGATGAATCTGGGCTGAAAAGTAGGGGCGATTCATGAATCGCCCCTACAACGTTGACGGCACGAGTCACGCCAAGGTAGCTACCATCGGATAAGTGGATATGACCAAGAATGTTGACCGAATGTGTACCGAGTAAACAAGTGCAAGCGTAAAGCATATGAACAATGAAGATACCTTGAGGCCGGAGTATACGGCCGATCTGATCAAATCCGGAGAGCGTGGGAAGTATACCAAACGTTATCGGGAAGGCACTAACATGGTACTAATAGAACCTGATTTGCACAGGCTTTTTCCAAATTCAGAAGCAGTCAATCGTGCCCTTCGCAAATATGCCGAAGAGCACCATATGGTTTTGACCTAGGGCGTCTAAATCGGCCAATTTGCCTTGATCACTTTTTGGACCTCACTGATTGGTCCCAAACCCAGGGCGAATCGGTATCATGAGCGATATTCTCTGGGTCCAAAAACCGGGCAACGAATTTGGCCCAAAAATGGCGTTTTTAGACACCCTAGTTTTGACCTGACAAGTGCATCCAGCTGACCCGTGCTCCGCTGCGCTTTGCACGGTCGGCTGATGCTTGTCATTAGAGCACTTGCGCTGGTGGTATAACTTTAGTTATACTGCCAATCATGAAAACAGCCATTTCCATTCCTGATACGCAATTTGAAGCGGCTGAGAAGCTGGCAACTCGGTTAGGTCTATCTCGTAGTGAGCTTTACCAAAAAGCCCTGGCTGAATTTATCGCTAAGCATTCAGACGAGAAGATCACTGAAAAACTTGATGAAATTTATGCTGAAAAACACATAGAAGGCATAGACGAAGAGCTAATTCAGCTTCAGGCTAAGTCTATCCCGGAAGAAGACTGGTAATGAAACGAGGAGAAATCTGGTGGGCTTCGCTGGAAAAACCAGTTGGTTCTGAGCTAGGGTGTCTAAATCGGCCAATTTGCCTTGACCACTTTTTGGACCTCACTGATTGGTCCTAAACCCAGGGCGAATCGGTATCATGAGCGATATTCTCTGGGTCCAAAAACCGGGCAACGAATTTAGCCCAAAAATAGCGTTTTTAGACACCCTAGTTCTGAGCCAGGCTATCGCCGTCCGGTGTTAATTATTCAAGCCGATGCATTCAATCGCAGTCGAATCAATACGGTGATTGCAGTAGTGATCACCTCTAATTTAAAGCTCGCACAGGCCCCTGGAAACGTACGGTTGTCAAAGCGAGTAAGTGGCTTGAAAAAAGAATCCGTTGTCAACGTATCGCAACTTATTACCCTCGGTTCGCTCATTTTTTTGAAACTGTTAAATTTCAAAATTAATATTCAACAAATGCTTTCGAGACTCGAAACATTTATTGAAAATATAATTGTTGAAATTCAAAAGTTTCAAAAAAATGGGCGAACCGAGGGTTATTACGCTCGACAAATCATTTTTATCCGAGCAGGCCGGTCGTATTACGTCATCCAAACAAAGAGAAATTGATGAAGGTTTAAGGCTGGTATTGGCGCTCTAATAAGCGCATGGACTCGGACCCTCCTAATCGCTGCGCGAGGATATACCCAAACCTCAGAAACAGGGGCCGGTAAAGCCGTCGCCGTACTATCGACAGAAATATGACATACGAGACCGAGCAATGGCCGAGGCTTATCGAAGCAAACATTAGACATTATCGGTTTTAAGGTTTCGGCGAATTATTATCCTTGATGTACAGGTAGTTAAGTTGGTCAATAGCTTATTTCCGATAATGTCTATTATACAATCAAACAAGTGGGCAGCCATTTTGGGGTCAGCTATGTAGCGGTGAATCGGGCGGCAAGAAAGTATGGTGTGTAAATTGTAAGGTCTGATACAAAAAACTGTATGACACTAACACTGCACTACCACAGAGGCGGCAGGGGGATGTTGATGGGGGAAAACGCAGAACTGCTCGCTGAGCATTACCAAAAGACGTACGAATTAACACTTACGATGTGGGAGCAGCGGAATACGACGTTTCTTTTGTTGCTTATCGTCGTGGGAGCGGCAACCCTGTTGACATTCAATGTTTCTCAAGCGGAACCTCTCCTGGTGGATCTACTTGCTAAGGTGGTTGGCGTCAGCGACAGCAATAGACTTAAGGATCTTCGAGGGAGTTTTCCCTACGGCCTCATCCAAAGCATTTTGCTTATGGTGATCCTCTATTTGATGATCATCCTCTATCACAGAACTGCATTTATCCGTCGCTGTTACTCCTATCTGAGTGCAGTCGAACCCGAGATAAAGGCCTGTCTAGACCTGCCTGAGGAAGCCGTTGCGTTTACACGGGAGAGTAAGTTCTACCAGTCCCACAAATCACCCTTCGCACAATTCGTTGCCGTGACATACATAGGTATGTTGGGCTTTTTGCTCTTATGCTTTCTTGGTGGCCGCATCTTTACAGATTTTTATACCGGGAAATTGCTTATCGGTATTGTCGACCTACTGCTTGCGGCACCTACCCTGCTTTTCTTTATCGCGTACGTAAGATCTTCATGAACTTGGGGTGTAACCCGCCTTCCGCTATATTGTTAGGCGATCAGTCGATCGGGTAAGAACGTCTCATCATTGGCCGCCTTCATGGGATAGAGTCGTTGGTTTTCGTGTGCGATATGAAATTTCATAAACGCCTCCCAGTCCTGATTGATGCCGATACAGCGCAACTCGAGCATCGCCTTGGCGCCGGGCATCACCCAGCGCATGCCGGAGCGCTCCATCCGATCACAGACGACATGCCGACACGCCCCCTCAATCACCCCCGAAGCGATGGGATAGCCCGCTTGCAGGTAGTGGTCATACTGCATCCGTGCGACATTGTGACTCAAATAGCCGATAACCTCGGCGAGCGACTCGCGTTGTGCCGCACTCAGTCGGTGGGATTGGGCACGCAGACGGCCGATGACGGTCTGTACCTGACCGTTGAGCAGGCGTTCGGCCTGTTGTTTGACGAACACCAGACGCTGCTGCTTGACGCTCTCTGTGCCCGGACCTTGGGCACCGCTGGGATGGAATAACTCGGCCGCATCCCAGAGATAGCCCAACGCGTGCATCAGATCCAGCACCTCCACATAGCTCACCCCGGCTAACCCCTGTTCCGCGGCACGCCACAGGGAGGGTTGGCCATCCATCAGTACCACAACGCGCTGCTGGCTGCTGGGATTGCGCTGGCGCTGCTCCTCAGCGAGCCAAGCAAAGATCGCCGCATAGGACGGTGCCATCGTCTCCTGCGCGTCGCGCGCCAGGCTGGCCCGAACGTATTTATGCAACGGCTTGGGCCGCCGGGGCGGTTGGGTGCCCGACGCGGAGGGGACCGTAAACAGCGCCGCAAGCACCTGCTCGGGGGTGCGAACATAAGGCGCCATGGGATAGGCAGCACCAAGCAACGCCATTTTCTTGCCGCCCGGTTTGCCCTCATCCCCCGTAGTCGCCACGTCACGCTCAGCAACCATGTCGACTGCGGTGACCGCACGCCGCCTCACCACCCCTTTACTGTCCGCGCTACACACCACCAACTCGTCGTCTTGTGCCGCCGGTGCTGGCTCCCGACCCGCCCAAAATGCTTCTACCGAACCCGACAACTGCTGATTGATCCGCTCCAAACTATGCACCGACTGCCGAACCCCCAACATCCGCTCCAGCGTCTCGCTCACCTGCGCATACGGCTGCTCAATCACCAGCGCCTGATCCCACTCTTGTAGCAAATAGGAAAACTTGCTCGCCGGTAACTGCCGCTGGCTATCCAGCGGCACGTAGTCGATCTTCTGACCTTCCCGCGTTCCGTACACCACCCGCTCCAGCTGATGCTCCCCAAACACCGAGCGATACTCACGAACGCGGCTTCGCCCCAGGCGCTTGACCTGCCGACCACCGGGTAAGCTTACTTGCGCCCCGTGATCACCTGGCCCACATAAGCTAAAAAACAGCTCCACTAGCTGATGCCCCATCCGCAGCAGCTGAGCAAATAAGCCCCGCTCCAGTTCATGCACCGCTTCGCCTTGCACATACGCCTGCTCCACGCGCTCCACTAGCTTGGCTGTCTCCGCCAGTATCGCTTGGCGATTGTCTTTCCCTCGGGTTTCGTTCATGCTGTTCATCGCTAGCTCCCATCGGTCTTGACTACGTTGCTTCACACAGCGTAGTTTACCTTAGATCCCGGCGGGGGCTAGCACGCACTCCTGAGGAGTCAAAACCATAAATAAATTGTGATTAACTAGCGCGCGCAGCGGGTTGCACCCATGAACTTGAGCAAGTGGCAGGTGGTGACGACGCCTAACGAACATTTTCACCGGAGGCAACTGACGCCCCCCGGTGAAGTGTGGCGTTATTGCGACACAAGATCGCGATGTTGTACCGCTGGAGGTTGCCAGGGACAGGCAAGCGCAGATGGCAGAACGATTATTTTTCGTGGGAAAAGTCAAAAGCGTCGTAATAAAGACACTCCTCGGATAGTCCCTGAGCTGTGAATACTGGCTTGGCAGCCGCAACCATAGGAGGCGGTCCGCTCATGTAGAGTTCATGAGCGCTTAGATTGGGATAATCGGCCGCCACCGCTTCATGCACCCAACCTGTCCGACCTTGCCAGCTATCCTCGAGCCTAGGTTCAGAGAGCACCGGCGTATAGCAAAAATGTTCGTGCTGTTCTGCCCAAGCTTCGGCCAGTTCGTTGAGATAGAGGTCCCGCCGCGAACGAGCTCCCCAGTACAGATGAATAGGCCGGGTAATGCCTACATGGAAGGCGTGTTCCAGGATGCTCTTGAGGGGAGCAAAACCGGTGCCGCCACCCATCATGATGATGGGACGCAGAGAGTCTTCGCGCAGGAAAAAAGAACCTAAGGGACCCTGAAAACGCAGAATAGACTTCTCACGCATTTTCTCGAACACAAAATGGGTAAAATCGCCATCGGGAACCTTACGTACGTGGATTTCCAGATACTCATCAGCATGAGGTGCATTCGCCAGAGAAAAATCACGGCGACGGCCGTCACGGAGTAAAATGGCTATGTATTGTCCGGCTAAAAACTGCAGACGTTCGGAGGCTGGCAACTTGAGGTAGAGACGCATGACATCCGGGGCGAGTTGGTGCATGCCGACGACGCGGCAAGGCAGCGTTTTGATGGCAATGTCGCGAAGCGCATCTATTTCCCGCGCTTCAATAATGAGGTCGCCACACGGACGGGCCTGACAGAACAGGGCTTTCCCCTCCGCCTGTTGACGGGCGCTAATGCCAGAAGGCATGGGTTCCGGATAAACCACCTGGCCAGCTAGTAACTTGCCCATACAGGTGCCGCAGGTACCGTTACGGCATCCATAGGGTAAGTTATATCCTTCTCGTAAGGCCGCATCTAGTACGGCTTCGCCCGATTCCATCCAGAGTTCGTGATTACTGGGTTTAATGGTGACCTTATAAGACATCCGTTAACATCCCGTTAATGATAAAAAAGTGCAATGGTTTCTGAGTTTCTCTTTTAGAGAAACCCTCTTGTCATTCGGTTCACTTTGTGACGTGCATGGTTTATCCGAGGCTGACCCTGAGTGAGGCTCGGTCAGTGTAACCGGGAAAAAGTCAACGCTAGAAAATTCCCAGCTCTTCCCAGATTTCATCCACCCGATGCTGAACTGCCGCTGTCATACGCATAGGACGTCCCCATTGGCGGCGGGTTTCGCTCTCCCATTTGTTGGTGGCATCCACACCGAGCTTGGAGCCTAAACCGGAAACTGGGGAAGCGAAATCTAAATAGTCGATGGGCGTGTTATCGATGATCACCGTGTCCCGAGCGGGATCTACACGGGTTGTTATAGCCCAAATCACATCTCTCCAGTCGCGGATATTAATATCGTCATCCACGATGATGATGATTTTGGTATACATAAACTGTCGCAAGTACGACCATACTCCTAACATAATGCGTTTGGCATGACCCGGATATTGTTTCTTGATGCTAACGACGGCCAAGCGATAGGAGCAACCCTCAGGTGGTAAGTAAAAATCCACAATTTCCGGAAACTGTTTCTGCAGGATGGGTACGAAAATTTCGTTAAGTGCAACGCCCAGAACGGCCGGCTCATCGGGAGGACGGCCTGTATAGGTACTGTGATAGATGGGATTCTCGCGGTGGGTAATGCGCTCTACGGTCAACACCGGAAACTCTTCCACCTCATTATAATAGCCGGTATGGTCACCAAAGGGTCCTTCGGGAGCGGTTTCACCGGGCTTTATACTGCCTTCTAGAACAAATTCGGCACCGGCCGGCACCTGTAACACGTTACTGAGGCATTGAGCGAGTTCGGTACGCGAGCCGCGCAATAGTCCGGCGAAGGCGTATTCCGAAAGGGTATCGGGCACTGGAGTGACTGCACCGAGAATGGTGGCCGGATCTGCTCCTAATGCCACCGCGACCGGAAAAGGCTTGCCTGGGTAAGCCTGCTGCCATTCGCGAAAGTCTAAGGCACCACCTCGGTGAGATAGCCAACGCATGATGACTTTGTTGCGACCAATGACTTGCTGCCGATAGATACCCAGATTTTGGCGGTGCTTATAGGGTCCTTTAGTGATAACCAGTCCCCAGGTAATGAGAGGACCCGCATCATCAGGCCAGCAGGTCTGCACAGGAAGGCGGGATAGGTCTACGGTTTCCCCTGTGATGACATTTTCCTGGCAAGCCGGACGACCGACCTTTTTGGGGGCCATGTCCAATATTTTCTTAAAAGTGGGTAATTTTTCCCAAGCATCCTTCATGCCTCTGGGCGGTTCGGGCTCCTTCAGAAAGGCCAACAACTTGCCGACTTCCCGAAGAGCGCTAATATTATCCTCACCCATGCCCATAGCAACCCGCTCGGGCGTGCCAAATAAATTGCCCAGCACCGGAATAGCATAACCCTTGGGTTTTTCAAACAGGAGAGCAGGACCGCCGGCGCGCAGCGTACGGTCACAGATCTCAGTCATTTCAAGATAAGGATCTACGGGTAACGGGATCCGTTTGAGTTGACCGCGCTGTTCCAATTGGAAGATAAAATCGCGTAGGTCTTTATACTTCATCTGCTGCAACCTTATGTTCTAGAGGTTCGGCGATTTGTCTAAGTGTTTTGGCCCTACTATAGTGCCGGCCAAATGACCTGATACTGGTTACAAGGCTTCAAATCGTTAGTAAACAACGATTGTAATAAAATTATCGGCATCAATTCATATGGCTGGCACTATAGTATTGCCATGTTTTGCTCCTTGGAGCGATGTTGTTTAACCATACCTACAAGTAGGAGTTGTCTACGAATGAAAAGACGTGACTTTATCAGGACAGCCAGTGTTAGTGCAGCTCTTGGTACGGCTAGCGCCGTTGCCCCCGCTTTTGCGCAAAATCAGCTCATTCGCTGGAAAATGGTCACCACTTGGCCGAAGAATTTTCCGGGATTAGGGACGGGAGCTGAATTTCTCGCGCAAACGATCAACGACATGAGCGGTGGGCGTATGGCAGTCAAAGTCTACGGCGCAGGCGAGTTGGTTCCGGCGTTCGAGAGCTTTGATGCCGTTTCCCGGGGCACCGCTGAGATGGGGCATGGAGCCGCATACTATTGGAAGGGCAAGTCCGAGGCAGCTCAGTTTTTCGCTGCTGTTCCTTTTGGGTTCACTGCGCAGGAAATGAATGCTTGGCTTTATCATGGCGGCGGCATGGCATTATGGCAGGAAGTCTATGCGCCTTTTGGCCTGTTTCCTACCGCTGCCGGTAATACCGGTGTGCAGATGGGGGGTTGGTTTACTAAAGAGATCAATAGCCTGGATGATCTTAAAGGGTTGAAAATGCGTATTCCCGGACTGGGCGGTGAAGTGTTGAAACGCGCCGGCGGTACACCGGTGAATTTGCCCGGCGGAGAAATTTTTACCTCTTTACAATCGGGCGCCATCGATGCCACCGAATGGGTAGGGCCCTATAATGACCTAGCCTTTGGCTTATATAAGGCAGCTAAGTATTACTATTATCCAGGCTGGCATGAGCCAGGTACGACTTTGGAGTGTTTTATTAATAAAAAAGCTTTGGAAGCGCTGCCCAAGGATCTCCAATCCATCGTTATCAACGCCTGCCGGGTAGCGAATCAGGATATGCTGGCAGATTTTACGGCTAAGAACAACGCTGCTCTGCAAACCTTAGTCAAAGAGCACAACGTGGAAGTTCGCCGTTTTCCGGACGATGTGCTCACCAAGCTCAAGGAATTGTCTGACCAGGTTGTAGCAGAAGTGGCTAAACAGGATACAGTTTCGAAAAAAGTTTATGATTCTTATGAGAAATTTCGTCAGCAAGCCATCCCCTGGCAGAACATTTCAGAGCGTGCTTATCTCAACGCCCGCGGCGAAGGTTAATGGCTTAGCACCGCACATACTGGTTGGGCAGCAACGACATTGCCTCTGTGCAGCTGTGCAGCGGGTCGGATTGAGATAATCGAGCGCCGTCTGCTAGTTCACGACTCGCAGTGGATACCCGCCTAAAAAACCGCGGATATTTTCTACCAGTTGTCCCAGTAGACGTTGGCGGGACTCACGGCTTCCCCAAGCGCAGTGGGGGGTAACAATGAGGTTAGGAAGATCCGCGGTTAGCAGCGGATTACCGTGGATTGGAGGTTCCTCGCTCAGGACATCGACTCCGGCACCACCCAAAGCGCCCAAGCGGAGAGCCTTAACCAAAGCGGTCTCATCGACGATACCGCCCCGGGCAGTGTTAATAAGCAGCGCATCGCGGCGCATCAGAGCCAGTTCCCACTCGCCGATAAGTCCTGCAGTTTCGGAAGTCAGGGGACAATGCAGGGTGAGTATATCCACCTGCGGTAGCAGAGCGGGAAGGGGGATGCGGCCTTCTTCCGGCTCCAAGGTGCCGGGGCGTTGCGCGATAAGGACTTCCATGCCAAAAGCCTTGGCAATCTTGCCTACGGCCTTGCCCAATTCCCCATAGCCTATAATGCCAAGGGTCTTGTCTGCGATTTCCCGAATCGGAAAATCCAGCAGGCAGAACTGTTGAGCGTTTTGCCAGCGGCCGGCGAGCACGGCTTGGCGGTAATCAATAAGCCGGGTGGAAAGAGCCAGGATGAGGGCAAAGACATGCTGCACTACCGATGCAGTGCCATAGCCTTGGCAGTTGCACACGGTAATGCCCAAACGAGTAGCCGCCTTTACATCAATGTTATTGGTGCCGGTGGCAGCGACACAAATCAGCTTGAGCTTTGGTGACAGAGCCAACATGTTGGCATCGATTACCACTTTATTGCTGATAACGATAGTCGCGTTGGCAATCCGTTCCATAACCTGTGCCGGAGTCGTGGCCGAATAATAGCGCATATCCGAAAGGCACTGATCGAGTGGGGTAAAATCCAAATCATTTAGGTCCAGGGAATCCTTATCGAGAAAAACGCCTTGCATCGAGAAATCCTCTTGGCATGGCTCTGCTGAGCGCAACAAGTCAACCCCTATTATATAGCAAGCAGAAAGGACTGAACTTAATTGTAATTTTGCTAACAAATTCAAAGTCATTGTAGCGATTGTTTAAGACAATCAGTCAATCAATACGGAGAAACTATGTCAGGTGCGGATACCTTTGAACACGATCAGGAACCTTGCACCGGTATTTTGCTAACCAATCTGGGTACACCCGATGCACCTAATGCTAAGGAGGTACGCCGTTATCTGGCGGAGTTCTTATGGGATCCGCGGGTGATTGAAATACCACGGCCGCTTTGGTGGTTGATTCTGCATGGCATCATTTTACGGCTACGCCCGGCACGTTCTGCCAGCAAATATCGCAAGGTTTGGACGCCGGAAGGCGCTCCGCTGTTAGCCATTGCCCGCCGCCAGGCGGCAGCCATCGCAAAACGCTTGACTCGGGCCTGTCCGGGACCGGTAAAAGTTGCTCTGGGGATGCGCTACGGCAATCCTTCCATCGCTACCGCTCTGAATGAGTTACGAGACGCCGGTGCTCGACGCTTGCTCGTTTTTCCCTTATATCCGCAGTACTCCGCCGCTACCACCGCGTCGACCTTTGATGCAGTCGCCAGGGAGTTGACTACTTGGCGTTGGTTGCCGGAATGGCGCATGATCAATCATTATCATGATGAGCCGGGTTATATCGGCGCCGTTGCCGATAGCATCATGACATTTTGGGGGCGTGAGGGACCGGCAGAACGTTTGCTGTTTTCCTTCCATGGATTGCCGAGGCGTAATTTGCTGGCTGGTGATCCCTATCACTGCGAGTGTCAAAAAACAGCCCGCTTGGTGGCGGAACACTTGGCACTGGACTCACCGGATTGGGGAATTGCATTTCAGTCCCGGTTTGGTAGAGCGGAATGGCTAAAACCTTATACCAGCGATTTGCTCAAGGACTGGGCTAAGGCTGGCATAAACAGCGTGGATGTCATCTGTCCCGGTTTTTCTGCCGATTGTCTGGAGACTGTAGAGGAGATAAACGAGGAAAATCGCGAACTGTTTCTCAAGGCGGGCGGTAAGCAGTTCCGCTATATTCCATCCTTGAATGACAGTGACCGTCATATGGAGCTTTTAGTAAAGCTCATCCTTACCCACTGTAGCGGCTGGCCGGAAGTGACGCCCGAATTCGATACGACGGCGGCCGCCAAGGCACGCGAGGCCGCGCGGATGCGTGCTCAAGCCATGGGAGCAGAGCGCTGATGGTTAAGCCGGGTTCGTTGCTGCCGCGCCTAGGTGTCCCTGTGTTGATTCTTACTCTGGCAGTCGGCGGTTTTGCGGCATTACGGGCGACTCAGCCTGCCACCGATCCTGTACAAGTGGAAGAAAAGGCGTGGCTAGTTAACGTGCTGGAGGTAACGCCAGGCTTTAATACCCCTCAGCTGCTTTTGTATGGCACCGTCGAGGCACCCCGTCAGGCGGGTCTCAGTGCCGCCGTGGCAGCGGATGTGGGGCAGGTGCTGGTTGCCGAAGGACAATTGGTGGCTCGTGGACAACCTCTGGTGATCCTGGATGATCGGGATATTGAGCTAACCCTGCGCCAACGCCTAGCGGATGTGGCCGAAAGCGAGGCGATGATCGACAGCGAACGCAGGCGTTATAAGAGCGATTTACAAGCCCTGGAGCGGGAACGTGCGATGCTGGCCCTGGATAAAAAGGCAGTGGAACGAGCCGAAAATTTGAACCGCCGGCAATTGGGCTCCGAGTCTCTGCTGGATGAAGCTCGGTTGGCTCTGGAGCGTCAGGCACTGGCGGTAAACGACAAACAACTGGCCGTGGAAGATCATGCCGCCCGGTTGGCCCAATTGCAGGCTCGTCTGGCTCGAGCCGAAGCCTTGCGGGACCAGGCCCGTTTGGATCGAGAGCGAACCCAGACTATCGCTCCCTTTACCGGCCGTATTGCCAAAGTGCCGGTGGCGCCGGGTGATCGGGTGCGGGTTGGTGATTTATTGGTGGAACTTTATGCAACGAATGAGCTGGAAATCCGCGCCCAGGTTCCGTTCCGTTATCTGTCGTCGGTACGTACTGCTCTGGAGACAGGCACTACCCTGACGGCTAACGCTATCGTAGATAACTATACCCTACAGGCTGAATTGAGCCGACTCAGCGGAGAAGCCAACCGGGCCGTAGGGGGAGTGGATGCGCTATTTCACATTGTCCAGGGAGCCGAAGGAGCGGTGCCGGGACGCCTGCTGCCGCTGGTGTTGACATTGCCGCCCGAAGCGCAAACCGTGGAACTTCCATTTAATGCCATCTATGGGCTGGATCACATCTATCGGCTGACAGAGGGCCGCATGGCCGCTCTCCAGGTGGAGCGCATCGGCGAACGTCGGAACTCTGACGGTAACGTACGGGTGCTGGTACGCAGCCCCGCATTGGAGGCCGGTGACAAGATTATCGTTACCCAACTCCCTAACGCCGTAACCGGATTGAAGGTAAAAGTGGCGGACACAGAATCATGACGTTTGCCCATAAAAGCGACCTTATCGGCACCTTTGCTCAGCATCGGGTTGCCGCTAATCTGCTGATGATCCTCATGGTGATGACGGGAGTCTGGGCATTGAGCCAGCTTAATACTCAGTTTTTTCCCAATTTTGAGTTGGATCTGATCAGCGTGCGCGTGGTATGGAGCGGTGCCGCTGCCGAAGATGTCGAAACTGCCATTGTCGATCCTTTAGAACGGGAACTGCGCACGCTCGATGGACTGCGCAAATTGACTTCCACGGCGGCCAATGGCGTCGCCAGTCTCACTTTAGAATACGAAGAGGGTACCGACATGGGTACCGCTCTCGACGAAGTTAAGCAACGCGTAGATCTGGTGCGTGAATTGCCGTCTACCGCCGAGCAACCGGAAATTTCCCGCATCGTCCGCTATGATCCCATTGCCCGGGTGATGCTCTCCGGCGATGTCGCGCTAAACGAACTGCGCCACCTGGCGCGGCGCTTCGAACGGGAACTTCTGGCGCGAGGAATCGCGAAGATTAATATCAGCGGTTTACCGGAAGAAGAGATGGCGATTCAAATTCCCAAAGCAGCATTGCAAGAGCTGGGAATGTCGCTGCCCGACGTCGCGGCCCGACTGAGCCAATTAAGCCGGGATTTGCCGGCGGGTATCGTAGGTCGGGATGACGTGGCGCGGCAGCTGCGCAGCCTGGATCAGCGTCGCAACGCAGCCGGTTTTGCCGCGCTGCCTCTAACGGCGGAACAGGATGGGCGGTTGGTCAGGTTAGGGGATGTGGCAAACATTGAGCGTCGGCCCAAAACTGATGAAGTTCAGCTTAGTTTCATGGACAAGCCAGCGGTAGAGTTAGAGCTGCTGCGCACGGAAACCGCCGATTCTCTGAAATCAGCCCGCATCCTGGCGGATTGGGTAACGGAGACCCGCCCGCGGCTGCCGCCCGGTATCGATTTACAGGTGTTCGACGAAACCTGGCGATTGCTTAAGGACCGGCTATTTTTGCTGTTAAAAAACGGCCTCGGCGGTTTGTTATTGGTGGTGGGCATTCTGTTTTTATTTCTCAATGGCCGGGTGGCGTTTTGGGTGGCTGTCGGAATCCCTGTGTCTTTTATGGCCACCTTGGCCGTGCTCTATATGGTCGGCGGAAGCATCAACATGATTAGCTTGTTCGCGCTTATCATGGCTTTAGGGATTATTGTAGATGATGCTATCGTGGTAGGAGAGGATGCGTTGGCGCATTACCAGCGCGGAGAGGCGTCGCTGGAAGCGGCGGAGGGTGGCGCGAGACGTATGCTGGCACCGGTGCTGGCCTCTTCGTTAACCACTGTGGCAGCTTTTCTGCCTCTCATACTGGTAAGTGGGACGATCGGTAATATTCTGTTCGATATTCCCTTAGTCATCATCTGCGTCATCGTCGCTTCGCTGATCGAGAGTTTTCTGGTGTTGCCGGGGCATTTACGGGCGACTTTCCGCCATTTGCACCACCTGCAACCCGGTCGATTGCGGCAGCGTTTGGATGACGCCTTTGCACTGTTTCGTGACCGCCTCTTTCGTCCTCTGGTGACCCGGGCAATACGCTATCGCTGGACAACGCTGGCCACGGCCCTGGCCACGCTCATACTGACCGTCGGTTTACTGACCGGAGGGCGGATCAGTTTTACCTTTTTCCCCACGCCGGAGAGTTCCATTCTCTATGCCAGCGCCAGTTTTGTGGCGGGTTCTCCCGCGGAACGGGTACATGCCTTTCTAAAGCATTTGCAGGAAACGCTGCAAGCCACAGAAAGCGAACTGGGCGGTGGATTGATTGTAACCGTACAAACCCGCTACGGGCAATCCCGAGTGGCCTACGATAACGGCGCTACGGGAGATCAGCATGGTTCCCTCATTGTCGAATTGACTCAGCCTGATACTCGAGAGGTAAGAGCAAGTCAATTCATGGAGCTTTGGCGTACCAAGGTGGAAGAGCCGGCAGGTCTGGAGAATTTTCTGATCTTTTCACAAGCCGCCGGTCCTCCCGGACGGGATATCGAGATTCGCTTGACGGGGGATTCCACTGATCGGCTCAAGGCTGCAGCCCTGGAACTGTCTCAGGTACTGGCTACCGTTCCCGGCGTCAACGCTATTACCGATGATTTGCCCTATGGTAAAGAACAGCTGATTTATCGGTTAACACCCGTAGGCGAAGCGCTGGGTCTAACCGTGGAAAGCGTCGGTCAACAACTGCGGGCTGCTTACGACGGTTGGCTGGCGCAGATTTTTCAGTTGGGAGACGAGGAGGTGGAAGTTCGCGTCATGTTGCCCGATGCCGAACGCCATAGCTTAACGAGCCTGGAGAGTTTTAACGTGATTTTACCGGGGGGACAGGCAGTGCCCTTGACTAACGTAGTCGAATTGCAGGCCCGCCGCGGTTTCGAAGCGTTACGGCATGCTCAGAGTCGGCTGGCAGTACAGGTATCTGCCGATGTGGATGTTGCGGCCAATAACGCAGACAGGATTCTCGCTAGTCTCCAACAGTCCGTGTTGCCACAGCTTCGTTCTCGTTACGGCGTAGACTATTCCTTCGAAGGGCGGCGCGCTGATCAAGTGGAAACGTTGGGAGATATGCGGCGTGGGGCTTTGTTTGCGCTGGCGCTGATTTATTTGATTTTAGCCTGGGTATTTGCGTCCTACGGCTGGCCTTTAGTCGTCATGTCGGCCATTCCCTTTGGTATTGTGGGCGCCATTTTAGGACATTGGCTATTAGACATTGACCTGACCATCTTATCGCTGTTCGGTTTATTTGGGTTGGCTGGAATTGTCATCAATGACTCTATTATTTTAGTGACATTTTTTAAGCAATTGCAGGCATCTGGGGTGTCCACTCAGGCAGCGCTCATTGAAGCGGCATGCCAGCGATTGCGGGCGGTGTTGCTGACTTCCCTGACTACCATTGCGGGGCTATTACCGCTACTGTTCGAAAAGTCTTTGCAGGCTCAATTTCTGATTCCCATGGCGGTGTCTATTTCCTTTGGGCTGGCTTTCGCGACTTTTTTAGTATTGTTTTTCGTTCCAGCCTTACTGTCGGTGCATGAGAGTGTTGCAGACCGATTGAGTGGCGCTCGGACTGCAAAATTAGCGAAGCTCTCCGGTAATCAGCGCACAGTATGAGACGTTAACTCAGCAGGGAAACGGTGGTTACAGTCCATACCGTTGCCGATAGGCGTGAACGGCAGCAAGGTCATGGCTATGCTTGGCTTTGTCTGTCAAGTAGGCGATAAGATCGTCCAGCTTGACGATGCTCACTACGGATATTCCGTAATGTTGCCCGACTTCCTGAATGGCCGATAGCTTCCCTTGGCCCTGTTCCTGCCGGTCCAGAGCTATGACGACACCGGCAGCTTGTGCATGGTTTGCCTTTAGCAGCACCATGGCGTCGTGGATAGCGGTGCCGGCGGTGATGACATCATCGATAATCAGCACTCGGCCAGCCAAGGGAGCCCCTATGACGCTGCCCCCCTCTCCGTAATGCTTGACCTCTTTACGATTAAAACACCAGGGCAAATCCCGGCCATGGTGATCCGCTAGCGCTATAGCAGTGGCGCTGACCAAGGGAATACCCTTATAGGCGGGGCCGAACAGCATTTGAAAATCAATGTTGGAGTGCACAATTGCCTGGGCATAATAACGTCCTAGCCGAGCCAGAGCGTAACCGCTATTGAACAGGCCGGCATTAAAAAAATAGGGACTCGTTCGACCTGATTTAAGGGTAAACTCGCCGAAGCGCAACACGCCTTGAGTGATGGCGAAATCGAGAAACTCACGTTGGTAATCTTGCATAAATACAGCTTATTGGATTAGTTGATTAAAGGATGAGCTATCATAACGGGCCGCCGCTGACTAGCGTTAATAAGCTTCAGTAGCAGCGTATGTTTCCGTTATTACCACTGCTCGTTACCGCGGATGTGCTGCAGCGTTCTTTCAAGCCTGGCGAGGCTATCCGCGGCCGTGCTCTGTCCGGCAAGAACATCATGAACCGCGTCCCAAAACGCATTGCTAAC
Source organism: uncultured Pseudomonadota bacterium (assembly GCA_963731125.1). Classification (GTDB taxonomy): domain Bacteria; phylum Pseudomonadota; class Gammaproteobacteria; order Competibacterales; family Competibacteraceae; genus CAVSVP01. The sequence goes on from CAVSVP010000011.1 coordinate 34,832, forward strand.
CTCGTCATACTTGGTTCCAGTGACGCTGGATGGCCGGGGCCCGGCATTAACAAAAGTGTCGTAAAGTTCGCCGAAGAACGGCAGTGCTTGCAAAATTTCTGGGTCGTGATACAGGCTGGGAATGGTAGGGTTGTAGGACGCAATGAGGGCGCGGCGCTTTTGCTCCTCGGCACTGGTCAGGTACATGACAAGGTCGGCCGCGAGATGCGGGTGCCTGGAGTAGCGGGACACCGCCAAATTCCAACCCCCGAGAACGGCGGCATGGTGTCCGTTGCTGCCGCCTTTTGGCAGTTCGGCTACCCTCACCTTATCTCTCACCGGGCTATCGGTGTTATTGAGCAATGTCCAAGCGTATGGCCAATTGCGCATGAACATTGCGTTTCCCGCCTGAAACATGGCCCGGTTGTCCTCTTCTTTCTGATTTAACACAGATCGAGGACTAATCTCGCCAATCCAACTGGCTGCTTCCTCCAGGGCAGTGATCGCGTTGAGATTATTGATAGTAATGGTGCCGTCGGCCTTGATCAGCTTGCCGCCATGGTAACTCATGACCCACTCGAGAGCGTTGCAGGTCAGCCCTTCGTAGGCATCGCCCTGCCAAACAAAGCCCCAGAAATTTGCGTTGCCAGCGACGCGTTCGGCATTCTGGATGCGTTTCGCCGTGGCGGCAAGTGCCGCCCAGGTTGCCGGCACCGGCTCATTGTAGCGCTCTAACAGATCCTTGCGGTAATAAAGTACACCGGCATCGGTGTACCATGGCATGGCGATCAGGCGGCCATCCACCGTGTTGTTTGCGATGATCGCAGGGAAATGAATTGCGGCCCGGCCGCCGGCGTAAGGTGTTAAATCGATCAGGTGGCGTGCCAGGAGACCGGGCCAAATGATATCAATCTGCAGCACATCGATATCGGGTGCCCTGGCGGCAAGAATCTTCTGGTAAAGCCGTAGCCGTTCCGTCGTCGAGTTCGGGGTTGAGATCAGGTAGACTTGATGTCCTGTCTTCCGCGACCAGGCTTCGATTCCCTCCTGGCATGTCTCAAGTTCCAGCCCGACTGCCCCGCAGGATATGGCAAGCGTCGCGGCGGCGGCACCGGTTGCCAGCACCGTTGCAGCGAGCAAACTTAGTCCAAGTATAGCGCTTTTAAGCGAATTCATTGCTACCACCATTAGCTTGTCATTATTAACCTGAATCAAAGCGGCGGGCCCACGCGTTCACAGAAGAAACATCCGCCGCAGTCTACTCTGAATTCTAGCGGCTGGTTCAAGGTACTACTCTTATTACTTAATAGAGTCTCTTACTAAATACGTTCAGCAGCTATGAAAACGATTCAACTGATCACCCTTACCTTGATGCTGGGCTTTGCGCTCATAACCCACGCCGTTACAGTGCCCTACGTTGACCGTGTACAGCCAAAAACTGAGACAGAGGAGGTGACTGAGACACCGCAGCCTGCGGATCTCAAGCCTAACTGGTGGCGTTATTTTGAAGTAACCGGGGATAAACTCGATCGGCGCATCAGCGAAACCCTTCAGCAGCTGGAGGCGACGGTGCATGACTTGCCCCGGGACACTGCAGATGCTGCGCGCCCTCTGCTGGATCGCCTGCGCGCCAACCTCAATGCGTTGCCGCAGGCCAAGGTCCGAACTGACCCTGAACCTCCTCCCCCGCTTACGGCTGCAGCGAGCTACACACTAGCTCAGTTGCTCGACATCGCCAGGCGCTTGCGTACTATACAGAGTGCACTGAATTCCGAACGGGATGAAGCAGCGGCGGCGGTTAAAGGTATCGAGGCCGCCATGCAGCGCATTGATACGCTAATGGCCGCCTATCTCAATCTCAAGCCAACCAATCCCGTACGTATCCTCCGTGGTCTGGAAATCATGGCCAACCGCGCCGCTGTCGCGGTGGCGGAAGAACGCTTGCGAGTGCACCGAGCGGAGCTTGCCGCTCACGACAAACTCGCCGAGCAGCTGATGGAAGAGCAGGCTGTGGCCACTGAACGGCTGGTGGTAAAGCTTAGCGACCTTACTCGTTTGGATACACAACTTGCCCAAGCGCAAGTGATCCTGGATCAGGCGCGGGACGCGTTGACCAGGGAACGAGCGAGCGCGCTGACCGTGCAGAAGGATGACCCGGAAGGGCAGGCCAGCGCTCATTATTACCAGCAGCGGGTGATTCACGCGGAAGTTGCTGAAGCCATTGCGGCGGTTCGGCTGCTTCGCTTCGAGGCCCAGCGTGCCTTGGTTGCTCTGCTGCTTGGGAGCGCCGATATCGACCGTGGTACCTTGCGTGACAAGCTGGCTGACTGGCAGGCGCAGCTCGTTAATTTTCAGAGTCAGACCAAGGCATGGACTAGAGACAGCAATCGGGAGCGAGACCGGGCGAGCGAGCTGGTGGCTAGCGCCGCCGGTGATCTCGACCTTGTTCGCTCGCTCGAAATGATCGCTGTAAAGGTGCTGAACCAGGATCGCTTGGATTTGGCTCAGGAAACACTGATAACGCTAGAACGCCTGGAGGCCGCGATGACTCAGGCGAACACAGTCCTGCAGATTGTGGATCAACACCTGGCGAGCCGGGAAGGTAAGCTTGGTGAGTGGTTGGCACGCGGCGAGCTGCTTTTTAGGCATCTCTGGTTCGAGGTTTCTGAGCGTATGACTACCAGCCTGTTCAAGCTCGGCGACACACCGGTCACCGCCCTTGGACTTATCTGGGTTGCCGTGATTCTGTTTATCGCCTGGTGGATCTCTTACGGTCTGCGCCGGGCCCTCGGACGTCTCGGCGAGACCCATGAAGGCATTAACCAGGCGGCTCTCTATACGGTTGCCCGCTTGTCTCACTATGCCATTATCACCGTCGGTTTTATGGTGGGGCTGTCATCTATCGGTCTCGATTTCACCAATTTCGCCTTGGTTGCCGGAGCGATTGGTATTGGTATCGGTTTCGGCCTGCAGTCGATCGTCAGCAATTTTGTCTCAGGCCTGATTCTGCTGTTCGAACGCAATATGAAAGTCGGCGATTTTATCGAGCTCGACTCGGGTGTTGCCGGGGAGGTGCGAGAAATCAACGTGCGCAGCACGCTGATCAATACCAATGACAACGTTGACGTTGTGGTACCTAACTCAGAGTTTATGAATACCAAGGTTACCAACTGGACTTTGCTGGAGGAGTACCGTCGCATTCACATTGCATTCAAGGTCGCCTACGATTCTGACCCGGACTTGGTTGAAAAGGTAGCCCTCGAAGCGGCCCAGACGGTACCTCACACGCTGCAGGGGCGCAATGCAAGCGTGTGGCTGGTTAATTTTGGCGACAGTGGGTTAGAGTATGAGCTTGTAGTCTGGGTTGCGCCCCAGGCGGTGAAGAGGCCGGGGGCGACGGCTGCGGCGTATAAGCGAGCGATTGCCATGGCGCTGCGCCGCCACGGGATCGAGATCCCTCTCCCTCAGCGCGATCTTCGCTTGCGCAATGGCTTTGAGGGGCTTCAGGGAAATCCGCGTCCGGGTGCAAACCTGCCAATGCAGGACCCGCCGACGGAAGGATCCTCGCCGGTGGCCGGCACAGCTGCAAGCCCTTGATTGGTTCATGGTGCGATAACCAGCGCCTTTGTCTGCAGTAATTGAACGTTTCCTGTTAATATGCGCTCAAGCCATCAAGGCGAGCGGCCAAGACTACATATGCTATTAATGGTGATTGGAACCTTGCTCACAAGGAGATTGGTTTGCTATCCAGTGATTACACTAGCGTCAGCCAGCAGAGTGCACGCTGCTGCCATTTGCAAGGCACAGTGTTTTTTCGATTATGTCCCGCTGAATATGGATTAGAATAATGCGCCGTGAGCTTTCCCGCCAACCCATCATGGTAGACCTGCTGCGGGTAATTGTGAGTGGCCGCATGCTGGTAGCGCTACTCATGGGATTTTCGGCAGGTTTGCCGTTGTTGTTGACCGGCTCCGTCTTACAGGCCTGGCTGACAGAAATCGGCGTGGATCTTGGCACCATCGGCCTATTCGCCCTGGTAGGTCTGCCTTACACCCTCAAATTTGCCTGGGCTCCCTTGCTGGATCGCTTTACCATCTTACCGGCCTTAGGCCGGCGGCGTGGTTGGTTGCTGCTGATTCAACTGATCCTGATGGCGTCCATCGCCGCATTGGGTTTTACGGACCCTTTGCAGAGTCCCTGGCGCGTTGCCGGAGTGGCTTTGCTGGTGACGTTCTTTTCCGCTTCGCAAGATATCGTGATTGATGCTTACCGGCGAGAATCTCTGGCGGATGATGAACAGGGTCTGGGAGCGTCCCTCTATGTCAATGGTTACCGGATAGGTATGTTATTAGCCTCCGGTGGAGGGTTAATTCTGGCTGATTTTATTCCCTTTACCGTGGTTTATCTGTGCATGGCGGCTACTATGTTGGTGGGTATACTGACTACCCTGCGGTGTCAGGAACCGGAAGTGTCGGCCGGCACCCCGCGGTCGCTTTACGAAGCCGTGGTACAGCCCTTTGTGGAATATTTTTCCCGCCGGGACGCACTGCTGATTTTGCTGTTTATTCTGCTCTACAAGGTCGGTGATACCGTGGCCAGTCATATGACCACGCCGTTCTATTTAGATCTTGGGTTTACCAAGACTGAAATTGGTGCAGTCGTGAAATTATTCGGGTTCTGGGCGACGATTATCGGCGGCTTGCTGGGAGGCGTACTCATTCTTAGATTAGGCATTTATCGTTCCCTGTGGCTGTTTGGCATTCTACAGGCGATCTCCACCGCTGGGTTCGCTGTGCTGGCTCAAATTGGACCCTCCACGATAGGTTTAGCGGCGGTAATCGCCTTTGAAAATTTCTCTGGTGGCATGGGCACGGCTGCCTTTATCGCTTTTATGGCGAGTCTGACGAATAAGAAGTTTACGGCCACTCAATACGCACTGCTCAGTAGTCTGATGGGCGTACCGCGCGTTTTGGTCACTGCGCCCACTGGCTATGTAGCGAGTTTCTTGGGTTGGGAGGGATTTTTTATGTTGTGTGTGCTCCTCGCGTTGCCAGGACTTTGGTTGCTGATGCGGTTTCGGGGCTGGCTGGCGGGTCAAACGACCACCTTGCTAGGCCCGCAGCTGGATGAGACGGCTAGATAACTCTTCTAACAAATGCGGAAAAGCTGAGGAGTGCATTTCGCAGTTGACTATGAAGGCGCTTATATTATTTCCCAAATTAAAGCGCTAGCTTATACACAAGCATTAACGAAATTTGGTATTAGTTCGCCCATATAGACCGCTACGTCCTTTACGTCATCGTAATATCATTAACTTGTCATAATACTGTTGCATGGCTCCACCATAGTGGTAGCCATGAGTACTCTCGCCGCAGTTCATTGCTGTTCTCCTAACGCCGCTAGACGCTTACGGGTCTGCTTTGTTACCGAAACCTACCCGCCAGAAGTAAATGGTGTTGCCATGACGGCTTCACGGCTGGTCAACGGGTTACTGACACGCGGTCATGAAGTGCAACTCATCAGACCCTATCAGGGTGGTAACGATATCCGACGTCGAGAGGGTAAGCTGGAAATCGTACCGCAACCCAGTATGCGTATTCCATTCTATCGAGAGGTAAAACTGGGGTTACCAGTGAGCCATGTACTGCTACGGTTATGGCGGCACAAAGCGCCGGATGTGGTGCATATATGCACCGAAGGATTTCTGGGGGGGCGGCTCTGTACAGTGCCCGGCGTCTGGGTTTACCCGTCTCGTCCGGATTTCACACAAATTTTCATCGTTACAGCCGCTACTATGGGTTGGGTCTCTTAGCGACCCCTATTGTTAACTATTTACGGCATTTCCACAATCGTACCACCTGCACTTTGGTACCCACCAAGGAATTGGCGGAGCACTTACGGGAATCAGGATTTCGCAATATTTGCGTCCTTTCCAGGGGAATAGACACTCAGCTGTTCTCGCCCCGGCGTCGTAGCCAGGCGCTGCGCCGACACTGGCAGGTAGACCCTCAAGAGCCGGTAGTGCTCTACGTAGGCCGGTTGGCAGCAGAAAAGAATTTACCCTTAGCCTTGGCGGCTTTTAAAGCTATCCGGAAGGCGTGTCCTCAAGCGCGCTCCGTGCTGGTGGGTGATGGACCCTTGGCAGCCAAACTAAGGGTTCAAGAGCCTGAGGCTATCTTCTGTGGCATGCGTAGTGGTAAAGAGTTAGCTGCTCACTATGCCTCAGCGGATCTCTTTTTATTTCCCAGCTTAACCGAAACGTTTGGCAACGTTATTCTGGAGGCGATGGCCAGCGGCTTGGCGGCAGTCGCATTTGATTATGCTGCCGCCCGTCAGTTCATAGAGCATGACTGCAGCGGATTGCAGGTGCCTTTTGGTGATACCGAGGCCTTTATCGGGGCAGCGCGAAATTTGGCTTGCCGGCCCGCACATAGGCAGCGCCTCGGGCAAACCGCACGCCGTACTATGGAGACTGTCGGTTGGGAACAGGTTTGTGAACGCTTGGAAGCAGTTTTTCTTGAATTAGTACGGCAAAAGAGGACGACGCGGTGAACAGATGGCAGAGCAATTCAGCATCCTTGCAGCGGATGGCGGAACGGGAACTTGTCTGGTGTCTACGGCTAAATCGCGTTACCAACAGAGTCATTATCGAGCGTTCCTTTGCTATGGTAAGTCGACTTGGGAACGGCGTGTTCTGGTACTCTCTGATGCTCGCCCTAATGCTGTTCCAGGGATTAGCCGCCACCCAGGCGATAGGGCGTATGCTTGCCGCGGGTATGCTTTGTCTGATTATTTATAAATGGCTTAAGGCCACAACGACACGGCCACGTCCCTGTAGCTGCCATACGGCAATCCGAGCCATAGTGCCTCCCCTAGATCAATACAGTTTTCCCTCCGGCCACACGTTACACGCCGTGGCTTTTAGCATAGTCGCTACTTATCATTTCCCGCGTTTGACCTGGTTACTGTTGCCCTTTACGATTTTGGTGGCCTTATCACGCCTGATTTTGGGTTTACACTATCCCAGTGACGTTCTGGCAGGAGCCTTACTGGGTGCGGGTTTAGCTATTCTGGTGCTGCAATTGTAGGCAAGTGGCTGATTAGTGGATTAGCCGGTTTTCCCGGGTTTCCCCCTTTCCACTGGTATTTGCTTCCGTTTCGGTAAGATGCCGGTGATCATCATTTTTAGTCTGGGGCCCTTGCGGAGTTATCCTTGCAGTTTCCGCAGCGGATCCAACGCCATATCGATTAGGCGGCGTTTGCGGATAATAATTTCTGCCGTGGCGGTCATACCATAACGGAGTGGATAATTCGTATTGGCAACAGAATAATGATCTTGGTCTAGACTGACGTGTCCCTGATACGCTGTGTTTTTACTCTCTGGAAAGACAATCGTAGAAGGGGAAATGTATTCTAATGTACCACTAATAAAGCCATAGCGCTGATATGGGAAAGCGTTAAACTTCAGTTTCACCGGCAGACCTTCTTTTAGAAAGCCGCGATCTTGTTCTGCAATTTCTATATTGAGAATTGAGCGGACAGCGACAGGAGCGATGTCAGCCAATGGACGACTGGGGTCGATCTTATCGCCGGGTTGCTTAAAATAAACTCGAGTAACAACACCGGAGTGGGGCGCTAAGATGCGCAGGAAATTGTCTTCGTCAATGTTTTCGAAGCTGACTCGAGACGCTGTTTCGGCAGCTAGGCGGGCAGCGCGCAGCTTCAATTGCAGCTGATTTTCGGTGTTTTTGATGTTTTCTTTTTCATTTTCATACTGGACGCGAAGTTCCATGAGTTTTTGGGAGCTTATTTGGAGCTCCGTGTTTTCCTGTAAATATTCCTTGGTCAACTGCAGTTCATGTTCGCCCAGCTCGGCTTCAGCCAGTTGATAAGCGGTTTTGGAAGAAAGATAAGTGTTTTTCTTTTCTTCAATTTGTTGCCCCGAAATACCGCCGCCTCCTTGCATTCGCGATAACCGCCTGAATTTTGCTAACTCACGCTCGGCCACCTGTTGAGCGACCTTAGCCTCCTCAAGGCGTGCCCTCGCTTTATCCAGCTTTAATCTTTGCGCTTCAGCTAATTTGTCCAGCCCGTCCGATAAGCGTTTTTTATATAGCTTTTCCTCAATTTCTATTTTGATCTGCAAAGCATCTAACTGACGCTTCATCAGTTCCTTGTGAACGGGGAACAGTTTGTAATCCCGCTCGACTTCCTGAAGTTTTAGCTGCGCATCGAGGGCTTCGGTTGCCGCTTGAATGGCACGGCGTGCATTGATACGCGCTACGATATCACCCTTTGCAACCGGCATTCCTTCGGCGAGATAAATTTCGACCAACTCGCCGTCAATTGGCGCATAAACGTTTTCCACAGATGACTCAGGTTCAAGAGTACCGACAGCTGTCACAATCACATCCGCTCTACCGAAGAAAGACCATATAAAACCGGCCAACAATAGGGACATTATCAGATAAATCATAGCGAAGGTGAGGCGTGAAGGTTCAGACGATAAGATGACTATGCCTTCCGCACCGTGATCCTGTAAGGCAGTTTCCAGGCTTTTGAGTTCTTTGTTGTGACTCATGGATTTTTTTCCTGTGGCAGTTTTGCAAGCAATTGAAGTTTTTTATTGAGCAAAGAAGATTCCAGAACAATATTCAAATCAGCCAGCCATTGGTGCTGACGTTTTAGCTCCGAGAGAAGTGTGTTATGAAGTTTTTTCCAAGCAACGGGACATTCCAGTTTCAAGAAGTGGCAAACATAAATACCCTCTCTAGTATATTGATAGGCTTTCGATAAACGCTGGGCCTGCTCCTTGTAGGTTGTAGATATCTTATCCTCAAGGCGAAGTAAGCTTTTTATCCCATCGTTTTGTTGAAAATCATGCCAGTACCGTTCAGCGAGTTGAAACGATGCTTTTACGTTCTTAAATTTTCTTTCCTTATAAGATTCTAAATCTTCTTTGATAATGTTGAGAAAGAATTTATCATCACTGGTGAGCGAACCGTAAAAATACAACAAAAATTTCTCATAATCTGCAGTGCCTTCTGCTGTTCTTAATGATTGAAAATCGTTGACGATTTTCCTGTAACGTTCTAACTTATAAAAAGCAATTTCACCCCAGGTCTTATGAGTTAAGGTCTCGAGAATGTTTAAGGCATGATCGAATGCGCCTGAATGCCAGGCTTCCGATGCATTTTGGTATTTTCTAATAATAGCCGTTGACGGAAGAACGTTCTTTTTTAGGTGAATCAGCTTTATTTGAAAAGGTTGAGTGCTAAATCGAGTGGTTTCTATAAAGCTAAGCACATCATTTAAATTTTTTTTCTGGATACTCGAGTAGAGTTTTAAGTAGTTTTTTAAATCATCTTGTAATGTTTTTATTCCATCTAGCTTTGGATATTTTTTAGCGAAGGCTTGAAAAATCGAGATGAGATCCTCGGGCTGATCAGCAGTCAATTTTTGCTGAATTGTATTTTTGAGTTTCTTAATAGCGCTTAGATAAATGGCAGCGTCGCTGCGCAGCGCGCGCAGATGGCTAAAGACTTGAGAGTAAACCCGTTCAAAGGCGGGTACATAACTGGAAATCCTACTCAGGAGATGGCGATGGCTCACACTGTCCCTATCCCACCATTTAAGAAGAGTTTCCAGTTGCTCTTCATGCTTGAAAATAATGATCGATGCTTCTGCTCCACGCTCAGTGACGAATTTCTCTAACTCGCCAATCCAGCCCATTAACTCCAGTATTTTCAAGCCATAATCGTTATGGTCACTATGTTGCTTTGCATTGGCTAGCAATATTCCTGCATCTGCAACCTGTTGATTGATTAACTTCTTTGTCCAAGTCGGTACGACATACTTAAGCAGCGCTTCGGTGGATAAGTCGTTAATTTCCTTTACATCGGGATGCTTGGCAAGATAGTCGTTTGCCATACTTGCACTTGCAAGATATTGTCCTTGGTCCAACAATCTCTTGATTTCACGCTCCGTCGCTCCGTTAAAATGCATGCCGGCCAGCACAAAAAGAAACAGGGCTGCGATAGAGGCGGTTTGCCAAATCCGCCTGCGATTAACTAATTGTTTTTCTGTAATAGTCTTTTTGCAGGTTTGTAAAACAACAGAAACTTTTTTCCATTTGCCTCGGCGTGATACGGCAGACCCCGACTTGCGTTCGGTTATAGTTAAATGCCCTCCTGATTTAGAGGATGCTTCTGTTGCACTCGCGAACTGATTATCGTTTTGTCGATAGAAAACATCAAGAAACGAATCTGCTGCGGCCATGAGAATGGTTCCAGTTAATTCGTCAGATTGTATACCATCATTTTTTTCATTTCGTGCGTTTTTCTCTTCTTGGTTTAGTCTTAGCGTATAGATAAAGGGATTGGCACCCAAAGTTATCAAATCGCTATGCAGAATCAATTCAGGTTGTTCACCCAAACGAACTCCCGCTACAAAAGTTCCATTGGTGCTCCCGAGATCTTCGATAAAGAGGTTGCCATTTTCAGAATAAATAATGGCATGATATCGAGAAAGATATTTTATCTTGTCAGGTAGCTCTTTCTTATAAGGGGAAAATGCTTCCGTTTCTTTACCAATTAAAAAGGGCAGATGGGTAACAACAATAGGTTCAATATCGGTGTGATCATGGTCCGGCACGAGTGTAAGACCACCCGTCGGCTGTACAACAGTTGGAATTTGCATGGTGCCTTTTGTTTCAGGTAATTCGATTTTATAAAGCAATTCATTTGCAAAACAAATCTCATCACCATTATGAAGTCTCGCCATCTTTTTGCGGAGGGCATGACCATTTATCGAGGTTCCAGGTTGGCTGCCAAGATCTATCAGATAGGTTATTCCTCGTTCTTGAAAGATTCGGGCATGCCGTGTTGCAAGCCGGGAAACCACTCTATCTCCGTAGGAAGCAAAAGGAGATTCAGCTCTGCCGATCGGAAAAAAGGCGCTTTCTATTCTGATGTCTCCCATTGCAGGATGGGAGATGGGTTTGAGTATAACCGTCATAGCATTGACCGCCCTGATGTCGCGAGTCCAGACTCTGGTTTCGCCAATTCGATGTGTTCTTTGGGCCACCCGCCACCCAGCGCTTTATACAACGTGACTGTGTCGGTAAGGAGCTGCTGTTGGAGTTGCAAGAGATCCTGCTGAGCCTCCAGTAATCTGCGTTCCGATTCGAAGACTTCCAGTTGGGATACCAGTCCCTCCCGCAGCTGGGCATATACCTGGTCGTTAACGACCCGCAGGGTGTCAATCTGTTTTTCCAACGTTTCTTTTTGCGTCTTGCGATTGGCCAGATTAACGAGGGCATTTTCTACTTCCTCGAATGCCGTAATAACGGTTCTGCGATATTCCTCGCTAACAGTTTGCGTCTGTGCTTCATTGACCTTGACCTGGGCTTCCAGAGAGGGGTCAAAGAGAGGAATATCGATAGCTGGCCCTAGTCCAAGGGTCCAGGTTTTTATTAAACCGGTAAGCGCGCTACTAACGATGTTTCTGTTCGCAGTACTCGTCAAGCTCAGTCGTGGCAGCTTTGCTAACTTTGCCTGACCAATTAACTCATTCGCCTCTAACACTCGATATTCCGCCGCTATGATGTCAGGCCGCCGCTCCAGGAGATCTGAGGGCAGACCAGAGGGTACATCCAGCAGGTTTACAGTATTGCTAAGATTAGCCACGGGAACTTTGAATTCGCCGGCCGGTGTTCCCAATAAAGTGGCCAGTTGATTTTCCGCGATTTGGCGTACCCGTTGGAAATCCTGTAACTGTTGTTGCAACCGGCTGATTTCTGCTTCCTGTTGCATGACCTGAACCGCGGACACCAGACCTTCTGAAAATTGCGCCTGGTTAATTGCCAGGATTTGCTGATTCTTGTCGATTGTCCATTGCTGCTGGGCAATCAGCTCATCCGTTTCACGGATTTGGAAATAGGTGCTGGCCACATCAGCGATTAGCGTCAGATAGCCGGCGCGCCAGTCCGCCTCCGAGGCGTTAAAAGCAGCTTCTCTGGAGTTGACGCCTTTTTGCACTCTCCCCCAGATATCGATTTCCCAGTTTAATGCACCGTTGACATCGAGATTCTGCTTGGGAATCATCCGAGAGTACAGAATGCCCGGTCCTTGGTAAGGCTGCCATTCACTCCTGCGCGAAGGGTGGGTAATGCTGCAGTTTGCTCAAGGCCAACGGAGGCCCGAGCCTCTCCGATACGGGCTGCGAGAATCCGCAGATCGATACTATCCGCAATGGCTCTGTCTACAAGCTCGTTCAGATAGGGATCGCCGAATCCCGCCCACCAATCAGGCCTAATAACTTTAGATGCCGAAATTGTTGCACTTTGAGACCAGGCTGCCTTGGTGGGGGTATCTGGACGTGTATATTCCGGCCCAGCTAAGTTGGCACAGGAAGCAAGTGGTCATTAAAACAATACAGCCAAAGCACAGTTGACGGCTATTAGCATAAAGCCCAGTATTAAATGCGGCGTTGACAATCGACAGGTACTTATGATTTAGGCATTTTTTAGACTGTGAAAGCATTTTTACCTCCGCCTTGATAGTGTTTTTCTTGGATCAGGCCAAATGGTTTCTATTTAATAAGAGATTGATTTTTATCAAGACAATTCAGTGGAAATTAGCAATCTCATTTTATAAGAACTTCAAAGACTATTTAAGCGTTAAGGATACAGCTCATTAAACATCGAACATCTATATAATCAAACTGTCTTTCTTACCAATCAGTTAACTTGTTACGCATTCCGGTGTTATTGCACTTCAATAATAAATTTTGTGTACGCTCCAACATTAATGTTAAACCTTATCTAAAGCTATAAGCACTAGACGTGCCAACTTATAATATAGAGCTTAGTCGCATAATCTTTTACTAGTGTGACCTCAATGAGCTAGCCATTATGAACCCATACAGTTCATTTTGACCTGTTATTGGGGTCTTGTGAAAGAACGGCTAATTTTTACCCTCTACATAAAGAGAAATAGCTTGAATACTGCTGTCTTCGAGCTGATTTACTGTGGTTATCGTTTATTTTGAAAGAAACACATCAGAAAAATTAAATTCAAAATTATCAAACGCTTATTACAATTTTTTTTTCAAATATTTCAAGAAATAAAAAGGGCTGGCACATGGGTTGCATTATCTTGCAGCGAGCGTCAATGAGCTCACTTTGTTGAGAACCCTTTTAATACTTTTAAATGAGGAGATAGTGAAATGAGTGAAATTACCATTCGTGATTTATCTGAAGTCAAAGAACTTAATGAGCAGGTGATGATTGCTACGGTTGGTGGACGGGGATGGGCGGTTGAGCAGTATGTTCGGAAATATCCACGCAGGGGCAAAAAGTATGGGCCGAAGATGCATGTTCCCTATGCCTATGGCCGTCATGGCTTTAGACCCCTTTCCTTGGACATTAATACTCAAACCCAGGTTATCACGGTTGCAAATAGTTTTGGTACCAACATCACTGCCGTTCAGACCAATGCTTAATCGGTTTGTGGAGGTTTGTTAACAGGGGGTTTCGAACCCCCGCCTCTCATGTCCTGAGATGATTTTAACTTTGTAAAAACCTTTTTAACTTTTAAATGAGGAGATAGTGAAATGAGTGAAATTACCATTCGTGATTTATCTGAAGTCAAAGAACTTAATGAGCAGGTGATGATTGCTACGGTTGGTGGACGGGGATGGGCGGTTGAGCAGTATGTTCGGAAATATCCACGCAGGGGCAAAAAGTATGGGCCGAAGATGCATGTTCCCTATGCCTATGGCCGTCATGGCTTTAGACCCCTTTCCTTGGACATTAATACTCAAACCCAGGTTATCACGGTTGCAAATAGTTTTGGTACCAACATCACTGCCGTTCAGACCAATGCTTAATCGGTTTGTGGAGGTTTGTTAACAGGGGGTTTCGAACCCCCGCCTCTCATGTCCTGAGATGATTTTAACTTTGTAAAAACCTTTTTAACTTTTAAATGAGGAGATAGTGAAATGAGTGAAATTACCATTCGTGATTTATCTGAAGTCAAAGAACTTAATGAGCAGGTGATGATTGCTACGGTTGGTGGACGGGGATGGGCGGTTGAGCAGTATGTTCGGAAATATCCACGCAGGGGCAAAAAGTATGGGCCGAAGATGCATGTTCCCTATGCCTATGGCCGTCATGGCTTTAGACCCCTTTCCTTGGACATTAATACTCAAACCCAGGTTATCACGGTTGCAAATAGTTTTGGTACCAACATCACTGCCGTTCAGACCAATGCTTAATCGGTTTGTGGAGGTTTGTTAACAGGGGGTTTCGAACCCCCGCCTCTCATGTCCTGAGATGATTTTAACTTTGTAAAAACCTTTTTAACTTTTAAATGAGGAGATAGTGAAATGAGTGAAATTACCATTCGTGATTTATCTGAAGTCAAAGAACTTAATGAGCAGGTGATGATTGCTACGGTTGGTGGGCATGGATGGGCGGCTAAGAAGCGTGGTTGGGGTCACCGACGTCATCCGTGGAGGGGAAATAAATTTGGGCATGGAATGTATGGAAAATATGCCTATGGCCATAATAAACCCCTCTTGGATTTGGACATTAACGTTCAAACCCAAATTATAACGGTTGTAAATAGTCCTGGTAGCAACATAACCGCTGTTCAGACCAATGCTTAATCAGTTCGTAAAGTTCTGAGAGAGGGGGGTGTTGAACCCCTGCTCTCTTGCAGTGAAATTAAGCAGCCCTGGTGAAGGTGGTGATGATGCCAATCCTTATTATTAAAGCTCTAATAATAAATTAGTGCCTCAATAAAGATATCATGATCAAGATTATGAGTTGTTAATAAAACTATTTTTATTCAGTTGCAGGATCTACCGATAACATTTAGCGGTTCTGTTGTGACTGGTTTTATGTTTTCGGTAATCCACTCGATTATCCGTACAATAAGTGCTAGATGCTCAAACAACGTTGCTATAGTGTCGGCAGTGTGGCTAGTCTGTTTTAGCGTCCAAAATTCAATTGAGAGGATTAATTGAGCATTAAAATAGAAGGTTAAGATGAAAATAGAGGCGTGATATGAAAACTGATAACTTCAATTTTACCCGATTGATTTTACTTACGGGATCACTGTTACCACTAATGGCGACAGCAGGTATTCCCATGACACCAGGCATCAGTGGGTCTTGGTACAATCGGGACCAATCGGGTCACGGTTTTGTGTTAGAAGTACTGCAAGGAAGTAAACTTAATGTCTACTGGTATGCCTACAATCTTGATGGCAATCAAGCATGGATTTTAGGCGTGGGTGATATTGATGGTGATCAGGCGACGGTACCTGTATATATCACACGAGGTGGCAGGTTCGGGCCGGATTTTGATCCAGAGACTGTAGAAAGAATTCTCGACTGGGGTATTTTATCCTTTGAATTCGATTCCTGTAATTCAGGAACCGTTACCTACGATGTTGAAAACGGTTCTGGAGTTTTGCGAATTGAAAGATTAACCGCTCCTGCCGGGTTAGTGTGCCAAGATTCTTCTATGGAAGATACCTCTACTCCTGATCCGGAAGATACTTCTGTTGAAGATACCTCTACTCCTGAACCGGGAGATTCCGCTACAACTGATCCGGGGGATGCTTCTTTAGTGACTCGATGCGCCAACATAGCTGGTGAATGGAACATTTCTGAGAATGTGACCATGAATTGTACAATTTCAGAGAGGACAACATCGCAATCCCTAAGTGTGGCAGGTACAAGCATTATTCAGCAAAATGATTGCCGGATAATTTATGATGTTCCTGGTCATGATTTTACCAGGAACGGAACGGTAGACGGAGACGGTATTAGGATTTCCAACGCATTTTTACTTCCCTTTGAAGGTAATGTTAGTGTTACGGAAAACACGTTCTCTGCAGAGGGCACCATCAGTGGCGACAGCATTAACGTGGAGGGTTCAGGTAGTGCGACAGGAACCGTTGATGGAGAGCGCTTCTCATGCATAGGGAGCAATACTATTACACTTTTTCCTGCCGAATTTTAGAGGTTCTAATTAACAGCCCTCGGTTCGCTCATTTTTTTGAAAGCTTTTAAAATTCAACAACTTATATATTCAATAAATGCTTTATTCTCGAAAATTGTTGAAAATTCATTTTAAAATTCAACATATTACAAAAATGAGCGAACCGAGGGTAACAGGGATGTTATTTCGTAATTGCAAAACAAACCAAAGCAAACTCCAACACTGCCCTAAAATTTGAAAATACCCTTTTGAAGATACACTATAATTAAACAATAGATTTACCAATCTACGTAGATATCTCTGATGTCTCATTTGTCTTGGGTTACTGTTACAGTAATTTGCCTTTTACTCCCCTTTGTTCAGCTGCAAGCTGCATCGGAGTGGTCCCCTTTACTGCGGGCCACGTTTAGCGGGGACCTGAACACGGTAAGAAGCTTGTTGGATGAAGGCAGAAACATAAACCAACGTGATGACGAAGGCTCAACTCCATTAATGGTTGCTGCTTCCAAAGGGCACATCGCTATCGTTCGTGAGTTATTGTCTAGGGGAGCCGGAGTTAACTTACGGAATGATTATGGCTGGACGCCTCTAATGATGGCCACGGCTGGTCGAAATGCAGAAATTGTAAAGCTTTTGTTGGCCAGAGGTGCTGACCCCGAAATTCAGAATCGAGATGGAAAAAATACTTTAGAAATTGCTAAATCAGTTGGCCTAGAGCATCTTTTCCATGCAGTGGGCAAGGCACCATCCCCGCAGCGGGAACACAGGTTAACCCAGCGTCAACAGAAAACGCCGGTGCAGCGTCAACAGCAAATCTCAAAGCAACATCAACAGCTAGAAGCTGAATTGGCTCAACAGAAGCCGAGCCAAGTGGAACAGTTGCTAGCAAGGGCAAACCAGCAAGTAAAAGCTTTACGTCTAACTCTACCGGCAGGTGACAACGCATTAGAAAGTTACCGACAGGTACTGGAACTAGAACCGGGTAACGCGGAGGCCAAGGCAGGATTGGTGCGAATTGCCGAACGCTACGAACAGCTGGCACGGCGGCGGCAGGCAACAGGAGAGCTAGAAACGAGTCTGGAATACATTGCCAGAGGTTTACAAGTGCTGCCTGAGGACGAGACATTGCTGGCATTGCGGCAGGCAGTGCAGGAGGCACAAACCAAGGCAGAACAACAACAGGACGAAGCGAAGCAGCAACAAGCCCAAGCGGAACAGCAACTTGCGGAAGCAGAGCGGCAGCGTCGGCAGGTTGCACAACTGCTTGAGCAAGCGGAGAGTCAGCTGGCGGCGTGGCGTCTGACAACACCCTCGAAGGATAACGCTTGGGAGAGTTATCAGCAAGTATTGGCGCTAGAGCCAGGAAACCCGAAAGCCAAGGCTGGCCTGGTGCGAATCGCTGAGCGCTATGCAAAACTGGCGCGGCGGCGGCAGAAAGCGGGAGAACTGGAGAAGACCCAAGAATATATTGCCAGGGGTTTGCAAGTGCTCCCGCAGGATGAAGCATTGCTGGCATTGCAGGGGGAGGTGCAAGCTGGCCAGGCCGAGGAGGAACACCAGCGGGGGGCGGAGCAGCGACGCCGGCAAGTGGCAGAGCTGCTCAGGCAAGCGGACAAGCAACTGGCGGCGCAACAGCTCACCGAACCGGCGGGGAACAACGCGTGGGAGAGCTACCGGCAGGTGCTGGAGCTAGCGCCCGGTAACGGGCAAGCCGAGGCGGGTCTGGCAGGGATGGCGGAGCACTATGGACAGCTGGCACGACAGCGGCGTGAAGCGGGGGAACTGGCGGCGAGTCTGGCGGCGGTGGAAACGGGCTTACAGATACGCCCGCAGGATAAGACGCTACTGGCCTTGCAGGAAGAGGTGCAAGCAGCCCAGGCCGAGGTGGAACAACAGCGGGCGGCGGCGGAGCGACGGCGCCGGCAAGTGGCAGAGCTTCTCAGGCAAGCGGACAAGCAACTGGCGGCGCAACAGCTCACCGAACCGGCGGGGAACAACGCGTGGGAGAGCTACCGGCAGGTGCTGGAGCTAGCGCCCGGATAATGCGCAAGCCGAGGCGGGTCTGGCAGAGATGGCGGAGCACTACGCGCAGCTGGCACGGCAGCGGCGTGAAGCGGGGGAGCTGGCGGCGAGTCTGGCGGCGGTGGAAACGGGCTTGCAGGTGCGCCCGCAGGATAAGACGCTACTGGCCTTGCAGGAAGAGGTGCAACAAGCCCAGGCCGAAGTGGAACGCCAGCGGGCGGAAGCGGAGCGGCGGCGCCGGCAGGTAGCAGAACTGCTCCGGCAAGCGGACAAGCAACTGACGGCGCAACAGCTGACCGAACCGGCGGGGAATAACGCGTGGGAGAGCTACCGGCAGGTGCTGGAGCTAGCGCCCGGTAACGGGCAAGCCGAGGCGGGTCTGGCAGAGATTGCGGCGCGCTACGCACAGCGGGCGCGGCAACACCAAGAGGCGGGAGAGCTAGAGCCGAGCTTAACCGCAATTGCCAAAGGGCTGCAGGTGCGCCCGCAGGATAAAGCGCTGCTGGCCTTGCAGGCGGAGGTGCAAGCAGCCCAGACTGAGGCGAAGCGCCATCGGCAAATAGCGAAACTGCTTGAACAGGCGGAGGAGCAAATGGCTGCGCAGCAGCTTACTGAACCGGCGGGAGACAATGCATGGGGAAGTTACAAGCAGATATTGTTCCTGGACCTGGGCAACATCCAGGCGAAGGAGGGGCTGAAACGCATTGCAGAACAGTATGCGCAGCTGGCGCGGCAGCGGCAGGAGGCGGGGAAGCTTGAGGCAAGCTTGGCAGCGATTGCTAAAGGGCTGCAGGTGCGCCCGCAGGATAAAACGTTGCTGTCCATACAGGAAGAGGTGCGACAGGCCCAGGCTGAGGCTGAACGTCAACGCCGGCAAGTGGAGGAGCTTCTCAGGCATGCGGACGAGCAGCTGGCAGCGGGACAGCTCACTGAACCGGCGGGAGACAATGCATGGGAAAGTTATCAGCAGGTATTAGTCCTTGAGCCTGAAAATACTGCAGCGCAGGCAGGATTACAACGCTTATTGGGACAGGCTAAGCAAATACTCAATGAAAAAATCAAAGCTCTCAATCATACTGAGCAAGAGGTCGAGGTAGAGGAACAAGCCATACGTTTATCAATACAACGGACTCTTGCCCAAGAATGGGAGCAGTACTCGAAACAGGCTGCCTCTCATCAATAATCAGTTCTAAATTCTAGCCCGAACGTGGTGATGACGTTAGACCGAAGACCTTCGTTATCGTTGATAGGAACTAAGAGATTAGTGGCAAGAATGAGATGTTTGATTGGTTGCCATTTCAAGCCGAAGGCGACGTCGACGAGGTCGTCGCCAATTCCATTCCCGTCAATTTTGTGGCTTCCTATCAGATCTATGACGCCTGTAAACACTTGGTTACCGGCATCAAAGCCGGCTGTGTAGATAAATTCGTTACGATCACTATCGTCTAAGTCGAAATCAAATCCAAGGTTGGTTCGTAAGTTAATGTAATTAGTTGCTTTGTAGGCAGCTATAAGAAAGGGCCTAATAGTGGTGCTGCCAGTGCCTTGAAAATTATCTTCATCTCCTGTCCCGAATTTAACTCGCAGAGCACCAGAAATATCGTATCTGTCCTTGTCGATCCAAAAGTATTTTGCACCGACCAATATGTCACCTAAGCCGGTGTCACTGTCACTCGCCGAGTCAATAGGATCGTCTTCTCCGCCAAACGAATGTACATCTGGAAAATCATTCTCAGGAGAAACCACTATTTCGGCTTTTGAACGCACCTTCATGTTCACATCAACGATAGGAATCAATATCCCTAGATCCAAGCGATCCGTTACTCCGTAAGCAGCTGATAACGTCCATGTCTTAAAATCTAAATCAATGTCAACATCTAGGTTTACCCTGTCCAATTCCCAATTTTCCCGTTCATTGGGATTTCCGCACGGGGTAATTGTCTCGTTGTCAGGTCCTATTGGTGCACATGGGAATGTGTCTGGAATGTGAAACGCTGTCACTTGCAGGTTGCTTAGCCTGTCTCCCTCAAATTGGTCGTAGTTAAAAAAAGTGAAGCTCGCGCCAAGACTGATCTGTCCCTTACCAAGCGTTTGCGGGCGCTCGGTAATCAGTGGTCCCAAAGTCTCTGTCGTTTGATCATATGTTCCTCGATCTGGATCAAATCTGTAGGTAATACCACCTGCTGAAGGAGTTAGAGGAAGAGGTCGCACCGCAGATGCAATCTGATCGTTCAACTGGTTAATCGCTGCTTGGGTATCAACTAAGAAGTGTGCCTCATGACTAAACTGTTCGCGCGCCATAAGTGTTATGCCATCGCCACCGTACAAACTGGGAATAAGGTCGACGAGATCTTCTGACCAGCTTTGTGTGATTGGTTGTATAGTTGCCAACGCGATAATGGTGGTCTTATGGGTAATTGAATTATTTTAGACTAATTTTCATGCTAAATCTCTCCGATAAGTGAAACTCACAGAGATACGTTACTCTAAACATATTGGAATTATAAAATTAGTAAAATTAGTTATTTATATAATATATGCTTAGCTATTACATGACGGAATATATAACAAAATTTGCGTTTTTGCAAATTCTTGTTGTTTTTATCTAAAATAATAATATTTTATATTTCAACTAATTAATGAACTGCAAGTAGAGCTGAGCCTGGGCACGGTCAGTGCCGTGTGGCTGGCCTTTATCCTGTCGGAAGGCGACCACCGCCTGAACCATGTCCAACCCTGGGTCGAGGCGCGCCTGCAGGGATTGGCCGGGTGTCTGGGCCAGCCGGTACGGGCGCTGGATTGGAGCGATGACCGCCTGGCGGCGGTGCTGGATTATTTGAGCGACGACGTGGCGTGGGAAACCGTTGAGCAGTCGCTGGGTGAGCAACTGCTGCGGGTCTATGACCTGGGGGGGTCGCGGCGAGTGCGTGTCGACAGCACCACCGCCAAGGGCTACGTCGAGGTGACTGAGGAAGGTCTGTTTCAATTCGGCCACAGCAAGGACCACCGTCCGGACCTGCCGCAGGTGAAAATCAATCTTGCGACGCTGGATCCCCTGGGGCTGCCCCTGAGCACCACGGTGGTCTCGGGCGAGCAGGCCGATGACCCGCTGTACGTGCCGGAGATTGGCAAAGTGCAGCGCACGTTGCAGCAGGCCGGGATGACCTACCTCGGTGATGCGAAGATGGCGGCGCTGGCTACCCGGGCGTACGTGGTGGGCAGCGGGGATCATTATCTGTGCCCGCTGCCGAGCACGCAACTGCCGGAGTCGGAGCTCGAGCAGGTGCTGGAGCCGGTCTGGGCGGGCCACCAGGCGCTGGAGCCGGTGTATCAGCCCAGCGCGGAGGGTGACCGGGGGCCGAAGCTGGCCGAGGGCTTTGGCTATGAGGTGAAGCTCACCGGTGAGCACGACGGTAAGGAGCTCACCTGGATCGAGCGGCGGCTGGTGGTACGTTCGCTCAAACTGGCCGAGCGTCAAGAGCGGGCGCTGCACCAACGTCTGGAGCAGGCCACCGCGGCGATTGCCGAGCTTAACGTCACCGGCCAGGGCAAGAAGCGCTTTACCGACGAGGCGACCTTGGCCGAGACCGTCGAGGCGCTCATCGCCAAGCACCGGGTCGCGGGCCTGCTGGCGGTGGACTATCAAACCCATCTCGATGAGCGGCCCAAGCGGCGTTACCGTGACCGGCCCGCTCGGGTGGAGCGCACCCAGACAGTCACCGTGCAGGTATGCCTCGACGAGGCTGCCCTCGCCTCGGCAGTGCGCCGGCTGGGCTGGCGGGTCTATGCCACCGACCAGACCGAGTTGTCGTTGACCGAGGTCGTGCTCGCCTACCGTCAGGCCTATCTCATCGAACGGGGCTTTGGGCGCCTGAAGGGTCGGGTGTTGTCGCTGACACCGATGTATTTGGACTCCGATGCGCGGGTCAAGGGGCTGATCCGGCTGCTGAGCCTGAGGCTGCGGGTGCTGACCTTGGTTGAGTTCACCGTGCGCCAGCGCCTGCAGCAGGAAGGGACGCGCCTGAGTGGTCTCTATCCAGGCAACCCCAAGCGGGCGACGGCTCGCCCCACCACCGAGATGATGTTGCGCGTCTTTACCGGGCTGACCCTGGTGCTGCTCGATGAGGGCACTGAAGTACATGCCCATTTGACCACGCTCACCCTCTTTTGGTAAGAATCAAACATGCAGAGTGCTAATAGCGTATATTTAGTTTTTGTTATCTGATAGCGCTTGAGACTCAACGGTTTCCTTTAGCTCTAACAGACCGGCATGTTCAGGATTAATCATTAAACCCTGTTCTATTCTCGATATCGCTTGATTTATTCTATTATTTTTTAAATCTTCTTGCGCTTTCTGCTCAAAAAAATCTGCTATCTCATTGAGTCGGCGCAAAGCCATTTTATTATTCGGATCTAATTTGAGAACCTCTTTGTATGTTTCGATCGCATTTTCATCACTAGGAAAAATGAAGCGTGAAGCAGAAAGATGATTTTCAGCTTCTTTGAGCAAAGCGAATACCTTTTCTTCGTTTATCGTGTAATTTGTATGGTCGGATTTCATTTGTTCCACTTTCTTTTTTAGTAATAGTAGTTCGTTGTGTTGTGGACTGATATCTAATCCATTTTTAATTACTCTCAGGGCAAGCTCATTACTGACGTTAGGTAAACTTTTTTGTGCAAGTTTTGCATATTTATCTGCAAGAAGTTGCAGTCCTTCAACTGCCGTTTTGTTTCCAGGATTAAGCGTTAAAATACGATTATACGCAGCAGCTACCTCGTTAAGTTGTTGCATCTTTTGGGTTACAAAATTTTCAGGTGTTCTGATCTTTCGTATGAAGAATGTTCTTGTCTCTTCCTTATGTTTTTCGTGGATAAAAGTATCATAGTAGTAAAGACCAGAACCTGCTAAAATTACCAATATTAAAGTACCTAGTATCCATTTATTATCATATAAGAGCTTTATAAATTTTTTAACTGTTGAGTCAATGAATTTTGTTTGAGTTGGTAATGAAGGAGGTATTCCAGATCTTAAGAACTCATTTGAGTACTCAAGAGATTTAATTTTATCTTGGTGTGATGTAATTCTGGTATCTAGTTTTAACGAAGACTTATGCGTTTGTAAGTTATCAATAGCCTCTATTAGATGTTTAGCATCAGAAAATCTAGCATTGGCATTTTTCGCTAACAGTCGGTTTAAAATCGGTTGAAACTCTAAACAATAATCGGGTAAAGCTGGTATAGGATCATTTAGATGTTTTAAAGCTATGGCAAGTGAGTTTTCCCCCTCGTAAGGTTTCCTGTCAGTTAACATTTCATACAAAACAACGCCTAGACCATATAAGTCCGAACTCTTGCTGAGTGGATTTCCTAAAATTTGCTCTGGACTCATATAGTGGGGTGAGCCGACGGTGACTCCAACGGCTGTTAATTGAGTAGCATTGGGATTTAATAATTTTGCAATACCAAAATCTGTCAATAAAGGTAAAGTATCATTTCGAAAAAGAATATTTGCAGACTT
Organism: uncultured Pseudomonadota bacterium; assembly: GCA_963731125.1. Classification (GTDB taxonomy): domain Bacteria; phylum Pseudomonadota; class Gammaproteobacteria; order Competibacterales; family Competibacteraceae; genus CAVSVP01. The sequence goes on from CAVSVP010000011.1 coordinate 58,363, forward strand.
TACATCACGATGTATAATTTCTTGATTATGGGCATAATCTAAAGCGCTTGCGATTTTTTTGAATATATATATCAGTTGAGGTATAGTCGGTTTATTGCGTTCGATAAACTGAGTGAGATTTCCTTCCTTGGCATATTCTAGTGCCATATAGTAGCAGTTTTCGTGTATACCAATATCATATACAATGATAATGTTTGGATGAGAAAGATGTGCAACAATTTTTCCTTCTTTAAGAAAACGCTTACGAAAATTTTCGTCTGTCACCATTATTGACGACATAATTTTAAGAGCTACTTCTCTATCAAGAGATTTTTGAACAGCGAGATATACCGTGGACATACCACCTGTTCCGATCTCGCGTAGAATCTGATAACCGGGTATGTTCATCAGGAAATCATTAAAAAAATTCTGACCTTAATGGTTCCATTGTAATAGTGCCTCTATAAACGGAATAAAAAGTTATTTCTTATTTTAAATAATAATCATTACTTAACCTCCGTGCCCGCATTGCGGCATACCATATGTATCAGATTTCCGATGCTGATAGTGTTGTCTGCCAATACCAGAAGACAAACAGTACAGGCATGTAACGTAAGTAAGCAAGCCTTTCAAAGGCCTACAAAATCGCCTTCTTAATCGATTGAAATCTAGAATCCTTTGATAGTAGAATTCCCGCAGATTTTGCGAAATCATCAAAAACCCCAAACATGTGGATTGTAAAGCCAAGAACAGCTTTTTAGGTTTTGCTGAATTTGACGGCAGAGGCAGTTCAATTCTCTAGATAACTATAATTTACTTGACAATGTCATATTAGCAGTTTCTTATGATATTGATTTATCAATGAATTAAGATAACCACTGCTGGCTACGAACTTAAAGCGGGACGTGCAACTAGATGCCGCATCCGCTGGTAGGAGCGAGCTTGCTCGCGAATAGGGAGTCATCAGGTTTAGTTCGCGAGCGAGCTCGCTCCTACCAGGTCGCTTGCCAAGTGTCCCGGCTAAAGTTGATAGTCCAAAATATTTCTGTAATGTACTGACTTTGAAAAAAAATCAGATTTTTCTAATGTGACATTTTCAAGTTAAATACAGTAAAAAAACGCTTAACTCTACTGTTAATATGGGAATCGGGCAGCGTTATGCAATACTCATTACGCTGCTGGGGACCCACAAGACGTCTAGCCAACATGCCAGCGTTTCGGCTAAAATTGAGTCGAATTTTGTTCTCACTATCCGTTGCGCACCCGCCCATACAGTTTGTACGGAACTTATGCGCCAGTTTCTTCTGGTCTCCCCGTCGCATCCAGGGCCGCAAAAATGTGGTAGGCATAGAGCCTATCGTAGTCGACCTGTGCCCTGTTCCCGGATTTGCCTCGGATAAGCTCTCGCGCCGACTTGGCGGTGAGATCCAAGATGTTGCGCTTGAACCACGTCACGCCGTGAGCCGCGAGGTCAACGTCAAGATCGCCTAGGAGCAGCAGAGACGACTCCACGTCGTCCTTGAAGTCCACTCCGCTGTTACGCCACCTTGCCTTCGCCGTGCCATGCAGGCGGTTGTCATTGGGCGAGAGATGCTGATGTACTGGCGCAGGGTACGACACATGCTTTGCGAACCCGAGCGATTCGAGAGCACTCACGCCGCCCGGAAAGAAGGACTTCCCATTATCGCTGAAGACGACAACGTTGGGCGGGATCTGGTAGAGCGTAAAGAAACGGTGCAGAAGCTCGGCACTCTCGCTGGCATAGAGGCGGGTCTCGTTCGTCTCGGCGCCAATAGAGATGACGCGTTTCGCATGGATGCCGAAGCGTGCGAAAGCGTTCACGAGTTTGTCCCTCTCCTGGACCCACGCCTTGCGCCCGACACGATCGAGCCGAAGCGTTCCATTGTACGTGAAGAGGACGGGCGGTGTACGGTTTACACCGTCGGACCAGACAACGGTGACGATGCCGTTCGTGAATCGAGTGATCGCGGCGCTCGATTTCGGCTGAGCGCCACCAGCAGGCGCGTAGCTCACGCGCCGATCGGTGCGGTGGCCCGTGAACGTGAAGTCGACGCTTGCCAGAAGCCCCTTGAGATCTCCCGCACGCTGTCGCTCGCTCTTCCACTCGAACATCATCTTCGCGAGCGCGTCGACGTCCACCGTAAAGCCGCTGGTCTTCGCCTGTGACACCTTCGAACTGAAGCCGAGGGCATGCAAGTAGTCATGCGCCGTCGTCGGCGCAAGTTTCACGTCCAAGGCGGCCGCGCAGAACGTCGAGAACGAGGCGAGCGAGACGACCTGGTTCGAGTCGTTCTGAGACAGAACCCAACCGGCTGCCATCTCGCCCTGCTCGTCGTCCAGAAGCGGCACCGCTCCGCTGGCCTTCTCCGCCGTGAAGATCCTGCCCGTCTCCGCGTGGGCGCGCACCCAGCGATCCAAAGACGACTTGGGCACGCTGATCTCGGCGTCGGCGAGAATATCACGAAAGACCGCGCGTGAGATTCCACGCGCCTCCAGCGGGCCCACGAGGCGTGCAACGAGTTCACGCTGGTCCGTAGACAACTCTGTTGACGGGTACTTGCGCTTCTTGAACATTCGGGGGCTCTTCCGGCAAAAACGCTAGACTCAATTTTATCCGAAACGCTGGATGTTCGTGTCTGTAAGTTGGTACACTCACCCGATTTTTAGCCGCTACCATTAGCCGCTACCATGAAATTAATTAGAGTAAGTGTATTAAAATCGATCAATTCCTCAGCAGCAGAGAGTTACGATTTCGTTAAAAATTATTATAATTTGTTGATTATTAAAACATAATTAATTGATTTACAAATTTTTTAGAAGTTTATTAGACAAAGCTACAAAATGCGGTTAGCGCGCATTATAATTTTAACAGTGATGATGCAATGGTAATGTTTAGAGCAAATGTCTTTATCTGACAAATCAGGCACTCAAGCTATTCAGGTCATATCGGGTCAGAACCTTCGAGTCCAACTCGAAGCGATAGATCTGCAGGTGGTCGCTGGACCAGACGCGGGTCGTGAAGTTAGTTTTTGTTTGCCTACCTTAAGAATCGGGACTGCCGTTGATAACGACGTTATTCTGACCGACCGTACCATTTCTCGCCATCACGCAGAAATTCATATGACCTCCCAGGGATTGATGTTCCGGGACTTGGGCTCCACGAATGGTACATATATCGGTGAGATGAGAGTTAGAGAGGCTTATCTGGCACCGGAAACGGAGTGCAAGATGGGCTATTCGCGCATTTTGATTCGCCAGCGCACCGAGGAGCATCAGGTTCTTATTTCGAGGGAGGAGAACCACTTGGGGGCTTTGGTAGGAGCCAGTGAACCCATGTGCGAACTTTATGGCCTGATACGCGCCGTAGCACCCACGCCAGCGACTGTGCAGATCACGGGTCAGTCAGGATCGGGAAAGGAGCTTGTGGCCCGTACCATTCATGAGCTCTCAGGGCGTAGTGGTCCATTGGTCGTCTTCGACGCTTCGGTCACCGATCCGGAAATGGTTCGCAACGATCTCTTTGGCCATGTTAAGGGAGCTTTTACCGGCGCAGCTGGAAGCCGGGAAGGTGCCTTTCGCAGAGCACATCAAGGCACGCTCTTTATTGATGAGATCGGCGAGTTGTCTATGGAATTGCAACCGCGCTTGCTGCGTGCGCTGGAAAATCGTGAAGTGAAGCCTATTGGTTCAGATCAGCCTGTGCGCGTGGACGTTCGGGTCATTACCGCCACCCATCGAGACCTAGCGGCCATGGTGCAGACTGGGGACTTTCGGGCTGACCTTTATTACCGGCTCTCCGTTGTGCCTATCAGGGTACCCTCCCTTCCGGAAATTCGTAGCGATATTCCCCTTCTGGTGCAGCACCTTATTGAAAAGCTATCCCTAAATTGCCGGGTATCGCCAGAAGCCATGGTCGCCTTACAGCGCTACCATTGGCCTGGTAACGTACGTGAGCTTCGCAATGTGCTGGAGAGAGCCGCCGTGTTCCGGCAAGGTGATGCGATTCAGCCGCAAGATCTTCATTTATCCGAAGAACCTGTCTCGGTAACTCCGCCAATGCCCTCCTCTGGCGCAGCTTCGCTCGACCCTGATTCTGCTTCCGTAGCTCAGCTTAAGGAACTTGAAAAAAAGATGATCCTGGAAGCCTTGGCGCGTAACAACCACAATAAAACAGCGGCGGCTCGTGAACTCGGAATTCCTTTGTCTACCTTGAAGCGTCGCTTAAAGGAGTATGAAGAGGATGATTAATTGTCTGAGTTCTACGAGCTTAACCTGCTTAAAGCATTTTATTGCTCACTCGCCATTTGCTTTTGGATAAGTCGATAGTACATTCCCTTTTTTTCCACCAGCTCTTGATGATTGCCCTGTTCCACAAGACTGCCTCGATGCAGCACCAGTATTTTATCGGCACTCATAATAGTGCTAAGCCGATGAGCAATCACGACAGCCGTTCTTCCCTCGAGAATATGGCGCATATTCTTCAGTATATTGCTCTCAGACTGCGTATCTAGCGCAGAGGTGGCTTCGTCAAATATCAACAGGCGGGGATTGTGATAAAGTGCCCTGGCAATGCAAAGACGCTGTAACTGTCCGCCAGATAAGCCCATACCTCTTTCCCCTACGACCTGCTCATAGCCTAGGGGTAGGTTGGCAATAAAATCGTGGGCGTCCGCCATCTTTGCCACTTCAACAATTTTCCGTTTATCGGGGTTGGAATCACCAATTGCGATATTTTCCGCTACCGGTCCGGAAAACAGTAGATTGCTTTGCATTACGTAACCAATCTGGGCGCGATAATATTCTTTATCGATGAAATTTAAGTCATAATCGTCAACCATTATTTTGCCTTCTGTCGGAGGATAAAAACCTACCAAAAGCTTTGCCAATGTGGTTTTCCCCGAACCACTTTGACCGACGATAGCAATCATTTCGCCGGCTTTCATCTCAAAACTGATATTTTCCAGAACATAAGGCGTTTCCTTTTCTCCGTAGCGAAAGAAGACCTTCCTCCAAGCGCATATCGCCACACAGATCCGGAAGCATAATGCGCGATGTGATTTCCTCGGGTTTCTGTTCCGGTTCCATATCGAGAATGTCTCCCAAGCGTTCCATGGCGACTCCGGCTTCGTGTAGACGCATTCCACATTCCCACGAGTCCCATAAGCGGTGCCATAACGCTGCCCATGAGCATGTTGAAGGCAATCAGTTGACCGATCGTCAACTCCTGGCTTAAGACTAAATTCGCGCCCATCCACAGCATGATGATACTTGTTAATGAATTTAGCAGTTGGCCTATCAGACCCACCACAGCGTTAAACCGTCTCGGCTCGATATTGAACGTCAAGTGCCTTGGCATATTTCTCTTCCCATTTTAGGCGCATCGGGCGTTCGATACCGGTGGCCTTTATCGTTTCTGCGCCACTAATGGTTTCCATAAGAATGGCCTCCGCCGCGGTTGAGGCTTCAAAATCGCGTCTTGCATAATCCTTGAATTTAGGGGTAATGAGAGCCGTTAAAAGTAAGTATCGGTGTTACAAAAAGAATCAGTAATAACGTCATTTTCACGTTATATAAGAACAAGACAATGAAATAGATAAAAATCATTAAAACATTTAAAACTGTACTTATCGTAGATGAAGTCAAAAAGCTTCGAATAGTTTCGTTTTCCTGAAAACGTGCAAATATATCCCCGGTTTTACGTTTGGCAAAAAAAGACACAGGAAGCGAAAAAGTATGTTTAAAAAACTGAGACATCATGGTGAAAGTCCAGACTTCGAACCATAAAGCTCATTAAAAAAGCACGCAATACGTCGGTAAGCTGAATAAATACATGCGAAATCGCTAAACCAATAATTAGTACATGTAATAATTGAAAATTTTGATGAACGACAACTCTATCTAGGATATTTTGAACGATAACTGGTGGAGCTACACCAAGCATTTCGATAATTAGCGTAGCAATAAACATATTCAGTAAGATTTTTTTATAAGGTTTTAAATAGCTAATAAAACGAGCCCAGGGCGAGCGTCGCTACGGCCAGTTGTGCCATTTCTGCGCCTGGGGTAAATAACAAACAAGTTCCGGTCCAGCCTCTTTCGAAATCGGCCACTGCCATCTTTTTAAAACCCACGGCGGGGTCGGCTACCCAAACATATTGTTTCGACACACCATAGACGATTACGTAGTGGTAACCTTCCCAGTGGGCGATAAAAGGCAGCTCGAATTCCAGCATAGCATCATAGGTGCACTGAACGCCACGCGTGGTAAAACTCAATGACTCACCGACCCGGGCAAGGCTTTCGAGGGTGGCGCCTTCCACGGTGACATTGGCCAATTCCCTCAACTTGCCGAGGGTCATTGGTATGCCGTAGTGTTTGCAAATCATGGCGAGACAGGCGGCACCGCAATCCATTTCTTCCGCTTGTTCGATAAGCGGAAATCTTTTAATGATCCGTTCGCCTCTCTTGGGCTTAGAGCCCATGTCCAAGAGGACAGGCATTTTTCTGCGTGCGGTCAGTTTTTTCTGGCGCTGCAGCTCGCGTTCCGCAAATTGAATACGCTCTTCAAGCACCGCTTTGAGTTTAGGATTGCGTTCCAGAATGCCTAAGACCGATTGTTCCGGAATGAGCAGCAAAGTGGCATCGGTTTCGGCAATCGCAGAAGCTGCTTGTTCTCGTTGCAAAAGACACGCTTTTTCGCCGAATACCTCTCCCTGTCCAAGAGTGGCTAGAGGATATTCAGCGCCATCTTCTATCCGTACGATATTAACGTGTCCCTGGCGTACGACGTAAAGTCGTCGGTCCTCGCGGGAATTCTGCTCGAGAATGACTTGGCCCGCTGCAACTCGTTTAATGCCAATGCCAGAAAAGAGATTTTCAACCTCACTTGGATCAACCTTGCCCTTCAGATCGAACAATCGAGTTACAAAACCGCCTGCCGTCCGTATGGCGGCGTAACGGACCATAAAGGCTTCTGCGTCCTTGTTTTGACGTAATTGAGGGATAAACACATGGCGTGGGATAAAGAGCAGTTCAGTCCGTGAAGAGGCACGGACTGAATACTCATAGGGGAAGTCTTTTAGCGCCGCAGTCTCGGCAATGACTTCTCCCGCCTTGCGTATGCCCATGCTAATTTCTTTGCCACGCTCTTCAGTGAAAATTCTGACTTTTCCTGTCTTGATGATGTACAAGCCATCACTCGAGGCACCGGCATGAAAAACAGATTCTCCAAATGCGTAAGTTTTAATTTCTGCATGAAAGGCTAATTCGGCTAATTCGTTACGATTAAAAGCCGAGAAGAACTCGATAGAAGCCAAAAAATTCACTAAGAAGTCTTGCTCAATTACCTGTGCATTGCTTGACATTATTTGTTTCTACCGGTGGCCGTTGATAGATTGTAATTGCGAAAATGCGGTTGTACTAACAACCGCCAAATTTTTAATAGTGCCAGAGTCTGTTAAACAACCACTGAACGCTAGACCAATTCAAACTTGAGTTCTCCGGTTTGGGCTGCAAGCCATTTCTGAAAAATTAGCTGGCGTATTTTCATGGTTGTCGATTCGTCAAGCTGAGCTGGATATTTAGCTTTTACCATGAAGATTTCAAAGTTACCTTCGTCTAGAGAAAAGGGTCCTAGAATATCGCCCGGTGATGCATTAAAAACTTTAGCGTCAATCTCAGCGGGTAATGCTCCTCGAAAAATTTTCCCGATAAGGCCGTCATGGTCTTTAGTATTTACGTCCGAGGAATATTCCCTGGCCATCTCGGAAAAACTTTCTGGGTCCTCTCCAAGGTTTGCAAGAATTTCTTTTGCCTCGTCTTCGGAATCCAAAACAATATGAGAAATTTCAACACAATCAAAATCAGGTGAATTTAAGCTAAAATATTCTTGGATTGCTTCATCATTGCTGATCTTGTTAATCAGCGTTTCCCTATATATGTTTTCTTTTATGAAATTCTCAAAGTCATCGAGAGTGACTCCAAGGCTGGTGAAATACTCTTGGGTGTCTTTAGCGCGACATAGGCCATGGTTGCGACGAAAATTATCCGCATGCTTCTGAATTTCTTCGATTTTAATCGAAATACCGAGTTTTTCCGCTGAATGAATCGTTAGTTTATTTTGAATAAAAACATCAAACAGTTCATCGAATTCACCTTTAAGCTTCAGCGTCTTTACGAAGTCTTCGGTGGTAATTGTGGTGTCATTAATACTTGCTAAGATTGTCATTTTTTAGCCTCGCCTACACAAAAAAACTAGATTACTTTTAGTGCCTTTTAAACTGAAATTTTTGGTGTCCCAAACAACAGCTATTTCTCTGAAAAATAGCTGTTTTCTAGACCTAACATCGGCCACAACTATTTTTGGGTAATAGACTGTTGCCGTAGCGTATTATTGGTCTATTTTGATGGAGCACATTTTGTGCCGTTATCAAAAATATAAGGATGTGCTGGCTTTAAGGCGGGATGGAGATGGCTGAAAAAGATAAAATTTCAGCTAACCATCGTTGTATTGGGTGAAGGAATCGACTACCGGTTTCAGTTGAGATTTGAAAATAGATGCTGAGTAAAGGATTAACATGGATGGTTCAAAATGAGCTGATCAGATCAAGCTGGTCTGGTTAAATTGTCGGTGCGTGCTTTATCATCTTCCAAGCCACCCTGAAAAACTTCTCTCCAGGCCACGTAAAGCAATGCCCCCAGATAGACGGGCATTGGCAAAGCCAAGATCTGTGCAGGTATGGAAAAAATACTGAAATAAGCCATAAACAGCATTGCCAGTCCGGGCAGCCCTAAGGCTGGCACCAGCCAGGGATTAAGGTAAACAGCGAGAAAGCTGAGACGCCAACATTCATACAGAGATAGCTCTCGAAATAAATGCAAGGGCATGACAAAGAAGGCGAACAGAAACTGTAATACCAGCAGTAAAGCGCCGATCATACCGAGTTGAGTGCCCAGTATCGTATCCGCGACGCCGAAGACAGGATTAAAAAACGTGGTGTCGGTATCAATACCAGCCGTCATGGTAGTTGGATTTATCAAATTATGAATCAAATAGACAGCCAAGTAGCCCTGAAACAGCAGTGCAAACAAAAACAAAGACGCTTTAAGGAGAACTCTGAGTACGGTAGGAACCAATAGTTGCCGTAGCGAGGGATTACGCTGCCAGCTTCTCGCACGAGCAAAGCCACAAGCCAAGTTAATGGCAATGGCAAGTGGCAAACCGTAGCAGATCAGTGTAGCAAGCACCGAAAACCATCCGCCAAACGTAAGAGGCATGGCTTTCCATATCGGCAATGTTAGCAGCAAGGCGCTACTGATGGGAGTTAGTAAAGCGACTGCTATAAACCGACTTGGATGGCTTATGATTAATTGCATGGCTTGATATAGCCAGTTTATTCCGTCGCGCGGGGCCATGGCTCGCGGTCCTATATTTCTCATACGTTTCCTCTTCAGTTTAATAGCAAGTGCTACGTAGAACAAAATTAAGATCGAGAGATCCGGTAAAAACCGTTTTCCAGTTGCCATCAGATTCCACTGAAGGGACACTGTAGGCTTTGTGACTTGGTCAGGTAAAAGGATCCCCCTGCTGCGGTGCGCTTAGCCAAGGCGACAACAATCGTTTTGGGAGCATGTTTGCCTTGATAACTTTCCTGAACTACGTATTTTTCACGGGTAATTAGCGAAGATTCGAACTACTATTTCGCCCTATGGGCAACAATCCTAGCAAACTTGGAAGAAACCTGTGACCAAGAAACTTTACAACGACAGAATCGCGTGAGTTTATGGTAAATCCTATAGTGCCGGCCAAATGACCTGATACTGGTTACAAGGCTTCAAATCGTTAGTAAACAACGATTGTAATAAAATTATCGGCATCAATTCATATGGCTGGCACTATAGTTGATCTGGTGTTAAAAAACCGTGCTGTATTGCATGTCTAGCAAAAGGTTGTCGTTGCCGGCGGTACTGCCGGCCTTAATTACCAGCAGATTTTTTTGCTGCCTTGGTGTATTCCATTGCACCAGTACAGGTATTCACGGATATCGACAAGTATTGTCAGGTAGATATTCGTCATAAATATTGTTTAGCATGGGGGTAAAATTACCTTTTACACCTCACGGCCGTTCACTGATTGAATTGCTTCTCGAGTAAACTGTATTGGAGAAAACATGATGAGTCATATTCCTACTGACCTGAAATATACCAAGAGCCACGAATGGGTGCGCGCAAACGGGGATGGCACCATTACCGTGGGCGTTACCGATCTTGCCCAGGCCCAACTGGGTGATATGGTGTTCGTAGAGATGCCTGAGGTGGGGCGTACCGTAGCCGCTGGCGAAGAATGTGCCGTGGTGGAATCGGTAAAGGCGGCTTCGGATGTCTACAGCCCAGTGGACGGTGAAGTTCTGGAAGTAAACGAAGCGCTGACTGAAACGCCTGAGCTAATCAACCAGGACCCCTATGGCGAAGGTTGGTTGTTCCGTTTGCAGTCCAGCAAGTCCTTGGATGGGCTATTGGATGCTTCGGCCTATGAGGCGCTAGAGGCAGAAGCCGAGTAGTCAACGGACAGTCTGCTTGCCACACCAATCCTACTGCTTCTACCCATTCAGGAAGATAATCAATGGCAACTGTAACGTTTAAAGGTAATAACTATCACACCAACGGTGATTTGCCTGCCAAAGGCAGTCAAGCACCAGATTTTCATCTTGTGGCCGGTGATCTCAGTGATGTAAATCTGACAACTTACGCTGATAAGAAGAAGCTTCTTAACATTGTTCCCAGCCTGGATACGCCGGTATGTGCTACCTCCACTCGGAAATTTAACGAGCATGCCAAAACCCATCCGGATACTGTCATGCTCATTATCTCGGCCGATTTACCCTTTGCTCAGAGCCGCTTTTGTACCGGCGAAAAGCTGGAAAACGTAACATCTTTATCCATGATGCGTTCGCGTAATTTTGCCAAAGACTACGGCGTGCTGCTGGAGGATGGTCCCCTCGCTGGGCTTACTGCCCGAGCTGTGGTGGTGTTGGATAAAAATAACCGGGTGCGCTATACCGAGCTAGTCTCGGAAATTGCTGATGAACCGGATTATAAATCCGCCCTGAACGCATTGTAGTGACAATTTTAATACTCCTTTAGCATGTACCAATTCAGCCTGCACATAAAAAAGGGAGATGAGTTGCACTTTGCGGGAAGGGCGGACGTAGAGATTGGGAACTAATTCCGGCATGGCAAATCAGCTACACAGAGGATTACGCCGCTTGTGCAATGCCACCTTTTATTCTTGGGCGGGCCTTAAAGCGGCTTGGCGCCACGAAGAAGCTTTTCGCCAGGAGGTTTTATTGTGTGCGTTTCTAGTCCCTGTAGGGCTATGGTTAGGAACCGATAGCGTAGAGCGGGCTCTGTTAATAGGCAGTCTTATACTTGTGCTTATTGTGGAATTGCTTAACAGTAGCATTGAGGCAGCCGTAGACCGTGTTGGATCAGAGCGTCACGATCTGGCGGAGCGAGCTAAGGACGTCAGCTCGGCGGCGGTCTTCGTCGCTTTGTTAAATGTGGCTTTGATGTGGATAATACTGCTTTTTACCTAACGGGATAGCTTGATGGCAGCATTGATTTGCGGTTCTTTAGCCTATGATATCATCATGGTTTTTAATGACCGCTTTAAAAACCATATTTTGCCCGATAAGGTGCACATGCTAAATGTGTCTTTTTTAGTGCCGAGCATGCGGCGGGAATTTGGCGGTTGCGCCGGCAATGTGACCTATAACCTAAGGCTGCTCGGTGGCGAGGGATATCCCCTGGGCACAGTAGGCGATGATTTTGCGCCCTACGCCCAGTGGCTGGACGCCAAAGATGTTAGCCGCCGCTACCTGAAGGTCATCACAGGCAGCTTCACTGCACAAGCCTACATCACCTCGGACCTGGACGATAATCAGATCACCGCTTTTCATCCCGGTGCCATGGCGTTTTCAGCACAGGCGGCAGTCCCCCGTGATGCTGGTATTACCATCGGCACGGTTTCACCGGACAGCCGGGAAGGAATGCTGGTCCATGCAATGCAGTTTGCCGAGGCAGGTATTCCCTTTATCTTTGATCCTGGCCAGGCCATGCCCTTATTCAGCGCAGAAGATCTGGTTCGTCTCATTGAACAGGCTGATTGGATTGCTGCCAACGATTATGAGTGTGAACTGCTTCAAGAACGCACGGGTCTGTCTGCAAAACAGCTTGCCGAGCGGGTAAGAGCTTTGGTCGTGACCCGTGGTGCCAAGGGGTCTATTATTTACACAGATCATCGGCACCTTGAGATTCCCTCTGCCCAGGTGGCCCAGGTGATTGATCCTACCGGTTGCGGGGACGCCTACCGAGCGGGGTTGCTCTATGGTCTGATGCAGGGCATGGACTGGGAAACGACGGGACGTATCGCTTCTTTAGCGGGCGCCGTCAAAATTGAAAAGCACGGCACTCAAAATCACACTTTCACGCTAGAGGCTTTTCAGGAGCGTTTTAAGGAGAATTTCGGGTATCGTTTTTAGCTAATGCGTTCGACGTGGTTAATAACCTGCTGTCATGGCTCCTTGCCTGCGCGTATCCGAAAAGCCGTATAAGCCATCCGGTAGACTCGTGACACTTTGGGTGCTACCCATTGCATCCTTGAGCACTACGTTATGACCCATCGCTTTCAACAAGCGAAGCGTGTCAGGACTGAGGCCCTCTTCCACCCGCAGCTCATCTGGCAGCCACTGATGATGAACCCGCGGTGCGATGGTGGCTTCGGCAATATTCATATGATGATCAATCACGTTCGTAATTATCTGCAGCACAGTGGTGATAATACGGGAACCTCCGGGACTGCCGGTAGCCAGAAAGAATTTGCCGTTTTTGAAAATCAGAGTGGGCGACATGGAGCTTAGCGGCCGCTTGCCGGGGGCAATAGCGTTGGCTTCGTCGCCGATCAGGCCGTAGGCATTGGGAACCCCGGGTTTGGCGGAAAAGTCGTCCATTTCATTATTGAGGAGGATGCCGGTACCTGCGGCAACGATATGAGAGCCGTAGCTAAAATTAATCGTATAGGTGGTGGCGACCGCATTGCCATCCTTATCGACAACTGAATAATGTGTGGTCTGATCCCCTTCAAAAGGGATGGGATCGTTGGGCTTGATTTCGGTGGCGGGACGGGCTTTTGCCAAATTGATGCGTTTAGCCAGTTGCTTTGCATAGTCTTTAGAGGTCAAGCCGTTAACGGGCACTTTGGTAAAGTCAGGATCCCCCAGGTATTCGCTACGATCGGCATAAGCTAACTTCATGGCCTCGGCCATGCGGTGGATCGTAGCAGCACTGTTATGGCTCAACTTGCCGATAGGGTAAGATTCCAGCATATTGAGAATCTGAATAATATGAATGCCGCCGGAACTAGGAGGCGGCATGGAAACGATCTCATAACCTCGATAGGTGCCCCGTACAGGTTGGCGGACAACGGCTTTGTAATTGCGAAGATCTTCCAATGTAATTAAACCGTCGTTGGCCGCCATGTCGGCAGCGATTTTCTGGGCAATGTCACCTTCATAAAAACCCTTGGGACCTTTTTCGGCGATTTCTCGCAGCGACACAGATAAATCCTCTTGTGTCAAGGTTTCTCCCACCGCATAAGATACGCCGTCGGGTTTAAAGAAAATTTTCATGGTTTCTGGCCAGGGGAGCATATGCTCCTTGGCGTCTTCAAGGGAGTTAGCCATGTCTTCACTGACAGGAATGCCTCGTTCGGCTAAGGTAATGGCGGATGACATGACTTCTTTTAAAGACATAGTGCCATAACGCTCCAGCGCCATAGCCAATCCGGCCACGGTACCAGGTACGCCGACTGCCAGATAGCTATAACGGGAACGTTGGGGGTCCGGTTCGCCTTGGTCATCGAGATACATATCGCGGCCAGCAGCGGCAGGAGCCATTTCCCGAAAATCAATGGCGACGGTTTCGTTCTTGTTGGCATCAAAGACTAGCATAAAACCTCCGCCGCCAAGGTTGCCGGCACGCGGCAAAGTGACCGCTAGCGTAAAGCCAATGGCCACCGCGGCATCTACTGCATTGCCGCCTTTCTGGAGAATCTCAAGACCAATCTGAGTAGCGGTTGTTTCTTGTGTGGCCACCATGCCCTGGGTGGCAAAAACAGGGTGGATAATGTCTCGTTCGCTGTAAATGGCAGTGTCGGCAGAGGCGGCAGAGGTAAGCCCTGGAAGCACTGCCCAGACAGCCGTTAGTAGGGCGATAGCAACCTGTTTAGCCATAGATTGGATGCGGTTTCTTTCCGGTGACCGGAGTAATAGAACAATGTTTGAGTGCAACATGATAAGGGTTCTAATGGGTGCTCAATTTTTTGGCCGTTTCTGGAGTCTAGAAGAAGGCATACATTATTGCCACTGGGTAAGTCAGGTGTTTGAGCAGATTGATAGTTGAGTTATCTATGGGATTTCTGAAAAATTGGCGCCGCCGTCAAGTACTTCAACGCTTTCGGTTACCCGAGGTAGCATGGCGAAAGTTCGTGGATAGCCAACCTTTGTTGCATCGTTTAAACGAAAGCGAACTGGCGCGATTGCAGGAATTGGTTATCCTGTTTCTGCGTGAAAAATCGTTGGAGCCAATTGGAAATCTGGAACTCGATGATGCCATGAGGTTGAGCATCGCTGCTCCGGCCTGCCTGCCGATTCTAAATTTAGGACTAGACTACTACACTGGCTGGGTATCGCTAATTATCTATCCGGAAAGTTTTCGAGTACAACATCGATATATTGATGCCGCTGGTGTGGTGCATTATGAGCATTGCGCACGTGCGGGTGAGGCCTGGTCACGAGGACCGCTCATTCTGTCCTGGGCGGATGTTGTGCAGGTGCCGGCAAGTGCGGGCTATAACGTGGTCATTCATGAATGTGCTCATAAACTGGACATGCTGAATGGTGTGGCTAACGGTATGCCACCTCTCCATTGGGGGATGGCGATACCGCAATGGACACAGGCTTTTACCTCGGCCTATGAGGCATTGTGCCAACAGCTGATGGAAGATCGAGAAACGGTAATTAATTCCTATGCCGCCGAAAGTCCAGGGGAATTCTTTGCTGTCGTGAGTGAGGCTTTTTTTACCATCCCTGGTGCTCTGCATGACGTTTATCCGGCTGTCTATCAACAATTGTGTGCCTTCTATCGCCAAGATCCAGCGGCACGGCTGCCTTAGCGGGAAGTTTGCAGGCGCATGCGGCCGTCAGAATCCAGCACCTGAATGTGGCGGAAACGGAACGATGGGAAGCTTGAGCAGTAAACAGGGATGGGTAATAACCTGAGCCTGCAGATAGCCGGGAGCAGGCTCTTGCCAAGCCACTGTAATCCTGAGGGTGCTATCGACGAGTTTTACGGAACTGGGCTCAAAACCGAGCCCATAACCAGCCGTTGGACGTTGCCCCATGGCAATGAGTAATACCCCTTCGCTGGTAAAATCCACCGACGGCGGCGTACGCGGTTGCATGCCCGGGAAACCTGCATAGAGACGCTTTAGTTCTTCTGGCTGTTGGATCCAGACGACGGCGGGTGCGGAGACGTAGTCTCCGCAATGTGCCGTGTTGCGGAGTACCTCAGCAGATAACGGTACCTCATTTTTCTTTCCAGGATTAGTAGGTTGAGCACAACTCTGAAGGCCGATAAGCAATCCAATCAGCAGCGTTAATGCCCGGAATTTCATGGTCTTTCCAACTGTTTTGGGGCATTGGGGTATCTGGACAATCCCTGGATTGGCTCCCCATTCGCAGAAGTCGTCTGAAAGTTTTCTAAGTTGGCGGAGAAGCCGCTACCAAAATCGAGATTGACCTGATCAACGGTCACTCGGATATCCTCCGGTTCGTCCAAGGTAAGATAAGCGCCGCAGGATTCACCGGAATCACAAATCAGACCATCGTTATCAAGATCGCTGCCAGCAAAAATTTCATAGAGGCCAGCCGGCACTTCGGTAAAGCGATAGGCATAGTTACCATCCGCCTGGCGCGTGGCCACTACGCTGGCCATGGTTTCCCGCGTAGTGGGATCGATAAGAATGGCGAATTGCTGACCCACTTCGCCGTCCTGCAGATTACTGGCCACCTGCATAATAACCGGCACTTGGATAGTATTTGCATTGGAAGTCAAGGTAATAGTGGCTGTATAGATGCCATCGGTTAAGCCAGTGCGATTGACTTTTATCGTATAACTGCCTAGACCATCGTCATCTACCTGTGGGATAAGTGTTAACCAGCCGCTGGAGTCTTGGTCGGGGGCATTCACAATAAGGGTGTCGCCACCACCGTTGGTGACGGTGAGCATCAGTCTGGTGCGGTTTAGGCCGAAATTTAGCGCGCCAGGATCAACCACCAAAATAGGTATGGGAGTAATCGGTGCGCCTCCGGTAGTGTTAGCCGCAGCGACCACCGCTGTGTAGGCATTGATAAGGCCATGCCCAAAACGATTATCCCGACCCGGCGGACCCAGATCTGTGGTAATGGCGCCGCTGGCCAGAAGGTTGTCAACGTCTCGGGGGGTCAAGGCCGGGTTAATCCCCCGCATCAGTGCCACAACACCCGCCATGTGGGGAGAGGCCATAGAAGTGCCTTGGTAGAAGGGATAATCAAAGTTGATACTGCCACCGGCATCAGAGGCGGCTGTGCTGAGCACTCCATCGGGTTTGCCGTCGCCGTTGATGTCAAAATCCACGTTGCCGCCGGGAGCAGCCACGTCGATAAAAGGACCGACATTGGAATACGGAGCCAGCTCCTTATTAATATCTACCGCACTGACGGAAATGACTCCTTCGTAAGAGGCGGGGAAAAAGGGCTCGGCGCTGGCACTATTGCCGGCAGCGGCGACGATAGCGACGCCGGCGGCGTTAATCTCGCGGTAAATAGCCTGGGAAGCTTCCGAAAATCCTGGTCCTCCCAAACTCAAGTTAATCACATCGGCCTGGCGCGATGGTACCAAGTTCGAGTCATTGGGAAGACCGGCGGCAAAGCGCAGGGCCTGTTCCACGTCAAAGTCGGTGGCACCTCGCCGGCCCAGCACCCGTAACGGCATGATGCGTGATCCAAAAGCGACTCCTGCCACGCCCAAACCATTATTCGTTGCGGCGGCGACAGTACCGCTGACATGGGTGCCGTGAAAAGAGCTGCGGCTCACCGATGCGTTATCGCCTGGATCATTGGGGTCGGGATCGATACCGTCACCGTCACCAGCGTTATCGGGATCGCTGATGAAATCGTAGCCTTCGACGAATTGTCCCTGCAAATCCGGGTGATCCAACAATACTCCAGTGTCCAATACCGCCACGATGGTGTTGTTGCCGGTCTGTAGGTCCCATGCCTGGGGTAGGTTAAGCAGGGGATAATGCCACTGGAGCGGATACAGCTCATCATTGGGCATAAAGCTTAATTGGCGCCGGTAATTAAGGGACGCATAAGCCACCTCGGGGCGCATCCGTAGCGCCTTAAGCGCCAATAAGGTAGCTATTTTGCGACGTAGCACGGGATCGGCCGTAGCGAAACGTTGCTGAGCCTGACCAGCGTACTCGTTACCCAGTTGTTGCAGAGCGTTTATGTGATCCGTCTCTTCCAAAGCAAGGAGCATATTACGATTCTCTTGACCTCCCTGAACGGCAAGCCCCATGGCTTGTAAATGGGTTTGCAAACCCTGCTTCACTAGCGGTGAAGTATTGTGGAAGCGAACAATCACTTCACTCGGTACAAATGTATCGCTTAGCCGGGGACCGCGAGTTGCTGGAAGGGAATGCTGTAATCCCACTGTCAGAGTGTAGTTGGAGGCGCCCTGAAAAGCTTGGACGAGCAAAAAATAATCGCCGGTTTCCGTCACCGGTAAGGTCTCAAATTTTTCCTGGCCGATAGCTGCATCGATAAGGTTTCCTTCGCTGTCGAAAAGTCCCAGGTCTAGGTCGTCAAAAACGCCATCGCCTGCAATGGACAGAGTAATTATCTGATTAGCCGCCAGTGTCACCTGATACCAGTCCTCCTGATCTCCGGAGAGTGCAGAACGGCCGTTGGGACCGGCTCCCGGCAAATTGGCATAACCACCTAAAATAAGGGGATTGGGAATGGGCTGCGCTTGCTCTAGCGTATCGTTGGCTTGAAAAGGAGAAAATGGATCATTCACATCACTGTCTACCGCGTTGCTGGCGGCCGCCTGAATAACGCCTGCCACGCTAAAAGTAAGGGCAGAGCTATCGGTATCGCCGGCGTCGCTATTATCTCCATCGTCGCCGCCGCCACCACCGCCACAACCATAGATAAGAAAACTCAGTACAACAATGTTAACGAGTGCCGGAAGTGTGCTCAGGCCAGCAGGATTTATAAAACATCTCACGGGTCTATTCTCAGGTTCTTGTGGAATTGCGTTACCGCAGAAAATCGCTGAAAGTGAAGTATCCAGCTCAGTCTTAGCGGATTATGAAGCGCTGTTGAAAAGATCGCTTAACTTGGCTCGCCGCCAGCGGGCGGAGCTTACCTTCCAAATGCCATCGCCTTGGCTGCTGAACTCAATCTCTAGGTGGTAAGCGTCGGCCCGGAAATCCGCTGCTTCCTCGGCGCTAGCCATGGGGCGTCCAGCCATGGCAATCAGCAGACTGGCCTGCGCTACATCGGGTGCCGGCAGGGAAAGCGTTTGCACTCGCGTCAACAGATGAATGGATCGGTTACGCAGCAAGTAAAATCGTAATATGCCGGTTAAGGCTGCCCTATCGCGTCCAGAGTCGTCGCTATAGCGCTGACTGATCAGTTGCCGTAATTCGCTGAAATCTCCGGTTTCTGCGGCCACTTCGGCTTGATCGATAAGGGCAAGTAGCCTCGCCTCCGCCGAATCGGGTTCTACGGTGCATGCGGTGAGGGTGAGTAAGGCAGTGGCAGTCAAAATCGTCCATTGACTTAAAGGTATCCTAGCAAGACGTGTCATTATTTCTCCGTGGCCGATTCGCCCTTTTGCTGAAAGTCGGCTATAAAGCTGGCAAGCTTTAGAATATCCCTATTTAAAGAAGGTTAGCCAAACAACTTATTCAAGCTTTACAATTTTCGCCAGGAATGTCTATATCAGGCATATAGACTTTTGTGCAAATTTACCAAATTTAACCAGTGCCGTAAAAATCAAGAAGGTTGCCAACTTTTTTTAGTAAGGAAGATGTCCCGATTTGCCAACCTGCCGGGTGATTCAGAATCAGAGGTAATCCAGTCTGCGGGATGCGGCGACTTTCCTAAACAACGGATACTCTATAGCTCATGCTGACATTACGCCATCTCTCTTTACAGCGAGGCGGTAAGCCTCTTTTTGAAGACGTTTCCCTGACGATTCATCCCGGCCAAAAGGTAGGGGTGATTGGTGCTAACGGCACGGGTAAGTCGACGCTATTCGCGCTTTTGTCCGGCGAGTTACATCAGGACGCCGGTGATCTGGAGTTACCTCCGCGCCTGACGATAGCGCACGTGGCCCAGGAAGTGCTGGGAATGCCTCTGCCCGCCATCGAATTTGTACTCGATGGGGATGCCGAGTTGCGGGAAATCACAGCGGATCTGCAGAAGACCGAGGTCGCCGAAGATGGGGCTCGTCTGGCGGAACTACATGCCCGATTTGAAGCTGTCGACGGCTATACCGCTCGCAGTCGGGCCGAACGCCTATTAGCCGGACTCGGTTTCACGGCACACCAAATGGAACGCCCGGTTGTGGAGCTTTCCGGTGGTTGGCGGGTACGCCTCAATCTTGCCCGGGCGCTAATGTGCCGTTCGGATCTGTTGTTGCTGGATGAGCCTACCAACCATTTAGACTTGGATGCAGTGTTATGGTTAGAGCAATGGCTGCAGAGTTACTCCGGTACGTTGTTGTTAATCTCTCATGATCGGGATTTTTTAGATAATGTGGTTACTTCCATAGCCCACTTGGAACACCGGCAGATTCGCCTTTATCCCGGCAATTACACGGCTTTTGAAACCCAACGTGCCGCCCGTTTAGCACTTCAGCAAGCGGCTTACGAAAAGCAACAACGAGAAGTAGCCCATTTGCATGGCTTTATCGACCGTTTTCGAGCTAAAGCGAGTAAGGCCCGCCAGGCTCAAAGCCGTATCAAAGCCTTAGAACGCATGGAACAAATCACTGCGGCTCACGTGGATTCGCCGTTTCGCTTTCGTTTTGCTGAGCCGGATAAACTACCCAATCCGTTGCTGAGCTTGGATAAAGTGAAGGCGGGTTACGGTAGCGAAGCCGTGCTTTGGGATGTGAGCTTGGTGATCGATCCTGGTTTGCGTTTAGGGTTGTTAGGTCCCAATGGGGCTGGCAAATCTACCTTAATTAAATTACTGGCCGGCACGTTGTCGCCCCTTGGGGGGCGGTTCACCGCCGGCCAGGGTTTGGTGATCGGCTATTTCGCCCAACACCAACTGGAACAGCTGCGGCTCGAATGGAGCCCTCTGCAACACCTGCAGAAGCTAGATTCCAGTGCAACAGAGCAAGAACTACGCAACTTTCTGGGCGGTTTTGGTTTCCAAGGAAATCAGGCGCTGGAGCCAGTTGCCCCATTTTCGGGTGGAGAAAAAGCCCGTTTGACGCTGGCGCTACTGGTTTGGCAGCGACCCAATCTGCTGCTGTTGGATGAGCCTACCAACCACTTGGATCTGGAGGTGCGCCATGCACTGACGTTGGCGCTACAGGACTATCAGGGGGCTCTTGTGGTGGTTTCCCACGACCGTCATCTGTTACGCGCCACCACTGACGCGCTTGTCCTAGTGACGGAAGGTCAGGTCCAGCCCTTCGCGGGAGATTTGGAGGATTACCGGAACTGGCTAAATGCCGGCCGACGTTCGGAGGGAACAGCAGCAGATCAGCGTACGGGCGGTGCCGCTGAGCGTCGGGAACAAAGACGCAGAGAGGCGGAGCAGCGTAATCAACTTGCCACCAAGCGGCGGCCTCTGGAAAAACGCCTGCGCGTCGTGGAAGAGCGGCTGGAGCAGCTTAACGCCGACAAAGCCGAGCTTGCAACGGTGCTGGCTGATCCCGCCCTCTATGAGGAGAGCAATAAACCAAGGCTGAAAGCACTACTGCTGCGCCAGGGGCAACTGGAAGGAGAACTGGAAAACGTGGAGGCCGAATGGCTGACATTACAGGAAGCGTTAGAAGCTTTGCTGGCGTAGAAATTAAGGCCGTATCCTTACTCCTAGCGAGGATAGTGGTGATGATGAACTGGAACCGCTTACTCTCCCGGGCCCGGCTCGGCAGGGTCGAACACCGCTCCGACACTGAGGCCCGCACGGATTTTCAGCGGGACTTCGACCGTATCGTATTTTCCTCTGCGTTTCGTCGCTTGCAAGACAAAACCCAAGTCTTTCCCCTCTCGCAGAGCGACTACGTGCGTACCCGTCTGACGCATAGCCTGGAAGTTTCCAGTGTGGGGCGCACTCTGGGTACCAAGGTGGGCGACTGCGTTATCCGTCGTCACCACCTGCAAGGCGTTTATCCTCAGGACTTCGGGGCTGTGGTGGCGGCGGCATGTCTGGCACACGATATTGGTAATCCCCCCTTTGGGCATTGTGGGGAAGATGCTATTCGGCTCTGGTTCAAGACTTCTGCCACAGGACAGGCGATCATCGCGCAGTTGACCCCTGCGCAGCGCCAGGATTTTTTGCAGTTTGAAGGCAATGCTCAGGGATTTCGTCTTATCTCCCGGTTACAAAGCCCGGACAATCAAGGCGGTATGCAACTGACCTGCGCTACCTTAGGCACTTTTACCAAGTATCCCCGCGCCTCCTGGCTCACCGTTCCCGAACCGGTAGGTGTTGCTTTTACAAAGTTCGGTTTTTTTCAAGAGGACCTGGATTTGTTTGCGGAAGTTGCCGAGCAACTGGGGTTGCAGCCTGTTGCCCCTGCTGCTTGGCAGCGGCACCCGTTAGCTTACCTGATGGAGTCCGCGGACGATATTTGCTACCGCATTATCGACGTCGAAGATGCATTTCGCTTGAATCAACTGAGTTTCCAGGAAGCCAGCGAGCTGTTAGGACCATTAGCTGAGCCTGCCGACCATGAGCAGCGGCTCACTGCCATTCGCCGCCCTAAGGAGAGAATCGAGTATTTGCGCGCTAAGGCTATTGGTCAGCTGATTGAACAGGTGTCTGAAAGCTTTATGGCGCATGAAGAAGCCATTCTTAACGGTCGTTTTACGGCGGAGTTGCTGCATGTCATTCCGGATGCCGCTCATGTACAGACCCTTAAGCAGCAAGCCGAGCAAAAAGTGTATGTGTCTCAACCCGTAGTGGAAATAGCCGCCGCTGGTTTTGAGGTGCTGGGAGGTCTGCTGCAAGCCTTTGTCACCACGGTCAATGATATTGCAGAACAGGGTGGAGCGGCTTCTCCTAAGAGCCGCATGCTAATTTATCTGATTCCCGAACAATTTATTGGGACTGGACGGCAGCCCAATACTTGTTTGTACCAACGAGTGCTGGGTATTACGGATTTTGTCGCGGGTATGACCGATTCGTACGCTGTGGCGTTGTTCAAGAAAATTACCGGTATTTCTCTACCGTCAGGGTAGTCTAATGACTGACAAAATTTGGACCTTTTCGAAGTC
>CAVSVP010000012.1:0-38204 GCA_963731125.1 uncultured Pseudomonadota bacterium
TCAATGCGCATGGCACGGGATCCCTGCTTGTTTTGACAGATGCGCACCGCCGCTTCCCGGTTCTGGTGTCCCCAGGCTCGGAAGGCACCCGCCCAAAAATGAGGCCGGATGCGCTGGTATGAGGTTTTACTAGGAATGGTAACGGCACACAGCGCGGGGAGGTGATCTAGAAGCCCGGCAATAAAGCTGCCGGCTTCACGGCTGATATGGGAGGCTTGCTGCGGATCACCGCTAATGTTTTCTCCCTCACGCCATAGGCTAAAATTGAGGTGACAGCCGGATCCGGCTTTGTCTGCCACGATTTTGGGTAGAAAAGAGGCGACGTAGCCGTGCGGTATAGCCATCCCGCGCACGGTTTCACGGTAGATGATTTGTTGATCCGCAGAGCGCAACGCTTCGACAGGTCGGACGTTTAGCTCCTGTTGCCCCGGACCGGATTCCGGGTAGTAGCTTTCCACCGCAACGCCCTGGGCAATGAGTGCATCGGCAAGCTCGTTAATGAAGGCCCGGTGAAGGTTCATCGAACCGGTCGCGGAAAAGACGGTGTCATCCGCCGGTTTTAGGGCACCTTCCTCGGTTCGGCGGAGTAGAAAAAACTCATTCTCGAAAGCCGCCTTTATTACCAGGCCCCGTTCGGCAAGCTGCTGGATTTGCCTTTGTAGAAAGCCTCGCGGGCAGTGTTCCCAGAGCGTTCCTGTTTCGCTGATGACCATGTCGGTTAATACCTGGGCATGACCTTCGGCAAAGGGGAGAAGCGTCAGGGTGGACCAGTCCGGCATCAGGCGAACTTCCCCCACCGGCCCGAGCCCGGTTTCGGGAACCACGCTATCATACATGACCGGCAAGGCCATCTGGGCCAGGGTAATGCCTATGCCGTTATCAATAACCTCTTCCAGGTAGTTGATGTGGATGGCTTTAGCACGAATGACATTGGCATTGTCACACCATAACAGTCGCACAAACTTAATGCCGGCACCTTTTAATGTTTGCTTAAGTGCGTTATCCATCATATACCTAAGAAAAGCTCAGCCAGTTATTCACTGCCTGTGTCACCCAAAGCTATCGAGTAAAAATTTCTCTCGAGACACGCTGTAAAGACATCCTCTGTAAGCTCAACTGCAGCATCCTTGCCATAGACGGTCTCGATAACAACTTTCAGATCGATCATTCATTGATTACGTTAGGGTTAGAACCAGTGTCAATGTTGGTTTTCACCCTACTTACCTGCCAGCACCTTGTGCATATCATCATTGTCGACTACCGGCGTGAGCTTGTTTAAGGCCAAGTCGGTCCACATATGAAACAATTTGGCAATCTGTACGGCATCCGAAGACTCCAACAGACTCCAGTTTTCATCTTGAGTAAGTGAATGCCATGTTCCCAAGAGTTTAACTCCCTCGACTTCGCCGTTGCCTATTTCTTGAAATCGCTGATAAACGGCATCACGATTTTTCGTTTCAATTTTGGTATAAGCTATGAATAACATTGGCTTTTCTCCTCTGTTGCTTTAAGTTGTTTTTCTTTATTTCTTCGGCGCCTTCTACTGACCGAGACGCTCCCGCTAATGATGATAAGCAGCTCCCGCATGCACTTATTCCAACAGCCCAAGTTCCTCGAACTGGGTGTATTTGTCCCAACTCACCCAGCTCTCGACAATCTTGCCGTTCTCGAACCGGTCGATCTGCACGCCCGTCCAGCTCACCCGTTTGCCCGTCGGCGGCAGCCCTTCGTAGTCACCCTGCTGGGATCCTGTAAACCGCCAGTGGGTCGCCACCTTGTCGCCCTCGACGATTTGCATCAAGATCTCGACACGCAGGTCGGGAAAGGCGCGGTGATTGCTCTCGACGATGGCGAGCCAGGCGGCGAGATCGATCGCCTTGACGCCGCCACCGGCAGAAGGCTCCTGGTGATTAATATAGTTTTCCGTGAAGATCGCCTTGGGATCATCCGAATTGCCGCCGGCCCACATGTTAAGGGCACGACGCGACAAGCTTTTTTCGGCATCTAGCATCGTTTGCTCAACCTCCGGTAAGTGGGCGGCATTACCTTTTTCGCCTGCCGCATGGGTCGCCGGACAAGATAGGATCAATACGGCGATGGCAGTCAGCTTTACCATGTTCACTCGCACTTTCCACCTTGAAATCAGATTAACTATAGAGCAAGCATTACGCCCTTCACCTTGAGGTTGGACTCTACGCGTACTGCAGTGCCGTGGCAACAAAAATGCTACGCAAATCCGGCGGCGTGTTGTTGTAATTTGCTCGTAGAGCACCAGGCTCGCGGTCCCCCCCTGCCTCAGGAGAACCATAGGGGGTCACGCAGCCACTGTTGTACTTTGTATTGCATTATCGGTCTCAATCCGGCCACTGATAAAGGACGTCAATATCGTTATTAATCGGATCGGCAATCAAAAGCCACGCCGGTGCTGCAGCCCATTCGACGCCTATCACCCCCGCTGGAATATAGGTTGAGAAGTCGTCGATCGAATACGAATAAAGCAAGCGACTGTTTGGATCGAATGCTTGAACCGATTCAATATCGCCCGAGGCTCCGCTACTGGTGTTACCCACCAAGATTCTTTCGTTGGTGGTATCCCAAGCCACCCCGATAGGAAAAGAAAAGGTTCCGTTGAGACCGTTTCCCGGTTGGCCAATCGACACACACCCTTGGCCGCTGTCGGGACATCGCCAGACCACATCGTTCTCGACGTCGGTGATGTAGCCCGTATCACCATGCCAGGCCACGTCGGAGGGTGCACCGTTTTTGGGCGTCTTAAAAGAACTCAACGAATTGCCGTTTGCATCGAAAAAGTAAATCAGGTTGGAATCGACATCTTCATCAGTGACGACAATTCGTTGATTTACCGAGTCCCAGTCGATGCCCGATGGAGAAAGAAGGATATCGTTTCCGAAAACCCCGATGACCGTGCCATTTGGCTGGAGAACTTGCACTCGCTGATTTCCGGTATCCGCGACTAGGATGCGGTGGTTGGTATCATCCCAAGCCACTCCTTGGGGGCTGGAAAATCCGTTGCCGCCAAGAGTATGCACATAGCTGAAGTTCGGCCGATTATTCATCGCACTAAATACCTTAATCCAGTTTCCGTCGATGACGAGCACGTGCCCGTTGGTACTATCCCAGGCCACGCCCGCAACGTCATTGAAGTTGGCGTTGTTGTCCGGGTATCCGTGGCCGATTGTTTGGACAAGTCCAGGTATTTCAAATCCACAAGAGTTGCAATGTACGGTCACCACGACCTGGCTCGAGGATTCGTCGGTGAGGTATTGCCATTCGGCATAAGAAACGGGAAGCGTGATTCCCGCACCAGCGCCGGCCGCCCAGCTCGAACCGCCGCCGCCGCCCGCACCATACACATTCTCCCAACCTACATTGTATGCACCTTCGTCAATCTGCGAAACCCCACCGCCGCCGCCGGCATGCCCACCGCCGCCACCGCCGCCGTCCACGCTCTGGCCACCGCTGCAAGCTTGCATGTTGGAGGTCTGGAGTGTCAGGAAGGACGTGTTGGAGAACCAGGTCTGCGCGTATGGCGTGTTTGTGGAAAGTCCTGCTGCTCCGCCGGGAGCGATCAATTCGCCGCCATACGAAGGATACAGTTCCCCCGGCCACCATAATGCGGCGGCGCCGCCAGTCACGGTCTGGGTGCCGGCGTAGGGATTGCTGCCGTAGGCAGGAGCTTGCCCGCCATAAGAGCTTGGATCGGCCGTACCCGCGGTACCGGTCCCGATTACGTTCTGCTCACCCGAGCCGCCGATCGCGATTCCACCATAACCGCCCAGGGACGGGACGGTGCTTACCTTACCATTGATGCCACCGCCGCCGCCGCCGCCGGCGATAGCGAGGGTGTTCAAGCCTTCAGCGCCGCCGTCACAGCCTGCGCTGACAAAAGAATCCGGCACCGGAGTGGTGGTCACCATTGATGCTGCGCCGCCCGCCGCGGAAGTAAAACATCCGTCGGTCATGCCCTGGCAGTTAAAGTTCTCTTCATCCGCACCGTTTTCGCCGACATAGAGATAGAGCGTCTCCCCGGCCAGGGAGTCCGCCGGAATCACGGCCTGGGCCCGGCCCCCGGCGCCGCCGAGGTTGATCGCCGGCGGGTAGCCGGCGCCGCCGGCACCCCCCAGCGCCTGAATGACGACCCAGCCGTCGTCCTGGGTATAGGCCCAGGGCAACTCCCAGGTGCCGTTAGCCTTCCAGACACACTGTACTGCGCTGCCCAGTGCAATACACGAGTCGGCACCGTTGGTCCCTTCGTCCGGACTGATTGAGTCATTGACAACCGGCGGATGCCGGCGACCGGACCCTCGCCGGTGCCGCACGGTTGGGCGATCACGTTTAGCTCGACGGTCACGGTGGGCTTGGTGTTGACCCGGGGCCAAGTGTCCGAAAGGCTGATGGAGCCGCAGTGGTTCGTTTAGGAAAGCCTCAACGGCGTCGCAGTTCTGCGTGGTGCCATCCAGGGTGCAGGTGCTGATCCAGTTGGCCGGAAGGGGCGCGCTGGAGTCCATGCCGGCGAGCTTGAAGCCGAGGCGCATGGGCCCCGGCAGATAGGGCACCACCGCATCAAAGCGCACCCGGTAGGGCGTCTCCGGCGTCAGACAGAAGCTCTGGGTACCCGTTTGCTCTTCGATGGAGGCCTGGCAGTTCACGTAGACTTCCGCCTCCATAAATTCGATCGAGTAGAAATTGCTATTGGAACTCGCCGGAATGTTCTCGGTTATTTTCCAGGAACACGACGAGATATCCCAATAATCGATCGCCGTGGTTGGACTGCTGGCCGCCATGCCCGTGTCGGGATCGGCCCAGATCTGCAAACGAACCCCACCGTTAGTTTGCGTCGTGAAGGTGACCTCCACCTGGGAGTCGGTGCAGTTGCCGCTGTAGCCGGTGATGGCCGGCACCGCCAGGGAGGGAACAGGCGTCCCGTTCGTCGGTGCGTCCGGCTCGGAGGTGAGATTAATCAGGCGGGAAGGCACTTGCAGGTTAAGGGGATTGGTGGACGAACTCCAATCGGTGTCGATCGTGCCGAGCGTAACCTGCGCATTGCCGTAACAGCTACCGGAGCTGGCGGTGCAGCCCGTGCCCGAGGCCGGCGTCCACTCCCAGAATGTCAATGCGGTCGGCTTGTCACCGCTGGCCGACCAGGTGCAGGTGCAACCGGCTTTATCGTCGGCAACGAAACCCTTGCAGCTCGGGTACTCGGTATCCGTCAGCCCCGGGCTCGGCGGCGTCGCCGCGGGCAGGTTGAGCGTCTCGGTGCACTCACAACTGCAGCTGGTGCTGACCTGGGGCGCCGGTTGATTGCTCAGGGGCTGCAGGTCCGCAGCCAGACTGGTGTCGATAGCATCCAGGGAGCGCACATACAGCGTCCAGCCCTGGGTGAGACTGCTTGAGGTCGTGTCGCTTGCCACCGTAAACGACTGGCTGTCTTGCAGTGGGTTGCCCGCCTGGTCGGTGGTGTACCAGGCGTAACTTTGCCCGGGGACCAAAATCCCGCCGGGTACCGTCCACAGGAGGTTCCCGGTGGCCGCAGTGTTGATGACGCCGGTGTAGTTGACGGCCTGCGAGGCGGTGTCCTCCAGCACGTAGTAAATCCCTTGGCTAGCATCGCTCGCCTCCTCACCGAGAAAGACCAAACTAGGCTGGTCGGTGGTAATTGTTTCATCGTCCGTCGGAATGGTAGGCGCGGCTTCCGAAGCCAGCCAGAAGGTGATAACCACCACCGGCTGGTCAGTGCCGGCGGGTGAGAGCCAATTCTGCGCGCAAAAGCCTTGCGTCTCGCAGGGTACTGGAAATGAGTCGCTGGCGCTGAGCCCATAGCCGCTGCCCACCGCGAAACTGGCACCCCCCGCACCGCCGCCGTTACCCGCGCCGCCGCCGCCCGCCACGCCGCCGCCACCGGCGCCGCCGCTGCCCTTGCCGTTGCCGCCGAGCACCGTCGCGGTCCCCAAGGTCAGGGTTGCCGTCTCACGCACCCAGGTCCCGGCAGCGGGCGAGCCTTCCGCCGCCGCCCCGGCAAAACTAAAGGCGCCTGACCCTGATGTACCCCCTGAACCTGCGGCGCCGCCAGTCCAGGAGCCGGCGTCGAAAAATGCAGGCTGGCCGCTACCCAGGTTATTATTCTTATACCCAAGCACCGGTAAGTTTAAGTTGCTTGGCCGTCCCATGCCAATGCGATTTTGCTCATCAATCGCGATCGCGACTCCCCCGCCGCCTCCGCTGCAAGCCACGTTCTGGCCGGGATTAAAGTTACTAGGGGACGCCGGGTTCACCAGGATACAGGGCGGTGTCGCGCCGGTGTAGCCTTGCCCGCCGCCGCCGCCGCCGGCCACCAGCAGAATACCGTCCAAACTGCTGGGTTTCGGGCTCAAGGCTTGAGTGGCCACCACGGTGGCCGCGCCGCCGTTGCCGCCCTTACCGGCAGCACCGATTGCCCCGCTGTTCCCCACATAGATATACAGCGACTTGCCGGATAACGCATTCCCACGAATCGTCGTCTGGGCCAGCCCCGGTGGGCCGCCGGAGCCCGTGTTGACCGTTCCCCCCAGGGTGCTGCCGCCGTCGCCGCCGCGGCCGCCCACCGCCTGGATGGTCACACCGATTTCCGAGGTGGCGAACTGCGCAAGTTCGGTGGCATCGAATACCCAGTTGACCGGCACCTCGCAGACATAGGCCTCCACCCCCTGCACCTGCGTGGGACCCGCGCAAAAAGGCGGGAGCGTTACCGCTTTCACGGACGGCGGCGACGGGCGCGACCGCTGCCGGTCAAATGACCAGGCCGGATCGGCAAGCACCATTGCTAGCACGATAGCCGTGAGCCCGAGAAGCCGCCGCGCCCATTGGCTCGGTACCGGGCGGCAGTAATCCCCCAGGCGCTGCTGCGAAGGAAAACTTCGAGAGTGCTCATCGGGATGTAACATGTCTGGCCTCCTTCTTGTCGTTTATGCGCGGGCGCCGCGATCGAAGTCTGTGTCGAGCAAAGGTCCTGTTGCGGGTTATAAAAGTCCGCCAGCCCCAAGGGCTTCTACGACCGCTTCGTCAAGTAAGTTGCCTTCATCAATTCCTTCATATGCTCCGTCGCCTACTTCCAGGGCAGGATTGTTTCTCCCCTCGCCCAAGGCATTGATCTCGTTTCCAGCAATGTTGGGATCTTCGAGGGCGTTGGCCCCTTCCGCTGTGCCTTCTACGTTACTGGGACCGACATTTAGCTCGGGAGATGGATCGGGCTCGGCAACCGGAGTTTTAAATACTTTATAGACTATGGCCCCCACGATGCCGACGCCTACCACACTGCCGACTCCGATTCCCGCATAAGTCAGGTTCTTAGTAGTGAAGTAGTTATCAACGATCTGACTCTGGCGGCCGTTAGGATCGTTGTTATTGATGGGATCATTGGCGGCGTAGTTGTAGGAGTTGACATTTCTGCCGAAGACAGGATCCAGGCTGGTGAAGCGTCCCAGGGAGGTGAGATAGGTTCGCTCGCCCATGAGCACCAAGTCGAGATTGGTCTCCAGCAGATTGGTGGCCTGCCAGCCGTAGAGGGGCTGCGTGGGTTCGGCGGCAGGGGGGTTGATGGCCTGGCCCCAGGGACTGTAGAGGATCGGATTGGCGAGATTCTGCGCTGCGCCGGTCGCGTCCAATTGCAGCAGGGCATTGCCGTACTGTAGCGTGGTCACGGTATAGTCGGTGTCATCCGGGGTGCTCAGGTCCAGGGTGGCCACCAGGGTGCCGATTACCAGGGTTTGGCTGGTGGGGGTGCCGCTGTCGTCGAGAATAAGCCCCCCGGCGGCATACCGGATGCTGGTGTCGCTGTTACTGGTGCTGGTGGTTTTTTGGAAGAGATTGCCGTCCGGGGTGCGGTCAAAGGTAATGGTGGTCGTGCCGTTGCTGGCGCTGATGAGCTGGTTGGTCTGCTCATAGGTCAACGTGGTGTCGCCGTATTGGGTGAGGTTGCCGAGCGAGTCGTGGGCGAGGGTAGCATCGGGGGAGGTCGCCTCCACCCGGTCGAGGAAGTCATAGCCCAACTCGAGAGTCTGGCTATCGCTGCCGACAGTGGCGGTGTGGGTGGTGACGTTGCCGTTTAGATGGGCGTCGACGTTGGTGCCGAGGCTGGCCGGGCTGAAAGTGTAATCCCAATCGGCGCTGAGGCTGTTATCGCTGCTGCTCAAGGTGGCCGCGGTGAGCCAGCCGGCGGTGTTAAAGGTGTAGGCGTATTGATAGGTGATGCCGTTGAGGCTGAGTGTCTCACCCAGCGTGCGGGTGCTGTTGGGCGAGAGGGTCAGGGTGTTGCTCAGCACGGTACTGCTGCTCCGGCTCCAGGTTAGTGAGTCGCCTCGGCTCTGGGTGTCGTAGCCGTAGGTGGCGGTGATCACCTCGTTACCGCCGCTTTGGGTCTCCAGGGTGTGCACCCGGCCGAAGGTGTCGTACTGCCAGGTGGCGCTCAGTGTTGGCGAATTGGCGCTGTCGGTGCGGTTCAGGCTCGCCAAGGTGCCGTCGCGGTTGCTGGTGAGCGTGGTAGTGGCAGTGAAAGAGTCGGCAGTAGTGGTGATTACGGTGGTCAATACGCCGGTACCGGCAGCGAGCTGGTAATCCGTATCGACCGTGGTGCCCCAGACATCGGTGGTCGCAACGGTGCGCCCGAGCAGATCCACCGTCTGGGCCTCGGTGCAGGTGTAGGGTGCCATGCCCTCGCTGGCGCAGGCGGGGGCCGCGGGCGGGTCCTCGAAGGTATGGGTGATGGTGGTGGTGAGTCCGTCGGGGCTGTAGGTCCAGGACTTGCTCATGGCCTCGCCACCGGTGCTCGAGTCGCTGTCGCTATAGGCGTTCACTTGCCCGTCGAGTTTGCGCCCGCGCGCGTCGTAGCTAAGGCAACCCACCACGCCCGACGATTCCCCGGCTGGGAGGATCTCCAATCCTGCCCGGCGGCCCGCAGCGTCATACACCAGCCGGCGGCTGAGGCCGCCGGCCGCACCGGTGCTCGTCTCGGGGTAGGTCAGCGTCTGCACCTGCCCGGCCTGGATGACGTCGTCGGTATTGGCACAGGCCGGGCTGCTGGGGGTGGCGGTGTTATCCCAGTAGTCTAACCCATAGGTGCTGCCGCCGGCGCTGGTCTGCGCGGTCAGCCGCTTCCACTGGCTGTTGGTGGGATCATAATTGGCTTCGTAGTCCGGCAGGGTGGCTAGATTGCCGTCAAATCCCGGATAGGTGACCCCGGCTTGGGTCCGAAACAGCGCATCATCCCAGGCGGTGGTCTGAGTCAGGGTTACCGCCTGCCCGCCGCTACTGAGGGTGTCGGAACTCGCTACCGTCGATTGCAGGTCCAGACCTGGATCCAGATCGTCCAGGGCCAGCACGGTCCAGGACCCGCCGTTGATCTGCTGCTCCACCTGCACAGTGACCGGATTAGACGCGCTCACGGTGGTGTTGTTACGCACATACTGCACCACCAAATTGAGGGCGTCGCCTTTGGTCGTGGCTACACTGGTAGTGGCGGTGTTGTCGCTGCCGCAGCCGTTGCCGGCACCTACATCGGGCCCGGCGGGCGGCCTGGGGTTATCGGGGCGACCTGAGTTATTGGGCGGCCCGGCATGATCGGGTGGCCCGGCGTGATCGGGTGGCCCGGGGTTATCAGGGCGGCCGGGCCTAGCAGGTTTGCCGGCGTGAGCCGGCGGACCAGTGCGACGCGATGCTGCTGCCACCAGCGTGCTGGTCGGATTACACTGACCGTTGACCCATAGGGTGGCGCTGCCGTTGCTGTCGCTGGTGAGACGATAAACCACGCTGTCCCCGGCGGCGGGGGCGGCGAGATAGGTGGATAGCTGCATAGACCAGGCGCCGTCGGTAACGCCGTCGGGAGGGCTGGTCCAGTTAACCGCAGCGGTGTTGATGGCCTGTGAGCCGACCCCGGGGGCGGCGAAGTCGGTATTGGCATAGACCGTCGCAATCCAGCCGGCCAGGTTGTCTTGGTCATAAGTCGTCGTTGCGCTGGTGTCGCCAGGCCCGGAGAGGGTGTGGGAGCGGCCCAGGAAATCATAGGCTTGCGTTTGGGACGCCCCGGCAAAGGAGACACTCTTCTGTAAATCTAGGTTTACATCCCAGGTGTGATCGACGGTATAGCTGATGGAGTCGTTTAACACTCGTTCAATACTGGTGCGCCGCCAGGCGGTATCGAAACTGACGGTCTGCAAGTGCGCCCCGGCGCTAAGGCTGAACCCGCTGCTTGCAGTTCCGCTGACGTTAGCCCAGGAAATGTCGGCCTGGCCGGCGTTTTCGCCGCTGCCGAGCTGGTAGAAGCGGCCTAGACGGTCGTTGGCCGCGGCGCCAACCCCGGGCAGCGGGCTGACAAAACCCTGCAGCTCGCCGAAGAAGGGATCGTAGACGACCCACCACTTGCTGTCGTCTGCCGCTACGGTGCCGGCGCTGGCGGCGTCATGGCCGCTTGGGGTCTGCACGCTCAAGAGCTGCGGGGCGCTGACGGTGGTGTTGTTGGTCAGGGTAAAGCTGGCTGTCTGCCAGTCAAAGGTCCAGTTGGCGCCACCGGGTAATGCCACCTGACCGATCTGATAATCGCCGAAGGAGGTGGTCAGTTGGCGATAGAACACCTGCGCCAGGCTGCCGTCGAGGTTCTCGAAAGCGCACAGCATCCCGCTGGGGGCCGCCACCAGGCTATTGTCGCTCGGGGTGGTGCATTGACTGTCGCCGCCGTAGTAGAAGTGGGCCACGCGCGTGGCGTTCCCGCTGCTGTCGAGCGAGGACTGATCGGCGATGCTGGCCAGGCGGCCGGTGTCATCCCAGATGACCTGCAGCCCGGGGGAGATGTTGGCGGAGCCGGGCAATACCTGCTGGGCGCGGCTGGCCAGCCACACCGTGGGGTCGTTTGCCGATTGCGCGAAGGTAACAATAGTGGTGCCGGAAGTCCAGGTGAAGGTGCTGCCGTCGGCGGATTGCGCCAGCGAGCCATAGGCGTTGGCCGGGCGACCGACGCTCACCGGCGGCGCCCAGCCGCCAAGCCCGCCGTCGGTGTTGGTGTATTCCAGCAACGAGCCGTCGAAGGCTTTCAGGGAGACCGCCCGTGTTCCCGAGCCACCCACGGCGTCCACGGCGCTGATGCGCACCCAGGGGACATTGGCGTCCACCCCGGTGAAGATCCAGCCTACCGGCAGGGCACCGGCTGGGTCCTCGACGAACCAGGGCTCACCGGTGGGCGTGCCGTTATAGAGCCCCCGATGGGATAGACCGATCTGCACCGTACCCGCGGCGGTCTGTACCGCCTGGGTCTGCAGCGCGGTCTGCACCGTGCCCGAGGCCAACCCGATGGCCAGCGGCCCGAAGCTGTCGGTGGGCTCCCGCCCGGCGCGCACATAGTCAATGGTGAAACCCTGCCACGTGAGATTATCACTGCCACCGCTGGGTACGAAAGTCCATTGGTAGGAATGGCGCGGCAGCAGTCCCGCCGTGGGGGGCACCGTGTAGCAGGTGTTGCCGCCGCAGGCGCTGCTGGGGCTCAGGGTGATCTGTGGCGAGACCCAGGCGTTGTTTTGGTCGGGGGAGGAGCCGTCGACGATATAGACGTTGCCGCTGCCGCTGCCGGGGATCTGCAGCACGGGTTGCTGCGTGGTGACAACGCACCCTGAGGCTGTCGCCGAGCCACCGATCAGACATTCGCTGCCTGTCGTATCCACGAGTGGGGGCTGCGCGCGGTCCTTCTTGTCTTGTTCCTCCAGGTGCGGCGAACTCCGGGAAGCGGCCATGCCGGGGGCACTGGACAAGGCGGCGCCAACCATGCTTGCTGTTAGCACGGCCGACAATCCCGCTACCATCAAACCTCGGCTGCGCCGCCCCGCCGTTTTATCAGCTCTTGCTTTATCGGTTACCATCTGCGGTGCCTGTATTCATTATGTCATGGTGTATTAACAATTCTTTTACCAACGCCCTAAACCGTTGGCGTGCTAAACGCGTTCCTTGGGCGTCTTGAGAATCGGTACTTGATTCATAGAATTTTAATTCGTTCTCCCAAAAAGTCGTTGCACATACGTCCCAAATGTATGTTGTTGAAAAAACAACAAAGGGAGGTGATTAGACCCCTAATGTAAGATTCAAGCTATTGATATATATATATATATATATATATATCTTTCAATTTTTCAGGGTGTATTTATCTAACAACAGGAGAATTTAAGTCGCAATTTCGGTGCGCAAAATGAGCAAACCTGCGTCAAGCAGGTAGAAGGGCATAGTGGCCCATCCAGAGAACCCGTCTCGGTAACAAGCGGTGGTTAGGGTAGGCACAAGAAAAATTACCGCAGTACGAGGGATGTCTCAAAACCGTGTCATTCTCAGGTGAGGATAATTGCAAAAAATTGCAAAATATGGGTAATGAGGTCGTAGGTAAATGTAGGGTAAGCTAAAAATTATAAAGTATGAGAAGTATTGACTAGCGCATGGATGGTGCGATGAATTAACCGAACCGTTCTCTTGCAGGTTGAAATTAACAATGTCGAACCCGGCGTTAACTGAAAATGTGCCCGATGTCAGCCTACCCGTCGTGCATATCAATGGTGGCAACACGCCCCGCGATTGCCTGTTCGACGCGTGGCGAGAAAGCACCCGTCCGTTGTTCGGGGTCATTGCCGTCAATGGTTATACAAACTACAGGGTAGACGTTACAGCGTATCGCGTCGATGAGCTGATTGTTGACCATACCTGTTATGACGCCACTGTTTACACGCGGTCCAACAAGCATGTGATCCACGGCGACACTGACTATTTTGCACTGCATTTTCTAAAAAGCGGTGCGGAGCGTATCGTCACCGAGCACGGCGCTTTTCGGATGGCACCGGATCGGATTTGCCTGCGCGATTGGCGTTACAGCTTTGTTGGTACGGCAGAACGCACCGCACAAATCGGTATTGTGATTCCGCGTCATCTGGTGCCGGTGCACGACAACGTCAGTAGGCAGCCGCCAGATCTCTGCTGGTCGTTGGCATCGCCCGCCGGGCGGATGCTGGCGATGGCGATAATGCAGCTTTGGAAGATACTGCCTACGACAACGCAGTGGCAAGCCCCCGGTCTGGCGGCGAACTTTATTAGTCTACTCAACGGTTTGCTGGTCAATACCCTGTTTCCGCAAAGTGAAGCACTGCGTCTTAACAACGCGATGCGGCTCACCATCAAGGAGTATATTCGCACCCACCTGGAGCGGCCGGATCTGGATGTCGATTTGCTGTGCAGTGTGTTTCACTTATCGCGCACGAGTCTATACCGTCTATTCCAGGAAGATGGGGGGGTACAAACGTACATCCGAGAACAACGCCTGAAGCGCTGTTTAGAGGCACTGCGTTATCAAGCGCGACAGCAAAATAAAGTACGGGAAGTTGCCGAGCAGTGGGGTTTTTTCTCAGCGAGCCATTTCCATCGCCTCTTTAAAAAGCAGTATGGCTTAGCGCCTTCTAAGGTGCTTGACCCTCAGGATCGTAAGATGGTCAATTCCATTTCAGTTCGTAGCAGTCAGTACCTGCAAAGGCCACAAGAACTGCGACAGTGGCTGGAAGGTAAGCCTGTTGCGTAATCAATAGCTTACAAAACAAATTAGGTGGATAAACTAGGTTACTGAATATTAAATTTTTTTTGTTTTTTGCGTTTGCATTCAATCTTAGATCTCACAAGGCTATCACCTCCAACCCCAACTTTAACCTCCGATATAGTCTCAACTTGTTGCCGAGTTTCCGGGGAGGAAAAATCGACATGAATGATAAAAATGGTCCGAAGCATGTGGTTATTGTGGGCGGGGGTTTCGCAGGTCTGGGCTGCGCCCGCAAACTGGCTTCCCGAAACGAGGTGCGGGTTACCCTGATCGATAAAAACAATTATCATCAGTTTCAGCCGCTGCTGTACCAGGTAGCCACCTCTCTTCTGGCGCCGGACGATGTGGCGATTTTTTTGCGCAAATTATTCCGCAACCATCCCAATGTGGACGTGAAGCTGACCGAGTATGGGCTGCTAATCGACCCGCCTTGCCGATTCCGGCCGAATTGAGGCCAGATGCAAATGGGACGATCATGCTGGATGCCACGACAGGAAAGCAATCGAGCTCAAGATTTCCCGCCGCATGCTGATGGATTGCCATGTTGAGTGCCCATGCGGCGCCGCTGACCAGAACCCAGGATCGCTCGACGTCGCGTCTCGTCCGGCGTTTGGTGTGAAGCGGGAATGGTTAATATTATTTCTCGGAGACAACAGGCATGACTGAATTTCGCACTGAAACCGACAGCCTGGGAGAAGTCCAGGTTCCCGTCGACAAACTCTGGGGAGCCCAAACCCAGCGATCGCTCGAACATTTCAGCATTGGAGACGATTTAATCCCCCGGGAGATGATCCTCTCCTATGCTGTGTTGAAAAAAGCGGCCGCCATTGTCAATCATCAAGATGGGCGCTTGAATGACCAGCAGAAAAACTTAATTTGTCAAGTCTGCGATGAAATACTCACAGGCCAACATCAGGAGATGTTTCCTTTACACGTTTGGATGACGGGCAGCGGGACCCAGTTCAACATGAACGTCAATGAAGTGATTTCCAATCGCTGCTGTCAATTGGCAGGGACTTCCTTGGGCAGTAAGACTCCCGTGCATCCTAACGATCATGTGAATATGTCCCAGTCCTCCAACGACTCCTTTCCTTCGGCGATGTATATTGCAGCAGCGCAGGGAGTACAGGAACGATTGTTGCCCGCTGTAACCGCATTGCGGGATGAACTCAATACCAAAGCAGAAGCCTGGAAAGCGGTTGTCAAAATCGGTCGTACCCATATGCAGGATGCCGTTCCCCTCACGCTGGGACAGGAATTTTCGGGTTATGTGGGACTGTTAGACGACGACCTTGAGTGTTTGGGCGATAGCTTAACAGGCGTCTATCGTTTAGCTTTAGGGGGAACAGCCGTCGGGACGGGACTTAACGCTGCGCCTGATTTTGCCGAGAAAGCCGTCGCCGAAATTGCCCAGCTAACGGCATTGCCGTTTACGACGGCGCCTAATAAGTTTACGGTGCAGGGTTCCCATGATGCACTAGTCAGACTGAGTGGCGCGTTCAAGACGCTAGCCACGTCGTTGTACAAAATTGCTAATGACATTCGCCTCCTAAGTTGCGGACCTCGCTGTGGTTTCCACGAACTGGATATTCCAGCCAACGAGCCCGGATCATCGATTATGCCTGGGAAAGTCAATCCCACCCAGTGTGAAGCGCTGGCGATGGTTGCGGTGCAAGTGATGGCGAATGATGTGGCAGTGACTTTCGGGGGCGGTAGTGGTTACCTGGAAATGAATGTCTATAAGCCACTCATTATTTATAATATTTTGCACTCCATTCGGATCATGACCGATGGCTGTCACAACTTTGGCCGGTTTTTGGTGGCAGGAACGAAACCAAACCGGAAGCAAATTGATGCCTTTGTTGAGCGATCGCTGATGTTGGTGACTGCACTCAGTCCCGTCATCGGCTATGACAAAGCATCGCAAGTCGCCCACTATGCTCTCGACCACGATCTTACGCTTAAGGAAGCCGCCCTGAAGCTTGGCTATATTTCTGCCGATGAGTTTGATCGCGTTGTCGATCCAGCGAAGATGGTTCATCCCTATGTTGCGAAGAACTGATCCACCCTCTATTTATATCTCACGGTTCGCTCAAATTGAGCAGGGGTTCTGAGAAATGCGGCGTCAATTGCATATAGATCTCCAGCGGAAAGTCGAGCAGCTCCAGGATGCGTTGCTGTACCGGGGTGAGCGTGGTCAAATGGGCATGTACTTCAGTGCCCTCATCGAGCAGCACCAGGGTCAGCCCGGTAAAGACGCGCAACATCATCTCGGTGGTGGGGCGAGCCGTCGCCCGCTTGGGGTTGCCTGGATAGAGACCACTCAGGCGCGTCCCTTCCTGCTGCAGGCGCTGGCGCACGGTGAACTCAACCAAGGTCAGCACCCGCAGCCCCAGGCTCAGCAGCCGGATCAGCCCCTTGACCCGCGCATCGGAGTCCAAATACATCGGTGTCAGCGACAACACCCGACCCTTCAGGCGCCCAAAGCCCCGTTCGATGAGATAGGCCTGACGGTAGGCGAGCACGACCTCGGTCAACGACAACTCGGTCTGGTCGGTGGCATAGACCCGCCAGCCCAGCCGGCGCACTGCCGAGGCGAGGGCGGCCTCGTCGAGGCATACCTGCACGGTGACTGTCTGGGTGCGCTCCACCCGAGCGGGCCGGTCACGGTAACGCCGCTTGGGCCGCTCATCGAGATGGGTTTGATAGTCCACCGCCAGCAGGCCCGCGACCCGGTGCTTGGCGATGAGCGCCTCGACGGTCTCGGCCAAGGTCGCCTCGTCGGTAAAGCGCTTCTTGCCCTGGCCGGTGACGTTAAGCTCGGCAATCGCCGCGGTGGCCTGCTCCAGACGTTGGTGCAGCGCCCGCTCTTGACGCTCGGCCAGTTTGAGCGAACGTACCACCAGCCGCCGCTCGATCCAGGTGAGCTCCTTGCCGTCGTGCTCACCGGTGAGCTTCACCTCATAGCCAAAGCCCTCGGCCAGCTTCGGCCCCCGGTCACCCTCCGCGCTGGGCTGATACACCGGCTCCAGCGCCTGGTGGCCCGCCCAGACCGGCTCCAGCACCTGCTCGAGCTCCGACTCCGGCAGTTGCGTGCTCGGCAGCGGGCACAGATAATGATCCCCGCTGCCCACCACGTACGCCCGGGTAGCCAGCGCCGCCATCTTCGCATCACCGAGGTAGGTCATCCCGGCCTGCTGCAACGTGCGCTGCACTTTGCCAATCTCCGGCACGTACAGCGGGTCATCGGCCTGCTCGCCCGAGACCACCGTGGTGCTCAGGGGCAGCCCCAGGGGATCCAGCGTCGCAAGATTGATTTTCACCTGCGGCAGGTCCGGACGGTGGTCCTTGCTGTGGCCGAATTGAAACAGACCTTCCTCAGTCACCTCGACGTAGCCCTTGGCGGTGGTGCTGTCGACACGCACTCGCCGCGACCCCCCCAGGTCATAGACCCGCAGCAGTTGCTCACCCAGCGACTGCTCAACGGTTTCCCACGCCACGTCGTCGCTCAAATAATCCAGCACCGCCGCCAGGCGGTCATCGCTCCAATCCAGCGCCCGTACCGGCTGGCCCAGACACCCGGCCAATCCCTGCAGGCGCGCCTCGACCCAGGGTTGGACATGGT
The DNA here is from genome assembly GCA_963731125.1 of uncultured Pseudomonadota bacterium. Classification (GTDB taxonomy): domain Bacteria; phylum Pseudomonadota; class Gammaproteobacteria; order Competibacterales; family Competibacteraceae; genus CAVSVP01. Next base: position 17,229 of record CAVSVP010000012.1, read on the forward strand.
TCAGGCGGTGGTCGCCTTCCGACAGGATAAAGGCCAGCCACACGGCACTGACCGTGCCCAGGCTCAGCCCCTGCCAGTTGCCGTGGGTCGGAAAGTGCTCATCCAACAACGCCCCCACGTGCATCCGCTCCAGCTGGGCCAGCAGCAAGGGGATATCGTCCATGCGTTCCGTCTTAAAAGTAAGTTTGTCAATCATATCAAAATCTTATCAAATAAAACTCACTTTCTCAGAAGTGGCTCTGTAAATGAGCGAACCGTGAGTTATATAACTGAAAAACTAAGAATGTATCACTTAAGGGTAAGTAATCATGGCTAACCAAACATCCGTCAACACAAAGCATGGGATCGAACTTCTCCATGACCCATCCCTCAATAAATCCACTGCCTATACCGAAGCAGAGCGGCAAGCTTTGGGGTTGGTGGGGCTGGTTCCCGATGTGACTGAGCCAGAAGATCTGCAACTCCGCCGTATTCTGGTACAGCTAGGCCATAAAACCACCGATCTTGATCGCTACATCTATCTGGTGAATCTGCTTGATCACGACGAAACCCTGTTTTACCGGACAATTATGTCCGATCCGGCACGGTTTCTGCCCATTGTTTATGACCCGACGATTGGAGAAGCCTGTCTCAAGTTTGGACACATATTCCGAGGGCCGCGAGGGATGTATTTATCCATTACTCGCCGCGGTCATGTGAAAGACGTTCTGCGCAACTGGCCGGTTAAAGATGTGCGGTTCATCTGCGTCACGGATGGGGGGCGTATTCTTGGGCTGGGGGATCTCGGTGCCAACGGTATGGGCATTCCTATCGGAAAGCTGCAACTCTATACGGCGGCAGCCGGGGTGCCGCCTCAAGTTCTTCTGCCGATGTATTTGGATGCAGGCACGAATAATGAGACTTACCTCAACGATCCCCTCTACTTGGGACTGCGCCAACCCCGCCCTTCCACCGCAGATCTTGTTTCCTTTGTGGATGAATTTGTGGAGGCTGTCCAGGAAGTTTTCCCCCGCTGCTGCATTCACTTTGAAGACTGGACGGGGGTTGATGCCGTACATTTATTGCAGCGCTATCGGGATAAGGTTTGTTGCTATAACGATGACGTACAAGGAACGGCCGGCATTGCGGTGGCCGGTCTGGTTAATGCCATGAAGATTACCGGCGGTCAGTTTCGAGATCAGCGCATCTTGTTCCTGGGGGCGGGTTCTGCGGGGATCGGCATCGCCAACTTAATCGCTTCGACAATGGTGCAGGAAGGTCTGTCCCTGCAGGAAGCACAGTCGCGCATCTGGTTATACGACGTCAAGGGATTGCTGGAGTCGACTCGTACCGATTTGGTAGACTTTCAACAGCCCTACGCTCATTCCCATTCCCCGATCAATGATTTTGTGGCGGCGATTAAGTCTATCAAGCCGACGGCGATTGTCGGTGTCAGCACCGTTGGCAGAGCGTTCACGCAGCAGGTCGTGGAGGCGATGGCTCAAGTTAACGAGCGCCCCATCATCTTCGCCCTTTCCAACCCCACCGATCACGCAGAATGTACGGCTGAACAAGCGTACCAATGGTCTAAAGGCAGAGCCCTCTACGCGGCAGGTGTTCAGTTTTCACCTGTTCAATATGAGGGGCAAACTTTCCTGCCAGGTCAGGCTAATAACTTCTATATCTTCCCCGCCGTTGGCATGGCTGTCTATGCGACGCAAGCCAGGCGTGTTACCGATGAGATGTTTATCGAAGCGGCACGCGCCGTCGCAGATTTAGTCACGCCCGAACAGCTCAAACAGGGGCTGCTTTATCCCCTACAATCGAACATCCTCGAAACCGAGCTTAAAACCGCTGTCCGAGTTGCTAAATTAGTGTTTGCCAGCGATTTGGCACGAGTTGAACGTCCAGATGACATTGAGGCGTTTGTCCGTCGCCACGTCTACAAGCCGAAGTATCAGGCGCTCACATAAAATAAGGTAAAAGATAAACAAGAGGCTACTCTAAGTAATCAATCACAAGTATTTTAACATTTTATGAGAATGCGATCTGGTATTCAGTGCCGATGTTTCTCAGGATCTTAAAGAGCTCTTCTCTGAGACTGGAAAAGGATTCGTAGGCCGAGAAGGGCAACCATTCATATTTGATCTTGCGCCACAAGATTTCGATCAAATTTAATTCCGGTGAATACGGGGCGAGGAATTCTAGCTGCAGACCGGTAGCGTGCCAGCGTTCCCGGTTTGCCGCAACCGCTTCGCTGGTATGGAGCGAGGCATTATCGAGTACCACGACGGTGGGTTTTTCTCGGGTCTTGGCAAACGCATCAAAGCAGGCGATCACGACCGCGGTATCGATGGTGCCCTCAAAGACATAGGACTGAACTTCACTCGTCCGATCCATAAACCCGAGCACATGGAGCCGCTGGCTGTGGGACGCGGGTAACTCGATCGTCTCGCCGCGGGGTTGCCACGCGTAAGCCATCGCCGGGACGAGGGTAAAGCCGGACTCATCAAAATAATACCGCTCAATCGCCCCGCTCGCCTCGCGCTCAATCAACTCGGCAAGCCGTTCCACCGAAGCGGCAAACGCCTGGGGATCGCGCTTGTCTTTAAGCGATTGTCGCACCCGCTTCCACACCCGCCCGGCCCGTCTGCACAACCGTTTAATCGTCGTCATACTGACCTGCTGCCCGCAGCGCTTCTCTAACGCCGCCAGCACCCGCTTGATGGAGCGTGGCTCCGCTTCGAGCCACGCCAGCACCGGCGCTTCTTCCGCGGCGCTGAGTTTGCGCGGCCGACCACTGCGCGCTTGATCCAGTAACCCCACTAACCCCTGACGCGCCCACGCTTTCAGCCAACTGGAAACCGTCTGCCGACACACCCCATAGATCGCCGCGATCGCTTGAACCCGATAACCCGACGCACTCAGCAAAATCGCATGGGCGTGCATCCGTGTCCAATGAAACGGGTGGTGTTGGTGCATCTCTTGTAGCGTCACCTTCTCGGGCTCGCTCAGGGGGGTTACCAATAGCATAAGTCGCCTATCACAAATGGGGCTCTAGAATAGAATAAGGTTACCTCATTTTTACTTTTGTTAAAATACTTATGGCCGACTACTTAAAACAGTCGAATTAACCACTCGCTAAGGAAACAGTGAAAAGAACTCACGTGTTTCCACACGTGGGCCGCAGTTAAATCACTGTCACTCACAAACAACCTAGAGGAGGAGCCATGAAAATTAGCCACCAGGCATTTCGCTTTTCACCTGTTTGGACCAAGTTGATTTGCCTGTCGGTATTTTGGATTCTGCTGGCATCGAGTAGTCCTGCAACGGCGGATCGACCAGAATTTGACCACTATCCAGACCCCGTTAAACCCGGCTTTGTCAATCCGCCTGAAGAGTTCAGCAAGCATGGATACCTGGACACCGAACTTGTTGCAGAGAAAAAGGAGATGACTGTCGCCGGGCGCAAAGTTCTCACGCGGGTCTATAATGGGATGTACATCCCGCCGACACTGCGGGTTCTCCCCGGTGATACGCTCAACCTGCTGCTCGTGAATAAACTAGAGGATCCACGTACTGAGTCGACGAATCTTCATACTCACGGCTGGAATGTTTCGCCCAAACTCGGTCAAGACAATATCTTCATGCAGATCGCGCCGGGCCACGCTTTCGATTATAGTATCTTCGTCCCGGACAACCACCCGCAGGGACTCTTCTGGTATCACCCCCACGCACACAAACCGCAACTGAATCCCAATGCACCAACCAAGGGAAACACCGAATTCCAAATATTCAGCGGAATGTCAGGAGGGCTCGTCGTTGACGGAATCCTCGATCCATTCCCCCAATTGTACCGTATCGAAGAGCGCTTCCTGTTTCTCAAGGACATACAAATCACCGACGACGGAATGATACCGAATCCGATCGACAGTAATGCCGGGACCACGCGTATGGTAAACGGCGAGGTCAACCCGCTGATGACCATCCGGCCAAATGAGCTTCAATTCTGGCGCGTCGGGAATATCGGGACCGATATCTACTACAAGCTGAAACTGGACGGGCACAAGATGTATCAGTTGGCGCGTGACGGAAATAGACAGAATCGTCTCAAAGTGCAAGATGAGATTCTGCTACCGCCCAGTGCCCGCGTGGAGTTCTTTGTACGGGGCGGCAAAACAGGTGTCTACATGCTACGTACGCTGGCAATGACCACAGGACCGGCCGGAGACCAATACCCGGAAGCCACTCTTGCCACGCTTCAGGTCACCGGTCGACCGGCAAAAAGGGTCCCGCTCCCCCGGAAACGCCAGTTTCCACCAGTCGAGGATTTCCGCAAAGCCCTTCCTGTACCGGCCGATAAACGTAGAGACTTCGTGTTTTCGGAGAGCGCAGACGGCAACACCTTCTTCGGGGTTTCCGTGCAGTAGCTACAAAAACTAACGCTAAGGAAATTCCTATAAATCAATTACTTAAAAACACGATTTCGGTATTTTCTTAAATTAATCAACGAGTTGTTGTGATTTATCGCGTAATATCCTTCTCGTCGCTTCTCCAAACTTCGCTTAAAATAGCCTATTTCGGCAAAGCTTACAGATTTAAGATCAATAAAAACAAATCCTTGACAGTAGTAAAACAAGAAAGCCCAACGCGTATTTTCGGCAAAGTTTTCAGAGGATATGAGGTCTACTGTTACCCTAGAAATCCATAGCTCTTGGTTGATGACAAAAACAAGCACATCATAAAAAATATGTTAAACAGACAGTTAAAGAGTTGCTCTTCTACCTGTTGCCCCAAATGACAGCTACCCTATATTTGGGCCATAAAGCGTGCCGAGTGCCTCGACGACACCGAGGTAAACATTGCCTTTCGAAAAGGCGGCTCGGGCAACGCGTGCCGTTTCTTCAGGAACGGGGTAGCTCGGCTTCGGTTTCAGCGACATGACCATCCTCCCAATTCAAGGGTTAGCGCTGCGACAGTACCATATCGTGGGTCACTTATCGAATTGACAGTAAGCTACTAATTATTATAGAATTTTTTAATTCACCACCAGTGTCAACGTTGGTTTTAACTCTATTATGAGGCAAACCCTCTGTCGTCATGTCGGAGCTCACGGCGAGTTACGACCGGATGGCGCCAAGTTTTTGGCAGCCCGACAACAGGCCAAATCGGTTTGAGCCTATAGCTTCTCAGCCAGTACCTGAGAGCAGATGGGTAAGTAGCGCCCTGGGTAATTTCACCCCAAAAACCCGCGGGCTAGTGCTCCACCAAGTGTGTGGGCAATATTGGTGTTGCACCCTTCTGTGAACAAACGAACGCAGCCACCTGGTTCGCAAACAAATTCACCTTGTTCAGTGGCCAGCCTCTTAGCAATCCCATACATAGCGCTGCTGTAAACGAATCTCCTGCGCCTACTGAGTCCACCACGAGCGCTTCGCGCCCCTGCGCATCGTCCACATCGGCATCCCCTACAAGCAGGCTACCGTCAGGACCGCGTGTATAGGCCACTAGCTCAAGCCCAAAAAGCTCACGCAAACCGTTTAGCTGAGCCATCACGTCGCCATGCAACCCGAAGTAGCCCGCCAAGGTGGGTAGCTCCTCGTCGCTAAGCTTCAGGATAGAGGCGAGCCGTAGCGAGGCTTCGATCTGTTCTTTAGAAAAGAACGGTTGCCGCAGATTCACGTCGAAAATCTTCAAAGCTTTCTCGTTCATGTGCTGCACGAATGAACGGATGGTTTCGCGCGATACCGCCGAGCGCTGCGACAACGATCCGAAACAAACGGCATCGAGTGTTCTGGCCAGCGCCTTGAGCCCATCTGTGAGCGGTATGTGATCCCAGGCTACAGGTTCGAGGATCTGATAGGAAGGTTTGCCTCTCTCATCCAGCGAAACCTGAATCGTTCCGGTCGGAAACTCATCACTTGTCAGCACATAGCTGGTATCCACGCCCATATGCTGCAATGGGCGCATCTAAGAGTTGGGGGAGGACAAGTTGGGTAGCATGACAAGAGATGATACCCTTGTTGGAGGTGAGGCCAACCAGAGGGCAAGCCCTTGTCATGCTTAAGCGATATTTTAGGTGATTATGATCGGCAGTGGCAAGAGCCGCTGGCGCGGTTGCGGGAAGCGCCGAGCCTGGCGCTGATGATGTTAGCGGCGTGGGTGGTGGTGCGGGGGGTAGCGCTACGGTTACTCGAAGAGAGCTTAGCGGTTCGCGCCCAGCAGGCGCAGCGGTGGCCGGTGTGTGGGGGTTGTGGGCGACGGCGGCAGAGCAAAGGCTGGCGGGAGCGGAGGCTGGACACGCTATGTGGGACGATCCGCTGGCGACGGCGGGTGGGACGCTGTCCGCAGGGTTGCGCGGGGTCCCCGGTGGCGCCGTTGGATCAGGCGCTGGGGTTGTTAGCGCACCAGCGCAAGGGAACGGAAGTGCAGTGGTTGGGCTGTTTGTTGGCGGTGTTTGTGCCCTATGCGACGGCCAGTGGCTTACTGCAGCAGCTGACGGGAGTGGCGGTAGCGCCGGGGACGTTATGGTGGTGGGTCCAGGCGGCGGGGCAGCGGGTGATGACCCAGTTAGAAGCGGAGTTAGCCGCGCTGGCGGCGGGGGTGTTGCCGGTAGCCGAGCCGGTCGCGGCGGAGCTGGAGGCACTGCCGCTGGTGGTGGGGGCGGACGGGGTGATGGTGCCGTTTCGGGCGTATCCGGGTACGCCGAAGGGGAAAACCCGCTGGCGGGAGATCAAGGTAGCGGTGCTGGCGCGGTTGGGCGTGCGGCTGACTGGTCAGGGCAAGCGGGTGACGCGTCTCTGCCAACGCCGGCTGGTGGCGGTGTTAGGGACGATCGACGCGCTAACGCCGCGGTTGTGGCTGGAAGCGGTGCGCCAACAGGTCGGCGCGGCACGGCAGGTGGTCTGGGTGTCGGATGGGGGTCGGGGGTTTTGGCGCGTGTTCCAGAGCTGCTTTCAGGCCCTCGGCGCGATCGGCATTCTCGACTTCTACCACGCTGCCCAAAACCGCTATCAAGGCGTTAGCGCCTGGCTAGGGCTAGATGGACCGACCGATGCCGGCCAGCGGTGGTTTGCCACGCTCCGACATCGGCTGCGCCATGGCCAAGAGCAAGCCGTGCTGGCGGCCTTGGCCGCGCTAGTCGAAACCCAGTCACTGCCGGCGTCTGCCCAGAAAACCTTGACCAACGTGTACCACTATTTAAAAACCCATGAAGCGCATCTTCATTATGACCCGTTCAAAGCCGCCGGCTTGCCCATTGGCAGTGGCTTAGTGGAAAGTGCCTGCAAATGGCTTATTCAGCAGCGGTTCAAGGGGGTGGGGATGCGCTGGAGCGAGCCCGGTTTTAATCATCTGCTTCATCTTCGATTGGCCTGGGTAAACCAACGATTCGATCACTGGTTCCTAGACTTGACACCCTCCCCCAACTAAGAGATGTGCCCTGCTGCAATTCTTCGCGAATCTCCAGTCCCAGATTGTCTGTACCCACGCAACTGACTGGATATGCCTGGGCGCCGAGGCGACGGCAATGACACGAAAAATTGGTCGGTGCACCACCGGGGCGTTTGTGGCTTGGAAATACATCCCAAAGCAGCTCACCGATTCCAGCCACTGTGAATTGCTGGTTCATGTTGCTCTCCTCGTTACACGCCGTATCCTTGGACATCTACGCTTTGGAAAACTAATTGGGCTACGGACGGCCAGACTGGCCCGCCGTTAAGCCCACCAAAAGACGTGTTGTAGGGTTCAATGTGCCACCCCACCTAACACCGATCGCCGGAAACATCAGTCGCCCCAGCAGTTGCGCACCCCGTACGCAACATTCTTGGCCTCTACGCCCGGCGCTGGATCACCGGTGATGAGTTCCACGCCGGTGTTGAGATAGCCCGAAGGGGGCTCGCCACCCTGGGCGGCCTTGGCAAGCGCGAGGACACCTTCCCGCGCCATGTTTTCCGGGAACTGCATGGCCGTCGCGTCGATGTCACCGGGGCGCACGGCGTTCTTGATCGCCTGACAGCCGCCGTCGATCGATACCAGAATGGTCTTTCTCAGATTCACCTTCGCGGCCTTGAGGGCGGCGAGCGCACCGAGCGCGGCCGGCTCGTTGACGGTGTAGACCACATTGACATCCGGGTGCTTGGCAAGGATTTCGGCCATCCGCGCCTCGCCCAGCTCCCGATTACCCTCGGTATCGGCCATTGCCACCAGCGCGGGGTCGGTTTGTTCGATGCCGAAGCCGGCGAGGAACCCCTTATGCCGCGCCTCACCGGAGCTGATACCGGGCGCAAGGTCAAGCATCGCAATCTTTGGCTTTAGTCCCAACTCGGCAGCCTTAGCCGCTGCGTACTCACCAACGAGTCGTCCGGCGGCCTCGTTGTCGGTGGCATAGTAAGCGTCCACTGCATCCACTGGCTCGACGGGGGTGTCCACAGCGATCACAACGACGCCCTTGTTCCGGGCCGCCTCAATGGCTGGTACCAGTGCAGTGGAGTTGGTCGGTGCGATGAGTATGCCCTGTGCACCCTCGGCGACCATGTCTTGCAGGGCAGTCTGCTGACTAGCGAAATCGACATCGCTGCTGCCGGTCGCCGTGAGCAGGTTTACTGCCTTGTCCTCGGCGGTGTCCTCAGCCACCTCACGCAGGGTCACCCAATAAGGGTTTGCCTCCTGCTTGGTGATGAGGCCGATTGTCACCTTCTTTTCACCGTCAGAACATGCCACGAGAGCAACCACTATGCCGACCGTAAGCAGAGAGACTAGCCGCTGCCACCGGTTTGTTTCAGTACTTGTCATGACGTTTCTCCTCATTGTTCCGCCAACGCCGAATCGGTAACCACCTCGGACCGCTGGTGCGTCATATCGTAGAGAGCGTAGGCAGCAACCAAAGCAAGGCAGATACCCGGCACGATGTACCCCATTGCCGCACCCACCTCGTCCATCACTGCGCCGTGCACCATCGGTGCGAGCGCGCCGCCGAGGATGGCCATGACGAGGCCGGCAGCGCCGAACTTCGCATCCTCGCCGAGTCCCTGTAGCGCCACTCCGTAAATCGTCGGGAACATCAGCGACAAGGACGCTGAAATTGCAACGACGGCCACGAGACCGACGATGTTGAGCGCGAACATGGCGGTGAGGCAGCACAGCACCCCAAATACGGCCATGATGAACAGCAGCCGCGTCGGCTGGAAGATGCCCAGTAGCCAGGTCATCACGAAGCGGGATATGAGAAATATGATAAGGCTTGCCTGGAGCCACCAGCCAGCGCTCTCCGGGGAGACGCCAACCACATCTTGGGCGTAGAGGATGGTGAATGTCCAAGCGCAGGTTTGGGCGGCCACATTGAAGAACTGCGCGAGTACGCCGTAGCGGTAGTGCTGGTTGTGCCACAACCGCGAAGCGGTGTTGCCCGATGCCGCCGCGGCAGGCGTCGCCACCGGCTGGGGCAGATCGAACTTGCGAAAGAAGATCAGCAGCCAGATCACAATCAGCACGGCGGCGATACCCAGATAGGGCTTGAGGACGAGAGCAAGGTCCGTCTCCTGACTCGCCAGTAGCTCCGCGTCCGTCATGATCGCCTTGCTCGCCTCGGGCGTGAGCGCGGGCAGAACGAACACCGCCCCCATGAGCACACCGAGGTTGGCGCCAATGGGGTTGAAAGCTTGGGCGAGATTGAGCCGACGGGTCGCCGTCGACTCCGCCCCCATGGCAATCACAAACGGGTTGGCGGACGTTTCAAGAATTGATAGCCCGGCGGCAAGTACGAAGAGGGCGAGCAGAAACATCTCATAGACCAACACCTGGCTCGCCGGCAGGAAGAGAAAACCGCCGGCGGCGGCGAGTCCCAGTCCCACCAGCACGCCCGTCTTGTACCCGAAGCGGTTGTTGATGAAGGCGGCAGGCAAGGCGAGCAGGAAATACGCGCCATAATAAGCGAACTGGACCAGCGATGATTGGAAGTTCGACATATCGAAAATGCCGCGGAAGACACCGACGAGTACGTCGGTGAGGTTCGCCGCCGCTCCCCAAGCAGTGAAGCAGAGTACGAGCAGGATGAAGGGCATCCGCAGATGCGGCGCCACCATCCCATTCGAGCTTTTGGTGTCGTGTGCCATCGCCTATCCTCCTTCGCATTTTAGTATTATCGATGAATGCCGGTGCGTTAACCGGTGCGCGCTCAGACTGATCCTAGGACTCTCGACAAAATGAAGGTACGGAAATAATTGTAGTGCATTAACCAGGGCGCGCTCAGACTGACGCCGTAAATCTCTACGATACTGCTTTGAAAATCTCTTCAGGCCGCTTGCGGAGGGGTGAGCAGTTCGACTTGATAACCGAGGCTTTCCAGCCGTCGCACGAGCCGACGCTTGACGGCCTGGCGGTCACGGTCGTCGAAGTCATTTTCCCCCAGCTCTTGATACGGCACGCGGCGCTTCAACACATGGTAGGCCTAATTACAGCGAAGCTGTCACCAAGTGCCATTATATTCAAGTTACTGATTTTGTAATTAAAAATAATCTATGTGGTAAGCTAATTTTTACCGCCTAGAGCTTATAGCCTTATTATTAAAAATACACTAAGAGATTGTTTTTAAATATATAAACTTTCTCCGTAATATTAGCATAATCTTATATGGCATCTCATGGTTGTTTTGCTGTAATTGGGCCTATTTTTTGCCATAGCGACCCATCCGGCAGTTTTGCGCTTAGCACCCCTCACTGTGTTAAAACAGCGTAGAAGGCTGACGTCTTGGCCGGACAGCCGCCAACGTTCGCGCCATCAACGCGTCGTCGCGTCACCCCCTGGGATGACCTGTTGAATGCGCAGCAACGGCACGTCTCGGCCCAACGCGGCCGTCAGCTGTTTTTGCAGTGCAAACAGCCGAAACCGCAACCAGGTCAGCCAGACGGCAGAATCGATGCGGATCACCCAGGCACGCGGATTTTCCGTCACCAGGGTCGCATGGGCGCGCATGGGAACCGGTAGACATGCGTAAAAGCAGGCCCTGGCCTGGGCGGTGAACGAGGGAGGTGGATTGGCCTCCGCGGGCGTCTGCTTGGCAGCGGGTACCGCGGGAGGTGCCGCCGTCGCTAACCCCGGCAAGCTCAGCTGCCGAACCTCATGGGAACGCTCGCGTAGCATGGGCCGTGCCGGCCGGGGTTGCCGCTTCTCTGCTTTTACACCCCGCATCGCCAGTGGTGGACGTTCATGGGCTATTACCGGTGCCGGCCTATCTGCTGGTGTCTCTGCCGCTATAAATGGCACGGCCGGTACGTCTGGCGCCGCCGCACTGACGGCCGCCGGCGGCTGCCGCACCCTTCGCTGAGCGCGGATGAGGGCGGAAGAACGTGCCGGACGGTGCATGGCATCGTTGCCCCTAGCGACGCGGCTTCGCGGGTGCACCGCGCACCGCCGCGAGCTCCGCCTTCAGTTCCTGCAGGCGTTCCTGCAACGCCGGTACCGTACCGGCTAAAGCCTGTGCCGCCTGCAAGTCCTGGCTCAGCGTCTGCAGCTGGGCGCTTAGCGCCTCGGCCCGAGCACGCTGCTCGGCGGCAGCTAAAGCCTCGGTTTGGGCCTGCTGCTGGGCACTCTGCTGGGCTTGGTTAGCCTGATCCACGGCTTTTTTAGCCGCCTGCAGGCGCCGCTGCAGTTCCTCGGCACGCCCCTGCTCGGCGCTGGCGCGTTGCTCGGCGGCAGCTTTATCGGCCAGCGCTGCCTGAAGCGCCGCTTTCAGTTCCGTCAGCTGTTCTTTCAGACCCTCATTGCGGGTGCGGTGGGCGGTGACGGCATCCCGCAGCCGGTCCCCTTCCGCCGCCAGGCTCTCCAGTTCGCTGTGGGTGGCCTTCGCCTCGCCCTCGGCGGTTTCCAGCTGTAGCCGCAATCTTGCCGCATCGGCCTCCGCCGTGCGCACCTGCTGCTGGGCATTCTCCAGCGCCTCGGTGAGCTCCGCCTTTTCGCGATCCCCTGCCTCCAGCGCTTCGGCCGCCTCGGCCAATTCCACCTCGGCATGTTCCTGGGCGGTACGTGCGCTCTGTAACGCCTCCCGTACCCGCCCTTCGGCAATGGCATTGGCGCGGGCATAGATCCGGGTGGCCAGCACCCGCAGGTCATCCGCCATGGCAGTCACCATCCCCTCCAGATCCTGCTGGAACTCGGGCGGTAACGGGGTGGGCTGTGCGGCGCGCTCTGCCTGCCCGGCATCGGCCTGATACGCCTCCCAGACGCTGCGAATCCGCGTCAGGTTGCCCCCGCCGAGGTGCATCCGAATGGCCGAGGCGGTCAAGCGGCGCTGCGGTTGCGCCGCCTGCAGTTGTTTGCCGGCCGCAATGATCTGCTCATCCGTGTATTCGACAGGGCGCATAGTGTCACTTTTTAAGATAGTAAATTTATATAAACAAACTTACTCAGTTACCATACACTGTTATCAGCTCAGGTCAAGGTGATAGGAGTCTTCATCCTTACCGCTCAAAAGGGGTATTTATGCGATAGAGTGACGCTTTTGCTGAGGAGATAGTGAAATGGTAGAATAGAGTAACGCTTTTTGTTCAAAGCGTCACTACCAGGCTTTTTTGAGGAAATTGGTAATTTTTAGGAGACCGAATCATGGCAGTTCGTCGCCCGGCCAACCAAGGCCACACCTATCCTGTGGAAACCCTCACCTCCCAGGAGGTGCAGGCGCTGCTGCAGGCCTGCTCGCATCGCGCTCCCACAGGCATTCGTAACCGCGCCCTGCTGACACTGCTCTGGCGCAGCGGCCTGCGCATCAGCGAGGCCCTGGCGCTCTACCCCCGCGATCTCGATCCCCAGCAGGGCAGCGTGCGCGTGCGCCGCGGCAAAGGCGGCAAGGCCCGGTTGGTGGGTCTGGACCCCCAGGCTTTTGCCATGGTGCAGCGCTGGCTAGACCAGCGCCATGGCCTAGGATTAACCGGCCGTGCACCGGTGTTCTGTGCCCTGGCCGGCCAGCCCCTGCAGACCTCTTATATCCGCACGCTGCTCCCGCGGCTGGCGCGCCGCGCCGGCATTGATAAGCGCGTCCATGCCCATGGGTTGCGCCATACCCATGCCGCGGAACTGGCCGCAGAACGGGTGCCCATTAACCAGATTCAACAGCAGCTGGGCCATGCCAGTCTCGCCACCACCTCCCGCTATTTGGATCACATTGCCCCGCAAACGTTGCTGGAGACGTTACGACAGCGCGCCTGGCATGACCGCGAGGCTGCCGAGGAGCTGCCAGGGGACAGGCGCGAACGGGACGCACCGGCGTAAGCTGCTGGTTTGACGCGGCTGCGCCAGAGGTCGCAGCGGCCGGCCGGTCTAGGGTGAATGGTTACTTAAGCCGCGATGGCAGTTCGTAGAGGCGGCGACCACCTACTCTTTATTCGCGCTTGGGTACCGTATGAGCAAACCATTTATCATAGCGCCATGGCTAGGGTGTCTAAAAACGCCATCTTTAGGCCAAATTCATTGCCCGTTTTTTGGACCCTGAGAATATCGCCGTGACACCGATTCACGTTGGGTTTGGAACCAATCAGCGAGGTCCAAAAAGTGGTTAAAGCAAATTGGCCGATTTAGACGCCCTACGCCATGGCTCATGGGCTCAATCTTAAACGCTTGGTGTGAGATCCTGGCATGCTACCACGCCACCAGATCAGCGAAAGCCAGCGGGGCACGGCCGAGTCGCTGATTGAGCCAGATGCAGCCATTATGCAGGGCTATTTTGGCGGTCAGGCGGACCTGAAAGCCGTCGAGAGGGTGTGGGGGCGTTCGCGATCGAGACGGAAGACATGCTGGAGGCAGCCATTGACGGTCTCGACGATGTGACGGATGCCGGCCAACCACCGCCGCCAGGCCCGCGGCCCGGGGTGGCGGCGGTTGCGCTTGGGCGCACAGATCACCCCCGCGCCATAGGCATCTTGCCAGTCGCGCTGGCGAGCTTGACCGGCAAAGCCCTTGTCCGTGACATACGGCCCTCGGGCCGGGGCGCCGACCGTGGGCAGGCGCGGATCGGGGTACGCTCGCAGGGCAAAGAACGTCTCGGCCAGGGGCTGGTCCTTGGTGCTGGCCGAACCGAAGCCGAAGCCGGTGATCGCCCCGAGGGGATTGACCGACAACCGCACGTCGAAGCCCTCGTCCCAGCCCCAGCGGTTCCTCCAACCGATATCGGCCAACCCGGGCAGCCAACCCGACCCGCGGCGTTTGGCATCGCGCGGGACGGCCGCCGTCCCGTCCAACGCTTCATAGGCACACTGCGGCGCATCCAGGAGTTTTACCAGATCAAGAAAACAGGCCACCACCGCCTCGGCGTACCGGCGCATCAAACGATTAAACTGCGCCCGGTCCAGCAAGCCGGGAAAGGCGCTGCGCAGATGGCGTCGGGCATAGCGGGAGAAATCGCGTTCCCTGCTGAAGTGGCACCATTGCCCGAACAGCGCCAAAGTCACCACTTCGCTGCAGCTCAGCGATGCACTCGGGCCGGGGTGACGCTCGCAGCTCGGATGTTGCTTGCAAAAGTCGTCCACCATAACGTATAGATAGGTCAGGAAGGTGTCGATGTCGATCATGACGAAGCTCCTCATTTTTCCAAATGTGTGCTTCTATTTTGATCCTCGACGCCTTCCGCTCCAACTCACACCAAGCGTTTAACTTAACCACTTGACTGCAATGATTAATGTCTGGGTTTTGTGCCGCACTGAGGAAACAGACCCCGGCTGAGGGAGGTTTGGAATGACAGTGGCAGAAGTTATCAAGCCAACCACATTTGTTCTGGTTCACGGCGTCTGGCATGGCGGCTGGTGCTGGAAACGCGTGGCCGACATTCTGCGGACTCGTGGGCATGTCGTAACAACGCCCACGCAAACCGGCCTGGGTGAGCGCTCGCACCTGCTATCCACATCGATCACAATATCTGTATTCGTCGATGACATCGTCAATCATCTGAAGTGGGAAGATCTGATGGACGTTGTTCTCGTTGGACACAGCTTTGGGGGAGCCGCGATCACAGGAGCCGCTGATGTGGTGCCCGAGCGGATCGCAAAATTGATCTATCTCGATGCCGCCATCATGAAAGACGGGGAGACATGGGTCAGCCTGCTGCCAAAAGCACTCGTGAAAGAGCGCATCCAGGCCGCGAACCAAAGCAGCGGCGGCCTCAGTCTGCCAGTCGCCCCGGTGGAAACGTTCGGGGTTTTCAATCCTGCGGATGCGGCGTTTTTGGTGAGCAAGCTGACCCCTCACCCGCTTGCCACCTTCACTTCTGCATTGAAGCTGAAGGGTTCGGTTGGGAACGGCTTGCCAGCAAGCTATATCACCTGCACCAATCCCGTTTATGAACCGGCCGCCGTTTGCCGCCAGCGCGCAGAGGAGGCCGGATGGCCCATCGTTGAACTCGCCACCGGGCATGACGCGATGATCACTGCACCTTTGGCGACGGCAGATCTGCTCGAGCGTCTCAGCACTGACAGGTGAGGGACATAATACGGCGTAGCGGGGCATTGGAACAGAAAATTACGGTTATAAAAAATTATTCATTTTTTTCAATGATCTATTTTTGGTTGGTTTCGAGCCAACCAGTGGGGATTTAGTCTGTGAACGTGGCGCAACTTGTTGTTTTCCAAAGCATCGCATTTTCTACGTGCTCGTAACCGTAGGTTTTTGCGCGAATACTCCCGCTGGTCCAGAATACTCATCTGAGGTGATGGAACGCTTGGCAAAGAGAACAAAACTGCCAAGGCAGCGATCCAAACCCCATTCAGCCAGGACAACGAGACGCTGGGCTTTATTGGGCAACACGTTTCGCTTGGCCAGCATCAACCGATAAGGCATTGCATTCATGTACATGATCAAGATAAGGTCAGATGGTCTCTGTTAACGGGCAAGAGCTGTCCGCCGCAGCACAGTGCTATGCCTTCTCCTAAAAACCCCGACGAGATAGTCGTCCTGCGCCGGAAGGAAATTAACACAACAGAGCCAACAAAGCTCTCTGACTAGTGCAACACAACCCTACCGTCGCACGAAACTTGTAGCCAGCCCCTTATGTGCTATAATTTGAACATTTGTAGCACTTTGGTGGCGGAGATCCCGATGCGAGAGCTCTCTATTCGCGAGATGCGTGAAAAACTGGGAAATCTTGACCGGCTGGTTCAACATGAGGGGGAAATTCTTATCACTCGCCGGGGTGTTCCCATTGCACGCTTGCTACCCGTAAAGGGGGTTCAACACAAACCCAGCCATGCGGAACTGCGCTCTGCCATGCCGAGGCTTGAAACGCCGAGCGAGACAGTGGTTCGTGATGACCGAGATCAACGTTAAACGATGGTCTACATCGATACTTCAGCACTGGCGAAATGGTATCTCAATGAATCTAGGTCACAAGAGTTCACTGCCTGGATTCAGGCTGAATCCGATACGCACATTAGCACCCTCACCGTGGTCGAAATGCGCTGCCTCCTTGCTAGACGAAGGCGCAACCATGAACTGTCAGTTGAGCTGGAGCAGAGGGTCTTTGCGACGCTGCAAGATGACATTGTCCAGGGTTTTCTCATTCAAAATCCAGTCGATGACGAAAAAATAAGCGGTGCTCTCAACCTGTTGGCGATGCTAGCAGATTACCCGCTGAGGACCCTAGATGCCCTGCATCTCAGCATTGCCAGGCATCTGGGAACGACACGCTTGGCTACAGCAGATCGTGTAATGAATGCCGCGGCACAAGCATTAGGCTTTGAGGTTATTCGATTCGATTGAGCCCATATCGGGGTATTTATAGAAGTGGAACATTAATGAAAAATTTTTCATTATCTTTCCGCTGCTATAAAAAGGCCTACTGCACGGGAAGGAAATCAATGCAACAGCGCTCACACGTCAGGATGATGTTTTTCTCGAAGCGGTGTCCTTTGAAATCAATCATGCGGGTTCTCAGTGCCAAATTTATCGAACCCACAGCTTACCGGAAACGCAGCTCCCTGGCTAATGCAACAGAACCACTACTTTTCGCTTTTGGCCCGTTCAACACATTCATTAATGATCTTCCAGGCGGCGTCCACACCCTCGAATCCTCGTACGACGGTGGTGCCTGGCTTCTTTAAGTCCTTGTAATGGTTAAAGTGGTGTTCGATTTGCTTCTTCCAAGCCTCGCCGAGATCGTCGATACTGTTGATTTCACCGTAATGGCGGTCATCAGCGGGCACAACGACAATTTTGTGATCATTCTCATCGTCATCAACAAAATCAACTAAACCCAGTACTTTAGCATCCTCAAGAACAACACCAGTGGCGAGGGGTTCTGCGGTTACCACTAGCGTGTCCAACTCATCGCCATCCTCATCCAGCGTTTGCGGGATAAATCCGTAGTTAACTGGCTTAGCGAAAATGCCTGGCTCGACGCGGTCCAACACAAAATACTCTTTTTTGCGGTCCCACTCCACCTTGAGCATGCTGCCTTTGGGGATTTCGATAACGGTATTCACACTCTGCCCCTGGGTGCCAAAAGGAATGGAATTAAATGGATAGCCCATCAGTAAGTCTCCGATTATTTCAGAATTAATTGTATCTAGAACTTACGCATTGACAAATAGATCGATTTGTGATGACTGGCAACCTTTCGACCACCAACTTTGCTATACCGAATGATAAGACACACGACACGCCCACCCAGTGCCCGCTGTACCTTACCGATGTATATGGGGTTTTTGATGAGTGAGCCCAAATCGGCTACCTGTACCCGCTTATCGGAAGTGATGGGTATTTCTCATGACAGCGTCACTCGCTTTCTCTGGCGGGAGGGATACGAGCCGAAGGACCTGTTCGATGAGGCTAGCCAGCTGTTGAATCCGGTGGGTGGGACACTGAGCGTGGATGACAGCACCTTGGATAAACCTTACAGCCGGCACATGGACTTGGTGAGCCATGTGTGGTCTGGCAAACATCACCGGGTGGTCAAGGGGATAAACCTGATCACGTTGTATTACACCGACCCGCAAGGGCGGAGTTTGCCGGTCAACTATCGGGTCTATGACAAAACCGAGCACAAGACCAAGAATGATTATTTCCTCGACATGCTGGTCCAGGTGGTGGCGTGGGGGCTGCAACCGGATTTCATCACCGGGGACAGTGGGTATTCCAGCGCCAGCAACCTCAAGACGGTCAGACACCACCGGATGGGGTTCCTGTTTGCCGTGGAAAACAACCGCCGGGTAGCCATAGAAAAAGGCACTTGGGTCCAAGTCCAGCAGCTGGATATCCCCGACGACGGGCGTAAGGTCTGGCTTCGCGATTTCGGTGAGGTAAAACTGTTTCGGACGCGGTTAAAAGACCAACTGCGCCATTACGTCGTATTTCTGCCGCAGGCCGATGCCTATGAACCCTTCTCCCAAACCGAATTCCAGAAACGTCATGACCAGCACTGGCACATTGAGCAGTACCACCGTCTCATCAAGCAGGTCTGTCACATCGAGACATTCCAGGTACGCCGCAAAGTCCCTATTCTCAACCCTATTTTTGCCGCCCTGTGCAGCTACGTCCATTTGCAGCAGATGCAAATCCATGAGGTCATCACTAATGCCTATCAGTGGCAGCGTGATTTGTACAAGGAGGTGGTCGCTGGGTTTGTCAGTTCCTTCATCATCGGGAAAGATTATCTCAATCCACAATATCAGGCCGCTGTCAATGCGTAAGTCCTAGTATCATTTACTTAGCCCGAATTATTCACAAAAAAGGGCGAACCTCGTCCAACTCACTGATATAATGGGCTTTGTGCCAACAATGCTTCGGAAAAAGCCAAACGAGGTTGCCCTATGTCACAGTGTACTCCAGAACAGCTGCGTTTTCCTCCCGTGGCGGGTTTGACAGTGCGTGCGGTTCTGTTGCGTTAGGAAATGTAACGAAATAAGTGTACCATTTCATGACGGCAAAATGGTGTAGTTCCATTCCCCGTGGAACTCGTGACGTCGAATGTTGACCTCTGCCAACTCGGCGTCAGTGACCTTTTTCCCCGCTGGATACCCAGACGCATCAATCTCAGCGTGTACCCGCAAGCCTGATTGGGTCTTCGTCGCGGCGATGAGGTTGACAATCACTTCGTGACTGACCAGCGGCTTGCCGCGCCAGTTCTGGGTGATGTAGGAAAACAATCGGTGCTCGATCGTGTTCCATTTGCTCGTGCCAGGTGGAAAGTGGCAGACGGTTACCGGCAGGGCAATCTCATCGGCGAAACGCGGCAGTTGCGTTTTCCACAGCCGGAGCCGGGAGCCATTGCTGCCGCCACCGTCGGCGGTGATCAAGATCTGCCCAGCTTGCGGATAAATCGGCTGGCCCATCCTGCGCCACCGGTTGCCAATAGGGGCCACCGCAAACGCGGCGGTGTCATGGTCGGTTCCAACTCCGACCCAGCCAACATTCTCGCCAATGTCCTAGACCCCATCCGGTGCCACACGCCCGAGTTCCTTGATCTTGAAGTCGTGAACACGGACTTGTTCGGGTTGGCCTTTGGGCCGCCACTCGTGGCCACCATTCTTGAAATCACCCACCAGTTCCTTCTTCTTCGTATCAACAGAAATCGCAGGATCGCCCGAGGCGAGGGCGTTAAGCACTTGGTTATTGAGGTAGTGAAACTGCGCGTCGCGATCGGGATGATCGACCCCCTCACGCGCCTTGCGGTTTGCTTGCAAACTGTAACCCATCTCGTGCAGAAGCGCGGCCACGAGCTTGTGACTGGTCTCATGCCCCATCGCACGCAGTTCGCTCGCGAGCTTACGGACACTCTTGCAGGTCCAGTGCAGCGGTGATTCCGGGTCGCCGCATGTCATTGGGTTCACCAAAGTATTTAGATCCTCTCTGAGCGTCGGATCTTTCTCGACAGTCTTTTTGCGTCCCCCGCCAGGTTTACGAACACCTTGATTCGCTACCGCCGCAACCTCGTGCCCCCCGGATTCGAGATCACGAAGCTCCTGCCTCCCCACTCGAATCGCCCGCCGTGACACCCCGGTTGCTTTCGACACCAGAGAGATCCCGCCGCGTCCGATGGCTTCTGCCTCCGCAGAGGCGGCAAGCCGCCGCAGACGCTCGTCCAATACGGGCGCTAACAATTCAAACCGCTTCCTGACACCGCTTTCATCAACCATACTATCCATGATAGCAACATCACTCAAAATGAGATAGTTATTTCGTGACAATTACTTAGTGAAGGAGCCACGTTTCCGGTAAGCTACGGGTTCGATAACTTTGGCGCTGAGAACCCCCATGATTGACTTCAAAGGACACCGCTTCGAGAAAAATATCATCCTAACCGGCGTGTGTTGGCATCTGCCTTATCCGCTGAGCTACCGCCATCTTGCAACGGGCAAGAACTGCCCGCCGCAGCACAATGCTATGCCTTGGCTTCCTAAAAACCTGACGAGATGACAGTGCTGCGTCGGAAGGAAATTAACGCAACCCAACCCCCCATAAGTGCTCACAATACTGCTCACAATACGGTTCTGTTGCATTAATTTTGTGAACCACAACTGATAGTAGTTATTTTGAAGAAACAACCACTATACTCACGGTTCGCTCATTTACAGAGCCACTTCAGAAAGTGAGTTTTATTTGATAAGATTTTGATATGATTGACAAACTTACTTTTAAGACGGAACGCATGGACGATATCCCCTTGCTGCTGGCCCAGCTGGAGCGGATGCACGTGGGGGCGTTGTTGGATGAGCACTTTCCGACCCACGGCAACTGGCAGGGGCTGAGCCTGGGCACGGTCAGTGCCGTGTGGCTGGCCTTTATCCTGTCGGAAGGCGACCACCGCCTGAACCATGTCCAACCCTGGGTCGAGGCGCGCCTGCAGGGATTGGCCGGGTGTCTGGGCCAGCCGGTACGGGCGCTGGATTGGAGCGATGACCGCCTGGCGGCGGTGCTGGATTATTTGAGCGACGACGTGGCGTGGGAAACCGTTGAGCAGTCGCTGGGTGAGCAACTGCTGCGGGTCTATGACCTGGGGGGGTCGCGGCGAGTGCGTGTCGA
>CAVSVP010000013.1:0-464389 GCA_963731125.1 uncultured Pseudomonadota bacterium
CAGGATCATCACGAAGGAAGCAACCGCTATAAGCTAGCCCATTGCCCGTTCAACCCGGAACACGGCAAGGGCGAGGCGGCCATTTTCCAACGGCCGAGCGGCGGGCTTGGCTTCAAGTGCCAGCACAACTCCTGTGCCGACAAGACTTGGCAGGACGTGCGGACGCTGGTGGACGGACCTCGCGAATCAAGAGAACGACGGTCAGCGAGAGCACCCGCACCGGCGGGCGATTCTGAGCGCTACGACTGGCCCGAGCCACAATCGATACAGGCGGTGCTGCATCCGGTTCCGGCCTTTGACCCGGAAACCCTGCTGCCCAACGCTTTGCGCGATTGGGTCATGGATGAGGCTGATCGAATGCCTTGCCCGCCTGATTTCATCGCAGCGGCCGCATTGGTCGCTCTAGGAGCGATTATCGGGGCGCGCTGCACCATCAAACCGAAGGCCCGTGATGATTGGGAGGTTGTGCCAAACCCGTGGGGTGGCATCGTGGGTCTGCCGTCGGCAAAGAAGTCCCCGCCATTGGGGCGGCGCTGAAACCACTTGAGCGACTCATTGCGCGGGCAATGGAAGCACACCAGGCTGAGATGGAAGCCTTCGAGGCCGACAAAACGGTGTTCGAGGCGAGGAAGGACGCCATCGAATCGCGAATCAAGGCAGCGGCGAAGGATGTCAAGAAGGGCAACATCGACAGCATTGTCATGGAACTGCAAGAACACCGGCAACAAGCACCGGAAGCGCCGGTCTTGCGCCGCTACAAATCCAACGATACGACCGTCGAAAAGCTGGGCGAGCTGCTGCGGGAGAATCCGTCTGGCTTACTTGTTATGAGGGATGAGCTGGTTGGACTGATTGCCTCATGGGAAAGGGAGGGCCGCGAAAGCGAGCGGGCCTTTTACTTGGAGGCGTGGAACGGCAACGCGAGCTTCGACACCGACCGCATCAAGCGCGGTTCCATATTCATCCCCAACCTATGCGTCTCCATCTTCGGCGGCATCCAGCCGGATAAGCTGATCGGCTATCTTGGAACAGGCGTCCAATGCACTGGCGAATGACGGAATGCTGCAACGCTTTCAGGTGCTGGTCTATCCTGATCATCGAACCTGGGAATGGCGTGACCGAATTCCCGATAGGAATGCCCGTGACCGTGCTTTTAGGGTGTTTGAGGCCCTGGCCGATTTCGATCCGGTGACCTGGGGTGCAGCACCCGCTGATGACTTCGCCAAGTTTCCCTATTTTCACTTCGATAAGGCGGCGCAGGAGATCTTCATCGAATGGTCTGCCGATCTACACCGGGAACGGCTTCCTGCCGAGGATAATCCGATATCGCGCAACACCGGCGTAGTTTGACAAGCTGTTCCCGGCCCTGGCCTTGATCCTGCACCTGGTGGATTGTGCGGCGACCGAACGACGCGACCCGGTAACGGCGGAATCCGCCTTGCGGGCGGCGGCCTGGTGCGACTACCTGGAAGCCCATACGCCCGGCGCTGCTATGGCTTGCTCGCCGATGATGGACTCCGGGCCGCGCAAGCCCTGGCAGACAAGATTCGGCAAGCCAAGTTGGTGGACGGTTTCACGGCACGGGATGTACGGCGCAATCAGTGGCGTTATCTGACCAACGATGAGGCGGCGCAGGCGGCGCTTGACTGGCTGGAAGATGAAGGCTGGCTATGGGCGCAAGAAGTCGGTGGCACCGGGCCAGGAACCGGGCGGCGCACCTGGCGCTACTTCATCAATCCCGATACCATGAAGGCCGGCAAATCGGGAGGCGAGCATGGCTGACTGGCTTGAACGGGCGAGGCGTGAAATTCCGCGAAGTGCCGGCCGGACTACTGCCAATACTGCCGAAAGAAGTCTAACGGCAGTAACGGCAGTGCCCCATCCGGATGAATCTAGAATTTCGCGGGTTTCTATCGGCAGTAACGGCAGTACCCCAACGGTGGATTTCGGGGAAATCGAGGAAAACGCCATCCGGGCATGGCTGGCACATATCGAAGAAACTGACTCGGACATCATCGCCGAGGTATTGGATAAGTGTCGTGCCGATCCCCAGGTGCGGGACCACTTTATCTGTCGAGCCGAGGAAGTGCCACAACTCAACACCTATGCTGGACGGGTTGCTTGCGGTGATTGCTTGCACTTCGAACGTATAGGACATCCACATCTTGGGCACTGTACCAAAGGCGAACCGGAGGACGTTGCTGGGTTATGGGATACCGACCGCCGATATTGCGACAGGTATTTACCGAAACCAAACGTCACCAACCACGATCCGAACCGTAAACCCAGGCCGAATCCTAATCAGAAGGAAAGCAACGATGTCGACGACTGAAATCAATTCTCTCCTTCCCATTACCCAGGCAGATGATGATCCACCTGAAGAAGAAGGGCAGCTATGCCGCCGTGCGTTTCAATGCCATGAAACATGGGATTCTGAGCCGCTACACAGTGCTGGCCCATGAGGATGTAGACGAATACCAAACGCTGCACGCGGCGCTGGTGGCGGAGCATCAGCCAACCGGACCGACCGAGGCACATCTGGTCGAGGAACTGGCCGGCATCATCTGGCGCAAACGTCGGGTATTGCAGGCCGAGGGGGCACGGATCAATGACAGTCTAAAGAGTACGGCACGTCATGCCGATCTACGTAATTCGGGCGGCGGCACCGTTCGAGTCCAGGCTATCCGGCAGGGACACCAATCTTCAGGAACTGATGAGTATGACCCCGGAGCAAGTCACCGAAAACCAGGACTATGCACAGGAGGATCTGGAGGCGACTCGCAAGGCGGCAGCAATCCTGGAAAGCGGCGGTGCGAATGCCTACGAACAGGCACTGAGGGCGTTGCTGCCCGAATCCCGTGACTGGTGGCTTCAGTATGTTGAGGAAAGCAGCTATACCCGGCGACTGCTGATGGGCTAGCCCAATCATCTGCAAACAATATCGGCAGTCGATCTGCATCAAGATGGACGCGGAAAGCCTCGGCATCATGTGGTAATTCAAGGCGCAGACCCTGGGCAAAGGGTTACAGGTACATCGGTTGGGAAAGCTGGCGCGCTACGAAACGGACCCTCACCGCAAGTTCGAGCGCAACTTAGCGATGTTGGTCAAGCTGCGCGAGATGAGGGGTGGGGGGTAGCCTTACGGCGCCGAAGATTGCTTCGATTTCCGCTCGATACAAGGCGATACAACTGTCTTTGTCTACTGCTCCCAGAATCAACCACTGCATCAGTTCATCGACAATCTCCAGGGCATCGTCGCTGAGCTTGAACTCGGATAACTCGTAGGAATTGTAGTGTGTTCCGATTGGTTGCAGGTGATCAAGCCTGAGAATCGACTCTGTCGGTCCAGAAATCGGCAGACGGTCCCAAAGGAACTGAGGGTATTCACAATGCCGAACGCGCTCGACGAATTCGGGTCTGTATCCTGCGCGCTTGCCATCTCTGTTAGCCCCATAGTAAGGTGCCGCCAGTACCGTCGGAGCTGTAGAATGCTTGGCCATCCCACGGATCAATGTTCGGTTTACCACAGGAGTTTGCGATCCGATCACCAAACAAGGTCTCTTCTTGGCTCGATAAGCTGTCCACAGTTCACCGGAGTTCAGGGGCATCGCGGCGACGGGTAGGTCCGTTCTTTTTCGGGACTGTTTGAACCTGAGGGGGGCGACGTGAAAGTTTGCGCTATCGTGCTGATCAGCCCGGGTCCGCCCAATAGGTTCAAAGGTATACGGAATCTGATCGACATGCGGTACAAATGCAAAGATTAATGCGCCTCTGCAAAGTTCTCTTTCTTCGTTCTGTACCCACCAATCGGTTGGTTTAATAATCGACTGTATACAGTCTTCAGGATACATCCTCACCCTTCCGTGCTGGAGATTTCCAAACATCATCCGAGAATTCAGCAACTTTCTCGTCAGATGTCAGATTAGAACCAGCGAGATCGTCAAGCCAGGCAATGCCTTCTTCATAAACCTCATCGTATCGGGGATTCTCTACCGGGTTTACAAGGGATTTTTTGGGGCTCCTGCTTTTTCGTTGCTCCCGAAGTTGACGCATCCGCTCCTTGAACTGTTTCTTCTTTCTATTAGACAGGCTGTCCATTCTCAACGGTTGCGGTTCAGACTCAAATCCTGCCACCTCTTCCACCACCAGAGAAAAATCCAGATGGTCATTCGGGGCAGCTGAAAGCATGGGCTTAGTGCGATAAACATGATCCAGCAGGCTTGGTGTATCCTTTCCAAACTTGTGAATATCACGCTTCAAGTGCATGGTGATGCTGATCGGTAACTGCCGCTCCCTTTCACGCAATAGGTGTTGGTTTTGCAAGCGCCAACGCACCCAATCATCCTTGTCATCATAGTCGCTAGGGAAGGTTTGCTTGTGTGCGCCGATCGCGTGCAGTGCCGGCTCAATGCGTTCGTTTACTGCCTGTGACCAAGGCCCAAACTTGTAGAACCGCCAATCGGTATCCGTGAAGATTTTCCCGCCATTGCGCTGCGCATAGACAAGATCGGCAAGGTAGACGTACTTGATTAGATGAATCGGGCCGAGCTGGCGGTCGTTAAATTCATCCTCCTCGCCCGCAACCAGCAGGGCATACTGAAGGAGCAAGTCAATACGGGAAGTGTCGGGTTGCATCACTAGAGGTGGTAGGTTCAATGGGATCGCCACTTTAGGCGACACTGTTGAATTATAGCAGTTGAACCGCAGCGCGGCCTATAAGATTCCAGCATTGCTGCAGAGTAATATAAAATATTATAAATCAATAGTTTAACCGACATTCCGCACACCCCCTGCTTGATTTTAGGAATAAAACGCTTCATAGGCCTGACCGAGTAACTCGAGCAAGCGCTGGTGGTGCTCATCAAGGTTGAGGGCCAGCACCTGACCGTCGGCCAGGATAAGTAAATGAATACCGACGAAATACTGGAATACCCAGCGCGCCGTGGGGTTGGCAACGGGTTTACCGGTTTGATGAGGAAAGGTGTGTTCCTGGGCTTTCAGCCGGTCACGGATCCGGTGTTCCAAGGCGGCATAAACCAACAAACACAGGGTCATTACCAACATCAGCGCCATGATGCGTTGCGGTGACTTCAGGTAAAGTGAGGACGCCAAGAACAGCGGATCTTTCAAAAAGCGAAAGCCCCGTTCCACGCGCTGCTGAGCTTTGTACGCCTGCAGTAACTCGGCATCGGACAACGCCTCGGTATCCAGCTGATTCGTGGCCAGGATAAAGCCACTGTGTTGGCGCAGGCGGGCGCGGTAGGCGGCGGGCAGGCTGGCTAACGTCCCGTCGATCCGATAAGTCAGCGTATCGGGTGAGCACGCCTTGGCAGGACGCCCGCGACCTTGATAGTGAGGTACCGACACGATCTGCGGCTCGACCACCGTGGTTAGGGTGAGAGTGTTCTGAAAGGCGGCCAGCGCCTGTTTGGCATCGTCGGCACAAGCGAAAGACTGCCCACATAATTTAGCAAACGCCTTGGTATCCGCCTCCGTCTGTTTCCGGCATTGCCGAGACACGGTCTTACGCGCACGCTGCTGCGCCGCGTCGGAGTCGACCACCAGCCACCGTTGGGCTACCCCGGCATACTCCGTACTCAGACGCTGATAGCGGGTGTGTTCGTCGAGATGCGTCATCGTCTCGGGGTCGGTGGCACGTAGCACCTCTTGCGCGGCGTTCAGCGTGGCGGGTACCCGTGTGATCCAGTGCACGTCCTGCAACAACGGCAAGGTCTCGGCCGTATACAGGGCGCTGTCTGCGACAATCGTGTCCAGTTCATAGGTGGTGCGTAGCTGCCCCAAATACGCCTGCAGGGTCTGACGAAAGTAGGTCTTGTCGTCGGCATTGCCGTCCAGCGGCTGCAGCAACAGTGGTAACCCCGCCTGGTGTTCCACAATCAGTTGCAAGACGGCCTGGTTCAAGTCCGGGCGGTGGTCGCGGCTGTAACCCCGGGTGAGGTGAATGACCCCTTCCTCGGTACCGGGCTCGCGGGGGTAGTCGCCATCGACATGAAAACCGGTGCTGTCCAAATGCGCAACGCGTACCCGTAGCCCCAGGCGCTGGACCGCCTGGGGCGCAATCAGCGCATAGAGCTCGGTGACGCCAAATTTATACAAAGCGTCCAAGGCCCGACCCAACACATCATCGTTAAGATGCTCGGGTTGAATGCCCTCCCCAATCAGCCGTTCCGTGGGTTTATCCCAGAAAAACTTTGGCATCAAGTATAAGCGTTGATTGATAAACCCCAACCCATTGAGCACCATCGCCTTGACCGCTTGACCCAAGGAGACCTGGCGCTTGTCGCCATCCTGGATAACCGCGCGGTCAATCGTCTGCCCAATGCCCAGTTCCTCATACATGCCAGCCACTAATCCTAAATGATCTAGCGTCTGGCTTCGGTAACGCGGCGGCACCATCGTGCCCGTCTCGATATGGGCTGCCATCGGTTCTCCCCCGTGGTGGCTAAAATCGCTTTTGACAGCCGCACTGTACAAAATTCACTAATCACTGGTAGGGTATGCGGAACGTCGGGTTTAAATATGAATTTTTTTTTTGGTTTGCATATGGGCTGCAACCCATTGATTTCATCGCATATCAAAATTTGTTGATGCGATTGCCCTATGCATTGCGGGGATCAAGAATTGCAATCGGTTAGACCCAGTCACTACGCGCAGTTACTTTGGTTACCAGTTTCTATAATTGGTAAAATTGCCTAATGATTTCGGGAAAATCTGGAGATAGAGATGGGCGGAATAGGTAGCGGACGGCGCTGGCACTACAGCGCAAAAGACACCACCAGCGATTACCGTTCCATCGACGTGCGGCGCTGGCAAAGGGATGGACTCCTCGTCCCGCACCAGTCTTTTAGTTGGCAATGGTCTCGCGATGGGAAAACCGTGGCATCCATCGACGTGCGCACCGAACCGGGCCGGGTGATTCTGACCTATCGGCACCGGAGCCGCGGCGAAGACTGGACGGATAAGAGCTACCCCGTGTACCTGGAGTGGACACCGTGCAACTTTGGTGGGGAGCGGGCATGGTTTCGCTGCCCGGCAATGGGTTGCGGGCGGCGTGTGGCCATTCTCTACGCTGGTGACATCTTTGCCTGTCGCCGATGCTACCAGCTAGCCTACTCAAGTCAGCGAGAAGCGGTCCATGACCGGGCTGCACGACGGGCGGACAAGATACGGGATCGGCTGGGGTGGGAGCCAGGCATCTTAAACGGCAACGGCTGGAAACCCAAGGGGATGCACTGGCGCACCTTCGAGCGCTTGACTGCGCAGCATGATGCTTTCGTTCAGATTTCATGTGCCTGGGTAGAGGCGCGGCTAAACCTGCTGGGAGAATCACTGGATGATTGGATTTAGGACACAGACCATCTGAAATGCGTTCATTGGTGACGTGCGAAACACCCTACGGTGATGGTTGGGACTGCAAGAACTAGATGGCATCTATAGTAGTCCTTGGCCTGCCTTGTCTCAGGCGCTGGGTGGCGCAACGCTTTGGCATATTGCGGGAATCGATACTGGACTGGGACTGAATCTGTTTCGCAAAATCGAGTATGACGGCTAAAGCCGGGGAACCTTGGGGGCATCCACAGACCAGGATCGCCTGAAATGCGTTCCATTGATGGCGAGAGAAACGCCCTAAAAAAAGCACTTAGTGACCTCGCATTGGGGGACTAATTGGGGGGCTATAATTTAATATATTGGAATAACATAATGAATAATAACAACTAATCTATCATGCATGGCGGAGAGGGTGGGATTCGAACCCACGGATGGGGATTACCCATCAACGGTTTTCAAGACCGCCGCTTTCGACCGCTCAGCCACCTCTCCGTAGCAACTATAGATTATATCGATACGATGGTGATTCGTCCATGAGACGCCGAAGCAACTTGTTCCGGCGCTCTTTCGTTGCTATTGAAAAATAAAGCATTTCCAAGCACCGACACTTAAAGATTCTTAGCCTGGTCCCGCAACACAAACTTTTGAATCTTGCCCGTCGAGGTCTTGGGTAGTTCGCTGAACACCACTGTCTTAGGCACCTTAAAGCGCGCCAATTGGGTGCGACAGAAGTCGATGATATCCTGTTCCATAATACCTTCCACACCAGGCTTTAAAGTAATAAAGGCGCACGGTATCTCGCCCCACTTCTCATCCGGGCGCGCCACCACCGCCGCTTCTAATACCGCCGGATGCCGATACAGCACGTCTTCCACTTCGATGGTGGAAATGTTCTCACCACCGGAGATAATGATGTCTTTGGAACGATCCTTGATGTCCAAATAGCCGTTGGGATGCCATACCGCCAAATCCTCGGAGTGGAACCAACCACCGTCGAAAGCCTCCTCGGTGGCCGTGGGATTTTTGAGATAACCTTTCATCAACAGATTACCGCGCATAAAGATCTCGCCGATGGTTTTGCCATCTTTGGGTACCGGTTGCAAAGTCGTTGGGTCTGCTACCATCAGCCCATCGAGCATAGGATAGCGCACCCCCTGCCGAGCTTTCAGAGTTGCCTTTTGCTCTATGGGCAGCTCATCCCATTCCTCATGCCAGGCACATGCCACGCAAGGACCATAGGTCTCGGTGAGGCCATACACATGAGTCACCTCAAACCCCATACGTTCCATGCCTTCGAGCACGGTGGCAGGAGGTGCGGCGCCAGCGGTCATTACTTTAACCTGATGCTCGACACCCGCTTTTATTTCAGCCGGCGCATTAATTAAAGAGTTCAAAACAATGGGAGCCCCGCAGAAATGCGTAACCCGATTGGCCCGGATAGAGTCATAAATGGCATCCGCACGAACATGGCGTAGGCTGACGCTGGTGCCTACGGCCGCGGCAATCGTCCACGGAAAACACCAACCGTTACAATGAAACATCGGCAAGGTCCAAAGGTAAACGGGATGCAGCCCCATTCCCCACGATATGATATTGCAGACGGCATTTAGGTATGCGCCCCGATGATGATAAACCACACCCTTGGGATTACCGGTGGTACCCGAGGTATAGTTCAAGGAGATGGCCCGCCACTCATCGTCAGGATTGTCCCAATGGAATTCGGGATCGCCCTCCGCGAGAAAAGCCTCGTAATCCTTTTCACCCAGTAACTCGCCTCCCTCGTAAAGCGGATCATCGACGTCGATAACCAATGGCCGCTGTCCGGCAGGCAGCATTTTCAGCGCTTTACCGATGGTTGCCGAAAACTCTCGATCGGTAATCAGCACCTTGGCTCCTCCATGTTCGAGCATGAAAACAATCATTTCTGCATCCAGGCGCACATTGAGGGTATTTAACACCGCCCCTGCCATCGGCACTCCAAAGTGGGCCTCAAACATCTGCGCGAGGTTAGGCAGCATCACGGCTACCGTGTCGCCTAAACCGATACCCCGACCTCGTAGCACGGCAGCCAGTTGACGACAACGGGTATAGGTTTCCGCCCAAGTCCGCTTTACGGGGCCTTGAATGGTTGCCGTATAGTTCGGATAGACCACCGCCGCCCGCTCGATAAACGTCAGCGGTGAGAGAGGTACGAAATTGGCGGCATTTTTATCCAGACCGAGTTCATAGGGATTTATGTGACCATTGCTCATGAATATCTCTCCTTTGCGGTTTAGCTTGTTAGCTTGCCCTACTAAAACAAAACCCACCGGCCTTGAGGCCGGCGGGTTCATAGCACGCTGAGTTTATCCGGACGGAAGCTTAGAACTGATCTTCGGCAAGCGCCAAAGTTGATTTGCCACCGCCCTTCACCGTGTGCATCAAGGCGATAGCCTTGGGCAGAATGTGCTCAGCGTAAAACCGTGCGGTAATCAGCTTAGCCTCATAAAATTTGGAATCTTCACCGGCCGCCAGTTTTTCCTGCGCCACCAGTGCGGCACGGGCCATTTGCCAGCCGCCGCACACATAACCCACCAGCATCATATAAGGCATCGACACCGCCATCACTGAGCTGGGATCCTGGGCCATGGTGCTAAGCAGCCAATCGGTAGCACCGCTGAGTGCCTTAATACCGTCACCCAGCGCATTACGAATCACCGCCACATCGTCGCCCTGGGCCTTGCCCAGCTGGGTTTCTACGTTGCGCATATCGTCGAGCAGCGCTGTCATGGCAGCACCTCTGTCCAGCGCCAGTTTGCGTCCCACCAAGTCGGCGGACTGAATACCGGTAGTACCTTCGTAGATGGTGGCGATACGGGCATCGCGGAAGAACTGGCAGGCACCGGTTTCCTCGACATACCCCATACCTCCGAAGACCTGGATACCGATAGATGTCACTTCGATACCCAACTCGCTACACCATCCCTTCACCACCGGGACCAGCAGATCCACCCGGGTTTGGTTCGCCTTGCAGACTTCTGCATCCGAATGATGGGCGGCCATATCCATATACCTAGCCACCATATAGTTAAAGGCACGCATGGCTTCGATCTGCGACTTCATCGTCATCAGCATGCGGCGTACGTCGGGATGATTGATAATCGGCACCCGTTCACCGCCCCGCGCCCCTTTCATGGGAAATCCCTGGACCCGCTCCTTCGCATATTGCGCGGCCGCCTGATAAGCGCGCTCGGCAATGGCTAAGCCTTGCACGCCCACCTTGAGGCGGGCCTCGTTCATCATGGTGAACATGTGCATCAGTCCCTTGTTCTCTTGACCCACCAGGTAACCGATAGCACCCTCTTTGTCGCCATACGCCAACGTACAGGTGGGGCTAGCATGAATGCCTATTTTGTGTTCAATAGACACGCACTGCACATCATTAAGCTCGCCGAGGCTGCCGTCCGGGTTGACTAAAAACTTGGGAACCAGGAATAGTGAAATTCCCTTCACGCCCTCCGGCGCATCCGGCCGGCGAGCCAGGACCAGATGAACAATATTCTCCGTCATGTCCTGCTCGCCCCAGGTTATAAAGATCTTCTGACCGTAGAGCCGGTAATGATCCCCTTCGGGAACGGCTTTACATTTGACGTTGCTCAGATCGGAACCCGCCGCAGGTTCGGTCAAATCCATGGTGCCGGTCCATTCACCGGAGATTAATTTGGGCAGATAGGTTGCTCTTAACTCCTCTGAGCCATGATGTTTGAGACACTCGGTCGCGCCGGCGCCTAACATGGGCGCTAACGCGAACGACATATTGGCGGAATTCCACATCTCGTGGGTCGGTGTGTTAAGCAGCTCCGGCAGACCTTGCCCACCAAATTCCACCGGCGCCGCCAAACTGTTCCAGCCGGATTCGGCGTACTGCTTATAAGCTTCCACAAAACCCGGTGACGATATTACCTGACCGTTTTCTAGACGAGCACCCTGTTGATCCCCCTCCCAATTCAAAGGAGCCAGCACCTCACTGGCGAATTTACCGGCTTCATCCAGAATCGCTTCCGCCAAGTCGGGAGAAACACCTTGCTCTTCAAATGCAGGCAGAGCGGCCACTTCATCCAGGTCGGCTAGTTCTTTAATTACAAACAACATGTCACGCGTCGGAGCATAATAATCAGGCATAGGATCTAACCTCCATTTGGAAGGGAAAGGACGAGGGAATATTCAAGTGCCGCCTGCAGGCGGCACTCATTGCCTCGCTAATTACTTCAGGGCCTTAGTCAATTCAGGAACGACATTAAACAAATCACCCACTAGGCCATAATCGGACACCTGAAAAATCGGTGCCTCTTCATCTTTATTGATGGCGACAATGACTTTGCTGTCTTTCATACCGGCCAGATGCTGGATGGCTCCGGAGAGGCCAATACCAATATACAACTCAGGGGCTATCACCTTACCGGTCTGCCCAATCTGATAGTCATTGGGCACATACCCGGCATCTACGGCGGCCCGTGTGGCACCGACAGCGGCGCCTAGGGCATCGGCCAGTTCGTCCAGGATCTTGAAATTTTCACTGCTGCCCAAGGCGCGCCCGCCAGCCACGACAACCCGGGCGGCTGTGAGTTCCGGACGGTCCGACTTGGTTAATGACTGATTGACGAAGGTGGACAGGCCGACATCCTCTGTGGCGTCCACCGACTCAATACTGGCTGATCCTCCTTCCGCAGCGGCAGGATCAAAGGCGGTGGTGCGCACGGTCATTACCTTAATGGAATCTTGCGACTGCACCGTGACCAGAATATTCCCGGCGTAGATCGGCCGCACAAAGGTGTCTTCGGACTCCACAACAATAATGTCAGAAATCTGAGCCACATCCAGTAGCGCAGCAACGCGGGGCATAAAATTCTTACCCATGGTGGTGGACGGCGTCAGTATATGACTATAGCCAGAAGCCAAGTTAACCACCAGGGGAGTAATATTCTCCGCCAACTCATGGTTATAGTGTGGCGCATCGGCCAGCAGCACTTTACTCACCCCTGCCGCCTTGGCCGCCGCCTCGGCAGCAGGCTTGCAGTCTTTACCGGCCACCAGCACATGAATATCGCCGCCTATCTTGGTAGCAGCGGTAATGGCATTGAGAGTGCCCCCTTTCAGGGTCGCATTATCGTGTTCGGCAACTACGAGTATCGTCATAATTAAACCACCTTTGCTTCGTTCTTGAGCTTTTCCACCAGTTCCTCAACGCTTCCCACCTTAATGCCCGCCTGCCGTTTAGGTGGCTCCCGGAAATTGGAGTATGCCAGTCGCGGAGCAACGTCTACGCCCAAATCCTCAGGCTTCATCACCTCAAGAGGCTTTTTCTTGGCCTTCATAATATTGGGAAGCTTAACAAAGCGTGGCTCATTAAGGCGCAAATCGACGGTGATAATAGCCGGTAACTTCAGGGAATCGGTTTCCAGACCGCCATCGATTTCACGGGTCACGTTGGCATTACCTTCGCCGATCTCTACGTTGGAGGCAAAGGCGCCCTGCGCCCACCCCAGCAGACCCGCCAACATCTGGCCTGTTTGATTGGAGTCATCGTCAATAGCCTGCTTGCCGAGCAAAACCACATCCGGGTTTTCTTTCTCCACGATTGCCTTAAGTGCCTTAGCCACCGCCAGAGGCTGTAACTCGGCGTCGGTTTGCACCAGGATACCCCGATCAGCTCCCATGGCCAACGCCGTACGAATAGTATCCTGACAGGCGCTGATACCGAGGGACACCACAACCACTTCATCGGCCTTTTTGGCCTCTTTTAAGCGTACGGCCTCTTCCACGGCCACTTCATCAAAGGGATTCATAGCCATCTTAACGTTGGCAATATCCGCTCCGGTCCCATCGGACTTGGGGCGAACATTGACATTGTAGTCAACGACTCGCTTGACGCTCACTAATACTTTCATTATTCACCCTTTTTTCTTTGGAGGTTTGTAGACGCCCGCGGTACGGGCGATTCTTACCTAGCACTCCCTTAGCAGCTGATTTCCGATTCATGAACGCAATTTGTCAGAAAGCCATTTTATTATATGGCAATCTACCGGCATTGCCATGTCAAATAAGCTCGAGGCAGGCTATGTACCATGCAAGGGAGCCTAGCACGCGTCATTTTAGCGAGCAGACAGATTCACATAGCCTGAATGGCAATCTATATTTAACAAGGTAGTTCCTGGCTATAATCCTACACGATGGTATTTATTCTGAGAGTCGGGTGCAATACGGTTTACCAAACTTGGCCAAGTACATCAAACAAACTAACACGCCTTATAGAACATCGATGTTAGCCATTTCCCCTCACCTCAACCCTCTCCGACCAGAGAGAGGGAGTTAAGAGGTTGACGCAAAAAGATTTATTCCCTTAATCACAACGGCGTTAATTTTTACTCACCAAAGGAATTAAAATGACAGACAATGCATTCAAGGCCTTAGTTCTTCGTCAGGAAGACCGGAAAACCGTCCCCCATATCGAAACGCTTACCGATGCCGATTTGCCCGAGGGCGATGTGCTGGTAGCGGTGGAATATTCGTCGCTCAATTATAAGGATGGCCTTGCCATTACCGGCAAGGGTAAACTTGTCCGCCAATTTCCGCTGATACCCGGTATTGACCTAGCAGGCACTGTACTGGAATCACAGTCATCTGCATACCAACCAGGTGATAAAGTCGTACTGACCGGTTGGGGAGTAGGAGAGCGCTATTGGGGCGGCTACACCCAACGGCAACGGCTGCGATCTGAATGGCTGGTGCCTCTACCCACAGAACTGAGCACACAGCAGGCCATGGCCATTGGCACCGCAGGTTTTACCGCCATGCTCTGCGTCATCACTCTCGAAGAGGCTGGGATTACCCCCGATGGGGAGAAGCCGGTGCTGGTTACCGGCGCCAGCGGCGGTGTCGGTAGTGTGGCAGTAACATTATTAGCCGGACTGGGTTATCAAGTGACCGCTTTGACCGGTCGTCCTGAAAGCCAAGGTTATTTGCGCCAATTAGGCGCCACCGGCTTTGTCAGTCGCGATGAGATGGCAGCTCCGGCCCGCCCATTGGAAACTCAACGCTGGGCGGGGGCCGTAGACACCGTGGGCAGCACGATACTGGCCAGGGTGCTGGCCGAAATTGACTATGGAGGTGCTGTGGCTGCCTGCGGATTGGCAGGTGGCGCGGATCTGCCGACCACGGTCATGCCCTTTATTCTACGTGCTGTTAAGTTATTAGGCGTGGACTCGGTGATGTGCCCCCTACCTCGGCGCAAGGCTGCCTGGGAGCGTCTGGCGCGTGATTTACCTAGCTCTGCACTGCACAACATTTCCCAAGTGACTCCCTTGGAGCAAGCGCCGCAATTAGCTCAGGATATCGTGGCCGGTAAGACGCGAGGCCGTATCGTAATAGATCCAAACCGTTGACGCCACATCGTTGCTCCGTTGATAGCGAGCAGAAACATTTGGCGGAACCCTTGCTAACCAACGGTTCAGCGAATGTCTTAGCCGTGCCGTATTAAGCAGTTGTGACAGCCATAACCAGTTCCCCATTTTGGGCGCCACCGGGCGAATAAGAATGAGGGTAGCATTGTCTGCCCTGGCTCCGCCTCGTGTAGTAGCCAGGGTCACCAAATCCGCCGCTGCCGCCGCAAGGTCTCCGGCCTGGCAGGATGCTTCCCAAGCTTCAGTTTCGCTGACATGCTCCCAAAAACCGTCGCTGCATATGACAAATAAATCGCCTCGTTGCACCTGTCCGCCACCTAGCTCCGGCTTCGGCGGCTCTTCACTGCCAAGGCTCCGATAGAGGCGGTTTTGGTCAGGATGATTGGCTATTTCAGCTTCGCTGATTTCGCCCAATTCCATTAACATTTGAGCCACCGAATGATCCCGAGTGCGCAGCAACCGCTTACCTTCACGCAGATGATACAACCGGCTATCTCCGACATGCATCCAATGGGCCTGATCTCGATGCAACCAGAGCGTTACCACCGTACTATGAGCCAACGTCGAAGCAGCCACCAGAGTGCTCTGACACTGCTGGCATAACTGAACGAGTGCCTCTTGCGGATGTTCAACAAAAAGTTGGCGTTGGTCTCGCGCAAACCGGCTTGTCGCCTCAATCACCGCCTGAGCACCCAGAGCCCCCTCCAGATGTCCGCCCATGCCATCGGCAATGACCGTCAGCAGGCTGTTTCGATCTGGCCAAGTCAAGACCTCCCAACGGTCCTGTTGTTCGGTGCGGCCACCGGGATGGCTGGCAGCTCCCCACACCCACCCTCGGCAGCGATAGTCCGTCACGGCAAATGTTCCCAGTCTATTGTCACTATTGCTGCCAGGAGATTCGGTACCTTACCCAGCACATTGTGGCTCAGCGATATGCCTCTTCCTGCGCTACACCACCAGAACCCGCCAAGGATTAGCAAGGCTGCTAAAACTAATCTGACTAACCAAGCCTGCCAACGACCGCCGATTTTCCATGCCGCGGCCTGGGCCAGAATGACCGTGGCATTATCCTGGTAAGGATGAGCCGCCGCTAATACGGCGTCTAGCAAATGCTGACAAGGCAGGGCTGTGGGCTCGCTCAGTCGCGCAGTAATTTCCGTTTCACTCAAGGTCAGCAGACCGTCGCTGGCCAATAGCACCCGATCCCCGGGTAATAAAGCGCAGGGTTCACTGGAAAGATCTACCAACGTTAGCGAGTTTCCCGTCACGGCACTGAGCAGCCCGCCGCGTCCGGGATGAGACTCCGTCTCTGCGCCGCTGATCTTACCCGCTGCTGCCCTTCGCGCCAGCACAGGCCGACAAGAATGATCCTGGTTTAAGCGCATTAAGCACCCACTGCGCCACAACCATAGAGGTGAATCGCCAACGCTGATCCAGTATAGCTTCGTTTGCTCCAACACTACCGCTACCAGGGTACAACCCATGCCGGCTAACGCTCGAGAATCCTCTGCAATTTCCAGAGCCAGTGCACGGTTAGCATGATCTAATGCACGCCGCAAACGTTGCGGAATAGCACATGTCGGAATAGCGGCATAAGCATCGATAAAACTGCATACGACTAATGCGCTGGCACGATCACCTGCCCGCTCTCCGCCCATACCATCGGCAAGCACTAGCAATAAATCTCCTGCATGTAACTGCTTCGGTGGCACAAAGGCGTCATAGTTGTCCTCCTGACAAAGCCGTCTACCCTGAATTCTCGCTACACAATACAGCCATGAATTCATCGCTAAGCTATCCCGAGTCGATGCTTTGCCAATCAAAATCTTCGCCACAGAAAGGGACGAAGCGCAACTGAGTCTGTCCTAACCAGATAATCTCTCTACCCTGCAGTTCAGTCGGCACCAGCACGGGTTGCTCATTGAGGTACGTCAAGTTAGTGCCGCCACCATGCTGTAGATAAAAACGTCGCCCCTTAGGGTCGTAGGTAATCACCGCATGTTCATCCCGAGAAATCTCTAGGTCACCGAAATCCAGACTAATCCGAGCCTTAGGCCCGCGGGCAATGCTATTTCTGCCGTACCCGAGAGCCAACGCCCGCCCTTGTCCAGGACCGGCAGTAATGACCAACCAGCCTACCACCGGATCTTGCATGGTATCGTGTTCCGCGACTGGAGCCGGTGCTGCCCGATACAGGCGTGTGTGTTCATCATGTGTCGGCGCTTCTGGACCTGCGACTTCAGGCCCCGGCGGCTCTGGCTTTGCCAGAGGAAGATTGGAATCAGTCCGTGTTACGGGACGCGTCAGTGTCTCGCCAGCATTGCTGGTCCGATGGCTAAGCCTGTTGTGGTCGCGGCGGATAGTCATGATGCCTTCTCCTTGATATCCTTTTCATCCACGAGCAGTGCTCCAGGTTATGAAGACGCTGCGCAAATCGGTCCGCTTTCCAGCGCCCGCTTCTCCGGAAACTTTCTCTGAGTATATTCACTCGCCGCCCTTTTGATATCGCTTCAGTCAATGGAGATTCAGCGCGGCATCTCCCGAAACCGGAGGCGCACCTCACCGAGTTCTACGATATCGTCGTTGCGCAAACTATAGCTGCTAATCGGTTTACCATTGACCCAAACGCCGTTGGTGGAAGCCAAATCGAAAATGGAAAAAGTACCGTCACGACGCCGGTGTAGCTCGGCATGATGGGCAGAGACAGAATCATTCTCTAGACAAAGTTCATTATCCGGTGCCCGGCCAACGCGACACAGGGTAGTGTGGATGCTCAATTCCCTGCCGGAATCCATGGCGATTAACCGAGCCAGAACGGTATGTTTCTCCCGACTCTGGCGATATCGTAATAACCGCCATAGCATTAGCATCCCTACTAAGACAGCCGGGCCACCTATAATCACCCACCAACGCCAAGCGAGAGCTGTAGCAGCAGATTGGTTTTGCCATGCAACAGGTTGCTTTTGTAATGGTGGAATGTTACCGGTGAATGTTGGTGTAACCGAGGGTGGTCCCTGAATCTCTACACTTTTTTTATAGACACTACCATTGGCAGCCAGTAACCGTACCGTGACTTGATGCCGACCAACGAGGTCAGGAAAATCCAGTGAGAAATCACCACCACCGTTAATGACGGTTAAGATATTAGTAAGCGTTCCCGGCGCTAGTTTGGCCTGCTGAGCGGTCACAAAATAGCCGCCGGTTTCTTCGGCTAAACGCTGTAACCGCTGTAATTGAGGGCGCTGGCTATCCCGCTCCGGGTAGCCCAATCCCACAATGATTGCTTCAGCAGCCCGAGCCGCCAGCACTACGTCTTCGTGCTGATAGGCAGTGTCCTCAGCAATACCATCTGAAAATACCCACAAAGACTTACGGCTAGCCTTAACGTTTTTTAATATTGCTAAACCATCTAGGATACTTCGGTAGAAAGCGGTGCTATGCCCTTCAGCGACGACTCTTGATAAGGCTTCGGATAGACTTGCAGTATCGCTGCCGAGTTGCGCCATGACCCCCATGCGATCCGCGAAGACTGCCAGACCCAGCAGGTACTGCGAGCCATTCATTTTTTCCAACCATTCGCGCAGCAAAGCCCGCTGCTGCGCCACCGTGGTTAATCTGGCCGGATCACTCACGTCCACCAACCATAGCACAGCGCTAGCGCCACCACTGCTGATATAAGGACGCCAATGCGTCACCGCTTCATAAGCGCCAGCGTCCATAGCCACTTCCACGCCCTGCACAAGCACCGGGTCCAGGGGCCGAAAGCGACATTGCAGGGTTGGCACCTGCCAGTGGCAAGCTAGCGTCGCCGACCATGATGCGGCTGCAGACCCCACTGCCGTCGCACCATACCAGACTAGACTCAACATCAACAGCCCTAGACACCCCCACCAAGTCCCAGAGGCACGAAGTAAACTTCCCTCATTTCTCACACGACTCATGCAATTTCCATCCCTAAAAACCGCTGACATCATCAATTCGATTGGATGAGTTGCTCTCCTAACGGGACCCGTTCTCTAACACTAACCGAAACCCCAGATCATTATCCCGTATTGCAGGTTCTCTGCCGTTGCGGTCGGTCGAGCGGACTAGTCGCGGTGGATCATCCCATGAGCCGCCGCGCACCGCCCGCCGTTCTCGCCTAGACACCTGGTTCGCACAGCGCTTGTCCTTCGTCCCATACGCATCATAGTCATCTTGATACGCTGAACAGGTCCATTCCGACACATTACCCAGCATGTCATAAAGCGCAAACGCGTTTGGCAGAAAAACCCCTACCGGCGCCGCTACCGGGTGGCCATCGTCGCAGTCATGAATAACTTGTGCGCCCCAATATCTTTGTGCGGCTTCATCAGCCACATTGGCATAAGCACAGGCGGCCTTTGACTCATTGCCCCAAAAACGCACTGTCTCTGTTCTGGCCCGCGCCGCATACTCCCACTCTGCTTCCGTGGGTAAGCGATACGGTTTTCCCGTGAACTGGGAGAGCCATTCAGCATAGGCCATTGCCTCTTCCCAACTCACTTCGACCACAGGCTGCTGATCATCATTAAGGGTCGCACCCCGAAAGGAGCCGCTATTGTGGTCTGGTGCAAAGCGCCGATACTGAGCATTAGTCACTTCGTGCTGGCTAATCCAGTAACTATTCAGACAGACGCGATGTTGCATTTCATTGGAATAGCGTTCCGGCCTGGTTTCCGGGCTCCCCATGTCAAAACACTCCCCGTCCAGCCGTACCATCTTCATATTGATCTCTGGTTCCACCAGAGTTTCAAGAGAGGGTTCCTGAGACTTTGCATTTCGCAACTGCGCACGCATGGCCGCTATCTTTGTGCTGCTAGCCTGTAGCGCTTCCGCTTGCTTCAAGTAGTCTTCTGCCCTGCTCCAGTCTTCAGCGGTTATCGCCTGGTGCACCTGCTCCAGAAGACGCGCTGCTTTAAGACGCCGGTTTTTGTCCTGTTCATGTCGGACCTGCTGCTCCTTCGCGAGGCGATTAGCCTCTGCTTCGCGGGCGAGTTGCGCTTGTTCAAAGGCTGCCACACGCTGCCGATACTCTTCATAAATGTTGAAAACTAGTCCTCCCAAAATTGACAACAATGCCATAAGCGCCAACAGCAATAAGCGATCCCGGCGCTTGCCCAAACGCACCTTGCAAAAGGGTCTTACTTCTTTACTGCTATCGCGGGGTGGTAAGCTGCGCTGTACGTTTCGCACAGCCGGTTCAGAGGCTGCAGATAAGTTACCGGATTTCACCCGCTCACGAGGTATAGATCCCGTTCCACGAAGCTGGTTAAGCTTGGGTTTAAAAGAGGCCAATAATGACCCGGATCCAAGTTTTTTCAATGGCTCAGCATTGTTGCTTTGAGCTTTTACGGATCCAGATGGAGGCAACGCTACGCCAGGTTTATCCGATTGCTGCGTGGGAAGCTCTGTCATATTGACGCGCTGCGACCGCCGCGATGTTGCATCGGAAAACGATTCAGCGCTTCGCGCTGGCTCGACTACTGCGTGGGGAGGGGAAATAGCATGAGTACCCGACAGCCTCTTTCCCTCGGGCTTGGCAAAAGTGGCCAACGCTGCTTGCATTTCCGCTACATTCTGAAACCGATCCTCCGGCCGCATGGCCAGCGCTCGATCCACGACCGCTAATAACCCGGAATGATAACGCCCGGCTCCCACTTCCATGGCCGGCAGCAGCGTATCCCACATTTGTCGATCTGGAGCTTCGGTAGGCGGTTTGCCGGTAATGCACCGGTAGAGTACTGCCCCTAAGGCATAGATATCGGTCCAAGGACCATACCGATCATTGCGGGTAACGTACTGCTCCGGCGGTGAATAACCAGGAGTCACTAAACCGGTAATGCTCTTGCTGCGCTGACCCAGGGATTGGCGTGCAGCGCCGAAGTCAATAAGCATCACACAGCCGTCTCGAGCGCGGATATAAAGATTACTGGGTTTAAGATCGCGATGCAGATAACCCTCTTTATGCACGGCCTCTAAAGCTGGCAAAACCTCTTCCAAAAGGCCACGCAGATCAGGTTCAGCAAGCGTTTGTTCCCTCTTTAAGAGGGCGCTAAGGGGTTCCCCGTCTTCATAATCCATCACAATGTAGGCGGTACCATTAGCCCGAAAATAGCGCTTAACCCGCACTACATAGGGATGCTGCACCCGGGCAAGCACCCTAGCTTCTTCAAGAAAGCGATCTAAGCCCCACTCATAACCGGAAGTCTGAACTTCCGTAATCAGGGACTTACCTTGGGCATTGGAATGAACCGAGATGCCATCGTGGCTCCGGTAGGACCATTCAACGGGAAAATATTCCTTGATCGCTACCAGAGTATTTAAGTGGTTATCCCAGGCTTTATAAGTGATACCGAACCCGCCAGTGCCGAGAACCGACTCAATACGGTATTCTTGCAGTTCATAGCCGCTGCGTAGCGCGTTGGTTTCTTGAGTCATAACGATGGCAAGCGCATGGAAGTCTCCTGACCAAAGCGCAACGAGGGAAGAGCAGACCGCCTGGCAAAATCCGACGTAGCAGCCTTTACGGCTAGCGATTAAACCGGCGATTTGCTACGCAATAGAATGCTTCTCCTCGTTACGCAATAACTGCCTTGTTGATTTTTCGGGTTACAGCGCTATCCATTTTCAGTAGAAAACCTCTCCCTGAATTCCAAAACAATCTTTCTGCAATATCATCCCTCATATTCCTTAGCAAAAAGTTTATCACTGCAGCAGCAGATCCATTAATAGACGGGTGAAGTTAATAATCAATGCTATCAACACCCGCCCTATATAGTAATTTATTTCGCTTTCCAGCACAGCCTTTTATAGGCAACACGGCTTACCGACCATACCACTGCGGCTTGCGTTTCGCCAGAAAAGCATCGATACCTTCGCAAGCATCAGCAGTGCTCATACCGCACGCCATAACGTCGCTAGCATAGTGGTAGGCGTCTTCCAAATCCATTTCCAACTGCCGGTAAAACATCCGCTTGCCGGTCGCAATCGCTAAGGGTGATTTGGCACAAATGGATTCTGCCAAACGCCGTACCGCGGCGTCCAGTTCTTCCAAGCCTGTGACAACATTGACCAACCCCTTTTGCAGAGCGGTATGGGCATCGATAAAATCTCCTGTGAGCAGTAATTCCAAGGCATGCTTACGAGGCAAATTGCGGCTCAAGGCCACACCGGGAGTTGCGCAAAACAATCCTACGTTAATACCCGATGTGGCAAAACGCGCCCGATCGGAAGCTATCGCAAGATCACACGCAGCCACCAATTGGCATCCCGCGGCGGTGGCAATACCATCCACTCGAGCGATAACAGGTTGAGGCAAGCGATTGATGGTGAGCATGACGCGGCTACACTGTTCGAACAAATTCTTATGCAAAGCCTTGTCC
This sequence comes from uncultured Pseudomonadota bacterium, assembly GCA_963731125.1. Lineage (GTDB taxonomy): Bacteria > Pseudomonadota > Gammaproteobacteria > Competibacterales > Competibacteraceae > CAVSVP01. The sequence continues at coordinate 22,193 of CAVSVP010000013.1, forward strand.
GTATGGGCGCGCATTTCCCTAAGATCATGACCAGCGCAGAAAGCCGGACCGCTGCCGGTGAGCACCACGACCCGCACCGACTGCTCATCAGCAATCGCGTCTAAGGCCACCTGCAATTCATTTAATAAGGCCTGCGAGAGAGCATTGTACTGGCGAGGGCGATTTAAGATCAGCGTGGTAACACCGCCCACATCGTAACGCAGTAAGACAGTTTCCTCAGCAGAGGCAGTTGCAACAGTCGTCATTTTCAATTCTCCTCAACTATCTTATGGCTCAGCGGTTTAACCATAAACCGAAATCAATAAAGCATGCACGCAATTTGTGCACAAAAGTACTTACTCTATGATATTTTAATTTGACAGCAACCTATATGATGGACCAAACCGCGATGGATAAACTTGACGTTTTGCTGGACCGCACCGAAGCTCTGCTAGAACGCCTGGAATACTGGCTGCCCACCACGCCCTCCGCCCTCGATTGGGAGACCAGAGTAGCCTTCCGCTGGCGCCGCCACTTGTACCGTGGCTATCTACAACCTGTGCGTTATCCACACCGTTTGCGTTTGCAAGATCTCCGCCAAATCGATCGTCAAAAAACCGAAATGCAACGCAACGCTCAGCAGTTCTTGGCCGGTCTACCTTGCAACAACGCCCTGCTATGGGGTGCCCGAGGAACCGGCAAGTCATCATTAATCAAAGCGCTGCTAAACGAATATGCTGGACACGGATTGCGCTTAATCGAGGTCGATAAGCACGATCTTATGGATTTACCTGATATTGTAGAGCCCCTTTACGATCGCCCGGAGCGGTTTATGCTGTATTGCGATGACTTGTCTTTTGAGGCAACGGATCCCAGCTACAAGTCCCTTAAAGCTGTTTTAGATGGCTCTATTAGCGCTGCACCAGATAATGTCATGCTCTGCGTGACATCCAATCGCCGTCATTTACTGCCCGAATATATGTCTGATAATCTGGATGCCCAACTCGTGGAGGGAGAACTGCATCATGGAGAGGCTGTGGAGGAAAAAATTTCGCTATCGGAGCGCTTCGGCTTATGGCTGTCGTTCCATCCTTTTACTCAGGATGAGTATTTGGCCATCGTAAGCTATTGGCTGGAAAATCTGGGATACGCTCCAGGATTAACGGAGGAACCACGCAAAATGGCACTGCAATGGGCGTTGCAACGAGGATCGCGCAGCGGTCGAGTGGCCTGGCAGTTCGCTCGTGACTGGATCGGGCGGCGCGGCACCGGCGCATAAGCTCCTCCGAGCATTATCGCGTCACCGACCTGCGCCGCAGGCTCATAGAGCCTGCTCTATTGCTTTGAAATCCCCCGTGAGTATGCCCTCTTTTTTGCCGTTATCTCCTAAAACTGCCCGTGTCTTGGGCAGGCAGTTTGGATAGGACTGCTGCAGGAACGCGACGAATTTTTCCCGCACATAACAGCGCAGATCCCAGGCCGTAGAAGCATCGGGTGCGCTCATCAGCGCCCGCAGCTCAAGCGTATGTTCTTTGGAATCCGTGACCTGTAATCCCCAGGCACGGCCATCCCAAATGCCCGACTCGTCGAGAATTCGCTTAAGCGCCTGGCGCCCTTCTTCTACGGAGAAGGTGTAATCGACGTTAAAGAATGCCGTGCCGAGCAATTCGCCGCCGGTTCGGGTCCAGTTTTGGAAAGGCTGCGTATTAAAGTAATTGAGAGGCACGACAAGCCGCCGGTCATCCCAGATATGGACAATGACATAGGTAGAGTTAATCTCAGCAATCCGTCCCCATTCGCCTTCGACAATCACCACGTCGTCGAGGCGAATCGGTTGGGTAACTCCAATCTGCACACCCGCTATCAGGTTTTCCAGCAGTGGCCGAGCAGCCACGCCGACCACCAACCCGGCAACTCCGGCCGATGCCAGCAAGCCGGCGCCAAGCTGCTGTATTCTGGGGAAGGTCATCATAATGGCTGAGATGGCCACGATATACACGGTAACGCTGACAATTCGCCGCAACATCTTTACCTGGGTTTGTACACGGCGGGCCGCCAAATTGTCTCCGGCATCGAGTCGGTAGCGTTGCCCCATGACCTCTTCAATCGCCGACACGAGCCGAACGATAAGCCAGGACACTGCAATGATTTGACATATCTCAAGCGCATGGCGAAAGCCACTAAGAATCGCGTCGGGTAAGGCAAGTTGGGACGCCACTAGCTGCGCTGCAGCGATGGGCAAGATCAAGCCGATCGGCTGTCTGGTGTGACGGATCAACGCACCGCCAAAGGCGCTCCGCGTCCGCTCAACGGCATAACTGGCCAGGATAAAGATCACCCCGTAAATAACCAGCGCCAGTCCGACAGCAACTAGCAAAGTACCGCCATTGGCGGCGAAAAAGGTATCCGCCACATCCCAGCCATAAATCGCAAACAGCATGGTAAATGCGCCAAGGAGCAGGAGAACTCGCAGCGCCGTATCCAGCGGCGTGATCACTTCCTGGGTCCACAATAAACCGTATTGGGAATGGGTGACGGCATAGTTTTTCAGCCAGATGACCATATCCTTGAGCATACCACGGAGCACCAGCAAGCCCGCTAACACCAGGACGAATATCGCCAAATGCCAGGCCACCGTCCACGCCAAGTTTAAGTAACCGGCCAGCCCCACGATAGCGGCCCCTACCAGTGACACCGGCAACAGCAGGCTTAGCAACCGTAAACTGACAAACCAGTAATGTTCACCGTAATGGGGAGCAAGCAAATCAACATAAAAACGCCTCCCCCGTAGCACGGGAACACTGATCAGCAGCACATACAGCATAAACAATCGATCCAGCATCTCAATCACCGTCTCCGAAAGCGCACTGAGATGCGTGAGAATGGTAATAGCAGCGAGAATACCGCCGCAGAACAACGTCATCACCCATTGCCGATATAGCTTTGGAGAGCGATCCTCGGGGGGCAGGGCGGGTGAAGCCATCAATAACCAGGCCAGGTTGACGGCGATTTTGATGCCGATCCCGACTGATACTAGGGTAACAATAATACCGAATCCCGGCTGCGGCACCTCTAACATCCGCAGAGCAACCAGCAAGACCGCAATAAGACCAATACCCCATACATTCTTTGCGAACAGTCTCGACAAAATCAGGGCGACTTTTCCAGAAAAACTCACTTCTTCCTGAACTCTTAAGCGCGCGATGATTTGCTGTAAACCGCGCCAGACCGCCAGCAACACTATCAGCAAACCGAATTCTGCGGCGACAAGTCCCACTCGATAAGGGACTTTACTGCTCTTCATGGATTCAACGACGGATATCACACTGAGCTGCACCTGATGAAACAGGCTCTTGGGAGCGTCTTTCATATCCGTCACAAACTGCTGCCAATCTTCGCCGGAACGGGGCAGTTTTTTGCGAGTCAGCAGATCTTCACTCAAGGCATTGGTATAAGCTTCTGACAAGCGCTTCTGAAGGGTTTCAATAGCCGCAAATTGGCCTTGCATCTGCTCCCTGAGTTTATGTAAATCATCAATTAGTTGGCTAAGCAGGCTCATTTCCTTCCGGCGAAGGCGAATTGCTTGTTGCGTCGGGGCTTCGCGCTGCTGCGTTATCTCTTTTTGCTGCCGATACAGGGCAATTTTACGCTGTAACAAGTTGCGGCTGACTTGCAGCTCATTTTTCAAGTTTTTCAGCTGCTCCAGGCCCTCGTTCAATACCTCGGGATCGACTCCAAACCGGGTCGGCAGATCCTGCAAATTCTTCAGTTTGGAGTCCACCTCAGCCAGCTTAATATCCGACCATACTAAATTTGCACGTTCTTTAGCGTCTTGGATACGGGCTTCCAATTCCTGCCGCTCGGCCTGAGAAAGGTTTTCACCCTGCGCCTGCAAGCGTTGGGTCAGTTCACCCACCCGCTCCATTTGCGTCTGCAGTTGCTCTTGTAATCGCTTTTTTTGCTCTACATGAGCTTCCTGGCGATTCTGCTCCTGCTGAAAGCGATAAAGTTCTTCAAGCTGGGACTGCCATTGGGTCGTCAATGCCAAGCGCTGCGCAGTGAGTTCAAGCCAATTCTGCATCGCCACTAACAGCTGTTCTTCAACCTTGAGCGCGTCGCGCTGTTTAGAAAGGTTTTGGCGAATATCCTGTAACTTTTTTTGGCGCAAGGCCTCCTCGGCAGCATCTTTGCCGGGATTCTGCAGCAGTTGTTCTTGAGTTTCCAAAGCCTTGATCGATTGTCGTAGGTCTTCGATCGAGCTCTGGGTATTAGCGATTTCCGCCTGTAACTCTTCTTGTTGAAGCTGAGCGGATCGGGTATCGACCCTGGCTTGCTCTACCATTGTCTCGGTGATTTGGCCGATCTGCAGGTTCTTGAGCCTTTCCTGCAGCGTTGTCTGCAAAGCTTGCAGTTCCTGACGCGCACTTTTTATAGCGGTTTCCGATTTTTCCAGTGTCTGGCGACGGAGAACCTGGTAATCGGCGGGCTGATCCGTTTGCTGAGATGATCCGGAGGACTCTTGCGCAGCGGCCTCATCAGCCGCTATCCAGCCGCTGACGAGAACGGTGACTAAGCAAAGATATCTGCTCGCCGGTGCAAAATACAGGACTACTCTTGATATTGGCAAATTCTTTACTCCCTTTGCAGTTTCACCACATGACTTAACGCAAAAGCCGAGCCAACTTGCCAAACAGTTAAAGGCAGCCTAACTGTCGCACCCATTCTTCGGAAGGCTGAACCTCTCTACGGTGAGGGCGACTAAGCCATAATTTCCCAACTCCGGCAGCTGGCCTGTAACCGCAATGCACGATCAGGAGTGACTGCTATTGCCCGGCTCACCTGCTCCATCAATGCTAAATCATAGATGGAATCAGCATAGGCAACACAGTCGGACAAAGGCATTTGGAGCTGTCGGCAAAGCATCTCGGCAGCTTTGACTTTCTCTTTTCCGAAAAGATGCTGTGGCGGAGGCCCTGCTGTAAACCGACCCTGCATTTGCTCACAAATAGTGCCGACCACGTAGGTAATGGCGAGTCGTGATGCTAGAGGCCACGCGATAAACTCCGGCGTTCCAGTCAATAAGGCAAGCGTATCCCCGGCTTTGCTATGATTGGTCAAACGATGCCGCAGGGTCATGCACATTCGTTTTAATAACACGCTATCGACAAAAACAGCCGCTTTTGCCTCAACAGCCGCCGGCGATAGACCACACAAGTAAGCTTTGTTTTTTTTAAACACATGACGACCAAAACGAACCGCATAGCGAAAAGGAAACAGTATAAAAGCGCTGAGTTGCCGTAATCCTAATTCTCCATGCACCAGGAGATAACGGATAAACAACGATTCAGTACTCGCTCCCTTAATAAGGGTTCCATCGACATCAATGAGAATCAAAGCCATAAAATAGGCATAATTATTGGGTTTTTAGTTGAGCGGCTAAAGACTCAAGTAACACTGGCAAACCGCGCACAAGACATAAAGCGACGGCTGTATAAATAAGACCATTGGCCATCGCCAATAACCCTACCTGATGGGAGCTCCATAATATGGAATCCGTATTAGCTAAAGGAATCAGCATAAACCACCAGGCAAAGGCCAAGAATTTGACTAACGCGTAGCTGAATCGCAAAAAACGCCCCTTTACGAGGAAACGGCCAAGGCGCGAGCGCGTCATATCAAAGGGGGCACCGCTTTGATAATTGCGTAGCGCATCTACCAAAAATCCTCGGACCAAAAAAATAATGGCCACCCAAACTGGCACCCAATTTAAATCCACTAACACCACCCATAACACGTTCTCAATAACACGATCCGCCGCCACGTCAAAAGCAGCCCCAAATACCGAGGTTTCTCCATGAGAACGGGCGATAAATCCGTCTACGGCGTCGAGTAAAAAAATCAACCCTAACAGAAGCGGATTGGTGAGTTGCCACTCAATAGGGGCCTGATAAATCCAAATAACAAATAAAAACAGCAAAACCAGCCGCAAGCTAGTTACCAAGTTAGCCATTGCACTGCCTCGATAAATTAGCGTGTTTTCGTCTTTATGCCTTACCTTTATGCCTTACCTTTATGCCTTACCTTTATGCCTTACCTTTATGCCTTACCTTAAGGGAAATATCGAGGCCATCTAAGACTTGCTTTGCCGGCAGGAAGTCGACCCGGGACCCATTGCTGCGTGCATACTTCGTCTCAACAGACTACCCTATGGCGCCCTTTTCAGGCGACGGCAACACGGTTGCGACCGGCACGTTTAGCTTCGTACAAGGCAGCGTCGGCACGGTTAATCAGAGCAGTCACATCGACAATGTCTTCTTGTATTGCCGCAATACCGAAGCTGACTGTTACGCTTACTTCACCCTTGTCAGTCATAATACGCATGTTTTCTATGCTCTCACGTAAACGCTCCGCTAACAACAGCGCCATCTGATCGTCGACTTCCTGGGCTAAAATCATAAACTCTTCTCCACCATAACGTCCTAAAAAATCAATTTCCCGAATACTAGACCGGCAAGAAGCCACGACACTACGAATCACTTCATCACCAATTCTATGGCCATAGGTATCATTGACGCGCTTGAAGTGGTCTATATCCAACATAATGACCGCAAGGAAGCGACCGAACCGTTTCGCACGAAGTATTTCCTGATTAGCCCTTGCGAAAAAAGAACGCCGATTCAGTGCCCCTGTCAAGTTATCAGTCTCTGCCATCGTGCGAAGCTCCGCAATGAGGCGCTCGCGTTCACGTTCTACACGCTGCCGCTCCTCGATTTCAGCCTGTAGCGCCGTGTTAGTCTGGAGTAACTCCTGAGTTCGTTCTTGCACCCGGCGTTCCAGGGATTGATTTAGCGCTTCCAAAGCCACGTCACTTTTCGTCAGTTTGGTGACTAAGGCGCCAAGCGAGTGGGAAAGGGTAACTACCTCAGCATAACCCGATACCGTCGGCAGCCGGCTGGACGTATCGCCTTGCCGAATACGCTCGGCAGCTTGACTGATGACGATCAATGGCTTAGCTATACGCCCGGCAAACCACCAGCCAAGTCCGGTAAACAGAGCGCCCACGACAGCTCCCCAGATGAAAATCTGCTGCTGTAGATAAGCAGCCGGCGCGAAGGCGGTTTCAACATGCTGGCGGACCAGCACCAACCAACCCAGTCCCGGGTAAGAGCGATGCCCATCGCTGCGACTGACACCCACCAAGTATTTCTTACCATCTGGCCAGCGTTCGATAAGGTAGCGATTTTCGCCTTCCTTTGCCACCTGAACACTCTCGAGATTTAACTTAGTATCTTCAAGTTCTGGAGGCCCTAAAAGAATCCGTCCCGCACGGTCCAGCACCAACATTCCCACAAACTCCTGAGATTCAAAGGGTTCGAGCACGGAACTGCGTACATTTCGTGCCCATGCCCAGCTCAGTTGAGCCCCTAATACACCCACCGTCAGACCGTCAGAATTCATAACCGGCACCGCAATATCGATCAATCGCGATGGATCAGCATCCTGACCGGAGGATAGGGGTGGCTCGGGCTCTGCTTTGTGCACATCCCCGATGAATGGACTCTCGAGACCACGCTGAAACCAATCTTGTTCAGCAACGCTAGCGCCTTTCAAAATATCATTCGTGCTAACCAAAACTTTGCCTTGCACATCCACTAAACCGATCCACAAATAATCCGTGAAAGTGCTTTGCAACGCTTCCAGCCAGACTTTCCTGGCGCGCTCGTTGACTTGGTCGTCAAGCAAAATATCGAGATTTGCGGCAATCTGAATATCCCGGAAACGCTCGAACATGCCGCGATCCAACTTGTCTTGCATCTGATAAGCCAGCTCCGCCAGGGAGCGTCCTATCTCACGCTCAACCTGACGGGTTGCGGACTTGCCGATAATAAAGCCAAACACCGCCGTTAAAACGAAAGTAAGTAAGGCGAATGTCAGGGCGAGGCGCGTCTTAAGACTGTGAATGGATGGATTCATGGAATGCCAATGCAACGGGTCAGCGAGTGTTATCAGTATTTAGTAAATACAACGATTAAATACACCTAAATATTTGGCATCTATGCGAGCTTACAGCGCCTAGGGCAGAATATGGTAACCGGATAGCAAACGCGTTTGTATGCTTGGCGCTCGCCGGATAGCGTGCAAGGCGATGCCGCTGAAGGTTAGCCGTGTGCGGCACTGGAAACTGGGATGGCTTAAAAGAAGGTTCATGCCATCGCATCGAATGGCACGGAAATATTTAAAACCAAAACCGGTTACAACTCAATAGGGAGGGAAAGTATTTACCCGTTTTAACTGTTTTTCAATAAAGGAAGGTGATGTGGAGCATGCCATCCTCCCCTCGGAGGGAGGGGAGGAGGTTAGTCAGGTTAGTCACTTCTTAGGATTCTTTTTAACTCGACTTTTGCAGCAGTTTAATCTTCAAATATCCTTTTTGCGCGGCAATAAGCGCAGTAGAATATGAATAGACGAGAATTCATCCATCAGCGTGGAGGTGTTCTCATGTTACCGTTGGTTGAGATTCCTGAGCTTGTCCGGCACTATGCGCCATTTTTTGCGGCGGTATTTTCGGCGGAAGCCTTTGAGCAGTTTCAGCGCTACATTAGTGGCTTGATTCTCTCGGAGAACAAGACGGTTGAGGGAAGCAATCGGGGCTTTGTGGTCGATGTGCGGAATCAGAGCAGTCTGAATCGGCTATTAACGGCGAGTCCCTTTTCGGTCGAGGCGCTTAACCGAGCGCGTCTTGGGTTGCTGGAGAGTCTGGCGGGCACCCGGATGAAGCCGAAAGGGGTATTGAGTCTGGATGATACCTTGTTGACCCACTATGGCCCATATCGTTACCCATAACTTGAATTCTGCATAGCCCGCTGGGCTTCGATAGCCAGGACAAAATCGCGAGTTCGCTGTAGTCCGATCCAAAGGGTTTGTGGTCCAGGGAAGCCATCGCCCTTACGGTTAAGAAAGCCCCCGAAGCCAGCTACCATGCGAATCATTTCATTCAATGAAGGTGGGACCTGGGGCGGCGGTTGGCGCTTGGCCACAATGTACACCGCTTGCCATTCCTCATCGGCAAAGACGACGTTGCAAGGGAACTCCGGGCAGGTGCGCCCCAGCATGGTCAGATACAGCACCCGCCAGGCAATGATCAGATAACAGGCCAGCGCCGGTTCCAGGCGTTCGAGGTGCTCGAGCTGTAGCTCTTCGACTTTGCAGCCGGATTTCAGAATTCGGAAAAATCTCTCTATTTGCCAGCGGCAAAGGTACCATTGCAAGACCTCGACGGCCTGTTCAGCCGTGGCTATCGGCACGCTGGTGAGCAACACCCACGTGATCGGTGCTTCGTCTGCCGGGGGATTGACTTCGGTGGCCAACAGGGCGGTGATTGCCACGTCCGGCAGCGTCTGGCCGTAGCGATAAGGCGCCTTGAGAGTGACCGGCACGGCCTGCAGCGTCTGGACGATGTGCCGCGCCTTGCGCTTATCGGTCGCCGGCCTATCGAATTCTACCTGAGCCAGTACCGGCGCCTCAGCGGCCGCCTCCCAGAGGTTTCGCCCATCGCGGAGCTTGCGGTCATGTTCGGAGCGGATCAACCACTCGGCACAAGGTAGCTGGGCCTGCTGGACCAAGTGGCGTTCGGCAAACACTTCATAAATATCCGCTTCGCGGTCCGCCGTATAAACCAGTCGGGTCTCAGGCACGCGGGCTTGCAGTTCACCCACGCTCTGATAGCCTTCGAGCCAGCGGAGGCTTTCCTTCGCTTCGATAGGCCGATGGGGATCTTTATCTTGGCCCAAACTGCCCGGCTCCCGTACCCAGCCCCACGCATCCAACACCCCCAGCGGCACCCGATCCGGGGTTACCGCCAGAGTCGGGTGCAGGTACAATCCGCGGCGCGTTTCGTAATTCAGCGGCCCCAACCCCTCAATGTCACTCTTGCTGGTATCATCAAGCTCCGTGGTATCCTGGATACACAGTACCAGCGGCTGGTTGCCCAGCCGCTGTTCGCTACAGGCAGCATGCGGCTCCAGCACCTCTTGGGGACCTACCCGCTCGTGGTCCAACAGCCGATAAGCCGCGTTGGTCTCGGCCCAGCCGCCGCAGGCGGCTGGAATACTTGCGCCGGGCTGTGCCCCCAGATCCGCCAACACCTGCCGCGCTCGCTCATTGAGCCGTTGATCTCCTAAATTAATCGTCTCCAGTTCCGCTACCCAATCGTTCATGTCGCCTTCTCGCCTTCTCTTGTCAGGGCTAGGGAAGCCGCGTATTTAAACAGGTTTGGGCGCGCGTGTCAGCCAGCGTGCTAGCGATTGGAGTTATGGGTAACGATATGACTATGGCCAGCAGGTTGAGAAGATTGCGTATTGGTATGACACCTCGCGGGGGTGTTATGTGTGGGCACATAATCTAGTCAATCTGCATTACAGTGATGATCAGACCGACTATCCGGTGGCGTTTCGGTTATGGGAGCCGGTGGTGGTCGAGGAGCTAGAGGCCGGGCTGCGGGCGGCAGGGGTGCCAATCCGCGCCAGCAAGTCTGCGCTCAAGACCACCGCGCCCAAGAAATGGCGCCAGTATCTGCTGAACCTGTGGCGGCGTCATCAACAGAAGCCGGAAGTCCAACGGCTTTATCAAAGCAAGTTGCTATTAGGCCAGCAGCTGCTTACCCAGTTCGGTGCCGAGCACCCCGAGCACGGGCTGCCGGTCACCTTTGCCAACTGGTATACGCAACCGGCGTTCTGCCGGTTTTTAGCAAAGCCCCTGAAGTGCGCTTACGTGGGCACATTGGCAGGCGATGATAAGGTGCGGTTAGCCAGTGGCGAGCACCGCTTGGAAGCGGTTGCTCAGCACCTGCGAGCCGAACATCACCAGGCCGTCAACGCCGGTGACAAACCGATCTTTCGTAACCTATCGATTCCCTATAAAGGCCAGAAGGAACCCTATTACAGCTACTGCAACACCCATCAGATTCCGAACTTTGGCAAGCAACGGTTGGTGATCAATCATCGCCAGGCCGACCTGTCCGACGCGGCAGCATTTTTCATCGGCAATCAGTTGCATTGGCAGGCCACAGGCATCACCCGGATTCGGCGCCACCGCTGGTCCGTTGAAGTTTATCACGAAGAGGGCAAAGTTGATGGACTCGATCAGTATCAGGTCCGGGACTTTGCGGCGGTGTATCGACATATCGCGCTTGTCGCCGTGACCTACAGGTTACTGCGCGCAGCCCATCACGATCAGGCCCTCCTTCACCTGCTTCAACGTCAGCTCCAGACTAAGCTGGAGGGCTCAGCAGGCACGTGGCGTCGCCATACCCAGGCGCAGGCACTGTGGAGCTTGGCGACCTTTATCACCACCGCGCTCTCCCAAGGGCGGACGCTTGGCGAGGTGATGGCACCTTTGATCGCCGCGCTTTCCTACTGAGAGACGGTGCATCTGCTTCGCGAAGCCGAGGATGGGCTTGGTCTGGAGCGTCCAGGCCAGGTCAGGGGAGTGGTGCGGCCCCTCCCCTGGAGAAAAGCCCCGATGCTACGCCCTTTGGAGTACTGCAAAAGTCGAGTTTTTAAGTTTATAACCGTCCGAAAGGGTTTTCATAAAGGCGACGATGGCGGCCTCCTCTTCTGCAGTTAATCCCAAGTCGCCCAGTTCGTCGCTATTGACATTTTCTACCACTTCGGGGAGCGGCCAACAACCGGCGGCCAGGGCCTGCGCTTCGGTATAGTCACCAGGGCATACAGGTTTTACATCCCGCGTATTATAGAAGTGCACTATGCCCTCCAGGGTTTTGAAGTAGCCGTTGTGCCCGTAAGCTTTCACGAATTCTGGATCTGACCTCAAGTCCACGTTGCGCAGCGCCGGCACCTTGTGCTTGCCCAACTCTGCCATATACACTTCTTCATCGTAGCCAGCGTTCATAAGGAAACCGCCTAGACCTAGGTCGATTAATTCAAGGTCGGTGTCGTACACGGGATTCTCCGGGTTCTTCGGAATACCCAGGTTGTCGAAGGTGTAGTCGGTGAATAGGGCCTCCTGGCCATTGCTGATGTGGCACCGATGGCACATGCCCTTACCCCGGAAGAGAGCGAAACCTCTCTGCTCCTCTTTGTTCAGTTTGGCCATGCCCATGAACGTCAAGTCGTATTTGGAGGAGAAAGCGTTTACCTCAGCTCGACTTTCCCCATTAGGCGGCATAGCACAGCAGTTCCATACAGCGCGCCAGCTGTGGGTTTGGAGGTTTTTCCATGTCGGTTTCTGATGGTGACGTGGAAAAATCCTGGGCATACCAAAGATGGCGGCGTACCAGCGCCAGAGCGTCGTTGAACGTCGGTTGCGTTTTTCGATACCATGCGCTGGTGCGTACCGGCATCGCCTGATCCGTCACGAGCCGATCGGCGATCAGTGTCACCAGGGAAAACAACCCCAGGAGTATCGGTGTCGTCCGGGCGATTGCCCACTTCGACCACTGCCGCTGCGTCTCCATACCGAGGTGCGCCCGCGCTGGTTCGAAGGTGACCTCGAGCGACCAGCGACGGACAAACCACAGCACGATGGCTATTGCCGTCGCCTTGGGATCAGTGCACAGTAAGGCCTGGGTGTCGAACCGCAGGAGGGGATCGCGGATCAGCGCCCAGCGGATGGCCACCGGCGGTTTGCCCGCGTGGTACCACACCGCCGTGCCGGTAGCGATCTCCCCGGGGCGGTTGACTTCACCATACCACCGCTTCACGGTCAAGCGTTGCCAGGGCGTCTTGGCATCAGCAGCTATCTGTTCGAGGGTAGGCAGGCGTTGACCTTTCTTGCGGGGGCGACCGTTGCGGCCCGGTGCTGGGGGTGGTGCTGGTGCGTAGAGCGCGGCATCCAGCCGTAACCGCGTGACCACGCAAAGCGTGTCGCTCGTGACCGCCGCCAACAATTCCAACGCGGCGAAACTGCTGTCGGCTACCACCACGATGGCGCGCTCGGGTAACCAGCGCTGCAGGATTCGCAGCGCCTGCCGTGCGCGCTCGGTGAGCGATCGATGGGCGCGGTGATGGCGCTGGTAATAACGTTCAGACGGACACAGCGGGGTCAGAAAAGGTAACGCCCATACCCGTCCGGCCCAAGCCATCGGGGCCAGCAACATCAGACTCAGCCAGCGCAAGCCGCTCGCTTTGACAAAATGCTCGCGGCTGGAACGTACCGGATCTCGGTAAATACCGCGGGCGCTAATCTGGCGACCCCACCGCCGCTCAATCGTGTCGTCGATCCCCACCACTAACCGGCCCTGCGGCGCGAAGGTCCTGACCAACAGCCTTAGTAAAATCCGGCTGGTGGCTAACCCTGACCACCGCGCGCGGCTCAGCACCCGGTGATAGTTTTTGAAGCCCCGCTCGTCGCTCAAGCCCATCACCCGCAATACCGCCGCCACCGTGCGCTGCCCGGGCGTCAGGATTGCCCCTATCAGTAAGACTTGCGCTCGTTGCCACACCCGTTTGCTGAACATCGGGGCAAACACTCGTATCATGGTGAACACGTCGGGAGGTAAGCCATCCATTTGAAGAACCTCTTTTTAGGGGAAGATGATTCTTCAAGATGGTTACCTTCCGGCTCTCATACAACCCTTAAATGGGGAAAGTCGAGCTCAGAGGGTATTGCTGCCACCTCATCAGCCAAGGCCGAGGCGGGCGTGCGATACCCCAAACTGCTATGTAATCGCCGATCGTTATACCACCGTATAAACGCCGGTATCAACGCTTTCAACTCGGCCTGTGTAGTCACTTCATGGCGAAACATAAATTCGTGCTTGAAAGTGCGATTGAGTCGCTCCAGTATCCCCATACCGCCGACCTGCGCGACCCGAGAGCGTATCCAGTTGCCGATATGCTCACAGACCTGCTGGAAATGATGGGAGGTGAAATCCGAGCCGCCATCACTCTGCACCAGGCGGGGCTCAACCAGACCGCGTGCGGTTAACTGCTGGTGACCGTCCAGCAGCGTCTGAGCGGCGCGCTCCTGACTCAGGTTTGAGGCCACACTGGCCGCCAGGCACTGGCGTGTTTTTACATCTTCGACCAAATACACCCAGGCCACCCCGTCATCGAGTTTTAGCCGCGTTGCATCAATCTGAAGCCGGCGACCTTCCGGCCAGTCCTCAACTGCCGTCACTTCGTGTTTCTCGCGCTGCTTTTTGCGCGGTGGCGGCGGCTGCAAACCTAGCTCGCCCATCAGTCGACGAACGCACTCCCGGCCGATCTCCACGCCTCTGCCACGCAGATGCTGGTACACCCGGCGGTAGCCGTAGCTGGTGTCCTCGGCCGCCGCTGCGGTGACCTCAGCCGCCGCCTGGGACAAGGCTTGATCCCGACGTTGGCGTTTCTCCTCACCACGCAGATAATCCCGCAACCGCCAGTACGGCTGATCAATCACGCGCATAAAGCCTTTGAGCGAGACCTGTCCTAGGGTGTCTAAAAACGCTATTTTTGGGCTAAATTCGTTGCCCGGTTTTTGGACCCAGAGAATATCGCTCATGATACCGATTCGCCCTGGGTTTAGGACCAATCAGTGAGGTCCAAAAAGTGGTCAAGGCAAATTGGCCGATTTAGACACCCTAGACCTGTCCCTGGTACTCCCGATATACCTCTGCCAGGGATTCGACGCTCAAAGGCGGCAGAGCTTTTTTACCATATCAAGCTCCAGGGTCTTCTCGCCGAGGAGTTTCTTCAACTGCTCATTCTCCGCTTCCAGGCGCTGATCAGCCGTTTGCGCTTTCGCACCGTTCAAACCGCGGCGTCCAGACTCCAGAAATTGCTCTTTCCAGCGGTAAATCTGGTTCTCGTTCACGCCGTGCTGGCGGGCCAGTTCCGCGATGCTGTGACGCTCACTCAGTGCCGATAACACGATGCTTAGCTTTTGCTCCATACTCCAGCTCTTTCGTTGCTTACCCATGAATACCTCCACGTCTAGTCCCTCTTTATTTCAACTATTTGTGGAAGAAGTTCCTGGGGCACTACCCTTCCGCACCTCAACTTCCTTACCTTGCTCTTGTTTTTCAGTATCTGTTGCCATAGTTGTCACTCCTTACGCTAAAAGGCAATCTGGTTATAAAGGAACATATGTTATCTGGTTCACAAGCGTGCTACATATTAACAACGAGTCCGGTGATTAGGCCCTGACAACTTGACGGTAAAAAACGCATTATGAGAGGTAGCGCAGATAAACATAAACGCTGCTGATAGCAATGGAGAGGAGCATAAGAGGAAAAGCCGTCAGCAAGAAAGCTGCAAAGCGTATTGGGTATCCCGCCCGTTCTGCGAAACCGGCCACAACCAAATTGGCACTAGCCCCTACCAGCGTACCATTCCCTCCCAGGCAGGCACCCAGTGACAAAGACCACCACAACGGCAGCAGTTGTTCGGGACCGCCAAAGGTCGGAGCCATGGATTTAATTAAGGGAATCATAGTAGCGACAAAGGGAATATTGTCCACTATCGCTGAAAGAACCGCAGAAACCCAGAGAATGACGATAGCGGTGGCGTTTAGGTTGCCACCCGTCACCTGCACTACCTGGTGCGCCAGTAGATTCAATAGACCGGTGACGTCCACACCCTTCACCACCATGAAAAGACCAATAAAAAAGAATATAGTTACCCATTCCACCTCGCCGAAAGTCTGGTGCACGTGTTTCGTCTGCTCATCGATGCGCAGCGGCAAATTGTGCAGCAACAGGAGCACCGCAGCGCCAAACATCGCAATAGTGGCTGCCGCCAGCCCCAATGAATGGGCGAAGATAAAGCCCAGCACCACCAGACCCAGAACCAGCAGACACTGCTTCAGCAGGCGCCCGTCGGTAATGGCTTCGCGTTCATTAAACTGCATAACACGCTGCCGATCTTCAGCGGCTGCTTTCAGGTGACGCCCCCAAATCACATAGATAGGCACCAAGGTAGCGGCCATCACGACCACAACAACAGGTAGCAGGTGATAGACAAAGTCATTGAAAGTCAATGCTGTGGCTGAACCGATCATAATATTGGGCGGATCGCCGATAAGGGTGGCTGTACCACCAATATTCGAGGAGAAAATCAAGGCAAATAAATAAGGATAGGGGTTAACCTTGAGTTCCTCGGTGATGAGTAAAGTCACCGGCACGATCAGTAATACCGTCGTAACATTATCCAGCAGTGCCGATGTCGTCGCGGTCACCAGGGACAGCATGACCAGGATGCCCCAAGGACGGGCCTGCACTTTTTTAGCGGCCCAGATAGCTAGGTACTGAAAAACTCCCGACTGGCGAGTCACGGCAACGATTATCATCATGCCGGTGAGCAGCCCGATAGTATTGAAATCCACTCCCGCTAAAGCGGCTTCTTGACTCAGCACACCACCGACAATCATCAGGCCTGCAGCCAGCAACGCCACGATAGCGCGGTTGATCCGTTCTGTCATGACGGCAATATAGGTGAAGATAAATAGCCCGGTCGCAAACCACAGAGGATTCAGACCCAAAATCACCATCGGGGGTACCGCTGCTATTTCCTGCATCTAAATACCCTCACCGACAATTTTTTCCAGCACTTCCCAAGAGGAAATCATGCCTGCCAAACGGCCCGTTTTCTTCTCCACGACGGGCAGACCCATACGCGCCCGGAGCAGGATCAGCACGGTCTCCAACAAGGGCGTCTCAGGATTTACCACCTCTACGTCCTGGCGCAGACAACTTACCACCGATTCTCCCACCAGTTCATGCAGACGTTGATGCAGATCATGCAACGAATGACTGACAAAGGGAGCGCTAGTGAGCCCCTGCTCCAACGAGACCGCCTTGGGCAGGGTTAAGCGTAATAAGGAGTAAATCCCAAAAATGCCAAGGTAACGGCCTTGTTCATCCACGACTGGCAGGTGCCGCAAATGATGGGTTAAGATGTAGTTGGCAGCTGTACCGACGGTGTCAGTCGCACGTAACACCACTGGTTTTGGATTCATAATCATTTGTGCATTCATGTCGATATCTCACCTAAAATTTACCAATCACTCTCTTACCAACCGGGATAAGTCATATAACCCGTTACATCACTAAGCTTTCTAAATCAAAAACAGAATTGCCTTTTCTCTTTTTTCTCTCCGAAGGAAAACAACAGGTCAAAAAATTACTTCAGTGAGTTAACTTTTATCGGCCCCTGTTGCCTAACGGGGTCGCTTGGGTTTGGCTTTTTACGTTTCACGGTGTTTTTCCGTAAAAAGTTTTAAGTATTGAGCCTCTTTGTTTATTAAAAATCAGTTTTTAAGCTTGCCGCTAGAACAGCCGCAAACACTGATAATTGCGATCGCATATTGGAAAAACACGCAACCCCAAAGTAAAATGCCCTTACCTATAGCGGTAATTAATTGGGTTCAGTACAATATCCGCAGTGCTTAAGCCACCCTTTGATATCGGTTTCTGTCACGGCATCTAACGCATTTCTTATTTCACCCTCGAGGGCATCTCTGGTGCGTGCCGCCGAGCCCCGAAGAAAGGCTTTCACCTTCGACCAAAAGAGTTCAATGGGTGAGAAATCCGGTGAATAGGGGGGCAAAAAGTGTAACTCAGCCTGCTGCGCTTCCATCGCTTCTTGAATCCCCTCGACTTTGTGACTGCTCAGATTATCCAGCCACACTGGATCGCCCGGCTGTAAGGTGGGAACCAGCAACTGCTGGATAAAGCGGGTAAAGGCATTCCCGTTGATGGGGCCGTCGAGTTCCATGATCGCACGCACTTCCGTTACTCCTAACGCACTCATCAACGTCAGATTCGGTCCCGGGTTTACCGGTTTGTCGGCATGGGCACGACAACCGCTCGGGGCCCGACCATAGCGGCGTGCCATGCCGAGGTTGACGCCCGCTTCATCAATGAAAATCAAGCGCGTCGGGTCCATCTCGGCTTGCTCTTGTTGAAACCGCTGGCGTGCCGGTTCGATCTCCTCATCGGCCTCGCGCTCACTGGCATGGTAGCTTAACTTCTTGCGCGTGATCCCGCGCCGGCGCAAGCTCAAGCCAATCGTCGCGTCGCTCACCACCACCCCCTCTTCGCCTTCAGCCACTGATTCAATTCCGACAGCGTCGCGTCTGCGTGCTCCTCCACTAACTGTTTGAGTACCGCTTCATCCGATTCCCTCAGTTTGCGTCGTTGCCCGCCCCCATGCGCTTTCGGATCCACCCGTCGGGTCTGCTGATAGCGCTTCAGCAACCGCCAGACAAAATCCAAACTCACGGAAAAACGCGCCGCTACGCTACGCATCGAACCCTCCCCCTTGGGGTAGGCATCCACGACTTTTTGACGCAGATCATTAGAATAGGGCCTCATTCTCATTACTCCTTCACAGTTTGTCTCTATCCTATTTATTTATGGGCCCCTTGTAATGAATTCAACTAATTACCGCTATAAAGCCGCATTGCGGCGCTTCCGCTTAACACAGTCATCGAGTGAGGAAAAGTCAACTTTATGAAAAACGTGCGTAAACACTTAGTCGCATTACTGGACCATCCAACCTATGGCCCTTGGCTATACGGTGGGGGTATTTTTCTCGCCTTTGGAATTCCCTGGATGTTTCTGCCAGAGGGCTTTTTTTTAAGAACTATCGAATTTTATATGGGAGCTGCTACACTTTTTCTAGTGGTCATTTGTTGCCTTGGCATTTGGCAAGAAATGCGACGATCCCGGGGTTCAAAAATGACTAAAAATCCTCTTAAAAGAAGTTAACTACACCTTGGTATTACATTTTTGCTAACTCGTTAATTAACGCTCAGTCTGGTGACTGGGCGGTTCCTTAAAAGCATGGCAGCCGATCCGCTGATTCAAGCAGAGGGTTTATTCCGAGGGGTTTCTCTAGAACGGCATTCAGATTCATAAACCAAACCACCACGGCGCAAACAGGGCAAAAGTCAAGCAGACTATCAGAGATAACGGCAGGCCGAATTTCAGAAAGTCGGTGAAAGTATAGTGGCCTGGCCCCATAACCAGTAGATTGGTTTGGTAACCGATGGGCGTGGCGAAACAACCGTCGGAAGCGATCAGCACCGCAATAGCGAAAATGTGAGGATCGAGACCGAGGCTTTCCGCCATATTGACCGCGACAGGGGTAAACAGTACGGCGCAGGCGTTGTTGCTCAACACATTGGTAATCGCCATAACCACCGCAAAAAAAGCCATCAGAATTACCGCCGGTGACGCTTCCTGCAACATGCCAAGCAACATCTGCGCGAGATAAGCGCCGGCCCCAGTGACTTCCATGGCTTCCCCTAAAGCAAGCGCACTGCCGACCAATAAAATGATGCGCCGGTCCATGGCCCGACCCGCTTGACGCAGGTTTAAAATACCGCTGACGATCATCGCCGTGGCGCCAAGAATGGCGGCCAAAACGATGGGCATTATGCCGAACACGGCAAGAGCAATCATGATGGCGAAAATAACAAGAGCACGCCGGCCATGGCGGGTCTGCCGCAGGTCCCTTGCCGTTCCGGCCAACAGGACGACTTCATGGTTCCGACGCAACGCTTGCACATCAGGCTCAGCACCTTGAACCAACAATACGTCACCGGCCAGCAACCGCATTCCCGTCATACGCTGGCGAATCAACTGAGAACGCCGGCAGAGTCCAAGCACGATACAGCGGGTACGATGCCGAAAATTGATTTGTTCAAGGCTGCGCCCAATGACCGGAGAACGCGGCACCACCATTACCTCAACCAGTAACTGATTACCTGAAATAGTCGGCTCTTCTTGGTCACCGGGGAGTTTCCCCGGCCGCAGCCCAGGGTCCTTTGCCAGTAACTTCATCAGCCCCTGGCGCGTCGCTACGACTACTAGCAGGTCGCCCGACTGAATGACCACATCGTCTAAAGAATCCATATAGGCATGTTCGCCACGCTGTAATAATTTTATCTTTACGTCCGGCAGCTGCTGAAACAGCTTGCTTAGCGTTGGTTTCTTACCTACCAGACGCGAGTTACCAGTGACTGTCAACTGTACAATGAATTCCTTGCTGCCGATGTCAGTCAGAGTCTGAGCCAACGTTTCCCGGCGCGGCAATAACCGGCGGGCAAACAAGATAATATAGAGCATGCCCACCGTTGCTACGACCAAACCCACCGGCGTTACCTCAAATACGCCCAGTGGCGCTTGGTTTAGTGCAAGCAACGAACTCGATACCAGCAAGTTGGTGCTGGAGCCCAGCAGAGTGGTCATACCTCCCAGGATGGTCGCATAGCTCAAGGGGATCATGACAATACTAGCCGGTATCTGAAGTCGCTGGATCACGGCCTGCAGAATGGGAATAAAGATAATCACCAGCGGCGTATTGTTTACAAACCCGCTTAATACGGCCACAAAAACCAAGATGCCGATAATGGCAAACCAAGCGTAACGGTCGCTGAGCCGCATCACCATACGGCCAATCGCATTAAGAGCATCGGTCTGCACCAAGCCTTCGCCGACGACTAACAGAGCTAGCACGGCTATTAGAGCAGAATTGCCAAATCCGCTCAGCAGCCGCTCGGCATTCAACTGATTGTGCCCCTGGACGTCGGGGAGCGGAAAGAAATGAAAAAACACCAATAGGCCGCAGAGCAACAGCAGAGCGGACACCTCCGTAGGAATTTTCTCAAGTGCAAATAGCACCAGGGCCGCAGCGGCAAAACCAAGGGTAACCCAAATAAATAGCTCGGGAGACAAGGCAGTCATGCTCGTAGATCAAGGTCGGAGGGAAGAATCACATTAGTACAATTTCGTCATTAAGTCGATATGGGTTGTCGTGGGTACAGCAAATTGCCTGGAGGATCAGAACAAAAATTGTTACTGAGTTTCTGATACACTTTGCAGCCATTGACAATCCCACTAAAAGCGGCATAGGAGGCTGCTGATGGCCAAGGTTATCGTTACGATTTCGGCCCTACTTTTAGGTTTTGCCCTGCTCACGCTCGGGCAAGGACTCTTCGGCACGCTGCTCGCCGTGCGCATGATTCACGAACAATTCCCGACCGCCATCATTGGCTTAATTCAATCGGCTTACTATTTAGGTTTCGCCCTGGGAACCCTATTATGTAGCTCGGCCATCCAGCAAGTGGGACATGTTCGGGCATTCTCCGCGTTTGCGGCCATTGCAACCTGCAGCGCTCTACTCCATGCTCTGTTCGTGACACCGCTGTTATGGGCGCTTCTGCGCATCGTGACAGGATTTAGCTGCGCCGGTTTATTTATGGTCACGGAAAGCTGGCTGAATGCAAAAACTGCCAATGAAATCCGTGGACAGATCTTTTCTTTTTATATGATCCTCAATTACCTCGGCCTCGGTGCCGGTCAATTCCTGCTGAACTTAGCCGATCCCAACGAATTTCAATTGTTTCTTTTGGTCGCCATTTTATTTGCGCTATCACTAGTTCCCACCGCTCTGACGCACAGCCAGACTCCAACCCAGCTACCGATCCCGGACTCGGCAGTGGCAAAACCTCTACAGTTCAGCTTTCGGCAACTTTGCATCGTGTCCCCTTTGGGAATAGGCGGTTGCCTTGCCGCCGGCCTTCTTAGTAGCGCGTTTTACGCCATGGGACCGACTTTTGCCATAGGTGTAGGACTTTCGGTCACCGGGACTGCCAGCTTTATGGGATTTGCCATCTTTAGCAGTTTATTATTGCAGTGGCCCATTGGAAAAATTTCCGATCGATACGATCGGCGCCACGTGCTGTTGACGGTTGTCCTTTCGGCTGCGGCGATGAGCCTCACGATTGTCATATTGCGCGGATGTCCGTTGCTTTTCTACATACCCCTGATTTATGTGTTTACCAGCTTGGCCTTTACGCTCTACGGACTCAGTGTTGCTCACGCCAATGATTTCATTCCACCAGAACATATGGTGGCAGCCAGTGCCGGATTACTGCTTGCCTTCGGGCTGGGTGCCAGCCTAGGACCTACTTTATCAGCACTATTGATTGCCGACAGTGGCCCCAGCGGTTTATTTGTTTTTTTCGCCGCTGTGATGATCTTGCTCGCGCTGTTTACCCTCTATCGCATGGTCACCGGCAAGCCAGTGCCGCTCGCTGAAAAAACAGCGTTTGTGGCGATTCCTGCAACTACGCCGGTTTTAACGGAACTTGATCCCCGTTTGGAAGCCTCCAAAGGATCTCCGGCTTTAGCCGAATCGGCCGCTGCACGAACGGATAAACACTCTTGCGAGCCTGTGGTGCTCTAGAAGAAACGGCGGCCTTTTTGTCCGAGGCAGGTCGTTCCTTAGGTGGACATTCGCTAACGCCGTTGCCAGAAAAATTCCATTAAGCGAATGCTATGCGTCGAACGCTTGTCTGCTTATGGCACTATGAGTGCACTGACAGCTGATATCTTTAGTTTTCCAGCATTTTCCACTTTACATAAAGACCTGCTCTGGTTCGACCACTGACGGAGAGCCTAAATAAGGCAGCTTTTTAGGATAGAATAAACCGGCTAGGTTCATTCACAACTTCGCGTGGCATGAACTGAAAATGTTTTGAAATATGAGGTTTTAGATGAACACAAAGGTGGTCTTAAGCAAAACGAGCGATTTGGACAGTGCTGCTTTTGCGGCTTTTGATAAGCTGCGCCGGCAATTGCAAAGCTGCATTATCGGTCAGCAGTCTCTGGTCGACCGGCTCTTGATCGCCTTGCTTGCCAACGGCCACCTCCTCGTGGAGGGTGCGCCGGGCTTGGCGAAAACTACCGCCGTCAAAGAACTCGCTCAACGGTTGGAAGGTGATTTTCACCGTATTCAGTTTACTCCGGATCTGCTTCCAGCGGATTTAACCGGCACGGAAATTTATCGACCTCAAACCGGAACTTTCGAATTCCAGCATGGCCCGATCTTTCACAATCTGGTGCTGGCCGACGAAGTGAATCGCGCACCCGCCAAGGTCCAATCGGCGCTGTTAGAGGCGATGGGAGAACGGCAGGTAACAGTAGGCCGAGTGACTTATTTTCTGCCCCGCCTGTTTCTGGTCATGGCTACCCAGAACCCCATTGAACAGGAGGGCACCTTTCCACTACCCGAGGCCCAGTTGGATCGCTTCTTGATGCATGTGTGCATCGGTTATCCCAACGCGGAGGTGGAACGCCAGATCTTGACGCTGGCTCGCCAACAAGCTCGGGATAGTGCTCAAGAAACTTCGGCTAGCCATCCGGTACTCAGTCAGGAACTGGTATTTGCCGCCCAGGCGGAAGTTTTGGATCTTTACCTGGCACCTCAACTTGAAGAATATATGGTGCAACTGCTGCTGGCGACTCGCAACCCGGCCCCCTACGGTAACGACCTGACGCGCTGGGTAAGCTTTGGCGC
Source organism: uncultured Pseudomonadota bacterium (assembly GCA_963731125.1). Lineage (GTDB taxonomy): Bacteria > Pseudomonadota > Gammaproteobacteria > Competibacterales > Competibacteraceae > CAVSVP01. The sequence goes on from CAVSVP010000013.1 coordinate 45,478, forward strand.
CAGCCCCCGGGGCACCATCGCTTTGGATCGGTGCGCCAAGGCTCATGCCTGGCTACAAGGCCGCGAATACGTCTCTCCGGAGGATATCCATGCCGTGGCTTTCGATACCTTACGACACCGGGTACTGATGTCCTTTGAAGCAGAAGCCGACGGAGTGAATGTCGACACTTTTATCGACGAACTGCTGCACCGGGTTCCAGTCCCGTGAGACACGCTAGCCAATCGAAAACAGGCTGCCTAACAACAGGGTTTAGGAGGCCCCGCACATGAACCTCACCATTGCCTGGCCCTATGCTTTCGCTGCCCTGCCGCTGCCGCTGTTCATGGGATGGCTACTTCCTCGGACAGCCGGGGAACCCAGAACTGCTTTGCGCATTCCTTTTTTTGCCGCTGTCAAAACAGAAAGCGCAATGCACACACGACGCTCCAAGGGGCGGCTGATATGGGTCACGCTTGCCTGGATATTGCTAATCAGCGCCGCCGGTCGCCCTCAATTCCTAGGCGAACCGCTCCATCTGCCCGTCAGCGGCCGGGATTTATTACTGTCTGTGGATATTTCCGGCAGCATGCAAACCAAGGACATGTTCCTTGGCAAGCAGCAGAGCGATCGGCTAACGGCTGTCAAAGCCGTGGCCGGTGAATTTATTCAACGCCGTGGAGGAGATCGCCTAGGCCTTATCCTGTTCGGACAACAGGCTTATTTACAAACTCCTTTGACTTTCGACAGAAAAACTGTGCGCACACTGTTATACGAGGCTGCGATCGGCCTGGCGGGTAAAGAGACTGCGATCGGAGATGCCATCGGCTTAGCGATAAAGCACCTGCGGGATCAGCCTCAGGAAAATCGGGTCGTGATTTTGTTAACCGATGGTGCCAACACGGCAGGTACAATAGACCCCCTAAAAGCCGCCGATCTCGCCGCTCAGGAAGGCGTACGCATTTACACGATCGGCGTCGGGGCCGACGAGATTCTAGTACAAAGCCTGTTTGGCCTGCAGCGTATTAATCCTTCCGTGGATTTGGACGAAGAGACGCTAGGCACTATTGCCGCCAAGACAGGAGGAGAATATTTTCGTGCCCTCGATACCGAAAACCTGGAGCGAATTTATCAACTTCTCGATGAGTTGGAACCAGTAACGGTGGCCGAAGAGACCTTCCGGCCGATCAAGGAACTCTATGCGTGGCCGCTGACAGCGGCTTTAGCGATAACCGTCGGCCTGGCGTTGCTAGCGATTCGCTTACCCGAACGCCAGAGGTTAACGAAGGGAATTGACTATGCCCGGTGAGTTTCATTTCCTGTATCCTCTCTGGCTACTGACGCTACTCCCTCTGGCGTTGCTGCTGTGGCTGCTGCGCCGTCTTCCGCACGAAAGCCATAGTGCCTGGCACACGGTTTGCGATAAGCATTTGTTATCCCATTTGCTGATGTATCGCAGCGGCCGAGTTAGCCGGCTGCCACTATGGTTATTGGCCGGCGGTTGGGTAACCGCCGTGCTGGCATTGGCAAATCCTGTCTGGCAGAAACTACCGCAACCGATCTTGAAAACGCAAGACGCCTTCGTGATTGTGCTGGACCTGTCCCACTCTATGCTCACCCCTGACCTGCAGCCCTCACGGATTGCCCAGGCTCGCTTTAAGATAGCCGACATCCTGAAGCGGCGGCGCGAGGGGCAGACAGGTTTAGTGGTTTTCGCCGGTGACGCCTTTACGGTATCGCCTTTAACCACGGATGCCGACACCATCGTTGCCCTGTTGGCCGCGTTGGAACCGAATCTTATGCCGGTTCAAGGCAGCCGTGCTGAGCGAGGTCTACGCAAGGCAGAGGAGTTACTCCAGCAAGCCGGTTTTAGCCGAGGTAAAATCTTGCTAGTTACCGATGGTGCGGGTGATCAACGTACTTTGGAAGCGGTGCGCGAATCACGCGCCGCCGGCTACCCTGTCTCCGTGCTGGGAGTGGGAACTGCAGCGGGTGCGCCCTTGCCCACTGGCGACGGCGGCTTTGCGGAGGACGGTAGGGGCAATATTGTGATCCCCCAGTTAAACTCCCCAGCACTGCGTACCCTGGCGGTTGCCGGCGGCGGCCGCTATGCGCCTCTCAGTACTGACGGCTCGGATCTCAACACACTGCTGACCAACCCGCTTGCTATGGTTAACAGTGAGGCTCAACAGACCGAGCAAACCACGGATAGATGGCGGGAAGAGGGGCCATGGTTAGTGCTACTGCTGGTGCCTCTGGCGGCTCTGGCGTTTCGCCGCGGTTGGCTGTTGGTTTTGCCGCTGTGGATTAGCTTATGGACCACCGCTATGCCGGAATCGGCATGGGCAGTGGAGTGGAGAGATCTATGGGAACACCAGGAACAGCAAGCGGCTCGGGCCCTGGCGGAGGGCAATTTTCCGCGCGCCGCCGAACTGGCCCAAAATCCCTTACGCCGGGGTATTGCCGAATACCGCAGAGGGCGCTATCAAGCGGCTCTAGAGGCGTTTACCGACGCTCAAGGGGCCGATGCCGACTATAACCGGGGCAATGCTTTCGCTAAGTTAGGTCGGCTAGAAGAAGCTATTGCCGCTTATGACGCGGCATTGGCCAAACAACCAAACATGGAAGACGCCAAAATTAATCGCACTGTGGTGGAAAACTGGCTCCGCCAAAAGCAACAGCAACAGCAACAGCAACAGCAACAGCAACAGCAAGCTCGCTCCCAACCGAACACCGATTCACAAAACGCACGGCAAAATCGGAACGAAACTTCGCAAGCCGATCGCACAGGCGATTCCCAGGCGCAGCAACACCAGAACCAGCAGCTTGTCGAAAGTGGGCGATCAAGCTCTCTGAACCACCAGAATCAGCCGAATACCGCCCACCCCGAAGGTGCACAAACGCAGACGCCGGATACTCAACCCCGAACGGATGGCTCCCAGCAGAACAACACCTCGCCAGATTCTCGGAAAGATTCCGCGCCAACCACTTCATCGCACGGGGCTAAGCAGCAGCATCCGCAAGAAACCACTGACCCAACCGACCAAAAGCAACAGGCCACCGCCAAGGCCTCTGATATCCACCAGGGCAAAAGTAATCCGGAGCAATCAACTCAATCAACCACTGCGATTGCTGAACCGTTTAGTACCGAAGAACAGCAGGCCGTTGAACAGTGGCTGCGGCGTATCCCGGATGATCCAGGAGGATTGTTGCGGCGCAAATTTCTTTATCAATACCAACAACGTGATGCTCAATCCGAATCGGAAATCAGCAAAGACTGGTAATCATAATGTGACGATATCCTCAACGTTAGACCTCTTGCAATTAATGAGCGCTGAGGCACTGGGCGCCGCCACGCCTTACATGACAGTAATCGAGCGATAGGATCAGAGATGATAACGACGGTGCAAAAAATTATCGCAAACTTGGTAGCAGTGGTGATGCTAAGCGCTCCGCTGGCAGCTCCACTTCTGGCCCAGGAAGTGCGTGCTGCTCTGGACCGCGAGGTCATCTCGGCAGACGATACCATCACCTTGACGATTGAAACCGATAGCCGGTTGCAGAGCGTCAGCCCAGATTTAAACCCTCTCAACAAAGACTTTGACATTTTGGGCACCAGCCATAATAGCCAAATAGAGGTGCGCAATGGCCGCCAATCAGCGAAAACTCAATGGCTTATCCAGTTAGCACCCAAGCGCGAAGGAAATATCCTCGTACCACCGCTACGGGTAGGATCTATACACACGAACCCTCTGCTTTTGCGGGTCAAAGCACCACCTTCCACCGCCGCGCACTCAACGTTAGACAAGCTATTTATTGAGGTACAGGCAGAACCTGAAGATCCTTACGTACAGTCTCAGATACGCTATACCGTGCGATTGCTCTATATGGTCCCCTTGTTGGACGGTACCCTTGAAGAACCTGAACCGCAAGACGCCATTGTCGAGCGCTTAAGCGACGATCTTTCCTACGAAACCACTCGTAACGGCAAGCGTTACCGGGCCATTGAGCGCCACTACGCCATCTTTTCAGAAAAAAGCGGTGAGTTAACGATACCCCCTGTTGTCTTTCGGGGCCGCATTGCCACTCCGGACGGCCTGCGCTCTCAACTGGATCTGTTTTTTAGCAGACGCCAGGGCTACCCCGTTACGATTCAAAGCAACCCTTTAGTATTCCGGGTGCGCCCACGTCCGGCTGATTACAGCGGAAAACATTGGCTACCCAGCGCCAACCTTACTTTGCAAGAAAACTGGTCCAGGAATTTTTCAGAGTTTCGGGTTGGCGAACCCGTTAGTCAAACGATCACTATTACGGCCAAGGGGCTTGCGGTTTCGCAATTGCCGCCGCTTCCCGCTCCCGCTCTTGACCGTATTCGGGTTTATGCCGAACAACCCACTACTGAGAATCAGGTCGATGGTGACTGGTTAATAGGCCGCCATGAACAGCGCATAGCCATTATTCCCACTGAGGCAGGGCAATTCACGTTACCAGCTATTAGGCTAAGCTGGTGGGACACTCAACAGGACAAACAACGGGAAACACTACTGCCGGCCAAGGAAATCACGGTACAGCCTGCGGTTGGAACCGCAAAATCAACAATATCATCGAAGCAAATAACACCCGAGACTAGTTTCTCTTCTGTTGTCAAAGAGTCATCACTCCCTTCCCCGAAGCAACCGGCACCAACACCGAGCTTAATGCCGGCGCACGCTGTCTGGCCATGGCTTACCAGTATACTTTTGTTTCTCTGGCTGGCAACCTTGGGAGCTTGGTGGCGAACCTGGCAACGCAGCAGGGTAAAGCCTACCGCTTCCCCAGAATTACCAACGGCAACTGCAGCCCGGCGGATATTACGGCGAGCCTGCCGCAATAATGATCCCCAGCAGGCCGCCAAGGCACTGCTGGAATGGGCAAGTGTCGAATGGCCGGAGCAACCGCCACAAAATTTGGGTGCGCTGGCTGCGCGCCTTGCAGTGGATCCCACACCGGTGCGGCAGCTAGATCATGTTCTATATACACCGGGACCACCCGTCTGGAATGGCACAGCGTTGTGGGAAGCGGTTAAGCATGGTTTGCGGGTAAAACAACCGCTGCGGACTTCGCAATCATCAGGTTTAGCCTCCCTTTATCCCAAGGGAGTCTGAAAAAGCGTCTCCTGCAAACCCAAATTTCGCTAACGCTACACCCAGGCTACGGCTGCACGTCGGACCATGGAAACTTCATTGCTATAAAATCATTTAAAAAAGCTGCACCCATGGCAACTCAACGTACCCGCTTTCTATCCAACCGCCAGACAAAGTCTTCGATGACGGTCTTATAAAGTTCACTCTGCAACACGGCATCCTCTACACCCGCTTCAATACTGGGATTATCATTGACTTCAATGACCACGACTCCCTTTTCGGTCTGCTTGAGATCCACACCATATAAACCGTTACCGATTAAATTGGCAGCCTTAACCGCCGTCTTGATCACAGCCTCGGGGACATCTTCCACGCTAAAGGTTTTAAAACCGCCGGCGCTACCATTTTCACCTTTACTATGATCATAAATTTGCCAATGCTCCTTGGACATAAAATATTGACAGGCGAAGATAGGAATTTTGTTCAAAATTGCGATCCGCCAGTCATAGTCCGTGTAGAGAAATTCCTGGGCTAGAATCAGATCCGAAGACCGAAATAACCGGGCAGCGGTTTCCTGTAATTCGGCTCGGTCTTTGACCTTAAATACGCCCCGGGAAAAAGAGCCGTCGGGAACTTTCAGAACAATCGGGTAAGGTATCTCGGTGATCCGTCGCTCTAGGTTATCCCGACGCACGATAACGGTCTTGGGTGTCTTAACCCGATGGGCACTGAGTAGTTCTTCCAGATAGACTTTATTGGTGCATTTGAGGATAGAATCGGGATCATCGATGACTACCATACTTTCGCTTTCGGCTTTCTTGGAAAACTGATACGTATAATGGTTAATACCCGTCGTTTCGCGAATAAAAAGCGCATCGAATTCCGCTAATCGACCAAAATCCTTGCGCTGGATGAGTTCCACATCAACCCCCACTTCTCTACCAGCCTTTATGAAGTTGTGCAGGGCTTTGGGATCGGACGGTGGTAGCGCTTCCTTAGAATTGTAGAGAATGGCGAGATCGTAACGGTAATTACTGCGGGTTTTAGGCTGCCGCCAACGTTTGCTCAAATAGGTCGTGAGTGCGGTTAAAAACGCTGATTCTTGGGCTGTAGACAAACTGTGAACATGCATCGCCTTGATGGCATCGATGCGCCATTTGCCCTGTAAGCGAAACTCTACCCTAAGCAGGGGCGCGCGAAACGCATCGAATAACTGTCGGGCCAGTTCCTGCAACCCTTTGACGGAACACTGCCCGAAAAAAATATCCAATTCAAAGGCGGTAGCGGTGAATCCCGGCTTGGGTTCCCCTAGAAATCTTTGCACTGATTCGTTTAAATCCTCAATGTCCAAGCTGTAAATGGATTTACGGCTCAGGTCGTTAACGGTGCGCACGCTGGGAATGACCCGATGGCGACGCGCCTCGGCCAACAGCGAACAGTAGTAACCAACGCTCAAATAACGATAGTTGCGGCACAAGTTAAGCACCCGCAGGTTACGGGCGGAGGAATATTCGGGCTTAACCAGGTAATCCTTGGCGGCCACCACCGGAATATGTGGAAAATGTTCCTTCCAGTCGGCAGGATTTTCTACAATAATAATATGATCGGCCATGGTGAGTTGCGCTTCAGGCGATGGAGCGGGAATCCGCAGAGGTAGGGTATAAAATGACTATCGCTTTCTGCCCCGCTCTGCCGTAGCGGGCCATACGCTGGAACTCGCGGCGCGGAATAGGCATATTAATACTATCGGTGACGGTTTCCCCTTGGGCGTAGTCCACAAAGGGGTCGTGGGCATAAATATACTGCGCATCAAAACCGGTCACCACCACCCAATGCGGAAAGCGCTCCCCATAAATTCGATAGGAACTAATCAATACCACGGGAATTCCACCTCCCTCAAATTTCTCTTGTAACGCATCGACTCCCAGGCTTCCATAATGTACAGCGATAGGCAGCTGCTTGATTTCTTCAATCATGTCTTCTTGTACCAAACGAACCACCTCTTTCTTTTCCTGACTGCGTACCGAATCCACGAGAAATACGCCGCTCTCATTCACATGAACCTCCAGATCGAAACCACGATAATAGGCGGCCAAGGCCAAACCATAGGGACCGCAACCGCCGTGCCCTGAAGTCATAAAAATCGTGGTGGCCTCGCGCCAGATGCGCAACTCCAATTTGCGGTGCAGTTCCAGGGTCGGATTTAGGGCCTTCATGGCCATCATGAGACAGGCCGGACCGCAGGTAAAATCCAGCGTCTGCTCATAGTAAGGGACTTTAAGCAGCTCCGCATGGAGGTGAGACGCCAAGCTTTTCTCGAAGCGCAGCGCATGCATATGATCTTCGTAATAATCCAGAACTTCTTCAAACTGTCGATAGCTGTGGCGACGGAATAGGGCCAAGGAGGCGGCATTGTCCTTACGTACCTCCAAACGCAGGGAAACGCAGCCATTTTCCACAGCGGCAGCTTCCGCGGCTTGCACTAGACCGGCACCGACACCTCGCCCCTGACAATCGGGAGCCACGGCGATGGAATATAAGCGCGCCATAGAAGTGCCTCGGGAAAACAGCAACAACACATAGCCACGCAGGCACTGCTGTTCCGAATCGGCAATAATCTTGGCATTGGCCCTGGTGAGTAGGTAGCGAAATCGACGCCGAGACAACTTGTCCGTATCGAAACAGCGGTTTTCGATGGCGACTAGCGCATCAATATCTTCCAACGTGGCCTGGCGTAGCACAGAAAGCTCTCCCGTCAACGCCTAACCCAGGCGGAGATAGTTCATAGCCAATCGAATCTAGCCATGCTTGGCTAAGGGCACACCGGCGGGATCCAGCACAGCTGGTTTCTCCGTCGGTGGTGACGCCGATGCGGCGTCCGCCGAGCGCACCATAGCCACACCTTCAGGCCATTCCTTGATCCGCAAATCCCGCTGGGCATTGGGTATACCGATGCCGGCCCTCTTGAGACCGTCGTAGATAGCAAACATCACCTCTGAATGAACATCCAGAATGTTGGATTTGAAGAAGTCCGTATAGTATTGAACTCGGAAGGTAATCACCGAATCGCCAAACTCCCAGAGCAGCACCGACCATTGCGGTTCGCGCACCACATCTTTATGGTTTTTGAGCACACGACTCATCATTTCTTTAGCCAGATGGGGATCCGCATCGTAGCGGACGCCAATCATTAGTTTAGTGCGAACAATATTATCGCTGTGGGTCCAGTTGGTGAAAGCCGTAGTGACGACATCAGAATTGGGGATAATCACTTCCATATTATCCCAGGTCTTCATCGTCAGAGAGCGAATACCGATGCGGGAAATCTCGCCGATATTGCTGCCGATCTGCACCGTATCACCGCTTCGCAATGGGCGTTCGATCAATAACAGCAAACCGCTGATAAAATTGTTGGCGATGGTTTGCATGCCAAAACCAATACCCACGCCTACGGCACCGGCGAACACGGTCAACGTGGTCAGATCCAACCCGATAAGCTGCAGCGTAATAAGAAAACCAATCAGCACAATAAAATACTGGGTAAATACCGACAGACTATGGCGCACTCCCAGGTCGACAATGCGGGAGAATATCCAGCGGTAGGTGATGGTTCGGCTCCACTGGGCGAAGCGGATAACAAACAGGACCACCACCGTCATGATCAGAATCCGCAGGGCATTGATCTCGGCTCCCCCCAGACTGAACAGGGGAGTCTCCAGAAACTTCCAGGCAGTGGTTATTACCGTGGAGTCCGGGCGCAACCCGTAAGCCAGGAATAACACCAGCAACGCGCCCGCCAACAGGCATACCCGCAAGATTTTATGCAAGGGATTAATAACGTCCTGAGTCCACAGCAACCCATAGCCCGAGTGGGTCATGGCGTAGTTCTTGAGAACGACGATCAGATCGTTTAGCAAACCCCGCACGAGTAACCAACCGGTCAATACGGTAAAAAACACCACCAGATGCCAGGCCACCGCTGCCGCCAACCGTAAATAACCCGCCAATCCCAGAATAGCCGCCACTAATAAGGACAAGGACAGCAGCAGGCTGAATAGGCGCAGACTAATAAACCAGATATGGCTGGCATAGCGATCAGCCAATAGATCGATTAATAAGCGCCTGATTTTCAAGACGGCGGGAAAGGCCACCAAACCAAAAGCCGTCAATACCCAATCGAAGAGGTTAACCACATCTTCCGGCAACGCACTGAGGTGGGCCAAGATGGTTACGGCGATCAAAATACCGCCGAACAGTAAGGTCCAGAACACTTGCTCATAGACTCGTGGGCGCTGCTGTTCTTGCGGCAGCTGGGGAGACGCCAGCAACAACCAGGCCAGATTAATGGGCGTCTTGATACCCACCCACAAAAGCACTAGGGTCATAATGATCCATAACCCCGGCGGAGGCACCTGAAATACCCAGACCATCACCAACAGCACGGCCGCAAACGCCACACCCCATAAATTCTTACGTAACAGGCGCAAGACAATCAGCACAACCGTACTCAGAAAGGTGCCTTCTTCCCTGGATTCCACTCTGGCGATAACCCGCCGTAAGCCACGCCGTGCTTGCAACGCTAACCATATCAAGCCTGCCTCCAAGACGATCAACCCCAACCAACGGATGGCGCCCGCATCTACCATCGCTTTCAGCGTCGATTCCACACTCAGGCGCACCTGATAGAAAAAAATTCGGGGCACATCGCTGACGGTTTTCAGGGTTTGCCGCCATTTTTCCACACTATCCGGCAGTTGGATGCGGGTGAGTAAGCTCTTCCCCAAATTTTCTTTGTAACTTTCCTCTAAGAGGGCTTTGACGGCGTTAGTGGTAACCAGCCATTCCTGAAGTTTATCTTCCCGAGCCCGCAAATCAGCGATCAACTCGTCAAGCAGTTTTGCTGCTTCCGCGCTGAAACGTTTATCTGCACCTGTCAGACCTTGCAGCTTTTCTATGACTGTCACCCGCTGCCGCAAAACCGAGATTTTGCGTTTTAGCAAATCCAGGGCGTTTGTGGCACTGTCCCGAAGCTCGTGCAACTGGTTCAATCCCTCGTTTAATTCCGCAGGATCGGCATCGGGCTGAGCGGCCAAAGCTTCCAGACTGGCCAACGCGTTATTCATACTTCCCAATTCCATGTCCAGTTGCGCTAACCGGCTCCTTTCTTCGGCAACCTCAATCTGCGTTTCGAGGAGACGGCGGTGCATCTCCGAAAGCGGCTCACGATTGCTGTCCTCAAGGCGGCGTCTTAGTTTGGCGGCCTGGTCGAGAAAAGCTTGTTGCTCCTGGCGTAGCTGCTCTTCCAATTCTTGTTGCGACTGGCGGCGACGCTGATCCTGCTGGAGGCGATACACCTTGTTAACCCGCGACAGCCACTGCCCAGTCAGCGTCACCCGCAGCTCAGCCAGTTCAAGGCGGAAGCGCAAGTTTTGCAAATGCTGTTGTTCCAGTGCTAAATCAGTCTGCTGCTGAGCAAGCGCCAGACGGGTGCGCTCCAGCTGCTCAGCGCGATTGACCCCATCGGCAACTTCTTTGGCCGGGTTTTGTAACAACTGTTCGCGGACTTTCAACTCACGAACGGTCTGTTCTAGCTCCTTGATACGACGCTCCGTATTGGTGATTTCCACTTGCAGGTCTTCTAAATAAAGCTGAGCAGAATTCGCATTTACCCGCGCCTGCGCTACCATGGCTTCAGTCACTTGACCTACCTCCAGGGCCTCCAGCTTGCGCGGCAACTCCTGCTGCTGAGCACGCAAATCCTGGCGCATTTGCTCAATCTCGAGTCTGCTCTCTGCTAGAGCTTGACGCCGAGCGGTTTCTTGTTCTGCCGCTTTGAGAGGATCTAAGGGCGTAAGCGGAATATCCTGAGCCAGAGCTACATTAGCCAGCACAACTAGAAGAAAAATCCAACCGCCATGACAACAATCATAAAAATAAAAATGCAAATCCATTACTCGCTGAAATTTCATCGTGGGTTAAAAACTTTGCTTACTATAGCAACGCAGCGTTAGATAGATTCTACCCTATAACATTAAGCAACAATCTGCTATGCAGCCTTACCTAATCATCCCTTGCTTAATAAAGGGCTTGATCAATTGTGGATAGGCGTTCTGCCAAAAAGTACCTCACCAAGTGCCGCCGAAAAGGCAGTATTAGAAGATTTGGGCAATGGAACTCTTAAAAAGCGTTCAGTTTCCTCATCTTCGGTGAGATAGTTTGTCCTTGCGCTTACGGTTTGTCACAAACTGTCAAGCCGCTAACTTTTTTAACAAACCCAAGAACATTCTCATTTACTTGATGGTCAAATCGGCGTATATGAGTGCGATTATTGAGTCCTTCCGGGGAACCTCCCGCGAAGTGTTGCTCATTTCGGCCACAGTGGCTTCAGAGGGGAGTTTAACTATGCGCGACGATGACTTTGCTGACGATGATGATATTCTGGAAGAAGGCGAAAATACGGAGGAAGTACCCAAAGTCACCTCCAGGACTTCTAAGGCATGGCGTTCTATCGAACGCTATCGGGAAATGAAGGAGCTTCGCAAACATCTCGATGATTTTTTATACGAAGACGCAACGAAAGACCTCAATGACTTGCGCTGGTAAGAGCCGGGTCCGCTGTTTTTATATCCCGACGGGCCGCAACGTTTCCCAACGCCGGCCTGTCGCAGCCTTGAGGCGTTCAGGTTCGAAAGCAACGTGCCTTAATAGCTAAGCAGGCGTATTAGATCCCCTTGCCGATTAAGTCAAAAGAACTTTGGCGGGCGAATTGTATCCATTCCCTCCCTCCGGCAGCCTCCCTGTCCAATTTCGGGGTGACTCATCCCAGCCAGACCCGCGCATTTCTAAACATACGCAGCCACGGCCCGTCCTCGCCCCACTCGTAGGGATGCCAGGAGTATTGGACCGTGCGGAATACCCGCTCAGGATGGGGCATCATAATGGTAAAGCGGCCATCCCGGGTGGTAAGTCCCGTAATACCCAAGGGAGAACCGTTGGGATTGGCTGGATAGCGTTCAGTAGCCTGACCGTAATGATTGACATAGCGTAACGTCACCAGCCTGGCGGCAAGGAGCTGCTGGGGACTTGAGTTAGGCCGAAACTCCGTTCTGCCCTCACCATGGGCGACAACAATGGGCAATCGCGAACCAGTCATGTCAGCCAGAAACAATGAGGGCGATGCGCTGACCTCCACTAACGCCAACCGGGCTTCGAACTGTTCTACCTGGTTACGTACAAAGCGCGGCCACAGTTCGGCACCTTGAATAAGTTCACAAAGATTAGAAAACATTTGGCAACCATTGCACACCCCTAGCCCAAAGCTGTCGGAACGTGCAAAGAAGGCCGCAAATTCATCGCGGGCCCGGTTATTGAACAAAATAGATTTGGCCCAACCCTCTCCGGCCCCCAAGACGTCACCATAAGAAAATCCTCCGCAGGCGGCGATGCCTCGGAAACCCGTCAGCGAAACGCGGCCAGCGATGATATCGCTCATATGCACATCCGTTGGCGCGAACCCGGCCCGCTGAAAAGCGGCTGCCATTTCCACCTGGCCGTTCACCCCTTGCTCTCGCAGGATGGCTATCCGAGGCCGTGCACCTTTGGCAATAAAAGGCGCAGCAATATTCTCATGGAGAGCAAAACTCAACTGCGCGTTCAGGCCGGGATCGGCGATATCCAAGAGTCCATCAAAAGCTTCCCGAGCACACTGCGGATTATCCCGCAACGCCTGCATACGGTAGCTGGTTTCCGACCACAGCCGGCGCAGCGTGACCAACGCTTCGTCAACCAGTACCTTACCTTGGTAGTGAATGATAATCCGATTCTGTTCATTCGGTTTACCGATGACATGGCTACATTCCCGTAACCCCGCCGAGTTGAGATGGTTGAAGACGACGTTGCGATGCGCGGCACGGATTTGCGCTACTGCGCCCAGTTCCTCATTAAACAGGGCAGCGATGGGATCTGCACCCAAAGCGTCCAGGTCCACCGTCAAACCCGAGCCACCCGCAAAGGCCATTTCACAGAGCACCGCCAGCAAACCGCCGTCGGAGCGATCGTGATAGGCCAATAACCGCCCATCGGCATTCAAGGCTTGCACGGCCAAGAAAAAAAACTTCAAATCGTCGGCAGAATCTAGATCGGGCGGGATTTCCCCAAGCTGCTGATAAACCTGGGCCAAGGCCGAACCACCTAAGCGGTTCTTGCCACGACCAAGGTCGACAAGAAGCAATTCGGTATCTCCCTGATCGGTGCGTAGCTGAGGCGTCAGAGTAGTACGAATATCACGCACCGGGGCAAAGGCGGACACAATTAACGATAACGGTGAAGTCACGCTCCGTCGTTCCCCATTTTCTTCCCAGACCGCCCTCATAGACAGAGAATCTTTACCCACGGGAATGGCGATACCCAGTGCCGGGCAGAGATCCATGGCAACAGCTCGGACGGTATCGAATAAAGCAGCATCCTCGCCGGGATGGTCGGCGGCGGCCATCCAGTTGGCGGACAACCGGACATCACCGAGTTTACCAAGGCGGGCGGCGGCAATATTGGTAATTGCCTCACCGACGGCCATACGCCCAGAGGCCAAAGCATCCAATACCGCCACTGGTGTGCGCTCGCCCACGGCCATGGCTTCGCCGTGATAGGTAGTAAAGCCACTGGCCGTGACTGCCACGTCGGCCACTGGCACCTGCCAGGGTCCCACCATCTGATCCCGAGCCACCAAACCGCCTACGCTGCGGTCAGCAATGGTAATCAGAAAAGTCTTGTCGGCCACGGCAGGCAGTCGCAACACCCGTGTAACGGCTTCGCGAAGGCTCAAGGTATCCAGGTTTAGTGTTAGCGGCTGTCCGAAAATGCTAATCCGGTTAACATCTCGCAACATCTTGGGCGGTTTGCCTAACAGTACCGCCATCGGCATATCCACGGGTTGGTTGGCATATTGGCGGTCTTTCACCTGCAACCGGCATTCGACCGTGGCCTGACCCAATAGCGCATAAGGACAACGCTCCCGCTCGCAAATAACCTGAAAAACGGGTAACTGGCGAGGATCGAGGGCAAGCACATAGCGTTCCTGAGCCTCGTTGCACCAAATTTCTCGGGGCGACATGCCGAGATCATCATTAGGGATATTCCGCAACTCAAGCCGCCCTCCCCGCCCGGCATCATGGAGAATTTCCGGTACTGCGTTGGACAAACCCCCTGCTCCCACATCGTGGATAGACAGGATTGGATTAGCTTCCCCCAAAGCCCAGCAGTAATCGATAACCTCCTGGCAACGTCGTTGCATCTCGGGATTACCGCGCTGCACCGAGGCGAAATCCAACTCTGCAGTGCTAGTTCCGGCGGTCATACTGGAAGCGGCACCGCCGCCAAGTCCGATACGCATCGCGGGTCCGCCGATGACCACGATAAAGACATCGGAAGGCAGCGCCTGTTTGCGAATATGTTCACTCCGGATATTGCCAAGCCCACCGGCAATCATAATGGGTTTGTGATAGCCGCGTCGCTCGCCATTAGGCGCAGTGACTTCAAAAGTACGAAAATAACCGGCGAGATTGGGGCGGCCAAATTCATTGTTAAAGGCCGCTGCGCCAATAGGACCCTCCAGCATAATCTGAAGTGCCGAGGCAATACGTTCGGGCTGCCCGTAAACGGTCTCCCAGACTTGTTCAAAACCGGCAATCCGCAGATGAGAGACCGAGAAACCGGTTAATCCCGCCTTGGGTTTGGCACCCCGGCCAGTGGCTCCTTCGTCGCGAATCTCGCCACCGGCGCCGGTAGCAGCGCCGGGGAAAGGGGAAATGGCCGTAGGGTGATTATGGGTTTCCACCTTTATCAGCAGGTGAACATCTTCTGTAGAGTAGTGATACTGACCCTCTCTTGGATCAGGAAAAAAGCGTTGCGCTTGAGATCCTTGCAACACGGCCGCATTATCCCGATAGGCGGACAAAACGCCGTCAGGAGCGCGATAAAAGGTGTTGCGGATCATATCGAATAGTGAGCTAGCTTGAAGCTGGCTATCAACGATCCATGTGGCATTAAAGATTTTATGCCGACAATGCTCAGAATTCGCCTGAGCGAACATGGTTAGTTCCACATCGCTGGGATTACGCCCCAACTGCGTGAAATGGTTCATCAGATAAGCCATTTCGTCCTCGGACAGGGCCAACCCCAACGCCACGTTGGCTTCCGCCAAGGCTGCCTGTCCGTCAGCGAGAATGTCGATCACAGCCAGCAATGCCGGCTCGGATTGGGCGAATAAAATATTAGGATTCTGGTCAGAATCTAACACGATCTCTGTCATACGATCGTGAAGCAGAGGGGTTAGGGAAGCCAGTTGCAGCTCGCTGAGAATTTCCGTGGTCGTGAGATAAAAAGCAATACCGCGCTCGATGCGCCGGATTCGCTGTAAGCCACAGTTGTGGGCAATATCCGTTGCCTTGGAAGACCAAGGGGAAATAGTACCGGGACGCGGAATCACCAGCAACGTGGGTTGATCGGATAAAGGATATCCTCTAACACTGGGTCCATAGGTCAACAGCCGCTTAAGAATGGCCTCTTCGGAGTCGGTCAGGGGTTCAACGGTATCTATAAGGTGGCGGTATTCAGCATAAACCTGCGTGACAGAAGGCATCTGCTGGCGCAGATTAGCTAGGAGTTTTGCCAGCCGAAAGGCGGACAATGCGGGGCTCCCTCGCAAACACAACATGGGAGAATCTCTCTGTCGGTTATAACGAACTATCGCCCGCGGGGATAAGTAATAAAGTACCTGCGGGCATGCGCAACTGCTTGCTGTTTAACCCATTGACAGAACGTAGTAAAGAGAGATCCACGCCATGCTGACGAGCAATATCGGCCAGACTTTCGCCGCGCTCGATAACGTGTGTCTGATGAGAAGGCGGCTTCACTTCCTCTTTAAGGGAAACCAGTTGCAGTTCCGGTGGTGCATTTGGTAGCGTGAGCGTCGGCGCGGGAAGTACCGGTTCAGTTACTACTGGCTGAACTGCCGGCGTCGGCGCCCCATCGACTAGCAAATATTTCGGCGGCCGATTCTTAAAATAGGCGCGAACGCCCTCCATCATGGCTTCGGCTAATTTTTGTTGATGGCGCGCACTGCGTAGCTTAGCCTCTTCCCTAGGATTGCTAATAAACGCCGTTTCCACTAGAATTGAGGGGATATCTGGCGCTTTTAAGACGGCAAAACCGGCGCGCTCGACATCTCCTCTGTGGACATTGCCAACCTCGCGCAACTGCGCGTATATTTTTTCTGCCAACCGCATACTGTCCGCTAAAATGGCATCATGATAAATATCAAAGACCACGGGCTTGAGCGCATCATCTTCCACATGTAATTTGCCGCCGCCGATCAAATCGGCTTCGTTTTCTTGATTTGCCAGCCAACGCGCCGCTGCGCTGGAAGCGCCTTGAGTCGATAAGATAAATACCGATGAGCCGTTTGCCTTAGGGTCGGTAAAGGCATCGGCATGGATGGAGAGAAACAGATCCGCCTGATGCTGGCGCGCAATCTCGATCCGCTCGTACAAAAGCAGGTATTTATCACTGTTGCGAGTCAATACGGCCTGCATCCCCGGTTCCTTATCCACGAGTTTCTTTAAGCGCTGGGCAATCTGCATTGCCACATGCTTTTCTTTGGTTTTACCGGGCCCGATAGCACCAGGATCTTTGCCGCCATGACCGGGGTCGATGGCAACGATAAAATCCTTGCGCACCGGCAACACCGACTCGGCATTAGCCACGGAAAGCAGTCGCTGTGGCGCGTTGCCAATAGGCTGTTGCTCATGACGGTAAATGTCCACCACCAGCCGGTGGCCGTATTGAGCGGTAGGCATCACGGCATAAATCTCGCTGCGAACGG
The DNA here is from genome assembly GCA_963731125.1 of uncultured Pseudomonadota bacterium. Lineage (GTDB taxonomy): Bacteria > Pseudomonadota > Gammaproteobacteria > Competibacterales > Competibacteraceae > CAVSVP01. The sequence continues at coordinate 62,456 of CAVSVP010000013.1, forward strand.
ACCTTACCAAATCCAGCACGATACGTAGGTCGGCACCGGCGCGAATACCCGCGCGCACTGCGCTCACATCCGGGGAACGCAGTCGCAGGTCGCTGCGGAACGCAGTAAACCGGGCATCACTGAGATCTACGACTAAACGGGGAGGATTGTTGAGAAAAAAGCTGTGATACCTGACGGAAGCACTGAGATCCAAGATCACTTGGGTGCCGTGGGGCAGTTCAAGGATACGTGCATCATACACCTGCACCGGTGCTGCTACAGTCAGCGCCGACACCAGCAGCAGGATGGCCGCGGTGCAAAGTTTCATCAATAATACCCCCCCTTTTGTCCCTTTACCACAAGATTAATGAATTTGCAACAGCTTAGCAATTATACGACTTGGAATAGCCTGCTGAACCCCATATTTAGCAAAAATTCACGTTTCTCGGCTCAACTGAGCGTTAAACCCAGCAAGAACCATCTCACCTTTAGCCGAATTAGCCCGTAATTGGCACAGACGGCCGTCACCACTATGCTGGAGTTCCACCTGCAAATCAGCTACAGGTAACACTCCGCCACCATGCTCGGGCCATTCTACCAGTAAAATGGTCTGTCCATCGAGCCAGTCCCGCAGCCCGATAAACTCCAACTCCTCGGGATCGACAAGTCGGTAAAGATCCAGATGAAGTATCTGTTTATCCTGTAAGGAATAAGGTTCGACTAACGTATAGGTCGGACTTCGCACTACCCCCTCGTAACCTAATGTGCGTAGCAAACCACGCACCAGCGTAGTTTTACCGGTACCTAATTCCCCCTGCAGATAAATGATACAACCCTCAGAAATGACAGTCGCCAGCTGGGCGCCAAGCGCTTCAGTAGCCTGAGCGGATGCCAGGGTAAGCGCAATCATGACGACGTGGGATTAACCAGTTTACGCAGAAACGGCATAAGGTCGGTGGCCAGTAGGCCTCGCTCTCCCGCCTCTGCAGCCAGATCCCCGGCCCGCCCATGCAGGTAAGCTCCGACTCGAGCCGCTTGTTCGGGCCGCAACCCCTGAGCCACCAGGCCGGCGATAACGCCAGTCAGCACATCGCCCATACCACCGCTGGACATACCGGGATTACCAGTGCTGCATAGCACCAAGCCTTCCTTTTCACTGGCAATTAATGAACCTGCTCCCTTTAAGAGGCCTATCCCTCCATAGCGCATCACCAGTTCTGAGACGGCGGTAAAGCGGTCGGACTCTATTTGCGACGTCGTCATCTTAAGGAGCCGAGCTGCTTCGCCGGGATGTGGTGTCAATATCCAGTTACCGCGACGCACGGGCTTGAGTGCCAACAGATTTAAGGCATCAGCGTCCATCACCAAAAAACGATCGCTATCCAGGACAAACTCCAGCATAGATTGCCCCCACTCTCCGCGACCCAGACCCGGGCCGACAGCCACCACCGTGGCCCGCGCCAGCAGTAGTCCCAGTTCCGAGAGAGTTTCCACCCCGCGAAACATCAACTCGGGACGCAAGGCTGCTTGGACACCTGCATGAGCCTGACGGGTAGCCACACTCACCAGACCTGCGCCACAGCGTGCCGCAGCCTCAGCCGCCATACGGGCGGCTCCCGCCATACCGAATTCCCCCCCCACGACAAGCACATGACCGTAACGACCCTTGTGAGCGCTGCGGGCGCGTCTGGGTAATAACTCTGGTAAATCTTCTCCTATGTAACGTCGGGAAGCAGGCTTAACGGCCGTGTAAATATCGGCCGGCACCTCCAGATCCGCAAACACCACCGTACCGCTATAGCTCGGCCCCTGACCAGTCAATAAACCCTGTTTAAGTCCGATAAAAGTCACGGTCACATGCGCTCGCACCGCAATGCCCAATACGGTACCGAAATCGGCGTGCAGACCGGATGGAATATCGATGGCCAAAACACCGCCACGCTGCTCATTGATGTAGGTGATGGCTTCGCGCCAAAGCCCACCCACTTCCCGCTCCAGACCGGTGCCGAAGATAGCATCGACGATGACATCGGCTTCAGTGAGGGGCACAACCGCAAAAGGCTGCATCGCTACCCCCGCTTCCTGGGCGGTCTGCCAGGCGGTCAAGGCATCGCCTTTAAGACGTTCGGGGTCGCCGAGGGTAAGCACATCGATCGTATAACCTGCCTGATGCGCCAGTCGCGCCACGACATAACCGTCACCGCCATTATTGCCGCCACCACAGACCACGCTTATTCGGCGAGCTTGCGGCCAGTGCTTCCGGAGAGCAGCAAAAGCCGCCGCACCGGCCCGCTCCATTAGAGTGTAGCCAGGAATACCGCGTTCCTGAATCGCTATTCGGTCCAGTTCCCGCACCTGAGCGGCACGGTAGAGTTCAGAAGGCAAATGCGTCATGATAAGACCCTCTATGCTAGCGCCAATTGCGGCAGAATAGTTCAATTGCTTCTGGAAAATCTAACCTTTTTCTTATGACTTCGCATACCGCTGGACTTGATTTACCAATACTGGTCAGCGCCATCAAACGTTGGGGCCAAGAACTGGGTTTTCAACAAATCGGCATTACCGATACAGACCTGGGACAACACGAAAGGCGCCTGCTCAATTGGCTGGCCGCAGGGTATCACGGGGAAATGAGCTATATGGCCCGACACGGCACTCGACGTAGCCGTCCGGCGGAATTGCTGCCGGGCACACTGCGGGTGATTACGGCGCGGATGGACTATCTCCCTCCTGCAGCCGCCGTCCCGGAAACGGTATTACAGGATTCTGAGCTGGCCTATGTATCGCGCTATGCGCTGGGCCGGGATTATCATAAGGTATTGCGCCAACGTCTGCATCAGCTGGCCAAGCGTATCGAAGCGGTTACCGGCCCCTTTGGTCATCGGGTCTTTACGGACAGCGCTCCAGTGCTAGAGAAGGCCCTGGCCCAGAAAGCCGGACTGGGTTGGATTGGCAAGCATAGCAATCTGCTAAACCGCACCGCGGGTTCTTGGTTCTTTCTGGGAGAACTGTATACCGCTTTGCCGTTACCGACGGATACGCCAGGCACGGCTCACTGCGGCAGCTGTACGGCCTGTATTGAAATTTGCCCAACCCGGGCTATTGTTGCTCCCTATCAGGTCGACGCCCGCCGCTGTCTGTCTTATCACACGATTGAGTTGCACGGCCCCATTCCCGAAATGTTTCGCCGGCCCATGGGCAATCGTATCTACGGCTGCGATGATTGCCAGTTGGTTTGTCCCTGGAACCGTTTTGCACGCCCGACGCCGGAAACGGATTTTCTACCTCGCAACGGTTTGGACGCCGCTAAACTAACCACGTTATTTGCCTGGGACGAAGGAGAGTTTCTGCGCCGCACCGAAGGAACGCCCATCCGCCGGATTGGCCATACACGCTGGCTGCGAAACATCGCCGTGGCGCTCGGTAATGCACCGCACCTGCCGGCGGTGGTGGTGGCGCTGCAAAACCGTGCTAATCATTCTTCCGCCTTGGTCCGTGAGCATGTGGCATGGGCACTGGCGGAGCAGGCAAATAGGCAGGAAAACTTAACTTATCGAAAAGATGATATTGCCAATACGAGAAGGCGTTCAACCACTAAACGCCCGGAAAACGTTAGCTCCAGCGAAGTGTACAATGGGCAAACCGTTAACTCACGCCAAACCACAAAAACAGGATTGTCAGGGTAACTATAGATAGGCTGGTAGTCACCACAATAACCGCGGCACTGCGTTGCACATACACACCATAGCGCTGGGCAATCACGAACACCAGAGCGCCGGTCGGAATGGCGGCGATCAGTACTGCCAACTGAGCCCAGAACGGCTCTAGCACAAGAACATAAGAGACTAGCCACCAGGTAAACAGCGGATTGAGCAGCAGCTTAAGAAACACCAGCCAAAGCACCTCCTGAGTATCACTACCCAAGGGGTACCCATAAAGCGATAACCCTAAGGCGAACAATGCCGTGGGTCCTGCTGCATTGGCCAGCAGCTCGAAAAAATTTTCGATAAACACCGGTAGCGGCAAATCCACCGCCGCCGCTAATAACCCGAGGCTCAGCGGCATCACGACCGGACTGCCGAGCAAAGCCCTACCGGCATCCCTGATACCATGGCGATAACCGACACTGCTGGTTTGACTGATTTCCACTAGGACAATGGCCGTCCCAATAAACAGGAGATTACTCACGAGTGCCGCCACCAGCACCGGTAGCACACCCTGCGCTCCAAAAGCAGCAAGAAACAATGGAATGCCCATATAGACGGTGTTAGCGAAGACGGCCGCCATGCCGTGCAAAGTAAGCGTCGCCAAATTCCGATGGCCGAACAGCAGCTTAGCACCTAACATGGCGACCACCAGTGTTAATCCGACACCGCCGAGATAGGCACCGATGAACGGCCAGTTCAAAAGGGTCTCTAGGGACGCCCGGGCAGTGGAGAGAAACAATAACGGCGGCAGAGCAATGTAGTAAACAAAGCGGTTGAGAGCTTCGGCACTGGCATCGTCAAAGATACCCATCCGTCGGAATAAGAAAGCGGAGAAGATAATGCCAAAAACGGGCAAAACGACATTAAGCACCGCTACCATAGATGCTGCTGTAAAATTTTTACCATTGCATTATATTTCGTTAAAAAACAGCCTAACTACCACTTTAGACCTTCCGGTGTAACCTTGAAAGCACAATTCTTTGTCGAGGCCTTTCGCCAGGCAGGCCCCTACATTAACGCCCATCGGGGCAAAACCTTTGTCGTGCTGTTGGGAGGGGAAGCCGTGATGGACGCCCGCTTCCCCAGCTTAGTTCATGATCTATCTTTATTGCAAAGCCTGGGCATTCGGTTGGTGTTGGTGCACGGCGCCCGCCCGCAAATTGAGGCGCGGTTGCGTGAAGCTGGGCAGCAAGCGCATTACGTCAACGGCCTCAGAGTTACCAACGAATCAGCGCTACTCAGGGTAAAAGAGGCCGTGGGCAGAGTGCGCATCGATATCGAAGCCAGGTTATCGATGGGACTAGCCAACTCTCCCATGCATGGCGCCCGCATTCGCGTGGTGTCGGGCAATTTCGTTACCGCCCGTCCACTGGGGATCAGAGATGGTGTGGATTATTGCTTTACGGGTGAAGTACGCCGTATCGATGTTCGGGCTATCAATACCTGGTTAGATAACGGCGCTATCGCATTGCTGTCCCCGTTAGGTTATTCCCCCACCGGCGAAGTCTTTAATGTTAGCGCCGAGGAAGTGGCCATTGCCACTGCCACCGCACTGCAGGCCGATAAGTTACTATTGCTGAGTGAGACTACCGAAGTTCTTGAAGTTAGCGGAGAAGCCATTCACCAACTTAGTCCCAGCGATGCGCAACACTTGCTAGCCAACCGCCACCAGCTGTCCGACGCGATAGCCAGACAGCTCGACCATGCCCTGCGGGCTTGTCGCGCCGGAGTACGCCGTATTCACATTATTAACCGTGCGGTAGACGGCGCCTTGCTGCTCGAATTGTTTACCCGCGACGGCATTGGTCTTTTGCTCACCGCCGACATCTACGAAGGCGTGCGTCCGGCTACCATCGATGATGTGGGAGGCATTTTGGCACTGATCCGACCGCTGGAGACCGATGGCACCTTGGTACGTCGATCACGGGAATTGCTGGAAATCGAAATCGAGCGCTTTACGGTGTTGGAGAGGGATGGTGCCATCATCGGCTGCGCAGCGCTTTACCCGTTTGTAGCGGAACGCCTGGGAGAGCTAGCCTGTCTCGCCGTTGCGCCGGACTACCGTAACCATGGCCGTGCGGATGCACTGTTGCAATTTATCGAACGCCAGGCGCAACAACATCGCTTAACGCAGCTATTTGTCCTTACCACCCGTGCTGCCCACTGGTTTCAGGAACGGGGTTTCGAACCCGCCCAAGTCGATGATCTGCCGCTGCAAAAGCTGACCATGTATAACCTACAGCGGCGCTCTAAAGTATTTATCAAATCCCTTAGCGGAACCGTGCCGGTACTGAGCGGCACAGAGAGTATTACTCCTTCTTCATAGCAAGAGTTAACCCGTCACCGATAGAAACCAGGCTCAGCAGTACCCGCTCGTCGACGCGCACATGATCATTGAACGCCCGAATGGCTACTGTGTCTGGTTCATGATTGGTGGCATCGGCCACTTTCCCATCCCAAAGCACGTTATCCACGGCGATGAGGCCACCCGGCCGCAGGAGTTGCAGCAAGCGTTCATAGTAGGCGATGTAGTTATCCTTATCGGCATCAATAAAGGCAAAGTCAAAAGTGCCCGCCTGCTGCTCGGCCAGCAGCGCATCTAAGGTGGCTAGGGCCGGCGCTAAGCGCAACTCGATTTTTTCCGCCACCCCCGCCTCTTGCCAGTATTGTCGCGCCTTAGCGGTCCATTCTGTATTGACGTCACAAGCAACTAACCGACCGCTGGGCGGCAATGCCAAGGCCACAACCAACGTACTGTAACCCGTAAAAGTTCCTACCTCAATTGCCCGCTGTGCCCTCATGAGCCGCACCAGTAAACCCATGAACTGACCCTGCTCCGGAGCAATTTGCATATATGCGCTGGGCAAACGGGCCGTGTCGGCTCGCAGGCGTTGCAGTAGGGGAGGCTCCCGTAGGGACATATCTAGCATATACTGATAGAGGAAAGCATCTAAGGCGATGGTTTTATTACTCATGGCAACTCCTGATAGAATCGGTGATTACCGACAGCGCCCAGGGATATCCCGCTCCGCTGGCGTGGAAAAGACAACCAAACAACAGGCCTCTTCAAAAATGAGCACTGAAACGCCGGGTTGGAAGATGTCGTCAGCAGCGCACAAGGAGGTGCGCGGTAGCGAATCTCTGCCGGATAGCAGGGTTGAGCTGCAGAAACACCACCAGCCTGGACCGCCGGCGTCTGACTTATATAAGAGGTCCAATGTTGTTTTGACAATGTCATATTAGCAGTTTCTTATGGTATTTATTTATCAATGAATTAAGATAACGACTGCTGGCTACGAACTTAAAGCGGGACGTGCTAGATGCCACACCCGCTGGTAGGAGCGAGCTTGCTCGCGAACTAAACCTGATGACCGCCTATTCGCGAGCAAGCTCGCTCCTACCAAGTTGCTTGCAAAGCGTCCCGGCTAAAGTTGATAGCCAACAATGTTTCTGTAATGTACTGACTTTGAATAAAAATTAGATTTTTCTAATGTGGCATTTTCAAGTTATATATTGAACCGTTTTTTACGACCCCCATGAGTACTCTAACAACAATTCACAAATCACGTCTTAATGAATCCCTTCAGTATCTGTAAAGTATGACCATCAGCTCAGAGCAATTGGGATGGCAAAACTTTCCATGACGGCGACAGAGAGTAGGCCTTTACGAGTTGTTCAAATTTCCGATATGCACCTTCAGTCTCAGCCCGGCGGACGGCTTTGGGGCATTGACGTAGATGCCGGTTTAGCCGCGGTATTGCGCTGTCTTAGGCAACGGCATTGGCCGGTCGATCTGCTGCTCGCCACGGGTGACTTGGTTCAGGACGAAGGCGCTGCAGCCTATACGCGCCTCCTCAGCTTTTTGCTGCCTCTGCGTGTACCGGTTTACTGCCTACCCGGCAACCACGACGTCGCTCCTGCGTTAAGCCAGGTTCTGGCTAGCGGTTTAGTATGCCGCAAACAACAGGTTATCGTCAGGAATTGGCAGTTTGTTCTACTGGATACCAGCCTCTCCAATTCTGCTGTTGGTCACTTGGCGGCTAGCGAACTGACTTTCCTTGAGCAAGCGCTCAGCGCCCATCCTAACCTGCACACCATCGTATGCCTGCATCATCATCCCATTCCCGTAGGCAGCGCATGGCTTGATACCATGGTAGTTAACAATAGTGACGCTTTGTTTGCCGTCGTCGCCTGCCATCCTCAGGTACGCGCCATTCTTTGCGGACATATCCATCATGATTTTGCTACCCGACACCGCGGTGTGGCCTTGTTAGGAGCGCCTTCCACCTGTGTACAATTCAAGCCCGGCCAGACAACGCCAATCGTGGACAATATCGCTCCCGGATACCGATGGTTGGAACTCTACGAAGACGGTCAGTTCCGCACTGGCGTAGAACGCAGTGATGGAATTGTCTGATGTCATCATTAGATCTCTTTAAACCATGAGCGCTGAGACACCGGGCTGGAAGATGTCGTCAGCAGCCCGCAGGGAGGCGCGCGGTAGCGAATCCTTACCGGATGGCAGGTTAAGCGGCGATGACACGTCCAGCCTGGACCGCTAGAGTCTGACGGATGCAAGAATTCTATTGTCTATAGTGCCAGCCATATGAATTGATGCCGATAATTTTATTACAATCGTTGTTTACTAACGATTTGAAGCCTTGTAACCAGTATCAGGTCATTTGGCCGGCACTATAATAGAGTGCGCAGACACCGCTGACGATACCAGTCAGCAAAACCCATACGTTGTTAGAGTGATGATCGAAAAGCGTGTAACAAGTGGACACTATGAATTTTAAAGACGATTTGGTTCGCCATTACCATTGGCTTCGCCAGTATGGACTCAATGATTCCCACAGCGGTAACGCGTCCGTCCGGGCCGGAGATGTTGTCTGGATCACCCCAACCGGTTGTTGTGCGGATACATTAAGCAGCGGCGAGCTGGTGGAATGCCATATCAATGGTCTAATGGGACAAGGCGCTTCTCTTGATGCGCCGGTACACTTGGCCATCTACCAGGGCAACGCAAAAGTTCGGGCGATGCTCCATAGCCATGGTCCGTATTCTGTAGCCATGACCATGGATAATGCCGAGTTTCTGCCGGAAGATTTCGAGGGACAACTTTACTTCAGTCGTGTTCCCGTAATCACGATTCCCTATGACCGTTACCTGGAGGATGCGCCACGCCTGGTTTCCGAAGTGTTGGCGGAATACCCCATTGCAGTGGTGCGCGGCCATGGCGTTTATGCTTGCGCCGAAACACTTAGTCTGGCCTACAAATGGACCTGTTCTCTGGAGCTATCGGCTAAAACCGCCTTTATCGCTCGGCAAGCAGGAAAAATTTAATGTCCCTCCCAGAGCAGTCGGTTAAATTTCCACCATTTCGAAATCTTCCTTGGTAGCCCCGCATTCAGGGCATGTCCACGTCGGCGGCACATCTTCCCAACGCGTCCCCGGCGGAATGCCATCTTCCGGCCAACCCTTCTCTTCCTCGTAAAGAAATCCGCAAATAACGCACATATAGGTCTTCATAATAGTCTTGCGCTGGCTACCTTTTCGTTCTTACGACTCAAATTTCAGATAATCTACAGTGAGAGACAAGTCATAAACACCATGCATTTTTTCATATCTGAACTTGCAAATGAACCCGAAAGTCGATGTGCTATGGCGCAACCTCGTATTCCACCCTTAACACCCTCCATGCCCATTCGTAAGCCCTATGACGACTAATGCTTCTCTACCTGTGGTGATGACGCTGGCAGGCAATGATCCCAGCGGCGGCGCCGGCAGTTCAGCGGATATCGAAGCCATTGCCAGTATGGGCTGCCATGCGGCGCCGGTGATCACTGTCCTTACTGTTCAGGATACTCGGAACGTCAAAGCGATGGAGCCTTTGCCCCCCAGCCTGGTCATTGCCCAAGCTCGCGCAGTACTGGAAGACATGGCGGTAGCGGCCATCAAAATTGGCTTGCTTGGCAGCGTAGCAATCGCAGAAGCTGTTCATACACTGCTGACGGATTATCCGCGCATTCCCGTCATCCTTGACCCAGTGCTAACGGCAGGCGGCGGGGCTGCACTGGCCGATGATGAATTGCTCGATGCTCTGCAAACCCTCCTGCTACCCATAACCACGGTACTGACGCCCAATAGCCAGGAAGCGCGCCGTCTGGCTCCTGAGGCAGACACTCTGGAAGCCTGCGCCATGGCCATCCTGGAGCGGAACTGTGAATTCGTGCTAATCACCGGTACTCATGAAAGCTCCCCACAGGTTATCAATACTCTCTATGGCAATCATCGCGTACTGGAATCCTGTGCCTGGGAGCGTCTGCCCGGCAGTTATCATGGCTCAGGTTGTACTCTCGCCGCCGCCATCGCCGGCCTGTTAGCACAGGGCAAAGAACCGCTTTCCGCTATCCGCCGGGCGCAGAAATACACGTGGCAGACTTTACGCGCAGGATACCGTACCGGTATGGGCCAACAACTCCCTAACCGCCTGTTCTGGGCTAACCGGAGTTTCGCCTAAGTGAGCAAGCTTACAACGCGCGGCTTGTACGCTATCACCGATGCCATTCTGATTCCCGATCAACAGTTGCCTGCTGCGGTGGAACAAGCCGTTCAGGGTGGTGCCCGGCTCCTGCAGTACCGCGACAAAAGCAGCGATGTTGTGCGCCGGCTGCACCAAGCCCGGATCCTGCATTCGCTATGTCAGCGTTACGGCATTCCTTTAATCATCAATGACGATGTGGAACTAGCGACGCGAGTAGGGGCCGCCGGCGTTCATCTGGGTAGACAGGACCCAGCATTTGCCACGGCCCGAACACGGCTGGGAGAGTCGGCGATTATCGGCGTTTCCTGTTATAACCAGCTTGAGTTGGCCCTGACGGCTGCCCGGGAAGGTGCCGATTATGTCGCTTTTGGCAGCTTTTTTCTATCCCCTACGAAAACGGACACCGTCCGTGCGACTATCGACTTACTACGCCAGGCCAAGCAAGTTCTGCCGCTTCCCATCGTAGCCATCGGCGGTATCACTCCTACCAATGGCAAGCCTTTGGTGGCAGCGGGTGCCGATTATCTGGCTGTCATCAACGGCGTGTTTGGACAACCCGATATCCGGTCTGCTGCCCGCTCTTATAGCCTTCTTTATGAAGATTTTTTTCCTGAAAAAATTATCTGATTGTTAACCGTTCTAAAAACCATGCTTTTGCATTAAACGGTGCAGTGTCATTCTGGATATACCAAGTATTTGTGCTGCTTGACTAATGTTATTACGGGTGCACTGCAGGGCTGATGCTATTGTTTTTCTTTCCGCTTCTGAACGCGCTTCGCTCAAGGGCATTACAACACTCTCGGATTGGTGTCTTGCTAGCCGTAAATCGGCCGGAGAGATTAACCTATTCTCAGACATGATCATTGCATGACGGATCCGGTTAATCATTTCTCTAACGTTCCCAGGCCAGCTGTATTTTTGCATTACATCTAAGGACTGTTGACTAAAGCCTTTCACTATCGAATTTTTTTCATGAAGAAATTTTTCAAAAAAGAACTTCGCAAGCAACTCTATATCATTCTCGCGTTTGCGCAGAGGAGGAATTTCAAGATTAAGCACATTGAGCCGATAATATAAATCTTGTCGAAAACATCCCTCCGCTGCAGCTCTCTCAATGTTTACATGAGTGGCGGCTATTATACGTACATCGACAGGAATACTTTGAATTCCACCAACGCGTTCTATCGTCTTTTCCTGTAGGAATCGCAATAAGTTGCCCTGCAATTCAAGAGGCAAGTCGCCTATTTCATCGAGAAACAGCGTACCTCCAGCAGCGGATTCAATCCGCCCAATCTTGCGTTTCTCTGCACCCGTAAAGGAGCCTTTTTCGTAGCCAAACAATTCTGACTGTATTAAATTTGTTGGGATAGACGCACAATTCACTGTCACGAATGGTGCTTTACAACGCTTAGATTTTGCATGAATTGCATAAGCTGCGAGTTCTTTACCAGTACCACTTTCACCGTAGATTAACGTCGGGGCATCCACTCGGCTCACTTTCTCAATATCGCTGCGCAGCTTTCTTATTACCGCACTTCTACCGACAATTCCAAAGGTGTTGTTATCTTGACTCGAATAATCGGAATATGCCGATTTTAACTTGGCCATACCTTGTGCATGACCTAAGGCATAAGATAAACGTGATTTATCAATTGGCAGAGTATGATAATCAAAAAAGTTTGTTTTAACTAGATCAGACAAATTTTGATTCTTTATTGACTCTGGAGATACTAGAGCTATCCATTGAATATCTGGATTTTTAGAGCAAAAAATTTTCCACTGCTGAAAAAATTCATTGTCTAGACAAGCCTCAGAAACATTTATAATTCCAACACTAAAATTAAATTTTTTTTGTAGTTCATATGCATTTTTTAAATCTGACACATTATATACATGCCAATCAGTTTTCAAAATACCGGAAACCAAGTCTTCAGAACTATCTAACGTCTGAAAGTATATTAAATTCCGATATCTTACATCAATATATTTATAATCCGAATAAGAAAAATTTCTTTCATAATCCGATCTAAAAGCTAAATTAGCCATAGGTAACTATTCTCCTTAAGTTGCATTAATCCAAAAAACTTTACACCAAAAAATACTGTATAACTACCTAATAGCCTCTCCATGTGTCCAAAATATTGCTAGTAATATTACTATTTCAAGATTAAAAAAATTTTTTAAAATTCAACAAATCATTTAAAGCCTTGTGTTAATCTTATCCTTAAAAACATTACCAACTAACTTTCATCATATTAATAATTTACTTTGTTTAATTTTTCAAGCATTTTTATAATTACTCAGCATTACTTTTTGTTAAAATTTGTCAATTGATAATTATTGTAAAATATCAATAATTTTGAAATTAAATTTTAAAAATTAACATTTCTTTACAAATTTTTTAGATTATTTAAAAATCAAAGTAAGTTGGCATGTCTATACATAGACTTCTTGGTTTCGCACAACAATATTGTGACAATAGGAGCACTTATCTCCTATATTTAGGGATAAGTTTAACAGTGATTTTTTTACAGAATTGAGTGTTAAAAATTTTTCAAATTCGTTGAAGTAGTTTTAACAGAAAAATGTTAACGATTAGATTTGAGTAAGTATACGAAGACAGATGCTAACAGATTTTACTAAAAGCGTTGCAGTACACACGTATTTAATAGACATTATTGGAAACTAAAAGCCTCAAAAAAACTCGGAAAAGAGGAGAGTAATTGTAATTGATTTTGGAAGGGGGCGCTGTGCCGATCCTAAAGTACGACGACGTGAAGGAGAAGCCGAGCACACTGCGGGCGATGACAAGTCTAGATCGGGAGGAATTTGAGGAATTAAGCGTGGTATTTGGTGAGGCGTGGGAGCGGCATCAGCAAGCCGTCGGACACGTGACCTCGAAAGGCGGTCGGCCGCCTCAGTTAGGGCCGATTGTCAATGGCCAGAATAATTGACCCCCTATTGGCCAACAAAATTGACCCTCCCTTTGGGTGTCGAGCAATCAATTTCCCAGTTTCTGCTTCAAGCGATAACTTTCCCCTCCCAACATGAAGATGTGCGAATGATGAATGAGACGGTCCACAATGGGCACAGCGATATTGTCATCGAAGAAGCTTTCATGATGCCTCCCTAGTCGATTGTTTAACGCGTCGTACGCGTTTGACATAATGCTGCAGAGAGAGAATTTGTCCCTCTGTTAGTGAAACTTTCCAAGGCATTCCCTTCGCGAGTTGCTGGCCCTGAATACGCGCCTGGCGTACCCATTTAAACACCGTCCCTACCGTTACCCCAACCGCCTCAGCGACACCAGCAATCGAGTAGGTTCCATCCGGCCATTGCGGTGGGTGGTGATGGTTACCCGCTTCTTTCGAGGAAGGCAATTGCCACTGCTGACGTAGACACCAGACATTTTTGCCGGTAAAAGGCTGGGCGCGTGCGGTGAGAAACCCTTCGGTATTGAGGAGGGTGGCAATCTCGGCATCCTGCTGGTTGCCGTCACAGAGCTCGTGCATCCGCTGCTGCAAGGCGTCAAGCTGAGGATGTTCCTCATTGCGCATGACTTTCCGTCGTAACCGATGTTCACTGGTGGCGCCCGTTTGCCAATTGATTTGATACCAAAGATAACCGCGCTCGCGTTTGGCATCGACGATCACCGATTCGATGACGAGGCGCACGAGGTGTTTGCGATCAGCACTCGTCGTGGTGAGGGCCTGCCAGACGGCGGGGAGGTCTTCAGCCAAGGCGAGAATCGCCTGCCGATCTGGGTCAGTGAGGGTAAATGACTGCTGGTCAAGCCAACGTTGATAAGCGTGCTCCAATGCTTCGAGCGCGCGCAGTTGGTGTTCCCATTGGCTTTCTAGTTGGCGGGCGACCAACCGATTCTCGGGCTCCACGCTATGGTACTGACGCTGGGCGCGCTGGGCATCATAGCGACTCCGTTCTAAGCGTAATTGCCATTGCCGTTGGCGCGTCTCGGTTTCGTGGTCTAACTGCGCCAGGGCGGCTACCGCCACGGCGAGTTTATCGGGCGCCAGTGCCGCTAGCCACTGCGCTTGCACGGCTTCATCCAGCGCGATGGCACGCGTTTCCTGACAGTACGGTAACTGATAGCAGTGGTGAGCCTCCCGGCAGGTATAGGCCGGATATTGCCCTTCGGGACCTGAGTAGCGCAACCGCATTCGTGCCCCGCAACGACCGCATAACACAATCCCCTGCAGGCGTGCCTGGCCCTGGCGGGGTACGCCAGGGTGATTGGCCTGGTAGTGATTTTGGTTATCCAGCAGGCGCTGGTGGTTACGCAGATACTGCGCCCAGCTAATATAGGCGGGGTAGTGATTGTGAAGACACACCGGCCATTGTTCTAGCGGCCGTTGCACAATGCCGCTGGCGGGGTGACCCGGCCGGCGTCGGCTCGGGTCGATGGTGCTGCGCCCGTAAGTATACGCACCGGCATAGGCGGGGTTGTGCACAATATCCAGCACGCGACGGCTACTCGCCGGCTGCCAGACAATCGGATGCACTGCCGGGCCGCGCAGCGGCCGGGTGGGTAACCGTAGCTCGTGCTGGAGCAGATAGCGCATCACGGCACGAGCACTGCCGAGTTCGTCGAATTTAGCCAAGACCAGGCGGATCCGCGTCTGGATTTCCTCATCCGGGTTCAGGATGACGCTACCATCGCGCTGCCGCTCCAGGCCCGCGGGTAACGGCAGGCGCAATTCACCACGCTCGGCTTTCTGACGTTCGCCGGCATGCAGACGCAGTTTGAGCTGATGCAGTTCCGCTTCGCTCATCATCCCACTCAACCCCAACAGCAGTCGATCGTGATATTGACGGGGGTCATAGAGCTGCTCGCCATCGGCAATCAGCACACCGAACATCGAGCACAACTCGATCCATTGGTGCCAATCGCTATTGTTACGCGCCAGCCGCGAGGCATCCCAGCTCAGGACGATACCCACCCGCGCCAGGCCAATCTCAGCCAGCAGTTGCTGAAAGCCAATGCGTTGCTCGCTGGAGGCCCCACTTTTACCCAGATCTTCATCGATCAATTTGACCCGTTCTGCTGGCCAGCCCAGTGCCGTTGCCCGCTCGGCTAAGCGATATGGTAATGCCGTGCTCTCGCCGTGGCGGGTGACCTGGCTCAGTGAGGACTGGCGAATATAGACATAGGCCAGCTTCGCCTGGTGGGTGGAGGTGACCTTGGTGGAAATAGTATTACAAGAGCTCATCATCTGTCTCGCTTGGCGGCATGGGTGGTTGTGCCAGAGGGTGGCGGTGCAGCAGTTCGGCTAGCCGTTGCGCCAGTTGCTGTTGCTGATGGGCTGTTAGGGCCGGCCACAGCCGGGGCAAATCCCGCTGGGAGGCCGCCATCGGCGGGGGTGATGGACGTATCGCGGTTCTCATCCAGACTCTCCTCGGGCGCACCTAACAACCGGCGCACCACGTTTGCTAATGGCAGCAGCGTACACGCAGAGACCGGTGCGAGGGGAGGCTGGGATGACAGCTGGGTACTGAGATCCGTCGCCGAGCAAGGAATGCGGCGATGTTCACCGTTCGGTAGTGCAATAATCACGACCGGAGTAGTACGGGGGTGTTGCGGTAGACAAACAACCGAAAAGGTGCGATTAAACAGCGGATGGGTAGGATCAGTGACAGTGACTTGAGAAACCAGTCGATCGAGAATAGCGGTACCCTGATACCTTTGCGTCGTGGAAGAATTCGCCCCAACTGGTAAAATCTTTGTTGGTGGTGATGATGACTGAGCGATATTCATAGAGGCTGTTACACCAGCCAACATACTAAGAGCAGCCATGACGATCACCACCAACGCATTCGCGTTATAGCGCGTCATCATCCGCTAGTCGATCAGGTTCTCAACGTCATCCAACAGAAGTTCAGCGATGGTGAGCTCTACTTTATCGTTGAACTCCCCACGGGTCATCGCCAACTGCTCGCCCAACGCCATACCGAAGCGGTCACGCTCACCGAAGCGCCCATTTCCTCCGGTTCCCGATTCAGCCCTGGCAGTCTGCGGGCGCTCGCTAGAATGGTGAGTACCCTTCAACCGCAACCGGAGAGCCGTGATGGGGCATCCGTATCAACTGCCGCCGTGGAGCCAGTTTCCCGGCGCCGTTCAACACCATCTGCTTGAGCTATGGACGGAATTGCTTCGCCGTCAGCTCCACGATCACCGATTACTTCGCCACCGAGGACAACCCGATGAATGCCACTGTCAAGATTCAGCCCGACCACCTGGCGCTGCAGGCGATGGTCTACCTCCGCCAATCCACCGCTAAACAAGTACTCCTGCACACCGAAAGTACCAAACGCCAATACCAGCTGGCCGAGGTGGCCCAGCAATGGGGCTGGCCGCAACCCCAGATTATCGTCATTGACGACGATCTGGGGCGCTCGGGAGCGCGCAGCGAGCAGCGCACGGGGTTTCAACGACTGGTCACTGCCATCAGCCTCGGCAGCGTCGGTATCGTGCTGGTGACGGAAGTCTCCCGGCTGTCACGCTTGAATAGCGACTGGCATCGGGTCATTGAACTGTGCGCGGTATTTCGCACCCTGATTGCGGATGAAGAGGGGATTTACGATCCGCGTGATCCCAATGATCGCCTCTTGCTGGGATTGAAAGGCACCTTGTTTGCCGCCGAACTTCATCTGCTACACCACCGCATGCGGGGAGGGTCGATTCAAAGTACAGATAATTTTATGCTATCATAAAGTTATCGAACAGCTTTGACTAACCTATTGAACGATCGGAGCCCCCCTTGATGGCCTATCACAGGCTAGTGCATTATTTATCCGAGTTAGCAGACCCGCGTCATGCGAAAGGCATTCGCCCTGTGCAGTTGTCGAGCGTAACGATGATGGTAATGGCGATGCTATGCGGGCGAACGAGCCTGAAAGGGATCGCGCGCTTTGCGCGCACCCATGTGCAAGCGCTGGCCGAGGTGATCCCGTTACCGCGCGATAAAGCGCCCTCCTACAGTACGTTGCAACGCTTGAGCCAGCAGCTGTCGAGCGAGGGTTTGTGTAGGCAGTTCAATCGCTGGATGCCGCAGTACGCGCAGGCCGAGACGATCGCTATGGATGGCAAGCGTATCACCCGCACCTTCCCACCCAAGGAAGGCGAGAAACAACGTGTTACCTCGCTGGTGTCGTTTTTTAGTCATCCTCGTCAGCTGATCTGCGGCGTCGGTAAGCTGGACAATGATAAGCCCAGCGAAATCGACGTGGTGCAAGCATTGATCGGCACGCTGCGGATCGAGCGTTCGGTGTTCACTCTGGATGCGCTGCCTTGCCAAAAAAACCGGTGGCCCAGATTACTGCCCAGGGCCACGGCTACCTCATCCCCGTCAAAGGCAATCAACCGACGCTCCCTAAGCGCCTCGCGCGGACGGCGCAGAATGCAGCGACGGCGGCCTGGAGTTGGCGCCAAAGCGGCCATGGTCATGATACCCGTTGTCGGCGCACATGCTGGCCGGCCGCGGCGGCGATGAAGGCGCAATGGCCGGGGCTGGAGCAGTCTATCAGCGTTCGGCGGCAGGGCGAGCGGGACGGTAAACCCTTCGACAACCCCACGTATTACATCACCCGCGAGCCATTCAGGGCGTGGCGCTTGGCGCAGCGTGTTCGGGGTCATCGCAAGCTCGAAAACACCCTGCACTGGACTAAAGATGTCGTCTTGCAGGAAGATGATGGTGGCTTGGTGGACTCACCAGCGGCGGCTAATATGGCGCTGATCCGCAACATGAGCTTCCATTTGCTGGTGATGACCGGGTAGCGATCGATCAGCGAAGGGATCAGTGCCATGGGCGAGCAGGTCGGGAAACTCTGGCAGATCATCAGTCAGCCGAGCCGAACACCGCTGAAGCGCTAACAGGTTAGCGATGCATGTCGGATAATATTATAATTTTAAATGGTTTTTTTACTTTGAATCGACTCTCGGTAGGCATCCTGGACTTCGGCCCAGCCCCGGCAGGCCACCGGAATACTGGCCCCGGGATCATCGCCCAGTCGTTTCAACACCTTCTCCAACCGACGGTTGAGGCGCTTGTCCCCCAGCTCGGCGCTGGCCATTTCCGCTTCTGCCCAGTTCATCTCTCGTCTCTCCGCTAAAAATCGTTAGATTAACCTCGAGATGGAGATATGTATAATGGGGTGGGCTGAGCGGGGTACTGAAAGAGACGCTCAAAGACCAAGGTTATCTCCCGGCGCGGCTGCCGGTGGAGATGCTGAGGCGTTTGGAAGACGAGGAGCGGCAGACGTTTGGGATGGACGCCACCGAACGGCGCATCCACCGTCCCGCCGAAGACGAACGCCAACGCCAGCACGACAGCGGTAAAAACAGCCCATCCGGTCAAGAACACCCTCGTAGCTGGCTTAGACGATCGCCAAATCAACTACCTGAGTGACACCCACGAAGGCAACAAGCATGATAAAAAGATCTGCGATGAGGATGGCATCAGCACCCCCGAGGGCAGCGAACTGTATCGCGACACCGGGTATCAAGGTCATGCGATGGCGGGTGTCAAGATCTATCAACCCAAGGAAAAACCCCGGGGCGGTGAATTATCCGAAGACGACAAAGCCCACAATCGCCTCATCTCAAGGGTGCGTGTGGTGGTGGAACAGGTGATCTCGGGGGTCAAACGATGCCACATCGTCAAAGACGTGTTCCGAAACACGCTGCCCGGCTATGCCGATACCGTCATGGAACTGGCTTGTGGGCTGCATAATTTTAGAAGTTATTGCCGCTTAGAAAACTACTAATGTCAGGGACTCGATGGGCGATGATAATAGGTTTATTAATAGGATTAAAACCAAAGTTTAGTTTCCAATAATGTCTAATATCGATTTTGCTAATTCTTACTTACATTGGAATCATGACGAGTTAAGACAATATGCCTGCTCAGCCGCATTAATATATATCTTATTCAATGAGTGATTGGTTACCCACGGAATGAACCCCAGTTCAGCTATATGCCTTGCAACTTGATGGGCCTTTTCTTGAAGCTCTGAAGGCAAATAGTCAACGACCACCACTGGTAAATGATAACGATCTCGAATCTCTCGAAGCTGTTTGACCAACCAAAACCGATCATTATCGTTTGAAGCTACATAGCGGCGATCAGTTGGATTCCAACTATAAAAAAGGGACTCTGCTATCAATCCTTCAACCAAATGTCCTATCCTAGGCATAATCTCAAATCCACGATTGATTAAAAGTCTAGCGCCGGGAAATTGCTTTTTTATAGTTTGAATAAAATCTACCAAAGCTGTTTCCTGCTTTGCTTTAACCGCCTTGTCTTTCACTACTGATTTATAACTATCAATAGTATCTAAAAAAAAAGCTCTATATCCTGTCATCCATAGAGAAGCCATTCGTTTTTTCAATAAATAATCTCTCCAGCCCTGTTGGGTAAGATCGATAATTTTATTTCCCCATTGTTTATTCGTTCCAAGAACCCAATTTGGCTTTAACTCTGGCTTAACAGATCGCCAATCCTCTGCTTCACCTACACTGACGTAAGCAAATATTTCTGCTCGATCTGATTGTGCTCTTTGAAAATCATTGAAGTTTTCAGCCTCAATTACAACACGATCAAACTGTGAGAACAGTTCCATCGGTATTGGCTGACTATAAAAAAAAGCTATACTATATCTTCGGCTATTTTGAGCGATACATTTAAGTGAAAGTGTTTTGGTCGGATGTAATGCATTGTTACTAACCTCATGTAAAATTGAAAAACCGGCCATGGTTTGATTATTTATTCCGGCCATCCAATGCAGCGGTGTCAACCCGACAGCATCCAGGGCATTCACGTCCGCCCCCTGCGCTATCAGCAGTTCCGCCATGGCTTGATCACCCCTCCCCGCCGCTAAGTGCAACGCCGTCCGCTTCGCCTGATCCCGCCCATTCACGTCCGCCCCCTGCGCTATCAGCAACTCCGCCACTTTCCAGTAGCCGCTCTCTGCCGCTAAGTGCAACGCCGTCCGCTTCGCCTGATCCCGCCCATTCACGTCCGCCCCCTGCGCTATCAGCAACTCCGCCATGGCTCGATCACCCCTCCCCGCCGCTAAGTGCAACGCCGTCCGCTTCGCCTGATCCCGCCCATTCACGTCCGCCCCCTGCGCTATCAGCAACTCCGCCACTTTCCAGTAGCCGCTCTCTGCCGCTAAGTACAACGCCGTCCGCTTCGCCTGATCCCGCCCATTCACGTCCGCCCCCTGCGCTATCAGCAGTTCCGCCATGGCTCGATCACCCCTCCCCGCCGCTAAGTGCAACGCCGTCCGCTTCGCCTGATCCCGCCCATTCACGTCCGCCCCCTGCGCTATCAGCAACTCCGCCACTTTCCAGTAGCCGCTCTCTGCCGCTAAGTACAACGCCGTCCGCTTCGCTTGATCCCGCCCATTCACGTCCGCCCCCTGCGCTATCAGCAGTTCCGCCATGGCTCGATCACCCCTCCCCGCCGCTAAGTGCAACGCCGTCCGCTTCGCCTGATCCCGCCCATTCACGTCCGCCCCCTGCGCTATCAGCAGTTCCGCCATGGCTCGATCACCCCTCCCCGCCGCTAAGTGCAACGCCGTCATACCAGCGTCATCCCGCCCATTCACGTCCGCCCCCTGCGCTATCAGCAACTCCGCCATGGCTCGATCACCCCTCCCCGCCGCTAAGTGCAACGCCGTCCGCTTCGCCTGATCCCGCCCATTCACGTCCGCCCCCTGCGCTATCAGCAGTTCCGCCATGGCTCGATCACCCCTCCCCGCCGCTAAGTGCAACGCCGTCATACCAGCGTCATCCCGCCCATTCACGTCCGCCCCCTGGGAAATTAGCTTTTTTAGCCTCTCGATGTCGCCATTACTTGTGGCATCGTGAAGTGGATTGGCTAATAAAGAGAAGTGAATCGACAGACCCACTAACATCGAGAACAAAAACCATTGCAGTTTCATAAGACTTGCATCGTTAACATGCTTACATCCTTGTCCAAGCCCTAGGATTTAGGCAGATGAAAAAATATGCTGAAGTGAATATGGTTTAGAATGAACACGGTTTGATTGAATAAACGAATAAATTATACTGGTACCTTTTCAACACAAAATTTAGCAGCCCACTATTTTTATCAGCTTTACCAAATTTATCCGGCGCAAGGCCATGGTGAAAAATTCGACGTTGAGGCAATACAATACTATTCTCACACGTAAGTAAGATCAAATTATATTAAACGTATTGCTGGATCATGCTCAATTAGGGCAACAGCTAAAAACGATAATTATATTGCAATCCCACACCTTTATAAGCTTCGCTTGTATCTCCACCTTGAGTATTGGAGTAAAATGCATTTAGGGCTAATGTATCGTGCCCGAAGAAAGAAACTCCTAAACCTAAACGGCCATTATAACCTACCTCTTTTGACGGCCACACCATACCAACCCAGCCGTCAAGAAAACCATGATATCTCGTAATGCGTTCTTCTGTTGGTAATCCATACTGGGCTATTGTGCCAATCCCCAATGTTCCAAAATGATCAGGCACAACTGAATCAACACCCACTGATGAAGATACGACTTCGGAACTCAATCCTCCAGGCAGACTATCAACAAGATCGTTACTAATCCAACTTCCTTGCATCCTTATCAACCAAGATGGACTTTTCTTAAAAATGTAGCGTCCAATTGCAGCTTCTATACCCAAACCTCGAGCCAATTTATCATTGGAACGAGTTTGGTAACGCTGTAAGGTAAATCGTGCATTAGCCATTTCCCAGGAAGTCAGATTCGTGGATACACCAAAAGACAAACGATGCTTAGTTCCAATAACACGCAACGCGGGCGTTTCGAAACTTAGTTCATTAAACGCTAGTTCGATCTGTCCCTGAAGATTCTGATACCACTGATGCGTCCAGTTCAGTAATCCATATACAATAGAATGATCATCGCGCAGGTTACCCCCTAACGTCCCATTTAACTTTGTCAAACGCCAAGCCTGTTCCGCCGTAAGAGAAATATCTAATTCGTTGTCAAACCCTTTCACAGAAATATCATCGGAATCGATATTGAGTTGATTGCCTTTAACCTGAAACCCCTTTCCCATCTTCCCTGAACGAAAATTCACTGAGGCTACGGCAGAAGTGATATCCAATGTTCCAAAACTATTAATTTCTCCTCCTATGGTAAAGCTATCGGAGAGTTTCAAAGTCAACTCATCTACT
Organism: uncultured Pseudomonadota bacterium; assembly: GCA_963731125.1. GTDB lineage: Bacteria > Pseudomonadota > Gammaproteobacteria > Competibacterales > Competibacteraceae > CAVSVP01. The sequence continues at coordinate 84,910 of CAVSVP010000013.1, forward strand.
TGTTGACGTAGATCATTCAAGTCAGCGTCCGTAGAAGGATAAGATTCCAACGCCTCATTAGCCAAACTCAGCGCTTCCGAATCTCGGCCAAGTTGGCGTAGTACCTGAACACGAGCTAGGGGTGTAAGCCCATTATTCGGCTCTTTCAATAGATGTTCAACAGTCTCTATGTCATTGTCTTCTAGAGCTAGGACAAGACGTTGCCAACCAGGAAGGCTCTGCACAGTATCGGGTGTTTTTGAAAGCCAATAGCGCGCCGCATCAATTTCTCCCCGGGAAAGATGTTGAGAGATAACAAATTCCCATACCGCCGGATCATTCATTTCACCAAACAACAAATTTTGCATCCATTCCCGCTCTTCCATGGTTCCCATATCACTCAGTAACCTAGCAAATGCCAACTGTAGCCCTTGTAATTCTCTCTCAGCCTGATCATTCCGCTGATCAACTTCTACGATCTCTAAGGTTGAAACTTTCTGCACAGATTGTGATATGGATTCCGTTGTCTGGCTTGCCGAGCTATCAGGTTTATTAAAAGCTAATGATTCTACGCCTGAATCAGCAACGGATTTACCGCTATAAGCGGTGTCGAGCGCCACGGAGGTGGCGCTGTCATTTTCTGACAAAGATGACGGCACGGTGGTTATTGGCAACCGCGCTGTCTTATTGACACCATGTTCCTTATTTGGTGAATTATGATGAATGCTGGTTATGCTTGTGCATCCAAGCAATAACACCAGTATACCCAACCCAGTCCATAAGAGATTCATTAGCTACTACTTCTATCCCTTTAAAATTGTTCTTAATCACTTGAAATTGGTTGCTAGCTGCGTATTTTGCTGTAACTGTTGTTGCTGAAACTTTACCCTAAGTTTTTGTAAGACATGACGACGTAGACGCCACGATGCAGCAGTATGACCTGCCTGATCTAAGGCATCGGCATAAGCAAGCAAAGCATTATATTCTTGAGGTTTAGCATGCGTCTGTTTTTCAAACCATGGTAGGGCATCTTTAATCCTACCCAATTTAAAGAGCGCTACTGCGTAGGCTCCCCAAAAAGACGAATCAGCAATAGCATCTTTTTGCCAGCGTGGAATATACTCTCTAAGACGTTTGTTATCATCGCTCTGAATCATAAGCCAGAGCAAGCTCACTCGCGCAGATACCGATTTAGGATTTATCTGCAGCGCTTGTTCATAATACGCTTGCGCTTCGGGTATTCTCTCATAATGGGCAGCAAGTTGGGCGTTCAGCAACCAATACATCTCATTATTTTGAAAGTGCTGCTCTCTCTGACTAGCCACGTTCATTAAACGAGCCACCTTCCGCCAGCGATTGGCGCTAATAGCTGCATCCATAGCCAAGAGTAACATACGAGGTTCATTGAACTTGTGGAAGGCTTTTTCAGCGGTGGTTACGGCTTCGTCAACAAGGTCGGCATCACGTGCCAGATAAATTAACCGTTCTGCTGAAAGCAGTTGCGGTTGCTTAGCTTTCCAGAGGATACGATAAGCCGTTAAGGCATCCGTTGTTCGGTTCAGCTTCCAGGCCTGATCACCAAAAAGACTCCAGTAGGCGACATTTTGTCCTTTTACACGGTTTTGAATATTCTTTAGCAGAGAAAAGGCACGTTCAGTTTGGGACAGTTGCGCTAATAGTTCAGCTTGCCGAAGAGTCGTATCCATATGACCTCCAAAGTTATCTCCAATATATTGCCAGGTTTTAACAGCATCTGCTAGTTTACCCCGATGTTCTTGTATTTGTGCAAGCGCTTGCCAACCGCTGCGTTCATAAGGATAACGTTCCACGTAACTTAGCAGAAAAATCTCGGCATTTTCTGGATCTTGATTGCGAACATACGCATCCTTTAATTCCCTCAAATCAGCATCGGATAAAAGCCGATTACTGGAACTTAGCGCCAGCATTTCAATCCGAATGGGGTCATTAAACAATCCTCTGGCTAGACTGAGGGCTTTTTCTAAAGCGGGGCCACGAGAATCTCGCCTGGCCAACCAAACCCAATGTTTAAGCGCTAGATCCGGATGCTCCGTCCACTCGGCAATACAAGCCAAGTGTTCATGAGCTATGTTATCATTAGGATTTGAAGCAACATACCGCTGGGCAAGCGCCAAAGCATCTGACAGTTCACCTGCTGCTAAGGCTAGCTCTAGCTGCCGGTTAACTTGGTGCAAATCGTCAGGATGTAACTCCAAAAGCTGGTATCCCCATTCTAAAGCTTGTTTATAGTCTCCTTGTGATTGCGCTATGCCAATAGCCTTATCTAAAAACTCTTGATCCTGAGGAAAACGATTTAAATAATCTTTTAAAATTTGCAGCGCTACTGTTCCTTTATCGGCAGCCAGACTTGTTTCAATGGCCAATTGAGTATAGCGTCGAGATTGCTCTAAATCCTTGACTACTTCAGAAGCTCTCCTATAGAAATCACTTGCCTGTTCCGGTTGCTGAGACGCCAAATACCATTGACCAGCTGCAGCTAGCCAGGCTGAATGGTGAGCAGGGTCTGCCGAGACTAAACGCACATACAAATTTGCTGCCAGGCCTGGTTTATTTAATTCAAGACTAACCCTCGCCAGTTTAACAAGTTCTTCAACGGAAAGCGGGTCATTAGCCAAGGATTCCAAAGTATTCTCGAGGGCTCTAAATTTATTTTTGCGCGCCTCATTGTGCAAATCCAATCCATAAAACTCTGCTTGTTGTACATCTAACGCTAATAGGCGAGCTTTTACTGCTTCTGCATCCTGCTGGTTCAGCAAAGGCTCTAAAGTTTCATAAGCCTTATCTAAGCGTCCTAAATTTCGTAATTGGTTCGCGAGATTTAGCCGTAATTTAGTATCATTGGGATAGACTTGTATCAATAAACGCAAATACACAACGGAAAGTGCGTCGGGTTCTACAATACTAACCAACTCTTTCAAACGATTTTGGTATTGAAAAAGCGATATAAAAACTATAATCAAGGTTAATGAGATGAAACATAAACCTTTATAAGAAGTCAGTTGTTTATAAGTAATATCGGGTAGCATAGCTGCGAAATCAACAAAGTTAGTTACTATTTCTTAACGAAACTGCTTTAGAGTGGATTTAACACTCTACTTCTACATGACTTAACATTAATTGAGCCATGATTTAGTAATGACTAAATTGATTTACAGACTAAGCAATAAATATACCAATTCACTTTCTGTTTGTTTTTGCAAACAAATTTTTAAAAACATATAAAGTGTAAATTGATCAAGAATGTCTAATAAAAGTGACAAAAGTAAAAGATAAAATAAACTTTTATTTATTTTTTAGTAACTTAAACTAACTTTCAAGGTGTATCATAATTGTTATGCAAATTTCGATTACGACTCTAATTTTCAAACAGAAAAAAGTTATTCAAGATTACATTATTTTCGCTACTGTTTGGCTAAATTGTATTAAAGATGTTACATAAAAAAACTCGTAAGTTATTAATTTTATTTTCGTTAGAGTAAACAAAAAGCGATTATTGTTTAACTTTGTTACAGTTCGTCATCACATTTATATTTATGTCAAAAAGTATGTTAATTTATTGATTTTATTGAATCAACATAAACCTTAAGATCCTGTTTGCAATTAACGGGGTGAAAAATTTTGACTAAACGCAACCTAAACTTTCCAAAAAAGTTACCAAAGAAAAATAAAATAACAATTTGATTCAATACCTTAAAAAAATTGGAATCATTCTTGCTTAAAAGTTTGGTAAGGGACTTTGGAAGGAAAAAAGACACTGGAATGTACTTAAAACTGACACAAAAATTAAGTAATTCTGAATAAAATGAGAAAATATAAACGCATAAATTCCATACTGCCCTCTGAATGAAAAGATTTAGAACAGTTCGTCAAAAAAAGAAATGGAAAAATTTTGATACGCATCCATAGTATTTTATTGAACTCTAGAGGATATACAATTGATGAAATAAGTAAGATACATTGTGTAACTAGACAAACAGTGTATGCTTGGTTGAATAACTGGGAGAAATATGGTATCCAGGGGTTATTGGATAAAAAAGATAAAAAATCAAGAAACACTCAATATCAACAACAGAAATCGGATGAAGGAATCAATAGAGAAATAATGTAATTCACGAAATAATATCGAAAAGTTTAATCCTTTAAATCAAGCAATCAATTGCTATTACTAATCAACTAATTTAAGTTTTAAACGAACAATGGAGTTGGCGAAAAATGGAATATGTTAAAACGTTTTTTTATCTTACTGTACTCAGTTTGGTGTTAGGCTGTTCAACAACTATTATACAGTCCGGACAACCGGTGAACCCGTCTGAGCCTTGGGTACTTCTTCCAATACAAAATTATTCTCAGTCGCCACAAGCTAGCGAACGTGTAAGGGAAATGCTCGCCACTCTGATGCGTGTGCATGGAGTAGCAAGCATAGAATTTTACAGCTCCGCTCAGAATGACGGAGCACTACCTGAGATAGATGAATATCGGCGTTACCAACAAGCATTGACATGGGCACGTGATCAGCACTTCATTTATGCCCTCACTGGTAGTGTTGAAGAGTGGGGATATAAGCGTGGCATAGAAGGTGAACCAGCCGTTGCACTGAGTCTACGAGTCGTGGAGGTAGCTAGCGGAAAGGTGCTCTGGTCCGCTACCGGAGCACGCTCAGGCTGGGGACGCGAAACAGTCAGCGGAACGGCCTTAAAACTCCTTAATGAATTACTTTCGACTCTCGAAATTTCCAGTCTACCATCTGCATCCACTGAATAATTATGAGCAGTCAAGCATTGAAACAACCTGTGAAACCAGTCGCTTTAACTTCGGATCAGACATCAAAAATCATGGCCGGATTAGAGACTCTATTGATTACGCTTGTTTTACCATGCATTGGTTTATATATAAAATCTGCTGATCCTTTTTTCTTGGATGGAGCCTTTCCCTGGCTAATACTTGCTCCCCTATTAGTGGGATTACGATACGGTTTTCCTTACAGTTTTGCCAGCGCTTTAGGAATCACGTTTAGTATCGGCCTTGCTTGGCATCTAAACCTAACAGGAATAACATCTTTTCCTATCGAGTTCATTTTAGGCGTTTTAACAACAGCCCTATTGACTGGAGAGTTTAGGGATATGTGGGTACGCCGCAATAATCATTTGAAAGCAAATTATGATTATCAAAAAATGCGCATGGATGAATTTACGCGTATCTACCATCTTCTCAAGGTTTCCCACTCTCGATTGGAACAACAACTGAAAGGTAGTCAAATTAGCTTACGCACGGCGCTTTTTCAATTTCATCAACAAATGGTAGCACTTAAACCAAAGGAGGGAGAACCGCTCTGGGGAATTAGCCATCAGATTCTTCAGCTTCTGAGCGAACATGGATGGTTACGAATGGCAGCTCTTTACCAGGTAAACGAAAATCATCAGACTATGTTTCCAGCAATAGCTTGTTTAGGTAATCCGGCACCGGTATCTCCTAATAATCACTTATTGATTGAAACACTTGTGAAAGGTACAGCTACCAGTATCTATTTAAATGAACATACTACTCATGAAGAAGTATTGGCCGTCATTCCTTTAACCGATATCACTGGTCGAATTTGGGGAGTAGTTACGGTCAATGATATGCCTTTTAATCTATTTCAGAAGAGCAACTTAAAGCTATTATCAACGCTTGGAGGTTATATTGGAGATTTGCTAATGGGTTGGGCTGAATCAAGTGGCGAACAAGGGACTGCAGCTAATAAATTCAAACGCCAGTTACATCGCAGTTTAGCGGAACTACGACACAATGGAGTACCGGCAACAACAGTAGTCATAAATTCTTTCCAGAGACGAGAACCTCTCATTGAATGGATAATGACTCAACATCGTTGTACTGATCATATTTGGTTTCGCCAAAATCTCGGTGGACAGCCAGTTCTGCTGTTGCTTCTGCCCTTCACTAATGCAATAGAAACAGAAAATTTTATGCAACGCCTAGAATATGCAATGAGGGATACATATCATTCTGGTTTCACTGAAATAGGAATTGAAGTTTGCATTTATCCTTTATCTGTAAAAAACAATGTAAAAGATCTTTTAATTCAAATTGAATCGAAACATCAAATTATAAAGGAAGAAGTAACCAATGATAAGACTATTAGTCTTTTGCGGCGCATTGGCATTAGAGAGCAGTTGCGCTTGGATGTTGTGGAACAGTAACCTTCTACCAATCCAGATTACAGATATTTTTCTCGTTCATACTCTGGCTAGTGCATTGGCAACTGTAACACTTCACTCTTTACTGCCTAAACAGTATAGAGCTTCTCGAATTTGGGGTTGGATTTTCTTTTTCTCAATAGCTTTTTTTATACCTCTATTGGGTTCGTTGTGTCTAGGTGGGGTAGTCATTCCCGCGCTCTGCTGGCCCAAACGCATTAAAGAGAGCAACTCATTAAAACAACAATACGTGAAAATTCCAGACCTACCCTTTCGCTCTCCTAATACGAAGTATGGTGATATATGTTGCGGAGAAGCAACATTAAAGGGCATTATTCAGTGTGCACCAGATCCAGATAAACGTCTTAAAGCGGTTCTGGAAACCCTTAAGCTACAGGATAAGGATGCTATTCTATTACTTCGATTAGCTTTAAAGGACGCGGAAGATGATGTTCGTTTGCTTGCCTATGCACTATTAGACCGCAAAGAACAAGCCATTACTGCTAGAATTCGTGCTAAACTATGCCGGCTAAAAACCGCAGCAACCGTGGACAATTATCATCTTCATAAGGCAATTGCCCATGAATACTGGGAGTTAGTGCATTTAGGATTGGCTCAAGGTGAAGTTTTAACGCATGTACTGGATAGTGCCCGTAAACACACGGAGGATGCACTGATGCTTTCTGCAAACGATGTAGGTCTTCAATTTCTTTTAGGTAGGATTCTACTACGTCAAATGAACTTAGAGGGAGCCTTTAGCGCTTTTTCCAAAGCACTCAAACTGGGACTTGCAAACAGCAAAATCGCTCCGTACCTCGCTGAAATATCTTTTCTACAACGCCGCGCCGCTTAAGTAAAAATCTCCAAAGTCGAAGCGTTTAAAATCAAATATTCATCAAGTGGTGATCTCTTAGCAACGGGATCACTATGATGTCTCATCAAGGAATGGACACGACCGGTACCTCATGGATAAGATCGGAATACCCAAAGCAGATATAACTCTCTTACTAGAAGGCACATATCCCTTCATTAGGGGCGGTGTATCAAGTTGGGTACATCAAATAATACAAGAATTACCTAACTTCACCTTTTCCTTAATATTTCTAGGCTCAAATGCTGTTAACTATAAAGAGGCAAAGTATAAACTACCTAGCAATGTTGTTAACTTAGACTGTTATTACTTAATGGATGCATGGCATATAGATAAACCGAAACCTCTTCAAGGAAATGCAACATGTTTTGCTGACGCTGAACACCTGCACGATTATTTTCGTGAATCGTCATCTAGATTAAATGAAACACTACTAAAGCGGATTTTGTCAGGCTTGGTTAAAAAGGATCTTTCACCAGAGGACTTTTATTACAGTAAAATATCGTGGAATCGCATCTGTGAAAATTATACCCGCTTTTGCAAAGATACTTCATTTATAGATTACTTTTGGACAATCCGCATTATCCATGGACCGCTTTTCAAACTCGCCAGCATTGCACAACGTACACCACCCACTCGCGTATTTCACTCCATTTCAACCGGTTACGCCGGTTTTCTGGGAGCACTGCTACATAACATTACAGGATGCCCGTTGATCTTAACTGAGCATGGAATCTACACGAAAGAACGTAAGATTGATCTTCAGACCAGTTATATTCAAGATCAACAGGATATCTTTGCCGATCTTCCTGAAACGGGAATGAGTTATCACCACTATTTATGGATCCGCTTCTTTGAAGGGATTGGGCGTTTAATATATGCATCTGCCGACCCAATCATTTCCCTCTACGATAGAAATCGCCAAAGGCAGATTAAAGATGGTGCAGATCCTGCTCGCACTGAAGTTATACCCAATGGGATTAATCTTGAGCGTTTTATACCCCTGCGTGCCTTACGCTCGAATCGAGTACCGCCTGTCCTAGGTTTGATTGGTCGTATTGTTCCCATTAAAGACATCAAAACTTTTATTCGTGCCATGCGAACCATTTGTGTACATTTGCCTGAAGCTGAAGGATGGCTTATTGGCCCAGAAGATGAGGATGAGGAATATGTACAAGAATGTAAAAATCTAGTGGTAAGTCTGGGTCTAGAGCAACAGGTAAAATTTTTAGGATTTCAAAATATCGATACCATGCTTCCACAACTTGGCTTATTAGTCCTAACTTCTATTAGTGAAGCTTTTCCTTTGGTAATTATTGAAGCCTATGCCAGTGGCTTACCGGTACTGACAACCGATGTGGGAGCTTGCCGTGAAATCATTGAAGGAAAAGGTCCTGAGGATAAAGCTCTCGGTCGTGCTGGTGCGGTGGTCCCTATTGCAGATCCTGAAGCTACGGCAAAGGAAGCACTTGCATTACTAACCAATGAGGCACAATGGAAAGCGGCTCAAACGGCAGGCATGCGAAGAGTTGAACATTACTATACGCAACCCAAAGTAATTGCACGTTATCGCGAAATCTATCAAGGAGCGATGGAAAAATAATGGCAGGTATTGGATTTGAGCTACGTAAGTTATTGAATAAAGGAAGTTTAATCAGTCAACTCCAAGCATATAGTTATGCAGGAATAATAAGCTCTGGTCCTTGGGTTCTTTCGATTTTAGGTATATTACTGATTGGTCTGCTAAGTACAGAACAGGAAATATCGTTAGTATATGTTGCTCAGTTTCAAGTCTCCGTTACTTACTTAATGGCAGTTTCTCTAATTTTAACAGGCCCCCTACAGCTTTTATTTACACGCTTCGTTTCTGATCGCATTTATGAAAAGCAGGACGCCATCATTCTTCCCAATTTACTTGGAGTTATCACGTTAGTCACTCTGGTAAGTGGTGCTTTAGGAGTTATCCTTTTACTCCTTTTTTTTTCTGGCTCTCTAATTTACCAGCTGTCTATGCTAACAGGCTTTGTCACGCTCTGTAATATCTGGATAGTTGTTGTGCTTTTATCTGCTATTAAAGAGTGGAAGCTTATCTTGTTTTCCTTTTTTATCGGTTATAGCATCACGGTTGGAGCATCCCTAAGTCTTAGACCTTACGGTTTAGAAGGATTGATGATTGGATTTTTATTAGGGCATGGCATTTTGTTTTTTTTACTCTTAGCACAAGTATTGCGTTCTTACCCAGGACGTAGATTTATAGCTTTTGAATTTTTTAATCTTAATAAAGTTTTTCTCAGTTTGGCCTTCACCGGATTTTTTTATAATTTTGCTATTTGGGCTGATAAATTGATTTTCTGGTTCAATCCTTTTACCAGTACTTCTGTTATAGGTCCGTTAAGGATTTCGCCAATTTACGATCTACCCATTTTTTTAGCTTACCTTTCTATCGTTCCTGGTATGGCTGTGTTTTTAATTCGCATGGAAACGGATTTTGCTGAACAACATGAGGCTTTCTATAACGCCATTCGCGAAGGAGATACTCTCGATAATATCTTTACAATAAAAAGTAAAATGATTAGTACACTTCGTAAGGGAATCTATGAAATCTTCAAGGTTCAAGGACTAACGATACTCATTTTATTTGCTTTAGGTGACCATTTATTAAGATGGTTTGATATTTCTCCTTTGTATCGCCTTCTTTTCAATGTAGATATCGTGGCAGTTGGAGTACAATTGTTGTTATTAGTTATCCTCAATATTCTGTTTTATTTTGATCAACGTCGTGTCGTTTTGCAAATTACTCTTCTCTTCTTGTTATCAAACATCTTTTTGACACTCCTAAGCCAATATCTGGGACCAGTATTTTATGGTTACGGCTTCGCCTCAGCTCTGGTACTCAGTAGCATAATAGGGTTAGCTATACTCATAAAGAAACTCGACCACATCGAATACGAGACCTTTATGTTGCAACCTGTCAAAATATGACATTCACCATAAATGATTCATATTTAAAAAGTATCGCATTTTAGATTTCACATTCACTAATTTTTTGGATTGAGGATTTTTGTTTCAAGTTGATAGGAGCACATTAAATGAAAACATATCTTGTAACTGGAGCTGCAGGATTTATCGGAAGTCACAGTGTAGACATGCTTTTAAAACAAGGTCATGCAGTGGTCGGAGTCGATAATTTACGCACTGGTAGCCTGCAAAACTTGGCTTCAGCACGTTCATCCTCTAGCTTTCTATTCGTTGAAGAAGATGTCACTAACGAACCTGCGTTAAGGTCACTTTTTAACGATCATAATTTTGCCGGCGTGCTTCATCTGGCTGCGCTTGTTAGCGTACCAGAAAGCTTTGAAAAACCCGATTTAAATTATCATATTAATTTGGCGGCTAGTGATTTACTGGCTCGTTTATGCATAGAGCACAGTTGCCAACGCTTAGTATTTGCATCCTCCGCCGCTGTTTACGGAAATACCGCGACGCTGCCCACCCCGGAGTCCGCCCAACCGCATCCACTATCTCCTTACGCCGCCGCCAAACTGGCTTCTGAAATTATGCTCCTTGGTTACGCAGAAAGTTATAGTTTGCAAGTTGTATGCTTTCGCTATTTTAATGTGTACGGTCCCCGTCAAGATCCACGTTCGCCTTATTCTGGGGTACTATCCATTTTTACTGAGCGTTTTAAAGCCGGCGTACCCGTAACAGTATATGGCGATGGTGAGCAGACTCGTGATTTCGTATCGGTACAGGATGTTGCTCGTGCTAATTGCCATGCCCTAACTGCTGACACAGTGACTATTGGCCGCTACAATGTCTGCACCAATAAAGCTAATTCTTTAAACCAAACTCTCAATATTTTTCGTGATATTTATCCCGCTGCGCCTCCAGCCCAATACGCAGGAGCCAGAATTGGTGATATCCGCCACTCTTTAGGGGATTCTAATCTGCTCAAAAGCACATTGGGAATTTCGGCTCAAATATCATTTGACCAAGGATTACGTGCACTAGTCACAGGATAAGTACCGCTAAATGTCACTTGGCTTCAGGCATCAATATCGCTTCACTTACCCTACATCCAATTTCACAAAGTAGCGTTAAACCGCACGCAACTATAAAGGTGCTGTTCTGCACCCATTCGCACCGCCGCCTTCTTTGGCGGCGGTGCTGATAACACTTCAGCCCCAGCTCCGCAAAATTTAGCCCTTCCCAAAGTCATGAGGCTAACTTTCCGAATCATGTGCTTTATTCTCATTTTCGCAAGGCCTCAATTTCCCTATCTTTTTATCATTGTTACAGATTTAACATGTATTTAACTGACTGATTATTATATCCATTATTTAAAAATCAATCATACCTCTAACTATTTTGTTACAGGGTGCCCATTTACTTAACAACAGTTTCATTAGCAATGTAAGTTTTTGATCTAATGAATTTAGTCATTTAACACATCACATCCTGAGCCAGTAAAATGAGAAAACGATGCTCAGTCTTGCATAAAAACTTAACAATTTAATTACTACAAAAATAAAAAATAAAAATAATTTTTCTTTATAAATAAACAGCTTACATATAGAGGCATGCAATTTGCTGAACCACTAATTGTTTTATAGTGGATTATTCTACTTTCCTCTAAAACAACAGCTATTTATTTACCAGTTGGAAGTAAGGCGTAACTCACAAAAAAAGGAATGGCCTGCTAACTGTATTGAGTAAGTCATGAGTGAGTGAAAATTATTTAGCAATTTTTTAATTAACAAAGTAATTCGGTAGTTATTCTCATTTATTAATTACCAAAGGCTTATGGATTAATTGTTAGTAAGCCTGGCTCATGAAAATGGGAAACATCATTTAACAAAGTATTGTTAATCAAGGAAAAAATTATGTGTGGAATCGTTGGTGCCATTGCCGAACGTAATATCACTCCTATTCTCATAGAAGGTCTAAAACGATTGGAGTATCGGGGCTATGACTCCGCAGGTATTGCAGCCTTAAACGGCGGAAAGGATCATCTGGCACGGTTGCGGACCGTCGGCAAGGTTAAGGTCCTTGAAGACCTGCTCATCAAAAAACCCCTAAACAGCGACTTAGGTATTGCCCATACCCGATGGGCCACGCATGGCAAGCCTTGTGAGCGTAACGCCCATCCTCACATGAGTAACAACTCGGTAGCAGTTGTGCATAACGGCATCATTGAAAACTACGAAGAACTCAAAAATTTCCTGGTCGGCAAAGGATACCATTTTGAGTCTGATACCGATACCGAAGTGATTGCTCATCTTATCGATTTTCATCTAGGCCAGAAAATCAATTTACTGGAAGCCGTACGTAAATCTGTCGCACAACTCGTTGGCGCTTACAGTATAGGCGTAATCAGTAAACAAGATCCTGACCGATTAGTGGCGGCAAGAGCAGGTAGTCCTCTCGTCATTGGCATCGGGATGGGTGAGCATTTTATCGCCTCGGATGTCTTCGCTTTGCAGCCCGTTACCCAAACCTTCATCTTCTTAGAGGAAGGTGATGTGGCCGACATTAAGCGGACCGGTCTTACCATTTATGATTACAGAGGTCATATTGTGGAGCGGCCTTTCGTACGCTCTGAACAATCCCATGATGCAGATGATAAAGGGGTATACCGTCATTACATGCTCAAGGAGATCTTTGAGCAGCCCACCGTCGTTGCCCGTACCTTGTCGGGTCGTTTCCATGACAGTCGACTTCTCGAAAATTGTTTCGGACCAGAAGCCGAAGCGATTTTCAATCAGGTACGCGGAGTGCACATTATTGCCTGTGGTACCAGTTACCATGCTGGTCTCATAGCTCGCTACTGGTTGGAAGAAATGGGCGTGCCATGCATGGTGGAGGTGGCCAGCGAATACCGTTACCGTGAGCATGTAGTACTACCTGGCACCATATTTGTGACCATTTCTCAATCTGGCGAAACGGCCGATACCTTGGCCGCTCTGCACAAGGCGAAAGACTGCGGTTATTTATCCAGCTTGGCCATCTGCAATGTGGCGGAAAGTTCCCTGGTGCGGGAATCCGCATTCACTCTGTTGACCCGTGCCGGCCGAGAGATAGGCGTCGCCTCTACCAAAGCCTTTACTACTCAGTTGGTCGCTCTGCGATTATTATCCATCGCGCTAGGTCGTCGTCATGGTCTTTCAGCAGAAACAGAGGCGACTCTGGTGCGGCAATTGGAGCAGCTTCCTGTTCAGTTGGAAAAAGCGCTCGCTCTCAATAACACCATTCGCCTGTTAGCCGCCAAACACTTCGGCGATAAGCAAAATGCCCTGTTCCTAGGTCGCGGCAGTCAATATCCAGTGGCGATGGAGGGAGCTCTAAAACTGAAAGAGATCTCTTATATCCATGCCGAAGCCTACCCTGCCGGCGAGCTTAAACATGGTCCTCTCGCTCTGGTGGATGCCGAAATGCCCGTCGTCTGTGTGCTCCCCAAGAATGGTTTGCTTCAAAAGCTGCTCTCTAATCTCCAAGAAGTCCGAGCTCGGGGGGGTGAAATGTTTCTCTTTGCCGATAGCGAGGTGGATACCCGGCTCAGTGAAGGAACTCACGTTATCTCCCTAGGCCACATCGCAGATTCGATAGCGCCTATCGTGTTCACCGTGCCTTTACAACTGCTGGCTTATCACGTGGCAGTGTTAAAAGGCACTGATGTGGATCAACCCCGTAATTTGGCTAAGTCCGTGACAGTGGAATAAGGCTTTTTGCATAACGCCAAAGTCGCCTTTTAAACCATAAGAAAACTTTATGGTGTTTAGATATTTTTAGAGTGAATTAGCCTTTCTCCTCAACTTAAGGAAAAGTACCAACGATGACAAACAAGTCATTCCTCTTGTTTTTCGCAGCCTTGTTGACGCTGATCAGTTGGCAACCGGTTACCGTAGCTGCTCAAGATTCGATTCTTCCCAAGAAACTGGCTATTTATTATGGCTACCCGAGCCTAGTAAATGGATCGAACGGCAACATCGATGCCGCAGTAAATTTTTTCAGCGTTTACGACGTGGTCGTATTCGGAGACGCACTGCAATTTCCACAATTCAACAATGAACCGGGTCAAGTACCTGATTACGCCTGTAATCAGAACAGCCATTACGATCATGATAATACCGTGGAGATCATCAATAGGCTAAAGACGCCGCCAAACCAAACGATGGTCTATGGTTACGTGACCATCGGTGGTGAAAACACGGCGCGCTGTCTGTCTGACATCGCCCCCCCCGTACCCCTCTCCCAGGCGGAGATCGAAGAACGTATCAATGCCTGGGCTGCTATGGGGGTTGCGGGAATCTTTCTCGACGAGGCTGAATACGGGTTCGGCACTTCACGAGAGCGTCAGAACACTGTCATTGACTATGTACATAACCAAGGGCTCAGTGTATTTATCAATGGTTTCAATCCCGATGATGTTTTCGATACGCAAGTAATTCATCAAGTGCTCTATACGACCGGTTACTATACGGGCACTTCCTCTTCAATCGCAATGAATCCCCAGGGTCAACCAACTCATTTGAGACTGAATGACATTTATCTTCTAGAGCATTTTCAGATCATCAACGGCGTCTATAAAAACCCGGACGCATGGGCGAGCCGATCCGACAAAATGGCGGCTTACCAAGGACAATATGGTGTACAGGTGGCTACCGTGACTACCCCTGTTACCCCTACTACGGATTCGGCCTGTAATTCGCTATTTAGTCGGGAACAGTTCGATTACGCTTGGTGGTCAACATTGCTCTATGGATTCGACTTCATGAGTTGGGGTGAGTTATGGTTTTCAGCAGGGGGAGCTTGCCAAAACCAATTGCCGTTCCATGACCGGCCGAATGCCGGTGAAATCGGTAACGCCTTTACGGGGCCGGTGGCTCATCCTTTTCCCGATGATCCACCCATCTACACTCGTACCACCACGACCGGCATGATCGAGATCGACGTCGCTGCACATAGCGGGAGTTTCAAACCTTTCGACTCACCTCCACCACCTAGCAACAACGCACCTATCGCAGGTGATGACACGGTTAGTACCCATCAGGACACGCCGGTTACTATTGCAGCAACAGACCTGCTGGCCAACGACACCGACGCCGACGGCGATACGCTCAGCATCACGAGTGTGGCTACCACCAGCGCAAAGGGCGGCAAATTTGTTAAAAATGTAGACAACACCTACACTTATACGCCTCCCGTTGGCATCAGTGGCACTGATTCTTTGATTTACACCATCAGTGACGGCAGAGGTGGCAGCGCTACCGCTAACGTCTCCATCACGGTTCTCCCAGGGACGCCACCTGTTGCAGCCGACCAGTTGGTCGATACGAATGCCGAGACGCCTGTGACGATCACCCTCACCGGCAGCGATGCCGACAACGATACCCTGACCTTCTCAGTCATTACGCAACCGACCCAGGGAACCCTTGGCGGTACGCTGCCTAATCTCATCTACACCCCCAACTCCGGGTTCAGCGGCGCCGATAGCTTTACCTTTAAGGTGAATGATGGAACCACTGATAGCAATACAGCAACGGTCAATATCACCGTCATGGCGGCTCCTGTAAATACGCCACCGGTAGCGGCCGACCAATCGGTCGATACGAACGCCGAGACGCCCGTGGCGATCACCCTGACCGGCAGTGATGCCGACAACGACCCCCTCACCTTCTTAGTCGTTACGCCGCCGATCCAGGGAACCCTTAACGGCACGGCGCCTAACTACACCTACACCCCCAACCCCGGGTTCAGCGGCGTCGATAGCTTTATCTTTAAGGTGAATGATGGAACCGCTGATAGCAATACAGCAACGGTCAGTATTACTGTTAATGCTAAGGTAGCTACTATAGGTCTTTACGATCCGCTGACCAGTGCCTTTCACCTGAAGCTCAGCAATGTCGGTGGTAGTGCCGAGATGGTATACGGTTATGGCCCGGCCGGCTTCGGTTGGCTACCCGTCATGGGTGATTGGAAGAACAATGGTGTGCATACGGCGGGCTTGTACGATCAACGTACCGGCACCTTTTATCTCAAAGACACCCTCAGCGGCGGCAAAGCCGATAACAGCTTCCGCTATGGGCCCGCCAATGCCGCCTGGCAGCCGCTGATCGGCGACTGGAATGGCGACGGCACGGATACCATCGGCTTATATAATCCGTCCTCCGGTACCTTTTATCTCAAGGATGACAACAGCCCCGGCGTGGCCACGATGAGCTTCCGCTTCGGCCCCATTGATCCCGAGTTGATACCCCTGGCGGGGGATTGGGACGGTGATGGCCAGGACACCGTGGGCCTCTATCACCCTCGCACCGGCATCTTTTATCTCGTCAACGCCCATCGCGGTGGCAAGGCCGACCTGAGCTTCCGCTACGGTCCCGCCAATGCCGCTTGGCAGCCGCTGGCCGGGGATTGGAATGGTGACGGGACCGACTCCATCGGGCTCTACCGCCCGGATACCAGCCAATTCTATCTGCGCCAGTCCAATACCCCGGGCGTGGCCGATCTAAGCGTCCGCTACGGGCCGGCCGGTCAGTCTTGGCGACCGCTCGTCGGAAAATGGCAATAACCTAGCGATTCCTTAAGCCGACCACCATGGGATCTCCTCCTGGTTCGCAATAACCAGGGGGAGATTTTGATGGTAGCCATGAACCGGCGTTTGTTGTCTCTGGCGTACTCGGCGCTGAAACTCTAATTAGAAACAAAGCAATTTATCTCAAACTTGTTACAAACCAAAATACCTAATTAAGTTAATAATTATTCTAATAAAATTTTAAATTAGAAAGTTTTTTTGCTTAGTTTTTTTACAACTTATTATAAGCCAACAAAAAACTATTAACTTTATAAGTCTTTAATTTTATTAATGTATTTTAATTTAAAATCAGTGGTTTTTTATAAATGATATATCAAACTTGTAACAATAACTTCAAAATAAATAATTTTTTATTTAATTTTCAATAACATAAAAATGGCACATTAATTGTATTTTACATTAATGGTTTAACTTTTCAAAGAGTTAACCTTCTTAACTGCCTAAGACTTTTTCAAACCAAACTTAGGCAAACAATTAAATAGTGATGTTGTTGATTTATTAATTTTAATGGGTATCGGTGAATCATAATGGAAATTGATAGGAATTATAGGATAAGACGACTTAATCTTAGATTCATAATATTACTGTTTTCAGCAGTTTTTCTAACAGGATTTCTCGGGCTGCCGGTTCATGCCGCTAATAACAAGGCGGACATTCATTCTTGCTGGAACACGGAGAGCGAATCTCTAGATTCTGCCAATCAGAAAGCTAAGCATCATGAGGCGGAATGTGTGGACTGGAATGCATTGGAAGACCAGCAGGAAGCCTGGAAAAAGCAAGACTTCGCAAAAAAGCCTAAGAAGGAAAAAGGTTTTAAGGCGGTACCCAAGGTGAACCGGCAAATCACACCGGATTTTCCAGCGCCTCAGACCAGCTCGAAAAGTCTGCAAAGCCCCAACAGCGCAACTGGCACCAGTCTGTTAAGCCTGAGCAGCCCGAAAAGTGCCACGCTGACCGCGGCGTCTTACCAGACGCTTGCTGCCAATCAGTACGGCAATATCGTGATTGACGGGGATTTGAGCGACTGGACGTTCGCCGAGCGGTTGAACCTGCCCCTTGACTTACCCCCCTATCTGGCCGCGGGCGATGAACTCTACGGCCTCTACGTTGACACCCCGACTCCGACCTATCTCATCGCCCTCAAATCCACGACCGCTGCCATCGGCCCCGACACCACCTTATGGCTGAACAGTGACCAAAATGCCACTACCGGCTACCTGGTCTGGGACGCCTACGGCGGTGCCGAATATTTCGTGAATGTGTATAGCGATGCCATGCCGTACCTCTACGACAGCAGTTTCAACTCGGTGAGCGGTCCGCTGGACCATGCCTACAGTGCAGATCGCACGGTGCTGGAAATCGCTATCCCGGCAAGCGCCTTGCCGCCTCTCACACCGCCCCAGTCCATCAATCTCCTCGGAGATATCAACAACACCCTGTTCCTCTTTCCCCAAGACTACACCACGGGCGGCCAATACACCCTGGCCGGCGCGCCGGAGGTACTGCCGCCGCGCACGGACATGACCAAGCGCGTGGGGATTGTCTTTAGCGAGGCCACCAAGGCGCAGTTTTTTGGTGACAAAGCCTACTCGCAGTTATTTATGGCACTGCAGCACCAAGCGATGATGGCGGGCATTCCCTTTGATCTGCTCACCGAGAATGATTTAACGGACATCGCCAATCTCGTCAATTACGACGCTCTCATTTTTCCCTACTTTGCCTATGTGCCCGCAGCGCTTCGCGATGCCATTCACGAGATCCTCTTCAAGGCCATCTACTATTACGGCATCGGCATCATTACCGCGGATAACTGGATGACCAATGATGAAAGCGGCGCCTTTGTCCCGGGTGATTCCTACCGCTATATGAAACAACTGTTGGGCATCGGCCGTGTCGACGGTGAGGGACCTGTAGAGATAACAGTCAATGCCGGCGATGTCAGCCACCCGGCAATGCGCGCCTACACCGCGAACGAATTGATCACTGACTATGCGCAAAACTGGTATAGCTATTTTGGGAGCGTGCCGGAGCAACCAGTCACCGTACTGGCTAACCAAACCGTCACGGGCACCCACCCGGGCACCTATCCCGCCGTGCTAGCCAGCGAAACCGGCGGCCGGCATGTGCATTTCGCTAACCTCGAGCTACTGGGCGATACCAATCTGGCCTGGCAAGCGCTGCAATGGGTCTTGTATGACAACCACCTCCCCGTCGGCCTCAAACTCGGCCGCCACAAGAGCCTCTTTCTGTCGCGTAACGATACCGACCAGGCTCAGGAGTACGAGGAAGTAACCTTGGTGCATGTCCCACTACTGGAGTTGATCCGCAGCTGGAAAACCAACTATAACTTCGTCGGCTCCTATTACATCGACATCGGCAACGATCCCGCGAACGGCCAGTGGACCGACTGGACCGTCTCGGCGCCGCTGTTTCAGGACTATCTCGCCCTGGATAACGAAGTCGGCACCCATTCGTGGACCCATCCCCCTGACACCAATCTTTTGACCGCGGCTGACCTTGAGTTTGAGTTTAACCAATCGATGAATGAAATTAGCGCCCATCTCGGGCCTACCTGGCGCGGGCAGAACCTTCGCGGTGGTGCGGTTCCCGGGGCGCAGGAGTCGCTGGCCACTGCCCAAACGATCCTGCAGTATCTGGATTATCTGACCGGTGGCTACTCGGGTATCGGAACGGGTTATCCAAACGCCCACGGGTATTTGACCCCCACGGCCGGTAAAGTGTATTTCAGCCCCAATCTGTTTTTCGACTTTACATTGATTGAGTTCGGCATTCCGGTGTGGGACCCGGTCACGCAAACCTGGCAACCGCTGCCCTTAACCGCGGAGGAGGCCGAAGTCTTCTGGCAGGACCAATATGCCAGTCTGATGACCCACGCCTCGCAGCCCCTCATCCTCTGGCCCTGGCACGATTACGGCCCCACCACGAGCGCCGATCCGGTCACTGGCGATGGGTATAGCGTGGCCATGTATGAAAATACCATTGCTATGGCGGCTCAGGATGATGCCGAGTTCGCCACCCTGGCCGATGCCGCCGCACGTATCACCACCTTTCAGAGCGCCCAGATGGCGGTGGAGCACGCCAGCGATTCGGTAGTCAGCGTCACCGTCAATACCCCCAACGTCGGAACGTTCGCCCTGCGGCTCAACACCAAGCCTGGCACAGTCATCTACAGCGTGGACAATTGGTACGCCTATCACGGCAACCAGGTCTTCCTGGATGAGGATGGCGGAACCTTCGTGGTGCGTCTGGAGGGATCAGAAGCGCCGGTGTCACGGATCACCGCGTTACCCATGCGGGCCCGCTTGATGTCCTTGAGCGGTGACGGCACCCAGTTGAGCTTCACCCTTGAAGGTGAAGGGCAGGTGCAGATTGCGCTCAGCGGCGACCCAAGCAATTTCACCATCACCGGCGCCGATAGTGTTACCTCCCTCGGTGGCAATGCCATTGGCATCAGCTTTGATACATTTGGGATTCATGCGGTCAATGTGTCCTTTAATGGCATACCACCCATCGCAGGCGATGACACCGTCACTACCAATCGTAACACACCGGTTACTATTGCAGCAGGAGACCTGCTGGTCAACGACACCGACGCTGACGGCGATACACTCAGCATCACTAGCATGGTTTCCACCAGCACGAAGGGTGGTGCCATCGTTAAAAATACAGATGGTACTTACACTTACACGCCTCCCGCTGGTTTTAGCGGCACTGATACTTTCACTTACACCATCAGTGACGGCAAAGGTGGCAGCGCTACCGCTAACGTCTCCATCACGGTCCTTCCAGGGGTGCCACCCGTTGCAGCCGACCAATCGGTGGATACGAACGCTGACACGCCCGTGGCGATCACGCTCACCGGCAGCGATGCCGACAACGATCCCCTGATCTTCTCAGTCATTATGCAACCGACCCAGGGAACCCTCAGCGGCACGACGCCTAACCTCACCTACACCCCCAACCCCGGGTTCAGCGGCGCCGATAGCTTTACTTTTAGGGTGAATGACGGAACCGCTGATAGCAACACAGCAACGGTCAACATCACCGTCATGGCGATTGCTTCCGGGAATACCATAGGCCTTTACGATCCGCTGGCCAGTACCTTTTACCTGAAGCTCAGCAACGCCGGCGGTAGCGCCGATATGGTGTACGGTTATGGTTCGGCCGGCGCCGGTTGGCTACCCCTCGTGGGCGATTGGAATAACAATAGCGTGCACACAGCGGGCTTGTATGATCAGCGTACCGGCAACTTTTACCTTAAAAACGCCCACAGCGGCGGCAAGGCCGATAACAGCTTCCGCTACGGACCCGCCAATACCGCCTGGCAGCCGCTGATCGGCGACTGGAATCGCGACGGCACGGATACCGTCGGCTTATATAACCCCGCCTCCGGTACCTTTTATCTCAAGGACGACAACAGCTCCGGCGTGGCCACGATGAGCTTCCGCTTCGGCCCCATCGATCCCGATTTGATACCCCTGGCGGGGGATTGGGACGGTGATGGCCAGGACACCGTGGGTCTATACAACCAGCGTACGGGAACTTTTTTCCTCAAAAACACCCACAGCGGCGGCAAGGCCGATCTGAGCTTCCGTTACGGACCCGCCAATGCCGCTTGGCAGCCGGTGGCAGGAGATTGGAATGGTAACGGCATCGACACCATCGGTCTCTATCGCCCGGATACCAGCCAATTCTATCTGCGCCATACCAATACCGCGGGCGTGGCCGATCTGAGCTTCCGCTACGGTCCGGCCGGTCGGTCTTGGCAGCCACTCGTCGGAAAATGGCAATAACCTAGCGATTCCCTAAGCTGACCGTCATGGGATCTCCTCCCGGTTCGCAATAACCAGGGGGGAGATCCCGATGGCGAGTGTGAATTCCAGATCTACCAGCAGCGTTTTAGCACTGTTTCGTTAAATCAATTCAGTGGAGTAAATTTTTTAGCATAAGCCAAAGATCACTTTTTGAATCAAAAAACCCTCACCAGCATTTAAAGATTTTCGCATGGATCAGCCCTTTTTTTTTACAAAACGCTATCTACCGACGCTGAACATAACTAGGAGATGTAACATGTTACGAAGGAGCTTAGTTGTTATACTAAGTATAAGCTTTGCACTTGCTGCTCTTATAAAATTTACCAATGGCATTGAAATCGCCTCTGCCGCGAGTGGGCCTGCTGTTCCCGACTGGGTCCGCTACGCCACGGTGGGAGGGTTCGACATTACCTCAACCTCAACGGATGCGGCGATTCTGAGCAAAATTCTCCAGCGAAAGCAAGAAAATGTCTCCGTGCTGGAAGTTGATTCTAAGCTCAGTCAGTACATTCGTAGTGAGACGGAATTCGACGCCGAGGTTGCGTTCCTCGATCGGGTTGCCAAACTGGCTCACAGCGAGAGCATGAAGGCTGTGATCTATTACCCCTCTCTCGAAGTGATTACCCAGAACGGCGAAACCATTGCCGAGACGATGTTCAAGGAGCACCCGGACTGGGTGCAATACGGAATCGATGGTAAACCAAACGTTTTCTATGGTTCGAAAGAGGTGTGGGTGGATCCGCAGGCCGAAAGTGCCTGGATGTCGCCGAACAGCGGTTACCGCGACTATTACCTGAACCGAATTCGTAAACTTGCCGCCACGGACCTCGATGGGGTATGGGTCGATGTACCGATTTATTTGGAAACGGGTGCCGCTTGGGCCGACGCGGGCACTTACGCCAAAGCCGCCTTTCGCGACTGGGCAATCGCCAATGGTCACGGTGCGCTTGATACCCCGACGCAAGTCAACTGGGATGACCCGGTCTTCCGCATCTGGGTACGGTGGCGCCACGAGAACCTGGCTGACTTTACCGAGGCCGTTCGTCAGGCCGCCCACGCGGTTAACCCTAACTTTGTGGTAATCATCGAAGTCTTCCCGCTGGATCATACGGACGCGACAGTGGCAGGGCTTGACGGTCTCTATCGTAAGAGCGCCAATAACTTTATTCGGGTGTGGGAAGTGGACAGTGTTTCTAACACCCAGGCGATGAAATGGGCAAGTGTCGAGGAGTTCAGCAACAAAATCGCCATGTTAAAGTGGGGCCTTGCGGCTGATCGGGGCAATCCATCGTGGTCCTTTTCTTACGGATATGAGCCATTGGATGCCGGGCTCGTGATAGCAGCGACGGTGGCGACAGGCAATGTCCCCTTCGAGAGCCAAACCCCGCAGATGATTCTGAGCATTGACTCCGCCTTCCGCGAACGCTGGTTCGGCTTTGTACGCAATCATGCCCAGGCGCTATTCGGTGCCAAGCGCAAGGCTCGGGTCGGCATCTGGTACAGCTCACCGTCGCGTGACTATAGGGACGTTAGGGTTGGTGGCGGCTTTGGCATGTATGTCACCACCACGCCCCCGACAACCGATCCTGACTGGTGGTCCTCGGTAGCGGGTGATAGTGCACTGCCCAAACCCCATCTGGGCGGCTACCGCGGTATGGCGCACGCGATGACCAAGCTTGCCATTCCTTATCAAATCGTTACCGACCCCGGCGAAGACTATGCAGCTAGTCTTGCCGAGCTTGATATGTTGCTACTGCCGAGCGTCACAGCGATTTCCGACGCGGCAGCCGCAGCGATCGAGAACTTCGTGGCAAACGGCGGTGTGGTATTGGCGACAGGTGAGCTCCCGGGGACCATGGATGAGCTGGGGAATCCCCGTTCGACCAGTGCCTTCGCCACGCTCTTCAACTTTAACCCGGCCGGTGTTGTTGGTGGGCGCGCTAATCCCTACGGCAAGGGCATGGCATTTTACAACCCGGACGTTCGTGGGGCTAACCTTTTTGCCAGCGTGGGCGACCCCGTCAAGGCCGCAGATAACCTCTCCACCGTGGAGCAACTGGTGCGCATCCACGCCCCGGACATGGTGCGCGTCAATGGCCCAGAGGGTGTGCATGTCGAGGTTTCCCAACCCACTGCTACCACGCACTATCTCTACGTGGTGAATTACTCCGGCCTACAGATGCCTCTCAAGCAGAATATTGCCAACCTCTCTATCCAGTATCAGCCGCCGCAAGACTACCGGGTGGTAAACGCGGAGGCCGCAACACCTGACCTACAAGGACAATCGGGCAGCTTGGCCGTCACCCAAGAGGCCAAGACATTTTACGGGATAAACGTGACGGTGGATCAATTCGCCCTCATCAAGCTCACGCTCGCTCAGGAGACGCCGGCGGCAGCTCCGGCCTATACGCCGCCGCTATTTACCACCGATCGAGACGTGGCGGTAACGGAAAACTTGGCTTTCGTAGAAAACTTCATGCGTGACGTGGCAGCACCGATACCGTACCGGTACGGCATTTTTACCAACTATCTCAACGATGAGGGTCTCACGGACATTTTCGCCCACGGCCACCACGTGGCGCTCGAACAGATAGGCGTGATGCTGCGCACCGCAGCGTGTCTCGGTGACGAGGCGCTTTACCAGGAATTGTACACCTACATCAAAGACGTGATGGTAGCACCGGACTACCAGATCCTGAACTGGGCGGTCGACCGCGACACCCGTAAACCTCTGATCAGTTCGACCGATACCCACTGGATCACTTCAAATGCTCCGCTGGATGACTTTCGGGTAATACGCGGTCTGCTGGAAGGCTACACCAAGTTGGGCCGCACTGACACGGTTGAGCTTGCAAAGCGACTATTGCGGGGTATGTACTGGACCAGCGTGACGGATCGGCAACACGGTTCATTGATTGACTTCCCGGTCTATCCCGAAGGTCTGATCGGCTATGCATGGGATTGGCAGGGCACGCAGAATCCGTCTCTTAACCCGCCGGCATACCACACCGGCATTGGCGGGCTCTTTATTGACCCGATTCCTGTCGATTACCAGGATCTTGCTACGATCGGGCTGGCCGCGGAGTTGGATTCCCGCTGGAAAGGTACGCTTGCCGCCTCGACGGATCTACTTCTGAATGCGGAAATTCCAGGCTCGGATGGGCTGTTTTATAACGGCTACGGGGTGGCCAATACCTGGACTGGTGACTTCGAGAACCGCGATATCAATCAGGGTAAACACCTCAAAACAATTCAGGTACTCTGGACTGCTTTGCACCTGGCAGCGGCTTCGCAGCTCAGCCCCGCGGTTTTAGATGATGTACGTCGCTCAGAGGCACGGCTGGCAGCTGAAAGGACGCTGACCTTCTTCAAGAGCTTCTATCAGCTCACAAACCGCATACCGGAATACCTGACCTTTTCCGGCACCGATGTACCCAACTGCACTGGTAATAACATACCCGCTGGGTGTCTCAAACACGGTGATGAGAACCTTTTCTCGGGCGAGGCCCGGATCTATGCGTTGCTCGGGCGCCTGGCGCTCTTGTTGGGAGATAAGGAATTTACCTCTCAGCTCATTGATGAAAAGATACTCACCGATCGCGTCACCGACGTGAGCGACGTGCGTTATGGTATGATCGGCGTCTCTACGGCCGGCAACGGCAATGCGGAGATTTTCAATATCGGCGAACCGTTGCTCACCATCTGCCTCGAGACGGCTTCGTCGGATGACATCTCGGCTAACCAACCACCCTATGCTTATTCCCAGGCGCTTAATGGCACTACAGGTCAGCCGCTTAACGTTACCCTGAAGGGCAGCGACATTGACGGAAATGCCCTCACCTTTACCGTAGTGGATTCGCCTAAGCACGGCTCCCTGAGCGGTGCAGCGCCAAACCTGACCTACACACCGACTTCAGGGTACACAGGAACGGACAGTTTCACCTTCAAGGTCAACGATGGTCAACTCGACAGCAACATCGCCACGGTGAATATCGACGTACAAGAGGTTGGTGCGGGCAATAACCCACCGATAGCTTATGGCGACACCGTGGTGACCACCGCAGGTATCCCTGTCGGAGTGACGCTTACGGCACAGGATATCGACGGCGACGCGCTGACTCTGGAGATTGCAACAGGCCCCACACACGGCAGCCTAAGCGGCACAATTCCCAATCTAATCTATACACCGGCGCCAAACTTCAGTGGGGTGGACAGCTTTACGTTCATCGCCAAGGATGGGATACACAGCAGCAAAGCTGGCAGGATCAACCTCACGGTGAATGCTGCTGCGGGTGGTTCACCGACGTTGTCAAATCAGATCGCAGATAATGCGGTCAGAATTGACGGGGATCCCCTGGATTGGATGAATGTTCACTCGTTTGGCAATGACCCCAACGAGTGGGTGTGGCAGGAGAATGAGAGAATCAACTGGCTCGAAGGTTGGATGGCCCACGACAGTCAACAATTCTATGTTGCGTACCGGAACAACGGAGACATCGGTCCGGAGCTCATCTGGGGCTGGAGCATCTTTTTTGACACTGACAACAACAATGCGACGGGTTACAAAATTGGTGCCATCGGAGCGGATTATCTGATACAGGGTGATGTTCTCAAGCATTACATCGGCAACGGTGATACCTGGACGGATGCAGATTGGATAATCCAACCAGGACTACGGTATGCAATACGCGGCGATTTCGTTGAGTTGAGCTTCCCACGTAGCGTGTTCGCTAATAATCCGGCATCCGTTCGCTTGATCTTTATCGGTGACAACGGTGAATGGAGTAAGACGACGATCGATCGCTATCCTGATGGAGCAGAACAAGAAGGCGCCAAGATCCGCTTTTTCAGTTACTCGACCACGACAACTCTTAACTGCACGGACTCCGATGCAGACGGCTTCTCTGCCGAAGGCGGAGCCTGTGGTCCCATCGACTGCAACGACGCCGATCCGAACCGAAACCCTGGGGCAACGGAGATTTGCGACGACGGTATCGACAACAATTGTGACGGAAGTGTTGACGCCGCCGATGTTGCCGCCTGCCCGGTAGCCAATACCATAGGCCTTTACGATCCGCTGGCCAGTGCTTTTCACCTGAAGCGCAGCAATGCCGGCGGTAGCGCCGATATGGTGTACGGCTATGGCCCGGCCGGCGCCGGTTGGCTACCCCTCGTGGGCGATTGGAATAACAATAGCGTGCACACGGCGGGCTTGTATGATCAGCGCACCGGCACCTTTTATCTCAACAACGCCCACCGCGGCGGCAAAGCCGATCTGAGCTTCCGTTACGGACCCGCCAATGCCGCCTGGCAGCCGCTGATCGGCGACTGGAATCGCGACGGCACGGATACCATCGGCTTATATAACCCCGCCTCCGGTACCTTTTATCTCAAGGACGACAACAGCGCCGGCGTGGCCACGCGGAGCTTCCGCTTTGGTCCCATCGATCCCGAGTTGATAACCCTGGCGGGGGATTGGGACGGTGATGGCCAGGACACCGTGGGCCTGTACCACCGGCGTACGGGAGTCTTTTATCTCGTCAACGCCCACCGCGGCGGCAAGGCCGATCTGAGCTTGCGCTACGGACCCGTCAATGCCGGTTGGCAGCCGCTGGTAGGGGATTGGAATGGTAACGGCGTCGACACCATCGGTCTCTACCGCCCGGATACCAGCCAATTCTATCTGCGCCAGTCCAATACCCCGGGCGTGGCCGATCTAAGCGTCCGCTACGGTCCGGCCGGTCAGTCTTGGCAGCCGCTCGTCGGAAAATGGCAATAACCTGACAATTCCCTAAACCGACCACGATGGGATCTCCTCCTGGGTCGCCATAACCAGGGGGAGATCCCGGTGACAAGCAACGATGACTTTAATACCGACGTCAATATGTCGTTGGACTTTACGGACACCATGCTCCTGGCCAACGATGGAAAACTCGATTCGGATGGTCCCCGCCGAGAAGGAACGCACATCGTCCAGGGTTCACATCTTTTTTGTCGTTCATTTAAGTCACTATGGGTGACCATCATGAACAGGCACTCCGGTTCCAGACTCGATTCACCTTGGCATCGAGCCCACTCCCCAGAGTCATTTCATGTTGGACAAGACTGGTTCCAGCCATTCACCTTCTCATTCCCTCTCCTTAAGGCGAGGCTCAGTTATGCACAGGTATCAGGTTATGAATATTTACAAATCCGGAGCAACATTATTGGTGTGTCCCTGGCGCTCTCATCCTATTCAGCGATGGGGGTCGACTGGCCACCGACCCTCGACCCGGACCCGGAAGTCCAGCCGCCGAAATGGGACTGGCAGCTCGCCGTGCCGGTCAAGATGAATCCCGATGCGAGCATCAAGATCTACGACATTGAAATGTTCGAGAACGAAAACAGCGGCGTGGTCCAAATGCTGCACGATGCGGGATACAAGGTTATCTGCTACGTCGACGTCGGTTCTTGGGAGAATTGGCGAGATGACAAAGACGACTTCCCGCCGAGCATCCTCGGTTCGAAGTACTACGGGTTCCCAGACGAACGGTGGCTGGACATCCGCGACGTGAACCCGCAGAAGTCACAAACCGACACCAAGCTCGCGACAATCCTGGAGGCGCGCTTCGATCGGGCCATGAGTATGGGCTGCGACGCCGTCGAGCCGGACAACATGGACGGCTACGATACGACCGCTCACGAGTCGAGCGGCTTCCCGCTCACCTACGATGATCAGATCTACTTCAACCTTTGGGTGGCGGACGCCGTCCACGCTCGGGGCATGCTGGTCGGGCTCAAGAACGACATCAACCAGGCGCATGATCCCCTAATCTATAACACCTTCGACTTCGTGGTGAGTGAGCAGTGCTTCCAGTACAACGAGTGCGACTACTTCTCGGACTTCCTGACCGCCAACAAACCAGTCTTCGAGGCGGAGTACACGCTCGCGCTGAGCAAGTTCTGCCCCGAGGCCAAGGCGAGCCGCATCAGCGCAATTAAGAAGCGCACGTCGCTCAACGCCACACGAGACGACTGCAGCGCGTACTATACCAGCCCGCCACCGGTGAACGAAGACCCGACTGCTGCGTTTACCGTGGCATGCACCGACCTGATGTGCACCTTCACCGACGCCAGCGCTGACAGCGCTGGCACCATCACCGCTTGGAGCTGGAACTTCGGCGACGGCAACACTGCTACTGCACAGAACCCCAGCCACACCTACGCCGCAGACACCTATACGGTGAGCCTCACCGCGACCGATAACACCGGCGCTACCAACACCGTCTCGCAGAGCGTCACGGTCAGCGGCCCACCACCGGCGAACCAAAACCCGACTGCCGCGTTTACCGTGACGTGCACCGACCTGATGTGCACCTTCACCGACGCCAGCGCTGACAGCGCTGGCACCATCACCGCTTGGAGCTGGGACTTCGGCGACGGCAACACTGCTACTGCACAGAACCCCAGCCACACTTTCGCCGCAGGCACCTATACGGTGAGCCTCACCGCGACCGATAACATCGGCGCTACCAACACCGTCTCGCAGAGCGTCACCGTAACCGCAGGAGAGAGCCAGCCCGTGGAGGCAAGCTTTGTCTCCATTGCCGCTGAAGACGGCTGGGTCCGTGAAAGCGGTGAGAACTCCGATGTTGGTGGGAGTCGCAACACCGGTGGTTCAGGCGCAAAGGCTATTCGCATGGGGGATCACAAAAATGATCGGCAGTACAAGGCAATTCTTTCCTTCGATACGTCATCGCTTCCGGACGGCGCAACGATCACTACAGCCCGGCTGGAACTGACGCGAGGTGGCAATACGGGACAAAATCCTTTTAATACCCATGGCACCTGCTATGTCGATATCAAAACCGGCGGATTCAGCGGGAACGCCGCGCTCGAGAACGGTGACTTTCAAGACCCTGCAGACGGGATTGCAGTGGCCGTGATCGCAAACCAAGGCGGCAGCGGTTCGGTATACATGGTCGATTTGAACGCTGCGAGTAACTACGTAAACAAGGCAGGGCGTACGCAGCTGAGGTTGTACTTCTCGGTGGATGACAACGACGACCGAGGCACCGACATCGCTGGCTTCTACTCGGCCAATAACAGCAATGCCGCACGCCATCCAAGGTTAATCGTGACTTATCAGGAATAACGTGGTGATGCTTCCAGCACGGGTCCAGAACGTACGCTAGATCGTGCGCTAGATAATGGGAAGTTTCCCGACAAGTAATAACTTCTTTTGCCGGGCGAACTCCCCCGCTTGAGAGCGAAAATAAGGAAAAGATGGCCGCCACGGGATCTCCGCCTGGTTCGCAACAACCAGGCGGAGATCTTGATGGAAGCCATGAACCGGCGTTTGTTGTCATGGGTGTGCTCGGCGCTGAAGGGGTTTTACCCGGAGCATGATATCTGACGTATGCACCCGCGATAGCAGCATAAAGGGGAACGGCAGCAAGATCGAAGCCGGAATAATGCTCTTGTGTGGATAACGTGGAACACGGTGCTGGAGGTTTAGTTTTTCAACTTGTGAACAACTTGTGGAGTCGGCTACAAAATGAACGCATTTTTTCCCGTCATGCTTCTTTTACTTGTCCCAGCAATTGCTGATGCAGGAATTCAAATAACATCCGGCATAAGTGGCTCCTGGTACAATCCCAGTCAGGATGGTCATGGGTTTGCTTTGGAAGTGCTTCCCCAGAGTAGATTAGGCGTCTACTGGTTCGCTTATGAATCTAATGGAAATCAAGCATGGATGAATGGTGTTGGTGAAATCGATGGTGATATGGTGACTGTTCCAGTCATCGTAACTCGAGGCGGCAGCTTCGGAAATGATTTTGATCCACACAGTGTTATTAAAGAGGATTGGGGTAATCTAACATTTACCTTTGACTCCTGTGATTCAGGAGTAGTGACCTACGATGGTAAGTTCGGTTCAGGAAGTACATCAATCACGCGATTGAGCCGCCATGCTGGGCTTACCTGCAATGAGCCACTGTTAAGTAATAGTCCAAATGTGCCACCAGTGACCTCTGGCAACTGGTATCGTCCAACTCCGTTGGTTGCCTGGCAATGGCAATTGAGTGGTACGGTAAACATCTCCTACGACGTAGCAATATACGACATTGACCTCTTTGATTCATCAGAAACTTTCATTCAACAGCTTCAAGCATCAGGCAAAAAGGTTATTTGCTATTTCTCTGCCGGTTCTTACGAAGAATGGCGACCTGATGCCCATCAATTTACCGCAAATGACTTAGGTAATCCTCTTGACAGTTGGCCTGGTGAGCGTTGGTTAGATATCCGATCAACCAATGTTCATTCAATCATGAAAAATCGTCTTGATCTTGCGATGCAAAAAGGCTGCGATGGGGTCGAGCCAGACAATGTCGATGGTTATACCAACAATTCTGGATTCAATCTAACCGCAACGGATCAACTCGCATTCAATCGTCTCATTGCTAACGAAGCCCATTCAAGAGATTTGTCGGTCGGTTTAAAAAACGATCTCGACCAAATTAATGATCTTATCGCCTATTATGATTTTGCTGTAAATGAGGAGTGTTTTGAATACTCAGAGTGCGATACTCTTGCTCCTTTTATTAACCATGGAAAAGCAGTACTTAACGCTGAGTACAAACAAGAATATGTAAATAATAACAATGTAAGAAATGCACTATGTGCTGACGCTTTAAACAGGCAATTCAGCACCTTGATATTACCTTTGAATTTGGACGATAAGTTTCGGTTCGGTTGTTTATAAACCGCCAGCGGTTAAATCCTAGGTGAAGGTTCATCAATTAGGCAAACATCTTTAAGCAGGTTATGTACTGGAGCAGTAGCACTTTGCACGAAGTTGTTCATGTAATTGATGAACTGTTTCTAGGTGGTTTTGGCTACGTCTCGCGTTTATCTTTACACAAACCGCATCGATCAGATCCCACTCCACCCAAGGCCGCTTAAAAACAAGAACATAATCGACTAATCGCGGCCGTTTCAAATATGTTACAACACCAAATAACATATTAACTAAATGATTTATAAAGTAATTTTTTTATAATAAAACGCCTTTCACAGTTGTCTGTTACACCTTCCGTAAATCAATAAAACCCGATACTTTATTTTTAAGACATTGATTTAATTAAGCTAATAATAATTAACATCGCTTCATTTGCCATCGCAACAACATCACATTACAAACAAGAATGGCACAAAATTAAAAATTAATATATTTTTCAATTACTTGAATTTTGGCATGGCAAGTGCTTCATAGTTTAAAAGTTTAATTTTTCAAATAGTAAAATCGTCACCTTTGCTTAATATTTTCTCAAAAAAGTAAAAAAAAATTTTTAAAATTTTGCTATTTAAATTCAATAAATAATTCAACAGCAATGTTTTTAATTTATTAATTTTCAGGAGAAAAGAAAAATTTATTTCGAAATTTTTGACCAAAGTAATCTTGGTATTGCCCTAATTAAATCGATAATGGCTGCTGCATTAATGTGTATTGGTAAAACATAATGAAAATTGACAGAAATGATTGGATAAATCGATTAAGTCCTAGAGTCACGATATTACCGTTGTTTTCAGCGATACTTCTAGCCGTGCCCCTGGACCTAGCGCACGCGGTAAATGACAAAAAGACGGATATGCATTCCTGTTGGAACACAGAGAGTGAGTCCTTGGTCTTTTATGATGCGAAAAAGGAGGTGATTAATCAAAAGAAAAAAAAGGTGAAGCATCATCATGCGCAATGTATAGACTGGAACGTATTGAAAGGCCAGCAAAAGGGTTGGAAAAAGCAAGAATTCGTGAAAAAGCCCAAGAGGGAAAAAGGTTTCAAGGCGGTACCCAAGGTGAACCGGCAAATCACACCGGATTTTCCAGCGCCCCAGACCAGCGCTGCAATCCAGACCAGCACGAAAAGTTTGCAAAGCGTCGGCAGCGCACCCAGCACCAGCCTGCTAAGCCTGAGCAGCGCGAAAAGCGCCACGCTGACCGCGGTGACCTATCAAGCGCTTACCGCCAATCAATACGGCAATGTCACTATCGATGGAGATTTGAGCGACTGGACGTTTGCCGAGCGGTTGAACCTGCCCCTCGACTTACCCCCCTACCTGGCCACGGGTGATGAACTCTACGGCCAATTTGACACGTCGACCTCGACCTATCTCATCGCCCTGAAATCCACCACCACGGTCATCGGTCCCAACACCACCTTGTGGCTAAACACTGACCAAAACGCCAGTACCGGCTATCTGGTCTGGGGCGCCTACGGTGGTGCCGAGTACTTCGTGAATGTGTACAGCGATGCCACACCACACCTTTACGATAGCAGCTTCAACTGGATGGGTGGCCCACTGGACCATGCCTACAGCGCGGATCGCACGGTGCTGGAAATCGCCATTCCGGCGAGCGCCTTACCGCCTCTCACACCGCCCCAGTCCATCAATCTCCTCGGGGATATCAACGACGCCCTGTTCCTCTTTCCCCAAGACTACGCCACAGGCGGTCAATATACCCTGGCCGGCGCGCCGGAGGTGTTGCCGCCGCGCACCGACATGACCAAGCGCGTGGGGATCGTCTTAAGCGAGGCCACCAAGGCGCAGTTCTGGGGCGACAAGGCCTACTCGCAGTTATTTATGTCACTGCAACATCAGGCGATGATGGCGGGCATTCCCTTTGATCTGCTCACCGAGAATGAATTAACGGACATTGCCAATCTCGTCAATTACGATGCCCTGATCTTTCCCTATTTTGCGTATGTGCCCGCGGCAATTCGCGATGCCGTTCACGAGACCCTCTTCAAGGCCATCTACTATTACGGCATCGGCATCATTACCGCCGATAACTGGATGACCAACGATGCCACCGGAGCCGCTGTCCCAGGCGATTCCTATCGCTATATGAAACAGCTGCTGGGCATTGGCCGTATCGATGGGGAGGGACCCGTGGCAATGACGGTCAATGCCGGCGATGTCAGCCATCCGGCGATGCGCGGCTACACCGCGAACGAATCGATCGCTGACTATGCACAAAACTGGTATAGCTATTTTGAAAATGTCCCAAATCAACCGGTGACAACCCTGGTCAACCAGACCGTTACGGGCACCCATGCCGGCACCTACCCGGCCGTACTGGCCAGCGAAACCGGCGGGCGTCATGTGCATTTCGCTAACCTCGAGCTGCTGGGCGACACCAATCTGGCCTGGCAGGCGCTGCAATGGGTCTTGTATGACAACCACGTACCCGTGGGCCTCAAACTCGGCCGCCATAAGAGCCTCTTTCTGTCGCGTAACGATGTCGATCAGGCCCAAGAGTACGAGGAAGTACCTCTGGTGCATGTTCCACTGCTGGAGTTGATCAGCAGCTGGAAGACGAATTATAACTTCGTCGGCTCCTATTACATCGACATCGGCAACGATCCCGCAAATGGCCAGTGGACCGATTGGAACATTTCGGCCCCGCTGTTTCAGGACTATATCGCTTTGGATAATGAAGTCGGCACCCATTCGTGGACCCATCCCCATGACACCAACGCCTTGACCGCGGCGGAGATTGAATTCGAGTTTAACCAATCGATGAATGAGATTAGCACCAACCTCGGACCCACCTGGCACGGGCAGAACGTCCGCGGCGGTGCGGTCCCCGGCATGCCGGAGTCATTAACGACCGCCCAAACGATCCTGCAGCATTTGGATTATCTGACCGGTGGCTACTCGGGTATTGGCGCCGGTTATCCGAATGCCCACGGCTATTTAACGCCCACGTCCGATAAAGTGTATTTCAGTCCGAATATGTTCTTCGACTTTACGTTGATTGGGTTCGGCGTTCCGGTGTGGGACCCGGTCACGCAAACCTGGCAGCCCATGCCCTTAACCGCCGAAGAGGCCGAGGCATTCTGGCAGGACCAATACAACAGTTTGCTAACCCACGCCTCGCAGCCCCTTATCCTCTGGCCCTGGCACGACTACGGCCCCACCACGAGCGCCGATCCGGTCACCGGCGATGGGTATACCGTGGCCATGTATGAAAATACCATTGCCATGGCGGCTCAGGATAATGCCGAGTTTGCCACCCTGGCCGATGCCGCCGCCCGCATCACCACCTTTCAGAACGCCCAGATGACGGTGGAACACGCTTCCGAGTCGGTGGTCAGCGTCAACGTCAATACCCCTAATGTCGGGACGTTCGCCCTGCGGCTCAATACCGAGCCGGGCACGGTCATCCAAAGCGTAGACAACTGGTACGCCTATCACGGCAACCAGGTCTTCCTGGATGAAGATGGCGGGAACTTCGTGGTGCGTCTTGGAGGGTCAGCAGACCCAGTGTCGCGGATCACCGCGTTGCCCATGCGGGCCAGCTTGATATCCTTGAGCGGTAACGGTACCCAGTTGAGCTTCACCCTGGAGGGTGAAGGGCAAGCGCAGGTTATGCTCAGTGGCAATCCAAGTAATTTCACCATCACCGGCGCTGACAGCATTACTCCCCTCGGTGGCAATGCGGTTGGCATCAACTTCGATACACTGGGGACTCACGCGGTCAATATTACACCCAACTGAACCAGTAGCATGAAGGGAGGTCAATGGACTAACGGTTAAAGAAAACAATTGGTGCCGCGGCATAAGCCGCGGCACCAATTGTTATTTTTTCTAACGGCATGAAACCTGCCAGGCATCCAGCGAAAGTCGTTTCTTCAAAAAATCAAAGTTCATACGGTTAGCTTCTGGGCAGAATGCTGAGGTGGAAAGATTATACTCTATGCCAAAAACCGCCTTACCCGCTGCTACAAAAGGCTGCAACATTTCGCATTCATTGTACTGAAAACATTCTTCGTTAACCGCAAAATCAAACGCATCGATTAGATCACGGATTTGGTCAAGATCATTTTTTAAACCCACAGCTAGACCCCGTTTATGAGCCGCTTCAGCGATAGCTAGGTTATAGTTAAGTTGATCCTGATAGGTAAGACGCATGCCGGTATTATTCGTGTAACTATCCACGTTATCGGGATCAAGCGCATCACAATTCTTTTGAACCGCCATATCCATGCGAGCTTCCATAATCGGTAGCAAAATATCCAGCCGACGTATGTCTAACCATTTTTCACCCGGCCAACCATCCAGATTTTGACCCTTTACTTCCGACGGAAACTGCTGAGCATCAGGACGCCAATCTTCAAAGCTTCCTGCGCTAAAATAGCAAATTACTTTCTTTCCCTGAGAGTGGAGATTATCGATAACCGACTTGGGAGTATCAAAAAGATCCAAATTATAGACATCAACATCCAATGAAGTGTCTACTGCCCCCGTATATTGAACCTGCCAACGGTTGCCAGGAGCTGGCTGCCACCAGGCGCCGGGATTGACAGGTGGTTCCGAACTCGGTGGCAACGGTGATTCTGAACTCGGTGGCAGAGAGGCTTGGTCCGACAAAGAAAGGTCTAAGGCAAGATAATCTAACTGACTATTATCTAACGAACTTAAAGTAGAATACCGCAGTTTTACTCTCTGTCGGCTATCGATAAACCGGGTTGGTTCAGCACTGATCGTTTTTGTTATCATTTCCCAATTCCAAGAGGAGACCTGAGCGTTATCCATGATTTTTATCCATTTGCCGGAGTCAACATCAAGAAGATAAAAAAACCATTTTTGATGATCACTGTCGGGTCCGCGAAAATTAGCATGCACCGACATATCCTCTAGCAGTGCCGTGTCAATATTTTTTAACCGAAAAACAATAATTCCTTTATAGCCTCTTTCATCTGGCATGAATTCGATAAACTCACTCCAATCCTCATCACATAAAGATTCTAGGGGTTGTTGACTCGAAGAGCCTTTTTTGTCAATCAATCTGCTTGGACAGAAACTTTCGGCGAGTACTGGGAAAGATATTAATGACATTAACACAAAAGATAAGAAAACAGATTTAATTGTGATTATAGTCGGTTTACTCTTTAGGCCTATCACTGTTGGTTCAAGTAGTTTTTCATTTATGATTGTTTTTTTATTTAGGAAAATCCACTTAGGTTTTTTTAATTTCATGACGTTCGCTTTGTATCCTAAATACACTAAAATTGTTCTTGAGAGCAATTATTATGCCTATAGATGAATCGCCGCCATATCATAACACCGGCACCCTATAGTTAGCCCTAGGAACAGTGAAAAAGGAATACTACTGTCTTTATTTGGTGACATTAGCCGGAATTATACGAGATAAAACTACTGTTAATTTTCAAACACTATAGATCAGTTAAATAAGCCTTTGATTTTTATAGAAATATCTTTGGCTAATCCACATATAGCGAGGATAAGAAATTGTTTTTTATCAGCGACAGTAAATAATTATTGACTGATTAAATAATTTCTATTTTTGAAACTATTGATGTCTATTTTTAACATTTAACGTTTCTTTTTTACGATCAACCTCTACTTTAATCAATTAATGTCTACCGCTGATCTCGACTCAAACTCTCTTTACCAATAGATGTCGTCATTAATAAACTCATGAAAAAAAGAGGTCGCAAGAATATACACACTTTTCATTATTTCGCTTCATGCGGCAATGACTCTTTCATTCAACCATGTAGGATATTCAATATGACTCGATCTCACGCACTGTTTGCCGAAGCACAGCGCTATATCCCCGGCGGCGTTAACTCGCCGGTGCGCGCTTTTCGTAGCGTAGGCGGTGAGCCCGTCTTTTTTAAGCGCGGAGAAGGTGCCTATCTGTATGACGAGGACGAGCAGCGCTACATTGACTATGTCGGCTCCTGGGGTCCCATGATTGCCGGCCACGCCCATCCGGCAGTCGTGCGAGCCGTCCAGGAAACCGCGGCTGCAGGTCTGAGCTTTGGAGCTCCTACGGCCATGGAAACCGCCCTGGCCAAAAAAATCTGCGAGTCAATCCCCTCCATCGAACTCGTGCGGATGTGCAACTCCGGCACGGAAGCCACCATGAGCGCTATCCGTCTGGCCCGCGCGATTACCGGCCGGGACGGCATTATCAAATTCGAGGGTTGCTATCATGGCCATTCCGATGCTCTGTTGGTCAAAGCCGGCTCCGGCGCCTTGACCCTGGGCGTACCCACTTCCCCAGGCGTCCCGGCGGATCTGGCCACGCATACCCTGACTCTGACCTTTAACGATCTCGAAGGCATTCACGAGACGTTTCGCGTGTTGGGTGAAAAGATCGCTTGTATTATCGTGGAGCCCGTGGCCGGCAACATGAACTGCATTCCTCCGGTGCCCGGATTTTTGGAAGGTTTGCGCCAAGTCTGTAACGACTACGGCAGCGTGCTTATCTTCGATGAGGTGATGACCGGCTTTCGGGTTGCCCTGGGCGGCGCTCAAGTACGCTACGACGTCATGCCGGATTTAACGACGCTTGGCAAAGTCATCGGCGGCGGCATGCCGGTGGGCGCTTTTGGCGGACGGCGGGAAATAATGGAGCAACTCGCCCCGCTTGGCCCCGTTTACCAGGCTGGAACCTTGTCCGGTAACCCGGTTGCCATGGCGGCAGGACTTGCTACCCTGAATCTCATCTCTGAACCCGGTTTTTTTACTGCGCTGGAAGCGAAAACGCGGGCCTTTACGGAGGGTATGGTCGCAACCGCCGAGGCGGTAGGCACTCCGCTGACGGCCAACCTGGCGGGCGGTATGTTTGGGCTGTTCTTCACCACGGACAGGAGCGTAACCCGTTACGCCCAGGCCACGGCCTGTCACCTGGAGCGCTTTAAGGCTTTTTTCCATGGCATGTTAACAGCAGGAATATACTTAGCGCCCTCCGCCTTCGAAGCCGGCTTTATGTCGTCGGCTCACACTGATGCGGACATCGAGGCGACCCTGGCTGCCGCCAGACAAGTATTGGCAAAGCTGTGAGTCTCTGCCCCGCCGATTCCTTTAACGATCCGAATGTCCCAGGTTTTTGCCCGGTGCAATGCGATCCCGCACGCGTTGTTTAATTTCCTTGGCCTCGGGAAAACGGCCCTGCTCTTGCCGTGACCAGAGCAATTCTCCGGCCGTTCGGATTTCGAAAACACCGCCGCTACCGGGTATCAGGGCCACCTCACCAAGCTCAGTCTCAAAGGTGCTGAGAAGTTCCTGAGCTAACCATGCCGCCCGCAGCAGCCAGCGGCATTGGGTGCAATAAATAATTTCTACCCGAGGAGTTGGCATAGGCTTCTCACTCACAGGCTTCTCAGATAACGAATACCGCCAAGCTGGCGCATTTGCTGAAGTATCCAGGCTTGGCGCTCGCGTACATAACTGGAAGGAGCGTCTACCTGGTAATACAATGGATTAGGCAAGACAGCCGCTAGCAAGGCCGCCTCTTCACGATTCAGCTGACCCGCCGATTTTTGGAAAAACCGCCGGCTAGCGGCCTCCACGCCAAACGTCTGTTCGCCCAGTTCGGCAATGTTCAGATAGACTTCCAAAATTCGCTGCTTGGACCATAACATTTCTAATAACATGGTAAACCAGGCTTCGAGACCTTTACGCAGCAGGCTACGCCCGGGCCACAGATAAAGATTTTTGGCTACCTGCTGGCTGATGGTACTGGCACCACGCAACGTTTTGCCCACCAATCTATCATCTAAAGCCTGCTTAATGGCCGCAAAATCAAACCCGCCGTGGAAAGCGAATTTCTGATCCTCCCCAGCTACCACCGCCAGCGCCATGAAAGGTGATATGTTTTCGTAAGCCATCCAGCGGTAGCGGATAGCCGGCTCTGCGCTTTGCTTCACCTCGTCATTCTGGAAGTAACGCTGGATCATAAAACTGGATGTGGGCGGCGGCAACCATCGGAAAATAAGCACGAGCCCCAGGGAAACCAGCACAAAGATGAGTAGGCAGCGGGACACTGACCGCAGGATCCATCCTCCTACCCAGGAAAAGCGTCGGGCGTGGGCAGATTTTTTGCTTGACTTTTTGGCTTGTTTTGCAGAGGGCATTGATTCAAGAAAACTTCCATTTCTGCTACAGCATACCTGATTCGCCTGCCCACTGACTACCGGTTCGGCGCCGGCAGTGCTTGCTATTGGCACTGATCGCCTCCGCTCATCACCAAATGGCGATGGTGCTCAACAGGAGAGCGATAACCTAACGAAGCCTATCCTGCTGACTGTCTCCATGCTGAATGAGCGGGCTATTCGGCCATTAACTTATCAGGAATAATAAGCCCCACTTCCCGATAGAAGCGCAATGCGCCAGGGTGCAATGGAACCGGCAGACTGGTCAGCGCATTATCCAAATCCGTGTCTAAGAGCGCTTTATGAATATGTTGCAGG
The DNA here is from genome assembly GCA_963731125.1 of uncultured Pseudomonadota bacterium. GTDB lineage: Bacteria > Pseudomonadota > Gammaproteobacteria > Competibacterales > Competibacteraceae > CAVSVP01. Next base: position 124,691 of record CAVSVP010000013.1, read on the forward strand.
AAGGGGAGATCCTGGTAAATGGCCTTGGTTATCTGATAAACGACAGCTTCCTCGACGTCGGCACGAACCGCCACAAAGGCCGGCGTTGCCGCCGTGGCCACGTCCTCGTTTTGATTGGGATACGTACCCGCCGCTATCACGTAGCGGCTCCAGAGGCCCAGCCCGGCATCCGCCGCCGCTAATTGAGCATCGGTGAACGCAAGAATAACCAGTTCATCCACCGGCGCTGTCATGGCCCGGGTAACTGCCGAAACCGGTACACCGGCCGAGGTACTCATCGCGGCAATGCGGCCTCTCTGCAGGGCCATTGCGCTGGCGTCATAACCCAGATACACGAGCTCCATTTCGGTGATGTCAATGCCAAGATTGCCGAGCAGCAACCGGTTTAGCTCGATGGTGCCGGAATCTTTGAGTCCCAGGGAAACTTTTTCGCCCCGCAGAGCCTGCATATCGATAATGGTGCCGGTTTTGGCATATTGCTTTTTAATGACAAAATGCTCCACATCCCGCCATAGGCCCGTCACCGAACGCAGATCCGTCTGCGGGCCGGTAGCCGCAAAGGGACCCTTACCCGTCCCGGCGTAATATCCCACCAGAGCGGATAAAATGGCAAATTGTGCCTGATTTTTCTCTAGTAACCGAATGTTTTCGGTAGACCCCGCCGAGGTAACGGCTGCCATATCAATTTTCAGGGTCGACCGCAGCTTGGATTTGACCAAGGTGGCCAGGGCGATGCCTACCGGATAGTAGGTGCCGCCGGGTGTGGCCGTGGCCATCACGTAATGGCGTAGCTCCTCTGCCGCGCCTGGCAGCAATGCTCCCAGCAGCCACACGGTAAGGGCGAAGCCCATCCCTTGCCATAACCAGCGTTTGTTTTTTAGCATTATCATAGGCGTACACTCGACGATATTGATGCCGGCGTCAGAACTCGTTAAGCCGGCAGCGCTTGCTGCGCCGCCCTGTCGAGATCTCTGACCGATCGACTAATTCCATGATTTTTTAAGCATATTTCCCTTAATCTAGTGTAGCCGAAAAAACAGCTCATACAGAGTGAGCACAATCTCGACCACGATCAGAATCACGATATACCATTCCACCCGCAGACTGCGCTTGGCATGGAGCAAATCCAGCAGGGTTTCGGCCGTGCGCGAGATAACTTGCAGCTTGCGTTCCAGCGCCAGTTGACGTTCTTTCAGTTCGTATTCGGCCTCCAAGTGTACATAGAGCAACTCGAGTTCCGGACGCTCCCACAAAATCTCCGGCTTTTCTCCGACCTCGACACGACCCACCATGCGGTGCAGGCTCAACAGCGTACTGCCGATATGCCGGAGCAATTCTCGCGCCGGATAGGTACTGCTGCCGCTGCGTTCCAAGGCCATGGCCAGGGGCTCGATGCGGTCGAAGGTATCTGCAATCCGTTTCTCATACTCGGCGAGCACCACACTTTTGGCCAGAATATCGGCAACGATCTGCAACCGCTGGAGGCTCGCATCACTAACGAACAGCCGGTCCTTTTCAAAACCCTCCTTGACCATGGGATCAATCCGCATTTCCAGCGTTTCGCTTTCAGGCTCTGTAAAGGGTTCGCTGACAAAGGCTTGTAAATGGTTAAGAAAGGTCGCCTCCTCGATGGGTGTCACAGCGAACAACACGACTACTCCATAGCGAAACAATACCGCGATACCCTGCTCCGATACCGGCACCGAGAGCGGTATTGCCGCTAATTGCTCGGTAGTTTTCAGCGGTTTCAGGTCGAGGCGATCACCAAGGAGAAGGGCATGGGCACGGAGCTTCGACTTATTGATGGATACCATTTTGGATTGGCTGCCGCTGGCTTTCATCATAGAGATCTTAACAAGGTATAGGCCGCCTTTATCGATCTGGAAATGATTCTCAAGACACGCTGTATAACAGCTTCCGGATCGATATCATCAGGTTGTTGTGTTAACACCTAGCCGGCTGCAAAGAAGCGGCTTGAACGATTGTCTATGTCTCTAGTCTCTACTACTATGCTCATTTTTCAGTGTATAGATCTGGAAGCTGTTATCAAGACCGTCTGCAGCATGGATGCCGCAGTCGAGCTTATAGGGATGTATTAACAGCGTGTCTTGAGAATAACTTCCAGATCTATATCACCAGCGCTTACAGAAACGCCTAAACGCCCTATTTCGCCTTGTCACTCACCCAAGTAAAGTGCCGAATTCCTTAACCAAGCTCACCCTCGCCTTCTTGCTCTGGTGGAGAAGGTATTGACTCCCATAGAGAACCCCCGATGCTCAGAGCATACGTACCCGACAAAGACAGGTTAAAGAAAATTGAGCCAACCGACAGTATGAATTTACCATTGGAAGCCGTCTGGATCGACCTCGAGCAACCAACGCGCGCTGAAGAACTGCTCGTGGAAAAAACCCTTGGCATTGAGGTGCCAACGCGCCAAGAAATGCAGGAGATTGAGGCATCAAGCCGCCTCTATCGGGAAGCCGACGCCTGGTATATGACGGCCACGGTCATTGTGATGGCAGACACGCCCCATCCGGAAGGTACCGCAATTACCTTTTTTTAGTAAAGCATCGCCTGGTAACGCTGCGTTACGCCGAACCCCGCGCCTTCAGGAGTTTTGCTGGTCATAGCGAGCGACAGCCTAGCTTCTGCACGACGGGTGAGGTTGCTTTTGTCGGCCTGTTAGAAGCCATTGTCGATCGCACGGCCGATATTCTTGAACAGATCAGTTCAGACATGGATCTTTTGTCTCAGAGAATTTTTACCTACGACCCATCCTGTCGGCCGACCATGCTATCGGGAAACGATTTTCAAGAAATACTCTGTCGCATCGGTCGCAATCAATATCTGATCGCCAAGGCGCGAGAAAGCCTGGTTAGCCTAAGTCGCCTTCTAAGCTTCCTGGCGCTGCCCGGCGATGTTAAACACAGTGAAGATCTGCGCCCGCGTGTAAAGACCTTAAGCCGTGACGTCTTGTCCCTTACCGACCACACGGCCTATATCTCCAGTAATGTCACATTTTTGCTCGATGCCCTGCTTGGCATGATCAATATCCAGCAGAACGGTATTATCAAGATCTTTTCCGTGGCGGCCGTGGTATTTTTACCGCCGACATTAGTCGCCAGTATCTACGGAATGAATTTCGAGTTTATGCCTGAACTCGACTGGCCGCTAGGCTATCCGTTTGCCATTCTGGTTATAATCGTATCGGCAATTCTGCCCTACCTTTACTTCAAGCGACGTGGTTGGCTTTAATAAACCTCGCAAGCAGTCTAATGATCAGGCTATTTATTCAGCGGCGCCGGCGCGCGGCGCCGGCACGGCGTCCAGGACAATGTGGTCCGCCCCGCTATACACTAAAAAATGTTTTCCCTTGGCTCGCCCGATCAAAGTCACTCCCATTTTCTGTCCCATTTCCAGGCCCATCTGGGTAATCCCGGACCGAGACAGCAACAGCGGAATTCCCATCTGCGCCACCTTGATCACCATCTCCGAAGTCAGCCGCCCGGTGGTATAAAAAACTTTATCACCTCCCTCCAGCTCTTCCAGCCACATTAGGCCGGCAATAGCATCGACAGCATTATGCCTGCCCACGTCTTCTACGAAGTGGAAGATTTCGGTGTCCCGGCACAGGGCGCAGCCATGCACCGCCCCGGCCTGCTTATAGACCTCGTTATACTGCGTAATATGGCGCAACAGTTCGTAAATTTCAGATTGCCGGAATTGGCGTTTGGGCAATTGCACCTGCTCCAGTTTCTCCAGAATATCCCCGAAAATAGTGCCCTGCCCACACCCGGTGGTAACGGTACGCTTGTCCAGACGGGGGGATTCACCGGCCGTACCGGCGTGGGATGTAACGGCCACGGCCTCACTATCCCAGTCTACCTGCACCGCCTTAAGCTGCCGAATGTCTTCGATAAAGTATTGATTTCGTAAATAGCCAATGGCCAAGGCCTCCGGATGGCTACCCAGGGTCATCAGGGTAACGATCTCTCGTTTATCCAGATATAGCGTCAAGGGACGCTCACCGGCAACCTCAATCTCCCGGGTCTGGCCGTACTCGTCCATGGCCGTGACCGGTTGGGTGGGCGCCAAACCTGCCTGGGTCATTTCAGGACGATAGGGGGCGGCAGAATTTGCCATGCTCTCTCTCCCGATCCTGCTCCGATGCAATGAATATCATGCTTGCGGTAGGATTCCAGGACCTCACAGGTTAACCAAGCGATGACGCTTATCATAACAAAAGAATCATAGTCTTATTGTGTTTTCCCAATACCCGTGGATTTCTCTCAAAACGCTTGACAGAGCCGTGCGTAGCGGGCAGCCTTAGCGCCTTCGGTAACACGGCTGATATTTTTCATCTTGGGGTAAATTGCAATTCAATGACATTTTGCTTAGGCATTAAAGTTGCCCAGGGACTGGTCGCCCTCGCCGACACCCAGATTACCAAAGGTTCCGAATGCCTGACCAAAGGTAAGCTGTCGATCTTTAGACGCGAGCCTTATCCCCTCTTTCTGATGACCTCGGGATTACGCTCAGCACGGGATAAAGCCGTTATCTATTTTCAGGAACAGCTGGAACAAGACGGCGACAGCCTGGATAAACTTTATAAGGCCGCTAACGCCTTCGGGGCTCAGATCCGTCGCGTCGCCCATGAAGACGGTGAGGCTTTGGCTAGGAGCGGGCTGCATTTCAACCTGCATGCCATCCTCGGCGGGCGACTCGCAGCGGACCGTGAACATTCTCTGTTTTTATTATATCCGGAGGGCAATTGGGTTGAAATTTCCGCCGGCGCCCCCTATTTCAGCATTGGCCGTACGGCATACGGGAAACCCATTCTGGATCGCCTGCTACAGGACACCTGTGACCTGCCACAGGCCATCAGCCTGGGCTATCTTGCCTTTGACGCCACCCATGCCAGCGTCAATGACGTTGATTTTCCACTGGATATACTGGTCTATCATGCCCAAACCGGGACCTTGCGAGAACATCGCTTTCAGGCGGCAGAACTGGCGTCGGTCTCGGCCTGGTGGCAGCAACGGCTGGCCGCCTCGCTTGTCGAGTTCCCCATGCGGTGGGCGGCGCCAGTGCTGAACCGGTCTGAATCCGCCGCACCTTTATCAGTCTCTCTCCCGCCCGGGTCTGCCGGGTAAGGAACCAACGGAGGACAGTGACACTGTCATGACCATCGTCTCAGTAGGCTGCAAATTACGCTACGAAGTCACCACCCCAGCGACTTTCCTGTTCAATATCGCAGCGGCGCGGACGCCGCACCAAAACTTGCTTAGCGAGGCTTTCTGCCTGACGCCGGACACGCCTTACGAGGAATGCGGTACAGGTTCGGAAATCAACCGCGTCTTTCGCCTTTCGGTGCAACCCGGTGAACTCTACATTACCTACGAGGCCAATGTGGAACTTCAGCCGTCCGTGAAGGACCCGCCTCAATTGCAGGAAACCCAACTTCCCGCGCTACCGCCCGAAGTGCTCCCCTATGTCAACCCCAGCCGCTACTGTGAGTCGGATCGCCTGATCAGGCTGGTCAACCAGGAATTCGGCGAGCTACTGCCGGGCTATTCCCGGGTCACGGCGGTCTGTAATTGGACCTATGAACATTTGCAATACCAGGGAGGCAGCAGCGACGCTCATACCACAGCCTGTGACGTGCTGGTGCAGCGGGCGGGCGTCTGCCGGGACTATGCCCATCTGGCCATCGCCCTGTGCCGGGCTCTGTGTATTCCAGCCCGCTATGTCTCCGGTTACGCTATCGGGCTCGATCCGCCGGACTTTCACGGCTTTTTCGAGGCTTATTTGGGTAATCGCTGGTATCTTTTCGACGCTACGCGCATGGCCCCGGTAAACGGCTTCGTGCGGATCGGGTCCGGGCGTGACGCCGCGGATGTTGCCTTTGGGACCATCTTCGGTCTGGCGCAGATGCAAGAAATGTCTGTCTGGGCCGAGGACGGCACGCCTGAGCCTACGGCAGGGAAAACCCCGCCGGATGATGCGGCAATTTCAACGGCCTGATGCCCTGTTAAGCAACCTGCCGGCCAGCAGAACATCGCCATTTTGCGTTGTCATAATCTACTAGCGAATATGGTAGGTAATTCGAGCCTACTCTTGGCAGCCGGCCGTTGCGGGCCTGACTGCGTCTTCAGAACACAACAGCGGTCCTCCGCTTCCTGCGGGAATGGGTTGCTAACCTGTAACGCCGCTTATCACAAACCCGGTGAGGAGATCTCTTATGAATTTTCCGTCCTCCCATACTGAGCATTTTTTCCATCAGACCAAGCATCCCGCGGCTATGCGGAGCCAGTTTGCCCGCCCGCTAGGCTGGCTGGGCCGGCTTGCCGGCAAACTGATGGCCACCGCCAACCAATCGATAAACCGTCTCGCCATTGAACTACTGCACATCCGCCCCGACGACCAACTCCTGGAAATCGGCTTTGGCCCCGGTCATGGGATTCAACTGGCGGCCAGTTGGGCATGCCGGGGGTTTGTCGCCGGCGTCGATATCTCCGAGGTGATGGTCCGGCAGGCAACGAAACGCAACCGCCGGTTTATCGAACAGGGTCGCGTTGCGCTACAGCAAAGCAGTGTCTCCACTTTACCCTTTCCGGATCGACGCTTTACCAAAGTCTTTGCAGTAAACTCCGTACAATTCTGGCCTCAGCTTCAAGACGACCTGCGGGAAGTTCGCCGGGTTCTACAAGAGGATGGTCTGTTGTTGCTGTGTTTGCGCCAGCACGATCCCTCTGCCCATTGGCGTCCGGCACCCGGCTTTACCAAGGGCGATCTCGATAAGATTCAGACAGCCATGCGCCGGGCGGGATTTCGCGATGTGCACAGAACGGTACGCCGCGCCGGACGAGAGCTCGTGGCGGTGATAACGGGCCGCCGCTAATGGAAACCGGCGGGTCTGCCTGCTCGCGGTTTCGCGCTAAGGATTGTGCACGAAAATACGTCTCGACTGACCCTTTCGTAGCCTGGATGGAGCCCAGCGGAATCCGGGTTTTGGCTGGTCAGTGGGGAAATGATTTCGTGCACGATCCTAAGGCGGCGTTACGGTTGAACTTAGTGTCCAGCACACCGTCATAATTGACTGAAATGGCGCGTTTTATGTTCAGTAGGACGCATCACCGACGAGTTCTTCGCTAAATTCCTTGACGACTTATGTAGCAAAACCAGGAGGCCGTAATGACAGCCGTAAGAGTCAATAATTTTGTGGCTAAACACCATAAGGTGCGGGGGGCTGCTCATGTGGATAAAAAAAAGCAGCTTAAGTGCGGTTATCAGAAACATAAAGCCAGGAACGGGTACAGGGACGTTGCCGGTTCCTGTCGTGCCTCTCCCCTCGCCGCCTAAATCTTTGCAGCTTCCTGCCTAAACCGGTTTATCCGAAATCGGATCTCAACCACCAGTACGGTCGCTATTTCGTTTCTTGTAGATAGTTGCTATCTCACCTCTCCCAGCAATTGCATTGATCTTGCCAAAGCTGCCTCATCCGTCACTCAAAGATAAACAGAGGACTTGTTTTTTCATAAACGTGGGTAATACGTTCGCCGTTCCAGACGTAAACCAGATGAGGTCCCTGTACCGGCAGTGAAACCGCAGGTGGACGTAACGCCGCAAGGCATTCACCGCCCGCGTGCCGCACGCTTCGATAAACGATTCCCCAGGCACCCTGCTCCCGGAACTGCCGACCAAATGCCTGCGCTGCAGGGTGAGCCTCGGGACGCGGCGCCGCATCATGAAGAACCGCGTACTCGGGACCCCGCACATCGTGCAGCGCCTTACGTAGCGTCCCAATCCAGACGCGCATGCTAAATTCGGCAGGCCCCAGCCGGGCATCGCCGGCTATTAATTGGCGGTGATGGACTGTTTCGCGCACCGCCGTCTCCAGCAAGCGCCCGGCGTAGTAAACGCCGTAGGTACCATCGGAGAAGCGGGAAGCGCGGCCAAGGTGAGTAAACGGTGCCATCACGATGCTGGCGCCGGCACCGGACACTCGATCCTCAGGGCGCACGCGATTGAGATCTCCGGTTTCCTCCAGCAGGCGGGGATTGGTCTGGGCCTCGAGTTCCCAGAGAGGTCCCAGTAATTCCGGCGGAACGTGGCGCTCAAAGAATTCCACCGGCGGATAGCAGGTGGCAATGCAACGGTACTGCTTCCCCCGTAACCGCGTCGTAGGCGGGGCAGGAAGTCCGGCGGGTGTTATCCCCTGGCCCAATCCAGATACCGGCGCACGTCTGCCAGCGCTACCAGCTGCCCCGTGAGTATATACTGAAGGGGCGATTGACCGGCGAACAACGGATCACGATTGGGATTTCGCAACCATTCCCGCACGCTTTGCTCCGCAAACAGAATATGCAGCGCCTTATAGATTCCCAGGATGTAGCTCAGACGATCCAGGGTATCTCTGGACAGCTTACCCGTTTTCTTTTTTTTCCAGTCAAAAAACGTGGTGCGACCCGGACTGCCCAGAAGAATGCGTTGCTGTTCCACATCCAACTCCCATTCCGCAGCAATCGAGAAGAACGCCATCAGGCCCGCTTGAGCCTTCTCAGCCTCGTTGTATCGCTGTGGGCTGGTTGGTTCGTAGGAAGGGCGATGATCGGCGACGGACATGGTATATCCTGTTGGTAAAATCCGAAAATGTATTTTTAGTATTTTATAGTACGCAAACGGACTAAAGTCAATGGGCTGTCAGGTGTCTTTTTAAGTATTACTCGTAAGCTGGGTACAGCGCAGCACAACCCAACACACCCCTCACAGTTTATACTTTAACTTGATACCGCAGCCGTAAAATCAAGGAACACCCAATGCCGGCAACCACCCGCGATCAGGTCTTTATTAGTTACAGCCATAAAGATAAACAATGGCTGGAAAGATTCCAGACCATGCTAAAACCCATGATCCGCAAAGGACTAACCGTCTGGGAGGACACGCAGATCAGAGCAGGCCAGCGATGGCATGAAGAAATTCAAGGGGCGCTGACCCGGGCCAAGGTAGCCGTACTGCTGGTAAGTCCGGACTTTCTCGCTTCCGATTTTATCGATGAACATGAACTGCCGCCGCTGCTAAATGCCGCCGAGAAAGAAGGATTGACCATTATCTGGATACCGGTACGGCACAGCTTGTATGAAGAAACCGAAATAGAACAATATCAGGCGGCCCACGATCCCAATGAGCCATTGGTCGGTTTAGACCCGGCAGAGCAGGACAGGGCACTGGTCAAAATCTGCAAAGCGATCAAGGCCGCGATGGCCACGGATGACCTCGCGCATCCTGACACGCCGGACACGGCAGAAGTCATCGAGGCCGTGACCTCCGGAAAGCTTGACCCCCTGCCCGAAGAAACCAGCGGCGCACGGTTGCAATTTTTAACAGGCGCCTCGGTAAAGCTGACACGGGTTTTTGCGCGCTCCCGCCTCGTTTTGGGCCGGCCGAAGTTAACCGCCGACCTGTGGCTCGCCCTATTCCCCCTGGACGACCCGGAAAACCATCAGCGGATGGACGGTATCAGCGAGTCCCATGCAGTGCTATGGCTGGAAGATCAGGCCAGACTAAGGGATGACAATGCGCGAGCTGCGACCGAGATTAACGGCACACCGCTCAGCGGACGGGACTGGCGGGTTTTGGAGAATGGCGATGTGGTCAATTTCTGCCGCGGGATTCTGCAACTGCGCGTTTGCACCAAGCCCGGAGAGTGGCTGCGGCTGGACCGGGTGAATAACGGCTCTGAAGTAGAAAATTACCTGTTGCTGCGCGGGAGTGCGGCTATCGGGGGAAGCGAAAGCGCAGCGCTGCCGGTGAGCGGTGCCGCCAGCACCGAGGCACTGCTGGCCGAACTCAGCCACCAGGCAGGCGGTTTTGTGATTTCACATCGAAGCGCCCCAATGATTATCAACGGCCGGTCCGTACCTTCCGGAACGTCTGCTGGGTTAAAAGACGGTGACTGGGTGGAGATGGGAATGCTTGCGTTTGAATTTTGTGTGGGAGCCTATCCGGGACAATAGATTTTACCTCACCTTCACCCCAGTTCTTCCCCATCAAGGAGGTGGAGAATTATTCCTTCTCCCCTGGCGGGAGAAGGTTAGGATGAAGGGGATTTTATAAAAACATTCGCCGAACAAGAAAAATTTAAGGGGCATTTTCGACCTCCCGGCGTAAAGGGTAAAAGTATAAAGAACAAAGGGTTAGAACTGCCTGGCCAGGCGAAACCCCCGATCGTTGGGCCGGGAAACCCGGCGTGAGCCTGTAGCGGTTCGCCGCACGCACCCCATGCGGGTTGTCGCCCCAGGAGCCGCCCCGGAGCACACGAGGGTCGGCACAATTCTTACTTATGCAATTCAATTCCGCACCGCCATAGTTGTCATCATAAGCCGAGCAAGTCCATTCCCAAACGTTGCCATGCACGTCATACAAGCCCCAGACATTGGGCGGAAACTGACCAACCTCTATTGTTCCCGCGAAGATACTGAAAAGTCCACCAGTATCATAGTTCGCCTGCTTAGTGGTGATCGTAGCACCGAAATGATAGGGCGTCGCCGTCCCCGCCCATGCCGCATATTCCCACTCCGCCTCTGTCGGCAAACGGTATGACTGATCCGTCTGTTCAGATAGCCACTCCGCATAAGCCACGGCATCTTCCCAGCTTACGTTAATCACCGGCCGCCGCCCGCAACCCCAGCCTTCCGGCTTCTTCCGCCCGGTAGCCCTTACAAAACGGTCATATGCCTCGAAAGTCACGGCATATTTGCCAACGGCAAAAGGACGCTCGATGCGGACCTCATGCAGGCGCTCGTTGCTAAAGCGGCCTTCCTCGTCCTTTGGAGAACCCATCAGAAATTCGCCGGCGGGTATCACCACCATTGCCGGCCCTTGGCTGCCATCCCGTAGGCGGTCATGAAATTCCACCGGCACACTCAACGCTGCCGCAGTCTGCTGCTGCAAAGACTTGACTTTCTCCGCCGGCCAGCCGTGAATGTTCTGGACCGGCGGCAGTTCTGATTTGAATACCTCCGGCGAAGAAGCTTTCTCCACCGGCTCCGGCTCAGCCCGCTGGGCAACCGCCAGACGCCCTACCAACTCACCCGCACTACCCGGCCGTTCCTCCTTCCGGTAAGCCAGACCCGATTTAAGTACCTCCCAAGCCGCCTCGGTCAACACCCCCGGTTTGCCCGGCATCATCAGCTCAGGATTCCGCCAGCGCGCCGCTCCCGGACTAAACGGCGGCTCCCCCGTCAGCATCTCGTAGGTCAGGCACGCCAGGGCATAGATATCCCGCGCCTTATCCGGCTCTCCTGCCACAAAAGCCTCCGGCGGCATATATTCGGGCGTACCGCTGGCGTCGGTTTCCTGAATCCCTATCATCGTGCTGGAGCGGTGCAGGCGGTAGGCCAGCCCAAAATCCAGCAGCTTGACTTCTCGCCTTTGGGTAATAAACACATTGCCCGGCTTAAGATCCCGGTGGAGAATACCCTGGGCATGGGCGTAATCGAGACCCGCGGCGATGGGTTCCAGCAAGGCCAGCGTCCGCTCCCAGGACAACCCCGGCTTGCTGTCATCCAGCTCATCCAGCAGCAACCGGTCTAGATCCCGACCCTCCAGATAATCCATCACCACGAACAGCCAGCCGTCTCGGCCCTGTCGCCAGCCACGGACATTGATCACCGATTTTCATTCTGTTATTTCAGGTAACTCAATGCTAAGCGAAACTAACCACGTTTCGTTGTTACTTGCGTTCCAGTCGTTCTCATAACGGCTACCCTAATAGTTGAACGCTAGCCGAAATCGCGACATAACAGATTTCTGCCGTGGCCCCATCATTTATCTGATCAGAGCCTAAAACAGTGCGCTAAGCTACGTATTTTTTCGAAATAGGTTGTCTCCCTCTAAATTATAACAAAAATACATTGATTTACTGTTCAGTTAATTATAGTATCTTCGCATGGAGCCTACGGAATTTTTTAGCCATCCCAGTTGCGCCCGCCAGCGCCAATACGAGGCGCTCAAAGCCTTCTCCCAGGAGAGACTGTCGGCGGCCGAAGCGGCCGCTTGCTTCGGCTTCTCGGTCTCGTACTTTAAGAAGCTGCGAGTTGAGTTTGTGCGCCGTCTTCGGCAGGGACGCAATCCCTTTTTTGTCGAACCCAAAACCGGTCCCAAACAGCGGCGTCGCAGCGACGCGTTGGTGGAGCAGATCATCGCGCTGCGCAAGCACAACTATGCGATCACCGATATCAAAGCGGTGCTAGAGGCCCAGGGGGGCGCTCTGTCATTGGATACGATCGATCAGCTTTTGAAAACCGAAGGCGTTGCGCCGCTACCGAAGCGCACTCGCCAACAGCGCCTGACGGGGAAACCGCCTCCGACCTTACCGGCGCCACGCAGCGCTACCCTGACGCTCGCTGACGAAGACTTTACCACCACCCCGGGAGCGGGTCCCTTGGTTTTTCTGCCGCTACTCGAACGCTTAGGGATCGTGCCGGCGATTACCCAGGCGCCGTTTCCCTCGACTAGCGAGATCCGCGATGGGCAAGCGGTGTTGTCGCTCTTGGCGCTGAAGCTGATGGGCACCCAGCGCTGGTCACACGACACCGCCTGGAATCTGGATCGAGCGTTGGGGCTATTTGCGGGGCTCAACGTGTTACCCAAAGCCACGACGCTGGCGAGCTATTCCTATCGGGTCACGCGGACCATGAATCGGCGCTTTCTCCTGCAGTTGAGTCGCTGTTTTCAACACGACAGCGCGCCGGGTGAATTCAATTTGGATTTCAAAACGATTCCCCATTGGGGCGATGCGAGTGTGCTGGAAAAACACGGGTCGGGCAGTCGTGCGAAAGCGCTCACGAGGGTCCTGGCCTTGATCGTGCAGGACCCCGCTACGGGGCACCTGGCTTATCCTAACGCCGATATCCGACAGCGTGATCAAAGCGCGGCGGTGCTCGACTTCGTCGACTTTTGGAAGCAGGGCCGTGGGATCGCGCCCAAGGTGCTCATCTTCGATTCGAAGCTCACGACTTACCGCCCTCTCGATCAGCTCAATCAAAGTCCTGAGCGGATCACATTTCTGACCTTACGCCGGCGCGGTAAGCAGTTGCTCCAGGGCGTCGAGGCGTTGCCCGCCGAAGCTTGGCAGCGGGTGTCCGTGGCGCGCGCCAAGGGCAAACACCAGACGCTGCGGGGGCACGATGGCACCTGCACGCTGCCCCATTACCCAGGGGAAGTTCGGCAAGTCATTCTCACCGATCACGGGCGCCGGCAACCGACGTTTTTGATCACCAATGACTTCGAACTACCGGTTAAACACGTGGTGCAACAGTACGCGCGGCGATGGTTAGTGGAACAGGAAATCGCCGAGCAGATCGTGGCGTTTCACCTCAATAGTCCCTCGTCTTCCCTTGTCGTCAAGGTGGATCTTGACCTCACGTTGTCGCTCTTGGCCCATCATCTCTACCGTCAACTGGCCAATGGCTTACCGGGTTTTGAGCAGTGTACGGTCGAGACGAGCCATCGGAAATTCCTAGAAAATGGGGCGGCTATCACTATTCACGGCAACACCGTAACGGTTCGACTCAACAAAAAAACGCACCTCCCAATCTTGTTCGAGCTGCCGTGGATGACACAACCGACTCACCTGGCATGGATGGACATGAATATCCAGTTTCTGCCCGGAACCGTGTCATGAAGAGACCTTATTTATCGGAATGAAAATCGGTGTTGATGATATTGGGATGCGTCAGTTGCGATGCCCGCACCGCTTCCCGCTTAAGCAGTTCCAGCGCCCGGGGCGAGTCCAGCAGTTGCGGGTTGACGACCTTGAGCGCCTTATAGCGTTCGCCTCCTTCCAGTTTTTCTTCTTCCAGGTCGTGGGCCAGCCATACCCGCCCCATGGCGCCGCCGCCAATCTCCCGCACCAGCCGAAAACGGTTATCAACGGGACCCATCTCTTGATCCGGCAGCAAATCCAGCAGCCGGGTGGCACGGCGCGGGGTATAGCTGTCGCCTTTAGCATTGAAGAAGGGGTCGCCGGGCCAAGCGGAACCGGCGGCGGCGCGCAGGCGCGCGACGGCCTGTTGATAGTAGGCGTCGGTGATTTGGCCCCGCTCCAAACAGTCGCGCAGATAGCGGAGCTCTTCATTGAGCTGCTCTCTATCCATGAGAGCTATATAAGTAGTCGGCCATAAGTATTTTAACAAAAGTAAAAATGAGGTAACCTTATTCTATTTTAGAGTCCCATTGTTGTGATAGGCCACTGATGTTATTGGTAACCCCCCCTGAGCGAGCCCGAGAAGGTGACGCTACAAGAGATGCACCAACACCACCCGTTTCATTGGACACGGATGCGCGCCCATGCGATTTTGCTGAGTGCGTCGGGTTATCGGGTTCAAGCGATCGCGGCGATCTATGGCGTGTGTCGCCAGACGGTCTCGAGTTGGCTGAAAGCGTGGGCACGTCGGGGGTTAGTGGGGTTACTGGATCAAGCGCGCAGTGGTCGGCCGCGCAAACTCAGCGCCGCGGAAGAAGCGCCGGTGCTGGCGTGGCTCGAAGCGGAGCCGCGCTCCCTCAAGCGGGTGCTGGCGGCGTTAGAGAAGCGCTGCGGGCGCCAGGTCAGTAGGAAGACGATGAAACGGTTGTGCCAACGGGCGGGGCTGGTGTGGAAGCGGGTGCGACAATCGCTCAAAGACAAGCGCGATCCCCAGGCGTTTGCCGCTTCGGTGGAACGGCTTGCCGAGCTGATTGAGCGCGAGGCGAGCGGGGCGATTGAGCGGTATTATTTTGACGAGTCCGGCTTTACCCTCGTCCCGGCGATGGCTTACGCGTGGCAACCCCGCGGCGAGACGATCGAGTTACCGGCGTCCCATAGCCAGCGGCTCCATGTGCTCGGGTTTATGAATCGGGCCAGTGACGTGCATTCTTATGTCTTTGAAGGCACCATCGACACTGCGGTCGTGATCGCCTGCTTTGATGAATTTGCCAAGACCCGAGAAAAACCCACCGTCGTGGTACTCGATAATGCCTCGCTCCATACCAGCGAAGCGGTTGAGGCAAATCGGGAACGTTGGCACGCTACCGGTCTGCAGCTAGAATTTCTCGCCCCGTATTCACCGGAATTAAATTTGATCGAAATCTTATGGCGCAAGATCAAATATGAATGGCTGCCCTTCTCGGCCTATGAATCCTTTTCCAGCCTCCGAGATGAGCTCTTTAAGATCCTGAGAGACATCGGCACTGAATACCAGATCGCATTCTCATAAAATGTTAAAATACTTGTGATCGATTACTTAACGCTATTACTTAGGCTTTGCCAAGCCGGGCTAGCACTTTCTCAGGTAAGCTATCGCGGTTGGCACGAGTCAGTTCCCAGAGTTCAACATCTCGACGCTGCTTGACTTCGCCGATAAAGCCGCCGCCCTTCTGGGCAATGGTGGCCACCACCGGCTTTCCGGCATCCAGCAACGCCTGCATGGCAGCGACAAAGCGGCCGGAAAGGCATTCCATCTTGCCGATTTCATCCACCAGATAGATATCGATGGATTCCTCGACGGCAAGAGCCTCTTCCACCACGGCGTCGATGACGGCGACATCTACGCCGTATTTGCTGATCCGCTCCCCATGGGAAAAATCCACATGGGCGATCACCGCCTCCCGGCCGGCAAAGGTGACTAGCCGAAAGCCCTGGCGCCGCCCGTGGCGGCGGATTTCTGCGGTGTAAAAACCGCCCAATCGTTTACTGGACAGAGCGGCGGCCACGTTGCAGATCAGAGTGGTTTTGCCGACGCCGGGACTGCCGGTCAGCAGTAGTAGGTGTGGGTTGGTCATGAAGGGTAACTTCTGTCGAATATTAAAAATAGACCTTTACATCATAATCATCAGCTGCTTGGCTGTCTTGAGTTTGGTCATTTCCCCCTCACCCTACCCTCTCCCACCAGGGGAGAGGGAATTTTGCAATGTCGCCTACGCCGCCAGCGAATATAACTCTTTTCCAGTTCCACCAGAAAAAAAATGGACAGAGCAACAACGCTGATATAAAGCCAATCGACCACGCCGATAGCGGTGGTGGCAAATAGCGTCTGCATCGGCGGCGCGTAGGTAAACAGCAGTTGAAATACCAGCAGAATGCCCACGGCGTATAGCGCATAACGATTTCCCAGCAACCCTTCCCGGGAAATCACCGAGGCAATGAAATGCCGTGAGTTAAACAAATAAAACACTTCGAACAGCACCAGGGTATTAACGGCGATGGTGCGCGCCGTTTCGATAGAACTCCCCTGGGAACGGTACCCCAAAAACAAACCAAACACCCCGGTTACCAGGATCAACGAGACAAACCCGATACGCCAGACCAGAAACCCGGAAAGCAAGGGCTCCCGGGGATCTCTAGGCGGACGCGCCATCACGTCACGTTCCGCGGGTTCGAAGGCCAGAGCCAGGGCCAGAGTAACGGCGGTGATCATATTGACCCATAAAATCTGTACCGCCGTGATCGGCAGTCCGCGCCCCAGGGCAATCGCCGCCAAAATGCTCATCGCCTCGCCGCCGTTGGTGGGCAGAATAAACAAGATGGCCTTTTTCAGGTTATCGTAGACGGTACGGCCCTCCTCCACCGCATACCCAATCGACGCAAAATTATCATCCGCCAACACCATCTCCGCCGCCTCTTTTGCGACTTCGGTGCCCTTGCGCCCCATGGCAATACCCACGTCGGCGCGCTTCAAGGCGGGCGCATCGTTGACGCCGTCGCCGGTCATGGCAACCACATTGCCATTGGCCTGCAACGCGGTGACCAGGCGCAGCTTATGCTCTGGGCTGGTGCGTGCGAAGACCTCTACCGCCTTGACGGTGTGGCGCAGTTCCTCGTCGGTCAGGTTTTCCAGCTCGCGCCCTGTGCTGGCCGTCGCGCCGTCGCTGATACCCATGACGGCTCCCACCGCCTTGGCCGTGGCTAAATGATCGCCGGTGATCATCTTCACACTGATGCCGGCGGCATGACAATCCGCAACGGCCGTAATGGCCTCGTCGCGGGGCGGGTCGATCATTCCCACGATGCCCAGCAGGGAGAGGCCGGCCTCGACGTCGGCAAAACGAAGCTCGCGATGCTCGGTTCCCGTGGCTTGAAAGGCGATAGCCAGCAATCGTTGCGCCTGGCCGGCCATGGTTGCCACTTGGGCATGCCAGTAGGAAAGATCCAGAGGAAAGTCCTCACCCCGCATGCGCTGCCGGGCGCACATTTCCAGAACGCGCTCCGGCGCTCCCTTGAGATACACAAAGCCATGACCCTCATGGTCGTGATGGAGGGTGGCCATGAAACGGTGTTCCGACTCAAAAGGAATCACATCGGTACGCGGCCAGGCTTCCTGCTCAAAAACCGGATTCAGGCCCGCCTTGAGGCTTAAGGCCAGCAAGGCCCCCTCGGTGGGATCCCCTGTCAGCCGCCATTCGCCCTCGACCTGCCGCAACGAAGCATCGTTGCACAATAAAGCGGCCCGCGTCAGTTCTTCCAGCTGCGGATACTCCTCGGGCCGAATCTCAGCGCCGTCCAGGTAGAAGGCACCATGAGGATCGTAGCCGGTGCCGCGGACCTCGAAAAAACCGTCGGCCGTGACGACGGAGCGGACAGTCATTTCATTGCGGGTCAGGGTGCCGGTCTTATCGGAGCAGATGACGCTCACGGAGCCCAGGGTCTCCACGGCGGGAAGCCGGCGAATAATGGCGTTGCGCTGCGCCATCCGCTGCACCCCGATGGCCAGGGTAATGGTCATAATGGCGGGCAGGCCCTCGGGAATGGCCGCCACCGCCAGCCCCACGGCGGCCAAAAACATTTCCGTGACCGTATAGTGGCGCACAAAAACGCCGAACAGAAACGTCGCGGCGGCCAACGCGACGATGGCAACCGAGAGCCAGCGCGCGAACTGATCGATCTGCCGCAACAGCGGCGTGGTCAAGGTCTGCACCTCACGCAGCAGGATACTGATCCGACCGATCTCGGTCTGTTCGCCGGTCGCTACGACCACCCCGAGCGCCTGACCATAGCTGACTAATGTACCGGAGTAGGCGATGGATTGGCGATCACCGATGGGTGCCGTCGGACTGACCGGAGGCGGTGCTTTTTCGGCGGGGACGGACTCCCCCGTCAACAGGGATTCATCGATACGCAGCTCCTTGGCGGTAAGCAGTCTCAGATCGGCAGGCACCTTGTCGCCGGACTGCAGACTTACGATATCCCCGGGCACCAGCAGATGCGCCGGCAGGGCAACCAACTTGCCGTCGCGGCGCACGCTGGCCTGGTGAGACAGCAGCGTGCGAATCGCAGCCAGCGCCTTTTCCGCCTTGCCTTCCTGAAGTACGCCGATCAGCGCGTTAATCACCACGACACCGATAATCACCCCCGTATCCACCCAGTGGGCCAGGAAGGCGGTAACCGCCGCGGCCATTAACAGCACATAGATCAGAATATTGTGAAACTGCAGGAGAAAACGTAGCAACGGGCTGCGCTTCTTCGGCGGCTTAAGCTGGTTGAAACCGGCTATCTTAAGCCGCTTCGCCGCCTCTTGCTGGGACAGCCCACTCATTTGGGTAGCAAGGGTTTGCAAGATCTCCTGGAGAGGAAGACTGTGCCAGGGCTTTGTCTTTTCGAGGGTCATACCCTAAGATTCTGTCGGCGAATTTGACTCCACATCATACCTCCTATCATCCAATTACGTTCCGGTAATTGCAAAGCAGTATCCATGCCTTAAAATTTCTTGAATAATGTTTTTTACATCAATTATAATATTTTTATAATTAAAAATAATATTTATACTTGTTATTTCAAATTATAAGCATTGTAAATAAAAACCTGATACTTGTAATTTGATGTATTTGATATGATTACCGCAGCGCAGTTAAGGGCGGCACGCGCGCTCCTCGGTATCGATCAGCGCACGCTCGCAGAGGCAGCCGGTTTGTCCTTGCCGACCATCCAGCGAATGGAGGCCAGCGCCGGCACTATCCGCGGCAACGTGGATTCCTTAGTCAAACTCATCGCGGCTTTGGAAGCCGCCGGCGTGGAATTGATCAGCGAAGGTGCCATCAGCAAGGACGGCGGACGGGGGGTCCGTTTGAAGCGTTAAAGATAGGGTTTCGATAAGGCGTGGGATGCCGTCGACAAAGGGGGGTGTTTTTCAGGATGCCGTTACACTGGTTGTTAGGCTTGCTTATCGGTCTGTTTGCCGCCAGCGTTTATGCCGTTGCCATGGTTCGACGACGACCCGCATGCAGCCGCATTGTCTATAGCGGCACCTTAGCGGTTTGTATTGTCGCTTTGCTGGTGGCGCTCGAGCAGTTGTTGACCGATGCTGTCCCAGTGACGCTCACCTTACCGCTGGGGCTACCCTGGAGCGGCACCTGTCTGCGTCTCGATGCGTTATCCGCCGCGTTTTTGGTCGTGGTCAACCTGGGCGGCGCCGTCGCCAGCCTGTTTGGCCTAGGGTATGGCCAGCAGGAACGCGCGCCGGAACGCATATTACCCTTCTTTCCGTTGTTTCTGGCAGCCATGAACCTGGTGCTGCTGGCTGACGATGCCTTTACTTTTCTGCTGGCTTGGGAGTTCATGTCGCTGACGTCCTGGGCGCTGGTGATGGCCCATCACCGGGAGCCGGCCAATGTGCGTGCCGGATACCTTTACCTGGTGATGGCGAGTTTCGGTACGTTTGCCTTGCTGCTGGCGTTCGGTCTGCTGGCTGGCGCCGAGGGCGGTTATCACTTCACCGTTATCCGCGCCGGCACGTTGACACCCGGTCTGGCGGCGCTGGCCCTGGGTCTGACACTGCTGGGAGCCGGTTCCAAGGCCGGCTTGTTCCCCGTCCATGTCTGGCTGCCCCTGGCCCATCCGGCCGCTCCTAGTCATGTTTCGGCGTTAATGAGCGGGGTGATGACTAAAGTGGCGGTGTATGGCTTTATCCGCATCGTCTTCGACCTCATCGGCGAACCCCTCTGGTGGTGGGGTGCGGGGGTACTCGTCCTGGGTGGGGTCACGGCCGTGATGGGCGTCTTGTATGCACTGATGCAGCATGATTTAAAGCGACTGCTCGCCTACCACACGGTAGAGAACATCGGCATTATCTTCATCGGTCTGGGTCTGGCACTCGCCTTCCAGGCCAATCATCTGACCGCCGGCGCGGCGCTCGCCCTCACCGCGGCGTTGTTTCATGTGCTCAACCATGCGTTGTTCAAAAGCCTGCTGTTTCTCGGTGCAGGCAGCGTACTGGCGGCTACCGGCGAGCGCGACATGGACCGCCTGGGGGGACTTATCCGACGTATGCCATGGACTGCACTGACATTTCTGATCGGCTCGGCGGCCATTTCGGCACTGCCACCGTTGAATGGCTTTGTTTCGGAGTGGCTGACTTTCCAGGCTATTCTCGTGAGCCCGCAGGTGCCGCAATGGCTGCTTAAGTTCCTGGTGCCGGCGGTGGGTGCGGCATTGGCACTGTCCGCCGCCTTGGCTGCCGCCTGTTTCGTCAAAGCCTTTGGGATCACTTTTCTGGGCCGCCCGCGCTCACCCGCCGCTGCCCAAGCGCAGGAAACCGACCGGCTGTCGCAGCTTGCCCTGTTCACGCTGGCGGCACTGTGTCTGCTGGCCGGCGTATTGCCCGGCTTAGTGATCGATGCCCTGGCTCCTGTCATCACCGCCCTCACCGGCGATCATCTGGCGACACAGCTTACCCAACCTGGGCTGACGTTGGTGCCTATTGATGAGGGCAAGAGTTCCTACAACGGCCTGCTGGTGTTATTGTTCATGGCTTTCTCGGGAACTGCCGCCGCTCTGCTGATTCACCATCTGGCCACCCGCGCAGTGCGACTCGGTGCAGCCTGGGACTGTGGTTTTCCCGAGAGCAGTCCCGCCGCCCAGTACACGGCGGGGAGTTTCGTCCAGCCTATCCGTCGGGTATTTGGTAGCGTCGTGTTTCAAGCCCGCGAGCAGGTAGTGATACCACCGCCCGGTGATTTGCGCCCAGCCAAGCTTGACGTCAAGTTGCGTGATCCCGCCTGGCACTATGGTTATACGCCGCTTGCCGCCGCCGTGGATGCGCTGGCAGAGCGTTTCAACCACCTGCAATTCCTCACCATCCGCCGCTACCTGAGCCTGGTGTTCGCCACGCTGGTGCTGCTACTCCTGGGATTGGCGTTATGGCTTTGATGATCGATGGGCTGGTGCAGGGCTGTCAGATGTTTCTTCTGCTTCTGTTGGCACCGCTGCTGACCGGGTTTATCCGCAAGGTCAAGGCGCGGTTGCTGCGCCGCCAGGGGCCCGCGCTGCTGCAACCTTACCGCGACCTGTTCAAGCTGTTGCGCAAGGAAGTCGTGTTGGCCGATTCAGCATCGTGGCTGTTTCGAGTTGCGCCCTACCTGATCTTCGCTGCGGTTTGGGTGGCGGCGGCGCTGGTGCCAACCTTCGCCAGCGGCCTGCCGTTCAACTGGACGGCGGATCTCATTGCGATTGTCGCGCTGCTCGGTACCGCCCGCTTCTTTCTGGCGCTGGCGGGGCTCGATGTGGGTACCAGCTTCGGCGGCTTGGGTGCCAGCCGTGAGATGATGATCGCCTCGCTGGCCGAACCGGCCATGTTGATGATGGTATTTACGATATCGCTGCTGGCCGGTACCACCCAATTGTCCGCGGTCGCCCAATTTATGCTGTCCGACGGGGTGGGCGTACGGATTTCACTGGTGCTGGCGATGCTTGCCCTGAGCATCGTGGCGATTGCCGAAAATGCGCGGATTCCGGTGGACAATCCGGCCACTCACCTGGAGTTGACGATGATTCATGAGGCGATGGTGCTGGAATACGCCGGCCGTCATCTCGCCATGATTGAATTGGCGGCCGCTTTGAAACTGCTGCTTTATGTATCGCTATTGGCGTGTATCTTTACCCCCTGGGGAATGGCTGCCGCCAGCGCCGGATTTTCCGCTTATCTGGTCGGCGTGGCGGTATACGTGGCCAAACTGAC
Organism: uncultured Pseudomonadota bacterium; assembly: GCA_963731125.1. Lineage (GTDB taxonomy): Bacteria > Pseudomonadota > Gammaproteobacteria > Competibacterales > Competibacteraceae > CAVSVP01. The sequence goes on from CAVSVP010000013.1 coordinate 146,680, forward strand.
CGTGGCTGGTTTTTTATTGGCGGTATTTGAGACAGGGATTGCCAAGATGCGCATCTTTCGCGTCGATGAGTTTTTAGGCGTGGCGTTGATGCTGGGACTGCTTGGCACCCTGTTGCTGTTTGTGTCGCGGAGTCTGTGATGCCTAATCTGGCTTTTGATATCGCCCATTTATTGGCCGGCGGCATGGTTGTGATCAGTCTTCTGTTACTCTACCAGGACCGTTTGTACGCGCTACTGAATGTGTATGCCCTGCATGCGCTGCTACTCGCCTTGGCCGTGGGCTGGCAGGCATATACCCAACATGCCGAGCATCTATATGTTACCGCGGCTATCGCATTGCTCTTTAAGGCCATGATCGTGCCCACCACCCTGCACCGCATTATCCAGCGATTGGGGATTCATCGCACAATTGAGCAGGTGCTGAGTGTCGGTCTCAATATGCTGATCGGTGTTCTACTGGTGGCCTTGGCGATTCTCGTGATGTTGCCGGTGACAGCCGCCACCGAGGCCTTGTTGCGCGAGGACCTGGCGTTCGCCCTGGCCGTGGTGCTACTCGGACTGCTCATCATGACCACACGACGTAACGCCGTTAGCCAAGTGGTGGGCTTTATGTCACTGGAAAACGGCCTGATCCTGGCGGCGACGGGTGCGCGCGGCATGCCGCTGGTTGTCGAGATCAGCGTTGCCTTCTCCGTTCTGATCGCACTGATCGTCATCGGCATCTTTCTGTTTCGCATCCGGGAACGCTTCGATAGCGTGGACATGCAGGTGCTGGATCGCTTCCGGGGAGACCGGCGGCAATGAACGGCACAGGCGGGATGGCGGTTACCGCGCTTCTCGTGATCCCGGCTGGCGCCGCGCTGCTACTGGCGCTGCTGTCCGCGTATCGACTCAGCGCCAGGCTGAATGTCGGTGTTTCTTTGCTGACCCTGCTGATTGCGGTCAGTCTGTTCAAGGCACGCCCGGCCCCCAATCTGTACTTGCTGGTGGACGATTTCAACGTCTATTTGATCGTTCTGAACAATTTCGTCAGTTTCACCACCAGCGTATTTAGCGCCAGCTATATTGCCCATGAAGTGGCAATCGGGCGGTTAACGCCAGCGTATCTGCGCTTTTATCACGCCATGTATCAGGTGCTGCTGTTCGCCATGAACCTGGCGCTGCTGGCCAATAACATTGGCTTATTATGGGTAGCCATCGAGCTGGCCACCCTGGTTACGGTGCTAATGGTTGGCATCTACCGGACCCACGAGGCACTGGAGGCGGCCTGGAAGTATTTTATACTCGGCAGCGTGGGCATTGCGCTAGCACTATTTGGCACCATCCTCGTCTATCTGGCGGCCCAGCCGGTGGTGGGTGAGGGTTTACCGGCGATGGCCTGGAGCCGGCTGCTCGCCCACGCCCACGCCTTCGATCCGGCGTTACTCAATCTTGCCTTTGTCTTCCTGCTGCTCGGCTATGGCACCAAAGTCGGTCTGGTCCCTCTGCACGCCTGGCTACCCGATGCCCATGCCGAGGGCCCCACCCCCATCTCGGCGGTGCTCTCGGGCCTTTTGTTAAATGTGGCGCTCTACGCGGTGCTGCGCTTCAAAATGCTGATGAGCGCCAACGCGGCTGCATTGGCGCCGGGGCCACTGATGGTGACTTTAGGTCTGGTATCTTTGCTATTCGCTGCGCTCATGCTCTATCGCCGGGGCGATAGCAAACGGCTATTCGCCTACTCTTCCATCGAACACATGGGCATTATCACCTTCGCCTTCGGCATGGGCGGCTTGCTGGCCAATTTTGCCGGGCTGCTACACATGACCCTGCATAGCCTCACCAAATCGGCGATTTTTTTTACGGTGGGACAGATCAGCCAGGTCAAGGGCACCCAACAGATCGCGCAGATTCGCGGCCTGACGGAGACGCATCCCATGCTGGGCTGGGGCTTGGTGCTGGGCGTGGTTGCCATCGCCGGAATGCCGCCGCTAGGGATTTTTATGAGTGAATTTCTGGTAGTCAGTTCCACATTTGCTCGGGAACCGCTGCTGGCACTGCCACTGGTAGCCGGCTTATTGCTCGCGTTCGGTGCCCTGCTGCTGCGACTTAACGGGCTGGTTTTCGGCGAGCCGCAGGGTCGCATGGAGCCGGCACGGGCCGCTTACCTGCCCATATTCGTGCATCTGGCGCTCGTATTGCTCGCCGGCATTTGGTTACCGGCGCCACTGGTGGCTTGGTTCATGCACGTCGCGAGGTTGCTGGGCTGAGGTAGATGTCATGAGCGATCCGGTTTTTTCATTAGACATCCTGCTCAATCAGGGAAACGGCGTCGTCATGCACCGACCATGGCGGCGTACCGTGATTGAGAAAGCGCACTGGAACATACTGGCCGATGGACTCGCTAACGGCGCTTGGGGGCTGCTTGGGTTGTGGGGTGAAGCCGGCATGGTCCACCTAGCCGTTCAAGAGACCCTTACCGGCACGCTGGGAATTGCCAGCCTGCCCTGTCCGCAGGGACGCTTCCCCTCAGTCGGTCGGGTGCATCCTCCCGCTGTCCGGTTAGAACGTGCGTTGCGTGACCTCTGGGGCCTCAACGCCGAAGGCAGTCCCGACCACCGCCCCTGGCTCGACCATGGCCGCTGGCCACGGCGCCATTCCCCGGGCACAGGTCATGCGGCACGCGCTGCACCCGAACCATATCCGTTTCTTCCGGCGCAAGGCGAGAGTCTACACCAGATTCCGGTAGGACCGGTGCATGCCGGTATCATTGAGCCCGGCCATTTTCGCTTTACCGCTAACGGCGAAACCGTGGTTCGGCTGGAGGCGCGCTTGGGCTATGTCCACAAGGGTATCGAACAGTTGCTGGCAGGAGCGACATTGGAACGGGCAGCCCGGCTGGCCGGTCGGTTGTCGGGTGACAGTACGGTGGCCTATGCGCTGGCTTTTGCCCGGGCTGTCGAAGCGGCAACCAGCACGGAGCTACCCGAACGTGCCCATTGGTTGCGCGCGCTGATGGCGGAGCTAGAACGGCTGGCTAATCACTTGGGCGACATCGGCGCGATCTGCAATGACGCCGCCTTCGCCCTGATGCATGCCCACTGCGGTGTGTTGCGAGAGCAAGTGCTACGCGCCAGCGTTACCTGCTTTGGGCACCGCTTGCTGATGGATTGTGTGATTCCCGGTGGCGTGATCAGCGACTTGAATGCGGACGGAATGACGGGCCTGCGCGAACTTACCGCCAAGCTCCGCCGGCAGTTTTCTCCCTTAATGGAACTGTACGACAACACCGCTTCACTGCAGGACCGGACTGTGGGAACCGGCATCGTCAAGCCCGAGTGGGTCAAGCAATTTGGCTGCGGCGGCTATATCGGCCGTGCTTCCGGTCGGCGTTTTGATGCTCGCCGAACGCCAGGTTATCCTCCTTACGATCAGCTCCGGTTCGAGGTTCCCGTGCTCCGCGAGGGCGATGTCAATGCGCGGGTGTGGATTCGCATCCGTGAGGTGGAGCAAAGCCTAGCGCTGATCGAACAGATTCTGGACCGCTTACCGCACGGCCCGGTGTTTGTTGAACCGCAGCATCCCGGTCTGGCTTGTGAAGGAGCGGCACTGGTCGAGGGCTTTCGCGGCGACAACCTTGTCTGGGTGCGGCTTGCTGCAGACGCCACCGTGCTACGCTGTCACCTGCGTGACCCCTCATGGTTCCAATGGCCGCTGCTTGAGGCGGCTATCGAAGGCAACATCGTGGCGGATTTTCCGCTTTGCAATAAATCATTTAACTGTTCTTATTCGGGTCACGATCTCTAGACGACATCACGATGCGTAAACTGCTGTTCCAGAATCTGTTGCGTTCCCCGGTAACGCTGACGGCACCCATGCCTTCCCAGGAAGCCCTTGATGAATTGAGTATTAAGGTCGATCAGGCGGCGCATCGGCGGCTCGGGCGCAGCCTCGCCATTCGCGAGGTCGATGCCGGCTCGTGCAATGGGTGTGAGCTGGAAATTCACGCCTTGCACAATGCCTTTTACGATCTGGAGCGGTTTGGACTTCGTTTTGTCGCCTCACCGCGTCATGCCGATGTCTTATTGGTCACCGGTCCAGTGACCGCGAACATGCGTGAGGCATTGGAGCGCACTCACCAAGCGACACCTGAGCCTAAATGGGTGGTTGCGGTGGGCGATTGTGCCCGGGATGGAGGGCTGTTTCAGGGCAGTTACGCCTGTGTCGGCGGGGTAGCAGAAGTCATTCCGGTTGATTTGCATATTCCGGGTTGTCCGCCGAATCCTTTGCAACTGTTGGAGGGCTTACTAGCACTCTTACAGGCGCCGCGGCGTTGACGGCAGCCATTCCCACCCTGAGCGACGACGGCCAGCTGGCATACCAACATTGCCTCGGAATGATTTTCGCCTTTTCCGGATGTTTCATAGTTGAGTTGATGTCGGTCGCCGCGCATGTCTGCGAACTGAACAAACAGATCACCCGGAAGCAGACAATCTGGATGCACAGCCAGCGGTGTCTGCCGCTCAATCGGTCGTATTCACCGTTGCGACGCGACCAGCTGTTGCGCCGAGCAGTCGCTCCGCTCGCGGTCTCGATCGCCCTCCCGAGCCACCTTCAACGCCCGAGCGTACCACTCCAGTTCGTTGAGAAACCTCACGATACGACGCTCGTAGCTAGCTTCGATCGGTGAGCCGTCCTCCCGGAACGCGTCTTGAACCTTCGGAATTGGAAATATGGAGGGAATGCTCGACATCCCGAGCTCGCCGAGTATCGCACGCAGTGCAATCGCAGCCCGGACGCCGCCGAAGGCTCCAGCCGAGTAGCAGACGATCGCGCTCGGCTTGTAGAAGTACTCCTCGAGAAAGTGATCGAGGAGATTAGCGAGCGCGGGTGGAATGGTATGGTTGTACTCGCCGGACACGATCACATAGGCATCCGCGACCCTCACCCGCTCGGCCAAACGTTCGAGTAATTCCGGCGCACCTCCCGGCGGATATTCCTTATACATCTTGTCGAGAAGCGGCAGCGGAAAGTCAACCGGGTCGACGAGGAAGACCTCATGCCCGCGTTCTCGGCACTGGTTAACGACAAAGCGGGCGGCCTTGATTCCTTGCCGCGCGGAGCGCACGGACCCGTAGAAGACGAGCAGGTTCAGTTTCATGGATTTTTCCTATAGATGGTCAGCAATGTAGTTTTCGGTCAGCGCACCGAAAACTTTCAGTTGTTTGGTAGAGTTCAAGGTTCGGTAGTGCCCCTCAACTGCCTTGATAAGCTTAGCTGGTTTTTTCCCCTATCACCTACTTCATGGAGCGTGCCTTTTCAACCAAGCTTTTACCGCTTTCTGAAGATAATCCCATCACGGCAGTTGAGGGACACTACAGGAAAATTAGACATTATCGGAAATAAGCTATTGACTGACTTAACTGCTTGTACATCAAGGGCAATAATTCGCCGAAACCTTAAAACCGATAATGTCTATTGTAAAAGAAAGTTAAAAATCAGACCTTGCGCGTCTTTTATATTAGACATTATCGGTTTTAAGGCATGTTCTGCAAATTCAGCAAGTTGAAGGTAGGCGCGGGATGGCGGCAAGCCATGCGCAGGTTGTGCAAGCCACAGGCAATCTCCATCACGCGATCCGAGATACCCTCCCGGGTCAGCCGTAAGATATCCTTGACGATCCGACACCGCTTCACACCACCGATCACGTGTTCGACCACCACTCGCGCACTGGCAAACAGCCGATTGAGAAACTGATCCGCGATGCTTAGCGCTTGCCCCTTGGGCTTTTTTTGGGTTGCCGTGTCTGTACACCGATCGGCGCATAGCCCTGAAAGCCGGTATCTTGATCGAGCGTCGCGTTGGTCGGATAACTGAGGTGGGCCTCATCAGCAGCGCGTTTATCATGTCGGGTGCCTGCCACAGTCGGACTGAGATAAATAACCTGCCGTGTCGTCTCCTTCACCAGCAGCAGATTCTTGTCGGTGTGCGCCTTCGTCTTGCCGCTGTAATGGGCACTCTGACGGGCGGCGTCTTGCGGGCGTTGCCGCCGCCGCTCCGTGCCATCCAGCGCCAATTCCTGCGTCCCGGCCACCGCCAGGGGGCGCGTCTCTACCCGTTCGGCGTCCCGTTCCGGTGCCATCCCCAGCTCACGCAACGCCCCTGGTAACACCGGCAGCAAGCGATGAATCCAGTAATTCGCTTGCGCTTGACTGAGGCCAAACTGCAGTCCCTGCAGCGGTTGTAACGGATTGGTCTTGTGGTAGACCAACATAAATAGCAGCTTGTCTTCCCCTCGCGCCAGTCCCCCTTTCGCTCCACCACCCGCGCGGCGCCGCCGCGTCTGACCTTCCATCGTCAGATGCGGCGGGTACAGCGTCTCGTAAATCCGCTCAAACACCGGCAAGAGCACCATAAACTCGGCCAGCGTCAGGCTCGTCGCCGCGAAGAACTCGCGGGGGTGGTCTTTCAAATAGGCGTAGTTGAGCATCGCGATACCGCTCGTCAAGTAACAAACTCTCAGTATACACTATTCCCGATAATGTCTATTATACCTTTGACAGTGACGCTATGAAGTCAGTGGAAACGGTAACGCAATCCCCCTCTTGCAGAGGGTAGGTTGCGCTTAGCCCTAAAATGCCTTATTTCTTTGTTGGAGAAAAGGCGCAGAGATGAGAGAAAGCAATGACTGAAAAAAAAGATACCAAAGCGCATGGGGGGTTGACGCGTCGTGATTTCCTTACCACCACAGCCGCGACTGCTTCTCTGAGTGCTTTGGGATTATCCCGCTTGGCAACTGGTAAGCCAGAGACATCAACGACCGCGGCTGCTCCACAAGGGCCTATCGGTTTTCGTGGAAGCCCACGCCGACGTGGACGCCGACCAAATTTTCTGATCCTCATGGTCGATGAAATGCGCTTCCCTCCTCCCTACGAGAGCGAGCAGGCAAAAGAATTTCGGAAAAAGTACTTAAAAACCCAGAACGCTCTGCGTAGGCACGGGCTCGAATTCCAACGCCATTATGCCGCCTCGGTCGCGTGTTCTCCAAGCCGAACGTCCATTTACACAGGTCAATACCCGTCTTTGCACGGTGTGACCCAGACCACCGGAGCTGCTAAAGAACCCTTCGATCCCGACGTTTTCTGGCTGGATCCCAACAGTGTACCTACGATCGGCGACTATTTCCGGGCGGCAGGCTATCAGACTTTTTGGAAAGGCAAATGGCATGCCTCCGATGCCGATATGCTGATCCCGGGCACCCATGACCAGCTCGTCAGCTACGATGAGCATGGCTTACCCGATCCGACTGCAGAATCGCTCTATCTCGATTCGAACCGACTCGATAACTACGGATTCTCAGACTGGATCGGCCCGGAACCGCACGGGCGAGCTCCCCTCAACAGTGGGTCTTCGGCCAAGGACGCTTTGGGCCGGGATATTGGATTCGCCACCCAGGCACAGCAACTGATCGAGCAACTAGACCAAAACAGAAGCAACACACCCTGGCTTATTGTGGCGTCCTTTGTGAATCCTCACGACATCACGCTGTACGGATTCGTTGCGAATTTACCCATCAGCGGGTTTGAATTTGAGATCGAGGACCTGGTGCCAGATAAATTATTCGACCCGATGCTGTTCGGCCCGACGCACAACGAAAACCTGCTTCGGAACAATAAGCCGCGCTGTCAGGCGAGCTATCGGGACGCCTACCACAGCGTTTTCCAGCCCATCATTTTCGACGAGCGGTACTACCGCTTCTACTACCAGCTCCACAAGAACGTGGATGAACAGATGATGAGGGTCTATCAGGCATTGCTCAATTCCCGCTACCAGGACGACACGATCGTGATCTTCACCTCCGACCATGGCGATCTTCTCGGTGCTCACGGTGACATGCATCAGAAGTGGTACACGGCATATGAGGAGGCTCTACACGTGCCGCTGATCATTTCCAATCCACGCCTGTTCCCGGAAGCCGAGTCAGTAGACACACTGACAAGCCACGTCGACCTTCTGCCCACCCTGCTTGGCCTCGCCGGTCTCGATGCGGAGACGCTGCGGGAGCAGCTCGAGCAGAACCACAGTGACGCACGGTCATTGGTCGGCCGCAACCTTGCACCGCTGGTGCTGGGCGAAACAAATCCCGACAGCGTAAAAGACCCGATCTACTTCATGACGGATGACGACCCCAGCCGCGGCCTTGATCAGAACAACTGGACGGGTATTCCGTACGCGTCAGTGGTGCAGCCGAACCACGTCGAGACCGTCATCGCCCGCCTTGACGACGAAGGGAAACTTGACGCCAATGGGAAGGTGTGGAAGTTTTCGCGATACTTTGACAACCCTCAGTTCTGGAGCAACCCGGGCGTTCCGTGCCCACCGGCAAACGACCTTGCTCGCGATTGCCCTAAGGATGTGGTTGTGCGTCCGCCGGAGGAAGAACCGCCGATCCTGCCGGGCGTGCACGAAGTCGTGTACACAGTAACCGTGAAGAGACAGCCTTTTGTCGACGAGTTCGAAATGTACAATGTGACGGATGACCCCACGGAACTGTCCAACCTTTATAATGACCCCGCGTTTGCTCAACAGCAAACTACGCTGAAGAGGTTACTCCGGAAACAGTGCGAGTTGAAACGGCTCACACCCATTAGCGGCGAGGTCCCTGGCCAGCCGAGTTGCACCGGCTGACCCGCTGGCCCGGCGCCATGGGAGCCTGTGCGGTACGGTCAACTTGTCGAAAGGAGGCTATGATTTCTCCGCGAGCAGCGCTTTATTGGTCTTGTGTATAGGAAGCCACATTCGTGTATTCACGCTTAGGGCCCGGAAAGCTGTTGAAAATCTGTCGATGCCGTTGCAAGCCGTATTCATCGTCACGAGACTCGTACTCGCGAACCCATCGAATCAGTTCATCGAGCATAGCCCTTTGCTCGGTGGCCGAAGAAAATTTTTCCGGCTCCCATGGTCTGCGCTGACAATGCGCCACGCATGTCTCAATCCCGGGATTCAAAAATAGCAATTCGGTGCATTGAGGAAGTGCCGCTTCGACTAAATCACTATAGCAGCCCTCGATGACCCATTGGTCGTTAGCCTCCAGAAAACGGTAAAGTTCCTTGAGGCTTGCCTCCAGTGGCTTTCGTTCGGTGCCCTCATGCCACGCAATTTCGTCTAACGAGAGACGCGGTATATTCCTGCTACCGATGAGACGGCGCGCCAGCGTGCTCTTACCGGCACCCGCATTGCCGAGAAGGATAATTCTCATTAATTCAACGGCTCCCGACTTGCGGACTAACGCACCGAGCCCACCAGGCGGGTGTGACGCTACCGCTCTGGTACAGTATCGGTTTAGCTGTTTTCCCTCTCTTCGGGAAAGAAATCTTTCTCCAGTATTTTCTCAAGGAAGAAAGGGCAGTTCTCTGGAAAATGGCTTTTCTCAATTCCCGTTTCGTCTTCAGCATGCAGCTTAGCCTTTTCATAAGCTACTGCTATTTTTTGCATTATTTCATGGCGCAAGCTTAGGCTGTCCTCCAGGAGTTCATTGATATCAATACGTTGGGTCAGAATGGTATTTTTCCAACTTTTCGATCGTTTTGCTGATTGGAACCGCCATTTCAAAAGATGGGCGAGCAACACGGCTAACCGATTCACTAATTCCCGCTTTTCGCTCTTACCCATCGCCTCCAGTTCTTCGGCTATATGCTCAGCATCAATTTCGGTAAATTTTTGCTCCCGAAGCAACCTCGCATTATCCATTAGCCATGCATAAAAATCTTTCTGGTAATCGCTGGTAATTCCCATGATCACCGATTTTCATTCTGTTATTTCAGGTAACTCAATGCTAAGCGAAACTAACCACGTTTCGTTGTTACTTGCGTTCCAGTCGTTCTCATAACGGCTACCCTAATAGTTGAACGCTAGCCGAAATCGCGACATAACAGATTTCTGCCGTGGCCCCATCATTTATCTGATCAGAGCCTAAAACAGTGCGCTAAGCTACGTATTTTTTCGAAATAGGTTGTCTCCCTCTAAATTATAACAAAAATACATTGATTTACTGTTCAGTTAATTATAGTATCTTCGCATGGAGCCTACGGAATTTTTTAGCCATCCCAGTTGCGCCCGCCAGCGCCAATACGAGGCGCTCAAAGCCTTCTCCCAGGAGAGACTGTCGGCGGCCGAAGCGGCCGCTTGCTTCGGCTTCTCGGTCTCGTACTTTAAGAAGCTGCGAGTTGAGTTTGTGCGCCGTCTTCGGCAGGGACGCAATCCCTTTTTTGTCGAACCCAAAACCGGTCCCAAACAGCGGCGTCGCAGCGACGCGTTGGTGGAGCAGATCATCGCGCTGCGCAAGCACAACTATGCGATCACCGATATCAAAGCGGTGCTAGAGGCCCAGGGGGGCGCTCTGTCATTGGATACGATCGATCAGCTTTTGAAAACCGAAGGCGTTGCGCCGCTACCGAAGCGCACTCGCCAACAGCGCCTGACGGGGAAACCGCCTCCGACCTTACCGGCGCCACGCAGCGCTACCCTGACGCTCGCTGACGAAGACTTTACCACCACCACGGGAGCGGGTCCCTTGGTTTTTCTGCCGCTACTCGAACGCTTAGGGATCGTGCCGGCGATTACCCAGGCGCCGTTTCCCTCGACTAGCGAGATCCGCGATGGGCAAGCGGTGTTGTCGCTCTTGGCGCTGAAGCTGATGGGCACCCAGCGCTGGTCACACGACACCGCCTGGAATCTGGATCGAGCGTTGGGGCTATTTGCGGGGCTCAACGTGTTACCCAAAGCCACGACGCTGGCGAGCTATTCCTATCGGGTCACGCGGACCATGAATCGGCGCTTTCTCCTGCAGTTGAGTCGCTGTTTTCAACACGACAGCGCGCCGGGTGAATTCAATTTGGATTTCAAAACGATTCCCCATTGGGGCGATGCGAGTGTGCTGGAAAAACACGGGTCGGGCAGTCGTGCGAAAGCGCTCACGAGGGTCCTGGCCTTGATCGTGCAGGACCCCGCTACGGGGCACCTGGCTTATCCTAACGCCGATATCCGACAGCGTGATCAAAGCGCGGCGGTGCTCGACTTCGTCGACTTTTGGAAGCAGGGCCGTGGGATCGCGCCCAAGGTGCTCATCTTCGATTCGAAGCTCACGACTTACCGCCCTCTCGATCAGCTCAATCAAAGTCCTGAGCGGATCACATTTCTGACCTTACGCCGGCGCGGTAAGCAGTTGCTCCAGGGCGTCGAGGCGTTGCCCGCCGAAGCTTGGCAGCGGGTGTCCGTGGCGCGCGCCAAGGGCAAACACCAGACGCTGCGGGGGCACGATGGCACCTGCACGCTGCCCCATTACCCAGGGGAAGTTCGACAAGTCATTCTCACCGATCACGGGCGCCGGCAACCGACGTTTTTGATCACCAATGACTTCGAACTACCGGTTAAACACGTGGTGCAACAGTACGCGCGGCGATGGTTAGTGGAACAGGAAATCGCCGAGCAGATCGTGGCGTTTCACCTCAATAGTCCCTCGTCTTCCCTTGTCGTCAAGGTGGATCTTGACCTCACGTTGTCGCTCTTGGCCCATCATCTCTACCGTCAACTGGCCAATGGCTTACCGGGTTTTGAGCAGTGTACGGTCGAGACGAGCCATCGGAAATTCCTAGAAAATGGGGCGGCTATCACTATTCACGGCAACACCGTAACGGTTCGACTCAACAAAAAAACGCACCTCCCAATCTTGTTCGAGCTGCCGTGGATGACACAACCGACTCACCTGGCATGGATGGACATGAATATCCAGTTTCTGCCCGGAACCGTGTCATGAAGAGACCTTATTTATCGGAATGAAAATCGGTGATGATATTTATTTCCACATTATCTGGCATCCAAAACGTCTAGAATCGCTACAATACTTCCGATGACAGTCCAGAAATTTGACCCTGCTCCGTGACCCGATTCCCGCCCTCTTAATCGGCTGGAGCGCAAAGTTAGGCCTTTTCCGATTTCTCCCTCTCAAGAACTTCTGCCACTCGCTTGCCCGCCACCGATGGAGAAGATTCCTTGAGAAGTTGAAGGTGGATTAATGGCAAAGGAATTTTTTTAGTTGCTATATCTTCACGTAGCACAGGAATGATTTTCTTTTCATCCGCTATTGCCGCCCCTAACTCGAAAAATGTCCAAGGGCTATCAACGTTATTCGGGCTTAAAATCACCACAAGAGTACTGCTCTGTCTTAATGCTTCTTGAATCTTCTCTTGCCAGCGCTCCCCGGGATGGATGTCCTGGACATCAAACCATGCTGTCACGCCGGATTCTCGAAGAGCAGCAACGAACTCCGACACCCAGGAACGATCCTCTTGCGAGTAAGACAAGAAAACCTCGTATTTCTTTTCTTCAGCCATTGCTGTTGCTCTGCTGTGCGACACGCGCACCAAGTTGCTGAAAGTACTGATCGATATCGCGTAGGCGTATGATGTCCCGCTTCTTTAGACTGAAGTTTTATCGTGACTCGTTCTCATTTATGTTCTAAACTTAGAATAAATCGAATAATAATTTGCGATTTTTTCATTTTAGGGTGCAAAGTGTACCCATGTAAATATACATGAAGAGGTAGCTTTTCTAAGGAAAGATGAGGTATCCTGTATTCAGGTAGATTGATATTGTTCCCAATCGTCACTCTCCCCCGGCTATCTTACTGCGCGAATCGGTCCGCGAGGGCCAAAAGATCCGCAAACGCACCCTGGCGAATTTATCGAGCTTATCGCTGGAGCAAGCCGAAGCGATCCGGCTGATTCTGAAAGGCCAACCGTTGATGCCGGTGGAAGAGGCGTTTACCATCGAGACCACCCATGCGCACGGTCATATCCGGGCGGTGTGGGAAGCGATGCAGCGGCTTCAGTTGAAGTCGTTGTTAGCCTCACGTCCGTCTCGACAGCGGGATGTAGTGACGGCGCTGGTGGTGGCGCGGCTTCTCAAGCCCACCAGTAAACTGGCGACGCATCGGTGGTGGAAGCACACCACCCTGGCGATGGAGCTGGGGTTAGGCGAGGTCAGCGACGAGGAACTGTATGGGGCGCTGGATTGGCTGCTAAGCCGGCAAGCACGGCTGGAAGGGAAGCTGGCCGAGCGGCATTTATCGGCCGGTGGTCTGGTCATGTAAGTAATCGATCACAAGTATTTTAACATTTTATGAGAATGCGATCTGGTATTCAGTGCCGATGTTTCTCAGGATCTTAAAGAGCTCTTCTCTGAGAGCTGGAAAAGGATTCGTAGGCCGAGAAGGGCAACCATTCATATTTGATCTTGCGCCACAAGATTTCGATCAAATTTAATTCCGGTGAATACGGGGCGAGGAATTCTAGCTGCAGACCGGTAGCGTGCCAGCGTTCCCGGTTTGCCGCAACCGCTTCGCTGGTATGGAGCGAGGCATTATCGAGTACCACGACGGTGGGTTTTTCTCGGGTCTTGGCAAACGCATCAAAGCAGGCGATCACGACCGCGGTATCGATGGTGCCCTCAAAGACATAGGAATGAACGTCACTGGTCCGATCCATAAACCCGAGCACATGGAGCCGCTGGCTGTGGGACGCCGGTAACTCGATCGTCTCGCCGCGGGGTTGCCACGCGTAAGCCATCGCCGGGACGAGGGTAAAGCCGGACTCGTCAAAATAATACCGCTCAATCGCCCCGCTCGCCTCGCGCTCAATCAGCTCGGCAAGCCGTTCCACCGAAGCGGCAAACGCCTGGGGATCGCGCTTGTCTTTGAGCGATTGTCGCACCCGCTTCCACACCAGCCCCGCCCGTTGGCACAACCGTTTAATCGTCTTCCTACTGACCTGGCGCCCGCAGCGCTTCTCTAACGCCGCCAGCACCCGCTTGATGGAGCGCGGCTCCGCTTCGAGCCACGCCAGCACCGGCGCTTCTTCCGCGGCGCTGAGTTTGCGCGGCCGACCACTGCGCGCTTGATCCAGTAACCCCACTAACCCCCGACGTGCCCACGCTTTCAGCCAACTCGAGACCGTCTGGCGACACACGCCATAGATCGCCGCGATCGCTTGAACCCGATAACCCGACGCACTCAGCAAAATCGCATGGGCGCGCATCCGTGTCCAATGAAACGGGTGGTGTTGGTGCATCTCTTGTAGCGTCACCTTCTCGGGCTCGCTCAGGGGGGTTACCAATAACATCAGTGGCCTATCACAACAATGGGACTCTAAAATAGAATAAGGTTACCTCATTTTTGCTTTTGTTAAAATACTTATGGCCGACTACTTATGACTTGACCTCCAGTTATCTAGAGGGCCACACCTGTCCCTTGGGTGCCCGGGGCTACAATCGCGATGGCAAGAAAGGGAAGCTCCAGATCAACTATGGCTTGTTGACGGATCGCCGGGGCTGTCCGGTGTCGGTGTCGGTGTTTGCAGGCAATGTCGCCGATCCACCGACGCTGCTGGCGCAAGTGGAGACACTGCGCGCACGCTTTGGGATTCGGGAGATAGTGCTGGTGGGCGATCGGGGTATGCTGACTCAGACTCAGATCGAGGTGCTCAAGCAGCATGCTGGCATCGACTGGATTGGCGCCTTAAACTCCGGTGCCATTTACCGGTTGATCCAACAGGACGTGGTGACGGTGGCGCAACTGGTCGACCAACCGCTGATGACGCTGACCCATCCCGATTATCCGGGTGAGCGACTGATTGCCTGTCGTAATGCGGCCGTGGCGAAAAAACGCGCCCAGAAACGCCAAGCGCTGCTCGAGGCCACCGAACAAGAACTCACCCCCATTCAAGCCATGATCGCGCGGGGGAACCTGAGTGGTGCAGATCAAATCGGGGTACGGGTCGGCAAAGTGATCAACCGCTACAAAATGGCCAAGCATTTCCAGCTGACCATCGAGGCCGAGACGTTCACTTTTCAGCGTGATGAAGCGAAAATTGCCGCCGAAAGTGCCTTCGATGGCGTGTATGTGGTGCGTACCCGTCTCACCCGGGACCGTCTGGAAGCCGAAGAGACGGTCCGTTGTTATAAAAACTTGAGTCGGGTCGAGCGGGCCTTTCGCTCGATCAAGACCCTTGATCTGCACGTACGCCCGATCTTTCATCGCCTGGCCGATCGGGTGAAGGCCCATATCTTGCTTTGCCTGCTGGCCTACTACGTGAAATGGCACCTCATGGAGGCGTGGCGCCCGCTGCTGTTTGCCGATGACCCGCCACCCGAACACTCTCCGCACAATCCGGTGGCTCCGGCCCAGCGCTCCGAGGCCGCCCTTCAGAAAATTCAGTCCAAGCCGTTGCCTGATGGCACCGAGGTGCACAGCTTTCAGACCCGGCTCGATAGCCTGAGCACCCTCACGCGCAATACCTGTCGACGACGAACGGCGGGGGCCTCTCAGGAACCCACCTGCACGCTGGACACCCAACCCGACGCTGAACAACAGCGCGCCTATGACCTGCTCAAGGAGATCCGTCCCTAGGCAGTCAATGATGTAGACAGTAACGCGCAGTCCGTTTTCTTCTATCTCATTGATGGAACAGGCGTTTATGCTATTTTGCCAATAAAACTTCAGTTTAGAAACACGGGAACGTTAGGCTGTGTCTGAAACTCGGTGATAGACAATCCATGGAGAACAACGATTATGGGAATTCGCCGTATCCACGCTGCCCCAATCTCAGCCCATACATATGGCCTTTCGAGCGACCAAGGGGTGAAAAGCACCAATAGCTCATCAGCCTGATCTAGGAATCGTCGGATGTCTTCCTCAAACTCAGCACCAACATCAACATCGGCTTCATCAAGAAAAGGTCGTGCACCGCGATGTTCGATTTCCTTTGCGATTTGTCGGGCCACCCATGTGTCTTCTCCTGAATGGCTCACAAATACAAGCTTTTGACTTATCGGTGCCGACATCTCTTCTTTTATTACCTTGTCCTAATAGGGTGATGTTGGGGTTCCTTCGTCACCCCAACCTATCAACCTATGGTCTTTTCCGATTTCTCCTTCTCAAGTGAGCTATTGATCAACGCCCTGCCGCCGCCGGCTGCGCCGCCGCTCAGCACCCCCCGCGCCGCCCGCTGCGGTAACCACTTTGGCTTGCGGCAGCTTAACCGTCTGGGAGAGATTGGGATAGGCCGCAGTTTTATGCGGTATGGCCATGGCTTCGACAAAGTGTTCCTGAAACCTCGGTTCCACCGCCGTCTCCACCTTCTCTACCCGGCGCACCAGAGCCTCAATTTCAGCGCGTGCTTTACGATCCAGCAGGGCGATGCGTGCACCCGTTCCGGCCGCATTGCCGGCCGAGGTTACCTGGGTCAGATCGCAGTCCGGAATCAGCCCGAGCACCATGGCGTACTTGACGTCGATATGACTGCCAAAGGCACCGGCCAGGCGAATGCGCTCCACCTGCTCGACGCCCAACCGGTCCATCAGCAGGCGGGCACCGGCATAGAGAGCCGCCTTGGCCAATTGGATGGCACGCACATCATTCTGGGTAATGCGCAACGTGACGTCGCCTTCGTACAGGAGATAAGCATACGTGCGTCCTTCGGCTATGATGCGTGGGCTTTGCACCGCCAACGCCCCATCGAGCATGCCATCTTGATTGAGAATGCCTGCCAGGTACATCTCCGCCAGCACCTCGATAATGCCCGAACCACAGATACCGGTAATGCCGATCCCGCGAATGCCGTGTGCAAATCCCGGTTCATCCGACCAGACATCACAGCCGATCACTTTAAAGCGCGGTTCCAGGGTTTTCGGGTCGATGCGCACCCGCTCCACGGCGCCCGGTGCGGCACGCTGACCACAGCTGATCTGCGCCCCTTCGAAAGCGGGTCCGGTGGGACTGGAGGCGGCCAGCAGCCGTTGCTGGTTGCCAAGCACAATCTCGGCATTGGTGCCCACATCGACCAACAGGCTGATCTTATCGGAAAGCTGCGGTTCTTCGGATAGGATCACCCCGGCGGTATCGGCCCCGACATGCCCGGCGATACACGGCAGCACGTAGACCCGCGCGTTGGGATGCACCTGCAGGTCCAGTTCCGTCGCCCACAGGGTAATGGCTTCGTCAGTGGCCAGGGCAAAGGGCGCCCCGCCCAGTTCGATCGGATTAATGCCCAGCAAGAGATGATGCATGATGGGATTACCGACAAAGGTCAGCTCCAGAATATCGCTCGCCGCTATGCCGGCCGTTGCCGCCACTTCCTGCGCCAGCCCGTCGACCGCCTTGCGCACGACGCGGGTCATCTCTTTTTCGCCGCCGGAGTGCATCATGATATAGGAGACCCGGCTCATCAAATCCTCCCCAAAGCGGATCTGAGGATTCATCACGCCGGCGGCGGCAATCACTTCGCCACTGGCCAGCTCGCAGAGGTGGCCGGCAATGGTGGTGGACCCCACATCCACGGCCAGCCCGTAGGCTTTGTCCCGAAACCCCGGCCACACCGCAATGAGCTGGTTGTCGTTATGCACCGCTACCGTAACTTTCCAAGTTCCCTGACGCAAGGCCTGCTGGAGTTGCTGCAGCACCCGCACATCGCAGCGCAGGTCCGTCAATCGCCATTCAAACTCCAGAGCCTCTTCCAGACGCCGCAGATCGCTGGAAGGATCGTGCATGTCCGGTTCCTGGACATCCACGTAGTACAGCCGCACCACGGGGTCCAACTGAATCGCATGGACCTCGGCCCGCTTGCGCACGACTTGCCGATGAACTTGACTGTCCGGCGGCACATCGATGACCGCATCGCCCAGCAGCAGCGTGGAACAGCTGAGTCGGCGGCCTGGTTTTAAACCCTGGGTCTCGGCATAGTGTTGTTCTACTTCGCCCAAAGACGACAAATGCGCGGCGCTGGAGGTAATGCCGTGTTTGGCGAATTCCCCCTCGCTCAGTTCGATTTGGCAGCGGCCGCAAAGACCTCGCCCTCCACACACGGAGTCGATATCCACACCCAAGGCCCGCCCCGCCTGTAACAGCGGAGTGCCAAGAGGAAACCGCCCGCGTCGTCCCGAGGGCAGAAAAACCACCAAGGCGTCGTCAGCCACGGCGCCGCCGTCCCTCGCGCCGCCCCCGAGGCGCTTCACCTTCGGCGCCGGCCGGTTGGGGTTCCCGGAATTTTCTGATCCAGCGCGCACAGTCCCGGTCGTGGCCCATCATCACGTCGGCGCCCATGACCGCCATCATCACTTCGGGATGCAGCGGACTGGTGATGGCAGAAGTCATACCGGCACCAATGGCCATGCTCAAAAAGGCGGCGTTAATGCCGTTGCGAGCGGGCAAGCCGAAACTGATATTGGAAGCGCCGCAGGTGGTGTTGACCTTAAGCTCTTCGCGCAGCCGGCGGATAAGATATAGCACCTGCCGACCGGCCGTGTTAATGGCGCCTATCGGCATCACTAGCGGGTCAACCACCACGTCGCGATAGGGAATGCCGTGGTCGGCGGCCCGCTCGACAATCTTTTTAGCCACACTGAAGCGTATATTCGGGTCTTCTGAAATACCGGTTTCGTCATTGGAAATAGCCACCACCGCCGCATCGTATTTCTTAACCAGGGGCAACACCGCTTCCAGGCGCTCTTCTTCACCGGTCACCGAGTTCACCAAGGCTTTGCCCTGGTAAACCGCAAGCCCCGCCTCCAAGGCAGCCACAATGCTGGAATCGATGGACAGCGGCACCTTGGTAATGGACTGCACCAGCTTAATGGCTTCGGCCAAAATAGCCGGTTCATCGGCCAAAGGAATACCGGCGTTAACGTCCAGCATATGGGCCCCGGCCTCTACCTGGGCAATGACGTCTTTTTCCACTCGGCTAAAATCACCGGCGGCCATTTCCGCCGCCAGCAGTTTACGTCCGGTGGGGTTGATCCGTTCGCCGATGACGACGAACGGGCGCTCGAAGCCAATAACCACCTCCTTGGTGGCACTGCTTACGACGGTATCGGTCATGATACGGCCCTCTGTGCAAGATCTCTGTCGCGATTGGGATACCAGGGAATGCGGCCTTCCAGCACCCCTGACGTCTGGATAATTTCGGCCACCGCCTCCTCTTGGCGGTAGGCCATCACGTGGACGCCGCTGACGCCTGGAATTTCCCGAATTTCCTGAATCAACTCGATACAGAACTTTTTGCCTTCGCGTTTCTGGCTCTGGGCGCCGGCCAAACGCTTAATCACGGCGTCGGGAATATGGACCCCCGGCACGTTCTCGCGAATCCAGGTGGCGGCCCGCGCCGAGGCAAGCGGCCCCACTCCTACCAGGATAAAAATCTTATTCAACAGCCCCAGGTCCCGCACTCGCGCCATATATTCCTTGAGACGAGCCACATCGTAGCAATATTGAGACTGAATGAATTGCGCACCGGCCGCGATCTTTTTTGCCAACCGCAGGGGACGATAGTCGTAGGGCGGCACAAAAGGGTTGGCGGCCGCCCCGAGAAACACTTTCGGCGGATAGGTTAACTTGCGCCCACTTTGGAAGCGGGATTCGTCGCGCATGGTGCGCACGAGTTCCAGCAGGGACATACAATCCAGGTCAAATACCGGTTTCGCCTGAGGATGGTCGCCGGCCTGTACGCCATCGCCGGTCAAGCACAGGATATTGCTGGAACCCATGGCAGCGGCACCCAGTACATCGCCTTGAATCGCAATCCGGTTACGGTCCCGGCAGGAGATTTGGGTCACCACGGCATAGCCCACGCGGGTCAACAGCGAACACACGCTGATGCTGGACATATGGCAATTGGCACCGCTCCCATCGGTGGCATTGATGGCATCCACATAACCATCGAAAACCCGCGCCCGTGCATAAACTTCCTCGGCATTGGCGGAATCCGGCGGCGATATTTCAGTGGTCACGGCAAATTTGCCCGCCCGCAGCACCCGCTCTAAACGGCCCGGTGAAACGTGGCCGGGCAGAATGGGCAGGGAATAGCCGGGAACCGGTTCGTCTTCGAAAATCATGTCTGCCGTTCCTCTTTGCGCTGCTGCTCCGCCCATTGCCGGGCCACCCGCAACCAGGAGGAAGTTCCCCTGAGACGGAAATCCACGGGTGGTTGCACTGCTTGCATGGCGCTCTGTCCCCGGTGCATCCGTTGGCTGCCCTCCCAGGCCTCGACCCAAACGCAACGCATCTCCGGTTTGACTTCACAATTGCCGTTGGCCCGCACGCCTCCGCAGGGACCGTTACGCAGGTTCTTGGGGCAATTCATCGGGCAAGACATACCCGTGGAACTTAACGCACACTGCCCGCACATCTGGCAGTCGAAGAGAAAACTTTTAACCGTCTTTTCTACAACGGTCATCGGTTTTTCTACTCGGCCGTATCCGATTTTGTTCCACAACGGGTGCAGCCTGACAAAGATCGGCTCGAAGAGATTATTATATAAGATCTCGTTAAGCCGAGCCTGCCGTACTGCCCAGCGGCGTACCGCATACATAGTTCATTAGACTCCTGAGGTAAGAGTGAGCAATGCCCACCGTAAGTTATCGACAACACTTGAAAAGACGGTATAGAGCTGGAAGCTGTTATTCAAGACCGTCTGCGGCAGGGATGCCTAGAGCTTATCGGGATGTATTAACAGCGTGTCTTGAGAATAGTTTCCAGACCTATAATCAGCCAGTTATACCGGCCGTACGCCGCCGGATTTGATCAGACGCTCCAACTGTTGCTCGGAATACTGGGCTTCCAGGCGCGCTGCTTCTGCGGCGGCCTCCGCCTCTAAATCATCACTGCATTGCCGCGGATCGCTGCGCCGCCAATCTTCCAGATAGGCATCACTGCTGCCTTTTCCCGCCCGCATGGCGGCCCGGTCGATGGCCACTTGAAACCGCTCCGCCAGCTGGACCTTAGCGCTGCGCCGCCCGCTCTTGACGATGACTTGTGCCGGAATGTCCCGCCAGAAAACCGTAATCAGCTTTGCCATGCCTGAACCTTATGGTTAAGCGTCCGCTGCAAGTCGCCATAACCGCTAAACTGATAGACAAATTCCAGCCCCAGGCGAGCAGCGGCTTCCTGGGCTTTGACCAACAGCGACGGATCGCGACGCTGGGCCAGATAAACCAGCCTGCGGTAGTTGCCAAAATAGCAGGTTGCCAATTCCGGGAAACGGTCCAATCCCAGACCTCGATAAACCAGACGGTCGAAGTGCTGAGCAAGAAAATCCGTGAGATAAAAACTACCGGGTTCTGCTTCTGCCAGTGCGGCAAACACCGCAGCCCCGGCGAAAAACTCATAACAGTGGGCTCCCGGTATGCGCTCTACGCCTTCCTCCGCCAGCACTGCATCCAACAGCCCTCCCGTGCCGCAATCGCCATAGGCCACAAAGATGCGCTCAAATTGTTCCCGGGCCGCCTGAATCTTGGCGCCCACGGCTTGCGGAATCTTCTGGGGTGTGTTGTGCAGTTCGGCGGGGAGACACTGAACCGTCACCTGCTCCCAGCCGTTAGCACGAATCACGGCAATGATCTCCCGAGCCAGGGCACCACAGGCAATAATCAGAATAGAGGTGCGCTGCGCCATGATTTTGGCTCGTTAAGCCACGGCCAAACCGCGGCGCTCCGCCATCAGGTGCTTAGCCGTATCGACGGCCACCGCGGCATCCCGGCAATAAGCATCAGCACCCACGGCCTTACCAAAGGCTTCGTTTAACGGTGCTCCACCCACCAAGACGATAAAATCGTCGCGGATGCCCTTATCCTTCAGGGTATCGATGACCACCTTCATATAAGGCATGGTGGTCGTTAGCAGGGCCGACATGCCCAGAATATCGGGTTTATGCTGTTCCAAGGCAGTTAGGTACTTTTCCACCGGATTGTTAATGCCGATGTCAACCACCTCAAACCCGGCGCCTTCCATCATCATCGCGACCAGATTTTTACCGATATCATGGATATCCCCCTTGACCGTACCGATGACCATCTTGCCAATGGAAGACGCTCCGGTGTCCGCCAGCAACGGGCGCAGGATCTTCATGCCGCCCTTCATAGCATTGGCGGCCATCAGCACCTCCGGCACAAAGAGGATGCCGTCGCGAAAATCGATGCCGACGATCCGCATGCCTTCTACCAGGGCCTTATTAAGCACCTTATCTGCCGACCAACCCCGTTCGAGCAGAATGTGGGTGCCTTCTTCCACTTCCTCTTTGAGGCCGTTGTAGAGATCATCATGCATCTGCTCTACCAACTCATCATCCGGCAAAGTTGCAAGATCGAGATCGTCATCGAAGTGGTCTGCATTTTGTTTTACGTCGGCCATTATTCTGTCCCCGTTGCACTGGTAGATACGCCACATTGGGTGGCAGTTTGTGTCTTGTAGGTTAGGCAGAGGTACCATGAACTGCTGGCGTCGCGGCGACATGGGATTGCTGAAAAGCGACACAGCAAAATTATACTGTTGTCAAGTAGAGAGCCAACATCCACGATGGGGATTTCATTAAAAGCGGCTTGCTCGCTTTCGAGACTGGAGTCAATCAGTAGGCTCATCGTTTCTACCTCCTCAAAACGAAGCGCGACATGTGATTTGAGCGATTGGACATTCTGAATACTACGCGCCTTTACCGTTCATGAGATATCTGCTGCCTATGGGATGGTTGCTTACAGCTGGTTCGGAGAAATCTCGCTCTTACGCCGTTGGATAAACGCCAGCAGCGCTTCGTCCACGGCTGGATCAAGTTGCGGCTGCTCATACTCGGCAAGCAGCTCCCGCGCTTTCCGCAAAGCGCGGGTATTGGTGTCGGCACCGCCTTCGGCCTGCCATTGTTCGAAATTGCTGTTGTCCAGCAACTGGGGCATAAAAAACGCCGATTGAAAGTGCTGCAGGGTATGGCCGGTGCCGAGGTAATGGCCGCCAGGGCCGACCTCGCGCACCGCTGCCATGGCCTCGTCAAGATCACTGAAATCCGGACCTTGGGCGAGTTTATAGAGCATTTCGCATTGTTCGGCGTCGGTGACGAACTTGGCGAAACTGGCGACTAAACCGCCTTCATTCCAGCCGGCGGCATGCCAGATAAAATGAGCCCCGGATAGCAGCACGGCCAACATGGTCGTCGCCGACTCGTAGCCGGCTTGAGCGTCGAACAGTTTCGAGCCGGCCGCCGCTGCTGTGGAACGCCACGGCAGACTATAGCGGCGGGCGAGCTGGCCGATCATAAAATTCATCAGGGAAATTTCGGGCGTACCGGCCATCGGCGCCCCGGACTGCATCGATACGGTGGCGAGAAAATGGCCGTAGACCGTTGGGGCGCCGGGACGCACCAGTTGCCCGTAAGCAATTCCGGCCAGCGCTTCAGCATTGAGCTGGGCGACCGCGCCAACCGTGCTGGCTGGGGTGTTGGCGCCGGCCATGACAAAGGGCGAGACCAGCACCGCCTGGTTGTGTTGGCAATAGACCCGCATCGCCGCCAGCATGGTGGCATCCCAGACCAGCGGCGAGTTACCGTTGATCACCGAGGTCATCACGGTGTGCTGTTCGATAAACGCCTCGCCGAATACGATCTTGGCCATGGCCACGGTATCTTCAGCCCGCTCCTCGGCGGTGACCGCACCCATGATCGGTTTATCGGAATGGGCCAAGCCGCTGTAGACAAAATGCAAATGCCGCCAAGGTACGGGGATATCGATACACTCGCAGATGTTGCCGCTGGTCGTATGTAAAGCCGGCGACATATGCGCGAGTTTATTAAAATTCTCCAGATCGGCCAGCGTGGAATAGCGGCGTTGATCGTCGAGATCGCGTACATAAGGTGCGCCGTGCATGGGCACGAAGATGCTATGCTGGTGACCGACCGCCACACTGCGTTCCGGATTGCGGGCGTGCAAGGTGTATTCCGAAGGGGCGTTGGCGACTAACTCCATCAGCAGTTCGCGCGGAATCCGTACGCGCTCGCCGGAGATTTCGGCGCCGGCCTCGCGCCAGCTCGCCAGCGCAACTTGATCGCGAAAGTCGATGCCGACTTCCTCGAGGATCTTCATGGAGGCCTCATGAATAAGCTCCAGTCCTTCCTCGTTCAGGACTTCATAAACGGGAATTTTGCGTTGGAGGGTAGGCAATGCAGCAACGGTTTTTGTGCTGCGAGCGGCCCGTAGCGCGCGGCGGGCACCGCGTCGTTGGCGGCCGCTGCTCTCTGGCGCATTGGTGGTCGTGGGGATTGCGTGTTCGTCAGTCATGGTGGTCTTTCCGATGCGGTTGAATGGACAGCGACAAGATTGCGTTCAACGTTCCCGGAGGGCACGTCGTTGTTTCCACCAAAGGGTGGTGCGGACACCGATCCCGGTGAAGGGTTCGGGTGGCAGCGCCTTAGGTTGGGGTGCTGCAAGCATTTCGGCTAACAGGGGGTGATTGCCGCCGCTGGCCAGCTCAGCGATAAGCATGCCGGCGAGCGTGCCCTTCACAGTACCGAGGCCGTTTTGGCAGACGGCGGTATACAAGTGTTCGCGAACTTCACCGAAACCAGAGGTGGCGTTTCGCGACAGACATAAGTGGCCGCCCCAGCGGTATTCCATGGTGACTCCATCGAGCATAGGAAAACGGGCGCGGAAGGATTGATCATGTACCTGGCCGATGCGCCGGACCTGAACCTCGGAAGTGGTCATGCCGGGGTTGTAGGTAAAGGTGTTACGCACCAGGATGCGATGATCACGTGTGCGCCGCAGCGTAGTCCCCATCGGATCGGCCGGAATCAGCCCCCATTCCGTCGCGCCGCCCAAGGTCTCGCGTTCGGCGAGGGTAAGAGGTCGTGTCATGCTGGCGTAGGTGAAGATATGCAGCAATCGTTTTCGATATAGACCGAAAGATTCGGCATGACCGTTGACAGTCAGGATCAGACAAGGCGCACTGACTCGCCCGCGGGGGGTATAAGCGGTGTGCATCCGACCGCTTTCCAGGCGTAGCACGGGAGAATTTTCGTAGAGTTCTACCTGCTTCGACAAGGCAGTGGCCAACCCACGAACGAAGGCCGCCGGTTGAATCAGCGCGCAGCCCGGCGTGTGAATACCACCCAGATAAAACTCGCTGCCGGTGATCCCTTGCATCGCCGCCGCGTCCAACCGGGAATACGGCTCGTGCAAGGCGTCGAGGTGGCGGCAATAAGCGTTTAATTGTCCAAGACCGTTGGAATTTGCCGCGCCATGGTATTTACCGCAAGCCGAGAACATCTGGTGCAGTCCGTACTCTTCCACCGCAGTGCGGGCAAACTCCAGCGCCGCGCGATTCTGACGGATCTGCTGCCGATCGGCATCTGCCGAACCGGCATAAGTGGCGCTGTTGAGTTCATGGGGCAGATCGATCATAAATCCTGAATTGCGGCCCGCAGCACCCCAACCGACCCGCTGTGCCTCCAGCACGACGATCCGTTCGCCGGGGCGCAGTTGGCTTAAGCGGCGGGCGGCGGCGAGACCAGCGAAACCGGCCCCGACGATGATCCAATCGGCGCAGATATCGGCGTCCAGCTCGCGCGCCGGCGGGGGCGGCGACAGGATTTCATACCAACCGCAGCCGGCGAGGTCCTGCGGGGTTCGTTGAGCGGGAATTGCGGTCATCGCGGGGCGCCTGTCAATCGATCGAGCGGTCGATCTCAGCGTCGGACAAATCCAACCAGATCGTTTTCAACTCAGTATACTGGTCGTGCGCGTGAATCGAATTATCGCGCCCGCCGAAACCAGATTGCCGGTAGCCGCCGAACGGTGTGCTGATATCGCCCTCGCCATAGCAATTGACGGTCACCGTGCCGGCGCGAATGGCGCGGGCGACCCGATGGGCACGCTTGACGTTGGTGGTAAACACCGACGCGGTTAGGCCATAAGGTGTATCGTTGGCGATCTCTAGGGCTTGCTCGACGCTACGCACGGTGACCACTGACAGCACCGGACCGAAAATTTCTTCACGGGCGATGGTCATCTCGGGATGCACCTCATCGAACACGGTCGGTTCGATAAAGTAGCCTCGACCTTGTGAGATGGTATTGCCGCCGGCGAGCAAGCGTGCGCCTTCGGCTTTGCCCGTCTCGATATAGCCGAGAATTTTGTCGAAATGTTCCGCCGATACGATCGCTCCCAGCCGGTTGGTGGGATCTAGGGGAGCGCCGGTGCGCCACTGGCGGATACCGGCCAAAACCCGCTCCAGCAATGCATCCTTGATTGTTTCATGGACGATCAGACGGGAATTGGCCGAACAGTTTTCACCCATATTCCAGAACACCGCTTGCAGCACATGCTCAGCGACCACGTCGAGATGCTCTGCATCGTCCAGGACCACACAGGGATTTTTGCCGCCGCATTCGAGCACGATGCGTTTCAGATTGCTGTCGGCGGCATATTTGAGAAACAGGCGGCCTACATCGGTGGAACCGGTAAAGCTCACCATATCGATATCCGGGTGCAGCCCGAGTGCTTCGCCGGTTATTTCACCAGGACCGGTGACGACCTGGAATACGCCGCGCGGGATACCCGCTTGCTGCGCGAGCTCGGCGATTCTTAGGGCTGTCATATTGGTTTGTTCGGCTGGCTTGACGATCACGCTGTTGCCGGCGGCCAAGGCCGGGCCGATTTTCCAGGCCAACATCAACAGGGGAAAATTCCACGGCAATACACAGGCGACAACACCGATGGGTTCCCGGGTGATCAGGGCGAGCGCGTCATCGCCGACCGGCGCGGTTTGATCGTAGATTTTATCGATCAGCTCTGCGTGCCATTCCAGGCAGTGCAGGGTTTCGGGAAGATCGACGGTTTCGACCTCACGGATTGGTTTACCGCTTTCCAGACATTCCAATACGGCCAGCTCATGGTGTTCGCGGCGGATCAGCTTGGCCAGTTTGATGAGGGTTTTCTTGCGCTCACTGGGATGGCGCCGGGACCAAACCCCCGCCGCAAAGCTTTCGCGTGCCTTGGTCACGGCGAAATCAATATCCTCGGCGGCGCATAGGGCGATTTGGTGAAGCGTGTGCCCGCTCGCCGGGTCTGCGGTGGCGAAGGTCTTACCGCTGCTCGCGGGGCGGCTCTTACCGTCGATAAAAGCGCCGCTGGGAAAAGACAAATTGGCCGCGATGGCTTGATATTCTTCAAAGGTTAACAGCGACGACATGGCGATCCTCACTGAGTTGGCGTTCGGGTGTACTCTGGACGTGGGCGATGCTGCGTTGCAGGGTGCGGATAACGATTTCCAGTTCGCGTTTTTCGTCTTTATTGAGACCCCGCAGCGGTTTGCGCACCACGCCGGCGGGTAGTCCTGCCAGCGTGCAGCCGTATTTGATGCTTTGTACGAATTTGCCGCCTTGCTCCAGGGTACGCATCAGCGGCAACATGGCCGCCATTATCCGCCGGCCCTTGGCGAAATCCCCTGCGACGACGCAAGCCTGGTAGAGGGCAATATGTTCTTGGGGCAGAAAATTCGAGCCTGCGCATACCCAGCAGCGCGCCCCCCAGGCGAAGAATTCCAGCGCTTGATCGTCCATACCGCAAGCCAGCTGAAGATGCGGATAATCGCGTGCCAATAAGTGCAGTTGATTGATGTCGCCGCTGGATTCCTTGATTGCGCAGAAATTCGGGCTGCGCCCGATACGATCCAAAAACTCAGCCCCCATCATCGCACCGGTGCGGCCCGGATAGTTATACAACATGATGGGCAGATCGACTGCGCGTTCGATGGCCAGGGCGTGCAGTGCCAGCTCGCGTTCCGTAGGCAAGGCGTAATAGGGCGCACCGAGCAGTAGCGCATCGGCTGCGACTGCCTTGGCAGCATGCGCAAAATCGATGGCATCTTCCGTACGCAAAGCGCCAACGCCGATCAGCAAGGGTAGCCGGTCCCCTAAGATGTCTTTAGCAAGACGCATCAACGCCACCCGCTCGGTTGCCGTCTGTGCGTAGTACTCGCCGGTGGTGCCGGCCACCACGATGCCGTGGACGCCCGCTGCGACAAGCGCTTCAATCATATGCGCAAAACTCTCGCGATCGATAGAGAAGTCCTCGTGATAGGGCGTAATGACGGGCGTATAGATACCCTCGAAGCGCATGGATGACGTTCTCCTGTTGCCGTGCGACGCTGTAGACAACCGCTTGTATCGTACAGAAAATAACCCGGTGATAACCCCTATTCAAGCGACATTTCGAACGGTTTTTGTATAACATGATGTTATGCGAAGCTTGAAAAAGCAACTGCCCGGAAACGACATCATTACTTTTTCGCTGTAGGCTTGTTTCAGCAGACTCGTGGGTGTAGAGTCCTTATTCTTGAGCAAAAAAACAGGACCTCGATACCCCGTTTTCTTCGATAAGCGGCGTTCGGACACTGGGAAAGCCCGACTCAACAGTTCAGCTGTCGCCTCATCGAGGAGATCGTCGCCGTATGAAAACTATCCCACCCGACTTGATGATCTTTGCGGACAACTGGAGCGATCTCAGGCAGTACCGGGAGATGCCGGAGATTGACCATTGCCGGCTGCATGCGTATCGCATGAATCGAATCAAGTCGGCTTTGCAAAAGACGGAAGCCGCCATGTGCGTGCTGGTAAGCCCTATTAGTTTGCGCTACGCGGTCGATTATCGCTCTTACGGTCTGTTTCAGTCGCATGTCCCGACCACATATCTATTCGTGCCCATGGAGGGCCCAGTCATTATTCACGGCGCCTACGGCCCGTCACCCATGGCCGATGAGGTACGATCCGCCCGCCCCCTCTCCTTCTTTGATGGAGGATCAGCACTTCCCGGAGCTGCTCGCTTGCTGGCAGACGATATCGTCCGCTATCTCAGTGAAATCGGCACAGACAACCGCCGGGTTGCGGTAGAGTACGTCAACCCGAGCATCACCCAGGCACTGATGCAGCGCGGGCTTGAGGTGATCGATGGTGTGATCGTCTCAGAGGAGGCTCGGGTCATAAAATCCGCGGATGAGATTGCCTGTATACGCTGGGCGATCGCCGTTGCCGAGCTCGGCCTCACCAAGATGAAGCAAGCCCTTAGGCCAGGGATCACCGAACTGCAGTTATGGGCACTGCTCAACTATACTAACCTGGCCAATAATGGCGACTGGCATGAAGGCCGTATGCTCGCCTCGGGCCCACGAATCAATCCCTGGTTCCAGGAGGCTTCGCAACGCCAAATGGAAGCAGGCGACCTTGTCGGCCTTGACACCGATATGATTGGCCCATGCGGTTACTGCGCCGATATTTCGCGGACGTTCCACTGTGGCCCCGGCAAGCCGACCAGAAGGCAGAAGCAGCTCTATCGGCTTGCATTTGAAGAGATCGAACACAATCTGAAGCTCATCCGTCCCGGTATCACGCTAAGCGAGCTCCAACAAGAGGCGTTCCTGCATGCGGAGGAGTTTCAGCAAAACGCCTATCCGTGCGTCATTCATGGCGTGGGTATGTGCGATGAATATCCGCGTGTGAACCCGATTCTCCATGGACCCAATCCCTATGCCGGCTCACTGGAAACCGGCATGGTGATCTGCGTGGAAAGCTATATTGGCGCCGTAGGCGAATGCGTTGGCGTAAAGCTGGAACAGCAGGTCCTCGTGACCGAGAACGGCTACGCGATGCTCTCAACCTATCCGCTCGAAGAGGAACTCCTAGATTAGTTTTGCTGCTGGGTTGATGGTTTCCTCCTTGCGGGTTTGTTCATCTCGATATTGCCCGCAACTGACATGTAAACTATGACAAATTAAGCGCTTAGAAGAAATCCGGGCAACAGTCCGCGGATTTATGCAACCTTGGAAAACACCTGGCAACTCATATCCAGTGCTTTGAGGGTATCCTCCAGTTCCATATCACCGTGGACGCAGGAGAAAAACCGTCGCACGCCTGGCAACACATAGAGACCGTGTTTCATACACTCGGCGTCGAGCTGCTGCGTTGTGGCGGCATCCCCTGCCAGCATATCCGCCTGCGTCTGCGGTCGTTTACCCATAAACAGGATTTGCCAAAGTGAGCCGGTATGCTCGGCAATGGCCGGTAGCCGGTGACGATCCAACACCTTTTGACATTCCGCGCAGGCCATATCCGCATAAGCGTGCAAGCGCTCGTAGGTACCGGGTTTGGCCAATTCATCGAGCATGGCCAGAGTCGCCGCCGCTGCCACGGGGTTGCCGTGTAGCGTACCATTGAAATACACATAATCCGGTTCGCCCTTGCGGCGCGGATCGGACAGATCGAGAATATCTGCACGGCCGGCGACGCAGGCCAGTGGTCCGCTGGCGCCGATGACTTTACCAAAGCTGGCTAGATCCGGAGTCACGCCATAATAAACCTGTGCGCCGCCATAGGCGAGCCGAAAACCGGTCACCACTTCGTCGAAAATCAGCAGCACCTCGTTTTCACTGCAAACCCGACGCAGCGTCTGCAGAAATTCAGGCTTTGCCGGAATGATCCGCTGCACCGGTTCTACGATGATCGCCGCCAGTTCCCCGCGACGTTGCTTGACAATGTGTTCGACCGCTCTGCTGTCGTTAAAGGGGGCAACCAACATCGTCGAGCGCGTTCCAGCCGGCCGGCCGGCGGTGTCGTCTTGACCATGCGGATCGGTACCCAGTGCTTTAGGAAACGTCGATGTCAGCGCGTAATCATGATTCCCATGATATGCGCCTTCGAACTTGAGAATCAGATCGCGACCGGTAAAGGCACGCGCCAGGCGCATGGCGTAGGCCGTTTCTTCCGAGCCGGTCGTGGCGTAAACGCAATACCGTTCAATGGCCCATCACGATGGCCTGCTCAAAAGGTTTCGTGGGTTGAGGAGGACGACGATGGATAGGCCTTTTCTTGTACCATTTGCGCATTTTGCGTTTGATGACGCGGGGATTGATACGGTTGCGCCGCAGTGCGATGACCGCCTCGGCCACCTCCTGCACCAGCCGGCGGTACCAGCGCTGGCTCCCGCGCTGACTGGATGGGCACTCAGGCAGACGACACCGCAGGATTTTGAGCGTAGCAGTAAACGACAGTCGGCGCGGGTCCAGGTTCTGCGTAGCGGCGGCATCATCCATCAGCACCCGCACCAGGACATGGGCCAGGAGCAGCCCGTAGACTTCCTGCACCACCCCGGCCGGGGGTTGGCGGCGCAGCACCGGGCGTTCGCGCTGATGGGGTTTGAGTTCATCAAGCGTCAGTTCTTCCTCCCAGCGCTCGTGATAGAGACAGACCCGGGGGGTGGCGGGAGCGAGCGCGGCGTCGAGCCGCGTCGTCAGCAACCGATGCCGCTCACCCGCGCCCGAGCGAGTTGGATCGGCGAGCGTGTACGCGATGATCCGCACCATGATCCCGTGGCGATCGCGGCGCCGATCGGCGCCGTGGTGGTAGCGCTGGGCCAGGGAGGCGCCATCAGCCAAGACCTCAATCGGCTCGAAGATGCGGTTGGACGTGATACGCGCCAACCGGTGAGCCTCGCGCGCGCGCACCGCCGAGACACTGGCATAGTTCAGAAAATTGCGGTCCCACAGCCGCCGCATGTCCGGTTGCAGCGACCGCAAAAGGTAGCGAGCCCTGCTCGCCTCGCCGTGCTTCAGCGGTTTGAGCCACCGGCGCCACAAGACCTGGCGGCCAGTTTCGCACAGGGCCAACAGCCGCCCCTGGGGAAAAGCCCCGGGGGCGCGGCCACTGCCGGGTCGGCCGAAGGCGCGCTCATTAGCCTCGGTATCGGCCACATCCAGCACAACGCCGTCCCAGGCCATCGGGCGCATTCCCCGGTAAAAAGCCCCGGGCGTCTCCGCTCGACCCAACCGGCAGATCGCCCGCTCGGCCAGCACCCGCAGCGGTCCAATGCCCCGCCGCTTGCGCGCTTCGCACACGGTCGAGCGCCCCGGTACGCCACCCGGGCGAAACGGGTGCAACCAGCGAAAAATCTGCCGATAGCTGTCCCGACCACACAGCCCCAGCGCAATCATGAACCACCCCATGAACCACCCCGGCAGACGTTTACACACCGCCCCCTCTTGGCCGGTTTGTGCCAGCCCCTCTTCCCCCTGCGCACGGGGAATGATAGCTTGCAAAGCGCGGAGTCGATCACGCGTCGGCAAAGACGTCCACGCGTCAGTCTCTTGGCGAAGGTCGATCACCGTAGCCTCCTGATCAGGTTTGAGTTTTGGCAAACCTATCCTGACTGGAGGCGTTTCATTTGGCAAGCCCATTGAACGGTATTGGGCGTAAACGACTTTTTCCGCGCAAGGAATGTCGTGAACCCTACTTTCCGCACTTCAGCGTGGCAATTTCTCGCGAATTATTGACAGCAGCCTCAATCGGTACCGGGGTAGATTTCGCGCGGTGCCTCCATCAATCGCAAAAGGTGATGCTGGAGCGGGGTGAGTTCCGGATCGAATCGCTGTACGAGCTTGCCGTCCCGCCTCAGTTCATGACGTTGGACAGGTTGGAAGACCTCGAAGATCCGGTTGGCCGTGGGGGCATGACAGTCGCGGTTCTCCGGATAGAGCGGTAGGCCGTCGAAGCCTTCGGCGTCCATCCCCAGGCGCACTTGCCGCTCGATCAGTGCCTGCACCAACAGGGCAAGAAAATACAGTAGCAGTAGCGCTTCGATACGACCTTCGTTCTTCAAAAAGGCGGGCGCCACGGCGTAGACGGTCTTGAGTTGCTCATGGCGCTTCTCGAGCTTGGGCTGGTAGCGGTACTTTTTCAAAACCGCCTCGGGCGACAGTGCGGTGTTTGTCAAGATAGTTGTCGTCTTTTTCTATTCGGTCTGTGGTAGACCGGGAACTTTGTCCAGCACCTCAGCGGCTGGGTTAAGCCACACCTCCGTCACCGGCTTCCAGTTGCGGATGGCGCCCTGCCAGCGCTCGGGGTGGCGTGCCTTGGCCTGTTCATACACCGCCTCGCGTTGCGCTATGATGGCGGCTTCTTGGCCGCTATGGCGTTCGTGCGGGGTCACGAAGCGAATCCGACTATGGCGATGGTCGTGATGGTACCAGGTCACGAACTGCAGTATCCACGCACGGGCGGCCTCCAGCGAGGCAAATCCGTGCTCAGGGTATTCCGGCCGATATTTACAGGTCCGAAAGACGGCCTCCGAGAATGGGTTGTCATTGCTCCCCCGGGGGCGGCTGTAGGAGGTCACGACCCCGAGCCGGTAGAGCGTTTCCAATAAGGCACTGCCCTTCATGGGACTGCCATTATCGGCATGCCGCACCAAGGGCTGATCCCGACACTGCTCCACCAGGACCGCCCGGCGCACCACCTCAGCGGCATAGGCTGCACTTTCGCACGCATACACTTCCCAGCCGACGATTTTGCGGCTATAGAGGTCAATAATGAGATAGAGGTAGAAAAACAGCCCCTTCACTGGGCCTGGCAACCAAGTGATATCCCATGACCAGACCTCGCATGGGCCGCGGGCACAGTGGCGCGGCGGCGGCGCCGGTGGCCGGGGAGCGCGGCTGCGCCCCCGATGGCGTTGTTCCTCCGCGTCATGCAGAATTCGGTAGAAGGTGGATTCCGAGGCCAGGTACTCCCCTTGATCTGCCAAGCGCGGCACGATTTGACTGGGCGGCAACCTGGCAGGCGCAGGGGTATGGCAGGTTGCCAACACCTGCGCCCGTTCTGCCGCACTGAGTTGATTGGCTGGCGGGGGGCGCGCTGCCGTCGGACGGCCATCGGCCTTGACGGCTTCCCCCTGGGTCCAGCGCTGATAGGTGCGCAGACTCAGGCCCAGCTGGCGACACGCCGGCGCTAAGCGAGCCCCCTGGCGGTGGGCTTCGGCAATCAGCGCCACCGCTTGCTGGCGAGCTATCGGGCTAATCAGACGTCCTCGCTGTCCCCCCAGATGGCCTGGGCTTTTTTTTGGAGCACCAGCAACGCCGCCGCCTCGGCTAAGGCTTTGTCCTTGCGGCGCAATTCGCGCTCCAGGTCGCGAATCCGCCGTTTATCGGCTTGGGCCTCGCTTAAGGGACGCGCTTTGGGGGAGGGGGCCACCGGATTGGCCTGTTGGCAGGCCGCACGCCAGGTGGTGATTGGTTCCGGATAGAGCCCGCGCTGACGGCAGTATTCGCCCAATGCCGCCTCATTCAGCGCCGCCGTCTCCACCACGACGGTAACCTTCTCTTCACTACTCCAGCGGTGTCCCGCCTCCGCCGCCGGCGATGCCGTCAGGCCCCGTTCCCGGCGGGCCTGGCTCCGCCAGCTGTAAAGCGTATCCTTGGGAATCCCGCTTTCCTGGGCCAACTGCACCACCTCCACATGCTGCGGGGGTAACAGTTTCTCAATGATGCTGGCCTTAAATTCTGCCGAATAGGTTCTCATCGTCTCTCACCTTCACCCCCTCAATTGACAGTTTACGCTTTCTGTGGGACGACATCTATCCTGCCATAGGGGGAGTGCTTCGGCTTTGCAGTTGGTGATCAGCGGAAACATCCCGTCGCTTTTGGCGTCGTAAGCGATCGCCTCGGCGTTGGGTTGGTAAAGCACTTCGAGACGAGTCCGTATCGTCTTTTCGTAGCAGGTGTTCGGTCCGGGCCGCCCAGCGCCTTTTTGCCGGTACGACATATCGCTGTGTTCGACGATGTCGACATCGACCCAGCGCTGGGCGCCGATCTGTTCGAGGATCGTCTGCGCGGCCTCGACAACCCGACCCCGTTCTTTGCGCCGTGTGCGCTTGCCTTTGAGCTTTTCGTTGAGCGCCTCGAGCTGAGCGTAGGTCTTTTCAAGCGCTGTCAGCCGTGCATTGTGGTCGCTTTCAGCCTTCAACGAACTGAACACCCAAACCATCCGATAACCTTCTGCCGAACACAGCGCCAAGTCGGTTACACTCCATATGTTAGAGGCTGTTGGAAAATACCCTGGCGCGCAAGCTAATGCGTTGATTTAAAATGCTCCGAAATCGTTCGATCAGGGGTTTTCCAACAGCCTCTAAACGGGATCTCAAAAAGCGCTTACACTCAACTTTGCGATCGCTGCAACGTCGCGCTAAACGGATCATTTCTTTTTTTCATTTGCCAGACACACAATATGCCGCCGTCGATGTCTGAATATCAATTTCCGGATCTATACGACCTTTGCCGAGGATATTGAAATTTTAGGTAGTGTCCCTCAACTCCCTTGATGATATTGGTTCAGTTTTGGGAACAGGTGTTCGATTTCGTGCAGCCGCTCAAGGAACTCTACTGGTACGCGGTAAGACAGCAACTCGGTCGTCGTCCAGACATGACCGGTCATGCCAGCCGCCATGGCAGGTGTTACGGAACGCCACTTGCGGGGTGAGCCCGTTCCGCGGGTTGATTCCGGCATGGGCAACGGTTCTCGCAAACTCTCGTGGGGCAGAACCAGGTGGTAATACGCCAACGACAGCCAGAGCTGTTTCTCAAACCAAGGGATATCCTTGGAAAAGCGATTGGTGCGGCGTGTCAACCGACGATTACTTTGCCGTTGGGTTAAGTTGTCACGCTCCACCAAGCTGGTGTTGATGGTATGACTGACTGGGGAGACGGCCAGGCACGCGGCAATCGCTTGCGGATCACCGAAAATGACCTGCGTACCGACTTCCACTCCCCGGCCCTTTTCCCGTTGTTTGACCACCTGGGCATACAGCAATCCTGGTGGTGGCCGGCGCCGGGGTTTAGGAAGCACGCCCCGGTCACCGCGACGTGGAGGGGTGTGCCATTGACCATACGTGTGCAGCAAGCTGTTCTTATATTCAGGCAGCTGATCGCTCGTGAAGAAGGGAAGGTGCGTATCGGTGACCTGAGCTACCCGCGCCAGCAACAAATTAGCGCTCTCCTGGGTACGCTTGCCAATGACAAAGGCCACCACCAACCGCCACACCGGCGCAAAGGCGATCCATCCCCAGGCGTCGCCATACGTCTCGCAATAGCGTTTGGCACCAGGCAGGTTATCTTGCTTGGTATGCACAAAGCTCCACAACTCATCCAGCTGACATTCGCTGACATGCAAGTTACTCCACAAATACAGCATGACGAGCCGACAGTGCCGCGCCGCGCGGTCAAGCCAAGCACAGACGGTATCCTTGTCGATTTGCACAATGCGTCCGGTGGTGCGCAACGAATTGCCTTCCGCCAAAGCACGCACGGCGGTCTCGAAAATAGCGGGATCAGCATCCAGACCGTAGTACGCAGTCGCAGTTCTCAAGGCGATACTACTCCCACAGGCTTTACATAGATAGGGCCTGTGGCTGACCCTAGCTGGTGCCATTTTTAACCAACAGCCCCAGGCCAAAGGGTTTTCCATAGCAACGGCAGTGCACATTAGGACAATACAGCGTTTCCCAGTTCACCCAAGCCCCCTCGATGAGTTAAATTGCTCAATCGAGGATGCAAAACATGCTCAAAATCAGTCAAATCCATCAAGGGAGTTGAGGGACACTACCAAATTTTACAACGGGTGCAACGGGGGCTGGGCTCCATGGGCTATCGGCCTGGAATGCTGGTAGTGAATCCCGCCGGGGGCATCGAATCCGAACATTCGATCGCCAAATTACACGAATGGGTGCGTGAGATCATCGATGACTGAGATTCCCAGAACGATGCGAGCGGTTGTGTTGACCGGCCACGGTGGCCTGGATCGGTACGATTACCGGGAAGACTGGCCGGCGCCGCAAACTCAACCGGGCGAAGTCCTGATTAAAGTACATGCCTGCGGCCTGAACAACACCGATGTAAACACCCGTACCGCCTGGTATTCCAAAGGCGTATCGGATGGGACTACGGGCGCCACCTTCGCTGCGGCGGGGAAGCAGGATGCGGCTTGGGGCGGGGCCGCCATCCGCTTTCCGCGCATACAGGGCGCCGATGTGTGTGGTACGGTCGTGGATGTGGGCGCCGGCGTTACCACCGACCTTATCGGTAAACGCGTGCTTGTTGATCCTTGGCTTAGGGACTGGGACGATCCGCTGAATCTCGATCGCTGCGGCTATTTCGGCTCCGAATGCGACGGTGGTTACGCCGACTATACCAAGGTCGACGCCCGCCAGGTTCATCCGGTCGCCACGGATTTATCCAGTGCCGAGCTCGCGACGTTTGCCACCTCATATAACACCGCCGAAAACATGCTGAACCGGGCTGAGGTCGGTCGAGACGATATCGTGTTAATTCCCGGTGCCTCTGGCGGTGTCGGCTCCGCTCTGATTCAACTGGCCCGGCGGCGCGGCGCGCAAACCGTCGCCTTGTGCGGTGCGGCGAAACGCGACGCGGTAGCGGCGGTCGGCCCTGACGCGATACTGCCGCGCGCACCCGACGACCTCAAAGCGGGGTTGCGGGATGCGATCGGCCGAGACACAGTCACGGTTGTTGCCGACGTGGTTGGCGGTGCTCTGTGGCCGCAGTTGATTGATGCGCTGGCACGCGGAGGACGCTACACTTGTTCCGGCGCGATCGCAGGGCCGATTGTCGAATTGGATCTGCGAACCTTTTACCTGCGTGATCTGAGTTTTACCGGTGCGACCATCGTTCCTTCGGGCGTGTTTGGCCACCTGGTCGCCTATATCGAGCGCGGTGAGATTAAGCCACTGCTGGCTGCAAGGTACCCCCTCAGGGATTTGGTCAAGGCGCAAGAAGCGTTCATTGCCAAACGCCATGTCGGCAATATCGTCGTGACTATGTAATACCGATTATCATCAGCCTAGGTGCCTGGGCTGGGTGTCGCGCCTGACGAAAGCATGCTGAACGAGCCCGTTGAAATTTACTCATAGCGAGGACAACTGCCATGGATACGCTGATCAATCAAGTTAATGCGGATCTTTACAAGCTTGCCGAACGCGTTCTGCCGGGAGCGGGACTGGTCGGTTATGCGTTGCCGGAGGGTATCCGTTTTGTGTTTGCCGAAGGCAGGGGCGCACGCCTATGCGACGTGGAAGGCCATGAATATATCGATTATGTCGGCGGCGCGGGTGCGCTGATTCTGGGTCATTCCCATCCGGCGGTCGTTTCCGCTGCGCAGGCACAAATCGCTCGTGGTATGCACATGTTCGGTACACTCAATGATGTCGCCATTCGGCTTGCTGAGCGACTGGTTCACCTTAGAGGCTGTTGGAAAATACCCTGACGCGCAAGCTAATGCGTTGATTTAAAATGCTCCGAAATCGTTCGATCAGGGGTTTTCCAACAGCCTCTTACTTTCCGCACTTCAGCGTGGCAATTTCTCGTGAATTATTTTAGCCGCGCCCAAACTGTCGGTCCTCCATTGTTGAACCAACTGTTCCAGTCGCCGACCCTGAGCGACCCACCGCTCGAAGTCTGCCACTTGCTCGGGTTTGAGCCTGACGGTTTGGGTTTTGCCACGGACTTTAGTCGTCCACTGGTAGTAGGGTCCGTGTAGCTGAGGGGGGTCTGCTTGGCAGCGGCATCCTCGGGTACCACAGCGCATGAAGCGCTCAGTGATGCTGCCACGTAAGACGATGTCGAGCTCTTGCAACTCGGCTCTGAGCCGGGCGAGCTGTTCAAGAAACGTTGACGGTAGGGTTCGATTGGTGGGAGGCATAACGATTTGCAGATGAACTTGCAGTATATTATACTGTAGGTATAGTGATTGTCAACTACCACCTGAGATGAGCATTAACCCCGCCGAGCCCTTTGCGCGGAAAACCTGGACACTGGGCGCGCTACCCTTGCTGCAGCACGTGTTGGACAGGCTTAACATGGATGCCTTGCCCCCTATGGCAGGATAGATGTCGTCCCACAGAAAGCGTAAACTGTCAATTGAGGGGGTGAAGGTGAGAGACGATGAGAACCTATTCGGCAGAATTTAAGGCCAGCATCATTGAGAAACTGTTACCCCCGCAGCATGTGGAGGTGGTGCAGTTGGCCCAGGAAAGCGGGATTCCCAAGGATACGCTTTACAGCTGGCGGAGCCAGGCCCGCCGGGAACGGGGCCTGACGGCATCGCCGGCGGCGGAGGCGGGACACCGCTGGAGTAGTGAAGAGAAGGTTACCGTCGTGGTGGAGACGGCGGCGCTGAATGAGGCGGCATTGGGCGAATACTGCCGTCAGCGCGGGCTCTATCCGGAACCAATCACCACCTGGCGTGCGGCCTGCCAACAGGCCAATCCGGTGGCCCCCTCCCCCAAAGCGCGTCCCTTAAGCGAGGCCCAAGCCGATAAACGGCGGATTCGCGACCTGGAGCGCGAATTGCGCCGCAAGGACAAAGCCTTAGCCGAGGCGGCGGCGTTGCTGGTGCTCCAAAAAAAAGCCCAGGCCATCTGGGGGGACAGCGAGGACGTCTGATTAGCCCGATAGCTCGCCAGCAAGCGGTGGCGCTGATTGCCGAAGCCCACCGCCAGGGGGCTCGCTTAGCGCCGGCGTGTCGCCAGCTGGGCCTGAGTCTGCGCACCTATCAGCGCTGGACCCAGGGGGAAGCCGTCAAGGCCGATGGCCGTCCGACGGCAGCGCGCCCCCCGCCAGCCAATCAACTCAGTGCGGCAGAACGGGCGCAGGTGTTGGCAACCTGCCATACCCCTGCGCCTGCCAGGTTGCCGCCCAGTCAAATCGTGCCGCGCTTGGCAGATCAAGGGGAGTACCTGGCCTCGGAATCCACCTTCTACCGAATTCTGCATGACGCGGAGGAACAACGCCATCGGGGGCGCAGCCGCGCTCCCCGGCCACCGGCGCCGCCGCCGCGCCACTGTGCCCGCGGCCCATGCGAGGTCTGGTCATGGGATATCACTTGGTTGCCAGGCCCAGTGAAGGGGCTGTTTTTCTACCTCTATCTCATTATTGACCTCTATAGCCGCAAAATCGTCGGCTGGGAAGTGTATGCGTGCGAAAGTGCAGCCTATGCCGCTGAGGTGGTGCGCCGGGCGGTCCTGGTGGAGCAGTGTCGGGATCAGCCCTTGGTGCGGCATGCCGATAATGGCAGTCCCATGAAGGGCAGTGCCTTATTGGAAACGCTCTACCGGCTCGGGGTCGTGACCTCCTACAGCCGCCCCCGGGGGAGCAATGACAACCCATTCTCGGAGGCCGTCTTTCGGACCTGTAAATATCGGCCGGAATACCCTGAGCACGGATTTGCCTCGCTGGAGGCCGCCCGTGCGTGGATACTGCAGTTCGTGACCTGGTACAATCACGACCATCGCCATAGTCGGATTCGCTTCGTGACCCCGCACGAACGCCATAGCGGCCAAGAAGCCGCCATCATAGCGCAACGCGAGGCGGTGTATGAACAGGCCAAGGCACGCCACCCCGAGCGCTGGCAGGGCGCCATCCGCAACTGGAAGCCGGTCACCGAGGTGTGGCTTAACCCAGCCGCTGAGGTGCTGGACAAAGTTCCCGGTCTACCACAGACCGAATAGAAAAAGACGACAACTATCTTGACAAACACCGCTTGCTGGGCGAATACGTCGCGCCCCGCACGCGACGTGTTCGCCTGCCACCGGCGGTGGCGCTCGGGGTGTTGTTGCGCAACATCGTGTTGGGCCGGCGGGCACTGTACGGGTTGGGCGAATGGGCCGGCGACTATGATCCCGAGCTGCTGGGGTTGGGTGGCCAAGCGGTAGTGCTGCTCAACGACGACCGCGTTGGCCGTGCCCTGGATCAGCTGTTCGATGCGGATCGGGCCTCGCTGATGACAGCGGTCGTCCTCCGAGCGATCACGGCGTTCGGCGTCGAGCTGAAGCAATTTCATAACGATTCGACCTCGATCACGTTCACCGGCCAGTACTCCCAAGCCAGCGGGCGCACGCTGCGCGGCAAACCAACGCTGAAGATCACCGAAGGACACAACACAGATCATCGCCCGGATCTCAGAGGCTGTTGGAAAACCCGATTGACGGTACTATGGAACTGAAACAACACGCACCCATCGGTAGTCTGATGCTTATGAAACGAATAAAAGAGGAGAATCAGAGACAATGGGTACGCACCGCTAGCATGCCTGTGATGTGACCGACGCGCAATGGCAAGTCATTGAACCCCTGTTACCGGTACCGAAGAAGCGTCCTGGCGGCCCTGGACGGCCGCCGTCAGACCGCCGCCAAGTCGTGAATGGCATTTTCTATGTCAATCGCAGTGGCTGTCAGTGGCGGCTGCTGCCGCGCTACTACGGCAACTGGAATACGGTGTATGATCACTTCAATGACTGGAGTAAAGCCGGCGTGTGGGAGCGGGTAATGACAGCCTTGCGCCACCAGGAACGCCGCCGCCAAGGGCGGGCCGCCGAACCCTCGGCAGGCAGTGTGGATAGCCAAAGCATCAAGGTCGCCTCGCAACCGGGTCCCAAGGGCTTTGATGGTGGCAAAAGCATCAAAGGCCGCAAACGCCATGTGCTGGTGGATACCCTGGGACTGATCCTGGTGGTGATGGTCACGGCGGCCAATGTCAGAGGCTGTTGGAAAACCCCTGATCGAACGATTTCGGAGCATTTTAAATCAACGCATTAGCTTGCGCGCCAGGGTATTTTCCAACAGCCTCTTATGCTGAATGGGTTGTTTTCCCAAGCGTTTGTCCTTGACCTCTTCCCAGACATGTTCGTCTGGATTTAATTCGGGGGAATGCTTGGGTAAAAAGAAAACTCGTAGCTGTTGCCGATGCACCCGGACGAAGGTGCGGACGTGACTTGAGCCATGAAACGACGCGTGGTCGGCCAGCAATATCAGGGGACGGGTTCGCCCTTTCAACAAGTGCTTGAGAAATTCCACATAACGCGTCGAATTAATGCGACCTGCCTCCAGAGAGTAGCGCATCTGGCCTTGTCCGGTGACTGCCGAGAGCATGTTGTATCCGCCCCGCCGGTCCGTCACCCGAATCTCCGGTGGCTCCCCCACCAAGCCCCAGGTTCGCCCAGAGCGCGTCCTCACCCCAATGCCCGCCTCGTCTTCAAAGGCAATGTCTGCCCCCAGCTTCTTGGCTAACCGCTGCATGCGCGGGAATGTTTCCCCAAGAAAAAACGCTACTTCCTCCGGGTCTTGCTCCACCGCCCGATAGCGGGGCTTCTGATAGCTCAACCCCAGCTTTTTCAAATGCCCGCTGATCGTGCGCCCCGTCACCGCCACCCCAAACCGCTCTTGCAAGAGGGCCGCAAGAATGTCACGTGTCCATCATCGCGTGTCATACCCGTGCGCCAACGGCGTCGAATGCAGCACCGTCTCTTGTAGCCACGCCTCCATCGCCTCTGTCACCTGCGCCTCCGCCCCCGGCGCCGGGTGACTCTCCAGCCCCTTCAATCCCTGGGCCTGATACCGTTTCAGCCAATCATCCATGCAACTGCGACTCAGCCCCAATACCCCAATCACCACTTCCGGACTGTACCCTTGCTCTTCCACCGCACGAACCGCGATCTTACGAAGGTACTCCAGTACCTGATCCGGCATCTGGCGTCCGTCTAGCTCCCAGTCCTCTTCATGGCCGTACCCTCAAAATAAAACCCATACCACCTATCATACGCCCGATCAAGCACTACTTTCTATCGGGTTTTGGTCATGTCCGAATATCACTTTCCGGGACTATAGCAAACCGATCCGCACCCACCACGCTACCCACCCCCTCAGGTGCGTGCTGGATACGAGTAAGCGACAGCCGTGTCACCCAATTACTGATGCTCTGCGGGCACGGTGGTTTTCTCAGCCCCAGGTGATGCCCCACCACACCAAGCACTCGCGACACCGCGCGAAACCCAATCCGTGCCATCAGAAACCGTTGCAACGCCAGGAAAACCACATCCACCTTGCCGCACACCGCTGGCCTCGGGTCCACGTGTGCGCTCTGCTGGAGCTGCCTTTTCGCTTCCTTCGCCTCTTGTTTGAACCGATTCCGTTCCGCTTTGACACGGCTAAGCTCTTGGCGAAGATAACGGTTCTCGTGCGCACGATCGCCGGCTTTGCTTTTCCCTTAACACCTATCAGTTTTGAGATAAACTACCGCAACCAAGCAACTATAATAGGAGGAGCCGATGGGGAGTGTCAAAAGACTGGCGGAGGAAGTTAGGGCAATCGCGCTATATAGCTCTTGACAGAGGAGGCAGGTAATGTTGGGAGGCATGCTGATGTTGAGGAGGTAACCGATGCTGTCTGATCCCCGCCCCTATTTTGCCGAGCTGCCTGACCCCCGCCGGGAAACCCGAAACAAGCTACACAAACTGAATGACATTCTCATGCTCGTATGTTGTGCCGTGCTCAGTGGAATTGAAGACTGGGTAGGGATGGAGGAATTTGGCAAGCAAAAGGAGGACTGGTTGCGAGAGTTCTTGGAACTGCCGAATGGCATTCCGTCGCATGATACGCTCAGTGACGTGTTGGGACGCCTGGCGCCGGGGGCATTTACCGACGCGTTGTTGCGGTGGGTGGAAGTCGCTATCCCGAGTTTAGCCGGTGAACCGGTGTGCCTGGACGGTAAGCGGTTGCGGGGTAGTCGAGTAGGCGAGCAAGCGGTTCACCTGGTCAGCGCCTATGCGGCGAAAGCTCGCTTAGTCCTTACGCCGCAGGCGGTGGCGGACAAAACCAATGAAATTACGGTGATGCCGGAATTGCTATCACTGCTGGATGTGCAAGGGGCGGTGGTTACGATCGATGCGATGGGCTGTCAGAAAGCCATTGCCCAGGACGTGATCGACGCGGGTGCGGACTACATCCTGGCTCTGAAGGACAACCACCCGGGTCTGCATGACGACGTGCGCTTATGGCTAGACACGGAAACGGCCCAGGGCCGCTTGCCCCAGCAGGAGACGGTAGCCAAAGACCATGGTCGAATTGAAATCCGCCGCTACGCCCTGAGTGACGAGATTGCCTGGCTGGAGCAACCACCCGAGTGGGCCGGACTGCAAGCGGTCGGTCGCGGCGAATCGACCCGAATCATCGGCGAGGCAACGACGACCGAATACCGCTATTACCGGTGCTCACTGACCGATCCGGCGTGCTTTGCCGACGCCGTGCGCCGCCACTGGGATACCGAGAATGGTCAGCATTGGATACTGGACGTGCAGTTCGGCGAGGATGCCAATCGGACACGCCAACATCACGCGCCCGAAACCCTTGCCCTGATCCGGCGGATGGCGCTCAACGGGATACGCCATAACGGCCCCGCTAAGGATAGCCTGCGACGTCGTCAGCTGCGCGCTTCACTGAACGATGATTACCGCACCCATCTCATCTTCGGGCCTCAGAGGCTGTTGGAAAACCCCTGATCGAACGATTTCGGAGCATTTTAAATCAACGCATTAGCTTGCGCGCCAGGGTATTTTCCAACAGCCTCTCAACTCACATAGCGCGATTGCCCTACGGAGGAAGTGGAGCGCGGGCTGAAAGAGGTGCTCCCGACGCTGCGTAAGACGGTGGTGAAGAAGCTGTCGCTAGCGGTAGGGGCGATGCTTGAGGTACGCACGCCGAATACGGCGGAATTGGCGAACGTGTTGCCGTTGGCGACCGAGCGCCAGGACATGCGGGAGCAATGGCTACGGCGGTTG
Source organism: uncultured Pseudomonadota bacterium (assembly GCA_963731125.1). Classification (GTDB taxonomy): domain Bacteria; phylum Pseudomonadota; class Gammaproteobacteria; order Competibacterales; family Competibacteraceae; genus CAVSVP01. The sequence goes on from CAVSVP010000013.1 coordinate 190,965, forward strand.
TTAAAGAATCCGCGGCTGGAGAGTGCGGCGATTCTGGAGCCGGTTGCCCGCGCGGTGCTGGCGGAGGCGGCCGCGCACGGGCAGACGGTGCTGCTGAGCATGGACCAAACTGACTTAGGCGATCGGTTTGTGGGGTTGATGCTCAGCGTGCGGGTGGGGGATCGCTCGCTGCCGTTGGCCTGGTGGGTGGAAGCGGGGGCGGCGAACATCGGTTTTGCGGCGCAGCGGGTGTTACTGGACCGCGTACGCGAGTGGCTACCGGCTGGGGCAGCGGTGATGTTGTTGGCCGACCGTTGTTATCCATCGGCGGCGTTGTTTGACTGGCTACACCGCTACGGTTGGCACTACCGGCTACGCTTGAAGGGCAATCTGCGCGTGGCTATCGGCGTCGGTGACGTCCATACGACAGGGGATCTGGCCGCTGGTGTGACCGAGCGCTATGTGCCCAACGTCCACCGGTTTGAACAGGGGGTGCCGACCCACGGCGGCGTGTTGCACGAAGCCGGTCATCCCGAACCGTGGATCATCGCGATGGATTGCACACCCTGCCGGGCGGCCGTGTTGGATGATGGGGCACGCTGGGCGATTGAACCGACCTTTTCAGATTTCAAGCGTCGCGGTTTTGCGCTGGAAGAGACCCAACTACAGGATCCCGATCGCCTCGATCGGCTGCTCCTCATCATGACCCTGGCCATGTACTGGGGTGTGACGGCAGGGCGCCACGACGCCTTGTCTCATCCCACGGTCCTCGAAAAAAAGCCCAAGCCGAGAGCGATCCAGATCATTGGCGCATCAAAAAAGTCAGACGTAGCCTGCTTTCCTGGTTTCAACGGGGCCTCCGTTTATTACTCAGGCGGCTACAAACCATGCAGCCTTTGCCACCCTTCTCTATGGTGATGAGAAACTGATAGGTGGTAAGTTGCTTTTCCATCGTGCTCGGCTTTGCCTTAATTTAGATGGTAAACTCATACCGCTGGCTTCTTTTCTATTGCTACCAAGAGTATGGTTCACTGAGCTCGTCTTGTGCAGCTCTTCTGGCCAATGGACTGCAGACATGTCACATGGGTACCAGTTGATCGCCCTGAAGACAGGGCCATTTCCTGGCAAAGAACATCACGCCAAAACAGAGATTTTTGGACAGCCCAACTTAAGCCCCTGGATTATTTTACCAACGGAGGAGTCTACCTCAATTTCAACATCTAGCGACCATCAGCTCAGACGCGGGAGGCGGGTTGCACCCTTCCACATGTGGCTATACTCGAATCTTCTCCACCGGTTTTCTCCGGCTGATCCCTTGCAGCGCCGACTCACCTCATTGCTTATACAACTTTTTAAATCGATATTAGTTCGGCATTTTGTGGACTTTTAACAGGGCGCATCTAAAACTTGTGGGAGGGTGTTTAAGCGGCACGGCATAATTTGCTACTCTGTTGGATAACCCATCCGAGAGGAGGATTGCCTAATGCCATGCCTGAGTCTCATGTTACGAGAGCATGATGAGCGTTGACAAGCTCCGGCTGAAGAATTGCACCAAGCGAGGACGCTTCTTGATATGGTGCGAGCCGTTTGGGTGTTGATTCGTTGGGTGGCGGTGTTGTTGCTCGAAGAACGATTACGGGCGCTAGCCGCACCCCAGCAGACCTGGCCGCGCTGCGCGACTTGCGGACGCCGGCTGCGCAGTCGCGGGTTTGCTGCCCGGCAATTGATGACGCTGGTTGGTGAGGTGTATTGAAAGCGGCGCGTTGGGCGTTGTCCTGGGGGCTGCCCCGGGCAAGTGGTGCCCTTGGATGACGCGCTGGGCTTAACGCCCCAGCAACGCTATGGTGCGGAGGTCCAGACGCTGGGGTGTCGCTTAGCGGTGTTTGTCCCCTACGAAACGGCGGTTCGTCTGTTGCAGCAACTGAGCGGTATCGCTGTGACCCCCGGGACGGTGTGGAATTGGGTTCAGCGGCTGGGACAACGGCTGGTCCAGGAGGTGGAGGCGGACCTCCAGGCCTTGGAAGCCGGCGACTGTCGGGGGCAGGAAAGCGCACCGCGGGCGCTGCAAGGCCAGCCCATGGTCATCGGTGCCGATGGCGTCATGGTGCCCTTTTGCCCTCACCGCGGTAGCCCCAAGGGCAAGACCCGCTGGGGGGAAGTGCAGGTGGCCATCGTAGCGCGGCTGGGCCGGTGGGTGAACCGGCGGGGACGCCCGGTGACGCGCTTGGCGCAGCGCCGGTTGGTGGCCGTGCACGGTGGGCTGGAGGCGTTGTCGGCGCGGTTATGGCTCGAAGCCCTTCGCCAGCAGATCTGCAGTATGCCCCGGGTGATTTGGCTCAGTGACGGCGGGCGGGGCTTTTGGAATCTGTTCGAGCGCTGCTTTCAACGTCTTGGGGTGATCGGCATCCTGGATTTTTATCACGCCGCCCAGTATCTCTATAAAGGCGTCAAAGCCGCTTTTGATGGCCGCCCCCAGCGCTGTCAACCGCACTTTACGCGCTGGCGCCATCAGCTACGCCACGGTCGCCACCGACAGGTGCTGGCCGAGATCCAACAGCTGCTCGCTTCGCCATCCCTGCCCAAGACAGCGGTTCAGACGCTCCACAATCTCCACCACTATCTCAACGCCCATCAGGCACATCTTGATTACCCACGGTTCAAGGCGCAGGGGTTACCCATCGGCAGTGGGCTGGTGGAAAGCGCCTGTAAATGGCTGATTCAGCAGCGGTTCAAGGGGGTGGGTATGCGCTGGCGTGAACCCGGCTTCGATCATCTGTTACATCTTCGCCTGGCTTGGATCAATCAGCGGTTGGATCAGGTACTCCCAACGCTGCACCCCTCCACCAGGTTTTAGATGCGCCCCTTTTAACATTGGCAATGACAGGCTTGAGTAAGCCAATAATGATCTGGCATTGGCAGGTCCTCTTGCCCATTTGAATCACGGCTTACCTGAAACGACGCCGATTAGACTAGGGCAGACTGAGCTGGCTCATGCGGCCACCGTCGACTGTCCAAACTTGTCCAGTCACGAAGCTGGACTGATCGGAGACGAGCCAATGAACGAGGGCTGCTATTTCCTCCGGTCTCCCCGTGCGACGCAAGGGGTGTATGCGACCGACGGACGCTCGAAAGGATTCTGGATCGCCTAAGATTTCAATAAAGGCGGTATTCAGCTCCGTATCGATCCAACCAGGTGCAATAGCATTGCAGCGCACGCTATCGGGACCATGATCGACCGCGATGGCACGGGTGAGCGCGTGAAGCCCTCCTTTCGACGCGCAGTATGCCGGGTGTCGTGGGTTTGATCCCAGACCCTCGATAGACCCGATATTCACGATCTTGCCTTGCCGCGTTATGAGATGCGGCATCGCGCATTTGATCAGCAGAAATGGGGCGGTCAGGTTAACTTGAATCGTTTCCGCCCAATCGGCTTCTGACATCTCGAGCACTGTGCCTTTCCGCATCAAACCTGCGTTATTCACCAGGATATCAAGCTGCCCCGCTTGATCTATAATTTGAGTGATCACACGCTCGGGAGCACCAGGGTCCAGAAAATCTGCCTCGATAACCTCATGTTCGGGAGCTGAGCCGCGCTGAGCCGTAAAGACACGTGCGCCGGCTTTGGAAAGCGCCTTTGCCGTTGCTGCACCGATTCCACCCCGACCACCAGTGACAAGCGCTACTCTACCTTGAAGGTCCGTCATTTTACTAACTTCCCGCCGTTGGCTTCTATCAGGGCGCCACACAGATACCGGGTCTGATCGGATGCCAAAAAGATCACGACATCTGCGATGTCTTCAGGTTCGGCGATCCGGCCCAGAGGCACCGACGTATTGAGCTCATCAATGGCTTTGTCGGGATCGAAGCCGCGCTTTTCAAAACCCGTCCGGATCATTGGTGTATTCACCTCATTAGGGCAGACAGCGTTCACGCGAATGTTCTGATGCGCATGATCGATACCAAGGCATTGCGTCAAAGATGCAATGGCCGCCTTGGACATCACATAGAGCGGATGGTTTGGACCTGGATGCACGCCCCAGCAGGACGCTATATTCACGATTGCACCGTGCCCTGCTTTGGCCATGATCGGAATAGCAGCGCGACACAGTCTGAACGGAGCCTCGACATTGATGGCCATAGTGCGCGAGTAATCGTCGTCCGTTGTTTCGGTGATTTTTCCGCGGGTGATGATGCCTGCATTGTTCACCAAAATGTTCAATCCTCCCATGATCTGCGCCGCTCGCTCTGGCAGTGCGTCACAGAATACGGCATCCATCAGATCACCCGAGGTGACATAATCCGCGTCGCATTCCCTTGCATCCACCCCCATGACAGTCACGCCTTGCTTTTGCAGTGCCTTGACGATTGCAGTGCCCATGCCGCCAGCAGCACCAGTTACCAGCGCGGTTTTGCCTTGAAGGGTTCGCATAATCTTCTCCCATGTTGAAATGGTCCCTGCCGAATGCGAAGGTTTTCGGATAGGCTCTAAAGACCCCGCGATCGCGGGGCCCGAAAGGTGACAAGGCGAGAAGCGAATCACACCGGCTCGGTACGCAGTCCCTTGTAAATGCAGTAGCACATGGCCACCACGATTATGATGAAGGGGAATCCGGTGGCGATCGCCAGTGCCTGCAGCGATGCCAGGCCACCGCCAATAAGCAGGGCAATGGCGATCAGGCCCTCGAAACTGCACCAGAACACCCGTTGCGACATGGGCGCATCGATCTTGCCGCCCGCGCAGATGGTGTCGACGACCAGCGATCCGGAGTCCGAGGAGGTGATGAAGAACACCAGCACCAGCACGATGCCGCCCAGTGATGTAACGGTCGTCAGGGGCAGCTTCTCGAGCATGGCGAACAGGGACAGTTCCGGGGTCCAGTTAGCAATGGTCTGCTGCACGCCCATGTAGCCGTCGTTGACCACCTGGTTGATCGCGGTACCACCAAACACCGCCATCCACAGCGTGCAGACCAGGGTCGGGACCAACAGCACGCTGATGATGAATTCGCGTACGGAACGACCCCGCGAAACACGCGCAATGAACATGCCGACGAAAGGCGACCAGGCGATCCACCAGGCCCAGTATAAGGTCGTCCAGCCGTGAAAGTAATCAGTGTCCTCGCGACCGATCCAGTTGGAAAGCGCTGGCAGATTAACGACATAGCTGGTCAGCCCCTTAAAAAATATCGCCAAGATATCGGTCGTGGCACCGACGGTCAGTACAAACAAAAACAGCAAAAACGCTAGGCCCATGTTGAACTCGGAAAGTAGCTTGACGCCGCCATCCAGCCCGCGGACTACCGAGCCCACCGCCACCGCCGTGACCACGATGATGATCACCACTTGGATCTCGGTGGTGGCTTCGACGCCGAATACGTAGTTCAGGCCTGCTGACGCCTGCGTGGCGCCGTAGCCGAGCGAGGTTGCCAGACCGGCCAGGGTCGCCAGCGCCGCCAGCGAATCGATGATGTGCCCCGGCCAACCCCAGATACGCTCACCGAGAATCGGGTAAAACGCCGAGCGGGGGGTCAGCGGCAAGCCCTTATTATAACTAAAGATACCCAGCGCCAATGCCACCACGCTGTACCCTGCCCAGGGATGTAATCCCCAGTGGAAGATGGTCGCGGCCATCCCTACGCGAACAGCCTCCTCGACGGCGGCTGCATTGACCAGGTTGCCGTCGCCATCCAGCACGCCGGTGGCGGCGCCCAGCGGCGGCGACAGGGTGTGGTTCAGCGGCTCGAGCACGCCGTAGAACACCAGGCCGATACCCATGCCGGCGGCAAACAGCATCGAGAACCAGGCCAGGTAGGAATATTCCGGCACCGCATCCTTACCGCCGATCTTGACCTTGCCCAGGGGTGAGACGATCAGGAACAGGCAGAACAGCACGAAGATGTTCATGCCGATGGCGAAAACCCAATCGAGCTGCGTGGTCAGCCAGGGACGTAGTGAACCAAAGACAGCGCTTGCCGTTTCAGGGAATATCAGGCAGAACAGCACCAGAAAGATGACGGAAAGGCTGGAAATCACAAAAACGGGATGGTGAATATCGAGTCCGAAGGGTCCGATCTTCGTCCGGATATTATCCTGACCGATAACGTAATTGGTCTGTATATCGGACTGTGTATTGTTAGCCTGTATTTGGGTAGACATGGTAAGCAGTTCTCCAAAACAGAGTTACGGTGCTCGAAAGCGAAGGCCCAGCAAGTGTCCTTACTTTTTATTTTATCTGACGACGAAGACCGACAACTTCGAGTGCGATGCGATATAGCTGCCGTGTGAACTGAAGATGTGCTCGGCAAAACCGGGAATGTGGGAGGCCATGACCACCAGATCCACACCGATGACTTCTTCCGCATGGCGCAGCGTGGTATCGAGATCGGCGGTTGGATCGTGGGAGGTCAGCGGGTGGGCTTGGGCGTTAATGCCGTGGGTGGCAGCTTGGCCGGCAACAAACTGCTGAAGTTTTTCGGCAAACTCGGCCGGGTTGTGAGCTACTTCGCTTGGCGCCGCAGTGGTCACCGCAACGTAGTGAATCTGTGCCTCGTAGTGCTTGGCCAAGTCAGCGGCAACCTCCAGTTCTTTGCTGATTTTGTCGAGATGGGCTATGTCGATGGGAACCATAATGCTTGAATACATCGTGCTCTTCCCCTCTGTTGGTGGAATAAGTCTTCTTTAATCTAAATCTGGTGGCCGGGAGGCACCGTGAGATGCTTGCACGGCTCAAATATAAACTTTTTTAAGTTTATATTTTTTAGGTTATATTAAGATTAGACGCAATGCACAGCCATCGGGGTAATGACACTGTCTTAATGCCACTTTTTCAAATTTAAACGCTTGGTGTGAGATCCTGGCATGCTACCACGCCACCAGATCAGCGAAAGCCAGCGGGGCACGGCCGAGTCGCTGATTGAGCCAGATGCAGCCATTAGGCAGGGCTATTTTGGCGGTCAGGCGGACCTGAAAGCCGTCGAGGGTGTGGGGGCGTTCGCGATCGAGACGGAAGACCTGCTGGAGGCAGCCATTGACGGTCTCGACGATGTGACGGATGCCGGCCAACCACCGCCGCCAGGCCCGCGGCCCGGGGTGGCGGCGGTTGCGCTTGGGCGCACAGATCACCCCCGCGCCATAGGCATCTTGCCAGTCGCGCTGGCGAGCTTGACCGGCAAAGCCCTTGTCCGTGACCTACGGCCCTCGGGCCGGGGCGCCGACCGTGGGCAGGCGCGGATCGGGGTACGCTCGCAGGGCAAAGAACGTCTCGGCCAGGGGCTGGTCCTTGGTGCTGGCCGAACCGAAGCCGAAGCCGGTGATCGCCCCGAGGGGATTGACCGACAACCGCACGTCGAAGCCCTCGTCCCAGCCCCAGCGGTTCCTCCAACCGATATCGGCCAACCCGGGCAGCCAACCCGACCCGCGGCGTTTGGCATCGCGCGGGACGGCCGCCGTCCCGTCCAACGCTTCATAGGCACACTGCGGCGCATCCAGGAGTTTTACCAGATCAAGAAAACAGGCCACCACCGCCTCGGCGTACCGGCGCATCAAACGATTAAACTGCGCCCGGTCCGGCAAGCCGGGAAAGGCGCTGCGCAGATGGCGTCGGGCATAGCGGGAGAAATCGCGTTCCCTGCTGAAGTGGCACCATTGCCCGAACAGCGCCAAAGTCACCACTTCGCTGCAGCTCAGCGATGCACTCGGGCCGGGGTGACGCTCGCAGCTCGGATGTTGCTTGCAAAAGTCGTCCACCATAACGTATAGATAGGTCAGGAAGGTGTCGATGTCGATCATGACGAAGCTCCTCATTTTTCCAAATGTGTGCTTCTATTTTGATCCTCGACGCCTTCCGCTCCAACTCACACCAAGCGTTTAAGTATTCGCAGGTATAGGCCGCATATCTGGCTGGATGATTCGGGCTGATGCAGGTAGGCACTACTTTCACCTCGGCATCAAAATCCAGATCGATAAAAAAGGGAAGCGAATAGCGTTCATTACCACCGGCATTAATGACCCGATGCATGGTGGAAACATAGCGATCATTGGTAAATGTTTGCACCAGATCGCCAATATTCACCACGAATGTATCTGCCACAGGTGGTGCATTGACCCAGCATCCTTCGCGATTCAGTACCTGTAATCCCCCGTTTTCATCCTGGGACAGAATCGTCAGAAAACCGTAATCGGTATGGGCACCAATACCGATTTCCTTAACCGTAATCTCACCGGTTTGAGGTGGGTAATGCAGCAGTCGCTGGATAGTGATGGGATTGCGCTGCAATTTTTCGACCTGTACGATTAAATTGAACCCCCTTAAGTCTAATACTATTCTTATAAGTAACAGTCTCACCATCCGAATCGCCACGTGGAGGGCCGTACGATGAAGAACCTCGAAGTCTGTGTGCAGATCACGATCAAGCCGACGGAGGCGAGTGTGGATGCTGATCAGGTTGCCACCCGAGTGGATGATGGTCAGTTCCGGCTGGTGCTGAAGGAAGGCAGCTTATTCGACATCGATGCATTGGAGGCGGGGGTATTGAAGGCGAGCTATGCGACGAGGCGAGATGCCCTGGGCGGGGCGCTGGAGGAGGCGAGCCGGGAGAAAGCCACGGAGGGGTGTGGCGAAAAAGGGGGGCCTGCCAAGTGGTCCGGCACGGGAGTGCGTACCGAGTCGATGGGGAAGTAGGTCGGTTTCGGTTTGGTCTGTTTGATGTGGTGGATGAGGCCGGTGAGCGGGTGTTGGCGGGTCGTCAGTTATGGCCGAGCTGTGCGGGGCGGCAGTGGTGCCCGACCGCGGGTTTCAAGGAACTGGCGTGGCTGACGGGGGCGACCCAACGGAGCTATCGGCAGACGGTTGAGCAGTTCAACCGAAGTCGCCATCAGGAGGTCGACGGGACGCCGTTGAATAGCTTACGTGACGGGGCGGAAAGGGAGGGAGGGAAGGTCATCGAGTTTCTGGACCACCACAGTGAAAAGGTGTTGCGTGCACACCAGTTCGACGCCGAGGGTCGCCCGGCGGCGAGTGCCCCGCTGGTCGGTGAGTTAGCGTCGTTTGCGCCAACCCGGTTGAGCGACTTGACGGTCGACGAGGCGCTAACCGTGGTCGAGCAAGCCATGCGCCAGCGGGGCCTGGCCGAAGCGCTGATTGAGGAAGTCAAGCAACAGAACCACGGCGCCGACGACGAACACCCCCACGATACGGTGACTATCGCCGTGGATGACGTCGGAGTCAAGGAGCAGAAGGCGGAGCGGGTGCGCCAAGGGGGGCGGTCAGCGACCGCCCCGGGGGCAGAACTCGAAGCGGTGGCGGAACCCAAAGCGGTGGCGGAACCCAAAGCGGTGGCGGAACCCACGGCGGTCAATGAACCACTCGCCCCCCCAGCGCCGAAGGCGAACCAGCGCCCGACGGTGCATAATACAGTGGCCCAGATCGAGCGGCCGGGGCAACGCTTTACGCTCACCGGCACCAGCGTCGGTCAGGTGCTACGGTTTGTGTTGGCTTTTCTGCTCACCAAGGGTCTGCTGGCGCAGCGGCTGCGGTTTTTTACCGATGGCCAACGGAGCTTGCAAGGGGCCATTCTCACCTTCCTTAGCTGGCATCCCGCCGCTTCGCTGATCCTGGATTGGTTTCACTTAGTCAAGAAGTTCAAGGAGCAGTTGAGTTTGGCCTGTCGAGGCCGTGAGATTCGCAACCGCCACCTGCCGGTGTTGCTCGGCCTGCTCTGGTTCGGGTTGCTCGACCGGGCGCAAGACTATCTGGGCGCCATCGCCGCTTCGGAGCTGAAGGATCCCGCGGCGATGGAACGCCTGATCGGGTACCTGGAGCGTAACCGCTCCCACATTCCCTGCTATGCCCTGCGACGTCAGTTGGGACTTCCCAACTCCAGCAATCCGGTCGAGCGGGCCAACCACTTGGTCACTTCCAACCGGCAGAAGCATCATGGGATGAGCTGGTCGAAACCAGGCTCTTATGCCCTGACAGCGTTGAGCGCGGTGGTTCTCAATGGCGCCACCCGAGCCTGGGTGCGAAACAGGATCATCCCGTTCAAGTTCGTTGCCAAAGCGGCTTGATCTAACCGTACAGGTCGCAATTTTTCGAAATAATCGGCAGGCAAATCCAGGCTCAAGGCGATGGCACTTATCAATTTCCGTGCGAGTTCCAGCATGGTGGTATGATATTGTTCAAATACCGCCTGAAAACGTTCAGGTCGTTCCGGCATAAGATTAGGTCCGAAAAAGGGCGATACTTCTTCACTGTGCAGCCCGAAATCGAAGCATTCCTTGAAATCTTGAGTATGGTCCGGGTCAACGTTTTCCGCATACATCGGGATGTAGCCACGCAAAGTGGGACCGGAATTAATAATATTCAGCTTGTTCTTTTCTTCATAAGGCAGGGCAAAAAATTCTTTTGTCAGGGCATAGGCTTCAGCAATCAGCGCCTGGGAAACCCCGTGGTTCTTGATGTAAAGAAAGCCGATATTTTCACAAATCTCTCCGATTTGGTGCGCCACTTTCAGCGGATTATTGTTGTCAAATAGGGAGCCCACATCCACGATGGGGATTTCATTAAAAGAGGTTGGCTTGCTTTCGAGACTGAAGTCAATCAGCATGCTCACCGTTTCTACCTCCTCAAAACGAAGAATAGGAGACAACCGTCTCACCACGTGGCTACATGAACATCCCCTCCTGTTGCCGTGCGGCGCTGTAGGCAATCGCTTGTTATCGTAAAGAAAATAACCTGGCGATTATGCTAGGGCAATCGCGCTATGTGAGTTGAGAGGCTGTTGGAAAATACCCTGGCGCGCAAGCTAATGCGTTGATTTAAAATGCTCCGAAATCGTTCGATCAGGGGTTTTCCAACAGCCTCTGAGGCCCGAAGATGAGATGGGTGCGGTAATCATCGTTCAGTGAAGCGCGCAGCTGACGACGTCGCAGGCTATCCTTAGCGGGGCCGTTATGGCGTATCCCGTTGAGCGCCATCCGCCGGATCAGGGCAAGGGTTTCGGGCGCGTGATGTTGGCGTGTCCGATTGGCATCCTCGCCGAACTGCACGTCCAGTATCCAATGCTGACCATTCTCGGTATCCCAGTGGCGGCGCACGGCGTCGGCAAAGCACGCCGGATCGGTCAGTGAGCACCGGTAATAGCGGTATTCGGTCGTCGTTGCCTCGCCGATGATTCGGGTCGATTCGCCGCGACCGACCGCTTGCAGTCCGGCCCACTCGGGTGGTTGCTCCAGCCAGGCAATCTCGTCACTCAGGGCGTAGCGGCGGATTTCAATTCGACCATGGTCTTTGGCTACCGTCTCCTGCTGGGGCAAGCGGCCCTGGGCCGTTTCCGTGTCTAGCCATAAGCGCACGTCGTCATGCAGACCCGGGTGGTTGTCCTTCAGAGCCAGGATGTAGTCCGCACCCGCGTCGATCACGTCCTGGGCAATGGCTTTCTGACAGCCCATCGCATCGATCGTAACCACCGCCCCTTGCACATCCAGCAGTGATAGCAATTCCGGCATCACCGTAATTTCATTGGTTTTGTCCGCCACCGCCTGCGGCGTAAGGACTAAGCGAGCTTTCGCCGCATAGGCGCTGACCAGGTGAACCGCTTGCTCGCCTACTCGACTACCCCGCAACCGCTTACCGTCCAGGCACACCGGTTCACCGGCTAAACTCGGGATAGCGACTTCCACCCACCGCAACAACGCGTCGGTAAATGCCCCCGGCGCCAGGCGTCCCAACACGTCACTGAGCGTATCATGCGACGGAATGCCATTCGGCAGTTCCAAGAACTCTCGCAACCAGTCCTCCTTTTGCTTGCCAAATTCCTCCATCCCTACCCAGTCTTCAATTCCACTGAGCACGGCACAACATACGAGCATGAGAATGTCATTCAGTTTGTGTAGCTTGTTTCGGGTTTCCCGGCGGGGGTCAGGCAGCTCGGCAAAATAGGGGCGGGGATCAGACAGCATCGGTTACCTCCTCAACATCAGCATGCCTCCCAACATTACCTGCCTCCTCTGTCAAGAGCTATATAGCGCGATTGCCCTAGCGATTATGCTTATTCAAGCGACATTTTGGGCGGTCTTCAAATAACATGATGTTATCTTGACAATGTCACATTAGCCTCACGTCGGGCCGGTGTGGACTCTGTTTTTAAGTCTTTGTTTCTTAAGCTTGCTTTTGCGTGATCGGGTGCGATTGAGCAAATGCTCGGCCACCCGCTCTGTGGCTTGTTCTTCGGTCAAGCGTTTCAAGGGCATGACCGCCCGCAGTAACTCCCGAACATTGGCCACCGACAGGGTCGGCAAGCCATCCGTTTCGAGTTCTTCGAGCAACGCCGGATCACGCGGATGGGCCTGCGCCCAGTCGAGTTGGGTTTGCGCGATGCACCAGGAGGCCAGCACGGTCAGCGCAAGATGATGGTTCCAGGCCCGGTATTTTTGCGCTTGCAACTCGTCCCAGCCCAGCTCGGACTTGGCATCCTGGTTGGCGCGTTCGATGAAGTAACGCTGGCACTTCCACCAAGCCAGTTGTTCCAAGGGGGTGTCCGCGGCGGCGTTACACAAGGCATAGCTGTAGCGGTCTTCGCCCTCTTCGCGGATCACCAGCCACGCTTCGATCGCCTCTCCCTCATGGAGGGTCCAGACGCGACAAGCGGCAAAGGGTTCGCACAACTCACCCCGCTCGGTCGCCCGGACCCGAAGCTGCTGCCAGTCCAGCGTCTCCCGCAGACTATCCGCGCGAACCGTTTCCCCGGCCAGCACCTGGACCCGCGTCGGCTGTCTTCCCCGCTGACCCTGGCGGGATGGGATACCCAGCGTGGGCTTGTCCAAGTACACGGCCGTGTCGGCCGGGACTTCCGCCATATACCGCTGGTGGGCCTGTCGCACCTGGGCACGTAGCCAGCCGCTGCGCCCGTACAGGCTATCCAAGCCAACGATCTCAAACGGCAGGCCCCTGGCGATGACCTCTTCAATCCCGTCCCAGGCGAGTTCGACCTTGGTCTTGAACCCCAAGGATTCGGGAATGCCCAGTCGCTTACGCCGCTTCCGGTAACCGGCCTCAAACCATGCCTCGGGCAGAAACAGTTTCCCGCTGATCCAGGTCCAACACCCGGCCGCGACCGTGAGATTCACATAGCTCAACAACACCCCCACTTGGCTGGTTTCGACCTTGCCCAGCCGGCCATTGTATTGTTTGACCGCCCCGGCACTGGCGTCGCTGGCTTTCGCGTCGGCGCTTTCGTCCACCAGTACCACCGCTCCCCTCGTTAGGTCAGCAACCGCTTTCACTTCGTCCTGGACCTGCCGGTAGACTGCTTCGGCCGACCACGGGGAGTGGCTCATGAAGTGCTGGATGTTTTGCCCTTCGATACCCGCCTCTCGCCCTATTCCGCTAACGTGTCGATTCGTCTCCATGCGCCAGCAGGCCGCTCAGATAATGCCGCGCATAAGCGCTGCCGTCTCGGGTTTGGGTCTGGAAACAGCTTCGGTAGCGGTCCCAAAAGTCATACAACCGCTGCCCCAGCGTGTGAATCGCCTCGGGTACAAGACCCCACCGTCGCCCCAGCTCTTCATTTGTCATCATCAGCACTTTTCTATAAAAAATCATTATGATACAAACTCATCGGCCACTTGGGAAATGTGACATTGTCAAGTTATGCTTAACTTGAAAAAGAAATTATCCGGAATCAACGGCATCATTACTTTTGCAGCAGCGGCTCGGCACCTCAGCTTTACCGCGGCAGCAGCGGAATTATGCGTTACTTGAAAAAGAAACTGCCCGGAATCAACGGCATCATTACTTTTGAAGCGGCGGCTCGGCATCTCAGCTTTACCGCGGCGGCAACGGAATTATGCGTTTCTCAGGCGGCCGTGAGCGGGCAAATCCGACGTCTGGAGAAGCGGCTCGGGGTGGCCTTGTTTCAGCGGACTCATCGCAGTTTGCGGCTGACCAATGCGGGTCGCAAATTTCATCATGCAGTGACCATGGGTTTGGAGCATATCGCCAATACCGCCTCGGAGATTTCCCAAGTACGGCAGGGCGGTCAGATTCAAGTAGCGGCCAGTATCGCCTTCGCGACGTTTTGGTTGATGCCCCGATTACACGCGTTTCGCAATGCGTTTCCCGAGGTCGATGTACGGGTGTTGGCGTCGGATCGGCGGCAGGACCAATTTTCCGAAGGCGTGGATATTGTGTTGGCTTGCGGCGATGCCCATTTACCTGGGAAAACATCTTATTTTCTGTTTTCGGAACAGGTGTTTCCGGTTTGCTCGCCAGCATACCTCGGTGACCGACGATTGCGCTCGGTGCAGAAATTGCTTGGCGAGCGCCTATTGCATTTGGATACCAGGATTTGGGACGACATCGGTTGGGAGCCTATCGATTGGTCGCTTTGGCTGGCGCAATTCGGTGTTCACTATCAACCGATACATCCCCTTTTAACCTTCAACAACTATCCGATGCTGGTGCAAGCAGCGGTGGATGGGCAGGGCATCGCCCTGGGTTGGCCCCATCTACTGGAGGCGCTGCTGGCGGAAGGCAAGTTGGTGCGCCCGCTGGCGGAATTCTGGGATGCACAGCGTGGATATTATCTGGTGGTGACTGCTGATCCGCCGGTGCATGAAGAGATCGCCGCCCTCCGGGATTGGTTGTTGACCGACCGCTCATGCTGAAAATGCTGGTCGATGCTGTCCGGGGTACGACGCGGCAAGTCTTCTCATTGGCCAGGCGTTTCTGCTTGAACAAAAAAACGGGGCCTCGAGGCCCCGTTTTCTTCAACCAGCGGTGTGCGGACGTTACTGGGCCGCCTCCATGGACTCGGCGATCCAGGCATCGAACTTTTCCTGATTGGCGGCGATCCATGCGTCGGCATGACGCTCTATGTCTTTGGCGCTGGCTTCCCCTTCGCGCATGCGCTGGTTTTGCGCGCTGATATCGTTGCTGCTCACGCGCATAATGGAGAACAGTTTGGCGGCTGCGGGGTTGGCCTCGGCGAATTCCCGGTTAGCCACGATACGCTGGTCATTGACCTGGAAACCGTAGTTGGACCCATCGGGCAGGGTGGTATCGACATCCTTGAGCTCACCCGGGAGGGCGCTGAAAGGCACTTGCAGCCAGGCCACGTCCTTGCCGGGAACGAGCACGCCGCTGACCCAGTATGGCGTCCAGGTGTAGTAGAAAATCGGTTTGCCCTGATTGTAGCGGGCGATGGTGTCGGCAATGATCGCCGAGTAGGAGCCCTGATTGTGGGTGACGGTATCGCGCAGGCCGTAGGCGTCCAGGTGATGCTCGATGACCTGTTCACAGCCCCAACCCGGGGTGCAGCCGGTGAGATCCGCCTTGCCGTCGCCATTGGCGTCGAACAACTTGGCGATTTCGGGATCTTTGAACTGGCTGATATTGGTAATCCCGTATTTTTCCGCGGTTTTCTTGTCAATCAGGTATCCTTGCAGTGCACCCGACGAGAAAACTCCTTCGCGATAAAGTTTTTCGTCGCCGCCAGCCTTCTCGTAGAAATCGATGTGCAGAGGGTCCCAGTGATCGGCCAGAAAAGTGGCGTCGCCGTTGGCGATAGCAATGTGCCCAGTCGCGTATTCGGTTTCCTTGATGGGCTCGATGTCATAGCCCAGTCGCTCCAGTGCCTTGGTGACCAGCAGAGTCTGAAAGGTTTCTTCCGCGATGGAACTCTTCAACGGCTGGACAGTCTTGCCCTCGCCGGGCAGCGATGCCGCACCGCTCGCACCAGCGGTCACGAGACCCGCGGCTAGGACGGTTGTCTGCAAAAGTGTCTTGAGTGTTTCGGTTCGCATTGCTTTTTCTCCTATTGGTGATGAATGTTTGGTTTGACGACAGCTCAATGGGTTGCCTTCGCCGTACGGGTGGCACTGCCGCGGCCAAGCAGGCGCATGGCCAGGCCTGTCGGACCGCTCTCGTACCAGTGCCGGTTAGGCTTGTCGCGACGGGCCTGACCCACGGCCTGGGTCATGCGATCTAGAATGATGGCGAGAATGACGATGCCGACGCCACCGATGGTAGCCAGCCCCATATCGAGACGGCCGATGCCGCGCAGCACCATCTGCCCCAGGCCGCCAACGGCGATCATGGAGGCGATAACAACCATGGACAAGGCCAACATCAGTGTCTGGTTGACCCCCGCCATGATGGTCGGCATTGCCAGCGGCAGCTGTACCCTAAACAGGAGCTGCCGCGGGGATGCACCGAAGGAACGTGCGGCCTCCACGAGATTTCCCGGAACCTGGCGTATTCCTAGGCTGGTCAACCGGATCAGCGGCGACAACGCAAAGATGATGGTCACCACGACCCCGGGCACATTGCCGATGCCGAACAGCATGACCACGGGGACCAGGTAAACGAAGGCCGGGGTGGTTTGCATCGCGTCGAGGATAGGGCGCACCACGGCGGCGGCGTGGTCGCTGCGCGCCAGCCAGATCCCCGTGGGCAAGCCGATCACCAGACAGAAAAACACCGAGGTAATCACCAACGACAGAGTGACCATCGCCTCGGACCAGGCACCGATCAGTCCGACAACGACCATGGAGATCACCGCACCGATGGCAAGGCGTCGTCCGGCCGCCTGCCAGGCGAGCAGTCCGATAATCACCAGCATCACGAGATCGGGTACGGCCTGCAGGGCAGATTCGATGCTCGTCAGCGTAGTGTCGATCGGCCAGCGGATAGCCTGGAAGACACCACGAAAATTGTCGACCAGCCATTCCAGTCCCTGGTCCACCCAGGCGCCCAGGGGGATGACTGCCTCCTGGAACGGGTTGACAAGATCCAGGCCAGTATCCCCAGCCGTGGAACCCGTATCGGTGAGCCAGTCACCGGCGGTCGACGCCGCGTCGCTCTGGGCACCGGTGTCAGATCCTGCTCCCCAGGGGTTCGTCGCGGGTTCCTGTGGCGGCTCAGCGGCCGTCTCCCCGGGATTCGCCGGTTGCTCTTGAGGTGCGGTGGCCGCTCCCCAGGGATTGACGCTCTGTTCCGTCTCAGGGGAGGTGTTCGAAGGATTGGATTGGTTTTCTGCTGCCACTTTTAGCTCTCCCGGTCTAGGGTTTCCAGTAAGCTCGCCCGACTGATGACACCAAGATAAACGCCGTCGGCATCGACCACAGGCAGGCCGCAGGGTGCGCTCGCGACGCTCCGCAGCAACTCTTTCACCGGTGTCTCCGCGCTTACGGCGAAAATATCCGCGAGATAGGCATTGGCCAGTTTGGGGTCGTCGGTCTCGAGTTGAGCCGTCAAAGACGCGATCGACACCACGCCGTGGAAGTGCTGACCACGGTCGATGACATAACCGTAATCGCGGTCGTGTTCCTTCAGCCTTTGCAGCGCGCGCCGGATCCCGTTGTCATGGTGCTCGATAACGGTGACCTGTTTTTTCCGGGCAATGTCTTTCGCCCGGAACACCGTGGCGACGTCAACACCCCGGAAGAAGGAACGGACGTAGTCGTCACTGGGGTTGCGCAGAATCTCGTCGGGCGTGCCGACCTGGACCACCCGTCCACCCTCCATGATGGCGATGCGATCACCGATGCGCATGGCTTCGTCGAGGTCATGGGAGATGAAGATAATGGTACGGCTATTGTTCTCCTGCAGCTTCAACAACTCGTCCTGCATCTCGCTGCGTATCAACGGGTCGAGGGCGGAGAATGCCTCGTCCATGAGCATCACCGAGGGATCGTTCGCCAGGGCGCGCGCCAGTCCCACGCGCTGCTGCATCCCCCCGGACAGCTCGTCGGGATAGCTGTCCGCCCATGCCTTGAGACCCACCTGGTCCAGAGCGGCAACAGCTCGCTGCTCCCGCTCGGCCCGCCGGACGCCCCCCAGCTCGAGTCCGAAAGACGCGTTTTGCAGGACCGTCATGTGCGGCATCAGGGCAAAGGACTGGAACACCATGCTCATGTCTTTGCGGCGCAACTGAAGCAGTTCCTCGTTGCTCATCGCCGCGATGTCACGACCGTCCACCATTACCTGACCGGCGGTCGGCTCGATTAAGCGGTTGAGTAGCCTTACCAGAGTTGATTTGCCCGAGCCGGACAGTCCCATGACGACGAAAATCTCGCCCTCGTGGATGGCAAAGCTGGCGTCGCACACACCGACCGTCTGGCCTGTGCGGTTGAAGATCTCGTCTTTGTCGACCCCTCCCCGAAGAAGTGTCAGCGCTTCCTGGGGGTAATCCCCGAAGATCTTATAAAGATTTCTTAAAACGACTTTTTCTGTCATGGCTTCCCCATTTTGTGAGGAAAATTAAGAATAAACACGCTTTTCGCTAATGTCTTCGATTATCAAATTCTAGCTGAATACAGGGCAATAATCGTAACTTTTTGATAAATCGAACATCAAACTAAATCATCAAACTAAATTTTATTTATTTATTTAAATCAATTAGTTAAAGTTACATTAATTGATAAACGGATATCAATTGGCTATCTTGTTTGGAATTACTCTCAGTTTGATAATTTAATTTAAGCATTTGATTTGTAATGAAAATGCTTTATGCAGCTTTACATTTCATGCACAGCGTAAAGTGCTAAATCTTCAAAACTCCCAAAAAAATGAGCGAACCGTGAGTCGTCGCGGATCGTAAAAAGCATGTCGCCACCGGACAAGCGACAGTAACAACCTAAGCTAATCTGCTGAGCAAGCCGGAAATCCGACTGTAATCTTAAAGACCACTTAGCCGGGGCTCGTAACAATGACGATGACTGAAGAAAAGTATCACTATATCCTGACTGTAACTTGCCCCGGAGCACCGGGACTGACAGCTGCCCTCTCCCAGTTCTTGGCGGAACGCGGGTGCTATATTATGGAAATGGCCCAGTTTGACGACATTACCACCGCTCGTTTCTTTGCCCGCACCGTATTTCGCGTAAATCCCGACAAAACGCCGCCGATAAGACAACTACAGGAAGAATTTGCGGCAGTTGCCATCGACCATCAAATGGAGTGGGCAATCCATGACGTCCTGTTACGGCCCCGGGTGTTGATTATGGTGTCGAAGTTTGATCACTGCTTAAATGATCTTCTCTACCGCTATCGCACAGGCGAACTCAAAATGGATATTCCAGCAGTAGTCTCCAACCATTCCGATCTGGAACACTTGGTACGCTGGCATGAGATTCCCTTTATTCATCTACCGGTAACGCCGGAAACCAGAACGGCTCAGGAGTCACGCCTCTGGGAGATTATTACGGAAAGCCAAACTGATCTGGTGGTACTGGCCCGTTATATGCAAATTCTTTCCCCGGCGCTTTGTGAGAAGCTTCATGCCCGCGCCATCAATATTCATCATTCTTTTCTGCCAGGATTTAAAGGTGCTAAACCTTATCATCAAGCCTTTGCAAGAGGCGTCAAATTGATCGGTGCCACAGCGCATTATGTTACTACCGACCTGGATGAGGGCCCCATTATCGAGCAGGTCGTCGAGCGTGTAGACCATAATTACCGTCCTGAGCACCTGGTCGTAGCCGGCCGGGATTCGGAAAGTCTCGCCTTGGCACGGGCTGTCAAATATCACATCGAACATCGGGTATTCCTCAACGGCAATCGCACCGTAGTATTCCGCTAACATGGCGGCACCGACCGCCGACGGGAGATAGCTACGGCAGCGCGTCCACACCCGCCTCATATCGATCTGGAAGTTATTCTCAAGACACGCTGTTAATACATCCCTATAAGCTCGACTGCGGCATCCATGCCGCAGACGGTCTTGATAATAGCTTCCAGATCGATAACTGTTGTAATGCGCCAGTATCGACTACGCTTTAGTAGTCGGTCTCAACAACGATCGGTTGAAATGATTTAATACGGTTTATATTGTCTGGACTTTGGCCATTTTTTATGAATCAAATACTTAATCCCCCTCTCACCCTCGCCCCCTCCCACCAGGGGAGAGGGGACAAATCTTTTAGCGTCAAGCTCTTAGTTCTCTCATCAGGGGAGAGGGGACAAATCTTTTAGCGTCAAGCTCTTAGTTCTCTCATCAGGGGAGAGGGGACAAATCTTTTAGCGTCAAGCTCTTAGTTCTCTCATCAGGGGAGAGGGGACAAATCTTTTAGCGTCAAGCTCTTAACTCTCTCTTCCCTGGCGGGAGAGGGTTGGAGTGAGGGGGAAATGGCCAAAGTCAAGTATTGTGAGACAGCAGCGATTATGAAAAACCGACTTGGAGCACCTCCTTCACCGGTGCCTGCCTTTCTCCCTTCCACCTGAGTGAGGTAACTCATGAAAGAACCACAGATAGCACAATCTGGATTTTTGAAGGGACTCAATCCCACCGTGGCGATTGTCGCCAAGGTGGTGATAATTGTCTTTGTTCTCTTCGGTCTGTTGCAAGCCGAGACCATCTATAAAGCTCTGGGACTAGGTCCCGACATTCCATCAACGACATTTGATACCGTTAAGGAATGGATTCTCGGCAGCTTAAAGTGGTATTACATCGGCATCGTCGCTTTTTTTCTGTTTTTTGTCATCTGGCTGTTATTCAGCCGCTACGGCAATATCCGCCTCGGCGACGATGATGATCGGCCGGAGTTTAGTTACTTCTCCTGGTTTGCCATGTTATTCAGCGCCGGCATGGGCATCGGGCTGGTGTTCTGGAGCATCGCCGAGCCTATCTATCATTTTCAGGACAATCCTTTCATTACCGAGGCCCAACAGAAAACGCCGCTGGCGGCGGAAATGGCCATGCGCATTACCTTCTTTCACTGGGGGCTGCATCCCTGGGCGATTTACGTCATTGTCTCTTTATCCCTGGCCTACTTCGCTTACCGCAAGAAATTGCCACTCACGATCCGCTCATCCCTCTACCCGCTTATCGGTGATAAGATCTACGGTCCTGTCGGCCATGCCGCAGACGTTCTGGCGATATTCGGCACGGTATTCGGCGTCGCCACTTCTCTGGGGCTTGGGGTCCAACAGATGAACACCGGACTCAATATTTTATTCGGCGTAGAGATCTCCATCGTCAACCAGATGCTGCTGATTGCCGTTATTTCCTTAATTGCTACGGCTTCAGTCGTATCCGGTGTCGGCAAAGGGATTAAGATACTCAGCGAGCTTAATCTCTGGCTGAGTATCGGCATTCTGGCGTTTTTTCTGTTTCTTGGGCCGACGACTTATCTGCTGAATCAGTTTCTCGAAAGCGTCGGCGATTATTTTCAAAATGTGATTGCCCTCAGTCTCTGGACCGATGCCGCTAAGGACACCCCCTGGCAAGGTTGGTGGACAGCTTTTTACTGGGGCTGGTGGATCGCCTGGGCACCTTTTGTAGGGATGTTCATTGCCCGTATTTCGCGGGGCCGAACCATTCGGGAGTTCGTCTTGGGGGTGCTTTTGGTGCCTTCCTTTATGGCCTTTATCTGGTTAACACTGTTCGGCGGCACGGCCTTGCATATCGAACTGTTTGGCGACGGCGGTATTGTCGAAGCGGTTAAGAGCGATGTCACCATCGCTCTTTATACCACTTTCGATAAAATGAACGTAGGCTTTATGGGCACACTGGGGGCTTTTGTCGCCACCCTGCTGATTGCGACCTATTTTATTACTTCTTCGGACTCGGGGACGCTGGTCGTCAATACCATTCTGTCCATGGGTGATGAGAACCCACCCATCGGTCACCGAGTTTTATGGGGCCTTGGCGAAGGCGTGGTCGCCGCTGTTCTGCTGCTGGCCGGCGGACTTTCGGCGCTACAAACCGCCTCTATCGTGGCTGCGCTGCCGTTCTCGGTGATTATACTGCTGATGATGTATGGGCTGGTTAAAGCCCTTCAGGAAGAGCCTTTTCCGCAATATACGCGCGTCAAGCACGTTACCACCGAGTAACCCCTGCAGCGACCGATCGCGCAGGTCGGTCGCTTGTGCCCTCCTACTCTCCTCATTAGACCTCTCGCAAAAGCCGAGCCGCTTTACTTACATACCGGCCGCTAACTTCTCCAGGTCATCATTGAGCTCGTAGTAATCTCCGGCGTCCCTTACAAAGATGTGGCGGATGGTTTGCAGGCCGGTGGGCTGATCCAGCGTGCCGGCGGCTATGCTGATGCGGTCCTGATCCAGCGGTTCCCAGAACAGGCTGGCGCCGCATTCACAGCAGAAACCACGCCGCGCATAACCGTCCGCAGGCATGTACCATTTGAGGCCGCGGCTCTCGAGCAGCCGCAAGTCGGCTATCCGGGCCGCGCTATAGGCGGCAAAATGACCGTGGGTGCGCCGACACTGCTCACAGTGGCAGTTAACCACATTCCGTAAAGGACCATGGACCGTATAGCGTACGGCGCCACAGAGACAGCCGCCGGTGGCGTATATCGGTAACCGCTGGTTAAGATGGCTCACTTTATAACGTCCATACAGAAAACACCCTCTCACTTCATCGACGTCGCACCGGCAAAGACGCAGGTCGCGAACACGATGCTCATGAGTCGGCAGAGTTTGTTAGCATACGCTTCACAATGGTTTCTCTTGGCGACCCCGAGGGAATTCTAACTGAAATTTAGTACGCCCCAACAGACGGGATCAGCGCGACTATGGTTTGACCGCAGAATAAGCGCCGTTTGGCTGTCTGAATGAGTCTTATCGCGGGCAATTACCGGAAAACCATTGGTCACTAACCGGGCAGTTCAAAGGCTCCCCTCCCAGCGAGGCTGCGCTGCGTTATTGTCGTAATAAAAACCGTTTAAGCTGGTACTGTTACCAGCTGCTTGGGTGCATTTGCGTTAACGGAGTTATTCACCGATGCAAGAAGAAACCGAAGCTCTGCTTCAGAGCTACTATGCAGCGTTTAATGCCCAGGATACAAACGCCGTGCTAGCGCTGCTTAGCAACGATATCATTCACGATATCGGTCAGGGACGGCGAGAATTTGGCAAAAGTGCTTTTGGCCGCTTTATGGAAAGTATGAGCCAGTGTTGTCAAGAGCATATCTTCGATATTGAGGTTATGACCAATGAGAATGGCTCACGAGCCGCTGCCGAGTTCACCATTATTGGCAGCTACGGCACCGGCAGATCGGACTCGTTGCCCGAGCCAGGACAAACTTTTCGGGTGCCTGGTGGCACTTTTTTTGAAATTCGCAATGGCAAAATCACTAGGATCAGCAGTTACTATGGTCTTCAAGAGTGGCTGGCTCAAATCATCTTCACCGAGTCTCAGACCTATGCGGAAACCGAAAGCGATGAAGATCCTCCGGACTTTGAAATCGTGCAGCGTAAACTCTATCTGATTTAGCTTTTTTTACGGCCGTGGCGTCAACAATATCAAGGCAATGATTTCCGCGGCCCATGGTCATTCCTCTCATTCCAAATCTCACTAATGCTTGTGCATAAACCGGGGTATCAGCGCTGCTCAACCAGGCTATCCCGCCTGGCTTCGCTATTGCACACGTCCCTGTGTGCTGCTGATGACACCCCGGCTTAGGTACCCTTTAAATTTGGGAAACGGTGTTAGCCATTAACACCGTGCACCTGCTCTGTGCACGGTGAAAGTCGTAAGCAGGCATTCTATATCCCGCTTTACTTGGCAGACTGATGGTTACTTTGCCCGGTTTTCCAGTACGTCGATAATTTCATCCAGCCACTCCACGTTTTCCCCCCGGGCAATCCTGGCTTCCCGAATTAAACTCACATTGCGGGCCGTGGTTTCCGGTTCCCAACCCTCGCGCACGGCCGCCAAAGCATTATCCAGAGACTCATCGGCAGCCTCCCGATCCGAGCCTATAACAGCAAGCTCCAACAACGTAGCATGGTCCCAGTAATCCGACGTAGTGCCCTTGAGACGCTGTTCTGCTGCGAAACGGACGACTGGCAGCAAGCGGTCTCTCTCTCCCAGAGATTTAGCATTGCCACGGATGTCCAGTAGTGTCACGGCATTGACTCCCGGATAGGCATCACGCCAATCGGACTCAAAACCGCGTACGTATGCTTCGATGGTTTTTTTGAGATAACCGCGAGCCATACGCGGCGCGCTGGACCGTGTTTCATCCCAGAGGTCTTTGTAAACCCTTCCCACGAGTCCGCAGGTCTCGGAACTGGGACCTTGCTCACTTTCCACTTCAGCAAGTATCTGCAACGCACGCTGCCGATCCTGCTGACGTTCGTTTTCCGAGCGCTCTGGTTGGCCGGCGCGGCGGTTCAGCGCAAAGGCTAGCTGTTCCCGCACCATAACTTGCCTCTCCAAAATCGCCGGCATGGCTTCATAAAGCTCGACCATGCCCGTCCAATCGGAAAGCGCGCGGTATGATAACAGAAGATCGACCAGTACTCCGGCTTCCTGATTATCGAGATTACCAAGGTTGGATTGAATCCTGTGCAGTGCCTCTCTACCTTCCGCCTTGCTCATGCTCCGAGCTCGCACCATTTCGGTCTTGCGACTTTCGCTATAGCGAACCTGCTCCCGAAAGATATCCGTCTTAAGACGGGATATGTCCGGTTTCCATTCCCCTAATAACTGAAACAGGGGACTGTCTATGGTATCTTCCTCACCGGCGATCTCCCGGAGTTGTCTTAAACGAGCGGCCAAGGCTTGGCGCAGCGCGTCTGCTTCCTGCTTATCAAAGCGGTTTTGGGAACCTAGCTCATAGGGCAAGGCGCGTAGAAAATTAAGGTCAAAGGGAATGGGTTGATGCCGGGCATAAATGGCTTGTGTAGTTCGAGGACGTGCCGTATGGCGTACTCCTAACTCATAAAACACGTTGGCATTGGCAGCGGTCAGATCCGCGATGGCATATTCGCAGAGCAACAGGCGCTCGAACATGGGTTTATGAATAATCCCGCCGGTTTTTTCCTCATCGGCACGAATCGGCTGCATACCGGCGTCTTCCACGGCCGGCTTAATGGCCTGAGAGTAGATTCGATCGAAATCAATCATTCCACCGCCCGTGGCATCCGGTTTGCTACCGAACGGCATCAGCACAAAACAGAACGGTAAGTGCTCCATCAACATCTCCTGTTATGCGTGTCTCTAAACGGTTATGACGAGTGAGTTGGTGCGTCCCGCAAAAGATCACTCTCTGCCTTTTCTGAATCTATCGGCCTAAATTGCTATTGCTCGGCAAGCAAATACTACCAGAGTTCAGCCCCGTTTCTGGCGGAAACAGCTTAACATTTTTACGGATGGAGTGCCTGGCAGTTTTACACAGAGTTAATCGATCAGCGCATTATCGATCTGCAAGCTGTTATCAAGACCGTCTGCGGCGGGGATGCTGCAGTCGAGCTTATAGGGATGTATTGACAGCGTGTCTTGAAAATAACTTTCAGATTGATACATGGCTTGGCGTGTACTTTGACCTACCGGCTGTCATTCAAACAGCCGGCAAGCCATCGGAACTAGAGAGGAACAGAACGGGAACTGTTAGCTTATTGCGGGACCGGCACACTGCCCCCCGCCGCAAGACGCACTGCACAATATTTAAACTCCGGGATCTTTCCATAGGGGTCCAACGCTTCGTTGGTCAACAGATTGGCTGCCGCTTCCTGATAGCAAAAGGGAATAAACACCTCACCCCGCCGCAAGCCATCGTCTAGCCGAGCAAAGGCTGTGATCTTGCCACGCCGTGACATCACGGTGATCGGTTCGCCCGCTGCTACTCCGAGCTGCCGCAGATCGTCGGGATGCACCGTCACCACCGGTAGCGGCTCAATGGCATCCAATACCTGCGTGCGCCGGGTCATCGAGCCCGTGTGCCAGTGTTCCAACTGGCGGCCGGTGATGAGCACGAAAGGATAATCCTGATCCGGCCGCTCGTCCGCAGGGATTAACCGGGCTGGAACAAAACGCCCCCGGCCGCTAGGGGTAGGAAAGTCCTGTTGAAAAATGACCGGCTGTCCCGGATCACCCTCCTGCCGGCAGGGATAGGTGACCGCATCCTCGCGATTAAGGCGTTCCCAGCTGATGCCGTTGATGCTCGGCATGGCCCGACGCATCTCCTCAAAAACCTCGGCGACCTCCTGGTATTGCCAGTCCAAGCCTAAACACCGGGCCATTTCCTGAATGATCCAAAGATCCTGGCGCGCTTCACCGGGCAGCAGAAGCGCCTGGAGCCCCAACTGCACCCGGCGGTCAGTATTGGTAAAAGTTCCGGTTTTTTCCGGAAAGGCCGAGGCGGGCAGCACCACATCGGCCAAAGCGGCAGTCTCGGTAAGAAAAAGATCCTGCACTACCAGATGCTCCAGCGCCGCTAGGGCCTGGCGGGCATGATGCAAGTTCGGATCCGACATCGCAGGATTTTCGCCCATGATATACATGCCGCGCACCTTACCGGCAAGGATGGCATGCATGATTTCCACCACGGTCAACCCGGGTTCAGGGTCAAGCCGGATATTCCATAAGGCTTCGAAACGCCGGCGAGCTTCGCTATTATCCACCCGCTGGTAGTCGGGGAACACCATGGGGATAAGGCCGGCATCGGAGGCGCCCTGCACATTGTTTTGACCGCGCAAGGGATGTAGTCCCGTGCCCGGCCTGCCAATCTGGCCGGTCACTAGGGCCAAAGCGATCAGGCAGCGGGCATTGTCGGTGCCGTGAATATGCTGGGAAATACCCATACCCCAGAAAATGATGGACGCCTTGGCGGTGGCGTAAAGACGTGCGACTTCCCGAATAGTCGCCGCAGGAATGCCACAAACGGATGCCATATCTTCGGGGCTAAAGGCGGCGGTATTCTGGCACAGCCGCTCAAAATCTTCGGTGCGTTCCGCAACGAAAGCATGGTTGACCAGTTCTTCTTCGATGATGGTATAAAGCATGGCGTTTAACAGCGCCACATCCGAATCCGGTCTAAACTGCAGAAAATAGCGAGCGTGGCGGGCCAATTCCGTGCGCCGCGGATCCATCAAAATCAGCGTCTTGCCGGCCTTAGCGGCGTTTTTCATAAAAGTTGCCGCCACCGGATGATTAACGGCTGGATTGGCGCCGATGACAATGATCACCTCCGCTTCGGCCACATCCGCCACTGGATTGGATACGGCGCCGGAGCCAATCCCTTCCAATAGCGCCGCCACGCTGGAAGCATGGCAAAGCCGGGTGCAATGATCCACATTATTGGAACCGAAGCCGGTGCGTACCAGTTTCTGAAATAGATAGGCTTCCTCATTGCTGCCCTTGGCAGAGCCAAAGCCCGCCAGGGCCTGCCCTCCCCAACGATCGCGAATATGTCGTAAACCGCCTGCCGCGAAATCCAGCGCCTCTTCCCAGCTCGCCTCGCGGAACAGCTCCAGGGGGTTCGCCGGATCAAACACCAGCTCAACCGATTTGGGCACTTCGGGCCTGCGGATCAGGGGTTTCGTCAGGCGTTGCGGATGGCTGACATAGTCAAAGCCATAGCGTCCTTTTACGCACAGACGCGAGTGGTTGGCGGGTCCATCGCGGCCTTCTACGGAGACAATCTTATTGTCCTTAATGTGATAGGTGAGCTGGCAACCCACTCCACAATAAGGGCAAACCGAATTGACTTTCTTATCGGGTTTTAGCAACCCCACGCCTCCGCTGGGCAGCAGCGCCCCCGTGGGGCAGGCCTGGACACATTCACCACAGGCCACGCAGGAACTCTGGCCCATGGGATCTCCCAAATCGAACACAATCGCCGCCTGACCACTGCGGAAGGCAAACCCGATCACATCGTTGACCTGCTCCTCGCGACACGCGCGTACGCAGCGGGTACACTGAATGCAGGCATCCAGATTAACGGCGATAGCCGGATGGGAAAGATCCGCTTTAGGTTGCGCGCGGGGCGCAAAACGCGGCTGGCCCAGGGCGAGTTTGCGCGCCCAGCCATCGAGCTCGGAATCCAGGGTATAGGGCGTTGCCGCCACATCCGCCTGCAGCAGTTCCAGCACCATTTTCTGGGAATGGCGCGCCCGGGCGCTGGCGCTTTGCACGCTCATCCCCGCCCGCGGCGTACGGCAGCAGGATGCCGCCAGCACCCGTTCTCCGGCAATTTCCACCACACAGGCCCGGCAGTTGCCATCGGGGCGTAAGCCGTCCTTATAACACAGATGGGGAATCTCAACGCCGTAGCGCCGCGCCACTTGCAAAACCGTCTCACCCGGCACTGCCTCCACCGCCTGACCATCCAACGTAAAAGCAATGGGTTCGCCAATCTGGTGCGGATCCGCCATTGTCAAGATACCTCCTCGGGGAAATACTTCAGCACACAACGCAACGGGTTGGGAGCAGCCTGACCGAGACCGCAGATGGAGGCATCTTCCATGGCCTGCGCCAGTTCCTCCAGCAGCGGTTGATCCCACTGCGGTTGCGCCATCAGTTCGGCCGCCTTGGCGGTGCCGACCCGGCAGGGCGTGCATTTCCCGCAAGACTCATGAGCAAAAAAGCGCATGGCGTTGAGTGCGGCCAGCCTAGCGCTATCGTGATCGGAAAGAATGATAATGGCGGCGGAGCCGATAAAGCAGCCATATTCCTGCAGAGTGTCGAAATCCAGCGGGATATCGCCTAGCGAAGCCGGCAACAATCCCCCCGAGGCCCCACCGGGAAAATAAGCATAGAACTGATGCCCCGGCAGCATACCGCCGCAGTACTCATCAATCAGTTCCCGAATGGTAATGCCGGCAGGCGCCAAATGTACCCCGGGCCTATTGACCCGGCCGCTGACCGAGAATGAGCGCAACCCCTTGCGGCCACGCCGGCCCTGGCTACACCACCAGGTAGCCCCCTGTTCCAGAATATCCCGCACCCAATGCAAAGTCTCAAAGTTGTGTTCCAGAGTCGGTCGCCCAAATAGCCCCACTTCGGCTACATAAGGCGGCCGCAGCCGAGGCATGCCGCGCTTGCCTTCGAGGGATTCAATCATGGCCGATTCCTCCCCGCAGATATAGGCGCCGGCGCCCCGGCGCAGATAGATCGGCGGGAGCGTCGGCACGGGAGGATTCGCCGCAAGCGCCGCAACTTCTAACTGTAGAATCTCTCGGCAAACCGGATACTCGTCCCGGGTGTAGACATAAATCGCCTCGGCGGCCACCGCCCAGGCCGCAATCAGCATGCCTTCCAACAACCGGTGAGGATCCCGCTCCAAGTAAAACAGATCTTTAAACGTTCCCGGCTCGCCTTCGTCGATGTTAACCGCCATCAACCGCGGCGCCGGCTGACTTCGCACAATATGCCATTTGCTTCCCGCCGGAAAGCCGGCCCCCCCCAGACCGCGCAGGCCAGCATCCTGCATGGCCTGAATCACGGCTCCCGGCGAGCGGCGCCCTACCGCACAGTCTTGCAATACCCGATAGCCGCCCTGCTTTTGGTATTCCCGATAGCCTATATAGAGCGGCCAGCGCTCCGGCTCCACGGCGCGGGCGGCGACGGTTGCCGCTACCTTTGCCACATTCGCGCGTTCTACCGGATTGCGCCCGACGATGACCACGGGAGCCACATTGCAGCGCCCTACACAAGACACCGGCTGCACCCGGACGCCCTCGCCCAGTGCCCGGCGCAATGCCTGGAGTAACTCGTGGGCGCCGAATAGCTCGCAGGTGAGCGACTCACAAACCCACACAGTCAGTTCGGGCGGCGGCGTTTCGCCTTCCTTAACTACGTCAAAAAAATGATAGAAAGTCGCCACCTCGTAAACTTCGGCAGGCGCCAGTTTCATCTCCTGCGCTAATGCCACCAGATGTGGCGCTGAAATATAGCCATACCTATCCTGAATTTTATGCAGGTGTTCGATCAGAAGATCGCGCCGCCGCGGCTCTTCACCGAGCAGGGCCTGCACTTCGGCCAGGGCCTGAGGGTCTGTCGTGCGCCCCTTAGGCCGCCCGCGCAATCCCTTGGCCCGCTTATTAACGCGCTGCGCATTGGGTTCCATCGTGTTTCCCCGGGTCTATGACCAAGCTCTTTCGTGTTGCCGTCACTAAACGCAGAATCCACTTGCCGCCAAGCGGACCGCTCTATTGCTTCGCTTAATCATAGACTTAGGGGCAATGGTTCACCAGCCTATAAGCGACGTGCGGGTTGGCTGATGCGACACGCCGGCGCTCGCCATGTCTGTCAAACGGCCGCGCGCCTATGTTCCCACTGTTCCAGTAACCATAGACCGAGTACCGCGATTACCGCCAGAGCGGCAATCAACCACCATGGCGACAGACCCGTTGCGGTCACCAGGGTTTCCTCCCCCAGACTGGCGATATTAAGGATATGCCGACTGACCCAGGGATCGGCTTCTGCATACAGTGCAGCGCCGCATAGCATGCCCAGCACCCCGGGAATGGCATGGCGCGAGCCATCCCCGATGGCAGCCACGCCGGTTCCCGGGCAGTAGCCTAAAACCGCCATGCCGACGCCAAAGATCACACCGCCCAGCATATTACCCAACAGGTGCGCAGATTTGATATGCAGTCCTTCAATCATTCCCAGCTGTAACATTCCATAGACACCCACGGCGCCGACGACGATAGCGGTCCCCATGACCTTTAGCACGGTAAAATCTTTCAGCAGGAACTGATTAACGATAACCTCGAAGCGGGTCACCCCGCCCTTCTGCAGCAGAAACCCGAAGAGAAAACCGGTGATTGCCCCCGCCAACAGCTGGCCCGGCGCTGCAAAAAAAGGGTCAAACATGGCGCTGCCCTCCTTTACCGTAGAGTAACAAGGCAGTACCCACGCCGCCGGCAAACATGGCCAAGAGAAAAACCCAGGACGACAGGGCGAGTTGCAGCCCCCCGGAAATACCATGACCCGAGGTACAGCCCCCCGCCATACGCGCACCAAACAGCAGAATGACCCCGCCAATAAAGGCGCCAATGTAACGCCGCAGCAGAGAGGGACCAAAGCGCTCCGCCCAGAGTGGCGGCACCTGTTCTACCCGCCCGGCGTTGGCCAGTTTGCCGGCCAGCCAGGCGCCCACCGGCAATAGCAAAACCAGCGCCATCTGCCACTCGAAAACCGGTTTGCCTACCAGATACTTGGCAAAATAGGCGGTATGTTTTACATGCTCCGAACTCACCACAGCCTCGATAGTGCCGGCCAGACGCACCATGGTGGTGGAAACGCCTAGCGCTTTATCCATGAACAGAAAGGTCATCCAGGACAGGATGCCAATACCCGCGCCAACCCAATAAGGCGACCAGCGCGGTTGTTTCAGTAAAGCCGTCACAACAAGTACTCCTCTATGCCACATTTGAACACTACTATATTAATTAAATATATTATAATATTCAAATTTAACAAAGTATAATAGTCCTTATCGGCAGCTCGGTAGAATCTGTGACTTGTTTTCTTAGAAAAGCGGGTTACGGCTAACGCCTAATCCGCCCTACTCACCTGCTCGATCCTGCATAACAGGCATAAAACGTCAGTGAGCATCCTTCCCAGTGTCACAGCCTAGATTATTTTCACTCCCCAAGCTGAGGCCACACGTTCTTGGGCCTGCATCCGGCAGGGGGCGTCGTCCGTGGCACGGTGGTTATCGGGTTGGATCTCCGCTGCCTGGGTCAGTGCTTGCCAGGCCTCAGCCAGAGCTTTGTCGGCCTGCCGCGTCTTGGCCGCTAAGGCGCCCGCGGTGCCTTTCACCAGGTCTTGCTGGACGTGAAACACATCCGGTGAATGATGCCCGCCCAACGTCTTCTCGACGTGATGGCGCAACGCTTGTCCCTGATCGCTGGTCGACTGAATGATCTCCACCGGCAAGTCCGCAAGCGCCTGCGCCCTCGCCGCGTCCCACTCGGCCGCGGTGCGGTTGGGCGCATACCGCTCCAGCAGAATGAAATTCGACACCGGCTCGAGGGCTACCAAACACGGTTCGGGATGAAAGGTCTCATCCTGGCAGGCGGTGATCGTGCGCGCCGGCATCGCTTCAGCCAAGCAGGCCCGCTCATGCTGTCCAAAGCCAACCGTCTCGGTCTCAATCGCCGCGCCCACACGCTGTTGGACCCCATACGAGGTGGCCACAAAACGATCCAACCCGCTCAGTTCCAACAACCGGCTTACCGGCCGTATCCCACCACTGCCCAACAGCGGAATCACCACCTGCGCGGCCACGATCAGCCGATGCAAAAACATCAGCCCCGCCGGTGATTCGAAAAAGGCCACCACCGCCGGCTCCGCTTCCAACCGCGCCTGGCGCCGCTGCCAGTGCCGCAACGTGCTCCGGGAAATCCCCAACCGTTCGCCGACCTGACGCTGGGAGGGCGTCACCTCACCCCCCAACGCCGCCTCCGCGGCTTCCCACTTTACCGCCTGCACCGCCCGGTCCCAGCGCTTCATGACACTATCCCTCGCCGCCACAACACGCTCTGCAACGCACAAGTTCCGGATCTCGTCAAGACCGCTCCAGAGCACACTGGAAAACAAGCCCGCTCTCGCGTACCGTAGTTCATGGTGGAACCCCCCCTTGATCGGGCATCGGTTAGCACCTCCCATGATAAAGGATTCTTTGGGTTCCACCACACTCTGATTCAACGCCTGTTCCGATGACTCTAATCGTACCTATCGAGCCCGTGAGTCCGCCGTCGGCCGCTCTTGCTTCCTGATTCAGGGGGATAACAATGGCCGAAACGATGATCAAGGCCCGGGTTTCTACTTGGTCGAAAACGTGCCCGTGGGTGAGTGGGAAGTACACATTGACACCCCTGCAGGTTACCTAGCCGATGCAGAAACAAAGACAGCCAATGTGGCCGCCCAATCGGTGAGCGAGGTGGATTTTTATTTGACAGCGCAGGAGGTAGATACTGAACCGCCTGTACTGAATCTGCCAAGTAATATCACCGCTGAGGCAACCGGCCCCACAGGGGCGATGGTCGAATACACTGTTTTGGCCACGGACGCGGAGGACGGTGACATCACACCGACCTGCGAACTTGCTTCGGGCAGCACCTTCGCCCTGGGTGCCACGACCGTCACATGCACTGCTACTGATGCGGCCGGCAATACCGCCAGCGCCAGCTTCACTGTCACGGTGGTTGATACGACTCCGCCTATAGTAACAGTGCCTGATGACATCACGGTAAGCACGAGCGATCCGGCAGGAGCGAATGTGAGCTACAGCGGTGCCTCCGCAGACGACCTCGTGGATGGGTCACTGACTCCCGTCTGTACGCCAGCTTCGGGATCGCTGTTCGCTCCGGGAACAACTGAGGTGACCTGTTCTGTAACGGACAGCTCCGGCAATACGGGGTCCGCGGTCTTTACAGTGACCGTTAACCTCGAGGGTCAGAGTTGTGACTTTACTGGCCAACCGGTCATAGGGGTCGTTCCCTACACGGGCACCGACGCCGGCAAGAAAGGGACCGGCCTGCGACTCACTTCGATGGGCCGTATCTACGACAGTCAAGGCGCTAGCCTATACACCGTTTGGCGGGTTCGCAACGGCTCGGACGAGGACAAGGATGTCAAGCTGGACGCATACAAGACGAGCTGGTTCTTGGAATTTACCACGCTGGCGCATACCGAAACGTTTATTGCCAGCACCATCGTCGGAGGTCCTGCGACCCATCGGTTGTTCTATAATGGCCAACAGGTCGATGTCAAAGCGAGCAGTATTGCAAGCTATGAACCTGCATGTCAGTAACCGTTACGTAACCGTTACCTTGCTGCGTGATCACGGAAAGCGCGCAGCACGGCGGGTTAGCAAAGCGTAACCCGTCAACAGTGAGTCGGGACATCCCCCAATGAGATCTAGCCATCCACGGGTAGGTATTCGGCGGGGGATATTGAATTCCGACTTGGCAAACTTTAAGACGAAGAATTGGGTTTTCGTGATGTTTCATCTCCGTTTAAAGGGTGGTGGTCTATCGGGAATTCACTCAAGACGGTTTTATCATCACCGCGTTTCTCACTCGGCGGCTGAACATACTGGATCGCAGGAGACAACTATGGCCTTAACCGAATTGCCTGATTTCACCCAGTTGGTGGCAACCGTCAGGCGCACTCCGCATCAATACCTGTGGTCATCTTATGATGCCGAGGCCGATGTGCTTTATATCAGCTTCAAATTTTATGAATCAAACACTTAAATACCCCTCACCCTCACCCTCGCCCTCTCCCTCTCCCCTTCAAGGGGAGAGGGAATAAATCTTTTAACGTCAACCTCTTAACTCCCTCTCCCCTGGTGGAAGAGGGTTGGGGTGAGGGGGAAATGGCCAAAGTCCGGGAACAACCAACGATTGTTGTGGTGACCACATGGCTGATCAACCAGAAAACCTACCCCACGAGATGCTTCGGCGTGTGCATAGCCAGCTGGAAGACATGCAAACGGAGATGCGCCACCGCTTCGCCGGTGCGGAGACTGGCTTGGCGGCTATTGAGCAGCACTTGGCGGCATTCTACCTATCGGATGCCGCACGGGTCGACGAAATCACCGATTTGCGCCGACGCATTGAGCGAATTGAACGGCGCTTGGATTTGGCCGACGGTTAATCCTGCGTAGATGGGTAGCCGCGGGCGGGTTAGCGAAGCGTAACCCGCCGAATCTGCTGTTCTTAAAGGCGGGTTAGGCATTAGCCGTAACCCGCCCTACCATCAGCTCCAACGCGCGTTACGCCATGGCGCGGTCGCGCACGGCGGCTACCGTAGCGGCGTGCGGCGCCTCACTCACCGCCGGCGCCATGAGCGTCATGCCGAATTCCTTGGCGGCCTCCTCCAGCCATCGCCAGAGATAATCAGCAAAGCTACGGCGTACGACGAGCTCGAACAGCGGAGCATCCCGGCGGTGGTGAATCAGCACCGGCGCCTTGGCCAGCAGGGTTTGCGCACACTCTCCCGGACCAAAAACGCGGGGATGCAGATCCAACGTGCAACCTTTCGCCAACAAATCCCGGGCATACTCGCCGTCGACGGCAATGACCGTCTGACCGCTGCTGACGTCGGTCACCGCGGCGAACAGCTCGCTTAGTGACCCCTGCAGCGCGGCAACGAGCTCGCTTTCCCTTTCTTGGGGCGTTACCAAAAGCCACTCATTGGGCCCCAGCCAATAAACGACCCGTCCGTCGCCTTCCGCTACCGTATTCGGCTCGCCGGGCAGATTAAATCCTAACACGCCTGCCACGGCCTTAAGAAAGGCAGGCTCCGCGGCATCGCCGCGCAGATTGATATGCCCAAGAAAAAGCCACTCGCCCAGTAACACGCCGGCTTTTGCGCCTTGCTCAGGGATATGCGTGGCAAGATGACAACCTACCAGGGGGCTTTCTCGACGAATCGGCTCAGACATTCTGGCGGACTCCTTCCGGATCGTAAAATACGGGACGGGTAATTTGGGCGGCCAGGGTACGGCCGTCTGCTAATGGGACATGCACGCTCTCTCCCAGCCGGGTCAGCCCGGCCTTCACCAGCGCCAGGGCAATGGAGCGATTCAGACAGGCACTGAAATAACTGGAGGTCACATGCCCGACCATGGGCATGGGAAGCGGAGCCGAGGGATCGGCGACAATCTGACCGCCCTCGGGCAGTACCTCATTGGACAGTTCAGTCAATAATCCCACCAGCTGCTTGCGATCCCCACGCACGCAATCCGGACGCGCTAAGGAGCGTTTGCCGAGAAAATCCTTAGTCTTGGCCAGAATCCAATCCATGCCGAGATCGTTAGGCGTCACCGAACCATCGGTGTCCTGGCCGACGATAATATAACCCTTCTCGGCCCGCAGTACGTGCATGGTCTCCGTGCCATAGGGCGTCATACCATAGGGTTCGCCGGCCGCTAACAATGCTTCCCAGACGTGGCGGCCGTAGTTGGCAGGCACATTGACTTCGTAGGCCAGTTCGCCGGAAAAGCTGATACGGTTGACCCGGGCTGGAATACCGGCGGCTTTGACTTCCCGGGAACTCATAAAAGGAAAAGCCTCCGGCGCAAAATCAATACCCTCGCAAACCGCACTCACCACTTTACGGCTATTAGGCCCAACGACCGCGGCAGTGGCCCAATGATCCGTTACCGAGGTCAAAAAAACCTTTAACTCCGGCCATTCGGTCTGCAGCCACCGCTCCAGCCAAGCCAGCACCCGAGCCGCACCGCCGGTAGTGGTATGCATGAAAAAATGATTTTCCGCAAGCCGTACCGTTACGCCATCGTCCATGACCATACCATCTTCGCCTAGCATCAAGCCGTAGCGACACCGGCCGATTCCCAGCTTTTTCCAGGCGTTGGTATAGACTCGGTTGAGAAACTCCGCGGCATCCAGACCCTGAATATCAATTTTCCCTAACGTTGAGGCATCCATTATGCCAACACTGTTACGCGTCGCCAGACATTCACGGTTCACCGCATCCTGCATGGACTCCCCGGGTTGGGGGTAGTACCAGGGACGCTGCCACTGCCCGACATTTTCAAACGCCGCGCCGTGCTCCTCATGCCATTGGTGCAAAGCCGTCTTGCGAATCGGTTCAAACAGATTGCCCAAATCGGGACCGGCAATCGTACCGAAGGTCACCGGCGTGTAGTTGGGACGGAAGGTGGTCGTACCCGTGCTGGGAATATCATTACCCAGAGTCTTAGCGAGGATCGCCATCCCGTTGATGTTGCCCAGCTTGCCCTGATCGGTGCCAAAGCCCAACGCCGTATAGCGTTTAACATGCTCAATGGAATGATAACCTTCCCGGGCGGCGAGCTCAATATCCGCCGCCGCGACATCATTCTGCAAATCCACAAACTGCTTAGGACTCCACCCTGCCCGCCCCGAAGTCGGCACCCGCCATAATGACTGGAGCAGCTCTTCGGTCAATGTCGGCGTCGTTGGCAGCGTAGCAGCACTGCCGTCGCCAAAGCCGGCGGCACGGGCGGCTTGCGTACCGGCGGTAACACCCTCCGTCAGGCATTCGCCAAGGGGAAAGGTGCCGTTAGCGGCACCGACTGAACGCTCCGCCTGCACCGACCGACCCGGCACAAAGCAGGCCTTCATCTCGTCAAAATAGGGTTTGCCGCCGGATTGGGCATGTAAGTGTACGGCCGGGCTCCAGCCGCCGGATACCGCCAGCAGGTCACAGGGCAGCGCGCGCACCGGACCACGTACGGTCTCTCCACCAGCCGCCAGGGCCATAATTTGCACACCCTGAACCCGGCGGCGTCCTTTGACGTTTACCACCGCGCTGCCGGCAATTATTTCGATGCCCTTGGCACGCACCCGGGACGGCAGGGTGCCGTTAGTGTGCGGGCGCACATCCACGACAGCCGTCACCGCCACACCGGCATCACTGAGATCCAACGCCGTTTGATAGGCACCGTCGTTATTGGTAAAGAGCACTGCCTGAGAACCGGGCACCACGGCATAGCGGTTTACGTAACTCGACACACTAGCGGCCAGCATGACACCAGGCCGATCATTATTGGCAAACACCAGGGGACGTTCAATGGCACCCGCAGCGATAATCACCTGCTTGGCACGTACCCGCCACAGCCGCTCTCGCGGCCCCCACTGCCGATCCGGAGACAGATGATCGGTCAACCGCTGGGCGATCGTGAGAAAGTTATAGTCATGATAGCCGAATACCGTACTGCGCAGCAGCAGGCGCACCTCCTTTAAGCTTCGTAGTTCCGCCACGGCCGCCGCAATCCACTCGCCGGCGGGAGCATCGTCAAGCGTATCCCGGCTACCAAGCAGGCTGCCGCCGAACTCATTCTGCTCGTCCGCGAGAATGACCCGCGCCCCGGTTCGCCCCGCGGCCAGCGCCGCCGCCAGCCCCGCCGGACCGCCGCCGACAATGAGCACATCGCAGTGGGCGTTGGTTTTGACATAACTATCCGGGTCGGGCTCACGAGGTGCGATGCCCAAACCGGAGGCCTTGCGGATGAAATGCTCGTATTTCATCCACATGCGTTTAGGCTGCATAAAGGTCTTGTAGTAGAAACCAGGCGGCATTAACGGGGAAAATAACCCGCTGATGGCCAACAGATCGAAATCCACGTTCGGCCAACAGTTAACGCTGGCCGCCTGCAGCCCCTGGTAGAGCTCCGTCTGGGTAGCGCGCTGATTGGGGACGGTAGTGGCGCCGGTGCCAACCTGCAGGATGGCGTTTGGCTCCTCGGCGCCACTGCCGATGACGCCTCGCGGCCGATGGTACTTCCAACTGCGCCCCACCAGATGGACATCGTTGGCCAGCAACGCCGAGGCCACGGTATCCCCCTGGTAACCTTCGTAGGTCTTACCATTAAACGTAAATTGCAAAGGCTGGCTGCGGTCAATACGGCCGCTATCAGCCAGTCGCTTAGGCTGGCTCACTCTTGACCTCCCGGGGCCTGCTCGCCCACCTTATAAACAGAATGAATCTGGTAAGTCACGGTATCACGCTCGGTGTTGAACCAGCGCCGGCAGCCGTAGGTGTGCACCCATTGTTCCAAATGACGACCCCGCGGATTCTTGCGCATAAACAAATAATCGGCCCACGCTTCGTCAGAAAGCGCCTGCGGATCGGCGGGCCGGGCAATATGGGCTTCGCCGCCGAAGGAAAATTCCGTTTCATCGCGCAACCCGCACCAAGGACAGGTAATCTGCAGCATCGTTACTACCTCGTTTAGTGGGCTACGGCGGCTGCGCCGTGCTCGTCGATCAAATGACCCGTGGTAAAACGTTCCAGAGAAAAGGGTTCATTCAGAGGATGCGGCCGATCCTGGGCGACGGTATGGGCAAATACCCAGCCCGAACCCGGCGTCGCCTTAAAGCCGCCGGTTCCCCAGCCGCAGTTAAAGTACAAGCCCTGCACCGAGGTTTTACTAATAATGGGGCAGGCATCGGGACAGACATCTACAATCCCGCCCCACTGGCGGTTCATGCGCACCCGGCTGAAAATCGGGAAGAGCTCCTTAATGGCCGCTACGGTGCCTTCGATGACCGAAAAGCTGCCGCGCTGGCCGTAACCGTTGTAGCTGTCGATGCCGGCGCCAATGACCAAATCACCTTTATCGGACTGGCTGATATAGCCGTGCACTGCATTGGACATCACCACCGTGTCCAACACCGGTTTAAGAGGCTCGGAAACCAGCGCCTGCAGGG
The DNA here is from genome assembly GCA_963731125.1 of uncultured Pseudomonadota bacterium. Classification (GTDB taxonomy): domain Bacteria; phylum Pseudomonadota; class Gammaproteobacteria; order Competibacterales; family Competibacteraceae; genus CAVSVP01. The sequence goes on from CAVSVP010000013.1 coordinate 229,863, forward strand.
GATGGCTCTCGATGGGCAGGCGCAACCCGGCCATGGCGGCCAGCACGCTGGAATTACCCGCCGTAACGACACCTACCTTAGGGGCCTCGATAAAGCCCTTGGTGGTTTCCACACCCACTACGCGGCCGTTGTCCCGGCGAATCCCGGTCACCTCGCATTTTTGGATAATATCCACTCCCCGCGCATCGGCGCCGCGCGCAAACCCCCAGGCCACCGCATCGTGCCGTGCGGTGCCGGCACGCGGCTGAAAGGAGGCACCGAGCACCGGATACCGGCTATGGGGTGAGGTATTAAGGATCGGGATACGTTGCTTGAGTTCCGCGGCACCGACCACCTCACCGTCGATGCCGTTTAGGCGGTTGGCATTAACGCGACGTTCGATATCGCGCATATCCTGGAGCGTGTGGCCTAAGTTATAGACGCCGCGCTGGCTAAACATCACATTGTAGTTAAGCTCCTGACTCAGGTTTTCCCATAGCTTCATGGCCTTCTCATAGAGATGAGCCGCTTCGTCCCACAGGTAATTGGAACGCACGATGGTGGTATTGCGGCCGGTGTTACCACCGCCGATCCAACCCTTTTCCAACACCGCCACATTACGGACCCCATGCTCCTTAGCGAGATAATAGGCAGTGGCTAACCCATGCCCGCCGCCGCCAACGATGACTACATCGTAGCGCTGTTTTGGGGTCGGGCTGCGCCAGGCCTCTTGCCAGTTCTCATGGTGACTGAGGGCGTTACGAACCAGGCTGAACAGGGAATATTTTTTCATGACGTCATCCATTCACTCCGGATGGTTGCTGCTAAGTCTTGGGCTGGTTACTCACTCGCGCCAGTATTGATCTGGAAGCGATTCTCAAGACACGCTGTTAATACATCCCTGTAAGCTCGACTGCGGCATCCGTGCCGCAGACGGTCTTGATAACAGTTTCCAGTTCGATAACCATCATTGGGACTGTTTCAACACTCGATTACGTTAAGGGCCAGGCCGCCCCGGGCCGTTTCCTTATATTTCGTTTTCATATCGGCACCGGTGTCGCGCATGGTCTTGATCACCTTATCCAGGGACACAAAATGTTTGCCGTCCCCGCGTAAGGCCATACGCGCGGCATTAATGGCCTTAATCGAAGCCATGGCATTGCGTTCAATACAGGGCACCTGCACTAATCCTCCGACGGGGTCGCAGGTCAGTCCTAGGTTATGTTCCATGCCGATCTCGGCAGCGTTTTCCACCTGCTCCGGTGTTCCGCCGAGCACCTCGGCCAGAGCGCCGGAGGCCATGGAACAGGCCGAACCCACCTCACCTTGGCAACCCACCTCGGCGCCGGAAATGGAGGCATTTTCTTTATAGAGGATACCGATCGCTCCTGCGGTCAGCAGGAAGCGAATTACGCCATCTTCGCTGCCGGCACGTGGGCAAAAACGCACGTAGTAATGCAAAACCGCCGGAATAATACCTGCCGCACCGTTGGTGGGCGCCGTTACCACGCGCCCGCCGGTAGCGTTTTCCTCGTTTACCGCCAGTGCATAGAGGTTCACCCAATCCAGAATGGTGAGCGGATCCCGTAATGCTTCCTCCGGTCCGCTGCTCAGCTTACCGTAGAGTTCCGCAGCGCGACGCCGCACCTTTAAGCCGCCGGGCATAATGCCCTCCCGTTGGCAGCCGCGCCGCACACAGTCCTGCATCACCTGCCAGATACGCAACAATCCCTGGCGGATGGCATCCTCGCTACGCCAGGCCTTTTCGTTTTCCAGCATGAGCTGGCTAATGGACAACCCGTGCGTGGCGCACAGAGAGAGCAGCTGAGCGGCGCTGGTAAAGGGATAGGGCAACGGGGTGTCATCCACTTTAATGCGGTCCGCGCCGGCGGCCTCCTCGTTGACGACAAAACCGCCGCCTACCGAATAGTAGACCTTGGTACGCAACACCGCGCCGTTTTCGCCCCAAGCGCTAAAGCGCATGCCGTTGGGGTGATAGGGCAAACTCTTACGGCGGTGCATGACTAAATGCTCCGCTTCCCGGAATTCGATCGGCCGCTCACCCAGCACCATCAGCCGACCGCCGGCGCGAATCCGGGCCAGGTGAGCGTCGATGCTGTCGGTATCTACCGCTTCCGGCGTTTCGCCTTCCAGCCCTAAGAGGACCGCTTTGTCTGAACCATGACCTTTACCCGTTGCACCCAGAGAGCCGAATAGCTCCGCTTTGATGGCCTGGGTGTTGGTCAGCAGGCCACTGTCTTTAAGTCCAACGGCAAACTGCAGGGCAGCGCGCATCGGGCCGACGGTATGAGAACTGGAGGGTCCGATACCGATCTTAAATAAGTCAAATACACTAATGGCCATGGGCATTAACGACTCCGAAATAAGGCCAATGTTCTGCAACGGCTGCAGCCACACTCTCAGATTAGACGGTTTGGTAGACGGGAAAGCGGGCGCAGAGTTGCTGGACCTGCTCCCGCACCCGGGCGCTGGTGGCTTCATCGTCGAGCTGATCCAGGATATCGCACATCCAACCGGCCAGCTGCCGACATTCCGCCTGCGCAAAGCCCCGCGTCGTCACCGCCGGGGTCCCCACCCGAATGCCACTGGTGACAAACGGCGACTGCGGGTCATTGGGCACCGCATTTTTGTTCACCGTGATGTGCGCCCGCTCCAACGCCGCATCCGCCGCCTTGCCGGTCAGCCCCTGGGCCGTCAGATCCACCAAAAACAGATGGTTATCCGTCCCCCCCGAGACAATCCGATACCCCCGCTCCAGAAATACCCCCACCATCGCCCGCGCGTTGGCCACCACCTGGCGCTGATACGTGCGAAACTCCGGCTGCAGCGCCTCCTGAAACGCCACCGCCTTGGCCGCAATCACATGCATCAGCGGCCCCCCCTGAAGCCCCGGAAACACCCGCGCATTGAGCCGCTTCTCCAGCTCCGCGTTGCCCCCCCGCGCCACGATCAGCCCCCCCCGCGGTCCCCGCAGCGTCTTGTGCGTGGTGCTCGTCACCACATCCGCCACCCCCACCGGGTTCGGATACAGCCCCGCCGCCACCAGCCCCGCCACGTGCGCCATGTCCACCACCAGGTACGCCCCCACCGTATCCGCAATCGCCCGAAACCGCTCCCAGTCCAGCACCCGCGAATACGCCGAAAACCCCGCCACTAGCACCCGCGGCCGACACTCCCGCGCCAGCGCCTCCACCTGCCCGTAGTCCACTTCCCCCGTCGCCTCATCCAGCCCGTACTGCACCGCCCGGTACAGCTTACCCGAAAAGCTCGGCTTCGCCCCGTGCGTCAGGTGTCCCCCGTGCGCCAGACTCATCCCCAGCAGCGTCTCCCCCGGCTCCAGCAGCGCCATATACGCCGCCGCATTCGCCTGCGAGCCCGAGTGCGGCTGCACGTTCGCATACCCCGCCCCAAACAACTCCCGCGCCCGCTCCACCGCCAGCCGCTCCACCACGTCCACATACTCGCAGCCCCCGTAGTAGCGCTTGCCCGGATAGCCTTCAGCATATTTGTTCGTCAGCACCGTCCCCTGCGCCTCCAGCACCCGTGGACTGGCATAATTCTCCGACGCAATCAGCTCCACGTGCGCCTCCTGACGCCGCGCTTCCGCCTCCAGCGCCGCCCATAACGCCTCATCAAAACCGGCTATTCGATCAGCCTTGCTAAACATTTTTATCTCCCGCGCTGGTGCCTATTGCGAAACATTTCCGAGGGGTATCGCGGCATAAACTACCGCTATCTGCTCAATCTGACGGTAAATGGACATACACGCCCTAATCTGAGGAGGTATTGGAGCATTGTTGCGCCGGCCTAACTTGCTTAGCTGTGACGGGTCTATCGTATAAATGCGACATCGTTGCATACACGACTTGGAAAGTGAGGTGCGCCCTTTAACGGTGCCAAAGAATGCAGGAAGCCACGCCCGGATAACGGCGTGAGGGTTATACGGCATGCGTTGGCGGTTGGCAACCGTTGAGGTATGAAGCCCGTAGACGATGTACGGACTCTGCGAGCCATGAAGCGGAGGATCCGGCTAACCCTGGTGACCTATGCTGACGCGAGAAACCTGGGTGGGAAGCGGCGTTACCAAGAATAGGTGAAAATGGCTGATACCCCTAGCCCAACAAGGGGAGGTAGCAGGACCGGTTTGTCTAACTTGAACCGGTCGTTATTCCGAAGCCTACCCGGCGTAGAGCAGGCAGCTACGGGTCATAGAGTCTTTGGCAGTGGAACTGGGGAACTCCTGGCCGGCTCCCCCTGTGAAGGGGACGCGACAATGCCAGTGTGCCGGCAGGAGGACGGAGGCGGCGTAGTAGCCAACGGCCCGGCGGTAATGGCTGGGACAGGGTGAAGGTCCGCCAGGGTAAGCTGGACAAAATGATGGCCAACAGATGCAACGAGGAAAGCAGATGATGGCAGCGATGCTGCTGGTGCACCTCGTGGTCGTGACGACCAATCTGCTCGAGCAGAGTCGTTCAGCCCAACTGGAAAGCGCAGTGCGGTGAAAGTCGCATGCTGCGTTTGGAGCGGGGGAAAGACCGCAAGGTCCTACCTATCGCTACGTGCGCCCTTTAACGGTGCCAAAGAATGCAGGAAGCCACGCCCGGATAACGGCGTGAGGGTTATACGGCATGCGTTGGCGGTTGGCAACCGTTGAGGTATGAAGCCCGTAGACGATGTACGGACTCTGCGAGCCATGAAGCGGAGGATCCGGCTAACCCTGGTGACCTATGCTGACGCGAGAAACCTGGGTGGGAAGCGGCGTTACCAAGAATAGGTGAAAATGGCTGATACCCCTAGCCCAACAAGGGGAGGTAGCAGGACCGGTTTGTCTAACTTGAACCGGTCGTTATTCCGAAGCCTACCCGGCGTAGAGCAGGCAGCTACGGGTCATAGAGTCTTTGGCAGTGGAACTGGGGAACTCCTGGCCGGCTCCCCCTGTGAAGGGGACGCGACAATGCCAGTGTGCCGGCAGGAGGACGGAGGCGGCGTAGTAGCCAACGGCCCGGCGGTAATGGCTGGGACAGGGTGAAGGTCCGCCAGGGTAAGCTGGACAAAATGATGGCCAACAGATGCAACGAGGAAAGCAGATGATGGCAGCGATGCTGCTGGTGCACCTCGTGGTCGTGACGACCAATCTGCTCGAGCAGAGTCGTTCAGCCCAACTGGAAAGCGCAGTGCGGTGAAAGTCGCATGCTGCGTTTGGAGCGGGGGAAAGACCGCAAGGTCCTACCTATCGCTACTCTCATGACCTTGAGAAGGTTAAATTTTTTCGAGGCTGGGGCTGGGTGTCATCCGCAGCACATAGGGACGTAACGATAGCGAATCCGGGCAGGATATCGATTTGGAAGCTGTTATCAAGACCGTCTGCAGCAGGGATGCCACAGTCGAACTTATCGGGATGTATTAACAGCGCGTCTTGGGAATTATTTCCAGAGCAATAGCATGGTTGAGAGGCGATGAGATTACGGGAATGCTAGCTGGGATCGACTAAGTGTTGAGCAATCATCAGTCCCGATACCGGCTGGGGATATGGTTGGCAGGATTATCTGCCGTTTTGCAACGCAGCATTGGTACGGCGTGCACCAGAAAAAATGTTACTAAAAACTCACTGCTAACAGCCAAGTGGACCATGTAGATCACGTAGATTATGTAGATATTGACCTACCGTGGCAAAACTTGGCCGAGAGGCTTCGTTCGCAATAAAGACGTCCTGTGCACATTCGCCGAGCGCAAGGAGAGCACATCAACGCTTTAGCCAGTAGCTCGGGCGCTACAGGATAGCGCTGACTAGCGCCACCGCGGAACGCTCTACTAGCTTTTCCAGGGCTATGCCAAAAACCGCCCTACCGAAAGCCCTGCCCATGCTGGTACCAAAATTCACTAAAATCGGTTCAGAGGTTTTTAACGCAGAGGAAGCGGCCGGAGTCGGCATGGAAGGCATTATAGCCTTAGACCTGGGCTGCACCAAGTCGGCTGTCGCCTCTTTACCGACAAAGCCATGTCGGCTTAGAAAAGCGAGAATCGCTTCGCCTTGGGTGAGTGCTGGATCGTAGTAAATAATCAAGCTACCGGTCAGCGTTTTTACCTCATAGGACAGCAAGCCTTCCAGTCCCGTTAGCATAGCCCGCACGCGCACCGCCTCCGCTTCATTGCGCCTCAATGGGGGTGTCTTAACGCGCAAACGGCCTGGTATATGATGGATATAAAGATTCATTCCCGCTGTTATCCAATGTTGTCCGAAAACTCACATTGTCAAACAGCTTCATTACAAAATTATTAAGGAAATTGTTAAAAAAGATTTAAAAAGCAGCACGGCCTGGATATTACTCCGGCTCAGAATCAAGGTGTTTAATATTCTTGACTAAGAGGTCCAAAGCTTGAAACCATAACGCCATGGCCGGCACCAAAATTTGGCCTCGCGCCGTCTGGACCACGCTAAGCCCTAAGATGGCGATGAGCAGCACAGAGCGAGTGTCCCACTGGCCATGGGTAAAACGGGTAAACCTAACATTAACCTGCTCAAGATTTTCCACTACCTGGCGATATGGAGAACGCCGTCGTCGGTTTACTTTATTAGCCGCCAGCAGAAATAACTCCTGTTCTTTGGCGAAAGCGGCAATTTGTGAAAAAGGAACGGCATGTCCAATCAAAAGACTGGCCGTTCGCGGATTTGCCCTTAGCCAGATCACGCCGGGGCAGCCACTAAGGCGTTGACCGATCCCTCGAAAATATTCTGTGTTACCACGTCTGGAATATATTTTTAACCGCGTGCGCCCAGGTAATTCATGTGTCACGCTCGCAACGATATTCATTCTATCTCTATTTCGACTCCCTTAGAGGTCTCCTTACCTGGATCGACCGCCTTCTGGGTACTGATCACGTTGTCCTTATCCATTTCAACTCGCGCTTCAGCGATAAGATCTTCCATCACTTCCCCCACCTCCGCCGCGGTTTCACGGGCTTTTTCATAAACAATGATGCCGGTTTTAACAGCCGCACGTGCAAGCGGACGTCCTACTCTGGCTACTGTAGGGAGCAAGACATACGCCACCGCTGAGGCGGCAACACCTATGGCTATATTCCGAGCTGCTTCATTTTTTAGTAGGTCGTCTAGGGCCATGACTGTAGTCTCTGCTAATGTGGAAACGGGAGGATTGGGGCCTTGGAGTCCAAGCTTAAAGCTTTTAACTGAATTACAAGCGTGTAAAAATGGGCTATCAACTTAAGGCGGAACATGGCAGACGCCACCTCCACCGGTAGGAGCGAGCTTGCTCGCGAACTTAGATGCCCGCCTCCATCGCAAGCAAGCTCGCTCTTACAAAGTAGTCTACAAAGTGTCTCGGCTAAAATAGATACCCTAAAAAGAGCCTGACAAACCGCCTGACAAGCCATTGCTTTTCATGAATTTCTCTGGCCGATCACTAACAAACAATGAGCTTAGTTATCATCTCAAGATGCTGGGTCGCACCAAGCTTGTCGTATGCATCCGGCTATGACGCAAGGACTTGCAGCATGTTGTGGAGACGGTCCAGTTCTGCGGGAGCCAATGCTTCGAAAAGTCCCTGCCGTAACGCGGCCACGGTTTCCTCAGACTGAAGCAAAGCGCGCAGACTGTCCACTTCCTGCGTAGTTAATTGCTCGGCAAGCGACTGTTGCAGAGCTTTCACGCTTTCATCCGTTGCAAAGAGTTGGGTATCGTACATCACCAGCAAGCTAGCGGTGGTCTGGTTGACCTCCACTTTCTCAACGCCGGGCAAGCCGGCGAGTCGCTCGCGAAGGCTGTCGGCTAGTGCATCCGAGTTCTTAAGTTGGCCTACTTTAAGGCGCACCCGCCCTGGCGATAAGGACATCACACGTACATTATTCAACATGTGAATTTTGATGCCTCACTATCAGTTGGGAAACTCGCTATATTCTGCAAGTTAAGCGGATCAGGTCCAGAAAGCAAGTTAGGAAAAGCCGTAAGTTTTATCCTAAAGTCGGTTTTAACCCGACCGGCATATAACAAAAATTGCCCACACGGCATCGGCAAAAATTGATACAGACTTTTCTATCAAACAGTTAACAGCTTATCCGAGGAATTGAACTGTGCTCGCCTTGGGTAAGCGAACCGCTAAATAACAATAGACAGTGAGTGGAAAGGTTCACTGGGCTTAAGCTAAGGAAAGATATCATAAAAAAAGCCGGGGATTAACCCCGGCTAGAACCACCATCATTTAAGGAGGAGGAGAGGTGGTGGTGGAGAGAAGAATTGGTAACTCTTGTTGCAAGTATAGCATGCAAAACAGATGCCAGTTTTGCTGGTATTAAATTTTTAATTCAATATCAAAGGCTTTTTTCTTTATATCCGATTTCAGCTAACTTTCGCTAAGCTGAAGCTGTCATTTTTTGACTCAAAACAAGACAGGTATGCACTAAGTTTGTGCAAATCCTCCCATGCGAAAGGACAATCTCATTCTCATTGGACGTAGTTCTTCACAGCAATGGGATGGTAGAGCCGCTTTAAAATGGAGAAAAACGCCTTTGCCATTGTCGCCATAGCGATAACAGTACAATGGCCAACGTAAAAGCAAATAAGTAGAATTCTCTTTCTCAGTACCATTCACCCAATAGCAGTCAGTTGTTCTGCACAACAGCTGCCTGCCGAATAGGTTTCATCATATGCCTTACCGAAGATTTACCTGGCATTGCCCTTAAAGGTTTCTCATTGGATTTTGCCATACTTTGCTTTGAATCAATCCATGCTTGCAATTCATCTAACGTGTCACTTAACTGATTAGTGACTTGGTTTTGCAGCATGGCTCGTTTCGATATTTCGGGTGGAACATATAAATTACTATCAAAATGCAGGCTCTCGTCTTCGAGAATATCAACCCGCAAATTAATACCATGCCTAGTCAGCAAAGTTTTTAATTCATGCTTACGGGAAAGCAAATCCCGACGAGTGGTTTGATAGGCATGCTCACAGACATTACGCCGATTGGCAAAGCTGAAAACACTGGAAAAAAACATTGTGGCATCCCTGCTATTTGGCTCGAAGAGGATAACGTCTTTATCAGGGTGGTCAACGGCGTATTTAGCCATTCCTAATTTCATGCGCGAATAAATGAGGGCATAAAACGTTTGCGTCATAACAACCGGTAGACCCCCATCGACTAACGTTTTAAAGCCATAGATATCATTTGGTTTTGCCAGTTTTGCATTAAATGGCACTAAGGGATTTATGCAAAACAATAAATCTACGCCTTCATCCAGAGCCGTTGACGCATGCACTGTTTTCTTAACGCCGCCGTCAATATAGTAACGCCCCCCAATTTTCACTGGCGGGTACAAACCCGGCACGGCTGTGCTAGCCTGTACCGCTTTGGAAATAGGAACATGATCGCTGCTTTTAGCGCCAAATTTGACGATCTCGCCGGTATCCAGGTTCGTCGCCACCACAAACAGTTTTCGCTTCAGTTGACGAAAATCATTTGTCCGCCCCCGACTGCAGTACATTTTAGCTAAGAAGTAATCGATGGGCTCATTATCCAAAAGTCCTGGAGGTATTGCTTGACTAAGCTTGCTGAGAGCCGCCAGTAAGGTTCTGTCGCGGGGATCGCGAAGAAAGCTCCAAAGCGCCTTGACAAATAGACGCGGAATACTTTTCAGACCCTTCATATAAAGACGGAAAGCAGGCCTTAAAAAATGCTCGGGATCTAGGGGAAATGCATTGGATTCGTTACTAACAAAAATGCGACATACTTTCGCCGGTGTAAAACCATTAGCTAGCGCCGAGGCGTTGGCTGCTCCAGCGCTAACTCCTACATATACATGGAGGTCGTTAAAGTTAACGCCCTCGAGTGCTTCCTGCAAAGCGAGCAAGGCCCCAATTTCATAAATAACACCTAAAGGCCCTCCACCCGCTAACGCCAATCCGACACGGGGGCCGCTACCACCTTCACCGTCACTTGCAGGCATTTTTAACATGTCGATTCCTCGAGATTATCTCGGCTACCCAGGCTGCAACCAATGGTCACGAACATTGCGCAGCGTTAGTATTATTCATAATTAATTATTTGCTTCTCATTCACTTCAGCTTCACTAATAGCATAAGTATAAATTTGTTTCAATTTGTCTCCTTAAAAATTCTTTATTTGAATGCTTTTACGTATAAACCGCTGCTAAATTAATGAAAAAATTAACTAACTTTAATTAATTCAGAGGCAGTGTATTTATATTATAGCACAAAATCATAGCTTAATAAAAATAATAAATTTTCTTAATAAAAATATCAAATCGTCTTAACATAAAGCTTCTTTAATTTTCTCTTGCAGTACAATGCAGTACAATGCAAGAGATTAAACTTGCAATAAAAATGTCAAATTAGAAGATTACGTTGTAACCCAAGCGCATGGAATTACCTGGTGATATGTTTAGTTTCATCTTTCGACATCTTTACGTCCTTCATTTGCGGTGATTACGACCCTCGTACACCAAATCAATATAAAAAACGATCAAGTTTAAAGATTACGGATTATCATAAAACTTCCAGAGCCTAAAGCAGTTTTAAGGGAATGACTTGCCCACTACCTATACGATGAATTGCATAAATTCGATTGATCATGCCCGCAGCAGATAATCGATATCTGGGCTAAACTCAACAAAATGACCTGGTCAGGAGAAAGTTATCCAAACCGACGGATAGGCGAATATCCGGAGAACACGCAATGTTTAGAACAGCAGAATTGGGGCACAAAGTTCCAAAAGAGGAATATAAGCAACGCGAAATTATCTTGCGGCAAGAGCTGCTGGAAACTCAACAGGAGTTACTAAAATCAGGAAAATTTCCAGTGATTATCATCTTTGCCGGGGTTGATGGAGCCGGCAAAGCGCAAACCGTCAATTTGCTCAACGAGTGGATGGATCCCCGCTGGCTGGTAACTCGAGCATACGGAGGACCCTCCGATGAAGAACGGGAACGGCCGGAATATTGGCGGTTTTGGCGTGATCTCCCTCCCAAGGGCCGGATAGGCATGTTTCTACGCTCCTGGTATTCACGGCCAATTCTTGATAAGGCGTACGAAAAAATTGACCTTGCCGATTTCGACGAACGTCTCGATCGTATTGTGGCCTTCGAAAAAGCCTTAACGGATGATGGAGCGGTAATCCTTAAATTTTGGATGCACTTGAGTCAAAAAGCTCAAAAAAAACGGCTAAAAAGTCTGCAAAAGGACCCTTTGACGCGTTGGCAGATTAAAGAGACCAGCTGGGAGCACTGGCGCATGTACGATACTTTCCTGGAAGCCGCCGAACGTACTATCATGCGCACCAGCACGGGGCAAGCCCCGTTCACTATTGTCGAGGGGGCGGATCCTTACTATCGGAGCCTAACGGTGGGCGCCATTGTGCGGGATGCCATCGGTAAGCGCCTCGAAGAAATCCGCTTAGCAGATAAACTCAAAGCAAAACTTCACGCCGATAACGGGTATGGAGACGCCGTCAGGATTAACGCAGAGTCTCCTCCAAAATCGATTGTCGAACCGCTTAACAGTCACCTTCCAGCGCAGCATCACTCCGCATCAATTCTGACGGTGCTGAGCCACCTAGATATGTCTAAGCACCTGAGCAAAGACGCTTATAACATCGAGTTAAAAAAATACCAGAGCAGGTTAAATTTATTGCAACGACAAGCCATGGAACAGGGAATATCCACTTTGATGGTTTTTGAGGGGCCTGACGCAGCAGGTAAGGGAGGCACCATACGCCGCGTCACCGCCGCTCTGGAAGCAAGCAATTATCAAGTTATCCCCTTCGCTGCCCCCAGCGATGAGGAAAGGGCTCAACATTATCTCTGGCGGTTTTGGCGTCATCTCTCTCGGGCCGGCCGCTTCACCATCTATGACCGCAGCTGGTATGGCCGCGTTCTGGTGGAACGCATAGAGGGCTTTGCCAGCGAAGCGGAATGGCGTAGAGCTTACGCCGAAATCAACGACTTTGAAGCACAGCTTATTGAACATGGCATCATACTTATGAAGTACTGGATGCATATCACCAAAGACGAACAGTTGGTACGCTTTAAAGATCGTGAACAAACGCCCCACAAAAGCTGGAAACTCACTGAGGAAGACTGGCGTAATCGGGACAAATGGGAAGACTATGAGTTGGCAGTCAATGATCTGGTTCAACAAACGAGCACCCGGCTCGCGCCCTGGATTTTAGTCGAGGGCAATGATAAACGTTTTGCTAGAATCAAAGTGCTTAGAACATTATGCAGACAGTTGGAGAAGAGGTTAGCTAATGGTTAGCTAAAAGCTCCATGATTGATTTTGCAGTTTTGGTGATTTTACTGATTCTCTCCGGACTCTTTTCCGGTTCGGAAACGGCGTTAACTTCGCTTTCCATGGCGCGGGTGGAAGGTCTTGTTAAAGACGGGAGGCGCGGCGCAAACGCTCTATCTCGCTTAAAGAGCAGCCCTACGCAAATGCTGATCACCTTACTGATCGGCAATAACTTGGTGAACATTGGCGCGTCGGCCATGGCCACGGTCATTGCTATGGAACGACTAGGGACTTTGGGACCCGGCATAGCCGTCGGAATATTGACCTTATTGATTCTTGTGTTCGGCGAGGTAACACCTAAGAGTATGGCGCTGCGTTATGCAGAGCGGATTTCCCTTGCCGTTGCCCCCCTGATGCTTGGCTTTCGCCGTCTGGCGTTTCCTCTCGTCTGGATGCTTGAGCGCTTTACGTTGTGGATCCATCACTACATTGGTATTGGCGGGGACCCTAGCGTGACCGAATCAGAATTGCTTAGCTTAATAGAGTATGGCACCAAAGAGGGAGCTATCGAGCGCGAGGAGCAAACTCTAATTCAACGCGTATTCGATTTTAGCGACCTGCGGGTTAAAGATGTGATGACATACCGACAGCGCATTTTTGCTTTAAAAGGCAGCCGCTCTATCCGTGAAACCTTGCCCGCTATTTTAGAGGAATCTTATTCACGGATTCCTATCTTTGAAGATCACCCGGAAGACATACGAAAACTAGTTTATTTGCGGGATATTTTAGCGGCGGTCGCCAACAACAACTTAGATGCCTCGTTGAACTCTATCGCCCAGGAGTCTATTTTTGTATTTGAAAATCAACCCATTGATGAACTGTTTACCCACTTGACACTGGAAAAGCGCCACCTTGCGATAGTCGTCGATGAATATGGTGCCGTACAGGGACTCGTGACTCTTGAAGATCTGCTAGAGGAACTGGTGGGGGAAATTTATGATGAAACTGACGAAACCCCAGCTGAAATTAAGGTGCTTTCGGAGAATCAAATTGTCGTCAGCGGCACTTCAGAATTACGCATTATCGAAGAATATTTTCATATTGAGCTGTCAGGAAAACCTACCGATACCGTCAGTCGTTGGATACTAGCTCGTACGGAGCGCATTCCCGAGGTTGGCGAACAACTGAATATTGATGGTTTGGAGGTTCAGGTGGAAAAAGCTTCCCGCCGCCGCATTCTTCAGATCATACTTAGCCGACCGCAATCCACGTTTTCCTCACAACACACTGCCGCCGGTACCGTTTGAGTATCGTTGCGGTTGCTAGAGTTGCAGAAACATTGCTTGCAGTCTCAACAAGGTGATTAGCAAGAGCTCTTACCGCTTAACCCGGATCACGCATTGCTGCCTAAGGAAACGGAGAACTGTACATGACACGTCAACTGCTCATTTTGCGTCATGCCAAATCAGCCTGGGACACCGATGTACCCACGGATTTTGATAGACCTTTAACGAAACGTGGCAAGAAAGACGCGCCGCGCGTGGGAAATTGGCTATGCCGGCAACAACTCATTCCGGATTATGTGTTAAGTTCACCCGCCAAGCGCGCCAAAAAGACGGCGGTAAAGGTTTGCCAAATATTGAACATCGAGAAACATCAAATAAACTGGGATCCTCGGATCTATGAAGCTCCCACGGGAAGACTTCTGGAAGTGTTGTCCCATTGTCCGGCAACGGCGAAAATTGTTTTGCTGGTAGGCCATAATCCAGGCCTGGAAATGCTGCTCGAATATCTTTGTGAAACCCTTCCTGCTCCGCAAGACGGTAAACTACTACCCACTGCGACCGTGGCCCATCTGGAAATGCCCGACGTCTGGAGCCAATTAAGTGCAGGCGCAGCACGCTTAATCTCTTTGACTCGTCCCAGTGCGCTGCCCGAATGATAGGTCAGACGCTGCAAACGTCAAAGCCTGAGAAAAAGCGTCCGTGGCCCGGCTATCAGCCGGGCCATGCTAAAGCGGTTAGTCCACTGGCGACAGGACGAATTCTTGGGTCTCACCCCCTCCGATCTGACGAACGTCGTCTTTTACTCCAATCTTAATCGGCTTGACCTTTACCTTAACGCTCGCCACTTTGAGCTTTTCATGATTCATGGTCAGCATGAGCAAATGATCCCGATAACGGATACGCAAATATAACTGCCTGATCTCGTCAGGCAGGCAAGGATCAAACCAGAGCACGTCATTGTGCATCTCGATTCCGGTATAGCCTCGTTGAATCAGATCGACGCTGCCGGCCATGGCACCGAGATGAATACCTTCTTTGGTCGTCCCTCCCTGAGAATCTGAGATATCACTCTCCAAGGCTTCGGTAAAGAAGCTCCAGGACCGGATCCGGTCGGAACGCGCCAGTACCCAGGAATGTACAATCCGACTCAGGGTCGAACCGTGCGCCGTGCGTGCCATATAGTAATCGATGTTTTTCAAAATCTGGGATACATCGAAATCGTAACCTAATCCCTCCAACAACTTCTTAATGGCATCGCTGGAAAAGAGATAAAACAGCATCAGGACATCGGCCTGCTTGGATAATTTATAGCGGTTTGGCGTATCCCCTTCTGCCTCAAGAATCCGGTCCAGACGATGGATATCGCCATATTTTGCCCGATAATCATCCCAGTCCAGTTCTTCTAGCTCTTCATAGCCCTCGAACTGACTGATAATGCCATCGTCATGAAAACAAACACGCATTTTGCGCGTAATCTCCTGCCAGTTATCCAATTCTTCCTGAGTCAGATCAATGAGCTTGCACAGTTCCTTACGGCGGTAATCAGACAGCATCCCCAGTAAATCCATGGCACGAGATAAGACCCAGACTGCCATGATATTGGTGTAGGCGTTATTATTCAGCCCTCCGTATTCCCTATCAGGATAAGCCTCGTGGTATTCATCCGGCCCCATCACCCCCAGGATTTCGTAGCGGTCTAGGTCAGCGTTATAGGTCGCGATGTTGGCCCAGAAACGGGCGATCTCCAACATCATCTCTGCGCCATGATAGGAAAGAAATTCCATGTCTAATGTCGCTTGGTAGTATTGCCAAACATTATAGGCAATGGTCAGATTGACATGCCGCTGCAAGCGGCTGTTGTCTGGCAGCCAGCGTCCCGAATGGGGATTGAGATGAACCGTCTGTGTTTCCTCGCGACCATTGCTACCGCTTTGCCAGGGAAACATAGCCCCCCGATAGCCTGCTTGCCGCGCGTTGGCGCGCGCTTCGTCGAGACGACGGCAACGGTACAATAGCAAAGAACGGGTAATCTCCGGGATCCGAAAATTGAGTAAGGGAAAGATGAACAGCTCATCCCAGAAAATATGTCCACGGTAGGCCTCGCCGTGCCAGCCACGGGCTGGTACACCGATATCCAATTCTGCCGAATGCTGGGAGACGGTCTGCAACAAATGAAACAGATGCAGCCGCACGATCAAGCCTACGCGCTCACCTTCCGGGCGCGCAAATTCACCTTCCGAGTTAAACCGGCGCCCCAGCAATTGCCAGGCAGTGATATGATTTTCCAGCACTTCGTCAAAGCTTCCTGCACGAGTCAACGCCTTGCGGGAATCATGGCCACACTCAGAGATGGCCGGATCTCGGGAGGTAAACAACGAGATAACCTTCTCCACGGTAACCGAATCACCCTTTTCCAGATGTAATTCGATATTATCGGCGATATAACCGGTTTCCTCCAGCTTGCTACGTGCCACCGGCGTCAGCGGCTGTCCGTTCTGAAAAATACGGGTTCTCGCCGTTTCGGCCACCCGTATTTCCGACTGAACAGTCTGTACCTTCAGAAATATCGTTTCTTCGTTCACCACCCGGGATTCCAGGGGCTCCAAATGCTTGCTGTTCAGACTTCGGTAACGCGCTACGCCGGCATTGAGCACCCGACCGTCAAGGGCAGACTTGATCTCCAAAGTGCCCGACCAGTTTTCAGCCGTTAAAGTGGTCTCTAATGCTGCAAGATGAGGGTTACCCATGCTTACCAGGCGCCGCTCGCTAAGCCGGGTGAGGCGGCCTTCCTTATCCCGGAAGTAAACATTACGAAGCAGCATACCCCTGCGAATGTCCAATTCCTGGCGGTAGCTTAAAATATCCACTCCTCTCAGGCGGAACCAGTTGCCCTCATCGATACGAAAGGAAAGGGGTAACCAATTGGGCATATTGACCAAATCTTCGTTCTGAATGATCCGCCCGCCCATTTCCGTTTCCAAGCGGTTATAACCACCGGCTAAATACGTGCCAGGATAGTGAATATCGTCCGCTTCGGTTTCCGGCACTGCACCGCGCGTACAAAAGTAACCATTACCCAAGGTGCAGAGAGACTCCCGCAAACCTTCCCCCTCAGGTTTAAACCCTTCATAGACCAGCGACCAGTTGTTCGGCATAAGCTTCTCCTCTAGCAACGCAGTGAGGTTTTTGAAAAAGTGCTCGACCTCATTGAAATTATTCAGATACGAGTGTGCCGTCATTAAGCACCGGCTTGCCATCACCTCGTTGGATCATTATCACTCACTCACACTGACCTCCGAAAGATCGCTCACCACCACATCCGCTCCGTTCTTTCTAAGGTCTTCAGGATGACCGGTTCTATCAACGCCGAGAACACAGCCAAACTTTCCGCTATGTCCAGCTTGAACCCCTGAAATAGCATCTTCTACAATAATGCTGCGCGCCGGCTCAACGCCTAATTCCTGCGCCGCCTCTAAAAAGGTATCCGGATGGGGTTTACCCTTAAGCCCCAAACGTGCTGCATCCATACCATCCACCTTGGCGTCGAATAAATCCTTGATATGAGCGACGTCTAAAATGGTAGCGCAGTTCTTGCTGGAAGAGACAATGGCTGTTTTTATGCCTATGGCTCTGAGCGCCTCAAGTAACCGAAGGGAAGATTGGTAAACATCCGCCCCGTCAGTCTTCAATCCTTCCAGAAACATAGGATTTTTCTTATTCCCTAGACCACAGACCGTTTCCTGATCCGACTCATCCTCGGGAACACCGTAGGGAAGGTGAATACCGCGCGACTCCAGAAAACTTTTCACGCCTTCATAGCGGGGCTTGCCGTCTACATAACGCCGGTAATCAAGGCTAATGTCGAAGGGTTCGTATTGCTTACCGTCGCGGGTGGCACGCTGAACGAGGTACTGGTCAAATAATTTTTTCCAGGCCACAGAATGAATCCGGGCGGTATCGGTAATCACGCCGTCTAAGTCAAAGATTACCGCATCGTGGTCATCGCGAGAAATGGTGAGAGAGAATGATTTTTTATTCATCATAAGTTTTCTTACTGTAGGTCAAGCGGCTTCTAGCAGCAGCAATCGGGTAAACGAAGGGTACGACAAGTCTCAATCAACGGGTGTTTTTTCCAACAGGCGCGGCAACTTAGCGGATAAATATAACAACATAACCGAGACGATAAGAAGCCATAAAGCAGGCCCGCACCACGGCACACCCTCACCGGAGGAGCACTTTCGGCGCCGCACCACTTCGCCAAACAAGTCATTTCGATGGCGACTGCTACGGCCGAAAATGTACACGGCCACTGCCGGTATCATTAGTGCCATATTCTGGCGGCAATGGAACTCACTGACCCAAATGCTGGCTAAAACCATTGTGACTATTATTGAGTGCGCCATAGGGATACAACAACTTTAGTTAATTAAGAAGGTTTTTTCCATGCTCTATGATTTTGATCAATTCGTCGAGCGGCACGGGAGCGATAGCGTTAAATGGCAACGCTACGGAAACGATATATTACCCATGTGGGTGGCCGACATGGATTTTGCCTCCCCTGAGCCTATTATTAGGGCGTTACACGAACGGATCACCCACGGAGTATTCGGCTACGGAACTCCCGCAACCCCGTTAAGCGCTATTCTTTGCGAGCGTTTGGCCCGCCGTTATCACTGGCAAGTCACCCCGGAACAAATTCTGTATCTTCCAGGCTTGGTCTGTGGGCTTAACATTGTTTGCCGTGCCTTGGGACGACCCGGGGATGGGATCATCGTGCAGACTCCTGTTTATCCTCCCTTTCTCGCAGCCCCTGTCCATCAAGAACGTATTCTCAACCCCGTACAGCTGGCCTTAACCCAGCGCGGCGACTACCTCTACTATGAAATCGACTATGCGGCTTTTATGTCGACCATTACGCAACAGACACGCTTATTCATTCTCTGTCATCCCCACAATCCAGTGGGCCGCGTCTTCACCTCCGATGAACTTGCACGACTGGGAGAAATTTGCATCGAGCGGGATCTTATTATCTGTTCGGATGAAATCCATTGCGATCTGCTGTTAGACGGCACCCAGCATCGACCCATGGCTTCCTTGGCACCAGAGATAGCGGAACGCTGCATAACCTTAATGGCACCGAGTAAAACGTTCAATCTCGCCGGCCTGGGCATCAGTTTTGCTGTGGTGCAAAACCCTGCGTTGCGGCGGCTAATAAAGGCAGCAGCCGCCGATATCGTGCCGCATGTCAATATACTGGGCTTTGTGGCTGCGCTGGCTGCTTATCGAGATTGCGAAGATTGGCTAAATGCCCTGCTTGCCTATTTGACTACCAATCGCAATATGTTGGTGGACTACATTCAGCACCAGTTACCGGGGGTTCGCACCACCTGTCCGGAAGCCACTTACTTAGCCTGGCTTGATTGCCGGGAAGTTTCCACTATCAACACCCCACAACATTTTTTTTTGGAACACGCTAAGGTTGCGTTCAATGACGGGGCCACTTTCGGACCTGGGGGGGAAGGTTTTGTGCGCCTTAACTTTGGCTGTCCGCGAACGCTGCTGCTGCAAGGGCTGGAGCGACTGAAAACGGCATTGACTCAGTTAACCGCTCGCCCGTAGTTTTTCTAACTCGTCCCAACGCTGATAAGCCATTTCAAGTTCTTGCTCCAGTCTCTTTAGCCGGTTCAGCAATTGGCTCGCCGCCGCGGGATCACGACGATAAAAGTCAGGATGGCTGGTAGTTTCCTGTAACTCGTTCTGCTCTACTTCCAGCTGCTCGATGCGCTCAGGTAATTGCGCAAGTTCCCGCTGCTCCTTATAACTAAGCTTTGCGGACCCACGGGATGAGCGCAGTTTAACCTCTCTTACTTTGGTTTCCGGCTTTGCTTTGGTCACCGGCTCAGTGGCCGGGCGCTGGCGCAGCCAATCGCTGTACCCCCCCACGTATTCGCGTACCCGTCCTTCGCCCTCAAAAACCAGACAACTGGTGACCACGTTATCCAAAAAGGCTCTATCGTGACTGACCAGAAGCAGTGTACCCGTATAGTCCATCAGCAGTTCCTCCAACAGTTCCAGGGTCTCCATATCCAGATCATTGGTAGGCTCATCCAACACGAGCAAATTAGCCGGTTGACTAAACAGCCGGGCTAATAAAACACGATTACGCTCACCGCCGGACAACGACTTTACTGGACCGCGCGCCCGCTCCGGGGTAAATAAAAAATCTCCTAGGTAGCTAATAATATGACGGTTTTTTCCATTTATCGTAATCATCTCCCGCCCCTCGGCCACATTGTCCAGCACTGACTTATCCGGTTCCAGCGGCTCCCGCAGCTGATCAAAATAAGCCACCCGCACCTGGGTACCTAATCGCACCCTACCCGCCTGGGGAATAAGCCGACCAAGCAGCAGGTTCAATAACGTTGTTTTACCAGAACCGTTAGGGCCAATAAAGCCGATCCGGTCACCGCGCAAGATACGCACCGAGAAATTTTTAATAAGCCGCGTTTCCTGCCAGCTGTACTGGAGTTTTTCTGCCTCAACGACCAACTGTCCCGAAAGTCCGGCATCATTCCACTGCAGACGTGCACTGCCTAACTGCTCCCGCCGCTGCCGACGCTTATCGCGCAACACCTTGAGGGCCCGCACCCGACCTTCATTACGCGTACGGCGGGCTTTAATGCCTTGCCGTATCCAGACTTCTTCTTGGGCGAGTTGTTTATCGAATTTAGCATGATGACGCTCTTCTACCTCTAATGCTGCGGCTTTTTTCTCCAGGTAGTGATCATAGTCGCCGGGCCAGGAACTCAGCTGACCCCGATCGAGTTCTATAATGCGGGTCGCCAGGCGCCTCAGGAGGGCACGATCGTGAGTGACAAAAAGCAAACCGCCCCGGTAGTTCAATAGCTGCTCTTCCAGCCATTGGATGGCCTCAACGTCTAAATGGTTGGTAGGCTCATCCAGCAGCAGCAGCTCGGGATTGCTTACCAACGCCCGACCAAGAATTGCCCGCCGCCGCCAACCTCCAGAAAGTGCTCCCAGCTTAGCATCCGCTGGCAGCTGCAGACGGGTCAGCGTCGTTTCTACCCGCTGGGTCAGGTTCCAGCCATCCTGCGCTTCCAACTCCTGCTGCAGCTGTTCAATGCGCTTAAGTTTGGCCGGTGAGGCACTCCGTGTCAGTTGCATCGCAGTATCATGGTACTGGGTCAATAATTTGCCTAGGGGCTGCAACCCACCGGCCACGATTTCAAACACCGTGGCATCCCTGTCCGCCGGCAACCCTTGAGACAGTAGGGCAACCCGCAGGCCGGGTTGACGCCACACGTCGCCGGTATCCGGTTGTAGCTCGTCAGCGATAATACCGAGCAGAGTCGACTTACCAACGCCATTGCGACCGATAAGACAAACCCGCTCGCCGGCGGTGATTTGCAAATGGCTGCTATCCAGCAGCGTGTTCTGGCCAAAAGCAATGGAGACATTAGTCAGACTAACCAATGACATAGCAAAACCAAAGAGTATAGCAAGATAGAATCATTTTTAAACGCATGTGCAGTGCTCAATCCAGCGGCCAAAACCATGGGATTATCGCTGTCGCCGCTAACCACAACAGCAGATTCAGAGGAACGCCGATCTTGAGAAAATCGGTAAACCGATAACCGCCCGCATTATAGACGAAGGTATTGGTTTGATAACCGATCGGTGTTGCAAAGCTTGCACTGGCGGCAAACATTACAGCCACAGCAAACGGCCTTGGGTCAACCCCCAGCTGCTGGGCGAGTCCGATGGCAATCGGAGTCAGCAAAATGGCTGTAGCATTATTACTGACCAATTCGGTTAATAGCGAGGTTAATAGATAGACGACGGACAGCACAACGAGTGGACCGAAACCGGCTACCAAATGGGTAATAGACTCGACGATCAGCATGGCAGCTCCGGTTTTTTCCATAGCGCTGCCTAAGGCCAGCATGGCAAAAATCAGCATCAAAATTCGCCATTCGATGGCTTCATAAGCTTCGTCAGCACTTAGGCAACCCAGGGCGACTACGGCGGTTGCCGCAATCAGCGCAAGTGCAGCGATTGACATCAGACCAAGGGCGGCACATCCCATCACTAATAGAATGGCTGCAATAGCGATCGGTGCTTTGTCGCGGCGCAGCGGCTTTTCCTGAGGTTCAGTAAGATTCACCAATATACGGCGGGTAAATAGCCGCTTAAGTCCTTCAGGCGGACCTTCAAGCAACAAGGTATCACCGAAAGCCAGCTCAACATCGTTGAAATTACCTCTCAGATTTTCGTTCTGGCGATGAATGGCAAGAATATAAACTCCGTAGCGGCGACGCAGATTAAGATCGGCAATGCGTTGCCCCAGTAGCCGCGAACGCGGACCAACAATACCTTCCATCACGGTGGCTGTGCGGGTTATAATGGGTTCGAGCGCTGATTTGACCTTCGGGTCAAGAGCGATGCTGTTGACTTTAAGAAGCCCCATGATTTCACCCGCACTGGTTCCCAACACCAGCCGATCGCCAGCTTCTAACGTTAGACGGTCCAGCTGATAACGCAGCGAAATGTCATTACGAATCACATCCATCACCTGTGCGTTACGCCCCTTGGTCACACCAGCTCCACCTAATGTCTTGCCGATTAGCGGCGAGTCGTGAGGCACCAAAACCTCGGCAAGAAATTGGCGTTTCGGCCGGTCGGCCAGCACGTTGGTCAGCGTGGCGCGGTCCGGCAGGGCTCGGTAACCGATGAGGACTAACATATAGAGCGTGCCGATCAAACCCAGCAGTGTGCCGGGAATAGTGATTTCAAACATTCCAAAAGACGCCAGTCCCTGCTCGCGGGCAACCCCATCCACCAGAATATTGGTCGACGTTCCAATCAGAGTACAGGTCCCACCAAAGATGCTGGCAAACGATAACGGCATCAGCAACTGGGATGGCGCCAGCTTAAGCGTATGCGCTAGGGTTATCACAACGGGGGTAAGAATGACTACAACAGGAGTATTATTGATAAAAGCCGAAACCACCATGACTCCCAACATAAGAACAACAATGGCCCGCCGCGGCGAGTGACTCGCCACTCGCGAAACTCCCTGACCTATAGCCTCAATAATGCCTGTGCGCTCCAAAGCAGCGCTTAAGACAAACATGCAGCCGACGGTAACTGGAGCGTTGTTACTGAATACCTCCAGGACTTCTGCAGCAGTGAGAGTCCCCATGATTAACAATAAGGCCACGGCGGACAACGCTGCCACTTCGGGAGGTGTACGCTCTCGAACGAAAGCCACAAAGACTGCTGCAATGAGCACAAGGACAATGATGGTTTGCACAGTTTCCCAGCTCATGGAGAGGCTATCCTCTGGCAGCCGTCATCGCGTTTTTTGACGTCGTCCAAATCTGAACGAAACCGCATTCTTCCAGACTATTCCAGTACTACTGGGAGTTAAGAGCGACGTACCAGCAGCGCCACAGGAAAATAGCGTAACACGTCGGCAAGCATAACAGTGGCTACTGCTTCGCCGCCTTGGGGCGTCATTATCTCTTGGGTCAGGATATTCACATAAGACGCGTTCCTACTCTCAGGCAGTTCCAGAAAAGTATCCTTCCACACTGACTTGCCCAGCGGCTGCTCTCGGTCTTGACCCTCTACCAACCCGACGTACAGGCGCGGTACCACCACGAGTGCTTGCTGATCCTCATAGCGTCTGGCAAAGGCACAGACATGATCACCCTTAGTACCTCCTACCGGCAGAGGCAGATAATCGCCCTCTCGAAACAATTCCGGGCGCTCCCGACGCAGCGCTAGCGTCTTCCAGGTTATATAGAGCTTAACGCGACCATCTTCCAGCGTGTCTAACAGATCACGCACCCGCGGTGCCACTTCCTCATCCGGCACGTTCACTAAACCTTGCAGATCCCGCAATAGCGCTTCCCGATGGCTATAATCTACGGGACGCCGATTGTCGGGATCGACTAAACTGAAATCCCAGATTTCGTTACCCTGGTAAATATCAGGCACACCGGGAGAGGTTAATTTGAGCAAGGTTTGCGAAAGACTATTCAATAAGCCGAAATGAGCAATTCGCTGCTGAAACGGCAAAAACTCTTCAAGAAACCGATTTTTTTCCGAATCCAACAGCTTATCAACGAATTCCACCACCGCCCTGTGATATTCCTCGTTTGGTTTGGTCCAACTGCTATGGGCTTTGGCTTCTTTCACCGCTTTTAACATATAGTTCGCAATGCGCTCTCGAAAATTCTCATAACCTGCCGCATCCAGCGTCTCCAGCGGGCAAGCCCCAAGTAGGATCTGGTAGAGCAAATACTCATCGTTAGCCGAAGGGGCGAGTTCGTTATCCACTAAACGCTTTTTGTTTCTATTGATACGGCTCCAGCGCTTGAGTTGTCTATCCCATTCTTCCGGAAATTCAGAAAGGACATTAATACGTGCACGGACATCCTCCGAGCGTTTGCTGTCATGGGTAGAAGTCGACAACATGGCATAAGGCCATTGCCGAACGCGCTCCTGATTCACCAGATGATACCCGCTTACCGAAACGGCAAAGCGCCGCGGATCACCGCCTACCTCATTCAGGGAAACCAAGCGGTTATATTGATAAAAAGCAGTATCCTCCAGGCCTTTGGCCATCAGAGGTCCCGTATACTGCTGGAACTTCATGGCAAAGGCGGTCACCAGTTCCTGGAAAGCTTCCGGTTTACCTTTCGCCTGTTCGGTCAGTAATACTCCGCGAACAAATTCAAAGATCGTATCGTCCGCCGCCTGACTACGCTTTTTTGCCACTGACACAGCCCAGTCGATATACCGTTTATCTTCCTCGGAGACGTGCTCAGGAGTAATGTAGGTACGATAGACTGGAAAACAGGCGACTATCTCTTCTAGAGCATTTCTGAGGCCATTCAACGTAAAATCTCGAGTCCGCCGATCGGCTTGGGCAATGCGACAGAGCTGGTTGGCCAAGACATTGAGCTCGCTTGCCAAGGCCAATTCGATAATCAGTTTCTTGCACCGATAGAGCATTTCCTCAAAGTCAATATGATTGCCAATAAACTCATCATAGGTTCGCTGTAAAGACTCCTCGGCGTCAGCTTTGATTAACAGCGCAGTGACGAGATTGGCAAACTCATAACCGGTCGTGCCATGTACTGGCCAGTCTTCAGGTAAACGCTCATAGCTTTCCAGAATTTTCTCTACGACGACGTAGAGTGATCTTTCCTCCTCGGCCACAGCGGTGTCTTGAACACCTGCGGGAGTAACCAAGAGTCTTTGCAGGCGCTGAAAGTACTGCTTCGGGTTGTAAAGGCCATCAGGATGGTCAATGCGCAGGCCATCCAGCTTCCCCTCCGCCAGTAATTCTCCAACTAGGCTATGGGTTTCTCGAAATACCGTCTCATCCTCCATGCGCAGGCCGGCTAGGTCATTGATATCGAAAAAGCGCCGGTAGTTAATGTCGTCTGCAGCAACCCGCCAAAAGGACAACAGATACGCTTGTGCTTCTAATAAGGCATGCAGCGCATCAAAGCTTTGCGGCTCCCCAGGCGTACCGTTAAAAAACCGCAGCTTCTCCTCAACAAACCAGGCAATATCGGGAGAATTCCTACAGAGTTCGGCCAAATGGCGTTTGTGAATTTCCTTGTCGCGATTACGCTCGTGCTGTTTTTCCGGCTTTGTTTCCCTACATTCGGGTAAATGTTCAAACGCCGTAACCAGGCTTTGGTACTCCAAAAGTTGCGGATTTTCAGAACCTAAACGGGCTTCTAATTGTTCAATGTGATGACGTAGAATCCGAGGATATTCGCGCGGATCAATAGGAAAGCTATGTTCGTAGTACTGGACGCGGAAGGCTCCCGCCTCTTTATCCAACACCAGCTGTAGCTCACCGTTTTCCAACACTAATCCGTAATGATTTCCTAAGACAGGCAACAGAACCTTACCGCGCAGTTCTTCTTTGAAAGGCTGCCAGTCGATGTCAAAAAATGGTGCATGTACCGCGGCCGGTCCATTTTCCAGTACATCCAGCCACCAAGCGTTGTCACTGCCCATCACGCCCATATGGTTTGGCACCACATCGAGAATCTGCCCTATACCGTGGTGCCTTAAGGATTCGCTAAGGACCTCGAAATCTTCGCGACTGCCAATCTCGGAATTTAGGGCATGGTGATCGATAATGTCATAGCCGTGGGTGCTGCCGGAACGGGCACGCAGGTAAGGCGAAGCGTAACAGTGGCTGATACCCAGCATCTGCAGATAAGGCACGATAGCCGTCGCCCGAGCAAAGGTAAATCCGCCATGAAACTGCAAGCGATAGGTAGAAGCCGGAATCCGGACCCGTTTCAGGGCTTGCACCGGCGTCGCCACCCGCACCGGGCGCTCCGGAACACCACGCTCGCGGCGCAAGACCTCTGCCAACGCCTGCCACCGCGGATCACTCGGCCAATCCTCCAAATTCAGGGGAAGCTTATGCCGCCAGTTGGCATACTGTTCTAGCGTACCGCCGGGCAGATTGGCTTGCTCGATTTGTCCAAAGACATCTTCCATCTGTACCATGAGTATCTGAGCCGGCGAGCGTGCCAGATACAGATGGATGGCGCGGGTCAGCTCCGGGGTCATCTCGGGCATCGAGATGGCATGGACATCAATTCCTGCAGGCAATAGACCCTCTCGCTCCAGGGCCACGCGCAGCCGGGCGCGATCTTGCGCACGCTCAATGATCCGCGCATCACGAAACTCAAGCGAAGGAAATAGCTTAAGCTCATCACGCAGCATGAGGTCATTACCTTGCCAATAGCCGTTCAGTGTAGGCAGGTCATGGGTACTCACCGCTACCAGCGCCTGCCTAGGATAATCGGCCGGCGAGTTAAAATCACCGTCAGGCTTTTTTTCGAAATAAAACAAACAATGAGAAAGCACACCTGAGGAAGCCAGAACCTTCCGCATACCCTCCGGCACTGTCCCTAAATCCTCGCCGATGACTAAACACTGGTTCCTCTGGCTCTCCAGGGCCACAATGCTTAACAGATCTTCAAAGGGATAGGTGACATAGGTGCCTTCCGTTGGAGTCATGCCGGACGGCACCCAGAACAACCGCAGCAAACCCATGACATGATCAATACGTAAGGCCCCAGCGTGGCGCATGTTCTTACGCAGCATCTGGATAAACGGCCGATAAGCCACCTCGGCGAAACGCAACGGG
The DNA here is from genome assembly GCA_963731125.1 of uncultured Pseudomonadota bacterium. Taxonomy (GTDB): domain Bacteria; phylum Pseudomonadota; class Gammaproteobacteria; order Competibacterales; family Competibacteraceae; genus CAVSVP01. The sequence continues at coordinate 256,625 of CAVSVP010000013.1, forward strand.
TTTAAGGGTGGTAAACCCCAATTCTGCCCCTGCACGTTAAAGTCATCCGGCGGCGCTCCAATGCCGACATTAGCGGCATATAGAGCTTGATTAGCCCAGACCTCCGCGCCACCCCGATCGGCACTTACCGCCAAATCCTGATAAAACCCAATGCCCAGCCCTAGTTCCAAAGAACGTTTACCTAATGCTTCCAGCTGCTGCGCTACCTGCCATTGCAAATACTCATAAAATTCCACTCGCTCTGCATAAGCACTAGCAAAAGCCGCAACTCGTAATGACGTCGGATCTCGATAGGGCTCGGGCCATACCGGCCACCCCCAAACAGTACTATCTTCCCGATGAAAATGTTCCTGCAAAGCCTCGAACAGTGCCTGCTGACGCAGTGCCTCGCCCTCCGCCGCTTGAAAGTCGCTAAACTGCCTGCTCCGCGGACTGTCGGTGCGCAAATGGTGGTCTCGAAAGTGGCGGTATAAGCGCTCCAGAATGCTAAACTTCACCTCGGCCACCGCCGCATAATCTACCAGTTCGCTAGCCCGTAGCGCACGCAGACGGGCTTGAAACTGGGGCTCATTGACAGCCTCTTGGGCAGCCGCACAGTCCGCAAACTCGGCTATAGCTTCCACATCCAGATACAGGACATTGAAAAACAAACGGCTGGAAGGATTATACGGACTGGCGTTGCCAGGATCGTGAGGAAATAAGGCATGCAGAGGGTTCACTCCGACAATGGCGGCACCTAATGCCGCCGCCTCTTCCAGGACAACTTTTAGGTCACTTAAATCTCCTATGCCCCAGTTGCGCTGGGAACGCAGCGCATAAAGCTGCAGCGCGGGCCCCCAGACCCGCTCGGCATCGGCAAGAATGGTCGGTTGATAACAGCGGTCGGGAGCCATGATCAGGCTCATAACGGCTAGCGATTGCCCCTCGACAGACACCTCAAAGCGGTGGTAACCGAGATCAGGCATGACGGGCAACGAATACTCGTAGCGACGTATTCCGCTATGTTTATCATTTTCCAGAACTGGGAGATCACATGGGCGAAAACGTCCACTATGCGTCTCACCGCTTTCTAACACCAAGGTCCAGGTCAACGCCGTCTGCGCATGGTTATCGGCTATATTGAGCTGAATTCTCAGATTCCCCTCTGTCTGTCGCAGGACCAGAACCGGCGGTAACAACCGTTGCCACAAATATCTTTCGCAATTCTCCAGAACCTGCTGAAGCTCGGTCGTTTCGTCCAACGTCAATCCCATGGCCGTCAGTAGTTTCCGCTTGATATCCACCGAAGCCGTATGACACTCACCCCAAATATCCGTGTATTCGGAGGTGATGCCGAACAGCATACAGAGTCGGTCCAAGGCTGATTGGTCCGCAGTCATTGGCTTTCCCCTTTATTATGATAAAGATTGACGGTTGGCAATCCAGAGTATGATATCTGCTTATATTAGGCGTTGGATCGGGAGAATGAGACTATTGACAGGGGGTGCATAAATAGAAAAGCGCTTGCTTTTGAGCGAGATTATCACCACCTTACTTTAAAATCGCGAAGTCAGCAATGAAAAGCTCTTCAACTGCAAGGACAACTCACTGTCTCCAAATGATAAAATTCCTATCCTTTAGGGCAATTGCGCTGTATAAATTCCATTTATAAATCATAAGCTTAAGTGCAACTTTTTTGATAATTAATCTCAAACACAGCGTAATTGATTGATTTACAGATATTTTTTAAAAGTCAAATACGATTGCCCTATTCTTAATCCTGATCATCCATCGATAATATGCTTACTTTTTGATAGCATTAAAAAGATTTGTAAGGCTTGATGATTCAATCCACGTACAGCTTACGTTGTGAACCTAAGTTCAGTAAGCCTTTGCCATACCGGCAAGCCGATTTATGCCTGCACTACTGCCTAAAACCGGGTGGGAATGTGCCCATACAATCCAGTGGATCCAATAATTGCATCCGTTAACATACAAGCTGTCGCCTATTGCGCGATTATCATTGATGAAACTTCGTTTGCTTAGCATCGTTGCACTGCTTTGTGGTCTCTTAGTGGGTCTCAATGCTACGCTTGCCGCAGAACCTGAGCCACCTGAAGATCTTTCCATCAGTTTTTGGGAGAAATCTCAGAACATTATCAGCAATTTCTGGAAAAGCTCTCGAGAAACGTTTAGTAACGTTTGGGAACATACCCGCCACGTCTCCGGCAATGACGAGGAAACGAAGGACTTTCGGCGCCTGTGGGACAGTATAGTTCCTCAGCTGGAAGATATCTTGGTTTTGGAAGATCGTAAAAACGAACTTCCTAAAAAAGCCTGGTTCAGCCCTGACCAGGAATCCGCTCAACAAGATATTAACGAATTGCTAGACGAGTCGATTACCATCCTGTCTATCTCCCCTACGCAACGTTATCGAGAACGGCTTCAGGAACTAGAAGAAAAGATACGCACGCTACAGGAGGAAATCGCCGATTACCGCACCCGCCGTATCAGTGCCCCAAAAGATTCCCTATGGCAAAAAACAGTAGCGGAATATGACAGAGCCACTTATGAACGCCAAATCCGCTTGCAAGAGCATCTTAGCGAGTTAGCAACCACCAAACGAGAGTTTGCGGGCGAATTACAACGTTTAGGTCTAGACATCAGTGATGAGCAACTGGAATTCCTTCTATCTACAGTGGTTGGCGATGACTTAGTTCAGATGGGCATTGCGTTCGATAACGTCAAGGCCATTACGATTCAGCTTGAGCAGCTTATGGTAGAAGGCGGAGAGAATTTCCATAGCGGACGTCGATATTATGGTATGTACCTGGTATTGTTGAAAATTCTCGACCGTATGCAAGCTCACTTGCTGACCGCAATCAACGAGCGTCATGTGCCGGAAATCGATGCAATAACTAATCGAACTCGCACACTCATGACAGAAACACACAACCTTCAACAACGCGCTTCCGCGAATCACCAAATATTGACTGCTAACCTGAAAGCTCAGGAACTGACTCTGCAGGCTGCCGCCTTCTACCGGGACTATCTTATCACCCAGTCGCGTCAATTGCAGGAAGCACGCCAACACCTCGCTCAGGACATCGCCGTTGCCCAGAACACCTACGAGACCGTCAAGGTATCAGGGGAACTGGTGGCGCTGATGAGAAACAGCCAGCAGTTACTGAACGATCTTCTCAACCGGCAAGTTCCCCCCTTACGACCCTTTGAAAACCTAGAGATGAAACGAGAATTCGAAAAGCTGACGGCGCAGCTAAAAACTAATAATGCGGCATAGTTAATGCCATATCAAAGCATAGCGAAGCCATACAGACTTAGCGTAACCTACTGAGTGAAAAAAGTATACCGATTTTCAGGCTAATTTACGAGGAGGCGACGATGCGTACGGAAAAATCGCAGTTTAGCGAAAATCAGGCGGTAGAAGGGGAATATATGGGCAAAGCGGAGGACACTGCCAACTCAATTCGCGCATTCGATGAATTCATCCAGGATGCTACCCGCTACGTCAGGAAAAATCCTAAGAAGACCGCCGTTATTGTGGTTGCCACTACGGCCGCCGCCATGGCTGCTGCGATAACCGCAGCGGTATCTGCCGCTGCATTGCTCTATGTAGGCGGTCTCAAAAAACGCTGGTTCAAATCGCAAGGTTAACGGCGGAGTTCAGCCGCTGCGCTGGAGCACCGCGTTTTTTGCAGGGTGGAAGCACAGTCGGCTGCCACAACTGGTCAGCTGGCGGCCTTGTTAACAGGTGCCTTGGTATTTGTCCCGATAGACTGAATCACCTCAGCAACGGTCTCCGGCGCTTCCCAATTGAGCATGTGTCCGGCTTTCTCGATTCGTTTCAGCCGCGACTTGGCAATACCACGCTGTAACGCTTCAGAATGATGAGCCGGCGTTGTCTTATCCCGCGCGCCATACACCACGGTGCAGGGAAGGGTGATTCCCCCCAGGCGATTATAGTAATTCTCGTCTACCATAGCCTGTAAAATTGTCAGCAGGGCGCGATGCTGCCGTGCCGCGAAGACCTGGCGGAGCATTTCGACCCCCGAAGGAGCCGGGCGCTCACCGTATAGCGAGGCACTCAACGCCCAACCGTACGTTTGGTTCTGCGCCAACCGCTGAAGAATCCCTGTCTTGAGGAGTGCTATCTGTAGTCGGTTCTGTGGCGCTCCCCTCAACACGTCGCCGGCATGGCTTCCTAGAATGACACAATGTTTCAACCTTGCCGATGCCGCCTCAGGGTGAGTGAGCATAAACACGATGGCCAGGAATCCGCCCATAGAATGGCCCACCAAGACGCCGTCGCGCACGTCAAAGTAGTCCAAGATGGCCTTCACATCACCGGCCATCTGAACTGAACCCATGCCCTGTGCGCCAAGGGTCGATTGACCATGACCACGGTGGTCATAGGCGATCAAACGATGGTCGGTGTTGCGGAGTAACTGCCAGATGACATTCCATTCGAGCAAGGACATGCCGTATCCGTGCAGGAATACGACGGCAGGGCCATTTCCATTAACCCTAGCTCTCAGTCGTGTGCCGTCCGGCTGGTTGATAAAAACTTCTTTTCCGCTAGGTTCTCTACTTAACACGTTGAAGAGGTAGGGGTCAGGATTGGCTTTGATTCTACGGACGTTCGCTTTGGCCGTCAGATGGATTAGGCCAGCGACTACTGCGAGGATTGCAGCTGCTGTTAAAGCAAGTGTCATGTTCTGCTTCTCCGTAGGCTTGTAGGCTGAGTGAGCGGCAATGTTGCAGACTATGTCTGTGTGTGGCTAGGCTGGCTAACAGATACTCAGCTAATACGCGTCTGCTCTGCCGGCAAAGTGGCTTCTCGATAATCCTTTCGAGGTAACCCAAAAAAATCGCATGCGGCTTGCGTGGTAGCATTAGCCACGGTCGCCGGGGGCAATTGCAAGCAATCGGCGACAACAGCCAGCACGTGGGGTAGAAACGCCGGTTCATTGCGACGGTTCTTGGGCTTGAGCTGCAAATTTCTAGGCAGCAGATAGGGAGCATCGGTCTCCAATAGCATGCGTTCTAGAGGAACGGACTGCACAAGATCCCGCAAGTGTAGGCCACGACGTTCATCACAGATCCAGCCGGTAATACCGATGTGCAAATCAAGATCCAAATACGCAGCCAGGGCTTCTTTCGTTCCGGTAAAGCAATGAATCACCGCTGAACCCAACCGATTTCGATAACGAGCTAAGCATTTAAGAAAACTTTCTTGGGCGTCCCGCTCATGCAAAAACACGGGCATACCCCATTGCGCTGCTAGTTCCAACTGCGCTGCAAATGCTTTTTCCTGCTGCGGACGAGGAGAATAGTTACGGTTGAAGTCCAGCCCCATCTCACCCAAGGCAACCACTTCAGGAGTCGCCGCAAGTTCTCGCAAAGCATCCGCAGTATTTTCATGCCAATGCCGGGCATCGTGCGGATGAATGCCTGCCGTTGCATACAGTATCCCTGGATAGCGCCTAGCCAGTTGCTGAGCCAACTGGCTTTCAGAGACACTGGTACCCGTTACCACCATCCGCGTCACGCCAACGCTCCGGGCTCTTAGAATGACCTCGTCACTATCGTTTTGAAACGAACGATGGGCAAGATTGATTCCAATATCAATAAGTTCTGGAAACATATCAGGCATTCATTAAGACCACCGTAGAAAGCCGCACCGTAATTTTGCCGTGTATCAGAATGCTCCTTTCAATTAGGCAAGACTAGCGTCCGGTTGCCGCTCCGTAACTAACGTAGCTCCACCCTCCTGCAAGCGATAAACTCGATCCGCCATATCCACTAAGGCCGGTTGATGCGTAATAGCCAGGATCGTCAGCTTGCCCCGCAACGCCCACAAAGTTTCGCAGATTTCCATGGTACTGTCGGTATCTAAGGCACTGGTGGCTTCATCCAGGACGAGTAACCGAGGCCGATGGGCTAACGCTCGGGCAATCATGATACGCTGACGCTGCCCGCCTGACAGTCTAGTGCCACGTTCTCCGACATCAGTATCTATACCATGCTCAAGGGTCGTTACAAACTTCCACGCGCCGGCCGCGCGTAATGCATATTCGGCATCCGCCTTGCTGAGTTCGGGATCACCCAGAGTAACATTATTGAGTATGCTATCGTGCAATAGCAGGTTTTCCTGAGGTACGTAGCCAATCATTTTTCGCCATGCCTTCAAATCCATTTCCTGCAAAGGCAGACAATCGATAACTATTTCCCCAACTTGCGGCTTTAACAAGCCGGTAACCAAATCGACTATGGTTGTTTTGCCTGCTCCTGAGGGACCAATAAGCGTCGTAAGAGAACCCGCTGGAATGATCAGCGACAAGTTATGCAGTACCTTCTTGTCACCGTAGGCAAACCGAACCTGCTCCAGACGAATACCGTGCTCCAGCAAAGGCGGATGACTGCCGTGGATGAATTCACGTTCCTGACATGCACTCTGAATGGCATTTTGCAAAGACCAATAGGCGCTTTCACAAACCACCATTTTTTGATACTGTTTTTGCACCTTCCCCAAAAAACTCAACACCCTTCCCAGTAGCAGCACCAGCATGATGACTCGGGCCAACGGCAGTTCCCAATGTACCAACGACACATAAATGCCGGTGCAAATCACTACCGCAAACATCGGATCTTGAACTGCCCTGAGCATCTCACTGCTGAATACTTCCCGTTGTAGCGCCTGATTCAATTTGTCCGTCTCCGCTTTAAGCACTGCATCTGCAAGGTCCTCTCGAGCCATTGCCTTGAGCGGCTTTACCGACTGCAACGTATCGGTAAGACGAGACAACAAAGACTTCAACAAGTGAGTTTGGCGCTTACCTGCGCCCCGCGCTATTTTAATCAAACCGTGTGACACCCAGAGTATGATCACTCCAGTGCCTAGACAGATTAATGTCGCTTCCCAGGAAACGAGCAATGCTACTGTGGTATAAACGATAGACTGGATAATTACCGCAACCATCATGGCACCATAGATATATGCATTCGATGCCCGGACAGCTTCGGTTGCCATAGCGTTAGCCAGGCTTCCGATGCGCTGGTGCATAAAGTATTGCCAACGGGTCTTCAGCAAGGCTTGTAGCAAACTTAAACGCAGATTCGTGGCGAATTGCGCGACCGTATAACCGATCCACTTATTGGCAAATAGGACTAATCCGCTCTTAACGATAATGCCAGCGACAATGACTACCAATAATGCCCCGACGGTAGGGACAATGCCTAATCCTAAGAGCGCTTCTGTGACAATATTGCCGATACCCTGCCCAGTCGGGGTGGTTTTCGTTGTCTGGCCCTCAATCACCTGGCTGAGCAAAGGCAGCATAGCAGAGAGGCCGATACCCTCGATAACACCTGCCAGCAGCAGCGCAAGCAGCATAATCAAAGATTGCCAAGGATAGCCACGGATAAAGGTGATCAGTAAACGCATAAAAGCAGTACCTGGCAATTCCAGAAAATTCCGCTAAAACGGATACTTGCAACGGGTTGGCGTTCGCCACAATCTGGACTACTCCATTGCATAGGGACTACATTAAGCGGACACTCCATGTAGAGATATCAAGAATGATCTTAGTTAAGCCAGCACCGCCTCACGAATAGAAGAAAAAGCTTCCAAAATAGCTTCGATTTGGTCATACGTATGCGCAGCGCTAACGCTGCAGCGGAGCAGGCAAGCGCCATTGGGTGCACCGGGAGGAAGCACCAGATTAACGTAAACACCATGCTCCAGCAGGCTATGCCAACTCGCCAGTAACTGTTCCTCGCTCTCTAAAATAACGGCGACGACTGGGCTCGGCTCCGGGCCCAGCATAAAACCCTGTGCCTGTAGACCTTGATATAAACGATGAGCGTTATTCCAGAGTTGATCACGCAATTCAGAACGTTCGCTTAAAATCTGCAACGCCACACGGGTTGAAGCGATTACTGATGGAGAAGGCGAGGCGGTAAAAACATAAGGCCGAATCGCATAGCGTATAATTTCCAGTTCAGGCTGTTTGCTCACGCAAAAACCGCCAATACCCCCCAGACTTTTGCTAAAGGTTCCAACGATAAAATCCACCTTATCTTCGACCCTTACCTCTTCAACCAAGCCTCGGCCCCGCTGACCCAGCACACCCAGCGAATGCGCTTCATCAACCAATAAATAGGCGCCATAATGTTGCTTAACGTTGGCAATCTCAGCCAGCGGTGCACGATCCCCTAGCATGCTGTAGATGCCTTCCACGAGAATGAGAGTGCGGGATGCCCGATCACCCAATCGTCGCAAGCGTTTTTCCAAGTCATTGACATTATTGTGTCGAAACCGAATAACCTCAGCATCGCTCATCCGGCAACCGTCATAGATACTGGCATGACAGTCGGCATCCAACAAAATGACATCTCCCTGACCCGCTACAGTTGACAGTATCCCGAGATTGGCTAGGTAACCGGTAGAGAAAACGATCGCAGAATAGCTGTCACCGTAGAAGTTGGCTAAATCTTGTTCTAAGGCTTGGTGACAAGCGTAAGTACCATTGGCCATGCGGGAACCCGTGGTGCCGGTACCTTGCTCCTGAACGGCATCTCGCGCCGCCCGGATGCACTGCGGATCAAAAGTTAAGCCCAAATAATTGTTGGTACCTGCAAGAATGGCCCGACGCCCATTGACTATACCTTCGGTTGCTGAAATGATCCGCTCGGTAACCACATGAAAAGGGTTGACGCTCCTGCCGATCAAATTTGCTTTAGTGTTAGCCAATGCTTGAAATTTGTCGAAAATCGTCATTACTTAGATAGTCATTGTGTGAAGTTGTAAGGCGAGATCATTGATGGTACGCACCTCAGGCAAGATGTTCAACGGAATAGAAATATCAAAACGATCTTCTATCTGCAGCAGTAATTCCATGACCTGGACAGAATCCAAGCCTAAATCCGCCACCAGCTGCGTTTCTTCATTAAGCACTTGTCCTTCTTTAGCAAACGGCTGCAAGACCTCGTACAGTTCCGCGAAAATAGTTTCATAGCTTGGCATAGTAGAACGCACCCATCCTCATTGATGTTAAGCTAGCGGTTAAAGTCGATTTTAGGTGTTAGCTGTGCTCCCCATCCAAATGTGCGGCGCAAACCTTCCTCTAATGCTATTTGAGGTTTCCAGCCAATAGCGTGGTTTAGTGGTGCATTATCACACACCCAATCGGGATGGTTGAGCTCACGGACTTTGCCTGGAGTCAACATCGGTGCATATCTCCCCAGGCGAGCTGCCGCCACGTTAAGATGTGCCAGCAGGCGCAGTGAAGTTATCGGTACCGGAATATACCATATATGCCTTGACCGCAGACTTGAGACGGTGGCAATCACATCTTGCCAGGTATAACCACCCGGATGGCCATCATGCAGCTCAAACACACCCATGACGCTGGGCGGGTGACTCAACCACTGCAGAATGGCAGCCGCCAAATCTTCCACATACAACAGTGAAAAACGCGACTCATTCGATCCCGCAAAGGGTGCAAAGCCTCTTCCCATCCAGCGGAATAGTGGTAACAATTCTCGATCTCCGAGACCATAGACCGGCGGAGGCCGCAGAACCGTCCACGACATTGCACCGGCGCCTGCAGCAAGCGCACATTCACCCCGCCACTTGCTAGCGGCATAAGGAGAGAGATGCGGCTCCCGTGCTGCTAACGAAGATAATGCTAGAAACCGTGGCGGGCATTCCTGCACACTGGCCGCACGCACCAAACGCGCCACACCATCGACGTTCACTAGACCAAAGTGCGCTTGGGTTATGCCCCGCACGGTCCCTGCGCAATGAATCACAGCATATACGCCTTGCACTAATTGGCTAAGGCTGTGCGGATCTTCCAACGCTCCACTGATCCGGTGTACCGCCGAGCTGGCGGGCAATGTTAAGGCACTTGCAGAAGGACGCACTAAGACACGCACTCGCCAGCCAGCCCTCAGCAGGTGACGCAGTACGCTGGCACCGATAAAACCCGTTCCTCCTGTTAGGGCAACTATCCGATCCTTGGCACTGAGAGGATCGGCGCTAGCCAACACGCCTGTTGAGTCCTACCCGTTCAGCAAAGATGCCCCGGCTGTTGTCCGTCTGTCCCCACCGATGAGATTCTATGAAGTTTTGTCTTGCTTTAGAACGGGAAAGCTTTCCCGAAGACGTACGCGGTAAAGTATGCAGCGGAACCAGCTCGATAAAACATTCAATACCCAGTTCCTCGTGAATTAAACCCTTTAGCCTTGCTACCAGATCCTTTCGCTTACCGACGTCAGCCTCGCGACATTGTACTACCAGAATCGTGGTATCCTTGCTATCAACCCCAGGTGCCGAAAAAGCCAAGGCATCTCCTGGACGCACTTCAGGCTGCTGTTCAGCTAAGTACTCCAGATCCTGAGGCCAAATATTACGCCCATTAATAATGATTAAATCCTTTTTACGGCCCGTAATGACTAAACTGTCTCCTATCCGATAGCCAACGTCACCGGTGTCTAGCCATCCGTCCGTGGAGAGGGCTTGCCGGGTTTCTTCAGGGTCATTGAAGTATCCCGACATAACGCTCGGCCCATTTACGAAGATAGTTCCGATGCGTCGCTCTGGCAGCGGCTGTCCGTGTTCGTTGCAGATGGCTACTTGGTAGCCTGGCAGAGGCACACCGCAGTTGGTAAATCCGCTCACTCGTGTAGCGTTATCTGGTGAGTTGCTCACCGACAACGCTTCTTGACGCTCGGCAAGCCGATCTCCTTCCACATAATCCACCCTAAGTCCTTGATCAAGTGGAGCGAAGCTTACCGCGAGTGAGCACTCCGCCATGCCGTAGCAAGCGACGAACGCTTTTTTGTCAAAGCCACTAGGCTGAAGCACCTCAGCAAACCGCGCCAACGATTCCGGACGAATGGTTTCTGCACCCACACCGGCAACGCGCCATGCACTTAGATCAAATTTAGCCACTTCATCAGGGCGCAGACGCCGCACACACAATTCGTACCCAAACGGTGGACTAAAGGAAATAGTCGCTTTGTTACGCGTCATGAGGGCTAACCATTGCCGCGGCCGCATGGCAAAATCCCGGGTACTTAGATAATCGACAGATATCTGAGAAGCCACGGGCGTTAATATCAAACCGACCAGCCCCATATCATGATAGTAAGGAAGCCACGATACACATCGGTCTCCGGGTCGCAACTTAACGCCGTGTTTGATAATTCCTGCTAGATTGCTTAATACCGCCCGCTGAGTGATCATTACACCGCGGGGAAAGCGGGTGCTACCTGAGGTATATTGCAGGTAAGCGACCTCTGAGGAGATCAGCGGCTGTGGTTCCGTTGCCTGCTCAGGGAATTGCTCAATGAAAGTATCGGGATCACCAAGAAAATGCAGTCTCAGTTCCTGAGCTGCCTCGCGCACAAAGGGTACAAACCCTGGTGGGGCAATGGCGATGGACGCTCGACAGCTGATCAGCAGGTCACGTAACTGCCTGACATAAGTTGTATGACTTCCTAAATTAATCGATACCGGCAACGGTACCGGAACCAAACCTGCGTATTGACAGGCAAAGAAAAAACGAAGGAAATCGGGATGCGTCTCGGCAATCAGCGCCACCCGTGCACCTCGTTTTAACCCAATTCCACAAAGCCGCTTCGCTAAGGCGCGCGCTTGTTCTCTAAGCTCTGTATAGGTAAGCACGGCATAGAGCTCGCCTCTACCAGAGTAAAAGTTACAACCGGTCTCACCTTTGGCCGCATAATCGAGCGCCTCTGCTAAACATGAAAAATCGGCAGCCCGCAACGGCAGCTTGTTGTCGTTTGGTGTCGCTACCCTATCCAATGAATCGTCCCCCAGCAAATTTTCCAAAGATACACGCTCTTTTTAGATTAACATTACCTTGTCAAAGCTACTCAATCTTCTGAAATACCTTCAGATACGCTTCGGCCACTGGATGTATGCTTGTTTTTTCCTTGCCATCGAGTCGCGGAGCGGTTTCTGTTTTTTACTGAGGTTCTAGTGGCGTTATCGAATTCCTCCAATTTTCCACTAGAACAACCCGGGACACCTACTTTTCTTAAGCTTACCTTCATCTTGGATCACCCAATACAAGCACGTTTAACCGCCCCCCCAAACCACTTTACCTCTTGAGCTAGACTTGCAACAGAACTACCATAATTGCTTTGATTAAATCAATACTACCACATCGAGTTGCTATGTTGCCACAATAAGTTGCTATACCACCACGTCGAGTTGCCATTTTCATCAGCAAATGGCTTGCATCAGCAAGTTACAAAAAAATTGCAATAGTTTTTAAAAGTAGCCTTTTGAAATAGCAATTGCGCGGATAATTTGATCACGATGGTAGGGCTGCCCTATGAAAATGAAAGCGGTGCTTGAGAAACATCCAGTGTTCGACCCAAACGTTTAACTTTGCCCCCGCACATACCTCTAGCAGTGAAATGCATATATCTAAAGGCTGTGTCTACTAGGCTCCTGAGCCAGAAAAAGCGACATATTCAGTAAATCAATGACGGTCTAAAACACTTTGCAACCGCCTAAACGTAATCGCGAAGGAATTACCATAGTACCGGTAAAAGGAAGGCACGCCTTGCGTCAGTTTATCCGTTTACCCTGGTCAATCTACGCCGGCGACCCTATATGGGTTCCTCCCCTGCTTTGGGAGCGACAGCAGTATCTTTCTCTTCACAATCCGTACTTTGCCCACGCACGCTGGTGTGCCTGGCTTGCCTTTCGGGGCGCTCGCCCCGTTGGCCGAATCAGTGCGCAGTTGGATCATCTGCATTTAAAATATCATCAAGACAACACGGGTTTTTTTGGGCTGTTAGAGGCGGAAAATGACCCCGCCATCTTCAGAATCCTGCTAAGTAGTGCCGAAACTTGGCTGCGTGAGCGAGGTTTGCGTCGCATTCTAGGCCCGTTCAATCTGTCTATTAACAGCGAATGTGGACTCTTAGTGGATGGCTTTGAGACTCCTCCCGCCATTATGATGGGACATGCACCTCCTTACTACTCTGCCAGAATTCAAGAACAAGGTTATACTAGAATTAAAGATCTGTTAGCCTATCGCATTAAACCCAATTTTTTGGTACCTGCAGCAATGCAGACACTAACGGCCAAAGCGGGGGAGAAAGTTCATCTTAGACCCTTACGCCGTGCCCAACTCGACACGGACTTGGCAACGCTGCGGGATATCTTCAATGATGCCTGGTCGCAAAACTGGAATTATATTCCGTTCACCGAGGCGGAGTTTGCCCATCTTGGACGCGATCTGACATGGTTTGTAGGTGATGATTTCATACAGATTGCCGAAATCAACGGAAATCCTGCGGCAATGATTGTGCTGCTGCCCAATCTAAACGAAATCATTCAAGATCTAAATGGCCGCCTGTTGCCTTCTGGCTGGATTAAAGTGCTCTGGCGGCTTAAGTGGGATCATCCCAAAACAGCGCGAGTTCCCCTGATGGGCATCCGCAAGGACTATCAAAAAACACTGCTAGGCACTGTCCTTGCGTTTAAACTCATTGATGCGTTGCGCACCCCAGCGATTAATCACGGGATTAAGGAGGTGGAACTATCTTGGATTCTAGAAGATAACCTAAGAATGCGGAAAATTATTGAATCTATCAATGGCAGGTTATATAAGCGCTATCGCATTTACCAAAAGGAATTGGCTTGAAAGCCAGTGTTTCCTCGCTATCTAACCTGACAATCTCACATTAGAAAAATCTAATTTTTATTCAAAGTCAGTACATTACAGCAATAATTTGGCTATCAACTTAACCGGGATACTTTGCAAGCGACTTGGTAGGAGCGAGCTTGCTCGCGAACTAAACCTGATGGCTGTCTATTCGCGAGCAAGCTCGCTCCTACCAGCGGACGTGACGTCTAGTACGTCCCGCTTTAAGTTCGTAGTCAGCAATGGTTATCCTAATTCATTGATAAATAAATATTATAAGAAACCTCTAATATGACATTGTCAAACTAAACAACTTAATCATTACCAGAGCGCTAGTGAAAAAGTAGCAGTCCTTGTTGCCTCAACGCTTTCTTGTGAAAATATGAATTCTACACCGCGATTTACCGCTATCGTGCTTGCCGCTGACCGTCATTCCCAAGACCCAGTCGCCCAAGCTGCAGGAGTCAGCTGTAAGGCATTATGTCCGATTGGTGGCACCCCCATGGTGCTGCATGTTCTTGAGGCCTTAGCCGCAAGCGACACTATCGATGCTCGCATACTGTGCGGCCCCCCCTGGTCGGCAATCGAGCAAAATACCCGACTGCAAAGCGGCGTTGACTCAGGAGAGTTTTCCTGGCTAATGAGCCAAGCCGGCCCCAGCGCTAGCGCGTACAACGCCATGCAGTCTCTTCCCGGAGCATCACCTATCCTCTTAACAACAGCCGATCACGCGTTACTGACCCCGGACATGGTAAATTACTTTTGCGCTCAAGCCCGGGCTAGCGGCTGTGACGCCGTAGCCGCTGTGGCATTATATCCCCAGGTGAGTGCGGCTTACCCAGACATCCGGCGCACCGTCCTGAAATTCCGGGATCAGGCTTATTGCGGTTGTAACTTATTTGCATTCTTAACCCCTCAGGGGCGAGCCGTAGCCGAATTCTGGCGTCAGCTTGAACGCCACCGCAAGCGGCCGTTAAAAATGATGAGTATGATAGGATGGGTGATTGCTATACGCTATGCATTGGGCAGACTTTCCCTGGCTGATGGGCTTGCTTGGTTATCTCGACGTCTGCAACTGCGTCTCGGGGTTGTCATCATGCCTTTCCCGGAAGCGGCTATTGATGTTGACGACCTTACCGACTTGACTCTCGTACAACACCTGTTCAATGGTAAATCCAGCGCTTAAGATAGAAAAGAATTCGTCAAAGCTGACTCTAGCCTAGATACCGGCAACTTTGCTGTGTTGTCAAACCCAGCAGAACACTCCGCAAAACGGTTTCGACAGTAAAATCCTAGAGAACTTTTGCCAGGACTGTTTTTTGCCAAGAAGAGTGCTCGAGATCCATTAGTTTGAGTCATTACCTTGATTATTGACTATTATCTCATTCGCGAAATTGTTAAACCGCTATTAGCGATATGCGTCATTTTGACAATTATTGTGGCAGGTTTTGGCGCATCCCGGTACTTGGCCGATGCAGCGAGTGGCCTTTTGCCGATGCAGTCGGTACTCCACCTAATCTCACTTAAGCTAGTGACGAATCTTGAAATATTGCTGCCCATCGCTCTTTACCTCTCCGTGGTGGGAGGTCTAGGGCGCCTTTATTCAGATTCAGAAATTGCCGCGCTGCATGCCGCTGGATATAGCGAACTCCGCCTACTCAGGCCTATCCTTCTGTTATCCTTGCTGTGTGCCTTAATCGTTGGGTGTCTATCCGTTTACATTCGCCCTCTAGCGCACCAGAAACTATTCCAGCTGGAAACTCAGGCAGAGGCTAGTTTTGATCTCGGATCATTTGAGGCCGGTCGTTTTTACGAAAGCTCAGAGGCAGGACAGACTATTTTTGCCGAAAAAATAGACAGTCAGCACAAACGATTAGAAGGTGTTTTTCTAAGAAGCAAAACAGACAAAAACACTCAGATTCTCTATGCAAAGCAAGCCTACCAAGCCTCTAACGAGTCTGACAGTAGCCCTACCCTAGTCTTTCTGGAGGGAAATTTTTACACTCTCGATCAGAACGGTACCCAAGACCTCATGGTAAATTTTGGCAAATTGACCTTGCATTTGGATGGCTATGAAAACGAGCAACCACGCCACCGGCGTAAGGCCGTCTCGACGCAAGAGCTGATCGGCTCCGAAAGACCCAAAGACATTGCAGAATTGCAATGGCGGTTGTCTAGACCCATGGCGGCTCTCTTATTAGGACTACTGGGTGCACCCATGAGTCGTTCAGCGCCCCGACAAGGCAAGTATACCAGGGTATTTGTCGCCATTCTGGTGTATGCCGTTTACTACAATGTTAGCGCCCTAGCTAAAACCTGGGTTGAACAAGAGAAGGTAAGTTACTTTCCCGGCATGTGGTGGTCCGACGCCTTATTGGCCATCTTGCTCTTAGTCCTTTTGCTGCGACCGAATTGGAATTTCCGCCTATCTTCGGCTAAATGATGCTTTTACTACAAGGCGGCACAGGCGGTATCTCCCTCACCATACCTCTATTGCATCCCTGCCCCCAAATACGCCTATAGTTTTTCAGGTAAATAATTTCTTGGAGCGTGCCGGATAGAGGCTCAAGCGACGCCGGCGGCGGTGCGTAATTTCTTCATCACGCGGATAACCTGGGTGGCATCGTCGAGATAGGGGTGGAATACCTCCAGGACCGAGGCACGCAGCTCCTCAAAGGTGTTAAAATACTTCGGGTGCGGCTCTTATAGAACGACGCTATGGAATCTAAAAATCAGATAGTTATTTTGAAATTGTCTTAAAAAATGGCATGTCTTAAAGTAGGTATGGTGGGTCATTAGCCATACGTCGTCAAGAGAAGAGGAGACGCGCCATGAAATCAACCGACACCTGTCCGGGTAGAGAAGACGTATTTGCGGAGGCCTGTGAGCAGTTCCAGGCGTTATTGGAACAGCTCGAGGGGGAAGACACCGCCGAACTGGAACATGGCGAGGCGGAAGCGTTGCTTGAGACGCAAGGTCGGGAATTGCTCAGAGGTTGTGAAAAAATCGCTTGCCCCAGAGGTGAAACTCAATTCTGGGGTAAAGCAGAAGATGTTCCTGTCGCAAAACCTCAGGGGTCGGAGACAGGCCGAACAGGGTCGACAGCGAATCGGATCGGTTTAACCGCCGAGGTGGGCCTCCGATTGTCCGCACGGAGGTGACTCCGACGACTTAAACGGCGTGCGCCGCCGCTTGCCGGCGCAAGGCGGCCCCGCGCATCAGGTGGTGCGCCAGGGCAAACCACAAGAGCACAGCGTTGACTTTCTTCAGCCCCCCGCACGCGGAACGGTTGCAGGCCTCGGTTTCGAGCCAGGGCATTGCCGCATTCGGCGGTGGCTGCGCGCACTTTGTAAATCGCTTTGGCCGCTTCACTCCCCATCCGCTGGCGCCACTGGGCGACCGCCGGGCTATCCGTGGGCAAGGGTTGATACGGATCACGCCCTGGGGCTTTGGGTGGGCTGATGAAAACAGCTTAAATTTGGGCTAACCTGTTATCATAATTGAGTTCTGTTTTTGTTCCTGATGAATGAACTCATTTTGGCGCCTTATCGAAAGGGTTTCTCAACGAAAGGACGTCCGTCATGTCGAGCACTGCTGGGTCACTGGGTTATAAAAGTCCGCGTCACAAACTGATCCGCTTTTTTGAAAAAAGCCGAGACCAGTGGAAACGCAAAGCGGGTGAAGCCAAACAAGCGCTGAAGCTATTGAAGAATCGGATTCGTTTTCTAGAGACCAGTCGCGCCCGGTGGAAGACGAAGGCCAACGCCCTCGAGGAGGAATTAGCGATGCTGAGGGCCAAAGAACGGGCACTGGAAGCAGAGCTGGGGGCATTAAAAAAAAGTCTGCTGAGCTGATCAGTACCCCCGGTTACCCGGGCGAGTTCAGCTCGGCACCGCTGGCCCATCAGTATACCCTGGGCCTGATAATGCTGTTTATGTCGTTGGTGCTCGGTGCTGCCACCAGTCTTCGTGGGGCCAGTCGCGCTATCGCGGTGGTAATGGCGGTTTTTGACCTGCCTGGGGCGTGCCCGGTCTGGTCGACCGGGCGGCTATGGTTGCTGCGGTTAGGTTATTACAACTTAATGCGTCCCAAAGAGCCAGCGCCGGATTGGGTCTGGATTGTGGATCATCCGGTGCAATTGGGTCCGGAGAAATGTCTGCTTATTGTGGGCGTTCGCTTAAGCACGTTGCCGGGGACCAATTACTGCCTACGCCATGAGCAAGTAGAACCGATCGAGTTATTGCCGGTGGCTCAATCGACGGGGGAGATCGTGTATCAACAACTCGAAGAGACGCGGAAAAAAACCGGCACACCACGCGCCATTGTGAGCGACCACGGCTCGGATCTGAAAGTCGGCATCGAGCGCTTTTGTCACGCACACCCAGAGACCGTCTCACTGTATGATATTAAGCATAAAGTGGCCCTCGTGTTAAAGCATGAACTGCAGGGGGATGAACAGTGGCAAGACTTTTGCCAACGGGCCGCACACCCCCGTTGCCAACTCCAGCAAACCGCGTTGGCACCGTTGGCCCCGCCACCCCAGAAAGCCAAAGCCCGCTATATGAATGTGGAGTGCCTACGGGACTGGGCCGAGAAGATATTGGCGTTTGTGCAGTGCCAGCCCCCAGAGCTGACGACGACCTATGAGCCGGTGGTTGTGCAAGCCAAGTTGGGTTGGGTCAGGGACTTTCGTGACGCCCTGGCGACCTGGCGCGAGCTCTTCAGCGTAGCGCTCATCACGGAAACCTTTGTGCGCACCCAGGGCTTGTCAAGAGGCTGTCACCGGTCGTTGAAAAAACGCCTAACGGGGGTCGCCTCTACCGCTCCCGCCAAACGCGTGCAACAAGCGCTCGTGAGCTTTGTGGCGCAAGAAGCGTTCAAAGCCAACCCCGGCGAGCGCCTGGTCGCTAGTAGTGAGGTCATTGAATCGGTCTTCGGGAGCTTAAAGCGACTCGCCCGCGACCAAGTGAAAAGCGGCTTTACCGGTCTGGTCCTCGCGGTGGCGGCCCTCGTCTCGACCACCACCGCCGAGGTCGTGAAAACGGCCTTAGAAACGGTGCCGACCAAGCGTATTATTGACTGGTGCCAACAGAAACTGGGTAAGTCCGTTCAAGCCAAGCGAAGAGAGGCGCTTACTCGCCCTAACAAAAAGGAACAAAAACAGGATCAATTAGCGGAGGCGGCATAGAGTTGTTTTCATCAGGCCAGGCTTTGGGTTTGGGCACCGGGGCGTAGCGCGTCACGTTTCGCGCTGGAGCCGTCACGCTAGTGATGGCGTCCTTGTCGACAAACCCGCCATCGACCAGGGCTTCGTTAGGATACTGACCGTAGTGGTCCGCGACCCGGTCTAACATCGGCACCATTTGGCCCTGATCGCTACCGGCGTTACTCACCTCCACACCCACCATAATCTGGCTCGGGGTATCGGTGCAAAACTGTCCGTTGTAAGCGGGGCGAAAGCCTCCGTCGGGCATTTTCATCACCCGAGCCTCGGCATCGGTGGTGGAGCGGCGGGCTTTGTCCTTCTCATCGGCTTTTTTCTGGGCTTCCACCTCGGCGAGTTGGTCCAACGCCGCCTCGATGCGCGTTTGACGTTCGCGCACTGCCCGCTCCTGGGCCGCCTGCCGGCGTTGATGCACCACCCTCGGATTCTCCTCCCGCTCCCGGCGTAACACCGCCATGTGCTCTTCGGCTTCGTGCAAGCACTGCTCCAGCGTGCGGCGACGTCGGAATGAGCTCGCCCCGGCATTGGCCCGTACCCGTACCCCGTCCTGGGCCGTACGGTTCAATTCGACCAGGCCTTCGGCCAGCAACGTCGCAACTTGGACCGTGAGCTGCTCTTCCAGCCACGCCCCGTGCTCAACCCGAAAGTCCGATAACGTGTGATAGTTGACCGACACGCCCCCGCACAGCCAGCGGTAGGCATTGTGCTCTTGGCACAACCGCGCTAATCGACGCCACTCCCCCTGTATCGGGTCGGAGGGAGGATTACTCCTCCCGTCCGCCCACACCACCGTGCGTACGGGACCGTACACGGTGGTTCAAATGGACCGCTGCCAACCGCGTAGCTGATCTAGCAGACCGCAAAGTCCCCACTGTGTCAGCAACCGAAGGGTCACTGCCGCGTGCAGATGCGAAGCCCCTGCATTCCACCAAGCGCCAAGCCCGGTGGCCGCTGCTTTGCGTGCCCGCGTCGCGTCGACGCCCAGCGCCATCAGCTGCCGGCGTCGCGTCTCTGGTTGACGCCATTGCTCCCATAAGATTTTACGTAGCCGACGGCGTAGCCATTGATCCAACTGCTCGAAAGCGGCTTTCACGCTGGTGAGCCGAAAGTAGCTTACCCATCCTCGGGTAAACGCATTGATCTCCTTAATCACCTGGCGAATATTACGACCCCGTCCCTGGTGGGTAATCTGACGTATCCGGTCCTTCGCCCGTTTGACGGACGTCGGTGCTGGTTTCAATCGCGGTTGGCGATGGCGGGTCACCGTATAGCCTAGAAACGTTCGGTTCCAGGGCCGATCGACGGCGCTTTTGGCTCGATTCACCTTCAAGCGCAGCCGGCCTTCCAGGAAGTGCGTCACTGACGCCATGACCCGTTCGCCCGCCCGTTGGCTTTTGACGTAGATAGTGGTGTCATCAGCATAGCGGCAGAAGCGATGACCTCTGCGTTCGAGTTCTTGATCAACATCATCCAGCAGGACGTTTGATAATAACGGTGAAAGTACACCTCCAACAATGTTGCAAAAAAAGCGCTGGAATTCTCATCGGCCATTGAACGCGAGCGCTTGAAAGTACGCTACGGTGAGGGTTTTGGCGGCGCGCCGCTGCGGCTTCTCCCAGCGATGCACCGCGTAACCACCGGTGCGGGGGAACGCAACGATGAGCCAGCAACAGAGCCAAGTTCGACACCCTTTGGAGGTGACCATCATGTTTGAACCGAATCGTTTAGCTGCGATGCATCTGGTCGATGCCTATAACCAAGTCGTCCCGTTACGACTTCGCGCAACCCCTACCCCTGGTCGTACGTCACAGCCGACACTGGAACCGCAGAGCCCCGCATCAAGGCAAGGAGGTCAGTCATGAGCACGTTAGCCGCGGCCCTGTATGCCCGCGTGTCCTCCGATCAGCAGGCACAGGCGCAGACCATTGATAGCCAAGTGGCGGCGCTACACGAACGCATTACCAACGATGGCGCGGTATTGAATCCAGCGCATCAATTTATCGACGCTGGGTACAGCGGCGCGACGTTGCTCCGCCCGGCGTTAGAGCCATTACGCGATGCGGTGGCCGCGGGCGAACTCGAACGGGTCTACGTCTACGCCCCGGATCGGCTAGCACGCCAATATGCCTACCAGGTGATGCTGGGTGATGAGTTCCAACGCGCCGGGGTGGAGCTGGTGTTTCTCAACCGCGAGCTCGGCCCGTCACCGGAAGATGAGCTACTGCTCCAGAGGCAAGGCATGATCGCGGAGTACGAGCGTGCTCAGATTCTCGAACGCAGTCGTCGGGGGAAACGCCATAAGGCGCAGCAGGGCTCGGTAAACGTGCTTGGCGGTGCCCCCTATGGCTACCGCTATATCACCCTGGCTGAAGGCGGCGGTGAGGCGCGCTACGAAGTGACCGACGAGCAAGCCCAGGGGGTACGCCAGATCTTTAACTGGGTCGCGCGTGAGCGCTTGAGCATTGGCGAAGTAACGCGCCGCTTGGGCGTAGCCGCCATCCCCTCGCCCAGCGGGAAAACCTGGTGGGATCGCACGACGGTTTGGGATAGGCTGAAAAATCCCGCTTACCAAGGCCAAGCAGCATTCGGTAACACCCGTGCCGGTGAGTTACGCTCGCGGTTGCGTGCCCAACGTGGACGCCCCTTACCACCGCGCGAGGCACGCTCGACGTACGAGGTACCGCCCGAGCAATGGCTACCCATTCCCGTACCGCCCCTGGTCGAAGAGGCGCTGTTTGAGGCCGTCGCCGTGCAACTGGAAGATAATCGCCGCCGGGCGCGTACCCGTGCGCGTGGTGCCAAGTATCTACTCCAGGGCTTGTTGGTATGCCGCTGCTGTGGCTATAGCTACTACGGCAAACCCATCAGCCCCAGCGCCCGTAAGGGCAACCCGCGCGCGTATGCCTATTCTCGCTGCATCGGCAGTGACGCCCATCGTTTCGGTGGCCAGCGTCTCTGCGATAACCAGGTATCCTCTCAAAATTTCATGGCGAATCAGGACACGTATGCAGTTCAGCTTTGCTCTTTTGCCTGATCAACTGCGCCAGTGAAGGCAGCTCAAATTTCCCACTTACCCGATCATAAATATAGTCATAAGCACTGACGCCGAGTTTCTTCGCCGTTTGCACCAGGGTCATGAAGGTGTCTTTGGCCTGGGTACCGGCTTTGGATTTGGTGTGCAGGCTGACATCCCTGACCCGGGCTTGTGCACGGGCACCCAACTCAGCATCATTGTTATGCAACGGCAACTCGGGATGACGCAGCACCGCCAAGAGAGCCTCTTTTTTGGCGAGGGTTTTGGCGATTCGGTCGTCGAGCTCGGCATAGTCGGTTCGGGTTGAGAACAACCGGTCGAACGCCTCGGACAGCCTGGCCGCCTCGGCCGATGTCGGGGTTTGTTTAAACTCGAGCAGTTGGCCGTAGAAAGCCCAATAGTCTTGGCGAAAGCGCTCCCATCGTTGCCGATGTGCGGGGACGATAGGATTGAGCTTTTTATCGTGCCGACCGTCATGTACCCAGCACAGCGCCAACTGCTCGGTGAGCCGCTTAAATTGCGCGGCATCATCGCACAGCAACAGCTTGACCACCGGCAACGCAGTCTCCTGGTGATACGCGGCGATCGCGGCGGCTTCGAGAAGGCGGCGGCGCTGGCGAGGGCCGGGCGGTAACTCATCCAACCGCTGGGTGATCTGCGCTTCGGTGAATGGTTGGTCTTTCGCCAGGCTATCCACGCGGGCGATGAGCTTCTGAGACACACCGAATTGCTCGAGCAACTCCAGCGTTTCGCTATTGAACACAAATCGACGGGGAGCAAAATTTCTCAGTACGTCCAATACGCTTAACCGATCTTTGTGTTCGGTCGTGAAATAGGCCGTGGATAACGGATTACAGACCACCTGGGTAGAGTGGTTTTCACCGTTGACCCGCGCCCTGGTGTCATCGATCTGCTGATAGTCCCCGCATTCCAGGGCAGCCCGATAGAGCTCGTCCTTTTCGCGATGAAAGACCGCTGGCGGATCGGTCAACAAACCCGAGATATAACCCGCCGAGATGCGGACGTTGAAATTGCGCAGAAACGCTAAAATCTTCGGTTCAGACAGGTTACATACGTGCTCCATCGTCGGAATCAGCGCACGAATGCCGGCACCGAATTCCCCCTTCACCCCTGGCGGTAAGGGCCCTCGATAAGTCTGCTGTTGCGACGGCGAATAATATACCGCACGGCGGTATTCCACATTGTCCGAGGTGATTTTCAGGTCCTGAACAAGGACGCTTTCATACCCCTTGAAGATGGCATCTTCCGGGAGTCCATCACGATTGACCGGACACACCTGCACTCGGTCAATGTTGATCTGCTCGCGTTTCGATTCCCGCTGGTGTTCTCCCCGGCCTCCCTTGCCCTGTGCTCCTGAGGCCTCCTTACGCTCCTGTTCCGAAGATAGGTCATCACGCTTTTGGGGTTTCCCCTTAATCTCCGGCTTCCCTTGCTCGCCTTTCAAACGGTTGATTTCATCCTTCAGCTTTTGTTGCTCTTCCTTTAACTTTTCGTTCTCCGCGGCCAGCGTTTCCACCAGATTCAGCAACACCACCACACTGGCCTTGACATCAGCCGTTTCTATCCGCTCAATGTCTAGCGGCAGCGTTTCGAAAACAGTGGCAATTTCGGTACGGTTCATAACCTACTACATGGGGCAGCCAAGCGTTTTATCAAGTCTTCCACGCGCTACTTTGTTCCATGAGCGCTAAACTCGGGTAGCGCGTAGCGCCAACCCATCGAACCGTTGCTGAAGCTTTATTACCATGAGATTTTGAGAAGATACAATCGTGCCGCGTTTGGCAGATCAGGGGGAATACCTGGCTTCGGAATCCACCTTCTACCGGATTCTGCATACGGCTGAGGAACAGCGCCATCGCGGGCGCAGCCGCGCCCCACGGCCACCAACTCCCCCGCCGCGCCATTGCGCCCGCGGCCCGCGCGAGGTCTGGTCATGGGATATTACCTGGTTACCGGGCCCGGTGAAGGGGCTGTTTTTCTATCTGTATCTCATCATAATAGTCTTTACGCAAGTGACAAAACTGAATATGCTCGCTGCTGGGACTCGTTGGAATCACATAGCGGATTTCGACATCGCCATTGCTGACCACAACCCGATCAATTAACAATTCAACTAAAGTCCGTTTGTGTTCAAAGGTGGCGCTGGTCAAGCCCCTTTGCACCCGCTGACAAAATGCTGCTACGGAGCCGATCACGCCGGCTAAGGCGGCTTGCTGATCGACTTGACTCTCAAGCTGTTTCGCCTGCTGCTCCAGCGCGTGGCGTTTGCGCTCCAACTCGGCGCGGCGCCGCTGGTACTCGGCGACCGGGATCACTGCCATCAAATACGCCTGGGTAAGACGTTCGAGCTGCTGCGCTAGACTCGCCTGGCCTTTGCGTAGTGCCTCTTTACGGACCTGCAGCTCTTGTGGCAACCAATGCCCACCGTGGGCACGCTCCAAGGCGTAAGCAACGATCTCGGGGTGGCGTAGCACTTCACAGAGGTCTTGCCATACCAGCTCATCCAGTGCTTGTACTGGAATACAGCGTGACGAGCAATGCGTATCACGCGCGCTTTGGCTACGGGCGCGCTTGCCGTGACAGAAGTAGTAGCTATAACCACCCGGCTGTACCGTCCGCGCGGTGCAGCTCAACCCACATAGCCCACAGCTGACCAGCGCGCGCAAGAGGTAAGGGTGGGCTTTGTTGTTACGCCGTGCAAAGGCCTGATTGCGAGCGAGTTTGGCTGGTACCAGCTCATCTTGTGCTGGGCTCACAATGGCGGGAACGCTCGCTGCTGGTGTCCACTGCTCCCGCGGTACTGCCGTCTTACCACTAGCGTGACCAACCGGGTGTAACGCCGACTGCCGACGTCGCACCGCGCGAGCACGAGAGCGGTCTGTATAGACTTGGCCGGTATAGGTCGGATTGGTCAACAAATTACGCAGCGTCGTAATCTGCCAGCGGCGTTTGCCGGTCGCTGTCGCCACTCCAGCCGTAGATAAGCGCCTGGCCAAGTCACCCAGACTGACCGATTCGTCCGCATAAGCAGCAAACAGCTCTTTGACCACCACCGCTTCCGCAGGGTCGAGGTAAACCCCCTCCGGATCGCGTGGTCGATCCGGATCAACCCGATAGCCGTAGGGCGGCACGCTCCACGGCAACAGCGTTCCGCTACGGAGCTTTCGCTGGCGCCCGCGGCGCATCCGCTCGCTCATCAAGGTGCGTTCGTATTCGGCTACGGCACCGCGAATTTGCAACAGTAACTGGTCATGCGGATCCTGACTCATCGGTCGGTCCAGAAACTGCACCTCACAGCCGTAGCGCTCAAGCTCTTCGAGCAACACCATTTGATGGACGTAGTTACGGGCCAACCGATCGGGGGCAGTGACTACTACCCGATCAAAGTCCGCCGCTTTGATTTTGTCGCGCAACTGATCCAAGCCAGGGCGGTTCAGGCTCGCTCCGCTATAGCCGTCGTCGCGAAAGATGTTCTCCGCCGGCAGGTCCTCGCCTTGGGCTCGCAGATGCGCATGCAGTAACGTTAGTTGTTGTTCGATGGTCTGGGTCTGCGCTTGACGCTGGGTGGATACGCGCCCATAGATCGCCGTTCTCATGAGTGTCCTCCGCCGTCTGAGGGTCGCTGCTCACAACGTTCGCCACCGGTTGGTGCGTGGCGGCTAGGGCCCATTGCAGCAGCTGTTGGTAGGCCCGGTCCCATCGACGAGCGCCGTCCGCTTTCGCGATCAGCTGGCGCTGCACTCGCCACTGGTGTTTCATGGCTACCTCCACAATGAATAGGGTTCATTGCTACGGTATACCGATTCACCATCAGATTAACTCCGCCCGTGTTGCGGGCATCGCGACCAGCTCAGTTTCAACTGGCCCGTACGGCTCATGCAAAATTTGTCATTTGTGATTAAACCATTTTGACCTCTATAGCCGCAAAATCGTTGGCTGGGAGGTGTATGCGTGCGAAAGCGCGGCCTATGCCGCTGAGGTCGTGCGTCGGGCGGTCCTGGTGGAGCAGGGTCTGGATCAGCCCTTGGTGCTGCATGCCGATAACGGCAGTCCCATGAAGGGCAGTGCCTGGTTGGAGACGCTTTACCGCCTCGGGGTCGTGACCTCTTACAGCCGCCCCCGCGTGAGCAACGACAACCCGTTCTCCGAGGCCGTCTTTCGTACCTGCAAGTATCGGCCTGATTACCCCGAGCACGGGTTTGCCTCGTTGGAGGCCGCCCGCCCATGGGTGCTGCAGTTCGTGACCTGGTACAATCACGACCATCGCCATAGTCGGATTCGCTTCGTGACCCCTCACGAACGCCATAGCGGCCAAGAAGCCGCCCTTTTGGCGCAGCGCGAGGCGGTTTATGAACAAGCCAGGGCACGTCACCCCGAGCGCTGGCAGGGCGCCATCCGCAACTGGAAACCGGTCACCGAGGTGTGGCTAAACCCAGCCACCGAGGTGCTGGACAAGGTTCCCGGTCTACCACAGACCGAATAGAAAAAGACGACAACTATCTTGACAAACACCGTCGGAGAAAACCGTCCAACAAGTCTTCGCGCCCCTCTTGATCCAACAACTTCTCAAGCTCCCCAAAAATAGCATCTTGCCCAAGATTCGCCGAGCACTTCCTGTCGCTGATGATGACGATGAGCTACCACAGCCTAGAGCCGCCTGAGGGCCGTCTCCTAATCCCGCTTTCCGATCACGCCCCAGCGGTTGATTCCACCGTCACCCCGAGGTACTGTTGCTTGAAATTTAACCATGAAGTTATGACTGTCGAGATTCTCTGTAAACAAGAGAAGGCCTATAAAAGGATTGGTTTAAGTTTAGACTTCATAGAGGTCTTTCCAATGAAGAAAATGCCTTTAATCAGGCCTATCGGGCCGGCTGGGAAGACGCTAAGCGCCATGCGGAGGAAGGTTGACCGATACAAACAGCGTGCAAGTCTAAAAATCCACCCACAGTGGTCACATCAAACGCAACCACTGTGGGCAGAGCAAGCTGCTACTCTTCATCCGTGGGATTGAGCGGTCCAGAAGCCGTTTCGATTACCCGCAGAACCGGCAGGTCTGGAAAGACACTACCTGTGTTGATATCCGGCGTAAACTCTCGCGGACTATCTGCGTACTCACGAATAAGATCCGCCACGTTGGAGTGAAAGCGGCTGCTCGCAAGTTGATTCGCAATGTCCAGGTAAGCGGCGTAACTCAGCCTGGGTTTGACGACGGAAAAATTCGTCTTTGCCAGGTTGATTCGCTCCTGTCGTAGCATCTTGGGACATCCTCCGTCCGTGTACAATACCACTCCATCGCCGTGGCATTTATTGACGAAAGGGCCTGCTAGCGCCGATGTGCTGCAAAGCAACGCACCCGCCAGCAGGCCAATACCTGCTACTTTCATGGTAAAACCTCACTGCTTGATGTCACGGATGAAATCAGCAAGAGCCTTTTACTGATACGTCGGCCAATCCTTTGCTGGCTCTTACTGAGCCTTTGGTGATTGCCAATACGACGACTGATGCGTCCCTGCTCTTTGCATCGAGCAGTGTTGCAGCGTTCCGCACTGAATTCACCTGAGTGGCCGGTAAACGCCTTAGGCGCATGGGCAGCAGGTGCTACTCGACATCAAGTTTGTCAGGCGGGCGGCGGCTTAGTTTCTCGGACTCTCTTCAAGAAGGGAAAGCAAAGCAGGGTAAACAACGGGACTGTTTGACTTATCCATTAAACATTATCTACAGATATCAAACACATAGAAATTTATGATTCGCTATAAACCACAAAATTTATAATCGTAAACTTCTGTTACGTTCATCTTTTGCCTGAATTTTTCAGGTATCGCCATTGGTATAGATCTGGAAGTTGTTATCAAGACCGTCTGCGGCAGGGATGTCGCAGTCGAGCTTATCGGGAGGTATTAACAGCGTGTCTTGAGAATAGCTTCCAGATCTATATTTGTTGGGCTTCTTCTGAGGATGTACCGGGCAGTATGCCGACTTACGACGAAATATCTCGCAGACGCTCCATCAAGGGATCAGCAATACCGGCCTCAGCAAACCCTTTCGCACGCAACAGACAAGCAGGACACTCGCCGCAAGGTGGCTGCCGGCCGTTATAACAAGTATGCGTATAGGCCATGGCCGGCAAGGCACCTAGATCTCTAGCCAGTTCTACGGTTTCCTTCTTGGACTTGAACATCAAAGGGGTATACAGTTCCAGCTTGCATTCCATCCCCAACCGAAGGGCCTGTTCCAGAGCCTTTAGCGTGTCTTCGCGACAGTCGGGATAACCACTGTAATCCGTCTGGGCCATGCCGGCCACCAGGTGTTCAATACCACGGGGATAGGCATAAGCTGCGGCAAAAGTGAGAAAGATCAAATTGCGTCCCGGCACAAAGGTGTTAGGGAGCAGCGTCTGGGGATTTAGCTCGGTGCGCACCTGCACTGCGGCATCGGTTAAGGCATTTCCGCTCAGTGCGGCAAATGTGTTGATTGGCAGTATCATATTGGACACCCTGGCATACCTCGCGACTTGCTGGGCGCATTCCAATTCAATACGGTGCCGCTGTCCATAATCGAAAGTCAGGGTGTCCACATGATCCCGTCCAAACCGGGCAATCGCCCAGTACAGACACGTGGTAGAATCCTGCCCACCAGAGAGAACCACCAATGCCCTTGCCGCAGCCATAGACTAGTGCTTTGTCAGGTCTAAAAATTGGGATTGCATGAGTCCAAGGTGTGAGTAAATATGAGCATACTTAAAGTTCGATGATCCCAAAATTAAGCTTTGACCGAGCACTAGTTACCGTTTTCCATATTGCAATGGCGTGCCCTTGCGTTGTGCGTAGATATAAGCTTCCAGCGCCCGCATCTTGGGATCGTCTGCTGCCAACGGCTCACCGCGCACCGGGTGCTCAATGCACCAGTTGATCATATCCCGCAACAGGGCCACCCGGCCCAGCTGAATCTGAAACTTTGGATAGGTTTCCGCGTGGGTATTGGACGCATCTGGATGACACATATCACAGGAAACCGCAATGGTACTTCCTAACTCCTCCGCACTGTGAAAGACTTGCGATCCCTCTACCACTAGTTTTAAGGTCTCACGTTCCCAAATAGCGACATCTTGTGGCGTTATGTTGCCGTAGGTGGAACCCTGACCCTTGCCAATGAGATCACTGTTATCGGCAGGCAGAACAATCTTGTGCTTAGCCATTTCCTCGCTAACCCAGTCTGGATTTTTCTTTACGCGCTGCCATTGTGCCAGTGTCGCCTCATCGATGGTTGCACCCTCACCTGTTGCATCTGACTCTGCTGAACCCTCGGCGGTTTGCTGGGCGGCTGGCTGCTTGTTGGTATCTTCCGCGGCCAACGCATTAAACTCTGCGGTATATAGCGCTACTATGCCGGCAACGGTCATCAGGTAAAAACCCGTTTTCTGCATGGTCGACTCCTTAATTTTTATACGAATACCTGCCTTAATAGCTCACCAGATTCGGCTGCGGCGGCTTATTCTGCGTGCCGCCGCTTACCAGGTAACTTCGCGTAACCTGAATCGGATTACGGTTCCATAGGTTATAGAGTTTATCTACCAAGCCATCAGGATAAACCTGGACAGTGCCGTCCCCCAAGGCATCGGAAGAATTGAAGGGGTCGGCCCGGTTCATCTGTACAGTCAGTTCCGGTAATCCCTCGGGTGCATAGGGCCAGGGCCAGGCTGTGGATAACATGCCGTGAAAATGAATATTCCCGATCCGGTTGGTAAGCAATTGATGGGTGTGACCATGAATGACCACCACCTTATCGAAGCGCGCTAAAATCCCTTGCACCTCCTCGGCGTCGTCGGTCCAGAAATTCCAGGGGCGGTAATACTTATAAAGCGGAGAGTGGGAAAACACGATCACCGGCGTTTTATTGGCATAGGGCATCAGATCCTGTTCTAGCCACTGGCGCTGTGGTTCGCCTACCTTAAAGCGGCTCTGGATGCCGTTGTCCAGTCCGGCAACGGTTTGCATACGTTCCATTGGAGACATGCCGCGCGCGGTCCAAAAATCATCCTCAAGTATGCTATTTAGCACAACGAAATGCACACCCTTGTGATCAAAAGAATAAGTGGGTTTTCCAAACAACGCACGCCATTTTTCGCCCATATCCAGGAACCAGTCATGCTCGCCGACCATCATTTTCACCGGCGCCTTCAGGTTGCTTAGGATCTGTGCTCCCAGTGCCAGCTCTTCAGGCTGACCCAGCTGCGCTAAATCGCCGCCGTAGAACACAAAATCCGGTTGTGGATCCAAATGATTGATATCATCGACGGCGCGCAGCAACTGGCGGATAAAGCGGTCATTCAATTCCCGCTTATAAAGATGGGAATCGGAAATATAGGCAAAAGTAAAATCGCCGGCGCTTGTTCCGGCCGATTCAGTGGCATTGGCAATACGCACGGGCAGAAAACTGTGAAAATGAAATTCCACTCCCTTGGCAAGGGCTGCTCCCAGCGCTGCCATGGAAGCTTGCAGAAAACTTCGCCGATTCAAATTGCGTAGGCCACGGAATAGAGCATCACGGTCTTCAATATATTTGGTTTCTATGCTTTTAATGACGGAATTGCGTTTCATTGATTCGCTTCCTCCTTACCCTTGGGTTCACCCATAACCCGCCGTTCAAATAACAGCACCTCGCGCTGCGCTACGGCCGTGTCACGGAAGGGACGCTTCCGGCTGGCCAGTTTACGCTGCTCTGTAAAGGCTTGACGACTTGCTTCGGCAAAGCGGTGGTCGGTCAGAGTAAACATAAATGCTACGACAGCATCGATTTCCCCCTCAGTTAGTGCCAAGGGTTCGATACCACCATCCAGAAAGGGATTTGGCTCACCTCCTTTGTTATAGTGATCCATGACGTCCCATAGCGTCTGCATCGAGCCATCGTGCATATAGGGAGCCGTCAGCGCAATATTGCGCAATTGCGGGGTTTTAAAAGCGCCAGTATCAGCTCGGTCCTTGGTAACCAAAAAACGGCCCAGTTCGGAAAGGTCGGTTTCCAGCGCCAGTCGATCGACGGCTTTGACGCCATCTTCCTGCCGTAAGGCTACCAATGCCTGACGCGCCAACGCTTCAAAATTCTGGGTTCGGGCAGCCACCCCGATGTTGTGGAACCGGCTATCAGAGCCTATTGGGTTAGAAGGATTAACAGGATGACAGCTGACACAGCGCGCTTTGCCGTTGAAGAGTGCAAAACCCTGTTTGGCCTGTTCGGAAATCGCTTCGGTATTTCCAGCGAGAAAACGATCGAAAGGCGCATCCATAAATACCAGGGTCCGTTCGAAGGCCGCAATCGCTCGCGCCAGATCTTCATAGTTAGGCTCCCTCCCATAGGCGTCCTGAAATAGCTTCCGATACTCTGGATCGTCGGCGATTGCCCCAAGGGCTGTCTGCTCGTCGGGCTGCGCCATCTCGATAGGGTTTACGATAGGCAGTTTAGCTTGCTCTTCAAGGGATGGCACTCGGCCATCGAGGAACTGGGTTTCCAGCAGAAAAGCATTCATCGTCGTCGGGGCGTTTCGTCGGCCTTGTTGGCCTCCCACGCCTTCCGAAACCGGCCGCTGGTCGGTAAAGCCGCGGCTGACATCGTGGCAGGTGGCACAAGAAACGGTGCCATCCTTGGAAAGTCGGGTTTCGAAGTAGAGCTCCCTGCCGAGCGCCACCCGCTCCGAGGTTAGTTGGTTATCCTCGGGAACGACCACGTTCTTCCAGATAACGGGATCAACCTCAGGCGGCGGCTGCGTCACATCACGGTCCGGTATAAGCTTCGCCAGCATTGCCATCTGCGTATCCATGGTTAGCGCACCATGGGGACCTCTTGACTGGTCACTGGTTGCGGCGTTCTCCGTATCCTGGGCTATTGCGATGCAGACCGGAAGCCAACAACTTACCAAAAAATACCCAATCCGACCGAGCAAACGGTTCTGGTTCATAGACTACCTCCGCAGTCACACAAGAATGCCTTACTATTATTAATTTTTTAGACTTGGTCTAAGTCAATTGCAAGTTTTTTTGCTCTAAAATTTTCATCTTTAATAAGCATGTCGTAACTAGCATCAGGCAACGGTACTGCTTGGCGCTTTGCCGTCATCCAGGATAGCTTGCAAAATAAGAATCGCTATAATGGGCACCATGAAATTTTCTAAACCCAACGCCGCGAATGATTTTCTAGCCGAACATATAGCGCGTTTACAGGCCAGCCTAAAGCATCGGACTAGGCAGGAACTCATCGTCAGCCATCCCTCTCCAGAGGAACAGGCAGTGACATCCCATGCCCTAATACTCAAGCCAAACTGTGAATTGTGCGCGAGGTTCCGTTATGAAAAAAAACTTACCTTACGAAGGCATTGAACAAGGACCTATCCGCCCCCCCAGTGAAGCGGACAGCTTATGCCTGCGGATTACCCGTAACTGCCACTGGAACCGCTGCACTTTCTGTCCCGTTTACAAAGGCGAAACTTTCTCTCTGCGTCCAGTGGAAGACGTTATTCAGGATATTGACATTATATTTAAGCATACGGAGACACTGCGGGCCCTGACGGAAGATACCGGCCGGCTTCCGGTGGAGGTCATCCGCAAGCTGCGTTATGGATTGGAACCGGCAGAACAATTGGGCTTTCGGGTTGCCCTGAATTGGTTTTTAACCGGCATGGAGTCGGTCTTTCTCCAGGATGCCAATAGCCTGATCATTAAACCAGTCAATCTGCTTAAGATTCTTAATCATCTCAAGCGACGCTTTCCCCAGATACGCCGGATTACTTCCTACGCGAGATCCCAAACCGTTGCTAAGCTAAAGGACTCGGATTTACAAGCCATCCACGAGGCAGGGCTTAACCGCCTGCATATCGGTTTTGAATCAGGCTCAGATCGCGTATTGACCAGGGTCAACAAAGGCGCTACCAAGGCGCTCCATATCGTTGCCGGCAACAAGGCCAAAGCGGCCGGCATGGAGCTTTCCGAGTACTATATGCCCGGCTTGGGCGGACAGGATCTGTCCCAGGAACATGCTCTAGAAAGTGCGGATGCATTAAACCAAATCAATCCGGATTTCATTCGCATCCGCAGCTTGTCGATTCCTCCCCAAACACCCTTATCCGAAGAATACCAAGCGGGCCGTTTCAAGAAATGCACCAATGTCATGATGGTAGCCGAAATTGTCCTGTTCCTGGAGACTCTGCAAAATATCACCAGCACCATTACCAGCGATCATTTTCTTAATCTTTTCTCTGAGGTGGAAGGTCGCCTTCCGGAAGATCAGGAAAAGATGCTAGGTATCCTTCGCGATTTTCTTAACGCTGACCCCGAAAAACAGCGCCTCTATCAGGTAGGCAGACGCATGGGCTTTCTGTCCCGTCTTAACCTACTCGATGACCCGCAGATTTGGGCCCAGACTCAAGCGGTCTGCTGCGAACTTGGGGTAACGGCTGACAATGTGGATGATATTTCCGACGCAATCCTCTTACAGCATGGTCTGTAGTTTCAATCCGCGCCCGCCCTGGAGGACGGGCGATGCCTTATAGTCCTGAGAAAAAGTATCAACCTTTTGTTGTTTCAATCCGCGCCCGCCCTGGAGGACGGGCGATGCTTCTTTGTACCTGATACCTACCCAGTTTATATCGCTGTTTCAATCCGCGCCCGCCCTGGAGGACGGGCGATGCGTCCGGCGCTAACTTAGGACGGGGCAACCCAACATAGTTTCAATCCGCGCCCGCCCTGGAGGACGGGCGATGCGAGGATAAGGCAAGCACTGGCCTTGACTGGGCGCGTTTCAATCCGCGCCCGCCCTGGAGGACGGGCGATGCCAGATGTCAGAGTTAGCGAGAGCGTCCGGTATTGTTTCAATCCGCGCCCGCCCTGGAGGACGGGCGATGCATCATGACCCCAAGTTTGCGAAGGTTTACCTTAAAGTTTCAATCCGCGCCCGCCCTGGAGGACGGGCGATGCTTCCTGGAAATCCCTTAAGCGTAACGCATTGAATGTTTCAATCCGCGCCCGCCCTGGAGGACGGGCGATGCATGCAAACCATCGCTTTTCAGATCGTGCGTGAGCGCGTTTCAATCCGCGCCCGCCCTGGAGGACGGGCGATGCGGTCCATTCATCGGGATGATTTTCCGTCATCTATGGTTTCAATCCGCGCCCGCCCTGGAGGACGGGCGATGCAAGGTAACGTTACGTCGCGATGATACTGATAGGAAGTTTCAATCCGCGCCCGCCCTGGAGGACGGGCGATGCATGCCGCCGCCGGTCAGCTCAAGCAGCACACTATTGTTTCAATCCGCGCCCGCCCTGGAGGACGGGCGATGCATGAAGTAAAGCGACGTGTAAGACTTCGTGACAGTTTCAATCCGCGCCCGCCCTGGAGGACGGGCGATGCATGCCGCCGCCGGTCAGCTCAAGCAGCACACTATTGTTTCAATCCGCGCCCGCCCTGGAGGACGGGCGATGCATCGCTTGGCTTTTCCATTACGCAGTGCATGATTAAGTTTCAATCCGCGCCCGCCCTGGAGGACGGGCGATGCCACCGCATTTTTTACGCAGCATACGAATATCATAAGTTTCAATCCGCGCCCGCCCTGGAGGACGGGCGATGCGCAATCTAGGATAGCTTCAGCTCTCTGCACAGGGTTGTTTCAATCCGCGCCCGCCCTGGAGGACGGGCGATGCGCGGAGCTAAGGCAACAAAAGCTCACCTTGCACAGTTTCAATCCGCGCCCGCCCTGGAGGACGGGCGATGCAGCACGTAGCGCAACTGGCGCAAGATATCAACGATATGTTTCAATCCGCGCCCGCCCTGGAGGACGGGCGATGCCTGAGAGCTTTGATGGGTCGCTTGATTCCGTTGTTGTTTCAATCCGCGCCCGCCCTGGAGGACGGGCGATGCGGAGTAAAGCAGCGTGATGCTGTGGAAGGGTAACTGTTTCAATCCGCGCCCGCCCTGGAGGACGGGCGATGCCCAGATAGAAGGTATGCGTGAGCTGCAGGAGCAGCTGTTTCAATCCGCGCCCGCCCTGGAGGACGGGCGATGCATGGTTACTAAAGTAGTATTTATCAAGGAAATAAGTTTCAATCCGCGCCCGCCCTGGAGGACGGGCGATGCGCTATTATTATATATATAATAGGATGACACTTAAGGTTTCAATCCGCGCCCGCCCTGGAGGACGGGCGATGCCCTACCTAACCCTGCAAGCAGAGTCAGAAGCGCAGGGTTTCAATCCGCGCCCGCCCTGGAGGACGGGCGATGCAGCCGTATCGAGGCAACCCTTATCCTTGATGACCCGTTTCAATCCGCGCCCGCCCTGGAGGACGGGCGATGCGCTGCAGCCGCCGCTGTGGACGCCACTGGTAAGTGGTTTCAATCCGCGCCCGCCCTGGAGGACGGGCGATGCCTCGTGCTGCGCCTCAATAACCTTGCAGCCCAATAGGTTTCAATCCGCGCCCGCCCTGGAGGACGGGCGATGCCGTTACCAGGTGCGACAGGAATACTAGCTGACGAGTTTCAATCCGCGCCCGCCCTGGAGGACGGGCGATGCTGGCGAGGTTTGGGTAATGCCTTCCACGATCAGGGTTTCAATCCGCGCCCGCCCTGGAGGACGGGCGATGCCATCCAATCGTATTACCACTGGCATCATAAGAATGTTTCAATCCGCGCCCGCCCTGGAGGACGGGCGATGCAGCCAATGATGGATTAGGGCGCGCCGTTTGGCTGGTTTCAATCCGCGCCCGCCCTGGAGGACGGGCGATGCCCCAGGGTGTTCATCGCGTAGGGGACGAGTTTGTGGTTTCAATCCGCGCCCGCCCTGGAGGACGGGCGATGCATGAGACCTAGCCCCAACCGGCGGTTCTTTTCCCGTTTCAATCCGCGCCCGCCCTGGAGGACGGGCGATGCAGCTGGAGTTCGCCAACAGTGATGCACTCCAGGAAGTTTCAATCCGCGCCCGCCCTGGAGGACGGGCGATGCCGACCACTCATGATGAGATAGTGTGTTTAGTACACGTTTCAATCCGCGCCCGCCCTGGAGGACGGGCGATGCCCCGATTACTTTCCAGAAGGCTTTTTAACGGATCTTGTTTCAATCCGCGCCCGCCCTGGAGGACGGGCGATGCAGCTAGATCTTACGCAGTTTCAATGGTCTGAGAACGTTTCAATCCGCGCCCGCCCTGGAGGACGGGCGATGCAAGCGACGGGCCCGTTCGGACTCAGACACATTCTTGTTTCAATCCGCGCCCGCCCTGGAGGACGGGCGATGCGGCGGCCGAGGTCGATTTGATAAAATACATTATAGAGTTTCAATCCGCGCCCGCCCTGGAGGACGGGCGATGCAAAGACCTTCCGCTATGCGGTGCTGTACATCAGCGGTTTCAATCCGCGCCCGCCCTGGAGGACGGGCGATGCATGTTTGTACCGCTCAGCTTTCTCTGTCAGAAATACGTTTCAATCCGCGCCCGCCCTGGAGGACGGGCGATGCATCAGGGGCGATGGCGCGGTAGCAACGCCAGACAATGTTTCAATCCGCGCCCGCCCTGGAGGACGGGCGATGCGTGGAGCGCCTGTGACTGGCTCCCCTGCATTGACGGTTTCAATCCGCGCCCGCCCTGGAGGACGGGCGATGCGCCTTGGTGGAGGGGAATTTCATCTGCTAGATAGCAGAAAGGTTTCAATCCGCGCCCGCCCTGGAGGACGGGCGATGCCGACTATCTCCCGCTCGCGGAGTATTTGACAGTCGTTTCAATCCGCGCCCGCCCTGGAGGACGGGCGATGCCAATGCCAGTGCCGTCCATGCGCTGCGCAGGGTTTCAATCCGCGCCCGCCCTGGAGGACGGGCGATGCTCGCTTGCAGCTCATTGTACGTCGCTGCATACGTTTCAATCCGCGCCCGCCCTGGAGGACGGGCGATGCCGTGGCTGCGCTGCAGCATCGGCAGACGCGGCCGACTGCAATGTTTCAATCCGCGCCCGCCCTGGAGGACGGGCGATGCCGCCTAGCTGCAAGGATATGATATGACAGATTTTTTAACGTAGGTAGCGCGAACCCCTGGTTAATTGAAAGAAAAACCAGTACGGCAAATGATCTGGAGAGATATTTTGATTTATAAATTAAACACATAAAACTATCGCGAACCTGCCAGGTTTTTCTTCCCCGCTTGAGGTTCGCGCTCAAACTATAAGCGTACCTTCAAAATCCACAGCACGGAATTTACCAAATTCAAATACGTTTTGTTCAAGTGGCTCTCGTAAACGGTAAAAACGCAGATTATCCTCCCCTTTGTCAATTTCCTGAAGCAGTTGACGTTGCAGCGTCTCGAATTTAGCTTGGTCGACTTTACACTCAAAAACTGACTTTTGCACCCGCTGACCATAGTTCAGGCAGACCTTAGCTACCCTGCGCAAGCGACGCTTTCCAGCTTCCGTTTCGGTTGAAACATCATAGGTAACTAGAATTAGCATAAGAATATTCCTTAAGTAAACTATTTCTTCTAGCGGCTGAGAAAAGGCAGATAACCCTCCATGTCTCCCCGCAATGTACGAGCCAATAACCGCGCCTGCACATGGGGAAGCAAACCTACGGGCACACTTTGTTCCAATAAAGGATGAGTCAATTCTTCTTGCTTCCGCTCTTGATAGGCAGAAATCACAACCCTACGCCCCTGATCGTTCAAATACACTGCACCACCGACACGAGGCTCAAAGCTTGATTCCGATACCTGACCACGATTGATTAGAGTGAGCGCCAAGCGGTCTGCAATCACGGAACGGAATTCTTCCATCAGATCAAGAGCCAGAGCCGGCCGACCCGGGCGCATAGCATGCAGATACCCAAGCTGGGGATCGAGGCCAACGCCCTCTAGGGCAGATCGGCAGTCTTGCATTAGCAACGTGTAAAGAAACGAAATCAGTGCGTTGAAACGATCCAATGGTGGACGGCGGCTGCGGCCTTTGGGACTGAATTTGTCGCGTTGATCCGCCCGGATTAAATAGGGCAGTGCAGAGAAATACACTCGCGCGCCATCTCCTTCAAGACCCCTTATTTTGTCTAAGTTTTCTGCGCTCGGCAGCTTGCGCAGATGGTTGGCCAGCAACTGCGAAGTCTGTCGCAAAAACTTTGCATCGTCAGGACTCTTAGTATCGCGTGCACCGCGGAGCAGCACATGCCGGCTATTACGCAGCTTACCCGCCACGCAAGCTCGTCCTAATTCCAAAGTGATAGCTGGCTCACATGCCGCCCTATATTGCGCGTGTCGCAGTAGAATGTTGCCATTGACTGGGCCCTCAAGCCGGGCGCTGAAACCACCGTTGCGGTCTAGCAGCACTACATTTTTGCCTTCCGCAGCGCAACGGCGCATGACAGCCGGGGTAAGCATCACGTCGCCTAAAATTGTCACACCACCAAGATGGTGTAATGGGACCTGCAACTTCTTCTCGCGCTCCACCTCTATACACAGCGTGTCTCCTTCGAGTCGCACGTAGGCATTGGACGTCATCACAAACAATGTGTTCAAGAATTGCCGCATATGTCACCTTCCTCTGGCGTGAACAGCTCAGCACGAAGACGATGCAGACGCCTATCTGCTGAAACCGCCTCAGGCTGGCAAGCATCCTTAAGGGAGCAATGACGACAGCGATTATCCGCCACAGTAGGAGGTAACTTACTACTTTGCAGCATTGCTCGAATCAGCGGTACGAGACGTTCCACTTCCGCACGCAACTCAGTCGTAATCTCCACCTGTCTGCGTCGGCGGGAACTATGATGGTAGATCGCGCCATACCGCACGGACAATCCCGTCATTTCCTCTAAGCACATAGCTTGAGCAGCAAGCTGAATGTCGTCATGCTCCCTCGGTCGACGAGGCCCATGCTTGTACTCCACGGGGTAGGGGACGCCGTCAGCACTGAATTCCACGACATCGGCCTTCCCCACCAGATTCAACCGACGAGAGAAGAGAGGCAGGGCACGCTCCACTCGCACCCCCTCTTCCAGACGACTCTCCGGTGAGTCCACCTGCTCATGTACTGCGCGACCCCGAAGAGTGTATAGATTTTCGTCGAAGGTTTGCTCAAGGTGAATGAGCGCACATTGCCGCGGACAATAACTATAATGTTGGAGCGCCGAAATGGGTACGGCGTCATCCGTGACATCGTTAGAATCTTCCATGACTTATTAACCCACCAAACGTAACAACTCCGCACCTTGCGGCAGGTTGTCAGCCTCTATTTTAACCACATAGTCCGAAAAACCCCGTGGCACGCTGACCTGGTCCTGCAGCTTGACTTGCACGTGTTCGAACAGTTTATAAGCAGGGGCTCGGCCCAGGGCGTTGTCATGCTTAAAGACATAGAGCCCACGGGTCACCATCTGTCCGCGCGCTGCTGAATGATCATGCTCAAACATATTGCTGAGAGCTTCCCAAAAAAGAGACAGGTCTTCCTCGGAAAAACCAGTCTGCGCACCGAGATGAGCCGAGATGAAACCGTGGCTACGGTAGAGCCCATAGGGAATAGTGAATTTACGGCCCATTGTGCGATTGTCGCCGCCTTGCCTTTCCGCGTCTGCTTCGGTGGTAACCGCCATTCGGGTAATGCTGTGCTCCAGCGGCACGACGGGATTTACACTGCGGGCGAAGGTTAATTGAACGGGACCACGTACTTGGCCGCAGTTAACTTCGGTCGACATTACCGCACCGAAGGTTCGGACATCATAGAAATTCTGACACATCCAGGCACGGGCCTTTTCTATCTCTTCTGCTTTTGCCTTTTTGCCTTTGCCAGGAACTTCGAGCCCCTCCCCTTGGTAGGCGCGTGCGTGTTGCTTATTCAATACGGCCTTCTCTTTGACGTAGATCTCAAAGGGTGGCTCGTCACCCTTAGCTAATCCGACATAATTGCGAACTTTGCGCTTCAGACAAACATCAGTCACCAGCCCGTTGCCGGTTTCCGGATCGATCCGGGGGAGATTTCCGGCATCCGGATCGCCATTGGGATTGCCATCTTGCACATCAAACAAAAGAACGAAATCATAGCGATTCTGAATAGAATTATTCACGCTTGCTCTCCTTGCCCAATTTTGTTTTCGGATTTGATGAAAAACGCCTGACGCTGGTGATAGTAGCCGATGCTGAAGCGTCCTTGGTCATCCAGACTCAAGTGCGCCGGAAACTTATCAATACCGTCCATTATTTGACCTATCCATTTTTCCAGATAAATAATCTGGCCTCGGTTTTCCAGTTTTGAAAGATGGTGATTTTTAAGTTTCATCAGATGAGGGAAGGCTGTTACCGGTATTGAAGATGCTGAAGCGTAAAATCGATCGCGAATGGTGGCGTTAATACCTGGATTAGCGAGTTCCTGGATGCGTTCCAGTACGGCGAAAAGTCGGCCTAAACGATAACCAGTATTGGTGTTTTTTTCATCAAGGGACATATCAACCTCCTGTTGATTCGGGTTTCTTATACGAGTATTGCGTACTAGCACTGCCTTAATCAACGCAGCGCGGGCATAATCAACATGGGGTTCGGCATGGATACGACGAATCACGGCACTTATCAATACCCTTGGATAAGGCGTGCCGGCCAGAATCGCCCTCGTGGTATCAGCGGCAAGGTTTGGGGGAATGTTTTCGCGCTTGCCCAGCGCTGCGGTGGTTAATAGAAGGCGAAACAACGGCAGGAATTCTTGCTCTTTAGGTCCATGAACGATGCAAAGATCGTCAAAATGCTGGCGAATATGTTTTGCCAATTTCCCCACTGTCGTATGGTGCCAAAAGCGGATAGCGATGCGCGCTGCATTGGGCGCAAGGCTAAGAACGTAAAAGCGAGTTCGATCTTCGTCAACAGGCACTGCGCCTTGGTGAGGAGCGGCGTACAAAGCGCGTATCGCCTCGGTGCGCCGGTCTGGGTCGTCTGGATCCTCTTCGATCCAATCCAGAAAATCATGTTCAACCGGATGTTCTCGCTCAGCCCAAAATACTGTTGAAGCATCGCCCACTTGCATTCGCTGGCGCGAACCCTTTCGGAGCAGATGATTTAGCGCAGTGGTGTAAGCAAAGGTTGCATACTGTCCGACAGGGGCATTTAAACCTTGGCGTTTATAATTGCCTCTACCGTAAGATTCTGCGGCATAGAAATTAAAAGAAACAATATTGGCGCCGGAAGCCTGCGCACCCCAAACGCCCTTTATGGCTGGATGAGTACGCGCGATTGTGTCACTGTTCCCCGTTACCAAGCACCTCTGTTGTTCCTCGGAATGGTTTGTCGCTGATTGCTCGATAACCTTCCACACAGCCTCTCGCTGACAGATCAGTTCATCGATGTCAGTCTCCAAACGAAAAGTCACAGCTCCGGTATCCCGCTGTACCTCTTGCCACAATGGATGCGCAAAGAGCCGAGAAAAATCCGCTTTTTCCAAGAATTCGAGAACGGCATTTATGCCTACATCGTCAACGGGCTCAGTGAAGGTGTCACGGATACATTGCATAAAAGCGGCGTGCATTTTTTGGGTTCTGTTTTTTTCCTTTGCTAGCTCGGTCTCACTAAATTTATCAGCTCTGGCAAG
Organism: uncultured Pseudomonadota bacterium; assembly: GCA_963731125.1. Classification (GTDB taxonomy): domain Bacteria; phylum Pseudomonadota; class Gammaproteobacteria; order Competibacterales; family Competibacteraceae; genus CAVSVP01. The sequence continues at coordinate 298,161 of CAVSVP010000013.1, forward strand.
GCTGACAACGCCAAGAACATAACCCAGAGAGTCCCAAAGTAGGTTTGCCCGAATTCCGGACGTTTTCTTCTCTCCCTGCGGCACCATGAATAGCCGTCCCGTTTGTTTTTTATCTTCCCCGGTTCGGGTATCCTCCAGATCCACGAACTCCCCATTCTCGTTTAACACGATGACAAAAGGAATTTCCTTCTTCTCAAAACCCACAGGGGCGAGTTCTGGATCATTGCTCCGTGTCTTGCGCTCGTAGTACTCTGTTAAAGCCTGCAAAATCACCCCACCACCTCCCTGCTATTCCAAGCCGGCACAGCGATTGAGCCGTTATCCAAAGTCGGTCGAAAGAACCGTGGCTTGATTTCGTCATCTGCATAATCCATATCGTAAAGCATCCAGCCCAAATCACGGCTTTCTGCAATAGGTTCCGGCACATCACTCTGTAGATCAACGAATGCGAAGCCAGCGGAAAACTCTCGGCAACCCAGGTAGGGCTGGTTGAAACATTGGCCCCTTTCGGCTCGTCTACGGAACATCTCGGCGAACTTTGCAGGATTATCATCGTACCCCGCCCTATCGGTCATCTCGAAATGGGCATGAATAAGGTAGTCGACATCGCGCAACAGCAACCCTGCTCGCTGCTGGCGGGTGTCTTCAATATACAGTCCCAACTTTCCGCTGCCGCTCTTCATGGCAGCCTGCACATTGCGGGTGGAAACGATGGATTCAACCTCGTTGCGGCGCACGGACTCCCAACGGATGGGTTTTAGCACATCGATGCGAGTTATTTGCCACCGTATAGCGGGTTTCCAAAGAATTGCCTCTAAAATCCCCCTTGCAGCGGAAGGCGTCATGACATCATAAGACACCCGTTCGACCTTCATTTCGGGGCGCGTAAAACAAGCATAGTCTCCCCAGGCTCGAAGACAAACGGTATATAAATTTTCTGTGGACACGGCATTAGTCTCCCTGAACCGTTCTAGATAATCAGCGTATCAGGCTCATAATACCCGGAATCGTCTCCTAATAACCCTAACTCTTCGTGATATAAACCCTCATAGGCTTGTACGAAAAGCCCCGGCTGAACTTCCCGAATATCGCCATTCTTCAGAAGCTGCTGATGGTAGTAACGGGGCAGGTTTACGATGTAGCGCTGCAGTCGACGCAATAACCAACGCTCCGGCCCCATCGCTTCCAATTGCCGAATCAGATCCACGCTCTCTCCGTAACGCACGATCACCGGCGCCTGGATGGTATCGTCGATTAGGCGGAACTTCCGCGCTACGGTCTTAAAAAGAAAGTGCAACTCCTTATTGGGCTTGAGATCTTTGAGAATGTCATACCAATCAAGTCGATTTCCCTTCTTCCAATAGAGCTGACGAAAGTAGGTCTTAAAATGCTCAGGCGCGAGGGGATCGTCCAGTCCCTGTTGTAGCAACTGCCGTCCGCATTCCTGGGCGTGGCGCAGGTGCCCCACAGGGGCCGGTTTGGGTGCCACAAACACTACGACTCTGCCCAGCGCATCCATTAGACCTTCGCGATTGCAACGCCCAGCCGCCTGGGCAACGGAATCCAGACCGGCCAGCGCTCGGTAAACGACAGGGAAATCTACATCGACACCGGCTTCTACCAACTGGGTGCTGACTACCCGAACCGCTTTATCTTCCTTAAGGCGCCGTTTAATGATATTGATAACCTCGGAGCGGTGCTGACCGCACATAAGCCCGGAAAGATGCACCGTTCCTTTCGGCATGAGGCGGTACAATGTACGACAATCATCCCGCCGATCGACGATGCAGAGCACTGATTCGTGCGCTTGTAGCTCTGTTGCCAGCGTTTCCCAAGAAACGCTGGTCTGCAAATCCTCTGGGATCGTGATCTGGACGCGGCGCAGAGCCGCATGAAGTTCCTGGGGATTTTTCATGATTTCTTTGACATCGCTTAGCCCACGGAATCGCCAGTCCAACCCACTTTGCGACTGCAGGGCCGGTTGCGTAGCGGTGCAAATGACAAAGCTAACTCCATAATGAGTTTTCAGTTGTTCGATGACATAAAGTATTGGATTGAGAAAATCCGTTGGTAACAATTGGGCTTCATCCAAGACAACCACGGCATCTACAATGTTGTGCAACTTGCGGGTTCGACTGGTGCGGTTAGCGAACAAGGACTCGAAGAACTGCACTGATGTCGTAACGATAACGGGCGCATCCCAATTCTCGCAAGCCAGCCGACTGCGAGCCGTCTCTTTAGTGGCGTCCAGGTTGCTGTGGTGCTCCAGCACCGCTTCGCCGAAGATGTCTCGGAAAACATCAGCAGTCTGCTCAATAATGCTGGTATAGGGGATCACATAGATGATGCGCCGCTTGCCATGTGCGAGCGCATGTTTCAGGGCGAAGGCTAGAGAAGAGAGCGTCTTACCTCCACCCGTAGGCACCGTTAACGAAAACAGCCCGGGAGCCCGATTCGCTTGCTCCTGGCAGCGGCACAAGATGACAGCACGAAGTCGATTGACTGGCGTATCCCGCGCCTTTGCCGCCAATTGCTCCATATACGACGCAAATACCGGCAGCAGAGCGTCCAGCGATGGATAACCCGTTCGGCTATTCGCCCTATCCGGATTCATGAAAGTCTCTGTATCTAGGAAATCGGCATCCGTTAAACAGGAAAACAGCATCCTGATCCACAGGGCGGGATCGGTTCCCTTTGCTGGTTTACTCGTAGGCGATTGTCCCTGTCGGATATCCTCGGGAATGGGCCGTACCAGCGTGTCGGTTAATAACTGTTGCTTTTCCAGCCTCTGGAGCAGGGCACTTTGCCCCGCTTCTTCGCTCACCCAGTCCGGTAACCCGGCATGGTGTCCGGCGATTAGATAAGCGAGAATACGGCCCGATAATCCAAGCTGTTTAACCGCGTGAATGGCTCCCGCGGTAGAGTGATCTACGTGGCTCTGTGTCTCAATGTGAGCATCCGGATCGTAGCCGGAAGTGCTTTTGATGTACGCTTGGAAGCGAGCTTGGTACTTACCTATATCGTGCCAAAGTCCTGCCAAACTTGCCCAATCGCTCGCGCCGAATGCCTTGGCAAATTGAGAGGCCAATGTTGAGACTGCTCGCAGGTGCTCTTCCAGCAAGTGTTCCAACCATTTGCCGTTTTCGGTTTTATACACATGTGCAAGAAAAATACTGGCGGGATTCATCTAGACCGACACCACGATTTACCAAATTCCAGTGGCACTGGCTTCCTGTTTGGACAATGGCGGCCGGATTTGAACTACTAAATGAGTAATTCAGCTGGCGCAGAAATCTCAACAATCGTAAGTGGAAAACTCCTCACTTCTCACTTTCCACTCCGCTTAACAAGCCAGCAAGTTTAGCCTTATCCACAATGGTGCGGCAGATGCGAAGCGAGGCAACATCAATCATTTTGCCGTTTACGCTAATCGCTCCCCTGCCTTCTTGCAAAGCAGTCTCATATTCATTCAAGACCGTCTTTGCCCACTGAATATCTTTTTCGCTTGGGACAAAAATTTCATTAACCGTTTCAATTTGACTGGGGTGAATACACCATTTTCCATCAAATCCCATGGCACGCGCCACCTGACAGGCCTGTTTTAATCCCTCTGGATTCTTAATGCCGGCAAATGGGCTATCAATGACGCGTTTTTGATAAGCTCTTGCAGCACTGACAATCGCATGCATTACATAGTGCCACCGATGGCCAGGATATAGCTTATCATTCTCGTCTAATTCTCCAATGGATTCCATCGGCATTTGCACGGAAGCCGCATAATCCCCCGAGCCATAAATAAATCCCGTTAGTCGTGTAGAAGAAGCCGCAATTTCTTTTATATTGACACAACCTAACGCAGTTTCAATCAGTGCCTCAATACCAATGGGGCGTTCAAAACTTTTATAGTTTTCAATCTGATTGAGCAGCGTTTCTACTACATATATATCTTCAGGACGGCCTACTTTAGGGACTACAATGATATCTATCTTATCCCCAATCGCTTCTACTACATCGATAATATCCCTATAGGCAAAATAGGTATCCAGACCATTCATACGATACATTTTCAACTTCTTACCGAAATCCAGTTCCCTATAGGCACGTATTACATTTTCCCGACTTGCCTCTTTTTCACCGACTGCTACTGCATCTTCTAAATCTATACATACTGCATCTGCCTGAGAAGTAGCAGTTTTTTGGATCATATTCCAATTAGAAGCAGGTACCATTAACACGGAGCGTTCTAATCTTTCGGCCATAGTTATCTCCAGGTAATAGTTGCCTGCATTCCGATGTTATTCTCTGTATTTGCAGTGTATAAATCATGACCTCCGTCGGATTTTGATTGCCCGCAGAGATATACTTTATCAAATTCAAAAATAGGCCGTAGCGCTCTAAAGTTATAACTCATCGGTTTTTTGTCAGGATTATTTTTCTTGGCGGATTCGAAAAGCAAAAGCGCCTGCAAAGGACCGTGAACAACCAGCCCTGGATACTTTTCGACTTCAGTCGTATATCTCCAATCGTAATGTATCCTATGCCCATTAAAAGTAAGCGCTGAAAATCTAAAGAGTAAGACTGGATTAATGGGATATTCTTCTTTCCATTGTAGATCAACGGGTACAGGATTAGGTGCCGGCTGAACAAAAGATTTGGGCATAGGCAAATACACTATATCTTGCTCTTCCTCCGCTGCAACTCCCCTTTGGGACTGAATTAAGTGCTTGACGGTAACGAACACCATTCTGCCTGTCTTACCTTCTTTTTCTGAAATTTTAACAATTTCAGATTCCTTATACATTTCTTCTCCGATAATTAAATCTTGATGAAATTTAAGCCTACTACTCGCCCACATTCTTCTTTCGAGAGGAATAGGAGGTAAAAAACCACCTCGTTTAGGGTGTCCATCAACTCCCACTTCAGATATAGGAACCATGGGTAAGAAATAAAGCCAATACCAAATCCCGGGCAATGGATTTCCTTCTTTTACTTCAAACTCTTTGTAATTTAGGGTAAGTGCCAACGCCTTAATAGGAGTGGTATAAATACGATCTTTCGTTTCTTCTTTTTTACCCACCCAATTCTGCAAATTGATGTTATCCATCTCTTAGCACCTAATCTATTAACTTTGCCGAAGCCTTACTCCGAGATAGCTTGCTGGGGTCCACTCACGATGCCCTCATCGTGTAGACGACCGACTTCACCCTCGTTCAAACCAAGAACATCCAGCAAAATTTCGTCAGTATGTTCGCCAAGTATAGGAGCACGTTTGACGGGATATCGAACAGCCGCGCCAAAGTCAAATGGTGAGCCTGGCATAAGGTATGAGCCAATGCCTGGATCGTCTACTATGCTAAACATTGAATTCTCCACCGAACAATCAGGGTCATGTTCGATGACCTTCCGTACGTTGCGATACTCGGCCCACGTAACGCGATGTTCATCCAATACCTTACGGACTTCTGAAAGCGTGCGAGTTCGAAACCAGGGCTCAAACACCTGGGAAATTTGCCTGCGCGCCCGGAAGCGGTCTCCCTCCTTTTGGAAGTTAAGGCCCAGCTTTTTGGCCAGCGCATCGAGTTCCTCACCGAGTCCGGTGGCTTTACGCAGATTTGACCACTGCGACGGCGTCAGTCCCACCACCATCACTCGCTTATCGTCCAAGGTACCAAAATCGCGGCCGTATGCCCCGTACAGGTAGTTGCCATCCTTGGGACGATCAACGTCATTGAGCATTACCTCGGCGATGGTACCCAAATTACCCAGCATTGCCAGCGCCACATCCTTCAGGGCCAGCTTGACCAGTTGCCCTTCACCGGTTAGCCGTCGATGCCGCTCGGCCGCAAGCAGACCCACCAAAGTCATCTGCCCGGCAATGCAATCCCAAGCGGGTAATAAGTGGTTAACCGGACGAGGCCATAGCCGCGGGCCGGTCATCAGTGGAAAACCTACTTTCGGATTGACCGTGTAATCGACCTCAGAGCCGCCGTCTCGTCGGCCCATCAGGTTGACCATGATGAGATCGTTTCGCTGGGTCTTTAAAGTTTCATAGTCCAGCCAACCACGAACGGGAAAGTTGGTTACAAAGAGTCCTGCGTTTTCACCTGGTGCACAGATAAGCTGGGTGAGAAGTTCTTGGCCGCGGGGCTTGCGAAAATCGACAGAGATTGAGCGCTTGCCTTTGTTCAAACCCGCCCAAAACAGACTTCTCTTGCCATCTAGTGTTACCGGCCACCGTTTGTAGTCTAGTCCACCCCCCACGGGATCAAAGCGGATCACATCGGCACCCATCTGTGCCAATGTCATCCCCCCAAGGGGCATAGCCACAAACGCCGAGCCCTCCACCACTCGTAAACCTTCAAGGATTGATTTCATTCGATGTTGCCTCCTCTAAATCCCAATAGCCTTCCGCATGATGACAAAAAAAGAACTAGGCTGCATTCAGGCGAAGCAATACAGCGGTTAATCACGGACACATGCATCGCCCTTCCTCCAAAGCGATGGGATGAGAAACTTGAGCGCAGGAGAAAAAATTTTGTTCGCAAAAAACGAAATCTCAGAAAACGAGAAAAAACAAGAATCGCGCTTACTCATACCAAAGGAATGATCCGGTTCACATTTACCAAGGATTGGGAACATAGGGATCTTTTTTGTATCATGGAAGTCATAAGAAATCAGGTAGTAACAGCGCAATATGCCGAAATACAGGAAATGCGAGCCCTGTTTTTGTATCACGGAAGTTCTATGAGATCAAATCGTAACGGCGTAAGATTATGCCGTCTTAGCACCTATCAGTTGGCATAGACTGGGGAGCTCACCCGCCGGAGACGGCATAAGCGTACTTGAAACCGGTTACATCGGTTTTCTCGGTAAAGCTGAACGGCTGCTGCACACGTGAATTTACCGATAAAAAACCACGGCAAAATAAAAACTGACGGTTCGCTCCTTAATTTCTCTCGGTTCGGTCATTTGATATAAGTTATTGATTTATAATAAGCATGATTTATGCTATTGCATATTTCATGCACAACGTAAGGCACTGAATCTTCAAAACTTCCAAAAAAATGAGCGAACCGTCGGTAATTTGTTGTGACATTTGAGATCCAAGCCCTGTATAGCAAACACTAGGGCCGATACATGACAACTGGCCTGTTTCGGAGCAGATCTATTCGTTATGTGTGTTACCGCACAGAATGCCGCGGGCTTTAGGGTCATTCTTAAACTGACATTTCATTACATTATTTCCCTCGGTTCGCTCATTTTTGTAATATGTTGAATTTTAAAATGAATTTTCAACAATTTTCGAGAATAAAGCATTTATTGAATATATAAGTTGTTGAATTTTAAAAGCTTTCAAAAAAATGAGCGAACCGAGGGTTATTTCTTGTGACATTTGAGATCCAAGCCCTGTATAGAAAAAACAATATAGGACTTACGCATTGACGGCAGGTCGAAATTGTGGATTGAGATATTCCTTGCCAGAGATGAAGGTGCTGACAACCGACGCCACGACGTCCTTGTCCAAATCTCGCTGCCAGTGGTAGGCGTTGCTGATGAGTTCCGTTAACTGCATCCGTTGCAGGTGAACGTAGCTACCCAGGGCGGCAAAGATAGGATTGAGTATCGGCACGTTGCCGCGCACCTGGAACCTCTCGAGATGGCAGACCTGCTTGATCCTTCGGTGGTACTGCGCAATGTGCCAATGCTGGTCATGCAGCTTCTCGAACGCCCCCTGCCCAAAGGCCGGGCAGGCGTCAGTCTGCGGCAGGAAAACCACGTAATGGCGCCGTTGGTCTTTTAACTGCGTCCGACACCCTTTGACCTCGCCGAACTCGCGCAACCACACCCCCTGCCCTTCGGCCGGGATCGTTAGCTGCTGCCCCTGTACCCATTGGCCTTTTTCCAGAGACACCCGGCGGTTGCTTTCCACGGCAACCAGAAACCCCAGCGGGTGGTTTCTGACCCGCTGGAGGTGGTCTGCACACGAATACCACCTGTCCCCGGTCACGCAGGCCGGTTCTAGCCCCCCGTCCAGCACCTGCCCCCGCATCTCCCGGAACTACGCATTTTTGGTCTTGTGCTCGGATGTGTCGTAACCCCGGTAATTGACCGGCAAACTGCGGCCCTGCAAATCCGGGTAGTACAGCGTGATCAGCTTCAACCCCTTAACCACCCGGGGGTGCTTGCCTGACCAGAAGTGGCCAACCAACTCCATGTGCTGGCCGTAGGGCTTGTCCACGGTGCTGTCGTCCACGCTCCGTGTTCCCCCGACCCGATTCAGCATCCCCTTGGCCTCGGCGAACAGGTCCTTGGGCTCATCCCCCTCACGCAACAGAAAACGGTTCACGCTGTCATGGGAAATCCCCATCACTTCCGCCAAACGGCTACCGTTGCCTGAGTTCGGCTCGCTCATCAAAAATCCCATATCCATCGGTAAGCTACAATGCCCCGTCGGGGGGCGTGAGGTTATTCTGATCATCCGGCTAAGCGTGGCTCAAAACGCCAATCTCTGCCACAAGTTTTCGTATTCGTCAATGCGTAAGTCCTAACAATAGATGACAAACCGGCCTCTCTCAGAGCAGATCTATTTCCAAGGGCTTGAACGCTTAACCCACGGGTGGAGCAAAAACCCTAAATAAGGCTTTTATCCCGAATATTTCATAAATCGACAAAAGTCCTGTCAGCGCTCCATTACCCTTATTTTTGTCTGTAATTAACATGAGACTATCTCGCCTTGTGGCGGTTGGCAACCGCTCAACAGCCCTGGCCGGCGGAACCGATTGTTGCATTTTTGCGCCTTTTCTGACCGTCAGGCGAGCGCCGTCCTCCCAGCAGGGTGCGGGCCTAAGAGTCAAGCACGCGGAAGCACCGCGGGCGCGGTTAGCCGGTATGCCAGGCCGGCTTGGGCAGCCGATAGAGGATTTCGGTCACCCGCTTGAGCAGCGCCTGCACCGGGCAGGCACTGGGGAGCTGGAGCTTGAGGCGGTCTTGGTAGCGGATGACCCGTATGGCCAGTTTGAACAATTTCCGGATCACCGTCGCGGGCTGGGCTTGGGCGAGCTCGGTATGCCGCAGCGTTTCGGTGCGCAGGGCGTGATGGAGCACATCGGCCCCGCAAGCGAAGTACAGCCGGAGGGTATTGGCGCGAAAGCGAGGATCGGAGGTGCGGTCGCTGCACAGGTCCTGCGTGAGGTGGTTGATGGAGTTTTCATCTTGGCCACGCCCGCAGTAGAGCAGGCGGTAGACGCTCTGGGGCGTGGGCCGCTCCAGCGAGGTCACCACAAAGCGCGGATTCTCCCCCTGGCTCATGATCTCCGCTTTGACCACCACCCGAAACCGCGGTGGCCAGGACCCCGCCGCGTAATCCAGCTCTTCATACCAGCGAGTACGGACGGGGAGCGGGTTGCCGGTGCGCTCGGCATGGGTGCAAGCGAGTTGATGCCGCGCCCGCGCCCGCGCCAGAGCCGGTTCGGCCAACGGCGACAAGGCGCGGTTGCCCGCCACGCCAAACACAAAATCAAGCAACGGGTCGGCCCGCTTCAACTCCATCCGCTCCGGGTTGGCAAAATGGCTATCACCACGTAGCACGATGTGGGTCTCGGGCCAGTGCTGACGCAACAACTCAAGGATGCGTTTGATAATGCTCGCATTTTCCTCCCCCGTCGGGCGTTGGCCCGGGCGCAGCACCGCGGTGATGAGTTTCCCCGACAGCCCCTCGAACACGAACAGCGGCAGGTAGCAATGACTACCATCATACCCGTTATAAACGCTCAACTCCTGTTCGCCGTGGGTTCGGTCCTCCGAGTGATCCAAGTCCAGCACGATCAGCTCTGGTGGCGTAGCGTAGCTGGCCATGAACCCCTCCACGAACGCTTTCGCGACCCGATACCGATCCTGGGTGCTGACGCTGTTCTCCAGCCGCGAGAAGGTCGGCGCCACTGGCCAGCGCCACCGCCTCGCTCAGCGGATCGCGCTCCAGGGCCAACTGAAACAGCGGATCGTGACGTAACGGATTGGCATCATTGGCGTCTTCATAGCCACAAGCGATTTGGTAAATCCGCTGCGCCAGCAGATCCCGCAGCGGATGGTTGACGTAAGACGGATGCCGGCGGTCCTCGATCGCTTGCGCTAAGCGCTCGGTCAGACCCCCTTGCCGGTCCACTTCCCGCAGCAGCAGCAGCCCGATATCGGTTGACATCGGTCCACCATCGAACTCACCGCGGATCGTCAGACCCGCCACGGGAGGAAAACGTAAGGATTCTGGCGTAGAATGAGACATGGGTGCTCCTGGTTTAGCTTCGCCGAAGCGTTTTTCGTCAAACACCTATTGATACAATAGGTTAAACAAGGTTCACCCTTTTTTATGAATAATTCGGGTTATAACCATTCAAGTGGGATGTTGTTCCTATTGTTAAAGAAAAATTTGAGCGAACGATCAGTAAAAACGTGAAAAAAATTCTCTCGATAGTACTTAATAGCGCTGTTCTACTGTTGGTAATAACCAATAGCGTGTGGGCTAATGAGATCAATGCCGATACAGGAACCAGTGCTATCGGTCTGCTTATTGGGGTGGCGCTGCTAATTGCGGAGGTGAAACGACGGCCTAATCGTTGTTCCTCTGAAGAAGACAACCAGCAGGGAAAAGATTGATAGGCCAAGCGGCAAGCTTGAATCTTGACGCAGCCCAAGCTCAACTGCTCTACCTTACCAGACTTATAGCACCGCCCTTTACAAATCGCCTGAAGTTGGCACCATCACTGAAGAGTAACAAAAGTAACTATATATAAAGCTAAATGGGGACGGGCGTAACCAGAATTCCGCAAGCGGAAGCGAGTAGGTTCCTCTGCCCCTGAGCCAAGGGCTGGGGTAGGATGAAGTTGTTAGGCACCATCCTGCGAGGAACCCACCGATGAAGATAATGAGACAAGCATCTACTCAAGGCAAGCCTGAGAGCGTTGAGGTGATCCTAGATCAACTGCAAGGCTTCATCCGCCGGGCGGCCGAGACCGGCAGTGCCGCCCACGCGGTCGAACGGGAGCTGTTCAAGCGGTTGTTGCAGTTGGGGTTGCTGCTGCTCAAAGAGTTCTTTGCTCTGTTGGGTGAAGGCGATGAGGGCGAGCGGATGGAGCTGAGCGACGGGCGCGAACTCAAACGCCTGAGCGAGCCCCAGCGGCGCAGTTACCGCGCGATCTTTGGGTTGTTGGAGAGCGTGCGCTGGGTCTACGCCCGTGGTGAGAAGCAGCGCATCGAATACGTGCCGCTGGATGCCCGAGCCGGCCTGCCGGAAGGCAAGGACTCCTACCTCCTGCAGGACTGGGACCAGCGCTTGGCGGTGGAAATGCCCTATGGGCAAGTTAACGCGGTGCTGGAACCGATGCTGGGGTTGAGGCAATCGGTGGCGGGGCTGGAGCAGACCAGCCGTATGCTGGGCGCGCAGGTCGAGGGATTCTGGGCCGCGCACCCCGCGCCGGAGGCCGCTGTTGAGGCGCAAGTGGTGGTGATGCGCGCCGACGGCAAGGGGGTACCCATGCGCAAAGCGCCCGAGGCACCGCCGATTACCGCCCATGCCCATCGGCCTGGCCCTAAACCGGGGCGCAAACAGATGGCCTTGGTAGGCGCGGCTTATCACCTCGAACCCTACGTACGCACCCCGGAGCAGGTGCTGGAAGCGCTGTTTCAGGAACCAATACCCGGTGTGCCGCCGGTCTTGGCCCGCCCGGCGCCCCAACACAAGCGCCTGCGCGCGGCGCTGTCCGAAGCCGACAGCGGCCAGCCGGGCCATAGCGCCGAGGTCATTTTCCCCTGGCTGCTGGAGCAAGCCCAGGGACGGGATCCCCAACACCGCCAGCCCTGGGTAGTGGTCATGGACGGTCAACCCACGTTGTGGGACCAGTTAGAGGCGGTGCTGAAGGACACGCCCCGGGTAGAGATTCTGGATTTGCTGCATGCCAATGGGTATCTCTGGGAAGCGGTGCATTTATTTCATGCCCCGGGCAGCGACCAGGCGATGGCCCTGATGGTAGTGTTTTAGCTTTGTTGTTTTTATAAAATAATCAACTATCATATTTTGAATTCAAGATGTCAAGTTAGCAGAATTTAAACTCAGAAATTTATTATGGTATTAGAACCAATTAAATGCCCAAGTTGCGGTGGTATCGATGTTGGTAAACATGGAAAAACGACCAATGGAAAACAACGCTTTCTTTGCAAAGAAAGCGACTGCGAAGAAAAGACATTTATTCGAGATTATTCAGAGAAAGGTCGCTTGCCAGAAGTCAAGCGAAAAATCATTGAGATGGCCGTAAACGGGAGCGGCATTCGTGAGACGGCCCGGGTATTGGATATAAGTACAGCGACGGTAATTAATGAATTAAAAAAAAAGGAACCTGAATTGCAATCGGTGAATCAGGCCATTTTAGATATACACTCGCCTGAGCAGATTGTTGTGGATATTATAAAAATAGATGAAAATCATGAGGTTAATGATCAAGAAATAGAGGTTGAAATGGATGAAATGTGGAGTTATGTGGGAAGTAAAGCGAATCAAAGATGGCTATGGCATGCCATAGATCGAGCCACTGGCGACGTGCTGGCTTATGTATTCGGGCGCCGCAAGGATGAGGTCTTTCTTAAATTAAAGGATTTATTGGAACCGTTTGGAATCACCCGTTTTTACACCGACGATTGGGGTTCTTATGGGCGTTATCTAGATCCTGAAAAGCATGTTATCGGGAAACGGAACACGCAGAAGATAGAGCGGAAACATTTAACGCTACGTACCCGTATTAAGCGGCTCGTCCGCAAAACCATTTGCTTCTCGAAATCAAAACAAATGCCCGATATCGTCATCGGGTTGTTTGTGAATCGTTATGAGTTTGGCATCCCTATTTAAAATCTATAAACAACAAAGTTAAAACACTACCGCCCTGATGAAACTTTGCTTACTGGCACTGCTCAAGGGCCAGGCGCGGATGCTGATGATCTGGTTGATCGATCAGGCCCAGCGATGCGGCTTGTCGGACGCACAACGCCAGCCACTGACCAAGATCAGCGATTACTTTCACCGGCATCGGCATCGCGTGCAGTACGATCAGTATCTGGCAGCTGGCTATCCCATCGCCTCGGGCGTCATCGAGGGCGCTTGCCGTCATGTGGTCAAGGATCGCATGGAGCGCACCGGCATGCATGGGACGCTGCCTGGCGCTCAGGCCGTGCTCCAGCTCCGTTGCCTCGCCCTCAATGGGCAGTGGGAGGACTTCATGCAGTACTACATCAAACAAGAAACGGCCCGACTGTATCCTAAAAAACCTATTCGTCGGCCTGCACTGGAGATTTTGCCCAAGGCCGCCTGAGAGGCGGAAATCTGGTTACGCCCAATGGGGACTAATGCTGTGAGAGGATTGACAGTAGAGGAAATATATACCCTCGGTTTGGTAATTTTATGTAAGAAATTGATTATAATGGTAATGATTTTTACCATGGTATATTTCATGCGCAGCATAAGGCTCTGAATAGATAAAAACCTGCAGCAACTTACCCAACCGATTCAATGGACAAGTCGCTGCTGCACCGTTTATGTCCTATCACAAAAAGTCGCGTCCATGCGAGGGCACTTCCTATGCCATAGGCTATATCCTTTAGCCGGGTCCTTAAGTTCCTAGCTTTCCCTAGCAATTTTGTTTCCTTCAAGGTTCGATAAACAGTGCGTTATGTTTTACTCAATAACCAAGTCACACAGTATCAACTAACTTCTTTCGACAAGATCTTTCCCTAGCGCAGGCACCTCATGTACCATCAGCCATTCCTTTGGCTGGGTCCTTACAAATCCTACCTATCCCTGCAATTTCTTTTTCTTAAGCTCCGATAAACAGTGCGTTACGTTTACTAAAATGACAAAGTGTCAACTGACTTATTTCAACAAGACATTTCCCTAGCGTAGGTACTTCATGTACCATCAGCCATTCCTTTGGCTGGGTCCTTAAGCTCCCTATCCGTCCTTTTATTCCTAATCATCAAGAGTAAATGTAGAAAGATTGTAGAAAAATTGTGATGCGTTAAATTTTGTTAGGGTTTTTACGTTTTCTTTGCCTCAGCATGTTTAGTGCCAGTCTCTTTATGCTATTGATATTGTAGAGTATTATTAAGAAAGCCTTAGCTTACGCCGCAACGCAAAAGGTGACGCAAATTGTCTCTATTTGACTGCCTTTGTCAATTTCAAACAACAAATGGGCACTTACTTACATGCCTGCACTGTTACAGCGAAGAACTTTGACCTGTTATAGCAATGCTAATTCTTTGAAAAAATAAACTTTTTAAAGCTAGTAGACGCATCAAATGGTGTGAGTATTTGTTTAGTTAAGTTTTCAAAAAGGTAGCTATAGTACAAGTCATATGAATTGATACTATTTACTGACGTTGATCTAGCAGTACATCCTCAGTCCAAAAGTCGTCTTCGACCTTACGCACTTTCCTGATCAACCCGGTGCAGGTCTCTTCGGTAACGCTTTCGAAGGCTTCATCCAATTGCTCCAACAGATAGGCCATGGTGAACTTGCTATGGCGAGCAATCTGATTCTTGACGACTGCCCAACAGGTTTCAATGGGCTGCAGCTCAGGGTGGTAGGGCGGCGTGCGTAATATCTCGTGGCCATGTTCAGCCGCCAATTCATCCAGAGCGTAGACCGGTGCCGGCGCCAATTTCTCGAGAAGTTCTACTAATTCGGCCTTGAGACAATCGTCGCTAACGGGGACCCCCTGGTTTCTCAACCAAGCCGATATGCGGTCTTTTTTGCAGATCGCCGTCGGGGCGGAATGTCCCGATAAGACATTGTGATAAGAGGCATTGTCCATGATGATCAACGCCTTGTCAGGAATGTTGGGAAGCAACTGCTGGGTGAACCATTTGGTGAACCACTCCTGATTCATTGGACCGTGATAGTCTCCCGTTTTCCGCGTGCTCTTGAAGGTCAATTTCGCACCCGGTATCCAGCCGCTGCGGGTAATGGCATGAATAATGATGAGACCCTCACCTTTGCCCGTCAGCTTTTGTACCCATGGACCATCCTCATCTGAGTACCAAATAAAATCATTGCTATGGTTCTTGTTCACGTACGATTCATCCACATAAACCTCGGGACGAACCACGTCGTCGCCACGGCGATTCGCCCGCTTTTCGCGCAGATACCGCTGACGCGCGGCTACCACATGATCTTTTTCTTTAAGGTGTTGTGAGCGCGTGCCCTTGCCGAACGTAAACCCCCATCGATCAAGAGTACGACCCAGGGTCCTCAGGCTGAACGGCTGATCGCCCACGGCCTGTTTCAGATGCTCAGCCAACCTCTCAAGCGTCAGGTGCGACCCCGTTCGGTTTGCTTTACGAACATATTCCCGGGTGATTGTCTGCAGCGCATCCGGTATGGCTCGTGGCGGTCGGCCTCGGCGAATGTCCTCTCCCCTGGCCAGCAGATCCGGGCTTCGGTTGTAGTCAGCCATGACCCGCTTCACCGTCGCTACACCCACCCCTAAGGCGTGGGCTGCTCTTTCAGTACTCGTACCTCCCTGCTCACGCAAGTCGCCTTTCGTACGGTCAAAATAGCCCTTCACCAATACGATTGCCCTCTTAAACTCAGGCGTGAGAGGGCTTCCTTGAGTAGCCATACTCTTTGCTCCCAAATTTGAGTTTTAGCTACCATCATATCACATCTTTTTCCAATAAGTATCAATTCATATGACTTAAACTATAACAAAAATGGTAATTTTAAGAATATTTCATTCCGTTAATTGATAACTCACGGTTCGCTCAAATTGAGCAGGGGTTCTGAGAAATGCGGCGTCAATTGCATATAGATCTCCAGCGGAAAGTCGAGCAGCTCCAGGATGCGTTGCTGTACCGGGGTGAGCGTGGTCAAATGGGCATGTACTTCAGTGCCCTCATCGAGCAGCACCAGGGTCAGCCCGGTAAAGACGCGCAACATCATCTCGGTGGTGGGGCGAGCCGTCGCCCGCTTGGGGTTGCCTGGATAGAGACCACTCAGGCGCGTCCCTTCCTGCTGCAGGCGCTGGCGCACGGTGAACTCAACCAAGGTCAGCACCCGCAGCCCCAGGCTCAGCAGCCGGATCAGCCCCTTGACCCGCGCATCGGAGTCCAAATACATCGGTGTCAGCGACAACACCCGACCCTTCAGGCGCCCAAAGCCCCGTTCGATGAGATAGGCCTGACGGTAGGCGAGCACGACCTCGGTCAACGACAACTCGGTCTGGTCGGTGGCATAGACCCGCCAGCCCAGCCGGCGCACTGCCGAGGCGAGGGCGGCCTCGTCGAGGCATACCTGCACGGTGACTGTCTGGGTGCGCTCCACCCGAGCGGGCCGGTCACGGTAACGCCGCTTGGGCCGCTCATCGAGATGGGTTTGATAGTCCACCGCCAGCAGGCCCGCGACCCGGTGCTTGGCGATGAGCGCCTCGACGGTCTCGGCCAAGGTCGCCTCGTCGGTAAAGCGCTTCTTGCCCTGGCCGGTGACGTTAAGCTCGGCAATCGCCGCGGTGGCCTGCTCCAGACGTTGGTGCAGCGCCCGCTCTTGACGCTCGGCCAGTTTGAGCGAACGTACCACCAGCCGCCGCTCGATCCAGGTGAGCTCCTTGCCGTCGTGCTCACCGGTGAGCTTCACCTCATAGCCAAAGCCCTCGGCCAGCTTCGGCCCCCGGTCACCCTCCGCGCTGGGCTGATACACCGGCTCCAGCGCCTGGCGGCCCGCCCAGACCGGCTCCAGCACCTGCTCGAGCTCCGACTCCGGCAGTTGCGTGCTCGGCAGCGGGCACAGATAATGATCCCCGCTGCCCACCACGTACGCCCGGGTAGCCAGCGCCGCCATCTTCGCATCACCGAGGTAGGTCATCCCGGCCTGCTGCAACGTGCGCTGCACTTTGCCAATCTCCGGCACGTACAGCGGGTCATCGGCCTGCTCGCCCGAGACCACCGTGGTGCTCAGGGGCAGCCCCAGGGGATCCAGCGTCGCAAGATTGATTTTCACCTGCGGCAGGTCCGGACGGTGGTCCTTGCTGTGGCCGAATTGAAACAGACCTTCCTCAGTCACCTCGACGTAGCCCTTGGCGGTGGTGCTGTCGACACGCACTCGCCGCGACCCCCCCAGGTCATAGACCCGCAGCAGTTGCTCACCCAGCGACTGCTCAACGGTTTCCCACGCCACGTCGTCGCTCAAATAATCCAGCACCGCCGCCAGGCGGTCATCGCTCCAATCCAGCGCCCGTACCGGCTGGCCCAGACACCCGGCCAATCCCTGCAGGCGCGCCTCGACCCAGGGTTGGACATGGTTCAGGCGGTGGTCGCCTTCCGACAGGATAAAGGCCAGCCACACGGCACTGACCGTGCCCAGGCTCAGCCCCTGCCAGTTGCCGTGGGTCGGAAAGTGCTCATCCAACAACGCCCCCACGTGCATCCGCTCCAGCTGGGCCAGCAGCAAGGGGATATCGTCCATGCGTTCCGTCTTAAAAGTAAGTTTGTCAATCATATCAAAATCTTATCAAATAAAACTCACTTTCTCAGAAGTGGCTCTGTAAATGAGCGAACCGTGAGTGATAAATTGATATAACTTGACAATGTCACATTAGCCTCACGTGGGGCCGGTGTGGACTCTATTTTTAAGTCGTTGTTTTTTAAGCCGACTCTTGCGTGATCGGGTGCGATTAAGCAAATGCTCAATCACTCGTTCCGTAGCTTGTTCTTCGGTCAAGCGTTTCAGAGGCATAACCGCGCGCAGTAACTCCCGAACATTGGCCACCGACAGAGCCGGTAAGACATCCGTTTCCAGTTCTTCGAGCAACGCCGGGTCACGAGAATGAGTCTGCGCCCAGTCGAGTTGGGTTTGCGCGATGAACCAGGAGGCGAGTACCGTCAAAGCGAGATGATGATCCCAGGCACGGTACTTCTGCGCCTGCCACTCATCCCAGCCCAGCTCGGACTTGGCATCCTGGTTGGCCCGTTCGATGACGTAGCGCTGGCACTTCCACCAGGCCAGTTGTTCCAATGAAGTGTCCGCTGAGGCGTTACCCAGGGCATAGCGGTAGCGGTCGGTGGCCTCTTCGCGCATCACCGGCCAGTCTTCCACGGCTTGACCGTCATGGACGGTCCAGACGCGGCGCGCAGCGAAGCGTTCGCACAGCTCACCCCGTTCGGTCGCCCGGACTCGAAGACGCTGCCAGGCCAGCGTCTCCCGCAAGCTGTCCACGCGGACCGTTTCCCCGGCCAGCACCTGCACCTGCGTCGGCTTTTTTCCTCGCTGACCCCGGCGCGGGGGAATGCCGAGCGTCGGTTTTTCCAGGTACACGGCCGTGTCGGCCGGGATTTCCGCCATATACCGCCGCTGAGCCTTTCGCACCTGGGCCCGTAGCCAACCACTCCGTCCGTACAGGCTATCGAAACCGACGATCTCAAACGGGAGACCACCCGCCATGACCTCTTGAATCCCCTCCCAGGCCAGTTCAACCTTGGTTTTGAACTTCAACGAATCAGGCATGCCCTGTTGCTTGCGCCGCTTTTGGTAGCCGGCCTCGAACCAGGCCTCGGGTAGAAACAGTTTGCCCAGAATCCAGGTCCAAAACCCAGACGCCACCGTGAGATTCACGTAGCTCAACAACACGCCCACTTGGCTGGTTTCTACCTTGCCCAGCCGACCCTTATATGGCTTGGCCGCCCCGGCACTGGCATCGCCGGCGTTCTCGTCGGCACTTTCGTCGACCAGAACCACGGCGCCCCTCGTCAGTTCCGGAACCGCTTTCACTTCCGCTTGGACCTGGCGGTAGACCGTCTCAGCCGACCCCGGCGAGTGACTCATGAAGTGTTGGAGGTTTTGCTCTTCAACACCCGCCTCTCGCGCGATTCCGCTATAGTGTCGATTCCCCTCCATACGCAGCAGTCCGCTCAGATAATGCCGCGCATAGACGCTGCCGTCTCGGGTTTGGGTCTTGAAACAGCTCCGGTAGCGCGCCCAAAACTCAGGCAGCCGCTGCCCCAGCGTTTGAATCGCCTCCGGCACCAGTCCCCACCGACACCCCAGCTCTTTTTTGTCATCACCATCACTTTCCTACGAAAAATCATTATGATACAAACTCATCGATCATTTGGGAAATGTGACATTGTCAAGATAAATAGCCTAGTTTTTATTGGATGATACCCAATGATATCCGAGACAGGAGGCGAGCTTGAAAGACCAGGGGTTGATCGATGGATACAAAATTTCGGATGAGGTGATGGCGCATCTTCGCCGCGGCGCGGTGCACGCCATCCACGCAAAAAGCCGCAGCCTCGAACTCGTGGCCGCAGTCTTTGGGTTCAGTCGCAGCAGTATGTATCAAAAAAAACGCATCTCAGAAGGCGCCTGGAATCGGTCTTGAAGTCGTTACAGCGGCAGACACATCGTATCCGCTCTTTCTTCCAGTTACCAACCACGCAATATGTGTCTGAATAATGTCCGGATATCAATTAACGATACGATATATCCTAAATTAAGAGACCTCTTGAAAAAGTAGCGATGAACCCTCAGTACTTATAGGTATGAGTTATGAAAACCTGCGAAAACTTCCCGCTGACCAGTTTCGTCGTGCCTGTGGTGTTAAGCCGGAGACTTTCGAGGCCATGATGGAGGCCGTGCGGACGGCTGAACGCCAAAAACGCAAATCGGGCCGTCCCTCCACGGTGCCCTTGGCCGATCAACTGCAGCTGACATTGCTCTATCATTATGACTACCGTACCCAGTTGCAGGTAGGGGTAGATTCGGGTCTGGGTGAGTCCGCCGTCTGCCGATTGATCCGGCGTGTGGAAGACCGCTGGTTGGCCGATCAACGCTTTCATCTTCCCAAGCGTAGCGAGCGTGTGCAACTCAGCCGTTCTGATACGCCGGCGGTGGCGGTCGATGCGTCTGAAACGCCCATCGAGCGTCCAAAAAAAAAACAACGCAATCACTACAGTGGCAAGCAGAAGGACCACACGATCAAGGCACAATTGACCGTTGACCTGAACACCGAAAAGATTCTGGCGACGGCTGTTGCACCGGGTCGCGTCCACGATTTGGTGTTGGGTAAGGATCATCTTCATGAGGTGTCACTGTCCATTCCTTGCTTGTTCGATAAGGGTTATCAAGGTATCCAACATCAGCATGCGCAAGCGTACTTGCCCTGCAAAGCGAGTCGAGGCCGACCTCTGAACCCGGAGCAACGCCATGTTAACCGTCTGCACGCCGCGATTCGGATTCGTGTCGAGCATGTCATCCGTTCCCTGAAACGGTTCCGCATCCTGGCAGGTCGCTATCGCAATCGGCGGCGCCGATTTGGGTTACGGTTTAACTTGATTGCAGCGATCCACAATTTCGAAATCACCCCTGCAGCATGACTTTTTCAAGAGGTCTAAGGATAATGAACTGATGGGTTAGACGCCACCGAATTAGTGTTAACCGTTTATAGTTTGTGTCATATGACTTCATACTTTCTTTATGGGATTGGAGGGACTAAAGTTGCTCATCAACGATGCGTTCTAAAGGGTTTTCTTCGGCTTCGGGAAAACCACTTTCATTGGCTCGAAGAGCGAAGTCATCGAATTGCTCGCGGTTGTCATCTTCCTCATCTTCCTGCCAGTATTGATCTTCCTGGTCTCTGACTTTCTGGATAAGTCCTTGACAAACAGCCGGAGTGACTTGGTCAAAACCGGCGTCAAGATGGCGCTTGAGGCCGGCCATCGTGTAATCACAGCGCGCCGCACAGTATGCTTTGGTGATCGCCCAGCAGGTTTCAATCGGTTGTAACTCCGGATGATAAGGGGGCGTGCGAATGATGGTGTGGCCTTCCGCTTCCGCCATCAGATCCAGCATGAGCTTGGGCTCTGGGCACCGTTGTTGGCATCGCTGATACAATTCGGGTTTGAGCATATCGTCCCGGTAGTCATCGGGGTGATGGGCTTTCAACCAGTGCTGCAACTGTACTTTGGTAGTTTTCGGCGTCGGGAACGCATCCTCCGCTACGTCATTATGATAAGACGCGTTGTCCATCAAAATGAGCGACTGCGGTGGGATATTCGGCAGCAACTGCTCAGTAAACCCAATACCGTTCAATGGGCTTGCCAAATGAAAAGCCTCCAGTCAGGATAGGTTTGCCAAAACTCAAACCTGATCAGGAGGCTACGGTGATCGACCTTCGCCAAGAGACTGACGCGTGGACGTCTTTGCCGACGCGTGATCGACTCCGCGCTTTGCAAGCTATCATTCCCCGTGCGCAGGGGGAAGAGGGGCTGGCACAAACCGGCCAAGAGGGGGCGGTGTGTAAACGTCTGCCGGGGTGGTTCATGGGGTGGTTCATGATTGCGCTGGGGCTGTGTGGTCGGGACAGCTATCGGCAGATTTTTCGCTGGTTGCACCCGTTTCGCCCGGGTGGCGTACCGGGGCGCTCGACCGTGTGCGAAGCGCGCAAGCGGCGGGGCATTGGACCGCTGCGGGTGCTGGCCGAGCGGGCGATCCGCCGGTTGGGTCGAGCGGAGACGCCCGGGGCTTTTTACCGGGGAATGCGCCCGATGGCCTGGGACGGCGTTGTGCTGGATGTGGCCGATACCGAGGCTAATGAGCGCGCCTTCGGCCGACCCGGCAGTGGCCGCGCCCCCGGGGCTTTTCCCCAGGGGCGGCTGTTGGCCCTGTGCGAAACTGGCCGCCAGGTCTTGTGGCGCCGGTGGCTCAAACCGCTGAAGCACGGCGAGGCGAGCAGGGCTCGCTACCTTTTGCGGTCGCTGCAACCGGACATGCGGCGGCTGTGGGACCGCAATTTTCTGAACTATGCCAGTGTCTCGGCGGTGCGCGCGCGCGAGGCTCACCGGTTGGCGCGTATCACGTCCAACCGCATCTTCGAGCCGATTGAGGTCTTGGCTGATGGCGCCTCCCTGGCCCAGCGCTACCACCACGGCGCCGATCGGCGCCGCGCTCGCCACGGGATCATGGTGCGGATCATCGCGTCCACGCTCGCCGATCCAACTCGCTCGGGCGCGGGTGAGCGGCATCGGTTGCTGACGACGCGGCTCGACGCCGCGCTCGCTCCCGCCACCCCCCGGGTCTGTCTCTATCACGAGCGCTGGGAGGAAGAACTGACGCTTGATGAACTCAAACCCCATCAGCGCGAACGCCCGGTGCTGCGCCGCCAACCCCCGGCCGGGGTGGTGCAGGAAGTCTACGGGCTGCTCCTGGCCCATGTCCTGGTGCGGGTGCTGATGGATGATGCCGCCGCTACGCAGAACCTGGACCCGCGCCGACTGTCGTTTACTGCTACGCTCAAAATCCTGCGGTGTCGTCTGCCTGAGTGCCCATCCAGTCAGCGCGGGAGCCAGCGCTGGTACCGCCGGCTGGTGCAGGAGGTGGCCGAGGCGGTCATCGCACTGCGGCGCAACCGTATCAATCCCCGCGTCATCAAACGCAAAATGCGCAAATGGTACAAGAAAAGGCCTATCCATCGTCGTCCTCCTCAACCCACGAAACCTTTTGAGCAGGCCATCGTGATGGGCCATTGAACGGTATTGTCAGTAAACCACTTCGCGAAGTTGGTGCTGTTCATTTGACCATGATAGTCGCCCGTGCGCTGTTTGGCTTGAAACACCAGTTTGGCCTTGGGAACCCAGCCGTCGGGGGTAATGGCATGCATAATGATCAAGCGAGGCCCTTTCCCGGCCGGTTTGTTGACCCACGCCCCATCCGCTTCGAAATACCAGGTATTGTCTTTCGAGTGATTGACGTTGAGATAGGTTTCATCCAGATAGACTTCCGGCCGATAGGTGCCCCCGTCCGGGTGACGGTTGGCGCGTTTTCGGCGCAGGTACTCGCGTCGAGCGATGATAACGTAATCCCGTTCTTTCAACGTGCTGCGCCTTTTCGAAGTGCCATGGACAAACCCCATGCGTTTCAACGTCCGCCAAAGTGTCTTGATAGGAATATCGACCTGTCCACACGCCTGGTGTAACCAGCCACGCAGCGTGCGAACACTGACATACCCCCACCCCGGTTTACTTCTCGCACCCGTTGGCGAATCCTCGTCTCTAGGGCACTACCGATACGGTAAGATGGCTTACCCCGAAGCGTCGGCCTGGGGGCACTCACCTGTCCTGTCCTGTGATACGCAGCCAGAACGATCTTCACCGTCGACAGTCCGACTTGTAACCCTTTAGCTACGCGAGCGGCGGGGTTACGAGTAGAAACGCTGGATTGAGTCGCTCGTTCTTCGTCGTAAGAGTGTTTCAGCCGAACGATAAACTCCTTTTGCTCGGCCGTGTATGCTTTACCTTGAGACGGCATGGGTCTGCTCCGTCAAATAATTCCAAAAATGCCGTCAGAAACAATAAAAAACAAGTAATTTTTGGTATGAAGTCATATGACACAAACTATAGTTATTACCCTCGGTTCGGTCATTTGATGTAAGCCGTTGATTTATAATGAGCATGATTTGTGCAATTGCATATTTCATGCACAGCGTAAGGCGCTGAATCTTCAGAACTTCAAAAAAATGAGCGAACCGTGAGTTATTAATGGAGAGTCTCTTTTTCTTTAGACAGAAACGAATTGCGCTGGATCAAAAAAAACTATAAGTTTTCTTTATCTTAGAAAGTTAAAATAAGAGTACGCTAAAATAATCCTTATTTAAAAAGATCTGTAGGAGCTAAAACATGCCTTTATTCAAACTTCAAATATCGGCTGATATAACAGATGAAAAGAAAAAACAGGAATTACTGATGGCTTTGTCAAAGATTGCGTCTGAATGCACCGAAAAACCCGAACATTATGTGATGGCTATAGTAGAAACAACATCTATTATCATGTCCGGTACACATGCAGCTGCCGCTTTTGCTGAGGTACGCAGCATTGGGGGACTCAATAAAAATGTAACCCAACAGATCTCCCATAAGCTTTGTGCCTTACTACAAGAAGCATTCGGCATTACACCAGATAGAACTTATATTAATTTTACTAACGTAACCGCTGAGAACTGGGGCTGGAAGGGTGGCACTTTTGTATAAACGTAACTCGACTTTTGCAGGGCTGTAAAACAAGTAAAATCAGTGGGTTTCTATCAGGGAAAGGGCAAACGCTCCCCCTGCCCCGGCTTGAAATGCTCCAAGCCAGGCTCATTCATCACCTTGAAAAGCAGAGCGGCGGGTCCTCAATACGCAAACACGGCAACGAGGGGTTCGATCACCTCTGACAGCGTCTGACCTTGGGAGAGCCCAGTGGCAATGAAAATCGCCAAGGTCCACAGCGCTTGTGCCTGGGTATTGCGACGCCAACTTCCTGCCGAACCATCCAGCTGAGTCTGGACATGGCGTTGGAGCTTGTGAAGTAGGGATGCATCGTGTTGAGCAGCACGCAGTAGGCTATAAGTGACGGCGACAAGAGCGACATGCCAGGATATCGCCTCGAAGTCCCGCACTTGATACTGATCCAGCCCATCCGCTTTGCCTTCTTCGTGATAGACTTCAACGGGCCAGCGATGACGTCGGATGCGGGCGATCCCCCCGGCTTGCCACTTCAGCTGGTTGGAGATGAAGTAGGAAACGGTATCCGAGAGATCGGCCTGGCGATGATTGATGACCAAACGGTGCTTGCCAAAGTTATGAATGTGATGGGTTTTACAGTAGCTGTAGTAGGTCTCTTGGTCTCCTTTGTAGGGGATTGACAGTTTGCGAAAGAGTGGTTTGCCTCCCTTTTTGAGGACTTGATGCTGTTCCTGTTGCAGATGAGCATCAAAGGCCTCTACTCGTTGTGACTGGTGGGGCAACACGACGAGATCATCACCGGCCAGCGTTCCCACATACGGAACCTTGAGGGTCTTGGCTAAAAATCGACAAAAGGCGGGCTGGGTATACCAATTGTCAAAGGTGACCGGGAACGTATCTTGCGCATGCGTGGTGAAGAACTCGGTCAGCAGCTGTTGGGCTAACATCAACTTACTTTGATAGAGCTTGGCGACCTCGGGCTTATGCTGATGACGCCGCCACAGACCCAGCACATATTGTCGCCATTTTCTCGGTTCGCTGTCTTTAAGGCGATATTTGCTCTGGCGGATGCTCACCCCGGCAGCGAGGAGCCCTGTTTCGAGGGTATCCAACTCGGCCGGCTCCCACAGACAGCAGTTGATCGGATAATCGGTGAGATCATCACTGTAGTGAAGATTCACCAGATGGTGAGCCCAGACATAACACTCATGGGTCGAATCGTAAAGGTAGGCAATCTTGTCAAAGTGTTTGCCGTAGTGGGTCAACAAGGTATCGTCGAGACTGAGTACACCTTTTGGCTTCATCTCGGTCCCTGGTAGACTTTGCAATAAGGCCAGACGAGCTTGGTGCAACGCGTCCACGAAAAACGGACTGTCGGTCAAGAGACGATTGAGGCTACTCTGGTTACGCACATCGACAACGAAGAGCCGATTAATGCCGTCGACGGTTTTGTTTTCCGAGACGATTAAGCCACTGAGATACCGCTGAAATTGTTGAAACGCTTTGGGCGAAAACACGGACTCGAAAAAGGGCGCATAGTGCTGCACAATATCGGGAACTTCAATGAGCGGTAGCATATCTCCACCTCCAGAAACGATAAGGGGAGGGTCTAAAGATATTCTACCGTGTTGAGCTTCTCGAAGACTTCGGCAATAAGACACGCCATATAGCCCATGTCGTCTCAAGATATTCTACCGGGCTGAGCCCCTCGAAGGAGGGGAAAATTGATCTCAGATCACTGCAAAAGTCGAGACGTAAGTGGTTAAAAAATCCCGCCGCCGCTGGCGGCGGGATTGATCGCCTTTAAGGAAGTCGCCAACGGTCCGGCGAACGCCACAAATTAGCCAGCAGCAGCTCCCGTTGGAGCACGAACTCTTTGGGCAAGCGATCGTAAAGTTGAACGAACAGCTCCTCGTGAAACACGAGTTCTTTGATCCACGTTTCGCGATCGACCGACATTAATTCGGTATATTTTTCCTGCGAAAAGCTTTCTAGCCCTTCCCAAGAAAGCTCACTATAGGGTGGCATCCAGCCAAGGGGACTTTCGATAGCGCCTCCCCGTCCGTGGGTACGGTCTAAAATCCACTTTAGAACCCGCATATTTTCTCCAAAGCCCGGCCACAAAAACTTGCCGTTGGCATCTTTGCGGAACCAATTTACGCAGAAAACGCGCGGCGGATTATATAAACGATGACCCACTCCCAACCAATGGTCAAAGTAGTCAGCAATATTGTAACCACAGAACGGCAGCATTGCCATCGGGTCACGCCGTACCTGTCCTTGCGCTCCCGCGGCAGCAGCGGTGGTTTCGGAACCTAGGGTAGCGGCCATATAAACGCTATGAGTCCAATTGGTCGCTTGCACCACTAGGGGTATGGTCGTGCTACGACGTCCACCGAAAATGAAGGCGCTAATGGGCACACCATCAGGATTTTCCCACTCCGGATCAATAGACGGACACTGCGAGGCAGGGGCAGTAAACCGCGAGTTAGGATGAGCAGCCACTCGACCACAGTCGGGCGTCCAAGGGTTACCCTTCCAATCAATCAACTCCGGCGGTGGGGTGTCTGTCATATCTTCCCACCACACGTCGCCATCCGGCGTCATGGCGACATTGGTGAAAATGCAATTGGCTTTTAGCGTAGCCATAGCGTTAGGATTGGATTTCTCGGAGGTGCCAGGCGCCACGCCGAAAAAACCCGCCTCTGGATTGATAGCATAAAGTCGACCGTCGGGACCGGGTTTCAGCCAGGCGATATCGTCACCCACGGTAGTAACCTTCCAGCCCTTGAACGCATCAGGCGGAATTAACATAGCAAAGTTGGTCTTACCGCAGGCGCTGGGAAAAGCTCCCGCCACAAATGTCTTCTCCCCTGCCGGAGACTCTACGCCGAGAATCAACATGTGTTCGGCCAACCAGCCCTGATCCCGACCCATACTGGAAGCGATACGCAGGGCAAAGCATTTCTTGCCTAACAAGGCATTGCCGCCATAACCGCTGCCAAAGGACCAGATCGCGTTTTCTTCCGGAAAATGAACGATGTATTTTTCCGAATTACAGGGCCAGGGAACATCTTTCTGACCGGACTCAAGCGGTGCTCCCACTGAGTGCAAGCAGGGCACAAAGTCGCCATCTTCGCCAAGAACATCTAATGCAGCTTTCCCCATGCGCGTCATGATGCGCATATTAGCCGCCACATAGGGGGAATCGCTGATTTCAACACCGATATGTGAGATTGGCGAACCCAGCGGCCCCATACTGAAGGGAATCACGTACATCGTACGCCCGCGCATGCAGCCGTCAAACAGCTTGAGCAAAGTTGCCTTCATCTCTGCCGGATGCACCCAGTTATTAGTGGGACCGGCATCGTGCTTATGGACACTGCAGATAAAAGTACGGTCTTCTACCCGAGCCACATCACTGGGATCAGATAATGCTAGATAACTATTGGGACGCTTATCCTCATTGAGTTTTTTCAGAGTGCCGGATTGCACCATCTCAGCGCACAGCCGATCATATTCTTCTTGCGAACCTTCGCACCAATAAATGTTTTCCGGTTGGGTGAGCGCAGCAACTTCGGCCACCCATTCACGAAGCTTTTTGTTCTTCACATAGTCTGGGTAAACCGGCTCTACCCTCGCCACTTGTTTCACGTTTGACTGATAAGTCATAAGGGCCGCTCCAACTGATAGAAGAAAATTTTAAGTTTTGTCAGATTAACTATAGCTTGTACCGCATGACTTCACACTAAAATAGATGACTAACGTCCTGTAAAAAGGGTCTTTTTCTCGAAAAAGAATCGCAAAGTCATATGGTACAAGCCATAGCTCAGTACCCTTAAAAATCCTCTTCTTAAAAGAATCCGTCTTCAAACAATTCTTTTAAGCTAATCATCGACACTCATTTAAAGAGGATGCGGGGTACGATGCTTAACATAGATAAGATTTTACAGTTCATTAGCAGGCTCTCTGCCTACCTTGACTGCAAGTCATTCAGCGGTTAATAAATTCAGGAATTAGTCTAGGACTTGACGATCAACGTATTGGTAAGCACCTCCTTACGGTTTATGTCCGGCCGCCGCTAATCATGCTTGTTTAGCTTTAGCGTATTGAAACCTTTCATAAAAAAACCGAACTACCCTTAGCGAGTTTTACGACCTCGCATTCGGCAGTCCGGCTATCCTAACGCTCCTTAAAACATAAGGACCCGTGACTTTCCGCCCCTATTTCACAATAGGTTTGGCTTTAATCGCCGGGTAATCGATTTGCTTTGATTACCCTTTTCTATTTAACAGTATCGGTAAGATCACTCCCCCCTCTGCAGGCGGGGCAATTCCACTCATGTGTAACTGCCTTTGCCTATTACACGGGATTTACTAAAAAAATTTCCATTTATTTGTCAATTGTTTTTTATAACACAAATCAATGCTACAGAAAACATAGCTTTTTACTCAAGAATTTACTTTTGGTGTCTCACGATAGGTGTTGATAGGATGATTAGAGCTTGGCTGCGCCTACATGGTTCTAAAACGGCGACACTGACAACATGACATATCCTGGCGGTCATCGTTGAGTTGTGGCACCGCAAGACGCTGGACGCAGACGTGCCACGAATACGCCGCCGTCTCGACACTATTGGCCAAGCCCGCAATACGGTCATAGATGCACACGGCAACACCTTAAAAACAGTAGGTCACAAAAGTCCGAGCCGAGACAGTATACTGTTAGCCACTATCACGGATATAGATCTGGAAGTTATCCTCAAGACACGCCGTTAATACATCCCTATAATATAAGCTCGACTGCGGTATCCATGCCGCAGTCGGTCTTGATAACAGCTTCCAGATCTATCCAGATCTATAATGTATGCTCCAAGCATCAGTCAAAGACAACTTAGCATATTCCGACTTATTTATCCTATGACTGATTCCCTAAAAAAACCTGGAAATCAATGATGTATTTTGGTCAAAAAACGCATCCACTGAATTTTGAGTACGCCAGCACGCTCTCTGTCGTCGACAATAAGGTACAAATTTTAGGGCACTCTTTCGGGGCGCAAATTGATTGTGAGGAAATTACCGATTTCTGCACCAAATTACATTTCGACAATGCCATTGTCACCGATAAGCACAACTATTCCGATGGTATTCTGGAACAATATCGTCAGGGTCAAACTGTGCTTCCAGATTCCAACAATCTTATCTCATTTACAACGAAAAGCTGCCGGATTGAAGTCAATGGAACGAAATTAATTATTCGAATGGCGTCTGGCATGCTTCTGGAAACTATTAAGGACGGCATTGGTTTTAATGGAGAAAAATTTATTCTCAATTTTCAGGTAAGCAATGCCGCCGGCTTTTATGGCTTCGGAGAGCGTACCAAAGGATTTAATAAGCGTGGTGATAGCATGGATTTCTGGAATGTGGATGTGGTCGCTGTATTTCCCCATACTTACGGCCGCAATGATTATGATCCAACCTATGTGACA
Organism: uncultured Pseudomonadota bacterium; assembly: GCA_963731125.1. Taxonomy (GTDB): domain Bacteria; phylum Pseudomonadota; class Gammaproteobacteria; order Competibacterales; family Competibacteraceae; genus CAVSVP01. The sequence goes on from CAVSVP010000013.1 coordinate 327,677, forward strand.
ATTCCCTTCGCTATTATAAAAATAGGAAGCATCTATACCGGTATTTATTTCGACAATCCCGGCCGTGCCGTCATCGATGTGGAAAAAATCGCGCCAGGGCAGTTGATGTATCAATCGATAGTTGGCAATACCGATGTCTACTTTATCGACGGCCCAAGCCTTCGTCAGGTCGTTCAACATTTCACTTTGCTGACGGGCAGAGCCCAAGTACCGCCGTTATGGAGTATGGGCTACCACCAGAGCCGCTGGGGTTATCAAACGGAAGCTGACTTCTTAACCATGAAGGATAGCTTCGCAAGGTTTGACATTCCGGTCAGCGCCTTTTGGTATGACATCGACTATATGGACGAATACCGGCTCTTTACCTGGGACAAAGACGATTTTCCAACACCGAACATCTTTAACGCAGCGCTTAGGAAAGCGGGCATTCGTACGGTCACTATCATCGATCCAGGCGTAAAACGCGAGCCTGGTTACTCCATTTACGATGGCAATCAAGCTATCTTCTGCAAGACACTTAGCGGCAAAGAGTATGTCGGCCGTGTCTGGCCGGGCGATGTTGTGTTTCCGGATTTTAGCTTAGCATCCGCACGGGGCTGGTGGGCGGAACAGGTTGCCAAATTTATGACTGAGAGCGCTATTGATGGGATCTGGCTGGATATGAATGATCCCGCGACCGGCTATAGTGCTCTCGAAGACATGCGATTTGCTCACGGCAAGGTATCCCACGACCGCTATCATAACCAATACGCACACTTAATGGCCAAGGCCAGTCTAGAAGCGTTTGCTAAAGTAGCGCCTAACGCACGACCTTTTCTATTGACGCGCAGCGGATTTACCGGCACGCAGCGCTACAGTGCCATTTGGACAGGTGATAATGCCAGTAACTGGCAACATTTGCGGATGTCCATTCCCTGCACCATCAATCTGGGATTATCAGGCGTGGCCGTCAATGGTCCAGACATCGGCGGCTATATGGGACACACGACGGCAGAACTCTTGATTCGCTGGTATCAGGCAGGCTTTTTATTTCCCTTTTTTCGGAATCACTCGGTATGGGATTCCAAAGCGCAAGAACCTTGGCAATTCGGGCCGCAATGCCTGGCATACGTACGCGCAATCATTAAAACCCGTTACCGCTTGCTGCCTTATCTCTATACCTGTTTCTTCAACCATTATCTGACGGGGGACCCGATACTAAGGCCGCTGTTATACGAATACGAGGATGAACGATTTGAGAACCTAGATGATCAATTCCTGATCGGCGACAGCATTATGGTGGCTCCTATCGTAGTCGCAGAGAACGATGGCAAGAGCGTTGTGGCAAAAGGGAAAAAACGCCAGCTTCGGTATATTACCTTTCCTCCAGGCTGGTGGTTTGATCTCAACAAAGGCATTTGGATAGCAGGCGGACACATTATACCCTACGCCGCGGGATTGGATGAGGTTCCTCTCTTTGTGCGCGATGGCACCATTCTTCCCTTTTACAACGGTCCTTTGAATAACAGCCTAATGCAATTACAAACCCTCGAACTACATATTTTTAGCAAAGACCGCTGCGGACAATTAACGTATTTTATCGACGATCAGGAAACACAAGCTTATCAAGCTGGACATTATAACACTGTCCACATCCGCGCGACGGTGAGCTACCCAAACATTCAGATTGACATTGCCGAAACCGGTCAATACCCAACTGGTACAGTCGCGTTTTCACCGGTCTTGTATGGCTACCACGGAAATTGGCAGGTCAGCATCACCCACAACGGTAGCCCAAAAAGCACAACCTTGCGACCGGCGACACGCCATTGGGTGTGCAAAGATATTCCCGTGCTAGCCTGACGTGGCCGGCAATGCCGCAGCGTTTGCGGGACAGGGCAAGCGGTTCGCCAATCGTTATTGTGACCGTATGACGAGTCCAGGCAAAGGCCCATCGTCTGCCATGGCCAAAATACCCGCAACCAGAGCATCCGCATTAGCAACACCACCAAACTCCATTAGCCGCATTGCCTTAGTGATGATTTCCTGTGACGACAGGGGTGCTTCGGGGTCACCCTTGGCGTGGGTTCGTTGCGCTCTTAAACTAACGCCATTTTGGCAAACCACCTTGACAGCGCTGCCCCAGGCCTGAGGATAGGCGGATACATAAGGCTCCGCTACCCGTAGCTGAACACGCGTGCGAAGCGCAGCAAGCCGATCCTGCGTCTGCGCAGTAAAAGTGGAAAAATCCAGTTGCCCAAAGGATAAAGCCGCCGCTACGCAATGCTGAAGTGAGAACTTCGCCTCATACTCTGACTGAGGGGCAGGCCGATCACAAACCTCCAGCGCCGCCTGATAGGTTTCTACTTCCACCTGTTCGATGGTTTCACAATCAAGGAAGGAGCTTAACTCCTGTGCTGCATCCACGGCCGGATGCGTATGCCGGCATGATGGCCAGGGCTTGAGGGAGGTCTGCAACAGCTGCCAGGGTGCGTCTGGATTCCGGATAACCGCTTGTGCATCTGCATCTGGACAGGTAGCCGCAAACAACCCTCTGGTACCCTCCAGAATCGCTGGCGGCCCGGTAAAACCGAGGCTTGCCAGTTCGGCAGCCAACACACCGGCTTCCGCCGCGCGGCCAGCATGGAGATGCTTAGTCATGGCCCCGGTCTCCAGAAACTGCCAGAAACCGGCAGATTGAGTGCCGGCATTGCCCAAAGCATGGACCGTCGCTGGCGCATCAAGTCCCAAGAGGGAGGCGACTCCCATGGCTGAACCAAAGGGACCGCAAGTAGCGGTGTTGTGCCAAATGCGGTAGTGCGCCGGTCCCACTGCCATACCCACCCGCGTGACCGCCTCAAAGCCGCGCAGTATAGCGCTTAATATTGCCTTACCTGGTGTATCCATCTGCTCGGCAATAGCCCAAACCGCCGGCACCACGACACAACCCGGATGGACTACGGAGGCTCGATGCAAATCATCGACCTCGAGAATATGAGCCAGTGATCCCAACAAAAATGCGCGCCGCCCGGCGTCCGTACCGCAATGTTGCCCCCACTGCAGCAGAATGCGTCCCGGTTCGGAACGGCGTCCCGCAAGGGCATTTGCCACAGCATCGAGGGTAAGCAACGCTGCCCGTTCCAGCGCAGCCGCCGTAATGGGTTTCGCGTTAACCAGCGCCGTCAGTTGTTGCGTCAAGGTTAGGCTGGTCATAACACTCTCACGGGTTGACGCTCATCCGCCAATCGGTCCGCCAATCGGGCGGTAAGGTTAGTCATACGTCCCGAGGAACGCACTCTGCGCACGGCCATGCCAAGCGCCTTGGGCTGAACGATGAGCACCACCAACTGCTTGCCACGGGTAACGCCCGTGTAAAGCAGATTGCGCTCGAGCAGAGTGTAGTGCTGAGTAGCCAGGGGAATCACTACGACTGGATATTCAGAACCCTGACTCTTATGGATAGTCGTGGCATAGGCTAAGGCAATTTCATCCAACTCACTAAGTTCATATTCCACTTCCCTGCCATCGAAATCAATAAAGACCAATCCTTCATCCAAATCTATCCGCGTTATCAGGCCAATGTCACCGTTAAAGACCTCCTTATCATAATTATTAACGTTTTGGATGACTTTGTCCCCGGGCGCAAACGTCCAACCGAAGCGGGTTACTTTGGGTTCGGCGTTAGGGTTGAGACGTTGCTGGAGTTCAGCATTGAGCGCACGAGCGCCTAGACTGCCTCGGTTCATCGGGACGAGCACTTGGATATCGCGCACGGGACGAAAGCCAAACCGTTTAGGAATACGTTCAGTTACCACATGCAAGAGCTTAGTCTGAATTGCTTCAGGCGTAGCGGCCGGAATCACATAAAAATCACTTTGTTCAGAAGCATTCCCTAATGGCGCCGGCAGTTGTCCGCGATTGATACGATGCGCATTAGTGATAATTTTGGACTCGGCTGCCTGCCGAAAAATTTCCACAAGCCGCACCGTAGGAATACGCTGCGCAGCAATGATATCGGCCAATACAGCGCCAGGCCCCACGGAGGGCAACTGGTCGACATCGCCCACTAACAAAACCGCTGCGTGGTCAGGTATAGCGCGCAACAACTGGTTAGCGAGCACCACATCCACCATGGAGATTTCATCCAGCACGATCAAATCAGCTTCAAGAAGTCTGCTGCCATGCCGCTTAAAGCTCATAGTCTGCGGGTCGAATTCCAAGAGACGGTGAATCGTCTTAGCCACCAAACCTGTGGTTTCTGATAGTCGTTTAGCCGCCCGGCCAGTCGGTGCACACAGCAGCACCCTCACCTGGCGGGCGCGGAGAATACGTAGGATTCCATGAATGACAGTCGTTTTGCCGACTCCAGGCCCACCGGTGAGTACCGTCACCTTGCCGGTGCAGACTTGTGTGACAGCTTGACGCTGCGAGTTCGATAAGTTGAACCCGGTTTGCTTTTCCATCCAGGGTATCGCATTGGTCACCGCCAGTTCTCCCCAGGATGGCCTACCCTTTAAAAGCCGCAGCAGATGATCAGCCGTGCCGACTTCGGCGCGGTGCAGCGGGGCCAAAAATAGACACTGCTTTTCTGCAATGAATTCCGCAATGAGATTGCCCGCCTGAGTCTCAAGTGCAATGGCTTGTTCGACGATGGCGGCCGGAATATTCAGCAGCGCCACCGTAGCGTCCAACAATGCTTTACGCTCAGCCGCACAATGTCCTTGATCTGAAAATTCCTGGAGTACATGACGGACGCCGGCTTGAGCGCGGATGAGGGAGTCGCAAGGAATTCCTAACCGTTGCGCCAGCGTATCCGCAGTCTTAAAACCAATGCCATAGATATCCAGGGATAGTCGATAGGGATTCTCACGGACTTGGGCAATGGCGGTTTCGCCATAGGTCTTGTAGATACGAACAGACCGAGCGGTACCGACCCCATGGGATTGAAGAAATACCATAATGTCCCGAACCATTTTCTGTTCCGTCCAGGCAGCAATGACGCGGGCCTTACGTTTAGCGCCGATGCCGGGAAGCTCTGTTAAGCGTTCAGGCTGTTGCTCAATGATGGCGAAGACCTGCTCGCCGAAAGCTCGCACCAACTTTCGAGCAAAGTAAGGACCAATCCCCTTGACCATACCAGAACCAAGATATTTTTCGATGCCTTCCAGTGTGCTTGGCGGTATAACTTGCAGCTGTAACGCTTTAAATTGCAGACCATAATGACGATCATTACTCCAACCACCTGTGCACTCGACATATTCGCCGGGTGTCACGGTGGCCGTAGTGCCAACCACGGTTACCAGCTCCCGATGACCGCGCACCTTGACTCTTAATACACAGAAGCCACTCTCCGGGCTGTGAAAAGTGACGCGCTCTACGCTGCCGTTAAGGCATTCGGCAGGAAACTCTTGGGCAGGGGTTGTCGTGTTCGAACGGGTAATTTTACTACCCTCCTTGCCACGCCTCTAGGAAGCGTGATAGAGAAGCAGTGGCGTTTTTATCTCTGATTTCCAGATCAGTGATTCCAACGACTGCTGATTTCACCTTTGCGCTTGCGTTTTTTGAGCCTTTGGGCTACTTTTTGCCGCTGCTCTGCGAGAGCAATCAAAATTTCCTGAGCGCCCCGCGGATCTTGACCCTCGGCAGGTAAGCGCTGGAGGTAGGTACCGTCCGGCTGCATGTCCCAGGTACTGCGTTGATTATTTAACTGCACGTCTAGGATCTGGCGTAACTTTTCCCGCAACTCTGGCGCCTCCACCGGGGCCACCACCTCCACACGGCTTTCTAGGTTACGCTTCATGCAATCGGCGGAACCAATGAAATAGTCTTCATCGCCACCGTTGCGAAAGTAGAAGATACGACTATGCTCCAGAAAGCGCCCAACAAGGCTAACGACTCGAATATTATCCGATAACCCCGGGATGCCTGGCCGCAGGCGACAGGTATCCCGGACGATCAACTCCACCTTCACCCCTACCAGGGAGGCGCGATAAAGCGCTGCAATAATATCCTTATCTTCCAAGGCATTTATTTTAAAATGGATCAAACCCGGCGATTTTGCGGAGTGTCTGGTTATTTCCCGTTCAATCTTGGCCAGCAAAGCAGGTTTGAGAATTTTGGGCGCCGGCAGAAGTTTTTGATAATTGCGTTTAGCCACATAGCCGGTCGTGAGATAATTAAAAAGCTCGGTAAGATCTCCTCCGATAACGGGATCGCAGGTCAGCATGCCAAGATCGCTGTATAAACGGGCGGTGCCGGAATGATAATTGCCGGTGCCGATATGGGCATAGCGACGCAGCCCATCGTAATCCCGGCGCACCACGAAGATTACCTTGCTGTGGGTTTTCAGCCCCATGACTCCGTAAGTAACGTGAATACCCGCTTCTTCCAAGCGGTTAGCCCATTGAATGTTGGCGGATTCATCAAAGCGGGCCTTAAGTTCTACGGCCACCGCTACTTGCTTGCCGTTGCGGGCGGCATCGACCAGATACGCAATAACCTTCGAGTCCGAGGATGTCCGGTATAGGGTCATCTTAATGGCCAATACCTTGGAGTCCCTGCTGGCCTCCCTGAGAAAACGTTCCACTGAAGTAACGAAAGATTCATAAGGATGCTGAAGTAGAATTGGCCCTTGTTCCCGAATCATATGAAAGACATTAGGGGCACCGATGAGCTTAGGATGATCCAAGGGATGGTGGGGGGGATCGTGAAGCTCAGGACGGTCCAAGGCGACAATCTGAAACAGATCACGCTTGGCCATCATGCCGTCTACCTCGAAAACGTCTGCCTCTTCATCCAGACCCAATTCGGCGGCTAGCATGCCGCGGTGCACAGGATCCATGTCTTTCATCGCTTCCAGCCGCACGATAGGAGCAAATTTACGATCCCGTAGTTCCGATTCAATCATCACGAGCAAATCATTGGCCTGTTCCTCAGATTTATCCGTAATGGCATTGCGAGTCACACGAAACAGTTCACACGTTTCAATTATCATGCCAGGAAATAATAAATCCAGATTATTGGCCATCACGTCCTCCAGGGGGACGAATAGCAGCTCATTGCCCACCTGCAAAAAGCGTGGTATTCCCGATCCGGTAGGCACTTTAATTCGCGCTAGCGCGCTGTGCACCTCGTCAGAATAGCGTACTGTTACCAACAGATTGAGAGATAAATTAGAGATAAAGGGGAAGGGATGCGCGGGATCCATAGCCTGTGGCGTAACCAAAGGAAAAATATTCCTCAGATAGTAGTCCCGCATGGCGGTTTGCTGCTTGGGATTTAACCGCTTATAGCTGCTGATTCGGATACCTTGCTGGATAAGCAATACATGTAACTCGCGCGCCAGTAGCCGCTGCTGCTCCTCAAGATCCCTTACCACGGCATGGCATTCGCTGATCTGCTGTTGCGGTGTGCGGCCATCCACCGTGAGTTCCTTAACACCGGCGCCGACTTGTTGCTTAAGGCCGCCGATACGTTTCATAAAAAATTCATCTAGATTAGCGCTGACAATGGCCAGAAACTTGAGACGCTCCAGTAAAGGGGTACGCTCATCCTGGCCTTCATGAAGCACCCGTTGGTTAAAAGCCAACCATGTCAACTCTCGATTGAGATACCACTCCGGGGAATGCAGATCAATTTCGAGGGCAGCAGGCACTACAGCAGTTTCTTCTGAAACAGTTGGCTGTTCAGCTGAACTCGGAGCACCAGCCGTTTTTGACTCGCTGGAAGTTATCTGTTCTTCCACCACATCGGCCTCGACACTGTTATTTTCACGTTGCGCTGTCATGAAACTTACCTTTATGGATAAAAAATTCCACTTGCCGTGGTTACAGTTATAGCAAAGTTTTCTGCTTGACTGCCCTATTTAATGCTGCGCGGCACCATAGAGTCGGGCATAGAGGCCGTCTTGATGAAGCAGCTCCTCATGTTGACCTGCTTCGATAACACGCCCACTGTCGAACACATAAACTCGCTCGGCCTGCTTTACGGCGCTCAACCGATGCGCAATAATGAGTGTGGTACGGTCGGCGAGAAACCGCTGTAAAGCAGTGTGGAGTCTTCCCTCCGTCTCCGTATCTAACGCCGATGTCGCCTCGTCTAATATCACGACTTTAGGATCGGCAAGCACCATCCGCGCAATGGCCAAGCGCTGGCGCTGACCGCCGGACAAACGCACCCCCTGCCGTCCAACCATGGTATCCAGTCCTCTATCCAATGCCTCCACCGTCTCTTCTAACTGAGACACTTCCAGCGCTTGCCATAAGCGGTGGTCAGGAATGTGCCGACCCAAGGTAAGATTGGCCCGCACGGTGTCGTTGAACAGGGTAGGATGCTGAAGCACCGTGGCGACGTTCTCCCGAACCATATCTAAACCAATCTCCTTGACCGGTATCTCATCGAACAATACATTTCCCGCTTGCGGAACATACAATCCCAGAAGCACCTGCACCAGCGTAGTCTTGCCGCCGCCGCTGGCTCCCACCAAAGCCACTTTCTCTCCGGCTTGAATCTCTAGGCTGACATGGTCCAAAACCAACGGTCCGCTGCCGTAAGCAAAACAAACATCCCGCACTGCCACAGTGGTAGTCACTTTTCCGTAAAAGGGATTTTTTTTATGGGGATAGTGAGGTTCCGCGCGCAGCGTCAATAATTGGTTAATACGTCCTAACGCCGCCCTGGCGCCGGCAAAGGCATACTGTATTCCCAACACCTCTTGCACCGGTCCCATCATAAACCACAGATACCCAAACACTGCGAACATCAACCCAATACTCAGATCGGAAAATACCACCATTAGCATGGCAATGGCCCGAAAAACTTCAAAACCACAGAGAAAAACAAGAAACGACAGACGACTCGCCGCTTCGCTTTTCCAAGCGTAAGCGGTGGCATAATCTCGAACTCCTTTAGCTAAATCGATGAGCCGCCACACATAATGGCGTTCCCGATTGGCAGCGCGGATTTGCTGGATTGCATCTAGCGTTTCAGTCAGCGCACCCTGAAATACTTCATAAGCAGCATTTTCTTTACTTTTCAGCTGTTTGATATGCTTGCCCAGCGTCATGGTAAAGAAAATCACCAGGGGATTGATAAATAGAATAAAGAGCCCTAACGGCCAATGTACCCAGAGCAGAACAACTGCGACGCCAATGATCGTGAGTACTGCCACCAGAAACTTACTGATGGTGCTGCCGACGAACTGATCCACTGTATCCAAATCAGTCACGAAATGTGAGGCTACCGCTCCACTGCCCATGGTCTCGTACTCAGACATCGACACCTGTTGCAAACGCGCCAGCAAGTCCCGGCGCATATGATAGATCACATCCTTGGCGATAATAGTAAACTGCCGCATCTGCCACACCCCGAACAACATCGCACCAAGCCGCAGCAGCACCACAAAAGCCAGCATGGCCAAGATATATAAAGTAGGTCCGTGCCAACTCTGGGGAAATAAGGCCTGCATCGCCGCTACCGTAATACTGGGATGATCGAGCAGCACTTCGTCCACCAATAGCGGCATCAACAAAGGAATAGGAACACTGGTAAGGACTCCCAACACCGCAATGACATTAGCCATTATTAATTCGCGCCGATGACGCAACGCCATATTCAGGATGCCTCTCCAAGTATAAACACCACTTCCTACTTGATCGTTAGTGGAAACTGCGAAAGCTGATCTAGAAAGTCGGTTATTATTCAATTCCTTGACTCGTTTCATGCATAGATTGCGACAAGTAAAATGATCAGTAGTCAACCCAGTGGTAAATAAAGACCAGCAGCCGATGGCGAGGTTCGATCGATCAAGGCGCGGAACATTATCACACCATGTTAAGCCTGCGTCTCGTTTTGGGCATCCGGGATAATAAGCTCAACCGACTTGTAAAAAAGTTTAAAAGGCGTAACTATATGCAATAGTGCATTTACCACCCACCAAACTGTAGCGGCAGAAACCTGACTTAAGGAGAGAAAAGCGAGGCATTTCGTCTCCTTATACGGGTAAAATATAATCACCGAGCAACGGAAGGCCTTGCTTTGTCATTTCTCAATCCAATGCAAAAAACATCAGGGAGGCATCGATGGACCGCCGGTTATCGGTAGGAGTATTGCTTTCTGCGTTGGCCCTAGCTATGCCATGTCATGCGGATATTTATGTCTATGTAGATAGTGCTGGCGTGCGGCACTTCACAGACCACTGCACGGATTCACGCTGTAAGTTGTTTCTAAAATCCAAAACAAAACCATCCCAAGCAACGCCTTTTTCTAAAAAGGTCACTTTCGGGACTGTGTTGACTGGCCCTAGCTATTATCGTTTCGGCAAGCGCCGACGCAAGCCTTTTGCAATCAATGAAACAAACCGCAAACGCTACGTCCCCCATATTAAGAAAATTGCTAACCAATACGGCCTGGATCCAAAGCTAATGCAGGCCATTATCAGCGCTGAGTCGGCTTTCAATCCTAAAGCGGTGTCGCGTGCTGGTGCCATTGGCCTCATGCAACTGATGCCGGACACCGCTCGGCGCTTTGGTATTCGCGATCCGTTCGACCCCATTGCCAACTTGCACGGCGGCGCTCGTTACCTACGTTGGTTAATCGACAAGTTTAGCAGCACCCACTTGGCCCTAGCGGCTTACAACGCCGGTGAGGGCGCTGTAATGCGCTATAACAATCAAATACCACCTTACGAAGAAACCCAGACCTACGTCGTTCGGGTGTTAGATTTCTACGACTACTATCACCGCGTCAATTGACTGTCCGCCATGTCTGATTATGCCAAACGTACCTTTAACCGCTATGAAACACTTTGGGAGATTTTATGCTCTGAGCCGGTTACTGAGTTGGATAAGTCTGGCGCAAAGCTTCTGGCTGGTACTGTTCTTCGCTAATCCAGGGTGCACTAACTCCGCTGCGGCGGATTTTAGGGCACAGCGTTTAACTTTTCAGGAATTCGAGCAGGCCTTAAAGCAAGGCGCTAAAGTTCCGCTCGACTCGCTGGCGGATTATCCGCTCTATCCTTACCTGCTATACCAGAACCTGATCCACCGTTTCTCTCAGAATCCCTCCCGTGAAATACACGCTTTTTTGGAAAAATATAACGATTCTCCCCTGGCGGAACGCTTGCGCAACGCCTGGTTACATCATTTGGCTAAAGAACAACGCTGGGCAATGTTTCTGCGCGATGACCAGCCAACTAAAGATGTGGCGTTACGCTGCTGGCGACATCAGGCACTGCTGCACACGGGCCAACAAGAACAGACGTTGCGAGACATTGATAAGATTTGGATGAGCGGCACCTCGTTACCAGAGGCTTGCGATCCTCTGTTTGAGTTTTGGAAAGCACAGGGCGGTTTTACCCCAGAACGGCTCTGGCAACGCTTCGGCTTAGCCATCGCGAAAGGTGAGCACCGGCTGGCTCGCTACCTGCAAAGGCACATGTCAGGAAGAGACCGCATCTCGGCTGAACTTTGGTTCAAGATCGATAACAATCCTAAGCTCATTCAAGACATAGACACGATGCGCTTTGCCAAATCTAACCCACGCCTTGGCGAAATGCTGCTGTATGGCCTAAACCGATGGAGTCAACGCGATTCGGTAAGTGCTGCATATGCTTTAGACGTAGTGAAAAAGCGCTACACATTGCCTCAGCAACCGCTTCAGGAACTGGAACGTAAACTGGCTTTGTACCTGGCAAGCCGTGGCCATCCAGATGCACTACAACGATTGTCGGCACTACCCGCCTCGTTAGTGGATACCCAGGTTAGGGAATGGCGGATCCGCATTGCTCTTCAGCAAGACGATTGGCAAGCTACGTTGAGATGGCTGGATCAACTTACGCCTGAAGAAAGCAATCAACTACGCTGGCAGTACTGGCGTGCCCGCGCCTTAGAGGCCTCCGGCCACAAACAGGAAGCTCAGCGGCTCTATCATCAGGTAGCCCGCCAGCGGGATTATTACGGCTTTCTCGCCGCGGACCGCAGCGATGTGCCTTATCAGTTTAACGATAAGCCTATAGCCGTATCCGAGTCGGAGTTAACCACTATGCAACGCTTGCCCGGCATGCAACGGTCTAAAGAACTCTTCCTGCTGGAGCGCTATTGGGAGGCGCGCTCGGAATGGCATTATGCGATACAGCATCTGTCGCAGCAGGATTTGCTGACGGCAGCCAGACTCGCCCATGACTGGGGCTGGCATTCCCAGGCCATTGTCACCTTGGGCCGCGCTGGTTATTGGGACGATTTAGCCTTGCGTTTTCCGCTGCCTCATCAGGATCATGTGTTAACCAACGCCCGCAACAAAGACATTGATCCTGCCTGGGTTTACGCCATTATGCGCCAGGAAAGCGGCTTTCAAAGCGATGCTAAATCCCCCGCCGGCGCACTGGGACTAATGCAAATTATGCCGACCACGGGACAACGCATCGCGAGGGACTTACAACTTTCGTTAACCAATCGCTATACTCTGCTTCAGGCTAATACCAGCATCCGGTTTGGGGCGCATTATCTGCGTAAAAATTTGGACCGCTTTCAGAATAATCTGCTACTGGCTACGGCCGCTTATAATGCTGGTCCTCATCGGGTGGCCGAATGGCTGCCCGCGCAAGGTAAGATAGAGCCCGATCGCTGGATAGAGACGATTCCTTATTTCGAAACCCGCAAGTACGTGCAACGGATCATGGAATATACGATCATTTACGCACACCGCTTGGGTTCTTCTAACTCGTTACAGCTCAGCATGAAACCCATTCTGCCCAGTTCCTGAGCCATACCTTTCGAGGAAAAGGAAACCGCCCGTTGATGTTGTCGTATTGCACCCGCTGTACCCATCGGTAAGCCACGCCGGCTTACCCACCCGTGGCATTCATGTGGCGCAAAATGATCGGTTGGGTTTTAAGGTTAAAGTCATGGCCTTTCGGTTTAATCGTCATAGCCTTTATGATGGCCTGCTTAAGGTGCTCCATATCACCGGGATACGCACGCAGGACATGACGTAAATCCACTGAGTGCTCCTGTCCCAGGCACAAGAGCAGTCGACCTTCCGCCGTCACCCGCACCCGGTTACACGCGCTGCAGAAATTATGACTATGCGGTGAGATAAAGCCAATTCGAGTGGCGATGCCCGGAATCCGGTAGTACCGGGATGGTCCTCCAGTGGTTTCGGTGGTGGGAAGCAACGTGAAATGTTTGGCCAGATCTTCTTGGATCCGATCACTAGAATAATACGCCTCGGCCCGGTCATGGTCGCCGATGACGCCCAAAGGCATTTCTTCGATATAGCTGATATCCAGGCCGTTATCCACGGCGAACCATGCTAACTCCACTACCTCATCATCGTTACGGTGTCTGAGAATCACGACGTTAAGCTTAAGGCGTTCAAAACCGGCAGCTTGGGCAGCACGCAGACCACGCAGCACCTTGGTAAGATCACCCACTCGGGTGATTCGCCGAAAGCGCTCAGGCTTAAGGCTATCCAAACTGATATTGAGGCGCTTGACACCAGCCTCTCTAAGAGGCTGCGCCAACTTTTCGAGTTGCGAGCCATTACTGGTCAATACCAATTCCTTAAGACCCGGCAGTTGCCCCAGTTGCTGAAATAGCCAAAGAATATTCTTACGTACCAGTGGTTCGCCACCGGTAATTCTAAGCTTGCGGACTCCCAGTTCGGTAAAGGCTTGTCCTACCAGGGCCAGTTCCTCCAAGGTAAGAATACGGGCCCGGGGCAGAAATGTCATATTCTCACTCATACAGTATACGCAGCGGAAATCACAGCGATCTGTGACGGAGAGCCGCACATAGGTGATATGGCGGCCAAACCGATCTACGAGCTGAGAAGTGCTGGGCGTCTTGGCATCAGTGTACACGTTGGCCTACCTCGTGGAAGGTCTATCAAATAGGCGCTTGCTTGTTGGCTTCCTCGTAAGCCGCTTGTTGCTCGGGTGTGGCTTCCTGTTGATACGTTGATTTCCATTGCTCGTAAGGCATGCCGTAAATGATTTCCCTGGCCTCTTCATAATTCATAGGCAGGCCTTTTTCCTCGGCTGCCGCCAAATACCACTTAGACAAGCAATTGCGGCAAAATCCTGCCAGATTCATCAAATCGATATTCTGCACATCAGTGCGATCCCGCAAGTGCTGTACCAGCTGCCGAAAAGCAGTAGCTTCCAATTCAGTCTGGGTCTGTTTGTCCATTCTTCACCTCCTTAGGTAGCTCTAATCGTTCCGAATCATCGCTCGGAAATTTCGCGATCCCTAAGCTTAACAGTAGCAGACTCATTAGTTTAGGCAATTTTTTCGCTTCCCGCAAAACCTATCTGCAACCCTTTACCGCACTTGCCATTCCAAGGACTGTTGAGCATGGCCTTGTCTAACGATTTTTGAACGCCGGTTTGCGCTTCTCCAAAAAGGCGGTCATACCCTCTTTGCGATCTTCGGTGGCGAATGTAGCATGAAAAGCACGGCTTTCAAAACGCAACCCTTCCTGCAAAGTGGTAGAAAAAGCGACATCCACGGCTTCTTTAATCATCATTACCACCGGCCGTGACTGATTAGCAATCTTCTCAGCGGTCTTTAGCGCTTCGCCCAGCAACTGGTCAACGGGAACAATGCGACTCAGCAGACCAGCCCGCTCCGCTTCCTGAGCGTCCATCATCCGTCCGGTAAGACACATTTCCATTGCTTTGGACTTGCCTACCGCCCTAGCCAGACGTTGTGTGCCGCCGGCCCCTGGCATCGTACCTAAATTGATTTCTGGTTGACCAAACTTAGCGTTATCGGCCGCGATAATAAAATCACAGGCCATGGCCATCTCGCAACCACCGCCTAAAGCAAAGCCGGCCACCGCCGCAATCACCGGTTTACGCATCGTATTGAGGCTATGCCAACCTTCGTGACGGCCATGGGGAAAGTCCGCCAGGAATAAGTGCATAAATTCCTTATCTTGCATATCCCTTATGTCAGCGCCGGCGGCAAAAGTTTTTTCATTGCCAGTCAACACCACAACACCAATGGCATCATCCGCCGCAAAGTCATCCAGTGCTCTGCCGATTTCCCGCATTAGCGCTACAGACAAGGCATTCAATGCCTTCGGCCGATTTAAGACAATAAGGCCCACATTGCCGCGAGTCTCCGCAATTAAATTTTCATAACCCATTATTTTTCTCTCCAAATGTTAACTCATTGGTGGGAGGTGCGATTTTAATGTTAACGCATTGGTTGGAGAAGCGATGTTTTATACAGACCGGTAACTGACTCACCCATATCTACCCATTCCCCCTCCTCCCGTAGGCACAGGTAAACACGAGCACTTAAAGCTTTAACATTCTCCACCTTGTAGCGGTCAAAATAGCAGTAAGGTAGAGTGAACAAGCATGATTATATTAACCCATGGCCACCGTCGGATACCACCCGCAGTGGTGGTTTTGGTAGGATTGCAACCGTGCAGCGATGGGTAACTTAATGAGGAACCTGCAGGCCTAGCTTGCCTAAGACGGTCATAGTTTCCGTTTGCCAATGCGCCAGGAGTTCTTCATTGCTATGCTGGCGCATGCCATATCTTCGGTAAATGTCTAGGTGATCTGAAGTGGCTCGGCCAAAAGTTGCGGCCACCCGAGAATACCAATAATTAACCGATGCCTGTGCTGAGGTCTTGTCATGGCCGGCATCAAGGGCTTCGCGCAAACCTGCCTCACCGAGCTCAGCATGACGCTGCTCAATAGGCAGAATATCGAACATAACATCGGCCAAAGGTTGATAGGAACATTGGGTCAGTTCGTCGAGCTGAATAACGGTGGCACGGCCCATCAAAAAGTTCATGACCATGGCATCCACCCAGCCGTAAATCGGGTAATGAAAGACGTTAAGACGCATATCTCCCTCAACCCGGTGCGTACCCAAATCGACGCTGCGGTCTAACCGGGCCGACCAAGGGTGGGCCGATACGTAGAGAGTAGTTTGCGCCCCGAACTGCTCCATCAGCTTGAGAACCTTTTCGGCGTTATGCAACTTCTCCAGTACCAGCCTCGCCGTCACTATCCTTTCCTTTAATCCCGGCGCCAGGTTAATACAATCGGCAAAGCCTGAAGCACCGGCCATCTCCGAGTCCACGAACACCGCCATCAAACGCATTATTTCGCCCCGGTAGCGAGGCGGCGCACTGTCCGGCGAACTCAGCTTGCCGCCCGCCGCAAGATAACTCAGTAGGCCCTCTTCATCATGCATGCTCGGATACCTCAAAAAAATTATTGGTCAAAATCCACCACGATTTTGTCTGTCACCGGATAGCTTTGGCAGGTCAGGATATAGCCTCGTGCGATCTCGTAATCTTCCAACGCAAAATTAGCGTCCATATCGACTTCGCCCTTAACGAGCATCGCCCGGCAGGTTGAGCAGACGCCGCCTTTGCAAGCATAGGGCAATTCGTTGCCTTCTTTCAGCGCAGCATCGAGAATCGTATCGGTATTTTTTTCTACCGAAAACATACGTGCGCGTCCATCAAGAATCACGGTAACTTCGCAGCTATCCTGTCCCTCTGTCTTGGGTGCCACTTCAACCTTACGAGCACGTTTCTGCGGTTCGCTGGTAAATAACTCAAACTTAATCTGCCGTTTGTCCAGCCCATGCTCTTGCAATGCTTCAGAAACCTGCAGCATCATTTCCTGCGGACCACAAATAAAAGCCGTATCAACGGTCCTGACGTCAAGCCAGTGTGCAAAAAGCTCGCTACATTTCTCCTTAGTGAGGCGGCCGTTAAAGAGTTCAATATCCTGTTGTTCACGGCTTAAAATGTGAATCAAATTGAAACGGCCTAAGAACTGGTTTTTCAGATCTTCCAGTTCCTCGCGGAACATAATCGTACTCGATGCACGGTTGCCGTAAAACAAGGTAAATGCACTATGCAGTTCGGTCAGCAGAGTGGTTTTTACAATCCCCAATAGCGGCGTAATGCCGCTGCCTGCCGCAAAGCCGGCATAGTGTTTGCGGTTTACGGGATCCAGGGGCGCGTAAAAATTGCCCAACGGCGGCATGGCTTCCAGTATCTGGCCCGGTTTTAATTCGTCATTGGCCCAGCTCGAGAATAGCCCGCCGCCTACCTTCTTGATCCCGACGCGCAGTTCCGGATCTTGCACGGCAGCGCAGATGGAATAGGAACGGCGGACCTCTTCACCGTCGACCCGTGTCCGGAAAGTGAGGTATTGCCCCTGGGTAAAGCGGAACGTTTCCTTGAATTCGTCCGGCACCTGCAAGGTAATCACCACCGATTCGCGGGTTTCGCGACGCACGTCGGCTACCACTAGCGGATAGAATTTCGTCATTTAGGAATCCTACCTTAGTTAGAGACATTTGAAATAATCAAACGGCTCCAGGCAATCCTGACACTTATAGAGCGCCTTGCATGGTGTGGAGCCGAACTGGCTGACCATCACCGTGTTAACGGATCGGCAATGAGGGCACTCCACCGATGGCTTATGACGGCGGGATCGGGTCAGTACGGCAATATCAACGGATCTTTGGGCGGGCGGCGCAATGCCGTAGTTCCGCAGCCGCTCTCTGCCACGTTTGGAAATCCAGTCCGTTGTCCATGGCGGCGATAGCTTTGTTTCCATCCGCAGACGCTCAATGCCGCGGCTACGCAACGCGCTTTCGATATCGCTTGCGATCACCTGGGCGGCCGGACAACCGGAGTAGGTGAGAGTGATGGTAACCACCAGTTCCCGGTCGTCTGCTTTGTCCTGCCAACGCACGTCACGTACGATACCGAGATCGACCACGGAAATCACAGGGATCTCCGGATCATAGACCTCGTTTAGCCATTCCCACACTTGCTCTACAGTGGGTTGTATTGCTGTTGTCTCCATATCTTAGCCTCTGCTACCAAGTTGCATTGGGGTAAGCGCGCTGCAGAAACTGCATTTCCGCTAGGATGTAGCCGAGGTGCTCACTGTGGACGCCGTGTTTTCCGCCTTGCTGCATCCAAGACGCCTTGGGCAGCGTAAGGGTGGCATCGGAGAGTGTCGCCTTGACATGCTGCAACCAAGGCTCTCGTAAGCTTTCGAGATCGACCGCAATGCCCTTGGCCAACAAAGCGCGGTCAACCGTATCCATCTCGAACAGCTCGCCGGTATACATCCAAAGATCATCGATGGCTTCCTGCATCCGCTGATGACTTTCGTCAGTGCCGTCGCCTAGGCATTCCACCCAATCGCTACTACGTTCCAGGTGATAGGTGACTTCTTTCAGCGACTTCTTGGCGATCTCGATGATCTCGGGGTATTGCGATTTGGACAGATCCTGCAGCAGATAATAGTGCCAGGCGTCAAAGTAAAACTGCCGCGCCGTCGTGTAGCCATAATGACCATTGGGCTGTTCCACCAGCAGCAGGTTACGAAACTCACCGGCATCCCTTAAATAAGTCAGCGCGTCCTCGTCACGACCCCGACCTTCCACCTGACCGGCCAGCGTCAGCCACAAACGCGTCTGGCCAATCAGATCCAACGCTACATTCGCAAGCGCTAGGTCTTCCTCAAGGGCCGGACCGTGACCACACCACTCCGAAAGCCGGTGACCCAGAATCAGGCAATTGTCCCCTAATCGCAGTAGGTACTCGAACAGGTGCTGCTGTTCCGCCATCACATATGCCCCACGTCTTCTGGAATGTCGTAGAAAGTTGGGTGGCGATAGACTTTACTGTTTGCAGGCTCGAACAAAGGTCCCTTGTCACTGGGGGAACTCGCGGTGATTGCCGAAGATTTCGCCACCCAAATACTGACGCCTTCGTTACGCCGCGTATAGACGTCACGCGCATAGTGGATCGCTGTTTCGGCATCGGGCGCATGCAGGCTGCCCACGTGCTTATGGGCAAGGCCGTGTTGACTGCGGATAAATATTTCGAACAAGGGCCAATCTTGCATGATCGTCTCCTCCGCTAGGCCACTTCAGCCCGCCTGCGCGCGGCTTGTTCAGCCCGCCTGCGCGCGGCTTGTTTCTCGGCATGGGCTATTGCGGCATCGCGCACCCATCGACCTTCCTCATAGGCTTTAACACGCGTCCGTAAACGTTCCCGATTGCAGGGACCGTCGCCCTTAATGACGTTGTAAAACTCCTCCCAATTGATAGGGCCATGGTCGTAATGCCCCCGTTCCTCATGCCACTTCAGTTCAGGGTCAGGAACGGTAAGGCGCAGATAGTCGGCCTGGGGCACGGTTTGGTCGATAAATCGCTGACGCAAATCGTCGTTGCTGTAAAGCTTGACCTTCCACCGCATTGACTGGGTGCTGTGGGGAGACTGATCATCCGACGGACCAAACATCATCAATGCCGGCCACCACCAGCGATTAAGAGCGTCCTGCGCCATGGCTTTCTGCTCAGGGGTACCGCGGGCAAGCGTCAGCATAATGTCGTAGCCCTGACGCTGATGAAAGCTTTCTTCCTTACAGATGCGGACCATGGCGCGAGAATATGGACCGTACGACATGCGTTGCAGCGTTACCTGATTCATAATCGCAGCACCGTCCACCAGCCAGCCGATCGCACCGATATCGGCCCAGGTCAGGGAGGGGTAATTAAAGATACTGGAATATTTCGACTTGCCGCTGTGCAGCTTTGCAATCAGTTCGTCTCGAGATGCGCCGAGAGTTTCCGCCGCGCTGTAAAGATAGAGGCCATGTCCGCCCTCATCCTGCACTTTGGCCAGCAGAATCGTTTTGCGCTTTAGGCTCGGCGCGCGCGTCATCCAGTTGCCTTCAGGCAACATGCCAACCACCTCTGAATGCGCATGTTGAGAAATCTGCCGGATTAAAGTCTTACGGTATGCCTCCGGCATCCAATCTTTCGGTTCAATCTTGATATCTGCGTCAATGCCTTCCTGAAATGCCCGCTCTTCTGGGGTCATCTCGTCGAGCGCCTTAACCTGCTCAACACCCGTATCTATCATTTGTGTATACATGAAGTGTCTCCAGTTGTCGTAAACTGCAAGGCGTTATCGCTTCAAGAGATCGGCGTCTCCAGCAGCCCTCCGAAGCGCTTGTAAAGGGACGAAGCCGCCTCCGGCAGAGGACCATCGGCCGTCTCCAATACTCCGGAAAGGTATTGTTCCGACGGCTCCAAGGTCAGGCGATAGAGGTTGCGGCACAGCAACCGAGCCGATGCGCCGACCCAATCGACAGGGAGCAGCTCCTTGGGAAGCTGCGGATCGCGCAACAGCAGCCGCCGATACTCGTGAATCAGCAGGATACGGATTTGCAAACACTGCTCCGGTTCTAACGCTTTAGCACCGTCCAATAGTTTCAAAATGGGCCGGAAGCGAGCCAGAAACCGACGATAATCTTGAGAAAGCTGTTCTAAATTCCAACAGGCTTTTACCAGGTCTTTTAAGGGTTGCGAGGGAGAGAAGCTATCACTGCTCGCGCACATCGTAATTACCTCATCCTGCAGGCCCAGATTCTGAAGCGTTCCCAGCAGGGAATCCACATCGGCCATAGGATGCGCCATAATGCCGGGCGCAATGGTCCCGAAACCCAACCAACCTAATTCTCTGCGCAATATCTCGCGCTTGGTATTGCCGATCTGAGAAACGATAACAAACCGCCATATGCCATCCCACTCCACATGATGCTCGGCGTAGATGCGCCGAAACGCGGTCTTAAAACGACGCAGACCCGGTTCCGTGACACCATAGAAGCTGCGCCGACCCACTTGTTGCGAGGCTAACCAGCCTTCTCTGGAGAGTCGATACATCGAGGTTCTCACCAAGCGCTGATTGAGACCCAGCGGCTCCAGCAGCGTAATTAAGCTGCCCAGCCAGACCGCACCCCCACGCGGCACAATGGCATCGCCATAGACGGTAATAATCAACGATCGGCCACGAATAGGTCGCGTTCTGCGAAACTCCTCAACCAGTTCTTCGACACCACGGAGTTTTGCCATACCTTACAAATTTTTCTTATAAACTCCACAATTTCTGTAGCATATAGAGTACCAGACTAGTACCAAGTTCACCAGCGCCGAGCCACGATAATTCATGGCAAACACCGTATTGATAGAGATTGTAAAACTCTATAAGCAATATTGACATCATTAATACTCTCGGTTCGCTCATTTTTGTAATGTATTGAATTTTAAAATGAATTTTTAGCAATTTTCGGGAATAAAGCATTTATTTCCTATATAACTTATTGAATTATAAAATCTTTTAAAAAAATGAGCGAACCGAGGGTTAATATGATACACTAAATTTAATACATCTATAAATTGTGTGTCGCTTTATTAGTAAGAAATTAACCTTCCTACTGCCAGTGCAGAGCAGCAATTTACTAGGCCACCTTATTGGCGGCTGGACAGCGGGTAATACACAGCAAGCTTGGATAGCAGCGACACCCGCCAAGACTCAGACACGGATAAGCGCAAACCTGCTCTGCAGCTGGGCCGTTAATTCAATACGTACCTTATGGCCATACCTTTGCAAGCATGCTTTACTTACTAAAGTCATCGATGTGCTTGACAATTTAACGATAAAATAATGAGCGCAAACATTGATCGTAAAGCGTAGCGGATCTCTATTCCTGCGCAGGAAACGCTTAAGTTGTTTGCTCGCCAACGAGGAGGAGAAAATGCTTAAGTCTTTTGCCAGCAAAAGCGCGGTTATCGCTGCGCTTATTTTGTTTGTTCTGTTAAGCCCCGCCTATTGCCGCGGATACCATTAAGATTGGCTCGTTTCTCTCCGTAACAGGTCCCGCTTCCTTTCTGGGCGATCCCGAGCTTAAGACCCTTCAGCTTTACATCGATAAAATCAATGCCGAGGGCGGCGTAGCCGGTAAGCAGCTTGAGCTGATTCATTACGATGACGCCGGTGATGCCAATAAGGCCCGTACTTTCGCCAAGCGCCTAATCGACAATGATAAGGTGGATATCATCCTGGGCGGTACTACGACCGGCACTACAGGCACACATGGCCGCCTTGCCTTTAGCGGAGCGCGCCAACATCCCTTTTATCTCCATGGCCGGCGGTATAGAAATCATCCAACCGGTCAAGCAATGGGTGTTCAAAACGCCACAGACCGACCGTATGGCTGCGGCCAAAGTACTGGAGGACATGCAGCAGACGGGGTTTTAGCAAAATAGCCCTGATCTCTGAAACGGGTGGTTTTGGCCGCTCCGGTCGTAAGGAAACCTTAGCCGTCGCGCCTGAATACGGCATTGATGTGATTGCTGATGAAACGTACGGACCCAAAGACACCGATATGACCGCACAGCTGACCAACATCAAAAATACGCCTGGCGTGGAAGCCGTTTTGAATTTTGGTTTTGGCCAAGGTCCCGCCATTGTCACCAAGAATTACCGCCAGTTGGGCATCGAGCTACCCTTGTACCAATCCCATGGAGTGGCTTCAAACAGCTACATCGAACTGGCCGGTTCCGCGGCAGAGGGCGTGCGCCTACCGTCCTCGAGCCTGCTAATTGCAGAAGCACTGCCTGAGGACGATGTACAAAAGGAGGTAGTGACCACTTATCAAAAAGACTATGAACAGCAATACAACACGCCGGTCTCCACCTTCGGCGGCTACGGCTATGATGCGCTTATGCTGGCGGTGGACGCCATTCAGCGGACGGGCGAAATGGATCAGTCTAAAGTACGTGATGCCATCGAACAGACCGCTAACTACATAGGAGTGACGGGCGTCTACAATATGTCGCCGGAAGATCACATGGGGCTGGACCTCTCTTCCTTCCGGCTCTTGGAAGTTAAGAATGGCGATTGGGAGTTGGTCAAGTAATCGTTTAAACCAAACTCATGTTTGCAACATTTCTCCAGTACCTGTTTTCCGGCGTGACGATCGGCGCCACCTATGCTTTGGTGGCGCTGGGTTTCGCGATCATCTACAACGCCAGTCATGTGATTAATTTCGCCCAGGGCGAATTTGTGATGATTGGTGGCATGGCCACTGTTTTTTTCATTAATTTAGGCCTACCTATGCCCATTGCGATTTTCTGCGCCGTTGGCCTCGCCGTGATAATCGGCCTGGCGCTGGAAAAGTTTGCCGTGGAGCCGGCTAAGAAGGCCGAGGTGGTTACTCTAATTATCATCACCATTGGCGCGTCCATCTTCCTGCGTGGTCTCGCTCAAGTTTTCTGGGATAAAGAGTTTCACGCCCTACCCTCCTTTAGCGGCAACCAACCCATCGTCATCGCTGATGCTACCATTTTGCCCCAGAGCCTATGGGTGTTAGGAGTCACTTTGGTAATCGTGGTGGTACTGGCCTGGTTTTTCAGACGCACCATGCTGGGCAAGGCCATTGTAGCCACTTCATGTAACGCCGACGCAGCAAAAATGATGGGCATCAACACCCAATTCATTTTGTTTATTGCTTTTGGTTTGTCAGCCCTGTTGGGGGCTGTTGCCGGCATTATTATCGCACCGATCACTCTGACTTCTTACGACGTGGGCACTATGTTGGGTCTTAAAGGTTTCGTGGCGGCAGTGCTGGGTGGTCTTGGCAGCGCTGTGGGCGCTATTGTCGGAGGCCTGCTATTGGGTATTGCCGAAGCCATGGCGGCGGGTTACTTGTCGTCCGACTATAAGGATGCAGTGCCCTTTATCATTATCCTGGCGATTTTGTTTTTTATGCCCAGCGGCTTGTTTGGTGCCCGGGGCACGGAGCGCGTCTGATGCTGGCTCAATTGGCAACCCCTCGTATTGGCGGGATGACGGCACTCGCCATGGTGATCATGACTCTGCCCGCATTGCTGCCTAACGCCTATTATTACGACGTAGTGATTCACGTGGGAATTAATGCCATTGTGGTCGTCGGCTTAAACCTGTTGATCGGCTACGCTGGCCAGATCAGCCTGGGGCATGGGGGCTTTTTCGGCTTAGGTGCCTATACTACCGGCATCCTCACCGGACATTATAATTGGCCTTCTTTGCTGGCGCTTCTGGCCGGTGTTGTACTGGTAAGCAGTATCGCCTTTGGTGTCGCTCGGCCCATCCTGCGCCTAAGCGGACACTATTTGGCGATGGCTACTCTGGGTTTGGGCATTCTTATTGCCATCGTTATCACCAATGAAGATTGGCTTACCGGTGGTCCCGACGGCATGTTTGTGCCATCCTTGACCGTCTTTGGTTGGGAACTCTATGGCGAAACAGCCTGGTATTGGGTCATCGGGACACTGCTGCTGATCAGTGTTTGGCTCGCCCTCAATATTATCGACTCGCCGGTGGGACGGGCACTACGGGCAGTTCATGGCTCCGAGGTGGCGGCTCAGGTGGTGGGCGTCAACACCACCAACTATAAAGTGTTATTGTTTGTAGTCTCGGCTATTTTCGCTAGTCTCATGGGAAGCTTAGCCGCCCATTATGCGGGTTTTATCACACCGGCACAGGCGGGTTTTTTCCATTCGATTGAGCTGGTCACTATGGTAGTGCTGGGGGGTATGGCTTCCACCTTCGGCGCGGTGATCGGTGCGGCGCTTTTGACTATCTTACCGCAGTTGCTGAGTGGTTTTGAGGACTTTGAGATGGTCGTGTTCGGGTTGATTTTAATGCTCACCCTGATTTTTATGCCCAAGGGACTGGTCCCAACGCTTACTGTAAAACTAAGGGGACTCAGGAGGCCTACAAGATGAGTCTACTACGTGCAGAAGACCTCAGTAAGTCTTTTGGCGGAGTAGACGCTATCAGTGAGCTGAGTTTTAGCATCAAAGCGGGCATCATTTATTCCGTCATAGGACCCAATGGCGCGGGAAAAACAACGCTGTTTAATCTCATCACGGGTCTGTATATCCCAACCAAGGGCAAAATCTTTTTAAACGGTGAAGACATCGTTGGTAAACCTCCCTTTGCCTTGGCGAGCCGGGGTATGAGCCGAACTTTTCAGAATTTACAGATTTGCATGAATATGACGGCCATCGAGAACGTGATGGTGGGCCGCCATCTGCATCTTAATCGAAACTTTTTGGCAGCGATGTTGCGACTGCCGGGAGTGGTGCGCGGAGACCGGGCCTGTCAGGAGAAAGCAGCGGAATTAATGCAGTTTGCCGGGATTGGCGCTTATCTCAATGCGAATGCCGATGCCATGCCCTATGGCGCCTTAAAACGTCTCGAGATTGCTCGAGCGTTAGCGGCAGAACCCCGCATACTGCTGTTGGATGAACCGGCAGCCGGTCTCAATGCCAAGGAGACTGCTGAAATCGATGCCTTAATCCAAAAAATCGCAGAGACCGGTATTACGGTAGTGCTGGTGGAGCACGATATGAAGCTGGTCATGCATATTTCGGACTACATACTGGTGCTGGACTTCGGCAAAAAGCTTGCCGAAGGTACGCCGGATGAGATTAGAACCAACCTTGAGGTTATCGCCGCCTATCTGGGCGCTGCTTAAGCGCGGTTGACAACCGACCACAGAGGTGGATACCGCAATGACTCAAGCCATTTCCATTATTACCTCTGAACACGCCCGTGTACGGCGCATCCTGATGTTGATCAGTGAACTTCGCAAACAGCTGAAGAACTCGGATCAGGCGCCGGACACCGTCTTGTTTAGCAATATCTTCGACTACCTCGATGCCTACGAAAAGATGCATTACCCCAAGGAGGAAAAATATCTGTTTAAGGCGCTGCACGCCCGTGATCCGGAATCCCACGCCATTTTGAACGAACTGCAGAACGAGCATCGCGAGGGTGCGACGCTGATGGCTCGCCTGCGCAGTCTCCTAGAAGCCTGTGCGGAAGGCTCTGCTGAAGCGCGCAAGGCGTTTCTAAAAAGTCTCGGAGAGACTGTCCATATGGTGGAGACGCATATGCAAAAGGAAGAACAGACGGTCATTCCACTGGCCCTCGAGCGCCTTCGCCGGCAAGACTGGCGGGTGGTTAATGAAGGTTATCTGCATTACGACTACCTTCTTGATCCGCTGCTTGGGGAAACCGTCAAGGCGGAGTTTGACCAACTGCACAGTCGGATCATTTATTACGCGCCGGAACCGATCGGCCTGGGATTAAGGCATCCAGACACTGCGGAGACAGCCGCAGCCGAGACTGAAATGCTAGGAATGGAGGGCGGTTTAGATACCCAATATGGGCATGTTCGTGTGCTGGATAAACTCACCAAGGAAGACTGGCAGACCATCAACGAGCAATATCTGCACTACGACGATCCTCATTTTGGCGAGACTGTCAAGGATGAGCTACGTCAACTTCACAGCCGCATTGCCTACTATGCACCATCACCGATTGGCTTGGGAATGGAGCGTACCTATGCAGCGCCGGTGCCTGAAACCGTTGATCAGTTGCTGGGTATCAGCGAACTGACTACGCACTATGGCCGCATCCAGGCATTAAACGGCATTAACGTAGAGATTAATAAAGGTGAATTGGTAGCCTTAGTCGGGTCCAATGGTGCCGGTAAAACGACACTGCTACGCACCATTTCCGGTTTACAGCCTGCCACCAGCGGTACCGTGCGATTTGCCGGACAGAATATTACGCGCCTGCGTGCTGACCGGCGCGTCAAACTAGGCATTGTCTTGATTCCGGAGGGTCGCCAGGTATTTGGCCCCATGTCGGTGGAAGACAACCTGTTGCTGGGCGCTTACACCCGCCCTAAGGACGGTCAGACGGCCGCAGATCTGGAACAAGTTTATCGCTTGTTTCCCATTCTCAAGCAGAAACGCAGACAAGCCGCGGGAACCCTTTCCGGCGGCCAACAGCAGATGCTGGCAATGGCTCGAGCCCTGATGGCCCGACCACAGCTCCTGCTGCTTCGATGAGCCCAGCATGGGCTTAGCGCCTATCCTGGTGGAGGAAATCTTTAATCCGATTCGTGAGTTAAAACGACGCGGGATTACCATCTTTCTAGTGGAGCAAAATGCGTCGGCAGCCTTGGCCATCGCCGATCGCGGCTACGTCATCGAGACGGGTAATATTGTGCTTTCCGGACGGGGCCGCGCACTGCTTGAGGACGAAAAGGTAAAAGAGGCTTATTTAGGTTAACTAAGAGGTGAAGACAATGGCTACTGAACCCTATAGTTTGGCCACGGTTCACCAGTTTATCGGACATGAGCTGGGAGTCTCCAGTTGGAGAACGATCGATCAGAAACGCATCAACGAGTTTGCGGAGTGCACTAACGATCATCAGTGGATTCACGTGGATGTCGAGCGAGCCAAACAGGAAAGTCCATTCGGCACAACCATCGCTCATGGGTATCTTACCCTTGCCATGTTATCGCCCCTGCAATATGAGCTGCAAGCCGTACCCCCCGATACCAAACAAGCCCTTAATTACGGCTTGGATCGAGTGCGCTTTATGACGCCGGTGAAGGCAGGAGCGCGGATCCGCATGAGGGTAAAGCTGCTTTCAGCGGAGCGTAAGGATAAAGGACGAGTACTGCTCAAGACCGAGAATATTTTCGAAATTGAGGGTGAAGAAAACCCGGCGCTAGTGGCGGAAGCGCTGGTTATGCTGATGTAGATCTAACCGACAGAGCAACGTTAACGCCACCTGGAGCACTGAAATGGCCACTCACAAAGATCATGCTCTCCAAGCCACTCAGCAGCATCGTGAAGTGACGGAAGACGCTACGCCTGCAGCGGACAACCGCAGCACCGTCGCCGCAGGCGATGTGGGCAAAGGCAATGATCTGCCACGACCGGAAGAAGACAGTGATGTTACCTTAACGCAAGTCTCGGCGGCGATAAAACAAAGCGAGATCACTGCGGAGCAAATGCTAGAAGCCGTAAAACACAGCGAACTCACTGCCGAGCAACTGCTTAATGCCGTAAAGAACCGCCAAGTCGCCACCAGCGCTACGGATAGCGCCCTCGGTCCCAATCCCTTTGTCGGCTTTCGCGGCAAAGATATCGGCGACACTACCCGAATGCTTATCAAGCAGGCAGTCAAAAACCCTCGTTACGACGGTAAAACACCTGGCGCGTTTTACCACGGCAGAAGTTCGCGTACTGCGCGGTAAATCCGCACTGACACCTGACAAAAGGAGACCGCCGCTTTACCGACCCCACCTGGTCGGAAAATCCCCTCTATCGCAGAGGCCTACAAACCTATCTGGCCATACACCAGGAACTCGAGCGGTGGGTCGACGATACGATGGTGGATCAACGCGACGCCGAACGCGCCCGCTTCGTCTTATCACTGATCACCGAAGCCTTGGCCCCTTCCAATTGGGTTTTTAATCCGGTAGCGCTTAAGCGCCTCTTGGAGACCGGCGGCGCTAGTGCGGTACGCGGTATCCGCCATTTGCTCAGTGACATTCGGCATAACGGTTTTATGCCATCCATGACTGACAAAAATGCCTTTACGGTTGGCAAGGATTTAGCGAATACCCCGGGCGCCGTGGTGTTTCGCCACGAAATGTTTGAGTTGATTCAATATGCGCCGCGCGCCGAAAAGGTTTTTCGTCGCCCGTTTCTGTTCGTGCCACCCCAAATCAATAAATTTTACCTATACGATCTGGCGCCTAAGAAGAGCTTGATCCGCTATGCGCTGGACAACGGCCTGCAGGTCTTCGTTATCAGCTGGCGAAACCCGATCCTGAACACCGGCACTGGGGCATTGATCATTATGTGCAGGCCATCGACGAGGCCATCGACGTCATCCGTGACATTACTGCCAGCGAAGATTGTAATATCTTGGGAGGCTGCGCAGGAGGAATCACTTCCACTTCGCTGCTTGCCTACCTGTCAGAACAAGGCGTGCACAAGGTCAACTCCCAGACCTTGATGGTAACGCTGTTGGATATGAGTGCTGAAACCCAGCTTAGCCTCTTTGCCACCGGAGAGGCCATTGAGGCCGCGAAACGCCATTCGGCCAAGAAGGGCGTTCTTGAGGGAGGGGAAATGGCGCGCGTCTTTGCCTGGCTACGCCCTAACGACCTGATCTGGAACTATTGGGTCAATAATTACTTGGTGGGCAACGAGCCACCGGCGTTTGATATTTTATTTTGGAACGCCGATACGACCCGGCTCCCCGCCGCGTTTCACGCCGATCTGTTAACGGTCGTCAAAGAAAATTCCTTAGTCAGGCCCGGCGCATTGACTATCCTGGGAACCCCGGTTGATCTCGCTAAGATTAACTGCGACGTCTTTTGGTTGGCCGGTTATACGGATCACATCACCCCCTGGGACGCCTGCTATCAATCCGTTCGGCTGCTCGGTGGAGAATGTGAATTTGTGCTGAGTTCCGGCGGCCATATCCAGAGCATGCTGTCCGCGCCCGGCAATCCCAAAAACAGCTTTTTTACCAATCCGCAGCGACCTGCCGATCCCGAGGTATGGCTTGCAGGAGCGACTAGAACATCAAGGCAGCTGGTGGGAACACTGGCGGACTTGGATCATGCAGCGCTCCGGTAACCAAAAAAAAGCGCCCGCTAAGCTCGGTAACACCCGCTATCCGCCGCTGCAGGATGCTCCAGGAACCTATATTTATGGTTGAGATAACTATGGTTACTACAAATTAATGAACACGATTGCCAGTGAAAATCCGACTCTCTCCGACGAGCGCCTGGTTACCGAGGTACGCATCGGTAAGATCGACGTCGGCGGGACGCTGTTGCGCGTCGCCATCCGCCCGGGCTCCGGTAAGGGAACACCGCTACTGCTTTTCAATGGTGTAGGCGCCAACTTAGAGTTATTAAAGCCCTTTGTCGACGCGCTCGATCATGAGATCGAGGCAATTTCTTTCGATGTACCTGGCGTCGGCGGTTCGCCGACGCCCAAGATGCCGTTCCGCCTGACGGGCCTCGCCCGCTTGGTCACCGGCATGCTTGATCATCTGGGTTATCAGGAAGTCGATGTTCTGGGCGTCTCGTGGGGCGGCGCCCTCGCCCAGGAATTTGCCTATAAATACCCACGTCGTTGCCGTCGCTTGATTCTAGCCGCTACCGCGCCGGGCAGCATTATGATACCCGGCCGCCCTTCTATCATGATGAACATGGCCAGTCCCCGCCGTTATCTGCAGCCAAAGCACATGGCGCGTCTTGCACCCAAGATCTACGGCGGCGCTCTGCGGAATAATCCGGAACTTGCCGCCGAGCACATCAATAAAATCATGTCGGGTGGCGGTATCGGCTACTTTTGGCAGATATTTGCTCTTATGGGTTGGACCAGCCTGCATTGGCTACATCGACTCCGTCAACCTACCCTTATCCTGGCCGGTAAGGATGACCCCATCGTGCCCTTGATGAATGCCAAGATCATGGCGCGCCGTATTCCGAACTCCCGGCTTCATGTTTTCAACTGTGGTCATATGTTTATTATCACCTGTGCGCGAGGAGATGGCTGCGCTGGTACAGGACTTTGTCACGGAGCCATAAGCTGCCCCATCTTGTAGACTACCTGGCAGCTTAATTAGTCAGCGATCGAGAAAAAAGGCTTTGGAGATATCATGCCCATACGTACTGTTCGTGATCTGAATACTTACTATGAGATCACCGGCGCAGGTCAACCTCTGCTACTGATCCATGGCTTGGGCTCCTGCACCCAGGACTGGAAGCAGCAGGTTGCTTTCTTTTCTCAACATTTTCAAGTTCTCACCTTCGACCTGCGCGGCCACGGAAAATCCGGTAAGCCATCCGGCCCCTACAGCATTTCTCTGTTTGCGGAGGATACTGCCGAATTATTAAAAACCCTTGGCATTACCGGGGCCCACGTGGTCGGGATCTCGTTGGGAGGTATGATCGCTTTTCAACTGGCAGTCAGTCATCCTGAACTGGTCAACAGCCTGGTCATTGTCAATAGCGGGCCGACGGTTCCCGCCGACACCTTCAAGCAACGGATACCGTTATACCTGCGCCTGGTGATGATTCACCTGTCTGGGCCTGCGTAAAATGGCAGAGAAGCTAAGCAAGCACCTGTTTCCCAAACCGGAACAGGCCACGTTGCGGAAAGACTTTGTAGAACGCCTGGCCCAGAACAATAAGCACACTTATCTGGCTGCGCTTAAGGCAATTTTTGCCGGTTGGAGTGTCGCCGAACAGCTAGGCGACATCCAGTGCCCTACCCTGGTGCTTGCAGCGGAGCAGGACTACACGCCCGTCGCTTTGAAGGAAGCCTATGCCGCCGCCATGCCAAAAGCGGAATTGGTCGTTATTCCGGATGCACGCCATGCCCTACCTTTAGAGCGGCCGGAAGCCTTCAATGAGACGCTGGCGGCATTTTTATCCCGGCACGGAGGCGAACCTGAAGCACAAGCCGTTGCAAATGCTCCGCAAGCGTCATCACGATCCGCCCGACCACACTTTCCGTAATCTGCTCGGCTGCGTAAACCGCAACAGCCTCAATACCGAACTTGCTTCCTACCTTGTTGGATTAATCAATGGAGATTGACATGAATATCGGTACCCTGTTACCACGCCATGCCCGTTACCGACCCGATCACCTGGCGTTTGCTATCGGCGAACAGCGGTTTACTTACCGGGAATTTAACGGCTATGTCAATAAGCTGGCTAACGCCCTGTCGGCAAGCGGTGTACGCAAAGGCGAGAAAATCGCTACCGTCCTCCCTAACTGTCTGGAACTCATGGCCGCTTATTGGGCGGCGGCAAAAACCGGCATTGTCATCGTCCCGTGCAGCACGTTGCTTCAGGATAGCGGTCTGGTCAATCTGCTTAACGATTCTGATACGGTGCTGGTACTGGCGGATGCCTCCTTTGCCGACACGCTGGAGCGCATCCGCGGTGATCTACCGGCGGTCCGTCATTGCGTGTTAATCGGTGGTGAGCTGCGCCAAGGTTTTCAGCTCTATGCCGATTTTCTTGACGGTGCGTCCGAGGCAAACCCAGCGGATCCCGGACTGACCAGTTCCGATGTCTTTAACATCATGTATTCCAGTGGCACTACCGGCGTCCCTAAGGGTATCGTACATACGCACCAGGTGCGTGCTCTTAATTGCAGCTTGTTCGCCTCGGCCTGGCGGATGACGCCGGAGAGCATCGTGCTGCATGCCGGATCCATTGTTTTCAATGGCGCCATGATTTTGCTAATGCCCTGGATGTACTTAGGTGGAACTTACCTCCTGCACCAGGCCTTTGACGCAGCAGCGGTCATCCGGGATATTGCCAAGGAAAAGGTCACTCATATCGTCATGGTACCCTCGCAGATTATCGCAGTACTCAATAGCCCGGCCTTTGATCCCGACGCATTAGCGTCCCTGGAGATGATTCAGAACGTGGGAGCACCTTTGCATTTAGCCCATAAGCGCCGTCTGAACGAAGTCTTGCCGGGACGCTTTTACGAGCTGTACGGCTTGACCGAAGGCTTCTGTACTATCCTCGACAAGACGGATGCCTTTCGTAAGGCAGGCTCGGTAGGCGCACCTCCGCCGTTTGTTGAAACTGCGTATTCTTAGGGAGAATGGTACGCCGTGCGATCCCGGCGAGGTTGGAGAGATCTGCGGCAAAAGCCCTTTTATGATGACCGGCTATTACCAACGCCCGGACCTGACCGAGCAAACCATCGTCAATGATTGGCTACATACGGGTGATGCCGGTTACGTTGACGAGGAGGGTTACTTGTACCTGGTTGACCGCATTAAAGACATGATGATTAGCGGCGGAGTCAATGTCTATCCCAAGGACATTGAAGAAATCATTATTCAACATCCGGCCGTCAATGAAGTCGCTGTGTTCGGTGTTCCTGACGAGAAATGGGGCGAGACGCCCGTGGCTGCGGTAATACTCCGGGAAGGGAAAGTCCTCGAGCCTGATGCGCTGATGCAATGGATTAACAGCCGGGTTGGCGCCAAATTTCAGCGCCTCAGCGACGTTTTTATCTTAGATGATTTTCCACGCAATGTCGCCGGCAAGACCCTTAAGCGTGAACTGCGGGAACGCTTCAAGGCAGGCAGCAAATCCGTCTAATAAAGTGATTTCATGTGGAAGTCATTTTACCTGCACCTTGGCATTGGATCTCTTGCAAAGTGCTAATACCAAATCTCATGACTGCTTGTGCATAAGCTGGGGTGTCATCAGCAGCACACAGGGATGTGTGCGATAGCGAATCCAGGCAGGATAGCCGGGTTGAGCGGCGATGGCACCCCAGCTTCTTATGTGCACCCTTGCGGCACCCTTTCATTCGGGAAACGGTATAAGGCACCGAGCTGGATAGTGTCGCCGGCAGCGCACAGGGGGGCGCGCTGTACCCATGATCTTTACTTACCTGAAATCACCGTTATTTTAAAGATTCTGAACTTTATCACTAGAAACGATACGAGCCGTAGCAGAGGCTTTGGCGATAAGGTTTCCCTCTGTATCCTTAAGATGTCCTTCCAAAAAGCCGATCGATTTTCCTTGTTTTATGACATGACCCTCGCCGATTAAAGTCCCTTCCCGAGCCGGATGGAAAAAACTGGTCTTTAGTTCCAGCGTTACCACAAATTGACCCGGCTTCAAGCGAGCACCCAGCGCGGCACCCATGACATTATCCAACATAGCGGTCAGCAATCCGCCTTGTACCATACCTGCCGGGTTCAGAAACTCCGGCTTTGCCTTAAATTGTGCATGCAGCGTACCGATCTGCGGACTTACGTCCAGCAATTGCCAGCCGAGTAGCAATCTGACCGGGGAAGGCGGGATTTTTCCCTGCTGCATCGCCCAGAAATAGCCTTCCTCACTCATTGGATCGGCCCATGCTCTCTCAATCCGCGACGGTAATGTTGCGGCAATAGGTCTCGCGGATACGAGCCGCAGCCACCATCGCCAGTGCTGCACAACCCAGCATCAACAAAAAGCCTGCGTGGTAATCCGTAGCCGTATAGACCCGGACCCCGTTAACCACTGTGCCATCCCAGCTTAAATCCATGACCCAACCGAACAAGGGTTGGATAAGGGCTGCTCCTAAAAACGCTCCGGTGTTCACCAAGGCAATCGCCATGCCGGATACAGCCGGTGCTATCACCTCTTTAGCACTGGCGTACAAAATAATAAAACCGCCGGGACTAAAACCCAATAGAATAAACAGCGCCATACCGATGGGACCCGGGTTCCAGGGTAAGTAGGCTAATCCCAGGCAGGCAGCGGTGTACAGCAGAGTGCTGGCGATTATCATTGGCTTGCGCCGACCCAGACGGTCTGACAGCCAGCCGGCCAGCAGCGTGCTTACGGCGAACGCCAGCAGACCAATGGTGGTATAAGTTGCGGCAGCGGAGCGTTCCAAGCCATGAATGTCACGCAGATAGGGAACAGCCCATAACCCCAGGAAAGCTAGCACACCCCCAGACATACCCAGATTGACCCAAAAACCCGGCCATACGCGACGCGCAGTTAACACCCGCTTGAGTGCACTCCACCAATGCTCTTGCCGCAACGGATAATTTACCTTACCCTCCATTTCCCGCACCGAGGGAAAACCTAGCTCCTCGGGCCGATTGCGCACCAACAGCAGGGACACTATGGCCAGCAATACCGCCGTGCCACCAAGCCCGACAAACACGGTGCGCCAGGAGTAAAAGTTTAGCACGGCGGCTAGCGGACCCGCTGCAAGAATGGCTCCTAAGTTGCCGAGAGTCAGCGTCAAGCCACTGATAAGGCCGTAATCACGCTCACTAAACCAGATGGTGTTGCTCTTCATCAGGCCCACGAACACCACTGATACGCCCAATCCCACCAGAGCACGTCCCACGGCGGCCTCTAGAAAGGTATCGGCCAGACCAAACAGAACGGAGCCTATGCCCGCTATCAGATTACCCGTAGTCACCGTGATTCTGGCGCCTAGAGTATCGGCCAGCACCCCGGAAGGAATCTGCATGGCGGTTATAGATGTAATAATACATAGCGGCCAAGGAACCCAGCGCAGCCTCGGTCGTGCCAAAAGCGCGCATCAGATCGGCGGAGACCACGGCTGGTGCCATACGGTGAAAAAACACCAGCATATAGGATAACGCTAGAATAAGATAAATGGACCAGCGAATCCGCGGAAAACGTGAGCGATTATAATTCACGAGGGATAGCTCCTGTTACCATGACGAATCCGGAACGCTAACCCGCCTCGAGGATCCTATGGCGGGCAATGATTCACTATTGGATCTAAGTGATTTCCTTGTAAAGACGCAGCTGCTACTCGCTCAATGGCGGATACGCGCTTTCGAGATCAGCAATTTTTTGCCGTAATTCATCGGGTAATGGCGCCTTGCGCTGCACACGGTAATCAAAAGTCACAATTAATCCATCAGCGTCCGCGACAAGTCGCCGGTGCTGTTGACTCACGGCACGATACCGCATGGTGAAGCGATCCTGCTCAATGGCGATAATTTTTGCACCAACGGCAACCGTATCTGGATAACCGAGAGGAAACTTAAAAGTACAGCACGTCGAGGCCAATATCGGCCCAACGCCAATTTGCTCTATATGATTGAACCAATCGAGATATTGAAAATACGCAATGCGGACGCTCTCAAAGTAGCGAAAATAGACGGTGTTATTGACGTGTTGAAAGGCATCTAGCTCACCCCAGGCGACCGGAATTTCGATAATGACCGGAAAGGCGTTCAATGTCTTGTGGTATGAGCGATTCATGGGATATGCCTTAGCGTAAAACCGCGGGCACTGGTATCTCGGCAACGGTAAAAACCGTAACATCGTTTGCCTTAACCAAGGCCGAAATTCAAGGAAAAACCAAGATCCCGCCTAATTTATTCGACTAAGATCCAGTCACCGTTACGAATTTCCAGCATATAAAAGGAATCCGAATTTAAACCTAGATGATCCTTAGGGGATAAATGGAAGATTCCCGTTACCCCCACATAGCCGCTGGTTTCCTCGATAGCCTTACGCACTGTTGCTTTATCGATAGTACCGGCGCGCTGAATGGCCTCTACGGCAATCATCAGACCGTCATAGGCATAGCCCCCAAAAGTGGAGGCCAAATCATTGTAGCGCCACCAATAGGCATCTCGATAGCCAATTACTACCGGTTTTTGGGGGTTGGCATCGGAAAGCTGATCCGCTATCACGAGGGCTCCCGCTGGCAACCTGACCCCTTCGGCTGCCTCGCCGGCCAGCTCGATATACTTTTTTGACGCCACCCCATGAGATTGATAAAGCGGCCATTGCATTCCCAACCGATGATAATCCTTGGTCACAATAACCGGTCCGTGACCGGCACCGAGATTAAGCACCGCCTGTACACCGGCGGTGTCCTGAATGTTATTCAGTTGCGCAATCATGCTGGTGTCTTGGGCTGTGTAAGTTTCATCGGCCACAATCTCGATTCCATAATCCTCGGCCATCGCCCGTGCCTGCTCGCGCCCCAACTTGCCGAAATTATCTGTGCCGGAGATCAAAGCAATGTTATGGATCCCCCGGTCCCGCATATCGGTAAAGATCTTATGAATCGCCATACGGTCGGTATGAGGGATCTTAAACACCCATTTTTTCACTGGTTCAACGATCTTCACCGCACCGGCCAGTGAGATAAAAGGCACTTCAGCCTGCTCTACTAAAGGAATAACCGCCATGGTCGTGCCGGTGGTAGAACCCCCAATGATAAGGTCGATCTTATCCACTTCGAGCAAGCGCTTGACAAAAGTCCTGGCAGTGTCGGCTCTGCTACCTACGTCATAATAAATCAGCTCCAACGGTTGGCCCAGCACACCCCCTTCGCGATTAAGCTTAGCGATATACATCTGCAACGTCTTCAACTCCGGTTCCCCTAAAAACGAGGCTGGCCCGGTAATCGATAGAAAAGAACCGATCTTAATGGCATCCGCTGCGGATACAGCGCCACTCAACACTAACCACAGGGTTACCGTCAACCCTCGAAAAAACTGCCAAGAGAACAAGCGCTTTCCCTGGAAAGCACCGTTAATAGTCTGAAGGTATGGCATGATCTTCCGCAACCCTAGTGATAGAAACAGACACTGAGGGATGGCCTTTAAGGGACACCGCCACTGTGCCGCAAGGCGGCAAACCGAACGTCACAGGCAGTCGTCAATATCAACCGCTATACTGTACTGCGTTTGACGTTGAGATCGATAATGGACTGCGTTTGTGAATCCGCGGAGTTAAGCCACCGTTTCAACTCATCCCAATATAGCTCTAGCTTAAGCAAGGGCTGAATTTTGCCGGCTACCTTGCCGGAAAACGGAATAATCCCCCATTCCCCTGCATCGGCAAGGGTGAAAGGAATCGTTAAGCCAAAATCAAGTGGGCTACCGATAACTTCCACCAACCTCTCTTCCAGAGAATAAAAAATCTGTACATCAATCAAATTGATCTCAAAAGGCAGAATACGCACGCCAATCTGACAATCCCCGCCGATCAGTAGCGTCGTAGTGGTCCGCTGTTCCCGGAACTTCTCAATAGAGGTCTTGTAGGCAAGCAAAGGAGCAACACGGAGATTGGCCAGCGGACTCGGCAACGGCTCCGGCAGCGCCATGCCTAAATTGGCGCCGGCGCCGATATATTCCCGCAGTTCACACCGTGACAGGTGAAACGACGGCAGTAAACTGGAAAGACTTAATGAACCTCGGTTGACATTATAGGAGACAGGTAGCCAGAAAAACTTTCCTCCGACTTTCATTTGCGTGCTCAGTACCGTCGCCTGCCCGGCAAGATGTGCAGAAAATCCAGCATAAAAACTAACCAGCTGCGCGGTCTGCGGCTCGGAAATCACCCGTAAGCTCTGCCTGTTTGATACTTTTTCTACCATAGCAAGCTCGCCTTCCTAAGACTTTCACAAACGATCCCTGTGGATTCATCAGCTGGGTCTAGGACTTTGGTCACTCAGATTCCCGCAACTTATAAAGGGGCTGAATTTCGGCAACGTCAATCCGTTTGCGGTCGGGTTCCACCTCGGTCAGCGGTTGCGTTTCCCGAAGGCTCGCCAGGCAGCGCCGGGTCAACTGCTGATAGGTGGCGGTGCCCTCCTCTTTCCAGGCGATTTCTTCGTCGCTGAGTTCCCGAATCACTTTAGCAGGTACGCCGGCAATCAAACTGCGTGCCGGCAACGTAATGTTGGCCTTAACAAAGGCCATCGCGGCGACGATACTGGACTCGCCGATCACGGCATTGTCCATGATAACGGCATTCATACCTATCAAGGCATTTTTGCCCACACGACAGCCATGCAATACGGCACCATGCCCCACGTGGCCATTCTCCTCGACGACGGTATCGGTCCCCGGAAAACCGTGCATCACGCAAGTATCCTGCACGTTCACGCCCGGTTCCAGAAGCAGCCGACCAAAGTCACCGCGCAGCGAAGCACCGGGCCCCACATAGCAATGCGGCCCGATAATGACATCGCCGATCAGCGTCGCCGTGGGATGCACAAAAGCGTCGGGGTGCACCACCGGCGTCACCCCATCAATGACATAGACGGGCATATGCCCTCCGACGTCAGGCGTGACGGCGGCTCTGCACCACCCGAAAACGGGTGGCCACAAAGGCGTCATCGCTCAGCGTGGCGTTAGCCGCGGGATTGGCGCCGGTCGCATGGAAGTCGCTAAAAGCCGCCGACTGATTAACATAAACACCGTCGGTCAGATTACACGACAAGGCCACACCGGCCTCAGCGGCCGCTTCCTCCATCTTTTCCAATACCGCTTCGCTGGCGGAGTATACGGCTGCAGTCAGCGCTCCCCGCTCACGGGTTACTCGGGCGGCTAATGCAATACTGTGGTCAGTATTGTCGGTGGCGATGATAAAAGAGATGGGACCAAAATGCTCATGCATATAAACGTTTTCATCGGCGGCGTCGAGCCTGACGATCACCGGAGTATGCACCCGTGCCTCAGGGAACTGAGGATGAGTGATGTTTTGTGAAGCCAGCAGTACCTCGCCCAGATCATGAGCGGCATCGATACGCCGGCGAATGCCGTCGTTCTGGATGGCGCCCAGCACCTCCACCGCGCGTTCAGGGGCCGCCAGAAACTTGCTCACCCCCTCGGCGATGCCCTTGGCCACTTCGGCAAAGCTCATGGGTTTACCGTCGGCCTGAATGCCATCCCGGGGGACAAAAATGTCTTGGGGCGTGGTACACATCTGCCCGGAATAAAGGCTTAAGGAGAAGGCAAGATTACGAACCATTCCCTTAAAATCATCGGTGCTGTCGATGACAATGGTGTTTACTCCGGACTTTTCGGTAAACACCGCCGCCTGGCGGGCGTGCTCCTCCAGCCAATTGCCGTGGTCGGCGCTGCCGGTGAAGTCGATGATTTTGATCGCCGGGCGTACCGCCAGTTCCTGGGCGATATGTTCGCCGGGATTATTGGCCGCCAAGGCTACCAGATTGGGATCAAAGCCGGCCTCTTCAAGCACTTCACGGCAAATGCGCACCGTAATGGCCATAGGCAGAATAGCGCCCGGATGGGGCTTGGCAAGCACTGCATTACCGGTGGCTAAGCTGGCAAAAAAGCCAGGATACCCATTCCAGGTGGGGAAGGTACAGCAACCGATTACCAGCCCGATACCCCGCGGCATCATATTAAACTTCTTATGCATTTTAAGCGGTGGATTCTTGCCCTGAGGCTTTTCCCAGTAGCCGGTTTCCACGGTCTGCTTCATTTCTCGATAGGCATAAGCCACGGCCTCCAGGGCGCGATCCTGGGCGTGGGGACCACCCGCCTGAAAAGCCATCATAAAAGCCTGACCGGTGGTGTGCATCACCGCATAGGCCATCTCAAAGGTACGCCGGTTCAAACGCTGCAGGATTTCCAGACAGACACCGACACGCGCTTCAGGGCCGGCCTTGCGCCAGGCCGCTATGGCCGCCTGCATGGCCGGCAGCAGCACGTCCAGATCGGCCTTGGGATAGCTAATCCCCAGCTCCTGGCCGGTAAAGGGCGAGATCTCTTTGCCTACCGTGCCCGCTGTGCCAGGCTGATCGATCGCAAAGGAACTGTTCAAATAACCCTCGAAAGCCGCCTTAGCATCGTCATTGGCGGTTTCTCCGTAGATCTTGCCGCTGGGCATCTCCGGGTAAGGGCTCCAGTAACTGCGGTCGTGAATGACCTTAAGCGCCTGCTCCAGGGTTTCACGATGACGGTCAAAAAACGCTTGACTCACTTTGATCCTCCTCGTCGTTCGACAGTGTGCGGGTTGAACTACGCTATCGGGTATAGACTAGCCAGTCGTGATCCATTAGCCGTCGCGCAACCAACGGTACTCGTGATTTATGTTCACGTCGCCCGCTTCTGAGTCCCCACTCGAGCTTCTCTGCCGGACAATCTTTAGGGACCCGGTAGGACTCATCAGCCGCTTTGCCATTTCGATAGCATCACGCCTGCCATTGCGCTGTTTGCCGTACCCCCTTGCAGAGGTTCAACTCATGGACATACGTATTTAAGAACCTACGATACACTAAATTTTTTGATACCGAAAGAGAGTTTTGATTCTCAATATTGTATCTCTTTATTGAGTATGAAGTAAGCTCGAGCTATAATATAAGTCACTATCATGCAGCCTAATATGGATAAGTAAATAGGGTTCCGCTATCCTGAAAGAGAGTCCCGCATCTTTATTGATACTGAAAGAATGTTTTAGCCTGTATTATTGTATCTCTTTGTCAAGAGCCAACACCGTCTACGCAGCCTAAGGCGGGGCTTGGCCATAGAGCCATAGCATGATTTGCTCTAGCAAAGGGTTACCGGTTCAGGCTACTGAGTAATAGCACATATGCCACCTTTCACAGACATTATTGTTAACCCGGTTCAAGCCGGTGTTGTATTAGTAACGCTCAATCGTCCCCAAGCCCGTAATGCGCTATGCACCCGACTTCTCGGCGAATTGGCTGAGGCGTTGGATCAGGCTGCCGCTGACGAACAGGTACAGGTTGTGGTGTTGACCGGCGGACCTAAGGGTCTTCGCGGCCGGCGCCGATCTCAAGGAAATGGCGGAGCTGGATACGGTAGGAACGCTAAACGATCCCCGGCAAAGTTACCGAAATCGCATCGACCGCTTTCCCAAACCATTGATCGCTGCAGTCAATGGTTTCGCCCTAGGCGGGGGTTGTGAATTGGTCATGCAGGCCGATATTGTCATTGCCGGCGATAACGCGTTCTTCGGACAGCCGGAAATTAATCTCGGCATCATTCCCGGTGCAGGCGGTACGCAGCGTCTGATTCGCTGTGTCGGCAAGTCTCTGGCGATGAAAATGGTGCTAACGGGAGAAATGATTGATGCCCGCACGGCTTTCAGCGCCGGCTTGGTCGCTGAGATAACGCCGCCGGAGTTGACCATTGAACGTGCTATTAAGCTGGCCCAGACCATTGCCTCTAAACCGCCCTTAGCCGTTCGCTTGGCCAAGGAAGTCATGCTGAAGGCTTTCGAGACTACCCTGGAGGCGGGCCTTAACGTGGAGCGTAAATCCTACACGCTGCTCACTGCCACCGAAGACCGCCGTGAGGGCATTGCCGCCTTTTTAGAAAAACGCTGGCCTCGTTTTAGCGGACGTTGATTCACATTATAGGCAGCAATCATTTGCCATCAACATGATTAACGGTACCATGAGCTACAACACCATCGAATTTTCCATTGCCGACGGGGTTGCCACCCTGATCTTGAATCGCCCCAAGAACCTCAACAGCTTTAATAGGGAAATGTTCGAGGAGATCCGCGACGCACTAAAACAGGTCAAAGACAACGCCGCCGTACGCTGCTTGCTGATTACCGGCAACGGCCGCGGTTTCTGCGCGGGACAAGATCTGGGCGACCGTAGTGTGGCACCGGGAAAGGAAATGCCGGATCTGGGCGAATCTGTAGAGAAGAATTACAATCCTTTAATCCGTACTCTAAAAAGTCTAGCCATTCCGGTCGTGTGTGCCGTCAACGGCGTAGCCGCCGGCGCGGGCGCTAATCTGGCCCTCGCCTGCGATCTGGTTTACGCGGCCCGCTCCGCCAGTTTCATTGAATCTTTCTGCAAGCTGGGTTTAGTGCCCGATTCCGGCGGTACCTGGCACCTGCCCCGGCTCATCGGTCATGCTCGGGCCATGGGACTGGCGCTGCTGGGTGACAAACTCAGTGCCGAGCAGGCCGAACGCTGGGGCTTGATCTGGAAGTGTGTCGACGATGCTAAATTGCTAGACGAAGCTGCCAGTGTAGCTCGGCATCTGGCGACTCAACCCACGCTCGGCCTATCCATGATCAAGCGCGCCATTAACGCCTCCTACATCAACACCTTGGATCAACAGTTGGATCTGGAGCGTGACTTCATGCGGTTGGGAGGCCGCAGTGAGGATTATCGGGAGGGCGTGGCCGCTTTTATGGAGAAACGGCAACCCGTGTTCAAGGGACGCTAAGATGAGCACACCGCTGCCAACCGACGTTATTATTGCGGTCATCGGCGCCGGCACCATGGGCGCTGGGATTGCCCAAGTTGCCGCCCAGGCCGGCCACTGCGTATTGCTCTTTGATGCCGCCGTGGGTGCTGTTGAAAAAGGCATGACGCGGATTGTCCAGAGTCTGGAGCGCCTAGCCGAGCGGGGCAAGTTGAACGTCGCGCAGCGCGACGACCTGCTTAGTAGGATCACCCCCGTATGTAGCCTGGAGGACTTAGCCCCGGCCGGATTAGCGATCGAGGCCATTATCGAGGATCTGGACATCAAGCACCAAGTCTTCCGTCAGCTTGAAGACCTTTGTGGCGAAGCTGTGATTCTGGCCACCAATACGTCCTCGCTTTCCATTACTGCTATTGGTACTAAGCTGAAGCGCCCTCAGAACCTGGTGGGCATGCACTTCTTCAATCCAGCGCCCGTTATGAAGCTGGTGGAAGTGGTGAGTGGTATCGACACCAGTCCGGCAGTGGCTGACCTTATCTATGCAACGGCCAAGGCCTGGGGCAAACGTCCGGTATACGTTAAATCCACGCCGGGCTTTATTGTCAACCGCGTGGCCCGGCCGTTTTATGCCGAGGGGCTGCGAGTGCTGCAGGAAGGAGGCGCAGATCCCGCCACTATCGACGCGATTCTCACCGAGGCAGGCGGATTTCGCATGGGGCCGTTTGCGCTGATGGACCTGATCGGCCATGACGTTAATTTTGCCGTCACCGGCTCCGTCTTCACCGCCTATTTTAACGATCAACGGTTTCAGCCCTCACTGCTGCAACAGGAACTGGTCAATGCCGGTTACTTGGGGCGTAAAACCGGCCGCGGCTTTCATTTCTACGAACACGAAGTGGGCGTTCAGCGTACCCCACCTGCTACCGCCGAGCCGGCACCGCCACCGCCGGGCATTATCGTGTATGGCCACTTGGGCGTGGCGGAACCCTTGCTAGACCTAGCGGCGGCAGCCGGCATTCGAGTGGTATGGCAAGCCGGTGATGGCTTTATCCAGATCGGGGACACGCGCCTGGGATTGACTGATGGGCGTTTTGCCACTGAGCGGGCAGCCGCGGAAGGTCTAAATAACCTTATCCTGTTTGACCTGGCCCTGGATTATACCAAGGCGACCCGCATTGCCCTGGCACCCGCTGATCAGGCGATACCGACGGCACTCACCGCTGCCGTTGGTCTATTTCAAGCGCTGGGCAAGCAGGTATCGGTTATCGACGATGTTCCCGGCATGCTGGTGATGCGCACCGTCTGCATGCTGGCCAACGAAGGCGCCGACGCCGTCAATCAACAAGTGTGCGAGGTAGACGCCGTGGATATCGCCATGCAAAATGGGGTGAACTATCCCCAGGGTCCCCTAGCATGGGCGGATACTCTTGGGCTGCCGTTGGTGCTCAAGGTGCTGGACAATCTGGCCCGCACCTACGGTGAAGACCGCTATCGGGCCTCAGTGCTGCTGCGGCGCAAAGTGTTCGGGGGAAATACTTTTTATGGTTAACCCCGGCGCTGCATCCCTCACTGTCCAGCAAATCGCCGAGGCCTGCGGTGCGGCTATGTACGAGCGGGACTATGCGGCCCAGGCCCTAGGCATTACGCTGGAAGCGATCCGCCCGGGTTACGCCTGCATGAAGATGAGCGTGCGCGAGAACATGGTCAATGGCCATAATATCTGCCACGGCGGCATGACCTTTTCCCTGGCGGATACGGCCTTTGCCTACGCCTGTAACAGCCGCAATCAAACCACTGTGGCTTCGGCCTGTACCATTGATTTTATCAGTCCGGCCCGCCGCGGTGATGAACTCACCGCGATTGCTCATGAACGTGCTCTCAAGGGGCGCACCGGTATCTACGATATTCTGGTGAGCAATCAGAACGGCGATCCCATTGCGCATTTTCGCGGCCGCTCCCACCGCATCCAGGGTGCAGTGGTGCCAGGCCTAAAGACACCGGAGACAACCCTATGAAAGAGGCTTATATTTGTGACGCCATTCGTACGCCCATCGGCCGTTACGGCGGCGTTTTAGCGATGGTGCGTGCCGACGATTTGGGGGCCATTCCCATGAAAGCTTTGATGGCGCGTAACCCTTCCGTCGACTGGAACGCCGTTGACGATGTGATCTATGGTTGCGCCAATCAAGCCGGCGAAGACAATCGCAATGTAGCGCGTATGGCTCTGCTGTTGGCCGGTCTGCCGCAAGAAGTTTCCGGCACCACGGTAAACCGCCTGTGCGGTTCCGGAATGGACGCCACGGGCATCGCTGCCCGAGCCATTAAAGCCGGTGAAACCGAACTGATGATTGCCGGCGGTGTAGAGTCCATGTCCCGGGCCCCCTTTGTACTAGCCAAGGCAGAGACGGCGTTTAGCCGCACAGCGGAAATCTATGACACGACGATCGGCTGGCGTTTCGTCAATCCTTTGTTGAAAGCCCAATACGGCATTGATTCCATGCCCGAGACCGCCGAAAACGTGGCGGAAGATTTCAAGATATCCCGGGCGGATCAGGATGCCTTCGCCCTGCGCAGCCAGCAGCGCACGGCGGCAGCTCAGGAGGCCGGTAGCCTCGCCGAGGAAATAGTTCCGGTCACCATCCCCCAGAAACGGGGTGAACCCAAGATCGTAGACAAGGATGAACACCCGCGTCCGGAAACCACGTTGGAAACCCTGGCGAAACTGCCGACGCCC
The DNA here is from genome assembly GCA_963731125.1 of uncultured Pseudomonadota bacterium. Lineage (GTDB taxonomy): Bacteria > Pseudomonadota > Gammaproteobacteria > Competibacterales > Competibacteraceae > CAVSVP01. Next base: position 372,598 of record CAVSVP010000013.1, read on the forward strand.
TTCCGCCGGGGAGGCTCGGTGACCGCGGGTAATGCTTCGGGTGTCAATGACGGCGCCTGCGCGCTGCTCATTGCCTCGGAAGCCGCTGCAACGCGCTATGGCTTAACCCCCAAGGCCCGCATCGTCGCCATGGCCAGCGCCGGGATAGCACCCCGCATTATGGGCTTTGGCCCCGCTCCGGCTGCCCGCAAGGTGCTGGCCAAGACCGGGCTCACGGTGGCTGAAATGGACGTTATTGAACTGAACGAAGCTTTCGCTGCTCAGGCCCTGGCGGTACTCCGCGAGCTAGGCGTTGCGGACGACGCCGAGCATGTCAACCCTACCGGAGGCGCCATCGCCTTGGGCCATCCGTTAGGCATGAGCGGCGCGCGCCTGGTGACCACCGCCATGTACCAACTGCAGCGTACTGGGGGCCGTTATGCCCTGTGCACCATGTGCATCGGTGTGGGCCAGGGTATCGCTATGGTCCTAGAAAGAGTCTAAGGAAAGACTGCTTTTCCCTTGAAATACGGTCTTTCACTGACTACCCTAATTCTTAAAAACCACATTAAGATAAACTAATGAAGAGGAGGAGTCACACCATGTCATCCCCGGCCAACCTGGAATCCATTAAAACCCTTAGCCGTGACGAGCTCGTTGCGACTCAGTTAGAACGGCTCAAGTGGACGCTGAATCATGCCTATCACAATGTTTCCTTCTATAAGAAAAGTTTTGATGAACACGGCGTTCATCCCGATGACCTAAAGTCTCTAGAGGATTTGGCTAAATTTCCGTTTACCACCAAGAAAGATTTGCGGGATCATTATCCCTTTGGGCTCTTCGCCGTGCCGATGGATAATATCGTACGCATTCACGCGTCCAGCGGCACCACCGGAAAACCGACAGTCGTGGGCTATACCAAAGGCGATATCGACACCTGGGCTAATTTGACGGCCCGCTCCATTAGCGCCGCGGGAGGTCGCCCCAGCGATAAAATTCATGTCTCCTACGGTTACGGCCTGTTTACCGGCGGTCTAGGCGCCCATTATGGGGCCGAGCGCCTGGGAGCCGCGGTAATCCCCATGAGCGGCGGACAAACGGAGAAGCAGGTACAGCTGATTCGGGATTTTCAGCCCGACATTATCATGGTAACGCCGTCCTATATGCTCAATATCGCCGATGAAATGGAACGCCAGGGGATGACCGCCCGGGATTGCTCGTTACGGATCGGCATTTTTGGAGCCGAGCCTTGGACCCACGCCATGCGTCGGGAGATCGAGGAACGCATGGGGCTCGATGCGACGGACATCTATGGCCTTTCCGAGATCATGGGACCGGGTGTTGCCCAAGAATTTCTGGAAACCAAAGACGGCCCCACGATTTGGGAGGATTCTTTCCTTCCGGAAATCATCGATCCGGTAACGGACGAGGTGGTAGCCGATGGCCAGGAGGGCGAATTGGTCTTTACTACTCTGGCTAAGGAAGGGCTTCCGATGATTCGCTATCGCACCCGTGACCTGACCCGGCTGCTGCCCGGTTCCGCCTGCATCATGCGGCGCATGGCCAAGATCACCGGGCGCAGCGACGATATGTTGATTATCCGCGGTGTCAATGTCTTTCCAACCCAGATCGAGGAGTTGGTCTGCAATAGCCCTCAACTGGCTCCGCACTATATCATCGAGGTTTATCGGGAAGGTCATATGGATTCCGTGGATGTCTTAGTGGAACCCCGGTCAGGCATCACCTTTGAGGAACAGGAAGCTGCTGCCAAACAACTGCAGCACGATATTAAGTCGTATATAGGCATTTCCACCCATGTCAAGCCGGTGGATATCGGCGCTATCGTACGCTCCGAGGGCAAAGCCAAACGGGTGATTGACAAGCGTCCTAAGGAGTAAGGTTTTCAGGATTTCCGTCTGATGACTCTTTACCAAGGGGCTCCTAGAGCCCCTTGTGTTATTTAGCTCGACTGGCAACACTCCCATGGACATCTCTCTTGGGACGGAAAAATGCCTCATGGTTGCTGCTTGTCCACTTCGGCGCACCACAGCAATGGCTAAAGTCCAGCTAAGTGCAAATTAAAGTGTAATCAGAATCTTGGAAAAAGCGACGAATGAGCCCTATGAAAAGATTAGCGATTACTTTATGGATTACTAGCAGCTTACTAGCCGCCGGTCATGCCCTCGCCGCCGAGGTGACTATCAAGCGCGACGATTACGGCACCCCGCATATTTATGCCGAGGACACCTATGGTCTGTTTTATGGCTACGGTTACGCTATCGCCCAGGATCGCCTGTTCCAGATGGAAATGGCCAAGCGCAGCGTGCTGGGCCGAGTCGCCGAAGTCCTGGGGGCAGACCATATAGAGTTCGACAAAAAAACGCGAGCCAGTTGCGAGCCCGCCGCGATCAAGGCCCAACTGGCCGCGCTGAGGGCCAAAGATCGGGCGATTTTCGATGGCTACGCCGCCGGCATGAACGCCTGGATGGCGAAAGTCCGCGCGCAGCCGGATAAGCTTATGCCGAAACAGTTTATTGATTATGGCTTCGATCCCGAGGACTGGAGCGACTTCGATGTGGCGATGATTTTCGTCGGCTCCATGGGCAACCAATTCGGCGATTTCAATACCGAATTGGAAAATCAGCAATTGCTCGACGCCTTGGTGAAGGCCCATGGTGAAAAGGGCGGCTGGGCGCTTTTTAATCAGCTTAATCCGACGTATGACCCCCAGGCTCCCACCACAGTGCCCTCGAAAACCGCCTCCCAAACGCGCTGGCAGCCCGTTAATCCGTCGCCCCGGAATTTGTATATTGCTGCCGCGACCAGTACTGAGGTTGCCGGGACCGCCGCCTTCAACGGCTTCAGCAATATGATCATGGTGGGGCGCGACAAAGCCAAGGACGCCAGCGCGATTCTGTTGAACGGTCCGCAGTTCGGCTGGTACGCGCCCGCCTACACCTATTCCGTCGGCCTGCACGGGGCGGGTTTCGATCTGGTTGGCAATACTCCGTTCGGCTATCCGGCGGTGATGTTCGGTTACAACGCTGATATCAGCTGGGGAAGCACCTGGGGCGCGGCCGACGTGGTGGATATTTACCGCGAAACTCTGAACCCGGACAACCCACGCGAGTATTTGTTTAACGATAAATATATACCCATGGAGCGCCGAGTCGAGACGATCAACGTCAAAGGCGGCGAACCCCTCGAATGGGAAGTTCTGAAAACCGTCCATGGTCTGGTGACGCACCTAGATGCGGAGAACCATATCGCTTACAGCAAAAAACGCACCTGGACCGGACGCGAGGTCGAAACCCTGCTGGGTTGGATACATTCAACCAAAACAAAGAATCATCCGGACTGGCTGGCCCAGGCTGCGCGCAGCGCCATGAACATTAACTGGTATTACGCCGACAAGGACGGCAACATTGGTTACGCCTTGACGGGCGCCTACCCGCAACGCGCCGAGGGACATGACAATCGACTACCCGCCTCCGGCAAGGGAGATATGGAATGGCAAAGTCTGCGACCCTTCAAGGACCATCCCCAGGTCTACAATCCTGCGACGGGTTATATCGCCAACTGGAACAACCGGCCGGGGCCCGGCATCGAGAATCCCGACGAGTTCTGGTATTCGTGGAGCAGCGCCGACCGGGTGGAAGTCCTCACCGCCCTGATAACCGCCAAGCCGCGCCACAGCCCTGAAGACATCCGTCAGATCATGGCCGAGGCTGCTGCGCTGATCGATCCCAACGCCCGCTATTTCATTCCCTATATCGAGCGAGCCACGGCCGATCTGGCTGAAAATGACCCGTTGCGTCAGGCCGCTCGCCTGTTGAAGGAATGGGATCAATACTCACGCGACCAGGACCGTAACGGCAGTTACGATGCGACGGGCACGGCGATCTTTCAAACCTGGCTACCGCTGATGCTGGAAGCCACCCTCAAGGACGACCTGGGAGAACACTTTGAGTGGTTTGCTTCCGCTGGTTATCCGTCCCCCGAGCAGCCGCTCGCTGCCAGTCTCAACATCCAAACCGGTACCAAGGCGCTCTATGAGGCGCTGCTGGGCAAACAATCCGGTATTCCGCAAGACTACGATTTGTTCAATGGCAAAGATCCGTCGGTGCTGATCCGCAAAACCCTGCGCGCGACCCTGGCGCAGCTTCAGGATCGCTTCGGCCCGGATCAAGCTGCTTGGCGCCTGCCTGTGGCCTGGAACCTGTTCTCTCATAAAAACTTCCTTGGTATCTTGCAAGCGGGCGAGGACGAAACAGCGCGTACCCATGTCGCCATGAACCGAGGAACGGAAAACAATCAGACCATATTCACCAACCGAGGTATAATCGGCTTTGAAGTGGTGCCGCCGGGTCAGAGCGGCTTCATCGCCCCCGACGGCAGCAAGTCGCCACACTACGCGGATCAACTGGAGCTGTACGATACGTTCCAGTACAAACGGACTTGGCTAGAGGCGGAAGATGTGGACAAACATACTCAATCCACTGAAACGCTGACCTACTGAGCGCAGCGAATCAGTGCCCCCACGTATCAGTGCCCGCGTACCCATCGGCCAAACACGACCGGTGGGTACCTGGATGCCATGAGTCGTCGATACGCTAGGCTGGACTTTAATTCTCATGCTGCATAATCGCGTCCTTTCCATGCACTACGCTTGGCTTATTGCTCTCACCGGCATGGGCACGGTGTTGGTGGCGCTGGGTCTCGGGCGCTTTGCCTTGGGTATGTTGCTGCCCTCAATGGGCACGGCCTTGACGCTCAGCTATGGACAGATGGGTTTGATCAGCACCGCCAACTTTCTCGGCTATCTGATCGGAGTAGTGTTGGCCGGACGCGGGGTCGCGCGCTGGGGAGCCCGCGCGCTGACTACCGCTGCCCTGATATTGATTGGCCTCTCCTTGCTGGTCGTCAGTCAAGCGCACGGTCTGATAGTTGTGACGCTGGGTTACACCCTAACCGGCTTGGGTAGTGGGATGGCGAACGTCATCGTCATGGGGTTGGTGAGTCACTGGTTCGCACCCCGCTGGCGAGGCAAAGCTGCCGGCCTAATGGTCATGGGCAATGGGCTGGGTATCATGGGGTCTGGACTGCTCATCCCGTGGATCAATAGCCACTGGGGAATGACCGGTTGGCGCATCAGTTGGCTAGTGTTCGGTGGTATAGCCTTGGCGATGGCGGTCTGCGCCGGGTGGACGCTGCGCGACACGCCCCAGCAGCGGGGTTTGCAGCCCCTGGGCCATATGGCTTCCCACACCCAACAGACGGCGGCCTCGCCAGCTCCTGGCGAGGAACGGCGCTTAGTTTGGCAGCTGGGCGGCATCTTCGCCTTGTTTGGCTTGACCTATGTCATCTACGTCACCTTTATCGTCACCACGTTAGTCCAGGAGCGGGGTTTTTCGGAAGCGGCTGCTGGTAATTTCTGGTTTTGGCTGGGATTTCTAAGCCTGTTCTCGGGTCCAGTGTTTGGTAGCTTCTCCGACCGTTTGGGCCGGCGGGCCGGGCTGGTGCTGGTGTTCACGCTGCAGGGTGTTGCCTATCTGCTGGTCGCCGTACCGTTGCCGACGCTGTGGCTATACTTGTCTGTCGGGCTATTCGGGGTATGTGCCTGGAGCATTCCCTCGATCATGGCCGCGGCGGCCGGCGATTATCTGGGGCCACAACGTGCCGTGGCGGCGTTTGGGACAATGACATTCCTGTTCGGAATCGGGCAGATGCTCGGCCCGGTGTTGGCGGGGTGGTTGGCCGAGGCCAGCGGCAGCTTCGCGAGCAGCTATGGGTTGGCCGCTGCTCTGGCGGTCTTGGCCATCGGGCTGACGATCCCGTTACCACGGCCTACGCTGGCAAAGCCGTGAGATGGTACCCACCCTTGGTATGGCACGAGTCGATGTGCCCGTTACCCACACCGGGAACGATTATGTCAACAGTGATCGAAACATGAGCTATGTTGTCATGATCGCGATCGTCATTTGAAGGTTGGCTTAAAACCCCATTAGCCCACTTGGGAATTTTTAAGTGTTTTTTACGCATTCCTAAACATAAACCGAAAATTAACGATTCCGGACTCAATCTTTCTTTCTGCCTTATAGCCCCTTTGGTCGAAAAATTCCCGGAATAAGTTAATCATCGGCTTATTTTCTAGCAGAACCTCGGCTCTAAAGCCCAGCAATCCTTGCTTTTTCGCCAGGTAGGTCAGATAGGACAGTAATTCTCTGCCGATGCCATGGTGCTGATAATCATCTCTCACAATGAGAAATAAATCGGCAATATGGGTATCCTGATCAATAAAGTATCTTCCCACACCCAGAATGGTTTCCTTTTCATCCTGTTTATCGATGGCCAGAATGGCCATTTTTTCCGTGTAGTCGATAACAACAAATTTCTGTAAAAACTCGTGGGGCATCTCATCAAGGTGAGTGAAAAAGCGGCGATAGATCGTTTGATCAGAAAGGGCATGACCTAACTCTCTAAACAACGGTTCATCACTGATTTTGACGGGCCGTAGAAAGGATTTCGAGCCCCGATCGAGTGATCCTATAGGTTTCCAGTTCCGCGGGATATTCTCCGCCTTTGCCGGGAATAAACAGCTGATCCGGATAAATCAAATGCGCCTTCTTGGCTTCTGCAATAAGCCAGGGCCGGAAGTTAGGATGGGCAATGGCGATCAGTTCCATCGCCCTTTCCCGAATGCTTTTTCCATGCAGATAGGCGATGCCATACTCGGTCACCACATAGTGCACATCTCCCTTGTTCAAGGTGACGCCGGCCCCTTCTTTGAGAAAAGGCACTATCCGCGAAAAATCGCCGCTTTCGGTGGTCGACGGTAGGGTCAGAATCGCTTTTCCCCAAGGGGCCAGCGTAGCGCCTCGATTAAAATCCACAATACCGCCGATGCCATTGTAGAAAGCCTTGCCCACCGATTCGGCGGTGGCCTGACCCGTCAAATCGATTCCTAAAATGCTATTGATAGCGGCCATACCCTCTTGCCGGGCGATCACCAAAGGGTCATTAGTATAATCGATCGGTCTAAATTCGATGGCTGGATTATCGTGGAGATAGTCATAGGTTTCCCGGCTGCCCATACAAAAAGAGGCTACTGTCTTTCCGGCATTGAGACTCTTTCGGCTGTTATCCACCACACCGGCTTTAATGAGCTCTACGATGCCATCCGTCAGCAATTCGGTATGGACACCCAGCTGTTCCTTACGATGAAGATTAGCGAGTATGGCATTGGGCACACTGCCATAGCCGACCTGGATAGTATCCCCGTCTTCAATAATCCTTGCCACGTATTGGCCAATGCGATGCGCTATCTCATCGGATACTGTCGTAGTGTACTCCAGCAGAGGCTGATCATAGGGGATAATAAAATTCACCTGATCGATGTGGACAAAGGTCTCTCCATGAATGCGCGGCATTTGGGGATTGACCTGGGCTATAATCAACGACGCACTGGCGACGGCTTCCCTGGTAAGATCGACACTAATCCCTAAACTCATATAGCCATGCTCATCCGGCGGTGAAACCTGAATCAGCGCCACATCGACGGGAATTAGTTTGCGGCGAAACAGACGGGGAACTTGGTAGAGATAAACCGGCGTATAGTCCGCAAACAACTTATTAACGGCATCGCGGTCGCTATTTCCTATAAAGAGGGCATTGGCTCTAAAGTTTGGCTTGAACTTCTCTTGCGTATAGGGCGTCTTGCCAACCGTCCAGGCGTGCAAAATTTCGGTGTTAAAAAAGGCGTCAGGATGATTTTTTACATGCTCGGTAAGAGCTTTTACGAGGTACTGAGGCTCCCCGCAGCCCGTGCCCACAAAAATACGGTCGCCAGTATGAATATGGGAAAAGGCTTCTTCCGTTGCGGCCAGCTTATGGGGGAATCGTTCTTTAAATTGACGAATCGAGTAGTTTACCATCGCTCAAAATAAAAAGGCCTACTGAAGGCAGATTGCCTCCAATAGACCTTTTTTACTCAAAATTATATTTATAGCATTTCTATGGCAGTCGCCATGGATACGCCACCGCCGCCACACAGGGTTGCCAGTCCCAGAGTATTACCCCGCTTTTTCATGGCGTAAATCAAAGTTACCATAAGCCGGCAGCCCGTCGATCCCACGGGATGTCCCATGCCGATGCCGGAACCATTGACATTGGTGATTTCACGATTCAGACCCAGTTCCTTCTCAACGCCCAGGTATTGGGCGGCAAAGGCCTCATTTACTTCGATTAACTGGAAGTCGTCCAGCTTTAGGTTGCCTCGCTCCAGGAGATTGTGAACCGCCGGCACCGGGCTCATGCCCATGATCGAGGGATGGCAGGCCCCGCGGCCGACGGCCCGAATCCGCGCCAGGGGCTGAATACCCAGCTCCTTGGCCTTGTCAGCCGACATAAGAATCATTGCGCTGGCGCCATCGTTAACGCCCGAAGCATTCCCTGCCGTCACTTTACCCACCTTGGGAACAAACGCCGGTGGCAAGCGAGCCAGCTGCTCCATGGTGATACCTGGACGGAAGTGCTCGTCCTTATCAAAAATAATCGGCGGTTTGCCCCTTTTTTGAGGAATCTCTATCGGAACGATTTCTTCCTGAAAATCTCCCTCTTTGTTCGCCCGCTCCACATTATTGTGACTGCGCAGGGCTACCTCGTCCATCTCTTCCCGGCTGATATTATGTAACTGGGCCACAAATTCGGCGGTATGGCCCATGATATAGGGTTTTCCTTTAAACATCTCCAGCGGCATACCTTCCTTGACCGGTCCACTCTCGGGACCGGGAAGTAGCCTAGAGCCGGCGTGCAGGGCATGAATCATGGTGTCCGCAAATACGCTATCCTGGATACGGGCACCCCAGCGGGCATTGAACACGGCGTAAGGCGTGCCGGACATATGCTCAACACCGCCGGCCAGAATCACATCGGCCATTCCCGCTTGGATCATTGCCATCCCGGAAACCACGGCCTCCATGCCTGAGATGCAAACCCGGTTCATGGTGACCGCTGTCACCGTTTCAGGAATACCCGCCATCAGTGCACCAACGCGAGCCACATTCAGGTTATCCGGATGTTCCAGACAAGACCCGAAGCGGACATCGTCGATAATGGCGGGGTCGATCCCAGCCCGGTTAACCGCTTCCTTCATAACCACACTGGCAATTGTCGGTCCATTCGAATCTTTCAACGTACCGCCGAAGGCACCAACGGCCGTACGACAGGCGGAGGCAATAACAACATCAGTCATACTCATTCTCCAAGTTTTACTGAAAACGTTTCAGCTGAGTGCTTGAACGTTTCCGAGAGTTCGGCCAAGTTCGGTCATCAGGTAAAGCGGGCGGCCGGAAGCCGCCCGCGCCAGGCTTAGACCCGCTCGAAGATGCCGGCGGCACCCATACCGGCTGCCATGCACATGGTGACCATGCCATAGCGCAGATTCTTGCGCTGCAAGGCGCTTACTACCGTGGCGGTACGAATAGCACCGGTGGCGCCTAAGGGGTGGCCCAGAGCAACAGCCCCCCCTAAGGGGTTTACCTTCTCCATATCCAGGCCCAGCTCGCGGATCACGGCCAGACTCTGGGCAGCGAAGGCCTCATTGAGCTCGATCCAGTCCAGGTCCTCCTTTCTAAGCCCAGCCAACTCCAGCGCCGCCGGAATGGCCTTGATGGGACCGATACCCATGATCTCCGGCGGACAGCCGGTGACGGTGTAGCCCACAAACCGGGCCTTTGGCTTGAGGCCCAACTTATTGACCATGCGTTCGCTCATTAGCATCACGGCTCCGGCCCCGTCGCTGGTCTGGGAGCTATTGGCGGCGGTCACAGAACCATTGGTCCGAAACACGGGTCGCAGTTTGCTTATTTTCTCCAGGGTGCTGTCCCGCGGACCTTCGTCGTTTTCCACCACGCGGGTGCGTACTTCCACGGTCTGACCGTCCGCCGAGACCACATGCTCTTCGATGGTATAGGGCAGAATTTCATCCTTAAACTCGCCGTTCTTAATCGCGGCTATGGCCCGCCGGTTGCTCTCTACGCCAAAGGCGTCCTGATCCTCACGGGAGATATTCCAACGCTCCGCCACCAGTTCGGCGGTAATGCCCATGCCATAAGTCAGCCCGTTGAGCTCTTTGTTTTCGATCATCTTGGGATTGACGGCCAGCCTACCGCCCGGCATCGGCACCATGCTCATACTTTCCGTGCCGCCGGCGATAATGGCATCGGCCTCGCCTAGGCGGATACGATCGGCAGCCAGCGCTACCGCCTGTATTCCCGAGGAACAGAAGCGGTTTAACACGAAACCTGGCACGTCCACGGGTAACCCCGCCAGCAGTGCAGCCGCGCGGGCCACATCCATACCCTGCTCACCCTCGGGCAGAGCACAGCCGGCAATCACGTCCTTAATCTCTTTCGGATCCAGACCCGGACACTGATCCATTACGCCGCGGATACAGTGGGCCAGCAAATCATCGGGACGGGTGTTACGAAACATGCCCCGGGAACGTCCCACTGGGGTACGCAGGGCGGATACGACATAAGCGTCTTGAACCTGTTTGCTCATAATGCTCGATTCTCCTATGGTCACGAATACTCCACAACCGCACGCCAGCGCATTACAACGTTAACTGTTGCGTGCCTTGCGGATTTTCATGAACGCTTTAAATTAGTTACGAAGCGGCTTGCCGGTCTGCAGCATATGCAGGGCACGCTCCTGGGACTTCGGATGACCGGCCAGCTCGATGAACGCTTCCCGCTCCAGACGCAGCAGCCAATCCTCACTGACCGCGGTGCCGGGCTCTACGTCGCCGCCACAGATCGTCTGGGCTATCTTGCGACCGATGAAATAATCGTGTTCCGACATAAAATGCCCTTCGAGCATATTTAGCATGGCCATCTCCAGCGTCGCAACACCACCCCGGCCCGCTACCTTAATAGGACGGCGCAGCGGCGGACGGTAGGCGGATTCCGCCAGGGCCCTGGCTTGCGCTTTTGCCACGTAAAGGAGTTCATGAGGGTTAAAAACCACCACATCGCTGGGTTTAATGAAGCTGAGCTCCTTGGCCTCGCCGGCGCTGGTGGCCACCTTGGCCATCGCAATATTCTGGAAAGCCTTCATCAGATAGGGATTCATATTGGTATCCGGCGTCGATTCAAAGATCCATTTGGCGAATTCCTTACAGCCGCCGCCGGCGGGCAGCAGGCCCACACCAATTTCCACCAGACCCATATAGCTTTCCAGCGCCGCGACGACGCGATCACAGTGCATCGTCACTTCGCAGCCGCCACCCAAAGCCATGCCCTGTACCGCCGCTACCGTAGGCACAAAGGAGTGACGTAGCCGTGAAGTGGTGGTCTGGAACTGCTCCACAATCTGCGCCAACCTGTCGAATTTGCCTTCCATAACCACCGGGGCGATACCCTGCAGATCCGCACCCGCACTAAAGGGAGGCGTGGTTTGCCAAATCACCAGACCGGCAAAATCCTGTTCAGCGACGTCCAGCGCCCGATTGATGCCTTCGATAACGCCTTCACCCACGGCATGCATTTTGCTCTTGAAGCTTAAAATGCCGATATCATCACCCTGGTGCCACATACGCACCGAATCGGTCTCGAATACGGTTTCGCCCCAATTCGGCTTCGCTTCGCCCAACACCAGCTCGGGAAAGTACTGACGCCGGTATACCGGTAAATCGGAACGAGGCCGATAGGTTTGGTCCTTAGGCGCCCAGGAACCTTCCGGTTTATGCACCGCAGCGATCTCATGGACCCAACCCGGCAACGGCGTCGAGTCCATGGCCTTGCCAGCCGCGATATCCTCGGCTATCCAATCCGCCACTTGTCGCCAGCCGGCCGCCTGCCAGGTCTCGAAGGGACCTTGCTTCCAACCGTACCCCCAGCGCATAGCGAAATCCGCATCCCGGGCATTATCGGCAATCTGCTCCAGAATTACCGCGCTATAGTGGAACAGGTCGCGATGAATAGCCCACAGAAACTGAGCCTGAGGCGCATCGGAGGCACGCAGGGCAGCGAACCGTTCGCCTAAATCACGCTGACTCAGAATTTCTTTGACAGCAGGGTCTACCTGGTCATTGACAGGACGATAATCGCCGCTTTCGACATCCAGCACCAGTTTCTCTTTCTTGGGGCCCCGGCGGTAAATACCACCTCTGGTCTTATTGCCCAGAGCGCCCTTGTCGATCAGAGTCTGCAGCCAATCGGGCACGCCGTAGTAACGCTGCCAAGGATCGTCTTTAAGCACTTCGGCAGACGTATTTAACACGTTGGCCAGCGTATCCAGGCCGACCAGATCAGACGTGCGAAAAGTGGCGGTAGAAGCACGGCCAATCGATTTGCCGGTAACGGCATCTACCACGTCAAATGGCAGACCCAAGCGCTCGGCATGATAAATTGTCGCCTGAATATTAAAAAGCCCCAGACGGTTAGCGATGAAATTGGGGCTATCCTTGGCGCGCACTACACTCTTACCCAGCGTGGTGACCAGGAAAGTTTCCAGTTTGTCGAGCGACTGAGAACTGGTGGCGCTGCCTGCAATCAACTCCACTAAAGGCATATAGCGAGGCGGGTTAAAGAAATGAATGCCGCAGAAACGGCCGCGCAGCCCCTCAGGCAAAGATTTGGACAGCAAATCAATGCCGATTCCGGAGGTATTGGTAGCAAAAATTGCCTGTTCGCTGACATAGGGGGTCACCCGGGCATAGAGTCCTTCCTTCCAGTCCAGGCGCTCCGCGATCGCCTCGATGATCAAGTCGCAGCTACGCAGGTCCTCTAGATGTTCATCGTAGTTGGCCGGAATAATTAGCTTTAGCCGATCTTTGGTAGCCGCGGGTGCAGGCCTCATCTTCTCCATCTGCTTGATGGCCTTTTCCGAATTAGCGTTTTTGTTACCGCCTTCAGCAGGCAGTTCAAACAGCATCACTTCCACATCGGCACTCGTCATATGGGCGGCGGCTTGCGCCCCCATGACTCCAGCGCCCAATATGGCCACCTTGCGTACATATTTATCAATCATGACGCTCTTGACTCCTCTTGGTGTTGATCTGGGTGCATAAATTCCCAGGAAAAGATAAGCTGGAATTTGTTAGGGTTTGAAATGGTAACCAGATTCTTAGTTACAAAAGATCATCTATCAGCTTAGTTAGGCTTGCACAGTTATGCAATCGGCATTCGCATGAAATCAATAAAAAAATTGCAAATCAAGACATTACCATCACTCACAGGTTGTTTTTCGGATAAGGCACATTGGCCCGTTTTCATTCCGACGGCATTGTTTGCACCACCTCGGGATCTATAACGGGCAAAACCGTGCCTTGCGATTCCATAAAACCGGCCATTTCACTCTGCATTTCCTCCGTTGCCGCAGGAGACGCCGTGTCCTCAGGCGGCGCTTCGGGGCTTAGGAATGAACCGTGATTGCCCTGGGTAAAACGGACGATACCACGGATTCCTGATTTCAGCTCCGTGGTAGTTGTAATGGGGCGCAAGTCCATGAGCCGGGTCAGGGGCTCGGTGCCAGATAACGGGGCGCCGGGAATGCGGTTAGGCACGACTTGGTCAGAAGGCGAAGTCTCGCTGCCCACGACCTCAATCATATAAATGGGATGCGTATCGGCAGCCGCTTTTGCGTAGTTAATGGGATCAATGGCATCAACGGTTGTTTGAAAAGCGACCAAAAACTGTTGAAACGCCGACGTGCCGGGAACAATACCCACCGTTTCCAAGGCTGCCAACGCCAATGGGCCGGTAGCAGCCGACGCCACCGTTAGATTGGCCAAGCCTCCCCCTGCATTGGCAATGGTAGCCGCCGTAACGGCTTGCTCCAAGGCCAGAAAACCGGTGCCCGCAATACCGCCCGTGGAATAGCCTACAAAATGTATTTGCTCGCCGTCAAAATCAGCCGTTGATGGATTCTCGTCAATATCCAGGGTGGGCACTGTAGCCGTCAACTGAAACAGGTCTGCAATCGCCTGGCGCCCATTATCCCGTGTCGTAAGCAGCGAAGAGAAATTCGTAGACCACAGCCCCGAGGGATCAATCTGCCCATCCGGCGGCGGCATTAGCGTCTCGTTATTGACGAAATCCACATTAAAAGTGCGCTCTACCGGTGCGTTGTAAAACGGATTATTGGTATCGGTAATTCCGTGCAACGGCAGATCGATGGCAACGACCGCAAATCCGGCCAGCGCTAGAACGTCGGCGACGGCAAGCATTTGGGTACGGTTTCCCCCTAGCCCGTGTTGGAAAATTACTACGGGCCATCCCTCATCCGGCTTGCTTTGCCCACTTCCAGCATTAGGGACAGTAATCAGCAGCGGAATGGTGAGATTGGGCTGCGGGGGGACAGGCATTGGATTGTAGCGAGTTAGAATACTATCATTGCTCCCTTTCCAAAAGGTGATCAGAATCACGGGCCACGTTTCCGGCGTCGTGGGAGCCTCCAAAAAATAAGGGATCTGCAATGTGCCTGTGTAGATATCAGCGATGCCGGCCAGTTGCGGGTTAATATCCTGGGTCGTCAGATCAGCAGTCGTCAGTTGCGCAGGCCGAGCCATGGCTTCGGCGCGGACAACTTCGAGTACATCAGCAATGGATTGGGTAGTAAAAGTCCAGCTCAATACAATGTCCCCTTCCCCGATGCCCTGTCCGGCAGCGGCATTCTCCTGGGAATGCACTAACGGCTGTAACCGTGCTAGGCTCTGTGCCTGAGCATCCGTCAGCATACGAAAATTACTTTGCCCGGCGGCATTCACTATGGGTCTAAAATGATCGCCCCGATATCTGGCAAAGAGGTAAGTTTGATCCGGAAAAGCCGGACTACCATCGACGGCCGCCCGAATACCGTTGGTGAGCACCACCATATAACTCGTTTCGGGGTTAAGTGGACGCAATGGCTGAATAACGACGGTTTTATCCGTTTCATCTGCGGGTGACAACACAGCGATATAATCGCCATTTGGCTCGAGTTCCCTGTTCACCCTTTCCACGACAAATGGCCTATCAGTGCCTGGGTTTAGAAAAGGATTGACAATTTCCACCTCGAAAACCCGTACCGTATCACCGGCAGCCACCGTCGTCGGATCAATACCGCTATCACTTCCGGAATTGGCTCCATTGGAAAACGTCGCCACAATGGGGGCCACGGTAGAAAAACCGTCCAGGCCGTTTAACGCCTGAATAACGCCGTTGACAGGATCGGTGGGGTCGGCCGCTGGAGGAATATTTAATGTGCCATCGGTAGACCCGCTAAACAGTAGATTGGTAGGAAAAGGGAGTGTATCAAGCGTGCCGGCGCTTGGATTAAAGTTGGCGATTAACGAAGCACCTTGCTGAGCAAGTACGACAGCTGGCGCCAAGCAAAAAACCAGCGACAGAATAATATTGATTCGTTTCATTGCTCTGCTCTAAGAAAGCTCGCTGAGTTCGAACCATAGAGCGCACATTTCAGAACTTCCATGTTATCTGTGCGCTAACAATATTGGCATTTGCTTCATACCGACCATCGAGCGTGTTACCCACCGGAACACCCCCCGCGGCACCCGTCGTAACTTCAGTATCCTTGATGGAATAATCGGGAATATAGATATAGGTATAGGCAAAATCGAAACTAAATGCATCGGAAAGCTCATATCCGGCCCCAAAGGCGAACCAGTAACGGTCTTGATCCGGAATCCGCGGGGTTCGGTCGCGGTTATCAACCGGGCTTTCGTCGAATTCAAAGCCAGCACGCAGGGTCCATCGATCATTCAGCTTGTAGCGGGTACCGATCGCCCAGCGCATACTATTGTCCCAATTTTCCGGCTGTACCGAATCGGGTGATCCTTCCTCGAGCCTAACGCGTAATTCATCGAACGTGCTCCAGTGGGTCCAGATAGCACTCGCCATCACCGCCCAACGATCGGTAAATTCATGATGAACCCCAAAAGTCACCGTTCCCGGCACAGTAAAATCCGCTTTAGCGTTCAGAGTACGCGACCCGAATGCAGGATCGATCTGAGCTAGACTATCGTTTCCCTTGATTTTGGCGTTACCTTCCAAGGTGGTGTCAATATCGGGACGGAATGCAATTCCAAGACGGGTCCGTGGGCTGTGCTCATAAAGTACGCCGACGTTCCAACCGAAACCCCAGTCATCACCCGTCAATTTTTGGAACCCGTCGAAGGCCGGTGTTGCGGGCGTAACACCGGGAACGCCGGCGAGAAAGGCTAACGTACCAAAATCCAAGGCATTGGTGAGTTCGACATCGACATAAATCGCATTAAGGCCCACACCGATGGAAAACTGCTCGTTGAGTTGATAAGCGATAGACGGATTGATATTGACGCTAATAAGTTCCGATTTCACCGCATTATAACGCCCAATCCAGTTATCGTCGTACTCGGTGATAAGGCCGTAGGGACCGTTGACGCCGATACCAACCGCCCAACGCTCATTGATTTCCTGAGTGAAGAATAAGCTGGGTACGTAAGCTGTTTTTCCACCATCATCATTATCTTTACCGATGGGAACGCCGCCAATGGCATTCGTGGATTGTTTGTCATCAAATTTAAACTTGGGAATAATGACATGGAGATTGGCGTCCAGATGGCTTCCCGGTAAGCGAGTCATACCGGCTGGATTGAAAAAGACCGTCGAAGCGGTATTTGTCGTAGCCACGGCACCCGCATTTCTGAGACCCTGGCACTTGGCGCAGATTTCCGTAATTTGAAATCCTCCCGCTGCAGACTGGCTGCTATACGTCAGAGCACCAACAGCGACCATAAGCCAAGCAGACCTGCTGACGCCACTTATCATCACACTTATCCTCATCTCTGTGCTCCTAAGGGCCTATCCCACAATGCACAAGCTAATGATTAATTTGCTTTTTGGTAATTTCGAAAATCGGCGAAAAATCTAATAATGAGTTGAAATGGTTAGCGCGCTTTTAGTTTCTAACTGCCTTAACACTACAAAATTTATTTTTTCTCAGCATTATCATTGAAAATTTTTAACAAAATTAATTTAAAATTTCTTATTTATCAAGTAACCCATGCGACTCGTTTTACAGTTGAGAGTGATGAAGCCCATTTCAAAAATGATCTAATAATCAGGTAGGCGCTTTATTTAAAAACGTTCTGCACCACGTGACGGAGTATAGCCCGACTCGCGAGCTTTTACCCGCGAGAGGTTTTGTTAACTCAGATTTTGCTAACAATCTGTCGGGCAGCGATCTGCACCGGGTCCCAGACCGGAGAATACGGGGGTGCATAACTTAAATCCAAATGAATGACATCCTGCGCGGTAAACCCGGCATGAAGGGCTGTGGCCAATACATCGATCCGTTTTGCAGCGCCCTCGAGACCCACGATTTGTCCACCCAATAACCGTCCGCTGAGCTTTTCCGCCAGCAATTTTACCGTAATGGCCCCTGCTCCGGGATAATAACCCACGCGGGTTTTGCTCTCGATGGTGGCCGTCACGTATGCCAGCCCCAGCGCCTTGATTTCTTTCTCTTGCAGACCCGTACGCGCCACTTCGTATTTACAGACCTTGCTTACTGCAGTTCCCACAACACCGGGGAAAGTGGCATAGTCACCACCCAGATTAATACCAACCACCCGCCCCTGTTTATTAGCCACCGTCCCCAACGCTATATGATAAGGTTGCAGGCTAACCCGATGGAAAGACTCGGCACAATCTCCCGCTGCCCAAATACCCGCCACAGGTGTCTGCAGACGGCTGTTAACCTTGATGGCTTTCTTTACACCGACGGGAACACCAGCCGCCTCAGCTAGCTCCGAATTGGGACGTACGCCCATGCCTAGAACGACAATATCAGCAGACAAAGTACGCTTATCGGTCGCCACAGCCGTTATTTGTCCTTGCTCGACTTCAAAACCGGCCAATGCTTCGTTTAAATACAGCGTGACCCCAACTTCCCGCAGCGCATCGGAAACCAAGGCACCCATATCGGGATCCAACGTGTCCATGACTTGTGGAGATTGTTGGACTAAGGCGACATCGATATCGCGCCGCACCAAAGCCTCAGCCATTTCCAATCCGATATAACCTCCGCCGACGACTACGGCTCGCTTCGGCTTGGTTTCATCTATCGCCCGCCGCACCAGCGCACCGCTTAGCAAGGTAGACACTCCATAAATCCCTCTAGCGTCGGAACCAGGCATTGTAGGACAAAAGGCTTTTGCCCCCGTAGCGATCAGCAGTTGATCATAGGGTTCCCAGGAGGATCTGCCACTATTGCGATCACTTACTTGCACCCGCCGTTCCTTCGGATCGATTTCTATCGCTTCATGGTGAATACGTGCATCGATGGCGTGCTTGTCCTTAAATTGTTCCGGCGTACGTACGATCAGGGACGTAAAGTCCTGTACCAAACCGCCTACATAATAGGGTATGCCGCAAGCCGAATAAGACGTGTAAGGACCTTTCTCGAATACTAGGATATCAAGATCGCGACGTTTACGGCGCGCTGTGGCAGCGGCACTCATACCCGCCGCATCCCCACCGATGACCACTAGACGTTCTCGGCTCATCGACGATTCTCCTCTGCTGCCGACAAAAACAAGCTTAGCAAACCGAGTTTTTACTGTGTTATTGAGAGCTAAAAAAAGCGTTGGCCCGGGCTAAGCAAGCAGACGCTTCATCCAGATCTTGATAACAACGGTTGATCCCGGCCCCTCCCCAAACGAAATTACAGCTTGTCTCCGCACGCAGCACACGCCAATAAGCATCCTCGAGTTGATGATAAATCTCAGCATCATGGCATCCCCGACTCGCGGCATTATTCCGCGCCGCATGCACGGCTTGGCTCATTTCTATGGCTTGAATAAAGGCTTCTATCTGCTCTTTGGATTCCGCCCAACGGTTGGAATCCGTGCTACACTGCCAACTCCCATGCCAGGCTCCCGGGCCGACATTCACCACTCCCTGCGCCCCGTGTTGGGCCAGATACTCTTCGATAAACACCGGCCGCACCGCACTCTCCCCCGCCTGCACCCGGCGCAGCAGCTCCTGATAAAAGCCGCTCCAGAAATTGTGTCCCGGCAGCGGGTTGCGAAACCACGGCCCGTTCTCCCCCGGGCCAGCGGTGGTCACCAGCGGCACAAAATCACAGTGCCGGGTGCGCGCCTGCACCTCCCGCAGAAACCACTCCACCTCCACCCCTTCGGCCTGCGCCTTGGATAACTCCCGGTCCCGCACAACGACCACGATCTCCTCTCCCCCAAACTGCGCCATGTGCGGCCGGTAACGCACCTCCTCCCAGCGCATCGGCGTCAGCGGCTCCACATGCTCGCTGTCCACCACCACATAATCATAGCCTAGGCGCTTTAACAGCGGGATCAACTCCAGGCAAAAGCCCAGCTCCGGCGGCCAGAACCCGGCAAACCGCTCGCGCTGGAACAGATGCCGCCCGATCCCCTGCCAGCGCCGTACCTGTTCCTCCCAGTCCGCCGGGGGAATCAGCGGCAGCACCGGATGGTAGTAGCCGGTACCCAGGAGCTGGATGATGCGGGTGTTTTGCAGATACCAGAGCAGCGAGCCGCAGTCGACGATCCCATAGACGCGGCGCTGGAACACCGGATCCGCCAGGGTCTCCAGCAGCGTTCCCGAGAGCGTTAGATGGACCCGTCCTACCTCTTCATAATCCCACAGCGCACGTGGGATGCGGTCAATGGCGTAGAGGATTTCCTTCAATTCCTGCTCGTTATGCGCAAGCAGGTCTTGTAAATGAGCGGAAGGCTGATGCAAGTGCAGCACAAGGGCATGATAGATAGGTGTCATGGAACGATTCCTGCCAAAGGTTAACCGTGAAGTTCAGCACGTTATGTTTTGATACCGGATTTCAGCCACTTTCCCGTTACAACAGGAATAACTGACAGAGATTACGGAGATTCTGAACTTCGGGTTTGTCTATAAGCAAATTTAATGCCAATAGACTCAGACAGGTAATCGATTCATCGGCTCACTAATCTACCCGTCTTATAAAAGGCAGCCTCTAGGGCCATTACTGCGTTAAGACAGCTTTGCCTTCTCGGCGGCCAGACGGTTCTGTGCATCGATCACCGCGGCATGCAGTCGACGCAAATCAGCAAGGGTATGATCAGGCAGGTCTTGCTGCAGTGCGGTGCTAACCCGAGCTGCCACCTCACGTTCGGCTTGTTCACAGGTTTCCAGCAAAGTCAGACACTTATTCTCAGCAAGTAAAGCCTTAAAATGGGTAACCAGGCTTTCTAGCGTCTCTCTATCGGTATCGGGCTCGCGAGGCAAATAACCCAACTGCCGGACGCGGTCCTCCAATACCTCGGCCGCACGGCGGCGTTGCCGGGACAAGGCCTGAAACAAGGCGGACAGCCTAGTATTTTCGATTCTACAAGCAATATCCTGATAATGGTCAGCGGTATCTTTGCAGACGACAATAACGTCATTAAGCGCAACTTGGCGATCATCCAATAACATGCAGATCTCCTAGGCCTGGTTCGCATAAGGCTCGGGAACATACACCGACAAAGCAGCAGGAACAACGCGAAAACGGGCCGGTGTACGGGTTCTTAATTCGCCATCCGTATCGATAGGCATGGGTTTTCTGGTACGGATGATGATCTCCTGCGCTTTTAACAACTCAACGCCATCCTGGCCGACATACCGTCCGCTACGCAGAGCTGGCGCTAAGGTGATCAATTTCCACAAGCTAAGTGGTTTCAGGCTGTAGAGGTAAAGTTGGCGGTCATAAATCGTCGCTTCCTCCGCAATCGTCATACCGCCCCCGTAGTGACGGCCGTTGCCCACGGCAATTTCAATGGACCGGGTGCGGCGGTGGCGATTATCAAAGGTAATATGGGCGCGAAACGCGCGATTTTCTCGAAATGCCTTGAGGATACTGTGAAGATAGCCAAAAACACCCCAGCGCGCTTTGACTTCGGCTGAAAGCTGGTGAGTCACCCGAACCCCAAGGCCAATATGAGCAACGTTGAAATAATAGACACCGTTGACCCAACCCACATCAATAGCAAGTGTATGGCCTTCGGCAATAACCACGCAGGCTTCTGGCAACTCCGTGGGAATACCCAACGTACGGGCAAGGTCATTGGCGGTGCCCATCGGTAAGATGCCCAGCGGTAAACCGCTCTCTACCACTGCTTCCGCCGCGGCGTTCAGCGTGCCGTCACCGCCGGCAACGATTATCATGTCAACTTTCTCACGATGCCGGCGGATTAATTCCGGTATACTTTCAGGCTGATCGACAAAAGCCTCTTCAAGCGTTAGTCCGCGATCTTTAAGCAGTGTAAGACCTGCTGATAAATCGGTTTGCCCGTTGCGACTCTTACGATTAACGATTAACAGAGCTTGTTGTGGGGACACGGGATACCTTAAAAGTCAATGTGGAAGCGTCTGTAGCAGAGCAAACTCCATTCCAACTTGGTAATCCCTCAGGACCTTGCGAAACCGCAGACGAAGTTATTGTATAGCTAAGGCGAAATTATGCACACAATTCTGCAGCAGGGCCGTAATTGTTGGCGGCTGGTGCATGCCAAACGGGTAGCTTTGTTAATGGATGGAGAGGCATACTTTGCCGCCTTACGAGCAGCCTTAGAACAGGCAAAAAAAACCATTTTCATTATCGGCTGGGATATCGACAGTCGTATGTTTTTGACGCGGGATAACGTGCGTGAATCCCCTGTCCAGCTTAGCGAATTTCTAGACGCCAGCGTTCGGCACCGACCCGGCCTGCACGCTTATGTATTAACCTGGGATTTTGCCGCCCTTTATACATTGGAACGGGAGTCATTTCCCCGTTATAAATGGCAATGGCGGACTCATCGCCGGTTTCATTTCCACATGGATGACAGTCATCCCCTGGGCGGCTGTCATCATCAAAAGATTGTTGTCATCGACGATGCCGTCGCCTTCGTCGGCGGTTTCGATTTAACCAAATGCCGCTGGGACACGCAAGAACACCGCGCCGATGAATCGCGTCGCATCGATCCGGACGGTAATTTCTATGCCCCCTTTCACGACTTTCAGATGACGGTGGACGGCGCTGCCGCAGCCGCTCTAGGCGATTTAGCGCGCACCCGATGGCAGCGGGCGACCGGAAAAAAGTTGCACCTGCCTCCGCGGATCGATCATGATCCCTGGCCCTTCTATCTCAACCCGGACATGGAGAACACCCAAGTCGCCATCGCCCGCACTGAACCTGCCCATGCCAACAACCCAGCCGTACGCGAAGTAGAACAACTTTATCTGGATGCAATCGCCGCCGCACAGCACAGCATCTACATTGAGAGCCAATACCTGACCTCTGCGACCATTGGCCAGGCACTAGCCGACCGTCTGCGCGCGGCCAACGGGCCAGAAATACTCATCGTCGTGCCACAGCAAACCCATGGCTGGTTAGAACAGGCCACCATGGATGTACTGCGCGCCCGCCTACTCCATAAGCTGCGCGCGGCAGACCGTTACAACCGTCTTCGGGTTTGCTACCCCATCGTACCCGGCCTCGTTCATGATTGCATCAATGTCCATGCCAAGCTGTTAATCATCGATGATAAGCTGGTTCGTATCGGCTCCGCCAATCTTAGCAATCGCTCCATGGGACTCGATACGGAATGCGACTTAGCCATCGAAGCGGCACAGAGCCAACGTATTAGGCAAGCCATCGCCGCTTTCCGTAATCGCCTTCTTGCCCATCACCTGGGAGTGAGCCCGGAACGGGTCGCTCAAGCCTTAGTCCGCAACGACTCATTGCTAACGGCAGCGGCAAGCCTGCGCCATGGGGATCGTACCCTAAGAGAGCTGGATGGCAGGGTATCGGAAGTTCTCGATAAAACCATTCCGAATGCAGCCATCATTGATCCAGAGCGGCCACTGGATCCAGAAACATTGTTGGCTCAGTGGTTACCCGGTTATGCCGGCGGAGCAAAGAACGCGACAAGACCTCTCGCAAAGACACGCAGGCTAGTCCATGACGGAGTTCTAGTGACTCTAGGCATCACCTTACGTTTAACCCCCTTAGAACGCTGGCTGGATGCAGCCTTTGCCAAAACCCATCAATGGCTGCGCGAAAGTTTACCCCGTTCGTCCGATTCATAAACTCCTTCCAACGGAAAGCCTAGTGATCCCAATCAACTTCATATTTTTTAAGCCGGTTGTAAAGTGTTTTTAAACTAATGCCCAGCGCCTCCGCCGTGCGGGTTTTATCGCCGCCATAATGTTCCAGTGTCGCAAAAATTAACCGCTTTTCCGCATCATCGATGGAAGTACCGACAGAAAGATTTAAAGGATCTTCCTCTTCCTGTTCCTCTTCACTTAAGTCACCGGTAGCGAAATGATCGGCACCAATCTCCCTATCCGCCAGAATAAAAGCCCGTTGTATAGCATTTCGCAATTCCCGAACATTACCTTGCCATGGACGTTCTTCCAAACTCTGCAGCACCGCCTTGGTAAAATGTTTTTCTAGACTATATTGATGATTCAACAACCCGAGAAAGTACTGCGCCAGTAGCGTGACATCTCCTTCTCGCTCACGCAGGGGAGGGATATAAAGCGGAAACACCATTAACCGAAAATACAGGTCTTTGCGTAACTTACCCTCTGCTACGACCTCTTCCGGAGAACGGTTCGTCGCCGCTATCACCCGTACATCAACGGGAACCTCGTGATCACCGCCTAGCCGCAGTAGCTTACCCGTCTCTAAAACCCGAAGTAACTGAACCTGCAAATCCGTTGGCATTTCGGTGATTTCATCCAGAAATAGCGTCCCTCCGGCGGTACGCTCAAAATGCCCCTTATGCTGACGGTTGGCCCCCGTGAAACTGCCTCGCTCGTGTCCGAATAGCTCGGATCCAATTAAGGTAGGCGAGATAGCACCGCAATTCACTGCTAAATAACGGCGTTGGCACCTGGGGCTCAACTGATGAATCGCGTGTGCTACCAACTCTTTGCCGGTACCGCTCTCTCCCTGCAAAAATACCGTCGCATCGGTTGGCGCAACCTTTTCGATCATCTTGTAGAGTTCTCGCATCGCCGGCGAGTCGCCCACCAAGTCGCAGAACATCTTAACTTTCTGTCTATCGGCAGCACTGCCAACGAAACCGGCTCCAGCAGCCGTTGGATGGGAAACCAACGCCCTAATGCAGGCTTTTAGGTGCTCTATGTCAATGGGTTTCACTAAAAAATCAAAAACCCGGGCGCGCAGTGATTGTATGGCAGTATCGATACTGGGATGCCCCGTAATAACAATAATCCGGGTGGCCAGCGTCGGGTCAATCTCGTGAATAAGATCAATGCCGCTGCCATCCGGAAGCATCAGATCTACCAGCAACACATCGAGGGGAAAGCCGCGAATTCTCGTACGAGCCTCTTCCAAGGTCCGCGCAGTAGCCGCCGTAAAACCCTCCAGTTCCATAAATTCAGCAAGCGCTGAGGTAAAGTTCTCGTCATCGTCTACGATAAGTGCATGAGGCATTTGGGAATCTCGAAATCTACAATAGATGGACGTAGAATAGGGAGGCTACGCAACCTTGCCTGCGTTTCCTGCCCATTATAACGATTCCCTGGCGGTAATGTTAGCCGCCCGGTCCTCAGGTCATTTTGTTCCAGCCCAACGCCGCAGCGCTCATTTTTGCAAGAGGTCTAATCATCGTTCATTCGCTTACCTGAGGTTCAGCGGTAGTTTTGGATATGATTGCAATGGCTCGCTGTTCCTCATCGGCATCCTTAGCAAGAACCGCCACCACCCAATAATCCTTTTCCAGAGCGTGCTCAACAACCCGCAAAAATTCAGGCTCCTCTACCTTCAATGCACCACCCAGTGCACCCGCCCCCCCACGGCCGCCGCGTAACCCACGATAGTTAACGCTCCCAACACTGGGTTAGTCGCTAATAGGGCAGTGTTTGCAATGGCAAGCGCCGCAGAACCTGCGACGCCCAAGGACGAGGGTAAGAGGTTCTAAGTATTCAATTCATAAACAATGGCCAAAGTCCAGTTAAACAAAGGATAGCTAAAACTACGTTGCTTATTCTGTACCTTGTTTGCTTCGCATCATGTTGATCAGGCCGCCCGCCAGAACCATTTCCAGTGAACGCTCGGTCAACCCGTGTTTCAGGTCGTAGCTTTCATTTTTGGTTTTATTCACAAGAGTCAAGACCTTCCCTTTGGGCAAAGCCTCGCGCACACCAGAAATGACAATGATATCGTCCTGCTCTACCCTCTCCCAATCATTAGGTTCGGTAAATAGCAAAGGTAAGATTCCAAAATTAATCAGATTCTGCCGATGGATGCGCGCATAGCTCTTCGCAAGTACGGCCCTCAATCCAAGATAGCGCGGTCCCAGCGCAGCGTGCTCACGGCTGGATCCCTGTCCATAGTTACCACCACCCACGACAAAGGAAACGGCGCGCTGTTTAGCCCGTTCAGAATAAGTGGCATCGATGCGACTAAAAGAGAATTCACTGATTTTTGGTATGTTGCTTCGATAAGGCAAAATTTCGGAACCGGCCGGCATAATTTCATCGGTCGATATATCATCCCCCACCTTCAATAACACCGGCCCCTCCAACGTATCGAGCAGCGGTCCAAAAAGCGGCAGAGAAGCAATATTAGGCCCTTTGTCAAGAGGCACCGTTTCACTGCTTTCGGCAGGGGCCACCAACATAGCGGTATTGAGACGGATCGTTTCGGGCTCCTGAAGGTTTGGGTAAGCCATGGCAAGCGTGCGTGGATCGGTAATCATTCCCGTTAGCGCTGAGGCCGTGGCGGTTTCCGGGCTGCACAGATAAACCTGATCTTCCCCGGTGCCGGAACGGCCGGGAAAATTCCGAGGCACCGTACGCAGGCTGATACGCCCCGTAGCCGGTGCCTGTCCCATGCCGATGCAACCATTGCAGCCCGCCTGATGCAGGCGCGCCCCGGAATGAATCAGTTTTTCCAGAAGACCAAGGGAAATCAGGTTTTCCAACATTTGCCGAGAGGTCGGATTCACATCAAAGGACACCTGATCGGGAATCCGTCGGCCATCGACCATCAACGCCGGCACGGCAAAATCCCGCAGTCCTGGATTTGCCGAAGATCCCACATACGCCTGATAAATCTCGTGGCCAGCGACCTCCTGCACGGGCACGACATTGCCAGGACTGCTGGGACAAGCGATCAAAGGCTCCAACTGCGAGAGTTCGATTTCCTCATGAAGCTCGTACTCGGCATCCAGGTCGGCGACAATTTCTCTCCAGACTGCCTCCCTGCCCTGTTTCCGCAAAAACTCTCTGACCATACCGTCGGAAGGGAACACCGTAGTGGTTGCCCCCAGTTCAGCACCCATATTGGCGATCACATGTCGATCCATGGCCGTTAGCTGATGCAACCCCGGTCCATAATATTCGAGGATCTTACCCGTGCCGCCATCCACGTCATGACGACGCAACATTTCGAGAATAATGTCCTTGGCGCTCACCCACTCGGGCAGTGAACCGGTCAGCTTGACTCCCCAAACCTGGGGCATATTAAGATAGAAGGGTTCACCGGCCATCGCCATCGCCACTTCAAGCCCCCCTGCGCCGATAGCCAACATGCCTAATGCACCCGCGGCACAGGTATGACTATCTGATCCCAAGAGCGTTTTACCGGGAATCCCGAAACGCTCCATATGCACGGGATGGCTAACCCCGTTACCGGGGCGGCTGTACCAAAGACCGAATTTTTTACAGGCACTGCGCAGAAACAAATGATCGTCGGGATTTTTACAATCCTCCTGCAGCAAATTATGATCGACATATTGCGCAGAAAGCTCGGTTTTCACCCGCGACATACCCATAGCTTCGAACTCCAGCATTACCAGGGTCCCTGTCGCGTCCTGCGTCAGTGTTTGATCGATTTGCAGGCCAATCTCTTCTCCAGGCTCCGAATTTCCTGTCAGCAAATGACTAAGGATCAACTTGCGCGTTACGTTATTACCCATCGCCTTACACCTCGAAGGAGACCTAGATCGTAGGATGACTATAGTGCCAGCCATATGAATTGATGCCGATAATTTTATTACAATCGTTGTTTACTAACGATTTGAAGCCTTGTAACCAGTATCAGGTCATTTGGCCGGCACTATAACTAGCAATTTCGGAAAATGATTTGAGCGAAGGTTTTTGCAGTTGGCTGTTCGGGGCAGATAGCATGCTTTATGACAATGGATTGCAATATGCGAGCCATTTGCTTAGCAAAAAGCTCGATTTCTTGACTTTTTTATAGTGCAGAAATTACAAACCATTTTGTAAAACCTGCACAGGAACTTTGCTTTGGCTCATGCCTTATTTGGCGCCTACGTTGACCTATCCTCGGCAGATAAGAGAGGTCGCATTCCGATTGCTGTCTCGTAATCGATATGTCACTGGATTTTGGCCAATTTCTCCCTCACTCCAACTCTCTCCCACCCGGGAAGAGGTAATTGAGTAATTAACAATAAAAGACTTATTATCTATCCCCCTTGAGGGAGAAGAGGAAAAGAGCGAGGAGTGTTTAAGTACTTAATTTGTAACCAATGACCAAAATCCAGTATCAGTAAATCACTTAATATAAGGCGCTTGCTTATAAGGCGCTTGCTTGGGTTTCCCCAAAATTGCGATAACGCCTTTAAGGCACTCAAAAGGAAAGAATGTTCGAGACTGGTTCCCGACATGCCTGGCACGGCTATTGCTCAAATACCAGGGAAGCCATGACATTGCGTCGATTTGGCTATTTACTCCTTTTCAATAAAGGTGAAACCATAAGGTGAAATCATGTTAAAAAAATTTATAGCCGGAACTGCTCCATTGTTGGCCTGTGGCATTACCATCGCTATGGCCAGTCCAGCAACACCTGAAGTTCATTTTCCTAAATACGTTACGCAAGCCACTTTAAACTTAGCTGCTGGTTCGTCAGAGGAATCCACCGATCCTACCGCGGCCGATCCGGAACCATTTGTGGACAAAAGTCCGAGCGCGAAAGACATCGAGTACCCAGACAAAGCGGACCCGCAAAACACAGACGCTGCTGAGATTGAACCGTATACGAGTGAAGAACATGTCGGTCTCGAGGATGAACCGAGAAGGCAGGACATGGGCGAAGAAGGGATGACACCGGAAACCAGCGCAACAGAGGCCGAAGATGTGGATCCCGATGTTCAGCCGTTCACCAGTAAAGAAACCACGGGCATTGATCCCACGCCCAGAACATCCGAGTAAGCCAACAACAGCTTTGCTGCCAAGGCATTAATTGCCACTACGTTCTTTCTGAGAAGCCAGCCATTGTTAGGGAAATTTTAGCCATAGTCCGGTGTAGCCTGGATGGAGCATAGGCGGAATCCAGGATTCACCGTATCCACAAACGGCGATTTCGCCGAGGCTACAGTTAGGCTGAGGACGGATACCGGCTTCATGGAAGAACGGTTTTAATAAATTTTACCAGCCGCAAGATGCCTGTTATTCACCTTCTGTAACAGGCATCTTTATTTGCTTCGGCAACTCAATCAACAAAATTCTCCACGGAAATGGTATCGCTTACCGGCATCTAAGCTCTGCAAAATAATTTCTTCGTTATTCAAGGCCGGCGCTTACTCTATAACTTAAGGAACCGATAACTGCACTATCGATTAACTGCACTATCGATTAACTGCACTATCGATAAACGGTGACTTTGCCAATGACCACTACGGCTGATAATCAACGCTACCTTCCATTGCGCGACTATGCGCTAATTGGCGACTGCCATGGCGCCGCCTTGGTCAGCCGCGGCGGCAGTGTTGACTGGTGCTGTTTTGGCCGCTTCGATGCAGAACCCGTTTGTCATCGTCTGCTGGACCATCAGCAGGGGGGGTTTTTCGAAACTAATCCCCTAGAAGATTATCACAGCAGTCGACACTATCTGGCCGACACGAATATCTTACACACCGTTTTTCAAACCGCCGCAGGCCAGGCGACAATTACTGATTTTATGCCTGTCGGGCACAAGCCTGGTAGTGACGGTGAATCCGGCTCCATTGCCCTTAATGCACCCTGCTGGCTAGTGCGTTTTGTCGAGGGAGTTCAAGGGCATGTCCGGGTACGGATTCGTTACCGTCCCTCCGGAGCCGAATTCGGAAAATACCCAGTAACATTATACGTAACTCCCAAAGGGATTGTTTCCGTCGAGGGACCACAGCTCTATAGTGATTTGGGCTTTACTCTGGTTGACGAAGTGGCGGAAACTACCGTCGATTTAACAGCCGGTGACCGCTATGCCCTTATTCTTACCCCAAAACCCATAGCCAGCATTAGCGTAGCGGATGATGCCGACCGCTTGTTGAACATTACCCACGCCTTCTGGACGGAATGGCTGCGTCATCTGCGTTATCAAGGCCCCTATCGAAATGCCGTATCTCGTAGCGTGCTTACGCTTAAGCTGCTTACATTTGCACCAACCGGCGCAGTGGCTGCCGCACCGACGTCCTCACTGCCCGAAGTGTTGGGCGGCAAGCGCAACTGGGATTACCGCTATTGTTGGCTACGAGATGCCACCTTTACCCTTTATACCCTGATCGCTCTGGGCTACGGTGGCGAAGGTGCCTGCTTTAATACCTTTCTAACCCGCTGTCTTAAAAAAACTTTTCCCAAAGTTCAGATCATGTACGGCGTTGGTGGGGAAACCGAACTAAAAGAGCGCAATCTGGAACATGTAGAAGGCTACTGCCAAAGCCGGCCGGTACGTGTAGGAAACGCAGCCTATACCCAACGTCAAGTAGACGTTTACGGCGAAATGCTGAATCAGGCGTTTTTGTACAAAACCCTCGACGGCCCGCTTGAGCCTGAAGAGCGCAAGCTATTGAGTGAGTTGGCTGACCATGTGGCGGCACGCTGGCAAGAACCCGGGCACAGCATATGGGAAATACGCACCCAATCCCACCAGTATGTGTACAGCAAAATCATGTGTTGGGTGGCCCTGGATCGCGCTATCCGGCTGTTTGGTGCAAAGCAGCACTGGTGTCAGGCACAGGATGCCATCTATCACGCTGTTTTGGAAAAGGGCATAGCACAAGATCAGGGTTATCTTACCCAGACATTTGCAGGCACAGAGTTAGATGCCGCTGTGCTGCTGACGCCGCTATTAGGCTTTCCGATTGCACGCTCCACCTTTGAGCAAACCGTGGATGCCATTCAAGCGACGCTCAGCGAAAGAGGTTATCTAAAACGGTATCAAACCGGTGATGAACTTTCAGGAGACGAGGGCGCTTTTTTGGTATGTAATTTTTGGCTGGTGGATGCTCTGCTATTTCTGGACCGACGGGAAGAGGCCGTGGCGCTATATGAAAAGCTTCTCAGTCAAACCAATGACGTAGGGTTACTACCGGAAGAGCTGGATCCGAAAACAGGGGCGTTTCTTGGTAATTTCCCTCTGGCGCTAAGCCATATCGGCTTAATTCGCAGCGCGTTAACCTTAGACCTTTACGATGTGCACCACTTAAAGAGTGAGCAGGTTTTTACCACCGATAGCGCTCACCAGACTACCGACGCGATGGGCGGACTGCTAAGTTCGTGGGTGACCTTTGCAGACGCCGGCAGCAGTTCTTATGATTTTTCCTTAGCCTCCGTACTGCCAGAATTTTGGACATACTGAACATCGCTAAGAGTGCATTGATCAGCTCTTTATGAGGACTGATTCGCAATAATAATTCTTAGGGAGGACGCATGAATACCGCAGACGTGGTTGTAGTAACCGGTGCTTCGGCCGGCGTCGGCCGCGCCATCGCCCGGGCTTTTGGGCAGCGCGGCGCCCGGGTGGTGCTGCTCGCCCGCGGCCGCGACGGCCTGGAAGCCGCCCGCGCGGAAATCGAGGCCGCCGGCGGTCAAGCCATGGTAATACCCACTGATGTCGCCGATACCGATCAGGTGGAAGCGGCGGCAGAACGCGTGGAAAACGAATGGGGACCCATTGATATCTGGGTCAACGACGCCATGGCCACCATCTTCGCGCCGGTTAAGGCTATTACTCCGACGGAGTATAAACGCTCCACCGAGGCGACCTATCTGGGATCCGTCTATGGAACCATGGCCGCTCTCAAACGAATGCTTAAACGCGATCGCGGTACTATTATTCAGGTAAGCTCGGCCCTGGCCTTCCGGGCGATTCCACTACAGGCCCCTTACTGTGGAGCCAAATATGCGCTAAGGGGCTTTATCGATTCTCTGCGCTCGGAATTGCTCCACGATGGCAGTCAGGTGCATGTCACCATGGTACATCTTTCTGCCTTTAATACTCCGCAATTTGACTGGGGACGCACCCGGCTGTCAAAGCAGCCACAGCCTTTACCGCCTATTTTTCAACCGGAGGTGGCAGCCGAGGCGGTTGTCTGGGCGGCTTATCACAAGCGGCGTGCACTCTGGGTAGGCTTTCCTTGCGTCAAAACGATCTTAGGTACCAAGTTAGTGCCCGGTTTTATCATCGACAAAATATTGGTCCGCCAAGGCTATTCCGGTCAGCAGACAGAGCAGCCGGTTGCTCCTGACCGGCCGGATAATCTTTTTGAGCCGGTTCCCGGAGACCACGGGGCCCATGGACGTTTTGACGCGCAGGCGAAAAGCCGGAGTTGGCAGCTTTGGATGACGCTTCACCGGGAATGGGTTTTGGCAGCAGGTGCGTTAGCCGTTGTCGCAATTACAATACTGCTTTTGTAACTTTTACAAGCGTTGTTTGTAGTTTCTACAGAATATTTCCGGTTTTGCTTTACTATCCGACTTAAGACTTAATCTTTCTTCAGTGGCGCACGGCCCATGCGGGTAGCTTTGCAATGAGACATCACCAGCCAAACAGCGCCGGCCCCCACGAGAATGGCAGGCAAAGGATGCTGTTGAATCTTCCTTTTTAAATTTGCAGCCGATGCGGATTTACCTTCCCGAAAGTACTCCATCGTTTGGAGAAGAAATTGTACAACTATTTCTTGCTGATCGGTTGCAATATTATCGATTCTCTCAGCTAAAGGTCCTTTTAACTGCCTGCGCATGGTTCTCTTACGGTCATCATCATAGCGAGAAGCTATCGGTTCAGCACTCGCTATGCTGTTCTGGGCTTTGACAGCGTGTTCATAACGCCCTTCGTGCTCTTCGTGGGGCGGCGACGCACCTGCCGCCTTGGCACGCTGTTGCTTTGTTACCGGCTCTGCTTCAGGCTCGGCCTGAGATGCGTTTCGGTTCCGTGGCTTATGCTCTTTCTCGGAAGATGCCATGGTGTTGTTGGAAGAGCTTTCGGGACCTTCTGCTTCTCCCGGCGTTTTTCCCACGGTATCGGCCACATAAGCGTCACGCTTGCCCATGGGCTGCGGTTCGCCTTCGGTGGTGTCTTCGCCAGTTTGATGTTCCATTTCGGCATTGAGTTCGGCACCGAGTAAAACGACAAAGGCCGTAAGGTAAAACCACATCAGGAGAATGATCACGGCACCCAGGGAGCCATAGGTTTCGTTATAGCTGCCAAAATGGGATACGTAGAAGGAGAACAAGGCCGAACCAAGCAGCCAAAGCACCGTTGCCGCAATCGCTCCCCAGCTTACCCAATGCCAGCGGGGTTCATCGCGACTGGGTCCATAGCGATAAAGCACTGCCAAGGCGACTATCACAGCCAGCGCCAATAGCGGCCACCGCAGGCCCGCTATCCATAACCGGGCATGTTCCTGCAGCCCGAAATAACCCAACAATGCGGGCAATGCAACAATCAATGCCGACCCTATAACAGCAAATAGGATAGCCCCTAACGTCAGGCCCAGCGCCACTGCATTTAGCTTTAAAAAGCTTCTTTTTTCCTCCTCGTCGTAAACAATATTTAAAGCCGTAATCAGCGCTTTTGTTCCTTTGGTGGCGCTCCAAAGCGCCAGTAACACGCCGCCGATCGCTCCTAGGCTTAAGGCAGTGTTCGCGTGTTCAGTGACTTTGCCAAGCTGGCTGTTCAGTATCCCCTGGGCCTGACCGGGTAATAAGGTATTGACGGTGGCCAGTTGCTGCTGAACCTGCGATGGATCCGCCCATAACCCATAAATAGACACCAGAGCCGCCAATGCTGGAAAAATAGCCAATAAGGCATAAAATGCTACCCCCGCCGAAACGATGGAAACATTGTCTTGCGACACCTCACCCTTGACCCGCAGCAAAATATCCCGCCAGCCCTTGGGGGGTATCTGACTGGGTTGCGTTGCTGCGCGTCCGCGCGAGCCGTATGCTGATTGACTTGCCGTCGCCTCTGCCATAGGGAGTTTGCCTCTTAAGGTTAAAGCAAAAACTTTTTTAGCGTTGAGTACTCAGTCCTGCGTAAGCTTAAATTGCAAAGGCCAAGAGCTGGTAAACCAGCCCTTGGCCCCACAGCGTACTCAATTACCGTGAAGCAATCCTTATGCCCTACTCCCTTTTGAATAACACAATGGCCACGGCAGTGTAATCGATCGACTTATTGAGTGACTATGCTCTCGTATTCACCCGGATCATAGGCGGATTTGTTCTCAAGCACATCCTCACTCTTACGCGACACCATCACCACTTGATCGCCTTCAAGCTCAAGCTCATCAAAGGGTATCACCACTTTTTTCTCGCCAAGTCCCAAGAAACCGCCTACGGAAACAACGGCATGCACATTTTGGTTCTGCCTGTCGTAAACCAGATCGGTAATTTCACCGACTTCCTCGCCTTGCACGTTAACGATCCCTTCTCCGAGCAGTTGATCGATTTCCATGTCATAGAGCGGATTCTGTGACATTTCAGCCTGTTGGCTCTGGGCAGTTTGTGATCCTTGGCCAGCCTGGGATGCTTTCTCAGACGCTGCCTGTTTAACGGTTACCTGAGCGCCTTCCTGTTGTTCAACCTGGACTTCCGGCTTACCCGCCTGCTGCACATCGACTTGCGGCTCTCCCTGATCGACCACGCTGACTTCACCCTTGTCTTCCTGCTCAACATCCACCTGGGGTTTTGCCTGCTCAACCTGCACGTCCGGTTTGGGCTGCTGAATCGTTACCTCGGGCTCGGGCTGCTGAACCGTTACCTCGGGTTTGGGCTGCTGGACCGTTACCTCGGGTTTGGGCTGTTGAACTGTTACCTCGGGTTTGGGCTGTTCGATTTGCACCTGCGGTTTGGGTTGGTCAACCGTCACTTCCGGCTTTGATTGCTGAACCGTCACCTCGGGTTTGGTCTGTTCGATTGTGACCTCAGGCTTAGGCTGTTTAACGGTTATCTCAGGCTCTGGCTGTTGGACGGTAACTTTGGGTTCCGGCTGTTGAACCGTTACCTCAGGTTTTTGCTGCTGCACTTGTACCTGAGGTTCCTGCTGCTGCACCTTAATCTCAGCCCCTTCCTGACCAGTCTGTGCCTGTCCGGAACCTGCCGACTGCTGGCTTTGTGCCGATGAACCGCTTTGGCTTTGACCCTGGGTTTGCTCCTGAGACTGGGGATTATTGGTCTGTTGTTCCGAGGCACTGGCCGCTAGCACCGGTCCCGTTAGCAACGCCAGTACTGCCACACTAGAAAAGATAATTGGCTTAGACTGAAGGTTAAATACACTATTAATGGGTTTTAGCTTCATAAACTTCCTCCACGAAAATTAGTTTAATTTTACACAACAATTCCATGCCGCTGTTGTAGCGGTCAGGATTTACTAGTGCAAAAATCTTACTAGGAAATTATGAAACATGTAATTAGAATATTCCGCCGTCACTTTACGGAAATCCCTTAGTTACGGACGATTAGTTTTACGAAAGTGCTTCGTTTAATCGTCTTTACGCTTCCAGAATTCACCAGTCGCAACGTAGGTAAAAGAAGCCAACCAAGTAATCAATATAAATCCATTTAATGCCTCAAGAGAAGAAATAATTTTAATCGCTCCGACGGGACAAAAACTGCTTAGTCCTAAAGTCGTAAAGCTAACCGCTGAGAAGTAAAAATAATTTAAAAATGAAGGCTTAAATTGTTCACTAAAACTACCCAATCCAAACCGACCGTCAAGAAAAAAGTAGGCCATCGAATAAATAATCATTTCAATAACATGCGCAGTCGTAATGCCAAAAATAACAATCAGAATGCGCGAACGTGATGGTATTTTTGATCCTGATATAAAATCCGAGATAAAATGTTTTTTGAGTTTTTCTCAGTTGCTAACGGCTCTTTTCTGGCTCGAGGCTAGCGGACAAATCACTGACGGCTTCGTTTACAGTTACAAAAAACTGCTCCTTTCCGATGATTTCGGACACCCCATCATTTTTTAATGCCTTAGTGACGGGCAAGGTGGCTCCGGCAATGCTCACAGATATACCGGCGTCCGCTAAATTGCGGATCAGACGTTTCAACATTCCGCTACCACTGACATCGATTTCTGTTACTGCTTTAAGGTCCAATACCAGAACCCGTAGCGTCTGATGTTCGGCCACCGCCTTTAAAATCTGGTTTTCGCAGTAGCCGCTGTTGGCAAAATAGAGATCTTGATCAATTCGCACCACCAACACTGGTGACGGTTCCGGTTCGACTTCCTTACGATCCAGACTGCGGAAGGCCGTGCTATTTCCCATTCGCCCTTCGATAACAATCCGAGGCCGGCTGGTACGCCAGAGATAAAGCGCCACTCCCGCCAGAGCACCGACAGCAATTCCCCACTCAACTCCTAACCACAAAGCGCCTAAGAAAGTAATGAGCAAAGAGATGCCTTCAAGCAGGCTGTAGCGCCACACCTCTAGCCACGCCCTTAGATCGAAAAGGCTAAATACGCTAACAATAATAAGCGCCGCAAGAAAAGCTTTCGGAAGCGAATGCAAAAGAAATCCCATAAATCCTAGCACCACTAGAACCCATAAGGCTCCTATTACCGAGGAAACAGGACTACCGGCGCCAGCGGTAAAATTCACCGCCGATCTGCTGACGCTTGCGCCCACTGGATACCCGCCCGTGCAAGCAACGGCCAATTGGGCCGCACCGAGGGCAATCGCCTCTTGCTCAGGGTCTATTTGTTGCCGCCTGCGGCCTGCCAGGGACTTTGCCACCGCTATGCCCGTCACAAATACGATAACGCTAATGGCAAGACCACTGGGTAGTAACGACCACCAGAGCGCTGCATCAAACAACGGTAACCGCAACGGAAGAAAGCTTTCGTTGATTGCGCCAACCACTGCTACCCCGCCTTTCTGCTGCAGTTCAAAATACCAAACGGCCCAGGTACTCACAGCTAATAAGGGCAAAGACATACCTTTGGTAAGAATGATACGCCACTTTTCCCGCACGGCTAGCTTGGCCAACAGATGTTCAAGAGGCTTACCGGTTACCAAAAGAATCAGCAGCGTTCCTACACCGATCGCCGTGCTGCATGGATTGATTTCGTCAAATCGGCTAGTAATTTGCAAAACTATTGCATCGACACCGGCCTCACGCGGAATATCCAAACCCACTAAATTGTCAAGTTGGGTGACAGCAATCAAAATCGCCGCCGCACTGGTAAATCCAAGCAACACCGGATCGCTAATAAAGTTGACCAGAAAGCCAAACCTCAGGGCACCCAGTAAGGTCAAAGTGACCCCAACGATAACAGCTAATACCGACGCTGCCTCAACGGGACTACTGCCGGTATCAACGGTTGTTCGCACCACTGCCTCGCCTACCAACAACGAGACCAGCGCCACCGGCCCTAACGATACATAACGGCTGGTTCCCAGCAAAACGTACACCAGAGCTGGAGCGACACTGGCATAAAGACCCACTTGTGGGGGCAAATTCGCAAGCTGAGCATAGGCCATTGCTTGGGGGATTAATAACAGAGCGACACAAAAGCCTGCTAGTAGATCTCGCGTTAAATGCGCGGATTGATAGCTAGCAAGCCACTCAATACAGGGTAGAAGGCGTTCAAGCCTTGACTGATTGGCTTGTCTGAGCGATGCGTTTGACTCGGTCTGCTTAGGCATAGCAAGCAATTGTTATGGTAATGACAAAACGAAGTCGATAAAAAACCAAGTTTTATGGTAAAAATCTTGACCCTGCTTCAAATATTTTTATTTCCAACACTAAGCTCCTGTTACTCTTTAGCAAGAATTGAAAAAATTACAATATCGGATTGTAAGTTTTTACCCGCATCTGAAAATAACGAAGGCGTGAAAGTAAAAAACGTAGGAGTTTCTTGAACAATCACCTTGGCACGATAAGTGCCAATGGGTACCAGCAGATGCAATGGTGTTTTATTGGGACTTAATTAATAGAACAACCTATCTGCATCGTGGATTTACCTATTTAGATGTTATTTAGTTAATTGGAGGTGTTTATAATGAGCAGCGGTAAAAAAGACGAAGTTAAAGGACGTGTAAAGGAATCCACGGGTGAGCTAACAGGTGACAAAGACCTCAAGCGTGAAGGTAAAGTTGACAAAGCCGCGGGTAAAACCAAGGGAACAGCCGAAAAAGCCGTCGATAAGGCTAAGGATGTAGTCAGCGGTGATAAAAGCTGATATGGAAGGCATTTGGACTCAGGGTTGAGTTATGGAAGCTCACTTAAGATGGAAATTTTTGCACCGAATGCTTATCTCTAGGTACAGGCTGCTTTAAGGGCAAGCTAATAAAGTAAGGGCGGTCATAGACCGCCCTTGACTTGCCGCTCGGTTGCTTATCCCTTCTCGGGAATTGTCAATGCAAGAAACAATGAACTACCATCCCTTTGCACCAGCAACGGCACAGGTTTGCCGGTCGGTAACTGCTTAACCTGCTTTGCAAACTGGGCGGCACTCTTCACATCCTTCTGGTTGAGAGCAACAATGACGTCGCCCGGGCGGATACCGGCTTCTGCTGCAGGGCCATCGTTGACTTCTTCAACCAAAACCCCACGCTCATCCAAACCCAATTCTTCACGCTGTTCGCGGTTCAGGTCGGCAACCACTATGTTAAGTCGGCTCTGCTGACGGTTAGAACCGCCAATCGTGGCTATCTGTTCTTCCTCCTTAAGCTGCTCGATGGTCACCTGCAGCGTTTCGATCTCACCGTCACGCATAATGGTCATCGGTACTTTTTCTCCAACCGGCGTAGCGCCTACCATGGAAGGCAGCTGAGACCATTGTTCTATGGGTTGGTCGTTATAGCTCAAAATAATATCGCCAACCTTTAATCCCGCCTCAGCGGCCGGACTGTTTGCCATCACCTGAGAAACCAATGCGCCCCTTGGCCTCTCCAGCCCAAACGATTGTGCTAATTCCTGATTAATACCCTGGATCATGACACCCAGCCAACCCCGGGTGACATAACCCTGAGTTTTCAGTTGATCTACCACCCGCATCGCCACATTGATCGGAATGGCAAAAGACAGCCCCATATAACCTCCGGTGCGGCTGTATATCTGCGCGTTGACACCGATGACCTCGCCGTCGACGTTAAACAGAGGACCACCGGAGTTGCCCGGATTCACCGCCACGTCAGTCTGAATAAAGGGCACATAGGCGTCACTGGGCAAACTACGGCCTACGGCACTCACGATACCTTGGGTAGCGGTATACTCTAGGCCAAAGGGTGAACCAATAGCCAAGACCCACTCGCCCACTTCCATTTTCTCAGAATCGCCAATGTTAACGGTGGCCAGGTTGTTACCTTCGATTTTTAACAACGCCACGTCCGAACGCTCATCTAAGCCTATGAGTTTTGCCGGTTTTTCCCGGTGATCGCTGAGTCGTACGATAATTTTTTCAGCGTCTTTCACCACATGGGCATTGGTCAAGATATAGCCGTCTTTGGAAATGATAAAGCCAGAACCCAGGGATTGGATTTGGCGATCCGGAACCATATCCGGACGCTCCTCAAAGAAGCGCCGAAAAAACTCGTTGAAGGGGCTATCCTCCGGTAGACCGGGTATTTCGGGCATGGCGAACGGTTGACCGCCGGACCTTTTCTGGGTGGTGCTGATATTCACCACCGCCGCCTCATTTTCCTTAACCAGTTGCTTAAAGTTCGGCAACTCCGTTGCCGCTGCCAGTACGGGTCCGCTTTGCCATGATAAACATAGCAAGGCCAGCAGCCCTGCCATTAACCATCGACGACTCGGTATCATAGAAACCTCCGCTTAGTGAACGTGCGAATAAAAATGGCTAACGGTTACCTTCAGCATGAATGACTTCGGCATCGAGACCCATATCGGCATTTGCCGCATGCCACAATGCTTCAAATTGCCTTAGACTCATGAAATTCCATTAGTGCTTTCTGATTCTTCCAGCTCCGGCTCCGACTCGTCACGATCCGGTTCCACATGCCCACGTTGTTGCAACC
Source organism: uncultured Pseudomonadota bacterium (assembly GCA_963731125.1). Taxonomy (GTDB): domain Bacteria; phylum Pseudomonadota; class Gammaproteobacteria; order Competibacterales; family Competibacteraceae; genus CAVSVP01. The sequence goes on from CAVSVP010000013.1 coordinate 411,842, forward strand.
AACGGGCAACCAGCCAGCACAGCAGCGCCCATGCCGCCCCGGCGGTCCAGCCCGCCAATACGTCCGTCGGCCAGTGCACGCCCAGGTAAATGCGACTTATCCCCACCAATAGCGTCAACAGTGTAGCCAGCATCAACAAATAAGCTTTTAACCGGCGCCGGGGTTGCACCCGCGCCAGCAAAGCGCCTAGCGTCAAATAGGTGGCCGCCGACAGCATGGAGTGGCCACTGGGAAAGCTAGCCGTATAGACGTAGGACCCATGAGGCACCAGATCCGGACGCGGACGGTCGAATCCCAGCTTGAGCAGCGTACTGAGCAGTAATCCTCCCCCAATGGCTACCAAAACCAACAGCGCCGCTCCCAGCTTACGCTGCAGCACGAGAAAACCTGCCGCCGACAGGGTTATCAGGGTCAAAACACCGACACCACCTAAGGCAGTAAAGTCGCGGCCCAGTTCCTCTGCCCAGTGAGGGCCCAGGGGATCGGTGCGATCCGCCGGATTGCGCATGGCCAGTAGCACCTTTTCATCGAACGCATGCGTTTCACCTTCCACCACCTCGTTCGCCAGCATCGCAAAAACCCAAATACTTCCCAGCACTAGCGCCAGCAATAGTAAGCTTCGCAATTCATGCCGGCCGAGTCGGGTCATCCAACGGTATAAAGCGCTCAAACGCTGTTTATCGCTTAAAGACAGCTTAGCCAATACATTTCTCCGGTTAGCAAAAAAAGCGTTTCGGTGCTTATTTTTGCAAGAGGTCTATTGGCGTTCCAGCGGTTCTTCGGGAACTACTTCCGGCGCTTCAGCAGGTGACGGTAATTTTTGCTCTTGCGCAGATTGCCCCATTTCAGTCCGAATCAGCTCATTAAGCGCCTTAAAGCCTGCTTCCAAGGACGGCTCCATGACCACCAACTCGCCCTGGCTGACAATCAAACGAACCAGTTCCGGAATTTTGGCCCCCGTCGTCGCCTCCAGAAAAACCCCCTGAATATAGGTAATCACGCCATCGATTGGTATAATAACCATTCTGCCCCGATCTGCTCTGGATCCTTCCTGGTTCCAAAGAGTGAACTGCTGAGTGATAGTAGGATCTTGTTTTACGATGGCATCAACTTGGGGCGGACCATATACCAGCGTTCCCTTGGGAAAGTTGTAGGTAACAATTCTGCCATAATCGTCACCATCGCATCCCACCACGGCCAGGGCACGCATATTGTTTTTACCTTTGGGATTCATGGGTACAAATAGGCTAAATTCAAATTGATCGGGATCAATCAGATTAAGCGTTAAGTAATAAGAGGTGATTTTTCGCATGTCATTGCGCCACTGCACTTCTGGGAAAACCCACATATCTTCCTGCTTATAAAAAAGTTCCGGATCCTTTTGATGATAACGTGCGTAGATGTCCATTTGAACATCAAATACACTTTTTGGATAACGCACATGAAGATTTAGGTAATCCGGCATCTGCTCGAATTCTTTGAATAAATCGGGATAAATCCGAGCATAGGCCTGAATGATAGGATCCTTACGATCCGCAACGTAATAATTAACGCTACCGTCATAGGCATCCACGACAATTTTTACCGAATTACGGATGTAATTAAATTTGCGATTATAATCATCGAATTGACCATCATAGGGACGGGAATAAGGATACCAGGAGGAATACGTGTAAGCATCCTGTATCCAATAAATTCGCTCGGGAGTCACGACGGCATAAGGATTTGGATCTAATAAAAGAAACGGAGTCAGCGTCGAGATTCTTTCAGTGATGTTCCGTCTAAAGAGAATACGGCTGTCATTGTTGGTCTGAGCCGTATAAAAAATATTTTCTTCTTTAAAATAAATGGCAAATAGGAGCTTCCTGAACAAATTGGAAATCCTGACTCCGCCCTCACCTTTATAATCAGTCTCTCTTTCAATATCTCCGGTCGAATAATCGACTTCGTGGCTATCATTGGGAGCAATAACCGGATTATATCTACCTTTTCCATAATAAATGGCCGGTTCTTCTATCTCCAAACCATAATCGGATTCAGGCGGAATACCCTGCATAAACCATTTTACCGGCCCGGCTGCTTCCTGTGCGGCCGGAGTCATTACGGCTCCGTAGCCGTGGGTGTATTTTAACCACTCATTAACCCAATTCTGAGCACCCACGGGCAGCTCTTTAAAATTGATTTCCCGAGGCGAAAGAAAAACTTGCTGATAGATGTCTTTAACGGTATAGCGGTCCACATCCACACTATTAAAACCGTAATAGGTCCGGATCTCTTGAAGTTCCTGATATACCTTATGCAAACCATCTTCGTCCCAAATGGGAATGTTTTGAAGACTCATCTGAACTTCAGGTGTCGTCATGTCCCAGGGTATTTCTTTGATGGGATATTCTCTGGTCTCTACATCTTGCAGATTATAAGCCGCCAACGTTGACAGAATATTATTGGCGATATAAGGCGCTTCCAATGTCATTTCATTGGGTTTAACAAAATATCTCTGCAAAAGATCGGAAGTTATGGAGGAATAACGTCCTCCCAAAGCCGCAAAAAAAAGAACAGTCACCGTAATAAACCCTATTAGACCTTTCCTCGTGTTAACGAAATAGATAAAAGAAACAGCAACGGCTAAAAGCAGAAGCAAGCACAACCAGATAAAAGGCAAGGTGACATGCATTTCCACATAGCCTGGCCCGTAAAAAAGCGGCATATGACTATTCGCATAAAGCAGCTGATGACGTTCCAGAACGAAATACCAAGCCCCGATTAAAAATACAAAGAACATTACGATATTTAAATGAATCTTAGCACCCCGGCGCAGCTGTCGATCAGAGCCGGATAAAGTTCGTCTTTCCAGCCAGTAAAGCAATATCAAACCCAGTAAAACAATTAGAAAAGCAATCAACAGCTCCCTTAAAAGAAGAAGATAAATAGGCAGCGAAAAAAGGTAGTAGCTAATATCTTTACCGTAGACTGGATCTTCGATACCGGCACCCGGAGCAAAAAAGTAAAGCAAAGCCCTTTCCCACTGATAAAAAAGCGGTAACGCGATCACAATAGCCAACGCCAAAGCAAGAGGGAAATAAACAAGCAGAGAACGTCCTTGAAAACGCTCATACAGTTTCTGATAGCGAGTGCGAATGTTCGTATCTATCTTCGGCTTAGACGGAGTTTTAGCGCCTAGATATTTTGAGCCAATCCAGAAATTGAGAAAAAAGATAATAAAAAAGAGCAAAGTAACGACAAAAAAGACTACGTAACGATAGAGTAGGCGATACCAGAAATACTGATCGTAGCCTATGGAACTAAACCACCAAAGGTTTACAATAAAATCGTTAAAGAAATAAGCCAACCCCAGGCTCAAAATACCGATAACAAGAACAGCGGCTACTACGATAAGTAACACGCGTTTCCAAGTCTGCATTGCTATCTCCTCATTTTTACTTATGCGTTCGTGATGAATTGAGTATAGTCTGACATCAACTCTCTGGCAGTTTGTAGCCTGAGCGCTACCGCCTGCGATCCTTACCCGGAACAGTAACCTGTTTGGTCTTCATAATAAGCAAATGCCAGCCATGGACCGAAAACAACCACTGCGGCCAGCGTTACCAACAGACGGGGAAACATGACGATGGCGGCGACCACATAACCGCCTATTAGCAGCAACGGCGCTAACGGATGATCTTGAAACTTGAGCGCCCGTTCCCTGACAACTTCGGCATTAACAGAAGGCCACTGTGCTTAATAAGGCCAACTCGGCTTGACGGGAATCCAGCCGGGTATGCTGTACCACAATCGGTACGTTGGATTCGATAACGCTGGCGTAATCGGTGCCTTTCGGAATGGGTTCGGGATCCTTAAGGTCATTAAAACGTAAGTGCTGAGTCCGGCGGGCAGGCACCGTTACCCGATACGGTCCAGCCGGTTCCCGGTCACTAAAATAAATGGTAATCGTGACATGGGCATCCTGATCGGTCGCGTTAAGCAGCGAAGCCGTTTCATGACTCACAAAGCGGGGATCCGAACCCCGGGTACTTTCGGCGGGGATATAGCCCTCGGCGATAGCCCAACGCGTTTTGCCAATGGGTGTACTCATTAAGCTCTCTCCTCATTTAGCGTCATCTGTAGGACTTCGGCCACATGCAGCGGCTGCCGATGGGTGGCTTGACTAATTTGCTCACGGCAACTGTAGCCACTGGTAATGATCAGCGTATCCGGATCGGCATTACGCACTGCAGGTAACAGTATGCGTTCTCCAATCTTCATCGAAATAGCATAGTGCTCGGCTGCGAACCCAAAAGCGCCCGCCATGCCGCAGCAACCGGCGTTTTTCAAAAAATCGTAATCCAGACCCATATCAGATAGCAGTTTTCTTTCCTTTTCGACTTTAAGGATGGCATGGTGGTTACAGTGGGCATGAGACCAATGCCTTACGGTTAAGGTGCGGCGGCTGGTAGTTTTCATTTACTAAAAACTCACTCAGCATAAAGGTTTGCCGGTTTAAACGCTGTGCGCGCTCGTCGTTGGGAAATAAATTGATGAGCTCATCCCGAAAAGCCGCCACACAAGCCGGCTCCAAACCCACGATAGGCGTACCCTGGGCGGCTTCGTTCGCCAGACACTGCATAATATCCCGCAACTGCTTCTTAGCCGGATCCAGCATTCCCCAATCGTAGAGAGGCCGGGCACAGCACAGGGAACGCTCGGGAATGATTACCTGATAATCCGCCGCCTCCAGCACCTCCACGGCCGCCCTTAGCGTTTCCGGGTGCAAATGGTTATTAAAGGTATCCGGCCAAAGCATCACTCTCGGTCTGCCTACGTTGCGCACCTCGCGTTTGCGGTACCAGCGTCGAAAGGTCTGCGGCGCAAAGCGCGGCAGCTGCCGCTCTCGGGCAATGCCGCCCAACGACTTGCCTATATCCCGCAGGCCCGGCGTCTGGGCAAAGAAATTGGCCACACCGGGAGCCAGGGCAGCCAACCGGCTCCACCAGTAAATCCAGCCCATGGAGTAAGCCGCCCGCGGCCGCAACCGGCCTTTATAGTAGTGGTAATTGAATTCGGCCTTATAGGTCGCCATATCCACGTTGATGGGGCAATCGCCTTTGCAGCCCTTGCAGGCCAGGCACAGATCCAGCGCCTCATGCACGGCCCGGCTTTTCCAGCCTGCTTCCAGGGGGTCCCCTTGCAACATTTCAAAAAGCAAATGGGCGCGGCCGCGGGTGGAGTGCATTTCCTCCCGGGTCGCCATAAAGCTGGGGCACATTACGCCCTTGTTGATATGACGGCACTTACCGACTCCCACACAACGCAACGTTGCCTTGGAAAAGCTGCCGTTATCCTCCGGATAGGCGAAAACCGTAGCGAGCTTACGCGGATGGTAATCCGTACCGAGACGCAGATTCTCATCCCGGCGGAAGGGGTCCACTACTTTGCCGGGATTCATCCGGTTCAGCGGATCCCAGAGGGATTTAAACTCCCGAAAGGCCTGCACCAATTCCTCACCATACAGCTTGGGCAGCAACTCGGCGCGCGCCTGACCGTCCCCATGCTCACCGGAGAAGGACCCTCCATAGCGCATTACCAGATCTGCCGCCTTATCGGTAAAGGCCAAATAGTTTTGAATACCGGCATCCGTTACCAGGTCAAAGTCGATACGCACATAAATGCAGCCGTCGCCAAAGTGGCCGTAGAGGGAGCAGGCGTAGTTGTATTGCTTGAGTAATGCGCGAAAGTCGCGTAGATACTGCCCTACCCTCTCAGGAGGCACGGCGGCGTCCTCCCAGCCCGGCCAGGTATCCGGCATCCCCGGCACCCGGGCCGTGGCGCCCAGTGCGGATTCGCGGATTTCCCAGACTTGTTCGGCTTCCTCGGGATCATCAAAAAGCTTTATGTTGGGAGGATTGGCTTCCTGTTGGAGTGCTTCGCTCAGCTTGCGGGCATGCTCCACGGCCTCCTCTTCAGTCTCGCCGCCAAACTCCACCAGCAACCAGCCGCCGCCCTCCGGCAGTAACTCGCGGTCTTCCGGATGCATATGCTTTTTCTTCATATACTCGATCAACCAGTGATCAATTCCTTCCAAACCGACCGGGCCGTACTCCAAAATCCGCGGAACATGATCCCCGGCGCTATACACATTCGGGTAACCCAGCACCAGCAGCACGCGTACCGGGGGACTATGAACCAACCGCAACTTGGCCTGTAGCACGGTAACACAGGTGCCCTCGGAGCCCACCAGGGCGCGGGCCACGTTAAAACCCTTTTCCGGCAGGAGTTCGTCCAGATTATAGCCGGACACCCGGCGCGGAATCTTGGGATAACGCGCCCGGATAAGGTCGGCATAGTTGTCCTGGATGGCCTTAAGCCCGGCATAGATTTCTCCCCGACGCCCCCCCCTGGCGAATGATTTGCTCGAGTTCCGCCTCGGACGTAGGTCCAACCCACAGGCGCAAGCCGTCATAGGTAAGAATTTCCAACTCCTCCACGTTATCGGCGGTCCGCCCGGCCATCACCGAATGAATCCCGCAGGAGTTGTTGCCGATCATGCCGCCCAGCGTGTTATGGTCATGGGTGGCAGGATCGGGACCGAAGGTTAAATGATGTTGTTCGGCTTTCAGACGTAGTTCATCCAGCACGCAGCCCGGTTCCACCACTGCCCGCTGGTGCTCAGCATCAATGGCCAACACCCGATGGAGATACTTGGACATATCCATGACCACGGCCGTATTGCAACACTGGCCGGCCAGACTGGTGCCGCCGCCCCGGGCCAGCACGGGGGCACGCCGTTCCCGGCAAACAGTCATGGTTGCCACGATGTCCTCTACCGTGCGAGGGATCACCACGCCGATGGGCACTTGACGGTAGTTGGAACCGTCAGTGGCGTAGAGTGCCCGGCTGCCCTCGTCAAAGCGGACTTCCCCCGCAATACGATGCCGCAATTCTTCGGCCAGCATTCTAGCGGCTTCGCCAGAAAACTCGCCGGGCTGTTGCCGCGAATGCGGGTGTCTTTCCCGCAGAGCAGCCGCGTCTTCGGCAGTATCACCAGAAGCAGGAATAGCTTGTTGTCGAGACATGGAATGATGCCCCTCCACTTGACTATAAATTTAAGTGTTATAAAGCGTACTTTGCGACTGCACTCTCTCGCAATGTGAGACCTAATCCGGGCCGCGACATGTCCGGGCGCAGCATACCCTGCTCGGGTCTTAGCGCACCTTCGAAAAACAGCCCTTCAATGCGCACATGATCGTGGAAATACTCCATATGACGCAGCGCCGGCAATGCACATGCCGGATGGGCGTGCAGATTGGGTGAGGTATGGGAGGAAAATGGCAGCTGATAAGCCTGGCACAGAGTGCCGGCATTTAAAAAGCCGGTGATCCCCGCACAACGCGTGGCATCCGCCTGCAACACATCCACGGCGCCGACCTCGAGCATGCGCCGGAAATAATCAAGGTCATACCCGTATTCGCCGGCGCTGACCTCCATACCGGCCGGCAACCGGTTCCGGAGTAACCGCAAGCCTTCCAGATCATCCGAGGAAACCGGCTCTTCAAACCAACTGACACCATAGTCGGCAAAAGCCTCAGCCATAGCCAAAGCCTGTTTCCGGCTATAGGCGCCATTAGCATCCACGAATAACTCCGGCTCAAGCCCAATGACATCGCGGGCCGCCTGAACCCGTGTTATATCCTCGCCGGGATGACTGCCGATTTTCATCTTAACCCGCTGAATACCGGCCTCTACCCAGCCGCTCAGCTGTGTTCTTAGCTGTTCCAGAGAGTAGGAGGTAAAGCCACCGCTGCCATATACCGGTACCGCTTCGCGCACCGCCCCTAACAGGACCACTAGCGGCACATCCAGCAGCCGGGCTTTAAGATCCCATAACGCCGTATCCACGGCAGCAATAGCCATGGAACTCAGGCCGGGACGACCTTGATTACGAATGGCCCTAACCATGGCCAACCAAAGACCGGGAATATTCATCGCATCCTGTCCGACCACGGCCTTGTTCAATAGACCGGTGATTAACTGGGCGATCCCCTGATTCCCGTAGGTATAGCCCAGCCCTTGCCGGCCACCGCCATAGACTTTAGCAATGACAATCGTGGTGGAATCCCAGCTCAGGGTGCCATCCGCTTCCGGGCCATCGGCAGGCACTTGATAAGAGGCAACCTCCAGCCCCTCGAGCGAAACGCCTGACCGTTTCATCTTTAGCGCTCCTTGGAAGGCGCAATACCTTCCAGCACCTCTTTAGCCGAGGTTTTGATAATGCCCCAGGCATCCGGGTCCCCTTTTAACAGGGCCGACATATAACCCTTGGCTTGCTCGAGTTTGATGTGAGGCGGCAGAGGCGGCACATTGGGATCGGTGCAAACTTCTAGCAACACCGGTCGATCGGCGGACAAAGCCTCGCGCCATGCATTGGCCAGGGCCTCCGGTTGATCCACGCGGATACCTTTCAGACCCAATGTCTCCGCATAGTGAGCAAAAGGAAAATCCGGCACATCTTGGGAAGCGGAATACTTGGGATCGCCGGATAATACCCGCTGTTCCCAGGTCACCTGATTCAGGTCACGGTTGTTTAGCACCCCGATAATCAGCCGCGGATCCTGCCAGCGTTTCCAATAATTGGCGATGGTTACCATTTCGTTAATGCCGTTCATCAACATTGCCCCGTCGCCTACCAGGGCAATGATCACCCGTTCGGGAAAGGCGAATTTCGCAGCAATGGAGTAAGGCACGCCGGGTCCCATGGTGGCCAGCCCGCCCGACAGCGAGGCCATCATACCCCGGCGGACCTTTAAGTCCCGAGCGTACCAGTTGGCCGCGGACCCGGAGTCACAGGTCAGGATGCAGTTATCGGGCAACTGCTTGGACAATTCCCAGAACATCAGCTGGGGATTGACGGGATCAGCCTTGATCATGGCCCGGCTTTCCAGCACCTGCCACCAGTGCGCTACATCTTTCTCGATCCGTCCCCGCCAGCTGCGATCCTGCTTGCGTTGTAGGTGCGGAATAAGCGCTTTCAGGGTCTCAACGCTATCGCCGACGAGATTGACTTCCATGGGGTAGCGGAGGCTGAGCATACGGCCATCGATATCAATCTGCACCCCACGAGCCCGGCCCTCCTTGGGCAGAAATTCCGAATACGGAAACCCGGAACCTACCATCAATAAGGTGTCACAATCCATCATTAGGTCCCAGCTCGGTTTAGTGCCCAGCAAACCGATAGAACCCGTGACAAAGGGTAGCTCATCGGGTACGGCCGCCTTGCCCAGCAGGGCTTTGGCCACGCCCGCTCCCAATAGTTCAGCCACTTCAATGACTTCATCGGTAGCGTGCAAAGCTCCAGCGCCTACCAGCATGGCTACCCGCTTGCCGGTATTGAGCACCTCGGCCGCCCGTTGCAGATCCGCCTCGGTAGGAACCACACGAGGCGTGGTAAAACCCACGCCGGAATGAATGGTGCCGTGGGCGCGCGGCGGCGTTTCCACGGCATTCATTTCCTGGATATCATTGGGTAGGATCATACAAGTGACCGTCCGCTCCGCCTGGGCGATACGTAGGGCACGGTCCACGATATGGCGTAACTGAGCGGGAGCGGTGACCATATGGACAAACTCACCGGCTACGTCCTTGAACAGCGAAATCAAATCCACTTCCTGCTGATAATGACCGCCAAGAGCGGTGCGGGCCTGCTGGCCAACAATAGCCACCACCGGTTGATGATCCAGCTTGGCATCATAAAGACCGTTTAACAAATGAATGGCGCCCGGCCCTGAAGTCGCCAGACAGACACCCACTTGGCCGGTAAACTTGGCGTGAGCACAGGCCATAAAGGCGGCCATTTCTTCATGACGGGTTTGAATATAGTCAAATTGATCACCGGCTCTACGCAGCGCGCCCATAATGCCGTTGATGCCGTCTCCCGGAAATCCATAAATACGCTTTATGCCCCATTCGGATAACCGCTCCAGAAGAAAATCGCTGGTTGTCTGACTCATGACTGTTTAGTCTCCGTATTCAGAATTAGTGGCTGCAGAGAAGAGAGCCATTAGAAAGAGCCATTAAACGAGAACGTCTTATTGGTAAAAGTGCCTGGCTTAAAGCTTTCTCGAGTTTAACGCACCAAGCAAGCAGAATATGTGCCACGCAATTAACAAGATAAGATTTTTAAAAATGATTTAAATCAAATTTCAATAAACAGGTTACTGATTTTTTTATACTTATAAATTTTAATTACAATTCAATGGGGAAATCTAACGAGGGTCATTACCCCCACTAATGGGGGTCATTACCACCAGGCTTATGACACCCTTAACGGGATATTGGTAGGCTACTTGTAGGTTTTACAATCTTTGTAAAAATTACCTGCTTTTCTGAGAAAATGCAGGTATGTTGATTCTGGTCGAAACAGAATAGTTACGCCAGGAATTTATGTTAAGTAATTGTAAAATATTTATTTATTAATTTTTCTTTGATGCGCTGGCACAGCCTTTGCTGTGATTTTGGGAGTGATAAAGCATATTCGAGTTTTTAATGACTCGTTTGAGTATCGTTTGAGTATCGTTTGAGTAGTATATGTCAACTAGTGGAGGTTAAAAATGCCGATTAATTGGGATCAAATTGAAGGTAATTGGAAACAGTTTAAAGGTCATGTACGAGAGCGCTGGGGAAAGTTAACCGACGACGAGCTCGATCAAGTTGAAGGCCGCCGCGAAGTGCTTCTCGGTAAGATTCAAGAAAAGTATGGAGTTACCAGAGAAGAGGCTGAAAAACAGCTAAAAGACTTTGAATCCAGCTAATTGCATAACAAAATAGCAACTGTCATTGTTAGCGCAACAGTTGTTATCATGATAGAAGGCCGCCCTAGATGTTTGGGGCGGTCTTTTATATATTAACGTGCTCGTTTACAATCAAGAGCGATAATATTTAGGAAATATGATTATGCAAAAATTATTGCCATATCTATTGATTCCGACAATGATGTTGGCTCTTTGGGGCTGCGACGTTGAAAAAGAGCAAGAGGGCGAGATGCCCAAAGTCGATGTGGATGCAGATAGCGGCCAGCTGCCGGAATACGAGGTTAAGCAGACGCAGGAAGGCGAAATGCCGGACGTCGACGTCGATGTGGAGGGGGGTAAATTGCCCGAATATGATGTCAAAACCCCCGATGTCGACGTAGGTACGGAGACAAAAGAAGTGCCTGTACCGGATGTTGATGTCACGACAGAAAAGAAGGAAGTCACTGTGCCTACGGTGGACGTAGAAATGCCAGACGAGCAGCAGGATTCTGAAAAAACCAACTAATCCCATTTCCCAAATTAATAAGGTACATAAGCTAGAGTGTAATCAGCACCATACAGGGACGTGTGCGTGCGCTAGCTAAACCTTATTTTTGCAGCAGCTTAGACCCTCCCTGCCTACTGTCGAGAACCTACCCCAATGAGCTGTATCAAACTGGATTTCGTTAAACGATGCTCTATCTTTGAATTAAGTGACTAGAGTGAACTCAATAACCTGGCAGTTGGTTGGGAGACGATGACACCATGGCTGAAAAAATTCTTCCAGGCGTAGAAATTCTTGGTGAGATAACCCCTGAGTACCGCGAGATTCTGACACCGGAAGCCGTGGAGTTCATTGCGGGTTTAGAGCGGCATTTCGGTGCTGCGCGAAAAACGCTGCTAGCCCAGCGCATCGAGCGCCAGCAAGCCTTCAACCGTGGCGAACGTCCGGACTTTTTAGCAGAAACAGCCAACATTCGTGAGAGTTCGTGGACCATTGGCCCGACGCCTCTTACGGGAGACCTGCAGGACCGCCGGGTAGAAATTACCGGACCGACAGACCGCAAAACAGTCATCAACGCGTTGAACTCCGGCGCCAATGTCTTTATGGCCGATTTTGAAGATTCGAACACCCCCACCTGGTCCAATCTGCTGGACGGGCAGATCAATGTCCGTGATGCCCTAAACAACGTTATTGAATTTACTTCTCCAGAAGGCAAGCATTATACCCTTAATGACGAGATCGCCACTCTGATGATTCGGCCCCGCGGTTGGCATCTGCCGGAAAAGTATGTGTTAGTGGATGGTAGGCCCATGTCCGGCTCGCTGTTTGACTTTGGTCTGTTTTTTTTCCACAACGAGAAGCACTTTATGGGTGAAGATACGGGAGCCTATATTTATCTTCCTAAACTGGAAAATCATCTCGAGGCACGTCTGTGGAATAATGTATTTAACTACGCTCAGGATAGCCTGGGGCTACCGCGGGGTAAGATTAAGACAACCGTGCTGATCGAAACGATCACGGCCGTTTTCGAAATGGATGAAATTTTATACGAGCTGCGTGAGCATATCGCCGGCCTTAATTGTGGTCGCTGGGATTACATTTTTAGTTTTATTAAAAAATTTCATGCCGATCCCGATTATGTGCTGCCCGATCGTAGCCAGGTCACCATGACCACCCATTTCTTGCGTTCTTACTCGCAACTGCTGATCAAGACCTGTCACCGCCGCGGTGCGTATGCGATGGGGGGCATGGCAGCACAGATCCCCATTAAAGAGGATCCGCAAGCCAACCAGAGAGCACTCGACAAGGTTCGCGAAGATAAAGAACGGGAAGCCAGCGATGGTCACGACGGCACCTGGGTAGCCCATCCCGGTTTGGTTCCCGTCGCCATGGAGGTGTTTGATCGGCACATGGGAGAGCCGCGCGAGTTGTATGGAGAACGGGTCAAGATCGTCGCTCCCCCTCACGACGTCTTTGCCAAACAGAAACAGGGCCCCAATCAGTTGGGCGTGATGCGTGAAGACGTTCAGGTAACGGCTGCCGATTTATTGCAGGTTCCGAGCGGTACCATCACCGAGGCGGGCCTGCGCAATAACGTGAGCGTAAGCGTGCAGTACCTGGAAGCCTGGTTGCGCGGGATCGGCTGTGTACCCATCTACCATCTCATGGAGGACGCCGCCACGGCGGAAATATCCAGGGCTCAGATCTGGCAGTGGATTCACCACCCAAAGGGAGTGCTGGAAGACGGCAGAAAAGTCACGGTCGAGCTCTTTCAACAAATTCTTAAAGAGGAATTACAGCACATTCGTACGGAACTCGGCGAATCGCACTATGACGCTGGCAAGTTTGCCTTGGCTGCCGAACTGCTTGAGCAGGTTACTATCGGCGATGAATTCGTCGATTTTCTTACGCTAGTGGCCCACGAGTATATTTAGGGAAGGTCTGATTCATTGACTGTGTCGGGGCGGGACTGATTACAGAAAATGAGATTTTATGTTTACGTCTTGTCAGTTTATCAGCGGACCCGAATACCCGTTTCGCTCACCATAATCAGCCGCTCTTTCACGTCCGGTTCCAGCAACTGAGACAGTCTCTTCTGAACGAATGTGTGATGAGATTGATTTTTAAAAATTTTATTGGCTTTTATTGGCTTTTATTAAGCAGGCTTTGCGGGCTAATCATGTCGTCTCCACCCAAACGGAGTTTGTTTGCGTCTTTTCTACTCCGACGTTCATTGACGGTGCCGCCTTTAAGGAAACAATCTCTCTACCAGGGATGCTTGGCACCGACAAACTCCTCCCAGCGGTCATTGCAACTGTCTTTGATCTCGTAGTACTGGCGAGTGCGCCATCCTACTAAGCCTCCTGCATACTGGAGCAACTCGGGATCGGACTGCCCGGCGAGCAACTCTTCAAGTAGATGGTGCATCACCGCCACATCGTGCATTACCCCCAAGAGATCCTGCAACCGCTTCAGGTGGCTGATAAAGCCATCCATGCCCTTGAATAGCGAGTTAAAGAATTCAGCCGCGTAACGCAGTTTCTTGCATTCGATGCGAAGCTGATGCATTTCCTGGGCTGAGTCCTGATTGACATGGCCGCCGGCGGCCTGTACCTGACGCTCTTGTTTATCGAGCAGCTTGCGGGCAAAGGGGACCACGTTGGATGCTAGCCGCCGCCGGTGCTTGTCCTGGAGGCCGCCCTCGAGCCAGGCCTGGGTTTCCAGCCAGGTGTTGAAATCTTGCTTAAAACAGGCATAGCGATCGCTATCCAGCATTAACCGGACGTTTTCGTAGGCCTGCGCGCGGTGTTGTTGGGCCAGTGCGGCCAATTTCTCTTGGCCGGGCAGCGGTATTTTTTCGGCCATGAGCTCAAGCCCCTCGGCAATGAACACATCGAGATCCCGAGCCGGTCCCAACTGATTTGCCAACCAGCGCATTTCATCGGCCCAGTGCGCCGTAACAGGATGAGGTATGGCAGATCGGAACACTCGCAAGGCCGAACGCATGCGCCTGAAGGCCACCCGCATCTGGTGAACACCCTCGATATCAGTCCAGGATCGAGCCTCTTCTTCCCAAGCGGAAAGATAATTGAAATTATGCAGTAGGATAGCTCCAAAGGCTTCGCTGACTGTTTGCTGAGTATGGATGGGTGTGGGCCCTTTTGTTTTTTTTGTCATTGCGATTGGGTCGCTCATATATATAAGGGTCCCCATTAGCCGGGACACTTTACAAGCTAATTTGTAGGAGCGAGCCTGCTCGCGATTGCGGCGGGCATCAGGGTTGGTTCGCGAGCAAGCTCGCTCCTACGGTTGGACGTGACGATGTGACGTCTGACATATCCCGCCTTAAGTTGTTCACCGATTTATATTATAGGCCACTTGCATAATCTTGACGGTAGACCCCTTTTCACTCAAGGAACAGCGGTGCGTGCAACAATCTCTATTGTGCCCGTAACGCCGGTACTCATCACGTCTCCCTTCGCCTTGCCCCCAACCTTTCCCTATTCCCCATTTCTCCCCCCGTGTCCCCCATTTTTCACCCTTTTCGGGGGATGTCATAGGAATCATTTTGCAATTAGCATCATTGCCGAAGGGGAATACCATCTGAGAAAACTGAACAGCAAATACGAGCGGAGCTGGTGACAGTTCACATGTCCATTGTGATTTTTGGTGGCTCTGCATGGCTCTTCGCGACATACATTGGCCCGGCCTTCTCCCTGCTTCGCTAGCCTTTCGGTTGGCGCGTCACTACCACGTTGGGGATTGCCTACCTGCTGCTACTACTCTCGCTTGCTCATGTCGGCGTGCAAGCAGGACGTCTCGAAACAACACGAACCGGAATCGATACCAGTCCTCAGCCCACTCTGCTCAACGAGCTTTTTCAGCCGTTACGGTGGTGAGCACTTTGATCGATCCCGGTATGTCTGCTTACCCTTTTAGGTGCAACCCGTTGCACGTGCAAAACGGGGCTGGGTAGCTCGTTCCATGGACCGCCGTGAATGCCTCCCTGCAGGCTTGACGACGGCATCCCTGCCGTCGACACCCCTTTCACGAGCTACCCGGCCCCGGCGACACCCTACCCTTTTGCTCTTCTTACCACCTTGCTTATCTTATTAGCCGCCACCCGCCTGCTACTCTTTCTTCTCCTCTTCCACGATCGCATGGTATTTCTGCTTAATCTCCTCGATATTGACCGTCGGTTCCGGAAACTGCATATGCAAAGACTCCAGAGCTTCGGCGACGATCCTTGAAATGGCGAGATTGCGGAACCATTTGTGGTTGGCGGGAATGATGAACCAAGGAGCATGTTCAGTGCTGCACCGGCTCAGCGCATCTTCAAAAGCTTCGGTGTAGGCGTCCCAATACGGGCGTTCCGCGTAGTCCCCCTCGCTGATCTTCCAGTGCCGGGCAGAGTCATCGATGCGCTGCTTAAAGCGCTTTAACTGTTCCTCGGGGTCAATGTGAAGATAAAACTTGAGGACGTGGGTAGCGTTGTCGTATAGCAGTTTCTCAAAGTGGTTAATGTGCTCATAGTGCTTCGACCAAACCTCCTTCGGTACCACGTTGTGCACGCGTACCACCAGCACATCCTCGTAATGGGAGCGGTTAAAGATCGCCACCTGCCCCTTGGCCGGGGTGGCCTTGTGGCAGCGCCACAGGAAGTCATGGGCCGCCTCCTCCTTGGAGGGGACTTTGAAGCCGGTGACCGTACAGCCCTGGGGGTTCATGGCGCCAAGCACATGGTTGATGGTGCCGTCTTTGCCCGCGGCGTCACGTCCCTGCAGGCAAATGAGCAGCGAGCGCTTGTCTTCCGCGTACATCAGGTACTGCAGGTCATGCAGCTTTTGAGCGTAGGCCTCAATCTCCGGTAATGCGTGCTCATGGGATTCATGCTTGTCCTTGAAGTTGGCGTCGACCTTGCTGAGATCGATCTTAGTGCCCGGCTTTACACGGAATTTCTCGAAATAGTCCATGGTGATCTTTGCCTTCTGTGTCTGGAGTTTGAGATTAGCCGCAACAACGCCGCGTACCTGCAGCAGCTAACTGCTGCCCCCCAAACGGCCGGGGCTATCGGGGAAGTGTCCAACGTGCGATGTGGGCCAACATTGCCTGCCTAAGCCAGAACGTGTCCGGTCGAGCGTCCCTGGAGAAACCGGAGTCAAAGGGGGGTCAGGTCTTTCTTTTTGCCTGCTCGGCATTTCGAACAATCTTGCTGATTCGGGAGTAGTGTAAACTGAAGTAGTCGCCGATGGCTTTCATCGTATGTCCGCCACTCGCGTAAGCGGCGGCGATGGCACTATCCCGATCAGCGCATTGCCGAGCGTAGTCGCCGATCGGTTTCGCAGCAGGCCGTGTCCGGGCCTGCGGGATCTCGCGCAAATCCCTGCCCGAAGGCACTTTGCGCCGCAGGGCATCGATAAATGCCTCCGATCCCAAGAACACTTGGTTCTTGAGTTCCTTCCACGGTGAAGGTTGACCCTTGCCCTAGTGCAGCGTCATGACTAAAAATTAGGGTTGTCGATCCATGGAAGCTCAGCATATTGGTCATTTTGAAAGGTATCTACCCTAAAATTAAGCTGTGACGCTGCACTAGGCAACAAAGCGGATGTAGCGCTCGACGGCCACGGTATCCGTATCCGCAAATACAGACAAAATCGAACGAGTCTCCAACCAGTCCGGAGCGTTGTCGGCATCGACGGTAGCACGATAGCTGCTCCATGGCCAATCACCCGCGTTGTGTTGCAAACAATCTCCCAAGCACAGTATAGAGTAGTTAACAACGGCATCTAGCTACTACATGATGTGATCTGAGTAATTTTTGCAACACAACCGGATAGTCTGTTTTAGCGGCGCTGGCACCTCAGCTTATGCTCCCATAGCGATCCGATTCAGCGCGGCAACCTTTCCCGTTCCTTTATCTTTCTTCGCGACTCCTTCGAGACTTTGACGCTCTTCGATTGGCCTACCACCTTCGCCGTCCTGCGCGCCGACTCTCTTTGCTTGCCGTTTTTCGCTGCTTCTTCTACCGCCTTAGCCGATAACAAGCCGATAACGGTCCAGCCGCTTTCAGGCTTTACCGGTCTTTCTGCGGTAAAAATATACAGCAACCCGCGACGGTTCAATGCGAACAGAGGAATGACATCATCGCCATGCAGTTTACGATAAGCGGAGAAATCAAAATCTTCCGTCAATAAAGTGGCGCGAATGACTGCGCCTTCGGCAAATAACCGGGCAAGTTTAGTATAGGTGATACCCTTGCCAAACAGCCGCTGGCTGCGATACCTATCGGCATAAGTCCGCTTATGGGATGTCTCATCCTGCCTTGGATCTTCCGCCTCGGGCGTTTCCAGCGTAAATACATTTTTAGTCCCGAATTCAAGCTTATAGTGCATGCAGGCCAAGGCATTCAGGGCGGGATGGCGGGACATGGCAAATAAGCGTCCCAGCCCTGCCAGACTCAGATAGCGGTCTGCATGCGCAGATACTACATTGCCATAATACGTTTCCAACCCCTCCATACGGGCCTCGCGAAGATGACTCCACGTGGTATCCGCCAATAACGTGCGGTAACCATGCTCACAGAGCCCTTTAGCAATCTCCCGGGATACCTTATTGGCGCCTACGATCAATATTCCCCGCGGCTCGGGTTCTGCGACTTTGAGCAGGCGCGCCAACGGTCGAGCCGTAAAACTCTGCAACACGACAGTACCCACGATGACCATAAACACCAGAGGCACCAACAACTCTTCGTTAGCGTAGTAGTCAGGATCCATCTTAAGGACAAACAGTGGGGCGACGGCGGCTGCAACAATACCCCGCGGACCGATCCAGGCGATCAGCGTTTTTTCCCGCCAATTTAAATCGGAACTTAAAGTAGAAATCAACACTGCCACTGGCCGAGCGATTAAGATGATTACGGCTAACACGTAAAGCGCATTAACATCCAGCTTTGCAAATTGCGCAAAATCAATCCGTGCTGCCAATATAATAAATAACCCCGAAATTAAAATGACGCTCAGACTTTCTTTAAAATTCAAAATGCCTTCTGTCGGCACGTCGCGCATATTAGCCAACCAAATACCCATCACGGTCACCGCTAAGAGGCCGGACTCATGCTGCAGCGCATTGGAAATCGTAAAAACGCCCAAGACAAGGGCCAGAGCAGCCACGTTGTTTAGATAGTCGGGCAGCCAATGCCGCCGTAACAACGTCGCCAGGATAAACGCTCCGGTGACTCCGGCCGCACCGCCGATCAGAATCGATTTGCCAAAAACCAATGCCGGATGGACGTCTTGCCCGGAAACAATGGCACTGAACACTAACACCGCCAGCAGTGCTCCCAGAGGATCGATAATGACACCCTCCCAGCGCAAAACATGGGCGATTCTTTCAGTAGGTCGCACCGAGCGCAACATAGGAGCAATGACCGTGGGTCCCGTTACCGTGACTAAGGCACCGAATAGAAAGGCTAAATCCCAGGTAAACTTCATAAAGTAAGCCGTTGCCACACTCATGATCAGCCAGTTGATCAGTGCGCCGATGGAGACCAAATTGCGCACCGCGCTGCCAAGCCCCCGGATTTCATAAAGCCTCAGAGTCAGGCTGCCCTCAAACAGAATCACGGCCACACCCAGGGAAACCATAGGAAACAGAAGATCCCCAAAAATCGCATCCGGGCGTACTATGCCTGTCACTGGACCTGCGACTACACCAATGATCAGCAAAAATAGAATGGCAGGAATTCTTAACCACCAAGAAACCCATTGGGCGACAATACCCCAGAGGGCAATCATGGCAAGCACGAGTCCGGGTTCTTTAAGCATGGCTTAGCTACTTTGGGTATGTTTTTTGCTTAATTAAGGAACAGAACATACGGTGCCGTGCTTTTTACGGCGATGTTCTCAGTAAAAAATGGTGCCCCACTCTAATGACGAGTGAAACTTTTTCAATAAGATTTGTAAAATCGAATATTCCCCTTGCAAAGTATTTAGTATATTAGACATTATTGGAAACTAATTTCCGTTTCCCTATTTTTCAGGGGCTTAGGGAATCTAAATCTGAGTTTCCAATAATGTCTATTTATTGACTTCAATAAAGCGCAGTAAAAGTGGAATTATTAACTGATTATAAAAGGTTAAGCAAAGTGTGATATAAATATAGATAATTTTTATCAGGTTTTTGGAATGACATGATAACGTTTAAACAAATCTGATTAAGTCAATAAATTGATTTCAACTGAATTCCAATGATCATTGGTATCTTTATACTTACTTAAAAATTTCCATCTTTCAAAGGCTTATTCTCATTCTTAAAAAACTCATGAAATTATTTTGTAAATCACCAAAACCATCTGACATTTGATAACGGTAAACCCGCTATGCAGCCCTTTTAACATGTTGCGGACTTCTTACGAGCGGCAATGATTTTGGCGGTTGAGACATGTGGCTTTTGGGGATCATGAACCCGCTTGGGCGGAGGCTTCTTTGGCCCCCGAGGATGCTTCTTGAAGCGGGCCAGCCGGACCTGCCCGGCCAGTTCCATCAGCCAGACGGCAACGTCTTCCACCGGCATGGTCCGAAAGGGGCGCCAGTGCTCCTCGGGCAGCGCGACCAACATACCGGGCGTGATGGCATCCAGTTCGCCCGCCAGGTAGTAATCAGAGAATTCCCGCTCGATGGTCTCGGCTCCATGCACCTGGGCCAGAGCGGCCTTGGTGGCGGCCATCAGATGGTAGGTCACCAGCGCTACACAAACACCAAACAACGCTGCTTTGGGATAGGCCAGGGTATCGATCTCGCTTTCCAGCGCCACGGCCAGCCCCTGAAAAGCCGTCTCCAGGCGCCAGCGGTTGCGATAAAGTTGCGCAACACGGGCGGCATCGGCGACCTCAGCAGGCACGTTGGTCAGGAGGTAGATCACGTTGTCGCCGTCACGCGTGGGCTTGTCCAGTTGCACCCGCACCCGGCGCAGTCTCAGTGTCTGCCCTTGGGCATCGGTCAACTCCACGGCCTGCTCGCTGACCACGCCCGGGTCGGTGCGGCTCTCCCCGTGCTGCGCCTCCAAGGGCCGAAAACGCAACTGGCCGTGTTCGCGAATGATGAAGGAGGCGGAGCGCTGGGCAATACCGAACAGCAAGTCGGTGACACAGAAGTTGCGGTCCCCTATCCATACCTCACCGGCCTGCACTGTCTCAAGGATGGCCGGCAGCAGCGAACGTTCCTGGCCATGACCGTCTTCGCAGGGGAAGACATCGACCATGAGGTTACGGGCCGGCTCGAACACCACCACCGACTTGCCCGGCAGGGGGCCTGCACTCAGCCCCCGCAACTCGTTGAGCCGATGCTCGCTGGCTGGCAGCGCGTTACCATCGAGAATCTTGACCGTGTGGCCCGCCACCAGCGATGGCCGCTCATCACCCAGCGCTTGCATCACCGCCCCCGTCTCGCGCGCCGCGTAGCGCACCAACTCCGCAGCGGTATGCGTCTCGATGCGCGCCAGCTTGCGGTAGACGGCCACCACCGACACCGCAATGTCTTCGCCCGACTGGTAGGCATCGTGGATAGATCGGCGCATCCCGCAGACCACCTGGCTCATCATCTCAAACAGCGTGGAGAAGAGCAGCTCTCGGGTGTACTGCGCCTCGGCCATCTGGGCAAACCAAGCGTCCAAACGTTCTGGATGGAAGGTGCGCTCCAGCAGCGCGCGCACCATCATCGGCACAGGCGCCTTCTTAGCAAAGCGGCGGAAGATGTCATTGCCAATCATGATACGAACCTAATAGTTATGAAAAACTCTTTCAGAATAAATCACTTGCTATCATGTTAAAAGGGCTGACCCGCTATGTTCAATATAAATCCCTTGCTGCTTGGAATCTACTTAGCAGCCTATGGGATAATTAAGGCATTACTACCCAAAAAAAATATTAATAACCGTCGAATTACTAAACCCCCGCTGAACGATCAAACCAAGATGGCAAATAAACCAGAGCGAGAATCGGTGTTGAATAACGCTGTGTCCATATCTGATACCATGGAAGCGCCCTCTCAGGCGGAAGATGATTCTCTTTATCAGACCACCGCGCGGGGACCGATTGACGTTCGCAGCGTCTCACTGGCAGTGCTAGCGTTATTAGCCACGCTTTTTGCCTTACAGTGGGCAAGTGTCGTACTGATTCCATTGATGCTTGCTATTTTTATCAGTTTTGCACTTAATCCGATCGTTAAACGGCTGGCCAAGTGGAAAATTCCTCGTCCCATAGGAGCCCCGCTGTTACTCGTGATCCTGGTGGGAGGATTCGGTTATCTGAGTTCCACTTTGCAGGATGAGGCGGTAACGATCATCGACCAATTGCCGCAAGCGGTAAAGCAACTGCGCTATATCATAGCCATCAACCGCAATTATCAGGGAGGCGTTATCGATAAAATGCAAGAAGCTGCCAAAGAAATTGAAAAGGTAACAGAAGACTCCTCTGGCGCACCCTCTCCCATAAAGAAATCAGACGTTACGGTGCAATCAGACGTCACACGAGTGCAACTCGAGCAACCGGTATTTCAGATTAGCGATTACCTCTGGGGAGGGACCGTCGGCGCGGTAGCCGTGGTCACCCAGTTTTTTATAGTCTTTATGTTAGTGCTATTTTTCCTGATCTGGGGCGATCTTTACAAGCGCAAACTGGTGAAAATTACCGGGCCAACGCTAACCAAGAAGCGTATTACTGTACAGATTATTGATGAATTTACTAAACAAATTCAACGCTATCTGTTCGTTCTGGTATTGTCAGGCAGCTTTGTCGGTGTTTTCACCTGGCTGGCGTTTTCCTGGATTGGCTTTAATCAAGCCGCCATGTGGGGAGTGGTGGCCGGACTACTAAGCACCATTCCTTATCTAGGTCCCGCTATTGTATTTGCCGCAACGGGGATAATAGCCTTGCTGCAATTTGGCACCATTACCATGGCCCTGTTTGTGGCTGGCGTTTCTCTGTTCATTACCAGCGTACAGGGTTATTGGTTGACCCCTTGGCTGACCAGCAAAACTGCCAAAATTAATGCCATAGCAGTGTTTATCGGCATTCTGTTCTGGGGTTGGATGTGGGGATTTGGGGGTGTGTTTCTTGCCACACCCATACTAATGGTTATTAAATCCTGCTGCGATCATATCGAGAATCTAAAACCATTGGGTGAGTTATTGGGCGACTAGTGGCACATCAATTCTCAATTTAGGCTGCCGAACCATTCTCAAGACGGTATCTCGTGATGATCTTAAGTCGCAAAGCTACGCCTTGGTGGAACACGGCCGAGCTATCAGCCGCCGCAGGGTACTTGGAAAACGTCTAGTTCGGTCAACAGACATGGAGCTTAACACTGTTTTGCACCGCTTGCAGCGGTTAGTGGGCCTGTAACGGAACGATAGTGTCTGGCAGTCCCATCTGCCTAAGAAACTGACCACCGGCCAAATCCGTTAAAACCCAGATCGCTTCACCTTCGCACCGTACGCTGCCGCTAGCGGATTGGCAGTGATACCGTGGGCGATAATGCTGAGAATAATGGTGCACGCTACCGTCAATGCCAGTTCTCCACCACCTGGCAGATGCGCATCCAACACGATAACGGCAAACACAATACTGGCAAGCCCCCGGGGACCGAACCATCCCAGAAACAGTTTGCCCTCGGTGCTCATCCCCAAACCGGCGAGGGAAATGAACACTGGCAGCATACGGATAACGGTCAGGCTCAACATGGCATATAACACGACGTGCCAGTTGAAGTTGCCCACATTTTGACCTACCACTGCCGAGCCGAAAATTACCCAAGTAATGAGCGCAAATGTGTCTCCAACGCCCTCCGCAGCACGCAGAAATTCGTCACGATGTTGCTTTGCCAGAACACCGAACAACAGTCCACCCGAGAAGGCAGCGATAAAGCCACTGCCTCCCAGAGACTGGGCCGTAGCGAAGCACGCGAACGCCAGGGCAACAACCGGTATCTGAATCCAGGTATGGGTAAGCCACTGGCGCCGTAGAGCAAACTTCAACAGCCATCCGGCGAGTGCGGTGAGCAGTAAACCCACGGCCAGACCGATGCCAACCTCTTCGGCAATCAGTGCCATAGCCAGATACCAGAGACTCCCATCGCCGGCCTTGCCCGTGGCCAACGCGAGAAACACGAACAGGATTGGCACACAAATACCATCGTTAAGGCCGCTTTCGGCATTGAGATCCTGGCGGATACTGTCCGGTACGGATTGGTTGGTCACCACCGCTTTACCCAGCGCGGCATCGGTCGGCGCGAGCATCGTGGCAAGCAAGGCCACTTCGAACAAGGACAAATTTTCGAAGAGAAGCACGCCGAGTCCGAAACCGAGTAGTATCGTCAATGGCAAGCCGACGAGCAGCAGGCGGGTAGGCAGTTTCGAGGTCTTTTTCAGCACCCCTGTATCGGCACCGGCTGCATCTGTAAACAGCACCAGGGCCAGAGTCAATTCTGCCAGCGATTTGATGGTTTCCTGATCCGTTTTAAATGAAAAGATATCCATACCTACCGGGCCTAAGAGCAGACCAAAGGCCGTAAACACAATGGGTCCACTGATCCAGGTCCGTTCGATACTACCGGCAACGGCGCTGTAACAAAGAATGAATACGGCTAGCAGGGCCAGATCCTGGTACATGGTGCTTAGCTACCTTTGGTCTATGTTCAGGAGTGAGATGTTTCAGTTACTGCAGCGCGCGTGGCACGGCGACCGCCGGGGAATCACTTGCGCTGCCGGCGGTACCCTTCATCACCAGCACCGACGCGGTCGTACCCACCCGCAGTTCAACCCCTTCCGGCACGTCTTTGAGATGCACCCGCACGGGTACCCGCTGGGCCAGCCGAATCCACTCGAAGGTTGGGCTAATCGTGGGCAGCAGGTTATATCCGGTACTGCCATCCTGTTGAGCAATACCCCAGCCAAGGCTGTCGACAACGCCCTCGAGGGGTTTATCAGGATAGCTCATCAGGGTAACGATCGCCCGGTCACCTTCGCCGATGCCCTCGATGACGTTCTCTTTGAAAAACCCGTGAATCCAGTAGCTGTTGATGTCCAACAGCGCCAGCGCCGGCTGGTTGGCCACCGCTTGACTGCCCAATCTGAGATTCAGGTTGGTGACATAGCCGTCAACCGGCGCTTTAACCTGGGTAAACTCCAGGTCCAGCTGCGCATTCTCCAGCGCGGCCTGGGCGGCAAGGGCCGTAGCCTCCGCCGTACGAACGTCGTTTTGCCTACTGATCAGTTCCTGTTCCGACATGGCGCCTCTGTCTTGTTTGCGGATACGCTCGGCCCGATCCGCCTCGCCTTTGGCTTCGTCCACCTGCACCTGAGCCTGTTGCAAATCTGCCTTGGCCTGGTCCACCGCGGCCTTATAGGTACGTGGGTCAATCTCAAATAGCAAATCGCCCGCCTTGACCTGTTGGTTGTCGTCAATGGGCAGTTTTTCAATGGGACCGGACACCCGGGGCGTGATCTGAATGACCTGGGCACGAACCTGCCCATCCCGCGTCCAGGGATTGGTGACATAGTCCCAGTACTTGTAGAGGACGACACCGATGGCAACCGCAACGACAACTCCGGTGAGCAGATACTTGAAGAGTGCATGCATGCTGCTTATCCAGGAATAATAAAGATACTAATTAGCCCCGAGTAGATAACCGCCAGCGCCAGAAACACCAACGGCGGATAGAAAAAAAACCGCGACAGCCGGTAGCGGTTGAGCAGCGCTACTGTCAGGACCGTTGCTGCTACGCCAAAAATACTGGCAATCAGCAGCGGCGGAAAATAGACCCCGCCGATGGCGAATTCGCTGGGTACGAGGTACAAGGTGCTCTCCTCAGTGTAGCCAATTGTCATAGGAATTTAGCTTGTGCAAGACGATTTATCAGCGGGTTTCAAAACCGAGCCTCCCGCCATCTTTCCCAGTCAATTCTCTCGGTTAGTTGCGAATGCGCAACCACAGCCTCTGACAAACCCCGGTAACAGCCCAATAGCCGGTAGAAATTTTCATAGCTTTCATTGCTAAGCTTGCTCTGCTCGGCTAAACGAAGCGTGTCGTCAATGCGCGTTTCCATCTTGGCGAGAAGCGCCTCCAGGTTTTCCCGCAGAACACGGCCGGACGCAACCGTCGGGTTTGTGGCCCAGTCCTGGAATAGTCCTTCGATCCCCAAACGCCACGCCCTGACGTCATCCTTCAGCTCCCGTACCAACAGCTCGGCCTGGGGATAGGCGTTGGCATCGGTCAAGTCTTTGACCCAAAGGGCAAGATTGCGCAGGTTCATCACCAATCTCTGCACCTGTTCCGGGCTGCTACCGGGAAACACCCGATGATCGATCATGGCACCCCACACACCGAGCTTCCCCGGCAGCTCCAACAGGTCGTTGCAATACCAAGTCATTTTCCAGCGCTCGGCATTCCCTCTGTGCTGATCCCAGTCCAGGGGGAGCTGCGACATTAGAAACTCTGCATGGCGAAAAAAGCGCCGACGCAGGCGCAGAAACGCTTTCTCAGGCTGCGGCGAAAAGGGTATATACGCGGTAACGGCCAGCAAGCGATAGCACCAGAAGAGCCATCGCCGTGGTATTGGTGACACTGGAAAAGCTATAGGTCTGCTGGTTTTCGATGCTGGTGATAACCCCCAAAAAAATCAGGCCGAATATCCTCGCCATAGCCTGTTGCGGGCGAGAGAAAAGATAGGCAATGGCAAAGGTAGCAACAAAAATCATTAGCGAAAGCTGTGCGTAACCCGAAAGATGTGGCATAACGAAGATATATAATACACTTGCGAAGGCACAGCTAAGGAACACCGGCAAAAACAACGACGCTACCCGCGCTTGGGGGAAGTTGGCCAATGCCAGCCCGATCGAGGTTGAAAAAATAACGAAGCTTTCGTATCCCGGGGGATTGATATAGACCCAGACGAAAAATGCCAGCCAAAGCGTCGAGAGAACTCTGATAACGGCAGCGATCCGTTCCGGGTCGATGACCGACCCTCTGCTAGGATCTTTTCCGCGGTGAAGCACCGATGGCTGTGGGCTGAAGCCCTTGATCTCCTGAACGCAGTCAAACAACGACCGGCTGAGCGCCTCGAGGCGATCGAGATAGGACTTGGTCACCACCAAAGCCGCCCTGTCAAAATGGGACAAGACCGCCAATTCGGTCTTATCGATGGCCAGGACAATGGGTTGGGGAGACCGTTCCGGCGTCTCTCCGGCCAGCATATGCTCGATCTGGACAAAGCGCATGTCCAGTTCCGTACACACCGCCTCCAAATTAGGCAGCAGCTTATTCAGGTCCAGCGATTGGAGTTCGGGCAAACTCTCTCGCCAGTGCGCGAGAGTTTCCATCAGTGCCGTCGACTGGCATAGGAAACGCCGCCACTGATGGCGTACCTCCCAAACGTCGTAGCTATCTACTACCGCTGCCTCCAATACCTGCTCCAGTTGCCCTAAGAGCTGTACCTCCTGCATCCTTTCCGCTCGGGAATCCTTCTCAAAACTCTTGTTGGTCATAAGAGCCTGACAACTTCGGTAAACGCTGTGCTGGGTTGCAAATAGCTGGCGGCTGGTCGCATTGAGCTCATCCCGGGTGCTGCGCGGCCATAGGAAAACCGCAATCAAGGAATAGACCAGGATGCCCAAGCCGTTTTCCTGGATGCGTTCCACTGCCGTTCGGAAGGTCTGCAGGGAATCGACGTCACCTTCGAAGCAGATAATTACACACACAAAGGCACTGACCTGATAAAAATACGGATTCCTACCGCCTGTCATTAGATATGTGCAGAAACCGATATACACAGACAGTGTTGCCATAAACCACCAGCGCTCCTGGGGAAACAGGGCAATGATTGTCAAGGCCGCTACGCCCCCCACCAGCGTGCCCAACATTCGCAGGACTCCCTTACGCAGCGACTGCCCCACCGTCGGTAAACTAATCACCGCCACGGCGAAGGCGGCCCAGTAGATCCTATCCCAGTCCATGTGCAAGGCAATGCCATAGACTATCGCCATCGCAAGCCCAACTTTGATCGCTTCCTTGGCGCGCGTGGATAACACTATCAAATTCTCAACCTAACGCCGCATAAACGGCGGCCCGATACAAGCCAATAGCGGTTAATCAGTAGTTTATTCCCCATGGGAGATCACCCGGTGTTCCGCTTCCGCCTGGACACTTCAACCCGTTGCAGGATCGAAAAAAACAAGGCCGTCGTCCAACCCACCAGCATGATACCGCTCAATGCCTCAATCCCACTGAGCAGACGCCATCCGGGCTGCAGCGTGATATCGCCAAAACCCACGGTCGTGAAAGTGATTACAGAAAAATAGACCGCCTCTTCCAGGCCCTTTACCTGAACATCGGGCACTAGCCACAGATAAAGCAGCGCCCAGAGGAACATCTCTAATACGTGCAACAGCAATAATATGAGGGCAGTGGAAATTATCACTGGAAACACGAGATATTCTTTCCAATACCCTTCATGAGTCTCGTAGCGATGCCTTAAAAAACGAATCCAATAGGTTGACCCAACGCCGTGGATCACCACCGTGACGCCAACCAACGCGACAGCCACCAGCACAACAGTAATCCAAGTCAGTTCCAGTATCATCAGGTTGTCACATCTCTAGTACGTTAGCCAGGGCTAGCGGAAGTCGTGTGTTCACGATAAGCCTTCACCACCTCATCGAGCGTGCTATAAAGGGCATTCTCTCCAACCAGTTTGCCGATCTGATAACGGCTCTTGGCTTGGAGGTCCGCCATGACCTGTGCAAAGACGAGACGTACGTCCCGTTCCTTTAATATTCCGGAGAGGGAGCGCAGCGTCTCGGTGGCGGTGAAGTCTACATCGTCGACCGCCGACATATCGATGCACAACCAGGACAACGAAGGCTTAGCATCCTTGGCCAGCTCAGTCACTTGTTCTAAGAGCTCTTGAGCGTTGGCGTAGTACATACTGTGGGTAAAGCGGTAAATCATTAGCCCGGGCTCGGCCTCAGCCTGACTCGTCACCGGCAACGATTGCCAGATGCCACCGGCAGATCTCACTATCAGCGCATTCTTTGGCCGATAGCCACGACGGGTATGATCCAGCATGGAAAGCACCATCGCCAACAAAATGCCCTGTTCGACGCCGACAAAAACAACTGTCGCCATGGTGATCAACGCCACCCAGAATTCCGAGCGGCGCTGCCTATAAATATTGCGCATCCCCTGAATGTCAATCAAAGCTATGCCGATCAGAAACACGACAGCTGACAGCACTGCTTCCGGCATATAGGACAGCAGATCGGTCAGAAACAACAGAACAAGGAGTACGATGATAACGGTCGTGATCTGTGAGAGCTGGCTGCGTCCGCCGGCGCTATCGACCATCTGGGTTTTGGTGGGACTGCCGTTGACGACGAAAGTGCCTGATAAACCGGCTCCAACATTGGCTAACCCCAGACCTATTAGATCGGTGTCCTCACTAAAGCGATCGTTGTAGCGGGCTGCGTAGGCACGCGAAGTCGCCGCGCTCTGGGCCAAAATAACCACAAACATGGCAAACGCCGTCGGCAGCAATTGCTGGATTAGATCCCAACTCCAGGCAACGTCTGGCAGTGCGATCTTTGGCAAACCGCTTGGTACGGCACCCAGTACGCGTACACCGAATGCCTCTAAATCGATGGCCCAACTCGCCGCCGTGGCCCCGATCACAGCGATAAGCGGTCCTGGGATTACCTTGGAGATCCATTTAGCGCCGACGATGACGGCAAGCACGATCACCGAGGTCGTCACCGCGTAAAAATTGATCTCATGAATCTGCTGCAGATCGCTTAGGCATCTCGCCAAAATAACTTGTTGCTTTGTATGTTTGATCAGTTATTATGAGAGGTTATGCCGAACCCACTAACCCAAGCCATCAAAGCCAAGCCATCAAAGCCAAGTTTGCAGCGCTTGCCCCGCTTTTGGATGAACGGACACGTCGGCGATGGGCGGCAGTGGAAGCCCGCGCGATGGGACGCGGAGGGATCACGCATGTTGCTAAGGCGACGGGACTGTCACAGACAACCATTCGTGCGGGCTTAAAGGAACTTGACTCATTGAACACGTCTGCGACTCCTCAAGGGGCCAGCGAGCGATTGCGCCGTGGGGGTGGGGGCCGAAAGTCCTTGGTTGATCACGACCCCCCTCTTCTCAACGCCCTCGAGGCCCTGGTTGATCCCGTGACCCGTGGTGACCCAATGGGGCCCCTGCGCTGGACGTGCAAAAGCGCTGCCCGGTTAGCGACGGAACTGCAAAACCAAGGTCATCGGGTCAGCGAGCGAAGCATCAACCGGCTCCTGCACCACCTGGGCTACAGCTTGCAGTCCAACCGCAAGACGGTTGAAGGCAACCAGCACCCGGATCGCGACGCCCAATTTCAGCAGATCAACCGATGGGTGAAAGCGTTCCAGACGCAGCGGCAACCGGTTGTGTCAGTGGATACCAAGAAAAAGGAGCTGATCGGTCAGTTCCATAATGGTGGCCGTGAGTGGAGCCCAAAGGGTGAGCCCGAGCTGGTGCGGGTCCACGACTTTCCCGACAAAGCGCTGGGCAAGGTCATTCCTTATGGGGTCTATGATATGGCGACCAACAGCGGTTGGATCAGTGTTGGCATCGATCACGACACGGCCGAGTTTGCGGTGGAAACGATCCGGCGTTGGTGGCACCATATGGGCAGCCCCACCTATCCGCGGGCCAAGCGCTTGCTGATCACCGCCGATGGAGGCGGTTCCAACGGGAGCCGCAACCGTCTGTGGAAGATCGAGTTGCAGAAGTTGGCCGATGCTATTGGGCTGCGGATTTCTGTCTGTCACTTTCCACCGGGAACCAGCAAGTGGAATAAGATTGAGCACCGGATGTTTTGCCACATCACCGAGAACTGGCGGGGCCGCCCCTTGGTGAGCCGCGAAGTGGTGGTCAATCTGATCGGCCATACGACGACCAAAACCGGTCTGGAGATCCGCTCGGAGCTAAACGAAAACAGCTATCCAACCGGCCGGGAGGTGACGGATGCGCAGCTGGAGAATCTCTCGATCAAGCGGGATAAGTTCCACGGCGAGTGGAATTATACCCTCGTTCCGAGAGCCTAAACCAACAGTTTATTTTGGCGAGCCGCCTTAGGATCTTTCCGATAGTGCCGTGCCCTCCCCCTTCCAGACCCAGCATGCCGGCAATTTGACCAAGCGCCACTTGAATACCGACACCAGTCAGAAAACCCACTAGGACGGTACGCGACAGAAAATCCGCAAGAAACCCAAGACCGATAATGCGGGCAAGAAACAAAAACCCGGCCGCCATCAAGGCGAGAACGGCGGCAAGGGCTACATACTGGTCGGATCCAACAGAGGCAATCCCCACCAGACCGGCGGCAAGAATGGCTGCAGTAGCGGAATCCGCACCCACCACCAAATGCCGGGAAGAACCAAAAACAGCGAATAGAAACAATGGAATAAGGATGGTATAAAGCCCGGTGATTACCGGCATACCAGCGATCTTTGTATAACCCATCACTTCGGGTATGGCTAGGGCGGCCAGAGTGATGCCGGCAAGAATTTCGGTCGACAGCTGCGACCATTTGACTGGCAAAACGCCTTGCAGTATCGGAAACCGGGTATGCTTCGTTTCAATTTTCGCTGTGGTCACGGTATTCCCTTGGGGTTATCGTTGTTGTCGAGCATGACACAGACGCTCAGTAATACAAAGTTTGCCTCCTGGTCCAAATTGACTACACGATTCCATTTTACCTCATGGTCAAAGCACCTGCTCAGCGATGACGTGATCATGGATGCCAAAGGTTTCTTCCGCCAAATGAGCCAGCCACATTACCATGATTCATACATACGGTTCATTGGTACCCATGCACAATATGATCAAACTGATGTGCAAACAATTTAAGAGGCTGTTGGAAAACCGGATTGACGGTACGATGGAATTGAAACAGCGCGCACCCATCGGGAGTCTGAATCTTGTGGAACGAACACAAGAGACTCAGACACGATGGGTACACACTGTTATCATGCCTGTGATGTCACCGACGCGCAATGGCAAATCATTGAACCGTTGTTACCGGTACCCAAGAAGCGTCCCGGTGGTCCTGGGCGGCCGCCGTTGGACCGGCGGCAAGTGGTCAATGGGATTTTCTACGTCAACCGCAGCGGTTGTCAGTGGCGACTGATGCCGCGTTATTAGGGGAATTGGAGTACGGTGTATGACCATTTCAATGACTGGAGTAAAGCCGGGGTTTGGGAGCGGGTGATGACGGTCTTGCGCCACCAGGAACGCCGCTGTCAAGGGCGGGCCGCGGAACCCTCGGCAGGCAGTGTCGACAGCCAAAGCATCAAGGTCGCCTCGCAACCGGGCCCGAAAGGCATCGATGGCGGCAAAAGCGTCAAGGGACGCAAACGGCATCTGCTGGTAGATACCATGGGGTTGATTCTTGTCGTGCTGGTCACTGCCGCGAATGTTAATGATCGGGTGGGACTTCGCCAGCTCCTGAAACACTATCTCGCCGATGGCTTCAAGCGGCTGCGTCATGTGTGGGTTGACGGCGGGTATCATGGTGAGCCGCTCGCCAGCTGGGTGGCCGGGCTAAAAGTCACCTATAAAATTGCCTTGGAAGTCGTCGAGAACACCCTGCCGGGATTTCATTTAGTAAAACGCCGGTGGGTGGTGGAACGCACTTTTTCTTGGCTGTTAAATTACCGCCGTCATACGAGAGATTATGAAGTCCATACCCGAAACAGTGAGGCCATGATCCAGATTTCCATGATCCATCTCTTGGTCAGACGACTCGCTTGAGGGGGTTTTCCAACAGCCTCTAATGCTGGAGGTAAACACGATGGACATCAAACCGATTAAAACTGATACCGATTACCGCGCGGCATTGAGCGAAATTGAAAAATTGATGACGGCAGAGCCGGATACGCCAGAAGGTGAGAAGCTGGATGTATTGGTGACTTTGGTTGAGGCTTATGAACGAGAGCACTATCCGCTCGATCTGCCTGATCCAATTGAAGCCATTAAGTTCGCAATGGAACAAAAAGGGTTAACCGTTAAAGACTTGGAACCGATGATTGGCAAAAGCAATCGGGTCTATGAGGTTCTGAATCACAAACGACCATTAACAATTAAAATGATTTGGCGCCTGCACGAACAGCTAGGTATCCCTGCTGAGTCATTGATTAAGCAGATTTCCCGGCCGGGTGTAACCCGCTCTCCGGGCCATCTCAAGCAACCGTAGAGCGATAGAATGCAGAACCATACCGGGAAAACGTGGCATGTCCCCCTTTAATCCTATGGTACATGGATTCTTGCCCGCCTCACCATGTCCGAAGCTGTAGCCGACATGAAAAATAGCAAATTAGGAAAGCCTGACCCCGTCTTGACCCCGTCTTGACCCCGTCTCTTAAGTCATGTCATTAGGCAAGACCTGATTCATGCGGCTGAATGACTAAGGGGGGCGCCCCTCGTTCTTCTGATTGCTCCTCATCCTCCGCGGGTCGTGTACGTAGCTGCGGCAGCGATGCCGGATAGTGCTGCTGTATGAATTCAATCAGCTTCTCCCGAACATAACAGCGCAAATCCCAGGCCGTAGGCGCATCACGCGCTGTCGCCAGCGCCCTGAGTTCCATCGTATACCCCTTGAGATCGGTCACCTGCAACACCCAGGCACGTCCGTCCCAGAGCTCGGTCTCTTCAAGAATCCGTTGCAACGCCTTACGACCTTCCTCCACCGGAAAGCTGTAATCGACACTCAAAAAAACCGACCCCAACAACTCGGTGCCCTTTCGGGACCAGTGTTGAAAAGGATGTTCATTAAAATAATTCAGCGGCACGACCAGTCTGCGATGATCCCAGATCTGCACCACCACGTAGGTGGCATTGATCTCTTCAATGGTACCCCATTCCCCCTCGACGATGACTACATCGTCCAGCCGAATGGGCTGCGTCAGCGCAATCTGAATACCGGCAATCAGATTTTCGAAAAGAGGCCGAGCAGCAATGCCGATCACAATTCCCGCAGCGCCCGCTGAGGCCAAAAGACCAGCGCCGAACTGACGAATACCGGGAAAAGTCATCAGCATCGCGCCGATCCCGATCAACACGACGGTGAGATGCAGTGCTTGGCGCAGTACCCGTAACTGAGTACGGGCGCGGCGCACCACCAGATCTTCTTTGACTTCCGAGCGTTTATACCGAGACTCGGATACTTGATCCAGCAGCGAAATCAGGCGCAGGAAAAACCAGGTTACGGCGGCAATCTGCAACAGGGTCAGCATGTGACCGCTGAGGGTAATCAATTTCTCGGGTAACTCGAGAAGCGGTAATGTCACCTGGGCTGCTGCAACGGGGAGAATTAGTCCCAATGGTGTACGCGCCTTACCAATAAGCCTACGGATAAACTTTCCTTGGCCTTTCTCCGCGGCATAATCCGCCAGCCAGAATAGGATTTCGTAAAGGACCACGACGGTAATCACTGCTGCCATGAGCACCAGCCATGCCTCCGCAATGACGTCATCCAAGCTGTAAAACCGACATTCCGCACACCCCCTGCTTGATTTTAGGAATAAAACGCTTCATAGGCCTGACCGAGTAACTCGAGCAAGCGCTGGTGGTGCTCATCAAGGTTGAGGGCCAGCACCTGACCGTCGGCCAGGATAAGTAAATGAATACCGACGAAATACTGGAATACCCAGCGCGCCGTGGGGTTGGCAACGGGTTTACCGGTTTGATGAGGAAAGGTGTGTTCCTGGGCTTTCAGCCGGTCACGGATCCGGTGTTCCAAGGCGGCATAAACCAACAAACACAGGGTCATTACCAACATCAGCGCCATGATGCGTTGCGGTGACTTCAGGTAAAGTGAGGACGCCAAGAACAGCGGATCTTTCAAAAAGCGAAAGCCCCGTTCCACGCGCTGCTGAGCTTTGTACGCCTGCAGTAACTCGGCATCGGACAACGCCTCGGTATCCAGCTGATTCGTGGCCAGGATAAAGCCACTGTGTTGGCGCAGGCGGGCGCGGTAGGCGGCGGGCAGGCTGGCTAACGTCCCGTCGATCCGATAAGTCAGCGTATCGGGTGAGCACGCCTTGGCAGGACGCCCGCGACCTTGATAGTGAGGTACCGACACGATCTGCGGCTCGACCACCGTGGTTAGGGTGAGAGTGTTCTGAAAGGCGGCCAGCGCCTGTTTGGCATCGTCGGCACAAGCGAAAGACTGCCCACATAATTTAGCAAACGCCTTGGTATCCGCCTCCGTCTGTTTCCGGCATTGCCGAGACACGGTCTTACGCGCACGCTGCTGCGCCGCGTCGGAGTCGACCACCAGCCACCGTTGGGCTACCCCGGCATACTCCGTACTCAGACGCTGATAGCGGGTGTGTTCGTCGAGATGCGTCATCGTCTCGGGGTCGGTGGCACGTAGCACCTCTTGCGCGGCGTTCAGCGTGGCGGGTACCCGTGTGATCCAGTGCACGTCCTGCAACAACGGCAAGGTCTCGGCCGTATACAGGGCGCTGTCTGCGACAATCGTGTCCAGTTCATAGGTGGTGCGTAGCTGCCCCAAATACGCCTGCAGGGTCTGACGAAAGTAGGTCTTGTCGTCGGCATTGCCGTCCAGCGGCTGCAGCAACAGTGGTAACCCCGCCTGGTGTTCCACAATCAGTTGCAAGACGGCCTGGTTCAAGTCCGGGCGGTGGTGCGGCTGTAACCCCGGGTGAGGTGAATGACCCCTTCCTCGGTACCGGGCTCGCGGGGGTAGTCGCCATCGACATGAAAACCGGTGCTGTCCAAATGCGCAACGCGTACCCGTAGCCCCAGGCGCTGGACCGCCTGGGGCGCAATAGCGCATAGAGCTCGGTGACGCCAAATTTATACAAAGCGTCCAAGGCCCGACCCAACACATCATCGTTAAGATGCTCGGGTTGAATGCCCTCCCCAATCAGCCGTTCCGTGGGTTTATCCCAGAAAAACTTTGGCATCAAGTATAAGCGTTGATTGATAAACCCCAACCCATTGAGCACCATCGCCTTGACCGCTTGACCCAAGGAGACCTGGCGCTTGTCGCCATCCTGGATAACCGCGCGGTCAATCGTCTGCCCAATGCCCAGTTCCTCATACATGCCAGCCACTAATCCTAAATGATCTAGCGTCTGGCTTCGGTAACGCGGCGGCACCATCGTGCCCGTCTCGATATGGGCTGCCATCGGTTCTCCCCCGTGGTGGCTAAAATCGCTTTTGACAGCCGCACTGTACAAAATTCACTAATCACTGGTAGGGTATGCGGAACGTCGGGTAAAAGCTTATCAACAAATAAATAGCCGTCAACAAAAGGGACAAGCCAAGTACCCGCTGCAGGGGCTCCACTACCCGCCGGGTGGCCAACCACACTTCCCGGGAGTCATCAAAGGCGCGCTGCTTAAGCGCAGCCGCCACATCGTTGAGCAGTTGCTGACTTAACAACCACCCCAATAGCACGGCGATAAAAGCGAGCAGTTGCCTGGCGCCGGCCCAGGCAAGATTTAGATAACCTGACATCCCCGCCAGCCCAATCAGGATCTGAAAAATAGGTATCACAACGCTAACCAAGCGTACGATATTGACCCAGTAGCGTCTGCCGTAGTAGTTCAGCAGCCGCTGTCTAACAACCCGAAGAAGCCAAAAAACCGGAAGTGCCGTCAGCAGAAGATAAAGCATAAATAACCGATCCAGGGCACTGAGTAAGATTACCGGTAGATCGGAAAGATACCCCAGCGCCGTCAGCATGATCAGCAATCCACCACTCCACAAGGTCACGCAGAGTGCCCAATAGACTCTAGGGTAGCGGCTCTCTCTTGGTAAATCCGGATGGTTGAGCAGCAGCCACACCAAATTGCTGGCAAGCTTAGTGATGACGCCGACGGACACCAGCATTAGCACAATTTCTTCACTCGGCGGGACAATAACCACTATCCAGCTCAGGGGGATCAACGCAAGGAGGAGAACAATCCCCAACAGATTCATTTGCAGCACCTGCCGCAGCATCCAGACGATTCGTGAAACGGTGGGAGTTGCCGATTGGGTCCGGAGCCTTCTCTCTAACCGGCCTAGACCAAACCGGAAGGCCATCAGCGCAAGAAGCAGACCCGTCTCCAAGGTGATGACGACGATCCAATCGAGGAAGCCGAGTCTAGTTACCGCGTTAAAGATGGCTGATAAGCTGATCTTCATCTGATAAAAGAGCAGCGCAGGTGTTCTTGAGAGATTGTCTGACAGAGTAGCCCAATATTCAGTCCCCCAAATGAATGGCCGCCGCTCGAAAAGCTCTTTACTGCGCACTTCAGCATGACGAGCATTGAGGCGTTGGGCAATGGTATCAACACGGTTTTGCTGCTGGTCTAACTCGCTTTGCAGCTGCTGAAGCTCGGTCAACAAGTTATCACTCATTTTCACTGCAACCCTAAACACCTTCCGGTTCTCGCCGGCAGCAGCATCCAGGCGCTTACGCAGAAGATAACGTTCCTTTCCATATACCTCCGCCCTGGCGGCCAATTCACCGGCCAGGGTTTCGAGCTCCTTCTCGATTTGCCGAACCGTTTGGTGATGTTCAATTAACGTTTTGGAGGTCATGCCAGAGGCGGCGATCTGATTCTCAATGTTGTTTAAGGCTTCGGTGGCATTGCGTATCAGAACTTTTTGCGCCAGCAGATAAGACCGATCCAGGGCAATATCCCTCTCCGTCTCCAGACGCCGGCGCTGAGCCTCCGAAAGATTATCCGCTTGCTGCTCGAGTTGCAGAGTAAGGGTTACATAGCGTCCGAAAGAGGCAACATTTTCCAAATCCAGACGGCCATCGATATCACCCAAAATGACGTTATCACCCTCTTGGTAGCGCAGCCGTAGTAAATTCTCGATACGGCGCTTCCAAAGTTCCATCATTTCCAACTTTTGTGTCGCCGCGGCAAGCCTGATCGCTAGCAATTCGCGACGCTTTTGTTCAAGGGCAAGGTTGAATCGCCGTTGTGCCAACGCTTGACGGTCAAGCCAAAACTGCCCCCCCTGCCAACCGGTTTCTTCCTGCTGGCGAGCCGGGTTCTGAAAAAGCTTTGCGCGGGTCTCCAGATTCTCGATTGCCTGGTTGAGCGCCTTGATGCGCACCTTCGAGGCATTAAGCCTGTGGTTTAGCTCCTCACGCCGCAACTGCTGTTTCCGGGTATCGACCTGCGCTTGTTGCAATAACGTCTCGCTCACCTCGCCTACCGTCAGCGCATCGATTCTTTCCGATAACTGTTGAACCCTCCTCCGGATATGCCCTTTTATATCCGCAAGCCGTTCCAGTTGCCGCTCATATAAGCGAAATTGCGCTTTTTGCTCCTCAGAAACCAAGGGAGACGCCAACAGATCCGGCAACTCTTGCTGGGCGATAGCCGGTGTGATCGGAGCCGCCAGCATAATCAACCAAGCAGAAAAAAACACTCGATAAAGCGGTTGCGTCAGGAACCGCTCGCACCACATCAAACAGGTCTCCGGTTTCCGCTAAGGCCGTTGCTCAGTCCTAACAGCATTCGATGAATGGCATGATGATCGCTATTTTTCAATCTCTATCTGCCGGTATCGGGTATAAAGCAAACGCACCAGGTCATACTCGAAGGGCGAACCGGTTTCATAGTATTGAAATTCAATCCTCTTGCGGACGTCGATACCATTGAGCAACGTATAAAATACGCCTCTGACTGTATAATTTTCGAAATTAAACGGATCGATGGCGCTGAAGGCAGCAGTATCCGCAGCGAGACCCGTGGTGTCTCGTAAGTTGGAAGGCCCCAGAATAGGCAATACCAGATAAGGCCCTTTCCCCACGCCGTAATGACCCAAGGTCTGGCCAAAATCCTCCGTTTGCTGGGGAATTCCCATAAAAGTGGCGGGATCCCACAAGCCCAGAATGCCGAAGGTGGTGTTATAAACCAACCGTGCTCCCGTATTTAACGAAGTTTCCAGTTTTAGCTGAAGGACGGCATTGATGAAGTTGCGCAGATCCCGCACATTGGAAAAGAAGTTCGAAATACGATCCTCTACGAAATTTGGCGTAATGGCCCTATAAAAATTGACGGCTGGAATAAAGACATAATCATCAAACTTCGCGTTGAAGACATACATGCTCCGGTTAAAGCGTTCCAGCGGATCGTAGATGTCAATCTGGTAATTGGCGTTAGCATCAACATACTGGCTGACAGGATGCTTGGGGGGAATAATCGGTTCCGGCTGGTCCCCACCAGCCGAGCGGATACCGACCGTTCCACAGCCGTAGGCAACCAGACTAATCCATAAGAACAACAGTAACCGATAGATCACTGGCATGACACGCTTTCCTTTTTTCATCACTAGCCGTCATTCCGTTGAGTAAAAAATTGCACCATATAAGCGACATTATCACGATGCTCCATATTGCCGCAGTGGCCACCGCGAGGATAAATCTTGGCCCGTGGCCCAAAGAGTTGACGCAAATAGTCTATTTCACCCGGTGCTAGAATCAGATCGTCTGCATTGGTGATCAAGCCAATCTTGGGCGTGTAACGTAGGTAATCTTCAATACTTTGCAAGCTCTCGGCATAAATCGCTTCCTCCTCACTGAGCTGCGGCTGGCGAGACTGATAGTACGGCAGATACAGTTCATTAAAATAATCGAGAAAGGTAAGCCGAGTCGCCACCTTGAGATAATCTGCTGTGGAATCTGTGGTAGAAAGCCGGAGGTTCTTGGGTTTGATATAACCCGCGTTGGTAAAGACATCCGAGGTAAACACCATGTTGGCGGAGGATAACCGAAACGACAGGCCGATGAGTGCCGCTAATTCCTCTTGCGGTGGATCCAGCTGTTGATAGGCCTGATAAAGAAAATCGCCGCTAAAATCCACGAAGTCTTCCCGCTTATACACTTCCGCGAAGCTCATGAACAATCGATCGAGAAAAGCACTGTATTGGTCCTCGGACAGATTATCATCCAGCATGTCATCCAGGATAGAGACCGAATTATATAGACTCACCGGCGGGTTAATCAGTAATACCTTGCGAAAGTTAAACACGCGCTGCTTATCATCCAGCCGGCTTACAAAAGCCGCCTGAGCGGCGCCGAGACTGTAACCGGTCAGATAAAATTCCGTAACCTCTAGCCGGTCTTGGACTCGCTGCCAAACGAGTTGCATCACCCGATACAAATCTTCAGAATCTTGTTCGAGAGAGCCGGGGACACCAGTCTGCGAGGCGGAGGTAACAAAATTAGGGTGAGTTGGCGATGACAGAGAAAGGACATGAAAACCTGCCTGGTAAAAGGCTTTTTGCAGACTCTGCATTTTGCTGGATCGGTAACTCGCACCGGTTCCCGCGATAATAAAGATCAGAGGTGCCTTTTGCGACTGGGCAACCAGCGAATATCTCATTTTCTTGCCATACCAGAGCACGTCCGGCAGCGTCCGATCCGCGAACACGGTCAGCTCGAGATTATCTATCGGAATGCGTTCCGGAAGCGGCGCCCGCAGGGCTTGCGGCGTTCCAACCACGGTGGCAACGTATGGATCGGCGAACGGATAGCTGTAATCTTCGGTGTTGGCCATGCTCGGCAAGGCCAACAGCAGACAGACGATGAGGTAGAGAATTTTTAAGGCACTGCTTTGAAACACAGGAGTCTCCATATGAATAGAAAAAAGTATACGTTCAATTTTATCGTGCCGGCTGGCGTAGGTTGGTGCTGAGCGCAGCGAAGCCCAACAATTCAGGAGTTTCATGAGGTAAAGTTGGATAGAGTACTGATCACCAGATACGTCATGACGATTTCTTTCTACAGATATATTCATACCGATGCCCCGGATAACGGTCATCGACAATCACCAGGCGGGCACGCACTTTACCACTGTCGTCAACGTTAAATATCACCGAAATGCTGCCGGCGCTGCCGTAGTCCAGGAAGTAACCCACCTCGCCGCTGTCTTTATATTGCACTTGTACCGCCAATCCACGCGCTTCGATAGATTCATTGGCGACTTCCAGCACCCGGTGGCCGAAAGCGGTTTGTATCAGCTTGATCTCTGCGCGTTGCGACGCCGGCGGCCGTAAACGAGGGGCCGTCGGTGGTGATGCCGGTTCCGCCGATTGTTGCCTCACATCGGCCGCCGCACGAGTCTTCTCGGGTGGTTCTGCACCAGCGTCTGGCGATTCGAGAAGCCGCCGCCGGCACCGGTGCCGATGGTACGGATTGCGCTACAGGACTACAGACGCCCTCACCGGTGATTTGAGTCAATATCGGTTGCGTTTGGGCGAAGGTGTTCGCCCCGATGAGCAACAGGAATAATGAAATAACTAAGGTTGTTTTCATGGCGGGTGTCATGGTTGTATCTCATCGATTACGTTGCGGTACCCTCCAACGGGTATCGCTACCAATCGGGTTTTTGTAAAACCGGTATCTCCCGGGCCGGCGGTGGCGGGTTTAAGGTGTCCGGCGCCGGTGGCGGCGGTAACAACCCGCCCCAGTCGGTGCGCTGTTGCATGGCCGCTTGGGTGCTTTCCGCCACGATAGGCTGGCCCTCGCGCAACTCCCAGCCGCCGCCCAACGCCTTGTAGAGGGCGATCAAGTTGGTGGCAATCGAGGAGCGCGTCTCGGCCAGGTTGTTTTCCTCCTGGAGTAGCGAGCGTTGCGTATCCAACACGCGCTGATAATCGACAGCCCCTTCGCGATATTGCGTCAGGGCTAACTCCACCGAACGCTGGGCGGCATTGACGGCGTTTTGCAAGTAGGCGGTGGCTTCCTGGGCCTTGAGAAAGCCAATCAAGGCGTCTTCCACTTCCTGGGCCGCCGTGAGCACGGTGTTTTGGTAGTTGACCAGCAATTGCTGAAACAGCGCATCCTGGACGCGGACATTGTTCTTTAAGCGGCCATAATTAAAAATGGGCCAGCGAAACCCCGGACCAAAGGAATAGAAAAAGCTGCCGCGTTTAAAGAAATCGCTTAAGTCTGCCTCCCCGGATTGGATCCCCCCCTGGCTGCTGGTTTGCAAGCCAAGGTCGCCAACCAGGGAAAAGCTGGGATAGAGGTCCGCTTCGGCAATGCCAATGGTGGCACTCTGGGCCGCGGCATTGAGCTCGGCGCTGCGAATATCCGGACGCCGCCGCAGCAATTCGGCCGGTACACCAACGGTCACTGCGGTCGGCGCCGTCGGAATCTCGTGGGGGCCTCCCAGTAAGGCCTGGACAGCACCCGGCGGTTGCCCCAACAGCGTGCTCAAGGCGTTTTGCGCCTGGCGCAGGCTGGCTTGTCGTTGGGGAATGGTAGCCAGGGTACTCTCGAGTAACGTGCGCGCCTGGGTCACGTCTAGTTGCGTGGTGGCACCGTTGCGGAAGCGCACATCGGCGATCTGCAGCCCGCGCTCTTGCAGTTGGGCGTTTTTCCGGGCCAGTTGAATGAGCACCTCAACGGTGCGAATCACCGCATAGGTGCGGGCAACTTCCGCGGTGAGTGAGACCAGCGCATTATCGTAGTCGGCCACCGAAGCGGTCAAACTGGCATCGGCCGCTTCCACGCCGCGCCGGAACCGGCCCCAGAAATCCAGTTCCCAGGCCGTATCAAAACCCAACTGGTAATCAAAAAACGATTGGTTGGCACCGAAGCTATTGGCGGCGTTCTCACTGATGCGCACGCCAGTGGCACTACCGAAGGCTTCTTGTTGCTGCGGATATTGCTGGCCAATGGCAATACCTAACTGGGCACGGGCTTGCAGAATCCGCAAACCGGCAATCTGCAACGGCAGGTTTTGCTGATACGCAAGTTGGATTAATTGATTGAGGGCCGGGTCATCAAACACTCGCCACCAGCGGCTGACATCAGCCGTCTGCGTTTCCACGCGCGGGTTCCCGGCCTCCATCCAGTTTTTTTGCAGATCGGCTTCGGGTGTCACAAAGTCAGGACCCACCGCGGTACACCCGTTCAGCGCCAACACCAGGCTCACCAGGCTCAGCAGGCGTAACGCACCGGCACTGGCCAAAGGCCCGCTGAACACCTTTGGCTTTACATCGTTATATCTGTACATCAAGACACTCCATGGATGACAGAGGGATTATTTTCACATACAGGGTAACCAGTTTTATCGTTTCCAGGGCTAATCAGAATACCGCCTTACCGGGATATAAGATATTCGGCCGGGAAATGCATCCCCCGAAATGGAAAAAAAGGGGGGAGATGGGAGTTAGTCGGTGTCTTCGGAGCCTTTATGGCGCGAGGCATCACTACTGACCGGCAAAAGTTTCGCCACCTTGATGACTGCCTCGCGGCGATTGTTGACGGCGAGTTTCTGATACAGGTGTTTCAGATGAGTCTTGACCGTCTCGAGTGAGACAAACAGCCTGGCGGCGATCTCTTTGTTCTGCAGTCGTTAGGCCAACAGTTCCAGGATGTCGAGTTCCCGAGGGGTCAGGGATTCCATAAACGCCTGGCCCGCCTGATATGGTTTGGCATCGGCCTCCTCCGCCTTCGCTACAATAACGCCGCAGGTCGCAAAGTTTGCTCAATGAAGAAGACGTTGCCATCCTGCGCAGGTAGGCGCATGAGTAGCCAGTTCCAACGGTTTCACTTGAAGAGTCGTTTGACAACCACAGCTAAAATACCTTGCCTTTTTGAAGTCGGCTCCGAGAAATCTGGATTGATGTAGCTAACGTTATCTCGGCCACAGTACAGATTGCGAACCTTACGATTGCTCT
Organism: uncultured Pseudomonadota bacterium; assembly: GCA_963731125.1. Classification (GTDB taxonomy): domain Bacteria; phylum Pseudomonadota; class Gammaproteobacteria; order Competibacterales; family Competibacteraceae; genus CAVSVP01. Next base: position 454,890 of record CAVSVP010000013.1, read on the forward strand.
TGATGTCAGTTATTTGTCGGAAAAAAGTTTTACCAAGGAACGGATCCGAGTAATAGGGAGTGTAGTACGTGCAACTCTCGAAATAATAATGTGTAACCTGGGAATACCGCGTGCGTGATTTATCGCGAATTGGCTCACCCCCGTGATAGGTGTTCGCAGACCAGATAATGCCTTGCCCCTGTTTAATTAGCCCGAGTTCCTTCTTCAAGTTCTTGGCTTTGGCAATACTTTGTATTAACTCTGGAAGATGCAGCCTTAGCTCCTTTTTCATCCTATCCCTGTCAAGGGAAGCGGCAATACCCAGGCTCGAAAAATCGTACCGGGGCATCCGATGACTTCCCACGTAGTAGTGCAACGGCCCATTGTTTTCGTCTATGGCTTCAAGAGCGATCCACACGCCGCACATACACTCTTCGGGGACACTGTTGAAGTGTATTGTGTCGCTGTGCGTTGCCTGTTCGGTACCAAACTTGAAGTTCAGCGTCTGAAACGGGATCGGCTTTCGACCGTAGAGCATTTCAAGAACTTCATAGACCTTGGGAAGAATAGCCAAGCTTCTTACGTCCTGATCAAACCTCCAAGCGTCCATCACTCTATCCTTGGTTTCAAATTGCCCTTCGAGAGAACTCATTATGCGTTTTGCAATAGCTGCCGGATCGGGAATCTCGGGATCAATAATAATGTAACCGTCTCGGGCATAGTTGCGACATAGCCTCCGTTGCTCTTCTGTGTAATTAAGGCGCTCAAAGATGTCCTCCACAAAGGGAGAGCTGACGATCGGGGTATGCAGTGTCAGTGGATTAAAGGTCATCTAAAATTACCTTGACAATGTCACATTAGCCTCACGTGGGGCCGGTGTGGACTCTATTTTTAAGTCGTTGTTTTTTAAGCCGACTCTTGCGTGATCGGGTGCGATTAAGCAAATGCTCAATCACTCGTTCCGTAGCTTGTTCTTCGGTCAAGCGTTTCAGAGGCATAACCGCGCGCAGTAACTCCCGAACATTGGCCACCGACAGAGCCGGTAAGACATCCGTTTCCAGTTCTTCGAGCAACGCCGGGTCACGAGAATGAGTCTGCGCCCAGTCGAGTTGGGTTTGCGCGATGAACCAGGAGGCGAGTACCGTCAAAGCGAGATGATGATCCCAGGCACGGTACTTCTGCGCCGGCCACTCATCCCAGCCCAGCTCGGACTTGGCATCCTGGTTGGCCCGTTCGATGACGTAGCGCTGGCACTTCCACCAGGCCAGTTGTTCCAATGAAGTGTCCGCTGAGGCGTTACCCAGGGCATAGCGGTAGCGGTCGGTGGCCTCTTCGCGCATCACCAGCCAGTCTTCCACGGCTTGACCGTCATGGACGGTCCAGACGCGGCGCGCAGCGAAGCGTTCGCACAGCTCACCCCGTTCGGTCGCCCGGACTCGAAGACGCTGCCAGGCCAGCGTCTCCCGCAAGCTGTCCACGCGGACCGTTTCCCCGGCCAGCACCTGCACCTGCGTCGGCTTTTTTCCTCGCTGACCCCGGCGCGGGGGAATGCCGAGCGTCGGTTTTTCCAGGTACACGGCCGTGTCGGCCGGGATTTCCGCCATATACCGCCGCTGAGCCTTTCGCACCTGGGCCCGTAGCCAACCACTCCGTCCGTACAGGCTATCGAAACCGACGATCTCAAACGGGAGACCACCCGCCATGACCTCTTGAATCCCCTCCCAGGCCAGTTCAACCTTGGTTTTGAACTTCACCGAATCAGGCATGCCCTGTTGCTTGCGCCGCTTTTGGTAGCCGGCCTCGAACCAGGCCTCGGGTAGAAACAGTTTGCCCAGAATCCAGGTCCAAAACCCAGACGCCACCGTGAGATTCACGTAGCTCAACAACACGCCCACTTGGCTGGTTTCTACCTTGCCCAGCCGACCCTTATATGGCTTGGCCGCCCCGGCACTGGCATCGCCGGCGTTCTCGTCGGCACTTTCGTCGACCAGAACCACGGCGCCCCTCGTCAGTTCCGGAACCGCTTTCACTTCCGCTTGGACCTGGCGGTAGACCGTCTCAGCCGACCCCGGCGAGTGACTCATGAAGTGTTGGAGGTTTTGCTCTTCAACACCCGCCTCTCGCGCGATTCCGCTATAGTGTCGATTCCCCTCCATACGCAGCAGTCCGCTCAGATAATGCCGCGCATAGACGCTGCCGTCTCGGGTTTGGGTCTTGAAACAGCTCCGGTAGCGCGCCCAAAACTCAGGCAGCCGCTGCCCCAGCGTTTGAATCGCCTCCGGCACCAGTCCCCACCGACACCCCAGCTCTTTTTTGTCATCACCATCACTTTCCTACGAAAAATCATTATGATACAAACTCATCGATCATTTGGGAAATGTGACATTGTCAAGTTACCCACCTATATTTTAAATAAAAAATACAGTTATTTGTTTTTATTCAATATTTATTCATCGAAATCTTTATGTCACAGTTTGCCAGTGCTTAAGAAACATGCCTCATATTTCGTCACTTTGAAAATCCTGGCGGCCAAACCCTAATGCCAACGGCATTTCTCCCGCTGCGCAGCCGGGGACCGAGACGCCAAAACGATGGTCACTAATAGTGTGATTAGCAGATCCAGCGAACGTTTTAAGCTTTTCTTAAAGCCTCTGATTTATGCAACAACCGGCGTAAGTAAGCCTTTATAGCACGGGCCCGAGCATTGCGATGGTGTTATTCCAGAGCCGCCGGCGCCAGGTCCAGCCCTCAACCATCTCGCCGGTGATGGGTTTGGATAAGGCGATGTAGCTGTCCTGGCGTTGGCGCATAGCGGCGGTCAACATCGGGTCATAAAACAGGATATTGTTCTCGTAATTGAGATCGAAGCTGCGGCGGTCCATGTTGGCGGAACCAATCAGTGTCACCTCCCCGTCCAGGGTCAAAGACTTGGTGTGCAGCAATCCTCCCACGTATTCGAATATTTTAACTCCGGCGGCCAGCAGGTCGCCGTAATAACTTCGACTTGCCGCAGCGACGATCCAGGAGTCGTTCTTCGCCGGAAAAATGATGGTAGTGTCGACACCGCGGCGAGCACTTGCGCATAAGGCGGCCTGCATGGACTCGTCGGGGACGTAGTAGGGTGTCGAGATAACCAGTTCACGGCGGGCAGTGTACATTAGCGATTCGAACGTTTCGGGCATGGCTGAGTAACGTACCGTCGGCCCGGTGCCGATCACCTGTGCCGTTAGCCCCGGCGAGACTGCCAGGATGGGTTTGCACAGCAGGTCGGCTATATCGTCATCCACATGAGCCATCCAGTCGCCAGCGAACAGATGTTGATTCTGGCGTGTGATCGGCCCCTTGAAGCGTATCATTGCATCCACCCAGGGTGCGTATTTCGCCTTGATACGAAATTCCGGGTCGGCGCAGTTCTGACTTCCGCAATAAGTGATGTGATCGTCGATGACGACGATCTTGCGATGATTGCGCAGATCGATGCGGCCCCGCAACGCTCGTAGCAGCGGATTGCCGATGGGTAAGGCACGGGCCAGGCGGACGCCGGCTGCACTCATGGCCCGCCAATGTTCGGAACGAATTATCAGGCGCGAACCCAGGTCGTCCGCTATGGCGCGGCAGGTGACACCGCGCGCGGCAGCCCGCTTCAGCGCCTCGACGACCTTGCAGCCGTTATGGTCTGGCAGCCAGATGTAAAAGAGCAGGTGAACGTGATCCTGCGCGGCATCGATGTCGGCCACCATGGTATCAATGGTGGCGTTGGAATCCGGCAGCAAACGCCCGCCGTTGCCACCGACGGACTCGAACCCGCTGATAGAGTGGCCAACCCGAAACAGGTGTGCATAGCGTTGCGGCACATCGGCCTGCAGAGTCTTTACGTTCGCGCCCGCGGCTTCGGCAACATCCGGCATTCGCTTGAGCACCTCACGCATCCGCTCGACGCGGCGCCGACCGATGTTCACTTCCCCGAACAAAATGTAGGCCAGGATGCCCAGCACCGGCAGGGCGATAACGACCACCACCCAGGCAATCCGCGAAGCCGGCTCCCGATGCGGCCGCAGTAGCACCCGCACGATAAGTCCACCCTGGATCAACAGATGCAAGGCCACTAACAGTGCCGCGACCAAAGGTGTTTCGCTCATTGGCTGAATCTTCGGGTAGAGAGGGTTGATCCTTTCCTGAGTTATCCCCGCCCGACGGAAATCAGTTCCGCGGCGGCTCTTCTTCTTATGGTTAATCTCTCTCTGGTTCGCCGCCTCTACGTGTTTTTATCCCACATCACATTGCTTTTTGCCTTCGCTGCAGCCGACAGCAATTCAATCAATGGGATGGCGCGGTGGGCCAGACTCACGGTGCGTTCACTGTCTTCTTCATTCACAGAATTCTCTGGAACCGATGCTGCCTTGTCGGCTTCAATTGCTGCTTTTAAACGCGCCAGCGCCTCCGGGACATCCTCCGCAAGGAGGGCACCGGGGATCGTTCCGCTGTGCCCCATTAGCTTTAACAGCTGCACCGCAACGTCGCCAAACATCGTGATGTCTGCGTATGCATCACAGGAAAATGTCACTAACATAATTACCTCGCCTCTCTGGTGCTGGATTCAACATCATGCCAGCGTTTCGTCTTATCTCCATGACTTTTCTGCCAACGACCTCTTACGATTTACAATTTCTGTTTACTATTATACAGCTAATCATTATACCACTTTATGATATTATACTAATGTCATGATAAAGAGCTTCGCCAATCAAGGAACAATTGATATTGCACTGGGTAAGACATCGAAAGCAGCCAGGCAGCTTTTGCCAAAACAGTTGCATGCTGTAGCTCGACGAAAGTTGGCTCGAATAGATTTTGCGACACAAATTGATGATCTAAAAGTTCCTCCAGGTAATCGCCTAGAAAAACTCAGTGGTAACAGAAGTGGACAGTGGTCGATTCGCATAAATGATCAATACCGAATTTGTTTTTCTTGGGTAGATTCTGGCGATGCTGAAGTGGTTGAAATTTGTGATTACCATTGATTGCTGGAGATGATAATGGTTACGAAAGTAGAAGAGCCAATTAAATTTAATATACACCCTGGTGAATTGTTGCAAGAAAACATCAAAGAAATGGGCATCACGCAAACAGAGCTGGCCCGTCGGTTACATGTAACACCAGGGGTAATCAATGAGATTTGTAATCAAAAACGCGGTATTTCTGTTGAAATGGCTCTAAAATTGGGTCGTGTGTTTAAAGTGAGTGCTCAATTTTGGATTAACGCTCAAAAAAACTGGGAATACAGTCAGCTTAATGAAGCGGATTATGACTATATAAAGCCGTTTTCAGATAGAGAAATACAGGCATAGATCACCGATCACCTTGTCTCTGGTGTCGGAAATTGAGAAAGTATGAGGGAAATTTGACAGTTGCCCTATAGGATGGGCGTGTTCGCTTGATATAGGGCACCGTCCGGCGCCCCCTTGAATCATAACGGATGTTTTTCGGACTACTGGGTAAAGCCCGCGAGGTAAATGGGGCGATTATCCTCACGCAAAATAGCATAGGTAATCCCAATCCCCTGGGAATTGACGTACATAAACTTGCCGTTGGGCAAGAAGCAGGCGCCGGCGAACTCGCTGGTATCAAGGATGTTATGAGCAAACTGGAATAAACCGCCCGAAGCATCTACACCGACAACGTACTGGCTTTAGTTCGGATCTCCCTCTTCGCCACCGCTGCCGTCTTCACAGAGGTAAAGAGTTCCGTCCCGAGCTATGGTCATGTTGTCCGGACCGTCCAGCAGGTTCTCGTTGGTGGACTCGACGATCAGAGTGACGGTTTCGGTGTGTGGGTCGTAGCACCAGACCTGACCTTCGCCGATATCGCCGGCACCGCTGCATACCCAGTAATGCTTGCCCCGATGATACCAGGCGCCTTCACCGCGCCACCACACGGCGGCACCCTTGGCCTGCGCTTCGAAGCGCAGGGTATCATCATCCGGGTCGACATCATCAAGCTTTACCCAATCTACCTCAAGAGGCTGACCCAGGAAGGGCAGCATACTACCTGAAGCACCACGATCAAGGCCGCGGGTGTCGACGATCTTGACTTTGTTGTCTAAGACTATAGTGGGAAGGTAGGAGCCGTTGCATTTGGAACGCTGGCCTGACTTGATAACCATGGCGTACAGGTCCCCCCCTTCCTGAAGATCACCGAAACCGTTGGGACGCTTATACGGCACAAACCTGTAATAGGCGCTGTCGCCTCGGTCCTCGGTTTGGTAGACGTAGCCGGTCTGAGGGTCGACGGTCACTGCTTCGTGGTTCATCCGGCCCATGTCAATCAGGGGAATGGGGTCCACTGCCTCAAGCAGCTGCGAAGGCACCTCGAAATTGTAACCGTGCTTTTTTGTAGCGAGGCTGTTAAGGGAGGCTGGGGTGGTCACGTCTTCCTCACAGCTGAGCCAGGAACCCCAGGGGGTAGGGCCGCCGGCGCAATTGCGGATGGTGCCACCCAGTGAAACATAGTCCTCCACTACACGCTCGTTACGATCGACAATTACTGTAGAAGTGCCGCCGCCGCCGAGACCGGCCCCTGCACCAGTGAAGAGATCATATTGTTTTCCGTTGGCCGATAGACAGCCAAGGAGATTGCCGGCCTCAGCCTCGTCAATGCTTAATTCATGATTACGCACCAGGATGTAGTTACCTCGACGTCCCTGGAAACAGGCCATACCGTCGTGGTCTCCGGGTACCAGGTTTCCGTCGCTCATCGTGTCGTCACGGATAGAAATGGCTGTGTATTGAAACACTTCGGGCAACTCGAGCGTAAATATTCGGCCACCCCATGGTGGCCGAAAAATAGCACGGGACACAAAAGGAAAAATAGTGTATAAACGGGTCCATGGAAGGTACCCCAAACACTCACCTTACAGCTGAGCAGCCTCACCCGGGGTTTTGTGTCATTGGAGAACCCTGCTCCCGCTTTGCTCAAGACGGGGTGACGATTACCAAACAAGAACACATCGAGCTACGCCAGCGAGCCAGCTATTGGGAAGCCCAGCATGGGCGAGCCAAAGCCAAGATAGCGCAGCTGGAACAAGAGCTGGTTGGCAAGGATGCCAACATCAAAGATCTGCAGAACCGCTTGTTCGGGAAGCAGAGCGAGAAGCACGCGGGGCTGAAGTCTGAAAAGGACGACTCCGCTGAGCCCCGCTCGAGGCGCCAGCGTGGCCAACAACCAGGCCATCGTAGCCATGCGCGTACCCAACGGGCTCATCTTCCCGTGGTGACCGAGGAGAGGGAGCTACCGGCGGAGGAGACATGCTGTGCGCAGGGTGGCTTACCGCATCGGCGTAATCCGGCCCTGGATGAGCAGAGTGAGGTCATTGAGGTGGAGGTGAAAGCCCACCGCCGTCGCTATCGTCGCCAGTCCTATACCCGCCACCCGGGTTGCCGCTGTGAGGGTACGCCGGTCATTATCACCGCTCCTGCCCCCGCGCGGTTGATTCCCCGCCGCCCCTACGGGGTCAGCTTCTGGGTGGAAGTGATCTTGGGAAAATACCGCTATGGGCAACCCACCCACCGTTATCTGCAGGACCTCAGGGATCAGGGCCTGCCGGTTTCACCGGGAACGGTCGGCGGTGGCTTGCAAGCGCTCGTGCCCCTGGTTGAGCCGGTGCGCGAAGCCCTCTACGACCAACAGATGAGTGAACGGCTGTTTCACAACGATGAGACCCGCTGGGAAGTGTGTGTGGAGCGCGAGGACAAGGTCGGCACCCGCGGGTATCTGTGGCTAACCCGTTCGGCCTCGGTCATCTTCTATTGTCTTGACCCGAGTCGCAGTGCGGCGGTGCCGGGGGCGCATTTTGCGGGCTTGAAGCATGACCAGGTCATTATCGTCTGCGATCGCTATAGCGCGTACAAAAAGCTCGCCCGACTGGTCGAGGGCATCCTGCTGGCCTTCTGCTGGGCGCACGTACGTCGTGATTTCCTGAATGCCGGACGATCCTTTGCCGAGTTGCAAGGGTGGGCGCTGGAGTGGAAGGAGCGCATTGGCACACGCTATCATCTCAACGCGCTGCGTCTGGAACAGCGGAATTCGGAGCGGACACTGAGCGAGCAGTCTGAGGCCTTCACGGAACACCACCAGGCGCTGCAAACGACTCTGCAACGAATGCATGGGGAAGCCACGCGGGTGGTGGCGCCTAACAGTGCCGGCGTGCCACTCCTTCCTTCGGCCGCCAGCGAAGCGCCGTCGAGTACGCCGGTGGCCCCCTTATCCAAGGGGGCGCAACGCCAACAACAGCAGGTGCTCCAGAGCCTGCTTGAGCACTGGCCAGGGCTGACTCTCTTTCTCGATCACCCCGAGGTTCCTCTGGACAACAATCGCGCCGAGAACAGCCTGCGTACCCCGGTGACCGGACGCAAGCACTACTATGGATCGGGCAGCCTCTGGAGTGCGCAGTTGGCCGCCACCCGCTTCTCGGTGCTGCAGACGTTGGAGCTGTGGGGCATTAACCCGCGGCACTGGTTGACGGTTTATCTCCAGGCGTGTGCCGACAATGGCGCCCGCCCCCCGCGGGATCTCGATCCCTTTCTGCCGTGGCGCATGGAGGAACCGCGACGTGCTGAGCTGACCCGACCCTATTCCCCCCAGGCGCCACCGGCCTCACCCACCGCACCCGTACCCGGTCACGACCGCTCGTGAGCTATCGCTACTGTGGTCGCCACTTCCGTGCCGAGGAGATCGCCCAAATCCGTCGGCTCATTGCTGAGGCGCCCGGACGCACCCGCGCCGAGCTCTCCCGATTGACCTGTCAGGTCCTGGGCTGGTACAAGGCCGATGGCGGCTGGAAAGACATGTCCGCCCGCGTCGCCATGCTACGGATGCACCGCGATGGGCTCATCGAGCTGCCACCCCCGCGTCACCCCCAACCCCGGGCAACGGTGGCGATCACTTCGCAAACCGATCCCGGGCTACCGATCGTCAGCCCGGCTCGGGCCCTCACCCCGCTACGACTGCAACCGGTTCAAAACCGCCAGGATTCGCGGCGGTGGAACGAGTACCTCCACCGCTACCACTATCTCGGCTATCAACCCCTGCCTGGCGCCCAATTGCGCTACCGCATCTTCTCCGGCCCACAACTGATCGCGCGGCTCGGCTTTGGCGCCGCCGCCTGGCAGGTCGCGCCACGCGACCGCGATATCGGCTGGCGCCCTGAGCAGCGCACGCGACATCTGCCGCTGATCGTCAACAATGCCCGCTTTCTGATCCTGCCCTGGGTGCACTCCCGCAATCTGGCCTCCATGATCTTAGCCAAGGCCGCCCGGCTGCTTCCCAGGCAGTGGCAGCAGCGCTATGGCTATCGCCCCGTCCTGCTAGAGACTTTCGTGGAGAAACCCCGCTTTCAGGGCACCTGCTACCAAGCGGCCAATTGGGTTTACCTGGGTCAAACTCAAGGCCGGGGGAAACTCGGACCGGCTCGAAAACAGAGTGTTCCCATCAAGGACTTATGGGTTTATCCTTTGGATCAACAC
>CAVSVP010000014.1:0-109421 GCA_963731125.1 uncultured Pseudomonadota bacterium
GGTGTTTGTCAAGATAGTTGTCGTCTTTTTCTATTCGGTCTGTGGTAGACCGGGAACATGGTCCAGCACCTCAGCGGCTGGGTTTAGCCACACCTCGGTGACCGGCTTCCAGTTGCGGATGGCGCCCTGCCAGCGCTCGGGGTGGCGTGCCTTGGCCTGTTCATACACCGCCTCGCGTTGCGCTATGATGGCGGCTTCTTGGCCGCTATGGCGTTCGTGCGGGGTCACGAAGCGAATCCGACTATGGCGATGGTCGTGATTGTACCAGGTCACGAACTGCAGTATCCACGCACGGGCGGCCTCCAGCGAGGCAAATCCGTGCTCAGGGTATTCCGGCCGATATTTACAGGTCCGAAAGACGGCCTCCGAGAATGGGTTGTCATTGCTCACCCGGGGGCGGCTGTAGGAGGTCACGACCCCGAGCCGGTAGAGCGTTTCCAATAAGGCACTGCCCTTCATGGGACTGCCATTATCGGCATGCCGCACCAAGGGCTGATCCCGACACTGCTCCACCAGGACCGCCCGGCGCACCACCTCAGCGGCATAGGCTGCACTTTCGCACGCATACACTTCCCAGCCGACGATTTTGCGGCTATAGAGGTCAATAATGAGATAGAGGTAGAAAAACAGCCCCTTCACTGGGCCTGGCAACCAAGTGATATCCCATGACCAGACCTCGCATGGGCCGCGGGCACAGTGGCGCGGCGGCGGCGCCGGTGGCCGGGGAGCGCGGCTGCGCCCCCGATGGCGTTGTTCCTCCGCGTCATGCAGAATTCGGTAGAAGGTGGATTCCGAGGCCAGGTACTCCCCTTGATCTGCCAAGCGCGGCACGATTTGACTGGGCGGCAACCTGGCAGGCGCAGGGGTATGGCAGGTTGCCAACACCTGCGCCCGTTCTGCCGCACTGAGTTGATTGGCTGGCGGGGGGCGCGCTGCCGTCGGACGGCCATCGGCCTTGACGGCTTCCCCCTGGGTCCAGCGCTGATAGGTGCGCAGACTCAGGCCCAGCTGGCGACACGCCGGCGCTAAGCGAGCCCCCTGGCGGTGGGCTTCGGCAATCAGCGCCACCGCTTGCTGGCGAGCTATCGGGCTAATCAGACGTCCTCGCTGTCCCCCCAGATGGCCTGGGCTTTTTTTTGGAGCACCAGCAACGCCGCCGCCTCGGCTAAGGCTTTGTCCTTGCGGCGCAATTCGCGCTCCAGGTCGCGAATCCGCCGTTTATCGGCTTGGGCCTCGCTTAAGGGACGCGCTTTGGGGGAGGGGGCCACCGGATTGGCCTGTTGGCAGGCCGCACGCCAGGTGGTGATTGGTTCCGGATAGAGCCCGCGCTGACGGCAGTATTCGCCCAATGCCGCCTCATTCAGCGCCGCCGTCTCCACCACGACGGTAACCTTCTCTTCACTACTCCAGCGGTGTCCCGCCTCCGCCGCCGGCGATGCCGTCAGGCCCCGTTCCCGGCGGGCCTGGCTCCGCCAGCTGTAAAGCGTATCCTTGGGAATCCCGCTTTCCTGGGCCAACTGCACCACCTCCACATGCTGCGGGGGTAACCGTTTCTCAATGATGCTGGCCTTAAATTCTGCCGAATAGGTTCTCATCGTCTCTCACCTTCACCCCCTCAATTGACAGTTTACGCTTTCTGTGGGACGACATCTATCCTGCCATAGGGGGGATGCGACTCTGGGGGGTTAGCTGCAGCATCGCCCGCCCTCCATAAACACCCGCACCAGCTCGCCGAGTTCGCCCGCCGTAGCACCGCAAAGGCGCATGCGCCACCCGTCAGGCCGCTCCAGTTCCACCTGTGGGCCGCTTGACTCACCGTTTGCACCCGGTCCCGCGGGGGTTACCTCGATAAACTGGGGATCGCTCCCCGGCGCCGGGGTCGGTACCTGGGTTTGCTGGGCCAGCCGGCGGTTTTTCAAGTCTGTGGCGCTGAGGCCCAGCGCTCTAGCCACCTGGCCATTCGGCAACACCTCACTCAACGCCACCGCCTGATCCCACAGCGGTGCCGGTATCCGTTCGTGCCGATGGGCACGATGCCGGCGCCAGTGCCTAAACCGTTCGGCCAGTTCGGCCAAGGCCTGCTCAGCTTGGGAGACCGTCTTTATCGCCATCTGCACCTCTTCTTTATATACCGTTACCAGTTCAGTGCATACCTTAATTGGCGATGCCACGCCGGGTCACGCAGGCTTATCGGAAGGACACGGTATGTTTCAGTGAACGATCCTGGCCGTGGATACGATCTACACGCTTAACGCTGAAGGTAGTATACCGGCATCGAAGATGAAGCTCCTTCAGGCATGGATAGAATTACACAAGGATGAATTGGTAGCGGACTGGGAACTTGCAGTATCCGGACAGCAGCCATACAAGATTGAGCCGTTGAGGTAATAGGTATCTGATAAGCAAGTCGGGCATTCAGGCGAAACATGCTACACGACTGCCGCTTACCCTCTCTAACCTGGATCAAGCAGAAGGTCCGAAGGACATGAATTTGCCCGGTCTTGGATTATACGAATTTAAGGGTAATCGTGAGGGTGTTTGGGCGGTTAAGGTCAGGGGCAACTGGCGTTTGACGTTTCGCTTCGTGGGCCGTGATGCAGAAACTGTGAACTACGAAGATTATCACCGACGAGGTTAGCTCATGAGTATGCATAATCCCGCTCATCCGGGCGAGATTCTAGGAGAACTGGTCATTGAGCCTTTGGGGTTATCTGTCACCGAGGCTGCCCGTCATTTGGGCATAAGCCGAAAGACCCTTTCCAAGGTGCTTAACGGTCGTGGTACGGTTACGCTGGAGATGGCGTTGCGGCTTGAAATGACGTTCGGCAAACCGAATGCCGCTCACTGGCTCAGGCTGCAAAACGCCTATGATCTCTGGCAAGCTCGACAGCATTGCGCTGATATTCACGTTACGCCTGTTGAAACCCGTGTGGCTTAATGCCTATGTTTGGTCCTAACCCAGCGCTGCACCGAAGGCCGCTGAAGCGGTCTTGGTGAGCTTGGAGTGTTATCGAAATTGACGCCGTAGGCAAACGGCAGGCTCTCTCAAGCCGTAAACGCCGTCATGGTGCCACATTTAACGATAACAGCTGCCAAAGCTCAACGGCCTTCATGTTTTCGACACAAGCCGCGTGGGTTACAGCTGAATGCTCCGACCAGATACCTCCGCACGAATACCTTACCACGCAGAGCGCTTCCTCAACCCATTGCTCGTGGAAGAGGGGAGTCAAGCAAAAAGGGGTCTACCATCGGCGATGGATAATACCTGATGTTAACTGCGCAGCGCATTATTGAGCTCTTACGACTCGAACCACTGCCTATTGAAGGTGGCTATTTTCGGCGCACCTACTGCTCGGCCGATACCATTGATGTTACTGGATTGCCCAATCGTTACTTTCGGGCGAAGGCAGTGGGTTCGGCGATTTACTTTTTTCTGCATGGGGATCATTGCTCAGCCCTGCATCGCCTGCGCACCGACGAAATCTATCATTTCTACCTGGGTGACCCGGTCGAATTGCTGTTATTGTCTCCGAATGGCACCAGTAACGTGGTGATGCTGGGTCCGGATCTCGAGGCGGGACAGCAGGTTCAAGTTGTCGTACCTTGTGGGGTGTGGCATGGCTCGCGATTGGGAGCCGGTGGTCACTTTGCGTTACTGGGCACGACCATGGCACCGGCGTATGATCCGACCGACTTTGAATTGGGTGAACGGGAAGCGTTAATCCGGCAGTTTCCCATGCATGAAGAACTGATTCTTGCGCTGACGCGAGGGGATGAAGCGTCTTAGGTCCTGCGTTCTTAATCCTGCGTCGCCCATTTTCTGACAGCCTGCTGGCTACGAGCTTCGTTATGACTTTGTTACAAGCAGCTCATTGTCAACTTATTATGGAGGGTAACGGTATGGCAAGCATTGCTGGTTTATCATTATCTAAATATAAAGATGGTTCAGAAAAAGCAGTGCAGTGGCTATTAAAACACCTTGACGAAGACGGCTCCTATGGGGCGAGTGTTCAAGACATCGCAAGCTACTACAAATCCCCTTATCTCTTTTACCTCTCAGGCAGGGTCGAGAAAGCCTACCGACTGTTGAGGTACGTGAAAAAACGCTTTATGTAGCCCGATGGAGATTTTTTCACTACTGGGGAAACCAAAAGCGAAAACGAAGCCTTTACGGAATATTGGGCCTACATTAACGGCTGGCTAGCGCTCACGGCCCAAAAAGCGGGATGCTTTGAGATCGGCTGTCCGGCTTACCGGTATCTGACAACATTCTATCATCCTGGACAGGGTGGCTTTACCACTCGCAAGCCATTCGGCCAGGCAGACAACGTGGTGGATGTGCTTACTACGGCGCACCTTGGCTTAACTGCTCTGTACTTCGGCGATCTGGAAAAAGCCACGAGTGCCGGTAAACTGCTGCAAAAGTTTAGCGCCCTGCAGCCGGATGTAACGCAAGGGTTTTACCTGCGCATAAGCGATGCGGTGAACATTATTACGGATTTTCCGCAAGCAGTTGGTGTGTTTTTTCAAGTCAGCGCCATACAGCCCAATCAAGCCTATTTTATGATTGGCTATCCGATCGCCTTTTTGGGTAATCTCTATCAAGCAACGCAGAATGCGCAGTACATGGCGGCGGCCAAGGAATACCTAAATTTTGCCTCGACTTGCCAGAACCATCTTTATACGTGCTATTTTAGCCATAAGGTTGCCTGGGGTGCAGCCATTATCGCCAATCTCACCGGCGAACGCTGTTTTGCGGACTTGGCCGTCCGTATCGCGGATTATCTCTTGAGTATTCAAGGCGCAAACGGAGCCTGGCTTCAAGAACAACCCCCCCCATGTCGCCTTTGATCAAACGGCGGAAATTGCAATCTGGTTGCGGGAAATTGCCGCAGAACTTGGCTCATCAGCAGAGGAAAAAGTTGTCATTTAGCGTTTCTCTGCAACACGATCCCCCAAAGCCTAGCGTCCATCCGTAGCCTGGATGGAGCGATAGCGGAATCCGGGTTGCGAGGTTATTGCATTTTAAGTCCTGGATTCCGTCACGTTTCATCCTGGCTAAAAATAATGTTTTTTCAGAAGTCACCTAAATCCTCAAACGCGTTCTTTGCCCCACGTTTATATTTGCCCCATGTTCATAAAAGATACCGTGGTCAATCTGTACCACCAACATATACTGCCCACGTTAATCGATAGGGCGTGCAGCCTGACGGCCGTGCGCCGGCAACGCGAGCAAGTGGTGCCCCTTGCTCAGGGACGTGTGCTGGAGATTGGTATCGGTACCGGCCTTAATATTCCCCATTATGATCCCGCCAAGGTCGAGAAAGTGTGGGGCCTCGATCCGGCTGTGGCAATGCAGCGGCGGGCTGCCGAACGGGTGGCGCGTGCCGGGCTGGACGTCGAGCTCATTGGCTTATCGGGAGAGCAAATTCCCATGGACGACAACACCTTCGATACGGTGGTCATCACTTACACGCTGTGTACCATACCCGATGCCGTCACGGCGTTGCGCGACATGCGCCGGGTGTTGAGACGCGGTGGCCAGTTGCTCTTTTGCGAGCATGGCTGCGCCCCGGACGAGGCTGTGCGGCGTTGGCAGGATCGCCTGACGCCGATCTGGCGGAGGTTTAGCGGAGGCTGTCATCTGAATCGTTGCGTTCCCGAGCTGCTGCAAGCAGGAGGCTTTAAGGTGCAGCAGATGGAAATGCTATATTTGAACGGCCTCAAGCCTTGGACCTTTAACTATCGGGGTGTGGCGCTTCCCGATAAATAAACTACGATCTCTTGTCTAAGATCAAGGGGTTGTCGTTAAAACGATTGACGAACTTTTTTGTCAAATAAAATTATCCAGCTTATAGCCAGTTCGAGGTTAGTCATCATGCCTAACGCCAGCGACAATCCCATGGGCACGGATGGTTTTGAATTTATCGAGTATACCGCGCCCGATACCCAAGCGTTGGCAGCGCTGTTCGAACAACTGGGCTTTGTTTCCGTGGCCCGCCACCGCTCCAAAGACGTGATCCTCTACCGCCAAGGAGAGATCAATTTTATTATCAATCACGAACCCCATAGCTTCGCGCAAGCCTTTGCCCGGGTACACGGTCCGTCGGTGTGCGCCTTCGCCATCCGGGTGAAAGACGCTGCGCAAGCTTTTGAGCGTGCCGTCGCGTTGGGCGCCAAACCCCATCATGGTCAGGTTGGACCGATGGAATTGAATATCCCGGCCATGCGCGGCATCGGAGGCAGCTTGATTTATCTTATCGACCGCTATGGGGAGCATTCTATCTACGATGTGGACTTTGTGCCGTTGCCCAACGCGCCGGCGCAACCTACCGACGTCGGACTCACCCATATCGACCACCTGACCCATAACGTGCAAAAGGGCCGTCTGCATCAGTGGGCGGAGTTCTATGAGCGGTTGTTCCATTTTCGGGAGATCCGCTATTTTGATATTCATGGCCGCAAGACCGGTCTCAAGTCCCGGGCCATGGTAAGCCCCTGCGGCAAGATCCGCATTCCCATCAACGAACCCACCGATCAGGGTTCCCAGGTTCAGGAGTATCTGGAGGCTTATCATGGGGAAGGGATTCAGCATATCGCCTTGACCAGCACAGATATCTATGCCTGCGTCGAGGCCCTGCGCCGCTGCGGGGTGCACCTACTGGAAACTCCCGCGGCCTACTACGAGGCCGTCGAGCAACGCCTACCCGGCCACGGCGAAGACCTTCGGCACTTGCAGCGGGACGGTATCTTAATCGACGGCGAGCCGGGTGGCGGTCTGTTGCTCCAGATTTTTACCGAGACCGCGATCGGCCCGATTTTCTTCGAGATCATTCAACGCAAAGGCAACGAAGGTTTCGGGGAAGGGAATTTCCAGGCCCTGTTCGAGGCCATCGAACGCGAACAGATAGCACGGGGGGTAATTTAATGAGTCAGTGGATTGCATTCCCCTGGCGGGAGGGCGTCTATTCCCGGCAGGCCCATGCCGACCTGCCGCCCGGTACTTACGAGCGGGAGTTGGGCAGAGAAGGTTTCTACGGTCCTGCCACCCAAATGCTGCATCGTCATCCACCCACGGCCTGGAGCGCTTTCCGGGGTCCGCTGCGCCCCCGGGCCTATGATACCACCAAGCTGGACACGGTAACCGGCTCCCCCTGGGAGGCCGTCCTGCTGCTCAGCAACGCGCACGTGCGCTTGCGCTTCTGGCAGACGCAAGGCGCGATGGATCACCTGGTGCGTAACGGGGACGGCGATGAGCTGCTCTTTGTGCATGAGGGCGGAGGACACCTGTACTGCGACTACGGCCATCTCGAGATAGGCGAAGGCGACTATATCGTGCTGCCGCGAGGCACCCTGTGGCGGCTGGAAGCCGAAGCGGTGCTGGCGGCGCTATTAATCGAAGCCAGCAACGGCAGCTATCGGCTGCCGGAACGGGGCATTGTCAGCCAACAGGCCGTCTTCGATCCGGCGGTACTGGATGTTCCTGCTCTCGATGATGCGTTTCGGGCTCAGCAATCCGAGACCGAGTGGCGAGTGCTTATTAAACGCCGCGACCAGGTAAGCGTGCAGACGTTTCCCTTTAATCCTCTGGACGCCGTAGGCTGGCATGGCACGCTGGCGCCGGTGCGGCTGAACTGGCGCGCTATCCGCCCGCTCCTGAGCCCCCGTTATCACTTGCCGCCTTCCGCTCATACCACCTTTGCCGCCGAGCGGTTTGTCGTCTGCACCTTCTGCCCGCGCCCGCTGGAAAGCGATCCGGGCGTTTTAAAGGTACCTTTTTTCCATAACAACGATGACTACGACGAGGTGATCTTTTACCACCGCGGTGAATTCTTTTCCCGGGACAACATTTATCCGGGCATGCTGACCTTCCACCCGAGCGGATTTACCCATGGTCCCCATCCCAAGGCCCTGGCGACCGGCACCAAGGCGGCGCGCCGGGAAACCAACGAAGTGGCGGTCATGGTCGATGCCCGTGATGCGCTAGAAGTCGCACCCCTGCCGGCGGGGATCGAGTGGGAGGGGTACGTGGACTCTTGGCGCGACGGTTCCCGATGAGACTGGCGAGTCTCAAGGCGGGTGGGCGCGACGGCACCCTGATCGTAGTGGACCGTCATCTGCAGCGGGCCGTCACGGTGCCGGCCATTGCGCCCACTTTGCAGCTCGCCTTGGAGCATTGGACAGAATACGCTTCGCGCCTGGAAGATGCGTACCGGACACTCAACGAGGGCGTCGTGCCAGGAGCCTTTACCCTCGACTACGAAGCGCTTGCCGCCCCTTTGCCGAGGGCCTATCAATGGCTGGACGGCAGCGCCTACCTGAGCCACGTAGAATTAGTGCGCAAGGCCCGTGGCGCCGAGATGCCCGCTGATTTCTGGCGCGACCCGCTGATGTATCAGGGCGGTTCCGATGGTTTTCTCGGACCCAGCGATCCGATTCTGGTGGCCGATGCGGCTTGGGGCGTCGATTTCGAGGCCGAGGTGGCGGTTATTACCGACGATGTACCCATGGGGGTAACATCCGCTCAGGCGGAGACCCATATCAAGCTGCTGATGCTGGTCAACGACGTTTCCCTGCGCAACCTGATTCCGGCGGAGCTGGCCAAGGGTTTTGGTTTTATCCAAGGCAAACCGGCCAGTGCTTTCTCACCCGTAGCGCTTACGCCCGATGAACTGGGTCCGGCTTGGGACGGGGCCAGGGTTCATCTGCCGCTAGTCGTCCAGCTAAACGGAAGACCGTTCGGTGCGCCCGATGCCGGTGTGGATATGGTCTTTGGATTTCCCGAATTGCTGAGTCATGCCGCCAAAACCCGGCGGCTGGGTGCCGGCACCATCATCGGTGGAGGCACGGTGTCGAATGCGGAGCGTTCCCGGGGCTCGGCATGTCTCGTGGAACGACGCATGTTGGAACTGGTTGAGCAGGGGAGCGCCATGACTCCGTATCTGAACTTTGGCGACCGGATACGCATAGAAATGTTAGGTTTGGACGGCGAATCGCTGTTCGGGGCCATCGAGCAAGAAGTGGTGCCTTATCAGGCCGAAGCGCCGTGAAACTTTATACGTATTTCCGAAGCTCGGCTGCCTACCGGGTGCGGATCGCCTTGCATCTCAAAGGACTGGGCTATGATGCTGAGTTTATCGACCTGCGCCATGGTGCGGAGCGGCTATCCGGTTATCGGGATCTGAATCCCCAGGGACTGGTGCCTGTTCTGGTAGACGGTGGGCAGGTGTTAAGCCAGTCTTTGGCTATCATCGAATATCTCGATGAAACGCATCCCGAACCGCCGTTGCTGCCGGATACGGCTGTCGCGCGCGCCCGGGTGAGGGCGCTGGCGCAGCTGATTGCCTGTGATATTCATCCCCTTAACAATCTGCGGGTGCTCCACTACCTGGAGAGGTCACTGGATTGCGACGAGGCAGCGCGGCTCTGCTGGTACCGGCACTGGGTCGACGAAGGCTTGGCGGCGCTGGAAACCTTGCTGGCAAACCATCCCGCCACCGGGCGTTTTTGTCATGGGGATACCCCAACGCTTGCCGATCTCTGCCTGGTGCCTCAGGTGTACAATGCCCGGCGCTTTCGGTGTGAATTGGCGGTTTACCCTACGCTTGGGCGGATCAACGAGGCCTGCCTCGCTCTGGCTGCGTTTCAAGCGGCGGCGCCGGAAAATCAGGTCGATGCCCAATAGCGTCAGGGGTATTATCCCGTAAAAGAACCTCAGTTCGACACGAAATGCTTCAAGTGTCAGGTGCTTATTCCGGAAAACGCGGTAAATACGTATCTTCTCAAAATTTCATGGCGGATCAGGACACGGATGCAGTTCAGCTTTGCTCTTTTGCCTGATCAACTGCGCCAGTGAAGGCAGCTCAAATTTCCCACTCACCCGATCATAGATGTAGTCATAAGCACTGACGCCGAGTTTCTTAGCCGTTTGCACAAGGGTCATGAAGGTATCTTTGGCCGTGGTGCCAGCTTTGGATTTGGTGTGCAAGCTGACATCCCTCACCCGAGCTTGGGCGCGGGCGCCCAACTCGGCGTCATTGTTATGCAAGGGCAACTGCGGATGCCGCAACACCGCCAAGAGGGCCTCTTTTTTGGCGAGGGTTTTGGCGATTCGCGCGTCGAGTTCGGCGTAGCCGGTTTGGGTTGAGAATAATCGGTCAAATGCCTCAGACAGCCGGGTCGCCTCGGCCGGTGTGGGAGTTTGTTTAAACGCCAGGAGTTGGCCGTAGAAGGCCCAATAGTCTTGGCGAAAGTGCTCCAAGTGTTCCCGATGGCTAGGGACGATGGGATTGAGCTTTTTATCGTGCCGACCGTCATGCACCCAGCACAGCGCCAACTCCTCAGTGAGCAGCTTAAATTGCGGGGCATCATCGCACAGCAGCAGCTTGACCACCGGTAGCTCGGTCTCCTGATGGTACGCAGCGATCGCGGCGGCTTCGAGGATGCGGCTGCGTTGCTGTGGGCCGGGCTGTAACTCATCCACGAGTTGGTTGACCTGTTCTTCCGTGAACGGTTGGTCTTTTGCCAGGTTATCCACGCAGCGGATGAGCTTCTGGGAGAGATGGCCTTGCTCGAGCAACTCCAGTGTTTCGCTATTGAACACAAAACGACGGGGAGCAAAATTTCTCAGCACGTCCAACACACTCAGCCGGTCTTTGCGTTCGGTCGTGAAATAAGCGGTGTACCACGGATTACAGACCACCTGGGTAGAGTGGTTTTCACCGTTAACCCGCGCCCTGGTGTCATCGATCTGCTGATACCCCCCGCATTCCAAAGCCGTGCGGTAGAGCTCGTCCTTTTCGCGGTGAAAGACCGCATGCGGATCCGTCAACAAGCTCGAGATATAAGCCGCCGAGATCCGCACGTTGAAATTGTGCAGAAACTCTAAAAGCTTCGGTTCCGACAGGTTACAGACATGTTTCATCGTCGGAATCAGCGCTCGAATGCCGGCACCGAACTCCCCTTTCACCTCCGCTGGTAAAGCCCCTCGATAAGTCTGCTGTCGCGACGGCGAATAATACACCGCACGGCGGTATTCCACATTGTCCGAGGTGATTTTGAGGTCCTGCACAATGACGCTTTCATAACCCTTGAAGATGGCATCTTCTGGTAATTCGTCACGATTCACCGGGCACTCTTCCACCCGGTCGATGTTGATCTGGTCGCGTTTCGAGTCCCGCTGGCGTTCTCCCCCGCCTCGCTTCCCCTGCTCGCCTGACGCCTCCTTGCGCTCCTGTTCCGACGATAGGTCATCACGCTTTCGGTTTTTGCCCTTGATCTCCGGTTGGCCTTGTTCGCCTTTCAAACGGCTGATTTCATCCTTCAGCTTTTGCTGCTCCTCCTTTAACTTGTCGTTCTCCGCAACTAGCGTTTCCACCAGATTCAGCAACGCCACCACACTGGCCTTGACATCAGCTGCTTCCATACGCTCAATGTCTAGCTGCAGCGTTTCTAAAAAAGTGGTCATTTCGGTGCGGTTCATAACCTACTACATGGGGTAGGCAAGCATTTTATCAAGTCTTCCACGCGCTACTTTGTTACATCAGCCCGTTACTGAAGCTTCATTACCATGAGATTTTGAGAAGATACGTAAATACATCCCTTGTATCTTAAAACATGTGGTGATTAGCTACCACCACACGGGACGCGGAGAGATGGCAATTATCCGAGGACGATAAGTCCGCCTTTTAGATAATCCCCCGTGTCTCCCAGCGTTTGCCACCCCAGGCTGGACGGTATCCAAGACCGCTGAGTCTGCATGACCACAAGGTTAGCCTGCAACGGGGAGTGAGGAGCGATGCGTATGTTTTTCATCGGTATTGATGTCCATAAGAAGAAGTTGGATGTCGTGGTACTGCTGGAGCCCGACACGCTCAAGAAGCGGCAAAAGACGGTTCCTAACCCGCCGGAAGGGTTTCAGACCCTGATCACCTGGTGCCAGAAACAAACCGGTGCAGTTCCTGCCGAACTGCACGCGGTGATGGAGGCCACCGGCCCCTATCATGAAGCGCTGGCCCACGCCCTGCACGACGCCGGCCTGGTGGTGTCGGTGAGCAATCCTAAGGCCGTGAAAGACCTTTGCCAAGGGCTTGGGCATCAAGGCCAAGAACGACCCCATGGATGCCTTGCCCATCGCCCGCTTTGGGATGCTCACGAAGCCCCGCCCGTGGCAACCGGAGCTCTCTGACGTGCGCCACTTGAACGCCTTGCTCAAGCGCTTGGCAGCGGTGGAAACTGACCTGCAACGCGAACGCAACCGTCTCGAGAAAGCCCGCCTCAGCCAACCCCATGCCGCCTCGGTGATCGCCTCGCTGGCGCGGGGCATCGCCTTTCTGGAAGCGGAGCAGCAGCGGCTGCGGCAAAGCATAGACGATCACATTGATCGTCACCCGCCGCTGAAACAAGACCGACACCACTTGCTCTCGATCCCCGGTATCGGCCCGGTGCTGGCAGGGCTGATGGTGGCGCTGTTGCAGTCCGGCCAACGCTTTGCCGCGGCCACACCGTTTGCCTCTTACCTTGGCGTGATTCCTACCGAGCATGAATCCGGTTCCAGTGTCCGTCACCGCCCGCATCTGTCCAAGCTCGGCCCCGCACGGGTCCGCGCCAAGCTCTACATGGCCGCCCTCGGCGCCTGCCACCATAATCCCGATGTGCGCACCTGCTACGAGCGCTTGCTGGAACGCGGTAAGTGCAAAATGACCGTCCTCGGCGCGGCCATGCGCAACTTAGCGCATATCTGCTTCGGCGTCATC
Organism: uncultured Pseudomonadota bacterium; assembly: GCA_963731125.1. Classification (GTDB taxonomy): domain Bacteria; phylum Pseudomonadota; class Gammaproteobacteria; order Competibacterales; family Competibacteraceae; genus CAVSVP01. The sequence goes on from CAVSVP010000014.1 coordinate 12,756, forward strand.
AAAAACCAAACCGAGTTTCAACCGCAGACCACTCAGAAGGCTTGACAGTCAAGACGGTATCTATAAGCTTGACGGCGGTATCCATACCGCCGACATTTCCTGCATAAGCACCTAACACTTGAAGTTTATTCCTAACCGATCAAACACTTATACATCGAACCACAGGTTAAAAGAGAAATGCCATGCTGGCACAAGCTTTTATCGGTACCAGTGGTTGGAATTACAGCGGCTGGAAGTCCGGTTTTTACGCCGGCGTGGCCAAACGGAACTGGCTGCGCTTTTGCGCCGAACGGTTTACCGGCATAGAGGCCAACGCCACGTTTTATCGCCTGCAACAGCGCAGCACTTTTGAACGCTGGCGGAACGAGACGCCGGCACATTTTCGGTTTGCCATTAAGGCAAACCGCTATCTGACCCATAACAAAAAACTAAACGATCCGGAACTGCCGATACCTCGCGAGCGTGAGCTGGCCACAGGACTCGGTGAAAAGCTGGCGGTAGTGGTTTGGCAGCTGCCGCGGAATTTCAGTAAGCATACGGACAGGCTAGAGCGCTTTGCCGACGCGCTAGGGCAATGGCCGGAGGCTCGCCATGCCTTGGAGTTTCGTCATCCTTCCTGGTTTGCTGAGGAAATAGCCACCTGTTTGCGCGCCCATCGCCTGGCGGTTTGCCTGTCCGACGCCGCCGACTGGCCCATGTGGGAGGCAATTACCACGGATTTCGTCTACGTGCGGTTGCATGGTCATACCCGCACTTATGCGTCCCCTTATAGCACAGCGCTGCTCGAGCACTGGGCCAGACGGACTTGTCAGTGGCTGCGGGAAAGCCGGGATGTGCATCTTTATTTCGATAACGATGCCGAAGGGGCCGCACCATGGGATGCCTTGCGCTTGTTGGCCCAGGTGAACGCGCTGATGGCGTCATGATGTCCGGCGTCCACAACAGCGTCAAGTGTCAGCTCAAAGAAAGTCAAGGTACAGTTCGCTAAATTGCAGCACTTTGATCTGTCTGACGGGAACCGGCGTCAAGAGGGTAAGCGTTGCTTTGCGATAGTCAATGGCTCGCATGACGGCCAGTCCTAGCCCGCGGTCATGCCTATCGGCTAAGCCACATAGCAGATGCTTCTCGAATCCGGCGGGTAGCACCTGTAAACCGGGTAGATCCACATGGGATGATGTTTTGGATACTGCAACGATACCTTCCGCGGTTCGCTCAGCGTACAAAAACCGCTGATCCTGCAAAGGTTTGCCATGGAACAGGAGACACCGCTGAACGCTCAACCGTTTGAGGTCGAGGACAGTTTCGCGGGCTTCCTGAAAATAGGTGCAAAAAGCGTGTTCGCGAAACGCTCTTCGCACCTCGCGGGATTTTGCCGCGGCCCTGGAAGAAACCGGCAGACGAATGATATTGTGATGCCGGTGGGCCCTAACAAGCGGGTTTAATTCCCAATTTTTCTCCAGTGCTACAATCGCCGTCGGTTGCAGAGATGCTATCTGAAAGGCTTTTAGAATCTGGCCGCTGTCCTGAATCAAGCCGGTGGTATTGATCACCACGAAGGATGCTCGTGCCATGTCCACCATCCGTCGCGTACCGACGACCATGGGAAGGAAATGCCCAACGGGGGTGACGGCGCCGACGAAATAAATTCCGGCTAACCCTTGCTGGCAAGGCGCCGGCTCCGTTTCCCCATAAGTTAGCGTAATCGTTGCCGGCGGGCCGCCGTCTTTCTGGCCGACGTCGGCGTCAACAAAGGCAGTTTTATGACCGGCGGCACAAAGATACCGAATCAAGAAGCGGCAATAGGTGCTTTTGCCTCGATCTGTTGCGCCAATGACCAAAATTTTGCGCCAGCGTTTTTTCAGAATTCTTGCGGCGGCAGCTTGCCAGGCGGGCGGAATGTCAGTCTCTTCCATAGGGGCAAAGTCGTAAAGGCTGGTGTGGCCCTTGCCAACACCGGGTGCGCTGCTCGCCACGCCGGCGACGCTATGGCGAGCAGATGAAAGGAAGTAATCTGATTATGCTTTGCGAGACAAATGTAAAGGTGTGTTAGTAGTCGGTGTCCAGTCCCGCATCTGACCATTGGCGAATAGGATCATCTCCCAGCTTCCCGATAGGCTGTCATGACGGAGAATATAGACGCCGTCATCATCGCCTTGGACTTTAAAATAACGGTGCTCGGGTGCCAACCAGCGGTCCATGACATCAATGATCGCGATTTGTCTCTCACCGAGAAAAAAGGATCTTGGTGTTTCCTCTGCCCGGTATCCGGCATAACATTCAACGCGAATATGCATTTTCTATTCACCTGACTTTGCTGAGCAGTGTTGCTCGTGACTGAGATAGGTTAACCGCCTGCCTAGCTAGCTGAAGCAGTCACTTCTGTTTTTTTACCTCCACCACCAGTTGTGTCGCTGATCCAGCCGTTGAAGTCCGGATTCTTTGACCAAGAGTAGGGCGTCCTGGTACTCTTTCCGGGTGAGCGGCCGATCTAGCGGTGGGTACTCATCGGCTCGATAACAGGGTTGATACTGGTCCATGATATTCAAATAAGTATGGGGCGATATTTCGGTGGCAAGGAACGTTAGCACCGTCGCCGTATTAGCCAGATTGCCGGGAAGCACCAAATGGCGCACCAGCAGACCACGTTGCGCGATACCCTGTTCATCCATTACCAGGTCGCCCACCTGGAAGTGCATTTCGCGCACTGCCGCCTGGTTTGCCGCGACATAATCCCGGACATGAGAATAACTGCGGGCCGTATTGGGATCTCCATACTTTATATCCGGCATATAAATATCAATTACCCCCTCGAGTAACGTCAGCGCTTCAAGGCTATCGTAACCACCGGTGTTATAGACCAGAGGTAGGCGCAGACCCTGTTGCGCAGCCAGCAACACGCCGGCAAGAATCTGTGCCACCACATGACTGGGAGTCACCAGGTTGATGTTGTGGCAGCCCTGCGCCTGCAGATTCAGCATCATCTTCGCAAGATCAGCCGGTTCGACCTCCTGACCTTGACCCTTTTGGCTGATCTCCCAGTTTTGACAGAACACGCAACGCAAGTTACACCAGCTGAAAAAGATTGTACCCGATCCTGCCCATCCTCGCAGCGGGTCCTCTTCTCCATGGTGATCACCCACACTAAGCTCTGCAAGCGGCTGGCGCGGAGTATTAAGCAATAGCAGCTAGCCGATGTGGAGCCTATCGGGCTTATCTGCAGACGCATCCCGCGGAATGGGACAGTTTGGATAAGCTCTGCCGCAATACCATTTCCCGTTTCTATCGAGACAGGCATGCGTTTGCTTATCTGGGTCGTCAGGTGCTTTCGGCGCTAATCCAGAGAACGGTCAGCGACGGCGATAACACATTGCGTTGCTGGAGTGCGGGGTGCGTTTCCGGGGAAGAGGCCTATACGCTTATCTTGCTTTGGAACCTAATGGTGAGACAGGATTATCCCGATATAGAGTTGCAGGTAACCGCCACCAATATCGATCCAACTCTACTCATCCGCGCAACACGTGCCTGCTATGGCTGGAGTAGTCTTAGAAAGCTGCCCGACGACTGGCGAGCTCGGGCATTTATGCAGACAAATAATGATTACTGTCTGAAGCCGGAGTTTCGCAGTGCAGTGAATTTTCTGGTTCAGGATATCCGGCAAACTGCATCTAATGGACTTTTCCATTTGGTGTTATGTCGTAATTTAGTCTTTACTTATTTTGCCGTGGAGCAGCAACGGGATATTCTCAAGCGCATAGAAACCCGTTTGCTGCCCGGCGGCGCACTGGTGATTGGTGTTTACGAATCTTTGCCTGAGGGAGTGTCTGGTTTCTGTCCTTGGCTGCCCGAAATGCCAAGTTATCGGTACAGTAAATTTCCCTGGAAAACTTCAAATTGACTGTCAGATTAACCTTAAATAGAAGCGATACGTTAAAGAACGTCGCTGTGGTGGTGGACTTTTCTATGTTTACACAGAGTCGCCGGCCTTCCTAATCACAGAAACCGGGTGCCTCAAGATTATTGAAATAATCAAATTCTTCGTTGATTTGCTCGAAAATCCCTAGCTGGTAGGCTAGTGTTGCTGCTCATAAGTAATGCAAGAAATTCGAGGTAGGGATTATACTGAGATGCATTGCTGTTTCCTTAGTAGAGGTCATCTCATGCGTGGTCGCAAACCTCGATTACTCCAGCTTGCGCCGAACGATAAGAGGCTGTTGGAAAATACCCTGGCGCGCAAGCTAATGCATTGATTTAAAATGATCCGAAATCGTTCGATCTGGGGTTTTCCAATAGCCTCTAAGCCGCTATTGCAGCAACTGGCGCGCAGCCAAACTCGCCCGTGGTATCAAGTCCAACAGGCACGGATCGTGTTAGCGATCGCTGCCGGCGAACGGATTCAAAGCGTGGCGTCGCAGCTGCAATGTGATCCGAGCACGATCTGGCGGGTATGCCGCCGGTACGAGCAGGCCGGCATGGCTGCGGTGGTCGAGCGGACGCAACGGGCGGGTTGCCCGCTGCGGATTTCCCCCTCTGCAACGGGCGCAAATTGTGCAGCTGGCCTGTCTCGAGCCGGTGGCGAAAGGGTTGCATATCACCCATTGGTCGAGCCAGGACCTGGCGTGGCAGGCAATCGCCGATGGGATGGTGCCGGCTATCAGTGGTGCGACGCTTCGCCGTATTCTGCATGACGTTGATTTGCAACCGCACCGCACCCGCTATTGGAAAACGGCACGGTATGATGAGAGGCTGTTGGAAAACTCCAGATCGAACGATTTCGGATCATCTTAAATCAATGCATTAGCTTGCGCGCCAGGGTATTTTCCAACAGCCTCTGAGCAGTTCAAGCACCGGGCTGAGAAAGTGCTGTGGTGCTACAGCCATGCCCAGCGCCTGGCCGCGCAGGGGCTGTGGAATGTCTGCGTTGATGAGATTCCCAATTGCCAAGTCTTGGAACGGCGTCCGCTCCGCCGAGCGATTCCCGGTTCTATCGAGCAGCAAGAGTTCGAGGACACGCGCCACGGGACCGTTAACATCTTGGTGTTCTTGATCGTTCACCCTGGCCGGATGGCAGCCGTGATCGTGGATAAAAAAGATGCCGCGCATTATATCCAGCAGCGGAAGCTTTTCCGGCAGCGGCATCGTGGCCTGAAGGGGGGGGTTCTGATCCAGGATGGTGATCCCAGCCATACCGCCGGCGATACGCGGAACTACTTCGCCACGACCAGCGCTTGGTGGCGTCCGCGCTTTACGCCGGTGCATGCGTCGTGGCTCAATCAAGCTGAGATCTTGATCCATAGCTTCAGACATCATTACCTGAAGCGCCAATCCTGGCACAGTCGTAACGACTTCATCGAGCACGTCATGACGTCATGGCCCGAATACAACGACCGTTACGCCAAACCAATTGAATGGACCTGGACCAATCACAAAATGCGCCGATGGTTCGAAAAACATGGCCACTGAATTTCTTGCATTACTTATGAGCAGCAACACTAGCTTAACGCGTTCTTTTACTTGATCTTCACTGTTGAAAGGGCGACATACTACTCATCAACAGGCATTTGCGGCGACGGTGTATTACCCGTATCACCCGCTCTCGGGAGAACGCGTGCTGATTATCGGGACCAAGCGGTGTGGCGACGACACGCACTTACTGCTGGAGCAACCCGACGGCACGAAAGCATACCTGCCGGCGTGGATGATGGATCCGGCGGTCGCCAACCGGCAGCCGGTGGTGATGCCACGGATTGATGTGGTGGCGCTTACGGATTTACGCCGCCTCGTGGACAGTCTCTTATCCTCCTCTGTGTTTCATGCTGCGGTAGTCAACCCTAGAGGAGGAAAACATGCCACTGGACAACCGGTACCAAAAAAAGCTGTTTCTGGACACGATGCCCTCGGCGCATCGGCTACCCGAGACCGACAGAGAAAAGATCAAGGCGTGGCTGGGGGAGTTGATTGTCTCGGTATTCGAGGCAAAGCCCCAAGCACTGGGCCGCAAGGAGGTGAGCCATGAATAAGATCACGGCGGATCATTTGCGGCGCATTGCCTACGTTTACGTTCGCCAATCGACCGTTAGTCAGCTCCCCCTATGGCAGGATAGATGTCGTCCCCCAGAAAGCGTAAACTGTCTATTGAGGGGGCGAAGGTGAGAGACGATGAGAACCTATTCGGCAGAATTTAAGGCCAGCATCATTGAGAAATTGTTACCCCCACAGAATGGGGATGTGGTGCAGTTGGCTCAGGAAAGTGGAATCCCCAAGGATACGCTCTATAGCTGGCGGAGCCAGGCCCGCCGGGCGCGGGGATTAACGGCATCCCCGGCGGCGGAGGCGGGGCAGCGCTGGAGCAGTGAAGAGAAGGTTACCGTCGTGGTGGAGACGGCGGCGCTGAATGAGGCGGAATTGGGCGAATACTGCCGTAAGCGAGGGCGCTATCGCGAACCAATTACCGCCTGGCGTGCGGCCTGCCAACAGGCCAATCCGGTGGTCTCCTCCCCCAGAGCGCGTCCCCTGAGCGAGGCCCAGGCCGATAAACGGCGGATTCGCGACCTGGAGCGTGAATTGCGCCGCAAGGACAAAGCCTTGGCCGAGGCGGCGGCACTGCTGGTGCTCCAAAAAAAAGCCCAGGCGATCTGGGGGGACAACGAGGACGCCTGATCAGCCCTCCAGATCGCCAGCAAGCGGTGGCCCTGATTGACGAGGCCCACCGTAGGGGGACTCGCCTAGCGCCCGCGTGTCACCAGCTGGGCCTGAGAGGCTGTTGGAAAATACCCTGGCGCGCAAGCTAATGCGTTGATTTAAAATGCTCCGAAATCGTTCGATCAGGGGTTTTCCAACAGCCTCTGAGTCTGCGCACCTATCAGCGCTGGACGCAAGGGGAAGACGTCAAGGTCGATGGCCGCCCGACAGCACCGCGTCCGAAACCGGCTAACCAACTCAGTGCCGAAGAACGGGCCCGGGTGCTGGAGACCTGCCATACCCCCGCGCATGCCAGCTTGCCGCCCAGTCAAATCGTGCCGCGTTTGGCAGATCAGGGGGAATACCTGGCTTCGGAATCCACCTTCTACCGGATTCTGCATACGGCTGAGGAACAGCGCCATCGCGGGCGCAGCCGCGCCCCACGGCCACCAACTCCCCCGCCGCGCCATGGCGCCCGCGGCCCGCGCGAGGTCTGGTCATGGGATATTACCTGGTTACCGGGCCCGGTGAAGGGGCTGTTTTTCTATCTGTATCTCATCATAATGGTTTAATCACAAATGACAAATTTTGCATGAGCCGTACGGGCCAGTTGAAACTGAGCTGGTCGCGATGCCCGCAACACGGGCGGAGTTAATCTGATGGTGAATCGGTATACCGTAGCAATGAACCCTATTCATTGTGGAGGTAGCCATGAAACACCAGTGGCGAGTGCAGCGCCAGCTGATCGCGAAAGCGGACGGCGCTCGTCGATGGGACCGGGCCTACCAACAGCTGCTGCAATGGGCCCTAGCCGCCACGCACCAACCGGTGGCGAACGTTGTGAGCAGCGACCCTCAGACGGCGGAGGACACTCATGAGAACGGCGATCTATGGGCGCGTATCCACCCAGCGTCAAGCGCAGACCCAGACCATCGAACAACAACTAACGTTACTGCATGCGCATCTGCGAGCCCAAGGCGAGGACCTGCCGGCGGAGAACATCTTTCGCGACGACGGCTATAGCGGAGCGAGCCTGAACCGCCCTGGCTTGGATCAGTTGCGCGACAAAATCAAAGCGGCGGACTTTGATCGGGTAGTAGTCACTGCCCCCGATCGGTTGGCCCGTAACTACGTCCATCAAATGGTGTTGCTCGAAGAGCTTGAGCGCTACGGCTGTGAGGTGCAGTTTCTGGACCGACCGATGAGTCAGGATCCGCATGACCAGTTACTGTTGCAAATTCGCGGTGCCGTAGCCGAATACGAACGCACCTTGATGAGCGAGCGGATGCGCCGCGGGCGCCAGCGAAAGCTCCGTAGCGGAACGCTGTTGCCGTGGAGCGTGCCGCCCTACGGCTATCGGGTTGATCCGGATCGACCACGCGATCCGGAGGGGGTTTACCTCGACCCTGCGGAAGCGGTGGTGGTCAAAGAGCTGTTTGCTGCTTATGCGGACGAATCGGTCAGTCTGGGTGACTTGGCCAGGCGCTTATCTACGGCTGGAGTGGCGACAGCGACCGGCAAACGCCGCTGGCAGATTACGACGCTGCGTAATTTGTTGACCAATCCGACCTATACCGGCCAAGTCTATACAGACCGCTCTCGTGCTCGCGCGGTGCGACGTCGGCAGTCGGCGTTACACCCGGTTGGTCACGCTAGTGGTAAGACGGCAGTACCGCGGGAGCAGTGGACACCAGCAGCGAGCGTTCCCGCCATTGTGAGCCCAGCACAAGATGAGCTGGTACCAGCCAAACTCGCTCGCAATCAGGCCTTTGCACGGCGTAACAACAAAGCCCACCCTTACCTCTTGCGCGCGCTGGTCAGCTGTGGGCTATGTGGGTTGAGCTGCACCGCGCGGACGGTACAGCCGGGTGGTTATAGCTACTACTTCTGTCACGGCAAGCGCGCCCGTAGCCAAAGCGCGCGTGATACGCATTGCTCGTCACGCTGTATTCCAGTACAAGCACTGGATGAGCTGGTATGGCAAGACCTCTGTGAAGTGCTACGCCACCCCGAGATCGTTGCTTACGCCTTGGAGCGTGCCCACGGTGGGCATTGGTTGCCACAAGAGCTGCAGGTCCGTAAAGAGGCACTACGCAAAGGCCAGGCGAGTCTAGCGCAGCAGCTCGAACGTCTTACCCAGGCGTATTTGATGGCAGTGATCCCGGTCGCCGAGTACCAGCGGCGCCGCGCCGAGTTGGAGCGCAAACGCCACGCGCTGGAGCAGCAGGCGAAACAGCTTGAGAGTCAAGTCGATCAGCAAGCCGCCTTAGCCGGCGTGATCGGCTCCGTAGCAGCATTTTGTCAGCGGGTGCAAAGGGGCTTGACCAGCGCCACCTTTGAACACAAACGGACTTTAGTTGAATTGTTAATTGATCGGGTTGTGGTCAGCAATGGCGATGTCGAAATCCGCTATGTGATTCCAACGAGTCCCAGCAGCGAGCATATTCAGTTTTGTCACTTGCGTAAAGACTATTATTGACCTCTATAGCCGCAAAATCGTCGGCTGGGAGGTGTATGCGTGCGAAAGCGCGGCCTATGCCGCTGAGGTCGTGCGTCGGGCGGTCCTGGTGGAGCAGGGTCTGGATCAGCCCTTGGTGCTGCATGCCGATAACGGCAGTCCCATGAAGGGCAGTGCCTGGTTGGAGACGCTTTACCGCCTCGGGGTCGTGACCTCTTACAGCCGCCCCCGCGTGAGCAACGACAACCCGTTCTCCGAGGCCGTCTTTCGTACCTGCAAGTATCGGCCTGGCTACCCTGAGCACGGGTTCGCCTCGCTGGAGGCCGCCCGGGCATGGGTGCTGCAGTTTGTGACCTGGTATAATCACGACCATCGCCATAGCCGGATTCGCTTCGTGACCCCTCACGAACGCCATAGCGGCCAAGAAGCCGCCCTTTTGGCGCAGCGCGAGGCGGTTTATGAACAAGCCAGGGCACGTCACCCCGAGCGCTGGCAGGGCGCCATCCGCAACTGGAAGCCGGTCACCGAGGTGTGGCTAAACCCAGCCGCTGAGGTGCTGGACCATGTTCCCGGTCTACCACAGACCGAATAGAAAAAGACGACAACTATCTTGACAAACACCGGCCGGTCCGCCAGCGATGTTGCCCGCCCGGCTAAATGGACGGGGAGGGACCAGTGATGTAAGTCTTTGAAAATGCCATGTAGTGGCATTTTTTAAAAGTAGCATAAGCTAAATCAATGACTTACGTTATTATATGGCGAACTTGGGAGGCCACGTTAGATTTATTAAGTCCACAACTGAATACCATGGCTACCAGGTCCGGCAACGATTTGGCCTCCATCTTATCGATGATTCTGGAGCGATGTGTTTCAACGGTCCTAGGGCTGACATGCAGCTCCTTGGCAATTTCCTTATTAGATTTGCCTTCGATAATGAGATTCATAATTTCACGTTCCCGCGGCGTCAGACGCGCATAGCGTCTGATGATAGCTTGTTTATCGATGTCTGACTCACGTGTTCGGGCATCTTTCGCCATGGCTTCCTGAACACGTTCAAGCAGAACCTGCATACGAAAAGGTTTTTCTAGAAAGTCTATGGCACCCGCCTTAATTGCCTTGACTGACATAGGTATATCACCGTGGCCAGTAATAAAAATAATCGGGATCCTAATACGATTTGCCGTAAGAGCTTCCTGAAGTTCTAGGCCACTCATTTGGGGCATGCGTACATCCAATACTAGGCAGCCGGGGCGGTCGGAGCAATAGGCGGCTAAGAATGACTCAGCGGCATCATAAGTCTCTACATTTAGATCTGCTGTTTTGAGGGACAGACTAAGAGCGTCGCGAACGCCTGGGTCATCGTCGACCAGAAATACCGTAGGGACTGAAGTCATAGTGCAACACATTTATTTTGGGGCTACTGACAGCGTAAAAGGCAACATGGCGCCGTGGTTAATAGCGAACTTTGGCCATGATTTTACTTTGTAGGTTTCAACGATAAACCGTCCTTGGATAAGGGCCCCAATAATAACATACGTGGATTTTGCGGGTTAGGTGTTTTTGAATATCAGTCTCGATAATAAGAGGCTAAAAAATCCAAACAGTTACCAATTAAGCCAAGCAGTCGGATTAAAAAAAAGGATCAGCTATAGAGTGGCGATACCTGAATCAATTATATCCTAACTCCAAAGCGTGGAAATGTTTGACTTCCGTTGATTAGGCTTTCCCCCTCTTTAGCGGCCGCTTCATCGAGAATGGCTTTCAAACCAAGACGTGCGGCCGGGTCAGTCGTATCCACCATCAAACCTATACCGTTATTCGCCGTATGCACGACAATTCCTGGAATACGATAGTCGGCACTATATGAATCGCTGGCCAAAGCAAAACGGATTTCTAAGTAGGTGTTTTTCGGAAAAATGCTGTCAGTTGCCACAAAGATTCCATAGAAACCGACATTGAATACTGTACCCTGAGCCGCGTACCGTTGACCCCGAAATAATAATACGTCCATGGCAGTGTCAATACGCTGGCCCCAACGATGTTCTACCATTATGGTCTATGCTCCTTCCTGTCCGTCTTGTATTGAGGTCTATTGGGGTGTTTCCGGAATACTCCAGATCCAGTGGGTAATCGATCTAGATTAATAATCTAGCCCGATGAGATAGGGGTACCCTAGTGAATCCTGTAAGTTAGCCTCTGTCTCAGGCTAGAGCCTCACAAGAGACTTATCCGTCTACGGTTATGGTTTCTGTTCTGGACCATAATCGATATCGTTAGGTCTGATTTAGAGAGAGTTTTCTAGCGATGGTATATTAAGCTTTTTCTCTATACTTTTCATGTGAACCAAATCTTCAATGCTTCTACCTAATGTGTCCACTTTATGATAAAGATTCCGAATATCGTTTTTATTAGCCATACCTAAGCGATGCAGTCCTGCAGAGATACGAGCTTCGATTGTGTTTTCCAGTTTTTCTAAGTTATTGTTTGTCGAAACCTGCATTTGTTGAAGCTTATCAGTAAATACCTCGTTGCCGTGAGCTTCAACCTCTGTACCCTTTGCCAAGAGCAAGCGGTAAAGGGTACCTCCTTTTTCTTGAAGGGTAGAGAAGGTGCCTAAACTGATCAACCAAGCTTCATGAATCTGCTTCTCAACTCTTTTGATTTCTTGATGCAATGCCATTGTTATCTCCTTAGCGGTGCAATAAATCAGTTGTCTATTCAAAAATATGAAAAATGGCTTCTAGCTTAAATGATGGTGATCAGAAAGTCAGAAAGATAGATAGGAAATGCTAACTGACTGTGAGAACGCATTATAATGTATAATAGTGACTGTTTTATGAAACAATCGTTATCCCTTTACACTCATAATTAATAAGAAAACACCTTATTACTAATAAAGCATAATAACCAATCACTGGGAATACGTAAAAATACGTACATGTATTTCGGAAAAATGAAAAAAGCTTTATTTTGAAAAGAAATTTTTCTGTATGAAAAATATCCGTACGGTGTCTGTCCCTTGTGTTCATGGCGAAGACTGATATGGATTGGTTTTTTTTGGCGTTTTGCTGTGCCTTTAGCTTAGCCTCAGCGGATGCTTTAACAAAGAAGTTTCTTGCAGATTACACAGCCCGAGAGCTGGTCGTGGTCCGCTTTGGATTTACCAGCTTAGTATTAGCTCCATGTTTGCTGGTATTGCCTTTGCCCGCTGCACCACTCGTATTTTGGGGCTGGATAGCGATTCTCATGCCTTTAGAGATTGTGGCCATGCTGCTCTATATGCGAGCCATTCGGGATAGCTCGCTAGCTTCAACTTTACCTTACCTGGCGTTTACGCCGGTGTTGACTACCCTCACTGGCTTTCTGCTGCTAGGGGAACGGATTTCTTGGAGGGGACTGACTGGGATTCTGTTAGTTGTCGTGGGAGCCTATCTGCTAAACTTGGAACTAACTCAGAGTCACGGTCGGCGGCCTTGGCTAGATCCGTTTCACGCTATCATCCGCGAACCAGGCTCCCGGTTTATGCTTGCCGTTGCCGCTATTTACAGCTTGACATCAGTAATAGGCAAAATAGCTTTACAATATGTTTCCCCGCTGACTTTTGGACCGTTCTACTTTTTGCTGTTGGGGTTTTTTACGCTTACGCTGTTTTCCATCAAGCAGCCTGGCATTGTACGGGTATTGTGGCGGAGACCTCATTGGCACTTACTGATCGGAATTATGATGGGAAGCATGATTGTTACGCATTTTATGGCCATCGCGAAAGTGGAAGTCGCCTATATGATCACTGTAAACTCGATGATCAAGTTTTTAGTTCTTGACTTTATGAATTTTCCGATTGTCAGACACTTAGAAATTTACGGCCAAGGATCGCCAAGACAAAGCAAAATTCTAACTTGCTGAAATTTCAATATTTTAGAATGTCAAGCTAAAAAAACTTGAGGATCGAGTGTAAAACGCACCAGTTTACTGTTTGGGATCCTTTATGGAGCGTTGCTCTTTGGTGAAAAACGGTTAGGGCAACATTTGCTGGCCGGTACACTGATGACGGCAGGCGTTGCATTGGTAGCTCGACTTTGATATGCAAATTTTCGAATGATAAAAAACTGCGTTTAATTTCCGCGTTCACAGAGCTTTGTAAACTCATTAAAGGGTAATTTTTTGATGAACTTAAAGTGGGATGATTCTCTGGCCATCGCCATTTCGTTGGATGATACACATCCTGATGTAGATCCGCGATCGGTTTCCTTAGCGGATTTACACCGCTGGGCAAGTGAGCTAAAAGAATTTGATGATGATCCTAACCAGCCTGGACAAAAAGTACTAGAAGCCATTAAAAAAGCTTGGGTTGAGGAACGTGAATAAAAGCTAGATTCTTTGAATTGCATTGATTTCTGAGCGGCTTGCTAAGAGTCTAGGGCTTTCAAAGTGGCGAAATTTCAGGCATACTTTTGAAGTACTTGCAAACTGTGATATAAGAATTCCTTCAAATAAAAGCTAACATAAAGCAGCACCTTAAATAGACAAGCTTTGAAAGTCCTGGTGCACGGTACAGACAAGGTCCCTAGTAGCTAATAAGCCATAGTAGTTAATTTATTGAGGGATTCTGACTTATTTTGACATATGTTGACGAAAAACATAATTAAATTTGATGTTTTTCATAAGCCTTTATAACAGATAGAATAAAAAACGCTTAGTTTTTTGAAGACATTACCAGGAAAAGTCGTCAAGATAGAAATCGTAGAAAGCAATTAATGGCACTAACTTTGCTGTGCTTTGCATGCTTCTTCTTCTCACAGATAAGATAAACCATCCGATACAGGGAAGTGCATATTTCCTTATTTAAGTAACGGATAACTTTATATAGCTTAAGGAAAAAGTGATGGGTCTATTTGAAAAAGTTTTTGCAAAAGAACCACAAGCGTCAGTAGTATTGAACAAACAGGAGTGTTTTTTGGCGATAGCTTTGGCTATATCCGCAGCAGACGGACACATTTCTCAGTCCGAGGTTGAGGGTATAGTTGCATATTTACGGCGCATGAGAATGTTTGAAAGTACAAATGGAAACCAGATGGTTGCCATGTTCGATAAGCTGATTGGGATTATTAAAAGGCAGGGTGTAGAGTCGTTGGTACAACTCGCCAGGAAAGGATTACCGACCGAGCTACGAGAAACAGCATTTGCCTGCGCCGTTGATATTGCTTTTGCTGATGGAGTCGTTGATGACAGCGAAAAAAAGCTAATTGATGAACTCCAAAAAATTCTTGAAGTTCCCGAGAATATAGCGCTCACTATTGTTCAGGTAATGATGATTAAAAATCGAGGATAAGCTTTGGCTGACAATATGCCAAGTCGCATGTGTTTCGGTAATAAACTCGTTTGCAAACGCTATTAGACTCCCCGATTTTCTGTCGAGGTATATGAATTGCCAGTTAATAGTGTGCAAGAAGTCAATTCCGATGAGATAGCCTCGTACAGAGCGTCCGAGTCTATCTCAAAAGCTCCCTGTGTTAGCGGTGGTTATTATTAGCCCTATCTATCACTACGTTTTCCACTGCAAGACCTTGTGACGGCACGCTTATCAACCACATTTTGAATAGCCGCAGTTTAGGCAGGTCAGACAGTTATCCATTAACAGCATTGCCTTAGTCTGACATTGCGGACATAAGGAAGCACCCTCAGGAAAGGGATTAGCGCACGTTTCTTCCGTTACTTTTACGTTGGCTTCATACTGGGCACGCTTTTCGTCCATCAGTTTACGTTGATGTTCATCAGGTCCTTCGTCTTTTAATAAGCCGATCATGCGCATATGAGACTCGATCACATCGCCGATCTCAGCGACTAACGATGGCATATACTTGCCGCCCTTTTTAAAATAACCACCCTTAGGATCAAACACCGAGCGCAGTTCTTCCACTAGAAAAATCACGTCGCCGCCCTTACGAAAGACGGCGGAAATGATCCGCGTCAGGGCTACAATCCACTGAAAATGGTCCATATTTTTGGAATTAATGAAGATTTCGAAGGGCCGGCGGACCTCGTGTTCAGTCCCAGGATTAAGAATCATATCGTTGATGGTAATATACAGCGCGTGATCGGAAAGCGGGGTCTTCACCTTATAGGTGCAACCCATCAGTACTTCAGGACGTTCCACCTTTTCATGCATATGCACGACATTAGGTCGGGTGTCAGGCATCTTGGCTGCAGATACCGGTTCATCTTCCCCTCGAACGACGCTGTATTTAATAATTTTTTTATCAATCTTGATGGCCATGATGTACTCTCACCGGCTTAAAATTTGCCGTAATACCCCTCTTTAAGGGCATCGAATAGGTTAGCAGCAGTATGAACCTCACCGTCATACTCGATCTCCTCATTACCTTTCACCTCTACTTCACTGCCGTCTTCCAGCGTAAAAAGGTAACGGGTATTTTCCAGGTCTTGTTCCTTTACCAGCACGCCTTGAAAGGCCTCCGGATTGAAACGGAAGGTCGTGCAGCCTTTTAGACCCTGCTCATAAGCGTAGAGATAGATATCTTTAAAGTCTTCATAAGGGAAATCAGTGGGTACGTTAGCCGTTTTGGAGATAGAGGAGTCGATCCACTTTTGGGCCGCAGCTTGAATATCCACGTGTTGTTTGGGAGTAATATCATCGGCCGTTATGAAGTAATCTGGTAGCCGGTTTTCTGGATTGCTGGAAAACGGTATGGCTTGGTGGTTAATCAATGCTCGATAAGCCAACAGTTCGAAAGAAAATACATCCACTTTTTCTTTCGTCTTTTTACCCTCGCGAATGACGTTACGAGAATAGTGGTGCGCGAAGCTGGGTTCAATGCCATTGCTGGCATTGTTCGCTAAAGATAGGGAAATTGTCCCGGTAGGCGCGATGGAACTGTGATGCGTGAAGCGTGCGCCGACGTTAGCCAGCTGCTCTATCAGCTCCGGAGCTACCTTGGCGATACGTTGCATATAGCGGCTGTATTTGGCATGTAACACTTTACCCTTAAGGGTATCGCCTACCTGGTAGCCGTCTTTGCGCATTTCGGGACGTTTATTGAGCATGTCGGCAGTAACAGTAAGATCTTGTTCCAAGATTGGCGCCGGCCCTTTTTCCTGTGCCAGTGCTAGGCCGACCTGCCAACCCACCAGAGCAAGTTCTCGAGTGACCTCTTCGGTAAAAGCGAGAGAGTCAGGGTCACCATACCGCATGCCTAACATAGTGAGGGTAGATCCCAAACCCAGATATCCCATCCCATGGCGGCGTTTATTAATGATCTCTTGGCGCTGTTGCTCCAGAGAAAGGCCATTAATATCCACCACGTTATCTAGCATGCGAGTGAAAACGGCGACAACCTTGCGGTAGGTATCCCAGTCGAAGCTGGCTTTTTCGGAAAAGGGATCTCTGACAAATTTCGTCAAGTTTACCGAGCCTAGCAAACAACTACCATAGGGCGGTAGCATCTGTTCGCCACAGGGATTGCTGGCTTGAATGGTTTCGCAGAACCAGTTGTTGTTCATCTCATTGACCTTGTCAATGAGAATAAACCCTGGTTCCGCATAGTCGTAAGTCGACGACATAATAATATCCCAGAGACGGCGAGCCAGAATGGTTTTATAGACCCTGCAGGCGACTTGACCATAGTCATTAACCAACAATCCCTCTGTTGTGGGCCAGTCTCGCCAGATAATCTGCTCAGAGTCGCTGAGATCGATATGATCCTCGGTTACTTCCTTTGCTTGAATGGGAAAAGCTAATGGCCAAACTGCATCATTTTTGACGGCCTCTATAAATTGCTGGGTAATCAGCAGCGACAAGTTAAACTGACGCAACCTGCCGGGTTCGCGTTTAGCGCGAATAAAATCTATGACATCCGGATGTCCGACATCGAAGGTGCCCATTTGTGCGCCCCGCCGTCCGCCAGCGGAAGATACCGTAAAGCACATCTTATCGTAGATATCCATAAACGACAGGGGACCTGAGGTGTAGGCGCCGGCCCCAGACACATAGGCACCGCGGGGGCGCAGTGTCGAGAAGCAATAACCAATCCCAGCGCCGCTCTTTAGTGTCAACCCTGCTTCATGGACCTTGCCCAGGATATCGTTCATGGAATCCTGAATAGTGCCTGAGACCGTACAGTTAATGGTAGAAGTCGCGGGTTTATGTTCCCAAGCGCCGGCGTTGGAGAGGATACGACCGGCAGGTATAGCGCCATGGCGCAGGGCCCATAAAAACTTTTCCTGCCAGAGCTCACGCAGTTCTGGAGTCACTTCTACGGCGGCCAAGGCCCGCGCCACTCGCTGATAGGTGCTGTTGACGGTAATATCGATAGCTCTACCGTTTTTCGCTTTGAGCCGGTATTTTTTATCCCAAATATCCCGGGAAGCGGGTTGCAGAGGAATAGCTGTGACTTCGGCCGATTCCTGGTCAACGGATTCCAGGCGGGCTATTTTCATATATCTCTATCTCCTTTAGACATTATTGTCACGTTGCGGACATACTCAACAAATTGGCTGTAGGCAAATATACTGGTATGAGCGTTATATAGTTTAGAGTAAAAATTTTGTTGCTTTCGTTAAAGGGTAGGCACTATAGAGTGTGGTTTCAACAGTAGTCAAGCACAAAATGATGTGGTATAAAAAATTATGACTGTATTTTTCCGGTGGTCTTAACAGCCAAATCAAACCGGCATAGGCAGTAATTTATACAATCAAAGTTGTCTAAAAGGTGGCACAGGTGGTATAACCGACTACGCTTGGTCCGGCAAACTGTTACAATGGACATCGATATGGATATGAACAATGCTAGGGAGGTATCATGAAGGCCCTATATACTTCGTTGATTGTCGCCTTCTCAGTGGGACTTGGAGCCTGTGCTTCGCAAGTTCCCAGCGTAGAAAAGCGACCACCCAGTATGGAACGGAAAATGTGGGTGGCCCAGCACTGGGAAGAAATTGCTGACCATGTGGCCCAGCGTTTAGCCACCGCACTTGCCGCTTCTCATTCGCCAGAGAAACCTCTGGTTTTGTACGTTAAAAAACCTCAATCGACTTCCACTTTTAGTAGTGCCCTACATGATCTGCTCATTACGCATTTATTAGGGCAGGGATTTGGAGTCAGTGACGATCCGAGTGAAGGCTTGCCTGTAGAGTATGATGTGCAGGTCATTACTCATAATGTCCCTCAGCCGCCTCCGGATACCGAAGTCCTTATCACGACCTCGGTATTAAGCGGTGATCGTTATTTAGCCCGAGTTAGCGATATTTACTATGTTCCTAACTACAATCTTGGGCAGTATCTGGCTCAAGCGCCTACGATGTTAATGGAGGTTGTAGGACCATGAAAAAACGCTCCATCAAACATCTCGTCGCCGTGATGCTAATTGCGCTCAGCCTGGTTATTGTCGGCTGCGCACGTTGGTTTCCGGCACCCGCTACTACCCAGAACGCTGCTGTTGACTCTGATTTGATACTCAATAGCTATCTAGCAGCAGATGCTCTGTTGGATCAGGTGCCGTGGTTAAAGGCGAGGGGGCAACCACTGCTGACTGCTAGTTTTGTCAATGTGAATTCCCTGGAAAATTCATCGGGTATGGGAAGGATGATAGCCGAGCAAATTGCCTCGCGCTTTGCTCAACAGGGTTTTACCATGGTTGAAGTTAAATTACGTAATAACTTATTCATCAAGGAGAATGCTGGTGAATTTGTGCTGTCTCGCTCAGTTAAAGACATCAGTGAAAATCACAATGTTGCTGCAGTAATTGCCGGTACCTATGTGGTAGGCAGGCGCTCGATCTATGTTAACGCACGCCTAATCCGTGCAGCAGACAGTTTAATTCTTGCTGCTTATGATTATAGCTTGCCCCTGGGTCCGGACACTCGGGCATTGCTGGCGAGTCAGTAAAAGAGCTTAATGCTTCCCCGTACCTGTCTTTATTAGGGTCGGGGAAGCTGTGCTTTGTTTTTTATTCATCCGTCACCCGCTATCGCCAAGCATAGGTGTATTCTAGTAAAACGCTGGTTATTAGTTTGCTAGAGGTGTCATACAGCGCGATGACAAACGCAGATTGCGCCCCATCTATAGTAAGCTACGTCATTCTGCTATGTTCAATAGAGGCATCGTATCTCATCGAGTTCTACGGCCGATAATGCTGTTCCACTACGTTTCGCCGAATAGATCGTAGGCGGGATAAGCGATAGAGGATATTAATCATGCGCCAGTCATCCAATCTCAGCAGATTAACCGAAGCTTATAATCACATGATGAAGCGGGTAAAAGCTCACTTGGATGAGCTGGAACAAGCAGAAAAAGAGTTTTTGCCCAACCTGCAACAAAGCATTGAACACGCAGCGGAACGTTCGGTTGAACTAGGAGAGTTAACGCGGGAAGAGGCACAGCTAATCGGCAACTATCTTAAGAGAGATGTTGAGGATGCGGGCCGTTATTTGGCAAAAACCGGACATGACTTGGGAGAGTGGTTACGTTTTGATTTGGAACTGATTGAAGAGCGTCTGCTGGACTTATTTGGCAGTGCAGCTGATAAAACCCGTTTGCAGATGCTGGCCTTTAAGGAAACCTTGGAGCAAGCATCCCATTACCAAACTGGCGAAATCACAGGACCCGGGACCCTGCAATGTGACAATTGCGGTGAGCAACTGGCATTTTACACAGCGGCTCCGATTCCGGCTTGTCCTAATTGTGCCGGCACCACATTCAGCCGAGTATTGAGTGAAGATGCCGGAGGCAATGAAAATTCAACATAAGCTGAATGAAAGGGCTTAAAGCAATGGCGCTATGCCAGACAGTCTCTTCTGCTTTAGAAAAAAAGATTTCTGTTGGCGTCTGAGTCAATAACAATGTATTGACACCTTTCCGTCGGCGCTGCGACTGATATCGCCCATGTGAAGGCTGTATTTTCCTTTACGACAGTCTTCAAAGTAGCGTTGAAGGGTTTCGCCCATGACGGGAAAGGCTAATTCTCGCCAGGGTAGCTCGTCCTCAGTAAACAGCCTTACCTCCAGGCTCTCCATACCGACACTAGCGCGTCCTTCTCTTAGCTTACCACGAAACATCAGATAAACCTGGCTGATATGAGTAAGACTATACATGGCATACAGGGTTAAATTATCGACAATAGCGTTAGCCTCTTCGAAAGCTTCACGTGCGGCGGCTTGAACCGTTGATTCACCGTTTTCCATAAAGCCTGCCGGCAACGTCCAGAAGCCATAACGCGGTTCTATGGAACGTCGGCATAATAGAACTTTGCCCTGCCATTCAGGAATGCTACCCGCTACAATTTTCGGATTTTGATAATGGATGACTCCGCACGCATTACATGTATATCGAAGCCGGCTATCACCTGGCGGAATGCGCAGAGCAACGGAAGGTGAGCCGCATTCGCTGCAAAACTTCACGTTTTTACACCAATAGTAACAGTCATGTTAAACACAAATTGCCATGACATCATGGCATATAAATCCAAAACCCGTTTGCTTCGAAAATTCGGTTGCCGCTAGACTGAAGGCTTGCGGCGGTGTTTGAAGTTATGGTAGACGCCGTTAGCTTTCTCTTGAAACTTGGTCAGCCAGCGTTGAGCCCAAGTGAATTCCAAGCCTAGTATGGCAAGACCGGTGGGAATAACAATAAAAGCAGGACCTGGAAGCACTAGCAAGGTTATGCCGATGAGTAAAACGGTAACTCCTAGTACGGTGATGACGAATCGCCGAGCTAATCTATAGGTCATCATAGCTTTTGTTTTTACCATAATTGCATAGCACCAAAATACTGACTAAACGGTAAATCATCAATGCTGGCATTCCTGCTTCAACCGTTCTCTAGCCAATCGCGAGGTTGCAAAAAATCTTGATAAAGTTGGGCTTCCGAGCTGTCAGGCTCAGGTTGCCAGTTATAACGCCAAATAACCTTAGGCGGTAGAGACATCAAAATAGATTCGGTGCGTCCGCCGGACTGCAGGCCAAACAAGGTACCGCGATCATAAATGAGATTGAATTCCACGTAACGACCGCGCCGGTAAAGCTGAAAATCCCGTTCTCGTTTTCCATAGGGAGTGTTGCGACGACGCCGGACGATGGGTAAGTAAGCGGTTAGATAATGCTCACCCACACTTCTTACGAAAGCGAAACTACGCTGAAAACCTCCTTCGTTAAGATCATCAAAAAACAATCCGCCGATGCCCCGTGATTCGTTACGATGTTTCAAAAAAAAATATTCATCACACCATTGCTTATAGTGAGGATATACATGCGGTCCAAAGGGTTCGCAGGCTGCTCTAGCAGTGCGATGCCAGTGGATGCAATCCTCTTCTTCACCATAGTAAGGAGTTAGGTCAAAACCACCGCCGAACCACCATACAGGTTCAGTATTTGGGCGCTCTGCCAGAAAGAAACGTACATTAGCATGTGAGGTGGGGATATAGGGGTTGTGTGGATGAATAACAAGAGAAACCCCTATGGCTTTGAAACTGCGGCCGGCTAGTTCCGGGCGATGACTGCTAGCCGCAGGAGGAAGTGCGTCGCCTTGCACATGGGAGAAGTTAATTCCCGCCTGTTCAAAAACTGTGCCCTCGCTTAGGATGCGGGTACGACCGCTGCCTCGAATACCAGCGCCGGTGGCGGGGCGCATCCAGCCGTCTTCGCGAAAATTTGCCGATCCGTCTTCCTGTTCCAATGCCGTGCAGATGCGGTCCTGCAAGTCTAGCAAATAGGCGTGAACAGAGTGAATATCGATTTTTTGCAGCATCTCGTCTATCTTGTTAGCGGCTATGGTCTGCCGACGCCTCGCACCACGCGCCCACTCTGTAAGTCGCGAATTTCGGTTGGCTGGATAGCACCACCGGTTGTGCCCGGTACAATGCAATCCACTAAGCTTCCCAAGCGCCGATGTACTTGCAAGGCGCTACGGGCTGGTGGCCTTCCGCTAAGGTTGGCGCTGGTGGAAACCAAAGGTCCACCCCAAGCTTGACAAAGTGCAGCTGCCGGCGGATGAGCAGTGACTCTCACTGCTAAGGTATCGTGGCAGCCACGCAACCATACCGGTGCGTTACGCGCCGGCAGTAGCCATGTCACTGGTCCTGGCCAGGTTGCTACCACCCGTTTCCGGGATAAAACGTCCAGAGGTTCAACAAAAGGTTTTAGCTGGGTGAGTGTCGCCGCAATTAAAATAAAACCCTTAGCTGGGGAACGCTGCTTGACGTTTAAGATCCGCTGCACCGCAGTTTTGTTGTTGGGGTCACAACCAAGTCCAAATACCGCCTCGGTGGGATAGGCAATAACGCCTCCCTTGCGTAGTACGCGCATAATCTCGTAAAGCCGATAAGGGTGCACGATGGTGGCATCAGGTGTTCCGAGTTGTGCGACGACGGGATTTTCTCTCGGGTGTTTCCTGCAGAAGATGTTCACACTCAGTCTGGGTTAGGCTTTCCGGTTCGCGGCCTTTGGGGATGCGTGCGTTTTTCTTCCCGTCAGTAATGTACGGTCCGTAGCGTCCCTTTAGAATTTGCACCGATGAACCCTCAAAGGTGCGAATGACTTTACTCGCATTGCTTGCCTTGTGCTCTGCAATCAATTCTAGAGCCCGTTCCAGCGAAAGGGTATAGGGATCATCGGTGTTTTTGAGAGAAACGAAAATTTTGCCGTAGCGGACGTAGGGTCCAAAACGTCCGATATTCACCGTCACCGGTTCCCCCGCTGGAGTTTCACCGAGTACCCGGGGCAACTTAAATAAATCGAGAGCTTCTTGTAGCGTAATCGTATCGATGCGTTGATCACGGCGAAGCCCTGCAAAACGGGGTTTTTCCTCGTCTTCCTTAGTGCCGATTTGGACAAAAGGTCCATAGCGTCCCATGCGCACGGTAACTGGTCTTTCCGATTTGGGGTCGGTGCCTAATTCCCGTGCTTGAACCACCTCCTGGCGAGGTACACTCTCTTCTTTGTCGTCCACCAGGTGTTTAAAATGCTTCCAGAAAGCACTCATCAGTGGAATCCACTCTTTTTCGCCGCGCGACACAGCGTCTAATTCGTCCTCCATTCTGGCGGTAAAATCATAATCTACATAGCGGGTAAAATGCTGGGTAAGGAAACGATTAACAATTCGGCCTACATCAGTGGGGCAAAAACGCTGCTTTTCCAAAACCACATAATCCCGCTGCTGCAAAGTCGAGATAATAGCGACATACGTAGAGGGTCGACCAATACCAAACTCTTCTAGTGCCTTGACTAAACTTGCCTCGGTGTAGCGCGGCGGCGGTTCAGTAAAATGCTGTTCGGAGCGAATCGTCATTAGCGTTACTCGCTCACCTTCATGCAGCGGGGGTAGGATGCGGTTATCATTCTCCTCCTTGTCGGCATCATCCATCCCTTCCTGATAGGCAGCCATAAACCCTGGATCGGCAACAGTTGATCCAGTGGCTCGGAAGGTATTCCCTGTTCCAGAACCAAGATCCACGGTTACGGTATCCAAAGTCGCGGGTATCATTTGGCATGCTACAGTGCGCTTCCAAATGAGATCATAAAGCTTAGCTTGTTCTGCGGTCAGTTTCTGGCGAACAGCTTCTGGTGTTAGTGGAACCGAAGTGGGGCGAATTGCTTCATGCGCTTCTTGAGCATTCTTAATCTTAGTCTTATAAATTCTGGGTTTCACCGGTACATTATGCTTGCCGTAGCGCTGCGCAATCAAGTCGCGAATTTCAGCGATGGCTTCAGAAGCTAGATTGACCGAGTCAGTACGCATGTAGGTAATTAAACCGACGGCTCCGTCGCCAACGTCGATGCCTTCGTAAAGTTGCTGCGCAACGCGCATAGTGCGCTGTGCTGTAAACCCCAGCTTACGTGAAGCTTCCTGCTGCAGAGTGGAAGTGGTGAAGGGTGCTGCGGGATTGCGTTTGCGCTTTTTTTTGTCAACCCGGTTAACAATCAGCTGACCTTTAGCGGCTTGCAGCAGTGTAGTGACCGCAGCATGCGCAGTGTCGCTATCGGTAATGCTAAACTGAGCTAATTTGTCGCCTTTGAGTTCCACCAGCCTTGCGCTAAACATCTGTTCATCTTTTGCCGCATCTGCTTCGATACTCCAATATTCCTGACGTTGAAAACGCTCGATTTCTTCTTCTCGTTCCACAATCATGCGCAGCGCGGGAGATTGTACCCGTCCGGCCGATAAACCTCGGCGAATCTTTTTCCATAGCAGAGGAGAAAGATTAAAACCTACAAGATAGTCCAGGGCGCGGCGAGCTTGTTGCGCATTGACTAGTTCCATGGACAAATCACGAGGCTGCGCGATGGCTTCACCGATAGACCGGGAAGTAATTTCGTTAAAAACGACCCGGTGTACCGGTTTGTCATCCAGCAAGTTGCGAGCTTTGAGAAGCTCATAGAGGTGCCAAGAGATGGCTTCTCCTTCCCGATCTGGATCAGTAGCTAAGAAGAGGGCATCGGCTTTGCCAGTGGCCTTAGCGATAGCATCCACGTATTTTTCATTCTTATCAATGATCTCATACTTCATGCTGAAGCTGTGATCCGGATCGACGGCGCCTTCCTTAGGTACTAAATCACGCACATGGCCGTAGGAGGCTAGGACCTCAAAATCCTTGCCAAGGTATTTTTTGATCGTCTTAGCCTTCGCTGGAGATTCCACGATGACTAGGTGTTTACTCATAAGATGTTGATGCTTGGCGGCACTAACGGTATCGAGTCGCTACTTAAGGTTCGTCAACGCCGGGGCAGGTAAGACTCAGTGGAGATAGCCTTCTACGTCTTCGAACATAAGATCTTCTAACCAGGCGTATGCTTCTTCCTGGTCGGGCTGGTTAAACAATACCATAAGAATAACCCACTTAAGCTGGGTAAGGTCGATGTCATCAGTTTCCAATGCCATCACTCGGTCAATGACTAGTTCTCGGGTTTCAGAACTCAGAACGCCAGCCTGCTCCAAAAATAAAAGAAAACCTCGGCATTCCATATCTAGCCGGGTAATTTCTTGGTCCGTGTAAATGCGAAAGGAGCGCTCTTCGTTGAGCAACATTACGGGAGTTTCCAGGCGGGCCATCAGTCCATCAAGCCACTCAAAGGCCTGGGTAATTTCGTGGGATGGGAAACCAGCCTCCAGCAGTTCGGTTTCCATGGATTCCCGGTCTGGGTCAATGTCTGCGTCCTCAGTCATGTAATTTTGGAACAGGTACATCAACACGTCCAAAACATTTTCTTTCATGTACACACCCTCAGATTCTAAGCCGGGAATACAGTCCACCCGGAGCGGCGGTGACCAGACCTTGTAGCTCTAGTATGAGCAGCATGGAGGAAACTGCCTCCGCCGTCAATCCACATCGTTCCACAAGCCAATCGACAGAGACGGGTCCATGACCCAGATGAAACAGTAAATCCCGCAAGTCTTCATCTAATTCCGATAAGTCTACGGGTAGTTCCTCGGCTGTTGTCGAACTGACAATCGTGGCTAATGGACCCAATTCTTCCAGGATATCGGCAGTGGTTTCGACCAATTTGGCACCTTGTCGGATTAGGCGATGGCAACCTTTCGCCATAACATTATGAATAGAACCTGGAATGGCGAATACCTCCCGGCCTTGCTCTGCAGCTAGTTGAGCAGTAATTAATGAACCGCTGCGTGCGGCAGCTTCTACCACCAAAGTTCCCAGGGATAAACCGCTAATGATGCGATTTCGCCGAGGAAAATTTTCAGCAAGGGCTGGTACGCCAGGTGGTAGCTCGGAAACCAAAGCGCCGTTTTCGACAATGGCATAGGCTAGCTCACGGTGTCTAGCAGGGTAAATCTGATCGGGTCCGGTGCCCATTACCGCGATAGTCTGACCTTTGCTAAGCAGCGCCCCGTAGTGAGCTTCTGCATCTACACCCAAGGCAAGACCACTGGTGATGACGATACCGGAAGCGGATAACTGCGAGGCAAAACTGCGTGCCGTTTCCTTACCTGCAGGCGTGGGATGGCGAGTACCGACCACAGCAAGCTGTTGGACACTTAAACAATTGGGATTACCGTGGATGAAGAGTAGCGGAGGGGGAGACTTGATGTGGCGGAGCAAGGGGGGGTAGTTAGCATCATCGAAACGAATGATATGGTTGTGTGGTTGTTCTAACCAAACTAAATCTTGTTCAATTCTGCGCCAGTCTGGACTACATAAGTAGTCCAGACTCGGCTTGGTTAGCCCAAGTGCGGCCCAATCATCATGCTTGGCAGTAAACACTGCGGCGGGTGAGCCGAATGTTTTTAGTAAGCGCGCAAAATGGATCGGACCGATGCCAGGGGTGCGCAGTAGGGCTAACCAAAAGGCAATTTCTGGAGTATCCACAAGGTATTTAGTACTCTCTAAAATGCCTGGACAAAAATTTCCAGCATTTTTTGTCTGCCAGGCCGCATATAGCGCAACTGATTGTCCAAAAAACGTATGCTCGAGCTACTCAAAAGGGTGCCTCAACCCGATCAAAAACTCTAATGGAATGGTTCATTGCCATCACTAAGCCATAACTGACTCCCTCGTAAACTTTATAAAGCATTAACGAACCAATTTTATGTTCCGGTGACTGTGCTACGGGTCTAAACGTAGGTTTGGCTGTGTTGCGGGCCGTAGCAAGGATATTCAGCATATAGCCGGGTTCCATACCGTCTCTTTCCCCGAGATTGACTATTACGCTTTGATATTGGCTGGCTAGAACATGATCGTCCAGCAACGCAATAATGTGTCCAGTGGTGTCCGGTGGCGCAGCCTGAGGAAGGAAGTGGTAATGCTCGACTTCATCAATAGGTAGGGGAAACAGATGATCACCGGCGCGGCCTTCCATATGGGTCTCTGTCAATGCCAAGACAGCAGGATCTCCCTCTTGTTCCAGTACCGCTTCTCCCACATAAAGGCCACCAAATCCTAATGATTGTCCTGTCGATGGATCCCGATATTCTTTATCAAAATGGAACACGCGATAACGCCGCTGGTCAAAATCTTGGACACCCGACGCATAGACATAAATTTGGTCACCGGGGGGTAAGAGCACCCGGCCGTCAAAGTTACCAACGATGATAGGTGCTGTTTTCCAATCCGCTTTATTAACAACAATGGATTTTTTCAAAAACCCCTCGACGGCACTCCTGGGCACAGTGGGTATTGGTTGGACTAGTGTTTCGGCACGTACCCGCGGGGAAAGTTTTATGGTAAGCATTTCCGAGGCAGGACGTAGTCGAGGTTGGCCATTTTCGGTATAAAGCTCGATAACTTCACCAGGATAGAGCAGGTTATTGTTTTCGTCGTTTGAGGATGGGCGCCAGACTTCAGGCCAGCGCCAGGGTTCTTCTAAAAAGCGGCTGGCAACGTCAAGCAGTGAGTCTTCGGGCGCTATGACGTAGCGCTGTGGGTGATTGGGGCGCAATAATATCTGCCCTGGGGTACGGGCTGTAGGCGCGGATTTTTCCTTGCGGGTGATGAGCGGGGGCGGGGCTTGGGGGCTGTCCTGTTGGCTAAACGCAGAGCCAGTTATCGTATTCTGGGAACAAGCGCTTGATACGGTGAAGGCGGCCATTATTAAAGCGGTACAGATGCAACTTCCGAGTTTTGTCGTATTGCTCATTTCCTTATCCCTGCAACAGTTGAGACGGTAAGTGTAACGAATCGCTGTCGTTGCGCAAAGTATAGCGACTTTATAGGTATTTCTTGTATTATTTACGATACGGTAACGGTATTTTAGACATTTGATAAACTAAGCGATTGCAGATTTGCTATGGCACAACTCACTATTCTGCATTTTCCTGACCCCCGACTGCGCAAACCGGCCACATTCGTTGACGCTGTCGACGATTGGCTTCGCGGTCTCGTGGATGATATGTTCGAAACGATGTATGCAGCTCCCGGCATTGGCTTGGCGGCCAATCAGGTCAATGTTCAAAAGCGTATCATTGTTATCGATGTTTCAGAGGAGAGAAATAAGCCTTTGGTATTCATTAATCCTAGTATTCTAGCAAGTTACGGGGAAGAAGAAATGGAGGAGGGCTGCCTATCGGTGCCGGGGGTCCAGGAGACCGTAAGGCGGGCCGAGCGTATCCGAGTCAGCGCTTTAGATCGTGCGGGCGAGCCTTTCGAAATGGAGGCCGACGGTTTATTGGCGGTCTGTATTCAGCACGAGATCGATCACTTGGATGGCAAGTTGTTTGTAGACTACCTCTCTCCGCTTAAACGGACCCGGATTCGTAAAAAGCTGGAAAAACAGTCCCGCGTAGAGACGCGAACTCGTCAGTTTTAAATGAGATTCTGTTTTCTTATGGGAGCGGGTTTTTAGCAGCCGCAGGGTTCGTTTTTAAAAAATCACTTGCACTGTTTGGACAGCGGCGTTTGCCACTACGAGAAATGACTACATAATGACCGCTTCCCAGCTACGCATCGTTTTTGCAGGCACACCTCATTTTGCCGTGCCTAGCCTCCAGGCCCTGTGTGATGCCGGTTACGACATATGTGCTGTATATACGCAGCCGGACCGTCCTGCAGGGCGAGGCCGGCGTTTGTGCGCCGGTCCTATAAAGCAACAGGCAGCCGGACTGCTGGTTCGTCAGCCCGCTAGTCTGCGTGATTCTACGACACAGGTTGAACTGGCCGCTCTAGAACCGGATCTGATAGTCGTGGTGGCCTATGGTCTAATACTTCCCAAGGTCGTACTGCAAATACCGCCGCTCGGTTGCATTAACGTGCATGCCTCATTGTTACCACGTTGGCGTGGTGCTGCTCCTATTCAGCGTGCACTATTGGCCGGTGAGGGGGAAACCGGGATCACCCTTATGCAGATGGATGAGGGATTGGATACCGGCCCTATTCTTGCTCAAGCCGGTTGCTCCATTAACCCTCCTATGACGGGTGGTGAACTGCACGATCGGTTAGCCCAATTAGGTGCGGGAACCTTGATTAAGTTTTTACCATATTTAGCGATAGGCAAACTGAAACCACAACCTCAGAACGAGACGCTGGCCAACTACGCTCCAAAGCTGGAAAAGGCTGAGGCAATACTGGATTGGACATTGCCTGCTAAGGTATTGGAGCGTCAAGTGTTAGCTTTTAACCCCTGGCCAGTGGCACAGACGCGGGTTGCTGGGCAAGTCTTGCGTATTTGGCGAGCACGAGCCATTGCAGTTGAAAGCCGTGTTGTACCTGGCACAGTCATCCAGGAACAGCGTGACGGCATCGATGTTGCGACTGGATACGGCTTATTGCGTTTAACAGAAGTACAGCTTCCGGGTAAACGTCCCATGGTCGTGGCGGATTTTCACAATGCCCATCGTTTGGCGGGTAAAATTTTAGAATAAATGAATGGATTGTCCAAAAAACAAACTAGACGATTATGCTGCCGGCCAAGACATCAGCGAGCCGCGCCACAGTTTGCTCACAGCGCACTGCAAATGTTGGCCTTGGCCACGTATGGCCGACTTTTGCGCGTAAGAAAGCTCTCTTGAGGAGTCATCCAGTGCCCAGCATAATGATGCAAGCGAATGTCAGGATTTGTGCCGCCTGGGTAATAAGCCAAGTGGTGGGGGAAAGACGTTCATTAACTGCTCTTCTGCCGATGGCACTGACTCGGATAGATGAACGGGATAGAGGGCTGCTGCAAGAACTCTGTTACGGCACCTTACGCTGGTATCCTCAGTTGCAACCCTTGCTGGAGGAGCTTTTGAACAAGCCTCTTAAAGCCCGGGAAAAAGAAGTCCATGCCCTGCTATTACTAGGCCTTTATCAGCTACTTTATTCGCGAATCCCGGCTTATGCTGCCATTTCAGAAACCGCCTCAGCCGCCCGAAGTTTAGGCAAGCAGTGGGCCGTGGGCCTAATTAACGCCGTGCTGCGTAACTTTCAACGTTGTCGCGATATCTGGCTTGAGAAATTGGCGTCCGATGCGAGTTGGAGCAGCGCCCATCCGGCTTGGTTATTGCGGCGTCTTCAGGACGACTGGCCATGTGCCTGGCAACAAATCGTTAAGGCCAATAACGCTCATCCCGCTTTCAGCGTGCGGGTTAATTTAAGGCGCTTGTCACGCCAGGCATATTTGGAGCGCTTGGCCGCACTACGTTTTGAGGCCGTGCCGGCAGCTTACAATGCCGCCGGCGTGACTTTGACAAAAGCCTGTGATGTAGGAAAACTACTAGGTTTTTCCGAGGGTATGGTATCGGTACAAGACTTAGCTGCGCAATTGGCGGCAGAACTATTGGACTTGCGGCCAGGTTTGCGAGTACTGGATGCCTGTGCTGCGCCGGGAGGCAAGACCTGCCATATTTTGGAAGCCGAGCCTCGGTTGAGGCGTCTATTGGCCTTGGATAAAGATGCCGAACGTTTAGCCCAAGTGCAGAGCAACCTCCAGCGTTTGGGGTTTGCGGCCGAGTTAAGAACGGGGGATGCGCAAGCGCCTGAAACGTGGTGGGATAGCGTTACTTTTGACCGAATTCTTTTAGACGCTCCTTGTTCTGCCACTGGAGTCATCCGACGTCATCCGGATATCAAGATACTGCGCCAACCACAAGATATTGAGCAAATTAGTAACCAGCAGCTCGTTATGTTAAGGCGGCTGTGGCCACTCCTTGTTCCAGGAGGCGTACTGATTTATGTTACTTGCTCAGTCTTAAAGCGAGAGAATGAATACAATATAGCAGATTTTCTCGCTATCCAGCCAGACGCACAAGAGCGCCCTATTGCGGCGGCTTGGGGCCGGGCATGTTTGCATGGCAGACAGATCTTACCAGGAGAGAGAGAAATGGACGGCTTTTATTATGCCTGTCTTGTCAAAAGCGTTTGACTCCGTGTCGACGATTTCGCCCGGCAGGCTGTCAAGCTCCCTCATCGGCAATAAACAACGTCGACGGCTATGCATACTATGTGGATGGCTGTTGATCGTAACGATTGCGTCGGCCGCGGGTTTTAAAGTATTAAGCGCAACGACGCACCTAAAAAACGGTGTCTATTTACTGGATGCCGACGTTAGATACCGCTTTGGTAAAGAGCCTCGAGAAGCTCTGCACAATGGCGTGACCCTGACCATTGAGTTAGAGATAGAAATAGTGCGCCGCCGGGGATGGCTTTGGGATGAAAGCGTTGCCAGTCTCCAACAGTATTATCGCCTAGAGTACTATGCCCTGTCACGTCAATACGTGGTAATCAATCTCAACAGCGGAGAACTGAAAAATTTTCCCACCCTTGAGACGGCTATTGAATTCCTTGGTCGGATAAGAAATTTTCCCCTATTGGACGCTAGCCTACTGGAACCCGACGAAAGCTATTATGTCTGGTTGCGGGTCAGTTTGGATATTTATGCACTACCGGCACCGTTACAATTGCTTGCCTATTTTTCCGGAGACTGGGGTCTGACAAGCGAGTGGTATACATGGCCTCTTTAGTGCGACGTCTCGTTCGAGGTCCAGGCTTACTGCCTATGCTGGGTTTGTGCGGTCTGTTGCTGACCGCGCTAGTGCTGATGAGTTATGCTTCCGAAAACTCAGTGTATTTTGGCAGACTCTACGCTTGGTTGTTGTTGTTCAGTACTGTTGGGCTACTGATTTTAGCCATATTAATTATTCGCAATTTATACCGCCTGATTCGTCAGCATCGCGCCCGTCTGCCAGGATCCCGGCTCACACTACGCCTCGTAATAATGTTTGTGGCCATTGCCCTAGCGCCGGTAGGTGTCGTGTATTACTTTTCCTTGCAATTCTTACAGCGAGGCATCGACAGCTGGTTTAACGTGCGTGTGGAAAAGTCTCTAGAAGATGCCCTGGAGCTTAGTCGCACTGCCTTGGATTTACGCATGCGCGAAGCACTCAAGCAAACTATACGGATGGCAGAGGAGTTGACCGATGTTAACAATGATGCGCAAGCGACTTTAAATCTGGGTTGGATGCTTACCGCCAGCGCTACGACGGAATTAACGTTGTTTGGACGCAGTGGGCGTATCATTGCTACGGCTAATGCCGATCCGTCGGTCATCATTCCTAATCCTCTACCTGAGGTCGTGTTATTGCAGGTTCGTCAAGGGCAAAATTACGTCAGTTTGGATCCTATTCAAGACGTAGGCTTTCATATTCGTGCAATCGTGCGGGTACCCAGTTCTGATTCTCGGAACGAGGGGCGTCTTTTGCAAGCGTTATTCCCCGTGGACAGCCGGTTTAGTGTATTGGCTAATTCCGTGCAAGCGGCTTTTGATAGCTATAAAGAACTGGTCTTTCTGCGTACTCCGTTAAAAATTAGCTTTATTTTAACTCTCTCCCTGGTTCTATTATTCGGCGTTTTGGTGGCTTTTTGGGCGGCTGTTTATTCGGCGCGTCGTTTAGTAGAGCCTATTCGAGACCTTGCGGAGGGAACGCAGGCAGTTGCCGCAGGGCAATACGATAAGCAGCTGCCCCAGGCTGGTAGTGATGAGCTAGGGTTTCTTGTTGATTCTTTTAATCAGATGACTCGCAATCTGGCTCAGGCTCGCGATAGTGCGCAGCGTAGCCAGCAGCTCGTAGAGCGGCAGCGTGCTTATCTAGAGATCGTGCTGGCGCGACTTTCTTCGGGCGTTATAACCCTCGATCATGAGGGCCGATTGCGAACCTGTAATGCAGCCGCGAGCCATATTTTGGGAGTGGACCTAAGTGTCTTTATCGGTGTCAATGGCACTGGCATCAGCACAGAACACCATTATCTCAAACCCTTGTTAGAAGCTATCGCGCCGCATCTTACCGATGAACATGGCGATTGGCGCCAAGAAATTATGCTCTTTGACAATACCGGCCGCAAGGTACTCATGTGCCGGGGCAGTACCCTGCCAGATCCCGTTGGTCTAAAAGGCGGGCATGTGATTGTCTTTGACGATATCACTACCCTGGTTCAGGCAGAGCGTGACGCCGCCTGGGCAGAAGTCGCCAGACGCTTGGCGCATGAGATTAAAAATCCACTAACTCCTATTCAGTTAGCCACCGAGCGCATCCGCCATAAGTATCTTAAGACTCTGGATATGGATCAGGCTCGTGTTCTGGAACGCAGTACCCATACCATCATCCAACAAGTACAAGCGATGAAAGAGATGGTGGATGCTTTCAATGAGTATGCGCGCGCTCCCCAGTTAAAGCTGGTGCCTGTGTCGCTTAACGATTTTCTTACCGAGGTTTTGTACCTTTATCGGGACTATCCGGCAGGGGTAGAAATACACCTGGATTTGGACTCTCGGAAACCCATCATTGCTGTCGATAAAGGACGTCTGCGGCAGTTGTTGCACAATGTTGTTAAAAACGCTATCGATGCTATTAAGGATGGCCAAGGTTCTATGTTACAAATCAGCACTCGCTGTGTTCAGGAGACTGAAACCGAATACGTTGAGCTTAGTTTTCAAGACGATGGACCCGGTTTCCCAGAGAGTAATATCGGCAATATTTTCGAACCCTACGTCACTACCAAACCCAAGGGAACCGGTTTAGGATTAGCTATTGTCAAGAAAATCGTTGACGAACACGGTGGTTTAATTCACGTGGAATCCCCCCAGGAGGGTGGCGCCCGTATTGTAATCCGTTTTCCTATGAGCACTGCCAGTGTAACACCGGCTCCTATTACCCCTATTACTTATTCTAGTACCGAGGAGGCAGGATGAGTGGACCCCATATCCTGGTCGTCGACGATGAACCGGATATTTGTGATCAAGTTAAAGAAATTCTTGAAGATGAAGGTTATGAAGTGACTACTGCGGAAAACGCCGCCAGCGCGCGGGAAGCGCGGCGCGTCCGACGTCCCGACTTAGTTCTATTGGATATTTGGATGCCGGATATGGATGGCATTACTCTGCTCAAAGAATGGGGTGAAGGCGATCATTTGCCCTGTCCTGTGATTATGATGTCCGGTCACGGCACGGTGGAGACAGCGGTGGAAGCGACTCGGTTAGGGGCCTACGATTTCATTGAAAAGCCGATGTCTCTCAACAAACTGCTGTTAACTGTAAAACGGGCCCTCGAAGTGGATAAGCTAGTGCGTGAAAATCAGGGATTGCGCCGCCAAATCCGCCCAGTGACCGAACCCATCGGCAAGAGCGAGATCATTCAACGGTTACGGACCCAGGTACTGCGCATTGCGCAACATGATACGCCGGTATTGATATTTGGTGAACCGGGTACCGGCAAGGAAATTTACGCCCGTTTCCTTCATCTTCATAGTCCACGCCGCACGGGTCCCTTCGTCGATGTAGGCGTAGGTTCTATCGCCCGGGAAAATTCAACGTTGGAGTTATTTGGTTCAGAGCAAGGCGAAAAAATTCACTACGGGCGATTAGAACAGGCCAGTGGAGGGACTTTGTTTCTCGACGAACTTGCCGACATGGATCCAGAAGCGCAAGCTAAGCTGGCTGGAGCCCTGGAAAACGGTTCCTTTTTACGCATCGGTGGTAAGGAGCCTGTGCAAGTCAATGTCCGAATTGTCGCTGCTACGCATCGGGACTTGGAACGGCAAGTCGCAGAAGGGCGCTTCCGTGAGGATCTTTACTACCAGCTGAACGTGGTGCCAATCAAATTGCCGCCACTGCGGGAGCATGTGGAAGATGTGCCGGAACTTTTAAACTACTATGTCGATTATTTTGTTGATCAGGAAAATCTGCCTTACCGGCATTTTACGACGGCAGCGCAAAATCGCCTGCGTAATTACAGTTGGCCAGGCAATATCCGAGAGCTAAAAAATTTGGTCCAACGCCTATTAATTCTTGGTGTGGACGAGGAAATTACGCTGGAAGAAGTAGAATCTGCCATTAGCAATGCGCCTTCTAAGACTCGAGAAGTCGGAAGTATTCCTCTGGATCTGCCATTACGCGAGGCGCGTGAGCAGTTTGAGCGTTCCTATCTGCTGCAACAATTTAAAGACTGCGATGGTAACGTAGCGCGCTTAGCCGAACGGGTCGGCATGGAACGCACCAATCTATACCGAAAGTTGCGCGCTTTAGGAATCGATCCAAAAAAAGCACTCGATATCGATTAGGAGGGCAGACTTCAAGTGGTAGCCAAGACGAGCGACTCCCTATGAAAATTCTTATTCTCGGGGCTGGTCAAGTCGGCACTTCCGTGGCTCATAACTTAGCCAGTGAAGCGAACGATGTCACCGTAGTGGATCTTAACGGTGAACTCCTTCAGGAACTGCAGAGCCGCTTGGATATTCGCACTGTGGAAGGCCATGCTTCCCATCCCGCGGTATTGATACGGGCTGGTGCTAAGGACGTTGATATGGTCATCGCATTAACCAGCAGCGATGAAGTCAATATGGTCTCTGCCCAAGTAGCCTACACGCTGTTTAACACTCCCACGAAAATTGCCCGGGTTCGTTCGCTGGAATATCTTCGCTATCAAAAAGAGTTGTTTACCGAAGAGCATTTGCCTATCGATGTGTTGATCAGTCCAGAGCAACTGGTTACTGAGCACATTCAGCGTATTATTGAACATCCTGATGCCCTGCAGGTTTTGGATTTCGCGGATGGCAAAGTACGGCTAGTGGGTGTCAAAGCATATCACGGGGGTACCTTGGTGGGCCATGCCCTGCATACTTTGGCATACCATATGCCCGGTATTCACACTCGGGTAGCCGCTATCTTCCGAGAGGGGAGTCCTATCCTCCCTGAGGGGGATACGGTTATTCAGAATGAAGACGAGGTTTTTTTTATTGCAGCCAGCAAAAATATTCGAGCGGTAATGCGCGAGTTGCGCAAGCTGGACAAAAAAGTAAAGCGTCTTATTCTGGCCGGTGGGGGGAATATCGGTACGCGCCTGGCCCAGGCATTGGAAAGTCGGTTTCAGGTGAAGATTATCGAGCATAATGCAGCCGTTGCGAAACACATTTCTGAACATTTAGGTCGCACGATTGTGCTTCATGGGGATGCTGCGGACGAGGATTTGTTACTCGAGGAGAATATCGAACATACGGACATCTTCTGTGCCGTAACCAATGACGATGAGGCTAATATTTTGTCGGCTATGTTGGCTAAGCGGCTGGGCGCTCGTAAGGTGATGTCATTGATTAACCGGCCTTCTTACGTGGATTTAGTGGAATCCTCCGGGATCATCGATATCGCCATTTCCCCTCAACAGGCCACTATTGGTACCCTGCTTACCCATGTACGTCGAGGTGACGTGGTCAAGGTGCACTCGCTGCGCCGCGGCGCCGCCGAGGCTATTGAGGCGGTGGCGCACGGCGACCGCGATACTTCACAGGTCGTGGGGCGCCGCATTGACGAGATTAAATTGCCTCAAGGAACTACGATTGGCGCCATTGTGCGTGGTGATGAAGTGATTATTTGCCACCACGATACGGTTGTCGAGGCCGAGGATCACGTTATCCTGTTTTTGGTAGATAAGAAGCGCATTCATGAAGTAGAGCAGTTGTTTCAGGTGAGTGTCACCTTTATGTAAAGCGGGTCGAGATTCCGTTTCCAACGTCTACAATCCTCCCACGCCGAAAGAGAAATCGGCGCTAATGAGCTTTGCCTCTTTTGTAGCAAGAGCAGGTACAAGAAGTACAAATGAAGGCAGCATCATGAACATCCGCGTAGTTCAGCGCCTTTTAGGTATGCTGCTGATGCTTTTTAGCCTAACTATGCTGCCCCCTGTCCTGGTTGGTATGTGGTTTGGTGACGGTGGAATAGTTGCTTTTCTGTCTACCCTGTTTGTCACCCTTTGCGTCGGCACCTTAGTCGTTATTCCTGTCATGGGACATCGTCAGGAAATGCGCTTGCGGGACGGCTTTATCGTGGTGGCGATGTTTTGGACTGTGCTGGGGCTGTTCGGGGCCCAGCCCTTCATAATGGCATTGGATATGCCTTTTACTGATGCAGTATTTGAATCTATATCTGGGCTTACCACGACGGGAGCCACTGTCATCATCGGCCTGGATGATCTGCCTCATGCCATTCTGTATTACCGGCAGCAACTGCAGTGGTTGGGCGGTATGGGTATTATCGTGCTGGCATTGGCCGTTTTGCCCATGCTGGGTGTCGGCGGCATGCAACTCTATCGCGCTGAAATGCCGGGACCCATCAAAGATAATAAGCTAACTCCACGTATCACCGAAACCGCTAAGGCGTTATGGTACATCTACTTGGGTTTCACTGTCGCCTGTGCGCTAGCCTATTGGCTGGCGGGTATGACGGTCTTCGACGCCGTGGCCCATGCCTTTTCGACCGTTGCCATCGGTGGCTTTTCGACGCATGATGCAAGTATGGGCTATTTCGAGAGTCCCCTGGTAATGACCATCGCGATGGTTTTTATGTTGATTTCCGGTGCCAATTTTGCCTTGCATTTTATGGCCCTGCGCAGTTTGAATCTACAGACTTATTGGGCTGATTCCGAGTTTCGGGCGTATGTCTTTGCGATGGGTTTAGTGGCTTTGACAACCATTATTTACTTGCAGTTTACGCATACCTTCGAGGGTCATGAAGCGCTGCTGCACGGTATCTTTCAGGTGATTTCAATTGCCACGACGACAGGTTTTACCACGGCGGAATATTTTGCCTGGCCGGGCTTTCTTCCCGTACTGCTGTTATTCAGCAGTTTTGTAGGCGCTTGCGCCGGTTCCACGGGCGGCGGCATGAAAGTGATTCGTATGCTACTGCTTTACAAGCAGGGTAGGCGAGAGATTATTCGCCTTATTCATCCTAGCGCCCAAGTACCGGTTAAGCTGGGCGATAAGGCGGTACCGGAGCGAGTCATGAATGCCGTATGGGGATTTTTCGCCCTGTACATCGCCTCCTTTACCATCGTCATGTTAGTACTCATGGCGACTGGACTAGACCAAGTCACCGCCTTTTCCGCGGTTGCCGCTTGCATCAACAACTTGGGTCCTGGCCTGGGTGATGTGGGTGCCAATTTTGCTCAGATTAACGCCCCTGCCAAGTGGGTGTTGTGTTTTGCGATGTTGCTGGGTCGTCTGGAAATCTTTACCCTGTTAGTGTTGCTAACTCCTACTTTTTGGCGCAAGTAAAGTGATTACGAATGACGAACTCCGCCAGTGTTGGAATCAGCGCCATGCTGAAACTCACTTTACTCAGCAGCCGGCACGGGTGCTAAGCGACAATCTCCATCTCTTGCCACGGCATGGGAAGGCGCTGGATCTTGCTTGTGGTCTTGGCGCCAATGCCTTATTGCTGAGGCACCGAGGCTTAGCAACCTGGGCCTGGGATATTTCTCCGGTCGCTATCGCGCGTCTTGACGAGGCGGCTCAGCAAGCAGACCTCACCGTACATACGGAAGTTCGCGATGTCATCCTGCAACCCCCGGAACCGGATTCCTTCGATGTCATTATGGTAAGCCGTTTCTTGGAACGGTCTTTAGCTCCCGCCTTGCAAGCGGCCTTACGTCCTGCCGGACTGCTTTTTTATCAGACTTTTACCAAACTTCGGGTCACTGATGGTGGACCTCGCAATCCGCATTTTCTATTAGAAGATAACGAGCTTCTGCACTTGTTTGCGACGCTTAGGTTGAGAGTCTATCGAGAAGAGGGTTTGGTCGGCGAGCTTGGCTCGGGATTTCGCAATGAGGCCATGCTTATCGCTCAAAAGGAGGCAAAATGATTGCGCAATTAGAACGTCTGTTGGCCAATGGACAGGATACGGCAATGCTGCGCTTGGGCCTGGGCAACGCGTATTTACAGGCAGGTGACCCGGTGCGTGCGGTAGAGCATCTACAGGCGGCAGTCGGCCACGATCCCGGTTATTCGGCGGCTTGGAAAGCTTTGGGCAGGGCTCTGACGGAGGCCGGTAAACCTGACGAGGCTATCACTGCTTACGAGGAGGGCATCCGGGTTGCCGAGCATAAAGGCGATATTCAGGCCGCTAAAGAAATGAAGGTATTTTTGCGACGGGTGCGCAACAGCCGGGATAAATCATCATAGGCTTCCCCCTAAAAACCTTTTCCAGTTATTTCCCGTTAATTATCAAAAACCAGAATTTACACGACCACATCACTGTTGCCGAGTTTTATCGCTGTTATCTCAGCAAAGCCGCGCCAAACGCTTATGCAACGGACTGGTACGGGGAAAATGGGCCCGTAGAAAATCCATCTGATCAGCTAAAATACGGCGTCCTTGTAAGTAGATATACTCCGCGTGATTAGGAATAAAAGGAATAGCGAGCAGTTGCATGCCTGCTTGTTCTGGAGTGCGTCCGCCCTTATGATGATTGCAACGCTTGCAGGCCGTGACGACGTTGTTCCAGCGATCCGTTCCGCCTTGCACCATCGGAGTGATATGATCTCGAGACAGCTCTTGGGTCGCAAAGGTGCCGCCGCAATACAGGCACATATTAAAATCACGTCTAAACAGAGCGTTATTGGTTAGCGGTGGGACGTAGCCCTGCCGGGATTTTAGGTGGGCATAAACGCCGCCTTGCGTGGCAATGATGGAATTGACTTCAATCATGCTGCGCTGACCGGTGATGGCGTTAATTCCGCCGTGCACGCGATACAGCAAAGTACCGCAGGTATAAGCGACCTGTCCCAGACAATACAGTCTGACGGCGAGCTGATAATCAATCCACTCCAGCGGCATGCCCGAGACGTCGGTGCGCAACACCTGCTGTGTAAGACCATACATGCAATGTCTCCTTAAATTTGCTCTATTGGGATCGAACTGTGGCATTTTCCTGTAATAATGTGAATATGCGATTAAAATGACGCTGTAACTGATATAAGGGTTCCCTAAGCGACTGAATTTTCCCATAACACTATAATGATGGCATAACATGCTTTGTGGTGTGCCGCAAGTCTAGGTTACCATTTACGGCGATCATGTTCGTATTACCTGCCGGCGAGCATGCCTTTTCTTAAGAAGTAAAAAGAAAAAGGCCATTATCGCGGCCTTTCACTCTAGCAGAACCCGAATACGGCGGGGTTTGGGTTCCGTAAAATATTGGAGGAAGACCATGCCTGTACGTGTGGCAGTCCCGAAAGAAATCATTTCGGGCGAACGCCGGGTCGCGCTTGATCCGGGCGTGGCCGAACGCTTTACCAAATTGGGTGCCGAAGTGCTGGTGCAAAAGGGGGCCGGCAAAAGTGCCCATTTTAAAGACGAAGCCTATGACGGCAAGGCGCGCCTAGTGGACGATGCTCAGTCTTTGTACGCCGATGCCGACGTGATATTTAAAGTACAACCTCCTACGTTGGACGAACTGGATCTCGTCAGAGACGAAACGGTCATCGTGGGTTTTTTACAGCCTCACCGTCATTCGGATATGGTAAAAAAACTGTGTGATAGAAAGATCACCAGCTTTGCCATGGAGCTCGTTCCCCGGATCTCTCGAGCTCAGTCTATGGATGCGCTATCCTCGCAGGCCTCCATCGCGGGTTACAAAGCGGCTTTAATGGCCGCTGAGTTGGCGAGTTTCTTCTTTCCTATGCTTACCACGGCCGCCGGGACTATTCGTCCGGCTAAGGTTGTAGTGGTCGGTGCCGGCGTGGCGGGGTTGCAGGCCATTGCCACTTGCAAGCGTCTAGGTGCTCAGGTGGAAGCTTACGATATCCGCGCGGCCGCCAAGGAACAGGTGGAATCCCTGGGTGCACGGCTTATTGATACGGGAGTGAGCGCCGAAGGTGAGGGCGGCTATGCACGAGAATTAACCGAAGAGGAAAAACGCAAGCAGGCTGAGGTGTTGGCGAAACATATCGCCGCCGCGAGCGCGGTGATTACCACGGCCTCCATTCCTGGGCGGGAAGCGCCCAGAATCATCACCCGGGAGATGGTAGAGGCCATGAAACCAGGAGCGGTCATTGTCGACCTCGCCGCGGAATCCGGCGGTAACTGCGAGGTGACTCAGCCTGGTGAAACCATTGAGTACAGCGATGTTATTGTCCATGGGCCAGTCAACGTTCCCAGCCTAATTCCGGTGCATGCCACCGAAATGTACGCCAAAAATCTTTACAATTTCTTGTCGCCTATGATCAAGGACGGTCAGTTAGCGCTGAACTGGGACGATGAGGTGATTCGAGAAAGCGTGTTGACTCATGCGGGTGAAATCAAACATGAACCTACTGGCAGGCGGTTAGGAGGTGCATCATGATCGAAGCGTTTACTCACCTTTACATTTTCTTGTTGGCCGCCTTCGTCGGCTATGAAGTCATCAGCCGAGTTCCCGTTATTCTGCATACGCCGCTTATGTCCGGTTCAAATTTCGTGCACGGCATCGTTGTGGTAGGCGCTATGGTGGCGCTAGGCCATGCCGAGACCGGTTTGGAAAGATTGATTGGTTTCATCGGGGTGGTATTGGGTGCCGGCAATGCGGTGGGCGGTTATGTGGTCACCGAGCGCATGCTGGAAATGTTTAAGAGCAGCAAGGGGAGGTAGTCGATGGCCCTGTTGATTGAAGTAAGTTACCTTGTGACTGCCATCCTCTTCATTCTTGGCCTTAAGCGTATGTCCCATCCCACCACGGCCCGCAGCGGTATCGTTTGGGCCGGCGGTGGTATGGTGCTGGCCACGGTGGCTACGTTTTTCTATCCAGAACTCAGTAATTTCATGCTGATGATCCTGGCCATTATCATTGGCAGTGTAGTGGCTTGGTGGACCGGAAAACGGGTCGCCATGACCGATATGCCACAGATGATTGCCATCTACAACGGCATGGGCGGCGGTGCGGCCGGTGCTATCGCGGCAGTAGAGCTGATCAAACTCAGCAATCCAATCGAAATTGATGTGGTAGCGGTCCAGCAATTTGGCGGTGCTGTTGAAATTGATACTGCCGTGTCGGCGGCACAGCATTCCACCTTCGTTGTTTTTCTGGCGGTGCTGGGT
Organism: uncultured Pseudomonadota bacterium; assembly: GCA_963731125.1. Lineage (GTDB taxonomy): Bacteria > Pseudomonadota > Gammaproteobacteria > Competibacterales > Competibacteraceae > CAVSVP01. The sequence continues at coordinate 54,668 of CAVSVP010000014.1, forward strand.
GCCATGATCGGTATTGTGTCTTTCTCCGGTTCCTGCGTAGCCTACGCCAAGCTTCAAGGTCTGATGCAAAAGGTGATCCGTTTTCCCAGCCAACGGAAGATCAATCTGGCGGTATTTATCGCAATGGTCTTGTTGGGGCTGATCATCGCCTTCAGCGGGCATCCCGGCATGACGTTGATCGTTGTGTTTTTTCTGTTAGCGCTAGCCTTTGGCGCGATGATGGCCATTCCCATCGGTGGTGCCGACATGCCGGTTATTATTTCCTTGTTCAACGCCTTTACGGGGCTAGCAGTGGCCTTTGAAGGCTTTGTGCTGAATAATTCGGCCATGATTATCGCCGGCACCGTGGTGGGCGCCGCCGGCACGCTGCTGACGCAATTGATGGCGAAAGCGATGAACCGCCCCATCAGCAATGTGTTATTTAGCAGCTTTGGTCAGGTTGCTGCGCTCGAACGGGAGGTAGCAGGTTCTATGAAGGCCATGGAGCCTATGGATGCCGCGGTGCAAATGGCTTATGCCGATAAGGTGATTATCGTGCCCGGCTACGGCATGGCCGTGGCTCAGGCCCAGCATAAGGTCTGGGAAATGGTGGAACTGCTGGAGGAACGGGGTGTGGAAGTGAAGTTTGCGATCCACCCCGTGGCGGGACGCATGCCCGGCCATATGAATGTGCTATTGGCCGAGGCCGGTGTACCCTATGACAAGATTTTTGATCTGGATGAAATCAATAATGAATTCGCTACCACCGATGTGGCACTGGTCATTGGGGCCAACGACGTGGTGAATCCTGTGGCTAAAACTGATCCCAACAGCCCGATTTACGGTATGCCTATCCTAAATGTGGATGAGGCCAACAACGTATTAGTGATCAAACGCGGTCAGGGAGCTGGATTCTCCGGCATCGAAAATGACCTCTTCTATCTGGACAATACCCATATGGTATATGGTGATGGCCAAAAGGTAGCGGGAGAGCTAATTCAATATATAAAGACCCTCTAAATCCACCGTGCAGGCGGCCTTTGGCCGCCTGTTTCCCCCCGCAATGCCGATGTCCGGCTTATACAAATTTCATTAATGTTGGTGCATAAGCCGGGGTGTCAGCGCCGCTCAATCAGGCTATCCTGCCTGGATTCGCCAGCGCACACGTCCCTGTGTGCTGTTGATGACATTCTGGCTTACGCCTCCTTGTAATTGGGAAACGTATTACCTGTTGGAGCCGACAGGTGGCGCCGTCCGCAGCCAAAAGGTTACGGGTCCATCGTTGACCAGGCTAACCCGCATATGGGCTCCGAAACGGCCGCTAGCGACATCGTGGTGTTGTGAGCGGGCCTGAGAGACCAGGTATTGGAATAGACGTTCACCTTGCTCGGGCGTAGCCGCTGGAGTAAAGCTAGGCCGCATCCCTTTGCGGGTATCTGCCGCCAGGGTGAACTGCGGTACCAGCAGTAATCCGCCGGCTATATCCCGCACACTGAGGTTCATCCTTCCCTCGCCATCGGAAAACACCCGATAACCGAGCAGACGCTCCAGCAGGCGTTCCGCCTGGGCCTCGCTATCATCTTGCTCAACCCCAACCAGCACCAGAAGACCCTGGCCAATAGCGCCGACGGTTTCTCCCGTAATAGTCACCTGGGCTTCCTGCACCCTTTGCAGCAGTCCGATCATGCAAAACGCGCCGCCATAGTGTGACTCGCTGCCAATAAGGCGGTGACGGTGCCGGGTTCGGTGGCGGCATGGCCGGCATCGGGAATGAGACGTAATTCTGCCTCAGGCCAAGCCCGATGCAAGGCCCAAGCTCCATCGCAGGGACAGATGACATCGTAACGACCGTGCACAATCACTCCGGCGATCTCTCGGAGTCGATGAGCATCCCGTAATAACTGGTTTGGTTCTAGAAAGCTGTTGTTAACGAAGTAATGCGCCTCGATACGGGCCATGCTCAGAGCCCGGTGTGCCTCAGCAAAATGCTCAATGACGGTGGGATCGCTAGCCAATGTCAGAGTCGTGCCTTCCCATGCTGACCAGGCCTTGGCGACCCGCAGCCGCTCTACTTCATCGGTGCCGGTCAGGCGCCGATAATAAGCGCTCAGCAAATCATCCCGCTCATTCTCCGGAATTGGTTCTAGGTAGTGCTCCCAGGCGTCGGGGAACAGGCGGTTGGTGCCTTCCTGGTAAAACCAATGAATATCGCAGGGCCGGCACAGGAAGATGCCGCGCAGAATTAACCCAAGCACCTGCTCGGGATAGGTCTCGGCATAGGCCAAGGCCAGCGTAGAACCCCAGGAACCGCCGAAGATAATCCAGCGGGCGATCTGTAATTTATGGCGAATGGCTTCGATGTCTGCGACCAGGTGCCAAGTCGTGTTATTGCGCAATTCAGCGTGGGGAACAGATTGTCCACAACCACGCTGATCAAAAAGCACAATCCGGTAAAGCGTGGGATCGAAGAAACGCCGGTGCAGGGGCTCGCATCCCGCTCCAGGGCCGCCGTGAAGAAAAAGCACAGGCAATCCTTGGGGATTACCGCATTCTTCGATATACAATATATGTAGCTCGTCCACCGCTAAGCGGTGGATTGCAAACGGTTTAATGTCGGGATACAATTCATTCATGGTTTATGACCTTGCCTTCATCCCCTATAAAATGCAGTCCACGGCTTCATCGATATCGTTCACCACCTGACCGCCTTGGGTCATTACCTTACGCTCATCCCCAGACCGGTACTTACCAGTACGCACCAGTATGCCTTGCAGGCCTGCGGTGATGCCGCCGATCACATCGGCAACGGCGTCATCACCCACTATCACTACTTCCTCAGGCTGTAGCCCGAAACTAGCGACAGCGGTGAGAAAAAAACTTTGAGATGGCTTACCTAAAATCACCGCTTGCGTGTTAGCAGCGTATTCCAGGGCGGTAACAAAAGGGCCAATATCCAAACTTAGTCCATCAGATTCCTGAAAATAGCGGTTATTACCCATGGCTAATAAGGGCTTATCTTCCATGAGCAGGCGAAAAGCATGATTAAGCGTTTCATAGGTAAAAGCATGGCCGGCATCGCCCATCAGCACGGCGTTGGGTGAGTCGTCAATCAGGTCGGCGAATTCTCCCAAAAGATTGGGATGCACCAGTAAATGCGGTGTCAGTTGGTAAGTACACAGGTAGTGACGGGCCGCCATGGCCGGCGTCAAGATGTCCCGCTCGCTAATGTTGAGACCCATGCGGGTGAGTTTGGCTACGATCTGCTTTCGAGTTGAGCGGGTGGTATTAGTAATAAAACGCATGGGTATGGCGGCTGCGCGCAGGCTGAGCAGAGCTTCCCGGGCACCAGGCAGGAGCCGGTCGCCTACATAAAGTACGCCGCTTAGATCGAACAGAACGCCTTTAACCATATTTATTCATGTCTCTGCCACGATTCAAATCCGCAACAGCGCGATAGGCGGCAAGTCGCCACCCGCTAGTTTTCAGTATAGAAGTTGGTGCAGAGCATAAAAGGGGGAAGGCGATTTTTCGCGTTTTAAGGGATAATATTGCTGGCTGTCCCGGCGATAATCCAAACGGGTCGGAGCGGGATTAAGACAGACAGCATCTGCCGCTAACTACACCGGGCAAGGTTTAAACGTTCCGTATTCGAATAATAACGTCGATGCCCACTAAGGTGGTGTCTTTGGGTAGGATAGGTAGGGCGTCTGTCTGTAGGCAGTCCGCATAAACGTCCGTGAGTGTCCCGGTGTCTTCGTTATATAAGTGATAATGCTCGTCGGTGTTGGAATCGAAAAACACACGATTGGGGTCGACTAAAACCTCGCGAATGATGCCTTTGCGTGCAAATAAACCCAGGGTATTGTATACAGTGGCTTTGGAAACGGTACTGCCGGCGCGGTTGACCAAGTTAAGTACCTGCTCCGCCGACAGATGTTGCGGGCGGTTTAGAATGACCCAGGCAATTTCCAGGCGTTGGGCAGTGGGTATAATGCCGGCCCGGGCAAGGAGCGTTTGGATGTCCGATTTGGCACGCGGTTGAGCTGTGGAATACATGAGCGAAACCATAAGTTGTATTACGCAAAAGAATTCCTATGACACCCCAAGTCAGTTAGGAATTTTCCGTTAATAGTAACCGCATCATGGTGCCAATGCCAACCAGGTTGACCCCTTAGCGCGTGCGTAGAAAACGCTTGACTGCCGCGATATGCCGGCGGCTGACCTCTAACTGTTCATTGCTACCCTGCAGAATCACTTGATAATGTCCCTGAGGGGCCCGCTCTAGGCCCACCAAGTGCGCCGTACCCACTAAAGCATTACGGTGGATGCGCAGGACCAGGCCCGCCAGTTCGCTCTCCAGGGATTTGAGAGAGTCTTCAATAAGCACTTCACCTTGTAAAGAGCGTACGGTGACGTACTTCTGGTCGGCCAGGAAGTAGAGCACTTGCTGAATTGGGATCAGCTTGAGTCTTTCGCCTATCCTGGCGCAGAGATGGGTGCGCGCCGTTCCCGTGCCGGTCTGCGCCAGCCCGGCAAGCTGGGCACGGTTGGGTTTACGAGCATTGTGCAATGCCTGTTCCAGGCGTTCCTTGCGGACGGGTTTCAGCAAATAATCTGTCGCATGGGCCTCGAATGCCTCCAGCGCATGCTCGCCGTAGGCCGTCGTAAAGATAATGGCCGGCGGCTCCTCTAAATGAATCAGGTGACGTGCGGTTTCCAAGCCATCCATGCCAGGCATGCGAATGTCCATCAGGACGATGTCAGGATGCCGGACCTGCGCTATCTGCAAGGCTTCGGCACCGTTGCCGGCTTCTCCGCAGGCCTGATAGGCAGGCATGGCGGCAAGCAGATTCATTAAGCGCTCACGCGCTGGTTTTTCATCGTCGACTATTAGCACCTTCATTTTCTGCAAGTTCCATTTAAGTCGAAATGTAGTCCTTTTTTTGAATGAAATTTAATAAAAAATAACAGCTAATTCGTAATACTTTTAAAAATATTTTTTTAACAATCCTTAACAAAGGAATTAACAATTTGTAACAGTAAAGACTAAAAAGATGTTTGGAATCCTTGTATCTTAATAATCATTCAACCGTTGTTTGGTAATTGTAACGGCTTGTAACAATTTAAATTTGTCTTAAGTCGGCACATATTGCCCAGAAATGTTAACCGCCTTTCAATTTATTGATCATTACATTGAAAGGCGGGAGTTAAAAAAAGCTAATTTAACTCTGTTACTTTTTTTTACGTTTTCTGGTTATGAAAAACAATGGATGTTTAGCATTAAACAAAAAACTTGGCATTGAACATGCTCTTTAACGGAAAAACGTTAAACGATTAAAAAGGATTTAGGAAAAAATGGAGAAAAAAGGATTATTTCTTCTTCCAACAAACCGCAGGCAAGCGGTCATCGCTTTGGTTGATAGAGATGGGACTACAGGATGTGCCGCTTTCCTTGTCGTTGGCCTGGTTACCCTTGGGAGTTGCGGTCAATGTATATCTTGTGGCAGTGAGATCAGCGACGTTAAAGGTGTAGTAGTTACTCGTTGGTGCGCTGCCTCCGTTAATTTGGACGAGTGTCCCGTAAGTGGGATTATTTGCCCGCCATTTCTCCTGTTTCAGCTGAAGATCGAGCAAGGTGGCCATCGCCTCGGCGCGGCGGCCCTTGCGAACGTGCTGCTGATAGCTGGGAAAAGCGATGGCGCTGAGGATGGCGATGATCGCAACTACGATCAGGGCTTCCATGAGGGTGAAACCGGACAGTTTGGTTCGCAAATCCATCGAAACGACTCCCTTAAATATCCCTTAAAAGTTTCAGAATATCACGACTCTCCAAGAGAAAGAACTGCGGCGGATTACCTTGCAAAGGCGCTGGCGCATCCGTAGCGAAACGGAAAGGAATTATTAGGAATGCAAACCGTATCAACAAATTGGAAATACTTTCAAGGTCATAGTGTAAAAGGAGATACCACAATGTGTCAGGCACGGAAAATCAAAGGCTTTACCCTGGTTGAGTTAATGTTTACAGTAGCCATCGCGGCAATTGTGATAACGGTAGGGATACCCATGTTTACCGGCATGATGGATAAGAATCGTTTAAAGGGCGCGGCGGAAACGCTATACGCGGACCTGCAATACGCACGGATCGCTTCAATCAAGCAAAACAGGCCAATTCGCGTTAGTTTTAATACTGCAAAGGGATGTTATGGTCTGGATGATGATCTCGCTACTGCCTGCGACTGCGGCGCCAGCCCAGCCTTTTGTACGGTGCAAGGTGTTCAGAAAGTCTTTTCCAGCGACGCTTTTCGGGGCGTTACTCTGGCGGCAAACTTTGTAAATAATGACATCGTGTTTGATCCTGTCAGGGGCACCTTACAGGACATGGAAGATAATTTAAGGCAAGCCACCTTTAAATCCTCCGATGGAAAAGATGACATCAATGTTCAGGTGAGTTTTGTCGGTCAGACTCGTAAGTGCACGAGATCCTCCAACTTGTGGGGCTATGAAAAGTGTCCGGCGAATGTAGCTTCACTGTAGGCCGTCGGTGCTGAAATGAAGGTCTTTAGGACTAGAAAATAGGATTGCCAAGGATGCTAACGAAGCGAAACCATTCCAGGATGGCCGGATTCAGTTTGATCGAGCTGATGGTGGCCATCGTTCTCGGAGTGATTGCCTTAACGGCAATCACTTCCTTTCTTATCAGCACAGTAGTGACCAACACCACAAACCTGAGTATGATCCGGCTGGATCAGGAATTACGTGCCGTAATGCTGATGATGACGCGGGATATCCGCCGTGCCGGCACTTGGGCCAATGCCCTTGATGATGTGGGCCAGAATCAGAATACCAATCCTTTTATGAATACTGACCTGGGACTTGGCCCCATCACGGACTTAACATTGGTGGATACGAACGCTGATGGCAGAAACGAATGTATCCTGTTTACCTATGACCTCAGCGACGATGGCGAGCTCGACGACCTTTCCGATCCCCTCGATCCGGATCAGGACGAGCGTTTCGGTTTTCGTCTGAACCGTGCAGATAACACCGTGCAAATACGGCAGGACGGGCAGGACTGCGCGGGAGGGGGGTGGGAGAACTTGACGCTGACCGATGGAGAAGGAAGTCCACTCACTATCACGAACCTGGATTTCGCATTCACTAATACGGTCGTGCCTATTCCGGGCACGAGTCTTGGCATTGCCGATGCCAGCGTCACTGTGCGTCAGATCATCGTGACATTGACCGGTCAGGTGCGCATCGACGGCAATCAGGTGGCAACCCGGACGATTACCGAGACAGTACGAGTCCGCAACGACAACTTTACGCCGGCGACTTAACAGAGGATTTTAACCAGGAGGGTTTTACTACATGGAGATTTCGGCATTGACAAGGGAATTCAGCCATGCCGCCAAGCAACGGGGCGCTGCGACATTAGCCGTTGGGCTAATTATCTTAGTATTGGCCACCATCGTGACGTTGTTCGCCGCTAAAGTGGGCCTGCGCGAACAGCAGACTTCCGGCAACGAATTTCGCGCTAAACAGGCCTTTGAAACGGCCGAAGCCGGAACGGAATTCGGGCAGATGTATTTACAGGAGAATGTGCGACAGATCAACGGTTGGGTCTGGACGACCTGCGCTGCCGCAAGACCCGGCTGGGACCGCAGGCTTGATCCTCTGTGCCAGGATGATGCCGGTAATAACCGCAACGACTTGATCTGGGCGACTTTGCCGAATGCCAATCTAGAGCCGCCAAGCGATGCTTCTCTTGCCCACCGGGTGTATTACCTGACGCCTGACGATGACGGTGATGGCCTCCCTGCTGGCCTGGACGATCTCCAGTTAACCCTCGTCTCCGAAGGGGCTTCCGATATTCCGGACGGCGTATTTGCCAACGGAACGGGCTATGCCTCCGTCAGCGTGGATGTTGACATGTTTCCCGCGATGGCGGGAGTGCCCCGTGTGCCCCTGATGGCCGCCGGCACCATCGGCGGCAGCGGGACCTTTGATGTGGTTGTCAATCCCGATGCCGGCGGTGAAGGAGTTCCCATCTCCGCGTGGTCCAGCAATGATACGGATATATCCACTGCGGGCAGTGCGAAATCCTGTCTGCCCCATGAGTATTTTTCCACAGGTAATCCCTACATCTATAATCCGGCGAATCCGGCGGACACCAGTCACACTTATACATATGGCGAGGATACCGGTGATGTCGTGCTGTGCGATAACTGCGGTTGTCCCGCCGATGGGGCTCTGACCCTGAAGGATGGTGGCACGACCATCGAGGGTATCGATATCGTCGATGTCGATGGGGGGTTCGGGGGGACACCCGATGCGACGAATTTTCCCGATGACGTAATGGAGTACATTTTCGGCGTCGATGAGACTAATTGGGACGAAGTCAAGTCCTGGGCGGAGGTAATATCAGGCTGCGGTGGCCTCAATAACGCATCGTCCGGTCTCTATTGGATAGAAGGCGGTTGCAGCATTAATCAGGAGGTCGGATCGCCCACCGATCCTGTGCTTTTGGTGGTAGAGGGTGATACCCGGATTCAAGGGGGCAATCGTGTATTCGGTATGGTGTTCGCTTGGGAAGATCCAGATAATCCAGGCACCGGCGGGGACGTACAATTGCGCGGCGGAACGCGCTTCTATGGGGCCATCGTCTCAGACCATGAAATCGACATGGGCAACGGTACCTACCAGCAGATTTACAACGAGCAAGTGTTGGCGAACCTGAACAGGAATATAGGGAGACTCGGTAAAGTGCCGGGCAGCTGGGCCGATTATCAATAGGAATCATGGATAGGAGAAGCCACTATGTCGGATAGGAAACTTTGGCATCATAAGGGATTTGCCCTGCTGGAAGTGCTGGTTGCAATCGGAATCCTGGCCATTGGAATTTTGGCGTTGACCAAGTTTCAGGGGGGGGCTCTGCGAAGCGGCAGCGATGCAAAGGCGCGCACCGTAGCGACAAATCTTGCCCAGGAGCGGATGGAACTGTTGCGAAATTTTAATAGTGCTGCAGCCTATGATGCTATTGACGCTGGTGCGGATCCCAATAATCCCATCGTGTTGTCAGGAACGGCGTTTGCCGTTGAATGGAACGTGGATCACTGTGATTTTCCCGGTGTCGGTGTGGCAGCCAATTGCATCGGTGTTGCTCCAGAAGACGCTACCTTTAAAAGAGTTACGGTAAATGTGAGTTGGACCGATCCTGAAGATCCCGGTACACCCCAGGTCATCAGTTTAGAAAGCTTTATCAATGCTAACCCTCCCACCGATAGCGGCCGCGTCAATGCTCCGCCGGCGAGCAACGATAAACCTGTTGCTAGACATCGCCCAGGCGCAGCGCCGGAAATTATCTCCATCGCCCACGGCGGCGACAGCGGTAGCAACAAAGAAACTACGACGCCGGAACCCGACACCATGCGCCAGTCGGGCAATACCTTGGTTCGTTTTGAAGAAGTCACCTTTAGCGATGATGGCGATTCAAAAGTGCTGCGTCGGGACGATAATCTGACGTTAAACTGCGTCTGTGTGCAGGGACGCTCCGACTCCCAGGTCGGCTTGGCGCCTACTCTGTTCGATGCGGGTAAAAACCGTTTTGTGGTGGGAGATCCTGTATCCGGTAAACAGGCAGGTCAAGCGGCTACCGGTAATGAAACGGTTGGCGGGGAAAAGCTCAACCTGAGCGCCCAGCCGGAGATCTGCGATATCTGCTGCCGGGATCATCATGACTATACCGGGGTGAACGCATACGACCCCTTTAGACCGTCAGGTGATCACGCGGGCGATGGGGATCACAACCATTACTTCCCCGACTCCAGCGGTGTTTTGCAGCTCGCGAATCACAATAATGATCTTTATGTTGAGGCTTGCCGGATGGTGCGGGTGGACGGGATCTGGCGGGTTACGCCGGACTGGCGGTTGGAAGGTTTGCAGGTGCTGCCCAGCGAGTTTCTGCAGACCAATACCGACGATTTTCGCAGCTACGTCAGACAGTTCGTCAAGGAATACATAAGCAGAGTCAGTACCGTTAGCTATCCACAGATAACGCCAAATCCAGCAGATTTTACCTCTCTGGATTACGCGACAGCTCTGGAGTCCCTTCCGAACAGCGAAGATGGCGACGAGCTGTCGCTCTCCACTATCTCCGCCTCGCAGCGGAAAAAACAGCTGCACGCTTTTGGACTTTATATCGATTATATGGACGACACCCTGATCAATGAGTTGCAGACCCGGATTACGAGCGGTGATGAAAGCTTTATGGAAAGCGTGCCGTTTCACCTGGTGAACGTGACTCGTCTGGCTAACTGGTCGGCCAGCAGCGATGCCGTCAGTGTATCGGATCAACCGATCGCAGATGGCAGCGAAGCGACTTATAGCCGTGGGCTGATCGCCGCGGTCAACCCCGGCAACGCCATGGTAACGGCCACCCTGGAGCGCAGCAACACGGGCTTTACGGACACCCGCGCCGTTGACGGCGATGACGAGGCTTTTGGTAGCGATGCCCTCAATGTAGTAGTCGATGACGGCACGGACACGACACCGGGCATAATCGTTAGTGGAACCATTGGAATTTCCGGCAATATCGATACCCGTCCCAGCGACATTCGGGTGACCGGCGGTAATGGCGCATTCTGCACCAAACCCACTGATGAGACCTACGCTTGCACGCTAGATCCCGCCGTGGCTGGTAATACGATCACGTTTTCCAACTACAATTATCTTGTCGTGGATAAGAAATGCAACTCCGCAATGGTGTTCGACAATAAAGTATCACCCGAGACCGGATCTGTAGTAGTTGATAATAAACAACACGCTGAAACCACAAGCTTTACGTTCACCGATGTGACGGATAGTCTGGAAATGAATATTGAGGTTAAGAAGGACTTCGGTAAGCAGGCTTGTCCTTCTCCTTGAGCTAATCCAGCTTTCTGTCCTATTGGCAAGCCCTCGTCCAAGTGGCGGGGGTTTTTTATTCTCAAACCGACACTGTCCGGGCAATTGTGTTTTTGCGCTTAGTCATGGCCGCTTGCTTTGTCTTCCGCGGAATGGCAAAAGAAACACTGTAGTGATCAGCCGCTTCTCGAACCTTCAAGGCGCTTTGAGTGCCATACGCCAACGCCAGCCGCTGACGAATATTGTCCTGGGCAATCCGGTAGCCGTTCCGGCTTATCGCCGTTCTGGAAGAGGGGCGAGGATTGGTTACGCTAAACAGCAATGTATCTTCACGAGTTGCAACGGAAATAGTCACTCGACCTCCAGTCGTGAGAGGCTGGATACCATGATACACGGCATTTTCCACCAGCGGCTGAAGGATCAGGGCGGGAATCAACTCGTCCATGGGTAAGCCGGTGTCCAACTGCCAAGTCACTTGCAGTCGTTCACCAAGCCGTAACGACTCCATAGCGAGATAGCGGCGGGTAATATTCAGTTCTTCCTCAAGGCGGATTTTATCCTTTTGCTCCAGCGAAAAGCGGAACAATTCCGCGAGATCTAGGGTAGCCTGTTCGGCCTGCGCTGGCAGATGTGGAATAAGACTGGCGATGGTGTTCAGGCTGTTAAACAAGAAGTGCGGGTGAATACGTGCCTGTAATGCCTGTAACCGTGCCCGAGCCTCGGCTTGTATGTTTTTTTTCCACTGATGTTGAACATAGAAGTAGCGAAGAGCAACAAGAGAAATGATGCTGCTGATGGCAAGGTTTCGCAAGATAAAAGAAAAAGGCTCTCGGGAAGCACCGAAATCGTAGCGGGTCATCATCCATAACGCTAAGCAGGAGAACAGCAGGGTAACCAGTTGAATTAGCCCATAGATTACCAGGGTGGCCAGCGGAACCTGCAGCCGGGAAATCCAATGGCTGAAATAGCAGAGTGTCGCCACCGCGCCCAGCGCAATCCACTGCACTAGAAAGGACAGTTGTGCCAGATTGAACCAAAAATCACTCGTTTGCTGGGTAGCAGCCAAGGTCAGTACCAGGGCCAGTAACTCGGCGATCAGTACCACCAAAAAAACGATAGGGTTCGCATGGAAGTCTGGTAAGAAGCTTTGGTCAGTTAGACGCGCATCGTGTTGATCCGTTATGAGTCCTTTCATAAGTTTCCTGAGTGTGTTGCTGATTGCCTAATGTTTTTGTTAGTGCTTTGCTGTCGGCGATAACAGGGCTGGGTTTGAAAGCGGTTAATCGGGCAGCGCGTTTGGCATTTTTTCTACCGTTCGTCGGGAAAAATATACCCTTTGTCCCAAAATCCATTGCAGTTCGAAAGATCTTTTTGTTTAGTATGACATAAATCCTGCATTGGACCAACCACGGATAGAAGCAACGTTATGAAAAGGAACACGGGATTTACCCTCATAGAATTGATGATCACTATCGTGCTGGCGGTTATAGTTTTGACGCTGGCCGCGCCGAGTTTTCAGGACATGATACGCACCAATCGGCTGGCCACGCAAACGAACCAATTCATTAGCGCCCTTAATCTGGCTCGCTCTGAAGCGATCAAACGCGGTGTACGAGTCACCGTGTGTCGCAGTGGAGATCAGGCCAATTGCGGTACCGGTGCTTTTGAGGACGGGTGGATCGTATTTATCGATCCCAATAATAACGCCACCATGGATTTCGGTGAACAAATCATTAACGTTGCTGGAGCGGCGGCCGGCGAAATAGGCATTGCGGGAAACGTCAATGTAGCTGACTTCGTTTCCTATACAGCCGATGGTATTAGTCGTTTGCCGAGCGGAGCCTTTCAAGCCGGTACTTTCGAAATTCGTGCCAAATCTCACCACGAAGGACGCAATGTCATTATCAACAGCACCGGGCGAGTGAGAACCGAAAAAGTTGAGGTGAACTAATGTTTAGGGAGAAACAAACGGCAAGCGCAATCCCGCAGAGTGGTTTTACGCTGCTGGAAATTCTAGTCGCGATTGTGGTGCTCAGCATTGGATTGCTGGGTCTTGCCAGTCTGCAGGCAGTGGGGTTACGCACCAACCAAAGTGCCTATTTGCGGAGCCAAGCGACACTCTTGGCCGAAGATATGGTGGATCGGATGCGAGCCAATAACGTGGCCGTACGGGCAAACGATTATAACCTTCCGGTTGCCAATCCGTCGGCGAATTGCCGAAGTGCGGCGGGTTGTTCTCCTAACGAGATGGCTCAAAACGACTATGCAGAGTGGACTACGGCACTCGCCGGGGTGTTTCCGAACGGTGAGGGTGTGGTCTGTATCGACAGCACCCCAAATGACGGCGCTAGCGCTGGGAACCCTGCTTGCGATGGTATTGCCGTTATTGCCAATAATCCCGTCTATGCCATTAAAGTCTGGTGGGATGATTATGACCGGGAGCAAAGGGATACCGGCACCCGAAGACAGCGTTTTGTCATGAGTGTCCAGCTAACGCCTGTTATGTAACTAATTTCTGAAAGAGTTTATGAGAATGAACAACGGATTGTTGACTCGCTTAAAACCCCAAAAAGGCATTACGTTAGTCGAAATTCTGGTAGCGCTTGCCGTGGGTATTTTACTCACCGCCGGAATGATACAAATTTTTGTTAGCAACCGGCAGGCGTATAGAGTTCAAGACGGTGTTTCCCGCCTTCAGGAGAACGGCCGTTTCGCAATGACCTTTATGAGGCAATATATCAGTTTGGCCGGTTATCAGGCTGATCCCTCCGCCGCACAACGGGCTGTATTCCCTTCCGACAATCCCATTGGCGGTTTCCCAAATGTGTTTTCTTTGCCGGGACAGATTATTAATGGCACCGATGACAACGTTAATGGTGCCGATAGCATTATTTTCCGCTACGAGGGCGACGGTGACGGCGCCATTCGCGATTGCCTCGGGGGTAATCCTCCCGGCGCCGGTCAATTTGTGGTGTCACGTTTTAGTCTATCCGGCACTAATGAGTTGCAATGTGCGTCTAATAATCCCGCAGGGGCGGCAGGCGTTCAGACGCAGCCGTTGATTGACAACGTAGAAAATCTGCAAATTCTGTATGGTATAGCCAATCCCAATAACGCCTCGGCGCAAAGATATCTCACTGCCGCTAACGTAGCGGCGAATCAATGGGATGACGTCGTTAGCGTGCAGATCTCTCTGTTACTGCGCTCGGTGGAAGACAATCTAACGACAAAGCCACAAACCTATACGTTTAACGGTGTAACCGTAACGCCCAACGACCGGCGGCTCAGGCAGGTATTTACCACCACCGTTAATCTTCGCAATGTAACCCGTTAAGTAAGGAGATTCCTGTCATGGAAGGCAATTTACTTCATTGTTATGCAGCCCGACAGCAAGGTGCGGTTCTCTTTGTGAGTCTTCTGCTTTTGCTGGTAATGACTCTGATCACGGTGGCCGCCATGCAGACGACCACCTTAGAGGAAAGCATGGCGGCCAATCTCAAAGACCGAAATCTGGCATTTCAGGCGGCGGAATCCGCACTGCGTGATGCTGAACAAGCGCTGCGAGGCGATATCAAACCTCAGGTCCAAGTAAACCCAGCCCTTGATCCGGCTACGCCCTTCTGGATCTGGAATTGGGGAAGTCTAGCTACAGCGCCACCGCTTCCATGGTGGCGAGAGGGTAGCCGTGATGCTGCCTGGTGGACAGGCGCTGCCAGTCGCAGTGAGGCAACGAGTACGTTTAATACCATCAATGCGGCGCAACTCGGATTAATCGAACCCTCGCGGTTTATTGTGGAGTATTGGATGTTTGACCGGGACAGCCTGGTGATCAAATCAGGTTATAACCGGCGGGAGACGGGCAGAGATGTCCATCGCGTGACTGCACGCGGGATGGGAGGAACCCAAAATGCTACGGTGTTGCTGCAGTCCGCTTTTGTGTGGCGGTATAACCAGCGATAACTCGTGAGCTATGTCAACAAGGAGTGATATATGAAGATAGGAATCAAACGCCACTGCCTGACCGCAGCGGTCGCAGCGCTGACTACCGGTGCGCTGCTTCAGGTAGCCACCGCTTCGGCAGGATTGAGCCTTAGTCAGTCTCCCCTGTTTCTTGGTGCCCGGGTTGCTCCCAACGTTTTTATCGAACTGGATGATTCGGGTTCCATGGACTGGGAGATTCTGACCAAAGAGCACTGGGAATTTTGCGCCTACGATCCCTATCGCGAGGCTATTTATTCCAGCTATCCCAATAATGCGCGAGAGAGCGACAATTGCGGAAGCAGGCAAAGGGACGGACTGTGGCGCGGCTTAGCCAAGCCGGAAACTTCCGTCGATGCAGATGACGATGAAACCGAAGTCTTTGAGTATATTTTTGGAATTGGTGACGGCAATACGGGTACTAACGATAATGTTTATAAAAATCGTTGTACTTCCGACCGTTCTTCTTTAGAGCACTGTATCGACCAGGCTGGCTACACTTCTGCCGTGGATAAGGACTGGCGGATACGTTCGGCTAACCTCAATGTTATCTATTTCAATCCCAGTATCACTTATAAGCCTTGGTCCGGACCCTGTCTATTGGACGGCACGAAATGTGCTGATGCTAGTTTTAATGCCGCTCGCAGCGATCCTCGGGAGGGTAAAGGGGGTTATACCATCACACGAGATTTAGGGAGTACGTTTGGAGGTGATGGTTTCCGTTATGATGTATGGGTTGACGATAAGGGTTATTCCGGTAGCAGACCCAGGCGGGGCAGCAATCTGAATGTGACGAACCAACCCAATGGGGAGGTTGATCTTTGGGATACCCACTATGCCGTAACGGTGACCAATACAGGAGTGGAAGTCAACAAGATTTCTTACTCACCGGCTAATGGCTCCAATTCCGATGGGCTGAATGCCGCTGAGACGGTGGTGACCGATGCCCGGGAGAGAGCAAGAGCGCTTGGCCTCGCGGCCGATGGCACCGTCCGCACGGTGGCGGAAATCCGCACGAACATTGCCAACTGGTTTCAGTATGCTCGACGGCGCTCCTTTGTGGCCAAAGGCGCCATTGCCGGTGTTCTGGAAAATGATCCTTATTACCGTTATGGACTCAGCGTCATCAACGAACACAATAATTTATTTATTAAGGTTCCTGGAACTGACGCCTTGATAGAAGACTACCCCACTCATAATAACGACCTGTTAGGGAATCTGTTCGGCTTTACATGGAATGACCATGGAACACCATTACGCATAGGACTCCAAAGGACAGGAGACTACTTCAAAATGACCGGTGACGATGCCCCGATTACCCACGAATGTCAGCAGAACTTTTCTGTTCTGATGACGGACGGTTATTGGAATGGCGATGATCCCGGCGGCATTGGCGATGAAGACGGTGATGGCGCAAATGGCAGTGTGGCGACGGTAGCGGATGTCGCTCAATATTACTACGACCAAGACCTACGGGGAGATTTGGCCGATAATGTTCCCTCGAATCCCCTCGATCAGAATCCCAGGCAGCATATGGTGACTTTCACGGCCGCCTTTGGAGTGCAGGGCGGTTTGGTGGATACCGATAACGATGGTTGGCCAAATCCACCGCTTGAGGAAAGCAGTTCGGCATGGTGGAGCACGGGAAAAGGGGATCAGAGGAAGATCGATGATCTCTGGCATGCAGCCTACAACAGCCGGGGGGGATTCGTGTCCGCCAAAACGCCTCAGGAATTGGTCGAGGGATTGCAGGCGGCGTTAGCCAATGTCGGTGAGAGAACCAGCTCCGCCTCGACAATTGCCATTGATGCAGGCGTTTTCAAAGCAGACAAGCGGCTCTATCAAGCCCGGTTTTTCGGTGGTGATTGGAGCGGAGAGCTGCTGGCGTACGCCATCGGCCAAAATGGCAATGTTAGCGAAGCGGCCGAATGGAACGCCGGCGATGTAATCGACACCCAGAATTGGGATAGCGGTCGGGTTATCATCACTTCTTCGGGTGGCAACGGTATCCCTTTCCGCTGGGATAGTCTTGATGAGTCTCAAAAAGCCGCTTTACAAGTGGGTGATGGAGAAGGCGAGGCCCGCCTTGAATACCTGCGAGGCAGCAAAGAGCACGAGGGCGGAGGGAACCACTATCGGGTCCGCAGCAGCCGGCTTGGCGACATTGTCCACGGTAGCCCTGTCTATGTCGCGGAATCGCCGTCTGGCCATCTTTTTCAGAACCGTGTCCCACCCATCGTTTATGTCGCTGCCAACGATGGAATGCTGCACGGGTTCGACGCCACAACCGGCGAAGAAAAATTGGCTTATGTACCCAATCTGATCTTTGATTTTCTGCATGAATTAACCTCACCTGCCTATACTCACCGCTATTATGTCGACGGCGAGCCTGTGGTGGCCGATGCGGAGTTTGGCGGGGGGTGGCACACGGTTTTGGTCGGTGGACTGCGAGGAGGTGGCAGGGGACTCTATGCCTTGGACGTGACGGATCCTGACGGCTTTAGCGAAACCAATGCCGGCGGTATTGTGCTCTGGGAATTCACCGACAATCAGTTAGGCTATGTGTTCGGGCAACCGGCTATCGTCAAAGCAGGCGATAAATGGGTGGCTATCGTGGGTAACGGCTATAACAGTGATGCACAGCATGCCGTATTGTTTGTCATCGATGTCGCAACCGGCACTAAACTGGCGATGCTCGATACCGGCATTGGCGATGCGGCGAATCCGAACGGTTTGGCATCACCTGCGCCAGTGGATACGGATGGTGACGGTGCCGTTGATATTGTCTATGCCGGAGATCTGCTGGGCAATTTGTGGCGGTTTGATTTCGACGGCACTTGGCAAGTGGCCTACGGAGGATCACCACTATTTACGGCGATTTCACCGGAATTACAGCCGCAACCCATCACCACACGGCCTGAGGTGGACGAGCATCCAACGGATGTCAATCCCAAGGGAACCGACAAAGGCTATCTCGTGTATTTCGGAACCGGCAAGTATATTGAAGCCAGCGATACTTCGACGAGCGGTCAGACTACGCAAAGCTTCTATGCTATTTGGGATCGCAACAATCTCAATACCTTTCAACCGTTCGATCGCCTTCATCTCCTGCGCCAGGAAATTGTCGAGGAGACAGCAGGTCTGCGTGTTACCAGCGATAACCTCATTTTCTGGCACGATGACCCCGCGACCATTCCGGATCCCAGCGCGACGGAACCGACTCATTTGGGTTGGTATATCGATCTTGCATTCGGTGCTAACAACCGAGGTGAGCGGCAAGTCACCGATTCTCAGCTGAGAAGTCAAAAGATTGTTTTCAATACGATGATTCCATCAGAGAATGCCTGTGATTTTGGCGGCTCGGGTTGGTTGATGGTGATGGATGCGACCAGCGGGAGTCGGCTGACGTTTTCACCGTTGGATGTGAATGGTGACGAGGAGTTTTCGGAAGCGGATTTTGTCCAAGTTACCATCGACGGAGAGGAAAAGAAGGTGCCGGTGACCGGCCGTGAATCCAAAGGTATTTCGTCTGCGCCGGTGATCGTTGCCGGTGATGAATCGTCCGACCGCATTCTTGAAGGCAATACGGCACCGCCGTTTAGAAATATCAGTCTTCTCAATCCGGGTAATGAAGATCGTGGACGACAAACATGGCGTCTTCTGCAGTTACAATAGTTGGTACTGATATGAGTGAGGGAAAAAAGGGATGAGAATTTTATTAAAGGGATTCAGGTTCATACTGCTGGTAACACTCATAAGCGTGGTTGCTCAATCGGCAATGGCACTGGAAAGAGCGGGTCGCATTGAGCGGGTCGATCTGGAAGACGGCATCATCGCTATCAATGGGACAACTTATTCGGTGAGCGGGGAAACGCTTCGGGTTAACTGGAAGGATCGAGCACTTGATCCATATTTGCTGGAGGCTGGTTTGAATGTGATTTTTACTTTAGAAGGCTACGAGGATGGCACGATAAGACCGGTTTCCGAGATCAAGGTAATCGGACCTGATGCGAAGGTTAAGGAGTTCTTTAATCATTGAACCTGGGGGCATAACCGTTGATAAAGGAAAGCAGTCCTTGGGGAGCTGGTAATGCCTCCAGGGTCTGCCGCTTAGGAAATGATTCGTTTTACTGAGTCACAGTGACGTAGGGTGGGTGAAGCGGTAACGAAACCCACCGTTTTCAGGCTGGATGAAAAATTGCTTTACGAATGTTACAAAGCAGCATTAGGGATAAAAGTTGCAACACAGGGATGAATAATATGAACAGTGCGCGATCTTACGGGTTTACACTAATCGAACTCGTCATTAGTCTGGCCATTGTAGCTATATTAGCTGCCATTGCTTTTCCTGCTTATCAGGATCACGTGCGCAAAGCACGGCGGGCCGACGCCAAGGCAGCCTTAGTAGAACTGGCTCAGTGGATGGAGCGAAACTACACCGAAGCGCTGCGTTATGACCAAGACAGTAATGGGGGCGCAATTGCACTGCCTTTTACAGAAGTGCCCCGCGAGGGTAGCAATAAATACTATGACCTTACTCTAAGCAATTTGACAGCGACTACCTTTAATTTGAATGCTGCTCCTAAAAGTGCACAGGTCCATGATAAGTGCAAAACGTTGACGCTGACCCACACGGGTTTAAAGGGTACTACCAGCGGCTTGGGCATCGGGGAATGTTGGTAGGCCTGACCGCATTCTGCGGATCCCCTGTCGGCTATTAGCTGCAGCTATTTTCTAACGCAATTCCCGGGGCAGCGAGAAAACAATATTTTCTTGCTGCCCGCGGCTTTCTTCCACGGCGACAGCCCCCAACGCACGCAAGCGGTTGACCACCTCTTGTACTAGCACTTCGGGAGCCGAAGCCCCGGCAGTGACTCCGATATGATAGCGGTCTTTCGCCCAAGCCGGCTCGATATCCTGAGCGCCGTCAATCAAATAAGCGGTGGTGCCTGCCTTCTCGGCGACCTCTCTTAAGCGGTTGGAGTTAGAGCTATTGCGCGAACCCACGACCAACAGCAGGTCGCAGCGTTGGGCCAGCTCCCGCACGGCGTCCTGACGGTTTTGGGTGGCATAGCAAATATCATCTTTGCGTGGTCCCTGAATGGTAGGAAACCGGTTGCGCAGGGACTCGATGATGACTGCCGTATCATCCATGGATAGCGTGGTTTGAGTAACAAAAGCCAAATTGTTCGGGTTCTTTACCTGAAGGTTCGCAACATTCTCCGGGGTTTCCACGAGATACATGTGCCCGCCATGGCGTTCACTGTATTGACCCATGGTACCTTCCACCTCAGGATGACCGCTATGACCGATGAGAATGGCTTCACGACCGGCCTGGCTGTGCTGAATGACTTCCATATGCACTTTGGTCACCAAAGGGCAAGTGGCGTCGAACACCGTTAGAGTCCGCTCTTGGGCTTCCCGGCGTACAGCCTGGGAGACGCCATGGGCACTGAAGATAACCGTAGCTCCATCGGGTACTTCAGCCAACTCTTCCACAAAGATTGCGCCTTTGGTGCAGAGATCGTGCACCACAAAACGATTGTGTACGACTTCGTGGCGAACGTAAATGGGAGCACCAAATAGCTCTAAGGCACGTTCGACAATGGCAATAGCCCGATCCACGCCGGCACAAAAACCACGAGGATTTGCAAGATGTATATGCATAGCTGAATATTGCAATTAATGATTTAACCTGGACTTCGGCCATTTCCCCCTCGCCCCAACCCTCTCCCACCAGGGGAGAAGGAGTTTAAGAGTTTGACGTTAAAGGACTTATTCCCTCTCTCCTTGAAGGGGAAAGGGCGAAAGTGAGGGGTATTTAGGTATTTGATTCGTAAACAATGGCCAAAGTCCGGTTAATATGGGTTGATAGACAGGTTATAAATTCGTTCGGCTAACAGAACGACGCTGAGTTCCGAAAAGACTGTCAATGATCAGCAATGCAGCGCCTATTGTGATGGCCGAATCGGCTATGTTGAATGCTGGCCAAAACCACCGTTCATAGTAAAGCTGAATAAAGTCGACAACATGGCCATGCAAAATTCGGTCGATAAGGTTACCCACAGCCCCGCCCAGGACTAGGGCTAAGGCGATCGCCAGTCGCGTGTCCCCCCTGTTGAGACGGCCTAACCAAATAACGAGGGCGATACTAATCACCAAAGCCAGGATAAGAAAAAACCACCGCTGCCAACCACCGGCATCGGCTAGAAAACTGAAGGCTGCGCCGGTGTTATAGAGTAGGGTTAAGTTAAAAAAAGGCAGTACCGGTAGGGGTTGACTGGGTGTTAGATAATACTCTGCCATCCATTTGGTCAATTGATCCAAGACGACAACCAGTCCGCTTAACCATAGCCACCGTAACCCACTCATCAGGTAAAGCGCCGCTGTTCGCCGCCGCCCGCCACATTATCCACACAGCGTGCGCAGATATCCAGGTAGTCGGGATGGCTGCCCACATCGTCACGGTGATGCCAGCAGCGCGCGCATTTGGGATAGGGGGAAGCGCTGGCCGCAATCCCCAGTGGCTGGCTTGCCGCCTGCGTTGTGGTAGCCCAGTCAGGCTGGGCTGCCGAAGGGTGAACCCGGGCGTAGGAGGTAATCAGAAAAAACCGCAATTCGTCGTCCAGACGACTCAGGTTATCAAACAACATCCCATCGCAGTACAGATCCACTTCGGCATCCAGAGATGAGCCAATTTCTCCGGCTATCCGCAGCTTCTCCAGTTCCCTGCTGACCGCCTCGCGTACGGCAATAAGCCGTTCCCAAAATGGGTCCTCGTCTTCTGCAATCAACAGCGCTTCGTACCAGGTCTCCAGAAATACCGAAGGACTGCGTTCGCCGGGCATATACCGCCAAATTTCCTCCGCGGTAAAACTGAGGATAGGGGCCAACCATCTCACCATAGCCTCCAAAATATGGTACATGGCAGACTGAGCAGAGCGGCGGGCGATGCTATCAGGGGCTGCGGTATACTGGCGGTCCTTGATGATATCCAGGTAAAGACTGCCCATGTCCACGGAACAGAAGTTATGCACCTTCTGGTAGATCACATGGAACAGGTATTTATCATAGGCATCCTTAATCTGGTCCTGCAGCTGGCGAGTGCGGTTTACCGCCCACCGGTCCAGCGGTAGCATCTGCTCGGCCGAAAGCAGATATTCGTCAGGGTTGAAACCCGTTAAATTAGCCAGTAAAAAACGAGCGGTGTTGCG
This sequence comes from uncultured Pseudomonadota bacterium, assembly GCA_963731125.1. Lineage (GTDB taxonomy): Bacteria > Pseudomonadota > Gammaproteobacteria > Competibacterales > Competibacteraceae > CAVSVP01. The sequence continues at coordinate 76,741 of CAVSVP010000014.1, forward strand.
CATACGCCGGTAAGAATCGGCAGTGCGTTTGAGAATTTCATTCGACACGCTCATCTCGCCGCGATAATCAGTGGCCGCCACCCATAACCGCAGAATATCAGCGCCCGATGTATTCACGACTTCCTGAGGTGCTACCACATTCCCCCGGGATTTGGACATTTTCATGCCCGCTGCATCTACTGTGAAGCCATGGGTTAGCAAGCCTTTATAAGGAGCCACTCCGCGCATGGCTACCGAAGCCAGCAGTGATGATTGGAACCAACCGCGGTGCTGATCGGATCCCTCCAGATACAGATTCGCAGGAAATGTGAGTTCGGGACGATTCTCCAGAATAGAAAAGTGCGTGGTACCGGAATCAAACCACACATCCAGCGTATCAGTCACTTTGTCATAGGCCTCGGCATCAGGACCCAATAGTTCCGCCGGATCCAACATAAACCAGGCATCGATGCCGGATTGCTCAATGCGCTGAGCGACCTGCTCCATGAGGGCAATGGTATCAGGATGCAGGGACCCCGTTTGCTTATTCACAAACAGGGTCATAGGTACGCCCCAATAGCGTTGCCGGGAAATACACCAGTCTGGGCGGTTTTCTACCATCCCCTGAAGGCGAGCGTGACCCCACTCGGGGGTAAAGTGCACTTTGTTGATTTCGGTCAAGGCACGTTTGCGCAGACCGTTCTGATCCATGCCGATAAACCACTGTGGCGTCGCCCGAAAAATAATAGGAATCTTATGACGCCAGCAGTGGGGATAGCTGTGATTGAACCGGGCGGCATGCAGCAGGTTACCATGGGCTTTCAGTGCTTCCACCACGGAATCATTGGCGGCGAAGACATGCTGGCCGGCGAAAAGGGCAATTTCCGCAAGAAATTTGCCATCCGGACCAACAGGATTATCCACAGGCAAGTCATAGCGGGTGCCTATGACATAATCCTCCTGGCCATGGGCAGGAGCGGTATGCACGGCTCCCGTGCCACCGGCTTCCGCAGTGACATGATCGCCTAAAATGATGGGAACTTCCCGGTCGTAAAAGGGGTGCTGTAGAATAATGCCCTCCAAGTCGCGGCCGCGGCAGTAGGCGATAACCTGGTACTGCTCGATTTCCCAGCGCAGCATGGTATCTTTGAGCAGAGCATCAGCGATTAGCAGGCGCTCACGGCCGTGAGCGGTTTGCGCCTGAATCACGACGTAGTCTAATTCGGGATTGAGTGCGACTGCCTGATTGGCCGGCAGGGTCCACGGAGTAGTAGTCCAGATCACTACCGATAACGGACCCTGGCCCTCATGTCCTGCCACATGTCGACAACGGGCCAGCAGGGCTGCTTCGTCCACCGCGACAAAGCGGACATCAATGGCGAGAGAGCTAATGTTTTGATATTCCACCTCAGCTTCTGCCAGAGCGGAACCGCAGTCAGTGCACCAATGCACCGGTTTGAAACCCCGATGTAAGTGACCATTGGCGATAATCCGGGCCAATGCCCGGACAATATCCGCCTCGGTACGAGCGTGCATCGTTAAGTAAGGATGGTCCCAGTCTCCCAGCACGCCCAGTCGCTTAAAATCATCGCGTTGTCTGTCCACTTGCCGAGCGGCAAACTTACGGCATTCATCACGAAATGTCTGCGCGTCTACTTTGACTCCCACTTTACCCACTTTTTTTTCTACCATCTGCTCGATAGGGAGGCCGTGGCAGTCCCAGCCGGGCACATAAGGCGTGTCGAAGCCGCTTAATGAACGGGACTTGACGATAATATCCTTCAATACCTTATTAACTGCATGGCCGATGTGAATCACGCCATTGGCATAGGGGGGACCATCATGCAAAATGAACTTAGGACGCCCGGCAAAAAACTGGCGCTGCTTGGCGTAAAGATTTAATTCCTGCCAAAAACGCAGCATTTCAGGCTCGCGCTGAGCAAGGTTAGCCTTCATGGGAAAGGCGGTGCGAGGAAGATTTAAAGTATCTTTATAGTCAGCCACGATTAACCTCGGGTAAAGCTCACTGTGCAGAGTAGCGGTAAGGCAGTCCAAGAAAAGAATTTAGTCATGGTGGACCATGCTAGCCGGTAAATGTTCTACAAAATACGCCCGAGCTTGACTGGCATCCTGAACAATTTGCTGACGTAAGGCTTCCAAAGACTCGAAGCGCCATTCAGGACGCAAATGATGCAGAAAATCCACTTGTACATGGTAGCCATAGATATCCTTTTGGAAATCAAAAAGATGCACTTCCAACTGATCGCGAGTTCCGTTAACCGTGGGGCGCCGGCCAACATTAGCGACGCCGGGCAGGGGAGTTGCAGCTACACCATGGACGAGCACCGCATAGACGCCGGATAAAGGGGTAATCCGTCGATGTAGATGAATATTTGCGGTGGGAAATCCTAAGTTCCGACCCCGTTTATCACCATGGGCAACCCGGCCACACATGGCGTAAGAACGCCCGAGCAATTGTCCGGCCAGGCTGAATTCACCCTGAACCAAGGCTTGCCGAACCCGGGTGCTACTGACCCGTGTGCCAGCGAAGATATAACTGTGCGTGTTGGCGACCTGAAAACCATGTTGTTCTCCGCTTTGGCGGAGCAGTTCAAAGTTGCCTGAGCGACCGTGCCCAAAGCGGAAATCATCTCCCACGACCAAATAGCGAATACCCAATTGCCGCACGAGTAACTCTTGAATAAAGGTCTGCGCCGGCGTTGCCGCTAGCTGGTGATCGAATTTGAGGCAGAGCACGCGCTCCACACCCTGCTCGGTAAGCGCCAACAGCTTTTCCCGCAGGCGCGTCAGACGAGCCGGTGCCGCGCCGGGGGCAAAAAATTCCTGGGGTTGCGGTTCGAAGGTAATGACCACCCGTGGCAACCGGAATAGAGCAGCTTTCTCCGCCAACTGCAGAAGCACGGCTTGATGTCCGAGGTGAACGCCATCGAAATTGCCAATGGTAGCGACGCAACCATAATGACGGTGGCGGAGATTGTGCTGACCGCGTATGAATTCCATGCTGCTAGAGGGATATCATTAAAAGGGTAAACAAACTTAAAATTATAATGAATTTTTAAGGATTTTTACATCTTGAGGTGAGCAGGGCGAATGCCGACGAGCAGAGCACTTAGAATATAAGTCAGCAAGCCTCCCACTACCAGCCATGTTAGATGAAATAGACGTGTTCTAGCGTCTGCCTCCAACCAATCCGATAGCTCACCCACGCTGAGCCATAACACCAGACCCATGCACAGATTAGCAATGCCAAGTTGAGTTAAGAAGCGTAGCCAGCCTGGAGAGGGACGGTAAACATGATGACGCTGCAAATGACGGTAGAGTAAGGCGGCATTGAGATAGGAAGACAAGGAAGTCGCTAAGGCAAGGCCTACGTGAGCTAGCGGAAAGACAAGAATAACATTAAGGATCATGTTGGTTACCATGGCGGTGATACCAAAGCGTACTGGGGTGCGGGTATCTTGGCGCGCATAAAAGCCCGGAGCCAATACCTTAATTAACATAAATGCTAGCAATCCCAGGGAATAGGCCATGAGACTGCGGCTAGCCATGCGCACATCGTGGGCTTCGAATTGGCCGTATTGAAATAAAGCCGAGAGTAGCGAACCGGCTAGAATGATTAGCGCTACGGTGGCCGGAACGCCGATAAGCAGTGTCCAGCGCAGGGCCCAGTCCAAAGTTCGGGAAAATTCCTCAGCCGAAGCCGCCGCATGTTTTTGGGACAGGCTGGGCAAAATGACCACTCCGAGCGTGACTCCGAATAATCCTAAGGGAAATTCTACCAGCCGGTCGGAATAATACAGCCAGCTTACGCTCCCGGTTACCAGAAAAGAGGCCAGTAAGGTATTAATCAAAAGATTAATTTGTGCCACTGAGGAGCCAAATAAGGTGGGAAGCATTAACCGGAGGATTCTTTGCACTCCCGCAGAGCGCCAACCCCAGCGAGGTCTGGGCAGCAATTGCAGGGTGTTTAAATAGGGAAGCTGAAACAGCAACTGGCTTAACCCTGCTGCCAGCACCGCCCAGGCCAGCGCCATGATAGGTTCCTCAAGATAGGGTGCCAGCCAAAGGGCGGCTGCAATCATACTGATATTCAATAATACCGGGGTCAACGCGGGCACAGCAAAACGCCCGAAGCTGTTGAGCACGCCGCCGGCGAAACCGGTCAGAGAAATAAAAAACAGATAGGGAAAAGTGAGACGCAACATGACCACGGTCAGGTCGTATTTGTCCTGATCCGCCGTAAACCCGGGAGCAAATAACCAAATCAACAAAGGTGCCGCCGCCACTCCCGTGGCGGTTACCGCAAACAGCACAATGCCCAGCGTGCCGGCAACTTCATCCACCAGCACTTGTAACTGTTGATGGTCCCGTTTTATCTTGTATTCTGAAAACACGGGTACAAACGCCAAGGAAAAACCGCCTTCCGCGAACAGCCGCCGCAGCAGGTTGGGAATCCTAAAGGCAACGAAAAAGGCGTCGGTTGCCGCACCGGCCCCAAATAGCTGGGCGCAAACCATATCCCGAAGGAATCCCAGGATTCGGGAGATAAACGTCATACTACCGACAATGCCTGAAGATTTTAAAAGCGCCTTGCTCATGATAAAGTGCGCCGCAGGTAATTGCTGAGTAAACTGCAGGGGAGTTTTACTGGAATTGACTTTTCTTATAAAGTGATTATCATTCAAAAGTTTTTAGTAAATGTTCTTTGCTCCCAGTGGGTGCAGTGGTCAAATCAACCAATACAGGATTATAACCTTGGCTAATTCTTCTCAGGCAAGAAAACGCGTTCGTCAAGCAGAAAAAAGGCGTCAGCATAACGCGAGTATTCGTTCGGCGATGCGCACCCATGTAAAAAAGGTGGTAAAAGCCATCGCGGCAGGTGACAAAGCGCAGGCAGAAGCGGCTTACCAAGCTGCTGTTCCCATCATCGACCGTAGCGCAGGTAAGGGCATTATTCATGGTAACAAGGCCGCCCGTCACAAGAACCGTTTGAGTAGTCATATTCGCAATATGCAGGCTGAATAGGTTTTCGGCAAGTCCGATAAGATTTCAGCGGGGCCTTGCGATGGTCCAATGGAATCTTCGGTCGGTGCGTTAGCTGCGCTAAAACACGACCAGATTGTCCCGATGAATCAGCTCGGGTTCATCCACATAACCGAGCATTGCTTCGATCTGCTGGGAAGGTTTGCCGATAATTTTTACCGTTTCAGCGGCGTTGTAGTTGACCAGTCCGCGCCCTATTTCCACGCCATCCGGACTCACACAGGCGACCAGCTCCCCTCTCGAAAACCGCCCTTCCACACCGGTGACGCCAACCGGTAGTAAACTGCTGCCGGACGCTTTCAGAACACGTGCTGCGCCGGTATCAAGATAAAGCCGCCCGCGTACCTGCAGTTGCCCCGCCAACCATTGTTTGCGAGCCGCCATCGGACTCTGGCTGGGACGCAACAGTGTACCGAGTGCTTCTCCTGTTGCGATACGCAGCAGCGCGTCCGGTTCCCGTCCCCAGGCGACCAGAGTAAATGCGCCGGAACGCGCTGCTTTGGCCGCTGCTCTTACTTTGGTGAGCATGCCCCCTTGTCCTAGGCCACCCGCGCCACCGGCCATCAACTCCAATTCCGGATCGCCGGCTTGAGCATCCCTCAGTAAACAGGCATCGGAAAACCGGCGTGGATCCCGGTCGTACATGCCTTTCTGATCAGTGAGAATCACATAGAGTTCGGCTTCTACCAAATTGGCGACTAAGGCACCTAAGGTATCGTTGTCGCCAAAGCGGATCTTCTCAAACGCGACTGTGTCGTTTTCATTGATCACAGGAATCACGTTTAACTTTAGTAAGGTAGCCAACGTTCTGCGAACATTCAGATAGCGTTTCCGGTCGGCGGCGTCTTCATGGGTGAGAAGTACTTGGGCAGTGCGAATGCCGTGACGCTGGAACTGCGACTCATAGGCTTGGACTAAACCCATCTGTCCTACCGCTGCTGCTGCCTGCAACTCATAAAGTGCATGGGGTCGTTGACGCCATCCCAGCCGCCTGATGCCCTCGGCGACTGCGCCGGAAGACACTAAAAGCAACTGCTTGCCCTGTTGATGCAGAGTTGCCATTTGTTCCACCCAGGTGCCGATGGCTTGGCTATCCAGACCGCGTCCTTCGTTGGTAATCATGGCGCTGCCGATCTTAATAATCCAGCGCCGGGATTGCCCCAACTCCCGCCGGCTCTTACTGAACATAGCTACCTCTGAAGAAAATACACCGCTAGGCGCTGGAATCGCGATTATCAAAGGTAACGCCAGGATGCGTGGCGTCTTGCGCATCCCGCCGCTGAGCTTCGATGTAGTTCATGATATTCTGAACCAGTTCCTGAGTTCCCTCGCCGGTCATGGCAGAGATGAGAAATACCGGCCCCTGCCATTGCAGAGCACTTACGATCTCGCGTATGCATTGGTCGCGCTGCTCCGGCGGTAGCAGGTCGGCTTTATTGAGAACCAGCCAACGTTCCCGTTGCGCCAACTCTGCATTATAACGGGCTAGTTCTGCGGCAATGATACGTACGTCACGCACCGGGTTACCGCTGTCGCTGTATCGACCGATATCCACAAGATGCACTAATAAACGGGTGCGCGCTAGATGTTTAAGAAAGTGTACGCCCAGCCCTGCACCACTCGCCGCTCCTTCGATTAGGCCCGGAATATCCGCCATGACGAAACTCCGCAAAGGTCCCGCCCGCACAACGCCCAAGATAGGATAAAGGGTGGTAAAGGGGTAATCGGCGACTTTGGGCCGAGCAGAGGAAAGAGTACGAATTAAGGTCGACTTGCCGGCATTCGGCATCCCTAATAACCCGACATCAGCCATTACCTTAAGCTCCAGGCGCAGATTTCTTGATTCACCTGGTGTGCCCGGTTTGTGCTGGCGCGGTGCCCGATTGGTGCTACTTTTATAGCGGGCGTTGCCAATGCCGTGGAAACCGCCTCTGGTAACCAGAAGCGTTTGCCCCGGCTGCACCAAGTCGCCAATAACTTCTTGAGTATCGGCATCACTTGCCACGGTACCCACCGGCACTTTAATAAAGCGGTCGGCACCTTTTTTGCCGGTCCGGTTGCTGCCCATTCCCTGCTGTCCGCGCTCGGCACGAAACAACCGTGTATAGCGATAATCCGCCAGCGTATTCAAGTCGGGATCGGCAAGTAAATAAACGCTGCCGCCATCGCCGCCATCGCCTCCGTCAGGTCCGCCAAAGGGGATGTATTTTTCGCGCCGAAAGCTGACGCAGCCATTACCTCCAGCACCCGCTTCCACCCGGATCACGACTTCATCAACAAACTTCATTGCGCTATGCTAAATTCCCCGCTAACGTGTGACTAGGTACGTAAGCAGTATAAACAAAAGCCCCGCACGCAGGCGGGGCTTGAGTCGTGCGGAGATCCGTTGAGCCAATTAATTCATTGGATAAACGCTCACATGCTTACGATTTTTCGGACCCTTAGTTTCGAAAACCACTTTGCCGTCAACTTTGGCATAGAGCGTATGGTCTTTACCGCAGCCTACGTTTAGACCCGGATGAAACCGAGTACCGCGTTGGCGCACGATAATGCTACCTGCGCAAGCTCTCTGGCCGCCAAACAACTTAACGCCCAGCCGCTTGGATTCTGAATCGCGGCCGTTGCGGCTACTGCCGCCTGCCTTTTTATGTGCCATTGCTTAAGCCCCTACCTCTTCTGGCGTTGCCGGATTGATACCAGTGATCTGCAGCTCCGTATAGGCCTGACGGTGCCCCATCCGTTTAAGATGGTGCTTACGGCGTCGGAACTTAACAATTTCAACTTTGCGGCCGCGACCATGACCCTTTACAGTGGCCGTTACCTTGCTACCCTTGATGTAGGGAGTACCGACAGTGATTTGCTCGCCATCGGCAATCAACAACACTTCCTCAATATCGAGTGGGGTTCCTTCAGCGGCTTGAATTTTTTCCACTTTGAGTGTTTGATTCTCTTGAACCCGGTATTGCTTGCCTCCGGTCTTAATAACAGCATACATTGCTGAATCTCCGACTTATTCGTCTGTCTCAAACTAAAGACAATCAATGATAGTCACTCGCTTTAGTTAGGTCAAATGAATTATATTCTCCAGCATAACGTGCCAACGCCTCCAACCGACTCAACATAAATATCTGCCGAATGCATGACCTCGATACTGTCCAACAACGCCCATTCCGGCATGCATGTGTTTTTAAGAGAACTCTAAAAAAATATGGGTATTCATGACGTTAGAGCCCTCATCGTGGATGATATGCGAGCTGTAGATCAAGTCATTCACCAACAACTTCATTCCGAAGTGGTGCTTATCAAGCAACTTGGTGCCTATATTATCAATAGCGGCGGCAAGCGGCTTAGGCCGCAAATTCTGCTACTGACGGCACGCGCTTGCGATTACCATGGTGCTAAGCATATCGATGCAGCGGCGATCATCGAATTTATCCATACGGCGACCTTGCTGCATGATGACGTGGTGGACGATTCCGCGTTACGCCGCGGTCGCGAGACAGCCAATGTGATTTGGGGTAACGAGGCCAGCGTATTAGTCGGCGATTTCCTTTACTCTCGCTCGTTTCAGATGATGGTGAATATTCGTAACCTGAAAGTCATGGATATTCTTGCCAACACAACCAATGCCATCGCCGAAGGTGAGGTGATGCAGTTGCTGAATTGTCATGATCCTGCTACGACGGAAGACCAGTATATGGAAGTCATTCACTGCAAGACCGCCAAACTTTTTGAAGCGGCTGCCCAGCTAGGGGCAGTGCTTGCCGAGCGTGCCGAAAAAGAAGAACTGGCTTTCGCCAAATACGGTATGCACTTAGGTACGGCTTTTCAATTGATTGACGATACATTGGACTATAGTGCTCTCAGTCCGGAACTCGGTAAAAATATCGGTGATGATCTAGCCGAGGGTAAGCCCACTTTGCCGTTGATTTACGCTATGCGAGAGGGTACCGTGCAAGAAGCTAAACTCATTGAGCGAGCCATTGAGCATGGCGGGCGGGAAAACATAGATACTGTTATCAAGACCATTGAGTCTACGGGTGCAATTGCATATACTGAAAGCCTTGCTAAGCGAGAAGCCAATTTTGCCATAGAAGCTCTGCGAGCTATTCCCGAGTCGCCCTATAAAGATGCACTGATTTATCTTGCAGAGTTTTCGGTTAATCGCACTTATTGATCACCAAGTCGGGGTGTAGCTCAGTCTGGTAGAGCACTGCCTTCGGGAGGCAGGGGCCGGAGGTTCGAATCCTCTCACCCCGACCAATTAAATCAAAAGCTTGTTTAAAAATCCCCACTACTGCTTTTTATGCTTAAGTGCATGATAAGTGCAAAATGCATAAATTGAGTGGCATTAGAGCACTTGCCGATAAGCTACCCGCTGTGAATGTAACTTTTATTCTTCGTGCATTACATCTTGGGTAATGCATTTCAGCTACCGCCTTTTCCAGCTACCACTTGAGCGGTTTGGCTCAGCCCAATCTCCAACGAGTGGCAAGCCAGCTGCTTGTCTCGCTATCTTCTGATTCTTGCGACGCTCTTGCTCCGCTTTGCGCTGCTCCGGCTCTAGTTCCCGCTGTTGAGCTTGTACGGCGTTAAACTGCTGCTGCATTTGCTGGTAGCGTGCTTGGATTGCAGCCTCTTGCTCTGTATTGCGGCAACGTCGCCGGGCATGTGCTGAGCCACAGGCCTTGAGCTTGGCAATTTCCGATCGAAGCTGCTGATTCTCCTGACGTAGCGCACGTACCTCTGCCTCAAGGCCGGGAATGCGCGATATGCCGTCTTTGCGGGAGATAATATCCACCAGTGTCTCGGCAATCTGTTTGGATGAGATATTCTTTCCTGGAGTGCCTCCAGCTTTCTTCACAATTCGATCGCGAAGTTTGGCTGGCAGCACCCACTGTACCGGCACTTGGCCTGACGCCTTCTGCTTTTCGCGGGTTTTTCGTGTGGCTAGCGTGCCCACGCTTGGGTTTTGGACTCGTTTCGTCATAATAATCGCATTAGAATATTAATGATTACTAATGTATAGGCTAATAAGCAGTAACCGTGTTCTCAAGTCGTGAGGCTAAACCGTTGCAAATCGGCATTTTTACTAGCGTATCATGAATTAGTGAACGGGTTAATTTACATGGAAAGGCGGATTTCTAGATAGATTGGATGTGTGAATGGATGCAATATATTGCAACCTCATAATTGCGTACTTAAGGTAGTGCAGAACTACGTTTTCTTCGATTAAAATAACGTTGCGTATCGCTTCGACAAAACAGCACGCATTATTCTATAGTAACGGAGCAAAACCGATGTTAGACAGGATGTCTTTGAAAAATTTACTTTTTATATTCGCCTTTTTTGTTTCTTCTATTCCTTATGGCTATAGCCAAATTTCCACAGGCAACGACCTATTTGATTACTGTAAAGAAGTGGATAAAGATTCTCAGGATACCAATTTTCTTAGTGCTGGTTCCTGCATGGGTTTTATAAAGGGAATTGTGGGAAGTAGCCTCTTTGAATCCTGCCCCTCCAGTGGAGTTACAGTGGGACAAGCTGTCGACGTATTCTTACGCTATGCGAACACACATCCTCAAGATTTAAACTTACCTGCTGACTTATTAGTTAGGAGGGCATTAAGCCAAGCTTGGCCTTGTGGTGGAGTAAGCACCTTACCAGTTCACCGCGGTTCTTGGTACAACCCTAATCGTGATGGCGAGGGGTTTCTCATCGATATGGTATACAACGGAAATTCCCCTACTTTGATAGCTTACTGGTATACCTATAACCAAGGACAACAAATGTGGTTAGTTGGTGCCGCCCCCTTTTCCTGGGGCGTCACCAGTGTGCAAATGGATATGTACGTGACAGATGGCCCCAACTTTGGTGATGCATTTAATCCTGCTGACGTTAATCGCACCCCCTGGGGGACAGTGACATTTAGCTTCCCGTCCTGCAACAGTGCAGTGGTTAGTTATACCTCACAGTTGGGGCATGGCTCAGGAACAATCCAACTTAGTCGTATAGTTCCTACGTCGCCTCTCATAGATGACTATTGTTCTGATTCTTAAATATCTCTCATAAGGACTTAGCCCAGCAAGATGCTGGGCTAATCTAATTCCCCAACTTATTAGCACACCGCACAATATTTGATATGTTCGAGAGAGGGACAAGTGGCTTCATCTGAAAAAGAAGAAATCAATAAGACGCAAGGCCAGAAAATTAAAGTGCCTTGCTCTGAATGCTCAGGAAAGACATATCATAACGTCCTGCTTTCCCTTGACAAAGCCGGGGAAGAACATGATGAAGATTTCGATTTTTATTGGGATGCCCATTATCAAATCATTCAGTGCCAAGGTTGCAAAACGGTTTCATTTCGGCTTACACAATCGAACTCTGAGGACTACGTTCAAACAAGCCATGATGAATGGCAGCAATACGTCTACGAAAATCTTTATCCTTCAAGACTCGAAGGGAGAAAGAGGATTGACGACGATATCGTATATTTGCCAGTCAAGATTAAGCGTATTTACAACGAAACGCTCCAAGCATTGAACGCAAAATCACAGGTATTGGCAGGCATCGGGCTTAGGGCTCTCGTCGAGACAGTATGCAAAGAAAAGAGTGCATCCGGTAGCAATCTGCATAAGAAGATTGATGACTTGGTTGTTAAGAATATTCTTACTCCTGCTGGTGCAGACATTCTACACAAAATAAGAACCCTTGGTAATGATGCGGCACACGAAGTCAAACCGCATAGTGAAAAGCAATTGAGCCTTGCCATGGATGTTATCGAGCACTTGCTTAAGGATGTATATATTCTTCCGAAGCAAATAGCGGCGGAGTTTAATGATGAATAGGCATAACAATCAAATTAGCCGACGCTGAAAAGCGCATAGCGTTTTTGGGGTCGGCTAATTTGAATCCTTATGTGCCAGAAAAGCAACGGTGAGCGTTACCATGGATGTCGATGCACTTAGAGAAAGCACCATTTCCATACACAGACTTAAAAACGTTGATGATGTTTATACATTCTACTACGACGAGACGAACAATGTTAGAAAATTTCATATTATAGAAGATGGATTCAACGTGACAGATCCAGGTAACTTCGTGTTAGCTGGAGTGCTGCATAAAGGACTATCTAAGGACATTGATTACGGACCACTTTTTCATAGCTTGAATCTTCAAGCAACAGCGAAAGAGCTCAAGTTAAAGCATATCGCAAGCGGAGACTTCGAATCGATTCTTGCATCAAAAAAAATAGGCAAGATACTTCGGTGGCTAATTGATAATGAATTTTATGTACATTATTTTAATTTGAACATAATCTACTGGTCTTTGATAGATATTGTCGATGCGGTTCTAGAACAAACAAGAAATTCCTTCTTTTCGATGTTTCATATGCGTATAAAGAACGATCTATATAGGCTTGTTATAAATGACCGGCTGTCATTTATCACTGTTGCTCGCAAATATGGGTTCCCAAACATTAAACCAGATCATGCTGCAGAATTTTTAGGATGGCTTTCTAAATTCTTCCGGAAAAATTTGAATGTTCTAGATGACGTTCGAAGCTATTTATTCAAAAGTTTCATCGAAAGCATGGAAGAAGTTGATAAGTTACCTTTTTTAGAAAACGAACGCGAACACGTTCTTATAGATAATTTCTCAAGTTTCTATTTCAGAACGCTCTATATATTCAAGAATTCAAGACACATCTTTGACATGGAAAAGAATGTTGAGAGAGAGCTAAATTTGCTACGAAAAAGGGGCGATGGAAGGCATGTGAATAACTATTTTTTTGTAGATTCAATGAAGGAGCCCGCCATACAATTATCAGATGTTGTTTCCGGGCTACTTGGGAAGCTATTTACCTTTATAAGGAATTCGGAATTCGATAGCCTTAGTATTATCAAGAAAAACCTAAACTATTTTGGGAGTGAAAATCGCGACTTATTGACGACATTAATTGATAAATCCGATAATATAAGCAACGGATTTTTCTGTATGTTAGCTAGTGAGGAAGAATGTCAGAAGCGCGACTACTTCTTGCATGATCTGCATGGCACATAACACTTATGAGCCACCGTTTATCAAGAGGCAAAACATTCTCAATTAAACAGGTTTAAGTTGGCTCATTATTTAAATCAGTACGACAGTTCGATCGTATTATCTAACTTAATTTTTATTCTCTGGTGACAGAGCCGTACTCTGCACCAAACACCTATCAGGGGTAGTGGTTTAGGAATACATCGGTGCCTTATAAAAAGCGAGAACAGTAGCTCACCATCCATACAATCAATCTATAAGTTGCTTAATTTAAAGACACTTGACTTATGCGTTGCTCATTGAGAAAACTTGAGTGAACAGTTCCTTCAGTAATCCCAATTCTCATGCCGAAGTGGCGTGGCGTTGAGTTCATCCCGGTAGCTGCGCCAAAGGGGCATATAGTGATCCATCCGCTCCGCAAATCGCTCGTTGTGGTGGCGCTCAAAAAAATGAACCAGCTCGTGCACAATAATATATTCCAGGCACTGCACGGGTTTTTTGATGAGCTCCAGATTGAGCCAGATGCGTTTTGCTGCGATATTGCACGAACCCCATTTCGTCTTCATGCGCTTGATGCCCCAGGCGGGCATCGGCAGCTCCATCCGGTTTGTCCATTTTTCGAGCAAAGGTGAGGCTCGCTGGCGGAGCTCTTTTCGGTACCAGGCTTGAATGACGCGCTCGCGCGCGACGGCATCGGTGTTTTCAGGCATAAACAATGCAATCGTACTGCCGTTGCGCACAATAACCTGCGCAGGCCCCGGCCGCTCGATAACTTTTATCCTATAACGCCGTCCCAGAAAATAGTGGCTTTCCCCGGATACGTAATCCCGTCCGGACTGGCGCTCCTGTCCCGAAAACTTTGCCTGCTGCCGCCTAATCCAGCCAAGCCGTGAAATTACCGCCAGGCGCACGGCATCATCGCTGATAGCCAGCGGTACCGCTACACGCACTCGGCCGAGCGGTGGATACACGCCCAGGTGCAGATTCTTGATGGCTTTGCGTACCACTTCCACCTGAATGCCGCTGACTTCAATAAAATGGCCTCTAGTAGTCACGCTGATTTTTTACCAACTCAAAAATTTCCTTGGCCTTGACTTCATAGCCACCCAGCTCTTCACGAATGGCGTTCAGTACTTCCCGTTCCTTAAAGCGATGGCCGCGCCAGTCGCTTTTTTTGACATAGCGCACGGCGGTATCAATCTGGACCGCCAGGACTTCATCGTGGTCCAGATTGTCATAGAGCGCCCGTTTGGCTTGCGTGTCCAGTGACGGAGGATAGGCAGCAGTTTCGGTAGGCTTTTTCACCTTACCGGCGAGCTTGACCAGCTTCTCAAGGTATTCCTTGAGGTATAGGAATTTCAAAGTACTTCTCGCCAACGGTGGATGGCAAGAGGCGAGGCGGTTTCCATTGACTGAACTCAGAGCAGAGCGTTGAGTAGGTAAAAATCAGGGCTAAAGACGATCAAAAGCCACGCAAAGCAAGCCCATCGGCTGCTGAGGCGACATGGAGACGGATTGATCCTGTGGTATCTACGCCAGAGGCTCAAACGGGATGGGTTTCATCCGAGCCAGGTGTTGGTGATAGGGCTGCAGTTGCTGCGATGAGAGGCCGATAACAACGCCGGTTAATCGCAGCGGGGATTGACAGAGAATGCACTGCAAGGGGTCGAGGCCAAAGCTTTGCTGAAGCAGCGTTGGGTACCGAATGGGAATCATCGGTTTTTCCGGTTGCTCGAGTAACTGGTAGACCTTGGGGAGTAGCGTCGAGCGAACCCGATGGGCCAGGAAGCCGTAATAGCGGAGCATCCGAAAGCCTTTGTCGGGAATATGCTGGACAAAACGTTTGATGAACGCCTCAGCGTCGAAGGTGGCCGTTTGATGGCGTTGGGTGGTATGGTTCAGGTAGGCAAAGACCACGGTATTGCCATCGTAGTGCTTGAGGCGAGATAGGGCAAGCGGTGGGCGTTTGAGGTAACGGCCAAGGTAGTTGACGTTGCGCTGAGGATGATGATGGGGCTTGGCGAAATGCACGATCCAGGCTTTGCGATAATGGGAATCGAGCCAACGGTTCCAGTCAGCCAGCGTTGGTCGTGTACCGCTAGCGTGCGGGTAAATCAAAATGATCAAAAACTCCCCCCTTTTGGCGAAAAAAAGCCATCGTCAGGGGTCAAGATCTGTTGATCGGGTTAGCAATTTTGGTTTTTTCCGCACCTCGCCGAGATGAAATTCGTCAGCAAAAGCCTCATTCCCGGCCGTTTGCCGGGAGGCGCGCAAGCGCCAGCGCGCGGCGCCTATTCCAGCGCCGGTTGCGACCATGGCGGGACCCGAAACAGCAACAGCTCCCGCACGCTCCAGGCGTGATCGGTGAGGCCGGCGGCCATCGCCGGCGTCGCGCCCTGCCAGCGCTTAGCTGAGCGAGGGCGCGAAGCGGGCGCCCCCGGTAGCAACACCTGCCGCAAACTGGCATGCGGCAGACATAAATTATAGTACGCCTGAAACAAGTAGAGCTGCTGCCGCAACCCCGATTCGGTTTTGGCGAGCGTAATCACCCGCCGACCGATGGCCGCGACATGTTGGCGAAGCGTGAGATTGAGCCGTTCGACAAACGCCGTATTGATGTGCCAGCCGTGTTTGGCCAATAGCTGATTGATCTCGGTTTTTGCCCCGAAGATCACCCGCTGGATCAGACGGACCAGGCGTCGGCGTCGGCATTGCTTGATGACCTGCGCATACAGCAAGCGAGGGTGGGCGCACCAGCGGGGCTTGGGCGCCGGGCCTTTAGGTTGTCGCCGGGGCGGTTGAAGCCATTGGCCAAAATGGGTCAGCAGGGCCGTGCCATAATCCTGGTAGCCATCGCTGAGAAACAGCGGCCAGCCGCCGGGCGCCAAGCGGCGCACCACCTGATGCACGAACCCCTGCGCCATGGCCAGGGAGCGTTCGCCCACGGCGACCGCGATCAGCAGCTTGCTTACCGGATCGATCGCCGTCCAAACCCAGCGCGGGCGGCGCGCTAAGCGTTCGATGACGCCCTGCTCGTCGATCTGACCGGCTCTGAGTTCACCGACTAACGCGAAGAGTTCGTCGAGTTGCACCTGCTTCACCTTCAGATCGTGGAGCAGAAAACGCGATACCGTCTCGGCATGCTCGGCCGCCTCGATCAGCCACGCCAACCCGGTGTTGGCGTCGACGTCGAACACCCGACCCACGGCGCGAATCCCTAAGCCTTCGGCCAACGCGGCGATGGCCCGTAAGATATCCTCGGCCGCGCGGGACTTGCCGTAGAACAACGTGCCGTGGGTTTCCAAGAAATAACGACCGCAGGCCGCGCAATATAATTGTCGCCAGCCGCGGCCGGTCGGGTGACCGTTCGCGCGGATGTTGCCGCGTGCCAACCAGCCATAGTAACGACAGCTTGCATGCGGACAGTAATGGGCGCGGGTATCAATGCGGCGCGGGCAGCCCCGGTTGCTACCCATCATCGGGGGTGGGCTGGGCGGTGGAGGAGGACACCGCTCGGCTTCCTGGGCGCAGGCTTCGCAGTGCGGCTTTTTGATCAAGCCCGGTAACGACGGTGGCCGGTTTGCTTTGCCACCGCGGCGGTGGCAGACATGCGGCGAACGCCATGCTCGAGTTTGCCACCACTGAATAACCTGATGGAGTACCAGCCAACAGAGTAGGCCCGGTAATAATTCATGCCACAGCAGCAGGGATTCCGCCATCGTGTATGTGCTCGACGATTCCAAATACACTCATATGGCATCATCTGGCCCATTTTGCAATTACCCGCACGCTAGCGGTACACGACCCTTGCATTGGTAACTCTGGCGCGGCTGGCTCAGGTACAGTAGCAGGACCTGACACGGAGATGCGTACCTGGATTGTTGTGTTCAAATCGCTAGCTGGTGCAGCGGCGGGTGCTATAGATCTTCGCATATGAATTGATAGATTTGTATTTTTTTCGTGATATAATAAAAAGCTTTCCGAAATCACCGAAATACTCATGCCTTCAATTAGGGGTAAGCCCCTGTATCCAGGGGAAAAACACCTGCTGGTCTCGGTCAAGCACTACTTTGATCGTAATAAATCCGACTTTGGCTGTAAAGAATCTAGCGCACAAATGACCGCCGACGCGTTAGGCCTGGGTTTAGCCACCGTCAACCGCATGATAGCGACCTATCACAAAGACCCGGAAAGCCTCAATGCACCGGCCCAACCTCGCGGACGTCCAGCCTATTTAATCGCAAGCTCTCACCAGGAAGCGGTACGTGCGTATATTCGCCAAGCCAACTGGCAGGGCCGTCAGATTACGCTCGAGGACATCAAGAGGTTGCTTGCCGAGCGCGCCCCGAGTGAGTCGTTTCATGTCGCCACGCTGGGCAGAACGCTGGACCGCTGGGGGTTTGAATTTGGTAAAGGCACCCGGACCCAACATCTGAAAGAAAAGGATCATGTGGTCGTCGCGCGCCAACGTTATCTGCGAACCATGAGACGCCATCGGGAGGCAACCTCGGGCGCCGCCATGCGCCCAGAAGTATATCTGGATGAATCGTATATCAACCAGAACCATAGCAATGCTTTCGTGTGGTATTCGAGCGACGAGGGTCCCTGGATTCAAAACCCCAGCGGCAAAGGCGAGCGGCTGATTATCATGGATGCGATTACCGATCAGGGCTGGGTCGAAGGCGCGCGGGTGGTGTTTACAAGCACGCGCAACACCGGCGATTACCATGGCCAAATGAACGGGGAGTTGTTTCACCAATGGTTTAGTGAGAAGCTGCTGCCACAGAAGCCCGAGCGTGCCCTGATCGTGATGGACAACGCCAGCTATCATAATGTACTGGCCGAGCATTCGGCGCCGACCGCGGTGTGCTCGAAGGCAAACATCCGTACCTGGCTGGAAGCCAACCGCATCCCTTGTCGAGACGATTGTCTGAAAGTGGAGTTAGTCGAGATGTTGAACAAACTGGCGCCGGCACCGAGTTATGTGATTGACGAACTCGCCGCGCAGCAGGGGCATGAAGTGGTTAGAACCCCGCCTTATCATCCTGAACTCCAGCCCATAGAAACCTGTTGGGGGGTGCTCAAAAATGAGGTGGCCCGTCATGGGGACTTCACCATGGATAATTTGAAGCTGCCATTAGAACGCGCCTTTCACAAAATTACGTGGAAGACATTTTAAGAGCATCATTAAAAAAGTTCGCGCCATCGAGGATCGATTTTGGCAAGAAGATGCGCTGATGGATCAGGGGCTGTGAGGCTGGTTTTTCGAAAAATGCGCCAATTTTGTAGTATATCATAAAAAAAATGCAGATCTATCAAGTCATATGCGAAGATCTATAATAGCAGGAGGAACTCTCCACGATCATCTCCGCGCGCGCGTCCTACTAGTGCGCCATTTGCTAACAGGCGCCCCTCTATGTAGCTCCAACGCATTGGTCTTCCATCTCTTATTACACGGCCTCGAAGACCAGTGACGCACCCTGTATGTCATATCTCGCACCAGGAAATAATACGGTCATCTACGCGATCTACGTAAAAGTCTTTATCCTCTGCTTCTTCGATTGCCTCAACAGCTGCCTCCGTTAGTAAAGGGACGCGCAGTAGTCTTGGTACGTAATAGCGATCATAATAGTATATACGGAGTTGAATCTGCTGTTGCAGCGATGGATAGTAAAGCAGTGCATAGCGTCCGGAGAAGTGGCGGCATAGTGTTCTCGGAGGCAAATTGATGTGCTGCGGGAAGCAGTACCGATTTTCGGGAAGTTGCGGCCTATGCGGCAGTACACGTTCGATATCGACGCGCACCGGATATGTCAACTCTCTCTGTCGAATACTGTCTATAGGTGCGAATCCTAGCGCTAGACGTCTTACGTTCTCTATAGTTTCATGCTTGGCGAAACCGCTCACGCATCCACCTCGCCTTTGATTCGGGTAGTTGTTTTTGTGACGGGTAAATAAGGATGTGCCTCGCGGCCATCGATTACGATGATGCGCGCTACATAGGGAATGCTGGATATAAATACACCGGCAACGAGTCGAAGGTCCGCATCACGTCCTCAGTGGAGAGATCCTCCAGGCAGACCTGAACTGCATCGCTCTCGGACCAGTTAGTCAAGGGATAGAGTAAAGGGCCAGATAGGATAGGGACACTGTCCAGACACTGCATTGCCCGTCCGAGAATGCGGTACTCATGGTCCGCGTTGTACGCTCGGCGATAAGTAAAAAATGAAGATCCACGGGAAGATGAGAATTGTACATCGCCATGCGCGACTGCAGACCAAGCGGCACGCATGGTTTTATTAAAATAGATTAGATACATAAAAAGCGTCAAGGCGGGCAAAACAACCAGAGGGGAGTTCTCTCTGTTGAGATCTTCGGTCTTGTTAAAAGCACATTGGTGTTTCTTTCACGCAATGGGTTGTCTTTCTCTGAAACAAAGCTCCAGAAAACGCACAATACTGCTTCCTGTTAACGCAATACAGGTAAAATCAGCCACAAATTTCTCCCCAGACCAAATGACGGACTCCTTTCAAGTCTACAACTGGCATTGCTAAAGGAGTGGACAGTGCATTTCTAATCTGCTTATACGACTCACAAGAAAAAAGCTGCGGTACGGCAGAGTAGAACTAGAACAATGCGTAAGCACTAACCTGTACGTAAAACTGAACTCAGGCACTCTGTACACTTGAGTACATCATTTTTAGCATCCTCGATGTAATTTACTGACTGCTTCCTTATTTAAGGAATAAATCATATTTCTTCCAACGAAGGGTGTTGCATTGACAAGACCCTTTTCACAAAGCAAATACAATGCTTTTTTTCTTGCTCAGTAGACTCTTGAATGCGCTGGCGAGATATCCACCATTGAGCAACGCTCTCCAAACTGTCTGCCGCATTTTGGTGGGCACTCAAATAACGAATGATCTCATCTGCGATCTCCGAAATATTGGTATCTTGATGTTTAGTCACTGACTTGCCACACAATCTATCTTTATCATCTAATGTGGCAATTATTCAGTACATAATTTGCACTTCCTCTGATCAACAGAGTTTTCATTAATTGGAGGGTGTGTAAAAAGCTCTATCACGTCATTTCTGAGAATATAAAAATCAAAAAAATTAAACAGTTGCTCCATAAAGCACTTAAGACTTTTCTCGACATACTGGGAAATGGAGAGTTTTATGAAAACTTATCGTTTAATAAGCTCGCGAGCAGTGTCGGTATTCACTAACACACACGGTTGATGCGCTGTAGAGAGAGGAAACACAAGCGGGCAATGGGGAGAACACACTGGGTCTAGGAAAACACACCTGCGGGTTCGTTTGAACCGGTCTATTTGCTACAACCTACAGCTAAGAATAAAGACTGAATACGGAGGCTATGTAGTGTTAATTTTCTTCTGGCGCAGCACGGTAATACCGTTCAGATTTTTAGGAAGCGAATTATGGGAGTAGCAGTGCCTGGTTTCTAGCTATGGTATGGCTTTTAAAACAAAATTAAACGATTATGATTTATGACCACGTCTCAAATAGTTAGGCTAGCAAAGATTAATAGGGAGTGAAGTTTGCTATGAAACTGTTACCACTTGATCAACTGGGACCACATGAATTACCGAATAATAGGGTGCGTTTTGGCTTTTTACTGCTCTGGGTATCTGTCACGAACGGTAACGCACTATTAGTTAAGGTCATTCATAAGGCAGCCAACTTATCCAGGCGATTCAGCCTAAACGTTTTTCTCTCGCGCACTCAGTGCTTGAGATATATGGGGACTTCTGGAGTGGGGAAATCACAATTGACAGGCGGATAGGCCTACTTTTGACTCTGCATGGGGAGAACCGGGACGATATGTTTATCGCTTCAGTTGGAAAGCTCGCTGTTGCCGCGTACACTAGATTGGATCATCGACCTTATGCCCTGGTATGGAGTTGGACGACAATCAGCGTTTACGTTGGGTTATCAGGATCACGTCTGGGGACCGATCGAGGAATATTGAGAATAGTGCTGCACTCCAAGATTTAATCGCATATGAAATCATGCTGCATGAATTCGCGGCTGATCTGCAGGGAGCGCACGCAAAGCTGCCATATCTGAGAGATCTTGGCATTAACTGTCTCGAAATTATGCCTGTGGCTAATGTAGATCGTACTGTTGATTGGGGCTTTGAGCCTGTGGGGCTCTTTGGTTTAGACGAACGGTTTGGTAAACGTAAGGATTTGCAGAAATTTGTCCAAGCCGCGCACGAGCACGGTATCGCGGTAATACTCGACATGATTTACGGTCACATGGGCCGTAACTTTGTCTATGAGAGGGTATACAGTAAGCTCCGATTACGGGAAAACCCTTTTATGGGATCATACGCAAAAAATATGTTTGGACCTCGCACCGATTATCGCCGTGAATTCACCCACAACTTTTTTTCACTGCGAATCACTACTCGTTAGATAGCTACCACGTTGATGGCATCCGCTATGATTGTGTACCCAACTACTATGAGGGTTTCATGGATTTGGGGTATTCGAACTTAGTCTACCACACTTATCAGAAAGTCAAGGCCACCAACGGGACAGGACATTGGCAGCGTTTTTTTTCATAACGGGGGAACCCACTTGATTCAGTGCGCGGAGCAGTTGGAAAGACCGATCGAGATTGTCAAAAAACTTACAGCAATTGCACCTGGCAAAATGAAACGCTCAATGCCGCCAAAGATGTGGCTGTCGGACAATTCGGGCGTCTATATCACTTTGGCATGTGTCTGGGCCTTGCCGGCTATCCTGCGCAGGCGAGCCACGGTAACAATACAATGATTAAGAGCGCGATCCAATATATAGAAAACCATCATCATCCGCGTTTCATCTGTGCGTTTTGGTACTTCTTCACTTTATAAAGAAGTTTTGCGCGAAGGAAATAGAGAGAATTCGTTCAAACTTCAACCTTTCGTTATCGGACTGCTGTTGGCGAAAGGAATCCCTATGCTTTGGCCAGGACAGGAGATTGTTGAAAACTACGACGTGCCAGAGAGTGGTCCGGCTCGCATTGGCACACTTCGACCGGTTCGCTGGGAACGTTTCTATGATGATATGGGGAAATCGATGATCTGGCTTTTCTGTTTATTAATCGCATTGCGGCGAGATGAGCCCGTGTT
Source organism: uncultured Pseudomonadota bacterium (assembly GCA_963731125.1). Taxonomy (GTDB): domain Bacteria; phylum Pseudomonadota; class Gammaproteobacteria; order Competibacterales; family Competibacteraceae; genus CAVSVP01. Next base: position 98,969 of record CAVSVP010000014.1, read on the forward strand.
CCGTCACGGAAGCTATTACTTTTTCAATAACTGGGATCATCATCAGTGGCGGGGGCTTGGTGCTTTTCGAACGCCATTACGCGAATGTATGGGCTTTGGAACTCTCAATTTTTCTGAATACGATCATGACGTAGACTTTACTTTCACTGATGCGGGCGACTACTACGAGCAACTGCATGGCCATGATAACCTGTTGGGAGTCTATGCCGACAACACATTAATGTTACGTATCCCTGCTCATTATGGCAGGGTATGGCTGACAAGGTAATACCTAGGTACAGTAGACAAGCTATGTTGTAGTCTATTTTAGGCCGTACCAACCGCTCCTGGATACTGCGGATTGTCGGGGCGCTGTCCTTTGAGCACCGAGTAGATGACGCGGGTCAATTTATTCGCCACATGGGAAAGCGCTACCAGATGATGTTTACCGCGTTTGCGTTGGCGCTCGTAGAGGGTGTGGAACATCGGATCACAACGGGCAGCGCTCAGGGCGGCATGCCAGATGGCCCGGCGTAGATAGGGTGAACCGCGTTTGCTCATCGTGGTTTGGCCGGCACGCTGGCCTGACTGATGGAGCTGCGGCTTGACCCCCACTAAAGCGACCACCGGATCGGAGTCGGTAAAGCGTTGGTTATCGTTGATTTCGGCATAGATGGCCGGTGCGGTGGCTGCGCCCACGCCGGGAATGGTCAACCGATAGCTATCCAAGGTCCGGTAGCGCTGCCCGATCTTTTGATCCAGTTCAGTGATTTGACCTTCCAGGTACCCGACCTGCTGTAGCAGTAAGCGTAGCTCAAATGAAAGCGCATCGGCGCCGCGATGGACACCGATGCGATGCTGTGCCGTGTGTGTGGCGAATTACAGCTTTGCTATAAAAATCTAGCACTTAAAAATTTGCTATCGCCAGCTTTCTCTTCTATGCTCATGCCCTATGAAAGTGTTTTTCATTCTGATAGTTCACCTTTTGGTAACCCTCGCATGGCTGATAGGCCCTGGCGGTGCCCAGGTAATCGTCGCTGAAAACCTGCTGCTCAAGCAGTAGCTGCTGGTGCTTAGCCGGGCTTGGCAACGGGCACCTCGCCTCTCTGTCATCGACCGTTTTCTGTTTGGCTGGTGGTCACTGTTTCTCACGCCTGGGTCTTGGTGGTCATGGATCCATTCACCCGGCGTATTATTGGCTTTGCGATTCAGGTTGGCGACGTTGATGGACCGGCGTTATGCCGGCTGTTTAACCATGCTATCTCCAGGCAGGGTACGCCTAGCGACTTGAGCTCCGACAATGACCCACTGTTCCTCTACCACCCGTGGCAGGCAAACCCGCGTATCCTGAATATTGAGGAGATCAAGACGGTTCCCTTCATCCCACTCTCGCATCCGTTCGTCGAGCGGTTAATTGACACAGTTCGCCGCGAATTCCTTGACGTCGCCTTTTTCTGGAATGCCACCGACCTGGCACGTAAGCTTGAGGCATTCCGACAGTATTACCACACCCAGCGCGTGCATACTTCACGCGCTGGCCAACCACCCACGGGAACGCTCGATAACCCCGTCGTGCTGGAAAAATATCGATGGAAAAAATGCTGTCGCGGTCTCTATGAGCTGCCAGTCGCGGCTTAAATAACAATTCGCCACAAACAACCCAGGATGGTGGTGATGCTTGCACGAATACCTGCAAAAAAATAAAATGTATGCAACGAATGCAATAAGAGGTTTTGAAGATGGCCATGCTGACAGTGCGCAACCTGCCCGAAGAGGTGCACCGCGCCCTACGTGTGCGGGCCGCCATGCACGGCCGCAGCACCGAAGCCGAGGTGCGCGCCATCCTGGAAGACGCGGTAAAGCCGGAAGGGCGGGTCAAGCTGGGTTCCCTGCTGGCCGGCATCGGTCGGCGTGCTGGATTGAAGGACGAGGATTTCGCCGTCTTTGAGCAGCGCGACAAGACTCCAGCCCAGCCGGTCAGTTTTGAATGATCCTGATCGACACGAACGTGATTTCGGAGCCGCTGCGCAAGGCCCCCGAGACCCGCGTCATTGAGTGGATCGACGCGCAGCCGCTCGAAACGCTGTACCTGTCAGCCATCACTGTTGCCGAGCTGCGTTTTGGTGTGGCGTCGCTGCCGGCTGGCAAGCGCCGGGATGGGCTGCATGAGGGCCTGGAGCGGCAGGTGTTGCCGCTGTTCGCCGGCCGCGTACTGTCGTTCGACCTAGCGGCCTCCCAGGCCTATGCCGAGCTGATGGCGAAGGCGCGGGCTGCCGGGTTGGCAATTGGGGTGTCCGATGGATATATCGCAGCAACGGCGGCCACCAATGGGATGATGGTAGCAACCAGGGACATGGCACCGTTTGAGGCAGCCGGCGTGTCTGTCATCAATCCGTGGGAGGCGTAGAGAGGGGGGGTAAACCGGAACCCTCGAAAATTCCGTGAAACCCATTTTCGTTTAGTTCTCGGCTGAACTTGCCATCAGTGGAACCTAAACTGAGAAGTTGACATTGTGCCATGAATCATCAAGCCACTTCCAGGCCAGGTCATCACGCTGAGCCAACTATCATAAACCGGTTTTTGCAACAGCGCCCATGTCGCTAGCCGAGCTTAAATGGAACGGATAGAGTACTGTGGCGTGCAACTATTTACATCACCATGATCAAATAGTCATTTTTTTAGAGACTGTTGGGAAGTCCCAGCCTAAACGATTTGGGAGCATTTTAAATCAATGTAAGCTTATGATAATACTGCCAAGTACCTTATCGGCTTTACCTCTGCCCCACGATGTGTATCAAAATGAATACAATCCTCGGGTACCAGACAAAGAACGGTTGTCCTATCGGATTATGATAAACGATAACGTTGCTTGACGATTCAATACCAAATCGTCAGTTATTATTGCGCAATCTGTGGCTTACGCCCATAAACATCCTCAAGCCGTATTCATGCGTAGCCAAATCGTAGACTCCGTGAGTCGCTGCTTGGCGTCAGATGTCGCTCTCTGTCGCAAACGTGCGGGGCTTGCGTTTTTAAAGGTTTAAGAAACAGTGACTTAACGTTGACTTTAGCTTCGGGAGGCAGGGGCCGGAGGTTCGAATCCTCTCACCCCGACCAATTAAATCAAAGACTTAATCACAAAAAATTTCCTTCTCCTCTTTCGTGCGTAGCCGGATCGTAGACGCCGGCGGGCTCACCCGCTTCCAGTTTTTTGACCACGGCGCGTACGTTCTCCGGCGCCAGATGCGCATAGCGCATGGTCATGCGGATATCGCTGTGCCGGAGCAGGTGACACACTTCCAGCAAGGGAGCGCCGGCTTGTACTGCCCAGGCGGCACAGGTGTGCCGCAGGTCATGAAGGTGAAAGTCCTGAATACCCACCGTTTTGCAGACCGTGGCAAATGATCGCCGCACGCTTTGGAGGCGGGTTCCATCCGCATGAGCAAAGACCCAGGGTGAGCTGGGGCAGTGGGCGGCGCGAAACCGGGCACGGCTCATTAGCGCGTCGCGGGCCTCCCGGTTGAGTGGCACACTACTGACCTTGCCGGATTTTTGATCTTCTGCGCCCAGGTAAATCAGGCCTCGCGTCAGATCTACCCGGCGCCACTCCAGGTAAAGCAGTTCGCCGCGGCGCATGCCGGTATGGAGTGCCAGTTGAATGAAATCCCGCAGATAACCGTGACTGGCTTGCAACAAAGCGGCCGCCTCTGCTCTGGTGAGCCAGCGGATGCGGCCTTGGGGTTCCCTCGGTTTACGGCCTGAGACGGGATTGCGAAGGTTCCACTCCAGTTCCCGTTTCGCCCAGTTGCACGCTGCTGACAGTAAGCCCAGTTCACGGCTGATCGTGCCTGCGGCAACCCCCTGCGCTTGTCTGACACGGATATAATCCCGGATGTCCTTACCGGTCATCGCATTGATCGGTAGTGTCCCTCAACTCCCTTGATGATATTGGTTCAGTTTTGGGAACAGGTGTTCGATTTCGTGCAGCCGCTCAAGGAACTCTACTGGTACGCGGTAAGACAGCAACTCGGTCGTCGTCCAGACATGACCGGTCATGCCAGCCGCCATGGCAGGTGTTACGGAACGCCACTTGCGGGGTGAGCCCGTTCCGCGGGTTGATTCCGGCATGGGCAACGGTTCTCGCAAACTCTCGTGGGGCAGAACCAGGTGGTAATACGCCAACGACAGCCAGAGCTGTTTCTCAAACCAAGGGATATCCTTGGAAAAGCGATTGGTGCGGCGTGTCAACCGACGATTACTTTGCCGTTGGGTTAAGTTGTCACGCTCCACCAAGCTGGTGTTGATGGTATGACTGACTGGGGAGACGGCCAGGCACGCGGCAATCGCTTGCGGATCACCGAAAATGACCTGCGTACCGACTTCCACTCCCCGGCCCTTTTCCCGTTGTTTGACCACCTGGGCATACAGCAATCCTGGTGGTGGCCGGCGCCGGGGTTTAGGAAGCACGCCCCGGTCACCGCGACGTGGAGGGGTGTGCCATTGACCATACGTGTGCAGCAAGCTGTTCTTATATTCAGGCAGCTGATCGCTCGTGAAGAAGGGAAGGTGCGTATCGGTGACCTGAGCTACCCGCGCCAGCAACAAATTAGCGCTCTCCTGGGTACGCTTGCCAATGACAAAGGCCACCACCAACCGCCACACCGGCGCAAAGGCGATCCATCCCCAGGCGTCGCCATACGTCTCGCAATAGCGTTTGGCACCAGGCAGGTTATCTTGCTTGGTATGCACAAAGCTCCACAACTCATCCAGCTGACATTCGCTGACATGCAAGTTACTCCACAAATACAGCATGACGAGCCGACAGTGCCGCGCCGCGCGGTCAAGCCAAGCACAGACGGTATCCTTGTCGATTTGCACAATGCGTCCGGTGGTGCGCAACGAATTGCCTTCCGCCAAAGCACGCACGGCGGTCTCGAAAATAGCTGGATCAGCATCCAGACCGTAGTACGCAGTCGCAGTTCTCAAGGCGATACTACTCCCACAGGCTTTACATAGATAGGGCCTGTGGCTGACCCTAGCTGGTGCCATTTTTAACCAACAGCCCCAGGCCAAAGGGTTTTCCATAGCAACGGCAGTGCACATTAGGACAATACAGCGTTTCCCAGTTCACCCAAGCCCCCTCGATGAGTTAAATTGCTCAATCGAGGATGCAAAACATGCTCAAAATCAGTCAAATCCATCAAGGGAGTTGAGGGACACTACCCATTGATCTGCCGTCCGGTAAAGGCGGCACGAATCCGGTAAAGGCGGCACGAAGCCGCACGGCGCTGTAGCGATCGCGTTCCGCGCTGCGTTTCTCCGGATGGGCTTCCAAATAGGCCAAGATCACCTCGTCAAACGTCCGCTCGGGTGCCGTACCCCACTTCCGTGCCTGGCGGCTTGCCACACGCCGGGCTTCTTCTAACGCTTTGGCGTCGGCGTAGCGGGTAGTTTCAGAACTTTCGCAAGTTTTTTTGCCGCTTGCGTTGCGGTAGCTGATCCACCAGTAGGGAGAATCGTTACGTCGGTATGGCATGTGGTCTCCTCCACGCCAAGCCCCGCCTCGTCAGTATGAACCGAGCCGAGCTGTTTGGCTACCCAGGCTCGCACGGCGGCGCTGGGCACCTTACGTCGCCCACGCACATTAACGGTAGGAAGTTCGCCACTTTGCAGCAGGCGTTGTACCGTGCGCTCGGATACCCCGCCCAACTGGCGGGCGGTTTCCGCGAGACTCCATAACAGGGCATCCGTCATGACCATAATCTATTGTGTTTTTCGAGTGGGTACCTCATTTCATCTCACCGAAAGTCAGATGGGCCAGGAAGCGCATGGCGGCTTAGGGATTCCGGTAACGCCGTAAACCCGGACGGATAACCGGGCATGTGGATCGCGAGAGGATGATTTGCCACCGCTACACTCCCCATCGTAGCAACGTGTCGCTGCATCATAACCCGAATGACGGCGTAAAATACCTGGGAAAGCACCCGGCGAAACGGGCAGGTATTAAGGTTGATTTTTCGTCAGTTTAACGTTTGCGAAAGCCAGTGACAGAAAGCAGGCGCGATACGTCACCGGTAAGGTGCATCAGGGATCTTCTTAGGAGAGGAGGGTGTCGCCTTTTTAGTGACGCGTGCCCAGACAAGCAAGCGTTCCCTTTTTTTTCGGGAGGTGTAACCAATGATCCTGAGGCGTTACTCGGGAGGCAGGTAATATCCTTGCGAGGTGATAACAGCATTGCGCAAGATCATCCATATTGACATGGACGCCTTTTATGCGGCGGTGGAGCAGCGAGATGTGCCTGAATATCGGGGTAAGCCTCTCATTGTGGGCGGCGATCCCGATGGCCGTGGGGTGGTGGCCACCGCGAGTTATGAAGCCCGCCGCTTCGGTGTGCGCTCAGCGATGGCGGCCGCGCGCGCCCGGCAGTTATGCCCGGAGGCCATCTTCGTGCGGCCTCGCTTTGCCGTCTATCGTCAGGTCTCCCGGACGCTGCAGACGATTTTCCAGCGCTATACGCCGGTGGTTGAACCCATCGCGCTGGATGAAGCCTATCTGGATGTCACCGGGGTTACCGCCTGGCAAGAGTCGGCCACTCGCATTGCCCAGGAAATACAACGCGCCATCTGGGAAGAGACCGCACTCACTGCCTCGGCGGCGTCTCCTACAACAAATTCCTGGCCAAACTGGCCTCCGAACAGCACAAACCCCACGGGCGCTACGTCATCACGCCCGCGGCCGGGCCGGCCTTCGTCGAACGGTTGCCCATCGGCCGCTTTCACGGCGTCGGTAACGCCACAGAAGCCCGCATGCGGCGCCTGGGGATTCACACGGGGGTCGATCTAAAACGCTGGTCCGAGGCCCAGTTGCGACAGGTTTTTGGCAAGCTCGGCAGCTATTATTATGGCTTGGCCCGTGGTATCGACGAGCGGCCGGTATGCAGCCAGCGGGTTCGCCAATCCATCGGCGCCGAGACGACTTTTGCCGAAGATCTGGCAGACCCCGCCGCGCTGCAAGCTCATCTGACGGCGTTGGCGGCGGAAGTAGCGGCAACGCTGGCGGCAAAAAACCAGGTAGGCTACACGCTGACCGTCAAGGTAAAATACGCCAACTTCGTGCAAGTGACTCGTCGCCAAACCGTCACCAGCCCGTTACGCACACTGGCGGATTTGCAGGGCCTGTTGCCCGGGTTATTGGCCCGTACAGAAGCCGGACAGCGCAAGGTCCGGCTGTTGGGTGTCATCGTCTCACACTTGACGCAAGCCAACACGCTTTCGCAACTCGATTTGAATTTCTGACCGGCTGCACCGCCATCACGGTATCCGCTGAGCATAGGTCTTATCCCTGCGGTTTCTGTGAATCAGTCCGGCGCAAAGCCCCGCAATACGCGCTTGTAATACTTGCTCGGGCATGACCTATAGCGGTAATTAATTGGGTTCAGTACAATATCCGCAGTGCTTAAACCACCCTTTGATATCGGTTTCTGTCACGGCATCTAACGCATTTCTTATTTCACCCTCGAGGGCATCTCTGGTGCGTGCCGCCGAGCCCCGAAGAAAGGCTTTCACCTTCGACCAAAAGAGTTCAATGGGTGAGAAATCCGGTGAATAGGGGGGCAAAAAGTGTAACTCAGCCTGCTGCGCTTCCATCGCTTCTTGAATCCCCTCGACTTTGTGACTGCTCAGATTATCCAGCCACACTGGATCGCCCGGCTGTAAGGTGGGAACCAGCAACTGCTGGATAAAGCGGGTAAAGGCATTCCCGTTGATGGGGCCGTCGAGTTCCATGATCGCACGCACTTCCGTTACTCCTAACGCACTCACCAACGTCAGATTCGGTCCCGGGTTTACCGGTTTGTCGGCATGGGCACGACAACCGCTCGGGGCCCGACCATAGCGGCGTGCCATGCCGAGGTTGACGCCCGCTTCATCAATGAAAAGCAAGCGCGTCGGGTCCATCTCGGCTTGCTCTTGTTGAAACCGCTGGCGTGCCGGTTCGATCTCCTCATCGGCCTCGCGCTCACTGGCATGGTAGCTTAACTTCTTGCGCGTGATCCCGCGCCGGCGCAAGCTCAAGCCAATCGTCGCGTCGCTCACCACCACCCCCTCTTCGCCTTCAGCCACTGATTCAATTCCGACAGCGTCGCGTCTGCGTGCTCCTCCACTAACTGTTTGAGTACCGCTTCATCCGATTCCCTCAGTTTGCGTCGTTGCCCGCCCCCATGCGCTTTCGGATCCACCCGTCGGGTCTGCTGATAGCGCTTCAGCAACCGCCAGACAAAATCCAAACTCACGGAAAAACGCGCCGCTACGCTACGCATCGAACCCTCCCCCTTGGGGTAGGCATCCACGACTTTTTGACGCAGATCATTAGAATAGGGCCTCATTCTCATTACTCCTTCACAGTTTGTCTCTATCCTATTTATTTATGGGCCCCTTGTAATGAATTCAACTAATTACCGCTATAATTCCCAGGATACGCCAAGGCGTGCTTTCCGATCAGCTTCCCGGCTCAACTGCCCGGATTTCCCACCGCGCACCGGGCTCGGTTGCCCGGCCAGCATTTCATAGCGCTGATTGGCATAGCCATGGCGAAGCCCATGAGCGACGATGCCCTCTCGGCGGGTAATCCCACAACAGCGCAAGACGTAATAATAATGATGCTTCCAGGCTTTCAAGGTATAACGGGCTGGGATTGTGGAGGAATGGCGATGCGGTACCAGCCGCTTGGCAGCTTCTAAAAGCTCACGTTGCGAAGCGGTTTCGAGAGGAACCCGCCGCGGGCGTCCGCCCTTGGTACCCCAGTTCACCTCCAGCCATTCGCCCTGTTCCGCCAGGTGCGGCCGTAACAGCATCGCTTCCTGGGTGCGCAGTCCAAACGCATATTCCAAACGCAGCTGGAGTGCCACAACGGGATCTTTGGCCTGAACCCGGGCGAGGACTTCATTCACCTCGACACCTTGTCCTTCCCAGGATTTATCCCAGCGGGCGTGATAAACCCGGTCATAGCGGGTGGGCTCTTTCAACAGCTCGCGGGGATCGCCCGGCATGCCGGGTTTGCCGATCCAGCGGCAGAAAACCGCCAGCACGGAGAAGCGCTTTTGCAGCGTGGACGCTGAGTAATCCCGTGACTCCCATAGCGTTGCCAAGGCTTGTGCATGGCGGCGTCCAAAATGCTGTACCTTCTCAATCTTATAGCCTTCGGTATGCAGATCTCGGATGGCCTGGGATAGAATCTGCCGGCGATCCGCTTTGGTGGCATTGCTGATGACTTTTTTGTGTTCGGCGTCATACCGGATGTGCTCTGCCAGCACTTGATTCAAGCTGGCCAGTGCTCTCGCTAACTTGCCACGGTACTTTGAAATCCGCTTTTCCGTCTGGTGCTGCGTGGACGCTTTCTGATTGACGATAACTTTCTCCTATCAATATGACATCGTGTCCTGTGCCTATGAAGTCACCTGGTTTTCTATCGTCATTTACCGCCAAGGCTCGTTTTTCCCGCCACGCGGGAAGGCATTCCCCTGAGGGTTCGTCCCTCGACTGGCGCCCTGCATTGCAGGGTGTTCCAGTCCCAGGCAATGCCTGGTATGCCGCTATATCGGCACAGAGTTTTTTTCTGCCGTCGTCACCGACGGCGATGCGGTCAACCTGAAACCAGCACGGGAGCCGGGTCACGTGCCTACCGTGACCCCGTGCCGTGACGCGGCCTAGCCGGGGACTTTCCGCAGGTGGGAGCAAGCCTACCGGATAGCGATGCTGAGTCGCGATCGCGTCGTGTTTCAGGATGGTGGTGTAACGTCATCCCATCCTGTGGATGGGCACCTGGTGGACCCTTCGCCGTGCGAAGGTCCGTCTCTCCCGTGGAGAGACCCCCATTTGCGGTGGACGGGGTAACCACCCCCGAAGTTAGTCATAGCCGGGGACCCACCGATCAGTTGCTTCCCGTGGAAGCAGCTCATCGGTACCACTGACATGGCGATAGCCAGCCTAACGCAGGTTCCAGTTTTTTTTACAGGGTAAATGCTTTTTAGGTGGTACAGAATTACGGTGTAGTGGATTGTTGTGCGGAGGGTTTTCCTGCCACGGTTCGTCCTCTCTGTGGAATCCACTTTTTCGCGCGGAGTTTCGGCGTGCAAAGTGGCTGATGGAAATGGTCCGGAAACGCGGGAGATAAATACACACTGTTTTTCAGCCAACGGGTCTGTTTGCGCCAAAGACGGCAAAAAAACCGTCTATCGCCGTTCATAGATCACGGTGCATGAACCTTTGCCGTCGAGACACCGTCTCCACGACGTCTGGTGCGGAAAAAGCGTATGGCTCGATGAAGCTAAGCCATACCGTCAAGACACCGTCTCTATTCCGTTTCGTGCAGTAGGCAGAAATGCTTCCCGTTCCAGTAACGGTTTTGCCTTGCCAGCCAGGGATAACCATCCGCTAAGCTGCGTTGCACAGGGCGAGTGCCCGCAATTCTGGAGATT
>CAVSVP010000015.1:0-108710 GCA_963731125.1 uncultured Pseudomonadota bacterium
GATGATACCGGTGCCCGTCACCAGGGCAAGAACGGTTATTGCACTCATATCGGCAACGCGTGGTTTGCCTGGTTTAGTCGCACGGAAAGCAACAGTCGGATTAATTTTTTGGAATTGCTGCAGGCCGGACACCTCGAGTACGTCGTCGACTCCGAATCGCCACCGAAGGGGCGTTGGTGGGCGCTCTGGTGGATCACGGTATCGCCTCGCCTCGGGTGATGATGAGTGACGATGCCGGCCAATTTAGCATTGCCGATGTTCTCAATGCGCGGTGCTGGGTCCATGCCGAGCGCACAATCCATAAACTCATTGCCGGCAGCGATGTCAACCGACGAGCCCAAGAGGCGGTGCGCGAGCAAATCTGGGCCTGTTACCAACCGCTGAAAGCCTATCAACAGACACCCGACGAGCTCACGGGTCAGCGCCTGGAAGCGCGATTTGATGAGATTTTTACTCAGCAAACCGCTTTTCCTATGCGCAACTTAGCGCTCAACCGGCTTCACCAGCACCAAGCGGAGTTACTCCTGGTCCGGCAACGCCCGCCGATTCCCCTTCACAACAACCTCAGCGAGAACGACATTCGCGATGATGTAAAAAACCGAAAAATCAGCGCCACCACCCGACGCGATACCGGACGCCAAGCGCGCGATACCTTCCTGAGCCGAAAGAAAACTTGCCAGAAACTGGCCATTTCCTTTTCCCAGTACCTCTTCGATCGGATCAGCCAACAAAACCATATCCCGCCACTGCCCGAACTCATCCGGGCGGCTGCTCAAGGTCCGTAGAGTTAGAATTACCCCGACTTAATGAGCAATTACGATTTTTTGTTATTGCGTTCCTGGAATTTTCAGTTTTTCTCCTTTGGTAAAGCTTTTTAGTTTGATGATATTAAATTGATTTTTATATAAAATTTTAATTAATTTTTAATAGGCATAAAATTTGCAAGACATAAATGGTTTTAAAAACCCTACCCTGAGGTGACAAAATTCGCCCCACTGAATGTAATACATCGTGTCTTTAAAAAAGGCAGCGTATGAAGGAAAGGAACGATATATGAACGGAGTAAATAATGCCTGCGTGCCTGTTGAGGAAAAAGCCGATTTTCAGTTACTCAAAGTATATCGACGTGAGGCAGCTGAAATTCTCGAGAGTAGCAATGTTATTTTTCGGCTCTGGAGCTTAGACTGGACCAATGACAGGTTACTCAATGAGTTTCGCCACACAATACAGATTCTGCAAAACCGTTCGCATGTAGCTGACTTTTGTAATATTGAGGCAGTGGCCTGTGCTGTTCTGTCTGTTTTGGATGCGGTCGCTTCGGGTAAGGCGAAAGTGGTACTCATGACGGAGACTTTACAACGTGCGCTAGAAGTTATGGCTTATCTGCTAACGCAGACTCAGAAAGACAGTAGAAAAAAGACTGGCCGCGAAAGCTTACATTGATCCGACAAAGCTGCAAGCAGTGGTGTAAAGGGAAGTTTGAGAATTTTGCAGGTAGGCTGCTAGGTAAATGCAAAATAAATTAACCCATGGACGGTAAAACCAACGCCCTATCGGCCGGTTATCGCCTTCAAGAGTATTGTATAGAGTCTATTTTAGGTGCCGGTGGATTTGGAATTACTTATCAAGCTCGAGATACGCACCTGAAAACCTGGGTCGCTATCAAAGAATATTTTCCAGTCGAGTTAGTCTGTCGCGACTCCGATGGGTGCAATGTTTGTCCCACCACGCCAATTAAAGGCGCTGATGCCGAAAATCCGGTTTTGACTTACCAACAGGGTCTGGAGCGTTTTCTTAGCGAAGCTCAAGTGTTAGCCCATATTCAGCATCCAAATGTTGTCCGGGTTAGACGCTATTTTCGCGCTAACGGCACTGCCTATATCGTCATGGATTATGAAGACGGTCAAACTCTCAGTGAGCTATTAAAAGAAAAGAACACGCTGATCGAGGATGAAATTCATGGGCTTTTGACAGACGTTTTACCTGCTTTGCAAGCGGTACATGACCAAGGTTATCTACACAGGGATCTGAAACCGAGTAACCTTTACGTGAGATCCCGCGATGGCTGCGTCATGTTAATCGATTTTGGTGCTGCCCGCGAGACAGTAAAGCGCTGCAGCAGAAGCATAACTTCCTTAGTCAGTCCAGGTTACTCCCCACCTGAGCAGTATGTAACACGTAGTTATCGCTATGGTAATTGGACCGATGTCTACGCCTTAGGCGCGGTGTTATACCGGTGTATCACTGGTACTCTACCCACGGAGGCCAGTGAGCGTCTACTAAACGATAGCCTATTGCCTGCTACGCTGGCGGGCGTGGGCCGCTACAGCCCAAATTTATTAGCAGCAATCGATCGGGCTATGGCAGTGCGTCCTAAGGACCGTTATCAGAGTGTGGCTGAAATGCAGGCGCATTTGCATGAATGCATCCAAACTTGTCTGGCTGATCAAGCATCTGAACCGAAAGTGCTGCAAGACGAATTAGGGATCGCTGACTATGAATCCGAACCTGCGACACAAGTTACACCGTCTGCATCTGTTCGTCAGATCAATAGTCACCATCCAGCAAGATGGCTCTCCGGCGGGATAGCCATGATGCTGACTGTCACCACTGGATTTTTATGGTTGTCGCCCCAGGAACAAATAAAGACTGAAATTCCTTTTGTCTTTTTCAGCGAGGAAGAAGCAGAGACGTTAATGGGAGCACTGGCAGACTTAAGGCTTCCAACGTCTGAACCACCTTTTGCGGTGCCTTCGAGAAAGTCGGCAGACTCTCCGGTAGTCAGGCCAATACCTGGTGTAACGCCGGAGAGTGCGGTCACAAGTGTTGCTGATCCAACCAACGCTGGTGGCCATCAGGAACCGCAGGCCCAGAACCCTGATTCAGTGCTTCTAAGCGACTCGGACACCACCTCAGCGCACATGAGGGATAAAGCAGCGGCCAGCGATACCGGTACGCATTCAGATAAAGACGCGATCAAGCAGTTTCTGGCATTAGCGGGAGAAAGCTTAAAGGATTACCGGTTGACCGTTCCCGTCGACAACAGTGCACTGCATTTCTACCGTCGAGTATTAGAACTGGATCCGCAAAACGCGAATGCATTACAAGGGCTTAAAGAAATTGCAACTCGTTATGCGTGGCTAGCGGAACAGGCTATAGAACGCTCTCAACACGCCAAGGCAAAACACTATATTGAGTTAGGGCTTGCGGTGGAGCCCCGACACCCGCGCCTACTGACTCTACGAGAGCAATCCGGTAAAAGTGCTCTGACGCATACCCTAAGGAAAAAGTTTTTTGCTGAACCTGAAACTGCTGTTTGGCGTTTGCGGGGATTTCAAGATAAGTGACTTCTGGGAATTGCTAAAATTTATTGCACTCATTATCAGTTACTTCAGAGATATTAACAGGTGGAAAACCCTGTGTGTAACTACTGAGTTAGTAAGCATTCAAACACGGCATCAGTAAAAGTGCTTTTAGATATTTTTAAGCCGCAGCTAATGATTTAGCGGTTGAAGAAACTACAATCAGCTACCGCTTCCAGTTCACAGGAACAAAGTACCGAATCGGTTTCATGAAACGAAAGATGACGGCGCCGAACTCGAAGTGTACGTCCTCTTGCTTGGGCTGCTCGCTTCATCTCGCCACCCCATTTCGGCTAAAAAGCTTCTTAAATAATCTTTACAGATTCCCTCAGGCCTTCTTCAGTGAGAACTACCGATCAGCCCTTTAAAGGTGAGAAAACATAGGCTGAAATTGAGTTTTGAGCCTTTTTGTTGAAAACCCCGATTTTTTCCACATTATCCTAATTTGCCCTCATAGACGCTCTATGTTGGAAATCAAAAAATATTTTAAAATCAAATACATAAAAAATTCACGAAAATCGCTCAATTTAGAAAATTGTGGCATGAAACATGCCAAAAAATTCAGAAACTGAATTTGTAAATTATTTACTTTTGAATACAATTGGTTACGACACCTTTAAAGGGCTGGAACTACCGATTTAGTTTTGCCGACTGGATTGCAAATATAACCTTTCTCATTAAGCCGGTTCATGGCTTCCCAATCGAAGGATTTCCATGCCCGCATTTGATCGTGTAACGTTAAGTAAAGAAGTGCGAGCACAGCCTCATCAACTTTATCAGAATCGTAGTTCACAAATTTTCTGCTTCAGTGGTGAAATGCTTTACCTAATGCTTAAGGTTACTGCAGTCCTTGCGAAGCGAAAAGGACTTCCCGTTGATCGACTGGTTAGCTTTGAAAACCATGAAGAACTTTTATTGCCTTATTTGCTTTTCTAGATTGAATAAAAATATGATCATGGTAAAAGGCATTGTCTTAACCTCATTTAAGAAGAATATTAGGTTGTATAAAAAATATTAGGCGGCTGGTCTCTCATCTGAAGGACCTGCTATAGTTTTCCAGAAATTAAATTTCCCGGCATGATGTCTGTGAACCAAATTAAAACAAAGGGTTAGAAAACTGATTTTGGAAACTATTTTTCTGAACGTCTATAGTCCGTATAACAAAGCCTGCATGAGCGTAACCTAGCAAAGGGATACGTCTCGGTTTATTTGCCGCAGACATTAGTGCACGAATACTCGAACGTTGGCCGGTGTTTTACTGTCCCAGCTTTCGTGTGGTACTTGTGGTGGTTGCACCCGTGGCGTTAAAAACCATTCTGTCGACGCAGATCCAGGGTATGGGGAAAATCCGGATTACTCTCCTCCGGCGGTGCCGCCATGGGGCCGGGAGTATGCCCATAATTCCAGAAACGAGCGATCCGTCGGCTCTCGGCCTCATAGGCGTTGACCGGAAAGGTATCCGGATTACGGCCCCCGGGGTGCTCCACATGGTAGGTGCAGCCGCCGATGGAGCGGCCGTTCCAGGTATCCACAATATCAAATACCAGGGGGGCATGCACCGGGATGGTGGGATGCAGCACCGAGGGGGGCTGCCAGGCCCGAAAGCGGATTCCGGCCACGAACTCGCCCGGTACCCCGGTGGGCTGCAGCGGCACTCGGCGACCGTTGCAGGTCACCACATGGCGTTCACCGATCATATCCTTGACCTTAATCTGCAGCCGCTCCAGCGACGAGTCTACGTAACGGGCGGTGCCGCCCAGGATCAGTTCCTCGCCCAGTATGTACCAAGGCTCAATGGCCTGGCGCAGCTCCAGCGCCAGGCCCTGGTGCCACACGCTGCCGTAGTGCGGAAAACGGAATTCGAAAAAAGGCGCAAACCACTCCGGCTCGAAGGGAAAGCCAGCCTGGTTAAGATTTGCCAGGACGTCCTTAAAATCCGCCCAGACGTAATAGGGGAGCATAAAACGGTCGTGAATTTCGGTGCCCCAGCGCACCAGCCGGTGCTGATAGGGTTGTTCCCATAACCGTGCCACCAGAGCGCGCAATAGCAGCATCTGCATCAGGCTCATGCGGGCGTGGGGCGGCATTTCAAAAGCACGCATCTCTACTAATCCCAGGCGACCGGTGGTAGAGTCCGGAGAATACAGCTTATCGATGCAGAACTCGGCGCGATGGGTATTGCCGGTCACATCGATCAACAAGTGGCGTAGCAACCGGTCCACCAGCCAGGGCTGAGGAACCTCTCCGACGGGCATCTGCTGAAAGGCAATCTCCAGTTCATACAGGCTTTCGTTGCGGGCTTCGTCTACCCGAGGCGCCTGGCTGGTGGGACCGATAAACAAGCCTGAGAACAGATAGGATAGACTGGGATGGTGTTGCCAGTAGGTAATCAGGCTACGCAGCAGATCGGGACGGCGCAGAAACGGGCTATCCGCTGGAGTGGCTCCGCCCAGGGTAACATGGTTGCCGCCCCCGGTGCCGGTATGGCGGCCGTCCAACATAAATTTCTCCGTTCCCAGCCGTGACTGACGGGCCTCCTCGTAAAGGATTTCGGTGGTAGATACCAGTTCGTGCCAGTTCCGGGCAGGCTGAATATTAACCTCTATCACGCCGGGATCAGGACTGACCACGAATTTCTGCAACCGCCAGTCGGGGGGCGGTGGGTAGCCCTCAATCAGCACCGGCATGCTGAGGTCGGCAGCCGTGTGTTCGATACTGGCTAGCAGATCCAGATAATACTCTAGTTTGCCCAGGGGGGGGATGAAGACAAACAAATGCCCATCCCTGGGTTCCACGCAGAGCGCGGTGTGAATAACTTCCGTGGGGTCGTCGGCAGGCTGTTCCTGAAAATCAGGGCGCTGTTCGTTGGTTTTCAGCCACTCGCTATAGCGGCGCATTACCTCGCCGGGGGCGTCCCCCAGGGCGGAACGGAATTCGAACAACGACTGCTCGTGGGGAATTTCCCTTTGCGTTTCCTCCACCCAAGGCAGGGCGGGCAAGGGTAGGCGGTAACCCATGGAGGAATCACCGGGCACCAAAAAAAGCCGATCTCGCCGCAGCAACCAGGGCGTGCTCAGCCAACGGCCACGTTTGCCGCTTTCCTGCCAGCGTAGGGGTAGGGCATAACCCACTCCTTTACTAAGACCTTTTTCCAACACCCGCGCCAGGCGGCGGCGTTCCTCATCATCGTCCAGATCGTAAGGGCGCGGATCTATGTTAACCGGCAGGGTACCCTCTTTCCAGAGAAAGTAATAAGTGTCCTCATAAGCCGCTGCCATGTGCTCTGGGCGCACGCCTAACCGCTGAGTCAGAGCCACAAGAAAACGTTGGGCGTCTTCCAGCTTATAGCCGCAGGGCACGTTCTCATCAGCTAGCAGCCGGGAGTCGTGCCACAACGGCAGCCCGTCATTACGCCAAAAGCAAGATAGCGCCCAACGCGGCAGGGACTCACCAGGGTACCATTTGCCTTGGCCATAATGGAGAAACCCGTTGGGGACGAACTGCTGCTGCAGGCGCTTGACCAACTGGCCGGCCAGTTCGCGCTTGACAGGTCCCAGCGCTGCGACCGTCCATTCTGCGCCGTCCATATCGTCGATGGAGACAAAGGTAGGCTCGCCCCCCAGGGTCAGGCGTACGTCGCCGGCTTGCAGGCGTTGATCGACGGCATGACCTAGCGCCTCGATCTGCTGCCACTGTGCTTCTGTATAGGGCTTGGTCACCCGGGGATCCTCATGAATGCGGGTGATGTTCATGGCAAAGTGGAAATCCAACTCACAAACGTCGGTGGCGCCAGTGACCGGCGCCGCACTGGCGGGATTAGGCGTGCAGGCCAGGGGAATATGGCTTTCGCCGGCGAACAGGCCCGAGGTAGGGTCGAGACCGATCCAACCGGCGCCTGGAACGAACACTTCGGTCCAGGCATGCAGGTCGGTAAAATCATGGTCGGCGCCCGAGGGGCCATCCAAGGCCTTGACGTCCGCAGTGAGCTGGATCAGATAGCCGGAGACGAAGCGTGTCGCTAGCTCCAGGTGGCGCAGGATCTGCACCAGCAGCCAGGCTGAATCCCGGCAGGAGCCCCGGCGCAGGCGCAGGGTTTCCTCACAAGTTTGCACCCCTGGCTCCATCCGAATGATATAATCGATGTCCTGTTCCAGGTGGCGGTTAAGCTCCACGAGGAAGTCAACGATCTGCATCGGGCTGCGCTCAATGCCGCTCAGCCATTCCCGCAGCAGCGGTCCGTTTTCCTTAATCTCCAGATAAGGACTTAGTTCCTGGCGTAGCTCTGGTGGGTATTGAAACCCGTACGTTTCTGCGTAGTCCTCTACAAAGAAATCGAAGGGGTTGATGACCGTCATCTCGGCGATAAGATCCACTTCAATGAGCAGTTCCCGGATCTTCTCCGGGAAGACCAGCCGGGCCTGAAAATTGCCGAATGGGTCTTGTAGCCAGTTAATAAAGTGTTTGGCCGGTTGCACCTTAAGGGAGTACGCATGGATGGGGGTGCGGGTATGAGCTGCCGGGCGCAGCCGAATGACATGGGGAAAGGCGTTGACCGGGCGATCGAAACGGTACGAGGTCTGGTGATTTAATGCGACGCGAATGGCCATGAACTGCCCTTATCTCTGGAAAAGAATGATTGAATCATCACTATGCAACAACTATTCCCAGCAAAACAACCGGCACATGCTTTCCGTCGGTAAAAATAGACCCTCGTCACCATTGCACCAGTAGAATGCAGTCAATGCACTGTTCTGGACATTTACCTGCCGGTAAGGTGGGGTCTCCTGTAACTATACTGTAACCACAGCTTCACCGCGTTGACGGGTAGCAGGATGAGAGCGGCTGGTATAAGCTTTGCTTCGGATTTTTTTATGAAGCGATTGTGAATGAGGACAGAAATGGCGGCCAAGCCGTTGCCTCACCTGTAAAGTGCCGCTTGCCGTTGGCTAAGCACCTTGAAGGAAATCCGATCCATGACAATAGATTGGCAACACTATTCCACTGACGGTTATTATGACGAACTTCTGATGGCGGCAGGCAAACCCCGTTCTGCTGCCCGTATCTTATGCAACTATCTGGCTTCCCTCAGCGATGATGAGTTGAGCGAGCGGAAAACAGCCGCCGAACTGGCTATTCAGGTGATGGGCATTACTTTCACCGTGTACACCGAGGGAGGCAGCATCGATCGGGCCTGGCCATTTGATATCCTACCCCGGATTATTTCCAAACGGGAGTGGGATCACACTGAGGTGGGGTTAAAGCAGCGCGTGCAGGCGCTCAATCTGTTTATCGACGATATCTACCATGAGCAGCGTATCATCAAGGATAAGGTGTTTCCTGCCGATGTGTTGGCCAAGTCGGTGAATTTTCGACCGCAATGCGTCGGTATTAATGCCCCACGGGGTGTCTGGGCACATATTTGTGGCAGCGATCTGGTGCGAGATAAAGATGGCACTGTGTATGTGCTGGAAGATAATTTGCGGGTGCCCTCCGGAGTTTCCTATATGCTGGAAAATCGGGTAGTCACCAAGCGAGTCTTTCCCGAATTGTTTGAACATCAACATATCCTGCCGGTGGACGACTATACCTCTCAGCTTTACGAGATGCTGGTGTCCTTGTCGCCGCGGCTCGATCACGAACCACAGGTGGTGGTGCTGACGCCGGGTATTTATAACTCCGCCTACTTTGAGCATGCCTACCTGGCCCAGCAGATGGGAGTCGAGCTGGTGCAAGGTTCGGACCTGGAAGTGGGTGACGACGATTGCGTCTACATGCGCACTATTCAGGGTCTGGAGCGGGTGGATGTCATTTACCGGCGCATTGACGATCTGTTTCTGGATCCGGAGGTGTTCCTTCCTGACTCGGTGCTGGGCGTTCCTGGCCTGCTTCGGGCCTGGCGCAACGGTAAAGTCGCTCTGGCCAATGCGCCGGGCGCCGGGGTTGCCGATGACAAGGTGGTCTATGCCTTCGTGCCGAACATTATCAAGTATTATCTCGACCAGGATCCGATTATCCCCAATGTCCCCAGTTATCTGTGCATGCGCGACAAGGAACTGGCTTATGTCCGGAAAAATCTGGATAAACTGGTGGTAAAGCCGGCTAATGAATCCGGCGGTTACGGTATGCTGGTCGGGCCTCATGCTACCCCTGAGGAGCGGAAAGAATTTGCTGAACGGATTCAGCAAGATCCCCGCAACTACATGGCGCAACCAACGCTGACGATCTCCACGGCACCTACCTTGTGCGGACATCACGTGGAGGCCCGGCATGCTGATTTAAGCCGCTTTCACACAGCATCTCATAACGAACACCTTGGCTATCATGTGGAGCCCCGGCACGTGGATCTGCGTCCTTTTATTTTGTCGGGGGCCGATACCTATGTCACGACGGGTGGTCTGACCCGGGTCGCGTTACGGCGCGGTTCTCTGGTAGTGAATTCCTCCCAGGGGGGAGGCAGCAAGGATACCTGGATCGTCGATACTTACGGGGGTTAACTCATGCTGTCGCGCGTCGCACGACATGTTTACTGGATGGCTCGCTATATTGAGCGAGCCGAAGATACGGCCCGGCTGATTAGCGTCAATGCCAACTTGCTGCTGGACTTGCCCCGTACGACTGACTTTGGCTGGGAACCCCTCATTTTTATCACCGGCAGCGAGGCGCTGTTTTACGAGAACTATGACCGGCCAGACGAATTGAGTGCGATCAAATTCCTACTCGGCGACCGTGAGAATCCAGGTTCCATCCTCTCTTCGCTCTCTTCTGCCCGGGAAAATTTGCGTACCACGCGGGACGTCGTGCCGCGGGAAGCCTGGGAGCAAATTAATGATCTCTACCTGTACGTCAGAGATCATCTGGAGATGGGGATGTCACGCCGGGGGCGCTACGAGTTTCTCAAACGCATCACGCAAGGCGCGCAACAAGTCACGGGTCTGCTGTCCGGTACCATGACGCACTCGGCGGCCTACTATTTTGTGCGCATGGGCCGTAATCTCGAACGGGCGGAAATGACGACCCGCATTCTCGATGTGCGTTCTGCCAATTTGCTGATTCGTCAGTCGCAAAGTCAGTTTCAGGATAACCAGGAACAAGCCCAGGAGCAGACGTTACAGGAATTAAATCCCTTCGAGAACATTCAATGGATGAGTGTATTGAAGTCGCTAAATGCTTATCAGATGTACCGCCAGCAGGTGCGCTTACGGGTGGGGGGGCCGGATGTGCTAAAGTTCCTGCTTCAGGATCCCCAGTTTCCCCGTACCGTCTATCATTGCCTGAGTGAGTTGGAGAGCTGTTTAGGCAAGTTGCAAAAGAATGCCGAAATGTTGGACAGCATCGCCGACCTTAAACGACGGCTGACCACGGCCAATGTCCCCGAACTGGCACGAGAGGGTTTACACGAATTTATCGATAACCTGCAAATCGGGTTGGGGCATATCCATGAACAGATCAGCGCCACTTATTTCGCGCATTAAGTGGCAACTTTCGCTGGCTGAGCAGCTAACGGTGTTGATGGTACGCTACCACCCGTTCCACCTCGTGACGTGCTCCCAGGATGACAGGTACCCGCTGGTGTAAGGCCTGCGGCTGCACTTCTAACAGGCGCTGCTCGCCCGTGGAGGCGGCGCCTCCCGCCTGCTCAACAATAAAAGCCATCGGATTGGCTTCATATAAAAGCCGCAGACGTCCAGGTTTGCGGGGAGCTTTGTTATCGCGTGGATACATAAAGATCCCACCGCGGTTTAAAATCCGGTGTACTTCGGCTACCAGTGAAGCAATCCAGCGCATATTAAAATTCTTACCTCGCGGTCCGTCGGTTCCCTGCAAACATTCCTGAACATAGCGCTGCATTGGGGGTTCCCAGAAACGCTGATTGGACACATTGATGGCGAATTCCTGAGTGTCGGGAGGAATATGCATCTGGGGATGCGTCAGGATAAACTCGCCGATACCTCTGTCTAGGGTAAACCCATTAATGCCGTGACCACTGGTAAATAGCAGCATGGACGTGGGTCCGTAGATAGCATAGCCTGCGCATACCTGTCGGACGCCCGGTTGCAGGAAGACCGCTGGGTCGGACTCGGAAATACCATCCGGGCAGCGTAGGACGGAAAAAATTGTGCCTATGGACATATTAACGTCGATGTTGGAGGAACCGTCCAACGGATCAAAGATCAGCAGATATTTGCCTTTGGGATAGGAGGCGGGAATGGGAAAAATATCCTCTAGCTCTTCGGACGCGATGGCTGCTAGGAGGCCGGTCCATTCCATGCCGCGCAGTAAAATATCATTGGCGAGAACATCAAGCTTTTGCTGGGTTTCGCCCTGCACATTTTGGGTATCGGCGGAACCCAATACCCCTATCAATCCCCCGCGGTTGACGGCATGGGAAATTTCTTTGATCGCCGTTACGATGTCGTTGATTAATGAAGTAAAATCACCGGTAGCCCCGGGAAAGCTACGTTGTTCTTCAATGAGGAAGCGGGTAAACGTTACGCCGTGTTGCATTGCATTTGCCCTCGTTTGCAGATAACCGGCTGCTCCAGAATAGCGCGGCTAAGGCTAGGCCTTGGCTTTCTGAGACAGCAGAACCTCGATTAACGGCTGGATGATGATTTCCATGGCCAGCCCCATTTTGCCGCCTGGCACCGCAATGGTGTTGCGGCGTGACATAAAAGAGTTTTGTAGCATGCTTAGGAGGTAAGGGAAGTCGACTTTGGTTTTTTTCGTGTCGCGAAAGCGGATTACCACAAAGCTTTCATCCAGAGTGGGGATATCCCGGGCGACAAAAGGGTTAGAGGTATCGACGGTAGGTACCCGCTGGAAATTAATATCGGTTCGGGAAAACTGCGGCGTGATATAATGGGTATAATCGTACATGCGGCGTAGGATTGTGTCGGTCACCGCTTCAGCACTATAGCCGCGCTGCGCCGTATCGCGGTGAATTTTCTGAATCCATTCCAGATTGACGATGGGCACGACTCCAATGAGCAGGTCCACGTATTGGGCTACATCAACGGTATGAGTAACGATGCCACCATGGAGTCCCTCATAGAATAGCAAATCCGTGTCTGGGGGTAAGGGTTCCCAAGGTGTGAAGGTTCCTGGCGCCTGGTTGTAGCGATCGGCCTCTTGCCTATTGTGCAGATAAAAGCGCCGCATTCCCTGGCCGGATTCGCTGTATTCGCGAAATAGCGTCTCCAGCTTGTCGAGGTGATTACCCTCGGGGCCGAAGTGGCTGAGTACCCTGCCTTCCTGTTGAGCTATTGCCACCTGCTGTTTCATCTCCATACGATCATAGCGATGGAAGCTGTCCCCTTCCACGATAGCTGCATTGACTCCGTCTCGGCGAAAAATATGTTCCATCGCGACTCTGACCGTAGAAGTACCAGCTCCCGACGAGCCAGTAATGGCAATGATCGGATGTTGTTTTGACATACGTAGTTATCCCCCAAAGCTAAAGAATGTTAACCGCTGGAGCAGGGGAAGATCGAGTGAACCATCCTTTTGACGCTAGTGCCCCGACGTACTTAATGGCAATGCAATGTCGGGAATTCGGCTGTGTAGCGCTGCCGCAGTGAAAACCAAAGGTAAACAACAGAAGCTCGCTATGTTCCGCTACTGCCGGCAAGCCAACCCGTTACCCTTATCTTGGTATGGAATAGTAAAGATAGTTGATCTATGTACAAATGAATAGTAGCCAATATTTCCATAAGTAAAACTTAATTACTGTGTTTTGTTGGCTTATTCGCTTTGCTTTTTTTAACTTTTACCGGCTAAGGATACAATAAATATCGTGATATGCTTAATGTAAGAATCTGTGGGTACCAGGGGGGACGGTATCCGTGTGGCGAAATCTGTAAAGGTGAAAGCTATGGCAGTCGTTGCCGCGCTACAAATGGCCTCTGGGCCGAATGTTAATGCTAATCTTCTCGAAGCTGAACGGTTGCTGGCCAAGGCCGCCGCTGCGGGTGCCCAGCTCGCCGTGCTACCGGAAAACTTTGCTCTGATGGGGTATCACGAGGTAGATAAGCTTGCCATATGTGAATCCGAGGGCAACGGCCCCTTGCAGTCATTCTTGGCCCGGCAGGCTGCCCGTCACAATTTGTGGCTGGTAGGCGGCACCATTCCGCTGGCCGCTAACGAGAAAGGCAAGGTGCGCGCGAGTTGCCTGCTATTCGATGCCAAGGGACGGCAAGCCGCCCGCTACGATAAAATGCACTTATTTGACGTAAAAATTCCCAATAAAGAGGAAAGCTACCGAGAATCAGCCTGCATTGAGCCGGGTAATCGGCCGGTTGTGGCGGACACTCCGTTTGGGCGACTCGCTTTGGCGGTTTGCTATGATTTGCGGTTCCCGGAACTTTTCCGGGAGCTGCTGGAGCAGGGCATGGAGATTTTAGCGCTGCCATCGGCTTTTACCGCCATTACCGGCGAGGCTCATTGGGAGCCATTGCTGCGTGCTCGTGCCATCGAGAATCTGTGTTATGTTATTGCTTCTGCGCAAGGCGGCTATCATGCCAACGGACGCGAAACTCACGGCGATAGCATGATTATCGATCCCTGGGGCGTCATACTCAAACGTTTGCCGCGCGGACCGGGAATAGTTCTGGCTCAGCTGGATCGCAGCCGCTTGGCAACAACCCGGCAATTGTTTCCTGCTCTGATGCACCGTCACCCCGCGTTACGCCCTGAACTGAAAACGGCAACCGTGGTCTCTAGCACAGAGTGACCAACGGAAAAGTTATCTGATTCTATCTTCCCTACCGCGGACGGGGAAAGCGAACTGAGCGCCATAATGACTGACACCTTACATATCGTCCGTCGGCAAATTCTTTCTCCTGCCGGCTTGAAGGAAAGTGATCTTGACCAAGCATTCAACTGCTTGCTGGATTATGCTATCGATAGCGCTGATTTGTATTTTCAGCTAAGCCGCCACGAATCCTGGTCTCTTGAAGACGGTAGTGTCAAACATGCCAGTCACAGTATTGATCAGGGGGTGGGGGTGCGTGCCATCAGCGGCGAGAAAACCGGCTTTGCATACTCCGACGAAATTGTCCTGCCAGCGCTGCTGGAAGCTTCTAAGGCGGCGCGCGCGATTGCTCGCAGCGGCGGTGAGGGGCAACTTCAAGCCTGGAAGGCCGCGCCGGAGCGGGGGCTTTATGAGCCTTTGGATCCTGTGGAAACGCTGATGGCCGCTGAAAAAATCCGTTTGCTGGAAACGGTGGATGCAGAGGCCCGGCGTCAGGACCCGCGTGTTAGTCAAGTGATGGTGAGTCTGGCCGCGGTTCACGATGCGGTGCTGATTGCGGGAAGCGACGGGACCTTGGCCGGCGATATTCGTCCCCTGGTACGGCTGAATGTCAGCGTGATCGTGGAACAGCATGGACGTCGGGAACAGGGCACCAGCGGCGGCGGCGGCAGGGTGGCCTATGGGTATTTTCTCGACGAGGAACGAGCTCTCGGTTACGCTCGGGAAGCGGTGCGCCAGGCCTTAACAAACTTGGAAGCAGCGGAAGCTCCCGCCGGTACCATGACCGTTGTATTGGGCCCTGGCTGGCCCGGCGTATTGCTGCATGAAGCTATCGGACATGGGTTAGAGGGGGATTTTAACCGCAAGGGTACCTCGGCTTTCGCCGGGCGCTTGGGCGAGCAGGTGGCTTCTCCTCTGTGCACCGTGGTGGACGATGGCACTCTGGCCAAGCGGCGGGGTTCTTTAAATGTAGATGACGAAGGATCGCCAACCCAGTACACCGTGCTGATCGAAAACGGCGTGCTCAAAGGCTATATGCAAGATAAACTCAATGCCCGGTTGATGGCCATGCCGGTGACC
The DNA here is from genome assembly GCA_963731125.1 of uncultured Pseudomonadota bacterium. Lineage (GTDB taxonomy): Bacteria > Pseudomonadota > Gammaproteobacteria > Competibacterales > Competibacteraceae > CAVSVP01. The sequence goes on from CAVSVP010000015.1 coordinate 15,193, forward strand.
GGTAACGGCCGGCGCCAATCTTATGCGCATCTGCCCATGCCGCGGATGACCAACACCTATATGCTGGCCGGTCATCATGAACCCGCTGACATTATTGCCTCGGTGGACCGGGGTCTCTATGCGGTTAACTTTGGCGGTGGTCAGGTTGATATTACCTCCGGTAAGTTTGTTTTTTCCGCCAGCGAAGCGTACCTGATTGAAAAGGGCAAAATCACCCGACCGGTGAGAGGCGCGACTCTAATTGGCAACGGTCCCGAGGTGCTAACTCGGGTATCTATGGTGGGTAACGATCTCGAGCTAGACGCCGGCGTCGGTACCTGCGGCAAGGAAGGCCAGAGTGTTCCGGTGGGGGTGGGTCAGCCTACCTTACGGGTGGATGGGCTTACCGTGGGAGGAACCCAGGCCTAAGCTTCTTTCAGTTCCTGTAGGTAGTGCAATAGCGCACGGCGACAGTGGGAATGTTGGCCATGGGTTTGCTCACGTGCCGCATTACGTATGAGCTGCCGCAACTGCTGGGGTTCAATGTAGGGATGACGGTCAAGAAGGTTCTGGAAACTCGCTGCGTCTCCCGCGATTAGTGCGCTGCATAAGTATTCGAGTTGACCTTGTCCCTGGACGGTAGGGTGACGAGTTTCCAAAGTGGCCAGGGCGGTTTGGATGGGTTCGGGATCAACGTGGCGCATGAGCTTGCCGATGTACTGCAACTGTCGTTTTCGGGCGCCGCGCTGAACAATGCTCTGGGCATCCAGAATGGCGTCGCGGAGTTCGCTCGTTAACGGTAACCCCGTCAGTTGGTGGGGCGTTAAGTCTACCAAATGTTCTCCCAGCCGTTGAAGTGCTGTGGCTTCGCGTTTGCGCTGACTTTTACTGGGTTTGTTAAAGGGCTCTGTGGTGGAGCCGTGGTCGTCACGATCACGCATCATGGCAGTCTGGGTTTTCGAGATGACTGAATAGCCTTGCAAGAATATTATCTTGTAACACCGAAATGGCAAACCATTGGGTAACGTTATGTCAGAGATTGCACCGTCTGCAGCGGCAGGATTTCCCGAGCAAACCCGGCTGGAATCCTTGGTCGCGACTATTCTTGCCGAAGCCAAGGTGCAGGGCGCCACCGCCGCCGAGAGCGTCGTCAATTTTACCAGCGCCCTGTCGGTAACGGTCCGTTTGGGGGAGGTAGAAACGCTGGAGCATCATCGCAGCCGCGGGCTCGGTGTGAACGTCTATTTCGGTCAACGCAAGGGCTCTGCCAGTACCTCTGACTGGGGTTCCGCAGCCATCCAGGAAACGGTGCAAGCGGCCTGCGAGATCGCTAAGCATACCGCTGCAGATCCTTGTGCGGGCCTGGCAGATCCCGAGCGTCTGGCGCGTCGGGTGCCGGATCTGGACCTTTATCATCCTTGGGCGTTGAGTGCCGAGCAGGCCATCACCATGGCCCGCGAATGTGAATCCGTGGCCTTGGCGCGGGATATCCGAATTCGTAATTCTGAAGGCAGTAGCATCGCCAGTCAGAGCGGTTGCATGGTTTACGGTAACTCCAACGGTTTCTGTGGCGGTTATCCCAGTACCCGTCATTCCCTTTCGTGCTCAGTTATTGCTCAGGATAACGGCGGTATGCAGCGCGATTACTGGTATACCATTGGGCGTCGACATACCGATCTGGAAACGGCGGAAGCAGTAGGGCAGCGGGCTGCAGAGCGCGCCTTGCAACGTCTTCACAGCCGTCGTTTGAGTACCCGTCAGGTGCCGGTGTTATTTACCCCAGAACTGGCCAGGGGTGTGTTCGGACATTTTATCGGCGCTATCCGTGGCGGTACCTTGTACCGTAAAGCCTCTTTTTTATTGGACCGGCTGGGTCAGCGCATTTTTCCGGCTGATCTCAATATCCATGAGGCGCCGCATCTGCCCAGGGCCCTGGGAAGCGCTCCTTTTGACGCCGAGGGAGTGGCCACTCAGGATCGGGATTTGGTGTGTAAGGGAGTATTGCAAGGCTATGTTCTTGATAGCTATTCGGCCCGGCGTCTGGGGATGCAGACCACGGGTAACGCAGGTGGGGTACACAATGTGATCGTCGAACCGGGCAACCTGGATTTTGCTGGTTTGCTTAACCAGATGGATACCGGGTTGGTGGTTACCCATCTCATGGGCCATGGCATTAATTTGGTGACTGGGGATTATTCCCGAGGCGCGGCAGGGTTTTGGGTGGAGGGGGGCATCATTCAATATCCGGTGGAAGAAATCACGATTGCCGGCAATCTTCGGGATATGTTTTTAGGCATAGCGGCGGTAGGCAATGATATTGACCTGCGGGGCAACATTCGCTGCGGGTCGCTACTAATCGGGCGGATGACTGTTGCCGGCGAGTAGTGGATAGCCTCTGTCAGCCCTAGTGCAGCGCATCCCGGAATTCACTAACGCGCACACACTTGTGCGCTGCTGGCGACATCTTCCAGCCCCCCGCTTTTTCATTTTTGCAAGAGGTCTATTGATAGGTCGTAAGTGCTTATCCCAGCGTATAGTGCTTCTTGACGTCTTTACGAATTTCCCAGGTACAAGACATGCCTTTTGGAAAAGTCACAAAATCCCCTTTACCCATTGCCACTGGCTCACCTCCTGAGGGAGTGACAACGGCATCACCTTCCAGAAAATAGCATTGCTCCTGTTCAGCGTAGGACCAGGGGAATGTGGATTTTTCTTTACTCCAGATGGCCCAGTCCGTGACTCCTAGCTTCTGTAAATATTCTGCGCTGGGATGACGTTCAATTTTAATTTGGCTCATAAAAACTACCTCCACTATTGACAGGGATCACTATGCAGGTCAGGCGTTCACGGTGGGGATTGCCTAATTCATTAATAACATTATGTTATAAATTTATCTCAAAAAACTCCTTCCTAAGAATATAAACCGATGTTACCTTCTTCAAGATTAAGCGCGTGGCCAGTTACCATTTTGGCGTCGACAAAACTGAGCACGGTATGCTTATATTCTACGTATACCGACCAATTGATTGAGAGTAGCGATATCCCCGCCATACGGTGCACTGCATTCCTGTAGGTCATTATCAGGTTACCAACAGTTGGTGCTGGAACGCAGGGCGCAAGCCTGAGTTTACAGATTGTAACATTCATCAGTAGTGCCGGGTTTACCACCGAGGTGTGGTGGCCTCAAACGTTTTTAGAGAGTAGAAACGGAGGATTTGCCGTGACAACCTGGAAAGATCGCCTAGCCGACACCATAGCCCCAAAAGTGACCCGCGAGATCGATATCTTTGCAACGCAACTCGAACTCAAGCGCCAGGGTAAAGTGGAAGACAAATTATTTGCGGAGACGCGGCTGCGGCGTGGCGTCTATGGCCAGCGTTACGATAACGGGCAGCGCCATGACGGGATAGCCCATCGTGCGCTCAGTTTTCCCTCTGGAGAACTGACCAAAGGGCCAGAAACCCTATGGGACGCGCCAGGCATGCAGCGCATCAAGATTCCCTTTGGGGGTCTGAATCCGGAACAGATGGACGTCCTGGCCGACGTAGCCGAAGAGTACTCCGACGCCATCTGCCATGTCACCACCCGTCAGGACATCCAGCTCCACTATTTGCATATCGATGATACGCCCGATTTAATGTGGCGCCTTGCCGGCGTTGGTATCACCACGCGGGAAGCCTGTGGTAATGCGGTGCGTAATGTCACTGCCTGCCCGATCGCCGGCGTCTGCCATGACGAAACTTTTGATGTAACGCCCTATGCCAATGCCTGCGCCAAGTTTCTGCTGGGGCATCCCGATACCCAAGACTTTGGGCGCAAGTTCAAGGTGGCCTTCTCTGGTTGCCAGCAAAATGCTTGTGGACTGGTCATCATGCACGATTTGGGTTTTATCGCCAAAACCCGCAGTGAGGATGGAATCGAGCGGCGGGGCTTTGCCATGTACGTGGGGGGTGGCCTTGGAGCGGTGCCTTATGAAGCGAAGCTATTCGCTGATTTTGTGCCGGAGGAAGAAATTCTGCCCTTGGCGCAGGCGATTTCCCGGGTTTATGCGCGACTGGGTGAGAAAAAGAACCGCGGTCGGGCCCGCGTCAAATTTTTAGTAGAGAAACTCGGCATTGACAAGTTTCGGGAACTGGTGCTGGCAGAGCGGGAAGAACTGGCGCCCAGTGAAGCTTGGACGGCCTACCTTGAGGAATTGCCGGCGTATGGCGAAAAGCCGTTGAAAGCAGCGCAGCCGCTAACCGCCGCGGCGGCCGATCCTGGGTTTGTCGCATGGCGGGCGACCAACGTGTATCAGCAAAAACAAAGCGGCTATGTGGTTGCGACAGTGACTCTGCCCTTAGGCGATATCACTTCTTGGCAGCTGCGTCAGTTGGCTAATATCGCCCGGCGGTTTGTGGGTGACCACGTGCGCACCACGGTCGAGCAAAACATCGTGCTGCGTTGGGTGAGTGAGGCTGATTTGCCGGAATTATATCGGGAACTCAAGGGCATTGGCCTGGGAGAACCCGGGGCGGGCACCATCTTAGATGTTACGGCTTGCCCCGGCACCGATACCTGCAAGCTCGGCATTGCTTCTTCCCGGGGTTTGGCCGCAGAACTTAGTGAACGTCTGGCCGTCAAGTCTCAACAATTGGACGAGGCCATCCGGGGACTGCATATTAAGCTTAGTGGCTGCTTTAACGCCTGCGGACAGCACCATTTAGCCGATCTAGGGTTCTACGGCGTCAGCCGCAAGGTAGGTGGCACCACGGTGCCACATTTCCGGCTGGTTCTGGGAGGTCAATGGGAAGAGAACGCCGGTTCTTACGGCATTACCATCGGTGCCGTACCGGCAAAGCGAATTCCAGATTTCATCGACCGTATCACCGATAAATACCTCAAAGAACGCCAGCAGGACGAGCGTTTCCAGGATTTTATTAAACGTATCGGTAAAAAGGCATTGAAAACGCTTGTCGATGAACTGGCCGTTGTGCCGTCTTACGAGGTAGACCGCTCATTTTATTCAGACTGGCGTGATCCCCGCGAATTTACAATTAGTGACATCGGCGTTGGTGAGTGCGCCGGTGCTGTCGTACCGCGGGCACATTTTGAGCTGCAAGCGGCTGAGCGGCAGTATTTCGAGGCCCAGTTGCAGTACGATGAGAAGCATTATCGGGCAGCTGATGAGACGGCCTACGGTGCCATGCTGGAAGCAGCCAAGGGCCTGATCCGAACACAATTTATGGATGTCGTAGATGATCCTGATACCATTGTGGCGGAGTTCAAACGGCGCTTTTATGACACCAAGCTGTTCCACGATAAATACGCTGGGGGCAAATTTGCCCAATATCTGTTGGGCCGTCACGCGGATAAAGCGCGTGAGTTCAGCGCGGAAAAGGCCCATCATCTCCTTGAAGAAACCCAGCTTTTTATCGAGGCCGCTTATGCCTGCCATGCCAAGCTGCTCGAACAGGGCGTTCTGGCCCCGGCGCTGGGCGGCCAACCGGCTGCGACGGCGTCTGTCTAAATGAATACTATAATGGAGCTACATAAACTGGGGGTTAAGTTTTTCGTTGCCGATGCCAATGGCGTCGGACTGTTGGAGTTTATCCCCATTTTTCACCGCTGGATCCAGACCCGGGTGCTTGATGACTTGCTGATCGATGTAGCGGATTATAGTCATGTCTATGCAGGTCCCGGCATTCTCCTCGTGGCCCATGAAGGCAACTACAGTGTGGATGAGACGGGTAACCGGCGGGGGCTGGCATACTACAGCAAGCATCCCCTGGACGGTGATCTCAGCGAGCGCTTGACCACCGTCTGCCGCAAGGCATTAAAGGCTTGTCGGCTGCTGGTCCAGGAGGTTGAATTAAAGGATCGGCTTAAGTTTCAGGGGGAAGCATTACAGGTATTTGCCAATGATCGTCTGGTGGCGCCTAACACTGAGGAGACTTGGCTGGCTTTCGCACCTGCCTTAAAGGCATTGCTGGCCAGGCTTTATCTCGGGGCAGACTATGAGCTGACCCGGGAGGTGGATTCGAAGGAGCGTTTTTCGGTGACGATCAAGGTGGGTAAGCCGGTGGAAATAGATACCCTACTGGAGCGTTTATCAGAACAAGAGCCATCTGATTACTCAAGGCAATAATTCAGCAACCCCAGCGTCGAGGCATCATGTTCGCCTACCGGCTTCTCGCCCTTTAACTCCGGCAGGATGGCATTGGCTGACTGCTTGCCTAATTCAACGCCCCATTGATCGAAGGAATTAATATTCCAAATCACGCCTTGCACGAATACCTTGTGCTCATATAAGGCAATTAAACTGCCCAGGGTTTCAGGATTGAGTCGGCGGTAGAGAAGCGTCGTGCTGGGTCGGTTGCCCTGAAATATCTTATAAGGTAACAGCGCTTCCAACTGGTCGTTGGGGAGTCCCTGAGCCTCAAGTTCAGTCCGTGCCTGCGCTTCGTTTTTGCCCGCCATCAAGGCCTCGGACTGAGCTAGGCAATTGGCCAGCAGGATAGCATGATGATTACCGATGGGATCCTGGCTATGCACCGGAGCCAGAAAGTCGGCGGGGATTAGTCGGGTGCCTTGGTGGAGCAGCTGGTAGAAAGCATGCTGACCATTGTTGCCGAGCCCGCCCCAAATTACGGGTCCCGTGTCATAATCGACCGGCTGACCCTGACGGTCAATGGCTTTACCGTTGCTCTCCATGTCCAGTTGTTGCAGGTAGTCCGGCAGAGAACGCAAGTATTCATCGTAGACCAGCATAACATGGCTCTCAGCTCCGAAAAAATCATTGTACCAGATCCCAAGGAGAGCCAGAATTGTTGGTAGATTTTCATCTAACGGTGTGCTGCGGAAGTGGTTGTCCATGGCGTGGGCACCTTCCAGGAGTGCGTTAAAATGCTCCATGCCCACATAAACAGCAATCGGCAGACCGATAGCCGACCAGAGGGAGTAGCGTCCGCCGACCCAATCCCAGAACTCAAACATATTGGCGGTATCGATACCGAAGGCACGCACCTTTTCGGTGTTAGTAGAAACCGCCACGAAATGCCGAGCGACGGCTGCTTCGTCCTCTAGAGCCGTCAGCAGCCACCCACGGGCGGTGTGGGCATTCGTCATGGTTTCCTGAGTGGTGAACGTCTTAGAAGCGATGATAAACAGAGTGGTTTCCGGGTCACACTGAGCCAATACATGGCTAATATGGGAGCCGTCCACATTGGATACAAAATGCATCCGCAGCATGGGGTCACCATAGGGTGCCAGAGCTTGACAGACCATCTTAGGGCCGAGATCAGAGCCGCCAATGCCGATATTGACCACGGCGCGGATGCGCTTTTGCGTGTGGCCAACCCAAGTGCCACTGCGTACTTGTTCGGAAAACTGTCGTATTTTTTCTAATACGGCATCGACCTCTGGCATCACGTCCTTACCGTCAACGAGAATGGGTGAGTTGCTGCGGTTACGTAAGGCCACATGCAGCACGGAACGGTGCTCTGTATGGTTAATGATTTCTCCGCTAAACATGCGCTCGATCCAGAGCGCAAGTTCTGCCTGCTTGGCCAGTTCGAGCAGCAGATGAAAAGTCTCTTCTGTAATTCGGTGTTTGGAAAAATCTACTAGGAGATCGCCAAACCGTCGGGAAAAGCGGGTAAAGCGCGTGGTATCCGTGGTGAAGAGATCGCGCATAGGAATGTTGGCGATGGTTGCGTGATGGGCTTGCAGGTTTTGCCAAGCGGGTAGCATGCTGGGAACGGTCATAAAGGCATATTCCTTAAAATTGGTTTTGTTAGGAACGCATGAATAACTAGGGTAGATTAACGACTCTAAAAGCCATGGTTTGGAAATGTTGTCTGGTAGTCAATAATAGTAGATGAAAGCCTGTTCGTGTGCCTGAGGAGGTGTTTCCTGAAGAATAAGCTTCGGTTTGTGACATTCCCGAACAGTTAGAGCTCCGGCAGTAATCCGTTCTATGCTTAAGCAGCCGTATTTCCCGCCATAATGGAAAACACCATGTCGACAATTGATAAAGAGTTGCGTAATCGGGTCAAATTGTATGGTCAGCTGGTCGGTGATGTGTTGCGTGATCAGGAAGGAGGCAGAGTACTGGAAGCGGTGGAAACGCTGCGTAAGGGCTTTATCGAACTGCGCCGCAAAGGTGCATCGCCTCAGAAACGCGAACAACTTATGCGATTTATCGAGGCCCTCAATCCGCAAACCATTACTCACGTGCTGCGGGCCTTTAATATTTATTTCAGCTTGGCTAATGTGGCAGAGGAAGAGTTCCAACATCGGCAACGACGGGCTCAGGTGAGTCGGGGTAAGCCACTCTGGCGTGGTTCTTTCGACGATACCCTGCGCAGTTTTCATGCCGAGGGTATGAATGCAGCGCAACTTCAAACCCTGTTGGATCATCTGCGCTTTACTCCCGTGTTTACCGCGCATCCTACCGAAGCTAAACGGCGCGTCTTGTTGGTAGCGCTACGACGCATTTTTTTAACCGGTGAACATTTGAGTACGGCGCGCCTCAATAAATACCAGCAAGCGGAGGTCATTGAACGCTTGCGCAACCAGATTCAGGTCCTCTGGAAAACCGATGAAGTGCGGCTTCACAAACCGCAAGTGCGGGATGAGATCAGAAACGGCTTGTATTACTTTCGGGAATCTGTTTTTCAAGCTGTGCCAGTGTTCTACCGTAACCTGGAGCGGGCTATCAATACGGTTTATCAGGCCGAAGGGGGTAAACAGGCCATTCAGGTACCGAGCTTTTTACGGTTTGGTTCCTGGATCGGCGGTGACCGGGACGGCAATCCTTTTGTGACTCCCGAGACTACCGCCCTCGCGCTAAGGATGCAGTGCCGGGAGATCTTGCAAGAGTATATGCGGCGGGTCGAAGAACTAGGTCAGCTGCTGACTCATTCCAGTTCGCTGGTCACCCCGTCGCCGGCCTTTAGTGCCAGCCTGGAAGCTGATGCTGAATTTGCCCGCCAGGTACTGCGTGAGACGCCGGGTCGGCATTATGCCCAGGAGCCTTACCGGCGTAAACTCTATCTGATGTATCATCGTCTGGCGGCCAATCTGCGCCGGGTTAATGCCCGCATTACCGGGCGTTCGGAAGAAGCGCTATTTCGAGGTTATGACGGAGAACAGGATTTCCTTAACGAACTGTATCGGATTCGCGATTCGCTGATTGCCCATGGCGATGGCAATATTGCCGAGGCCGAATTAAAAGATTTGATTCGTCTGGCGGAAGGGTTTGGTTTTTATTTGGCCAGCCTGGACATTCGGCAAGAGTCCAGCCGCCACACCGCGGCGGTCAGTGAATTGTTCGCTAAGGCTCCCAACTTGCCGGATTACCAGACGCTGGATGAGGAGCAGCGGTTGGCCATATTGGGGAATTTATTGTCTCATCCGGGCACGCCGCTGCTGTACTGTGAACATCTCAGCAGCGCTACTCAGGAAACCCTGGATGTGTTTCGGGTTATGGCGGAATTGCGTCGAGAAATCAGTCCGCAGGCCTTCGACAGCTACGTCATTTCTATGACCCATCGGGCCAGTCATATCATGGAAGTCATGTTTCTGGCGAGCTTTGCCGGCTTGGCAGGATGCGATGCTCAGGGTGAATGGCGCTGCGACATTCGGATTGCTCCCTTATTTGAGACTATTGAAGATTTAACTCAAATCGAATCGTTGCTGGAGCAATTGCTAAATCAATCGGCTTATCAAGCTTTGCTCAAGGCCTCGGGTAACGTTCAGGAGGTCATGCTGGGATATTCGGATTCCACTAAGGATGGCGGTATGCTTGCCGCAAGCTGGAACCTTTATCAGGCGCAGAAAAAAATTGTCGCTATTACCGCTCGGCGAGGCACTCAATGCCGTCTGTTTCATGGTCGCGGCGGCACGGTGGGACGGGGCGGTGGACCCACTCATGAGGCTATCTTAGCCCAGCCGCCCGGTACCGTTCAAGGTGTGATCAAAATTACCGAGCAAGGCGAGGTGTTGTCCTTTAAGTACAGCAACGCAGAAACAGCCGTGTACGAGTTAACCATGGGAGTGACTGGTTTACTTAAGGCGAGTCGCTGTCTGGTGCAAGACATAACGCCAGATCCGCCGTCGTTTATGGAAGTGATGGATGCTCTCGCAAGGGACGGAGAAGCGGCTTACCGAGCGCTCGCGGATCGGACAGCGGGTTTTAATAACTATTTTTATGAAGCCACGCCGGTGACGGAGATTGGCTCGTTGAATATCGGTTCACGACCCTCTCACCGGAATAAAACGGACCGTTCCCGTTATTCGGTGCGGGCAATTCCGTGGATGTTCGGCTGGGGACAGTCCCGCCATACCTTGTCCGGCTGGTATGGCATCGGCAGCGCTCTGGAGGCTTGGCGGCAAGAGGCACCGCAGCGTTTGGAAATCCTGCAGCGGATGTACCGGGAATGGCCGTTTTTTCAGTCACTGCTGAGCAACTCGCAAATGTCCATCAGCAAAGCGGAACCTGATATTGCCCGGGAATATGCTCGTCTGTGCCAGGTTCCGCAGGTGGAAGAAAAAATCTACGGTATGTTTTTCGAGGAGTACCAAAACACGGTGACACAGTTGCTAGCCGTTACCGCTAGCCAGGAGTTGCTAATGGATAACGCAGCGTTGGCGTTGTCTTTGGAACGGCGCAACCCTTATCTGGATCCCATTAATCATGTCCAAGTGACTCTGCTGAAACGCCACCGCCAGACTCTTGAAGAGAGTAATAGCAATGGACAGGATAATCCTTGGCTTGAGCCGTTGCTTCGTTCCATTAATGCCCTAGCGACGGGTATGCGCAACACCGGTTAGCGAAACAAGAATGCAAGGAATCGTCCTGACCCGTCGCCGGCGGCGTTATACTGATATTTTTAAGATTTTGTCTCCGTTATGTTATCTATAATCAACTTTACTTGGTGGAATTATTATGGCTGAGCATACCGTTACTGTGATTTGGCAACGCAGTACGCCAGATTTCGACTACAAAACTTTTGACCGCACCCATACTTGGCGTTTTTCCGGTGGACAAATCCTACAAGGCTCTGCGGCGCCTGCGTATTACGGAAATCCCGACCTAGCCAGCCCGGAGGCGGGTCTAGTGGCGGTGTTATCCAGCTGCCAAATGCTGACCTTTTTGGCAATTGCCGCGCTCAAGCGCTTTGTGGTGGACAGTTACGAAGATCACGCTGAGGGTATGCTGGGCAAAAACGCGCGTGGCAAGACGATGGTGCATCAAATTATTTTGCGTCCCAAGGTAGTATTCGGCGGAGAGAATGTGCCGGATCTGGACACACAGCAGAGCATGCACCGTAAAGCCAAGGACAACTGCTTTATTGCCAATTCGTTGCTTACTGAGGTTATTCTGGAGCCACGCTAACGGTAATCCGCACAGGGGCTGTTAGCGACTTTTTAAATGAGATAAACGCTGTCATGGATATTAAAGAATTGCTGCAAGTCTGGGAAAAATCCAATACCGTCAAAATGGCGCCCCACGAGTATCGGGTGCGCTTGCCGCTACACGATGCTGCGCGAATCGCGGCACTGGCGGAAATGTACCCCCTAAAGAGCGAGACCGAGATTATTACGGAACTGCTAGGCATCGCTCTGGATCAAGTAGAAGCCGCTTTTCCCTATGAGCAAGGCAGTAAAGTGATTGCCGAGGACGAGCTAGGAGATCCTATGTACGAAGACGTAGGTTCGACGCCTCGTTTCTTAGACCTCAGTAAAAAACATGTCCGTCGGCTGGCGGAAAAGACAGGTCAGGAAAACTCCTAATTTCTAGGTAGCCGTTTGTCATATTCTATTGAAAGTGGCGCCAGTTGGCATTCGCGTTGGATTGAGGATGTCTAGGGATGGTAAAAAACAATTTAGCCGTCGGTTTAATGGTGCAGAAGGGCGCTTGCCTACTGGTCTTAGCGATCTTCTGGTTAGCAGCCTGTGTCAGAGCGCCTGTGCCTGAAGAGCTTGAGATCCAGCTGCCGGCAACGGTGCAAGTTTCACCGGAAATTTGGATCCTAGTGGACACGAAAGCGGATGTTCTCAAGGTAATGCGGGGTAATGAACCGGTGGAAAAGTTCTACAATATCGCCTTGGGTAGCAGCGGAGCGGGGATTAAACATCGGGAAGGGGACGGAATAACGCCGCTGGGTGTGTTTCGGATCGGATGGATTAACCCCAGAAGCCGCTTTAAATTGTTTATGGGTTTGGATTATCCCAATTCAGATTATGCTGAGCGTGCCTATCAGGAAGGTCACATCAATCACGCCACGTATGAGCAGATCCGCCGTGCTCTGGAGGCAGGAGGTACGCCTCCCCAAAATACGGCGTTAGGTGGGCAGATCGGTATACATGGCATTGGCGCCGGTGATCCTTTAGTCCATATGAATTTTAACTGGACAGGCGGTTGTGTCGCCTTGAATAATGAGCAAATTCAGCAGCTGGCGGCTTGGGTGCAGGTAGGGACTCGCGTAGAAATCCGCTAGCCACGGTTAACGACCTACGGCGGAACCTGTCTGAGCGCATACCGCTACGTGAAAATCCATTTCCCGGTGAACATAGAAACCAGGGGCGGCAAAGGGGCTCAGTGGTTGAAGATTAGCGCAAGGTGCAGAAAAAATTTCTAAGTGATAGCGTCAGAGATACAATAGTGTGCTAATGTTTTAGCGCTATCTGACGCAACGGTATGTCTTCATAAAAAATAAAGGAGCTTATAAAGAAATGGCTTGGAAATTATCAAACTTAGCAGTGGTTTCCGCACTGACTTTCATGGCTGCGTTAAGCGGAGGTTGTGCCACCAGCGGTTCCCTTGATGAAGTGCGCCAGGAGGCTCAGGTGGCCCAACGCACGGCAAATGAAGCCAACCAGACGGCACAAACCGCTTTAGCGACTGCTCAAGAGGCCCAATCCCTCGCTGCGGATGCCAATGCCAGAAGCATGAGCACCGAAGAGAGCATTAACCGTATGTTCAGACGTTCAATGTATAAGTAGGCCAACGTTTACACGTCCTGGTGAAACCCCCCCAGTGCCGTAGCTGCGGGGGTTTTTTTCGCTCTCATCATGGGAAATAGGAACGGGCAGCCCGCTGGCCTGTTCAACGGCCAATTGAATGGCCATAGGGTCTACCGCCATGTTGGGGACGGCCTTGGCCGTGACCGCCGCAATGGCGTCTTTGAGGGTAACCTCAATGGGCAGCTTGTCCTCTTCCAGGGGGGCATGGGCCTCCAAAAACAGAGTATTCGCCAACCAGCCGGCCTTGACCGGCTGATTGACGATGCGCACTGGCGTGTTGACTCTCACCATCGGAAAGAGTTCTTCAATGTCCTCAGGATACATGCGTACACAGCCGTGGGTAACGCGCATGCCAATGCCATAGGGTTTGTTTGTGCTATGGATAAGGTAGCCTGGTATGCCTAAACGCAAGGCATAGCGGCCTAACGGATTATCGGGACCGCCCGGAATCATAGCTGGCAAGGTTTCACCTTCGGCGGCATGTTCGGCTTTGATAGAAGCAGGAGGATACCAAGGTGGATCGTTTTGTTTTCTGACGATGGTGGTCGTGCCTAGGGGCGTTTTCCAGTCCATGCGTCCGATGCTTACTGGGTAGGTAATGACTAGCGGTTTTTCGCCCGGCTTGGGTTTTGGATAATAATACAGTCGCATCTCCGATACATTAAGAACAATGCCTTGCCGAGGGGCATCGGGTAGGATGTAACGGGTGGGTAGTACTACTGGTGTGCCGTCCCCGGGTATCCAGCGGTCAATACCTGGATTGGCTTTGATGATTTCCTCATAGCCTAAACTATAGCGCCTTGCAATATCGATTAGCGTGTCTTCATGACGCGCAAAGACAATGCGGATTTCGCCTACCAAATCGACATCCGGCGGTGGCAGAATAAAAGACTCTGCGTGGACGGCCAGCACGGGAAGTGCGCTAAGCAGCCACAGGAAAAAGTAAACTGGATAGTGCAACAATGAGAAGTTAAGCATTCTATCTCCATGCTAGAAAACTCACGATGGTCCTAAATCCGAGGGATCAGACTGCAATGGGAAATGTGTTACCGTTACCTGTCTAAGCCAAAAAATAAAGGTGTTCAGTGAGGCGTTAGGGCTTATCGGACGAACCATACCATAGGGTTTTCATGTTTCATAATTGTCTGTTCAGTAAGCCTGTGGATCAGCCATTCATAAGCTATCCCGTTAGTTTGTCTGGCTACGGAATTGACCCAAAGCCGATTTCTCTAGTTCCGCCGTGGCGACATGAGGGCCGATTGCAATTTTACGGAGATGGTCAATGGTAAAAGGCTTTAGCTTATGACCGCTTTCATCACCTGGAATATCCAGGCCGGCCGTGGTGTCGATGGCCTTTTTGATTTGGCCCGTATTGCCCGTGTACTACGTGCCATGGGTGAAGCCGAGGCGATCTGCTTGCAAGAGGTAGCCCGCTGGGTTCCAGAGATTGACAATGGCACTGATCAAGTCGCGAAGCTGGCTTCATTTTTCCCGGAATTCAAAGCGTACTTTGGGCCAGCGGTCTACCGTCCAAGGATGAACGCTGGGCGAGATCAAGCCTTTGGCAATGTCGTTTTGATTCGTCTTCCGGTTTTACAGGTTTTCCCGCATCCATTACCGCAACCGGCGGATTTGGCTTCGAAAAACATGCCGAGGCAGGCTATGGAAATCATCGCTGCAATGCCTGGCGGGCCTCTACGCATCGTAACGACCCATCTCGAATTTTTCTCGGCACTGCAACGCGCTGGGCAGATAAAGCGGCTTAGGGAACTGTATGCAGAGGCTAGCGCGGCTAGCCCACTACGTTCTCTCGCCGAGGGAAAGGGTGTTTTTGCACCCTTGCCACGCCCAGCGTCCAGCATTCTGTGCGGAGACTTTAACTGCGAGGTGCAAAGCGAGCACTATCAATGTTTAACAGCTCCGTTTGCCAACGCCATTCCAGCGCTCTGCGATGCCTGGGACTTGGTGAATCCAGGGAAGCCCCATGCACCCACCTGCGGAGTGTTTGACAAAGAGCAATGGCCTCAAGGTCCTCACTGTCGAGACTTCTTTTTGGTCAGCCAAGATCGTGCGTCACGGGTGGTAGCGATAGAGGTCAATGAGAAAACCAATGCTTCGGATCACCAACCTGTGCGGATGGTTTTGACGGACCGATAATCGCAAATTCAACAATTGTTGCCCAACTTAGTGGGGTTAATGCTAGTGCCATCGGTAGCGAAATCAAAGACATTCACCGACTGAACCGGGTCGGCAACGCTTGCGATCGATCCAAATGGCACTACCCAGCCTGGCTCCCGTAAAATCGGCGTTGTCAATGAGTGCGTCATGCAGGTCTGCCTTAGAGAGATCAGCGCCGGCGAAATTGGCTCCTAGTAGATTGGCGTTATCCAGTTTGGCTTCCCGCAGATTAGCACCCTGAAGAATGGCATCTTCCAGCACAGCCCGGCTGAGCACGGCGTCTTGCAGGATGGCGTTCACTAATACCGCATCGGTTAGTTCTGCCTGGGCTAAATTGGCCTGACTGAGATTGGCGCCACCGAGATAGGCCGCGCTGAGATCGCTTTGATAAAAGCGCGCCTCGCTGAGCTCTGCTTGGTCAAAATTCGCTTCTGGAAGCGTTGCCCGGTCGAAGCGCGCCCTGGCCAGCGAGGCATGACTGAATATTGCGCCTTGCAGCTTGGCACCCACTAATCGGGCATCCGTCATCCGTGCCTCAGAAAAATCAGTATCCTGTAACTGAGCCCTGCCGAGATCCGCGCCGCTCAAGCGAGCACCCGCCAAATTAGCTCCATTCAGATTCACACGCTCCAATACAGCTTCCCGTAAATCAGCGCCGTGCAAATCAATCCCCTGTTTATCGCAGTTCAACCAGTTGACTCGCCGTGCGGGCGGATCATCGCAGGCGGACCAGGCTGAGGTAAGCGGTAGCAGGATAAGGAAAGCGACAAAACGCAGCGACGGACCTTTCGGCTGGAAAATCATGTAGGACTTTACCTTGCGGATGGTTAGCTGGGGAAAACACGTTTAACAACGTCCCGAAAATGGCTAGCGAAATACACCGTTAACCCCTGTGTCAGATACGCCGGCAGTTCTTCATAGTCGCCGCGATTGGCTTCGGGCAACAGCAATTCCGGAACCTTATTACGGCGGGCGGCAATGACCTTTTCCCGAATCCCTCCCACCGCTAACACCTGACCGGTGAGCGTGAGTTCGCCAGTCATAGCCAACAACCGGGTCGGCCTTGCGTTACGTGCTAAGGACAGCAGCGCAGTGGCCATAGTAATACCGGCGCTCGGACCATCCTTAGGCGTGGCTCCCTCAGGCACATGCAAATGTACAAACGCTTCGTCGAAAAATATGGGATCCGCATCGTAGGCCTTAAGCTGAGCACTGATATAGCTGTATGCGATATTGGCGGACTCCTGCATTACGTCGCCTAACCTCCCGGTCAGCTTAAACCCGCGGTGTTTGGTATGCACCAGTGTCGCCTCTACGTTTAGCGTTGCCCCGCCCATGGCAGTCCACGCCAGGCCCGTAACCACGCCAACTCCGGTAAAGGGTTTTTCTTTTGGAAAAGCCGGTTTGCCCAAATAGTTTTCCAGGTCCTGAACACCGATCCGGATGGTTTGCGATTCTCCTTGAACAATCTTAACCGCTGCCTTGCGCACGATACGACTCAGTTGTTTTTCTAAGTTGCGTACGCCGGCCTCTCGTGCGTAGCCTTCGGTAAGATGCCGCAGCGCGGCATCGGAAACCTTAATGTGCCTAGCGTTAAGGCCGGCACGTTTCAGTAGCTTTGGCCAGAGGTGGTGCTTGGCGATTAAAACCTTTTCAGACGCGATATACCCTGCTAAACGAATCACTTCCATGCGATCCAAGAGCGGAGCAGGAATGGTGTCCAGCTGATTAGCGGTACAGATAAACAGCACCTTGGAAAGATCAAAACGCACATCCAGATAATGATCCAAAAAATCACTGTTTTGCTCAGGATCGAGCACTTCCAGCAACGCTGAGGCAGGATCGCCGTGGTAGGAAGCACCAATCTTGTCGATTTCGTCCAGCATGATCACCGGATTAGCGAATTGAGTTTCGCGGATAGCTTGAATGAACTTACCAGGCAAGGCTCCGATGTAAGTGCGCCGATGGCCCTTGATTTCGGCTTCATCGTGTACGCCGCCGACGCTTAGACGGTAAAATTTCCTGTCTAAGGCCTCAGCGACAGAGCGGCCAATGGAAGTCTTACCAACGCCAGGCGGACCCACTAAGAGCAAGATAGAACCGGCGACTTCACCTTTCAAAGCCCCGACGGCGAGAAATTCGATGATCCGTTCCTTGACATCGTACAGGCTATCGTGATCTCGATCCAGAATGCGGCGTGCATGGTCCAGATCCAGATTGTCCTTAGCGTGAATACCCCAGGGCAAGTCCGTAATCACGTCCAAATAATTACGGGTAACAGCGTATTCTGGCGAACCGGATTCTAAGATGGCCAGTTTGTCCAGTTCATCCTCTATGCGTTGCAGCGCTGCTGTCGGTAACTCACGCTGAATCAGGCGTTCCCGAAAACGTTCCACGTCGGCGGTGCGGTCGTCTTTGGACAGCCCCAATTCTTTCTGGATAATCTTAAGCTGTTCGCGCAAGAAAAACTTGCGCTGCTGCTCGCTCATCTTTTCTTCCACTTGGGTGCGGATTTTGGATTGCAGCCTGGCTACTTCCAGTTCTTTTCTGATGAGCACAATGACCTTTTTCATCCGCTCTAGCACCGGTGCAGTATCGAGAATCTCCTGCAACTCTTCTTTGCTGGCGGTGGTGATATTAGTGGCAAAATCGGCTAGCGGTGACGGATCGTTGGTGTTAAAGCGGCTGAGAAAGAACTTCAGCTGTTCAGAATAAAGCGGGTTAAGGGGCACCAATTCCTTAAGCGTATTGATGACGGCCATGGAATAGGCTCGTAATTCGTCAGTGTTAACAAAGTCGCCATCATCGAGATAATTCACCCGCACAAGATAGGGAGGGCGAGTGGATAGCCACCGGTGAATACGAAAGCGCCTCAAGCCTTGTGCCAAAAATTGCAGTCTGCCCTCATCGCGGGCGAGTTGATGCATCCGCACTGCTGTACCCACCGAGAAAAAGTCGTCCGGTGTAGCCTGCTCGGGATTGTCGGGTTTCACCAGAATTAACCCCACAATATGGGCCTCGGAACCTGCTGCTGCCTCTACGGTAGGAAGCCAGGGATCCTCGTTAAGCAGCAAAGGCAACGCCTGAGCAGGAAAAAAAGGACGCTCTGACAATGGCAGCAAATGCAGGGTAGTCGGCAGGACATCCGTGGCAACGGCGATTTCGTTGCTCGAACCAGACTGCTCATGCCTCGCTTCGGAAGTTTGTGCGTCGCGGACGATCTCTGCGTCCAGGGTTTCGTTCTCGCTCATATCTTGTTGTAAAGTTCCATTAATCGTAAGAAGTTACTGCCGAGGTGCGGTCAAAACTGGTTTTTTCAAGGTTTTTAGGCCAGCAGCACGGCTACAATGCCGGTAATAAATATCCCGTCAAAGGTACCAGCGCCACCAATAGAGGCCGATGGCGTGCCTATGTGTTTAATATCCTTGAGGCGTAACAAGTCGGCACCGACGAGAACACCCAGCGTACCACTGATGTAGGCTAATGGAGCGCTGTTGTCGGGATTTATCAATAATGCGCCAAGGGCAGCCGTTAGTGGTGCTACGAAAATAGGCATGGCAACGCCTAAACCGGGAATAGGACGGCTGGCAAGGTAGCTAATTCCGCTAACCCACGCGACGGCTAAAACGAGGTCGCCGATTGGCAAGAAAGTCTGCTGCAGCAGGTAAACAGAAAAGTATACCGGCATCAGACAACCGCCCACGTTAACGGAAATAATTGTGCGGCCTGCAAAAGCAGGCTGAGATGTTTGCGGGAACCGCCACAAGGGAGGCGGCAGTTTATCCGTTGTAGGAGAGTCCGACCGTATAGTAAAAAGCGGCAGATTAATCAAACTGCCTAGCAAAGAACTCAACAGCAGCAGTAAAGCCGACTCTGGAGACAATCCCAGACGCTCAAGGGCGATGCTGAACAACTGGAGTTGTAGGACTAGCAGAAGGCCGGCAAGAAAGCCTATCAAGAGCGCTAAGTGTAGAGGAGACGGTGGCGAGCGCATAAAGTACTGTGTCTAAACGATTCCGGCACTGCGGACTACAGAGTATTCGATCATGGATTCTTAGCCAAATTTTCAGATTTAGCTCCGGCTAGCTAGGTAAACAGGGAAGGTAACGTCATGTTGACAAAAAGGCTTGCAATTTTTTGACAAAATACCCATTAATAGTTCGCCCGTTAAGAATGCTATACTGTGGCGCGTCCGAGCACGGTAGCCATCAGAAACTCGGCTGAGGTCATACCGCCCCGTGAGTGAGTACGGAGCGTTTGCTATCCAAAAATTGTTGTGAGGTGACTTTGTATGCCCATCTACGAATACCGCTGTGAGGCTTGTAAACACGAACTGGAAGTGATGCAAAAGATGGTGGATCCTCCACTGACCGATTGTCCTACCTGCGGTGCAGCAAGCCTGAAGAAAAAGATTTCTCCTGTGGGTTTTCGCCTCAAAGGTAGTGGCTGGTACGAGACTGATTTCAAGACCGGCAATAAAAAGAGGAATATTGTTAAGGACGATACGCCTCCCGCCGAGAGCAAAGCCAAGGACAATGCTAAATCGGAAGGCACTCCAAAATCTGCTGAAGGCGCTAAGAAAGACGCAGCGGCTGCTTAGTGCAGCATACTCCGTGTTTTTCCTGGAACCGGCAAACCCCGTGAAGTGACGCCGGTTCCAGTTATTAGCCTATGCCGATGCATAGCCATGGGGTTAGCAGAAACTCTATCTAAGGCTAAAGGCAGAGCGTAATTTAGCTATTATTGATATTGCCGGCTAACTTTTCAGTTTAATTGTCACTCGCCTACGTAATCCGTAATATTCCCTTTTCCGGTGTTCCCTTTGTGGCGGTTTGCCTCATCTCTACGTTACTGCTTGATTAATTGGAAACAGCACTATGCGCAGCCATTATTGCGGCCAAGTTAACGAGACCCTGCTCGATCAAACGGTGGATATCTGTGGTTGGGTGCACCGTCGCCGCGACCATGGGGGAGTGATTTTTATCGACCTGCGAGACCGGGAGGGCGTTGTACAAGTGGTCATTGACCCGGATACGCCGCAAGCTTTCGCCAATGCTGAGCGGGTGCGCAATGAATATGTGCTACGCATCGAGGGTAGAGTGCGTCGCCGTCCGGCCGGTACCGAAAATTCCAACCTACCCACCGGCATGGTAGAAATCTTGGGCAAAACTTTGGAAATTCTCAACCGTGCTGAGCCGCTACCTTTTCAGTTGGATGAAGAAGAAGTCTCTGAAGAGATTCGGCTGCGCTACCGTTATCTCGACCTGCGGCGTCCGGAGATGCAGCGGCGTTTGCAGCTGCGCACTCAAATTGTCAGAGCCTCGCGCCACTTTCTCGATGGGCAAGGGTTTATGGACATTGAAACGCCAATGCTGACTAAAGCAACTCCCGAGGGAGCCAGAGACTATCTGGTTCCCAGCCGCACCCATCCGGGCTGTTTTTTTGCGCTGCCTCAATCTCCCCAACTGTTTAAGCAGTTGCTGATGATGGCGGGCCTAGACCGCTACTATCAAATCGTGCGTTGTTTTCGAGATGAGGATTTGCGGGCTGACCGACAGCCGGAATTCACTCAGCTGGATATAGAAACCTCGTTTCTTGACGAGCAACAGATTACCGCTCTCATGGAAGCGATGATCCGCGTCCTGTTTAAGGAGGTGTTGGACGTAGAGTTACCGAATCCCTTCCCGCGCCTGGATTATGCCGAGGCCATGAAGCGTTATGGCTCAGATAAGCCGGATCTTCGTATTTCCCTCGAGCTGACAGAATTATCCGATCTGATGGAGAATGTGGAGTTCGGAGTCTTCGCCGATGCGGCTCGCGATCCTCGGGGACGGGTGGCAACTTTGCGGGTGCCAGGAGGTGCTAAACTGACGCGTAAGGAAATTACCGTCTACACTGATTATGTGGCGCGTTACGGCGCCAAAGGATTGGCTTATATTAAGGTGAACGATGTTGCTCAGGGCAGCGAGGGATTGCAGTCTCCCATTGTCAAATATTTATCTGACCACGTGCTTGATCGTGTTTTGGAACGTACTGAGGCTCGTAATGGAGACTTGCTTTTCTTTGGAGCCGGCGCCGTTAAAGTGGTCAACGATTCCTTAGGCGCATTGCGTTTGCGGATCGGCCAAGATTTGGGTCTGGTACAAGGTGCATGGGCGCCGTTGTGGGTAGTGAATTTTCCAATGTTTGAATGGGATGCTGAAGAAAAGCGCTGGAACGCGCTGCATCATCCTTTCACTGCACCGCTCGTTGAGCAGCCGGAAGATCTTAAAAAAAATCCCGAGACATGTTTGTCGCGCGCTTACGATATGGTGTTGAACGGCACTGAAATTGGCGGTGGGTCAGTACGTATTCATCGCACAGAGATGCAAAGTGCGGTTTTTGAACTGTTGGGGATAAATTCAGAGGAAGCCCAAGCTAAGTTTGGTTTTCTGCTGGAGGCGCTTAAATTCGGCTGTCCACCTCATGGGGGTATTGCGTTTGGTCTGGACCGGCTGGTCATGCTAATGGCGAACGCCAAATCCATCCGTGATGTCATGGCATTTCCCAAAACGCAAACTGCCGCCTGTCTCCTGACTCAAGCGCCGGCTCCGGTCACCGAAGTACAACTGCGGGATTTGAATATTCGGTTGCGGCGTACGCCGTAAGCCATTTTGAGTAAAAGCCTGCATTGGTAGGCTGCTATAGTGCCAGCCATATGAATTGATGCCGATAATTTTATTACAATCGTTGTTTACTAACGATTTGAAGCCTTGTAACCAGTATCAGGTCATTTGACCGGCACTATAGTGCTTTTAAATGGGGACCTCGATAAGGTGTACATCCGTCGATTACTCGAGGAGCGTTGATGGCACAGCGTCTCAAGCGTCCGGAATCTGTCTTAGTCGTGGTGTATACCATAGCAGGGAAAGTGTTGGTACTGCGGCGCCGATGGCCAGCAGATTTTTGGCAGTCAGTGACGGGCAGTTTACAGTGGGACGAAGCACAGCCTGTTCTTGCCGCTCGCCGGGAATTGCAGGAGGAGACTGGCTTAGGTGCAGAAGTAGAGGTGAGCAATTGTGGTATTACTAACCGTTTTCCCATTTTGCCTGCCTGGCAGCCGCGCTACGGTGCTGCCCGCGAGAATATAGAATACGTGTTTCGGGCAGTGTTGCCGGATCGCTTGCCTATCACTCTGAATCCAGAAGAACACAGTGAATTTCTGTGGCTGCCGCGCTGGGAAGCGGCTGCAAAAGTGACTTCTTATACTAACCGGGACGCAATCTTGCAGGTGGTGAAAGTCTCTAGTTCAAGGGATTAGACTTACGCTGTTGAATCCGGGTATAAAGCTGCAAGTCTCAAACCGGGTAACATCAGGCGCAGCACAACGTTGCCTTGACGTTGGGCGATTCAGCGTAATTAACGAAAACGATCTTGACTCCATGCAAATACCATCCCCCCTCTGTCTTTACCATAGTGTGGTTCCGGCCGAATGGATCGATTACAACGGTCATATGAACGTGGCCTACTATGTGCTCGCCTTCGATTATGCCACTGATGCACTCGTCGACTATCTGAGTATGGGCGACACTTACCGTGAGCGAACGCAATGCTCTACTTTCGTAGTGGAAGCTCATGTCAATTACCAACGCGAATTGGTGGCTGGAGATCCCATTCGCGTTACCACCCAAATATTAGGGTTTGACAGCAAGCGCATCCACTATTTCCACCGCATGTACCATGACGAAAAGGGGTTTTTGGCAGCCACGACTGAGTTGATTCTTATTCATGTAGAACTAACCCAGCGTCGCAGCGCTCCCATGCCCGTGGAGATTCTTGATCGACTGAACGGAGTGATGACCCAACACCTGCAACTCCCTCGCCCTTCTCAGGCTGGACGGGTGATTGGTTTACGTCCCAAGTCCGCGGGTTAACCGCAGTGGTGCTGATGAATGGCGTTTATCGTTACGGCACGGATTAGGAACGGAATGCTACCCATAGTAAGCAAGGCTTTGGTTTTTAAATTTTTTTATGGCAATGCTTCGGACATAATGTAGGCGGTGGCAGATAAGACCGTCTTATAATTACAAAGCATTTGATAGTGGGAAAACTTCAAACAACCCTGATTTGCTGCAGCGCTTAGAGATAATAGTTTGGATTGGCATAAGTTACTATGCTTAAGCGGGTTTTATGTCTTTTACTGACCGGCGCTAACTGTCTGGACAATCAAGCTTCCGAATTGGAATCGGAACTGCTGCCTCTGCCTGAGCTGAGGGATTTCAGCCTAGAAAAATTGATGCAGATCGACGTTGTTGTAACTTCCGTCGCCAAGAAGGCGCAGACGCTATTCGATACGGCAGCGGCCGTGTTTGTAATCACTCAAGAAGACATTCGCCGCTCCGGAGTAACCAATATTCCTGAGGCGCTGCGCATGGCGCCAGGCGTTCAGGTAGCGCATATCGATGCGAATAAGTGGGCAATCAGCATTCGTGGTTTCAATGGCCGGTTCGCGAACAAGCTGTTGGTGTTAATCGACGGGCGTAGCGTATACACTCCGCTGTTTTCCGGTGTGTTTTGGAACGAGCAGGATCTGCCCCTTGAAGATCTAGACCGCATTGAGGTGATCCGAGGTCCCGGGGCCACTCTCTGGGGTGTTAATGCAGTCAACGGGATCATTAATATCATCACTAAAAGCGCGAAGGACACCCAGGGCAA
Organism: uncultured Pseudomonadota bacterium; assembly: GCA_963731125.1. Classification (GTDB taxonomy): domain Bacteria; phylum Pseudomonadota; class Gammaproteobacteria; order Competibacterales; family Competibacteraceae; genus CAVSVP01. The sequence continues at coordinate 39,055 of CAVSVP010000015.1, forward strand.
GCTGATTACTGCGGGAGTTGGAACTGAGGAACGTGGTTTTGTCACTGCGCGTTATGGTGGCATGCTGGCTGATGCCTATTATCGCGTCTATGCCAAATATTTTAAGCGTGATAACGCCGTTAACCTGGAAGGCGCTAGTGGGAACGATGAATGGGATATCGGCCGTGGAGGTTTTCGTCTTGACTGGGAACTTTCAGCTGCGGACACGGTTACCTTTCAGGGTGATATCTATGACGGCAATGCTGGACAAACGCTGAACCAAGCCTCCTTAGCACCTCCGTTTTTGCAAACCAATGACTCCCCTATAGTTCTCTCAGGAGGTAATCTGCTCGGACGCTGGCAGCACATCCTGTCGCCATCATCACAGTTAGGTTTGCAGTTCTACTTCAGCCGCGAGGAACGTGCTACTTCAGGCTTTTTCAAGCAGCGACTCGACACCGTAGATATTGATTTCCAGCATGAGTTTCAGTTGGGGGAAAAGCAAGAAATCATTTGGGGACTTAACTATCAATATAATCATATTGCTAGCGAGGGTGGTTTCGCTGCTTCCCTTGAACCCGACGATAGTGATTTGAACCGTTTTAGCGCTTTTCTCCAGAACGATGTCGCTCTCCTGCCAGGACAGCTGCGCCTAACGCTGGGCTCCAAGCTGGAGTACAATGAATTCACCAGGATTGAAGTGCAGCCGAACGCACGCTTGCTGTGGACTCCGCATCCGCGACACGCCCTTTGGGCAGCGGCTTCAAGAGCGGTTCGGACACCGTCTATTGCCGAACGAGATGCTCGTTCTAATCAGCGGGTTTTCCCTGGACCATCTTCAGTTCCTAACGCTTCACCCCTGGTGGCGTCCTTGATGGGCAATCGTGATTTGGATTCAGAGAGCGTTATGGCCTTTGAGTTTGGTTATCGGATTCAACCGAGAGTTTACCTCTTCGCAGATATCGCACTGTTTTATAATCTTTGGAACGATCTAAGGACGACCGAACCGACTGCTACATTCCCAGAAATTTCACCGTCGCCGCCGCATGTTGTAATGCCTTTTGGGGTGGCCAATAAGATGGCTGGCGAAAGCTATGGAGCAGAGCTGGCAGTTGACTGGCAGCTTACGGATCGTTGGGGGTTGAGCGCTGCTTACAGCTATCTGGATATACAGTTGCATCCCGATGACGATAGCCGAGATATCGCCTCGGAAGCGGCTGAAGGACAGAATCCACATCACCAATTCTCGCTGCGCTCTAGTTTTGAATTACCCAAAGGCTTGGAACTTGATTTTTGGCTAAGGTACGTAGACAACCTGCCCGCATTAGATATTGATAGCTACACGACTTTGGATGCCCGGTTAGGCTGGAAGCTGCACAGCGATTTTGAGTTTTCCGTGGTCGGGCAAAATTTGCTCGATAAGCGACATCCCGAGTTTATTCCGGAGTTTCGTGCTGTTCAGCCCACTCAAGTTGAACGTGGTATTTACGGTAAGATAACATGGCGCTTTTAGATGTTTCCAGCTGATCTGCGGTTATGATGTCGGCGCAAAATGCGAGCCGCCAAAGAGCAGAAAGCTGTAGAGCAAAATTGTTGTAATCCCGATCGGTATTCCTCGCTCGCAACTCGATTATGGACTAGGATATCAATTTTTCGCCGTAAAGAAGCATGCTCTCGGCGTTACTCCAATAGACCTAGGCTAGCGCTACTTTGTTTCGGATGGCTTATCGCCCTAGCTGTAGCAGGCAGTAATTTAAATGGATACGCTGCGCTTCCGGTGACCCGCGAATATCAGCTCAAGGCGGCATTCTTGTATAATTTTGCAAAGTTCATTGATTGGCCTTTCGAAGCTTTCGCCACCGCCGATTCTGAGTTTATCTTTTGCATTATCGGCGTTACTCCCTTGGATTCCATTCTCGAAAAAATCGCTGAAGATAAGACAATTCAAGGCCGCAAGCCGGTGGTTAAGCGACTCTCTCGCCATACAGAGGTTCGCACGTGTCATATCCTCTTTATTGCCCGTTCGGAGCGAAGCTCCCTTGGTGAGATTTTAGAACTCTTGGAAGGTTGCAGTGCAGTTAGCGTTAGTGAAACAGCTAGTTTCGCTCAACAAGGCGGTATCATAGAATTTTTTATTTCGAAAAATAAATTGCATTTTAAGATCAACGTGGACGCTGCCCAGCGGGTAGGTCTGACCATCAGCTCCGAACTGTTAAAACTTGCTAGAATCGTGCATATGAAACGCAAGGGGCAATAACAACCATGTGGTTTTACCATGGGGGACGCTCGCTACGCAGCAAGCTGATCTGGATTAGCATGCTCACTTGTGGTGTGGCGCTGGGACTAAGTGGTACTGGAATCGCGTTGAACGATTTTTTTGACGGTAAGCGTAATATCTTAAACCGGCTATCGATTCAAGCGGACATCGTTGGCACCCATTGCAAATCGGCTCTGCTTTTTGGTGACCGTCAAGCTGCCGAAAGAACGTTAGCCGCGCTTAGCGCCGAACCTTCTATTGCCGCAGCCCAACTGTTTGCAGAAGATGGTGCTCTATTTGCCAGTTACTTGGATGGGCAGCTAAGCGATGCGAATGTGATTGCCTTCCCTCAACAGAATAAGGCTTGGTTCAATGACCATTATTTGCATGTTTTTCGTCCGGTTGTGTTAGATGGTGAAAGGATTGGCACCGTTTATTTGCTAGGCGATCTACAAATACTCTATGCTCAGCTGCGTCAGCAGTTATTAATGATAGTATCGGTGCTGCTGGCGTCTTATGTCATTGCCTTTTTTTTGTCCACAAAGCTACAAGACAAGGTATCAAGACCCATTTTACACCTCGCTAAAACGGCGAAAGTCGTCTCCCGAGATCACAATTATGCGTTACGGGAACAGAGTCAGAGCAGAGACGAACTGGGCCTGCTTATCAATGCCTTTAATGAGATGTTGGCGCAAATTCAGATTCGCGATGAACAGCTCGAGCAGCATAACCTGCATCTGGAAGAACAGGTAGTTAAGCGCACGACTGAGTTGAAAGAGCTAAATCAACAGCTCAGACGACAAGCTCATCAGTTGGAAGAGCTGGTCGCTGCTCGAACGGCTGAGCTATGCAAGGTTAATGAACAGCTCAGGCATCTCGCTTATCACGATACGCTGACTGGATTACCCAATCGTTCGCTGTTCAATGACCGACTGACCCAGGCCGTACTACATGCACAACGCCACGGACTGCTATTCGCTTTGTTATTTCTTGATCTAGACCGCTTCAAGTTCATCAACGATACCCTAGGGCACGCAGTGGGCGATAAGCTGCTGCAATTGGTGGCTGAACGTTTACGGTGGCAGGTGCGCAAAGAAGATACTGTTGCCCGTCTGGGTGGCGATGAATTTACTATACTGTTGGGTAACTTGAAATGTCCAGAGAACGCTGAGCAGGCTGCTTTAAAAATCATTGATTGTTTGCAGGAAGTCGTGCGCTGCCATAGTCACGAGTTGCACGTTACCACCAGTGTGGGGATCGCAGTTTACCCTAAGGATGGTAGCGATGCCGGCACCTTGATGCAGAATGCAGACGCGGCAATGTATTGTGCCAAGCAGGAGGGTCGCAATAATTTCAGATACTACAATGCGGCTATGAACTCCGCACACTTGGAACGGCTGAGAATGGAAAACCGACTGCGGCGTGCACTAAAGCGTGAAGAGTTTGTACTATATTACCAGCCACAGCTAAAGGCTCAAACGGGGGCTGTCGTCGGTATTGAAGTCCTGTTGCGTTGGCGGGAGCCAGAGCAGGGATTGCTGTCACCGTCAGTTTTCGTTCCGCTTCTGGAAGAAACAGGGTTGATCGTTCCGGTTGGTGAATGGGTGTTGAAGAATGCATGTGCGCAACTGCGTGTTTGGCAGAACATGGGTTATTTTCCCCTGTCAATGGCTATCAACTGTTCTTCGTCTCAGTTCAAATATCGAAAGTTAGCCGAAACAGTATCGCAAGTACTCCAGGAAAACATGCTGGAACCGGGAAGTCTAACACTGGAAATTACCGAAAACATTCTGATGGATAACAGCGAAGAAACCCTTGCTACGCTGCGCGACATCAGTACTATGGGTGTGCAGCTAGCTATTGACGATTTTGGAACCGGTTATTCCTCGTTAAGTTATTTGAAACGCTTCCCCATTAATGTCGTAAAAATCGATAAATCTTTCGTGCAAAATATCGCTATCGATCCCGATAATGCAGCCATCGTCAAAGCGATCATTGCCATGGCTCACAGCCTCAATTTGAAGGTCATCGCCGAGGGCGTAGAAAGCAACAGTTCCTTGGAGTTTTTGCGCTTGCATCAGTGTGATGTTGTGCAAGGCTACATGCTAGGACACCCGTTGGCTGCTCCACAACTTTTGCGTATTCTGCCCCGCTCATTGAGCCCGGCCTAGGGAACGATGCTGGTTCAGCGTTCACCACAGGGTGGCGGCTGCGGTCGAAGTTACTGGCAGGGCTGGTAATTGGCAAGCGTTCTATTTTGCTGGCTTGCTTTGCGAACGCTCATTCAGCCAAGTCGAGGCAGATATTAAAGAATATAGCGAGGATTTTCCGATGACTGGCTTACAACAAATGATTGAAAACGCTTTTGAAAACCGGCAAGACTATACCCCTGAAACTGTTCCCCATCCTGTTTCTGAGGCCGTGGAAGAAGCGCTAAGCCTCCTGGAACTCGGCAAAGCCCGGGTCGCTGAAAAACATAATGGCGATTGGCGGGTGAATCAGTGGCTGAAAAAAGCCGTGCTGCTTTACTTTCGCATCAAGGAAAACGCGATTATCCGCGATGGCTATAGCAACTACTTTGATAAGGTGCCCCCTAAGTATGCAGAGTACGGCGAAAACGATTTTCTCGCCGCTGGCGTGCGGGTAGTTCCTCCCGCTGCGGCGCGGCGCGGCGCCTATATTGCGCCAGGCGTGGTGCTAATGCCCTCCTATGTCAATATTGGTGCTTTCGTGGATAAGGGTACGATGGTGGATACTTGGGCTACGGTGGGTTCCTGCGCCCAGATCGGCAAAAATGTCCATCTTTCCGGGGGCGTCGGTATCGGTGGTGTGCTAGAACCGCTGCAGGCTAGTCCTACCGTCATCGAGGATAATTGCTTTATCGGCGCCCGTTCGGAGATTGTAGAGGGCGTCATTGTCGAAGAAGGCGCCGTTATTTCGATGGGTGTTTATATTGGTCAGAGTACCAAAATTTTCAACCGCGCCACCGGAGAAATTCGCTACGGCCGGGTTCCCGCCGGCTCTGTCGTAGTCCCCGGCGCGTTACCCGCTAAAGACGGTAGTCATAGCCTATACTGTGCGGTGATCATCAAGCAAGTGGATGAAAAAACTCGAAGCCGGGTGAGCCTAAACGAACTGCTGCGGGATTAACGCTGCCTGTTTTACTCCATGTCTGAACATCGATCTGGAAGTTATTCTCAAGACACGTTGTCAATACATCTCCATAAGCTCGACTGCGGCATCCCTGCCGCAGACGGTCTTGATAACGGCTTCCAGATCGATACTCAGTTGACAACGTCAATTACTAGGCAGAAGCCTCGATAAAGCTATCCGCCGTATGTCTGAAACCCTGACGCTTGCTCTGGATCTAATCCGCCGTCCTTCCATCACTCCCCATGATGCGGGTTGCCAGACGGTCATCAGCGCTCGCCTGAAAGCCCTGGGCTTTCAGGTGCAACGCTTGCCCTTCGGTGCCGTGGAGAACTTTTGGGCACGTCGTGGTACGAGGGAACCCTTGTTTGTCTTCGCAGGCCATACCGATGTGGTACCTACCGGTCCTGAGCAACAGTGGAGTTCACCGCCTTTCCTACCAGTCATTCGTGATGGCTATCTTTACGGGCGTGGCGCGGCGGATATGAAAGGCAGCTTAGCAGCCATGGTTACCGCATGTGAACGTTTTATAGCCAAGCATCCAGAACATCGTGGTTCCATTGGGTTTTTAATCACCAGCGATGAAGAGGGGCCAGCGCAGGATGGCACCGCAAAAGTGGTGGGGTGTCTCCAGGAGCAGGGTGAGAGAATTACGGGTTGTTTAATTGGGGAACCTTCCAGCACTAGCCGGCTGGGGGATACGATAAAACATGGGCGACGTGGTTCTCTCCACGGGAAATTACAGCTAAAAGGAGTACAGGGACATGTGGCTTACCCTCACTTGGCGCAAAATCCCATTCATGCCATTGGCGTAATTCTCACTGCGCTGGCGGACGAGATATGGGATCTTGGCAATGCATTTTTTCCTCCGACTTCGTTGCAAATTTCCAATATTCATTCGGGTACCGGAGCCACCAATGTGATTCCAAGTACGGTAGATATGCTGTTCAATTTTCGCTTTTCTCCGGCGACAGCGGTGGCAACTTTGCGAGAGAGGGTCCGGCAAATCATCGAAACTCAGCTGCTTAACGAGGAGATCAAGCGTGGCCATGTTTTTCAGTATCAGTTGGATTGGCAGCTGTCGGGAATGCCTTTTTTGACGCCGGTCGGTGAGCTGGTGAAGGCGGCAATGGAGGCGATACGTGAGGAGCTGGGTGTTGTGGTCAGCTTATCCACCAGCGGCGGTACTTCCGATGGTCGTTTTATCGCGCCCACGGGTGCCCAGGTAATCGAACTGGGTCCGGTGAATGCCAGTATTCATCAGGTTAATGAACGGGTGTTGGTCAGCGACCTGCAACGTCTTAGCCAGGTTTACGAGAGAATTTTAATCAAACTGCTGGCTTCATAGCTGAAAAAAAGTGTTAAGCGCGCAGAAGACTGCGGACTGACGATGAAATCCTAACGCGCCCTTCCCCCGTATAAGCTTCGTGATTTGCTTCGATATCATCGAGTTTATAGCGATAGTTGACCATCATACCGGCGGATTGGGCGATGCCCTCCTGGGAGGTATTGCCCAGCCAATCGAGGCGTTCAATGCGGGCTCCATTGGACAAATGAAAGTGAGCTACGCGATCGAGAGCTTTCCCGTTACTGCGTTTTTCCTCTACCAAATAGTGTGCGCAGAGACGCATCAGAGGCACTTTTAACGCTTTGGCGAGCTCAGGTTTTGCGTACCAAGCCGGCTGATTAAGCAGAGTCTGCAATACCTCGTTGGGCACAGCATCGGGAACCAGGGAATCCAGCGCTTTGCGTTCGGAAGAGGTTAGCAATTTAGCTTCAGCATCGGATGTTGCAGCCAGCTGGGTATCGAACCAAGTTCGAAAACTTGGAATAGGAGATAACGTTGCAAAAGTTTTTAATCCTTTAAATTCGGAAGCGAGTACGTCGACCACCCGTTTAATAAGAAAACTGCCGAAGCTAATACCCGCTAATCCCGCCTGCGCATTGGAGATGGAATAGAAAATTGCGGTATCAGCCTTAAGCGGATCGATAACGGGTGCGTCTTCATCAAGTAAGGCCTGAATATTGTCCGCAATACCGTTTACCAGTGCGACTTCTACAAAAATCAGCGGTTCATCGGGCATACGCGGATGGAAAAAAGCAAAACAGCGTCGATCGGAATCCAAGCGTTTTTTCAGATCGTCCCAACCCTGAATCGCGTGTACCGCTTCGTAGACGATTAGCTTTTCCAACAAAGTGGCGGGAGAATCCCAAGTTATCCGCCGCATTTCCAAAAAACCCACATCAAACCATGTGGTGAGTAATTCCTTCAGTTCCTTTTCCAGTGCTGTTAGCAGAGGATCATCCTTGCAGAATGTTAACAACTCCGCCCTCAGGTCCACAAGAAAATGCACCCCTTCCGGCAGACCGTTGAACTGGGTTAGCAGTCGCAGCCACGGTGGACGCAAGGCATCGCGCAGCGTTTGCTCGCCCTGGAGCCGTTCTGCCATGGTTAAGTTGGAGCGCTGCGATGCAGCGATGGCTTGGTCGACGGCGGCATGATCTACACCGAAATCATGAGCTAGAATTTGCAGAAAGCGTTTGCGACCCTGGGTATTCAATGACAGATAAGTGCGACCCAGATTGGCCGCCCGAGAGCGCGCTGATACCTCACCGCCACGGGCCTCAAGACAATCCCGCATCTGGTCTTTTAGGGGTTCTACATCTTTATCCGGCAGGCTGGGGCCTGGCGAAGCGGAGAAGATGCCGCTCGTCCGATCGGCCATATCGCGCCATACTTCCCGGAGGTTTTGCACGGTACGGTTTAACAGGCTAACGCGCGTGGTTTCGTTCATGAGTTACACAGCCGCTAGAAAAACGGAAGTTGACTCTAATTATCCTGATTCTGCAATAGTTTTGGAAGCTAAAGGTGAACTTATTTAGTAGACGGATCAGCCCATGAGTAAGCGCTCTTCGGCGTGTGCCAGCTGTTCGGGCGTCCCTCCCAGGACCAACACATCGCCCCTGCATAGCACCAGATTCGGATCCGGGGCGTCGCAGCGAGTCTCGCCGCGGCGTAGTGCGCTAATCCAGATCCCCTCTTTTTCCAGTCCAAGGTCTACTAAGCGGAGACCCACAGCATGAGCCTTGGAAGGCAGGTATACACTGCTCAGGCGTTCATGGTTGCGGGCTGCCTCTCGGCTGCGCTCCGCCTCCGCTCTACGAAAAAAAACCCGCAGCAATTGATAGCGGTCGCTGCGCACCGTGCGGATGCGTTCCACCACCTGCCGTAACGGAATTTCTAACAGCAGGAGTAACTGGATGGCCAGCATTAGACTGGCTTCCAGTGTCTCAGGCACAACCTCAGTGGCGCCTGCATCGAGAAGTTTCTCCAGGCTAGCGTCATCTCGGGCTCGCACCAGCACCGGTAAATCGGCACGCAGCGAGCGCACGATATGCAGGGTTTTGAGGGCGCCAACCTCGTCGTTAAAGCTGATAATCAGCGCTTTAGCCTGTTCTATCCCGGCCGCCTCCAAAATCTTGTGCTGAGTAGCGTCACCATAAAATACCCGCTCTCCTCCTTCCCAAGCCGCCCTGATACGGGCAGGTTCAAGATCCAGCGCGACATAATCAAAACCCTCGTCGCGTAAAAAACTGGCCATATTCTGACCGATCCGGCCAAAACCGCAAATGATTACGTGATTCTTGAACGCTTGCACGGCATCAGCGATCTCCCGAGCCTGGCCTGTTAGCCCACCATGGTAGGACTGAGTGAACAGTGTTTTGGCGAACAAGCCATTGTAACGAATCATTATGGGCGCTAATCCCATGGAGATGACGATGGCGGCCAGAATGGGTTGGCTGTCTACATGACTCAGCAAGCCCTGGTACAGGGCCAGAGTGAGAAGAGCGAAACCGAATTCGCCACTGTGAGCCAGAACCGTGCCGGTGCGCAAGGCAACATCGTTCTCGTAGCCTGCCAGTCGGGTCAGTAGAATGATCAGAGGACCCTTGCCAAAAATAAGTCCCAGAACCATCAATAATACCCAAGGCCATACGGGAGGTAGCTGCGTTAGATCGAGTTGCATACCGACCGTAATAAAAAATAAGCCAAGCAACACATCCCGAAACGGTCGGATGTCGGCTTCAATTTGATGGCGAAACTCGGTCTCGCTTAACATCATGCCGGCGAGGAAAGCGCCCAGCGCCAGGGATAGTCCCAATAGACTGGTGATCCACGCAGCTGCCAGAGAAACCAGCAACACTGTTAAGGTGAACAGTTCTGCGGAGCGGGAGGCTGCCACTTCGCGAAATAATGGTCTTACCAACCAGCGTCCACAAGCCAGCATAATCGTGAACACAGCGATGCCCTTTACCAAGGCATAACTCAATGGCAGGATGATGGCTTGCTCGGCATTACCTGACAGAATCGGGATTATGACCAGAAAGGGCACTGCTGCCAAATCTTGAAATAACAAAATACCGATGGCTAGACGGCCATGAACGGTGTGTAATTCCACTTGGTCGGTCAGTTGTTTGATGACAATAGCCGTCGACGACATGGAAAAAGCACCCCCCACAATTAAAGCAACCTGCCAGGGGATGCCTAGCGCCCAGGCAATCACTGCTCCCGATACGGTGCCAACCAGAACCTGAGCGCCACCCAAGCCGAGTAAGATCCTTTTCATGGCGATGAACTGGGGAATAGAAAATTCTAGGCCGATGGCAAATAGTAAAAAAACTACGCCTATTTCGCCTAGGGAACGGGTGATTTCACTGTCGTGTAGCCAATGCAAGGCATGGGGTCCTGTACTGACCCCAATGAATAAGTAACCAAGAATGGGAGGAAGACGGCATCTTCGAAACACCGCAACGACAACTACGGAAATACCGAGCAGTGTCAAGATGTCTGGTAATCCGCTGTGCTCCATAGGTGCACCAGCTTATTAGTACTGGAACAGCTGCTGACGTTAGGGCTGTCTGATTAAGTTTAATCCACGCCGTAAGCGCATTGAATTGCTATTAGTATAACCTAAACCTTACGTAGGGATTTTATTTTTAACGAATCACATTATCTATCGGTATTCCCCACACCCCAAGACCGCGGCTGCGGGCAATACGCTCCAGAATGGCATATTCTGGAGGTGCCTCGGGCAGTGCAGCCGCCCAACCCCGCTGCAGTAGATAAGCCGCTAGGTCTTCGCCATTAGCTCGGCAGACGGCAACTAAGCTACCGTCCAGATTTTTTCCCTTGATGTCGCAGCGAACGAAATCAGGACCGATTTTGAAATCCAATGCCAAGGCCGCGCGGGGAGCACACTTAACCGGTCTCGTAAAGCTGCGGCAAAGCGTGTTCGAAGGAGGAATATAAATACCAAATAAATGGATTGTACGGCTGCGAATTCTCAGCGTGCCATCGTCGTTAACGAAGGCATAGCTAGAGATATCTGTTGTAAAGCGGCTGCTATCACTTCCTGCCTTCAATCTATCGTCATCACTGACGGTGAAATTAGCGACAGCTGACGATGCGATTACCCAAGGGCTATAAAAAGCGATAACGACTGCCCAAAACCTGATGTGCATCAAATCTACCCTTGACTCGTTGCCGGTGTGACTGCTTGCCGGCAGCGCTCAGGGTGCCGGTAAACTGCTGCATGCGACACAGCGCTAAGCGTCAAACGCTTGCAAGGCATCGTTAACCTGAGTTTGAAACCATAATTTAACGTTGGCATCTCGCACACGTTCACGAAGTTTCTCGGCACGGCGAGACTTTTCCTCCGCAGGCATGATCAGTGCCTGATGCAAAGTTTCTGCAGTGCTATGCACGTCAAATGGCGATACGGTTAAAGCATGCTCCCCGAGTTCATAAAAAGCGCCCGCCATTTCCGACAATAGCAGCACGCCATCCCGCTGGTTAACCAATGCTCCTTCCTTAGCGACCAGGTTCATACCGTCGGCCAATGGATTAACCAGTAAAACATCGTAAAGTTGCATGGCGGCGATGGCGCGATTGTAATTACTGCCGACGATAATGCGTACGGGTTCCCAAAAACCATCGCTAAAGTCAGCGTTAATTAATCCTCCCTCAGCCATAATTTCTTTAAGATAAACTTGATATTCACTGACTTCCATGCGTGAGGGCACGAGCAAAGCGACCATTTGTATCTTGCCCCGATGTTCGGGATAACGTTCTAATAAAGTGCGAAAAGCCTGCAAGCTGCGTAGGATATTTTTGCTGGGTTCAACGCGATCGGTTCGTAAGATAAGACGATTGTCGCCGATCTGATTGATCAATTGGGTTTTAAAGAGTTTGGTTTCTATTTCCTCTGCAATTGCCTCCACTTTTTCCACATCGACGGAAATAGGGTATGCTTTCGCTTCTATTTTCCGGCCGTGGTAATGAATAGAGTTACGGCTGCCTTGGGAGTGGGCGTCAGGTAAATAGAACCGGCAGGTCTGCACGAAGTTAAAGGCATCTTTTTGTGTTTGAAAACCAACTCGATTGGAATCTAAAAGACCTATTAACAGCATCTCCCGCATGGCGGCAGGCAGAATACGCCAAGCGTCAGGACCCGGCCAAGGGATATGGCAAAATGGCTGAATTTGCACCCGATCTCCTAGTTTTTCGCGGAGAAAGCGCGGCACTAAGTACAGCTGGTAATCCTGGGGGAGAATCAAAATGGGACGCTCGCTATCCATAACGCTGGCAGCAATGGTTTCAGCGAATTGTTCATTAATGGTCACATAACCGTGATACCAGGCGTCCCAACTTGCGCTGTCAATACTCGGAAAGCGAGGCGTATCCCAGAGTTGATGCTGAATAAACCAGAGCAATGGATTGGCTATCTGATTGTAGTATTTTTCATAGGCGTCAGGGTCCGGCTGAAACAGCCGCATCAGAATGCCTTCCACGTTTTGCGGGGTATTCCCCTGTTGGCTAGTCCAGTCTCGATCATCTTTGCTTAAAGCCGCAGCAACCCATAAAACTTCATGGCGTTCTGCTAAAGCGCCTAGAGCCGTCACTAAACCGCCGGCGCCGCGCGCGACACTGAATTCCCCCGTCTCGTTACGTTTAAAACTAAAGGGGCCGCGGTTGGAAGCAATAACGATAAGTGGGTCTTGAGTTGTGGAAGGGTTCTCAGTGTACTCTGACATGTCCGGATACCTTATTCGCTGTGATGGTAGTCAATCCAGGCCGTTCTAAACAGATCGGACAAAAAGCGCTGCTCTCCAGTGAGCTTAGATAAAAGCCACTGTACTTAGTATATTAGTATACAGGTTACTTCCCGATATCCCGATTCGGGCTTGTTTGAGTGAGACGCAATAAGCCTATTGAGTTCTGCAACACTCCTGTCTTGAATCCAAGAAGCCTCGAGGGTAGGGTAAGCGTCTGAATATGAGCGGGGGAGTAAAATATCGATGACTAGCCCAGCGGCAATGAGTTTTCATAAAAAGACCCAATCTGCGGATAAATGCAATCTTTTGCTGTCTACATGGGTTGCTGACAGGGCTATGCCTTGTTTAATAAATACCGAGGAAAGCAGTGATGAAAGACAAAATGACTAAAAGTGATGCTGAATGGAAAGCTCAGTTAACTCCAGAACAGCATGCCATCTGCCGAAAAAAAGGCACCGAACGGGCCTTCACCGGCAAATATCACGACTGTAAAACACCCGGTATCTACCGCTGTGTATGTTGCGATGCCGAATTGTTTGATGCCGCTGCTAAATTCGATTCCGGCACTGGCTGGCCCAGCTTTTGGACCCTCGCCGATGAACAAAACATCGCCACTGAACTCGATACGAGTTGGTTTATGCAGCGCACCGAAGTGTTGTGCAGTCAGTGCGGCGCCCATCTCGGGCACGTATTTGAAGACGGTCCAACACCGACTGGACTGCGTTACTGCATTAATTCTGCCGCCTTGCAGTTAGAACCGAAGGAGCAGGATTAAGCGAGTATGATCAGCGAATGTCGGCTACGCTTATTTCACTAGATCCCGGCGCCGGGCCGGAAGAAAAAATGTGGCAGAGCGAATGCGTTTCCTGCAGCACTGGCGTAAACCACGATAACCACTAAAGCGGAGAAAGCAAATGAGCGATCATGTCTATAAACTCATTGAATTAACAGGTTCTTCCTCAACCAGTATTGAAGACGCCGTACAGAATGCAGTGAGTCGAGCCGCAAAAAATTTACATAATATACGTTGGTGTCAGGTAACTGAAACCCGTGGCCATATCGAAAATGGAGCGGTTAAGCACTGGCAAGTGACTTTAAAAGTCGGTTTTACGATGGACGAGTAGTGGTTTTAGCGCGGCGGCACTGGAACCGGCCAACACTGCATTACAAATTGCGGGCTGTCCCGAGGGTTTGTTGTTTGCTGGCTTTTGCTTCGGCGACGGCGCCCGGGCTGCCTGTTGGACAGCCGTTATCCACTGCATTAATGCCTGATCGCAGCCATCGCCCGTAGGAGGCGGTTGTTGCCCTTGGCAATGGCTATTACCGTTAGGACAGCTTAAGCGTACGTGGAAGTGGCTGTCGTGTCCCCACCAGGGGCGGATTTTGCGCAACCAGCTTCGGTCTTGACCTGCGCTACGGCATAAGGTCTGTTTGATGAGGGGATGTACGAAAATGCGCTCCACCTCCGGCGCGTGGGCGGCAAGTTTAAGGATTGTTTGGTGATCACTTAACCAGACAGGGGGATCTAAGTGGTTGTGACGGGTTTCGAACATGGACACCATAGGGAGTGTTTCGGCTTCGTCAGAAGATAATAGGTGTTTTTCGGCTATGTGGTAAAACCAGATATCGACATCTAGACCGCTTTGATGACTACGGTGTCCGTAGCCCATAGGACCTCCGCGAGGTTGCGCTAAATCGCCAATCAATAATCGCTTACCGCGCGCTGCTGCCTGTTGGCCAAGGCGCTGGATAAAAGCGATTAAAGTGGAGTGGCCATAAAAGCGATTACGGCTTGGGCGCATGACTTGAAAACCCTCGCCATATAGGGGAAGAGCATTAGCCCCCAGCACACAGCCGGCGCTGTAGAAGCCAATAACTTGAGACGGGCCAGGCAAGGGATCAGCGATTTTGTCCCAAGTATCGGTGGCATAGACCGGTGCAAACCCGTTAAGCAAACTCAAGGCAAGTGGTAGGTATTTCATAGAAACTCCCTTTCAATGTTGGACAACTTGTTTCCAGGTTACAATTCGGGCGGCTAAAGGCTGTCTTTGATGTGGCCACTTTGGTAAGTCCTGTTATGGAATGCTCAAGTTGGGTATTATGGTATTTTTGTTAAACTTATCGCAATCGTAATGAGATACTATGGCACAACGAGTTGATAAGAAGCGGCGGTGCCTGTTAAATGCTGGGCTATGGGGAGTAGGATTAGCGTTCACCAACAAGTGGGCTATAGCCGATATTAACCAGCGGATTCCTACCCCACTTCAGAGCAAAGGGCCATTTTATCCCGTTCGGCTGCCTTTGGATAAAGACAATGACTTGGTGAGGGTTGCTGGCCATCCGGGTCTCGCCAAGGGGCAGATTGTCGATGTCGTAGGGCGCATTGTTAATGAACGAGGAAAACCTGTGCGTAATGCCCGAGTTGAAATCTGGCAATGTGATGCAAACGGCCGGTATCGGCACCCTTGGGACCGCCGGAATGTACCGATGGACCCTAATTTTCAGGGTTACGGACGCTACCTCACAGGTAGCGATGGTGCCTATCGCTTTCGCACCATTAAACCAGTGCCCTATCCTGGTCGTGCGCCGCATATTCATTTTGCCGTCAGTGGCCCGGATTTTGCGACGCTGATTACGCAGATGTATGTGGCAGGCGCTCCGGAGAATGTATGGGACCCGTTATTAAATAGCACCTCCGATGCTAAGGCCCGGCAACGCTTGATGGTTGCTTTCGAAGAAAATGCCTCTGGGCGAGATACCGATGTCATCGGTCAATTTGAGATTGTTCTGGCAGCGGATGGACGGTATATGCGGTGAGGCAATGTTTTTCTGCAGGATAGCCGCTAATAATTGATAAACTTGGAGAAGAATAATGAAAAGTTTGACGGCAAAAGACATCATGACTCAGGACATCTTAGTGGCGCGCGCCGATTGGTCACTGGATCGGCTGGCGGAGTTTTTTGCGGATAATTATATTTCGGGAGCGCCGGTTATAGACAGGCATGAAGTCTTGATCGGTGTGGTTTCTTTAACTGATATGGCCCGTCATGAAAGTTTTTGTTCTGCAGAAGTAGGGGCGGGCGATGTCCACGAATATTATTATCAGGAACTTGAAAGTCAGTATGCGCGGGAAGAGCTTGCTGCCCTACGCATCAGAGCCGAACCTATTACTACAGTGTTCGACATTATGACGCCGATGCTCTTTGCTGTCGATGGGGATACTCTAGTGCAAGAAGTGGCCGACACCATGGTGAGAGGCCACATTCATCGAGTTTTAGTCACTCGGGAAAAAAAAGTAGTCGGCATTGTGACGGCATTGGATATGCTGAAAATTATACGTGATTTATAACTGACACCGCTGGTTCTGTTTCCACTCCTACTCCTACTCCTACTCCTACTCCTACTCCTACTCCTACTCCTACTCCTACTCCTACTCCTACTCCTACTCCTACTCCTACTCCTACTCCTACTCCTACCCTACTCCTACTACCGCAGGGGGCATTCGCCTATCAGTGTGATCTTTCCGTTCTCATCTACCGCTTCTAAGCGGACGGTGAAGCCCCATAGCCGATGTAAATGTTTCAAGACCTCGGAAGCCGCGTCCGAAAGGGGCTTGCGGTTATAGCGGGTATGCCGCAGAGTTAACGAACGATCACCCCGATGGTCTACTGCATAAACCTGGATGTTGGGCTCCCGACTGCCCAAATTATATTGATCAGATAGCGCCTGGCACACGTAACGATAACCGCTCTCATTATGAATGGCGGCTATTTCTAAATCTGGGTTAGTGTCATCGTCCAGTACGGCGAACAGCTTAAAATCCCGGATCACTTTGGGCGATAAAAATTGCCCGATAAAACTTTCGTCCTTGAAGTTACGCATGGCAAAATCCAAGGTCTTCACCCAATCGCTGCCCGCTATATCTGGAAACCAGTATCTATCTTCGTCGGTAGGATGTTCGCAGATGCGGCGGATATCGCTCATCATAGCGAATCCAAGGGCATAGGGATTAATGCCGGAGTAATAGGGGCTATCGAAGGATGGTTGATAGATAACACTGGTATGGGATTGCAGAAACTCTATCATAAAGCCGTCGTTGATGTAGCCTTGGTCGTACAGCTCATTGAGCAGCGTATAGTGCCAGAAAGTAGCCCAGCCTTCATTCATTACCTGAGTTTGGCGTTGAGGATAAAAATACTGAGCCAACTTGCGCACAATACGCACGACCTCGCGCTGCCAAGGTTCCAGCAGAGGCGCATTTTTTTCAATAAAATACAGTAGGTTTTCCTGAGGTTCGGCAGGAAAACGTCGGGCGGATTGGGCATCTTCTGAAACTTCTTTGGAAGGAATCGTGCGCCATAGTTCGTTAACCTGAGATTGCAGGTAAGCTTCTCGTTCCTCCTGACGCTGGCGCTCTTCCTGCATCGATAAGGGTGAAGGACGCTTATAACGATCTACACCATAATTCATCAGGGCGTGACAGGAATCCAAGAACAATTCTACCGTTTCTTCGCCGTAACGTTCCTCGCATTCGACGATATAGTTTCTGGCAAATAACAGGTAGTCAATGATGGCATCGGCGCTGGTCCAAGTGCGGAATAAATAGTTGCCCTTAAAAAAGGAATTGTGACCATAACAAGCATGGGCAATGACCAAAGCTTGCATGGTCATGGTGTTTTCTTCCATTAGGTAGGCGATACAAGGATCGGAATTAATGACGATCTCGTAAGCCAGTCCCATTTGACCGCGCTTGTAAGTTTGCTCGGTGGTGACAAACTGCTTACCGTAGGACCAATGTTTATAGCCTAACGGCATGCCCACCGAGGAATAGGCATCCATCATTTGCTCAGCAGTGATGACTTCGATCTGATTGGCATAAGTATCGAGTTTAAAGTCGGCCGCAATGCGGTCGATCTCGGTTTTATAGCGCTCCAACAAAGGAAAAGTCCATTCGGACGAGCTGGATATTATGCGATGAGTCATGTGGTCGTGCGCCTCCTAAAGAGATCCCGAAACACTGGATAAATATCGGCTGGTCCGTCGATTTGCCGCATAGCAAATTGCGGATAGATTTTACGCACTTCTTCGTAAGCCTCCCACAGGCTCTGATGACGATCCGGGGTAATCTCAATGTAAGCAAAATAACGCACCGCCGGCATGATGTGTTTGATCAAAATATCCCGGCAGCTGGGAGAGTCATGGTGCCAGTTGTCGCCGTCTGAGGCCTGTGCCGCATAGATGTTCCAGCTCGACACGGGATACCGGTCCCGAACAACATCCCGCATCAAAGACAAGGCACTGGATACGACCGTACCGCCGGTTTCTCTGGAGTAAAAAAATTCTTCCTCATCTACTTCCTTGGCTACGGTGTGATGGCGAATAAATACAACATCAATACGTTCGTAATTGCGTTTGAGAAACAGGTATAGCAATGTAAAAAAACGTTTGGCTAAGTCTTTACGGATTTTATCCATCGAGCCGGAAACATCCATCAGACAAAACATGACGGCCTGAGTTGTGGGTTGCGGCTGCAGAACACGGTTGGCGTAACGCAGATCAAAAGTATCAATAAACGGAATTGCATTGATTCGAGTTCTTAAGCGGGCGATATCCGCTCGCAGTTCCGCCACCCTCGGGTCGCTTTCATCCGTATCTTCCAGCAAAGCTTCCAGTTCCCTTTGAGTCTCCCGGAGGCGGGAATTATAGGGGGCGGCCAGGGCAATACGGCGAGCCAAAGCACTCTTCATAGAGCGCACTATATCAATATTAGGCGGTGTGCCGGCAGTGGAAA
The DNA here is from genome assembly GCA_963731125.1 of uncultured Pseudomonadota bacterium. Lineage (GTDB taxonomy): Bacteria > Pseudomonadota > Gammaproteobacteria > Competibacterales > Competibacteraceae > CAVSVP01. The sequence continues at coordinate 57,348 of CAVSVP010000015.1, forward strand.
CGCCGGCTCGCACCGCTTTAAACTCCTGAGCTTTAGCGAGCTGCGTTTTGACTAGGTTAGGTAGTTCCAGGTCCTCAAAGAAGAGTTCTAAAAATTCTTCGCGAGAGAGCTGAAATACAAAATCGTCTTCGCCCGACCCGCTGTTGCTGGCTTGACCGCCGCCTTTGCCAGCGCCTTTGCCGCCTTTAGGGCGCGGTACCCGATCTCCGGTCACAAATTCCTTGTTGCCAGGATGAATAATCTCACGATGGCCACCAGGACCATGACCAAACACTGGCTCAGAAATATCACGGGCAGGAATACCGACCTTTTCACCACTATCCATGTCCTTGATGGAGCGGCCGTTCATAGCCTCGTTTACGGCTTTCTTGAGCTGACTTTTAAAGCGCCGGATAAAGCGCTGGCGATTGACGGCGCTCTTATTTTTGCCGTCCAGCCGCCTGTCAATGAAAGTTGGCATAAAGACTCTCCTTACGAGGCCTTACGCACCCGCAGATACCATTCAGACAATAGACGCACCTGCTTTGGCGTATAACCTTTGGTGACCATGCGGTTAACGAATTCCTCGTGTTTTTTCTGATCCTCAGCCGAGGACTTGGCATTAAAAGAAATTACTGGAAGTAATTCTTCAGTGCTGGAGAACATCTTTTTCTCAATAACGGTACGTAGTTTCTCATAGCTCGTCCAGGCTGGATTACGACCCGCGTTATTGGCGCGTGCCCGCAACACAAAGTTGACGATTTCATTGCGGAAGTCCTTGGGATTGCTGATGCCAGCCGGTTTTTCAATCTTTTCTAATTCTACGTTGAGTGCAGCACGGTCAAAGAATTCACCGGTGTCGGGATCACGGTATTCTTGATCTTGAATCCAAAAGTCGGCATAAGTGACGTAACGGTCAAAAACATTTTGACCGTATTCAGCATAAGATTCCAAATAAGCCGTTTGCAATTCTTTGCCAATAAATTCGGCATAGCGGGGTGCCAGGTAGCCCTTGAGATAGCTTAAGTAACGCTCCTCAAGTTCAGGCGGAAACTGCTCGCGTTCAATCTGCCGCTCAAGTACGTAGAGAAGATGAACCGGGTTGGCGGCGACTTCGGTGTGATCGAAGTTAAAAACCTGGGAAAGAATCTTGAAGGCAAAGCGAGTGGAAATACCAGACATACCTTCATCAACACCGGCGTAGTCTCGATACTCCTGAATAGATTTTGCCTTAGGGTCGGTGTCTTTTAGGTTTTCACCGTCATAAACACGCATCTTGGAGAAAATGCTGGAATTCTCCGGTTCCTTGAGGCGCGACAGCACTGTAAACTGTCCCAACATCTCTAAAGTACCAGGTGCACAGGATGCGTCGTTAAGAGAACTTTCCCATAACAGCTTCTCATAAATTTTGACTTCATCGTTGACCCGCAAACAATAGGGCACCTTAACAATATAAACCCGATCCAAAAAGGCTTCATTATTTCGATTATTTTTAAAGGTTTGCCATTCCGACTCATTGGAGTGGGCTAAGATAATTCCATCGAACGGCAAGGCAGACAGTCCTTCGGTGCTGTTGTAATTGCCTTCCTGAGTAGCGGTTAACAGAGGATGCAAGACCTTGATAGGGGCCTTGAACATTTCCACAAACTCCATTAATCCCTGGTTGGCACGGCATAAGGCTCCGGAGTAACTATAGGCGTCTGCGTCATTTTGGGCATAGTGCTCCAACTTGCGAATGTCCACCTTACCTACCAGCGCAGAAATGTCCTGGTTATTTTCATCGCCGGGCTCGGTCTTGGCGATAGCAATCTGATTGAGAATCGACGGATAGACTTTTACTACCTTGAACTGAGTGATGTCACCGTTGTATTCGTGCAAGCGTTTTACCGCCCAAGGGGACATGATGGTCTTTAGGCAACGGCGGGGAATACCGTAATCCTCTTCCAAAATAGGGCCATCTTCATCGGGAGAAAAAAGACCTAAAGGAGACTCCTGTACAGGCGAACCCTGGATAGCGTAAAAAGATACTTTTTCCATCAGCGCCTTGAGCCGTTCGGCCAAGGACGACTTGCCGCCACCCACAGGACCCAACAAATAAAGGATTTGCTTTTTCTCTTCCAAGCCTTGCGCCGCATGCCTCAGGTAGGACACAATTTGGTCGATAGAGTCCTCCATACCATAAAACTCGTCGAAGGCCGGGTACCTTTTGATGACTTTATTGGAAAATATTCGGCTTAAGCGGGGATTCAGTCGGGTGTCTATTAATTCAGGTTCGCCAATAGCCATCAGTAAGCGTTCGGCAGCCGTTGCGTAAGCGCTCGGGTCAGATTTACAGATTTCTAAATATTCCTGAATGCTAAAAACCTCCTCCCGACTCCTTTCATAGCGTGACTGATAGCGGTTGAAAATGCTCATGTGTGTTACCTCTCTAGGCACCGTGATGTAACCTTAAGATTGTCAGTTTCAGCAAATATCGGACCAACCTTTGGTTTGTTGCCTAAACATTATAAAGATAATAATATTCAAAACCTTAGAGATATTATACGTTATTCTTGTAAGTAATAACTATGTAGTTTTTTCTAAGTAGCTTCTAGCAACTTATTGCTGCTGAACGACAGTTGATAGTAAGAGAGCCATAAGTAATGTTGCCAGGCAAAATTTCTGTGCATGGCTAACGAGCTCTAAAAGCACAATTTTAGTGCAATGTGTTTTTATTACAAAGTGGCCGCTCATTGCCTCAAACTGCAAACTTGGTAGCCGCCGCATCCGCTTACGTAGGAATTAACTAGACTTATGTGGATCCGTAAATGTACTTTATCACGTTCCTTCTCTTGGAGTATGTTCTTCTCGCCCAGTTCCCAAAATACGCTATCTTAAGCCAAGCGATGTCTAGAAAAAGTTGGCAACGTGTCCTTGTTGTTTTAGGGTTTCCCACTGGTAGGTTAGAAACCTGAGGCTGATTACATACAAAAATCATACCTTTTGATAAATAACCGTTATCTGTCTAAATGAGATGACCGCAAAGCCGGCATAAATTAGTGTCTAATTTTTGATCATGGTTTAAACATTATTGCCGCTCAATAGTTATGAGCCAGTTGCAAGAGAGTTAGTAGTATGGGCGTGTTGGGTGAAAAGGCTTACATTCTGGTGCTTTGATTGCTTCAGAATAGTGCGCTGCAGGCTGGCAGGCATGTGCATTTCCTCTCCCCGGGCGGTTTCTATATCTATATAGGTAGCGCCCTGAGGCCGAGTGGCTTACGGAAAAGGTTAAGCTATCATCTGTACCACATAAAGCAACCCACCACTTTAATCTTGTGAGAGTACACTTCGAACTTTCAAAAAAATTTCCTTTCATTACTGAACTGCGGATACAAAGCGAAAGTAGATGAACATTATCCTCCCGTAGCTAGAGCCTGCTGGATATGGGTTTAGCACAGCTATACTAATCGTTCGGGTAAGTTCCAGGTCGCTTAAACTTATGACGTTTATTCTATTGCTGTTAATTGGGCTCGTGTTGTGGCTTTGGCAGGATAACCTGCGAGCCCGAGAACAAGCCTGGCAAGCCGGCGCACAAGCGTGTCAGCGGTGTGGCGTACAACTCTTGGATGATACTGTGGCATTGGAGTGCCTAGGGTGGCGCCGTAAACGGAATGGAAACTATTGTTTAGAGCGGGTTTATCTCTTCGAATTTACTGATGATGGTACAACCCGACGCCTCGGACGGTTGGTGATACTGGGAAAGCAGGTGGAAATTCTTTGTATGGAGGGAAATGATTTGATCATTCCCTAACATGAGATGGTTCAGTAGCAGTTCAGCTTATCTGCGTTATAGTCACTTGATAAAAAGTGATTGAATTAGCAACTTGATTCAGAGGTTTTGGAAAATGAACAGCGTAAGGATAGTAAGCTTATTGATCATTGCTTTATTGAGCAGCATGCTGATAAGTGGCTGTGCATCCAGTCTCTCTGGCAGTGCTTACAGTCGATCTCAAGCACGTTCGGCTCAGGAAGTGCAATTGGGTTATGTCGAAAGTGTTCGAGACGTTCAGATTGAAGGCACGAAAAGCGGTATTGGGACAGCGGCTGGAGCTGCGCTCGGTGGCGTTGCCGCACATAGCGTTGGCAACGGTACGGTAAGAACGTTGGCAACGATTGGCGGCGTTCTGCTGGGTGGTCTGGCCGGTGCAGCGACAGAGGAGGGTGTTACCCGTCAACCAGGACTGGAAATCACCGTGCGTTTAGACAGCGGACGTGTGCTTGCAGTCACACAAGCGGCCGACGAACCATTTTACCCCGGAGAACGGGTACGAATCATAACTGCCTATGATGGCACTATGCGGGTTGCTCATTGAATCATGACATGACGAGATGGATAGAAAAATATAACGAACACTGCAGGTAAACCGTATTACAACGACTATTCGGGCCTAATTTGGGCTTAACGGCGGGTGGCTGCGGTCGCTAGGGGTGTGTAAGGCAAATTCAGTGAAAATGCGGACGCAATCCCTCTTCCAACTATATTAAGATCATGCTTTGGCAGTTGCCGTAAAAAACCATCATCCCCACAGTGGGACATCATTGGGAATAGCTGTTCCGGGAGCATGAGTCCATGATCCAATCCTTCTCCATCGCCAGGTTGCCGCGCATCGAATTCGGTGCTGACACTATTTTTAAATTGCCTGACTTACTGACCCGCTATGGGAGCAGGGCGCTGCTGGTAACGGGAGGCCACTCTTTTCAGAGTTCTTCTTATTGGGAACCGTTGTTGGCGTCCTTTAAGCAACGTGGTATTACCTGGGAACAATTGCTGGTTGATGAGGAGCCATCACCGAGGCTCATAGACGAAGCCGTGAGCCGCTTCCACGATGACGGTATTGAGGTAGTCATCGGAATTGGCGGCGGCAGCGTTTTGGACGCTGCCAAGGCCGTGGCCGGACTGCTCATCAGCGGCGATTCTGTGCTAGATTATCTTGAAGGAATTGGGCCGGAACGGCCTTATAAAGGCCCTGCTGTGCCTTTCGTGGCCGTACCTACTACGGCCGGTACTGGCAGTGAGGCCACTAAAAACGCCGTGCTCAGCAGCCGGGGGAAAAATGGTTTTAAGAAATCATTTCGCCATGAACGGTTGGTGCCGGAGTATGCGCTGGTGGATCCGAATCTGCTGGCCACCTGCCCGCACAAACAGATTGCAGCGAACGCCATGGATGCCCTCACTCAGTTGTTGGAATCTTATGTTTCTCTTCGCGCCAATCCTTTTACTGATGCGTTGGCAGAAAAGGGCATGGAGGCCATAGCCCAGGGATTGTTTGCCTGGTATGAGGGAAGTGAAGATGCAGCCGTCGGACGAGAATGTTTAGCTTTTGCCGCTCTCGCTTCAGGGATCTGTCTAGCACAAACGGGACTCGGTTCGGTCCATGGATTAGCGTCACCCCTGGGCGCTTTTTTTCCTATTCCGCACGGCATCGTTTGCGGTACGCTAGTGGCCGCTGCTACCCGGATCAATATTGATGCTTTGCGAGCACGAGATCCAGACAGTCCAGCCCGGCATAAATACGCTAAAGTTGGAAATACTTTGAGTGGTCGACTGCATAGCAATCCTCGCAATGCCCGTGAGGCGCTGGTGCTGGTTTTAGCAGAATGGACCCAGCGTCTAGCCCTACCACCCTTGAGTGCATATGGAGTGAAGGAAAGCGACCTTACCCACATCGTCGCCCACTGTCGGGGAGGTAGCATGAAAACGAACCCTATCGTGCTAAGCGATGAAGAACTTATCGATATTCTAAAGCAGCGCTTATAAGCAAAAAACACTCATGGATATTATTGCGCATCGTGGCGCATCGGCCCATGCGCCAGAGAACACGATGGCAGCTTTTCGGTTAGCTTGGGAAAGCGGTGCTGATGGGATTGAATTGGATGTACGGTTAAGTCGCGATGATGAAATTGTTGTACATCATGATGGCACGACACGGCGCAGTGCTGGCGTGAACTTAATCATCGCCGACACCGATAGCGACATATTGCGGTCTCTGGATGTGGGGCGTTGGAAAGGCGAAGCCTTTGCCGGAGAAACAATGCCCTTTTTAGCAGAGGTTTTGCAGGAGGCGCCGCAGGATAGTTGGGTGCTGGTGGAGATGAAATGTGGCCCTGAAATAATTCCGGCTCTTCAGGTAACGCTGGCACAAACCGCCAGCAGGTCGCGCATTATGCTAATTGCCATGCGTCTAGATACCCTGGCGGCTTGCTGTGTTGCTCTGCCCCATATTCCCTGTAGCTTAGTTGTTCCTTGTGTTAGACCAACTGCTGGACGAAAAACCTGTCTACCCCACTCGCTGGCATTGATTGAATTAGCCAAAGACTACGGTTTAGCCGGTCTTGATCCCGATTATCGGGGTATCAATAGGGACTTTGCGGCTGCCGTCTGTGCTGTCGGCTTAAAATTATTTACCTGGACGGTGAACAGCGCCATCGACGCTCGCCGTTTAGCGCTACTGGGCTTACATGCTATCACTACTGATTACCCAGCAGAGCTTCGTCTGGCGCTAAGCGACAAAATTTCGGCAGTGTCTGACGCTCATGGACATAGCCATAAGTAATAAAAGTTAAATCTCAGTCTCTCTCGCTTACCATCGCCGCTACGCGGCTTGGCAATGCGCAGTTCGGAATGGGAAAAGGTAAGCTTTGTTCTGTATTCAAAAAATAACCACATGTGTTTAATTTAAAAGTTGTTTGTCAATACTTCGGACAGTTTTTGTTGGTTTTAGAACGACGAATCAAACACTTAAGGAATTAAATGCAACTCAGCATAGGGCCTAAGTTTTATTTAATTCAATTTCCAGAGGTAAGCGATTGATTTTATATGCTCAAAACTGTCCGAACTATTGTTTGTATTAGTTCACAAATATTATTTGCATTAGTTCACAAATAGCATGAACAAAAGGTTTTGCAAACTTGCTATAATTTAAGCAACAAACATGTTGTTTATATGCAACAGAGAGGGATGTTGTGGAGGCTAAAAGTATTGCCGATGCTTATGGCAGGCAACGAGAAGATCTACATGTTATCGATACTGCTCCGGAACTACAGAGGCTGTCAGGAAGGATTGGCAGAGTGCACTTACGGCAGCGGTTGGGACTGGAAAGTGATCATGCTACCCATGTGCTTGGCAAAGGGAGAAACTTTTTCCATATCGAGAACTGGTATTCCATTCATGCTTTCATTCGCCTAACCCTGCGCTGTTTGGGCTTGTACAAGCGGGGCCGCCGTAATGCACAAACTATCCAGATTCGTCGCAATGAAGTGCGCTTGGCGAGGCTGCCGATGGCCTTCGATGGGTTTACGCTGTTGCATCTCAGTGATCTGCATTTGGACATGGGGGTATCTTTTCCGCCAGCGTTAAGCGAGCGGCTGGAAGCATTAGAATACGATATCTGCGTCATAACCGGCGATTTCAGGGCCAAAACCTTTGGTGATTACCAACCTGCCCTGGCCGCGCTCGCGCAGGTGCTTGCGCATATCAACAAGCCGGTTTACGCCGTGTTGGGTAACCATGACACCATCAAAATGGTGCCGTCCATGGAAGCGATGGGTATTACTCTGCTGATGAATGAGTCGGTACCCATCCAGCGTGGAGGGGGCAGTATCCATTTAGCTGGCGTTGACGATCCCCACTACTTCCAGCTGGATAACATCGAAAAAGCGGTTCACGATATGCCCCCTGATGAGGTGTCTATTCTGCTTTCTCATTCACCGGAAATTTATCGACGAGCAGCCCATGCAGGTTTCAATCTTATGCTGAGTGGGCATACTCACGGAGGACAAATTTGTCTGCCGGGTGGTATCGCACTGATGACCAACGCTGCCTGTCCGCGCCGTTACTGCCGGGGAGCCTGGCAGTACCATCACATGCAGGGATATACTTCAGCAGGTTCAGGGGTTGCGGTGGTGGATGTGCGCCTCAATTGTCCACCCGAGATTACCTTGCACCAGCTGCGCTGTATTCAGTAGGGACGTTTACGTATTTTGAGATAGAATAGGATACGCGACAGTAGCAGTTCAAGGATAATGAAACCGGCGACGATTTCCACGATAGCGAAACAGGTAAGATCAAAGTAATCCTTCACCACGAGCAAAGGCAGCAGCGCTTCTGGGATCTGATCCAGGCCAAACGCCATGCTGCTGGACACTAGGCCCAGTCGCCGTTTAATAAAGCTGGACAAGAGATCCCCTAAAACCGCGAAGAGCCCGACACTGGCACCTATGTAGGGTGGTAGGTATAACAGCCAAGCCATGACAGTGGCGGCAGTGATAGCTAACAATATGCCCCGCCAGGTTTTGGAATTTCCCAGCAGGGGGTGCCCGTCAATAAATTTCAAGCCGCCATCAATGGGCCAAGCACCGGCCTTTCCAAACAACGCTTCACCTAATATGGGTGCTCCGTTTGCCACGATGATCAATAACAGCAGATGATATTCAACGAGACGCATGGAAGTTTATTTTTCGTTTTGCAAAACGTTAGCAAAATTCCCGGGAATAGTTAAGTGTATAGATTGTGAAAAGTCGTTAATCGGTCCGTCTAGGCAAGGTAACGAATCGCAAGAAGTTGGACTGGCGAAACGGATTGTTTGAGCGTATCATCGTCAACTTTAAGACCTTGATCAAAGGGGGGATATTGTAATGCATAAACTCGTTCTCGTGCGGCATGGAGAGAGTCAGTGGAATAAGGAGAATCGCTTTACTGGTTGGACCGATGTGGATTTGTCCGAAAAAGGCGTTGAAGAGGCCCAGCTAGGTGGAGAAGTACTAAAAGAAGAGGGATATACCTTTGACGTGGCCTTTACCTCCGTATTAAAGCGTGCCATTCGGACTCTCTGGATTGTCCTGGACGAAATGGATCTTATGTGGATTCCCGTGCATCGGAGTTGGCGGCTCAATGAACGCCATTACGGCGGGCTGCAGGGTTTGAACAAGGCGGAGACCGCCGCTAAGCACGGTGAAGATCAAGTACTTATCTGGCGGCGTAGTTTTGACATTGCGCCTGCCGAGTTAGAGGACGCTGACGAGCGGTTTCCAGGCAACGATCCACGTTATGCTATGCTCGATCCTCAAGTGCTGCCTCGCACTGAAAGCTTAAAAACGACGATTGACCGCTTTATGCCATATTGGCATGATGCAATCGTACCAGAGATTCGGGCAGGGAAACGAGTGCTTATCGCTGCTCATGGTAACAGTCTTCGGGCTTTGGTGAAATATTTAGATGACATTTCGGATGAAGAGATTGTCGGTTTAAATATTCCGACGGGTATTCCATTGGTCTATGAACTGGATGAAAACCTGCGTCCTCTTAAGCACTATTATTTAGGCGATCCTGAAGAGATTAAGAAGCTAATGGAAGCGGTTGCCAGTCAAGGCAAAGCGAAAACCTGAGGGAGCGATGATTGCTGGTTAAGAGGCCAACAGTTAAAACACGACCACTTAGAAACATAACCACTTAGTAGAGCCGTCTATGGCTTTTTGGTGAGGAATGGAAACGCAGCCGATTGTGCTATATGATCTTGAGGTTACACAGAAGCCGTGGTTCATTCCTGGATGGCACCTGCTGATAGCAACATAGTTGCCTTTCGCGTTTCCTTGGGTGATCTTAAGTACCGTCTTGGTACTTGAGCATCCTCTAACGCAACTCAAAATTGATAAGGAGGATGCAGCGTTCCTCTGCTGATGGCGCCCTATCCGTCGCAAGGTCTGTAATCATGACCCTGTAAACTGCGTTCAAGATACAACGTCATTGGCAACTTCCTTGCGAAATTGTTTTCCATAGAGTTACCTTCTCTCAGTAGTTTTAAATTGTTATGGAGTTAATGATGAGCGCTGCAACTCGTCAAGGCCTGCTGTCAGCACTGGGCTTAATTTTAATCATTTTCCTGACGGTCGGCCATTTAGTTTGGGCCGACCGGGAATCCGTTTTGGATAGCAGCGAGTTGCCGCTGGATGAAATGCGCAACTTCACCGAAGTGCTCGATCGTATTAAGCAGGATTATGTGGAACCCATTGACGACAAAGCGCTACTGGAAAATGCAATTCACGGGATGCTGGATGGTTTAGATCCCCATTCTGCTTATCTGGACGTGGATGCTTTTCGCGACCTACAAGCCGGCACGTCCGGTGAATTCGGTGGCTTGGGCATTGAAGTCGGGTTAGAAGATGGTTTCATTAAAGTCATTGCGCCTATTGATGATACGCCGGCGCAGCGGGCCGGTGTGCAGGCGGGTGATTTGATCATCCGTCTCGACGATACTCCTGTCAAGGGTTTAACCCTCGCCGAAGCGGTGAAAATGATGCGCGGCAAGCCAGATACTAAAATTATTTTGACTATCGTCCGCGCTGGCGAAGAGAAACCTCTTAAAATTACTATCGTTCGAGATATTATTCAGGTCAAGAGCGTGAAAAGTCGTCTGCTGGAGCCTGGCTTTGGTTATGTGCGTGTGACCCAATTTCAAGCCAAGACTGCTCGAAATTTGAGCCAAGCTTTAAGTGACCTTAAGCAGCAGAACAAAAAGGGTACTCTTAAGGGTTTGATCATGGATTTACGCAATAACCCTGGTGGTGTTTTGAATGCGGCAGTAGAGGTTTCCGACATTTTTCTGGACAAAGGCACTGTGGTTTATACGGAAGGGCGCAGTGAAGGTTCCCGGCAAGATTTTAAAGCAACTCCGGGTGACATGTTGGATGGTTCGCCTATGGTGATTTTGGTCAACGGAGGATCAGCTTCAGCTTCTGAAATTGTCGCCGGTGCTCTCCAGGATCACCGGCGGGCTATTGTGATGGGGGAGCAAACTTTCGGCAAAGGTTCCGTGCAAACCATTTTGCCCATGGCCAACGGTGCTGCGGTGAAGCTCACTACGGCGCTGTATTTTACCCCCAACGGGCGTTCTATTCAGGCAGAAGGAATCCAGCCTGACATCAAGTTGGAAAGGCTTCAGCTTGCTTCGGCTGATACGCCTGCCGTCGATTTGCTAAAGGAAGTGAATCTTTCTGGGCATCTTGAGAACGGCAAAAGTAGTGACGGTAACTCGTTACCTGACGGGATTGAAGTCAACGAGGAAACCTCTGATGAAACGGCATCTTTGGCCGAGAGTGATTATCAGCTTTATGAAGCCTTAAATTTACTTAAGGGACTGAGTTTGCTGCAGAAACAAAACAGCAGTTAGTTAAGGACCGACAGAGCGTCGGCGATAATTGCAACTTAAAAATCCACCGGCCAAGCGCTGATCAGCAATACAACTCCGCAACCGCCTAAAATCCAGGTCATTAACGGAGCATCTCCTAACATCGTTGGATGAAAACCATCGAGGCTCAAGATGACAGAGGCGCTGATGATCAGGGCGGCGCCCACGGCAGCGTGAAAGCTGCGTCGATTGGCGCGGCGAATTTCCTGACGTATTTGCTCTATTTCTTGATGGCGTAGCTGAACTCTAACTTCACCGCTGTTGGCCTGGCGCAGCAAGCTCTGAATCAGGTTAGGCAAGTCGGGAAGTTGCTCAGCCCAGCGGGGCAAGTTGCGCTTAAATTTATTCGCGACAGATTTGGGTCCAATGCGTTCTTTCATCCAATTCTCTAAGAAGGGCTTGGCCGTTTTCCAGAGATCTAGGTCTGGGTTCAGTTGCCGGCCCAAGCCTTCAATATTTAATAAAGTTTTTTGAAGAAGCACCAGTTGCGGTTGCACCTCCATATTAAAGCGCTGAGCGGTCTGGAACAAAGTTAGCAAAAAGAGTCCAAACGAAATCTCGCGCAGCGGACGCTCAAAGATGGGCTCGCACACCGTGCGAATAGCCGATTCAAATTCATCAACTCTAGTCCCTACAGGTACCCAACCGGATTCAATGTGAAGCTCCGCCACGCGGCGATAATCCCGATAAAAAAAAGCCAGAATATTCTCCGCCAGGTATTGCTGATCGATGGGATTAAGGGTGCCGATGATGCCAAAGTCCACAGCAATATAGATTGGGTCCTCGGGATCTTCGGCATTAACAAAGATGTTTCCGGGATGCATATCGGCATGGAAAAAGCTGTCCCTGAAGACTTGCGTAAAGAACAATTCGACGCCGCGTTCAGACAGTGTATTCAAATTTACCTGCCGACGCTTGAGCTCCATGGTATGCCCGATGGGAATTCCGTGAATGCGTTCCATGACCAGCACATTGCGACGGGTATAGGGCCAGTGAATTTCCGGAATATAGAGAATTTTCGAATCGCTGAAGTTGCGTTTGAGCTGACTGGCGTTAGCAGCCTCACGCATTAGATTCAACTCATCGAACACCGTTTTTTCGTATTCTGCTACGACTTCGCGAGGGCGCAACCGACGGCCCTCTTTCCAATAGCGTTGTGCCAGATTGGCAATAATATAGAGTAAGTCTACATCCCGGCGGATAACTCGCTCGATGCCGGGACGTACGATTTTAACCACAACTTCCCGGTCATCCAACAGCCGCGCAGTATGCACTTGAGCAATGGAAGCCGAGGCTAGCGGTTGCGTATCAAATTCTTTGAAAATCTGACTGATGGGTTTTCCATAGGCTTTTTCGACAATGGTTATGGCCTGCGATCCTGGGAAAGAAGGCACGTGATCTTGCAGTTTGGCGAGTTCCAACGCCAAATCGTCAGGTAGTAGATCACGGCGTGTAGATAATGTTTGGCCAAATTTGACGAAAATTGGCCCCAGGTCTTCTAAAGCTAAGCGAAGCCGTTCGCCTCGGGAATAACGTGAGATGTCACGAAGCCAGTTCCAAGGTAAAAAGTGGCGCAAAAAGCTAATCGGGCGAAACAAATGAGTCGCTAAGACGATGTCGTCTAGACCATGGCGCACCAATACCAGATTGATGTGAAGCAGACGGAGAACCTGGCTGGGGCGAAGCATAAGCTCAAGCCATTATGACAAGTAAGTACAAAATGGTTAAAAGGAAAAGTCAATCGAATGAATAGCGAAGCGTTGAAAATACTGAAACAACTTTAACCATAGAATATAGATTTCTCGCATTAGCCGCCTTAAGCGTAGATTTTTCAATGCATCGCCCTTTTATCTTGGGTGGTCCGGCGGCGGTTAGACTGAGGCAGGTCGGCCTGCTGCAAACGATGGATACGAGCTGTTAGGCGATCAGTATCACTTCGTAGCGCATCGACGGTATCGATAAAATTTGCCATCGATCCGCTGGAAGGAAGATCACGAGTTTCTTGCTGCAAATACTCGACGGCGTTTTTGAAAAGCGTATCCAGCGCCTGTTTGCCCCAAGTCTGGATATGACGGGCGGCATTGCCGACTTGATGTGCAACGGCATCACCGACTAGATTTGACAGATGTTCCTCCCAATCAATATCGACGCCGTTTAGCAGCTCTGCAAGCGCTTTGGCAAGCTGCGTATTGCCGCGAATTTCCACGTCAGTGTCCGAGAGATAAGACGTCCTTTGCCCAAGTTGTCGGGCGAGGGCTAGTGGCGTACCGCGGATGCTAACGTCTGCAGGACCCGCATGGTGATCGGTAACCTGAAGCCCCTTAGGGCTGGGGAGCAGAAATAGGGTCAGCGAGGGGGTTGTTTCAGTGGTGGTAAAGATAACCTCCACGGCGATAACTTTGCCGCTGAGCGCTGCGATTTTAGGCCGAGTATCGGAATCCAGCTGTAGATATTGATTTAGAATCCTTTCAATGCCAATAGTTACCAGAAGAGAAGGCTTCAAATTCATTCCTGACTCGATTTCATGTTATCCGCCGACTATTGATGGTGTCGCTTAAAATTTGTAACCCCGGTGCGCAGCAACAATGCCACCGGATAGATTAAAATAATTACAGCGTTCAAAACCAGCCTGTTCCATCATGATCTGTAGCGTCTCTTGATCTGGATGCATCCGGATAGATTCCGCAAGGTAGCGATAACTCTCAGCATCTTTAGCCACCAATTTGCCGATAAGGGGCATCGCTTTAAAGGAATATAAATCATAAAACGGTTTTAACCCGGGTAGGGTAGGCTGTGAAAATTCGAGTATCAATGCACAGCCGCCCGGCTTAAGTACCCGATACATCGCAGCTAAGGCTGTGTCCTTGTGTGTGCAGTTGCGCAAGCCAAAGGCGATGGTGAGACAATTGAACGTGTTGTCTGGAAAAGGCAGTGTTTCAGCGTCGGCTTGAATATACTCCACGTTGCCAGCGATACCTGCGTCAGTGAGACGCTGGCGACCTTCTTCTAGCATAGCAGCATTGATGTCAACCATCACTACTTGGCCTTTACTGCCGACTAGCGGGGCTAAGCGAGCCGCGAGGTCGCCGGTGCCGCCGGCCAAATCCAACACTCTATCGCCAGCTTTGATTCCTGTAAGACCGATGACAAAACGCTTCCATAAACGATGGACGCCAAAAGACAGCAGATCGTTCATTAAATCGTAGCGGGTGGCGACGGAGTCGAAAACACCAGCTACTTTTTTGGTCTTCTCAGAAACAGCGACCTGTTGATAACCAAAATGAGTTGTGCTCTTATCCATAATGTCTAAGCATTTGTTTGCTAAATAATTTCCAACTCTGCCGTTTATTGCTTTATAGAGGACGCCGTCTCAGCTTTCGAACCTACCATTGGGTTGACACGGTAAGATGGCAACTGGAAATTCATGTCTGGCGCGTATAGCCGGCCTCAGCGAGACGTTGGAGATAATGTTGCCAGCTGTGCTCTTGATGAATACCCAGATCATAGAGCAAGTCCCAGGAATATAAGCCGGTGTTATGGCCGTCAGTAAAAACTAACTTAATGGCATAATTACCCACTGGTTCGATGGCTTTGATGTTGACATTTTCTTTACCCACCTGCAGAACTTCTTGGCCAGGACCGTGCCCCCGTACTTCTGCAGACGGAGAGAACACCCGCAAATATTCGCAAGGTAGCGTAAAGCATGCGCCATCTTCAAAACGAATTTCTAAAACGCGGGATAGTTGGTGCAGTTTAATGTCGGTGGGTTTTATACTCATTGGCTCGATCTATTTCAGAGGATATAGCGGCTCAAGTCCTCATCCTTGATAAGTGCTCCAAGATGCGCGTTCACATAGTCTTGATCCACTGTAAGAGTCTTGTTGGAGCTGTCCGGCGCTTCAAAAGATACTGTTTCCAGCAGACGTTCCAATACGGTATGCAAACGGCGGGCGCCGATGTTTTCAGTGCTCTGATTAACCTGAAAAGCCACCTCGGCGATGCGTCGCACGCCGTCTTTAGCAAAGACTAGCTCAACGTCTTCAGTCGCTAACAAAGCACTATACTGCTCAGTTAAGGATGCGTCAGGTTCCGTAAGAATACGGACGAAATCCTCAACGGAAAGCGCCCTTAGCTCTACACGAATAGGAAGTCTACCCTGCAGTTCAGGGATTAAATCCGAGGGTTTGGCCAAGTGAAAGGCCCCGGAGGCAATGAATAAAATATGATCCGTGCGAATCATGCCGTACTTAGTGGAGACAGTAGAGCCCTCCACTAAGGGCAGCAAATCCCGCTGGACACCTTCACGAGAGACATCGGGACCACCGTACTCGCCACGTTTTGCCACCTTGTCCAGTTCGTCTAGAAAGACAATGCCATGCTGTTCTACGGCTTGGACGGCACGTGTCTTTAAATCCTCCTCATTAACCAGTTTGGCCGCTTCTTCCTCCTGAAGGAGTTTAAGGGCATCTTTTACTCTAAGCTTACGGGTTTTAGTACGGCCACTGGTTAGATTTTGAAACATGCTCTGTAATTGGTTGGTCATCTCCTCCATGCCGGGAGGTGCCATAATCTCCACTCCTACAGAATGCGCCGCGACTTCTATTTCAATTTCACGTTCATCCAAATCTCCACGGTGCAGTCTGTCGCGCATTTTCTGGCGAGTGCTGGACTGGTCTGCGACCGGAGATTCGTTAGCGAAGCCTACGCTGCGGGGGCGTGGTAAAAGCGTGTCTAGCACGCGTTCCCAAGCAGCCTCTTCGGCGCGGTGCCGGACCTTGTGCATGGCCTCTTCACGCACCATCTTAATGGCGACATCCATTAGGTCGCGAATAATGGATTCCACGTCTCGGCCTACGTATCCCACCTCGGTAAACTTGGTCGCTTCAATCTTGATAAAAGGAGCCTTGGCGAGTTTGGCAAGGCGGCGAGCGATTTCGGTTTTACCGACACCGGTGGGACCAATCATCAGGATGTTCTTAGGGGTAATCTCATTGCGCAGCACCTCGCTCACTTGAGTTCGTCGCCAGCGATTGCGCAAGGCAATAGCGACAGCGCGCTTAGCTTCGGTTTGACCAATGATATGTTTATCCAATTCCTGGACAATTTCCCGGGGCGTCATCGTCATGTCAGACATGGAGAATTTACCAACGTTGGCTTTGCTCACTCTAAAGCTCTTCGAGAGTTAGATTACAATTAGTATAAATGCAGATATCAGCGGTGATTTTCAAGGACTGTTCGACAATGCTACGAGCCTCCAACTCGGTATGCTCCAGGAGCGCACGAGCAGCGGCCTGGGCAAAGGCGCCTCCAGAGCCGATAGCGGCCAGATCGTGCTCTGGCTCAACCACATCGCCGTTACCAGAGATCACTAATGTGATGCTCGGATCGGCGACAATCAGCAAAGCCTCTAAACGCCGCAAGGTGCGATCGGTACGCCAATCTTTGGCCAATTCTACGGAAGCGCGGGTCAAATTACCGCCGTGTTTTTCCAGCTTGCCCTCGAAACGTTCAAACAGAGTAAAGGCGTCGGCAGTACCACCCGCAAAACCGGCGATGATTTTATCTTGGTAGAGGCGGCGCACTTTACGGGCATTGCCCTTCATTATCGTGTTGCCCAAAGTGACTTGACCATCGCCGCCGATCACGATGTGTCCATAGCGGCGCACACAAAGAATGGTAGTGCCCCGTAACTGAGTGGTAGCTTGGAACCGTTCCATAATGGTGGAACCCTCAAAAACTTTGCCGAATTTTACACGATCTTGGGAATTGCCAGCTTAATAGTGTGATGATCATTGCCTGCCACTGCAAGCGTTTTCAATGTATCGCAAAAAAAACCCCGGTTAGGGGGGGACCGGGGTCAAACTATACCCGGTTTAGAACACCGGGCTTGGCCCGCTCAGGGAGGAAAGCGGGCGAACTGGTAAATCATCTGCTGAAGTAAGAGATCTGCTGGTCGGCAAAAAGTTCAACAGGGCTATGAAACAATTTGTTAAGTACTGTCATCAATTCAGCTAACACTATTGACACTCTGAATGACTGAGAGTTCGGCGGTACCTAGCCAAGGTAAGTACTATTTTCCCAGATTCACTGGCAACCGCTTTACCGGTCAATTTCCTTATGCGTACGTGCGAATCCCAATATTGCGTCTATAGTTTGAATGGTCGTCCCAGCGAATTGGTGGTCAAAAGTTTCGTTGAGGGGCGCGGGAACGAGGAGCCGCCGCAGCTTCCCTACTTGGACCCATGGTCGGCAAGCGGCGGTGTCGGTCAACCTCTTAAACACTGAGGTCTGTTATGGCAACCGAGAGCTACATCGATGTGGATCCCTTAGAAACCAGCGAATGGCTGGACGCCCTGGATGCCGTGTTAGAGCGGGAAGGTCCAGAGCGGGCCCATTTTCTTTTAGAACAACTATTGGACAAAGGATACACTAGTGGTGCTGAGACGCCCTACAGCGCCAACACGCCCTATCTCAATACGATTCCGCCAGAACTGGAGGAATATACAACAGGAGATCCGGCCATCGAATGGCGTATCCGCTCTATTATTCGCTGGAACGCTGCAGCCATGGTGGTCAAGGCAAATAAAATTACCTCCGAACTGGGCGGCCATATTGCCAGCTTTGCTTCCGGTGCAACGCTTTATGATGTGGGCTTTAACCACTTCTGGCATGCGCCTTCCGAGAACCATGACGGGGATTTAGTTTTTATTCAGGGGCATTCGGCACCCGGTATTTATGCCCGCGCCTTCTTGGAAGGAAGAATTAGCGAGGAACAGTTTAAGCACTTCCGCCAGGAAGTGGACGGTAACGGGCTGTCCTCCTATCCTCATCCCTGGCTGATGCGGGATTTTTGGCAATTTCCCACCGTCTCCATGGGTTTGGGCCCAATCATGGCTATCTATCAGGCTCGATTTATGAAGTATCTGGAAAATCGAGGACTGTTAAAAACCGAAGGACGCAAGGTGTGGGCCTTTATGGGAGATGGCGAAATGGACGAACCGGAGTCTCTCGGCGCCATCTCGATGGCCTCTCGGGAAAATCTGGATAATTTGATCTTTGTCATTAACTGCAACCTGCAGCGTCTGGATGGGCCGGTGCGGGGGAATAGTAAAATCATTCAGGAGCTTGAGGCCGACTTCCGAGGTGCCGGTTGGAATGTCATTAAAGTGATTTGGGGGTCCTATTGGGACCCGCTGCTGGCACAGGACCAACACGGACTGCTGCGTAAGCGTATGGAGGAATGTGTTGACGGTGAATACCAGGCCTTTAAGGCCAGAGGCGGTGCCTTCACGCGGGAGCATTTTTTTGGCAAATATCCGCAACTGCGGGAAATGGTGAGTCATCTGTCCGATGAGGATATCTGGCGGCTAAACCGTGGCGGTCACGATCCCCATAAGATCTATGCCGCCTACGCAGCGGCCGTCAAGCATAAGAACCAACCTACGGTGATTTTGGCCAAGACCGTTAAAGGTTATGGTATGGGTATTGCGGGTGAGGGACAAAATATCACCCATTCCCAAAAGAAGATGGGCTACGATGCCTTAAGAAGCTTCCGTGACCGCTTTCAAATTCCGGTTTCCGATGAGGATATAGAGGCAGCGGCTTTTTACAAACCCCCTGAGGATAGCCCAGAAATTAAGTACCTCAAGGAGCGTCGGGCTGCCCTAGGCGGTTATCTGCCCCAACGCCGGGAACGCGCAAAGCCTCTGCAAGTCCCTGATTTGTCTGCCTTTGATGCGCTGCTGAAAGAAACCGGTGAACGGGAGATGTCCACGACCATGGCCTTTGTGCGCATTCTCACCACCTTGTGCCGGGATAAGAACATCGGTAAATATATTGTTCCCATTGTCCCCGATGAAGCGCGTACCTTTGGCATGGAGGGGATGTTTCGGCAGTTGGGCATTTATGCCTTTAGGGGTCAGCTGTATCAGCCCCAGGATGTGGATCAGCTGATGTATTACAAGGAGGATAAACAGGGCCAAATTCTTCAGGAAGGGATTACTGAAGCCGGTGCCATGTCATCGTGGATTGCTGCCGGCACGGCTTACAGTAACCATGGTATCAACATGGTGCCTTTCTACATTTTTTATTCCATGTTTGGTTTCCAGCGGGTCGGTGATTTGGCTTGGGCGGCAGGTGATATTCAAGCCCGCGGATTTTTAATCGGGGGCACATCGGGCCGCACTACCCTGGCTGGCGAGGGTTTACAGCATCAGGATGGCCACAGCCAAATTTTTGCTGCCTTTATTCCTAACTGTGTTTCCTATGATCCTACCTTTGCTTACGAACTTGCAGTGATCGTCCAAGACGGTCTGCGCCGTATGTATCAAGCGCAGGAGCACATCTTCTATTACATTACTTCCTTAAACGAAAACTATTCCCATCCGGCTATGCCCGAGGGTGTCCAGGAGGGGATTCTTAAGGGGATGTATCTGTTCCGGGAAGGTGGAGATGGCGAGCACAAGGTGCAGCTTATGGGTTGCGGCAGCATTTTACGGGAGGTGATTGCCGCCGCCGAGCTGCTGGCAGAGGACTTTAATGTTGCTGCCGATATCTGGTCGATACCGGGTATCAACCCTCTGCGCCGCGAAGCCTTGGATGTGCAGCGTTGGAATATGCTGCATCCAGAGACGGAACCGCGAGTCAGTTACTTGGCAAGTTGTCTTAAAGGGCGTTCGGGTCCTGTGATCGCCGCCACCGATTATATGCAGCTCTACGCAGATCAACTGCGGCCCTTTATTTCTCAACGCTATGTCGTGTTAGGCACTGATGGCTTTGGTCGCAGCGATACCCGGACTAACTTGCGGCGGTTTTTCGAAGTGAATCGTTATTATGTAGCCGTGGCCGCGCTTAAAGCCCTGGCCGATGAAGGAGCAGTCCCGGCTGCTAAGGTCACCAAAGCTATTCAAAAGTACGGTATCGATCCCGAGAAGCCGAACCCAGTGACCGTGTAAATAAGCCAGTGGAGGAGACCTAGTGGGTACGATAAAAGAAATACACGTGCCGGATATCGGCGACTTTCAGGGCGTAGATGTCATCGAAGTGCAGGTATCCGCCGGCAATGCTGTCGCCGTCGAGGATCCGCTGATCACGTTAGAAAGCGACAAGGCCTCTATGGATATTCCTGCCCCGGAGGCCGGTGTGGTCAAAGAGATCAGGCTTAAGGTCGGAGATAAAGTCTCCGAGGGTGATCTGATCTTGCTGCTGGAGACGGGCGAAGCGACCGAGGCGGCCGCGGCACAGCCTGCCGCTCAGCGGCCGGCTGAGTCGGCACCTGCCGCTGCGGCGCCGCCGTCGGCTCCCGGTGGCGGAGTTCAGGAAATTAAAGTGCCCGACATCGGGGACTTTAAAAATGTCGATGTGATTGATGTACTGGTTTCTCCTGGCGATAGTCTCGCTGTGGAAGAGCCGATGATCGTGCTGGAAAGCGACAAAGCCTCTATGGAGGTGCCTGCACCAGAGGCAGGCACCGTGAAAGACGTTAAGATCAAGGTCGGCGATAAGGTGTCCGAAGGTGATCTGATTCTGCTACTGGAAACAGGAGTAGAAGCGCCAGAAGCGGTCAACAAACCCTCCGCCGAGGCGCCGCCCGAACCACCACCGGCAGCGGCAAAGGAACCTCCGGCTGCAATTACCCTTGGGCCGACGGCGCCAAAACCAGCCGATTATGAAGCTCGCCGTCCCCCCGTAATGCCAATGCCGGTGGATGAAGTGGCTTTTGCCAAAGTGCATGCCAGTCCTTCGGTGCGCCAATTTGCTCGAGAGTTAGGCGTCGATTTGAGCCGCATTAAGGAGGGTAGTGGCCGCAAAGGGCGAATCACCAAGGAAGACGTGCAGAATTTTGTCAAACAGGTCATGGCGGGTGCGGCAGCTCCGGCTGCCGCCGAGATGCCTGCTGGCGGTGCCGGTATTCCGCCCATTCCGCCGGTCGACTTTACCAAGTTTGGCGAGATTGAAACCAAGCCACTCACCAAGATCAAGCGGCTCACCGGCGTGAATCTCAGCCGCAACTGGTTAAATGTTCCCCATGTTACCCATCATGACGAGGCGGATATTACCGAAACCGAAGCGTTTCGCAAGTCGCTGGCAGAGGAGACCAAGAAACGGGAGATTCGCATCACTATGCTGAGTTTTCTACTCAAGGCCTGCTCTGCCTCGTTGAAAGAATTTCCCACCTTTAATGCTTCCCTCGACCCTAGCGGCGAAAATTTGATCCTCAAAAAATATATCCATATCGGGGTGGCCGTTGATACCCCTGATGGGCTAGTGGTGCCGGTAATCCGCGATGTGGATAAGAAGAATATCTATGAGGTGTCGGCGGACCTGGGTGAGTACAGTGCCAAGGCTCGCGCTAAGAAGCTCATGCCGGGAGATATGCAGGGAGCCTGTTTTACCATTTCCAGCCTGGGTGGTATCGGTGGGACTGCTTTTACGCCTATCGTCAATGCTCCTGAGGTGTCAATTCTAGGCGTCACCCGCGCGCGGATGATCCCGACGTGGGATGGCAAACAATTTGTGCCGCGGCTCATGCTGCCTCTGTCTCTGTCTTATGACCATCGGGTTATTGATGGCGCTGAAGCTGCCCGCTTTGTCAGCTATCTCGTCAAGGTGATCAGTGACATCCGGCGCTTGCTGCTCTGATGGCGATTCCGGGTTTGTTGCTCCGCCAAACTTGAAATGGTCTTTTGGCTTGGCTGTGGCTGCAAGCCTGTCTTTCTCTGGAGCCATTGTGAGAGTCGGTGACGTGTTTGCGCTGCGTCAGAGGAAATGATAGCCAAACCAGCGTTGCCGGGTCGCGCAAGGCAATCCAGACAGGCAGAGAAAAGCGGATGCCGTACAGTTTGCAAATAAGCTGGAGAAATCATGAGTAACGTTGAAGAAATCAAGGTTCCCGATATCGGCGACTTCAAAAACGTCGATGTGATTGAAGTGCTGGTGTCTGCCGGGGATACTATCGGTGCCGAGGATGCGTTGATTGCTTTGGAAAGCGATAAAGCCACCATGGAGGTGCCCGCACCCAAGGGAGGTAAGGTCACGGAAGTCAAAGTGAAAGTGGGTGATAAGGTCTCCGAGGGTGATGTGATTCTGTTACTGGAAGTGGAAGTGGGTGCTGCGGCCGAGGCACCTTCACAACCAGCGCCGGAAGCCGCTCCTCAATCTGCGGCCGCGGTCAGTTCCAAGGTCGCTGCCGGACCCAAGCAGGGTGAACCGATAGCCACTGCCGGCGGTTATGGGGGGGAGGGATAGAGAGTGTCTTCGTCCCGGACATCGGAGATTTCAAGAATGTCGATATTATCGAGGTTCATGTTGCTTCCGGTGATAAAGTTGCTGAAGAGGCGCCTCTGATCACACTGGAGAGCGATAAAGCCTCCATGGATATTCCTTCGCCCCATGCCGGTGTTGTCAAAGACGTGAAAGTCAAAGTGGGTGATAAAGTTTCCCAGGGCGATCTTATTCTGGTAATGGAGGCCAATCGAGTAGGTACCGCTGCGCCACCTCAACAACCTGCACCGGCCGCTTCCCGTGCAGCCACTCAAGCCCCTACCCCGACGGCAGCCAGCTATAGCGGTAGCGCCGATGTTCAGGCCGAAGTGTTAGTGCTGGGATCTGGACCTGGCGGCTACAGCGCTGCATTTCGCGCTGCTGATCTCGGTAAGAAAACGGTACTGGTGGAGCGTTATCCTGCCCTGGGTGGTGTCTGTCTGAATGTCGGCTGTATTCCCTCCAAGGCCCTGCTGCACGCGGCAAAGGTTATCGATGAGACGAAAGACTTCGCCGCCCATGGCCTTAAATTTGCTGCCCCGGAAATCGATATCGATGCCTTGCGAAGTTGGAAGGACAACGTGGTGAAGCGCCTTACTGGTGGCCTCGCCGGTCTGGCCAAACAGCGCAAAGTCCAGGTGATAACGGGCGTAGGGCAGTTTCTGGATCCCCATCATATGGAAGTGACTGACAAAGCAGGCAAGCGCACGGTAGTGTATTTTGAAAAAGCCATTATCGCCGCCGGTTCCGAGCCGGTGAAGCCGCCCTTTATTCCCGCAGATCCAAGGATCGTGGATTCCACAGGGGCCCTTAAATTGCAGGGTATTCCACAACGCATGCTGGTGATAGGCGGTGGCATTATCGGCTTGGAAATGGCGACGGTTTACTATGCGCTCGGTTCCCAAATTGTCGTGGTGGAGATGTTGGAAGGCTTAATGGCAGGTGCCGATAAGGACATCGTTAAGCCTTTCCAGAAACGGGTCGAGCAGCGCTACGAAAAAATCATGCTCAAGACCAAGGTTACTCGGGTAGAGGCGCTGGAAGAAGGCTTAAAAGTAACCTTCGAAGGCGCTAACGCGCCTGCTGAACCCGAACTGTTCGACCGAATTCTGGTGGCCGTGGGACGTGTTCCGAACGGCAAACGGATCGGCGCTGAGCAAGCCGGCGTTGTTGTCGACGAACGGGGATTCATTCCGGTGGATAAACAGCTGCGCACCAATGCGCCCCACATCTTTGCCATCGGTGATATTATAGGTCAACCGATGCTGGCTCATAAAGCGGTACATGAGGGACATGTGGCGGCGGAGGTTTGTGCCGAGATGAAATCTTATTTCGACGCTCGGGTGATTCCCTCCGTAGCCTACACGGATCCGGAGGTGGCTTGGGCCGGTATTACCGAGGCCGAGGCTAAAGCCCAAGGCATCAAGTACGGCAAAGGTGTATTCCCATGGGCGGCAAGCGGTCGGTCATTAGCCCTGGGTCGGGATGAGGGAATGACCAAGATTCTTTTTGATGAGGCAACGGAGAGAGTGATCGGCATAGGCATTGTTGGCCCCAGCGCCGGTGATTTGATCGCCGAAGGCGCCTTGGCGATTGAAATGGGTTGCGATGCCGTGGATATCGGCAAGACCATTCATCCCCATCCGACGCTTTCGGAAACCGTAGGGATGGCGGCAGAGGCATTTGAAGGAACGATTACGGATTTGTATATACCGAAGAAAAAAGCCAAGGCTTAGGGGATTTCTTGAAATGAATATCCCTCGGTCCGATGTTTATCCGTAGTCTGAATGGAACGTTAGCGAAATCCGAATTTGGCCTGATTTTCCTGTAAACTCAGCCAGGAATGCACAGCCAAAGTGGCAACGATTAAAATGCCACCCACGAAAGTCATAATGGCTGGTTTCTCGTTCAGCGCCAGCCATACCCAAATGGGACCGAGCACCGTTTCCACGAGAAGCAGCAGGCTGACTTCGGGAGCTGGCAGATAACGCGTGCCTACGGCAATCAGAATTAAAGCCACAGGCATTTGCAGTAGACCCATAACGGCTAATACACCATAGCTTTGCCAGGACAAACTCAGCGGGGCAGCGAATGGCAAGGCAATTAACGCAATAACGATGCCGCTTAGACCGATGATGACGACACGCGACGGCCGAGGATAACGACGCAGCAACGTAAAGTTACCGCCCAGGTTACAGGCGGCTAGCAGAGCAAACAGATCCCCTAACCAGTTGGTGCTTGCCAACGAACCAGAGAAGACCATAGCGACGCCGGCAAGGGTTACGACAATAGCCAACCAAGTACGCAGACTGACAATTTCGTGCAAGAATAAGCGGGTAAACAGTGCGGCGAAAAGCGGTGATACGCTCAGAATGACTACCGTGTTGGCCACTTGAGTGTGGTTCACCGACAGCACAAAAAGCAAGCTGCCGAGACCGGTAAGAAAAGCTGAGATAATGATTACCCACTTACTCTCAGAGAAATTGGCGACGGTGCTGCGACGATGCCGGACTGCGAGGAATAAACCCAGGGACAAGACCATAAAGGCGCCACGCCAAAAAACCACGTTCCAACTGTCGGTCTGGGCTAGACGGATGAGCAGCGCATCGAAACTTAGCACCAAGACGCCAATAACGACAATGAGTGTGCCGTACAGATGTTGAGCGGCAATGCCTTCAGTCCTGGGTAAAGCAGGCGGTGGATTTTTTTGCATTGTTTCGCAGCCTCTGTAAATGTTTATTCCGGCTTGCCGGGGACAGTATTGCCGCGCTACCTATTAGAAAAAAGCAGTAACGGCTGTGCTCGCGTAAAACGCCGCGCATTGTAACCGAAAATGGCTATAGTCAATGACAGAGAGCAACGTCAAAAGTAGCAATATTGTGCTGTATGCCTATGCGATTAATCCTGACGCTGCGCGAGTGAATTGTTTTTTGGATTATAAGGAACTGGAATTCAACATTATTTATGTAAGCCCCTTATCCCAAAGGGAAATCCGCTTTACCCGACAGCACCGGATTCCAGTACTTAAGATTGGCGAAATATGGAAAACGGACGCTACTGCGATTGGTCTTTGGCTTGAAGAGCAATTTCCCGAAAAACCGATATTGGGTGCTAGCCAAGCTGAGCGAGAATTAATTTTGCAGCTAAACGGTTGGGTCAATGCCTCACTGATACCCGGTTGTTATCGCCAATTGATGGAATGGAATAGTCTCTTCGACTGGCTGCGTAATAATTGGCGTCTTGGCGCAGTTTTGAATCGGACGCGCTCCTTACCTTTCATCGTGAGACTTCTATGGCCAGCGCTGTTAAAAGTCCGGCCGTTAACCGGCAGGCTTGAGCTTGATGCGCCTATTGCGCGCACAGAACCGCTGTCAATCATGGGGGAGCGTACGTGTAAAGAATTATTAGAACGCTTGGGAAAGGGGCCTTTTTTAGGTGAATTGACGACGCCGTCTCTCGTGGATCTTGCCGCCTATCCGCAGTTTATCATGCCGTATTTACTCGGTTTAAGGCAGGATGCTGCTTTTTTTCGATATCCCCGGGTGTTGGGATGGATGAGTCGGGTGCAGAAAACTCTGCCCCCTAATCCCCTACTGGTGCCAAAAGATTGTCTTAAAAATCCTTTGCCGTATTCCTGTTAACGGCTGAACTCTCATCATCGCCGGGCAAGACAACTAAGCCGGCTTGATAGAACGAATCAGCTTAACAAAATCTTTCTGTTCTTGTTCGGGTGTGTTCAGATCATAGATGGCATGTAGCAAAGCCCATAGCTGACGGTCCGGGCTGAATATGATAAAGTCTAAAACAATAGGCTCTTTGTTATCAGCACGCGTGCCTTTGCTTGTTAATTGCGTGGCAGTCATCCCATTAAGCTGCATTGGTCTGAAACCACCTCCAAATATGGAGGGATTGTTGACATCATACTTAAGAATAACTTCAGTTTCCGAGACCAGCACGTTGAGTGCGTAGTCTTCGCTTCCCCTGACTGTGAAAAGGTAGGCTTCAATTTCTCCTGTTGGCGACGTGAAGCTATAACGGCCTTCAGGAAGTTTTTCTATTTTCCAATTAGCCGGAATGGCTATTTGAAATTTAGCGTTAGTTTTATCGGGATAAAAAAAAGTTTCTGCTTTAGCAGACGTATCAATTCCCAAAAAGCAGAGCAGTATTACTATAAATAAATTCACTATAGAGAATTTTTTCATCATGCTGCCTTGATTCGATCTACAATTTATCGATTTTTGAGATCGTCGTTTAAGTGAAGAAAAATTCTGCAGATAATGGGCTTGCACGAGAATCGCCGCAAAAACGTTATAACAACTCAAAACCAATTGTGTTTAATAATAACGAGACGACCGCCATGAGCCTACCCGATATTAACGCTGATCTCAACCGATTGAGCGTAGTGACAACTGCCAGTATGTCATGGGAACCTAGTCCGAGCGATACGGTTTGGCGTAAACCGCTGTACCGCCAAGGCGGCGAGTTTGGTCCAGTGACGAGCTTGGTTCGCTACACAGCCGGTGGTGCTTTCTCCGCTCACTTTCATCCGGAGGGAGAGGAAATTCTGGTGCTTGATGGCGGTTTTTCCGATGAACATGGCGATTATTCTGCGGGCAGCTATTTGCTTAATCCTGATGGTAGCCGGCATGCTCCCTACTCGCAAAGCGGCTGTACGCTGTTCGTTAGATTACGCCAATATGCTGGCGCACAGCGACTGCGAGTTGTTTTTAATACCGCCGATCTGGATTGGCTGCCCGGTGGCGTTTCGGGATTAATGGTAAAACCGCTCTATTCCCAGGCAGTCTATCCAGAGCGGATGGCCTTGGTGCGGTGGAAGCCGGGCGCTCATTTTCCCCGCCACAGTTATCCCGGCGGAGGAGAGATCTTGGTGTTGGAAGGTCTGCTGGAGGATGAACATGGTTGTTATCCTCCAGGTACCTGGATACGCCGTCCGTCCTGGAGTCAACACGCTCCTTTTTCACGCCGGGGATGCATGCTGTACGTACGCATCGGCGGACCGATGACTGCGCTAACCACTTGGATCGGGCATACCGTCGCTGCCGAAAATACGTTACAAGGCTAAACTGGCGTGTGTGTTTCTGATGAAGGGCCAATAATGGTGATTGGCCATACTAACGGTAACCAGATGGTAGAGTCGTGGTAGAAAACCGCCAGTCAGGCCGCAGTAGTATCCGCCCATTGCGGAATCTCGCCCCTTTTCTCAGGCCGTATCTCGGCACGTTAACGTTGGCGCTGGCAGCACTGGTTGTGGGGGCAGCAGCCACACTTGTTTTGCCGTTAGCAATTCGCTACATGATTGATCTAGGGTTTTCTCCAGAAAACACTGAGCATATCAATCGCTATTTTCTAGCTCTGTTGGTGGTCGCTTCTCTACTCGCCTTGGCGACAGCCGCTCGCTATTACTTTGTGACCCGCCTGGGTGAGAGAGTGGTGGCGGATATCCGCAGTCAGGTATATGGCCATGTTATCAGGATGAGTCCAGATTTTTTCGAGACCACCCGCATCGGAGAAGTGCTCTCACGTCTTACTGCGGATACCACACTGGTGCAAGCCGTTATTGGCGCGGGAGCCTCTATCGCTTTGCGTAATATTGTGTTGTTGCTGGGTGGCAGCGTGATGCTGATCATCACCAGTCCTCGCCTGACGGGCTTTATTCTCGTTTTGGTTCCCATTGTTGTATTGCCTATTATTCTCTTTGGGCGCCGAGTACGGCGGTTGTCCCGGACCAGTCAAGATACGCTAGCCGATGCCAGCGCTATTGCCGGAGAAATCCTGAATGCCGTTCAGGTTGTGCAGGCATTTACTCAAGAAACGCGGGAAGCCATGCGTTTTTCGCAAGCGGTGGAGCTTGCCTATGAGAGTGCTTTGCGGCGCACGCAGGCGCGTTCTGTGCTGACGGGGCTGGTTATTTTGTTGGTATTTGGTGCCATCGTCGCGGTGCTTTGGATAGGTGCCCACGATGTACTAAATGGCCGTTTGTCGACGGGTGAACTCGGGCAGTTTGTTATTTATGCGATTTTGGTAGCGGGTGCCGTTGGTGGACTCAGCGAAATTTGGGGCGAGGTACAGCGTGCCGCCGGGGCTATGGAACGGTTAATGGAATTGCTCGCTATCCAGCCAGTCATTGCCGCACCGGCGAATCCCGTGACACTGTCAGCACCGGTGCGGGGTGCAATTCATTTTGAGCGGGTAACCTTTCACTATCCAGCGCGTCCGGAGCTGTCGGCACTGGACAATTTTTCCTTAGTGGTGCAGCCTGGTGAAACCGTTGCTCTAGTGGGGCCCTCGGGTGCCGGCAAGAGCACGGTATTTCAGCTGTTGCTGCGGTTTTATGACCCTCAGCAGGGGTGTATTCTGCTGGATGGGATCGATATCGCAACGGTGGCGCCGCAAGCGCTACGCCAGCAGATTGGCATTGTTCCTCAGCATACGGTGGTTTTTGCGCGGGACGCCATGGAAAACATCCGCTATGGGCGCTCGGATGCCTCAGATGAAGAAGTACGGATGGCCGCCAAGGCTGCATTGGCAGACGAGTTTCTGGAAAACCAGCTGTCAGGTTACCATAGCTCTTTGGGCGAGCGAGGAATGCGTCTGTCCGGAGGGCAGCAACAGCGTATCGCGATCGCCCGGGCCATGTTGAAAAACTCGCCGGTGATGTTGCTGGATGAGGCCACTAGCGCTTTAGACGCCGAAAGCGAGCGCCTAGTGCAGGAAGCCCTGGATCATCTGATGACAAATCGCACCACACTGGTCATTGCTCACCGGTTAGCCACGGTACTGAAGGCGGATCGCATCGTAGTCGTAGAGAGGGGACGTGTGGTCGCCATGGGAACTCACGCCGAACTGGTGAAGCAGGATGGTCTTTACCAGCGGCTTGCCGAGCTACAGTTCGGCAGCTAAACTTTCATTTATCGAACAAGGATAGTTGGGTGAACCAAAGCATGTACAGGATCATGCATATTGTTTTTTTAGGGATGACACAGTTGGTAATGGGATGTCTGCTTGACCTGATGGTCTGTCCCTTAGCTCACAGCGAATCCCCATTTTTTTCTACGGAGTCGGTAAGTGTCTATAAAGATGCCAAATCGATAATGATTGTCGGAGACGGCATAGGACAAGCGGGAGAAGCTTCTCAACTAGCTGTCATAGTAAATGGTATTGATTTTACCATTCATGTGTATCCCGGTGGCGGCATTGAACAATCTCCTTATCAAAGTTGCCAGCGACTTCAAGAACTCATTGCTAATTATCATTTTGGCTCAAGTGTCACCCGAGAATTTGACGCTTTTTGTTTTTCTATCGTAGGCAATGCGGCACTCTTGTTATTACAAGCTTCTCTCGTTAAATATCCTCCACCGGCTTTGTCTGACGATGAAATGGTTAAAAGATTGAATTCGGAGAGACGCATTCTCTACCTGGAGATCAGATCCACGGACGACAACCAGAGGCTCTATAAACGCTAGAGGGTTTTCAAGGGTAATGAAAAAGTACAGTATCAGGTTAATGCATGGCTTGCTTATCGATCTAGAAGCTATTCTCAAGACACGCTGTTAATATATCCCTATAGGCTCGACTGCGGCATCCATGCCGCAGTCGAGCCTGATAACCGCTTCCGGATCGATATAGCAGCGTTTTTTTTTTGAGCGTTGCGGCGCTGACTTACCACACTCGGCCCATTTAGGGGGTTCAAGCATGGCGGATTATCAGATTGCACCGTCCATTCTATCGGCAGATTTTGCCCGGTTGGGGGAAGAAGTCGCAAATGTACTGGCGGCCGGCGCCGATATCATCCACTTTGATGTGATGGACAATCATTACGTGCCTAATCTGACCGTCGGTCCCTTGGTCTGCGAGGCCCTACGCAACCACGGTATTGCCGCTCCTGTTGATGTACATTTAATGGTCAAGCCCGTGGATCGGATTATCCCGGATTTTGCCAAGGCTGGCGCGACCTACATCACTTTTCATCCCGAGGCCAGTGAGCATATTGATCGCAGTTTACAGTTAATCCGCGACCAGGGTTGTAAATCCGGTTTGGTGTTTAATCCCGCCACGCCCTTGGATTATTTGCAATATGTCATGGATAAGGTAGATATGATTCTGTTAATGTCGGTCAATCCCGGTTTTGGCGGGCAGCGCTTTATTCCTGCTACTCTTGGTAAGCTGCGCGAGGCGCGAAAACTCATCGAAGCCAGCGGTTATAACCTTCGCCTAGAGATCGACGGCGGAGTCAAGACAAGTAACATCCGCGAGATTGCGCAGGCCGGGGCCGATACCTTTGTCGCCGGTTCCGCCATCTTTAGTACGCCTGATTATAAGGCCACTATTGCTACCCTGCGCGCCGAGCTGGCTAAGGTTGAGAGAACGGTTTAACAAAAAATTCTTTTACCAATCAGCATAGATAAGCCTGCTGGCCGAGCGAGTCGCTATCGGGTATGCTTACGCCATCGTCAAGTTAACCCCTTGTATCAGCAGTGCATTGGCTGTGCAGATAGAGAAAACGGCGGAAATGTGCTTAACAATGACTTTTGAGACATGGATTCTTAACCCGCTGCCGGATTCCCGATGGCGTGGACGCGGGTATTTTTAGCGGTCGTACAGTGTCGTATTCGCTTCTCAAAGGTCCCGTAGTATGAATCAAATACAGTTTCAGCAACTGGTTGATCAAGGTTTCAACCGGATTCCCCTAGCGCGTGAAGTGCTAGCCGACCTGGACACTCCCCTCAGCACCTATCTTAAACTGGCTGATGCCCCCTACACTTATCTCTTCGAGTCGGTTCAGGGTGGTGAAAAGTGGGGCCGCTATTCCTTTATTGGTTTACCTTGCCGCACGGTGGTGCGGGTGCGTGGTAGGGAAATCACTGTAGAACGAGACGGGCAGATTGCCGAGCAATCCCACTGCTCCGATCCTTTAGCCTGGCTGCAAGGGTTTCAGAGACGTTATCGGGTGCCGTCCCTCGGCAAGGAACTCCCCCGCTTTAGCGGAGGACTGGTGGGTTATTTTGGTTATGATACCGTCCGCTTTATCGAGCCGCGTCTGGCTGAATGTCCTAATCCCGATCCCCTGCAAACCCCCGATATCCTGCTGATGGTATCCGAAGATGTGGTGGTGTTTGATAATCTGTCTGGAAAATTATCCGTCATCACGCTGGTCGATCCATCCTCGGAACAGGCTTATATCAATGCCCAGCAGCGCCTGGATGCACTGGTCGAGCAGCTCTGCACGGGCCAGCCCCATTACAGGCGTCAGTGCGGTTCTGGTGATCCCATTCATGAGGGTGATTTCGTTTCCAGCTTTTCTCGGGAAGGTTACGAACAGGCCGTGCGGCGCATCAAGGACTATATCATTGAGGGGGATTGCATGCAGGTCGTTCCTTCCCAGCGTATGTCTATCCCCTATACGGCTGCTCCCCTGGACCTCTATCGCGCATTACGCAGTCTCAATCCCTCGCCATATATGTATTTTCTCAACATAGGAGACTTTTATATCGTTGGCTCTTCTCCGGAAATCCTGACCCGCTTGGAAGACGACACAGTCACCGTCCGGCCCATCGCCGGCACGCGTCCGCGGGGCGCTTCTGATGCCGAGGATAGGGCGCTGGAGATGGATTTATTAGCCGATCCCAAGGAACTGGCCGAGCATTTGATGCTTATCGATTTGGGTCGTAACGATGTCGGCCGTGTCAGTGAGATCGGCAGCGTTAAGGTGACCGAGCAAATGGTGATTGAGCGGTACTCCCACGTTATGCACATTGTTTCCAATGTGACCGGACACCTGCGGTCAGGTCTGACCGCTATCGATGTGTTGCGCGCTACGTTTCCGGCAGGTACCGTCAGCGGTGCGCCCAAGATTCGCGCGATGGAGATTATTGATGAGCTGGAACCGGTGAAACGAGGTATTTATTCGGGGGCAGTGGGTTACCTGTCCTGGTCTGGCAATATGGATACAGCGATTGCCATTCGCACCGCAGTGATCAAAGACGGTGTCCTGCATATTCAGGCCGGCGGCGGCATTGTGGCCGATTCGGTACCCCGTAAGGAATGGGAAGAGACGCTCAATAAGCGGCGCGCCATGTTTCGCGCCGTAGCGATGGCGGTGCAAGGATTGCAGTAATAGATCAAGAGTTGATGGTCTGGGCGGAGTGGCATCATGCTGTTAATGATCGATAACTATGATTCCTTCACTTATAACCTGGTACAGTATCTGGGCGAATTGAGCGCAGAGGTGCAAGTGTACCGTAACGACCAAATTACGCTGGCAGAAATTGACGCACTCAGTCCCGATTATATTGTGATTTCTCCAGGTCCCTGCACTCCCAACGAGGCCGGCATTTCTGTGCCGGTGATAGAGCACTGCGCCGGCAAATTGCCTGTTCTCGGCGTATGTCTCGGTCATCAGAGCATCGGTCAAGCCTTCGGTGGGCGAATTGTTTACGCCCGGCGGATTATGCACGGTAAAACGTCGGCAGTTTATCATCGTCATGCAGGTGTATTCGCCGATCTGCCCAATCCCTTTGAGGCGACTCGTTACCATTCTTTAGTCATCGAGAAGGAAACGCTGCCGGATTGTTTGGAAGTCACTGCCTGGACCCAGACTGCGGATGGCGAACTGGATGAAATTATGGGAGTGCGCCATCGGCAGTGGGTCATCGAGGGGGTGCAGTTTCATCCCGAGTCCATTATGACCCAGCAGGGACATAGGCTGCTGGCGAACTTTTTAAGCCAGATGCCTAAGGGGGGATAAACGAGCTGCCCAGTCCCGGAGTACTCAGCGGCGGACTGAAGGTTATATCGCTCTGGAAGCTGTTATCAAGACCGTCTGCGGCATGGATGCCACAGTCGAGCTGCTAGGGATGTATTAACAGCGTGTCTTGAGAATAGTTTCCAGAGCGATATCCCTGTTACCGGGGACTAGACTGTTGCCTAGCTGCCTGCAGCGCCTCCTCTGCCTCAAACCACCATTTCGTGGTGAGCGTCGCGAATAGCAGGGCGAGGCCAGTTACCGTAACGAGCAGCCAGGCCAGGCGCCTCAGCCGCCGGGCCGCCCGTCGCTCCTTCCAGGCCATTTCCAGCTCCCGCCCCCGAGATAATTCCTCTTTCCAGCGACGCTCTTCTTCTTCCCGTTTCTGTTTATTTCGATAGGCAATGCTGGTTTTCAGAAATTCCTGTTCCAGCGCGCTAGGCACTATGCCGGGTGTCTGTGCCCACGCTTCCGCTTCTGCCAAGCGCACGCCCCGATATACATAGGCTTCCGGATTGCCACGGTCCTCGCTGTCCCATTCTCTGGCGGCTTGGGCTAAACGGTGCTGAATCCGTAGGGCATCCCGATCGGCGTCAAGCCACTCGCGCAGTTTCGACCAGCCCCGAATCAGCGCCTCATGGGACACCTCAATAAAACTTTCGGCGGTTAACGGGTTTGCTGTTGCTGTTCTCGTGCTTGCACCTTGCACCGTGACCAACCGGGCCTCCACCAATTTCGGCAGCACGTTGTCCGCCGCCGGCGTTCCACCGAGTTCGCTAAGGGACGCGCGACGCTTGGTATCTTCCGTTCCCTCGCCCGGCTGGGTCAGGCGCAGAAAAATGTGCCGGCAGGCCGCCTTTTCAGTATCATCCAGAGCAACATAAAGCGCATTGGCGCGTTGTTCCAGTGCTCCCACCAATTTGCCGATGGCTTGATAGCCGGCCACTGTCAGGCGGCGGCCTTCACGCCGGTCCCATAGCTGCAGCAAGGCATACTGTAGCAGAGGCAGGGCCCCCGCCCGATGTTGGACATCTTGTAACAACATCTCAACCAAGCCGGGCTCAAATTCGCAGCCTGCTAGCTGTGCCGGCCGTACGATGGCGGTGCGCAGTTCCTCCGTCGCTAAAGGGCCTATTAGGACCTGGTGGTCGGAAAGAGCGGTGGCCAGCTCGGGAAAGGCGGCGCACCTGCCGTAGAAGTCGGCGCGTAGCGTGAGTAGCACGAGGGTCTGCCCTACCGTCGTGCCGGCCGCGTAGAGCAGATTATCGATCAGCGCCTGCCGCAGGCGGTCATCCTGACATAAAGTAAAAGTCTCTTCAAACTGATCCACCAACACCACTGCCCGTTGGGTTGCCGGTTGACCGTGTAGAGCCTGGCGTATCGTCAAGTGCAGACGGCGGGGATCAACACGCAAACGCGCTATCAGTTCCCCGGCATCGAGCCCGGTGCCAAGAACCGGATTGGCGGTCACAGCGACGGCCAGGCTTTCCAGTGGGTCCGGTCCCGGTTTACACATAACGACAGGCCACTGGGCACTGCTTTCCAATGCTCCCCGCGAGAAAGCAGGCAGTAGCCCTGCCCGGGCTAACGACGATTTGCCGCTGCCGGAAGCGCCCACAATGGCCAGAAAGCGGTTCTCTCGATTGCCATCCGGTTTGGGGCGCAGGGCCTCCAGCAGCCATTCCGTTAACGCTTCGCGGCCGAAGAAAAAAGCGTCGTGTTCGGGTTCGAAAGCATTGAGACCCCGATAAGGACAGGCGCCTGTCAATGACACCGAATCAGGCCCGGGACCTGGGGGAATACCTAAGATTCCGGATTTCAGCCGATGCAGAGCGGCATCCTCATCCAGCGTGCGCCGAAATTCTACCCAAGTTGTTGTTGTCAGAAAAGTTGGCAGGTGGCTGCGTGCTTCGCGCTGGCCGCCGGGGAGTAGGATGGGAATGACTCGAAAGTTGCCCTGGCTGACGCGTCGGTCGATGGCGGTCCGCATTTCCTCGTTTTGCCAGGGCCCGATGCCAGTGGGTCCAATACATACCGCACAGGTTGCACAAGCACGCAGAGCTCGTTCAATTTCCTGCTGCCAGGGTTCTCCCGGGATCAGATTCCATTTATCCAACCACGGCTCTAAGCCTTCCTTACGCAGCCAGTGTGCTAATGCTTCGACCAACGGTTTGTCGGCACTGCTGTGGGAAAGAAATACATGGAAACGAGATTTTTCCATTGGCGGACGCTGCTATCCGTTATTTAACTATCACTTTAGCCAATACGGGTTACCGGAGAAGCATAGATTTTCCCCAGTATCGAAAAGCCAAGTTGGCCTATTACGTGCTCTTGAACGTTGGCGGCATGGGATAAATAGGAGCATACTTAGGATATACCAAGCACGCAAATCCTGACGGCTGGCTCGACTAGTCGGAAAGAGTCAGGATGATATGCGCAGGGAACGGTTGGGGAATACTTCCCGCTAGCGTAGACCGGGTTGGCTAGCGCGACGGTTTGCGAGGCAAGCCGCGGTATCAAGGCTGAGAAATCAAGCGTAACGTAATTGCGTCAGCTGCTAGACTTGATGATGTTTTCTCAGGTTTAAGAATGCTATGAATTGGAAAAAAACCGTTTCATTTGTGCTGTACGTCGCTGCTTCGGTGAGTAGTGCGGATGACAGTTGGGTTAAATATAATAACGGCCTGTTATCGGTTGACTTTGTTGCGTTGGAACTGCAGTTTGCACTGGATAGAGTCACCCAGGAAACGGGTGTTGAATTTTCTCTTAGCCCGAAGCTGGAAACGGATGAAGTTAATGATAATTTCGTCGATTTACCGCTGGAGAGAGGAATTCGGCGGTTGCTCAGAGGCTATAATTATATGATTCTGTTTGAAGCTTCAGACGATAGCGAAAAGCATATCGATAGAGTTATCCTCTTAGCTAAGGGACCCAAAATTATCCCCAGAAGGCCCAGCCGGCCTGAGCCGCAAACGGCGGCCAAGCCTGAAGAAGATCCTGCGACGGCACCTGAAGAAGTGACCGCGGCACCACCGGGGCAACCTAGCGCTGATGTGGTCTTGCAAAGAGATGCCTCTGGACATTACCTTTCGTCCGGCAAAATAAATAATTATACGGTGCGATTTCTTGTCGATACCGGCGCGACATTGGTCGTCATTCCGGGAAGTGTCGCCAGGGGGATGAATCTGGTCCGTGAGACGGAACAGATGGTTAGCACGGCCAATGGCCGTACCAAAGGTTTCACGACGACGTTGGCAAGCGTTGAACTGTCGGGTTTAACCATTAATCAGGTTCCCGCCGTCATTTTGCCGGCCATGAACCATGAACGTCATGTGCTGCTGGGAATGAGTTTTCTCGAGGCATTTGAACTAATACAGCGTGACAATCTCCTGCTGATTAGGCAGCCTTCCCCGATTCCTTAAGCCGACCGCTTGACGCTTGAGTTTACAAAGTTTTGCTACCGATGAAATGACGCTTTAGATCATAGCCGCCAGTCGGCTTCCCTGAGCAATTGCCCGTTTGGCGTCCAATTCCGCCGCTACGTCCGCCCCACCAATCAGCGTGACGTTTACCTTCGCGGCTTGCAAGGTCGGTACTAATTCACGACGAGGTTGCTGACCGGTACAAACAATGACATTGTCGACGTTCAGCAGACGCGACTGCCCATCGACAGTAATATGTAAGCCCTGGTCATCAATGCGGTCGTAGCGCACGCCGGGGATTAGCTCGACTTGCTTGTGCTGGAGTGAACTGCGGTGAATCCAACCGGTGGTTTTTCCCAGCCCTTTGCCCGGCTTGCTGGTCTTGCGCTGCAGGAGGTAAAGCTTACGTGCCGGAGTTGGAGAGGGCGGTTTGTCGGCTGTAAGACCGCCCCGGGTGGTGAGCGAGCGCTCGACACCCCACTCCGCAAAGAACAGGTCTTTATCCAGGCTCGGCGAAACATCGTCGTGAGCGAGAAATTCCGCCACATCAAAACCAATACCACCGGCTCCCATGATGGCGACGGAATGACCTACCGGCTTGTCATGGAGCAACACATCGACATAGGACAGCACCTTGGGGTGGTCAAGTCCCTCAAGCTGTGGGCGGCGAGGGACGACGCCGGTGGCGAGTACAATGTCATCGTAGTCGCCGGCGATGAGCTCCGCCGCGCTTGCTGGCTGCTGCAGATAGACTTGCACCCCGGTTAATGCTAGTTGGTGCCGAAAGTAACGCAGCGACTCTATAAATTCTTCCTTGCCGGGAATGCGTTTGGCCATGTTGAACTGTCCGCCGATTTCGGCAGCCGCTTCAAATAGCTCCACAGCGTGGCCCCGTTGCGCCGCTACGGTCGCAAAAGCAAGCCCTGCCGGACCGGCACCGACGACGGCAATACGTTTCTGACGGGTCGCAGAGGAATAGTTGAGCTCGGTTTCGTAGCAGGCGCGGGGATTGACCAGGCAAGTTGCCCGCTTCTTGACGAAAATATGATCTAAACAAGCCTGGTTACAGGCGATACACGTATTAATTTCCGCCTCCCGTCCCTGTTCCGCCTTACGCACAAACTCCGGATCCGCCAGGAATGGGCGCGCCATGGAGACCATATCGGCATGGCCGGCAGACAAGATCGCTTCGGCGACGTTTGGCATATTAATGCGGTTGGTTGTAATCAGGGGAACGTTAACCTGACCGCGAAGTTTTCGGGTAATCCAGGTGAAAGCCCCACGCGGCACCATGGTGGCGATCGTGGGAATGCGCGCCTCGTGCCAGCCAATTCCGGTGTTAATCAGGGTAGCGCCGGCGGCTTCGACGGCTTTGGCCAGCGTCACAACCTCGTCCCAGAGCATGCCCTCGTCTACCAGATCCACCATGGACAACCGATAGATAATGATAAAATCCGGGCCCACAGCTTCCCGTATGTGCCCCACGATTGCAACGGGAAAACGCATACGATTGGCAAAACTGCCGCCCCAATGATCGGTGCGGTGGTTGGTGCGGGTGACCAGGAACTGATTGATAAGGTAACCCTCGGAACCCATAATTTCGATTCCGTCGTAACCCGCTTCTCGGGCTAGCTGAGCACAGCGCACGAAGACGGCAATCTGCCGTTCTACGCCGCGGGTACTCAGCTTACGCGGCTTAAACGGGGTAATAGGCGATTTAAGGCCGGAAGGCGATACGGAAAAAGGGTGATAGCCGTAGCGTCCCGCGTGCAGTATCTGCATACAGATCCTGCCGCCTTCCCGATGAACGGCTTGCGTTACCCGACGATGCCGTCCCACTTCCCAGGGGCGGTTAAGCTTACCGGACAAGGGAGCGACCCAACCGGCGATATTGGGAGCAATGCCGCCGGTGACGATAAGTCCGACACCCCCTCTGGCGCGCTCGGCAAAATAAACTGCCAGTTTCTCATAGTCTTTGCGGCGATCTTCCAGACCCGTATGCATGGAACCCATTAGCACACGGTTAGGCAAAACAGTAAAACCCAGGTCCAGGGGAGCTAAGAGATGCGGATAGCGGCTGGTCATAACAAACTTATTAGTAGCAATTGTTAAAGAGGCTGAACTTTACTGCACCGGCGCATGAGTGCCGGGAGTCCGTCTGCCGTCGCAGCGGTGCTTGCTAACCCGGGCTGCGGCCCATATCAGGGCGGCTTCCAGATGGTAAATACGCTCTCCCGGGTAGAGGGCATTCCACGGGCGATCCATCAGTAGGGTAGGGATATTTAGCGTCCGATAACGGGCAATATGGCTAGGATGGTCATCCACGGCCAGCGTAATGTCCCGAAACGGCGTTAATACTGTCAGTTTGTTGCCACCCAGAGGTACCACGGTAAGATGGTCATAGGTAATGTTGTGGTGGTGCAGCCACTCCCGAGTGACTGCTTCCGCCCGGGGATGCCAACCGCGGGCCGTCACGATGGCAAGTTGATAACCCAGTTCATGCAGTGCGCGCGTAACCGCTACTGCGCCGGGTTCCGGTTGGCAAGCCTCCAGGGTGCGCCCACGAATGAGAACTTCATCTAGGCGCTCGGCGATGGTGCTGTAATGTTGTCGTAAATCGTAGTGTTGCCAGTGTCGCCAGTGCAAATCGATGCCCGTTACTCGAGTCAACGTTTGGTACAGCGACTCGCGCAGGTTGGCTAGCACGTCATCCAAGTCAAAGATGATAGTCATAACATTCTAATCAATCTAATGTAGAGGGCGATCTGGCAAAGAGTACGAAACATGGCCAGTTATGTTAATGCAAAGCCGGGACAAGTTGTCGAGAATATAAGCATGGCGGGGTGCTAATCAACCGTCGGCAACGCCACGCTGGTAAGCGCCGTCAGAGGGCCGTGCTCTCTGAGAATTTGTAGTTGCCGCCGATTGCGCACCAAAAGCGCACCGGCGAAGCCTAACGCGTTTATGGAAATGTCCTGAAAACACTCTTGGACACGGGGCACGAGCAGCATCCATTGCCGGGTGGCAAGCAGATTGTAAGCTCCGGGGCGCGATGTTGCCGGGACGCTGTCCAGATCCATGGCATGCAGCATGGTTTGATAATGCTCCAACAGGATTCGGGCAGCGGTAAAGGAAGATTGCGCGGGATGCAGATCCAACCGGCTTAGTCGATGTAAAAAGGGAAGTGCAGCCGTACCCGAGGTGGCGCCGTATTCTGTGGCCGCGAGCACTGGCTCGATAGGGAGTCTCGGCCCACGGGCGGCCAGAGGAAGAGGGATCACTTGCAGGTGTTTGTGGTGCTGACTGGCACCTGCCACTCGTCCTGCATTGTAAAAGGCCAGGCTCTCGAATTCTCGCATACCAGCCCAGAGGGCCTCGAAGTCAGCCAAGTTCAAAGCACTTTCCTGATCTGCAAACGTCCGTGTCACAATCAGAAGGTGGTGTTCGATCACGTTAAACTTGTTCAGGAGGCAGATGTGCGTGTCGGACACATCGGTGACAAATAAGTCTTCATCATAAGGCAAAAAGGGATTCTGTTGGGTCCCAGATGCGGCAGTACGCTGGGCCTGTTTCTGTTTGGCCTCATCCTTGCGGACGAGGTTGGCGAGAATGCGAACGAGAAAATGGATCCCCTGCTGTTCGAGAAACTCGTAATCCGTCGATAACGGCCGTAGCGCTCCGCAGCGGAAGGCGTGCGCCGTTCTCTCCGTCACTTTCGTCCACAACGTATTGGGTTCTAGCACGTGTCTCTCCCGTGTCCATCGTTCCTAGCTGGAAAATGATCACCATGACCCGTTAATGCGCCAGCAGATCAGTAATAACTTCATCGGCCAGAGCAAAGGCCACGCTCATCCCGATCTCGCTGGTTATTAAGACGAGCCGGATCGCAGGGGTTGGCGACAAAATCAGATGATCGTATTGTTCCGAATAAGCATAGACGCCGGACCAGCGTTCGACGATCCGGGTATTCTTAATGTTTACTAATGCCTTGGCATGTTGTAGCAGCAATTCATCGATCCGTCCCGAGTTAAAGGGTGAAGGCGTTAATCCGTACTCATGAGAATCACCGACAATTAGATCTCCGGCAAAGCCCTGACAGAGAATCAGATGAACACCGAAGCGCAAGGTTTCGAATTTATCGGCTTCCAGGCGTTTGCGTAGCCGGGGCAGGCTGGGGCATTGGGCAAAGGCTGGGTAGCGCAGCAGACTGAGGCCCGACAGCAATATGCAGGGTAACTGCCAGCCACGGGGCTGCAGCCCGATGCGCAACATCTGTAACTTACAGCGGGTAAGGGCTTGCCGGGCGAGCAAGTCAGCGTACAACGTTTGATAATCGTCACCGGGGCAGACCACGGCGCGTTCGGCCTGCCAATTTCCCAGGCTGGTCTCGATCCGCGGTAACTCCAGCCCCTGTACCTGCGCTCCCCATACGAAACGGACGTCGTAGACCTCTTCTAAATAACGGATAATAGCAGGGATAGCCTCGCGTGGTCTTACTTGTACCTCGTACTGACTCCAAAGGCCGCCGCGCAAGGCTCGGTTTTGCAGCATCGGCAGTCTTACCAGGGTTTCCCGGGGGTCCAGTAGCCGACATTGCCCCCCTAAGGCGCCGGTTTGCAAATAAAATTCCGATAACACATCCCACTCATCCCGATGATTTGCTACGATTACGCTGCCGCAGCGATGCACGGCAAAATTTGCCTTGACCGCTAAATCCAACCATATCTCCCGGCTCTTTAACGCCCATTCCTGGGTTTTCCCAGCTTCCAGAAGCAGGGTAAACAGCAGTCCAAGACTGCGTACGGAAGCGCCAACCGGATATTCGCTGCGTTCAAAGACAACCACCGAAAGTCCCTTCTTTGCGGCGGCCAGAGCATGGGCTAGTCCTTCAATCCCTGCGCCGACGATCGCCAAATCCGCACTCTTTTCTTGCGCCATCATTCTCTTGTCCCGTACTAAACCATGCTAAACCTTAAAAGGCTTGGGCAAATTAGTTTGTGAACCATTGTTAAATAAACAGGAAACGATCAGTTAAATCAATGTATGTCCGATTCGATCCGCTACGGCCTGCACTTTTATCGAGCGCCGAGCGGCTTGCTCATGATTGCAAAAACAGTTTACCGATTTGGGAAATACATCTGAATTATTTTGTCCTTATATTGTCTTTGACAAAGATGGGACATTTTATGATAACGTTTTGAGGAGCCAGGCGATGACACCCGATACAGTAACCCGTTACGCCAGCGTTGATTCCGAGGAAGTGGCCCGTTATGCGGCCTTGGCCGACACATGGTGGGATAAGGGGGGGCCATTCTGGCCCCTGCACCGACTGAATGAATTGCGGGTGCAGTATATCCGGGATAAAGTGTGCCACTTCTTTCAGCGTAATCCTGCCTCGGTCAAACCGCTCGAAGGACTGCGGATGCTGGATATCGGCTGTGGCGGCGGTATTCTCAGTGAAGCGATGAGTCATTTAGGGGCTCAGATGCATGGTATCGATGTAGTGGAACGCAACATTGTTGTGGCCCGCCATCATGCCCGGCAGACAGGTCTGGCTATCCGTTATGAAACGGTTGCCGCAGAAGCCCTGGCGCAACAGGGAAACAAATACGATGTCGTTCTCAACATGGAAGTCGTGGAACATGTGGCTGATCTGCCTGGCTTCGTTCATGCCTGTACCCAGCTAGTGAGATCCGGTGGCTTGTTAATCATTGCCACGATTAACCGGACATGGCTCTCTTGGTTAACCGCTATTATCGGTGCGGAGTATATACTGCGGTGGTTGCCAAAGGGCACTCATCAATGGCGCCGGTTTCCCAAGCCTGCCGAACTTGAGGAATTATTGACGAAAGACCAGTTGCAGGTTATTGCCAGGACGGGGGTTCGGGTTAACCCCTTGACCCGGTATATGTCATTGACCCCCTTTATGGGGATAAACTATATGTTGGTGGCAGAAAAAAAGAGTGCCTAGCCTACGTTCATCCGTAGTTTTGAGTCTAAGATAAAGCCAACTCTGGAGGAAGAAGACGCCATGAAAGTTGCAGTGATCGGCGGAACGGGTTTCGTTGGCACTTATCTCATTGAAGCCTTGCTGGAAGAGGGCCATCAACCGGTTCTACTGGTGCGGCCTGGGAGCGAGGGAAAAGCCGAATACCGGGAACAATGCACGCTGGTACCGGGTAAGGTGCAAGATGCGGAGGCGCTGCGTAAAACCTTGGAAGGCTGCGATGCGGCCATTTACAATATCGGGATTCTCCGTGAGTTTGAAAGCAAGGGAATTACCTTTGAAGAATTGCAATACCGGGGCGCCGCACGGACCATGGATGTGGCGGTCAAGACGGGCGTCAAACGTTTTCTGCTGATGAGCGCTAACGGCGTCAAGGCCGATGGGACAGCCTATCAGACAACAAAGTACCGAGCCGAGCAGCATGTAAAAGCCACCGAGCTAGACTGGACCATCTTCCGTCCCTCCGTCATGTTCGGTGATCCGCGAGGTAAGATGGAATTTTGTACGCAGCTCCAGCAGCAGCTAATTAACCCGCTGCTGCCCGCTCCGCTTTTCTATGAGGGGCTATTGCCGCTGAATGCCGGTTCCTTTGTCATGGCGCCGATTCATGTGAAGGATGTGGCCACGGCCTTCAGCAAGTCTCTTACCATGCCGGAAACCGTGCACCAGACCTATGGACTGTGTGGACCCGACACATTTGACTGGAAAACCATTGTTCAGATCCTCGCTAAAGCCAGCGGTAAACATAAGATTGCTTTACCGGTGCCGGCTTTTGTAGTCAAGTTGGCCGCGGCTATGCTGGATCGGTTTGAATTCTTTCCACTATCCCAGGAGCAGCTCATTATGCTTTTGGAAGGCAATGCCTGCGACTCGTCGGAGGCTTTCCGGCTCTTTGAGATAACACCGACCCCTTTTAATGAAAATTCATTGAACTATTTAAACCGGCATTGATGGCTAAGCACCAAGCCTGAAAAGATTAGGGAATTCCGGAAAATGGGTCCGGTGATTCCCATCAGGGTTTCTACGGATTGACATGGCTTCACCAGCACTGAGAATAGGAATGGGCCAGCTTAGGCCGTGAGGCTAGCGCAACGCGTCAATGCCTTTCCATTTATCCTATTTCTTCAATCACCGAAGGAGTGACAGATGAAGCCTATTGTTGTCATTGCCGGTGTGGCAAGGTTTGGCGGCATAGCCGTTGCGGAGGGATAAGCTCATGCAAACTCATGGAGAAAAAACCCTGCAGGTGCAGACCAAGGCCGCTATTGAGAGTATGAAGATCTACTTTACGGCCTGCCGCAGCGGTGTTCCGCGGCAGGAGAGAAAAAAACTTGAGCAAGCGTGGTTAAGTGCGGTTCGCAACCTGCGTAGCCCATCTTCCTGAACGGTTACGTCGCTGGCAGGAGTTATACAGTGCTTCTTTGCTTTTTTTTCGACGACAGTCGAAGCCGTCAGGTCTGTTGTTGTCGTTAAGGACTGTGCACGAAACAACGTCCCGATTTAACCTTCCCGTACCGGGATTTGACTTAAAGACTCCTCACCCTAAACTTTATCCTCTTCCTTTCAAGGGGGAGAGGGAATAAATCTTTTAGCGTTAGACGCTTAACTCACTCTCCCATGGTGGAAGAGGGATGGGGTGAGGGGGAAATTGGCCAAAGTCCAGCTAAGGTGATTTCCAAAAAAACTCCTACCTGTCGCCCGAATGAAGCGCAGCGTAATCCAGGGCTTGAGGTGTCTATCTACTCCAAACCCGGATTCCGCTAGTGCTCCATCCAGGCTACAAAAGACCATCATTTAAATAAAGTTTAAGCTTTTTGTGAGAATTTCCACTTCACAATAAACGTTTTTTTGCCAGAATAAAGGTCACCTTCACTAACCTAGCAGCAGGGAGCCTGGCAATGAATCATTCATTACAGGGAGCACAGCTCCGCGAATTCATCGATACGAGTAATTCTGAAGAGGCACTTGCGCTCTTGCAGGAACATACATCCGAGCTACTGACGGATGCTGCCATCGCCGATCTGAAACAGTGGCGGGATGAAGAGGCCAATAATGATCGGCAGAAGCGGTTGGATGAACGTTTACAGATGCTGAAGGAGGCCAAGGGATGGCGTGACTGGTGGGAACAGGCCTCCCCCGCGGAACAACTCTTTGCTCGCTTTCTGTACACAGAGCACGCTGACGATATGATGGCCCTGGCCTTGAATGCTTCGCCGGAGGAGCTTGATGAGCTTGATGAGCTTGATGAGCTTGAGAACATAGCGGAGGCTGAATCG
Organism: uncultured Pseudomonadota bacterium; assembly: GCA_963731125.1. Lineage (GTDB taxonomy): Bacteria > Pseudomonadota > Gammaproteobacteria > Competibacterales > Competibacteraceae > CAVSVP01. The sequence goes on from CAVSVP010000015.1 coordinate 102,278, forward strand.
GCAAAGGCCGAAGGGGATGAAGCTGAAGCGATTCGCGAGCGACTGGCCATTCTGCGGGAGCTTCGCGAACCAGGCGGCGGTTTAGAGCAAGCCAGGACACTTATAGATAAGCTCATCGAATGGATGAAAGCGCCTGACGGGGCCGCTTCAGAAGCCTACTTGCAGCAACATGCTAATGAGTTGCTGACCGATCAGGCTCAGGCAATGTTGGAGCTGCTGCTGCGGATGAACGATAACAATGCGCAGATGCAGTGGCTTTTGGGGCTGCTTGCGCGGTGTCACGAGCTGGGTATCGCCGAAGCCTACGCCGAATTACGCAACTCGAGTGAAGCCGCCGAAGAGCCAACTCTCAACCCAGTCCAGCAAGCCGTACTTGAGTTCCTCGAGGCCGAGACCGACGCTGCGGCGCGTGAACTGCTGGCTGTCAACGACAGTCCGCTGCTCACACTGGATGCCCGCCGTCTTCTCGAGAGCTATGTCGAAGCCTCTGGACAGCAGAATGCAGAGTTGCGTGCTCGCCTGGAAGCACGCCTTGCCCTGTGGCACAAAGTACGCTTGGGTCCCAAGCCCGAAGTGGTGCAGCCTCCGTCGACGCCGCCTCCTGAGCTTATCACTTCGGGACGACCCGGTGAGCTCGAATTCCAAGTTCCCGGAAAAGCCAAATACTGGATTATCGAAGCAAGTCACTGCGCCATCGGTGACAATGCGCAGACCCTAAACATTCTCAACGTCGGGCGGGTGCCGCTGCAATGGCAAAAACCCCAGCAGTTCAGAACCGATCTGACGGAATCTGCCGTTGGACGAATTGACGAATTGAATGACCTTCACGAGCGCCTGCAGAGCGGCGCTAGCGCCGCCGTTGTCGGCAAAGGAATCTCACGGGGCGCGAGCGGTGCCGTGCGCGGTATTCCCGGCGTGGGAAAGAGCACACTGGCGGCGCTGTACGCCGAGCAGTATGCGGAACACTACCCGGGCGGCGTGATTTGGCTGCAGTTGGGACCCAGCTATACCACGGCAGAAAGCGTCGGGCCGGTGATCAGCGAGTTGGCTGCTTTTGCTTACAGCGGCGATGTGCAGGCATATCGGGCATTATCGCTGGCGCAGCCGGCAACCACTCCGGAGCAGGCGCTTGCTAGTCTGAAGCACGCGATTTTCAAACCGGAGGCGGTTAAGCTGCTGCTAAGTGGCCATGGTCCTCTCCTCATCATCGTTGACGACGTGTGGGACAAGGCGGTGCTTAAAACCATCCGGGCTGCCAGGCCCCACGATGCGTCCCTACTGGTGACAACTCGGGACAGCCGGGTGGCCAACCAAGTGGGCAACGCGTTGGAGCTAGACGTGCTCAGCGAGGACGATGCCCTCGCGATGATTGATGAACGGCTGCCGGGCATGGAAGTGCTGCTGGCCAAGCACTTAGCCGAGGTGGTTGGTTATCACCCGCTGGCGCTCGAGATTGCGCTGGGCGATCTCGTCGAGCAAGATCAAGAGGATTGGCCCGATTGCACTGCTAAGATCAGCAGGCTCGTCGATACTGGGGAGAGCCTGGATTTTCTGCCGCTGAGCGACGACACGGACCGCGAGCAGAAACTGGCGGCTGTACTTCGCTACAGCTACGATGCCCTCGGACAACGGACTGAGGGTGAATGGCTTCAGTGTCATTTCCGCGCGTTGGGCACTTTTGCCCGCGAGGCGGACTTCGCTACCGCGGCGGTGGCGATGCTCTGGCAGATCGATGAAAAACCAGCGAAGGAACATCTCTTGGTATTCCGTGCCCGCTCGCTGCTGAGCGGTCGCTCCGGACAGTGGCGCCAGCACAGCATGCTTCGCAGCTATGCGCTCAGCCTGCAAGACAACAGCGAGCGGCTGCAGTGGGCGGAGCGCCATGCCGAGTATTACCTGGCGCGGATGCGGGAGGCTGATAACGAGAACCAGTTCTATAGAATGGCGCCCGAGTTGCCCAACTTACGCCACGTCTTTGACTGGGCGGTGCAGGAAGGGCTGGGACTTGCCCAGGATCTGCTCGGATACAGCGCCGACCTGCTTCGCAGCCAGAACTTAGGCGAAGAGTACCTCGCCTGGGCGCAGCGGGTGCTGGACCGGGCTCGACACATCGGCGGTAACGAAGAGATTGGCCACGCTTTTAACAGTTTGGGTAATGCACTGCAAGCAGCGGCCACGCTGATCTACGGCAAGGACCGGGGGGCGCGGCTGCGCGAGGCGCTGGCGGCCTATGAGGAGGCGTTGGCGCGGTGCCGTGACGTGCCCTTGCAGTATGCGACCACGCAGAACAATCGGGCGCTCTTGCTGAGGGATCTGGCGGGGTTGCCGGGGGAGGACCGGGGGGCGCGGCTGCGCGAGGCGCTGGCGGCCTATGAGGAGGCGTTGAAGCGCTGCGCGCGCTAGTTAATCACATTTATTTATGGTTTTGACTCCTCAGGAGTGCGTGCTAGCCCGCCGGGATCTAAGGTAAACTACGCTGTGTGAAGCAACGTAGTCAAGACCGATGGGAGCTAGCGATGAACAGCATGAACGAAACCCGAGGGAAAGACAATCGCCAAGCGATACTGGCGGAGACAGCCAAGCTAGTGGAGCGCGTGGAGCAGGCGTATGTGCAAGGCGAAGCGGTGCATGAACTGGAGCGGGGCTTATTTGCTCAGCTGCTGCGGATGGGGCATCAGCTAGTGGAGCTGTTTTTTAGCTTATGTGGGCCAGGTGATCACGGGGCGCAAGTAAGCTTACCCGGTGGTCGGCAGGTCAAGCGCCTGGGGCGAAGCCGCGTTCGTGAGTATCGCTCGGTGTTTGGGGAGCATCAGCTGGAGCGGGTGGTGTACGGAACGCGGGAAGGTCAGAAGATCGACTGACGTGCCGCTGGATAGCCAGCGGCAGTAACCGGCGAGCAAGTTTTCCTATTTGCTCCAAGAGTGGGATCAGGCGCTGGTGAGGGAGGAGCGGGAGGCGCAGGTGAGCGAGACGCTGGAGCGGATGAGGGGGGTTCGGCAGTCGGTGCATAGTTTGGAGCGGATCAATCAGCAGTTGTCGGGTTCGGTAGAAGCATTTTGGGCGGGTCGGGAGCCAGCACCGGCGGCACAAGACGACGAGTTGGTGGTGTGTAGCGCGGACAGTAAAGGGGTGGTGAGGCGGCGTGCGGTCACCGCAGTCGACATGGTTGCTGAGCGTGACGTGGCGACTAGGGGGATGATGCGCAAACGGGGGCAAGAAAATGGGCGGTGCTTGGTGAGGCCGATCATGGCGCTTATGTTCGCACCGAGCAGGTGCTTGAGGCGCTGTTTACGGTCCCCTCCGCGTCGGGCACCCAACGCCCCGGCGGCCCAAGCCGTTGCATAAATACGTTCGGGCCAGCCTGGCGCGCGACGCGCAGGAGACGATGGCACCGTCCTATGCGGCGATCTTTGCTTGGCTCGCTGAGGAGCAGCGCCAGCGCAATCCCAGCAGCCAGCAGCGCGTTGTGGTACTGATGGATGGCCAACCCTCCCTGTGGCGTGCCGCGGAACAGGGGTTAGCCGGGGGAGCTATGTGGAGGTGCTGGATCTGATGCACGCGTTGGGCTATCTCTGGGATGCGGCCGAGTTATTCCATCCCAGCGGTGCCCAAGGTCCGGGCACAGAGAGCGTCAAGCAGCAGCGTCTGGTGTTCGTCAAACAACAGGCCGAACGCCTGCTCAACGGTCAGGTACAGACCGTCATCGGCCGTCTGCGTGCCCAATCACCGACTGAGTGCGGCACAACGCGAGTCGCTCGCGAGGTTATCGGCTATTTGAGCACAATGTCGCACGGATGCAGTATGACCACTACCTGCAAGCGGGCTATCCCATCGCTTCGGGGGTGATTGAGGGGGCGTGTCGGGATGAGTGTGTGACCGGATGGGGCGCCGGCATGCGCGGGTGATGCGGCGCGAGGCGATGCGCGAGTTGCGCTGTATCGGTATCAATCAGGTCTGGGAGGCGTTTATGAAATTTCATATCGCACACGAAAACCAACGACTCTATCCCATGAAGGCGGCCAATGATGAGACGTTCTTACCCGATCGACTGATCGCCTAACAATATAGCGGAAGGCGGCTAAAGAGCCTACGAGGAGGCGTTGGCGCTGCGGTGTGACGTGCCCTTGCAGTATGCGACAAACGCAGAACAATCGGGCGCTCTTGCTGAGGGATCTGGCGGGGTTGCCGGGGGAGGACCGGGGGGCGCGGCTGCGCGAGGCGCTGGCGGCCTACGAGGAGGCGTTGGCGCGGTGCCGTGACGTGCCCTTGGATTATGCGCAAACGCAGAACAATCGGGCGCTCTTGCTGAGGGATCTGGCGGGGTTGCCGGGGGAGGACCGGGGGGCGCGGCTGCGCGAGGCGCTGGCGGCGGCTATCCAGGCGGTGGAACTTTTCGAGCAATATCAGCATGCAGAATACCTGCGGGTGGGACGCCAGACGCTGGCAGGCGTGATAGTTACCCTGGGTGCGAGTGAGGCTCGCGCGTTCCTGCAGGCGCTTTGCCCCGAGAAACCGCTTCCGCCGCTAACGCAGGGCGAGCTTCTCGAAGTTCTGGCTTGGCAGGAAGGGATTCAGACCGAGGAAGAGTGGCAGTCCCGTTTCGAGTCCGATGCCGATTTTCAGGCGCGAGTAACAGAACTCATGGCCTTCGTGCAAAATGACGAAGCGACCAAGGCTGCCGCAGCAGCGCAATTAATCGCAGAACGGCTCGTCGAGTGGATAAAGACACCTGACTTGCAGCATTCGCAAGCCTATCTGGAGGAGCATGCCGGCATCTTGCTGACAGATGCCGGGGAGGTCGTGCTGCAGAGGCTTCTGGAAAACAACGATAACAATCCTACCATTGCCCAGTATTTAGCCTTGCTACAGTGTTGCCGAGAAATCGGCATTCCTGAAACCTATCGGGAGATCGAGGCGCAAGATGATTAAACTATTTATTTCATACGCCCGTGCCGATGGCATCCAGGCTGCGGTCCGCCTGCGCGGAGAATTGGAATCTACGGGCGTCACGGTCTGGCGTGACAACGAAGACATGCGCGGCGGAAAAGCATGGAAAGAGCAGCTTCGCGCCGTCCTTCGCCAGGTGGATGTCGTCGTGGTGCTGCTGACACCGGGGGCAGTGACGTCAAAGATGGTAGAATGGGAGTGGGAGAACGCGCTTACCCTGGAAAAGCGCGTGATCGCAGTTCTCATCTACCCCTGTCAAGTACCTGAGGAACTCGGCCGTCTGCACTATCATGATTTGAGCGATTCCGCAACTTACACCCTGAGCTTAATGAAACTCGTTCGGGATATTAATGAGGTTGCCGCGGAGAAAGGAGTAGCAAAGCCTGCGGTGGAGGGATCGGCGGCTAAATACGTTATCCAAAACGCTGAGAAATCTGCAATAGGAGATAACGCAAAGGCAGTTAATATTGGAGCAGAAGCGCAGAAGGCATCCGAGGCATTGAAGAAGAGCTTAGGGGATTGAGTGTTGAATTATAGCCATTGTTCGAAATCAGGTATTTAAAACCCCCTCACCCTAGCCCTCTCCCACCAGGGGAGAGCAACTGTGTTATTTGTCAAGCATTAGCGAACGCTTAAGCGTGCCAAGGGGTATGGGTTTTCCTGATGGCATTGAGGATAGTCAGCAGTTTTCGCCTGCAGGCGGTGATAGCCACCTTGGGTGCTTTGCCCGCTGCGCGCAGGCGTTCATGGAACGCGCGCCGCCGCGGATTACAGCGAATGGCCGCTAACGTGGCCATATATAACACGGCGCGTAACGGGGCGCGGCCTCCCCCACAGTGGCGCTGGCCGCGCAGCGTACCGCTGTCGCAGTGATAGGGCGCCACCCCCGCCAGGGCAGCGATCTGGCGCCGGTTTAAGGTCCCCAACTCCGGCAGTTGGACGAGCAGCGTGATCGCCAAGACTGGCCCGACGCCGGGTACACTCTGCAGCAGCTTATCCGGTACCCGCCATATCGAGCTTGCCTGGATAGTGTGGCGTAGCTCCTCGTCAAGTCCCTGCAGGCGCTGCTCCAGCCACTGGATATGGGCGTTGAGGTCATGGTGCACGGATGCGGGTGCCCGGGGGAGGCGGTTGCGCTCGGCCACCAGCATGTCCAGCAATTGACGACGGCGTACCAGCAATGCTTCCAGCGCCTGGGTCTGGGCGTCCTTGAGCGGGCGCGGCGTGGGGCGTACTGCCTGGCCAAAGCGCGCCAGCTGGTAGGCATCAATGCGGTCGCTTTGGGCCAACTGCCCTGTCGCCTTGGCAAAATCCCGAGCCTGGCGTGGGTTGACCACAGCCACGGGCCATCCGCCAGCGGCCAGCATGCTAGCCACCGGTATCTCCAGCCCGCCTGTGGCTTCCAGCACAATGAGGGTCGGTGACAAGGCGTGCAACCGCTGCACGAGCGCCTCCAGGGCCGCTGGCGCATTGGCCACCTGCCAAT
>CAVSVP010000016.1:0-211321 GCA_963731125.1 uncultured Pseudomonadota bacterium
ACACACACCCAGCCTTTTCAGCAAACCGCGGACTCGGGGAAAGATCCAATACTGGTACCGCCAGGGCTTGATCGCATCGGCATCGAGCATCCGCCACACGGTGCCGGCGCTGATCGGCTTGCCCAGTGCCCTACCGGCCTGCGCCGCAATATCCGTGGTCGACAGCCGACTCAAAGGCTGATCCATTCGGTAGACCGCCTCACACGCAACGGCCTTAACCAGCGCCTGATCCAGAGGGGGGAAACCGGACTTGCGCCCGCGTCCAGGGGCATCGTCCAAGAAGAACTCCCCCTTGGCCCACCGGCGCCGCCAGTACCGCACGGCGTTGGGATGCAGTTCCACTTCCGCCGCCGCACCGACATTGGACAGCAACGGATCAGCATGTAAGAGTAAGACCAACTTGGCGCGTTGTCGCCGCTGATAGGCAACCGTCCGCTGCCGCACGATGGACCGAGCTTGCTCCACAAAATCGGCGGGAAAATCGGGACGATAAACTGGCGAGGGACCCGGCATAATGCACACCTGTTTGCGTTCGAGGGATTGGGATTTCGTACAAAGCCCTCGTAGCTTACCAAAAACGCCCGCGCAACCCTACAATTAATTATGAAATGGAGCACTTAGTATTGGTGGCCGCTTTCTGGGCCGGCTGGGGGCCTAATTCCAAATACGCGCTGACCAGCGGCTATCGCTTCGTCGGTCTGATGCTGGCCTATGAAATGCCGTTGGCCATTACCATTATCGCAGTAGCCCTGCCGGCGGAATCCCTGCGGCTGGGCGCCATCGTCGCCACCCAACAGCAGGCTTACTGGAATGTAGTAACCCAGCCGGTAGGGTTTTTGATCTATTTGCTGTGCGCCTTGGCGGTCCCCTTTTGGGGACCGTTTAATGTGGTCAACGCCCCTGATTTGGCCGGAGGGGCCCGTGAGGAACTCTCCGGTGCGCCCCTTCTGGTATGGCGCTTTGGCCAGTATGCCCTGTTATTGGCCCTTAGTGCCTTTGCCGTACCGCTGTTTTTAGGCGGTGGCGCGGGACCCTGGCTGCCCGACCCGGTGTGGAGCATTATCAAGATACTGCTGGTCGGGGCCGTACTGATCGCCCTAAGCCACCATTTACCCAGGGTGCGCCTGGACCGCTTTATGGAGGTAGCCTGGGTTTTATTAATACCGCTGGCGTTGGTCAATCTGTTTTTGATCGGCCTGTTGCTGTTGATTTGGCCGGAATTAGCAGGAAAATTCTGATGATAGGTTCCTATATTGCCTTTGGCTTGCTGTCCTTACTTGCCATCATTGCCGGTTGGCTGGTATTTCGTTTCGACTCCATGGTGCGTGCCACCTTTTCCCTGCTGACCTCGTTTTTGGCCGTCGCCTGTCTGTTGCTCTTGCTGGACAGTGAGTTTATGTTTGCCATCACCTTTCTGATGATGCTCGGCGAGATGGTTATTATGGCCTTGTTTATGGTGGCTTTTATGATGAATCCGGCGGGGCTGAATCCCATGAACATGGTGCATCAACCGCGCCAGGCGGCCGCCGCCGGGATAATGACCTTTTTGACGTTGGCAGCCGCGATCTTGACCAGCGATTTTCCCTTGACCGAGCAACCGCCTCCTGCGGATGTTAAGTAGTCGGCCATAAGTATTTTAACAAAAGCAAAAATGAGGTAACCTTATTCTATTTTAGAGTCCATTGTTGTGATAGGCCACTGATGCTATTGGTAACCCCCCTGAGCGAGCCCGAGAAGGTGACGCTACAAGAGATGCACCAACACCACCCGTTTCATTGGACACAGATGCGCGCCCATGCGATTTTGCTGAGTGCGTCGGGTTATCGGGTTCAAGTTAGGCCGACTTCGTCGGCGACTTCTTAACGCCGTGGTTTAGCAACAGGCTCAGTCGCTTTACAATAGAGGTGAGAGGCCACTGGTCTGAAGCCCCTCGGAGGAGCATTATATGATCATTAACTTCGCATGTCGCCAGTGTAAGCAGCCGTTTGACTGCGACGTGGGCCAAATCAACCTAGATGAGCACGCCCTACGCCCCCACTTCGCAAAACCCATTATCTGTCCTAACTGTGGTGAGCGGAGCCTGGAGGAAGTCTACCTGAGCGAACGCGGGCAAAGTCAAATGACCGAAGCCACCCTCACGCGTTGAGTTTATCGTCGGGTTTAAAACCGTTAAACTAGCGCCCAACGTTATCCCTTGACCGAGGCTATCCTCTATTCGTCCTCCCTCTCCGATCAAAAAGCTGTTTTGTAACGGCCGGTTGTGGTGGCGTTTTTACGAAAAGTACCAAGCGCGGCTACGTCCGGCGATTGTCGAAAACATCATCAGTCTGTTGAGCTGTGGACTGTTGATCCGGGGTTATGCGCTGTATCACTGTAGCCATAGCGCCTGTCTTCATACCAAGAAAATTGCGTTCCGCTGTAAAAGCCGGTTTTGCCCCACCTGCGGCAAGAAAGCCACCGATCAGTGGATCGCAACGCAGCAAGCGGTTTTACCCCACACCGAGTGGCAACATCTGACCTTCACGATACCCGCGCAACTCTGGGTCCTGTTTCAATACAACCGCGTTTTGCTCACCCAGCTCAGTCCCCTGGCGGCGAAGACGGTCCAAACCGTGGCACGCCAAAAACACGGCTTACCCGGGATCTTCACCGCGCTTCACACCGTCGGGCGGGATCTCAAATGGCACCCGCATGTGCATCTGTCGGTCACCCGCGGCGGGCTCACCGACGATCACCAGGCGTGGAAGCCGCTCTACTTTCCCGGCACCTGATTATGCCGAGGTGGCGCTACGAGATCATCACGCGGTTGCGTCAAACCTATGCCCGCGGCGAACTGGTGCTGCCGCCGAGACTGCAAGCCGCCTGCCCAACGCTGGCTGACTGGAACCATTGGCTCGATCCCCATTATCGCAAAGCCTGGATCGTGCATTTCGCCAAGCCCCATCATCATCCTCAGCGCAACGTCAACTACCTTGGCCGTTACCTCAAACGCCCCCCGCTTGCCCTATCTCGCCTCAAGCACTACGATGGTAATACCGTGGTCTTTGCCTACCTGAACCATACCACCCAACGCCATCAAACCGTCACCCTCGACGCTGAGGCGTTCATCAAACGTTTTGTCCAGCAGATTCCCGACAAAGGCTTTCGGATGCTCCGCTATTACGGCTTCCTGGCCCATCGGGTCCGCGCGACCTTACTCCCCACGGTCTACCAGTTACTCGAGCAACCGGAAAAACCAATGATTCCCATTCGGTACCCGACGTTGCTTCAGCAAAGCTTTGGCCTCGACCCCCTGCAGTGCATTCTCTGTCAATCCCCGCTGCGATTAGCCGGCGTTGTCATCGGCCTCTCATCGCAGCAACTGCAGCCCTATCACCAACACCTGGCTTGGATGAAACCCATCCCGTTCGGGTCTCTGGCGTAAATACCACAGGATCAATCCGTCTCAATATCGCCTCGGTCGCTGATGGGCCTGCTTTGCGTGGCTTGTGGCCGTCTTTGACCCTGATTTTACCTGCGCAACGCCCTGCCCTGAGTGCAGTCAATGAAAACAGCTTCGCCTCTTGCCATCCACCATGGGCTAAAAGCACTTTGAAATTCCTATACCTCAAGCGATCGCGGCGATCTATGGCGTGTGTCGGCAGACGGTCTCGAGTTGGCTGAAAGCGTGGGCACGTCGGGGGTTAGTGGGGTTACTGGATCAAGCGCGCAGTGGTCGGCCGCGCAAACTCAGCGCCGCGGAAGCAGCGCCGGTGCTGGCGTGGCTGGAAGCGGAGCCGCGCTCCATCAAGCGGGTGCTGGCGGCGTTAGAGAAGCGCGGCGGGCGCCAGGTCAGTAGGAAGACGATGAAACGGTTGTGCCAACGGGCGGGGCTGGTGTGGAAGCGGGTGCGACAATCGCTCAAAGACAAGCGCGATCCCCAGGCGTTTGCCGCTTCGGTGGAACGGCTTGCCGAGCTGATTGAGCGCGAGGCGAGCGGGGCGATTGAGCGGTATTATTTTGACGAGTCCGGCTTTACCCTCGTCCCGGCGATGGCTTACGCGTGGCAACCCCGCGGCGAGACGATCGAGTTACCGGCGTCCCATAGCCAGCGGCTCCATGTGCTCGGGTTTATGAATCGGGCCAGTGACGTGCATTCTTATGTCTTTGAAGGCACCATCGACACTGCGGTCGTGATCGCCTGCTTTGATGAATTTGCCAAGACCCGAGAAAAACCCACCGTCGTGGTACTCGATAATGCCTCGCTCCATACCAGCGAAGCGGTTGAGGCAAATCGGGAACGTTGGCACGCTACCGGTCTGCAGCTAGAATTTCTCGCCCCGTATTCACCGGAATTAAATTTGATCGAAATCTTATGGCGCAAGATCAAATATGAATGGCTGCCCTTCTCGGCCTATGAATCCTTTTCCCGCCTCCGAGATGAGCTCTTTAAGATCCTGAGAGACATCGGCACTGAATACCAGATCGCATTCTCATAAAATGTTAAAATACTTGTGATCGATTACTTATGTCGGGTGGCGGCCATGGCGAGAAGGGTGCCGCCGGTGAGATGGCGGGCATGCAGCATGGCGTCGGGCACGACATGAACGGCATGGATCATAGCAAATCCAGCCCGTCGGACATGGCGATGGGCAGCGTTGGTAGCATGATGGAGTCAGCGGGCACGGTGGTGGCAAGACACGGTCCCGATGACCACGGACCCGGTAATATTTCAGTGGCAGAGGTGCAGCGGAATCGGCTTGGTGAGCCCGGTACCGGGCTGGAGAACACCGGTCATCGCGTTCTGGTCTACACAAACCTGCGCCGCCTGGCTTCCGATTTTGACGACCGTCCGCCGAGCCGTGAGTTAGAGCTACACCTCACCGGCAATATGGAACGCTACCTGTGGTCCTTCAACGGCAAAAAGTTTTCGGAGGTCAAGGGGCCGATCCTGTTCAATTACGGCGAGCGGCTGCGCCTTATCATGGTTAACGACACAATGATGGAGCACCCTATCCACCTGCACGGCATGTGGATGGAACTGGAGAATGGTCATGGCCGGCACATTCCACGCAAGCACACGGTCAGCGTTAAGCCGGCCGAACGCCTGTCTGTGCTAATCACGGCAGATGCGCCGGGGCGCTGGGCTTTTCACTGCCATCTCCTCTATCACATGGAAATGGGTATGTTCCGCGTGGTGCAGGTCGCCTGACAACATCAAGGAGCCAAGCCGATGAAAAACACACCGCAAGCCATGCTAGCTGCCCTGTGCCTGTTGCTGGCCGGCCATGTGGCCGGCGCCGAAACTCAACCCGATGGCGCACCGGCCGACTGGCCAGAACCGGTCGAGGATTCTCAGATTTTCAGCTTTCTCCTGATCGACCAGCTCGAGTATCAGATCAAGGACGGAGACAATTCACTCTATTGGGACGCCGAAGGCTGGATTGGGACGGACTATAACAGGATCTGGGTTAAGAGGCTGTTGGAAAACCCCTGATCGAACGATTTCGGAGCATTTTAAATCAACGCATTAGCTTGCGCGCCAGGGTATTTTCCAACAGCCTCTAGACAGAAGGTGATAAGATTTTCGACAATGACGTGGAAGAAGCCGAGGTGCAGGTTCTCTATAGCCGGTTCATTGCCCCTTTCTGGGACCTGCAGGCGGGAGTGCGTTACGACTTCAGGCCGAATCCCTCTCGCAGCTTTGCCGTGCTCGGCGTCGAGGGACTAGCACCCTACTGGTTCGAGTTCGAGGCGGCCGGCTTTATCAGCGACGACGGAGATGTATCCGCACGCGTGGAAGCGGAGTACGAGATTCTGTTTACGCAAAGGTTGATTGCACAACCGCTACTGGAGGTCAACCTTGCCGCTCAGGATGTGGAGGAACTCGGCATTGGCTCCGGCTTCACCGATATCGAGCTGGGCTTACGCCTTCGCTACGAGATCCGGCGTGAATTCGCACCTTATATTGGTCTCGCCTGGACGCGCAGGCTCGGTAATACGGCGGATTTCGCCAGGGATGAAGGCGAGGACGTGGGTGATCTCGCCGTGGTGGCGGGGGTGCGGCTATGGTTCTGAAATTGTCTCGCCTATAAAGATCTGGAAACTGTCATCAAGACCGTCTGCGGCATCCGTGTCGCAGACGGTCTTGTTAAGCATGCAAGTATGTTATAGGCATGTCGAAGATGATTCGGTTACGAAATGTCCCTGACGACCTGCACCGAAAAAAGGCGCGGGCTGCCCAGGAAGGGATGTCGCTCTCGGATTGCATCACCTGACTGATTTTCCCATCACTCGCTATCCCCATGATCTATTTCTGTTCCGAATCTGGGAGTTGCGCTATAACGTCACCGCCTACGATGCTGTCTACATTGCTCTCGCCGAGTCCCTTTTCGCACCTCTCTTAACCCGCGATGCCTGGCTTGCCTCAGCCCCAGAACACCATGCAAGAATCGAGCTTGCCTGAGTTCTGGAATAGAAACACAGTTCGTATGTGGTCTTATGCCGTTTTGCAAGTCTTGGTTAGAAAAACAGGGTTGCTCACGTATACATGATCTATGGTGTCGAATTGAGGTTGCATTAAGGCGATTTCTTGGAAAGACTCTAACGGCGGTCTGGTTGAAACGAAACGTAATTCAGAAATTGAGATGTCTCCAAACCCGGATTTCGCTACGCTCCATCCAGGCTACCAAAGGGCAAGCCAATGTTTTTCTGGAAAAAACCTCAAAAGAGAATAGCATGGTTCGCCTTAGTCTTGGTGTTAAAGCACCGTAACCCAATAGAAACCTTTATGAGAATACAGGCATGATTATTGTATTAGTGCTTATTGTTTTCTTGGCCATCGGCTGGTGGGTCTATCAAGACACCCAGAATTACGAGGGCTCTCTGGATAAGCTTGTCGAATCAGGGTTTGAGATTGATCACACCCTGAAGGGCAGACCCTCGGTCGTCTTTGATGACGACACAAAACGTCTGGCCTTCGTTTCCGCTAACCGCAACACTCTCTACCGCTATGACCAAGTTTTGGGCTGGGAATGGGGCAGTATGGAAAAACCGGGATGGAACGATAAAAGCGAGGCGGACAAATCATATTACGTGGTTTTCTATATGCAATACGAAGATGAACCAACCATTAAAGTGGAAGGAATCAGCGAACGTGACGTCAAACTCTGGCGTGATCGGCTGAATAAGCTGTTGCAACGCAACTCGGCAGGTAGTAAGCAAAATGCAGTACTTCCGTAAAGCCGAATCGGCGATTATTTATGGTTTTATGACTGTTGGCCGGCAAGCCTACCTTGCCCAAGGCGCCGTGCTTCGCTCTATTGGCGATAGCATTGTTATCGGCCATCACAGCATAGTGCTGGAGAACAGCGTCATTGTCGGCAATCCGAAACTCATCACCCGCATTGGAGAAAAGGTCGTTTTCGGGCACCGCACCCTGGTCATTGGCGCCGCCATAGGGAATCTCTGCGAAATCGGCAATGCCTGTATTATTATGCCCAAGGCAGACATCGGCGATTGGTGTATCTTGGGCGAGGGCACGTTGATTCCTGAAGGCATGAAGATCCCCTCCCATTCCGTGGTAGTCGGCCGTCCCGGCAGGATTATTCGATCCCTTACCATAACAGATCAGGCCGTTATCACGCGGTTGCGTAACGGCGATACTGCCTTATCGGGAGAAGCCGGCCAAGCTTTTCAAAACGGCATTCTTGTTGAGGAATCGACTATGGGAAAACTCTACGCCTACAAAAATCAATTCCCGCAAATTGCGAAAACGGCTTTTCTGTTTGATTCCGCCGAGATCACCGGCGATGTTATCGTCGGAGACGATTGCATTATCGGGGCGGGCGTCAAAATCATCGGCGATTCCCACGGCCCGGTTCGGATCGGCAGCAAAGTTCAAATTCTGGAAAACACGGTGTTACATCTGTTACCGGATAACCGGTTAGTGATCGAAGACGATGTGGTAATCGGACCCGGCTGTATGATTCACGGTTGCAAAATCGGCCAACATAGTGTTATCGAACCTGGCGCTATTGTCTGCGATTACAGCGAGATCGGTGCAAATTCTCTGGTTAAAGCGGGCAGTGTGGTCAAACAGCGCTCTACCTTTCCCAATAACGCGGTTATCGAAGGCTTCCCGGCCAAACCGATGGCTACCTTAGCCAAACCGCTCGACTTCCCCCGCTGGGCATTGACGTTAGGAGAGTTGCGCTCGCTGCTGACGTGAATAGCAGCAAGCGCCGGCGAAAACACCTTCCCCCTAAAACGTCTTTTGAATTTTTTTCAATAGCGATTGAATTTTTTTACAACAACAGCAACAGCAACAGCAACAGCAACAGCAACAGCAACAGCAACAGCAACAGCAACAGCAACAGCAACAGCAACAGCAACAGCAACAGCAACAGCAACAGCAACAGCAACAGCAACAGCAACAGCAAAAAGACATAACAATGGCACAAATTTTCCGCCCCCGGGCAAATGCACTGGCAAAGATGATCATCTTTGGGATTGTGCTCTTTAGCGCCGCTCTGGTGGGATTGGCTGTGGCCGTGGTGCGATCTTCGTATGTTACCAAAGTGGATGTCGCTCCCCAACAACCCGTGCCTTTTAGTCACGAACACCACGTTGGCGGTTTGGGTATCGACTGCCGGTATTGCCACACCTCCGTGGAGGAGTCTTACTTTGCCGGAATTCCACCGACAGAAACCTGCATGACCTGTCACTCGCAACTCTGGACGCATGCGGAAATGCTGGCGCCCGTGCGCCAGAGCCTGGCCACCGATACTCCGCTGCGGTGGACGCGAGTCTACGATCTGCCCGACTATGTTTACTTTAATCACAGCATACATATTAACAAAGGCGTCGCCTGCGTCACCTGCCACGGCCGCGTGGACAAAATGCCTTTAATCCGTCAAGCCAATTCCCTTTACATGGGCTGGTGTCTCGAATGCCATCGGGCACCGGAAAAGTATGTCCGGCCCCGCGAGCATGTATTCGATATGGACTGGCAACCGCCCGAGAAGCAAATCACGTTGGGCAAAAAACTGGTTCATGACTATCGGATCGACACCAGCGGGCGCATTACCACCTGCTACACCTGTCATCACTAGGGCTTATGAAAAAGCAACCGACGGATAAACTCGACACAACTCTCCGCCATGAGGATCTGCCAGCTCGTCAGGGGAAAGATTACTGGCGCAGTCTGGAAGAACTGGCAGATACGCCGGAATTCAGGAAACGCCTCGCTGAGGAATTTCCGCAGCTGGATTCGTTCTGGGACATGCCGGTGGACCGGCGTAGCCTGTTAAAGCTGATGGGCGCCTCTCTGGCTCTGGCCGGGATTACCGGTTGTGAGCGGCAACCCAAAGAGGAAATTGTCCCTTATGTCCGGATGCCGGAGCAGATCGTGCCCGGTCAACCCCTTTACTTTGCAACGGCTTTAACCCGCGGCGGTTATGCGCAAGGCGTGCTGGTGGAAAGTCATTTGGGACGCCCCACCAAGGTGGAGGGCAATGAACTGCATCCGGCCAGTCTGGGCGCTACTGATATTTTCTCTCAGGCGGGCGTGCTAAGTCTCTATGATCCCGACCGTTCCCAGCTTATCACTGAACAAGGCAACACCCGGGGCTGGACCCGCTTTGTCACGCCATTGGTGGCAAAGCGCCAGGAATGGCAACAGCGTCAGGGAGAAGGACTCCATGTGCTGACCGAGACGGTGACCTCACCCACGTTGGGACGCCAGTTGGAAGATCTTCTCACGGCTTTTCCCCGCGCTCGATGGCATCAATACGACCCGGTAAATCGCAACAATGTGCGCCTGGGAGCACAATTGGCTTTCGGTGATTTTCTAGAGACCCTGTTCCGCTTTGACCGCGCAAAAATAATTCTTTCCCTGGACGGCGACTTTCTGGCGGCACAGCCGGGACATGTGCGTTACGCCCATGATTTTATGGAGCGGCGCCGAGTACGGGTGGGCCATCCTGAAATGAACCGTCTCTACGTCATCGAGGCCACCCTGACCCTGACCGGCGCCATGGCGGACCATCGCCGCGCCTTACCGGCGGGGCGCACGGAGGCTTTGACCCGCGTTCTGGCCAATAAACTTGGCGTGGCCGTGGCAACCGGTGCAGACAAGCCACCGGTGGAAGAAGCCTGGCTAAACGCCGTAGTGAAAGATTTACTGACCCACCAAGGGGAAAGCCTGGTGCTTGCGGGCGATCATCAGCCACCCGCTGTCCACGCTTTAGTTCACGCCATCAACGAACGGCTCGGCAATATCGGCCGAACGGTGATCCACACCGAACCGGTAGAAGTCCGGCCCATTGATCAACAAGAATCCTTACGCACCCTGGTATCCGCCATGGCGGCCGGTCAAGTGGATACTCTGGTTATCCTGGGCGGAAATCCGGCCTACGATACGCCGGCCGATGTCAACTTTACCGAACACCTCAACAAGGTGCCGCTAAGCATTCACTGGGGATTGTATTACAATGAGACCGCCAGCCACTGCCGCTGGCATGTCCCCGCCACCCACGAATTGGAAAGCTGGGGCGACGCTCGGGCCTACGATGGCACCGTCACTCTGTTGCAACCTCTGATCGCCCCCCTATATGCCAATAGATCGATTTATGAAATGATGGCGCTGCTGCTGGGCAATCTCAATGCCTCGGGCTATGAGGTGGTCAAGGCTTACTGGCGGGAGCGCTATCAGGGTGCGGAGTTCGAGCTATTCTGGCGCCAGGCGTTGCACGACGGACTGATTACCGACACCGCCGCCTCTCCCCGGAAAACAGCGATACACGAGGACCTGGCCCGGCTCTTGCCAAAGCCCGAGCCCTATCGCCTTGACCATCTGGAACTCCAGTTTCGCCCCGATCCTACCGTCTGGGACGGCCGTTACGCCAACAATGGCTGGCTTCAAGAACTGCCCAAGCCGCTGACCAAGCTCACCTGGGGTAATGCCGCCCTGCTGAGTCACGCCACGGCGCAGCGTTTGGCATTGGCCAACGAAGAAGTAATCGAACTGCATTATCAGGGGCGGCGCTTACAGGCACCGGTCTGGATTGCGCCAGGCCAGGCTGAGGAAACCCTGACCCTGCACCTGGGCTATGGCCGCGAGGCGGCGGGTAAGGTAGGTAGCGGCTACGGCGTTAATGCCTATCGGCTAAGGACCCTGGATGCACCCTGGTTTAACCACGGCCTGACGATCCAAAAGCTGGAAGAACAGGTGCGCATGCCAAGTGTTATCAGTGGCTTGATGACACAGAAAAAAACCAAGCGGCGCCAGTTAGTCAGCACACAGCGTCATTATAACATCGAGGGCCGTGAACTGGTGCGGGTGATGACTCAGGAAGCATTTCGGCAAAGTCCCCACCTCAGGGGTGAGCCTCCAGAGGTCTCGCTATATCCTGAATTTCGTTATGAATCCTATGCCTGGGGCATGGTCATCGATCTTAACGCCTGCATCGGCTGCAACACCTGCGTGGTAGCCTGTCAGGCCGAAAACAATATCCCGATTGTCGGCAAGGAAGAAGTGGCCCGAGGCCGGGAGATGCATTGGCTGCGTGTCGACCGCTACTATAAAAATACCCCCGCTAACCCGGAAACCTACTTTCAGCCCGTCCCCTGCATGCAGTGTGAGAAGGCCCCCTGTGAGCCTGTCTGTCCCGTGGAAGCATCCATTCACGACGCCGAAGGTATTAATAACCAGGTCTATAACCGCTGTATCGGCACCCGTTTCTGTGAAGCCAACTGTCCCTATAAAGTCCGACGCTTTAACTTCTTCGATTATGCGGACCGGGAATATCCCTACCAAGAGGATGATGAGGTCAACCTAATACCCGCCCAGAGAAACCCGGATGTGACGGTGCGCAGCCGGGGCGTGATGGAAAAGTGCACCTACTGCATACAGCGCATCAATCAGGCTCGCATCACAGCCCAAAAAGAAAACCGGCGGATTCGCGACGGCGAAGTGGTCACGGCCTGTCAAGGGGCCTGCCCCACGCAAGCCATTAGCTTCGGTGACATCAGTGATCCTGACAACCATGTCGCAAAACTGAAAATGCAGCCCCACCACTACGTCTTGCTGGAGGAACTGAATACCCGGCCACGCACCACTTATCTGGCCAAGCTGAGAAATCCCAACCCCGAGCTCAAAGACTAAAGGTGCTTGACCCGCTATGACCAACCGCAAGCCAGACAGGGAATCCGAGTTGCCCGTGCTATTGCCCGGACAAAGCTATGATTCCATCACCCGCCATATTAGCGATATCACTCTGGGTCGCCCCACCCTGGGCTGGTGGATCGGTTTTGGCATCAGCTGTGCACTGCTCGTGGTGCTGATTATCTCCATCGGCTATTTATTTTATGCCGGCGTCGGCATCTGGGGCATTAATCGATCCGTAGTATGGGGTTATGCCATTACCAACTATGTCTGGTGGATCGGCATCGGCAATGCCGGCACCTTAATCTCCGCCATGCTGTATCTCACCCGCCAGGAATGGCGGACTTCCATCAACCGGTTTGCCGAGGCCATGACGCTGTTCGCCGTGGCCATCGCCGGCTTGTTTCCCATCCTGCATTTAGGCCGTCCCTATCTTTTTTATTGGCTGATGCCCTACCCCAATGTCATGGAGGTCTGGCCGCAGTCCCGCAGCCCTCTGGTGTGGGATTTTTTTGCCATCCTCAGCTATCTGATCGTCTCCCTGCTGTTTTGGTATGCGGGCCTTATTCCCGATCTGGCCACCATCCGAGACCGAGCGAGCAGCCGGACTAAACAAGTCATTTACGGAGTTCTAGCGCTGGGCTGGCGGGGTTCGGCGCGGCACTGGCAACGCCACGAGCGGGTTTATCTGTTGTTGGCTGCCCTGGCGGTGCCGCTGGTGGTCTCGGTCCATAGCGTGGTGGGCTATGAATTCTCGGTGGGACTACTACCCAGCTGGAGCGAGACCATCTTTGCGCCCTATTTTGTGATAGGAGCCATGTTCTCCGGTTTTGCCATGGTCATCACCCTGACCATTCTCCTACGTGCCGCCTTCAGACTGCACGCCTTTGTTACCCTCCGCCATCTGGATAACATGGCCCGCATCCTGGTCGCGGGCTCGCTGTTAATGGGCTATTCCTACGGCATAGAAATCTTTATGGCTTGGTACAGTGGCGACCCGATCGCCTGGGAGGCGGTCATGCACAAGTTTTCCGGGCCTTACTCGCCTATTTACTGGTCCATGATCCTGTGCAATGTCGTCGTACCCCAACTGCTTTGGTTTAAGACGATACGACGCACTGTGGTTATTCTGTTTCTCATCTCCATTATGATCAATATCGGCATGTGGCTGGAGCGTCTTGAAATTATCGTCGACGCCCTGAGCCACGGCTATCTACCCTCGGCCTGGGAAATGTATTATCCCACTTTCTGGGACTGGGCTTTGTTGCTGGGCACGTTTGGGCTGTTTAGCACCCTGTTCTTTGTGTTCGCCCGCTTTGTTCCGCTGGTGCCCATGCACGAAATGCGCAAGCTCATCAAGGAAAAGGAGGGTGAAATACCATGACAGTTCCGCTCTACGGGCTGGTCGCCGAATTTTCCACGTCACAACAACTGCTGGAGGCTCTTCGCCAAGTCCGGGCTGATGGGTATCGACGTATCGATGCCCATACCCCTTTTGCCGTGGAAGGTTTGGCCGAGGCACTGCGGTTTCGGGATAACTGGTTGCCCTTTATTATGTTGCTAGGCGGGATTCTGGGCGCCGTCCTAGCCTTTGGCCTGCAATACTATGCCTGGGTCATTGATTATCCCCTCAATTCGGGCGGCCGCCCTCTCAACAGCTGGCCTACCTTTCTGCTGCCGACATTTGAAATCACCATCCTGAGCGCCGCCTTGGCGGGAATGATAGGCATGCTGACTCGTAACCGCCTGCCCAAGCCTTATCATTCAATATTCAATACGCCTTACTTTGAACGGGCCAGCCAGGACCGGTTTTACCTCTGCATTGAAGCGAAGGATGACCGTTTTCAGTTGGAAACCACCCGGCAGTTTCTGTTGGATCAGCATCCGCTGAGGGTTTATGAGGTGGAACGATGAATTCGCGAACCGCGGTATTGATTGGTGCCATGGCTAACCTGTTCGCCACCCTGCCGCTGACGGGTTGCGAGCAGAATATGGTCGATCAGCCGAAATACGAGCCCTATGAAGACAGCCGGTGGTTTCCCGATCATCAGGCCGCACGCCGGCTGGTGGATGGCACGGTGGCTCGGGGCACACTCCTAGGGCCGCCACCGAATACCATACCGTTTCCCATCACCCAGGAACTGCTAAACCGCGGCCAGGAACGCTTTACTATATTCTGCTCTCCCTGTCATGGACTGGTGGGCGACGGCGAGGGCATGGTGGTTCAACGCGGTTTTCCCCAGCCGCCCTCGTTTCATCAGGAGCGCCTGCGTAAGGCATCTGATGCGCACTTTTATCATGTCATTAGCGAAGGTTACGGCGTGATGTACTCCTATGCCGCCCGGGTTCCGCCCGCCGATCGCTGGGCAATTACCGCCTATATCCGCGCCTTGCAGCTAAGCCAGCATGCCAGTCTAGCGGAAGTTCCGGCGCATGCGCCGCTGCCCAAAGCGGAGGAAAAACCGTGAAAGCTATCTATCGGATGCGTTGGCTGGGATTGTTCCTAGGACTGATCGGAATGGCGCTGAACTTGCTGGGCATTTGGCTCAATCCTCCGGAATTTTTTCATTCTTATCTAGCGGCCTGTGTTTTTTGGATAGGTATTCCGGTGGGCTCGCTGGGCCTATTGATGATCTACCATGTCACCGGCGGGAGTTGGGGCGATTTCAGCCGCCCGGTATTTATGGCAACTGCTGCTTTGGTGCTGCCAATAGCCATTTTGTCTATCCCTCTGGCCTTTGGTCTGGAATACCTCTATCCCTGGATTACCCCGTCTGCGGAACTGGCCAAACATCTGGACAGGCAGACCGCCTATCTTAACGTGCCCTTTTTTCTGATCCGGTCAAGCGTGATCTTTTTGCTCTGGATTGGCCTCGCCGTTGCCCTAGGCGGCTTTCGCCGGCCTGCCGCCGGAGCCTCCAATGAACATCGTTATTACCGCTGGAGCATTGTCGGATTAATCCTCTATACCCTGACCATCAGCGTCTTTGCCATCGACTGGATTATGTCTCTGGAACCGCGCTGGCACTCCACCAGCTTTGGCTTTCAAGCGGGCGTGGGAGCACTGGTGGGAGGATTGGCCTTTGCCATATTACTTAATGCCATTTTAGCCCGGGCAGGTGTTATTCCCGGTGATGAACAAACCCGATCCCGGTTCCAGGACCTGGGTAACCTTATGTTGGCCGGCATTATGCTATGGGCCTATCTGATGTTTAATCAATACTTGACAATCTGGTACGAAGATCTGCCTCATCAGATCCGCTGGTATTTACTGCGCCAAGAGGGCGCCTGGCCTTATATTGCGGTACTGCTGGCCGTCATTCATGTAGGGCTGCCTTTTTTTGCCCTGCTATCACGTACCGTCAAGCGTCATCTCAGCTGGTTAGCCAGTGTAGCGATGCTGATCTTGATAGGACGTCTGCTTGATACCTATTGGCTGGTGATGCCAATGTTTCCCCGGCATTATCCCGTTTTTCTCTGGTTGGATGCGGTAACCCTTTTAGGGATAGGCGGAATATGGCTGGCAGTATTGTCTTGGCTGCTGCCGCGCCAGTTAACCGCTGCTGCGCCTCTGCAGCACACCGTGCGAGCTGAAGAGATACCTCAACATGGTTGATACCACAACGCAAAAGGCGGAACAGTTGGGGCATGAGCCGTCGGATCTGCACATTACCAGAACGCTATGGGTAGCCGGCGGGCTCCTTACGGTAATTGCTATTGTGCTTGTCAGTGTCTGGATACTACTCAAGCTGTCGGATGAACCAGTGGAAAGCTTCGACCGCTCTGCGGTATCGGTTGACCAAGTCGTGTCTTCCGAACCGCGCTTACAGGTGGCGCCATCGCGAGAGCTCAATGAGTTGCTGGCCCGCAAGCGGCAAATTTTGCATAGCTATGGCTGGATTGATCGGGAGGCTGAGATTGTGCATATCCCTATTGAGCAGGCCATGCAACTGCTGGTGAAACGTAACCACACGCCATCAGACCAGAACACAGAGGCGCAGCCATGACCAAACTCATTTTTGGATTGTGTCTTATCGTGTCAGGAGTTGCTGCGTTAGCAAAGCAGCCGAATCTTGCAGATATCGCTTTCGACCAACGCTTAAACGAAAGGGTGCCTCTGGATCTTATTTTTTACGACGAAAAGGGTCTGCCCGTGCCGCTAAAGCGGTATTTCGACGCCAAACCGGTCATCCTGATGTTTGCCTATTATCAATGTCCAAATCTCTGCGGGCTGACCCTGGAAGGCCTGGCGGAAAGCCTGCAACAGATCGGTTTTACCGCGGGTAAAGAGTTTCAGGTGGTAATCATCGGTATTGATCCCGAAGAGACACCCGTCATGGCGGCAGCTAAAGCGGCGGAACTCAAGACCCATTATCCAACCGTGGGGCTCGCGTCGGGCTGGCACTTTCTTACCGGCGATAAAACGACAATCCGGCGTGTGGCGGATAGCGTGGGATACCGGTATGACTATGATCCGGATCTTGACCAATACATCCACGCAGCGGGTATTGTCCTGCTTACCAACACCGGCCGTATCGCCCGCTACTTCTACGGTGTGCAGTTTCCCTCCCAGGTCCTGCGGCTGAGTCTAATAGAAACGGCCAAAGAGCGCATTGGCTCCCCCATCGAGCAGGTTTTACTGTTGTGCTACGACTACAACCCCGAGACCGGCCAATACAGCGTCGTGATCATGAAAGTACTGCGGCTGGCCAGCCTGGTTACCGTGGCAGTGCTGGGCGGTTTTTTGGGCATCACATGGCTCCGGGAACGGCGGCGTAAACGCGACATATCTCCTGACCATGCGCTGAGAGAGGGTGGATCGGATTAAGGAGGCAACCATGGCAAATTCCTATGAAATGTTTCCTTCTGCGGCGACCACCTTTGGCAGACACGTCGACCATATTTTCTTCTCCCTGCTGGGCATCAGCAGCTTAGTACTTCTGACGCTGTTTATTGTTATGTGGGTATTTGTCATCAGGTACCGCCGGGGCGTGGAAGTACCGCGGAAAGCCACCAGTCCCAGAAACGTTAAACTGGAAGCGACCTGGACCATCATTCCGCTGCTTATCTTTATCGGCTTGTTTGTCTGGGCGGGAGAACGCTACCTTTCCCTGCAGGCTGCGCCTGCCGATGCGCTAAAAGTCCAGGTCATTGCGAAACAGTGGATGTGGAAGTTTCAACACCCCAGCGGACAGCGGGAAATCGATCAACTGCATATCCCTCTGGGACAACCGATTGAGCTCACCATGACGAGCCAGGACGTGATCCACAGCTTTTACGTGCCCACCTTCCGGGTTAAACGGGATCTGGTTCCCGGCCGCTATACCACCGTCTGGTTTACTCCCACCAGGACCGGCCGCTACCGGCTGCTTTGCGCCGAATACTGCGGCACATCGCACTCCCAAATGCGTGGTGAAGTCTTTGTTATGCAGCCGGCTGCTTATGAGGCCTGGCTCGATAGCCGCGCAGGTGGACCCACCCTGGCCGAGGAGGGCGCCAGGCTGTTTCGCGCTCATGGTTGCAGCGGCTGTCACTTCGGCGATTCCACAGTGCGGGCTCCCTCACTGGTCGGTGTATTCGGCAGTACTGTTCCCTTACAAAACGGTGAGATCATTGTCGCCGACGAGGCTTATATCCGGGACTCTATTCTCTTGCCCAAAAAACAGGTGGTCGCCGGTTATGCTCCGGTCATGCCTACCTTTGCCGGGCAGCTTAGCGAAGAAGCTATCCTAAAACTGATTGCCTACATCCAGTCTCTTGCCTCTGCCGAGGAGAACCAAACCCCATGAGCAGCGTCAGCGTTCCTATTCCACGCAATTATCTCAATAGAGATTATGGCTTTTTGTCGTGGGTCTTGAGTACCGATCATAAGCGGATAGCCTGGCTTTATATAGCCTCCATCACCTTCTTTTTCTTTATCGGAGGCACTGCCGCGCTTATCTTCCGCCTGGAACTGATGACACCGGCCGGCGATCTGGTTAAGCCGGACACCTATAATAAGCTCTTCAGCCTGCACGGTATTATCATGGTGTGGTTCTTTCTAGTACCCGCCATACCGGCCACACTGGGCAATTTTCTGCTGCCCATGATGATCGGCGCCCGGGATCTAGCCTTTCCCCGTATTAATCTGCTGAGCTGGTATATCTACGTCCTGGGCGCCTTATTTACTCTCTTTACGCTTATCGCCGGCGGCGTGGACACGGGCTGGACCTTCTATACGCCTTACAGCAGCATGTTCAGCAATACCTATGTCATCGCCGCCATTACCGGGGTATTTATCGTCGGCTTCTCCTCCATCCTCACGGGGCTTAACTTTATCGTCACCGCCCATAAGATGCGGGCACCGGGGCTGACCTGGTTTCGCCTGCCGCTGTTTGTCTGGGCTAACTATGCCACCAGTATCATTATGGTCCTGGCCACCCCGGTCTTGTCCGTCAGCCTGCTGCTGATCGCCCTGGAACGCCTGCTGGGCATTGGTATCTTTGATCCCGCGCTGGGCGGTGATCCCATTTTGTTCCAGCATCTCTTCTGGTTTTACTCCCATCCAGCAGTCTATATTATGATTCTGCCCGGCATGGGAGTGGTCAGCGAAATCATTACCTGTTTTTCCCGCAAGCCGATTTTTGGCTACCGGGCCATGGCTTTTTCCATCTTCGGCATCGCCATTATCGGTTTTCTGGTCTGGGGCCATCATATGTTCGTCAGCGGCCAGTCTGTTTATGCGGGACTGGTGTTTTCCATGTTAAGTTTCCTGGTCGCCATTCCTTCGGCCATCAAAGTGTTTAACTGGACAACCACCATGTATCGGGGCGCTATATCCTTTGAGGCGCCTATGCTTTACGCGCTGGGTTTTATAGGGCTTTTTACCACCGGTGGGTTGACAGGATTGTTTGTGGCCGCCACGGCCGTTGATGTACACGTTCACGATACCTACTTCGTGATAGCTCACTTCCACTACATTATGGTCGGCGGTATGGTAATGGCTTACCTGGGCGGAATCCATTTCTGGTGGCCAAAAATGACAGGGCGCCTGTACCATGATTTCTGGGGGCGGTTTTCGGCCGTGCTGATCTTTTTTGGCTTTAATCTTACCTTTTTTCCGCAATATATCCTTGGTTACATGGGCATGCCCCGGCGCTATCACAGTTATCCGGAAGAATTTCAGCTATTCAATATCCTCTCCTCGGCCGGCGCCGTCGTACTTGCCGCCGGTTACCTGCTGCCCCTTGGTTATCTGTTTTGGTCGCTACGCTACGGAAAACTCGCCGGCCCCAACCCTTGGCGAGCCACGGGACTGGAATGGCAGACCAGTTCGCCGCCGCCGGAACATAATTTCGAGAAAACGCCGGTGGTAACGGAGGGTCCCTACAACTACGATCCCAATGAGGTCCTTGAAGAACGTGTCTGACGCCAGTAACGCCGTAAAGATGCAGTTTGACGACCTCTCTCAGCAGCGAGAGGCCGACACGCTGGGTATGTGGGTGTTTTTAGCCACGGAACTGCTGCTGTTTTCCGGGGTATTCCTGGCCTATACCGTCTATCGTATTTATTACCCTCAGGCTTTTATGGAAGCCGGCCAACACTTGGATCTGGTGTTGGGCAGTATTAACACGGCGATATTGCTGACCAGCGCTTTCACCTTCTCTCTGGCCTTGCCGGCGGTACAGGCCAAGAAACGCACGCAGCTGCTTGTTTGGCTAAGTATCACCGCTCTTTTGGGGATCGTCTTTTTAGTCATCAAAGGCATCGAATACGCCAAGGAAATCCATGAAGGACTGGCCCCGTTACCGGGGCTCAATTTTCACTTTCCAGGACCGCATCCGGAACATGCTCAGCTGTTTTTCAATTTGTACTACATCCTGACCGGCATGCATGCCCTGCATCTTTTTATCGGCATTTGCATCGCTTTTGTGATGATCGTTTTCGCAGCCCGCAGCCAGAATTTTGAAAGTCTAGAGATCAAAATTGATATTGCTAGCCTCTATTGGCACTTTATCGATGTCGTCTGGGTATTTATCTTTTCGATGCTTTACCTAATGAATCGTTAATCGGCTAACCATTTCTGAGCCTATCCTTTGTGTACTGATCGGGATCGGCATCGGTTCGATCGGCTTTGACTATATTGAGTGACTGCCAGAGGATGACAAGTATGAATTCCAACTGGAAGAAAACGCGTTCTGAAGTCAAACGCTTTACTTTGACTTATCTTGCTTTGCTGGCGCTGCTGGCCCTGAATATAGCCAGTACCTACATGAATTTAGGAAATGTTAAGCCATGGATCAATGTCAGCATCGCCGCCGCGATGACGGCGCTAATTATCGTTTTTTTAATGCACGTAAGCCAAAATAGCTCCTTAGTAAGGCTTTTTGCCGCAGGAGGATTCTTCTGGCTAATCTTTATGTTTAGCTTAACACTGAGTGACTATTTAACTAGACCAAGCGGTTACTCGGTAAATTTTCCCACCATCGAAGAGTCAGCATCCACCTTGGAAGCACCCGATAAGCCTTAGGTGTTGTCGGATTTTTCAATTGACTAAAGGCGAAAACCCATGGCACTCAAGTCTATCTCCCTCCTGAACTGCAAAATACGCGCGCTATGCTGGAGCAAGTGGCTGTGGTCACTCGCTTTATTGCTGAGCAATCTGACTTCCCTATCAGCCACCGCCACCGCTAGTACGGATACGCTCGGAGAGGTCAATGAGCTACTCGGCGTCAGTATTGTCAATGCCCATGGCGAGGAACTGGGTACTCTGACAAACTTGGCCGTCGACTGGCAGACG
The DNA here is from genome assembly GCA_963731125.1 of uncultured Pseudomonadota bacterium. GTDB lineage: Bacteria > Pseudomonadota > Gammaproteobacteria > Competibacterales > Competibacteraceae > CAVSVP01. The sequence goes on from CAVSVP010000016.1 coordinate 20,925, forward strand.
GGGCGAGTTTCCTATGCCGTTTTGTCCTTCGGCGGTGTTTTCGGTGGCCTACCGGATATTGAGGCCAGGATGTTCGCCGTCCCTATCGATGCCTTAACCTTATTGACCGAGGCGGCAACTATGCGGATGGACCTGGATAAGGAGACAATTATCGAGGCTGTCGGCCTTGACGACAATGATTGGTCAATTCTGCCAGACCAGGAAGAAAATACTGCGAGCGGCCGAGTATTCGCCTGGGACGAATTAATTCCGAATAAAGCCAACGAGCCTATCATTGGGTTTTCAACTGCAGCTTATATGCTCTCCCAGAGCACCAGCAGTCTGCAAAAGGTGACTGATCTTATGGGTCTGGAAGTAAAAGATATCCAGGGAGAAACTCTGGGAAAAAGCGAAGATTTGATCATTGACTGGCCAGCACGCAAACTTGTGTATGCCATTGTGTCTACGGGTGGGATGATGGGGAGTGCAGGTGAAACTGATTTTAAAATTCCTCGGGAGGCGATCACTTTGGTCGCCAGGCCGGCCTTAGCTGCACCGCGGTTTGCCAAAGATAGTTATTTTCAGCTTAAGGTCGGTAGAGAACAGTTTGAAAAAAGCACTGGCCAAGACGCAAGCCCCTAGCGTTGCTTGGGAGAATGCTTAAGATCATGTAATTTTTACAACCCAAAGGACTTCTTTTTTGCAGTAATTACAATCAACCAGGCCAATCTGGAATTTTCATCTTTCATAGACTCCCCCCACGCTGTTGATAACAGCACAGTACGCTTTTCCGATATTATTCAAGCTCTTGAAATAAAATTCAGGGCTACCGCCTTAAAACGGGACATATCAGACGCTACATCGCTACATCCACCGGTAGGAGCGAGCTTGCGCGCGATTGCGTAGGGCATCAGGGTGAGTTCGCGAGCAAGCTCGCTCCTACAAAGTAGCCCTGTAAAGTGTCCCGGCTAAAGTGGATACCCAATTCGAGGCAGGTTAGATAAATAACTCCTTACCTTCCAATACTGGCACGACGATTGCTTTTTTATCTTTTAACTTACTAACATAAACCTTTAGATTTTAATCTAGTTGGAAAAGCACAATGCAAAATAAACCTCTATCTTATGCACTGCTTCTCTTAATAGTACTTGCGACACAGCTCAGTCTTACGGGTTGCAATACCCTCTCAGGCGCAGGTGAAGATATGCAATCTGCAGGCAAAGCTATTGAGGACACTGCTGAGGACACTGAAGACAATTACTAGGCTTTCTAGTAGCTTAGGCGTGCATTAATTAGTCTATCTTTTAATGAGCAGTTATTACTGCTTATGCATTAAAAACGCTACATCGTAGCTAACCATTCACAACAATTATTCAATCTACTCAGGAGGTATTTAATGGTTCCAGACAAACCTGTTAATAAGGGCGAAGGCGATCCTGAGGCCGCTCGCCATTATAATGAAGCGACCCAAGATTTTGTCGAATCCGGAAAAGTCCAAGAGCAGGAAGAAGACAGGAAAAATATTCCTGAATCTGAGAAGAAAAAACTAGAGGAAGCGGAAAAAACGGGCGCAGAACACGCTAAAGAGCATGATCCCGCCGTTAAAAGGGATTACTCTAAGCCTGAATAACTAATTCATTTTCCATCCTCTCATGGGTTTTAACCATCATTTAAACGGCACTGAATTAACAACAGTTCCGGTGATGATTAGAGCCCATTTTCTATCCCTTACCCTTAGTAAAAATTAAAACACGCCTTATATAAATCCTATGAAAATAACGATGTGGAAAGAAAGCCATTACGCCTTAAACTTGTAACAATTACATATTATTTTGTAGCATTTTCATGTCATTACAAATTATTACTCTCCATTCTTTCAACATTGCCTTCTAAAGCTGTTCTGTTCTTTCCGTTTCGCAGTTTTTTTCAAAATGATAAACAATGGCATTTTCTTTGCTTCAAAAAATAAATCAAGCCCTTAAGTCAATTAAAAAATTAGTTTTGAGTTTTAAAAGAAATTTTCGATTATCTGTTATCACAATTAAAGAATACCTCACTACCTACCCAAGTGAGATACTTTTCTTCCCAAAAGAGGTGCTTCCGATGAGTGAATCTACAGTGTTTGTCATCGACGACAGCCAAGATTTACGCTGTGTTTTACATTTCGTCATCGAGACCGCCGGTTATAACGTAGAGCTTCACGCCAACGCACAGGAATTCCTTGACGCTTATGATGCAGAAACAGAGGAAAGACCCGGGTGTGTAATTTCGGACATGCGTATGCCTGGCATGAGCGGCTTGGAGTTGCAAAAAACCCTGAAAAAACGGAATAGCCTGCTTCCACTTATCTTTCTCTCCGGTTATGGAGACGTAGCGACAGCGCTAAAAGCATTGAAGCGGGGCGCTTTCGAGTTTTTGGAAAAGCCTTTTGACAATCATGTATTGGTGGAACAGATCCGCAAAGCTATCGATCTCAACGCAAAGCTGCGTCGACGGGATGCCCGACTCCGTGAACTCAACAATCGACTTGCCAAGCTCAAACCTCAAGAACGGGATATTTTAAACGGTATCGTTTCAGGACAGAGCAATAAGGTAATGGCAGCCATCGTCGGCGTAACAACGTCTACGATCGAAAAACGACGCCGCTGTGTGATGCGTAAAATGGAAGCGCAAACGGCAGCCGAACTCATTCGCATGGGGCTGTCCTGCCGCAATCATTTGAGACTTTCCTAAAGAGTTTAATTTGCCGGCGGGTATTAGAGCACACCATAAATATCTGCCATATCAAGTTTATTAACCGACGGTTCGCTCATTTTTTTGGAAGTTTTGAAGATTCAGTGCCTTACGTTGTGCATGAAATATGCAATAGCATAAATCATGCTTATTATAAATCAATAACTTATATCAAATGACCGAACCGAGAGTATTAACCGACATTCCGCATATCATTCACATAAGTATCTGAATTTTATACTTTATAAGCTTTATCTAATTAAGTTGGCATGAAAATTAACTTTAAATATTCAGAAGGTTACATCGGTGTGCGGAATGTGGGTATTAACTGTCCTGATAAACGCATTTTTCCTCTAAGGGAAAGCTGCCCGTTTATTGGGCATCTTTGCGCGGAGGCAAACATGGCTATTCTCAGCATCAATCCCGCGACTAACGAAACGTTTAAAACTTTTTCAGAACTCAGCGATGAGGAACTTGAACGTAAACTCCAGAAAGCGTGGGAAACCTTTTACACCTATCGTCACAGCCACTTTACGGAACGCGCCCGCCTACTGAGCAAAGCAGCCGACATCCTCGAAGCGGACAAGCTACAGTGGGCATCTACGATGACCCGAGAAATGGGTAAACCTTTTCAGTCCGCTGTAGCCGAGACTAAAAAATGCGCCTGGGCATGCCGCTACTATGCGGATCATGCCGCTCAATTTCTTGCCGACGAGGTGATCGAGACGGATGCGCAACAAAGCTACCTACGTTACCTGCCGTTAGGACCCGTGCTGGCCGTGATGCCCTGGAACTTCCCCTTCTGGCAGGTGTTTCGCTTCGCTGCCCCCGCCCTGATGGCGGGCAACGTGGGACTGTTAAAACACGCTTCCAATGTACCGCAATGCGCTCTTGCCATTGAACAAATTTTTCTACAAGCAGGTTTTCCCGCTGGCGCTTTTCAGGCTCTGTTAGTTGGATCCGCCAGAGTCTCAGGTATTCTGGAGGACGACCGTGTCCGGGCTGCCACCCTGACCGGCAGTGAACCGGCGGGTTCGCAGGTAGCATCGACGGCCGGCAAACATATAAAAAAGACGGTGCTCGAGTTAGGAGGCAGCGATCCCTTTATCGTCATGTCCAGCGCCGATCTAGAAAAGGCAGTGCCAACAGCCGTTACCGCGCGTCATATTAACAACGGTCAATCATGCATTGCCGCCAAGCGTTTTATTGTTCACCACGCTATCTACGACACCTTTGAAAAACGCTTTGTGGACCTGGTGAAACAGCTTAAAGTGGGCGATCCGATGGAAGAGGATACGGATATTGGACCGTTGGCCACGCCGGATATTCTCAACACAATGGCACAGCAGGTGGAAGCATCAGTAGCCGCGGGAGCCAAAGCGCTGGTCGGCGGTAACCGTACGGACCGGCAGGGCAACTATTATTTCCCTACCGTATTGGCTAATATCCCTGAAAGTGCCCCGGTTTACCGTGAAGAAGTCTTTGGCCCGGTCGCATTGCTGTTTAAAGTTAAGGACATCGACGAGGCCATTGCGCTGGCAAATAACAGCGCCTTTGGTCTAGGCAGTAGTGTCTGGACGCACGACCCCGACGAGCAACAACGCTTTATCAATGAACTCGAAGCGGGACAGACTTTTATTAACGCTATGGTGGCCTCCGACCCCCGCCTTCCCTTCGGCGGCGTCAAACACTCCGGTTACGGGCGCGAACTCGGTCATTTCGGCATTCGGGAATTTGTCAATATCAAAACCATTTACCAGACCTAATAAGTAGAGTAAACGTCGGCAATATCGCCTGGAGCCAGATGGCGGTATTAGAGAAAACCATCACTGAATGCAGGGAGACTGCAATTTATCTTTGCTTCTTTAGGTCCTATTTTCCGCATTAAGAGGCTGTACGGAAATCCTATAAATCAAAAGCTTATTGTAGCTCAAGAGAATTTAACTTATTGATTTAAATATCATAGGTTAAACTTTCCGGACAGCCTCTAACTTCTTGCTTAAAGCAGCCTTTGCCTTTGGCAGCTTTGGGTAACGAACAGCGTAAAGTCCAGTGTAATGAAATTCTTACCCAAGGAGACCGCCATGAGCGACACCAGTGTCAAAAAAGTCAATTCTAATTACTCGCCAACGGGTGAGTTGGGCCAAAAATATCTGGCCTCCGGCATCAGTATAGGAATGCGGCTGTGGGAAAATGAGGAACCCGGCGACGCCAAACCGGCAAGCCAACGCGATTATGAAACCGTCGGTTATGTCATCAGCGGTCGCGCAGAGCTTCATATCGAAAATCAGAGGGTGCTACTCGAACCGGGGGACTCATGGGTAGTCCCGAAAGGCGCTTCCCACACCTATCACATTCTCGAACCCTTTACCGCCGTCGAGGCGACCCATCCGCCCGCCGTTGTTCACGGCCGCGATAATCCTTAACCATTTCTCAAAGGAGTGCCTGTCATGCAGTTATCTGGTAAAAAAATTGCGCTCTTAGCGGAAAACCTCTTTGAGGATCTTGAGCTATGGTATCCCTATTATCGTCTGCAGGAAGCCGGCGCCGAGGTGGTCGTGCTAGGCACGGGAGCAGAGCGCTATCAGGGAAAACAGGGATTAAGCGTCAAAGCGGATGGCAAAGTAGACGACGCTAACGTCCGGGAATTCGATGCCGTGGTCATTCCCGGGGGCTACTCACCGGATCACATGCGCCGGCATCCACCGTTGATTACTTTCGTGCGTGAGATGTACGAGCAAAACAAGCTTATCGCATTTATCTGCCATGCCGGTTGGATACCGGTATCAGCAGGCATTGCGAGAGGGCGGCGAGTCACCTCCTTCTATTCCATCAAAGATGATATGATCAACGCCGGCGCCGAGTGGGTAGATCAGGAGGTGGTCCGCGATGGCAATCTCATCTCTAGCCGTGTGCCCGGTGACCTTCCCGCTTTCTGCCGCACCCTTATTGACACGCTAGCCAATCCCCAGGAGGTCATGATATGAGCATGTTACCCCAGGGCCATGTCCACCTTTCCCCCGGTTTTCAATTGATTTGGCAAGACGCTAGGCAATCCTATGTCCTCATGCATGCCGGAGGGACTGTCCCGCTGGCAGCGGGACAGGAGGAAATTCTCAAGCGCTGTAACGGCTCTCAATCCGTAGAAGAGATTGTCGAGGATATGCAGCGGCAGCAGTCAGATATCAATGCGGACGAAGTGCGTGAATTTTTAAAGGTTGCTTATGCCAACGACTGGATTCACGGCCAATAGTTTCTTTTGACATCCCCCCAGCCGACTCGCCATGAGCTAACACTGTCACCAACTCTCCAGTACTCGCGCGCGGTTGATTTCGCTGATCTGTGTATTCAGGGTCCAATAATCGTAAACAATGCCAAGCAGAAATACGCCGCCGGTGAGCAGATAGAGCAGGCCCGTCAGCCATTTCTCCAGATAAAACCGATGGATACCGAAGATACCAAGGAACGTGAGCAGAACCCAAGTCAGGTTGTAGTCTTTCGGCCCCGGCGTGTAACGGAAGTCGGCCTGCCGATCCATGGAAGGAATCAAGAACAAATCGATCAGCCAACCAATAAACAGCAGTCCCAGAGTGAAGAAATAAATCGTGCCGCTGATTGGTTTACCGTAATAGAAGCGATGTGCGCCGAGAAAGCCGAATATCCAAAGCAGGTAACCGATTAGTTTGCTGTGTGTGTTTGTTGTTTCCATTTTGCTTCACTTAGTTTACCGATGAGAACTCAGTGGACAACGGCTTGGTACGGCTGGCACTCATTACAAGGGCAGTGTCGCTATGTCGTTAGCAAATTTAATAACTTTAGTTTCATTACGGGTGTAAAGAACGCCGGGATTCAGTTTATCAACAAAATCCGTTACAAGGAGGAAAGTTGGTTACATGCCTGTTTACAGACAACAGTCATTTAATGAGTGTTAGTTAAATCTGATCTGCATATTATTTTTTAATTGTGTCAAGAAACCCTGTTTCTCTTAGGTGTTTTATTCCAACTTCTGTGAAATTTCGTCTTGACTGTGGGTGTGAAACATCATTGACGTAGTGATGGCTTATTGTATCATCGGTAAATCCTTGGGTACCTATTTGGTAATCTAATTCTAACTGATAAAAGACTTCTTGATTTTGTGAGATCAATAGGGCAAGGGCAGTCTGTTCCGTCCAATATTCATGCGGATAATTATGGTTATGAGTCAATTTCAAATAATTTTCAACGAGGTCCTTGTCAAACATCGCTTTTGACGGGAAATGACAGATACCAGTGTTAATATAACCTATAACATTAACGTCTAGATAGGTTTTTAAAACATCCTGAGCATGTGTGTATGCGTAACCCCAATCATCCATATAAAAACCAGTATTGTCATCAATTAATGTCAGCATCCGTATTGGTTTTTTGAAAAACAGTACATCTGAATCCAAAAAAAGGATTTTTTCTGTTTTCGAATAATGAAACGAGTCAAAGAGTTTGATTGCATGTACATAATTTTTGCATTTACGATAATTTTTGCTGTAAGGCCTATCGTTTAGGGCAAGAGCCATTTTCTGATCTGCATCCGTTCTGTCAATCACTCTTGAACCAATAAAATGTTCTTTAAAAATATTAACATGCCCGTAATCAAAGCTTCCGTCATCGTGAACTATAAGCTTTGGCCTTATCTCTGAGAAATGATAGAATGACTTAAGTGCCCAGAGTGCATTTATATGGTCATTCTTGCTTGTTAAAATATGCACTTCAAGGTCGTTACTTTCATCCGTTTCAATTGGTTTTGTCGCCAGTATATCTTCTCTTATTTCTACTAATTTCTTGTGAAGTTTTAGCGTCATTTTTCTGTATCTCTGGTTTTTGTAAGCTCTCCACTAGCCGCAGCCCTGCTCCAGTCAAAATCTTCCAGGGGGAAGACAATCATCGGGTCAATGAAAGTGCATCACCTTTTTCGACTCATCGGGTATGCCCTTGGCGAGGGCGTGCTCAGCGAAGGTTTCTGTGCTGGCGTCATGTTCACCTCGGGCCTTGGCTTAGTTGGTATGGGAGAACTCCTCAATTTCGGTGGAAAGCTTATCCATCTCCTGGCTACCGGCCATCATGTTCAGTACGTCCTCGCGGCTGACCTCGCTCTTTCTGAAAGTGCCGTAACTGGTGCCGCGCTTGAGAATGGTGAAAGCATCACCGACGGGGTAGGCGTGGTGCACATTATGGGTGATAAAAATAACCCCTAGCCCCTGGGCCCGGGCCTGGGCGATGTAGCGCAAAACTACCGCGGCCTGCTTGACACCGAGGGCCGAGGTGGGTTCGTCGAGGATCAGTAGCTTAGCGCCAAAATAAACCGCCCGGGCGATGGCCAAGCATTGGCGTTCGCCGCCAGAGAGCGTACTCACGGCTTGATCCGGGTCGCGTACGTCGATGCCGATCTTGGCCAGCTGCTCCTTGGCGATCTGGTTGGCCCTGGTCCAGTCCACAACTTTGATGTACTTGTAGATCCCCGTGCCATCTTTCAAAGGTTCGCGGCTCATGAAGAAATTACGGGTAATGCTCATCAGGGGGATTAAAGCTAAGTCCTGATAAACCGTAGCGATTCCTTGGTCCAATGCACTTGAGGGAGAGTCGAACAGTACCTCCTTACCCTCCACGAGCATTTTGCCCTCACTGGGCTGATAAACTCCGGCGAGAGTCTTGATGAGAGTGGTCTTGCCAGCACCGTTGTCGCCGAGAAGACACATCACTTCCCCGGCGTAGACCTTTATGGAGATGTCCTTCAGGGCAACGACACTGCCAAAATACTTGCTGATGTTTCGCACTTCAATCACCGGCATTACGTTTTCCATCACTTGCTTCCCGTGGCTTGCTTGCGAATATAATTGTTGAAGATCACTGCAACCAGCATCATCGCGCCTAGGAACACCTTGAACCAGTCGGTATTGACTCCGGTATAGAAGATGCCCATTTGCACTGTGCCAAAGATCAGTGCTCCGAGTGTGGCCCCGATCGCCGAGCCGTAGCCACCGGTGAGTAAGGTGCCGCCGATTACCACTGCGATGATCGCCTCGAATTCTTTTAAAAGACCGCGCTGCACGTCCGCGGAACCTGCGTCCAGAACCTGGATGGCGGCCAGCAGGGTGGCGGCCATGGCGGTGCACATGAATAAAATGATCTTGACGCGAGCCACCGGCACACCGAAGTTGCGTGCGGCATTGGGGTCGCCGCCACAAGCGAAGATCCAGTTGCCAAAACGGGTCCGCAAAAGCACCCAAGTGGCCGCTAGGGTAAGCACGATCCACCAGATAATGGACATAGGAATGCCGCTCACCGTGGGAGCACCGGTGCGCAGCGTATCAATCATTCCGGCACCGGCCATCCAGGTGAAGAGCCAGCCCCCCAGTTCACCGCCGAACAGAGGCGCCAGCCAGTCATTTTCGGCCAGATCCTTCAGCCCGGAAATCTGAGTGCGCCCGGTCAACAGGCGGGTGAAGCCGATGGTCAGGCCCCGCAGGATAAAGAGAAAGCCCAGGGTGACGATGAAAGACGGCAACCCGGTCTTGATGACCAGGTAGCCGTTAACGTAGCCAACCATTGCAGCAACGGAGAAGGCCAACAGGATGCAAAGCCACAAGGGCCAGCCGTAGCCGGCTGCGGGGATGGCGATGACCATGCCGGCTGCACCGATCATCGAGCCGATCGATAAATCAAACTCGCCGCCAATCATCAAAAGCGCAGCGACCACTGCGATAATGCCTAGTTGAGCCGAAACCTCTAAGAAGCTAATAATGCCGCGAGCGCTGAACATACCGCTACCAGCAGCCACAATGCCAAAGAAAACAAAGACCAGGATCATGCCGGCGACGGCGCCAAGTTCGGGACGGTGCAACACTTTGGAAAGTAGACTGACCTCGCGCAGGCGCTCGTCCTGCTTGGACTTGGACGAGACTGGTTTTGCAACAGTCGCGTTAGCCATGATGAAATCTCACCTATGGATATTATGGGCGGGAACCCAAACTGCCCGTATGAGACCCCGTTCAGCTTTAGCGGATGCCCTGCTTGCTGAGTTCGATCACCTGCTCCGCTTGCTGCTGCGTCACGAAACCGGGTCCCGTCTGTACATCGGCTCCCGGTAGCAGTCCATACTTGTGGTAAAGGGTGAGAAACACTACCGGTAGGTAGCCCTGCAGGTACTGCTGCTGGTCGATGGCGAAGCTCATCTTGCCCTCTCTCAAGGCCTCCAGCACAGCAGGGGAAAGATCAAAGGTAGCCAATTGGATCGTCCCCACCAGGCCTTGCTCTTCTAAGGCGACGAGGGTCGGCTCTGCACTGAGTGAGCCGACGGTAAGAATGCCATCGATCTCGGGGTTCTTGGTCAGGTAGGCGGTGACGGCATTGCGGATTTCGGTAGGATCCAGGCTGGTCGCCAGTTGTTCCACCTCGCCACCCAAGCCGTCCTCGAAACCCTGGCAACGCTGATCCAGGGCAACGTTGCCCTGCTCATGGTTAATACAAAGTCCATGCTTAACCCTTCCGTTCTGCATCCGTGTGCCGGCCCCCTTACCGGCCAGGTATTCCTCCTGGCCCACGTGAACCAGCACCCCTAGCTTATCACTAACATCGCTACCAGAGTTCATGGAGATGACGGGGATGCCAGAGTCTACGGCGGCACGGATGGCGTCACTCAAGGCTGCGGCGTCGGGTATGGAAACCGCAAGGCCGTCGGGCTGAGAGGCTACAGCGGCTTCGATAAGCTGACTCATCTTCACCATATCGAAGCTCTCGGGAGCGTGGTATTCCACCCGAGCCCCCATGTCCTTCGCCGCCGCATCAACGCCGTTCTTCACCACCGACCAAAAGGGATCGGCGGCCTGGCCGTGAGTCACAACAACAATACGCATATCTTGTGCAAATGCCGTCCCGCCCAATAGGGCGGCGGTTGCCAGTAACGCTGGCATTATTCTTTTCATTGGTTTCTTTCTCCTTTGGTTGTAGAAGGCAGCCATGGTCTTAAGCCTTAGGCGGGGGCTAGGTTTCCGCATGGTTATGGCGGTTGACTTCACTAAGACGCTGCCAGTAAATCTTGTTGAGTCAAAAAACTCTTTTTTTGTAACTGATTCTGTTGATGAACTGAATCAGGGTTGAAGGTTGCCGTCGAGTAACAGATGTTGATGAATCGCAACGATTAACATTCCCACGACCCGGGGCAACGACGCGTAGTGTAACGCAGCGACCGAGGCGAGGCTATCGGATGCTTCGCTTACCGTGTCATCGCTGTCAGGCTAACCGATCCAACGACAAGCGTTACGGCGGCTGAGTAGAGGCTGCAGCAGCAGCGGTGCCAAAACACAGGTGCCCAGGGTGACGATGGCCATGGCTCCGTAGAGATCCGGGGGTACGGCCCAGTCTCCCAACTTCCGGCCTTCCTCCACGATCACCATGGCAATCTCGGCCCGGGGCACCAGGCTTAACCCCAGCAATCCCGCTGCGGCGCTGCCACCGATAAACCAGGTCGGTAGTCCAGCGCCGGTCAGTTTGCCTAGAAAGGCAGCTCCCAGCAGGGCTCCCCCCAACCCTAGTGCCTGCACCAACACCCCAGGGTCAATCTGCAGTCCGATGCCGATAAAGAAAAAGGGAGTAAAGAAGGCATAGAGGTTCTCAAAGGGGGTGTCAGTACGCACTGCCTCAGGGTCGCGGCTGAAGGCCAGTCCGGCGAACAGGGCACCAATGGCTAGGGAGAAACCCAACCAGTTGGAAAAGGCGGCTATCAGCAGTCCAAATCCCACCACTGTCAGCATCTGCCCCGGCGCTGTCTCCAGCCGCTGGCTGAAATGAGTCAGATGACGCTCCAGGTAGCGGGAGAATAGCACGCAGCAGATGACGAACAGCACGAACTTGACTAGAAAGACGCCTCCGGCCCAACCCGCCTCCGACCAGGGAATACCCGTCCCACCGTCCTTGAGCACCGGTACTATCGAGAATAGCAGGGCCATTATGGCCACTCCGGAGATATCGTCAAGTTCCGCCACGTCCATCAACAGATTACCCTCCTCGGAATCCAGGGCCCCGGCATCCCGCCAGGTAATAACCGCAACCCCTACACTGGTAGCGGTCAACCCGGCTGCCGCAAATAGGCAAGGAACCAGGGATAATTCCATCAGATGGTAAGCCACCACAAACCCCGTGAAGGCAGCCACTGTGACATCACCTATCCAGATCAATCCGGCTCTGGGTAGCTTGTCCAGCAGGGTCCGGGGATTACCCTCTAACCCCACCCGGAACAGCAAAGCCACAATCCCCAGATCGGCCATAAACTCAAAGGCGTGGCGTACCGGGTCGGTCAGCAACTGCCAGCGGCTGTCCAGCAGCTTCAGACCGAAACCCAGCAGCAAGTAGCCAACCAGGCCCGGGATGCGCAGCCGCTGCAGCAGAGCGTTGATCAGTGGGATCAGAACGATGCTGATGCCGATCAGCAGCACCCAGAGGGTATGGGTACCTGGGGTCTCGAACAGTTTCAGCCAGTCGAACACAGTTGTCTCAATGTTTGTCACTCCTGCTCAAAGTCACTGTCAGGCCAGTTCTGAGGCATTGATCACGCCAGCCTGATGCCCCAGGCCCTAACCACTTCCAGGTTCATCACCAAGGACATCCAACATCCGTTCATGTGGACCCTGTGTTACCGTACATTTCCCAGCTGATGGTTCGGCATCAGTCTAGGATTCAGAAGAATAGGAAATTCAACCGCTGGAAACAAGATGCGGGCTGCACGGAACCTGGAATTGGCATCCCCTTTAACACGGTTGTTCACATGTCGGGCAACCTCTGCAGACAGAAATCTTGGGAATTCCCAACCTTCTCGCCAATCGTTTCACGATACTGCTGTAATGTGACTCTCCTATGTATCGACGTACACACTCGGTGTTGTATTTATTTCCATAAGTCTATAAAATTGGAAATATGAAAAAAGAATTCATTATTACAGCACTCGGTGCCCTGGCTCAGGAGACTCGCCTGGATATTTTTCGCTATCTGGTGGAAGTCGGACCGGACGGAGTGCCTGCGGGAACGATCGGTGAGCGCTTTGACCTGCCCTCTCCCACGCTGTCGTTTCACCTGAAAACGCTTCAGCAGGCCGGGCTGTTGGAACGTAAACGGCAAAGTCGGTCTCTCATCTACTCGGCCAACTTCGCCGCCATGAACACGCTGCTGGCTTATCTCACCGAAAATTGCTGTGACGGCCATCCGCAGGCTTGCACCGTTCCTACTTGCGAAGCGCAATCTCTCACCAATACCACCACAACAACGACCAAAATCAAACGAGCCTAAAAGCGATGAAACCTGAGGATCAAAAAAATTTACATCGTGTATTGTTTCTTTGCACCGGTAATTCCTGCCGTTCCCAAATGGCCGAGGGCTACGCCAAAGCCCTCGGTCAGGGAATCATCGAAGCCCAATCCGCCGGCATCGAAGCCCACGGCAAGAACCCCAGAGCCATTGCCGTCATGGCCGAAGACGACGTGGACCTCGGCGCCCAGGAATCCACCCGCCTGAGCGATGCGATACTCCACTGGGCGGATGTGGTCGTCACCGTCTGTGGCCATGCCGATGAGCACTGCCCCGTGTTACCCCCCGGCACTCGCAAGGAACACTGGCCCCTGGAAGATCCGGCCAAAGCGACCGGTTCCGAAGCGGCAATGATGGCAACTTTTCGGAAGGTGTGCGACGAGATCAAGCAACGCGTGCAGCAATTCATCAACCGCCTGAAGACGGAGGCCACTGCATGAGCATCCAATGCGATACCATCGCCACGCAAGCCAAGGGCGATAGCATGGGATATTTCGAACGCTATCTCACTGTTTGGGTTTTCCTGTGCATCCTGGTTGGCATCGCCCTGGGTTCCCTATTACCGGCACCCTTTCAGTTTATCGGCCGCCTGGAGCTGGCCCAGGTGAACATTCCGGTGGCCATTCTGATCTGGCTGATGATTATCCCGATGCTGCTGAAAATCGACTTCGGCGCTCTACACCATGTCAAGGAACATTGGCGCGGCGTCGGCGTGACGCTGTTTGTGAACTGGGCGGTGAAACCGTTCTCCATGGCACTGCTAGGCTGGCTGTTTATCCGCGGCTTGTTCGAGCCCTGGTTACCGACGGAACAAATTGATTCCTACATCGCCGGGCTAATCATTCTGGCGGCGGCGCCCTGCACCGCCATGGTGTTCGTCTGGAGCCATCTGAGCGATGGCGAACCGCACTTCACGCTGACTCAAGTAGCGCTCAACGACACCATTATGATTTTTGCCTTTGCTCCCATCGTCGGGCTGCTGCTGGGACTATCGGCCATCACCGTACCGTGGGATACGCTGTTTTTGTCGGTCGTGCTGTATATTTTGATACCCGTGGCTCTGGCGCAGGGGTGGCGTAAGTATCTCTTGCAACGCGGCGGTAAGGCGGCGTTACAAGCTGTGCTAAAGCGCATCCAACCGGTTTCCCTGAGCGCGCTGTTAGCCACGCTGGTATTGCTATTCGGATTCCAGGGCGAACAGATTCTCAAGCAGCCGCTGGTCATCGCCCTGTTGGCGGTGCCGATCCTGATTCAGGTGTATTTCAATTCCGGCCTGGCCTATTTCTTAAACCGCCAGTTTGGCGTCGCCCACTGTGTAGCCGGACCCTCGGCTTTGATTGGCGCCAGCAACTTTTTCGAATTGGCGGTGGCTACGGCGATTAGCCTGTTTGGTTTCGAATCCGGCGCGGCGCTGGCCACCGTCGTGGGGGTATTAATTGAGGTCCCTGTGATGCTTTCCGTGGTGCGCATCGTCAACCGCACCCGCGGCTGGTATGAGCGCCGGCTGCCGGCCACGGTCTCAACCTGAGGTCAAGTCTTCGTGTTTTATCGGGAGAACTCACTATGAAACGTTTACATATCCATGTCACGGTCCGGGATCTGGCCGAGTCAATCCAATTTTACGCCACGTTGTTTGGCGGCGAACCGACGGTGCGCAAGGATGATTACGCCAAATGGCTGCTGGACGACCCGCGGGTGAATTTTGCCATCAGCACGCGCGGGCATACCACTGGCGTCGATCACTTGGGCATTCAGGTCGATGACGCGACCGAGCTACACGAGGTCGCAGCCCTTCTGCAGGAGGCCCAGCGCCCGGTTGTTGAGCAGAGCGATACCGTCTGCTGCTATGCCCGCTCCGCGAAAGCCTGGGTCACCGATCCGCAGGGACTGTATTGGGAAACCTTTCACACCTTGGGCGAGGCTCCCGTTTATGGCGAAGACCGCCTGCCCGAGAATCCGGCTGCACAAGAAACCGCCTGCTGCGCGCCTCGACTTCCCGAAAGTGCGACTTGCTGTGACGCCAAAACCACGGCGGGATGCTGTTAGCAGAACACAAAGCCAATCCAAAAACTCGCGTGATCTCCATGGCAAAATTCAGCCTATCAACCACTCACGTTCCGGAAGTATCGCTCCACTGGTTCGCTCACCTGAGGGATATCCTCCGAGAGAATAGCAGCGAAGCCAAAGTTCTGCTGATGATCATTGGCGTTTTCCTAACGGTGTTCGTTATGCCGGTGGGAACGCCCCGATTCGACGGCGCCGTGTTGGAAGGGTTTTACTTGGTTCACTGGTATGCCCGCGAGCATGTCATCCTGTGCCTGCTGCCGGCTTTCTTGATCGCTGGCGCAATCGCCGTCTTTATCAGCCAGAAGGCGGTGATGAAATATCTTGGCCCGGCTGCCCACAAGGTCACCGCTTTTACGGTGTCCGCTGTCTCTGGAACCGTTCTGGCGGTCTGCTCCTGCACCGTGCTACCCCTGTTCGGCGGCATCTACAAACGTGGCGCAGGATTAGGACCGGCAATTGCTTTTCTCTATTCGGGACCCGCTATTAATATCCTGGCCATTGTCATTACCGCCAAAGTTCTAGGTGTAGAAATGGGCCTTGTCCGGGCCATCGGCGCAGTGGTGTTTGCGGTGGTCATCGGGGGAGTAATGCACCTGATCTACCGCCGCGAAGAGATGGCTCGGGTGGCTGGTGATAGGCAGAACACCCTGGCGATGCCTGGCGATGACGGCAAACCGTTGGGAGAGGTCGCGGCATTCTTTGCTCTGCTGATCGGCATTTTGGTGTTGGCCAACTGGGCACCGGCCTCGGCTGAGGGCAGCGACTTCTGGAATACTATTTCTGCCTGGAAATGGCCGCTGACCAGTTTGCTGGCAGGCGCTCTTGCCTTGCTGCTGATTTTTCGCCGGCGCTGGCCTGCCCTTGGGGTTGCCGCGGTAGCCGCCATAGTTACCGGACTTGCCCTAGCGTTTCCCCAGGTACCACAACTGGCCTTTGCCGCCGGTGTTACGGGTTTGTTCGTTTTGGCGGCCACCCAGCCGGAAGACGGTGTCGAATGGTGTAGCCAAACCTGGTGGTTTGCCAAGCAAATCCTGCCCCTCCTCTTAATAGGCGTGCTGGTCGCCGGGTTTCTATTAGGGCGGCCCGGACACGAAGGTCTCATTCCATCACATTGGGTGGATGCCGCAGTCGGTGGTAACTCGCTGACCTCCACTTTTCTAGCTTCATTGGTGGGCGCCTTCATGTATTTCGCCACCCTGACGGAAGTGCCGATTGTCCAGGCGTTGATGGGCGCCGGCATGGGTAAGGGACCGGCGTTGGCTTTGCTGCTGGCCGGGCCGGCACTGTCGTTGCCCAATATGCTGGTGATCCGCAGCATCATCGGCACCCAAAAGACGTTGGTCTACTGTGGGCTGGTGGTGATCATGGCCACGCTCACCGGCCTCATTTATGGAACTTTCTGGCCATAATTTCGGAGAAAACATATGGTGAAGTTACAAGTGTTCGGCACGGGTTGTGCCAAATGCCAAATGCTCGGTAAACATGCCGAAGCCGCTGCACAAGCTCTCGGTCTGTACTATGAACTGGAGAAAATTACTGACATGAACGCCATTATCGAGGCAGGCGTCATGGCCGCGCCTGCGCTTGCGGTGGATGGTGAGGTGAAGGTCTCGGGTCGGGTACCCACGGTGGAAACCTTAAAGTCTTTGCTCAGATAAGAGACCCGCCTCATAAAGCAGATGCTACATAGGGTAGTTTTTCAGCCACTACAGGACGCCGGCGATCGCTTTACCTAGCTCCTCGGTCGTAGCGTTTCCGCCGAGATCGGGAGTTCGTGGACCTTCGAGCAAGACGGTCTCGATGGCGCGTTCGATAGCCGCCGCCGCGTCAGGATGACCCAGATGATTCAGCATCATGGCACCCGACCAGATCTGGCCGATGGGGTTCGCTATTTTCTTGCCGTAGATGTCCGGCGCCGAACCGTGCACCGGCTCGAACATGGAGGGAAATTCTTTCTCCGGATTCAGGTTGGCCGAGGGCGCAATGCCAATGGTGCCCGTGACAGCAGGTCCCAGATCGGAGAGAATATCGCCGAACAGGTTTGACCCAACGACGACGTCGAACCACTCGGGATGCTGAACGAAATGGGCAGTCAGAATATCAATGTGGTATTGATCGGTTCTGACGTCTGGGTACTCGGCCGCCACTGCCTGGAACCGCTCGTCCCAATAGGGCATGGAGAGATAGATACCATTGGACTTGGTGGCGGAGGTGAGATGCTTTTTCGGCCGGTTTTGGGCGAGCGCGAAAGCGTAGCGTAGAATGCGGTCAACGCCGCGGCGGGTAAAGATGCTCTCCTGAATGACCGCCTCGGCCGCGGTACCTTCATAGATCCGGCCACCGACGGTGGAGTATTCACCTTCGTTATTCTCCCGCACGACATAGAAGTCGATGTCTCCGGGCTTGCGGTCGGCGAGCGGTGACTTGATGCCAGGCATCAATCTAACCGGGCGCAGGTTCACGTATTGCTGGAACTGCCGACGAATAGGGATCAACAAACCCCAAAGCGAAATATGATCAGGAACCTCCGGAAAACCCACCGCGCCGAGGAAAATGGCATCGTGGTGACGGATATGGCCGAGCCCGTCTTCCGGCATCATCCGGCCGGTTCTGGTATAGTGTTCGCAGCTCCAGGGAAATATATCCCACTGAAACTCGATGTCGAACCGACGGCCTGCGGCCTCTAGCACCCGGATACCCTCGGGCACCACCTCTTTACCGATTCCATCGCCAGGAATGGCTGCGATTTGGTACTTTGGCATCAGCGTCCTCCATCAAAGCTGTGGCACCCGAAGTTAGGGTAATCAAAATCTTGGGATTTTTATGCCCGATTCTCAAGTTTGTTGCCTGGCACTGAAGAGGCTTGTCTCACAAGCGCTTCAAGAGCGCTAACGCCAGCGTCTGGTTAGGCGAATAATGCAAACTCGACGGGAGTTTTAGGGACCGCTTTTTGACCGAAACTCCTGTCTCTTCAGTTGCTTGTTCTGTTTCGTTCTTCGTCCAAGACGTTAGGGCTGGAGCGGATATCCCAATCCCTAATATCTGTTATCAGAGCTTCTGAGCCCATTTCATTAGGGAAACGGCAGCAGCCAGTGCAAGAACGGACAAGGCCAAGTAGATTGTATTTAAAGGAGTATCAAATGGAATATCGACCACAGCCCGGAAAAACTCAATGATTACCGCCAGAATCACGACTCGAGCAACCTTGTCTTTAAGCTCATCGAGAGAAGTGATATCGAGAATGTTGGTAAGCTCGCTATCCTCCGACGGCTCGATTCTGGAAATAAACAACTTATCTCTTTATAGGTTCCAAGGCTGAAGATCAGCAGCACGATGGCAATGAGATAAATATCCACCGCTCCGACGATGTCGGCCACTACCGTTTCATGAATGTCCACCGTACGGTTTCCGGTAATGTAGTAATGCCAAGTCCCGTTTACCACTTCGAAAATATCCATGCTGGCGATGATAAACAGGACCGCTGCACCGAGGATGCTGGGAATGACGGCCAGCAGCACCAAAAAACGCGTCTGCCACAGAAGTGTCTCGAAAATCCGTTCCACCAAACCTGGCTTTCGCCGGGAAGCGGGCTCGGGCTGGGCAACCTTGGAGTTTAACATGCGTTTTTCATTAAATTAGATGTATCAATGGCTTACGTGCCTCCCCCCCAAGGGTATATCGACGGCCATAGGGATACCATGAATCGTTTCAAACCCTAGTGTAAAACAGAGTTGTAACAATCCCGTCTATTGAAGGTGACACATAATCCATCCGTATTTTATCTCAAGACTTTAACTTTGAGAAAGTTCGCAAAGCGTCCGATGATTTTCTGCTAGAGGAATCAATAAATCTATTGCAACAGTGAACACTGGGTCACCAGGCTGGAAGGTGTCGACAGCAACGCAACGTAATATGTAGGTTAGCGAATCGCTGTTATCATAAAAATTTCACAGTTATGCAAAGCAACACGATTGCCTATCACCAAGCTATAAGGGAAAATACGGATTTACAGTCTCCGTTAAAATTGCTATAGGGAATACTGCCTCTGGCAGAACCTAAGTCTAGCGGTATGGTTACTTTAATCAGTAACAATACAAAAAACCATCACAAAAGTAGCGTATATCTCTCCATTAATAGAAAAAACCACCCAGGATTTTTATGAAAACAATGCAAGCTTATTCATCACATACAGCGCTAACATCAGTGATTAAAACTAAGAATTATCAAGGTAAATGGTATCGAGAATTAGCCAATCGCTTTCGTTCGTTTGATACAAATGTCAGTTGCCTCTTTGCAACTCTGGCGGAAGAGCACGAAGAAAATAAGCAAGCATTGCTGAAGCTTGCCCATCGTGTTATGGACAGTGAAATAACGCTGTTATTAGCTAAAGATAGGGATACGCAAAGTAATATCGCTTTTTTTGAAATTGTTTCTTATCAAGATAGCACGAATCACTTTTTTGTGATTAACGAGCAAATGGCGATGGTTATTTTCGATACGGTTCTGGAATCAGGGAGAAAGGCGCAACGTTTCTATGAAAAGTGT
The DNA here is from genome assembly GCA_963731125.1 of uncultured Pseudomonadota bacterium. Taxonomy (GTDB): domain Bacteria; phylum Pseudomonadota; class Gammaproteobacteria; order Competibacterales; family Competibacteraceae; genus CAVSVP01. The sequence goes on from CAVSVP010000016.1 coordinate 40,578, forward strand.
TTTATTGCGGAAAGTCATTATGCATTACGGACCCAATATCAACGGTTAAGCCATGTTGAGGACCAACACCTCCAACGGCTCGAAAAAGCCAAGGAACGCTGTTATACCGAAAGCGCGCACCGTGCTCCGTGGCTACAGCCCCGCAATACCCGTTATATTGATAAAACCTTTTCACTGATGGACTGATTAGGCTACAAGCAAAATTCACAAAAGCGGCGCCAGCAGACGTGCTCCTTGCTCTTTTAGACGCTCCCTCCGAGACCGCTGGCGCACCTCCTCGAGAGACACTTCATCGGCATAGTCTAGATCTTCTAGAAAAATAGTTTCCAACCGCTTACAGAGAGGAGCATCTCGAACCACCAGGGCCACTTCTTCATTCAGTTTCATGGAACGGTTATCGAAATTGAAGGTCCCTACGGTGGCCCATAATCCATCGACAATAAAGGTCTTGGCGTGGACCATCGTCGGCCGATATTCATAAATTCGAATCCCGGCTTCCAGTAAATCGGCATAATGCGCCCGCCCGGCATACCAGGCGAGTGGCTGATCCGTGTTGTTACCAGGCGTCAATACGCGCACATCTACCCCGCGTTGCGCCGTCCGCATCAGCAGGCTGCGGAAATCTTCGCCGGGCACAAAATAGGCATTGGTAATATAAAGACGCTTACGTGCCGCCGCAATAAAGAGCACGAATAACCGCTCGGCATTAGTGGAGCCAAGAGAAGGTGAGCCCTGCATAATACCCGCCTCTTGACCGCTATCCAGGGTAGCATCCAGAGGAAATAACGCTTCACCCATCAGCAGCTCGCCGGTCGCTTCCGCCCAGTTTGCGGAAAACGCTACCTGGAGCTGGGTTACCACCGGTCCCTGCAAGCGTACATTCGTATCACGCCACTGATTGGCATGGCGGCCGTCGCCAAGCCAGCGGTCATCAATCGCAAAACCGCCGGTATAACCGACGCGGCCGTCGATCACGATGGACCGGACATGCATACGTTGCTGGACTTTATACAATGTCTTAAGCTGCAGCGGACGGAAGACGGCCACTTCCACGCCCGCTTTTCTCAGATCCTGCACATACTCCTTTTGTAATCCCCAAGACCCGAAAGCATCGAGTAAAAAAAAACCTGTACGCCGGCGCGGGCCCGTCCGCTCAACACTTCCCGCATTCGCTCCGCCAACCTGCCGGGCTTATAAAAAAACACATGGACAATGACCACTTCCCGCGCCGCCTGCAGGTCCTCCCAAAGCCGGCCGTAAGTTTCATCGCCATTGAGCAACAGATCGATCCGATTATGTCGATATAGCGGTGTGCTGGTGAGCAGTTTAACGGTGATATGAAACAGCGGTGAAGTCACTTCCGCCACATCTACGCCAGCCTTCGTGAGGCGAATTTCTTTAATGGGTGTGCCGCGGGTGAGATACATCACCAGCATGGTTCCCAGAAAAAAGAGAACCGTCAGCAGGATAATCATTGCCATCAGAATGCCTATCGAGGGAAGTAGGCGTTATGTACTGCCTCTGGCTACGGCTTTTCCGCCTGCCTTCCAATAGCTCATGCCCGAACCGTAGTTCTGAACATTAACAAAACCGCGGCTCATAAGCTCCTCCCGTACGCGGGGAGAGGCATCACACTCCGGCGAAAAAGAATAGATGACGATCTCTTTACTCTTGGAAAAACGCTGTTCAAACTCATCCTCGCTGCCACGGGGAATATTGATAGAGCCTGGAATATGCGCATGGGCAAACGTCTGCGGGTCCAGCACATAGACCAATGCATAGCCCTTTTCGGAATCTTCGTTGTTGGGCTTTTCCTGGGCAAGCCTTGCCTCAAGGTGCTCGCGGGTCATGGTGGAAAAGTCTTGCTCAGCCATAATCGCTCCTCATTGAGTACCGGCGCCTCAGCGCTCATTTTTACAGGAAGTTTAATGTGTTTAAGCTTAGGAAATATTTCCGTCACTCGCCAATGAATTAACACCAGCTCTCTTGCTTAATCGCACTACTTGCTCGTGTAATGCCTGGACAATCCGCTCCTGAGCATGCTCTTCTTGGCTTTGTTGGCACAGCATATCCGGCTCCAGAGGCTGTCCGAAAACCACGATAATCTGCTTGAGCCGCGGCAACCAGGCACCACGCGGCAGTGCGGCATAGGTGCCATGAATATATACCGGCACTGCCGGTGCCTGAAAATGCGCCAGCAGCATACCAATACCGGGCTTAAACGGCTGGAGTTTACCATCGGGGGAACGTTGGCCCTCGGGAAACCAGACTAAACTTCGGCCGCGTTTAAGTACTGCGGCGCCAAATGCCAAACTGGATAGCGCAGCCCGTTGCGGATCGAGAGGCACTACCTGAGCAAGACGGCTAACCAGACGGTTGACAGGATTATGAAAGGCTATACCTGTCCAGCCACCCCAATACATCCGACGCAGCTGGCGGAAGTCGAGCGCTGCAGCAATGGCGAAGGGATCAAGGAAACTTGTATGGTTAGGCGTTAACACAAACGCATTCTGCTGCGGCACATTTTCAAGACCTATAACTTGTAACCGAAACATACTTCGGATGACGCCCCTATTTAGGGCATAAAGCAACCGGCTCAGCCCTGCCTGGAAAGCATTTAACGGCCGCAGCCAGCGCCGCTGCATATCGTTAAGCACTGCCTCGGACTGCTCTAGCGGTAAGGCCTGAGGCCCCGCCTGCTCAGCTTCGGTAACTTCGCGCAGCAAATCGCGCACCGTATCAATACGGCCAATAGCTTCATCACTTAACTCAGCACCAACCCGCTGGCGAATGGCCAGTGTTACATCCAACCATGCCAGAGAATCAATGCCCAGATCCAGCTGTGGACTGCTATCCGGCGTCAGGCGCCGATCGGCATAACGCTCCGCAAGCCAGTCCCAAACCTGGCACGCCGTCGGATCTGCTAATAACGCCTGGTCTTCCTCCGTCATCTCCTCAATGGCAATGGGTTGTTCCGAAATCTCGGTGGTCTTACCTTCCCTGACCTGCTGATAATGCTCTTTCAGCAAATGCCGGCGAATCTTACCCAAGCGCGTGCGCGGCAGGGGATCACGATCGATAACATAATCAGCGATTCGCTGGTATGAAGGTAACGATCCGGCAGACCGGTTAACCGCTTCTCGGATGGTCCGATCAATATCGCCGTCTTTTTGCTGACGAATGGCGTTGATGGCAGGCACAATAACGGCCACTAAACGGTTGTCCTGTTGCAATACACCGATTTCCTGGATAAAGTGGCTCTGTAAATAAGCCTCTTCCACCTGATCAGGCTGAATATTTTCGCCTCCCTCGGTGACGATCAAGGTAGAGGTTCGGCCCGTCACATGAAGATAACCGTCCTCGTCCATATAACCCAAATCTCCGGTTCGAAACCAACCATCATCGGTAAATACCTCCTGGGTTTTATCAGGCAGATTATGATAGCCTGCAAAGACATTAGGTCCCCGTGCAAGAATCTCACCCTGGCGGTGAGTATTACGCCGGTGGTTATCACCCTCCTCAGCACCGGCAATGCGCACTTCCACGCCGGGCACCGGACGGCCTACGCTATCCAGCCGCGCCTTCCCAGGAGGATTAATGGTCAATAAAGGAGCAGTCTCGGTAAGCCCATAACCAACGGCAACCTGCCAGCCCAGGTCTGCAAGAATCTGGGCAAGTTCGGGGTCCAGCGGCGAGCCCCCTGAAGCCAGCACCCGCAGATTTGGAGCAAATTCCTTATGCAGAGGGTGCAGCAGCCATTTGCCAAGCTTTAGCCCCAGCCGGCGCCGCAACCACCCGCTCAGCCCTAGACCCGCTTTAAATAGTGCAGCAGCGATACGGCCGCTGGACTCAACGCGTGTCCGGATACCGTCGTAGAGCGCACTGTAGAGCCGCGGCACTCCGATAATCAGACTCACTTGGCCTTCCCTGAGGGAGCGCACCAGCTGCGGCCCGGTAAGCGCGTGGGGAAGGATAAGGGGCAAGCCGAGACTCAAGGGTGCCAATAATCCTACGACAAAGGGATAAACGTGATGCAGTGGTAATGGCAATAGAACCCGATCGTCCTCGCTGACCAGCTTAGCCTGTTTTATGGTAGTCAACTGAAAGGCTAAATTCCCGTGAGTTAAGGGAACCCCTTTGGGGGGACCGGTAGTACCGGATGTGTAGAAGAGAGTCGCGGTATCCTCCGGTGCGACAGTGGGCAAATCCTCATGGACATTCTTTAATAACTGCCGCCAACTGCGTTGGTCATCCTCCGCTGCGTCCAGCAAAACCAATCGTGGTTTAACTTCGGTTTCCAGGCCAGCAAGGTGATCTACTTTAGCAGTGCTCGTAAAAATAAGGCTAGGGCGGCTATCGTCAAGAATATGGCTCAACACCGCAATGCTTAGCTGGGTATCCAAAGGCATAACCACGGCGCCGGCCTGTAATACTGCCAAACAGGCGATAATCGATACGGGATTATTATCCGCCAGCAGCGCCACCACATCACCCTTGCCAATCCCGGCCTCGGCTAGCCCCTGAGCCAGTCGCTGCGACTGCTCAGTCAGTTCTGCATAAGAGCACTGTTCTACCGTGTCTTTCTGCAATGCCAGCAAAGCCGGTTTATCGCCCTGTTCGGTAAGGACCCTATGCAAAGCCCCTAGTGTATCCAAACTATCGTTATCGAGAAAATTCTGTGACGGTTGATAAGCCATCCACAACGCTCCTATAGTCTTTCAGAAATTAAATTTCTCATCATTATGCCTGTGAATCCAATTAAAACAGAGGCTTATGAAATCGATTTTGGAAACTATTTTTCTGAATGTCTATAGCTCTTGGTAATGAGAAGCGATTTTTGAAGTATTAATAATGTTTAGCTTACCCACTGCCCTGCCGTTATGCCATTAGGGTTTTCCAGCAATATCGTCCTGTGCTTACTAATGCCGCCACGCCGTCGTTATTGCTATTGTTACAGAACATGAATTGAACAGTTTCATAAAAAACGTGTATCCATTGGCAGCCAGCCTGAGCGGCAAGATTTGTTAATCCAAAGTTTTCTTCACCTGAAGGGAGCACAGCAATGAGCAATGAGCAACATTTCCCACCACAGCACCAGGAACAGCAACCCGGTTTGCGTTCTGAAATGGAGCCTAAACCACTGACGGATGCCCCCTGGTATCGGGGCAGCGGTAAACTGGAAGACAAAGTTGCCATTATCACCGGCGCCGACAGTGGTATCGGACGCTCGGTAGCCATTCTGTTTGCGAGAGAAGGAGCCGATATCGCCATTCTTTATTACGATGAGCACGAAGATGCCGAGGCCACCAAAGAACGGGTGGAAAAAGAAGGAAGACGGTGTCTATTGATTTCCGGTGACGTGGGAGAAGAATTCTTCTGCCGAGAGTCAGTCAAAAAAACCGTTGCCACCTATGGCAAGCTGGATATTTTGGTCAATAACTCTGCAGAACAGCATCCTCAACCACAGCTGGAAGATATCAGCGCTGAACAATTGGAAAAAACGTTTCGTACGAACATATTTTCCATGTTTTATACGACTAAAGCAGCGTTGGCTTTTCTTCCTCAAGGTGGCAGCATTATCAATACCACCTCGGTAACCGCCTATCGGGGCAGTTCACATCTGCTGGATTACTCCGCTACCAAAGGGGCAATTACCGCTTTTACCCGCTCCCTGTCCTTGAGTCTGGCCAAGCGCAATATTCGTGTTAATGCCGTAGCACCGGGACCTATTTGGACGCCCTTGATTCCATCCACTTTTGATGGGGACAATGTCGCTTCCTTCGGTGGCTCTGTTCCTATGCAGCGGGCCGGACACCCCGAAGAAGTCGCACCCTCCTATGTGTTTTTAGCTTCACAGGATGCTTCCTATGTGAGCGGCCAGGTACTACATGTGAATGGAGGGGAAATCATCAACGGCTAGAGTTTATTATGGAATATATTTCGTCTATGGATTATTTTTCTTTACCATGATGTTATCCATTTCGTGTCGTTTAATGTCCTAATGTGCTCCCGACAGCTATCCCGTCGTAGCCAACCCAACAGGAGAATAACAATGAGCAAAGCAGTCTATGCCGGGGCACACGCATGGCACAACACCGGGTTGAGCTTAGCTAGGCCCTACCGACGCAGGCGGGTGACGGCACCAGAGCCCAGCCGACGGCGCGATCCGTTATTCGGTTCTCCAGGCAAAGTGCTGCTTGGTGCGGCCCTGTGTTTGGCCGCCGGTGCCATGCTGGGGCGCACCCTGGCGCGACCGCACCCCTACAGCACGGCCAGGCGACTGACGGCCACGCCGCCCGCCGCGCCACATCGACCGGCTCATCTGACGGCGTCACCGCGCCTATTGGACCCCACCCAAAAGGCGACACATGCCGCCCGCCTGCTCAACGGCGGTGCCCTGGTGCTGGCCTGCAGCGCCCTAGCCGACAGCGGTATGGAACACGACCGCAGCCACTTCGACAATCGCGCCATGTATGTGGCGCCTATCGTGTCGGCTCTCACCCTGGCGGTGAGCGGCCGTGGCATCCAGGCGCCGCGGCACAGGGGCCCACTGGCCCGGGACAGTTTTCTCCTGGCGGTGCTGACGGGGCTGGCGGGGCTGGGTTTTCATACCTATAACATCGGCAAGCGCGCCGGTGGGTTTAGCCTGCTCAACCTGTTCTATGCCGCCCCGCTAGGTGCACCCGGCGCGGTGAGTCTCGCCGGCGTATTGGGTCTGGCGGCTCAGGGTCTCTTTCCACGCCCCACCCGGCTGGCCGGTCGGAATCTGGCCCTGGTGACGGCCGCTGGCCTGCTGGGCACGGTGGCGGAGGCGGGACTGCTGCATTTTCGCGGTGCTTTTCAGAACCCGTATATGTACCTGCCGGTGTCTCTACCACCGGCCGCCGCCGCAGCCCTGACACTGGCGGCTTGGCGCCCAACCCATACCCGTCTGCGCGCGGCACGAATACTGGTGGGAGCGACGGCGGTGCTGGGTGTGGCAGGCACCATGTTTCATGCCTATGGCATCCATCGCAATATGGGAGGCTGGCGTAACTGGAGCCAGATGCTGCTCCAGGGGCCGCCGCTGCCTGCCCCTCCCGGCTTTACCGGGGTTGCCTTGGGTGGCTTGGGCGCGCTTCACCTACTGGAGATCGCGCGATGAGTTCCTTTACTTCTCCTTATCCCGACTACGACGTGCTAGCCAAATGGGACACGCCGTCCTGGAATGCCTTCACCCGGGAGGTCATCGCCCGGCGGCTGACCGAGGTACCAAAGCGGCAATTTTTGCCACCGGATGAGTATGCCATTCTAGAGGCGGCCTGTGACCGCCTTCTGCCGCAACCCGAGCGGACGCATCCCGTCCCGATAGCACCGTGGATCGACCAGAAGCTGGTAAACAATCAGGATGAGGGCTATCGTTATGCCGATCTGCCGCCGTTTCGGGAAGCCTGGCAGCGCGGCTTGCAGGGCATCGATGACGAAAGCCGGCAGCGCTATGGTATGCCTTTTGTACATCTCTCGGAAGAACGCCAGGATGGCGTGCTGCGGGCGCTGCAACAGGGTGATACCCAGGCTCCGCTCTGGCAGCAACTGCCTGCCAAACGTTTCTTTAGCGGTCTGTTGCTGACCGAAGTGGTCGCCGTTTACTACGCGTATCCGGCCGCCTGGAATGAAATTGGTTTTGGCGGTCCCGCCTCGCCACGCGGCTATGTCCGGTTAGCCCCTGATCGCCGTGACCCTTGGGAAGCCAAGGAGCATCATGACTGAACTCGAACAACCCCGTGCCAAACACGGCCGCGCGCCCGACGTATTCCGGGTCGGTGGCTGGACCCCCATGCGCTGTTATTCCCAGAGAGAACCCGTGGATTTTGCCATCGTCGGCACTGGGGCGGGAGGCGGCACCTTAGCCTGTAAGCTGGCCGAGGCGGGCTTTTCTGTCGTTGCCTTCGATGCCGGACCGTTTTGGCGCCCGTTGGAAGACTTCGCTTCCGATGAACGGGAACAGCAGAAACTGTATTGGCGAGAGGAGCGCATCTCCGGCGGTGAAAATCCGGTAGCTTTTGGCAGCAACAACAGCGGCCGCGGCGTTGGCGGTAGTACGGTGCACTTTACCATGGTCTCGCTACGCTTTCGCCCGGCGTGGTTTAAGTCGCGCTCGGTGCTGGGCTACGGCCATGATTGGCCGGTCTCCTGGGAGGAAATGCAATACTATTATGAAGAAGTGGAAGAGGCGCTGCAAATTGCCGGACCGGTCCACTACCCCTGGGGCCCGCCGCGGCGGCGCTATCCTTACCGCCCTCATGAAGTCAATGCGGCCGGTCTGGTGCTCGCGCGTGCCGCCCAGGCGCTGGGCATCGCCTGGTCGCCGACGCCGCTGGCCACCCTCTCCGCGCCCCGGGGTCTGGCCCATCCCTGTGTCTATCGGGGATTTTGTAAAATTGGCTGCTCCACCAACGCCAAACAGAGTGTGCTGATAACGTGGATTCCCCGCGCCCTCCACGCCGGAGCCGAAATCCGGGATTTAGCCATGGTCGGACGGATTGCGATGGGACCCAACGGACGGGTCACAGGGGTAGAGTATTATCGCGACAATACCTGGCAGTTTCAACCGACGCGCCATGTGGTCGTGGCCGGCTACAGCATCGAAACGCCGCGGCTGTTGCTCAATTCCGCCTGCCCTGCCTTTCCCGACGGGTTGGCCAATCGCAGCGGCCTCGTCGGCAAGTGCCTGATGGTTCACGGTAATCATGCCGTCTGGGGCGTTATGGACGAGGAAATCCGCTGGTACAAGGGGCCACCCGGCATGGCCATTACCGAACACTGGAATTATGTGGATACCGGCAAGGATTTCGCCGGCGGCTACTGCTTTCTCAGCCAGGGTCCCATGCCGGCGGACTGGGCCCACAGTGTGGCCACCGAACGCGGGTTGTGGGGCATGGCACTGCGCCAGGCAATGACGCAGTATAACCATCAAGCCGGGCTGAAAATTGTCGGCGAGGTCGAACCCCGCGAAACCAACCGGGTGGAACTGGCCGATGAAACCGACCGCTACGGGCTGCGTATCCCACGCATTACCTTTAGCTTTTCAGAGAACGATCAACGGCTACAGCAGCATGCGGTGGCGTTTATGCGCCAGGCCATGCAGGCCGCCGGCGGTCATGATCTCTGGTCCGAAAGCGGCACTGCCCATCTGATGGGGGGCTGCCGGATGGGCTTCGATCCCGCCACCAGCGTCACCAATGCCGATGGCCGCACCTGGGATATTCCCAATCTGTGGATCTGCGATGGGTCACTATTTCCCACCTCGGGGGGCGTTAATCCGTCGCTGACCATTCAGGCTCTTGCCTGCCGCATCGGCGACCGTATCACCGCCCTCGCCCGCCGCGGTGAGTTAGCCGGCTAGCTGAGTTTACCTACGCCGCCTTGACATCATAGGGGCAGGCAAATAGCTGCGGAATACTCGCTCCAGGATTGTCGGCCATTGCCTCGCCAATCGTCTGCAGCCGCTGCATCTGATAAACATCGCTCACCGGTGCTTCGCCAAAGTGAACTGTGGTACACCTGGATGGTTTTCGCGGCATGAACACGTTCACTTCAACGTTATATTCCCACATCCAACCAATCTTAGATACATGTTGATATAGGATGTGGGAATATGTTCTGAGAATTAGACGGTAGTGTTTTAACTCTGTTGATCCTTTGCCTCAGACGTCGAGACCAAACTCATAACGGTTGACAAAGAGGCCGATGACGATATCGTGCATCTGCGTTGATTTCGAAAAGCAAATGGTTTTGCGAACCAGTCGCTTGATGCGCGTGCGCAGCGTGAGGTGCTTGCGCTCGATCCGCTGCGTGTGACGCTTGCCGATCACATGGGTTTCCGGGTCCAGGTGACGCGCATAGGCCCCCCAGTCATCGGTAAAAAAGCGGGTTATGCCAAACGGCTCCAGTAACCCTTTCAAGTCCAGAAAGACCTCATCTTGACGCCGACCCAAGACATAGGCTAACACCGTCCCGGTGGCCCGATCGATGGCATGCCACAGCCACCGTTGATTCGTCTTGCTCCCCACATAGCTCCACATCTCGTCCATCTCGACCTCCAGGTTATCACTACCAACGTCCTGACTTTTATCTATTTTAACGATATCTACTTGAAGGGCGTCAGGGTCCGCTGCCGCCAAAAATGGCGTGTTTACCGAGCGCAACTCCGATTCTTTTTTTTTAACTCCTTAATCACCGTGGCCGTGCTGATGCCCAACACCCGCGCCGTATCCCGCACCCCACTGCCGTTCAGGGCCATGTCAATGATCTGCTGCTTGACGTCCGGCAAGCGACCCTTCTCTGAGTAGTTCTGAATAAAGGTCTGGCATGGACACGTCGGGTCCTGGCACAAAAATCGTTGCTTTCCGTTCGACGCCTTGCCATGCTTGGCCACGTCGATGCCACCACAAGTCGGACAGGCTACTGGCGCTAATACCATGCGAGTTTTGCTCCGAAAATCGTTTGAAAACGTCACGAAATCATAGCCTATCGATTTACAGAACTCAACACAGTTAAAACACTACCAGGGAGAGATCAACTGATGTTTGCCAATCTTTTCTCGGCGCAGACGCATTTGTGGTTTTTTGAAAAAGTTAATTTAAACCGCGTAACTTACAGCGATCGTTTTCACTTACGCTGCTTGTTGCTGAGCTTAAGTTTGGTTTCGCTTTTGTGTTTTCCAGAGGCAAAAACCTTCAGCGAGCCAGTAACTAAGCAAACAGGTGATCGGTTGACCGACTGTGAGATCGTAGATCCCTTTCCCGCGACACTGATTGATAGCAGCGGATTGAGCGCTCGCCACGGCAGCATTCGTTTTCAGGGCCGAGATGGAAATATAATTACTGCCTTCACCTACCGCGCTACTGGCTTTGACGACAATAGGCCGATCTTGTTCATCATGCATGGTTCAGGTCAAACCGCAGAATCCTACCTCAAGGCTTTTAAGCCGATTGCCGAGCGCCACTCAGCCCTGGTTGTGGCACCCCGCTTTGACAAAACGAACTATCCGACATCAGAGAGTTACACCCTAGGCGTCGGCGTCAACGGCACGCCTTCTGGTGGCGTTTACCAACCTGCGGCATGGCGGCCGCCCGAAGATTACCTCTACTCCGAGATCGAGCACTTGTTCGAAGCGCTCAAGACCAAGCTTAGCAGTTCCCAGTGCAGTTACCGCATCTTTGGTCACAGTGCCGGTGCCCAATTCACTCACCGCCTGCTCACTTTTCGCTCCGATGCTCGTGTCTTTCGCGCCGTCGCTGCCAATAGTGGTTGGTACACTCTGCCCACTGACGGTGGCGGTGACGACGAAAATTATTTCATACCTTACGGTCTGCAAGGCAGTCCGATCACTACCAGAGATGTCAAGCAGGCCTTCAGCCGCGAACTGGTGGTGCTACGTGGCAGTAAAGACACCGCCACCGCTACCGAGGATTCAGATGTGCGCGGTACAGCCGAGGCAAACTTCCAAGGGGTGAATCGACTCAAACGCGGCCAGTTCTACTTTGAACGTGCAAACGCTCGAGCCACTGCGCTTGGATCAAAGTTTGCCTGGCTCACCGATACCGTGTTGGGCGCGGGACATGACAAGGATGAGGTGGCCACGTCGGCCGGGTGGTATTTATTTCGCAAAGCCGGAGAGCTCCCTTGTACACCCGACACGGCGGCTGAGGCAGGAGGGCTTGTGTTTAACGAAATCCTCGTCGACCCGCCCAGTGGTATTGCCGGTGACGCTAATAACGATGGCATGAGAGACAGCAACGACGACGAGTTTGTGGAACTGGTCAACACCGGCTCCACTGAGCTCTGTCTGACGGGCTGGACCCTCGGGGACGCCACCGAGCCGGAGCGCCACCGTTTCCCGATTGGTACCCGACTCGCTCCCGGCGCAGCGTTGGTTATCTTTGGCAGCGGCTTGCCCATCGGGAATTTTGGTGGAGCAACGGTGCAGTGGGCGGCCTTTGGCGGCCGGATCAACATGAACAACGCTGGCGACGTAATGACCTTGGCCGATCCCAGCGGCACGGTTCACTCTCGGATCTCTTGGGGGGACTGCGCCAGTGTTACCTGCGCTGCCGAGCACATTACTGGCAGTTTAGGCATCAATCAAGCGGTGGTAAGAAGCCCGGAGCTAACCGGTGCGTGGAAGCCCCATACTGATCTGGCGGCTGGTGTCTTTTTCTCTCCCGGCCGTCGGTTTGACGATACGCCGTTCATAGGCAAGCTACGGCCCCCCAACTAATCTATCGGTTAGGTAGAAAGCCTTGCGCTTATCCGCTCCAGCTCGAACCGACCTAAGCTCCGCTTTGTACAAAATCGGTGGGCATAACAAGCCGCGTTGATCAAACGTTCGAACTCGCTGCGGGGGATTTCTACCACATCGGGGTCACAAGCGGATGTGGAAAAATTCAGTCTCCCCCACCAATGGCGACGCACAGTGGCCAAGGCATCGGCGAAGGTGGCTTGCGTTTTCGGGTACAGTCCCGGAAAGTAATATTCAGACATGAACAAAACCTATAGAAAGTAGTGTTTGATCGGGCGTATGATAGGTTGTATGGGTATTGTCGTGAGGGCACGGCCATGACAGAGGACTAGGAGCTAGACGGTCGCTAGATGCCGGATCAAGTGTTGGAGTATCTTCGCAAGATCGCGGTTCGTGCGGTGGAAGAGCAAGGATACAGTCCTGAGGTGGTGATTGGGGTATTGGGGCTGAGTCGCAGCTGCATGTATGATTGGCTGCAGCGGTATCAGAGCCAGGAATTAAGGGGTCCGGAGAGCCATCCGGCGCGGGGTGTGGAAGCCCAGGTGACGGAAGCGATGGAGGCGTGGTTGAAAGAGACGGTGCTGCATTCGACGCCGCTGGCACACGGGTATGACACGCGGTTATGGACTCGTGACATTCTCGCGGCCCCCTTGCAAGAGCGGTTTGGGGTGCCGGTGACGGGGCACACGACCAGTGGGCATTTGAAAAAGCTGGGATTGAGCTATCAGAAGCCCCGCTACCGGGCGGTGGAGCAAGACCCGCAGGAGGTAGCGTTTTTTCTGGAGGAAAAATTACCGCGCATTCAGCGGTTAGCCGAGAAGCTGGGGGCAGATATTGCCTTTGAAGACGAGGCGGGCATTGGCGTGCGGACGCGATCTGGGCGGACCTGGGGCTTGGTGGGGGAGCCACCGGAGATTCGAGTGACGGATCGTCGGGGTGGGTACAACATGCTCTCGGCGGTCACCGGGCAAGGCCAGATGCGCTACTCCCTGGAGGCAGGTCGCATTAATTCGACGCGTTATGTGGAATTTCTCAAGCACTTGTTGAAAGGGCGAACCCACCCCCTGCTGATATTGCTGGCCGACCACGCGTCGTTTCATGGCTCCAGTCACGTCCGCGCCTTCGTCCGGGCGCATCGGCAACAGCTGCGGGTCTTCTTTTTACCCAAGCATTCTCCCGGATTAAATCCAGACGAACATGTCTGGGAAGAGGTCAAGGACAAACGCTTGGGAAAACAACCGATTCAAAACAAGGGTGATCTTAAAAAGCGCTTATGCTCGACCTTGCAATCGCTGCAACATCGAGCCAAACGGATCATTTCCTTTTTTCATCTGCCTGATACCCAATATGCCGCCGTCGATGTCTGAATATCAATTTCCGAATCCATAATGGTATAGTGGGTGGGACGCATCGGTTTCTCCTTGAAGTTGTTGGTCTAACTTCAGCTTACGGGAAGGTCGGTGTGTCTATCCAAATTCGCCTAACAGGTCTGACCAGCAAACTTTGGTAGTGTCCCTCAACTCCCTTGATGATATTGGTTCAGTTTTGGGAACAGGTGTTCGATTTCGTGCAGCCGCTCAAGGAACTCTACTGGTACGCGGTAAGACAGCAACTCGGTCGTCGTCCAGACATGACCGGTCATGCCAGCCGCCATGGCAGGTGTTACGGAACGCCACTTGCGGGGTGAGCCCGTTCCGCGGGTTGATTCCGGCATGGGCAACGGTTCTCGCAAACTCTCGTGGGGCAGAACCAGGTGGTAATACGCCAACGACAGCCAGAGCTGTTTCTCAAACCAAGTGATATCCTTGGAAAAGCGATTGGTGCGGCGTGTCAACCGACGATTACTTTGCCGTTGGGTTAAGTTGTCACGCTCCGTGGTGGCCGGCGCCGGGGTTTAGGAAGCACGCCCCGGTCACCGCGACGTGGCGGGGTGTGCCATTGACCATACGTGTGCAGCAAGCTGTTCTTATATTCAGGCAGCTGATCGCTCGTGAAGAAGGGAAGGTGCGTATCGGTGACCTGAGCTACCCGCGCCAGCAACAAATTAGCGCTCTCCTGGGTACGCTTGCCAATGACACAGGCCACCACCAACCGCCACACCGGCGCAAAGGCGATCCATCCCCAGGCGTCGCCATACGTCTCGCAATAGCGTTTGGCACCAGGCAGGTTATCTTGCTTGGTATGCACAAAGCTCCACAACTCATTCAGCTGACATTCGCTGACATGCAAGTTACTCCACAAATACAGCATGACGAGCCGACAGTGCCGCGCCGCGTGGTCAAGCCAAGCACAGACGGTATCCTTGTCGATTTGCACAATGCGTCCGGTGGTGCGCAACGAATTGCCTTCCGCCAAAGCACGCACGGCGGTCTCGAAAATAGCGGGATCAGCATCCAGACCGTAGTACGCAGTCGCAGTTCTCAAGGCGATCCTACTCCCACAGGCTTTACATAGGGCCTGTGGCTGACCCTAGCTGGTGCCATTTTTAACCAACAGCCCCAGGCCAAAGGGTTTTCCATAGCAACGGCAGTGCACATTAGGACAATACAGCGTTTCCCAGTTCACCCAAGCCCCCTCGATGAGTTAAATTGCTCAATCGAGGATGCAAAACATGCTCAAAATCAGTCAAATCCATCAAGGGAGTTGAGGGACACTACCCAAAATTGGGGATAACAGGAAATCCCTTGAGAATGACACCATTAAGAAAAGCGGAAGATTCTGCAGGTTAACCCCAGGGATCAGAGATATCAGCAGTGACCTCAATGGTCATTGAGGTCACATACTCCTCTTAGGACGCAATATCCTTTGCTTTCTGCAACATTGGGTTAAGTTAACGAAACGTCATCACATAACCACAATTTTTCTTACAATCTAAGTCAATGATGTTTATAAAGTAATCCATCCCAGGCTCTACAAAACAACCGATCACCCCTTTTTGGTTTCGCATTAGAATAGTGGCCGTCCAATCTTCTTCCCAGCATTTCCTATCTATACTAAATGTATCGAACTCATTTGGACACTGCGTTATTGTCACCAATTTGTGGGATCCCAATTGACCAGCTTGCCTGTCAAACCAGAACTGGTGGTAATTACCATCTGCTAAACGCTCTGCTTCAATCCTGAAACTCCGCGTCGTGCCCTTACGGCTGTCGTAGTAAGCTCGTGCGCTCGGCAACCTTAGTGCCTGGGCTTCGTCGCAACTCTGCTTCTTAGCTTGGATGCTTAGTGGTAGCCAGTTGTTATTGAGGGGCCCAAAGGAGAAGCCCACGTCGGCAGTACCTCCCTCATGGGCATTGCGTAGATAAAATTGGCTGTTAACCGAATCGTATAATCCGACGGTGTCTATACCATCGTTGTCCCAATCTCCACTGATGGGCAGCCAATCGTTATTGAGAGGCCCAAAACGGTAGCTGATGTCGGCGGGGCCTCCCTCATGGGCATTGCGTAGATAAAATTGGCTGTTAACCGAATCGTATAATCCGACGGTGTCTATACCATCGTTATCCCAATCTCCACTGATGGGTAGCCAATCGTTATTGAGGGGCCCAAAGCGGTAGCTGATGTCGGCGGGGCCTCCCTCATGGGCATTGCGTAGATAAAATTGGCTGTTAACCGAATCGTATAATCCAACGGTGTCTATACCATCGTTGTCCCAATCTCCACTGATGGGCAGCCAGTTATTATTGAAGGGCCCAAAGCGGTAGCTGATGTCGGCGGGGCCTTCCTCATGAGCATTGCGTAGATAAAATTGGCTGTTAACCGAATCGTATAATCCGACGGTGTCTATACCATCGTTGTCCCAATCTCCACTGATGGGCAGCCAATCGTTATTGAGGGGTCCAAAGCGGTAGTTGATGTCGACAGGGCCCTCTTCGTTGCGATTCTTCAAGTAGAATCGGCTGTCGGCCGGATTGTAGAGACCTGCCTTTTCCATACTGAAAGCTGCACTCTGCGCTAGCAGCATAAGGGCATACGTTGAATACGCCACGAAATATTTAGTCATTGTTTTCATTTGAAACTCTTTCAGAAGTGGTTGTCCTTGTTTTGACATGCCTATGGCGAATTACTATTCACGCTGCAAGTGTCAGTTCGTAAAAATTTGTGACATTACCGTCACCACCGCAATCGGTGCAGGCTAGCATGCCGGACAACGCCGTCGCCGCTGATTTGTACCGGCGCACCTCCACCGGGCGCGATATGAACGCGTTGATCGTTGTAATAGTTGCACCAGCCGATGATTCATTTTGTTATCGTCTGCAACAGTTAGGCTAAGTTTCAGAAAAACTGTCGTTTTACTGAACCGCCTTTTGGCAGGGCAATGTGAGGAAGAGCCGCTCATTTGCAAGCGGTAATCCGTCATTTTAGGCAGTTGACG
Organism: uncultured Pseudomonadota bacterium; assembly: GCA_963731125.1. Lineage (GTDB taxonomy): Bacteria > Pseudomonadota > Gammaproteobacteria > Competibacterales > Competibacteraceae > CAVSVP01. The sequence continues at coordinate 57,236 of CAVSVP010000016.1, forward strand.
GTCCGGCGCCAACATGCTTAGGCTGCCTAAAAGTTTTAAGTTTTTCAGGCGTTACCTGCCAATGAGCGGCTATCGCCTCTGTTGACTAAAGATTTAAAGAGATTGACTGCCGCAACACGGAGAGCTAAATCGGTAATGATATGGTGTTGCTATGAATGACGATCATCTCCAGGAGGCTGACGTATCGCGGAGCGAGCATCAGGTGCGGCTAACAGCCATCAACGAGGAGCATAAAACCTCTGCAGAAGACCTTCATTTCGCTCTCACCGGATGGAGGCAGGACGAGGATAGGCGGCGGACACAAGGGGCCGGCTTTGACCATCACCTGGTGAAGCCGGTTAAACCGATGAGTTACAGGCATTACTCGGAGATTCGCCTATCTCTACCGAGTAACTTAGAGGTCACGGCTGTCAACGACTGAATTTCAATGCTCTTCTGCTCAAGGGTCGGGAAAACCCTCCCTAGAATCCGGTCTACCCCAATTTATTTTTTCGGCACGATAGGATCAACTATCCACTGTATTTCTTATCATTCAGTTCCCATGAACTGTCATCCTGTCTTCAGTTAAGACTTTTTTGTCTACCAACACAACTCCGAAGCCGCAGGATTTTGGTGATTGCAATAGAAAACCCATTGGGAGGTCATTCATGCCTGAGTCACAAAACACAGTGTATACCAGCGAGAAGGCATCCACAGCGTCCCCTGGAAAGAGCTGCCCCGCCCCGTGGATTTAGAACGGACGGCGGATTACACCCACCATCGGTAAACTGCATATGTTGTTGAGGCAAGGGCCAGGAACCGGCGACGCCTTATGTCTACTGTAAACTACGGATAAACGGTAGCGGCAAGCTAATTAGCTCTAGTGTCTGCTTTACCGAGGTATTTTGCGTCGTTTTCCGTTAGATGGTAAATTTGCCGAGTACACTGATAAAAGATCACGACAAAGCTGCGCAAACATGCCAGCTGCCTCAAAGTAATGCAGAAGGTACGGTTTACCATGCCCGAATCCAATCTTTTCGAAATTCAGGCCATCGATGAATTTAGAACCACTGTGGCTGAACCGACAGAGTGGCTAAAATCTTTACCGGTAGAAGCACAGGTGACAAAGCTGGAGCATTATCTTCAAGACTTACAGGCGGAATATGATATGGTGGCGGATGCCGCTGAGCGCTCACGCGTTGCTGTGTTGATGCGGGCTGCACGGGATTATCTGACAAAATTAACACCCGGCGGCGCCTAAGCTAGCCATCGCTTGACAAGCATTGCAGCCCATTTCTCAGCCAGACTTTCTAGCGATTTTTTTTTAGCAGCGTTGAATAAAAAATGCTTAAAACCATTTGGAGGATTTATAATGATAGCACGAAAAACTCTAATCCGCGGATTCTACTTCACCGTTATTTTTTCTGTTACCGCTAATGTCAATGCATTCTGCGTTTATAACGAGTCAGAGGAGGTGATCGTTGCGGATATTGGCGGCTCTATCAATCAAACCATTCCTCCAGGTGAATCAAGTTGTAATGAGGAGCAAAGTGGACTTGTCAAGATTTGGCCCAACGAGGGCGGACAAGCTGTTGCCCCCTCAGGTGCTCCCGGTGCCACCGCAGAGGTCGAGGAAGGTGGTTATGCCAAAGTGACTGAGGAGGGGGCGCTTGGAGAATTTCTTGTTATTTATGGGGCTGACGGTCAAGCACAACAGAAAGAGAAAATAACATCTCCGACATTAATCACCAACTAATTTAAATACTTGGGCAAGTAACCTGAAGACGTTTCTACTCGGGTTATTTGCCCTTCACTCCTCGCTAATTAATGGCTGCAAGTTGCCGGTTCAATGGTTAGTATTACTGACTGAGAACCGTGCGCAGCTTACTCGCCAAGCTCGCCTTGCGATACGGCTTGCTAATTAGCTCCACGTCTTTTTGCAAAATACCTTGTTGGGTAAGAATTTTCTTGGCATAGCCCGAAGTAAATAGGACCTTGAGATCCGGACGGCGGCGCTGTGCCTCTTGCGCCAAAACCATCCCACTCTTGCCGTTGGGAAGCACAACGTCGGTAAACAGCAATACCACCCGGGGCGTGCTGTCCAGCACCTGTAAAGCCGTATCGGCATCTTCCGCCTCTACCGTGCGATAACCCAGGTTCTGGAGCATTTTAACGGCAAGCTGACGAACACCGGGATCATCTTCAACTACAAGAATGGTGGCTTCTTGATCACAGGGTTCATACTCAGCCGTCTCTGGTATCTCTATGGGTGCAGTTTCAGCCATCGTGCGAGGCAGATAGACTTTCACGGTCGTGCCTTGCCCAAGTTCACTATAGATTTTTATGTGTCCGCCCGACTGTTTGACCAAGCCGTATACCATACTAAGACCTAGTCCGCTGCCTTTACCCACGCCTTTGGTGGTGAAGAAAGGCTCAAAAGCCCGGTCAATCACATCCCGAACCATACCGGTGCCAGTATCGCTTACCACCAACAACACATACTGTCCTGCTCGAACATCTTCATGGGCAGCCGCATAGTTGTCGTCAAGTTGACTGTTGGCAGTTTCGATAATTAGGGTACCGCCCTGCGGCATCGCATCGCGGGCATTGAGGGCAAGGTTTAACAATGCATTTTCCAATTGACCTGGATCCACGAGCGCCCGCCATAACCCGTTCGCCAGCTCGATTTGAATTTGTATCGTTTCTCCCAGGGTTCGTTGCAACAACTCAAGCATTCCCATCACCAGCGCATTTAGGTCGACTGACTGCGCCTGTAAAGGCTGCTGGCGTGAGAAAACGAGCAGCCGCTGAGTTAACGAAGCGCCTCTCTCCGCCGCGGTAAACGCCCGCTGCACCAGATCTTGTAAAGCGAGCTGACCCGCCAACCGTTCATTTAAAAGCTCTAGGTTGCCCAGCACAATGGCCAGTAGGTTATTAAAGTCATGTGCAATGCCACCGGTCAGATGCCCTATCGCCTCCATCTTCTGCACTCGTCGCAGCTGCTCTTCGGCGGCTCGCCGATCGGTAATGTCTTCACCAGAACTTAGGGTAAACTGAATCTGCCCAGCGCTATCTCTAAGCACCGCATTGTGCCATGCAATCAGCCGCATTCGGCCATCGCGGCACATCACGGGGTTCTCGAATTGCTCTACAAACTCCATCTCGCCGATCAATAGTTTTGCAAAGGCGGAGCGCACTTTACTTTTCGTCGCCTCTGGCAGAAACGTATTCAGCCAGTTTTTACCGACGATCTCAGCCTCTTCATAACCCAGCACCTCGCAACCCTTACGGTTAATCTGCGTAATGACTCCATTCCTATCGAGCACCATGAGCATAACGCCCGCCACATCGAAATATTGCTGAGTCCGATTCCGCTCAGCCCGCAATCGTTCCTCTGCAAGCTTACGGTCAGTGACGTCGCGGCCGACCGCCTGAAACTCCATAATACGCTCTTGGGTATCGTAGATAGCGTAGTCTACCCATTGCTGCCAGCCAATCTGTCCATCAGACCGGATGACTTCGTGCTCAAAGGTAATTAGGCGTGGATTCTCCAGTAAAGAGGTAATATGCTCGCGAATGCTCTCCCGAGCAGACGGCGGCGTGAGCAAGAGAAAACTGGTGCCGATCAGTGCCTCGCGGGACTTACCAACATAACGGCAGTACGCATCATTAACAAAAGTCAGAATAGTATCAGGGCGGAAGCGGCAGATGAGCTCGAGCTGAGTATCGACCACCGCGCGGTAGCGGGTTTCGCTTGCAATTAAGGCCGCCTCCGCCTGCTTACGTTCCGTGATATCCAGAAAAGTCACCACCGCACCGACAACATCGCCATTTTTCCGGACAGGATGAGACCAGTACTCCGCCGGAAAACTGGTGCCATCGGAGCGCCACAGCACCTCATCTTCGATATGAATCCCCTTACCTTGCCAGAATGCCCGATAGATATGACAGTCCTGTAGAGGGTAAGGTATCCCGTCCGGACGGGTATGATGAATTAAGTCGTGCATGTTCCGCCCAAGGACAGCATCGAGCTCGGGATAATCCAGCAGACGCAGTGCCGCTGCATTACAAAAAGTACACCTGCCTTCCAAATCCAAGCCGTAAATGCCTTCTGCCGTAGAGTCAAGCATTAGCTGCAACTGTTCCCGGCTCCTGAGTAACATCAGTTCTGCATGCTTATAGCCGGTAATATCCGTATGCTGCAGGATGGCTCCACTCGTTTTGTCGGGTAAAGAAATAGCACATAGCAGAAACCAATGCGTTTCGCCCGGTGAATGCCAATAATACTCCCATTGCAATTCCGCCAAGCTACCGTTAAGCACAGCCGTTAATCTCTTAAGAGACTCCTTAATCTTTTGGGTGGAAAACTCTAAGCAGGCACGGCAACTGTCTAAATAGTTGACGCCAACCTCGCCTCTCACCAAGGGCGGAGCCAGATTCTGTCTGATACATTGACGCCAGCTTTCGTTGGCGGCAATAATAGTTCCCTGGCTGTCAAGGACAGCAATCTGCGCCGGCAAAGAGTTCAGAACGACAGAGTCGAGGGATTCATTAGACATTATCGGTTTTAAGGTTTCGGCGAATTATTGCCCTTGATGTACAAGCAGTTAAGTCAGTCAATAGCTTATTTCCGATAATGTCTATTCATCCGCAGCTGATAAAGTTAGCGGACATCATCGCTGTTGATTATTTCTGTTTACGGCCCACCTGCACGCAGAGTATGTTTATCAAAACGCTCCATAAAGGCATCTATTTCTTCCTGGGTATAGTCGATAAATTCGAAATCAATCTGCTCCATGGGCAGATCCAACGCGCCCAAATGACGCTCTCCTTCGTCAGTCAGTGCGATCACCACGCGGCGATCGCCGTCCTTGACAGTGGCCTTATTACCGGATACCTCGTGTTCCAGGTATCCTATGGCCTTAGGTAATTCACGCAGGAACTCCTCACGTTTCAGTTGCATTTCACGACTGAATTTGACGGACATGCTTCTTCTCCTCGTGTTTGTTCTCAGTTTGCAAATCAACCTCGCAAGACCTTATCAGCCAAGGGTTTATCCCTCGTCATCGCATCGATTACGTTTGCGAAAAGCGCTAAAGAATGACCCGGAAACGACGGATAGTTACCACAACCATAGTTTACTCTATGGTGATAATCCATTTTTCACATAACACAACAAGGCTTGGAAGCAAGCCTTAAGTTTGCCTCATTGCCTGTCATCCTACAGTAAAATGTTGGGCCTATTGTTCGAAAAAAGAATCATCAAGACGATGTAAATCGTCGACTAGGGACTGGATTACCGGCGGCAGATCTTGTTCAATACAAGTTGGTAACTAGGCGAGCCTCAACCAATGAGCAAGCCTTGCCACTGTTTAGCTAACCGCTTTCCATTCCACTCCTCAATCGAGGGGGTAAGAATTTATGCGTTTCTGTGAACTATCTATTTCCGAAGACTTCCGCAATCCTGTGCATGGCTCAGTGTTTGGCTGGAACGGTTATGAACATTTAGTTCGCGTCGGCCAATATCGTGCTGTGGGTCCTCACGCCAACCAAGAATGGATTTTCCAGGGCGATGAAATCGTTCGGGTAATGAGAACTTCTAAAGAAAGAACGTGGAGATAATCGCTTTAAAAACCGACGCAAACAAGATAAAGTTAGATGGTTGGTGTTTGGGAACAACGGATATTGTGACCAGCAAGCCAGCGAATTTCTCGATTGCCCAGGTTAATCACAGGAAAAATTAGCATGCCGACTGTTTTCAGGAACACAGCGGCCTGCTGAGCAGGGAAGCTAAGCATGTCTGATAAATTCAATAACGTATTTGATCTCACTATGGCGAGACGTCGCCGCGCGAATCGCTGCACAGAAGCAACGCTCTTTGCCGCCAATGAAGTATCGGCTCATTTACTGGATAGCCTGTTCGGCTATGAAGCCGCTGGTTTAGATTTGCCCGCATTGCTGCTGGCTAGCTTACAGGCATTGCTGCTTACTGAATTAAATCGAGTGGCAAATGGCGACCAGCGCAATCTTGAACATCTTACCTCAGGCGATATTGAGATAGCGCGACAGAATTTTATCGACGCTATCGACACCATCCTAGAATTGGAACGCCGGAAGTTAAAGGAGTTTTCCACCTAGCGGTACAGTGAAGCTGCATAATATCGCTTGTCGGCAAACGGTGACTGAATGGCTTATCTAAAAAAACTTATTTAGACACTGCATCGGCGACTTTTTCGACCACGGTTCGGGCGGCATTTTCAGCCAATGTCTCGGGTAATAGGCCTACCTCGGCCATTTCCTTTAGCGCATCCGCCGAAGTAACTCGGCTGAGCGCCTCGGCTTGCCGGCGACGGAGATTGTGCCGGTCCTGAACCACTTTATTATCTAACTCAGCGAGCGCATGAACTGCTTTTTCTTCCCATTGTGCAAACGTGCGCTTGGCATCTTCCACTGCCATGGGCTTGATATTTGGCAGAGACTTAAAAAGATCCAGCGCCTTACCGGTTCGTTTTGCGGCAAGTCGCCGAGCGCTAGCTTCGGCATAGGCAACTTGAGTAGGATCTTCCCCAATTGGTTGAGGCAACCAACCAAGCAGTTTTTCCAGTATCCGATCAAATAGAGGTACCTTACGACGCCGAAAAGTTTCCAGGGAAACCCGGTCTAGACTGACCTCCTCAATATGATCGTCGACTTCGTGCAACAGCAGGCGCGTCGCCGCAGGCGGCACAAGTCCGGCGTCACTTAGATGCTGGTACGTTTCCCGTTCTACAGAGAGTCCCCGGCGGATGACCACCTGGACTTCCTCCGCATCGCTGAGTTCAATACGCTCAAGCTCCCGACGCGCTGACTGTTCAGCCGCATCAAGTTCAACCTCGACCACAGGATCTTGTAAGCGTAATTCAGCGAGCCGTTGTTGGGCGGCATGTACCCCCGAAATGCGGGCACCGCACGCTAAGAATTGATCAGCCCGGCTCGGTTTATCTAATCCCAATTTGCGCACTAACCAGGCAATGGTCGTGGCATTGATTAACAGCGTAGCCAGCACTACTCCGCCCGTCATCGCAATAAACCTGTCCCGCTCGGGCAACTCTTCAGGTAAGGCAAGAGCAAGAGCAAGGGCAACACCGCCCCGCAGACCACCCCAGATCAACACCGCCTCGTTGCGTTTTCCCACACGAGGAATACCGGCAACGCGTTCCAGAAGAAAGACCAGCGGTACTACCGCTACTGCCCTAGCTACCAATACCGCGACAATAGCTAGTCCAATCGCCTCTAAATTCGTCAAGATCAATTGAGGATCAATGGACAAACCGATGAGCAAAAACAGCAAGGCATTGGCTATATAACCCAAAGATTCCCAAAACTCATGCCACAGCTCGCGAACCGGCGCCGACGCTCGGCTGGGAGCAAATGCCCCCAGCACCAAGCCTGCCGCCAGCGCCGCCATCACGCCCGAAAAACCCAACACATGATCGGCAACGACAAAACTGCCATAAGCCACCGCAATAGATAGCGCAGCGGCTAACAACCGGTCGAGCCACGGCAGTAACAGAATAGCGGCAAACCCCGCAGCAGCGCCGATGGCCGCGCCTCCGAAAAAGACCGCTAAAAAATCGCGGATTCCTACGCCGACATCAATGGCACCGCCAAGCGCAGCGAACAGTAGAATATTAAATAACACGATGGCGACACCATCGTTTAGCAGGCTCTCACCCTCAACGAGGGTCAACAGACGGCGGGGCACGCCGAGTTTGCGAAAAATGGCTACGACGGCCACCGGATCGGTGGCCGAGATCAATACACCAAAGAGCAAGGCTGCAATTAACGGCGTACCAAGACCGAGATAGAGCGTAAAACCGACACAGGCTGCCGAAACGGCCAATGCAGGGATTGCCAGCACCAAAATGGAGCCTAAATTGCGAAAAAAAGCGCGTGTATTAAGACTTAAGGCGGCCTCAAAAACCAACACAGGCAGAAAGATAAAGACCACTACGGCTTCAAATTGCTCATCCCGCAGTGGGCTGACGACAAATGAACTGCCAAACCAGGCCGCCAAAAAGCCGATAAGGGCCAGCACAGCGGTTAGCGGAAGCCGGATACGCTGGGAAAACACCCCGAGTAATACGGCAACCGCCAACAACGTTGAAATTTGAATTATCCACTCGGGCAGAGTCATAAAATTTCCCAATTAAGCAGGCATAATTAATGCCCGTGGAGCATGATATTTCTTCCTTTTCGAGGCGATTTACCTAAACTCAAGCAGAGCTTACCTTGAAAAGACGAAGTTTTTTATTACCTAAGGTTTACCAATGCTAATATTGCGTTGTTATAGCTGTCACTACGGGAAAACCGGAAAATAGTACCGGTCAACCCGGCCTGTGTTCTAACACAGACCGCGCTACCTTCCTTTAGCAATTAAAAGCCTTACGGGCAAAAGCGTTAGCTATACTGATGAAGCGTGCTAACGCTTAAAGATATTTATGAACACTCATTCGTAAAACAGAAGAGGCTAAATGATGCAGATAGCATTGCGACACTTATTGTTTGGCATCGGCTTAATGGCTGCCGGCGCCGTTCAGGCTGAGATGACTGTTGACATTCATACCATCAGCACCGAGGGCGTGGGCGATTCCTTAGGCACGGTAACCGTCGAAGATACGCAATACGGGCTATTGCTTACACCGGATCTGCAGGGACTGGAACCCGGGATTCACGGTTTTCACGTCCATGAAAATCCGGATTGCGGACCCGCCGAAAAGGACGGTGCAATGACCGCAGGAGCGGCCGCCGGCGGCCATTATGATCCGCAAAATACCGGCGCTCATCAGGGACCCTACGACGATAGCGGGCATTTGGGCGATTTGCCTCCCTTATATGTTCAAACTGACGGCGCCGCCACTACACCGGTGCTGGCCCCCCGTCTTAAGGTGGAAGATCTGACGGGACACTCCTTAATGATCCATCAGGGTGGTGATAATTTTAGCGATCAACCCGACCCCTTGGGAGGTGGTGGCTCTCGAGCAGCCTGCGGGGTAGTAAAAGCATCTTAATTAACATACTACGCGGGCCTTTGGGGTGTACCCGCCGTCTGCTGCCGAGTACCACAGGGGCTGGGCAGCTCGTGAAAGAGGTGTCGGTGGCAGGGATGCCGTCGTCAAGCCTGCAGGGAGGCATTCACGGCGTCCCCTGGAACGAGCTACCCAGCCCCGTTCTGCGTGCTCGACGGATTGCACCTTTAGCTTATCATTCTCCGGACGAATCCTGACGGGCGTAGTCAATCAGTGCCTGACAATCAGCATCCTCGCCGAGACCCAGTTCAATGGGGGTTAGAGCAGAGAGCAGTGCTTCGGGCACATCGGTAGAGATGGAGAGATTAGTAAAATCTCCACTGAGATAGACTGCCGCGTCTGCCGACAGCAGGCTAAAGTCTTTGGCTCTACCCTGCAATGCCAAATCTACGATCTCTTTGCCCAAGTCTATAGTCCCTCCGCCGACGAATTTGGTGTCTACCGTGTCGATAACCAACGTTTTCGCTTTCATAATGCCATTGATTACGGCAAAATCGGCCACCGCACAGCGAATCTTTAATTTCGGCTCCTCCTTGTCCTGCATTAAGACCATCAACGCCTCACCGGCATCCAATCCCATCAGCTCGGCCAGCATGCTGTCCATCCTGCCATCTCTCATAATAAGAAACAGATTACCATCGGCAGAGGCAGCGATCGCCGCAGGGGAACGGCCAGTGCCACGAAGTCGCGCCTGTCCCTGTAAGGTCCCGTAGGCATCAGGATCGCCGCCGGCCTTTGCCAAAATCTCCTGCAAACGAAGCTCGTCAACCTTGACATAGAGAGAACTCTCAATGGGCGTATTCTGCCCATAGACCGTCATATAGCCGGTAAATGTTCCATCAACTACTTGAAATTGCAGTGGTTTCACTTTGAGCTGTCCATTCTCAAGCGTCAACTCCAGATCCACATTCCGCAAGACCGCGTTTGGAACCACCACCTTTTCCCCCGAAAAGTCGATGCTTCCCTGTACGGCATGGAGATATTCGGGAGTCAAAATATTGGTATCTGGAATTATCTGATCATCGGCTTCCTCCTCGGGAGCCAGATCAGCCAGCTTTGCCAGGTCAAGCTCACTGGAGGTCAGATTTGCCTGTATTTGCAGCGGTTCCCTATTAGGATTAACGGACATGCTAGCGGAAATCTCGCTATCGCCCAGCTGTGCTTCAAGTCCCTTAAGGCGCCACGTTTGGCCTTCACTGAGCAGTTGCGTCGCAATTCGAAAATTCGGTCCCGAATCCGGCAATGTATCTGTCGCCACCGGCAGGACTTCGGCAAGCGCCCCTATATCGGGCCCCTTAACAACAACCTGTAAGTCTATCCCCGCCATCTTTAGCGGATCAGTGACCGTGCCATCCAGCCGCACTTGAATATTGCCCAGCTCGCCATTCAGGTTGTTGAGGTGCCAGACGTTGTTCTGTGTAGTAAAGTTGCCTTCCAAACGATAGGCAGGAAGATCGTTTAGACTAGCCGGCAGTAATGCGGCGAATTGAGACGTGCCCGGGCCCTTTAGATAAACGTCGACATCCAGACCGGCAAGCTTGAACGGTTGTTTCACTGTACCCTCAGCACGCACTACGGTATCACCTATATCAATTTCAGCGTCAAGCGGATAAGATTGCTCCGTGGTATTCTCCTCTTGGGGAAAGCCGGCCTTGATCATCAGGCTGAGCGGTTGCCCCTCATATTGCCCTTCGCCTTGCATACGGATAATGCCCTTTTCCTTGTCGATTTCTTGGGTAAAAGAGTCAAGCGTCGCCGACACTTCGACGTTTTTTCCTGTCTCCCGATAAATAATCTTGCCATCCTTAAGCGTCGTCTGTTGAATCATTGGCATTTGTTTTAGTCCACCATCGCCACCACCCGTTGTGTTTATAAACTTCCAGTTGGCTCCTTTGCCTGGATAATTTTCCAACACTAGCCGGGGTTCAATCATGGTGATTTCGGGAACGACAATATTACCTTCCAGCAGGTTTAAACTGTTGATGCGAAATTCCAACCGCTTCATTTCCAACAGATGCGGGGGTTTATCCTGAGCATTTTCGAAGGCGATATCCTTTGCGATCACCAGGGGGGTAGCCGAGATTTCTATATCCAAATCGCCGATGGTTAGCTTCCTGCCTGTCCATTCCTGCACCTTTTCCTGAATATAATCTTTAAACCAACCCCATTCATGTCCGGCTTCCTGGTCTTGTTCCTGTGTCGATCGCTCGTCTTTGGCAGGTGTTTGTGCAAGCGCAACACCAGCGAACACAAACATTGCCAGGAAACAGTAAGAACGATGAATTTGCCGCATAGTGACTTTTGAATCCTCTGTACTTACGATGCTATTTAGCGCCACTACTTCCGAGTTGAAGGCACCAGATAAAACACCGACTTACACTGAGGGAGCGGAACAACACTCCCGCCCCCTTATCTTCGGCAGACTCTGCAGCGACTATTATCCCTGTTGCTGTTGCCCTTGCTGTTGCTGTTGCCCTTGCTGTTGCCCTTGCTGTTGCTGTCCCTGCTCCGGCCAATAAGGCGTTATGTTGTAACTGTCGTACAGGTTTTCCAGCTGATCTCTTCTGACCTGAGTAGGCAGATCCTGCACTTTCGGCAGCCCTTGCATTTGCTGCAATTGCTCTTCAGAAACATTGAGAACAAAGCTTTGCGCATCTTGTGACCACTGTAATACTTCGAAAGGAATCGGCACCCATTCGCCGCCAAGGCCCAAATAACCACCTCGCGCCAATAAGACGTAAGCAATATGGCCCCGGTCGGCGTCGATCATTACGCGGCTGATTTCGCCTGCCTCTTCCCCGTTGGGCGCTTTGACTTCCGTTCCTTGTACCTGGGTCGCCGACATCATTACCGGTGGAGCAACCACAGTGACAAACTCGCGACCGACCAGAATATGAGGCGGCATTTCACCCTGACCGCTTTGCTGCTTTCCTTGAGCACCCTGCTGAGCTCGCATCTGATCGCCTTGAGCTTGCTGCTGCGTCGACTGACCCTGCCGCGCCTGAGTTTGCGCCGTGCTTTGTTCACTCTGAGCTTGCTGTTGTGCTGACTGGCCCTGCTGTTGTGCTGACTGGCCCTGCTGTGCCTGCGTCTGTGTCCCGCGTTGCTCACCCTGAGTCTGCTGCTGTGCACCGCCTGCCTGACCGGTGCTCTGCGGCACCAGATAATAATCATAGACTTGCGTTATAACCGCCGGCTGTGTTAGCTCAACGAGCGTATCTACTGTCATGCGGGGTGCTTTTTGAAGCTTTCCGAGACTGGTATTTAGCCTAAGCGGTTGCTCGTCGGTCGATGGCAGCTGGAGCGCTGACCATGGTATTGCAATAAATTCCTCACCAATGTCAAAAGTGCCGGCAGAACCGATAACGGCATACCGGGCATCGCCACTCGCCAGATCGATCATTACGTAGGCCAGTTCTCCCGCTTCCTGGCCCTCTTGTTCTAAAACGGGACGGCCAACGAGGTCGAGCGGAGAAACTATCTTGATTCGTGAGGTCTCTTGCTGTTGGTTGCTCTGCTGCGCCTTGCTAGCCTGTTGCGCGGCCGGCACGGAAGCCGCAAAGGGAACAGATAAGGCGAATGCTACGGCCGTTGAAATCAGCGTTCGTTTCATCATCTCTGTCTCCTCCTGCTTAATAATGATTTTGGAGAAAAACCTTCAAAACTGTAGAAATACCTGTTTCTGATGACTGTCAGTTAGCAAACTGCCGGTTACCCGCCGCTCAAGAGCAAGGCGAGTACCGGCCAACAATCACCTCTTTCTCATCACCCACCTGGGTAACGAGTGGGATTACGAAGAGGCTGCCTTCTGCTGAGCACGGTCGATCTTCATGGTTTCACCGCCAATGCTCACTTGGTCGGCTAACAGTACAAGACGATCACCGACTCTAACGATCTGACCCTGCGCTTCAAACTGGGTACCGCTCTCTATCTTAGCGTCCTGCAACTGTTCCGTAGGGCCAAGATCCACTACGACCTGGCGGTTGTTCTCCGTTTTCAAGAGAACGGCTTTGATGGTTTTCCCGGTGTACTGGAGCTTAACTTCCTTTTCACGGACTACCTCACCCTTCACTTGCCGCCGTTGTGACCAGTCAATCTGCTGGCCTGCCTGGGACTGAGCCTGCCGTGGTTGTTCGCCTTGCCGATCGATGGCAACTGTTTCACTTGCTACCACTAATTCATCAGCCCACAACACGGGCCGGTCGCCAACCCGGACAGCACGCCCGCGCGCTTCAATTGGCTCACCGGATTTTACCTGGACTTTTGTCAGTTGTTCGGTGGGACCGAGATCCACGGCCACATATTGGCCATCTTCCGTTTTTAGGAGCACGACCTTATTGGTTTTACTTGAGGTCTTTACCTTAACTTCTTTTTCTCGGACCACCTGGCCTTTTATCTGACGGGTTTGCGACTGACTTGCTTGTTGCTCCTGACCGCTCTGCATACCCTTCTGAGCTTCCGTTTGACCACCAGACTGGGAACCGCCTTATTGTGCAACGGCCGCACCGGCAAACAATAATGTTGCCGCGATCATGGGCGATATTCTCAGTAACTGTCAATTTTTCACAATAAACCTCACCTCCTCTAGTCGTCAGTTTTTCGTTTCCAATTACTGATTTTGCCAGTCTAGCAATCAATCGAAATTTATAAATTGGGGGTTTCCAGTGGCACTTTACGGAGAACCCTAATCAGCTAACTCAATATTTATAGAAGAATCTTAAAAATAGAGATTTAATCCAGAAAAAAAGATTCTGTTAGTTTGATAAGATGATAAGGATAATTTTTAACCAACAGTATTATGTCGCTCCCTATAACAGAAGATGTTATTAATTTATCTAAGGGTTTTCCGGAAACCAGAAGCAGGAAATACTTATTTAAATATTTCTCTATTTGACTACTTTTAAATTAATATGTTTTCAGCGTATTAAAGGCAACAGTAATGCAATTGAATGAGACTTATAACAATAGCAAGCAGCAAATAAAGCCATGGGTAGTGTGGCTGGCTCGTTTTGGCTATGCGGCCAAAGGTATTGTTTACTTAATTATAGGCGGATTGGCGTTACAAGCGGCACTTGGCAGCGGCGGCGGCACGACCGGCAAGCGTGGTGCTTTGGTAGAGATTATCACTAATCCTTATGGACAAATCCTGCTGGGATTGGTAGCTGCCGGGCTAATAGGTTATGTACTATGGCGCTTTGTACAAGCGGTAAAGGATCCCGACAACAAAGGGTCAGATGCTAAAGGCATTGTTACTCGTATCGGCTACGCAGTGAGCGGCTTAATTTATGCCGGTCTTGCCCTAGTTGCTAGCCAACTTATCATAGGGTCCAGAGGGGACGGTAATAGCAAAACACCACGGGATTGGACAGCGGACCTGCTTGCCGCGCCCTATGGTCGATGGATAGTGGGATTAATTGGCGTTGTTATCATCGGCTTTGCCTTCTATCAATTCTATCAGACCTACAGTGCGAGATTTCGCCAGTATTTTAAGCTAGGCGAAATGAGCGTACAGCAGGAAAAGTGGGCTACTTACGCCGGACGCATAGGCTTCGCGACCAGAGGAATCGTTCAGTCCATTATTGGCGGTTTTCTAGTGGTAGCAGCCTGGCAGTACGATGCTAGCGAAGCCGGTGGCTTGGGAAAGGCACTGCAGACTTTAGCGCAACAACCTCATGGACCATGGTTGTTGGGATGTGTTGCCGCTGGATTAATAGCCTATGGCATTTATTCTTTAGTATTAGCGCGATACCGCCGCATTTATATTTTCTAGCCAATGAAGCTGTTTTTTCAGTCATGCTTTGGCTCAATAGAGTAAATATCAATGTATGTACAGCGGCTAATGCCGCTGTTTATCTTTAGATTTTGGTTTGGCCTATTGACAAAACGACAAAGTAATCTCTGTTATTCAAACTGGAAACCGATAGGTAAAGAACAAACGATGAATCAGACGCAGTCTGCTATGAACGATTTCGCACAGCGCGTATTCATCACCTTGGGAATCACAAGTCTGTTTGCATTGGCGTTTTTAACGGTCTGGTATTTGCCGGATGTCTTGCTGATCCTATTCGCGGGTATCCTATTAGCGGTGTTCTTGTGCGGGTTAGCGAACCTGTTAAATCATTATACCCTGATTCCTAAAAACTTGGCTTTGATTATTGTCATTGTGGTCTTTTTTGCCGGTATGGGGGGCTTGCTCTGGCTGTTTGGACCCGCTATTGTACATGGATTTGATAAGCTTTTTGAAAGCCTTAACAAAACAATTGATCAATTACAGCAATTTATCCAGCAATACAATTTTCTTCAGCACGCGCTTCAAACACTACGCAGCAATGCCATGTCTTTAATACCGGAAAGGCTAGGCAGAATAGTGGGGGTGTTTTCCTCAGCCATCGGTCTGGCTACCACTTTCTTTTTTATAGTGATAACCGGTATTTATTTGAGTGTGGAACCCCACATCTATATCAATAGCAGTGTTCGCTTGTTACCCATTAACAAACGCGAACGCTCAAGTCGCGTTTTATACACTGTGGGACGCGTGCTGCGCTGGTGGTTATTGGGTAGAATCGCTTCCATGTTTGTGGTCGGCATATTGACCTGGATAGGTTTATTCCTGCTAAACATACCTTCGGCCCTACCGCTTGCTGTTTTGGCGGCGTTGCTGGCGTTTATACCTAATATTGGACCCGTGCTGTCGGCGATACCCGCTATATTGATTGGGCTTACGCAAGGTTTATGGGTGGCACTTTATGTGGTGCTGTTATATATCGCCATCCAAACCATCGAAAGTTATTTGATCACGCCGCTTATTCAGCGTCACGCCATTGCCATCCCGCCTGGTTTTCTGTTGGCAATTCAGCTCCTAATGGGCGTTGCCGCGGGCGCCTTTGGTCTTCTGCTTGCCACCCCCTTGGCCGTAGTGGTGATGGTGCTTATTAAAATGCTATATTTGGAAGACACGCTCGGGGATTCCATTACGCTGCCCCATCACACCTTACCCCAAAAGCAACCGAATCAACAGCCCAGCTAGCGTTTGACTTGCACAAGAGGTCTATTGTCCATCTATTGTCCAGTGGCTGCCCTCATGCTCTCGATAAAAGCCTTCATGTTCTGTAGGCCGCTATTTTCCCCAGGCACACAAAGATAGATTTCATGGCCAAGCCGACGGCGGATGCGAAATCCGCTGGAACGCAACAAAGCCTCCACGCAGGCGTGATTAGGCGCCCACCAGTTGGTAGGATCACCGGCCAACCGATGTTCAATAAAAGCCATCGCAGGCCAACCCGACTCGTTCATAAGTCTGCGCTCTGCAAGGGAGAAATCAGTTTCCTACAACGTCAGGTTCGGGAGCGGGGGAAAAAATCTGATGGTGGCGCAGCTAGCCGATGCCACCCAGGTGATTTTGGCGCGACATAATGTTTGTTGTAGTGTTAACACCGCCAGTAAAGATGTCGCCCATTATTATGGGAGGCCGACCAAGAGCCAATTCAGCCCGCCGATGATAAGCAGCACCAGGGCTACCCAATCAAGTATTGCTTTCATTAGTGTTCTCTCCTGGTTCAGGTTTAGTGCAACAAAACCCAATGCGACAATCCTGCTTTCCACGCTAGGCTCAGAGACTGAGCCTAGCGTGGAAAGGCAGTGCCTTAATCACGAGATTCCGACCACGCAACCGCTCTCCTGGATGAAGACCCGTTGCTTTTCGAGAGGAATGCCTTTTTATTCAAGGGAATTTAAGGGCATTCACATCTCTTGGAGCTTTTTCAAAACAACCGGCAAGCGACTGCTCTACATTTGCGTCAGGCGAGTTTCTATCCAACTACGATGCCGACGCTCATCCTCCAGATTACGTTGCAATACCTCTTGTACATCCGGCGTGGCATCACCACGGCCAAGCGCCTGCTCATAGGCGGTATTGGTATCATCTTCATTGGATTTCATGGCCTTAAGAATACCGCTATCGCCGGTCAGATTACCGATAACGACCTTGCCCTGAGTCAGCCAGGCTTTAAGATCGCTTTCCGTTGCCGGTGTGGCGCCCAATTGGGTTACGATAGCACTTAGGTCCCGCGTGTGCCGTTCATGGTCACGCATGAACTGAGTCAGTTGCTCTTTACAAGTCGCATCTTGCAAGCGATTGATCGCTGCCTGATAGGCTTCGATGGCATCGAAATCAAGTCTGATAAGGTTATTTAGGGTATCGACCAAATTGGTCTCGTTACCGATGGTAGTTGCCATCTTGCGTTCTCCTCGAGTGGTGGGCCTGCGCCACGGCGCGGCCGGATAATTTACTTGAGCTCTACTTCTAGTCAGCCTGTGAAATACCCCATAAATCTTTATTTATAGCAGGCCTAATGATTCACTACTGATTTACCTCGTACTGTCGATTACATTGCCTATTTTCGGCAATGGAGCATAATGACAAAATACGTCTTGGTAGGTATATAAACAATTGCGATTTTCAGCCTACCTTTTCCGGTTTTCCCTAATTTGCTATACAAAATTAACTACCGATGAAGGTTTGAAATAAACTAATTACCCCAAGAAATCCATTTGATGTTTCATTCGTTTTAAAGATGTTTCTCTTGGTATCAAAATTAAGGGACGTTGACTACAACGGGTTTAATAAACCAAAAATTCCGCTCAGAATAAAATAAAAAGCAACCACATAATTTAACAACTGCGGCCTAGCGAGAATCAAAATACCAGCGGCGACTGCTACGATAGGTTGCAGAAAAAAAATGGCTTCTATACTGACCTTTAATTCGTCTTGTAAAACTGTCAAAATTCAATCGCGTTCTGCACGTTTGCGTCTTAAAATTTGCGTCTTAAAACTAGTTTAGATGCAGAAGTGAGATTGAGAAATTAGTAATTTCCCGCAAACTATTCCGGTTAATCCTAATACCACACCGGATTCTTAGGGGAAAACCGGAAAGTTTCGCTGGATATCCATTATTTACCTAATGAAATTCCTAGCGTATTGGTATTTTTTTAGTTAAAATGCACCGAGTTTGGGGAGCAATGATGCGTAATGATCCACCCGTGATTAAGTGGCTAGAAGATTTAGGCTCCAATAACGTACCCTTGGTAGGCGGAAAAAATGCCTCGCTAGGCGAAATGATCCAGCAACTTCATAAGGCAGGCATCAGTGTTCCTAACGGTTTCGCCACCACGGCTCAAGCCTATTGGGATTTTCTTGAGGCTAATGAGCTCAGGGAGAAGATAACGGAACACTTGGCACAACTTAGTAATCAAGAACGTCCTCTCAATGAGATCGGCGATGCGATTCGGCGTTTGTTTCTGGAATCGGAATTCCCCGATGCCACCGCTCAAGCCATTAAAGACGCTTATCGCCAACTTGCCGAAAAGACCGGCCGCGAAAATCCTGACGTAGCCGTGCGTTCCAGCGCTACTGCCGAAGACTTACCCGAGGCCAGTTTTGCAGGCCAGCAGGAAACCTTTCTCAATATTTGCGGGGAAGATGCCCTCCTAGCAGCTTGCCGTCGCTGTTTTGCTTCTCTATTTACCGATCGCGCCATCAGTTATCGAGAAAACCACGAATTTGATCACCTTCAGGTGGCGCTCTCGGTGGGCGTTCAGAAAATGGTCCGCTCGGATCAAGGCGGTGCCGGCGTGATGTTTTCCATCGACACCGAGACAGGTTTTAAAGATGCGGCACTGATTAATGCTGCCTGGGGATTGGGTGAAAGTGTTGTGCAGGGATCCGTAGACCCGGACGAGTACATCGTGTTTAAGCCTTTGCTGGCGAAGCAGGAGTATCGGCCTATTATCAACAAGAGCCTGGGTAAGAAGGCTAAAAAAATTGTCTATGCCGACCCAGGTTCTGATCCCGTGCAAACTGTGGAAACCACGCCTGAAGAACAAGCCGAATTTGTGCTCAATGACGATGAAATTTTGACTCTGGCCGGTTGGGCCGTGGCCATTGAGCAACACTATCAACAGCCTATGGATATGGAATGGGCCAAGGATGGAGAGACCGGTGAGTTATTTATCGTGCAGGCACGTCCGGAAACGGTGCAATCACAAAAGGAAAGCGGAATTCTAAAAACCTATACCCTGAAAAATAAGGGCAAGGAATTAGCGAGCGGCGACGGTATCGGCGACGCCATTGCCGCAGGCAAGGTTTGCAAGTTGGCCAGTGCCTCGGAAATAGACAAATTTGAAGACAATGGCGTACTGGTCACCGCAATGACGGATCCCGACTGGGTGCCTATTATGAAGCGTGCGGCCGCCATTGTCACCGACCATGGGGGACGGACATCTCACGCCGCCATCGTCAGCCGCGAGCTGGGACTACCAGCCATCGTAGGCACGAGCAAGGGGACTGAAATATTAAACGCCGGTCAAGAAGTCACCGTATCCTGCGCCGAAGGAGATAGAGGCTTTGTCTACGAGGGCATCGCCGATTTTGAGGCTAAGGATGTTTCTCTGGAGAATATTCCTACCACCCAGACTCAGATTATGCTGAATCTGGCCAATCCAGCGGCAGCCCTGCGCTGGTGGCGGCTGCCTAGTGCCGGGGTCGGATTGGCACGGATGGAATTTATTATTAACAATCTCATCAAGATACATCCCATGGCGCTGGTACGCTGGGAGACACTGGAGGATCAAGAAGCTCGTCAAGCCATTGCCAAACTGACCAAAGGCTGGACCGAAAAGTGCAATTACTTCGTAGATACCCTGGCTTATGGCATTGCCCGTATTGCGGCTTCCCAATATCCCAATCCCGTTATCGTACGCATGAGCGACTTTAAAACCAATGAATATGCTCGCTTAGTCGGCGGCGGTGCTTTCGAGCCGCAAGAGGAAAATCCCATGCTGGGTTGGCGCGGTGCCAGCCGTTATTACAGCGACGATTATCGGGAAGGTTTCGCGCTGGAGTGCCGGGCGCTAAAAAAAGTGCGCGAGGAAATCGGCCTGGACAATGTGGTCCTGATGATTCCCTTTTGCCGCAGCCCCGCCGAAGCCGATAAGGTCCTGGAAGTTTTGGCAGCAAACGGACTTAACAGGGGTGAAAAGGGTCTGGAAGTTTATGTGATGTGTGAAATACCCGCCAATATCGTCTTAGCCGGTCAGTTTGCCGAACGCTTCGATGGATTTTCTATCGGCAGTAACGATCTAACGCAGCTGGTCCTCGGCGTTGAGCGTGATTCCGAACGTCTGGCAGAACTGTTTGATGAGCGCAATGAAGCCGTTACCGAGATGATTGCCACAGTTATCCGGGCGGCTCATCAAGCCGACCGTAAGATAGGTCTCTGTGGTCAGGCACCCAGCGACCACCCGGAATTTGCCCGTTTTCTGGTACACGCTGGAATCGATTCCATCTCGGTGAATCCTGACAGCTTTATGACGGTTAAGCAGCACGTGGCGGATGCAGAGATCGAAGCAGGTTAATAAGTTTTCATTAGGGTTCTCCGCAAGATTGCAGCTAGAAATCCTTATTTTTAAAATCCATTAATTTTTCTACACTTTAATCTTTAAAGCCGACGCTTTTGCTAAACGGCAGCCTGCTCTCAAAAATCCCTTAAAAGAGTCTTGCGTCGGGCAAAATTCAGGTGTGTAAATCTTCAGCAAGCTGAGTGGAAAACCATGAAAAATTCAACAACGTTATGGTGTAACCGTATAGGCGTTCTGGTGATCTTGCTAATGAGCCTAGCGGGAACTTCGCTAGCGGCCACTGGTGATGTCCATCGGGTTACCAGCGCCAAGGTCAATTTGCGAGCAGGCCCTTCCAACGAGGCTAACGTGCGAACCACAGTGGAAGAAGGCGATGAACTGATAGAGCTACGCCAAAGCGGGTCTTGGTTAGGAGTCCGCGTACTACGCACCGGCGAAGAAGGTTGGATATACAACCAACTGGTAGTACCAGTATCGCAAAGCCTGCTGCGGCAGGAAGCAAGAACCGGACCCTTTGCAGAACTTTCCAGTGGCTTTGATAGCCTCGTTGATAAACTCAACGAACAATTAGGCTATGACCTAGTGCAGAAAGTAGAAAGAGCAGAGGATAACACCCTACGCGTAACGCCTTCTCAGGAATGGCTGCTCTATGGAAGCCGAGATGCCCACACGATGGCGGCGCTGGCATTCTACCAACTGTGGAAAAACCATCAAAATGACCGCCCGGTGATTCTTTTGGTAATGAGTAACGAGAATAAACCGTACATCACTATTACCGACACCGATACGGGTCCGCAGTTATCGATACAAACTCTCCAGCAGCCATAACAGGTAACATCATCGAGATGCCATACGAAAACCTACCAGACTTACCGGATTCTGTAAAAAACCATTTACCGAAGCACGCCCAGGAAATCTATAAAGAGGCTTATAACAATGCCTGGGGTCAATATGCTGATCCCAACAAACGCCGCAGTGATGACTCTCGCGAAGAAGTCGCTCACAAAGTCGCTTGGTCGGCCGTTAAAGAAAAATATGAAAAAAAGAATGAACAGTGGGTACGCAAACGAGACTAGTTAAGTTTGCAATGACGATGGTAAAACAGGAAATCCCGTATGCCCAATCAAGCAATACAAAATGATATCAGCCAAAGCAGACTGCCGTTTATTATCTCTTTCTCCATCATCGCCTTACTTATCTTACTTTATTTTGTGTGGCCTGCCTTTCAAGAGTCTATTAACCAGGCTTATCGGATTTTGACCAGTGGTGATCGGCCAAGAATCTCTCAATGGGTAAGTCAGTTCGGGATTTGGGGTCCGATCGTTATTATTTTAGCCATGGTTGTGCAGATGTTTCTGTTCGTTATTCCTTCCGTGGCGCTCATGGTAGTTTCCGTGTTGGCATACGGTTCTTTTTGGGGATCGGTTATTTCCTTGCTGGCGATTTTTGCGGCATCAACGGTAGGTTATTTTATCGGCCGTAAACTCGGGCCGGTCACGGTGGATAAACTAATCGGTTCTAAAACGGAAAGAAAAATGGAGAGGTATGTCAACCAATACGGGCTTTGGGCTGTGATTGTCGCCAGAATATCCCCTTTACTTTCCAATGACGCCATCAGCTTTGTCGCTGGGTTGTTGCGCGTGGGTTATCAGCGCTTTATTGTTGCAACCGGCATTGGCATATTACCGCTTACCCTGCTTATCGCCTATCTTGGCGAAAGTACTGAACGAATGAAAACCGGCTTATTGTGGATTTCCATCATTAGCATTATCGCTTTTGTAGCCTACGTGGTTTACGATCAACGTAAATTAAAGAGCAGTTGAAATCCTTGACCCCAAATACAGCAACGAGAAACCCGCGACTCCCGTATTGACTGGGCCGCCGTTTGTTGTTAGACATACTGCGCCTTGCCTATCCGGGAGACGGTAACGGAGCAGGTAGCTGCAATTGCCATCCCTGGAGGTACTTGACCAAAAATCACCAGAGAACTGCTTAGCCTATTTGCTTAGCCTTAACGGCAGATACGGATCACCGCTGTGCATACGAACGCCCTCAATGGTCACTTCTCCGCTCGAATCGGCCTGTACAACAACTCCCTGTTGATCTTTGTACATCCAGTGAATCCATTCGTTGGCATTAAGTTCGAACTTCCTCTTTCGACGTAAAGTAATATTCACAGTAATATCTTCAGGCATATTGGGCACATCCAAACCGAAATCCGTAAACCGCTGATAACGTATTGGGAAAATGAGCATTTTCTCGGTGTCGATGATACCCTTTCCATGCCATGATAAACCCAGGTTAACGTGACCTCGCTTGGCTGTTTCTCGCTCCTCCTGGCGTCTCGGCCAGTTGCCAGTGGAATTGCTGAATGCTAGTACCGGCTGATCGGTGCGGAATGTCATTTCCTTTGGCGGCCACTTTGGCATCTTCAGACCCTTTTCGCTGCCTGTATGATGCGCACCGTGCCAAGTGTACCAAACACACATCCGCGCGTTCTCCGTAGCGTTTATATACGGCCACACGGTCTCCCATGGAGCATAGCCGTCTTTATAACCCCACTTATGTATGATGCAGCTATCGAGGTAAGCTGGATTATTTTCAAGGTGCCAAAATGGGTCTATGCTGTTGTAAAAGGCACGGTTTTCGCCGCTGTCTGGACCCCATTTGCACTCACCTGATCGCCTGTTTCGACCCCTCAGTTCAATTATCTGGCGGTAAGAGAAGCCCCCCACGGCACCTATCCCGACACCATAAGCTTCCGGGTGCTCCGACATAAATACGTTATGAGAACCCTGGCCACCCATTGAACTCCCGATAGTGGTTACATCAGAGGGATCTGCCCATGAGTATTTATTGATCAGCCACTGAAGTGCCGCGTATACGCGTCTTAGGGTGTATTGCTGGGCAACTTTTTGCACCGGTGCTAGCCTATAACCAAGTCCCGTAAAGGCCGACTTAAACTTTCCATCACAGCTAATGCCGTAAGTGTCAAAGGGCATAATGACAAATTGATTCAGTCGGTTGGATTTGATCGGGCCTTTCGCGCTACCTGCATGAAAATGGATAATGATCGGAAGCTTACGACCATCTTGGGGTTTTGGTGGAACATTGATATAAATCGGGAATATATTGCCTAATTCATCATAATAACCTCCCTGTACCGTCTGTTGACAGCTATATCGTTTTGCGCCATTTTTCCCGACCCACAACGGTACATCAAAATCGCAGGTGATCTCGTGACCTTCAGTTGCTACGTCTTGAGATACGGTTCCTGCTTGGGACGCACGAATAGCGCCTAAATTCATAGGGTTTAGCGTCATGAAACATGCCATGGCCACAACCCCCCGGAACAGGGTTCTTTGATAAAAGGCATGGGTGATGTTGCTTATACCGTGCCCATATCTCGATGTTTGACGACGTGGGATGTGCCTCATAAACCAACTACCTTAATAAAGACTGAACGCGCAATGGATTGACACAATGAGCTATGCTACACAATATAACTTGCAAAACACTCGCTTCATGACTGCTTTTCACAAGCCCGTTAACCGTCATAACCTACCCCAAACGCAATCTTTCCTTAAGAGTCTTCCGGCAAAGGAAAATACCCATAGCTTACTAACACAACGGTAAAGCCACCACCATTCCGGGAACTAACTTGATGAGAATCCTCTATCATTGGAGGCTTCAACTATAGTCGGAAGAGTATGCGTCACCATGTCAACTGAACCAGTAGATGACCAAACTCCCTCCATAGCACTGGAAGCCAAAGTAGACTTTCTTAATCAAACGGGGAGTTACCCTGAGCAGCCCCACAGCGTGGAGGCTTTGGAAACCCACACCTCGTGGATATTTCTCACCGATGCCTTTGCCTATAAGCTAAAAAAACCTCTGCGTTACGAATTCCTCGACTTTAGCACCGTCGCCGCAAGACGCCGCAACTGTGAAGCGGAAATTCAGCTTAACCGTCGCCTGACTCACGATGTCTATTTAGGCATAGTCCCCCTGACCGTTCACCCGCATAACGCTGCAGCCATGCACCTGGGCAACAATGGCAAAGCGGTGGATTGGCTGGTTAAAATGCGGCGCTTACCAAGCCACTGGGTGCTGGAACACAAAATAAAAAATCATACCGTCAAGGCTAATGACATTGTCAAAGTGGCACTGTTGTTAGCGGATTTTTACGAAAAAGCACCGCCTGCTGCCATCAGTCCCGAGGAATACCACAATCTCTTTGTCACTGATGTGTGCGTAACTCTGGAAGAATTAACAGGCCCTGATTATGAATTATCTACTACTTGGGTAAAAACCATCACCGACGCCCAACTGCAATTTTTACAGATTCAGGCTGCCCTGTTTCTTCAAAGAATTAAGGAAGGGAGAATTATCGAAGCGCATGGTGATCTGCGTCCCGAGCATATTTACTTAGGTAAAGAGCCTATTATCGTCGATTGTTTAGAATTTAACCGCGAATTTCGGATCCTCGATTCTGTAGATGAATTGGCTTTCCTAGCCATGGAATGCGAGCGACTTGCCGCACCGGACATAGGAAATGTACTGTTCACCACGTATCGCCAAATCACCAGCGATAATCCTCCCCAGGCACTCACACACTTTTATATGAGCTATCGCGCCTTGCTATGGGCCAAACTCGCTATTCGCCATATCAACCGGCGTGGCACCGGCAAACGTTCCAAATGGATTAAGCGTACCGAGGATTATCTGCGCTTAGCAGAAACCCATATCCAACAAACCCAGTTCTACTAAACAACTAACCCGTCTTTTATGGCTGACAACATTAACACTACAGTCGCTAATTGACTAAATTCCATGGCCTAATAAAACTAAACAAAACTTTCCAATGCTATTATCAAAAACGCTACGGTGACGAAATAGCGATTATCAAAACGTCCGCAAAGATGCTCTTTGCCAGACAGACTCATGCTAGGTTAAGGACGTTTACGGTGTAAATTGGGGAAAGGTATCAGCCGTAGCTGGATTACCCTAACTTTCATTATCTCTGAAAAGTCTGAAGTGTCTTACGAATGATGCTCGTCTTGAATCATATTCTTCTATTAGTAATTGATAAGGCGACGCTTCTGCACCAGGCGCCAGTACTCACATTCGTGTAACACTTCCGACATCTGCTGTTCACGTCGTTGTCACATACCGCATCTACACTCAGCGGCCTGAATCTAGGAACAGATTCAATTTGCGCATACCGTGATTCTTATACGGTTTTTTATGCCTCAATTAACCTAACGAGCAGGGAGCTCGTACATATGGCGGCGTGTTAATACGCCCTGCTTTTTACCTTTCGCACCATTGAAAACAACATCTCCCTCTTTATGCTGACGAATTCCTAGATGAACAAACCAATCATCACTGCAACAGTGACTGCGTTTCTGTTTTCCATAACGTCCGTGCAGGCAGACTCTTTTGCGACGGAAGAACTCCCACAGATGCTGGGTGATACGGAAAACACCAATAACGAATGGACTGCCAAGCCGCTGGTCACTATTGGCGAAGTCAAAGTCAAGGGAAAAGGGTTTGCAAACATTGAAGATGTCAATGAAGAAAAGCTGAGACACCGGCCACCAGGGATTCTTGATGGAATTGGCACGTTTAAGCTGAACAGGAACACCGTCCACGTCCTGGTAAATCACGAGTTAAATTCCGAAGACGGTTATGCATACCAACTGGATAACGGCACGGAATTGACCGGTGCGCGGGTAAGCTTTTTTGACATTGACGCAAATTCCCGCAGAGTCAAATCAGCAGGACCGGCTTTTACCAAAGTCTATGACCGAGCAGGCTTCGAAGTCAAAGATCCAATGCAGATCAATGAGGGATTTAACGAAGGCGGTTTCGACCGTTTTTGTTCTGCCTATGGTTTTGCCGCAGGTACGGATGGTTTAGCGGACAATATATTCTTTACTGGCGAGGAAACGAGTGAATTTGGCGTCACGGTTGCAGAAGGTTTTGGCGGTCAGGAAACGGTGATTGACGTTGATGATAAGACACTCTACGTGGCGCCTATGATGGGTCGGGCTGCCTTTGAGAATGTATGCACCGTCGAGCAATTCGGCACCGATAAAGTCGCATTAATCATCGGTGATGACCGCGAAGCGGCGCCCTTATACCTATACATCGGGCAAAAAAATGCGGCGCCGGACTCTGGTTATCATCCTCCTGAGTTTCTTAAGCGAAACGGGCTTGGTCTGGGCAAACTCTATGTCTGGGTAGCCGATGATCCAGTCAAGACGCCAGACGATTTTAACGGCACTGGCAATACTCAAAGCGGAAAGTTTTTTAAAATCAATCACTTCTATCCTATGCAAGTCGGTAGTGATAACTACGACAGTCTGGGTTTTGCGTCGATGGCCCTTCAGGATTCATGGGCTGGAGAAGTTGGCGCTTTCCAATTCTCTCGGCCGGAAGATGTGGCCGGAAACCCCAACGACGGCACGCAGATTGTGATGACTTCGACAGGCCGCGGAGGCAGATTTCCCTCGGATAACTGGGGTACGATTTATCTCATTGATTTTGATGATAATAGATTTAATAAACAATTTCTCGATCAAGATCTCGAGGTTATCGATGAGATTCCTGCGACCCTTACGATTCTATATGACGGCGACGATGCCGGTGGCGGACAATTTTCTGCCCCCGACTTTGGTATCCGCAGCCCCGATAACGTAGACTGGGCTGACGATGGCTTTATCTACATCAATGAAGACCGCTCGACAAGCACACAGCCTTGTGAGAACGCTGGTATTGATGAAGAAAAATGCACATTTGGAGCAGTGTCAGGTATTGAAGCTTCGGTTTGGCAGCTCAATCCCAAGACTCGCCAGGCAATTCGCATTTTGGAAATGCACCGCGCACCGGTCATCGCCGCATCCGATGGGCAAGGTGATCCCGTGCCGTTTGACATCGGTGAATGGGAGTCGTCTGGCGTTCTGGATGTTACCGAGCATTTCAAAACCAAGCCCGGCGAAACTTTACTGATTTTGGATGTTCAGGCCCATAGCCTTATGGGTGGAGGGTTGGCACTGAAAGCCAATCAGGATAAAGATCTGGTCGAAGGCGGTCAGCTGCTGTTCGCGTCCAACAGATTCGTGAAAGATGACAATGACGACAAGAATGACAAGGACGACAAGTAATGACAACCGATAACTCCTACTAGGAAATCATTCCGGACAAAAGCCAAGGATGGCAGACCCAGACAACACACAATTGGCAGATCTTCGCCCTGCGTTCTTACGTGAAACTCATGACCCGCCGCTAATCGATCCGCTCAAGGCGCGCATCGAGCAGTGGTACAATCATGAGTGAACGCCGCCCAATGCAGTTTTCATAAAAGAGCAGGGGTAAGAAGTCGCGGTCCAGCAGCGTCTAATGAGCAACGAGCCATTTCTATCAACCCCAAACCGAAGGAGAAGACCAATGACTCGCATTCGACCCATTACTCAAAACACCGCTGATGCTGGAACCGCTGAACTGCTTAACTCTGTCAAAAAAAAGATGGGGTCCGTACCTAACCTCATTGCGACGATGGCAAACTCGCCGGCTGTGGCGAAGGCCTATCTTGGCTTCAGTCAGACGCTTTCGTCCGGTGTGCTGCCGCCACGACTGCGGGAGCAGATCGCTCTGGTGGTGGGCGAAACAAATGGCTGCGGCTATTGCGTGGCTGCCCACACGGCACTCGGCAAAGGGGCCGGTCTCACCGAGCAGGAAACCCGCGATGCCCGACGTGGAACATCGTCTGTCGAAAAGGAGCGTATTGCACTCGATTTTGCCCGTAAACTCGTGCAGGACCGGGGCGTCGTTGCCGATGCGGATCTGGAGCGAGTCCGTCAAGCGGGATTCACGGATGGAGAGATCGGCGAGATCGTCGCAAACGTGGCGTTGAACCTCTTTACGAACTACTTCAACCACGTCGCCGGGACAGAGGTGGATTTCCCCGCTGTACCCAGCCTC
This sequence comes from uncultured Pseudomonadota bacterium, assembly GCA_963731125.1. Lineage (GTDB taxonomy): Bacteria > Pseudomonadota > Gammaproteobacteria > Competibacterales > Competibacteraceae > CAVSVP01. The sequence continues at coordinate 85,684 of CAVSVP010000016.1, forward strand.
GCGGCGGCGTAGCGACGTTCCACGGCACACTCGGTCGGCAACGGACAGCGTGCCGGTCGAGTGTTTTGCACGTGCATCCAACGGGGACCGAACGGTTAAATTGGCGATGGACATCATGGGCCGGGACAACGAAACGTGGCTGATGCACCTCGGCAGCGATGGTTCAGACCAGCAGACGGCATTGTCGGATCTGCGGACGGAGTTGCTGCGTGGCTTGCGTCGTGCATTTGCGACGTGGATGCTTGTCGATGAGGCGTTTCTCGAAGACGTCGTGCAGGACTCGTTGGTTCGTATCCTGGACCGACTCCAACAGTTTGAGGGACGCAGCCGGTTTCTGACCTGGACGACAGCCATTGCCATCCGCGTCGCCATGAGCGAGCTACGACGACGACGCTGGCAGGACGTGTCCCTCGATGCGGTGATCGCAAATACTGATTTCACCCTGGAAAGAGCCGCCGAAGATGACGCAGGACCGGACGCCCAGTGGACGCAAAAAGCAATTCTCGACGCAATGCACGACGTGATTCAAAACAAATTAACGGAAAAACAACGCACGGTGCTGCTCGCCGAGTTGAAAGGCGTGCCACAGGATGAAATCGCCCGCCACATCGGCAGTAATCGCAACGCCGTTTACAAGCTGACACACGACGCTCGGAAACGGTTAAAACGGAGCCTTGAAGCCGCCGGTTACGAAGCCGCTGATATCCATACCGCGTTTGTCGAGTGAGGACCGAACCATGACACTCTCGAAGAAAGAAATTAACGGACTGATGCGACTGATCGGTCTCACGAAAGACGACGAGATCAACTGTGAACAGTGCCTCTCGTTAGTTGCCGAGTTCGCCGAGCAGCAACTGGCAGGCAAGTCAATCCCGGAAGGACTGAAGGCCGTGGAACATCACCTGTCAATCTGTGCGGAGTGCCGTGAGGAGTACGAGGCACTTCAGCGGGTGTTGCAAGACTTGGAAGATTGATCCCCAACTTATGAAAACCCACCCTCGGGCGGGTTGTTGGGAGAACGGGGGTCGTTCAAAGGTAGATACCGCTCCGGTTCCGTCTGCTCACGGGTTGAAATCCTCGAATCGGTCCTTGGCCTCGAGCAAAGGATAAGCCCAGACATGCACCCAATCGGTCTCCTTGACCGGGGTATGGCAGGCGATGCATTCGGCCTTATAGTTGGTAGTAGTCGGCTTGAGCCGGTTGCCGGCATTAAAGAGCGCCCAGCCCCAGCCGTCGCCCCAGAGTCCGCTGTCCTTGAAACGGCCCTGGGTATCCTTGATCATCACAAACCAACCCGCGTTCTCGTCCCAGGACGAGGCATGGCCGGTGGTCATGTCCAAGGCACGGGTCTTCTGCAGTTCCTTGACTAGGATAGCCCCATCCGGAAATGCCTGGGTGCGGCGGTAGTGCTCGATGGAGTCCGGGTCGATGTAGACCTGGTGGAATTGGGCCTGGCCGCCGGCCGGGTCACCCCCGGCCACGCTGAAGGTGCCAAGGAAGGTGAACCGGGTTCGGTAGTCCTCCGGTACTGTGATGGTGCCATCCGGCTTAACATACTGCTTATAGGTTTGGGAATAGGAAGGTGATTCGGCCAGGGTTCCGGCCGCGATAGCGGCCAAACCGGCCGCACCGGTGAGGACGATTAGGCTGCGGTTCATGGTTATTTCTCCTCTTTGCCGAACAGTACGGCCACCCAATAGCCGCAGCCAACAGAGCCAAGCCGTTCAGCGGCGCGGGAACCAGTGGTTTTTTGAGTAATGGGTCGAATGCGAGTCATTAGTCTTCTCCTTTGGTTTGGGATTGATAGGAATGGCCTGTCTCTCATTAGGACGTTGCGAGACATAGATTTCTTACCTCTGCGCTTCCCAAAAAACGCATCGGGCAGCATCCATTCAACAGCCGTCCACTCCGATTTGTGATGCTTTCCTGTTGAAATATGTCGGGACCCTCTCCCAGGCACTAAAATATACATCACACCTGACCCGTTGCAGCGAGAGGTAAGATACCGTGCATGAGCTATTCTTGACCGCCGAACGTATCGAACGGACTGCGCTGGCCGAACTCCACATGGCGGCTTCCGCGACCACGCGTGAACAACTGGGTTTACGCCTGGAGACAGTGGGCAGCGCGCTGGTGTCCATCGCCGCCGCCGAGCCCACCAATATCCTGCTCAACCGGACGATCGGGCTAGACGTCGAGGCCTCAGCGACGCAGGATGCAGTGAAGACCGTCGTCGGGCTGTATGCGCAAGCCGGCGTTACCGACTATTTCGTCCACCTCCACCCGCACTCTCAACCGGCTGAACTGCGCGACTGGCTCACCCAGGCAGGACTTTTCCGCACCCGCGGCTGGATGAAGTTCAAGCGCGATAAAGCACCACCGCCCCAACTACAATCCGATCTGGAGGTTCGTCGCATCGACCCCACACAAGCCGAAGCCTTCGGCCGGATTGCAGCGCAAAGCTTTGATCTGGGTGAAGCGTCGGTGCCGCTGCTGGCGGCCCTGGTGCATCGTCCTGATTGGTATCTATTCATGAGTTTTAATGGCGATACGCCAGCCGGTACTGGGGCATTATTTATCCAGGATAGCGTGGCATGGACCGATTGGGGCGCCACCGATCCTGCGTTTCGGCGGCGGGGTGGACAAGGCGTGGTGCTGTGTCGGCGTATTCAGGAGGCTATCGACAGGGGCTGCGAGTTGATTCTGACAACGACGGGCGAGGCGGTCGAAGGGGATCCGCAACATTCTTATAAGAATATTTTAAAGTGCGGTTTCAAAGAGGGTTATCTACGGGAGAATTACTCGCCATTTTGACAGACTCAGGTGGTATCCGACGTTCATAGATGTTATGCGGTTCTGTTACATTAGTCAGGGAGCCGCGTTTCCAGTAAGCGATGTACTCGATAAACTTGGCTCGAGAATCCGCACGATTGCCTGCGGCGCAGCATCTTCGCCCAGAGAAACAAGGATTAACACCACGGCGGCCAACTGCTCTGACATGCCAACTTTGGGTTAGAGAATTTAGGGTGATAAGCATTTAGAAACCAATGAAACAAAGGGATCAAACCGAGACATTCACTAGAAACACGAAACCTGGAAACTCAGCACAGAGGATAGCGTTTGTCCTCGCCGGCAAATTTGTCATGTCAAACACATTTGCTCTATCGGTAATTGCGATTCATTGTCAGACACAGCGAGGTTTATCACCATGACTCATCTTCCCGCTGACAGCATCGACGGCTTTAAGTCAACCATCCGGGGTGACGTGCTACTACCGGCTGATGCCGGCTATGAAGACGCCCGGCGCATATGGAACGCCATGGTAGATCGACGACCGGCCGTGATTGTGCGCTGCTCAGGCGTAGCGGACATCATAAACTCCGTGGCGTTCGCCCGGGACCGGGAACTGGCGGTGGCGGTGCGCGGTGGCGGCCACAATATCGCCGGTAATGCCGTCTGCGACGGCGGGCTGATGATAGACCTCTCGCCCATGAAATCGGTCAGAATCAATCCCGAGACCCGGCGGGCTTATGTCGAACCGGGCGCCCTACTCAGCGACTTTGACCACGAAGCCCAGGTATTCGGACTGGCGACCCCGCTGGGGATTAACTCGACAACGGGGGTGGCGGGGCTCACGTTGGGCGGCGGCTTTGGTTGGTTAAGCCGCCAGCATGGGTTAACGGTGGACAATCTGGTGGCGGCGGAGGTCATCACGGCGGACGGTAAAAGAGTATGGGCGAGTGCCGATACGCATAGCGAGCTGTTCTGGGGAATTCGCGGTGGCGGCGGCAACTTCGGCATTGTCACTCTGTTTGAGTTCCAACTCCATCCGGTGGAACCCGAGGTGCTGACCGGGCTGATAGTGTTTCCGTTTGAGCAGGCCAAACGACTGCTCACTCAGTATCGGGAGTATGTGGATACCATGCCCGATGACCTGAACGTGTGGGCCGTTCTGCGCCAGGCACCACCCCTGCCGTTCCTTCCCGAGACGGTGCACGGCAAGGAGGTCGTTATCTTTCCCTTTTTCTATACGGGAGGTACGGAGGAAGGCATGCGGTTGATTGAGCCATTACGCCGTTTCGGTCAGGCTCATGGCGAGCACATCGGCTCTCAACCCTATACGGCATGGCAGCAGGCGTTTGATCCGCTGCTCACGCCCGGGGCGCGCAATTACTGGAAATCGCACAACTTTACCGCATTGCAGGACGGCGCTCTCGAGACGGTCATCGAGTACGCCGGCAAGCTCCCTTCCCCGCAGTGCGAGATTTTTATCGGGCTTATCGGTGGGCAGGCCAGCCGTGTCGCGGCCGACGCCACCGCCTATGCTCATCGGGATGCTAAATTTGTGTTGAACGTGCACAGCCGTTGGGAAACCCCGGCAGAGGATAACCGCTGCATCACCTGGGCTCGGGAATTTTTCGAGGCGGCCAAGCCCCATGCCACCGGCGGCGTCTATGTCAACTTCCTGACCCAAGACGAAAGCGAGCGCATTGCCGCTGCCTATGGGCCAAACTATGACCGGCTGGTGCAGCTAAAAAACCGGTATGATCCGCAAAACCTCTTCCGTTTGAACCAGAATATTCAGCCGACGGAGTGAAATCGCTTTGGATGATAAGGTTGAGACAAGATGGGTAGCACCCGTCGGATTAAGTACTTTGCTGGCCCTTCTGGTAGGGTTATGCTACCCGCTACCGGGTAGCGCGGGAGATGCCATGAAATGCCAAACCAGAACGGTAGTGGACTTTATGAAACCGGCAGAGAAAAGCCGATGGACTGTGGTTAATGACGGGGTGATGGGTGGGCTATCCAGCAGTCGGATGGAGGTTACGTCTGCGGGAACAGCGGTATTCCGTGGTGTGCTCTCCTTGGAAAATAGTGGGGGTTTTGCATCGGTGCGTCGTGCATCGCCAGACGATCACTTTGCGGGTTGCGCGGGCGTTGTGCTGCGAGTCAACGGTGACGGTAGAACGTACCAGTTTCGGGTGAGAACGAGCGAACAATTCGACGGTATGGCTTACCGAACCGAATTTCGAACGCAATCCGACACCTGGCTAACGGTGCGTCTGCCGTTTTCATCGTTCGAGCCGACGTTTCGGGGGCGCATCGTGCCTGATGCGCCGCCGTTACACCCGGAAAACATTCAACAACTCGGATTTCTTATCGCGGACAAGCAAGCCGGCCCATTCCAAATCGAAATTGACTGGATCCGAACCTACTAACTAACCAACAACGTTACCCCTGAAAGAGGGCGGTGATATTCATTGGAAGGAAAACCCATGAGAGCCGTTTTAGGGTATTTTTGCCCAGGAAAAGACGTATCCCGTTATATCCCTCTGATTCGAGTACTACCCGTAGGCAAATAAAAAACTCGCTGGCTATGCGGGGTTGATTTAGACTTTCCGGATATTTCGAAAGTACTTTTAAAACAAGGTGATAATGAAAATTGTGGAAAATCCTTGCCTTTATATTGGGTCTCTGTAGATTGGCTCCCGATATTCATTCAGAAGAATGAGGTAATGAGTGGAAAATATTGCACCCGATGTGTTCCGTCAAAGACTGCTTATCGAGGGTTTTTACACCGTCGATATGGACGGGGAAGTCGTAAAAACATTTCTGCTGGGGCTGGCCAAAGCTCTAGACTTAAGGACGTATGGTGGTCCGATTGTGTTTTCTCCTTCCTCTGGTATGGGTAAAGAGGAAAATGCTGGTTATGACGCTTTTGTTCCGCTGATCGACTCCGGCATATCAGCCTACATATGGACAAAGCAAAAATTCTTCTCGGTAGTGCTCTACACCTGTAAAGGCTTTGCTAAAGAGCAAGCCATCGAGTTCGTAGAAATGTTCTTTTCAACGGAAAAAAGCACCGTGCACTTGGACTTTTAAAGCGCCTCCTGAAGCACAACCCTACCCTGCTCGCCCCACCAAGTTGAGATAAACGCGGGTCTTGAATAATGACAGCGTAGCCCGCCTCCTCGAGTTGCCATGCCACCCATTCCACCCAGCGGCGATCCGCTTGGGTGTAGCTAATGAAGAAATCTTTGGCAAATTCTGAAACCATGGTTGATACCGACATTCACTTTCTGAAGGATAGCGGACGCCCGACAGGACAAGCACCATGCGGCGCTGGCCACCACACACGCCTGGCGGGCACTACCGGCAATCTGGAGTCTTGTTGATGTTTGCTGCGTCACGCCTACCATCGCCTTGTACAAAGCACACTTGCGTTGAGGATACATGATACACCGCAGCTACCGCCATGTCCGGCTTGCACTGTGGGTTAGTTTGTACGCCTTACATGATTATGGAACCCTGTCAACCCCATCAACCAGCGAAATTCTTGCCAAGCGGGGTAAGACAAGCGAAGGCTGCAACATCAAAGGAGTGCCGGCAAAGATCAGTCGATTCTTTTCCGAGAAATTGTAAAGCCATTCCAATTGACTGAGGAGAAATCCAATGACGCACTCGAAGTTCTACAGCAAGCTGATTCTGACTACCGCTCTCGTCGTCGTGTTTGCCGCTGGTGTGTTATCAACGACGCCGGCGTTCGCCAGCGAATCACGAGCCTACTTGCACAGCTACAACCTCCCCGCACACGGTATTGCGATTGAGGGGTACAGTCCGGTAGCGTACTTCACCGAGGCCAAGGCCGTGCGTGGAACCCGGGATTTCGCGGTTGAACACGACGGCGTGACATACTACCTCGCCTCGGCACGCGAGCAAGAGCTATTTCGTAACAGTCCCGATAAGTACGTTCCCGCATACGGCAGTTGGTGTGCGTTCGGGATGAGCATTCAAGACAAGTTCCCAATCGATCCACACAACTTTAAAATCGTTAACGGGAAACTGAATCTGTTCCTAAAGAACAAGGGCATTGATGCTCTCGCTCTTTGGAATAAGGGTAATGAAGAGGACTTCGCGGCGAAGGCCGCTGCTCACTGGAAGAAGGTAAGTCAATAAAGCGGTTGACTATAGTGCCAGCCATATGAATTGATGCCGATAATTTTATTACAATCGTTGTTTACTAACGATTTGAAGCCTTGTAACCAGTATCAGGTCATTTGACCGGCACTATAGTAGGCTGGCGGCGGCTGCCTCAAGACGCGGCCGCCAGCGCATGCTTCCGTTCCAAACTCACCATGGTCTCAGCTGTTTAAAGTCGTTTAGTATCTGCTAGACAGGAGACAAAGATTGATGCAACGCACGCTAATCACAATTGGCTCAATCCTGGTGGTCGTCGGTCTGTTATGGCCTTGGCTTCAAAAGTTTGGTATAGGACGCCTGCCGGGGGATATTGTGATCGAACGCGACGGTTTCCATTGTTATTTCCCCATCACTACGATGATCGTCATTAGCATTATCCTGTCGTTCATCTTCTGGATCATACGCAAATAGAATAGGGAGGTCCGTAGCTACAAAGGTAGTGCCAGACCCACGGCTTCGTGGAAGGTCTCAAGCACCCGCTTAACGTGCTCCGGCCTCTTCCAGTAACCACACCCGGAAGGCGGCGATGTCAGGTTGCTCGGCGGTCTCTTCCGGACAAATTACGTAATAGGCGTGCGGCACCGGCAGGCTGAGATCAAAGGGGATCACCAGCCGCCCCGCGGCCACCTCATCGGCGGCTAAGGGCGTGAGGCTCAATACCACACCCTGCCCGCCCGCCGCCGCCTCCATCGCCAGGGCGACATGATTGAAGTGTAAGCCCCGCGTCACATCCACCCCTTCCACGCCGGCGGCCTCGAGCCAGACAGCCCAATCGGGCCGGCCGGCGTAGGCTGAATCGTCGTGGATGAGGGCGTGGTAACGCAGATCCTCGGGGCGGCGCAAGGGATGCTCCCCCTCCAGCAAGCGTGGGCTGCACAGCGGCACGACCGCGGCGACGAATAATTTATCCACGCGGCAGCCCGGGTACTCCCCATAGCCAAAGCGGATAGCTACATCGACGCCCTCCTGATGCAGACCGTCTCGCACGGTGCCCGGTGTGAATTCCTTATCAAGCTGGCTGTCACTGGCTGAAACTTGCAGATCAATATCAGGATGTCGTGCGGCGAAACGCGGCAGCCGGGATACCAGCCATTTGGCTGTCAAGGAGGGCGCCGCCCATACGGTGAGCGGCCGCAGCTTGCCAGGCCCTTGCATCGCGCGCACCGCCTCGGCCAGACAAGCAAAACCTTCCTGCAGTTTTGGGAGCGCCGCCCGACCGTTCTCCGTCAACATCAGGGCGCGATTCAGGCGGTGAAACAACGTCGCGCCCAGATGCGCCTCCAGCCCCTTGATCTGGTGGCTGATGGCCGTTGGCGTGACATGCAGCTCTGCGGCAGCCTTACTAAAGCTCAGGTGCCGGGCCGCGGCCTCGAAGGCGCGCAGGGCATTAAGGGGCGGTAAGCGTTCAGCCATCGGTATCTCTCTCGGATAAGTTTTTCTCAAGCAGCCGTTGATAATAACTCATTTGCTGCGGTGCACAATAGAGTATATCGTGAGTCTCTAAAGCAAGGTCAACCTTCCCGCTGGGGAATGACGACGGTAACGGGGCCCTAGAGGACCGGTAGTTGACGGGCTTGCCGACATGGCACGACCGTCGGCCTCCGCTCCGGGTTGATAGCAGTCGATAGAAGTACAGGGATGTTCCGTAGCGTTGCCTTTAAAACACACTATTGCCAGCTCAAAGCGTATCTGCGCCGCCAGACACAGACCGGCGAGTATTGGCAGCCACGCTGCTACCGAGGCGATGACATCGATTGGAAACCCTGATTAACAAAATCTAACGCGAGATTTGACACTATGAAAGCGACTTCTGCGTTTACCCTGGTTGTCCAGCAGCTCTCCCTCTGGTCGAGACGGGCTAAACTCCGTCGCCAGTTGCTGGGTTTGAGTGAGCGTACCCTTGAAGACACAGGCTACTCACGGGCTTTACTGGAGCAAGGAGTAGGCTCCTGGCCCTGGCGAATTGTGGAGGATAGATAAGCCAGGCATTAGCGAGCCGTTGCCAAGTCAAACCTTGGTGAGTTACCGACATAGCCGGGGCTTACCTCACTGAGGTAAAGCTCCACAGTGCAAAGGCTCGGGTAGAGTTGTTTCTCAGATGAGTTTTTTAATGCATGCGCTGACAATGAGTCATTTGTTGCATTGCGCGATAGAACGTATTTGGGTGCGGCTCTTTTAGGACGACGCTTGAGTGTGCGACTTTAACCTCAGGCGGCCTCCAGTAATGGGACATCAGCATACTGTGAGAGGTGATTGCGTTGGAGCTCTTGGGCTTTATGAAATACCCAGTATTCATCGAAGTCACCACTTGAGCGTAGCGAACGCAGCTTCAAGACCGCTTCGGCACTTTGCAGCCGCCAGCGTGCCCCGGTCAGGTCCATGCGGTCCTTCACCACATGTCGGCAAGCGCCTTCGATGACGCCGGTGGCAATGGGAAACCCTTGGGCCAAGTACGCATCATAGTTGAGATAGCGGCGGTACTTGAGCAGGTAGTCGGCGCATTTATCGACCGCTTGGCGGCAGGGCGCTACCAACGCCCGCAAGGTTGCACTACGACGCATCCCCGCGGCGACCTCACTGGCGCGTCCCTGCAAGAGCTTGAGGGCTCGCTCCTGGACCCAGTCCTCGGCCGCTTGACTGCCCGCCGGATGAAATTCGTAGGCGGCTTTCCACAGGTATTCCAGGACATGTACCCAATCCAGCACCACGGTCACCGGCCGAGGCTGGCGTTTAAGTTGGGCTTCGATCCGCGCTAATTGGGTTTCCTCACCATCGATCAACACAACCCACGGTCGGCTTTGCGCGGGATCGCGTCGCCGCGCCTCGGCAAACAACTCAGCGATCACCGCTTCTGCCGGGCGCGCGACACTCGCCCACACGCGCTTATGGCGAACCGCCGGCCGCGGTGAGGTTGGAGTCGAGTCGTGCGCGATGTCCATCACCTGCTCCGCGCTGCGCCGATAAGGTGCTACCGGGTAGATGGCGGCCACCGTCGCCAGGCGCTTACGGTTACGCTTCTCCCCCGGACTGAGCCGCGCTTTGCGCGGGGTCGCAGCGGCCCGTTGCGCCGCCTTGCGCGTGGCCTCACGCAGATCCTGGGCATGCATCACAATCCCTTTGCCATCGACGCTCATGACCAGTAAGTCGTCGCTCACCTCGGCCTCTTGCGCTTGCCGCGTGCTATAAAACGCCTCGAAATCCTGACTGACTTTGACCGCCAGCGCTTCGCCTTGACGCTTCGGCACATGCCCGCCTGTGGTCTGCTCCACTCCGCCGACGGCTTCCTCGAACGAGACTTTCGCCACCTCCTCGGCCACGCGACGCCGCAGCCCGTCCGAGTAAGCGTCAGGCGGCAGGTTCAATGCCGCATCCAAGGGGTACAGACTGCCATGACCCCGCGCACTATAGCCCGGACGACGCACTTGGACACGCCCAAAGAGCGTCTCCAGTTGGCGCCGGCAATCACGCCGATGATGGGGGCGCACCACCCCGTCGCTACCCACGATCGCGTCCCACCGGCGCTCGCCACTCGCCCGCCGATCGAGATGACCTTGCAGCAGACGTCTGAGCAATTCCCGACCTTGCGTCTCAAGCAACGCTTCCACCTCGCCATGTTCCAGTTCGGCGGTGTCTTCCCCCTCGAGCTGTTCCAATAACGCCTGGAACTGCTCACAGGCCTCCGCAAACACGTCCTCTCTACCCGGGCAAGCGTCGGTTGATTTCATGGCGCGTCTCCTCTCTCTTGACGAACGACGTAGGGCTAATGACCTACCATACCTACTCTAAGACATTCCCTCTTTTAAGACAATTTGAAAATAACTATCTGATTCTCAAAGTTCATAGCGTCGTTCTATAAGAGCCGCACACAACGTATTTTAACCCTACGTTCGCCTCAGACTAGAGAGTTGAAACGAGGAAACGCATTTCAGAATATCTTAGATCATGCGCTAACAGTTTGAAAATCTTGCTATGCGTGGAGCAATCGGATCACCAGAGCCGTGCCCAAAGTAAGGCTATCGCTGAACTAAGCGCACATCCCGACGATGAGCTAGCGGACAAAGGCTTAAAGCGCAGTGAAATCGAAAACACCGTCCGCTATGGTCGCATCGATTGAGCGGATTTACACCATTTGATTCGTTGAACGATCTATTCGTCGCTTCCGTTGCGCCACCTTATCCGCTGCGATACAGCAACGCAGATTCAATGCCTGCATTGGAGTACACATCATGACGTCGAAGATTCATGAATCACGAAAACGACCGAATGGGAATGTCGCAGAGCTGCTCTCTTCCGATGTCCCCGAACTCACACCGGAGTTAATTCAATTCCAACTTAATAAGGCTCACCGCATGCGTTCCGGATTCATTTTTCAAATGACTAGGCGAGCCGTGGTCGGGGTATTCCAGATGATCGGCAGGATGACACGCGCATATGCTGAATTAGTCATACGCTACAGGCTATCGAGTACCGTCAATAAACGGAAATGCAGCCGGCGTAACAGCAATCAGAATGCCACGAAACGGGGTTTCGGGGTTATTGACGCCGCCTTGCAGCGGGCTTAGTTCTGAAACTTTCCAAAGAATTGGTCAACTTTTTGAATTACACACCGATTTATCTGCTAATTGGGTGGCAGAGTAGGCGGAACACGTAGCGTAAACTTTTCAGACGCTGGCGGAAGAAGCGCTTAGCGCCGCGCTTGGAAATCGATCCCGTCGATTTAATTCGTTTAGTGATGGAATTAGTTTGACAATGTCATATTAGCATTTTCTTATGGTATTTATTTATCAATGAATTAAGATAATTACTGCTGCCTACGAACTTAAAGCGGGACGTGCTAAATGCCACATCCGCCGGTAGGAGCGAGCTTGCTCGCGAATAGGCGGTAATCAAGTTTAGTTCGCGAGCAAGCTCGCTCCTACCAAGTCGCCTGCAAAGTGTCCCGGCTAAAGTTGATAGCCAAAAATATTTCTGCGTTTATTTACGGACGAATACGCACAGACTCTTCCTTGCAGTCTAGACGAGATATATCAGGGTTATGACGCCGCAAGCCGGTACTGCAGCTTGCGGCGTACGCCGGTTCACTTGGCGTTTAAGGCAGCAATTTCATGCGGCAGGAGGCCGAAGCGAAAACGGCGCTCGCGCTTACCATAATCGCTCTGCTTCGACAACTTGGCCCATTTCGTCATGTAGATAACAAGGTAGCTGGTCATGATGGAAACTCCATGATGCGGTTTCAACACAAGAAACGGAGACAGGAGGTCGTGCTAAGCTAGCAAGTCTGTCAACCGCCGGCCCGCTAGTGGCCTGGTTACGACCGCAATTCCCAAGCAGGAACCTCGGCCTAACTTGGGTCTAACGATACCCTTTATAGTGCAATGCAGCAAATGAGTTATTATCAACGCTTGCTTGAGAAAAACTCAGCCGAAAGCATAGCGCTACCTTGTTCACCTCGATACCCTCACGTAGCTGGATCAGTCATCACCACAAACTACCTGAGGCGTGGTCGGGGTGGGACCTCCTCAATAGCAAATTCCCTTCAACTAAGGCCAGATCAAATTAGCAAACGCAACAAGATCTGTCCGCCGCAGAAAAGTTCTATTCATTGGTCCCCTAACAACCCGGAAGGGGTAGCCGCACCGCACTGGAAGGAAATTAATGCAGCAGAACCCCGCCGTGCGTTAAGACCGGAGAGCCACTCAATACCCACTCCAGCCGCTTGGGTGTTTAGGGGCGGTCGTGGTGCAACGGCTGCACAGGGCACAGACGGTGCAGACTGGACCTGGAAACCGCGTCAGCCCGCCAGTTCGCTCTCCAAAGCGCGCATGTCTGGCACAGCACGTTCTTTCTGGCCATTGGTGCAACCCCTCACGTTTGAATAAGGACAACGAAAGCGAGCACCGCACATTGGGAAATACGCGGCCACCGCCTTTCGCGCGACGCGCAGTATCCTTTAGGTGCAAAGACTCCTGTAAGAGCTCGGTATTGATACATCGCGTTCGCTACCCTGCTTAAACCATCTTTTGCGAACTCCTGTAACCGTTTGACCGAACGGAAAAATAGAAGAATTAACAAAACATAGTATGGTTTTTGCATACCTTGAGCGTACGAAGCCTGACCCCGGTGGGTTCTGTTGGAACGATGCAGGGCTCTCGAACTGCCGATACGTCTGGTCCCTCGGGGGTTGTAATGAACGCCAACAACGGAGATCAGTATCCCAATGGTGCGAAGAAGATCTTCGTTGAAACGCGACCACCTCGTCCTACTCCGTGACGCAGGGGAGCTTGCTTCTTTACTGAGCCATGACAACGAAGACGCGTTCTTGCAGCGCATTGTGGAGTTAGTCAACAGACATATTCGTACCGACGTCGCTTCGGTGTATCTATACGACGACGCTGCCAAGGAACTCGTGCTTCGCGGCACGCGCGGCCTGTCGGCCGACTCGGTAGGACGCGTGCGCTTGCGACCGGGTGAGGGACTGGTGGGCCACGCCTTTGAGACACTTGAACCTATTCGTGAGAAAGCTGCCAGCCGGAATCCTCGCTTCAAATACTTCGCAGGAACCAACGAGGAGCTATACGAATCGTTCCTCGCCGTACCCCTGCAGTGGGGCGGCAAGCGGATAGGCGTGCTGGTAGCGCAGCGGCGTGAAAAAGACTACTTCACACCGCGGGATCTACTCGCCCTTCAGGCCCTCGCCAGCCAGGTCGCTAACGCCATTGAGAACACTCGGCTCCTCGCAGGCGTACCACCGCGGTCCACGGATCCAGACGAGGCGCCTCTACCCCGTTTGGTATGCGGCCGGGTCGCCTCTGAAGGCTACGCCTGCGCCCCGGCGGTTCAGGTCGACGCAGTGCATGCGTATCGGCATCTTGCAGCTGCCTCCTTCGACCAGAGGTATACGTCTGAGCAGTTCCAGGCTGCGCTCGAGGCCACAGACGCGGAGCTCTTGACGCTGCAACGACACTTCGCTTCCGACCTGCCAGAGATCGCGGCCCTGATCTTTACGGCTCATCAGATGATGCTGATGGACTCGCAGTTCGCCGGCGCCATGACTGAGCGGATCAAGCGCGGTGAGAACCCACCCGACGCGATCGTCGCCGTGGCAAGAGACTGCATGGTCCGCTTCACCGCTCACCCGGACCCATACATTCGTGAAAAGGCCTACGACATGGAGGATCTGGCCGCTCGCCTCCTGAGCAAGCTCGTGCATACGGAGACGCAACGCTCCAGTAGCGTTTACGCAGACCGCATCGCCATCGCCAGCGAACTGTACCCTTCGGGGGTGATCGAGCTCTACGCAGGCAAGGTGCGGGGCATCATTCTCACCCACGGTGGCGAAACCAGCCACGTGGTGCTCCTGGCTCGCAGCTTGAGGATTCCTCTTGTAATCGTCAACGACTCCGCTCCGCTCGACGTGCCGGATGGTACCCGCATTCTGCTCGATGCGGAGATCGGCAACGTATACATAGACCCTTCGGAAACGGTGCTCTCCTGGTTTCGCCCTCGGGAAGAAACGCACGCTCAGCTCGCTTTGGCCCGAATGAAACCAGAATCCCATACAAGGGACGGTACGCGTGTGCACCTATTGGCCAATATTAATCTCCTGAGCGAAGCCCGACTCGCCCAGAAGCTCAAGGCCGAAGGCATCGGCCTGTATCGCAGCGAATTCCCGTTTCTAGTACGCGCTACGTTCCCGTCTGAAGAAGAACAGGTGGTTATCTACCGGCGGCTGATTCACGAAATGCAGGGCCTGCCCGTTACCATACGCACCGTTGATCTAGGGGGCGACAAGGCGTCGATGTCACATGGCGGTGGGAACGAGGCGAATCCCCAGCTAGGCCTACGCTCTCTGCGTTTTCTGCTCAAAAATCCGGAGGTGCTCCACCAACAGCTTCGGGCGATTCTGCGCGCTGCAACGGATGCCACAGACTTGCGCTTACTATTCCCGATGGTCAGCAGCCTCGATGAACTCCGTGCAGCGCGGGAGGCAGTGTACGCAACGGTGACATTGCTGTCCCGCGAGGGCCTACCGCACTACCGTCAGCCCACCATCGGCATGATGGTCGAGGTCCCGAGTGTCGTCCCCCTTATGGAGGAGTTCGCCCGCGAGGCGGATTTCTTCAGCCTCGGTACCAATGACTTCGTGCAGTACCTGCTCGCCGTTGACCGGGGTAACGAGAAGGCGGCGGCCTACTACCAACCCGCGCACCCCGCTGTTCTTCGAACGATCCACCAGGTGCTGACCTTTGCGCGGTCTTACGGGAAGGACGTCAGCGTCTGCGGCGAGATGGCACACGAGGGAAAATTCATACCGTTCTTCCTCGGTATCGGGGTTCGCACCCTCAGTATCGACCCCCGCTATCTATCAGCCGTGCAGGCAGATATCGAAACGATCGACGTGCGGGAGGCCGAAACACTCGCGGCCGAGGCGCTGCGCTGCGGTACCACAGCGGAGGCTGAAGCAGTGCTAGCACGCTGGGCAGCTCTGTCGCGTTAGCAGAGAGAGTCATAATTTCGGGAGGCCTTAAAACGATCTTGCCATTTCCCAAGAAGAATTAGGAAAATTCGCCTGAACACGCTATAATGCGTGCCATGTTTGTCGCGGCGTCATCCGGTTTGCGCCCTGAGGTTCATGGCCGTCCCCTGGCGGACAGCCGCAAATGGGTGGTCACACATCTGAATTCCTCCTTCAAACCTGTCGCGGTCCGTCCGTCACCGGTCGTCACCCGATCTCTATCCCTATTGCTTGCCTGAACCGGTCCCGTGTTTAATGCCCGGGGAGGCAATTTCAGGAGTCACAATGCCTTTTTCCGCTCTCGGCCTCTCGCCGAGTCTTATACGTGCCATTGCCGATGAGGGTTATGAAGCCCCTACCCCCATCCAATCCCAAGCCATCCCGGCTGTTCTCGCCGGTCGCGATTTGCTCGCTACCGCCCAGACCGGCACCGGTAAAACCGCCGCCTTCAGCTTACCTTTACTCCAGCGCCTGCAGGCCACTCGTACCGTAAGTCCGGGCAAGGGCAACCGGCTGCCACGGGCACTGATACTCACTCCTACCCGGGAGCTCGCCGCTCAGGTGGGTGAAAACATGCGCACCTACGGGCGTTACCTGTCGTTACGCTCGGCGGTCGTCTTTGGCGGCGTTAATATTAATCCGCAGATGATCACCCTACGCCGTGGTGTCGATATCTTAGTGGCCACTCCGGGGCGGCTGCTCGATCATGCCGGCCAGCGGACGGTGAACCTGTCCGAGATCGAGATTCTCGTTTTGGATGAGGCTGACCGCATGTTGGACATGGGTTTTATTCCCGACATTAGGCGTATTCTTGATCTGCTCCCTAGGCAGAGGCAGAACCTGTTACTCTCAGCCACCTTTTCGGGTGAGGTGCAAAAGCTTGCCGAGGATTTGCTGCAGAAACCTGAGCGCATTCAGGTGACGATGCGCAATATTCCAACCGAATTGGTCAGCCAGCGCGTACATCCGGTGGATCGCAGCCGTAAACCGGCCTTGCTTGAGCATCTGGTAAGCACTGGCGGCTGGCACCAGACGCTAGTCTTTACTCGCACTAAGCACGGGGCCAATAGGCTTGCGCAGCAACTCGACCGTGCTGGTATCAGCGCCGCTGCCATTCACAGTGATAAAAGCCAGTTTCAGCGCACTCGCGCCCTTGCCGCCTTTAAGACGGGCAGACTGGAGGTGCTGGTAGCGACAGATATCGCCTCCCGGGGTATCGACATTGAACGGCTGCCGCACGTCATCAACTACGAACTGCCCCAGGAACCAGAAGCGTATTTGCATCGCATCGGACGAACCGGCCGAGCCGGCTGTCTAGGGGAGGCGGCGTCGTTGGTCTGTGCCGAGGAACTTGCAGACTTAAGCAGAATTCAACGGCTACTGGGCTATGCGCTGCCGTCGGTGGTGGTCTCGGGCTTTGAGCCGAGTTGGTCTGTGCCGCTGGAGATAGTACCAACGCCGGGACTGCAAAACCGTAAACACCACCGCGGGCATACACGCAAGTCTGCCCAGACTCGGCGCCCTGTTGCTGCATCCCGCCACCGTCCGTCGCAGGCCCGGCGCCGCAGCGCCACCTGATCACCGCTTGAGATCGCCGGGCGGATTGCGGAGCGCCCGGCTGATGTTTATGGGAGATCGACCATGAAGAAAATCTTTACCGGCAACCTACCCTCCGATGTCACAGAAGAAGAGCTCGTGACGCTGTTTTCCACCTACGGGCGGGTACGATCCATTCGCCTGGCGCAAGACGTTTTTACCGGCGTCTGCCGCGGGTTCGGCTTCATCGAAATGGAGGGGCATGAGGCGCGTGCTGCGATA
The DNA here is from genome assembly GCA_963731125.1 of uncultured Pseudomonadota bacterium. Classification (GTDB taxonomy): domain Bacteria; phylum Pseudomonadota; class Gammaproteobacteria; order Competibacterales; family Competibacteraceae; genus CAVSVP01. The sequence continues at coordinate 102,998 of CAVSVP010000016.1, forward strand.
GCCGCCCTAAACGGCAAAGACCTGCGCGGCAGACCGCTTAAGGTAAATGAGGAGCGTCCTCGAGTCAAAAATGGCCGTGGTAAGCGCCGCCGCTAGTGGCGGTGCAACGTTCTGCTGGCCAATGGTCAATAACTCACCCTAGCATTACTTAGAGCCACTCCTGTCCTAGAGCCTCGGCGAACGGAGTGGTTCTGTCACAGCAAATGCACCTGCGAAGAGACAGTCAATGTTGCCCAATCAACCCCAGGCTCCACAAGAGCACGTGCCAAAGTGGACAGAGTGGGGAATCAGTGTATTAAACGGTATATTCGGCGATTACTTGCGTGAGCGCCGGAATGGTCTTGACATTGCAATGGCTTTCTATCACCAGAACCGTCCACTTCCTCTCGCCACAGAAAGTCTGCAACAAGCCCATGCAAATCTCTCTAACAAGCTTTGTATTCTACTTCACGGTCTTGGTTGCAATGAAGGCGTCTGGACATTTCGTGATCCTGCACAACGCGCCCAAGGCTTTTCCTACGGTACATTGCTCCAGCAGGAACTCGGCTATACGCCGTTTTACTTGCGCTATAACACAGGTTTACCTGTGGCGGAAAACGGCAAACGCGTTGCGACATTGTTAAGCGAGTTACTGACCTGCTACCCGAAGAACGTCGCCGAAATTGTCCTGATTGGTCACAGCATGGGCGGTCTAGTACTGCGCAGCGCCTGTCACTATGGCGCTCAGCATCAGTACGATTGGGTAAAAAAAATCAAGCAGGTGTTTTATCTGGGGACGCCGCATGAGGGCGCCGACCTGGAAAAACTGGGTCACGTGGCCACGGCGGCACTGCGTGCAGTGCCCAATCCGATCACTCGGCTTATTGGCACCATATTGAACAGGCGCAGCCAGGGAATCAAGGACTTACGACTTGGCAATCCCCTGGTTGAAGATTGGCCGGAGGTTTTCCCGAAAGCATCGGGAGGCGCTAACCGACAAGTCATTCCATGGCTCGCTAGCGCGCGCCATTACCTGATTGTTGGAACACTGACGGCAGATCTACAACACCCCATTGCATTGCTTTTTGGCGATGCCTTGGTCAGATTACCCCGAGTACATCAACACTCGTTACCGGAAGGCAAACACATGCCGGCCCCCAATCATTACGTCAAAATCTTTCCGCAGCTACACCATATAAGCCTAGCGCGTCATCCCAAGGTTTATCAGCAGATCAAACAATGGTGTGCCAACGAATGCAGAGGAGACAGCTCATGTCACGGCTATCGATACAGCAACTCAGGGGACTGAAAGACTTAATACAGGATGCGGTTGCAGCGGGGGTGAACGTGACCGAGGAAACTCACCAGGCTATCGCGCGGCAGCCTTATGCACTGTTGAAAAAAATTCCTATCATTGCGATACCCGCGCACGCCGTTGAACATGTTCAGCAGACCGTGACAGGCGGTGTCTATCAAACCATTCGGGCCGTCAATCAGGTTACCGGCGCCCTCGCCAATCAGGTGTTAGACCGTCTGGAAGAAAAAGAGAACACTTCACAACCCTCATCCTACTGTTGTCGGACCGACACCAATGACATCAGTGACTGATTGGTTAATTATCCGCCAGTTCGACAAGGGAGCCACCGACGTGGATTCTCTCGATAGCTTTGGCAAACAAGGGTGCAGCTTCCAAAATTATCACCTTGGATCCCAAGAGTGAGGTATCCAGCCTAAACGGCGGAATCGTATCGGTTGCTAAGACATTTTCCAGCGCTTTATCCGCTAACACGGTACTGGCATCACCTACGAAGATGCCATGAGTAACAGCCGCAAAGACTTGCTTTGCTCCCCTGTCGCGACAGGCGGCTGCAGCCCGGGCTAGCGTTGTACCGCTGCTCACCAAATCATCGATAATAATAGCCGCTTTATCCTCCACCTCGCCAACCAGCGCTTTGCCGGAAACCACGCCTTCACTACGTTGTTTTTCCATAAAGGCAGTGGGTATATCTCGTTCAAACACCTTGCCTAAGGCCTCTCTAAAGCGGTCGACGCGCTTTGCCCCCCCCGCATCAGGAGAGACCACAACCACTTTATCCTTCTGTAAACGAGGTCCAAACCATTGCACAAATAGCGAATTGGCCTCCAGATGATCGGTGGGACACCGGAAAGCATTTTGATAGGCCGCCAGATTATGCACATCCATGGTCACCACCCGATCCACACCCATCGCCTCAAACAGGGCAGCGACATAGCGGGTAGTTACGGGGTCGCGGGACTTAGTCTTTCTATCCTTGCGGGCGTAAGCCAGGTAAGGAATAACCGCCGTAACACGCCCGGCAGAGGCATCTTTGAGTGCCCCGATAAAAAACAACAGGCGGCACAGCTTGTCGTTCACGCTTTGCTGAGAATCGCTGTAGAGAGACTGAACGACAAAAACATCGCGACCGCGCACGCTGACTAACGGCCGGGTTTTATGCTCGCCATCTTCAAAATCTCTTTCTTCGTGATCCTTTAAGGAAACACCCAACTCTCGGGCAATCTTTTCACCAAAATCGCGGCTGGAATTAAGCGCAAACAGACTCAGTTCTCCACGTTCCATAAGGCTACCCCCGGTGATTATCAATAAAACTTGTCAGTAAACCTCTTGCATAAGTCAGATTGTCGCCATCGCTCAACTCTGCTCTCTCAGCAAGGATTCGCTACGGTAGCAAGTCGCGTTCCCAGTTTTCTACGCCGGCAGGAATCTCTCCCCGGAGCAGAGCGGCAACGGCAAGCAGCGCTTTGCGAGCATCACCTAACGGATAGTAAAACGCCTCCCAATGTTCGCTGTCCTCACCATCATGGTTAGGAATGACATGATCAAAATGCCAAGCAAGCTTAAGCTCTGGATAGGCGCTGCCGGCCCGCACTTCGATATTTTCCAGGTCCTTCAGCGATAGTTCCGACTTCTGACGGCGGGTACGCCGCAACAGCTTGCGACGCATGATGTCGGTAACCAGTTCCGCCAAGATAATGGTTGGCTTATCCCGTAAGTCATAAATCTCCTCCCGAGCCAGAGGCGAGAGAAACAGACTGAGCCGGTTGACGTCGGCAAGGCTGGCGTGCGTTTGCAGAGTACGTCCCACCTCCGGGTTACCCTCGAAAAAAGCATCTCCGCCGTTAAGCAAACCGATAAGGTCCTCCACATCCAGCGCCTGCAAATCACCTCTTACCTCCATGACCACGAAGCGTTCCTCGTCGCCCAGCGCTTCGATCTGACTGCGGGTGCGAAAGTGATAATCCACGCCATCCCTTTCTCCTGGGCGTGGAGCACGGGAATTGTAGAGTACAACCGGACGTAATGGCTCACTCAGTTCCGGAAAAAAACGCGCTAACGCTTTCGTCAACGGAGTTTTGCCGCTACAAGAGGGGCCGGAAAGAATCACCAGTCGACCGAACGCTACAGTTGTCATAGCGACTCCTCAAATAGGTTCTATAGATCTGGAAGTTATTCTCAAGACACGCCGTTAATACCTCCCTATAAGCTCGACTGCGGCATCCATGCCGCAGTCGGTCTTGATAACAGCTTCCAGATCTATAGCTAGCGGTGGCCTACCCGCTTATGCATGAGTTACCGCCGCTTCTGCCAGCTTGCTGGACTGCTGCACATCTTCACCATGCCATACTTGCCAGTACCGGCAAAGACGCCATCCCAACTGCTTAGGTTTTTCCGCAAACACGTACTCGCCCAGCGTTTTGGCCTGGTTCTGAAGTTGGGCGCGGCGCCGGTCGAGCAGACCGAGGAAGGCTTGTATATCCCGCTTGCTGCCGAACTCCTTCGGATTGGCCAACAGCGTTTGCCGAAACACCGCCAGATCGTGATCATCGCCCAGAAAATCCGACAGCTCCTTAACCTGTTCCCAATTCGTTGTCAGCACCGGCTTCCATAAGTCCTGGAGCAGGCGGTTATGATAGCGATAGTACTTAACGCGCTTGCGCCACTCATGAAACTGCTCGTCGCTGGGCTCACGATAGGCTTCGACCATCGCTTTACGACCCCGCCGGTAGGTCTTTTGCAGACCCGGGTCGATGGCAGCGAAGCCGGCGCTGCCGATGGACCACGACGCCACCCGCTCCCGGGCTTGGTGCATAGCGGTTAAAAAGGCGCTCAGCCCCTCTTCCAAATGCCCCTGATCCTCGGCAACGCGCTGGCGGCGTTGCATCAGTGCTTCCCGGATCGAGTCAAAAGCCAGGTGGTCAACTTGTTCGGCAAAGGTATCCAGCAACTTATCATATGCCTCTCGCATGGCCTCGGCATCCCGGACAAAGGCGAGTTTCCCCGCTGCATCGCGAAACCACTCGTTCTCGAATTGATAAGTGTCCTCGAAGGCGGGCTGGCGCACCAGCCGGATAGCCCCACGAATTTTCTTACAGCGCTTGCGCACTTGGTGAACGGTTTCATGAGGATCGAGTTTGGTATCCTCTATTTCGACGATTGCTGAATCAATCTGCTCACTGACAATACGCCGCACGCCCTCTTCCACGGATTCGTTTCGAAGCAAATGATAAGCCATGTCATCATCCTCCTCGCTGGTAGTTGACAATCAATTAATGCCGACGGTGGCAGCAATGCGTCCTCAATAGGGAATCGTTACTCCCGAGTTAGTTCCCGTTCCAGGTTCTCGGCAATCTCTCGCAACTGCGTACTGGTGCCGACCAAATAACCTTTCTCAGCAGACTCCAGTGCCTTTAGCTCCGGTGGCAGCGCCGCCAACTGACCTTTGGCGTACTCGCGAGCCTGCGCCAGCGTGACGCGGCCCGCCGCCAAGCGTTGACCGTTACTCATGACCGACTCCAGTAACGGCTTGCCATTTTCCGTTTCGGCAAAGCGGGCAAGCATATCGTGGAGCATTTGTTCCTGTTCTACGACCCGAAATACCTGCTTGCGGTCGGGCAACAGCAGCTTACTGGAGGACAGCTTCATCCGCGGCTGACCGTCGTAAGCTACCAGTTTGTAAGAAAAATCAATCTCCGGCACATCACCGGAAACCGCCAGTTCCGTGCCTACGCCAAAGCCATCGATAGGCGCCCCGGCGGCCACCAAAGCGGCGATCTTATATTCATTCAAACCACTGGAAGCGATAATCTTGATGTCTTTAAGCCCAGCCTCATCCAGCAGTTTACGAGACTCCTTGGCGAGCTCCGCCAGATCTCCAGAGTCCAGCCGGATAGATTGCACCTTAAAATTCTCACCCAGCTGACGGGATAAGTCGATCACCTTCCGCACGCCGGCGAGGGTATCGTAGGTATCCACTAGCAAAGTGGTTTCCGGAAACTCTTGTGTGAAAGCTCGAAAGGCCGATAATTCGTCGGAATGGGCCTGAATATAGCTGTGTGCCATGGTGCCGAAGGCGGGAACGCCATAGACCCGGCTGGCGGCCACATTGGACGTACCGACGGCACCAGCCAAATAACTAGCACGCGCCACCTTTAGCGCAGCATCAGTGCCGTGGGAGCGCCGGGAACCGAAATCCACGACGTTGCGCCCTTGCGCTGCCGTCACCACCCGCGCCGCCTTGCTGGCCGCCACGCTCTGCAGGTGGATCTGATTAAGCACGAAAGTTTCTATCAGTTGCGCCTCAGGCAAGGGGGCGATGACCTGCAAGACGGGTTCGTTTTCAAAGACAATCGTCCCTTCCGGGACGGCATTGACATCGCCCGTAAAGCGAAAGCCGCGCAGCGTCTCTAGAAAGCCCTCGCTAAACTGCCCGAGCTGTCGCAACCAGTCCAGCTCGTCGTCGGCAAAGCGCAGATTTTCCAGGTAGCTTAGTACTTCGTCGAGTCCAGCCGTCATGACATAATTACGGTTTTCCGGCAATTTCCGGAAAAACAACTCAAATACCGCCGGCGCCGTCATGCCCTCAGCATAATAAGCCTGCAGCATCGTAAGTTCATAAAGATCGGCAAACAGGGCGCTGCGATGGGGATCAAAGGCATTGTGGTCGGACATAAGGTTACCTTTTCAGATTTGAGGACACATACGGCCCGGCTAATCCAGAAGCGCTTTTAGCACAACATTGCCTCTTCATAGCCTGGATGGAACGCAGCGAAATCCAGGCTCTGTAGGCATCTCAATCCTGGATTACGTTGTACTTCATCCAAGCAACTCTGCTGGTAGAGTCTTTCCGAGAAATTGCCTAAGTAACTGCTGTCTCTTTCATCTGTTACCGTCTGGAGGATAACGCTACTCAAGGACCTCACAATACCTTAGTCAAGTAACGATTACTCTTCAATCTCGCTTTTTCGGCACTGATATTGATTACCTTTGCGCATTTGATTTTCTCCTCTCAGATCACGGCTGACAATAGCACTATGTCTTTCCGGTCGCGCCCTTGACGTACGCCACTACGGTAGAAGCTTAAGAACCAGTTTTTCTTCAAGTTAGCAGCCAACCCAGCCGCAATACTGGAGCGGAAAACAGAGACCAAATTTCTTTCAGCTCATAAGCCAATCACTGTTGTTGCATAATTTCCCCCACTCGTAATCGCACAAAAGCAGGAGTGACAACACTTCGTCAGAATCTGACCCTGGATTTTACGAACTCCTCTGTTGAATCAAGTAGTGACACTTCACGTCATGTTTAGTGTTTCAGCATAAGTTACGGCTTTTCTATGAGCCCAAACGACGGTTGGGCAACTATTATCTGGTTGATATAAAGCAATTTTATCCTTTCGACGATACACAATCGTCTCACGTTTGATCGCCACACTCCCCTCTCGCTGACCAGAAAACAACGACTTAGACGCAGAAACAGGGTGATCCTTGTCTGGCAAAGGGGACGATTAGGTATATAATCCGTCAATGCCACCTATAGCGGTAATTAATTGGGTTCAGTACAATATCCGCAGTGCTTAAACCACCCTTTTATATCGGTTTCTGTCACGGCATCTAACGCATTTCTTATTTCACCCTCGAGGGCATCTCTGGTGCGTGCCGCCGAGCCCCGAAGAAAGGCTTTCACCTTCGACCAAAAGAGTTCAATTCAGATTATCCAGCCACACTGGATCGCCCGGCTGTAAGGTGGGAACCAGCAACTGCTGGATAAAGCGGGTAAAGGCATTCCCGTTGATGGGGCCGTCGAGTTCCATGATCGCACGCACTTCCGTTACTCCTAACGCACTCACCAACGTCAGATTCGGTCCCGGGTTTACCGGTTTGTCGGCATGGGCACGACAACCGCTCGGGGCCCGACCATAGCGGCGTGCCATGCCGAGGTTGACGCCCGCTTCATCAATGAAAATCAAGCGCGTCGGGTCCATCTCGGCTTGCTCTTGTTGAAACCGCTGGCGTGCCGGTTCGATCTCCTCATCGGCCTCGCGCTCACTGGCATGGTAGCTTAACTTCTTGCGCGTGATCCCGCGCCGGCGCAAGCTCAAGCCAATCGTCGCGTCGCTCACCACCACCCCCTCTTCGCCTTCAGCCACTGATTCAATTCCGACAGCGTCGCGTCTGCGTGCTCCTCCACTAACTGTTTGAGTACCGCTTCATCCGATTCCCTCAGTTTGCGTCGTTGCCCGCCCCCATGCGCTTTCGGATCCACCCGTCGGGTCTGCTGATAGCGCTTCAGCAACCGCCAGACAAAATCCAAACTCACGGAAAAACGCGCCGCTACGCTACGCATCGAACCCTCCCCCTTGGGGTAGGCATCCACGACTTTTTGACGCAGATCATTAGAATAGGGCCTCATTCTCATTACTCCTTCACAGTTTGTCTCTATCCTATTTATTTATGGGCCCCTTGTAATGAATTCAACTAATTACCGCTATAATAGTCTCATCCGGAGTGCCCGATGACCAACTCCCGCCTATCGCCTCCCGCGCACGTCGAGCGCCTGCTCCAACCCAACATGGTGATGACCGTCAGGCAGTTACGCCAGGCGCTCAATGAGCGTGCGCGCAGCAGCGTGTTCCGTGATCTCAAGCAGATCGATGTAATCACCAGCTACTCCCACACCGGGCAATACCACGCGCTCAAATCGACAGCGAGATTTGATCAACCCGGCTTATGGTTTTTCAACGGCATTGGCTTTGCCCGGTACGGCACGCTGAAGGCAACACTGGTCGAACTGATTGCGGAGGCGCAAGCCGGGATGACCCACAAAGAATTAAAGACGCTGTTGCGGGTGGCCGTGCAAAACGCCTTAACGGAGTTGGTGGCGTCAAATACCGTGGGGAGGCGCTTACTGCCCAAGCGGCTCTCGCTCTATGTCAGTCAGGATCGCCACCAGGGCGCGGCGCAATTCCGGCGTCGGATGAGCCTACTGGAGAAAGCCGCCGAAACCGTCTTACCCCCGGACAATGTTCGGCTTGAAATCTTGCTGGACATCATTCGAACTACCCCGCGGCGCACCGATGCGAAGGCCCTGGGTGCGGGGCTCAGAGAACGGGCAATCGCCATCGAGGATCGTGAGGTGACGGCCGTGTTGCGCTACTATGACATTAAACAAAACGGATGATGAAATCATCGGTCTGCTACGCGAGAAGATCGCTCGCTTGTGCTTGCGGCTGGCCTCACGGCATTTATTTTCACAACGGCCCCAGCGGCATTTTTCCCCCATCGCGACGGGCTGTCGGTGCGGCGCCGATACCTGCGTCTTAAAAACACAGCAGAAGAGCCTGGCGACCTTGGCGATTGGGCAGTTCGAGGCCTTGGAAACACAACGCCATTGCCCTCGCTGTGGCGAGATCTACCGTTCGGAAGAGTTGCGCGCGCTGAGCCCGCAGCGCGGTCAGTTCGGCTTTGATGTCATTGCGCACATCGGCAGGGCGCTGTTTGTGCACTGCCGCAGCGAGCGGGCGGTGCAGGCCGAGTTGACGGGCGGGAACATCCCCATCTCGATCAGTGAGATCAGCTTCCTGGGGAAACGCTTTATCGTGTACCTGGCTTTGGCACACCGGGCATGTCAGGGCGCGCTGCGAGAGCACATGGCCGCCAAGGGCGGCTATATTCTGCACCTGGATGCCACTGGTGAAGGCGATAGCCCGCCGTTATTCAGCTGTCTCGACGAGATCGGCCGGAGTGTCCTGGGCAACCGAAAAATGCCGACCGAAGACAGCGCGCATCTCATCCTCCTGCCAGCAATTCCCGCTCTCAAAAATAAATATTTAATTTCAATGCATTGGCCAATAAACCGACAAGAGCTTTTCGTAAGGGTTTGGTTACTAGGGAGTAGGCACGGTAAACTCACGTTCCTTGGCATCACCCCGGGAGGTCTTTACCGATGGCAGCACCCCGTCCGCGGTTACGCAAACAACTCTCAGCGCCGGGTTTATTGCAGACGATCCGCCAAACGTTTGAAGCGGTGCCTGAGCATCGCCATGACCGCAGCCAGATTCCCCTGACCGATGCGCTGATGTCGGGGTTGGCGGTGTTTGGGTTGAAATATCCGTCGTTACTGAAGTTTGACGAAGCCTATCACGAAGGGGTGATCCGGCACAATCTGAAGACCCTTTATGGGGTAGAGCGAGCGCCGTGCGATACGCAACTGCGCACGATTCTTGACCCGGTGGATCCGGCTCATCTACGCCCGGCCTTTCGGGCGGGCCATCGGCAGGTGCAGCGACACAAAGGACTGGAACCCTATCAATACTGGGACGGGCACTACCTGGTGTCCATTGACGGCACTGGGCAGTTTGCCTCCAGTGAGATCAGCTGTCCGGAGTGCTGCCGCAAGACCACGAAGGGACAGACCCACTACTATCATCAACTGCTTGGGGCGGTGATCGTGCATCCGGAGCGCAAGACGGTGTTACCGCTCGCCCCGGAAGCCATCACCCGTCAGGACGGGGCGAAGAAAAACGATTGCGAACGCAACGCTGCCAAGCGGCTGCTGACGCAGCTACGTCAGGATTATCCCCAGCAAAAGTGGCTGGTGGTGGAAGACAGTCTCGCCGCCAACGGCCCGCATCTGGAGTTACTGCAAACTCTCAACCTGCGCTACTTGATCCAGGTCAAGCCCGGCGACCACGAGGCGCTGTTTGCTGCCGTACAAGCGAAGCGGGACGCGGGCGAGGTTGAGGAATGGGTGTATCGCGATGCGCATGGGGTCGAACACGGCTATCGCTGGGTGAACGATCTACCCTTAAACAAGACCCATCCGCAGCTACGAGTCAATTTTCTGGAATACTGGGAAACAGACGCGGATCGGCAACGCCGCTTCAGCTGGATCACCGATATCGAACTGACGCAAGCTAATGTTGAACCGTTGATGCGAGGAGGACGCGCCCGCTGGAAAGTTGAAAACGAAACCTTTAATACGCTCAAGAACCAAGGCTATGAACTCGAACATAACTACGGTCATGGTCAACAGCACTTGGCCACCCACTTTGCTTATCTGATGATGCTCGCTTTCCTGGTTGATCAAGTCCAGGAACTCGGGTGTCGGCTCTTTCAAGCGGCCCGCGCGCACTTCCACTCACGCACCTCGCTCTGGGAGCGGCTCCGGTCACTCTTTACCGACTACTTCATTCCCGATTGGCAAACCCTGTGGGAGGCGATCGCCTCCGGTCATGTGCCTACCGTGCTGGCACCCGATACCTCGTAGATAACCGCGGTGTTGTGTTCGTGCCATGGTTTGTGTTCTTGAGCGATCGTCTATCCATATCCATTACCTCTTCCTGCAGCCCTTTTACCAAGGCTGACGGGTAGTCTTGTGCGGTCTCATCAGGAGCTGATGGTTTAGTCTCAGGAACGCCGGGAAATCCCTTAGAGCGGGAGCTGCTGTCCTCCTGCTGCGCGAGTTGAAAGCGGCTTACGGGACACCGCTGGCGCTGGTGCATGATATGGGCCGGGCGATTTTGAAAGCGGTGGCCACCGGGTTCCCCACGGTACCGGACTACCTCTGTCACTTTCATTTGTTGAGAGATCTCGGTAAGGACCTGTTTGATTTCGAGTACCGAACGATCCGCCGCTATACCCGGGACTTCAAAGCCAAGGCAACGTTAAGCGAAGCCGGAAAAGCTCTGCATGAGGCGATCGATAACGAGTCGGCGCGCGCGGACAATCTGCAGACCTACCTGGACAGAAAAGCAGCCGAAAACGACAACCCACCAGCGCTCACCCCCTGGGTCAGCGCTTACCTGCTGGTGGCGTGGGTTCTGGAAGCCGACAGTGCCTGTGCGGGGGTTGGCTTCCCGTTCGATCGCCCGCACCTGGTATTCTATCAGCGATTACGGGAAGCCTATCCCGCACTCAAGAAGCTGAAAGCGAAAGGGGTGAGCGTCTTGCCGTTGTCGACTCTGCATCGGATGCTGAGCGACGCCGCCCTGCATAACCTGGTGACGCGAATCGAACAGAAGATCACCCGCTTTGACCGACTACGAGAGGCGATGCGCATTGCACGCCCAGACTGCGGTCAGGGACTCAACGATGCCGGCGACGGCGAGATCAAGACGATAGAAAGTCGTGTCAAAGCGTTGCGCTATTCAAAGACAATAAAAGCCTTATCGGCAAGCGACATCAGTTACCAGAAAATGGCGAAACAGATTGACAAGTATTGGGACCAACGCTTTGCCGATCCGATTGCGGTCAACACGCCTGCCGGCACGGTGATGATCCAGCCTCAACGGACCAATAATCTGATGGAGGTGCGATTCGTTGATCCGAAACCAAGCTCGAAACGAGCTTGGGGGATGGGTCCCAAGCCAACCGGAGGAAACCCAAGATGGCTTGAGAACTTGATTTCGGTGTAGGTGTAATTCCTACCGCCCCTGGTGAGTCAGCTATAAGTCAATCTGAGAAATCAGTTTAGATTCGGTCAATTTACCGCTCCTTTGTTGCGATTGTACTTGGCTTAGTGTTATTACGAAAAGTGACGATGGCGTGCTGAGTATCGGTTGACGGGATCGAGTCTAACGAGCAGGGGATTGAAACTATCCCTGACTTTCACGCTGACTATCGCAGAGGAGTGCTCGACATGAAAATGAAAAAGCACAGTTATCGGACCCAGTCTATTACCGCGGTGACGCTTGATACGCTGCAGGCCCAGATCAGCGGTCACCGCCTGGTGGTGAGTATTGACGTGGCCAAAGCCAATATGGTGGCCGTGCTGATGACCGAGGATCGCCAGGTTCAGGCCTTGGTGAAGTGGCATCATCCGGAAGAAACGCGGCTATTTTTTCGACTCGTCACCGAGCAGTTATCGTGTTCATCGCTAGAAGTGGTCATGGAGCCGAGCGGCAGCTATGGTGACCCGCTGCGCAGCTGGTTTAACCGCCAGGGCTACGCGGTGTTTCGGGTCAGCCCCAAACGTTGCCACGATGCCGCCGAAGTCTATGATGGGGTGCCTAGTCTGCACGATGCCAAAGCGGCAACGCTCATTGCACGACTGCATCTGGATGAGCTCAGCGAGCGTTGGTCCGAGCCCGATGCGAGGCAGCGCTTGTTACGGGTCAAGATTACCGCCCTGGAGCAGTATGATGAGCTGTTCTACCGCCATATCAACCGCCTGGAGGGACAGTTGGGACGCTATTGGCCGGAACTGACGGGGCATCTGGAGTTAACGTCGGTGACGTTGCTAGAACTGCTCAGTACCTTTGGCAGCCCGATACAAGTGGCCACCCAGGGCGAGCAAGCGCGGGCGTTGATGAGACGGGTTGGCCGTAAGGGGCTGAGCGATGAGACGATCGAGCAGGTCATCGACAGTGCTGCCACCACGATCGGCTTACCGTGCTTGAGCCTGGAATGCGAGGCGCTGCAGCGCTTGGCCAGCGAGACTCGCTGCGCCCAACAGACGGCTAAGGCTGCCGAGCAAGCGCTCATCAAAGCCGGTCTGCAGCAAGCGAGTATTCAGGCGATGGCACCGGTGCTGGGCAACCGCACCGCGGTCGTGTTCGGTTGTCTGTTAGGCCCGCCCGAGAACTACCCCTCAGCGTCGAGCTATCTTAAGGCGATGGGGTTGAATCTCAAAGAGCGCAGCAGCGGTAAATACCAAGGCCGGCTGATGATTACCAAGCGCGGCTCGGGCACCGTGCGCCGCTATTTGTACTTGGCGGCGTTACGCCTGATCCAGAAAGAACCGATCGTTCAACAATGGTATCAGGGCAAAGTGCAACGCGATGGCGGGCGGCTGAAAATGAAAGCAGTGGTCGCGGTGATGCGCAAGCTCGGGCGCGCCTTATGGCATGTAGGTCAGGGGCAGCTTTTTGACGCCACCCAACTGTTCGATGTCAAGCGTCTGGCGTAGCATCTCAAGTGAGCGGAAGGGGCGTCTGTTTGCCGCTAAGGAGGCGATGATGAACCACTGACAATGAGTTTCACTATGTGGCTTAAGATTGCCAACGGGTGACCTCCATCAACCCCTATGAGCCGGTAACGAGTTCCCTGGTGAGTCTTGAGGCACCCTGCGGAATACCGGTGGATGCAATCTCCGATGAAGCTGACTCGATGCCAGCAATGGACATCCTATGACAGGTTCGAGTTACCCCATCCGTATTTTCCGGGTTATTGAAGACGCCACAGACTTGAGAGTGATCTACGCACAAACCCTGGCGTGAATGCATTAGTTTTACTAATCCATTCAGGCTAACGATTTTGTGCAGAGACTCGCGGTGTTAATGCCTTAGAAAAACTAACTTGACATTGTTATGATGGAGGAGGGTAGCTATGGTGAGCTGCGCAGCTGGTTTAAGCAGGGCTACGCGGTGTTTCGGGTCAGCCCCAAACGTTGCCACGATGCCGCCGAAGTCTATGATGGGGTGCCTAGTCTGCACGATGCCAAAGCGGCAACGCTCATTGCACGACTGCATCTGGATGAGCTCAGCGAGCGTTGGTCCGAGCCCGATGCGAGGCAGCGCTTGTTACGGGTCAAGATTACCGCCCTGGAGCAGTATGATGAGCTGTTCTACCGCCATATCAACCGCCTGGAGGGACAGTTGGGACGCTATTGGCCGGAACTGACGGGGCATCTGGAGTTAACGTCGGTGACGTTGCTAGAACTGCTCAGTACCTTTGGCAGCCCGATACAAGTGGCCACCCAGGGCGAGCAAGCGCGGGCGTTGATGAGACGGGTTGGCCGTAAGGGGCTGAGCGATGAGACGATCGAGCAGGTCATCGACAGTGCTGCCACCACGATCGGCTTACCGTGCTTGAGCCTGGAATGCGAGGCGCTGCAGCGCTTGGCCAGCGAGACTCGCTGCGCCCAACAGACGGCTAAGGCTGCCGAGCAAGCGCTCATCAAAGCCGGTCTGCAGCAAGCGAGTATTCAGGCGATGGCACCGGTGCTGGGCAACCGCACCGCGGTCGTGTTCGGTTGTCTGTTAGGCCCGCCCGAGAACTACCCCTCAGCGTCGAGCTATCTTAAGGCGATGGGGTTGAATCTCAAAGAGCGCAGCAGCGGTAAATACCAAGGCCGGCTGATGATTACCAAGCGCGGCTCGGGCACCGTGCGCCGCTATTTGTACTTGGCGGCGTTACGCCTGATCCAGAAAGAACCGATCGTTCAACAATGGTATCAGGGCAAAGTGCAACGCGATGGCGGGCGGCTGAAAATGAAAGCAGTGGTCGCGGTGATGCGCAAGCTCGGGCGCGCCTTATGGCATGTAGGTCAGGGGCAGCTTTTTGACGCCACCCAACTGTTCGATGTCAAGCGTCTGGCGTAGCATCTCAAGTGAGCGGAAGGGGCGTCTGTTTGCCGCTAAGGAGGCGATGATGAACCACTGACAATGAGTTTCACTATGTGGCTTAAGATTGCCAACGGGTGACCTCCATCAACCCCTATGAGCCGGTAACGAGTTCCCTGGTGAGTCTTGAGGCACCCTGCGGAATACCGGTGGATGCAATCTCCGATGAAGCTGACTCGATGCCAGCAATGGACATCCTATGACAGGTTCGAGTTACCCCATCCGTATTTTCCGGGTTATTGAAGACGCCACAGACTTGAGAGTGATCTACGCACAAACCCTGGCGTGAATGCATTAGTTTTACTAATCCATTCAGGCTAACGATTTTGTGCAGAGACTCGCGGTGTTAATGCCTTAGAAAAACTAACTTGACATTGTTATGACAGGGGTTGAAGCGCATTCCCCACGGTAGCGACGGGTCCTCAATCCGTGAAGCGGGAATGAACGCGGATAAACTGGGAGCCTAACCCGGTGACGCCGCTAGCACAGATGAATAGGGGTACGCACAGGAAGGTAATGAAACTGTCGTTAGGTTAAACCAGCGGAATCAGGCTTATACGCTGGAGCCAAAAGGCACAGGCGAACGGGCGGGCCGCTCTCCAGACGCCCCGCATTCACCCCACGAGTAACCCGGCAGAGTTTACCACCCTTGTATCCAGCCCTTTAAAGGTGTCGTAACCAATTGTATTCAAAAGTAAATAATTTACAAATTCAGTTTCTGAATTTTTTAGCATGTTTTATGCCACAATTTTCTAAATTGAGCGATTTTCGTGAATTTTTTATGTATTTGATTTTAAAATATTTTTTGATTTCCAACATAGAGCGTCTATGAGGGCAAATTAGGATAATGTGGAAAAAATCGGGGTTTTCAACAAAAAGGCTCAAAACTCAATTTCAGCCTATGTTTTCTCACCTTTAAAGGGCTGGTCTTTGGCTTGTTAGGAGTTGCGCAAAAATAAAATTTACAATCTAGAGAATCAGGTGATATGATCGATGTAAATGAATGGACAGCGGTCGATAAAGCAGAGTGCGAGAAGTGAAGCTATTGAGCAACTACGGGAGAAGTATGAAGGCTTGGTGTCGGAGCTCGATGAACGGCGTCTGCGACTGTGGGCTGCGACCGAGGCGAGAGCATTAGGGAGGGGCGGGGTGTCTTGGGTAGCGGAGGCCACGGGCTTAACGCGACCGACCATTTATCGTGGTGTGAAAGAGCTGGAAGAGCGGCGGCGGCACTTGCCGCAGGAGCGAGGAGCGGATCGGATACGCCGTGTTGGCGGTGGTCGTAAGTCACTGGTAGAGCATCACCCACGGCTACAAGAGGCGTTAGAACAGTTGGTTGATCCGGCGACCTGTGGCGATCCGGGCTCGCCACTGCGGTGGACATCGAAGAGTACCAGAAAGCTAACGGTGCAGTTACGACAGCAAGGCTATCCAGTCAGCCCCAGGACGGTGGCTCAGCTGCTGCGAGGGATGGGCTACCGGCTGCAGGCGAATCGGCGCACGAATGCGGGCGGGTCGAATCCGGATCGAGATGCGCAGTTTGCCCACATTAATCAGCAAGCGAAACGCTTTGCCCGCGCTGGACACCCAGTGATCTCCGTGGACGCCAAGAAAAAAGAGTTGGTCGGCTATGTTAAAAATAGCGGACGCGAATGGCGCCCTAAAGGACACCCTGAACCCGTTCAGTTGCACGATTTTGCAGACCCCGAACTAGGCAAGGCGTTGCCCTATGGTATCTACGACATCTACCGCAATGAAGGTTGGGTGAACGTCGGTATCGACCAGAATACTGCAGCATTGGCCGTCGAATCCATTCGCACCTGGTGGCAGCGCATGGGCTCAATGGCCTATCCAGCGGCCACGGAGCTGCTCATTACGGCGGATGGTGGTGGCAGCAACAGTGCCCGTTCCCGTCTCTGGAAAGTCGAGCTTCAGAAACTTGCCAATGACATTGGGTTAGTAACTGTCGCAAAATAACGTTTCCAATTTACATACTGTGATGCATCATGCTTTTGGCAATATGGTGTAGTTCCAATCACCATGAAATGCATCTTTGTGAAGCTGAACTGTCGCCAGCTCCTCATCGGGGACCTTGATCCCGGTAGGATAGGGGTTCACATCCAATTCCGCTGTGATCGTCAGACCCGTTCGGGTTTTGGTGTTGCCGATGAGATTGACAATGATCTCCCGACTGACCAACGGTCGACCGCGCCAGTTCTCAGTGATATGACAGAACATGCGATGCTCGATCTTGTTCCACTTGCTGGTCCCGGGGGGAAAGTGACATACCGAGATGCGTAATCCGATGGCATCAGCGAGGTCTTGTAAAGCCACTTTCCATAAGCGTACGCGGTAGCCATTACTCCCGCCGGCATCTGCTGTCACGAGCAGCTCACGAGCGTGGGGATAAACGCGCGAGCCCATGTGTTGCCACCAACGGCGCAGCGTTTCCGTGGCAAACCGAGCCGTGTCGTGATCAATCCCCACACTCACCCAGCCGGTGTTGGTGCTGAGATCATACACGCCATACGGAATCCCCTTGCCTAGCGTCTTATCGGGAAAATCCTTGCTGCGCACGTGCTCCGGGGTTCGCTTCGGATGCCACTCGCACCCGGCATTCTTGAAATTCCCGATCGATTCCTTCTTTTTGGCATCGACGGAAACCACCGGTTGTCCACGCTGCTGAAACGCTTGCACTTGCGCGTTGATGTGCTCAAATTGCGCATCCCGATCGGGGTGGGAATTGCCTTCCTGGGTTTTCCGGTTACCTTGCAAACTGTAGTCCAGCTCGTCCAATAACCGGGCAACGGTATGATGACTCACCGAATGCCCCTGTTGCGCGAGTGCTTCGGCCAGGTGACGTGTGCTCTTACTCGTCCAGCACAACGGTGATCGAGGGTCTCCCCGGGTAGAAGACGCTAACAACGCTTGCAAATCCCGCAGTAGGGTAGGATCGTTCTCACTCAAGCGGCGCCGACCACCCCCAGCGTGACGGATCGCGCGCTGTTGAGGCGGCATTGTCGTCTCGGGTGCACCCTGTTGTACTTCGGCGATGCCGACTCGAATCGTGGGACACGACATCCCCGTGGCTTGGGAAACTGCCGTAATACCACCCCACCCGATGGCCATCGCTTCGCATGCCGCCCAGCGCCGTCGTACCGTTTCGTTCATTACCGGTCCCAGCGCCTGGTATTTATTACGTACCGCCGTTATGATCTTTGAATCCACCATGGGAAACAGTATAGCAGCGACCTAAAATTAGAAAAGTTATTTTGCGACGAGCCCTTACGCATCTCCGTATGCCATTTCCCACCGGGCACCAGTAAGTGGAACAAGATCGAGCACCGGCTATTTTGTCATATTACTGAAAACTGGCGGGGGCGGCCCCTGCTGACACACCAGGTGATCGTGAACTTGATCGCGCACACCACGACACACAAAGGATTAACAGTCAGAGCTCGATTGGATACCAAACACTATCCCACAGGCATCAGAGTCAGCAATGAGGAACTCAACAAGGTTGCTCTGAAAAAAGCTAACTTCCACGGCGAGTGGAATTACACTATCGTACCGCAAAAAGTGTAAACTTTATTTTTGCGTAAGTACTTAGTTCTCACGACGTTTATCAACGGTTCACTTACGTGCTCCATACCATCCACTCTAGCGCCTACCCGCTGTTGACGCTCGCAGGCACATCGTCACCTCGCGGTTCCGACGCTCGCCCTTCGGCGACGGCTACATTGTCCCGCGCACTTCACACCGTCGCGTTACCACGACCGCATGGCTCGGTAGAGTATCGGTGGCAGAACACCGAGTTATGCCCTACAATATGTAGTCATAACAAACACATAAGCGACTTCGTGTCGCAACCCCATCAGGTAGGGTCGAGGACTGGCGCGCCGACGGTAGGGTCCGGTGGCAATTCCCCCGCTTTCGCGATGGCCCTCAGTCCGGCTCCCCTAGTCACGTTTCCAGCCCCCGCCACGTCAAACGCAGCATGCCGTTTTCCGGCACTGCGCTTTCCTGATGATTTCACCTCAAGGGTTATGGGACCTATTGCGCTGGGAGCGCTTTCGACGCCCGTGGCGCAACCCGGTAGTCCGAAAAGAGACCGAGTTGTCGATAAAGCCACGGCCTACTCCACCTCTTCCAGCCAAAACCTTGACGCTGGCGCGCCTGCATCAAATGGCGCCTAATCTTCTTCTCGACCCAGTCCTTCACGTAACCAAAACAGCGACTGGCATGTCCCACGCGGAAGTAGTTGACCCACCCACGCAGCACGGGGTTAATCAAGTCAATGACTCGTCCAATCGGCTGGGAGCGGAAGCGTCGGAAGATTTCCTTGAGTCTTTGCAGGAGCCTGGTGCGCGCCTTCATCTTCGGCGCATACCGCACCCCCCAGACACCCCGCCGCGTCTTTACCCGGCGGAAGTCAAACCCCAGAAAGCCGAAGCTCTCGCCCTGGGCCAGGTCGACCCATCGTGTCTTGTCACGATTGAGCTGGACATCGAGTTTGGCTAATTCCTCGAGCAATCGCTGGTACACCGCCTTGGCGAGCCAGTCCCACTTGCGGTAACCGTCAACCAAAATCACGCGATCATCCGCAAACCTAGCGTACTCGATATAGGTATATCGCCCTCTGCGGGTGACCTCCTTAGCCCGCTCCAGCATGTTGTCCACCTCATTGAGGTAGAGATTACTGAGCAGGGGTGAAATCACACCGCCTTGCGGTACGCCGCGTTGGCCGCTGGCTTTGAGGATCAGCTTGAGCAGTCGCATCACCTGATCATCATTGACCCGTTGTGCCACTTTCCTTAACAGGATATCGTGTCGAACCGTGTCAAAATACGCGGCCCGATCCACATCTATCACCGTGGTTTTGTTCTGAACGACTGCCTCGGCCACCCGTTGTACCGCTTGGTGGGCGGTGCGCTTGGGCCGGTATCCCTATGACCCCTCGTGGAAGTCCGCCTCAAAGATAGGTTCCAAAATCAGCTTGAGCGCCCCTTGAACCACGCGATCCCGAATGCAAGGAATCCCAAGAATCCGGACGCGGCCGTCTTCTTTAGGTATCTCCTTGCCACGGTTACGCATGGGCAAGTAGGTCTCAGAGACCAGTTCATCCCGTATGCCTTGCAGGAATCCCTCGACGCCGGCCTCTTCAATCGCCGCAAACGTCACCCCATCTATTCCTGGGGCACCGTTATTCTGCTTGGCCATCTCATAGGCCGCGCGAAGGGTCTCCCACTTGCACACATGGACATACAGTCCCCAAAAGCGCCAGGCTTTCTCAGCCTTCGCCTTGACGTAAATCCTCTTTCTCAGGTCCTGCAACTCAATGGACGTCTTTATCATCCCGTCCTGGCCTCCCCTTGTTGTCAGAGGAATATCACCAGTAGGGCGCCTTGGCTCCACGGGCATTACCCCGCTTCCTCGCTACTACACGCCCCTCCGCCACCCTCTCGCCTTCGACCCACTTCCCGGTGTCACCGGTTATAGGGCCTACCTTGCTCCCGGCATTTCTGCCGGGGGGTGTAACCCGCCTTCCGCTATATTGTTAGGCGATCAGTCGATCGGGTAAGAACGTCTCATCATTGGCCGCCTTCATGGGATAGAGTCGTTGGTTTTCGTGTGCGATATGAAATTTCATAAACGCCTCCCAGTCCTGATTGATGCCGATACAGCGCAACTCGAGCATCGCCTTGGCGCCGGGCATCACCCAGCGCATGCCGGAGCGCTCCATCCGATCACAGACGACATGCCGACACGCCCCCTCAATCACCCCCGAAGCGATGGGATAGCCCGCTTGCAGGTAGTGGTCATACTGCATCCGTGCGACATTGTGACTCAAATAGCCGATAACCTCGGCGAGCGACTCGCGTTGTGCCGCACTCAGTCGGTGGGATTGGGCACGCAGACGGCCGATGACGGTCTGTACCTGACCGTTGAGCAGGCGTTCGGCCTGTTGTTTGACGAACACCAGACGCTGCTGCTTGACGCTCTCTGTGCCCGGACCTTGGGCACCGCTGGGATGGAATAACTCGGCCGCATCCCAGAGATAGCCCAACGCGTGCATCAGATCCAGCACCTCCACATAGCTCACCCCGGCTAACCCCTGTTCCGCGGCACGCCACAGGGAGGGTTGGCCATCCATCAGTACCACAACGCGCTGCTGGCTGCTGGGATTGCGCTGGCGCTGCTCCTCAGCGAGCCAAGCAAAGATCGCCGCATAGGACGGTGCCATCGTCTCCTGCGCGTCGCGCGCCAGGCTGGCCCGAACGTATTTATGCAACGGCTTGGGCCGCCGGGGCGGTTGGGTGCCCGACGCGGAGGGGACCGTAAACAGCGCCGCAAGCACCTGCTCGGGGGTGCGAACATAAGCCGCCATGGGATAGGCAGCACCAAGCAACGCCATTTTCTTGCCGCCCGGTTTGCCCTCATCCCCCGTAGTCGCCACGTCACGCTCAGCAACCATGTCGACTGCGGTGACCGCACGCCGCCTCACCACCCCTTTACTGTCCGCGCTACACACCACCAACTCGTCGTCTTGTGCCGCCGGTGCTGGCTCCCGACCCGCCCAAAATGCTTCTACCGAACCCGACAACTGCTGATTGATCCGCTCCAAACTATGCACCGACTGCCGAACCCCCAACATCCGCTCCAGCGTCTCGCTCACCTGCGCATACGGCTGCTCAATCACCAGCGCCTGATCCCACTCTTGGAGCAAATAGGAAAACTTGCTCGCCGGTAACTGCCGCTGGCTATCCAGCGGCACGTAGTCGATCTTCTGACCTTCCCGCGTTCCGTACACCACCCGCTCCAGCTGATGCTCCCCAAACACCGAGCGATACTCACGAACGCGGCTTCGCCCCAGGCGCTTGACCTGCCGACCACCGGGTAAGCTTACTTGCGCCCCGTGATCACCTGGCCCACATAAGCTAAAAAACAGCTCCACTAGCTGATGCCCCATCCGCAGCAGCTGAGCAAATAAGCCCCGCTCCAGTTCATGCACCGCTTCGCCTTGCACATACGCCTGCTCCACGCGCTCCACTAGCTTGGCTGTCTCCGCCAGTATCGCTTGGCGATTGTCTTTCCCTCGGGTTTCGTTCATGCTGTTCATCGCTAGCTCCCATCGGTCTTGACTACGTTGCTTCACACAGCGTAGTTTACCTTAGATCCCGGCGGGGGCTAGCACGCACTCCTGAGGAGTCAAAACCATAAATAAATTGTGATTAACTAGCGCGCGCAGCGGGTTGCACCCTCTGCCGGGGGCGAGCAGGGCTTCTCCAGTTGCTTAGCGTGCCCTTGTCACCATGCCATCGCTACACACCCCGCCGAAGTGGTCTGGTCGTTGCAGTCAGCTTTCGGCCAGCCATGCTGCCTTCGCCCTCCGGTTGCGGGCTCGGCCTTCGAGGCTACTCACTTTCGGGGCCACCGATGCGTTCACTTGCGTTACGGCCTGGTGACTCGCAACCTCCCCCACGGGAGGCTTTGTCGATAGGCTTCAGGATCTTGGTCTCCCGCCACCCTGCTACCCAAGCTACGGGGCTCTGACTCTTACCCCGGCAGGTCTGACTCCTGCTGAACACGCCAGCCTTCGCTGGACACACAACCGCTCGTGAGGTTTTCCCTCAAGCGGCTCACCCAGCAGGTTTCATCGAAAGGGTTATGGGTGCCCAGTTGGGCTCAGCGAAGGGATCACTCCCTCCGCTGGCCTTCAAAACCGTGCTTGTCACTTTCGCGACACACGGCTCCTCAGTTAATGGGGCTCTTGTCATGAGTACCTATCCGTTGGGAGAGTTCATGGTATCCACCGTCTCGATGGCTTCATGATGCCTCCTCATTGGATAAGGTACTCGCTCCCGTGGCTAAGAAAAAATGCCGGGAGTGGATAGAAATTATAGCGGTTAATCGAGCCGCCGGCATCCGCCGACGACTCAAACGGGCATTAGTTTGCCGGAGAAGAAGGGCTATGCTGTCTACGTTTGACTTGCACGCGGAGTGTACGGATTTGTCGTTGGGTCAGCTTGAATCGCCAGGGCATGCCGGGCCCAGAGTGGCTGCCTTGGAGCTGTCCCTGTTGCAGCCAACGGTGGACCGTGGCTTTGCTCACGGCTAACATTTCCATCACGCCGCGGATCGTATACGTGCCATCGTTCCAGCGTAACCCGTCTGATGACAAATCCCCCACCTTGATATTCGCTAGGTTCCAGCGCTTACGCAGATGCCAGATATTGTTTTGTTGAAACGCGCTGCCACGCGTCGTTCGGTAGCCCTCAGCATTGAGCGTAACGGCGATTTGTTGGTCGGTCTTTTTCTCGGCGTGCAGTTGTCGAATCCGTGTTTCTATTCGCTCACCGTCCACGTAGTTTTGATAGCTGACACCATAACGGACAAACTCATGTTCACTGCTCGAACCGGTTTGCCAATTGATCTGGAACCAGAGCTTACCTTGGCGACGACGCTGATCGACAATAACCTCTTTGACGACCAATCTGAGCAAATGCTTGCGATCGGCCATTGTCGTGGTGGGTGCGTACCATATCCCAGGTAGATTCTCGCCGATGGTCAGAATCGCTTGGCGATCCTCAGCCGTGATTTCAGCGTGGTTCTCTTTTCGCCAGCGAGCGTAGTCTTGTTCGACAGCCTCAACCGCACGTAGCTTCGCTTCCCAGATCTGTTCGAGGCTACGGGCGACCATTCGGTTTTCGGGCTCGACAGCACTGTACTGACGTTGCGCGCGCTGCGCTTCAAAGCGTACCCGTTCCAGGCGAAGTTGCCACTGCTTATCGAGCGACTTGGACTCCAATTCCAGTTGCTCAAGCGCATCCAACGCCAAGACGATGCGATCCGGTTCCAAGGCGTCGAGCAGTAGCTGCTCGACAGCCGCATCGATCCCTGGTCCACGGACTTCCTGGCAGTTCGGTCCACCGTATTCGTGCGCGTCGGCACTGCATCGATAAACCGGATGTTCGCCCTTCGATCCTGAGTAGCCTACGCCCATGTGCCGTCCGCAGCGACCACAGACGATAATTCCCTGTAGCAACGCTTTGCCCTTACCCGGTGCGCCCTCGTGGCCATAGGCGCTCCGGTTTTTCTGCAATCGCTTGCGATTAGCCAGATACGTTTCCCAGCTGATGTACGCTGGATAAACAGCCTGTTGGTTTCGGCAAGCCGGCGTGGCCCACTTCGGCACTCTCATTTGGCCCACCCCCACGGAATGATGTTTACTGGGTAACGCACCTCCTGCTGCTGGTTGAGTAACGTGGAATAGCCACCGAAGCCGTTGCCACCCGCCAGGTCGGACACCGATGTCCGGCCTGGCGGGTGGCTGCCGCCGGCAGGCCAACGTCGCCTGGGACGGGCGCCATGACACCCTGGATGGGTGTCATCATGACGCTGGCTATCGCGCTTCATTCACTGCGCCGAAGCCGGATGTGGCCGTTTCTTTCCGGCCAGGGTTCGTTTAAAGCGATAGCTTTCGGTGCCGGTATCGATGATATGGGCACGATCCGTGATCCTATCGAGCAGGGCTTTGCACAAGCGCGCACTGGGAAACACCTGCGTCCATTCTGAGAACGGTAAATTGGTGGTAATGATAAAGGTGGCTTTCTCAGCGCGTTCGCTAATGACTTGAAACAACAGTTCTGCCCCCACCTGAGCTAACGGCACGTAGCCGACCTCGTCCAGCACAATGAGGTCGTAGCGTGTCCAACGCTGGAGCGTGCGACTCAGACAATGCTGCTGCTGCGCTTCCACTAACTCATTTACCAAACCGGCGGCGGTTACGAAACGGGCGCGCCGGTTCTGGCGACAAGCCGCCACACAAAGCCCGGTCGCCAGGTGGGTTTTGCCAGTCCCAGCATCCCCGATAAAGATGACCGGCTCGGCCCGCGCCAGGTAATCACCCGCTGCCAGCGGCTGCAGCTGGGTGGCCGCTAGGGCGGGGTTGGCACTGAAGTCAAATTCCTCCAACGTTTTTAGCCGGGGGAGGCGGGCTTCCTGTAGCCGCCGGGCAATGGTACGTCGTTCGCGGTCATTGACTTCGGCACCCAGCAATTCGGCCAAGTAGCTCAGGGGGGATTGCTGGGTGCGCACCGCCTCCTCGGCTAAGCGTTCGCATTGCCCGGCAATGGTGGGCAATCGCAACGCCCGGCAGTGTGCTTCAATCGCCGCTAGCGCCAATGCCGTTGTCGTCATCACGCCTGCTCCCCATGCGGCACCGGGCCGGTCAGTAACTGATCGTAGCCGGTCACGGTTGGCAGGGGACGCGTCACCACCGGCAACGCCGCCAATTCCACCGCCGTTAACGGCACCACCGCTGGGCCGTCAAGCGGTGGGGTACGCAGCAGATATCGCACAGCGCCCGCATCGTGTACGCCACAGGCCAAGGCCTGCTCAAGCGCCTGCGTCAGGCGCTCATAACCCCACTGGCGACCCTGCTGGAGTAGTTCTATCATCAGCCGGGTACCGGCGGGTTGGCCGTGGCGCTCTAGCAACCGTGACCAGAAGCGATCATGCACCGCGGTCCAGCGCCCAGCAGCACGCCATTGGGCCAGCGGCGTTGAGCCAGCCAGCGCCCCCGGCTTACGCTCCAGCACCTCCAGGTAGTGCTCCAGATTAAGCACCTGCTGGCGGCGACCATAACAGCGGGGATGGCAAGCGACTTCGCGCCCCTCGTACCATACCGATACCGTTGTCGGCCAGACGCGCACGTGGGCTTGACAAGACGGCGACAGCGGCGTCGAATACCAGTTGGTGCGCACTTGCACGCAGCCTTTCCCATCCACGCGGCAGAACTGGGTTTCACTGATCTCAAAATCCTCCGCCGGCAAGGGCAGTAAAAAAGGTTGCTCTTGCCGCAGACGCTGACCAACGGTAAGCGTCTGCGCATCAATGACCCGCGCCAAGTCAGCACGACAGCTGTCCAACAGATAACGATTCAATGCCTCAAGGGTGTCCATCTGCGGGAGCGGCACCAGGTGGTTGCGGCGAAAGTAGCCCACTTCGCCCTCAACACCGCCTTTCTCATGGCCTTGGCCGGGCGTACAAAAGGACGCTTCATATTGCCAATGGGAGCGAAAGGCGATAAACCGCTCGGTTTCTTCGCGTCGGTAGCCGCGCAACACCTTGCGTACCGCACTGGTCAGGTTATCGTAGCGTAACCGCTTGAATACGCCGCCAAAGTAATGAAACGCCCGTTGATGCGCCTCTAAAAATGCTTGTTGCGTCGCATGCGGATAAGCGCAATGAAAACTCGCCCCGCTGGCCATGCTTCGCAAGGAGAAAAACTGTAACACCTGGCGCTGGCCCGCCAACTCCACGCTCGCTTCATACCAATCCACCTGGGCTTCCACGCCCGGGGCATAGCTTTGCGGAATGCTGACGTCGCTCGCTAACAGGCCCAGCGCTCGCTTGCGCTCCTGCACGTATTGGCGTACCCGCCGTTCAGAAATCGGATACTGCGGCCATTCCTCGCGCAACCGTGTGTAAATCCGGTGGGCCGTGTGGTGTTGCTTACGCGGCGCGTGCCGATCTTGGGCTAACATCGCGTCAATCACGTCCCGCACCGGGGATAACCGCGGGCAGGCGCGGGGCGAGCGTTTCCGTTGCGGCGGTACCGCACTGGCGAGCGCCTGGCGTACCAGCCGGCGGTGAACCCCAAACTGGCGGGCTACCCCAGCAATGGTGCCTTCGCCAAACTCATACTCACGTCGGATCTGTTCAAATAATTCCACCTTCTGTCTCCTGTCCATCGCTTATTCCCCCGTTGGTTAAATTTACCGAGAGAATAAGCGGGATTAGCTCTTAGGTGGGCCAATTTACATTGCCGAAATGGGCCAATACAGATTACCGAAATCACCTGTAGGCAGATTGGCCATTGCTCCACGGGAAGTTCAGCGACGCATTGGCGTGCCGGATCGAACAGGTGTTGCCCATGGACATACGCGCCGGCGTAGGCCGGGTTGTGCAGAATGCGCGTAAGGGTACTGGTCATGGGCAGATGCCAGACCGTTTCATGAGGTATCGGACCGCGCGCGGGCCGTGAGGGGACGAGCAACTGCGCCTGAACCAGATACTCGCGAACCGCCCGGACACTGCCCAGTTCGTCGAACTTAGCGAAAATTAGCCGCAAACGCGCCGGTACTTCCTCATCGGGATTAAGCATCACGCTACCATTGCGCAGGCGTGTCAAGCCCACCGGTAAGAGATGCTGCAGTTCACCGCGCTCGGCTTTATGCCGTGCACCGGCATGCATGCGCCGTTTGATGTGATGCAGTTCCGCTTCGCTCATCATGCCCGACAATCCCAGCAGTAGACGATCATGGTAAAGCCGGGGATCGTAAAGTTGTTCGCCGTCGGCGATCAGCACACCAAACATCGAACACAGTTCGATTAGCCGGTACCAATCGCTATTGTTGCGAGCGAGACGCGAGGCATCGAAACTCACCACCAGGCCGACGTGACCCAGACCCAGTTCGGTCATCAAAAACTGAAACCCTTGGCGCTCATCGCTGGAGGCGCCGCTTTTACCCAGATCGTCATCAATGACGTGAACCCGCTCGCGCGGCCAACCAAAGCCAACCGCACGATCCACCAGTCGATATTGTAGCTCAGTACTCTCGCCATGGTGTACGACCTGACTCAGTGAGGACTGACGAATATACACATACGCCTGCTTGGCCTGATGAGCAGGTGTGACTTTGGAGCCTGTCCAGGCATCAACGTTCATCGGCCACGTCCTCCTTTGCCACGGCGAGGACGCGGTCGATCAGTACGACCAATCGCTGGGCGAACAGTCGACGTCGCTGCGCGTCGAGCGGGCTTATTGCGGGCATGCCCGGCATCGACGGGCTGATCGCCGGGTCGATGCTCTGCGCTCGTAGCTCCACCGGTAGAACGGAATGATGTGACATGGCTAGCTTCCTCTCTCGTTTGTGCCATCACGTGTAGACGGCGTGCGACAGGAAGCAGGGTACGCGCTGAAATCGGTAACAGCACGGACGCTTCAGCTGGCGGTGACGGTGGGTGATTATGATCCGTGGCCGCTATCGGCACCGAACGTGTCCGCCCATTGGCAAGGCGAACGACCAGATGGCCTTGGTTACGTGCCGCGGCACGTCGGACAACGAGTAGCGTGCTACCAAAAAGCGGATGGACCGGGTCAATGATGGTAACGTGACTCGGTAACTCTTCTACCAGTGTGGCAGTGTGATCTGTTTGCGGTGTATCTGGTCGTGACAGTGACGGTGAATCGCCGCCAGGTTGTCGTACCTGTTATTGCGGTGATCGCCATCCAGATGATGGATGTCGATCAGTGCTGGCGGCGTGAAGACGAGTCCACAGGCTTGGCAGCGTCCTTGCTGGGTTTTGAGTATTCTTGCCAGTCTGTTCGGTACGCCGGGGTGATGTCCTCGGCGTGCCGCCCAGTAGCTCCAGTTCCCATCATACGGGCTGGCGTCCCCTTTCACCCGGGCGTGGCGTACAATCGTCACCTCGGCATGTAAGTTGAGCGTCAGTCCGTTCGGGGTGCCAAACACCCAGTGTCTGCCTTTGACTGCCCGCCAGTAGTGGTGGGCGATCCAGCGGCGTCCTTTCTGGGGGTGGCGATGCCGTGCCCATCGGACAAGACGGTGATACAGTTTGTTGTCTAGTGTACAAAAGACGTGCTTGCTGACCACCGCTCGGTAGTACTGACTCCAGCCGGCGATGATCGGGTTGAGCTGCCGGATGAGTTGCTCTTGCCGCGCCGTTTTCTGGCGATTAATCCTTTCGGTTAGTTGCCGATAGTGATATTTAATCGCGTCTTTGCTGGGTTTGATGAGCGTTTTGAAGCCGCGTCCTTGGGTGTTGTATTGGCTGGCAGGATATTGCTGCACCTGGAAGCCCAGGAATTGAAAACCTATCTCCCCCCTTTCGGTTTGTAACGTATGGGTGAGACGGGTTTTCGTGGGGCTCAGTTCCAGGCCGATGTCGGCTAACCAGGCAGCGGTTAGCCGTTGGCAGTGCTCAATAGCGGTTTTGTCCCTATGGAGCACCACCAGATCGTCAGCGTAGCGGATCACCTGGGGTTTCCAGGCTTGCTGAGCGCGTTTGCCCGCCTTGTTCACCGTCCGGTGTCGCGGGAAGTGTTTGTGCAGGTGGGTTTCCAGTCCGTGCAAGGCGATATTGGCAAGGAGTGGCGATAACACTGAACCTTGCTGGGTACCCCGGTCCGTTTCGCTAAACACTCCGTTATCGATGATGCCCGCATTAAGCCAGCGTTTGATCAGCCGTCGTAGTGCCGGGAAAGTATCCGTTTTCCGTAATAAGGCGTCCCGGTCGATACGGTCGAAGCATTTCGCGATGTCCGCATCCAGCACGTATTTGGGCTGTTTTTTGATGGCGTTATAGATTGCTCCGATCGCATCGTGGGTCGACCGTCCCGGTCGAAAGCCATAGCTGTTGGGCTCGAACTGCGCTTCCCATGCCGGTTCCATGACCTGTTTTACCAGCGCTTGACGTGCTCGGTCATACAGGGTGGGTATCGACAGGGGGCGCTGTTCGTCTTTACCCGGCTTGGGTATCCATATCCGCCTGGCGGGTTTTCCGAGGGGAAGCCCTTCCAGGTTTTGGGCCACTGCAAGCCGTTGTCGAGGCGTCAACGATTTGATCCCATCTACCCCCGCCGTGTGCTTACCCCGGTTGTCCTGGGTCACCCGGCGTACCGCGAGGTATTTGGCCGCTCGTGACTTCAGTAACAGGCGTTGGAGCCGATGAACCCGTCGCTTGTCTCCCGCTTGAGAGGCTCGGTAGATCCGCTTTTGGAGCTTGAATACCACCACCTCCAGCTTGCGCCAGGGGAGTTGGTTCCATTCATACGTGGCCAGTAGCCCGCTCATGACATTTTGATTCTACTCGGTAGCTCTACCTTCCCATCAACCGTGAGTCCGTCAGCCTATCCCCTTCATTACAAAGGGGCGTTCGCTTCTGACTCAATCCCGCCCCGCACGCCTTGCGGTTGGCACCTGCTCCGGGCGTTCGACCCCACTCGGAGAGCACGTACGGGGTTACTTCGTTCCTGATCCCGGTTTGCCGATGAACGTAGATACCGTCTTGACGGTCAAGCCTCCTGAGGGGTTGGTGTTTGGAAATTAGTTTGATTTTTGATCACGCCAAAGCAAACATGAGCGAGCTTGCGCATGGCGCCACCGAGGGCGGACATTTTACTTTTGCCCCGCTGGAGCAGGCGTTCATAGTGAGCGCGAATCACCGGGTTATAGCGCACGGCTACTATGGCGGCCATGTAGAACTTGGCGCGCAGGTGGCCAGGCCCGGTTTTGCTCAGCTGGGGGTGTCGGTAGACCGTTGCCCCGGAGCGATGTTCGCTGGGGATCAGCCCCAGGTAAGCGGCGAATTGGGCCGCCGAGGAAAAGCGTTGGCCATGTTGCAACAGCAACAATGCCCAGCGCGAGAGCACCGGACCGATGCCGGGGATCGACAGCAACCGGTCCCGATCGGCACGCAGATGCGGATAGCGATCGATATGCGCATCGATCTCGCTGAGCAGGCGTTTTTTCTCCTGTTCCAGAAAGGCGATGCTGCGCTCGAGCGAGGCCAGCACCGTTGCCGAGGCAGCACTGACCGTGGCCTTCTCTTGGCGGTTGCGTTCGCGCTGCAGCTCTTGCTCCAGCGCCTCAAGCCGTTGCAGCAGGGCATGGAGCTGGCGAAACTCCGGCGGTGGCGGCTGCCAAGGCCGCGGGTGCTGGTTAGCACCATAGTCGGCCAACGCCAGGGCATCCTGGGGGTCATTCTTCGCCTTGTGCCCGATGCCTTTGGCGTAGTCCTTGAGCTGTTTGGGGTTGACCACTGAGACCGTGGCGCCGGCCTCATAGAGCGTGTGTGCGGCGGTTTCATGGTAGGGGCCGGTGGCTTCCATGATCACCTGCAGTTGGCTGAGTGGCTGCCCCGTTTGCTTCTGGGCCCAGGCCAACAGCTGGTGCATCCCCTCAGGCGTGTTGGGTACCACTTTGCTACGTCTCTTGTCCGTCTCCGGCTCCAGCAGCAAGACACAGTGTACTTTGCGTTTGTCAATATCAGCACCGATGAAAAACATCCCCTTGTACCTCCAGTTGCAGGCTAACCTTGTACATACAGCCTCGAGGGCTTGGATACCGTTCAACCGTCACGGCTACCGGTGGGTACCACGGGGGGTTATCTACGTTGCAGACTCGTGGTCTTCGGGTGGCAACAACCTCCCGGGTCCCGTGTGGTGGTAGCTAATCACCACAGCCCTTAAGATACAAGGGTGGTCAATTCCGCCGGGTTACTTTCGGGGTGAATACCGGTCACTGACGCAGATGCCGGCCCGTTCGCCTGTGCCTTTTGGCTCCAGCGTCTCAGCCTGATTTCGCTGGTTAAATATAACGACAGTTTTATGACCTTCCTGTGCGTACCCCTATTCATCTGTGCTAGCAGCGTCGCCAAGTTAGGCTCTTAGCTTATCCGCATTCATTCCCGCTTCACGGATTGAGGACCAGTCGCTACCGTGGGGAATGTGCTTCAGCCCTTCACCAAGAGCGGTAGGAATTGCACCTACACCAGAATCAAGTTCTCAAGCCATCGTTGATTTCCTCCTGTGGGCTCGGGACCCATCCCCCAAGGCCGTAATTGCCTTGGTTTCGGGCCAACGAATCGCACACGACAATTATTTTTTAACATCGTCGGCCAGGTCACCTACCTCGATTGGGCTCTCGGTTGAGAGTGAGTGGTTCTGGTTTGTCTTGTCAATCCGCGTGTCCTGTTGCTGTCGCGCCTTGGCGTGTTCGCTACGAAAGCTGGGACCGGTCATCTCCAGGATATGCGACCAAGAGACAAAGTGCCTTGGTCAACAAACGCCGCGCTCAGAGCAGCTCTATGTAGCCTTACCTGGCCATCCTTTGTATGGCCGACGGGTATCGGTTCTGGGCCGCCGCCGCACGGATACTACCACCCATTGCCGCGTCGAAGACCCCCAACATCCCACCTTCTGCTACCAGATTCTGGAGCGTTGGCTGTGCGTTGAACCGCCGCCACCGGCCATCTCTGCCGACGCCCGCCAACGGGCCATTGCCCTGCCGCTGATAACCCTGGATCGACTCGTCCAACTATTGTTAGGTCAACAACTACCGCAAGCGGACGAGCACCCTGAAGGCACTACAGGACATTCCCGCGGCGCTGATCTGGGGCCGCATGCCAGCGACGCAGAAAGCGAAGCTCAGTGAGCAATTGTTTTTTCTCGCGCTCGAACAAATCGGAGGTCTTTGTCATGACACATCCCAAGATTCAAACCACACACCAACAACGCCAAGCGATCATCTACGTACGCCAATCGACCCCTCGCCAACTGGAGGAAAACCCCGAAAGCCGCCAACGCCAGTATCAACTGGTCGAACGGGCGCAAGCCCTGGGCTGGCCCGCTGCCCGCTGTCTGGTGATCGATGATGACCTGGGCTTATCCGGCGCACACAGCCGTAACCGACCCGGTTATCAGCGCCTGATCTCGATGCTGGCGCTGCGTGAAGTGGGGTTGATCCTCGGCTTAGAGGTCTCACGCCTGGCCCGCAATTGCCTGGACTGGTATCAGCTGTTAGAACTGGCGGCGGCCTTTGACGCCTTGATCGCCGATGAGGATGGCGTCTACGATCCGAGTGACTTTAACGACCGGCTGTTGCTAGGCTTGAAGGGCACGATTTCTGAGGTAGAGCGCTACCAGATCCACGCCCGGATGCGGCGCGGGCGGCTCAATAAAGCCCGGCGTGGCGAACTGATCGGCACCCTGCCGGTGGGACTGGAGTATGATCCTGTGACACAACGCGTGCGCTTGAGCACCGATCAGAGTGTCCGTTCTGCCCTCAGCCAGGTGTTTCAGCTTTTCCGCCAGCTGCGCTCGATCCGGGCGGTGTTGAATTATCTGCACCGCGCCCAGCTGGAGTTGCCGCATCAGCTAGCGCGACACGCGCTCGGTCGCGAAATTCGCTGGCAACCGCCCGCGTACGACGCGCTTTATGCCGTGCTGACCAATCCTCGCTATGCCGGTGTCTATTGCCACGGCCGGCGCCAGCGCCAACGCGATCCGCTGACCCAGCACGTTCACATGCGCCGACGCCAGCGCCAGGAAGGGGACGTCTTCCTACCGGATCATCATCCGGGGTATATTACGCTAGCGGAGTTTGAAGACAATCAGCAAATCTTGGCCGACAACTGCAGTCCTTTACCCCATCCCGGCGCGCCACGGCACGGGCCGAGCTTGTTGCAGGGCATCGTCTCTTGCCAGCACTGTGGCCGGCGCATGCGGGTCTATTACCACAAAGGCACCCCGTACTACCTCTGTGATGGCGAACATCGCCGTTACGGCAGTGCGATCTGTAACCGGGCCAGCGCCAAGCGCGTGGACGCGCTGGTCGAAGAGCTGTTTCTCACGGTGGTCAATACCGACACGGTGGAGCTGTCCTGGTCGCATCAGGAGCAGTTAACCCGTGAGGCGGCCGCGGTGGATCGACGCTGGCGCGAAAAACTCCAGCGCCTGGAGTACGAGGCCGATCTTGCCCGCCGCCGTTACGAGCCTGTCGACCCCGCCAATCGCTTGGTCGCGCAGACGCTGGAAAGTGAGTGGAACGAACGCCTGCTTGAGCTCGAGAAAACGCGGCAAACCGATGAGGCACAACGCCCTGATGCGCAAGACCTTGCTTGTACCGGCGAGCAAATGCAGGCGGTCATCGCCCAGTTACGTAACCACTGGTATAGCGAGACAGTTACCGAGCAGGCGAAAAAGGCGTTGCTGCGTTGTCTAATTGAACAAATCTTTCTCGAAAGTCAGGGTAAGGTGATCCGCGCCCGGGTGTGTTGGTACGGCGGCACCGTGAGCGAGTTGGATGTGCCGAAGTATCTGTTCAGTGCGCCGCTGTTTTACCATCGTATTGGCGAGCTGGCGCAACATCACACGGACGCGGAAATCGCCGAGCAACTTAACCAGGCCGGGCTTAAAACGGTCAAAGGTAAAGCGTGGACGACACGACGGGTGATGGATTTTCGGCTCTCTAACGCGATCCCCTCCGGGTTTACCACCCATGCCGAATTACGGCTGCCGCAAACTGGTTATCTTACCAGCGCCGAAGTGGCCGAGCAGCTCGGGGTTAGTCAAAGTACGGTGCAAAAGTGGTACCAACTGGGTATCCTCAGCGGTAAGCACGACGGCGGACAGTCGGTGCTGTGGATTCGCTGGACAGATGATTTAGGCGAACGACTTGCTGGCGGCGCGACGCCCAATCTACAAAGGGTCTCAGTACGAACCTTGTGCCAAACTCAGGGCAAGCGACCTGATCAGGTTCTCGCTGCCGCTCAACAGCAGGGACATACGATCTACCGGCTTCGGCGTGGGACCGCTTTGCGGTTCTATGTCTTGCCGGCTAACGCTTCACTTCCGCTTCAATAGACAGGAGTACTTATTGTGTCGAACACACTTGTTTGCGTTCGAGGGATTGGGATTTCGTACAAAGCCCTCGTAGCTTACCAAAAACGCCCGCGCAACCCTACAATTAATTATGAAATGGAGCACTAAGGCTGGCATTGGCTGCGCTATGCCCTGGCTCATGGCGAGGCCTTACTGCAACGCTTGACGCTGAACGCTCTCCAGGATCCGGATCCGGCTCAGGCCAGCCGCCGACAGGGGCAGCAAAAACGACAACAAGCCCGCTGGATGGACCCTTTGCCAGCCTGTTATGCCCTGTTACTTCCCGCCCTGGAGGCAGCATAACAGGTAGCCGAGAGGAGTTTTGTCAGTCAACCAGCGCCCGCACCTCTTCCCAGACGCTGGGCAGGTTGCCGTCGTTAAAGGTCAGGATAAAGGCCCAGCCGTTCGCCTGGCAGATCTCGAAAAAGCCTTGATAGGGGGACAGGCCAGCGGCGCTCAGCCACCTCGGCAAGCGCGGATAGCGCCGCTTGAGCGTAGCCGCCAGACGCCCGAAGGCGCGCCTTTCACCGGCCTGTTTCTCATCCTCGTCCAGCGGGTTGGCGATCCATTCGCTGGCCAGCGAGATCGCCAAGCCATGGGGGGGGATCAGCTTGGCCTCCAGGACGTTATGAAAGGAGGTGGTTGGGCCGCTCTTGCAGGTCTGGTGCAACCACTGCTCGCAGTGCCGCGCGGTAAAGCTCATCGTGCCGGTGGCATCGATGGCGACCACAACGTGGCGCTTACACAAGCGGTACGGGTGCAGCACCTTCTTCTCCAGTCGCGTTTTCACCAGCCCCTGCTGGAGGCGCGCGAGCGGCGCATCGGCCCACCGACACAGCACGCGGTGTACCGTATCCCGATGCGGCAGATGCAGCTTGAACAGCTTCTGGTCGGGCCGTTTGAACTTGGCTGCCTGGCGCTTATTGTTAAACGCGTTGCGCGCGCCCTGCTGGAAAATAAACAGTGCAATCCCTGC
Organism: uncultured Pseudomonadota bacterium; assembly: GCA_963731125.1. GTDB lineage: Bacteria > Pseudomonadota > Gammaproteobacteria > Competibacterales > Competibacteraceae > CAVSVP01. The sequence continues at coordinate 138,081 of CAVSVP010000016.1, forward strand.
CATCAGGATTTCGCTCAGTGCGTAGTCCGACTTACCTCGGCCATCCTCCAGCTCGCGCAAGCGCTCCAACAAGTCCGGGAAAACATGCGGAATGGTCTTGAACAACTCACCGACCCCCGTTTCCCCCCGGCTCTGGGCGCTACCGCTGAGGCGGCGCTTGGCTTGACGCGGGACGCGCTGATGTGGTTTCTTGTTACGCTGGCGTTGAAGGTGAGCGTTGGCGCGCTTCTTCATGGGGCCTCCGAGTGACAAAAAGCTTCATGATAAGGCCTTCAACGCCTTCAGTTAGCCTTTCTTCACAGCGCCCAATAGCCGGAAAAATATTTTTTAGGCTATCGCCTACTTGGTTGAGCCTACTGATTTTTTCTCAACGCTCTGAATTGCTGCCAGAAAGTCAGAGACCAGGAAGATCAATACTGGCAGGAAGATGAGGAAGATGAGGAAGATGACAACCGCGAGCAATTCGATGACTTCGCTCTTCGAGCCAATGAAAGTGGTTTTCCCGAAGCCGAAGAAACCCCTTTAGAGCGCATCGTTGATGAGCAACTTTAGTCCCTCCAATCCCATAAAGAAAGTATGAAGTCATATGACACAAACTATAATGACATGAACACTCCTCCTGACGGCCTGTTAAAACCATCCACTTTGGCACATCGATGCCATGTTAGGTAGAGCGTATCCATGTCATTAGAGCCGTCAAGGTCGTTTAGACGGGGCAAAAAGCCGCGTTTTTGGCTTTGGACTGTCGTTGCCTGTCGGAGGTAACAGAATGAATAATCAGTTCCAAAACGGAACTAGCCAATCGTATCCGGTACCTGCTCATCGCGAAGAAGGGGTAAGAGTTGTTTCCGCTGATGAAATTTGCCGCGGCTCAAATTGGATTTTAAGGTGGGTTCCTGTGGCTGCCGCCAGTTTTTCCAGTGTGGTCAATGAAGGTTTTGACCTCCCGCTTTCCAGCCGGGCAATGACGCTCTGTGTTGTCCCCATGCGACTGGCAAGTTGTTCTTGTGTTAAGCCGGCATGGGCGCGGGCGGCTATTACCGCTCTGGCAATAGCAAACTCTTCCTCCAGTGCGTCATACTCGCGCTGGTACTCAGGATCTTTATGCCATTCTTTAAATAGCTCTCTCACATCAGTCACTGTTCAATCTCCTTTGCACGAGCCAAAGCCAGTTCAATTTCTCGACGTGGTGTTTTTTGGGTTTTCTTGGCGAAAGCGCGCACGATCACAACGCGCTTTTCAAAGGCGGTTACATACAGAGCGCGGGCAATCCCGCTGCGGCCTTTCATACGCATTTCCCACAACTTGCCTTCCAGATGCTTGATGTACGGTTCGCGAACTTGCTCAAGGCCAAATTCGCTTATGAGCATCACAATGCGTTCAAACTTCGCCTGCATGTCGCGGGGCAGCACATTGAGTTCCGCTTTAACCGCATCATCTAGAAATTCAACAGTCCAAACCATGCCGTTAAATTATAGCATTTTTGCTATAAAATCTACCACAATCTGGGTACAACCCGACAAAGGTACATAAACCAGCATAGGATCTCCAGCAAGGTGTCTAGTCTCACATTGCACACACCCTCTTCCTGTGCTAATTTTCCACCTGCTAGCACCAAGCTTCAAAAGCCAATTAGCCAGCAGACAAACAACATCCATAACGTCCCTGAGACCTACCGCCCCTTGAGGATCAAAGGGTAACCCGGGTCGGCTGGTAAGGAATCTAAATTATTTATTTAGCAATGGCTCGGCGCTGCAGGCGGTTGCCTGTCAAGGATGTATCGTTCCCCGGCTGGGGCTATGAAAAATTTTTTAGAAGTAATGTTGGTACTATCCCAGGCGGGTGGCAACAGTCCCATGGTCATGTTGCTGGTAAATATGCCCGGAAGCGTTTATTTGGCGATTACCAGGTGCGGGACTGAAACACGTCTAACAAGGCCTGTGGTGCAATGTGCCCAAGTAATCGCTGGTCACGGCCAGGTTGCGCCACTGGTTAGGATCGTATCCGTACCGCCAGCACATCGCAGGGGGCATCGTGCAGCACGGCATTGGCGGTGGAACCCAGCAGCAGCGCAAGACCGTGACGCCCGTGACTCCCCACGACAATTAAATCGACAGCGTTTTCTTTCGCCACCCGGTGAATCTCTTCTTTCGTCGAAGGCGCATCCATTACCAGTTGCTCCGGATCCTCGACGCCGAGATTTTCCGCTAACTGTGCCAGTGCGCTGCGTGCGTGCTGAAAGGCTTGCTCGGCGGCGCGTGCATTGCTTTCCACCGGTATTTGCGACTCCGGCGTAATTCCTATGCCCGGCGCTAACGGAGGTATCTGCTCAATTACCCGCGTCATGGCCGCCACTTCAACCACATGAAGCAGAGTCAATTTGGCACCGCAGCGCTGGGCAAGATCTGCGGCACGCTCAGCGATCTGACGCGTTTCATCGGTAAAATCTACAGCAAGGAGCATATGTTTATAGCCACTCACGGGTTACCTCCTAGACCTTATAACAAGTCAACTGAAGGGCGATCGTCCATCGCCTGCCAATATGTTGTGTTGTACACCGAAACATCTTATCCCTAAAACCAGTCCTATATATTAACTGTAATGGATCTTTTCGCGAGTTACCGCTTACGCTTGTCAAAAATAGCTTTATGATCCACAGCGATGGCAATGCCGGGAAAAGACAATAATGTGGATTTCACAATCCCGAAAGCAACGGGGGAAGCAACTATGGGCAGAGGATTTCGTCTCATCCGCATCGCAGGTATCGATATCTTTATCGACTGGAGCCTGCTGATTATTTTCTTTTTAATCACGCTGGGCCTTGGCGGCGGCCTATTTCCCAGTCTGCATCCCGGCTGGGATCCGCTTGTCGTCTGGACCACGGCGCTGGTCGCCGCCGCTCTTTTTTTGACTTCCGTTCTGCTCCATGAACTCTCCCATGCACTGGTAGGCCGCGCGCAAGGCGTGGAAATCAATCGTATCACTCTCTTTATTTTCGGCGGCATGGCCCATATGGAGCACGAACCCAACGCCTGGCGCGCCGAATTGTGGATGGCCATCGTCGGACCGATCACCAGTCTGTTGCTCGGCGTCATCTTTATCTTATTGGGTACTTTGGCGGCCGGCACGATGACGATCGACACTGACCATCCCGAGCAGGCCTTGTCCCAACTCGGGCCCACAGCCACCCTGCTCTTCTGGCTTGGCCCCGTCAATATCATCCTGGGCTTATTTAACCTGGTGCCCGGCTTTCCCCTGGACGGCGGCCGGGTACTACGGGCGCTGATGTGGGGCTTTACCGGAGATCTCCGCCGGGCAACCCGCTGGGCTTCGCAGATGGGCCAGGCTTTCGCCTGGTTACTGATTATCACCGGCTTTGCCATGTTATTTGGCGCACGCGTCCCTATTTTCGGCACCGGCCCGGTCAATGGACTGTGGCTGGCCTTTATCGGCTGGTTTTTGAACAATGCTGCCTTGATGAGCTATCGGCAACTGCTGGTACGGGAGGCACTGGAGGATGTTCCCGTCTCCCGGGTGATGCAGAGCAGTTTTGTCAGCGTGAACCCCGCCATGTCAGTCAGCGCGCTGGTGGATGAACGCTTGCTGCACAGCGATCAGCGAGCTTTTCCGGTTGTCGAAAATGACCGTTTTATCGGCTTGGTCTGTCTGCACGACATTCGCAAGATGCCACGGGATGCCTGGTCAAACACGAGGGTCAGCGACATCATGACACCCGCTGCCAGTCTGACCCAGGTTGCACCCCGAGACGATACGGCCGAAGCGATGCATATTCTCAGCCAGCGCGGATTTAATCAGCTTCCGGTGGTGGAAAACGGCGAGATACGGGGACTGATTCGTCGCGAAGACATTTTGAAATGGCTATCGCTGTATGGCAATCAGCCGGTGTCGGCGTGGAAATAGCCTTCTGTCGGGCTAAACAATCGCTGCACCGGGAGAATCCACAGCATGGGTTACCGGGTGCCTCATCGCCGGGGATTTACAAAGCGGTCATTTAAGCGGATGACTCATGGGTGGAGTGAATCATACGCACAACCAGACCCTTGGCATCCGCGCGCGGTTCGGAGATCTCGATGCCGGTATTGCCTTCAAACAGAATTTGGATTTTGTCGGGCGCCGGGAATTCGACTTTGCTAATCACTCTACCTGCGCAAAATTCCCTCAGCAGTCTTTCATCTTCAGTTTTCATGGCTCATACCTCCGGGTACTTTCCTCAGTCAACTTACAGTTTACCGTTATCGTTTAAAACAAGCCATTGTTACCATTAAAATTTAGACCGCTTGAAGCGAATAGCCGGCAGTTGTATACTGAATCATCCATCGGTTTTCTCCTGCTGACGTGCCATTCGATAGTGTCTGCTGTCAGGGTACATTTTCCATTGACCAGCGGCCAGTGGAATTCCTGTGTCGGCGGCTATATCCAGAAACGCTCGCGTCACGTCGCTTTTAAAAAGCGGATCGTCGTAGGTGGAGGTCACATAGGCTTTCGCTGTCAGGCAGATGGTATCCGGCCCCTGGGACAGATAAATCTGCATGGGTTTGGTGGTTTCACAATACGGAGAGGCCTGGATAGCATCCCAGATCATATCCTCGGCCCGTTGACGCTCCTGTTTGGTCGCAAACGGGGCAAGATAAAAATGCATAACACACAGCGAAGAGCGCTCGCCCGCGTTGGCTGAGACTAATACCTCTGACCACAACTCACGACTGGGTATATTGATAAGATCATCATCCGGGGTTTGTAACGTAACGAAGAAGGTGCCAATTGTTAATACCTTGCCGCTGTGGCCTTTGAGGGTGACACGATCTCCCACCTGAACAGAGCGTTGAAATGCCACCACTGTCTTAAACGTTAAGCCTCCCAGAAACGCCTTGGCGACATCAGTCCCCTGGAGTAATAGCCAGACTAGGATGGCGATAAACACGGCCAGAAGGCCGCCTTCAACATCTTTATTACAGACAACCCCTCGGTTCGGACTCAACCAGACGATGAGTAACGGCGCCACAAATACCGCCAGCAGCAGTGCCGCCACTTGCAAGCCGCTCTCCCAACGTACCTGCGCCAGGCGTTCCGCGTGGTCCATGATGAGGTTGCGTGGCGGCAGGCCGACTCTGACGCGCCGGCGCTCAATTCGCAGCTGCCATAGTTTTATCGCGAACGGTGGGAGAATTTGCGCAGCGATCACGATGAGCAGGTAGATACCTACTGGCCAGTTAAGAAAACTGTCGGGCCAGGCCATGGTTAACCCTCTTTTAGTCGAGCGCAGAAAGCAGATCCAGACCCATCACTTCCCGCAGACAAAACAGCACGCGGGGCAGAACCGCTATGTCGATGACATAGCAATTCTGGTTACGAATATCGAGAACATCGATGTTCTGGAGCGTTGGCAAGATCCGCTCGGCGAGGTTGTACGGCAATCCCAGATCTTCCCTAATCTCCTCCCGGGTAGAGGGTCCGCTCACCAGCAGAGTCGCTAGGACCCGCCGTTCGTCACGGGCCGTCTTCCTGGCAATGATACGACGAAGCTGTAAGTATCCGTTGACATCAATACGGCTGGCATGTTTACCGCGGCGCTCGAAGGCTTCAAGGTCAGCCATCTCTTGCCGCCATTGTGGATAGAGCGCGCGAAACGATCCTTTTTTTTCCTGGGTTTCCGGCAGAAAAAAGTCGAAATTCTTGGCTTTTTTCAGGAAAGCGTAGGCGAAAACATCGATTTCACACTGCACCGTCTCAAAGACGGGGCGAAATACATCGACTTCATTGAGAGTACCGGCAAATTGCTTAATAGCCGCAAAGCCGTTGGCTCTTCTACGGAAGAGACTCTCCATGCCTTTGATAATAAGGGGTTGCCGACCGTCGAGAGTTTGCCGAAGCTCGTTAAGGATAGCGAGCAATTTCTGATGGTATTGTTTGTCCCTGGTGGACTCGTCGCCGCTTTGGCAAGCTTTGTGTATTGCCTTTGCCGAGTGCTGATCATTTGCCGGCACCTCCGGCCAACCCACAGTCAATACAGCTTCTAGTGACATATCGTAGACCAGACCTCATTGCAAAATGAGCGCCGAGGCACCAGGCTGGAGGGTATCGCCAGCCAAATCCCAGATTCCGCTGCGCTCCGTCCAGGCTACGGGAAGGTTAAATGGGGGCATTATTTCGTGCACAGTCCCAAGCGTGTGCGTTCCCATTTTTCTCTATGGACATAGAGATAAAAAGCCGCTTATCTCCCATCCAGCCGGGACAAAAACTTCGCAAAAAAATGCCGGACTTCTTCCTGATCCCTTAACCGGTACTGTGCGGTCGTGCGTGGCTGATCATCCTGCTCGCCGACACGAATACCGATACCACGTTCCCTAAGCACCCAAAAAGCATCTTCGTCCGTAATGTCGTCACCCAGGTAAAGAGGCAGCACCTCTGCTGGTTCCACATCCAAATTGTCCAGTAACCATTCCACGGCACGGCCTTTGTCCCAGTCTATGTCGGGCTGCAGTTCATGAAGCTTTTTACCGCTGGTCTTACGCAACTCCGTAAAAGCCTCCAGCACCTCGTCCACGGCATTCTCTACCGTATCCACATCGTCTTCACGGTCTACCAGGCGATAATGGACCGCAATGGAAAATCGTTTACGTTCCAGCTTACAGCCAGGCACTGCACTCAATTGCTCCCGCAAACTGCGCTCAGCTTCTGCCAGAACAGGAAGAAGAGCGGTAGCCTCTTGATTTTCTTTATGCTGACCTGCAGGACCGGCAATTTCGAACCCGTGACTACCCGCATAGAAAATATGCTCTAGCGCCACACGGCGCCGCACGTCCTGTAAATCTCTGCCACTAATAACGGCCACCCTGCAGCAGTCGGCGAGACGCTGGATAATTTCACGCATAGCCGCGTCGAGAACCGCTTCGTCAGGATCCTCAACAATAGGGGTTAGCGTTCCATCGTAATCCAGGAAAACCGCGAGGTCATTTTCTCTGCCCAGCGGTATGATACGATCAAGGCATTCCAGGGCTGACGGAAGCCCTGGACTATCCCCAACAGGGGCGGATAAGTCAAGACTCATAACCACGCTTACCCTCGATGAAGGACCTGGCGCACACTGGCTACAACGACTCGGCGATGGTTTACAACACTTACCCCCGAGCACACCATTTTGGGTCAGCAGGGTGTGCTTCCCCGCCGACACGATACTCGCAAACTTAAGGCTTGTCGACTAAAGATAAGCCGACGGCGGATTAGTTGGTCTTCTTCCAGTCCCTGTTTTTTTCGTTAGAGGTATTCTCTTCTTTTACAATATATCGCAGCCACATTAAAAAAGTATGGTTAAAAAACCGTCCCATGCAACTGGCACACAATTTGTTCACTTTAACCTGATAATGCCACTCGTTATATAATTTTTTAGCTAGCTAGACACTGTTTCACATCTTGCTGAAAGCTGAAGTCACCGGTGAACAATCATCAAACTTAAAGGAGGCCGCATTTTCCCTTGCGGGACAATTATAAGGGAAGAGGCGGAAAAGCTTATGAAAAAATCCAGATTCCTTACTTTTGTCATGGCCGGCGGTGAGGGAACGCGGTTGCATCCCTTAACGGCTAAAGTTTCCAAACCATCTCTGCCTTTTGGAGGTCGTTATCGTATTGTAGATTTTGCACTCAGCAACCTGATTAATTCAGATCTTAATGCCATTTATCTGCTAGTCCAGTATAAATCCCAGTCGCTCATCGAGCATATTCGTAAGTCCTGGGTCGTATCCCCCATGCTCTCCGGGTACTTCGTTACGGTTGTCCCGCCGCAGATGCAGCGTGGATCCGAGTGGTTCCAAGGCACAGCGGACGCGGTTCGGCAAAACCTGAACCTGATTGAGGAACACGATCCCGATTTAGTAATTGTATTTGGCGCCGACCATGTCTACCGCATGGATGTTAAGCAAATGATTGCTTTTCACCTGGAACGTGAGGCTGAAATCAGTGTGGCAGCGCTGCCGGTTCCTGTCGAAGAGGCTTCGGTGTTTGGGATTATTGCTACGGATAGTGAAGGGCGGGTGCGCGAATTCCAGGAAAAACCGGATAAACCCAGCCCTATGCCCAACGATGCCAGCCGCGCCTATGCCTCCATGGGCAACTATATTTTCAATGCAAAAGTATTGACGCGAGCCCTAAGGGATACCCGCGAGCAAGGTGAGAACGACTTTGGTAAGCATGTACTGCCTCGGTTGCTGCATGACCATCGCTTGTACGCCTACGACTTCGCCACTAATAGAGTCCCAGGCGTCAAATCGTTTGAGGAGGCGGATTACTGGCGCGACGTAGGCACTCTCGATACCTATTTTAATGCCCATACGGATCTCATTGGGATGCAGCCACGTTTCAATTTATTTAATCCGTTCTGGCCTATTTACTCCAGTAACTACCAAGGACCCGTTGCCAATATCATTGGTGGTTCCATCCATAACAGCATTTTAGGAGGCGGAACCTTGATTAATGGCGCCAGCGTCCGCAATTCCGTACTCCGTCGTGAAGTATTTCTGGAGGAAGATGTAGAGTTGGAAGACTGCATTATTCACGATTATGTGCGTATTCGACGTGGTGCACGCCTGCGCCGGGTTATCGTTGGCCGTTATAAGACCATTGCAGCGGGCACGCAGATCGGCTACGCCCCGGAGGCCGACAGCCAATATCATTGCACTGCGTCGGGCATCGTCGTGGTGCCGCCCGGCGATGTCAGCACTGCCCTACGCGGTTTTGACGGAGAGTGATTGTCCAGCGTTACCTCTAAGCCCAAGCCAGGTACCGCCGTCTTTACTACCGCGGGTTTTACCTGAAGCTTGGGTTTAGGTATTGCCGGAAATAAACATGGCAGCAATTATGGGGCCAGTCTTTTAGGTTGTGAAGTTTCCGGTCACAAAGCCCCAATTTACCAGCTTCCAAAACGCCTCAACATACTTGGGGCGGGCGTTGCGATAATCGATATAATAGGCATGTTCCCACACGTCACAGGTGAGCAGTGGCTTGTGGCCGGAAGCAATGGGGTTATCCGCATTACTCAGCGGCTCAATAGCGAGGGAGCCGTCGGCATTCTTGACCAACCATGCCCATCCAGAGCCAAACAGACTGGTGGCTTGTTGGGTAAACTGCTTTTTAAATTCCTCTACGGAACCGAAAGCGGAAGCAAGGGCGTCTCGTAGAGCACCGTCCGGTTCACCGCCTCCGTTAGGACTCATACAGTTCCAGTAAAACGTGTGATTCCAGACCTGAGCCGCATTGTTGAAAATTCCTCCGGCCGGCGCTTTCACCACAATATCTTCAAGCGACATATCCTCATAGGGCGTTCCCGGAACGAGGGAATTTAGCGTATCTACATATTTCTGATGGTGCTTGCCATAGTGGTATTCCAGGGTTTCAGCGGAAATATGTGGCTCAAGCGCATTCATTTCGTAAGGTAATGACGGTAATTCATGTTTCATAATTTCTTCCTCAACTTGACTTGAGTAATGGCAGGATATTCACACTCGAACGGTAAAGGTGACTTCCTGAGTTGGGTTATTCTCGGTGTCTTATTGCGGTACGGTAGAAAAATCCCATCGGAAAATCAGTTGCTCCTGCTGGTTATCCTTGACTTGGGCCTGCTTTTGAAACTGTTGGCCAAAACCACTGGCTTCCACGTTGTAAGTTCCCGGCGCCAAATTGGCATACAGCAACGGACCGTCGGTCACCGTTTCTAGCACCGTATTGTCCTGCGAGTCTTTGATAAGCACGTTAACATCACTCAAATACTTACCTTCCTTTGTAGCAAAGGTAAGCTTAAGATCAAAATCCTCCCCCAGATCCTCGATTGCCTGCTGTTCTTCGTCGCTAACCCCGCCGCTTACATACCTGACATCGCCTTGCTGCTTGACGATCAAGGCATCCCCTAGCAGCATCTTCTCCGTTGACATGGGTTCCCTGGCGGCCTCTGTCGACTCTTCAACCATCGGCTCTTCAACCACAATCACCGCTGGCTCTTCGGCCGCAATCACGATTGCCTCTTCCGCCGTCAAGTTCCCGGAAACACCCCCAGCCAAGCTCCCAAACAACAAAATATTAGTTAATAAATTCAATGGATTACGCATCTTGATCACCTCATAGCATTAGCCATGTTAAATGGGCGGTGACTGGGCTTGCAGCACCTCTTACGTGCCCGCGATTTATCCGTAAGCGCTTTGATCAGATCAGTACAAAACAATAACTACACTGCCGAATGGCTGCGCCATAAGCAGCACTGTTGGTTGAAATGTGATAGATAAGAGGTTTGCGATATCTATGCCAAGCCAAAAAGCTTGGGCATAAAATGGGGGTTGAGGAAATTTTAGCTAGGTCCTACGGATAAAAATCGCAGCTAAATATCAGACACTGGTTCTCCAATGCCGACCCGATAGCAATTTTTGGCGAAGTTCCCTGCCGTCGTACCAAGGAATTTGCTGTAATTAAACGTAAGAATATCCCATACAACATGCAAGCAACAGCTACCAACTTAAGGCGGGACATGTCAGACGCCACATCGCCACATCCACCTGTAGGAGCGAGCTTGCTCGCTAACTATCCTTGACGCCCACCTCCATCGCGAGCAAGCTCGCTCCTACCAAGTAGCCTGCAAAATATCTCGGCTAAAGTGGATATCCCAGGCAACATTTACAACCTCTTGTAAAACTTACAAAGCTTAGGTTGTCTCATAGACCTTCAAAAGCACTCACATTGGCTCGGCATCGCATTTTCTCCGACTGGCCCGGCACGGTAACCTACTACGCCAACTGTATGGGCTTAAAATAGCAAAGTCCGGAAGACAGACAAATTTGTCAAAAGGAACTGTCGCATTGCCTCAAAACATATAAGCGGCTGTAACCCCAGCCGCTTTTCGTTTAAGCTAATTGGCATAATCATTAGCCTTTTTTCATGCCGGCGACACCAACACACTTATCCGGCATGTCAATCTTTGCTTAACGTTAAGCAATTCTTGAGGTAATGAAAATGGCAGACACCGTGAGTGACGAGCTGAATATCATCAGAGACGATTTAAATAGGCTACGCCAGGATGTCTCTGACTTAGCAAGGATCATGAAAGATATCGCCGGTGAAAAAGCCGGCGGTGCGAAAGACTCTCTGGATGAAGAACTCTCAAAGGCACGCGAACGTTTACAGGCCCGTGTCAAACAAGCCGAGCTGCGAGTTAAGCAGCCCCTCGACACCCTGGAACTGCAGATCGCAAAAAATCCCCTAATGAGTATCGTTACCGCTTTTAGCGCCGGTTATCTGTTGGCCAAGTTATCGGATCTCGGCTTACGCCGTTGAATAGCCTGACGGAATGGCTGCTGGCCCTGCTGGATTTACTGCAACTGGAAGGCAGGGTACTGCGGCGAAATGTGCTGAGGCTTGGCTGGAGCCTAGCACTGTTGGCTGTTTCCACGCTTTTGCTGCTGGCCGGGGTCGCCCTGATAGGGTGGGGATTATATCAGTTTATAGAACCCCACATAGGACCGGAATCCGCTGCCATTATCCTGGGGCTAACGCTGCTGCTGCTGGCTGGAATACTGGCAAGATCTACTAAAAACCTTATCCGCTGAGGAAGTCCCGACTGCCCCCCCATTCTGGCACCGGCTCGGAAAGACGGATACGCCGAAAGCTCGAGAACTCAGCAGCCAGCAATAATCTGCAAGGCCGTTTGAATAGAGCGCTTAGTTCGTCAACTCCTCCACTCGCTGAGCACTGGCACCACTCTCCCACTTGTCTTCTCTGGCGACTCCAAATCGTACTCCCTTTGGGTCATTAGTAAACATGAAAACCCATGTTGAAGCCAACCCAGAATTAACAGCTACTCTAATATTTGAAATTGTTCATTAACACAGCATAGTTAGTTTTACCCTTACGGGTAATAAACCGTAACGAGCCAAACAATACACAATACCTTAGGGCCTAGAGGAGGAAGTATGGAGCTTTCGAAAGATCCCCGTTTCGTTAGCCGCTTGACCCAACGCACTCTGGCGCTAGTGCTCGCCGGCGGACGTGGATCGCGGCTTTATGAATTGACTGATTGGCGTGCTAAGCCAGGTGTGGCCTTTGGTGGCAAATTTCGCATCATCGATTTTCCATTATCCAACTGCGTCAATTCGGGTATTCGCCGAATTGGCGTGTTAACTCAATATAAAGCTCATTCCTTGATTCGTCATTTGGTGAGAGGCTGGAGCGCATTCAAAAGCGAACTCGGAGAGTCCATGGAGATACTGCCGGCCTCCCAGCGTACCGGCGAGGAATGGTATGCCGGCACCGCCGATGCCGTCTATCAGAACCTGGACATCATTAGTACTTACAGCCCGGATTATGTGTTGGTCCTGTCTGGTGATCATATCTATAAAATGGATTATGGCCAGATGCTCGCCTTTCATGTCCAGAATAAAGCGGACCTTACGGTCTCCTGTCTGGAAGTACCCATCGATACGGCGCGTAAAGCCTTTGGCGTGATGACCGTGGATGAGAACAGCCGGATAGTACGCTTCGATGAAAAGCCGGAAAATCCGACGCCCATTCCGGGCCGGGAGGGTCTAACGCTAGCTTCCATGGGTAACTATGTCTTTAACACCCGGTTTCTTTACGAACAGTTGGTGAAAGACACCGAAAATCCTAATTCCAAACACGATTTTAGCATCGATATTATTCCGACCATTATCGAAAGTCAGCGCCTATTTGCCTATCCGTTCCGCGATCCCGACACGGGCCAACAGGCTTACTGGCGGGATGTGGGCACGGTGGATGCGTTCTGGGAAGCCCATATGGAATTGCTTGATCCTTCCCCGGATCTTGATCTTTTTGATCAGGAGTGGCCTATACTGACCTATCAGGCGCAATTGCCGCCGGCCAAGATGGTGGTTAGCGATGGCGAACAACCCGGTATGGTGAATTCCATGGCTTCCGGAGGTTGTGTTATTAGCGGCGCTCAAGTGTTGCGTTCGCTGCTGTTCTCCAATGTCCGGGTGCAAGCCCATGCCAGCGTGGAAGAATCGGTCGTCATGCCTGAGGTGGAGATAGGACGTAATTGCCGTATCCGCAAGGCAGTGATCGATCGGGGTTGCCGTATTCCTGAAGGGACCGTAATCGGTGAGAATCCCAAAGAAGACGGCAAGCGTTTTCGAGTGACCGCAGAAGGCGTGGTGCTGGTAACCCGCAATATGCTGGGCCAGAAGCACTTACCTTATGTACGTTAGGGAGTGAGCCTGGGCAACCGGCGTCGAACGCGGCGCCACCAAAGATAAAGAAAAGAGGATATCTATGGACAAAAAATCACCACTGGTATATCGGGACATGATCATCCCGTTCATTCTGATCACAACCTGCTTCGCCGCCTGGGGCGTGGCGGCAAACATGACCGATCCGCTGGTTAAAGTGTTCAGCAAGATTTTTACCATGAGCACGCTGCAAGCGGCGTTGGTGCAGTTCTGTTACTATGGGGCTTATTTTCTTCTGGCGCTGCCCGCCGCCTTTATCAACAGGCGTTACTCTTACAAGACGGGGGTGCTGGTCGGGCTGAGTTGCGCGGCTGGAGGCGCTTTTCTGTTCTACCCGGCGAGCCAGGCCATGACCTATGGCTACTTCCTCGCGGCGTTGTTCATCCTCGCGGCCGGATTGTCAATTTTGGAGACATCCGCTAACCCGTTCGTCGTCGCCATGGGGCCGGAGGCGAACGCGACCCGGCGACTGAATTTGGCGCAAGCCTTTAACCCGGTCGGCACCAATCTTGGGGTATTCCTCGCCGCAACCTTGATCCTGCCGCATTTGAATGTGGCCACCGCCGAGGACCGGGCAGCGATGGCGGCTGAACAGCTGCGCGCAGTGATGTCCGCGGAGCTTGACGCGGTGATGACGCCCTATGTGGGCATGGCCTTTGTGTTGGTGGTCATCTGGATCGCCATCGCTCTGGTCAAGATGCCAACCCCACGTGAAAAGGCGGCGGGAGGCCCGCGGGAAATACACTTCACCGCCACGCTCGGCCGGCTGTTACGCAATCCCCACTACCGTTACGGCGTCATCGCCCAGTTCTTCAACGTTGCGGCGCAGACTTGCGTCTGGACCTTTACCATACAGTATGTGATGGAAGCGCTATCAGTGGATGAGGCCGGTGCGGGCGCTTACTTGCAGTACAGCTTAATCGTGTTCCTCATTTCCCGATTTGTAATGACCTGGGTCATGGGTTTTGTGCGGCCCACGGCGTTGCTGACTGCGATGGCTACCCTCGGCGTAGCGCTTTGCACCTACATGATTGTAAGTCCTGACATTTCAGGCGTATGGGCGCTGGTCTCGATATCTGCCTGCTTGTCGCTGATGTTCCCGACCATCTATGGCGTGGCGCTACACGGGCTAGACGAGGACACCAAATTCGGCGCTGCAGGGCTGGTCATGGCGATTCTTGGCGGGGCTTTAATGCCTCTGGTACAGGGCGCGGTGATCGATGCCTCTGGCGCTGCAGTTTCTTACATCGTACCGGCGCTTTGCTTCGTGATTGTCGCAGGATATGGGGTGTTTGACCTGACGTCGAAGTCGCGTTTTGCGGATAATCCTGACGCGGAAATTGCCTGAACGATCGCGTGCCGGTAGCCATCATCATTCCCTGAACAAGTCGTTGAAAATAGATCTATTGAAATAAAGAGCCCCCCGACGCGATGTCATTTAGTGTCTCTTGCATCGTGGCGAGGGGCGCTGCTCCTAAAACTCCCGCGAGCAGTTACCGATCTGGAAGCTGTTATCAAGACATATCGTCAATACATCCCTATAAACTCGACTGCGGCATCCCTGCTGCAGACGGTCTTGATAACAGCTTCCAGATCGAAATAACAAAGGTATGATTGACAGACAGCCTATAACGCGCTGGATTTCTGAAATTTCTCAATTTGGTCAAGGGTTGGCAAAGACGGAATAGCTCCCCGCCCCGTGGTGGTGATCGCTCCGCAGGCGTTGGCAAATCGCAGAACCGATTCCAATGTCTCTCGACTGCCGGTCAACTGTTTAAGGTTGTTCTGAGTCATGTTAAGACTGGCTACTTGGTAGAGAAAACCGCCTACAAAGGCGTCACCCGCACCCGTGGTATCAACCGACTCCACTGCCGTCACCGGCACGGTGCCTGCGAGTTCCGCGCTGTAATAGCTGCACCCGCTCCTATCCTTGGTAATCAAAACCAGATCGACCCCCAGTTCCAGTAGATACTCGACGCCTTCCTGCTCTTTTTCTCTCTGGGTCAAAAAGCCTAATTCCTCTTCGCTGACCTTCAAAATATCGGCAAAAGGCAACAGCGGAACGATTTCCTCCCTGGCCTTTTCCGGGCTCGGCCACAGAGAAAAACGCAGATTGGGATCGAAGCTCAGCAGAACACCCGCTTGCTGAGCCAATTCGATGCCCCTTAGCGTAGCCTGTTTGCTGACCGGCCAGGTCAGGGTAATCGAGCCATAGTGAAAGATGCCGGCCTCACTGAACCAGGTAGGGTTCATCTCGTCGGCGCTCATCAGCATATCCGCCGAAGGTTCACGATAGAACAGAAAATCTCGTTCGCCGTCTGCACGCAATGCCACAAATGCCAGTGCGGTCTTAGCTGCATCCGTGAACAATAGGGAGTCGGTTTTAACACCATGATCCTTTAATATCGATGCCAGGTGATGACCAAACGCATCGTTGCCCACCTTGCCCGCAAAATGGCAGTCCCCTCCTAGTTTGGCAATGGCCACGGCCACATTGGCCGGTGCACCGCCCGCGGCCCGTTTAAATTGCTCCACTTCCGATAGAGGTAAACCGCTTTTGGTGGGAACAAAATCGATCAAGGCCTCTCCAAATGAAATAATTTTTTTCATCGCAATTGCCTTTATTTTATTGGCAAGCTCATCGACGTTGCCGAATTGAGAACACTTACCGAATATTCGGCACTACGGGAACTGGGTTGCTATCCTTAGCATACTTCTACCATGTTGGGTTTCTCTACTTGCTTACCTGGGGCTGAGTATCCACCTGGGTTTGCTGTTGGCCCTGGATAGCGGTGATTGCTTTGGCGACCGCCGTGACATCCTCTTGGTTAACAAGGATAGTATAATCCAGCGTAAAGGAACGCGATGCCCCAGCTTCCAGCGTCGGCACTCGTCCGAACTCTCTCTCAATGCTGCGGTTATAGGGAAAACCCGTTCCCGGTTCCAGGCCGGTCACATAGCCCTCTTTCAACGTATCCGTGTTTTTCCAGTGTGAGAAGTAAGGCAGCTCGTTAACATTGTAGCTGATCTTGATTCCGCGATCGCCATTCTTGTTGCGTAGCATGACCGTCGTCAAACCATTTTCGTCGGCATAGGGAACCACGAGGTAGACCTGTTCACCGTAGTCTTTCGTGGGGCCGAGATAAGTCGTCCAGGTATTTATGTCCTTAGCAGCATAGTCGTCAAACGGCGTGACTTGTTTGACCGGTGCGACGAATTCCGAGCCTTCTTCCAGCAGCGGCGAACTGAAATTGCCGTGGTAGATGATCTGGAACTCGCGTTCATAATCACTCAGATTCGTCAGTGTGTCGCTGAGCTGAAAGCTAGTGCCGCCCGGCTCGGTGGAAATCTCCGTCCACATTTCGTAATCCACGAACTTGAACGTTTTTTCCACCACTTTTCCACGCACCCGTATCCGGTGCGGCGGTTCGTCGTCGATGATCACAACAACCTTGGAGGCCGGAATGTTGCCGGCGCGGCCATGCAAGCTGAGCAGTTTTCCATTGTCCATACCGGGATGCCCGGCCCATTCGTAGCCGCAGCGCACCATCATTTCATTGAAGCCGTCCAGCCAGCCTAGTCCACCGCGGCTTTCGAGCTCGATGTAGGCAGGGTTGACAATTTCTTTGACGGGCGAGTTCCAGCCGAGGGTGACATCGCCGCTGGTAACTTTGAAGATGCTCATGCCCCGGGTGGGAATGACGGAAAACTTCAGCTTGCCGTTATCCACCTCGATCAGTTCCACACCTTCCTGCTTACCGCCGTGCAGGATACGTTTGCTGACCGTGAAGGGTAAATCGGTGGCGATGCCGAGGTCGGTATTTGAAACAGACCAGTCTTCCACACGACTTCCAGTTTCCGAATCCGATAACACAAATTCCCGTGCCTCTGCTGACAGATAGCTTAGCGACATACAGAGAACTCCCCACAATAGTTGATGTTTCATGGTTTTACCTCCTCTGGTGCAATAGTTCAAGATAGTCCCGTGACAGAGAGCGTGCAGTTGGATGTCACTGTATTTGATTTAATCTGGACAACCAGCCGTATAGGGACTGAAAGGCAACCCGTCCCATGGGATACCACGTCGATTGGTTAATGCCGCTTATCCCAGATCGAGCGCAGTTACCTCGGGCGCCTTGCGAATAAGCTTTCGCAGGAGTTTTCCCGGGAACTAAATTAAAGGAGTGTCGTTAATGGAAAATTGCAAATATTAACTGGAGTTAATGATGCAACGTACTTGTAGTAGTAGAAAGAAATTCACTCAGCTATGTGCTAAAAAAACAGATAACCCACTTTAAACAGTCACGCCATCATGAACGCAATGGTAGGTGCCAGAGCAGCAGCATTTGTCATCGCCGGTTTGTTGAGTGTATCAGCCACACCGGCAGTCGAACTGAAATCGGTAGGTGTGTCTGTTAGCGACTTCGGTAATCCTTTCTTTGTCCAGATTGCCAGGAGTGTGGAAAAAACGGTTGCAGAAATCGCTGGACCGCATGCTGAAGTGACTGCCGTTTCCAGCAGCTATGATTTAGCCACCCAGATTCATCAGATTAACACCTTTATCAGCGCCGGAGTCCAGCTGATTGTCCTCAATGCAGCGGACCCCATAGGAATTTTGCCCGTCATTCGTAAAGCTCAGCAGGCCGGCATCGTAGTGGTTGCCGTCGATGTGGCCGCTGCCGGCGCCGACGTGACGGTGACCAGCGACAACCTCCAGGCGGGCAAGGCGGTCTGCGAGTATATGGCCGAGCGGCTGGACGGCAGAGGTGATGTGGCCATAGTTAACGGCCCGCCTGTTTCCTCGGTGATAGAAAGAGTCGCCGGCTGTAAATCGGCATTAAGCAAGTATCCCGACATTCGCATCTTATCGGATAATCACAACAGCGGAGGCACCCGCAGCGGCGGGTTAACGGTGATGACTGCAATATTGCTGGCCTTTTCCAGACTCGATGCGGTGTTTGCGATAAACGATCCGGCTGCCAGCGGTGCCGATTTGGCGGCCCAGGAGGCCGGCCGCCATGAATTCTTCATCGTTAGTGTCGACGGTGCACCCAGCGCGGAGGAAGCCTTGCAAGACGAAACCAGTTTGATTGCTGCCACCGCGGCGCAGAATCCATGGTTAATGGCACGCAGAGGCGTCGAGATCGGTTATGGCTTGCTAAATGGCATAAAACCCGAGAAGGATACCGTCATGATTCCAACACCACTGGTGACACGAAAGAACGTCAGCCAGTACCGGGGTTGGACGCCCGAGTAAATGACAAAAGGCGATAGGCTGCGATTCTCAACTTACCTTTCAAGCGGCTGATGTTATCTTACTTTCCAGAATCCTTGCAGCCTGCTGGCGGGTATAGAAACGTTCAGCATACAGAAAACCAGCTACCACAGTCTGCTTGACGGCAGTGACCCGACCTGCCGCATCGCGTGCTGACACCAGCTCCTCCGGTAAGCCATTCAGCAAATGCATGGGAGCCGGACTGCCGTTGGCGAACCGAGACAGATAGATGCAGCCGGTGGCCCTGTCCATAAAGGCTGAGCAAAAACCTTCGGTGCCATTGTTGTGGCTTACTCCACCCGTGTCTCGGAAAAACCGATTTTCATGCCGTAACGTCTCAGGAGTCATGGTTATCCCGTGGTAAGAGAAGTTATTCAGAAAGGTGACCGCAAGCATAATTATGCAAAGTTATAGTGGTTCTGTTAATCAATCATTTTAAAATATTAACCGGTAATGACGACTTCCAAGGCAAGGGAGGCGGCCATACTCAGCCCTTCCGATAAGCGGCGTTTAAGACTTAGATAGGCTAAACTTAACGCTGGATGACGCTGAAAAATGAAGGCATCGCTTAACAAATGTAACAATCGCATTGCTCATATAGAATTCGGTATGGAAGGCGCTCACATTTTAATAGTCGACGACGACAAAGCCATTCTTGAGCTGATCAGTGGCTTTCTAAAGGAGTATGACTACAAGGTGAGCACGGCCACCGATGCTGCTGCAATGGAGGAAGTGCTGAAGCGGTCAAGCTGCGATCTTATTGTGCTTGACCTCAAGCTGCCCGATGCCGACGGGCTTACCCTTGCCCGCAGATTACGCCTTTCGTCCAATATTCCCATCATTATGCTGACCGCGCTGGGATCCGACGTGGATCGTATCGTCGGTCTCGAACTGGGCGCTGACGACTACCTGGGAAAACCTTTTAATCCACGTGAGTTGTTGGCCAGAATCCGAGCCGTCTTGCGGCGAGTCGGGAGCGGCTTCCGGTCCGAGCCGGTCGTTAAACCCGGCCATGAAGCCCTTGGCTTTGCGAGCTGGATTCTGGATGTCACCGCCCGCCAGCTACTTTCTCCCGAAGGCGAGTTGGTAGATTTGACTAGCGGCGAGTTTAATTTGCTGGAAGCTTTCGTGCGTTCGCCTCACCACGTGTTGAGCCGGGATCAGCTTCTCGCCATGACACGGTTGCTCGATACCGATGTATTTGATCGTACCATTGATGTGCTAATTTTGCGCCTGCGCCGAAAATTGGAAACCAATCCAAAACAACCAAAACTCATAAAAACCGAACGCGGTGCAGGCTATGTGTTTGCTGCCGACGTTAAGCGCCTTCGCCAGTAAGCTTATCCAGCATCCGAGGGCGGTATTTCAAGTTTCCAAAGCGCCGCCCGACAGGTGGATACTCACCAAGTAGTACGGCCATTTGTGGTTGCCTCACAATACCGGAGTTAAATTGTCTGCATAAACGCATCACGCAATTTTTGCCCCAGTAGTTCCTGCTTATAGGGTTTTTCGATCAGCTCAATACCACTTTTAAGGTATCCCTTCTCAAGCAGCGCATTGCGTGTATAGCCTGAACAATACAGCACTTTAATATCCGGATACCGCTGACGAGCTTCTCTAACCATCTCCGGTCCGCTCATGGTGCCGGATAAAACCACGTCGGTGAATAACAGCGAAACATCTTTACGCTTTGCAAGCAGTGCCAACGCCTCTTGTCCGTTGGTAGTCTGAATGGTTTGACAACCAAGACTCTTAAGCATATCCACGGCCGTCTGCCGAACATTATCGTCGTCTTCGACGACCATCACCATTTTGCCGTGGTAGTCGAATTTCCGAAAATCAGGTTGCCGTCGAAGTGGCTGCCGCTCGCTGACAGTCGTTGTGGCTCTTGGCAGGTACAACTGTATTGTGGTACCCCGGCCCACGGCACTGTCAATGTGGACATGCCCACCGGACTGGTTGATAAAGCCATAAACCATACTGAGTCCAAGACCGCTGCCAGCGCCCGCTTGTTTAGTAGTAAAAAAGGGTTCGAAGACGTGATTCAGCACTTCCTCGGACATACCGTTACCCGTGTCACTCACCGCAAGGATCACGTAATCACCAAGTTTAATTCCATGAAGTTGTTGGGTAACGACCTCATTCACGGGACAATTGACGGTCTGGATGCTCAGCCGACCACCCTCCGGCATCGCATCACGACTGTTCAGCGCCAGATTCATCAGCGCGTTTTCCAGCTGGCCCGGATCGATCACCACCGGCCAGAGGTTTTCCGGCAGCTGTAAATCAATAACGATGCTCTCAGCAACGCTACATTCGAGTAAATCCACCATTCCTTCAATCAATTCGTTGACCTCGACCAGCTTGGGCTGAAGCGCCTGCTTACGGGAAAATGCCAAGAGACGTTGCGTGATCATGGCACCCCGATCCGCTGCCTCCAAAGCACGGAGCGCTTTTTCACGCAATTTACCCTGTCCCGCTAATGCTTCCTGTAACAAACTGAGGTTGCCGATGATCGCCGTCAGCAGATTGTTAAAGTCGTGAGCCAAGCCCCCGGTGAGCTTGCCGACGCTCTCCATTTTTTGCGCTTGGCGCAGCTGTGCCTCGATAACCCTGCGTTCGGTCAGATCGGTATAAACCGTAACGAAACCACCTTCCGGCATCGGATTGCTGCGCAATTCCAGAACTCGACCGTCTGGCAGGCACTCTTCGAAGCGCTGGTTTTTCCAACGGCGTTCCCAATCAATTTGCTCAGGAAAAATAAGCTGACCATCCAGAGAACGAGCGGTTACGTTCTTTTTCTCAAGAACAACGTTGATGGCTTCGATGGACATACCGACACTGATGTCGGTTTCAGAAAAACCATACAATGCCGGCAATTTCGGGTTCCAGGTAACCAAGCGGCCATCTGCGTCGAAAACGGATAGGCCATCGTTCATATGGTGAAAAATAGCTTCCAGCAGTTTGTTGTTTTCAGCAAGCTGTCGTGAAGCTGCGTCTAATTTGAATATATTGTCTTTGAATACATTGCAAGCCCGCGCTAGGTTCCCAATCTCATCGAGTCTGGTTATGGCCGGCACCTGGATTGTGCGATTTCCGCCGGCAAGCTGTATCATTGAGCGGGTGACCGCACTCAGATTTCCAGCCAAGTCGCGCATCACATAGAAGGCTGAAACTACCGCTGCCATCAGGCAGATAGCACCGAGAACGAGAATCCTGGCCTTGCTGGTGTTGAGCACATCGGCGGCCTCGGCACTGTGGACATTGGTTTCCCGCTTTATCCTATTAACCAAGCTGGCAACTCGGTCGCTGAGTGCGGCAGACAGTAAATTACTCACGGTTAACAGATAGGCTCGGCGATCCTCGTTGGCAAATTGCTCGCGGCGCAGCAAGAAGATACTATCGGCACCTTCGCCGAGATCAAACATTACGTTGGTGGTTTTTGCTAGAGTGCCTACCGGTTCGACATCAGTCAGCTGTTCCAACTGACTTTGCAGCAATTGGCGGCTTCGTGAATAGCGAGCTTCCAGCATTCTGAGGTTATTCACATCTTCCGTTGTCGTACTGGCAATCAACGTGCCCGCCAGACGATGTATTTCACCGGGGATGCCGTTTAAATCATAAAATTGCCGATCATTCTCAGGAAACCGAATACTGATCTCGCGGATACCGACGGGTTGTGAACGCTGGTCGCTCAGATCGAATCGCCCAGCCAAGTCTTCTATCAGTTCACCCTTTTGCTCTGCCATTTTTTCTTCAAAGGCATCATACGTACTGGTAAGCTCATAATGCCGATCTCGCATCTTGGCGTCTAAAAAAATGCGGCTCCGAGTAACGTCCATCAGCTCGAGTAATGTACCTTCAATGCGCGTTGCCAAACTGTCGAGATAGTAGAATTCGGGCGAGGGCTCGTTGCCTTCCAAAGTGGATTCGTCACTGTGGGTGCGCTTCGTAGGACGCAGTTCCTGTACGAGTTGTGAGAAAGCATGGAGCTTTTCCTTAAGCCGGTCACTTTCTTCATCGAGATGAAACAGGATCTTGGCATTGGCGACGAATGGAGCTTGTGCCACTAAGCTGGTGCTTTGCTGTGCCAACGCCATAGATTGAGCAATTTCCGACAGGCTTTCCTGTTGCAGCACGTTAAGCGATTGCTGAATGTTACTGATTCCCCACCAACCTACCGTGCCGACGGCAAGCGTTAGTGTCACCATTAGGCTGAAGGCAAATAGCAAGCGGGTTTTTACACCAAGTTTTGCTAATGCTCTGGGTAGACTCGCTATCATGAGATATATCTAAAATCCGGTGTGTCAGGTCATGAAAAGACCTTAAAGAAGGAGCGGTTTAACGACAGCAGCATTTTTTAGAAAGAAGCCAAAACTGCCAAACTAATCTTAGCGTACCATTGCGCTGCTTTAGCCATTCTTTTTCAGAAGTACCCTAAACAGTAATGCAAGCGGATCATATTGAACTGGCGGTACCATTTTGACCTGATTACCCGTGCACTACTGCATATCGTTTTTTTAATCGAATCGGTAAGCAATTGTCAATTAAAGAGTTTATCAATAAAAGTCAGTTGGTATAAAAACTGCGTCTATAAATTGAAGACAGAAACTAAACATTAATTATCGGAAGCTCATATTTCAAAAATTATAGCATTGCACTACAGGAGGTTATATGACAGAAATATCCGCTCGTTGCACCGATACATTTAGAGTTCGTGACACCACGCTCCGGACGCTGCCTTTATCCCTTCGCAAAGGCAGCCATTGCGGAACTATTAATGTCTCTCTACCAGCTGGAAAAAACTGTGAAGTGTTTTCAATCCTCTTTTCCGATATTAAGCAATTCAGTCAAGTCGTCGACACATTAAGTATTGAAACCTCAGTCAATTTACTCAACGATTACTATGCGAGGCTCCTACCGAAAGCACTCCAAAGAGGAGGCGAACTTCGCGATTATCTTGGCGACGGTATGTATATTTCTTTTGGACAAGATTCGCTAAAAATACCAGCTTATTCTGCAGTCGATGCAGCGTTCGATATGATGAGAGAATTTGCATTGCTGATTGAAAGTTGGAAAAAAATCATTCATTTCATATCGCAGGAAACCGTGCAAGGCATAGGCATTGCCACCGGTGCTGTTTATAAAGGACTAATGGGGCATGCCAACGCACGCAAGGAAAAATTAGTCGGACCCTCCGTCAACAAAGCCGCCCATCTCTGCGAAGAAGCCAAAAAGGCGGGGGGTGGAGTTTTTATATGCCCTAAGACAGCTGCGCTGCTCGATCCAGCGCAGCTACAACTCACAGAGATCCCCACTTTGCGAGGAAACGCATTTAGGATTGCTTTTAAGCAGTAAGAACTGCTTAATTAAAACTCAAGCCATTGCAGCAAAATAATCGACAGTTTGCTGACAATGAAACTTTTTGACTAAATGCTGAATATCTCAACTGCGCCACAATAGACGCAGCTATATGGTAGCATTTACTTAAAACTAAACGATAAATTCTTGATTCACTGCTACAGCAAATTCTTGATTCACTGCTACAGCATACTCAACTGAGTTCTGATGGCATTATCTAAATTTTGGATCCAACCATTATAGTTACTATGGATCTCATCACCGTCATAATTCAAATCAGAACTATCCCGATAAGTTATACTATAAGTGTTTGGATTATAGTTAATATCGGTTTGTGCCATATGGCTTCGAATGTTAAGCGTGGCGATAATATGACCTGGCTTAACCTCCTTCATTTGCCAGCCCAATGGAATACCCGCCCGATAGATAGCATTTCTCATATCCGTTAATGTATATCTTTTGTTACTAGCGACAACGACGGGAGCGTCTGACACATTATAGACTGGACTTGTCCTACAGCCGATAAGCACCATTATGGTAATAGTCAGGAAAAGCACAGTTTTAATTTTCACGTTTTCTCCTTATAGCAGGTCTTGGCGCCGAAAAATCTAGCGTATGGCAGGGGAGTAGACCGATGACTCTCAATAAACCCTGAAAATAGAGACCCCGAGAAATTAATTTCCATGCCACCATACGTACAATGCGTATGGTATCTATCCAGGGACGGTAATAACTGGCGCGCGCCTTTGGATAATAAATCGCATCGATGGGAACTGTTACCGGGTAATAACCGGATCGCACGGCTTCAATCAATATTTCGCTTTCAAAAATAAAACCACGTCGCGGACCGTGGGCTACAGTCACCGTTTTTAAAATCTCAGCAGGATAAAGCCGAAAACCGGATTGCGTATCCTGTATGGGATAGCCGGCAGCCCAAGAAATCCAAAAGTCAGCCACCCCGTTGGCAAAACGGCGCAGGGCCGGCATCTGCGCACGGCGGATTAACCGTGCAGCAATGATAATTTTGCGCGGATATTGCCGGCTTACCGCTACCAGCCGGGGGATATCCTCAGGGCGATGCTGACCATCAGCATCCATGGTAACCACAGCGCTGGCGCCTTGCTCGACGGCAACGGTCATACCATACCAAAGACTAGCGGCCTTGCCTTGATTATGCGTGTGGCGAAGTAGCGTAACGGATAGCTCCCGGATCCGCTCGCTGGTTCCATCATCGGAGCCATCGTCCACTACGATGACGCGATCCGCAAACCGGCAAGCTCGCCGTACCACAGCGGTGATGGTAGCCGCCTCATTATAAGCCGGGATAACGACAGTGACGTCCATCAGGTACCAAACTCAGATCATAAAGCCATTGACATTCATAATCTGCCCCGAAATGTAGCCGGCTTCCTCGGATACCAGAAAACCTACCAAGGCGGCCACTTCCTCCGGCGTACCTGACCGCTGCATGGGTACTAGGCGCTTGATCATATCTCCGTTAAACTCGTCTTCGGCAATATGACCCTGAATGATACCGGGAGCGATGGCGTTAACAGTCACGCCTCGGGAAGCCAGTTCCAAAGCCAATGCCTTAGTCGCTCCGTGCAAACCGGCTTTAGCCGCCGCATAATTGGTTTGGCCCCGATTACCCATAACGCCAGCGACAGAGGAAATGTTGATCACTCGTCCCC
Organism: uncultured Pseudomonadota bacterium; assembly: GCA_963731125.1. Classification (GTDB taxonomy): domain Bacteria; phylum Pseudomonadota; class Gammaproteobacteria; order Competibacterales; family Competibacteraceae; genus CAVSVP01. Next base: position 163,667 of record CAVSVP010000016.1, read on the forward strand.
AGCGGGTGCGCAACATTGGCAGTAACAGCGGTTGAGTAACGTTGAAAAAACCGTTTAAGCAGACGTCAATGACCTTATACCATTGCTCGAAATGCATTCCCGCCATCGGGGCATCCGCATAGATACCGGCATTGTTAACCAGCACTTGAATGGGACCGGTATTTAATAGTCTCTCTAAAACTGCCTGGATAGTATCCGTGGCGGTAACATCGAAGACTACCCATTCTGCAGAGCCCCCCGCCTGTTTTATCTCTTCCACTACCGCCTGCGCTTTGTCGGGACGACGGTTAGCATGGACAATCACATGAAGACCAGCGTGGGACAGGCGCCGACAAATAACCCCACCGATATCGCCGCTGCCACCGGTTACTAATGCTCGTTTCATGGCGCGACATCAACAATCAATTTACGCTCCACGCAATAAGGCAGAATCACGCGACGTGGCGAACTTCTGGCAACCGCCTGTAATAGCGGTAAACTGCGCGCAGCAGGATTACCTGCCCGCAAGCGTTCCAACGCTCCATCGGGCAAGCAATCTTCAACGTCTTGTTGAGTCAGTTGCAGCGTTAGCCTAGCCCAATTGGGGACAGTCTGCTTCGGGTTCAGTAGCAAAGCCGTGGCAAACGGTCCATATAAGTAACGTTGCTCAGACAAAGGAAAGGGCAGCGGATGATCGTAAGCCACCAATAGCACGCAGGTGTGTTCCGTTAGCGCTTGCGTCATCGCCTCTAACAAACCAACGCTGAAACTTTCGTCATAGGCCGACAAGCTAACGGAAGGTTTGGAACAATGAGTAGCGATAGCCCAATAGCCGGCTGGCGCATTATGCACCGAATTATGAAAATCAGTAGGCGAAATAGTACCTTTCGATACGGTCAAATCAGTACAAATCTTGTCAATAATATCGCCATTGCCCGCCGCTGAAGCAAAAACAGAAAAAACCTGCTGCAGACTCACCGCCCCCTGCTCCAAAGCTTCCTGGGCAACCTGCAAAGCGAGTTTGGTCACCACAGTCACTCGTCGGCGTTCTCTCGTCGGCAATAAACTCGAGTTGGGTACCGGCATGATATCCTCCCGGTAACCAGCAGTACCTCGCAGGATAGGAATAGTTTGCCGCCATCCGGCGAGCCCGGGGCCTAGCACGCCCACGCCCGTGAGATAGAGCGCCGTCATAGCAGATGTCCCACTAACAGACTGCAATTCGTGCCTCCGAAACCAAAGGAATTGCTAATGACCCGCGCGATTGGCTGAGTACGAGTTTCCATTACCAGGTTGGCTGACAATGTTGGATCCGGTCGTTTAGTATTGAGACTGCCGGGAATAAACCCGTTTTCAATACAGAGGCAAGCAAACACGACTTCGGTAATACCCGCTGCCCCCAGCGTGTGTCCGGTCCAACCTTTAGTAGAACTACACGGGGTACGCCCGCCAACTACCCGCACCACGGCCTGATCTTCCGAAGCATCATTAGACCGTGTGGCAGTGCCATGTAAATTGATGTAGTCTACCTCCTCCGCTGTAAGCCCGGCCCGCGTCAACGCCTGCTGCATTGCCAAGGCAGCACCGACACCTTGAGGGTGAGCTGCAGACATATGATAAGCATCGCTACTCTCCCCATAGCCTAGTAAGGCAACCTCTGCAGCACCGGGTTTGGCCCGTTCCAGCAGGGCAAAGCCGGCTGCTTCACCGATGCTCAGACCATCGCGGTGGGCATCCCAAGGCCGGCAGGGATGCGGCGATGTCAGTTCCAGAGAATGGAAACCGCACAACGTGGTTAGGCAGAGGCTATCCACCCCCCCAACCACGGCGGCATCACATAGATCCGCCTGGAGATGGCGGTACGCAACCGCAAATACTTTAGCGCTGGAGGAACAAGCTGTAGAAATGGCTGAAGCTGGACCCGCCAACGCCAGGTAACGGCGGACAAAATCCGCTACCGAGAAGATGTCATGGGTATAACGGTAACGAAATTCTTTGGGCAACCTGCCGGTGCTTGGATCACGATGCTGATAGGCCTGCTCGGTTTCGAGAATGCCGGAAGTACTGGTGCCGATAAATACTCCGATGCGCCCTGCGCCGTAGCGGACGCGCGCAGCGGCGACTGCCTGTTGAAAATCATCCTGCTCAAGTCCTAATCGTGCCAGTCGATTATTCCGGCAATCGAACGGCGCTAGCGCACCGGTTATCGGCTCATTCTCTACGCCCTCAACTCGGCCGATCCAGGTGCTTAGCATTATGTCTGCAAAATCACAAGGCCGTAGGCCGCTGCGACCCTGGCGCAGTGCCGAGAGAGACGGCTCGACACCCCGGCCCAGCGCATTGACGGTGGTATAAGCAGAAATTAGCAGAGGATTAATGAACATGAATCGAGTTTAAATCGTAAAGCGTGAAGTCGCATTGACAAAATCAAAACGCCATCATCAGAGCTAAGGCCGTTCAACGGATGTTCAGGAGGTCCGTTTGGAAACTTGTTGAGCCACCGTGAAAGCGAAAAGAAAACTAGCAAAAACCCCTATTGCTACAGTCTGTCCGATAGCATTGAGTACAGGTAGCGTGGACAGCGCAAGCATACCAAACACGACGATCGTTGAGCTACTACAGATAAATAAAGAATGCAGAGTCCGTTGCCGGTTCGCTACATCAGTCTCAGAACGACTAAAGAACAATCCATAATCAATACCGATGCCGACGACCAGCAAAAGCGAAATCAGATGGAAAAGCGATAATTTTTCCCCTAACCATAATAATAGCGATATATCGGCAATAACGGCTAGGCACACCGGCACAAGCACGGCCAGCATACGCTGCCAAGCCCGCAGTGCTAACCACAATACCAGCACTAGCAGAATAGCGCCCCACCCCAAGCGAAGCAGAGCCGCATCCCGGAACGCAGCTACCAACCGATTGGTCTCGGCTCGCATATCTAAGTAATAAATATTTTCTTCATCCTGGCGTGCTAATCCCGTCGCTAACTGCTGCGGGTTACGTATGCCCGTTAGCGGTACCAAGGCGGTCCAGCCGCGATCGCTGGGAAACAGGAGCGACTCCAGACGCAAGCCCAGCGCAGTTCCGTTCAGGTCCTGCGGACGCAACAGCGCTTCAGTGCGCATTCTTGCAACGTCCTTCAGAAACGGCTCAAACAAACCGGATCTAAACGGCAAACCGGTCAGCGCTTTGTCGAGATCTGCCCGCAAGCGCTGCGGTTCAGGCAACTCCATTTGTCGTCGACGCTGGGTTTGCCGACTGGGCAAGTACAACGAGGGAGCGTCAAATCCACTCAATGTGTCCTGTTCCACGGCGGACTGTAAGTATTCTACAACACGCTCGCTGCGCCGGAGCGCGGTTTCTGCGTCGACAGCATGGATAACAATCAAATGACCTACTTCTGGTGCCTTTAAATCGGCACGCAATACCCGATCCTGATCAAGCAACGTCCGGGGAACGGGACTGAGAGCAGCGATATCATCCTGCCAGAGTGACGGGGCTGTAACGACCAAACCTAATAGCAGCAATAAGCCGGCAACTGAGACGGCAATCGCAACAGTACGCTGAGGGCGCAACAACACCGGCATTGGGAGGCGATGGACAACCGTATGCGGCGCAACCCAAACCGAGGGCAGCAATGCCGGCAGCACCCAACGCGTCACTGCTGCGGCTGTCAGGAGCCCGGCAATCGAGAATATGCTCAGTTGGGTCAGACCGGTGAAAGCTGTCGTTATCATAGCCAGATAACCGATAACGGTGGTCAGTACACCCAGACGCAGCGTAGGCCAGATACGCTGCAAGCTCTGCCCGACGGTTTCCCGAACATCCAGATGACTGAACAGATGAATCGGATAGTCGATTGCCACTCCCAACAACGTGGTGCCAAAAGCCAGAGTAATACCATGGATACCGCCAAACCATAAGCCGACCACCGCCATGGCAACGAGAACCGCGGAGATCAATGGCAACAGGCTAAGCAGCACAAGCCGCGTTGATCGATAGGCCAGCGCCAACCATAACACCATCAGTATGCTAGCCGCCGTGCTCAGCTGCACCGCCTCAGAACGGATAATATCCCTGGACAGTGTCGCCAATACCCCCGGACCGCTAAGCAGCAGCTCAATATCCGTTGCCTCCCTAACAGCGATAAAAGCTTGCTGAATGCTAAGTACAGCCTGCGTCTGCTCTTCCAGAGCGTACCCAGACGCCTTAGTTTCCGCCAGCAGCAGAGCACGTTTGCCGCCTGCAGAAAACCATACGCCGAAGCGCTGGTCGAGTTGCTCACTACCGGCTTGCCAGAGCGGCAAGAGTATCAGCAATTCGCCCGTGGGGTCTTCCGGTAACAACCGCTTTTCCCAAACTGACATCGGTGAACGCAGCTCTCGCAAACGCTGCTGTAAAGCAGCGCGCAGCCCCGGCTCAGTAAAACGCTCCCGGGTTATCTTAGGGCTCAGCAGGTACCGGTAAAAAAATAAGGTATGTAGTGCTTGTTCGGGAAGCGGCTCGGCTCCGTTGCTCACCCGTGTAAACAGGCCGGTTTCCCGCAGTTGCCTTGCCAAGCGCTTACTGGTACTGGCCCTGGTTTGGACCGAACCGCCTTCCAGCCCAATCAGAATAAGCCGTGCTGCTGGGCCGGTACGCAACTCCTCTAGTAACAATGCTGCCTTGGTCCCGGTCTTAGGAATAAACAAGGTCAGATCGGTGATGATCGGCGTCTGTAATGCCTGCCAAGAACATATCGACAGGATCAATAACCAAAGCAGCAGAACCGAAACAGATCGCCTCATGAAATGCTGACTATTCAATCCTGGCGTGAGGTAATAGTCATTAGGCTGCGATCGCCACCGGTCTCTAGGGTTTCGACGCTGAGTAAACGATCATACCGGCCACGGATGACGATAGCGGTCACGTATTTAGCTATTTCCTTGTCCACCGGCTCTAAACGCAATAGCCAGTCCTCAGCCTGTTCTTGCAGCTGCACCCGATAGTAGCGTCTGAGTGTGCGTAAATCTCCCGCCAGAATTGCGCGAACCGGTTCGACAAAAGCGCGCAGCAGCGGGTAGCCGCGCAAGTAAAAATCTTGACGACCCTCTGCAGACGTTTCAATGCTCAGCCAATCGTCTCGGATCTCATAATTTTCCTGCTGAGGCTGAAGGATTTGTTTCTGTAGATAAGCAGGGGCTCGATAGCGCAAGATACCCGTACTCACCAGCGGTTCTCGTAGGATGGCGAGTTCTTTGCGTTCCGTAAAAGTGGCATCGATGGTTTCGACTGCAGCTAAGGTCTCCATTAAACGCTCCAGCGTCCAGCCGGGTGCAGCAGCGTCGGCAGCTAGCACTAGCAGCGGCTGGCACAGCAGAAGCATCCGTATCCAGCTCATAGAAGCTGCTCCTGGGGTGTCATGATAAAAATCCGTGCTTGGGCAAGCAGCATAGCCTCAGCACTGATCCGAACCTGATAGATAACCCCCTCTTGATTGCCCGTTAGCCATCTGGCGGTAACTTCGAGAGGTTCGTTGATAATATCCAGGTATAAAACATACAGACACGCATTCTTCAAGGCAGCAAGATAACGCGTAGGCAGTGCTCCCTGTGCTGTGTCTTTAAGCAATAGTTCTCCATGTATCGCCGCAGCCTGGGCACCGTACTCAAAAGCATGCAATGCCGCCAGACGACCCTGTCGGCGTAGCGGATTCGCTGGATCTTGGTGAGTCATAGTGACACATTCAATGAAAGTAGCATCCCAGGCCGCCACCTCATCCAGTAAGCACATGCTGCCTGCGTGAGGTATCAGGCGGCGGATTTGAGCCTTATCAATCATCATACTTCCTGCCTGATAAGAAGTTGCGAATCAGGCAGATAGGGTAGCAATACCTGACCACTGCGGCACTTGGCCAGCATCCTGAGCAGCGGCAGACTACGGGCAGCCGGATTATTGATGCGTAAAGACTCGAGATCCGGGTCCATTAAACGGTCCTCCTGCTGAGCGCCCACGATGCTGATCCGCAGGCGACACCCGCCTCCACGGCAGGGGGTTGAGTTTAGCAGCAACGCCATGCCAAAAGGACCTTGCAGGGGGCGGCAGGATAACAGGGCGGACGGTGGCGGTACATCATAGGCTACCAGCAACACCGGACGCCGTTCCACCGTACTCAAACTGCCCGCTTCTAATAACCCCGCCGCGAAGGAAGCATCATAAGCTCCCAAGCTCGTAGAAGGTTCCTGCGAGCCAAGCGCGATAGACCAATATCCAGCCGGCGCATTGTGAACCGAATGAGTAAAAACATGAGGAGACACAGTTCTTTCCGAAGCTGCAAGCGCCGTGAAGATTTTCTCCAAGGCTTCCGTATTGCCGCCCGCACAGGTAAACACCGAGTAGCACTGGGAAAATAGATACTTGGCTTCCTGTAGTGCTTCCTGAGCAACCTGAAGCGCTAACCGGATAGTCAAGGTGGTACGGCGAATCTCGTTACGCGATAGGTTCACCGGATCAAACTTGGGCATTGTGCTATGTTGATAGGGTAGTTGGCCGGTTAACACGGGGCGACTCGCAACCCAGCCGGCAAGCCCCGGCGCGCACAGACCGATAGCATTGACATAAACTCTCATCGAAACTTTTTGCTATAAACCATTGACAAGCAATATTCTGGACAACGAGTGTTGCGCGACAGGTTTAAAGCGGCTCGCTAGGGTAGCGGCAGTCCGCCGTTCTCGCTGTCTTCCCAATAGTCATAGAAATTAAACCAATTATAGGGGGCACTACGCGCATAGTGTTCCAGGCGATCCACATAGCGTTGGGTCCAGTATTGCAGATCAGCATAACGACGTCGGCGATCTGTGGTAATCACGTCAGCCAAGCGTTCGAAATAAACGTCATAGCGGTTGCCACCCCGATATAGACCAAAGGCCAAAATGACTGCACACGGCAGCATTGAAGCCAACAAGACAGGCCCTATGGGAAAGGCCGTCTCAACTCCTAGAAAGGAGCAGCGCGCGGTTTTATCATTGGCTACCACTCGATCCCCCAGAGTACCCACCAGATAGCCTTGTTCCAGGCTTTCCTTAACTCTCAGCAAGGTTTCCGGCCCTTTGATAGGAATAATGGTATCCGCGAGTTCCGCATTGAGCGAGTTAACAAAACAGGTAATACTTTGATTGTGATCGATGTTCATCAGAACTTTCAGAGGAAATCGGCGACAGGTCACTCCCAATACCCGCAATACTTCAAAACTGCCCAGATGAGAGCCTAATAGAATGCAGCCTCGTCCAGTTTGCACCTGATCCAAGATGAGCTGTCCATTATGCACACGGATATCGAAGCGTCCGAACTGTCCAGCCAGCAGATAGCCTCTGTCCAAAACAGTGACGGCAAAGCAATACATATGTCTAAAGACATCTATCCAGCCCGGCTTACGCTGCAGGACCCGTCGCAGATAACGACGGGAGCCGCGACGCGGCACAGTGGCTGTTAGCAAAAAATACAGCGTAATGGGATAGAGCAGCAACCGGCCAGCCCAGCGACCAATATGTAGGCTAATCCAATGGATAAGTTTTAGCGCGGTCGTGGTGCCACGCTCCGGTAATTGCATCCAGCCAGGGGTCATGATTGAGGCTCGTTAATATTACGGCGGAGTCTCAACGACAGCCGCGCTCGCATCATGCTTCTCAGGCTCACTGAACGGCCATAAGGGGACTGGACAGCCGGGATCAGGCTTGTGCAAGAGGTCTACTGAGAATAAATTTAACCGGGTTAGGCATTAGTGTTTACGATGTTGCTCGATATGTCGGCTCAGTGCGCGTAGACAGGCAAAAATACGGGTTTTCTCTGCATCATCGGAGCGTAATTGAAAGCCGTAGGTCTTGGAGATAGCCAGGGCTAATTCCAGCGCATCGATTGAATCGAGCCCAATCCCGTCGCCAAAGAGAGGCTCCTCTGGAGGAATTTCCTCGGGCTTAATATCTTCCAGATTAAGAGTCTCAACAAGCAACCGGGCCACTTCTACTTCGAATGGCGAAAGGTCTTGCATATCCTTACCTCAATAAACCTGAAAAAAATGATAGCGCTCCGCAACCTAGAAAACGCTATGCACTATATCATGTTTTGATAGTATTGCTAGCCGCGCATAGTCAAGCCGGCATTGCCGCCGGCAACAAATGCGGCCTCCCCCTTACCGACTGATTTAAAAATAGAAACCATGCCTATAGATAGCAAAACACATCTCAATCCGACTGTGCAACGGTGGAGCGACGTTCTGGTCATTGGCGGGGGACCTGGCGGAACCACCATCGCCTCACTCTTAAGTGAGAAAGGCCGGCGGGTTGTGCTCTTAGAACAGGATCACCATCCCCGTTTCCATATCGGGGAGTCACTGCTACCTATGAACCTGCCGCTTTTGGAACGCCTGGGAGTACTCGAGCGGGTCAAAGATATTGGTGTCGTCAAATACGGTGCCGAGTTTTGCCCTGCCGGCTTTGGACATGGACAACAGACTATTTATTTTAGCGATGCCCTGGATAAGACGCATCCATATGCCTTTCAGGTGCGTCGCTCCGAGTTCGATGAACTGCTGTTCAAAAATAGCGCTGCCAAGGGCGTAACGGTTCACGAAGGGATTAAAGTCATCGATGTTACTTTCCGAGCTTCTCAAACAACTCTGGTGCATACCGTCGATGAGAGCGGCAGCCGAAAGACCTGGGAGACCCGCTTTCTGGTGGATGCCTCCGGACGCGATACTTTTTTGGCACGCAAACTGGGGCTCAAGAAAAAAAACCCTCGCCATCAAAGTGCGGCCATTTTTGGCCATTTTCGGAACGTAGGCCGGCGCGCAGGAAAAGATGAGGGCAATATCAGTATTTATTGGTTCGAGCACGGCTGGTTTTGGATGATCCCCTTGCGCGACGGGATCACAAGTGTCGGTGCCGTTTGTTGGCCGGCTTATCTCAAAACCCGTCATACAAGTCCGGCGCAGTTTCTCCGGGAAACCATGAAGTTATGCCCTGAAGTCTGGGCGCGCATGCGACACACCCAACTGCTGGGTGAGGTTCGGGCAACGGGCAACTATTCCTACCGAGCCAAGCGGATGTACGGGGATGGTTATCTTTTAGTGGGCGATGCTTTCGCCTTTATTGATCCCGTATTCTCCACCGGCGTCTTTTTTGCGATGAACGGAGCGGCGTTGGGAGCCGAGGCGGTGGATGCCTGGCTATGCGACCCAAACGCCGCTGCTGATGCCATGCGACAGTTCGAGCACCAGGTACGAAACGGCATTGTCACGGTATCGTGGTTTATTTACCGCTTCACGGCTCCGGCCATGCAACAGTTATTTATGGCGCCTCGTAACCATTTTCGCATCAAAAAGGCCATCATCTCGATGCTAGCTGGCGATATCTTCCGCGGCACACCGATCACTTTTCCCCTGGCGCTCTTTAAAGGGATTTACTACGCAACCTCAATTACCCATTTAACCCGCGCCTGGGCAGCCTATCAGCGCAGAAGGTACAATGCAGCAATCGACTTCGTCGGCGGTACGACGCCGCATGACTTAACCTAGCTCCCATGCAGCGCTTGACTCAAACCAATGGGTATCTCAGCAACACCGCAATGGAATCTGTCTTGCCTTTCAGTATCACTTACCGTACCGGTACGCAGCTAAATGAGGTGCTGGCCGATGAACGAGTATTGGCCGTTATCCGCTTCGACGCTAAACCACCCAGGCATACCGCTGATCCGCGGTTGTGCAGCGTGGCGCTGCCGGAACTGGGGGCACCGACCCTGGAAGTATGGCACAGCGAATATCCCGTTTTCTTTGGCGTCTATAACGGCATTACATTTGCCCTCAACAAGGACGTGCTGTTTCTCCACCTACATGTGAAGGAACATCACTATCCCAACCTGGAAACCGCTACTAATGCCGCTTACCGGCAAATTTTCTCCTTTATCCGGCAACAAAATTACCCGCATCTATCCCGCGTTTGGAATTACTTCCCCGATATTAACGCCGAGCAAAGCGGACTGGAACGCTATCGGGCTTTTTGCCGGGGACGGTACCAGGCTTTGGCGAGCGTTCTAACGGATTTTGAAACCCGACTGCCTGCGGCCAGCGCCATTGGCACTCGCACTCCGGGACTGGTGATTTATGGGGTGGCAACCAGACAACCCGGCAATCAGATTGAAAATCCTCGCCAGATAAGCGCTTTTCATTATCCCCGACGTTACGGTCCCCGTAGTCCTTCTTTTTCCCGTTCCATCCTGCAGTCTTGGGAAGACAACCAATACCACCTTTACATTTCCGGCACCGCCAGTATTGTAGGCTACACGACGCGCCATACTGGTAAGCTAACCGCTCAGTTACAGGAAATCCTGGACAATTTGGAGGCACTGCTGGACACGGCGAACCGCCGGATAAACTCTCCCTTGCGTTTTACAATGCTAAGGGTTTACGTACGTTCCCCTGTCGCTACCGCCGCCTTGCGCAAAGCTATTGCTGAGCGCTTTGGTACGGCGCTACCTATGCTGTTTTTGCAGGGCGATATCTGCCGCAGCGCTCTACTGATCGAGATCGAGGGTTTAGCTACCAGCACAAAAGCCCCATAGGCCAGAAAAAATCAGCAGTGCCCACATGACTTATATCCGCATACTGCGCCAATAAACAGGCGCGGATAAATGTTCCGAATCTGCTCTTGATCAGGAGTCACTCGAATCTCCGCGAAACCGGCGTTTGTTAGACTGCGCCGCCAGTGCTCGGGAGCGAGAAAACCAGCGTCAGGACGAAGGTCGGGATCAGTCTTAACATGGACAAAGCTGTCTAGGATCTGAAATACCAATTCAATATAGATCGGCTGCCCGGGAAACGGACGCAGGCATTCTCCGGCCACCAGCCAGCCAGCCGGAGCCAGGCTCGCGTGTGCCTCTTTTAGGCTGAATACCAGATCGTCTGCAATATGCAGGGTATTAACGCCATAAACCAAATCAAAATCAGCCCTTGCTACACCCTGGTCATCCCAGCGACGGTTGATGTCTAACGCTCTAAACTCCAGAGGCAGATCCCGGTATTTGTTTCTCAGCACACGTTCTCCCCGCCGCCGGAAGAAAGGGCTTAGCTCAGTCATTACATAATGCTCTAACCGGTCCAGAAGATGTCGCTCGGCGAGCGAATTCAGCAAGGCCTCGGTACCGCTACCGGCACCCGCACCCACCTCGAGAATGCGCAATTTAGGTTTTTCTACCAGATGCGTGACGGCGGCAATCGCACTCACCCAGTTGTTAACAGCATATAGCGGGTTGTGATTATGAAAGTACGCTAGCCAAAGACTGATGTTATCCTTGCCCAACAAAGCTTCTTTGTCGCTGGCAGCTCCCTCGGCAAGGATGGGATAGGCGGCGGCTGCCGCATCTATCAAGTCGAGTGTGGCAGCGTTGGCTGGATCAATGGTTAATCCCAGCCGGCGAAGTGCTGCTAATTTAGGCCGGGGCCATTTACCCGAAGACCGATAGAAGCGCACCTTGTCCTGCTCCTGGACCGCAAGCAGCCGAGCGGCAACTAGCCGCTCCAACAGCCAAGTCAGGGGTTTAGAAAAACAGAGATGAAAGTCAAGCCGCTGAAGAAGGCTTGGCACCGAACACCAAGCTTCAAGTTGTGACGCAACCTCAAGACGCTGCAGGAGGTCAATGGACAGCTCGAGGCAGTAGCGATCAGCAAGTTCAATACTTTGAAAAAGCCGCTCATTGAACAACGCCACCGGATACTCTGCCAGCAGCTCGGTTAATTTGGGATCGGGCCGTTGGGGATTGAAGTCGAACATCAGACTGAATCACTATTGGAAATATTGATACATTACACTATGATCAGACCTAAAAGTCATGAGCGTAAAGACTCGCGTGGAACAGCCTAAATCCGTTGAGCCGCATCCCGTATTGTTTACCTATTATGCCGACCAAACCCAGCGACCGGCATTCGTCTGTGAACTCTTCGATCAAACGGCACGTGACTACGACCGCATTAATCACCTTCTCTCCCTGGGTTCGGGAAGCTGGTACCGACAACGGGCCCTACGCCGGGCTGGACTTCGACCCGGTATGCGGGTGCTTGACGTAGCCACCGGAACCGGTCTCGTTGCCCGTCAAGCTGTTAAGGTAACAGGGAATCAAAATGACGTTATCGGCTTGGACATCAGCAGTGAGATGCTTGCTGAGGCTCGGCGCCGTCTGGGAATTGAGCTGATTCAGGGATTTATTGAACAACTTCCCATTGCCGATGAGAGTTTTGACTTTATCAGCATGGGATATGCACTACGCCATCTCGCTGATCTTGTTACGGCTTTTAAGGAATTTCAGCGTGTCTTACGACCTGGTGGTACTCTGGTCATGCTGGAAATGAACAAGCCCTCCACACGCCTGCGCCGCACCCTGACAGGTTTTTATTTAGGACAATGGATTCCTCTGGTTTGCCGTTGGGTGACCCACAAGCGCGAAGCGCAAACGCTGATGCGCTACTATTGGGATACCGTCGAACACTGTGTGCCGGCAAAAATCATAATGCAAACGCTGGTCAGGACAAATTTTTCGGAAGTGAGATGCGAAGCAAACTTCGGCCTGTTTAGCGCCTACATTGCCCGTAAACCTGGAACCTTGCATACCGAAAGTTAAATTTTGGCGATGCGTTCTTAATGCACGCAATCATGTGAAATCGACTTCCAGTCGCCCCTTGGCAAAGAGCCGAGCCTGCTGAATACAACTAAACTGAACCCGCTGGTTATCGGTTATGGTAAAGCGGATGGAAAACACGCGTCCTGGTTGCAAAGGGGCGATAAATTTTACCGATGGAACCCTCTGCAACCGACAACCACCGTCCCACTCCATTAGCGCCTGGACGACTTCTTCGAGAATTAGCACACCCGGCACAATGGGATTCCCAGGAAAGTGCCCTATTAGGCTAGGATGATCCTCGGAAATAACTCGCTGAACTTCTACATGCATAACGATGTCAAGTGCAGGATGGCTAGCAACGACGTATGCACAGCGGCCAACACCCATCGACAGTTCATTGCTTAACTATTAGACGCCCTGCTCAGCGCCCTTAACAGCGCAAGCAACTCCATTCTGGAAAGCTTGCCTGTATCCTTTCGGGGCAGGCTCTCAATCTTGTATAAGGGCCGAGGTAAGAAGGCGGAGTCGATTCGATCGGCCAACGCCGTAAGAATATCCCGTTCACTCAGCACGGGTGCCACGACTAGTGCCAACAGGCGTATCGGCCCTTCGGGGGGATTGTCGGGCAAGAAAAATACTCCATCCTCTACTCCGCTTATCTCAGTTAACTTGTAATTGAGGTAGGAAAGAGACGTGCGCTTGCCGGCAATATTCACCACGTCCTCGCGCCGCCCCAACAGTTTAAACTCCTCTTTTCCGTACTCTTCGATAATATCGTTCAGGGTAACAGGCTCATTGAGATGAGTGCCATACACGCAGCCCGCACTCAATTTCATTCCATCGTACAGCCGCCAGAGTTCACTGGATACGGTATGCCGGCTAGCAATAGAACCAGCCTCAGTACAACCATAGATTTCCAGGACAGGAGCGCCTAAACATTGTTCGGCCGCAGCGGCAAGCGCTCCAGAAAGGGGAGCTGTTGCCGAAATGATAAAGGCAATAGAAGACCAACGAAAATCAGCTCTTATGCAGATACGCAAATGCGCTGGCGTAGTAATCAATATCCGAGGTTCCGGCAGTGTCGCCAGCGTCGCCCGAATATCTTCGGGAAAAAGCGGTTTGCTACTATGAACGTTTACCCCCGTTACCAGGGGTACCATCACGGAGGTTTCCAAACCATACATATGCTGTGGAGGCACAGTCGCCACAATGGTCGTTCCAAGCTCTTTGCCAAATCCAAACCGTCTTTGCGCAAGCCATGCACCTTCTACCAAGCCGCCCCAGTGCTTGGGATGTGGCCGCGCACGACCCGTACTGCCCGAAGTAAAAGCGATGGCCGCTACTTGATCGCAGGGGATTGCTAGAACGACAGGTATCTTTTCTCTATATCCGGTTGTAATCCATGTTTTTACATCCTGATCCAGGACACGATAGCTGTCCGGATAATTTTCGCTAACCTCCTGAATATCGCCCTTAACCCGGCTGGCCGGCAGGAGATTAGTTTGACCTTGGGAAATAACTGCTGCAAAGGTTACGGTAAAAAGATAGCGGTCTTCACAAAGGTTTATGGCAAAAGACCGCCGTGGCAGGTTGGAAGCAACCCGGCTAACATGAGCAAGAAAAGTCTCACGGTCGATAGACTGCTTGCCCCACCATGCGACTCGTGTGCCTGGCGAATGGGATAAGAGCAAAGGTATTGTAGAAAAATTCGATGAAAATCTTAAGCTAGATGAAGAGTAAATCATACTATTCTTTCCTACAGGCCCGATAAGTATCCAAGACCCTCTTCCAACTCCTTACCGTGCGGAAATCTCAGTGACCACCGTTAAGCTCGGCTAATCGATAGAATGGTATATAACCTAGCTGCTTGCGCCAATGCAATACATTAAGCTTAGCTTGACGCATGAGCTGTCGTGAGAAGGGCGACCTTACCTATTAACGTCAACCACATGATTCACTTCAGGGAAAGGCTATGGCGGCAGATGTGGTAGAACACGCAATTTCCTTTATTAACCAAAGCCATTTCTCAGGTATAGTGATAGCCGAATGGTTTTTTTACACAAGCTTTCGCAACGTTAATTCGCCGGAAAACTATGAACGACAACATCGTTACTGTCGGACTAGCCAGCGCTGCCTTTGTCTTAACCCACCTGGGCTTATCCAGCGCACCGGTGCGCCGTACCATCACCCACCGGTTAGGCGAGCAGGGCTTTCTGGGACTGTACTCGCTGGTCGCACTAATTTTGTTGGGATGGATGATAATAGCTTATGCTCACGCCTCCCACACTTACTACTTATGGCTTCCAGGTCCCGGCCTGCGTCACTTGCCACTGTTGTTGATGCCTCTGGCACTGATCTTTATCGTGGCCGGCGTCACGGCGCGCAATCCCTCCACTGTCGGCATGGAAAACAGCATCGACCGACCCAATGTAGTGCAAGGCATTCTGCGGGTTACCCGCCATCCGGTGCAGTGGGGCATTTTGCTATGGGCCAGCGCACATATGCTCGCTAACGGGGATCTTGCTTCCCTGCTGTTTTTTGGAGGATTTCTACTGGTAGCAGGACTTGGCTCTTTCCATATAGACCAGCGCATGGAGACTGCTCTGGGAGAACGCTGGCGGCAGTTTACGGCAGTTACCTCGCATGTACCTTGCGCCGCTATTCTAACAGGCCGCCAACGACTGGTGCTCTCTGAGCTCCGCTACCAGATCATAACGGGTATCGTCCTCTTTGTTCTCCTTCTTTGGCTGCATCCATATCTGTTTGGAGTAAGCGTTTACTAACCCGATTGTTTCATAAAACGCGCCAGGAACCCAGTAGGAGCATTATTGCCGAGTGCCATGGCAAGGGCCAATTGAGAATGGCTCACATTGGGAAGCCAACAGAGCGCCGAAAGAGGACGCTTGGCCAGCGGGGATGACAGGAAACGGTGGGGATTTCGGCTGAGCGGGCAGGTGCAAGCCTTCTCGGGCAGAGACTCGCGCGGTGACAGGTCGTTAAGGGGTGGCGATTAGGAGGTGTTACAAAGCGGCGGGCGCACGAGGTAGAGGATGTCGGTCACGGTTCTCAGCAGGGGCTTGAGCGGGGGTGCCCCCCATAAGCGCTAACCAAAATTTTTCTGGATTTTTCAGTTTTTGCTAGACTGTGAGCCGAGGTTGTTCGACTGAAAGAAACCCAGCGGCCCACCGATGACGACGATGGCAGAGGAAAATTGGGAAGTGCTGCTCTCGGCCTTTCCCAGCGGTTGGCAACAATTGGCTCGAGATACGGGCGCGATCAAACATCGCCTGAAGGAATTGAGCGCCGCGAGCGATTTACTGCGTGTGCTATTGCTGCACGTTGGCAAGGGGTATTCCTTGCGGGAAACGGCGGTGATTGCGAAAGCGGCCGGCTTAGCGGAAGTGTCGGATGTGGCCCTGCTGAAACGCTTACGTAACGCGGAGCAGTGGTTATTCCGTCTTTGCCAAACGTTATTCCTGGAAACCGGTATTCGCACGCCCGCGATGACGGTGGGTCTGCGGCTGCGCCTGGTGGATGGTTCCATCCTCAAGGAGCCAGGCAAAACGGGGAGTCAGTGGCGCTTACCTTATAGTGTTACCGTGCCGGAGTTGTGCTGTGACTACGTTACAATAAGCCCGAGCAAAGGCGCAGGCACGGGCGAGCGTTTCACCCACTATCCGGTTCAGGCGGGCGACTATCTGATGGGGGATCGCGGTGACGCGAACGCCAAAGGTATCGCGTATATCGCCGCGCATCAGGGGTATGTGTTGGTGCGTGTGAATACGGGTTCGTTGCCGTTGTCTGATGCGCACGGCGAACCGTTTGACTTATTGGCGGCGGTGCGCGGTATCGAACAGCCCTGGGATGTGCGCGAATGGTCGGTCTCCGTCAAAGAGCGGTCTGGCTCCGCGATCACCGGTCGGCTCTGCGCATTGCGCAAATCGGCCCAGGCGATTGAACAGGCCCAGCAGAAATTAATCGCCACCGCACGCAAGAAACAAACGCAGGTAAAGCTCGAAACCCTTGAGTATGCTCAGTAGGTGATCGTGTTCTCGACCTTTCCGCAGGCGGACTTCAGCACCGAAGCACTCTTGGAATGGTATCGGTTGCGGTGGCAAGTCGGCGTGTCCGGCCAAGGGCACATAAGTCCAGTCGGTGAAAGTCCGACCGAGGCTAACAGACTCAAGCCTCGTAGCTTGGGAGGCGCCGTGGCGCGAAAGCAAGACGGTGAAGCCCTCCGACAAGGTACACCGTGGGTGTACCGCAACGCATCAGGTGGTAACGTGCAGTGAACGTAGAAGTAGCCTCGTTACCCGAACTCCGGTGGCTGAGACGGTCGATCACGGGCGAAAGCAGCAAGGGCCGACCGAAATGAGTCTGCTACGGCGGTCCTCACCGGCGGGGTATCAGCGACGACAGGATGCGAAGGATAACCGGTCAACCGGAGAAGCCCTCGGTACCCGGCGGAGAAAGCCCGTCGAGGAGCCCACCCCTATAACCGTGAGTGGGAAATGGGGTGGCAGGTACCAGGGTGGCGGATCGGGTCGTAGTACTGCGGAGCGGCGTGCAACACAACACGCCAGGAGGGAAGGGCCCGGACCGGTAGGTATGACGTACGTTCAAGGAGAGCTAAAATGAGGTAGAGGTGAGATGACAAAGGCACCTATTGGGCTACAGGAACTGCGACGGCGGCTATACCGAAAGGCGAAGTCTGAGGAAACGTATCGTTTCTGGGGAATTTTCGTCCAGGTGGCGAAGATCGAAACGTTAGCAGAAGCGTACCGCATCGCCAAACGCAATGCTGGTGCACCGGGGATCGATGGCCAGACGTTTGCGGACATCGAGGCAGCGGGGCTGGGATTGTTTCTGGCCACATTGCGGGACGAACTGCTTACCGGCAGCTACCAACCCCAGGCGAACCGCCCGGTGGAAGTTCTCAAGGAGAACGGCAAAGTCCGTGTGCTACAGATACCTTGCATTCGCGATCGCGTCGTGCAGGGGGCGCTGAAGCTGATTCTCGAAGCGATTGTCGAGGCGGACTTTTGCCCAAACTCCTACGGCTTTCGACCGAAGCGGTCACCGCATCGCGCGCTGGCAGAGGTCAGGCGTAGTGTGTTGCGGCGCAGGTCCATGGTGATTGATGTGGATCGGTCGAACTATTTTGACACGATCTGCCACTCGGTGCTACTGGACAAAATCGCGCAACGCGTCCAGGACCCCCAGGTGCTACACCTGGTTAAGCAGATTATCAAAGTCGGCGGCCACGTCGGCGTTGCCCAAGGCGGGCCGTTCAGCCCGTTGGCGGCGAATATCTACTTAAATGAGGTTGACTGGGACTTTGACGCGATCCGCTGCAAAACAGCTCGAGACGACTATGAGGCGGTGAACTACCATCGGTTCGCCGACGACATTGTGATCACGGTCAGTGGCCACCATAGCAAGCGCGGCTGGGCCGAGCGGGCCCTGCAGCGACTCGAGGAACAGCTCGCCCCGTTGGGGGTGAGGCTGAACCGGGAGAAAACGCAGGGGGTGGACACGCTCACAGGAGACGCCTTTGGCTTTCTGGGGTTTGAGCTGCGTCGCGTGCGCAAACGCAGTGGTAAAGGCTATTTTATCTTGATGACCCCGAAGAAGAAGGCCCGCCAGGCCATCAAAGCTAAGGTCCGCGAAATCATCCACACCGGGGGTGCGCTCCCGGCCCAGGAGATCATTGAGCGGATCAACGCGGCGCTGGCAGGATGGGTCAACTACTTTCGGGTCGGTAACGCCAGTCGCGCCTTCAGCGAAGGGCGGGACTACGTCGAGATGAAAGTCCGAACCCTGCTGACACGGCGCCAGCGACGGCGAAAGCGTAGCGTCGGCTGGCGGCGATGGAGTAACGGTGTCCTTCCGATAAAACTGCTTGACAAACCAAATTTTCTGCTTAAGATGCGCATCCCTTAGACGACGAGAGAGCCTGTTCTGGCATATGAAGATCTAGCGAATGGGTATCAACGGTGATGAAAGAGCCGGAGAAGGTCAAGTTAACCCAAGCCGAAGGGGAAGCGTTGCTTAGGCGGATCCACGCCAGTGATTTGGTGGAGGAGGACCGCCGGGTGCTGGAACGGCTGATCCAGATGTATTTTTGGCTGCTGTTTGCGGTGCAAGAAGCGAAGCTGCGCATGAAACGGCTGCGGGGGCTGTTGTTTGGCAGAGCCGCGCCGGCATCGGCCGAGGGGGCGGCGAAGGAACCGCCGGGCAATGACCCGCAAGCGCCCGAGGCCGCGGTGGCGGCGGCGGATAAACCGGCGGCGGCGGCGGCGGAACCGGCGCCGGAGGTAGAGGAGCGCGATGCGGCGGGGCGGCGCAAGCGCGGTGGCGGAAAACGCCCGGGGCAGGGGCGCCATTCGGCTGATGCCTATCCGGGAGCCGAGCGGGTGTTGTGCCAACTGGAGGAAGCCTGGCAAGCGGGTCAACGGTGTCCGGCGTGTGGTCGCGGGACGTTATATCGGTTGCCGCCCGGGGTGGAGATCCGCCTGGACGGGAATGGTTTTTTGACGGCGCTCTGCTACGCGTTGGAGAAGGTACGCTGTTCGGCGTGTGGGCAGGTGACGACGGCGGCGTTACCGGCGACGGCGGGGGACGAGAAGTACAGTGCCCGGGCGCGGGCGGTGCTGGCGTTGGGACGCTATTATCTGGGGCTGCCATTTTATCGACTGGAAGGGTATCAGCAGCTAGTAGGCGTACCGGTGGCGGACGCCACCCAGTGGGATCAGGTCGAGCGGGTGGCCGGCTGCGCGTGGCCGGTGTTCAACGAGCTGGTCTACCAGGCGGCGCAGGCGGAGCGACTGCATGAAGATGACACGCCCGTGCGGGTGTTGTCGCTGATCCAAGAGAACGCCACGGCGGAACCCGGCGAGCGCCGGGGGATGGATACCACGGGCGTGGTGGCGACGGTGGGCGAACAGGAAATTTGGCGGTACTTTAGCGGCCGCGCCAACGCCGGGGAGAACGCCGGGGCGGTGATGCAATTACGCGAGCCGGACGCTGGGGAGCTGATCCTGATGTCGGATGCGTTGAGCGCCAATCACCTGGAGCCCTCACCCCGTGCTGAGGTGATCGCGTGTTTTTGCCTAGCCCACGGGCTGCGCCAATTCAGCGACATCGCCGCGGTGTTTCCCGAACCGTGCCGTTACGTGCTGGAGACGTTAGCGGCCGTGTTCGAACATGAGCGTCTTAGCCGGGCGCGCCGCCTCAGTGCCGAAGACCGCTTGCGCTACCATCAACAGCACAGCGAGCCGCTGCGGCACGCCCTGCACCCCTGGCTGGAACAGCAGTTCACGGAGCGGGAGGTGGAACCCAACAGCAGTCTGGGTAAGGCCTTGCGCTATTTGCGGGCGCATTGGACAGAGCTGACGCAATTTCTGCGGGTCAGCGGCGCACCGCTCGACAACCA
The DNA here is from genome assembly GCA_963731125.1 of uncultured Pseudomonadota bacterium. Lineage (GTDB taxonomy): Bacteria > Pseudomonadota > Gammaproteobacteria > Competibacterales > Competibacteraceae > CAVSVP01. The sequence goes on from CAVSVP010000016.1 coordinate 183,732, forward strand.
TGGCGTCGAACGTGCCCTGAAGCTGATGCTTCGCCAGCGCAAGAACAGCTGGTTCTTTGCTACCCCCTACCGTGCCAGTGTGGCCAGCGTGTTGAGCAGCGTCATCGCCACGGCCAGGCAGGCCGGGGTCAATGTGCTGACCTACCTGGTGGCCCTGCAGCAGCATCACCGCGAGGTCATGCAACGTCCCGCGCAGTGGCTGCCCTGGAATTATCACGTTAACCTGGCCACGTGCTAGGCCACCCGGCGCCAGTCCTCAGCCATCGCGGCCTGCGCTGGCAAGCCATTCCAGAGCAGGATAGGCAGCTCCCGCGCCGAGAGCCGGTAGGTGGGGTTCGCGGCGCTGGGCCACCACGGCAGCCGCCCCTGAGACAAGCGCTTGGTGCATAACCAAAACCCCTGCCCGTCGTAGCATAGAATTTTTAGCCCGGTTCCGGCGCGGTTGCGAAACACATAGACCGCGCCGTCCAGGGGATTATGGGCCAGGGCACGCCGGCACAAGCCGCCGAGGCCATCGATACCTTGGCGAAAATCCACCGGTTCGACCGCCACGAAGATGCGACTCTGGGGGGTTAGCTGCAGCATCGCCCGCCCTCCATAAACACCCGCACCAGCTCGCCGAGCTCGCCCGCCGTAGCACCGCAAAGGCGCATGCGCCACCCGTCAGGCCGCTCCAGTTCCACCTGCGGGCCGCTTGACTCACCGTTTGCACCCGGTCCCGCGGGGGTTACCTCGATAAACTGGGGATCGCTCCCCGGCGCCGGGGTCGGTACCTGGGTTTGCTGGGCCAGCCGGCGGTTTTTCAAGTCTGTGGCGCTGAGGCCCAGCGCTCTAGCCACCTGGCCATTCGGCAACACCTCACTCAACGCCACCGCCTGATCCCACAGCGGTGCCGGTATCCGTTCGTGCCGATGGGCACGATGCCGGCGCCAGTGCCTAAACCGTTCGGCCAGTTCGGCCAAGGCCTGCTCAGCTTGGGAGACCGTCTTTATCGCCATCTGCACCTCTTCTTTATATACCGTTACCAGTTCAGTGCATACCTTAATTGGCGATGCCACGCCGGGTCACGCAGGCTTATCGGAAGGACACGAGTAACGCATATCTCTATGGCGTACTGGGGCTGTTTTGGGACTGGAAAATCCATCCCTTACCCAGCGCGCGGGGATACGCGTGAAAGTGGCCGCTAGACTTGACAGGACCCATAACCCTTTCGATGAAACCTGCTGGGTGAGCCGCTTGAGGGAAAACCTCACGAGCGGTTCTTATGGGGAGGGGCTGGAAACGGGACGACGGAAAACCCTAACCGGGCACGAAGGGGGAAACCCCGGAGACAGACAAGGGCAATCCTACGACGCGTTACCGCGCCAGTCCTTTACCCGACAACTGGCGTTTAAACGCTTAAAGACGCTATTGGAGACGGGCCATGTACCTAGGGCAATCGCGCTATGTGAGTTTCGGCCCGAAGATGAGTTGGTTACGGTACTCGTCGTTCAGTGAAGCGCGCAGCTTACGACGTCGCAGGCTATCCTGGGAGGAGCCGTTGTGGCGTATCACATTGAGCGCCATCCGCCGGATCAGAGCGAGGTTTTCAGCCGAGTGAGGTTGGTGTGCCCGGTTGGCATCTTCGCCGAACTGCACGTCCAGTACCCAATGCTGGCCATTCTCGGTATCCCAGTGGCGGCGCACGGCGTCGGCAAAGCACGCCGGATCGGTCAGTGAGCATAGGTAATAGCGGTGTTCGGTCGTCGTTGTATCGCCGATGATCCGAGTCGCTTCGAGTCGACCGACCGCTTGCAGTCCGGCCCACTCGGGTGGTTGCTCCAGCCAGGCAATCTCGTCACTCAGGGCGTAGCGGCGGATTTCAATTCGACCATGGTCTTTGTCTACCGTCTCCTGCTGGGGTAATCGGTCCTGAGTAATTTCCGTATCCAACCATAAGCGCACGTCGTCATGCAGACTCGGGTGGTTATCTTTCAGGGCCAGGATGTAATCCGCGCCAGCGTCGACCACCTCCCGGGCAATGGCTTTCTGACAGCCCATCGCATCGATCGTGACCCCCGCGCCTCGCACGTCCAGCAGTGACAGTAGCTCTGGCATCGCCGTGATTTCATTGGTTTTGTCTGCCACCGCCTGCGGCGTGAGGACTAGGCGGGCTTTCGCCGCGTAGGCACTCACCAGGTGAACGGCTTGATCCCCCACCCGGCTACCCCGCAGGCGCTTACCATCCAGACACACCGGTTCCCCCGCTAAACTCGGTATAGCAACCTCCACCCACCGCAACAACGCCTCCGTAAACGCCCCCGGTGCCAGGCGCCCCAATACGTCACTGAGCGTATCATGGGACGGAATGCCATTCGGCAGTTCCAAGAACTCTCGCAACCAGTCCTCTTTTTGCTTCCCAAATTCTTCCATTCCCACCCAGTCTTCAATCCCACTGAGCACGGCACAAAACACAATCATGAGAATGTCAGTCAATTTGTGTAGCTTGTTTCGGGTTTCCCGGCGGGGGTCAGGCAGCTCGGCAAAATAGGGGCGGGGATCAGGCAGCATCGGTTATCTCCTCAACGTCAGGATGCCTCCTAACATTACCTGCATCCTCTGTCAAGGGCTATATAGCGCGATTGCCCTAGCCATGTACCGAAATACGATCCCACTAGCTCCAGAGCGTGGTTAAGTAGTCGGCCATAAGTATTTTAACAAAAGTAAAAATGAGGTAACCTTATTCTATTCTAGAGCCCCATTTGTGATAGGCGACTTATGCTATTGGTAACCCCCCTGAGCGAGCCCGAGAAGGTGACGCTACACGAGATGCACCAACACCACCCGTTTCATTGGACACGGATGCGCGCCCATGCGATTTTGCTGAGTGCGTCGGGTTATCGGGTTCAAGCGATCGCGGCGATCTATGGGGTGTGTCGGCAGACGGTTTCCAGTTGGCTGAAAGCGTGGGCGCGTCAGGGGTTAGTGGGGTTACTGGATCAAGCGCGCAGTGGTCGGCCGCGCAAACTCAGCGCCGCGGAAGAAGCGCCGGTGCTGGCGTGGCTCGAAGCGGAGCCACGCTCCCTCAAGCGGGTGCTGGCGGCGTTAGAGAAGCGCGGCGGGCAGCAGGTCAGTATGACGACGATTAAACGGTTGTGCAGACGGGCCGGGCGGGTGTGGAAGCGGGTGCGACAATCGCTTAAAGACAAGCGCGATCCCCAGGCGTTTGCCGCTTCGGTGGAACGGCTTGCCGAGTTGATTGAGCGCGAGGCGAGCGGGGCGATTGAGCGGTATTATTTTGATGAGTCCGGCTTTACCCTCGTCCCGGCGATGGCTTACGCGTGGCAACCCCGCGGCGAGACGATCGAGTTACCCGCGTCCCACAGCAAGCGGCTCCATGTGCTCGGGTTTATGGATCGGACGAGTGAAGTTCAGTCCTATGTCTTTGAGGGCACCATCGATACCGCGGTCGTGATCGCCTGCTTTGATGCGTTTGCCAAGACCCGAGAAAAACCCACCGTCGTGGTACTCGATAATGCCTCGCTCCATACCAGCGAAGCGGTTGCGGCAAACCGGGAACGCTGGCACGCTACCGGTCTGCAGCTAGAATTCCTCGCCCCGTATTCACCGGAATTAAATTTGATCGAAATCTTGTGGCGCAAGATCAAATATGAATGGTTGCCCTTCTCGGCCTACGAATCCTTTTCCAGTCTCAGAGAAGAGCTCTTTAAGATCCTGAGAAACATCGGCACTGAATACCAGATCGCATTCTCATAAAATGTTAAAATACTTGTGATTGATTACTTATATGGTAAATTATTTCTGGCGCTGCTGACCGAGAAGCGGGCGCGCATTACCCGCGCTTTTTCCCCCTGGGGCTACGACTTGTCGCAGCCGATGGCGTGAGGTTGAATTTATCTGGCACCAAATCGAACAGGCGATGGTGCCGGTGCTACCCTTAGCATTCGTACTCGAACATTGGCCGGAGATTGCCGCCTCATTAGGTGAGCGATCACGCAAGCGAACCCCGCAAATCGATACCTTTGACTTCGCTAAATTTGGTTAGCGCTTATGGGGGTGCAACCCGCCTCCCGCGTCTGAGCTGATGGTCGCTAGGGGTTGAAATTGAGGTAGACTCCTCCGTTGGTAAAATAATCCAGGGGCTTAAGTCCCCCAAATTGGAGGAGTCCACCTATGAGTAGCATTAATGAAAGCGCACTCGGCATCAAGGGCCAAGAGCTCGTGGCAGCAATTCAGAGCGTCCCCCCCGGTGTAAGCCGACGTGAGGGTGCGGTCGATTGCAGGGCGCCACGGGCCTGTGCTTCTGGCCCGTAATCGCCGCCAATGACGGCGGTCACCGTTGCCGAAGTCAGCTGGCGTTCGCCTTGTCGGTCTGGAGTATAGCGCAGTCTCCTAGGGCTGTAGGGTAAGGCCTGAATCTCGGCGCAGGCGATCTCCACCTGGGGCTAAGTGAAGCGCATCTGACAGCGGCGTTGGGTGAGTTTCTTGAGGGTGGAGCGGCGCAGCTGACCGTACAGGAGAAACGCCATCCTCGTCTGGGACCGGTGGCGGCGTGTGATCTTGCCGTGCAACAGCGGCTGAAAGGCCGTGCTCAGGACCGTCAGCTGATTGATCAAATGGCCGATTTGCAGGCACTGATAATAGTTCTTCGCCCCTGGCCAGCTGCCCCGTGCATACTGGTGCTGCAACGCGTAGCCCTGATGCTTTTGGCTGTTGAAGCCCGCCTTTTCGATCTTCCAGCGCAAGCGCCCGGTGCGGCTGAGCATGGCGACGGTGGCCGCGGTCACCGCCAGATTGGTCACGTGGACGAAGCGGCTGCGGGTGGACTCGCCGCACTGGCTGGGGGTAAGCGTCTCAACGCATTCCAGCCACTGGAGTCGATGGCCGTGATAGTCGAGGTCGGTTAGCCAACGAAAGTCTTGCGCAATCCGCGCCGGGCCCTGGATGCGGCGCTCGTGGCGGTGCTGGTCTGGATTGAGCGGCAGTAACGCCCGCACCTCTTCCCAGAGGCTGGGCAGGTTGCCGTCGTTAAAGGTCAGGATAAAGGCCCAGCCGTTCGCCTGGCAGATCTCGAAAAAGCCTTGATAGGGGGACAGGCCAGCGGCGCTCAGCCACCTCGGCAAGCGCGGATAGCGCCGCTTGAGCGTAGCCGCCAGACGCCCGAAGGCGCGCCTTTCACCGGCCTGTTTCTCATCCTCGTCCAGCGGGTTGGCGATCCATTCGCTGGCCAGCGAGATCGCCAAGCCATGGGGGGGGATCAGCTTGGCCTCCAGGACGTTATGAAAGGAGGTGGTTGGGCCGCTCTTGCAGGTCTGGTGCAACCACTGCTCGCAGTGCCGCGCGGTAAAGCTCATCGTGCCGGTGGCATCGATGGCGACCACAACGTGGCGCTTACACAAGCGGTACGGGTGCAGCACCTTCTTCTCCAGTCGCGTTTTCACCAGCCCCTGCTGGAGGCGCGCGAGCGGCGCATCGGCCCACCGACACAGCACGCGGTGTACCGTATCCCGATGCGGCAGATGCAGCTTGAACAGCTTCTGGTCGGGCCGTTTGAACTTGGCTGCCTGGCGCTTATTGTTAAACGCGTTGCGCGCGCCCTGCTGGAAAATAAACAGTGCAATCCCTGCCATCAGGATTTCGCCCAGTGCGTAGTCCGACTTACCTCGGCCATCCTCCAGCTCGCGCAAGCGCTCCAACAAGTCCGGGAAAACATGCGGAATGGTCTTGAACAACTCACCGACCCCCGTTTCCCCCCGGCTCTGGGCGCTACCGCTGAGGCGGCGCTTGGCTTGACGCGGGACGCGCTGATGTGGTTTCTTGTTACGCTGGCGTTGAAGGTGAGCGTTGGCGCGCTTCTTCATGGGGCCTCCGAGTGACAAAAAGCTTCATGATAAGGCCTTCAACGCCTTCAGTTAGCCTTTCTTCACAGCGCCCAATAGCCGGAAAAATATTTTTTAGGCTATCGCCTACTTGGTTGAGCCTACTGATTTTTTCTCAACGCTCTGAATTGCTGAGCTCGTGGATCGAGCCTATGGACTTCTCGAGATAGTGGAGTTAGCCTACCGACAGGGCACAGCCATTCATGAGGTGGAAAAAGGGCTGTTCCGGAAGCTGCTGGAGATGGGCTATCAAGCCTTAAGATTACTCTTTGAACTCGATGGGGCTTGTGATGAGGGCGAGCGAGTGCAGTTATCGGATGGACGGGTAGTAAATCGGCTCGCGTAGCTGCATGGTCGGCCGTATCAGTCGGTGTTCGGTGCCTACGAGCTGGAGCGCTGGGCCTATGGGAGCCGAGAAGGTCAGCAGTTGGAGTACATTCCACTGGATGTTCGGCTACAGTTGCCTAAGAGCAAGTTTTCCTACCTATTGCAGGATTGGGATCAGTCCTTGGCGGTGGAGACTGCCTACGCTGAGGTCAACGCAATCCTGCAGCGCATGTTGGGCTTGTCGGTCTCGGTGCATAGTCTGGAGCGCACGAACCGAAGCCTCGCCCAATCGGTAGAGTCCTACTGGTGTTTTGCTTCAGATGGAATCGGAATTTTCCCTGCTTTGATACAGTTGGTAAAAAGTAGAGGAAAATGACGATGACGAAGCGTACGAAGAGCAAACCGAAGCAGTACACGCCGGTGGAAAAAGTAGCGATTTTACGCCGGCATTTGGTCGATCAGGTGCCGGTCTCGGAAGTGTGTCGCGAGCAGCAGCTGCACCCGAACGTGTTTTACCGGTGGCAGAAGATCTTTTTTGAAGGCGGCGCCGCGGCCTTTGCCCCGAGCGGCTCGGCCCAGGTCAATCGCCTGAGCCAACAGGTTGAGGCGCTGCAAGCGCAGCTGGTGCGCAAGAATGACGTGTTGGCGGAGGTGATGGAAGCCTATGTGCAACTTAAAAAAAACACTGGGGTCCTCGGAGCGGGCGCTGGGTTGAGCCGGCGGTTCGCGCAGCGGTGGTGGCATTGCTCGAGTATGGCACGCAGCGGCTGGAGCTGCCGCTGACACGCCTACTAGGCTGGTTGGCGCTGGCCCCGGGCAAGTACTACGAGTGGCGCCGGCGCCAGGGCCAACCGAATCGCCATAATGGCATCATCCCCAGCCGCCATTGGCTGCAATCCTGGGAGCGCGAAGCGATCATCGCCTTCGCCCGGCAGCATCGCCAGGACGGCTATCGGCGGCTGTGTTACCAGATGATCGACGCCGAGGTTGTCGCCTGTGCCCCCAGCACCGTGTATCGGGTGCTGAAAGCCGCCGGCTTGCTTAACGCGTGGGAGGCTAAACCCACGCGCAAAGGCCAGGGCTTTGTGCAACCGACCTGTGCCCATGCGCATTGGCATATCGATATCTCCTACCTCAATCTCCAGGGCACGTTCTATTATCTGTGTACGCTTCTCGATGGCTATAGTCGCTGGATCGTGCAGTGGGTTTTGGGCGAGCAGATGACCGAAGTCGAGGTGGCCATTCTCTTGCAAGCGGCCCACGAACAGCACCCGGAGGCGACCCCGCGGGTGATTTCCGACAACGGCCCGCAATTCATCGCTAAGGAATTTAAGGCGTTCATTCGCCGCTCGGAGATGAGCCAAGTGCACACTTCGCCGGCCTATCCGCAGAGTAACGGCAAGCTCGAACGGTGGCATAAGTCATTGAAAGATGAATGTATTCGTCCGCAGACTCCAATCTCGCTCGAGGATGCGCGGCAGCTGATTGGCGTCTATGTGACGACGTATAATACCGAGCGGTTGCACAGTGCATTAGGCTATGTGGCCCCCGAAGCCAAGCTCCTCGGCCGCGAGCAGCACATCTTCGCCGAACGCCGGCGGCGGTTGCAACAGGCCCGCCAAGCGCGCCTCACCGCCTATCAGGCGCAGTTGCGAGTGCCTGCTGCATGAACCCAAGGGCATTGTTCCCAGGGCTGGCGCCGCACGGCGCCGTTCACCCTCATGGGAGCTGGTTGACTGACTCGCTAAGGCACGGATTCTACTTGAAATTAAAGAAAGGGATGAGATGAAATGCGCGACCCGTGTTCCAACGGGATGGGTTAAACATAAGGAGCCCGCGCATGAATACCTCATCCCCACTTTACGATACGATAGTCTCCCTCTTGGCACAAGCACCGTGGCGCGATCGCCGGCATTTATCGACCTTGGCATGGATGGTGGTTGGGTTATTGAGCAGCGGCTGGATTGGGCTAAGTGAGTGGGTGCCGTAGGTACACAGTCGCGCCCGGTTCGCCGCCAGCAGTTGGCGGCGGTTTCGGCGCTGGTTAGCCAATCGGCGAGTGGATGTCCACCACCTCTACGGCGCGCTGTTGCAGCCGGTGTTGGCGGAACTGGACGCGCCACGGCTGTACGTGGTCTTGGATACCTCGTTGCTGTGGAACCGGTGGTGTTTGATCCGCCTGGGGTTAGTGTATCGCGGCCGTACCATACCGCTGGTCTGGAAGGTGATCGAGCATCGCTCCAGCAGTGTGGCCTTTCGGGCTTACCGTGGGTTGTTGCGCTTGGCCGAGCGGCTGTTGCCGCCAGGGCGGGACATCGTGCTGTTGGCCGATCGGGGCTTTCTGCATGGGGAACTGATGGCCTGGATTCACCGCCACGCGCGCTGGCATCTGCGCGTGCGTATCAAGCGCTCAGGGTTGCATCTCTATGTCCAGCGCCGGGGACACTATCGGCGCCTGGTCATTCGCGTGCAGGCCGGTGAAGTGGGCTGCTATCATCACGTCTTTGTCGGTGCCCAACGCCTGGAGATGCACTTGGCCGTGGGCTGGCAACGGGGCCACCGCGAGCCCTGGTTGATCCTCAGCGATGAACCGACCGACCGCGATACCCTGGCTGAGTATGGCCAGCGCTTTCGGATCGAGGAGAATTTCCTGGACGACAAATCCAACGGCTTCCAACTGGAAAGCTCCCAACTGCGCGACGCCCGCACCCTGACACGGTTGCTGTTGGTCTTGGCCGTGGCCACCCTCTACCTGACTTGCCAAGGCGCCGCGGTGGTCGCCCAGGGCCAGCGCCGCCGGGTCGATACCCATTGGTTTCGCGGCCACAGCTATCTGCGCTTAGGCTGGCATGGGCTGCGCTATGCGCTGGCTCATGGCGAAGCCCTGCTGCAACGCTTGACGCTGGGCTCCCTCCAGGATCCGGATCCGGCTCAGGCCAGCCGCCGACAGGGGCGGCAAAAACGTCAACAAGCCCGCTGGATGGACCCTTTGCCAGCCTGTTATGCCTTGTTACTTCCCGCCCTGGAGGCAGCATGAGAGTTAGCTGAGAGGAGTTTTGTCAGTCAACCCTCATGGTGACCTCTTACCGGGAGCGCCGGCGCTGTCCAGGAGGAGTTGCGAAGCAAAGCTCCTGGACAGTGCCGGCGCGTACGGTACCCTGATCATCATGAGGGTAACGGGGCCGGGTCCTTCACGATTCCTTCGAGTTGGGCTGCCAGCCCCTTGGCAACCAACTCATTTCGATGGGGCAAAATTCCGATTTCCGCTGAACCAACACACTGGTGGGACAACCCAGTGGAAGTAGCCCCGGCCCAAGGGAAGCAGCTGGTGGTCGGCACAGCCGATGGCAAGGGGGTGGTGATCCGCAAAAGCGCGGAAGAGAAGGCGATTGATGGGAACCACGAGCAGGCCTGCCTCAAACCAGCCTGTAAAGAGAGCAAAACCTCGAAGCGCCATAGCGGCAAAAAGAAGGTGGCCATTTGGGGGGCCGCCTATACGATTGAACCGAATCCACGCACTCCGGACAAGGTGTTGGAATCGCTGTTGCAAACGACGGATCAAAAGCACTCGGAAGAGACCGCCAAACGCCGTCCCAAGCCGCTGCACAAACACATCCGCGCCAGCCTGCATCGCGATCAGGCCGATACCCTACAACCGGCTCGGGAAGAAATTTGCCGTTGGTTGGCCGACGAGTATCGCCAACGCAATCCCTCCGCAACGCATCAGCAAATTCTGATTATGGATGGAGAAAACAAGCTCTGGAAGATGGGCGAAGAGCTACAGCTCGATGTGCCTATCATTGAGATCTTGGACCTGCTCCATGCGAGTTCGTACGTATGGAAGGTCGTCCAAGCCCTGTATCCGCGGCGAACGACCCAAGAACAGATTCCTCTGGTCAAGGAGCGAGTCGGACAGATTCTGCGCGGGGAGGTACAAAGCGTCATTCGGGGGTTTCGCTGGCAAGCCACCCACGAGCAACTCACCGACGAACAGTGTGAGCCGGTGGACAAGGCCTGTGGCTACTTCGAGAAAAACGCCCATCGCATGCGCTACCACGAGTGCCTAGCGGCCGGCTACCCGATTGCCGCCGGTGTCATCGAAGGTGCTTGCCGACACGTGGTGGTCGACCGCATGGAAGGTACCGGAATGCACTGGGTAATCGAAGGTGCGCAAGCGATGCTGGGATTACGTTGTATCCACATTAATGGCGACTGGGAGCACTTTATGAAGTTCCATATCGAACAGGAATAGAAAGCACTCTATCCTGTCCACGCCGCCAATGACTCCGCATTCTACCGACCTATGGTTGCCTGAGACGGCGCGGAGGACGGGTTACACCTAACCCGGAGGCTTACCTCATTGAGTTAAAGAGGATAATTACCGTGCCTAAGCGAAACGACAAACTGGACCTGGCAGCGCGGGCAGCCTGGTTTTATTACGTATCGGGTAACACACAAGAGGAAATTGCTGCCAAGCTCAATCTGTCCCGTCCCGGCGCGCAGCGATTGATCGCCTTAGCCATGGACGAAGGTATCGTTAAGGTGCGGATAGATCATCCCATCACCGACTGCATGGTCCTGGCCCGAGCGTTGCACAAACGTTTCGATCTCACGTTCTGCGATGTAGTGCCGACAGATCCCGACGGTCCAGGCGAAAACCTTAAGAACTTGGCTATCGCCGGCGCCTATCAGTTCGAGAAGGTGATCAGCCAGGACCGGTCGACTATAATCGCTCTGGGAACCGGCCGAACCCTGCGCGCCGCAGTGGACGAAATGATCAACATAGACCGTCCCCAGCACCAGTTCGTTTCTTTGGCCGGCAATGTGGCTCGGGACGGTTCGACCAATCCGTACGACGCAGTCATGCATCTGACCGATAAAACAGGAGGAAAATGCTTTCTCCTGCCCGCCCCCGTAGTGGCTGACTCTGTTCCTCATCGGGATGAGCTAGCTAACCAAAAATTATATCGTATTATCAAAGAAATGGCCATTAAGGCCGAGTTTACTTTTATCGGTATCGGTAGGATAGCTTACGACGCCCCCCTGCATAAAGATGGTTTCATTACCGGCGATGAGGTCGATGAACTCATTCAAAGGGGCGCGGTCGGGGAAATGCTGGGTTGGACGCTCGATCAGAACGGTGTGCTGGTGTCTTTATCGTTGAACCGTCGGATCGCCAGTCTTACTCTGCCACACCCACCCAACCATCCCACCATTGCGATAGCCGGCGGTGCCGCAAAAGCTCGAGCCATTTTGGCTGTGCTTAATGGGCGCTGGATCACCGGCTTGATCACCGACGAGGCGGCGGCAGAAGGTATCCTCAACATGGCATAGAACATCGATTCTGTACCGGGCACGCCGGTAGTATCGATGGGTCTTGTCGATATCTCCATCAATATTTTTTCAACAAATCATAGACGGGATAAGCGCCTTTGCCGATAACGGAAATGTTATAGATCCGGAAATTGATATTCAGACATCAACGGCGGCATATTGGGTATCGGGCAGCTGAAAGAAGGAGATGGTCCGTTTGGCGCGATGTTGCAGCGATTGCAAAGTAGAGCGTAAGCGCTTTTTAAGATCACCCTTGTTTTGAATCGGTTGTTTTCCCAAGCGTTTGTCCTTGACCGCTTCCCAGACATGGTCGTCTGGATTTAACTCGGGAGAACGCTTGGGTAAAAAGAAGACTCGTAGCGGTTGCCGATGCGCCCGGACGAAGGCGCGGACTTTACCGGCGCCATGAAATGACGCGTGGTTGGCCAGCCATATCAGGGGATGGGTTCGCCCTTTCAGCAGTTGTTTAAGAAATTCCACATAACGTGCCGAGTTGATGTGGCCCGCCTCCAAGGAATAGCGCATCTGGCCTTGTCCGGTGACCACCGAAAGCACGTTGTACCCGCCCCGGCGGTCCGTCACCCGAATCTCCGGTGGCTCCCCCACCAAGCCCCAGGTCCGCCCGGAACGGGTTCTCACCCCAATGCCCGCCTCATCCGCAAAGGCAATGTCCGCCCCCAGCTTCCTGGCTAACCGTTGAATCCGCGGGAATTTCTCCTCCCGAAACAACGCCACCTCCTGCGGGTCTTGCTCTACCGCCCGGTAGCAGGGCTTCTGATAGCCCAACCCTAGCTTTTTCAAATGCCCGCTGATCGTGCGCCCCGTCACCTGCACCCCAAACCGCTCTTGCAAGAGGGCCGCGAGAAGGTCACGCGTCCATAACCGCGGGTCATACCCATGCGCCAACGGCGTCGAATGCAGCACCGTCTCTTTCAACCACACCTCCATTGCTTCCGTCACCTGTGCTTCCGCACCCGGCGCCGGGTGGCTCTCCAGACCCTTCAATCCCTGGGTTTGATACCGCTGCAACCAATCATATAGGCAGCTGCGACTCAGCCCCAATGCCCCAATGCCCCAATACCCCAATACCCCAATACCCCAATACCCCAATACCCCAATCACCACCTCCGGACTGTACCCTTGCTCTTCCACCGCGCGAACCGCAATCTTACGAAGATACTCCAGCACCTGATCCGGCATCTTGCGCCCGTCTAGCTCCCAGTCCTCTGTCATGGCCGTGCCCTCACTACAAAACCCATATGACCTATCATACGCCGATCAAGCATTACTTTATATAGGGTTTTGTTCATGTCTGAATATTACTTTCCGGGACTATAACCCTCGGTTTACTCATTTTTCTAATGAGTTGAATTTTAAAATGAATTTTCAATTTTTTCAGGAATGAAAGTATTTTTTTGGTAAATATTCGGCCACCCCATGGTTGCCGAAAAATAGCACGGGACACAAAAGGAAAAATAGTGTAAGTAATCAATCACAAGTATTTTAACATTTTATGAGAATGCGATCTGGTATTCAGTGCCGATGTTTCTCAGGATCTTAAAGAGCTCTTCTCTGAGACTGGAAAAGGATTCGTAGGCCGAGAAGGGCAACCATTCATATTTGATCTTGCGCCACAAGATTTCGATCAAATTTAATTCCGGTGAATACGGGGCGAGGAATTCTAGCTGCAGACCGGTAGCGTGCCAGCGTTCCCGGTTTGCCGCAACCGCTTCGCTGGTATGGAGCGAGGCATTATCGAGTACCACGACGGTGGGTTTTTCTCGGGTCTTGGCAAACGCATCAAAGCAGGCGATCACGACCGCGGTATCGATGGTGCCCTCAAAGACATAGGACTGAACTTCACTCGTCCGATCCATAAACCCGAGCACATGGAGCCGCTGGCTGTGGGACGCGGGTAACTCGATCGTCTCGCCGCGGGGTTGCCACGCGTAAGCCATCGCCGGGACGAGGGTAAAGCCGGACTCATCAAAATAATACCGCTCAATCGCCCCGCTCGCCTCGCGCTCAATCAACTCGGCAAGCCGTTCCACCGAAGCGGCAAACGCCTGGGGATCGCGCTTGTCTTTAAGCGATTGTCGCACCCGCTTCCACACCCGCCCGGCCCGTCTGCACAACCGTTTAATCGTCGTCATACTGACCTGCTGCCCGCAGCGCTTCTCTAACGCCGCCAGCACCCGCTTGAGGGAGCGTGGCTCCGCTTCGAGCCACGCCAGCACCGGCGCTTCTTCCGCGGCGCTGAGTTTGCGCGGCCGACCACGGCGCGCTTGATCCAGTAACCCCACTAACCCCTGACGCGCCCACGCTTTCAGCCAACTGGAAACCGTCTGCCGACACACCCCATAGATCGCCGCGATCGCTTGAACCCGATAACCCGACGCACTCAGCAAAATCGCATGGGCGCGCATCCGTGTCCAATGAAACGGGTGGTGTTTGTGCATCTCGTGTAGCGTCACCTTCTCGGGCTCGCTCAGGGGGGTTACCAATAGCATAAGTCGCCTATCACAAATGGGGCTCTAGAATAGAATAAGGTTACCTCATTTTTACTTTTGTTAAAATACTTATGGCCGACTACTTATAAACGGGTCCATGGAAGGTACCCCAAACACTCACCTTACAGCTGAGCAGCCTCACCCGGGGTTTTGTGTCATTGGAGAACCCTGCTCCCGCTTTGCTCAAGACGGGGTGACGATTACCAAACAAGAACACATCGAGCTACGCCCCCTATGGCAGGATAGATGTCGTCCCACAGAAAGCGTAAACTGTCAATTGAGGGGGTGAAGGTGAGAGACGATGAGAACCTATTCGGCAGAATTTAAGGCCAGCATCATTGAGAAACTGTTACCCCCGCAGCATGTGGAGGTGGTGCAGTTGGCCCAGGAAAGCGGGATTCCCAAGGATACGCTTTACAGCTGGCGGAGCCAGGCCCGCCGGGAACGGGGCCTGACGGCATCGCCGGCGGCGGAGGCGGGACACCGCTGGAGTAGTGAAGAGAAGGTTACCGTCGTGGTGGAGACGGCGGCGCTGAATGAGGCGGCATTGGGCGAATACTGCCGTCAGCGCGGGCTCTATCCGGAACCAATCACCACCTGGCGTGCGGCCTGCCAACAGGCCAATCCGGTGGCCCCCTCCCCCAAAGCGCGTCCCTTAAGCGAGGCCCAAGCCGATAAACGGCGGATTCGCGACCTGGAGCGCGAATTGCGCCGCAAGGACAAAGCCTTAGCCGAGGCGGCGGCGTTGCTGGTGCTCCAAAAAAAAGCCCAGGCCATCTGGGGGGACAGCGAGGACGTCTGATTAGCCCGATAGCTCGCCAGCAAGCGGTGGCGCTGATTGCCGAAGCCCACCGCCAGGGGGCTCGCTTAGCGCCGGCGTGTCGCCAGCTGGGCCTGAGTCTGCGCACCTATCAGCGCTGGACCCAGGGGGAAGCCGTCAAGGCCGATGGCCGTCCGACGGCAGCGCGCCCCCCGCCAGCCAATCAACTCAGTGCGGCAGAACGGGCGCAGGTGTTGGCAACCTGCCATACCCCTGCGCCTGCCAGGTTGCCGCCCAGTCAAATCGTGCCGCGCTTGGCAGATCAAGGGGAGTACCTGGCCTCGGAATCCACCTTCTACCGAATTCTGCATGACGCGGAGGAACAACGCCATCGGGGGCGCAGCCGCGCTCCCCGGCCACCGGCGCCGCCGCCGCGCCACTGTGCCCGCGGCCCATGCGAGGTCTGGTCATGGGATATCACTTGGTTGCCAGGCCCAGTGAAGGGGCTGTTTTTCTACCTCTATCTCATTATTGACCTCTATAGCCGCAAAATCGTCGGCTGGGAAGTGTATGCGTGCGAAAGTGCAGCCTATGCCGCTGAGGTGGTGCGCCGGGCGGTCCTGGTGGAGCAGTGTCGGGATCAGCCCTTGGTGCGGCATGCCGATAATGGCAGTCCCATGAAGGGCAGTGCCTTATTGGAAACGCTCTACCGGCTCGGGGTCGTGACCTCCTACAGCCGCCCCCGGGGGAGCAATGACAACCCATTCTCGGAGGCCGTCTTTCGGACCTGTAAATATCGGCCGGAATACCCTGAGCACGGATTTGCCTCGCTGGAGGCCGCCCGTGCGTGGATACTGCAGTTCGTGACCTGGTACAATCACGACCATCGCCATAGTCGGATTCGCTTCGTGACCCCGCACGAACGCCATAGCGGCCAAGAAGCCGCCATCATAGCGCAACGCGAGGCGGTGTATGAACAGGCCAAGGCACGCCACCCCGAGCGCTGGCAGGGCGCCATCCGCAACTGGAAGCCGGTCACCGAGGTGTGGCTAAACCCAGCCGCTGAGGTGCTGGACCATGTTCCCGGTCTACCACAGACCGAATAGAAAAAGACGACAACTATCTTGACAAACACCGTACGCCAGCGAGCCAGCTATTGGGAAGCCCAGCATGGGCGAGCCAAAGCCAAGATAGCGCAGCTGGAACAAGAGCTGGTTGGCAAGGATGCCAACATCAAAGATCTGCAGAACCGCTTGTTCGGGAAGCAGAGCGAGAAGCACGCGGGGCTGAAGTCTGAAAAGGACGACTCCGCTGAGCCCCGCTCGAGGCGCCAGCGTGGCCAACAACCAGGCCATCGTAGCCATGCGCGTACCCAACGGGCTCATCTTCCCGTGGTGACCGAGGAGAGGGAGCTACCGGCGGAGGAGACATGCTGTGCGCAGGGTGGCTTACCGCATCGGCGTAATCCGGCCCTGGATGAGCAGAGTGAGGTCATTGAGGTGGAGGTGAAAGCGCACCGCCGTCGCGATCGCCGCCAGTCCTATACCCGCCACCCGGGTTGCCGCTGTGAGGGTACGCCGGTCATTATCACCGCTCCTGCCCCCGCGCGGTTGATTCCCCGCCGCCCCTACGGGGTCAGCTTCTGGGTGGAAGTGATCTTGGGGAAATACCGCTATGGGCAACCCACCCACCGTTATCTGCAGGACCTCAGGGATCAGGGCCTGCCGGTTTCACCGGGAACGGTCGGCGGTGGCTTGCAAGCACTCGTGCCCCTGGTTGAGCCGGTGCGCGAAGCGCTCTACGACCAACAGATGAGTGAACGGCTGTTTCACAACGATGAGACCCGCTGGGAAGTGTTTGTGGAGCGCGAGGACAAGGTCGGCACCCGCTGGTATCTGTGGCTGACCCGATCGGCCTCGGTCATCTTCTATTGTCTCGATCCGAGTCGCAGTGCAGCGGTGCCGGGGGCGCATTTTGCGGGCCTAAAGCATGACCAGGTCATTATCGTCTGCGATCGGTATAGCGCGTATAAAAAGCTCGCCCGAGTGGTCGAGGGCATCCTGCTGGCGTTTTGCTGGGCGCCTGTGCGTCGCGACTTCCTGGCTGCCGGACGGTCCTTTGCCGAGTTGCAGGGATGGGCGCTGCAGTGGAAGGAGCGTATTGGCACACGCTACCATCTCAACAGGCTTCGGCTCGAGCAGTGGGAGCCGGAGCGGGCACTGAGCGAGCAGTCCGAGGCCTTTGCACAACCTCACCAGGCGTTGCAAACGAGCCTGCAACAACTGCATGATGAGGCCAGCGCGGTGGTAGCCCCTGCCACCGACGCCGCGCAAACCGATCCTGCCACCGCCAGCGAAGCTCAGCCGAGGGCGCCGGGGGCGCCCTTATCCAAGGGGGCGCAACGCCAACAACAGCAGGTGCTCCACAGCCTGCTTGAGCCCTGGCCCGGGTTGAGCCTATTTCTCGATCACCCCGCAGTCCCGCTAGACAACAACCGCGCCGAGAACGCCCTGCGCACGCCGGTGACCGGACGCAAGAACTACTATGGTTCGGGCAGCCTGTGGAGTGCGCAGTTGACCGCCACCGCGTTCTCCGTGCTGCAGACGCTGGGGCTGTGGGGCATCAACCCGCGGCACTGGCTAACGGTCTATCTCCAGGCGTGTGCCGACAATGGTGGCCGCCCCCCGCGGGATCTTGATCCCTTTCTGCCGTGGCGCATGGAGGAACCGCGACGTGCTGAGCTGACCCGACCCTACCCCGCCCAGGCGCCGCCGGCCTCACCCACCGCGCCCGTGCCCGGTCACGACCGCTCGTGAGCCATCGCGACTGTGGCCGCCCCTTCCGTGCCAAGGAGATCGCCCAGATCCGCCGCCTCATTGCCGAGGCGCCCGGACGCACCCGCGCCGAACTCTCCCGCCTGACCTGTCAGGTGCTGGGCTGGTATAAGCCCGATGGGGGCTGGAAAGACATGTCCGCCCGCGTGGCCATGCTGCGAATGCACCGCGATGGGCTGATCGAGCTGCCACCCCCGCGTCGCTCGCGACCCCAGGCAACGGTGGCGATCACCTCGCAAACCGATCCCGGCCCGGCGATCGTCAGCCCGGCTCGGGCCCTCACCCCGCTGCGCTGGCAAGCGGTTCAAAACCGCCACGATTCGCGGTTGTGGACCGAGTACCTCCACCGCTACCACTATCTGGGCTATCAACCCTTGCCCGGCGCGCAACTGCGCTATCTTATCTTCTCCGATCAGCAGCCGATCGCGCTACTCGGCTTTGGCGCCGCCGCCTGGCAGGTCGCACCACGCGATCACTATATCGGCTGGAGCCACGAGCAGCGCCAGCGCCATCTCCCACTGATCGTCAACAATGCCCGCTTTCTGATCCTGCCCTGGGTACACTCCCGCAATCTGGCCTCCATGATCTTGGCCAAGGCCGCCCGCCTGCTTCCCGGGCACTGGCAGCAGCGCTATGGCTATCGCCCTGTCCTGATGGAGACCTTCGTGGAGAAACCCCGCTTTCAGGGCACCTGCTACCAGGCGGCCAATTGGCTTTACCTGGGTCAAACCAAGGGCCGGGGAAAACTGGGACCGGCCGGAAAACAGAGCGCCCCCATCAAGGACTTATGGGTTTATCCAGCAATTCCCGCTCTCAAAAATAAATATTTAATTTCAATGCATTGGCCAATAAACCGACAAGAGCTTTTCGTAAGGGTTTGGTTACTAGGGAGTAGGCACGGTAAACTCACGTTCCTTGGCATCACCCCGGGAGGTCTTTACCGATGGCAGCACCCCGTCCGCGGTTACGCAAACAACTCTCAGCGCCGGGTTTATTGCAGACGATCCGCCAAACGTTTGAAGCGGTGCCTGAGCATCGCCATGACCGCAGCCAGATTCCCCTGACCGATGCGCTGATGTCGGGGTTGGCGGTGTTTGGGTTGAAATATCCGTCGTTACTGAAGTTTGACGAAGCCTATCACGAAGGGGTGATCCGGCACAATCTGAAGACCCTTTATGGGGTAGAGCGAGCGCCGTGCGATACGCAACTGCGCACGATTCTTGACCCGGTGGATCCGGCTCATCTACGCCCGGCCTTTCGGGCGGGCCATCGGCAGGTGCAGCGACACAAAGGACTGGAACCCTATCAATACTGGGACGGGCACTACCTGGTGTCCATTGACGGCACTGGGCAGTTTGCCTCCAGTGAGATCAGCTGTCCGGAGTGCTGCCGCAAGACCACGAAGGGACAGACCCACTACTATCATCAACTGCTTGGGGCGGTGATCGTGCATCCGGAGCGCAAGACGGTGTTACCGCTCGCCCCGGAAGCCATCACCCGTCAGGACGGGGCGAAGAAAAACGATTGCGAACGCAACGCTGCCAAGCGGCTGCTGACGCAGCTACGTCAGGATTATCCCCAGCAAAAGTGGCTGGTGGTGGAAGACAGTCTCGCCGCCAACGGCCCGCATCTGGAGTTACTGCAAACTCTCAACCTGCGCTACTTGATCCAGGTCAAGCCCGGCGACCACGAGGCGCTGTTTGCTGCCGTACAAGCGAAGCGGGACGCGGGCGAGGTTGAGGAATGGGTGTATCGCGATGCGCATGGGGTCGAACACGGCTATCGCTGGGTGAACGATCTACCCTTAAACAAGACCCATCCGCAGCTACGAGTCAATTTTCTGGAATACTGGGAAACAGACGCGGATCGGCAACGCCGCTTCAGCTGGATCACCGATATCGAACTGACGCAAGCTAATGTTGAACCGTTGATGCGAGGAGGACGCGCCCGCTGGAAAGTTGAAAACGAAACCTTTAATACGCTCAAGAACCAAGGCTATGAACTCGAACATAACTACGGTCATGGTCAACAGCACTTGGCCACCCACTTTGCTTATCTGATGATGCTCGCTTTCCTGGTTGATCAAGTCCAGGAACTCGGGTGTCGGCTCTTTCAAGCGGCCCGCGCGCACTTCCACTCACGCACCTCGCTCTGGGAGCGGCTCCGGTCACTCTTTACCGACTACTTCATTCCCGATTGGCAAACCCTGTGGGAGGCGATCGCCTCCGGTCATGTGCCTACCGTGCTGGCACCCGATACCTCGTAGATAACCGCGGTGTTGTGTTCGTGCCATGGTTTGTGTTCTTGAGCGATCGTCTATCCATATCCATTACCTCTTCCTGCAGCCCTTTTACCAAGGCTGACGGGTAGTCTTGTGCGGTCTCATCAGGAGCTGATGGTTTAGTCTCAGGAACGCCGGGAAATCCCTTAGAGCGGGAGCTGCTGGGGTTTATCCTTTGGATCAACACTTCAGGAAAATGTTAACCCGCTGATATTTATCAGGATGGGTTGACCGAATATTCACTTTTTTTCAATACAAGTTATTGAATTTTAAAATCTTTCAAAATAATAAACGAACCGACGGTGTGAATCTTGACTTTTTGTTTTTTTGATCATATTCTCATGATATGATCAAATGATCAAATGAATTAAAAATAAAGGCCAACGAAGAACCGACCAAAGGAGGAGACATCCGTGAAGCCGCTTCGCTTTGCCGCGTCCGTTTCCGCCATACTCATTCGCTCACTGTCACAGTGCAGGCAGAAACCACATTGAACATCGACACCGTGAACAACGCCGCCGTTTTTGATATGTACCCTTGCTGGAGATCACCCCGCAGAGTTACGACAAGATCTTTGCCGTCAACGTCAAGGGGCTGCTGTTCACTCTGCAGGCGGTGGCTCGCCAGATGGGCAAGCAGGGCCGCAGCGGCAAGATCATCAACTTTACATCTCAGGGGGGGCGACGGGGCGAACCGCTAGCAGCAGCTCCCGCTCTGAGGGATTTTCCGGCGTTCCTGAGGCTACACTATCGGCTCCTTAGGGGACGCACAAGGCTACCCGCCAGCCCTGGTAACAGGGCTGCTGGAAGAGGCAATGAGGATGGATCGACGACTGCTCAAGAACATAAACCATGGCACGAACACGACACCGCGGTTAGCTACGAGGTATCGGGTGCCAGCACGGTAGGCACATGACCGGAGGCGATCGCCTCCCACAGGGTTTTCCAATCGGGAATGAAGTAGTCGGTAAATAGCGCCCGGAGCCGCTCCCACAGCGAGGTTCGCGAGTGAAAGTGCGCGCGGGCGGCTTGAAAGAGCCGACACCCGAGTTCCTGGACTTGATCGACCAGGAAGGCGAGCATCGTCAAGCAAGCAAAGACGGTGGCCAAATGCTGTTGCCCGTGACCGTAGTTGTGTTCGAGTTCATAGCC
Organism: uncultured Pseudomonadota bacterium; assembly: GCA_963731125.1. Taxonomy (GTDB): domain Bacteria; phylum Pseudomonadota; class Gammaproteobacteria; order Competibacterales; family Competibacteraceae; genus CAVSVP01. Next base: position 204,808 of record CAVSVP010000016.1, read on the forward strand.
TTGGTTCTTGAGCGTATTGAAGGTTTCGTTTTCGACTTTCCAGCGGGCGCGTCCTCCTCGCATCAACGGTTCAACATTCTCTGGCGTCAGTTCGATATCGGTGATCCAGCTGAACCGCCGTTGGCGATCACCATCCTTTTCCCAGTATTCCAGAAAATTGACCCGCCGCTGCGGATGGGTTTTGTTCAAGGGCAGATCGTTCACCCAGCGATAGCCGTGCTCGACCCCGTGCGCATCGGTGTACGTCCATTCCTGCGCGTCGCCCGCGTCCCGCTTCGCCTGCACGGCGGCAAACAGGGCCTCATGGTCGCCGGGCTTGACGTGGATGAGGTAGCGCAGGTTGAGGGTTTGCAGTAACTCCAAATGCGGGCCGTTAGCGGCAAGACTGTCTTCGACTACCAGCCATTTCAACTGGGGATAATCCTGGCGTAGCTGCGCCAGCAGCCGCTTAGCGGCGTTGCGCTCGCAGTCGTTTTTCTTCGCCCCATCCTGACGGGTGATCGCTTCCGGGGCCAGCGGTAAGACGGTCTTAAGATCTGGATGCACGATGACCGCCCCGAGTAATTGATGGTAGTAGTGGGTCTGTCCCTTCGTGGTCTTGCGGCAGCACTCCGGGCAGCTGATCTCGCTGGACGCAAATTGCCCGGTACCGTCGATGGACACCAGATAGTGCCCGTCCAGGTATTGATAGGGTTCCAGGCCCTTGTGCCGCTGCACCTGCCGATGGACCGCCCGAAAGGCCGGGCGTAAATGCGCCGGATCCACCGGGTCAAGAATCGTGCGCAGTTGCGTATCACACGGCGCCCGCTCTACCCCATAAAGGCTCTTCAGATTGTGCCGGATTACCCCCTCGTGATAGGCTTCGTCAAACTTCAATAACGAGGGATATTTTAAGCCAAACACCGCCAGCCCCGACATCAGCACATCGGCTAAAGGAATCTCATTACGGGCGTGGCGATGTTCGGGGACGGCTTCCAACGTCTGGCGGATCGTCTGTAGTAAACCCGGCGCAGAGAGTTGTTTGCGTAACCGCGGACGGGGCGCTGCCATCGGTAAAGACCTCCCGGGGTGATGCCAAGGAACGGTAGTGTACCGTGCCTACCCCTTAGTAGCCAACTGCTTACGAAAAGCTCTCGTCGGTTTATTGGCTAATGCATTGAAATTAAATATTTATTTTTGAGAGCGGGAATTGCTGAACCGCTAGTGACCGTCTATTGCGCCAGCAAGGCAGCGGTGATCAACATCACTCAATCGGCGGAACTGGCCCTGATCAAGGACAAGATCAACGTGAACGGCATCTCCCCTGGCGTGGTGGATACGCCCATGTGGGACGAGGTGGACGCACTGTTCGCCAAGTATGAAAACCGCCCCCTGGACGAGAAGAAGGGCTTGGTCGGCGAGGGTGTGCCCTATGGGCGCATGGGGTTGCCCGAGGACCACGCCGGTGCAGCGGTTTTCCTAGCCTCCGACGACAGCGACTATGTCGTCGCCCAGACCCTTAACATCGACGGCGACCAGTGGATGAGCTGAGCCACGATCAGAAGTAAAGAGGCATCTGAAGGTGCGCCGTTACCCCTGTCAACCGGAGAGATCGAAGCCATGACAAACAACAGTCCGATTCAGTTGAATCAAGGCAACTTGAGCCGTATTTCACCCGAAGTGCAGGTACCAGCCTACGAGCGTCGAAGCGTCGCCCAGAGCATCGTCCACGTCGGCGTCGGCGGCTTTCACCGCTCCCATCAGGCCGTCTACATCGACGATTTCTGCCAGCATCATGGCGAAACCGAGTGGGGGTTCTGCGGTGTCGGCCTGCTCGCGCACGACACCGGCATCCGGGACGCCCTGCGTTCCCAGGACTGTCTTTATACGGTGGTCGAGCGCAGTGCTGTCGGTGATCAAGCACGAGTCATCGGCTCCATCGTCCAGTTTTTATTCGCGCCCGACAATCCCGAGGCGGTGATCGAGAAGATGGCTTCCGACGACACCCGTATCGTCTCGCTCACCATCACCGAGGGCGGTTATTTCATCGACCAGGGAACGGGAGAGTTTCAGGAAAATCATCCCACGATCGTCCATGACCTGGCGCATCCCGATCGGCCGGCCTGCACTTTCGGTTATCTGCTAGAAGCCCTGGAACGCCGCCGGCGACGGAATATGAAACCCTTCACCGTCCTGTCATGTGACAATGTGCAGGGCAATGGCGACGTGACCCGCAAAGTGATGCTGAGATTCGCCGAGCTGCGTGATCCGTCTCTCAAAGACTGGCTTTCTGAACACGGGGCTTTTCCCAACTGCATGGTCGATCGGATTACACCGGCGACAACCGACGCCGATCGCGCACTGGTTAGGAGTACCTTCGGCATCGAGGACGCCTGGCCGGTGGTCACCGAGCCATTCCGGCAGTGGGTCATCGAAGACCATTTTTGCAACGGCCGTCCGGCATTCGAAAAAGTCGGGGTACAGATGACTCCGGACGTGCATCCCTATGAGACGATGAAGCTCCGTCTGCTCAACGCCGGCCATTCGGCAATGGGCTATCTTGGCTACCTGGCCGGTTATACTTACGTTTACGAGATTATGGCCGACCTCCAGTTCGAAAAATATATCCTGGATCTTATGAACGAGGAGGTAACGCCGATTCTCAAGCCTGTGCCCGGCGTCGATCTCGACGAGTACAAAAAAACCCTGATCGAGCGCTTCGCGAACCCGACGGTCAAGGATCAAGCGTCCCGGATTTGTCTGGACGGCTCGGCGAAGGTGCCTAAGTTCATTTTGCCCTCAATCCGCGAACAGCTTGCGCACGGCGGATCGGTGAGAAGGCTCAGCCTGGCGGTGGCGAGTTGGTGTCGGTTCCTGGCGGGTACCGACGAGCAGGGCAGACCCATCGAGATCAGGGACCCCATGGCCGACGAACTGCACCGTCATGCCAAGGCGGCTGGCAAGGATCCGCGGCCGTTCCTGAGCATGCGCGAGGTCTTCGGCGACGACCTGCCACAATCGCAGGTTTTCGTCGAGCAGGTCGGCGATGCCCTGCAGAGTCTCTATGACTTAGGTGCCAAGGCGACTCTGGCCAAATACATCTGAGTGTTATGGTTTGTTTTAGATTAGTACTAGATCGTTGTCTGTGGAAAACGTACACCTATGGTATTGCTCAAAAGACGGCAACCATACTGCGCAACCATACTTCGTTCATTTGAGGAAAGGTAATGAAAAGATTACAGAAAACCGCGTTGGCGACAGCGATCGTGACATCGAGCGTCTCGTTCGGTGCTGGTGCCGAAATGGTAACGATCGCCACAGTGAACAACGGCGACATGATCCGGATGCAGAAGCTCACGGACGACTTCAAGAAGGATAACCCGGGCATCGAGCTGAATTGGGTTACGCTGGAAGAGAACGTCTTAGAGGCTGTTGGAAAACCCCTGATCGAACGATTTCGGAGCATTTTAAATCAACGCATTAGCTTGCGCGCCAGGGTATTTTCCAACAGCCTCTTACGCCAGCGCGTCATCACCGACATCGCGACCAAAGGCGGGCAGTTCGACGTAGTGACGATCGGTACCTACGAAGTACCCATCTGGGCCAAGCGAGGGTGGCTTGAGGCACTCGATAATTTGCCGGAGGATTACGACGTCGACGATATCCTGCCGCCGATCCGCGAAGCCCTGTCGTTCAACGGCACGATGTACGGCGTACCGTTCTACGGCGAGTCTTCATTCACCATGTACCGCACCGATCTGTTTGAGAAAGCCGGGCTCGAAATGCCCGAAAAGCCTACCTGGGATTTCATCAAGGACGCTGCCCGCAAGCTGGCCGACAAGAGCAACGAGGTCTATGGCATTTGCCTGCGTGGCAAGCCGGGTTGGGGGGAGAACATGGCGTTCCTGACTGCCATGGCCAACTCCTACGGTGCCCGCTGGTTCGATATGGACTGGAAACCCCAGTTCGACAGCAATGCCTGGAAGGCGGCGATCACCGACTACGTCGAACTAATGCAGGAAGTCGGCCCGCCAGACGCTTCGGCCAATGGCTTCAATGAAAACCTTGCTCTGTTCCAGTCCGGCAAGTGCGCGATATGGATCGACGCGACCGCGGCCGGCCAGTTCGTGATTAACGCGGCCTCTGATGTGGCCGACAGTGTCGGCTTCGCGCTCGCGCCGGACAAGGGTCTGGGCAAGCGCGCGAACTGGCTCTGGGCCTGGGCGCTGGCCATCCCGACCGGTTCTGACAAAGAGGATGCGGCGAGGAAGTTCGTGGCCTGGGCCACCTCGAAGCACTACCTGGAGCTGGTCGCATCGCAGGAAGGCTGGTCCAACGTACCGCCGGGCACCCGCACCTCGCTGTACGAGAATCCCGAGTACCAGGAAGCACCGTTTGCGAACATTACGCTCGAAAGCATAGACGCAGCCAATCCCGCCAAGCCGACCGTGGATGAAGTGCCCTATGTGGGCGTGCAGTTCGTCGCGATCCCGGAGTTCCAGAGCATCGGCACTGCGGTCGGTCAGCAGTTCGCGGAGGCGCTGGAGGGAACGATCCCGATCGATGAGGCGCTTGGCAACGCCCAGTGGGTGACTGGAAAGGTCATAGAGCGCGCCCGCTTCCTCGAATAGAGGCGATTCCGCTCAATAGCGGCCCCGGGATCCGCAGCTAACCTCACTCGGCATGCCCGGATACGGACGGTGGGCGACAGCTTACCACCTATTTCTTCTGCAGACAAATTGACTTGTGAATTGGAACAACGTAAAACAACAGTAGTACAGGAGAGAAAAATGGCCAATACCACCATAGATCCAGGACATTCCATCGCTGACATGGATGACATGGATGACGAGCTGCTACCGGTCCCGCGTTACAAACTGCATGGGTGGCCGCACTTCGCCGGCCTCTACGCCGCCGAGCATGTTGCGGCGACGGAATTCGTGATCGGCGCGACTTTCGTGGCTCTCGGCGCGGGGATATGGGACATCCTCATAGGGCTGCTCATCGGCAACACGCTTGCCATCCTAAGAGGCTGTTGGAAAATACCCTGGCGCGCAAGCTAATGCGTTGATTTAAAATGCTCCGAAATCGTTCGATCAGGGGTTTTCCAACAGCCTCTAAGCTTCTGGCTGATCACCACGCCGATCGCGGTCGAAACCCGGCTGAGCCTCTACACCTATCTCAACCACATTGCCGGCGACTCGATGTCGCGCCTCTACAATGGGGCCAACGTCGTCATTTTCGCCGCCATATCGGCTGCCATGATCACCGTGTCCGCAACGGCTGTCAGGGCATTGTTCAATATTCCCCCTCAGGTGTATCCGTATCCGACGAGTGTGTACTTCGTCCTGATAGCCTTCGCGGTCGGGGTCATCGTAGTGCTGGTTGCTGTCTACGGGTTCAATGCATTGGCTGAATTTGCCAGTATCTGCGCGCCATGGCTTATGGTGATGTTCACCGTCGGCGGCATGGTTCTGATTCCTGCGCTCTCTGAATCCATTACCGGTTACACCACCCTGGCCAGCTTCTCCGATTTCGTGCAGATAGCCGGGACAACCGTCTGGACGGGCCTGAACGCCGAGGGAGAGCCGGGCATAGGGCTTCTGGAGGTGGCCGGCTTCGCGTGGGCTGCAAACACCTTCGCTCACTTCGGGCTGATCGACATGGCGATGCTGCGCTATGCCAAGAAGAAACGCTATGGTCTTGCAACCAGCACGGGGATGATGTTCGGTCACTATGTGGCCTGGATTTCCGCCGGACTCATGGGTGCAGCGACCGCGGCGATTACGCAAACCAGCATTGTGCTGCTGGATCCGGGCGATGTGGCCTTCTATGCTCTGGGCGCATCCGGGTTTGTGATCGTGATCATTGCCGGGTGGACCACAGCCAATTCGAACCTCTACCGCGCCGGTCTGGCCGCGCAGGCCGTGTTTCCTGACATGTCTAGAACGAAGGTAACGTTGCTCGTTGGACTGTCTGTCGTGGGCGGAAGCATCTTTCCGTTCGTGTATCAAAGCATGCTTCCGCTTTTGACCTACGCCGGTCTCGTTCTCGTGCCGATTGGCGGCATCGTCTTCGCCGAACACCAAATCTTTCCGAGGATCGGCTTTACCCGCTACTGGGCCATATCGTTACCCATAACTTGAATTCTGCATAGCCCGCTGGGCTTCGATAGCCAGGACAAAATCGCGAGTTCGCTGTAGTCCGATCCAAAGGGTTTGTGGTCCAGGGAAGCCATCGCCCTTACGGTTAAGAAAGCCCCCGAAGCCAGCTACCATGCGAATCATTTCATTCAATGAAGGTGGGACCTGGGGCGGCGGTTGGCGCTTGGCCACAATGGACACCGCTTGCCATTCCTCATCGGCAAAGACGACGTTGCAAGGTAACTCCGGGCAGGTGCGCCCCAGCATGGTCAGATACAGCACCCGCCAGGCAATGATCAGATAACAGGCCAGCGCCGGTTCCAGGCGTTCGAGGTGCTCGAGCTGTAGCTCTTCGACTTTGCAGCCGGATTTCAGAATTCGGAAAAAGATCT
>CAVSVP010000017.1:0-109894 GCA_963731125.1 uncultured Pseudomonadota bacterium
ACCGATCTCGGCGAGAGCACCCGCAAAGCCAAGACCGTGAAGAAGTCCGAAGAGTCCAGCAACGAGCCATGGATAGGTGCGCAGCAGCGTCTTTCGGTCTGCGCGCGCGAGCTCGATCCCGAGTATGTAGATACTGAGGGCGATTCCCGCTTCGATAGGTGCGGGGGGAAAATTCACGAAGCCGAGCACGGCGAGAGCCAAAGTCACACTGTGCCCGAGGGTGAAAGCCGTGATGGTCCAGAGCAGCAAGGGGCCGTACCCTACCAACAGGGTAAGACCAAGCACAAAGAGAAGGTGATCGAAGCCAGTCAGGATATGCTCGACGCCTAGCTTTGTATAGCTCGCCAGCACTGAAAGCTGGCTTTCCCGCCCGGGAATTTTGAAGGTGGGGTGATCTCCCGTAAGCAGGTGGCTCAGTGAGCGGCCGTCTGTGAGTCCGATGCGCATGAGCACGTCGGCCCGGCTCGAGGCGATCCCCTCGACGCCAACGATTTTTCCCACAAGTCCACCGGGACAGGCGATTTTCCAAACAGCTTCCATACCTGTGTCTTTTCGGATCACCGTGGGTTTTCCGATACCTGCGCAATCACCGGGGAGTACTGGTAGGAGCTGGCTTCCCATGACACGAACGATGGGCTGTTTCCAGCGCACGGCTACATTGCTGGCATCGACCTCCTGGAGTTCAAGTAGGGCCGGGGCAAACTGGTGCGCCGCTGTGAAACCGGGACTGAGAAGAGTGAGGCCAAGGGACAAGGCGCCCCACAACGAACGTCATCTCACGACGTGATTCATAACGGCGAGCCCGGCACGACGATTTCGAATTCCGCCCGGAGCTGCGCGAGGCGCAGGGCCAGCCACTCATCGGCAAGCTTGTGCAGCAAGCGCCGCCGCACGCTTTTTCGGATCTTGTCGAGCGGCGGCACATATGGTTCTTTACGCTCGTGCACGTAGACGATGTGTAGCCCATAGCGCGATACAATGGGACTGCTCCAGACGGAATCCGGGACTGTTTTCAGCGCCTGTACGAAACGGTAGCCAAAACGGCGCGCGAGGTCATTGTCGGTGAGCAAGGGCAACGAAGGCGGCACGAAAGCCCGGTCCCCGAAGGAAGTGGCATCCTGCGGAGCGTATGAACCTTCCCGGAGCTTCTCGAGAATGACACGGGCAAGCGTCTCGGTCTCGGCCCCGCTGGTTGACTGACAAAACTCGCTAAGGCACGGATTCTACTTGAAATTAAAGAAAGGGATGAGATGAAATGCGCGACCCGTGTTCCAACGGGATGGGTTAAACATAAGGAGCCCGCGCATGAATACCTCATCCCCACTTTACGATACGATAGTCTCCCTCTTGGCACAAGCACCGTGGCGCGATCGCCGGCATTTATCGACCTTGGCATGGATGGTGGTTGGGTTATTGAGCAGCGGCTGGATTGGGCTAAGTGAGTGGGTGCCGTAGGTACACAGTCGCGCCCGGTTCGCCGCCAGCAGTTGGCGGCGGTTTCGGCGCTGGTTAGCCAATCGGCGAGTGGATGTCCACCACCTCTACGGCGCGCTGTTGCAGCCGGTGTTGGCGGAACTGGACGCGCCACGGCTGTACGTGGTCTTGGATACCTCGTTGCTGTGGAACCGGTGGTGTTTGATCCGCCTGGGGTTAGTGTATCGCGGCCGTACCACTCGGCCCCGTGTTTCAAACGGTTCACAGTAATCTGCGTGATGCGAGTCTTTGCGGGTGTTATGAACAGGTCCGGATTCTTCCGTAGGTAGGCTTCGAGCATCTCGTTTGTGGGCTGGCGCACCAGGACGGCCGCCCGGATGAGGCGCCGCGCGCCGTCGATGAGAATCCGCCGCACCACCAGGTCGCCATGGTGGAGGCCGAGGTCTACGGCTTCCTGTGCGCGCTCTGCCTGTGTCCTGAGTTCGTGAGGATTTTGCTCTACGAAGGCTGCGATCTGCGCCAGCCGCCGCTCCGCTACGGGCTCTTTGTGCATGCCGAGTCTGAGGGCATGCTGGTAGAGGACTTCCTGCTCCACCAGGATATCGAGAATCTTCTTTTCTTCCGCTGGCGTTGGCGGCCGCCCGCTTTCTTGCAAGAACTGCTGCCGGGCGAGGTCAATGCGATACCTGGGAATGACCAGCCGCGGTCGCTCTTCGAACGAACCGATGGTTCCTTGCTGCATCGCGGCAACAAAGAGCAATCCGCCGACCACGAGGAAATGAAGCGCAGGCGAGCGGAGCACATTCATCTCTCTGGTGTGTACCAGATGGGTGAGCTCCATGCCCTTTCTGCGCCGTGAGGCTATCTCTCTGGTGTGTACCAGATGGGTGAGCTCCATGCCCTTTCCTGAATCGCCGTTTGTACGATGGGGGCCGTTGTCTCGTTGCTGCAGCAGGAAGCTGCGAAATTGGCCTTGAGCTGATCTTCCGCGGAGCCCGCTTTCAGCTTCTCCAGGTCCTTCCGGCATTGTGCGGGGTTGAGGGGATTTAGCCCGAACGCTTTTTGACACCAGAGCGTGCTGTAACGACACACGGGTCGCTCGATCGCACGGGCATAGTAGAACGCCCGCTCATTGGGGTCGAAATCCGGGTCTTCCCAGACTGCGCATAGCGAATCGAAGCCGCTCCCTTTGAGCTCGCAGCTGTTCTTGTCCACCCCTGCTTGGGGATTGTTGGGTACCCCTTTCTCACCCGCTATGCTGATGACCTCCTCGTGGGTGTTGCCTGAGGCGTCTACCCACCCTTTGATAATCTGGATCTGTTGCAAAGGGGTCCCGATGAAATCGTCCATCCAGGCGGCCACGATAAACCGAGGCTTCGCTGTTCCCCTTGTCTTGGTAGATCTCCACGAGCGGCTCGAACTGTTGCCGCCTGCGCGCGTCCTCTCCGAGGCACCCGCTGGCCGGGGCGGAAGGTCACCGCCCATCGGTACGCCTTGAGCATACCCCTCAGGGACGAAATTCGTGCTGCACAGGCTGTCGTCGAAGGTCCAACCGCCAAAGAAGCGCAGGACAATGCGGGTTCCACTCGTGCCGTAGGTCTCCTTGCGCTTCAGCGCCTCGAAGATGGAATCGCGCGAATTCTCCTCGGCCCACACCACCGAATGGCCGCCCGAGCTGTTTTGAATGGTGGAGCCGCGTTGCACGGGGACTGCATCGTCGATGCCGAGGTGTCCCGGCCATTTCTCGTTCTCGGGGTGCCATCCCATGACACCGGTATGCGAGCCCGATGATGCTACCACCCCCATCTTGAAGGGATTCACGCCGTTGAACTCCTCGTCCGCCAGCTTCAACCCGTCCTTCCACACGTTACGGACAAACGCGCGCTCGTTGAAAGCCGACGGCGGCACCGCCTGCCCCGACCCTTCACTGGTTCCAACTCCAGAAGCAGCTGTCAGGCTGGTCGTATCGAGCAGCTCGAAGTTGCAAAACTCGTCCTTCTTGTCGCCCCTGGTCAGGCCTACCTGTTCGTTGAACCGAGGGTCCCAGCGGCATTCGCTGCTTCCCTTGTCCTGGTATATCTCCACGAGAGGCTCGAACTGTTGCCGCCTGCGTGCGTCCTCTTCATTGAATGGCGTGAAAAACAGCGGTGGAACCAGGCCGACACCGCCGCCGAGGTTGGAATTGTGGGGGATCGCAAGAAACTCACAACGAAGCGCTTTGCCCTCTGTGATGTTTTCGCCTAGGGTGCACTCCCGTTCCAGCTTGTTCCAAAATCTTTCCGGAAGGGGTTGGGTGACAAACTCACCGGGGGGGACCGGGAACACGTCGGGGTCAACGGGGACAATACTGCCGATGTAACTCGGAGGCTCGCCAACACCCGCAGGTCCACCGGAAGTGGGGCTCTCATTGACTCTGACCCCCATGTCAATGGCGGTCACCGGTTGCTTTACCACCCGGTCGTTGCGAAAAAAGACGTTTCTATGCCAGTTTGTCCCCGCCGGGGTCGAGGTATTCTCGTAGGCATTGAAGGTCGTGAAGGTGCACTCGCTGGTCCGGTCGTAATTCTCCTCAGCCGCCACCTGATGTTCCTCCCATACGGCGAGCTCCGCCGAATTGCATTCGGCCGGATTGTTAATACAAACCGGCATACGGGTCATCATGCTCATCGGTCCAAGATTCATCTCGGTCAGCTGCGTAAACGCATTCGAAGCGAGGGTTCGCTGGAGTAGATTAATGGGCGAACTGAAGGGAGTTCCAGGCGGCTCGCCCTCCGGCTGCCAATAGAAACCATTGATCATCCGGCAGTCCATGGAGAAGCGTCCCGGTGGATTGGGGAAATCAGGGTCTGTGAGAAAATTTTTGCAGATCCCCATCTCACCGAAGTGCTCCGAATGGTCGGTGACGCCGCCCCAATCAAGGGGTCGGTCGATCACGGGTGTGCGTAAGTCAGGGGGTAGGTTCAAGTCCGGAAACGTGACCCCCTGCAACCCAATGATATTCGGGAGTGTGATGGGACCTTTCCCCTGCGCAAACTGGTAGGCACCGCGTGGATCGTTACCTGACGCGAAGTCGACAAAGCGAATACTTGCGTCGAAAGAGAGGCCCGTATGGAGGTGGGTCGTTCCGAAGAATGGCTGCCGACAAGGATCGAAGTGAGCACACCGCGGACGGTCTTCTTCCTCGGTGACCTCAAAGTGGAGCGGTCCGTTGGCCGTGCAGTCGAATTGCTTCGCAAGTGCTGACGTTGTTGACCAGAACAGAAAACAGAAGATAACACATGCCGTGGAAATACGAGTGATAGAGCTCATTATGAGCCCCTCATAGAAATTTTGGTAATGTCTCTCAACTGTCTTGATGGGATGGTTTTCAGGAAGTGGTACAAACTTGATTTGGAAATGCCCGCTCTGGCCACTGCCAATATTTTCATTACCTTACATGCAGCAGACGTTATCATGGGAAGAATTATTGATTTAATGTTGCAAGTCCTGGTTTTGATAAAGAGTAAGCATGGCAGCGATTCAGAGCGTTAATAAAAGATAATTAAAATCAATTCGTTAAACTACGACCTAAAAAATATTTTTCCAGCTATTTTGCGCTGTTGGGGGCTCTGTTGAGGCGTTGAAGGCGGTATCATGGAGCCTTTTTGCCAGAGGAGGCCCCCATGAAGAAGCGCGCCAACGCGCGCCTTCACCGCCAGCCACAAAAGAGAGCACGCCACACGGCCCGGCGTCAAGCGAAAAAGCGCTTAACCACGCCGACCAAGAACCGGGGTAAAGCCATGGTGTGTGAGTTATTCAAGACAATTAACCATGTTTTCCCGGGCTTGTTTGACCAGCTCCGGCAGATCGAAGATTGTCGGGGTCGCTCAGACTATGCGCTGAGCGAGATCCTGATGGCGGCCATCGCGCTGTTCATTTTCCAGCAGGGCTCGCGGAATGCGTTCAACAACCTGCGTCAGGAAGCGCAGTTCGCGAAGCACTACCGCCGCCTGTTCAAGCTGCGGTTGCCGCACCTGGACACGGTGCACCGGGTGCTGTGTCGGTTGGCCGATGAACCGCTGGAACAACTCAAGCAGCAGTTGGTGAAAACGCTGCTGGAGAAGAAAGCGCTGCACCGCTACCGCCTCTTGGGGACGTATTTTGTGGTGGCGATCGACGCCACCGGGACGGTGAGCTTTGCCGAGCGCCATTGCGAGCAGTGTCTTCATCAGACCTCGAGCCCGGGCAAGACGACGGACTTCCATACGGTGCTGGAGGCAAAGCTGATCACCCCCAACGGCTTGGCGATCTCGCTGGCCACGGAGTGGATCGCCAAGCCGGTGGACGACTATGAAAAACAAGACTGCGAGCGCCAGGCGTTCGTGCGCTTGGCCGCTAAGCTCAAGCAACGCTACCCAAGACTGCCAATCTGGCTGACCGCCGATGGGCTCTACCCCTATCAAGGCTTTTTCGATACCTGCCGCACCAACGACTGGGTCTTTATCCTGACCTGCCAAGACGGCAATCTGCCCAGCGTCTGGGAGGAAGTGCAGGCGTTGCGGCCACGCAGCCCGCACCCGCACCGCCGCGAGCAGCGCCTCCAGGGCCAGCAGCGGATCGTACAAGACTTTCGCTGGGTCACCGACATCGACTATCACGGCCACCGGCTCCACTGGCTTGAAGGTATCGAAACAGTCAGTCACCGCGACAGCACCGCGCCAACCGACAGTCGCTTTGTTCACCTGACCAACCTCGCCGTCACCGCCGCCACGGTCGCCGTGCTCAGCCACACCGGGCGCCTGCGCTGGAAGATCGAAAACGAGGGGTTTAACACCCAAAAAAACCTCGGCTATGCCCTGCAACACCAGTCTGCGCGCGTCAACTGGCAGGCGGCGAAAAATTACTATCAGTGCCTGCAGATCGGTCATCTCATCAATCAGTTGAGGGTCCTGAGCACCACCTTCGCGCCCCTCTTGCAGGGCAAGACCACCCTCCGTCACCGGTGGCACACGATGGTCGCTTTCCTCCTTTACGGTCAGCTGTGCCGCGCCACCCTCAACGCCCTGGCTCAGCGGCGCTTCCAGGTGCGCTTCACGTAATCTCGAACGGAGACGCCTGCTCCCGAATTCAGGTCAACCTCCCAGTTGCATAAATGCGATGCACGATTTCATGGATCGGCCGTGTTTTAGCCCCTTTTCGAGATGACATAGCCTGCTGGTCAACCTCACCGCCGGTGAAGTTTGCAAACCGAGGGGAGTCGAGCCAAAAAAAGTCAGAAGCGGCTTGCCCGTCACGGTAAAATGGGAGTGGCAAGACAACCCATTTACCCTGAAGGGAGCCGCTGATCGTGAAGTGTAGCGCAACTGACACGCGTTTTCATGTGCCCGTGAAGTCCAACACCTGCCGTTCGAAGCGCAACCGCTGAGTTCGTTCTCGGGACTGATCATTTTCCACCGCCTGTTTCTGGTTCTCAACCTCAAGGCACGCCGGCGGGGTTGCTTCCGTCACCTCGCGGTGACCCCGATCTTTGGGGTTGCCCGCCTCGTGCTGCTGATCGTCGTGCACTTGCTGCTGGGTTTTCGGGAGCTACGCCACGTGCGCTACTACGCACATGATCCGTTGGTCCAACGCGTGGTGGGACTCAAGCGCTTGCCGGATGCCGCTACCCTAAGCCGCGCCTTGTCCGGGGTCGATGCCCAGGGCGTCAACCAATTGGCCAGCCTGACCCAAGAGCTTGTGCTCGAGCGGCTGCAGGCCCTCGGGTTGGCGCGCCTGACGCTGGACTTCGACGGCTCCGTCATCGCCACTTGCCGCCATGCCGAGGGCACCGCGGTCGGCTTCAATCGCAAGAAGAAGGGCCAGCGCAGCTACTACCCGCTGTTTTGTCCCGTGGCGCAAACCGGCCAGGTCGTGGGGCGTCATCATCGCCCCGGCAACGTCCATGACGCGAACGGTGCCTGCGCCTTCATTCTGAGCGGTATCGCCGCGGTCCGTGACCGCCTGCCCGCGGTCACGCTCGAAGTGCGCATGGACAGCGCGGTCTTCTCCGACGAGATCGTCGGCGCCCTGGAAAGCAGGGGCATCGAGTACCCCATCAGCGTCCCCTGCGAGCGCTTTGCCGCCCTTAACCAGCTGATCGAGCAGCGCCAGCACTGGCGCCGGCTCGATGCGGAGCACGCCACCTTCGCGCCGCGTTGGACACCACGCTGCTGGGATCAAACGCGCCGCTTCGTCGGCGTGCGCAAGCGGGTCAAACAGCAGCGCAAAGGCCCGCTCCAGCGCTCTTTGTTCACGCCGCAGGCTGAGGGCGATGAGTTCAAAGCCATCGTGACCAACAAACGCATCGGTCCGGCCGCGCTGCTCGCCTTCCCCAACGGCCGCGGTGCCCAGGAGGGGCTGTTCGCCGAGCTCAAATCCCATCATCAACTTGACTACGTGCCCTCACGCACCTGCCTGGGCAACCAGCTCTACATGCTTTGTGCCATCCTTGCCCACAACCTGACTCGTGAACTCCAGATGCGCACCGATTCTCCGGCCCGTTCGACACAACCCAAGCGTCCGGCGCTGTGGGATTTCCGCCGCCTCGATACGCTGCGCCACTCCCTCCTCCATCTCGCCGGTCGGCTGATCCGTCCCCAAGGTCGCCTTACCCTGTCCTTGAACGCCAATCCTGTCATCCAGGACCAGCTGTTGCATTACCTGAATGGCCTAAGCGACGTCACCTGAGTGCGATCACGTCTTTTTGCAACGCTGGGGTCAACCCTTCAGCCCCAGGAGATCACCGCACTTCCAACCCCACACCATCTGGATCCCCTGCCTCGCTTGTTCAACCCACACCGCCCTCAGCAGCCGCGTGAGCGGGCAAGCAGTACAACCAAGTTGCGCCCCGCGTTTGATAACCGCTACCTTGGAACATAACCAGCGCTGACGTTCTGAATCGCTGGTCAGCCACCGGTGCTGGTGCTCTATGATGTGACCGCGTCGTACGTGGAAGGCGAGTGCAACGAGTTGGCTGAGTACGGTTATAATCGCGATGGCAAGAAGGGCAAGAAACAAATTGTGATCGGTTTGCTGACGGCGGCGGACGGCGAGCCGCTGGCAGTGCAGGTGTTTCAAGGCAACACCAGCGACTGTACGACGGTCGCCGCCCAGATCGAGACGCTCAAGCAGCGCTTTCGGGTAGCGGAGGTGGTGTTTGTGGGGGATCGCGGGATGATCAAAACCAAAGGTAAGCAGGCCTTGAGTGCGGCGGACTTGAAGTACATCACGGCCTTGACCGATCCGCAGATAAGAAAGCTGCTCAAGGAACACGTGCTGGAGCGGGATCTGTTCGATGAGGTGGCGCAGGCGGTCGAACACGACGGTCGGCGGCTCGTGCTGCGGCGTAACGAAGCGGTGCGCCGGAAACAAACCCAGCGCCGCCAGGCCAAGCTAGCGCAACTGCGGCAGCGGGTCGCGGAGCGCAATGCCCTAGTCGCCGATTCCAAGCGGGCGCAACCGGAGGCTGGACTGCGCCGGCTAAGTCGCTGGGCCAAGCGGCATCAGCTCAGCCCCTTGGTGACACTGTCACTAGAGAACCGCGAACTCACGCTCCAGATCGATGAGGACAAACAGGCTGAAGCCGCCCTGCTGGATGGCTGTTATGTACTGGAGACCGATGTGGCCAAGGATCACCTAGACGCCCCAACGGTCGATGCCCGCTATCGCGATCTGCAAAAAGTCGAACGGGACTTCCGCCTGATGAAGACCGCGCTGTTGGAAGTCAGGCCGCTGTTCGTGCGCAAACCAAGTCGCACCCACGGCCATGTCTGGGTGGCCATGCTGGCCTTGAAACTGGTGCGGGAGCTAGCGCGCGGTCTCAAAGCCGCGTTCGGGACCACGGCTGAGGGTGATACCGCCATGACGATTCCGGATGCCCTGCACGCGCTCTCGCGGCTGTGCTTCCAACGCCACCAGAGCGGTGATCAGACCTTCCTGACCTTGCCCCTACCGGACCCAAAACAGGAGGCTATTTTCCATGCTGTTGATATCACCCCCCCACGCTTCACACGGTGCAAAGCCGCCATGATGTAGGCAGAACATTTTCTGCTGCTTACCACCAATTTATTGAGCTAATTCAATAGATTGTACGATAAATACTGCTCACAAACTGGGGGAAGATCCGGTAACAAGAAACCACATCAGCGCGTCCCGCGTCAAGCCAAGCGCCGCCTCAGCGGTAGCGCCCAGAGCCGGGGGGAAACGGGGGTCGGTGAGTTGTTCAAGACCATTCCGCATGTTTTCCCGGACTTGTTGGAGCGCTTGCGCGAGCTGGAGGCTGGCCGAGGTAAGTCGGACTACGCACTGAGCGAAATCCTGATGGCAGGGATTGCACTGTTTATTTTCCAGCAGGGCGCGCGCAACGCGTTTAACAATAAGCGCCAGGCAGCCAAGTTCAAACGGCCCGACCAGAAGCTGTTCAAGCTGCATCTGCCGCATCGGGATACGGTACACCGCGTGCTGTGTCGGTGGGCCGATGCGCCGCTCGCGCGCCTCCAGCAGGGGCTGGTGAAAACGCGACTGGAGAAGAAGGTGCTGCACCCGTACCGCTTGTGTAAGCGCCACGTTGTGGTCGCCATCGATGCCACCGGCACGATGAGCTTTACCGCGCGGCACTGCGAGCAGTGGTTGCACCAGACCTGCAAGAGCGGCCCAACCACCTCCTTTCATAAGTAATCAATCACAAGTATTTTAACATTTTATGAGAATGCGATCTGGTATTCAGTGCCGATGTTTCTCAGGATCTTAAAGAGCTCTTCTCTGAGACTGGAAAAGGATTCGTAGGCCGAGAAGGGCAACCATTCATATTTGATCTTGCGCCACAAGATTTCGATCAAATTTAATTCCGGTGAATACGGGGCGAGGAATTCTAGCTGCAGACCGTTAGCGTGCCAGCGTTCCCGGTTTGCCGCAACCGCTTCGCTGGTATGGAGCGAGGCATTATCGAGTACCACGACGGTGGGTTTTTCTCGGGTCTTGGCAAACGCATCAAAGCAGGCGATCACGACCGCGGTATCGATGGTGCCCTCAAAGACATAGGACTGAACTTCACTCGTCCGATCCATAAACCCGAGCACATGGAGCCGCTGGCTGTGGGACGCGGGTAACTCGATCGTCTCGCCGCGGGGTTGCCACGCGTAAGCCATCGCCGGGACGAGGGTAAAGCCGGACTCATCAAAATAATACCGCTCAATCGCCCCGCTCGCCTCGCGCTCAATCAACTCGGCAAGCCGTTCCACCGAAGCGGCAAACGCCTGGGGATCGCGCTTGTCTTTAAGCGATTGTCGCACCCGCTTCCACACCCGCCCGGCCCGTCTGCACAACCGTTTAATCGTCGTCATACTGACCTGCTGCCCGCCGCGCTTCTCTAACGCCGCCAGCACCCGCTTGAGGGAGCGTGGCTCCGCTTCGAGCCACGCCAGCACCGGCGCTTCTTCCGCGGCGCTGAGTTTGCGCGGCCGACCACTGCGCGCTTGATCCAGTAACCCCACTAACCCCTGACGCGCCCACGCTTTCAGCCAACCTGGAAACCGTCTGCCGACACACCCCATAGATCGCCGCGATCGCTTGAACCCGATAACCCGACGCACTCAGCAAAATCGCATGGGCGCGCATCCGTGTCCAATGAAACGGGTGGTGTTGGTGCATCTCTTGTAGCGTCACCTTCTCGGGCTCGCTCAGGGGGGTTACCAATAGCATAAGTCGCCTATCACAAATGGGGCTCTAGCATAGAATAAGGTTACCTCATTTTTACTTTTGTTAAAATACTTATGGCCGACTACTTAACGTCCTGGAGGCCAAGCTGATCCCCCCCCCATGGCTTGGCGATCTCGCTGGCCAGCGAATGGATCGCCAACCCGCTGGACGAGGATGAGAAACAGGCCGGTGAAAGGCGCGCCTTCGGGCGTCTGGCGGCTACGCTCAAGCGGCGCTATCCGCGCTTGCCGAGGTGGCTGAGCGCCGCTGGCCTGTCCCCCTATCAAGGCTTTTTCGAGATCTGCCAGGCGAACGGCTGGGCCTTTATCCTGGCCTTTAACGACGGCAACCTGCCCAGCGTCTGGGAAGAGGTGCGGGCGTTACTGCCGCTCAATCCAGACCAGCACCGCCACGAGCGCCGCATCCAGGGCCCGGCGCGGATTGCGCAAGACTTTCGTTGGCTAACCGACCTCGACTATCACGGCCATCGACTCCAGTGGCTGGAATGCGTTGAGACGCTTACCCCCAGCCAGTGCGGCGAGTCCACCCGCAGCCGCTTCGTCCACGTGACCAATCTGGCGGTGACCGCGGCCACCGTCGCCATGCTCAGCCGCACCGGGCGCTTGCGCTGGAAGATCGAAAAGGCGGGCTTCAACAGCCAAAAGCATCAGGGCTACGCGTTGCAGCACCAGTATGCACGGGGCAGCTGGCCAGGGGCGAAGAACTATTATCAGTGCCTGCAAATCGGCCATTTGATCAATCAGCTGACGGTCCTGAGCACGGCCTTTCAGCCGCTGTTGCACGGCAAGATCACACGCCGCCACCGGTCCCAGACGAGGATGGCGTTTCTCCTGTACGGTCAGCTGCGCCGCTCCACCCTCAAGAAACTCACCCAACGCCGCTGTCAGATGCGCTTCACTTAGCCCCAGGTGGAGATCGCCTGCGCCGAGATTCAGGCCTTACCCTACAGCCCTAGGAGACTGCGCTATACTCCAGACCGACAAGGCGAACGCCAGCTGACTTCGGCAACGGTGACCGCCGTCATTGGCGGCGATTACGGGCCAGAAGCACAGGCCCGTGGCGCCCTGCAATCGACCGCATCCTCACGTCGGCTTACACTGGGGGGGACGCTCTGAATTGCTGAGCGCCTTCCAGCGATTCAGAACGTCACTGCCTGTTGGGGTCCAAGTTAGCCGGTTGTCAAACACTGGGCGCAACTTGGCGGTACTCCTTGCTCGCCAACGCTGACCCGGAGGGCGGTGTGGGTTGAACCAGCGAGGTTAGGGGATCAAGTGGTGTGAGGTTGGGCGTGAGGCGATCTCCCGGGGCCGAGGGGTTAACCTGAATTACGGAGCAGGCGTCTCCTGTCGAGATTACGTGAAGCGCACCTGGAAGCGCCGCTGGGCTAGGGCGTCGAGGGTTGAGCAGCGCAACCGACCGTAAAGGAGGAAGGCGATCATCGTGCGCCACCGATGACGGAGGGTGGTCTTGCCCTGCCACAGGGGCGCGAAGGTGGTGCTCAGGACCCTCAACTGATTGATGAGATGACCGATCTGCAGGCACTGATAGTAATTTTTTGCCGCCTGCCAGTTGCCGCGCGCAGACTGGTGTTGCAGGGCATAGCCGAGGGTTTTCTGGGTGTTGAACCCTTCGGTTTCGATCTTCCAACGCAGGCGCCCGGTGGCGCTGAGCCCGACGACCGTGGCGGCGGTGACGGCGAGGTTGGTCAGGTGAACGAAGCGGGTGACGGGTTGCTCACCGCGCTTAAGGTGACTGATCGTCTCGAGACAGTCGAGCCACTGGAGCCGATGGCCGTGATAGTCGATGTCGGTGACCCACGCAAACGCCTGCTCGATCAACTCCGCGCCTCGGACGCGCCGCTCGTGACGGTGTTGGCCCGGGCTGAGCGGACGCAATGCCTGCACTTCCTCCCAGACGCTGGGGAGGTTGCCGTCTTGGAAGGTCAGGAGAAAGGCCCAGTGGTTGGCGCGGCAGGCATCGAAAAAGCCCTGGTAGGGATAGAGCCCGTCGGCGGTCAGACAGATCGGCAGGCGCGGGTAGAGTTGCTTGAGCGTGGCCGCCAGGCGCCCGAACGCCTGGCGCTCGCAAGCCTGTTTTTGATACTCGCCCACCGGGTTGGCGATCCACTCCGTGGCCAGCGAAATGGCAAAGCCGTTGGGGGTGATCAATTTGGCCTCCAACCCGTTATGAAAGTAAGTGGTTTTGCCGGTCTTCGAGGTCTGATGCAGGCACTGTTCGCAATGCGGGTCGGCACAGCTCATCGTGCCGGTGGCGTCGATGGCCACCACAAAATACTGGCCCAACAGGCGGTATTTGTGCAGCGCTTTCTTCTCCAGCAGGGTTTTCACCAACCACTGCTTGAGCCGCTCCAGCGGCTCGTCAGGCAACCGACACAGCACCCGGTGCACCGTGTCCAGGTGCGGCAGCCGGAGCTTAAACAGCCGACGGTAGTGTTTCTCGAACTTCGCCTCCTGGCGCAGGTTGTTGAACGCATTCCGCGAGCCTTGTTGAAACAGGAACAGCGCGATGGCCGCCATCCGCATTTCACTCAACGCATAGTCCGATCGACGCCGGCAGTCTTCGAGTTGCCGGAGCTGTTCGAACAAGTCTGGGAAAAAATGGTGGATCGTCTTGAACAACTCACACACCATCGTCTTACCCTGGCTCTTGGCCGGAGCAGTTAACCGCTTGTTCGCTTGACGCCGGGTGGCGGGGCGTGCTTTCTTTTGCTGCTGGCGTTGAAGGCGAGCGTTGGCGCGCTTCTTCATAGGGCCGCCGCTTGGACCAAAAAAGCTCTATGATACCGCCTTCAACGCCTCAACGGAGCCCCCTAACGGCGCCAAATAGCCGGAAAAATATTTTTTAGATTATAGTTTAACGCGTTGATTTTAATTATTTTTTATCAATGCTCTGAATCGCTGGCGCCTTCTAAGGTGCTTGACTTTCAGGATTGTAGGACGGTCAATTCCGTTTCAGTTCGTAGCAGTCAGCACCTGCAAAGGCCACAAGAACTGCGACAGTGGCTGGAAGGTAAGTCTGTTACATAAGTCCTAAATTAATAAAGCAAAAAATCGCCAGTTAGGAGAAGTTAATGCCATTGAGCGGAAATCCCCTTGACGCGCCACTGCCGATCTCTCATCTACTTCGTTCGGGGTTGGAAAGCCGGCCGGACAGCATTGCGCTAGTTTCGGCTGCAACCCGTTTGACCTGGAACGAGCTCGATGAAAGGACAAATAATCTCGCGGCCAATCTTCTGGGATTGGGGCTACGCCCGGGCGAGCGTGTTGCCTCGCTGATGCCCAACCGGGCCGTTCTGTTAATGCATTACATCGCCTGTATGAAGGCCGGTCTTGTGGCGGTGCCGCTCAACTACCGATACATGCCGCCGGAGATCGACCATGCTCTCGAAGTCAGCGAGGCTTCGATATTGCTCGCCCACGCCGAGCGTGATCAAGACCTTGCCGCCAGCCAGTTCGCCCGGCGTCTGCCGCGGGGCCTGATTAACTATGGAGCAAGCGACGGCAGGAGCCCCCGCTTCGAAGAGTTGCTAGAGCCGGCCGCGTCGCGCAGCGAGCTGCCTGCTCCCAATCCGGGCCACGCCGCGTTTATCTTTTTTACGTCGGGCAGTACCGGTCCGGCGAAAGGCGTCACCCACTCCTTGGCGAGTCTAGGTTGGATGTTCGCCAGTACGGCCGCGGCCTTTGAGTTTACCGCCAACGACGTGGTATTGCCGGGTTCGTCGATCTCCCATCTTGGGGGGTTTGTCTTTTCCTTCGCCGCGCTCGCCGTCGGCGCGCGCGTGGTCGTTGCCAGAACCTTCGACAGCGATGAGCTGTTGCCGCTACTGCGTGAGGACCGGCCGACGGTGCTTTGTATGCTGCCCACGGCGATGCTGCATCTGGTGCGCGATCACGGCGCTACCCGTGACGATTTTAAGTCGTTACGCGTTTGCCGCAGCGGGAGTGACAAGGTTCCGGCCGAGCTCGAGCGCGAGTTCACCAAGTTGACCGGTCTGGTGATTGACGAGGGCTACGGGATGACTGAAGTCGGTTTAGCCGCTCTTAATCCCCCTTCGGGAGTTATCAAGTTGGGTTCCATCGGACGGTCGGTGCCTGGCTTCATGCTGTCGATCCGTCACGAAGCCGGTAACGAAGCGCCAACCGGCACCGCAGGCCGCCTGTGGATTAAGACGCGCAGCGCCATGGTCGGTTACTGGAATAATCCAATGGCAACCAAGTCCGTGTTCCGCGACGGTTGGCTCGACTCGGGCGATCTTATGAAGGCTGATGCGAACGGCTATCTTTGGTTCTGTGGACGCAAGAAACAGATCATTGTCCATGACGGCTCGAACATCTGCCCGCAAGAGGTCGAGGATGCGCTGCTCGAGCACGAGGCAGTGGACAATGCCGGTGTCGTCGGTATACACGATCTCATGCACGGCGAGAATGTGCGTGCTTACGTGGCGTTGAAGCAAGGTATGGCACGGCCGACCGTCCAGGAATTAATCCGATTTGCACGTGAGCGAGTCGGTTACAAGGCGCCCGAAGAGATCGAGTTTCTCCAAGACATGCCACTCAATCCCACCGGCAAAGTCGACCGGGTGAGGCTTAAACACATGGCGGAGCAACGCCACGCGAGCGCAGCGTCAGGATGACAGCCGCCCAAGCCTACAAGGCAGGCTTGGGCTACAGGTGATGGCATTGCTCATAACGGTAAAAATACCAGATCAAACCTGCGTAAACATTTTTAATTTATTTGTAAAATTGTACTCTCTATGACGGATTCTGTTGATGGTGTTTTGAGCCGTTCATAGAGCCTGAGATGAGCAAGTTCTTTAACCCATGGTCTGTATACCGTTTGCCATTGAGTCGCTCGGCCGGACATTGCCGAGCGTGATGCTTTTTCACCGTGGCGGGTGACGAAGGACAGAAGTTCCCCAACAAGGCCAGCGCGCGCACGCGTTGCTCAGCGGAGGTCAGCGTGCCGTGGAAGTCCTGTGCGTTAAAACAGGCTCGATCGAGAAACCGTATCAATCGATCCACCAGCGCGCTGGTGCGATGCGCGGGTTGATGATCATAGCTTCGGCTGAACGGCGCCCGCTTGTCACACAAATCCAGGGTATGGTGTTTCATCGGTGAGTCGGGCAGCGTCGCTTCGGCCCACTCGCGCAACCGGCGCAGGCGTTGGGCAAAGGCGGCCTTGTTGGGGGCACGGTAGGCGTGCCAGACTTTCTGGGCCACCGGTGCGAAGACTTCAGTCAGGGCCTTGGTCGCTCGATCACGGATTTTCAAAACCGCATGGAGGAAGCACAACATGACGGTAATCGGTGGAAACAGCGCCTTCCACGCCCCTTGAGTCGCCGGCCAACCATCGGGGTTCACGGTCTCAGGTGCATAGTCCGGTGCCAGTGTCCGGGCTTCCTCAGCAACCACACCATAGGCTTGGGTCAACGCGGCTTCCGAAGCCGCGTCGGTGACCGCCGCACCCAGGATACAGCCCGCACCGGCGGTCGTGGCGATGTAACTCTTCGCTTTGTCCAACCGCCTGTGCTTCTCATCAGCCACCCCGTCTTGCGGTAGCCGCTCCGGCGCTTTGCCCGTCGTACCGACCACACTGAACCGGCCCAGGCCCTGCTGCCGTCGATACCAGTCCCTCGCATCGCGCCCAAACCCATAGGCCAGCGCCCAACCCGGCACCTGAAATCGCATCAAACACAGGCCCTTTTCAACCGCCGCCACGGACCCGCTCAGATACGGCAGCACAAACGCCGGCGCCACCGTCCACCCCGTCTCGCCCGCATTCAATCGAACTCGCCGGCAGCGTAGCTGTTGTTTGCGCGAAGGTTCGGTAAACCCATACCGCGCATAGCCCCGCTCGAATGTATCGGGAAACCGTTCCGGATACCGCCCGTACCACTCATCCAGGTGCGCTTTGGCAAACGCCTTGTCCGTCATAAACCGCCCGTAATCAGCTTCGCTGATCGGCAAGCAAAGGGTTCGATAGCCTCGCTTCAAGGGTTGCGCTACCATAGTCATGGCTGCCTCCGGGCATCGGGATGTCGGGTTGGGTGGTGCTAACCCATAACATCTCTTACTCGGAGACAGCTTGCAACTCGATTTTAGCCCATCAACAGAATCCGTTACAAAGAGAAATTGTAAATCCTGGCCTGAAGGTGCCATGCACCGCTCAGCGAGTCGGTGATGGCGAGGGTTTGGTGGTTCAATACTCCGCTAATACTTACTTTGGTTGCGGTACGATCCGCAGATACGGTTTCAGCGCTTTCCAACCGCCTGGGAATTTCTCTTTAGCCGCCTCGTCAGATACCGCAGGCACGATGATAACGTCTTCACCCGGCTGCCAGTTGACGGGAGTCGCTACCTGATGTTTTGCCGTCAACTGCATTGAATCGAGTACCCGTAGCACTTCATCGAAGTTACGACCGGTGCTCATGGGGTAGGTCAGCATCAGTTTGATCTTTTTGTCCGGTCCGATTATGTACACGGTGCGCACGGTAGCATTGTCCACGGGTGTGCGCCCTTCTGAGGTGTCGCCGGCTTCAGCGGGCAGCATGTTGTATAGCTTCGCCACCTTCAGCTCCGGATCACCGATCATCGGATAATTGACAGAGTGACCTTGAGTCTCTTCAATGTCTTTGGACCACGCAGTATGATTGCTGATCGGATCAACACTCAGGCCGATGATTTTGCAGTTGCGTTTGTCAAATTCCGGTTTAAGACCCGCCATATAGCCGAGTTCAGTAGTGCAGACTGGGGTAAAATCTTTCGGGTGAGAGAACAGAATGGCCCAACTGTCACCAATCCATTCGTGGAAGTTAATAGGACCCTGAGTGGTTTCGGCCGTAAAGTTTGGTGCTTCGTCGTTAATTCGTAATAACATAACTGCTCTCTTTCTGTCGTTCGCCCAATTAGCAATGTAATTATAGAATTACTTTGTCATTTTACCGGCTTTGTTGCATAAATCATTTTAAAACGCGGTCACCTCCTATGTTGATTATTATGCACCAGAGCAGTTATCGGGCCGCGATTGGCAAGGCGGAGCGCCCGCATGGCTACAGACGGATTGGCTGCACCCAGTTTGGCTGCAGCCGGCGTCAGGCGGCGGAACACTGCAAGGTGTTCATGCGCGAAAGGCGAAGGCAACCCCGAATTTGGGCGGAACTGAAACAAAAGATCCACCTTGGCGACGCGCATTGTGTTGCTCGCATGCAACGGTTATGGCTCACCAAGGACGATCTGAGTGAATGGACTCGTGGCTAGCGACGTTCCCCAGCCAGGCCGCTGGCTACTTACGCGGCACAGGCGATTGAGCCTAAACAGACCATGGCCGAAACGTACTGAGCCGGAGGCTACTCGATGACAGAGATTGCCTGCCTCCTTGGCGTGCATTACTCGATAGTTAGTCGGGCTATGCAGAAGTGGGAGGATAAACAAAAATGACTTTTCGGATGAATGTGGTTGTGCAAGACCTGACTCTCAAACCTGGTTGACTGACAAAACTCGCTAAGGCACGGATTCTACTTGAAATTAAAGAAAGGGATGAGATGAAATGCGCGACCCGTGTTCCAACGGGATGGGTTAAACATAAGGAGCCCGCGCATGAATACCTCATCCCCACTTTACGATACGATAGTCTCCCTCTTGGCACAAGCACCGTGGCGCGATCGCCGGCATTTATCGACCTTGGCATGGATGGTGGTTGGGTTATTGAGCAGCGGCTGGATTGGGCTAAGTGAGTGGGTGCCGTAGGTACACAGTCGCGCCCGGTTCGCCGCCAGCAGTTGGCGGCGGTTTCGGCGCTGGTTAGCCAATCGGCGAGTGGATGTCCACCACCTCTACGGCGCGCTGTTGCAGCCGGTGTTGGCGGAACTGGACGCGCCACGGCTGTACGTGGTCTTGGATACCTCGTTGCTGTGGAACCGGTGGTGTTTGATCCGCCTGGGGTTAGTGTATCGCGGCCGTACCATACCGCTGGTCTGGAAGGTGATCGAGCATCGCTCCAGCAGTGTGGCCTTTCGGGCTTACCGTGGGTTGTTGCGCTTGGCCGAGCGGCTGTTGCCGCCAGGGCGGGACATCGTGCTGTTGGCCGATCGGGGCTTTCTGCATGGGGAACTGATGGCCTGGATTCACCGCCACGCGCGCTGGCATCTGCGCGTGCGTATCAAGCGCTCAGGGTTGCATCTCTATGTCCAGCGCCGGGGACACTATCGGCGCCTGGTCATTCGCGTGCAGGCCGGTGAAGTGGGCTGCTATCATCACGTCTTTGTCGGTGCCCAACGCCTGGAGATGCACTTGGCCGTGGGCTGGCAACGGGGCCACCGCGAGCCCTGGTTGATCCTCAGCGATGAACCGACCGACCGCGATACCCTGGCTGAGTATGGCCAGCGCTTTCGGATCGAGGAGAATTTCCTGGACGACAAATCCAACGGCTTCCAACTGGAAAGCTCCCAACTGCGCGACGCCCGCACCCTGACACGGTTGCTGTTGGTCTTGGCCGTGGCCACCCTCTACCTGACTTGCCAAGGCGCCGCGGTGGTCGCCCAGGGCCAGCGCCGCCGGGTCGATACCCATTGGTTTCGCGGCCACAGCTATCTGCGCTTAGGCTGGCATGGGCTGCGCTATGCGCTGGCTCATGGCGAAGCCCTGCTGCAACGCTTGACGCTGGGCTCCCTCCAGGATCCGGATCCGGCTCAGGCCAGCCGCCGACAGGGGCGGCAAAAACGTCAACAAGCCCGCTGGATGGACCCTTTGCCAGCCTGTTATGCCTTGTTACTTCCCGCCCTGGAGGCAGCATGAGAGTTAGCTGAGAGGAGTTTTGTCAGTCAACCAGCTCTCAAACTCCTAGCTATTCTGCTCCAGAAGCGCCGCGGCAGGTCTGCTGCTGACTCTGGACAAATTGCTCGTTTTTGCCAACACTGACACAGGGCAGGGGGTAAGTTTTCAAGAGCGATGGATTATTGCATTTCTCATTACCGCAGTGTTCGCTTGCCACTCATATTAAATCTCATTCCCTACATAATTACAAAAAGCCAGAGCTTCTACTTATGAAAAAAATATTTCGGAGCAATCGAAATTATCATCGAATGACTTCCTATTTTTGCAGATTGCTGTATTTTCTGGCTAGTCTTTCGCTGATTTTGGCATCTTTATTTCTTATTTTTAAAGCATTGCATGATCTGTATACGTTCACGATAGTCAAAGGAGAAATCAACAAAGATCTTCTTGACGCGGTCAGCTTCGCCATCATTGCGATTGCTGTATTGGATGTGGGACGCTATTTGCTCGAAGAAGAAGTGCAGCAAGAAAATGTATTGCATTCTCCAGGTGAAGCTCGTCGTACGTTGACCCGGTTCATGGTTGTGATTGCCATCGCGGTGGCTCTTGAAGGATTGGTAGGTGTATTTGAAGCCGGAAACAAGGATATCAAAGTTGTATTGTATCCTCTCTCGCTGGTATTGGTCTCTGTAACAATAATGGTGGGGCTCGGTATTTTTATACGCTTGATTTTCCAGACAGAACGCCAAGTGGAAGGCAAACAACATCAGTCAATGGACAATGATTCAATTTAAAAGTCTTTGAAAATCCTCTTTGTAACGGATTCGTGCGAGAGGTGAAGTACAGAGAAACGTGCCGAGGTCGGTAGGTTTGCCGTTGCTCCTGAATCGCCGGGACGCCTGATCGCGTATCCGGTAAGCCGTCAGACGCCTTCCCCAAAGCCGTCATTACAGGGTGCTCTGGCGAGTTGAAGGCAAAAGCCCCGGGGTAACGAAGGCAGTGAAGAGGCGGGGGTGGGATGCGTTGAGTTCGTCCGACGCGCCGTGCCTGCGGCGTCCAGGAAAAGATATGACCCGGAGCGCCTTGCTTACCTGAAGAAGCAGAGTAACCCGCTGCCTGGGTATGTGTAGATAGAATTCAAGGATTATTCCAAGTGTGGTTGGTTGGAGCACGGTTTTCTGCGGGTTACTTGGCCCGCCTATGGATGCAACTTTATGTCACAGAAATGTCAAAGCAGATGGTTGTCCATTACCTATACAATTATTGTACATTAATCGTTCCATCCACGCAAAGGATTTTGATCATGAACGGTCTTCGAATCACAACGTATGCTCTGGCGGCCTGGCTCATGGTGCTCGCCGGCCCGCTGTTTGCTGAACCTGCGTGGGCCTGTCCGGCCACGTTGGATTTCGGGAAGCGGCCGTTGAACGGCGGTGCGTCCGTACGACTCTGCCAGGCGTACCAGGGTAAGGTCGTGCTCATTGTCAACACCGCCAGCAAATGCGGCTACACCCCTCAGTATGAGGCCTTGGAGCGCCTGTACGAGGAGCGCAAGGATGACGGTTTAGTGGTGCTCGGGTTTCCGTCGAACGATTTCGGCGGTCAGGAACCCGGAACGGAGGCCCAGATTCAGAAATTCTGCCGCTTAACCTACGGAATTCAGTTTCCCATGTTCGAGAAGACCCATGCGGCTCGCGGCAAGGCCGATCCCTTCTATGAAAGGCTCGCGAAGCTAGCTGGAGAATACCCGCAGTGGAACTTCCATAAATACCTTCTGGACCGGGAGGGACGCTTGATCGGCAGCTTCCGCAGTGCGGTCGATCCATACGATTCGCAGCTACAGGAAGCCATTGAGAAAGCGTTGTAGGGGCCTTGCTAAGAACCGCTTTGCTGACAACCTGTGAGATCGGATTTTCCGCCGGATAAACCGAATGCAAAATCAGGGCTCAATTTCAAGGATTTTGGCAACGGCTGGTGTGTCGCTGCTCTTTTCCGGTTGTGCATCCCTAACTCCCTACGAAGAGGCCATCGAGTCGCTCCCAGAGGATCGTCTGCTCGAAATCGATGGCCAGCGGATTCACGTCGAGCAGGCAGGAAGCGGCGAGCCGCTGCTGCTGCTTCACGGGTTTGCCGCTTCGACCTACACTTTCCGCAAGCTCCTGCCGAGACTCGCCAAGCGTTACCGGGTGGTTGCCATTGATCTGAACGGCTTCGGCTACACCGAGCGCCCTCATGAGGCGAAGGCCTATACCCCTTACGGCCAACTGCAGGCCATCACCAAGGTGATGGATTCGCTGGGATTGGGTCGAGCAACTGTTCTCGGCCATTCTTACGGAGCTACGCTGGCTCTCTTGCTGGCGGAGACAGAACCGAGTCGCGTTCAGAGCCTCATCCTGATCAGTCCGGTTGCCGAATTTGAGAAACCGCCTTGGTATATGCGCTTCGGGCCCGGTCGAACCTTTACTTACTGGATGATTCGAGGCATGCTTTCGCGCCCCGAGCAGTTTCGCGAAGTCTTTAGCAACTCTTATTATCAGCGGGAAAAATTGACTTCCGAAGTCTCGGAAGCGTACCGCCAACGACTCCTTATTGAGGGGCTGCCGGCCGCCTTTCGCGGGTTCAGCGAAGGAATCCGGAACGGTGACACGCTTGAAATCAGCTTTGATAAGATTGAAGTTTCCACCCTCGTGCTTGCCGGCCGGCATGATAGAATCCAGAATCTGGAGAAGTGCCGGCGTGTGGCGGATTCCTTAACTTATGCCGAATTGGAGATCCTGGAAGCGAGTGGTCATTCCGCCCCTGAAGAAGAGCCTGAGGCTGTGAGCTCTGCAATCCTGGAGTTCCTTGAAGGTTCACAGTAAAGACACCAAAGCCAAAGGCAAAGGGCGGAATGGAACCACCATCCCGCCCCGATGGTTGATAAATTTTGTACCTAACCTTGGCTTAGCCGCAATACCGTTCAATGGCCCATCACGATGGCCTGCTCAAAAGGTTTCGTGGGTTGAGGAGGACGACGATGGATAGGCCTTTTCTTGTACCATTTGCGCATTTTGCGTTTGATGACGCGGGGATTGATACGGTTGCGCCGCAGTGCGATGACCGCCTCGGCCACCTCCTGCACCAGCCGGCGGTACCAGCGCTGGCTCCCGCGCTGACTGGATGGGCACTCAGGCAGACGACACCGCAGGATTTTGAGCGTAGCAGTAAACGACAGTCGGCGCGGGTCCAGGTTCTGCGTAGCGGCGGCATCATCCATCAGCACCCGCACCAGGACATGGGCCAGGAGCAGCCCGTAGACTTCCTGCACCACCCCGGCCGGGGGTTGGCGGCGCAGCACCGGGCGTTCGCGCTGATGGGTTTTGAGTTCATCAAGCGTCAGTTCTTCCTCCCAGCGCTCGTGATAGAGACAGACCCGGGGGGTGGCGGGAGCGAGCGCGGCGTCGAGCCGCGTCGTCAGCAACCGATGCCGCTCACCCGCGCCCGAGCGAGTCGGATCGGCGAGCGTGTACGCGATGATCCGCACCATGATCCCGTGGCGATCGCGGCGCCGATCGGCGCCGTGGTGGTAGCGCTGGGCCAGGGAGGCGCCATCAGCCAAGACCTCAATCGGCTCGAAGATGCGGTTGGACGTGATACGCGCCAACCGGTGAGCCTCGCGCGCGCGCACCGCCGAGACACTGGCATAGTTCAGAAAATTGCGGTCCCACAGCCGCCGCATGTCCGGTTGCAGCGACCGCAAAAGGTAGCGAGCCCTGCTCGCCTCGCCGTGCTTCAGCGGTTTGAGCCACCGGCGCCACAAGACCTGGCGGCCAGTTTCGCACAGGGCCAACAGCCGCCCCTGGGGAAAAGCCCCGGGGACGCGGCCACTGCCGGGTCGGCCGAAGGCGCGCTCATTAGCCTCGGTATCGGCCACATCCAGCACAACGCCGTCCCAGGCCATCGGGCGCATTCCCCGGTAAAAAGCCCCGGGCGTCTCCGCTCGACCCAACCGGCGGATCGCCCGCTCGGCCAGCACCCGCAGCGGTCCAATGCCCCGCCGCTTGCGCGCTTCGCACACGGTCGAGCGCCCCGGTACGCCACCCGGGCGAAACGGGTGCAACCAGCGAAAAATCTGCCGATAGCTGTCCCGACCACACAGCCCCAGCGCAATCATGAACCACCCCATGAACCACCCCGGCAGACGTTTACACACCGCCCCCTCTTGGCCGGTTTGTGCCAGCCCCTCTTCCCCCTGCGCACGGGGAATGATAGCTTGCAAAGCGCGGAGTCGATCACGCGTCGGCAAAGACGTCCACGCGTCAGTCTCTTGGCGAAGGTCGATCACCGTAGCCTCCTGATCAGGTTTGAGTTTTGGCAAACCTATCCTGACTGGAGGCGTTTCATTTGGCAAGCCCATTGAACGGTATTGGGCTTAGCCGCCGTCGTTTGCTAGTGGACTGTTTGAGAAGTAATTCAACATAGTTGCAAACCATAGCGGCGACTTCTACCCTCAACTCATGGTAGTTTGGTATGCGAGGTGAGCGCAATGAGACGACGTCAGCCCCATGGAGTTTGCTTGTCCGAGGCTGATCGCGCTGCCCTGCGTGCTCTCGTACGAGACGGCCGGGTTGAGCAACGGATTGCCCGACGTGCTCGGGTCTTGCTCGCCATGGCGGACGCCGGTACGGTGGTTGAGCAGTTAGCCGCTCACGTGGAGATGGACCGCTCGAGTATCTGGCACCTGTGTCGACGCTTCGAGCAGCGTGGTCTTGAGGCTCTGGCCGACGCCCCGCGTACCGGCCGCCCGCGCCGCCTTTCCCCCCCCTGGTTGGCGTGCGCATCGAGCAGCTGGCCTGCTGCGAGCCGGCGGGTGTCGGCCTCTCGATGACGCATTGGTCGACGCGCACCCTGGCTAAAGCCGCGGTGCGCCAGGGCATCGTCCCGCAGATCGCGCATTCGACGGTCTCGCTCATCCTGCGCGGAGCTGATCTTCAGCCGTACCGCTCGCGCTACTGGAAGACACCACGCTTGGACAGGACGGTCGTCGAGCGGGCGAGCAAAATCTTGTGGTGCTACGAAAGGATTGATTGGCTGCACGAGCATGACGAGGTCGTCGTCTGTCTGGACGAGAAGCCACACCTGCAGGCGATTGAACGGCGCGTAGCCAAAGTTCCGATGCGCACCGGGCAGATCGTACACCAAGCGTTCGAATACACCCGCCATGGCACGGTGAACTTCCTCGGAGCCCTGTTTGTGCATGACGGGACCATGCGGGGCTGGTGTCTGGAGCGCAACGACAGCGCGCATCTGATCCCTATCCTCGATGAGCTGTTCGAGGCCCTGCGGGAGAGGCGTCGTATTCATGTGATCTGGGACGGCGGTCCGAGCCACACCAGTGGAATGACCGCGCAATGCGTGCGCCGGCATCGCCAGAAGGTGCGCGTACTGCTGACGCCGGCGCACGCATCGTGGCTCAACCAAGCCGAGTTGCTGCTCAGGGCGTTCGCCGAGCGCTACCTCAAACGGGGCGACTGGGCGAGCCGGGCTGACTTGATCCATCACCTGCAAACCGCTTGGCTCGAATACAACGACCTGCTTGCCCATCCGTTTCACTGGTCCTGGACACGCCGCAAAATGCACAACTGGGTTGATAACCATATGCACTGACTATGTTGAATTACTTCTCAAACAGTCCACTAGAGCGTCAGAGTCGAACGCTCTGGCGACGATGAGTGGGTGTGACCAAATGGTCTCTCCAGTTTTTCCAGAGACTTTGGGGTTGGAAGCGGCTGAATTTTTGTCTATGTTCTTAAGGTTCACGGCTGGTTGACTGACAAAACTCGCTAAGGCACGGATTCTACTTGAAATTAAAGAAAGGGATGAGATGAAATGCGCGACCCGTGTTCCAACGGGATGGGTTAAACATAAGGAGCCCGCGCATGAATACCTCATCCCCACTTTACGATACGATAGTCTCCCTCTTGGCACAAGCACCGTGGCGCGATCGCCGGCATTTATCGACCTTGGCATGGATGGTGGTTGGGTTATTGAGCAGCGGCTGGATTGGGCTAAGAGGCTGTTGGAAAATACCCTGGCGCGCAAGCTAATGCATTGATTTAAAATGATCCGAAATCGTTCGATCTGGGGTTTTCCAACAGCCTCTAAGTGAGTGGGTGCCGTATGTACACAGTCGCGCCCGGTTCGCCGCCAGCAGTTGGCGGCGGTTTCGGCGCTGGTTAGCCAATCGGCGAGTGGATGTCCACCACCTCTACGGCGCGCTGTTGCAGCCGGTGTTGGCGGAACTGGACGCGCCACGGCTGTACGTGGTCTTGGATACCTCGTTGCTGTGGAACCGGTGGTGTTTGATCCGCCTGGGGTTAGTGTATCGCGGCCGTACCATACCGCTGGTCTGGAAGGTGATCGAGCATCGCTCCAGCAGTGTGGCCTTTCGGGCTTACCGTGGGTTGTTGCGCTTGGCCGAGCGGCTGTTGCCGCCAGGGCGGGACATCGTGCTGTTGGCCGATCGGGGCTTTCTGCATGGGGAACTGATGGCCTGGATTCACCGCCACGCGCGCTGGCATCTGCGCGTGCGTATCAAGCGCTCAGGGTTGCATCTCTATGTCCAGCGCCGGGGACACTATCGGCGCCTGGTCATTCGCGTGCAGGCCGGTGAAGTGGGCTGCTATCATCACGTCTTTGTCGGTGCCCAACGCCTGGAGATGCACTTGGCCGTGGGCTGGCAACGGGGCCACCGCGAGCCCTGGTTGATCCTCAGCGATGAACCGACCGACCGCGATACCCTGGCTGAGTATGGCCAGCGCTTTCGGATCGAGGAGAATTTCCTGGACGACAAATCCAACGGCTTCCAACTGGAAAGCTCCCAACTGCGCGACGCCCGCACCCTGACACGGTTGCTGTTGGTCTTGGCCGTGGCCACCCTCTACCTGACTTGCCAAGGCGCCGCGGTGGTCGCCCAGGGCCAGCGCCGCCGGGTCGATACCCATTGGTTTCGCGGCCACAGCTATCTGCGCTTAGGCTGGCATGGGCTGCGCTATGCGCTGGCTCATGGCGAAGCCCTGCTGCAACGCTTGACGCTGGGCTCCCTCCAGGATCCGGATCCGGCTCAGGCCAGCCGCCGACAGGGGCGGCAAAAACGTCAACAAGCCCGCTGGATGGACCCTTTGCCAGCCTGTTATGCCTTGTTACTTCCCGCCCTGGAGGCAGCATGAGAGTTAGCTGAGAGGAGTTTTGTCAGTCAACCGGGTTCACGGTCGCTTCTTCCACCTCACCGATTTCAACGCTGTTTTCGCCTGACTCGTTATACATCTTTATTGTCAGTATCCGACCACCGTTCTGGGGAATAACGACTGCTGCTTCGCCCTGGAACCCCATCCCCACCAAAAGCGCCATTTTTTTAGCGTCGACATTTTCTAGTATAATGGGAATGTCCGCCGCTTGGGCCGCCTTGAACAGACTCAGAGTTTTCGTTATGGATTGATCTGTTAGCTTCGCCATGTCTGCGGCAAGTGCGTCAAAATGGCTCAAGCCTTGTTCCAGCTGGGTAGTGTTCTGTGTCTGCTGTAGCTGGTTTAACAACGGCTTGTTGAATAACTGTTGTGTCACCGGTGAGCTGCCTGCAGTCATAGCGAAGCGGCGACTTAATGCGTTAAGCACCGGTGAGTCAGACGGAGTTACAGTGAGTATGGAACCTCCAGTCAGCGCGGTTTCGTCGCTAAATCGGAGGTTTTTGGGTGGTTGTGTTTTTTGAGCATTGGCTTGAGTGGCAGCAAATAATACTAGAACTAGCCCGAACATAACGTGTCCTTCCGATAAGCCTGCGTGACCCGGCGTGGCATCGCCAATTAAGGTATGCACTGAACTGGTAACGGTATATAAAGAAGAGGTGCAGATGGCGATAAAGACGGTCTCCCAAGCTGAGCAGGCCTTGGCCGAACTGGCCGAACGGTTTAGGCACTGGCGCCGGCATCGTGCCCATCGGCACGAACGGATACCGGCACCGCTGTGGGATCAGGCGGTGGTATTAAGCGAGGTGTTGCCGAATGGCCAGGTGGCTAGAGCGCTGGGCCTCAGCGCCACAGACTTGAAAAACCGCCGGCTGGCCCAGCAAACCCAGGTACCGACCCCGGCGCCGGGGAGCGATCCCCAGTTTATCGAGGTAACCCCCGCGGGACCGGGTGCAAACGGTGAGTCAAGCGGCCCACAGGTGGAACTGGAGCGGCCTGACGGGTGGCGCATGCGCCTTTGCGGTGCTACGGCGGGCGAACTCGGCGAGCTGGTGCGGGTGTTTATGGAGGGCGGGCGATGCTGCAGCTAACCCCCCAGAGTCGCATCTTCGTGGCGGTCGAACCGGTGGATTTTCGCCAAGGTATCGATGGCCTCGGCGGCTTGTGCCGGCGTGCCCTGGCCCATAATCCCCTGGACGGCGCGGTCTATGTGTTTCGCAACCGCGCCGGAACCGGGCTAAAAATTCTATGCTACGACGGGCAGGGGTTTTGGTTATGCACCAAGCGCTTGTCTCAGGGGCGGCTGCCGTGGTGGCCCAGCGCCGCGAACCCCACCTACCGGCTCTCGGCGCGGGAGCTGCCTATCCTGCTCTGGAATGGCTTGCCAGCGCAGGCCGCGATGGCTGAGGACTGGCGCCGGGTGGCCTAGCACGTGGCCAGGTTAACGTGATAATTCCAGGGCAGCCACTGCGCGGGACGTTGCATGACCTCGCGGTGATGCTGCTGCAGGGCCACCAGGTAGGTCAGCACATTGACCCCGGCCTGCCTGGCCGTGGCGATGACGCTGCTCAACACGCTGGCCACACTGGCACGGTAGGGGGTAGCAAAGAACCAGCTGTTCTTGCGCTGGCGAAGCATCAGCTTCAGGGCACGTTCGACGCCATGGTTGTCGAGCGGTGCGCCGCTGACCCGCAGAAATTGCGTCAGCTCTGTCCAATGCGCCCGCAAATAGCGCAAGGCCTTACCCAGACTGCTGTTGGGTTCCACCTCCCGCTCCGTGAACTGCTGTTCCAGCCAGGGGTGCAGGGCGTGCCGCAGCGGCTCGCTGTGCTGTTGATGGTAGCGCAAGCGGTCTTCGGCACTGAGGCGGCGCGCCCGGCTAAGACGCTCATGTTCGAACACGGCCGCTAACGTCTCCAGCACGTAACGGCACGGTTCGGGAAACACCGCGGCGATGTCGCTGAATTGGCGCAGCCCGTGGGCTAGGCAAAAACACGCGATCACCTCAGCACGGGGTGAGGGCTCCAGGTGATTGGCGCTCAACGCATCCGACATCAGGATCAGCTCCCCAGCGTCCGGCTCGCGTAATTGCATCACCGCCCCGGCGTTCTCCCCGGCGTTGGCGCGGCCGCTAAAGTACCGCCAAATTTCCTGTTCGCCCACCGTCGCCACCACGCCCGTGGTATCCATCCCCCGGCGCTCGCCGGGTTCCGCCGTGGCGTTCTCTTGGATCAGCGACAACACCCGCACGGGCGTGTCATCTTCATGCAGTCGCTCCGCCTGCGCCGCCTGGTAGACCAGCTCGTTGAACACCGGCCACGCGCAGCCGGCCACCCGCTCGACCTGATCCCACTGGGTGGCGTCCGCCACCGGTACGCCTACTAGCTGCTGATACCCTTCCAGTCGATAAAATGGCAGCCCCAGATAATAGCGTCCCAACGCCAGCACCGCCCGCGCCCGGGCACTGTACTTCTCGTCCCCCGCCGTCGCCGGTAACGCCGCCGTCGTCACCTGCCCACACGCCGAACAGCGTACCTTCTCCAACGCGTAGCAGAGCGCCGTCAAAAAACCATTCCCGTCCAGGCGGATCTCCACCCCGGGCGGCAACCGATATAACGTCCCGCGACCACACGCCGGACACCGTTGACCCGCTTGCCAGGCTTCCTCCAGTTGGCACAACACCCGCTCGGCTCCCGGATAGGCATCAGCCGAATGGCGCCCCTGCCCCGGGCGTTTTCCGCCACCGCGCTTGCGCCGCCCCGCCGCATCGCGCTCCTCTACCTCCGGCGCCGGTTCCGCCGCCGCCGCCGCCGGTTTATCCGCCGCCGCCACCGCGGCCTCGGGCGCTTGCGGGTCATTGTCCGGCGGTTCCTTCGCCGAGCCCTTCACCGCTGCCCGCTCGGCTCTGCCAAACAACAGCCCCCGCAGCCGTTTCATGCTCAGCTTCGCTTCTTGCACCGCAAACAGCAGCCAAAAATACATCTGGATCAGCCGTTCCAGCACCCGGCGGTCCTCCTCCACCAAATCGCTGGCGTGGATCCGCCTAAGCAACGCTTCCCCTTCGGCTTGGGTTAACTTGACCTTCTCCGGCTCTTTCATCACCGTTGATACCCATTCGCTAGATCTTCATATGCCAGAACAGGCTCTCTCGTCGTCTAAGGGATGCGCATCTTAAGCAGAAAATTTGGTTTGTCAAGCAGTTTTATCGGAAGGACACAACATAACTAGCGTAAAGTAGCTATGGACCGATGGTATTGCGGTCCGATCAAGTTGCTGCTGAGCAGGAATGGTTGGTAGGCTTTGTTTAGGCGAAGTGGTAAACCGCTTGAGTCGTTTCATAGCTTCTTGTTCCTTATTCTTCTGCTGTGGAGGGTATCGATGTGCAGAGCCTTGGACGAGGCGCATAACTTGCGCACTTGATGCTCCCGAGCAGGCTGCTGATGCTAACGGTACAATCCCCTAAAGGGGCTGCGCAAGGCACTTCCAAGCAGCCTTCACCGAGTCTTACGGCAGGTTTTATGCCAAGGTAGCTTTGCCTGCCGTGCAGGTTAGCCAGGTTGCGTCCTTTGCAAATTTGTAACAGATACTTTTGTGGTTAACGTAATCGAAGTAATCGAAAAATTGGCTCACTTTAACCTCCGGTGGTTCGGTTTGAACCGATCTCTTCGGGTTGTCCAAAACGATTGCGGGGTCGGAAAGCGGTAATTATGTATGATAGGGCGTTAGAATAGCTCATCATGACGAATAAATTTTTTAAAAAATCATTTATTAATAATAGCTTATGTATATTTTTATAAATCACGAATCGCAATGTTGTGTCGTAGCAGTCGCCAACAACGCCATAATCAAGTGGGTAATTTTGCATGTGCAGTACCATTGGAATCGCAATTTCCACCTTACTAACGATACCTCTGCTCGTTACTTTAGGGCTGTTTACCTCAGTCCATGCGCAAGCGGCAGACACTATCGGACTTCATGATTCTACGACCAGCACGTTTTATCTGTGCAACGAGAACGCAGGGGGTCCGGCGCATGAGACGTTTCGCTATGGTCCGGTGGGGCGGAGCTGGCAGCCCTTGAGCGGGGACTGGAACGGCGATGGACGGATGACGGTCGGACTCTACAACCCGGCAACCGGCACGTTTTACCTGCGCAATGCGCATGCCGGGGGCAAAGCGGATGAGGTGTTTCGCTATGGTCCGGTGGGGCGGAGCTGGCAGCCGCTGAGCGGGGACTGGAACGGCGATGAACGGATGACGGTCGGACTCTACGATCCGGCAACGGGTACATTTTACCTGCGCAACGAGAACGCGGGGGGCAAAGCGGATGAGGTGTTTCGCTATGGTCCGGTGGGGCTGGGTTGGCAGCCGCTGAGCGGGGACTGGAACGGCGATGAACGGACGACGGTCGGGCTCTACGATGCGGCAACGGGTACGTTTTACCTGCGCAATGCACATGCCGGGGGCAAAGCGGATGAGACATTTCGCTATGGTCCCTCGGGACGGGATTGGCAGCCCTTAAGCGGGGACTGGAACAATGACGGGCGGACGACGGTCGGGCTCTACGGCCTCACCACCGGCACGTTTTATCTGCGCAATGCGCATGCCGGAGGCAAAGCGGATGTGGCGTTTCGCTATGGTCCGCAGGGACGAGATTGGCAACCCTTGAGCGGAGACTGGGACGGGAGCGGTGGTAAGGGTCCCTATACGCTGCGTGGAACGGTACTTGCTTTTTCCAGCGCGGCGATGGATACGGATGTCAATGATCCGAATGCGTTTTTTGCCGGCAATGACACCTTATCCCTTGCCCAAGCAATTGCCAATCCTGCCCAAGTGGGAGGTTATCTCAATGAGCCCTTTGCGGGTGCTCAGGGAAGATCGTTTGCCAGTGGTGATAGCGAGGACTGGTATCGCGTCGCGATGCAGGCTCAACAAAAAATCACCCTCTTTGTAGCGGATAACTCGCCAAGTAACGACTTGGACCTCTATGTCTACGATAGCGAAGGCAATCTCGTCGACGCCTCTGTTGGCTTGCAAACCACTGAGAGCTTGGTCATTGCCGGCCCGGGCACCTATTTTATTCAGGTGATAGTTGCCGCCGGCGCTTCCAACTACGTTCTAACGATCGGCCAAGATTCACCGGCTTCGGTTCCACCGCTTGACGAGATGGGCTCTCTGCGCTTGAGCGATAATTTCGTGCCGGATGAAGTGGTCGTGCGTTTCCAGGAGAACAGACTTCTCCTTAATGACATCAATACCCTGGCGGTCCACGCCCCGTTTTTGGGCCTGCAACCGACAGGTGGAAACCCTCAGCGTAATATGCGGTTTAAACTAGGCGATGTGCAGGCGCGGGCACAGACTTTTCAAGCGCTTAAGGCTGATGCTTTGTATGCCAGATTAAATGCAATTCCTGGATTTACCGCCCCGGGGCTGCGGTCAAAACTGGAGACTTTATGGACCGTCAAGCGCCTGCGGCAACGCCCTGATGTAAGGGCCGCTGATACCAACCGTATCCGTTACCCTTTGCTGGTTCCCGACGATCCATTCTACCCTTCGCAATGGCATTACCGGCTCATTAACCTGCCGCAGGCATGGGACGTTATCACCGGGGCGCCTGATGTGATCGTGGCCGTGCTTGATACCGGCGTGCTACGCTCGCACCCTGACCTGCAGAATCAGTTAATGCCCGGCTATGATTTTATTAGTGATCCTTTCAGGGCACGGGATGGCGATGGCATTGATGCTAACCCCGAAGATGTGGGGGATCTGTTTTTCACTGTGGCCAGCAGTTTTCACGGCACCCATGTGGCAGGAACGGTGGCGGCGGCTGCCGATAACGGTGTGGGAGTAGCCGGGATTGCGTGGCAGTCCAAAATTATGCCATTACGGGTCCTGGGCCTGGGCGGGGCTACCGACTACGATATCGAGCAGGCGCTACGCTACGCAGCTCGCTTGCCGAATGACTCCAATACGCTGCCCGCCCAGCGCGCCGATATTATCAACCTAAGTCTCGGAGGCCCGGGTTTCAGCCAAACTGCCCAAGAGTTGTTCACTACTTTACGTAACCAGGGCATTATTATTGTGGCGGCCGCCGGCAACAACGATTCCAGTACCCTTTTTTACCCTGCCTCCTATGACGGTGTGATCTCCGTAAGTGCGGTTGATAGCAATAAGGTCAAGGCACCCTACTCAAATTTTGGATCTCGGGTCGATGTCGCGGCGCCGGGGGGCGACATAAGTAAAGACTGGAACGGCGACGGGTTTGCAGACGGCATTCTGAGCACACTGGGAGATGATTCCGGAGGAGAAACCGTTATCTTCGATTATGGCTTTCTCCAGGGCACTTCCATGGCAGCGCCGCATATGGCAGGCGTAGCGGCATTGATGAAAGCGCGGTATCCGGCCTTGACGCCTCAGGAACTGGATAATCTTTTAGCCGGCGGGAGCATTACAGAAGATTTGGGAAATCCCGGTCGCGATGCCGTTTATGGTCATGGGCTGATCGATGCCCATAGGGCGGTTATCCAGGTGGGGGAGGAAACGCTGCCTCCGACGCCGGTTTTAGTTGCCGATCCGGCGGCGCTTAACTTTGGTCTGAATTTGTCCACTGCGACACTGCAACTGGATAACAGCGGCAATGGAACCCTCACCGTGGAAAGCCTTACGGAGGATTCCGGCGGCTGGTTGAAGCTCACTTCAGCTAATATTGCCGATAATGGTCTTGGTGCCTACACCATACGGGTAAATCGTAGCGGGCTTGCGAGCGGGGGTTACCGTGCCACGATCACTGTTATGTCGACTGCCAATACCGTCACCGTGCCGGTTATCATGGAAGTCGGGTCTGTCGGCGCCGCCGCCGATGCGGGTTACCATTATGTGTTATTAATCGATCCCGCGACCTCGGCAACGCGCTATCAAGTGGCGGTGGGCGTTAGCGACGGCAGTTACCCCTTTACCTTTAACGATGTCACGGCAGGGGAGTATCGGCTGATAGCCGGAACGGATTCGGATAATGACGGTTTGCTCTGTGATGCCGGGGAGGCCTGCGGCGCCTATCCAACGTTGGATGTATCTAAGTCGGCGACTCTTACCGTCAGTGGCAACCGCATCGGGCTTGATTTTACGACCGGTTTCGATTCCAGCATAACGGCGGCAACGGGTGCTGCGGAACCTGGTATGAATCTGGGAATTCGGGCAGTCAGGCGGCTTTGGCAAGAGCGGTTGCCGGTGCAAAAAAACCTGGCGCCTCGGGATTGAACTCAGTGTGTAGTTAAATGGTTCTGTTGCGTTTGGAGGTCGTTTCCGGAACGGGAAGCAGCACTCGGTCGGCAAATACCGGGACGTACCTCAAGAGCAAGGGTCAGCGGAAATCCTTCTACCGCGCCGTCTGCACACGACCATTACAGTACTACCGTATCCGTGCAAAGTCGCGTCGTGGGTCATCAACCGCAACGGTTCACTGATGCTTTGCGCAATGAGTATGCGATCAAAAGGATCCCGATGCAGTCGCGACAGGCTCGCGAGTTGCACGGCATGATCGGTATACGAGCTGTCCGTAGAGAAAGAAGGCTTTTTGAGAGTTATGCAGGAGGTCCGCTGAAAACCGCGGCGGATAATTACGGCTCCGTGCAGCAGTCCTCGAATAGAGTCGCTTTAACTGGACTTTGGCCATTGTTTACGAATCAAATACTTAAAGCTCCCTCACTCTAGCCCTGTCCCACCAGGGGGAGAGGGAACAAATTTTTTAGCGTCAACCTCTTAACTCCCTCTCCCCTGGTGGGAGAGGGTGGGGTGAGGGGGAAATGGCCAAAGTCAGGTTTAAGTGATTTCTTGAAGAAACTCTACCAGTAGCTCCGGATAAAGTGAAACGTAATCCAGGCTTGCGATGTTTTCAGGCCCCGGATTTCGCTGTGCTCCATCCAGGCTACGGAAGGGCAGCAGGGTAAATGCTTTCCCGGAAACCATCTTAACTGATCTCAAGCACTCGCATTTTGGGGTACCGTACTCCGGCGTTGTTCCAGAAAATCCGCCAGAAAACGCGCCGTGTGAGATTTCTGCGCATTACAAGTTAGCGCCTCCGGCGTACCCTCTGCGACGAGTCGCCCGCCGCCGGCGCCGCCCTCCGGACCTAAATCGATAAGCCAATCGGCCTCGGCAATGACATCGAGATTATGCTCGATCACCACAACGGTATTGCCGGCGGCCACCAAACGGTGCAGAACGTGGATCAGCTTTGCTACGTCGGCCATGTGTAGACCGACGGTGGGTTCATCCAACACATAAAGGGTCGCCGGCGCGGCGTTAGCTCTCGTTCCCTTGGCCGTCTTCGCGGCCGGTGGTGCGGGACGGGTCTTGGCCAATTCGGTAACCAGTTTAATGCGCTGCGCTTCGCCGCCGCTAAGCGTTGGACTCGGCTGGCCTAGCGTAAGATACCCAAGACCCACCGCCTGAAGCAGCCGCAGGGCGTGATGGAGCTTGGCGTGGGCACTAAAAAATTCCACCGCCTGGTCCACGCTCATAGCTAGCACGTCGGCAATGGTACTGTCTTTGAAACGTACCGCCAGCGTTTCGGCATTAAACCGCTCCCCCTGACAGGCTTCACAAACTACCTGCACATCGGGCAGAAAGCTCATGGCAATTTTTTGCACCCCCTGGCCTTCGCAGACGGCACAGCGTCCGCCGGCGACGTTAAACGAAAACCGTCCGGGACCATAGCCGCGCATCCGGGCCTCCGGTGTCTCGGCGAACAGGCGGCGGATGGTGTCCCAAATCCCCACATAGGTGGCGGGACAGGAGCGGGGAGTCTTGCCAATGGGGGTTTGATCCACCTCCAGGACACGCCGGACATCGCGCCAGCCTTTAATCGCTCGACAACCGTGCAGGTTGTGGGTCGCAGATTGGCTTAGCAGACGGTGCAGGTTTTCCTGAAGCACGGCCCGTACCAGGGTGCTTTTCCCGCTGCCGCTGACGCCGGTTACGCACACCAGCCGCCCCAGGGGAATCGTCACGTCGATTTGTTGCAGGTTATGCAACTCAGCCCCCTGGATTTTCAGCTTTGCCGGGTTTTCCTGCCGCTGGCTGACGGACCACTCCGCGCGCTCGGGGAGCGGATGGGGCAGGGGATTGGCCAGCCAATGCCCGGTGAGCGACGCCGGATTGTTAAGCAGGTCATCCACCGTGCCGGCGGCCATTACCCGGCCGCCGTTAACACCCGCGCCCGGACCCAGATCCACGATATGATCGGCGCAGCGGATGGTCTCCTCGTCGTGCTCGACGACGACCACGGTATTGCCTTTGCCGGTCAGTTTCTCGAGGGTGTCGAGAAGCAGGCGGTTATCTCGAGGATGCAGGCCAATGGTGGGTTCATCCAAGATATAACAGACACCGCACAAGTTGGAGCCAAGCTGAGCAGCCAGGCGAATGCGCTGTGCCTCACCGCCGCTGAGGGTTGGTGCTGAACGCGCCAGAGCCAGATACCCGAGTCCTACCTCCTGGAGAAAGCTCAGGCGGGAACGCAGCTCCGCCAGGATGTCCTGGGCAATGGCGGCCGCGCGCCCCGTCAGGTGCAAAGCTTGAAATACCTGGGCGGCGGCCGCCACCGACAGGGCGGTAAAGTCTGCAATGGAGCGATCCTGAAAACGCACCGCCAGGGCTTCAGGTCGCAGCCGCTGACCATGGCACTCCGGACACACGGCCTCCCCGCCTTCCCACCAGGCATTCCACCAGATTTCCTCGCCGCTTTGGGCGGCATCAAAACCCGGCAGCAGCAGCCCCGTGCCATAACAGCGTTCGCACCAGCCGTGTTTGGAGTTAAACGAAAACAAGCGTGGATCGAGTTCTGTAAAACTGCGACCGCAGCCCGGGCAGGCGCGCTGGATGGAGAAGGTAATGACCGGTGGCGCAACAGTGGCGGCGGAATGCCCCTTGCGGTGGATATGAGCAGCGGCTTTCTTACGCGGAGAAGCCACCAGAATATGGACCACTCCCTTGCCGAACTCGAGGGTGCGTTCCAGCAGACGGCGGAGCTCGGCTTCGCCTTCCGGAGTGACGGTTAGCGTTCCTACGGGCAGTTCGATGGTATGCTCCCGAAAGCGGTCCAGCCGCGGCCAGGCGTCTGTGGGGAGGCATTCACCATCGACCCGCAGTTCCTTAAAACCTTTACCCAAGGCCCACTTGGCAAGGTCGGTGTAGTAGCCCTTGCGGGCCACTACCAGCGGCGCCAGCAGGCTGAGCGCTTGACCCCGGTATTCGCGCAAGAGCTGGGCGAGAATGGTTTGCGGTGTCTGGGGCGCAATGGGAATCCGACAATCCGGACAGTACTGGGTACCCAGCTTGACAAATAACAGGCGCAGAAAATGGTAGATTTCCGTGAGGGTGGCCACGGTGCTCTTACGGCCGCCGCGGCTGGTACGCTGCTCAATGGCGACCGTGGGGGGAATGCCAAACACGGCATCCACGTCGGGCCTGGCGGCGGGTTGGACGAACTGCCGGGCATAGGCGTTGAGCGATTCCAGATAGCGGCGTTGTCCCTCGGCAAAGAGAATATCGAAGGCCAGCGTGCTTTTGCCGCTGCCGCTGATACCGGTGATCACGGTAAATTGATCGCGGGGAATAGCGATATCGATATTCTGCAGATTATGCTCCCGCGCATGATGAATGCCGATAGCATGGTCCAGGTAAGCCGCAAAGGGAGCGGTTGCGTCATCATTGACGCTCCAGCACATGTTGCCGTCCCAGGGCTCGTCTGCGGTACACTCCTGACGACCCAAAGCGCTTAGTCCTTCGGCATATTCC
Organism: uncultured Pseudomonadota bacterium; assembly: GCA_963731125.1. Lineage (GTDB taxonomy): Bacteria > Pseudomonadota > Gammaproteobacteria > Competibacterales > Competibacteraceae > CAVSVP01. The sequence continues at coordinate 37,978 of CAVSVP010000017.1, forward strand.
CGCAGTGCTGTGCCGGTATGACTGGCTGCGCAGTGCACGATATCCCGCGGTGTTCCCGTGTAAATCATCTCGCCGCCGGCCTCGCCTCCCTCGGGACCCAACTCGATAAGCCAATCGGCGGCCTGCACCACATCCAGGTTGTGTTCGATCACCACCAGTGAATGGCCTGCTGCCAGCAGCTGGTGAAAGGCGTGCAAGAGTTTGGCGATATCGTCGAAGTGCAGCCCGGTGGTGGGTTCATCCAAGAGAAAAAGCATACCGGCGGCTGTTTTGCCACCGCGGCCGTGGGCCTTGACGAGATGGCCGGCCAGCTTGAGCCGCTGGGCTTCGCCCCCGCTCAGAGTCGGTACCGGCTGGCCCAGCCTCAGGTAACCCAGTCCGACCGCCGCCAGTGGGGTTAGCGCGCGCAGAATCTCGGGTTGCTCGGCAAAGAAAACAATGGCCTCGGTAACCGTCATCTCGAGAACGTCGGCGATGGAACGCCCTGGTGCGCCGGCTAAGTCGGCAGGAAAAAGAGTGACTTCCAGGACTTCGGGCCGATACCGTTTTCCGTCACAATCCGGGCAGCGCAGATAGACGTCGCTAAGGAACTGCATTTCCACATGCTCAAAGCCATTGCCCCCGCAGCTTGGACAGCGCCCGTTGCCGGAGTTAAAGCTAAAGGTGCCTGCCGTATAGCCGCGTTCTTTGGCCAGAGGCTCGGTGGCAAATAACTTGCGGATGGCGTCTAACCCACCCACATAGCTGGCCGGGTTGGAGCGGGTCGTTTTGCCGATGGGAGATTGATCGATTAACACCACCTCCTGAATGTGCTCATGGCCATGAATTGCGCGATGGCGTCCCGGTAGATCCACGGGTTTGGCCTTGAGCTTGCGCAGCCCGTTATAGCAAATGGTCTGCAGCAGCGTCGATTTCCCGGAACCGCTGACCCCGGTGATACACACCAAGCGCTGCAGGGGGATGCAGACATCGAGATCTTTCAAGTTATGTTCGGCGGCGCCGAGAATTTTCAGGTAAGGTGTTGTCGCCGTCGGCGGCTTGGGGTTTAGTGTGCCGTCAGAGACGGTCTTGCGGCCGGTCAGATAGGCGGCCGTCAACGAGCGTTTGGACTTTAGCAGTGCTTTTGGCGTGCCGAAGAAAACCACTTCGCCGCCCTGTTCTCCGGGACCCGGCCCCAAATCCAGAATGCGGTCGGCGGCGAGCATGATCTGCGGGTCGTGCTCCACGACCAGCAGCGAGTTGCCGGCATCGCGCAGCCGTCGCAGGACCTGGATGACGCGCTGCATATCACGCGGATGCAGGCCGATGCTGGGTTCATCCAGGACGAACAGGGTATTGACCAGAGAGGTGCCAAGGGCCGTGGTTAGATTAATCCGCTGAACTTCGCCGCCGCTCAGCGTGCGGGATTGCCGGTTCAGCGCGAGATAGCCCAACCCTACGGTGACCAGATAACCGAGGCGGGTGCGAATCTCTTTTAGCAAAAACTCGGTGGCTTCATCCAGGGGGGCGGGAAGTTGAAGCTGGGCAAAGAAGCGATGGCAACGATCGAGAGGCAGCAGTAGCACGTCATGGATCGTAAGCCCCGGGAGAGATTGGAATTGCTGGGCAGGCAGCGTTAGCCAGGGGGGAACAAAGCGGTTTTCCTGAGCCATTGCCCGTTCGACATCGCTTTGGGTGCCAAGTCGCCACAACAACGCCTCGGGTTTCAGGCGTGCGCCTCGACAGGTAGGGCATAGGGTGTAGGTGCGGTATTTCGCCAGCAGCACCCGAATATGCATTTTATAGCTCTTCGTTTCCAGCCAGGTAAAGAACCGCTGTACCCCATACCATACCCCGTCTTCCCATTCGCCTTCGCCTTCCAGCACCCAGCGCTGCTGATCCTCGCGAAGGGTCTGCCAGGGCAGTGTGGTAGGGATACCGCGCCGCTTGGCAAAGCGCATAAGATCGTCCTGGCACTCGCGGTAGCTCTCCGTCTGCCAGGGCTTTATTGCGCCTCCGGCCAGGGATTTATTGGGATCGGGTATCACCAAGTCATAGTCGATACCGATGGTACGTCCGAAGCCCCGGCAGGTATCGCAGGCGCCGATAGGAGAGTTAAAAGAGAATGCACTGGGTAGCGGGTCGCGGTAGGCGATATCGCAGTCGGGGCAGTGTAAGGCGCTGGAGAAGCGCCATGGCTTTCCGGCCCGACGTTGGGCATCGAGGGGATAGATATTGACGCGGCCGCGCCCGTATTTGAGAGCGGCTTCCAGACCTTCTATCAGCCGTTCCCGATGCCGCTCGACAAGCCGCACCCGGTCCTGAATCACCTCGAGGCGTTCTGGGGAATGTTGATGAATGCGCGAATAGCCCTGTTTGGCAAGCAGTTCTCTGATTTCTGACTCGGTAAAATTATCCGGCACCGGCACCGGAAAGGTGATCAATCCGATAGGCTCTCCGGCACCCTGCGCGGTTGCCAGCAGCTGCTGATAAATACTCTCCGGAGTATCCCGACGGACCGGTTGCCCGCAGCCTTGGCAGTAGAGATTGGCGGCCCTGGCAAAAAGCAGCTTAAGGTGGTCATTTAACTCGGTCATGGTGCCCACGGTGGAGCGCGAAGTCCGCACGGGATTGGTCTGATCAATGGCGATAGCCGGTGGAATTCCGGTAATGCGGTCAACCTTGGGCTTATCCATCCGGTCGAGAAACTGCCGGGCATAGGGCGAAAAGGTTTCCACATAGCGCCGCTGCCCTTCCGAATAGACCGTGTCAAAGGCCAGCGACGATTTTCCTGAACCGCTAACGCCGGTGACGACAATGAGCTCATTGAGAGGCAACCGTAGGTTAAGATCTTTTAAGTTATTCTGGCGAGCGCCTTCTACAAGAATGTATTTTTTGGTCATAACAACGAGCTAAACAAAAACGGAATTAACAAATATTACCCGCATTGCAGCCGCCACCCGACATGAACCAGGCAAGATTTCCCAAGAGCGACCAAGAGCGACCATGATAGCTAGTTTGCATCGCACGGATTTTCTGCTGGCATTAGTTTCCATGGGAAGAAATTCCTTTTTGCCAATAAAATCTTCGTGCCGTTACCTGCTGCTTGGGAGGTCAAAACTAAAGGTGCTTGAGGGAATACACTGAGCGTTCAGTTGCATGCTGCAGTGTCAGCGTAGAAACCATTGAAACACAAAAGCTGCCTGAACGAAATTCATTAGAAACACTGCTCTTTTAAGTTATTGCCCTAACGCTGGGCTAACCGATGCTCCCAGCGAAATGACGGTGGTTAGTCTTAGCAACCGTATGAACTCTTAACCTCACTAAAGGGAGTAACATAAAGATGCCGACACCCATTGAAATTTTGCTTGATCCGATCTCGCTTGTTGTCTTGGCAATGTACGGCAGCCTAATGCTCTGGGAAGCAATCGCTCCAGGGCGTGAGCTGCCATCGGTTGCAGGGTGGAAACTGAGAGGGCTGATGGCCTTTGTGGCATTTTTTTATCTTTCTTCTTATCTCCCGTTGTATTGGGATCGTTATTTTGCCGAATATCAGTTGGTCGATTTAACCCAGCTGGGGACCTTCGGCGGCGCCCTTGTCGGTTTATTCGTGTACGAATTAGGCGTCTATTGGTGGCATCGCGCCCTGCACCGTTCCAACGTGCTCTGGCGGGTGTTTCATCAGATGCATCACAGCGCCGAACGGTTGGATACCTATGGCGCTTTTTGGTTCAGTCCGGCCGACATGATTGGCTGGACCTTTCTGGGCAGTCTGTGCCTGGTGCTGCTGGTCGGCGTCAATCCCCAAGCGGCGACTCTTATTCTGCTGGTGACAACCTTCTTCAGCATCTTTCAGCACGCCAATATCCGAACGCCCCGTTGGTTGGGTTACTGTATCATCCGTCCGGAAAGCCACACGATTCATCACGGCAAGGGAGTGCACGCCAAAAACTATTCGGATTTGCCTGTATTCGATATGCTATTTGGCACCTTTAAAAACCCTGCCGGCTATGAGATGGAAACCGGGTTCTATCTCGGCGCATCCCGGCGGGTTGTGGATATGTTGTGCTGCCGAGATGTGAGTCGCTCGAGAATAGCGGATTCCGAGATCGTGGAGGCGGCTAGATAACCGCTGCGCCATGGGAATATGGCCTAATGCCTTGTTGCAAATTTGCATGATAGGTGAACTATATGGGTAAAGCGGGTTTACCGGTAGTGGCGGTCAACCAGAAGATCAACGCTGCTGCCGATGAAGTCTGGGATCTTATCACGGATACACGGCGCTGGCCGCAATGGGGGCCTTCGGTGCAGGCCGTCCGGTGCTCGGAACGCTATATCCATGAGGGGGTAGTGTTTTAGCTTTGTTGTTTTTATAAAATAATCAACTATCATATTTTGAATTCAAGATGTCAAATTAGCAGAATTTAAACTCAGAAATTTATTATGGTATTAGAACCAATTAAATGCCCAAGTTGCGGTGGTATCGATGTTGGTAAACATGGAAAAACGACCAATGGAAAACAACGCTTTCTTTGCAAAGAAAGCGACTGCGAAGAAAAGACATTTATTCGAGATTATTCAGAGAAAGGTCGCTTGCCAGAAGTCAAGCGAAAAATCATTGAGATGGCCGTAAACGGGAGCGGCATTCGTGAGACGGCCCGGGTATTGGATATAAGTACAGCGACGGTAATTAATGAATTAAAAAAAAAGGAACCTGAATTGCAATCGGTGAATCAGGCCATTTTAGATATACACTCGCCTGAGCAGATTGTTGTGGATATTATAAAAATAGATGAAAATCAATGAGGTTAATGATCAAGAAATAGAGGTTGAAATGGATGAAATGTGGAGTTATGTGGGAAGTAAAGCGAATCAAAGATGGCTATGGCATGCCATAGATCGAGCCACTGGCGACGTGCTGGCTTATGTATTCGGGCGCCGCAAGGATGAGGTCTTTCTTAAATTAAAGGATTTATTGGAACCGTTTGGAATCACCCGTTTTTACACCGACGATTGGGGTTCTTATGGGCGTTATCTAGATCCTGAAAAGCATGTTATCGGGAAACGGAACACGCAGAAGATAGAGCGGAAACATTTAACGCTACGTACCCGTATTAAGCGGCTCGTCCGCAAAACCATTTGCTTCTCGAAATCAAAACAAATGCACGATATCGTCATCGGGTTGTTTGTGAATCGTTATGAGTTTGGCATCCCTATTTAAAATCTATAAACAACAAAGTTAAAACACTACCTCCATTGGCATAACGCAGCGGCTGAAAACGCGTAGCGCCGGGCAACACATTGCGGACGGCGGCACGTAACGACTCGTTCTGATTGCCGGTAATCGTTCCCAGGGTAAGCTCATAGATGCCGACAATGGCCAATCCTGAAAGCAGACCGGCAATCCCCAATGTGAGAATAAGGCGCCGTGAACTGGGTTTGACGGAGACGGAGAATTGCTCAGGTGCTGAAGTGGCAACCGGCGTTTCAGCCGCTGAAGAAATGCCGCGGGTGCCGGGTGTTGCGGAGCGCGGTGTGGATTTCTGCATGATGACGTTTTCCTGCTAAGCCCTGCCATGGCCAAAGGCGCGGGGCTGTGTAAGGCGGGAGAGTAATGGAGTGGCCGCATTCAGCAGGAGAATAGCATACATGACGCCTTCGGGAAGGCCACCAAATGTGCGAATGAGCACCACCAGAATCCCAGTACCGGCTCCAAATAGCCAGCATCCTTGCGGGGTAAGGGGGGATGTCACGGGATCGGTGGCCATATATACGGCACCAAACAGCGGTCCGCCGGAAAACAGCACAAACAGAGGATCAGGAAAACGAGTGGGATCGAAAAAAAACAAAATGCCGGCAAACAAGGCCGCCGTGGTCAGTATCGCTGCCGGGATACGCCAGGCAATACGGCGGCGCCAGAGCAGATAAAGGCCGCCGAGGATAATCAGCAAGCCGCTGGTTTCCCCTAGTGTCTCTGGCCATAAATAATGTCCGCAATTCACGAGCCATGTTTGGCGAACCACTGGCGCGTCTTGTGATTGGTCCAGGTCCATTCGATGGCGCAGTCGAGCTTATAGGGATGTATTGACAGTGTGTCTTGAGAATAACTTCCAGATCGATATTCTGGCCCCGAAGCCAACACATGCTCGATAAAGGTCTCGCGGCTGGTCCAAGACTGGCGCTTCAGATAATGGTGACTGAAGTTGTGGATCAGAATCTCGGCTTGATTACCAATTAACAAACCATGTCCTCTGGGCATGGTTATCGAAAGTCGGCTTTTCCTGAAAATCTGCACATGCTATCTCGGGCGTTTTGTATGGCCAACTGTGTTGTTGGCGTTGTCTAAACGATGTAGCCCCTAAGGCTATTCAAGGTTTGGCGGAAAGCATGGGTTATGCCAAGTCGAAAATCTACGGACAGCGACCGATGATGACTATAAAATAGCCATATTTATCATGGTATTGCCTAGCATGTCCGGTCTGGATTTAGGCCCTGGACAAAGCATCGCAGTTGTCGGAAATACCCGTTTTGTTAGGTTAAGCACAATCCCAACAGCCTATCGCGCCTGACAATGCTTTAATATGAGTGGCGAGATGTCTATGATGGTTATTTTGTACCGATCACCTTAGCAATAAATACCTTTGCCTCGTCGCCGGCATTAGCTATGGCCTGCGAGACCAACCGCCGGCAAGGAGAAAAATCGTATTTTGCTGTGTAACCGTTGTAGGGGGATTTGATAATGATGATAATGGATCGCGGACCGCGGGTATTACTGCCGTTATTAATGCTCAATCTGACTGTGCTATCGCCAAAGACTGCGCAGGCGGCGGCCATCTACGATGCCCAGGCCAGCGTTACTCTAACGATCCTTGCGATACGCAGTGAAGAGCCCGAGTTTAACCTAACGGGTGAGGCCGAGGTGTTCTCTGAAGACACAGAGGCTTTGGGAAATAGTTTTGCCGATGCCTTTGGAAATGCGCAGGTCATCGCTGCGAATCCCGATGAGCTAGGTGTCGGCGATACGCTTTTCCTGGAAGCGACTGCCCAGGGGGCCGCCGGAGTGTCAGCGTCTTCAGAATTTCTGACCAACGGTTTGCTAACGGTGCAGAATAATTCTGCAGAACCCGTTGCCGTTGATTTTCAGGCAGACTGGAACTATTCCGTTGCTGCCCAGGCCACGGGTCCCGATGCCTTTGCCCAGGCGGATATCGACCTTTTCCTGGCGGACCTAGACCTGGATACGTTGCTGAACGTTGTGGTCACCGCTACTACCGGAACGGGCAACGAGTCTTTTGCCGAAAGCGGTGGGGTGAATTTTACGCTCTCTGTTTCAGCAGGGGGGGTCGGTGCAGGCCTATTGTTGGTTGCCGATGCCTCCGGTTCCGCGGCTGCGGCGCCGCTGCCCGGCAGCCTCGCCCTGACGGCGCTGGGTTTAGTAGTTTTACTGACGGCGAGGCGGCACTGGACATCAACCGGACCGGGGCGTCCACTGCCGTGAGACCGGCATCCGGACGGGTTGGCGGCTAGGCCGATAAGCCGGTGGTTTGAGTATGCGGTTGCTGCGGAACCTAAAAATTCGCTGGAAGCTCTTGGCCGTGGTTTTGCCACTGGTGATGGTGCCCATTTTTAGCGTTGGTGTTGTCGTCGGTTACGTTGCACAACAGCAAGCTTACCTGGGCATTACCCAAACCAGCGCAGCCGATCTGGAACATATGGCGCAATTTACCCTGGATCTCCTAAATGCCCACTATCAGCAGTTTCAGGTCTATAAGCAAGACAGGCGTCGGCTGATTAATGAGGAACTGGCCACCCTGGTGAATTTCGCTTCCAACTTCGTTGGCAATCAGCACCAACAGTACCTGAACGGTACACTCGATCTGCAGGCCGCTAAGCAGAAAGCCGGAGAGGCGCTGAAAAACATCAGCATCGGTGAGACCGGTTACCTCTATGCCATGACCCCAACGGGAGACTTGACCGCTCATATTGCCCAAGAGGGTGAAAATATCTATGACGCTCAGGATGAAAACGGCCGTTATTTTATCCAGGAGATGATTCAACGGGCACTGGCAGCGGAGCCTGGCGAGGTGCTCTATATTCTCTATCCCTGGCGCAATGAGAGTTTGGGGGACAAACGCCCCAGAGAAAAAATCGTAGCGTATACCTATTTTGCACCTTGGGATTGGATTTTGGCGGCGGGCAGCTATCTGGAGGAAGAAAATCTTGCCTTCGAACGCCGGGCTTTTCAGGAGATGAAGGAAAGCATTCTCAGCAAGAAAGTGGGGGAAACCGGCTATATCTACGCGATGACAACGGATGGCGAATTGCAGATCCATCCGTTTTTAGCCGGGGAGCGCATTGATAATGCCCAGGACGATAATGGCCGCTACTTTATTCGTGAGATGTGCGAGCGCAAGAACGGCTGGATCCGCTATCCCTGGCAGAATGAAACGGATCCGGCGCCGCGGATGAAAATCGTTCGTTATCGCTATTTCGAGCCCTGGCGCTGGATTGTTGCCGTGGGTTCTTATCAATACCTTCGCCAAAATACAGGAGGGCGGCAGGCCGCAGTGGTAAGGTAAGTAGTAGCGAACTAAAACCTACCACTTCAGAGGCGCGCCGCCCATGCATGACATTATGCTGATTTTGAGTTGCCTAAACCAGACACTGGATAAAACAAGTGTGCGTCGTTTGGCGCGAATCGTAGAAGGCTTGTTAGCGGTCACGGGTCGGGTGACGATGCTGGGGGTATCACGTTGGGCGGAGCGCGGTGGCAGCTACCGGACAATCCAACGGTTTTTCACCACGACGATTGACTGGGCGCAGGTGCATTGGTGGTTGATCCGCACGCATCTGCTGGGCGAGGACACGGAGTGGCTGCTGGCGGGCGATGAGGTGGTGGTCACCAAATCGGGCAAACAAACCTATGGTCTGGGTCGTTTTTTCAGTTCGTTGTATGGTAAGACGGTGCCGGGGCTGTGTTTTCTGAACCTGTCGCTGATCAACGTGAACCGAGGCTGTTCGCATACGGTACGTCTGGAACCGATCCTCAAGGGGCCAGCCGACAGTAGTCCCAAGGGCCAGAAAACGGGCAACAAGGCGAAGGCCAGCCATCGCACCAACGCCACACCGGCCAAGCCAAAGGGGCGCCCGAAAGGCAGTCGTAATCGCAATCGCCGGGAGGTCGTGCTATCGCCTTATCTGGTGTTGGTACAAGGCATTATCCGCCCAGTATTGGCCCTGTTGGGCCAGCAGATCAAGCTGCGCTACTTCGTCTTCGATGGGGCGTTTGGTCATCATGCAGCGCTTCAGATGGTGCGCCAAACCGGCTTGGAAATGATCTGCAAGCTCCAGCACAACGCTGCCCTGTATGAACCCTATAGGGGAGCGTACTCAGGGCGGGGGCCGCGCCGCAAGTACGGCGATAAACTCAACTATGAACAACTGCCCGAGCGGCACTTGAAGCAGGACTCGGTCCGCGATCACATCCGCACCCTGATCTATCAACTGCCCGTCTGGCACAAGTTGTTTCCCGATCGGCTCAATGTCGTGATCCTCGTCAAAATCAACCAACGCACCCAAGCCCGTGCTCATGTCATCTTATTCAGCAGCGATCTGAGCTTGGACTACGAGCGAATGATCACCTTCTATCGCGTACGCTTCCAACTGGAATTTCAGTTCCGCGACGCGAAGCAATATTGGGGGCTGGAAGACTTTATGGCGGTCAAACAGACCCCGGTCTACAACAGCGCCAACTTGGCCCTGTTCATGGTCTCGCTCTCGCAGGTACTGATCCGCCCCCTGCGCGAACACTGTCCGGCCTTTAGCGTCCTTGATCTCAAGGCCCTGTTTCGAGGCTGGAAATATGCTCGTGAAATCCTAAAATACCTTCCGCAAATGCCTCAGCCGATTTCTATGGACTCCATCGCCTCTCAGGTCGCTCAGCTTGGGCGCATTAATCAACCACTTGTAAGGGCCTGAGCTACGGTAAATTGGCGAGGGTATTGCTTATGAACTCATGAGTCATAAGTTCTCACACTTTCGGAGCTTGGATAATACATAACCCGTTGAAGAATATTTGGTTTCTTACTCTCATGACAATAGCTAGCCAAATAAGCAATTTTCAACGACTTCAACAAGTTACTGAGAACTTACGACTCACGAGTTATGAAGACGAATTTTATCAGCAGGTCGACGGGTACTGGTTCAGTCTGATTATCTAGTAAGATATTGATTAAATTTAGAAAAACTCAAACTCATACGGTTTTCTGAATCATGCAAACCTCTTCCCACGAGAGCCCTTTTTCCACAATGCCCAATGCTACCGCCGGGACCTTGCAGGTGGTAAAGTGAGGTCGAATGAAGTTATGGATGATCCACAGCATGTCCAAGGTCCGTTGTAACGCGGTCTTCTTCTTGGCGTAGGTGTTGGTCTTGCGGCGGTAGGCGGAATTGCGTCGACGAGTCGAGGCATTAAACGCCTCGACGTGCTCGGCATGGATGTCGCTGTCCACGATATCTTGACGGGTGCCGGGATGCTCGCGGTGAGGGGCTTCATACTTGGATCGTTTGCGACCCCGTTGGCGCGATTGCGACCCTTTATTCTTGAGCCTCACTTTCACCCCTTCACGAAGGACTTTCGGCGGTCGCCCACGTTGCCCGGCGCGGACCACTTCATGGCAGATCTCGAACAACAGATTGCCGTAACGACGCTCCCCGTCGGTCACCAAGGTGACCTCACCGGTGCGTTCGATGATGTCTCTAAGTATTTGTATCGCCCAAGAAAACAACGTCCGATCTTTCTTCCCACAGCCCAAAGCCCAAATAAACCGACTGGCTCGCTCCATCAGCACGATCGTCCAACCTTCACAGTCTTCCACCGGCACGTTCTTGCGCACCTTGGTGTACAATTCGTCGCCCTCAATCACTTGGCTCAAAAACGTGTGCATCAAGGCATACAGCATCAGCGTCTCACGTAACTCCGCAAACCGCCGTTCCCAATTCAGCAACGTATTCTTGGCAAGGTCAAAGATCCGACAGGTCGCGTTCAACCCCAGCCCCTCACCACGCGCCTTGAGCACTGTCACAATCGTGCTTAACGGCTTGCTCAGCCCCTCCAGAAACGTCCCTCGGGTCTCCGAAAACACCTGCCCACAGTCCCCGCACCGATACAGATTCCGATCGCCATGGTGCTTGGTCTCATAACCTTGGTAGACCTCAAGGGCTTGTGAATCGCATCGTGGACAGCTTCGCTGGGTCAGTTTATTCATCTCGCTCCACACGTTGGAAATTGCCTGAGAAGACCGAATTATATAACTTAGTCAGTGTGTTAGCGACAAATCAGACTGAACCAGTGCCGGTCGACGCCATCGAAGGAAAAATTTGGTTTAGCATTGGCCTGCTAACCTTTGTAGTGGGAGCGTTGTCATTCGGGCTAGTGTGGTTTGCTTCGAAAGTATTGACTGACCCCATTCGCCATATGCTACTGGGTATCCAGGAGGTCAGACGAGGCCGGCTGGATACTCAGCTTGCGGTGACTTCCAACGACGAACTGGGGGAACTCGCCGAAGACTTCAATCAAATGACGGATGTGTTACGCCAGAACCAAGAACTGCAGGTCAATCTTGCCCGGCAGGGTAAACTGGCTTCCCTGGGCGTATTATCTTCGGGCGTCGCGCACGAAATCAATAATCCCCTGGGCATCATCCTCGGCTACGCTGCCTACCTGGAAAGCAAACTCGATTCAGAAGATCCGAACTACAAATATATTCAGGAAATCAAACGGGAAAGCAAGCGTTGCAAGACTATCGTGCAGGATCTTCTGAGTTATGCCCGGGTTCCCAAGCCTGCGCTGGAAGAAAGCGATATCAATGCATTGCTGGAGCAACTTGTTGATTTTGCGGCTCACCACACCGATATGGATCACGTGACCGTGGTAAAGGCTTTTGACCCTGCATTGCCCAAAGTCAGAGTGGATAAAGATCAGCTGCGCCAGGTGGCGCTTAATTTAATGCTCAATGCCGGCGCGGCCATGGACGCCGGAGGGCGTTTGCAAGTGGGCACGGCGCTGGGTGAAGACGGCTTTGTAAAGCTGACTTTCCGAGACACCGGTGCCGGTATTGCGCCGGAAAATCTGGAAAAAATCTTTGAACCTTTTTTTACCACTAAAGCCCGAGGCACCGGTTTGGGCTTGGCTATCACCAAAACCATTATTGAACAGCACCACGGCATGATTCATATCGACAGTGCCGTGGGGCAGGGAACCACCGTAACCGTAAGCTTATCGGCGACCAGAGAGGCAGGCGGATGACAGGTCATCAGAAGCGTATCTTGCTGATCGACAATGAGGAAGGCATGTGCCGGATGGTAGAGGCCATTATGGCGGATCAGGGTTATGTCGTTACGGCCTATACGCGCCCGCAGGCAGCGGTTAGCGATTTTGTGCCGGGCTGTTACGATTTGGTGATTAGCGACGTCAAAATGCCGGGCATGGACGGTCTGGAAGTGTTGCAGCGGATTAAGGCCAGGGATGCCACCATCCCTGTGATCATGATTACGGCTTACGCCACGGTGGAGATGTCGATCCAGGCCCTGCGCAAGGGAGCCTACGACATATTGACCAAACCTTTCGAGCCGGAGGAACTGCTGTCGCGGGTCCGCAATGCGCTTCGGCAAACCGAACTGCTGGCAGAAAACCGGGAACTGCGGCAGGAACTCGCCTCTCGGACCGACACCATTATTGGGGAATCCCCTAAGCTGCGGGCGGTTTTAGAAATGGCCTCCAAGGTGGCCGCCCGAGACATCCCCGTGTTAATTACGGGAGAATCGGGCACCGGCAAAGAGTTGATTGCCCGTGCCATTCATCAGCATTCCGAACGCAGAGACCGCCGCTTCGTCGCCATCAACTGCGGGGCAATTCCGGAAGCGCTGCTGGAGAGCGAACTTTTCGGTCACCGCAAAGGCGCATTTACCGGCGCGGATAGGGATCATAAGGGCCTGCTGGAGACTGCCGATGGGGGTACACTCTTTCTTGATGAGGTAGGCACGTTGCCGCGCAACGTCCAGAAGACGCTATTGCGGTTTTTGCAGGATCAGGAGTTTTACCGGGTGGGGGATACCAATCCCAAGCGGGTAGACGTGCGGGTGCTTTCCGCCACCAATCTGGATTTGCAGGCAGCCGTGCAGACGGGTGACTTTCGCGAGGACTTATATTATCGGCTGAATGTGATCAATTTGCACTTACCCCCCCTGCGCGAACGCCGTGTCGATATTCCGCTGCTGGTCGCCCATTTTATTAAAGAGCAGAATGTTCGCTTCGGTACCCAAGTCAAGGGCTTTACGCCGCAAGCCATGGAGGGGTTATGTCAGTATGACTGGCAGGGCAACGTGCGCCAGCTCAGCAATGTAGTACAGGCCGCTATGGCCATCGACGGCAGCGAGTTTATCGGCCGGGAAGTTGTGGCCCAGTTTATCGAGCTGCCTGAAGGCAGAGCGGAGCCGTCAGGTGACCGTGATGAACTAGACTATGCGGCGGCCTTGGCGCGTTTCGAGACGGAATATCTAGACAGTCTGCTGCGCAAAACCGGCGGTGTCGTCGAAGAGGTTGCCCATCATGCCGGCATGAATGTCGCTACCATTTACCGCAAGATGAAAAAGTATGGGTTGCGGTAAGAACCATAATCCGAAAGCTATGACGCATTGCGTGCTTATGTTGGAATTTACCTAATTTTGGTAGGGGCAACGAAAAGACGTTGCCAATCCTACCTGGTTTGATTTTATCAGCCCTGCCATTAGTCTTCTTCTTTCCCGCAGAGTGTACCATTAATATCACATTGCGGATCAATACCAACTTTTCGCTGTTGTTTGTTCAGCTCAGAGACTACCTGATTAGTTAGTTGGTCGAGATTATCGCACTCACATACCTGGCTGGCACAGCAACTACATTCTGCCAGTGCTTCAACTAAAATAATCTGTTTCATTCCATTTATGTCCTGGATACCGCTGCAGGCCTCGTCCAATAAACGGATTTGATCGTCCCGTGGCGGGGGGAAGTTTGGGTTGTCTTCCTGTCCGATACCCAACGTTGTGCAAAGTGTCGCATCGCAGGAATAGCCTACCTGAATTAAGCTAGAATTAGTTGTGCTTCCCCTATAGGCAGCGCAGACACTGTTACAGAGCGCCCCTTCAGGATTAATAATAGCTCCGTAGTTCTTACCGGGATCAAAAAGACCGCAGCCTTTGCCTCCCGGCAGGTCCGGCACACACTGATCAGCGGGGGGGTCAATGGCACCGCCCGCAGGGTTATAAGCCGCCGACCATACGTTGTTGTTCCGCATTTTGCTTCTCTTGCTACGCGAGACTGTAAAGCTGGGAGGTGGTTCGTTGGCGTTGCAGTTTTGGCTTGCTTGACCAATTTGGTAAGGTCCATCAAAGACCGGACATTTGCACTCCACGATGTCACGGCCGTTGGCATCCTTTTCCCCAGTGCGGTAACAAGGCGCTGTCATACAACCCGCATAGATATCCGCATTTTCACAATTAGTCGAGTCGTTTCCCGCCGGGTTAGAGTTAGAGTAATTGCTTTTGTAAATCGGTGAAAAAACGGAAATCAGGTCAGCGCCGGGAACCAACAGGTTGGTATTAATCGCATCACACACGGGTGGGTCTCTGTCGGTATTAGCACAGTTTTCTCCCTCCTTCCCGCATGTTTCGACAGTTTCCTGATATATCTCCAGATTGGAAATGGCATTAATATCAACGTAGTAGGGTATCTTGGGAGATACCACATCGGTTGATATTTCGTAACACGAGCAATTGGCCACTACTCCGTCGGGAGAGAGCTTGCATGGCAAAGATGGGTTATCCAGATTATTTCCTGTCGGATAATCGGGTCCTGAATAATAGCAAAGCGCGTAAGAAAATTTCCTGCCGGTTGGCGGCATGCATGCCAGAAAATTAGAGGGAATCGTCCAGACATCCGCATAGGCAGGTCCAAACTCTGTGGTGTCTTTGTCATTGAAAGTAAAAACATCACTGAGCTTCACACCGCGCAGGATGGAATTGCTATAGCGCCGACCATAAGTCCTGCTGTTGATATTGTTATTTGTGCTCGGAGACGATGCCTTAACGCCTTTGCCACCGTCGGTGTCGTTAGCAAATACAGAATTGCCGAACGTGAAGGCCATAGCCAAGGGGATACCCAGCCAGAAAATTAGATGTCGCGCTGGCCGTAAGGGCGAGTACCTAGGAGTATTGTTTTTCATGTTATACCTCCAATAGATGAATACAACGACAATTGTCGCCGCTATCTTCTGCTCTTTTGTTCTGCATCATCTCCCATTCTTAATCCGCGCATGGCGAACAAGCTTAACGTAGAACTCACCTACCGCTGGCCGCGCCAGAGGCCAGCGGTTAGGTGCAGCGCATGGTTCGACCGCGTTCGGTCAAAACCCTATTTGGGCTCGACCTGAATATCCACTTTGACGCCGTTGATCAGACTGTTGTATACGGGCGAAAATGATGCCAGTGATTTCAGCTTCTCCATGTTCTGTTCATCGGTCTTCACCTTGAACTTCACGCGAATATCTGTGTAGCCTTTCGGCACGTCGCTGGCCAACCCGAGAAAGCCGCGCAGGTCGATATCGCCTTCCAGTTCGGACTCCAGTTCCTGTATCTCGATACCGCGGACAGCGGCGTGGGCTATCATGCTCGTCGTCACGCAACTGGCCAGAGCGTTGAGCAAATGCTCCACTGGATTCGCGCCCTGATCTTGACCCGCAAGAATAGGAGGTTCGTCTGCGTGCAATTCAAACTTCTGTTTGTGGTCGATCTCCTGCTTGGCGCCGTAAAACCCGGTCACTGTAGTGCAGTTGTGATTTGCATCGATCCACTTGTTGGTAGCTCGGAACTTGCA
The DNA here is from genome assembly GCA_963731125.1 of uncultured Pseudomonadota bacterium. Classification (GTDB taxonomy): domain Bacteria; phylum Pseudomonadota; class Gammaproteobacteria; order Competibacterales; family Competibacteraceae; genus CAVSVP01. The sequence continues at coordinate 53,867 of CAVSVP010000017.1, forward strand.
ACTGCCAAGCTCTGGGTCGTTCTTGATCGCGTTCACTGTTTCCTGCAGCACATTAAGGTTGATGCCGTTTACCCGCTTGCTCTCATCGTTGGTGGTGGCTGTTGTCATGGTTAGCTCCTGTCTGTCTTTTGGTTTGTGGGCGTTACCGTTCGTGCTTGAAAGAAATCCTCGCTGCTCGGCCGAACATATAGTTAACGGATAAAATAGTCCGTATGACAAAACCCTAGGTTACGCCCAGTAACCAAATATAAGGTATTGATTTAATTATCAATGATTTTTAGCCCCCTACCGTTGGCATACTTGCTATACGGCCCCGTTGAAACCTGTTCCTAGACCAAGTATGGCATAACATAGCGTTTTTTCATGAGGTTAATGTCGTTTACCAGGATTAATGAGACGACGGCTTTCAACTATGGGCCGCGACAAACTAGAACACTTTGATCGGCTTCTCATGGTTCGCCAGCCATTGCTTCTCCTTCTTCGCATGGCGCACCGGCAGATTCTCCAGGATTAGGATCCCCTTCCGCCCCGCTGCCCTGATCAGGCGCCTCATGAAATCGATCAGGATGTCCGCTTACCGTAAGACGAAAAAGTATGGGTTGCGTTAATTGCCATCATCCATCTTCTGGCGCTGTTGCAAATCGCTGTATGCAGCTTTGCAAACTCTCAAAGATTTGCCAATATTCCTGAAAAATATCTTCTTTTTGTCAACGAAACAACTACTTGTAATCATCGTTAAAATGTTTGCGGCATCTGTCTTTGCTTTTTCCCTCGGCTAGAGTTTGCAGTGCTGCCAAAGTCGACTTTGGCAGCGCCTCGAACATTTTGCAGTGCGTCTGCTAACCCTAAGAAAATTCAATATCTTTGTGCATTACCGGTGAGTTGCACGCCATGGCATAGGGCTTGCGTATTGAGCGGTAACGGTGAGAGTCAGACACCGCTGATAACGGAGTTCGGCCATCGCCGCTTATTGCCAATGACCAAAGGAGAGCAAGCCATGACAGACTCGTTGAAACGCAAAGGTTGGACCGTCGTGCTGGCCGGCACCGGCATCAATCTTGCCCTGGGGATTCTCTACACCTGGAGTATTTTTAAGAGGGCCATTCGTACCTCCATCGAGACCGGCGGGGCAGGGAGTTTCCAATGGGATCTGGCATCCATCAACGACCCCTATGCGGTGGCTTGCTTGGCCTTCGCTTTCTCCATGATTCTGGCTGGTAAGTGTCAAGACCGCTTTGGGCCTAGGATAACGGCACTGGCGGGAGGCCTACTGGTAGGTGCCGGGTTTGTGCTGGTGTCCCAGAGCACGAGTTATCTAGTGTGGGTGTTAGGATTTGGCGTATTGGCTGGTATGGGAATGGGGTTTGCCTATTCTTCGGCAACGCCGCCGGCGCTAAAATGGTTTCCGCCGGCCAAGACCGGCTTAATCGCAGGGATCGTTGTGTCTGGGTTTGGATTGGCAGCGGTTTATATTGCTCCCCTGGCCACTTATCTGCTGGATACTTGGGACCTGCAGACTGCTATGTTGTTCTTTGGTGTGGCGTTTGCCATCGTGGTGGCAGCGCTGTCCATGCTGCTCGTGAATCCGCCGGCGGATCATTTGTTTGGCGCTTCGGCGAGCAAGGCGCAGAAGACGCTGAAAGCCGCGCTATCCGTGAAGACCGAAGGTGATTTTCAACCCTCCGAAATGCTAAGAACCAGCACCTTCTATATTCTCTGGGGAATATACTTTATCGGCGCCGGCGCCGGGTTGATGGTGATCGGCAGCGTCGCCGGCATGGCCAAGAGCAGCCTGGGCGAGCTGGCCTTCCTGGCGGTGGTGATTATGGCCATCGGCAACGCCAGCGGACGCATCGTAGCCGGTTCTCTGTCGGATAAAATCGGACGTACCCGCACCTTATGCATTATGTTAGCCTGCCAGGCCGCCTTGATGTTTGCGGCGATTCCCGTGGTCGGTGCCGAGAATGCCAGTGCCGTCCTGCTGGTACTGCTGGCGACCTTTATCGGTTTCAACTACGGCACTAACCTGGCTCTGTTTCCCTCGTTAACCAAAGATTTTTGGGGATTGAAGAACTTTGGTATCAACTACGGCATTCTCTTCTCTGCCTGGGGTGTCGGTGGTTTCGTGATGGGTCGCGTGTCGCAGATGATCCAAGCGCAAACCGGCGGTTTTGACCTCTCATTCGCCGTCGCGGGTACCCTATTGACGGTCGCAGCGGGAATCACCCTAACTCTGAAGGATCTGAAAGCCCATCAAATGGAACAGGCAGTCGAAGCTGTCGAGACTATCGAGCTGACGCCCGCTGTCCAACCGCTGCTGGATAAAGCGGCTGCCCGATAAGCTTTCGTACCTAAATAACCTCCACAGCTGTTACCAAGGCCCCGCTTAACGCGGGGCTTTGTGTATATTGCGGAATTAAATTGCAGCAGCAGTGCACTGATTGTATTATTCTTTACTTATTGTTTAATAGTAAAGAGACTGCAGCGATGCCAAAAGTCAGTTCTAAAAGACAAATCACGTTGCCTGCTGATCAATGTCGGCAAGTAGGTATCAAACCCGGAGACGAATACGAAAGTTTTGTTTTTGAAGGGCATATCACCATTGTTAAGAAGGTTTCTGGTGCAGCTAAGGGGATTCTCAAGCATATTGAGGGGGATACCTCAGTCACCGACGAGGCGTCTTTGCAGAGCGCCCTGGACTAGGAGAACTGCTTGATCGCTATCGATACCAACGTATTGCTTCGTTACTTGCTATGGGATGACGAAGCACAATCGGTAAAAGCTGATAGATTGATTAATGGCTCTGCACCTGTACTGATAACAGACGTGGTGCTCACGGAAACCCTGTGGACACTCAAAGGGAAGAAATACAAGGTAGACAAAACAGCATTGATTGCTGTGGTGAATTCGCTGTTTGAAGAGCCCAACATTTGTGTTGAAGACGGGCAAACCGTGTGGCGAGCGTTGAACGACTATCGGCATGGGAAACCGGTTAAGGTTGGTAGTAAAAAGAAGGAAGCCGATTTTTCCGTCGCCCTGATCGTTAATAAGGCGAAATATTACGCGTCGGAAAAAGGTGAAGTGCTCGACGGAGTTTATACCTTTGACCTTGCTGCACAGGAGATACCAGGAACAGCGAAACTGTGAAACCAAACATGGCTGAAGCCCAATTAATTGGGTAGAATGACAGCAAATCATCTCCTCTAACCCGAAATTCATTGACGACGCCGCGCCCTCATTACTGGGGCATAAACAAATCACCGACGCCTACTTGATAACAGCTTTCAGATCGATATTTCTGACTACAACCAGTCATTTTGAAACTTACAGCAGGCTATTCATAAAAATTCAGCGGTAGCAGATACAGTGGAGGAACCATGACTTATCAAGCCTTCGATCTTAGCGGTAAAGTGGCGTTAATTACCGGTGGTAACAGCGGCATTGGTCTCGGTATGGCAGAGGCCGTGGCGGCGGCTGGCGCCAATGTGTGCCTGTGGGGCAGCAATCCGGAAAAGAACGCCGCTGCGCTGGAGAAACTCAGAGCCTACGGCACTCAAGTGGCAGCGCTGGGGTGTGACATCGCTGATGAAATCAGTGTGGAAAACAGCTTGAGCAAAACGTTGTCTGAATTCGGACGCATCGACGCCTGCTTTGCCAATGCCGGAGTAAGCAGCAAGCCGACCTCCTTCCTGGAAGCGTCCACTGCAGAGTGGCGGCGGGTGTTGGGTGTTAATCTGGATGGGGTCTTTTATACATTTCGGGCGGTGGCGCGGCATATGGTGGAGCGTGCCAAGCATGGCGATCCGGGGGGACGCTTGATCGGTACAGCCAGCATTGCCGCCATTTCCGGGGCTGCCCGTAACGAAGCGTACGCTACCACTAAAGGTGGGTTATTGGCTATCGTTCGGGCATTGGCCGTGGAACTGGCGCGCCATGGTATCACGGCCAACGCTATTCTCCCAGGCTGGATTGAGACAGCGATGACGGAAGGCGCTTTCCAATCACAGACTTTTGCGGCGGCCGTTAAGCCCCGGATTCCCCTGGGGCGATGGGGTAAACCACAGGACTTTGGCGCCATCGCTATATACCTAATGAGTGACGCCAGCGCCTATCATACTGGCGACTGTATCCGTATCGACGGCGGTTATGTCTTGTTCTAAATATCCCCCGTTTTCTCAAAGTAAAGGATGCATAAGCTGGGGTGTCATCAGTAGTACCGCATCACCATCACGACTCAGCGAGCGATTGATTGATTGACCGATGCGGCCGCGGGTAACAGCGCTTCCTCGCCAACCGCAGCGGCTCGTGCGTTGCCCGGTTGCAAGGCGATGGCAGGATAGCCGACTGCCGCTCTAAACTGTTGCAGTTCCCGGGAGGGTCGGGTTTCTTCAGGTGTCGACATCAGCCTGCAACGCATCAGCACATGGCCGATATCGGCCCGGCTGGAGACGACGGCAAGGGGAACCGATAGCAGTAGCCCCATGATGACCGGCGCCATCCACCAGATATGATCGGGTACGATTGCCGCAACGAGTGTCCATGTCCCGACACCCAGCGCTATTTGCCATTTGTGGTAGATAAATGACTCAACGATCGTAAGACCGCGGTTGCCGCGGGGCTGAGCATTCCAGCTGATGGAGTAACCGCTGAGAATAGAGATGACGAATAGGGAGTGAAATACCATCATCACCGGTGCTAGGAGAGCGGCAAAGATGATCTCCAGCGAGGTGCTGCACAAGAGAATTCCGCCCCCGCCAAAGGATGCGCGTCGTTTAGCATTGAGCATCGCCAACACCAAAGCCAATAGCTTGGGTGTGAGCAGCATGCCGATGGTAACGGCGAACAGCGAGATGGCTTCTGTCGTTTTAAACACCGGCCACAGAGGAAACAGATGATAACCCGGCGGGAAATAATCGAGTTCCGTGTTGGCTTGATCAATCAATTGCAATAATCCCAGGCTCGTCAACAGCAGCCAGAGGGGCGATGATACATACGCCATCACACCCAGCAAAAAATGCAGACGGCTGAGGGGATGCAAGCCCTTGGCCGTTAACAGGCGCAAATGTTGCAAATTACCCTGACACCAGCGACGATCGCGTTTCGCATAATCCAAAATGTTAGAGGGCATTTCCTCGTAGCTGCCCCGGCCTTCCGGCAGATTCCAGACTGCCCAGCCGGCACGGCGCATTAAGGCGGCTTCAACAAAGTCGTGACTGAGGATTTCACCCGCCAACGGCCCCGAACCCGGCAGAATGGGTAACTGACAGTGTTCCATAAAGGGTTGGATGCGAATGATGGCATTATGACCGAAATAATTGCCGGCATCCAATTGCCAAAAGCTCTGCCCGGTGGTCAATAGTTCGGAGCAAAGACGGCTGCTGAATTGCAGGATACGAGCAAACAAAGTCTCCTGGTTGACGGGTAACGGAACCGTCTGAATGATGCCGGCCTTTGGGTTGGCCTGCATCGTTCTCACCAGTTGCAGGATGGTCTGACCGTGCATAATGCTGTCCGCATCCAGTACGATCATATGATCAAATTGCTCCCCCCACTGGCGGCAAAAATCCATGAGGTTGCCGGCTTTTCGCCCTGTGTTGGTCTTGCGGCGACGATAGTGCAGCCTGTCGTGGGCATTGAGCCAAGCACGCAGTTCCCACCAGTGCCGTTCTTCTTGTGCCGCAATATCCGGATCGGTGGTGTCACTGAGCACAAACATCTGAAAATGCTTTAGCTTACCGGTGGCGCGCAGAGAGAGGTAAATCGCTTTGAGGCCGGCAAATACCCGTTCGGTGTCCTCGTTATGAATCGGCATGACGATTGCGGTGGCGGTGGTAATGGGAGCCTCAGTGTTTCTTGCAGCCGCAATGGGAGCAGCGAAGGCGACCGGATCGCGGGCCAGTAGCTGAATAAGAAATCCGATGACCGCATTCCAAAATGATAGAACGACCAGGCCAAAGGCGACGGTAAACAGCAGCAAAACGATGGCTTCGACGTGGGTCGTGCCATTGGCACGGACAATATCGGCCATGAAAAAAGCACCACCCAAGGTAGTGCCAGACACCAGCGTAAAATACAATAGCCGATGGAAGAAGGACTTTACGTCCAAAGAAGCGAGTGTAGCCATAGGACCCCTTTCATTGTTATGAATACTCGGCATCGGCCGAAATGTGGCCTGGTGGGACTAACCCGTCCAGAGATAGTTCCAGGGTCTCGTCAAAAAATTTTCGACAAAATTATTGTTATGAATACTTGTTGTAACCGACCGGAATATGGCCCGAAAAACTAACCCGTCCAGAGATAGTTCCAGGTTTCCGTCAAAAATTGATCCCGCAAGCGCAGAAAACAACGCATGACCGAAGGCTCGTTGCCATCGGGATAGAAGTCGAAGAAAACCCGCCAGCCCTGCGTTTCTCCATTCTTTTGGGTGACCGGTGTGGACGTCTTGCCACTGGAGCAGCTAACCAGAGCCTCGACGGGTTGCTCTCTGCCGAGCGAGGGTAGGTCGCCGCCGTTAAAATCAATCACGAACAGACGTGCCTCTTCGGGCGCTTTTTCCTTCACCCCGGGTCTGGTGGCTGAACCGATGCGCGTCGCTTCGACATATCCGCCGGGAGGCCAGCTATTATTGTTGATAAAAGCGTTTAAGAGGTAAGCAAACTCGAAGGGTTTGCCCACGGGAGGAGGTTTGTCGGGCACCCAAAAGCTGACGATGTTATCGTTGGTTTCCGAATCCGTCGGTAATTCCACCAACTCGATATGTCCGGCTCCCCAATCCTCCAAAGGCCGCACCCATAGGCTTGGCCGCTTTTGGTAGTCGGCGCCCAGGTCCTGGTAATTGGCAAAATCGCGGTCGCGCTGTATCAGTCCAAAACCCTTTAGGTTGGTGTCAAAAAAGGAACTCACGTTGAGATTGCGGCGGTTAACCAACGGCCGCCATATCCACTCGCCGCTTCCTGTTTGAATCATGACACCATCGGAATCATGGACCTCAGGGCGAAAGTCGTCGAAAGTTCGGGTGCGATTTTCACCGAAAAAGAACATGCTGGTAAGGGGTGAGATACCGAGCTTGGCAATTTCTTCACGCGGAAATAAGGTCGCCCGGACTTCCACCTGTGTATCGGTGCGGGGGCGTACGATAAAGCGGTATGCACCTGTCGTGCTTTTGCTGTTCAGCAGGGCGTAAAGGGTGATCGAGGTCGCTTCGGGTTCGGGTTTCTCGAGCCAGAACTCTTCAAAAATGGGAAACTCTTCACCATTGTTGTGTGCGGTATCAATGGCAAGACCACGGGCCGATAGACCGTAATGCTGATCGCGGCCGACCATGCGAAAGTAGCTGGCTCCCAGAAAGACGACAACCTCATCGGCATATTGCGGGGTATGCAGTGGGAAATGCAGGCGGAATCCTGCGAAACCAAGGCCGTTGCGATCAAATTTCTCGGGATTTAGCTTGCGATATTCGAACAAATCAGTGCTAAAGGGGACTGGGTGGCTTTGCCCGTTTTCGATGACATTAATGGCGACTGTACGGCCATAGTAAAAGCCAGGGTGAAAAAACTGGACTTCAAACAGCCCTTCCCCCTTCCATAAGGCCTTCTCGGCATTGAAGTTGATGCTGCGGTATTGATCGTAGGATAGCTTCCGCCACGACTCGGGAATGCGGCTACGTTGATCGACATAGGGGTGCTTCGCCAGTTGGCGAGCTTTTTCCACAACGTCGGTGTAGCCGAAAGCCTGTGCTTCACTGGCAAAACCTTTTCGAACAGAGCTTGGTAACCAGAAACTAGTAAGGACAGCGGTTGTAGACAGAACAAATTGTCTGCGGTTCAGCATTCTCATTCTCATTGAAGCTAATAGAACCCAGTATTATGTCTCTAAGTAAGGCACAAAAGTTTCAATAGCGATTTAACTTGGTTGTTAATTTTTGTTAAAACAGAATTAGTTAATTATTAAATAATTACCAATCATGTCTTAAGCTTTAGAAGCTGATGTTTATCCCATGAGTAAAAGTTGCAATGCGAAAAAACAAAATTGTAATTTTTACATTGCCCATCCTGGTTAAAAAGCCGGCACGCAAGCCGCTTATTGGCGGGTAAGCACGCCGCAGAACCCCTGTGGAGAAATTTCCGTTCGCGCTTAAGAGGCTGTCAAGCTTATCAACGCCCTTGACAATTTGAACGGAATCGCTGAATTTCGGTTTCAACTGCGCCATCCTGCAACTGGCCCTTGTCAAGGATTTATCACGCAAACCCGGTGCGGGTTGCCCTGCCGAAAGCATGTGATTATCTCGCTGGGAAATTAACATAGGATGCAGCCAGCACGTTTTAGTTCACACATTGACTTAAGCAAATTTTACGCCGTAGTACCTTTTTTTCGGACCGACTTTGGAATGATAATAGTGTCTATTGCTTGTCGCTGTGCGCAGCCTTAGGCTGCGTACCTTCGTTTTTGTGCCCTAATTATGATTTTGGCCGCTACACGCACTTTTTTGGTGCCTATTTTCTCTTTTGCACTTCATTGATTCGTGATGCTGACGGTCGTTTTCGTCAGATGAGGTAGGAACGTATGTTGATGTCAAAAAGACGGTTTATCATCGCCCTTATCACCGGCCTGCTGGCGGCGCGCGGTTGGGGGACCAAGGTGCTGGCCGCCGGTATTTCCGATGCCTCGATTGAAGCTATGGTGGGCAACCTGTTTTCCGATGTGACGGATGCTCAGGTAATAGGCCGGTGCTATCTGAGCCTTTATCCCGAAAAAGCCAATCGCAGTGTTTTGCTGGCGGAGTTGAAAATGACTTATCCCCTGTTGACGGGTCATCGGATACGACTTAAGGAAGTTCTTTATCAACGCCGCCAACAACAGTTTCTCGAAGGCGATACAGTTATCGTAGACGGCTGGGTCCTGGCGCGCTGCGAAGCACAGTTATGCGCTTTACTGGCACTTTCTTGAAGGATTGGAACGGATTGACATGTTGATTGATTTTCGAGAATTAGACCACGATATCACTCTGGATGCGGATATCTGCATTATCGGTGCCGGTGCTGCTGGCATTACGCTTGCTTGGGCTTTACGGGATTCTCCCCTTAACGTCATTTTGCTGGAAAGCGGGGGTTTGGCATACGATGCCGCCATTCAGTCGCTTTATAAGGGAGAATCCGTAGGCAGGTCCTATTTTCCTCTGGATGCCACGCGCCTGCGTTACTTCGGGGGATCCACCAATCACTGGGGAGGCTGGTGTGCGCCGCTGCAAGAGATCGATTTCGAACCGCGCTCCTGGGTTCCCTACAGCGGCTGGCCCATTCGCAAGCAGCAGCTCGATCCCTACTATGCAACCGCCCAGCAGCTCTGCCAACTGGGTCCCTACCATTACCAGGTTGAGGACTGGAACGACGAGTATCGGGCGTTTCCTCCCTTTCATCCTGACAAGGTGCAAATTGGCTTTTGGCAATTCAGCCCGCCCACCCGCTTTGGCAAGCAGTACCGGGATGTTCTGGAACAGGCCAAAAACGTTCGGGTATTTCTCTACGCCAACGTTGCCGAGCTAGTTACCAACGAGGGTGCCTCGCAAGTCAAGGCAGCCCATATCCGCACGTTGCAGGGTAAAACGGGCACCGTGCGGGCCCGGGTTTTCATTCTCGCCTGTGGCGGTATTGAAAACGCCCGCCTGCTGCTCCTTTCCCAGCGTACGGAAAGCCGCGGATTGGGGAATCGCCATGATCTGGTGGGGCGTTTTTTTATGGATCATCCCCATGATGTACCTGCCGTCATTCTGGCTACGGAGCCGCGAACTCTGGTCCAATCATTTACCGTATTCACACGCTTTGACGGCAGTGCCCGGTTGGTCGCGGGGCTGGGTCCGTCGCCGGCGGCTCAGGCCAGCCAAAAAATTCTCAACTGTTCCGGCACCGTCATTTTTGATACCGGTCCTCCCGAAACCGGCTACGATGCTTTTACTCGGGTTAAACAGTCCCTACAACAGGGAGAATGGCCCGATGATCTTGCCTGGCGCCTGTGGCGCATGGTCAGCGACCTGGACGATGTCTTCGGTGGTGCCTGGCGGCCCAAAGGCGAACCCTATGTGGGCAACGTCACCTTGGTTAAGCTGCTCGGCCGCTCCGAGCAGGAACCGAACCCCAACAGTCGCATTACCCTAAGCCACGAACGTGACCCGTTAGGCCTGCCCCAGGCGCGCCTGGACTGGCGTTTGACCGAACTCGATAAACGGTCGGTGCGTGTTGCCAATGAACTGCTTGGTGAAGAGCTTGGCCGCTTAAGTCTGGGCCGGCTCCGCCTTGCCGATTGGCTGCTGACGGACGATAATGGTTGGTCCCCGAAGATGGAAGGTGGCCACCACCATATGGGTACAACGCGCATGGCCGACGATTCCCGGCAGGGAGTGGTGGATCGCAACTGCCAGGTACATGGCATCGGCAATTTTTATATTGCCGGCAGTTCGGTTTTTCCCACCAGTGGTTACGCTAACCCAACCCTAACCTTAGTGGCTCTGGCGCTGCGTCTGGCTGATTATGTAAAGCAGAATTATGCGTAATGCCGCCGTAGATAGCGTATTCATGAGGATGTTCCACTAGAGGGAAACATGGGCCTTTAGCAAGTTGTCAACGTGGTTTTGCCGTCTCTTCTAAAGATTCTAGATAATTCACTAAATCTTTTATTTGTTGATCGGAGAGCGTAAAGCGGTGAGCACGGATGCCGTGATTCTGTAACAACCAAGGAACTTGCTCAGGCTGCGTGCGAAAGGGCGGCGGTTCGGGTGAATGGCAGTAAACGCAATTGCCTTCAAATACAGCTTGTCCCCGTGTCGCGCTGCTTTGCGCCTCTCTATCCGCATTCCCGGCCGCAGGCGTTTCCGATAGCAGAGTCTGATAAAACCCGCCTTTATCCCAAAAGTCGGGTTCTGAGCAGCCGATACAGGGATGTCCGGACTCAATGGGGGAACTGGTGCCTTCGTTCCATTTTACGGTAGTGCAGACGTTGTGCGTCAGCGGGCCCTTGCAGCCAAGCTCATACAGGCACCAACCCTGGCGTGCTCCTGCGTCATCGAAGCTATGGGCGAATTGTTGCTCCTGAAAGAAGTGCAAGCGTGAGCACCGCTCATGCAAGGTATGTCCATAAAACACTTGCGGACGTGCTAAGGAGTCGGTTTCCGGGAAGCGGCCAAAGGTAAGGTAATGAGCCAGCAGGCTACTGATAACGACGGGAATCGGCGGACAGCCAGGTACATTGATTAGCGGTCTGCGCGGGATGGCATTGCGGTCCATGAGCGTCATCACGCTGGCCGCACCCGTGGGATTCGGCAGCGCCTTGGGAATACCGCCGAAAGCGGCACAAGTGCCTACGGCAATCACTGCTGCGGCGCCCTGGACGCATTCCTGCAACAGATCAAGGCTACTCCTGCCGGCAATAGTACAAGCCGCTCCATGATAATGCAGAGGTATAGAGCCGTCGACAATCAGCAAATAATTTCCGTAGAAACGCCGCAAAGCCTCCCGACGTGCCGCCTCTGCCGCCTCGCCCGCCGCCGCCTGCAGGGTGTGATGGTAGTCCAGAGAGAGAAAATAAAAAATAAGATTTTCCAGCGTAGGGGCGGGAGAGCGCGTTAAAGATTCCGTACAACCGGTGCATTCTTGGCAAGATAACCAGATGACGGATTGCCGTTGTGCCTGCGCCAGTGCAGCCTCCAGTTTTGGCCATGCCGAAGGCGGCAAGGCCAGCAGCGAGGCGAGGGAGGCGCAGTACTTGAGAAAAGCCCGGCGAGTGATTCCCTTAGCTCGCAGAAAGCCCTGCAACTCGCCGGCAACAGGTGGAAAGGATTGCCTGATATTCATACGGCTTTACCTCAACTGGTGGTAGGATGAGGGTTATCCCGAATCATGCCGACAAACTTCTGGGCCCGACTGGCAAAAAATCTCCCGCGTGGGTCTGCGGTGTTTAAGGAAGCGGTAGATACTCAGCATAATCAGATCCTGGACGACCATCCATAATAATATTATAACCCCAAACGGTACCGATTAAATACCAGGGCGGGGCCGATACCGGCCGGCCGAATGGTGGAAAGCGTGCTGACGGCAGGTGGACGTTCGAGCAAAGCGTTACTATGCTCAGCGGGTCATCTGGATACGCTTTATACTATGTTTGTGTACCGTATTTTCTTGCTGCAAAGGAACAACGATGTCCGAACTCGATGCGAACCCTTCGACTGCCTCTGAAATTGAAGCCGTTGCTTCAAAAGGGGGTTTTTTCCGCCGCTATATCCTTGACGAGATAGTGTATCTGATCCTGATAGTGCTGGCGGTGATTGGCGTTGCTTATACTGATGTAGTGCCGGCGAAAAGTGCCTGGTATTGGGAGACCATGGCACCCGTATTCGGTCTTTTCTGTGTCATCAGTGAGTGGTTTCGCGTCCAGGAGAAAGGCTTGGGTCGGGTGGAATTGATTCGCACCCAGTTACTGCATTGGGGGGCGTTTCTGTTCTTGATCTGGCTGGTGTTCTTACCCGTTGTCCAACATAATTTAAACAGTGATATTACCGGTAATATCCTGTTGATTATTCTTGCCTTGAGCACTTTTCTGGCAGGGGTTTACCTGAACTGGCGGTTATGTGTGGTAGGCATTCTGCTGGGTTTCGGTGTAATCATCACGTCTATGCTGGATCAATCCGTTTTTTTGATACTGGTCATCGCCGTCGGTATTACGATTATTTCCATTTTTTGGCGAAGGTCCCAATTCAAGCAGCACCAGCAAAGTGTTGAGCAGTCGCCGGGATAGTCGACGAGGAGCAATGATGGCGGCGCTAAGAAAATGGTTTTTGCTGTTGTTACCGCTCCTGCTGGTAACCGCCTGTGAGGAATCTCCCACGGGCCGTAAGCAATTGACCTTGCTGCCGGACAGCCAACTGGCGGCCATGGGGGCGCAGGCTTTTACCGACCTAAAACAGACGCAACCTATCGCAACCGATCCTTCGGTGAATGCCTTTGTCCGTTGTGTGGCCGAGGCTGTCATCGCAGCCTTGCCTGACCAACAGCAGTCCTGGGAAGTGGTGGTGTTTAGTGATCCCGTTCCCAATGCCTTTGCGTTGCCGGGGGGTAAGATTGGCGTCAATACCGGTATGCTAACCGTGGCCGATACGCCGGCGCAGTTAGCGGCAGTGATTGGCCACGAAATCGGCCATGTGCTAGCCGATCATGGTAATGAACGCCTGACCCAGGAGCTGGCGGTGCAGGGTGGCATGATGCTTGTAGATCTCTTGAGCTCGGACCAGACAGGCTGGAAACATGAGGCGTTGATCAATGCCCTGGGGTTAGGGGCTCAGTACGGCATTCTGCTGCCTTACAGCCGCACCCATGAGGCCGAGGCTGACACCATCGGTCTGGAACTGATGGCTCGAGCCGGTTTCGATCCCCGCCAAAGCGTGCTGTTATGGCAGAACATGGCCAAGGCCGGCGGTGCACAGCCGGTGGAATTTCTGTCCACTCATCCCTCCCACGAGTCCCGCATCGAGAACTTGCAGGAGCAGATGGATCAGGCGCTTTCTTTATATCACGTAAGCCTAAATGAAAGTAGACAACCTGATTGCGGTTAAATTGGGTGTGGCAACAATAGCCTGGAGGCAATATTTATGAATAACGCTGATCTGCAGAACCAGCTCTTGGCGGCAACCGTAACGAGCAAAGAATTTCCATGAAACCGGCCACCACTGCCTGCATCGATCTCGGGGCGTTACGGCACAACTTGGCTAGAGTCCGCGCCACCGCACCCGGTTCGCGGGTGGCGGCGGCGATCAAGGCTAATGGTTACGGTCACGGAGTGCTACGGGTGGTCAAGGGGCTGGCGGCGGCCGATGCCTTTGCCGTGGCCCGTTGCGACGAAGCCCTCACGCTCCGGGAGGCTGGCATTAACAAGCCTATCCTGGTGTTGGAGGGTTTTTTGCAGCCGGAAGAAGTCAAACTATGTAGTCAGTATGAGCTGCAGGTCACGGTGCATCATCAATCGCAATTGCAAATGTTGGAGGAGGCGCGGCTAGAACGGCCCATCAGTCTTTGGGTAAAGATCGATACCGGAATGCATCGGCTGGGCTTTCCACCTACTGCCGTGCCAGACGTGATGAGACGGCTGACGGCATGTGCGAATGCGGCCCCCAAGCTGCGCTTTATGAGCCATTTGGGCAAAGCCGACGAGCGTGAAGACCCTTACACTCTCGTTCAGCTTGATACCTTCAATGCCGCGACCCAACATCTACCGGGCGAGCGTTCCCTGGCTAACTCCGCAGGAGTACTGAGCTGGCCGAAAACTCACTTTGACTGGGTTCGCCCCGGTATCATGCTGTATGGCTGTTCTCCTTTCGATTACGGCGTGGGAGAAGCGGAAGGACTGCGCCCCGTCATGACATTGCAGAGCCGGCTAATCGCCATGCAGACCTATGCGGCCGGTGAACCCGTGGGGTATGGCGGTACTTGGCGTTGTCCCAGGGATAGCCGCATCGGCGTTGCCGCCATCGGTTATGGAGACGGCTATCCACGTCATGCACCCTCAGGCACCCCGGTACTGGTAAGCGGCCGGCGCGCTGCGCTGGCCGGACGGGTTTCCATGGATATGATTACCATTGATCTTACCGATCATCCAGAAGCTTCGGTGGGCGACCCCGTGATTCTATGGGGACGCGGTCTACCGGCAGAGGAAATCGCCCGCCAGGCCGGTACCATACCCTACGAATTGTTCTGTCAGGTCACTCAGCGCGTCGTCTTCGTCGAGATAGAATACGATTCCTGAGGCGTTATTTCCGGCATGGTTCAACAACCCCCGATTTAGGGTAACACAGGCATAGCGATGCCTTGGCCTGTGAAGCCGAAACGGGTGGAGATGGCTGCGAACCGGGCTAAGGTGCTAGCCGGTGCAGTGTGTCCGCTGGAAGCGGGTAAACAACATCATACAGCGCGCGGCGCACGGCTGCCTCGGGACCGGCCAGGGCGGCCCGCGCACCGGCCGGCATTGGCCGGGGTATCGGCCACGTCCAGCGCGAAGCCATCCAGGGCAATCAGACGCATCCCGCGGTAAAATGCCCCGGGCGTGTCCGGCTGGCCTAGCAACTGGATGAGCTGTTCGCCCAGCACCCGCAGCGGCGCGAGCCCCAACCTTTTGCGCACCTCGCACAACGTCGAGCGTCCCGGCACCGTGGCCAGACAAAACGGTTGTAACCAGCGGAAAATCTGCCGATAGCAATCACGACAGTACAACCCCAGCGCGATGAGAAACCACACCATGAACCATCCCGGCAGGCGCTTGCTGTCACTCGGTCGTGGCCGGTTTGTGCCAGCACCTCTTCCACTTGGACTCGAGGAATGATACGTTGCAAAGCGCGGAGTCGCTCGCCCGTAGGCCACGACGCCAGTGCGTCTGTCTCTTGGTGAAGGTCGATCACCGTAGCTTCCTAATCGGGTTGGAATTTTGGCAAATCTATCCTGACTGGAGGCTTTTCCTTTGGCAAGCCCATTGAACGGAACGGTATTGGGCTTAAGCGATGACTCGCTTCAGATGAATTTCTTGATGTTTTCCTTCACCTCACCGTAGCCCGCCTGGACTTTGCCGCCGGTATTTTGAATCTTTCCTTTTCGTTCCATTTTCTTATTGCCGACGGCCTTGCCGACGATTTCTTTCACTTTGCCCTTCGCTTGTTCGACGCGGCCTTTGACTTGATCTTTGTTCATGATGCTGTGTCCTGGTAATGACTGTTGGCGATGAACCGGAGCGTCTTACTCGATATCCAATGCGCTCGTACATAGAATGAACATATAATCGGATGGGGTCTGTGCGGTAGCACACGTCGAATATCGCTCTATCTCACCATCCGGGCGAGTGAAACCCGTGGATTGCCCGCGCCGCACATGCCCGCCAGGCGGTTCCTTTTCCCCTGGTGCTTGTTGTATTCAAGTGCGTCGAGCACCCTCGTGAGAGTCCAGGTTGCCCCTGGAAGAAGGTGGTGACGTATTCCACGAAGACATCCATGAAATACAGCCTTTTTTCTGTGTCTCGGGGTTGAACACCGAAAGTACTTCAGAGGCCTGGCCGTGCAGCTGCCTGCCGGACAGCAGCGTAAAGAATAGAAACAGGGGTACGAAACCGAGTCCGACCAGCAGCCCGAGGTAGGACATGATGGTCTTGCCGGTGATGTCGAGGGCGGGCAGAAGCCCGTCGAGATTCCCGCTTTCCAGGCGTGCCGAGACCATCGAGGTCGGCCCGGGAAAGTAGCGGGCCAGGCTGTCCCGCCAGTTCGAGATGATGCCGGGCGCAGCGTCGATGATTTCGATAGCCTGACTCATCATCGTGGGAACGAGCAAGAAAACGAACCCGACAAGCCCCGCGGCGAAACCCACGAACAGGACCCCGATGGCAACTACGCGGGGTAACCGAAGCCGGGTCTGGAGAAAGTCCACCACCGGATATAGCACCAGTGCGAGTATGCTGGCCATGGACAGCGGCAGGAGCAAATTGTAGAACACGGCCAGGAGCTTGGCCAGAATCCAGACAATGAGACCAGCTAGCCCGATCAGGACGACGCTGGACATCAGCACGGCGGTGTAGCGAAACAGACGATGCTCAACCGGGCCGAACAGTCGCTGTTCGTTGTCTGCGTTCATGATAGATCGGCCTGTGATCTGGTCGTCTAGTGTCTCTTCAAGCACTACTTCATCTCCGGATGCGGGTCGTTTTGTCAGCCTCGGATATTGGCGAAACTGAGCAAGCGGTGCATCGAAAGTTGACCGGCAATCCCGATTCTCTAGAACCGCGGCAGCTGGCTGTTCTTGGGCACAAACAGCAAGAGAAGCCCGCCTTCTTGGCCACTATCGCCACGTATCTTCTCAAAATCTCATGGTAATAAAGCTTCAGCAACGGTTCGATGGGTTGGCGCTACGCGCTACCCGAGTTTAGCGCTCATGGAACAAAGTAGCGCGTGGAAGACTTGATAAAACGCTTGGCTGCCCCATGTAGTAGGTTATGAACCGTACCGAAATTGCCACTGTTTTCGAAACGCTGCCGCTAGACATTGAGCGGATAGAAACGGCTGATGTCAAGGCCAGTGTGGTGGTGTTGCTGAATCTGGTGGAAACGCTGGCCGCGGAGAACGAAAAGTTAAAGGAAGAGCAACAAAAGCTGAAGGATGAAATCAACCGTTTGAAAGGCGAGCAAGGGAAGCCGGAGATTAAGGGGAAACCCCAAAAGCGTGATGACCTATCTTCGGAACAGGAGCGTAAGGAGGCCTCAGGAGCACAGGGCAAGGGAGGCCGGGGAGAACACCAGCGGGAATCGAAACGCGAGCAGATCAACATTGACCGAGTGCAGGTGTGTCCGGTCAATCGTGATGGACTCCCGGAAGATGCCATCTTCAAGGGGTATGAAAGCGTCCTTGTTCAGGACCTGAAAATCACCTCGGACAATGTGGAATACCGCCGTGCGGTATATTATTCGCCGTCGCAACAGCAGACTTATCGAGGGCCCTTACCGCCAGGGGTGAAGGGGGAATTCGGTGCCGGCATTCGTGCGCTGATTCCGACGATGGAGCACGTATGTAACCTGTCTGAACCGAAGATTTTAGCGTTTCTGCGCAATTTCAACGTCCGCATCTCGGCGGGTTATATCTCGGGTTTGTTGACCGATCCGCCAGCGGTCTTTCATCGCGAAAAGGACGAGCTCTATCGGGCTGCCCTGGAATGCGGGGACTATCAGCAGATCGATGACACCAGGGCGCGGGTCAACGGTGAAAACCACTCTACCCAGGTGGTCTGTAATCCGTTATCCACGGCCTATTTCACGACCGAACACAAAGATCGGTTAAGCGTATTGGACGTACTGAGAAATTTTGCTCCCCGTCGATTTGTGTTCAATAGCGAAACGCTGGAGTTGCTCGAGCAATTCGGTGTGTCTCAGAAGCTCATCGCCCGCGTGGAGAGCCTGGCGAAAGACCAACCATTCACCGAAGCGCAGATCACCCAGCGGTTGGATGAGTTACCGCCCGGCCCTCGCCAGCGCCGCCGCCTTCTCGAAGCCGCCGCGATCGCCGCGTATCACCAGGAGACTGCGTTGCCGGTGGTCAAGCTGTTGCTGTGCGATGATGCCGCGCAATTTAAGCGGCTCACCGAGCAGTTGGCGCTGTGCTGGGTACATGACGGTCGGCACGATAAAAAGCTCAATCCTATCGTCCCCGCACATCGGCAACGATGGGAGCGCTTTCGCCAAGACTATTGGGCTTTCTACGGCCAACTGCTCGAGTTTAAACAAACCCCGACATCGGCCGAGGCGGCCAGGCTGTCCGAGGCGTTCGACCGGTTGTTCTCAACCCGAACCGACTATGCCGAGCTCGACGACCGAATCGCCAAAACCCTCGCCAAAAAAGAGGCTCTCTTGGCGGTGCTGCGTCATCCCGAGTTGCCGTTGCATAACAATGATGCTGAGTTGGGTGCCCGTGCACAAGCCCGGGTCAGGGATGTCAGCCTGCACACCAAATCCAAAGCCGGTACCCAGGCCAAAGACACCTTCATGACCCTGGTGCAAACGGCGAAGAAACTCGGCGTCAGTGCTTATGACTATATTTATGATCGGGTAAGTGGGAAATTTGAGCTGCCTTCACTGGCGCAGTTGATCAGGCAAAAGAGCAAAGCTGAACTGCATACGTGTCCTGATTCGCCATGAAATTTTGAGAGGATACATCGCCACCACGCCCGCTCAGACTGAGATATTGACCGTCTACCGGTCTGTCAGTTCGATCGAACCGATCCTGGCTTCCTGAGTCTCCTTGGCATGGCTGAAACCGCCATGCGCCGAGCCCAAGAGGCGGCTATGATCAGTGCGATGACTGCAATCTTGATTGCGTTCGTCTTGTTTCCTCCCATCTATAAAACCTGACTTTTAATCAGCTCTATCCAACACGCATCCCTGAAATGGAACCCAAGACCCCGAAGACAGACAACAGCCAAAGAATCACGACAATGACCACGACCACATTCAAGATTTTCTTGATGGTGGCGTCCATCGGTATGTAGTTATTAATCAGCCATAGAACAACTCCTACGACCACTAGAGCAATTATTAATTGAATCAAAGGCATGATGCTTCTCCTGGCATAATGAAATTGGAATAAACTTACACTATTCCCTGGCAGGCTTCCGTTCGCTAGCGTACCTAAAATGGTAGTTTTAACAGACTAATGTTGTTGGCCATGATATTAAGGCCATACGATCCCGGCAGACGATTTTGGAGGTTGCTCATGTCCATCACGTCCAGCCCCCAGAACCTCCGATCCATCTGCTCGTTGTTCTGCCCGAATCCGAACGTGAGCGCCTGTTTCCTCACCTGGAGCGGGTTCCGCTGCCGCTTGATGAGGCTCGAGTTTTTGGGGGTCGGTTGAATCATATCTACTTCCCCACCACCGCCATCGTGTCCCTGCTGTACGTCATGGAGAATGGCGCGTCCGCCGAAATCGCCGTGGTCGGCAACGAGGGCATCCACGGCGAGCAGAAACTGGTCTCAATGTTCGGTAGCGCACAGACGGTTGTTCTCGCGTTTGAATAGCCTTATCAGTGAAGACATGGCAATAACTACCGAGTTAGGAGACATGAAAGGACATTGGGAACCATTCTTCTGATCATTCTGTTACTACTGCTGATCGGCGTGATTCCAAGCTGGCCTCACAGCCGGGGATGGGGTTACGGTCCCAGCGGGGTTATCGGGTTGGTGCTGGTAGTAGTCGTGGTCCTGCTGCTGCTAGGCCGGATCTGAGGAGTACTCACCATGAACAAAGGCATCTCGGTTGCACTGTTAGCCGGCGGGATTTTGTTAATCATTTAGGGCGTCAGCGTCTCGGAATCATTGAGTTCCGATGTGTCGCGATTGTTCACCGGGTCACCGACCGACAAAGCCGTCTGGCTGCTGATCGGTGGCATGGTGGTGGCCATTGTCGGGCTGTTCGGTTTTTTCGTGGTTCAAAGGGAAATTGAAGAGCACCCATGAAGCCGCCTGACACCGCGCTGGAGCCAACAGCCGCCCCGCTTCCACGTCCACTGCGTGAGTTCGGTGAGCAGCCGTGCACTCCACACCGTCCTTCCCGGTGGCCGTGGCTCAGCCTGGGGCCGCAGGGTGGCATGTCATGAGCCTATCGCTTGCAGTACCCAAGCGTGAGCAGTCGCGAAGGGAAGAAATCGCCAACAGCATCAGCCATGGTACAGGGTTGGTCGCAGCCCTCGTGGCTACCCCGTTTCTTATCATGCATGCAGTACGGCGCGCAGATACGGGATTCATCGTCGGCGCGAGTCTCTTCGCCGCGACCATGGTGCTGCTTTACCTTGCTTCCACCCTCTATCACGCCCTACCGATCGGCAAGGCCAAACGTGTGTTTCGGGTCATCGAGCACTCCGCGATCTTTCTCCTCATCGCGGGTACGTACACGCCGTTCACGCTGGGTGTACTTCGTGGCGCGTGGGGTTGGACGCTCCTTGGGCTTGTCTGGGGTCTTGCCGGCGCCGGGGTGGCGCTGAAGACGTTTGAAAGGATGTCCCATCCCATCGTCTCTACTAGCCTTTATCTGCTCATGGGCTGGCTCATTCTGATCGCAGTCAATCCGTTGTATGCCCGCGTACCAGCCTCCGGCCTGCTATGGCTGGTCGCAGGAGGCGTGGCTTACACGGTGGGTGTGGCTTTCTTCGCGACCGATTCGCGCCTGCGATACGGCCACTTCATCTGGCATCTGTTTGTCATGGCGGGTACCGCATGCCATTACTTCGCAGTGCTCTGGTATGCAGCCTGACATGGCCCTTGCCGGCAGACCTTCCGTTTCGCGGGCGGTATGGAAGTCGCCGGCCCCCTACCGCCAATCGTCTGCTTGCGGACTTGTCGCAATGCACTTTACTTCAGGGTTCAGCCTCTGTGTGCTAGCGAACAAATACTTGCTACGGTGTGTTGTAGAGTGCCTCTATGGAGTATGAAAGTAGAAGCACTGTCACTTTAAGCGGAAACTGAAAATGCCGGGGAAGCCTTTTAAGGATTTTGTGAATCAGTTCAAATCGAATTTTAAATGATTTGACTCTTTCCATCCTCCGCAAGACCTCAGATTCGTCATTCACCAGGAATATCACCATGAGCCTATTCTATCGATTAGTTGGCTTTTTCTTCGTCATTTTGCTCGTGTCTCTCTTGGGATGCGCCTCGACGGCAACGCAAGAAGGAACCGGGGAATATGTGGACGACACCGTCATTACTGCCAAGGTAAAGGCGGAAATCTTCAAAGATCCTTCGCTGAAATCGTCTGAGATCAACGTCGAAACCTTCAAGGGCGTGGTTCAATTGAGCGGCTTCCTCAACTCTCAGGAAGATATTATAGCGGTAATTAGTTGAATTCATTACAAGGGGCCCATAAATAAATAGGATAGAGACAAACTGTGAAGGAGTAATGAGAATGAGGCCCTATTCTAATGATCTGCGTCAAAAAGTCGTGGATGCCTACCCCAAGGGGGAGGGTTCGATGCGTAGCGTAGCGGCGCGTTTTTCCGTGAGTTTGGATTTTGTCTGGCGGTTGCTGAAGCGCTATCAGCAGACCCGACGGGTGGATCCGAAAGCGCATGGGGGCGGGCAACGACGCAAACTGAGGGAATCGGATGAAGCGGTACTCAAACAGTTAGTGGAGGAGCACGCAGACGCGACGCTGTCGGAATTGAATCAGTGGCTGAAGGCGAAGAGGGGGTGGTGGTGAGCGACGCGACGATTGGCTTGAGCTTGCGCCGGCGCGGGATCACGCGCAAGAAGTTAAGCTACCATGCCAGTGAGCGCGAGGCCGATGAGGAGATCGAACCGGCACGCCAGCGGTTTCAACAAGAGCAAGCCGAGATGGACCCGACGCGCTTGATTTTCATTGATGAAGCGGGCGTCAACCTCGGCATGGCACGCCGCTATGGTCGGGCCCCGAGCGGTTGTCGTGCCCATGCCGACAAACCGGTAAACCCGGGACCGAATCTGACGTTGGTGAGTGCGTTAGGAGTAACGGAAGTGCGTGCGATCATGGAACTCGACGGCCCCATCAACGGGAATGCCTTTACCCGCTTTATCCAGCAGTTGCTGGTTCCCACCTTACAGCCGGGCGATCCAGTGTGGCTGGATAATCTGAGCAGTCACAAAGTCGAGGGGATTCAAGAAGCGATGGAAGCGCAGCAGGCTGAGTTACACTTTTTGCCCCCCTATTCACCGGATTTCTCACCCATTGAACTCTTTTGGTCGAAGGTGAAAGCCTTTCTTCGGGGCTCGGCGGCACGCACCAGAGATGCCCTCGAGGGTGAAATAAGAAATGCGTTAGATGCCGTGACAGAAACCGATATCAAAGGGTGGTTTAAGCACTGCGGATATTGTACTGAACCCAATTAATTACCGCTATAACAGGGTCGTCCGAGTCGCGCGCGGCGTCGAGGGCGTGGTGTCCGTCAAGAATGACATGCGGCTCAAGTGACGGGAGACCGAGTGTCACGAATCGCGAACTGATCTCCGGGCATCACCGGGTCCGGGGATGGGTTCGCTGAGAAGCTGGAGACCGCAGACATACCGGTCGCGCATTTGAGCAGCCCTGGATCCTTGCTGCCCTGGAACTCAAGCGGAAAAGAGCGTTTCAATCATCCATTCCCCTTCCGAACGATGACCTTATGTATGCCAGCGCACAGACACGATCGCAGGCTGGACTTATGCTTTGATGAAGTTTTTGCTCGATCTTGTAAGGAAGAATTATGGAATCCATGCTCCTTGCTGGCGTATTTGGCCTGCCGTGGTGGGGTTATGTGCTGATCACGCTGGGACTGACGCATATTACCATTGTCACGGTTACGGTATTTCTGCACCGCTGTCAGGCGCACCGCGCCCTCGATCTGCATCCGGTGGTGAGTCACTTCTTCCGGCTGTGGCTGTGGCTGACGACCGGCATGGTGACTAAAGAATGGGTTGCCATTCATCGCAAACACCACGCCAAATGCGACACCCCGGAAGATCCGCATAGCCCGCGGAGATGGGGTATCAATCGGGTACTTTGGGGGGGTGTGTTTTTATATGTCAGAGAGGCCCACAATCTCGCTACCCTCGAGCGCTACGGTCACGCTACTCCGGACGACTGGATCGAGCGTAGTGTTTACTCGCGCTTCGGTAAGCTCGGGGTGACGCTGCTTGGCGTGATCGATCTCTGCTTATTCGGTATCGTTCCAGGCGCACTCATACTGATCACTCAAATCGTATGGATTCCGTTCTGGGCAGCGGGTGTGATCAACGGTATCGGTCACTACGGGGGCTATCGCAACTGGCCTACGCCGGATGCCAGCACCAACATCGTGCCGCTCGGCATTCTGATCGGTGGCGAAGAGCTGCACAACAACCATCATGCTTTTCCGTCATCGGCGAAACTGTCCTGCCACTGGTACGAGTTCGACATCGGCTGGCTGTATATTCGTATTCTCGAAGCGCTGGGACTGGCACGCGTAAAAAAGATAGCACCAAAGCCCCGCTTCAGCGAGGCCAAATCGGTAGTGGATGTAGAGACGTTGCAGGCGGTTCTGATAAATCACTACTATATCCGGGTGAGCTATGTCAGATCACTTAGGCGCACCTATAGTGCGGAGCTTGCTGCACTGCGCCGTTGCGCACCCGAGAAGGCGCGACTACTGAAAAACCTGAAGAGTTATTTATATCACGACGAAATAATGCTCTCCGAACCCGAGCGCGCTCGGGTCGAACAGACATTAGCAAAGATACCGACATTACAGACGGTCTATCTGATGCGCCGCGAACTGATCGCTTTGTGGGAGCGCTCGATGGCTTCCCGGGAGCAGCTTGTCAGACAGCTCCAGGAGTGGTGCCAGAGCGCCGAGGCAAGCAACATCGGACCGCTTGTGGAGTTCTCTCAGCGTTTGCGGCGTTATACTTGATTGCTAGCCGAATGGCTATTAGCGACTATATCTACCACTCCCAGCCGTTGCATAATGGCCTGCCGCACGGATGACAGTGGGAACACCCGGCAATCACGCAATGAAATATTTACCAAAGATTCCCAATAAATACTAGACATTATTGGAAACTAAAATGCGAATTCAGAGCTACCTGAAAGGATGCCAGCTCAAAGTTGTATCATGAGAGGCTGTTCCCCAACAACCTGACTGAGAACAACGATAAACTGGCAACTACAACTGATAACACTCTACCTTGCGGTTTGCAAACATTGGCAAGAAGGGGGTTGGGCGCAGATCCAGCGCCACGCCTCTTTTGCCGACCTGCGCTTCACCGATGAGGAGGTCGTCACCCTCTACCTGTTCGCGGTTGCGATGGAAAAGAAGCACCCGATCAAGGACATCCATGGGCATGCCCGGCGCTATTGGCGCGATTGGTTTCCCCATCTGCCCGGCTACGGAGCCTATGTACAGCGACGGAACCGGATTGCTGACTGCTTCCCGTCTCTGTTGGAGAGGTTCTGCGAGACGGGCGAGGCGGCGTCTTTCGCTGGGCTGGCCGATTCCATGCCCGTGATCCTTGCCCGGCAAGGACGCCGCTTCAACGCCAAAGTCGCCCCCGAACTGGCCAACAGCGGTTACTGCCCGACGAAGAACCTTTACTATTACGGCGTGAAGATCCACTTGGTCGGCGACCGGCGGCCCGGCACCCTGCCGAGTCCGCGCTTCCTCGGCCTCGCCCCCGCCGGGCTGAACGACGGCCCGGCGCTTGAGCAGGTCGTCCCCGCGCTGCCCTACGAGGAACTCTACGCCGGCAAGGCGTATGAATACCTCAAGCGGCGAGAGGAACTGCCGTTTACGGTCCTGACGCCGGTCAAGAAGCAAACGGGCCAAGCGCACCTCGACGCCGCCGACGCCTGGCTATCCCGCGCCGTCTCGCCGGTGCGCCAGCCTGTCGAGTCCATCTTCAACTGGATCGAGGAAAAAACGGGCATCGAGATCGCCAGCAAGGGGACCGATCAAATATTTACCCTTCTGCTTGACACTTGCAATAGGGATCGTTGCCCTGAATCCAGAGGTTCAAGGCAGGGCGCGGGAACTTGAGCGGAGGCGTGAGCCTGAGGCGTTAGTGGATCGTGCCCGAGGGCGGATAACCGAGCAACGAGAGCCAATCGTCGACGGGTGTTGCGGTCAGGCACTGGTGAGCGGAGGTCCCTTTATGACGCCCCCCGCGTCGGGTACGCAGGTTGTAATAGGCGCGGAAGAGCTCGAGGAAATTCTGGGTCACGCCCTTGTGGACGTAGAGGTAGGGGCGAAGCGCGGCGTTGCAGCCCTCAATCGCGCTAGAGGCGCGGTAACGCTTGTCCAGCAACCCGTTGACTGTGTCCAGCAGGGTGTCGGTCTGGGAACCCAGCAGCGCTTGCAGTCGGGCATAGGTGCCGG
The DNA here is from genome assembly GCA_963731125.1 of uncultured Pseudomonadota bacterium. Lineage (GTDB taxonomy): Bacteria > Pseudomonadota > Gammaproteobacteria > Competibacterales > Competibacteraceae > CAVSVP01. The sequence continues at coordinate 79,282 of CAVSVP010000017.1, forward strand.
CGAGCAAGCGCAGGTTGTTGTTTCGTTGCCCATACGCCGAGCGCTTGTGGCACGCTGAGACGGCACGCCAAATCAGGCAGGCCAGGGCAACGGCCAACGGCGGATAGGCGTTGGTCAGCTCGCCTAACTGCTGGTTTAGCGCCGTGGTGGCTAACGCCAGCCCGGCAGTCCGATTAACCAGATAGCCGGCCAGTTTCGGACAGCCCGGAGCATCGATGTCGGCAATCGCCTGGGCGGCCGACGCCATGATGTTGTGGACGTCCTGACCACTACGCAACTGCCCGGTCTCTAGGTCTACGTACTCCAGGGCTTCGTGGACCTGGGCCGCGGCGACCTCAAAGGCATCAAAGCGGGCGATGGCCTGCTGGCATTGACGCCGTGCCCAGGCAATTTTCTGCTTCTGTCCGCGGCGGCGCTGCTGATTTTTAGCGCGGATCTTTCCGAGCGCCTGCTGGGCTTCTTGCTCGCGCTCGATGGCGGCATAGGCGCGCTGCTCCAATTGCCGACGCACCTTGTTGAGCGCGTAGAGTACGGGAAAACAATCGTCGCGGTGCTCGGCGGCGGGAAACCCCGCCTGCACGCCGGTAGCAATGCCCTTGGCTGCATCCTTGACCACCCCGGTCAGATCCAACCCCTGCGCCTTGGCCTGGCTCAAGACCTCAGCCCACCCAAGTTCGACATTAAATTTTATAACTATTTGATTTGACTTGAAACCGTCAAAAAAAATGCCACTACAAGGTCGATTCGATACGTGCGCGGGTCGGTATCTCCACGTCAATGGCGATGAACAGCTGGCGCAGCGGCGGCGCGATATGCCCGAGGTTGCTGATCCCCTGTCCGGTGACCAGCCGGACAGGGTGGTATTGAATGGCCTCTAGGCGCGCTAACACCGTGGCGGGCGATAATTCCAGCGCGGTGTTTCGTAACCGCTGGCGTAACAGACGCTGGATCACCAGCGCGAGAAAGCAAATCAGGGTATGCGCGCGAATCCGATCGGCGCGGCGGTGATGGACAGGGGCGATGTCGAGCTGACTTTTGAGTACGCGAAACCCGCGTTCAATATCGGCCAGCGCTTTATCGCGAGCGATGACCTCAGCGGCGTCCCACTCAGGCACATTGGTGACGACAATGAGCTTACCATCGAGTGCCAACGCCCGTTTGAACGCCGCCACATCCCCCCCTATGGCAGGATAGATGTCGTCCCACAGAAAGCGTAAACTGTCAATTGAGGGGGTGAAGGTGAGAGACGATGAGAACCTATTCGGCAGAATTTAAGGCCAGCATCATTGAGAAACGGTTACCCCCGCAGCATGTGGAGGTGGTGCAGTTGGCCCAGGAAAGCGGGATTCCCAAGGATACGCTTTACAGCTGGCGGAGCCAGGCCCGCCGGGAACGGGGCCTGACGGCATCGCCGGCGGCGGAGGCGGGACACCGCTGGAGTAGTGAAGAGAAGGTTACCGTCGTGGTGGAGACGGCGGCGCTGAATGAGGCGGCATTGGGCGAATACTGCCGTCAGCGCGGGCTCTATCCGGAACCAATCACCACCTGGCGTGCGGCCTGCCAACAGGCCAATCCGGTGGCCCCCTCCCCCAAAGCGCGTCCCTTAAGCGAGGCCCAAGCCGATAAACGGCGGATTCGCGACCTGGAGCGCGAATTGCGCCGCAAGGACAAAGCCTTAGCCGAGGCGGCGGCGTTGCTGGTGCTCCAAAAAAAAGCCCAGGCCATCTGGGGGGACAGCGAGGACGTCTGATTAGCCCGATAGCTCGCCAGCAAGCGGTGGCGCTGATTGCCGAAGCCCACCGCCAGGGGGCTCGCTTAGCGCCGGCGTGTCGCCAGCTGGGCCTGAGTCTGCGCACCTATCAGCGCTGGACCCAGGGGGAAGCCGTCAAGGCCGATGGCCGTCCGACGGCAGCGCGCCCCCCGCCAGCCAATCAACTCAGTGCGGCAGAACGGGCGCAGGTGTTGGCAACCTGCCATACCCCTGCGCCTGCCAGGTTGCCGCCCAGTCAAATCGTGCCGCGCTTGGCAGATCAAGGGGAGTACCTGGCCTCGGAATCCACCTTCTACCGAATTCTGCATGACGCGGAGGAACAACGCCATCGGGGGCGCAGCCGCGCTCCCCGGCCACCGGCGCCGCCGCCGCGCCACTGTGCCCGCGGCCCATGCGAGGTCTGGTCATGGGATATCACTTGGTTGCCAGGCCCAGTGAAGGGGCTGTTTTTCTACCTCTATCTCATTATTGACCTCTATAGCCGCAAAATCGTCGGCTGGGAAGTGTATGCGTGCGAAAGTGCAGCCTATGCCGCTGAGGTGGTGCGCCGGGCGGTCCTGGTGGAGCAGTGTCGGGATCAGCCCTTGGTGCGGCATGCCGATAATGGCAGTCCCATGAAGGGCAGTGCCTTATTGGAAACGCTCTACCGGCTCGGGGTCGTGACCTCCTACAGCCGCCCCCGGGTGAGCAATGACAACCCATTCTCGGAGGCCGTCTTTCGGACCTGTAAATATCGGCCGGAATACCCTGAGCACGGATTTGCCTCGCTGGAGGCCGCCCGTGCGTGGATACTGCAGTTCGTGACCTGGTACAATCACGACCATCGCCATAGTCGGATTCGCTTCGTGACCCCGCACGAACGCCATAGCGGCCAAGAAGCCGCCATCATAGCGCAACGCGAGGCGGTGTATGAACAGGCCAAGGCACGCCACCCCGAGCGCTGGCAGGGCGCCATCCGCAACTGGAAGCCGGTGACGGAGGTGTGGCTTAACCCAGCCGCTGAGGTGCTGGACAAAGTTCCCGGTCTACCACAGACCGAATAGAAAAAGACGACAACTATCTTGACAAACACCGATCCCACCACCAGTTAAACAGCGAACTATCGAGATCGAGCTGCATCAGTCGGCTGGCCCCGACCTCGCTAATCGCTTGCGCCAGTTGCACGCACGCCCCGTGGTCGCTAAGCCGGCGCCCACGACCCGCCGCGCCGGCCTCTTGGGCATTGAGTTTGCGCTCTAGTGCCCGGGCTTGTTTGATCACCGGGTTAAGGCGCCGCGCCCGCTGGCGGCGCGCCTGGCGTAGCCGGGTCGGATCGTGCGCCACGATCAAGCGCCGATCGCCGGTGATGGGGAGGACGGCAAAGACTTCGCCACCCGCGCGCCGGCTCTGGGCGAGCAACTCGCCGTGGCGATCCACCACCGGTTGGACAAACTCCCCATAACACCGCGCGGCGACCGCTACGATATATTCCACCGCTTGCCCGTTTGCCAGCCGTAGCCCCTCCAAGACCTCGAGATTATCCAGGGAGAGCATTCCTCGGTCGGCAACGAGGATCAGCCGTCGCAACGTAAATCGTTTGAGTAATCGCTCGACAATGCCCCGCACCGTCCCGGCCTCGGCCACATTGCCAGCGAACCCTTCGTGATGGACCGGCAACCCCGCTGCCGTTTGCACTACCCCCACGGCGTATTGGCGCGCCACGCCGTTGACGTCTTTGGAATGGCCATAAACCCGAAGGTCGTCGTCCTGCTCGCCGCTACCATGAATCCGCACCGTGGTCATGTCGTAGAACACCACGTCCAGCTCGTCGGCCGCGGCACAATAGCGCTGGAGATGCTGCTCGATTTCCTCCTTCAAGGGGAGCAACGCATCCATCGCCCGCAGCAGTGGCTGATGGGTGATCCGCTCGCTGCCCGGCCAGTACACCCGCTCCAGCCAGCGCAACACCCCGAGCTTGGCACACGGATCACACAGCCGGTTCGTCACCAGTACCCGCACCAGACGCTCAATGTCCACCCGGTAGCCTCGACCGTTCAGTCGGCTTTGCAACCACCCCCCCAGCCCCAGTTGCTGCCAGAGCTGACACACCGCCCAGAGCGCCCCCACGGTGCGCGCCGGTTCAAACTGCGTATTGTCGTCGGTGACGCCAGGGACGAGTTCGTCAAGGCCTCCGCGACCGCTGACCTTCAGCAGCCCGTCGATCAGCCCCTTCAGACCATCGTCTTCCAGCAGGCGGTCCAGGCGCCCTAAACTGGCAATATGGCGCTGACGCACCTGTCCGGTGCCGGCATCGCGGTAGCTTTCCGCAATCTGCAGGTACTGGCGGCGGCCGTTGCTGGTGGTGCGTAAAAACATGCACACACAATAAACCTTGAAAAAGCCGCTGTAAAGCGGCTTTTAAGGAAAAAGTGTGCCACTACAAAATTAGGGCTTGGAAAAAAGCGTAATTCACTGAATTGATAAACAATTCCGACTTTATCTTAGCGTCTAGACCCGCGTCAATGTCGAACTTGGGAGCCCAGTCCTCGCCGCTACGCCCCGCGCGTAACTCAAGCGCGAACAGATAGCCACTGGCCAAGTCCACACCCGCGGTGTTTGTCAAGATAGTTGTCGTCTTTTTCTATTCGGTCTGTGGTAGACCGGGAACATGGTCCAGCACCTCAGCGGCTGGGTTTAGCCACACCTCGGTGACCGGCTTCCAGTTGCGGATGGCGCCCTGCCAGCGCTCGGGGTGACGTGCCCTGGCTTGTTCATAAACCGCCTCGCGCTGCGCCAAAAGGGCGGCTTCTTGGCCGCTATGGCGTTCGTGAGGGGTCACGAAGCGAATCCGGCTATGGCGATGGTCGTGATTATACCAGGTCACAAACTGCAGCACCCATGCCCGGGCGGCCTCCAGCGAGGCGAACCCGTGCTCAGGGTAGCCAGGCCGATACTTGCAGGTACGAAAGACGGCCTCGGAGAACGGGTTGTCGTTGCTCACGCGGGGGCGGCTGTAAGAGGTCACGACCCCGAGGCGGTAAAGCGTCTCCAACCAGGCACTGCCCTTCATGGGACTGCCGTTATCGGCATGCAGCACCAAGGGCTGATCCAGACCCTGCTCCACCGTAACCGTTTATCCCCCTCCTCCCGGCTCAGGCCAGGCTGGTAGGTAAGCCGAGGTCGTCAAGAGCGGTACGATGGGCTATACGCAAGCCCATGATAGAAGAACTTTTATATTGAGCCTGTGCACTTAAGCGATTTTGATCTTGAGCAACTGGATGAGGCCAGGCTGTCGGAACTGACGGCCTCGCCGAAGGAGACGTTGCTGAAGAACGCGGTAGCGGACCTGAAAGAGGCACGCGAGCGGCTGAAAGCCAATTCGCGCACGAGCTCACGGCCACCGAGCAGCGACGCGCCGTGGTCTGGTAGCAAGACGGAGACGCCGCCCGAGGCGGAGGCCGAGGTGAAGGCGAGCGCCGGGGAGGCGGAGGAGGTAGCGGAGGCAGCGGAAGCCGCAGACGGGGAGCCAGAGGCGCGGGATGACTCAGCGGCGAAGGCTGACGGAGCCCCCCAGCCGGAGCCTCCATCCACGCCAGCCCAGCGCCCTGGGCGGCGCTGGGGTAGCCCCGGTCACAGCCGTACCCAAGAGCTGGCGATCACGGCAACGATAGGGCATGCGCCAGCGCGCTGTGCGCTGTGTGATGGGGCCTTCGCGGATCAGCCGTTTCGGGCATGCACGGGGCGGTATGTGCTGGATCTGGAGCCGCTGGGGGAGCCTGGGTTGCTGGGATTGCAGTGGCGCCATGACAAACATCTGTACGGCGAGCGGCGGTGCCCGTGCGGGCACGTGACGCGCACCGCGCCGGGGCGTTGCGCGGCGGAGCCGGGTTGGCAGGTAAGCCTCAGCGGTGTTTGTCAAGATAGTTGTCGTCTTTTTCTATTCGGTCTGTGGTAGACCGGGAACTTTGTCCAGCACCTCAGCGGCTGGGTTAAGCCACACCTCCGTCACCGGCTTCCAGTTGCGGATGGCGCCCTGCCAGCGCTCGGGGTGGCGTGCCTTGGCCTGTTCATACACCGCCTCGCGTTGCGCTATGATGGCGGCTTCTTGGCCGCTATGGCGTTCGTGCGGGGTCACGAAGCGAATCCGACTATGGCGATGGTCGTGATTGTACCAGGTCACGAACTGCAGTATCCACGCACGGGCGGCCTCCAGCGAGGCAAATCCGTGCTCAGGGTATTCCGGCCGATATTTACAGGTCCGAAAGACGGCCTCCGAGAATGGGTTGTCATTGCTCCCCCGGGGGCGGCTGTAGGAGGTCACGACCCCGAGCCGGTAGAGCGTTTCCAATAAGGCACTGCCCTTCATGGGACTGCCATTATCGGCATGCCGCACCAAGGGCTGATCCCGACACTGCTCCACCAGGACCGCCCGGCGCACCACCTCAGCGGCATAGGCTGCACTTTCGCACGCATACACTTCCCAGCCGACGATTTTGCGGCTATAGAGGTCAATAATGAGATAGAGGTAGAAAAACAGCCCCTTCACTGGGCCTGGCAACCAAGTGATATCCCATGACCAGACCTCGCATGGGCCGCGGGCACAGTGGCGCGGCGGCGGCGCCGGTGGCCGGGGAGCGCGGCTGCGCCCCCGATGGCGTTGTTCCTCCGCGTCATGCAGAATTCGGTAGAAGGTGGATTCCGAGGCCAGGTACTCCCCTTGATCTGCCAAGCGCGGCACGATTTGACTGGGCGGCAACCTGGCAGGCGCAGGGGTATGGCAGGTTGCCAACACCTGCGCCCGTTCTGCCGCACTGAGTTGATTGGCTGGCGGGGGGCGCGCTGCCGTCGGACGGCCATCGGCCTTGACGGCTTCCCCCTGGGTCCAGCGCTGATAGGTGCGCAGACTCAGGCCCAGCTGGCGACACGCCGGCGCTAAGCGAGCCCCCTGGCGGTGGGCTTCGGCAATCAGCGCCACCGCTTGCTGGCGAGCTATCGGGCTAATCAGACGTCCTCGCTGTCCCCCCAGATGGCCTGGGCTTTTTTTTGGAGCACCAGCAACGCCGCCGCCTCGGCTAAGGCTTTGTCCTTGCGGCGCAATTCGCGCTCCAGGTCGCGAATCCGCCGTTTATCGGCTTGGGCCTCGCTTAAGGGACGCGCTTTGGGGGAGGGGGCCACCGGATTGGCCTGTTGGCAGGCCGCACGCCAGGTGGTGATTGGTTCCGGATAGAGCCCGCGCTGACGGCAGTATTCGCCCAATGCCGCCTCATTCAGCGCCGCCGTCTCCACCACGACGGTAACCTTCTCTTCACTACTCCAGCGGTGTCCCGCCTCCGCCGCCGGCGATGCCGTCAGGCCCCGTTCCCGGCGGGCCTGGCTCCGCCAGCTGTAAAGCGTATCCTTGGGAATCCCGCTTTCCTGGGCCAACTGCACCACCTCCACATGCTGCGGGGGTAACCGTTTCTCAATGATGCTGGCCTTAAATTCTGCCGAATAGGTTCTCATCGTCTCTCACCTTCACCCCCTCAATTGACAGTTTACGCTTTCTGTGGGACGACATCTATCCTGCCATAGGGGGATCACGTGCAGTGCTGGTTGGCAGACATTGCCAACGTGCGGATTCACAGCACCACGGGAGAAGCGCCCCAGGCGCGCTATGCACGCGATGAACAGCGGCACATGGGACGCTATTTTACCCCCACCTATCTGACGCCGGCACCGTCAGCGCAACAGACGCGTCAGGTGGACAAGACTGGCCTGCTCTGCTGGCAGGCTAACCAATATTCGGTCCCCATGGCCTGGCAACCGGCTCGCGTCGGTGTCCATGTCGAAGGGACTCAGCTGCTCATCCGTGACCTGGAAACCGGTCACGAGATTGCCCGCCATGGTCTCCGCCAGGGGCAGGGGGTAGTGATTCGAAATACCGACCATTATCGAGATAAGCAACAGCGTATTGAGGCACTGGAACAGGACATTCACCAGCAGTTGGGCAGCGTCGCGGGGGAACGCCTCTGTACCTTGCTGAAACGCAGCCATCCCCGGATATACAAGGATCAATTAGCTTGACAATGTCACATTAGCCTCACGTGGGGCCGGTGTGGACTCTATTTTTAAGTCGTTGTTTTTTAAGCCGACTCTTGCGTGATCGGGTGCGATTAAGCAAATGCTCAATCACTCGTTCCGTAGCTTGTTCTTCGGTCAAGCGTTTCAGAGGCATAACCGCGCGCAGTAACTCCCGAACATTGGCCACCGACAGAGCCGGTAAGACATCCGTTTCCAGTTCTTCGAGCAACGCCGGGTCACGAGAATGAGTCTGCGCCCAGTCGAGTTGGGTTTGCGCGATGAACCAGGAGGCGAGTACCGTCAAAGCGAGATGATGATCCCAGGCACGGTACTTCTGCGCCGGCCACTCATCCCAGCCCAGCTCGGACTTGGCATCCTGGTTGGCCCGTTCGATGACGTAGCGCTGGCACTTCCACCAGGCCAGTTGTTCCAATGAAGTGTCCGCTGAGGCGTTACCCAGGGCATAGCGGTAGCGGTCGGTGGCCTCTTCGCGCATCACCAGCCAGTCTTCCACGGCTTGACCGTCATGGACGGTCCAGACGCGGCGCGCAGCGAAGCGTTCGCACAGCTCACCCCGTTCGGTCGCCCGGACTCGAAGACGCTGCCAGGCCAGCGTCTCCCGCAAGCTGTCCACGCGGACCGTTTCCCCGGCCAGCACCTGCACCTGCGTCGGCTTTTTTCCTCGCTGACCCCGGCGCGGGGGAATGCCGAGCGTCGGTTTTTCCAGGTACACGGCCGTGTCGGCCGGGATTTCCGCCATATACCGCCGCTGAGCCTTTCGCACCTGGGCCCGTAGCCAACCACTCCGTCCGTACAGGCTATCGAAACCGACGATCTCAAACGGGAGACCACCCGCCATGACCTCTTGAATCCCCTCCCAGGCCAGTTCAACCTTGGTTTTGAACTTCAACGAATCAGGCATGCCCTGTTGCTTGCGCCGCTTTTGGTAGCCGGCCTCGAACCAGGCCTCGGGTAGAAACAGTTTGCCCAGAATCCAGGTCCAAAACCCAGACGCCACCGTGAGATTCACGTAGCTCAACAACACGCCCACTTGGCTGGTTTCTACCTTGCCCAGCCGACCCTTATATGGCTTGGCCGCCCCGGCACTGGCATCGCCGGCGTTCTCGTCGGCACTTTCGTCGACCAGAACCACGGCGCCCCTCGTCAGTTCCGGAACCGCTTTCACTTCCGCTTGGACCTGGCGGTAGACCGTCTCAGCCGACCCCGGCGAGTGACTCATGAAGTGTTGGAGGTTTTGCTCTTCAACACCCGCCTCTCGCGCGATTCCGCTATAGTGTCGATTCCCCTCCATACGCAGCAGTCCGCTCAGATAATGCCGCGCATAGACGCTGCCGTCTCGGGTTTGGGTCTTGAAACAGCTCCGGTAGCGCGCCCAAAACTCAGGCAGCCGCTGCCCCAGCGTTTGAATCGCCTCCGGCACCAGTCCCCACCGACACCCCAGCTCTTTTTTGTCATCACCATCACTTTCCTACGAAAAATCATTATGATACAAACTCATCGATCATTTGGGAAATGTGACATTGTCAAGTTAATTATAGAGATTTTCTGGAAAAACGGCGCGAATTGATGGCACAAGTAATCGCGGAAGGTTACTCTACCCTTATCGCTGAGAAGATCCATGAAGAGATGGAGGCGGTGGAGTTTGATCTTTCAAAGTTGGTTTTGAACGGTGAATCAGAGGCGGTTGAGTTTAAATCTACCCTGCGCACCAATCTTCACACTGGCGAGAAAGACCTTCGCATGGAATTGGCGGTACTCAAGACTCTTGCTGGTTTCCTAAACACAAATGGTGGGATGTTGGTCATAGGACTTTCAGACGATGGCACTCCAGTCGGTATCCAAGCGGATGATTTTACCAATGAAGACAAGATGAGCCTGCATCTGGTTAATATTGTCAAATCTCGTATGGGTGTCCAAGCTATGACCAGTCTACACGCACATTTCGATGATCATGATGACTGCCGGGTCATGGTAATAAAGTGTCGCAAGTCACCAACTCCAGTATTTCTTAAGGACGGCAATTTGGAAAGGTTTTATATTCGCACTGGGCCATCTACTACAGAGTTGAGTGCCAGCCAGACACAGGAATACATCCAACAGCGTTATAAGGGCTAACAAGACTTTTGCAGCGGATCGCAAAAAGCCGCGCCCGCTGAAAAGCGCCGTTAGCTATCCAAAGGATAGATTGAGATTTCTGGAAGGGGAAACAGATGAGCTTAGCGTCTAATTCATTCGACCATTTTTGGATCAAAAGTGCCTTCGCGGCCACGGTCCTGATGATGATTTTTGCGCCTCAGGGCCGGGCAACTGAGACACCGGTAAAGCCGCGCCTCATTTTGCAGATTACTGTCGATCAGCTTCGGGGCGATCTCCCGCGTCGCTACTTGCCTGAGATGGGAGCAGGCGGGTTCCGTTATCTTTTGGAAAAAGGCGTTGTATACGAAAACGCCCATCACGCGCATGCGAACACCGAAACAATAGTCGGGCACGCGACATTGGCTACCGGTGCCCAGCCGGCCGACCATGGGCTGATAGGCAATATCTGGTTTGACCGAGCTTCAGGCGAGATGACATACAACATAGAAGACAATCGCTACCCGCTGCTCACTGCCGGGGCCGATGTGGACAAGTCAACCGAGATCGACCCTACCCAAAGAACCGCTCGCACAGACGGTCGGTCGCCCGCGGCAATTCTTGTGTCCACGTTCAGTGACGAACTTGCGATGAGCACGGTAGGTCGCGCCAAGATATATAGTGTCTCTGTAAAGGATCGCGGCGCGGTTTCCATGGCCGGGCATGCCGGTAAGGCATTCTGGTTTTCCAAGGCAGCAACAGAGTTTGTGACCAGCCGTTTCTACTATAAGGAATACCCGGCGTGGGTTGAGGCCTTTAATGCAAGCAAACTGCCCCAGCGCTATGCGGACACGCAGTGGGAACTGTTACATGACCGATCTTCCTACCTCTTTGGTGACAAAGATGATCAGCCCTGGGAGACGTCTTTATCGACCTTTGGCAGAACGTTTCCGCATCCCTACGGATCGGCGGATGGCAAGTATTTCGCGACTTTGCTGACCGTCAGTCCCGCCGGGGACGAACTGACCCTCGAATTTGCAAAACAACTGATTGAAAATGAGGATATCGGAACCGATGCAGTGACGGACTACCTGTCTGTCAGCTTCTCCTCGACAGATTATGTTGGGCATCTCTTCGGTCCGTCCAGTCTGGAAGCCGAAGATAATCTGCTGCGTCTTGATCGTATACTGGCGGAACTGCTGTCGTTCGTTGACAAAAAAGTAGGGTTGAAGAACACGCTGATTGTGCTTTCTGCTGACCACGGTGCGCCGGAACCCCCACCTCAAGTGAATCAATATGGTATCGAGGCCGATTATGTGGCTCCCGAAACGTGGGACAAGCAGGCTGGAATCAGTAACCTGAAAAAGCAATTTGGCATTGGCGAGGAGCTTATTCTGGCCTTCAACACGCCTTATGTTTATCTGAATCGTCAGTTGATTCGCAAGAAAGGGCTTGATCAGGCCGCCGTCGAAGAGGCCGTTGCCGAGGAAATAATGAAGCTCCAAGGCGTAAGTCTCGCTGTTTCGAGTACAGCGCTAATGCAGGGACGCATCCCGGATACACCTCTGATTCGGTCCATACTAAATAATCACAATTCCAAAAGATCTGGAGATATTTTCATCGTATTCGAACCTAATTGGTTCATTAATGATTTCGATGGCCTGACAGTGAGTACCACTCACGGCTCTCCCTGGCGCTATGACACTTATGTCCCGGTGATATTCGCAGGGTCGGGCTTGAAACATCAGCGTATTTATCGCGAAATCCAAACCGTCGATGTAGCGATGACGCTCTCCGCAATCGCCGGCACTAAAATGCCCTCTGGGGCAAGAGGACAAGTCCTGCAAGAGGTGGTTCCTTGATCAGCGAGCTTGATGGTTATCAGTCAGCTAACAAGCACGTGCAAGGGACCAAACTACGCTCCGTTAATTTGTGGCGCGCTGCGCTTGCTTTGGCGACAAATTGCCCCCGCTACGTTTGGCCTCTGACGTAAGCGTTAAGCGGCGCGAAGCGCCGCTTAACGGCGTGCGAGATAAGCATTGAGCAGTTGTCGGCGCGAAGCGCCGCCTAACTACTCAATGAAGCGGACATCGCTTCGCGACGCCTTCGGTGCCCGCTCGTTCGGCAAAAAGCCCTACCGGCTTTTTGCCTCGTCGCGGGTGCCGCTTATCTCGTACGCCGTTATGTGGAGCGAAGATGCCCGATTTGAGTTATCTCTTAAACATCAATTCCGAGCGCCTTGAGCCGAAGTCGCAGCAGCCAGTTATGAAGGCTGTCGTAACCACTGCCAATGGCGGGTACGACAAGCTCGAATATCGCGACGTTCCGATTCCGGTTCCAGGTCCAGGAGAAGTATTGCTCAAGGTTCTCGCGGCGGGGATGAACAATACCGAGATCAATACACGACTTGGCTGGTATTCATCATCCGTAGTGAGCGGGACCGAGCAGTTGTCCACAACAAGACACGATTCCGATATCGAGGACGGGGGTTGGAACGAAAAAACACCCTTCCCATTAATCCAGGGCACCGACTGCTGTGGCGAGGTAGTCGTACAGGCCAATGATTCCATCCGCCCAGAAATCGGCAAACGGGTGCTCGTACGCGCCTGCATGCGTTTGAACGGTTTCGATTCGCTCAATAACATTTGGATGGCGTCCGATTTTGACGGCGCCTTCGCGCAATACGTCAGAGTTCCGGCAAGCGAGGTGTTCGAAGTCGACTGCGACTGGAGTGACGTCGAGCTCGCGACGATACCCTGCGCGTACGGAACTGCTGAAAACATGGTGCACCGATCCAAGGTCACGGCCTCCGATCATGTTCTTGTGACCGGCGTGTCAGGTGGCGTTGGATCAGCGGTAGTACAGCTTGCAAAGCGGCGTGGCGCCTATGTCACTGCGATAGTCGGGCGCTCCAAAATCGATTTGGTTCGAAACTTAGGAGCTGACAGGATTATTCCTCGGGGTACCGACCTGAGCACCGAACTCGGCGAGTCCAGCATCGATGTTGTCATAGACAACGTCGCGGGAGGCGGATTCGGGCATCTGTTAAAGGTAATCGCTCGGGGTGGTCGCTACGTCTCGTCCGGCGCAATTGCCGGGCCAATGGTCACCATGGACATGCGTGATTTCTATCTCAAGGATTTGAATCTGATTGGTTGCACAGCATGGGATGAGCCGGTCTTCCCGAACCTGATCGAATATATTGAGAGAGGCGAAATCAAACCGCTGGTGGCGAAGACCTTCGAACTTAAAGACATAGCGATTGCGCAGCAGGAGTTCATGAAGAAGACTCATTTCGGAAACTTTGTTTTAGTGCCACCGCAGTGATGCAGGTAAGCTACATAACAAGACGCTGCAGCTGACGGCCAACCCGCTAAGAACGTGTCCGTAATTAAGTTGAACACTTAGGTGAGATTCTGTAGTTCCATTCGCCATGGAATCGAGCACGCCTGAGGTTAACGCTGTTCATCTGAGCATCAGTCACTTTTTTGCCTTTTGGGTAATCGTTGGTATCCAACTCAGCTTGAATATGTAACCCTCCGCGCGTGGTGGTATTGCCGATGAGATTGACTACCACTTCATGGCTGGTCAAGGGCTTGGCTCGCCAGTTGGTACTGATATGGCAAAACATCCGGTGCTCGATCTTGTTCCACTTGCTGGTTCCGGGCGGAAAATGACAAACTGAGATTTGCATCCCGGTCTCGTCCGCCAAGCTCTGAAGGGCGCGTTTCCAGAGTCGCACTCGGTACCCATTACTGCCGCCGCAGTCGGCCGTCACCAGCACATGCGTGGCCTGCGGATAGCTCACACGTCCCATCTTGTACCACCAGCGTCGGCTGCTTTCCACGGCAAATTCGGCCGTATCATCATCGGTTCCCACACTGCCCCAACCGACATTCGCCGTCTGATCATACCCGCCATAGGGACTGACCCGATCGGTGCCGAAATCGTGAACCTGGGTACGACGAGGTTGCCCTTTGCCTCGCCATTCCCGGCCCTGGTTGGCAAACTCCCCGATCAACTCCTTTTTTTTCGTGTCCACCGAAATCACCGGCTACCCATGGCGTTGGAACCGTTTCACGCGCCGGGTCAGATACCGAAACTGCTTGTCCCGATCAGGATGCCCTCGGCCCTCTTCGGTTTTGCGATTGCTCTGCAGACGGTAGCCTAACTCCGAGAGTAATTCGTACATCTTTTGACGGCCTACTCGATAACCATCACTGGCCAGTGTCTCAGCTAGTTGACGCGTGCTCTTACAGGTCCAGAGCAACGGCGACTCGGGATCGCCGCGCGTGGTGTCCTCCACCAGCCCCTTGAGGGTATCGATCAGTGCCGGCGCCTGAATTGTCAATGCCTTGCGGCCCCCTCCCGGTTGCCGAATACGCCTGTCAGCTTCGTCCTTGTCCGAACGCGCAAGTTCGCGCAGACCCCGATAGATTGTCGTCCGCGACAGCTGGGTTGCCTTGGAAACCAACGCTTTCCCCCCACGTCCGATCGCTTTCGTCTCCGCTGCCGCCCACAGTCGCTTCCTCCGCTCGTTGAAAAACGGCTCTAACGCAATATACTTCTCTCGGAGAGTATTAACCAGATTGATGTCCATCCGAGCAGTCTAGCAGAATCCCTATAATGTCCAAGTTATTCGCGGACACATCCTAGGGCAATCGCGCTATATAGCTCTTGACAGAGGAGGCAGGTAATGTTGGGAGGCATGCTGATGTTGAGGAGGTAACCGATGCTGTCTGATCCCCGCCCCTATTTTGCCGAGCTGCCTGACCCCCGCCGGGAAACCCGAAACAAGCTACACAAACTGAATGACATTCTCATGCTCGTATGTTGTGCCGTGCTCAGTGGAATTGAAGACTGGGTAGGGATGGAGGAATTTGGCAAGCAAAAGGAGGACTGGTTGCGAGAGTTCTTGGAACTGCCGAATGGCATTCCGTCGCATGATACGCTCAGTGACGTGTTGGGACGCCTGGCGCCGGGGGCATTTACCGACGCGTTGTTGCGGTGGGTGGAAGTCGCTATCCCGAGTTTAGCCGGTGAACCGGTGTGCCTGGACGGTAAGCGGTTGCGGGGTAGTCGAGTAGGCGAGCAAGCGGTTCACCTGGTCAGCGCCTATGCGGCGAAAGCTCGCTTAGTCCTTACGCCGCAGGCGGTGGCGGACAAAACCAATGAAATTACGGTGATGCCGGAATTGCTATCACTGCTGGATGTGCAAGGGGCGGTGGTTACGATCGATGCGATGGGCTGTCAGAAAGCCATTGCCCAGGACGTGATCGACGCGGGTGCGGACTACATCCTGGCTCTGAAGGACAACCACCCGGGTCTGCATGACGACGTGCGCTTATGGCTAGACACGGAAACGGCCCAGGGCCGCTTGCCCCAGCAGGAGACGGTAGCCAAAGACCATGGTCGAATTGAAATCCGCCGCTACGCCCTGAGTGACGAGATTGCCTGGCTGGAGCAACCACCCGAGTGGGCCGGACTGCAAGCGGTCGGTCGCGGCGAATCGACCCGAATCATCGGCGAGGCAACGACGACCGAATACCGCTATTACCGGTGCTCACTGACCGATCCGGCGTGCTTTGCCGACGCCGTGCGCCGCCACTGGGATACCGAGAATGGTCAGCATTGGATACTGGACGTGCAGTTCGGCGAGGATGCCAATCGGACACGCCAACATCACGCGCCCGAAACCCTTGCCCTGATCCGGCGGATGGCGCTCAACGGGATACGCCATAACGGCCCCGCTAAGGATAGCCTGCGACGTCGTCAGCTGCGCGCTTCACTGAACGATGATTACCGCACCCATCTCATCTTCGGGCCTCAGAGGCTGTTGGAAAACCCCTGATCGAACGATTTCGGAGCATTTTAAATCAACGCATTAGCTTGCGCGCCAGGGTATTTTCCAACAGCCTCTCAACTCACATAGCGCGATTGCCCTAGGACACATCCTAAGCGGCTTGTCCGCAGCTGAGCTTCATCGTTAGGGTGCGCCCTTTAACGGCGCAAGGGATTGTTCTTTCAAGAGAACCATACATGTGTTTTGCTTCAGATGGAATCGGAATTTTCCCTGCTTTGATACAGTTGGTAAAAAGTAGAGGAAAATGACGATGACGAAGCGTACGAAGAGCAAACCGAAGCAGTACACGCCGGTGGAAAAAGTAGCGATTTTACGCCGGCATTTGGTCGATCAGGTGCCGGTCTCGGAAGTGTGTCGCGAGCAGCAGCTGCACCCGAACGTGTTTTACCGGTGGCAGAAGATCTTTTTTGAAGGCGGCGCCGCGGCCTTTGCCCCGAGCGGCTCGGCCCAGGTCAATCGCCTGAGCCAACAGGTTGAGGCGCTGCAAGCGCAGCTGGTGCGCAAGAATGACGTGTTGGCGGAGGTGATGGAAGCCTATGTGCAACTTAAAAAAAACACTGGGGTCCTCGGAGCGGGCGCTGGGTTGAGCCGGCGGTTCGCGCAGCGGTGGTGGCATTGCTCGAGTATGGCACGCAGCGGCTGGAGCTGCCGCTGACACGCCTACTAGGCTGGTTGGCGCTGGCCCCGGGCAAGGACTACGAGTGGCGCCGGCGCCAGGGCCAACCGAATCGCCATAATGGCATCATCCCCAGCCGCCATTGGCTGCAATCCTGGGAGCGCGAAGCGATCATCGCCTTCGCCCGGCAGCATCGCCAGGACGGCTATCGGCGGCTGTGTTACCAGATGATCGACGCCGAGGTTGTCGCCTGTGCCCCCAGCACCGTGTATCGGGTGCTGAAAGCCGCCGGCTTGCTTAACGCGTGGGAGGCTAAACCCACGCGCAAAGGCCAGGGCTTTGTGCAACCGACCTGTGCCCATGCGCATTGGCATATCGATATCTCCTACCTCAATCTCCAGGGCACGTTCTATTATCTGTGTACGCTTCTCGATGGCTATAGTCGCTGGATCGTGCAGTGGGTTTTGGGCGAGCAGATGACCGAAGTCGAGGTGGCCATTCTCTTGCAAGCGGCCCACGAACAGCACCCGGAGGCGACCCCGCGGGTGATTTCCGACAACGGCCCGCAATTCATCGCTAAGGAATTTAAGGCGTTCATTCGCCGCTCGGAGATGAGCCAAGTGCACACTTCGCCGGCCTATCCGCAGAGTAACGGCAAGCTCGAACGGTGGCATAAGTCATTGAAAGATGAATGTATTCGTCCGCAGACTCCAATCTCGCTCGAGGATGCGCGGCAGCTGATTGGCGTCTATGTGACGACGTATAATACCGAGCGGTTGCACAGTGCATTAGGCTATGTGGCCCCCGAAGCCAAGCTCCTCGGCCGCGAGCAGCACATCTTCGCCGAACGCCGGCGGCGGTTGCAACAGGCCCGCCAAGCGCGCCTCACCGCCTATCAGGCGCAGTTGCGAGTGCCTGCTGCATGAACCCAAGGGCATTGTTCCCAGGGCTGGCGCCGCACGGCGCCGTTCACCCTCATGGTGACCTCTTACCGGGCATATCGTTACCCATAACTCCAATCGCTAGCACGCTGGCTGACACGCGCGCCCAAACCTGTTTAAATACGCGGCTTCCCTAGCCCTGACAAGAGAAGGCGAGAAGGCGACATGAACGATTGGGTAGCGGAACTGGAGACGATTAATTTAGGAGATCAACGGCTCAATGAGCGAGCGCGGCAGGTGTTGGCGGATCTGGGGGCACAGCCCGGCGCAAGTATTCCAGCCGCCTGCGGCGGCTGGGCCGAGACCAACGCGGCTTATCGGCTGTTGGACCACGAGCGGGTAGGTCCCCAAGAGGTGCTGGAGCCGCATGCTGCCTGTAGCGAACAGCGGCTGGGCAACCAGCCGCTGGTACTGTGTATCCAGGATACCACGGAGCTTGATGATACCAGCAAGAGTGACATTGAGGGGTTGGGGCCGCTGAATTACGAAACGCGCCGCGGATTGTACCTGCACCCGACTCTGGCGGTAACCCCGGATCGGGTGCCGCTGGGGGTGTTGGATGCGTGGGGCTGGGTACGGGAGCCGGGCAGTTTGGGCCAAGATAAAGATCCCCATCGGCCTATCGAAGCGAAGGAAAGCCTCCGCTGGCTCGAAGGCTATCAGAGCGTGGGTGAACTGCAAGCCCGCGTGCCTGAGACCCGACTGGTTTATACGGCGGACCGCGAAGCGGATATTTATGAAGTGTTTGCCGAACGCCACTGGGTCCAGCAGGCCCAGCTACCTTGTGCCGAGTGGTTGATCCGCTCCGAACATGACCGCAAGCTCCGCGATGGGCGAAACCTCTGGGAGGCGGCCGCTGAGGCGCCGGTACTGGCTCAGGTAGAATTCGATAGGCCGGCGACCGATAAGCGCAAGGCGCGGCACATCGTCCAGACGCTGCAGGCCGTGCCGGTCACTCTCAAGGCGCCTTATCGCTACGGCCAGACGCTGCCGGACGTGGCAATCACCGCCCTGTTGGCCACCGAAGTCAATCCCCCGGCAGACGAAGCACCGATCACGTGGGTGTTGCTCACCAGCGTGCCGATAGCCACGGCTGAACAGGCCGTCGAGGTCTTGCAATGGTACCTTTGCCGCTGGCAAATAGAGATCTTTTTCCGAATTCTGAAATCCGGCTGCAAAGTCGAAGAGCTACAGCTCGAGCACCTCGAACGCCTGGAACCGGCGCTGGCCTGTTATCTGATCATTGCCTGGCGGGTGCTGTATCTGACCATGCTGGGGCGCACCTGCCCGGAGTTACCTTGCAACGTCGTCTTTGCCGATGAGGAATGGCAAGCGGTGTCCATTGTGGCCAAGCGCCAACCGCCGCCCCAGGTCCCACCTTCATTGAATGAAATGATTCGCATGGTAGCTGGCTTCGGGGGCTTTCTTAACCGTAAGGGCGATGGCTTCCCTGGACCACAAACCCTTTGGATCGGACTACAGCGAACTCGCGATTTTGTCCTGGCTATCGAAGCCCAGCGGGCTATGCAGAATTCAAGTTATGGGTAACGATATGCTTACCGGGAGCGCCGGCGCTGTCCAGGAGGAGTTGCGAAGCAAAGCTCCTGGACAGTGCCGGCGCGTACGGTACCCTGATCATCATGAGGGTAACGGGGCCGGGTCCTTCACGATTCCTTCGAGTTGGGCTGCCAGCCCCTTGGCAACCAACTCATTTCGATGGGGCAAAATTCCGATTTCCGCTGAACCAACACACATAAACAACGGTATGAGGGCTATGCAGCGTGCGTCAGTCGGTGGCACCGGCTGGAGTGCGAAGCCTGCTAAGAACCGGGCGGCAGTTGCCCAACCACGGGCGACTGACCGAACAAGCCCTGCGACCTATGCGGACGCGAGAAACCTCTGTCTGAAGCGTCGTGATGAGCGCGGAGTGAAAGGGGGTTGAGACACTCCAGACCCAAAAGGGGATGGCGACGGGCCTATCCAGTCCTAACGTGGGTAGGCGTTGTTCCCAAGTCGCCCGGCGTAGAGGAGGCCGCTACGGGTTGCTATCAGCTCTTGCGTTGGAACTGGGGAACTCCCACCCCGCTTTACCTACGTTGGTAGGGTGCGAAAATGCCAGCACGCGGGCGGGAGGACGGAGGCAGCGTAGTAGCCAAACGCCTTGTTGTGATGACGAGAAGAGGGTGAAGGTCCGCCAGGTGAGGTGTACCGGAACAACTTGGCAAACCCGAACATGAGGTAAGTTTATTAATGAGTAGCGAGAGCTACAAGCGACCTTATGGCTTTGGCAGGGTCACTGCAAAGGGGAGCGGTTTCAAACCACCGAGCTGGAAAGCCGGATGCGTTGAAAGGCGCCCGTCCGGTTTGGAGCGGGGGAAAGGCTGAGAGGCCCTACCTATCGCTACCACAAATACTCCAAGGAGCCTTCATGAAAGAAATACTTTCTGAAAAAGAAAATGTTGCCCTGCTATGGACAGGGGGTTGGGATTCTACCTTTCAACTTTTGCAGTTGTTGATTATTCATCGGTCTCGGGTCACCCCGTTCTACCTGATTGACGCCGAGCGCCGATCAACCGGCGTGGAACTTCTGACAATGAAACATATTAAAGATCGCCTCTTGAAAGAATATCCTCATACCCACGAACTCCTTCAGTCTACCAAGTACTTCGCAATGGCAGATATTTCACCAGATTCGGAAATAACAGAAGCGTTTCAATCTCTCCTCAAAGAAAAATTTATGGGAGGTCAATATGATTGGCTTCCTCGATTTTGTAAGGAGAACGGAGTCGCTGATATTCAACTCTGCATACATCGTGACGACAAGGCGCACTTCGTTATTGAGCAGGTTGTTTCAGAGAGTACTAATGACTTACAAACTATTTTCCGAGTTGATCCAAAATTCAAAGAGACGAATGAATATCAGCTTTTTCGCTATTTTTCTTTTCCGATATTCAAACTAACTAAACTAGAGATGTCTGCTATTGCAAATAAACATGGCTGGGGAAATATAATGGACATGACATGGTTTTGCCACACGCCAACAAACAATATGAGTCCCTGTGGAAAATGTAACCCTTGTCAATATACAATTGAAGAAGGGCTTGGCTGTCGAATTCCTGTAAGAAACCGGTTGGTGGCTTTCTTTTATAAGTCAATTGTTCGACCACTAAATTCATTGGCGAAGATCATACTTAGCAAACTTGGTTTACTTAAGTATATCCAGAAAAGTGCCTAACGAATAAGGTAGGACTTACGCATTGACAGCGGCCTGATATTGTGGATTGAGATAATCTTTCCCGATGATGAAGGAACTGACAAACCCAGCGACCACCTCCTTGTACAAATCACGCTGCCACTGATAGGCATTAGTGATGACCTCATGGATTTGCATCTGCTGCAAATGGACGTAGCTGCACAGGGCGGCAAAAATAGGGTTGAGAATAGGGACTTTGCGGCGTACCTGGAATGTCTCGATGTGACAGACCTGCTTGATGAGACGGTGGTACTGCTCAATGTGCCAGTGCTGGTCATGACGTTTCTGGAATTCGGTTTGGGAGAAGGGTTCATAGGCATCGGCCTGCGGCAGAAATACGACGTAATGGCGCAGTTGGTCTTTTAACCGCGTCCGAAACAGTTTTACCTCACCGAAATCGCGAAGCCAGACCTTACGCCCGTCGTCGGGGATATCCAGCTGCTGGACTTGGACCCAAGTGCCTTTTTCTATGACTACCCGGCGGTTGTTTTCCACGGCAAACAGGAACCCCATCCGGTGGTGTCTGACCGTCTTGAGGTTGCTGGCGCTGGAATACCAACTGTCCCCGGTGATGAAATCCGGTTGCAGCCCCCACGCCACCACCTGGACCAGCATGTCGAGGAAATAATCATTCTTGGTCTTGTGCTCGGTTTTGTCATAGACCCGATAGTTGACCGGCAAACTCCGCCCTTGCGGGTCGGTGTAATACAACGTGATCAGGTTTATCCCCTTGACCACCCGGTGATGTTTGCCAGACCACACATGGCTCACCAAGTCCATGTGCCGGCTGTAAGGTTTATCCAAGGTGCTGTCATCCACGCTCAGTGTCCCACCCACCGGATTCAACAGCTGGCTAGCCTCATCGAACAGGTCCTTCGGCTCGTATCCCTCCCGCCAGAGAAAGCGAGTGACGCTGTCATGAGAAATACCCATCACTTCCGATAAGCGGGTACAGGTAGCCGATTTGGGCTCATATAAGGTTAGATTGTGTGAGCGAAGCGAACCACAATCTGACCCGTTTGTTGGACGAGCCCGTGGGAAGAGTGGGGAGAGCTTTATATAGAAAATATCTTTTTCAAGCCTGAGTGCCCTAAAGCCCTACTATGGTGGGCAGATCCGCAAGGCAAGCCGAGTTCGTTGCGCTGGCGGCAACGGTAACCGGCATCGGCGCTGATGGGCGTATTTTAGGGCTCTCGAAGACGAGTGGGCCTGTCGGCTTCGGCTGCCGATGTGCCTAGGCGTCGAATTGTCACCTTCGTTTACATCATCAATGCACCTGCTGCCTCATCTGGCCAGAAGCGGGAAAACAGGCAGTATCCGCGTGCGCACGATGTTCATCACGGCGCCGCACCAACGGCACGTGAGTGGTGGGCGTGGTTTGATCTCCGTCAAGGCCCGGTTCGGGGTGAGCCTCAGCAGATACTGAAGCAAGGCGATCAAGCGTTTGCTGTTGGGGTGTAAAAAGCCGAAGTTGCGGGCGCGGCGGAAGCCTTTGGGCAACACATGCTGGAGAATTAGCCACAGGAACCGGGCGCCGGAGACGGTTCGGTAGGCCATCTGCTTGGTTTTACTATCCTGGTAGCGAAAGGTCACCTGGCCGTTGTCACAGGCGATGATATCCTTCTCCTGGATCACGCCTTTATAGAGATAGCGGCCCAGATAAAGCAGCGCTTTTTCACCCGTACCGACGGATTTAACATCCACGACCCAGGTGTTGGGGTAGCTGGCGGGGAGGGTCAGTCCCGCCTGGCCGATCGCATCGAGGAGTTTGGCGCGAAAGACCTTGGCCAAGGCCTTATGGTTGAACAGATAGCCGGAGGGGTTGTTGCGGTTAGCTTTTTTTCCACCTTTGGTGCGCCACCACCTTTTGTCGCCATCGAGGGCCGCGGCGGGCATCACCAGATGCACATGCGGGTGGTAATCGAGGCGGCGGGAATGGGTGTGCAGGACGGTGATAGCGCCCGGGGTACCCTGAAGCTGTTTATCGTTTTGACTAAACGTGTGCACCGTCTCCCAGCTACAGCGGGTCATCAAAGTATACAGCGTGCGCTGATGCTGCCAGGCCAGCGAGCGGAGCGCTTCGGGCAAGGTAAAGGTCAGCAAAAAATACTCAGCGGGCACCTGTTTCTGGAGCTGACGTTCCAGCCATTGCTGGCTTTCATGGTGCTGGCAGGGCGGACAGCTGCGATGACCGCAGGAATGCGGCACGAGCACCTGGTGGTCGCAGGCAGGGCAATGCGCCAGCATCTGGAGACTGGCTGAGGTGCGGCAGTCCTTCATCGCGGCCAGCGCCTGGCGATGAGAAGGCAGCAGCGATGCCTGGTATTGGGCCAGGAATTCGGCCTCGAAGGTGTTGATAATCGAGGAGAGCAGGATCATTTGACGTTCCTCCAGGTCAGGGAAAAACCGTTCATCAACTCATTGATCACCTGGTTTGTATTCTGGCCTGTCTGGGTGGTCAGATGGGTGTATCGGGCGGTGCTCAGGATGGAGCGGTGACCGAGGATTTTCTGTACTTCGAGCAGGTCGACGCCCGCTTCGATCAGATGGGTGGCATAACTGTGGCGCAAACTGTGTGGGGTGATTTTTTTTTATTCCACACTCGGCTGTGTTGGTTCAGCGGAAATCGGAATTTTGCCCCATCGAAATGAGTTGGTTGCCAAGGGGCTGGCAGCCCAACTCGAAGGAATCGTGAAGGACCCGGCCCCGTTACCCTCATGATGATCAGGGTACCGTACGCGCCGGCACTGTCCAGGAGCTTTGCTTCGCAACTCCTCCTGGACAGCGCCGGCGCTCCCGGTAAGAGGTCACCATGAGGGTGAACGGCGCCGTGCGGCGCCAGCCCTGGGAACAATGCCCTTGGGTTCATGCAGCAGGCACTCGCAACTGCGCCTGATAGGCGGTGAGGCGCGCTTGGCGGGCCTGTTGCAACCGCCGCCGGCGTTCGGCGAAGATGTGCTGCTCGCGGCCGAGGAGCTTGGCTTCGGGGGCCACATAGCCTAATGCACTGTGCAACCGCTCGGTATTATACGTCGTCACATAGACGCCAATCAGCTGCCGCGCATCCTCGAGCGAGATTGGAGTCTGCGGACGAATACATTCATCTTTCAATGACTTATGCCACCGTTCGAGCTTGCCGTTACTCTGCCGATAGGCCGGCGAAGTGTGCACTTGGCTCATCTCCGAGCGGCGAATGAACGCCTTAAATTCCTTAGCGATGAATTGCGGGCCGTTGTCGGAAATCACCCGCGGGGTCGCCTCCGGGTGCTGTTCGTGGGCCGCTTGCAAGAGAATGGCCACCTCGACTTCGGTCATCTGCTCGCCCAAAACCCACTGCACGATCCAGCGACTATAGCCATCGAGAAGCGTACACAGATAATAGAACGTGCCCTGGAGATTGAGGTAGGAGATATCGATATGCCAATGCGCATGGGCACAGGTCGGTTGCACAAAGCCCTGGCCTTTGCGTGTGGGTTTAGCCTCCCACGCGTTAAGCAAGCCGGCGGCTTTCAGCACCCGATACACGGTGCTGGGGGCACAGGCGACAACCTCGGCGTCGATCATCTGGTAACACAGCCGCCGATAGCCGTCCTGGCGATGCTGCCGGGCGAAGGCGATGATCGCTTCGCGCTCCCAGGATTGCAGCCAATGGCGGCTGGGGATGATGCCATTATGGCGATTCGGTTGGCCCTGGCGCCGGCGCCACTCGTAGTACTTGCCCGGGGCCAGCGCCAACCAGCCTAGTAGGCGTGTCAGCGGCAGCTCCAGCCGCTGCGTGCCATACTCGAGCAATGCCACCACCGCTGCGCGAACCGCCGGCTCAACCCAGCGCCCGCTCCGAGGACCCCAGTGTTTTTTTTAAGTTGCACATAGGCTTCCATCACCTCCGCCAACACGTCATTCTTGCGCACCAGCTGCGCTTGCAGCGCCTCAACCTGTTGGCTCAGGCGATTGACCTGGGCCGAGCCGCTCGGGGCAAAGGCCGCGGCGCCGCCTTCAAAAAAGATCTTCTGCCACCGGTAAAACACGTTCGGGTGCAGCTGCTGCTCGCGACACACTTCCGAGACCGGCACCTGATCGACCAAATGCCGGCGTAAAATCGCTACTTTTTCCACCGGCGTGTACTGCTTCGGTTTGCTCTTCGTACGCTTCGTCATCGTCATTTTCCTCTACTTTTTACCAACTGTATCAAAGCAGGGAAAATTCCGATTCCATCTGAAGCAAAACACGGCCACCACCTTGCGTAGGGTGGTCTGCACGCCGCCACGATCGAGCGGACGGGTAGCGCGATGAGCCGCTTTCAGGCCACCGTGGCGATTCGGGAACAGCAGTACGGGATTACCGTGCACCCGCCAGAAATCGCGCAGCAGGCCCAGGGTTGCCGCCGGCAGGGGAACAAAACGGTCTTTATTGCCCTTGGCCGCGCGGATATGGACACGCTGACGTGACGCATCGATATCGCCCACTTCAAGACGCAGTCCTTCCCCGAGGCGTAGGCCCAGACTATAGAGGGTAAAATACAATACCCGGTAACTGAGCGTAACGGTATGCTGAATCAGCCGTTTGGCTTCTTCAACGGTGACGATATCCGGCAGGCGGTGGCTTTTCGGCGGCTTGATCAGCGCCCTATTCACCCAGGGCTTATGCAGCACATGGGTGTAGAAGAATTTTAGACCGTACAGATCGAGCTTGACCGTACTCCAGGAGTGCGAGTCCAGCAGATCGGCGAAGTAATCGGTCAACTGCTGTTCAGACAGCTCATTGATGTGATAATCGAAATAGTCACCGATGCGGCGCAGGGCGCGGGAGTAAGCTTCTATCGTCTTGGGTTGGAGTCCTTTGAGCTTAAGGTGCTGAAGATGGGTTTGGTAATGCTGCTTGAAATTTGATTCCGATGATGCTGTCATAGCCTGGTAACCTCATGATTCGTCGTTGAATGAGCCCTCGTATCGAGGGCTTGAGGTTACATTTTAGATTTAATCGGGCGGCGAGGCTTTGCTGCCGCGTAGCGGCTTCGTCCAACAAGGCGCTCCACCCGACGGCAATTCCGCTGCGCTTCATTGCCGCAGGTGAGCTTTAGCGTTGAGGCTGTAGAATAACCCTAAAATATACTATATTTCAAGTAGTTAGCAGGTCGGGCCGGAAGGAACATCGGTTAGGTAGAGGAGGTGCGCGATGGCCCATTTCAAGCCGTATTCTTACAATGAAGTCCCGCACGTGGAATTGCGTTTCCAAGATTTACTGCGTCCGAATACGATCGAATAGGCAATTCATTCTGTCGTGGATCAGATAGATTTATCAGTGTTCGAAGCGCGCTATCGCAATGACAGCGGCGGCGCTTCTTTATGCACCAGCCATTTTATTGAAGATCGTTCTCCTGGCGTATCGCCGTGGCATTATCTCCAGCCGACAGATCGCCCGAGCGTGTCGCGAGCATCTTATCTTGATGGCCTTGGCTGCGGGTGCGCAACCGCACTTTACGACGATCGCGCATTTCGTGTCGCGCATGGAGAAAGAGATCAAACCGATCTTTCTTGAGGGGTTGTTGAAGTGCGAAGCACAGGGACTGATCGGTCATCAGCGCTTGGCGCTGGATGGTTGTAAGCTCTCGTCCAATGCGGCCAAGGAATGGAGCGGCACCTGCGAGGAGCTTGAGCACCAGCGCCAGAAGCTGGAAGGGATGATCGACGCGTTGCTGGTCGCGCACCAGCAGACCGATCGTGCCGAGAGCGCGCCGGAGCTATTCCAACGGGAAGCGCAGCAGCTTGAGACCTTACAGGCACGGGCCAAGAAACTGGCGGCGTGGCTGGTGAGTCACGCGGACAAGATCGGCGCTCGCGGGCGGCCGATCAAGAGTAATCTCACGGATAACGACAGTGCCAAGATGAAAACCAGCCACGGTGTGCTCCAAGGCTATGACGGGGTGGCGATGGTGGATCAAAAGCATCAAGTCATCGTGCCCGCGGAAGCCTTTGGCGCCGCCCAAGAGCAGCAGCTACTGGCCCCCATGATCACTGGCACGCGGGAAGCCTTCCAAGCCATCGGTGGCCCGCAGGATATTTTCAAGCAGGCCAAACTACTGGTGGATGCTGGCTTCCATACCGAAGCGAACATGAACCTGTTATTCGAGCAAGGCATCGATGCCTATGTGCCCGACAATCGGTTTCGTCAGCGCGATCCGCGCTTTGCTAACGCCGCCCGGCATAAGCCAGCGAAGGCGTCACCGCCGCGGAAATTTGGCCCTCACGACGTTGTCTACGATCCAGCCAATCAGACCTGTACCTGCCCGGCGGGCAAACGGCTGTATCTGAAAAATCAGCACTTTACCGTGCGCGGCTACCAAGCCGTGAGCTTTCAGGCCAAACTCAGCGACTGTCGGGGGTGCGAGCTGCGCAGTCAGTGTTTACAACGCGCCGACCAGCAGAGCTCACGCCAGGTCTACTTTTTCACCGGCCGCCGTGCCGACGCCCCCGAGACCTTCACCGCCAAGATGAAACGCAAGATCGATACCTGGACCGGGCGGATGCTCTACAGCATGCGGCTGGGGATCGTGGAGTCGGTGTTCGGCAATCTCAAGAATAACATTGGACTCCTGCGCTTTACCCTGCGTGGCAAGACCAAGGGCAATATTCAGTGGAACCTGTACGGCATCGTTCATAATATCGGCAAGCTGTATCGTTATGGCGAGGGTTTTACGTAGCGACGTGACGGGTGTTTTCTGACTTATCCTGATCGCGTCATTGCACGCGAGGGAGTCCTCTAAGCGGAATTCGAGAATAACCGATTTCGTTGGATAAAAGGATAGCTGAGATAAAAGAATTAGCCTTAATTCGTGTTAATTTGAGCTAATTCAAGCTAATTATTTCAATTGAATTAGCGTATTCGGAGGTATAAAAGCGGTGTGAAAATCGCTAATTTAGTTTTTCTACAGCCTCGTTAGGCGCACTCGGGTAACCTTCCTTTCAGGGAGAGAACGATGACGAAATTGGGCAGTGACAAACGACCAGCCGTTGTTCATGTGCCGGCTCACAAGAGGGCTGAGGATCTCTTATCCATCTGCAATCACAATGGCTGGAAGGTCATCATCGGGTTGGAGTCTGATAAACCAGAGATATTGCTGATGTCGAACGACTTCTGAGGCCTTCGGGCCCAGTAAGGAGTTGCGCAAAAATAAAATTTACAATCTAGAGAATCAGGTGATATGATCGATGTAAATGAATGGACAGCGGCCGATAAAGCAGAGTGCGAGAAGTGAAGCTATTGAGCAACTACGGGAGAAGTATGAAGGCTTGGTGTCGGAGCTCGATGAACGGCGTCTGCGACTGTGGGCTGCGACCGAGGCGAGAGCATTAGGGAGGGGGCGGGGTGTCTCTTACAAGTGTAGGTTTTTTCATCCGCTTTCTGCCGGTTCGAGTAGGGGCGGACACGATTCGGCGAGCGGGAGGATGGGCCAAGCTTCAGGACGGCCGTGTCCGAAAGGTAAGGGTTGGTGATTGAGTAGCGCTGCCAAGATCAGGTGCCACCCGCGGCGGAAGATGCCCATCAACCGCCACCCCCGGCGCGACTGGCGGGCCGCGCCGGGCAGCGGCAGCAGGGTGGCCTCGGGCAGGTCGGCTTCGGCTTCGCCCCCGACCGACAGCAACCACCACGTCGCCAGGGCGATGGCTAACCACAGCCGTTCAGCCCGAGCGGGATCGTCCATCCGCGTCGCTTGCCACTGCCAGCCGCCGCGTTTGAGTCGTTTAAACCCAATACCGTTCAATGGCCCATCACGATGGCCTGCTCAAAAGGTTTCGTGGGTTGAGGAGGACGACGATGGATAGGCCTTTTCTTGTACCATTTGCGCATTTTGCGTTTGATGACGCGGGGATTGATACGGTTGCGCCGCAGTGCGATGACCGCCTCGGCCACCTCCTGCACCAGCCGGCGGTACCAGCGCTGGCTCCCGCGCTGACTGGATGGGCACTCAGGCAGACGACACCGCAGGATTTTGAGCGTAGCAGTAAACGACAGTCGGCGCGGGTCCAGGTTCTGCGTAGCGGCGGCATCATCCATCAGCACCCGCACCAGGACATGGGCCAGGAGCAGCCCGTAGACTTCCTGCACCACCCCGGCCGGGGGTTGGCGGCGCAGCACCGGGCGTTCGCGCTGATGGGGTTTGAGTTCATCAAGCGTCAGTTCTTCCTCCCAGCGCTCGTGATAGAGACAGACCCGGGGGGTGGCGGGAGCGAGCGCGGCGTCGAGCCGCGTCGTCAGCAACCGATGCCGCTCACCCGCGCCCGAGCGAGTCGGATCGGCGAGCGTGTACGCGATGATCCGCACCATGATCCCGTGGCGATCGCGGCGCCGATCGGCGCCGTGGTGGTAGCGCTGGGCCAGGGAGGCGCCATCAGCCAAGACCTCAATCGGCTCGAAGATGCGGTTGGACGTGATACGCGCCAACCGGTGAGCCTCGCGCGCGCGCACCGCCGAGACACTGGCATAGTTCAGAAAATTGCGGTCCCACAGCCGCCGCATGTCCGGTTGCAGCGACCGCAAAAGGTAGCGAGCCCTGCTCGCCTCGCCGTGCTTCAGCGGTTTGAGCCACCGGCGCCACAAGACCTGGCGGCCAGTTTCGCACAGGGCCAACAGCCGCCCCTGGGGAAAAGCCCCGGGGGCGCGGCCACTGCCGGGTCGGCCGAAGGCGCGCTCATTAGCCTCGGTATCGGCCACATCCAGCACAACGCCGTCCCAGGCCATCGGGCGCATTCCCCGGTAAAAAGCCCCGGGCGTCTCCGCTCGACCCAACCGGCGGATCGCCCGCTCGGCCAGCACCCGCAGCGGTCCAATGCCCCGCCGCTTGCGCGCTTCGCACACGGTCGAGCGCCCCGGTACGCCACCCGGGCGAAACGGGTGCAACCAGCGAAAAATCTGCCGATAGCTGTCCCGACCACACAGCCCCAGCGCAATCATGAACCACCCCATGAACCACCCCGGCAGACGTTTACACACCGCCCCCTCTTGGCCGGTTTGTGCCAGCCCCTCTTCCCCCTGCGCACGGGGAATGATAGCTTGCAAAGCGCGGAGTCGATCACGCGTCGGCAAAGACGTCCACGCGTCAGTCTCTTGGCGAAGGTCGATCACCGTAGCCTCCTGATCAGGTTTGAGTTTTGGCAAACCTATCCTGACTGGAGGCTTTTCATTTGGCAAGCCCATTGAACGGTATTGCGTTTAAACCTACGCACCGCTATCATGCCTGTGATGTGACCGACGCGCAATGGCAAGTCATTGAACCCCTGTTACCGGTACCGAAGAAGCGTCCTGGCGGCCCTGGACGGCCGCCGTCAGACCGCCGCCAAGTCGTGAATGGCATTTTCTATGTCAATCGCAGTGGCTGTCAGTGGCGGCTGCTGCCGCGCTACTACGGCAACTGGAATACGGTGTATGATCACTTCAATGACTGGAGTAAAGCCGGCGTGTGGGAGCGGGTAATGACAGCCTTGCGCCACCAGGAACGCCGCCGCCAAGGGCGGGCCGCCGAACCCTCGGCAGGCAGTGTGGATAGCCAAAGCATCAAGGTCGCCTCGCAACCGGGTCCCAAGGGCTTTGATGGTGGCAAAAGCATCAAAGGCCGCAAACGCCATGTGCTGGTGGATACCCTGGGACTGATCCTGGTGGTGATGGTCACGGCGGCCAATGTCAGTGATCAGGTCGGACTGCGCCAGCTCCTGCAGCACTATCTCGCCGATGGCTTCAAGCGACTGCGCCACCTCTGGGTTGACGGCGGCTATCATGGCGAGCCGCTGCAACGGTGGGTAGCTGGCCTGAAAGTGACCTATAAAATCGTGTTAGAAGTCGTCGAGAACACCCTGCCGGGGTTTCATCTGGTAAAACGCCGGTGGGTCGTGGAGCGCACTTTTTCGTGGCTGTTAAATTACCGCCGTCATACGAGAGATTATGAAGTCCATACGCGCAACAGCGAGGCCATGATCCAGATCTCGATGATCCATCTCCTGGTCCGACGGCTCGCTTGAGGGGGTTTTCCAACAGCCTCTCA
>CAVSVP010000018.1:0-8852 GCA_963731125.1 uncultured Pseudomonadota bacterium
CCTGGGCCTTCACTTCGGGTTGTTCAACGAGTTGCGTGAGGATCGTCAGTGGTGCTTTGAGGGCGTGGCCGGATTCCCAGGGCGTGGCGGGAGCATGTAACCGTTTTTCCATGACACCGATAAGATGGTTGATCTGCTCCACCAGCGGGCGTACCTCGCTAGGGGTGTCAGCGTTCAATCGATGGATCTCACCGTGGGTCAGGCGCAGGATATCCCGGCGAATTTTCTCCAAAGGTTTCAGGCCCTGGTGCACGAGCCAGCGCTGAGCCAGAATCAGGACGCTGAGCAACACCAGGGCAAGCAGTGATAAATTGACGGTAAGCCGGCGCAACCCTGCGGCCAGACCGGTGAAATCCTCGGTTACGGCAATGACAACGTTCTGTCCCTGCAGTCGGAAGGTGCGCGCCAGCATCAGGAGCTGCTGATCTTGGGGTCCGCGGATAAAACGCCGGGTGATACGATTTCTTGTAGTGGGTGGAATAGAAAGATCCGCGTCCCACAGGGAGCGGGAGCGTAGAGTAACGCCGCCCGCCTGGATCTTGTAGTAATGCCCGGAGTAGGGCTGGCGAAAAATCGGACTCAGTCTTCCCGGTCGCAGCCTTAGCTGATCTCTGCCGTTGAAGAACTGCTCGCCAGGAGCGCGTCTATGTCGTGTTCCAGGCGCTCGCCGACAAAATCTTCAGCCAAATGGCGAAGAGAATAACTGCCAACGGCCAGCAGCACGAAAATCAGCAGTGCCAGCGCAATGATGATGCCGGTAGACAGGCGCGACTGGAGTCAGTGCATCAGTTGTCGTTACCGAACACATAGCCCTGACCCGGCGCGAGGTCATCAGGTTGCGGCCCAGTTTGCGCCGCAGGCGGTTAACGTAGACCTCCAGTACGTTACTGTCCCGGTCGGAATGGAAATCATAAACGTGTTCCGCGAGCCGGGTCTTGGACAAGACTTTGCCTGGATGCAGCATAAAATAACGCAACAGGCGAAATTCGATACCGGTCAGGGAAAGAGAGTTACCGTCGGCCGTCACGACAGATTGCGTATCCTCATCCAAAGTCAGGCCGGCCACCTGGAGCGGTCCCCCGCTTTGGATATTGCTGCGCGAATCAGGGCGTGCAGCCGGGCAATCAGTTCTTCCAGTGAAAAGGCTTGCCTAGATAGTCGTCGGTGCCTGCTTTGAAACCGTCGACCCGTTCCTGCCAGGAATCCCGGCGGTGAGAATGATAACCGGCAGCGCATTGCCGGTCGCCCGCCAGTTTTTGAGAACTTCCAAACCGGGCCGGTCCGGCAATCCGAGGTCTAAGACGACGACGTCGTAGGGTTCTTCGCGGCCCATGAATTCCCCGTCTACGCCGTTATCCACGGCATCCACGGCAAAGCCCGCCTGCTCGAGTTGGGTTTTCAAGCGCGCGCTCAGTGTATGATCATCCTCAATTAACAATAGCCGCATTAATTAACAATAGCCGCATTAGCGATGTTCTTTGACATGCCGCAATTTACCCGTGCGGGCGTCGTATTCCAGTTCCTGTACCGTGCCGTCGTCATCGAGAATCTCGATTTCATACACGTAGCGATTTTCGACAAATTCCAGCTCGACCTCGATAATCCGTCCGCCGCGGTGGCGCTCCCGATAGTTGTCGATAATCGTTTCCAGAGGAAGAATCTCGCCGGCGTCGCGCAGGCGCTTAATCTCGTTATGATCGTAATCGGCTCGGGCGGCGTTCGTGGCGAACCCAAACGCAGCAACAAAGAGCCAGGTATTGCTGAATTTCATACCACCTTCATTCAAGCGCGCTTACGGCCATTGAACATCGCTCGCAGCAAATTTTCCTGATGCAGTAGACTTTCCCAAATAACACCGATCACATGAATGGCCACTAAAAACAGGGTAAAGTTAGCAAAAAATTCGTGAGTTTCTTCGAACAGGTCAATCCAATGCTCGCTGGTGTTTTGCATAACACCGCCCAGCGGGCCTTGCCACTGATCAGCTCCAAATAGCAGCACACCGCTAACAGTAGTCACCAGCAGGCTGAGCAGTAATAGCATGATCATCATACCGCCGGCGGGATTGTGCCCGATATAGCGTACCGCCTTGCCCGTTAATACTTCGCCGATATAAATCAGGACTCTTCTCGGTGAATAGATAAAATCGGAGAAACGGGCGTGGGGAGTGCCGACCAAACCCCATATCAGCCGCAGGGCAAGGAGCCCAAAAACGGTATATCCTGCCCAGACGTGCACCGTTTGCAGGTCATCCTCGGTAAAGTAGGCCGTAAAAAACGCTGCGACAAGCGTCCAATGGAAGAGACGCACGAATGGGTGCCAAACTTTGATTTCGGTGAGGGTGTTCTTTTCGATAAGAGTATTCATGGTTTTTTCCAGCCGCATTAAAAAATCCGGCAAACTCGATATAAAATTGATTTGCCGGAAAAGCTGTGTTACTCGACTTCTTCTTTTATGAGTTCGCCCGACAGGGCGTAGTAGAGTCTCCATTCCTTATGATCATCGCCTTTAATCTGGACTTCCCAGACTTCCTGGCCGCGCCTCGTTTCCTGGTAAGCCTTGGTGACTTCGCCCGGGTGTACTTGTAGCGCCATCTCAGCGGCCTGTTCTTTGGAAATGGCATCTCTAGCCACACTGATGCCGGTAAAGAGAATGGCTGAGATGCCTAAGACTGCGGCTATAAAAAGTATTCTGGATTGATTCACGCGAATATTACCTCTTTTCGAGTTATGCAAAAATTGATTTCAAAAAAATAGAAATTTTTATAGGCAAAGTTACCCCAAAACGAGGTCAGTCATCTCTCTGTCTCGGGGATTACTATAGTGTGGTAAACTTAATCCAAGCTTAACTTGAGTGCGTTTAATGACTGGGATGTGATGCACTACGGAATGGCTTTCTTGGAACACTTTTTAAGCAAAATAAAGATGATTAAATTGAAAAAATCACTGCTCGCCTTATTAAAGTCGATGTTGGGAAGCGTGCGTGATTTACTGCCTATTATAATAGTCATTGCTTTTTTTCAATTCGTTGTCTTGCAACAAAACTTGCCCGAATTATTAGATCTTCTCGTTGGTACTTTATTTGTTATTTTGGGACTAACGTTTTTTATTTACGGATTGGAAATGGGTCTTTTTCCCATTGGAGAATCGTTGGCCTATGCCTTCGCGCGCAAAGGTAGTGTGTTTTGGTTGCTGTTATTTGCTTTTGCTCTTGGATTTGGCACGACGGTGGCGGAACCCGCCCTCATCGCTGTTGCCGATGAAGCCGCACAAGTGGCTGCTAAAGGTGCCATGATTGACGATAATAAAGAGGCCAAAGACAGCTATGCCTGGGGGTTACGAATAAGCGTAGCGCTGTCCGTGGGTGTCGCCATTATCATCGGGGTACTCAGAATTTTAAGGGGTTGGCCACTGCAAACTATTATTATTGGGGGTTATCTGCTGGTAGTCATTATGACGGCCTTTGCACCGGCCGAGATAATTGGTATCGCCTACGACTCGGGCGGCGTTACCACATCGACGATCACGGTTCCTTTAGTGACTGCCTTGGGTATCGGTTTGGCTTCTTCCATACGCGGTCGTAATCCGATGATCGATGGTTTCGGTCTGATTGCCTTTGCTTCGTTGTTGCCCATGATATTTGTTATGGCTTATGGAATGATGATTTAATGCAGCTGCTGCTTAATCTTGGGGAAACTCTACTCGGCACCCTCCGTGACGTATTGCCCATCGCTATTGTTATCGTGGGTTTTCAACTGTTCGTCATTCGTCAGCCGATTGCCGATATGCGGCGGATGATCGTTGGTTTTCTTTATGTGCTCCTGGGCTTATCCTTGTTCTTATTGGGCCTGGAACAGGCGCTGTTTCCTCTTGGTCGCCTGATGGCGGAACAGCTGACGGATCCCACGTTTGTTGCCGCAACAGGGGAGTTTTCCAATGATGCCCTGTGGCTGGATTATTATTGGGTTTATCTTTTTGCGTTGGCTATCGGTTTTAGTACCACCATTGCAGAACCATCATTGATCGCAGTGGCGCTTAAGGCCAATCAAGTGTCCGGCGGGGCGATCGGTGTATGGGGGTTGCGCATCGCCGTTGCGCTTGGCGTCGGGTTAGGCATTGGCTTGGGTAGTCTGCGTATTGTGATCGGCGCTCCTATTCATTGGTTTATTATCATCGGCTATATCGTTGTGGTGGTGCAGACCTATTTTGCGCCGAAACTGATTGTTCCCTTAGCCTATGATTCGGGTGGTGTCACCACCTCCACCGTTACCGTACCGTTAGTGGCAGCCCTGGGTCTTGGGCTTGCGGAAACGGTGCCCGGCAGAAGTCCGTTACTCGACGGCTTCGGACTGATTGCTTTCGCCAGCTTGTTCCCTATGATGACGGTGATGGCCTATGCCCAGCTGTCAGAATACCGGGCGCTACGCGCGGCTCGCTTACGCAAGTCCCGTGAGCATCCACACTAAAAATCCGCCTTAGTCTTGCGAGGAAGAAAATATCCATGCACTTCAAGCTCATTGTCGTTTTTGTGGAAAACGCCAAAACCAACGCCATTATGGATGCAGCGCGTACCGCCGGTGCTACCGGCGCAACGGTGATTAATCACGCCAGGGGTGAAGGCATTGAAAAAAGTAAGACATTCTTCGGCCTATCGCTGGAAACCCAACGCGATGTGGTGCTCCTTTTGGTAGAGGAACATGTAAGCCGCCAGATTCTGGAAACCATTAGTGAGGTGGGGGGGTTTGATTCCACGTCGGGGACGGGGATAGCGATCCAGATCGACGTAGAAGATGCCGTCGGGGTGGCGCATCAGGCCAAGGAGCTGGCCAATATTGTGGCGGAGGAATTATGAGTGAGCGTAAGGTCATTCGGGTGAGTGCGGTGATGATGACGGACTTTATCATGGTGGATGGCCTGATGACAGTGGAAGAAGCCCTGCACTTGATGAAAAAAACCGGCGCCAATGCCTTAATGGTTAAGAAACGCCACGCCGACGATGAGTACGGTATGGTGCTGCTATCTCATATCACCAAGAAAGTGTTGGCGGTAAACCGCTCACCGAGGCGCATAAACGTCTATGAAATCATGGCAAAACCGGTGATTTCCGTGCGTCCCGAGATGGATATCCGCTATTGTGCCCGCTTATTTGAAAACTTTCGGCTTTCCTATGCCCCCGTCATCGATCGGGAAGGCGAGGTGATTGGTGTGGTAAGCAACGCCGATATCGCTTTGCGGAGTTTGGATAGCGTCGCTGACGATAAGGCATGAGCTTGGCTCACCCCAATCTACGAAGACCATTCGTCACAAGTTAGGAGATTCGTGAAGCTGTCAAGAGGTAGGATAATGATTTTTTGATGAAACTGACAGTGGCTTGGGGACGAATGAGCAAAGCGAAGAAGCCGCGTAACGCGGACCATGTGCGGCGCAAGAATGCGCCGATGGTGAGCAATGAGGTCATCGAAGAGCGGTGGAAGTCGTTGCTGACGCCGGCGATTCTCGGCCAACAAGGTTATGCCCGGTTGTTGGGGCTGCGCGAGCGGATCCTGAGTTTTCCGGTGAGGGTGGCGGCGGTGTTGACATTGCGGTGGCGCCAGGTGCCGTCGGTATGTGAATTGAGCCGGACGTTGGCGCGCGAGGATTGCCTATGGGCGGGGCGGTTGAAGGTGACGCAACAAGCCTTGAGTCAGCGGTTTTTGAGTTTTCCGGCGGCGCTGTTTCAACGGGTATTGATGGCGCTGTTGCCGCTGCTGCAGCGGCGCTGGGCCGAGCGGAGCCGGCCGCTGGCGGCGTCGGTGGTGCGGGCGCGGGAGTCGTTTCGGGAGGTGCTGGTGGTGGACGGCTCGACGTTGGAGGCGTTGTTTCGTAAGCTCAAGGCATTGGAGGAGCTGGCGCCGGGGACGTTGGCGGGTAAGCTCGGTACGGTGATCGACTTGGCCAGCCGGTTACCGCGTTATGTGTGGTTCACCGACGTGGCGCCAGCGCACGATACGAACTTTCTTGCACCGGTGCTGAAGGTCTCGCGCCAAGGGACGTTGTGGATCTTCGACCGGGGCTTTTACGACTTCGGTTTCTTCGCGCAAGTCATCGACCGAGGGGCGGCCTGGATCACCCGCAGCAAGTCCAATCTCGCCTATCGCGTCTCGCAGGTCCTGGAACAGAACGCTTTCATCCGCGATCGACTGGTGTCCATCGAGGGCTGCCGCCATCCGCTGCGGTTGGTTGAGATGCGCTTCGGACGGCAATGGTATCGCTATTTGACCAGTGTGGTGGACCCGACGGTGTTGCCGGCCGAGATGGTGGCCGATCTGTCTCGGCGGCGGTGGCAAGTCGGCGTGTCCGGCCAAGGGCACATAAGTCCAGTCGGTGAAAGTCCGACCGAGGCTAACAGACTCAAGCCTCGTAGCTTGGGAGGCGCCGTGGCGCGAAAGCAAGACGGTGAAGCCCTCCGACAAGGTACACCGTGGGTGTACCGCAACGCATCAGGTGGTAACGTGCAGTGAACGTAGCAGTAGCCTCGTTACCCGAACTCCGGTGGCTGAGACGGTCGATCACGGGCGAAAGCAGCAAGGGCCGACCGAAATGAGTCTGCTACGGCGGTCCTCACCGGCGGGGTATCAGCGACGACAGGATGCGAAGGATAACCGGTCAACCGGAGAAGCCCTCGGTACCCGGCGGAGAAAGCCCGTCGAGGAGCCCACCCCTATAACCGTGAGTGGGAAAGGGGGTGGCAGGTACCAGGGTGGCGGATCGGGTCGTAGTACTGCGGAGCGGCGTGCAACACAACACGCCGGGAGGGAAGGGCCCGGACCGGTAGGTATGACGTACGTTCAAGGTGAGGTAGAGGTGAGATGACAAAGGCACCTATTGGGCTACAGGAACTGCGACGGCGGCTATACCGAAAGGCGAAGTCTGAGGAAACGTATCGTTTCTGGGGAATTTTCGTCCAGGTGGCGAAGATCGAAACGTTAGCAGAAGCGTACCGCATCGCCAAACGCAATGCTGGTGCACCGGGGATCGATGGCCAGACGTTTGCGGACATCGAGGCGGCGGGGCTGGGATTGTTTCTGGCCACGTTGCGGGACGAACTGCTTACCGGCAGCTACCAACCCCAGGCGAACCGCCCGGTGGAAGTTCTCAAGGAGAACGGC
Organism: uncultured Pseudomonadota bacterium; assembly: GCA_963731125.1. GTDB lineage: Bacteria > Pseudomonadota > Gammaproteobacteria > Competibacterales > Competibacteraceae > CAVSVP01. The sequence goes on from CAVSVP010000018.1 coordinate 7,148, forward strand.
AAAGTCCGTGTGCTACAGATACCTTGCATTCGCGATCGCGTCGTGCAGGGGGCGCTGAAGCTGATTCTCGAAGCGATTGTCGAGGCGGACTTTTGCCCAAACTCCTACGGCTTTCGACCGAAGCGGTCACCGCATCGCGCGCTGGCAGAGGTCAGGCGTAGTGTGTTGCGGCGCAGGTCCATGGTGATTGATGTGGATCGGTCGAACTATTTTGACACGATCTGCCACTCGGTGCTACTGGACAAAATCGCGCAACGCGTCCAGGACCCCCAGGTGCTACACCTGGTTAAGCAGATTATCAAAGTCGGCGGCCACGTCGGCGTTGCCCAAGGCGGGCCGTTCAGCCCGTTGGCGGCGAATATCTACTTAAATGAGGTTGACTGGGACTTTGACGCGATCCGCTGCAAAACAGCTCGAGACGACTATGAGGCGGTGAACTACCATCGGTTCGCCGACGACATTGTGATCACGGTCAGTGGCCACCATAGCAAGCGCGGCTGGGCCGAGCGTAGGGCAATCGCGCTATATAGCCCTTGACAGAGGATGCAGGTAATGTTAGGAGGCATCCTGACGTTGAGGAGATAACCGATGCTGCCTGATCCCCGCCCCTATTTTGCCGAGCTGCCTGACCCCCGCCGGGAAATCCGAAACAAGCTACACAAATTGACTGACATTCTCATGATTGTGTTTTGTGCCGTGCTCAGTGGGATTGAAGACTGGGTGGGAATGGAAGAATTTGGGAAGCAAAAAGAGGACTGGTTGCGAGAGTTCTTGGAACTGCCGAATGGCATTCCGTCGCATGATACGCTCAGTGACGTATTGGGGCGCCTGGCACCGGGGGCGTTTACGGAGGCGTTGTTGCGGTGGGTGGAGGTTGCTATACCGAGTTTAGCGGGGGAACCGGTGTGTCTGGATGGTAAGCGCCTGCGGGGTAGCCGGGTGGGGGATCAAGCCGTTCACCTGGTGAGTGCCTACGCGGCGAAAGCCCGCCTAGTCCTCACGCCGCAGGCGGTGGCAGACAAAACCAATGAAATCACGGCGATGCCAGAGCTACTGTCACTGCTGGACGTGCGAGGCGCGGGGGTCACGATCGATGCGATGGGCTGTCAGAAAGCCATTGCCCGGGAGGTGGTCGACGCTGGCGCGGATTACATCCTGGCCCTGAAAGATAACCACCCGAGTCTGCATGACGACGTGCGCTTATGGTTGGATACGGAAATTACTCAGGACCGATTACCCCAGCAGGAGACGGTAGACAAAGACCATGGTCGAATTGAAATCCGCCGCTACGCCCTGAGTGACGAGATTGCCTGGCTGGAGCAACCACCCGAGTGGGCCGGACTGCAAGCGGTCGGTCGACTCAAAGCGACTCGGATCATCGGCGATACAACGACGACCGAACACCGCTATTACCTATGCTCACTGACCGCTCCGGCGTGCTTTGCCGACGCCGTGCGCCGCCACTGGGATACCGAGAATGGCCAGCATTGGGTACTGGACGTGCAGTTCGGCGAAGATGCCAACCGGGCACACCAACCTCACTCGGCTGAAAACCTCGCTCTGATCCGGCGGATGGCGCTCAATGTGATACGCCACAACGGCTCCTCCCAGGATAGCCTGCGACGTCGTAAGCTGCGCGCTTCACTGAACGACGAGTACCGTAACCAACTCATCTTCGGGCCGAAACTCACATAGCGCGATTGCC
>CAVSVP010000019.1:0-32372 GCA_963731125.1 uncultured Pseudomonadota bacterium
GGCGGCTGGCAGAAGCTCAGCGACGACAAGGCCGCCAACTAGCTGGACCAGAATTATCGTCTATGCCACCGTGGGTTTGGAACACTTCACCCTGGCCGAGCTGATGCAGCTTTTGGATGACCGCGGTTGCCGCTATGATCCAGAGCAATTGAAACTCTCCCTGCTGCGCCTGGAGTTAGCGTTTATTCTGGGATTGGAGCAGGGCCGCTACTTTTTCCGGGTGCCATTGTTTCGCGATATGGTCCGAAACGCGGAACCGGAGCGCTCGCTGGCGAGTCTGGGCGAAGCGGCATCTGATCGGTAGGGTGCATTTCACGCTTGGGCCGCTCATTAGGCATAGAGCAGTTTGCGTCCTTTAGGCTCAGGAATAGGATCACCGAACTCCTTCGCCGTGTCCAACCATAGCTCCATTGCCTGATTAACGTTTTTCAATGCCTTAATTTGGGTACTACCATGTGCCATGCAGCCTGATAGTTCGGGCACTTCAGCTATAAACGCCTCATCTTCCCGGCTCCAGTAAATAATCACTTCATACTTATGCATTGTCATCGATTGAGCGACCTTGCAAGATTTTTTGAATGAGCTTGACAAATTTTGCCATGGCTAGATCTCAAAAGACGTAAGTCCGCCCCCGGTTCATCATGCAAAAACGCCAGCAAGGCCGATGCATCCAGAATTAGCGTCACTCCTCCGCCTCCTTGACGGTCTCCACGCGACGCTCCACGATTAGCTCATCCACCACAGGCTGACTTCCTTCGGAATGTGGCTAAACCAATCCTGAAGTCTTTTTGCAATGGCGTCACGCCGTTCCAGCACCAAGCATTCGCCTTCCTGGCGGGCAATCAAGCGGTCACCTGCTTTAAGTTTAATGCATTACGCAGCGCCACCGGGATCACCAACCGTCCCTGGGCGCCGACCTTGATTTCATTGCTGGAATCATTAATTGCCATGCCCGTTCTCCAATGCCACATTTTTCAAAGCGTGGCACATAATGATGTGTGTCTGCCAAATTAAACTATGGCATCCAACCTTTTTCTTAATTGACCCAAGTTGCCACCTACGTGAGGATCGATGAGGTCAGAGTTTGCAGTCATAAAATAGAGAAAAGAGAGAAAATTAGAATATATTTAGACAATTGCCCCTTTAACAGACTATTCGACGATCAGAGTCGTATTCGCATACGTCTAGAATCAGAAGCAAAGTTGATAGAAAAAGCAAACAACTTTTTAACCAATGGCGTCAAAGCGAAAGATGCTTTGCATGTATATAATGTAGGGTGTCTAAAAACGCCATTTTTGGGCCAAACTCGTTGCCCGATTTTTGGACTCAGAGATTATCACTCATATACCGATTAGCACTGGGTTTGGGACCAATCAGTGAGGTCCAAAAAGTGGTCAAGGCAAATTGGCCGACTTGGACGCCCTAATATAAATGACACCCTTCTCCGTAAATTCTAAATAAGCCGGCATGAAGGGCCGATCCGCAACAACATCCATCGTTGTCAATAAGGATTAAAAGCTTGTGATAAAGCCGCTCTTAGCCGTTGCGTTAGTCATCGCTGCTAACACGATAGCCACCTTAGCGATTTGGCCACATCCTGCCTTTTCTCAAGGAATAGAGCTAGCGCCGACAAACCAACCGGCTGACCAATCGGAAGAACCACCCGAGAAGATTTCTGCCAGGGCTGGTCCTGATGATGATGCCGCCATAGAGAAACGTCTCCAGGGTATTTTTGCCAACATTGACGGGCTCGAACGCGTTCGAGTTCGCGTGCGGGCAGGGGTAGTCGAGTTGACCGGGCAAGCCTTGTCGGCTGACGCGCGCGAGCAGGCCGTGGAACTGGCGCGGCAAGTGGACGGCGTGGTGGAAGTGAAGGAAGAGATTGTCGAGGTGCGTGATCTTCAGGAGCGTCTGGCACCTACCTGGAAAAAACTGCGCGGCTTTGGTTACGACTTGCTGAGCTATCTCCCTCTGCTGGGCGTCGCAGCCCTGGTTTTTGCTGTCTTCTGGTTGTTGTCCCGTTGGGTGATGAAATGGAATGTGGTCTTTACCCACCTGGCCAGCAATGCCTTTTTACGCGAGCTGCTGCGGCAACTCGTTCGGGTGGCGATTCTTCTGACAGGCGCCGTTCTCGCTTTAGAGATGGTGGGGGTTACCGCTCCGGTGACGACGGCGCTCGGAGCAGCGGGTTTAGTAGGCATCTCCATCAGCTTTGCACTCAGGGATACGATTGAAAACTACATTACCAGCGTGCTGCTTACCGTGCGTCAACCCTTTGCACCCAATGACTACATTGCGGTAGAAGGTTACGAGGGCCACGTGGTGCGGCTTACCTCTCGAGCTACGATCCTGCTGACCTTAGAGGGAAATCATGTGCGTATTCCGAACGCCACCGTCTTTAAAGGCATCATCACGAACTACACGCGCCATCCGAAACGGCGTTTTGATTTCACCGTCGGCATAGGAACACAGGAAAATCTGGCCGCCTATCGGGTCAAGGTGGAGCGGCTGGTGCGGGTATTGGTGGCCAACCGGCTGTGTGATCCCTGTGCCAAACTCGGGGTGTTGCGCTGGTTGGAGCGGGTGTACTGGCCGGGTAGCGAGCGAATCACCCATCAGCAACTGCTGCGGGCGATGGATGCGCTGTTACCGTTAAAAGACGAGATCGAGCAGCACTTGCAGCGGTGTTTTGCCGCCGCGACGGAGCTGGAAGTCGTCTTCTACGATATCACCACGGTGCACATTCATGGCACCAGCGAACGGGACGACGACCTGCGGGTGTATGGTCATTCCAAAGACGTCAACGGTGTCGCACGCCAATACGCCGTGGGGGTGGTGCAAACGGCCGCCGGGTTGCCGATTCATCACGAAGTGTTCGTCGGCAATGTGGCCGAGACCGGGACGGTGCGGGGCATCGTCGAGCGACTCCTCAAACGCTTTGCGCTGCGCCGGCTGATTATCGTCGCCGATCGGGGGATGCTCTCGTTAGCTAATCTTGACGTGTTGGAGGGGCTGCGGCTGGCGAACGGGCGCGCGGTGGAATATATCGTGGCGGTGGCCGCGCGCTGCTATGGGGAGTTGGTCCAGCCGGTGGTGGATCGCCATGCCGAGTTGCACGCCCAGAGCCGCACGACGGGGCAAGAAGTCTTTGCCGCGATCCCGATCGATGGCGATCGCCGCTTGATCGTGGCGCATGACCCCATCCGGCTGCGCCAGACCCGCCGGCAGCGGGCGCGGCGCCTGAACCCGGTGATCAAACAGGCGCGCGCGCTGGAGCGCAAACTCAACGCCCAAGAGGCGGGTAAGCCGGGACGTGGGCATCGGCTCAGCGACCACGGCGCGCGCGTGCAACTGGCGCAAGCGATTAGCGAGGTCGGAGCTAGTCGACTGCTGCGGCTCGATCTGGAGAGCCCCTTATTCAACTGGTGGTGGGATGTGCCGGCGTTCCAACGGGTCTTGGCGCTCGATGGCAAGCTCATTGTCGTCACGAATTGCCCAACAGGTAGTGGTCGATACGTTGCAGAACATAACCGGCATCGTCGATGAGCCGCCTCCCCTTTGCTTAATTGATAAGTTGGGCGATTTTAACGTGCTGTTAAAAGTGATGGGTTGGGTCGACCAACAACAGGCGGGCTATTATAAGGTTCGCAGTGAAGCCATGCGTCTGATTAAGCAAGCCCTTGACGACGCGGGCGTGACAATGCCGGAACCCATCTATAATCTTCAGTTGTCGAAAGGACGGGGCGCTTACGAGGACTCTTTACCCACCGAAGTCCCGTCAGCAGCAATAAAACCTCAGTCGCTCGGGCCAGAGGTGGCCTTGGATGTTTCTCGAGAGACTTATCTTGATGATCAGATGGCAGTGGATGCCAACCAGGGTGAGACGAATTTGCTGAATGAAAACGCCCCTAAAGAGTAGCCTCAAATAGCGGCTAAACCGCGTTTATTTTCCTCATACGTACGGGGTCAGGTTTGCCATTGCACATGTCAACACGTATGCACGGAATAGGGTCTCTCAGTGCACACGTAAAGAAGTTGGAAAAGGGTCGAGCTTTTGCCTTTTGATTTTGGTGTCCTCGACCCGCTTTCATCGCGCCTGCCATCCTCGACCTTCGGTGCCTCCTCGCTCCACTCAGCATGCACCCGGCGAAGCGCACCGAGCCCACGTTATTTTAAGATATAGGAAAATTCATTTTTCATTCTTTTTTCACCCTTTTTTCAAGTTCGGTGAAACCGCTAAAGTTCCCCATCAATATATCACTTACATACTGTAAAAGAGCATCAGCATATATTTCAAGAGCGTTTGCGAATTCCTCTTCTTTATATCCTTCAATATCTTTTCAACCTTTACCTTCGGTGTCTTAAGCGCAAGGATGTTATCAATATCAAACCAGTTTAACTCAGTATTTTTAGTGGTAAATATGGGATAAGATGGTGATTCACCATCTATTAGCCTAATCAGATTAACAAACACCCCTCCCTCTCTAGGTTATAGGCTAATTCTTACTACCGTGATCTTATTTTTGTAAAAAATATAAACTCCATGAGATTCTTTCTTAACTTTATCTATTTTACAACCAAAGTTTTCCTCTTAAAAATTGGATTTTTCAAAACACTTGTTTTTGAATAAACAATGGCCAAAACCCAGGCATATTAATTAAAAGACAGTTGAAAGTAGTTGAGCACAATAACAATCTTGCCGAGACTTAGGGACACGGACTATTTTTATAATTAGCTATCGAGACACAGGTAGTCATTCGCTTGGATATGAAAATCAAAAGCTTATCTCTTCACAGTTATGATAGCCAGTTATTTGGTAGTCATGTGCTTTTTCGCATATTGCAATTTTTTGACTTCCGTTGGTGTCAAGTCTTCTTTTATGGACTCGTACAGGCGTGCCGCCTCTTGGTAATCTTTACGCTGAAAAGCTTCTGTGGCTTCAGGTCTTACTTGTGATACTAATACTTTTCTGACAAAAGCGTCTGTTCAATACTTCTCTCTGCTTACGAAGTTTGGTAAAAATCGCTTTATCACTTAAAAGAGGGCTCAGAGCGTATTTTTTAAATAATTCACTTAATTGTGAAACACCTTTTTCTACAGCATCAGGATTTGTTGCAGTGAAAGATCGATAATTTTCAGCCTGCTTTGGATCGATAAGTTGCATAAAGCTACCAATGTGTAACTCGTCTCAGTTCATCAGGATGATTCAATCGCCCAATTTCCATTGCTATTTCATATGAAGATCGACCGTGGTAAACATTAATAAAAATTTCATCCGACTCGTACCTAACAAAAGTTTGATCAGATGATACACATTGAAAGCTATGATCTTTTAATAAAGAGATCAAAATATTTATGAACAGCCTCTGCAAAGCAAAGATATAAGCGATCAACACTTGGTCTGCTGAATGAACGATGTAACATATTTATTACCTTGGTGGCATCCAGTAGTTTAGTGCTGTCATTAAATTTCCACTTTCTTTCCCTTAATAAATTTCTTTCCATATTAAGAAACGTTCCTTTTTGGTGTCGTCAGGAGATGCATCCCGAATAGGTTTACCCCTATTCATTTCTTCACGCAGTAGACCTGAATTCTTTTTCCATTCTGATTTAGTACTCGCAGTCGGTGGCCAACTTAGCACCTTTTCATCCGGTCCGATAGCGCCGGCTTTTTCCAAGTCTTTACGTCTTCCTATGACTAAGGTGCACTCCTTATTATGCACCAACACACCGTCTTTACCCACGAAGTAGTTATGGGTACGGGCAACGGTGAGATTATGAACCTTTGCCTGTTCCGTCGAAGTATCCAGTTCCTCGATGACAACGGTCTCACCGTTATGGCGGACGATGGCCTGGCCAACGGCAAGATTACTGGCTGAATTCCAGCCTTTACCGCGAATATAAAAGGGATGCTCAGCCGTGGCTTGAATTTGCTCCCCTGAATTCAGAGTAAGCTTGACCAAATCCCTTACCTGATCGGTTTGGCTAACATGGGTCACGGGTTGATAACCCGTAGTGCCGGTCGCTTCATCGTAGGATAGCACCCAATCGCCAAGTTGAATGTCAGCAATTGGTTTGAGCCCCTCGCGGGTGTGCACCGGCGTGGCACTGGTAAAGCTACTGCCGAGACAAGGCAGTTTGCGTAGTTTTTTAAGCTTGCTAAACAGCCCGCCACCCATGCATCCTTCCAGGGTGCCGAGCCCTACATCGGCCCAGTCAATACAATCCCCGCTTCTGCCTTCGACGAAATACTGATAGGCCAATTCCATGCCGCCACCCGCCAAGCAGCCGACGAGAACATTCAAAAACAGTCCAGAAGGATCAATGTTGTTGACGGGATCGTTATAGACATAGGCATAAAGATTGGTATCCTGGCTGGCAAAACCAAGGGGATCTGGGGCTGTCCAGCGCCCTACTACCGGATCATAGTCCCGAGCGCCGAAGCGCACTAAACCGGTGTCGGGATCATAGAGACCCCCGGCAAAGCCAAACGGCTGAAACCCGGGGTTGGTATCCAAAAGCACCCTGCCTAACGCATCATGATCCATGCGCTGCGCTATGTCCCCGGTCTTTACATTCACCACCAACCTTGGGCTTCCCAAATGGTCGGTAATCAACCGATAAGTCTTTCCTTCTTTAACGATGTATTCCGGAACATGATCGCGGGCACCGTAGACAAACCGGCTGACAAGATTGCTATTGCCATCTAGTTCGGCAATCGGGTTAACCTCGCCATCGTAGAGAAAACCCTGTACGACAACGCCGTTGACCCTTTTACCGATCCGTCGGTCCTGGGCATCGACGGTGTAGTCGATTGTTGTCCCATCGGCAAGAGCTACATGACGTAGATTACCTGTGAGATCGTAATCATAATGGGTGCTATGACCATTTTGCGTGCGGTTTTGCAGTTCGCCGGTAACGGCATAGGTATAGCTGGCGTTACCATAGCGAAGCAAGCGATCCAAAATATCATAAGTCCCATCACGGACTTCTGCAGCGCTGGTCTCACTCAATCGATTGCTGTTGTCGTCATAGGCGTAGGTGGTCGTGATTCCGTTACGGGTAACCTTAACGAGCCGACCCGCGAGATCATAGACATAACGGTAAGTGCCAGTCTGTTCCAGAACGGTTTCGGCTTTTTCCGTAATACGACCTAAGGCATCCCGAACATAGGCAGCGTGATATAACGGCTGGTCTCGATAAGTCGCACGGTAATCTACCGCCTCTCCAAAACCATCGGTAGTCAACTGAGTGCTGACAGTATCCAATTTTGTGCCGGTCAATAGGCCATTTTCTGGTGTGCGAGTCAGATCAAGCCTTCCGGCCTGAATCAGCAAGCCGTCGTCATCGTAACGAAAGGCAATGGCTTGTCCATCATTCACTCGCTGTTCAATCACCCGAAAATTGTTATCGAAGCGTCGCCTGATGCTACCTTCGATGGCTCCCGACCAGGTTTCAGAAAGCGGCAATGCGCCGTCATATTCATAGCCGAGGCTGTCACCCTCAGAACCCGTTATTGAGATAAGCTTGCCAGTGTTATCGCTATATCGATAAGTGACATTTCCGACGGGCAGACGCAGGGTTTTTAACCGCCCGGCTTTGTCATATCCCAGCTGAGCGCGGCGGCCATCGGGATGAATCACCCGGATGAGCTGCCCGTCCCGGTTATAATGGTACTGAGTCGCCTGTGGGCCTGCGTTGGTGTCGGGTGGTATAGCAACTACCAAATGATCCGTGGCATTGTACTCAAAGGCATAGCCGGGCCGACCCGGAGGCGAAATGGAGAGCAGGTTGCCGTTGGCATCGTAGGTGTAATGGATCTCTCGACCGTCTGGGAGCACTTCCTCGGTGACACGACCGGCCTCGTCATAAGCAAAGCTTAGCTTTCTTCCCAGAGGATTAATCAGTGTATCCAAATAACCCTGGCCGTTATAAAAAAAGGTCGCGGTATGTTCGCCTTCCGAGAGAACGCTTAAGCGGCCACGACTGTCGTACCCATAGTTTGTTCCATGCAAGCCAGGTATCCGAATAGACAGCGGACGCCCTTGGACATCGATAACCACCGTACGGCGGCGACCGGTAGGTGTGGTGTTGGTGAAGGTGCGGCCTGCTGTCCTATAGGTACTGGTCCAGGTATGGCCGTTGATAACGACCGTTTTAGTCAACTCACTCAGGCTGAGCGGATCATTAGGATCAACCAACGCCACGCTACGCACCGTGGCCGCAGTCGCCGTTAAGCCGGCCGGCGTGGCTACGGCGACCTCCTTAGGCACGGGTGCCTGCATGCCAAAGCGCGGATCGGGTCCTGTCTGGATAACGGTAAGGGTACCGTCCGCTGCCGCTATAAGACGCTCGCCGTCGCTTTTGAGCAAGGTCGTTGTGGTTGTGCCGTCCGCTGCTATGCGGGTACGGGCCCGGTCGCCAGTGTTTAGATTTTCTACCTGGTAGCGAACCTCGCGTCCTTCGGCACTGGTCATGATGACCTGATAGCCTTCAGCAGCATCGAACCGCTGTAGGTCCCAACCCCCATCGGCAGCGTTGGTATCGCTAATCAGCCGTCCGAGGCTATCATAGGCAAAAACGGAAGCATTCCCACGAGGATCGGTGAAGCGTGTTAATAGTCCCTCAGGACTATATTCCATAGTATGGGTTTCGCCGGCGGGGTTGGCGATGGAGGCCAAGTAGCCATTACTATCCAACGCAAGAACAGTACGCTGACCGTTCGGAGCAACAATAGCCGTCGGATTGTCCCGACTGTCACGCTCGATACGGGTTGAATCGCCGTCACCATCGGTGACCTGGATTAATAATCCAGCGCTGTCGTAGGCAAGGTCGTAACGTACGGCACCGGTTAAGGCGTCTAGGGTGCTGAGATGGCGACCATTGGCCGCAAAGCGATAAACGGCCTTGCCGTCTTCGGCAGGAATCAGTAATTCTGTGCTGCTATAGCCGGGTAACGGCGGTGCCACGCGACGTACACGTTGGTTGCCGCTGTCGGTTATATACAGGCTAGCGTCTGGCCCCATGACAACGCTTGTCGGCCGATCGAGCCAGGTAGCGGTTGCCAAACCATCATTACCGTTAAACCCTCGGTCAGATCCCCCCGCCACCGTACCGATAATGCCATCCGGTCCCACGCGGCGGATGCGATGGTTTTCTCTATCGGCGATATATAGGCCGCCATCCGCTCCAACGGCAATACCCACTGGCGTGTCTAACTGTGCGACGGTGGCAAAACCGCCATCACCACTTAAACCAGCTTCGCCGTTACCGGCCACGGTAGCAATAATGCCATCCGGTCCTACCCGGCGAATGCGGTGATTGTGAGTATCGGCAATATACAGGTTGCCATTGGGACCGATTAGGACATCATCGGGCTCATTGAGTTGGGCATCCGTCGCAAGGCCACCGTCTCCGCTAAATCCTCGTTTACCATTGCCCGCTACGATGACAATTCTGCCGTCTGCACCGACTCGAAAAACCCGATGATTAAAGGAATCTGCGATATACAGGCTGCCATCAGAACTGACTGTAATACTACGAGGAAGCAGGCCTGCCTTCCGAGCAACACCACCTTCCTCGCTATAAGGATCAAATTCCGGATTGCCATTGCCAACCACAGTCGTGATGACACCATCCAATCCCACCCGGCGCACCCGGGGATTACGGGTTTCGGCGATATAAAAGCTACCATCCGGCCCCAGAGCGACATCTACCGGCGTTAGACGTACCATTGCTCCGGTAGCCGGACCGCCATCACCAATGATTTCTACGGGTTCTTCACTACTCGGACTGATTTCGCCACTACCTGCCACGGTGGCGATAGTACCGTCCGGCGTTACCCGGCGAACACGGTGGTTATTGGAATCGGCGATGTAAAGGCTACCATCCGGTCCTACGGCAATACCTTGAGGGAAATCGAGTGTTGCCTTGATGGCGGGACCCTCGTCCCCACGAAACCCTCGTTCGCCGTCTCCTGCCACCGTAGTCATGACAACCTGATGATGAGCACTACGCCGACCGCCGTCTCCGCGGTACAGCATCCGCTGCATGGGATCGTAAACATGCTGCGCGGTTAGCGTCCATCCTCCCAACCCCTGCGCACGAGCGTCCCAAACACCCAGCACGGCAATATCATCCAGGGTCGTTGAGTATTTCTGCCAAAACGTCACTACCCGATAATCCCGGGTACCAATAATAGGAAACAGGCGCCCAAAAAGATTAAAGGCTCGCTGCATTAGATCGGGAAAATCCTGCCATACCCCAGTCTTCACGTAGAAAGCTTTATAGACATAACCCACGCGGACCGTGACCGGTTGGCTACCCAATAAAGTGCGGCCATAGCCGTCTTTGCCGTTCCAACGAAATCGAAAGCTCTGCTCGGTTGTTGCGGGAAAACGACGAGTGATCCGTAATCCGGCTATCTGAATGTCTAAATCAATGCGCGCAAGGCTGGCCGGTATGGAGGAACCGCTTAGCGGAATGGTCAGGGAAAAGCCCGCCCGGCGTCCTACTACCCGATCGCTGCGATACTGCAGACTAAACGGCGTACCGGTCAGCCATAGACTTTCCCCAAGCACTTGGTTCTGACATTCAACGATGGAACCGCCTTGTTCACAAGGGTCGTCTTCCTTTTCCTCCTGTTTTGGCTTGGTGTCTGACGTTGAGTCCGCATTCGGCGGCGGTGTGGAGGGTCCGCGGGCATCGTCCGGTACGACAAACGGCCAATTACAATCAATGGACGTAAAGTGATCGATAGACACCCGCCACAAACTTTGCCCGGGACGATAAAGATCCACAAGCTGGGCGCGCTCCGCATCCGTGATTCCCCAGCGCGCCAAGGTCTGAGCATCGGCGGCCTGGCCCTTACCGTCAATATCCACCACTGCCAAGCCATCCACCACGCCGAGTATGCTAATAATGCGTCCATTATCTGCAGGTAACCAAGCGGCTTGAGTACGATCGTACCAACCCACCGGCACAGTTTCACCCACTGGAAAGTTCAAAAAGTTCTCGAGATAGAACAGCACTGGATGACTAAAACGCACGGTGTTGGCACCTGCCGTGAGCGCCTGGTCGACACTGAGTTCCACAGCATAGGTGTAACCGCTGGCAGGTGGCAGTTCACCGGGCATAGCTATGGGGCCACTGGGGCCAACGGTGTATTCGGTGGCACGAACGCTTAGTTCAGGTAGCGCTTGAGTACTACCGTCCGGAAATTCCATTCTCGCCGTGGTGCCCTGGATAAACAGTAACGTGGCTTGCCGACTCCCGTCGGCATCGCTTACCGGACTCCCGCGAGCCACCTGAACAGCAGCCGACGAAGTTAGGTCAATAGTCGTCACTTGGTTATCCAGCGGAATCATGACAACGTCTGGTAACCAGGTATAATCTCTCCAGGGCACCCCAATGCTTCGCTGTACCGGCAGAAAACCTGCTTTCTCATAGCACACGACGAGCGATCTGCCGCCATTGACAGCCAGATCGAACATGCCATCCTCACGGGTGAGCGTTTGACCATACTCGGCATGGTTTAAAACCGTCACTGTAACGCCGGAGAGCGACCTACCCTCGCGGGTCTGCACGCGACCACGCAGCACGGCTGCTCGTTGCGGCTTAATAGTACCCGCCGCAACCCCCGTTTGAATGGGATGGGAACCGATATAGAGAAAAGCGGTGGCCGCGGCGAAATCCGTTGCAACGGTTTTCTCAACGGGCGGTGCTACCGTACGCGGATCCGGTGGTAATTCAGTGTTAGAATCCGGTGTATTCGGATGATCTGGATCAGGACTGGTATCGTCAACGGGCTCATTTTGCGTATCATCCTCACCACTATCCCGATCCCTATTCTCCTCACCTTCGCTATCTGAATCAGGACTCGATTCCTTACCAGCGAAGTGAAAGGTCCAACGCAGCGCGCCAGGATTAAAGCCATGCAAACGGTCGTGGCGAAACCTAAACGTATCGGAACTGAGTACTCTGGCGCCGCTGGGCACATCCCCAAAATGTAAATGGCCGTCGATAACTTCGGTATGGGGTGAAGTGCTGCTTAGGCTTGCCCTGACGTTACTTCTATCAGCACCACGGTTAACCATCTCAGCCCGGTAGGTATAGGTAAATTCAGTACGGCCAACGCGCTGCGTTTCTACCAGAATCCATTGCCCGTCGACGCGCAATTCGGCGTTTGCCAACGAGCTACCTGCAATTAGTAGCAGGAGTAACAGCAGACGTTTTAATCCGTTAATTTCCATTTGGCACTGGCTCCCTGCGTTACGGTTAAACGTCTACGCGAACTTGAATCGTTCTGACATCCACATACCGAGAAAACCAACGCCACCCGGCGCCAACCAACAGCAATCCCAATAGGAACAGGTACCAGCCAGACAAGGCTGGAATAGGCACGGGGATCGGCGCGGCAGGCACCGTAAGACCCGTCTCCAGGGTTTGGAAGGACCGGGGATTTACCACAGTAAACCGTTGCGACCCGGGCGAGCCCGCACCGAGCCATCGAAACCGAACGGTAAAATCCCCTTGGGAAGACTCCGGCGCGATACCCGCCGACACCGCCAGGACATCATAGAAACCGTCAACGGGCGTAGGGAAATTGGCGTCAGAGGCAACGACCAACGCATCCCAGCCGGCTGGGGAACCGGGAATATGCAGCTGAGTATAAGATGCCGCGTCGAAATAGATTGTCACCTGCTGAATAGCCACATTCAGCGTATTGTTACGGAGGGTATACCGGTACTCGTACTCATTATCCCCACGGGAAACCAGGGTAAAGGTGACGGTGGTGGCGTGGGCAAGGGTGCAGGTGAGACTAATGAACAGCAAAACTAAAAGAAATTTTATCCCTTTCATCCTGATAAACGATCCGTGTCAGCAAAACCTGGCCGATTGACAATGTTATGATGTTGTCCTTTTACACCGATTCTGAATGAAACGCCAGCCTCATGGGCTTGGAAAAGTAACCTTACGCCACGCTTCACCGCGGCGGCGTTAGCTGCCTCCGGCGCGAGCGTTTGTTAGGGCTGACTGATTGGGTGCTTATAGCTGACATTGCCTTGATCGACAGCGATATATTGCCGTTTGTTCAGTTCTTCAATTAGGCTTGCCAATTCAGATTCTTCAAGCGTTTTCATAAACAGCGAATTTATCGTATTAGCCAATGTCTTCACTTTCCTCGGCCGGGCGTGCCCCCTGGCAGAAAGGCTCTTAACGATAGCCTCTATTTTTTCATCGACTGACGTGGCGTCGGCGATTCTAAGTATCGGAATTTCCGCTAAGTCTTTTTCCCTTTGAACTAGAATTTTCTTTGTCTTGAGGTGCTTGATCAGTGGATCAAAGCCGGTATCCTTAGAGATGATATGAAAGTAACTATTCGGATCGCGTTCGGCTAATTGGCCGATATAAAACGCGATGTGGAAATCGAGTGCATTTTGACCATTGCCGACGATTTTGACGTACTCAGCCTTGTCTCCCAATGCCTGTAATGACGAAGCAAGCTCAAATGCGATTTTTGCCTGGTTTGCGCCGACAAAGACTATCACCTTAACAGGATGGCCATTCAGGATCTCTAAGTTTCTGGGTTGAACATTCTCATAATCGACAAGAATGTAGTTGGTTTTCAAGTTATCTCCTTAGCTTTTTAGCCCGACGCGCCAAGCTTAGCCGCCGGCGTAGCCGATCGGCCGGAGTTCTTCGTTAGGCCCATCTGCCCAATGCAAGCCTTCGGTTGTCCGGATGCCAGCGGCAAGACCCAGTCAACCACGACATGAACGAAAGTGTCAGGTTCCTCAAACGGTGGATTATGTGCGGATTGCTCGAACCAGATGAGCCGCTTATCGGGTGCCTCAATGATGTCGAAATACGCCTTTGCCAGAACGGAGAGAACGTGCCAATCATAGCGGCCGAGGAGGAAAACGATCGGTACCTTGAAGGTGCGGTAACGGGTGAGATCGACCGTTACGTACTCAGCGCGCAGGGTTTCCAGGGAAAACCGGTTGCCTTTCCCAAATTTCACCAGGTCCACCAGATTGGCTTCATCCGTGCTCCAGGCGGCCAGGATTAGCTGCCATGTGGAGAGGTCTTGATGAAATACACCGCCGAAGGCTTCCATCCATTGGCCTTTGATCAGCTCGTCAGCAACCGATTGCAGCCGCGGACTCATGGTGCGCAATTCTGCGATAGCACGGCGGTTGTCCCGCTGGATAGCTTGAGCAAGCGCCCATTCGTACGAAAGCCTCTCGTCTTCTGCAAAGCTCGCGATCTACCCGATGCCAACGTATGCCGCGACCTTTTCAGGATGTACACCGCTCACATATTGGTCTGGAAGCTGTTATCAAGACCGTCTGCGGCATGGATGCCGCAGTCGAGCTTATCGGGATGTATTAACAGCGTGTCTTGAGGATAGCTTCCAGAGCAATGTAAAGGCCGCCCGTTTGCTCCAGCCAGTCTGCAATCGTCTCGACTGCGTTTAAAACATTAATCGACTGGCGCCAGAGACATTCATAGCGTTTACAGCCACTGCCCTTTTGCAATCGGTATCACCTTGCCGCCAACCTCAACCCGGATAATACCCCCCGCCGCTTCCTCGGCACGCAGGGCAAGCTCTGACGGTCGTCCCATCTCGTAGCCCTGGCCGACACGAAGATTGATCGACGCTGAGCCAAAATACTTCTGCTTGACAAGATATGCCGCCAGACACCCATTCCCACTTCCGGTCGCCGGATCTTCCGGCACACCATAATAATCAGCGAACACGCGCACGGCAAACGCATGTTCAGCCGTGTAGGCTTCGGGACTAAATACCAGAACGGATTTAGCCCACGAGCGTGAAATGAAAGCCAAGTAATGCTCCCGCACAAGCGATGCGCGTTTTAGCGCGGCCATGCTTTTTAGCGGAACGACTATATGAGGCAAGCCGGTTGAAACCTGTGCGATCGGCCATGAGGTATCCAGATCAGTCGGCTCAAGGCCAAGCACCTGCGCCAGAGACACCGCATCCAACGCTGCACCAAACGTTGGCTCAACCTGCCGCATCCAGAGGTTCGCATCTTCCGTACCTAGCGGGAAATGGACCGGCACTTGCCCCACTTTAAGATTAAGCACAACCCTCTCTACAGGTTTCCCGATTAGATGCTGCTGGATGATGAACGCAGTACCCAACGTGGGATGCCCGGCGAACTCAATTTCTTCATTCGGTGTAAAAATCCGAACGTTATATCCGGCATCCGTCGGTTGCTCAGAGAGCACGAAGGTGGTCTCCGAGAAATTGATCTCCCTGGCAATCTTCTGCATCTCCCAGCTGCTTAGGGCGCCACAGTGGAGAAAGGTCGCGAGCTGATTGCCGGAATACTTCTGTTGACCAAACACATCGGTGAGATAGAAATCCATGTAAACAGCCCTCATGATATGGCTAACATGAAATGAACAGCAAAACGCAAAGAAATTTTATCCCTTTATCCTGATTAACGGTCCATGTCAGCAACGCCTGAGCGATTGACAATGTTGGGATGCTGTCGTTTACACCGTTTCTGCATAAAACTCCGCTGAACGGCTATAGCAGAATTATCGTCCATTGCAGTGCCTTAGTAGACGCCGCCATCTGATATAGACCAGCCGACACTGGTCACCCGCCATTGACCATTCTGTTCTTTGCGAAGCGTCCATAAGTGAGTTCCCGATATCGCCTTTGCCTCTGCATCCCGCGAAGCACGCAAGGTTGTTTGAAACTCCGCAGTCTTTACAGCCAGATTGCCGGACACTTCTATGTTGACTCGCAGTGTGTCCAGGCTCTCAATCACGAAGGACGACTGAATTTTCAACCACCCGGCAACGGCTTCATGACCACGCAGACCTCCCGTACCCTGCACAAGCCACAGCACATCATCGCTGCATAATCGCAAAACGTCTTGGGTGTTGCCCGTGCGCTCAAGGTTGAGCCACTGTTGATGTAATTCGAAAATGGCGTCTTTGTCGTTCATGCGAACAGAGTTATCCCTCGCGTTTACCGGTGTACAATCAAACACCCTGCATCGGAAAAACGGAATCAGGACCCGCTTTGACCTACTTCACCAACAGACCTCCGCCACGCCGATAAGCGTTAGCTGGATTTGCTGGTTATGTTTTCAATTGCTTATACATCACCAAGGCATCCACAAAGCCAAGCCGCGGATGTCGGAAAGCTTTTGGGAGAGTACCGACTACTTCAAACCCGTGCCTTTGCCAGAGACGGACAGCGCCCGCATTCGTAGAGACCACCAAGTTGTATTGCATCGCTCGAAAACCTTGGGATACTGCCTCATGCTGAGAATGTTCACACATTGCGAACCCAATACCTTTACCGCCAGCGTTTTCTGCAACAATGTAACCACAGTTACAGACGTGAGCCCCCAGGGCGGGTTGGTTTGGCTTGATGTAATAGGTACCAAGGACATGGTTGTTTTTATCCACGGCAACAAAGGTCGCGGAAGGCACCTCTACCCAAACTTTGTGCGCCTCTTCTTCTGTGATATCAGGCGAAAAAGCGTAGGTTCCACCCGCCCGGAACACGGGCTCGATAATGCGCCAAGTGGCAACCCAATGCCCCTCTGTAAAAGGTCGAATCGTGATCATGCCCTCATAGCTCCGTGAAACATAATACAGAATTAAGCGGCACTGCTCATATGTCCACTTGATCGACTTAATGTATCAAAAATGGAACCAGGGAATCGCATACGATTCACACAAGAAACTCGCAACCACCCTGCACAGGTTTACGCTCTGCTCAACAGGGACTCGTAAAAGGCTTCCAGTGCGCGCACCGGCTTTGTGGTGAACTCACGGCAGATCCGCGTACGCGCCACATTGCCGAGGGTGCTGCGCAGTGTAGGGGCATCCACTAATTGTTGGACCCTGCTGACCATGTCCTGAACATCCCCGGCCTCTACAAGATATCCGGTTTCTTTGTCCACGATGACCTCCGGGATGCCTCCCACTCGGTTTGCCACCACCGCTTTGCCGGCTGCGCCTGCTTCACTGGTCACCAGTCCAAAGGCTTCCTCGCAACGTGATGGGACGACTACGACATCGGAGGCGTGGTAGATATCTTGAATCTTGGTTTGGTAACCACAATAACGAATGCGGGAGTCGCACGACATCAAGGCGTATAGTTCCTCTTTTGAATAAGCATCAGTAAACCTGCGTTCGTCGCGGCAATGGCCGACGATGAGAAACCGTACCTGCTCCCCGGTCACTTGCCGCGCCATGGTGATGAAGTCTTCAATGCCTTTTATTTTTCTAACCTGCCCTACGAAAGTGACAACCACATGCCTTTTATCGAGGCCCAGACGGGCTCGGATTGCGTCGGCCCGGTCGAATCGCTCGAAGTCAACGGGATTGTAGATTACCTTCGTGGGAACACCGAACGTGTTGGAGTTTTCTGCCACATACCGGGATACCGCAAGGATTGCCGTCGCCATGCGCGTCGCGGGCGCACTACCGCGGTTGACCATGTGAAAATGGTAGACGACCGGAATGCGGCAAAGCCGTGCCGCTAAGAGCTCGGCAGAACGCCAGTCATTGGCGCGGTTCATGTGCACGAGCTCCACTTCCTGTTGCCTGAACCATAATGCGGTGCGGATGATTGCCTTGCTGTAAACAAGGGGTTGACCGAGCTCCGTGAGCGATCCCCAAACTTGGTATGAGATATCTAGTTCATCCAGCATCTTTTCGGCCGGACCGTGGCCTGGCAAAAGGACGATGGGTGCAAATCGAGATCGGTCGATAAGCCGCAGGTTAGTGAATAAAACACGACCCGCACCTCCCCAGTCGTTGGTTACTCCGGCGAAATAACAGATTGTGTGTGCCTGCATCTATCTCCTCCGTAGATTCGCATTATTTTCTCCACAGACGGTCGAAATTAACAGCGTCTCATGGTCTGCAGGCTTAATGCTTCAATCAGCCACCTGTTAGCGCTCGACTGGATATGTTGATTAGGCAATTCATAATTTCATAACAATCTTGCCGACAGTTCTCTGGTTAAGCATCTCATGCGCTGACACGCCAGCCTGTAACGTCCTTTCCGATTTCTACAATATGGCCTGATACATCCAATCCAGGCACCCATGTCTCGTTCATATCGGGCGCCATGGATTTCCATAAGCCGATTTTTGCATCAACCGGATTTAGCCCACAGGCTTCCACTTTTACTAAGACATCAGAATCACCAAGTTTCGGCACAGGCATGTCGGCAATTCGAAATTGATCTTGGTATGGGTTAAATGTCAGTGCTTTCATGTACCGATGGCCTCTTTGACTTAACCATGTGTGACTTCAGTCAAGGCTTCCTCTATAACTTCTTCGCTGACGCTCCGGCGCTTCAGACTCGCTACTAACGCCGAGACAGTATCACTGTCCAGCTTCTCTAAATCCTCCCTAAGACCCTGACCAATATAGGCTCGATCAGAGTTTGATAACCTGAAAAGCCGAGTAAAGGAGCAATACGCTTCAGATCTTCGACAACATCTTCCGGCATAAGAATTGTAACCGTCATCATCGGCCGGTTCTGATTTAGCCGTTTCTTCAGTTTCTCAATTTTCATAGAACCGTCTCTCAGTCCGAGTGGCTTTACGAGCAGTCGGCCAGAAAGCTCATGTGGCCGTAACATCATTTGTTGGATAAATAACATCTGCTTTCAATGCTTGAGCTGCAAATGCTGAGGCAGCTTGTATAGCTTCTTTTGTCAATCTCGGATGGGCCTTTAGATGATGATGCCGTAGGACATTGATATTGCCGGCATGTCTACCTCAATCTGTCCGGTTCATTCTTCCTTCATGCATAATGATAGCCATCAGCGGTGCGCGTTCGCTGACTGAGCTTGTTAAACGATGTGAACTGAAAATCGTGGTCTGCCCCCAATTTGCTATTCAACGACCGAGCCTTCTTCTTCAATCATAAGCGAATAGGTATCCCTAATGTTTTCCTCAAGTTCCTCTAGTGATTCACCTTGACTGAATACGCCAGGAACTTTTTTCAGCTTGCCTACATACCATCCCTCATCAATCCAGTATTCAAGTGTAAACTGACGTTGCATTTCGTTACCTCATTTTAATTCATCAAGTTAATTGAGGCATTCACACGGCATGGGTCTAACACGAAACGAACAGCCTAAACAGTGTGTTATAACACGCCAAAATGGTTTCCAATCCCGCCTAAACACGTTTAAACACTTCTCAACCCTGCAAAGCACGTTCAATGCGAGGATACCATGCCCCTAAGGTCAAGGCCCGCATCACCATGAAAATCATCAACGACAGCCATAAGCCATGATTGCCCCAGTAAGGCACCAGTAACCAGGTGGCCGCGAGATAGACAAGCAAGGACAACAGCATCCCGTTGCGCATCTCTACAGGCCGGGTGGTGCCGATGAAAATGCCGTCCAGTTGATAACTCCACACCGAGACAATGGGCGAGATCACCAGCCAGGGCAGATAAGCGGCGGCGGTGGTGCGCACCGCTTCGATGCCGGTTATCATACCGATAATCGAGACGCCGAGCAGCGCATAAACCAAGGTATATAGGCCGGCCACCAAGAGCGCCCAAAGACTCGAAGTTTTGACCGCTGCCCGGAATGCAGTGCGACTGCGGGCACCGTAGGCGCCGCCCACCAAGGCCTCGGCGGCGTGGGCGAAGCCATCGAGGCCGTAAGCGAGAAAATGCTGTAAGTGCATCAGAATTGCGTTAGCGGCGAGGGTAAGCTCGCCGAGTTGGGTGCCCTGCGCCGTGAAATAAAAAAACGTAAAGATCAGACAAAGGGTACGGATAAAGATATTGGCATTCACATGTAGCAGTGCTTTTATCCGTGCTAACTGGAGAATAGGATAGAGCCTTTGTTCATCAGCCCGGGGCTGAAGCGCTTGTGACAGTAGGTAAAGCCCGAGGCCGGCCGCGCCGTAGTCGCTTAAGACTGAGGCCAGTGCGACGCCCGTCACGCCCCAGCCGAACCCCGCGACGAACAGAAAGTCGAGAGCGATGTTGGTGAGGTTGAGCGCCAGCTGCAATACCAGGGCGGCGCGGGTGTTCTGGATGCCAATAAGACAGCCCAGAATGGCATAATTAATCAGCGTCGCCATTCGTCACAAGTTAGGAGATTCGTGGAGCTGTCAAGAGGTAAAATAGCGAATTTTTGATGGAACTGACACCGGCTGGTTGACGAATGAGCAAAGCGAAGAAGTCGCGTAACGCGGACCATGTGCGGCGCAAGAATGCACCGATGGTGAGCAATGAGGTCATTGAGGAGCGGGTGAAGTCGTTGCTGACGCCGGCCATCCTGGGCCAACAAGGGTATGCCCGGCTGTTGGGGCTGCGCGAGCGGATCTTGAGCTTTCCGGTGATGGTGGCAGCGGTATTGACGCGGTTGTGGCGTCAGGTGCCGTCGGTGTGTGAACTGAGCCGCACGTTGGCCCGCGAGGATTGTCTGTGGGCGGGGCGGATGAAGGTCACGCAACAGGCCCTGAGTCAGCGCTTCTTAAGCTTTCCGGCGGAGTTGTTTCAACGGGTGCTGCTGGGGCTGTTGCCGGGACTGCAGCGCCGCTGGGCCGAGCGGAGCCGGCCGCTGCCGGCGGCGGTGGTGCGGGCGCGAGAGTCGTTTCGGGAAGTGCTGGTGGTCGACGGCTCGACGTTGGAGGCGTTGTTTCGCAAGCTCAAGGCGTTGGAGGAGCTGGCGCCGGGGACGTTGGCGGGTAAGATTTGTACGGTGATCGACTTGGCCAGTCGCTTACCCCGTTATGTGTGGTTCACCGACGTGGCGCCAGCGCACGATACGAACTTCCTAGAGCGGGTGCTGAAGGTCTCGCGCCCGGGGACGTTGTGGATCTTTGATCGGGGCTTGTACGACTTCGATTTTTTCGAGCAAGTCATTGACCGGAGTGCGGCCTGGATCACTCGTAGCAAGTCCAATCTCGCTTACCGCGTGTCGCAGGTCCTGGAACAGAACGATTTCATCCGCGATCGGTTGATATCCATCGCGGGCTGCCGTTATCCGCTGCGGTTGGTTGAAATGCGCTTCGAACGGCACTGGTATCGCTATTTGACCAGGGTGGTGGATCCGACGGTGTTGCCGGCCGAAATGGTGGCCGATCTGTATCGGCGGCGCTGGCGAATTGAAGAAGCGTTTTTCATTGTCAAGCGGGTGCTGAACCTGTCGTACCTGTGGACCGGATCAGAGAATGGCGTGTTACTGCAAGTGGGGAGCACGTGGTTATTCTTTGCGGTGCTGATTGATTTGGGCGACGCGGTAGCCGAGGAGCTGCGCATCGAGTTTGATCAGATTTCGTTGGAGATGTTGATCCGCGGGCTTTACCACTTCTCCGTGGCCTACCAGAACGGCTTAGCCGATGACCCGGTGAAATACTTTGCGGCGCCGGAAAATCAGGATCTCGGGGTAGTCAAGCGCGTGCGCAAAAAACGGCCACCGAAAGCGGATCCACCACCGCCAGATGAAGACTTGACAGAGCTCGGTTTTGCTTAACTTGTGAGGAATCAGCGTCGCGGGTGCACTCCAGACGCGAACGAGGTAGTATTCATGAGCCAGGTTTTCCAATTGCTGGCTACCTTGCAGTGCCCAAAAGGCGGCCCGTGCGATGGGGTATTGCAAGACGATCACCGCCAATCCTAGACCGCCGGCCAACAGCAGCGCTCGGACCAGGGTCGTGCGCACTTCTACGCTATCTCCCGCACCGTGAGCCTGGGCGATAAATCCGGTGGTGCCCATGCGCAGAAAGCCAAAGCCCCAAAACAGAAAATTGAATAGAATGCTGCCCAACGCCACGGCACCGATGTAGACGGGGTCGGAGAGATGCCCTACCACCGCAGTATCGACCGCACCCACCAGGGGAACGGACAGGTTGGAGAGAATAATGGGACCGGCCAGGCGCCAGACCCGGCGATGCCAGTCGCGGGACGATAAGGGAAGTGGGGATGGAGGCGCTGCCACGTCTTCGCAAACCTTTAGTCAGTGCCTCTCATACCTATTTTTTTTGCCCTTGCGATTTTAAGGCAATGTTACTCGTTAGGTATGGTGCAACCGTAGCAGGAACCGCTCAACCCTACTGAAAATGCCGGGCGAAGAAATCCCGTATCATTTTAGCGCCGTTTACGTCGCGGCTAGCGCCGAAAGCGTCCTCCATCGCCGCCACTTTGCTCCTTTGTCACCGCCTTTTGCGCATGCGCCATCTCCTGCAGCAGCAACTTTACCGCCAGACGGGCTTCACGAACCAGCAGAAAACTGCCATAAAGAAGCACACAGGTTCCGAAAAGTCCTAATACCACAGCAAGCCAACCATATACCCAGCGAAACGCAGCCACAACGCCGACCGCAATACTCGTTGCGATCAGTAAACCAATGGCCAAGTACAGTGCCGTCAGGGCAGAGCGAAGCAATAGCACCCGCGAGGATAACACCACCAATTGATCCGCAATCAGTTCTCTTCTGGCGTCGTCTTCAGCGAACTCTTGATCCTCGGATTGGCGAAGTTTTTCCGCCTGGGCGGCCAGCGCTCGAACCCGATCGACCACACGGTTTAAGCGATTCGACGTTGACAGCACAAGCGTCCCCGAGGCCGAGATAAGCACTGCGGGGGTAATCATCGCCGCCAGGACTTCTGTAGCAGAAGGGACATTAATCATACCGTGATTTCTTCAACTATCGTAAAACTAACCGGCGCGGCCGCTTTTGCCGCGTCCCCCTGCGATGGGTCGGCTTGCTATGGCGCGTATTGGGCAATTCCATTGCCGAAGGACCAGTTCTCTTTTTTGACTTCAACCAGGTTAATCAGGACGTCTTCTCTGCGCATGCCGAACTCGCTATGCAACCGCTCCGCGATGAGCTGATAGAGTGCCTTCTTTGCGTCAACCGTCCGCCCTTCGTTCAAGGTTATCTGTATAAAGACAATCCCGTCAGTTCGTTGAATATCGAGATAGCTTGCATCGTGTATCAGGCTATTGTTGTCGTGTTCGGTAATAACCTGAAAATGATCGTTAACCGGAACGTTGATCGTGTCGACCATGGTCCGATAGACGATTTCACCGATCTTCTTGCCAAAGTCTTCGGATTTGCCCTTCATCAATGAGATACCAACTAGCGGCATTTTTCTGTCTCCGGATAGTGCTCTGGTTTGCGTATTCACTATTACAAATAACCACTTCCCAACACCAAGTAGGCTCGGTACGCGCCTTAACGCTCCGCGTCTGTATCCCTAAATTTGCGGAATTCCATGTGGGGCGTCACTGGATCATCCAGTTGACCTAATCCATTATAGTAGTAATTAGATCAGAGAGATTCCGAAGGCTGAGCGGTCGGCTTCGCTCTTACCGGGCGTAGTTCGAGAGAGTGATCTTCTGAAACAATTCATACAAAACCGGCCTTGCCGAGAAATCCTTGAGAAACAGACCAATGGCATAGTCACTTCGAAACATAACAAGATTCGGAGTACAAAATCATGCTGTTGCCGTTTGACGAACTGTTGCTGGCCTGTTTAGCCGTGACCTTGGGCGCCACTTTACAGGCTTCCACGGGCTTTGGCGCCGGCCTGGTGAGCGTCCCCCTGCTTGCCCTTATCCGCCCGGAACTGGTGCCGGGGCCAATTCTTTTAGCCAGTCTCCTGATGACGTTTGGAACCGCATGCAAGCACCGCGGCGGCATTATTAAAGAACATCTTCCCATGGTGTTTCTGGGTCTTTTTTTCGGTGCGATCGGCGGTGCCCTGCTGGTGGCACAAGTCGAATGCGAACGGCTCAGCACGGTTATGGGGGTTGTCATTCTGGCTGCAATTGCCGTCAGTATTGCCGGTGTGAAGATCAAGCTGTCCGGTAGCAATGCGTTTTTGGCCGGCACGCTGGCGGCCGTCATGGGAGCCGCCGGAGGCACGGGCGGCACTCTTCTGGCGTTGTTTTACCAATATGAACAGGGCCAACGCATCCGCGCCACACTCGCCCTGCTGTATTTCTGCGGAACGGTGTTCATCCTGGCCATGCTTTTTGCGGTCGGCCGGTTCGGTGCACAGGAGCTGACTTTTGGCTTACAGCTGATACCCGGATTCGTGCTGGGGTACTGCTTGGCAAAGCCCATTGCGACATTTCTAGACCGGGGCTATGCTCGGACCGTGCTGCTGACAGTGTCGACAACCAGCGTGTTTATGTTGATTGGCCAGGGATTAGGATAATCTTTTTGGCTTCCACCGAATCTGTTGAATATGTTGCTTTTCAATGAGTCGATATTATAAAGCCGCGCCATTACCGTTTCCGGCTTTCGAGAAGACTTGGGCGGCTTGCTTCACGCTGCATCGAATATTGTTGCAATATCCTGCGATCCATTCCCCGCGCTTTTACCCTGTGCAGCGCCTCGTTGAACTCTCGCAATAACGTTTGGCTGTTGAGGTACGACTTAGATACGATCAATCCATTTTCATTGGCGTGTAAGAATTGTTTTAGCATCCTAAAGTACTGTCGATGCTCCGGAAAATGCTGATTGATTAACCAAATACCCACGCCCTGATCCACGGGAAATAAATCGATCCTGCCGGCCTTTAATTTTTTCAGCGCCGTCAAATCATCCGAAGATTCATCAATCCTCAATCCCGCTTGCCGAAGCCACTTTTCATACCAGTACCCCGTCGCCACCCCAATCTTATAGGGACGTAAGTCCTCTATCTCTCTAAATGTTAGGGATTTCATTTTCTCGCCATAGTAAAACCAGGCCGCGCTGGTCTCGAAAAGGGTATCGGAGAGAGGGTACTGGGCTCGTCGCTCGGCGGTGAATGCATAGGGAAATGCGGCCCATGCCTTACCCCGTTGTACATACGCTTCACAGCGTCGCCAGGGATAGAACCGAATGTCGGCTGAGCGACCCATCTCTGCAAAAACCGCTTTGACCAACTTGACGGCAATCCCTCCACCACTAAGCGCCTCCCCTGTATAAGGTGGCCACTCGCCGGTCACCAGAGTAATGGCCGCCTCATCGGCCCCTTCTACCGGCACGGTTTTCGTCCCACCCCATATCAGTGCAAAAACAATAAGAATGCCGAAATACCGCTTTGGCATAAGCATCTCTTCCCATTGGGTCAGAAAACGACATCGGCAGCCGACTTATAGCATTTTATCAAGGTTTCCCGGAGGGAGAAGGCGTTTTCCGAAAAGACTGTCCGGAAAAGCCTTCTGTAACAACCTGTCTAAGCTTTTTCCCCGGCACCGGCACGGCCGCGAGCAAGGTCTGCGTGTACGGGTGGCGCGGTGACTTGAATAGCTGTTCTCGCTCACCCTGTTCCACCACCCGGCCATTATGCATCACCAGAACAAATTCGCAGAGTTGTTCCACTACGGCCAGATCATGGGAAATAAACAGATAGGCAAGATTAAGCTCGGCATGCAGTTCGCGAAGCAACTGCAACAGTTGCGCCTGCACGGAGACATCGAGGGCGGAGACAGGTTCATCGAGAATCAGCAATGCAGGCTGCACGGCGAGGGCCCGGGCAATCACCACCCGCTGCGCCTGGCCGCCGGAGAGTTCGTGGGGATAACGATCCAGCAGATTCTCTCCCAGGCCGACGGTATTCAGCAACTCATTAACCCGCTGTGCCCGCTGCGCCGGCGCCACATGCGCTACGCCGGTTAACGCCGATGCCAGGATTATCCGCACCGTTTTCCGCGGATTCAGGGCACTGACGGGATCCTGAAAGACATACTGCACATGGCGGCGAAAGTTGCGAAATTCAGCTTTTCCCAGGGCGGCCAACGGTGTGCCTTGAAAGCGCACCTCCCCCGCGCTGGCTGAGTCCAGCGCCGCCAGCATTCTGCCCAGGGTGGTTTTACCGCTGCCCGACTCGCCGACTAAGCCCAGGCTTGCTCCCGGTGCGATGGCTAGCGAAACCGCATCGACCGCAAGAACCGTCTTGTGCCGTTTACCAAACCGTTTGGATAACCGGCTGGCTTCCAGTAACGGCCGTGTCATGACGCCAACTCCTCGGCACGCACGCAACGCGCCCCATGGTCCGACGCTAAGGTCCGCAAGGCCATGGGATCCAATCGGCAACGGGGTGCCACGTACCGGCAGCGGGGCGCAAAATGGCAACCCGCAGGCCGTTCTTGCATCGGGGGAGGCGCACCGGGAATGGGGCGCAGGGACTTGTCCGGCGCCCCGAGCCGGGGTGCGCAATCCAGCAAGGCCTGGGTATATGGATGACGAGGCTGGGCAAATATCGTCCCTACCGATGCCGATTCCACCACGCGCCCGGCATAGAGCACCAACACCCGATCGCATAACTCCCCCACCAACCCAAGATCATGCGTGATAAACACCAGGGCAGTCCCCATTTGGCTGCACAATTCGTCGAAGAGCTTGACAATCTCCGCCTGCACGGTGACATCCAAGGCGGTGGTCGCTTCATCGGCAATAATCACGCTGGGCTGATTGGCGATGGCCATGGCAATGACCGCCCGCTGGCGCAGCCCGCCGGAGAGCTCATGGGGATAGGCACGTAGGGTCTGGTGGGGGCGCGGCATACGCACTTGCTTCAACAACGCGAGCGTCCGCCACCGCACCTCCCGAGAGGAGCGTTTCTGCCGGCGCCGCACCACTTCGCTAAGCTGGCGGCCGATGGTAAACACCGGATCCAGGGCCGTGGAAGGATCCTGGGGCACGTAGGCGATGGCGCTACCGCGCAGTTGTTGCAGACGCCGTTCCGAAGCGCCGACCAGATTTTCGTTGTGATAGTAGATTGCGCCTCCGGCGATTCGTCCACCCGAAGGCAACAAACCAAGTATTGCCAGGGCTGTTTGCGTTTTCCCCGAGCCGGATTCGCCGACCAAGGCAAGCCGCTCCCCCGGCTGCACGCGGAAGCTGATACCATCGACAGCCGGAATGTGTTGCGGGTTAGTGATAAATTCGGTCTGTAAATCTTTTACCTCCAGGAGTGCCTTCTCAACAGCGCCGGATTTCTTGGTACTGTCTGCTCCGGGTGCCGCCGTTGCCTGCTTTCCTAACGCCACAGCGCGGCGCCTAACCGCATGGCGGGGATCGAGCACATCGCGGATGCCGTCACCCAGCAGATTAATACCGATAACCAGCAGCAGAATCACTACACCCGGCAGCACCGCCACCCGGGGCGCAGTGGTCAAAAACTCACGACCCTCCCCCAACATGCTCCCCAGGTCGGCCTGGGGGGGTTGCGCGCCGAGGCCAAGAAAGCTTAGACCCGCGGTTTCCAGAATCATCCATCCTAATGTCGTCGCCATCATGACCACGACGGCGGGTAACACGTTTGGGAGAATTTCGCCAAAGACAATGCGCGGGGTAGCGAACCCCAGTAAGCGCGCCGCATCGACAAAAGGCTGCTCGCGCAGACTTAACACAGCGCCACGCACGGTGCGGGCGAAAAACGGAATATTAACCAGAGCAATCGCCACCATGGCGTTGCGCAGGCCTGGTCCCAGCGCCGCCACAATCGCCAGCGCCAGCAACAGATAGGGAAACGCCATTAATACATCGATGCCGCGCATCAAGGCGGTGTCCAACCAACGCCCCACATACCCCGCAAGTAACCCGATCACCGTGCCCCCCAGGGCGGCAACCAGGGTGGCCAATAAACCCACCGCCAGACTGCCCCGCATTCCCCATGCCAGGCGGGCCAACAAATCCCGGCCCAAATGGTCAGTGCCTAACCAATGACCAGCGGAAAAAGCCGGCGCCAGCCGCGCGTCCAGATGGGTTACATAGGGATCAGGCAGCGGCAGGAGCGGGGCAAGCAAAGCGAGGCATCCACAAACGCCGACCACAGCAAAGCCAAGCAGGGCCAGCCTATCCTCCCTTAGCCGCCGCCAGAAGCGGTGTTTTGTCGAAGTTGCCGCCCTCATAGCCGAATCCTGGGATCGAGCCAGCGCTGCACCACGTCGGTGGTGAGGTTGACCAGCACATAGGCAGTGCCCAGAACTAATACGCCGCCTTGCACCAACAGCAAATCACGACTGGCGATAGCGTCCACCAACATGCGCCCCAGGCCGGGCCATTGGAAAACCGTTTCAATATAAACCGCGCCGCCCAGAATAAACCCCGCCTCGAGGCCAATGACCGGAGTGACTTGGGCCGCCGCATTCTTCAGTGCATGCCGATAAAGTACCTGGCGCTCCGTCAGGCCATTGGCCCGCGCCATCCGAATATAATCCTGGCCGAGGATATCTAATGTGGCGGTGCGGGTCAGGCGGGCAATCACTCCGCCGGCGACCAGCGCCAGGCTGAGGGCGGGCAGCGTCAAATGGCGCAACAGATCCACAACACCGCCGCCTCCATATACGGCATACATCCCACTGACCGGAAGCCAGCCCAACCACACGGCAAACAGCAACATAAACAACAGCGCCAGCCAAAACGACGGCGTGGAAATACCGATCAACACCAACAACGTCAGCAGGCGGTCCTGCCAGCGCCGGTGATAAACCGCCGCCAACATGCCGGCGGCTAGACCGATGCCACTGGCGACAAACAACGCACTGGCGGACAGCAGCAAGGTGGGACCCAGCCGTTCCAGAACCTCGTCCAGCACCGGCCGTTGTAAGGTAACAGAGCGCCCAAAATCCCCCTGCAGCAGATTTCCTAACCAGATGACATAACGGGTGAGCAGCGGTTTATCCAAACCCAGCTCCCGGCGCAACTGCGTCAGGTTTTCGTCGGTGGCATAGGGACCCAATATCGCCAGAGCCGGATCGCCGGGAACCACCGCCATCAGCACGAAGACCACGACGGACATCCCTATCAACACGGGGACCAGCAACGCCAGGCGGCGCAATACATAGCGCAGCATGCTTAGCGATTCTCCTGCATCAGTACCACTGAAGAACCGTCTAAGGGGATTTGATAAGTATCGGCCAAGTCAAGAAAAAAGGAAGGCTGTAAGCGAAAGCCACGGACGCGATTATTGACCACCACATGTTGTTTCCAGCTGGCGATAACGACCCAGGGAACCTCGCGCTGCACCAGCCGCTGCAGTTCCCGGTAAAACGCCGCACGTTCACCCTGGTCCGCCGTGGTGCGCGCCCGCTCGACAAGTCGGTCCACCGTCGCGTTGGCATAATAGCCGGAATTGAAACCGCCTTGGTCCGGCGCCGCTTCACTGCGTAGCGCCAGATACGGCAGGGTATCGGGATCGTTGGTCATCCAGGCCATCTCCGCCATATCCCCCTGCCCTGCCAGACCGGCGTTTACCTTGGCCAGGTAGCTGTTCCATTCATAGGTTTCGATGCGCGCCCGAATACCCACCCGCGCCAGGTCCCCCTGGATGGCGGCGGCCATCTGCACCGGCGCCAACATGCCGGAGCCGCCCTGCGGTACCAGAAAGGTGACCGAAAAGCCATCGGGGTAACCGGCCTGCGCAAGTAAAGACCGTGCCTGTTCGGGATCATAGGGATAGGGTTGCAGGGTCTTATCGTAGGCCCAGGCGAAAGCCGCAGGCACCGGCCCTGCGGCCACCACCGCCGTGTCTTGCAGCACCCGGCGCACCAGGGCGTCCCTATCGATGGCATAGTTAACGGCGCGGCGCAGCCGGCGATCCCGAAACGGGCCTGCGCGGGTATTTAGAATCAAAAACCAGAGATGCGGGCCGGCCTGTTCATGGACGGTAAACTCGGGGTCGTTACGCAGTAAGGCAACCTGGGTAGGGCTAAGCTCGGTGACCATATCGACACCGTCGGCCATTAATTCGGCAACACGGGTCATGGGATCGGTAAGGGGTCGAAACACCACCGTCTGCAGCAGCGGTGGCTCGGTGTGATAATCCGCGTTACGCTGCAATAGCACCCGGTGCTTAGGCGACCATTCCACAAAACGGAAGGGCCCGGTGCCGACGGGATGGCGCCCGAAGCCCTTGCGGTATTGCTTAATCGCCGCCGGCGAGACGATTAAACCGGTGGGATAGGCCAGATTGGCCAGAAACGGCGCAAAGGGTTGTTGTAGTGCAAATGCCACGGTATGACTGTCAAGCACCCGTATCTCCTTGACCACGGCGAAGAAGAAGGCCAAGGGAAAAGGGCCGGTGTCGTGATGGGGATGGTCGTCATTGAGCATGCGTTCGAAATTAAATTTGACCGCTGCGGCATCAAAGGCCGTCCCGTCGTGAAAGCGTACATGGCGTTTAAGATGGAAGGTGTAAAGGTGGCCGTCTGCGCTGACTTCCCAGGAATAGGCCAAGGCCGGCGCGGGCTCCAGCGTGCGATCGCGGAATTTTACCAGGCCCTCGTAGAGATTGATGATGATGCGAAAATCGTTTAGCGAGGTGGCAACATGGGGGTCCAGCGACACGGGTTCCGCCACCTGCGCCACCACCAGCACATCGTTAGGACGGTCAAGGCCGCTTTGTTGGCAAGCGGATAAGCACAGCCACAGCAGAGCCAGGAAAAGGCATTGCTGCATCTGCGGATAGTATCGGTGGTTCGTGGGCCATCTGGTGACGGATATTAGGGGTAATGGCATTGGCAATCTATATGATAAGGAGTTAATCACTCACGGTTCGCTTATTTACGAAGCCACTTTCTAAAAAGTGGGAAATTTTGGTAAGCTGTTGATATGGCTGAGCAACCTACCTTTCAGACGGAACGCATTGACGACATTCCCCTGCTGCTGGCCCAACTGGAGCGGATGCAGGTGGGGTTGTTGTTGGATGAATACTTTCCGACCCACGGCAACTGGCAGGGGTTGAGCCTGGGCACTGTCAGTGCCGTGTGGCTGGCCTTTATCCTGTCGGAAGGCGACCATCGCCTGAACCGTGTCCAACCCTGGGTTGAGGCTCGTCGGCGAGGGTTGTCGGGATGTCTGGGCCAACCGGTGCGGGCGCTGGACTAGAGCGATGATCGCCTGGCGGCAGTGTTGGATTATTTGAGCGACGACACCGCCTGGGAGGCCTTTGAGCAGTCGCTGGGAGCGCAACTGCTGCGGGTATATGACTTGCGTGAATCGCGCGTGCGGGTCGACAGCACCACCGCCAAGGGCTATGTCGAGGTGCTGGTTGACTGACAAAACTCGCTAAGGCACGGATTTTAGTTGAAATTAAAGAAAGGGATGAGATGAAATGCGCGACCCGTGTTCCAACGGATGGGTTAAACATAAGGAGCCCGCGCATGACTACCTCATCCCCACTTTACGATACGATAATCTCCCTCTTGGCACAAGCACCGTGGCGCGATCGCCGGCATTTATCGACCTTGGCAGGGATGGTGGTTGGGTTATTGAGCAGCGGCTGGATTGGGCTAAGTGAGTGGGTGCCGTAGGTACACAGTCGCGCCCGGTTCGCCGCCAGCAGTTGGCGGCGGTTTCGGCGCTGGTTAGCCAATCGGCGGGTGGATGTCCACCACCTCTACGGCGCGCTGCTGCAACCGGTGCTAGCGGAACTGGATGCCCCCCGGTTGTACGTGGTCTTGGATACCTCGTTGCTGTGGAACCGGTGGGTTTGATTCGCCTGGGGTTGGTCTATCGCGGCCGCACGCTACCGCTGGTCTGGACGATGATCGACCATCGTTCCAGCAGTGTGGCCTTTCGGGCGTACCGCGGGTTGTTACGCTTGGCCGAGCGGGTGTTGCCGCCAGGGCGGGACATTGTGCTGTTGGCCGACCGCGGCTTTCTGCATGGGGAACTGATGGCCTGGATTCACCGCCACGCGCTGGCATCTGCGCGTACGTATCAAACGCTCCGGACTGCATCTCTATGTTCACCGCCGGGGGCATTATCGGCGTCTGGTCATTCGCGTGCAGGCCGGTGAAGTAGGCTGCGATCATCACGTCTTTGTCGGTGCCCAACGCCTAGAGATGCATTTAGCCGTGGGCTCTTTACGGGGATACCGCGAGCCCTGGTTGAGGCTGAGTGATTAACCCACTGACCGTGATACCCTGGCTGAATATGGCCAGCGCTTTCGGATCGAGGAGAATTTCCTGGATGACAAATCCAACGGCTTCCAACTGGAAAGCCCCACCTGCCTTACGCCCGCACCCTGACGCGCGCTGTGGCTGCCCTGGCTGTGGCTAATCTTTACCGGACAACTGCCCAGCGGCTGCGGGTTGTCGAATATGCCAACGCCGCCGGGTCGATCCCCATTAGGTTTTCGCGGTCACAGCTATCTGCGCTTAGGCTGGCATGGGCTGCGCTATGCGCTGGCCCATGGCGAAGCCCTGCTGCAACGCTTGACGTCTGGGCTCCCTCCAGGATCCGGACCCCGCTCAGGCCAGCCGCCGACAGGGGCGGCAAAAACGACAACAAGCTCGTTGGATGGACCCTTTGCCAGCCTGTTATGCCTTGTTACTTCCCGCCCCGGAGGCAGCATGAGAGTTAGCTGAGAGGTGTTTTGTCAGTCAACCAG
>CAVSVP010000020.1:0-65988 GCA_963731125.1 uncultured Pseudomonadota bacterium
CCGAGTTTACCGCGTAATTTGGAAAAGTTTTTGTTCTACTGAGAGATTCAGTCGGTTTTTGTATGACCTACGTGGCGAGATAGCGGCCGAGGTCGAGGGTGTCGTAGAGGGTGCGCTGGTCGTCTGACATCGCCGAGAGGGTCATGTGGAGCGTTGGGGCGCGGCGGTTGTCTGGCGACGGATAGACAATGCTCACCTCGCGGATGTGGCTCAGCTGCTTAAGAAGGTCGGGGATCGAGCGGTCGATGCCGTGTTGATAAAGCTCGCGCCGTAGCAAGCTGCACAGCATCAGGGCGAGCACGCAGCAGAACACGTGCACTTCGACCTTTTGATCGGTCCAGTGATGCTGGGGTCGCAAACCAATGTGATGGGGATCCTTCATCCGTCGAAAGCCGGTCTCGAGGTGATGCTGGGCCCGGTAGCCACGAATAATCTCCCCATCGGTCCAGGCCTCATGGTCGGTAAACAAGAGGGTTTTGCCCAACAAGGTCTTCTGTAAGCGTTGCCAGGCGCGGTGATCGAAGCGATAGCTCAGCGTCGGCAGGCCCTCACGTTCGCCGACCGCCACCTGGAACAGCTCGCTCAGATGGCGCGCGTTGAGCCAGCCCTGCACCTTCTTGGTCACGCTGTCGACGGTGGGGGGCTGGCCGCCGCGGACCTGCCCCGTGTGCCAGCGCCGCAATTGGTATTGGAGCGCCCGTAGCCGTTGTTGGCGCTTGGCGATCTCGCGCAGCAGCGTGCGGGCTTGCGCCACGAAGCGGTTCTCGTTGTAAGTCACCAGGACGGTGCGCTCGACGCCGAAGACCTCCCAGCGGGTGCGATAGACGCTGACCCCTGCCAGGCCCTCGTCAGGCAGCGTGTGGAACCGCCGGGCGGGAATCGCCAGCAGCTTGGGATGGTAGGTGGGCACCAGGGAGCCGATGAAGTGATAGGGGCTGTCGGCGATGGCCTCGAGATTGGCCTGGGCGTTATTGCCCTTGTCGAAGATGAGGGTCACGTGTTCGGTGCCGTCGGTGATGGCGCGATAGCGCGCTACCAACGCGGCGGTCAGACTCTGGAAGGTGGTGGCATCGGTCTGGTTACCGGGATAGGTGCGATGCAACAGCGGCACATGGAAATCGGCCGAGACTAACAGCGCCAGGCCGACGATGCGCAGCGCCTGCCGCCCTTCTTTGCTCTTGCCACGTTGGGCCAAGGTGGAGCGCTCGTTGAAGGTATCGATGAAGGTAAAGAAGTTAGTGGCATCGAACAGCACCCGCTGCAAGTCGATGTTAAAATCGCGCACCATCTGCACCACCACCTCGTGCTCGATGGCGTCGATGGCCTGACGCGAGACCCGATCCATGTTGTCCCAGAAGCGCTGGCTGGAGAGCTGTCTGGCGTCGATGGGCAGCAAGCGCCGCAGGGCGGTGTCTTGGAACCAGGGCCCGATGCTGGCTTTGCTGCCCGGGGCGACGCAGCGATTGAGGATGGCCACCAGCAGATAGGTGCCCACCGAGGGACCGTTACGCTGCTTGGGCACATGGCGGTCGATATGCTCAACCAGCTGCAAGCGCTGGGCGAGGTCATACAGGGCGACCACGGCGCCAAACTCGGTGATGCCGGCTTCCTTGGGAGCCGGCAAGGCAGAGGGGTTGCCGCAGCCTTCGGTCAGGGCAGCGATGAGGTCGTCGGCACGGCCGAGGTACTTTTGCCAGACGATTGTCGGCTTGCCGTTGATGCGCTGGCATTCCCGGGCGTAGTAGTACGGTTTGCCGTGGATGGTTTTTTTGATGATGCTCGCCATAGATTAGGACATACAATAGCTTGTATTACGCCTTGTGTCTAGTCCTAAACTATAGGTATTTACTGGCTAGAAAGCCAGATTAATGTTTTGAAATTCGACTCCTATTTTTAGGTCATACACTTGAAGCCAGCCGAACCGCTCACCAACCGACCCTAAAAAGGGAGAACAAACCCCATAGTAACAAGGAGTTATGAAATACTTAGATACCCCAGATGAACGAAGTTCACTCCAGCGTTACGGCATCTCGCGGTAAACTCGGGCTAGAGAGCTTTCAAAGTGTCTTTTCCCGACACCGCAGTTGGCTGCTGTTCGCGGCGGTGGTGTTGAGTTTTCTGGCCGCCCCGGAGATGATCGGGGTGACCTCGATGTGTCGGTTCTGGCGCGGAGACGAACGGGGCTATCATCGCTTGCTGCACTTTTTTCGCTCCACGGCCTATAGCGATGATGAACTCCTGGCGGCATGGCAGCGCTATGTGTTGAGCCAGGCGGTCACGGTCGAGGTCGAGGGGCGGTGTGTGTTGTTGGGCGATCATACCCATGTGGTCAAGGACGGAGGGCGAATGCCCGGGGTGGTATCGCTGCGTGAGACCTCGGAGACACAACGCAAGCCCTCCTATTTCCGCGGCCACTGTTGGGGCGCGGTCGGTCTGGTGGTGGGCTCGCTGAGGGCGTGTTTTTGTTTGCCGTTGGCGTTTCGTATCCATCAAGGCTTCTGCCATCGGGGCGAAGGGGAGCCCGGCTCGGCGCGCCCCGGTCCGAGCTTGGCGGAGCGGGGGGTGCACATGGCGCTGAGCTTCGCCGTCAGTCACGACCGTCCGGCGTTTTTGGTGTTGGATGCATTCTTCTCCACCGCCGGGGTGTTTCGCCTGGCCCGCTCGGTGTATTCGCTCATTTTGAAACAACCGTATCTGACGATCCTGACGCGGGCGAAAAAAAACTACGTAGCCTATTTCCCGGCCGAGCCCAAGCCGCCCGGCCGCCGGGGGCCGCAACCACGCTATGGCGACAAAGTGCATCTGATGGCGTGTTTCGATCATCCGCAGTTGTTTCACACCGTCCAGTGTCACGTCTACGGTAAGCTCGAAGCGGTCCAACTGATGCGTATTCCGTTACTGTGGAAACCCCTCGGGGACTGGCTGTTGTTCATCTTCGCCATCACCTCCCGCGGCCCGATTGTGCTGATGTCCTCCGATCTGACGCTCTCAGCGACCACCGCCATCGAGCTGTATGGCAGCCGGACCCGCATAGAAACCCTGTTTTCGATGATGAAAAACATCCTCGGTGCCTTTCGTTTCCATTTCTGGACCAAGCAACTGCCCCGTCACTCCCGCCGCCCCACGGCCAATCGGAAGTTGAAGATCCCACGCCCCGAGCACCTCCCCACTGTCGAGGCCTGTTGGCAAGCTTAGGAAAGCTTCGTCCTGTGTGCCGCCATCGCGCTCGGACTGTTGCAGCTCATCGCGCTTCGTTTCGGTACCGAGGTCTGGCAACACCACGCGCTCTATCTGCGCACCCGCTCACGCGAGCTGCCCTCGGAAAACACCGTCCGACCAGGGTTGGCCCCTCTCGTGCTCAAACAACTTCTCCATCTCCCGCCAAACAGCCGTATCGCGAAGATACGCCGCTACTTCGTGGGCGTCGAGGAGGATGCGCCTAACGATGATCGCCAAGCAGCATGAATCATCGCTGAAATCACAGGGTGGCGTAGTGTTTCACCGGCTGATTCAACGATCGGCCGCAGTTAGTTTTGCTCGATGTTCAGACAGAGAAGTTATGACTGACGAGTTTACTAATAAAAACCACAGATTCGTTCCAAAATTCTTTTTCGGTAACATGCTGAACCAGACGGCTATACGCGTTTTCCGCCTCCCCTACGTACACTTTTGGCTTTGCAGTCGACGACTCTGCTTTGCCGAAAAGCAAATAGACAGCAGTACCTCTCAACTCTTGTCGATCGGCACAATCTTTGACCTTGCCTCTTGGAATACGATAAGCCTTTCCTGTCCAGTTGGATAGTTCGCAAATTATTCTTCCATCTGGATCAGCATCCATCAAAAAAAATTTAATTGTTTTTCCATAATTTTTTGAGAACATCGTAATGCCTACAGAAAACTAATGATAGCCATAACTCACGAGCGGATAGCGAGTCGAGGTAATCGCTTAGGCAGATAGCATGTTAATCCAAGTTTGTTTAAGCTAATAAGTTTGGCTCACTTTAGTTTATTACTATAGACTTAAAAGGAAGTGGCTTTTAGTCTATGGCCTCGATTTATAAGACAATAAAAAAGCGCAATTCAGCGCCTTGTTCTCTAATAACTCTATTAAATCCTATTGAACTCAATACTACTTCCCAATACAGAAAGAAGAGAAAATCCGGCCTAGCAAATCGTCGCTGGTGAACTCCCCGGTGATCTCAGCCAACGCGACTTGTGCCTGGCGCAATTCTTCGGCAACCAACTCGCCTGCACGCACAACCTCCAGCTGATAACGCGCTGCCTGCAAAGCCTTGCCAGCTCGATCCATAGCGTCCAAATGGCGGCGCCGGGCCATAAAGCTACTGGCGCTGGTTCCCTGATAACCCATGCAGGCCTTAAGATGACTTCGCAATAAATTCAGCCCCGTCTGCGTTTTCGCCGACAAAAAAATTTCCGTACCCCGCACCCCTTCCCTGAGAGCAGGCGCCTTACCGGTCAAGTCTATTTTGTTGTATAGCACAGTGATGGCCGAATCTGGCGGCAGTTGCTCACACCATTGCTGTTCTTCACCGGTCATGCCGAGGTGATCATCCACTACCATCAAAATCCGGTCAGCCGCCAGAATTTCCTGCCAGGCCCGGCGAATTCCCTCCTGCTCTACGATATCCATACTTTCCCGCAATCCTGCGGTATCGATGACATGAAGCGGCATACCATCAAGGCTGATATACTCACGCAATACGTCCCGGGTCGTTCCGGGAACCTCCGTGACGATGGCAGCCTCGCGACCAGCCAATCGATTCAGCAGACTGGATTTACCGGCATTGGGGCGACCGGCGATAACCACGGTCATGCCATCCCGCAACAGCCGCCCCTGAGACGCGGCAGCACGCAAAGCATTGAAGCGCTCAGCGAGTCCCTGCAAACGCTCGACGATATGACCATCGGCGAGAAAATCAATTTCTTCCTCGGGAAAATCGATAGCCGCCTCCACGTATATGCGAAGCTCGATAAGCGCTTCCACCAGTGCCTGCACCCGTTGGGAAAACTCCCCCTGCAGAGAACGCATAGCGGCCCGTGCCGCTTCAGCACTACCGCTTTCGATAAGATCGGCCACCGCCTCGGCTTGGGCAAGGTCCAGTTTGCCGTTGAGAAAAGCCCGCTCGGAAAATTCACCCGGCTGGGCCAGGCGTGCACCCAACTCCAACACCCGCGCCAGTAACAAGTCCATAACCACCGGGCCGCCATGTCCCTGCAATTCCAGCACGTCTTCCCCCGTAAAGGAATGGGGTGCCGGAAAGAAGAGGACGATGCCCGCATCGATAAGCTGCCCTGCACCATCGCGGAAGCGCCGCAAACTGGCGCGGCGGGGGCGGGGAACATCCCCCGTCAGATCTTCGGCAATCGCCGCACTCAGCGCACCGGACACGCGCACGATGCCCACCCCGCCACGGCCCGGCGGAGTAGCGACGGCAGCGATGGTATCTGAGGTTACCATTGGAGTTCTTCCTCCGCCTGGGCAAAGCCGCAAACGGAGAAACTTAGGTCTTGACGGGGCTCTGTTCTACCCGCTTGGTGATGACATACTGCTGGGCAATAGAGAGAACATTGTTCACCACCCAATACAACACCAGACCGGCGGGAAAAAAGAGGAAAAAGAACGTAAAGACAAATGGCAGAGCCATCATCACCTTGGCCTGCATCGGATCCGGGGGAGGCGGATTCAGCTTCTGCTGGATAAACATGGTCACCCCCATGATGATGGGCAGGACATAATACGGATCTTTAACGGACAAGTCCTGAATCCATAACATAAACGGCGCCTGGCGGAGCTCAACGCTTTCCAGCAGCATCCAGTACAGCGCGATAAATACCGGAATTTGCACCACAATCGGCAGACATCCACCCAAGGGATTGATTTTTTCCTTTTTGTACATATCCATCATGGCCTGATTCATGCGCTGCCTGTCGTCGCCGTAGCGCTCCTTGAGACTGGCCATCTTCGGCGCCAGCCGCCGCATATTGGCCATGGACTTGTAGCTGGTTTCGGAAAGTTTAAAGAACGCAGCTTTGATAAGAACGGTGAGCACGATAATCGCCCAGCCCCAGTTACCTACTATCCGATGGATCATTTTGAGTAACCAGAATAACGGCTGAGCAATAATGGTAAGAAACCCATAATCTACGGTTAACCGTAAATTCGGTGCGACTTCTTCTAAACGATCCTGAATTTTGGGCCCCACGTAAAGCTGGGCCGCAAATGTGCCCACCTCGCCCGGTGCTACGGTTTGCTGTTGTCCCAGCATGCCTAGCACAAAGCGATTACCATCAATGACCTTAGTATAGAAAATGTCGGTTTGATCCTGCTTAGGTACCAAAGCCGCGAGAAAATAATGTTGGATCATGGCCACCCATCCGCCTATTACGGTTTGGTTAAGATCCTCTTTGGCCATATCATCAAAGGAAACTTTTTCGTAAGGCTCGTCGGGCGTGGAAATCACCCCACCCGTGTAAGTGTACACGCCTCCGAGCAAACTGCGCTTTTGCTGAGGAGGCGTGCGTTGCAGCTGCCGATATTGGCTGCCGCGCCAATCTGCAGCCATACCGTTTTCTACTCGATGAGTCAGATCGACAACAAAGCGATCACGGTAAAAAGTGTAGGTTTTAACAACCTTAAAGCCTGATGCGTCAGTCCACACCAGAGGAATTTGCAGACTATCCGCGCCGGCCTTGAGGCGATATTCGGTTTGTTCGGGAACATAGCGGACATAATGATTGGGAGCGGGACCCGTGTCGGAAACCAGGCCCGACTGAATGATAAACAACTCTGCTCGGTGGTCCTGTAGCACCGAAAAAGGCTTATCTTTTTGCTGCAGCGATTCTGAATAGGTGCGTAAACCCACATGCCTCAGATCACCGCCCAGAGTGTCGATCTCCGCTTCAAACAAATCCGTAATGACCCGAATACGCTGGCCGCTGCTAAGTGCAGGGCCGGGTGCTTGAGTGGCGGAAGGTGTAGGTGCGCTAGGCACATCTTGACTAGGTACATCCTGTCGAGACTGAGTTCCACCTTCAGGAACGGTCTCGGGAGTTGCGGGTGCCGTTGTAACGCTTGGCGGGGGACTTTTTCTGGCCTGGAACTCAATCCAGTTCTGCCAAATGAGAAACAGCACGAACAACAAGGCAATAACGAGCAGCAGTCTTTGATTTTCCATTAGCGGGTTGTCTTAGTGACTGGGGGGACAGGATCGACGCCACCCGGATGCCAGGGATGACAGCGCAACACTCGCTTTAGGGCAAGCCAGCACCCCATTAGAACTCCATAACGGTCGATGGCCTCGACGGCATACTGGGAGCAACTTGGATAAAAGCGGCAGTGATTACCAAACAGAGGACTTATCAATAACTGATAGGCGCGTATCAACCATATTAAAATTTTGCGCATTGCTTTACCAGTCTCGCCCAATGTCTCTGCAGAGAATTAAAAAGTGTTGCATTATCGCAATCCGTCAAGTTCAAACGACCAATAACAACAACATCGGTGCCGTTCAATTGGGATTGATGGTGGCGGAAACTCTCACGAATAATCCGTTTGATTCGATTGCGGACCACAGCAGATTTGGCTGATTTTCGGGAAATGGCCAAACCGAGGCGGGGAAAACCCAGTGTGTTAGGTCGGGCGAGAACCGTGAAATAAGGATCCCCAGACTTTACAGGCTGCGCAAAAACGTTTTGAAAGTCAGCCTTAGTGCTCAGCTTGGCGCGCCGTGAAAAGCGCGCATCCTCCACAATGGCCTACGGCGCTAAACGAGCCCGACCCTTAGCGCGGCGCGCCTTAATAATCCGGCGCCCAGCCTTGGTAGCCATACGGGCCCGAAATCCGTGAGTACGTTTACGATGGATAATGCTAGGCTGAAAGGTCCGCTTCATGAGTGCCCCCAGGAACTGAGTCAATAAATCTGAGCGTGCTGGAACAAAGACGCGGAAATGTACTAGCTTATCTATGTCACTGTCAAGCCTTAGAAATCATATAAAAGCAAAGAGTGACTGTAGTCATGGGTTGTTTACGGTATGATTGGGCTAACTAACTCATATTGCCAGCATCACATAATATTTTCGTGTCTGCCATCTCTCAGCCAGCCGAACCTATTTCTATCCAGGCCCTCAAGGGAGTCGGACCACGACTACTCCAACGCCTAGAAAAATTAGGCATACGCACTCTGGAAGATTTGCTGTTTCATCTCCCTTTGCGTTATCAGGATCGCACTCGAATGGTACCCATCGGTAGCCTCCAACCAGGCGATGAGGCTACCATTCAAGCCGAAGTGGTATTATCCGAAACAGTGCACCGAGGGAAACGGTCATTACTCATCCTTTTACAGGACGGCACTGGTTCGTTGACGCTACGGTTTTTTCACTTTAGTGCTGTTCAGCGGGAGGTGTTAGGGCAACGGGGAGCTGATCTGCGCTGTTATGGAGAAGTACGCAGCGGTCCGGCAATGTTGGAGATGATTCATCCGGAATGCCAGCGCCTGGATGGAAACCATCCTGCCCCCCTCGATGATCATCTGACTCCTGTTTATCCCACGACCGAGGGACTGCGCCAGTTCACGCTCCGCAGGTTGGCGGAGCAGGCTTTGCAGCGCCTGGAGACAGAAACAGATGCCGCGGGAACCCTACTGCCGGAGTTGCTGCCACCGAACCTGTTAACCCGCCTTGGCATGCCTCCTTTAGTAGAAGCCTTGCGCCTTATTCACCGGCCCCCGCCAACGCTGCCGCCCCTCGCCTTGGGAAACGATCGCCATCCGGCCCGGCGGCGCCTGGCTTTTGAGGAATTGCTGGCGCATCACTTGAGTCTGCGTCAGCTTCGCCGACAAATCCAGCGCAATACCGCCCCTCCGCTTGCCAGCCCTGGCTGCTTGACGCAACATTTTATGCAGGCATTGCCTTTCCCCCTAACTCAGGCCCAGCATCGGGTCATCCGCGACATTACGGCGGACTTGGCCCTACCGCGTCCCATGCTGCGTTTAGTGCAAGGCGACGTCGGTTCGGGCAAAACCGTGGTTGCGGCGGCAGCGGCTCTACGGGCCATAGAAGCCGGTTTTCAAGCAGCCATTATGGCGCCTACCGAATTATTAGCCGAACAGCATTATCGGAATTTTCAGGAATGGCTGACACCTCACGGAATAGCCGTGGCTTGGTTAACCGGTAAGCTTAAAGGTAAAACTCGAGAAGCCATGTTATCTGCAATCCGCTCGGGTGTTGCTCAGCTTATCGTTGGCACCCATGCGCTGTTCCAAGAGGAAGTGGTATTTGCTAATCTGGCCTTGGTCATCATTGACGAGCAGCACCGTTTCGGCGTGCATCAGCGTTTGGCCTTACGTGAAAAGGGCCGCGAGGGTGCCCGTTGCCCTCATCAGTTGATTATGACGGCAACCC
Source organism: uncultured Pseudomonadota bacterium (assembly GCA_963731125.1). GTDB lineage: Bacteria > Pseudomonadota > Gammaproteobacteria > Competibacterales > Competibacteraceae > CAVSVP01. The sequence goes on from CAVSVP010000020.1 coordinate 9,421, forward strand.
CCATTCCACGCACTCTGGCCATGAGCGCTTATGCGGATCTGGACACCTCGGTCATCGATGAATTGCCGCCAGGCCGTATTCCCGTTCAAACCGTGGTCATTCCCAGGCAACGCCGTGCCGCGATCATCGCCCGCATCCGCTGCGCTTGTCGCAGCGGGCAGCAAGTCTATTGGGTGTGTCCGCTGATCGAAGAATCGGAAACTTTACAGTGTCAAGCTGCCGTTGATACGGCAGCAGAACTTGCTGAGGCACTGCCGGAACGGCATATCGGATTGGTGCATGGGCGGATGAAAGCGACAGAAAAGGGACAGATGATGCGCGCTTTCAAGGCGGGCGAACTGGACCTGCTGGTGGCCACTACCGTAGTGGAAGTGGGGGTGGATGTGCCGAACGCCAGCCTTATGATTATCGAAAATGCTGAACGCCTGGGTTTGGCTCAGCTTCATCAACTCCGCGGCCGAGTGGGACGAAGCAATGTCCAAAGCAGCTGCGTGCTGCTCTATCACGGCCCTCTTTCTCAACAAGCCCGCGCCCGGCTGGCGGTGTTACGGACAAGTCACGATGGTTTCGAGATTGCACACCGCGATCTTGAGCTGCGTGGTCCAGGCGAGGTTTTGGGCACCCGCCAGACCGGTATCCTGCAGCTGCGCATTGCCGACCTGATTCGCGATGAAGATCTGTTAAACGATGTACGCCAGGCAGCCGATGAGTTACTAGCCGACTATCCCGCCAGCGCCGCAGCCCTCACACGACGCTGGCTAGGGGAAACGGAACGCTATGGTGAGGTATAAGTAATACCAATTCGTAAAAAATACACTTCAATTCGTACCCCGTTTACCGTACTCGATGATTCAAATAATGAAAGGTATTAAATTCAAATTGGTATAAGTCAGCGGCAAGGACATCCAGCGTGAACGCAAAGACCTCTAGCCAGCTTATCATCGAGGCGGATTAGGGCATCGCCGCCTTAGGATTTTCCCTTGAGTTTTGCCTCTTCTGGTAATAAGGGATCGCCAACCCGAACGATTTTCAGGGTATTAGTACCCCCCGAAATGCCCTTGTAATCTCCTTTTGTTACGATCACTAAGTCACCTTTATTGACCATGCCGCGATGCAAAACCGCGTTGATGGCGGCCTGAATCACCCAGGATGGATTGATATGCACGACATCAAAGCGCAGCGGATACACACCCCGATACAGGGTTATCCGATGGCGTGTCTTCTTGTGACGCGTCAGCGCAAAAATAGGTATGGCGGAACTAATGCGCGACATCCACAATACCGTGCTCCCGGATTCCGTCAAGGAAACGATGGCACGCACCCCTCCCAAATGATTGGCCGTATACATGGCGGCCATGGCAATGGCTTCATCCACCTGGGCAAAGGAGGCGTCGACAGGCTGCTCGGCATCTTGGCTTTCCCAATGCTTTTCCGCGCCCAGGCAAACTCGCGCCATGGCCTGCACCGCCTTGACGGGATATTCTCCTAATGCCGTCTCCGCAGACAGCATTACCGCATCGGTACCATCCATCACCGCGTTGGCCACATCCAATACCTCTGCCCGGGTAGGAATCTGGCTATGAATCATCGACTCCATCATCTGGGTTGCCGTAATGGAAACGCGGTTCAGCTTACGGGCTATACGAATAATACGCTTCTGTACACCGGGCAGTTCGGCGTCGCCAATCTCCACGCCCAAGTCGCCGCGGGCAATCATCACGGCATCGCTAGCCTGAACAATAGCTTCCAGATCATTTACCGCTTCAGCGCGTTCAATTTTGGCAACGATGGCGCCGTAACCACCAGCGGCATATAACAGTTCCCGGGCCTCTTGGATGTCGGAGGCACTGCGCGGAAAAGACACTGCTAAGTAATCCGCCTGCAGCTCGGCCGCGATACGAATATCTTCACGGTCCTTGGTGGTTAGCGCCGGTGCGGATAACCCCCCTCCCTGCCGGTTGATGCCCTTATTATTGGAAAGCCGTCCACCAACCCAGACACGGCAAACTATCTTAGCTCCACTGATTTCCTCTACCACCAGCACGATACGACCGTCATCCAGCAACAGCGTATTTCCCGCTGCTACATCTTCGGGCAACGTTTTGTAGGTAATACCTACGGCTTCTTCACTACCGGCATCGGCGGGCAGTTCGGTATCCAGCGTAAAACGCACCCCTTCCCGCAGTTCCACAGCCCCGCTGCGAAATCGTTCAATACGGATTTTCGGACCCTGAAGATCTGCCAGCACACCGATATAACGACCTTGGTCAGCGGCACGTTCACGCACTTGCTGAACGCGGCGATAGTGCTCTTCGGGGGTACCGTGAGAAAAATTGATACGGACTACGTCGGCGCCGGCACGTATAATTCCATCCAGCGTCTTAGGATCATCGGTCGCAGGACCAATGGTGGCTACGATTTTGGTGCGCCTCAATAGCATGAAACACTCTGGGTCTATCTATCGGTTAAGTAACGTACTTCTGGACCACTTCGCGAGCTGCTTCTACAGCATGATGACCCACGATGACTGACGAGATTTAGGAATAGTGACAGGAAAACTTTACCCCTGCGCGGGAAACCAGGACACGGCGAGCTTCTTGAGAAAGTGTTCAAAAGTGCCTGGTGCGGTACTGTCGCACCAGGCATTCTATAAGACTATTCCGCGGCCCGCTCTTCCAATACAACCACGGCCGGCAGCTTTTTACCTTCCAAGAATTCTAAAAAAGCACCACCGCCTGTAGAAACATAGGATATTTTATCCTTAACACCATACTTATCCAGCGCCGCCAGCGTATCGCCGCCACCGGCAATGGAAAAGGCGGAGCTCTCCGCGATCGCATGGGCTATTGCCTCGGTGCCGGCACCGAACTGGTCGAACTCGAAAACTCCCACGGGGCCATTCCAAACAATGGTTCCAGCGGTTTTAAGAATGTCGGCGAATCTGGCGGAAGTTTCCGGACCCACATCCAGAATCATATCATCCTTGGCAACCTGAGCTACCGGTTTAAGCGTAGCCTCGGCAGTTTCGGAAAATTCCTTACCACAGACCACATCCGAGGGAATGGGAATTTCCCCGCCTCGGGACTCAGCGGCGGCGGCGGTGAGACGCTTCGCTTCATCAACCAAATCGGCTTCATAGAGGGATTTACCTACGCCATAACCTGCCGCGGCGATAAACGTATTGGCAATCCCACCACCGGGAATCAGCTTATCGACCACCTGTGACAGAGACTCCAGCACCGTTAGTTTTGTAGAGACTTTAGAACCAGCTACAATAGCCACCATGGGTCTCGCGGGACGCTCCAGGGCCCGCCCCAAGGCCTCCAGTTCGGCGGCCAGCAACGGACCGGCGCAGGCAATAGGGGCATATTTGGCTACACCGTGGGTGGAGGCTTGCGCACGATGCGCGGTACCGAAAGCGTCCATGACATAGATATCACAAAGCGCCGCCATTTTACCAGCTAGCTCGTCGTTATTCTTTTTTTCGCCTTTGTTAAAGCGCACGTTTTCACATAGCACCAGTTCACCAGGCGCCACATCAACGCCATCAAGCCAGTCCTTAGCCAACCGCACTTCCTTACCTAACAATTCAGATAAGTGCGCCGCCACCGGCGCCAGCGAATACTGTTCATCGTATTCGCCCTCGGTGGGGCGTCCCAAATGGGACATTGCCATGACTCTAGCGCCCGCCTCGAGGGCCTGCTTCAACGTGGGAAGAGAGGCACGGATGCGAACGTCGCTAGTTACCTTTCCATTTTTGACAGGAACGTTAAGATCCTCACGGATCAGGACGCGCTTACCCGCAAGATCGAGATCGGTCATTTTGATGACGGACATAAGGCCATCCTTTTAGCAAGTGTCAAGCAGACTATTGCGAACAAAAAAACGCGAAGGCAGCAAAGTAAAGTCCGTAAAGACTGCAATGCTTTGCGCCTCCGCGTCTTTGGCAGCAAGCTTATTTGGCGTTCATAAAGGCCACGGTAGTATCCAGCATCCGGACAGAAAAGCCCCATTCGTTGTCGTACCAGGACAGGACCTTGACGAGATTGCCAATCGCCCGGGTCTGGGTGGAATCAAAGGTAGAAGAGGCAGGATCATGATTAAAATCCATGGATACCAGGGGTTCCGTATTATAAGCCAGCACTCCCTTCAATTCGCCCTCTGCGGCCTCCTTGAGAATGGCGTTGACCTCATCCTTACTGGTCTCGCGGCCCGCGATAAAGCTTAAGTCCACTAACGATACGTTAATGGTAGGGACACGGATGGCAAAGCCGTCCAACTTGCCATTCAGATCCGGCAGCACCAGCCCTACAGCAGCCGCGGCTCCGGTCTTCGTCGGAATCATTGACTGAGTGGCGGAACGGGCCCGGCGCAGATCCTTGTGAAAAGTATCCAGTAATACCTGATCGTTGGTAAAGGCATGAATCGTGGTCATCAGACCGCTCTGAATGCCAAGCTTTTCATGCAGCGGCTTAGCGACAGGGGCCAGGCAGTTGGTGGTACAGGAGGCACAGGAGATCACCTGATCGCTGGCCTTTAATACCCGATGATTCACACCATAGACGATTGTGGCATCGACGTCTTTTTCACCGGGTGCGGAAACAATAACCTTTTTCGCACCGGCGCGTAAATGGCCACCGCATTTCTGTTTGCCTCGGAACAGACCGGTGCATTCGTGAACCACGTCTACACCCAATTCCTCCCAAGGCAGCTTGGCAGGATCCCGCTCTGCAAGGACACGGATGCGATCCCCATTGACGATCATGCTGTCGCCATCGATACTGACATCGCCATGAAACTTGCCATGGGTCGTGTCGTAACGCGTCAAATGGGCGTTGGTATGGGCATCGCCGAGATCGTTAATCGCAACGATTTGAATTTCATCAGTGCGGTTATATTCATAGATAGCCCGCAGGATACAGCGGCCGATACGACCATAGCCATTAATCGCAATTTTGATCGCCATAAGTTTCCTCCATTTACAGGTTGTTGTGGGATCAATAGAGCACTGTCAGCACAGTATAGCTTGACAGCAGTTGTTTGCAGCTTTATTTAGTTAAAGAGTACCGTAACGGTGCGAACAATATTTTCCGCCGTAAAACCATAATACCTAAACAGCACATCGCCTGGAGCAGACTCACCAAAGTGATCCAAGCCGATGACTTCGCCATGCATTCCAGCGTATTTATACCAAGGCGCTGTGCTACCCGCCTCCACCACCACGCGTCGAGTGACTGCGGCCGGCAACACAGAATCTCGATAATCGGCAGCCTGGCTTTCGAAAATATCGACCGAAGGCATGGAAACCACCCGAATTTTTCTACCCTGTTCCAGTAGCTGCGCGGCGGCCGCCACTGCCGGTTGCACCTCGGAACCCGTGGCAATGATAATGGCTTCGGGCATACCCTCGCACTCCACTAATACATATCCGCCGCGGCGTATCGCTTCAATTTGCTGTGGCGAGCGCGGCTGGTGAATGAGCTTCTGACGCGATAACGCCAGGCAGGTTGGGCCATTGCACCGCTCAACAGCGTTCTTCCAGGCCACGGCAGTTTCCACCGCATCACAGGGCCGCCACAGGGAAAGATTGGGAATCAAACGCAGGTTGGCCAGTTGTTCGATGGGATGATGAGTCGGGCCATCCTCGCCGAGACCTACAGAATCGTGAGTAAAGATGAACAATACACGAGCTTGTATGAGAGCCGCCATGCGGATCGCATTTCGTGAGTAATCTGAAAACGTTAGAAAGGTGCCGCCGTAGGGGATAAAGCCATTATGCAGAGCAATACCATTCATAATGGCACTCATGCCAAACTCCCGCACGCCGTAATACAGATAATTGCCCCCGGGTCCGGTACGGTCAATCACAATAGAGCCGTTCCAGAACGTATTATTGGATAGGGTAAGGTCAGCAGAACCACCAAGCAACTCGGGTAATAAGGGACCGTAGGCGTTAAGCGCACGCTGGGAAGCGACCCGAGACGGAATATTTTCCGCTTTTCCCGCTGCCGTCAACACATACGCCCTGGCTTGTTCCTCCCAGGCAGAAGGCATCTCGCCGGCTACCCGGCGTTGAAACTCCGCGGCGAGTTCCGGATAAGCCTCGCGGTACGCCGCAAAGCGTTCATTCCATTCCTTCTCCCAGGCTGCGCCCCTGGCCCGGGCATCCCAACCTTCATAAATTTCATCAGGAATCTCAAAAGGTTCATAATGCCAGCTGATATGTTTCCGCGTTACGGCGACTTCGTCGACCCCTAGGGGAGCGCCATGTACCTCGTGGCTGCCTGCCTTGTTGGGAGCACCACAGCCGATTAGCGTCTTACAACAAATCAGACTGGGACGGTCAGTCACGGCATGCGCCTGCTTTAAGGCCAGTTTCAACGCCTCTGCATCATGACCATCGACGTGGGATATTACATGCCAATGGTAGGCTTCAAAGCGCTTGGGGGTTTCATCGGTAAACCACCCCAACACGTCGCCATCGATGGAAATGTCATTGTCATCGTAAAGGCATATTAACTTGCCGAGCCCTAAGGTACCCGCCAGCGAGCAGACTTCATGAGAAATCCCCTCCATTAAACAGCCGTCACCGATGAACACATAGGTATAATGATCCACAATATTGAAACCAGGCCGGTTAACATCGGCAGCAAGCACATGCTCGGCAATGGCCATACCCACCCCGTTAGCCAAACCTTGCCCGAGAGGACCCGTGGTGGTTTCAATGCCGGGCGTGCGGCCATATTCCGGATGCCCGGGAGTCCTGGAATGCAGTTGACGGAAGTTCCGCAGTTCTTCCATCGGTAGATCATAACCTGTTAAGTGCAGCAGCGCATATAACAGCATGGAGCCGTGGCCGTTAGATAAGATGCAGCGGTCCCGATTAAACCAGTTTGGATTGCCTGGATTATGCCGGATAAAATCATTCCACAGCACCTCGGCCATATCCGCCATGCCCATGGGAGCACCGGGATGGCCGGAATTTGCCTGCTGTACTGCATCCATGCTCAGGGCGCGAATTGCGTTGGCCAATTGTTTACGCGAAGGCATAGCTCTCTCTTTGGACTCTTATACTCGGATGACTAGGTTAAGGGTGGGAAAGTGATTTGGAAGAAGCACCAATAGGATCAAATACTAATGCTCTCGCTACTCTGACTTAAGATACCTACCATCAAAAGCGCATACGGCACAGCAGCAAGAATTCCAAAACACTCAGAAGTCATTGCGTAATACGTTGAACAGCGCCAATGACGATAAGCCCGTGTTGCTCGAGATGGTCTCAAAGTGATCTCAGTTTCCCAAACTAGCTAGTGCTCGGTCAAAGCTTAATTTTGGGATCATCGAACTTTAAGTATGCTCATATTTACTCACACCTTGGACTCATGCAATCCCAATTTTTAGACCTGACAAAGCACTAGCTATTCGTTTAATTGTAGATATTAGGAAGGAAGTGTCGAGAATTATAGGTAAAAAAGCTTACCATCGCCAGCCAATGTGAGCTCGCTTAAGGCATTCCACTTGCCTACGACGGTGACCGATACGCCTTCAGCTTATGTACCGTACGCTACAACCAGCGCTGGTCAGCATGTCATTCGGTCTTCTCATATTCGGTCAGCTGGCTCTGCATTTTCGCCAGCAGGGCAGCAACGCCATCGCGGCGAATAACACTGGTGTATTCTGCCCGTTTCAAGGCAAGGTCACTGATCCCTTCATAAGTAATATTAGCAATACGCCAACGGCCATCGCTACGGCGCAACATATAATCTAAGTGAATATCCTCGCCGTCCGGCTGGATTAACAACGTACGCACTAGCGTAGTATCTGCGTCAAGCCGATCTTCCGCCAGTCGCTTGAATTGCTCTCCTGAAAAGCTACTGAATTGACTGGCATAGGCAGCAATGCTTAGCCGAGTAAAGGTGTCGACAAATTCTCGCTGCGCAACGCCGAGTTGATCCCAATATTGGCCAACTGCAACCCGAGCGATAGCAGGTAAATCATGGGTTGCCTTGACAATGGGAGCAAGTTTCCCATAACGATCGGCATAATCTAATTGCGCACTTTTTTTCATCACCTCCAATAACGCTCCTTGTAGCCGCTCGACAACCTCGCTTGGGCTTACCGCCCGAGCACCCGCGGCAGCCGCAGTTATCTCTGCAGCATCGCCCTGAGACAACAAGGCGCTTTCGCCATTTTCCGGAACCCGTTCAAGACCTTGTGCCGAGGGATTTTCTAGTTGCGCCACTGCTACAGAGAACATCAAGAGTCCCATGGACGGCATTATGGCCATCAGAAAACGCGTCACTTAAGAAGCGCCTCTGCGCTGCAGATGATCCACAGTCACGTCCACCTCTGGAGAACGGAGTTCAGCATAAAGCATCGGCAACTCCGGCGCCAACGGGCCCTCCGTGCGCGGACCGCGCCACCATGTCAGCAGCGCCTTCAACGGATGGGCCAATGTATCGTTTACTGCGGTAGGTTCATAACCGCAATGCGCCATACAGTTAGCGCATTTGGGATTACGCCCCATACCATAATGCTCCCACGGGGTATCTTGGAGAAGCTCTGCAAAGCTTTGGGCATGCCCCTCATCCACGAGCAAATAACAGGGCCTCTGCCAACCGAACACGTTACGGGTTGGATTGCCCCATGCGGTGCACTGGTAGAGTTGATTTCCGGCCAAAAAGTCGAGAAAGAGACTGGAATGATTCAACCGCCAACGCCGCCCCCTGCCTAGTTTAAAAATATTTCTGAATAGTTGCTTAATGGCATTGCGTTGTAGGAAGATATCCTGCTTAGGCGCACGCTCGTAACTAAAACCCGGAGACACCGTGATACCCTCTACGCCCAGATCCATCACATAGTCAAAGAAATCCGCTACCTCATGGGGGGACTCGCTCTGAAATAGAGTACAATTCACCGTCACGCGAAATCCTTGCACTACCGCCCTCTGAATGGCTTCTACTGCTTTATCAAAGACACCTGTTTGGCAGACAGAGAGGTCGTGGCGCTCGCGGTTACCGTCGAGATGTATGGAAAAAGTTAGGTAGGGGGATGGCGTAAATTCAGTGATCCGCTTTTTCAGCAGTAGGGCATTGGTGCACAGATAGACAAACCGCTTGCGCTGGATCATGCCCATGACAATTTCCGGTATTTCTTTATGGATAAGAGGTTCTCCGCCTGCGATAGACACAATGGGGGCACCACATTCGTCAACGGCTGCTAAACATTCGGCAAGACTCAGGCGTCGGTCGAGAATCTCTTTCGGATAATCGATTTTTCCGCAGCCGGCGCAGGCTAAATTGCAGCGAAAAAGCGGTTCTAACATGAGTACGAGCGGATAGCGGCGTACGCCACGCAGCTTTTGTCGCAATATATAAAGACCGACACGATACTGCTGACGTAAAGGAATACTCATTAACTCATCTCCTGTCGTTAACCGGTTTTGCCGGACTCGCTTATGATTAGCTTGTGCAGTCTTACAAGACAGTACTCTATCGCATTTTTTCCTAGCTTTCTTAAACAGCGGTTTCCTTTCGCACCAATAATCGAGAACCTTGGGTTGTAAAGTATACTTTCTCGTTGGAAAATTGACACACTGTAGCGGGTTAGCTTATCTGAGCGACAGTGACTGCAAACCAGTCACGGCAAACACACTGTAAAGCGCTTACTCATCAGGACTAAAGGGTGCTTTTTGTTGTGTTAACTATTCTTCATAAACTGTATGATGCTGCTAGTCGGCAAGGGGAGTCTAAGGCACAATGGTGGCTGAACAAATCGAAAAATATCAATACTCCAGCTCTATTGACCACCCAACGATAGCCAACCGACCCCGTTTTAACACGGACTACGAACTGCAGGCTCATTTGCTAACCGGCGTGTCGCGCACTTTTGCATTGACCATACCTCAATTGCCTCCTAAGCTGGCCGATGCCGTAACCAACGCTTATCTATTGTGCCGTATTGTGGACACCATCGAAGATGAGCCGACGCTGAGTTTTACCCAAAAACATTACTTTTGTCAGCGCCTTATTAACGTGGTAGCCGGACAATCGCCGCCGGAGCAGTTTGCCGCTGAACTCACCCCCCAACTTTCTGATCGAGTTCTTCCCGCGGAGCGCGAACTCATTGAGTATACCCCGCAGGTCCTTGGTATTACTCAGCGCCTGAATGAACGGCAACAGAAGGCACTCTTTTGCTGCATACAGCAGATGGCTCAAGGCATGGTGGAATTCCAGCAGAACAGCAGCCTCCATGGCCTCAAAGATCTCCCTCACTTAGATCGCTATTGTTACTATGTGGCTGGTATCGTTGGCGAGATGCTAACCAAGTTGTTTTGCGATTATTCCGCTGAAATTGCCCAACACCGTTCCGCTTTGATGAAATTGGCGGTTTCGTTTGGTCAAGGTCTCCAGATGACAAACATTCTGAAAGATATTTGGGACGACCAGCAACGTGGTATCTGCTGGTTGCCCCGCGATATCTTCAGCCGCGCTGGTTTCGATTTGCAGGAATTGACGGCTGCCCATTATCGCAATAGTTTCGGTCAAGGGCTTACCCAACTCATTGGGATTGCCCACGGTCATTTGCACAATGCATTGATATACACATTAGTGATTCCTAAACACGAAACAGGTATACGCCGGTTTTGCCTGTTGGCCTTGGGAATGGCGGTTTTAACCTTGCGCAAGCTCAACAAGCACCGGGATTTTTGTAGCGGCAACCAAGTAAAGATCTCACGCCGTAGCGTCAAGGCTACCGTGTTCACCAGTCACCTCACCGCATCCCATGATTCTCTGTTAAGAACCTTATTTTATCTGGCAAGTATAGGTCTGCCGACTCCTTACCATTCCGGCAGCTAACGGAGATCTTTCAGCAATGCCCTATGATGCGATTGCCGTTTCGGCACTAACGGAGGCGCAACAACGGCTGGCCGGCTTGCAAGCAGCCATCCACAGAGCCGAGGTGGCTCTTTGCAAGCTGCAACATGGCCAAGGCTACTGGTGCTTTGAACTGGAAGCCGACTGCACCATTCCGGCAGAATACATTTTGATGATGCACTACATGGGAGAGATTGATGGCGCCTTGCAGGCCAAAATCGCCGTTTACTTGCGCGATCATCAACTTGCCAAGGGCGGCTGGCCACTCTATCCAGGCGGCAACTTCGATATGAGCTGTTCGGTCAAAGCGTACTACGCTCTCAAGCTAGTAGGCGATGCGCCGCATCTGCCCCATATGGTCAAAGCGCGCAGAACCATTCTGGATCATGGGGGTGCCGCACGCAGCAATGTATTTACCCGAATCGCTCTCGCTCTGTTTGAGCAAATTCCCTGGCGTGGCGTGCCCTTTATGCCGGTGGAGATCATGCTGCTGCCACGCTGGGTTCCTTTTCACCTTAGCAAGGTTTCCTACTGGTCACGCACCGTTATTGTGCCACTGCTTATTCTTTGCACTGCCAAGCCCAAAGCCAAAAATTCGAATCAGGTTCATATTGGCGAGCTATTTCTTACCCCGCCAGAACAGGAACACCACTACTTTCCCATACGTTCCGGACTTAACGGAATGTTTCTAACGTTAGACCGGCTAGGTAGGCTGTTAGAGCCGTTGCTTCCCCGCTGGTTACGTAACCGCGCCATGCGCAAGGCAGAAACTTGGCTCATTTACCGGCTTAACGGCAGAGGGGGGCTTGGTGCTATCTTTCCCGCCATGGTCAATGCCTACGCAGCCCTGGATTATCTGGGCTATCCTGCGCATCATCCCTATCGAATGACAGCTAAGCAGGCTTTGGAAAAGCTGTTGGTCATCCATGAGCAAACCGCTTACTGTCAGCCTTGTCTTTCCCCCGTATGGGACACGGCGTTAACCTGCCTGACGCTCCAGGAAATCGGCAGCGCAGAGACGCAATATGCTGTTCAAGCTGGCCTCGACTGGCTGGCTAAACAGCAAATTACGGAAGCGCCAGGCGACTGGCGCGAGAACCGTCCTCATCTGGCAGGAGGAGGTTGGCCGTTTCAGTTTCAAAACGATCATTATCCCGACTTAGATGATACCGCCGTGGTTGCCTGGGCGATGGCAAAAAACGGGAAAAAACGTTACCACGCAGCCGTACGCCGTGCTGCCGATTGGCTTTGCGGAATGCAATCACACAATGGTGGCTTTGCCTCTTTCGACGTCGACAATACCCGCTATTATTTAAACCACATTCCGTTCGCGGATCACGGTGCGCTGCTTGATCCACCCACAGCCGACGTCAGCGCCCGTTGTGCAACTTTTCTGGCATGCCTCGGTCGCCAGCACGACCACTACCGGCGATCTCTGGATGCGTGCCTTACTTATCTACGCAACGAACAAGAGACGCCGGGCTGCTGGTTTGGCCGCTGGGGCACCAACTACATCTACGGCACTTGGTCGGCACTGGTGGCATTGGGAGAAAATGGCATTCCCCCAGATGATCCCGCTGTTCGGCGTGCTGTTGCGTGGCTGATGCAAAAGCAGCGTCCCGATGGCGGTTGGGGGGAAAGTAACGATAGCTATGCAGAACCGGAAAAAAAAGATTGTAACACCACCAGCACCGCCTTTCAAACCGCTTGGGCACTGTTAGGGCTAATGGCGGCAGGACAGGTGAATTCTCTCAATGTCCAGCGTGGTGTGGATTATCTCTTACGAAGCCAACAGCAGGGCGGGCTTTGGGAAGATGCCGAGTTTACCGCACCAGGCTTTCCTCGGGTATTCTACCTAAAATACCATGGCTACGATAAGTATTTTCCCCTCTGGGCATTAGCCCGCTACCGCAACCTGATCCGTAACGAGTGAGCTTAGGCATCGTAGGTGCTTTACCCGTTGAGTTGCAAGCCTTAACGGGTCGCTTTATCGCAAATCAGACACCTATTCCTTTATCCAATAATGTCTGGCTTATTTGCTCTGGCGTCGGTCCGCAGCGAGCCCACGCGGCAGGCAAACTGTTGCTACACTACGGAGTCACTGCGCTGGTCAGTTGGGGCTGCGCTGGCGCCCTTGACCCTCGTCTGGCACCGGGACATTTAGTACTCCCGACCCGAGTTATCAACTCCGATAACGTTGCGCTCGCCGTCAATGCCACTTGGCACCGGCGTCTCTATCACCGGCTAGCGGCTGAATTAGACGTTTCTACGGAGGCGCTGGTGGCAAGTGAGGTAGTAGTGGCCGAGCCGACGGCGAAGCGCCGTCTGTTGACACATTACCAGGCCGTGGCCGTGGACATGGAAAGCGCCGCGTTGGGATTGCTGGCTCGGGAGTGTAAGGTGCCTTTTCTAGCGATCCGCGCTATCGCCGACACGGCAACGATGACCATTCCCCGGCTGGCTCTCCAAGCCCTTGATCCTTCGAGTCGGTTACGCCTAGTTAACCTTTTGATCGGCTTGTTCCGGTCTCCTCACGAAGGGCCTGCCCTCCTGCGCCTCGCCCGGAGCTTCCGGGCCGCCCAGGCTACCTTGACCCAGGTGACGCGGTGCGCGGGGAGTACTCTGCTGTTTTCATCCTCGACAGATACTTCATTAAGCCACACCGTTCCCTAACTAATAGACATTATTGGAAACTAATTTCTATTTTTCTTTATGTCAGTGGCTTAAGGTATCGAGATCTGAGTTTCCAATAATATCTAATGAGCCTGTAGATGAGAACCTATGAGACAAACCCCACAATGGTAGTAAAGAGCAGCTGATTCAATGAGCATCATCAAATTATAGGAATCGTGATCGAGCATGCAAGCTAGCGGACAGACTGATGCTCTTTTCAAATCACTTACTTCCCAATCAGTGAGGCACTGCTAAAGTCGCGAGCTGACGTAAGATAGTAGCGGTAACGATAGGTAAGGCCTCTCAGCTTTTCCCCCACTTCCAACCCACCATAAACCGCTCGGCTTAATCCAGGCATGCGGGTCGTAGACTCAAACAAGCAAAAAAGGGAAGCGTCCCCTTTTTCTTCCCCCTTTCTTCCCGCGCTGCAACTGGTTGTTAGGCTGATAGGATTCGACCTCGTTCACAGAGATAGTGATGCCAAAGGATCCTTGCGGCTACTGCCCTCCATGGCTTCCAACGATCTGCGATTCTATCCACCTTTTCCGAGGCGGGTGTCGTCGCCAACCCTCTTATGTCTTGGATTGCTTTGGTCAATGCAAGATCACCGGTAGGCCATGCATCTGATCTGCTTAATGAAAATAACAGATATGTATCGGCCGTCCACGCCCCAATCCCCCGTAATTCCATAAGGCTTCTCCGAGCATCATCGTTGTTCATAGACTCCAGAGCAGCCAAATCAATTTCGCCAGCCATGATCCCGTGAGCCATCCCTCGGACATACGAAGCCTTTTGGCGGCTAAAGCCTATTGCCCTCAATGTGTCGTCTTCCAGATACAGAAACTCTTCAGGATTGACTAAACCGATTGCATTCTCCAGCTTGGTGAACGTTGCCTGTGCTGATTCCAAGGAGATCTGTTGGGAGAGGATAGCGATAACAACACCGGGAAAGCCAGGTGCATGAGTCCAGAATGGAGGGTTTCCCCACCTTGACACAACGTCTGCAAGATCTAAGTCTTGCACACCTAATTCGGAGATACCCCGGTAGTACGTTTCTTTAGTAAGTATCCTTAGATTCGGCGGCTTATTCATTGAATCTTCACAGATGCAGGATGAGGTTGCCTCATGAAATTCGTCAGAATCAACTTAACGGCCAGGCTCTAGCGGGCGGGTGCAAAGCAACCGCTCCGTTGCAAGCCGTTGTTAGGCGAGAGACCTTTGGCTTAGCCATTTCTTGAAGGAAGCTTGACTCTCTCCTGATGGCTTTCCAGCCAACAGCCCTTCAACACTAATATCCTCGTCAATATCTTCCCAATGGATACCCTGTCCATTGCCAATTAGCCGCCAGTTATTCCTTTCCTCTGATGTGGCGTGGACAAGTCGAGGAAACCAGGCGAGCGGGACTGATAGGGTTCGCCCATCGCTTAAATCTACCCTCAGTGTATCCTCCGTTATGGTGACGTTCTCAGCATCCGGAACTTCAATTTTAATCACCGAAGTAGTCATTCCACGCCTCCAATAATGCCACTTGATGCTCACCGATAATTCTCTGAATTCGACCAATCTCTGCTCGATTAAATCGTCCGCTCTTTTGTAGCCTAATAGGATCAAGCCAGAATTTCGCAATCTTCTCCTCACGTTCGACATGAACATGCGGCGGTTCGTCGCGATCCCCGGCGTAAAAGAAAAAACGGTATGGGCCAATTCTCAGTACCGTTGGCATCTATTTCTATCTGTCAGTTTTCACCGTCTAACGCCAGGTTTCAGCCGCTGCCGGAAGTCGCAGCGAGGAACGAGCGGAGGCTGTAGGCAGTCGGCTGTAAGCCCTTGCTCGGCTAGCCTTTGAGGGCACTTGGGTCGTCTCCGCCAATGTCTTTTGAGCGGCTAATAAGGGATGATATCTTTATACGCTTGGCCGCTTTGAATTTGTCGATATCGATCTCTTCAGATAAAAAGAACTTGAGTAACGATTTGTCTTGAAACCTACAGGTTTGTGCGATCCCAAGCAACAGCAGGTACTGGGGAGCGACCTTTTTGAAAAACGTCCCGGAGATCTTCCTTTGCACCGCAAGGTGCCTGAGGGCATTTTCTGCTGTATTGTTGTGCCAAGGGATACCGTCTAACTCAAGGAAAGTGAAAAGGCTGTCTCTATAGCGTTGAAAACGCTTTTGATATTTGGCGACCAACTCACAATTGCTGGGTGTCTTGTCAATATTATCCTGATAGAATCGGTCGACAAACTTGCTAAATTTGCTGAGATGCCATCTCTTTAAGCCGTATTTCTCCTCCACCTCAAAGATGGGTATCAGCAGATTTTTCACCTCACTGACAAATGCTTCATATGCTCGGTTGTATGGATCATTCCAAAGGTCATTGTTGAGATCGCGGATGAGGTGGACCAAACACTTTTGTTGTCTGCAGGTGACGGCATCGTAGCCCCCATAGAAATCGGAAATCAGCACGCCCTTATAGTCAGACAAAAACTCATGGGCAATGGTCGCCTCTCGCGTCTCAGTCATTCTGAGGACGACGTGCTTTCCGTTGGTGAACACCCAGACATAATGATCAACCCCTTGAATGTTGATGGGCGTCTCGTCAGCGTGGACAAAAGGACTCTCCAAGATGCACTGAATCGACAATTTCTCGGTCGCAGTATAGTACTCGGCAAAGTATTTGATGAAGTTGATCGGAGTCCCTATACTCGCGCTCTCATTAAAGATCTCCTCCATGTCTTGGAGGATGATGCGATACGGAAGACGGAGCACTATTCTTTGATAGATTACCCACGCTTGAAAGGCATGCCCAAAGAGCTGGTTCCCGAGTTCTTCAATCTTTAGCGGAGGATAATGCTTACGGCACTTTTGACAGTAACCTTGTGCGCCGATATATTTCGTGACAGTCTTTCTGCATCCATTTTTCGTGAAGCGCAGGTTGATAATGCATTTCTCGGCGACCTCCTCCGATGTCTCAAGCGATTCACCTATATGCTTTGGACAGGTTCTCGTCGGTGCTACTTGAATGACAGTGTCGACCTTTGAAGGAACGATTCTTTGATAGGCTTGATGACCTTTCGGTGGTCCCCTTTTCTTCCCCTCAGCCTCTGAGGTGTTTTTTTGTGGCCGGATGCTGACGCGTTTCTTATCGTAGTCAGCATGGGCATATCTGATAATACTTTGAAATTTTTCGTGAATCTGTTGGCCGAGTTCTGTGGTGTGCTGTTTTGGTCGGTCGGCGAAATCAATATTCCTGTGCGCATCAGCGCTCGCGATGATCTTTGAGAGTTCCTCCAGCAAGAACCATAACGCTTCGCAGTCCTCTCGATTGTAAGTGACCAACATCTCCTGGTGCTGGCTCTGCCCGGTCTTCTCCCAGCGATGTCGCCACACCAGACTTTGGAGTCCAGACGCATCAGGAGCGGTCCAAGAGGCGCCGACGAATTTCCCCAACTCTTTCAGATTATTTGACCTGATTGGGAAATACACTTTGCCATAGATACTGGCATTCAGGTTAACCAAACGATTTTTGAGCGCCTCACAATCGGTCTGATACTTTTGCGCCAGTCCATCAATCGCTCGTGGTTCATAACTCCCGTAGTGATAGATCGGCGCTTCAGGATGTTCATTGATCTTTTCAAGAGCTTCGAACCAGATCCGCTGTTCGTCTTCCGGGATATTGGCCCAAAAAGCATGATAGGAACGGTTCCCCTGCCTATTGATCAGAAGGCCGATCAGGTAGTGAAAGTTTTGGTCTGGGATTCCTTCGAGATCGAGAAACAGTTCTACCTCGCTCCTGAGGAGTGTAGGGAGTTCTTGAATATATATTTTCCCCGTCCTGAGCGCTAAAGCTTGCAACTCAACCTTGAAAGATACCGGAGCTTTGATCCGTCGCTTCCTGCTGCGCCTCGGCTTGAAGACATAGGAGAGTTGCGTGACTGTAAAGATGCCTTTCTTGTGATACTGCCGAATGGTCTTTGGCGTGATCCGATCTAATAGACTGAGGTCGTCATCCTTTTCTGCTTGCTCTACACATCCCTTCCGAAATTGGCAAGTCGGGCAGTGCTTGTTCAAAATCACTGGCGGAGGAGTGGATGACACATTGCCTGTCCATTGTCTCAACGCCTCGATCGTCGGCATCAGTGTTCGGTCAGCGGATTCCATTGCCACTTTGTAAGCTTGGCCGTCCGCGCCCACGATTCTTCCGGCCGCAGGCAACGTATTTTGTAATTGCCCGAGCACATATCCGACAAACAAGAGAGCGAGCTTCTGCTCTTTCGTGACCTGATGTGTTCCGACAATGCTTATCGGCTCGTAACTATGACTGCCGAAAGATGAACTACGATGCACTTTCATGAGCACGTCGCAGTCAGCCGTTAAATCGTGCAACCTGAGCGGGACTTCCAGAAGCACATCCTCGCCGCTCGAGAGGTCAGCGGCGTTGCCGGCGCTCACACCAGGCTGCTCTTGCTCGATGCGAGTCAGATATTTAATGCGGTTTCGGTATGCTTGTTCTTCAAGCAAACGCACGTACTCATGGGGTATTCCCTGACCTTCCAAGCGAAGAAGGAGAAATGCTTTACGAGGGCACTGTGAGTATGCGACAACAACTTCAGGAGTAATAATTTTCCTCTCCCTTCAGCCTTATGTCGACTTTCTTCTTTCCTTGGAGGTGGAACGCTAGGTTTCAGCCGCCGAGGAACGAGGTCGGCTGAAAGTCTTTTTTCGGTCTCTTCTATCCACAAGTTTGCACTCGGGTCTTTTCTGGCGCGCCTGGAGGTCGGCCACCATTTCAGCTAGGCTGTGCTGGTGCTTTTCGGCATATGAGTCTCGGTTTCGCCAGACTTCGGCTATTATTTCATCTGTGTACATCGTCATCACCCTCCTGAAGGAGCTCCATAGGCGCGCAGATTTCTGGGCACGAATATCCAGCGGCGGCGCATATGGACCGCATGATTGGTTTCTTGGCCGCATTATCGATGTGTCGGAAGTTCCACGTGAGGAGGTAGTCAATGCGGTGCACTGCCGCGACCGCAACATGCAACGCGTCGGCTTCTGCGCCGAAGGGAATACCGCCTTTCGATTCGATATCAACTGGTCGGCAAGCTCCTGCACCTCCTCGTCAATAGGTAGCTCTGCGATCCCTCGTAGCGCTTCAAGCCGTCGCGCGGCTGCTTCGGGATTCCCGGCTGATGCCTCCACAGTGACCAGCTCAGAAGTGAAAAGATCATAATCAGCCCGCGCCTCATCCCACCACTGGCTGGTGATCTGCTGCCAGGCTGCAGCCCTGACATCGCGGATTGGCCGCGCGGTCAGATAGCTTGGAATTGATGTCTCAATGTAGACGCTTTTCTTCATGTTATCAGGCTAGTCTCTGAAGGGCCAACCAGCAACTTCTGTCACGCTCTGTTGGTGACCGAACGGCGTGCGAGATAAGCGGCACCCGCGACGAGGCAAAAAGCCTGTAGGGCTTTTTGCCGAACGAGCGGGCACCGAAGGCGTCGCGAAGCGATGTCCGCTTCATTGAGTAGTTAGGCGGCGCTTCGCGCCGACAACTGCTCAATGATTATCTCGCACGCCGTTAAGCGGCGCGAAGCGCCGCTTAACAAATATTATAAAGACTATTAACTGTGTTACAACACAGCCGGTGTTCAACTTTTGTAGTAAAAGATTTTAATCTTCATAGACTTATGAAAGTTTAACAAGGATTATAGAAACACGTAATACGGAATTGCAATTGATTAGATTAGGGCCCTGATGTGCCCGTGTTATTTCACAGAGAGTCTAAAAATGGTTTTGTTAACTCATTGATGACAAGGGTATGATCTTGTTTTATGCTTAGTATTGACGAGGATGATATGCAGGAGCAACTTAAGCGAGAAGGACCTCGTCTGCTTGATCAGGTCCGTAATACCATTCGGCGCAAACACTACAGCATCCGCACCGAACATGCTTATCTAGGGTGGATTAAACGGTTCATCTTGTTTCATCAAAAGCGCCATCCCATGGCGATGGGAAAGCCTAAGATCGAAGCCTTTCTGACTCACTTGGCAGTGCAGGGCAATGTCGCATCTTCTACTCAGAATCAGGCGCTGAATGCGCTACTGTTCCTATACAAGGAAGTGCTGCAAAAAGAAGTGGATTGGCTTAACAATGTGACGCGAGCGAAAAAACCGGCGCGGTTACCTGTGGTTTTGACTGCCGATGCAGTGCAGGCGCTATTGCTGCAACTTGAGGGTACTCCGTGGCTGATGGCAAGCCTGCTTTATGGATCGGGTCTCAGGCTGATGGAGTGTCTACGCCTGCGGGTTAAGGATCTTGAACTGACGCGTTGCGAAATCATTGTTCGGGATGGTAAGGGTGGCAGAGATCGAGTCACCATGCTTCCGGAGCGACTGGTCTCCCATCTGAAAGACCAGCTAGGCCGTGTAAAAAGTTTGCATGAGCGTGACCTGGCAGAGGGATACGGGTCGGTTTATTTGCCTCAGGCATTGGCGCGCAAATACCCGAACGCCGGTCAGGAACTGGGTTGGCAGTATGTGTTTCCGGCGAGCAAACGTTCCGTCAATCCTCGCACGGGGACGGAACGGCGCCATCACCTTCATGAAACCGTACTCCAGCAGGCGATTAAAGGTGCGGTGCGCAAAGCCGGTATCCTCAAGCCCGCCAGCTGCCATACGCTGCGCCACAGCTTTGCAACGCATTTGCTAGAAAACGGCTACGATATCAGGACAGTGCAAGAACTACTGGGCCATAAAGACGTGCGTACCACCATGATCTATACTCATGTGTTAAACCGGGGCGGCAAAGGCGTGCGTAGCCCTTTAGATGTTTTTTAGAACCGCGTCTTCATTTAGTCTGCTATCCTGGCTTTTGTGTTGTACCTATGGCTTTTGCACCCCGCAACCAACCTCAGCGGCGAAACTCTGCCATACCCGCTTTCAGTCGGCTACAATCTGCAGTAAGGTTAACGATTGAAATAAACAGCAGAGGGCTCTGAGCTTAAAGCTTTGCCGCCTGCAACGCGGAGGTTAGTACATGGCGCAATCCATCCCTGTCATCGAAGGTTCGCTGAATTCACCGCGGGTGCGTATCATTGCCACGGATAGACCTTGGCAATGGTTAGCGGCCGGTTGGCGCGACACGCTTAAAACGCCTGTGGCTAGCATTTTTTATGGTGCGGTTTTCGCCGCCATGGGTTATTTTCTGACTAATGAAGTGGTCGATGAGTTTCACTTGGCGCTGGCCCTCTGTACCGGTTTTCTTCTGGTAGGACCGTTTTTGGCGACGGGTCTCTATGATTTGAGCCGGCGCTTAGAAAAAGGTGAACCGGCGACATTGGGTGCCTCGCTCTTTGCCTGGCGTAGTAACTTGATGGGATTTCTCCTGTTCGGTATCGCCATAGGTCTCATTATGATTGTATGGGCGCGGCTATCCGCCCTCCTCTTTGCCGTTATTTTTTTAGAATCCACGCCCTCGGTAAGTAGCGACGTTACCACGATTTTCTTCTCGGGTACCGGTTTGCAATTTCTGATTGTCTTTACCGCAGTCGGTGCGGTGCTGGCGAGTTTAGTGTTCGCTATCAGCGTCGTATCGATCCCTATGCTCCTGGACCATCGGATCGATATCATCACGGCAGTGGTAACCAGCATCACGGCAGTAAAAGCCAACCTTGGTCCCATGTTGTTATGGGCAGCCCTGGTCGTTATTTTCACGGGGGTAGGAATAGCAACGTTGTTTCTCGGCTTGATTATCACGATGCCCTTGATCGGGCATGCTACCTGGTATGCTTATCGGGACTTAGTCGAGCTGGATAAGGGGGCGATATAAGGCACCGCCAGACTGCGTTCTCTTAGATGGTGTCCAGCGGCATCCATTCGCCTTCGTATTGAGGCGGCCGGCTGGGTTTGGCAGGCAAGGGACCGTTCGCCTCCTCTACAGTAACCAGTAACTGGCCGGGCAACATGGGGCGCATTGCTTTGTCGATAGGCAATGTCATGGCATTGCCCTTGTCTGGCAATACCCCTAGCGGGTAGAAGTGTTGGGAACCCTGTGGCTGTAACCAAAGCATACAGCGAATATCCTTGGCCACGTCGATTGGTGTTATATTCTTGACGTAAAAATACGCCATGTCTGTCGAGGTGCTGGCCATCCACACCGGCTGCTGAGATTGGGTATCGTTAATGATAACCACATATCCAGGCGTCTCTCGCAACACCGGCATCAACAGTAGTAAAATCGCTAATATACCGGCTAACAGACCACTACCCACGGACAGGCTGCGCCAAAAAGCCAGTTGCTGGAACCGGGACGTACGCGGTTCTGCAGGAAATAGGCGCTGCTGGAGAACGTCCCAGGTTTTGGCAGCGGGAGCGACGGGCGACGTGAACGAAGCCAGTTGATTAAGGCGCAGCTCCCAGGACTGTACCCGCTGACGTAGCGCGGGATGCGCCGGCAACAATCTCTCAAAACGCTGGCGTGCCCGCCCCTTAAGCGTGCCTAGCACATATTCAGCGGCTAACAGCTCCACCAGCTGAGGATCTTGATATTTCATCGCTCATCCAGACATTTCTTCAAGCGCAGCAAACCTCGACGCAGCCAAGATTTGACCGTTCCCAACGGGACCTTGAGCTGATGCGCCAACTCTTCGTGAGTCAAGCCGTTGAAATAAGCAAGCAGCATGGCCCGGCGCTGCATCGCTTCCAGCTCCTTAAGACAGTCATGCAAAGCCTGACTCTCTTGAATCTGGCTGGTAGCTTCCTGAGGGTCCGCTGTCTCATCGGCAAGCCAATGCAATTCCTCCACTGTCTCCGTAGCTATGGGTTGATGGGCGACACGTCTTAGTGAATCAATCGCTTGATTACGGACAATCGCACTCATCCAGGTCATGGGCTTGGCTTTGTCGGCACGAAAATCACCGGCGCGGTTCCAAATCTTGACGTAGCCCTCTTGCAGCACCTCACTGGCAGACTCTTGGTCTTTGACTATACGCACAACTAGTCCAAATAGTTGCGCCGCGGTGGCCTGATAAAGACGTTCAAACGCCTGCCGATCATGGAGTGCACAACGGGCCAGCAGCTGTTCTAGTTCTTCGGAAGAAATCATAAGTGCGTTAAATGTAGCGGCGCATTTGACTACGATCCGAGCTGAACAGCATCTGAGGTTGCCTCGCTCTTGTTCGGGTACTGACAAAGATCCCGGATAATGCAGCTGGCACAACGAGGCCTGCGCGCGATACAGACATAGCGGCCATGCAGCACTAACCAGTGATGTGCATTGCGTCTGAACTCCTCCGGCACCACCGCAAGCAGTTTTCTCTCTACCTCCAGAACCGTCTTGCCGGGCGCCAGCCCCGTACGGTTAGCGACTCGGAAAATATGGGTGTCTACCGCAATGGCGGGTTCTCCAAAGGCGGTGTTAAGAACGACGCTGGCCGTTTTGCGGCCTACCCCCGGCAACGCCTCCAGCGCCTTACGCTCCCGCGGAACTTGTCCGTGATGCCGTTGCAACAGGAGAGCACAGGTTTTTATGAGATTGGCGGCCTTGGTTTTATGAAGACCGATGGTGTTAATGAATTTTAGCAGCTCTGCTTCGCCCAAAGCCAGCATGGTTTCCGGTGTGTTGGCCACGGCGAATAATCGGGCTGTCGCTGCATTCACGCTCTTATCGGTGGCCTGAGCCGAGAGCATAACAGATACCAGCAACTCGAAGGGATTACTGTGCTGCAGCTCCGTCATCGGCTGCGGATTGGCAACGCTGAAACGCATAAAAATTTCCCGGCATTGCTGCGCGTTGATCAGGCTTTTGTCCAAGTCATCCACGCTCCTGCCTATGCCTTAGCGGTGCGTAGCGCCACTTCCTTTTGCGCAGCTCGACGCTGGGCATGCCCATCGATAACATTTTTGAGGGCAATCAATAAACCTAAACCGATAAAAGCTCCGGGCGGCAAAATAGCCAGCAAAAAACCACGATAGTCGTCGATCACCTGGAGCGTCATGCCGTGAGCGGCGTCGCCGAACATTAAATGCGCTTGGCTAAATAGCGTACCCTGACCGAGCAGTTCCCGCAATCCACCCAACAGGACCAATGCCAAAGTAAACCCCACGCCCATCGCAAGCCCATCCAACGCCGCTTGGGGAATGCTATGTTTAGAGGCAAATGCTTCGGCGCGTCCGATGATGGCACAATTGGTGACAATTAATGGGATGAAAATACCCAGAACATTATACAGGCCGTGCCAGAAAGCATTCATCGCCAACTCAACGGCGGTCACAAAAGAAGCAATGATCAAGACAAAGACGGGAATTCGTACCTCTGGTCTGACCAAATGCCGAATGGCGGATACCGTTACATTGGAGGCTAATAACACTAGCGTGGTCGCCAGCCCCAAACCTAACGCATTGATCACCGTATTGGAAACGGCAAGCAGCGGACACAAACCCAACAACTGGACAAACCCTACATTATTATGCCATAACCCGTCGCGAACGAGCTGAAAATGATTCACTGTGTTCACAGTGCTTCTCCCGATGTGGTACGTTTGGGACGCAAAATTTGCTGCCGATGGCTCTGAAAATAACCCAGAAAACGCCGAATTGCCTTAACTACCGCCCGGGGGGTAATCGTAGCTCCGGTGAACTGATCAAAGGCTCCGCCGTCTTTCTTCACCGCCCAGTCCTTTAGCTTAGGATTAGTCAAGGATTTACCGGCAAAAGCGTATATCCAATCGGAACGGGCTGTCTCGATGGCATCGCCTAAGCCCGGCGTTTCCTGGTGCGCTAGAACCCGTGCCCCCGCCAAGGTGCCGTCTGCGTACACGCCGACCAGCAATTTGATTGGACCGCTATACCCATCCGGAGCGCTTAGCGTAGCAAGTACGGCTACCGGCTGACCGTTTTGATAGGCTCGATATACGGTAATGGGTTCCTGAGTGCCAAAGAAAGCCGGATCGTTGATGTCAATGCTGTCTTTCGCTAGGGCATTGTCGTAGCGATCTTCTGGTACCAGGGCATGCAAATTGGCGAGTAATGCAGCTCGCTCGTTGGCTGCGATAATGTCTTTAGTATGGGTGTAAGTAAATACCACCAAGCCGCCGCCGAAAACGGCAAAACTTGTCAAAATAGCAGCAGCGACAAACATGTTACGGACGATAGGACTCATTGCAGCAATGCTAAGTTTAAAACCTTTCTTCGTAAGTTCTCAATAAAGCGGGGCAGGCAACCCTTGGTGTCCTTGAAATAAATGACCAACCCATTGATGGCTTCGGTTGAAATATGGCGTATAACGCCCATTAATGTAAAGCCTAACCCTGTGGCGCTCGATAAGGACTGACCCTGTGGCTCTCAACCACCCTGTCAACCTTAAGGATCCAGCCGGCCTCACCGGGAACGAGCTTGTGTTGAAGCTGCCGAATGCCCCCGGTGGGACTGGCGTTGATGTCGGTGTCACGGTAAATGGGAAACCGCTGGACGAGAACACCCTCGACCACGGCGAAGTCATCATGTCCCATATAACCTTGTGAAAGCGTCTTGTCCTGGGTAACGGGAGGCAGGTGGATTTCGCTGAGCAATTTACGCTGGTTTGCCGAATACGCTACTAATGAGCCGTACGACCCACTACCTGCCGAAGTAACATAGACATAAATCTCGGGGGATCCGTCCGAGTTGATATCTGCCACCTCGGCACCCGTGACAATGCCGTTGATCCTCCGCACGACCGGCGAATTATCGATTTCGAGGCCGGCCGGTACGATGTGAAGCGTGTTGACCGAGCCGTTATTTGCACTTGTGACATGAAATCGGATGCCCTGCAATTCAAGTGTCCTGTCGAAAGACGCACCGGTCGCGGGCGCCTCCGATGCTGCTGCGGCTGTCTTGCCCCCACCCGCAATGTCCACCTCGGCCGAAGCGAGTGTGGTTCCGAGCAGCAAACCAGACAGCACGCATGCAAGCAATGCTTGCATGAATGATTCTCCTCCCTTCAGGAATAATCCTCCTCTGTTGAAAGATGACAATGCCCAACGCTTCGCATAAACAGTTGTAATGGAGCACGGCGGAATTGCAATCCGACTTAATGCGATTGTTAGCTTTATAACTCACCGAATGGTTCACGCCATGCAACCCCAAGCTCTTTCTTTAATGCAATGGTAAGCCGATATGCTTCTTGCTGAAGCTCTTTAAAAGGAAGCTGCTCTTGCTTAACTTCACCATGGGGTATTTCCGTCGCGAAAGCTTGCATCGCTTTTTTGACCGACTGCCCTCCCAAGTTCGACATTAAATTTTATAACTATTTGATTTGACTTGAAACCGTCAAAAAAAATGCCACTACAAGGTCGATTCGATACGTGCGCGGGTCGGTATCTCCACGTCAATGGCGATGAACAGCTGGCGCAGCGGCGGCGCGATATGCCCGAGGTTGCTGATCCCCTGTCCGGTGACCAGCCGGACAGGGTGGTATTGAATGGCCTCTAGGCGCGCTAACACCGTGGCGGGCGATAATTCCAGCGCGGTGTTTCGTAACCGCTGGCGTAACAGACGCTGGATCACCAGCGCGAGAAAGCAAATCAGGGTATGCGCGCGAATCCGATCGGCGCGGCGGTGATGGACAGGGGCGATGTCGAGCTGACTTTTGAGTACGCGAAACCCGCGTTCAATATCGGCCAGCGCTTTATCGCGAGCGATGACCTCAGCGGCGTCCCACTCAGGCACATTGGTGACGACAATGAGCTTACCATCGAGTGCCAACGCCCGTTTGAACGCCGCCACATCCCACCACCAGTTAAACAGCGAACTATCGAGATCGAGCTGCATCAGTCGGCTGGCCCCGACCTCGCTAATCGCTTGCGCCAGTTGCACGCACGCCCCGTGGTCGCTAAGCCGGCGCCCACGACCCGCCGCGCCGGCCTCTTGGGCATTGAGTTTGCGCTCTAGTGCCCGGGCTTGTTTGATCACCGGGTTAAGGCGCCGCGCCCGCTGGCGGCGCGCCTGGCGTAGCCGGGTCGGATCGTGCGCCACGATCAAGCGCCGATCGCCGGTGATGGGGAGGACGGCAAAGACTTCGCCACCCGCGCGCCGGCTCTGGGCGAGCAACTCGCCGTGGCGATCCACCACCGGTTGGACAAACTCCCCATAACACCGCGCGGCGACCGCTACGATATATTCCACCGCTTGCCCGTTTGCCAGCCGTAGCCCCTCCAAGACCTCGAGATTATCCAGGGAGAGCATTCCTCGGTCGGCAACGAGGATCAGCCGTCGCAACGTAAATCGTTTGAGTAATCGCTCGACAATGCCCCGCACCGTCCCGGCCTCGGCCACATTGCCAGCGAACCCTTCGTGATGGACCGGCAACCCCGCTGCCGTTTGCACTACCCCCACGGCGTATTGGCGCGCCACGCCGTTGACGTCTTTGGAATGGCCATAAACCCGAAGGTCGTCGTCCTGCTCGCCGCTACCATGAATCCGCACCGTGGTCATGTCGTAGAACACCACGTCCAGCTCGTCGGCCGCGGCACAATAGCGCTGGAGATGCTGTTCGATTTCCTCCTTCAAGGGGAGCAACGCATCCATCGCCCGCAGCAGTGGCTGATGGGTGATCCGCTCGCTGCCCGGCCAGTACACCCGCTCCAGCCAGCGCAACACCCCGAGCTTGGCACACGGATCACACAGCCGGTTCGTCACCAGTACCCGCACCAGACGCTCAATGTCCACCCGGTAGCCTCGACCGTTCAGTCGGCTTTGCAACCACCCCCCCAGCCCCAGTTGCTGCCAGAGCTGACACACCGCCCAGAGCGCCCCCACGGTGCGCGCCGGTTCAAACTGCGTATTGTCGTCGGTGACGCCAGGGACGAGTTCGTCAAGGCCTCCGCGACCGCTGACCTTCAGCAGCCCGTCGATCAGCCCCTTCAGACCATCGTCTTCCAGCAGGCGGTCCAGGCGCCCTAAACTGGCAATATGGCGCTGACGCACCTGTCCGGTGCCGGCATCGCGGTAGCTTTCCGCAATCTGCAGGTACTGGCGGCGGCCGTTGCTGGTGGTGCGTAAAAACATGCACACACAATAAACCTTGAAAAAGCCGCTGTAAAGCGGCTTTTAAGGAAAAAGTGTGCCACTACAAAATTAGGGCTTGGAAAAAAGCGTAATTCACTGAATTGATAAACAATTCCGACTTTATCTTAGCGTCTAGACCCGCGTCAATGTCGAATTGGGTGCCCTTCGACCAAACTTAACCTCCCAAAAAACAGCTTCCAATATCTTGTGCGAGCTGCAACGAACTTTTCAATTGAGTCAGTGGTGGCCATTGTGGATGCAGCGTCGCTCGTTTCCAAGAACAACGTCAACTTTGCATTCCAGAACTGAGAATAGAACCCTTTTCTTTCGTGTCTGTGTATGGGTGGTATGCCCAAATGGCGGCAATCAAAGCACCAAAGAGAGTTAAGGCTTTGATTACCAGTTCAGCTTTTTTGTATGTGTCAAGTTCCATGGGTATTTTCTGACAGAGCTAACACTGTGGTGAATTCCGATACAGAAAGAGTCGGATTATAATGCTGTCCAAGAGGTAATTGACCCTTTGTTAGCTCCGAACCCAAGAGAGACCCGGCAAACCCGAGGCAAAGTTAACGTGCCCCAAAAACCCGTGGTTGCGTATAAGCATCAATCGTCGGAGCCGTGATATTCATTAGTAACACGGCAAAAGCCATGCCGTCCGGATAACCACCGAAGCTACGGATGAGGTAAGTCAAGACGCCGATGCCGGCACCATAGAGCAACCGTCCGCGGGATGTGGTACTGGCGGAAACGGGATCGGTGGCGATAAAAAATGCCCCGAAAATGGCAGAGAAGCTAAAGACGTGAAACCAAGGCGAAGCATAGGCTTGGGGATTCAGGGCGTAGAAAAACCCGGCGCTAAGCGTTAAGCTCGCCAGCACAGCAGCAGAGATCTGCCAGACTGCCGTGCGGGTATAAACCAACCATAGCCCCCCTGCCAGGAAAGCCAGGCTTACCCATTCCCAGCCCTGTCCAGCAATGCCGCCTAGCAGAGTCGGACTACCGTGAATTTCCATCATGGACAGACCCTGACTCAACTGAGTCTTCACGCTATCCAGAGGAGTGGCTCCACTCAGTGCATCCCAGGTCAATCCGTCGGGCAGTTGACCCCAGAGGATAACCCGCCCGGTATCGGTAAAACCGAGGTTAAGATCACTGCTCGGCCAGGTGCTCATTTCCAGAGGAAAGGAAATCAGCAGCACCACATACCCTACCATCGCCGGATTAAAGGGGTTATAACCCAGGCCGCCGTAGAGATGCTTGGCGATGATAACGGCAAAGGCAACTCCCAGCGCTGTTAGCCACCAGGGTGCCAGCGCGGGCAAGGCAACCGCTAACAGCCAGGCCGTGACCAATGCACTGCAATCACCGAGATAGCGACCCATAGGCCTGCCTCGAGCGGCTAGCATGATGGCTTCGGCGGCGATAGCCACCACGCTGGCGATACCAATATGCAGCAGTACCCCCCAGCCAAACAACCAGACCAGCGCACCAATCCCGGGGATCATGGCATAGAGCACCCGCCGCATGATCCGCGAGACACCGGTACCCACAAAAATATGGGGAGAGGTTACCGGGCTAAACTGCATGTAGGCTCAACCATCGGGTTCTTGGGCATCTGCGGTTGTCCTGGCTGGTGAAACTGTTTTGCGCTGCGGCGCAATCGGTGTCTCCACGGTTTCCGACCCTTGCTCCATGGCCGGTGTTGACACGGCACTTTTCGCTGCTCCCGGAGGTTCCTGCCGACCATGGGCCAACGGCGTTTCAGTAACGCCTTTCTGGACTGCTTTCTTAGCCTTGGCTCTCGCCACGGCAGCCTCTATCGCCGCTTTTTTTGGATCTGCTTTGCCAGGCGTGGCGGTTTCCTTGTGTAAAACCGCTTTACGCTTGCGTAAAGCGGTCTCCTTCTCCTGTTTTTCGCGGGCGATCCGGGCCAGATGAAATTCATGGCGTTGGCGCGCAATATCGGCTTTTTGTTTATCCCGCTCCTGTGCCCAGAGCTCGGTTTTGGCAAAGCGGTAATACTGAATGAGAGGGATATGGCTGGGGCATACTGCAGCGCAACAACCGCACTCAATACAATCGAACAGGTGATAATCCTGCACCTTGTCAAGGTCTTTTGCCTTGGCATACCAATAGAGTTGTTGCGGCAAGAGATTCGCTGGGCACACCTCGGCGCAAGCACCGCAGCGGATGCAGGGCATGGCCGGCGCCGGCGGCGCGATTTCCGCCGCACTGGCGGCGAGAATGCAGTTGCCCCCCTTAACCACGGGCACCGCGTCGCTATGCAGCGCAAAACCCATCATCGGCCCGCCCATCACCAAGCGCTCGACGCGATCCGTATAGCCGCCGCATTGTTCAATCAGGTGACTGACCGGGGTACCCAGCAGCACCTCCAGTACTTGAGGGTCCTGTACGCCTTTGCCGGTGACGGTAAGATAGCGGGAGAGCAGCGGGCGGCCTTCCATCACCGCGGCAAAGACCGCAGCAGCGGTACCCACGTTATGGCAGACGACACCGATTTCAGCGGGAATCCCGTGGCTTGGCACCTCGCGGCCCGTCAACACACGAATCAGCTGTTTTTCACCACCGGCCGGGTAAATAGTGGGTATTTTCTGAATGATAATACCGGCGGCCTCGCTGCCAAAGCCTGCTAACGCCGTCGTTAACGCTTGATAAGCCTCTGGTTTATTATCTTCCAAACCGATAATGGCATCGCTGACCTGGAGTGCATGGCGCATGATCAATAACCCGCCGATAATTTCCCGGGCGCGCTCGCGCATTAGCATATCATCACAGGTGATATAAGGTTCGCATTCGGCACCGTTGAGAATCAGCAGGTGAATGCGCACATTGGGGCCTGGATTGAGTTTAACGGCGGTTGGAAAAGCCGCACCGCCCAATCCGACGATACCCGCTTCGCGCACTCGCTGGCGTAGAGCAGCAGGATCCATGGCAAGATAATTCGCCATAGGAGGAGGCAGTTCACACCATTCATCCAGGCCGTCTGTCTTCAACACCATACAGAGTGCAGACAAACCCGAGGGGTGAGCCACCGGACGCTCCTCAAGTGCCGTCACCGTGCCGGAACTCGGAGCATGCACGGCAGCGCTGATATAACCATCGGTCGAGGCCAGAAGCTGGCCTTTCCGCACTCGTTCCCCTACCCTAACCAGAGCCTTCGCGGTGGTGCCGATATGTTGTTGTAAAGGCAGAATTAGCTCCTGCGGCAACTGAGCACGCACAACAGCCTGCTGAGTCGAGTCTGCTTTATGATCGTCTAGCTGTAATCCTCCGCTAAATTTCCAGAGCTTGGAGAGATGGTATGCAATTGACATGCTTTATGACCGCTGTTATGACCACAGACGACGGTTCATCGTCTAGTGGACCATCTGTTACTGATGTCCCGGCGAAGGATATGCCCTAGCGTTTATACTTAGAAAAACATTGCGAGAGCTTAACTTGCTGGTTGGTGCGTAACCACTTCCCCTGATACCTGCGCAGCGCCAGTAAGCACTTTTTGAGGCATTGGGTAAGGCCACTTCCACGTACCTAAGGTCTCTTTGATTGGCTCCATAGTGATGCAAGCCACTGGGCAGGGCGCTATGCAAAGCTCACAACCTGTGCATTCTTTTTCGATCACTGTATGCATCTGCTTGGCCGCACCCAGAATGGCATCTACCGGACACGCCTGAATACACAGGGTACAACCGATGCAGATTTGTTCATCGATACGCGCCACCCTCTTGGGCTTTGCCTCGCCGTGTTCCGGATTCAGGGGTTTAGGATCGCGACCCAACAGTTCAGCCAATGCCTGAATAGTCGCCTCGCCCCCGGGCGGACACTGATTGATATCGGCCTCGCCGGCGGCGATGGCCTGCGCATACGGTCGACAGCCGGGAAAACTACATTGTCCACATTGTGTTTGAGGCAATAATGCATCAACACGCTCTACAATAGGATCCCCTTCCACCCGAAAACGTACCGCGGTAAATCCCAGCAGCAAACCGAATGTGGCCGCTAACGCACTAAGGGCAATAATGGCGATAAGCATACTTTTATCCTCGAACTAGCCCCGCAAAACCCATAAAGGCCAATGACATCAAGCCGGCGGTGACTAGGGCAATGGCGGCACCCTGAAAGGGTACCGGTACGTCGGCAACGGCGACACGCTCGCGGATAGCCGCAAACAAAATCAGCACCAGGGAAAAACCCACCGCTGCACCAAAACCATATAAAGCCGACTCAATGAAACTGTTTTGTGCTTGGATATTGAGCAATGCTACCCCCAACACCGCACAGTTGGTGGTAATCAGCGGCAAAAAAATGCCTAATACTTGATACAACAAGGGACTGGTTCTATGCACCACCATCTCGGTAAACTGCACGACAACGGCGATGACTAAAATAAATGTAATTGTGCGCAGGTATTCCAAATGAAACGGCACGAGCAAAAATTCATTCGCCAAGTAAGCAGAAACCGACGACAGGGTTAGTACAAAAGTGGTGGCCAGCCCCATTCCAGCGGCCGTTTCTAACTTTCGCGATACCCCCATAAAAGGGCACAAGCCAAGAAACTTAACTAGCACAAAGTTGTTGACTAATATCGTGCTGACCAGGATAAGGGCATACTCTTTCATCAGCAGGTCCCATTGCGCTGGATTAGGACTTGCGCAATATGTTTAATTCAGTGATTCGTTTTACTACTGGACTTTGGCCATTGTTTACGAATCCGATGCTTAAAGACTCCTCCTCTCACCCTCTTTCCCCTTCAAGGGGAAAGGGAACCAATCTCTTAGCGTCAACCTCTTAACTCCCTCTCCCCTGGTGGGAGAGGGTTAGGGTGAGGGGGAAATGGCCAAAGTCCAGTTACTAAACCTAGCTTGCACACCGCATCATTCAGCGTTTCTGTACGTCAGAAAATTTAGTATGACGACTGCGTAAGCCTTGCAGAGATTAAATCTCAACATAGAGAAGTTAATTTTTACACTAACAAGATTTTGCAGCGGCTGCTATACGGTTTTGTCCCAAGCATATTCTGTTTAGTCATAAAAAATTGATTTTTTGTTCCTATAGGCATTAAAACATCATGCCTCAATAATTCACTAGAACGCTTGCAAAAATGAGCGCCGCGGCCCCAGGCTGAAAGGTGTCACCGGCAGTGCAAAAAAAGGTGAGCGATAGGAGATCCCTGCCGAACGGCAGGGTTGGGCGGCGCTGCAACGTCCAGCCTGGGGAGCTAGCGTTTGACTGATGCAAGAAATTTTTAAGCACGGATAGCGCGTTTATGGGCTTTAGCAGCGTAACCTAAATTTGCCTAACTGCTGCGGTCAGCTGTCAGCAAGAATTCCAGCAGCGCTTTCTGGGAGTGTAGGCGGTTTTCCGCCTCGTCCCATACCCTGCTCTGAGGACCATCGATGACTTCACTGCTAACCTCCTGGCCCCGGTGTGCGGGTAAACAGTGGAGAAAAATCGCATCCCGCTTTGCTGGTGCCATTACCTGAGCATTCACTTGATAATCGGCGAAAACTTTCTCCCGCTGCTGACCTTCCTGCTCCTGCCCCATGCTCGCCCAAACATCGGTAGTTACGAGATCCGCATTTCGCGCAGCCTCCCAAGGATCACGCACGATTTCCACGTGCGCAGCACAATTTTCCAACGACTTCGCAGCCGGTTCATAGCCCTCGGGGACGGCAATTCGTAAATAAAAATCGAACTGTCGAGCAGCAGTGATATAACTGTTGCACATATTGTTGCCGTCCCCTATCCAAGCAACGGTTTTCCCCTGGATCTCGCCTCGGTGTTCCAAGAAGGTTTGTACGCTGGCCAGCAGTTGACAGGGATGATGAAAATCGGTGAGTCCATTAATCACTGGCACTGAAGCACGCGACGCAAAACGCTCGAGAGTGGTATGAGCAAAGGTGCGCACCATGATAATGTCCAGCATGCTGGACAATACCCGTGCCGTGTCTTCAATGGGCTCACCCCGACCCAGCTGGGTATCCTGGGGGGAAAGAAAAATCGCGCTGCCACCCAGTTGAGCCATTCCAGCTTCGAAAGACACCCGGGTACGAGTGGAAGATTTCTCGAAGAGCATACCCAATACTTTATGGGGAAAGGGAGCGTGGACTTCACCACGACGATGCATGGCTTTGAGGGCGATAGCACGCTTGAGCAAGCGCTGCAACTCCCGGGGCGTCATATCCAATAGGGTAAGAAAATGGCGTGGATTCATGGGCAACTTCCTATAAACAGACCCTCATTTCTTGGGTACGCAATTGCTGAGCAGCTTTATCGAGAACGCCATTAATAAAACGGTGCCCTTGCTCGGCACCAAATTTTTTTGCCATCTCCACCGCTTCGTTAATAACCACTCGATAAGGTACATCCGGCCGAAAGGCTAACTCGTAACCCGCGATACGCAGGATGGCGCGTTCCACCGGGTCCACCTGCTCCAAAGAACGATCGAGCAAAGGCTTAAGTGCCGTATCAATAGCGTCTATACGCTGCACCACTTGGTACAATAATTCCTGAAAATAAGCCACATCGGCTTTACCTATATCCTGATCCGCAAGAAACTGCGCGTTAATGATGCCCAGGTCCTGACCCGTCATTTGCCACTGGTAGAGGGCCTGCATGGCATAGCGTCGCGCCCAACTGCGTCCTCGGATAAAATGCTTCTTGACTGCGTCACGCATTGTCTAAGCCTTCCAAACGACGCAGTAAACTGATCATCTCCAATACCGACAGTGCCGCGTCCACTCCCTTATTGCCGGCTTTAGTGCCAGCGCGCTCTACCGCCTGTTCAATGGTATCCACAGTGAGTACACCGAAACCCAGCGGAATATCATGATCCAATGACACCGCGGCCAGCCCTTTGGCACATTCCCCAGCAACATAATCGAAATGCGGGGTCGCCCCCCGAATGACCGCTCCCACTGCAATAATGCCATCATAGCGTTCACTCGCCGCTAAACGTTGCGCAGCCAAAGGCATTTCAAAAGCACCGGGAACCCGCACCACATCAATAGCCGTATCGGCAATGCCGTGCCGGCGTAGTGTATCGACGGCACCGGCCATCAGGCTCTCGACAATAAAGCCGTTAAAGCGCGATGCCACAATGGCAAGGCGTGCCTTCTGAACGGTGTAATCACCCTCGTAAGTTTCAATATTTGACATGCTAATTTATTCCGGCAAAGTTCTAAGATTGGACCGTTTGCAAAAAAATGCGCTGAAGCACCGTGCTGGGTGGTTTCGCCGGCAGCGCACCGGGAAATGCGCGGTAGTAGCGAATCCCTGCCGGACGGCAGAGTTGAGCGGCGGTGACTTGTCCCAGCATGGATAGCTAAAAGCTGACTGATGCAAGAGGTCTATTGCGGATGAACACAGTAAAAGACAGTCAGGAAATATATTCCACCACCTCTAAATCAAAGCCGGAAAGTCCCGATATTCTCTTCGGCGCGCTCAATACCCGCATACGCCGGACCCCCAGATCGATTAAAATCTGTGCGCCAGTTCCGTAGGTGCGCAATTCTGAGCTGTGGTCGGCCGTGCGCAGGGAGGTGGCGCTACCGTCCTGAAACTGGTAAAGACGCATGCGTCTTAGCAGTTCTTTGGGGTCTTCAGTCCTGGTCAGGATCACCACCACACCCGTTCTTTCCCGAGCGACTCGCTGCAGAGCATCCCGTAATGGCCAACCGCACTCCGGCAGCTGCGCCGAGAGCAGGTCACAAAGCGTATTTTGCACATGTACCCGTACCATAATCGGCTGTTCAGAGTTAACTACCCCTTTGACCATCGCAAAATGCACGTTGTGATTGATAACATCTTGATAGGTTAGCACCTGAAAAAGTCCAAATTCCGTAGGCAGCCTACTTACCGCTACCCGCTCCACCGTCTGCTCCTTTTCCATCCGATAGCGAATGAGCTCCGCAATGGTGCCAATTTTTAAACCGTGATGTTGAGCAAAAGCTTCTAGATCCGGTCGCCGGGCCATGGAGCCGTCTTCCTTAAGAATTTCCACAATGACTGCAGCCGGTTCTAGTCCCGCCAACCGGGTTAAATCACAACCCGCTTCAGTGTGTCCAGCGCGGGTCAGTACGCCACCCGGCTGAGCCATCAGCGGGAATATATGGCCTGGTTGTACCAAGTCTTCTGGTTGGGCGTTGGGAGCTACAGCGGTACGGACGGTGTGCGCACGATCATAGGCAGAAATGCCGGTAGTGACCCCTTCTGCCGCTTCGATGGAGACGGTAAAGTTAGTCGCGTTAGCAGCACCATTGTCACTTACCATGAGTGGCAAGCGCAATTGCTTGCAACGCTCCCGAGTCAGTGTTAGACAGATCAGGCCGCGGCCATAGCTGGCCATAAAGTTAATATCTTCGGGACGCACCAGGGGTGCCGCCATCAGTAAATCACCCTCATTCTCCCGGTCTTCATCGTCCATAATGATAACCATTTTGCCCTGGCGCAAATCTTCGAGAATTTCATCTATCGTGTTAAATGTCATGAATTACTTCGCTTTCGGCCAACAGGAATGCCATCCGCAAATTTTTGGTCACCTAACGATGACTGAGCAATCTTAGCTTTCCATTATCACAGAAATCCTCGTTCCCGAAGCAAGGCCTCCGACAATTGGCCATCCGCTTGAGCAGCTTGCCCTCCCATGAGTAACCGCTCCAGGTAACGCGCAATAAGATCTACCTCCAAATTCACCCGACAGCCCACCTGATAACCAGAAATGGTCGTTTCTTGCTGCGTGTGCGGAACGATGTTAAGTCCAAATAGCATTCCCGTCACATGATTCACCGTAAGACTAACGCCGTCGATACAAATAGAGCCTTTTGCGGCGATATACCGGGCAAGTGCGCTAGGGGCCTGAATCTGAAGTCGCCAGGAACGGCCCTCTGGCCGATAATCAGTAACCCGCCCAATACCATCTACGTGGCCGCTCACCAAATGCCCTCCCATCCGTGTCGTGGGCGTTAACGCACGCTCAAGGTTGACTGCCGCGCCGGGTAACAACTCACCCAACACCGTACAAACTAATGTTTCCTGAGACACATCGGCCCAAAACCCATCGCTTGTCAACTTGACTGCAGTGAGACATACTCCGCTTACGGCAACACTGTCGCCCGGTTTGACACCGTTCAGGTCCAGCTTGCCGGTCGCTATACGTAGGCGCATATCGATACCGTGCGACTCTTTAGCTACCACCTTACCCACTGCTTCAATAATACCTGTAAACATCGTATCACCCGTTTACCTAAGCTGACCGTCGCAGCCCGGCATTATGATTGCCGTAGCCGGCAAATGTTCTTGGCAAATTCCATCTACGCCCAGCGGAACCGGTCTTGCACAAACTCTCAGTTACGGCGCAACGTCCAGTGAGTTTGTCGGCCGGATCGTAATACGCCAATCACGTCCCACAGCGCGAATATCTTCTATATCCAAGGCAATACTCTCACTCATCCGTGTTAACTCCGGCAAATGAAATAATCCGCGAGCGTTATCTCCCATCAGCCGTGGGGCCATATAAATGACCAATTCATCGATTAGGCCTGCCTGTAACATGGCGCCGGCCAGAGTCGCTCCGCATTCCAACTGGACTTCATTCACCTCTCGGTGAGCTAATTCCGTCACCACCGTTAGCAAATTTAGGCCTCTGCCATGCCTTGCCACAGCCTGAATCTGTGCACCCACTGACCGTAACGGAGGATAACCGGTTTCATCCGTCACGGCCGTAAAAATCAGCACCTGACCCTCTTCAGCGAAAATCCGGGCAGCGGGCGGTGTCATCAGTTCCGGATCGAGGATCACTCGCAATGGCTGACGAGTCTTATGGGCGTCAGCGAGGCGAACGGTTAACCTGGGATCATCCGCTAGCACCGTCGCCGCCCCAGCCATAATGGCTGATGCACGGGCACGTAAGGATTGCACATCCCTACGCGCCGCTGCACTGGTAATCCACTGACTTTCGCCAGAAGCCATGGCCGTACGGCCGTCTAAGCTCATTGCCAATTTACAGCGGACGAATGGTCGCTGCTCACGCATGCGCAATACAAAACCCGGGTTTAAGACCCGGGCCTCGGCTTCCATAGCCCCGCATTCCACAGTGACACCAGCAGCGCGCAAATGTGCCAGTCCTTTACCAGCCACTTTGGGATTAGGATCTTCCATCGCAATCACGGCTCGCTCAATCCCTGCCGCCAGCATAGCGTGGGTGCAAGGTGGAGTCCGACCATAGTGACAGCAAGGTTCTAGGGTAATGTAAGCGGTAGCACCATGTGCCTGTCTGCCCGCCACCTCCAGGGCAATCACTTCAGCATGGGCTTCGCCGGCACAGACATGCCAGCCTTCGCCGACAATCGCACCATTTTTAACAACTACACATCCCACCCGCGGATTAGGATCTGTGGTATAGAGGCCCCGCTGTGCCAAGATCAGAGCACGGGCCATGTAGCGATAATCTTGGGCATCGATCATAACTGGTGAAAAGGACAAAAAATTTATTTGCGCACAGGGGAAGGCTTGGCAGACAGCGTCTGCTGCAGCCGCTCAACCTCCTCACGAAAAGCGTTCACATCCTGAAAGCTGCGGTATACGGAGGCAAAACGTACATAGGCCACCTGGTCTAAATCGCGTAGCTCTTCCATGACCCATTCCCCTAGCTGCCGGGCATTGAATTCCCGCTCGCCGCTGGCACGAGAACGATCTGTAATGCGCTGAACAACATCCTCCACTTGTTCGGTACTTACCGGACGCTTTTCTAGAGCACGCAACATGCCGGCACGCAACTTATCCTCATTAAATGCTTCGCGACGTCCATCCCGTTTGACGACCCGAGGCATGACTAATTCCGCTACCTCATAAGTGGTAAAGCGGGCGCCGCACTCGAGACATTCGCGGCGGCGCCGCACTTTTTTTCCGTCATGGGAGAGACGAGAATCAACCACTCGGGTCTCCACCGCCACGCAAAAGGGACAACGCATTCAGTTAATCCCAAGCCAAGCCATTTGACCTAGCCATAGACGGGAAAGCGGGCGCAGAGTTGCTGGACCTGCTCCCGCACCCGGGCGCTGGTGGCTTCATCGTCGAGCTGATCCAGGATATCGCACATCCAACCGGCCAGCTGCCGACATTCCGCCTGCGCAAAGCCCCGCGTCGTCACCGCCGGGGTCCCCACCCGAATGCCACTGGTGACAAACGGCGACTGCGGGTCATTGGGCACCGCATTTTTGTTCACCGTGATGTGCGCCCGCTCCAACGCCGCATCCGCCGCCTTGCCGGTCAGCCCCTGGGCCGTCAGATCCACCAAAAACAGATGGTTATCCGTCCCCCCCGAGACAATCCGATACCCCCGCTCCAGAAATACCCCCACCATCGCCCGCGCGTTGGCCACCACCTGGCGCTGATACGTGCGAAACTCCGGCTGCAGCGCCTCCTGAAACGCCACCGCCTTGGCCGCAATCACATGCATCAGCGGCCCCCCCTGAAGCCCCGGAAACACCCGCGCATTGAGCCGCTTCTC
Source organism: uncultured Pseudomonadota bacterium (assembly GCA_963731125.1). Classification (GTDB taxonomy): domain Bacteria; phylum Pseudomonadota; class Gammaproteobacteria; order Competibacterales; family Competibacteraceae; genus CAVSVP01. The sequence goes on from CAVSVP010000020.1 coordinate 48,536, forward strand.
CAGCTCCGCGTTGCCCCCCCGCGCCACGATCAGCCCCCCCCGCGGTCCCCGCAGCGTCTTGTGCGTGGTGCTCGTCACCACATCCGCCACCCCCACCGGGTTCGGATACAGCCCCGCCGCCACCAGCCCCGCCACGTGCGCCATGTCCACCACCAGGTACGCCCCCACCGTATCCGCAATCGCCCGAAACCGCTCCCAGTCCAGCACCCGCGAATACGCCGAAAACCCCGCCACTAGCACCCGCGGCCGACACTCCCGCGCCAGCGCCTCCACCTGCCCGTAGTCCACTTCCCCCGTCGCCTCATCCAGCCCGTACTGCACCGCCCGGTACAGCTTACCCGAAAAGCTCGGCTTCGCCCCGTGCGTCAGGTGTCCCCCGTGCGCCAGACTCATCCCCAGCAGCGTCTCCCCCGGCTCCAGCAGCGCCATATACGCCGCCGCATTCGCCTGCGAGCCCGAGTGCGGCTGCACGTTCGCATACCCCGCCCCAAACAACTCCCGCGCCCGCTCCACCGCCAGCCGCTCCACCACGTCCACATACTCGCAGCCCCCGTAGTAGCGCTTGCCCGGATAGCCTTCAGCATATTTGTTCGTCAGCACCGTCCCCTGCGCCTCCAGCACCCGTGGACTGGCATAATTCTCCGACGCAATCAGCTCCACGTGCGCCTCCTGACGCCGCGCTTCCGCCTCCAGCGCCGCCCATAACGCCTCATCAAAACCGGCTATTCGCATCTTGTTGTTAAACATGTCGATTCCTCGAAAACCAGCTGAATGCTAAACCGTTGTGGCGTCACTCCAGACAACTTTTTGAAATAAAAGTTGATTCTATACCGCCTAACGATTAGATACAGAACGTTTTAGCAAAATCCACAGAAGATTAAGACATTCTTTGCACGCATTCCGCTCTAAGAAATATAAAGATGGCTACGAAGCGCTAGAAGATTGTTGACAGTATTTTACCTTTTTAGAGCATAACGGCTAAGAATAAAGGCATAATTCACATTACTTGTAGAGTCCTCAGGGCAAGTTATATATTCTATAGCTAAATATGGGAGCCTGACTCGCCGCGCAAAAAGCTTTGCGTGCAGGCAGCAAGACATATCGCTAACTCGACACCTGAGGCCTTGCTGATAAACCCAAAGGGAATGATTTCAATGGATCTGAAAACACGCCGCAAGCAGTTAACTGTAGTCGCTCATGCCAAGAAATCTACAGAAGACGCCGGGGCAAGAAGCTCTGCAGCAGAGCCTCCCACTGCATTTTCCAGAGACCACCCTGCCTCTTTCGAGTCCCTCCATTTTATCCAAAGAGACGGGAATTTAATCAGCAACATTAATAACCTGGAAAGCTTAACAAAGGATTTGGAAATTGGCCCTGCCAAACATCGCTTCAGACTGATACGCAGGCTCGGCACCGAAAACGAAAACCGGGTATGGCTGGCTACCGCACCCGGTAAAGATATCATGGATACAGCTTACTACCGGGCACTGAAGGTGTTTGCATTACGTGGTCATAATGCCAGCCCAAAACCCGCAGAAGCAGAGAGAAATCAGACCCCCCGAGCAGATTTTCAGAACCTTCTGCGCATGTCTCTGTCCCGCTTCAAAGCCCGATGCGAAATCGCCACTCTATTCAATCACCGTAATATTGTCAAAGTCTACGGTTGGCGCCACGGGGAAGATGGCTGGCCTTTTGTGGAGATGGAATTTCTCGATCCGCGCACAGGCGAGAATCTCGCCCGCCTGCTGCGCTCGGAGGGCAACCCCGGCCTGGATTGGCAACGCACCCTGGAACTGTTACGCCCGATCGCATCGGCCCTGGACTACGCGCACCGGGAACACCGCCTCGCCCACCGTAACCTCAAACCCGAGAATGTCTTTATCACTGAGCAGGGTATTGTCAAATTGCTCGATTTTGGCTTGACTTACCAACCCCGGCAGATGCGCGGCGGCCTGTCAGGGTCCGACACCGAGTCGCTGGACGCACTGGCAGAGTCGTCGGCTAGCGAACAGGTACGCTTCAAGCAAGACATCGGCGCGTTGGCAGCACTGGCTTATGAACTACTCAGCGGTCGCCCGCCCTACCAGGATGCCGTTGCCATGGGCCGCGATGCGGAAACGTGGCCCATGCTGCTCGGCGGAAAAACGTCCCCGCGCGAATCTGCCGCTGCAGAACCGCAGCCGCCAAAACCCGCCGCCTTGGCAGACGCCGCATGGACTGTGCTGCACGAGGCCCTCGCCTATCAGAGCCCGGCTTGTCCTGCAACAGCCGGCCAACTGCTGCAGCAGTTGGAAGCCGCACAACAATCCACCATCACAGGCCGTGACGCGCATCGCATGCTCCCTGAAAAAACTAGCCTTGCCAACCCGCGCAATGCTGCTACCACCGAAAACGAGCAGAGTGATCCGACGGACACAATCAATTACCTAGAAAAATTATACTCCGGACAAGACATCGGTCCGGCAGATTATGGCTTCCGATTACTGCGCCCGGTTGGCGACGCAGAACAGAGCCGGGTTTGGTTGGCACAGAAACTATCCGCGGAAAACGCAACGGAGGCCGTCTATCGAGCGCTAAAAATATTCGCACCGCGCCGCCATAACTTAACGCCGTTTCAAAAGGCGGCCACAGCCGACAGCGAGGTTGGCAACTTAGAAACATTAAACTTGCGTGCTGCCGTAAACGCCATTAGGGCCCGCAGCGAGGTGTTACCTCGTCTAAATCATCCCAACATTATCAAAGTCTACGGCTGGCGCCACGGGGAGGATGGCTGGCCCTTTGTGGAGATGGAATTTCTCGATCCGCGCACAGGCGAGAATCTCGCCCGCCTGCTGCGCTCGGAGGGCAACCCCGGCCTGGATTGGCAACGCACCCTGGAACTGTTACGCCCGATCGCATCGGCCCTGGACTACGCGCACCGGGAACACCGCCTCGCCCACCGTAACCTCAAACCCGAGAATGTCTTTATCACTGAGCAGGGTATTGTCAAATTGCTCGATTTTGGCTTGACTTACCAACCCCGGCAGATGCGCGGCGGCCTGTCAGGGTCCGACACCGAGTCGCTGGACGCACTGGCAGAGTCGTCGGCTAGCGAACAGGTACGCTTCAAGCAAGACATCGGCGCGTTGGCAGCACTGGCTTATGAACTACTCAGCGGTCGCCCGCCCTACCAGGATGCCGTTGCCATGGGCCGCGATGCGGAAACGTGGCCCATGCTGCTCGGCGGAAAAACGTCCCCGCGCGAATCTGCCGCTGCAGAACCGCAGCCGCCAAAACCCGCCGCCTTGGCAGACGCCGCATGGACTGTGCTGCACGAGGCCCTCGCCTATCAGAGCCCGGCTTGTCCTGCAACAGCCGGCCAACTGCTGCAGCAGTTGGAAGCCGCACAACAATCCACCATCACAGGCCGTGACGCGCATCGCATGCTTTGTGGGAAACGCCGACCTATCGCGCTGGGATTGACAGGACTGCTTGTCATCGGCGCTATCAGTAGCGCCGGCTTTTATCTCTGGAATGACCGCAACGTTCGGGAATCGCTGCCCCACCCTATGGAGCGAGAAACTGCTGAATTTGCAGCCGCCGACTCCGAGCAGCAACCGGCTCCGGAACTCGGCGAAAAAAGCTCACCGAACCGACCAACCGCTAGCATAAATGACGTTTCCAACGCTGTTGCCGAATCGTCTAAGTCAACTGCAGCTTCAGTCACGAACCTGCCGCAGCGCGATGCCGACAACCGTGCTTTCGCAGCAGCCCAACGCATCGATACGGTGACCGCCTATCGCCTATATCTCCAGCGCTGCCCGAACTGTAGTCATCAACAAACCGCCGAAGCGGCTATTGCGATTTTACAACGCCAGGCGCAAATTACCGCTCTCCAGACTCGCCTGGAAAATACGTTGCAAACGGCTGCCTTAAGCAATGCCAGGCAGCGGGATTGGGTGCTGCGGATGCTCAAGGAATTAGCTGCCCTGGACCCCCAGCATCCTCTAATAGCAAAAGGCAAGCACCGTATCGCTCTTGTCTATGGAGCCCTGGCGCAAACCCACCTGCAGCAGGGTAACTACTCGGAAGCCCGGAATTGGCTGGCAAAGGGAGAAGCCATTTGGCCAAACCTCAAGGAATGGGCTGCACTGGCAAGCGCCATCCCAAAAGCCGAAGCCAAAGCACAAGATGACACCCTTTATGCGCGGGCTCAGCTTGCAGATACACCGCCAGCATATCAGGCCTATTTACGTCACTGCGCACCCCCCTGCGGCCATCAACAGGAAGCGCAAACCGCCCTGGAACGCCTGGAAGCCAAGAGAATATTACGAGACCCACTGGCGGACGGCAGCCTGGGTCCGGAAATGGTGATGATTTCAGCGGGGACATTTATCATGGGTTCACCACCAGCTGAGGCAGGCCGCTACCAGAGTGAGCATGAACAGCAGGTGGAAATTAAGCGACCCTTTGCAATTGGTAGATACGAAGTGACTTTTGAAGAATATGATAAGTTTGCTGAGGCAACGGGACGCGAGAAACCCGACGATGAAGGTTGGAAACGGGGCAGGCATCCAACGATTAATGTAACCTGGCAAGATTCCATAGCTTATGCCAAATGGCTATCGGCGCAGACAAAACAACACTACCGCTTACCGACGGAAGCGGAGTGGGAATATGCGGCACGAGCCGGCACCCGAACAGCCCGCTACTGGGGCGATGACCCAGACCAAGGCTGCCGTTATGCCAATGCAGCTGATCTGATGTTACAGGAGAAATTTAGCGGCTGGAATGTTATGCAATGCCGCGACGGTTATATGTACACTGCTCCCGTAGGCAGCTATCAACCTAATGGTTATGGTCTTTACGACATGTTAGGCAATGTCATGGAGTGGACTTGTTCCACCTACCATAACGCTGCAGACACTTCGCAGAAGAGCTGTGATCAACAGAGCTCCGGAATTTACTATGTCGCGCGCGGCGGTTCTTGGAGCGATGAACCGCGCAGCCTGCGCGCTGCGGATCGCTATAAGGCAGCGCCTGATTATCAAGACTACTTTCTTGGCTTTCGATTGGTAAGGGACTTATAATGTCGAGTAATGTCGAGTAATGTCGAGTAATGTCGAGTGCCATGGAAAGCTGTAAACCCATCAGTGGGTATAGCGGCAAAAATTGAAGCGACGGGGCAGGCAACTGGATTCAGCAAAGTTGTCTCAGCAAGCCAGAAAGTTTGGCAATCTAAAGCCATAGGGAAAACCAGATGGCATTGAGAGGTCAGGATGCCCGTGTTAAGGAAGAAGAGGCAGACAGCTTGGTTCTTAGAGGGATTTACGGAAGAAGGCAAGACATGGATTATCAACCTCGAACCTTTGCCCTTTATCATCGGACGCCAGCGTGGCTGTCATCTGCGTCTGTCGTCCTCGGAAATTTCCCGACGCCATGCAATTATCTTTGCATATAACAATGTGTTGGGTATCAAGGAATTCGGCAGCACCAACGGAACTTTTGTTAACCATCAGCGCCTGATCGGTGAACGAACTTTGCAAAACGGCGACATTCTTCACTTCGGTCCGCAAGAATTTCGGATTAGCTGTGAAAAATCCCTGCACGGATCTACACGGGTCAATAATGACCCGTTAACGGTGACTTTGTTGTCAAATAAGGAGCTTTCCCACAGTTTCGCGGGCTGTGAGACAGAATTTGCCGAACTGCTAAGTCGTCCCTCTGTCATTTCTCATTTTCAGCCCATTGTGCAACTTGCAGATCAGAAAATAATCGCCTATGAACTCTTGGGGCGAGGCGCTGTCGATGATTTACCCACCGCCCCTTGGTCGCTGCTACAAATCGCCAAACGCTTTCATAAAGACGTAGAGCTCAGTGAACTGTTTCGTCGGGTCGGTGTACAACAAGCTCGCGTGCTGGGTAACCAATGCCACCTCTTTGTGAATACCGTACCGGCAGAAATGAATCTTAAGCGGTTACGGCTTTCCTTGGAAGAATTGCGCCTGCTGGCGCCCGAACTGCCTTTGACGTTAGAAATGCATGAAACCGCGGTGGCCGATTTAGACGTCATGCACGGTCTCAGGACGCTACTTGCAGAGTTGAACATCGGTTTGGCTTACGACGACTTTGGTGCCGGTCAGGCACGCCTGGTGGAACTGATTGAAGTACCGCCAGATTATCTTAAGTTTGATATTATCCTTATTCGCAATATTCACCGCCAAGCTTCGCGTGCTCAACAAGTTTTAAAAACACTTGTGGGCATGGCGCAAGACTTAGGCATAAAAACGGTAGCGGAAGGCATAGAACTCAAGGAGGAACTGGAGGCCTGCGTTAGCATCGGTTTCGATCTGGCTCAGGGATATTACTTAGGTAAACCCGAACCCGCTTTTTGCACCCTGATTGACCCGATGACCAACCCGGGCTTGGTTGGGCGCAAAGGATAACGAACACCGCCTGGTAACCTCTCATCCTGAATTGCCCTAAGCCGCTGTCAGAGGAACTGCTCACAGGTAAATCGCTTCTACTCCAGCGACTTCTCAAGCTTTAGGCGACGGCGTCGGAGTCACGCCAGGGACTTTCCGCAACAGGGTTCTTTCTTGTATATTTTTTTCTGTACATTAGAAAACCCTAATTGAGCGATTGAGTTGATCTCCAGTAAGATGTTTGTCCGTATTCTCACCTATACTTAGACCATCTCTTCTGCTGGGAACATGCTTTGCACATCCCGGCAGCCGCAGCTTCACTGAGGAGAACAAGGTATGGCCCGAAGCGCAGCAATGTCCGCTGAGCAATATAACTACGATATCGTCCGTAAATTCACCGTTATGGCCGTCGTTTGGGCGGTGGTGGGCATGAGTGCCGGTCTTTACGCCGCGCTTGAGTTAGCGTATCCCGTGTTGAATTTTGATCTTCCAGCCCTCACGTTTGGTCGTTTGCGTCCAGCGCATACTACCCTGGTTATTTTTGGCTTTGGCGGCAGCGCCTTATTTGCAACCTCTTATTACGTGGTACAACGCACTTGCCAGGCGCGTCTACCCAGCAATTGGATGGTGGAACTCACCTTCTGGGGTTGGCAGGCTGCTATTGCCCTAGGTGCTATGAGTTATTTATTCGGCGTCACCCAGTCTCGCGAGTATGCCGAGTTTGAATGGCCTATCGATTTGTTAATCACCGTGGTTTGGGTGGTTTATCTATGGGTTTATGTCTGGACCCTGAAGCGCCGCACCCAACCCCATATCTATGTGGCTAATTGGTTTTATCTGGCCTTTATCTTAGCTACTGCTCTGCTGCATATTTTTAATAACCTGGCGATTCCCGTTAGCCTTACAAAATCCTACAGCCTGTTCTCCGGCACCCAAGACGCCATGACTCAGTGGTGGTATGGCCATAATGCCGTCGGTTTCTTCTTGACGGCGGCTTTTCTTGGCATGATGTATTACTTCATACCCAAACAAGCCGGACGTCCCATTTACTCTTACCGGTTGTCCATTATCCATTTCTGGGCGCTGATTTTCCTCTATATGTGGGTCGGCGCCCACCACCTACACTGGACCGCTTTGCCCGATTGGGTGTCCACGCTATCTGCGACTTTCTCCGTGCTCCTCCTGCTGCCCTCCTGGGGCGGTATGATCAACGGCATCATGACCCTATCCGGTGCCTGGGATAAATTGCGTTCCGACCCGATTATGCTCTTTCTGATTACTTCGCTATCTTTCTACGGCATGTCCACCTTCGAGGGACCGCTGATGTCGCTAAAAAGCGTCAACGCCCTGTCCCATTACACGGACTGGACCATTGGCCATGTGCACTCCGGCGCTCTCGGCTGGGTTGCCCTGATATCCTTTGGCTCCTTTTATCACCTGATTCCCCGCCTCTATAACACCAGAATGTACAGCCAAAAGCTGATCTACGTGCACTTTTGGCTGGCTACCATTGGGATTGTGCTCTATATCACCGCCATGTGGGTAGCAGGCATCGGTCAGGGCCTGATGCTACGCGGCTTTGACGAATATGGTAATTTGGCCTACACGTTTATCGAAACAGTCGAATTTATACACACGCCCTATGTATGGCGCGCTATCGGTGGCGCTTTCTTCCTCACGGGAACACTGGTCATGGTCTATAACTTTGCCATGACAGTCGCCACCGCCCGCCGCGAAGAAGCTGCTATTCAGGCCAAACTGGCTGCCAAACTGGCGCGTACCTAATCCCGGAGAGTTGAGCCATGCGACATGAAAATATCGAGGTCAATGCCGGATTAATGATCATCCTGGTCCTGGTGGTGATCAGTATTGGCGGTCTGGTAGAAATCGTCCCTTTGTTTTATATCAATAAAACCGTTGAACAGGTGAAGGGGGTGCGTCCCTACACGCCCCTGGAACTGCGCGGGCGGGATATCTATCAGCGGGAAGGCTGTTACAACTGCCATTCCCAGATGATCCGCCCTTTCCGGGATGAATGGCTGCGTTATGGGCACTACTCGTTGGCGGCAGAATCCCAGTACGACCATCCCTTCCAGTGGGGTTCCAAACGCACGGGGCCGGATCTGGCCAGGCTGGGCGGCAAATATTCCAATGCATGGCATGTCCAGCACCTGGTAGCGCCCCGCTCGGTGGTGCCCGAGTCTATCATGCCCAATTACCCCTGGCTGCTGGAGAACGACCTAAGTTATCTCGATATCGCCGCGCGGATGCGCGCTCTCAAGCGAGCCGGCGTCCCTTACTCCGAGTCTCAGAAGGAATATGAAGCGAATCTGGAAAACTTCGGTAAAATCGTCGCCGATAGACTGGACATTAACCAAGCTCAGGAAAGCTTACTCGCCCAGGTGAAGGACAACAACTACGATGGGCTTCCCAACCGCATCACCGAAATGGAGGCTTTGGTAGCTTATCTTCAGGTACTCGGTACCATGGTGGATTTTAGTCAATATGAGGAAGGCTATTTTGCGGAGTTTCGCTGATCCGTTCCCGACTCGAAACGGCAGGCGGCACCATGTTTGATTGGCTTGTCTGGTTTACCCGGATGGAGAACACTAAGATTGTCGCACTGATTCTGTTTTTTACGACTTTTTGCGGCATCCTGATCTATGTGTTCACCGGAAAAAAACGGGCTAAACGTCTGGAGTCTTATAAATATATTCCATTTCAAGACGACTCTACCGAGACCGATACCCAAACCCGTAAGGTGACGGACAATGAACGAAGCGACGACTAAGCAGCAGAGATCCAATGCGGTACAAACCACCGGTCATGCCTGGGACGGCGATCTGCAGGAATTTAACAACGCGCTGCCACGCTGGTGGTTATGGGCTTTTTACGGCACCGTGGTATTCGCCGTCATCTACTGGTTGATCTACCCATCCTGGCCATGGGGCAACACGTGGTTGCCTGGCCTTAGCACGGTGACCTATACCGTCGACGGTGAAGAACGGAAATCCCAATGGAATACCCGCGCTATGCTTCTCAAGGATCTCGAGGACAGCGGTGCTGCAGTACGCCAACGGGAATTTATGAGCAAAGTGGCGGCGGTCAGTTTCTCGGAGATTCGCAATGATCCGGAAATGCTGGCGTTTACCCGTTCCGTGGGTAAAGGCTTGTTTGGCGATAACTGCGCCGCTTGTCACGGCCGCGGTGGACAAGGAGTTACCGGCTTATATCCTAACCTGGCCGATGATGCTTGGCTGTGGGGAGGCACGATGGAAAAGATTCAAGAAACCCTGATTCAGGGACGCAATGGTTTTATGCCACCGTTTCGGGAAACTTTCAGCCCGGAGCAACTGGATGAAGTGGCCGAGTATGTGTTGACGCTATCCGGCGAGGCCCCCTCAAGTGAAGCCGCGGAGCGCGGCCGTGAGCTATTTCAGGGGTTCGGCGGCGGTTGTTATTACTGTCATGGAAAAGACGCTAAAGGTTTGCAGTCCCAGGGCGCTGCCAATCTGACGGACAAGATTTGGACCATTGCCAATGTGCCCGGCCAGCAAACCCTGGAGGATAAGAAGGCTGTCCTTAAAGAGTTTATTGCTAATGGGGTGCAAAACAGGCGGATTATGCCGGCCTGGCGAGATCGACTAACCTCGACAGAGATTAAACTGCTCGCTGTCTATGTGCATCAACTGGGCGGCGGCCAATAATTCTTTTACGTTAGCTTTGTGCTCTAAGTGAGCTTTGCGCGGACCGGCAGGGATAGCCGCTCTGCTCTCTCCCAGGCCGTAATTGACGGTCCATCTAAACGTTCTTAGGCATTAACTGTCTAATATCCGTTTTAACCTTTTCGGTTTTTTCAACTTTTCGGTTTCTCGCTAAATCCGTCATGGCTCAAGAAGCAACCCAGGCATTTTATCAAAAACGCATTCCCATCTATCCCCGTTCCGTTACCGGACGTTTCCGCACGTTAAAATACGGTATTCTGATCCTTGCCTACAGCGTCTATTTTCTGCTGCCCTGGCTACGCTGGGAACGGCCTAATGCCCCTAATCAGGCGGTGCTATTCGACATTCCCGGTCGCCATTTCTACATTTTCGATTTGACCATGGCAGTCCAGGATATCGTCTGGCTGGGCGGCGTCCTGGTGATTGCTGCTATGCTGCTGTTTTTTGTCACCGGTATTGCCGGACGAGTGTTTTGCGGCTATTTCTGCTTTCAAACCCTATGGACGGACGTGTTTATTTTGATTGAACGCTGGATACAAGGGGAGCGTCCGGCGCGCATCCGCCTCGGCAAGGCACCTTGGAATGGAGAAAAGTGTTTAAAAATGGGGGCGACCTATGGGCTTTGGCTGCTAGTAGCGTTTTGTACGGGCCTCACTTTCACCTTGTACTGGGGTAATGCGCCCGCGTTAATCATTGCCATGCTCCAGGGCGAAGCTCCCTTCCCCGCCTACGCCACGACCCTGTTCCTAACAGCCACTACCTTCGTTATGGCAGGTTTAGCCAGAGAACAAGTGTGTACCTACATGTGTCCCTATGCTCGCTTTCAAAGCGCTATGTTTGATAAGGACACCCTCATCGTCGCTTACAACAAACACCGGGGCGAAGGCACTCAGGGGCGTCGTAAATTGGGCAAAGGCTATAAAACTAGGGAAGAACGTCAGGCTAAGGGTGTCGGCGATTGTATTGAATGCGGTTATTGCGTTCAGGTTTGCCCCACCGGCATCGATATTCGTAATGGTTTACAGCTGCAATGTATCTCCTGTGCCTTATGCGTCGATGCCTGCGACACCATTATGGATAACCTAGGCTGGCCGCGCGGACTGATTCAATACACGGCTGAAAACGCCCAGCACGGCAAACAAACGCGGCTTATTAAACCCAAAACCATAGGGTATGGCATTGTTCTGTTGGCCGCTATCACCGCGCTGATGTGGAGCATCGCCCATCGCGTTTCCTTTAATGCCACCGTCGAACAAATTCGCCAGCCCTTGTTTGTGGTTATGTCCGATGGTCGTATTCAAAACACCTATGAAATCAAGCTTAATAACCGTACCGGACAGCCGGCGACGTTTCGCATCGATCTGGAAGACCTGCCTGGCGCGGAACTGGACCTGGGGGGACTGGAAGAAGTGACGCTGGACGCGGAACAGCCTCTGCGGGTGTTGGCCCTGGTGCGGCTACCCCAGGAAAAACGCAGCGGCCAGCAAGATTTTGCGTTTGTCATCACCCCCGTGCGAGGTATCGATGCCGATCCCGTTCATAGACCTTCGGTCTTCTACCTACCGGAGTAAAATATGAATCATCTGCTGCTTAGCCTCGGCTTAGGCGTTGGGCTCATCAGCGGGGCTAATTTACTGCTGTTTCGCTTTAGCACCTTAAACGCTACACCGGCCGCTGCGCTGGTTGCCCTCGCGGCGCTGGGTATCTATGTGCCCCTGGCCATGATCAGCTGGCCCGGCGGCGACGTGCTTGCGATCCATCTGGCCGTTTATTTACTCACTTCCTTTGTGTGTGGGTTCTTTCTGGGGCTGCGTGAACAAACCCGGGCTCAGGGTAAATCCAACAGCCAACGGTGGCATTGGGGACCCGCCATCATTATCGGTTTCTTTGTTTGCCTGCTCATCGTTGATTCGGTTTTTATCATCCTCGCTGAGCGCGGACTGTCGCCGCAGCTAAGCACCAAGCTGCTACCCGATCCCCAGGAAAAAGGCAGGGTATTTTCCAGCTTCCCCGGTGTAGTTTCCCACGATTTTCAAAAAAAAGAGACGCTTTATAACGCTTACCTGCTGCAGGTGAAACGCCAACAAGAACGCGGCTGGCAGATTCAAAAAGGCTGGCTTAGCCAACCCGTGCTAGGTAAACCGGCGACTCTTAAGGTGGTTGCTAAAGACCGTAAGGGCGATCCTCTCACAGGTGCGGTTGTCACGGGTCAGTTCCTCCGGCCCGCGGACAGCCGTCTGGATATCGACTTTACAATGCAAGAGAAACGGCCCGGCGTCTATCAGACCAACCTGAAATTACCCGCGGCCGGCCTATGGAACCTGGTACTGCAATTGCGTAAACACGCTGAGTTCCACGAAATTCGCGCCAGCACTTCCATATTAGCACAATAGCCTTCCAGTGGATATGCCGCACTACCTAGTATTGTTAGATTGATAGCATAGCATGATGAGCGTTACGCCATCCGCCCTAAATTCTACCGTGCCGGCTGGACGCCAAGCATCCCTGTGCTGTTTCCACTGCGGTTTGCCAGTGCCGCCAAACGCCGACTATACGGTGGTGATAAAAGAAAAGCGGCAACCCATGTGCTGTGCAGGCTGTCAGGCTGTCGCCCAGGCCATTGTCGCGGGCGGATTAACAGACTTTTATTCCTACCGCAGCGAACCATCCCCGCACGCCGAGGAGCTTATTCCTCAGGCTTTACAGAATCTCACCTTGTATGACCGTCCGGATTTTCAGCAACGCTTTGTGCGCAGCGAAGGCGAGGCGGTTTGTGAGACCTTTCTCATCCTGGAAGGCATTGTCTGCGCCGCTTGCGTCTGGCTGAACGAGCGTCACATCAACGCGCTGCCTGGCGTATTGGAATTTCGGGTAAACTACGCGACGCGTCGCGCTCAGCTGCGCTGGGATATACGCCAGATTTCCCTAAGCAAAATCCTGGCCGCCATTGCCGCCATTGGTTACCGGGCTCATCCTTTCGACCCGCAGCGCCAAGAGGTTCTGCAAAAACAGGAACGGGCGGTGGCTCTGCGCCGGCTCGGGATCGCCGGTATCGGCGCCATGCAGGTGATGATGCTGGCGGTAGCCATGTATGCCGGCGAATACTACGGCATGGAGGCAGGCATCCGTCAGTTCCTGCGCTGGGTTAGCCTGCTGATCACCGTACCGGTGATCAGCTATGCCGCCTGCCCCTTCTTTCAGGCAGCCTGGCGCGATCTGCGGTTGCGCCGGCTCGGTATGGACGTACCGGTAGCATTGGCACTTGCCGGGGCTTTTTCCGCCAGTGCCTGGCACACCTGGCAGGGCGCCGGTGACATCTACTTTGATTCGGTTACCATGTTCACCTTTTTCTTGCTAGGCAGCCGCTTTTTGGAAATGAGTGCCCGGCACCGGTCCGGTCAACTCTCCGAAGCTTTGGCCAACCTGCTGCCGGCCACCACCACCCGCTTACTCGCCGCCGGCGGCGAGGAAACCGTTACCGTCGCGGAACTCGTTCCCCGGGATAGGGTAGTAATCCGCCCGGGGGAAGCCATTCCCGCCGATGGACGGGTACTGGAAGGTGAGAGTAGCGTCGATGAGTCGCTGCTGACCGGAGAGAGCATACCTCTAACCAAAAGGGTCGGCAATACGCTGGTGGGCGGCTCGATCAATGTGGAAAGCCCCCTGGTGATGGAGGTTGAAAAGATAGGTGCCGAGACCGTGTTGTCGGCAATTCTGCGGCTACTGGAGCGGGCTCAGAGCGATAAGCCCCGGCTTGCCAGACTGGTGGATCAAATCGCAGCTTGGTTTGTCGCCGGATTATTAGTCATCGCCGGCGCGGTAGCCTGGTGGTGGTGGCTTGTGGACCCGGCAGCGACTCTGCGGATCACCCTGGCGGTGCTGGTGGTCACTTGTCCCTGCGCTCTATCCCTGGCCACGCCCACGGCCCTCACCGCTGCGACTAACCGTCTCACCCGGCTCGGTTTGCTCACCACACGGGGCCACGCATTAGAAACTCTGGCCCGGGCCACCCATGTCGTATTTGATAAAACCGGCACCCTGACCTATGGGCAACTGCGGCTGCTAGCAGTGAAGCCTCTGCGCAACGTCGCTAAACAGCACTGTTTAGACATTGCGGCGGCTTTAGAGCGGGGCTCCGAACATCCTTTGGGACGGGCATTAGCGGACGCCGCCTCCGACGTACCGGTGGCTCAGGCGTTGCGGAATACGCCCGGCATGGGCGTTGAGGGTAATATTCAAGGCGTCCGCTATCGGCTGGGTAAGCCGGATTTCGCCGTTTCATTAAGCACGTCCACCGTTCCCCAACGTGAGACAGGCGCGCCGGAAGCGACCAACATCGCGCTCGGCGATGAGCAAGGTCTGTTGGCCTGGTTTCAGCTAGCGGATAGCCTGCGCTCGGACGCCGCACAAACGGTAGCGGCGCTGCGCGCTCTGGGGCTTGAAGTGTTGCTGCTAAGCGGTGATCAGCCGGCCACCGTCCAGGAGATCGCCCGTCAGGCTGGAATATCCGCTGCAGAGGGCGCCTTGTTGCCCGAAGATAAGTTAGCGCGTATTCAGGCGCTACAACGCCAGGGAGCCGTAGTGGCCATGGTGGGAGATGGTGTCAATGATGCGCCCGTGCTGGCCGCCGCGCAGGTTTCCCTGGCGATGGGCGGGGGCACTGCCGTCGCTCATGCTGCGGCGGACATGCTGCTGCTTGCAGACAGGCTCGCGATTTTGGCCCAGGGCGTCACCGTGGCACGCCAAACTCTAGCTGTCATCCGGCAAAACATCGGTTGGGCCATCACCTATAATTTGGTGGCTTTACCCTTGGCGGCAATCGGTCTGTTAGCCCCCTGGATGGCGGCTTTGGGGATGTCACTAAGCTCTTTGCTGGTGGTGGCCAATGCCCTGCGGCTAAGAAGTGCTGCCAACCCCCGTAGGGATTCCCGAGCACCGGCAAAAAGCGTTGCGTAATGGTGTTATGCTCGTCAATGAGCCGTAGCGAGTCACAAGACCGATGACTATATTATACTTACTGATACCGCTAACCTTACTGGTCATGGGGATTGCGATCTGGGCATTTATCTGGGCGGTTAAAACCGGTCAATTCGATGATTTGGAAGGACCCGCCCATCGGATTCTGATGGATGACGATGATCCCCGCATTCCCCGCCCTGAACCAAATAAGCAGGATCGGTCTTCCTCGAAAAACCGCGATAAATAACTTACAATGTCTTATGTTACGGAGGGATTAGCGCATGTTTACCTTTCAGAATTTTCCTATGGTCATCGTAATCGTGTTGATTATTATTGGCCTGCTCAGTTTCTTCTCGGTCATTCTCAGATAACGGTATTCAATCCGGTTAACGGCTTCCGCGGAGGCTGTTTTCTCTCGTGTTGTCGCCATGGAGCGTGAACGCCAAGTTCTCCAGATTCTCAATGAAGGAGAATTTCACTCCGGCGAGGCCCTTGCCGCTCAGCTAGGGGGGCTGAGCCGCGCCGCTATCTGGAAGATCATACGCAATCTCGAGGAACGAGGCATCGCGGTTTATGCCGTGCGTGGGCGCGGCTATCGTCTGGCGCAACCCATTGAATTCCTGGATAGCGTACGAATCGGGGCCGACCTCGACGCCGATGCCCGTGATTATCTGCGCCATCTTGAAATTCATCAAGACATTGACTCTACCAATACTTACCTGATGAAACGGGCTGCAGATGGGCTAGCCGGCGGCGCGGTTTGTATCGCCGAGGCACAATCGGGCGGTCGCGGCCGCCGCGGCAGAACCTGGATCTCGCCCTATGCCGCCAACCTCTATCTGTCCCTGTTATGGCGATTTACCTCAGGGCCTGCGCTGTTAAGCGGCCTAAGCCTTGCCATCGGTGTAGCTGTAGCTCGGGCTCTACACACGTTGGGAATAACCGAGGTCGGTTTAAAGTGGCCCAACGATTTATTGTGGGACTGGCGTAAACTGGGCGGTATTCTGCTGGAATTCGGCGGCGAGTCCTCAGGACCCTGCCATGTGGTAGCGGGCGTGGGCGTAAATGTCGCTATGCCGGATAGCGCCAGGGAGGCAATTGACCAGCCCTGGATCGATTTGCGTAGCATTTTGGGACCCAATGAGATTTCTCGCAACCGCCTCGCCGCCCGGGTGGTGAGCGAAATGCTTAAGACATGCGCACGCTTTGAACAGCAGGGTTTTGAACCTCCGCCGGAATGGAAGCAGTTGGACGTGACCCTAGGACAGCGCATCACCCTGCAGCTACCCAACAACACACGCATTGATGGAATATCCCGGGGCATTGATAACAGTGGCGCTCTGCTCCTTGAAACCGCAACGGGCATTCAGCGTTTTCTGGGAGGAGAAGTGAGTCTGAGGCTTGCCGAATGATCCTCCTGGTGGACGCAGGAAACAGCTGCATCAAATGGCTGAGCCGGGATAAGGGCCAAGTGGCGAAACGCGGCCATATTTTTCATAGGGGCTGCGACCGGTCGACGTTGGGGGAAAGGCTATGGGGCGCGTTGGAGCAGCCCTCCCAGGTGCTGATCGCCAGTGTGGCCGGTGCCGAAGTGGAATGTGCGCTGCATGATTGGATTCACCGAACTTGGGGCGTGACTGTCCGGTTTATCGCTTCCGAGGCGTCCGGGTTGGGCGTCAACAATGCTTATGGCAATCCGGAACAAATGGGTGCAGACCGCTGGGTGGCCATGATTGGTGCTAAAGCACTATCCCTGCAACCCTGCTGTATCGTGGATTGCGGTACGGCGATTACCATCGATGCGTTATCGGCAGACGGCTCCCACCAGGGCGGAGTCATTTTTCCCGGTGTCCGTCTGATGCGGGAATCTTTGTACCGTGATACCCGGCGCATTCCGGAAGCGGACGCAGGTCGAGCCGTCATTTTTGGACGAAATACCCGGGACTGCGTCTGGGGTGGTACCACTTATGCCGTTACTACGGCCATTGATGGGATTACTGGTCGCATGGAGGAGAACATGTCTGGTGGTGGCAAGCGTGTGCTGACCGGTGGCGATGCTTCTCTGTTGCGTCCCCACCTATGCGGTGACTACAGCCTAAAACCGGATCTCATTTTTCATGGCTTGCTGGCGATAGCCAGGCACACTTCGCGGTGAGCGAAATTTGCTGATTTTGCGAATACGCCCTATAATTTAGGGCCGATATAAAAAAGCTGGCGTAGCTCAGTCGGTAGAGCAACTGATTTGTAATCAGTCGGTCGTAGGTTCGATTCCTATCGCCAGCTCCAATAAAATCAAAGGCTTATTTTACACACTTTCCACCAATTTTCCTTTTGGGTAGCGATTGGGGTAGCAATTTTGCTGCTG
>CAVSVP010000021.1:0-88113 GCA_963731125.1 uncultured Pseudomonadota bacterium
TTTTATGACTTCACAGAGCAATGAACTGCACTATGGCTCACGTTATTGCCATTCTTAACCCCAAAGGGGGCACTGGAAAAACTACGCTTTCCATCAACATTGCGCGTGCTTTTCAACAGAGCGGTTATCGGGTTCTTATAGTGGATTCCGATCCTCAGGGCACAGCACGCGATTGGAGCCAGGCTAATCAGGAACGCCATCCAGAGGCTCGAATGCCTGGGGTTGTTGGTCTTGATCGACCTACTCTGGATAAGGAAATACCTGAAATCAGCAGTGCGTTTGACATTATCATTATCGATGGGGCAGCTAAACTGCATCAGATGACAGCGTCAGCCCTGAAGATAGCAGATACGGTATTGATACCGGTACAAACCTCTTCTCCAGACATTTGGTCAGCAATGGATCTCATTGACGTTATCAAGGCTCGTCAAAATCTGACTTCCGGAAAACCCAAAGCAGCTTTTATTGTTAACCGTCAAACGACTGGAACGCGACTTGCGTCTGATATCGACGCTGCTCTCAAGGAACATGAACTGTTCATCTTCACTTCTCGCACTTGCAATCGAGTTGCATATATGGAGGCGATTAGCGGAGGAAGCACCGTCTTGGATGTTAATCCACCTACAGCAGCCACTCATGAGATTCAGGCTATCACGAGGGAATTATCAGCATTTATAGGTTTGGTTGAGCGCAAGGAGCATCCTTAATGTCTAAGAAAATCCCAACACCACTGACCAGTGTAAAACGAGCACGTACCACGACATACCACACCGATTTTGATAAACTGAAGGCTGATGTGTTAGCAGACGCACGAGCTAAAGGCGTTTCGCGCGACATGACTCAGTTGCCGGTTGAAAAACTGCGTCGGGGGCGTTATCAACCTCGCACTTTAAAAGATGACCCTGCGCTCAACGAACTCGCTGAAAGTATCAGAGAGTTTGGCGTTATTGAACCGATTGCTGTCCGTCCGACGGATGATCAGTCAGATACTTACGAAATTTTGGCAGGTGATCGCCGTTGGCGGGCAGCACAAAAAATCGGTTTGGATCAGATACCCGTCATCATTCACGAGGTAGACGATAAAACGGCGGCTGCCATTGCTTTGGTAGAAAATCTTCAGCGTGAAGACCTTAATCCAATTGAAGAAGCTGTTGCATTACGACGTCTCATGGAAGACTTTAACTTGAATCAATCCCAAGTCGGAGAGTTGGTTAGCAAATCCGAATCAGCAGTGAGCAAATCTCTCGGCTTATTAAAATTGCTTCCCCAAGTACAGACTATGATTCAACAGGGTGAACTCGAAGCAGGTCATGGTAAGGTGTTGTTGAACGTTGATTCTGCTGAGCAGTTGCTTCTTGCAGAGAAAACGGTGAAATTTGGTTGGTCAGTGCGTGAGCTGGAACGACAAAAAGTAGCCTTGATAACGGGAACCCGTCGTCGTAAATCAGTTACTCGAGATATTCGAAATCCTGACTTAAAACGCTTAGAAGTTAGGTTGGAAGAGTGGTTTTGTGCGCCTGTAAAAGTAAAACCCAATCGTCGAGGCGGAGGTAAAATTGAGATAGCCTACGCTAGTCCGGAAGAATGCGATAATATCTTGCAGCGTTGTGGTCTTCAAGCTTCTGACACTTTGGAATAATAAAAGAAATCATTTGCTTATTCTTACTTGCCACGTGGCAAGTTATTCTTTTCTGGGTGGTGTCCTAATTTTGGAGAATCACGTGGATTCATGTCAAACTTAAGGTCCTTTTCAGGTGCCACCATCCAGGGGGTTCTGATGACATTAATTCCCGTGCATTGTCTGCATGGTGAGAGTGATCAGGTCGTTAAACGTGGTAAGACCAGTGACGGTAAACAACGCTATCTGTGCCAGAAGAGTGAGTGCACCCATTGCTCTTTTCTCCTGGAGTACAGCGATCGGGGACGTAACTTCTCAATAACCCGGGGCAGAGGCACGTTCGCGGACAATATCTGGCAGGGGTGCGATTGTCTGTTCTCCAACCCCTAGAGCGTTGACCGGTTTGCCAGCTCAGGCCGCCAAGCGTTCGGGTAATTCATGGGCTTGAGCCGGCTCAGAGAGAAGTTGCGCACGTTCCAGGTTCTGAATGGCACACACCAGCCGCAAATGACAGGTATTCTTGCGAGTCCCGTTATAACGGGCCTGATTACCCTGGCGCTGGGAGACGTGTGCTAAGCTATGCTCGACCGCGACGCGCTCGCGTAACGTGGCCCGTCCTGCGGCGGTGGTGGGCAGCCCATTGAGCCGTTGCAGCAAGTCTTCCTGGGGGTGAATGGTCAGTGTGCGGCCACCGCTTTCCCGCGAGGTACACTGGCTGCGCAGCGTACACGCCTGACAGCTGTCCGCCGGAAAACAGGCGGTCTTGCCAGGGGTGATGGGCGTGACCTGGCCGGCCGGACAGGTGGCCTGTAAGCTCGTCAGATCGATCTGGAAGTCCTGCTTGCTAAACTGCCCGGCCGGATGACGCACCGGCCACGGCTTGCAGACGATCACAACCCCGGCCGCATCGTAGGTGCTGATCAACTCATCCCCCAGATAGCCGCGGTCGATGTGTAGGGAGGTGAGCGCACGAGGCTGGCGGTTGACAGCGACCAGGAGCGGTTCCAAGCCCGCGGTATCGGGGGTATTGCCGGGTAATACTTCAGCGGCCAAGATCAGTGGTTCATCGAGATCCCGGGCAAGGTGTCGTTTATACCCATCAAACCGCCTCGCCGAGGACTTGCGACCGTGGCGCATCTCGCCATCTTCAATACTGATCCGGCGGTCTTTGGCCACCCCCTCTCGGATGCGGGTACCACCGCCGCTCGGGTCCGGTTCCAGATCCTGGGCCATGACAGTGTGCAGGACCGCCACGGCCGCCGCCAACGGCGGCTGCTTCTGCTCCACCGACAGGTGCTCCCCGATCCAGCGCTGCAAGGCGTCCAACTCGTCACATAGCCGCTGCAGCGCCTGCTGCTTTTGCTCAGCATCCCCCCAGTTGATATCCAACGCCGCTTTGAGACTGGACGCATCGAACAGGGACAAGCCGATCTGCTCCATCACGTGGCCCACTGCCTGCCCCGTCAATGCCGCCAGGCAGGCGATGACTTGCTGGGCGGCATGGCCCAGCAAGTTGACGGTATCCTCCACCCGACCATGGCCCCATAGCGGGCTGGAATCCAACGCCACCCGCAACGCTTTGGCATCAAACCCACCGCGGACCCGTGCCAATTCCACGGTCCGCTCCAACAACCGTTGATCCATCCCCGTGCTCATCAGCCGCATACGAAAATCAAACAGTGCCCCCTGCGAGAACAGCGGGGCTTCCGCTCCCAGAGCGTCCAGTACCAACTGCCACCGTTTGGAATCCAGCGTCAATTCCACCGCCTCCTGATCGCCCACGCCCGTATAGGCTTGCAACAGCGTGGCCATCGCCAGCAGCGCCGGCGCTACTGGCGGCTTACCCGCCCCCGTCTGCCGATACATCCCCGCCAGCTCCTCCTGAAACGCCGCATCCAATAGCTCCGTGCGAATCTCCCGGAAAAACACAAACAGCTTCTTTTTCTTGGCCGCCCGGGCGGCAATCTTCTCTTCGCTGGGGCTGAGCGCTTGCGGGGGTAACCAAAGGGGGGTAGTCCACATGTTGTTTAACTCCACAGCTGAGGATATCATGGCTCGCCTACCATCCCCTATCCGCTAGCCCTTTTCAAGTCCCCTGACGCTGCCCGAAGGTTAGGCTCGCTTCAAACCGGTCAGCGCGCTAGAGCCTATCCGAAAACCTCTTCTGAGCCCCCATATAGGAGATAAAGACAGTAGGAGAGGTATTTAGATGCGTAAGCAGTATGAAATTCCTAAAACTTTTCGACCTGTACGGTTAGATCAAGCCGCTTTGGCAACGAACTTGAACGGAACGATCCTGTTTCGCACCCAGACTCGGGTGGCGCCATTGAGAACCACCGCGCTCAACGCCGTCAGGGCATAAGAGCCTTCTTTTGACCAGCTCATCCCATGATGCTTCTGCCGGTTGGAAGTGACCAGGTTGTTGGCACGCTCGATCGGATTGCTAGAGTTGGGAAGTCCCAACTGACGTCGCAGGGCATAGCATGGAATGTTGGAGCGGTTACGCTCCAGGTACCCGATCAGGCGTTTAATCGCCGCGGGATCCTTCAGCTCCGAAAAGGGTAGTGATGTCCATGTAATGCTCGCCTGACGATTCCATGCTATCGTTGATCTAAAACACCAGCCCTTTAAAGGTGCAAAAATACAACATTGAAAATCAATGACTTGGGCTTGGCCCCAGTAACCTGCTTCACGGCCAGACCCGAGGTTTGACCAAGACAGGTAACCGAGAATCAGACGGTTACGTTGAGCCGCCAATTGGCCACCTTTAAAGGGCTGATCTAAAACACTTACTTATCCAGTGGAGGTCAACAGAATCCCATGGTCATCAGAGATGTGTGCCCCCGGTGCAAATCAGCCAACTATAAGAAAAACGGTCACATCCACAACGGCAAACAGAATCATCAATGCCGCGACTGCGGACGTCAGTTTGTCGATTCCAGCGTTTCGGCTAAAATTGAGTCCAATTCTATTCTCACTACCCGCTGCACACTCGCCCATGCAAGTTGTCCGGAACTTATGCGCTAGTCTCTTCTGGTCTTCCCATCGCATTCAGGCCCGCAAAGATATGGTAAGCATAGAGCCTATCGGAGTCGACCTGTGCCCTGTTCCCAGAGCTGCCCCGAATGAGCTCTCGCGCTGACTTGGCGGTGAGATCCAAGAGGTTCCGCCTGAACCACGTCGCTCCGTGAGCCGCGAGTTCAACATCGAGATGGCTTAGGAGCCACAGGGACGACTCCACGTCATCCTTGAAGTCCACTCCACTGTTACGCCACCTCGCCTTCGCCGTGCCATGCAGGCGGTTGTCATTGGGCGAAAGATGCTGATGCACGGGTGCAGGGTACGACACGTGCTTTGCGAACCCGAGCGATTCGAGAACACTCACGCCGCCCGGAAAGAAGGACTTCCCATTATCGCTGAAGACGACAACGTTGCGCGGGATCTGGTAGCGCGCAAAAAACCGGCGCAGAAGCCCGGCACTCTCGCTGGCATAGAGGCGGGTCTCGTTCTGCTCGGCGCCAATAGAGATGACGCGTTTCGCATGGATGCCGAAGCGTGCGAGAGCGTTCACGAGTTTGTCCCTCTCCTGGACCCACGCCTTGCGCCCGACACGATCGCGCCGGAATTTCCCATGGAACGTGAAGAGGACAGGCGGGGTACGGGTTACACCGTCGGACCAGACAACGGTGACGAGGCAGTTCGTGAACCGAGTGATCGCGGTGCTCGATTTTGGCTGAGCGCCACCAGCAGGCGCGTAGGTCAGGCGCCGATCGGTGCGGTGGCCCGTGAACGTGAAGTCGACGCTTGCCAGGAGCCCCTTGAGGTCTCCCGCACGCTGTCGCTCGCTCTTCCACTCAAACATCATCTTCGCGAGCGCGTCGACGTCCACCGTGAAGCCGCTGGTCTTCACCTGGGAAACCTTCGAACTGAAGCCAAGGGCATGCAGGTAGTCATGCGCCGTCGTCTGGGCAAGCTCCACACCAAAGGCTGACGCGCAGAACGTCGAGAACGAGGCGAGCGAGACGACCTGGTTCGAGTCGTTCTGAGACAGGACCCAACCGGCTGCCATCTCGCCCTGCTCGTCGTCCAGAAGCGGCGCCGCTCCGCTGGCCTTCTCCGCCGTGAAGATCCTGCCCGTCGCCGCGTGGGCGTGCACCCAGCGGTCCAAAGACGACTTGGGCACCATGATCTCGGCGTCGGCGAGAACCTCACGAAAGACCGAGCGCGAGATCCCACGCACCTCCAGCGGGCCCACGAGGCGTGCAACGAGTTCACGCTGGTCTGTAGACAACTCTGTTGACGGGTACTTGCGCTTCTTGGACATGGGGGCTCTTCCGGCGAAAACGATAGACTCAATTTTATCCGAAATGCTGGATTGCTTCGAACAATACCTTGTCGGTGATGACACACGAACTCTGATCGAACGCTTGCTGGTGGAGCGTATTTCGTTGCGCGGGATATGTCGTGCCGTGGGTGTTAAACTTAAGTGGCTATTGGGCTTTCTCGTCCAATGCTTGGAGGCCCTGCCGGATCATCTCAACATTCCAGCCCGTCCGTGGTACCCAAGACGTCATGATTCAACGCCTTGAGGTGGAAGCCGACGAAATGCACAGCTTCGTGCCGAACAAAGAAAACAAGCAGTGGATTTGGCTCGCCATGGACGTCAAGAGCCGTCAAATCATTGCCTTTCACGTGGGGGATCGCAGCCACAAGAGCGCCAGGCAATTGTGGTCGAAGATTCCGAAAGTCTATCGTCAGAACGCGACGTTTTCCACGGATCAATATGTCGTCTACGAAGGCGTGATTCCCAAGGCGCAGCACAAAGCGGTCAACAAACTGGCGCGCAGAACCAATCACATCGAGCGATTCAACAACCCGCTGCGACAGCGCGTTTCGCGTCTGGTACGCAGTGCGTTGTCGTTTTCCAAGAAGCTAGCCAATCATGTCGGTGCCATCAAGCTTTTCATATGCCACTACAACCTAACGAGAGCAACAGTGTAGCGCGAGCATTACATGGACATCACTACCGGCTGGACGGTATCC
Organism: uncultured Pseudomonadota bacterium; assembly: GCA_963731125.1. Classification (GTDB taxonomy): domain Bacteria; phylum Pseudomonadota; class Gammaproteobacteria; order Competibacterales; family Competibacteraceae; genus CAVSVP01. The sequence goes on from CAVSVP010000021.1 coordinate 6,662, forward strand.
AAGACCGCTGAGTCTGCATGACCACAAGGTTAGCCTGCGACGGGGAGTGAGGAGCGAGGCGTATGTTTTTCATCGGTATTGATGTCCATAAGAAGAAGTTGGATGTCGTGGTGCTGCTGGAGCCCGACACGCTCAAAAAGCGCCACAAGAAGGTTCCTAACCCGCCGGAAGGGTTTCAGACCCTGATCACCTGGTGCCAGAAACAAACCGGCACTGTTCCCGCCGAGCTGCACGCGGTGATGGAGGCCACCGGTCCCTATCATGAAGCGCTGGCCCACGCCCTGCACGACGCGGGCCTGGTGGTCTCGGTCATCAACCCCAAGGCCGTGAAGGACTTTGCCAAGGGCTTGGGCATCAAGGCAAAAAACGACGCCATGGATGCCTTGACCATCGCCCGCTTCGGGGTGCTCACGAAGCCCCGCCCTTGGCAACCGGAGCCCGCTGACGTGCGCCACTTGAGCGCCTTGCTCAAGCGCTTGGCGGCGGTGGAACCCCCTGTGGCGGGTAAGGAAGCTACGTTGCCGTAGCTCCCTCCCCCAAGAACTGATCGGATGAGTTTCCCCATAAGCAGCTCATGCCTTTCAAACGTCGGTTACCGGACGCGGTTTGGTAACTTCCAATCCCAGGCTATGGACTTTGTTTGCCTGGCTTGTCGGTCACTCGCTTAACGGCCAGAGTGCGGGCGCTAAACGAGTGGGTGAGCAGATGTTGCAGGGCGTTGACCTTACCCCATCGGCCCGCCTGCCTCGCCGTGACGATACGCGCTTGGAGCCGGCGCACGTGATGATGTACTTTTTGCCAATCGATGGCATGCCAGTTCATCAGCTCGCGAGAGGCCGCACCCGCCGTGATGAGCGCTGTCATCTGCCTTGCCTCCTCAGTCGGTTAATCAAGCTCTCTCGTCACGAAAGACCCGATGGAAGTCAGCCCGCTGGCGCGTGGGATGATATTGCCGTTAGGCGCAACCCCTATCCGTTCCATTACAGAACGGCTTTCGCTTTTTCCATCATCCCTTACCCGACACCCCATCGGCTCACCTTGCGGTTGGCTGTCCCACAAAGGGAGAATGTCGGGCTTACCACGTTTCGCCGGTTTGTCATTCCCCGAGGGGTTAGGTTCTGCCTATCCGCCGGAGGCGTTGTGATTTGCGTTACGTGACCTGACAGCACGTAACCTCTACCTCATACCGTTTGGTCCAAGCCTGACAGGCGCTTTGGCTTGTTCAAGTTAACGATGGTTGTGGCAGTTCGCATCTGCTAACCCTGCCCTCAACTCCTAGCTCCCGACCCCCGTTGCGCCTAGGAGTCGTAGCGCCACCTCACGGTGTTGCTACCCGAGTCATCTCGGAGGCTACCTTGTCGCCTGGGCTTCATCCCTCGCCGTTACCAGCCACGCATGCCAGGCTAGGATACCGGTGGCAAAACACCGGGAGTCATTCCTTTTCAAACAAGCCGGCGACCTCGTGTCGCACGTCAGGATAGATGTCGCCTCAAATAAGGTATAGTGTGGATGAACTGACAGGGGGTGAAGGTGAGAGATCATGAGAACGTATTCGCAAGAGTTTAAAGAGGCGATGCTCGAGAAGTTGGTAGTGTTTTAACTTTGTTCTCACGGTTCGCTCAAATTGAGCAGGGGTTCTGAGAAATGCGGCGTCAATTGCATATAGATCTCCAGCGGAAAGTCGAGCAGCTCCAGGATGCGTTGCTGTACCGGGGTGAGCGTGGTCAAATGGGCATGTACTTCAGTGCCCTCATCGAGCAGCACCAGGGTCAGCCCGGTAAAGACGCGCAACATCATCTCGGTGGTGGGGCGAGCCGTCGCCCGCTTGGGGTTGCCTGGATAGAGACCACTCAGGCGCGTCCCTTCCTGCTGCAGGCGCTGGCGCACGGTGAACTCAACCAAGGTCAGCACCCGCAGCCCCAGGCTCAGCAGCCGGATCAGCCCCTTGACCCGCGCATCGGAGTCCAAATACATCGGTGTCAGCGACAACACCCGACCCTTCAGGCGCCCAAAGCCCCGTTCGATGAGATAGGCCTGACGGTAGGCGAGCACGACCTCGGTCAACGACAACTCGGTCTGGTCGGTGGCATAGACCCGCCAGCCCAGCCGGCGCACTGCCGAGGCGAGGGCGGCCTCGTCGAGGCATACCTGCACGGTGACTGTCTGGGTGCGCTCCACCCGAGCGGGCCGGTCACGGTAACGCCGCTTGGGCCGCTCATCGAGATGGGTTTGATAGTCCACCGCCAGCAGGCCCGCGACCCGGTGCTTGGCGATGAGCGCCTCGACGGTCTCGGCCAAGGTCGCCTCGTCGGTAAAGCGCTTCTTGCCCTGGCCGGTGACGTTAAGCTCGGCAATCGCCGCGGTGGCCTGCTCCAGACGTTGGTGCAGCGCCCGCTCTTGACGCTCGGCCAGTTTGAGCGAACGTACCACCAGCCGCCGCTCGATCCAGGTGAGCTCCTTACCGTCGTGCTCACCGGTGAGCTTCACCTCATAGCCAAAGCCCTCGGCCAGCTTCGGCCCCCGGTCACCCTCCGCGCTGGGCTGATACACCGGCTCCAGCGCCTGGTGGCCCGCCCAGACCGGCTCCAGCACCTGCTCGAGCTCCGACTCCGGCAGTTGCGTGCTCGGCAGCGGGCACAGATAATGATCCCCGCTGCCCACCACGTACGCCCGGGTAGCCAGCGCCGCCATCTTCGCATCACCGAGGTAGGTCATCCCGGCCTGCTGCAACGTGCGCTGCACTTTGCCAATCTCCGGCACGTACAGCGGGTCATCGGCCTGCTCGCCCGAGACCACCGTGGTGCTCAGGGGCAGCCCCAGGGGATCCAGCGTCGCAAGATTGATTTTCACCTGCGGCAGGTCCGGACGGTGGTCCTTGCTGTGGCCGAATTGAAACAGACCTTCCTCAGTCACCTCGACGTAGCCCTTGGCGGTGGTGCTGTCGACACGCACTCGCCGCGACCCCCCCAGGTCATAGACCCGCAGCAGTTGCTCACCCAGCGACTGCTCAACGGTTTCCCACGCCACGTCGTCGCTCAAATAATCCAGCACCGCCGCCAGGCGGTCATCGCTCCAATCCAGCGCCCGTACCGGCTGGCCCAGACACCCGGCCAATCCCTGCAGGCGCGCCTCGACCCAGGGTTGGACATGGTTCAGGCGGTGGTCGCCTTCCGACAGGATAAAGGCCAGCCACACGGCACTGACCGTGCCCAGGCTCAGCCCCTGCCAGTTGCCGTGGGTCGGAAAGTGCTCATCCAACAACGCCCCCACGTGCATCCGCTCCAGCTGGGCCAGCAGCAAGGGGATATCGTCCATGCGTTCCGTCTTAAAAGTAAGTTTGTCAATCATATCAAAATCTTATCAAATAAAACTCACTTTCTCAGAAGTGGCTCTGTAAATGAGCGAACCGTGAGTTTGTTGTTTATAGATTTTAAATAGGGATGCCAAACTCATAACGATTCACAAACAACCCGATGACGATATCGGGCATTTGTTTTGATTTCGAGAAGCAAATGGTTTTGCGGACGAGCCGCTTAATACGGGTACGTAGCGTTAAATGTTTCCGCTCTATCTTCTGCGTGTTCCGTTTCCCGATAACATGCTTTTCAGGATCTAGATAACGCCCATAAGAACCCCAATCGTCGGTGTAAAAACGGGTGATTCCAAACGGTTCCAATAAATCCTTTAATTTAAGAAAGACCTCATCCTTGCGGCGCCCGAATACATAAGCCAGCACGTCGCCAGTGGCTCGATCTATGGCATGCCATAGCCATCTTTGATTCGCTTTACTTCCCACATAACTCCACATTTCATCCATTTCAACCTCTATTTCTTGATCATTAACCTCATGATTTTCATCTATTTTTATAATATCCACAACAATCTGCTCAGGCGAGTGTATATCTAAAATGGCCTGATTCACCGATTGCAATTCAGGTTCCTTTTTTTTTAATTCATTAATTACCGTCGCTGTACTTATATCCAATACCCGGGCCGTCTCACGAATGCCGCTCCCGTTTACGGCCATCTCAATGATTTTTCGCTTGACTTCTGGCAAGCGACCTTTCTCTGAATAATCTCGAATAAATGTCTTTTCTTCGCAGTCGCTTTCTTTGCAAAGAAAGCGTTGTTTTCCATTGGTCGTTTTTCCATGTTTACCAACATCGATACCACCGCAACTTGGGCATTTAATTGGTTCTAATACCATAATAAATTTCTGAGTTTAAATTCTGCTAACTTGACATCTTGAATTCAAAATATGATAGTTGATTATTTTATAAAAACAACAAAGCTAAAACACTACCTGCGATATCTACAGCCGCAAGATCGTTGGCTGGGAAGTGTTTGCGGCAGAATCGGCTGAGCATGCCGCGGCGGTGTTGCAAAAGGCGTATCTGCGGGAAGGGATTCGCGGTGAAGAGTTGGTCTTGCATGCCGATAATGGCGCTCCGATGAAGGGGGCGACGATGCTGGCCACCTTACAGAAACTCGGCGTTGTTCCCTCGTTTAGTCGTCCCGCCGTCAGCGACGATAACCCCTACTCGGAGGCGTTGTTTAAAACCCTGAAGTACCCCCCCGGGGTTTCCCAGTCAACCCTTTGGGACGTTGCCGGAGGCACGCGCGTGGGTGTTGGGCTTTCAGCGTTGGTACAACGAGGAACATAAGCATAGCGGGCTCAAGTTCCTCACTCCCGCACAACGCCATAGCGGGGCAGATGCGGCGATCATGATGGACCGCAAGGCTGTCTATGAGGCAGCCAAGGCCCGCCATCCCGAGCGTTGGTCGGGAGCCACCCGAAACTGGGAGCTACCTCAGGCGGTGTGGTTGAACCCGCCGAAAACGGCTCATGGAGAGCAGGAGGTGAATACACAGAAAGCAATGTAAAAAAATGCGACATCTCTCCTGACAAACACCGGCGCGTAGCGCTTGAGCCACTCCCCAATGGTGAGCCGATGCACCGCCAGATGCTCGGCGGCCTCTTGTCGGGTGCGTACCTGACCGCCGCCTATCAACACCAGCAGATGCAGCCGACGCTTGCGCTCCGCACTACGCTCCCGGCGCAACTGTTCACGTAGCTCATCCAGATCCTCAGTCACCGTGGGTAGCCGGCGGTTCATCAGCATCTCCTTATATACGGTAAACCAATATTGTAGGGTATTTTTAACAAATTGGTATTAGTGCATTGAGTTTAGGCAAAGTGGTGGCTATGGCTGGACTCGAACCAGCGACTCCCACATTATGAGTGTGGTGCTCTAACCGACTGAGCTACATAGCCATAGAGATGGGAATTTTTGATAACCCGAGGGATCTGTAAGGCGGTTAATTATGCAAATACAAGAGCATATTGTCAATCCTAAACATTAAACCGAAAGTGCACCACATCACCTTCCTGTATAACGTAGTCTTTACCCTCCAGACGCCACTTACCGGCTTCTCGAGCCCCCTGCTCGCCATGATAAGCGATGAAATCCTCGTAAGCGATAACTTCAGCGCGAATAAAGCCGTGCTCAAAGTCGGTATGAATAACCCCTGCCGCCTGGGGTGCCGTAGCGCCAATGGATACTGTCCAAGCTCGCACTTCCTTAGGTCCAGCAGTAAAAAACGTTTGTAAACCCAAGAGTCGGTAACCCGCACGTATCACATGATTCAGACCTGGTTCCTCTAGACCATAATCAGCTAAAAACTCAGTCTTGTCGGCATCATCTAACTGAGCAATTTCTGCTTCAATGGCGGCACATAAAGGTACGACTTCGGCGTTTTCCATTTGCGCCAACTTCCGTACCTGGTCCAACAGAGGATTTTGTAATAAACCATTTTCGGCGAGATTGGCAATAAATAAAGACGGTTTAGCTGTCAGCAAATGGAGTTCGCGCAGCAACACCTGCTCGTCGTTGTTAAGGGGTAAAGTACGCGCGGGTGATCCTGTATTTAAGTGGGCCTGCACCCGTGTCAACAACTCCTTGCGCGCCCGCGCTTGCTTGTCACCGGCTTTGGCGGTCTTTTCGGCCCGCTGATACGCTTTCTCCACGGTCGTTAGGTCAGCCAGCGCCAGTTCCGTATTAATCACTTCTATATCGGTTATCGGATCAACTTGGCCAGCTACGTGAACTACGTCAGTGTCTGCAAAGCAGCGGACTACCTGAGCAATCGCATCGGTTTCGCGAATATGGGCCAGAAATTTATTGCCTAGCCCTTCACCCCTGGAGGCTCCGGCCACCAACCCGGCAATATCCACAAATTCAATGGTGGTGGGGATTATTTTTTGCGGTTTGACAATATTAGCTAAAGTGTCCAGACGCGGATCTGGAACCGATACAACGCCTACATGAGGATCGATAGTGCAGAAAGGATAATTGTCAGCCTGACTGTTAGCCTGAGTTAAGGCATTGAACAGTGTGGATTTACCCACGTTAGGCAATCCGACAATACCGCATTTAAAACCCATAATCAGTATGCTAGAAAGCTATTGATGAGAAATATCATCCAGTTTATCTGCCGGGGGGAAATCTACCTGACGGCTATGCAAAGCGTGCATGGCTTTTTCCAACTGCCCTTCAACGAGCAGAGGAAATTCTCGGATAGCATCATCCACTGCACATTCTATCAGCTGTTGTTCAGCTCCAGGCGCCCTGCGTAGTACATAATCAGTCACGTCTCTACTGTTACCGGGGTGACCGATCCCCAGTCGAAGGCGCAGAAAGTCATTGATGCCTAAGTGGCGAATCAGATCACGTAGTCCGTTATGGCCGCCATGGCCGCCTGCCCGTTTAAGACGCACCGTACCGGGGGGCAGATCCAGGTCATCATGAGCTATCAGCATATCAGGAGGTAAAATCTTGTAGAAACCGGCCAAGCTACTGACGGCTTGGCCACTACGATTCATAAAAACCAGGGGCTTGAATAGCCATATGTCCTGGCTGGATACTTGGATCCGACAAAGTTCACCCCTGAATTTAGATTCAAGCCGGAAAGTGCCTCCATACCGGAGGGCTAACGCCTCCACCAACCAAAAGCCGGCGTTATGACGCGTACAAACATATTGCGGACCGGGATTTCCCAGCCCTACCACCAGCTTCAGCCCGTGCTCAGGCATAATATCTCATATGCTAAGGCTACTCGACACCTTCCTCACCCTCTGCCTCATCGGCTGCAGCACTCTTCCAACCATGGATGCTGACTACCGGTACCTCGTATTCCGCACCAGCGGATAGTTCAACAATTTCCACGCCTTCTGGCAGCTTAAGTTGAGAGAGGTGAATGGATTCGCCAATTTCCAACTCAGCCAAATCTACCTCGATAAACTCTGGTAGATCCGCAGGCAGACAGGCAACCTCTATCTCAATTTTCAGATGACTGATGGTGCCACCTTGCTGCTTGACGCCGCGCGCCGTTTCTTGGTTGAGAAAATGCAGCGGCACGTGTACGCGTACTTTTTCGTCAGCGGTCACACGCTGTAGATCCAAGTGTAATAAGGCAGGCTTAAAAGGATGTCGTTGTAAATCGCGTAGCACGGCGCGTTCGGTCCGAGAACCTATTTTAATCTCCAGAATTTGCGAGTAAAACGCTTCATTATCCATTTTGTGCAAAATCTTATCATGTTCAAAGACCAAGATTTCGGGATCCTTTCCACCACCGTACAGCACGGCCGGCAGTCTCCCCTGACGGCGAAGGCGGCGACTCGCACCTTTTCCTACGTTCTGGCGTGGCTCAGCATGCAATTCAAAGGCAATACTCATGGGTTTCTCCACCGATTAAAAAAACGAAAAGCCACCACGTCCGCGACTAAACGTGCCGAAATTCTCGTCGACTGATTCTTTATTGTTAGCAAATAGCAGCGAAAAAGTCTTACCCAAACTTCCCGTGTGGCTGCTAGCCAATGGTTATATAAAAAATAGCGATTAGAGGAACAAAGAGCTTACAGATTCTTCGAGATGAATGCGCCGCATGGTCTCCGCTAATAAACCGGCAACACTTACCTGGCGTATTGTCTCACAGGCATCGGCTGCGGGGCGTAGCGGAATCGTATCGCTTATCACCAGCTCATCTAACACAGAATTCTGGAAATTCTCTACCGCTCGCCCAGAAAGCACTGCATGGGTACAGTAAGCACGCACCGAAGCCGCGCCGTGCTCCTTGAGAGCAGCCGCTGCTTGGCATAAAGTGCCGCCAGTATCTACCATGTCGTCTACCACAATGCAATGCTGTCCCTCCACATCGCCAATGATGTGCATCACCTGAGCTTCGTTAGGACCGGGACGACGCTTATCGATGATGGCAAGTTCAGCGTCATTCAGACGCTTGGCTAAAGCGCGGGCCCGCACGACACCACCTACATCCGGTGAGACTACCATTAGGTCAGGTAAATTCTGCTCCCAGATATCACGCAGTACGATAGGCGTTGCATAGATATTGTCAACCGGTATATCGAAAAATCCCTGTATCTGGTCAGCATGCAGGTCAACCGTCAAAACGCGGTCTACGCCGACGCTAGTAATCATATTTGCCACCACCTTGGCGGAGATCGGCACCCGGACTGAGCGCGGGCGGCGATCCTGCCGGGAATAGCCAAAGTAGGGAATGACGGCAGTCACCCTTACTGCCGAGGAGCGGCGTAGCGCATCGGCCATGACCAACAGTTCCATAATATTGTCGTTAGTTGGAAAACAGGTAGGTTGCACGATAAAGACATCCTTTCCTCGTACATTTTCCATAATTTCTACCATCACTTCGCCGTCGCTGAAGCGACCGGCTACGGCTTGACCCAATGGCAACTCAAGATGCTGGATAATAGCCTGGGCGAGTTGCGGGTTAGCATTACCCGCAAACACCATCATTCTAGCGTCAGACACAAGGAACCTGCTACATTGCTACCGGATAGTATAGAAAATGGCTGGGCCGCCAGGATTCGAACCTGGGAATGCGGGGATCAAAACCCCGTGCCTTACCACTTGGCGACGGCCCAATGACTACTATTGTACTATGCACCACATCTTTCACGCTGGAGTCGTTCGTGCAGTGGCGAGCGATTCAGTCCCCGGGTCACAAAGCCGGACACAGACGACGGTAACTGCTTAATCACGGCTTGGGCCGCCTGTCGATCCGGGAAAGGCGCGAATACACATGCGCCTGTGCCGGTCAAGTATGACTTACTAAAGCGGGAAAGCCAATTCGCTGCTGCAGCTATTTCTGGGTAACGCCGATAAACGACCGCTGTACAGTCGTTGCTAGCCTTTCCTGCAATAAAATCGTGTATTGTGATAGGTCGCGAGTTCCGTGTCAATTGGGAATCATTGAAGATGAGCGCTGTACTGACTGAACAGGCCGGAGTCAGCACCACAAACCAGGGTTCGTCCAGCGCGATCGGCGTCAGCTGTTCACCAACTCCCTCTCCCCAGGCGGCACGGCCTCCCACGAAAACCGGTACATCAGCCCCTAATTGGAGTCCTAGCGTCGCTAATTGTTCCAGCGAGAGACCAGTACGCCAATAATAGTTTAGGGCTACTAACGTCGTGGCCGCATCTGAACTGCCGCCTCCTAGTCCTCCGCCAATCGGCAAACGCTTGTCGAGAGTAATTATCACACCCTGGGTTACACCACAAGTTTTTTGCAGCAGGTGCGCAGTTTTGGTCACTAGATCTTCAGTGGCAGCGACTCCTGCCACTTCGCCTTGCCGTGCGATTAAACCGTCTGGTTGTATTGCAAAGGAGAGATAGTCGCAGCGGTCGATGAACTGAAAAATAGTTTGCAGTAAATGATATCCGTCGGCACGTCGGCCGACGATATGCAGAAAACGATTCAGCTTGGCCGGTGCCGGCCAGGCAGCGGTTAGCATGTGTGACTTCTTCGCCTAATGCTAGTCTTGTCTAAATAGAAGTGGGGAAGGTGTCAGATCGCAAATTCCACTCGTTGATCACAAGTTGAACTTTGAGCCCATTTTGACGGGCACGAATTCGTGTCGGTAGTTCCAAACCAGCTATTTGTTCGTAACGAAGGTAATCAATAATCCAACCATTTTGTTCTAACCGGATTAAACGGCCTGCTTTATCACCGGTGAGCTCACTTTGTTGATGGGGATCTGGCAGACCCCGTATCCAATAAATTAAGCCGTTCACTGGAATGCGTATGCCCATGGTCGCGGCCAGTAACTGTTCGGGATCAGTGGCGCTAAGCACCCGGCCATCGGCTGTATGAACGCTAACCCTGCGGGCATCGCCCCAAATACGCACTCGCCCCTGCCCGAGCGGGCCAATTAAATTAATACTATAGGCTGATCCTCGCTGACTCCAGACCAAGCTTGCGTGCCAGCCCTCTTGCTCATTGGTCACACCGATACGACCCGTTGCACGCCAATCGTGCAGATTTTGCAATGCCTCACGGCGTAACGGCCAAGGTGTGTTTGCTAATGATTCGACAGAGGGGGTGGTTGCGCAAGCACCGACAACAATAGCGCAGATAACGCTTATACAACCGTATAGAACGACAGACGGCGAAACCATACGTTTGATCACAAGTTCAACCGTTCCTTGACTTCCAATAAATACTCGCTTTTCGGTTCTTTTTCCATAGCCCGCTGCCAGATTTCACGGGCTTCAGTCTGCTTATCCATAATCCATAATACTTCACTTAAGTGCGCAGCAATTTCCTCATCCGCACTCGCTTCGTAGGCCCGCCGCAGATAGTTCAAGGATTCTTCGTAACGGCCCAACCGGTAGAGCACCCAACCCATACTATCCAGTACCGCCGCGTCATCAGGTAGCAAAGCCAAGGCACGCTGAAGATAATCAAGGGCTTCCTGATAGCGGTCAGTGCGATCGGCCAAAGTATAGCCCAAGGCATTGAGCGCTTGGCCATTCTCTGGATCGGCCTCGATAAGAGTGCGCAGATCGCGCTCCGCAACCTCCAGTCGATCGATGCTTTCTGCAGCCAGGGAACGGCTGTAAAGCAGGTCTTCGTCGTTGGGATTTTGGTCTAACGCCCCGGAAAGCAGATTGAAAGCAGCTTCGCCGCGTCCTTCTTCACGCAAGATTTCCGCCTCTGAGATATAGAGCGGAACAGCACTCTGCGGATTATCCCGGCGGAGTTTAACAAAATGCGCACTCATCGCTGGAAGGTTTCCCAACTTAGCGAGCATCATGCCTGCCCGAACTTGAGCGCTCAGGTAGCGGTCATCAGAAGCTACGCGTACATACCAATCTTTAGCTTTTTGATAGTTATTGCGAAGCTCTTCCACCTTACCCAATTCGTAAAAGACATCCGCGGCCTGCACGCCAAACTGAAGCGCTTTCCTATAAAAAGCAACCGCTTCATCAAAATGCTGCGCTTCCGCAGCTAGCAACCCCAAGGCAAAGAAGGAATTGCCATCCTTGGGATCTTGTTCGCTGAGGATTTGAAATTGCTTACGGGCTTCCTCTAACTGCTCAACGTTTACCAGCAGCCGGGCATAGCCATTGCGAAGTCTGCGATCCTGAGGTAGAGCGGTAACGGCCTCGGCCAAACTCTCCAGCGCGGCATCAGTATTTTCCATAGCCATCATAATTCGAGCCTGCAATAGGTAGGCTTGTCCCCATTGAGGATTGCGGTCCAAAGCGGTTTTAATGGCTTTAAGAGCCTGTTCGTGGTAATCGGCCTCTAAGGCAGCAAGTGCGTAATAATAGAGAGCAAATTGCGACTGGGGATACAGAGACTGCAGCTGTTCCATGACTTGAAGTACGACTTTTTTGTCGTCTACATGACCTAGCAGCGCATTGACTGTACCAAAGCCCTCTTGGCCATCGCCGCGGGCAGTCTTGCGTAAGGCATCCAAATGCATTGACGCTTTCTCTTGCTGATGATTGCGAAGCAATGCAAGAGTTAGGGTTTGCCGGGCTTTAACGTTAGTGGGTGCCAAGTCATACCAGCGTTGCGCCAGTTCTAGTGCTGCAGGGTCATCATTAATAAACAAAGCGACGTTGGCCGCGCGTTCCGCTATCCGGGGATCGTTACTGGTGTCGGCTGCAATACGATAATTCTCCAGGGCTATATCCAGCTGATTGCGTTTGCCAGCAAGTTCTGCCACCAGGATATGGTACATTAGTTCAGCGTCCGGGCTAGCTTGTTCATAAGCTTTGACTGCTAACTGTGGCAGCCCATTGTTGGCATACGGACTGTCTGCTCCGGCATAGCCACTGAGCATAAGTGCAAGTGTAAAACCGACTGCCTTCTGAAAACTGTTCATCTGAACCCATTCTCTTCTGTCAATGTCCAAACTAAGCCAGAACAATACTTGCTATTTCCTACACCGCACTGAGTTCCGATTCGCAAACGGCTTAACTTGCTATTGCGATACTTCATCCCACAAACTCTGGCTATTGTGTTGCTAGCTCCTGATTCTATCATGCCTTTGTTGGCTCTAGGCATCAATCATACAACAGCGCCTGTCCGGATCCGTGAACGGGTAGCCTTCACCCCTGAGCGTCTTCCATCGGCCCTGCGTGATCTTCAGATTCATAGCAGTGTCCGTGAAGCAGCCATTCTCTCAACCTGCAACCGCACAGAACTCTACTGTTGTGTAAATGAATCCGCCAGCCGGTGCATTCTAGAATGGTTGGGAACTTATCACACTCTGCGCCCAGTCGATCTACAACCCTATACGTACGAACACATGGATCGGTCGGCAGTACGTCACCTATTACGGGTAGCCGCTGGGCTGGACTCCATGATATTGGGAGAACCGCAAATACTGGGACAGGTGAAAACCGCCTACCAAATTGCTAGTAGTGCCGGTACTGTAGGCACGCTGTTGAATCGACTTTTTCAACATGCCTTTGCCGTGGCAAAACAGATACGGACAGATACCCGGATTGGTGCGAGTCCAGTATCAGTGGCGTTTGCAGCAGTTAGTCTAGCCAAGCAGATTTTCGGCAGTCTTTCCCGGCGCACTGCCCTACTAATCGGAGCCGGCGAAACCATGGAATTGGTAGCCCGCCACTTGCATGAAAATTGCGTAGGCCGAATCGTTGTCGCCAATCGTACTCTGGAGCGCGCTCATGGGCTAGCCGCTCCCCTCGGAGGTTATGCCATTGCGCTTAACGAAATACCGGCACATCTGGCTGAGGCCGATATCATCATTGCTTCTACGGCTAGCCCGACTTTCATTTTGGAACGATCCCTGGTCAAGAGTTCCCTAAAAAAACGTAAACATCATCCGGTGTTTATGGTCGATATTGCTGTGCCTCGTGATATCGAGCCTGCAGTGGGGGAATTAGAGGACGTCTACCTTTATACAGTGGACGACCTGCAGGAAATTATTCAGGAGAATCTGCAATCCCGGCAGGCGGCTGCTAAGCAGGCCGAGGAAATCGTTACTACGCAGGTTGAACGTTTTATGGCTTGGCTGCGCGTCCAGGACAGCAGCGGAAGCATACGTGCTCTGCGCCATCAGGCCGAGAGTATTCGCGACCAAGTATGCGCGAATGCACAGCGCCAATTGGCGCAAGGTAAGGATCCAGCCGAGGTGTTGCGTTTTTTAGCCAATACCTTAACCAATAAATTGCTTCATGCACCAAGTGTCGCCCTGCGCGAAGCCAGCACCCAGGACCGCGGTGATCTGGTGAACGCTATCAAGACGTTGTTTCGGCTAGAGGAGGATCATTAGGGAAAAGTTTATTGCAGTTGTACCTGGATTTTCTTAACGCTGTCGTTTCGCAAGATGGAAAGAGTTACCGTATCGCCGGGTTGATGCTGGTCCAGCGCTTTCAGGAAATCATTGGTATTATGAATGGTTCGCTCATCAATCTGTTGCACGATATCTCCAGGTACGAGTGAACCGTCCCAATTCTGTGTAGTACCACGCAGCCCTGCGGAAGCAGCGGCTGTGCCCGGCCTGACATCGAGCACAACGAGACCCTGAACGCCCAATTGGCGGGTGATAGCCCGGTTTATCGCGTCGTCAACGACAATGCCCAACTGGGGCCGTACATAGCGACCATGAGCAATAATGGAAGGAACAACTTGGTTAACCGAATCTACGGGCGCGGCGAAACCAATGCCGGCGTAAGCGCCGGATGGGCTGAAGATAGCGGTATTAACGCCGATGAGACGGCCGGCACTATCCAATAACGGTCCCCCAGAATTGCCGGGATTGATTGCGGCATCGGTTTGGATCATGCCGTCAATGGGGAGACCGCCGACGCCTTCGATAGACCGGTTTAACGCAGAGATGACTCCGGTGGTTAGAGTTTGATCTAGTCCAAAAGGATTACCGATGGCAAGGACCTTCTGGCCTACCTGCAAGTCAAGGCTGGTGCCGATGGGAACCGGGCGTAATCTATGGGTTGGCGCATTAATTCTAACTACTGCGAGGTCGTGTTCTGAGCTAGCACCGACCAAGGTTGCCGGGTAGGTTTTGTGATCATAGAGTGTAATTTTGGCGGAACTAGCACCCTCAAGCACATGAAAATTGGTAACGATATGGCCTTGTTTATCCCAAATAAAACCAGATCCTGTACCACGCGGTATGTCCCTGGCATACCGCGTCCAGGGGTTAATCTGACGTGTTAGGGTAGTGATATAAACTACGGAGGGACTAGATTGACGAAACAGTTCAATAATGCTCTGTTCTGCGGCGGCCAGTTCACCGCGAGGCGTAATGAGGCGCGGTTCCGTATCAATACCGTAGAACCAGGTCTGCAGCCGGGGCAATAATAATACGCCCAGCAAAAAACCCAATGCCAGAACCAGAGCCAGCTTAGCGGTCAGTCGGCGAGATGAAGGGACTTTATCCTGGTTCACTGCGCGATGCTCCGATTTTTGGATACCCATCGAGGAAGGCGCAATAGTATCCCGATACTACTCAAACAGTATCCTGATACTACTCAAGATTCTCTAACTGTTTGAATTATTTTAATAATTTTCTCACTAAATCAATCATTTGATTTTATGCATTATATTACCGCCACTTTGTGAATTTTCGCCTTTTGGCAGAGCCCTTATCTATGGTTGATTATAGCAATCCATCTGTTTATGTATCCACGGCTTACCTATCAAGGGCCGGTTTAAATAGGTTGCAATAAGCAAGGGTTTGTGGTAACAAATTGACATTTTCTACTAAAAAGCAACAAATGTTTCATCAGCAATTGTTAAGTATCATGGAAGATACAGCTAGATAGGACCTTTTTTCTCTTGCTCCGTTTTGGAGTTTTAACCAAGGTTTTGTGGGCTTTGGCGATAACAAAGCTTATCAAACTGAGGGAGGACGATAATTGGCGATCGGGTCTTAGCGTAGTGTTGGACCTGAATTCTACTCTCAGCAGAGGGAACGACGATGGAACAGTTGATGACAAGAAGTACCCTAGAAGTCCAGAACCAAATTTATGCCGGCACAGGCGGCGTCAGCCCCGAAAATAGAACACAGGGATTTTTGCCGGGCTTTTTGGACAGAGAAACAGGTTCTATCTATCTTTCCCGTAGAGCCGATGGCAGCCCTGCGCCGATCCATCTGATGGACGGTTTGCCGGAGGATTTAGTGTTGGCACGTAGTCCTTCGGGTCAAGTCGCTGCGGTGAAAAAAACTGTCATTGCCGGTTTTATTAAAGATGGCCTCTTTTTCACTCGAGAACAGGTGGCGAGTGCTCTAAAATAGTTACCTTAACCCTCCCGGGTTGGCGGGATCGAATAGGTGCAGGTGACATGCGCGACTGGAGCCGGTTCACCCTCAGAATATAAAATTACCTCTCCCACCGCCAGGCGTTTCCCCAGCTTGAGGATTTGGCCATAACCAAGTAAATCTGCGGGACGAGGACGGCGCAGAAAATGACAGGTAAGGTTAGTCGTGACAGCGAGTTCAACTCGACCAATCAGACTCAGGACCACAGCATACATAACCAGATCTGCCAAAGCCATCTGTACAGGACCCGACACGGTACCGCCGGGGCGGAGAAAATCTTCGCGAAATGGCATGCGAATGGTAGCTTTGCCGGCCTCAAGGTGTTCCACCCGAACCCCAAGGGTACCCACGAAGGGTACGTGATCTTTGGCCAGTTGTTCAAATTCTTCCTGGGAAATTTGACTCATTGCGGTTTCCGGGCATTGTTATATCAGATGATGGACGATGTTCTATCTCTTGCAAGGCTTCTGCGACTTCGTGCACTAAGCCCGGCCCCCGATAGATTAAACCGGTATACAGTTGTACCAGACTGGCTCCAGCTGCCAGTTTTTCTCGGGCATCGGCACCGCTGAGAATACCGCCTACGGCGATAATGGGTAACCGTCCTTGTAGGATATCGTACAATAGATGCACGATTTGAGTGGCGCGGGCGGTTAAAGGGCCACCGCTCAGTCCGCCGGGCTCCTGGGCGTGAGGTAGTTTTTCCACGCCTTGGCGTGAAAAAGTGGTATTAGTCGCGATAACGGCATCGATACCTTGGTCTAACAGTGTCGATCCTATTTCACGGACATCCTTAGCGTTGAGGTCAGGTGCGATTTTCACCGCTAGCGGCACATAGCGGCCCTGTGCCTCGGCAAGTCGCATTTGCTCGTGTTTAAGGGTTGCCAACAAATGTGCAAAGGCTTCGCCATACTGCAGATTTCTCAGGCCTGGAGTATTGGGCGAGGAAATATTTACTGTCACATAGTGGGCATAGGGATAGACCTTACGATACCCGAGCAGATAGTCAGCAACCGCGAGTTCTGCCGGTGTTTCGGCGTTCTTGCCGATATTGATCCCCACGACGCCCGGAAAGCAAGAACGTTGTAGCCGCTGCAACAAATAATCTATACCACGGTTGTTAAATCCCAGGCGATTAATCAGAGCTTGGGCCTGAGGCAGGCGGAAAAGGCGAGGTCGGGGATTACCAGGCTGAGGCCGAGGAGTAACGGTGCCTACCTCAATAAAACCGAAACCGAGCGCCCCAAGTGCATCCAAGTAATCGGCGTTTTTATCGAGTCCCGCGGCCAGTCCTACTGGATTTGGAAACTGAATTCCCATCACTGTACGTGGTGAAGCGATTGTCCGGGCATAAAGCGCATTTGCCGCGGGAATGCGGCAGAGAAGTCGCCATGTTTTTAGACTGATTTCATGTGCGGTTTCTGGCTCGAGCCGGAACAGCAGGTCACGGGCTAGTCGATAAAGCATGGTGTCTTGCTACTATAGTTCCTGACACTTGACTTCATACCGTTTGCTGTTGGCGGAAGCATCTGATGCATGTTTTCCCGGGCAAGATTCCAGAATGAGGTCAAGCGTCACCCGCTGTAAGTGCGACAGGTTAACCGGGGTTTTTCAATTTCGTGGTGCCAGCGAAGCTCCGCTTTGTTTTACCTCATCGTCACCAATTCTTCCGCACTAGTCGGATGAATGGCCACGGTGTCGTCGAATGCGCGCTTGGTTGCTCCCATGCGAATAGCTACCGCAAAACCCTGGAGCATTTCATCCGCATCACGACCAATGATGTGGCAGCCCACAATTTTCTCCTGAGCTCCTACGCACACGAGCTTCATCACGGTTTCGGTTTGCTGTTCGGTAAAGGCGTGATAGAGAGGAGTAAACCGGGTTTGGTAAATTTTCACCGCTGCGCCATGGAGCTGACGGGCGGCTTCCTCACTGAGACCGACGGTGCCGATAGGGGGATGACTAAAAACAACGGTGGGAATATTCTCATACACGAGTTGCCGCTCCGTTTGTTGGTTAAATAACCGATCTGCCAGCCGACGGCCAGCAGCGATAGCTACCGGTGTCAGTGGAAAGCGACCGGTTATATCGCCAATGGCGTATACGCCTGGCACCCGTGTGTTCTGAAATTTATCCGTAAGAATCGTACCATCGGGATTGACTACCACTCCCGCCGCCTCCAGGTTTAGGTCGGCGGTGCTCGGCTCACGGCCGACGGCCCAGAGTAATACATCCGTATGCAGACCCTCATGACAACCGCTGCATCGGATGTTTAACGAGCCGTCTTCCAGCTTCTTTATGATCTGTATGTGAGTGTTCGGTAGAATATTGATGCCCTGGCTAAGCATTTGTCCCATCAGGCTTTCTCGCAACATGGCATCAAAGGGCCGCAGCAGCACCTCACCGCGTAACAACATAGTGACATCGGCGCCCAGCGCCTTAAGCATACCGGCCAACTCCACGGCAATATAGCCGCTGCCTACGACGACTACGCGCTGGGGGCATGCTTCCAACTCGAAAAAGTCATCTGAGGTGATACCCAGTTCTGCACCCTCCAACTCCGGCACGCTGGGCCGTCCACCCGTAGCGATGACAATATGGTCAGCCCGGTATAGTTCATTGTTGACCGCTACGGTACCGGCATCCTTGAAGCGGGCGAAACCGCGGATAAGGTCCACATCGGAGTCAGCCAAATACGTCACATACCAGTCATTGATACCATGAATATAATGATCTCGTGCAGTTTTCAGGGACTGCCAATCGAATCCCTGGAACGTCACTTGAAATCCATAACCGCGCGCTTCTGCTAAAGTATGCCGCAGGCTCGCCGCATACCACATGATTTTTTTAGGGACACAGCCTAAATTGACGCAGGTACCTCCCAACCGGTCGGTTTCCACCACCGCACATCGGGCACCATAACGGGAAGCTCGTTCTGCGACTGATAAACCCCCGCTGCCACCGCCAATCACAATAAGATCATAGGGCTTAGTCATGAAAGTAACCCCGCTGCATTTGCATTCCGTAATAGGATACCGGAGTATTTTCCCAGTTTAGGAATGAAATAATCTCAACGCGGCATCCATGCCGCGGACGGTCTTGATAATTGCTTCCAGATCAATATTGCATAAGAGTATGTTCACTATGAGTAATCCGTTACTTGAACTGGCTGAGCTGCCAGCGTTTTCCACTATTCGGCCGGAGCATGTAGAACCGGCTATTGACCAACTATTGGCTGCTAATCGGGCTACTTTGGAGGCTTTACTAACTGCCAACGCCATCTTTACCTGGAATAATTTGATTCGTCCTCTTGAAGAGATGGACGAACGCCTTAACCGTGCCTGGTCCCCGGTGAGCCACCTTAATGCGGTAATGAATTCCGAAACGTGGCGTACCGTCTACAATGCTTGCTTACCTAAGCTGAGTGATTATTTTACCGAACGCGGCCATAACGAGCGTCTTTACAACGCCTATCGCGCCATCCAAGAGGGACCAGAGTATGTACGCTTGGATACCGCTCAGCGGACGGTAATCGACCATGCGTTACGGGATTTTCATCTCTCTGGCGTTGATCTGGCAGCGAAGCATAAGGTCCGTTTCAAGGTCATTATGCAGTCATTATCGCAGCTGCAAGCAAAATTTCAGGAAAACGTGCTGGATGCCACCCAAGCTTGGCAGAAACACCTAAGCGACGAAACCGAATTGGCCGGCCTACCGGATTCGGCAAAATCTCTAGCGCGTCAAACGGCGGCGCGGGCAGGCTTAGCAGGATGGCTTCTGACTCTGGAGTTTCCCTGTTATCTGCCAGTCATGAACTATGCCGACAGCCGGGACTTGCGCCGGGAAATGTACACAGCCTATGCGACCCGAGCCTCAGATCAGGGACCGCATGCCCATCAGTGGAATAATTCGGAGATTATGGAAAGCATCTTGGCTCTGCGTTACGAGGCGGCGCGCTTATTAAACTTCGCCAATTATGCCGACTATTCTCTGGCTACGAAAATGGCGGATTCCCCCGCCCGGGTGATAAGTTTTCTTAACGATCTGGCCGCACGCTCACGGCCGCAGGCCCAGCAGGAATTCCAAGAGTTACAAGACTATGCCCGGGACGTTCATGGCGTTGCCCGGTTAGAGGCCTGGGACGTCGGCTATTATACAGAAAAACTGCGCCAGCATCGCTATCAGATTTCCCAGGAAGCGTTACGGCCTTACTTTCCCGAAAATCGCGTGATTCCCGGACTTTTCGCAGTGGTAAAACGGTTGTACGGGCTAGAGGTTCGCGAGATAAAGGATGTAGAGGTCTGGCATCCGGACGTGCGTGTGTATGCGATTTTGGAGACCAATGGCTCCCTCCGAGGCCGCTTTTATTTGGATCTTTATGCCCGTCCCAATAAGCGGGGCGGTGCCTGGATGGACGGCTGCGTCACCCGCCGGGTGACCGCCCGGGGCGTGCAAATCCCGGCTGCCTATCTGGTCTGTAACTTTAGCCCGCCAGTGAATGACACTCCTGCCCAGTTCACTCATGGCGAGGTGGAAACTTTATTCCACGAATTCGGCCATGGGCTCCATCACCTATTAACCCGTGTGGACTACGCACCCGTGGCCGGTATTCATGGCGTTGAATGGGATGCTGTGGAGCTGCCCAGCCAGCTGATGGAGAACTGGTGCTGGGAGCGCGACGCTCTAGATTTGCTAACCGGTCATTATCAGACCAGTGAACCGCTGCCAGAAACATTATATCAACGGCTGGTGGCGGCCAAGCATTTTCAATCCGCCATGCTAATGGTGCGGCAATTGGAGTTTGCGCTGTTCGATTTCCGCCTGCATCTGGAATACGATCCCCGGCAGGGCGGCCGGATTCAGCAGATCCTAGATGAAGTCCGTCGCCAAGTGGCCGTGGTAATATCCCCCCATTTCAACCGTTTCGCCCATGGCTTTTCCCATATTTTCGCCGGCGGCTATGCGGCAGGATACTACAGCTATAAGTGGGCTGAGTTACTGTCTGCGGATGCTTTTTCCAAGTTTGAAGAACACGGGATTTTTAATCGGGAAATTGGTACGCAATTCCTCCACAGCATACTAGAGGTCGGCGGTGCCCGAGACGCTATGACGAATTTTATAGAATTTCGCGGCAGAGAACCCAACATTGAGCCATTGCTGCGGCACAGTGGAATTACGGTATAAAGCCTATAGAGACATATCTGGAACGGTCTTTAAGGCAGCTTGGCCATTCTGTCCGTGATGCTCAGCTCTTGCAGGAGCGGTCTGACATCGGTGGTAAACATTCCCGCTTTGCGGGCGGCCTCCAATCCGCAGTCCGCATCCTCGAAGACTTGACAGCGGCGCGGTTCGACCCGCAAGCGCCGGGCAGCTTCCAGAAAAATATCGGGTGCTGGCTTCGGCGGCACTGGATCGTTGGCTGTGACCAGTGCCTCAAAACAGGAGGCCATACCAATGGCTTGTAGAGTCATTTGCGCATTGGTAAAGTTTCCACCCGTCGCGACGGCCATGGGAAGTCGTCCTTTGTAGCTGTTGACTACGGCGGCAATTAACGGAATGGGCCGTGCTTGAGGTAATTTAGCTCGTGCGCGTGTTTCCTTTTCCCTGGCAAACTGCTCCGGATCAAGGCAATAGCCAAACGTTTCATTAAAGTAGGTGACAATGATTTCCGTTGGTACACCATTGAGGTTTTCCAGAAAAGCCTGCGGACAAATGACCCCGTAAGCGGTAAAGGTTTCATGCCAGGCTGTGTAATGCAATGGCATGGTATCGGCTAAGGTACCGTCAAGATCGAAAATAAGGCCCGCAGCGGTCGGCGAAATGGTAATCGTCATGATTAATGTGTTTCAGGAGATTGGAAGGCTAGCCAATATGTATTGCGATAATAATCTGTCAAAATTTTTGCGTTAAGTCCAGCAATTCAGCATTGCCTATCGACCTATCGGCATGGAAATGCCCGGTGTAGCTGACGATTTGAGTGTTGTATGCTGTCTTTGGGAAGTGCTGTTGGATTTTTAAGTGACTGAAGAATAAACAGCAATTCAGCGCGTTGCTAAAAGATTTCCAAGTTCAATACGTTAACCGGTGGCCTAAAAAATATTTTTCCGGCTATTGGGCGCTGTGAAGAAAAGCTAAATTTAAGGCGTTGAAGGCCTTATCATGGAGTTTTTTGTCAAAGGAGACCCCATGAAGAAGCGCACCAACGCTCGCCTTCAACGCCAGAGTAACAAGAGAGCACGTCAGCTTGCCCGGCGTCAAGCGAAGCAGCGCCCCAGCGGTGCCGCCCAAAGCCGGGGGAAGACGGTGGTCGGTGAGTTATTCAAGACGATCACGCATTTTTTCCCGGACCTGTTGGAGCGCTTGCGCGAGCGGGACGACTGCCGGCGCAAATCGGACTACGCGCTGAGCGAAATTCTGATGGCGGGGATCGCGCTGTTTATCTTTCAGCAGGGCTCGCGTAACGCCTTTAACAACAAGCGCCAGGAGGCCAAGTTCAAGAAGCACTACCAGAAGCTGTTCAAGCTGCGTCTGCCACATCTGGACACGGTGCACCGGGTGTTGTGTCGGTTGGCCGATGAGCCGCTCGAGCGCCTCAAGCAGGGACTGGTGAAAACGTTGTTGGAGAAAAAGGTGCTGCATCCCTACCGCTTATTCAAGCGCCACTTTGTGGTGGCCATCGATGCCACCGGTACGATGAGCTTTGCCGAGCCGCACTGCGAGCAGTGTCTGCACCAGACCTCCAAGAACGGCAAGACCACCTATTTTCACCACATCCTGGAGGCCAAGCTGATCACCCCCAATGGCTTTGCGATCTCGCTGGCCAGCGAATGGATCGCCAACCCGCTGGGCGAGTATGAGAAGCAGGACGGTGAACGCGCGGCCTTCGGGCGCCTGGCGGCCACCCGCAAGCGGCTCTATCCGCGCTTGCCGATGTGTCTGACCGCTGATGGTCTGTACCCCTATCAAGGCTTTTTCGAGATCTGCCAGGCCCACGGCTGGGCCTTTATCCTGACTTTCAAAGACGGCAACCTGCCCAGCGTCTGGGAGGAGGTGCGGGCGTTGCTGCCGCTCAACCCAGGCCAGTACCGTTGCGAGCGCCGCCGCCAGGGCCAGACGTTGATCGAGCACGACTTTCGTTGGGTCACCGACCTCGACTATCATGGCCATCGGCTGCAGTGGCTGGAATGCCGGGAAACGGTCCATCCCCCGCAGGGCGATGAGCCCACCCATCATCGCTTTGTGCACCTGACTAATCTGGCGGTGACTGCGGCCACCGTCGCCATGCTCAGCCGCACCGGGCGCTTGCGCTGGAAGATCGAAAATGAGGGCTTCAACAGCCAAAAGCATCAGGGCTACGCATTGCAGCACCAGTATGCTCGGATCAACTGGCAGGCGGCGAAAAACTATTATCAATGCCTGCAAATCGGCCATTTGATCAATCAGTTGATGGTCCTGAGCACGGCCTTTCAACCGCTGTTGCACGGCAAGATCACACGCCGCCACCTCTACCAGACGATGATGGCGTTTCTCCTGTACGGTCAGCTGCGCCGCTCCACCCTCAAGAAACTCACCCAACGCCGCTGTTAGATTCGCTTCACTTAGTCCCAGGTGGAGATCGCCTGCTCCGAGATTCAGGCCTCACCCTGCAGCCCCAGGAAACTGCGCTATACTCCAGATCGACAATTCGAACGCCGACTGACTTCGGCAACGACAACTTCTGCCCTTAACATCGGTTGCGGGCCAGGAGCACAGGCTAGTTGCGCCCCGCGATCGACTATACCCTCACTTCGGCTTAAACTGGGAGTGACGCTCTGAATTGCTGTGATCTTGCGTGACGGTTGCACCGATTATATTGGCCTTAGTTACTACATGACGCTTGCGGTGCAAGCGCACGGTGAAGATGCGGGTAACGCTATTGCGGGTTTCCCCGGGAGTCAGCCAAACCCCCATATAAAAGCATCTGACTGGGGCTGGCAGATTGATCCAGTCGGTCTGCGTTATAGCCTGAATATGCTCTATGAGCGTTATCAGAAGCCGATGTTTATCGTCGAAAATGGCTTGGGTGCGGTTGATGAGGTGCCTGAAGACCCCAGCCCAATTCAAGATGATTATCGCATCGATTACCTGCGCGCTCATATTGAGCAAATGAAAAAAGCGGTCATCGACGACGGTGTTGAATTACTGGGCTATACGCCGTGGGGCTGTATTGATTGTGTGTCATTTACCACGAGTCAGTACAGTAAACGCTATGGCTTTATTTACGTCGACAAACACGACGATGGTTCCGGCACGATGGGCCGCGCTAAGAAGAAGAGCTTCGCTTGGTATCAACAAGTGATTGCCAGCAACGGCGAACAGCTATAAACAAAGGTAGATTTGATATCATGAAAAGATCCCGGGACCAGTCCGGGGTTTTTGATAACTAACTGAAGCTTGGTCATAAATCATGCGGCCCTCAAAAGTGGTTTAATGCCAATACCCTCGGACATCTGATGTTCATATTGCTAAGGTAGCACCAGTTGAAGGCGCATGATGCACTGTCAGCCCACGCGCGTGATGAACGCGGGTTGTCAGATACACACAGCGCGCGGCCCCTTCAAGCCGTCCTGACTTCCGCCGCTACGTTCGCGGTGGGAGCCGCCCTCCCGCTCTTAACGGCTGCCGTCAGTCCGTTCTCCCTCCTCATCCCGCTGGTGGCCGGTAGTTCGCTGGTGTTTCTGGCGTTTGTGGGAGGCATGGCTGCACGGGTCGATGGTGCCAATAGGATGGTTGGCGCGGCGCGTGTGACCCTTTGGGGAGCCTTGGCGTTACCTACTTGATGGAGATCGACGCCCAAGGGCGTTGCAGGTGCAAAAGTGTAACGTTAATATTCAAAAACTGATAATTTTCATGGCGTGCCTCGCGACGCTCGATGCTGGACCAGGGACTGAGCATAACACGCCACATCAACTAATGATTTGACGTCCTCATTGAGTTACCTTCTCAAAGCCCTGCTGGTAACTTCTAAAAATAGTTAAAAAACTAACATAAAATCAATTACTAATATCAAATGACTATGTATTACAGGTATCCTGAACAGGCTCTTATAACGGAGGAGGTTTGCGCGATGCTGAAGCCGTTTAATCCCATCAAAAGCCGCCCTGGTGCGGCGCCAGGTATCGAACACGATGAAATTATCGGCCTTCCCAGCGGAACCGGGCCAGTATCGATCACCTGTATTGACTACAATCCGGATAAGGTATTGCTACAGGCGGTTGACGACTTGGCGGATTTTTTAAGTCATCATCGTCCTGAATGGTCCGTGGTGCGCTGGATCAGTGTGGCTGGCCTGGCGAACTTGAATGCCATCCACGCGCTGGCCACCAAGTACAATCTTCACCCCCTTGCCGTCGAGGATCTACTCCATGCCAGGCAACGGCCTAAGGTCGAATCGTATGGCGGTGAGAACCATGAATTCCTTGCCCGTCTGTTCATCGTCACGCGCCTACTGCAGATCAAGGACGGATGCTTGCAACACGAGCAGCTCTCGATATTCGTGGGTCATCATACCGTGCTGACCTTTCAGGAGGCGCACAGCGAGGTATGGGATCCCATTTGCCAGCGGATCAACGCGAAAGGATCGCGCTTGCGCAGCCATGATGCCAGCTTCCTGGTGTATTCGCTGTTAGATGCTGTCGTAGATAGCGGCTTTCCCATTCTTGAATACTACAGTAATCGCACCGAGGAACTGGAAGCCCTCATCCTCGAAGGCCCGTATCCCGGTCTCATTCAGGAAATCCACCAGCTCAAGCGTGAGCTGCGGTTGTTTCGCAGGGTGCTCTGGCCCATGCGCGAGGTCGTCTCGATACTCCAGCGCGATCCCCACGAATGCATGAGTGACACCACCCAGGTTTATCTGCAAGACCTTTACGATCACGTCATCCAGATGATAGAGATCATCGAAACCTACCGCGAAATGGCGAGCGATTTGACCGAAACCTACATGTCCGCTATCTCTAACCGGATGAATGAAATTATGAAGGTGCTGACCATCATCGGTACTATCTTCATTCCCCTCACCTTTCTGGCCGGCGTCTACGGCATGAACTTCCACTATTTCCCGGAACTCAACCTGGTGTGGGCCTATCCGGCTTTTTGGGGAATTTGTTTCTTCTTGGCAACCGGTATGCTGCTGCTATTTCGCCGCCATGGCTGGTTATGACCCGGTTCAAAACGGAATAGTTTTGAATCCTATCGTGCCGCTAAATTCAAGGATCCATTGACTATTTCCTTATCCCTATCCGGCCTAGTGACAGGGGAGCTGCGGTCAGGGACAAATTGAAATTTCCAATTGATAAACCGGGACGTTTAATTACGCTGCTGCACAGATAGCGGTTTATCGCTAATAGCCTCCACGTCAGACATCACCGAAAACGCTTCTTGGTTGATTACCGGATCACGGATCATTTTGATAAGCTACAGTAATATAAATCCTTTCTCGGTTGAATTCCTGAAAATAGACATTCTCGGGAATGTTGAGTAAACCATCTCGTTGCCCAGTAGGGACTTGCATGGCACTTAACCGCAGCTTCCCTGTCACTGGGCCCATTAGGAGACGACATGAAAAAGAAACTCATTATTGCTGCATTGGCTGGCATTCTCTACGTCTCTGCTGTTAGCGCTGCGCCTATAGCAACCGAAGACTTGACGCTATACCGTGACGAGTCCAGCTATCGCACGGAACAACTGATGGAACGACTGCAAGAACTCGTTAAGCTGACCGTGCAAACGGTTGAGCAACTCATGCCACAAGCGTTTCGTGACTTCCTCGATAAACTCATTCAGGCGGACCAAGAGCGTTGGCAAATGGAAGTCGAGAGTGCTTTTGAGACCGCTAACGGAGACGATTATCTAGCCACCGATATAGTAGCGAAGGCACTAGAAGCCAGCTATGGCGAAGTCGTTGAGTCAAGGCTAATGCACTACCGGATTGCGCCTACCGACTGGCAGACCTACGCCAGAAATATGGCGCTGCTATACAGCCAAGTTCAGCAGAAAATTGTCGATTAGGAATGATGTAGCCATGGTTGGTTTTGTCATCCGTCAGTGGTGCCGTGCCGTGTCATGAGACGGAAGAAAATCATTCGCAACAGCCAGCAATTCAAGATTAATGCTGGTATCCTGAATTTTCTACGCTACCAGAAAGGCCAGCGAAAAAAGGGGCTGGCCTAAGAACCCCAGCCTCCGGGCGGGTTTTCCCAAAAGCGCATAGGCTATTCTGCTCTGCTGAACACACCCCGGCAATGAGTAATTTCCGCCGCACTTTGCGGTTAATACCAAGCCATTATCGGCTACCGGTTATTTTCCATTCGGTGCGCGTGAGGGTTGTTTTGAGGAAACCCCTAATTGGGTCAATATGCCCCCTATCACATAATGAATGACAGCGGATCCGGATCGTGTTATCGCGATTTATCACAACAAGCACAACCATCCCTGAAAGTACATCCAATGAAAACAATGGCTTACTCTTTCATGGTGCATTCAGTGTGTGCCTTTTTGTTGTTAGCGCAGAGTGCCGCTTTCGGTACCGAAACGGTAGGTTTATACAACGCTACCTCAAGTCAATTTTATTTAAAGAATCGTCACGCCGGCGGCTCTGCCGCCGTCAGTTTTGCCTTTGGGCCACGGCGCAGCCATTGGCTTCCCCTCAGAGGCTGTGAAAAAATCGCCTCCCCCAGAGGTGAAACATAGTTCTTGGGTGAAGCAGGAAGCGTTCCTGTCGAAAAGCCTCATGGGTCAGAGACAGGCTTAACGGGGTCGACAGCGAATCGGAACGGTTTAACCTCCGCTGTTTGTCTGCGGTTGTCCGCACGGCAGCAATTCAGAGCGTTGAGAAAAAATCAGTAGGCTCAACCAAGTAGGCGATAGCCTAAAAAATATTTTTCCGGCTATTGGGCGCTGTGAAGAAAGGCTAACTGAAGGCGTTGAAGGCCTTATCATGAAGCTTTTTGTCACTCGGAGGCCCCATGAAGAAGCGCGCCAACGCTCACCTTCAACGCCAGCGTAACAAGAAACCACATCAGCGCGTCCCGCGTCAAGCCAAGCGCCGCCTCAGCGGTAGCGCCCAGAGCCGGGGGGAAACGGGGGTCGGTGAGTTGTTCAAGACCATTCCGCATGTTTTCCCGGACTTGTTGGAGCGCTTGCGCGAGCTGGAGGATGGCCGAGGTAAGTCGGACTACGCACTGAGCGAAATCCTGATGGCAGGGATTGCACTGTTTATTTTCCAGCAGGGCGCGCGCAACGCGTTTAACAATAAGCGCCAGGCAGCCAAGTTCAAACGGCCCGACCAGAAGCTGTTCAAGCTGCGTCTGCCGCATCGGGATACGGTTAGGGTGTCTAAAAACGCCATTTTTGGGCCAAATTCGTTGCCCGGTTTTTGGACCCAGAGAATATCGCTCATGATACCGATTCGCCCTGGGTTTGGGACCAATCAGTGAGGTCCAAAAAGTGATCAAGGCAAATTGGCCGATTTAGACGCCCTAGGATACGGTACACCGCGTGCTGTGTCGGTGGGCCGATGCGCCGCTCGCGCGCCTCCAGCAGGGGTTGGTGAAAACGCGACTGGAGAAGAAGGTGCTGCACCCGTACCGCTTGTGTAAGCGCCACGTTGTGGTCGCCATCGATGCCACCGGCACGATGAGCTTTACCGCGCGGCACTGCGAGCAGTGGTTGCACCAGACCTGCAAGAGCGGCCCAACCACCTCCTTTCATAACGTCCTGGAGGCCAAGCTGATCCCCCCCCATGGCTTGGCGATCTCGCTGGCCAGCGAATGGATCGCCAACCCGCTGGACGAGGATGAGAAACAGGCCGGTGAAAGGCGCGCCTTCGGGCGTCTGGCGGCTACGCTCAAGCGGCGCTATCCGCGCTTGCCGAGGTGGCTGAGCGCCGCTGGCCTGTCCCCCTATCAAGGCTTTTTCGAGATCTGCCAGGCGAACGGCTGGGCCTTTATCCTGACCTTTAACGACGGCAACCTGCCCAGCCTCTGGGAAGAGGTGCGGGCGTTACTGCCGCTCAATCCAGACCAGCACCGCCACGAGCGCCGCATCCAGGGCCCGGCGCGGATTGCGCAAGACTTTCGTTGGCTAACCGACCTCGACTATCACGGCCATCGACTCCAGTGGCTGGAATGCGTTGAGACGCTTACCCCCAGCCAGTGCGGCGAGTCCACCCGCAGCCGCTTCGTCCACGTGACCAATCTGGCGGTGACCGCGGCCACCGTCGCCATGCTCAGCCGCACCGGGCGCTTGCGCTGGAAGATCGAAAAGGCGGGCTTCAACAGCCAAAAGCATCAGGGCTACGCGTTGCAGCACCAGTATGCACGGGGCAGCTGGCCAGGGGCGAAGAACTATTATCAGTGCCTGCAAATCGGCCATTTGATCAATCAGCTGACGGTCCTGAGCACGGCCTTTCAGCCGCTGTTGCACGGCAAGATCACACGCCGCCACCGGTCCCAGACGAGGATGGCGTTTCTCCTGTACGGTCAGCTGCGCCGCTCCACCCTCAAGAAACTCACCCAACGCCGCTGTCAGATGCGCTTCACTTAGCCCCAGGTGGAGATCGCCTGCGCCGAGATTCAGGCCTTACCCTACAGCCCTAGGAGACTGCGCTATACTCCAGACCGACAAGGCGAACGCCAGCTGACTTCGGCAACGGTGACCGCCGTCATTGGCGGCGATTACGGGCCAGAAGCACAGGCCCGTGGCGCCCTGCAATCGACCGCACCCTCACGTCGGCTTACACCGGGGGGGACGCTCTGAATTGCTGAGAATAAAGAAGGCATTTGGTGAAATAGGAAATTCTGACTAAGATACTTAGCCTTTATGATTGTAAGTAAAATTAAGAACCGGCATTCCGCACACCCCCTCTTGATTTTAGGAATAAAACGCTTCATAGGCCTGACCGAGTAATTCGAGCAAGCACTGGTGGTGCTCATCGAGGTTGAGGACCAGCGCCTGACCGTCGGCCAGGATGAGCAGATGGATACCGACGAAATACTGGAACACCCAGCGTGCCGTGGGGTTGTCAACGGGTTTGCCGGTTTGATGAGGAAAGGTGTGTTCCTGGGTTTTCAGCCGGTCACGGATACGGTGTTCCAAGGCAGCGTAAACCAACAAACACAGGGTCATCACCAACATCAGCGCCATGATGCGTTGCGGCGACTTCAGGTAAAGCGAGGACGCCAAGAACAGCGGATCTTTCAAAAAGCGAAAGCCCCGTTCCACGCGCTGCTGAGCTTTATAGGCTTGGAACAGTTCGGCGTCGGACAAGGCGTCGGTATCCAGCTGATTCGTCGCCAGGATAAAGCCACTGTGTTGGCGCAGGCGGGCGCGGTACGCGGCGGGCAGGCTGGCTAACGTCCCGTCGATCCGATAGGTCAGCGTATCGGGTGAGCGCGCCCTGGCAGGACGCCCGCGACCCTGATAGTGGGGTACCGCCACGATCCGCGACTCGGTCACCGTGGTCAGCGTGAGGGTGTTCTGGAAGGCGGCCAGCGCCTGTTCGGCATCGTCAGCACAGGCGAAGGACTGCGTACTTAACTTGGCAAACGCCTTGGCGTCCGCCTCGGTCTGTTTCCGGCATTGCCGAGCCACGGTCTGACGCGCACGCTGCTGCGCCGCGTCGGAGTCGACCACCAGCCACCGTTGGGCTACCCCGGCATACTCCATACTCAGGCGCTGATAGCGGGTGTGTTCATCGAGACGCGTCATCGTCTCGGGGTCGGCGGCACGTAGCACCTCTTGCGCGGCGTTCAGCGTGGCGGGTACCCGCGTGATCCAATGCACGTCCTGCAACAACGGCAAGGTCTCGGCCGTATACAGGGCACTGTCTGCGACAATCGTGTCCAGTTCATAGGTCGTGCGTAGCTGCCCTAGATACGCCTGCAGCGTCTGGCGGAAATAGGTCTTATCGTCGGCATTCCCATCTAACGGCTGCATCAACAACGGCAATCCCGCCTGGTGCTCCACGATCAGTTGCAGGATTGCCTGGTTCAAGTCCGGGCGGTGGTCGCGACGATAACCGCGGGTGAGGTGAATGACCCCTTCCTCGGCACCGGTCTCGTGGGGGTAGTCACCATCGACATGAAAACCGGTGCTGTCCAAGTGTGCCACCCGTACCCGCAGCCCCAGGCGCTGGACCGCCTGGGGCGCGATCAGCGCATACAGCTCGGTGACCCCAACGTCATATAAGGCGTCTAACGCCCGGCCCAGCACATCATCGTTGAGCTGTTCGGGCTGAATCCCTTCCCCAACCAGCCGTTCCGTGGGTTTATCCCAGAAAAACTTTGGTATCAGGTACAGGCGCTGATTCACCAACCCCAGCCCATTGAGCACCATCGCCTTGACCGCTTGACCCAATGATACCTGGCGCTGATCGCCATCCTGGATAATCGCGCGGTCAATCGTCTCCCCAATGCCCAGTTCTTCATACATCCCCGCCACTAATCCCAGATGATCTAGCGTCTGGCTCCGGTAACGCGGTGGCACCATCGTGCCCGTCTCGATATGTGCGGCCATTCAATCTCTTCAGTTGCTGCTAAAAATGCCTTTGACAGCAGCACCGTGCAAAAATCGCTAAACCCTGTTAGGGTATGCGGAATGTCGGTAAGAAGAGCAAGATCATGCAATATCCAGAGCGTTTCGATGTTATTGTGATTGGCGGAGGTCATGCCGGTACCGAGGCCTGTCTAGCGGCGGCCCGCATGGGTATGCGCACGTTGTTATTAACCCATAACATTGAAACCATTGGACAGATGAGCTGCAATCCAGCCATCGGCGGCATCGGCAAGGGTCATCTGGTCAAGGAAATTGATGCTCTAGGTGGAATCATGGCACGGGCAGCAGATCGCGGCGGCATCCAATTTCGGATTCTCAACGGCCGTAAGGGACCCGCAGTGCGAGCCACCCGTGCACAGGCAGATAGGATGCTATATAAGGCAGCTGTGCGCCAACTGGTGGAAAATCAGCCTAATTTGCAGATATTCCAGCAGGCTGTCACCGATCTAATCATTGAAAGCGAACGGGTAGCCGGCGCAGTGACGCAAGCGGGTATTGCATTTTCCGCCGCAGCGGTAGTGCTGACCACCGGCACCTTTCTGGGTGGGCGTATTCACCTGGGACTGTCCAATTACGAAGGAGGTCGTGCGGGTGATCCTCCCGCTAACGCCCTTGCGCGCCGCTTGCGGGAGCTACCCCTGCGGGTAGGCCGTTTAAAAACCGGAACGCCCCCGCGTATCGACAGCTGCTCGATTGATTACAGCAAGCTGCTTGAACAACCTGGTGATACGCCTACGCCGGTATTTTCTTACTTAGGCAATGTGGAGGAGCATCCCCGGCAAATCTCATGCTGGATTAGTCACACTAACGAACGCACTCATGAAATCATTCGTGGTGGACTTGAGCGTTCGCCCCTGTACACAGGGGTTATTGAGGGAGTAGGGCCACGCTATTGTCCTTCGGTAGAGGACAAAGTTATGCGTTTTGCCGATAAAGCTTCCCATCAGATTTTTCTTGAGCCTGAGGGACTGCAGGCGGGCGAAGTGTACCCCAATGGTATCTCCACCAGCTTGCCTTTTGATGTGCAGTTCAATTTAGTACGCTCCATTCGGGGACTGGAAAGCGCTCATATCACTCGGCCGGGTTATGCCATTGAATACGACTTCTTTGATCCGCGAGACTTACTCTACTCATTAGAAAATCGATACATCCGGGGCCTCTTTTTTGCCGGTCAGATCAATGGCACTACCGGTTATGAAGAGGCCGCGGCCCAAGGACTCTTGGCGGGCATTAATGCAGCGTTACATGTGCAGGGCAGGGAACCCTGGTATCCTCGCCGGGATGAGGCTTATCTTGGGGTGCTGATTGATGATTTGGTCACCCGTGGCACTACTGAACCTTACCGGATGTTTACCAGCCGCGCCGAGCACCGCCTGTTGCTGCGGGAAGACAATGCTGACCTACGACTCACCGAGATAGGACGTCAACTTGGCGTGGTAGATGAGGTTCGTTGGCGCAGTTTCACGGCTAAACGCGAAGCCATCGAACGCGAGCGCCAGCGTCTTATTGATATTTGGGTTCGCCCCCAGCAGCTGGACGAAACCATCTGCCGGCAAGTTCTTAAGGGACCCCTTATCCGCGAAAGCCGCGCCATCGAATTGCTGCGTCGTCCGGAAGTCAATTACGCGTCCTTAATGACGTTGCCTACTGTCGGTCCCGGCGTAGGTGATGCCAACGTTGCCGAACAGGTGGAGATTCAGTGCAAATATGCCGGTTATATTGAGCGTCAGCGGGATGAAATCCAACGCAATCGCCGTTATGAAGAAATGCAATTACCTTTGGATTTGGACTATTCCCAGGTAAGGGGATTGTCCGCCGAAGTGCGCGAGAAGTTTTCCCAACAGCGGCCCGCCACTCTGGGACAGGCGGGCCGTATTCCCGGCGTCACCCCGGCTGCCGTTTCCTTGTTACTGGTCCATCTGCAGCGTGAACGCTATCGTCGTAGCGCTTAATTCAAACATCCCCTTTGCGGGTGCGACCCGGCGAGCGCGCAGAACGGGACTGAGTAGCTCGTGAACGGAGTGTCGGCGGAAGGGATGCCGTCGTCAAGCCTGCAGGGAGGCATTCACGGCATCCCCTGGAACGAGCTGCTCAACTCCGTGGTACTCAGCAGCGGACGGCGGGTTTCACCCCTCCTTTGCCCACTCTTACCGAAGTTTGTTTCGCAACGCTGCCAGTCCTCTGTCAATAGCCATTGCGTTTCTCAGTCAAGATTGCAACCAAGCATAGCCTGCCACGGCTGAGACCAGTACCATTCCAGAACATGCTAGTCTGGTATCGCTCGTCTTACGCAGCATAGACTCTTGCAAAATGAGCGCTAAGGCGCCAGCCTGAACAAGCAGAGTTTAACTTAGGCAAGAGGTTTAATGCCGTTTGCCTTGCTATGCTTTAAATGTATTGTGACTACTTTTTGAAAATCTTTGATCGGGTTTGCGAGACGCAGACCCTTCCCCGCAGAGGATACGCCATGAAAGTTGATATCAGCGTTGAGGCAACCGCACAAGAGATGCGTGAGTTTCTTGGCCTACCCAATATTCGGCCGTTGCAAGAGGAAATCTTACAAGTGATAAGCGATAACATGCGCAAAGGGGTGACCGGCTTTGATGCGATGAGTCTGATGAAACCTATGTTGCCTGCTCAGTTTCATTCCATGGAAATGTTGCAAAAAACCTTCTGGGACGCCTTTTCCAAAGCGAGCAGTAATACCAACGAATCTGAGAGAGAAGTATCCAGCGGCAAAACAGATAAAAAATAGACACATTTGGCTCGACTTCTCTAGTGATTTTGCCAACGTCTGGTAGACGGCAAAAAAGTGATCGACAATATTGTGCCTTAACTTTGTCAAGAAATGCAGCCGGGGGGTACCATGGCAAATAAAATTCTCATCGTGGATGACGAACCTAATATTGTTCTCTCTTTAGAGTTTTTAATGAAGCAGGCCGGATTCCAAGTGTCCACTGCGGCGGACGGAGAGTCGGGTCTGGAGGCAGTCGCAGCGGAATGCCCGGATCTTATACTGCTCGACGTCATGATGCCGCGCAAGAATGGTTACGAAGTTTGTCAGACTATCCGCGAAAACCCGGCCTGGCAGCATACCCGCATTATTATGTTGACCGCTAAAGGTCGGGAAGTGGAGAGGGAAAAAGGACTCGCTTTAGGGGCTGACGATTACGTCACCAAGCCTTTCTCAACCCAGGAAGTGGTAGAGAAAGTGCAGGCACTTTTGGGCAACACCCATTAAGGCTTAAGTGCCTGAAAATTCATGCATAATCGGGTAAAGTTCTGGCTTCTGGCGCTAATACCCTTGGCTTTGGCGGGCAGCTTTACGGGGATTATTATCTGGCAGTTACCCCACTTTATTGCCGATGTGACGCTGCGCACTCAAGCACTGCTGTTTATTCTGTTCGGCAGTTTTTTATCGATCGGGGGCATTATTGGCGTTTGGGCCTTTATGGATTGGGCCTGTTTTATGCCGCTGGCCAGTCTGGCGCACGGCGCACGTATCATTAACCGCAGCAATCCAGGATACAAACTGGAAATACCGCCGCTACACCTAGTAGGTGATTTCCCAACAACGCTGCAGGAACTAGGTCATTCACTCCAGCAAGCGCGTAGTGAGGTAACAACCGCCATGGCGACGGGTGCTAAGGAGAGCGAAGAACAAAAAGCGCGTCTAGAGATTGTATTGCGGGAAATATCTGATGGCGTATTGGTCTGCGACAGTAAGGCGCGCATTCTCCTCTACAATCCTGCGGCTGTTAAGCTATTACCTAACCGCGATG
Source organism: uncultured Pseudomonadota bacterium (assembly GCA_963731125.1). GTDB lineage: Bacteria > Pseudomonadota > Gammaproteobacteria > Competibacterales > Competibacteraceae > CAVSVP01. The sequence goes on from CAVSVP010000021.1 coordinate 41,681, forward strand.
CGCTAGGGTTAGGACGTTCCCTTTATGGATTGTGGAACCGTGGCCCCATTGAGAGCACGCTAGAGTTGCTTCGCTATCAGCAGCAACAACCGGTTGCCAAAACGGGTAGCAGCGATGCGGAGTTTGTATGTTCTACGCTAGACGGCGAGTATATTTTTCATTGTCGCATGAGTCTGTTGCCCTCCGCATCGGTATTACAGTCTGCTTTCGTGATCACTTTTCGTGATGTCACCAGCCTAACAGAGCAGGCCTACGTCGACCAAGCCCTGGTTAAGCACAGGACGGAGGAACTACGGCAGTCACTAGCCAGTCTGCGGGCCGCAGCGGAAAATATTGCTTACTTTACTCAGATGGAGCCGGCACAAAGAAAAACCTTTCAAACCGTCATCTTGGAGGAAAGTACCATTCTCAGCCAGCGTTTGCAGCATTTAAGCCATGACCTGCGGCGTTTGTTTCCTGCTCGTTGGCCTATGAATGATGTTTATTCTGCTGATCTGGTGGGAGGCGTTATCCATCATTTCGCACAATGCGGTGGTCCTCAGCTGTCCAGCAGAGGCATGCCGCTATGGCTGCATGTGGATAACCTTTCCATCGTGTTGCTTCTTGAGCACCTGATTCATCGACTGCAGGTTCTTGGGTATGGGAATCATTACGATATCGAGTGCCTGCTCGGTAACCGGCGAGTCTATTTGGATATTATTTGGGCCGGACAGCCGATGCCGGTACAGCAAATCGAGCAGTGTCTTAATGAGTCAATTCAGAATATCGTAGGGGCCGTTATGGTAGATGAGGTGCTGCGCCGTCACAACAGTGATCTTTGGAGTCAAACCCATCGTTGCCTGGGGTACGCTCTGCTGCGGTTGCCTCTGCCGGCCTCAAAACGGCAATGGCAGCCGCAAGAGAAAGTGTCTCTCGAGCGGCCGGAATTATATGATTTTACACTGAGCCGCGATACGGCAGACCTAGGCGAGTTGGCGGAGCGGCCTTTGGTAAGTCTGACTTATGTCGTCTTCGATACGGAAACAACAGGCTTAGAGCCCTCCAAGGGCGATGAAATCATTCAAATCGCCGGGGTACGGATCGTCAACCGCCGTATTCTTGGCGGTGAGACATTTGACCAGTTAGTTGATCCAGGCAGAACGATCCCCAAAGCCTCTATCCGTTTTCACGGTATCACCGACGAGCAGGTTAGGGGACAATCTTCTATTCAAGCAGTACTGCCACGCTTTAAGGTCTTTGTCGGCGATGACGAGACGGTTTTGGTAGCTCATAATGCAGCTTTCGATATGAAGTTCCTAAAGCTTAAAGAGGAAAGCGCCGGAGTATGCTTTGTAAATCCGGTGCTGGACACCTTATTGCTCTCGGTTTTTCTTCATGATCACACCGATCAGCATACGCTAGACGCTATTGCCGAACGGTTGGGCGTGACAATAAAGGATCGGCACACCGCCTTAGGTGATACGTTAGTCACTGCGGAGGTGTTTCTTAAACTACTTAATCTGCTTGAAGCGCAAGGGATCAAAACATTGAGGCAAGCTTTGGAAGCTTCGGAGAAAATGGTGCAGGTGCGTAAGGCGCAATCGCAATTCTGAGGAAGTCGTCGATGAAACGTCGCTATAGGGATCAAATTATTGTTCTTTTTCTGATGGGAACATTGGCTTTAAACTACCCCTTGCTGTCGGTTGTCAACCGACAGCATCTGTTTTGGGGAATTCCTCTCCTGTATCTTTACATATTTCTGGTTTGGCTAGTCATTATCGCGCTGATGGCTTTCATTGCGGAAAGATCCAGTTTTCGCAACGACGATCGAACTGGAATCTGAATGCTTAAAGACTGGATTATTGTCAGCAGTGCCTTGCTTTACCTGGGGCTCTTATTCGCCGTTGCCTATTATGGCGACAAACGCGCCGATGCCGGCCGCTCAATTATTGCCAACCCCTATATCTATACTCTGTCTATTGCCATCTACTGTACGGCTTGGACCTTTTATGGCAGTGTAGGTCGGGCGGCCTCGACGGGAATCGGCTTTCTTCCCATTTATCTGGGACCTACGCTGGTGGCGGTGCTATTTTGGTTTGTGCTGCGGCGTATCGTGCGAATTACCAAGGTACACCACATTACTTCCATTGCCGACTTCATCGCTTCCCGCTATGGCAAAAGTACTCTATTGGGCGGGCTGGTCACAATCATCGCCGTGGTTGGTATCATGCCCTATATTTCCATACAGCTTGATGCGATTGCGACTAGCTTCAACGTCTTGAGGCATTATCCGGCAGTAGTGATGCCAAACGCGTTTAGAGATCTGCCTATTTGGATGGATACCAGCTTTTATATTGCCTTACTGTTGATTGTCTTCGCCATCCTGTTCGGGACTCGCCATATCGACAATACCGAGCGCCATGAAGGCCTGGTGGCGGCAGTCGCTTTTGAGTCTGTAGTGAAACTGATCACCTTCCTGCTGGTGGGTATTTTTGTGACCTATGGCTTGTTTGACGGTTTCAGCGATTTGTTTCAACGTGCGGCGGCTGATCCAAAACTGGCCAGACTCATGCGTTTCGAAGCGGTACCAGGAGGTTATGGGGGTTGGTTATCGCTAACATTTCTAGCGATGATGGCGTTCTTGTTTTTACCACGCCAATTTCAGATTCTAGTGGTGGAGAACGTCAATGAAAGGCATATTCGCAAATCGACTTGGTTGTTTCCTCTTTATTTACTCATTATTAACCTGTTTGTGCTGCCGATAGCCATTGGTGGACTGCTAGTATTTGATGGTCGGAAAGTCGATGCCGACATTTTTGTATTGGCACTGCCCATGGCCGAACAGCAACAAGTTTTAGCGTTGCTGGTTTTTTTAGGCGGTTTATCCGCCGCTACCAGTATGATTATCGTCGCCACCGTCACCCTCTCCACGATGGTGTGCAACGATTTGGTGATGCCGGTGTTGCTGCGGATCAAGGCCCTCCGTCTGACCGAACGTGCTGACATCAGCGGGTTGTTGCTGGGCATTCGTCGGGTCAGCATTGCCTTAATGATTCTATTGGGCTATCTCTTTTTTCGCTTTATCGGCGAATCCTATGCCCTGGTTACCATTGGTCTGGTATCTTTCGCTGCTGCCGCTCAGTTCGCTCCGCCCATTTTGATGGGTATGTACTGGAAAGGTGCTAGCCGGTTGGGCGCCCTCATTGGGCTTGGCGGCGGCTTTCTGGTCTGGGCTTATACGTTGTTGTTGCCGGCCTTTGCTATATCCGGTTGGTTTAGTCCCCACTTCATTGCAGAAGGCCTATTTGGTCTGTCTCTGTTTAAACCTTACGAATTACTGGGACTTACTGGTCTAGACCCTTATACCCATGCCGTTTTTTGGAGCATGTTGGTAAATATCGGCGGTTTGGTGCTGGGATCTTTGCTTAGCCGTCAAGATGCCATGGAGCAGGTGCAAGGTAGTCAGTTTGTAGATGTATTTGAGCGCGATCGCCATGATGGTGATGCCCTGCTCTGGCGAGGTGTAGTCGAAACTCAGGAACTGCACAATTTACTTGCCCGCTTCATCGGCCGTCAGCGGGCTGATAAAGCCTTCAGCGATTACGCTCGGCAGCATGGTGCAGATTCCTTACAGCAAGCTGACTCCCGGTTGATTCATTATACGGAGCGTTTATTAGCAGGGGCTATTGGCTCAGCCTCGGCGCGCGTCATGGTGTCTTCCATTGTTATGGGAGAGGTCCTAAGCATCGACGAAGTCATGACCATTTTGGACGAAAGCTCCCACGCTATCGAGTACAGCCGTCGTCTAGAGCAGAAATCCGCCGAGTTAGAGGCAACCAGCGCCGAGTTACGAAAGGCCAATACGCGTTTACGGGAACTCGACCGGCTCAAAGACGAGTTTATCTCTACGGTGACCCATGAGTTACGGACTCCGTTGACCTCTATCCGCGCCTTTTCGGAGATTTTACTGGCGAATCCGACCATGGAGGGTGCTCAACGCAGTGAATTTTTAGGAATCATCGTCAAGGAAAGCGAGCGTCTGACACGATTGATCAATGAAGTGCTGGATTTGGCTAAGTTGGAATCGGGGCGCATCAATTGGCAGATAGAACAAGTCGATTTCCAGGTGCTGATTCGGGATGCCATCAATGCCACGAGTCAGCTATTCCGGGAAAAAGCGGTCTGCCTGGAGGAAGTATTAGGAGATGGTCCCGTTGTCGTAGCGGGAGATTACGATCGGCTGACACAAGTGATCATTAATTTGCTTTCTAATGCCGTCAAATTTTGCCCTGAGAAAATCGGTCGCGTCATCATTCGACTGCTTAACGAGTATGATCACGTTCGTTTTGAGATTCAGGATAATGGTCCCGGCATTCCGCATGAACAGCAACGCTTAATCTTTGAAAAGTTTCACCAGGTTAGCGATCAAGTGGCCGGCAAACCTAAAGGCACCGGATTGGGGCTTGCCATCAGCGAGCGCATTGTTGAGCGTCATGGCGGGCGCATCTGGGTTGAGAGCGAACCCGGACAAGGAGCGACATTTAAGGTTGATCTGCCGGGGAGTGAAGCCGCCTATGTCATATCGCCTGGGTAAATTAACCAGCATAGTCGCGCAAGCAATTTACCTGAACTTGAATTTTCTATATTCGCTACGCATATAATAATGCTGCTAGAGCTCAATAAGCTCATCATAAATATCGCTGCATATGCATCCGTGCCCAACAAGATAACGTATAAAAACTTCCAAATAAGGATGTTTGGGGGGTACGCTGCTGCTCCCTCAGTTTCTTGCTCGCAAAGGAGGAACTTAGGGAGCCGCGGTGGCTCCTCCGGTCGGGCGCGAGCCGTTGCGCCTTAGGCTCTAAATTTCAATGACTCTTAGCAATGTTTAGCAATGTAAGGTATGGGAGATTTTCTTGATGAACACCAAGACTGTCGTAAATTCCACGATCGCCGGCGTATTGGCCCTTGGTGTAGTGACGGCCGCGGGCAATGCAATAGCCGCTGATGCCGATAAGGAAAAATGTTATGGCGTCGTCAAGGTGGGTCAGAATGACTGCGGCGCAGCCGGTCACTCTTGCGCCGGTCAAGCCACGACGGACGGTGGCCCTAATGAATGGGTTTACCTGCCGGCAGGCACCTGCGAAAAGCTCGTGGATGGCAGCCTTGAGCCGGGTAGTGCCTAAGCGACGGCCATGACGTTGTCCAAGCCGATCCCAAGCGGTCTTGGTCCTGGTCCGATCCCGGCGCAAGCTGGGGTCGGTCTGCGGGCCGGGCATTATCAGGATTTTCTGGAAACCTGGCCTACCGTTGGTTGGCTGGAGGTGCACCCCGAAAACTACTTTGTTGCGGGGGGTAAACCTTTGCATTTGCTAGCGCAAATTCGCGTTAATTATCCCCTTAGTCTGCACGGCGTTGGGCTATCGCTCGGTTCAACAGATCCTCTGAACCTCCGTCACTTAGATAAACTCAAGGAGCTTATCCAGCGCTTTGAGCCGGCACTGGTTTCCGAGCACGTGTCCTGGGGTTCCGTGGACGGCCGTTATCATAATGATTTGTTGCCGCTGCCATATACGGAGGAAGCGTTAGCACATATGGTGGAGCGGGTCTCGCGGGTGCAGGATTATTTAGGGCGGCAGATCCTGCTGGAGAATGTTTCCAGCTATTTGGAATATACCGTCTCTACCATTCCGGAGTGGGAGTTTGTCGCTGAATTAACACAGCGTACGGGTTGCGGTTTGCTGCTCGACATTAATAACATCTATGTTAATGCTCGCAACCATGGCTTTGCCGCAGATACCTTTCTGTATGCCATTCCCCGAAATCTGGTTCAGGAGATTCATTTGGCAGGTTTTACCATTAATGCCTTTAACGACGGCGAAATCTTGATTGACACCCATAGCCGTCCGGTTTGCGATGAAGTGTGGGCACTTTACCGGAAAGCAATACGGTATTTCGGTGCCATCCCTACCTTAATCGAGTGGGATGCAGACCTGCCCTCCCTGCGGGTACTACTCGACGAGGCGCGTCAAGCGGACAAGATTATGCTTGAGGAGCGGCATGTCTGCGTTGCGTGAGTTGCAACTCAAGTTTTCCCAGGATGTATTCAGTGGCGGAGAAACTGGTTTCGCTGCGCAGATTGAAGCCAACCGCTTGGGCGGTGACCGGCGGCTTCAGGTCTACCGTAACAATACCTATCTAAATTTTACCGAAGTCTTACAAGGCACTTATCCCGTGGTCCAACGTTTGGTAGGCATCGGCTTTTTCCGGTATGCAGCGCATCATTATATTACTCAGTTTCCTTCAATCTCTGGAGATCTGCACGAATTTGGCGCAACCTTCCCGCAGTTTCTAAATACTTTCGAGCCTGCCCGACAGCTGCCTTATTTGCCCGATGTGGCGCATCTCGAGTGGTCTTATCAACAGGTGTTCTATGCCGCCGAACATCCTCCTCTGAATCCTACGGCTCTGACCGGTCTGTTCGAAGCACGTTACGGCGACCTGAAGTTCAAGTTAAATCCGGGCAACCGATTGTTAGCGTCGGCTTACCCTGTTCGGCGTATCTGGGAGGTCAATCAACCAGGTTATGACGGTGAACAAGTCGTGGATTTGTCCACAGGCGGCAATAAATTGTTAGTGTTTCGTAACGCAACTCTGGACGTAGAAATGCAGTCCCTGAGGGAGGGTGAATTTACCCTGTTGCAGACCTTAGCCGACGGCCAGGACTTTGCGACAGCCTGCGAACAGGCGCTGACCAGAGAACCGGATTTTGATGTGCCAGGCAATTTTCGACATCATATTGTACAAGGCACCTTAGTGGATTGCTGGCTTTGAGCTTAAGTAGTACAACAGCGTAAAAACGGGTAGACAACGGATAGGCGGTCCATAACACTATGGAGGTCGAAAAAATTGCGAAGCCTACAAAATAGGCTCAAACATTCAGCGCCCAGGACCAAGCCATGTTCATTGTTCATGTTTATGTTCACGTTAAACCAGACCAGGTGGAGGCTTTCCAAGTTGCTTCCCTGGAAAATGCTCGCCATAGCGTACGGGAGCCGGGTGTCGCCCGTTTTGATGTCATTCAACAGCAAGATAATCCTACTTATTTTGTCCTAGTTGAAGTTTATCGAAGCGCCGATGACTCAGCCCGGCACAAGGAAACGGCTCATTACGCGAAGTGGCGTGATACCGTTGAGGGTCTGATGGCAGAGCCGCGGACAAGCATTAAATACACGAATGTTTTTCCCGATGAACAGGGATGGGATTCGGTTTCGCCTTGATATTGTCCCTCTTCTGCTAGCTTTCTCATAAGCTCCGGTGAGGAAAGCCAATCGCTATTCTCGTAACAGTTTTTTTACCATTGCGTGATGCCATCTGCCGTGTCCCGACAAGGTCGGGATTCTTTGTTCATTCCACTGCTTGGCAATGCTGGATAAGCTTGCTCCGATGCTTTGCATGGTTCTGGCTCGTTCTCGTAACAGATGGCGATCCGGAGAAGGCACGGCAATATCCAGTATCTCTTTGATATGTTCTACCGAGAGGTCCAACTCCTTGGCGATATCCTCTACGGGTATTCCTTCATTATGCATCTCTAAAGCCCTCTGCCTTTCCTGCGGTAGCAGCGTGTTAGCTGCGGATGCATCTTGTCGCTGGGCAGTCTGTTGAGGATAACGCAATTCCCAGAGCAGCATTATGGCTTCGCCGACGGTTTGCGATAAATCGCCGTCATGAGATTCACTTAAGATTGCTAAACGGTTACCAAGCTGTTTAGGCAACGCTACGGTAATTTTGGTAAGTTCCTTAGGAGTGTCCATTGTTCTATATTTCTGTCTCTTGGCGCTCATGCTGACTATATAACCAATACTTAACATATGACAGGTAAATGACTAATGCATTCGAGGTGGATAGTCAAATGGTTAGCGGTGGCTTAAGAGCTAATAAAGTGATTTTTGCAAGGAGAAAAACTCACGTAACGCCGCCGCGGTCGGTGCCGGGTCCTCCAGGTGCAGGTGGTGGTTGCCAGCCAGAACTTTACATTTTAAGTGGCGCACTTGTTGTTGCCGTTTAGCCGTCGTTTTTCGTTTGACAAGGTAGCCTGACTCCGCTTGAATCAGCAAGGTTGGTGCTTGGATGGCTGCTAAAAAGGCCAACACTTGCTCCTCACATAGGTAAACGGGAGATTTTACGGTCAGCCAAGGATCGCTGCGCCAACTAAAGCCGTTATCTACCGTTTTCAAACCTCGCTCGGCCAAGGTGGCGGCAGCTAAATAACTGACGCCAGCTTGCTGACGCGCTTGAATTGCGGCTTTACGATGTGCGTAGATAGGTGGGGGCTTCTGTTTCTGGTGCAAGGCTTGCGTCTGCCGCAGGGAAATAGCTAACTGGGCTGGCGCCTCGGAAGGGGAGGCTGTAAGTGGTCCCAAGCTTTCGATAAGCGCTAACTGCGCAACACGCTCGGGAGCTACTGCGGCAACGAAACAAGCAATAGACGCGCCCAAGGAATGCCCTAGCAACGTAAATCGCTTCCAGTCCAAAGCGTCAGCGGCCATTAGTACGTCATGCGTAAAATCGCTAAAGTGATAGTGAATGCCTGCTGGTCGCCAGTCCGAGAGCCCGTGGCCGGGTAGATCGAGCGCTACGATATGGCAGGAGGGTAGCAATGGCGCTAGTTCGACAAAACTGGCAGCGTTGTCTAGCCAGCCATGGAGAGCTAGTACGGGCGAACCTGCTTGCGACCCCCACGCCCGGGCTGCCAGAGTCAAATAGGGTGTCTGAAGACGCAATTCATGTGCCATGGCTTTTATAGCGTAACATTCCGAAAACGCTTATCGCGGCGCTAAACGAATAGCGCCATCCAGACGAATCACTTCACCGTTCAGCATGATGTTTTCAATAATATGTTTTACCAGGCCGGCAAACTCAGAGGGACGTCCCAAGCGTGTGGGAAAAGGGGTTTGTTGTCCCAGCGATTGGCGTGCAGCCTCTGGAAGAGCGGCCAGCATTGGGGTTTCAAAAAGGCCAGGCGCAATGGTCATAATGCGGATACCGAAACGCGCTAATTCCCGGGCAATCGGCAAGGTCATGCCGACAATGCCTGCCTTGGTAGCCGCATAGCAAGCTTGTCCGATTTGTCCGTCAAAAGCTGCCACTGAGGCGGTGTTGACGATAACGCCGCGCTCGCCTTCATGATTAGGTGTGGTTTCGATTAGCGCTTGAGTTGCCAGGCGAATGACGTTAAACGTGCCCACTAGATTCACTTGCACGCTTTTATTAAAAAGCGCTAGGGAATGGGGAGTGCCGTCTTTATTGAGCACCTTGTTCGCAATGGCGATCCCAGCGCAGTTGATGACGCCGTGTAGGCTTCCAAAGCTGTTCACAGCAGCAGCAATAGCTTTCTGGACCTCCGCTTCACTGCTCACATCCGTTTGTGCAAACCGTGCCTGTTTGCCTAGTTCGGCGGTAAGCCTTTCACCGGCCTCGCGATTTACATCCGCAATGACTACTTGGGCACCTTGTTCGGCCAGCATTTGTACGGTAGCGAGTCCTAAGCCAGAACCACCGCCGGTGACTAAGAAAGAATGCTTCTGGATTTCCATCGCTGTTTTCCTCCACCAAAGATGACCTTCCGGAGCAGAGTTTGAGGAGCATCAGGTAAAACCAAATATGGCATAATAAATAATGTAGCTGAATTTTTCTTTGTTCATATTTGCCATTTTTATAACACCACACTTGTCTACCCCATGAATCGTGTTATCAAAACGCCACATTTGCTGCATAGACTGGCATCGCCTCATTACTTCTACGCGTTATCCGGCAAAGCAATGCCATGGCTAATCGTTATGACGTTGCTTTTATTTGGCGTTGGGTCAGTTTGGGGATTGGCCTTCGCGCCCGCTGATTATCAGCAAGGAGACAGTTTTCGGATCATCTATGTTCATGTTCCGGCAGCTACTTTTTCCATGGGGGTCTATGTGGCCATGGCCATTTCCGGGGGGATTGGTCTGATCTGGCGTATTAAGGTTGCGGCAATGGCGTCCCGGAGCTGTGCTTTTATCGGCGCGGCCTTTACTTTTCTGGCGCTGGTTACCGGTTCGCTATGGGGCAAGCCTATGTGGGGCACCTGGTGGGTATGGGATGCCCGCTTAACTTCTGAACTTATTTTACTATTTCTTTATCTGGGTTATATAGGCTTACAGGAAGCCATTGAAGATCGCGACACGGCTTCCCGTGCAGGAGCCGTTTTGGCTCTAGTCGGCTTAGTGAATATTCCAATCATTCATTATTCCGTGGAATGGTGGTATACCCTGCATCAGGGAGCCACCATCTTTAAGCTGGGCAAACCCTCCATGGTTCCTGCTATGTTATGGCCCCTGCTGGTCATGATGGTTGCCTATGGTCTGCTGGCCGTAGTGGCGGTCTTGATGGGCACCCGGAATGAAGTACTGGAGCGTCAGTTGAATGGTTAGCGTTTTCTATAGTGCCGGTCAAATGACCTGATACTGGTTACAAGGCTTCAAATCGTTAGTAAACAACGATTGTAATAAAATTATCGGCATCAATTCATATGGCTGGCACTATAGTACAGCGTTAACGGAGGAATATCGCTATGGTATTTTGTTAATGAACTGGGCGATTTACTCTCTTGTCCAAGGCATGTGCATGAGATTTTCCAATTGGTCCGAATTTTTTCATATGGGCGGCTACGCGCTCTACGTATGGATGTCTTATGGCTTAACGCTGGTGGTATTAGGTGCCGTCATTCTTGTCCTGCTGCTACGCCATCGGCGATTACAGCGGGACATGGCCCGGCGCAAGCGCCGCGAACAGCAGAGCGACATGGTCAAATGAGGAAAGTATGAACCCCACTCGACGCAAACGCTTACTTCTCGTACTACTGGTGATAGCGGGCATGGGTACGGCCGTAGGACTGACCCTTTACGCTCTGCAGCAAAACATTAATTTATTTTATTCTCCCAGTCAGATTGTTGCTGGCGAAGCGCCCCAGGGTCGGAGCATTCGGGTCGGTGGTCTGGTCGTCGCCGGTAGTGTGCAACGCGATTCGCAAAGCCTGCAGGTGGGTTTTACCCTGACCGATAACCTCAACCGGGTAAAAGTTCGCTACGAAGGCATTCTCCCAGATCTCTTTCGGGAAGGGCAAGGTATTGTCGCCCGGGGCAGGTTAACGCCTAACGGCGTTATTCAAGCCCAAGAAGTGCTGGCCAAGCACGATGAAAATTATATGCCTCCCGAAGTCGCTGCCAGTCTAAAACAAGCTGGCGTTTGGCAGCCGAATCAATCCGCTCCCTGAGGAACCGTTTATGTTACCTGAACTCGGCCACTTAGCGCTCATTTTAGCCCTTGGTATGGCGTTGTTGCAGGCCAGCTTGCCCCTGCTAGGTGCGGCTCGGCAAGAACCGCGGTTGATGGCGGTGGCGCGACCTGCCGCGATGGGGCAATTTCTGTTTCTGTTAATGAGCTTTCTTTGCCTCGTTTTTACGTTTATTTACAACGACTTTTCTGTGGCTTATGTCGCTCTGCACTCTAACAGTCAACTGCCTGTGTGGTACCGGATTTCGGCAACATGGGGTGGTCACGAAGGATCCCTATTGCTATGGGCATTGATCTTGGGCAGCTGGACCTTGGCAGTGTCCCTATTTAGCCGGGGGTTGCCTCAGGATATGCTGGCTCGAGTCATCGGTGTCATGGGTGTGATCAGCAGCGGATTTCTGCTGTTCTTACAGCTGACTTCGAATCCCTTTGCGCGCAATCTACCTTTTTTTCCCCTGGACGGTAGGGACTTGAACCCGCTGCTACAGGACTTCGGTCTGATTGTACATCCCCCCATGCTGTATATGGGTTATGTGGGTTTTTCAGTGGCCTTCGCTTTTGTGGTGGCTGCCTTGCTCAGTGGGCGGCTGGACAGCGCTTGGGCACGTTGGTCACGGCCTTGGACCCTCGCAGCATGGTGTTTTCTCACGCTTGGTATTGCCTTGGGAAGCTGGTGGGCTTACTACGAGCTGGGTTGGGGGGGCTGGTGGTTCTGGGACCCGGTGGAGAATGCTTCGTTTATGCCCTGGTTAGCAGGCACCGCTTTGATTCATTCTCTGGCTGCCACGGAAACCCGTAATGTCTTCCGGGCTTGGACTGTGTTACTGGCCATTATGGCTTTTTCTCTGAGCCTGTTGGGTACCTTCCTAGTACGCTCGGGAGTATTGACTTCGGTGCATGCGTTCGCTAACGATCCAGAACGTGGCTTGTTTATTCTGGCTTTACTAACGGCGATCACTGGCGGTGCGCTAGTGCTGCTGGTGTTACGGGCGCACGTGATCCGCAGTGAGGGCCGATTTGTGCCGGTGTCCCGGGAAGGTTCATTGCTGTTGAATAACCTGCTATTGGTGGGTGCTTGTGGAGTGGTTTTTATAGGAACCCTATTTCCCTTGCTGGTGGATATTTTGCAACTCGGTAAGATCTCCGTGGGGCCTCCTTATTTCAACGCGCTGTTTGTCCCTCTCGCTCTGGTATTACTCATGGTTCTAGGCGTAGGGCCTTTGCTGCGCTGGAAACGTGACGACCTCAAAAGACTGGCAAGGCAGCTGGGCTGGCTAGCAGCTTTAAGCCTGTTACTGGGTATTGGATTACCGTTGTTAGTAAGTGGTGAACCTCATACCCTGGTTATGCTTTCGCTAAGCTTAGTGTTTTGGGTGTTGCTGGCCAGTACTTACGATATGTGGAGTAAAGTGGCTCATAAGACCCATCGTTTAAGTGCATTGCTCAGTTTATCTCGCAGTTATAAGGGCATGGTCATGGCCCATGTGGGGGTGGCCTTGTGCGTCACTGGCATTGCGATTACCAGCGTGTACAGTGTAGAGCGCGATTTGCGTATACAGGTGGGTAAGGCTGTGACTCTTGGCCCTTATGAATTTCACCTGCTTAGCCTGCGTAATATCCAAGGCCCGAATTATATTGCCACCCAGGCCCGTGTGGAAGTGCTGAATCGCAAAGGAACGGTAGAGGCCATCTTAACGCCGGAAAAGCGTCTTTACACAGTGCAGCAAATGCCTTTGACGGAGGTAGCGATTCGTCCCAGTCTAACTCACGATCTGTATCTCGCCTTAGGCGAGCCTCTGGCTAACGGCAACTGGGCCATGCGCATCCACTACAAACCCTTTGTGCGTTGGATTTGGCTAGGTGCTGTTGTTATGGCTCTGGGCGGTTTTCTTGCCATTAGCGATCCCCGTTATCGCCTGGCCCGCCGGCAACGTTGGACACTGCGCAACACCGGACCAGTCGCAGGAGACGCCAATGTCGCCCAAGCGTAGATTGTCACTGCTATTGTCTTTACCCTTGGGCGGTTTTTTAATCCTGCTGTGGTTCCTCTGGCAAGGTCTAGATAACGATCCGACCCTACTGCCCTCTGCACTTGTTAATCGCCCTTTGCCGGCTTTCCAAGCTTCAATCTTGGAAGATCCCAAGCGGATGGTGACGCCGGAGGATCTCAAGGGGGAAGTGGCATTGCTCAACGTTTGGGCTACCTGGTGCCCCTCCTGCCGGGCTGAGCATGAAACCCTTAGAACACTAGCCGAGCAAGGGGTGGTTATTTACGGAGTGAACTATAAAGATGAGCGGGACAAAGCGTTGTATTGGCTGCAAGCCCTGGGTGATCCCTATCGCCTAAACATTAATGATGAGGCAGGTCAGTTAGGTATTGACTTAGGTGTCTATGGGGCTCCGGAAACTTATCTGTTAGACAAGCAGGGCGTGATTCGTTATCGCCATGTGGGCGTATTGGACGAGCGGGTTTGGCAAGAGGATTTTCTGCCCCGTATTCAACTCATCGGGAGCAAAGGTTGATGAAAGCATTGTTCTCAGTGCGCTTTAGTTATGCCGGCGCCATCTGCGCCGTTGCCCTAATACTGATACTCTTGCCGGCGGCATTCGCTGCCATTGATGCCTATCAGTTTCAAAATCCAGCCCAAGAGCAGCGTTTTCACCAGTTGATTGAAGAGCTTCGCTGTCCCAAATGCCAAAACCAAAATATTTCAGGTTCCAATGCACCGTTGTCCCAAGATTTGCGGCAACGAGTCTATGAAATGATTATTGCCGGTCGCAGCGACAAAGAAATTAATGATTTTATGGTAGCGCGCTACGGCGATTTTATCACCTATCGGCCACCGCTAAAGCCAGCTACCTGGATATTGTGGTTCGGCCCCTTTATGGGCATGATCATCGCTGCTTTGCTGCTAGGGTTATGGATCCGCCGGCGCAGTCGCGAACCTTCCCCTGAACTCGGTGAGCTGGAACGTAAACGTCTCAAGGCGCTGCTGACAACAGGTGAGGACCGAAAATAATGCTGGTCTTTTGGGTAACCGCGGTTGCCATGGTGTTGGTAGCCAGCGCCATGATTCTGGTGCCCTTATGGCACCAGCGGCATACGGATAAAACTTCGCGAGACAGTATTAATACCGCCATCTTCCGGGAAAGGTTGGCTGATCTCGATGCCGACTACCAAACAGGCCAGTGCCCAGAAACGCAATATCGGCAATTACGGGCGGAATTGGAACGCGCTTTGTTGGTGGACGTCCCTGAAGACGTTCCGAGACGTTACCGCAGCGGTAACTTAGGGTTAACATTGGGAAGCATGACTGCCGTGCTAGTACCCCTATTGGCTTTAGGATATTACTATCTCGCCTCCTACCGGGGTGAAGCTGAAGAATGGATAGCGCTCCAGGAGCGGTTTGCTGACGTAGCGGCATTAGCCATTCATGATCCTGCAGTCCTCACGGGAGAGGTGCGCGCCAAGTTGCCCGATTTTACCCGTGTCCTGCAGGCACATTTGCTAAGGGAAGGTATGAACGATCCCGAAGGTCTGTACCTGTTGGGCGACAGTTATTTACAGTTACGTCAGGTGCCGCTGGCATTAAGCGCGTTGCAACGGGCCCATGAACTGTCCCCCGAGCAACCGGATATTATGCTTGCTTATGCTCAGACCATGATTTTCGCCGAAGGTGGGCGATTGACTCAAAATAGCACTCTATTGCTTAACCGCGTGTTACAAGGCAATCCCCATAACCAGCGTGCCCTGTTTTTACTCGGTTTGGGGGCCTTTAACAGTGGAAACTTTGAACAGGCCATTGCTGCCTGGCAGTCGCTGTTGGCACTACGAGACCCCAGCGGCGAAGGGGTTCGCCTAATCAAAGACGGTATAGCTCAGGCGGAGGCACGTTTGGCCGAGCGCGATAAGACGGCGACGGATGAGCGGCAGGCCGTCCCTGCTGGTCCCCAAATTGCTGTGACGGTGGATATCTCACCGGAACTACGCGGAAAATTTTCTTCTGAAAATACCCTGTTCATTTTTGCGAAAGCTGCGAGTGGTCCGCCTATGCCGCTGGCTGCAGTCCGTCAGCCAGTGCGGGACTTTCCGGTGCAAGTGGTGCTGAATGATAACCAATCGATGGCACCGGCCATGAAGCTGTCGAGTTTTAAACAAGTGGTGGTAGGAGCTCGGATTTCTAAGGCCGGCAATGTTACGGCTCAGCCGGGGGACTTACAGGGAGCATCCAGCACGCTTGAACTGAAGGACGGGGTCCAGTCAGTGGCGTTAGTTATCGATCATGTGGTGCAGTGATTCGCTGCATTTATTCCGAATATAAATCCAGATCCACTAAAACGTTATGCTGGAAGGCTGTGGGCTGACCTGTGTACGCGATGGTCGCGTTCTCTTCAACGAGCTGAATTTGCGCTTAGAAACCGGTGAGATTCTGCAGGTTGAAGGTGCTAATGGTGCCGGCAAAACCAGCTTGTTGCGTATTCTTTGTGGTTTAGCTCAACCAAGGGAGGGCACTGTCTATTGGCAGGGAAATGATATTAACCATTGCCGGTCCGTTTACTACCACGAACTGTTGTATATTGGTCATAACCCTGGTATCAAGCAGGAACTGACTCCTCTGGAAAACCTGCATTTTTTGCGCTCTTTAAAGGGTCGCGGGAGAGAGAATATGGCCATCGATAAGGCATTGGAACAGGTGGGTTTGTACGGTTACGAGGATGTCACGGTTCGTGCTCTGTCCGCCGGTCAGCGACGTCGGGTAGCGTTAGCCCGGCTTTGGTTGGGTCAAGGATGTCTTTGGATCTTGGATGAACCCTTTACAGCCATTGATCGAAACGGAATTCGCAATTTAGAGGCGCAACTGATGCACCACGTTCGATGTGGTGGCATGGTGATCATTACCAGTCATCAAATGCCGCAGTGGATAGGATGTCGTGTTCGTCAGCTGAGTCTAGGATGAGTGAACCGCATGCCTTGATTGCCTTTCTAGGCGTGCTTCGGCGTGACCTTAAGCTGGGTATTCGCAAACGCAGTGAACTAACCAACCCGATTCTCTTCTTTGTACTGGTAGTCAGTTTATTTCCCCTGGGGGTCGGGCCGGCACCTGCCACTTTAGAAGAAATCGCGCCCGGTGTGATTTGGGTCGCGGCACTGTTAGCCACTTTGCTATCCATGGAAAATTTGTTTCGCTCCGATTTTGAGGATGGTACTTTGGAGTATCTGTTGTTAAGCCCTCACGCCCTGCCCCTACTGGTACTGGCCAAAGTGTTGGCGCATTGGGTGGTAACAGGAGTCCCGTTAATTCTGGTGTCTCCTTTTCTGGGGATTCTGTTGTATATGCCTACCGATGCGATTGCAGTGTTGCCCATCACCCTACTGCTAGGAACCCCGGCGTTGAGTCTGATTGGCGCCATCGGGGTGGCCCTAACGGTGGGTTTACGTCGAGGAGGCGTGTTACTGACCCTGTTGGTTTTGCCGTTGTACGTGCCGGTATTAATCTTTGGCACGGCCGCCGTGGTGGCAGCCGCAGCCGGTTTGCCCGTCTCCGGACAATTGGCCCTACTAGGGGCGGTGCTAGCGATGGCACTGACGCTGGCGCCGATTGCTACGGCGGCCGGATTACGAATTAGTGCAGCTTGACAGCGAGTCTTAACGTTGGCCCCAATGAAATCTGAGGACTTACCGATGAACGAACATTTTGAGAACCCATTCTCTGACGAAATCCGTGCGTTGTTGAAACGGGTGCAGAACATTGCCGTAGTAGGCCTCTCCGCTTCACCCTTGCGACCCAGTCATGGAGTAGCCAAGGCTTTACAGGGTTTTGGTTACCGGGTTTTTCCGGTGAATCCTGGTGTGGAATCTGTCCTCGGGGAGCAAGCTTATCCCACTTTAAACACCGTGCCCGAGCGTGTTGATTTAGTCGATGTCTTTCGGGCTCCTAAGCATGTCGCAGGTATTATAGAGGAGTGTCTTGCTCTCAATTTACCCGCTCTATGGCTTCAAGATGGCGTTATTGACGAGGTGGCTGCGTTACGGGCCAAAGGGGCTGGTATGCAGGTCGTAATGAACCGCTGCGTCTATCGAGATTATACGCAGCTTGTGTTAGATCGCGCCTGAGTTTCTCAATTGACCTTGACAGGGAATCCTCAAGAGCGCAACACACTGTCAGCAAGCCGCCGAAGAGGGACAAAATTTGCTAACCAGGACGACAATGCCATGACTGAATACGAGCAACCAATTGAGCACCGGTTAAAGTTACGTAATACCCAATTGTCTGATTACGAGGATATCCGAGAAATTATGAATCTCGTCTATCCAACCATGCAGGGTGCCTGGACCAAGCAGCAGTTTGCCTCCCAGCTTGCCCGCTTTCCCGAAGGACAAATTTGCATCGAGGACAACGGCAAGGTAGTTGCCGCTGCCATCAGCCTGATTGTCGATTATTCTCGCTACGGTGACCGTCATACCTACGAAGAAATCACCGGTAGCGGCTATCTCACGACCCATGATCCTAGCGGCGATACGCTTTATGGAGTCGATCTCTTTGTGCATCCTGAGTACCGCAATCTGCGGTTAGGCCGACGCCTTTACGATGCCCGCAAGGAACTGTGCGAAAATCTCAATCTGCGCGCTATCGTTGTCGGTGGACGTATTCCAGGCTATGGCAAATATTCCCAGGAAATGACGCCTCAGCATTACGTAGAACTGGTTAAGGCTAGGGAGCTGGTGGATCCCATCCTGACCTTCCAACTGGCCAATGACTTTCATGTGCGCAAGGTGCTTATCGGTTATTTGCCGGAGGACACAGAATCCAAAGCCTACGCGACCTTACTTGAATGGCTAAACATTTATTATGAAGAAAAAGAACCTTTGATCGGTGGACGTAAATCCTTAGTACGGGTAGGAGCGGTGCAATGGCAGATGCGCCCGCTGCATTCTCTCACTGATTTGCTACAACAGGTGGAGTTTTTTGTTGATGCTGTGGCCGGCTATCAGGCCGATATTATTTTATTTCCTGAATTTTTTAATGTCCCGTTGATGGCCCAGTTCAACCAGGGTAATCCCGCTGAGGCAGTGCGGAAACTGGCCGAATATACCGAACCGGTGCGTCAGGAGATGGTGCGCCTTGCGCTAGCCTATAACGTGAATATCATTGCCGGCAGCATGCCGGAGTATCAAAATAATACCTTGCATAATGTTTGTTACTTATGCCGTCGAGATGGCAGCTGGGATAAACAGTACAAGCTTCATATTACTCCTGATGAGGATGCCTATTGGGGGCTCAAGGGCGGCAATGACCTTAAAGTATTCGAACTCGACGTGGGTAAAATTGGTATTTTAGTGTGTTACGATGTCGAGTTTCCCGAGTTGCCCCGGCTACTAGCAGAACAGGGCATGCAAATGTTGTTCGTGCCCTTCTGGACGGATACCAAAAATGCGTATCTACGGGTGCGTCGCTGTGCCCAGGCGCGGGCCATTGAAAACGAGTGTTATGTGATCATGTCCGGTAGCGTGGGCAATTTACCCAACGTTGAAAACATGGACATCCAATATTCCCAGGCCGCTGTTTTTACGCCTTCAGATTTCGCTTTTCCTCATGATGCGATCGCTGCCGAGGCAACACCTAACACGGAAATGACGTTAATCATCGATTTGGCTCTGGACAACCTGAAAGAGTTGCGCACTCATGGTAGTGTCCGTAATTTTCGCGATCGGCGCTTAGATCTATACCAAGTCAACTGGCTGGGCAAGCCGCAACGGCCGAAATCGGAGGAAAGAACTCTTTAAGACGGAGTCAGCGGCATCATGTGAAATTCACCCTATGAAGCTACACTTCGTCAAAATGCACGGCCTGGGCAACGACTTCGTGCTATTAAACGGCATTGCTCAAAAAGTGCGGTTGAGTCCAGAGCGAATTCGTGCCCTTGCGGATCGTCATTTGGGGATAGGCTATGATCAGCTTTTACTAGTGGAAGCTTCCACATTACCAGATGTGGACTTTCGCTATCGAATTTTTAATGCCGATGGCAGTGAAGTGGAACAGTGTGGTAACGGTGCACGCTGTTTTGCCCGTTTTGTGCGGGAACAGAGTCTTATCGCGCGGGATGAAATGCGGGTAGAGACAGCTGGAGGTGTTATCCAGCTCCGAATCGAAGCGGATGGTCAGGTTACGGTCGATATGGGGCGGCCGCGTCTGGAGCCCATTGATATTCCTTTTGTTGCTGAGATTAGGCGCAGCCGTTATGCTATCAACGTAGGGCATCAGCACTTTGAAATTGGCGCCGTCTCCATGGGTAATCCGCATGCCGTGCTGGAGGTGGATGACGTGAAAAACGCTCCAGTGGCGAGCCTGGGACCGCTCCTGGAGCGTCACGAGCGATTTCCCAGACGTGTTAATGTCGGATTTATGGAAGTGGTGACGCGTAATCACATCCGCTTGCGGGTTTTTGAGCGGGGTGTGGGTGAAACGATGGCCTGTGGTTCCGGAGCCTGTGCCGCCTTGGTGGTCGGGCGAGAACAAGGATTGTTGGAGGAATCAGTCAGGGTCGATTTGTGTGGTGGGAGTCTATGGGTCCGTTGGCAAGGCGGAAACGCTTCGGTAACCATGACCGGCCCTGCGATTCGGATTTTTGAAGGATGGATTGAGCAATGAGCGAGCAGCAAAAGCCAAGCCGGGCTCTCAGGGAAGCAGAGCAGGCAATTGTAAAGTATTTGCGTAACCATCCCGATTTTTTCAATCGGCACCTGGACTTAGTAGAGACGCTACGGATTCCACATTCATGTAAACCGGCGCTGTCTCTACTGGAGCGTCAATTGTTGCTGCTGCGACAACGCAACGCCCAGTTGCGCAAAAAACTTCAGGAGCTCATGGCGGTGGCCCGGGATAATGCGCAGTTGGTAGCTCGCTTGCAACGTCTGATATTGGTGTTGATTGAAGCAAGGAAGTTACAGGACATGCTTTACGGCATCAAAGAAGTGCTTCGTAAAGAATTTAAAGCCGATGCGATGGCGTTACGCCTGACAGCGCAGTCGGTAGAGACAGACTTACCAAAGGAAGCATTTTTATCCCCGCCAGCACAGCTTCTTTTTGAACCGCTGCTACGCTCAGAACAACCCTTGTGCGGTCGACTGACTCAGGAGCAAATACAGGCGCTATTCGGTGAAACCAAACTCCGTATCGCTTCCATTGCCCTGGTGCCGCTTCAAGGATTAGACTGGTGCGGTTTATTGGCTGTCGGCAGCCGGGATGAACAACGCTTTTACCCCGGTATGGGTACCCTGTTTTTAAGGGCCATGGGCGAGTTAATCAGTCATGCGCTTGACATCCACCTGCGTTCGTTCCATGAACCCTGCACTCATCCCCCTTCCACCCCATGCCTCAAGGAAAAAACAGAATAATGAACACCGCTCGGGAGATTTGGCTGGAACGCTATCTCCAGCATCTACTCAGGGAGCGTTGCTTGACCAAGGCCACGGTAGATAGTTATTGCCGTGACATAATGGTTTTCAGTGAGTTTTGCGCTACTCAGGGTATTACGACTTGGCAGGAAGTTAAGGTGCAGCATGTGCGTATGTTTATTGCTGTAAGGCACCGCACCGGATCGTCTGGACCCAGTTTACAGCGCATGCTTTCTGCTTTGCGGGGCTTGTTTCGCTATTTATTGCGCGAAAACCAAGTTATCGTCAATCCTGCCCAGGCGTTACGCGCCCCGAAGAGCCGGCGTAAATTGCCGGGAACATTAGATGTTGATCAGGTAGCCGGCTTATTAGATTGTTTTCCAGCAGATATCCTTGAGGTTCGTGATCATGCGATGTTAGAACTACTGTACTCGTCAGGTTTGCGGTTAGCTGAGCTGGTGTCGCTACAGCTTAAAGATTTGGACTTGCCGGACGCCAGCGTAAGGGTATCTGGTAAAGGCAATAAAACTCGACTGTTACCGGTAGGCTCCCAGGCCTGTAAAGTACTTCAGCACTGGCTTTGGCAGCGCAGCACGTTGGCTAAACCCGAAGAAGACGCCGTATTTGTCAGCCGTCTAGGGTATGCGCTGACGCCGCGCGCCGTGCAGCAACGGTTTGTCCGCTGGGCTCTGCGGCAAGGCGTTCCGGAACATTTGCACCCCCATCTGCTGCGTCATTCTTTCGCCAGTCACTTGTTAGAATCCAGTGGCGATCTGCGCGCCGTTCAGGAATTGCTGGGACATGCCGATATTAATACGACGCAGATTTATACTCATTTGGACTTTCAGCATCTGGCAAAGGTATATGACGCAGCCCATCCTCGGGCAAAGCACCGCTAGCCGGAATCATCATATCCCAACCACTCATCCAGTTTAGCACGGGCTTCTGCCGTACCTGTGTCTTTGAGCGCTGAGAATAACTGGATGCTGGCATAGGGAAACTGCTGGCTCAGAAAGGATTTTGCCTGTTGCAGGTTTGCTAGCGCGGCGCCACGCTTAAATTTGTCCGCCTTAGTGAGCAAAATATGGCTGGGCAGTTTCCGGTGTTGGCACCAAGTCAGCATCTGCAGGTCTAGAGCGGTAAATGGATGACGCAGGTCCATCAGGAGAAAAAGACCACAGAGGGCCTTGCGCACGTTAAGGTAACGGGGAAGATGGGTTTGCCAATGGCGGCGAATCGTCTCTGGCACTTTAGCATAGCCGTAACCGGGTAGGTCAACGAGGCGATGGTCAGGATCTATTTGAAAAAAATTGATCATTTGAGTGCGCCCAGGAAGTTTGCTAATGCGAGCCAACGTTTTTTGCTGAGTGATAGTATTCAAGGCACTGGATTTGCCTGCATTGGAACGTCCGGCAAAGGCCACCTCACGTCCTTGGTCGGGTGGCAATTGGCTAAGCTTATGGACGCTAATCATAAAGTGGGCTGTATGATACCGATTGTACATAGAATGCTAACATTCCGCTTCAAAAGCAAGATTGACTCGCCGGCATGGTTATTGAACGTCAGAGGCGAAACTGGTATATAAAAAAGCTTTCTTTTTGCCAGTTGCGTGCAACGGCAGTACCGATTTCCTAAACTAATAACACCAATACTTTCATAGCCTGTCTAGTCTGAATACGATTAGAATTAATAACGGTACAGGAGTCTTTCCAATATGAAAAACTTGTTTGCAATCGCTGTGACGTTAGCTCTGTTCGGTTTTACGGCCACGGTGCTAGCCGCCGGCGATGTTGCCGCCGGCAAGCAAAAATCCACTTCCTGCGCCACCTGTCACAACGCTGACGGCAATAGTACTAATGGTGAATGGCCGAAACTGGCCGGTCAATATCCAGTCTATCTGGTTAAACAGCTTAACAACTTCAAAGCTGGAGAACGCGTTAATGCGATTATGAACGGCATGGCCGCGCCCTTGAGTGAACAGGACATGGAGGACTTGGCTGCCTATTACGTCGCCCAAACCATTACTCCCGGTGAGGCTAATCCGGATTTAGTGGAACTCGGTAAATCCATCTATCGCGGAGGTAATCTGAATTCCGGAGTCTCCGCTTGCATCGGCTGTCACGGCCCTACAGGAGATGGCAATCCGGCTGCTGGTTTTCCCTCCTTAGCGGCGCAGCATGCGCAGTACATTGAGACTCAACTTAAAGTTTTCCGTTCCATGCAACGAGCCAATGATCCTGGACAAATGATGCGTAATATTGCCGGCAAGATGACAGATCAAGAGATTCAGGCGGTGGCTTCTTATATCCAGGGTTTGCGAAAATAGCCTTAACAAGGAAGAGAGGTCAATAAGAATGCCTGAGAAGGGTGGTCTTCCGGCCACCCTTTTTTCGTAACGTCTAAAATTATTGATTAAAGTAAAACTAACCATCGAATTCTCGATCGAAAGGCAGGCGTGCTGTTATAGGGTAGAAACTTAAGGCAAACGTAAAATGCTAATATCGTGCTTGTTCCGTTTCAGGAAGCGCATAATTATATGAGAGGTAACTTATGAACCAGGTGTTGCGCTTAGTGATGGCCATTCTGCTTATCCTGTCGTGGCTTCCTATGATTGCCTGTGCCGAGGAGCACTCCGACTTTCAAGAAGATACCGATTACCGGCGTCTCGAAACTCCGGTTTCCACTGCCACGGATGATAAAGTTGAAGTGGTTGAGGCTTTTTGGTATGGCTGTGGTCACTGCTACCGCCTAGAGCCGGTTATTGAAGAGTGGTTGAAAAACAAACCGGATAATGTGGAATTTGTGCGCATTCCGGCGGTGCTGGGAAGTAATTGGGAGCCCCATGCTCGCGCTTACTATACTGCTGAGGTATTGGGCGTCTTAGACAACATCCACAAACCGCTCATGGATGCCATTCATCTACAAAAGCGCTCGTTGTTCAACGAAAACCAATTAGCAGAGTTCTTTGCTGAACATGGTGTAGATAAGAAAGCGTTTTTTAAAGCCTATAATTCTTTTGAAGTGGAAACTCGGTTACAGCGTTCTCAGCAATTGATAAGACGTTACAGAATTCAAGGAGTACCTGCCATTATTGTCAATGGAAAGTACGTGACGAATGGTACAATGGCCGGCTCAGTTCCGAGAATGTTTGAAGTTGTCAATTATCTGGTTGAAAAGGAAAGTGAAAAAGGGTGAAACGAAGGAATCATGGGTGCTTTATCAAAAGCTCTGAGCGGCGAACACAGAACTTATTTAGGGTTTGCGGATAGATCCTGGATGGATAGTCAGCGCCTGCGACTTCTAAGCTATAACATTCAAGCTGGACTATCCACAAGTAAATATTCTCATTATCTGACAAGAAGTTGGCAACATGTCATACCGGTGCCATCGCGGATGGAAAATTTGGATGGGATTGCTGAGGTAATCCAAGACTACGACATTGTGGGGCTACAAGAAGTCGACACTGGCAGTTTGCGGAGTGGTTTTGTAAATCAAGTTAAATACTTAGCAAATCGTGGCGGTTTTCATTACGTCTTCGATCAGGCAAACCGCCGCATCGGCGTCATTTCCCAACACAGTAACGCGGTGTTGAGTCGAATCCGACCGACCTGTATCGAAGAATATAAACTGCCCGGTATTCCAGGGCGAGGCGTATTGCGGGTATGTTTTGGAAAAGGCGTAGAGCCTCTGCATATATTTATTGTGCATTTGGCTTTAGGAAAACGCGGCCGACTACGCCAAATTGATTTTTTGGCTGACGTCATCAGAGATTATCGCCACGTGATCGTAATGGGAGATCTCAATTGCCGTTCTGACGGACGAGAAATGCAAGTGTTGCTTAAATCGGCTAACCTCTGTGAACCCAAAGCTGGGTTACATACGTTTCCCAGTTGGCGTCCGAATCGTCAGTTGGACCACATTCTAGTGTCCCCCCCCATTCGAGTGGAAGAGGTATCTGTGCTGGCCCATACTTTTTCCGATCATCGTCCCATTGCTATGCAGGTTATTGTTCCACGACAAGCGTGCCTTATGGCATAACAATCGTCTTGGAGCAGATCGAGTCGCAGAGCGAGTCATGTGGGAATTGCTTAGTGAACGCATAAGCGCAGCCACAGGTTGCACTTTTAGCATCCAGTCCAGCCGCCCGGTGAGCGGCGGCTGTATTAATACGGCCTATCGGTTGCAGGGCAAAAGTCAAGACTATTTTGTTAAATTGAACGCTGCTCAAAAATTGCCGATGTTCGAGGCGGAGGCAGCGGGGCTGTTGGAGATCGACAAAACCGAAACCATTAAGGTACCAAAGCCAATTTGCTGGGGCAAAATAGCCCAACAATCCTATTTGGTTTTGGAATATTTATCGTTAAGCGACCCCAATGATAGGACCATGGAAATTTTAGGCAGGCAATTGGCGGTTTTGCATAGTGCCGTGCAGCCCTATTTTGGATGGCATCTTGACAATACAATTGGCTCAACGCCTCAGGTCAATAACCCTTGCCGGGACTGGGTAGAGTTTTGGCGTCAATATCGATTGGGTTATCAGTTGGATTTGGCCATCAATCATGGTTATGGGGATCGTTTGCAAGGTAAGGGTGAACGACTTTTGGCAGGTTTTGCTGGCTTTTTTCAAGGTTACTGGGGGACTCCTTCGCTGGTGCATGGAGATCTATGGGCGGGTAATGTGGCCAGTCATACCAAAAATGCGCCTGTTATTTTTGATCCCGCCGTGTATTACGGGGATCGGGAAACGGATTTAGCGATGACGGAGTTATTCGGTGGATTTTCACCCCGGTTTTACAGGGCGTATCAAGAAAGCTCCGCACTGGATCATGGTTATCGAGTGCGCCGTACTTTGTATAATTTATATCATATCCTTAATCATCTAAATCTCTTCGGTCAAGGCTATTTGACTCGGGCTGAACGCATGATGGATACTTTGCTCGCAGAGCTTGCCTGAACCCGCTGCTTATTAGCGGTCGTCGCTAAAAGACTCAGTAGGGACCAAAGCGGACTCACAAGGGCCAAAGATGACCACTGAGGATAGTTGCTTCAATAAGATCATCTATCAATGAGAAAAAACTAAAGCGGCATCAATATTGCATTAGTACTTTATGCCCTGCGTTAATCGGGCGAAAAACTTTGCATGTAATCAATCATAGAGTAGGAAAGACGTGGGTATGATTGGCAATTACCTTGGCTTCGTAAAGTGAAATCATTATCATAAAACGTATAGGGCGGTTCGGAACATAACGTACTGTAGCGTACTAAAGGGACGGAGTACTGCATGAGCAGCAAAAAAACTTTTGCCGTTGCCATGATAGGGATTCCTCAGCATGAGCGACATGTATTGACAAACATTTTTAAGCTTTCCTCACACCGAACCCAAACTTATACGCTAGCCTCGACCGAGGAACCCAGTGCGATCCTCATGGTTGATGCCGATGATCCACAGGCCATGGCAGAATGGCATGGCCTGCATGGCAACAGGAAGACTAAATCCACTTTTTCCGGTCAAGAAGATGTCCGCCCACCGATACCTTCAGTCATGGTAACCAAGGACAATTTCTCCAATATCTCACCTTATTATGTTCGGCGGCCTTTTGTTGCTACCCGTGTTCTCAGCGTATTAGATCAGGTCGCTGTGAAAGAAGGGAACGTTTCGGCGGACAGAGTCATCGGTGAAAAATTCAAAGCGGCTGCGACCACGCAAGAATCGCCAACCCCCTTAGCGAAAGAGAAAAAAACTGTACAGGTTTTAGTGGTCGACGATAGCAAAGCCGTTAGAAAACAACTCGAGCTAGAGTTGAGACTGTTTGATATTAAAGTAGATACAGCCGAGACGGGTGAACAGGCCTTTGAGTTGCTCGATCAGAAGGTCTACGATATGGTTTTTCTGGATGTGATTTTGCCTGGCGTCGATGGTTATCAGGTATGCAAAACGCTTAAAAGAGACAAAGTAAAAAAACAAATACCGGTTATTATGCTAACCGGAAAATCGTCCCCGTTTGATCGAGTAAGAGGTGTGTTAGCTGGTTGTGATACTTATCTTGTCAAGCCAGTAAAGCAAGCTTCTTTTCAAAAAGTTGTAAAAAAATATTTAAGGTAATAAAAGGATTAGAAATTTTACTAAAATATACAACTCAGTGTATTCAGCTTAACAAGCGCTGTAGCGTCACGACATGGAATGTGCCATTGGGTTTTTATAACTGCAGAGGAAAATAGACATGGTAGTTAGTAAAGTGCTTGTAGTGGACGATTCTCCTGCTGATTTAACCAATATTGCTAATATCGTATCCGAAGCGGGCTGTGTAGTCATTAGTGCCACTAACGGAAAAGAAGCTATAGAAAAGGCCAAAGCGGAAAAACCGGATATTATTTTCTTGGATATCATTATGCCTGACATGGATGGCTATGCCACGTGCCGAAGGTTATCCGGTGACAGCGAAACTAAACAAATACCTATTGTTTTCGTGACTAGTAAAAATCAGAAAGCAGATCGGTTATGGGCACAGATGCAAGGTGGTAAGGCATTTATTACCAAGCCTTACTCCGCAGACTCCATTGTTGATCAACTCAAGGCATTTCCGTAATACATTATTAAACATCTCGCGAAGGCATTATATTTGAGTCATAGTAGGATACAATTAATAGCAGGATGTTTATCCCATAACGAAATAGTCATTCATTCACAGGTTGACCAGGGATGAGATTAATATGGTGCAAACTCCAGGAACGGGGTCCGACAAATGGCTTAGCCCCAGTATTGCGCTTAACCGCTTTAACCCTCCAGCAGATACGGCGATAAAAATTCAGCAAACTAAGTCCAGGCGAATGCGTTACGGCTTTCGTGTGGGTCATGTCGGTTTGTTGATCAGTTCAAACACTGTCAGTGAGGTGATCGAAAAAGCAACCATCTGCCCCATCCCACATACGCCTTCTTGGTTATCTGGTCTAATTAATCTGCGAGGCAATTTACTACCGGTTTTTGATTTTCAACAACTTTTAGCACTACAGAGGGTTAACCAGAATAAACAGCGGATCCTCATATTGGATAAAGGCGAGCAAGCGGTCGGAATTATCGTAGATGATTTACCCCAGGCTCTCGACGCAAACCAGAAATTGTCTCGTTTACCCCCGTTACCACCCGTATTACGAGCTTGTGTCTCCAGGGCTTACTCTGATGGTGGAGCGGTATGGTTAGAATTCAACCATCAGTCTTTTTTCCTATCGCTGGCTTCACAAATAGCGGCACCTGGATCGGCTTTCGGTTAAGAGGCTATTGATACTCAGCTTTCCAAGAGCTCCGGCGTTGGTTAGTAATGGGTCATTTGAAGTATCTGAGATGCATAGGGAAAACGGTAAGTTAACTTGCACCGTCGCAGGAAAAGGAATGTAGCAAATGATGGAACTAAGTCAATTAAACAGCAGCAAAGAGAATCATCAAATCCCGTCTTTAGCGTTGAGGTTAAGCCGCTTTTTCATAGGTGTCGCTTTAACGGCTGTCGTGAGCATATTGCCAGGTTGGGCAGCAGAATCGGGTATTTCCAAAACAACGATACGTATTGGCGGGGTGATGGATCTGGAAGGAGATTCCCGCGGTCTCGGTCTGGGAATGAAAACGGGTATCGAGGCGGCGTTAAAAGATCAATCTATTCAGGAACGCGCAATTGAGTTTGTGGCGCTTAATGATTTTTATAATCCTCAAACCACGGTAGAAGCCACCAGACAGCTTATTGAGCAAGGCATATTTCTCATGCTTGGCAATGTCGGCACGCCAACCGCTAAGGTGTCCCTGCCTATTTTGGCTGAGCACAAGGTTCCTGCCGTGGGATTTTTTACCGGCGCTGGTTTGTTACGACCAGGTGTCGGGGATATTGTCAATTACCGTGCCAGTTACGTTCAAGAAACTGCCAGCGTCATTGAAGCCGCACTTTCGGTGGGAGTAAAACCAAGGGAAATTTGTGCCTATGTTCAAAACGATGCTTACGGCATGGCTGGAGTGGCGGGGATTAAAACTGCATTGACAAAGCACCCGGGTACCAGCTCAGTCGTAGAGAGACTAGAGCAAATTATGGCCTTGGAGGGAGAGAATCCAGACCGTAATGGGATTGGACCCGTTGGTGTTTACCGGCGCAACACCTTGAGTTCGCGCGACGGTTATAAATCTCTCAAGGATTGGGAGCAGGGTACCGGTACTCACTGCCGTTTAGTTGTAACGGTGGGTACCTATGAAGCAATCGCTAATTTTGTCGGTTACGCGCACTATAAGGGTGAAAGCTGGGTATTCAGTGCCGTGTCCTTTACCGGTGCGGATAATTTACAGGAGGCTCTTAAGGCTTTTGGCATAACTGATGGATTGATTATGACCCAGGTGGTACCAGCCTTGGATTCTTCTCTACCCATCGTGAAAGATGCCCATAATGCGCTGGGCGACAGTTTAGGTTATGTTGCCTTAGAAGGCTACATCGTTGGCCGCATGCTGTTAGACATTCTGCGCAACATCAAGGGTCCCGTCACGCGGGAAGCATTTTTGGAGGCAGTCCGCGGCCATACTTTTGATCTCGGTGGTTTGCCGATCGACTTTTCAAATGATAATCAAGGTTCCGATCTCGTCCTGTTGACCCAGCTGAGCGGCAATGGTTATAACGTTGCTGATCCTCTGCAGCTGGAAAAAGTGTTCCAGTAATCCATTTTTACTCATTAACGCCGAGAAAAAGCCCACGCCATCTGAACGATGACTGCCAGATTTCGCAGCAATAATAAATAAATCAGGCAACTTTCTAACTTAACAAATTCATTTTGAGGCCAAGGATGTCATGCGTAATTTAAAAATTGGCACACGCTTGTTTATTCTGATTTTTATGCAGTTAATAATGCTTGCGATCATTGGCTTTGCAGGCTATTTCGGCATTGATATCACCAACAATCTTATGGGTCAGGTGAATCAGGCGGTGGCAAATCAGGTAACTCTGAGTCGCTTAGGAGAAACTGTCCGTGCCGATTTGTTGGCTACTGTAAACGATATTGCTAGAGGCACAAGCACGTGGGAAGAGGCAAGCGCAATTCTCCCCTCTGCCAAAGCTAACTTTGAGAAAGGTTGGCAAGGCTATCTTAATACCCTTGACAGTGCCGGTAAAGAAAGAATGCAAAGCGAGTATGGCGCCAGTTTGGAAGGAGTTCACACCGCCATAGAGGAACTGGAAAAGTTAATTGTCTCACGCAACCGTGCGATATTAGAACTTTTTATCATTAACGACTTGGATGAGTTGATCAATCCTTTCTTCAATACTCTACAGACCGGCGTGCGGCAAGCTCAGCAAAATTCCGAACAGGCGCTGCAAAAGGCCCAGAGAGTTGGTGCCAATTTTACTCTGGCTATGTTGATACTCGCTGCTGCCGGTATTGGCATTGCCACTTTGCTGGGTTTTGCCATCTATCGCTCCATTGTGGACCCGGTAAGCCGCATGGCGGACACCGTGCAGCATATCGCCGAGGGTGACTTCACTGTGCGCACCGACATGACGGGTAGCGATGAACTGGCTCAATTGGGCAATGCCTTTGATCAACTATTACAGGATAGATTAATGGCGCTGGCACAGGCGGAAAGGGAAAATGAAGTGCTCAATAACTCTATTATTAATCTGCTGCAGGCAGTGTCACAGCTAAGCCAGAGAGACCTTACCATAAGAATTCCAGTGACTGAGGATATCACTGGACCGGTTGCCGACGCCTTGAATCTATTAACAGATGAAACGGCCAATGTATTAGCGGGCGTAACGCGTATTTCCGAGGAAGTGGCAGCAGCCTCAGACCAGGTCAAATCGCAATCCGATGTCGTGATTTCCGTGGCTAACAACGAGCGTTTGGAAGTAGAAAAGACGGCAATTGAACTGGCAGCTGCGGCTGATGCTATGAACCAGATCGCCGAACTGGCCAGGATCTGTAACGCGTCTGCTGACAACGCTATGCATACGACGCAAACGGCTTTAGAAACGGTAACCAATACGGTAAGCGGTATTAATAACACCCGGGATACCATCCGTGAGACTGAAAAGCGTATTAAACGATTGGGCGAGCGTTCTCAGGAAATTAGCGCTGTGGTAAATATCATTAACACTATCGCAGAACGGACTCACATTCTAGCACTGAATGCCAGTATGCATGCGGCTTCCGCAGGTGAGGCAGGACGTGGCTTTGCAGTGGTGGCAGACGAAGTGCAACGTCTGGCAGAAAATTCTCGAGAAGCCACCGCCCAAATTGCCACACTAGTCAGCAATATCCAAACGGAGACAGCGGATACCGTCAACGCCATGAATGCCGCCATCAGTCAAGTGGTGGATGGTAGCCGGCTGGCGGAACAGGCCGGTGAGCAGATGAAAAGAACCCAACAGTCAACTTCCGAACTGGTGGCGGCGGTTCAGCAGATTGCTGCGAATTCCCACGAACAGGCGCAGGTGAGTAATGCCCTGCTTAAGCGAGCTCAGCAGATTCAGGACAGCACCCGGCAAACTAGCCAGCGCTTGCAGGAACAAACGGAGCAGACCGACAACCTGGTGGAATATGCCAGAGGCTTATTAAGTTCTGTGCATGTCTTCAAACTTCCTACTCGACAAGCTAGCTCTTAGTAGGCAGTTTTGTCCTATGCCAATGACCAATATGACTGCTGTTGTTCGCCACGAGGTTTTTTAGAAAGAGATGACCACACCGGACGAAAATTTCACAGCGTTAGAGACGGAAATCGCTGAAGTGGTCGGCATC
This sequence comes from uncultured Pseudomonadota bacterium, assembly GCA_963731125.1. Lineage (GTDB taxonomy): Bacteria > Pseudomonadota > Gammaproteobacteria > Competibacterales > Competibacteraceae > CAVSVP01. The sequence goes on from CAVSVP010000021.1 coordinate 73,140, forward strand.
CTTCTGGAAACGTTCTCTGCTGAAGACGTTGATGAAAATCACATCGATAGCATTGCTGAAGGTATTGGACGTTATGCGCAACAGGTGGAGCGCATTGGAAGCACTGCAGGGCTTGCGGGATTTGTAGGATTGCAGGATGTTTGCCTGTTATTTCAGGAAAATCTAGTCAATCTTGGTTTACAGTGCAGGATGCTTACCGAAAATGAACAGGAAAAACTGGAAGAATGGCCTACACTCGTCATCAGTTATGTAACTTCTCCTAGCGATACGCAAACCGTGGACGGTATGATCCAGCATCTCCAGAGTTCCGTCTGGAATAAGCCGCTTTCGAAAGATGAGGCCGACGTATTAACCAGCCTGCTGCTTCCGCCGTTGGAGTGCGCTGAAGAAGCGACGGATGAGGACGACGCTAAGGCAATGGGGGATGAAATTCCCTCTAACGAAGCCGCAAATGAGATGATGCCGGCTCCGTTACTCGCAGCGCCAACCCAGGAAAATCAGGAAGCTTGCGAGGAAGCCGAAGATGAGATCGTCCAAACCCTTACCAGTTTACAGCATGCACAACAGGAGATACTGGAAGTTCTTTGTCTAGAAGTTACCCAAATTGCTGAAGCCGCTGAAGATATTCTAGATCTGGTGGTCTCCGACAGTAGTGATGCCTCACGTCAAGAAGCATTGCTCAACTATGCCGAACTCGTATCGCGTTATGCTGATGCCTCCGCAGCTGTGGGGCTGCAAGGGCTGTATCAGGTGTGTTGCCAGATTCAGGTAAACCTTAATCAGTTTGCCCAGCAGAATGAAGTCATCAGCTTGGGTCAACGGCAAGTGGTAGAGAGTTGGCCAGACCAGGTATTGCCTTATCTACAAGCGCTAACGGATAGCCAAATCAGTGATAATTTAGTGCGGTACCTGCAGAATGAGCAGTGGCCAAGCCCTCTACCGGCGGCGCAGGCCGTCGCTTTACGGGAATTGCTAGTTGCCCCGGCACTGACCGTCGAAGCCGCTGAGGTTGAAACGCGACAACAACAAGCTACGACCGAAGATATCTCCTTGGCAGTACCGGATGACGTCAATCCTGAATTGCTTGACAGCTTGCTCCAGGAGCTGCCGATACAGGCGGCCGAATTTTCAGCTGCCATCCAGCGTCTTAGCCAAGGTGAAGGTACACTACAAGACGTCGATGTAGCCCAGCGTGTTGCGCATACGCTAAAGGGTGCCGGAAATACCGTGGGCGTGCGTGGCATTGCTACCCTGACGCATCACGTGGAAGATATTTTATTGGCGTTGGCTAAGCATAAAGCTTTTCCTACTCAAGCCCTTACCGAAACCCTGCTAAGTGCGGCGGATTGTCTGGAGACGATGAGTGAAGCGTTAGTAGGCGTCAGTGCCCCACCGCCTCAGGCCCAAGCCGTATTGCAAGAGGTATTGGATTGGGCTAACCGGATCGATAGAGAAGGGCTGGCCGCTAGCAACGACACAAAGAGTCCGGTTCAGCAAAGTGCAGCAACGCCGGTCCCAGCAAGCACCGCGCCGGCGGAGACACCGTCGTCAACTCCGACCGTGCCTATGCTGCGGGTACCCGCCACCTTAGTGGATGATCTGCTGAGGTTGGTGGGTGAGAGCGTGATTTTAACGGGGCAACTTCACGAACAAGTTCGAAAAACGATGCGCCACACCCGAGCGGTCCAAAAGCAGAACCTGCTGTTTCAGCAATTGACTGGTGAGTTGGAACAGTTAGTTGAAATTCAAAACCTCTTATCGCCACTCTCGCGGCCGCTCCCGGCAGGCAATTTTGACCCCCTGGAACTAGAACAATATAACGAACTTAATACTGTGACGCATCGCTTGCTGGAAGTCGCCACCGATGCCCGGGAGTTGGGCCAAAACGTTAAAGATGATCTCGCGACATTGGATACCCTGCTCGTTTCGCAGAGACGGCTGCAGCGAGAAAATCAGGAGACTGTTCTGCGCACGCGCATGGTGCCGGTGAAAACCGTGGTTCCGCGTTTACAGCGGAGCGTGCGCCAGACTTGCCGGTTGACCGATAAAGAAGCAGAGCTCCAGGTGAGCGGTGCCGAAACGCTAATGGATAGCAATGTGCTAAACGACTTGGTCGATCCCTTAATGCATTTGCTGCGCAATGCCGTGGATCACGGCATCGAACGACACGCTCTGCGCAAGGAGCTAGGCAAAGATCCCAAGGGACGAATCATGCTGACTTTCGCCCGGGAAGGCAATCGTATTGTGGTACGCTGCCAAGATGATGGCGCCGGCCTGGATTGGGTGGCTATCCGTCGTACAGCGGAACAACAGGGTTTGCTGTCACCGGAAAAGTCCTTGGAAGAGGAAGAGTTAAGCCGACTGATTCTACTGCCGGGCTTTTCCACCCGGACTGACGCAACCCAAACGTCGGGACGCGGCATCGGTATGGATGCCGTATACAGTCGGGTCCAGGAAATTAAGGGTTCGCTAAGTATTCAGTCCCAGCCTGGAGAGGGGTGCCGAATAGAATTACGGCTCCCGCTGACTTTAATATCCACCCATGCCCTACTGGTACGCATGGGCGAGCAGCGCTTTGCCATATCCGACCGCGGCATAAAGCAAATTCTCTATCCCGGTAGCGGGCAAATGCATAAGCTGGGCGGTATCATTACTTATCAGGCAGGGGATGAGATTTATGAACTCAGCATGCTCGCTGCCTTGTTGCAACTTCCTGCGGGCGCCACTGCTCCAGTGGACAGTATTTGTCCCTTGCTGCTGGTTCAGGATGAGTCAGGCGCGGTACGGGCTGTCCTGGTGGAGGAGGTGCTGGACAGCCGTGATATGGTAGTCAAAAGCTTAGGGCAATATCTTCCCAAGCTGGCGGGTATCGTCGGCGCGACGATCTTAGGCGACGGCAGCGTTATTCCAGTTTTGGATCTTCCGGAATTACTGCGCATTTCCGCCGCTGGTTATGGATTACCCGCGGCGGTGGCAAGAACGGAAGCCGTACAGGAATCCAGTACCAGGCACCAGCGCTCCGCGCTGGTCGTCGATGACTCCTTGAGCGCCCGCCGTGCGCTGGCTCAGTTTATTGAGGATGCGGGCTTTATGGTGCGCACGGCGAAAGATGGTTTGGAGGCTATTGAGATGATCGATAGTGAGCGGCCGGATCTCCTACTGGTGGATATGGAAATGCCGCGCATGAACGGCCTGGAACTGACCTCCCATGTGCGGGCCAACGCAGTTACCCGCCATTTGCCGGTTATCATGATTACCTCTCGTTCCACCGACAAGCATCGCCGCGAAGCCAAGGTAGCCGGTGTGACAGTTTACCTAACCAAGCCATTTGCAGAAGACGAACTGCTTGAACATATCGGTCAAGTCCTGGAGCAAGCGTGATGGCAGACGACTTCACGGTATCCTCCGCATCCTCAGTGAAACCATTGTATGCTGTATTACGCTTTGCAGAGTGCAGATTGCTTGTCCCTCAGCGCGAGATACGAACCCTGGAGTCGGTGCTAGATATGGCATCAGAAAAAGAGCTACCGACCACGGTGGGATCGATGACGTTCGCAGGAAAAGCATGGCCGGCTTACTGTTTAACCAATGAACTGGCCGTGATTCAAGAGCTACCCAGCACCCGCCGGGTATGTGTGCTGCTGAGTCAGGGTCGCATCTCTTTAGCACTGGTTTGCGATCAGCTTGAAACATTGCACCAGAGCGGCCCGAAAATACAACCTCTGCCGGCTTGTATGGCCACTCCGGACTCTCCCGTGGAGGCTCTAGTCATTCTCCAGGGGAGCCTAGGATGCGTAACGTCAACGGCTCGCTTGGCAGCTTATCTGGCGCAGACCAATCCCCGAGAGCACGAACATGCCAGTTAGTTCCCAAGGAGAAAGCGTAGCTTGGGTGTTACCGCTGGCCGGACAATTACGAGCAGCGGTGGGTGAGCGGGAGCTTGTGCATCTTGTCGAATTCCCGGCGTTGCTGGAGGTTCCTAGAAGCCCCTTCTACTGCCGACAGATATTGCTATGGAACGACATGATCCTGCCTGCCATGAATCTCGCCGCTTGGCTGACGGGACACGACGAACAGAGAACCCAACATCTGGCTGGTATTTTTGCCTATCAAAATAACCCGGATGACGCACCGCATTACGGAGCGTTGCTGTTGTACGCCATTCCGACGCGAAAGTGGGTCAGTGATAAGCAAGCCTGTGCCTTGCCCGCTGAGCCAGTGGGCTGGCAAACATTGGCTATTTCCTGTTTTGCCGATGGAGATAACGCTATTCCGATTTTGGAGTTGTCTTATATCTTCTCGGGTGCTTTATTAAGAGTTTGACAATGAACCTATGGATGAACCTATGGTTTTATGAGTCAACCATGGGTGAATGTTTAGTCGATTCCTTGAACAGACTCTGCCAGTAGGATTGAGGATTGAGATGTCTTCAGGCACCGGATTTCGCTGCGTTTCAGCCAGGCTACGCGAGAGTTCCCGCAGCGCCAATGAGCGTCGCATCGCACCTCTTGACCCGCAACCGGACGGGTTGAAAGCCCGTGATTGATCTCCACTGCCATATGTTGCCCGCTCTCGACGATGGGGCACCGGATCTGGCGACGGCGTTGACGATGGCGCGGATCGCGGTAGCGGATGGCATTACCACAACGGCCTGCACTCCCCATATCTACGCCGGGCTTTATGAGAATAGCGGCCCCGCTATTCAACGTGCCGTGAATACTTTTCGGGAGCAGCTTGCAAAGGCCGCCATTTCTCTTCAGATCACTTATGGAGCTGATGTCCATCTGGCGCCCGATTTGCTGACTGGGCTACGCAGCGACGCTATACCGTCCCTGCATGGAAGCCGCTATTTTCTACTCGAGCCCCCCCATCATGTGGCACCTCCTCACCTGGAGGAGGCGGTATTTCGGCTGGTGGCCGCCGGCTATGTGCCCGTCATTACCCATCCCGAAAGGTTAACCTGGATTCACGATCATTATGCGCTATTCACGCGCCTGGTACAGAGTGGTGCCTGGCTGCAGGTAACTGCCGGCAGCCTGACGGGACGATTTGGACCCGCCGCTCGTTATTGGGGAGAACGGTTTCTCGATGAGGGTTTGGTGCATATTTTGGCGACGGATGCCCATGGAACTAAGCGGCGTGCGCCGCTGCTTGCCGAGGGGCGCCGGGTTGCAGAGGGCTGGGTGGGCACTACGGAAGCTAAACATCTTGTAAAAACTCGGCCTCATGGTATCTTAACCAACTTGAGTCCTGATCAGTTGCCAGCTCTACCGAACCCGAGAGAAACGCGAGGCATTGTGCCACGGTTACTGAAGCGACTGTTTCGCCATGGATAGATGGCCGTCGTTTCCCTGAGGTGTGAAAGGATGAGATAGCAATGGATACGTTATCTTAGTCAGCGTGATTCGCTGAAAATGGAGCAAAAAGGGGATGCCGCATGTTGCACAGGGGAGACTTTGGGATCGTTGTTATGTTGGGCCTGGCGCTGCTGTCAGGTTGCGCAACTAACGACAAACCGGTAACGGCAGAGAGTATATCTAAGCCGGTCCATTATGGAACTGGGAATGGCCTGATCGATGCCAGCGTTGACAACGTCATGCCGGGTGCCGTGCCTGAGACAGCCGCTGCGCCGTTGCCATCAGGTCCAGGAGATGCCGGCAATCTCGACGAATTTACCGTGAATGCCGTTGAACGATTGGATGATTATCGCATCGGCCCCGAAGATTTGCTGGAAATTCGCGTATTTGGCGTTGATGAACTGTCCCAAACGGTACGCGTCAATTCCGCCGGTTTTATTTCCATGCCCCTCATCGGTCAACTGCGGGCGGCGGGACTGCGCAGCATAGAGCTCGAAAAGCACATCGCCGCCAAGCTGTCCGAAAATTACCTCCAAGACCCCAGCGTCAACGTCTTCATTACAGAATATTTTAGCCAACGGGTGGTCGTGGCGGGCGCCGTCGAGAATGCCGGTATTTATGCCTTACGCGGTCCTACCACTTTAGGGCAGGTGGTTGCCATGGCCGGCGGATTGGGGCAATTGGCCGCTCCCGACGACGTCAAAGTGATACGCGTGATGGATGGGGACAAGCGCATGCTGACCTTTGACCTTAACGCCATTGCACAAGGTAAAGTCGACGATCCCTACGTGCTCAGCAACGACTACATTATTGTACCGAGATCCCAGGCCAGAGTCCTGTTCCGGGATTCCCTACTCAGGGACGTCGCCGATTTTCTCAATCCATTTAGGTTTCTCATAGCACCCTAAATACAAGCTGCCACTTTCAAAGAGAACTGGCTGGGAAGCACTCGTTAAACTCTGCCCGCTTAGGTCTTCCCGACGGAACAGAAAACAGGAACTTTCGATGATGGACAATCAAGCAGACCGCGACCGCTATCCCACCAAGCCGCCGGCATCGTCCCAATTACCCGCAGGACGAAGCAGCACCGCCTTAAGTCCCAACAGTGCATATGCAGACTTTTATCTGCCGGAAGAGGAAGAAGCCGGACTGGATCTACTGGCGTTCTGGAGAACCATTGTCAAGCGCAAATGGACGGTCATTCTCTTTTTGGTCATTGTGTTGATTGCCGGAACGACAGCCAGTTTTTTGACGACCCCTATCTACCAGGCTAGCCTTACCCTGCAAATCGACCGGGATACTCCCAAGGTTGTGGAGTATCAAAATGCCGGGCAGGCGGAAACTTATTATGATTATGACTTTTACCAGACCCAATATGAGCTTCTGAAGAGCCGCCAACTGGCGGCGAAGGTCAGCGATGCGCTAGCATTAGCCGGCGTGCTTACCACCTCTTCGCCGCCCTCGCTGCGGGCAAGACTCAGTGCATGGTTAGCCAAGCTTAGTGGCAGGGAAACCATTGCCACAACCGCAGCGAACACATTCAGCGTCAGTCCCGAGGCTTTACTGGGCGGATTGCAGGTAACACCGGTGCGTGATTCGCGGATCGTGAGGCTGTCCTATGACAGCACCAGTCCTACCTTCGCGGCAAAGATCGTTAATACCTGGGCCGATGCCTTTATCAATATGAACCTGGAACGGCGTATCGGTGCCTCCTCCTACGCCAAGGATTTTCTGGAGGAACGCCTTAAGCAAATTAAGGTAAAACTGGAGGATTCCGAACGCGAGCTAGTGGCTTTTGCGGGTCAGCAGGAAATCGTTAACCTCGACGAGCGGCAAACCATCAGCACCCAGAAACTGCAATCCATTAACAGCGCCCTGAACCAGGCCGAGCAGGCCCGCATCAAAACGGAAAGCCTTTATCGACAGATGCTCGGCACGCATACTCAGGGGTTGAGCCAAATTTTGGAAAGTCCTGTGATTCAGGAATTAAAGCAAACCAAGGTCGCCTTAGAGGCCCAGTACGAGGAGGGGCTAAAGATATATAAGCCCGCCTATCCCAGAATGCGCCAGTTAGAGAGCCAGATTAACGAGGTACAAGCCCAGATTGCCGAGGAGGTGGGCTATATCCGGGCGGCGGTGAAGGCCAATTATGAAGCGGCTAAAGCCGAAGAAAGACTGCTGAGCGACAGACTGGAAGAGGTTAAGCGGGAGGTGATTACCCTGCAAAACCGCAGTATTCGCTACAATATACTCAAACGTGAGGTAGACACCAATCGCCAACTCTATGACGGTCTATTGCAGCGGTTTAAAGAGGTAGGCGTAGCTGGAGCCGTTGAGGCAAATAATATTTCCATCGTGGATAAGGCCCTGGTACCTAGTAGCCCCTTTAAACCTAATCATAAAAAAAATTTCCTGCTTGCTTTGTTTCTCGGGTTATTGGGAGGCATTGGTCTGGCTTTTCTGTTTGAGCGCTTTGACGATACGTTGAAGCAGCCAGAAGAGGTGGAACGTCAGCTGGGGATTCCGGTATTGGGCATCGTGCCTGTTGAGCACGGGCAGCGCAAGCGCACCAAGAATCATACTTCTCTCGCACTGCTAGCCCAGGAAAATCCTCGTTCCACGTTTGCGGAAGCCTACCGTTCGGTGCGTACCGCATTGCAGTTCTCCACCGCGGAGGGTGTCCCCAAGGTGCTTTTGATCACCAGTTCGGCCGCCGGTGAAGGGAAAAGCACCACCGCCTTGAGCCTGGGCATCCATTTTGCCCAGGCCGGCAAGCGCGTTCTGCTGGTGGATGCCGATCTGCGTAACCCCTCGCTGCATCGCGATGCACAACTCGATAACAGTGAGGGCCTAACCCATTATCTGGCGGGAGATGCCAAACCGGCCGACATCGCCAGACCCACAGCCATAGCCAATCTATTTTTAATTTCTGCGGGCTCGCTGCCACCCAATCCGGCCGAACTGCTTTCCAGCGCCAAAATGGTTTCCTTTCTAGCACTGGCGGCAGATAAATTTGACCAGGTGATTGTGGACAGCCCACCCGTATTGGGACTAGCCGATTCCGTTATTCTGAGTAACTTGGCGGGAGGTACCGTTTTGGTAATAGAATCCGGCAGCACGCGACGCGGTTATACCCAAGGATCGCTAAAACGGCTTAAAACCGCCAGGGCTCATGTGCTCGGTGCTGTGCTGACCAAACTGGAAGCCGCGCATGGTACCTATGGTTACTATCCCAGTTACTACTACTACAATGACGCCACTACCTAGTTTTTGTCTGCGTTCTTGCAAGGATGAAAGTAGCGGGTTGCGATGGAAGCATTTGCCGATCTGTTAGCCTTGGCCCTAGCGTTTCATCGCAGCCCGCTGCGTTATCAAGCCCTGTTAAGGACGCAGATGGAATTGCCTGAAGGTGCGGAGATTTTATTGCGGATAGCCGGAGGAGATACCCGCTTGGCTCAGACCTATTGCCGGACCACCGGTACGGATATAGGTGAGTTAATTAAAGCGGCTGAGTTTTTTATCGAACAAGTTTTCTTTGCCCCGCGAGCCACCCATTACCGGATACTTGGCCTGAGTCCGACGGCCACCGGCGAGCAGGTCAAGGAACATTACCGGCTATTGATGCATTTATTTCATCCGGACCGGTATACACTGCAGGGAACCTGGGCCGACGTCCATGCCCGGCGGGTTAATCAAGCATACAACATGCTGCGTAAACCGGAACGGCGCCGCCACTACGATGCCATGCTTAAGTCTGCGCAACCGGTTTGTTGGGAAGCGCCTGCAGATACCACCGCCAGGCAAACACAGAGGAAACGGGTAACGTTGCCTATGTTCCGAATTCAGCAGTCAATGCTGGCGAACAAGCATTCAGCGTCTTTCCTGCGGCGTCATCTGCCGCAGTGGGTATTGGCGGCGGTCGCTCTACTGGCTATTGGTTTTGTGTGGCTCGCGTATCTGACTAACCAACCCTTTACTTCCCTAGTAGACCCCACAGCAAAAGATGAAGCAGCGGACTCTGCGCTTCCAGAAACGGCACAGAGTATCATCCTATCATCGTATCCTAATGTCCATGAAAACATTCCCGCAAGTAGGAGCAATGACGCTCCCCTCGGTTCTCAAGAATCCCTGGTGGTACCACAGGAAAGACCTGTCGTGACTCGCCTTAATGCAGTTGCCGTAGATGCGCTTCGGACAGAGGAAAGGTTACCCAATCCAGGTGTCGTTGTATCAGCACCGCCGGTTAAGCCCCTCGACCGCAAGCCGGAGGCCGGCGCGGAATCGCTGTTAGCACTGAAGTTAGAACCAACTCCACTGGCGGATTTACCGCTTTCTGATAAAGCTCTCCTGCAAGCGGTTTCGCCGGCAGCCGTTAAGGTGGTGTTAGGACGCTTTATCGGAGCTTATGAGCGCGGGGATGTCACGACTTTGATGGCGTTGTTTACCGAGCGGGCGCGTGCTAACACGGAAGTGGGCAAAGCCGATATCGCTAGGAATTACCAAAAGGTTTTCCAGGCCACACAAACCCGTCGGTTAATCCTTAGCAACCTCTACTGGCATCGAGAAGGCACTATTCTACGCGGTAAGGGTGATTTTTCGGTAAAGGTGCAGGGCTGGGAAGAGCGCTATCCAAAAATCTATTCAGGTACTATTCGCTTCGAGCTGGAAAAACAAAATGGAGAACTCCTTATCCGGGAAGTACAGCATTTCACCGACAGAACCGCTGGTAAAGCGTCCATTCCCTAAGCCGGTGAGGCGGTCGGCGAGAGTATTTTATTATCCAGAGCTTATCTCTCGCCTTGCAACCTCCCGCGTACGCCGGAGTTTATTGGGAATCATTATCGGTCTACTGGCCTGGCGTATGCTTGTGATGGGCTTGGCGGAACACTATGCACGTCAGCATGACCCCCAAGCGGTGGCCAGTACGCTGGCCTGGCTGCCGGCGCATCCCGAGGCCTTATTCAAGCAGACGCGTCTTGCGGCCGCGACAGATCCGGCAAAAGCAGCGCAATGGCTACGCCAGTCCGCCCAGGCAAATCCGACGGATGGGCGCGTTTATATGGCATTGGCAAGGCTTCAAGAGCAACAAGGTAATGTGCGCGAGGCCGAAGGTTTGGTCACTTTAGCGAGTCAACTGGCCCCTATGCGCAGCGCTGTTCAACTAGAAGCCGGCGCCTTCTGGCTGCGCCAGGGAAACCTGTCCCAGGCACTTCAACACTGGAGCACCGTGTTGAATTTGCGTTCCGCCGGTCACCAAAAGACGCTTTACCCGATTTTGCTTAACCTAGCAGAAAACCCGGAGAACCGCTCCGCCTTTGCGGCGCTGGTCAGCGAGTCTCCGCTCTGGTGGACCGGTTTTTTTAAGTATTCAGCCAAGCACGGTACTGACTTAGCAACCTTGGCCGCCCTTTATCGACTGGGTCAGCAGAGGCGGTTCAATGATCCCGATGGCGAAGAATGGCGCAACCAGGAACAACGGGCTTATCTCAACCGGCTTCAACAAGAGGGTCGTTGGCTGGCAGCCTATCTTACCTGGATCGACGGGCTTAATGCCCAGCAACTCGGCGTGCTGGGTAATATTTACAACGGCAATTTTGAATTGGCGTTGACTGATGCCGATTTCGGCTGGCGTGTGCCTAGGCTGCATGGTGTCGAAGTTGCCACCGTGCCGACTCCGGGAGCCCAGGGAAAATATGCCTTACGGATTGTCTTTCAGGGGCGGCGTGCGCGTTTCCGGCATCTCTATCAGTATCTGCTGCTTGAGCCGGGGCACTATCAGTTACAGGGTCTGCTGCGGCTGGATAATTTCCAGACAGAGAGGGGTGTACAATGGACGCTAACCTGCAAACCAGGCACCGGTAGTATACTAGGAACAAGCGAACGTTTTCTGGGTAGGGCCGAGTGGCAGCCTTTTAGCGCTGACTTTCAGGTGCCCGCAACAGACTGCCGGGTACAGGAGTTAAGGCTGGCGTTAGCAGGTCGCTTCGGGCAGGAATTTGAGGCCGAGGGCACCGTATGGTTTGACAATCTGCGTATCAAGCGCCTAGATTGAAAACCGTGCGGCCGACGCTTAGCCTTGAATGGCAGCCACTGTCGCCACGAAGCGATGGGATGCCAACTGTGTTTAGTAAGCAATATCAGGAATGGGAAAAAAAGGAGTCAAGTAACATGAAAGCAAAGCAAGTATTGACAATAGGCACGGCCGCCATGCTGATGGCGCTGGGAACGGTTGCCTCGGCTCAGGAGGTAGAGCAGGAAACCGTTGCGACCCTGGAGCAAACCGAAGGTGTCGTATTGGTCAATCAAGGCGAAGAATTTGTGATCGTACAGCGTAACATACCGCTATATCCCAACAATCGCATCCTTACGAGAAGTGCTGCCAGAGCCCTGGTGAAGTATCCGGACGGTTGTGAGTTAGAGGTGCCGGAACTCAGTCTGCTTACCGTCAAGAATGCTGAGGAATGCACTAAAGGCGCTGCTCTGCTAAGCGATGCGGGAACGCTCGGTGCGGAACCATCCGCTGCCGGGGCGGCTGAGGGCGGCGTCACGGCCGGTACGGTGGGAGCAGGCGCAGCAGAAGGTAGCGTCGGCGGTGGTGTTGGTTTAGGGACGATCGCCGCCGGCATGGCAGGCGGCATGGGTTTGGTGGGTGCCGTCATTGTGTCAAAAGACAATAATAACGATAACGACAATAACGAAAGACAAATCAGTCCTGCCCGCTAATCCTACCCAAACCGATCGCATGAGCGTATCAGAAACGGTTGTCCAGCAACCATACGATGATCAGGCAAAGGGTTTCTATTTACTTGCCGCTTTGCTGATTTTCGCGCCTTTATGCAAGGGGGGCAATTGGCCCCTGGCATTACTGGTTCTGGAACTGGGAGCCTTAGGCCTAATGGCCTATGGTTTCCAGCGGACGGCTTTTAGAGACCAGCTTCCCGGCGGTCTGCAGTTAGCCTTACTTGGGCTACTGGTGATTCCCTTGCTGCAACTGATTCCGCTGCCGGAAGGGGTATGGGCAAACCTGCCGGGACGGGAAACTTACGCCCAGGCGTTGGCTCAGGCCGGCGCGGATAGCGCGCTTTCCGGGTGGCGTGCGGCCTCTCTGATCCCGACGGCGACGGAAAACGCCTGGTTGGCCCTGCTGCCGCCGCTGCTGGTTTTCCTGGTAGCGGTGGGATTACCCACCCGGCAGTTGCAAGGGCTTGTCATCTTATTCCTGGGGCTTGCCGTGTTCCAGGCTATTCTAGGGCTGATGCAATACGGCAATGGTTCCGACAGCCTATTTCGGCTGGGTAATCCCCATATGGGCGGCAGCGCCTCCGGCACCTATGTCAATCGCAACCATCTTGCGGGGTTACTGGAAATGGCTTTGCCGGTAGGGCTGGCCATGCTGGCAGCGACCGTAGGGCCCAGGCGGCGCAGTTCCCACTATAACCGTAGCAACTCCCTGCGCCGCCGGTTAGCTAAATTAGCCGGCTGGCGCAGTCATCAGGCCGCTCTCTACGGCGCGGCTGTGGTGGCAATCCTACTCGGGCTGATCTTTACCCGTTCCCGGACCGGCGTCGCCTTGGCAATGCTGGGCACCCTGCTCTGTACCCTGGCTTTCGCCCGCCGGCTGGGCGGCAAAAATGTTTACGGTATGATGGGCACTTGCACGGCATTGGGCCTGAGCTTAGCCACGCTTATCGGGCTTGCCCCGGTGTTGGGCCGGTTTACCCAAGATCCGCTGGGCGACACGCGCTGGTCGATCTTTACCGGGACGCTGCAAGGGATAGGTCAGTTTTTTCCTCTGGGCAGCGGAAGTGGTACATTTGTCGAGGTTTTTCGCCGCTTTCATCCGCCCGATATTCTGTTTGATGGAGTAGTAAACAGCGCCCATAACGACTTTCTGGAATGGCTACTGGAGGGAGGGCTACCGGTAGCCGCGCTGTTAGTGGTCTTGTTGATGTTTTACCTGCGACACTGGTCCTGGGTTTGGTGCCGCGGTATCTGGTCCACTTTCCGGTTTGCCCAGGTAGGTGCGGGCATTGCCCTGGGATTAATGCTGCTCCATAGCCTGGTCGACTTCAATTTACATATTCCGGCCAATGCCGTGTTCTTCGCCTTTCTCGCAGCGGTCTTTTTTCATCAACATGAAGAGGAAAAGACCCTTGCTGTTCAGCGCCGGCGCAAAGTCCAGTCCTCTAGCCCAGAAAGTCCAATGCCAGCTGCCCACAGTACTCCCATTCCACCGGAAAACGCGGTCAATCCTTTCGTCGATTAATGCGATTACCCAACATGCAAATTGTTCACCATGGCGCCGTTACCGGCGTCACCGGTTCCTGCCATGAACTGCGTGTCGATGACAGCTCGGGTATCCTGATCGATTGCGGGTTGTTTCAGGGCGCGGAAACCTCACCCCAGGGTGCCGGTGCAGAACAGCTGGCCATTGACTTTCCTGTGGAAACCCTGCGGGCCCTGGTAGTCACCCATGTGCACATTGATCATGTCGGCCGTATTCCCTATCTGCTGGCGGCGGGCTTTACCGGACCTATCCTCTGCAGCGAACCTTCGGCGCGCTTATTACCTCTGGTGCTGGAAGATGCCCTCAGCATCGGTTTTACCCGGGATCGTCGTCTGCTGGAGCGCGTTCTTAAGCTATTGCGAGAGCGTACCGTGGGTATTCCCTACGGCCAGTGGTATCCCATCAACCTCCCTGCAGGCATCCACTCTCAGCCGACAAGCCGGTTAGCCGTGCGGCTACAACCGGCAGGCCATATTCTGGGGGCGGCCTATGTGCTCTGCCGAATAGAGCAGGCAGGTAAGCGGCAAACGGTACTCTTTTCCGGAGATCTGGGAGCGCCCTGGGCACCCTTGCTGCCGGCCCCCCGGTCACCCTGGGGTGCCGACGTCGTGGTACTGGAAAGCACCTATGGCGATCGTAACCACGAAAATCGCCGCCATCGTCGCCGAACTTTGCAAGCCGTTATCGAACGTGCGCTGGCAAATCGCGGCACGGTGCTTATTCCCGCCTTCAGCATCGGCCGCACCCAGGAATTGCTTTACGAGTTAGAGACGATTATTCACCGCAACCGGACGCGGCAGGTCAGGCAGGGGTTGCCCTGGGAGGATCTGGAAATTGTCGTCGACTCACCGCTGGCCAGCCGCTTTACCACAGTGTACCAAGCGTTGCGCCCATACTGGGACGCCGAAGCCCGGCGTCGCGTAAACAGTGGCCGCCATCCCCTATCTTTCGCTCAATTGACCACTGTTGACAGCCATGCCGATCATGAACACGCCGTGCAGTATTTAGCGCGCACCGGCCGGCCGTGTGTGGTCATCGCTGCCAGCGGAATGTGCAGCGGCGGGCGGGTGGTAAACTACCTCAAGGCCATGCTGGGCGATCCCGCGCCACGATATTCTTTTTGTCGGTTATCAGGCCCAAGGCACACCCGGTCGTATCATTCAAACCTACGGTCCACGGGGTGGCTGGGTAGAGCTGGATGGCGAACGTAAGGTTATCCGCGCCCAAGTTCATACCATCAGCGGCTATTCGGCCCATGCCGGACAGGACGATCTGATAAACTTTATTCGCCGGATGCGCCATCCCCCCCAAGAGGTGCGCCTGGTGCACG
>CAVSVP010000022.1:0-73026 GCA_963731125.1 uncultured Pseudomonadota bacterium
GGGCGTCGCGGATGTTGTGGTCGTTCAGGGCGTGGGCCACGTCGCCGGCGTTGATCACGCGGCTGGTAGGGTCGATGTTCTTGAGAATGGCGTTACAGGTAATGGCAATCAGGTTGGTGCGCCGGGCCACATCCCACAGGTGCACCGTGTTGTCCCGAGAGCCCGAGGCCAGCAGCGCTCCGTCGGGACTGAACGCCACCGCGTAAACCGGAGATCGTTGGCTTATGTTAGCGACCAGTTGCTGATAATCTTCAAAAGATTCCCCCGACGCTATCAAAGGCGGTTTAGAGTTCTCGGCAAAAGTGAGGGAAATGAGCAAACAGGCGATGAAAAAAAACAGCAATTGTAAAATGACTCTATCCAACCTAACCGCATTAACTTGACAATGTCACATTTCCCAAATGATCGATGAGTTTGTATCATAATGATTTTTCGTAGAAAAGTGATGGTGATGACAAAAAAGAGCTGGGGTATCGGTGGGGACTGGTGCCGGAGGCGATTCAAACGCTGGGGCAGCGGCTGCCTGAGTTTTGGGCGCGCTACCGGAGCTGTTTCAAGACCCAAACCCGAGACGGCAGCGTCTATGCGCGGCATTATCTGAGCGGACTGCTGCGTATGGAGGGGAATCGACACTATAGCGGAATCGCGCGAGAGGCGGGTGTTGAAGAGCAAAACCTCCAACACTTCATGAGTCACTCGCCGGGGTCGGCTGAGACGGTCTACCGCCAGGTCCAAGCGGAAGTGAAAGCGGTTCCGGAACTGACGAGGGGCGCCGTGGTTCTGGTCGACGAAAGTGCCGACGAGAACGCCGGCGATGCCAGTGCCGGGGCGGCCAAGCCATATAAGGGTCGGCTGGGCAAGGTAGAAACCAGCCAAGTGGGCGTGTTGTTGAGCTACGTGAATCTCACGGTGGCGTCTGGGTTTTGGACCTGGATTCTGGGCAAACTGTTTCTACCCGAGGCCTGGTTCGAGGCCGGCTACCAAAAGCGGCGCAAGCAACAGGGCATGCCTGATTCGGTGAAGTTCAAAACCAAGGTTGAACTGGCCTGGGAGGGGATTCAAGAGGTCATGGCGGGTGGTCTCCCGTTTGAGATCGTCGGTTTCGATAGCCTGTACGGACGGAGTGGTTGGCTACGGGCCCAGGTGCGAAAGGCTCAGCGGCGGTATATGGCGGAAATCCCGGCCGACACGGCCGTGTACCTGGAAAAACCGACGCTCGGCATTCCCCCGCGCCGGGGTCAGCGAGGAAAAAAGCCGACGCAGGTGCAGGTGCTGGCCGGGGAAACGGTCCGCGTGGACAGCTTGCGGGAGACGCTGGCCTGGCAGCGTCTTCGAGTCCGGGCGACCGAACGGGGTGAGCTGTGCGAACGCTTCGCTGCGCGCCGCGTCTGGACCGTCCATGACGGTCAAGCCGTGGAAGACTGGCTGGTGATGCGCGAAGAGGCCACCGACCGCTACCGCTATGCCCTGGGTAACGCCTCAGCGGACACTTCATTGGAACAACTGGCCTGGTGGAAGTGCCAGCGCTACGTCATCGAACGGGCCAACCAGGATGCCAAGTCCGAGCTGGGCTGGGATGAGTGGCCGGCGCAGAAGTACCGTGCCTGGGATCATCATCTCGCTTTGACGGTACTCGCCTCCTGGTTCATCGCGCAAACCCAACTCGACTGGGCGCAGACTCATTCTCGTGACCCGGCGTTGCTCGAAGAACTGGAAACGGATGTCTTACCGGCTCTGTCGGTGGCCAATGTTCGGGAGTTACTGCGCGCGGTTATGCCTCTGAAACGCTTGACCGAAGAACAAGCTACGGAACGAGTGATTGAGCATTTGCTTAATCGCACCCGATCACGCAAGAGTCGGCTTAAAAAACAACGACTTAAAAATAGAGTCCACACCGGCCCCACGTGAGGCTAATGTGACATTGTCAAGTTAAACGGCTTGACCGCTAGGCGCACTCCAGGATTCTCCTGCCGGCGTCCCGCAGCGCCGGACAGCGCCAGCGCAGCCGTCCGCAGCCGGCGCGAAGCAGATTCTTCCAATACAGCCCGCGCAATAGGTCGTTGAAAAGATAAGGGTTCGGCCGGTCCCAGGTCGTCCTGCGCCAACCAACTGCAAAGCCGAGCCACGGCCTCAGGGTGATGCTTGAAGGGGGCAAAGGCTTGAAAGGCAATTGGGCTTTTTACTAGGAGATCCCGATAACCCGGCTCATCTAGCGCACCCCGCTTGTGGCGGTGCTCCAGGCATTCCCCCAGCAACCGGGGATGCCCGCCACTCGCCCGCAGCACCAGCGCCGCCTCTTCGTCAGGCAGCTCGGTGCCGGGAAACGCCTGCGCCTGCAACGCCTGAACATCCGCTACGCTCAGCTCCGGCCATTCCCGCACCTCGGCGTGGTTGAGCATAGACAGGGTGCCCTGGGCGTATTTGAGATCGGCCAGCTTTTCGCTGCCGCAGATCATCACCCGCAGGGTCGCGAAAAGCATATCGCTGAAACTACGCAGCATGCCGGCCAGCAGCTTGCGGCCCTCCTCAGGACCGTTCTCGAAGCCGCTGATGAGCAGAAACAGCGGCTCGTCGATCGCAAGCCGCGCCTGCAGTGCGCCCTGAAAGCCTACGGCATCGGTGACATCCTCGCCAAATCCGCACTACCGAGCCAGCAGCTTGAAATAATCTTCCGCACTGGCGCGGGGATCGAAGGAAGGCGTGAGTTGGAAGATATTGGGCTCGGCAAAGCGCTCCCGGGCGCGCTCTCTGAGATTTTGAATGACCGGCCCGCTGGCGCGGTCTGCCTGGGCCAGCAGACGCAGGATCGGTGAGGAATCCAGCACCGTGAAGACCTCATCGAGAAAATGCTCGGCACTCTCTTCGAGGGGCGTCTCGGCGTCTTTGCCCGGAACTTCCAGCGGTCCCGGGAAGCGCTGCTCCGGGCCCGGTGGTTTGCCTTCCAGCCCGCACAGCAGCCGATGAAATGCCTTGCGGTAGTCATTGGGTGCGCGGAAATCCACCCACAGTATTTCCTGGAGAAACGGAAACTCCGCCAGCTCGCCGTACACGACGGGCACGATGATAAAGCTCGGGTCCTGGGCCTTACGATTCAGCATGTTCTTGTATTCACGCCCTACCCAGCCGGAGTTGGCGGCCTCGGGGCTCACCACCAACACCCCGGCGCGGGAGCGCTGCAAGCCTTCGTGAAGCCCGTCTACCAGCTCGCATCCCGGTACCAAGGACCACTCATCGAAGAAAACCCGCTTGCCCTGGTTTTTGAGATTACGCGCCAGCACCTCCACCCAGCGCTTGTTGGCGCTGGCGTGGCTCAGGAATACGTCGTAGTCGTGATCGTGTCTCCCGCCATTCCATTAACACCCCCTTAAATGAAACTGTAGCAGGTAATTTTTTCAACTTGTACTGTCTTGACTTTGGCCGTTCCCCCCTCACCCTCGCCCTCTCCCACCAGGGGAGAGGGCGCTAAGAGTATGACGCTAAAAGATTTATTCTCCCTCTCCTGGCAGGAGAGGAAGTTAAGAGTATGACGCTGAAAGATTTATTTCCTCTCCCCCGGTGGGAGAGCAACTGTGTTATTTGTCAAGCATTAGCGAACGCTTAAGCGTGCCAAGGGGTATGGGTTTTCCTGATGGCATTGAGGATAGTCAGCAGTTTTCGCCTGCAGGCGGTGATAGCCACCTTGGGTGCTTTGCCCGCTGCGCGCAGGCGTTCATGGAACGCGCGCCGCCGCGGATTACAGCGAATGGCCGCTAACGTGGCCATATATAACACGGCGCGTAACGGGGCGCGGCCTCCCCCACAGTGGCGCTGGCCGCGCAGCGTACCGCTGTCGCAGTGATAGGGCGCCACCCCCGCCAGGGCAGCGATCTGGCGCCGGTTTAAGGTCCCCAACTCCGGCAGTTGGACGAGCAGCGTGATCGCCAAGACTGGCCCGACGCCGGGTACACTCTGCAGCAGCTTATCCGGTACCCGCCATATCGAGCTTGCCTGGATAGTGTGGCGTAGCTCCTCGTCAAGTCCCTGCAGGCGCTGCTCCAGCCACTGGATATGGGCGTTGAGGTCATGGTGCACGGATGCGGGTGCCCGGGGGAGGCGGTTGCGCTCGGCCACCAGCATGTCCAGCAATTGACGACGGCGTACCAGCAATGCTTCCAGCGCCTGGGTCTGGGCGTCCTTGAGCGGGCGCGGCGTGGGGCGTACTGCCTGGCCAAAGCGCGCCAGCTGGTAGGCATCAATGCGGTCGCTTTGGGCCAACTGCCCTGTCGCCTTGGCAAAATCCCGAGCCTGGCGTGGGTTGACCACAGCCACGGGCCATCCGCCAGCGGCCAGCATGCTAGCCACCGGTATCTCCAGCCCGCCTGTGGCTTCCAGCACAATGAGGGTCGGTGACAAGGCGTGCAACCGCTGCACGAGCGCCTCCAGGGCCGCTGGCGCATTGGCCACCTGCCAATGTTCACCGCTCGGGATAACCGCCACATCCAGCGTGGCTTGCGCTACATCAATGCCAACAAACGATTCTACGTCAGGGGTACTCATGTCTCTCACTCCCTACCTTGCAACATGCGGGCTCTTCCGGCCCAGGCCACTGTTCGGGTTCTTCTACCGAGACAGGCATGACGATCTCAGCTCTCCCACGGTCTTCTTCAACCCAGGGCTAGGACGATCTATCACACCCGTTAACCACTTTCTCTCACTTTCTAACTCACAGTTCGCTCATTTACAGAGCCACTTCTGAGAAAGTGAGTTTTATTTGATAAGATTTTGATATGATTGAGAAATTTACTTTTAAGACGGAACGCATTGACGACATCCCCTTGCTGCTGGCCCAGCTGGAGCGGATGCACGTGGGGGCGTTGTTGGATGAGCACTTTCCGACCCACGGCAACTGGCAGGGGCTGAGCCTGGGTACGGTCAGTGCCGTGTGGCTGGCCTTTATCCTGTCGGAAGGCGACCACCGCCTGAACCACGTCCAGCCCTGGGTCGAGGCGCGCCTGCAGGGGTTGGCGGGGTGTCTGGGCCAGCCGGTACGGGCGCTGGATTGGAGCGATGACCGCCTGGCGGCGGTGCTGGATTATTTGAGCGACGACGTGGCGTGGGAAACCGTTGCGCAGTCGCTGGGTGAGCAACTGCTGCGGGTCTATGACCTGGGGGGGTCGCGGCGAGTGCGTGTCGACAGCACCACCGCCAAGGGCTACGTCGAGGTGACTGAGGAAGGTCTGTTTCAATTCGGCCACAGCAAGGACCACCGCCCGGACCTGCCGCAGGTGAAAATCAATCTCGCGACGCTGGATCCCCTGGGGCTGCCCCTGAGCACCACGGTGGTCTCGGGCGAGCAGGCCGATGACCCGCTGTACGTGCCGGAGATTGGCAAAGTGCAGCGTACGTTGAAGCAGGCCGGGATGACCTACATCGGTGATGCTAAGAGGCTGTTGGAAAACCCCTGATCGAACGATTTCGGAGCATTTTAAATCAACGCATTAGCTTGCGCGCCAGGGTATTTTCCAACAGCCTCTAAGATGGCGGCGCTGGCCACCCGGGCGTACGTAGTGGGCAGCGGGGATCATTATCTGTGCCCGCTGCCAAGCACGCAACTGCCGGAGTCGGAGCTCGAGCGGGTGCTGGAGCCGGTCTGGGCGGGCCGCCAGGCGCTGGAGCCGGTGTATCAGCCCAGCGCGGAGGGTGACCGGGGGCCGAAGCTGGCCGAGGGCTTTGGCTATGAGGTGAAGCTCACCGGTGAGCACGACGGCAAGGAGCTCACCTGGATCGAGCGGCGGCTGGTGGTACGTTCGCTCAAACTGGCCGAGCGTCAAGAGCGGGCGCTGCACCAACGTCTGGAGCAGGCCACCGCGGCGATTGCCGAGCTTAACGTCACCGGCCAGGGCAAGAAGCGCTTTACCGACGAGGCGACCTTGGCCGAGACCGTCGAGGCGCTCATCGCCAAGCACCGGGTCGCGGGCCTGCTGGCGGTGGACTATCAAACCCATCTCGATGAGCGGCCCAAGCGGCGTTACCGTGACCGGCCCGCTCGGGTGGAGCGCACCCAGACAGTCACCGTGCAGGTATGCCTCGACGAGGCCGCCCTCGCCTCGGCAGTGCGCCGGCTGGGCTGGCGGGTCTATGCCACCGACCAGACCGAGTTGTCGTTGACCGAGGTCGTGCTCGCCTACCGTCAGGCCTATCTCATCGAACGGGGCTTTGGGCGCCTGAAGGGTCGGGTGTTGTCGCTGACACCGATGTATTTGGACTCCGATGCGCGGGTCAAGGGGCTGATCCGGCTGCTGAGCCTGGGGCTGCGGGTGCTGACCTTGGTTGAGTTCACCGTGCGCCAGCGCCTGCAGCAGGAAGGGACGCGCCTGAGTGGCCTTTATCCAGGCAACCCCAAGCGGGCGACGGCTCGCCCCACCACCGAGATGATGTTGCGCGTCTTTACCGGGCTGACCCTGGTGCTGCTCGATGAGAGCACTGAGGTACATGCCCATTTGACCACGCTCACCCCGGTACAGCAACGCATCCTGGAGCTGCTCGACTTTCCGCTGGAGATCTATATGCGATTGACGCCGCATTTCTCAGAACCCTTGCTCAATTTGAGCGAACCTTGAGTTCTAACATAGGATAAGTTCATTCACCCCATACCAACAAGCAACGGGCGTGATGATCCATGCTCTCCCACGGTCTTCTTCAACCCAGGGATGGGGCGATCTATCACACCCATTAACCACTTTCTCTCACCTTCTGGAGTAAGATAACGTTCATTCACAAAGAACATACAAGAACATACAAGGGCGAGGGTGAGGGGTAAATATTCGGCCAACCCATTGTTGCCGAAAAATAGGACGGGGCACACGAGGAAAAATAGTGTACAAACCGGTCCATGGAAAGTATCCCAAACACCCACCTTACCACCGCGCTGCCCCACCCAAGGGGCTGTGTTATTGGAGAACCACGGTCGCCGTTCGCGCAGAAATGGGTGACGATGAGTAAACAGGACTATATCGAGCTACGCCATCGGGCAAGCTATTGGGAAATTCAGCATGGGCGAGCGAAAGCCAAGATAGCGCAGCTGGAGCAGGAGCTGGTTGTTAAGGATGGCAACATCAAAGATTTGCAGAACCGCTTATTCGGGAAGCAGAGCGAGAAGCCTGTGGCGCTGAAATCCGAAAAAGGCAACCCCCCCGAGCCGCCCTCAAACCGCAGGCGCGGCCAGCAGCCAGGCCGTGGTGGACATGGGCGTACCCAACGACCACATCTTCCGGTGGTGACCGAGGAGAGGGATCTGTCGGTGCCGGAGACATGCTGTGCGCAGGGTGGCTTACCGCATCGGCGCAATCCGGCCCTGGATGAGCAGAGCGAGGTCATTGAGGTGGAGGTGAAAGCCCACCGCCGTCGCTATCGTCGCCAGTCCTATACCTGTCACCCGGGCTGCACCTGTGAGGCTACGCCGATCATTATCACCGCCCCGGCTCCACCCAAGTTGATTCCTCGCAGTCCCTACGGGGTCAGCTTCTGGGTGGAAGTGATCTTGGGAAAATACCGCTATGGGCAACCCACCCACCGTTATCTGCAGGACCTCAGGGATCAGGGCTTGCCGGTTTCACCGGGAACGGTCGGCGGTGGCTTGCAAGCGCTCGTACCCCTGGTTGAGCCGGTGCGCGAAGCCCTCTACGACCAACAGATGAGTGAACGGCTGTTTCACAACGATGAGACCCGCTGGGAAGTGTGTGTGGAGCGCGAGGACAAGGTCGGCACCCGCGGGTATCTGTGGCTAACCCGTTCGGCCTCGGTCATCTTCTATTGTCTTGACCCGAGTCGCAGTGCGGCGGTGCCGGGGGCGCATTTTGCGGGCTTGAAGCATGACCCGGTCATTATCGTCTGCGATCGCTATAGCGCGTACAAAAAGCTCGCCCGACTGGTCGAGGGCATCCTGCTGGCCTTCTGCTGGGCGCACGTACGTCGTGATTTCCTGAATGCCGGACGATCCTTTGCCGAGTTGCAAGGGTGGGCGCTGGAGTGGAAGGAGCGCATTGGCACACGCTATCATCTCAACGCGCTGCGTCTGGAACAGCGGAATTCGGAGCGGACACTGAGCGAGCAGTCTGAGGCCTTCACGGAACACCACCAGGCGCTGCAAACGACTCTGCAACGAATGCATGGGGAAGCCACGCGGGTGGTGGCGCCTAACAGTGCCGGCGTGCCACTCCTTCCTTCGGCCGCCAGCGAAGCGCCGTCGAGTACGCCGGTGGCCCCCTTATCCAAGGAGGGTCGATTCAAAGTAAAAAAACCATTTAAAATTATAATATTATCCGACATGCATCGCTAACCTGTTAGCGCTTCAGCGGTGTTCGGCTCGGCTGACTGATGATCTGCCAGAGTTTCCCGACCTGCTCGCCCATGGCACTGATCCCTTCGCTGATCGATCGCTACCCGGTCATCACCAGCAAATGGAAGCTCATGTTGCGGATCAGCGCCATATTAGCCGCCGCTGGTGAGTCCACCAAGCCACCATCATCTTCCTGCAAGACGACATCTTTAGTCCAGTGCAGGGTGTTTTCGAGCTTGCGATGACCCCGAACACGCTGCGCCAAGCGCCACGCCCTGAATGGCTCGCGGGTGATGTAATACGTGGGGTTGTCGAAGGGTTTACCGTCCCGCTCGCCCTGCCGCCGAACGCTGATAGACTGCTCCAGCCCCGGCCATTGCGCCTTCATCGCCGCCGCGGCCGGCCAGCATGTGCGCCGACAACGGGTATCATGACCATGGCCGCTTTGGCGCCAACTCCAGGCCGCCGTCGCTGCATTCTGCGCCGTCCGCGCGAGGCGCTTAGGGAGCGTCGGTTGATTGCCTTTGACGGGGATGAGGTAGCCGTGGCCCTGGGCAGTAATCTGGGCCACCGGTTTTTTTGGCAAGGCAGCGCATCCAGAGTGAACACCGAACGCTCGATCCGCAGCGTGCCGATCAATGCTTGCACCACGTCGATTTCGCTGGGCTTATCATTGTCCAGCTTACCGACGCCGCAGATCAGCTGACGAGGATGACTAAAAAACGACACCAGCGAGGTAACACGTTGTTTCTCGCCTTCCTTGGGTGGGAAGGTGCGGGTGATACGCTTGCCATCCATAGCGATCGTCTCGGCCTGCGCGTACTGCGGCATCCAGCGATTGAACTGCCTACACAAACCCTCGCTCGACAGCTGCTGGCTCAAGCGTTGCAACGTACTGTAGGAGGGCGCTTTATCGCGCGGTAACGGGATCACCTCGGCCAGCGCTTGCACATGGGTGCGCGCAAAGCGCGCGATCCCTTTCAGGCTCGTTCGCCCGCATAGCATCGCCATTACCATCATCGTTACGCTCGACAACTGCACAGGGCGAATGCCTTTCGCATGACGCGGGTCTGCTAACTCGGATAAATAATGCACTAGCCTGTGATAGGCCATCAAGGGGGGCTCCGATCGTTCAATAGGTTAGTCAAAGCTGTTCGATAACTTTATGATAGCATAAAATTATCTGTACTTTGAATCGACCCTCCCTTATCCAAGGGGGCGCAACGCCAACAACAGCAGGTGCTCCAGAGCCTGCTTGAGCACTGGCCAGGGCTGACTCTCTTTCTCGATCACCCCGAGGTTCCTCTGGACAACAATCGCGCCGAGAACAGCCTGCGTACCCCGGTGACCGGACGCAAGCACTACTATGGATCGGGCAGCCTCTGGAGTGCGCAGTTGGCCGCCACCCGCTTCTCGGTGCTGCAGACGTTGGAGCTGTGGGGCATTAACCCGCGGCACTGGTTGACGGTTTATCTCCAGGCGTGTGCCGACAATGGCGCCCGCCCCCCGCGGGATCTCGATCCCTTTCTGCCGTGGCGCATGGAGGAACCGCGACGTGCTGAGCTGACCCGACCCTATTCCCCCCAGGCGCCACCGGCCTCACCCACCGCACCCGTACCCGGTCACGACCGCTCGTGAGCTATCGCTACTGTGGTCGCCACTTCCGTGCCGAGGAGATCGCCCAAATCCGTCGGCTCATTGCTGAGGCGCCCGGACGCACCCGCGCCGAGCTCTCCCGATTGACCTGTCAGGTCCTGGGCTGGTACAAGGCCGATGGCGGCTGGAAAGACATGTCCGCCCGCGTCGCCATGCTACGGATGCACCGCGATGGGCTCATCGAGCTGCCACCCCCGCGTCACCCCCAACCCCGGGCAACGGTGGCGATCACTTCGCAAACCGATCCCGGGCTACCGATCGTCAGCCCGGCTCGGGCCCTCACCCCGCTACGACTGCAACCGGTTCAAAACCGCCAGGATTCGCGGCGGTGGAACGAGTACCTCCACCGCTACCACTATCTCGGCTATCAACCCCTGCCTGGCGCCCAATTGCGCTACCGCATCTTCTCCGGCCCACAACTGATCGCGCGGCTCGGCTTTGGCGCCGCCGCCTGGCAGGTCGCGCCACGCGACCGCGATATCGGCTGGCGCCCTGAGCAGCGCACGCGACATCTGCCGCTGATCGTCAACAATGCCCGCTTTCTGATCCTGCCCTGGGTGCACTCCCGCAATCTGGCCTCCATGATCTTAGCCAAGGCCGCCCGGCTGCTTCCCAGGCAGTGGCAGCAGCAGCTATGGCTATCGCCCCGTCCTGCTAGAGACTTTCGTGGAGAAACCCCGCTTTCAGGGCACCTGCTACCAAGCGGCCAATTGGGTTTACCTGGGTCAAACTCAAGGCCGGGGGAAACTCGGACCGGCTCGAAAACAGAGTGTTCCCATCAAGGACTTATGGGTTTATCCTTTGGATCAACACTTCAGGCAGGTGCTAACCCGCTGATCGTTCCAAGAATGGGTTGGCCGAATATTTACGGTGAGGGGGCTTTAAATATTTGATTCGTATTAAAATGCGTCATATCGTCTTTGAATTGAAAAACACGCTTACTCTATCGATCGCAAATATTATATCTTTGCACCTGCAAAGTTCTGGTTTACATCACCATGAGGAGGATTTCCCATGATGAAGAAGCTTATTGGCATTCCCTTATTGAGCGCCGGAATAGGCCTGTCCACCAGCTTGTTATCAGACGAAAAGGCACATTGGAGCTATGCCGGTCCCAAAGGGCCAGAGTACTGGGGTGAATTGGATCCAGCGTTTGCCGTCTGCTCTTCTGGAGAAAATCAGTCACCCGTTAATCTGACCGATATGATTAAGGGCAATCTCTCCGAGATCAACATCAACTATCGGGCAGGTGGTAATGAGATTTTGAATAATGGCCATACTATTCAGGTCAACTACGCTCCTGGTAGCACCCTCACAGTAAGCGGCCACATCTTTGAGCTAAAGCAATTTCACTTCCATTCTCCCAGCGAAAATACTATCGAAGGCTACTCTTATCCTATGGAAGCGCACCTTGTCCATGCCGACAAAGACGGTAATCTCGCGGTCATTGCGGCCATGTTCAAAGAGGGCAGGGAAAATGCCGCATTGGCAAAGGCGTGGGCGCACATGCCCGAGCAAACCGGCGAAAAGCATCAACTACCTACGCATATCAATGTCAATAATCTTTTGCCGCATGATGATGATTACTACCGTTTCAACGGTTCACTCACGACGCTTCCTTGTTCTGAAGGCGTTTGGTGGCTGGTCATGAAGTTCTACAACACCGCTTCAAAAGCGCAGCTTGCGAAATTTACGCATACCATGCATCACCCGAACAATCGTCCTGTTCAGCCCATCAACGCGCGACTGATCGTTCAATAATACTTAACCCTCACCATTTAGAGTTAACCGTTATTCTGAAGTCACCAATTCCGTAGGGGCGATTCATGAATCGCCCCCTACACGTCCGGCACCAGATGATGGCAGCGTGAAAAGTGACAGATGTATTTTCTCGCATTTGATGTGGGAACAGGAGATTCCCCGACAGCTAAACTAATTCATTCGTTAGTCATGCAAAAATGTTATTAAAAAAGGGAGTCAAGTTACTTGAAGAAATAGAAGGAAATGGTGAAATCGTATTTCGTCAGCATTGTTATGTGTTGGCGATTAGGATAACCCTAAATAAGGGCGAGATAATAAAAACACCGAATCAATGCCTGTCTCATTCGATAGACGATAATCTAAAAGTATACGATGATGGCTTTTTTGAGCATCGCGTTAGGATCGATAGAGAGTGTTTAATATCAGGTATTTTTTATGCGATTGAGGGTATGAAGGTTGGTGGTTATAGAAAAGTTTCTATCAGTCCTCATTTGGCCTATAGAGAAAACGGCATACCCGGTATAATCCCACCGCATGCGAAACTTGTCGTTGAAATAAAGGTTATTCGTGAAGCAAACAATGGCTAGCCAGGCGCTTAGCTAAGGTGGCTTGCTTTGTTGCGCCGCCTGTTGGCATCGCCGGTACATGCTGCAAAGCAATGGAGAGATGTTGATGGAATGTAAGGTAATGGTTTACGAGGCCGAAGAGGGCGGATACTGGATAAAGGCTTCCTCAATTCCTGAATGCGCAACACAGGTGAATATGCCCGGGATCACATCGAGTCCTCACCCGTGAACAGACAGCATTAGGATACAATAAAAATGAAAGAGGGAATTGTCATATTATTCGCATTTGCCGTATTACTATGGCTCGGGATTACGTACCGCAGTCGTCTACAAAAAAGAAAGCGTGAACGTATTATCAATAATTACCGATTTCCCGATTCTATTGTTGATAAAATTCGCAAGCGTTATCCACATTTGACGGATGACGATTTGCAGAAAGTCAACCAGGGTCTGAGAGAATATTTTCAAATTTGTAACTTGGCGGGAAAACGCTTAATAGCAATGCCATCTCAGGTGGTGGACGTTGCATGGCATGAGTTTATACTTTTTACGCGCCTATACCAAAAGTTCTGCGCTGATGCGCTAGGCAGATTTCTTCACCATACTCCCGCTGAAGCAATGAGTCGTCCGCAGTCGGCACAGGACGGCATCAAGCGAGCCTGGAGATTGTCGTGTCATCGATCCGGAATTGATCCTAAATCTCCGACACGTCTGCCGCTTCTTTTTGGGATAGATGCGGATCTGGTGATTCCGGACGGATTTACGTATGCACTGGATTGTACAAAACCCGGGGCTGATGGTTATTGCGCAGGTCACATTAGCTGCAGCAGTGGTTGTGCGGGTGATAGCGGTGGGTGTGGAGGCGATGGTGGCTGTGGTGGAGGGTGTGGCGGAGACTAACGATACCAAAATAATCGACTCCTGGAGCAAGAACGCCGCATCGTGGACAGCTGCGGTGCGGGAGGGACAGATCGAAAGCCGTCAGCTAATCACTAATCAGGCGATCGTCGATGCCGTTCTGAGCCGTTCTCCGGACGCTGTTCTCGATATGGGCTGTGGCGAAGGGTGGCTGGCTCGGGCACTCGCCGCCAAGAAAATCCATGTGATTGGAATCGATGTCGTTCCAGAGCTGATTGCCCAGGCGCAGAGGGCAGGAGGGGGCGATTTTAGGGTGGCATCCTACGAGGAGATGGCTGCCGGCCAACTCGACGTCTGCGTTGATGTCGTTGTCAGTAATTTCGCGCTGCTCGGTAAGGCATCCGTCGAAGGCGTGTTTCGAGCGATGCCATGGCTGCTGAACTCGCACGGTTCATGCATCGTCCAGACGCTTCATCCGATCGTGGCGTGCGGTGATTTTCCCTACCGGGATGGCTGGCGAGAAGGCTCATGGGCCGGCTTCGGTTCCGCTTTCAGCGATCCCGCCCCCTGGTATTTCAGAACCCTGGAGAGCTGGATAAAGCTGCTTTTGGATAGCGGATTCCGGCTGCTTGAGGTACATGAACCTGTCCATCCAAAGACCCAGAAGCCGGCTTCGGTGATATTTATTGCAGAGCTTGACCGCTAGATTTGCAACATTGACGAGTTTCGATAATACGGCAAGTGTAGAAAGCGGGGGTTCCGAAGATGTACCAGGGCATCAAATAAAAACCGATGACGCCTAATTGTCGTAGCATACCTAGTCCTCGATAATAATACGGCGCTGATTTGGCAGTCGCGTAAACCTCAGAAGGGAAGAGCGAATCTATGGATTATGATAGCTAATATGAATAGAGGCCAAGCGATGGTGTTATGGTTGGTGGCATTGCTCAAACGATGTCGCTGGCGCTCAACTTAGCGCTGTAGTACCCAAGAGTCGAAGAATTCATGCTGCGTTTTTTTTCCGTTGCGAGTTTTTTAGCGTTTGGTGTTATAGGAATAGTACTCATCGTACTCGACTATCACATAACGCTGCGTGCTGCTACTGAATTGGGTAAGCGTTCGAACCTAGGGATGGGAAAAATGCTTTTAGAAACCCTTAAGCCGCAGCTAAATGAGATGTTATCTTCGGGATCTGCAGTTGAAAAAGCTGAAAAAAGTTTTCTTATAAGTGCAGATATACAGAAAAATATTGATATTCTTATTTACAATATAAAAATTCTAAAAATTAATATTTACGATGCGCAAGGAATTATAATATTCTCGACGAATAAAAGTGAGATTAGAAACAACAAAAGTAACAATATCAGATTTAAAAAAGCTATTGAAGGTAAATTTACAAGTAGGCTTTTGCCTACTGAGAGATGCCAGGATTTCGCGGAAGATATCGGTGGAAATTGCTTTATTATAGAAAGCTATATTCCAATCCGGTTCGATCCAGCGGCATCTGTGAGCGGGGTTTTTGAGCTTTACACGGATATGGCTCCTTGGATGGAGGCCATGAAAGACTTTCAAATTCTACTGGTAATTAGCATCATTTTTATTTTGGCTATGCTATATGCAGTACTTATTTTCATAGCGTATCATGCTTATAAGGTAATTAAACGTCAGAGGCAAACCATTACAGAGAAAAGTTATCTTTCTTCACGGATTCTGGCGGCTCAAGAACAAGAAAGAAGAAGAGTCGCACAGGAATTGCACGACGGAATTGGACAATCGGTAAGCGCAATTAAGTTTTACACAGAAGCACTTTTGCAACAGTATGAAAAATCGAATGCTAAGTTTGTTTCAGAATCGCTGCGGAAAGTTATTTATATGTTGAAAGATACCGTTGAAGAAATTCGGCGAATCGGTATGGCCTTGCATCCATCTACACTTGACGACTTAGGCGTAGCGGCAACTGTCGAGTGGTTTTGTAGGCAATTTCAATACACTTACAAGCACATCCGTATTGACAGAACGGTAGATATTGATGAGCATAATTTATCAGAATCTTTGAAAGTTGCTATTTATAGAATTATTCAGGAAGCATTAAATAATGTCGCTACGCATAGCGGCGGGAATCATGTGCATCTTGGATTAATGCAGCGAAATCATGTAGTTGAGTTGACTGTAGATGATAATGGTAAGGGCTTTAACTTAGAAAAATTAGGCTCGGAAAACAATACCAAAGTCAGTTTTGGTATCGTGGGAATGAAGGAACGTGTCGAAGTGTCCGGCGGATCTTTTGCAATTGAATCTGTTCTAAATCGTGGAACTAAAATTTCTGTAAGGTGGCTATTAACACAATAGTATCGGTAGGCCGTAAGTATTTTAATTTAAAGCATTAAAAATTCTTTCAGCTGATAAACCAACACAGTTGCGAAGGCAAATCTACGAACATGTCAATTTGTTTTCAATGGCATACGCAGTCAATTCTGACGAGTTGTGAAGATCGAGTTTCTTCATAAGATTAGAGCGGTGTTTTTCCACTGTTTTCACGCTGATGGAAAGATAAGAAGCGATTTCCTTATTTTTTTTTCCTTCTGCAATAAGTTTTATGATTTCTCGTTCACGGGTGGATAGGGTGCCCCAAGAACACAGGGACTTTAAGGGTGAAGTCTGTTTGAGGTAGGTTGATATAATTTGATCACAGACACCTGGACTCAAATATTTTTTTCCACTTGTCACACTCTTAATAGCTCTCAACAGTTCTTCATGAGTATCGTCTTTTAGCACATAACCACTGGCGCCTGAATTTAATGCAGTTTTAACGTACTCTTCTGTTTTATGAACAGTTAGTACAATGATTTTGGTCTCTGGGAAGCGGCTTTTTATAATGTTTATGGCTTCTGTACCGTTTGTGTACGGCATAGAAAGATCCATTATTATAACCGTCGGCTTTAGAAGCTTAGCACAATGGATAGCGCTACGGCCATCCTCAACCTCTCCCACGATTTCCAAATCAGAGTTCATTGATAATAAAAGTCGAAGCCCTTCACGCAGTATCGCATGGTCTTCCGCAATAAGAATTCGCTCTTTGGCCATTACTTGCTCCGGGAATTCATCATGTTGCCAATCTAAACATCATTGTGGTTTTTATTAAACGTAAAAGAAGTAATGTTTTTAATAACTTTAAATAAATAGCTCCTATTATTTTCGAAGTATTATTTTAAATTTAGCATTAAAATTATAGAATTTTATCCGTAGAATTACGGATACGTATGCTATTTTACAGCTTTCAATTGTAAAAAAATGTAAATTTGGGGGAGTGGTAATGAACTTGTAATTGTAAACAAATGTAAATTTGTTGTGTTACTAATTAACTTGCTAATTGTAAAAAACTGTAAATTTAATGTAGAGCTAATTAACTTGCTCTGACGTTCAACAAGTCATTCATAAATAGACAGACCGGTTCATTACTGTTTCTTTTTTGAAATCCAAAAATTTACTTTTGCATTTGCGGAAATGCGACGAGGAATGGTTTTAAGCGAGCCAGAAAACTGACAGTAATTTATTTAATTATTTTAATGCATTAAAGTTTGTACAGCTAACTGAGGTCAGAATGGAAGAAGTTTTGCCGTCGAACCTAGTACCTCTTCAACGTCGAATTTAGCAGTTGGCGATTCACCACGGCGGATGCTCCGACAAAGTTCAAGCGATTGTATCCACAAATTCAATTTTGAAGAGGTACTAGGTTGCCCATCTCGGCTTCCGTGGGTCGTCGTCAAGCAAAACAAAGATCACTATACCGACTCGCAAGTCATTGTCCGAGAGCACTAAATTTCTAGGGGTACAGCTTGCGGAAAAGGCCGACGCGCAGTTGGCGCGGCTGGCAGCCTAGGTTCTACTCCCACGCCCATCTCAGACTCCGAAGCTTTGACCCCCCCCCGGAATTTAGCGCTCTCTTGATAGATCGTCATACCT
This sequence comes from uncultured Pseudomonadota bacterium, assembly GCA_963731125.1. Taxonomy (GTDB): domain Bacteria; phylum Pseudomonadota; class Gammaproteobacteria; order Competibacterales; family Competibacteraceae; genus CAVSVP01. The sequence goes on from CAVSVP010000022.1 coordinate 17,122, forward strand.
CAGCCCGGCGATGCTGAGCGAGACGAAGCGGCGTTTCCAACGGGATGGTCTTGAATACGAAATGCTTGCGTGCGAGGTGATAGACGGAATCGGCGCCATAGAAATTCTTCCACATCCGCTCTAATTCCTCCTGACGGTAGGCGGTCAGCGGCTTTATCGCCTCGTCGTGGTGCCGCGTTGCCCGCTTTTCGCTAAGCATTCGCTCATAGTTAGGACTGTAGGCGAGGTGTTCAGCAAGCGCGCCGATCTGGGCCTCAAAGTCGCACAAGCACCCCGGGATTATGCCCTCGATCAATCCGATTGCTTTCGCTTCCAGCGTTCCTATAGCCCGGCAGCTCGCGGTAATTTCAAAAGCTTTGTCGTAACCGACCCGCTTTGGGAGCAAATAGGTCCAATATTCGGAACCGTAAAGTCCCATTGTTCGGTAATGCGGATTGAACACGATACCGGCCCGCGCATATATCTTGTCGCAAGCGAGCGCCAGCGAAACGCCACCGGCTCCGGCATTACTATGTACTGCGGCGATGGTGAGCTGCGATTCCGTGGTTAGGATGGCATATACGAGATCATTAATCGCGTTGATATTACGCCAAGATTCATCTGCCGGATTTTCTGATGCTTCAATGACGTTCAAGTGGATGCCATTGGACCACGTGACAATTCCACCTAAGAGCACTAAAATCTTGATGGGACGCCGTCGGGCTTCGAGCACCGCTTCCCAGAGCCGCAGGCATTGGTCGGTGCTCATAGCGCCATTGTAGAAATCGAAGTGCAGATAACCAATGGCTTTATTCTCGGTGTACCAAATCTCTTGATGGGTGCTAGCATCCCGGCTAGCGAGCACGGGCAGAGGCGCGTGTGGGAGCCGTTCCACACGTTCGCCCAGAGCCATGACCGCAGGCAACTTGAAGTGCCGTTGCTCGCTCTTGGTATCCTTGCGCCTGAGGTGGGATATCCAGACCGAGCCGTCGACTGCGGCACGGCAGATGGCGCCATGGCGGCGAGCGATTAGCTCGCCGGGTTCGCCATGAAGTGCGCTTTCGGCACACGCGCCATAAAGGTAAAACGCCTCCTCTTCGATGGTGTCTAGGAGGCCGGGGCTGCCATCAGCGGCGTTGATCCTCCGTAGAATGATGGCCACCGAATCCGACTTCCAATCGATGCGGCGATCAACTTGCTTCATCATGGGCCGCAGGCGACCTCGTACATCGGGCCTGCCGTAACTCAACGGTTCGGGCGTGAAGCCGGGATTCAGGACACGGTCGATGGCTTCCAGCACAACTTTGACAGCCGCTTCGGTGACTTCCACAGCATATAGGCTGTTCTTGCTTGTGCACCGCAAGCGGAAAGTCGCCGTGGCCCATATGTCGCCCGCATCCATTTCGGCTGCCGCCTGCAAGATATTAACACCCCACTCCGACTCGCCCTCTTGGATAGCCCAGTCGAGTGATGAGGGCCCCCGGTCTCCGGTGACGCCGGGGTGGATGATGAGGCAGCGGTGGCGACGCCAGATATCTTCGGGTATGCGCTGTTTAAGACAAGGGCAAATGATCAGATCAGGTTGGAACAAAGCAAGTCCTTCCCGCATAACCTCATCGTTCAATGCCAACTCAAACGAAACCTCATAGCTACGCGCTATTAGCTCGGTATGGATTCGTTGGGTCAAGCTGTTGTAGGTCGAAGAGAGCAGTAAAATCCGCATCAGCTAGTCACCTGATTGTGTGCAAAAATAATGTTCGAATGATGATCTCCGCGCCCAATGCTTCTTCAACATAAGGTAGAACTCGGACCAAGGGTGATTATTTGTGAGCTTTTTTGAGACTACAATAGTAATGACTTCACGAAAATTCAGTCCGGAAAAGCCTGATGAAGTCTATGAGCGCTCGATATCAACGATTTTTTTAACACGCATTGATTTACTTAAAATCTTACTTTTGCATGCTGAAACGGGTGCATTTCTAAAATAATGACACTTGCACCGTAACTTACCTTGGATTTTAATACTGCGAAATTCGCGCCAATACGCTTTTTGAGGGCATAACGTACTGATTCTGTTTTTATTCGCAGGTGGGAGAAGCGTCCGGGGTCTGCTCGGACGCCGTACGATCATAATTGCTGGTCTAATGCCTTCTTCGCTGCGCCTGGGCTTTTCACTTTGCACGGAGCCTATGTTTTGGCGAGCCAACCCCGATGAGGAAACCGACTGGAGAGCTATGTGGGAGAAAACCGCCCGCACCGTTCGGAAGGCGGAGAGGTCGTCAACCCTTTCCAACCCCTATTATAAAAATACAGTGTTTGCGGTACTAAAATGGGGTCTTTACCTACCTGACTTAATTCTGTTCTTAAGTATATTTGTTATCTTGCGAAAGGGATGCATCAAGGAGATTTCTGTACAACAAACTTTCAATACTTCTTAAATGAATGCATAGCCGCAAAACTGTCATCGTGTGTTTTGAACATCAGTGCAGTCATGCGGAGCCAATATTAGGAGAGGTTGTTCTTGAAGCGGATGGGATAAACTTGATTAAACAAAGCGTACGGCGGCAAATTTCATTTTCTTAATTGTAAACGGGCGTAACCAGATTTCCGCTTCTCAGGCGGCCCTAGGCAAGATCTCCAGTGCAGGCCGACGAATAGGTTTTTTAGGATACAGCCGAGCCGTTTCTTGTTCGATATAGTACTGCATGAAGTCCTCCCATTGCCCATGGAGGGCGATACAACGAAGGTGGAGCAGAGCCTGGGCGCCGGGCAACGTCCAATGCATACCGGTGCGCTCCATGCGATCCTTGACCACATGACGGCAGGCGCCTTCGATGACACCCGAAGCAATCGGATAGCCGGCCGCCACATATTGATCATAATGCACGCGGTGACGATGGCGATGAAAGTAATTGCTGATTTCTAATCCCCTGCTTCAGGGGCCAGGGAACCCGCCCTTTATCCGCTACCCTCGCCGTGCGGAAATTTGGTTACGCCCATTGTAAACAGACTGAATAAGACTCATTTATTTCATCCAAAATTTTCTTCTTCGTGAACGGCGATCGCGACTTGATCGACAAGTTCATAGAAAAATTAAGGTGGACTAGAGCAGCCCTTTTAACATGATAGCAAGTGATTTATTCTGAAAGAGTTTTTCATAACTATTAGGTTCGTATCATGATTGGCAATGACATCTTCCGCCGCTTTGCTAAGAAGGCGCCTGTGCCGATGATGGTGCGCGCGCTGCTGGAGCGCACCTTCCATCCAGAACGTTTGGACGCTTGGTTTGCCCAGATGGCCGAGGCGCAGTACACCCGAGAGCTGCTCTTCTCCACGCTGTTTGAGATGATGAGCCAGGTGGTCTGCGGGATGCGCCGATCTATCCACGATGCCTACCAGTCGGGCGAAGACATTGCGGTGTCGGTGGTGGCCGTCTACCGCAAGCTGGCGCGCATCGAGACGCATACCGCTGCGGAGTTGGTGCGCTACGCGGCGCGCGAGACGGGGGCGGTGATGCAAGCGCTGGGTGATGAGCGGCCATCGCTGGTGGCGGGCCACACGGTCAAGATTCTCGATGGTAACGCGCTGCCAGCCAGCGAGCATCGGCTCAACGAGTTGCGGGGGCTGAGTGCAGGCCCCCTGCCGGGCAAGTCGGTGGTGGTGTTCGAGCCGGCCCGTAACCTCATGGTCGATGTCTTCCCCTGCGAAGACGGTCATGGCCAGGAACGTTCGCTGCTGCCGGCCATCCTTGAGACAGTGCAGGCCGGTGAGGTATGGATAGGGGACCGCAACTTCTGTGTCACCGACTTGCTGTTCGGTATTGCCCAGCGCTCCGCCTCCTTCATCATTCGCGAACACGGCCAGTTGCGTTTTCGGCCCTTGGAGGCGCAGCACGGGGAGAGCCGCACCGACCCGGGCGTGGTCAGCGAGCAGGCCGTGGAGTTGACCGATGCCCAAGGGCAGACACTGAGACTGCGCCGGGTGCGGGTGCAACTGGACAAGCCCACGCGTGACGGCGACAACGTGATCTACCTCCTGACCAACGTGCCTGCTGAGGTCGCCGATGCCGCCCGTGTTGCGCAACTTTATCGCAACCGCTGGCGCCTGGAGACGGCTTTTCAGGGGCTGGCCGTGGCGCTGGAAAGCGAGATCGATACCCTGGCCTATCCCAAAGCAGCGTTGTTTGGTGTTTGTGTAGCGCTGGTGACCTACCATCTGATGGCCGCCACCAAGGCCGCTCTGGCCCAGGTGCATGGAGCCGAGACCATCGAGCGGGAATTCTCTGATTACTACCTGGCGGGCGAACTGGATGCCATCACGCCCGGTATGTTGGTCGCGCTGCCCGAGGAGCACTGGCGCCCCTTTCGGACCATGCCGGTGGAAGACGTTGCCGTCTGGCTGATGGAACTGGCCGGGCAGGTCCGGCTGGCCCGCTTCAAGAAGCATCCTCGGGGGCCAAAGAAGCCTCCGCCCAAGCGGGTTCATGATCCCCAAAAGCCACATGTCTCAACCGCCAAAATCATTGCCGCTCGTAAGAAGTCCGCAACATGTTAAAAGGGCTGGGTGGACTAGAGTGACTTTCATGTATCTGCTCACGCCGTCAAGTTGGAGTGTTTCATGTTAAACGCTTAATGATTAGCGATCACAGAAGGAGCTAGTTCAATGTTCCAGATCCTGGTTGTAGAGGACAATGCCAATTATCGAAAAATTGTCTGTGAGTTACTACGTAGCCATTTCCCCTCAATAAATGTTTTAGAGGCAAGCGATGGAGACGAAGCGCTTCCTCAAGTCACTTCGCTAGTGCCGGATATGATCTTGCTGGACATTAAACTGCCGAAAGTGAGTGGCTTAGAACTCGCGAAGCAAATTAAAGCATTACATTCTCACATTGTTGTTGTTATTCTCTCATCCTATGATTTGCCCGAGTACCGTAGTGCTGCCTTTCGAAATGGAGCGGATTGCTTTATTGCAAAGGGTTCACCTTCTTGCACTGAAGAGGTTTTCGCTCGAATTGAAGGCATTATGGCTTTCAAAAGCAACATTGCATAATCCGAAACTTCTGGATCCCTGTAACTCGATGATCAAGTTTTTTCTTCTTGACTTTCGAATAAATTTACGAACTTTAAATTTTTCAAAAAGTTATAGCTTTCAAGCTACTGAGCAACTGGAGAGCGGCAATAATCGCTCATATTGATAACCATTTGATTATTCGACATTTGAAAATGTCAAGCACTAAAAACTTGATCATCGAGTGTAAATTTTCTGTTTTCCCCAAGCTTATCTCGATTTCCAAGGATTCTAAAAATACCTAAAAGCACCTTGGTAATCAGCGACAAACTTCCCGTCTGTAATAATTAGGAAACACTAGGTTTTCCTGTGAAACTTCAGTATAAGCACTAACTTAGTGTATACATCCCCGTTTCCTTATCAAAATTGTCTTTATAAAGCGACGCTTTTTCAGATGCTTTCCTGCATCTCTTGCCATCAAGCTGTCATAAAAGCATAGTATTAATTTAAGTATATGAATTATAAACATAAAAAAGCTTGCACGATAATTGCCTGGTCCTAATTTAGCGCTTTGCTTGCGGAAAAAATGAGTTGCCCATTGCAAATTATTCGCTTTGTTAAGACAGGTTTCTAGGGTCGGAACCGTAGAGCGGGGTTTTAGGGCTAGTTGATGCCGAAATGCAATTATTGTCTGCCCTTCGATTGGCTCGCTCATCCCATCAGCCCGCTGAACAAGGCGCCATCACTTGATGTATGTCCTAAGAGGTGATCCTTGACGGCGGTACTGGTGGGGGCGGAGAAGGCCCTGGTGACGGCGACAGTGGTGCGGGTAGCGTTACTATTTCCAAGGCAGAGTGGAATATTGGGAAAGAACGGCTGCGAGTCGAGGGAGACGATGCGCCGACGGGAGCCGACGTACTGGTCAGCGACGCCGACAGTGGAGACTTGCTTGGGCAAACTGTTGTCGAAGAGAATGGCAGGTGGCGTTTTGAAGCATTTAACGTGGCGGTTCCCTGCCGTGTGCGGGCGGAAATCAATGGCCAATTCGGTGAAAGCGAGGTAGATAGAGCGCCGAACTGTAACTAACGGTTCCTGCTCAGGGATTAGAGCGGGCGCTCAGCGCGCTCTAATCCCAAATCGCATGGAGTGGCATCAGCAGCACAGGGATGTATGCGCTAGCGAATTTGGGTAGTATAGTCTGTAAGCGGCGCTGGCCTCCCAGTTTATGCACTCCTTAGCGCTCGAGGTTGCATTCCTGATTCATTAATCATGAGGGAGAGAAACATGCTATGCCCGATAAAATTCTGGTTCTAGGCATAGGAAACACATTGTTGGGGGATGATGGGGTAGGGGTGCATTGCGTGCGCCGGCTGCAGGCCGAACAATCGGGGCTGGCAGAACAGATTGATTTTCTTGATGGCGGTACTCTCAGTTTTACCTTAGCCGGTTACCTGGAAACGACAAATCACCTGCTGGTGATCGATGCGGCACAATTGCAGAAGGTTCCTGGTGCGATTGCCGTGTTTGAGGATGCCGCGATGGACCAGTTTATCCGCGGCAACAAAAAAGCCAGTGTTCATGAAGTGAGCCTGTTAGACTTGCTGGCAATCACTCAGCTGGCGGGACATATGCCCCAGCATCGAGCACTCGTCGCTATCCAGCCCCAATGCATCGATTGGTCTGAGAACCTCTCGGAACCGGTAGGCCAAGCCGTTTCCACCGCCTGTGAGCAGGCGCTTAGCATTATCGAGCGCTGGCGGGATCAATAAAAGTAAAGCAGTGCCTTACGCCTTTAGAGAAAAATTTTGTTACTTTGTGTCCTTTTTTAGGACTAATCGACAATATTTTGTCGCATCAGACTCTAATGCTCTAGTTATTATATGGGTTTTTACGAGGGCAATAAGTGTTATTACTTTTACTTTTATCTTAAGATAGGCAGGTTATATTGCGTAGATCAGATAAGGATAAGGCTACGAATCGCATGGTTATTGTTGGCTTTTCTACAATTTCGGACTGTTGCCCTCCTAGCACCCAACTGTAAGATCCAGGCAGAGCGGAAATGAATTGGCTTGATTTATGCCATCAGAGATAAGTATTGGCGTAATTAGCGGCTTGCTTTTCTCAACGTCAGCCCTGTGTCGAGTCGCAAGCTGCGATTTTAATCAAATATCATGACCAACGATAAATCATAAAACGTAAAGATATTCAGTAATAGCGTTGACAAGGAGGGCAATGAAGCGACTTACCGATATTCCTATCAAAGTAGTCCCCACCGTACCGACACCTGCGACATCACGTAACGCTTTACCGCTTCTGTACGAGATTGCCACGATGCTCGAGCGTTTGCTAAATACCGGTGCGACAGATTGCATTGATCTCCGCCGCGGGTCGTGTACCGCTAGCGTGCGGGTAATTGCAAAATGGGCCAGATGATGCCATACAATACCTTCGCCAAAAATTGAGGTGAGCGACAGCCCGAGGTGATAGGTTACTCAGGCACCACACCTAAAGACCTATTCTCTCAGGAGGCTGTCGCCCATGCCCGAGATTATGCGGATTTTGAGCTGTTTAAGCCAGAGCGTAGATGACACGAGCCTGGGTCGTTTAGGTTGCCTTGTAGGAGGGCTGTTAGCGATGACAGGGCGGGTGACGATGCGGGGGCTGTCGCGCTGGACCGAGCGCGGGGGGAGCTACCGTACGCTACAGCGGTTTTTCAACACCACGCTGAGCTGGGGGCAGCTGCATTGGCTGGTGATTCGCCAGCACCTGCTTGGCGATGAAACGCAGTGGCTGCTGGCCGGCGATGAGGTGGTGGTGAGCAAAGCGGGCAAGAAGACGCACGGTCTGGATCGTTTTTTCTCCTCGGTGTTTGGCAGGACAATCCCGGGGTTGTGTTTTCTGAGCCTATCGCTGATCAGCGTGCAGCGGCGCTGTTCGTATCCGTTGCGCCTGGAGCCGATTCTCAAAGACGCGGCCGCGAGCTGCCCGAAAGCGCCCAAGGCGGGCCGACGTAGGGGCCGGGGCCGGCCTGAAGGGAGCCGCAATGGCAATCGCCGAGAGGTGAGTCTGTCAGCGTATTTGCAGTTTGTTCAAGGTCTTCTGCGCCAGGTGCTGGCACTGGTGTGCCAGACGCTGACCGTCCGTTATTTCGTATTCGACGGCGCCTTCGGTCATAATCAAGCCCTGCAAATGGTCTGCCGCACGGGCTTGGATCTGATTAGCAAATTGCGCCACAACAGCGCGCTGTATCTGCCCTATGAAGGCCCCTACGCCGGGCGGGGCCGCCGGCGCAAGTACGGCAACAAGCTCGATTATCAACACTTGCCGCCAGCCTTTCTCAAAGCCACTTCAGTGCAAGGACACGTTCATACGGCCATCTATCAACTGCACGTTTGGCACAAGAAATTCCCCGACCGGCTCAATGTCGTGGTCCTCGTCAAAACCAACCAACGTACCGGTGCCCGGGCCCATGTCATCCTTTTCAGTAGCGATCTTGAGTTGGGCTACGAAACGCTCATCGATTATTATCGCTTGCGCTTCCAGATCGAGTTCAACTTCAGAGATGCCAAACAGTACTGGGGCTTGGAAGACTTCATGGTGGTCAAGGCAACGCCAGTGTACAACAGTGCCAACCTGACGATGCTGATGATCAACCTTTCACAGATCCTGATGCGATCGGTGCGCGAGCATTGTCCGGCCTTTAGCGTCAATGACCTCAAAGCCCACTTCCGGGGCCGGAAATACGTCCTGGATGTGTTAAAACTGCTTCCGCAAATGCCCGAAGCGAATATTATTGACCAAGCCCTTGAGCAGGCTGCCAATCAGGGGCGGATTAATCAAGAACTTAACGCAGCATGAGATAGGACTATTTGGCGAAGGTATTGGCCATATGAGTGTATTTGGAATCGTCGAGCACATACACGATGGCGGAATCCCTGCTGCTGTGGCATGAATTATTACCGGGCCTACTCTGTTGGCTGGTACTCCATCAGGTTATTCAGTGGTGGCAAACTCGAGCATGGCGTTCGCCGCATGTCTGCCACCGCGGCGTTGGCAAAGCAAACCGGCCACCGTCGTTACCGGGCTTGATCAAAAAGCCGCACTGCGAAGCCTGCGCCCAGGAAGCCGAGCGGTGTCCTCCTCCACCGCCCAGCCCACCCCCGATGATGGGTAGCAACCGGGGCTGCCCGCGCCGCATTGATACCCGCGCCCATTACTGTCCGCATGCAAGCTGTCGTTACTATGGCTGGTTGGCACGCGGCAACATCCGCGCGAACGGTCACCCGACCGGCCGCGGCTGGCGACAATTATATTGCGCGGCCTGCGGTCGTTATTTCTTGGAAACCCACGGCACGTTGTTCTACGGCAAGTCCCGCGCGGCCGAGGATATCTTACGGGCCATCGCCGCGTTGGCCGAAGGCTTAGGGATTCGCGCCGTGGGTCGGGTGTTCGACGTCGACGCCAACACCGGGTTGGCGTGGCTGATCGAGGCGGCCGAGCATGCCGAGACGGTATCGCGTTTTCTGCTCCACGATCTGAAGGTGAAGCAGGTGCAACTCGACGAACTCTTCGCGTTAGTCGGTGAACTCAGAGCCGGTCAGATCGACGAGCAGGGCGTCATCGAACGCTTAGCGCGCCGCCCGCGCTGGGTTTGGACGGCGATCGATCCGGTAAGCAAGCTGCTGATCGCGGTCGCCGTGGGCGAACGCTCCCTGGCCATGGCGCAGGGGTTCGTGCATCAGGTGGTGCGCCGCTTGGCGCCCGGCGGCTGGCCGCTGTTTCTCAGCGATGGCTACCAGGATTATGGCACGGCCCTGCTGACCCATTTTGGCCAATGGCTTCAACCGCCCCGGCGACAACCTAAAGGCCCGGCGCCCAAGCCCCGCTGGTGCGCCCACCCTCGCTTGCTGTATGCGCAGGTCATCAAGCAATGCCGACGCCGACGCCTGGTCCGTCTGATCCAGCGGGTGATCTTCGGGGCAAAAACCGAGATCAATCAGCTATTGGCCAAACACGGCTGGCACATCAATACGGCGTTTGTCGAACGGCTCAATCTCACGCTTCGCCAACATGTCGCGGCCATCGGTCGGCGGGTGATTACGCTCGCCAAAACCGAATCGGGGTTGCGGCAGCAGCTCTACTTGTTTCAGGCGTACTATAATTTATGTCTGCCGCATGCCAGTTTGCGGCAGGTGTTGCTACCGGGGGCGCCCGCTTCGCGCCCTCGCTCAGCTAAGCGCTGGCAGGGCGCGACGCCGGCGATGGCCGCCGGCCTCACCGATCACGCCTGGAGCGTGCGGGAGCTGTTGCTGTTTCGGGTCCCGCCATGGTCGCAACCGGCGCTGGAATAGGCGCCGCGCGCTGGCGCTTGCGCGCCTCCCGGCAAACGGCCGGGAATGAGGCTTTTGCTGACGAATTTCATCTCGGCGAGGTGCGGAAAAAACCAAAATTGCTAACCCGATCAACAGATCTTGACCCCTGACGATGGCTTTTTTTCGCCAAAAGGGGGGAGTTTTTGATCATTTTGATTTACCCGCACGCTAGCGGTACACGACCGAACTCTTTTGGTCGAAGGTGAAAGCCTTTCTTCGGGGCTCGGCGGCACGCACCAGAGATGCCCTCGAGGGTGAAATAAGAAATGCGTTAGATGCCGTGACAGAAACCGATATCAAAGGGTGGTTTAAGCACTGCGGATATTGTACTGAACCCAATTAATTACCGCTATAAAAAACAAGCCACTGGTTTTAATTGATATTTATTATTTACGTGTAAACCTCAGGGTTGCAGGTTCTCTCTTTGCGGCTGCACCCTGGACGCCGAAGCAGCGTTGGTGCTCCGTTCCTCAGTAAGTTTCCGGGAGGATAGCGTAACTTTTCTGAGTGGATGGGCTAAGCGGCGCCGGCCAGCAGTGACTAGGGAGACGGCAGCGATGATGAGGGCGTTACGAGGGTAATGGCGAGGTTTCAGCTCATACCAATTTGCGGTCAATCAAGGACAAACAAGTCGCTATAACATCAACATATTGGTTCCGAATGAAGGGAATTAATACTTTTTTGAATGCAAATTGGTATTAGTGGGGCAGGGAGCAGTCTGCCTTAAAGGTGAAAGGGGAAGGATTTCCGTCCGGCACCTTAGTGACTATTTTCAGTGCCGCCTCCGACCAATTACCTGGTACGGCGGATGAAAGCGAGCGGGGCGACGGCGGATGGCGCTTCAAGCTCGTCAATCCGAATCCCGTGTCTTGTCTGATCCGGGCTAAGGTTAGGGTGTCTAAAAACGCCATCTTTAGGCCAAATTCATTGCCCGTTTTTTGGACCCTGAGAATATCGCCGTGACACCGATTCACGTTGGGTTTGGAACCAATCAGCGAGGTCCAAAAGTGGTTAAAGCAAATTGGCCATTGACGCCTAGGTAAGGTGGACGGAAAGGGAGCAAGTGTTTGAGGAATCGGTAGAGAACGCGCCTGCGGATTTTCGCTAAACCCCAATGACAGAGCCGTAACTTTAAAAATAGTAGTTCGACCTAAAAAAGCAGTTGGAGTTTTTGAACCTAAGAAGCGGTAACGAGAGTCAAGTACCTCCAAGGGCGTCAATTGCGGCCACCCGATTCATTACCGGCGCCTGGATAAAGGCAGTTTCGTGATCATGACGCTGGCGGCGTCTGAAAATGCGGGGGTGCTCCCCATAAGCGCTAGGGCGTGTTTGCAAACTCTAATTTTGCCCTCATATCGGGAGTATGAAGAGAGGAGACTTAACGAACCAACAGTGGGCGGATTTGCAACCGTTGCTACCGCCGCAGAAGCCGAAAACCGGTCGTCCAGCCGATGACCATCGGCACATGATCAATGGCATGTTATGGATTTTGCGCACGGGCGCGCCCTGGCGGGATCTACCCGAGCGGTACGGGCCGTGGCGCACGGTGGCCAGTCGCTTTTATCGGTGGTGTCGGTTGGGCATTTGGCAGCACGTGCTGCAGGCGTTACACGGTCAAGCCGACGCGGCGGGGAAGATCGACTGGGACACCCATCAGGTGGACGGCACGATCGTGCGTGCCCATCAGCATGCGGCAGGGGCCAACGCCACTACGCCAGAAGCGGAAGCCGTAGGGCGCAGCCGGGGTGGCGTTAGCACCAAGGTGCCTGTGCGCAGCGACGGCCACGGCCAGCTCCTGCACATGGGGTTAACGCCGGGGCAACGCCATGAGACGACGGCCTTTGAAGCGCTGATGAATGGCGGCGCCGTCAAGCGCCCGGGGCGGGGCCGGGCGCGTCTGCGACCGCGACGCCCTAGCCAAATTTATGCGAAGTCAAAGCCGTCGATTTGTTGAAAATAATTTATGCAACAAAGCCCTAACAAGGCAAATTCACTCGACTTGGGAAGTTATTTCGCCTTCCTTCAGCTGAGGGGTTTGGGGTGTCATAAGCAGCCGCCAGGGAGGGCGGCGGTGCGAATGGGTGCAGGGCAGCACCTCTGAGCAGCGTTGACACCTCAACCCCAGACCCACCAAACCGGGGGCTTCCCAAAAATCACGAGGGTAGCGATAGGTAGGACCTTGCGGTCTTTCCCCCGCTCCAAACGCAGCATGCGACTTTCACCGCACTGCGCTTTCCAGTTGGGCTGAACGACTCTGATCGAGCAGATTGGTCGTCACGACCACGAGGTGCACCAGCAGCATCGCTGCCATCATCTGCTTTCCTCGTTGCATCTGTTGGCCATCATTTTGTCCAGCTTACCCTGGCGGACCTTCACCCTGTCCCAGCCATTACCGCCGGGCCGTTGGCTACTACGCCGCCTCCGTCCTCCTGCCGGCACACTGGCATTGTCGCGTCCCCTTCACAGGGGGAGCCGGCCAGGAGTTCCCCAGTTCCACTGCCAAAGACTCTATGACCCGTAGCTGCCTGCTCTACGCCGGGTAGGCTTCGGAATAACGACCGGTTCAAGTTAGACAAACCGGTCCTGCTACCTCCCCTTGTTGGGCTAGGGGTATCAGCCATTTTCACCTATTCTTGGTAACGCCGCTTCCCACCCAGGTTTCTCGCGTCAGCATAGGTCACCAGGGTTAGCCGGATCCTCCGCTTCATGGCTCGCAGAGTCCGTACATCGTCTACGGGCTTCATACCTCAACGGTTGCCAACCGCCAACGCATGCCGTATAACCCTCACGCCGTTATCCGGGCGTGGCTTCCTGCATTCTTTGGCACCGTTAAAGGGCGCACCTCACTTTCCAAGTCGTGAAATCCCCCGGACGGCAAAAAGCGGAGCAAGAGACGAACAGCGCTTTTGTTGCCGGTGATTTGCGGCTTTATGCACCGCTCAGTTTGTTTGGCCGACTAAATCTCTGAACATGGCGAGAAAAATCAGAGAGCTTATTCAAGATCTACAACAAGCCGGGTTTTATGAAATCTGCTGAGGGGCGGGAACTTCCTAGTCCTTGCATTCGACCCATGCAGTAAGTCGTGTGAATCTTTGAGCCCCCGAAGGTTGGGGTGACGCAGGAACCCCAACAACAACGTCATGGTCGGCCACGGTGGTTTCGTCGGTGGTAGCGATGGATGGATCAATTTGGAAGTCACGGCTTCGAAAATCAACAAACACGCTCCCCCTTTCCCACCACATCGGGACACTCTGCCCGTTCCACCTGAATCGTTGCATGCTCCACCCGCCAATGGTCACCTAAAAACGCATTAACTTTTTTCAATACCACATCCTGGTCGCTGTCGTAATCCACCGTCACATGCAACGTCATCAGCGACCGTTGCGGCGTCAAGGACCACACATGTACATGATGGACATCCTGAACTTCGGCGATGTTATCCTGCAGATCTGCCATCAGCTTAGCGACGTCCATATACTCCGGCGTACCTTCGAGCAAAATATGCGCGCTCTCGGCAACGATTTTCCAGGCACTGCGCAGAATCAATAAGCCAACTACCATGGATAGCAGCGGATCGATAGGTGTCCACCCCGAGGCTAAGATAACCACGGCGGCCATCACCGCCGCGATGGAGCCAAGCAGATCCCCCAGCACATGAGCGGCGGCACCCCGGATATTGAGATTGCTCCGGTCTCCGCCATGGAGCAGAAGAAAAGCTACGATATTGATTCCTAAACCCAGCGCGGCCACCAGCAACATCATCCCACCGAGAATCGCGACAGGTTCTAGTAATCGATGGAACGCCTCGTAATAAATCCAGACGACGACGGCAAAGAGTGCAATGCCATTCACAAAAGCGGTTAACACTTCGAAACGGTAATAACCGTAGGTGCGGTTCAAGTCCGCCGGCCGCCGGCTCAGGCGAAACCCGGACCAAGCGAGAAACAGCGATACAAAATCGGTGAGCATATGTCCGGCATCGGCCAGCAACGCCAGAGAGCCTGACAGCAACCCGCCAATCACTTCGGCGAACATAAAACCGCCGGTTAGCAGCATGGCCCAGAGGACCCGACGTTCGTTATCCGCGCCGTGCTGCTGATGAGCCTGATGGTGGTGATGATGTTGTCCCATAACCGGATTCATTAAACCTTGGTAAGGGTTACCCGTTCAGCCACTTGCCGTCATTCTGTCGCTGCTTGTTTGAACAGAGTTTCCCGGGAAGCAACCGCTTCGGCACCCGTTAGCGTAACGACATTCACTCTTTTCATGATAAACGAGCTACGCGCGCTCCTCCAGAGGCGCACCCGGGGACGCCATACTAACCCAGCAACGCTGGCGAATTCTACTGAGTTTTCGGTTCATCCACAGCGGCGGACAATGACCGTGGCGCCTTGCTCATTTCCAGGTAATAGGCCAGAAACCACATCAGCGCCACGCCCAGCGCCCACCACAGCATTTGCCAGACCCAGATGGAGGGTATACCGAATAACCAGCTAGCCGGGTCTTTAGGATTACCAAACACGACGTTGCCGAGCACGGCTCCCGGTCCAATGGCAAACAGAAACCACATCAGGGTGACAGTCCAAGCCAAAGGCACAAGCCGGCGCTTCTCTGCCGGTAGGGTAGCCCGCTCCTGCAGCAGGCGGTGAAATTCCAGCTTGCGTTCCTGATCATCCCGGGTCACCAAGGACACCAGTATCGCAATACCGAAATTACACACGATGCCCCAGGCTGCAGCGTCGATGGTCAGCGGCGAGCGTCCCCAGGCCGTAATCCCAAACCACTCCACGCCGACAGAGTCGGTCAGCGTCACCGCCACTAAGCCCGCCAGCAGGCCCAACGTTACTCCCTGACGGGTTAAAAACGGCCAATAACAAACGGCAATCAGCGCCGGCCACATCTGCAGCCCGTAGGCAACGGCCAGATTGCCCAGCAAAGCCAGGGCGTCGGTGCTTATGGTCGCCACGATCAATGCCAGCATCACCACCACAACCACGCTGATGCGGCCCACGAACTTTTGCACGTTTCCGTCGGCACTCGGCAGCAAAAAATGCTTGAACACATCCCGGGTAAGCATACCGCCGGCGGTTGCCATATAACACGACGCGGTCGATTCCATGGCCGCCAGCGCGCACACCGCCAGCAAACCCACCAGCCACGGCAACACGTCGCCCACTAAGTTGATCAACTGCGGGACCAGCACATCCTGCTTGCCGGAAGTCATCATGATATCCAGGGAACCCAAGTTCTCAATCATGACGTGCTTCGCCAGTTCCCCATGTTCCAGCATAAAGACGTGGTCCGCTCCAAGGAAATGGCCGCCGATACCCTGAATAGCGGTAAATATTATAAGAATAAAACCAATGACCAGGGACGACGCCCAAACCTGCTGGGGCGCAAAGGCAGCTGGATCTTTATTGGCAAAGGCCCACATGGAAAAGGCCGGCGACGACTGGATCCCCATCAATGCAAACAGAGAAGTCAGGATCATTACGCCGGTCCAAGGCCCACCCACGGTCAGGCGGTCATCGCTCACGAATTGGATAACTCCCGGGATGGCGACATAGTGGCTATATCCTGCCGGGGTGAGTACGGTATCCGTCTGAGTGAGCGCTGCCAGACCCGCCAGCAGCGGGCCCCAACCGCCGACGAAATAAAGGGTTACTAAGCCGATCGTCACGATGCCGACGGTCAGCAGTAGCACTTGCAGGACGCCCACGAACGCCACGGTGCGCAGCCCTCCCGAGGCCACATAACTGACCACCACGATGGATAGCACCCACATGCCGAACTCTATTCCGACGACGCCATTGGTCAATACGTTAAAGAGAAAGCCGGAGGCCCGCAGTTGGACGCCCAGATACGGTACCGAGAAAAATAGCGCTACCACCACCACCAGCAGCCGCAGCAGATTGGAACGAAAATAATAGGCCAGCATCTCCCCCGGCGTGATAAAACCGAAGTGCCTGCCGAGCAGCCACTGGCGTTTCAGGAACAGCATCCCGGTAAAGGGAATGAGAATCGCGTAAAAAGAAGCGTAAGCGTAGGGAAAGCCATCCGAATAAATTAACGCCGGATGGCCGATAAACGTCCATCCCGAAAACGAAGTGGCGGTGGCCGCACAGATAAAAACCCAGAAAGGAAGCTGCCTCCCCGCAAGGAAATAATCACTCGCATTGCGGGCGTGCAACGCTCCCCTGATACCCCAGAAAATGCAGTACGCCCAGTACAGTATGACAAACAGAAAGATCCAGGTAATCTTAGGTATTGCAGGAATCTCTTCCATGGCGCGATCTTATTCTTGACGACAGGCGGTGACACTAGGCGGCGGTGATGGTTATTTAGAGGGCTCCCGGAAGGAAGGCGAAGTCTTGGCAAGGCTGGGGGGCTGTGCGCCGCCAGAGGCCGCGCTGTCCGGCGCACCTGCCGCCGTAGTGACCGGCGGCAGGGACTGGACAAAGAGTTCCCGCCGAGGCATAGGAACCCTGATACCATGCTCGCGGAAGAGTCGCCAGATCTCCAGCATCACTTCACTGGAAACGTTACGAATACCGTTTTGCACATCGCGAATCCAAAAGCGCAATTCCAATTCCATGTAACTTTCCTCAAAACCCAGCAACAACCCCCTGGGTGCGGGGCGTTTTAGGACCCGGGCGGGTTTATCGGTAGCCATTACCATCAATTTGAGGGCGTGCTCAACATCCGTATCGTAGGAAATCCGGGCTTGCACCTTAATACGGGCAAGGTCATTACGATGCGACCAGTTTATCACCTGCTGGGTAATCATATCTTCGTTGGGGATCAGAAACTCCGTACCATCGCGGGTCTCCACCGCTACATAGCGAGCCCCCAGGGAAGAAACCCAGCCGTAGGTATTACCGACCTGAATAATATCACCCGGCTTTATGGATTTATCCATCAACAGCATAACGCCGCCGATCAAATTGGAAGCGATCCGTTGCAGGCCAAAGCCGATACCTACGCCTAAGGCGCCGCTGAACACCGCCAGGGCCGTAAAATCGATACCGATACTGGTCAAGGAGACGATAATCGCCATGGTAATCATCGTGGCCTTGAAGAGTTTACCGATTAATACCTGCACCGAGGGTGTCAGATTGGGCAGCCGTCTGATGCGCCGCTCCAGTATTGCCGAAACCAGCATTGATACCCATAGCAACACGCCAAACGACAGCATCCATTCCAGAACGGTCAGCACAGAGATCCGCAATCTGCCCATAGTGACGGCTAGGCTATCCAAAACCGCCAGGGCGGGTTCCAGCAAATGCAGAATATTCAGGACAGCAATCGTATAAGCGACGATAACAACGGCGCGGGACCAGATTGGGTCCCGTACGACCAGAGAGGCAAGCCGGATCGCAATCCAAGCGGCCAGCAGATTAATGGCAATCCGCGCCAGGTCGTGTGGCCATCCGAAATGCACCGCCACGGCATGGGCAATCCCTAAACCCATCAGCCATAACACGGGAAAGATCAAAGAAACCAGGTTCAATAAAACGCCTTTCCCGTAATCGGTTAACGATGAGCGTTTAATGCGTTCGGCTAAAATCGGGTAGACGAAATCGTGCACCCACCAGGCGCTAAAACCGGTTCCCACCACGGCAGGGATCTGCATGGCCGTGTAAACCATATTGGCGGAAGTGAAAACTTCGCTAAACAGCCAAGCCGCAGTGTTCTCGAGCCATCGGAGCACCTGTTCACCAGCAAAAATCGGGTCCATAAGTTTCTCTTTAACACATTTTCCGTAACATTAGCCCCTGGGGATGGCACCGTACAAGAGGGCTGGTAGTTTTCAGCGTCAGCGACTTCGCGTATAGTCGTTGGCAGACAACCATCCGCATTTCGCTAAACCCGTTGCAAACCCCGAAAAAGGTCAGTGCCGATGAAAGGTGATGAAAAAGTCATTGCATACCTGAACAAGGCCCTTAAGAACGAATTAACGACGGTTAACCAATATTTCTTACATTCTCGCATGCTCGACAATTGGGGCCTAAAAAAACTCGCCGAGCATGAGTACGACGAGTCCATCGACGAGATGAAACATGCCGATACCCTTATCCAGCGCATCTTGTTTTTAGAGGGACAACCCAAGATGCACAACCTGGAAAAGCTTTATATCGGCGAGAATGTGCCGGACATTTTGCGGTGCGACCTGAAAATGGAGGAACAGGCGCATCCCCTTTACAAGGAGGCCGTAGCCTACTGCGAATCAGTGGGCGACTATGGAACCCGCGATATCCTGTCGGCCATTCTAAAAAGCGAGGAAGAACATATCGATTGGCTGGAAACTCAACTCGATCTTATCGAGCGCATCGGGCTAGAAAATTATCAGCAGTCCCAGCTATAAACCCACTGTCCCCAGCGTTGGCCACGCGGGGCAGCAGCCTTTTTCGCAGTCTGGATGGAGTGCAGCGAAATCCGGGGCCTGGAGACCTCTCGATCCTGGATTATGCTTTACTTCATTCAGGCTACCCTTTACCCTCACCGTGACGGCTATTGAACATCATCGTCGTCTTCATAACCCAATAACTCGTAAAGCCGCGAACGCGATTGCATGGCCTCCAGAAGGGAGTGTTGGGAACCTTCGACACGAAGGCGCGCGAAACCATCCTCGATAGCCTTCATGGCAAGCCGCAACCCGGTTACCGGGTAGATGACTATATTATAGCCGAGTTCGCTGAGTTGTCGCCGGCTCAGCAACTTGGATTTACCGAACTCGGTCATATTTGCCAATAGCGGCACCTCGACCGTATTACGCATGGCTGCAAACTCCCGCTCATTCCGTAACGCTTCGGGAAAAATCATATCGGCTCCGGCAGCCGCATAGACTTTAGCCCGCTCGATGGCATTCGCCAGTCCCTCGACGCTGCGCGCATCGGTGCGGGCAATGATCAGAAAGTTGGGATCAAGGCGCGCCTTGACCGCCGCCTGAATGTGCTGCACCATTTTGGTAGCCGAAACCAGGGCTTGGTAATCCAGGTGGCCGCAGCGCTTAGGTAGTCGCTGATCCTCCAGATGGCAGCCCGCCAGACCCAGCTGTTCCAGCTCCCGCACGGTGCGGGCAACGTTCACGGACGCGCCGAATCCGGTATCAATATCGATAATGGCGGGCAGATTGGTCGTTCTGGCAATCTGATAGCCGCGCTGCGTCACTTCCGTCATGGTAGTCAGGCCGATATCCGGCAGCCCCAGTTCCGCCGCCAGCACGGCACCGGAAATGTAGATCCCATCGAAACCCTGGGCTTCGAACAGCATTGCCACCAGCGGTGCCATGGCGCCAGGGTAGCTCAGCAGGCGACCGGATTGTAAATCGTTGCGCAGCCGCAAGCGTTTCTGGAAGGCGCTGGTGGTTACCTTGAGCATCAGAAAATACCCCGTGTATCGCGTACCTTACCCAGTAAGCCATCCGCCTGAGCGGGTAGATTCAGTTCCCCCAGTTCGCCGAGGGTAAGTTCCGGTAACCGCCACACCGTGTTCAGAAACCGCTCCTGTTCCGGCTCGCTTACCACATCAGCCACCAACGTTCGAAACTTCCGCAGGTAGTCTGCGCTGGTAAAAGGCTTGGCACCCAATGGATGGGCATTGGCGACGGCAAGTTCATCCTGCAGTACCGTACCGTCGGCAAAGCGTACCTCCACCCGCGCGCCAAAGGCTTTTTCCCGAGGATCGGCCGCATGATAGCGGCGCGTCCACTGGGGATCTTCCACCGTGTGAATCTTCTGCCAGAGCGTGATGGTATCCGGCCGTCGCGCCCGTTCCGGCGCATAGGAATGAATATGATGCCAAGTACCGTCCTGCAAGGCCACCGCAAAAATATACATAATAGAATGATCCAGCGTTCCCCGGCTGGCCTGGGGATCCAGCTTTTGCGGATCATTCGCTCCGCTGCCGATCACAAAGTGCGTGTGATGACTGGTATGCAGAACGATTTCCTTGATTCCCCCGACATCGGCAATCCGGTGCCGCAGTCGAAAAGCGAGATCGATTAGGGCCTGGCTTTGATACTCAGCGGAATGTTCTTTAGGATACGTTTCTAAGATGGCCCGTTTGGGCTCACCCGGTTCCGGTAGAGACACCTGATATTCGGCGTCTGGACCGGCCAGCAACCGGGCGATTACGCTGTCCTCCCCTTCATAGATAGGGGACGGCGCCGTTTCGCCCCGCATTGCCCGGTCACTGGCTTCGATGGCCAGTTTGCCCGCATGGGCAGGCGCATAAGCTTTCCAGCTGGAAATGGCTCCCTTGCGGGATTGCCGGGTAGTACAGGTGACATGCAGTGCCTGTTGAATCCCTTGATAAATCACGTCGGTATTCAGATCCAGCAGAGCTCCTATACCGGCGGCTACTGCCGGTCCCAGATGGGCGATATGGTCGATCTTATGCTGATGCAGACAAATGCCCTTAACGAGAGCCGTCTGGATCTCATAGCCAGTGGCAATGGCACGTACCAAGGCCTTGCCAGCGCGGCCGCATTGCTGAGCCACGGCGATAAGAGGCGGAATGGTATCGGCAGGGTGGGAGTAATCGGCAGCCAAAAAAGTATCATGATAGTCCAGTTCGCGCACGGCCACGCCGTTGGCCCAAGCAGCCCACTCGGCACAATAACGCTCCGTGGACGGCATGCCAAATACAGTGGCACCGCTTGAGCGGGGATGAGCAAGGGCCTGGGTGCGTGCATTAATCACCGGGCGGCGATGAATCGCCGCCAGCGCTACGCCGGCATTGTCGATAATACGCTGCATCTGTAGCACAGTGACCGTCCCCTCGACAGGGACAGGATCGGCGGCCACCTCGGCGAGTTTCCAGGCCAATTGCTCGGTTTTAGCCAATGGTGTCCTGGAAGGGTAGACGCGCACTGGGTGAATTTTCATGGTTTCTGCCCTTGCACGGCTGACGGTGTTTGATCTGGTACTGCCGGCTTTGCCGTTGGCTATGATTGTGTCATCAAATCTTGAGCGCACATTTCTGCCGAGACCCAATGTTACCATTAGCTGACTTTGGAGGAGGAAACAACGATGCATTTCACATCGCACCAGCGGTTATTCTACATCACCATCGCCCTGTTGACCGCTGTGCTGTTACTGGCCCCGATTATGACTTCCCAAGCTCGAGAGCAACCCTATATACTGGCAACGGCAACGCCAGGCGGCACCTACTACCCCGTTGGCGTGGCCCTTGCGACCCTCATCAAGGTCAAACTGGCGCCTGAGTATGAGATCTCTCTGGCAGCGATCCGCTCGGCCGGGTCTCGAGAAAACCTTAGGTTGCTCCGCGACAATCAGGCACAGTTTGCGATATTACAGGGTCTGTATGGTGCTTGGGCCTGGCACGGCAATGGGCCAATGCAGGCTGCAGGCCCGCAGAAGAACCTGCGCGCAATCACCACCCTATGGCAGAACGTAGAGCATTTTACCGTCAATGCCAGCTTTGCCAAGACGGGGGCCATTACCGAGCTTAGCCATCTTCACGGAGAGAAATTTTCCATCGGCCAACAAAATTCGGGAACCGAAGGTTCGGGCCGTTACCTTCTCAACCATCTCGGCATAGACCCTGACAAGACTCTTGAGCTGGTCTATTTGGGCTATGGCCCAAGTGCCGAAGCCTTACGAAGCGGCACCATCAAAGGGATGAACACGCCGGGAGGCGTTCCCGTCACGGCGGTGTCTCAGGCCTTTGCCGCACTCCGCGACAAGCTGGTCATTCTTAGTTTTAGCGAAGAACAAATGCAACAAGTCAATAGCGAGTACAATCTGTGGCAGCGGTTTGTGATCCCCGCTAACACCTATGAGGGCCAGAAGAACGCAGTGGAAACCATTGCCCAGCCAAACTTTCTCGCCGTGCGCAGTGACGTCGACGCAGACACGGTTTATCTGATCACTAAAACGATCTACGAAAACCTGTCTTTTCTTAACAACGTTCATAAAGCCACTAAGACCATGGCACTGACCAAGGCACTGAATGTCTTACCTATGCCACTGCATCCCGGCGCCGCACGCTACTATAGGGAGGCGGGCATTGCCATTCCAGAAAAATTGGTTATTGAGTAACGCCGAATGGGAACAGCAACCTCTGTTGCCACAGACAAACCATGGTAATTGCAGTTGCGCGGCTTTTCTTCACCAATGGGCTCTGCTTCTCCCTTAACTAACGTTATCTCGATATCTACGCACCTACGTCTAAATTTACAGGGAGTACTTTCCATCAACGCAACCTTCGAAAGGAGATAGCCATGCAAGACAGTTTCCAAGCACGTTCTCCCTTGTCACTTGATGACAGGGAGTACGAAATATATCGGCTCAATGCACTCCAAAAGCATTGCGATTTAACCCGATTACCCTACTCGCTGAAAATTCTCCTGGAAAATCTGTTACGTTTCGAGGATGGTGAAAATATCACCAAAGACGATATCTTGGCCCTTGCCAATTACGACTCTAAACAAGCCTCGGATAAGGAAATTGCCTTTACGCCCAGCCGGGTCATCATGCAAGATTTCACCGGCGTACCCGCTATCGTCGATTTGGCCGCCATGCGCGACGCCATGACTCAGTTAGGTGGAGATCCCACCCGCATCAATCCTCTCGCACCTGCAGAGTTGGTTATCGACCACTCGGTGATGGTGGATTATTTCGGCAATTCCAAGGCGCTGGAACAGAATGCTGCCGTGGAATTTGAGCGCAACCAGGAGCGTTATGCCTTTTTGCGTTGGGGCCAGCAGGCCTTTGACAATTTTCGGGTCGTGCCGCCGAGAACCGGAATTGTTCACCAGGTTAACTTGGAGTATCTAGCGCGAGTGGTCTTTGGTGAGGAAAAAGACGGGATATGGTATGCCTACCCCGATACGCTCGTCGGTACGGATTCCCATACTACCATGATTAATGGTTTGGGAGTGCTAGGCTGGGGCGTGGGCGGTATTGAAGCGGAAGCAGCCATGCTGGGGCAGCCGATTACCATGTTAATTCCGCAAGTCGTAGGCTTTAAACTCACCGGTCAATTACCCGAGGGTTCCACCGCCACCGATCTTGTGCTAACCGTGACGCAAATGCTGCGCGCCAAGGGTGTGGTTGGCAAATTCGTGGAGTTTTTCGGACCTGGCTTGGCTAATTTGCCCCTGGCCGATCGTGCCACCATCGCTAATATGGCCCCTGAATATGGAGCCACCTGCGGCATTTTCCCCATCGACAAGGAAACCCTGGTTTATCTGCGTCTAACGGGCCGTTCCGATGAGCAGATCGCGCTGGTGGAGGCTTATGCCCGTGCCCAAGGAATGTTTCATGACGAGCACACCCCTCAGGCCGAGTACAGCGACGTGCTGGAACTGGATATGGGCAACGTGGGTCCCAGTTTGGCAGGGCCTAAGCGTCCTCAGGATCGGGTTGATCTCGGGCAAGCCAAGCAGACGACGGAAAAGTATTTGCATATGTTTCAAGCCGAACGGGAAGGGCGGCCAACCAAGCGCCGGGCAATCGCCCGGCTGGAAGATGAAGGCGGCACCACCGCCATCGGCGCAGAGGAATCTCACCATACCGGCTGCGAGCCGGTGAGTTACCGGGGTGAAAACTTTACCTTACAGGACGGTGCCGTGGTCATTGCGGCTATAACCAGCTGCACCAACACCTCCAACCCGAGCGTGATCGTAGGCGCCGGTCTGCTGGCCCAGAAGGCCGTGGCTAAGGGTCTAAAAGTGAAGCCCTGGGTCAAAACCTCGCTGGCCCCCGGTTCTAAAGTCGTTACCGAATACCTCAAACAGGCGGCTCTATTACCGGCCCTAGAGCAACTGGGTTTTGACGTAGTCGGTTATGGCTGTACGACCTGCATCGGCAATTCCGGACCGCTACCGGAATCCATTAGCAAAGCGATCCATCAGGGCGAGTTAGCGGTCGCTTCAGTGCTATCGGGTAATCGCAATTTTGAGGGTCGCGTCCATCCTGAAGTGCGCATGAATTTCCTTGCCTCCCCGCCCCTGGTCGTGGCCTATGCCTTAGCCGGCACCATGAATGTTAACCTTCGTGAGGAACCGCTAGGGACTGACAGTCAAGGGCAGGCGGTTTATCTAAAAGATATTTGGCCCTCCCAACAGGAAGTCCAGCAAACCGTCGCCGGCACCGTTTCCCAGACCATGTTCCGGCATAGCTATGCCAATGTTTTTCAGGGGGATGAACGCTGGGCGGCTATGCCCGTGCCCGAAGCCGGCCGTTATCAGTGGAATGACGCTTCCACTTATATTCAAAATCCGCCCTATTTCGTTGCCATGTCCCAGCAGCCGCAGGCCATCCAACCCATTCAAGGCGCCCGCGTGCTGGCTATGCTGGGAGACTCCATTACCACCGATCATATTTCACCGGCCGGAGCGATTAAAGTCGACAGTCCGGCCGGTCGTTACCTCATCGAACAGGGCGTTGAATCGAAGGACTTTAATTCCTATGGTTCCCGGCGCGGCAACCATGAAGTGATGATGCGAGGCACCTTCGCTAATATCCGCCTGCGCAATGAACTGGCCCCGGGAACGGAGGGAGGCTGGACACGTTATGTACCGGCTGATGAACAAATGTTCATTTACGATGCAGCCATGCGCTACAAAGCGGAAGGCGTATCGCTTTTGGTGATCGCCGGTAAGGAATACGGTACCGGCTCAAGCCGTGACTGGGCTGCAAAAGGCACTCTTCTACTGGGGGTGCGGGCGGTCATCGCCGAAAGTTACGAACGCATTCATCGTTCCAATCTGGTGGGTATGGGGGTATTGCCCCTGCAGTTCCGGGAAGGAGAAAACCGCAAAAGCCTGGGCCTTTCCGGCAAAGAGGTCTATGCCATCGAAGACCTTAAGACGGGTGCCAAGGTCGTTACGGTAATTGCTAAGGGCGAAGACGGTAACGAAATCCGCTTTCAGGCCCGGGTTCGCATCGACACGCCAAAGGAATGGGAATATTACCAACACGGCGGAATTTTACACTACGTGTTGCGGGAACTGGCGGCATAAACGCCGCACGACTCAGGAGGCGGGGCCGGCAGAGCCGGCTCCGCTGCAAGTTTTTAAGCAATTGCTTTACATGCGCAGGGCATTCGGTTTAATAAATCCTTCCGCGTCTTTTTGATTGTAGGCACTCGATTATCTTCAAAGGTGGCAATGGTTTCATCGAAGGGGCTAGCATTAAACCGGCGGCCTAAGAGTCACATTGCCTTGGTAAGCCATTTATCGGCTTATAATAAAGCGCTTGACGGTGCGACCGTTTTACAGCAGACATCAGGAGAATTTTTGCTGTGATTTATCCTTACGCCCAGCAACCATCCGAACGAAACTAGATTAATGGAATGCAACGGCATTAACCATCTGTAATACAGTGAACTAATGACTAAAATGCCGAGTCCTATGCTGGCGAATCACGGCGAATGCAGTAATGGCGATTGATAAACACGGAGCGACATGATGATGATTGACGATACCATCGAGATGCTGGCCTTTAATCTAAAGCTAGTAGGTAAAAAAACCAAGAAAAATGTTTTAATTAGTGCCGGCAAAAGGTCTGATAAAGAAAAGATGTTACCTGCTATCAAAAAGCTGAGCGCACTGGGTGTAACCCTTTTCGCAACTCACGGTACCAGTCGTTTTTTAGATGCTCATCAGGTTAAAAACCAGGAATTGTTTAAAATAGCAGAGAAAAAAGAACCGAATATCAAGTCGTTTCTTAGCGAAGACCGGTTTGATCTAGTCATTAATATACTGGTCGGAAATAATGACTATGACGAATCCACAGATAGTAATTTAATTAGAACCCTATGTATAGAAAACGGAATACCACTGATTACTGATGCGGATGTGGCTTCTCTTACCATTGATAAGATGGAAAAAAAGCACAGTCGGGAAATCTTTCAATATAGGATAGCCGATGACACGACTCCATGGGACATGAAAAAAGAATTTTTTCAACTCGTGACCAATAAAGGTGGATTTGCCTGTTATCATGCTCATTTCGATAAGGCTTATTTGGTTTCTATGGAAAATCTTAAGCTAAGTCAAATCGACATGCAGAAAAAGTGGGAGCTCTATAAATATCTTAAAGAAAACTACACCCACGACGATTTAGTGGAAAGGATTTCCAGAGGCGTGGAAAAAATGCGCCAACAGGGCGCCACCTACTGCAGAACCCATATCGACGCCGATAGCACCGTTAAGCTACTTCCTGTCAATGCAGCGCTAGAGGTTCGGGAAAGATATAAAGATCAGATAAAGTTAGAGATTGCGGTGCAACCCTTGCAAGGCGTCCTCGATGCAGCGTCAAGAGAATATTTCGTGCAGGCCTGCGAGCGGGCTGATATTGTCGGGGGCTTACCCTCTAGAGACCGGCCGACGCCAGAAAAACATCTTGACTTTATTATGCAGCTTGCAAAAGCGCTTGGAAAAAGACTTGACGTTCATATCGATCAGGAAAATAATCCCGACGAAAATGAAGCAGAGTTACTCGCGCTTAAAACCATCGAACACGGGCTTGAGGGTCGGGTGTCTGGAGTCCACGCCATTTCTGTAGCCAGCAAATCCGAACGCGAGCAAGAACGTATCATCAAGTTGCTGAAGGCTGCCGGTGTTAGTGTAATTGTTTGTCCTTCAGCGGCCATTAGCATGAAGCAGTTGAATAAACAGGCTCCCCTACATAATTCTATTGCACCATTAACCAAACTGCTTGCTCATCAAATACCGGTATATTTAGGCGTTGATAATATTCACGACTTATTCATGCCGCTGGTGGATGGAGATATGTGGTTTGAGAGCCGGTTATTAATGGAAGCCTGCCGATACTATGACTTGGAAAAAGTGGCCACGATTGCATGTGACAAATCGGGTTTTCAATAAAGGTGGCGGCATTGCTACTTTCCAATGGGCACAGTAAGGACCTCTGACTAATTTAATCATCATCAGGAATAGGTTACGCAATATCTGCGACAGTGGCCGGTGCCGTAGTATGTTTACTCTAATTTCAATTGCTAAGCTAATCATATTTCAATAATCCTAGAAATCTTAACTGAGACAAACGGCTCAACTCCGGATAGGAAGACACCACATGGCGACGAAATCAAAAACAAATCTCAGCGATAAGCAAGCAGCTAACCGGGTTTTTAACTCCGCCAATCAAATTTGGTTAGCCGGCTTGGGTGCCTTTGCCAAAACGCAGGAAGAAGGCAGCAAATTCTTTGATGCTCTGGTCAAGGAAGGGGAAAAAGTGGAGGCCCGCACTAGGAAGGCGGCGGATGAGATGGTAGAGGAAATGAAAGGCAGAGTTGAAGAGGTTAGAGGCAAAGCCACTGAAAGATTGGATAAGCTCGAACAGGCATTTCAGGACCGCGTCGCCCGTGCCTTAAACCGCCTGGGTGTGCCCACCAACGACGATATTCAAGAGCTCTCCAGACGCGTCGAAGCCTTGCACGAAAGCATCAAGAAACTGCATGAGCAATGATCCCCGGCCAATGATGTAAGCCAATGCAGCCGATACCCCTCGGGCACTCGGCAACTGTCAGCCGCTGTCCTTATGGCCACTGTCCCCGCTCTAGGATGGCGAGAATCTGCTTTCCGTATTTTTGTACCAGGGTCGGTCCAATCCCATTCACTTTCAACAAAGCCGCCTCGTTCGGCGGCTGGACGGCGGCCACTGTCGTAAGCACCCGGTCGGTCAGAATGGTAAACGCCGGAACTTGGCGCTTGCGAGCCTCGCTGTGACGCCAGGCTTTGAGGGCTGAGACCAACTCCGGGGGCACCGCCTGGGATGCACACGAGGTTGCTGTCTCACCGTGCATCCTGTGAGCGGCGCCGCCGCCATCCGACACTGATCGTTGCTTTGTTTCCGCACCTTTTTCCGTCAACCTGATACGGCTAACATTGATAGCGCCACTCTGGCGTCCCTCGGCGGTAAGCCAAACCTGCCAAAAGCGAATGGTCTGCCCTTGCTTCGTGAAAGTGGCTTCTCTCATCCGCACCAAACCAGCACGCGTCAGTCCTCCCAAAATTCGCTCAAAAACCTTTCGATTCAGTTCATCACCACCGACTTGACGGTGCAACTGACCGGTTGCCAAGCCATCCTTTTCACGCAAAGCGGCCAGCATTTGCATAGCAGCCTGAGATTCCCGCACCGTCGGCTTTCGAAAAAGCTGCACCAGGCATGCTTGGGGGGCACATACATCGCAAACACCACAGGAAGTGCCTGCATCTTCCAGATCACCAAAGTGGTGCACCAGATGCCGCATGCGGCAATCGTGGCTTTGCGCAAAGCGATGCATCTGTTCCAGTTGAGCTAGCTTATGGTTGCACTGCGAAAGATATGGTTGCTGCCAATCCGCTGCGCCGAGAGTAACATTGTTTTCTGAGTCAATTCGGGTACCACCGTGAATCCAGAGTTTTTCCAGGGCATTGGCAAATACCCCCGGATCCATATTCAGCCACTGCTGGAGCATATCTTTGGGCTGCCGATCGGCGTTTAACGCCGCAACGATTTTCTCCAGCACCGTAATGTCCGGGTAGTCGCGCCGGTGAAAAAATTCATGGACACGGCGGTCAATGTAAGAATGCATAAGAATGGCACGTGCTGGCTTGCCATCGCGGCCGGCGCGCCCAATTTCCTGATAATAACTTTCCAGGCTTGCGGGCAAAGCGGTGTGCATTACGGTACGAATATCCGGCTTATCGACTCCCATACCAAAGGCGATGGTCGCCACAATCACCTCAAGCTCGCCGCTCGTAAACCGGATCTGAACTTGGTCCCGCTCTAGCGCAGGCATTCCTGCGTGATAGGCCGCAGCGGGGAATGCAGTTTGCAAAGCAGTGCCCAGCGTCTCCGCCTCTTTACGCGTCAACGTATAAACAATTGCCGGCCGCTGGTCAGGCTTGCTCAGCACTCGGCGTACGGCCTCCAGGCGTTCTCCCGGTTTAAGCTCAACCATCTCGATGGCGATGTTGGTACGCCGAAAACCGTGCACACGACGCTCTGCATCCGGAATACCCAGCTGTTCCACGATATCAGCCTGCACCAAGGGCGTGGCGGTGGCCGTGAGCGCGATAACCGGTGCTGGTCGCAGCGCCGGTAGGCGCTGGCCCAGCATTCGATAGTCAGGGCGGAAATCATGTCCCCAGTGAGAGATACAGTGAGCTT
The DNA here is from genome assembly GCA_963731125.1 of uncultured Pseudomonadota bacterium. GTDB lineage: Bacteria > Pseudomonadota > Gammaproteobacteria > Competibacterales > Competibacteraceae > CAVSVP01. The sequence continues at coordinate 46,628 of CAVSVP010000022.1, forward strand.
CGTCCACGGCAATGAGCGCAGGTTTGCGCCTGGCCAACATCTCAGGAAACCCGGGTATGCTCAGACGTTCGGGGGCAATAAATAAAAAGTCCAAGCGGCCGTGCAGATAGTCTTTGCAGATCTGGCGTGAGGTTAACCGGTCGCGGCCGGAATGAATTCGCTCGGCACGAATCCCTTGCTCCTGAAGCTTAGCGACCTGATCTTCCATCAACGCGATAAGCGGTGAGATAACCAAAGTGATACCACGCCGAGCCAAGCCGGGAAGTTGATAGCAAAGGGATTTCCCTGCCCCGGTCGGCATGACTAATAAGACGTCTTTGCCCTCTATGACCGCCTGGCAAACCGTCTCTTGATAGGGACGGAATGCCGACAGATGAAAAACGCTGGTTAACAGCTCGTACAATGCTTCTGCGGGGATTGTCGAAAGGGTTGGCGGAATGACCGGTGGCCGCTCCTGAGCAGGTTCTTCTCCCCCCTCCCATGCTGGTAACGCTGGATCGTCAACATCCCGGGCGGCGGCAAAAGTCTTTGCCACGGCATCCCGTACATAAGCCTGGATGCCTACCATAAAATCAGCCAGTTTGCCCTCACCGCGTTGCATTCGCCTGAGTTGTGCTTCCCACTGCCCGGTCATAAGCGGACTTTTGATCTGTGGATGCACCCTCTCAATCAGGCAAATCCCCTTTTCGGTCGCTTCCAAACTTCTGCCCTTACGTTCCAGATAATGACGGCGCAACAGGGTCTCAATGGTTTCCGCCCGGGTGGCTGGTGTACCTAAACCCGTCTCCTTCATGGCCTCGGAAAGCGTCGCATCATCCAGTGTCTTGCCGGCTGTTTCCATGGCCGTCAGTAAAGTCGCCTCGGTAAAACGCGGCGGCGGCCGGGTTTGTTTAGGCAGAACCCGAGCATCCAGCACCCGCTGTCGCTGGCCTTCCATAAGTACCGGCGGCAACGCTTGCGGCTCGGCGCTGGGAAGCGTTACCTTGTCCCTGGCATTTTCGTTGGTTGGTTGTTGTTCCCTGCCGCTGCTAACATCTAAAATTTTCCAACCAAGCTGCTCCACTACGGTGCCGGTACTGTGATAGCGGTCAATTGGACAGGCACTGTCTTGTTCTGCAGACGGCGCAGTAATAGCCGTAATCACCGTAGTCACCGACCAAATATAGTCAGCGTGCCAGGCGGCCAGCACTCGGCGGCAAATTAAATCGTAGAGCTTGTGTTCATCGCCGCCTAAGCTTTTAGCCGGAACCGGGGTGGGAATGATGGCATGATGATCCGTGACTCTGGCATCATTGACAAAACGCTTGCCCAGAGGACGCCGTCCCGAATCGGGCGCCAGGAAATCTGCATAAACCGTCTGAATGGCTTGTACGACCTGATCTAGGGTAGCAGCCACCTCTTGTGATAAATAGCGGCTGTCCGTACGAGGATAGGTAATGAGCTTTTTCTGCTCATAAAGTTGCTGGGCCAACGTCAGGGTCTTTTCGGCGCTAAATCCGTAAAGGCGGTTGGCATGGCGTTGCAGTTCGGTGAGATCATAAAAACGAGGCGGCGCTAGCCGTCGGGTTTCGGAGTGCTTGGCTTCGATATAAGCCTGCCCGCAAAGCGCCCGCTCGATGATCTGCCTGGCCTCCTCACCATCCGCCTTTAGGCGCTTGGCCTGAGCACTGGGTTTTTCACCGCGAAACCAGGTGCCTTCATAACGAAGGCTTGCTGGCGCGATCTCATCGGCTCGCGGCTGTTGAGCTGTGGTTTTCGCTAAAGCATGCGTCGCGGGATGGGTAAGACTTTCCCATACCGGTGAAAAAGTGGCCAGCACCTCCAGATAATTTTCAGGCACAAAGCGACGAATCGCCAACTCACGCTCGACTACCATGGCCAAGGTAGGTGTCTGTACGCGACCGACGGAAAGCACCGTACCCATGGTATCGCTAAAGGCCAGGGTAGAGGCGCGGGATAGGTTCATACCCACGAGCCAATCGGCTTGACTGCGCCCTCGGGCAGCATCTGCCAGAGCGTCAAAAGCACGGCTATCGCGTAGATTCCGAAAACCTTGGCGAATGGCTTCGGGAGTCAATGAAGAGATCCACAGCCGGCTCACCGGCTTGCGGCATTGAGCGGCCTCGTAAATGTAGCGGAAAATGAGCTCGCCTTCTCGGCCAGCGTCAGTGGCGCAGATGATACGATCAACCTGGCGAGCGTTGATAAGGCTGCGTACCACCTCGAACTGTTCTCGGGTGTTATTGCTGATTATCAAGGGCCAGCGTTGTGGAAGCATCGGCAACGCGTCCCAGCGCCAGCGCTTCCACGCTGGATTGATCTCATGGGGTTCAGCCAGTGTAACCAGGTGGCCGATAGCCCAGGTGATGACGTAACCGTTACCGTGCAGATAACCCTCGCCCCGTTGGCGAACCCCCAGGGCTTTGGCAATATCCCGGGCGACAGCAGGTTTTTCGGCGACTACGGCAGTGGTCATAAAACATTGCTCACGATAATGACTTTCCCGTTAAGCTGCCAAACCGCGTCTTTCTTAGGTGGATCAAGCGTTGATCAGAAGGGGTGTCGTCGCGTCTCACCCAACGTTCATAATCAACGCCTGCTGAGTTAGGTAACCGGGAATTACCGAATGGTTTGCTGTGTTCTAGAACGATGGCTATCCCGATATCTTTATCGTGCTAGGTAACAAATCGACACGTTCATCCCCGTAAATACTCAGCTCAGGAGCCAGCAGGTGAACATAGCGATCGAAATACAGAAATTGCTTAAGCAGTAGGGCGAATTCCCGAGGAAAATGCAAGCCGTGCCGTTCACCAACAGCGACGATATCTAATAAAAATCGATTGATTTGGTTGTTGTTTTCATTAATTTCCAGTAATTCATCCGGCGTTAATGCGTCTAAGCCTCCAAAGAGCTTTTGCAGATCTTGGGAGAGACGCTCGACTTCCACTGTCTCCTCAGTGACGCCAATACCTATCATAGCTTCGGCAATGGTAGAATAGTTACCTTGTTCAATACCTTCGATTAGCAAGGTCATGGCTGTCCAGGTTTTCGGCGTAATCCGACCGACGATACCAAAATCAATAAAACCAACACGGCCATCCCGCAAAACCATGAGATTACCTGCATGCACATCGGCATGAAAAAATTCGCAGTACAACAGGCTTGCAAACCAGGTATTCATCGCCGCAATCAGAGTATCCTCCGGATCCTTGGCATACTGGCGGATGCTCTTTAGATCCGTAAACGGCACACCGTAGAGGCGTTCCATCGTCAATACCTGCAGCGTAGTGGCATGCCGGTACACCTTAGGCACGACAGCTCGCTCGTTACCCGTGTTCTCAAGAAATTCAGCAAATTTTTCAATATTACCGGCTTCCTTCAGGAAATCGCATTCCTCCATCATGGTTTTCTGGATCTCCGACACAATGCCGGAAAGCGATGCCCAAGATAAACCGGGTTTCAGAAACTCTAAAATTTTGGCGCTGACATAGAGGAAGTTAAAATCTGTCAACAAGACGTTCTGCACGCCTGGTTTTTGGATTTTTATCACCACCTCTTCACCGGACACCAACCGGGCTGCATGGACCTGAGCAATGGAAGCAGACGCCAAGGGATTGGGATCGATTTCCTTAAACAGTTTGTTTAACGGCCGTCCCAATTCTTTTTCCAATACCCTTTTCATCATGCTAAAGGGTAACGGTTCCGTGCGGTCCAGACAGAGTTGGAATTCTTCCACATACTCAGGAGGAAAAAAAGAAGGTGAGCTGGCGATAAACTGGCCCAACTTAATATAGGTGGCCCCTAATCGCTCAAAGGTCTGCCGTAAGAATGCCGGCGCTGGCGGTCGATCACCCAACAACCAGCCCAAGCCCGTTTCGGTGAGCACCCGCACCGTCTGGCCAATACGTAACACGCCTTTTATGCCATACTGAATGGTATTTAACCCTATCATGACCCATTCATTCAGAAAACGAACCAAGCACCGTTACGCCCCACCATACAATGCCTAGCGCAAAGACTAATGATCGCCTGGGAAATTCGGACTCTTTCGCTTCGTGATTCTTTAGCTGTCAATTTTAACCACAACGGTGGTCACATTGTCGCTGGCCCCTCTTACTAAAGCTCTTTGAATGAGGGCCTGAACTAATTCCTGATCATTGTGTTGAGACATGAGTTGAGCGATTTCAGAATCGGTAAGTACCTTGTTAAGACCATCACTGCACAACAGAAAAAAATCGCCGGCTTGCAGAGCGAATTCGATGACATCGATATCCAGTTGATCTGCCGAACCCACGGCACGGGTGATCACATTACTCAACGGATGCTGGTGAGCCTCCTCCGGGTCCAACACACCTTGCTCAATGAGATCCTGGACATGACTATGATCCCGAGTTAACTGTTGCAGTCTGCCGGAACGCAATCGATAGAGACGGCTGTCTCCCACCCACAAACAGGCACCACGATCTTCACAGGCCAATAAAATGACTACCGTGCTACCAATGGTGCGATGATTGTAGTGTCGAGCTGATTCGCTACGCAGTTTTCGGTTGGTCTCCAATACGCATTCACGGACAGAACTAATAAAGTTCTGCAGGTTTAGCGAGAGCGGGACCTGGCGCAGTGCATCAATAATCATTCCACTGGCAACATCGCCTGCCTCGTGGCCGCCCATCCCATCGGCCACTGCCCAGAGTCCCAGTTCGGGCAATGCGAGACAGGAATCTTCATTAATCTTACGAACCATACCCACATGGCTATGGTTGGCGGAGGACCATCGCAAGTGTCTCATTGTATGCATTCTGTCAATTCCTCGACCGGTGACAACCGGTGGATTTTGTTATGGTACTACATGACACAATATCCCAATAGGGCATAACTACCCACCGACAAACGCCCTCTGGTGCTTCCAGGAAGCAGATTCCGAACCGGTCGACCTCGCTACAACGCTCTCTAGAAGCAGTGCTGCACATTGGCACGCTAGCCTTAACAAAGCATTTTCATAATATAGTTAAAAAATAAAAAATAAACTTGAGTTCGTTTAACGCTTGCCCTGCAATGTTTGGGTTTTAATACATCAATTTTCAAAAAATACGGGTTTTCAAATCCTGAGAATGACCCATTTTGCAAATCACCCAGTGATGACTTTGCGAAGGAGCAGTGAACTCGCGAAGCGCTACAGCGAAGTGGGCGATTCAAGATCTGGAAATTCACAATCATATTTACTTAGCCACTCCAAGGCAGCCTCTTCTCCGCTTAACACGCGTTCTTCTTCTCTGAAAACTCTCTTTTTATAATGTTCTATGTGACAAATCTGTTCGACCATACGAACCTTATAAATATCTCTAGTCTCAATAAATTGTAAGCCAACATCAAATCCGGTGTCTCTATTAAGACACCACACTACTCTGCTCTTGGCTTCGAAAGGGGGTCTTATGAGAGAGATTCTAACCCTAACCAGTAAACCGACTTCAAAAAATATATCGGATCGGTAACATAATCCGCCAATACTCACGTTATTAAGCCGCTGAGTGGCGTGAGTCACCCTTTGATCGGGAAAAATCTCAATGGGAATATCTGAGGGATGCCTGATAAAAGCCCGCATTATGTGTATCCTTGCACATAGTCCTAACGAATCGTCATTTTTCCAGCTTTCCTGCCCAATTCCATAAAGAGCATACTTGACCAAGCAAGCTTAGCAGTACGCCATGCAGAGTGGAGATTGTCATGGCTGAATACGTCTACTTTACAACATTTGTCACGACTCTCTTAAGGGCTCGATTGTCAAATGTTGTTAATCTATTTAAGTATAAATAACCATAATAAAAAAGTTAAAATTGGCTTAGTCAGCTCATTTTAGGAACGCATAAACGCAGCGATGGCCTCGCCATGGGCGGTATGAGGAAACATATCCATGACCCCCACGCCGGTTAGCCGGTAGCCAAATCGATGTACCAACTCTCCTGCATCACGTGCTAGCGTAGCGGGATTGCAAGAAACATAGACAATGCGGTGTGCTTCCAATCTAGCTATCTGCGGTATTATTGTCAGCGCACCGGAACGGGGTGGATCCAGCAGAATCTTGGCATAACGCTCACGCAGCCAGGGGGCGGCATTGACATCTCGGTTCAGATCAGCGGTAATAAAACGAACGTTAGTGATGGCATTACGCTGGGCATTGTGCTGTGCCCATGACACCGCACTTGCATCGCCCTCTATACCCACGACTTCCAGAGAACGACGTGCCAGCGCCAAAGTGAAATTGCCAATTCCACAAAACAGATCCAGCGTCCGCTCGCTTTCCTGTAGATCTAGCAGTCGTACCGACAAATCCACCATCTGCTGATTGATGAGCGGGTTGACTTGGGTAAAGTGAAACGGCGCAAACGCAAGCTCTATATTGTAAACAGGTAAGCGGTAGCTCAGCGCCGTCTCAAAGGTTGGCCACAGTCGATAAACGCTTTCGGGACCTTTTGGCTGCAAATAAATATGCAGATCATAAGTTTGCCCAAAAGCAGTCAATAATGCCTTATCTTCCTCGTTCGGTGGTGACAATACCCGAAAATTCAGCGCAACTACCTTATCACCGACTGCTACCTCAATTTGTGGTATTTGCTGATATAGAGACAGCTTGTGCACTAATTGTCCTAGTTCGGCTAGATGCCTGCCAACCCGCTGGTGCAACACTACACAGGATTGCAGATCTGCGACATAGGAACTGTCACGTTCACGAAACCCTACCAGCACCTTGCTTTTTTGGCTAACGTATTTAACTCCTAAGCGGGCCTTGTGCCGGTAACCCCAATGGGGTCCGGTCAACGGCTCTAGGATTTGGTCGGGTTCGACCTTACCAATTCGAGCTAAATTATCTAGCAACCAACCCTGCTTAACGATAATTTGCTGCTCTGCATTTAAATGCTGTAGGCGGCAGCCGCCACAAAGACCGAAGTGGGGACAGTGAGGCTCGACCCGGTCAGGGGAAGGATTAATCACTACTTCCACTTGTCCCTCATCAAATCTTTTATGCCGAGCGGAATAGCGAAAGCTCACGTCTTCTCCTGGCAAGGCACCGTGAATAAATACCGCTTTTCCCTCCAGATAAGCCACACCCCGCCCATCGTTAGCCAGGGTATCAATATGAGTGAAAAAGGTTCCTGACGGCAGGCGAGGTTTCTTGGGCACAAAAGGCTCCTTATAACAAATCTCACTAATGCTACTTCTGACGCCAACCGCTGGCTCCCTGATACCACCAGCCGGAACGGGCATTATTAATCCACTCCCGGGCAAAAGTGGTTTGGATCTCGGTTTCCCATTCCGGGTGACCATTGGCCTTGGCAATTTCCTGATACAGCGCACGGCGATCACGGTTATCTTCCGCCACCAGCCGTTTCACCTCATTGCGGTTTGGCAGGGGTACGGTGTTTAAGTCGCGCACCGCTAACAGTCCGTCCCGGGTTAAACCGACGGCGCCGTTATTAAAATAAGGCGCAAGCTGCTTAAAACGAGCGGCCATGGTTTGCTTAAGCTTGTTGATTCGGGGGGTGTTGATATTAATATTGGCCGCTGCCTGAACCGGTGGCATTAGCATATTGAGTACGCCCTCCCAGAGCACGATACGCCGCTGCAACACGCGCGGAGCACTTCCCTCTTGCTGGAGGGGCGCAGGCACAGGAGTGGTGTTCTCCTGAGGAGCTGGTTCTTTCCAAACATCGCGAATGATTTCATCCGCCGCTCTTTCAGCGGCTGCAGCAGGAAAATAAACATTGACCGTAACGCAAGCAGTTAACCAAAACAGGCTCATCACAGTCCACCAGCGAACCTCCGGCCAAGACACTCTCATTTGGCAACACTCCTAAGTCCTAGTTACTTTACGACCGGCTTACCACTTCTGGAGGCCGCTTGCAGGCGGGACAACAATTCCTGCCAGTTCACTCTGCGGTGGTAACCAATCACATCAATACGCGGCAATCCCTCACCTTCTACCAGATAATAACCTTCTCCAGCCGGGGCAACACCGCCCATTTCACAAATGCCGTCGGCCAACCGACAACGTATGCCCAACCGCCGGTAGCGGAAAGACTCAAACAGATTCAGGAAACCCCGCGACAGCGCCGCCGTAGCGCCAGGTCCACCAAGTGCGGAAATATTCGCTACAGCCCGTTGGCTAATGCGACGACGTGAGAGATCTCCCTCAGGAGTGGCAAACCCGGCATCGAAATAGATTGGCTGCCAGCCTTCTAAATGCAAATCCTTTATGTGGCCTGCCAGTCTACCTTCAATCGTGCCAAAGTCGAAGGTACGGGTCAAAGACAGTAAGTCTAAGTTGCCCAGTGTCATATCGGCATATACTTTGGGAACTTCACCAAACGGATCTTCTATGCGCAATTTGGGAACAGTAATCGTGCCGTCGAAGACGTGAATCGACAGAGCGCCGCTGATTTCGAGACGCTGCTCAGCATAGCGCACATTAGGAATTGTTGCCGAAATCTCACCTACTAACGGCGGCCAATTTAGGGCCTGACTCAACTTTTCCATTGACACCGGCGTCAACAGTCCGGCAAATTGCCAGTGGAGATCGTCCGCACCGAGGTCCTGCCCCTCAAGGCGTTCGATAATCAACGCACCGTCCAACAGCGGAATACGCACCGGCTGCAGCAGGTGAAAACGACCCTTTTTGGATTCCAGGGCTAATTTCCCAGCACCGATTGTCAGCTGATAAAAATGCCCCCTATCCCAGTGCAGCGTGGAACGCTGCGCCTCAAGCGCAGTGCTCCAAACTATTTGGCCTTGCAACCCTGTACCGCCAAAACGACCCTCCCTATCATCCAGTGAAAACTGACTCAGTTCCAGTTCAACTGACTGCATGGCTCCCGCAGCTAGCTTCAGCCGTCCACGGATCCGGCCGCTGGTGTGCAGCTGCCCCACGGTAGTATGCGCCAGAACCGGCCGCAAATAAGTTGCATAGGCAGCCGGAAATACGGCCTCTTTGACGGTAATATCCAGCGTTCGCAACTGAATTGCCTCAGCTAGTTCCAGCGTTAACTGAGCGCTAATCAGTACGACCTCCGGCTGCTCAAAGCGTAGTGCCGTAATATGCAACTGCTTGTTTTCCAGGTGTCCTGCCGCACTAACGGTTAATGGGGCTCCCAGCGGCGGCAGTGCTAAGAACACAGGGGCCAAGTAAACTTGGCCGGCGAAGACAGCCAACTGCAGGTTAAATTGTCCCGGAAAGCGCCACTGCCCCTTCAACTGAAAGGCAAGATCCTGAATCGCATAACGTCCGGCTCCGGCAGCGGCTTGCAAATCGGAACTCGCCATTTGAAACCGCACCTCGTCCAACGTTGTGCCTCGCCCGGCAATGTCCGCCTCAAAGGTCAATCGGCCCCGATTTTGCCTCCTATCTAAAGACCAATTCGGTACTGCGGTTAGCCAGCCTGAAAGACCGGCTGCTTCCAAACCCACTGCTTTTACTGTTGCTTGCCAAGCAGCATCATTAACCGTGCCGTTGATAGCTAGCCGACCCTGGGCTAAACTCAACTCGGTGATAGCAAAATTTAGCTGATTATCCACCGTCCGGTAGGTAAAATTAATCTGACCGTGCATGGGCTTGTCCTGGAATTTCGCCATCTGTAACTGCCCAGCGGTACAGCGTATTTGCTGGACACTCAATGCAAAGTCTGTGCAGCGTAGGCTGATTTCGGTGAGTACCATGGCTAGAACCGGCAAACTTAACCGCTCAATAGTCATGTGCAGAAAACCCGGCGCGGCGCTATTTTGTCTCACCGTTAGCGTGACATTTTCTGCCCGCCAAGCAGGACCGAACAGCGCCTCCGATCGAGTTTCCACACGAATGTCCAGGTGCGCATTAGCTAACGCTCCCATTAGCCATGCGGCTAGCAATAGTCCAACCAACCGCACAAGCGTACTACGCCGGGAAAACACCCGTAGACAGATAACGGTCACCGCGATCGCAAACCACAAACACAATGACGGCATTTTTCACTTCGGCAGAAAGACGTAAAGCTGCCGCCAAGGCACCGGCCGCAGAAATACCAGCGAAGATGCCTTCTTCCCGCGCAAGCTGACGGGTCATTTCTTCGGCTTCCCGTTGTGTAACGTCCATAATGCGATCGACTCGGTCCGGTTCATAGATTTCCGGAAGATACTCTTGAGGCCAGCGGCGAATACCAGGGATGCTGGAATCATCAGCAGGCTGAACGCCGATGATCTGAACGACGGGATTTTGCTTCTTTAAATAGCGAGAAACTCCCATGATAGTTCCGGTTGTACCCATAGAACTCACAAAATGCGTAATCTCACCACGGGTGTCCCGCCAGATTTCCCGACCTGTGGTTGCAAAATGAATCAAGGGATTATCGGGATTGGCGAACTGATCTAGGACTTTACCCTGACCCGCTTGTTCCATTTGTGCAGCAAGGTCTCGGGCACCTTCCATGCCTTCCTCTTTGCTGACCAGAATGATTTCAGCACCAAAAGCCTTCATCGCAGCACCCCGCTCGGCACTCATATGGGAAGGCATAATTAATACCATACGATAGCCTTTGATAGCCGCGGCCATGGCCAAGGCAATGCCGGTATTTCCACTAGTGGCTTCGATCAGCGTGTCGCCAGGTCTGATATCCCCGCGGGCTTCAGCATGTTGAATCATGCTTAGGGCTGGACGGTCCTTTACCGAACCCGCAGGATTATTACCCTCAAGTTTGCCGAGAAGCACGTTGCTAGTGTTACCAGGCAGGCGCTGCAGGCGCACTAGCGGGGTATTGCCGACAAAAGCCTCGATGGTGGGAAAATCGCTGGCATTGCTCATAAGCGTGACGAACCTGTAATGGAACAACAGAAGATAAACCGGACAGACGGAGAATTATCCGGCATTATAGCCTTAAAGTGCAGATGCTCTAACCCTTATTAGACCTTTTGCATAGGCCAGACTCTGGACTATCCGGGCTGGAAGGTATTACCAGCAGCGCACAGGGATGTGCACGGTAGCGAATCCCTGTAGGACGGCGGGTATAAGCGACGGTAATAGCTTCCGGCCCGACGCCTCAGCGCTTTGTAACAGGTCTATTTTGTCTTAAGGGTAGGGCTCGGTTTATTAGTCTAAATACCGTTTCCCAAATTAATGGGTGGATAAGCTGGGGTGTCATCAGCAGCATACAAGGATGTGTGCGCTAGCGAATCCAGGCAGGATAGCCTGGGTAAGCGGCGCTGACACCCTAGCTTATGCACAAGGATTAATTAAGATTTGGTGTAACACCAGCTTAAACAATATCCTCAGTCCTTTTGGGAAAGAGCGCGAAAGGCAATTTATCCAACAACTGTTTCACAACAGCTGCCCGTTTGCTCCGTACTCGATCTCCCGCTAAGTTTAATGGGAAGTGCGATAGAGTCTTGCAAATATCAATCATAATTGTCATTTTGGGTAATTCTTCACAAAGACTCGCATAGGTTCCCGTCAAAGCCAGCAGAGAGCGGGACAAGTGGAGATACTCGCTCTTCACGATAACACCTAAGCGCTGAGTATTAGAGATCAAATGCATTGCCGCTTGCATGCGCTTGTAGAGTCCCTCCGCACCCTCTTTATACAAACAGCTCGCAAAATCTCTGCCGAGTGGAGTCAGACTTTTTTTCTTTAACGTATTCTCCAGCTCTTGACGAATTTCATTCCATCGAAGCTGGTTATCTTCAGGGTGAGTACTAATAGCAATAATAGCATCAGTCAGTAAAATCGTATTGGCAGCAAGAACCGCTCTAAGATAATTCCAGAAGGGTTTCCATTTTCCCCTAAGCTTTACAGAATTACCCCAGTCGATTAGATAGATTTTTCCTGTTGGAGTCACCATCACATTGCCAGGATGCAGATCACCATGAAATTCCTTATAGACAAAGATATGAATCAGTACCGTATATATGAATCGCTCGGCAATACAACGACGAAACTCAGTTTTTTTAGCACCCGCAAGTTTTTCAAAAGCATGGTTAATGCTAACAGCCTCTTCAAGATACTCCATCTCAATGATTCTACGTGTTGCAGCATATACCTTTGGCACGTCCCAAATCTGCGACTTTTTAGCGCGTCGTGCAAATTTATTCTGCGTCCGAGCTTCCGTTTCAAAATTTAGCTCCTGTTCAAAACCTTTAGCAAATTCGTCTACTTGTTTTGATAGCGATTCAAGAAAAGGAGCGAGTTTAGAATGCGGTGCCCAGAATTGGCTACTAAGCAAAGTTAAACCTATGGTGGTTTTTCCCATTAAAAATTCACGGTCGAGATTACACCTGCCAACCTTAATAATAACCGGCAACAACATTTGTCGGGTATAAACCGTCACTCGTTTTTTAGCGAGATACACAGAGCCGATAGATCCCGATTTTAACGGACGTTTGACGTCAAAATCCACATAACACTCGTAGGGACTCTTACCATAACATTCTTGGAAAGCGTCCAGCACTTCACTAGAGGTCATCGGTTTGACATCTTCCTGAAATATCAGTAGCTCTCTGGCAATTTCATCTGGTAAAAAGTCGGCATTGGCGGCGGCAACTTGCGCCATCTTAATAAAAAAAGGCCCGAATTCTCGGACCATGTGTGCGACAATTTGAGCCTGTGTGCGAAAATCGCGAGGATCGGTTTGAAAGAACGGTTTTACATAACGTATCGCTTTAATCTGTCGACGCAAGATTGTTAAGTCCTCCCGAACAATCTGTACCCGCATTATCAGCTGATTGAGGTTAGCTTGATTAAGCCGTTTGGTTTCTTTTAGCAGATTGATTAAATCGACGAATAACGGTTCGTAGGTGCGCAGAATCAAGCGCACCATATCCAGATTGAGTTCTATTAATCCTTTGAGTTCGGGTTCACTGAATAACTCTCGAAAAAATATCCAGAATTCGTCGATAACGAGTTTAGGAATAGGCAGAGGACTACGGGCAACAACCTGTTCGATGACATAACAAATTAAATTTTCAGTGGTCTCTTCGTTAGGAATAACATGATATCTTCGTAAATAAGCTGTCAGTTTACGAGTGTAGCGAGTTAACGGATGTTCATATAAGGTTTCGAATAACGTATCTAAAGCGGCAGACAATTGTGGTTGACTGATACTATCACTACTGGTAAGTAGTTGCGTTAAAGGAATAACCGCTTGAGGGATTTTTAAGGTGCAATGTGTGTAAGCTCCAACTTCCTTAAACAGTTTCTCAGTATGCTCCCGCAAAAGTGGTAACTTAGCGTTAACCATGCCATTTATTTGGCCCTGTGAATTCATTCTAATTGTCATCCTATTAATACTTGTCACACTGCTTGTACTGCGCGTTGCACGGAAAAATTCCAGCGATAGATATGCTGCGATTCAAATGGTGTCTTTGTTTTTGCTAAGAAAAACGCTATGCAAAGCGCCTCGTAAGGCTCCATGTGAGCCTTCGCCTCCTGATAATTTCCTGCACATGGCAAAGGTTAGCGAATCGACACTATAGCCGAATAATTGCCATCGGTAAAAAATAGCCTATACTAACGCTTTTTTTGGAATTTGGAATGGAATGACTGGAATAGAATGACTGGAATGGAATATCCACCAGCCAGTACCAGAATAAGTCACTGCACCTTTCAATCATGCCGGCCAAAAACGGTTGCCAATGCACTTTGTTTTTTTAATCCTCTCCCCAAGTATCGTCGTTTTTCACTTGTGCTGTTGGGCGAACTTTTTCGTCTGGTTGTTGAAAATTTTTTCTTACCGATACCCATTCTTGGCAAAGACAAACCGTGCTTCGCAGTGACCCAGTGACAATCCAAGTTTGGCAGAATGGCAAAAGACAGGAGGCCTGTGGCGCAAGAAGATACTATAGAGTAGCGAAAGTATGAACGACATTAAACTTAAACAATTGGGCAGTACTGTTCTGGACATTGAAGCACGGGCGGTGGCCCGTCTAAGCGAGCGAATTGATGATAATTTCGTCCGCGCTTGTCAGTATATGCTGGCCTGTGAAGGGCGCATTGTGGTGATCGGCATGGGCAAATCTGGACACATTGGCGGTAAAGTGGCCGCTACCCTTGCCAGCACCGGCAGCCCCGCCTTTTTTGTTCACCCTGCCGAAGCCAGCCACGGCGATTTGGGTATGATCACCGCTAAAGACATGGTCTTAGCCTTGTCTAATTCCGGTGAGACTTCGGAAATCAATGTGCTGTTGCCGCTGATCAAACGCTTAGGTGTACCATTGATTGCTTTGACCGGCAGTCCAAACTCCACCCTGGCCCAGGCCGCCAGCGTACATATCGATGTGAGTGTTGAACAAGAAGCCTGTCCGTTGGGTCTTGCCCCCACAGCAAGCACCACGGCAGCCTTAGCCATGGGAGACGCCTTAGCCATCTCGCTGCTGGAAGCTCGCGGGTTTACCGCTGATGATTTTGCTCGTTCTCATCCCGGCGGGCGATTGGGACGGCGGTTGCTGCTATTGATTGACGACGTTATGCACAAGGGTGGAGCAATACCGCGCAACGTCCCGGAAGATCGGCTTGATGTCGCGCTGCTGGAAATGACTCGCAAAGGTCTGGGCATCACTGTGATAACGGATGCCGCTGAGCGGGTGCTAGGCGTATTCACCGACGGTGACCTCCGCCGTACGCTAGACCGCCGAATTGACGTACATAGCGTCACGGTAGCGGAAGTCATGACCCGTCATTGCAAAACAGTGCATCCGGGAATTCTAGCGGCTGAAGCCTTGCACCTGATGGACACACACAAAATCAACGCATTACCAGTCGTTAATGAAGCGGGATTACTGGTGGGCGCTTTGAATATGCATGATCTGTTGCGCGCAGGAGTCATGTAAACTACTTACGCTATGGGTTTAACATGGCTTTCGAGTTACCAAGACACCCGGCGAAAAGCCCTTGAAGAAGGTGCCAATATGACCAAATTTTGTATTAGAGCCGATTTTGCGTGCCGCAGCGAGGGAGGCCCCTTACTTGCAAGCGTGAGGCAATTATGCACCATCCAAGCCTAAATCAGCTGTTGTTTTCTGGCCTATTATTATTTCTTCCAATGCTGGTTTTTAGTCTACCAGAAGATCGGGATAAACCGATTCATTTAGAAGCAGACCGCGCGCAACTGGATCAAAAAACCGGTACCAGCGTTTATGAAGGAAATGTCGTGATCACTCAAGGCTCCATGCGCCTAGCCGCTGATACGGCCAAGATTTACACCGAAAACGGTAGCTTTCAACGTATGGAGGCAGTTGGCAAACCAGCTACCCTGCGTTATAAACCAGCGGCAGATAAAGAGGAACTTCACGGTTCAAGTCAACGCGTCGAGTATGATGCGGGTCAGAAAATCATCGTGCTGATTACTGATGCCAAGGTCACTCAGGGCAGTGATGAATTTACGGGTGACCGTATCGAATATAATTTAGAGGAAGACCTGGTAAAAGCCAGAGGGACAGCGGAGAAGCGTATTCAGATTACCATTCAACCTAAAGCAAAACAGTAAACCTATGGCTCAGTTTGCCGCTAAAGAAATTGTTAAACGCTTCAAACAGCGCTGTGTAGTTGACGCTGCTTCTCTATGGGTCAACAGCGGTGATGTAGTCGGCCTGCTGGGCCCCAATGGAGCTGGTAAAACCACGTGTTTTTATATGATGGTCGGCTTGATTCCCTGCGACGAGGGACAAGTCTTTTTAGATGACAAAAATATCACCCGCTTACCCATGCACGCCCGCGCACGGCTAGGAGTAGGTTATCTACCGCAAGAACCATCGGTATTTCGCAAGTTAACGGTGCTTTCCAATATCCTAGCCATATTAGAAATGCGACCTGATCTAACGCGGGCGGAGCGTCTGGAACTGGCCGAGGATCTACTCCATGAATTGCATATTTGGCACCTTCGGAACCACTTCGGCATTAGTCTCTCGGGTGGGGAACGCAGACGGGTGGAGATTGCTCGGGCCTTGGCGGCAGAACCGCATTTTATGCTTTTGGACGAACCTTTTGCTGGTATCGATCCCATCTCGGTGTTAGATATCCAGCGTATTATCAAACACTTAACTGAGCGCCATATTGGTGTTCTTATTACTGACCATAATGTACGAGAAACATTGGGAATTTGTGACCGTGCCTATATCTTGAGCGAAGGCAGGGTCATTGCCGAGGGAAGCCCTAGTGACATTCTTGCTAACCAACAAGTTCGCGAAGTTTACCTTGGCGAATCTTTTAGTTTGTAAAAAAATCCCCAGAGAATAGGTAAATGCCCTAATATTTGCAGTATGATGATTTGTCATCTGTCTAACTAATACAGAACTTATGAGACAGTCCCCACAGATACAACTGCGTTTGGGTCAGCAACTGACCATAACGCCACAATTGCAACAGGCCATACGCCTGCTGCAACTTTCCAGCTTGGATTTGCAAACAGAAATCCAGAGTGTCCTTGAGTCGAATCTCATGCTGGAGCGAGTGGATGAGTCGCAAGAACTCCCTTCGCAAAGTGACACTTTAGGCAAGGCGGATGCGTCAACTGAGACGACTAATACGCCCAGTAACGATGAGGGCGAACTTAACACTGCAAGCGATACGTTGCCAGAAGATCTGCCGGTAGACAGTGCCTGGGAGGATATGTACGACACTTACGATGGCGCAACCAGCTATTCGCGCAACGATAACGAACAGCGGGACTTTTATGAACAACAAGCGAGTAGCAGTGAATCCCTTCATGATTACCTGCTCTGGCAAATGCGCCTAACCCCCTTTAGTGAAAGGGATTTGGCGATTGCCACGGCGATTATTGATGCCATCGATGAAACAGGCTATCTTTCCTCGCCGCTGGAGGAGATTTATCAAGGATGCAAGGATGAATTGGATATAGAGCTTGATGAGGTAGAGGCTGTGCTACACCGCATCCAGCATTTTGATCCTCCCGGCGTGGCCGCTCGCAGCCCAGCAGAATGTTTACTGTTGCAACTCAATCAACTGCCTTCGGATACCTCTTGGCTGCTCCAAGCTCGCGACTTAGTGCGACATCACTTAGATTTACTCGCTGACCATGATTTTAACACGCTCATGCGCCGACTTAAGGTGTCGCGTGAGATATTGCAAAAAATCGTCGCATTGATTCAATCATTAAATCCTCATCCTGGTACCCAGATTTCCAGCGCTGAAACTCAGTACGTTATTCCTGACGTTTTCGTATACCGCCAAAAAGATAACTGGCGCGTCGAGCTGAATCCGGACAACGCACCGCGGTTGCGCATCAACAGCCAATACGCCCAGTTGGTACGCCGCGCCGACAATAGCACAGACAACACTTATCTAAAGCATCATTTGCAAGAAGCACGCTGGTTTCTAAAAAGTCTTAAGAATCGTAATGAAACATTACTCAAAGTCGCTACTTGTATCGTTGAGCGTCAGCGGGATTTTCTAGAATATGGTGAAGAGCATATGAAACCCTTGGTACTAAGGGATATTGCGGAAACCATGAACATGCATGAATCCACCATTTCGCGAGTTACTACACAAAAGTATATGCATACTCCGCGGGGTATCTACGAATTTAAATTTTTCTTCTCTAGCCATGTAGGTACGAGCGACGGTGGTGAGTGTTCATCCATTGCGATTCGAGCAATGATCAAAAAGCTCATTGCTGAAGAAAATCCTCAAAAACCCTTGAGCGATAGCACGATTGCAAAGTTTCTCGACAAAGAAGGTATTCAGGTAGCACGACGTACGGTAGCAAAGTACCGGGAGGTAATGTCGATACCTTCATCGACTGACCGCAAACGCCTTGCCTAAGAAAGACGCAACACCCAGTCTCAGTACACAAGCAGATGGAGGGCGCCTTCTTGATTATAAAGAAATCCTATACGTCGAGGCAGATTAACAGGAAGGGACGTTTTTACTCAAGCGTAACAATAACAGTCAGATAGCAGCGCCCGCAGCGCCCGCGCAAACTGAGACAACACCATTCCCGCAAGGAGTTAATCATGCAAATTAACCTTACCGGTCATCATGTGGAACTCACTCAAGCACTGCGTAATTACATTTATGAGAAGCTAGAACGTGTCGAGCGGCACTTCGACAACGTAACTCGCGTTCATGTCATTCTCAGCGTTGAAAAACTACGCCATAAAGCCGAAGCGACCATTCATGTGGCTGGGAACGATCTGTTCGCCTATGCTGTGGACGAGGATATGTACGCTGCCATCGATGCCATGAACGATAAGATTGACCGCCAAATCAAGAAACATAAGGAAAAACTGACCGATAAACACCGCAGTGACAAAGTCCGCGTTTATCCCTAGTTCCTTGGTTTTCCACATAGCCTCAACGTTATGAATATCACAGACCTGATTAATGCTCAGCGTGTCGCCTGCAAAGATGAGGTCAGCAGCAAAAAGCGTCTGCTTGAGTTGCTGGGCGAACTCATTGCCAGCGGTCAAACCGATTTTACCGTCCGGGAAATTTTTGACAGCTTGAATGGGCGAGAGCGCTTGGGCAGCACTGGTCTGGGCCATGGAGTCGCTCTGCCCCATGGCCGTCTTAGTCAAAGCCGCCGTGCTGTCGGTGCCTTCGTCAAGCTAAATCACGGTGTAGAGTTTGACGCTATCGATAAACAACCTGTCGATTTAGTGTTTGCGCTCCTAGTTCCTGAACACTTCACGGATGAACACCTCAAAATCCTGGCTTACTTGGCAGAAATGTTCAGCGATAAGGCTTTTTGCGATCGCTTGCGTAGTACCGACTCAGACCAAGCCTTGTTTGAACAACTTATTCGCTGGAAACCTTCAAATGCTTCCCCGACATGAATGCACCGCTCCATGCTCAGGCGGTTTTTCAGGCGTTGCAGGTTGCCCTGAAGTTAGACTGGATCGGTGGTCAAGCAGGCGCTAAACATATCGTTCTGGAAAAGGAAGCGTTGGGTGAGACACTGAGCGGTCGGCTGAACTGGGTTCACGCGCCCAAGCTACAAATCTTAGGTCAAGAAGAATTTCACTTTTTAAAGACCTTGGACGAGACGATTTACTCTGCGCTCATCCAACGTCTATTGTCTCCCCCAACGAAAGCAATACTTATCTGCGGCGACCCGACCTGGGCTGAAACGTTACGTAGTGCATCCGATGTAGCTAGCATACCGCTTTGGTACACTCCATTTACGCCAGTTACGACTCTGGCGCAGCTGAGTAAATACCAACAGAGCGTGGAAAATTCCACGCTGCTGCACGGTGAATTGCTCGAAGTATTTGGTTTGGGTGTGCTGATCACCGGACACAGCGGTATCGGCAAAAGTGAACTTGCCTTGGAACTCATTAGTCGGGGTCATCGTTTGATTGCCGACGATACTCCTAAGCTTTGCCGGGTGGCTCCTAATGTTATTGAAGGTACCTGCCCCCCGACGCTACGGGACTTCTTAGAAGTCCGAGGACTCGGCATACTCAACATCCGTCGCATGTTTGGAGATAGCGCCATCAAGCGCAATAAACGCGTGCGTCTGCTCATTGATCTGGTACGTTTGGAGGATACTCCTATTCCCGCAGAGCTTAGGTTGCATGGGGCGCGTGCAACCCAGCGCATCCTCAATGTCGCTATTGCGGCGATTGCTTTACCTATCGCTCCCGGGCGTAATTTGGCCGTGCTAGTGGAATGTGCGGTGCGTGATCATATTCAACGCTTAAGCGGCTACCATGCCGAACAGGATTTGGCAGAGCGTCTACAAAATGAGATGGCGGGGACAACAGTATGCGAATGATCATCGTAAGTGGTCTGTCTGGATCGGGTAAGAGCATTGCTTTGGAAACTTTAGAGGACTTGCATTTTTACTGTGTGGATAACTTGCCCGTTAAGCTACTCAAGCCTTTTGCCCAGGAAATTCTAGCACGAGAAGACAGACTGTTTCGCAATACCGCCGTAGGCATCGACGCTCGCAACTTTCTCGATGAACTGCAGCATTTCCCCAGCATTCTCGCCGACCTACGCGCGAGCGGTCTAGCCGTAGAAATTCTCTATTTACAGGCCGCTGACGAAATTCTGCTAAAGCGTTATAGCGAAACGCGTCGTAAACATCCCCTGAGCGTAGAGGGAATTCCCTTACTCGATGCCATACGTCAGGAACGGCGGCTCTTAGAACAGATTGCGACTCATGCTGATTTAAACATCGATACTAGCCACACCAATATTCACGAACTTCGGGAACTGGTGCGTAGCCGTCTCTATGACACACCACAAGGTTCCGTCTCTATCCTATTCGAATCTTTTGGTTTCAAAAACGGGATTCCGGGTGATGCCGATTTTGTGTTCGACGTGCGCTGTTTGCCTAATCCCCACTGGGAACCTCAATTACGTCACCTCACTGGTCGCGATGACGCGGTCATCGAATTTTTAAAGCAACAATCTGAGGTCAATGACATGATTCAGGATTTGCGTACTTTCTTAGAACACTGGATATCCTGTTTTGAAACTGGCAGCCGCAGTTACCTCACTATCGCCATCGGCTGCACTGGCGGGCAACATCGCTCAGTTTTCATTGCTGAGGCGCTAACGCGACACTTTAAAAAAATCCGACGCAATGTCACGATCCGACATAGGGAATTGATATGAACCCGGATTGACTGTTGATGCCCCAATGCCATAAATAATATGGCTTCACATAGCGCCGTTTAAGCTATTCTAATATTATTACGACGCTATCCACGACAGGGCTATGGAACACCTAGAGTGTGGCATTGCTATTATGTCGACTCAAGATACGAGCGAGATATCCTCTGACAAGTCGAATTTTTTGCTGAAAACAGCCGGCTTAGGATGGGCTACTCTACCATTTTCTCCTATAGAAAATGAGGATTTCAGGTATTGAAGCGGGAAGTTACGATTATCAACAAATTGGGTTTACACGCTCGTGCGGCTGCCAGGTTTGTCACCGTAGCTTCCGGTTTTGAAGCCGAAATTCGAGTCCTACGGGGGGCTAAGGAAGTCAATGGCAAGAGCATCATGGGAATTATGATGTTGGCAGCAGCCAAAGGAGCATGCTTGGAGATTCATGCCAGTGGTGCAGATGCGGAACAGGCCCTGGATTGTCTAGAGGATCTGGTCCGCCAGCGCTTTGGCGAAGACGAATAACTATCTATTATGACTCTTTCTCTGCATGGCGTCGGCGTCTCTCGAGGATGTGCCATTGGCAAGGTATTACTACTACATCGCAACCAACCAGAGGTAACAGAGTATACCATTCCCGAAGCCATTATCGAGGATGAAGTACAGCGCTTTCTAAACAGTCTGAACACTGCCAAGCAACAACTCACGGAGATTCGTGCCCGTATTACCGCTACCATACCAGCTGAAGCCAGCGCTTTTATCGATACCCATTTACTCATGCTGGAAGATTCCATGGTGGTACAGGCGCCTATCCAGCTGATTCGCACTCAGCGTTGTAATGCGGAGTGGGCTCTGAAAATCCAGCGTGATATCGTCGTACGGGTGTTCGAAGAAATGGATGATCCCTATTTGCGTAGCCGCAAAGACGATGTGGATCACGTCGTACGTCGCGTACAGCGTATTCTTCTAGCTGATGAATCCAGTTACGTCGACGGCTTTACAGGCCGTCTTGAGGGACGCATCCTCATTGCTGATGACCTGACTCCAGCCGATACTATACTGATGCAGCATCAGGGCGTATTAGCTTTTGTTACCGAACACGGCGGCCCTCTCTCTCATACCGCCATCTTAGCTCGCAGCTTGAACATACCCGCCATCGTAGGGGCACGTAATGCCCGCCGTTATCTAGCCGATGACGAACTCATTATCGTTGATGGTCAACAAGGCGTTGTGTTGGTTTGCCTGGATGAAAGTATCCTCACCTATTACCGCTGTAAACAACAGGAAGAACAGCGCCAACTTAGGGAACTCATTAAGCTCAAAGAACAACCTGCCGTGACCCGGGATGCCGTAAAAATCACCCTTCACGCGAATATTGAACTCCCCGAAGATGCTGTCCTGGTACGTCAAGTTGCCGCTTCGGGAGTGGGTTTATACCGCACCGAATTTCTGTTTATGAACCGTTCGGATATTCCGGATGAAGAGGAACATTTAGCTTCCTATCTTCATGTCATTAAGATGTTGGAGAACAAACCCATTACGATTCGCACTGTGGACCTAGGAGCTGATAAACCTATGGATAACGGCTATGGTCCTGTTAGTGGTGCCAATCCTGCTTTAGGGTTACGTGCCATCCGCCTGTGCCTTAAGCATTTAACACTGTTCCGCCCGCAGCTGCGAGCCATTTTACGTGCATCGGCATTTGGTCCAGTGCGCATGATGATTCCTATGCTTTCTACCACCCAGGAAATCCTGCAGGTGCTTCACCTAATAGAAGAAACCAAGCAAGATCTAAAGGCACAAGGTATGCGCTTTGACGAGGACATGCCCGTGGGAGCCATGATCGAAATTCCAGCGGCTGCTATTTGTGCCTCCTATTTCGCCCACCACGTGGATTTTCTCTCCATTGGGACTAACGATCTTATCCAATATACCCTAGCCATTGACCGTATCGATGACGAGGTAAATTATCTCTACGATCCCCTGCACCCGGCGGTATTGCAACTGATTCATATGATTATTCGAGCAGGCCGGAAAGCCAATATTCCCGTCAGCTTATGCGGAGAAATGGCGGGTGATTCTCGTTACACGCGGTTGCTGTTAGGCTTAGGACTGACTCACCTTAGTATGCATCCCACCAATCTCCTCGAAGTCAAGCAGGTGATCAAAGACAGCCACCTGCTCGAACTGACTAGTATCGTAAAGCGCATCCTACAAACTTCTGACATAAAGCAACTCACTCAACTCCTGCGGCTCATTACCTAATTTTGTCGAGCCAGCGCGTAGACCGCTAGCCGCGATTGTTTTAATTCCTAGGTACCGAACAACCCACAGTCAGCGATTCAGAGCTTTGATAAAAAATCACTAAGTTCAATGCATTAAGGGATAGCTTAAAAAATATTTTTCCGGCTATTTGGTGCTGCTGTTAGGGGGCTCATTTGAGGCGTTGAAGACGGTATCATGGAGCTTTTTGTGCATCAGGAGGCCCCATGAAGAAGCGCACCCACGCTTGCCTTCAACGCCAGCACCAGAAGAAAACACG
The DNA here is from genome assembly GCA_963731125.1 of uncultured Pseudomonadota bacterium. Classification (GTDB taxonomy): domain Bacteria; phylum Pseudomonadota; class Gammaproteobacteria; order Competibacterales; family Competibacteraceae; genus CAVSVP01. The sequence goes on from CAVSVP010000022.1 coordinate 69,757, forward strand.
ACACCAAGCTCGCCGTCAAGCGAAAAAGCGCTTCACCGCTCCACCCCAGAGCCGAGGCGAAGCGATGGTGTGTGAGTTGTTCAAGACGATCCACCATTTTTTCCCAGACTTGTTCGAACAACTACGTCAAATCGAAGACTGCCGGCATCGATCGGACTATGCACTGAGCGAGATCCTGATGGCCGCCATCGCCCTGTTCATGTTTCAGCAGGGCTCGCGAAATGCGTTCAACAACCTGCGTCAGGAGGCGAAGTTCGCGAAGCATTACCGCCGCCTGTTCAAGTTGCGGTTGCCACACCTGGACACGGTGCACCGGGTGCTGTGTCGGTTGCCCAATGAGGCGCTGGAGCGGCTCAAGCAGTGGCTGGTGAAAACGTTGCTAGAGAAGAAAGTGCTGCACAAGTACCGTCTCTTTGGGAAGTATTTTGTGGTGGCGATCGATGCCACGGGGACACTGAGCTTTGCCGAGCGCCACTGTGAGCAGTGTCTGCATCAGACCTCGAGCCAGGGCAAGACGACGGACTTCCATACGGTGCTGGAAGCGAAGCTGATCACCCCCAACGGTTTTGCGATCTCGCTGGCCACGGAGTGGATTGCCAATCCACTGACTGAATATGAAAAACAGGACTGCGAGCGCAAGGCGTTCGTGCGTCTGACCGCCAAGCTCAAGCAGCTCTACCCCCGCCTGTCGATCTGCTTGACCGCCGACGGGCTCTATCCCTACCAGGGCTTTTTCGAGATCTGCCGCACCCATGACTGGGCCTTTATCCTGACCTTCCAAGACGGTAACCTGCCCAGCGTCTGGGAGGAAGTGCAGGCGTTGCTGCCACGCAGGCCGCACCCGCACCGCCGCGAGCAGCGCCTCCAGGGCCAGCAGCGGATCGTACAAGACTTTCGCTGGGTCACCGATATTGACTATCACGGCCATCCGCTCCAGTGGCTCGAGGGTATCGAGACGGTCAGTCACCGCGACAGCGCCACACAAACCGACAGTCGCTTTGTGCACCTGACCCACCTTGAGGTCACCGCCGCCACCGTCGCCGTGCTCAGCCACACCGGGCGCCTGCGCTGGAAGATCGAAAATGAAGGCTTCAACACCCAAAAAAACCTCGGCTATGCCCTGCAGCACCAGTATGCGCGCGTCAACTGGCAGGCGGCGAAAAATTATTATCAATGCCTGCAGATCGGCCATCTGATCAATCAGTTGAGGGTCCTAAGCACCACCTTCGCGCCACTGTGGCAAGGCAAGACCACCCTCTGTCATCGGTGGCGCACGATGATCGCTTTCCTCCTCTACGGTCGGTTGCGCCGCGCCACTCTCGAGGCCTTGACCCAGCGGCGCTTCCAGGTACGCTTCACTTAATTTCCCTAGGAGACGCCTGCTCCGCAATTCAGGTCCACCCGTCGACCCACAGGAGACCACCGCACCCTCAACCTCACACAGCTTGATCCTCTCTCTCACTTGTTCAACCCATGCCACCCTCAGGGGCAGCAGGGACGAGCAAGGGGCACAGCCAAGTTGCGCCCAGCGTTCGATAACCGCTACCTTGGAACCCAACAGGCGGTGACGCTCTGAATCGCTGCCCACAGTGAGATGATTTTCCGTAGACCCAACCATCATTCCCGGCTACACTCCAGCGCTCATTGCACACCCCATAAACCGGATTAACCGAGACTAAATTAGGTTCACCCGAGGAGATTGCATGCATGGCTGACAGTGATTCACGGCCTTCACATCTGCATCGCCTGCGGCGCGCCCTCGAGAAGGGTACTCTCCAGAACGTGCGGCGTATGCTCAGAGCACTGCATCCAGCTGAAATCGCCGATCTACTGGAATCGATGCCTCCCCAGGAACGCAAGGTCGCCTGGGAACTGGTGGAGCCAGACAGTCATGGTGAAGTGCTGCTGCATGTCAACGAGGAAGTGCGCGCCGGACTGATTGAAGAAATGGAAACGGCAGAACTAATGGCCGCCACGGAAAACATGGACTTGGATGACTTGGCGGACCTTCTGCAAGATTTACCGGAAGCGGTCAGTGGTGAGCTGCTGCGCTCCATGGACCTGCAAAACCGGCAGCGCTTAGAAGCCGTACTGGCTTATCCCGAAGACAGCGCCGGCGGGTTGATGAATACGGATCCCGTCACAGTGCGTGCTGATGTCACCTTGGACGTGGTACTGCGCTACTTGCGTTGGCGCGGCAGTATTCCGGAACAAACCGACAACCTTATTGTAATTGATCGCAACGATAAGTACGTAGGAATACTGCCTCTCGGACAGCTGTTGATTAACGATCTCGATAGCACCGTGGCAGAAGTCATGCTGCAAGACGTCGAAGGTATTCCAGCCACCATGCCGGCTGCAGACGTAGCAACTTTATTCGAGCAACGTGATTTTATTTCGGCACCGGTTGTCGATGACAATGGTATTCTGCTAGGTCGGATTACCATCGATGATGTCGTCGATGTCATTCGCACCGAAGCAGAACACTCAATCATGAGCATGGCCGGCCTAGACGAAGATGTTGACATCTTTGCCCCCGTATTCACCAGCACCCGCCGCCGTGCGGTGTGGCTGGGCATCAATTTAGTCACCGCTTTTCTGGCAGCCTGGGTGATCGGCCTGTTTGAGGGTACTTTACAGAAATTCGTTGCTTTAGCGGTACTTATGCCCATCGTAGCCAGCATGGGAGGCATTGCCGGAAGCCAGACACTCACATTGATCATTCGTGGATTGGCCCTGGGTCATGTGGAACAAAGTAATGCCCGTTTACTACTGTTTAAGGAACTTGCCGTCAGTGCTTTGAACGGGTTCCTCTGGGCCATTGTAGTGGCGAGCGTTGCCATCGTCTGGTTTGGAAGCTGGTCCATTGGTGGCATCATCGGCTTAGCCATCTTGATAAACTCGCTATGCGGCGCTCTAGCCGGCGTCGGTCTGCCGTTGCTACTGCGTCGATTAGGAATAGATCCTGCTCTTGCTGGCAGTGTGGTCCTTACCACAGTGACGGATGTCGTGGGGTTCTTTGCCTTTCTGGGCCTGGCTACTTTGTTGTTAATGTAGCTACCACTGCGCCGCTATTGAGCTGTGCCGCTAAGAAGGCAGCAGCAGCGTTGACTGCTTACCGTCCCTGACAGGTCGCCTCAAGCAGAGATATCGATCGGGAAGCTGTTATCAAGACCGACTGCGGCAAGGATGCCGCAGTCGAGCCTATCGGGAGGTATTAACAGCGTATCTTGAGAATAGCTTCCAGAGCAATAGCAAAGCTGTCTCTGC
>CAVSVP010000023.1:0-271445 GCA_963731125.1 uncultured Pseudomonadota bacterium
CTTATGAGCATTGTGCGCGCGATTGATACCGGCTACGGGATGACCAAGTTCATGTTGACTGCGGGTCCCGAGCCAGTTTGTTGTAGTTTTCCTTCTATCGCCACTCGGCAGAAAGACACCGTAGGCGAAGGCGTGTTGGATGCCATCGATACCGTCACCTTGGCCATCGATGGCAGTTGCTATGAGGTGGGCCCCGATGCCCATTTGGCCCGCGGGCGGGAGCGGGCGCGTATCCTGCACGCAGACTATACCACGAGTCCCGAATACCGGGCCCTGACGCTAGGGGCATTGGCATATATGGAGGTCGAGTGCATCGATCTGCTGGTGCTGGGATTGCCAGTAAGTCTCATGGCCAACCGCGCTCAGTGGCTCCGTCGTGCCTTCCAGGGTGAACATACCTTGGCCAACGACCGCCGGGTCGAGGTCAGGGAGGTGGTGGTTATTGCCCAACCCTTGGGAGGGCTGATTCATTATCTCTATCAGGTCTGCCCGGAGGTGACTCCGGTGAACCGCCGGCGATTGGTGATTGACCCTGGCGCCCAAACCCTGGATTGGCTGGTGACCCAGGGAATGAAAGGTATCAACGGGATGAGTGGCAGTCATGAAGGCTCGGTGGCCGCCATGCTCACGGAACTGGCACGGCTGCTCAGCCGCACCTACCGGCTGGACGGCTATGACGATCTCTTTGCCTTGGATCAGGGGCTGCGTACCGGGCAGTTTACGCTCTATGGTCAGGCGATCGAGCTAACACCATTCCTTGACGAAGCCCAAAAGGCCATTACGCCTGCTTTAACCGCCTTGCGTAACGCGGTGGGCGACGGACGGGATATCGACGAGATCCTGTTGGTTGGCGGTGGCGCTTCGCTTTTTCAGCCGGCGATTGCCGCCGGTTTCCCGCACCATGCCGTCAAGTGCCTGAAAGCCTCCCTCTTTGCCAATGTCAGAGGGTTTCAACAAGTGGGGGAGGTCAAAGTTCGTGCGCGTTCGCCGGTGACCGCATGAAACCGTCCCCGAGCTATCCTTTTATTCGCCTGGATTTGCGGTTTCATGAAGCCAACGATGCCAGTCTCTACGCTTATCTAGCTGCCTTGCCGCCGCGGCGGCGGGCGGAACGGCTTCGTCATCTGGCTCAGCTGGGTTGGCTGCTTTCTACTGGGCAGGTCGTTCCGGCGCCATCATCATCATCACCAACAACCGATACCCGCAACAGCGAGCCATCCGCGTCGCCAGCCACTTCGCATCCGCTGGATCGTGAGCTGTTGGCGGTGTTGGAGGAATAGCATAAACCACGACTCATACACTACGGTTGATTCCCATCAGGATAGCGATTTTTCTCGGTGACCGTTCCTGTGAAAGGAACCGGCCAAGCCGTTGCATCCGCCCAGAGCAGGAACAGGGGTATTTTGAGCGCAGCCACCTCGATGTTCCAGGTGTCATCGGTGACTTGAACGTTAAATATCGGTTTATCCGGCGCGGAAACGGTAATGCGTTGCTCGGCTAACACCTGATACAGCGTGGCATTGCGCTCGAGCAGCGGTTGATAAGGTTGTAGTTCAGGTTGCCTGCGAAGTTGCTCGGCAATTTGTTTACCCACCAGATAAAGATGGTCCCCAACCCGCCAACCCCAACTATCCCGGCCGTTCAGTAAAGCGGTTTCATCAGGCGTCAAAAGCGTTCGCAAACGGGTCAGCAGGATTTCCTGAAGCGAAGCGGGATTGGGATTCGTATGATTCTGCAGAATGGGATCAGCGTTCGCTGCCGCCCGAGGGGAAGTTGCTACTAATCTTTGTTCAGCAACCCTTATCAACCTGGCAATGGGATTGTCTGCCGAAGGGTCATTGAGAACCATCAGCCAGTCCCGGCTCAGAATTTCATCATTAAATAACGTGAAAAGTTCAGCGGCCGGCAACAGATCCTGAGCCAGCCAAGTATTCAAGCCTGGCAGGCGCTTTCTTTGGAGAGTGACGGTTCGGTAATAAAAGGTTCGTTCCACACCATACATGGGACCCGTTAGGGGATTCCAAGTCCCCAGAGAACAACCGTTACTATCAAAGAGCGTCATGGCATGCCGGGTTATCACCTCACCAGACAATCCCAATAGGGTGGCTGAGATCAAAGCATATTGAAATTGCCGTTCTTTATTATCAGCCGTTAGCGTTTCCTGGGAAGTCTCCCGATGAGTGTTCAATACCGCCAGCACAGCTTGTAAGCCGCTATCCAGCGCCAACCCCTTCGAAGATGCCGGCAACTGCTGCACCCGTTCGGCAAACCGAATGAAAACCGGTCGTATCCGTTCCTCGATATCCGAAGATCGCCAAGCCAATACGTTAGCTATCGCCGCTAAACGAGCTTTACGAGTGTCACGCTCAAACAATGCCGGCCCGCTTTCTATACGCATCAGTCCCACCGGAAGCGTTGGCACCGCCGCATGGTGCATGTCTCTCTGCTTCCAAAGAGTTTTCAAAAAACGCATGACAGAGTTCAGGTGATGAGAGTGGTTGTCTTCATGAACAGCAATGGTAAGGGGAATACGGAAAGCCGTTAAAAATACCTCTGACGTCTAAAAAGGATTACGGCTTCCGACGTATCGCTCAGGCTGCTAGGGTGATATGGATCGGTAGAGATAACCCACGGGGTGATCTCTGAAGAGAATGGTGCCCGGCCATTGAAAACCTCGGGGTGGTTTGCCCGTCCACTACAAAACGGGGCTTCCCACGGGGAAGTGGGTTGCCATCCGGCAGCCACGACGTGGTACCCGGCCACGGAAAACTGCGGGGACCGCTGGTAGCGGGCCAGCCTAAACAACCAGCACTAACGCTTCACGCTATCCCACTGGGGAGGATGACCTTCCCAGTCAAGGGCGGCACCTCCCCCTTTTTTATGACGGGAGGACGCATGAATTCCAATATCCATTTGCTCTTCACCGTGGCCGCGCACCTCAAAGGCACCACAGTGACTGCCGCGACCGTGGTACCGATGGGTCGCAGTGTGTTATATCTCTGGGCTTTCGCCAACGCCGAAGGTCAAGAAAACACGCTGGTGATCCAGCAACGCGAACGGCAATGGATGCGCTGGAGGGTATTTCCAGGCACCCTGGCCGATGTCGAGCAGCATTATCTTCGGCTGCGACAGGAACGCGGCAGCGCTTTACCTGTTGCTGATAAGGACGACGCTTAAGACGTTCAACACCGTGGCACTGGCGTGTCACGGTAGGTTTTTTTATGATTCAGTAACGCTGACGCCGTCGTATGACGTCAAGCGATATTTCCCACCCCACGGGGGCCACACCGGTCCCTGGCGGGTCTCGTGTACTGGCCCCTGACAATCTTTTTGATTGATTGAGAGGAGGTACACGATGCATGCAGTCAGTCATCCTAAAACGACAGCTTCGACGCGCACGCGCGGCGCAATTCACGTCGCCGACACCTTTGGCGTGACCGCGCCCGCGGCGTTGACGATTCCCGGCTGGTCGCAACCGGGACCGTTAACGCCAACACCGAATCCGGATTATGTCTTTCGCAATCGCTTTCTCAGTGATTGGCTGGGCTGGTATCGGGAGCGGTTGAACGGGTGTCCCGATGGGTTGTGGATCCTGGGACCCACCGGCAGCGGCAAAAGCTCCGGGGTGGTGGAGGTCTGTGCCCGGCTCAACCTGGATCTGTTACGGGTCAATGCCAAGAAGCACCTGGAGGTGGCCGATCTTATCGGGCATCTGACAGTAGTGGACGGTAATGTGCAGTTCCAGGACGGCCCCTTGACCCTCTGTGTCCGTCACGGCTGGCTCATGCTGTTAGACGAGGTGGATCTCATGGACCCTGGCGAACTGGCAGGGCTCAATACTGTCCTCGACGGGGGTCCTCTGGTGATTGCCGAAAACGAAGGTGAGGTGGTTTATCCCGCAGCCGGTTTTGGCATTGTCTGTTGCGCCAACACCGGCGGCAATGGGGATGGCAACCAGTTTTACCTGGGCACGCAGCGGATGAACGGGGCTTTTATGGACCGTTTTACGTTGATGGCGGTGGATTATCCCGATCCCGCGCAGGAACGCCGGATACTGGAGAAAGCCTGTCCGACGTTACCAGAACCGCTGCCGGATAAGTTTATCCAGGTGGCGAATGAAGTCCGTAACTTGTTTAAAGGTGATGCAGAAGCCGGTGGGCCAGCCATTGAGGTAACGCTCTCCACCCGCACCCTGGTGCGTTGGGCGAGGAAGACCCTGTGCTATCAGCAGGCTCCCGACCCCATCCGCCACGCCCTGGACCGGGCGTTAACCCTGCGGGCGGAACCAGAGACCCGGGAAGCCATTTTCGGAATCGTCCAGCGGATCTTTGGAGATATTCCCCATGAGTGAGTGGCGGCGCGTTCGATTATATCGGTTTACCCATGCCAATGGCACCGCCAAGGACTGGGCAATTTGCCACGATGGCGAGGGGGTACACATTTATTATGGCAAGACCGATCGGGTGCTGCGTACCGTCACGATTCCCCAGGCCGGTTGTCGGGACGGCTCACCCGCCACGGAAGCCAGGACCCGGGAACGGCGCAAAACCGCCGCGGGTTACCACGCGTTAGGGGAGTATGAACTTAACCAGGATAACCAACGGCAGTTACGGCCGGTCAGCGAGGAGGAACCTGCTTCACGACCGGACGATAATGCGGCTTTGTCGCCACAGGCACCGCCATCTTGTCTGTATTGGGAACGGTGCCCCCGCAAGGCGGCAGACGGGGCGCAGTTCACCCGCCACCCTAGCCGTGCGTTGCACGATGCGGCACTGGCGATTGCCGAGCGGTTAACCGCCGTTGGGTTACTTCGGGGTAGCGCGGTGGAAGCCTTCCGGGACGGTCGTTGGGTGCTCCACCTGGTGCTGGACACGGATGCTACCTGGTCGTTTGGTTACGCGGAGCCGCCCCAGGCGGGCTATCTCAACAGGGACGGCAGCGGCAGCGGCATTATTGTTGATATGTTGCGGTATCCCGCCGTGACGTTATTCATCCTGGCATTGGCCAAGGTCGATCCCAGTTTCGTAGTAGCCAACGAGACCGGCGAGGTCGTCACGGCACCGCCGGAAACACTGGCAGTGGACCGTGACGTGCTGATTGCTCTGGGGCTTGTGCCGCGGTCTCTGCGGGAATTGCTAGCGGTGAGAGCATCCACCGATGGCGATTGGTTTTTCTAGAGAGAGTTATTTTTTACCCCCCTGGGGAGGACGGTATCGGTTCTCCCTCAGGGGGAATCGGTGCTTCCTCCCCGACGTGTTGAGGAGAAGCCCCATGACGACGTCAATGATCGATATTAATCAACTGAGCGAGCAGGTGGTGTTTATCAACATTAACATTACCTGTTGGACCGGCAAACGGCATCTGCAACCGGAAGACTTAGGGCTGGACCGCCAGCAACTCCCGCCGGAGACCTTGGTGGCCCTAGGGAATAAGTGTGTCATTGATCCTCAGGAGATCCAGGTCTTTACCCGCCAGCGTACCGCGGTACGCCGCGAGTGTCTAGCGGTAGGGACTCGCTTCTTGAGCGGCTTTATCGTGCCCAAGGAAAAAGCCCAGACGCTGCTGGATCGCATTGCCGAGATGGAAGAGGATTTTTCTACGGCACGGGCGCAGTTTCTCGCCAAGTTCGACCGGATGATGGATGACTGGGTGGCGGCGCATCCCGCCTGGGAACAGCTCATTCGGGATACCGGGGTCACCCGGGACGTGGTGGCCCGGCGGCTGTCCTTTGCAGTGCAGGCGTTTCAGATTGTCGTCCCCCCCGACGTGACCCATCCGGGGTTGGCGAACGCCACGGCGGGGTTGGCCGATACGCTCTTTCACGAGATCTCGCAACTGGCCCGGGAAACGCTGGAAAGGTCGTATCTCGGCAAAGCCGCAGTGACCCGACGAGCGCTACGGCCGTTATTGACGCTGCAGCATAAGCTGGAAGGGTTGGCCTTCCTGGATCGAAGGGTACGTCCCCTTGTGCAGTCGATTCAAAGGACGCTCGCCGCGCTGCCCCGCCAGGGTGCCATTCAAGACTGGGATCTGCAGGCGCTTATCGGGCTCTTGTCGATTCTGGAAGATCCACAGCGGCTTAAAGCGCATGGGGATCATCTTCTGGAACCGCAGGCGGATGGCGAGAGGGCGGTAAATGGTGTCATGGAACCTGGGATGGTGTCCTAATTTTGGAGAACCACATGGATTCATGTCAAACTTAGGGCACTTTTTTAAGTGCCAACATCCAAGGGGTTCCGATGACATTAATTCCCGTGTACTGTCTGCATTGTGATAGTGATCAGGTCGTCAAACGCGGTACGACCAGCACTGGGAAACAACGCTATCTGTGCCGGAATGATGAGTGCGCCCATCGCTCTTTTCTGCTGGAGTACAGCGACCGTGGGCGCCTGCCCGAAGTCAAGCAACAGATCGTTGATATGGCGCTCAATGGCAGTGGTATTCGGGATACGGCACGGGTATTGAAGATTAGCAAGAACACCGTGCTCAGTGAGTTGAAAAAAACCGAAGGTGTCATCGAGCCGGTCAACCAAGCGCTGCTGAGTAGCCTGAATCCAGATAATATTACCGCGGTGATTCAGCGAGTTGACGAGGCTGAGGTCGACGAAAGGTGGAGTTATGTGGGCAACAAGGGGGAACAGCGCTGGCTCTGGCACGCGATCGATCACGCCACCGGTGCGGTGCTTGCGTACGTCTTCGGCCGGCGCAAAGAGGCGGTGTTTTTGGCGCTGAAACACTTACTGGAACCGTTTGGGATCACGCGCTACTACACCGATTGCTTGGCCACGTATCAGCGCCATCTGGAGCCCAACGAGCATTGTCCCGGCAAGCGCCACACCCAGCAAATCGAACGCAAACACCTCACTCTACGGACCCGGATTAAACGCCTGGCGCGCAAAACGATCTGCTTCTCTAAATCGGTCCAAATGCACGATATCGTCATCGGCTTAGAACGTGTCCGTAATTAAGTTGAACACTTAGGTGAGATTCTGTAGTTCCATTCGCCATGGAATCGAGCACGCCTGAGGTTAACGCTGTTCATCTGAGCATCAGTCACTTTTTTGCCTTTTGGGTAATCGTTGGTATCCAACTCAGCTTGAATATGTAACCCTCCGCGCGTGGTGGTATTGCCGATGAGATTGACTACCACTTCATGGCTGGTCAAGGGCTTGGCTCGCCAGTTGGTACTGATATGGCAAAACATCCGGTGCTCGATCTTGTTCCACTTGCTGGTTCCGGGCGGAAAATGACAAACTGAGATTTGCATCCCGGTCTCGTCCGCCAAGCTCTGAAGGGCGCGTTTCCAGAGTCGCACTCGGTACCCATTACTGCCGCCGCAGTCGGCCGTCACCAGCACATGCGTGGCCTGCGGATAGCTCACACGTCCCATCTTGTACCACCAGCGTCGGCTGCTTTCCACGGCAAATTCGGCCGTATCATCATCGGTTCCCACACTGCCCCAACCGACATTCGCCGTCTGATCATACCCGCCATAGGGACTGACCCGATCGGTGCCGAAATCGTGAACCTGGGTACGACGAGGTTGCCCTTTGCCTCGCCATTCCCGGCCCTGGTTGGCAAACTCCCCGATCAACTCCTTTTTTTTCGTGTCCACCGAAATCACCGGCTGCCCATGGCGTTGGAACCGTTTCACGCGCCGGGTCAGATACCGAAACTGCTTGTCCCGATCAGGATGCCCTCGGCCCTCTTCGGTTTTGCGATTGCTCTGCAGACGGTAGCCTAACTCCGAGAGTAATTCGTACACCTTTTGACGGCCTACTCGATAACCATCACTGGCCAGTGTCTCAGCTAGTTGACGCGTGCTCTTACAGGTCCAGAGCAACGGCGACTCGGGATCGCCGCGCGTGGTGTCCTCCACCAGCCCCTTGAGGGTATCGATCAGTGCCGGCGCCTGAATTGTCAATGCCTTGCGGCCCCCTCCCGGTTGCCGAATACGCCTGTCAGCTTCGTCCTTGTCCGAACGCGCAAGTTCGCGCAGACCCCGATAGATTGTCGTCCGCGACAGCTGGGTTGCCTTGGAAACCAACGCTTTCCCCCCACGTCCGATCGCTTTCGCCTCCGCTGCCGCCCACAGTCGCTTCCTCCGCTCGTTGAAAAACGGCTCTAACGCAATATACTTCTCTCGGAGAGTATTAACCAGATTGATGTCCATCCGAGCCGTCTAGCAGAATCCCTATAATGTCCAAGTTATTCGCGGACACATCCTTATTTGTCAATCGGTATGAGTTTGCTCGGCCTGTGTAAATCAGCAATATCCAAAATTAGGACACCACCCCGTGAGCTTGGCCAAATGGAAGCTCAGCAACAGGCCGGCGGCGTGCTCAACCAACCTTTCTCCATGGCTAGTCTCAAGCGGCGTGCCTTCAATCAGCACTTGCTCGATCAAATTATGGTGAACTTGGAGGCCGGCGCGGAGTTGACAAAATTCAGTCCCATTTATGAAAGTCTCTGTAACTACGGTACCATTTCTCAGGAAGCTGCCTAAAATCTGTCCGAAGTATTGATTTATGGGAAATGGTATTAGTCGCTACCGATGCCGCCTGTGAAGGGTTAAATCTGCAGCGTCTTGGCACTCAGATCAATGACGATTTACCCTGGAATCCATCACGATTAGAACAGCGTAAAGGTCGTATCCAGCGTATTGGACAGGCACGCGATATCATTCACATCATGAGCCTACGTTATGCCGGCACCGTAGAAGATGATGTTTGTCAGGCGCTTTCGGAGCGATTTCAAGACATTTTTGACGTTCTCGGACAGAGCTACCCGATAGCTTTGAAGAAGATTGGGTAGACGCTATTGTCAAGCAACGAGACGGTGTCATGTATTTCGCTACCCGCGTCGATACCGTCAGGCCCCCGATGGAACGACGCTATTACAATGATGTTGCGGACGATAGTGGCCTGAACTGGGAATATTGCGAGAAGATCATCGCGAAACACGACATTGAAGAATACATGCGACAACCCTGGTAGTTTTTTCGCGAAGTCAGCCGCCAAACCCTATTTCTTTATTCAGTGCATCCAAAGGTACTCGGTGAGGTAATGCGTCGGATGTGAAGAATCGACTCTTTTAAAGAGACTCTATCGTAGTAACGAAATTTTATTTTGCCTGTCGTACAGGATTGGAAAGACAGTACCATGTTAGCGCTAACGTTATCGTTGAAAACAGTTTTTGGATTAAGGGTCGAGTTTAAAGCACCACCTATAGGTCGCCTTAAGTCGATGCTAAGCGAAGTGGCCTTACCATAAGGCTCAGTACCCACTAACCAGTATTGCTCACCACTTTTGTCAGGTGAGAAGGTGTACATATAAACGACGAGAATGCCATCGTCAGTTAATTCGAAGATAAAGCCTTCGCCGGATCGGCTAGAATCATACCAAGACCCAGTAAACTTAGGACCAAACACTAAGTTTTCAGTGGGTTCGTTGTCGGTCGGTGGAGTGTATTCAGGAAGTGTCATGCGGAAGTCATCGAACACACCACTAAATATCAGGGTAAACTCTTTTAATGGATCGAACTGTTTTTCGAAGCTCCATTGCTTTACCACAAATGTGGTTGGTATAGTCATTGTGGCGCAGTGATCTAGTTTAAGTGAATAATAAGTAAGATCATCTTGGAAAACGGTGAAGGATGAGCTACAGATAAAGGGTAATTTATTTGCAAGGAAAGGCTCAACTCTTAGCATAAGTTGAACTTCATTGCGGCATTCAGTGCGCCATAGGGTTATTATCATCCCATCATATCGTTCCCAGTGGGCGGTCATTTTTACCGCAGTTTCATCTTCTTTAGGCGACAGTGTTCCTAAGGCATTACAGCCGACGTCAAGCTGCTGCATTGGCTCTAGGCTCATATTAAACTGGTGCAAGCTCATTAGCTCTGATTTGGAGCTTGCTGAGCTTGCTGAGCTTGCTGAGCTTGCTGAGCTTGTTGAGACAAGTAGCATTAGGGGGAAGCATAATAGGTATCTCATTGTCCTTGAATCCTTGAGACTAAGTGACTTACGCCCGCACACCATGGCCATTCCTGCCATTCTTTAGTAGGGTCCATGGAATTTCTTTCGTGAGAGGTCAACGTTTTTTAGAGCAATTTTTAGAGCAACTTTATTCACAGGACTCTCTGGACATCATATCACCTTTGGATAAAAAAGGATCAGGATGAACCTTATGCAAAAACGTGATAAACCAAACTCAAACGTCACGCTATGGCAACAGCTTGCAGCCCTGGCGTTGGATCGACCCGGTGCGACGCTGACCTTTGCCCAGCGTCTGGCCGAAGAAAACGGCTGGTCGAAAGCCTATGCCAGCAGAGTCATTGAAGAGTACAAGTGTTTTCTTTATCTCATCGCCGTGACCAGAACTCCGCTCACTCCATCGGATACCGTGGATCAGACATGGCACCTGCACCTTAGCTACACTCGATCTTATTGGCAAGATCTGTGTAAGCAAATCTTGGGTTTTGAACTGCATCATCATCCCACCCAAGGAGGTGCAGCGGAGCGCAACCGGTTTGTGGCGCAATATCAACGGACGCTGGATACTTACCGTCACCTTCTTTCTGGCGAGCCTCCCCAAGATATCTGGCCGCCAGTGACAGAGCGGTTCACCGAAGCAAAGGGATTTGTACGTGTCAACACCGCCGATGTCTGGCTGGTGCGAAAGCCTAAGACCTGGTGCCGAAATTTAGTAGAGATTGCTGTAGCTGCGGTTTTCCTCGTGGCCTGCACTGCAGACCTTACCGACAAGGGCATCCCGTTCTGGGTCAAGATCGCGATTGGAGTCTGGTTAGCCTACTGTTTTCTGAAATTTCTGCGTTGGCTTGGCCTGGGCGGCGGCCGCGGTGGCGGTGCGGGAGGCTGTGGCGCGGACTGTGGAGGCTGTGGCGGTTGCGGGAATGACTGATGTGCTGACAAGCAGTCAGTCGGACCGGTGTTGCTGCGATGACGGCCTAAGCGTATCAAACCGGCAACTTAATCATCAGTATGACGATTTTGATCCGGCACCCACCTGAGGCAGGTGCCGGATCAATGCCGATGCTCAACCTGCAATTCAATTAGCCAATCAAGATTTCGGTAATATGACTGTATCAATAACGTGGATAACACCGTTGTTGGCTTCGATATCGGTCGCTATGACCCTAGCTTCGTCGACCTTGACTCTTCGCTCGTATCGATAGTGATGGACTGACCCTGGACTGTCTCGGCGGTGTCCAACCTTGCGACCTCCGAAGCCAATATCTTACCAGGTACGACGTGATAGGTTAGCACTGCGGTCAGGGCCTCCTTATCCTGCAGCAGGCTGTCCAGCTTTTCCTTTGGGATTTTCGCGAATGCTTCGTCGGTCGGCGCGAAGACGGTGAATGGTCCTTCGCCCTTAAGCGTGTCCACTAAGCCGGCAGCCTGCACAGCGATCACCAGCGTTTTAAAGTTGCCGGAAGCCACTGCGGTATCCACGATATCTTGCTGAGTAGCCTGATACGCCATGTTGCCGGCCACGGCATTACTTATGCTGGTCGCCAGGACGGAAATGGCCCCGACGATGGCAGCCAACAAAAACGCCGGCAGCAGAGCAAGTTTCAGGATGGTGGTGTCTTTAGCTCGTGTATACACGGTTGATGTCCTCACACTGGCGGTGTGTGTTGAACGGTTATTCCCTTGTATGTACATACATTGCATAGTACGGTAGCGGCGTGTTTATCCTTTGTCAACTATTTTATTATACAATTACTTTACACCGTAACGGTAAATTGAACAAAGATTATTCACTACGCCTCTGAAACACCGGAGGACGATGGCAGCGCACACGACCCTTCCCGGCAACGCCGCTGAAAACGCCAGCGCGCGAAAGAACTGTACAGCTTGTCCAGCATTGTCAGCGCGCTGGGAAACCGCATGACCGCAGCAAGCGTACGGTAATAGGGTAATTCGGACCAAATCGCTGCAAAGGCGTAAGCGCCCGTCAGCAAACGGCCATCCCGATACAGCACGTGAAGGCGCTCCATGGCGGTCTCGAACGCAACCCCAAAAGCTTCCAGCAGGTTCATGTCGCGGGAAATATCGACCCACTCGATACGCTGGGCGATGTCGAGCCGCTGATAGTGCTTCACCTCACGGTTGCACAGGGGACAGCCGCCGTCATAAAACATGATGGTCTTGAATGGGTTCATGAGCGCTTCCTTTGGCGTGGTTAAACAAAGTAAAAAATTGAAGGTGACGATATAGACAATATGTATAAGTATTTTGTTCGACAAATAATTGACAAACTTTGCATCATGTACAAAAATAGTATCAGCACTACGACTAATGAGAAAAGCGCACCGCAGCACTTCCATCTTATCCAGGTAGCGGCGCATCGCACTGGCCTCAGCGCGGACTCGATACGGGCTTGAAAATCTATTGCTGCTGCGCCAGATCACGCGAGGCGGCACGCGCGTAAGGGGTGTGACGCAACTCTTGTCATAAGCGCTGCGCAAGGTGCAGGGATTAGGTTGCGTTACAACGAGGCTTTGTCCATTTTCGATTACGAATCGTGTCTCGTCCCATTACAGTAACTGAGAGGGTTTGACGTTGATCGATGAGCTTTAGTCTACAACACGATGGATTGCCGGAACTGTTCCGCAGTGCAGCAATTGCTGTAATGACCGGTCTGCTACTGGTGGCGGCCATGGCCTCCATAGGTTGCCGCACTTTCGACTTGTCGGTCGGTTTCATCATGCAATCTGTCGCTGCCTTCGTTGGTATTGCCATCATCCTGGGGTTATGGTTGCCGCAGCATCTGCCCTGGCGCCGCTTTGGTGCTGCCAACACAATCACCTTGCTAAGGGGTAGTCTGGTTGCTCTGCTGAGCGGCTTTGTCGGCCGCTCCAACGAGATCTCCACGGTGGATTGGGTGATCATCTGGACCGCGATTGTGGTGCTATTATTGGACGGAGCCGACGGCTGGCTTGCTCGGCGCAGCGGCATGGAAAGCCGTTTTGGCACCCGTTTTGACATGGAAGTAGACGCTCTGTTCATTTTGGCACTGGCGTTGCTTGTTTTGCAGTCCGGTAGGGTCGGCGCTTGGGTGGTGTTGTCCGGTATTTTGCGGTATCTGTTTCGTATCGCTGGTTGGCTATGGCCTAAGCTGCGTAACCCGCTGCTGCCCAATAAACGTCGGCAAACGGTCGGCGTAATACAAATGATTGCATTGATCGTCTGCCTATTCCCGTCCGTTGATCCGGCAGCGGCGAACTTGGTTGCCGCGTTAGCGTTAGGCCTATTGACTGCGTCGTTTGGTGCGGACACAATCTGGTTGTTATGTCATTTTTCAACTCGAGGAGATCGAAGATGAGTGCATGCATCTGTTTTCCTCAGGCCTATGCTCGACTGGCGGCAGTTTTCCTCGGCGTCTGTCTGGCGCTAAGCTTTAACATACCAAGCCGTGCTGAGCCGCATAAGTACGTCGTTGACCCTGACCACCTCAGCATTGGTTTTCTGGTCACCCACATTGGCTACGCCAAGACGTTGGGTATGTTCCGCGAGGCTCGTGGTGAGTTCACCTTTGACGAGGTGACGGGAACGCTGTCTAACGTGCGTATTACCGTTGACACCGACAGCGTTTTCACCAATCATGAAAAACGCGATAAACACCTGCGCGGCGAGGATTTTCTCCACACCGTCCGTTTCCCACAGATGATCTTAACTGCCGAGACCGCCCAGTCCGTTGGAGAGCAAACCTTCCGGGTTACTGGCGAGTTGACTCTGCACGGAAAAACTAATCCGCTTACTCTCGATGTGACCTGGAACAAAAGCGCAGCTTACCCTTTTAGGGTTGGTTTGTTTAAGGGCAAACCTTATGTGTTGGGCGCATCGGCGCGGGGCGTGCTAAAGCGCAGCGACTATGGTATGACTTACGCCGTTGACAACGGCTGGGTGAGCGATGAGGTGGAGCTCATCATAGAGTTTGAAGCCCAGCGTCAATAAGATTGAACGTTCACGAATGCCTCATTTAGCCTTGAGGGTGAGAAGCCTGCTGCAGGGTGAAGAGCGTGACTGCCGGCGGCGCGTTGATCCGAATGGGTAATACGCTAAACCCAATCCCGCGATTGACATAGAGATGATTACCCGATTGCCCATAACCCTTAATCCAGCCATCGGCATGTACTTTATCGTCTTTAAGTAATGTCATCCAGGACCATTCTGATGTGAAGGGCAGGCGAATTTGCCCTCCGTGGGTGTGTCCGGCTACCGCAAGGGGTGCAGTCCCCGCCGGGAATGCGCTAAATGAATCTGGATTATGCATCATCACAATCCGGGGAGCCTGTTTCGGCAACTGGTCCAATGCGGCGGCGGGTGCATCATGGTTGGCATAGTGGGACCCGATGCCAACTAGGTACAGGGGGGCCGCTTTGCTCTTTAACTCTGCTGGCGGGTTATGCTCTTCAGGGAACGGAAGCGCGACCGCCTCATTGGCAAGCACCTGGATTCCAGCCCCCTCAAGGGCTTCTTGAAGCTGGCGGGCGATCCACTCCAACTTCACCGCCTGTTGCGTCTCCATGCCATAATCGTGGTTACCGAGAACCGCATAGATCGGAATATCGGCGTCTAAAAGGGGCCGCAACAGTTCTATCACCTCATTGATTTCTTTACGAACTTCTTTGAACTCTTCGGGCTCAAATTCGTCTCGCGTCTCCTCAGTGCTTTCCTCTCCCAGGGGATGATAAATAAAGTCACCCGCAATCAGCACCATGGCGGGGCGCTGCTCAACGAGACCCGTTATAATACGGCGGATGGTACTCGTATTGTCTAGCCACATGCCGACCTGAAGATCGGCGATTAGAGCTACTCGTCGTCCTTCCCAAGTGGCAGGAAGGCTGGGAATTTCGGCAACTTCTTCCTTCTCGTCAATCAGACGTGGTTCAACGATCACTCCCCAAACTAAGAGCAAAATAATGATGCCTCCTAAACCTATAAAGAAATATTTAATAATTTTCACCTGGACCTTTGTCTTTTTCTTCAGCGGGGGAAATGGACATTCCCTCGCTGGATTCGCCGGCCACTTCTTCAGCCATGATGTTCGGCAACCAAACCTGGGAAACAGGCCAAGCATGGCTCACTAGTCAAAGGGTTTCTGGTCTCCATAAGCCGTTTTTTCAATTTCCCCTTGGCTGGTCAACACGGACATGGACAGGGTACTCATGGCGGCGCTATGGCGTTGTGCCCAATCGTTGTTGACTACCAGATAGGCGGTGACGGCAATCAATTCTGGATCGCCCCAGGTACTGATGTTTTGGTATTGTTCGTCGTCAAATTCCACCCGGGTGTAAATCCGTTGTCCGTCAACCTTATAGCCGTCGAAACCGTCGTCCACCTCGGCGAACATTAACGCACCGCTCAATTGTTTATTGGCGTTAAGCGCTTCGAGAAAATCCGATTGGGGCGCAATCACTTCGAACAAACAATGCGCCTCGCCCCGCACCACAGTCAATGCACCCGCTGCGCCGTTTTCCGCCAGTACCTTGACCGCCTTGTATTTCGGCTGAATAGTCTGAAAGGTAAGCCATGTGGCTAGCGATCCCGAGCCCATTGGGCCCGCCGCTACGGTCGCTCCTTTGAGCTTGGGTAATGCATCGATCTCACCGATCCCAGACTGGCGGGAACAGATTAAAAGAGACAGTTCCTGGTAAAGGGGTGCTAGCATGCGGAACTGCTCCTTGGCATTCTGGCGGATGTGCGTAGTGAAGAATGCTACCGCATCACCCTGTACAATCGCCGCCTCACAGTCGCCTTGGAGCATTTTGGTGAGATTATCGATAGAGCCTTCGGTCGCGATGACTTCGACCGCTAATTGACCTGCCGCCATTTCCGACACCCCTGCCGCTATCTTCTTTCCCACGGCGTAATAAGTTTTACCCGGCGCTCCGGTACATAGCTTTACGGTATCCGCCGCGTGTGCTTGGGTTGGCATTCCCGCAAAAATCAGCGTAACGATGACTAAACCCTGTAACCATCGGTTCATAACACCTCCTTAAAACGTTCGACCTTGCAAACCGGTCTTGAAGAAGCTTATCAGGTCGTGTGAAAAATCTCGAGTTTGGCCATAGATGACAATTTCAATCACCCAAATCTAACTAGGGTTAAACATTGCGTATGACGGTAAAGTGAAGGCGGCGTACGATCCGCTGGTGGGCGTTTAGAAGATCTGGTCTTTCGGCGTCGCCCCATAAAATAGACATTATCGGAAATAAGCTATTGTCCGACCTAGCTACCTGTACATCAAAGGCAATGACTCGCCGAAAACTTATCCGATAATGTCTAGTTTGTTAAGTGTTGCCTTTGCATTACCAAAAGGCTCGTGAGTTAACACGAACGCAGCTGGGTGATGGAAAAATATTTTTAGACCGGAATAAATTGTTAAAAATTATCATAATTACAAAAAACTATAAATAATTCGCTAGAATAATACGGCGTTTAAAAACGCTGTTTTCCTATTTCAATCCGCTGAGAGAAACTGAAATGAAAAATAAAGATAAGTTGTTGCTTGTTAGCACTATCGCACTCTCTCTCGTACTCGCAGGTTGTGCTAGCAGTGCAAAAAGAGAAGCACCACCACCCACTCCCGCTCCGGCTCCCGCCCCGGCTCCCGCTCCGGAACCTCAAGCCTTCGTCGTTGAGGACCTTAACTTCGTGTTTGATTCAGCCGAACTCACGCCAAGTGCTGCCTCTAACCTAGATCAGGTGGCAAGCGAACTGCGCAATCAACCCGATGTCGCTTACGAGGTTGCCGGCTACACGGACAGCATCGGTAATGAAGATTATAACCAGAGACTTTCCGAGCGTCGTGCCATTGCCGTACACGACTATTTGGTTCAGCAAGGCGTACCATCTGGTCAGCTGACCGTGAGAGGTTACGGCGAAGAAAATCCCGTCGCCAGCAACGACACGGCAGAAGGCCGTGCCCAGAATCGCCGGGTTGAAATCCGACCCATCAAGTAGAACAAGGCTTAAAGTACCGCGGTGGTAGCTAGATTCTGCACGATGGTCGCGGTAGACCATTGTAATGCTTTGCTCTAGTCTGGGGCGAGTGGATACCGTGACTGTCAAACGCCGTCTTCTCGTTCCAGTCGTCTTTATCCTATGGGGCATGCGCGTTGCGTTTTGTGCGGCCCCGTGGTTTGAATCCGACGGTCATGAAAAAATTATTTCACGACCGCTGCCGCCGGAATACCGTATCCATCCAGATGGTTCCGTTACGTTGCGCATTTGTTTCAACTGGTCTTGTTCGAGTAGGGAGACCTTGACATTCACAGCCGAGGATTTGTCGGTTGTCACTCAGCAGATGGCGTATTGTGGAGGGAAGGCGCTTTATGATCGTCTGCAGCGTATTCGCATCGGGATCTGGCAGATGGAGCTATTGGCCCAGAAATACCAACCCTTGCTGGCCAAAGATCGCGCCATCAACGATCAAGACCAGAACGTTCAAGGTCGCACGGACTGTGTGGATAATTCCAGCAACACAACGACTTTTTTACATATCCTTCAAGATTTTTCGGCATTGCCAGGCTGGTCGGTGCGGCCTCCCCAAGTCCGCGACCTTTTCCTGTTAAGTCAAGTTCACTGGACGGCGGTGGTAGCAGATCAGAAAAGCGGTAAGCAATGGTCCGTGGATTCCTGGTATCGTCCCCATGGTCACTTACCCTTTGTGTTGCCTTTGCCAGATTGGCAAGACGGAAAAAAGGGCTGGAAATTTCCCTTCGATAAGCTTAATCCCTATCCTCGCTTTATCAATGAACTTTGTGAACCTGGTGAGGTGGGAGAAAAGTTCACTCCCTTTGAAAATCATGATGCCGGGCATGAACCCTCAAAAATAATGCGCACTGAAGTCAGTCGATTCCGGTAGGGATTGACAAACTCAGCAGTATTCGATGAATAAATATCGATCTGAGAGTTTTTTTCAAGACACGCTGTAAATACATCTCGGTAAGCTCGACTGCGACATCCGTGCAGCAGACGGTCTTGATAACAGATTTCAGATCGATAATTAAGAGTTAGAAGTCTCCTAATTCTTACGGCGAATGGCACCAAACATTGCTGTGCGCTGATGTTTCGCCGCCCTTACTCCACAGCATCAACAAAACCATCTCTCAGGAGAGTGGCTACGCCACAAGCCTATGCGACGCTTCAACCTGCTGCCGTATCGGGAGGTTGAAGGTATGGTGCAAACGTCAGATCCAGATACTAGACTAAATTGATCCATGCTTAATGGGGTTGTCCCAGCCTAATAGGAGCGAGATGAGATGAATATAATAAATAGTTACAGAAACTTTTTTCGCGTTGCTGTTGCCGTCGGTGCAATAGCGGCCGGGACGGTCACGGCCGATGCCGCGAACTTGACAATAGCCTGCGGTTCTGGGCCGGGGTTAACCCACTGCCAAAAATCCGCCGAAGCCTGGGCCGAGCAACACGGGCATACGGTGAAGGTCATCTCTACCCCCAACTCCGCCACCGAAATGCTCGCTCTGTACCAGCAGATACTGGCCGCCGGGAGCGCCGATATCGACATCTTTCAGATTGACGTGGTCTGGCCGGGCATCCTGGCACAGCACATGGTGGATCTGAAACCCCATACCAACGGCGTCGAAAGCGAATATTTCCCAGCCATCGTGGAGAACAACACGGTGGACGGCAAGCTGGTTGCCATGCCCTGGTACACCGATGCTCCCGTGCTGTACTACCGCAAGGACCTGCTGGAAAAGCATGGCGAAGCCGTGCCCGAAACCTGGGAACAGCTGACCGCGACCGCCGAGAAGATCCAGAAAGCCGAGCGCGAGTCCGGCAACGATAAATTCTGGGGTTATGTCTGGCAGGGTCGCGCCTATGAAGGGTTGACCTGCGATGCCCTGGAATGGGTCGCCAGCCACAACGGCGGCACCATCGTCGAGCCGGACGGCAAGATCTCCATCAATAATCCCCAGGCCGTCGCGGCCATCAACCAGGCTAAGCCCTGGGTGGGCACCATCTCCCCGGTGGGCGTGCTCAACTACACCGAAGAGGAGAGCCGCGGTGTGTTTCAGTCCGGCAATGCGCTGTTCATGCGCAACTGGCCTTACGCCTGGTCACTCTCCCAGGGCGAGAATAGCGCAGTGCAGGGCAAGGTGGGGATCGCTCCCTTGCCCAAGGGCGGCGCGGACGGTCGTCACGCCGCCACCCTGGGCGGCTGGCAAATGGCCGTGTCGCAGTACTCACCCAATCAGGAGGCGGCCATCGCACTGGTCCTGTATCTGACCGGCCCGGAGGTGCAGAAGCAACGTGCCATTGACCTGTCGTTGCTGCCCACTCGGCAAAGCCTGTACGAGGATCCGGATATTCTGAAGGCAAATCCGTTTTTCGGCGAAATGAAAGAGATCCTTGCCAATGCCGTAGCCCGCCCCTCCACCGTGACGGGTAGCAAATACAATCAAGTCAGCAGCGAGTTTTTCAACGCCGTGCATGTGGTGCTGTCCGGCAGCAAGAGTGCCGAACAGAGCCTGGCCGCTCTGGAAAGCTCGCTCAAGCGCTTGAGTCGCGGCGGCCGGTGGTAGACAACTGATCGGCAAAGGCGGCGTCGGCGCAAGGCCGCGCCGCCTTTGCGCACTCGGAGGCACTCCGGATGAAAAAGACATGGTGGAAAGAAAGCGTCGTCTATCAAATCTATCCCCGCAGCTTCTCTGACAGCAACGGCGATGGTATCGGCGATCTGCGCGGCATCATCGCGAAGCTCGATTACCTGAAAGAGCTGGGTGTCGACGTGGTCTGGCTGTCTCCCGTCTACAAATCCCCCAACGACGACAACGGCTACGATATCAGCGATTACCAGGACATCATGGACGAGTTCGGCACCTTGGCGGATTTTGACGAGTTGCTGGAGCAGGTGCACCGGCGAGATATGAAGCTGTTGATGGATTTGGTGGTCAACCACACCTCCGATGAACACGCCTGGTTCGCGGCATCTCGCACGTCCAAAGACAATCCCTACCGGGACTACTACATCTGGCGCCCCGGCAAGAACGGTCGCGAACCCAACAACTGGGTTTCCTTCTTCGGCGGCTCCGTCTGGCAATACGATCCGCAGACCGACGAATACTATCTGCATCTGTTCTCGAAGAAACAGCCGGATCTGAACTGGGAGAATCCCCGGGTACGTCGGGAGGTTTTCGAGATGATGCACTGGTGGCTGAAAAAAGGCATCGACGGGTTCCGGATGGATGTGATCAATGTAATCTCCAAAGTACCGGGACTGCCTGACGCGCCGGTTACGGACACCGGCCCATATCAATGGGGCGGTCAGTATTTTATCCATGGGCCGCGGCTGCTGGAGTTCCTGGGGGAGATGAAGGAGCAGGTGCTGTCCCATTACGACCTCTTTACCGTGGGAGAGATGCTCATGGTGACCACCGAGCACGCCGTGGACGTCACTCATGAGGAGTTAGGCTCGCTGAATATGCTCATTCACTTTGAGCACGTAACGCTGGACCAGGACCGCTCCAACACCCTCGGTAAATGGCAACCACGGCCTCTGCGGTTGACCGAGCTTAAGCAGGTGATGACCCGCTGGCAGAAAGACCTGGAGGACAAAGGCTGGAACAGTTTTTATCTCTCTAATCACGACCAACCCCGCTCCGTATCCCGCTTCGGCGACGACGGCCGCTATCGGGTGGAATCCGCCAAGCTGCTGGCCACCTTTCTGCACACCCTGCACGGTACCCCGTATATCTATCAGGGGGAAGAAATCGGCATGACCAACGTGCATTTCCCCGCCATCGAGGACTACCGAGACATCGAAACCCTAAATTTCTATCGCGAAGCAGTGGAGGAAAGGGGGCTTGCTTCCGCCCAGGCCCTGGCGGCCATTCATATCAGAAGTCGCGACAATGCCCGCACCCCGGTGCAGTGGAACGACAACACCAACGCCGGTTTCAGCACCGGTACGCCGTGGATAAAAGTCAATTCCAATTACTCGGAAATTAACGTCCAGCGGGCGCGGACCGATCCCAACTCGATATTCCATTATTACCGCAAGCTGATTCAACTGCGTCGGGAGCACCCCATCATTGTCTACGGCAGCTACGATCTACTCTGCGAGGCCCATGAACAAATCTACGCCTATACCCGCACCCTCAAGAACGAGCGTCTGCTGGTAATGCTGAACTTCAGCGCGGATATGCCGGTTTTCGCGCTGCCAACCCATATTCATTTTTCCGGCCAGGAACTTTTGATTAGCAACTATCCAGTCGATCCCGAGGAGGAAATTCGCTTGCTGACTCTACGGCCTTATGAGGCGCGGGTTTATAGGTTGCTGTAGTTGACTTTGGTCGATTTCCCCCTCACCCCAACCCTCTCCCACTAGGGGAGAGGGAGTTAAACGAGTGACGTTAAAAGATTTGTTCCCTCTCCTCTCGAAGGGGGGAGGGTGAAGGTGAGGGGTATTTAAGCATTTGATTTATAAAAATGGCCAAAGTCCAGTTAGATATAACATTTCTCGATACAAGACGGGAGAGAGTCCCATGTATAACAAATCGTCACTACCACCTATACTGCGTTTTTTAATGGCCCCGTTGCTGGGGTGTCTGTGTTCGGCTGCCTATGCCGTTGGTCCCCTCTACCCGGAAGCCGATTCTGGGGACAATTCCGCTCTGGCTCGCCCCGTGGTGCAACGTCCCGTGCAGGACGAAGTGCTGTATTTCTTGATTCCCGACCGTTTTAATAACGCCGATCCTGCCAACGACTGCGGGGCCTTTACCGGCGAGTGTCCCCAGGCAGACACCGAAGAAAATGTCCTGACCCATGGCTATTTTCCCGCCGATCGGGGGTATTATCACGGTGGCGATCTTAAGGGTCTGCTGGCCAAACTGGATTATTTGAAAGACATGGGTGTGACTGCCATCTGGGTGGGACCGATTTTCAAGAACAAGCCGGTGCAGCAAGACTCCACCAATCTCTATGGCCATTCCTCTGCCTATCACGGCTATTGGATCACCGATTTTAAGACGGTCGATCCGCATCTCGGCACCAATGCGGAATTCAAGCAACTGGTGGAAGAGGCCCACGCCCGCGGCATCAAGGTGTTTATGGATATCATTACCAACCACACTGCCGATGTGATCAAATATGAAGAAGACAAGTACACCTATCGCGGTAAAGAGGAATATCCCTATAAGGACGCCAACGGCGAGGCTTTCGATGACGCCGAATATGCCTACGCCGGTCAGGACGACTACGCCTTTCCGGAGATGGACCTGTCTGGATTCCCCTACACGCCGATGGTCCCGGAGGCAGAACAAGGGATAAAGAAACCGGCGTGGTTAAACGATCCTTTGCTTTATCATAACCGCGGCGATACCACCTTTACCGGCGAGAACTCGCTCTATGGGGATTTCTTCGGGCTTGACGACCTGTTTACCGAGCGCAAGGAAGTCGTGGATGGCATGATCAAGATCTATCAATATTGGATCGAGGAGTTCAACCCCGACGGCTTTCGCATCGATACCACCAAGCACGTCAATCTGGAGTTCTGGCAGGTATTCGGCCCGACCATCGTGGCGGCGGCCGAAAAGGCTGGCATCGACCATTTCTTCGCCTTTGGCGAGGTTTACAATACCCAGCCCGAGTTTTTGAGCCTGTTTTCCACCCGGGGACGCCTGCAGTCCACCATCGATTTCGCATTCCAGGCGGCAGCCCGAGAATTTGCTTCCCGGGGATATGCCACCGACAGGCTCGGAACATTTTTTGAGCAGGACGACTATTACACCGATGCCGACAGCAACGCCTATGCCATGCCCACTTTTTTGGGAAACCACGACATGGGCCGGATCGGCTATTTTCTGGAACGGGAGGATCAAAAGGACGCCAATGAGGCCGAACTGCTGGCCCGCTCAAATCTGGGGCACGCCCTGATGTTCTTTAGCCGCGGCCAGCCGGTGATCTATTACGGCGACGAGCAAGGCTTTACCGGTGACGGCAACGACAAGCTGGCCCGCCAGGATATGTTCCCAAGTCGGGTGCCGGAGTACAACGACGACAATCTGATTGGCACCGACGCCACCACCGCCGCCGACAACTTCGATCCCAAACATCCGCTGTACCAAGCCATTCAAGCACTACGCCGGGCTTTATCACGACCACCAGGCGCTGCGCGACGGGGCGCAGATCCAGCGCTACAGCACGGATGAACCCGGCGTCTACGCCTTCTCTCGCATCGACCGGGACGAAAAAGTGGAATACCTGGTGGCCCTCAACAACAACGAAACGCCTCAGACGGTGACGGTGCCCACCTTCTATCCGGAAGGTGCTGCATTTGAGCTTCTGCTTGGAGAAAGCGGCCAGAGCGAACAACGCCTCACCACCGATGCCGAAGGCCGCTTGACCCTTACCGTGCCGGCACTGGAATTCGCCGTATATAAAGCAGCCAACCCAGTGCCGACGAGCGCTGAAGCACCCGGCATTAACATTGTTCTGCCCCAGACCGGCGAGACGGTTGCCTTGATACGAACAACTCAAGATGGATATCCCTATACCCAGCCGTTGGAGGTGCAAGCCGAGCTAGACCGCGCGATTCCCGCCGAGGTCACCTTTGCGGTCAAGGTCGGCGACGGCCCTTACCGGATTGTCGGCACCGACAACAATCCGCCTTATCGAGTCTTTTACCGGACGTCCGATATTCCTAAGGACGTGACGCTAACCTTTAAGGCCGTGGTCAATGATCTTTCCGGCCACCTGAATGCGGCCACGGTGGAGAATGTGGGTTTTACTTTCGAGGAACCCGTCGTTGAGTTGCTGCACGACAAGGTGGTGATCCACTATATCCGCGAGGACGGCGATTACGACGATCCCGAGAGCGCGGACTTCAACGACTACTGGGGCCTGCATCTCTGGGGCGAGGCGATTGCGCCCGGCCAGGAGCCGCAGTGGCTTGAACCACGCCGCTTCGAGAAAAAAGATGCCTGCGGCGTGTACACCGTGGTCGAACTCAAGGATGACACCAAGCCGGTGAATTTCATCGTCCATCGCGGCAACACCAAGGACGGCACCGATCAGGATCGTAGTTTTCATCCGCGCAATGATGCCCCGGAAATCTGGCTCAAGCAAGACGATCCCCAGGTCTACACCGAACCGCCGGCAGGTTGTCCGCGGGTGCTTGAGCCTGTCAAAGAGGCTCAGAACTAAAGAAGCTGTATAGAAGCTATAAATAGTTTTCTTTTCTGTATTATAGTGCCAGCCATATGAATTGATGCCGATAATTTTATTACAATCGTTGTTTACTAACGATTTGAAGCCTTGTAACCAGTATCAGGTCATTTGGCCGGCACTATAATTCCGATATATGTTGGGACTAGTCTTATGTGACAAGACGAGCAAAGACAGACCTGCCAGGCTGTTCGCTTGGCAGGTTTCTTCTGCTATTAGAGAGTGCAGCGATGGCAGCTCTCATGTTCGCTTCGAAGCGTTTATCTGCAATGTCAAAAGATCGCGGAGCACAAATTGTACCCGTAAGCCGCGGGACCGAGAGTAGTGTCTTTACGGTAGACATACAGACGCACTACATAATAACCCTCATCGTCGTTGAGGTCGCTATAGTTCAACGGCGCATGCATCCTCTGGACATCGTTGGTAGGACGCGCAGATTTATTTGAGTCCAGCGTCTTGATGATACGGATACCATTGGGACCAACAAAGCGAAGCTGTGCGACGACTTGAGCATCCGTACCGGCGCCATCTGGGTCTTTAAAAGTGGCTGCGAAAGTAAATCCATCACCATACATCTCTCATGGTCGTACTGGCCCGTAAAGCAGGATACTACCCACGACCCCCGTATTGTGATAGACCTGCTCGTGCGTCTTGCGGTACAGGTCGCTTTGAATTGATCTATCATAGGCTGACATTGCCACTGCGGGATACGAAAAGCAGGAAGAATTGAGTCCACCCCAAGCGAATTCGTTGGCCGCTTGAGCGGTTAAGCTCAACCCGGCTAAACCGATCAGCATCAATAGCTTGTTTGTAAAACCTCGATAGTTCATCTTGAGTTGCTCCTATTTTTTTGCATAAATACTCGATTGAGTTAATGACTACGACTGCTGGTAGCAGTGTGGTGAAAGGTACAAGGGGCTTGTTTCCACTCAATGTCGAAATCCAGGAAAAGTATTTCAATTGTTTCTGGTGCTTAGTGGTCTTTCATGAAGATGATTGCCGTGTCCGCCAAGGTCATGCCACTCAATATCTCGCCATCATTCGGCATTTTGTCTTGAGCCTTTTAAAACAGGAAAGCAGTGCTAAAAGGGAAGTGGGGGGACTAAAGATTAAGCGCAACCGTGACAGGTAAAATCAGGCAAGGTTTTGACCATTGGCAAACACTAGACCCGATTGATCTATCGGTATGGGGTCGGGATCAGCCTAATTCAGAGTCTATCGAAAACGATATACTTCACAAATAAGCGCATTGAAATCAGCTTAATAGCACCGCACTTAAACTGCATAGGCGGTTATTCAAATGAACGTGTTTTTAGAGCGACATCTAGCTGTTATCTATATGTACCTGTGATTTATCAGACTTGCTCTGACCGCTTTGCTGTTTTTGCTTCCAAATATAGGGCGTGGTGCTATCTTACAGGCGGACCGAAGCTACCGGTTTGCTCCCATAGGGCAGGGGTGGTTGCCGCTGACCGGAGACTGGGATGGCAACGGGACTGACACACAGGGTGTGTACGATTCCGTCATAAGCCGATTTTACATGCCGTGCTTTGAAACTAGCTCCCATTCCGGTTTCGAGATCGTGTTTCAACCCTTAAACCAAGGCCATCATAACTTAACGGATAGTGCTGGTAAGCGACGCTTTAATTTGGGCAGTCAACGCTTGGCGTGAATAGAGTTTGAGGAGCACGGGGGTTGCATCTTGAAAGCGCCTCTGGCGATAGACTGCGTCCTGGGCGTGGCCGGTTGTGAAAACAACGGGTATAGCGGGGTGCAAGGGTTTAGCTTCTTCTGCTAATTCAAAGCCATTCATGCCGTGGCCGAGTTCAAGATCGGTGAACAGCAAGTCGATCGAGGGAAATTCTTTGAGGTATTGCAGTGCGGCGTCTGCGTTCGCCGCACCCAAAGCGCGAAGCCCTAACTGTTGAAGCAGTTCGATAGCCACTTTCCGTAGTCTGGTTTCATCTTCCACTACGAGCACGAGTTTATTGCCAAGAACGTTATCTGCTTGGGGTATCAGTGCAGGGTCTCGGTGGGGATTCGTTATCCTAGTCGTTCTCGGTAAATAGAGCCGGATTGTCGTACCCTGGCCAGCCGTACTGCGGGCACTGACATAGCCGCCGGATTGTTTGATAAAACCAAAAACCATGCTGAGAGGCTGTTGGAAAAACCGATTGATAGTACTGTCGAATGGAAACGAAGCGTACCCATCAGGAGTCTGATACGTATTGATGAATAAAAGAGGAGTATCAGGCACAATGGGTAAGTAATCGATCACAAGTATTTTAACATTTTATGAGAATGCGATCTGGTATTCAGTGCCGATGTCTCTCAGGATCTTAAAGAGCTCATCTCGGAGGCTGGAAAAGGATTCATAGGCCGAGAAGGGCAGCCATTCATATTTGATCTTGCGCCATAAGATTTCGATCAAATTTAATTCCGGTGAATACGGGGCGAGAAATTCTAGCTGCAGACCGGTAGCGTGCCAACGTTCCCGATTTGCCTCAACCGCTTCGCTGGTATGGAGCGAGGCATTATCGAGTACCACGACGGTGGGTTTTTCTCGGGTCTTGGCAAATTCATCAAAGCAGGCGATCACGACCGCAGTGTCGATGGTGCCTTCAAAGACATAAGAATGCACGTCACTGGCCCGATTCATAAACCCGAGCACATGGAGCCGCTGGCTATGGGACGCCGGTAACTCGATCGTCTCGCCGCGGGGTTGCCACGCGTAAGCCATCGCCGGGACGAGGGTAAAGCCGGACTCGTCAAAATAATACCGCTCAATCGCCCCGCTCGCCTCGCGCTCAATCAGCTCGGCAAGCCGTTCCACCGAAGCGGCAAACGCCTGGGGATCGCGCTTGTCTTTGAGCGATTGTCGCACCCGCTTCCACACCAGCCCCGCCCGTTGGCACAACCGTTTCATCGTCTTCCTACTGACCTGGCGCCCGCCGCGCTTCTCTAACGCCGCCAGCACCCGCTTGATGGAGCGCGGCTCCGCTTCGAGCCACGCCAGCACCTGCGCTGCTTCCGCGGCGCTGAGTTTGCGCGGCCGACCACTGCGCGCTTGATCCAGTAACCCCACTAACCCCCGACGTGCCCACGCTTTCAGCCAACTCGAGACCGTCTGGCGACACACGCCATAGATCGCCGCGATCGCTTGAACCCGATAACCCGACGCACTCAGCAAAATCGCATGGGCGCGCATCCGTGTCCAATGAAACGGGTGGTGTTGGTGCATCTCTTGTAGCGTCACCTTCTCGGGCTCGCTCAGGGGGGTTACCAATAGCATCAGTGGCCTATCACAACAATGGGACTCTAAAATAGAATAAGTTTACCTCATTTTTGCTTTTGTTAAAATACTTATGGCCGACTACTTACGCACCGCTATCATGACTGTGATGTGACCGACGCGCAATGGCAGGTGATTGAACCCTTGCTACCGGTACCGAAGAAACGTCCTGGCGGTCCTGGGCGGCCGCCGTCGGACCGGCGGCAAGGGGTGAATGGCATTTTCTATGGCAACCGCAGTGGCTGTCAGTGGCGGCGGCTGCCGCGCTACTACGGCAATTGGAATACGGTGTATGACCATTTCAATGAATGGAGTAAAGCCGGGGTGTGGGAGCAGGTGATGACGGTCTTGCGCCACCAGGAACGCCGTCGCCAAGGGCGGGCCGCCGAACCCTCGGCGGGCAGTGTGGATAGCCAACGCATCCAGGTCGCTTCGCCACCGGGCCCCCGCGGCATCGATGGCGGGACAAGCATCAAGGGGCGTAAACGGCATCTGTTGATGGATACCTTGGGCTTGATCCTTGTGGTTCTGGTTACCGCCGCGAATGTCAATGATCGGGTGGGACTTCGCCAGTTACTGAAGCACTACTTCGCCGATGGCTTCAAGCGGCTGCGTCACGTGTGGGTTGACGGCGGGTATCACGGCGAGCCGCTGCAACGCTGGGTGGCCGGACTGAAAGTCACCTACAAAATCGTCTTGGAAGTCGTCGAGAACACCCTGCCGGGGTTTCATTTAGTAAAACGCCGGTGGGTAGTAGAACGCACTTTTTCTTGGCTGTTAAATTGCCGACGTCATTCGAAAGATGATGAAGCCCATACGCGAAACAGCGAGGCCATGATCCAGATCTCGATGATCCATCTCTTGGTCCGACGGCTCGCTTGAGGGGGTTTTCCAACAGCCTCTGAGAAGGGGCAAGCAACGCGCATATTGCCGCTGTTGCCATCGTGGACATCTGTTTCGTCCTTGAAAAGCTCCTTAAAACCATAGTGTAGTTCCTCTAGTTAATCCCATTGCATTGTTCCCTGGTGAGAGCCATGTGTTTCTCTACCGACTACACTAACGGGTAATTTGCGTCCTCTTCAAGAGAGCGATTGTCACACTTTTGATACAGACGAGTCTGGTGATCATTTATCAAGCGGATCCAGTGCAAAATCAGACACTATAATGTTAATAAGAATGTGGCCTATCCGAGGCGTTTGCCGAGCTTAAGGGGGAGGGCGGACGCTGCACGCGGCATTAACGGGTAGGTGCTTCGGTTTGCGCTGCCTGCGTCGGAATGAAGGGTGAGTAATCCAGGAATTCCCAGTCCAGCCGGAAAGGCAGGATACTGTCCCGCCAAGCCTCGAGTTCGAACTGCCAGAAGCGCCCCGTACCGCCGGTCTCCCCGGCAGGATCGTCAAGTTCCCATAGGATCTCCGGCCGCCCAGTGAGCTGTAACACCCGGCTGTTCTCAAAATCAATGAAGACCAGGCCTGCACGTGGATAGCTCATAAAGTTGCCCAGCGTGTTGAACATGCTGTTGCCGATGTAGTCCGGGATGCGTAAACGGTGGTCGTCCAGCACGCGGACGAAGCCCGGCCGGCCCCCCCGGTGGGAGGCATCGACACCGTGCTTGGAGTGGGCACTGGCGACGAAAAAGGTGTCGGCGTCGGCAATCAGGGTGCGCT
Organism: uncultured Pseudomonadota bacterium; assembly: GCA_963731125.1. GTDB lineage: Bacteria > Pseudomonadota > Gammaproteobacteria > Competibacterales > Competibacteraceae > CAVSVP01. The sequence goes on from CAVSVP010000023.1 coordinate 29,180, forward strand.
GCGCCTGCGTTAGTACTTCGCCGTGTCGGCTTACCGCAACGGGTCCCACCGTATCGGCTGCCGGTACTCGCCAGTGACGTCGCTGGATATACTTCGGGCAATTCGGATAGGTTCGCTCTACATCGATGGCATAGCTTGACTCGCTAAGCCGGCGTGCCCGCCCGTTGACCCGCAGGCGACGGCGCGAGGTAAGATCGATAACAAGCAGACCGACACTAGAATTATCGTCCAAGTTACGCCACAGAGGATCAGTGTTATCCGTCCGGGGCTGCGTCAGGTCCAGCACCAGGGTGCGATCGTCGCTGGCCCGCAGAAAGCCGGGTGCACCGAACAGGGCGGAGGCCCAGACCCGGCCGTCACGGTCGAGGCTGCCGATTATCGCCATCGGCTGCTGCTCGAGAAATAATAAGACCTTGCCGGAGAGACGGTCAGCGATGATACGGCTGTTCTTATCGGCGGTTTGGTTTTCGTTGACACGTCGCTGCACCGCCAACTCGCCTTCGTGGTAGGGATTGTCGATGGTCATAATGCTGTTTTCCAGGTTTGGTGAAGGGGGAGCACTCTGCGCCAGGGTGCCCCCGTGGTTGGTAGTTCAGCTCAGTCGGTGGTTAGCGCCGTAGCCGTTGTCTGCTGCATAAAGTCCCGAATCTTCTGAGCAATGAAAGCACCGTCTTCCTCCAACGCAAAGTGACCCGTATCCAGGATATTGAAATCCACATGGTTAAGGTCTCGCTTGTAGGGATGGGCACCTTCTTCCGGAAAGATAAAGTCCCCTTTACCCCACACCAGGAGCGCAGGAGGTTGATAGGTTCTCATGTATTCCTGCCACTCAGGATACAACGGGGGGTTTGAGCCGTAGCTCAAAAACAGCGCCAGCTGAATTTCTCTATTACCGGGACGATCGAGGTAGTGTTGGTCAATAATCCAGTTGTCCGGGCTGATGTTGGCTTTGTCTCTGGTACCGTGGGTGTATTGCCACTCTGTGGCACTAATGTCGAGAAATTTGGTCAATACCGCTCGGTTTTCGGGCGTTTGCGCATTCCAGTAAGCGCGGAGAGGGTTCCAGAATTCCCGTAGCCCTTCAACGTAAGCATTGCCGTTTTGAATAATCAACCCGTCAACTCTATCCGGGTTGGCCGTTGCCAGACGAAAACCCACCGGAGCGCCGTAATCCATCAGATAGAGAGTGTAGGATTTAAGTCCGATCTTGTGAACAAACTGCTGCATCACGTTGGCCAGATTGGCGAAGGTGTATTCAAATTCTGCGACGCTGGGCATTGCGCTTTGGCCGAATCCGGGATAATCCGGTGCGATTACGTGGTAGCGGTCGGACAGTCGCGGAATAAGGTTTCTAAACATGTGCGATGATGTCGGAAAACCGTGCAGCAACAAAATGCTGGGGGCATCCTTGGGGCCGGCTTCACGGTAGAAAATGCGCAATCCATTGATCGTTTCCGTTTTGTACTTGGTTTCGAAAGCTTGTCGGTTCATGGATTTTCTCCTTTTGCCTGCACGGGCCAGGCATGGCATAAATGAAATCTGTTTTGTAGCGCTTGGCTGTTGCAAAGCCGCACGATGTCATCGAGTGATAAACAGCATAAGGACTACGTAATCTGGAATAAATACTCTTTTATCTATTTGACTACTCCGTTTTTTAGAGTAATCTGAGAAGATGGATAAGTTGCAGTCAATGTCGGTCTTCGTGCAGATCGCCGAGCGCGGCAGTCTGACGGCGGCGGCCGATGCGCTCGGTAAATCGCTGCCCTCGGTGGTGCGGATACTGGCTACGCTGGAGGAGTCGCTTCAGGTGCGTCTCTTCAATCGCACCACGCGGCGGATCGCCCTCACCGAGGAGGGGCGGTTCTACCTGGAGCGTTGCCGCAAGATCCTGGCGGATATCGAAGAGACGGACATGGCTCTCGGTGAGCATCAGATTGAGCCCAGTGGAACCGTCTCGCTGACGGCGCCGGTGCGGTTTGGTGAGATGCACGTGGCGCCGGCGGTGACCCGTTTTCTCCAACGGCACCGGCGAATGCGAGCCAATCTGTTGTTGTTGGATCGGGTTGTCAATCTCCTGGAAGAGGGCATGGACGCGGCTGTGCGCATTGCCGAACTCAGCGATTCATCGTTAATCGCCAGACCCATCGGTGAAATCCGCCGGGTGGTCTGCGCCAGTCCTACGCTGCTGTCAGAAACCGGCAGACCGCAACGGCCCGAGGCGTTATCAGCGCTTCCCTGCTTGCTGTTTACCGGTATTTCGACAGGCTCGGCCTGGCATTTTCAGGATGGTGACAAGCGCCTGTCGGTGCCGGTCAGCGGCAGGTTGTTATGCAATCAGGTAGGCGCTGCGATTGATGCCTGCATAGCGGGGCTGGGCTTCGGTCTGTTTCTGCACTATCAGGCGATGCCTTCGCTCGAGCGGGGTACGTTAGAGATCGTACTGAGCGAGTTCGAGCCACCTCCGCTGCCGGTCAGCGTGGTGTACCCCCATACGCGGCTGATGTCTGCGCGGGTTAGGACCTTCGTCGATTGGATAGCGCGGGATCTGCGGCAGTCGTTAGGTGACGGCACGGCCAGGTCCAATAGCGGCAAAATCCTTGGCGATGTCGACCGATGACAGGCTCCGGCTGGCAGATCAACATTTTGTGAGGTACTTTTGGGTGTGGTTAGCAAAGCGCTGGTCGTTGGGTTTATGTTTAACATGGCTGCGCCAGCCAACTCTCATTGTGTTGGCTGTATTAGCCCTGCCGGCTTTCCACACACTTTCAGCCGCACCACATAACACCGAGTCGCGAATTCTTACGGTAACGCGTGTGATGCCGCATTTCAACCGTGAGAAACGGATATGGATCTATCTGCCACCCGACTATGGTACCGATGCGTCCAAGCGCTTTCCGGTGGTTTATATGCAAGACGGCCAATATCTGTTTCGTCCGTTTCCAAATCCTTCCGTCAATCTCTATCTTAATGAGATGCTGCAGCGTGAACTCCAACAGGCGTTTAGCCGGTATGGCAATTGGCAAGTGGATAAGCGTCTTGATCGTCTCTTTGCTGAGAAAAAAATGGGTGGAATCATTGTCGTAGGCATATCCAGCGATGACGGCAACAGAACCGCCGAGTATTCGCCTTGGCCCTGGCGCGGCGCGCCCGTGTCTGAAGGGGATCAATACGTCGAGTTTATCGTGCAAACGCTGAAACCGTATATTGATGATAACTACTTGACTCTTAGCGGGCGTGCTGGCACTGCTATCGCCGGCAGTTCACTGGGTGGCTTGATTGCAATTTACGGGGGATTAAAATATCAGCATATTTTCTCCAAGGTTGCCGCCTTTTCACCCGTATTGACGCCCCAGGTGTTTGGGCGGCAATTGCTTGAGTTCATCAGCCGGCAAGGCAAATTGCATGCGATGAAAATTTATGTCGATCTCGGCAGTGCGGAGTTGAATTTCGGTCCCCTCGAGCCCGTTTATGAGTCACTGCGGGCGGCCGGTTTTTATCGCAGAGAGTTATGGTTTCGTCTGATACCCAAGGGGGAACATCGAGTAGAACATTGGGGCAAACGCTTTCCCGAAGCGTTGCTGTGGTTGTATTGCTTACCATAAAATGATTTCTGTAAAAACATACCAAATGATTAAGTTCTCTACCTTTGCAGCAATGCCTATAGCCGATGAAAGCTGACGCCGCCTATCACCAGATGCGACCCAGGTGAGCAATTAGAGTGGATGGTTCGGCTAGACGATATGGTTTGACGGCGAAAGAAACCTATCGCTTTTTTCGGTTTTTCCCAATTTGAGATTGGCTTCGACAATGCGGCCATCTTCCGCTTGGCTACGGCGGTAACCTTATTCTTAGATCGATAAAATCAGCCGAAAGAAAGAGGATGCCATGAAAACACTACACCTGTTGCTGATCATAATGAGCTTGCTCGCTATGCCTTTCCCTCGCGCCTTCGCCCACGGTCCCGAGCAGCCGGATCATCAGATTGCAGACCTCGGTGAGCTGGTACTCGAGAACGGAAAGGTCATTAAAAACCTTCGCATGTCGTATGTCACCCACGGAAAACTTAACGCGACCAAAAATAACGCCATTCTTTTTATGCATGGCTTCAGTGGTAACCATCATATGGCGGATCATCTGATCGGCCCGGGAAAGCCGCTTGATACGGAGCGCTACTTCATTATTAGCAGCGATAGCCTCGGCAATACGCAGACCGGATTCGAGCATAGCACGAGTCCAACCAGTAGCGGGCTTAAGATGGCGTTTCCCGAATATAATCTACGGGATATGGTCAATGCCGAATATAAACTTGTCACCGAGGGTTTAGGCCTTACGCGGCTTCTCGCCTCCATGGGCATTTCGATGGGCGCCGCAAAGGCCCAGCAGCTCGCTGTCAGCTATCCGGATTTTTCACAAGGTATTGTCTTGGTGGTGGGCGGTGCGCTCTGGAGTACCCAGGGCTTTCACACCATGACGCAGATACAGTCCACTCTCGAAGTTTGCCAAGGGTGGCAGGATGGAAATTACCAGAAAAATCCTCAGCAATGCGCTGCCGTTGCCTTACGGTCCCTCGTCCCTTCGCTTTATAGTCGGGCATGGTGGAACGAGCATATCACCACGCCGGCGGCGTTCCAGCAGCTGGAGCAGGTCTGGTATGAGCAATTTCTGGGTTTCCAGGATGCCAGAGATCTTTACCTGCTGGCGAAGGCAATGGGACAAACAACACTGGCTGATACGCCGGGGTTCAATGGTGATCTGATGGCAGCGCTGCAATCCGTCAAAGCGAAAACTCTCTTTATTATCAGTCCCCAAGATCAGTTTCTTCCTCCGGAGTATATCGAGATCCAACACAGCGCTATCCCCGATTCCCGGATGGTGTCAATTGACTCCCCTGCAGGCCACACTATCTGTTGCGATGGAGATCCGCAAGCCACCTGGGTCATGGGAGAAGCGATCAGGGGCTTTTTGAGAGAGCTGACGGCAGGCGCTGACTAGGCAGATGCAAGATCTCTCGCATCAATGGGTTTCGGGTCAATAGACTCGCACGAGGACGATCAAGATGCTTTACGATGAAGATATTGTGGCTTGGGCACGGCAGCAGGCGCAGCTTTTACGGACCGGAAGGTTTGCCGAATTAGATATAGAACACATCGCCGAGGAGATCGAAGACGTGGGCAAGAGTGAACAGCGGGAACTGGCTAGTCGCATGGCGGTACTGCTTGCCTGGCCTGATGAAAACAACTCTATGCCGCCTCCGCTAATTGATCCTGTTTTTGTTCCTTTTTGTTAGGGCGAGTAAGCGCCTCTCTTCGCTTGGCTTGAACGGACTTACCCAGTTTCTGTTGGCACCAGTCAATAATACGCTTGGTCGGCACCGTTTCTAAGGCCGTTTTCACGACCTCGGCGGTGGTGGTCGAGACGAGGGCCGCCACCGCGAGGACCAGACCGGTAAAGCCGCTTTTCACTTGGTCGCGGGCGAGTCGCTTTAAGCTCCCGAAGACCGATTCAATGACCTCACTACTAGCGACCAGGCGCTCGCCGGGGTTGGCTTTGAACGCTTCTTGCGCCACAAAGCTCACGAGCGCTTGTTGCACGCGTTTGGCGGGAGCGGTAGAGGCGACCCCCGTTAGGCGTTTTTTCAACGACCGGTGACAGCCTCTTGACAAGCCCTGGGTGCGCACAAAGGTTTCCGTGATGAGCGCTACGCTGAAGAGCTCGCGCCAGGTCGCCAGGGCGTCACGAAAGTCCCTGACCCAACCCAACTTGGCTTGCACAACCACCGGCTCATAGGTCGTCGTCAGCTCTGGGGGCTGGCACTGCACAAACGCCAATATCTTCTCGGCCCAGTCCCGTAGGCACTCCACATTCATATAGCGGGCTTTGGCTTTCTGGGGTGGCGGGGCCAACGGTGCCAACGCGGTTTGCTGGAGTTGGCAACGGGGGTGTGCGGCCCGTTGGCAAAAGTCTTGCCACTGTTCATCCCCCTGCAGTTCATGCTTTAACACGAGGGCCACTTTATGCTTAATATCATACAGTGAGACGGTCTCTGGGTGTGCGTGACAAAAGCGCTCGATGCCGACTTTCAGATCCGAGCCGTGGTCGCTCACAATGGCGCGTGGTGTGCCGGTTTTTTTCCGCGTCTCTTCGAGTTGTTGATACACGATCTCCCCCGTCGATTGAGCCACCGGCAATAACTCGATCGGTTCTACTTGCTCATGGCGTAGGCAGTAATTGGTCCCCGGCAACGTGCTTAAGCGAACGCCCACAATAAGCAGACATTTCTCCGGACCCAATTGCACCGGATGATCCACAATCCAGACCCAATCCGGCGCTGGCTCTTTGGGACGCATTAAGTTGTAATAACCTAACCGCAGCAACCATAGCCGCCCGGTCGACCAGACCGGGCACGCCCCAGGCAGGTCAAAAACCGCCATTACCACCGCGATAGCGCGACTGGCCCCACGAAGACTGGTGGCAGCACCGAGCACCAACGACATAAACAGCATTATCAGGCCCAGGGTATACTGATGGGCCAGCGGTGCCGAGCTGAACTCGCCCGGGTAACCGGGGGTACTGATCAGCTCAGCAGACTTTTTTTTAATGCCCCCAGCTCTGCTTCCAGTGCCCGTTCTTTGGCCCTCAGCATCGCTAATTCCTCCTCGAGGGCGTTGGCCTTCGTCTTCCACCGGGCGCGACTGGTCTCTAGAAAACGAATCCGATTCTTCAATAGCTTCAGCGCTTGTTTGGCTTCACCCGCTTTGCGTTTCCACTGGTCTCGGCTTTTTTCAAAAAAGCGGATCAGTTTGTGACGCGGACTTTTATAACCCAGTGACCCAGCAGTGCTCGACATGACGGACGTCCTTTCGTTGAGAAACCCTTTCGATAAGGCGCCAAAATGAGTTCATTCATCAGGAACAAAAACAGAACTCAATTATGATAACAGGTTAGCCCAAATTTAAGCTGTTTTCATCAGCCCACTGCTTGCCCATCTTCTCAAGTGGCAGTATCAACCTGGACGGCGTGGCAGCAGCTGGGAAGCGACGATCCGCGCCCAGCGCAACAGCATCGCCAGACGGCTACGTCGTACCCCCAGCCTCATTAATGCTTTCAACGATGCAGAATGGTGGGCCGATGCATGGGATGACGCGCTGGCTGCAGCGATAGAAGAAACCGGACTGACCGACTTCCCTGCCACCTGCCCCTGGAAAGCGGAGCAGGTGCTCGATTCGGAATGGTTGCCAGATTAAATAAGGATAAGTGGGAATAAGGATCAAGTATTGCAAACAAATAAGGGTTAAGTCTTTGTTGGAAGGTGCATGCCCGGTGTTTAACCATGCCCCGATGCCAGCCGGTGTGCCTGCCGCGTAGTCTCCGGCAGCTTATAGCGGGTCACGCAACCCATCACATAACGAATGGCGGTTTCTAAGCTGATGCGGTGCCCGGGCGAGATAAACAGCGGCTTGATGCCTGGCCGGGTGCGCAGCACCGCGCCGATGATTTCATCATGGTCCCTCAGGGGCGTCCATGCGCCCCTGCCTTCCGGTACTTTGCCGTACCGTCCCCAGAGCCGGGTTTTCCCTACCCCGATGCTGGGTATATCCAGGAGAAGTCCCAGGTGAGTTGCGATGCCAAGGCGCCGCGGGTGAGCAATGCCCTGCCCGTCGCAGAGTATGAGATCGGGGAAGGCGGAGAGTTTCGCAAAGGCATCCAGTAGCGCCGGAAGCTCGCGAAACGATAGCAATCCCGGCACATAGGGAAAGCTAGTGGGGCGTTGGGCGACGGCCGATTCCACGAGTTCCAACCGTGGATAGCTCAACACCACCACCGCCGCTCGGGTGGTGTTGCCCGTGTCTTCAAATCCCACATCCACTCCCGCTACCCGGTGAACAGAACCAAGACGGTCCGCGATGAGGATATGGTGCCTTAGCTCCTTCTGCAGGGCGATGGCTTCCTGGGGCGTAAGATTCCATGAATGGTCGAACTTGGATTCCATATAGCGGTAAGGGAATAGAACCTATTGCTCAGGTTTAACGGCAATGGATTGGTTATTTAGGCAGTTCATTCGTTATCCTTCAGAACTCTCCGCACCGGGACCAAGCGGCTGGCCGTAGCTGAACTCCACCGCGTTGCCGTCGGGATCCAGCACGCCGCAATAGTAACCGACGGGATAAGGTTCTTGCCGTGGTTCCCAGAGCAAGCAGCTGCTCCGTCGCGCTTTATCGGCAATGTCATCGACTGCATCACGACTCGCTAAAGCAAAGCCGAGATGACTGTAGTCCTGCGTATTCCGCTTGTGCCTAGGACTGCCGGACATCAATACAAAAATGAACTCATGCTCTCGGCCGGCCTCGGCCAGCCAGACAATGCGCTGACTGCCGGCGCTGCGCTCGTGGATGACCCGCATTTGGCAGAAATCGTGATAAAAGACGGTACAGGCATCCAGGTCCTGCACGTGCAGCGCAAGATGAGTCATGGTTGGTTTCATAATAATCTTCCTCTGATGCCCTAAAAACTTATTTTTGTGGGTGCGGTTTTCTATGATTTCTCCATGCCGTTATTTTCCATCTGCATTTTCCCCTCCTTAAATGACATTTTGTCGTAGTACTGGTAAAGGATAAAAAGTCCCACGCCAAATAATTCCCCCACGCACCAGTGTCAGCACGGCAGAGCGTGCACAAGTGAATACGAACAGCAAGAGAATGATTGGCTCTAGAGGTGTCAGCAGCACGGAGGTCTCGGAATGTTTTAAGAACCAGCTAAAGCTGGTCAACGATGCCAAGACCGTCGCCAGGGCCAGGCCCCGAACGAGGGGATCGTTCACCAGGAGTAGCACCCAAGGTAATAGGCCCAAGGTGAGTTGCAACGCCAGGGCCAGAAACAGGGCGCTGACCCGGTAATCCATACCGGCTAGCACGTTCTTTTCTAACCCGTGAACAAAAGCCGACAGTGAGGGATACCAGGCTAACCGCAGGTCCTCCAGGGCCTGTTGATACTCTTGTCTAAATCCAGCCTGTTTGATCACTTTGCCGAGTTTGAGATCGTCGTCGGGTCGCAGTGAAATGCGCTGATGACCGCCGATGTGGGTATAAGCCGTCCGGCGGATTAGGTTAAAAGCGCCCAGTCCGATAAAGCGGGAAGAATGCGGATCACGCGCTCGCCACGGTTGCAGGAACAAGCTAAAACTGCGACCGAACAAAGCGACTAACAAATTCACTATCCAGCTGGGTGAGCAAACTTTTGGTCCCAGGGTCAAATGGTCCAGCAGTTTAGTTTCCAACACGCCCACTGCCTTTTTCAGCGCCATCGTCGAGAATACCACGTCGGCATCGGTAAAGAGCAGCAGGTCTCCCGTAGCCGTCGTTGCGCCGGTGAAAAGGGCGTAATTCTTGCCAAGCCAGCCGGTCGGCAAGTGCTTAATGGTAAGCACACGCAAGTCAGAGTGCTGTGCCTGCAGCCGGTGTAGAATGGTTGCGGTGTTATCCGTGGAGCGATCGTTGACTACAATGATTTCCCGGTTTGGATAATCCAGATGTAAAACAGATGACAGCGCCCGTTCAATGTCTGCGGCTTCATTACGGGCTGGAATCACAATGGAGACCTTGGGCCAGGAAATCAGCACAGCGGGTTGCTCAGGTAAGGCGTGTGTCTGGCGTTGGCCGCGGAACAGCGTAATCCATTGCCAGAGTTGAACAGCCAAGAGCAGACAGGCGAGATAGATCATAACGTGTAGTCATGGAGCATAGCGATTACCTCTGGTCAATATTTATAAAACTGAATGAAATGAATTCGTCAAGCGATAAAAGAAAAATTGAATAAAAAATGGAATAATTATCTATTCACACAAAGCCACTGTGTTGGCGCAGGCGGGCGCGGTAGGCGGCGGGCAGGCTGGCTAACGTCCCGTCGATCCGATAAGTCAGCGTATCGGGTGAGCACGCCTTGGCAGGACGCCCGCGACCTTGATAGTGAGGTACCGACACGATCTGCGGCTCGACCACCGTGGTTAGGGTGAGAGTGTTCTGAAAGGCGGCCAGCGCCTGTTTGGCATCGTCGGCACAAGCGAAAGACTGCCCACATAATTTAGCAAACGCCTTGGTATCCGCCTCCGTCTGTTTCCGGCATTGCCGAGACACGGTCTTACGCGCACGCTGCTGCGCCGCGTCGGAGTCGACCACCAGCCACCGTTGGGCTACCCCGGCATACTCCGTACTCAGACGCTGATAGCGGGTGTGTTCGTCGAGATGCGTCATCGTCTCGGGGTCGGTGGCACGTAGCACCTCTTGCGCGGCGTTCAGCGTGGCGGGTACCCGTGTGATCCAGTGCACGTCCTGCAACAACGGCAAGGTCTCGGCCGTATACAGGGCGCTGTCTGCGACAATCGTGTCCAGTTCATAGGTGGTGCGTAGCTGCCCCAAATACGCCTGCAGGGTCTGACGAAAGTAGGTCTTGTCGTCGGCATTGCCGTCCAGCGGCTGCAGCAACAGTGGTAACCCCGCCTGGTGTTCCACAATCAGTTGCAAGACGGCCTGGTTCAAGTCCGGGCGGTGGTCGCGGCTGTAACCCCGGGTGAGGTGAATGACCCCTTCCTCGGTACCGGGCTCGCGGGGGTAGTCGCCATCGACATGAAAACCGGTGCTGTCCAAATGCGCAACGCGTACCCGTAGCCCCAGGCGCTGGACCGCCTGGGGCGCAATCAGCGCATAGAGCTCGGTGACGCCAAATTTATACAAAGCGTCCAAGGCCCGACCCAACACATCATCGTTAAGATGCTCGGGTTGAATGCCCTCCCCAATCAGCCGTTCCGTGGGTTTATCCCAGAAAAACTTTGGCATCAAGTATAAGCGTTGATTGATAAACCCCAACCCATTGAGCACCATCGCCTTGACCGCTTGACCCAAGGAGACCTGGCGCTTGTCGCCATCCTGGATAACCGCGCGGTCAATCGTCTGCCCAATGCCCAGTTCCTCATACATGCCAGCCACTAATCCTAAATGATCTAGCGTCTGGCTTCGGTAACGCGGCGGCACCATCGTGCCCGTCTCGATATGGGCTGCCATCGGTTCTCCCCCGTGGTGGCTAAAATCGCTTTTGACAGCCGCACTGTACAAAATTCACTAATCACTGGTAGGGTATGCGGAACGTCGGTTTATTCATGCATTACTTAATATTAAAAATCAATGGCTTGTTAAATTCTTTTCCAATAATGAAGATTAATCACATCTGCTTTTCAATAGTGCTCATGATCGTTATATTAGCCATTTTGGCGATTCATGGTTGAAATTCTGTAACTCATGGATTAAACAATGATTTAAGTCATTTTTCACTATCGGACCCAACTGTTGGGCTGTCTGTAAAATTAAACAGTTTGCGTTATTATCTTTAGCAAAAGCAGCTTGTTCTATTCCCAAACTTTACGTCCTTCACCATTTCAGAAAAGTAGCTTATTTTGCCTTTCTTTTTTCCAAAAAAATTATTATATATTAGTTATTTCCGACTAAATTACCTTGTTTTTATTGCAATTATTTTATGGTATAAAAAACGTGGAGATAATGTTATTCCATTGAGAACACAGAGGGTGAAGTATTGGAGAAACCACGAATTCACAAGGGAACCACATGACTTGATCCCCTAATTGCAAAAGCCGAACCCGCTGTAAAACGGGGGCGGAAAGTGACGGGTCCTCAAGGATCCCGGGATAGCCGAACTGCCGAGAGCGACTGCGTGAAAGTCGCCAGAGGAAGTTCGGTTTTTTATTTGTCATGCGTCATCGCAACGGTCAGGTTAGTGAATACCATTTTCATGGTTCCAGGGTTTCGTAGCCGGGAAAAGCAATCCGTCTCCAGCGGGTTGCGGTGCGGTGACAAGGCGACCTTGCCGAAGGCAGGGTAATTAATAATGAGGTGTTTGATAATGCATTCCCAGCCTCCCCACGCGCCTGGCCTTGGCGGCCAAGCGACGCCGGGTGTGACGGAAGGTTCACCCGCTGCACCCCCGCTCGAGTTCTTGGGCTCCCGGCAGTTGACCGCCTGGCTGGCCGAGCAGACGGTGAGCCTGGCGTTGACCACCTATCAGGCGGGCAGGCTGTGTCTGCTGGGCCTAAAGCCCGATGGGCGCCTGGAGATCTTCAACCGCACCTTTAACCGCTGCATGGGTCTCTGCGCCACCCCCCAGCGCCTGTATCTCAGCAGCCTGTTTCAACTGTGGCGGTTTGAAAACAGCCTTGCTCCTGGGGAGCACTATCAGGGTTATGATCGGGTCTACGTGCCGCAGGTGGCCTACACCACTGGCGATGTAGACTGTCACGATATCGCCCTGGGCGAGGACGGGCAGCCGGTGTTTGTGAATACCCTGTTTAGCTGCCTGGCCACGGTGAGCGAACGCTACAGCTTCCGCCCGTTGTGGAAGCCACCCTTTATCTCCAAGCTGGCCGCCGAAGACCGCTGTCACCTCAACGGTCTGGCCATGGAAAACGGTGTACCCCGCTATGTGACCGCGGTCAGCCGAAGCGATGTGGCCGATGGCTGGCGGGAGCAGCGTCGGGATGGGGGCGTGGTCATCGATGTGGCTACAAATGAGATCGTTCTGGAAGGGCTTTCCATGCCCCACTCCCCGCGGTTGTATCGGGGCAAGTTGTGGCTGCTGGATTCCGGCAGTGGGTACTTCGGGTACGTGGACCTGGCTCAGGGTCGTTTTGAGCCGGTGGCGTTTTGTCCTGGCTACGCCCGGGGGCTGGCCTTTAGCGGTGACTTTGCCGTGGTGGGGCTGTCGCGGGCGCGACAAAACCGTACTTTCTCAGGGCTGGCTCTCGATGAACAGTTAACGGCGAAGCGCACGGAAGCCCGCTGCGGCCTGCATATCATTGATCTCACGCGTGGGCGATGCCATGCACTGGCTGCGGATCAGCGGCGTGATTGAGGAACTCTATGACGTGGCCGTGCTGCCCGGTATCCAGCGCCCATGGTTATTGGTTTACAAAGCGATGAAATTCGCCGGGTGCTTAGCCTGGCGCCGGGTCCCTGAGAACCGGCGTGCGGGTTGGAGACCCGAACAAGAGGAGAATTGCCATGAAACATCAGACTAAAACTGCACAATCCACCCTATCCTGTCGGCCCAATACCCTTCACCGGGCTATCGGTCAGGCGCTTAAGCCACACGCAGGGCGTTGGGCAGGCGGGGTTTTAGCGGTCTCGCTGCTGGGCCTTTCTCTGCCGGTTCCGGCCCTGGACCTTGCCGATCTCAACGGCACCAACGGCTTTGTCATCAACGGCATCGATGCCTGACGATGACTCGGGCGTGTCGGTGAGCGGGGCGGGAGATATTAACGGCGATGGCATCGATGATTTGCTCATCGGCGCGCCCTGAGGCCTGACCCCAACGGCAACGCTTTTGCTGGGGAGAGCTATGTGGTGTTCGGCAAGGACAGCGGTTTTGCCCCCAGTCTTGACCTTGCCAATCTCAACGGTATTAACGGGTTTGTCATCAACGGCATCGCCGACGGATGACTTCTCGGGCCGTTCGGTGAGCGGGGCGGGGGATATCAACGGCGATGGCATCGATGATTTGATCATCGGCGCCCACAGCGCCGACCCCAACGGCAACAATACGTGCCGGGGAGAGCTATGTAGTGTTCGGCCGTACGGAGGCTTTGCTGCCAGTCTAGACCTCGCGGACCTCAACGGCACCAACGGTTTTGTCCTCAACGGCATCGATGCTGGATGACCGCTCGGGCTCGTCGGTAAGCGGGGCGGGGGATATCAACGGCGATGGCATCGATGATCTTGATCATCGGCGCCCCCGGCGCTGTCCCGATCGGCCCCAGCAGTGCCGGGGAGAGCTATGTGGTGTTCGGCCAGGCGGACGGCTTCGCTGCCAGTCTAGACCTTGCCGATCTCAACGGCACCAACGGTTTTGTCCTCAACGGTATCGATGCTGATGACGGGTCGGGCATTCGGTGAGCGGGGCAGGAGATATCAACGGCGATGGCATCGATGACCTGATCATCGGTGCGCCCCTATGCCGTTAGACCCCAACGGCAACGAGTATGCCGGGGAGAGCTATGTGGTGTTTGGCCATAGCGGAGACTTCGCCGCCAGTCTAGACCTTGCCGATCTCAACGGCACCAACGGTTTTGTCATCAACGGCATCGATGCTAGATTACACCTCGGGCGATTCAGTGAGCGGGGCGGGAGATATCAACGGCGATGGCATCGATGACTTGATCATCGGCGCTCCTAATCTTTCCCACTACTCTTATACAGATGTTGGGGAGAGCTTTGTAGTGTTCGGCCAGCCGGGCGGTTTCGCCTCTAGTCTAGACCTTGCTGATCTCAACGGCACCAATGGTTTTGTCCTCAACGGCATCGATACAGGTGACCACTCGGGCCATTCGGTGAGCGGGGCGGGAGATATCAACGGCGATGGCATCGATGACTTGATCATCGGCGCCCCCGAGGCTGACCCTAACGGCCCCCACAATGCTGGGGAGAGCTATGTGGTGTTCGGTCAGGCGGACGGCTTCGCTGCCAGTCTAGACCTCGCAGACCTCAACGGCCCCAACGGTTTTGTTCTCAACGGCATAGACGCTGGCGACGAATCGGGCGTCTCGGTGAGCGGGGCAGGAGATATCAACGGCGATGGCATCGATGATCTGACCATTGGTGCCCCTAGTGGTAATGGATTTGCTGGGGAGAGTTATGTGGTGTTCGGAGAAAGCTCACTGGTCACAGTGACCATCGATATCAAACCCGGCAACAAGCGCAATGTCATCAATCCTCGCTCACAAGGCAATCTCTGGGTTGCCGTGTTGTCCGATAGTCAGTTTGATCCCCTTCAGATCGACCTTCCGACAATACAATTTGGTCCTGATGGTGCTCAAGCTACTCGCCACAAGAGCAAGGACGTTAACCACGATGGGTTTGATGATCTGTTGTTACGCTTCAAGATTCCTGCCACAGGGATTGCTTGCGGCGACACGGAGGCAACACTTACCGGCGAAACCGTTGGCGGTCAAAGTATTACTGGAACGGATTTCGTTAAGACTGTCGGCTGCAAACCTAGCAAGAATGATGACAAGGACCGCGACAAGGACCGCGACAAGGACCGCGCCAAGGACCGTGATAAGGATCGCGACAATGATCGCGACAATGATCGCGACAGAGACCGCGACAAGGAGCACAAGAAACATTAAGAGAAAACTTAGTCTCGTATGTAACTTTCAATAAGTGGCAAACCGGGGTTTGACAAGCAGCGAAACAGCTATATGGTTCATTACATAGCGGTTTCGTTGAAACTCAACCCTCAATGTCGGATAGCCACTGGTTTCGCCGTTGATCTGGAGGCGGACGGCCGGCAGTTAGCATGCCCGGCGTTACCAACCAGAGTTCGTCTTTCCAAAGATACGGCGAGGATGTCATAGTTGGGCATCACGAACTTCGTGACTGTCGCCAGACGTATGCGCAGCCTGAAATCATGAAAACAACCGTCCAACATTTCCAGATATTTATCTCGCTGCGCCCGTCCCCACCTGTTCATGGCGTATCGGCCGATGTTTTTCAAATCGGCCTTGGCGGCCTGGGTCAGTTGGAAACCGGGCATCAATTAGAACTTTCGCTGTCAAGTTCCTCAAGCAACCCTTTGAGGGAATAATCGGCCCTGCCGCTTTCCTCGCCTTCCTTGAGGACCTGCCGCAAGGCAGCCAGTCTGGTTTCATGCTCCTCCAGAAGTCTCAATCCCGCCCGGATTGCTTCACTGGCCGAACCATAGCGGCCTTCCGCTAGCTGCTGGGCGATAAATTGTTCGAAATGCCTGCCAAGCGTGACACTGGTGTTTTTCTGCATGGTGTTCTCCCGCTGAAACTTATAATAATATATAATATTTATTGGTATTATGAAAGCTTAAGCATACGGGAGACCCAGAAGAACTTGCAACCGCGCCATCAATTAGTAATGCCCCAAGCGTTAAGGCTAGTGGCCATATAGAGATGCTTGGACACGGGCAGCAGTTTGCCGATATAAGGCACGCCATCCATCGCTTCATAGTTTTCATCCATCCAGCGGTGCTCCACCGACCAAATAGATAAATTATTAATTATTTGAAAAAATTCAGGTTTATACTTATTGGCAAGCGTCGCTCGCGATGCTACGGTAAGGGTCAGCTACCTAGCGGGAACTGCTTAACGCCGGCGCATCGGGAGAAAATGGAGTGGTTAGCGGGTGGGATGGAAATCAGATTGCAGAGACAACAAGCAGAAAACCAACTTAACAGGCAACTTTAACAATAAAGCTGCCTGTTGGATTCATGGCCGTGTCAATAGCGTAAATCGCTATCGAATATTCATATTAGCCTGATGAAACCACCAGCGGTCTAGTGCATTAAGACGCTTTCGGCACCCAGGCGCTGCACCAACCGTTGGCGTTAACCAGCTTGCCACCGAAGATAGCGCAAGGTCCCCACTCTTCGCCGGATTGTTCTGTGTAATGCAGACAGTTACTACACAATTGTTCAGGAGTATGTTGGGGATATTTCGACGCATCGACCTCGGTTGTATCATGCACATAGCCTAGTTGTAACGCCGTAGGGTCGTTAACGTCTACCTTAGGCGTATCTTGAGCCTGCACGGCTTCACTGAGTAGCAGGTTGCTCAGTGGTGCAGCCGCAAGACCGACAAGGCTTAGTTTAATAAAGCGCCGCCGGCCTGTATCGGAAGAGTGATTGGACATAATGATTTCCTCGCATTGGTTATTTTATGAATCGAAACGTTAAATTGTTAGATTGATGACTCCCGACCTTTGCGAGTATAGCATTAACGGCGTTGGCTTGGTGAATAGCAAACGGTACCGTAGCGGCACTATTGCACATCTTATGCAATGCCGGCGTATAAGTTGCTAACGTTGAGAGCTGCGCATGGTATAGAATATGGGGAAGAGCCTATGTCTGAACATACGCCATTGCATCGCGTTGTTATTGTCGGCGGCGGCGCCGGCGGTTTGGAATTGGCCACTCGGCTTGGCCATAAGCTGGGCAAGCGTCAGCGTGCTCACGTTACGCTCATTGATGCACAATTAACCCATTTATGGAAACCGCTGCTTCACGAGGTAGCGGCAGGCACGCTGGATTCCAACGAGGACGAGGTAGATTATCTCGCCCAAGCCCGCGAGCATTATTTCCATTTCCGGTGGGGGCGTATGGTAGGGCTGGATCGCCAGCAGCGCCAGGTGATCTTAGCACCCATGCTGGATGAAGCAGGCGCAGAGATTATTCCCCAAAGCCGCGTTGCCTTCGATACGTTAGTGATTGCTGTCGGCAGCGTTACCAATGATTTTGGTACCGCCGGAGCGGCGCAGTACTGTACTTATCTGGACGGCCCAAATCAGGCGGAATGTTTTCAGCAGCGGCTGTTGGAAAATTATTTAAGGACGCAATTCCAGAATCAAAGCGGCCAACATAGCGGATTGAGTATCGCTATTATCGGCGCCGGCGCCACCGGTATAGAACTGGCCGCGGAGTTGCGCAACACCAGCCAGCTCATGAACGCCTATGGACTGGATCGAATCGCCGCGGAGCAGGATGTTGAGATAACCCTCATTGAGGCCATGGATAGCATCCTCCCGTCGTTGCCCGAGCGGGTGATAGAGGCGACTCGGGAAGATTTGCGGCAATTGAACATAGCCGTTCATACCGGAGAAAAGGTGACAGAAATCGCTGCGGATGGTGTGCATACTGCGAGCGGGCTGTTCGTTCCCGCCGACATGGCAGTCTGGAGCGCAGGCGTTAAGGCGCCGGAGTTTCTCAGCAAGCTGGATGGCCTGGAGACAAACCGCAAGCACCAACTGGTGGTGCGTCCTACCCTGCAAACCAGCCGGGACGACGCTATCTTCGCCTTGGGTGATTGCGCAGCCTGTGAGTCCAATGGGAAACCGGTACCGCCCCGTGCCCAAGCCGCCCATCAGCAGGCCGGCTTGTTGGTCAAGTCCATTTCCTGCAAATTGCAGGGCAAGCCATTGCCTGAGTATGTTTATAAAGATTACGGTTCGTTGGTTTCCCTGAGCCGCTATACGACGGTAGGTACCCTGATGGGCAACCTGGTGGGACGGATGATACTGGAGGGCAAGCTGGCCCGTTTGGTTTATCTCTCCCTTTATAAGCAGCATCAACTGGCGCTGCATGGGTTTTTCCAGGTCGTTTTGGTCACGCTGGCCAATTTTCTCAGGCATCAGGCTAAACCAAGAATGAAACTGCACTAGTGCTTGCCGGTTTGCAGCATTCCGGGGGAGTGTTATTGTTTCCAGAAAGCCGGCATAAGCAACACAAAAAGGGTGTACATCTCCAAGCGACCAAGCAGCATGGTAAAAACCGAAATCCACTTACCGGCTGGGCTAACCGTGGCGAAATTGCTGGTCACTTCTCCCAGGCCGGGGCCCGTCACGTTCAAGCAGGTAGCGACAGCTGAATAGGCGGAGAGGGTGTCCATACCGGTCCCAATCATCAGTAAGGTTAGGGTCGTGGTGCTAAAGACATAGAGCACGAAAAAGCCCCATATGGCATTCATCACGGCATCGCCCATGGATCTGTCGCCGAGTTTTACCGATATGACGCCGCGCGGATGAACTAATTTCTCGACTTCGCGCAGGACCTGCTTTAGCAGCAATACAACCCGCACCACTTTCATGCCGCCGGCCGTAGAGCCGGCACAGCCGCCGATAAAGCTAATGTAAATAAGTAGCGCAGGCAGAAAGGACGGCCAATCGGCGAAACTCGCCGTGGTAAAGCCGGTAGTCGTGATAATCGAAATTACCTGAAAAGCGGCGTAGCGTAGAGCAGTAAAGGGGTTACTGTACTCGCCCGCCAGCCATAGTAATGCCGTGACCAAGGCACTAAGACCGGCGACGATGACTAGAAAACTGAAGACCTCTGCATCGCGCAGGTAATAAAGCAAGGACTGTCCTCGCCAGGCTTTGAAGTGTATGGCGAAATTGATGCCGCCAAGCAGCATAAAGAGACTGGCTAACAGCTCGATAAGAGGGCTCTCGAAATAGCCCAGACTCGCGTCGTGTGTCGAAAACCCGCCGGTTGCGATCGTGGAAAAGCTGTGTCCGATGGCATCGAACAAGTCCATACCGGCTAACCAAAAAGCCAGAGCACAGGCTATGGTCAGACCGAGATAAATCAGCCAAAGCGCCCGTGCGGTATGGGCAATACGTGGCGTGAGTTTTTCATCTTTCATCGGTCCCGGCGTTTCCGCACGGTATAACTGCATACCGCCAACGCCGAGTACGGGAAAGATGGCTACGGCTAACACGATAATACCCATGCCGCCTAACCACTGTAACTGCTGGCGGTAATATAAAATGGACTGGGGCAGTTTATCGAGGCCGATAATGACAGTAGCGCCGGTCGTGGTAAAGCCGGATACCGACTCAAACACGGCGTCGGTAAACCGCAGATGGGGACTGAACAGAAAGGGCACAGCGCTTAGCACGCTCATGACCGTCCAGAACAAGGCAACGATAATGAAACCGTCGCGGATGCGCAGTTCAACACGATGGCGGTGTACCGGCAGCCATAAGGCGATGCCGCTAACAAAGGTAAGCAGCAAGGTCAGCAAAAAATGTTCGGATTCACCATCCTGATACCAGAGGGATACCCCAATAGGGGGTAACATGGTGATGCTGAAAGCCATGAGTAGCATACCGATAAGGCGCTGAATGGTTTTCCGGTTCAGGTTCATCCACCACTCCTTTTCCCATCGCAAAGGCTAAGCGCTTTATCAATATTCATTGTTAACCTGACTTAATTTAATTTGATTTTGTACGGGTTTGGGTTGGGCTGATTGGCAGTGCAGAACAGAAGTACAAGGCAGTTGGGCGACGACGTAAAAAGTCGTCAGTGAAATGGTTCTTTCCGGCAAGTTGGCAAAGGTTATACTATGCGCCGTGGTTAAGACAACGCTTAGCACGGTGGGTAGCACAATATGTTACGAGTTTGTAATCCGCTAAGGATTTCAGCATGTTTTCGAGAATGTTACGATTCGTAAAGTATCTGCTGGCCACTTGGGAGTAAGCACTATGCATGTTGCGGTTGCCAGTCTGGCAAGGCTTATTGTAATAACCCTACTGTCTTGCCTCGCAGGCTGGGGTACTACGGTTTCCCGACGGAAGCAGGCCCGCCGTGATGATTACATTGCGTCTCATGGAGAACTACCGCCAGAAATTAAGTCTGCTATAAAAAGGGGACGTCTCCGTATCGGTATGACCAAGGAGCAGGTGCTAGCCAGCTGGGGACCACCCGGCAACACGAGTACGGCCAACGATAAGATCAGGGAAACTTGGATATATCAACGTTTACCGCTTAGGGACAGAAGCTCCTCCTGCGCCTACCTCTATTTTGAAGGAGGCAGGTTGCGCTGTTGGAAGTCTACGGAATAATGAATAATTGCATGAATCTTGTAATATTTTTTGTCATATTATCTCTTGAATTAACCATTGAAGGCATCGCTCATGGCTCAGAAAACCGTTGAAGTTGGCAAACAGGCCCCCGCTTTTACGCTGCCTGATCAGGCAGGCAATCCGGTTGGCCTCGAGGATCTACAGGGGCGTTGGGTGGTGTTGTATTTCTATCCTAAGGACGATACGCCGGGTTGTACGACTGAGGCCTGTGATTTTACCGCCGGACTCAAGGCGTTTGAGGATCTCAATGCCACGGTGTTGGGTTGTAGCCCTGATGGCGCCGCGAGCCACCAACAGTTCATTCGTAAGCATGATCTGCAACTTACCCTGCTCAGCGATGAAGACCATCAGATTATGGAGCAGTATGGTGCCTGGGGAGAAAAAAATATGTATGGTCGAGTCACAGAGGGTGTTATTCGCTCGACGGTATTAATCGATCCCGCCGGCAAGGTAGCGCAGCACTGGAAACGGGTAAAGGCGGCCGGGCACGCCGAACAGGTACGCCGGCGGCTTCAGGAACTACAGGAAAATTTTTAGTATTGACCTGATACACCTAAATCTACCATGTCTTTCTTAGCAATAAGATGCAGGTGTACGTTAGCGTCTTCGCCTTGACTGTTCGCAAAGAGTGCATTGGCTTGTTCGGCCGGGCCGGTTGGTTGTTCTGTGACGATCACAATGCGCAAGCGGTTGAGTTGACAAGCCTCTCTTTCCGCTTTTCCTGCCGCTACCAGCCGGGGGAGTAGGAATTTGAGGAACTCCCAGGGTGGTTCATGCAGGACATAAATGAGTAGCCGTCCGCCGACGACTAGTTTGGTAATGGGAAATGCGGCTGATTCATTGGAATTCGGGCGGGTAAGCTCGATATGGTCGAAGACGGAATCCGGACAGTTACAGCCCAGCGTACCTCTCACAAAGTGTCTGATAGCCTGATTATCTTTAGACATTAACATGGTTTATCGGGAAGCCTTGCGTAATAACCAATCCATCACTCGATGGGGTAATATCCGCCGCAGCATAGCAAATAAATAGGTAGGTGTTGTCACATAATAGCGAATTTGCGGTCTGGAACTTTCAAGGGCATGAATCACCCGCTTTAACACCGCTTCCGGGGGCAGCGTAAAGGGCGTCACCGGGCCATGGGCTGTCAACCGACGCTCCATGGCTTCATAAACTTTTTGGTGTGCACTTTCTTCCTTGCGGATATTGCGTTGATATGCCGCGTAGGCATTTTCCCGAAAACGGCTCATAATCGGGCCAGGCTCGATCACAGAGACATGAATATTAGTGCCGGCCAATTCTAGGCGCAATGTGTCGCTAAGCCCCTCCAAGGCAAACTTGCTGGCGTTGTAAGCACCCCGAAACGGCATAGCCACGAAGCCTAACACCGAGCTGTTTTGAATGATGCGGCCGTGTCCCTGGCGGCGCATCACCGGTAGAATCAGATTGGTTAGCTCTTGAGTGCCAAACAGGTTGGTTTCAAATTGCTCGCGCAAAACTTCACGGCGTAAGTCTTCTACGGCACCAGGCTGACCATAGGCACCATTATTGAATAAGGCATCCAGCTTACTACCGGTGCTTTCCAATACTGCGGTGACAGCCTGTCGGATGGAGGCCGAATCGGTTAGATCCAGTTGCACACTCTCGAGCGCCTCGGACCGCAGCCGCTCCACATCCGCGGGTTTGCGGGCCGCGGCGAACACGCGATGGCCGCGTGCTTTTAGCCCACGCGCTGTACACAGACCAATACCAGAGGAACAGCCGGTGATAAGGATAGATTTAGCAACCATGACCTGGCGATCTCCCACAAGTTGATTTGAGCTAAGGGTGAACGGGATTGTAATAGACAGCATCGCTGATCATGCTATGCTGAGCAGCACTCACTTTAGGAACCGGTTGTCAAGTAGCGGTCATGAATAAAATCTGCAATAACGGCAGGTGCATTCAAGTCCAAGAGCGGCACATCGATAGCGACGGGTAAGGGAGCGTTAGTCGCCACGGCAATGACGTTTGGATCGGCACGGCATAGGAGCGGATAACCAAGGCTGGGCCGATACAGTTCGATTTTAGGTATGGCGTGATATTTAAACCCTTCCACTAAGATAATATCGAGGGTGCTGGTGGCTATGCGCTGCAGTAGGTTTTCCAGCGCAGGCTCTGCCGCGTGGCGGACCATTAGCATAGTGCGTCGGGAGGAGGCTACCACCGTTTGCATAGCGCCGGCTTCATGCAGAACATAACTGTCTTTGCCCGGCGTATCGATCGCAAAGGAATGATGGCTGTGTTTCAGCAGTCCGATGCACAGGCCCCGTTGCCGTAGCAAGGGAACTAGCTGGGTAAGGAGAGTCGTTTTTCCGGTGCCGCTAAAGGCGGCAAAGCCAAGGATGGGTGTGGTTAAAGGTATCATGATACTGCCAAAATAGGATGGCATGATGCATGGCGAGGGAGTAGCAAGGCTTTGAACAACACAATACTTGACGATAGACCAGGTGCTTCAGAGCAGGATCTTACCATTATCGAAACTTTTCTGGATGCCGTTTGGATGGAAGATGGCCTAAGTATAAACACACTGGCTGCCTATCGAACAGATTTGACCAAGCTAGCGGCTTGGTTCGCTAGGCAAAACAGCAGTCTACTTGAGGCTACTCGAGATACTTTACTGGCATACCTGGCGCAGCGTTCGTGCGCCGGCATTAAACCGCGTTCCGCGGCACGGCAACTATCCGCCCTGCGGCACTTCTACCGTTATCAAATTCGCGAAGGGCGGTTGTCGATAGATCCCACCGCCCAGATCGACTCACCAAAGCTTGGGCGAGATCTGCCGAATACGCTAACTGAGGCGGAAGTGGAAATTCTGCTAGCAGCTCCCGCTACGCAAACGGAACTGGGTCTGCGGGATCGCACCATGCTGGAGGTGATTTATGCCTGTGGTCTGCGCGTCTCGGAGCTGGTGTGCCTAATGCTGGATCAGGTGAATCTGCGCATGGGCTGTTTACGTATTTTTGGTAAAGGCGAAAAAGAGCGTTTGGTGCCTCTGGGTGAACCGGCGGCGGATTGGTTAAGCAGTTATCTGCGCACGGCAAGGCCTGCGCTGTTGCAGGGTAAGCCCTGCCAGGATTTGTTCGTCACCCGGCGCGGCAAGGCAATGACTCGGCAAGCGTTTTGGTACCTTCTGAAACGCTATGCCGTGATGGCAGGCATTGCGAAACCTTTGTCACCCCACACGCTACGCCATGCATTCGCAACCCATCTGGTTAATCACGGAGCCGATCTAAGAGTGGTACAATTGCTGTTAGGTCACACTAATTTGTCTACCACACAAATTTATGCCCATGTGGCGCGTGAGCGACTCAAGGAACTGCACGCCCGCCATCATCCGCGCGGTTAGCTGTTGCGGCAGGGAAAATGGTTATCGTTCACAGGTGCTGCGCTTTTTTCTCTTATTCGACGGATGTCAGGAAGTTCATTATGTTACATAAACTTTTTTTGCTAATCGTTATTCTCGGCTCGGCGCAGGTGTTGGCTGCCGAAACCAAGACGCCGGATTTGCAAGCACTACAGGCTGCTTTGGGGGGCGCGAAACCCGATCGCGTACGTTCCACTCCGGTACCCGGTCTCTATGAGGTTTTGATAGGGTCGCAAATACTTTATTTAAGTGAAGATGGCCGGTTTGCCGTCCAGGGGGATGTCATCGACCTGGAGGCACGCACCAATTTGACTGAAGCGCGTCGCAATGATTTGCGGGTTAAAGCCGTGCAAGCCATTGGCGAAGACAATATGGTGGTATTTCCCCCGGCTGGGCCGACCAAGCATACCGTGACCGTGTTCACCGATATTGACTGCGGCTATTGCCGTAAACTGCATCAAGAAATTGCCGATTACAACCAGCAGGGTATCA
Organism: uncultured Pseudomonadota bacterium; assembly: GCA_963731125.1. GTDB lineage: Bacteria > Pseudomonadota > Gammaproteobacteria > Competibacterales > Competibacteraceae > CAVSVP01. The sequence continues at coordinate 53,519 of CAVSVP010000023.1, forward strand.
AGGTGCGTTATTTAATGTATCCGCGTGCTGGTGTCGGTTCCGAGTCTTATAATAAAGCAGTTTGGGTGTGGTGTGCTGATGACCGTCAGGACGCTATAACGCGTGCTAAACGCGGCGAAGAGATTCCCCATAAGACTTGTGCTAATCCGGTTAAAGAACAATTTGAGTTAGGCCAGACCCTCGGTGTTCGGGGAACGCCTAGCATCATTTTGGAAAATGGCCAGATGGTGCCGGGTTATGTGCCTGCTGCACAATTGGCACAGATGCTTGATGAAAATAGGTTGAGTTCACGCTAAACGACTTTATCGGCCGGTAGCCGCACTCACTTTGTGTAAGCTGGCCGTAGTTGGTAACTCCGTGAGCAGGTTGGTGATCAATAGGCGAATACGCTTTTCATCCCACGTGTCGCAGGCTTCCCGCAACACGGCGAGCGCCTTGACGAAATGCGGCCAATCCACGCCTTGGTGCTGAGCCAGGAGTAACTTTGGATAAGGCGTGGGTAACAAGTCTTCCCCATCATGAAATAAGGCCTCATGGAGTTTTTCGCCCGGGCGTAGACCGGTAAAAGTAATGGCGATGTCTTTGCCGGGTGTTTTGCCGCTCAACAAGATCATTTGTTTCGCTAAATAGCCGATCTTGATCGGGGTGCCCATGTCCAACACGTAGATTTCGCCACCTTCACCCACGGCACCCGCCTGCATGATCAGTTGGGTGGCTTCCGGAATGGTCATAAAATAACGGGTTACCTCAGGGTCGGTAACGGTCACAGGGCCGCCTTCCTTAATCTGCTGGCGAAACAGGGGAACGACGCTACCGGCTGAATCCATAACGTTGCCGAACCGGACGATAACAAATTGAGTTGCCGAACGGCGGTTAAAATTTTGGCAGTACATTTCCGCTAGCTGTTTGCTGGCGCCCATAATGCTGGTGGGATGAACAGCCTTGTCCGTGGAAATCAGCACAAACGTCTTGCAGCCATGGCGATTGGCGGCTTCGGCGAGATTAATGGTGCCGAATAAATTATTGCGGATGGCCTCGCGGGGTTGCTGTTCCAGCAAAGGCACGTGCTTATAAGCCGCTGCATGAAAAACGATATCGGGTCGATAGGTTTGCAGTAAATGATCGATAGTACGGGTATCGCAGACATCCCCTAGTTGAGAATGGAGCGTCAAACGAGGAAAGGTCCGCCGTAATTCCCTGTCGATCTGATAGAGATTAAATTCACTTTGGTCTAGGACAATCAGGACGGCCGGTTCAAGGCCGGCGACCTGGCGGCAGAGTTCGGAGCCAATGGAGCCACCCCCCCCGCTCACCAGGACATGGTGACCAGACAAGGCGCGGCGGATGGTTTTCCAGTCTAGCAAGACAGGTTCTCGTCCCAGCAGATCTTCAATGGAAACTTCCCGTAATTCCTGCAGCATGGCATGCCCGGAAAGCAGATCCAGCAGGCGCGGCAGGGTTCTAAACGGTATTCCGCTCGCCTCGCAATAGCCGACAATACGGCGCATGGCCTCGGTGGAAGCCGAAGGAATGGCAATAAAGATCAGGTCGATGCTGCGTTTAGCGACAATTTTCGCCATGGACTGGCAGGAGGCTGCGACGCGCAAGCCCCGTACTTCAGTACCGATTTTACGCGGATCGTCATCGACGAAGGCCACGGGTTGATAGTGCCTGCCGGGATCTTGCAGCAGTTCTCTGGCCAGCATTTCGCCGGCCTGGCCGGCCCCAACGATCAATACGCGGGCGCCTGACAGGTGATATAGCTTATGGTCTTTAATCCAGCGGTAGAGAAAACGGGGTGCACCCAGCAATATCAGTAAGAGCAGCACATGCAGAATGAAAGCCGAACGGGGTACCTGTTCCATCCGGGTCAGCAGAAAAACCAGAACCACACTGGTACCCGCCGCTGCCAGCACTGCCTTAAAGATTCGCACAAAATCCGGCATTGAGGCAAAGCGCCAGATACCCCGGTAGAGACCGAAATGCAAAAACATGCCGGCGTGGATTATCAGGATAAGAGGTAGCAAAGTCAGCGCCCGCTCCCAAAAGGCCGTGGGAATGGTTTCCAGGTTAAAACGTAACCAAAAAGCGCCTAACCAGGCGATGGGGACCATCAGCAGATCATGGAGAACGGCCGCTGTGCGATGGCGTAGACGCTCAAGCCATTTTTTCATAAAGATGCCGTGCCGGCGCCGCGCCGTTCGAGGCGGTGGACGCCAAACATGAGGAGCAGGTATGCCAACAGCCAAACCATCAGAAAACCGCCTTGGGCCTTGCTGGGTAAACACATGGCAAGCAAAGCCGATAAACTGCACGCCAGCATGATAAGAGTCTCCACCAGCAAGGTTTTGCGATGCCCCCAGCCCAGTTGTACTAGCTTTTGATAATAGTGGGTTTTATGCGGCCGCCAAATTTTTTCACCGTGGAGCAGGCGTCGCCCTAGCGTTACCGTGGCGTCCACGACAAAGGGCGAAAAAATGAATACGGCTAGCCAGAGGGGAAATAACCCGTCATGGCTTCCCCACAAGCTAAAGGCGGCGGCCAGAAATCCCAAGGTGGATGAGCCGGTGTCTCCCAAAAAAATCTTCGCCGGAGGAAAATTAAAGACTAAGAAACCCAGCGTAGCTCCCACAATCAGCAGGCTAGCACCGGTAAACACCGTGTGATCGGCTTGCCAGCCCAAGATGGCGAAACTCATAAAACCAATAACCGTCATTCCTCCGGCAAAACCATCCATGCCATCCATAAAATTATAAAGATTAATCATCCAGACGACGAATAACAGCAGCACGCTAATCGCTGCAAAGGGAGGCAGGTTCCAGGTCAGGCCAGGCAGTACGGTAAGTGCTGGGATAAAGCCCGCCAGGATTAGCATCGCTGCGGCAAGAAAATGCACTAAGAGGCGCACTGTCGGCGTTACGCCAAAGCGATCATCCCAAAAAGCAGCCATCATGATCGGCAGCGCGCTGATAAATAATACCAGCAGCTCTCGGTTTTCCGGGTAAGTGGCATAACCTAATACCATTCCGCCTGCTGCGATACCGCCTAGCACCGCAATTCCGCCGCTACGCGGTGTCGGTTGCGTATGTAAGGAACGCTCGTTAGGATGATCGAGAATATACAGGCGGGAAGCGGGGTCGCAAAAACGCCAGGCCAATCCCGCTGCCGTCATTAGGGCGATTAACATTGCTAATAGAGTCATCGCAAGGCAATTTGCCCGGTGAACAGCGTTGCTGTCAACAATTGGGATTCAGGTTTTGCGTGGGTTTGCCGAACCGCCGCGGGTCTTCATTGGTCGCAATTCGTTCTCTAAAAAATCGTAGAACACCTTCCCGCTGGGCTTGGTGATCAAGTTGGCACAACTCTCGTCTGGCACGATCATCCCACTCGATCGTCCAAATCAAGTCCTTGCTCCAGCTCGTCTTGTGTCCAACGCTTAGCTGGATGTTGCAAGCGCTCAACCGCTAGATAGGTGTCTTCTAGATCCTCTAGGTGTTCCAGAATGGCTTCGCGAGCATAATAGGTCTTGGTGCGTCCTGTCAGCTTGGCTAAACGCTCGAGTCGTGCTTCGATTTCCGGAGGTAAACGAATTGCTAACATGGAAAAGCGCTCCCACTCGTTGCTATACATGTATAGCGATAATATGTCTAACTTCTAAGGTGCGGCAAGCGTAGATCATGACTTTCGAAAAATGATGAATAGGAGATAAATGGGCGTGTGGTACAAAAAGCCTGGACGAGGTCGTGTGCAGCGATGATGAGAGCTGTACTTATGCCACGACCGCTCTACCTGCAGATTAGCTGATAGTGCTTCCCCCCTAATCAACCGATGCTGCCTTAAGCAGGCTGGCGGTGCAACAGACGAGCGATGATAGTTACGTCAACTTGTGGCAAGTAACTCTTCGGCCTGAGAGGTGGGAGATTGCACGTCGTCGCCGGCTAATCCATCAATCCTCTCGGCATTAGCTACCCCCACAGTATCCAGCGTCTAATAGGTGCGCATTCGCCCCTCGACGGGGTCATTGTATTTGATAAATGGATGGAACGGCATTTTCCAACGCTGCCGTTCGCCCGCTATGCTGACGATGCCGTGGTGCACTGCTACAGTCAAGCCGAAGCACACCAGCTCAAGGCCGCGCTGGAGCAGCGGTTTCGGGAGTGCCGGTTGGAGCTGCACCCGGAGAAAACGCAAATTGTGTGCTGCAATGTGACCAGACAGCGCGGCAGTGGCCTGGCCAAGCAATTTGCGTTTCTTGGCTATGGTTTTCGGCCTCGGCTCGTATGCAGTCGACAGGGCAAGCGGTTCGTGGAGTTTACGCCCGCCATCAGTCCAAGTGCTGCAAAACGGATTCGCCAGCGCATTAGACAATGGCGAGTCCATCGGCAGACGCGCTTATCACGGGAAGACATCGCGCCGGTCGTTTATCCCATCATCACCGGGTGGATTAATTACTACGGCGCGTACCCCCGCTCGGCACTTTACCCCATCCTGAAGTGGGTCAAACGGAAGTACAAAAAGAAGGGGGCGTTACGTCGCACAGGCCATCGCGTGGTTCGGGAAGGTGACTCACCATCAGACCGAGCTATTCTCGCATTGACGCTTTGGCGTGAGGTTCCCGCTGGATGATGGAAGCCGGATGAACGGAGACACTCATGTCCGGTCTTACGAGAGCCTTGGGGTGAAATTCCCCAGAGCTACTCACCCCGCCGTCATGCCGTGAAATACTACGCCGTCATGCCGTGAAATACGCACTCAGCTCAAAAGGCACGTTTTGGGCAAAGTTATGTAGCTTTTCCACGTAGCTAAGCGGAATTTAAAACTGTTTTTGTGGCTGGTGAAACGGTGTAATGAACAGAGTTTGGATAAGGTGGCGGATTTGATAAGAATCGTTGCCATCCCTCATTTACCGTTCTGGATACCCGGATCCGTATTTGTACTGATTCTTTTTACTCTTACTGTGGTTTATATGAAGTGGAGGGAGGAAACAGGGTATCAGCCTCGCGAGGATACTTGGACTTGCAGTAGTTCAATATGAGGGTAAAGCTATGATAGAAGTGGTTATGACGTAGAACCTCAAAGCTGACATCAACCCGCAAGCGTATGAGGAGTTTGCCAACAAGGCGACTCGTGTGATCCTTAACGCACCGGGGTGTGTGGAATTCCGTGCGCATCGCAACCTGTTAGGGTCGCCTACCGTGCGAGCGACTTATGTTTGGCAAAGCCTGGCTGACTGGGCGAAGTTCTTTGAATCTGCTGATTCGCAAGCGCTTGGCGCTGAACTGGTAACCTTTACAACCGACATAGAAATCCAACTTTGGGGACCCTCTCCCATCATTCCCGAACCCCAGCGTCCTCGCTAGTGAAGGGGGGTTTCTGTTGGGTAACGATATCTTAATTATATAAATCAGTCAGTTGGATACAAATGGCATTTGGTGACAGCCTCGCGGTATTTAAGCCGAGGGAGTAATGCACGAACACTAAATGAGCTTGTGTTTTGATGATCTAGATAGGGTGATACCTAGAGCCAATAAGTCACCTCCCGCTGTTAGTTCTCAGAGGATCCTCAAACACTATCTATCGAGGAAAAGCGATGGCTAACACACTACAAAAGTTTATTTTCGCGGCTGCAGGCGCTACTTTGACGCTTACCTTAATGAGTACCTACGAAGCACAAGCAGTCCCTATTCGGTTAAGCGATTTCGGGACGAGCGCTATCGTGGAAAGTTTTGAAGGACTCTCTCCGGGCCCAAATATTCCTCAGGAGCCTGTCGATACCGGATTTTTTAAGCCAGGGGTAAACGGCCCGTTTACCTTTCCCTCTGGCGTGAAGTTAACCGGCCCCATTCCGAATGTGTCATTTAACGGCGTATCGGTTGGTGATTTTGCGATTGGTCCTGCGCCCTTTAGTCTGGCGAAAATGGGCTTATCAATTCGGTTGATGATGTACCGGATGAGAGCGCGTACTTAGCGTTGGGAAGTATCTTCGAAGTTATCTCCATCGATCAGCGTCCAGTGAGTGCCCTGGTATCGGGCGGTGGGGACGGTGGGCCGCCTATAACAGTTGAACCGATTACACCGGTCGAGTTTTACTTTACCGCTGATCAGCTTCGGGTAGGCGCACTGGTATCGGGCAACACCGGATCTAGTATTCTCTCAGCCTACGATGCTTCGGGCAGTCTCTTAGAGACAGTTAGCGTACCCAACGTCAACATATTGAATTGGCGTTCGAATTGTATAGGTCTGGAAAACAAAGCTGGAATTCGCAAGGTTACGTTTTTGAATAGTGCTGCAGGCACTGGTGCTGCCAGTAAATTAGTGTTAGATCGATTAACCCTTGAACCTGCCGTCAGCGTACCTGAGCCCACTTCCGTCAGTCTATTGGCAGCTGGAGTACTAGCTTTGCTGTGTCGCCGGAGAAATAAAAAAAGGAGATAAACAACGTTATTGGGAAAATTTTTCATATCCCTTCGAATATGCGCTGCACTACATAATCGAAGGGATAGGCGAAAATACCCACGTTCCAAAAGTATGGCTAAGGTAGCGAAGCGTCACTTTATGGTACGCGCTGCTCCATCCACGATAGAAAGCGCCTATCAAATCGCCCCGCCAGCGTTTTGCCACTTCGGGTTCAATCCGCTGCGCCAAAGTTCAGGATAGCACCCGAATCGTGACGGTTCCCACCTCGATCGGCCGTTACTGTATTGTGTGTTTGGATCCGTATTTGTACGGATTTACTTTATCAGTGCTTCGGCGTATTGGACGTTAAGGGAAAATTTATCACACCTGGAATTGCCTTCGATTCCTAGTTCGGGAGATAACCTCCATATCCAGAACTCACGTTACGTGGAAGATAAATATAATGCATAAAAAGATCGTGACATTAATTCGGTTGTGGGTTGATTGCAGTCTAGTGGCAGTCGCGTTCGGGTTATGGGCCCCGGCCTTAATGGCACGGGATAAACCGAATGTATCCTCAGAGCTGTTTCCAACGAAATGGCTGCCAGCACCCGAGCAGTTTGACCTGAGTGGGGGCGTTGGCCAAACCGGCGGACAGTTCAGCAAAGTGCAGATCGAGCGTTTTACCTGCGAAAATTCCGGTTACCCATCGGGCGCGGTGGATATGAGCTGTAATGACGAAGAGTTTGGACAGGACTTCGCCCCTGACAACGGAATTACTATCGCCGTCAACCCGGAAGATTCAGATCACTTGGTAGCAGGTTCTAACGATTACTTCTACCGCTTTAATAATGCAACCGGTACCCGGCAGGCCATCGTGCCGACGGGTTTTTTCACCTCCTTCGACGGTGGCGCTACCTGGATTGACGGGCAGATCCCCATGCGCACCGGCAATGGCGCAGGTGATCCTTCACCAGCCTTTGACGCTGCCAACGGCGTCGTTATCATGGCACAGTTGGAAAATGTGGGGGGTTGGGGTGGCCCTCACGTATCACAGGGCAATGTCTCTGAGAGCCGCTCGACCGATGGCGGTTTGACTTGGAGCGAACCGATCACCGTTTTCAAAGGCAACGGCGCCGGGATTGGGCCGGCCAATAACGCGACCTTCTGGGATAAGGAGTGGCTCACGGTTGACAATCATCCTGATTCTTCATATTACGGAAGGGCGTACATCACTGCTACCCGTTTCAAGAACGGATTACAAGGAAGCTATCTTGACTCTCCTATCTTCCTGAGTTATTCGGACGATGGTGGGCTGACCTGGAGCGAACCGAAAGGGATTTCGGGGAGCAATCCGACATACTGTACCTACCAAGAGACCGGACCGGCGGGCGAATGTGATGAGGATCAATTTTCAATTCCCGAGGTGGCTTCAGATGGAACACTGTACGTGCATTTTGCCAATGGCCAAAATGAAGCTGAGTGGGAAGTGCCTTTCGATTTCGATAGCCAAATTATGGTCGTCAAATCCACCGATGGCGGCGAGACTTTCACCGACCCGGTTCCCACTGCTCAGCTGGAGGACGGGCTGAGTGATATGCCTTTCTCGGTAATCCGCCGGCAGACGGTCTGGGGTCACCAAATCCGCTGGACAGCGATAGGCAATATCACTGTCGATCCTACCGATCCCGATCACGTGACCATCGTTTTCGCCGATCGAGGCACTGCCAATCCGAATGCCACCGAAGGTTGCTTCTTGACGGAGACCGGTGGCTTAAACATTGGTACAGCGCCGAATTATGACCCCTGCAATGCAGGACCGGGATCCGATACCGATGTATACAAGGTTGAATCAATCAATGGCGGGGAAACCTGGGGCTCACGTACTGTCGTCCAAGACACCAATGGACCTGCCTGGTTCCCATGGGCGGACCAAAAATCTGATGGGACTCTCGTCGTTGCCTGGGACCAGGATAAAGGGCCTGCCCCGGCTGATACTTTCCGACACGTCCTCAAGATAGGGGCCGCTCCTGCCGCCTCTCTGGGCCCAACCGAGCATCCGGATGTTTCCCTGACCCACTGGGCTGGGCAGTACGTACCGCAATCCAGCTGGCCGGCGATCTGCGGTCCGGCTGGTTACAGTGATGGTCCGGTAGCAAATGCTGAAGGCAAGGACTGCAACGTGTTCCACGGCGACTATACTGGGTTGGCCATCGGTCCGGATGATAGCATTAACGTGGTGTGGACCGGGTTGAACGCCTTCGCGACTTCGCCACAGGTCGACTTCTATACCGGTGACCTTCACGATGGTTATCGCCAAGATGCTATGTTCGCACGCAGATAACGATGACGTTGTCTTCGAAAAAGCTGTCTTCGATGACCACGTCCTCCGAAGTCGATGTATTTTTACCGCCTTCGGGGTGTTGGCCGTTATCCTTTCTAAGCTCATCTTAATGGCCGTTCGGCTGGCATGCTCAATCACAGATACAGGGGGACCGGGAATGCACCATTTCTCACGTAAACTACTCCTCGCCGTCAGTTTAACCGCCGCCCTCGGAGTGGCCCCTGCCGTCTGGGCCAGTCATGCCTGGGGGAACTATCACTGGGCGCGCTCGAGCAACCCGGTCACCCTCGAACTCGGCAACAACGTCAACTGGCAGCTCTGGGGCCGCTGGCTCCGGCAAGCATCCGACGACTGGGGTGCCTCTTCGGTTCTCAATACTTTAATCAGACCGGGGAGAGCTAGAGGCAATTGCTTACCACCATATGGCAGGATTGAGGTCTGCAATGGCACCTATGGTTACAACGGCTGGCTTGGGATCGCCCAGATCTGGGCCTCCGGCCGCCACATCGCCAAGGCAGCGACAAAGTTGAATGATACCTACCACCGCGCTTACCCCTATAATCAAAGTGGTTGGCGGGACATGGTGATGTGCCAGGAGGTCGGCCACACCTTCGGTCTTGCCCACCAGGACGAAAACTACAACAACCGTAACCTCGGCACTTGTATGGACTATACCAACAACCCAAACGCTTTCCCTAAAAACCGGGCTCCAAACGCGCACGATTATAGACAGCTGGAGATCATCTATGCTCACAGCGACGGTACCACCGCCAGTGCCGGCACTACTGCCAGCGCCGGTGCCGGCGGTGACGGTTGCTGGCCGCCGGGGAGGTGCAACAATGGGAATCAAGGTCCGCCCCCTGCATTTGATAAGCCACTTCCCGACAGGGCTCAGTGGGGCATGTTGATCGCCACTTCCCGTGATGGTGGTCAATCGGTGTTCGCCCGTGACTTCGGCAATGGCTACCGGGTCTTTACCCACGTTACCTGGACTCTTGAGGTGGCTGAGAAGCGCCGCACTAACAGGCATAAAGATCATCGAAACCAATGACCTTCGGTAAGTGGTGTTGGAAAACCCTCTGGTACGCAAGCTAAGGCGTTGATTTTAATATTATAAATCGTCTAGTCCAGGGTTTTCCAATAGCCTCACTCGGAAGGGATTTATTGCGTTAATTTCCTTCCGGTGCAGTACGGTTATCCCGCCTGGGTTTTTAGGAGGCCAATGCACAGAACTGTTCTGCAGCGGACAGATCTTGCCCGTTGGCAGAGACCTTCTGGCTATTGGAATGATCCACCGGCACACCGCGCTCTTCCATTCTTCCATGGGCGCATTCCCATTTTCCGGGTCAAGTTTCCAAGAGCGAGAAATGAGAATTGGCCATACGTTTCAACAGGTTCCAGCGCCCTGCCTTGTAGTAGGAGCGAAGCATCAACATCTTCCCGGCGTTCTCCCGGTACCAAAAGATGCACGGTCCTTTGAGCCGGAGATTGACCACCCGGCGAATCGCACTTTCTACCGCACCACTACCGAGCGGTAAGTGCAAGGTCTTCATCATGGCATAGGCCATCCGCTGGCGATTGCGGACAAAGTAGTTCCGTTCGGTGGTCACCGCCTTGCTGTGTCGACCCTGGCATAGTGGCCCGCACGGCCTCCACGACCTGTTCGACTTGACCTTTCAACAGTAAGCGCCGGTGTTTGCGGACCCACGCTCGGCGTTCTTTGGCTGACCACCGGTGCGCAACGCCGCCACTTTGCCCAAGTGTTCGACGGCATGATAGAAGTCGATCAGTTGATGCACCCGCTGCGGGTCCAACCCTAGAGCCTTGATCAGCGTCCCCACCCGATTCCAGATCCAATGCGCGCCATCGGCGACAAACAGCACCTGATCGGCTTGATCGAGTCCCAGGCTCTGCAGATACCCACGCAGTAACCTCAGCCACGCGTCCGGCCCACGCAGCGTGCCGTCAATCACCGGCGCAAAGCTCTTCTCCAGCTTTCCCTTCGCATCCACCACGTACACGATGAACAGCTTCGGCTCGCGCCAGGCCCCACGGTAGCGCTGTCGCCCCTTCTTCGTCTTCGGGCCGCGCTTGGGCTCGCGTAGCCGCACCCGGCCCCCATCACCGCTGATCACCACCCGCCGGCCCGCCACCGACTCGCCTTCGGCCCACGCCACCCCTGACTCTGCTGCTGTACGATCCGCGCCCGCTCGGCATAGCGGTAGCTCAATTGCCGAACCGTCTTCGCCCCCAACCTCAGCCCGTGATCGGCCAACACCTGCGTCACTTCCTCAAATGAACTCAACAACGCTGACCAGGCACTCACCTGCGCCCCCAGCCACGGCGTGCACCGTTCATGAATCCCCAACAACACTAACCCCGCATACACCCCCCGATACCGCTTGCCCCGGCGCCGATCACAGCGCCGCCGGTAATATCGCACCCGCACCTCGATCTCCCAGCCACTGGCCGTACGAATTCGAACCCGACTCCCAGCCTTCGCTCTTCAGCCGGCCCGGCCACGCTCAATCAGCTCCGCTTCCGCCGCTTGCTGCTCCGCCGAATCCAAGTTCGCTTGCACCTGCCGCTCCAGCAACACACTCGCTAACCGATCCGTCTCGGCCCGAATCTCCCGCTCTAACGCCTCCAGTTCTTCCGCACTGCTTACCATCCTCCGCCTTGCTCCAGCTCGCGCAAACGATCATAGACCCCTTGTTTATCGGCCTTGTTTTCGGCATAATCGAGGGTGCCAAATCGTTATTCATCTCTCTTCCTCCAGAAATACAATTCAGGGGAGAGAATATTGGTGATTTGGACTCCTATGTCACGGGGCCATCAGTCATGGCCCGGAAAATGGGAATGCGCCCCTCTTCCATCATCTCTTCTAAATCACGGTAGCTCCGCGGGTATGCCAGATACCAATGTACGCACGTCAGGATGATGTCTTTTTCGAAGTGGTGTCCTTTGAAGTCAATAATGGGAGTTCGCAGAGCCAAATTTCTCGAACCCAGAGCTTATCGGAAACGCAGCTCCTTTACTAACGCAACAGAACGCTCAAGACTACCAAAGTTAAAAAGGCTTTTGTGGAGAAAAGCCTTCAATGGCACGGAGGTTTACAACTTCAACGCTGGGGAAATGGGGAAGGTGGAAACGAAAAAGGAAGAAACGAAAAAGGAGGAAAATACCAAGTCCAAAGCCACACAAAAGCCAAAGCAAGTCAAAACCACCAGGAAACGGAGTTCAAAGAGTAGCAATAAGCAACAGACCCAACCAGCAGCAACAGCAATTTAATAAAATGGTAATACCATCCAGCGTCAACCGTTGCTGTGAAAAATGAGGTTAACCATGGGGTTTTTGGGCTGGTATCGGACTAATTGCACTTCCGGTGCACTTCCAGTTTGTGATATGGGAAAAGGAACTTTAGAAAATCAACTTAATTTTTTGATTTTATTGGTGGAGCCGAGGGGGATCGAACCCCTGACCTTCGCATTGCGAACGCGACGCTCTCCCAGCTGAGCTACGGCCCCATGATGGCAAGGCAGAACATAATACAACGGTTCGCCGTGTGCGGCTACCTCTTCTGAGAAATTTTTCAATGGGTTTAGTCTTTATTTATATATTTTTATTTAATCTTTTGGCACCTTTCAAATTCCAGTTGACAGTTTCGAGGAAACCTCTGGTGACAGTTCACTACCGTACACTTTTTAGAATGGCGTCCCCTAAGGTAGGTAATTTATTGTAAGATAGCAGCTTTTTGTTTTCAGGGGGGCAAACGATGGGGGATGCATACCGTCGATTTCAGGCCATTTGGCAGGCCTTGAAAACGAGGTATCCGGGGGAGCCCCGCGGTCAAGTGGTGCGTCATCTCAATACGCTGGCGGCCCTGGTCTGCGGGATTGTCGGCAGTCAACGGACGAATTTACCCGCGATTGCTGGTGAGGTACCCAGCGCCAGCCGCGAGGCCAGTCAGATCAAGAAGTTCAAGCGCTGGTTGCTGAACGAGCGGATCGAGGCCGAGGTCTACTTTGTGCCGTTTCTGGAGTTGCTGCTGGCGAGTCTGGTGCGGCACACGCTGGTGTTGGTGATCGATGGCAGCGCGGTGGGGCGTGGTTGCGTCACGCTCATGGTCAGTGTGGTGTATCGCGGGCGAGCGGTGCCGCGGAGATGGGTAGTGCGGCAGGGGAACCAAGGGCCTTTTCCGGAACCGATGCATGTGGAGCTGATCAACGCGGTCAGCCAATGGATTCCCGCAGGCAGTGACGTGGTGTGTTTGGGTGATGGGGAGTTCGATGGCACCGCCTGGTTAGCCGAACGGGAGCGCTGGAACTGGAACTATGTCTGCCGCACGGCCAAGAATGTGGTGTGCGTGGAACAGGGCGAGTGTTTTGCCCCGCAGGATATCTGCCCCGCGCCGGGGCACTGTGTCGGGGTGGCGGAGGTGTTGTTCACGCCGGCCACTTAGGGTCCTGTGCACATCCTTGCCTGGTGGGAGAAAGGGCAGCAAGAACCGCTCTATCTGGTGAGCAGCAATCTGGCGGTGGCAGAGGAGGCCTGCTATTGGTATCGAAAGCGGTTTCGCATTGAAACCTTCTTCTCGGACCAAAAAAGCCGGGGCTTTCACCTGCACAAGAGCCATTTGTCGGACCCGAAGCGGCTCACGCGCCTGATGCTCGGCAGTTGTCTAGCTTACCTGTGGGTGGTGTACCTGGGAACGTTTGCCTTACAAACGGCTTGGTATCGACACATCCATCGAACCGATCGTTGTGACTTGAGCTTGTTTCAGCTGGGGTTGCGGTTGTTGAAACACTTCTTGAGGGAAGGAATCGCAATTCCGAGGTTTCGCTTTGCTCTGCCAGACCTTGCGGTTACATGATATAAGCAACTGAACTATATATTTTTTCTATGATTGTCTAAGCTAAAAAAAGTGTACGGTAGTGAATGGTGACAGTAGATACCGTCTTGAAAGTCAAGCCTGCTGAAGGGTCCGAGGGTGGAAATTGGTTTGGTTTTTGATGACCCCGAAGCAAATATGCGCCAATTTACGCATGGCAGCGCCGAGGGCGGCCATTTTACATTTACCGCGTTGGCGCAACCGCTCATAGAAGGTACGCACATCCGGATTACAACGGCAAGCGACGATGGCGGCCATGTAAAGCTTAGTGCGCACGCGTGCCGGGCCGAGCTTGGACAGATGGGGCGGTAACGGACGCTGGAGCCGGACTCATGCACGGTGGGGATGACGCCGAGATAGGAGGCAAACTGCGCCGCCGAGGCAAAGCGTTGGCCAGATTGCAAGAGGGCGACCATCAGGCTCGACAGCACCGGGCCGATACCGGGGATCGAGAGCCAGTGTTGTCGGTCTTGTTTCAACGGCGGGTGACGATCGATGTGATCGTCGATAGTTTGTCGCAGCCGCTGCTGCTCCGCTTCCAGAAAGGCAATTCCACGCGCCAGCGACGCGATCACGGAGGCGGCACTGGGTTGGCTGAGACGGGCTTTCTCAAGACGGTTACGTTCGCGTTGCAAGTCGGTTTCCACCGCGGCCAAGCGCTTAAGCAAGGCACTCAAGTGGCGCACCTCGGGCGGCTCCGGTTGCCAGGGACGGGGCTGGGTGAGCACCCCGAAGCGAGCAATGGTCAGCGCATCCATCGCATCGTTCTTGGCCTTGATCCCCAGGCCCTTGGCAACGTCCTTCAAGGCGTTGGGGTTGATGACCGACACTACCAGGCCCGCGTCGTGCAGCGCATGGGCCAGCGCTTCATGATAGGGGCCGGTGGCCTCCATCACCGCGTGCAGCTCGGCGGGAGCAGCGCCGGTTTGGTTCTGGCACCAGGTGATCAGGGTCTGAAAACCCTCCGGCGTATTAGGCACCTGCTTTTGGCGCTTGTTGAGCGTGTCGGGCTCCAGCAGTACGACGACATCCAACTTCTTTTTACTCACATCAATACCGATGAAAACCATACGCTTCACTCCTCACTCCCATTCGCAGGCTAACCTTGTGCTCATGCAGACTCCGCGGTCTTGGATACCGTTCAGCCTGGGGTGGCGAACTGGGGGACACACGGGGGATATCTACGCGGCAGACTCGCGGTCTTCGGGTGGGGACAACCTCCCGGGTCCCGTGTGGTGGTAGCTAATCACCACACGCTTCAAGATACAAGGATGGTGATATGAATCATGAATCGTTAAGATTCATCAATAACCAGCACTAACCAGAGTCAATGCGATGAAGTTTACCAGACGTGCAGATTTAGATCCCCAGACCCGTATCCATATTGTCATGCTCGCTTGGCTGCATCAAGGTGTCTACGGGAAAATGACGGAAATCGCCAACACTTATCTGATATCCAGGACCTTTCTCTACCAACTGCTTTTGGCTGCCAACCTCCAGTTGGAAATACTCTTTAGCGATGAAAAGCTGCTGTTTCAAAAAGATCGTCAGCACTTCGAACACCTGCTCTTGTTGTTACGCTTGGAAGGAAACTGCTCGCTTCTGAGTATCTCTTCGATTTTGAAAGCCCTGCAATATCGCCCTAATTCCGTCGGCTATCTCAGTCAGTTCTTCCAAAGCGCGGGGCAGGCGCTTGCGTGCACCCTCTTGATGCCGTCAAAGAAGGTCGTGTTTTATCTCAGCGATGAAATTTTCGCTATCCACGTTCCCATTTTGCTCACCATCGATGCGCAAAGTACCGCGATTCTCAAAATCGAGCTGGCCTCAGATCGCTCGGCTGAGACCTGGAGAGCGCATTTTGAAGCCCTTGAGAATCACTATTTCGTCAGCCTTGGTCTGGCCTCGGCTCGGGGCCTGGGCCTGGTAGCCGGCTACCAGGGTGCGTGCGACATGGCCTTATGGGTGGCGGATTATTTCCACGAGTTTCGCGACCGCTTTGCGTTGCTGCACCGATTGGAGCGCAAAGCCTATGGCGCCATTGCCAAAGAAGATGAGGCGGCAAGGAAGTTTGCCGGTGCCAAAAGCGAGGCCAATCTGGCCAAGCGTCTCCAACAGTATGACGCCGCCCATCATGCCTGTGAGCAGGCCATGGAACGCTACGACCAATTCGCCCTGCTGCTGCACTGGCTGCGTGAAGCGTTACAATTATGCTCTCCCCATGGGCGACTGCGCACTCAAGAAAACGTGCGCTCGGACCTGATGCTCCTGTTAGACCTGATCCAAGCGCTCGACTGCGTCGCCATGACCAAAACAATCAAGCCCCTTCGCAAGCATGTCGATGACCTTTTAGTCCCGTTCAAACAAGCCGAAGTGATGGCGACTGAACTGCGTTTAGTAGTACCCCACGATGCCTTGGATTTTCTGGTGCTGGCCTGGCACCATGATCATCTCATCTACCAATCGGGCTCGAAGCCACCGCGTTACCATCAACAAGAACGAGACTTCTGGTTGGCGTGCGCCGAAGGGCTCCTTGGCAGCGCGTTTGATACCCTCAAAGCGCTGGTGTTCGACAAGCTCGACACCATTATACGGGCCTCCTCGCTGGTCGAGATGGTCAATTCGCTCATTCGTCCCTATCTCAATAGCTGTAACGACCCCTTCACTTAATACCCCCTTCCACTACCCGTCAGAAACCGAGGTCACCGAGATTGAAATCACCGATGTGCGTCATCCGTTATTTGGGCGGCGATTTGCGGTGTTCTCGTGGCCAACGTCTTCACGCAGTGCGGGTTTTGTGACCGTCATTTATCGCGACCCGATGCGGCTGCGAATCCCCTTATCCTGTCACTCTATCTCACCCCCCCTCGACAAGGCCGCCTCAGCAAGCTCACGCTGGCGAGTGTGACTGAGTTGGTCACGTTAGCGACGCAATACGAGGTGTTATGTCCATCCCCTCCGAAGCTGTCTGGTCGCGGCTTACCCCGGCGCTGCAAGCGGCCATCCGCGAAGAACTAATCACTGTTATGCAGGAGGTGCTTTATGCTGGCATCCGAACTGATCACGCCGCAACAGCTGGCACGCAAAGCCATCATCTATGTGCGCCAGTCCAGTCCCCACCAAGCCATCAGCCACCAGGAGAGCCTGCGGTTGCAGTATGCCCTGCAAAGCCGGGCACGGGAACTGGGCTGGCCGGCCGATGCTATTGACGTCATCGACTGCGATCTCGTATACCACCGCCGCCAGTGCCGAACACCGCGCGGGTTTTAAAGACCTCCTGGCCCAGGTCACCCTGGGCGAGGTGGGGATCATTCTGTCCTTTGATGTCACGCGCCTCGCCCGCAACTGCTCAAATGGGTAAACCGACCGCATATGATCCTGGTGGTTATCAGGGGTGTTTGATTGGCGATGGCGACGGTATTTATGATCCTGGCAGCACCAACGGGCGTCTGTTGCTCGGCCTGAAGGGGCAGATTTCCGAGCTGGAGCTGCATACGATTCGTGCCCGGCTGACCGCTGGCCTGCTTAACAAAGCCGCCCGCGGCGACTTGGCCCTCACATTACCGGTGGGCCTGGTGCGTGATCCCAGCGGCGTGGTGCAGAAAGACCCCAACCGCGAAGTCCAGAGCCGCCTGGAGCTCGGTGTTCTCCACCTTCCTACAGGTACGCTCGGCCAGTCAGGTGCTGCGGGTGTTCAATGCGCAGCACCTGACGTTGCCGCGGCGCGATCGCTTCGGCGCGGTGGTCTGGCGCAAACCTACCGTAGCCGCTATCCTGTCCATTCTCAAGCATCCGGCCTATGCCGGGGCGTTTACCTATGGGCGCACGCGCACCGTCCACCCCGGTCCTGGCCCGCAGCCCACCCGCCAGCAGAAGCTGCCTCTGGAGCAGTGGAGAATTCGCGTGAACCATCGCTATCCCGCCTACATCAGTTGGGAGACCTGGATCAGCGCATCCGAGCGATGCTCAAGGAGAACTATGCGGCGTATGATCGTCATCACACCCGGGGTGTGCCCCGCCCTGGCAAGGCCCTGTTGCATGGGTTGGTCTATTGTGGCGAATGTGGCCATAAGATGGTCGTTCAGTACAAGAATGCCACGCGCTACCTCTGCAATTATCTGCGCCAGCAATACGGTGTCCCGGTCTGCCAATACATCCCTGCGGATCCGGTAGATGATGTCGTGGTGCAAGCGTTCTTCGCCGCCCTGTCGCCGGTGGAGCTCGATCTCTACCAGCAGGCCATGGCCGCCGAACAGCAGGCCACCCAGGCACTCGCCCAGGCCCGCCGCCAGCAGCTGGAACGCTTCCGCTATCAAGCCGCACTCGCCGAGCGCCAGTTCCACCAAGTCGACCCCGACAATCGCTTGGTCGCCGCTGAACTCGAAAGGCGTTGGGAAGTGGCCCTGCGGGAGCTGAAGCAGGCGGAAGCGGACGATGAGAAGGCCCAGCAAGCCGCCTCGCCAGCGCCCGACCTGCCCGCTGATCTCAAGGCCGCTTTCACCACCCTCGGCCAGACCCTGCCTGAGATATGGCCTACCGACGTGCTCTCCCAGACCCAGAAAAAGGCGCTCTTGCGCTGTTTGATCGACAAAGTGGTGATCCATCGGCTCCAGCGCGATCAGGTCCGCCTGCGCATCGTCTGGAAAGGCGGCGATACCACCACCGTGACGCTGCCGATTCCGGTAGGTTCCTTGGCTGAGCTCAGCAACGCCGCCGCGTTGGAGAGCCACATTGTGGCGCTTGCGCGTCAGGGGGTTGACGATATCACCATCGCGAAACAGCTGACCGCCGCGGGCTTTCGTTCCCCCATGAATCCCAAGGAGGTCTTACCCAATACCGTACGCTGTACCCGTCTTAAGCATCGGGTCTTGGTGAAACGCAGCCAGTCTCATCCCCGCCAGATGGCGGGCTTTCTCACCGTCGCCCAGATCGCCTGCGCCTTACGGGTCTCGCGTTATTGGATTTATGATCGCATTAATAACAGCACGATCATCGCCAGCCGCGAGCCAACCACCGGTCTCTATCTGTTTCCTGGATCAACCGGATACGCTATCCCAGTTTGAACAGCTCAAAGCCGGCCAATGTCAGCAGCTCTGCTTTGTGGCCTCGTCGTAATGGCAAGTGCTGAGACTTTCTATATAGACAACCACGGTGGTGATAGATCACCACCGCTGGCTCATCGAGAGGAGTATCAAGATGCCTAATCAAAAGGGCAGATCACCCAAGAGACGTTAAATCTGATCATGTTTTACCATAATCATCGGCGCTACAAGAGCGGCAAGCGCCAAGGCAAGGTCCCCCCTTGAACTCTTGACCGGAAAGCCTTTAGAAGCGCCGTGGTGGGAACTGTTACGCCGACAGGTCAACACCGAACAGGGCGTCACAGACCCTGGTACTGTGCTTTCAAGACCACCGCTTCAACTGGTGACCAACAACGAATGGGGTACGGATCAACAGGCGATTGCTTCAGATCAAGCGATCCTAGAGTCTACCGGCGCTTCAGAGAACGATTGCCGACAAAACGCCTCTAAAGCAGCCTAATTGTTCCATCTGAGTTAAAACTCAGCCTTCTTGAGCGCTTTGCTTGAGGGTGAGAGATTGTGCTTACATCGAGCCATACCCGAGAGCTAACTCGGCAAACTGTCAACTACTTTTGCCTTATTTTGAAAGGTGCCAATCTTTTAATTCACAATACTTCGAACAGTTTTAGATGGTTTCAGAACGACGAATCAAATACTTGCGGAATTAAATGCAACTCAGCGTAGGGCCTAAGTTTGATTTAATTCGATTTTCAGTGATAAGTGATTGATTTTTTATGATCAAAACTGTCCGAACTATTGCATAACATAAACAATACCTTCGCCAATTAAGCGGCCTTATCTGGCTGATGAACCCGCCCCAGTTGGGCAACGTGCTCCATGACTTGGTCAATAATAATGGACTCTGGCATTTGCGGAAGCCATTTCAACGCTTCCCGCACATATTTGCGACCGCGGAAGTGCGCCTTCAGATCTTGGATGCGAAACTCGGGACAGGCGTCTTGACAGGAGCGGATTAAGATCTGAGAGAGGTTGACCATCAACATCGCCAGGTTGGCACTGTTGTAGACTGGAGTGGCGTTGACCACCATAAAGTCTTCCAGTCCCCAGTACTGCTTAGCATCCCTAAACGTGAACTCGATCTGGAAACGAGGCCGTAATAATGATCATTGACGCATAAGTCAGATGCGGATCACTACTGAATAAGACCACGTGGGCCTGGGCGCCGGTGTGACAATTGATTTTGACGATCACAACGCATTCAAGGGGTCCGGGAACAACTTATGTCATACCGTCATTTGATATATCGTCTAAGGATGCCCTTGTCAGCGCAGTCCCCTTGAGGTAGCGCTCGGGAATGTGTCGATAGTCCAGCTTGGCCCCATACTTGCGCCGCGGCCCACGCCCCGCGTAGGGACCTTCATAGGGAAAGTACAAGGCGGCATCGTGGCGCAGCTTGGAAATCAAGTGTAGCCCGGTCTGACGCACCATCTGCAGCGCCTCGTTATGGCCCAAGGCGCCATCAAAAACAAAGTAGATGACATTGAGTTTGCGTTCCATGAGGGTCAACACCTGACGAAGCAATTCCTGGACAAAACGCAGGTAGGGCGATAATGCCACTTCCCGGCGGTTGCGGTTACGACTGCCCTTGGGGCGACCGTGCTTGCCCGTAGCGCGTGGCTTGCCCGCGGGAGGTGCTTCCGTCACCGCCGCTTTCCGCACCGGTTCGATGCGCAGCGGATACGCGCAGCGCCGCTTCACACTGATCAGGGAGAGACTCAAAAAGCACAGTCCCGGTACCGCTTTGCCATAGAGCGATGAAAAAAATCGATCCAGTCCATGGGTCTTCTTCCCCGACTTCGTCACCACCACCTCATCCCCTGCCAGCAACACCAAGCCCTCCGCGGCCAAGAGGTGGTGGCGAACGATCAACCAGTGAATTTGGCCCCAGGCCAGGGTCGTGTTGAAAAACCGCTGCACCGTACGATAGCTGCCCCCGCGTTCCGTCCACCGCGATAACCCCAACATCGTCACGCGCCCGCTCATCGACAACAGTGCCTCCACGATCCGTCCCAGACGGCGCCGACTCGTATCTCTACAAGATGGCTTAAACAACTAAAAAGCAGCATAATATCAGGCATGGGCGGTTGTCCTTTGAGGTCAAGATGTGGACTGTGCAATCCTCATCCTAACACGTCAGGCAACCGCCCTCCTTAAAGTCTCTTTTGGCGAAGGTATTGATAAAGAATAATTTTATAAATAAAATTATATATATATATATATAGGAACCTAGACTTACGGGTGTTATCTTTTTTAACATGTATACTTTCAACGACGACTAGCAACTTTGTGAGACTAGCGGAACAAGTTATTCCCAACTCTTAAATCTAGGTAGGAGTCACGTTCAAAAATGGGCTTTCTGGCAATTGCAAGCCGTGTAGAATCGACGCTAAAGAAAAATTAGTGGAAGAAGGGGGGCAAGTAGGGCAATCGCGCTATGTGAGTTGAGAGGCTGTTGGAAAATACCCTGGCGCGCAAGCTAATGCGTTGATTTAAAATGCTCCGAAATCGTTCGATCAGGGGTTTTCCAACAGCCTCTGAGGCCCGAAGATGAGATGGGTGCGGTAATCATCGTTCAGTGAAGCGCGCAGCTGACGACGTCGCAGGCTATCCTTAGCGGGGCCGTTATGGCGTATCCCGTTGAGCGCCATCCGCCGGATCAGGGCAAGGGTTTCGGGCGCGTGATGTTGGCGTGTCCGATTGGCATCCTCGCCGAACTGCACGTCCAGTATCCAATGCTGACCATTCTCGGTATCCCAGTGGCGACGCACGGCGTCGGCAAAGCACGCCGGATCGGTCAGTGAGCACCGGTAATAGCGGTATTCGGTCGTCGTTGCCTCGCCGATGATTCGGGTCGATTCGACGCGACCGACCGCTTGCAGTCCGGCCCACTCGGGTGGTTGCTCCAGCCAGGCAATCTCGTCACTCAGGGCGTAGCGGCGGATTTCAATTCGACCATGGTCTTTGGCTACCGTCTCCTGCTGGGGCAAGCGGCCCTGGGCCGTTTCCGTGTCTAGCCATAAGCGCACGTCGTCATGCAGACCCGGGTGGTTGTCCTTCAGAGCCAGGATGTAGTCCGCACCCGCGTCGATCACGTCCTGGGCAATGGCTTTCTGACAGCCCATCGCATCGATCGTAACCACCGCCCCTTGCACATCCAGCAGTGATAGCAATTCCGGCATCACCGTAATTTCATTGGTTTTGTCCGCCACCGCCTGCGGCGTAAGGACTAAGCGAGCTTTCGCCGCATAGGCGCTGACCAGGTGAACCGCTCCGCACTGGAAAAGAAAGCGATGAATAGGCTATCCCTGCCAACGTCAAACGGTGGGCGTTCTAGCTCATCTCGCCAGAGCCGTAATTGAGCTTTGGACTTTAGTTCGTGAGCAACTAAACATACCGGGGAAGGGTTTTCCCCGGCATCAGCTACAAACTCAAAGTCAATTACCCAAACGGCTTTGAAAGCCGAAAGGGCATCAGGCACTATTGCTTTCCGTGCAAAGCTAAAATGGCCGGATGGTCTAAACTTTCAATACGAAAATCAGCAAATGCAATGTCAAGAATTTCCTGAAAAGTTAAGTCGGGCCATTGTGGAGGAGGTAGATCAGAACTGCCCTCGTAAACATCATAAGCACCTAAAGCGCGGTTACTTTGCAATTTAACCCAACGATGTTGCGCCATGTCCGCTGCCGCCAATGCTGATTTGCTCCACGCATCTAGTCGCCCATCAGAACCACCCGTTTACCCACAAGTCATCCGTCACCGGTGGTATAAACGGCTTTGCCGGCCTGCAAGGCGATGGCGAACTCGCGGATCTGTTGCATGCCGGTCCAGAGGGCCTTGGGGCCGGGATGACCGTCGCCTTTGCGACCGAGAAAGCCACCAAACCCGGCAATCAAACGCACCATCTCGCCCAGGGGAGGGGGTGTGGGCGGTGGCGGGCAGCGATACGCCACGATCCAGGCGGCTTTCCATTCCTCTGGATCGAACATGACCTCACAGGGTAGCTGCGGGCAGTCGCGGCCCCAGGTCACCAGGTGCAAGATGCGCCAGGCGATAATCAAATAGATCACCAGTGCCCGTTCCAAGCGCTCCAGAGTGCCCAACTGCAAGGCCTCGACTCGACAGCCGCTTTTCAAAATGCGGAAAAAAATTTCTATCAGCCAGCGGCGACGATACCAATCGATCAGTTCTACTATAGTGCCGGCCAAATGACCTGATACTGGTTACAAGGCTTCAAATCGTTAGTAAACAACGATTGTAATAAAATTATCGGCATCAATTCATATGGCTGGCACTATACCTGCTCGAGCGTCTCAGCCAGCCGGTTGGTGAGCAGCCGCCATTCGATCGGCCTCTCACCGGCAGGTGGGTGCTCTTCGCGCGCCAGCACCGCGGTGACTGCCACCTCGGGGGCCCCTCGATGGGCCGGCAGGCTTACCCGCTGTTGGTACAGCGTTTGCCGCACCCGCCGTGCGGCCCGCCCAGGTGCGGCCGGTAGCATGAATTCCACCTCACCCAGCACCTCGCCTTGACCGAGCTGCTCCCACAGCTTCTCGCCTGTGGCGGTGTTACGCGGGTGCATAGCCCGCACCAGCCAGTCCGCCGGGTAGTCGCGGCGCAGCGCCTCATCCATCAGCGCCCGCAAGTCCCCTTCGCGATCAGCTACGTACACCAGCCGCGTCTCTGGCACGCTCGCGGCTAGATCGGCCACAATGCCGTAGCCTTCCACCCAGCGCGTGCTTTCCTTGACCTGCTCCACTCCTTTCGGCGCCCGGGCCCACATCCAGGCATCCACCACCCCTAAGGCTACCCCTGCCGGCGTTACCCGCAGCGTCGGATGCACATACAGCCCGTGCTGGGCCTCGTAGCTCAGCCGCCCCAGCCCCGCAATCCCAGGCTGCGAGGTAAAATCCAACTCCGTCGTGTCCTGAATGCACAGCACCACCGCCTGCCCTTGCAGCCGCTCACCGGTCCGTTGCGTGTGCCCCTCCAGTATCTCCCGCCAATCCAGCGTCGGGTTGTCCAGCAACCGGTAGGCCGCCTTGGTCTCGGGCCAGCCTCCGCTGGCTAGCGGGATGCTCCCCGTCGGTTGGGCCGATAGAGCATCTACCAATTTGATTAACCGCCGAGTTCGCCGCGCATCCCCCAACTGCAACGTCCCGAATTCTTGCTGTGCCCAGCACATCTCGCCACCCCGCAACTCTATAAAAAACTATATATCATAATGAGTTGTAAGTTGTGGGTAAACGGGTGGCTTTAAGGTCCCCCCATTCCGATAAAACATATTTCCGTAATCTTATCTCGTCCTGTAACCATGAACGTTTATGCCGTTTTGCGTGTTCCAGATATTCTGCTGCCAATGCCTTGATAGTCGGCTCAGCGGCATCTTTAGAAAGTTGAATTTTTCGAGCTATTGTTTGCTGACGTTTCGCTTCCGCCGGGTCAATCCCTTGAACTATCTGACTTTGCGCTTTACGGTGAGCCTGACGTGCCTCTTTAAGCGACATTGCCGGATAACTTCCAAGCGTAAAATTTCTTCGTTTGTTCAAAAAGTCGTAAATGAACAAAAAAGACTTGCCACCAGTTGGTCGAACTCTAACAGCAAAACCGTCCGATTCCCGGACGGTATATTCCGATTCACGGGGTTTGAGATTTTTAACGAAAAGGTCAGTAAACTTTTTCACGTGCAGTCCCCTTCCGACTCTGAGAAATGAATAGGAACACCCGCGCCAATGTTCCTTTTAATGTTCCTCGCAAAATTGGGTAGTGTCCCTCAACTCCCTTGATGGATTTGACTGATTTTGAGCATGTTTTGCATCCTCGATTGAGCAATTTAACTCATCGAGGGGGCTTGGGTGAACTGGGAAACGCTGTATTGTCCTAATGTGCACTGCCGTTGCGATGGAAAACCCTTTGGCCTGGGGCTGTTGGTTAAAAATGGCACCAGCTAGGGTCAGCCACAGGCCCTATGTAAAGCCTGTGGGAGTAGGATCGCCTTGAGAACTGCGACTGCGTACTACGGTCTGGATGCTGATCCCGCTATTTTCGAGACCGCCGTGCGTGCTTTGGCGGAAGGCAATTCGTTGCGCACCACCGGACGCATTGTGCAAATCGACAAGGATACCGTCTGTGCTTGGCTTGACCGCGCGGCGCGGCACTGTCGGCTCGTCATGCTGTATTTGTGGAGTAACTTGCATGTCAGCGAATGTCAGCTGGATGAGTTGTGGAGCTTTGTGCATACCAAGCAAGATAACCTGCCTGGTGCCAAACGCTATTGCGAGACGTATGGCGACGCCTGGGGATGGATCGCCTTTGCGCCGGTGTGGCGGTTGGTGGTGGCCTGTGTCATTGGCAAGCGTACCCAGGAGAGCGCTAATTTGTTGCTGGCGCGGGTAGCTCAGGTCACCGATACGCACCTTCCCTTCTTCACGAGCGATCAGCTGCCTGAATATAAGAACAGCTTGCTGCACACGTATGGTCAATGGCACACCCCTCCACGTCGCGGTGACCGGGGCGTGCTTCCTAAACCCCGGCGCCGGCCACCACCAGGATTGCTGTATGCCCAGGTGGTCAAACAACGGGAAAAGGGCCGGGGAGTGGAAGTCGGTACGCAGGTCATTTTCGGTGATCCGCAAGCGATTGCCGCGTGCCTGGCCGTCTCCCCAGTCAGTCATACCATCAACACCAGCTTGGTGGAGCGTGACAACTTAACCCAACGGCAAAGTAATCGTCGGTTGACACGCCGCACCAATCGCTTTTCCAAGGATATCACTTGGTTTGAGAAACAGCTCTGGCTGTCGTTGGCGTATTACCACCTGGTTCTGCCCCACGAGAGTTTGCGAGAACCGTTGCCCATGCCGGAATCAACCCGCGGAACGGGTTCACCCCGCAAGTGGCGTTCCGTAACACCTGCCATGGCGGCTGGCATGACCGGTCATGTCTGGACGACGACCGAGTTGCTGTCTTACCGCGTACCAGTAGAGTTCCTTGAGCGGCTGCACGAAATCGAACACCTGTTCCCAAAACTGAACCAATATCATCAAGGGAGTTGAGGGACACTACCCAAAATTGCGCCCTTTTGAGAGTTCCTGAAATTTATTGAAAACTTATGATCAGAAAATGTCAAGCAGATTAAAAACTAACGCAAGGTCAGTTCGATGCAAGCCAATGACAAGAAAACAACAGCTTGGATTATCTAAATGGATTTAATCTCCATTATCTTACCAGTGCTCAATGAAGCGGCAGGTTTGGCTGCCTGCCTGCAAACCCTACAGCCGCTGCGCGACAAGCATTGTGAAGTGATTGTGGTCGATGGCGGCAGTGTCGATAGGAGTGTGGCTATTGCAACGCCTTTGGCGGATCAGGTACTGGTGGCGCAATGCGCCCGGGCGTGGCAGATGAATGCCGGAGCGCAGGCGGCGCACGGTGAGATCCTCTGGTTCTTGCATGGCGACAGCCGGCCGCCCCTTAACGCCGATGAGTCTATTCGTGTCGCCCTAAAGGCTCAGCGTCACGCCTGGGGGCGTTTTGATGTCCGTCTATCCGAAAGAAAACCGCTACTAAGAACGGTAGCCACTCTGATGAACTGGCGTTCTTGCCTTACCGGTATTGCTACCGGCGATCAGGGCATCTTTGTACGCCGTGCGCTTTTTGTCCAAGTGGGAGGTTTTCCTGAAATTCCCCTGATGGAAGACATTGCCTTAAGCCGTACCCTGAAAAGACACAGCGGTCGTCCGGCTTGTCTGAATAAGCATTTACTGACGTCCAGTCGGCGCTGGGAAGAAAACGGCATCTGGAAAACTATTTTACTGATGTGGCGACTGCGGCTGGACTATTTTCTAGGTGCTGATCCGGCGGCTCTGGCGCGTCTTTATTACAAGAAATAGCAGGTGTCGATCTTGGAATTTCCAGAAGCAAGGCTGCTGGTATTTATCAAAGCACCGGTGCCGGGTCAGGTTAAAACGCGTCTGATCAAGCACCTTGGCGAAATCGGTGCTGCCAGGCTATACCAAACGCTGGTGCGGCGGACGCTTAATATAGCCATGGCAGCTCAATTATGCCCGGTGCAACTGTGGTGTGCTCCGAATACCAAACAGGCTTTTTTTGTGGCTTGCCGGCGCAGATATCAGATGCCTCTGTACGTCCAGCAAGGCAGTGATTTAGGAGAGCGGATGGACCGTGCCTTGACGGCGGCTTTGCGTGACGGTGACTATGCCGTTTTGATAGGGGGGGATTGCCCGTCGCTGGGAACCGGCGCATTGCAATGCGCCCTTAAGGCCCTAGCTAACGGGGAGGATGCCGTACTGGGTCCGGTCGAAGATGGCGGTTATGTATTGATTGGCCTGCGCCGGCCCTGTGCGGCGCTGTTCAAAGGAGTCGCTTGGAGCGGTAAGGGAGTCCTGGCGGCAACCCGGCGACGTCTGCGTCGAGCCGGGCTACGATGGGTAGAACTACCGCTGGGCTGGGATGTTGACCGACCCGCTGATGTGCGACGGCTTAAGCAAACTCATACATTTTGTGCAAAAAAAGGTAAATCAGCAGGTTGGTCAGTAGGGCGATCTAGCGGGAAAAGCAAGTCTTTTCTGGACTTTTGACGGCTTTACTGGAGCTTGTCGGGGTCCCCATCGCCAAACGACTCGGTGATATACCGTTCGAATTGCAATTCATCAGACCAGAAGTTCAGTGGTAGACCGGCCTTTTGTTTTAGCTGGGTGACAAACAGGAAAGGTTCCGGCAGGCTTTCCCAGACGCTGGGCAAAAAAGTGGCTCGCCGTTGGCCAAGCCATAGAATCAGCCCATCGACACCCGGGCGTAGCTGTGCCAGCAGATCCTCCTCGGAACGAAAGTGGATAGATTCCGAGGGCGATAACACCGAAATATGCATCTCCAGGCCCGGGAACTCTGCTTGGCGCAGCGGCGGAAATCGAGGGTCTTCGAAAGCGGCCGCAAAGGCATGCTCGGCCACATCCTTCACCAGGGGCAGACGGGCTTCCAGAATGCCGATACAGCCCCGCAGGCTCTGCTCGATAGCGAGCGTAACAAAAGTCGCCCGCTGCAGGCGGAGGGATTCAGGATAATCCGCCGGATCCACCGCAAGCGGGCAATAATAGGCAAGACCCGATTGTATCGACTGCCGGGCGACGTCCAGCAATATCGCCCGATCCTCGGCGGCAAGGGTGCTATTCGTTGAAGACATAGGCACCGTATCCTACCACTTGATCCCGGGGGCCAGCCGTATCGCCGGAATTACGTAAATCGATGGTTTCACCTCGTAATCCCCTACGCTGGGCGACCCACAATAGGCCATTGACGGGATTGCGTCCACAGGCATCTTCGTAACCGATGTCGGCATAGCGTAATGATTCGATTGCTTTGGAAGTGTCGGCATCCAGACGCTTTGCCGTTTGATAGTCATGGTAATGGCTTAAGTCTGAGCTAATAACGATCAACGTTTCCGGGCCACCCCACAGCGCTTCTAAAACGGCCCCGACTTCGGCAGGACTCGCATCGCCGACGACGAGCGGTACCAGGCTAAAGTCATCCAGCACCTCTTGCAGGAAGGGTAGGTGAACCTCCAAGCTGTGCTCCTGAGCGTGAGCCCTGTCCAGGACACTCACCTGAGGCATATCGTGGAGCTGGGCGATGGCCTCCTGATCCACCGGGATATGGCCTAAGGGGGTTGCGAAGGTTACCATGCCACTGATGGCGATACCGCGAAAACCAACTCGGTGGCTGGGGCCTAGCAAAACCACCCGGTGAATCCTATCCTTCGCCGCCAGTAAGCGGGCATAGGCGGAAGCGGCAATGGGGCCGGAGTAGATATAACCGGCATGGGGCACAATCATCGCCTTGGGAACCGGTCCGGTCGCCGTGACGTGGGCGAGAAAATGCTGCACCTGGGTGTGCAACTCCTGGGAATCATTGGAGTAAAACATGCCTGCTACGGCAGGCGAGCGTACGGTAGTCATAGTGCATGTCTCCGTTTGCCGTATGCGAAAATTGGCGGGCACAAAAACCCTTGTTCGATGGTCTAAGTAACATCATTTTATAGGGGATTTTCCGACAAAGTTTACCATGCTTTCTGATATTCTTCCTGTGTTCTTCTTGGCAGGGGATGCAACCCACCGAGTGCGCAGAACGGGGCCGGGCAGCTCGTGAAAGGGGTGTCGGCGGGAGGGATGCCGTCGTCAAGCCTGCAGGGAGGCATTCACGGCGTTCCCTGGAACGAGCTGCCCGGCCCCTGGAGTACTCTGCGGCGGTCGGCGGGTTACATCCCTTGGCAGAGAGGCGCAGAGGGGACAGCGGAAAAACCCCAACGGGAGGTTGTTATGAACACTGTAAGCAACGAAACTGATTTTCCTACTCAATATTGGCACATGCTCGAAGACGGGCGGATTCAATGCGATGTCTGCCCGCGAGCTTGTAAGCTCCATGAAGGCCAGTTGGGGCTGTGTTTTGTGCGTGCCCGGCGCCACGATCAGGTTGTGCTGACGACTTATGGCCGCTCCAGTGGTTTCTGCGTGGATCCCATTGAGAAGAAACCATTGAACCAGTTCTTGCCGGGCACACCGATTCTCTCCTTTGGTACGGCGGGTTGTAATCTGGCCTGTAAATTCTGTCAGAACTGGGATATGAGTAAATCGCGGGAAATGGACACGCTCGCCGATGCAGCTTCGCCCGAAAAGATCGCCCGGGTGGCCCATGAATTGGGTTGCCGCAGCGTGGCCTATACTTATAACGATCCCGTCATTTTCATGGAATACGCCATTGACGTGGCCAAGGCCTGCCGAGAGTACGATATCAAATCGGTGGCGGTGACCGCCGGGTATATGTGCGCTGAGCCGCGCCGGGAATTCTACCAGTACATGGATGCCGCCAATGTGGACTTGAAGGCTTTTACCGAGAAGTTTTATTGGAAAATCTGTGGTGGCCATTTAGCCCCGGTGTTGGATACGCTCATCTATCTGAAACAGGAGACCCGGGTCTGGTTCGAGTTAACCACGCTACTGATTCCGGGAGAAAACGATTCGGAGAAGGAGTTGGAGGAAATGACGCAATGGGTCGTGGAAAACCTGGGGCCGGACGTGCCCATGCATTTTACGGCTTTTCATCCGGACTGGAAAATGCTGGACCACTCCCATACGCCGGCGTCCACGCTTACCCGGGCGCGGCAGATTGCCCAGCAGAACGGCGTGCGTTACGTCTATACGGGTAATGTCCATGATGAAGCCGGCGGCAGCACCTATTGCCACCAGTGCGGCCAAAAGCTGATCGGCCGGGACTGGTATGAGCTGAGCGATTGGCACTTGACCGCTGATGGCCGCTGTACGGCCTGCGGGACGCCCTGCGCAGGCGTGTTCGAGGCCCGGCGCGGCCACTGGGGTGCGCGGCGGCGTCCGGTGCGGTTGCGCAGTTATGCCTGAGGCTAACGATGGCGCTATGGTATACGAGACATTGATTGAGCCGGCGGTGCTGCACGCCCGGCTGGGCGATTCGGACTGGGTGGCAGTCGATTGCCGCTTTAACCTGCTGGACTCCGAGGCCGGCCGCCATGCCTACCATCAGGCCCATATTCCCGGTGCCTATTACGCACATCTGGAAGAAGACCTATCCGGCCCTGTTACCGCTAGTAGCGGCAGACACCCCTTGCCGGCTGCGCAACACCTGGTGCGTACCCTGGGTACGTGGGGAATCCGCGAGACGAGCCAGGTCGTGGTCTATGACGACGCTGGTGGTGCGATGGCCGCACGGCTTTGGTGGCTGTTGCGCTGGCTGGGTCATCGGGCCTGTGCCGTTCTGAACGGTGGATTGCCGGCTTGGAAAGCGCAAGACTTAGCCTTGAGTGTGGCAATTCCGAAGCGTCACACTGCCGTCTTTCCAGAGCGTCATAACGATCACTTATGGGTGGATAGCGGCACCGTCTTAGCGACCGTGGTTCAGGGGGATGCGCTGTTATTGGATGCGCGGGCTAGCGCGCGCTATCGCGGTGAGCAAGAGCCCATCGATCCGGTGGCAGGGCATATACCCAACGCCGTTAATCTGCCTCTGGAAGGGAATTTGACTCGGGGAGGGCGGTTCCTGGAACCAACCGCGTTGCGGGCACGTTTTGCTGCCGTGTTGGACGAGCGTCCGCCTGCGAAAGTGCTCCATATGTGTGGTTCCGGCGTCACCGCCTGCCATAATTTACTGGCCATGGAAGTGGCCGGATTACAGGGGTCGCGGTTGTACGCGGGTTCCTGGAGTGAATGGATTCGGGATCCGGACCGGCCGGTGACCACCGGTGAGGCCTAAGCGCGTGTCTAATTCTGTCGTTGTTGCGTCCACGCGGAGCCAATGAACTGCTATGTGCTTGATCTTGTTCGCTTACCAGTCGCATCCTCGGCATCCATTGCTACTGGCCGCTAACCGTGACGAGTTTTACGTCCGTCCTACCGCTCCCATGGCGTATTGGGAGGATGTTCCGGAGCTGCTGGCCGGCCGGGATTTGCAGGCAGGAGGCACTTGGCTGGGCATTACCCGGGGCAGGCGCTTTGCGGCTATTACGAATTATCGCGATCCGCGTAGCGTGCTTCCCAATGCCCCCTCCCGCGGGCATCTCGTGAGTGATTTTCTAAAAAGCCGGGAGTCCGGCCAGACTTATTTGGAACGACTGCTGCCTCGCGGAAGCGCTTATAACGGTTTTAATTTGTTATTGTGGGACGGTAAAGAGCTGCTGTACTACTCCAATCAAAATAGTTCGCCTCAAGCCCTGCAACCGGGCATCTACGGGCTCAGTAATCATCTGTTGAAC
Source organism: uncultured Pseudomonadota bacterium (assembly GCA_963731125.1). Lineage (GTDB taxonomy): Bacteria > Pseudomonadota > Gammaproteobacteria > Competibacterales > Competibacteraceae > CAVSVP01. The sequence continues at coordinate 85,036 of CAVSVP010000023.1, forward strand.
ACCCCCTGGCCGAAAGTGGAACGTGGACGGCGCAAGCTGGGCGCCCTTCTTGAAGAAGGCGCCGTGCCGAGCACAGAGGATTTATTGGGATTATTGGAAGACCGCACCCGCGCGACTGATGAAGCACTCCCGAATACCGGCGTATCTTTGGCATGGGAGCGTATGTTATCTCCGCTGTTTATCGAAAGCCCCGACTACGGTACCCGTTCATCCACTATTTTACGGGTGGATCAGCAGGGTAAGGTAACGGTAGCGGAAAAAACCTGGGACAACGGCAGTCTCCGAGAATTTCAGCTGCAATGGTCGTGTTAAGCCATGATGTCGTATGCTAGAGATTCTAAAGCCGTACCTGTTATATCTAAGAGGCTGTTGGAAAACCCCAGATCGAACGATTTTGGAGTATTTTAAATCCGAGCAGCTCGAATCCGGCACCGCACCGCTTATCATCGATGTGCGTTCGCGGTGGGAGTATCAACGAGGTCATGTGCCCGGCGCCGTGCATATTCCTTTTTGGGCAATGCTGTTTCATCTTGCAGCGATTTCAGTTACACCTGACGAGCCTATTGTCGTTTACTGCGAGCATGGTCCCCGCGCCGGTATTGCGCGTTTTGCGCTGCGCCGAACGGGGTTTCAGAGGGTGCGTTGTCTGGAGGGTCATATGGCCCAATGGCGAAAAGCGAGGCTGCCAATCACCGGACGTGCGCGATAAGGAAAAGCCAAGGGCCGACTGGAGGAAACCGCAGCGCTTTACGGTATTCCGCCAGCTCGAAGAATACCAGGTTTCAGTCAACTTTGACTGCGGTACCGCTTGCGCTTACCATGAGCATTCCATTTTTCTCGCCGAGCACTTCGTAGTCTATATCCACTGCAACCACGGCGTTGGCGCCTAGCTGCCGGGCGGTTTCCCTGAGTTCGTCCAAGGCAATCTCTCTGGCTTTTTTCAGTTCTTTTTCATAAGCGCCGGAGCGTCCGCCTACGATATCCCGAAGCCCGGCGAAAAGATCCCTGAATAAATTTGCGCCTAAAATCGCTTCTCCATTTACGATGCCAAGATATTCCTTGATACGTTTTCCTTCCACCGTTGGGGTTGTGGTGATGATCATAGCGTTGCCTCCTCATGGATGCATATTAGATCTCTTGCTTAACTGCGGGCAGGGTAAAGCGAAACATAATGCCACGAACGGCTTGGGGAGTCGCCCACAATTGTCCACTGTGCGCATCAATGATGGACTTGCTGATTGAGAGTCCTAGACCGGTGCCAGTGGGTTTAGTCGTAAAGAAAGGTTGAAATAGCTTTTCTTGCGCTGCGCCGGAAAGACTTGGGCCGGTGTCGCACACGCGCACCTCGATCCTATTGCTGGCGGTCCACAGCGTCTGGATGCGCAACTCGCGCTCGTTAATGGCTATGTCTTGCATTGCCTCAATAGCGTTGTACATCAGATTGAGGATGACCTGTTGGATCTGTATCGCGTCGACGAGCGCCAGTAGCGGCTCGTTGGTCAAGTGAAAGTGCAAAGTCACATGCTGTTGCTGGATCATAAACTCAATTAAACCCACCGCTTCTTTTATCAGCTTGTTGATATCTTCGGTCTTCCTCAAAGGGTTTGTTTTCCGAGTAAAGTGCTTCATACGGCGGATGATTTCCCCTGCCCGTTGGCTCTGAGTGACGATCTTTTCGAGTAACGAAAGCAGTTCAGTGGCTTGTTCTTCAGGAAATCGCAGCGGTTGTAAATTAACCTTCGCGGTGACGGCGCCGGCCGTTTCAGCATAGATGCCAATAGCGGATAACGGCTGATTGAGTTCATGGGCCAGACTGGAAGCCATTTCTCCGACGAGACTGAGGCGCGCCATGTGTGCCACGGTATGCTGTTGCTGACGTGCCTGAACTTCGTTCAACCGGTGCTCAGTAATGTCGCGAGCAATGCCAATCACTCCTTGAATCTGTCCTGCATCGTTCCAGTAGGGCGCTTTGGTAACGGAATAAAAGCGCGTTTCCCCTGTAATGGCTAGCTGGTGCTCGAATGTCCGGGACTGTCCGCTTACCATAACCTGGCGGTTTTCCTCCAGGAGCAACTGTGCCGTCGTGGGTCCAAATATTTCCGTCAGATGCTGCCCTATGGGTTCCTCCATGGTCCTGCCAAGCGCTTGCCTATCGGCGCTGTTGGCCAGTACATAACGGCCTTCGACATCGTTAATAAAAATGGCATCCGTCGTACTCTCCAGAATAGTATTCAAAAGATTGTTCTTCTCTCGCAGAGCCGCCTCAGTTTGTTTGCGTACGGTGATTTCCTGCTGCAATGCGGTGTTCATGCGGGTAAGTTCTGCCGTACGTTCCTGTACGTGTTGTTCAAGCTCATCATGGGCGTTACGCAACACCTGTTCCGCCTGCTGAATTTTGGCAATCAGAGAACCGATACCCACCATCCCGGTAACCATAAATGCGGAGATAGCGAGAGCAACGAGTTCCGCGGTAAAGCCGGTTGCGGGAGTATCCGTATTGCCAAGCAGCAGTTGATAGAACGTAATGCAACGGCGCACATCCATGAGCAGCATAGCCGAGGCGATAGAAATCCACGCCCACTGCCGCCCGGTAATGCGGATAAGCCGCAATGCCAAAACCGCCGCTGTGGTCTGCAGTAGGATGGAAAAGCTCAAAATGGCGCTTAACATGCCTAGTCCGTAACCGTAAAGAGAGTATTACGGTATACGAAGTTTGCACTGCATTATCAAGAATTTTAAGGGGAGGGCGTGTAATCTGACTTAGTGCCGGCAGATGTCGCGGACAGTTTGTCGTACCGGTGTTTCTGTTTGCGCGAGTGTATCGGCGAGAAAGGGTATTTCGCTTCGGGGAAGACCAATGTCTTTCAGCGTCCGTTCATCGAGCGCCAGCAGTTTGCGGTTGTTAACGTAGCGACGCTGCCAGCGGATGCTGCGTCGCAGCGCGGTACGGTAAACCTCACCGAGGTAAATCAGCAAACCTCGCATGCCCTGGCGCCAGCCGGTTGGTAACGCCGGAGAAACGCGTTGCAGCGAGCTCTGCGCGCGCTTGTCTTGCATTCTTAAGATGATGGCTTAGCTTTGAGTGAGTCAATAACCGAACGTACATTGCTTGTTCTCCGTTCCTATTTGTCAGACAGGGTTTTTGTCGGAGCCCGTCGTGGGCAAGCCCCTTTGTTCATTATCAAGCAGGGTCCGGAAAGACCGCTTGGTATACCGTTCAACGGCGGCCCGGGTAAGACCGATATCTTGCAATAAATGATCGGACAGCCCCTGCAGAACTTTGCGGTCGTGCGCTGCTTGCCGCCACCGTCGCACAGCGTGACGGCCATGGCGAAAATACTCGCCGCGACGTTGTAAACCGCTGAGTTGACGGGGCCGGCTTGCCGTTTTTTCTGCTAGTGGAGAAGCACAAGCTGTGTGGTTCATGATTGGCGTCTGTTTATCGGGTTAATCGGGTGGCGGATAATGTGGCAAATGTTTATTGATCATTCCAACGAATATTTATTATCATTTAGTTCAATTTTACTGATGAATAGAGGGTGCTGTCTGAGATGCTTGAACCAGACTTATTGCAAACCTTTGTAGCGATCGCCGAGAGCGGGAGTTTTACCAGCGCGGCAAAGCGGGTATTTCGGACGCAGTCTGCGGTCAGTATGCAGATGAAACGTCTCGAGGAAATTCTCGGGCGTTCGTTGTTCGCTCGGGACGGTCGTTCCGTCCGGTTGAGCGCCGATGGCGAACTGCTGCTGGGGCATGCCCGCCGTGTTCTGCGAGCCCATCAGCAGGCACTGGCAGCCTTTGACGAATCGGAACTGCAGGGAAATGTCGTGTTTGGCACCCCGGATGATTACGGGAGTACATTTTTGCCGGGCATTTTGGCGCGGTTTGCCGAAACCCACCCGCGTATCCATATGGAAGTGGTCTGTGAAACGACTGCCAACCTGTTGCAGCGAATTGCGGAAAACACGGTGGATTTAGCGCTGATCACCCATGGGCACGGCGACAATAGCGGTGTTGTGGTTCACCAGGAGTCCGTGGTCTGGGTGACCTCCGCAAGCCATTGCGTTCATGAGCGGGATCCTTTACCGCTGGCGCTATTTCAGGCGGGTTGTATCTTCCGGCAATGGGCCTTGGAAGCCCTGGCCGAGCGGGGCCGGGCAAGCCGTATTGCTTATACCAGTGTCAGTTTGACCGCCCTTGAGGCCGCGCTGCGGGCCGGGCTTGCCGTCAGTGTATTGCCCCGGAGCAACGTGAGAGAAGGGATGCGAATCCTCGATGAGAACAACGGCTTTCCGCCGCTGCCAACTTTTCAGATCGCCCTGCGACGTGTAGCGGGTAAAACTTCTCTCATTTTGGATCGTCTAGAAGAGCATATTATCGATAGTTTTCAAGTTGCGTTACCGTTAACGGTGGCTGCTTGAGGAGCGCGGCGAGATTATAGGAGCTAACCGGATAACAGCAGTTGACGATGGTGCGTGCTGTCAGTCAATGGTGCCGGGGGAGAGACTCGAACTCTCACGGGGTTGCCCCCGGTGGATTTTGAGTCCACTGCGTCTACCGTTCCGCCACCCCGGCGCCAAGAAAATGCATAATATAAGAATTGCCAGTCATTGGGCAAGCGGGTTAGCTATTCACTGACCGGATATCCGGGTGCCGGATTATGGATTCGTGTTTGCCATTATGTTACGCAGCGATTTCTACTACAATCTTCCCAAAGAACTTATCGCCCAGTATCCGTCCGCGCCACGCAGTGCCAGTCGCTTACTGACCTTGAATGGCAGCAGCGGCGCGCTGCGCGATGGCGTGATTGGTGATTTGCCCGACCTCCTGCAACCAGGCGATCTGCTGGTATTTAACGATACCCGGGTAATCCCGGCACGCCTGTACGGCTGGAAAAGCACCGGAGGCAGGGTTGAAGTTCTGGTGGAGCGGATACTAGACGGACAGCGTGCCCTGGCGCAGGTGCGTGCCGGCAAAGCCCCTAAGCTAGGTAGCAAGATAATGATAGACGGCGAGGTCGCCATTACGGTGCTGGGTCGTCGGGAAAACTTCTTCGAATTGCATTTCGAGACTCCCCAACCCCTGCTGGAAATCCTGGAACACTATGGCCATGTTCCGTTACCGCCCTACATTTCCCGAGGCGATACAGCCGTTGATGCCGAACGCTACCAAACTGTTTATGCTCGTCACCCCGGCGCGGTGGCCGCACCCACCGCCGGCTTGCACTTTGACTCGTCTCTGCTGGCCAGCTTGCAGGCGCGGGGAATTGCACAGGTCTTCATTACCCTGCATGTGGGCGCCGGCACCTTTCAGCCGGTTCGCGTCCAGCACATCGAGGACCATGTCATCCATAGCGAGTTTGCCAAGGTCAGCCTTCAGGTCTGCGAACAAATACAAACGACCCGAGCTCGCGGCGGCCGTATCGTCGCCGTCGGCACAACCGTGGTGCGCAGTCTGGAAGCGGCTTGGCGAGATGGGGAAATCCGGCCTTTGCAGGAAGAAATTCGGCTTTTTCTCTATCCCGGGTATCGGTTTCAATGCGTGGACGTTTTGCTGACTAACTTTCATTTGCCCGAGTCTACTCTGTTGATGCTGGTGGCGGCCTTTGCCGGCCGGGGAAATATTATGCGCGCCTATCGCCATGCTATCGTTCAGCGTTACCGCTTCTATAGCTACGGGGATGCTATGTTGATCACCCGGTGTGCAAGACCTTGAAAATCGCCAGGCCATGCCCATCATTGCCTGGTATGCCTCTTTTAAGGAGAAGAATTGATGAAACGCGTGGTCCTGTTTGTCCTGACCAACCTGGCTATCCTGGTAGTGCTCGGCATTGTCGTGAATGTGCTGGGCGCAAATCGTTTTCTCAGCGAAAGCGGCGTGGATTTATCCACCCTGCTTGTATTCGCCGCCGTATTCGGTATGGGCGGCTCCTTTATTTCCCTGGCGTTATCCAAATGGATTGCCAAGCGTTCCACTAGGGCGCAGGTGATTGAGCAGCCCCGTACGCCAACCGAACAATGGTTAGTGCAGACGGTACGTTCTCAGGCTGGCCGGGCCGGCATTGGCATGCCGGAAGTGGCTGTTTACGCTTCACCGGCACCCAACGCCTTTGCCACGGGCGCCAGCCGTAACAATGCGTTGGTGGCGGTTAGCACCGGTTTGCTGGAGAATATGAACCAGGACGAAGTGGAGGCCGTGCTAGGCCATGAGATCAGTCATGTGGCCAACGGAGATATGGTCACTTTGGCGCTTATCCAGGGCGTGCTTAACACGTTCGTCATCTTTCTGGCTCGCATTGTGGGCTTTGTCGTAGACCGCGCCTTGTCTTCCAATAACAATGGAGAATATCGGGGACCGGGCATCGGTTACTGGATTACCAGTATCATCGCCGAAATCGTGCTGGGGTTTCTCGCTTCTCTGATCGTTATGTGGTTCAGCCGGCAGCGTGAATTTCGGGCCGATGCCGGAGGCGCCAAGCTGGCGGGCCGCCAACAAATGATTGCCGCCCTGGAACGTCTGCGGCAAGTGGCGAAACCGTCGTATTTACCCTCGGAGATGAAGGCTTTTGGTATCAACGGGGGGCTTGGCGAAGGCCTAAAAAAGCTGTTTATGACCCATCCGCCATTAGCAGAACGTATTGCAGCTTTGCAGGCCTTGCGCTAGTTTTTTGCCGGCCTACGCAGGACCATAAGCAGATAGGGACTGGTTTCCTAACGAGCTTACCCCGAGGGGGCGGTGCAGACAGGACAATCAGCCGACAAACTGCTGAAAGTCAAAGTCCATTTGCGAACTGGGCTCTTGGACCATGTCGCCCTGCGCCAGGGTAACGCCAAATTGCCAGATGCTGGCCATTTGGGGAGCGGTGGCAATATTAGTGGCCACGATCGGAATATTCATTTCCTGTGCTTTTTCCGTAATGCCGGCTACCACGAGACGGCTGGTCTCATCCTTCTTGTTCTTGGCCAGTTTTTCGATTAGGGCGCTCTCCAGCTTAACATAATCCGGGGTCAGGTTGACGAGGATACGCTCCGAATTGGCTTTACCGCCGAAATGGGACACGGCGAAACCGCATTCCAATTGATGCAGCCGTTCGCGTAGACTTTGGGTTTCCTTAAAATATTGCTCGACGCTGGCTTCTGCCACCTCCATCACCAGAGCAGTTCCAGGCAATCCGGAATCTCTTAATTTATTTTCTAACCAGGGGTAAAAATCCTGTTCCAGTAGCGAATTGGAGGATATGTGAATAAATAGGGTAGCGAGCTTGCCGCTACCTTGATAGTGTTTGCCGAGGGCGCCCAAACCCTGGGCAATTACCCATTTGTCCAGCAAATGCATTAACCCGCGGCTTTCAGCTACTGGTGCCACGGAAGCCAGAGACAGGGGATTGTGGTTTTCGTCAAGAATGCGCAAATAGACTTTATAACGCTCAGTAGTATCACCCTGGAAACTGGCAATCGGCTGGAACAGCAGGTTTAGCCTTTCTGCAGAAATAGCCTCACGAATGCGCTCAACCAGTTCTTCTTCTTGTTTTGCCATACCTAACTCGGTATTGGGCGGAGTATAAATCTGTACTTGATGATCTCCTTGCTGGCGTGCTATCTCGCAGGCCCGGTTAGCGTTGGAGAGAACCTGAGTGGCATTATCACGCCGGTCCCGTACTAGACAAATGCCAATGGCAGAGCTAGGGCCAATAAGGGCATGGGAGGCGTGGGAAGCATGGGTTTCGATGGCTTTTGACAGCCGTTCAGCCAATTGCAAAGCTGTCTTCGATGACGCATCAGGCGTGTAAACCGTAAAAACAGCATCGGCAAAGCGGGCAACTATCTCCTTCTCCGTTACCACTTCCTTGAGTAGTTCGGCCAACTCCACCGACAATTGATCCGCGGCCTCCAGTCCCAATTGTTCGTTGATGGAGCGATAATTGGTGATTAAAATATAAAATACGGCTCCACCCGGTTCGGCAGCGCCGGTGTGAATTTTATTCAGGTGATCGGTGAAGAATTTTCGGTTGTAGAGTCCGGTGAACGCGTCGCGCTTGCTAAACTCTTTCAGTTGCTGCTCAAGCTGTTGCTGCTGAGCGGGATTTTGAATCGAAATTTGCAAACAAGGTTCATCGTGCATGCGCGTGGGAAGACATTCCATTAGGATCGGAAACTGGTTTTGCTGCTTATCCAGACCGGTGAGCTCAATAGGCCCTACTCTCTTGCCCGCTTTAAAGCTACGTAATAGGAACCGTTTAAGCTCATCCCGGTCGTCGGGAACGACCAGAGTCATCAAAGCAATACCCGCCATTTCCTCCTCATTGGCATACCCAAATTGCTTCAAGTAAGCTGGGTTGGTATAGACATGAGCGCCTTCGTGAATATAGGCAATGGCATCCCGCGAACTGTCTAACAACATGCGTAAACGCGCCTCGCTTTCCTCGAGCCTGATCCCCTGGGAACGACCTTCTTTGCGTAGCTGCGCATGGTGAAGTTCCTTGCGCACGACAATCTGCAAGTACTCCGGATCAGATAATTCAACAAAATTATCGGCGCCGGTACGCAACAGCTCCAGCGGTTTTTGTTGCGCGAAATTGTCGACGATAGCGATAATAGGAATGTCTTGATAGGACGCCTCAACCCACTCGCGAATTGCTGAAAGCGGCGGTAAGTTTTGGCTCGGGCGCATGATGATAAGGTCCAACGGCTTGTAATCGATAATATTGTGGATTTCTTTTTCCTGTGCCGCATAGAACTGTTGAACCAAATAACCCGCCGTGCGCAGTGTTTGTGTAATGGGCTCGCTGGTAGCAGGTGACTGATCTATGACCAGCAAATTGATAAGGTTATACTCGGACACGCTATCACTAATCCCTTTCCGTTGGTATTGGCTAAAGGCCGAGTGCTAAGCCTCAAAACACCGGTATCTTCGCAAACATGCCTGCTTGTTCCCGCACCAAACGGGGGACAAGGTAGCCTGGTAGACAGTTGCGCATTTCTTCCATCATCACTAATGCCTGGCTTTCTTCTACCTGAAAATGTGCAGTTCCCCGCACCCGGTCCAATAAGTGTACATAATAGGGTATTACGCCGGCGCTGAACATGGTTTCACTCAACTTACCGAGCACAGCCGCTGAATCATTGATGCCTTTGAGTAACACCGCCTGATTAAAGAGCGTGATTCCAGCGGCGGCGAGTTGTTTTAGCGCCTGGTTAACGGCATCATCAATTTCCTGAGGGTGATTGGCATGCAGCACCATTATCGGTAAAAGGCGCGACTCGCTGAGCAATGCCAACAATTCCGGTTCTATTCTCTCCGGCAGTACAATAGGCTGACGACTATGAATACGCAAGCGCCGGAGATGGGTAATGGGTTCCAGCTGGGTTAGCAAGCCTTTCAGGCGGCGGTTAGAAAGCGCTAAGGGGTCGCCACCGCTTAAAATGACCTCGCTGATACTGGTATCATTAGCCACGTAGTCCAAAGCTTGTCGCCAGTCTCCCGTTTTGGTCTCACTATACGGAAATTCCCGACGGAAACAATAGCGGCAATGAATGCCGCAAGCACCGGTGGTCACCAGCAATATCCGACCGTGGTATTTATGCAATAAACCTGGCACTACCATGGCTTTTCTATCACCCACCGGATCCGCCACAAAGCCCGGACTGGATAACGTTTCTGCAGCCAACGGCAGGACTTGCCGCAATAAGGGGTCATTGGGATCGCCCTTACGCATGCGGGCTACGAAGCCCCGTGGCACTTTGAGGGGAAATAGTGCCGCTGCTGCTTGTGCAGCCGGTAACAGGGCTGGATCCAACTCCAAGAGACGGAGCAGTTCAGCGGGGTCGGCGATGGCGTGGGCCAGTTCAATTTGCCAGCGTGGTATCTGACGCGAAGCGGCGCTTCCAGGTATCATAAGCTATTTTTGGTTAACGTATATGTAAAGGTGTTTTTGTGGCGACTTATAGTACCAGTGAATTTAAGAGCGGGTTAAAAATCATTCTGGACAGTGATCCCTATGCTATCGTCGAAAATGAATTTGTGAAGCCCGGTAAGGGACAAGCCTTCAATCGGGTCAAGGTTCGCAATTTAAAAACGGGACGGGTTGTTGAGCGGACTTTCAAATCCGGCGACAGTGTGGAAGCTGCCGACATCATGGACGTGGAAATGCAATATCTTTATAACGATGGAGAATTTTGGTATTTCATGGATCAGAACACTTTCGAGCAGATCGGCGCCGATGCCAATGCCGTAGGTGACAGTGCGAAATGGTTAAAAGAGCAAGATGTTTGTCAGGTGATGCTCTGGAATGGTACGCCCTTGAGCGTAACACCGCCCAACTTTGTGACTATGGCTATCACGGAAACCGATCCCGGGCTGAAAGGCGATACCTCGGGGGGCGGTACTAAGCCGGCTACACTGGAAACCGGTGCAGTGGTGCGGGTTCCGCTATTCGTACAGGCCGACGAAATCATTAAGGTGGATACCCGGACCGGTGACTATGTTTCTCGAGTTAAGGAATGATGCTATGCATCGTTGCCCCTGAGTTTTCTGCGCGAAGAACCTCTTGACAGCAGTGTACGGGCAAGCAGAAAGCCGGAGGAAAAATTGGGCACCTGTCGCCGCACTGGAGACATTGCGGCTGCGCGCCCGGTTGCTGGCCGCCGCGCGGACTTTTTTCGGAGCTCGCGGCATCTGGGAAGTCGATACCCCGGCACTGTCTGCGGCCGGCGTGACAGATCTTCATCTGACCGGCTTTGTGACTCACTTTGGCGGTCCCGGTTTGTGCCACGGTCGGCGGCTGTATTTGCAGACTTCCCCGGAGTATCCGATGAAGCGTTTGCTGGCGGCAGGTAGCGGTTGTATTTACCAAATTGCCAAGGTATTTCGCAATGGTGAGGTGGGGCGCCTGCATAATCCGGAATTTACCTTGTTGGAATGGTACCGGCTTGGTTTTGATCATCATCGGTTAATGGACGAAGTAGCAGAGCTGGTAACGGTTTTATTGCAAGACTATCAGGTATTGGCAGTGCCCGAACGGTTTAGTTACGCCGAGGTATTTCAGCGTTACCTTGGGTTGGATCCTCATCGCGCCGACGTAGCGGAACTGGCGAGCTGTGTGCAAGGGCAGGAATTGCAGGAACCACCGGGGATGCCAACCGACGACCCTGCGCCCTGGTTAGACCTGCTGTTAAGCCACTGTATTGAGCCTCGCCTCGGGCAGGGACGGTTGACATTTATTTATGACTACCCTGTTTCTCAGGCTGCCCTGGCCCGGGTGCGTCCGGGGAATCCTCCTGTGGCGGAGCGTTTTGAGCTTTATGTCGACGGTATCGAGTTGGCCAATGGTTTTCACGAATTGTGCGATGCAGCGGAGCAACGTCGGCGTTTTCAGCACGAGCATCAAGCCCGTCTTGCGCAAGGACTGCCTGAGATTCTCTGGGACGAGCGGTTTTTAGATGCCCTGGCGGCAGGTTTGCCGGACTGTGCCGGTGTTGCTTTAGGATTCGATCGGCTGCTGATGATTGCGGCGGGCAAGTCGGCGCTACAAGAGGTGATGGCGTTTCCCTTGGAGCAGGCTTGACTTCTCTTTGCCTTAGCGGGGTAAATCATATCGTTTCCCAAATGAAAGGGTGCACAAACATTAATGAGAATTGGTATCAGACAACCATGGGAGACTATCTGGTGTCCGAGATAAGCCTGGCTGGAATGGGTGCTTCTTTGTCCGCCTGAGGATTTTGCATTGCAACGATTTCGCCTAGTTTCTGCCCCGTGTGTACGCGCGCAACCGCCTTGATGGCCGGGTCCCAGCGTACGGCTTGGTTGCCGAATAGCACAATTACCGTGGAGCCCATATTAAAACGGCCCATTTCGGCCCCCTTTTCCAAACGGATTGCCGCTGCTCCGGTTTTCGGATAATCCCAGTGTTGACAGATAGTCGCTAACGGCGGCGTAATGGTCCCCGCCCAGACTGTCTCGATGGAGGCTACATTGACGGCGCCTACGAGTACCAGAGCCATGGGACCGGCCGCGGTATCAAAGCAAGCCACCACCCGCTCATTACGGGCAAACAGCCCTGGCACTACCCGTGTAGTGAGGGGCGAAACGCTAAAGAGTTTACCAGGGATATGCACCATTTCCCGCAGATGTCCCGCTAAAGGCATATGAATCCGGTGATAATCCCGGGGCGCGAGATAGAGTGTAGCGAAGCTGCCGCCGCGAAAGGGTAGGGCACGGCTTGTTGTGCCACCCAGCAACTGGTTCAGAGAAAATGCATGCCCCTTGGCTTGCAGGATAAAGTCATCTTCAAGCTCGCCCGCCTGGCTCACGCTGCCGTCTACCGGACAACAGACAACCTGATCGCCGGCCGCCAGAGGGCGGATACCGCTGCGTAAAGGGCGGGTAAAAAAATGGTTAAAGTCGTTATAGCGAAGCGGATTTGGTTCTGCCGCCTCGCTCATATCCACTTGGTAATGTTTAATAAAGGCACGGATCAGGGCATTTTTGAACCACGGCGTCTTAATCCGGGTGAGTTTGTGAACGGTGCGTGTGCTGAGGCGCTGCGGCAGCAGGTACTGAGGCAAGCTACGCAGCCAATCCCACAGGGAAAGGTTGTCCGTTTGCTCAGCCGAGGGCGCAGCGCTTGACTGGATCCTCATAGGAAACATAAACCTCGAAGTTTGCGGGCAAAATACAGTGGGATCACTAGAAGGGGTTTAGTGACTATGCTGATAATGCTCGCGAATTTTTAAAAAATCAGCCACCAAAGTTTCCGGCACTTGCGGTGGCGTAAAAATAGCCCGCAAGTGGGCATCCGGGTCGATTAGGCTCACAGTGGAAGAGTGATCGACAAAATAGCTGGTGTCGTCCTTAGCGTGCTCAGGTACGTGGTAGGCTACGGCGCACTGTTTGGCCAGTTTGGCCAATTCATCGGGAGAGCCGGTGGCTCCTTTGAATTTCGGGTTAAAGTAAGTCGTGTATTCCTGCAGACGTTGGGGCGTGTCCCGCTGTGGGTCCACCGAGATCAGCAAATAGGCAGTATCCTGGTTGAGCCCCCGCTGTGCCAGGAGCTGCTCCACCTTAGAGAGTTCAGCGAGTGTCGTCGGACAGATATCGGGACAGTAGGTGTATCCAAAGTACAAAAAGCTCCACTGTCCTTTGAAATCGTTCTGGGTCAAGGGTTGACCATTTTGCTGAATCAAATTGACATCCTGAATGGCTCTCGGCTCGGGGAAATAGATGCCCGAAATTGCCAGCGGTGGTGCAGCATTCTGACGGATAAACCATTGTCCCAGCCAGCTGCCCGTGCCCAGCGCCAATGCACCTACCAGTAGTAAAAAAAAAGTTTTGCGACGTATCATTTGCAATGTGCGAATGCCGAGAAAAGCAGCAGTTTACCTTAAAATGGAAGGGTAGCCACTTCAGCCGGGATACTTTGCAAGCGACCTTGTAGGAGCGAGCTTGCTCGCTCCTACAAGGTGAATGTAGCGCCTGACATATCCCGCCTTAAGTTGGTAGCCAACCGGAACTGCTATACTGAGTATGGGTAACAGGACTTTGCTAAATTTCGACCGCGATCACTTGATTGAGTGCCCGAGGGACCTGATGCCAGATACCGATCCTATTTTTCAATGTCTGCACACGATACGTGACTTTATTCGCTGGGGTGCCACGCGTATGAATGCGGCCGGCGTCCATTTTGGTCACGGTACGGCGGATGCTATTGACGAAGCGGCAGCGCTGGTTTTGCACGCGTTGCATTTGCCGCCGGATCTGCATGGAGATTTTCTGCAAGCCACGCTGACTCCCGGGGAAAAACAGACCGTAGTCAACCTCTTGGAGCGCCGGGTGCACGAACGCAAGCCTGCTGCTTATCTGATGAACCGGGCCTGGTTTATGGGACTGCCTTTTTATGTTGACGAGCGTGTGCTGATCCCTCGTTCGCCTCTGGCCGAGTTGATCGAGCGTCATTTTGAGCCTTGGCTGGTTAATCCCGAAACCGTGACAGATATTTTGGATTTATGCACTGGCAGCGGTTGTATCGGTATTGCCTGCGCCTATGCGTTTCCGGAAGCTGAAGTGACTATGACAGACATTTCCGTTGCCGCTCTGGCAGTGGCGCAGCGCAATATTCAGGAGCATGATTTGCACGCGCGGGTACAGGCGATCCAATCCGATTTGTTTACGGCCCTGCAGGGCCGCTCCTACGATCTTATCGTAAGCAATCCGCCCTACGTCGGCCAAAAAACCATACAGCATTTGCCCGAGGAGTATCGCCATGAGCCGATGCTGGGCTTGGAAGCCGGCGAGCAGGGGTTGGACGTAGTCACCGAAATTCTACGGCAAGCCGCGAATTATCTCAATGCAGAAGGTATTCTGGTGGTGGAAGTGGGTAATGCACAGGACGTTCTTAGCGCCGCCTTTCCCGAAATTCCCTTTGTGTGGCTGGATTTCGAACGGGGCGGGGAAGGCATATTTCTACTCACGGCGGAGCAACTGCGCGACTCCCAGATCCGGTTTGCCTAACTATCGGTACGGTATCGCTGTCATATGTGCATAGAAACCTTTTCACCACCCGATTCAGGTGAGGTTTTATTTCAGGCAGCAACAGGCCTTTGATGAGAAAAGACTATAACGCTCAGGCATTTTGGGTAACCGCGCCGGGGAAAGGTGAAATCCGCTCCCATCGTCTGGCCTCGCCCGGTCCTGATGAAGTGCTAGTCCGTACGCTTTGCAGCGGTGTCAGCCGGGGTACTGAAAGTTTGGTGTGGCGGGCGGCGGTTCCCGTCAGTCAGTATCAACACATGCGAGCGCCTTTCCAGACTGGCGAGTTTCCGGCTCCTATCAAATATGGCTATAGCAGCGTCGGGGTAGTAGAGGCAGGTTCTGAGACCCTCGTTGGCCGCACGGTGTTTTGTCTCTATCCTCATCAGACTGCCTATGTTGTGCCGGCGAATGCCGTCGTGCCATTGCCACCGACGGTGCCGCCGAGCCGCGCGGTGCTGGCAGCGAACCTGGAAACGGCTCTCAATGGCTTATGGGATGCCGCTCTTCGGCTGGGTGATCGGATTGCGATAGTGGGTGCCGGAACGGTTGGCTGCCTGGTGGCCTACCTGGCAGCCGGTGTGCCCGGTTGCGAAGTGCAGTTAATCGACGTGGATGCCGGTAAGGCACCTATTGCTGCGGCACTCAATGTGGAGTTTGCCGTGCCGTCTCAAGCGTACGCTGATGCCGATCTGGTGATTCACGCCAGCGGGGTACCGGCGGGCTTGGTGACATCGCTCAGTTTGGCAGGCTTCGAGGCGACGGTGGTAGAAATGAGTTGGTTTGGTGATCAACCAGTAAGCCTGCCTTTGGGGGAGGCGTTTCATGCCAAGCGATTGACCCTGCGTTCCTCTCAGGTAGGCCGGGTGGCGACAGCTCAGCGCGGTCGCTGGACGCCGCGACGACGTCTGGCCAAGGCCTTGGCGTTGCTGGGTGACCCGGTGCTCGAGGTGCTGGTTAGCGGGGAAAGCCCGTTTAGTGAGCTGCCCCGCACAATGGAGCAACTGGCAGACCGCTCAAACGCTACGCTGTGCCAGCGGATCAGCTATCCAACGCCCTGACGTCGACCTATTGTCACCTGGATGGAACGCGGCGCAATCCGAGTCTTATAACTTAGCAAGCTACTGGTAGAGTCTTTCCTAGCAATCGTCTGAGGAACAGCCGGCTGATTAACGGAGATAGTTTATGTATAGCGTAGGTGTTCGCGATCATGTGATGGTCGCTCACAGTTTTACCGGCGACGTATTTGGTCCTGCACAAAATCTGCATGGGGCCACGTTCGTTGTCGATATAGAATTATCCCGTCCGACGCTGGACGAGAATGGTATAGTGGTCGATATCGGACGGTTAATGCAAGTGCTCAAAACCATTCTGGCGGAGCTGAATTACCGAAATTTGGATGACGAGCCGGCTTTTGTTGGGCATAACACCACCACGGAATACTTGGCCCGGGTGATTTTCGAGCGTATGGCAGCCTGTATTGACGCAGGTGACCTGGGATCCGGCGGCCGGGGATTGGCAGCCATGAAAGTCACGCTGTGGGAGTCTCATATTGCCTGGGCGTCATTCTCGGAAGCACTTCCACACGGTAGTAAGGACTGAAACTTGGCGACTGTTCATTTTGTCGTGCCCGGGGATCCTGCTACGCGCACCGGCGGCTATCTCTATGACGCCCGCATCATCGAGGGATTGCGCCGGCAGGGCCGGCAGGTCGAGTTACACACCCTGGCGGACAGTTTTCCTGATCCTGATGCTCAGGCGCTGGCCGCTGCCGAACGGTTGTTTGCTGATTTTCCCAACGGGGCCACGGTCGTCATCGATGGGCTTGCCCTCGGCGGCATCCCGCACCTGGTGGCTTCCCAGGCCGGCCGGTTGCGGCTGGTGGCGTTGATCCATCATCCCCTGACGGCGGAAACTGGGTTGCGTCCTGCCGAGCAAGAGAGGCTGTTCAAGGCCGAGCGGGAAGCGCTGGCAACCGTTGACCGAGTGATCGTCACCAGTTCCAGCACGGCCAGGGCGCTGGCCGATTATGGCGTTGCGCCGGAGCATATCGGCGTAGTCACCCCCGGCACCGACCCAGCGCCTTTGGCAACAGGCTCTGGGTCCACCGTTTTGAGGCTGCTGTGCGTGGCTACCCTGACGCCTCGCAAGGGGCATGGAGTATTGTTTGACGCGTTAGCAACTCTGCAGGAGTTGGACTGGCAGTTACAATGTATCGGCAGTCTCTCCCGCAGTCCCAAGACCGCAGCGCAATTACGGGCCCAGCTAACGGAACTGGACCTGGAGCGCCGCGTGCAACTGCTTGATGAGGTCGCTGCTGTTCAGCTTGCGGCTTATTATCATCGTGCCGATTTTTTTGTGTTGCCCTCTTACTATGAGGGTTATGGCATGGCGCTTGCCGAGGCCATTGCCCGCGGACTGCCGATCGTGAGCACTACAGCAGGTGCGATTCCTGACACGGTTCCCAAAGATGCCGCCGTACTGGTGCCACCGGGCGATAGCGCAGCCTTGGCCCTGGCCCTGCGGGAGGTCCTCACCGACGCTACGCAACGTGAGGCATTGGCTGGGGGCGCGCGCGCCGCCCGTCGGTGGCTTGCCGATTGGCCGACGGCCTGCGCGCGGTTTGCCGCGCAGTTGCAACGGGTAGGTTAATTATGGAGAAATTTACGCGGGACTGGCTTAATTTGCGAGAGGCGGTGGATGCTGCCGCGCGAAATCGCGGCCTGTTGCAACAGCTAGTGGCTTGGCGGGAACGTCACGGTCAGTTAGCCATCCTAGATTTAGGCGCGGGCAGCGGTACCAATTTCCGTTTTTTAGCACCCCGGCTGGGTGGGGAGCAACAGTGGCTGTTGCTGGATAACGATCCCCAACTGTTGGATAGCATTGACTCTGTCATGCATCGCTGGGCTAACGTTAACGGTTTTCACATCGAGCATCAAACCGGTGGCTTGCGGATAGCGGGCAATGGCTTTTCCTGTTTTCTGGAAAGCCGCCGGTTTGATTTGCGGTGTATGGAGGATTTTGCGCCTGCTCAGCTTGTTACGGCGTCGGCATTGCTCGATCTGGTGTCTGGTGTTTGGTTGGAAACCCTGGCTCAGCGATGTCGTAGCGCCGGCATGGCGGTCTATTTTGCACTGACCTATGATGGTTTGATGAATTGGCAACCGCAGGACAAAGCTGATGATACCGTTCGCGAACGGGTCAATCGTCACCAGCACACTGATAAAGGTTTCGGTCGTGCTTTGGGTCCCGAAGCCGCGGAGTTTGCCGTGAACTGCTTGCAGCGTCAAGGCTGTCGCGTCGCTACAGGCCGCAGCGATTGGCGGTTGGGCCCCGCCGAATCAGAGCTGCAATTGGCGCTGGTGGCAGGTTATGCCGAAGCAGCCAAGCAGCAGAATGAGACATCGGCTGCCTGGGTCAATGATTGGTTGTTGCGCCGGCGCAGACTTATTACCGCTTCTCTTTCCAACATGACTGTTGGTCATACAGATATTTTTGCCTATTGTTAATACGTTTTTACCGGTACTGTTGATGCGGCGGCTGGCTCGCCTGGTAAAAAATATCAGTGAACCTGTTCAGTGTAATGCGCAATCGAAAAGTACGTCATCGCCCATGGTGAATAAGCGATGCCGCGGCCGCAGCCCCTCATTGAGGTCCTGGATAGCAGGCAGCGTAATACCGGGTCGTCCAGAGCCGATGAGCAGGGGTGCAATGGCGATTTGTAGTTGATCCAAGAGGTTTTCTTGCAGAAAATAAGAGACCGTGATGCCCCCACCCTCAATGAATACGCCATAAAGACTGCGTGTGTGCAACTGGTCTAATACAGCAGGTAACCGTAGCCGGCCGTTATCAATTGGAACTCCGATCACTTGGGCGTTACCTAGAGTACCTTGACCGGTTAGCGCAGCATCACAAAACACTAAGGTGGTTGCGGCATTATCCTGAAACACGTTGTAGTCGGCCGTTAAGCGACGCTTGGGATCCAGTATAACGCGTACGGGATTGTTGCCGGTGACCCGGCGAGTGGTCAGTTGCGGATTGTCATGGCGAATGGTCGCGGCACCCACCACGATGGCATCACAAAGCGCACGCATTCGGTGCAGGTGGATGATATTTTCGAGTCCAGTAACATAGCATGAAGCACCCGATTCGGTAGCAATGCGTCCGTCTAAACTTTGTCCAAGATGACCGACTGTCAGTGGCCGGCTGGCGGACACCAGACAGATCGGTAGGTAAAGGTCAAACAAATGTTTTGCAGCGGGTGACAGCGGAGTGCGGGCTGTCCACGTACCGTCGTTGGCTACGGCTAGCAAGGCGGCCTCAGGGGGCGACAAACAAGGCAAATCGGCAGCGTTTAGATTTAATCCAATGGATTTTGCCGTGCAGTCACGAGTCCACTGGCGGGCACGAATGTAGCCGCGTAGTGCTAAGATAAGTTGCCAAGCGGTGTCACTGTCAACCCATGGACTTTGCATGTCTGGTATCATAATCATAACAAGTTAACCGGTTCGGGAACGTTTCGGTCCTGGATGTTGTCTCTTTTACTAGATTGTATAACATTTGTCTAATTATAGACTACCGGTAAATGTTGGCCAACCCAGGGGAGAACTCTAATCCATGTGGGAAAATAATACAGCGACAAATAACCACCGTTCTGTGCTCAAGGTGGATCGCGCCATCGCCGATTTGCGTCGCGGACAGGTGACCTGCATTGAACATCCACAAGAAACGCTCTGGATTGCTGCTGTAGAAACTGCAGTGCCCGAGGTGATTGCGGAAATGATTACCGCGGCACACCGGCAGCCAACCTTGACCATCACTCCGCAACGTGCCACCGTGCTGGGTGTCGATGATTTCATGGCAGTGCCGGTTACCTTATTCCCACCCGCCGGAGCGAACTGGGAATGGTTTCAACGTCTGGGGTGGTCTATCATCGATAATCCTGCCGAAGCGAGGAAATTGCTACAGAATGTGCCGTTTCGAGAGGCCAGCTATCCGGCGGCCATGGCTGTGCAATTGACCAAGTTTGCTCGGCTGTTACCGGCTGTGTTGACGGTCCCCGTAAGCGACTCGCAGCACGCGGCAGCGCTTACAGAAATGCCGTCTGCCGTATCAGCGATGGCGCCGGACGACATCGCCGTCTACCCCGAGAACTTAGCGCGCTCCCTGCGCCGCGTCAGTGATGCAAGAGTCCCGCTGGCTGGGATCGGGTTAACCCGCTTTGTGCTGTTTCGCGGTATCGACGGAATGACTGAGCATCTGGCTGTGATCATTGGCGCGCCGGCCATGGAGGGTTCTGTACTGGTGCGTCTGCATTCCGCCTGTTTGACCGGTGATATTTTTAGCAGTCTGAAATGCGACTGTGGGGAACAGCTGCGCTGCACGGCCACCGCGATGGCCACGGCAGGAGGAGGGGTGTTGTTATATCTGGCCCAGGAAGGCCGCGGTATCGGGCTGGCCAATAAACTACGGGCTTACCAACTGCAAGCAGCGGGTTACGATACGCTGGATGCGGATGCCATGCTAGGTTTTGCAAACGATGAGCGCCACTACGACGCCGCAGTGGAAATGCTCCGGCAGTTGGGGATTCAGCGGGTGCGGCTGATGACCAACAACCCCCGCAAGGTGAGTGCGCTGACAGCAGCGGGTATTGTGATTGACGACCGGATCCCGGTGATGGGATCGGTTAATCCTTATAACGAGAATTATTTGACGACCAAGGCCAAGCGGGCTGGACACTTGTTGGAAGCCGCACTGAGTACCGGTGACGTCGACATGGACATCGATTAGAAGGGTATTGAATGGTAAATCTGCCGAGAAGTGCAAGAGATGCCGTTCTTAAACAGGTAACATCCCGGTAAACTCGATATGCCATTTGCCATCCCCGCTGGGCCGCGTCAGCATGTTGAGCGCCTGCTGTAACTGTTGGTTATTACCATCCCGAACCGCCGCCTGACCGATCAGACGGTAATGACCGTTTGGGGCAAGCGAAAACATGCCGGTAAATTCCAGCGGTCCGCCGTCGTCTTTGATGGTAGCCATGATATCTTGATGCTGGGAGTCCAGCGTGGCGCTAAAACCTCCTAGTGTGAGGGATCTGCCGAAGGTGGTATGGGTATGGAGCAGACGAATCATGCCTTTGGCAGTGTCCGGGCGGCCACCTTTGCCTAGCTGCAACTGGATTTTTTCCAACTGCACTTCGCCGGCTACGGGTGGAGGTGGATGACCAGTCAGAAAAATAGCCTGAGGCAACGGAATGTGCCCACTGAGCTCAGCGATATGCAACTGCCGGTTCAGTCCGATCCTAAAGACACCGTTTAGGTGAAGTTCGGGTTCTGCGACGGCAAATTGATATTCCAGACGTCCCAGTAACAGGGAAAATAGGCGCAATTGCCAAGTCAGCGTTTCAAGCTGCACATGGTGTAGACGAATGCCCTTAGCGGTGCCCCGCAGCGCTGAACCATGGGCACTCTGCACCGTAAAGCCGGGTAACCTCTGTGCGGCCAGTTCCATCAGGGTGGTCGCCGGACATTGGAGAACCAAAAACGCCGCATAAGCCAGCAATCCAACTAGGCTATAGCCCAGAAAGCGCTTCACTATTCGCTGCTCCTTAAGATAAGACGAGCGTCGACCCGTCCACTACTGGTCTGCCGGTCTATATTGGCATTATCAACGGCTATACCATGTTCCTGTGCTAAGCTGTCCAGCCAGCGGATCATCTGATCGAAGTTAACCTGCTCCAACTGTATGCGTAGTTGGTTAACACCTTGAGGTTCAACACGTTTGATGGTTTCGTTGAGACCAGCTGTTTTGGCTTTCCTGTCCACCAGGAGCAGCAGCGACTGTCCGCTGTCTGCTTGAGCTGCTTCCTCCGATGTGTTGGCAAAGGCGGACAAGCGTTTGACTTCCTCAGCGATTGTGCGCATCCGGGCCAGCTCCGCACGTTGTTCCGCCACTCCCTGACGCAGATTTTTCAGTTGGGTCCGCAACGGCTGCCAGACCAGCCCATAGAGCAACAGCGCAAGGGCCAGGCCAAGCCCGCTGCTCACTATCCAGCGCTCGCGCTCCCTGAGTCTTTTCCACCACGCGTTCATGAGGAAGACTTGCTAAGCGTAACTTGGCTTTGCACTTTCGCTTCCCGTTTCGTCGTGCGCATCTGCACATCTATATTAGACTGTTCATGATAAAGTTGCTTCAGCTGATCCATAAATTCCAGACTGCCGCCCTCTAATTCCAGGTCCAGTTGATTCTCCTTATAGCGCAAACTGCGGAGCGTCACCTGATTGAAGGTGAGCAGCGGCTGCCCTCCTGCATAGAGCAAATCCAAAAAAAAATCCTTTGTGTTGTGACCATTCTGGCGTAACTCTTTTAGCCGGTTTTCCAGTTGTACCCGGGGATTAACAATTTTTTGTGCATTAGGCACGGCATCTTTATAGAGTTGCTCTATCGTCATCCGAAGATCTGCTTGCGCTTGCTGTAATTGTCGATATTCGGTGATCTGCACCAGCATTTGCACGCCCAGCCATAAGCTTGCCAAAATTGCCGCTGCTCGCCATGGACGCAACCTTTTACCGAGGTGAGTGCGAAAGCTATAGGGTCCTTGGAGAAGATTAATGGGAAAGGCGTGCTGATAACCCGTAGCTAACACTTGCAGCGGTTTGCGAGAAGGAGATTGTGACTGAATAGGAATGCCGAGTTCACCGAGTTCCGGTGTGACTTCACTCCATACCTGCAACTGCTGAGGAACTCCCTCGCCTGCTTCGGCCAGGGCCAGCTGCAACAGCAACGGCAGATTGTCTTGTTCGATCGCAAAGCCTTGCCAGGGACCATTGCGTAGCACTGCGCGTTCATTTTCCAGCAACAAGCTCCAAGCGCCTTCTTCACAAGGTAACAGGAGTATGTCCGGTACCACGGCAGCCGGAGTAATACCACCTTGGGCGCAAGTCTCGAGCCAGGACCGTAGCGTATGATGGCGCATGACAGCCACCGGAATGCTCATACCCGTTGCTAACTCTCCGATGGCAAAGTGCAAATTTTCGACATCCTCAGCTAAATTGTCTTCCAAGGCGTAGGGAATGGCTTTAAGCCGGGTAGCTAGCTGACGGCCGGGTACCTTGGCCTGGGTTAGGACCAAGAATTCTCCAGGAATTATCAGAATGGGCCGCAGGGCTTTAGCATGACTTGCCATTTCGGCAAGGGTGCCTTGCTGCACGGAGAAGTCCTCCGCGAGCCATTCGACGTGATCAGAGGTCAAAAAACGAAATAATAACGTTTGGGCCATCGGAATTGTCGTTAGTCGTCATTGCCGAAACGGCGCAGCAGAATCCGCATATTGCCGCTATCCGGGCGGTGGATAATGCTGTGCAGAAGCGCTCGACCTTCGCCCACCTGCGCTTCGGCCTGAAGCAGGAAATAGCGGCTACTAACGGTGAGCGGAATCGTCGCAAAAGTTTCTTCCTCAATGCCAAAGGCGTTAAGAAAATTTGTAACACTATCATAACCATTCTGGTTTCCCTTGTCGCGCGTCTCGACTAGGTTTTCCGCTCTCGGCAATCCGATATCGTCGCCTAAAGCCGCTAGCACGGGGGGCGGTGCCGTGTTGACATTGAGCTCGGTGCCGGGCGGTAGCGTACAGAGGTACGGTGCTAACTTAGCGTAAACTTCCTTGTCGATGCCTTTAATCAGGCGTAACTCCGAAAGACTCACAAGTGGTCGATTGGCCGCCAAATAAGGCGGAGTGTGAGTTACATATGCGCTATCCTCGGCACCGCCGGGAAACCGAGGTTCCTGATCCGGATCAAGCCAGTCGACGATGGCTTGAGCAAGCTCGGGCTCTAGTTCTAAAATCAATAGAAGCCGTTGTAGTGTTTCGAACTGAGCCACATCTATCGCGTCGCCAGCATTTGGCATACTGGCAATGGCGTCCGTTTGCTGCTTACCATATTGACCTTCACCACGGCGTCGGTCATTGTCGGAGAGCTTTAGCAGGTTGTTGATATTGAAGCGTCCCTGCAGGTCTTGCAGTTGTCCGGTAAGATAACCTCCTTGTATCGGCAGGGCGGGAGGCAGCTTAGCCCACAGTTCGTTCAGATCGTCTTTGTTGCTGTTTTCGCGGTCACGTTTTAGCATCACCGCTGCCCACTGCTCTGCGCCTAGGGTATAGAGCAAAGCTTGTTGTCGGTGCTCGAGCAGCGTGCTGCGCCGGATAGTCAGTTGCTGCAGGAAGGCCAAGTGAGTTGCTGTCATGCTGGCGAGAAAGACGATGAGTAACACGGTGAGCAGGGCGACCCCAGTCTGACATGGCTTGTACCGAAAAGTCATTTGCTCGTTGATAGCAAGACAACCTTGCTTGCCATCAACAAGCGTCCGCTGCTCAAGGGAAGAGCCGTGCTGAAATTTTTCCATAAAGAGTTAAGAATCGGATAGCAGGAAAAGACGGAGAATTTCTCCCCAGTCACTGAGTGTAATGCTCAGCTCGATCGCACGCGGCAGTGAAGACACCGCTCCTTCCTCATTCTCGGGTGGTGGCCAGACGGTTTGCCATTCGTCTTCAACTGACCCACCCAAAAACCGTATCCTCGCATCCTGAACATTTTCCAGAAGCAAGGTTGTCTGAGGTTCGCTGATGCCGTTGCGATCCAGCGTGTCCCAGTACAGCCTTAATAGGCGCTCCTCTTTCAGGCGATAGGCAACACGTTGCAGGCTGGCCCGCGGGTGCTCCAAGGGGTTATCCCAGCCGGAGCGCGTGAAGACGAATAGCTTGCCACTGATATCAGCGCTTTCCAAGGCCGGCCTTAGATCGCCGTACTCATCGCGAATCTCACGTGGCACGATCTGCTCAATATCGTTTTTCAGAAAGTGGAAAGCCATCTGGACCTGAGCCAGACGCTGGGCCTCCGCTTCCACGTGAACCTGGGCGGACAGTACGCTACGCAGGCCGGTATAGGCGGCCACCGACATAATAGCGAATACCGCGAGCGCCACCAGCAGTTCCAGCAGCGTGAAGCCCGTGTGTCGCGCTAAGATGCGATGGTCTCTAAAGCAAAGGGCGCCGGAGTTTGCTAAAGCTGTTTTTACCATACCATTTAGAGGCGCCCTCTGAAAGCAATTAACGCCGCCAAAGGTGCTTCGTCGTCTTCACCGTAAACGGTAATATCAAGGCGGCGCAAATCCTCATCAGAGGTATTGCTGACCTGCACTTCCCACCGCCATTCCCGGCCCGCCATTTCCGCCATGCCTTTGCGAGCACCCTCGTCCGGCCACTTGCGGGCGAGTCGCAGAGTGTTGATGCGGTTTAATGCCACCCAACTCGCCAGGGTCCGATCACGGAGATGGCCCACATCGCCGGCGCTTGCCCCGGTGGCTTTAATAATAGCACCAAGGGCAATCGCGAGAACCGCCAAGGCCACCATGACTTCCAGAAGAGTAAAGCCGGAATTGTGCTTGCGCTTCATGTAGCGGGTCCGGAATGGAAATGACCCGTCAGATCACCGACTATTTGATAATTTTGTGCGGAACCGTCTGCAAAAGAAAAAAGTACCTTAAAAGCCGTCACTTCTCCGCTGGAGAGCAGCAACACTTGGGGTAGGTGAGTAGAAACCTTGGCAAAATCTACTAAGCGGTTTTCTACCCATAATTTTACCTGCAATCCCGGCGGCAACTGATAGTCCTGGAGCAGAGCAGAGTCCGTCAAGGGACGCCATTCGCCATCCCGGCTGCGGGTAAAAAAGGCGTAGCTTGTCTCAGTAAAACGTACACCCCGATGCTCGCCGCGGAACAGGGCCTCTTGTTGGGACAGCGTTAGCAGAGCGTTCAAACGCCGGCCTTCAGTGGCAAGGCGTTCGCCTGGCTCGCTGCCGCGCAGGGAAAGTATTGCGAAGCTGGCGATAATACTTATCAGAATAACGGTAACCATTATCTCCAGAAGGGTGAAACCTGTCTGGCGCCGGCTATTGTTCCAGATTCCAATTGCCAATATCCGCATCTGTACCTGCTCCGCCAAGCTGGCCGTCGGTGCCCAAGGAGTAAATATCCACGGGTCCGTGTTGCCCTGGGCTCAGATATTGATAAGGCTGTCCCCAGGGGTCTTTCGGCAGACGGTCAATGTAGCCGCTCTCTTTCCAACGTGGTGGCTCTGGGGCTGTCGTGGGCTGCTGCACCAGCGCCTCGAGACCCTGGTCGGTAGTAGGGTAACGATAGTTATCGAGCTTATAGAGATCAAGAGCGCTTTGTAACACCCGGATGTCTTGTTTAGCCTTGATAATCCGCGCTTCATCGGGACGATCCATGATCCGCGGTACGACAATGGCGGCAAGAATTCCCAGAATGACCACCACAACCATGACTTCGATGAGGGTAAAGCCTGCCGGGGCGTATTTGGAAGAGTAGCTCATAGGATGTCGTGTAGGTGCTGGTTATTGAAATTGGACCTTCTTAAATTTGTAAATTGAGTCTTGCGTTTCCCATGGTTTAGTCAATCATGGTATTTGCTTTTACCCTTCATGGCTGTTATGAAGTCCATGAAGTCATGGTAGAGTCATGTGAACGGAATAAGATTGCTAAAAAAGCTGTCTTATTATTTACTAATGTAGCATCTGATATGCAACAGAAAACAGTGTAAAAAAGTCATTATTTGCCTTCAGTGTATCTAATGTTTTGTTGTTTTTATTTATAATTTTCCCTGACTGCTTGCGCCGCTTGTTCTCGGGTTAAAAAACGACCACCGTAAACAAATCCTGCCGTCACTGACGCTTTAACCGCGGTCACCTTACCGGAAGGGGTGGGTTGCATAACGAGTTCCTCCGGTAGACCATCCAGCAAGTGCATTGGTGCGAGTCTGCCGTCGCTAAAGCGGGATAAATAAACAGTACCGGTTTGTGTATCGCAAAACGCGGGCAGAAAACCCAGCACGCCATTTTCTTTACTGGTACCGCCGGTATCTTTAAGACATTGATTTTGATCCTGCAAATCCTGAGTCGTCATCATTCCATTGCTCTGATGAAATTGAACAGTATTTGACGGTTCGCAATAGTTATTTAATCCCGATCCATTCATGGCACATTTTTAAATGGTAAAGTTGCTATCATCCTAGAGATAAAAGTCCCATTTCATTTTTCTCGTCTAAATGAGGAACTATTCCGTATAAGCAAACATTAGACCAAACGCAGCGGATTCTTAACACAGTGTTGCATTGCGATTTATGGAAATGATAAAAGTCTTTACAAGTGGTTAATTTTTTGAGTTTTCTAGAAGGGAAGCCGGCAAAGAGGTTAAGTATAAGATTTGTTTCCGACAAAAAACATTACGAAAACTTCATCAGAAGCACAAACGCTATACGCTGTTTCACAGGATCTAGCAAATTTTTAGCAGGAATATTTATAATTATTTGTTTTTTAATAATTAATTTTGATATGTTCGCTGTAGTCAGTTTCTGACGTTTTTTGTCTATCGCTTAGCATATTGGGTTTAATGTATTGTTTTAAATGAAAAATTAAAGGATTACGTCAGACTGTTGATACGTTAGTGCTCCAACCGCACATCGCTAAAGCCGGCCTTTACTCTTTAATTCCCACTGTCTAATTGCAAAGCTTTTGTTTCAAATCAAAGAAATACTGGCCAAAATCTGCTATAGCAATACTTCGGACAGTTTTTGTTGGTTTCAGAACGACGAATCAAACACTTAAGGAATTAAATGCAACTCAGCGTAGGGCCTAAGTTTTATTTAATTCAATTTCCAGAGGTAAGCGATTGATTTTATATGCTCAAAACTGTCCGAACTATTGCTATAGATTAATTATAAATATTGTTAGGAGGAGACGTTTTTGCAATTTGCAAGGTTGCTAAAACCATCAGCACGAACAGAATAATTGTTAAGGCCTTTACGGCAATCACTGAAAACGGTAACAAAGCAAACAAATTCATACAACCTCCTGTTCAAAATAAACAGTTTTTCTGCAAACCAGAGTCAGTAAATGATCAAACTACCGTCTGCCATGCAACTCCACCATTACCGCCGGAAGGAGATGTCAGGGACGGTGTACCGCCGGGCTTCTGTAAATACTCTCGGCAATATCGTTAGAAATAGGATGCCTTCGCGGCGGGAAAGCAACGTATTAGGTGTTCTCGCTTGTGTTCTCATCTTAATTTATGCCTATTATATTCAATTTTATCAAGGACTAAGTCCCTGTCCTCTGTGTACTTGTCAACGAATCGTGATGGCAGTGTTAGGATTTGTCTTTCTGGTCGCTGCAATTCATGATTCGCGCCGCTGGGGCGCGCAGGTCTATGCCGTTTCGCTCGGTTTGGTTGCTGGTATAGGCGTAGGCATTGCCGGCTACCATACCTGGTTACAAACCCTACCGGTTGAAGAGGCAGCCATTTGTTTGCCGCCGCTCGACTATTTGCTGACCCACTTTACGTTATCTGAAACCGCTCAGTTGCTGCTTTACAGCCCTGGGCAGTGTGGCACCGTAGACGGGCTTTTCCTAGGCCTAAGTATTCCGGCATGGGCGCTGCTGATTTTTCTCGGCTTGGGGGTAATGGGTGCGGTACGTAATTGGCTACCAGATTAACCGGCTCTACCGTACCATCTGATTGAGGTCGAAGATAGGCAATAGTATGGCCAGCACAATGGTTAATACCACGACACCCATGCCTAAGATCAGTACCGGCTCGAAAATACTGAGCAATGCAGCAAGCAATGTTTCGGTCTCGCGTTCTTGTTGGACGGCGGCTCGTTCCAACATGGCTTCCAGATGACCGCTTGCTTCGCCGCTGGCAATGAGCTGAACGGTCATCGGCGGAAAATACCCATTTGCGGCGATGGAATTATGTAGGCTGGTGCCCTCTTTCACCCGTACCGAGGCTTGCTCTACAGCTTCCCGCATGGGTAAATTGCTGATCACTTGGGCTGCGATGCGCAGGGCTTCCAGTACCGGTACGCCGCTAGCCATAAGAATGCTGAAAGTACGGGTAAAGCGTGCAGTATTGAGACCGCGAATTAGCCGGGAGAATAGTGGCAGTTGTAACAAAAGCCAATGCCAGCGGCGCCGAACTTCAGTGCGCCGAAGCCCATACAGGAAACCGAAGACTACTACGGCTATGGCGCCGAACAGCCATAAACCCCTAGCGCGTAAAAAATCACTTAGCGCAATTAGTGACCGAGTCAACAGCGGTAATTGCTGGCCCATGCTATTAAAAACTTGCACGACCTGAGGAACTACATAGACCAGTAGACCCGCGACAATCAAGATGGCGACGCCCGTTAATAATATAGGGTAGAACAACGCTAAGCCGATCTTCTGGCGCATCTGTTGCCGAGTTTCCGTATAGTCTGCCAGTCGTTCGAAAACCACATCCAAGTGTCCGGCTTGTTCTCCAGCGGCCACGGTGGCTCGGTATAATTCGGGAAATACACCAGGAAAGTCGCTAAGTGCGGTCGCCAAATTATGTCCTTCAAGAACGCGAGTACGTACCGCCAGCAGTAAACTGCCGAGACGTGCTTTGCCGGCTTGCCGGGCCACTGCACCTAAAGCTTCTTCCAGAGGCAGGCCGGAACTTACTAGGGTGGCTAATTGCCGCGTTACCACGGCCAATTCCGTGGCACTAATTCGCTTCCCTAAGAACAAACGGAGACCACCGTGAGTTTGTCGTCGACCGCCTGTGACTTCTTCTACCTCCAGGGGGTTAAAGCCGCGCTCCCGTAGCAACTGACGTACCTGACGCGGCGTGTCGCCTTCCAGTAACCCCTTACGAGTACGACCCTGGGCGTCGAGAGCGGCGTATTGAAAGGCGGGCATTATCTTATTCCTCTTGGGTTACCCGTACCAATTCCTCCAAGCTGGTGTCTCCTGCTAATACGCGACGGCGGCCGTCATCGCGGATGCTGGGACTCGAGCGCCGAGCGTAGCGTTCCAGTGTTTGCTCCCCTTGGCCTTCGTGAATCATGGTTTGCATGGTAGGATCCATGGCCACCAGCTCAAAAATACCGGTGCGCCCTCGATAGCCGGATTGGTTACAGTGTTGGCAGCCGCGGGGCGTGTAAAACATGGGCGGTTGCCGCGGGTCCATGGCTAATATCTCGCAATCGGCGGGAGCAGCAAGATGGGATTGTCTGCAGTACGGGCAGATTACGCGCACCAGGCGTTGTGCCAACACCCCAATCAAACTGGAAGACAGCAAGAAGGGCTCCACGCCCATATCCCGTAAGCGGGTAATCGCCCCCACGGCACTGTTGGTGTGCAGCGTAGATAACACCAAATGCCCTGTAAGGCTGGCCTGAACCGCAATCTCGGCAGTTTCCAGATCGCGTATTTCTCCCACCATGACAACATCCGGGTCCTGGCGTAGAATCGCTCGCAACCCGCGGGCAAAGCTCATGTTCACTTTAGTGTTTACCTGGGTTTGGCTGATGCCGTCCAGGTAATACTCTATAGGATCCTCCACGGTCATAATATTACGTTTCTGGTTGTTTAACTGATTGAGTACGCCATATAAGGTGGTAGTTTTCCCGGACCCGGTAGGGCCGGTAACCAAGAGTATCCCGTGCGGACGCTGAATCAGTTTTTCTAACCAGGCGCGGGTGGCAGATTCCATGCCTAGATGCTGCAGATCGAGCTTGCCTTCGCGCTTATCCAGTAACCGCAGCACCACCCGCTCGCCATGGCCGGTGGGTAGGGTAGAAACCCGCACATCCACCGGCCGGCCGGCGACTCGCAGGGAAATACGACCATCCTGCGGTAGACGCTTTTCAGCGATATCCAAATGTGCCATCACCTTGACCCGAGAAACCAGCAAGGGGCCCAGCGCACGGGGAGGTTGCAATGCTTCACGCAGTATGCCGTCTATCCGAAAACGCACTAAAAGGCGGTTTTCGAAGGCCTCAATATGAATATCCGAAGCATTTTCCTTGATAGCCTCAGTGAGCAGCGCATTGATCAAACGAATAATAGGAGCGTCGTCGGCACTTTCCAGAAGATCTTCCGGTTCCGGAAGTTGCTGTGCGACCTGGTTCAGATCCATCTCATCGCCGAGATCTTCCATCATACGGGCTGCACCGTTGGTGTCCCCTTCAAAAACGTTTTGCAGCAACGTTTCAAAAGTCTCGGCCGAGACCGGACTGGGCCGCAGTGGCAACTCCAGGTAACGACGCAGTTCCACGAAGCTATGGGAGGAGGCGTCGGGCCGGTAGGCGACGTTGACATAGCCGTCGGCCAGTTCCAGCGCGAGTACGCCACGGCGTTTAGCAAAAGTGTAAGACAGACGGCGGACTGGAATCATTTGTTGTTAAAACCCGTACTGCGGACGTTAATACCAGGTGCGAATTCTGGTTCTGGTTGCGTTTCGGGCTGAGCTTCCGGCGCGATATCCAGCATCGAATTCTGCTTTTTTACCTGTTCTTGGGGAACCAGTAGCGGTGTTTCAACCTCGGGCATCAAGGCGACGCCACGTTGACGAGCGGTCAGTTGTTGTTCACGGATATAGCTGTATTTGTCGTTGGTATACAAAGTACCCTGAGCCGCATCCCGCAGAATCAACGGGTGTAGAAATATCATTAGATTGCGCTTGCGCTTGCGGGTATCACGAAAGCGAAATAGATTGCCGACCACCGGTATATCGCCTAAACCGGGTATCTTTTGTACCGTTTCGCTCAACTGATCATCGATGAGACCACCGAGAACCAGAATTTGACCGTCTTCTACGAGTACGCTGGTTTTTAGAGAACGCTTGTTGGTAACGGGTCCCTGACTGGTATTCTCTACTAAGTTTTCTACCTCTTGAACAATTTCTAGCTGCACGGCATTACCTTCATTAATCTGCGGCTTAATTTTTAATGTCAGCGCCACGTCCCGGCGTTCGATGGTCTGAAAGGGATTATCGGCGCCGCTGGCGCTAGTGGTAAAGCTGCCCGTCAAGAAAGGCCGGTTTTCGCCGACGATGATTTCCGCTTCTTCGTTATCCAAAGTCACCAAGGTAGGAGTAGACAAGACGTTGGTATCGCCATCGGCGGCCAAGGCGCTAATGATGGCCGCAAAACGCGTGGAGCCGCTAAAATCCCCTAATCCCAGGTTCAGGCCCGTGCCAAAGCTTTCCGGCGCAGGAATCTCGCCTCCAGCGATGCTGAGAGCTGTCGCCGCGATTTGCGCCAGGGATTGCCCCAGATTGAAGTTCGTAAAGCCGACCAGATTACCTCCTTGAGTTCCATCGGCGATCCATTGAACGCCCAGCGAGGCTACCTTATCCGCAGAAATCTCAGCAATCGCCGATTCTACTAACACCTGGGCGCGACGTACATCCAGTTGGGCAATGACCGACCGCAGGGAGCGCATTGCTTCAGGGGGAGCCGTAATCACCAGCGAGTTAGTCGCTTCATCTGCCTGAATATCAATTAATACGCCGCTGCGCGCCTGCGCTGATTGAGCCGCAGGCACATTTTGTTGTTCTTCCTCATTCAACCGCTGGCTTACGCCGGTGAGAACCGGCACGAGGTCAGTGGCTTTGGCATAGCGTAAATAGATCACCTGGGTATTGCCTTCACGTTTCAGAGGCGTATCAAGGTGAGTGACTAAGGTGCGTAAACGCAACCGGGATGCCTTGTCGCCCGACATAAGAATACTATTGGTACGCTCGTCTGCGACTAATTGCAAAGGTGCACTAGCAGCCCCTTGGCCGGCCTGAGTCTTCGCTTGTTCCAAAGCGCTAAGGGTACGTACTACGTCGGTGGCTGAAGCGTGTTGGAGAGGAATAATCTCGACTTCTTCGTCGCTGGCGCGGTCCACCCGACGAATGATATCGGCAATGCGTTCCACGTTGCCGGCGGTGTCGGAGACAATAAGCACATTGGTGGGTGCATAGGCCGCCAGATGACCTTGGGGTGGAACAAGAGGGCGCAGAATAGGCACAATCTGTGCGGCAGAGACATTCTGAACCTGGATTATCTGCGTGACGATCTGATCGGTTTCTTGGCTGCCAGGTTGCTCAACGGTTGGTATATTCTCTTGCTTGGCGCCAGCAGCAGGCACGATCTTGATGGCTTGATTCCCAGGTACGGCGGCAAAGCCATGCACGGTAAGCACAGCGAGAAAAACCTCATAGATCTCGTCCTCGGCCATGGGTTTAGAGGAAATAATGCTCACCTGTCCTCTTACCCGGGGATCAACGATAAAGTTTTTGCCGGTGATTTCCGAGATACTTTCAATGAGAGCATTAATATCGGCGTTTTTCAGATTCAGGGTAACCGCAGCGACGGCGGCATGCCTGATCGTGCTAAAGCCTAAGCACAATAAGACTAGCAGGACGTACCATAAAAAACGACGATTAAGCAAAGTGCAGTATTCCTTATAGCATCCTTTCATCATCATGAACTCGCTCACTTTGTCTAGCGGGCTCGGGCCCGCTCGCCAGTAGCCATGGCTACTGAGCGTTTAAGATAAAAGTAAAGGGAATTTCCGTACCGGCTCGCTGCACTTGGATAGCAACCTGATCCGCATCGAGCAATTCTTGTAGTAGATTGATACCTTGGCCGGGATTATCCAAACGAACACCATTGACTTGGGTGATGATATCGCCGGTTCTTAGGCCCAACTCCCGCAGCAGTTGCTGGTCGCGACCTGGCAGTAAACGAAAACCCAGAAACTGGCCGTCCTCTATATAGGGTGTTGCCAAAGCGAGATCCTGTAGCGTCTTTTCCGGTTGAGAGCCGATGGTATTGCGTAGCCGAGCGGCAACGGTGCTCGCATCGACTGTTGTCGCGTTGCTTGGCATGGGGGGAGAAAGGGAAGCGGCAAGTGTATTGCTTGAAAAGGCACGGTCAGTGTTCGCAAATTCCCTGGGCAAACTGAGAATTTCCAGATGACCGTTACGGGAAAGTACAATTCGATCTGTGAGAATTTGTTCCAAACGAGCTCCTCCAGGAACCAGTTCACCGACTTTGTAAGCGCGTGCCGAGCCATTGCTTTCAGTGATTAGAGCCAATGCTTGAACATCATCTTCGGAGGCAAAGGTGCCGACAAGTTGCAGGTTGAGTTTGGTTTCTGGGGCTTTAACCGGCGGCGATTGTACAGGCTTTGCCGTCTCCAGTTGACCAAACAAGTGCCAATTGGCGATGGTAAGATAATCTGCACTCCGCTCGAGGGTAGAAGCGGGCATACCATGCCGGTCCGGCGAGGACGCCGATGGCTGTTTGCGGTCGATTGACTCGCCGGTCGCTGCAATGAACGCTGCCGGGGAAAGCAGAAAATTCCAGCTTAACTGGGCAAGACCTTCAGCCAGTAGAAGAATGAAGACAATGTTGACAGGTATAGCGAAGCGAGCCAGTCCATCGGAATTGCCGGAAAGTAGCCGTGTTACCGTCGCCAGCATGAAACGTCCTGAAGAAAATTTTTAACTATAAACCTCTTGTATGAGGTCAGATCCTAACTGTCCAGACTGAACGTGTTCCCGCCGTTCAACCCTGCCGTCCTGCAGGGATTCGCTATCGCACATTTCCCTGTGCACTGCTGGTAACACCTGCCAGCCGACACCTCAGCGCTCATTAAGTTTGCAAGAGGTCTTATGATAGTGTCTTTTAGCCTCCCAGCATACCAAAAAATTTGGCTGACGTAACGTTCTCTATTAAATAGCTGTCTTGAAATCACTCAACAAGCACTGCAAGGGTAACGGTCGAATCATATTAGGTGCCAACGCTATGCTTGTGTATTTTGTCGTGCTTGTTTACCTTAAAGTCGATAGCTCTGTCGCTCGAGTTATTTCAATTCAGTAGAAACCATTATGAAAATACTATGGAAAATTGCGCTTTGCCCTCTACTGTCGGCGCTAATTGCCTGCACCGCTGCCGCTCCTTACCAGCGTACCAAAGTAGGGGCCGGTGTTGGCGCCGTGACGGGTGCTATCGTTGGTCACCTTGTCGAGGATGACGCTGGTAAATTTGTAGGGGCTGCTGTAGGTGCTCTCGCCGGCGGTGCGGTGGGTAATTATATGGATCGGCAGCAGCAAGCCTTTGAGCGGGCCCTGGTTGAGGAACAGCGTCGCCATAATCTGGAGATCCAGCGCCTGCAGGATGGCAGTATTAAGTTAGATATCCCCAGTGAGGTTTCCTTTGATTTCGACAGCGCCGCCATCAAACCCGCCTTTGTGCCGTCCCTAGACAAGGTGGCGAATATTTTGCGGGACTATAATCAAACCGTCGTGCACATTATTGGACACGCCGACAGCATAGGGTCGGAAAACTATAATGTGAATCTTTCCCAACGTCGCGCGGGTAGCGTCGCTGAGTTTTTAGCCGTACGCGGCATTGGTTGGCAGCGTCTGCGCACCGAAGGGCGTGGTGAATCGGAACCACGTGCCAGCAACGCAACGGCGGCTGGACGACAATTGAATCGGCGTGTGGAAATGGTGATTAAACCCATCATCGAGGGACAGGAGCAGTCTGCCTACCGTTCATCGGGCAGTCATGATGATGGGACATACCCCCCGCAAAGCAATCTACCTCCCGGTGGATACGGTGGTTATCCTCAAGGCGGTGTGCCGCCTCAGAACGGCTTATGGTGACTCTTCCTACGAGAGGGCGTTCCAGAATTCTTATGATACCTATTCAAGGAGGCCTTCTTCTCCCTATCGAGTACATGTGCCACTTAGTGTCTGGTACGTGAAATTTA
Organism: uncultured Pseudomonadota bacterium; assembly: GCA_963731125.1. Lineage (GTDB taxonomy): Bacteria > Pseudomonadota > Gammaproteobacteria > Competibacterales > Competibacteraceae > CAVSVP01. The sequence goes on from CAVSVP010000023.1 coordinate 120,213, forward strand.
CCTATAACAATTGCTTACAAGGACGTTTAAGTTACCCCATATGAGTCTCTTCTCTTGGTTATACCGTCGTAGAGCCCCTTTAGTGCGTTGGCTTGGCCCCTTAGCAAAACCCCTTGCGTCAGAAAAAACAGAATTATGGCATGGTACGTGGGCGATGGAGCGCGCCATTTTCTATGCAGCTGGGGAGGCCATGGTGACCTTCGATAGTGACGAAATTATCCAGGTCTTCAATTCAGCTGCGACACGCCTGTTCGGTTACTCAGCCGAGGAGATGGTTGGTCGTCAATTTCATGAGTTGCTGTACTTACCGTTGGCGCAACCCGAGGCTGAGCTACTGCAGGAGGTGGTAAAAGAGGCCGAAGCTCCCCTTAGACATGGGATATTAACCGGTTTGCATAAGGATGGTGATGCGTTTCCCATAGAAGTGACGATAAGTCAGGCAAGTCTGGAAAAACAGCGTTTCATTGTGGCTGTGATTCGCGATATCTCTGAACGTAAACGGGTTGAAGCGGCACTGCATAGCGCGAAAGAGCAGGCAGAGGCGACCAGTCGGGCCAAATCGGATTTTCTTGCTAACATGAGTCACGAAATCCGCACCCCACTTAGCGCTATTCTCGGTACCTTGAGCTTGCTTCTAGAGACTTCCCTGACAAAGAAACAGCGTAGTTTTGCCGAAACCGCCCACGAATCCGGTAAGGCGCTATTAACCATCGTTAACGATATTTTAGACTTTTCCAGAATTGAGGCGGGTCGCTTACGTCTGGAGGCCATGAATTTCGATGTGGTCCAGACGGTGGAGAGTATCGCTGAGCTGTTGGGTGCCCGAGCTTATAGCAAGCATATTGAAATTGCTACTTTCATACATCCGGATATCCCACGTTGGTTGCGTGCCGATGAAGGTCGGCTTCGTCAGATTTTATTGAACTTAGCGGGTAATGCCATCAAATTTACTCACAGCGGTGGAGTAGCCATTGAAGTGAGTTTTGTAAAGCAGGAAGCACAGCATCTATGGTTACGTTTCGAGGTGGCTGATACCGGTATTGGTATTCCACCGACAGTGCAACACAAACTCTTTGAGAGATTTTGCTATTCTCAGTCTCGTAAAGAGGAAGGAGCAGGGTTGGGATTGGCAATTTCGCGCCGTTTGGTAGAAATGATGGGGGGTGAAATCGGATTTTCTAGCAGCGAAGGGCAAGGCAGTACCTTTTGGTTTACCCTGGCATGCACTCCGGCTTCGATCACGTTACCGACATCAGCTTTGCCTTCACTGGCAGGATTGCGCGTGCTGCTGGTCGAGGAAAATCCCGTTAGCCTCCGTATTCACGAGCGTCAGTTAAGAGCTTGGAATATGGAAGTCGTCGGTGTCGATAGCGGCAGCGCTGCGCTACGCATGTTGCATGAGTCTTGCTGGCGTGATAATCCCTTCGACGTGGTATTGATTGATCAGTGGTTAACGGATGTGAGTGGTGAAGAACTGGGTACCACCATATCCCATCTTCCTGCGTTGGCCAACACTCACCCTATTTTAATGACTGTGATGGACGCATCGACGATAAGCGCGCGAATCCGCAAGGTGGGCTTTTATGCCTCGCTCACTAAACCGGTGCGTCAAGCCAGCTTATATCGCTGGCTGGGTGTTGCCGTGGGTTTGCTGAACGATAGCAGCCTGGAAGCTGAAATTACCAAGAAGACGTCCACTGAGGCGCCGAGGAGGCCGCGTCGGGGGCGCTTGTTGTTGGTGGAGGATGATCAGGTTAACCAGGCGGTTGCCGTGACTATGCTGGAGAAGGTCGGTTATCAAGTGGATACGGCCAGTAACGGTGTAAAAGCCATCCAGGCTGTCCGTACCGCTGCCTACGATATGGTACTGATGGACCTGGCGATGCCAGAGATGGATGGCATTGAAGCCACTGTACAAATCCGTCGTCTTCCGGGTCAGTTGGGCCAAATACCCATCATCGCCATGACGGCGAGTGCACTTCCTGAGAATCGGGACCGTTGCTTAGCCGCCGGCATGAATGACTATTTAACTAAGCCCATTGATCGGGCTCGGATGCTGGCCGTTATTGACCGCGGGTTATCTGCTGCGCAAGGAGAACTTGGCGTCGGCGCCGGTGAGAATCTGGATCTGCAAGTTCTACAGCAGCTGGCGGCAGATACCAATCCCGACATGCTGAGTCAGTTGATTGGTTTGTTCATCGAACAGACTTACAGCCGTTTAGACCAGATGGCTAAAGCCCATGCCAGTCAGGATTGGGAATACCTGCAGCGGGAAGCTCATGCCTTGAAAAGTAGCTCAGGCACCTTTGGCGCTAAACGCTTACAGGATCATGCGAGCCGTCTGGAAGAGGCTTGTCAACGTGGAAATTCGGTAATAGCACTGGCGCTGGCGGAATCTATCAAGGACATAGCGACTCCGGTTTTGGCCGCGCTGGCTCATTATAGGGAACACCAGCTGCAAGTTATTTTACCCTCAGCGCAATAGATTCGGCATAATCCATGGTATAGCAGCCCCAATCACACGCTGAGCGAAGGTAGTGTGTATGCTTGTTACGTATCATAGCAATCGTGTAGAGAGCCTTGTCGATCAGTTGGTCAGGGTTATCAGCGAACCCTTGCCAGCACCGTTAGCTCCCGAATGCATCGTCGTGCAGAGCAATGGTATGGCGCGTTGGTTAGCGTTACAGCTGGCTGAGCGTTTAGGGATTTGTGCTAACGTCCGCTTTCCTTTCCCAGCCGCTTTTCTTTGGGAGATATTCCGTCTTACTCTCAGGAATGTTCCCGAGGATTCCCCTTGTCAGCCTATGGTGCTGACCTGGCGGCTAATGGACGTACTAAAAAACCTCGAAGATTTGCCCTGCTTTAAACCGTTGCAGGCTTATCTACAGGGTCATGATGACTTCCGGTGTTATGAACTGGCCTCTCGGATCGCAAAGACTTTTGATCAATATTTGGTTTATCGTCCAGATTGGATCAAGCGCTGGGAAATAGGCCAGGATAAACATTGGCAGGCCGAACTCTGGCGGCAATTAGCTCCGGTCAGCCGTGGCCATCGAGTCCATGTACAGCAGCGGTTTTTCGATGCAACCCTAAAGCCGTCAGACGTAGCCCAGCTTGGCTTGCCGGAACGTGTTTCCCTAATCGGTATTTCCACCATACCGCCGGTTTATCTGGATATGTTTTTCCGATTAAGCCAGTTTGTAGATATTCATTTATTTCTGCTAAATCCTTGTCGGGAGTACTGGGGTGATATCGTCGCTGAGCGGGACATCGCCCGGCGGGGAATAGACGTCGATGTTGCGGAAGAATACTTAACGGTAGGCAATAACTTATTGGCTTCCCTAGGTAAACAGGGCCGTGATTTCGTGGATTTGCTGCAAAATTATCCCTGTGCTGTCGTCGAGTGTTTTCAGGAACTGGAGGGTGAATCTTTATTGCAGTGCCTGCAAGAAGACATTTTAGACTTGCGTAACCGGGGTGATGAAGATTTTCCCTCCATTCCCATTCTGGCGGATGATCGTTCAATTCAGGTGCATGCTTGTCATAGCCCCATGCGTGAGGTGGAGGTGCTTTATGATCAACTTTTAGCACTCTTTCACGATCATTCCGACCTAAAACCTGCCGATGTTATCGTGATGACGCCGGACATTGAAGCTTATGCGCCCACCATTGAGGCGGTATTTGGAACCGTAACGGCCGACCGCCGAATTCCTTTCAGCATTGCTGATCAAAGTCTGTGTGCTGAGAATGCTCTGATTGAGGCTTTTTTCAGTCTCTTAGAGATGTCGGGTAGCCGCTTTGACCCTAATCGAGTGCTAGCGTTACTGGAAATCCAAGCGGTTCAGCGTCGGTTTGGTTTCGCTGACAGCGACTTGTTGCTGGTACGTCGCTGGGTAAAAGAGACCGGAATTCGTTGGGGGATCGACCAGAATAGTCGTTCAGCCCTAGACTTGCCTGCTACACGAGAACACACCTGGCGGGCCGGTTTAGATCGCCTGCTTTTAGGTTATGCGCTGCCCGGTGGCAACAGTCGATTACTGGGAGATATTCTGCCTTACGACGAAGTGGAAGGCGGGGATACGCAAATCATGGGGCGATTACATACCTTCACTGAGGCCCTGTTTCAGCTGAACGTCGAGTTGGCGGTTCGACAGTCCCTGACCGGTTGGTTTAAGACGCTGTCTAATATTTTGGAACGCTTTCTAGAGCCTGTGGTAGGTGAAGAAAAACAACTACAGATGATCCATACTGCCTTGGAAAAAATCTCACGTCCCGCCGGACAAGCCCGGTATACAGATTCTGTTTCTCTAGCGGTCGTGCAATCCTGTTTGCGCGGTCAACTGGAGACGGCGGAGGGGAGCGCAGGGCGATTTATCACTGGTGGTGTGACCTTTAGCGCTATGGTGCCGATGCGTAGTATTCCTTTTCAGGTGGTGTGTCTGATTGGCATGAACAGCACTAACTATCCGCGTCCCCGCCGCTCCTTAGGGTTTGATCTGATGGCAAGAAACTTTCGGCGCGGTGATCGCTCTCGTCGCAACGACGATCGTTATTTATTTCTGGAGGCCCTGCTTTCTGCCCGCCGTTGCTTTTACCTTAGCTTCGTAGGTAACGATATCCGCGATAACAGTCCTCTCCCGCCCTCGGTTCTCGTGAGTGAATTATTAGATTATATCGAACGAGGTTTTTATCATCCTGATGGCGAAGCGTTGCGCGAATTTCTGGTTATTCGCCACCCTCTGCAGCCTTTTAGTCGACGCTATTTCATTGGGAATAAGACACTGTTCAGCTATTCCGAGGAAATGGCTGCCGCCAGTCAAGTGGCGGGGCGGGGCAAGCGAGAATCGACACCCTTTGTGTCGCGTCTTCCACCTCCGGAAGAGGCATGGCGTACGCTGGAATTGCCCCAGCTCATTCGCTTTTTCGCCAATCCTGCCCGGTATCTTTTGCAGCAGCGCTTAGGCTTACGGCTGGAGGAAAGTGAAGGAGAGTTGGAGTCCCGTGAGCCCTTTGTGCTCGATCGTCTGAACGAGCAGACGCTGCGCCAGGCTATGTTAGCCTTGCAGCGTTCTGGCATACCCGCGGCGGAGATGCTGCCCGTGCTCCAACGTACTGGAGCATTGCCCCATGGGCAAGTCGGGGAATGCATCTTTGCCCGGGAGTGGGAAGGCCTAGAGCATTTTGTTGGCCAGCTTGCCGAGACGGTGATTACCGCTCAGTTGGAACCGTTGGCGGTGGATTTACACCTGAGCGACATTCGGCTAACGGGTTGGCTAACGGGAGTATGGCAACAGGGGCTGGTCGATTATCGCATAGCCAAGCTACGTGCTCGGGATTATCTGGACGTGTGGATTCGTCACCTGCTTCTCAATTGGCTGGCTCCTGATGGGGTTCGTCCAGTCAGTCATTGGCTGGGAAAAGACCAGGAAATTCTCTTGCGACCCGTAGCCAACCCGGAATGTTACTTGGCCAGGCTGCTGGAGCACTACTGGGAAGGCTTACAACGGCCGCTGCCGTTCTTTCCCAAAAGCGCCCTGACCTATGTTAAAAAGTGCCTCAGCAACAGCAAAAAAAAGCTGTCCCCTGAGGATGCCGCCCGCCATGCCTGGGAAGGTAATGAGCAGCAGCGCGGTGAGTGCGAAGATCTGTACTATCGCTTAGCCTTTCGTGGCAGTCAGCCTCTAGATGAAGAATTCTATGGGCTGGCGGCCGAAATATTCGGCCCCATGCTTGAACATTTACAGGAATAATATCGTTTTCCAAATGCGAGGGTGCATAAGCCGGGGTGTCACCGCGACTCAAAGGTGCTGTCCTGCAACTATTCGCAGCGCCGCCGTCCCCGGCGGCTGCTGATGACACCCCAGCCCCGCAAAACCAGGGGTTTTCTCAAAGTCGGGGAGCTCACTTTCCAAGTCGTGTTACAGACGCGCTTAGAGTGTGCGGAAAACATGCTTTATGCCAACATGGGCGGTAATTCCTTGGTCAGAGCCTGTTTCTCTTTGCAGGCATTGCCCGTGAGGGCATAACCCAATAAACGGCCATCAGGGTCGCGAAATAACGCACGTACGCCGATACCCACCGGTTCCCAGTGCCATTCGCCAACGGCATTCACCGCAGGCGGTGCTATCACCACCGGGTGAGCAGGGGTCTTCACCACAACCGGCATAGCCGGGTAGCTTAGCGGAGTTAGGTTGCCTACCAGTGTCTTGGCCAGGGCCCGGGCGGCATGCATGATGGGCATCACGAAGGGTAGCACCAGCCCTTCTACCTCGGCGCAATCGCCCAAGGCGTAAATGTCAGAGTGGCTGGTTTGCAGGAATTTGTCTACCGCGATGCCGCGCTCCACGCGCAGACCCGCCTCCAGGGCCAGCAATGTGCTGGGGCGCAAGCCGACGGCGGAAAGCACGACATCCGCCTGAAGATGAGCACCGTCGGCTAGAGTTATCCGGTAGCCATGTTCACTACGGTGGAGGGTCTCGACTACAGTGCCCAGGTGCCATTCCGCCCCCCGTTCGGCTAATCCGGTACGCAGCGCCTGGGCAGCGGGTTCCGGTATAAAGCGTCCCAGCGGCCAGGGGGCAGGATCGATTACAGCCACGGTAAAGCCCGCGCCTAGCAGGTCATTGGCAAACTCGCAACCGATCAGCCCGGCCCCCAAGATAACCACCCGCCGCTTGCCGGTGATGGCGGATCGGAACACCCCATAATCCATCAAGTTATTGATCGAAAGTACATCCCCGGCGCCGTCACCCTCCAGGGGCAGGCGGATAGGACTAGCGCCCAAGGCCAGTACTAGCTTGGCATAGGGCAGGGCACCGGCACGGCTATGAACCACGCATGCCTCGGGGTCGATGGCGTAGACCCGGGTATCGGTGATAAGGGTGGCGTTCAATTGCTCGGCCAATTGGGTTGCCGTGGCGGTGGCAAGAGTCACGGCGTTCTTGCCCTGGGCTAGAGCATTGGAGAGCATAGGCTTGGAATAAAAGTGACCGTCGTCGGCGCTGATAAGCATCAGCGGTGTATCCCGGTCCAGCTTGCGGAATTCCCGCGCGACCGTCACGCCGGCCAGACCGCTCCCGACGATGACAATCGGTCTGCTATCGGTTTCAGCAGTTTCCCCGAGGGAGTCTTCTTCTAGGACGATTATCTCAAAGTCGGCCTTGGCCGCTCCGCACTCCGGACAGACCCAATCATCAGGAACGTCCTTCCAAAGAGTACCCGCGGAAATTCCGTCGGCAGGCCAACCCTTGGCTTCCTCATAGATGAATCCGCAGATAATGCACTGCTGTTGTTTCATATCATCGACTCTTGTAATACCGAATCTCGTTAATCCATGCGCATTTTGAGCTGGGGTGTCAGCGGCCGTCTACATCCTAGTTCTCATGCCCCCTGCTTGACGATGGTTGCTATCGATCTGGAAGCTATTCTCAAGACACGCTGTTAATACATCCTTATAAGCTCGACCGCGGCATCCATGCCGCAGACGGTCTTGATAACAGCTTCCAGATCGATATAACTCGCCGGGAGGATCAGTCTTGGCCTAGGCGGATAGCAATATTCTTGCTCTGGACATAGTTGAGCAGGGCCTCCTGGCCTTTCTCCCGGCCGTAGCCGGAGCGTTTGGTACCGCCAAAGGGAGTTTCAATGCCGCCGGCAAACCATTCGTTGACGTACACCTGACCGGCCACCAGGCGGTCGGCTGTCCATAGGGCGCGGTCCAAATCCTGGGTGAATACGCCCGCCACCAGGCCGTAGTCGGTGCCATTAGCCATGGCGATGGCCTCCTCGGCGCGATCGAAGGTCAGTAACGATAAGGCGGGGCCGAAGATTTCTTCACGGGCAATCGCCATAGCCGGGGTAACCTGAGTGAACAAGGTAGGCTGCATAAAATAACCGTTTGTGTCATGGACTCGGCTCCCGCCGAGGACGGCGACGGCACCGGCCGCGCAGCCGGTGCGACAGAAAGTCTCGACCCGTTCGAGCTGGGCTGACGAAATCAGCGGTGTCACATCGTGATTATCGATACCCGGACCGATGCTGAGATTTTGAGTCATGGCTTTCAGTCGGTCCACTACCTCGTCGTGGATGCAAGCCTGCACCAGAACCCGCGACATGGCAGAGCAGACCTGGCCGGAATTATAGAAGATACCCAGCTTGGTGCTGGCAACAACCTGTTCCAGGTCGGCGTCAGGATAGATGATGGCCGCCGATTTCCCGCCCAGCTCCATCACGCAGGGCACTACCCGATCGGCGGCGGCATGAAGTATGCTTTTACCCGTGGGTACTGAACCCGTGAACACGATATGATCTACACCGGGGTGGCGAACCAGCGCTGTCCCAGCTTCATGGCCATAACCGCAAATGATATTCACCGCCCCATCGGGAACTCCCGCCCGTTGGCAGGCCACGCCGATAAAGGTCACGGCCAGCGGCGATAACTCCGGGGATTTGATCACTACACAGTTACCGGTGGCAAGGGCACAGGATAGGGAGCGGGCAGTCAGCGACACCGGAAAGTTCCAGGGCACGATCTGGGCCGAGACCCCATAGGGTGATTGAATGGTATAGTCCACATAACCGGCTCCCAGAGGAATGAAGCGACCCTCGATCTTATCCGCCAGGCCTCCGTAATATTCGAAGTACCGGGCCGCCTCTTCGAATTCGAAGTGGGCCTCGGTTAGCGGCTTGCCGTTTTCGAGACAACCCACCAGACCACCTTCCTCGGCGAGGACGCGCAATTCGGCGGCGATACGGAACATCATCGCAGATCGCTCCCGCGGACGGATATCGGTCAGAGCGCGGGTCGAAAAGCAGCGGCGGGCAGCGGTTACCGCGGCGTCCACCTCCTTGAGGCCGGCCTGGGCGATTTCCGCTAAGGGTTCAGCAGTGGCTGGATTATCCACCCTGATGCGCCCGCAGCCGTCGACCCAGCGGCCGGCGATAAAATTTTGCCAATAGGTTTGGATGGGATCAGTCACGGTCTACCTCGTGTTTGGTTTGGTGAAACCCGCTCAGGATGCATTGCCGGCGAGCCGGTTTGCCACCCAGCGATGGAAATGATGGGTCGGAGCATCCATCACCGGCGAGAAAACGCCCCCTTTGAAACCAGGTGAGGCTCGTCCCCGTTGCATACCTTCCACCACTCCCACGTCTTCGGCAAAGACCACCCGCCAGGAATCCAGGGTGGCGGTACGGGCGGCGGCGAAAGCGTCGTTTTGGGCCTTGTCGCCCACGTAGTATATCTGTAAGTGTTCTCGGGTGCGCGCCGATGTGACGGGCTCCAAGATCATGGCAAAAAAGTGATCCGCCTGCAGGCCCAGCAGGACATTGGGGTACAGGGACAGATACTCGGCGTGTCTAAGCTTGTCTTGCGGCCAAGCCGGGAACTTAGGCAAGCGGGTTCCGGCTACATCTGCTAAATTATAGGCGGTACTGCCTTGGCCGGAAAACAGATCTTCGCCGAAGATGTGGTAGTGATCCTCCAGCCGCGAGTAAGTATTTAAGGCCGGATGTACCCAGGGCAGATGGTAGCTCTCGCAATAGTTTTCCACCGCCAGCTTCCAGTTGGCTTGGATCTCAAGCTCTAATGAGCCGCCCATATTGACCCGGCGTAGCAATTTGAAACCATCGGGTCCGCAAAAGGACTCCCAGCGTTTGATCAAGGGGGTGATATGCTCCTCGAAAGAGATGGCATCGCCTGACAGATTGACGAAGATGAGATCCAGCCAGACGGCGGAGCGCACCGGCTTCAGGCCGTGCTCGGCGCGGTCGAATCCCTCGATCTCGTGGATACCAAAGCCGCCGATATGGGGGGTGCCACGCAACTGTCCGTCCAGCGCGTAGGTCCAGGAATGATAGGGGCAACGCAGCAGGCCCTGCATCTGGCAGGGTTGCTTGACCAACTGTTCCCCCCGGTGGCTGCAGACGTTATGAAACACCCGGATGTTATCCGTTTTATCCCGCAATACCAGTAACGGCAGGCCCAGAACATTAAGGGGCAGAGCATAGCCTTTGACAGGTAGATCGCTGCCCACTCCAATGCACATCCAGGTCTTGGCAAATAACTCGTCACGCTCAAAGCCCAGGAGTTCGGTGCTGGTATAGAGTGCATTGGGCAGTCCTCTAGCCTGACCGGTCGGTTGGTTAACGGCTGTGAATGCCTCGGGTAGTAGCTGGAGTTGCCTAGCTTGATCAGTCATGATGTGGTCTTCCTCCTCGGTAAGCCAGCTTGTTTCTCAATTTATACTCATTATTGACCCTATTACTCAGTAATAAGCATGACCTCTCAAGCAGTTAACCATCTGTATTGAATACGACTTGTCTCGTACAAGAGACGACCTGGGTTTTAAAGTAGAGATGAGATGATGACGCCTACCATAAAAAGTGGAAGTCCCAAACGCATGGGGTTTTGGCTGCTCTCCCGATTTGCGATGACTTCGTTCACCCTGGCCATCGAGGCACTGCATGTGGCTAACCGAATGAGCGGCGCCGAACTCTATAGCTGGCGTCTGTATTCTCTGGACGGCGCTCTGGTCGAAGCCAGCAACGGTATTGCCATTATGCCCCACGAAGCCCTGGGGTCTACTTCCTGGCCGCAAATGGTGTTTGTTTGCGCGAGTTTAAGTGCCCATCATTTCGATAATCCGGTGGCGTTTGCCTGGCTACGCGAGCAAGCACGCCGCGGCATCCCGCTCGGGGCCCTTAGCAGCGGTAGCCAAGTCCTTGCCCGAGCCGGGCTGTTAAAGGGTTATCGCTGTACCATCCACTGGGAGGATCTTCCCAGTTTTCGCGAGGCATTTCCGGACATTCGGGTCACGGATAGCGTGTTCGAGATCGACCGGGATCGCTATACATGTTCGGGGGGTACCGCTGCCCTGGATATGATGCTCAATATCATTGCAGCGGATCACGGTAAGGAACTGGCTGCCGTCATTGCCGACCAGTTTGTACATGAGCGTGCCCGCTCGTCGGGTGATTTTCAGCGCATCGGCCGGCGGGTTCGCCTGGGCGCTAAGTCGCCAAAGCTGGATGCCGCCATCTGTTTGATGGAGACAAACATAGAATCACCGCTGGCATTAGGGGAGATTGCTAAACGCATCAATGTCACAGCACGCCATCTGGAGCGCCTATTTGATAAACACTGCGGCTGTTCGCCGCGGCGTTACTATAGGGTGTTGCGCCTGGAGCATGCCCGGCTGCTCTTAGTAAGAACCAACATGTCAATTCTGAATATCGCTCTGGCAGCGGGTTTTCTGTCACCGTCGCATTTTACCAAGTGCTACCGCGAGCATTTCGGTAGGACTCCCATGGGAGAGCGTAGAGTTGCGCTTTAGGGATGTGCCTTACCCGTCTCGCCTTAACTCCAAGGGAACGGGCTATGCGAGGTGGGATGCAGTTTACCTTGCGCATAGCGGGAAAAGCGGAAGGGCTCAAGCAGCGGGCTGGTGCCGCCCATGATTTCCTGAGCCACCAGCTTACCTACGCCGAGCATTTTATAGCCGTGATTGGAATCGGCGATGATATAGCAATTCTCACGGAAAACGTCGAACACAGGGAAACTGTCCGCGGTAAAGCAGCCGATGCCGCCCGAAGGTTCTTGCTTGTATAGGCTTCGTTTGCCCGAGAAGCGTCCTTGGCAAAAGGCCAGGGCCGAGCACCACATTTGGGCGAAATTCTCGCCGACCACGAAATCCGGAGATTCGGGACCATAGGGATCGACTTTCACTGCAGCGGGATCGGTCTCAATGGGGTAAGGCATGGCGCCACCCTGTACCCCGCCGAAGTTAAAGTCGGGTTTATAATAGATGCCCCATAGCGTATCGGTGATCAGTGAACCGTTTTCATCGGAATACAAAGGGGCGTCGGTGTCCAGATGAATGACCGGCGGCATTCCGCCGTTATTAGCCTTGAGAAATTCAGGGGCTACTCCCAGCGTGCCTTCCTGAAGGCTCCAGTAGGTCCACATCCGGACTGGATGTAACTTGTTGTCGGGTCCTTTGATGTCCACCTGTTCGGGCAGATCCAGCATGTCCCAAATGATCTTGATCCAAGGACCTACCCCGGCAACCACGTAATCCGTGTCAATGATACCCTGATTGGTGACCACGGCCGAGACGGCCTGGCCATTATACTGGAATCCGGTGACCTTGACGCCGGCGATGATGCGTACCCCTTCGGCTTCGGCCTTTTTAGCCAGGCTATACATGGAGGCCCTGTTATTGGCGTAGCCGCCTTTTTTTTCGTGGAGCACCGAGGTGATTCCCCGCGCCCGCCAGTCATGGAAAATGCTCCGCATATATTGTAAGCAGTCGACTTCGCCCTCGATAAAATCGGAAGGATAGCCGATTTCCCGCTGCTGCTGGTAAATACCGGCCACGTCCTCGTGCATGATCTCGGGGCTGATCTGCAGATAGCCCACCGGATGGTAATGGTAAGCCTTGGGATCGTTTTCCCAGACCTCGACGCTGTGAGCCATCAGTTCTCGCATAGCCGGCTGAAAATAATTATTGCGGACAACGCCGCAGGCGATGCCGGAAGCTCCGGCGGCAATACCCGTTTTGTCCACCACCAGAACATCGCGGCCATCGCCCCGGTGGCGTCTCTTCAGTTCCAACGCTAGATGGTAGGCGGTGCTAAGGCCATGAATGCCGGCGCCGATGATCAAATACGGGGTATAGGTCGGAAATGCCATACTGTCCTCTTTGAACCGCTAATAGCAAATCTCATTAGAACATTACCATCGGCTAGTCCATCACAGCGGGTCTAGTAAATATCCGACGGAATCCATTTTACAGGCGACTAAGGTGTCGTAAACTGTCTCATCATCACCATGACATAGTGGTGTGAGCACTTTTTTTCCACAGTAGTAGGTTGTTGTTAATGCCATTGATTAATGAAGAAAAAACTCAGGGATCGAATTACACGTGCCGAACGTTTCCGCTAACCGGGGCGGCGTTAGCCGCCGTCCGAGTTGAGCACCTTGTTAGCCGTGACATCGTATAAGCTGCCCGATACATACTTGTGAAGAATGCTTGACACCAGTGTTTGATAAGGGACGCCTTCCTCTAGCGCCCGCCTTTGTATAGCCTCCAGATCACGTGATGATATGCGAATATTTATGCGTTTATCTTTTTTAAATGTTCCTTCAGCGGCTTTCGCAAGTTGCTTCTTTCGCTGCGGAGTTAAGACAGACTTAAACTCTCCTGCTTCGAAATCACGCAGAATCTCTTGCTCTTCCGCATCCAGTTTGACTTTGCTCATGACTTGCCTCCAAGGTATTGCTTCGTAGCCTTTCTGCTTGGAATGACAGTTTTCAAGAAGATTTCATTATCGCTTTCTACATACGGGACCAAATAGGCATATCCATCAACTTCTACAACGAATACCCGTTGATTTGAGTATTTAGTCTTGTTGAGGTGTTCAATATCGTCCAGCAATCGGCCCTTTTGTATGTAGAACAAGATATCTTCAAAAGATACCTGACGATTTTCTATCAGTTGCTGATTTTTGAGATGGTTCCAGTTGAAAGGCTTCATGAGGCTAATTTTAGCACACACGTGTGCCTATTGGCATCTTTCCTTTCGGCTGACGCTACCGCTAACCGGGCGCCGATTCAGGCACTCCGGTTGAGCGGCTGGTTAGCCAATGCTTCAACTACGCAGCCCGAAGTGGTGCCAATTCATTATCCTGCATAGGGGGCAACCCCAGCTTAATGAGTACGTGATTAAGATCTGCTATGGTTACCTTCGTAGGGGCAGTAATCTCTATTCCAATAGGATTTCCCTTCTGGCCAAAATCGATGACCATACCGGCTTCGGCTTTTGACGTGCGAAAGCTTTTCTCACCGGTTTCCCGAGGCAAATAAAGATAGGCGGCAATAGGCTTGCCACGGCGGAATGTTACTTCTAGGTAAGGCTCTTTCATATTAATTGTCCCAAACTGGGTATGCAGTTACGACTACAAGCAGCTTATAAACACCATCCGGCTCCACGATAATTTCCCAATCGTGCTTTTTATGCCGCGTCTGTATCACCCAACGGTTATCTACAACGTCTCGGCGATACGTGTGGGCACGCTCCAACATTGCCCTCAAATCGACTTCATTGAATTGACGATCCTCCATACGCTTGAGTAAATGAGGAGTAAATTCCAGTTCCCATTCCCACCACTCTGGCCATCGTCGTTTTTTCAGGATTACCCCCAACAGTTAAATTCTTCCGACCCTCTACATTATCGCCACTGGCTAACGCTTCACATCACCGGCAGCAAAAAGCAGAGCGAGGAACGAGCGGCGCTTTTTGCTGTCCGAGTGCATGTGATTGTTAGACGATTATGCGTCATCATCTAAAGAATTGAGATATTCTGCCAATACGTCACCATGACATGCTGCCGGTTTGCAATGACAGCCAAGAGTCTTGCCCTTTAGCTCCAGAACATCCTCTTTGCTGAATTTCAAGAATCCTCTTTCAAGATCATATTTAAACTTATGGATCACTTCGTCGCGATCACCATCGAAGCCTATTGCATAAGGATTACCCCATTTTGAGCCTCGACCAATATATACATCGTGCTTTTCACCTTTATCTATATTGACTACTTTGGTTAGGCCTGCATTTATAACGCGCGATTTGATTCCCGTTCTTTTTGCCTTTTCGATAAGATTCCCATATGTCTCCCCATCGTTAAATATGATTGCGTGAGTAATACCTTCTATGTGTTCCTCATCTACTTGTGAAAGCGAATCTAGAACTCTCGAATCTGATGAGTAATATTTGGAAATAAACTCGTTGTAGTCTGCTAAAAATGCCAAATGATAGCCAGATAGATTGGATAGTATTGAGGAAACTTTTCGCTCAAATTTACCGTAACACGAAAAATCCTTGGGATAGGCGATAAGTATGGTAGGAGTCTGTTGCATGCTCATAACAAATGCACCACTTCAATCTCTGTTGCCCAATGTTGATTTAGATATTCCACAACCAATCGACGGTGGCAATGATGTGGTTTGTGCTCACTACATAGCAAACACCCATTTTCTAGGATCGACTTATCTATTGTACGCTCGATATTTCTTTGGGACATAAGATTAAGAAATTTATCTTCATACGCCTCCCATGTGATTACCTTCTTCTTATAAGCATCCAGAATATCTTTTATTGGAGCCAATTCTTTCAAATGGATATAGTCAGCATCACACAGTTCGGATAAAAAATATTTTAAATCGTCGCGTTTCGCGAAGCCTGCCAGTTGTGAGACATTGTTCAGCCTTACATCAACGATTCTTGCTACATTATTGAGCTTGATAAGGGTAAAGAACTTTTGCGCATTTTTTTGCGTAAAGCCTATGGTATACGTCTTCATCTCCTATTCCTTCAAATTATCGTGGCAACAATCTTGTAACAAGAGTAGTTTTTCCCGCCTGCCGGGTCGTATTTTTCCCCAAGACTCACACATAAAATGCTTTGGTGCTGTGGATTCTGAAGATGGCTTTCAAAATTAGGATCTGTTACCGGCAGATCGTAATTATTGCCATTGTAAGAAAACGATGCTCGCCGTTTGTTATCCATATTCTTGTATATTTCAAGATTATCGACCTTAGCTAAATACAACGACTGTGCAATTTGTATAGTGCCGTTTTCTATCTGAGAAAAGGCGACTCTATTTCCGGTTCCCCATAACGTTTCAGGTGCATCCAAATAATTGACAACTTCGTGAGCTTCAATCTTGTACCGCTGAGTCCACTCGGCATTACCAATGAGAAAATTCTCTGGCTGGTTCACCAGTGGAGAATGTGCCGTGAGTTCAATCTCCACCTTTTGCAACGGTTTGACCATGTACCTGCCATAAGGATTTACACAAATACACTGATCGTGATCTAACTCGGCCCCAGTGGCATCGCCTATCGGACGAATCCAGTTCCCAGTCTGAACGTCTTTTCCCGCGACGCAATGCTTCCCATGCTTTACCGAGTTCGCAAAAACAACGATGACCTTCCTCACTTCTCCCTCTCATCGTCTAACGCGGTGCTGAGCGACTTTCTGTCTAGCCCGGCGGGATGCCGGGCTAGACAGAAGCTTGTTCGAGCACCTGGTTAGGCGGCGCCATAGCGCCGCCGGACAAGTGTCAGATGCACTTTATATCCTGCTCCGAACGACGCGTACCTTGTCGCTCAGCACCGCGTTAAGCGGCGCCATGGAAGGCGCCGCTTAACGTCCGCAATAACCGGCATTTTGAAGCGGGGTAAGGCTTGTGGCATTCGCCACAAACGAGCGCCGCGGAAAAATGTCCGAGTTAATTGCGCTTGTTAGATTGCGTTTCATTTGTTTGATTTTGCTCATTATCAGAAGACGCATAAGCCTCCCAAGCCATATACCCAAACTGGGATAAAGAGAACAACACGGCTATAAAACCAAGTATTTTTACCGCAGGTAGCTCCATAAAATGATTTACCTTGTACCCAAAGTTGCTCTTATTTACCTTTACTTTGTTCTGCTGCAGCAAATAATACATATGTTGAAACCAATATGCTTTAGACATGGTTGACTTATGGAGCTTGATATATTCTTTAGCTTGAAATGCTTCTACTTCTTCTTTGCCAGATAAATTATCGCGGTGCTCACCATCATTTAGCTTCATAAAATTGGCCATTCGTGGGTGGTCCACACAATCTCGACCATAAGCAGCTAGTAACAGAGAAGAAAGATTATAACGTTTCGAATCAGGAATTCTCGGCGCATCTAGTTTAGATAATACTTTATATCTGTGGGCTAATGTTTCAAAACCATAATTGATATTAGACATGTTCCAATGCAGCCAGAAAGCACCGTCATTTTCTGAAACAAACTTATAAAACTGAGACAACATTTTACATTCAAGCTCATCATAGTGATCATGAATAGACCCTCTTTCTATCCCCTTAATCTCTGCGATCAAGTGGATTGAAAAACTATGCATGGTGGAGCTTCCGACATGGAGAACAGCAATTGATGTGATTCTAGGTGAGAAATTTTCATTGCTGTCATTTAGGTTCTGACAGCTGTAATGAATAACAAAGAGATTCTGTTCGTTTTCCTTCAGCAATTTGAGTTTGTCTCTTACGCTCAAAACTCACTCCATAGTTTCATAGCAATCTAACAGTGCAATAGACAGAATCCGAAAATAGTGTGCTAGGCAGAATCTGTCTATTACCCTATTTTCGGATTCTGCACGTTATGGGATCAGGTCTAGATTCATAGCCAGTCCTTGATTTGTTTGACCCTTGTCGCTCGCAAGCCCTTGCCAACGGTCGTGAAAACAGTCTTAAAGAAATACGCGATTTATTGGTAACTGTAATTCCCGGTGGCATCGGCAGCCACATTGGCACGATGACGGCTCTCGTAAGTGGTAGCGATGACGTGCGGGGACAGTGCGGGCAAGCGCCGCTAGGGCTTAAGTATATTGAGGGCTCGCGTAACGTAGTGCAGCGATACAGGCGTTGCGGTAGCATCGACATTAAAACCATCCTTAGTTTATCGCCTATGCCAAAGTTCGATTGGGTTAAGCGCTGAGGCTAGAGCATTTCGATTCGAAATTACAAGAAATTTTGGTTGAGCAGCCTGTGGTGTGGTCTGCTGGAAAGTACAAATACGCCAAATAGTGTTGCAGATGTAACCCTTTACGCATCTAAATCAATGAGGATGAAAAGTATCAGCTAGGGGAGTACGATTTTTGGGCCGCGTATTAATTTTTGGACGTTCTTAAGTAGCTTGGCGCATGGATTACTTTTCCTGTCAACCGAAAAGGTAAAACGTCCACGTGTTGCCACTCAAGTAACCATGGCAGGCGGGTTGATCGACGACTCCGCATCTCGAGACCATCTGGGCAGACACGGGGGGTTGCTCCTCCAGGATTCTCTGCCCATCGTGCTGGGTTATCGGCGATGTATAGCTCCGGAAGCTGTTATCAAGACACGCTGTTAATAGACATTATCGGAAATAAGCTTTTGGCAACTTAACTACTTGTACATCAAGAGAAATAATTCGTCGAAACCTTAATACCGATAAAGTCTAATATATACCGATAAGCTCGACTGCGGCATCCCTGCCGCAGACGGTGTTGATAACAGTTTCCGGAGCTATATTGGTGGATGCGAATTTAGGGTTGCCGCATCCCGGATGATGTGTTCGTATTCTCGATAAATTATGTCCGTTTGAGAAGCGTCATTGACCAACCCGACGGCTATGTTTAAGAGAATTAAACATTAAGCCATAGAGTCGCCATACCGGTGACGGAGCCTTTTGCCATGCCGTTCAGTCTACTTAACTACGGTGTTAGCCGCCGCTATCCGGTGCGCCGGGATATTCCGCCGGCGACGGAACTCAAGCCATCCTACGATGTGATTATCATCGGTGCCGGCGGGCATGGTCTGGCAACCGCTTATTATTTGGCCAAAGATTATGGCATTGCCAATGTCTGCGTGTTGGACAAGGGCTATCTGGGCGGCGGAAACACCGCCCGCAACACCGCGGTTATTCGCTCCAATTACATCACCCCGGAGTCGACCCGGTTTTACCAGGAATCCCTGAACCTGTTCAGGAATCTCTCCAATGAGTTCGGTTACAATATTATGTATTCGGAGCGTGGCCAGTTGACGCTGGCCCATTCCGACGCCGCTTTACGTAGCTTCCGGTTGCGCCGTGAGGTCAATAAACACTGCGGCGGGCGTACTGAAATGGTGAATTGTCAACAGATTAAGGCGATCGTTCCTTGTCTGAAT
This sequence comes from uncultured Pseudomonadota bacterium, assembly GCA_963731125.1. GTDB lineage: Bacteria > Pseudomonadota > Gammaproteobacteria > Competibacterales > Competibacteraceae > CAVSVP01. The sequence continues at coordinate 138,967 of CAVSVP010000023.1, forward strand.
CTGGACGACAATGCTCGTTATCCCATTCTGGGCGGTCTCTGGCACCGGGATGGGGCTACTGCACGCCATGATGCAGTGGCTTGGGGCTATGCCCGGGGCGCCTTCGAGCGCGGAGTGGAAATCCATCAACGCACTCCGGTAACGGATATTCTCAAGACCAATGGCCGGATCAATGGAGTGGTGACGCCGCGTGGCACTATCCACTGCCATCATGTGATCCAGGCGGTAGCTGGTTCCAGCTCTCTGGTGGCTGCCATGGCGGGATTACGGCTGCCTATTCGCACCTACCCCCTGCAGGCCATGGTCACCCAACCCCTCAAACCTTTCCTAGATCCCCTGGTCAGCTCCGCCGGTTTACATGTCTATGTTTCCCAAACAGCCCGGGGAGAAATTGTTATCGGTGGAGGCTCCGATCCCTATGAGCTTTATTCCACTCGCTCCACGTTGGAGCTAAAGGAAGGGCTGGCCGCTCATGCTCTGGCATTGTTCCCATTTCTATCCAGAGTCAAGATTCTGCGGCAGTGGGCCGGAATGACCGATATGACGCCGGATTACAGCCCTATCGTGGGGGAAAGCCCGATACAAAATTACTGGCTGGATGCCGGCTGGGGTACTTGGGGTTTCAAAGCCACTCCGGTGGTTGGCAAGCGAATGGCGCAGACGATAGCTACCGGGAGCGTGCCGGAAATTCTCCGGCCTTTCCGTCTGGAGCGCTTTAAGAGTTTCGATCTAGTCAACGAAATGGGCGCCACGGCGGCCAGTCATTGAATAAAACCATGAAAATCATGCCTTGTCCCCTGAACGGTCCCCGTAACATCAGCGAATTCGCTTGCGCCGGCGAAGTTAAGCGCTTGCCCGATCCCAATGCCCTGACGGATGAGCAGTGGGCGGAGCATATCTGGTTCGTTGATAATAATGCCGGGGTAGTGCGGGAGTGGTGGTGCCACCTCCCCACTGGCTACTGGTTTATCGCCGAGCGCAATACCGTCACCGACGAGATACTCCGAACCTATCCGGCCAGCGAGATAGCCCGGGAGCGTATCGAGTTTTCCGATAAGGGAGAGGGCCGGTGAGCAGGGAAACCGATCTGCTGTATCCTCAAACCCGTTTGGCAACCGCTAAACCGGAACAACGAGCGGTAGCCGCGGCACCTAATCGCTTGTCAGCGCCGATGGGACTGCTGGTGGATCATAACCGAGCTATCCGCTTTCGCTTCGAAGGCAAGGAATACCTGGGACTTTCCGGCGATACCGTTGCCAGTGCTTTAATTGCCAATGGCGTGTGGGTGTTTTCACGTTCTTTTAAATATCACCGTCCCCGTAGCGCTTTCACCATGGCCGGACAGGATGCCAATACGCTGGTGCAACTGAAACATGAGCCCAATGTTTTAGCTGACCGTTATCCTATCAGCGAAGGGCTTGAGGTTACGGCCCAGAACGTTAACGGCAGTCTGGAAAAAGACCGAGATGCTGTGCTGGGTCTATTAAGTCGCTTTATGCCAGTGGGCTTTTACTACAAGGCATTCTACCGGCCTAAAGGGATCTGGAAATACTGGGAGCGCCTTATTCGCCGCAAATCGGGTCTAGGGTGGGTTCGCCTGGACAGTCCCCATGGCTACTACGACAAAGCCTACGGTTTTTGTGATGTAGCGGTGATCGGCGCCGGTCCCGCCGGTCTCGCAGCGGCCCTTACGGCAGCCCAGGCTGGTGCTGAGGTGCTGCTGGTGGAGGAAAATCCGCTATTGGGCGGCTCGCTCAGCTATGCCCGCTTTGACGTCAAGGGTAAGCGGGGGGCTATGCTCCGTGACGAACTGGTGCAGGCGGTGATGGGCGAGATCCGTATCCAGGTCATGACCAGTGCCGTATGCAATGGCTGGTTCGCCGATAACTGGCTGCCGGTGATCCAAGGTAATCGCCTGCACAAGGTGCGCGCCAACGAGGTTATTTTGGCCACCGGTTCCCTGCAACAACCGGCTCAGTTTCATAACAACGACCTACCCGGAATCGTGCTGGGCTCGGCTGCTCAGCGATTGATCCGACTCTACGGCGTACGTCCCGGCAAGCGGGCGGTGGTGCTCACGGCCAACAGCGATGGCTACGCTGTAGCGTTGGATCTGCTGGAGGCCGGCATTGAGGTGGCGGCGGTGGTGGATATGCGTGAGCAGCCTACTTCATGTACGCTGTCCGCCGAAGTTCAATCCCACAAGTTGCGGATCATCGCCGGGCATATGGTTTGGCAAGCCCTACCCGAGCCGGGTAATCGCCATGTCAGAGGTGTGGTGGTCGAAAAAATTACCGGCAGGGGGCAGTGTGCTTCTCAGGGCGAGACCATTTTCTGCGATCTCCTGTGCCTGTCGGTGGGTTTTACTCCCACCTATCAATTGGCTTTGCAGGCGGGTGCACGATTGAATTACGATGATGCCGATGCCCTGTTTGCCATCACCGATCTGCCGGCACATCTGCATTTGGCCGGTGCGGTGAACGGCGTCTACGACCTGGATACGGTATTGGCCGAGGGCCACTATTGTGGAGCCACCGCCGCCAGGACCTTGGGTCTGAATGTGGATGTTCCCGATCCGCCTAAGGACAAGACCGAGACCGGCTGTAACCATCCCTGGACGCTGTTCCCGCATCCCAAGGGTAAGGATTTCGTGGATTTTGACGAGGATCTGCAAATCGCCGACATCGTCAACGCCACGGCCGATGGTTATGCCGATCTGGAACTGGTCAAGCGCTATTCTACGGTGGGTATGGGACCCTCCCAAGGTCGCCACTCGGCCCTGGCTACCGCCCGCCTGGTGGCCGATGCCACCGGCCGTCGTGTGGCCGAGATCGGGGTGACCACCGCCCGCCCACCGTTCACGGGAGAAACGTTAGGCGTATTGGCGGGCCGAAGTTTTGAGCCGGAGCGCTTTACCCCCATGCACCACCGTCATCAGGAAGCCGGTGCCCAAATGATGGTGGCGGGGCTGTGGTGGCGCCCCGCTTTCTATGGATTCCGGGATCGGCGTGATGCCTGTATCCGCGAGGAAGTCCTGGCGGTGCGCAACCAGGTGGGACTGATCGACGTTTCTACCCTGGGCGGATTGGAGATTCGCGGCCCGGATGCCGGAGAATTCCTGAACCGCCTATATACGTTCGGTTATGCGAAACAGCCCCTCGGCCGTGTCCGCTATACGCTCATGACCGATGAGGCGGGCACCATCATCGACGACGGTGTCGCCTGCCGGCTCGGTGCACGGCACTTCTACGTGACAGCAACTACCTCAGGCGTAGAGCGGGTCTACCGCCAGATGCTATGGTGGAACGTGCAATGGCGACTCGATGTGGATGTAACCAATGTGACCGCCGCCTTTGCCGCAGTCAATATCGCCGGGCCCCGGTCCCGGGAAGTACTGGCGCGGGTTTGCCATGACGTGGATCTCTCGGCGCAAGCGTTTCCCTACATGGGATTGCATACCGGCACCGTGGCCGGCATTCCGGCCCGCATTATCCGGGTCGGCTTCGTGGGTGAATTGGGTTATGAGATTCATGTGCCCGCCTCCCAGGGCGAGGCCCTCTGGGATGCGCTGATGCAGTCGGGCCAGGATCTGGCCATCCGTCCCTTCGGTGTCGAGGCCCAGCGGCTGATGCGTTTGGAGAAGGGGCATATCATTGTAGGGCAGGACAGCGACGGCGCCACCTTTCCCCACGAGGTGAACATGGCCTGGGCGATCTCACGCAAGAAACCGTTCTTCGTAGGCGGACGCTCCATCGAATTGCGCCTGCAACAACCGCTAAAGCGTAAACTGATAGGTTTTACAATCGAGGACCCGGCGATTCCGGTGCCGGAGGAATCTAACCTGGTGCTCGCCGGTGACGCGGTTCTGGGTTATGTCACATCAGCGGCCCGCTCGCCGATCCTGGAAAAGACCATCGGCATGGCCTTTACCACCCCTGACCGAACCGAGCCGGGTACGCCCATTCATATCAAACTATCGGACGGCCGCGTTGTTCAGGGTAGGGTAACCACCTTGCCGTTCTATGATCCCGACAATCAACGCCAGACGTTATAAAATCACTTACCAGAATTGAGGGTGCATTGAGCTGGGGCGCCATCGCCGCTCAGGTGTACTGTCCTGCACACATTCGCTATGCACGCCTCCCTGCATGCCGCTTATGGCGCCCCAGCTCAATGCACAGACATTAAAAGAAGATTTGGAATAGCATGAATACTCTTAAACCCGCAGCCCTGCGCCGCCGCAGTTTCCATTACCGTACTCTGGCCGCCGCTGGTGCCGTTTTCGTGGAGCGGAACGGTGCCGGCGTTGCTTGGCACTATGGGGGTACTCCGGAAGCAGAAGCGGCCATCGCCCGTACCCTCGCTGTTATCGATTTATCTCCCTTACCCCGCAGCGGTTATAAGGGACGCGATGCCCTAGCCTGGTTGAGCGAGCAGGGACTTGTGATCGGCGAAGACTCTAATCGCGCCTACCGGCAGAGCGATGGTCTGCTGGTTGCTAAGTTGGCGCCCGGCGAAGCGTTGATTCTAGCCGATCCGGCCCATAACTGGGACGGCGCCCTGGACGCTGCCTGGGAGGAGAGCGAGCGGTTGTGCTTCCCCGTGCCTCGGCGGGAGTCTAGTCTGTGGTTTCGTGTCGTCGGCCGCCATGCCGCCGCGATGTTCGCCAAACTGTGCGGCGTCGATTTACGGCCTCATAAGTTTAGCAATTGGGCCATCGCTCAGACCTCCATCGCGCGGATGAACGGCATTGTCATCCGCGACGATATCGGTGAAGTGCCAGCCTATCATCTGTTAGCCGATAGCGCCTCGGCTGATTATCTATGGAACTGCTTGATCGACGCCATGGCTGAATTCGGCGGTGGCCCCGTCGGTCTTGCCGGGTTATTGGTATTGGGGGAACAACGCTCGTAATCCCCCCAACAAGATAATGCTGGCAAAATCGCGATTACCGCTTAATTGTCACGAATCACCAATACCGAGCAGTGAGCATGACGCACCACCCGGGAGGCGTTGGAGCCCAGCAGGTAGTCCTTGAGGGAGGGCCGGTAAGCAGCCAGGATAATCAGGTTGGCCTTGATCTCCTCGGCTGTGTCCAGGATCTCCTTAAAAATCGTGCCATGCTTAACCAGAGTATTGACGGCAACGCCGCCTGCCGGAACATGTTCCTTGATCAGAATCTCGATCCGCTCCTGCGCCTGTTGCACTAATTCCTTCCGACTGTAGGCTTCGGATCCTTCCTGGACGCCGCGGATGGCGTAGCGCCAGTCTACGCCGGAAGTAATATCCGGGATCACGGTCATTACGTATAACTGCGCTCCGTGGTAGCGAGCCTCCTCGGCGGCGGCAGGCAGGATGCGAATATAAGAACTCTTATGGGCCAGGTCGATAGGAACGAGGATAGTTTTGAACATAACTTTTAACTTTTACAGATTTATCACAATTTGCCTAGTGCTCTTCTGGTTTTCGGTGGCGTTCGTGTTGAAAAAGATAGATCAAGTAGATAATCACCAGGATGACGACTAGGTTGGTTAGCGAGATGGCTGGTTGGGTCTCGATACCTTCGGGTGCGAGTGGCTTGGTGGGTTTTAGCACCGCCGCGCTGGGCAGCGAGGGATCGATTTTCTCCCCGCTGCCCAGCGCTTCATTCAAGGCGAGAATGGCAGTATCGGAGATCGGCTGGGTCTTAGCGCCGACGATGATGGCAGGGCCGCGATTGCCGACTGCCTGATGCTGGGGTGAGGGACCCGCCAAGACGAGCTGGGTGCTCAAGGTCTCCACAACGTTATCCTGGCCCTCATAAGTCCCGGCCGGAATCCGGGCCAGTCGCAGGAAGGGAAAGCGGACCAAGTTGTTGCCCTGGCCCCATTCTTGTAACGACACGAGTTTCAATCCGCCCTGGTTCATAAGCTCGGTCAGCTCCACATGACCTAGCGGCACCATCAGAAACAGACCATCCAACGCGCTCTGGCGCAATTTTACCACCTGGGCTTTCAAGGTTCCAGGCACCAGCTCAATCTGGTCAGCCAACCCTAGGGAGGTCAGCACCATACGCGCAGTACGCTGGGAAGCGCCGTTTTCCGGCCCCACCCCGAGGCGCGTCATATCCTCCAGTGCCCTGGTACCGTCGCCGGCCCGGGTGAGCAGGTGTGCCATTTGGTAACCCACCACGCCCAGCGCCTGGGCGCGGTTGATCGGTTTCGGGAATACCCCCTTCAGCTCAAAAAACGACTCTGCCCCTACCAGGGCCAGACGGGTCCTGGCTTCCAGCATCCGCTGGAGTGGGTTTGGATTGCGGACCAGGGTGACCCTGCGGGTAGGAAAGGCCTTGCGCACCGCCCGCACCGCCTTACCGGCGCTTCCCTCCACTTCGTCCAGCATGCCCACCGCCAGCAGCAGTTGCTCCACCGTGACGATGTCTTCCTGCATCGGCATCAGTTGATGGTCGACCAGAAACTCGTGGGCGATAAGTTTATAATCTTGACCCTCCAGTTCCACCGCCTTGTTCATCTCGCGCATCGTATCGACGCCGATGGTCCCCTGTAGCTGGTTGAGGATGTGCTTCAGCTTCGGATAGCGCGTCAGTGCGTCCTGGCGCACCAGAGGGGCAGGCTCATAGACTGGAAAAAAGTTCAGATCGTCTTCTAGCACGGTCAGGCCGAAATCAGCAATCTGACCGTCGGTAGAAAATCCCTCGGTCACATCCACCTTGTCGTCTAGCAACGCCTGATAGAGCTTGTCCTTTTGACCTTCCTCAAATACCAGGGGTTCAGCCGTAACCAGCCCGTAGCGCCTTTTCAGCGCTGCATAACCGTCTACCGGACGCTCTAGAAACTGTTTGTCGATGGCTAAGCGCGGCGGCGACGGCAGCTTCAAAAGATCGCTGATGGTCTTGATGTTCAAGGCCGCGGCGCGGTCGCTGCGCATCACCAGCACGTATTCGTTAGAAAATCCGAATCGACCCAGCCACTCCAATCCCAAGGGGCCGAATAGCTCCCTGACCCGAGCATAGGCCTTATCGCCATCGTGAATCGGCGGTTGCCCCAGCAGCACTAGCCCGGTGCCGTCGTACTCGGGATAGAGATCCAGATTCCCTCGCTTAAGGGCTTCCATATCCAGGAAGGTGTCGCCGTAGGGAATCGAGCGCTTGACCGGAATGCCTTCCTGCTGTATGAGCTGAGCCATGATTTCGGCCAGGATGTACTGCTCGGTGAAGTCTTTGGAACCGATGTGCAGCGGTTTCGATGACTTTTCGCAGCCACCTGCCAGTAGAGTCATCATCAGGACCAGAAGGAGTATGAGGCGTTTCATGATTGAGCCCCTTCTCGTTGCAGTGCTTCACGCTTGTGAAGCAACACTTTGGCCTGGTCTTGGTGCAACGTCTTCACCGTTTCCTCTTGACGAATGGTGCGCAGAAACGCCACGATTTGCAGGCACAGGATGAGAGAGAATGGCACGGCGCCGGTAATGCCCATGGCTTTGGCGACCTCGGCGCTGCCGGAAAACAGCACTGCGGTCGAAATGACGGCGATGAGCACACCCCAGGTGAGCTTGATCGCGGTGCTGGGATTGAGATCACCCTTGCTCGTCATCATGCTGACCACAAAGGTGCCGGAGTCGGCGCTGGTAACCAGAAAGATAAAGATCAAGAACACGGCCAGCACATTCAGTACGGCGCTAAAGGGAAAGTAACCCAACAGGGCGAACAGGGCTTTGGTCACGTCCTCGAAGATCAACTCGGCGATACCACCGCCGCCGTACATCTCAATGTAGAGACCCGTCCCGCCAAAGGCCGCGAACCAGAGCAGGGAAAACAACGTTGGCAGCAAGATCACCCCGATGCAGAACTCGCGGATAGTACGGCCGCGGCTGATGCGGGCGATGAAAATGCCCACGAAGGGTCCCCAGGCCAGCCACCAGATGAAGTAGGTCAGGGTCCAGCTCTGGGTCCAGTCGCTGAGACCCTCGTAAGGGAAAAGCCGGAACGAGATGTCCAGCAGTTGACTGAAATAGTCGCCGATGGTGTTGATGAAGGTTTGCAGGATAAAAACGGTCGGACCAAAGAAAATCACCACCAGCAATATCAATATGGCAATCACCATATTGATATTGCTCAGGATCTTGATGCCTTTGTCGACGCCCGTGCTTGCCGATAGGAGAAACATGGCCGTCATCAGGGTTAAGATAATGATGCTGACCAGGTGGGTGTCCGGTGTGCCAAACACTTCGCTCAATCCCGCCCGGACCTGCAGGACACCCATGGTCAGCGATCCCGCCAACCCGAAGATCACCGCCAGCACCCCGATCACGTCGGCGGTGTTGCACCAGAAACGTACCTGGCGGCTGCCGCTCTTGCCAAAGGCATGACGAATTGGGGTGGAGATCAGGGACGGTTCGTGTTTGCGAAATCCGAAATAGGCAATGACCAGGGCGCAGACCGCATAGATAGACCAGGCGTGCAGGCCCCAATGCAGGTTGGTGATCACCATGGCGGCTCGGGCCGCTTCGGGTGTCAGCCCTGTCATACCCGGCGGCGAGTAATAGTGATACATAGGCTCGGCCGCGCCCCAGAATACAAGACCCGCGCCCATGCCGCCGGCGAACAGCATGGCCAGCCAGGATATCGTAGAGAACTCCGGCTCCTCGTCATCGGCTCCCAGCTTCAGGTGTCCGTAAGGACCGAAGGCCAAAAAGGCGCTCAGTATCAGGAAGCCGGTGCACATGGCGAGAAAAAACCAGTCCAGGCTCTCCAGCGCATAACCGGTAATGCCGAGGCAGACCTTGGTCATTTGCTCCGGGGCGACGATACCCCACCCGCCGATGCCAAAGCTAAGCGCCAGCGAGACAACCAATACAGTATTGGCTTTGTTGCCAGGGAGAAGTTTTGTTTTATTCATCAATTCTACCTCCGGTGGTTAAGTATCGCCGCTAACGGCACTCTTATGCATCGGCGCCTTATGACGATAAGGTAAAGCATTGGATCAATGGAGCGAGGGGCGTGGTTCCAGTATCCGGAGGACGGTATCCAGTTGATTTTCTAAACTGATTCCGACCATAGACTAATATTGGTATACGATCGGGTTAACCGCAAGTGACTGGGGTGGATTTGGCAGGTTGGTGGTTTTGCCGAGTTTACCAAGCCTCGATGTTTTGAGTTAGATAAAAGAACTCCCACTTCAAGTCTACAAAGACTGGATCAACAACCGCTTATTGAAGCCTTTGGCTATCCCACTGGAAAACTGTCCTTTAGCGACGAAGCGGCGCGCTTGATCCCGGCGGCGTGGCTTCCAGCGCGGCTCGAAGGTGGCGTGCTCAGCATCGAGCCGGCGCCAGTGCTAGCGCTGCTCGATTCAGCCTATTCATTCACCGACACGGCTACGGCGGTATAATTATCATGCCAAGCGGGTGCCCGCCATAACAGGTGGGCTTCCATGCGTGTTAGCCATGCCTTGGGATTAGACGCTTCAGCCAATTCCTTTTCCATTTCCGCTTCCAGTACATATTCCCAAAAGCCATCGGAACATAAGAGGAAGGCATCGCCCGCTGCCAAAGCGACAGGCTGCGCAAGCAGGGTAGGGTGCAGTGGGTCTGCACTCCCTAGGCTGCGCAACAATTGGTTGCGATCCGGATGGTGGCGGATCATGTCGGGCTGCAAGGCACCGGCATCGACCAGAGCCTGGGGTACGCTGTGGTCAAGGGTCTGCAGGATTAGCCGGCCGGCACGGAAGTAGTAAAGACGCGAGTCGCCGATATGCGCCCAGAGGGCGGTGTGGAAATCACTCAGAAGGATGACCAGCGTCGTGCGCATCTGCGAAAGCGTCGCGGTACCCTTCTGCCCTGCTAGGATGGCGGCTTGCGCGCTTGCCAAGTAATACTCGAGGGTTTGTGGTGCTACGGTCGCATTGCGGCGGAAAGCGGCTAAGCTATGTTCTACGGCTAAGCGTGAGGCTGCATCCCCACCGCCGTGTCCACCTAAACCATCGGCTAATACCCAGCAGCCGGCGTGCCGGTTCATTTGTTCGCTGCCCCAGGCATCTTCGTTCTTTACCCGGCCGCCGGGTTTGCTTATGGCGGCGCTAACTAGCTGCATGGTGGGTTCATGTCATTATTCGATGGAAACATTTTCTTATGGATGCGGTAGTAAGCCGTAGACTCAATAAGCTACTTTTAAGAATAAGAAGATGAGTTACGACGCATTTTACGCATACCCATTTTTTGCCACTGGCGAGGAGGCACGATGAAATACCGTAAAGAACATGACAGCATGGGTGAGTTACAAGTTCCGGCAGATGCACTGTACGGTGCCCAGACGCAGCGGGCGGTGGAAAACTTCCCCATCAGCGGGCTGCGGATGCCGCGTGGTTTTATCCGTGCCTTGGGGCTTATTAAAGCCTGTGCGGCGCGGACCAATGCGGCGCTGGGTCTCCTGGATCAGTCTATCGCCGACGCCATTTACACGGCTGCCTTGGCAGTAGCCCAGGGAGACTATGACGACCATTTTCCTATCGATGTTTTCCAGACCGGTTCCGGTACCAGCAGCAACATGAACGTCAATGAGGTTATCGCCCATCTGGCTAGCGCGGCATCGGGTACCGCTGTGCATCCCAATGATCATGTCAACATGGGGCAGAGCAGTAACGATGTCATTCCTACCGCTATTCATGTGAGCGCCGCTCTAGAGGTGAGCGAGCAACTGCTGCCGGCATTGGATCGCCTGGCCTCCCTGCTTGAGAGTCGCGCCGATGAACTGGCCGGCGTCGTGAAAACCGGGCGCACACATTTAATGGATGCTATGCCGGTGACGATGGGGCAGGAATTGAGTGGTTGGGCCACGCAGATCCGCCATGGTATGGAGCGTTTACAGGCCACTTTGCCGAGGGTTGAAGCCTTGGCTCAGGGAGGCACGGCGGTCGGTACGGGCATCAATGCGCATCCCGAGTTTGGTGACCGGATTGCCCAAGCCTTAGCCCAGGAAACCGGCATACCCTTTGTTGCCAGCTCTAATTATTTCGCCAGTCTCAGCAGTCAGGATGCCGCCGTGGAACTCAGCGGGCAGCTTAAGGTGGTTGCCGTTAGCCTGACGAAGATGGCCAACGATCTGCGTTGGATGAATAGCGGTCCATTGACGGGTTTGGCTGAAATCGCATTGCCGGCTTTACAGCCCGGTAGCAGTATTATGCCCGGCAAGGTCAATCCAGTGATTCCGGAGGCCGTGGTGATGGTCTGTGCGCAGGTCATAGGCAACGATGCTACTGTCACGTTAGCGGGGCAGTCGGGCAACTTTCAGCTCAATGTGATGTTGCCGGTGATCGCCTACAATCTTTTGCAATCCATTGAGCTATTGGCCAATAGTGCGCGCTTACTGGGCGAGCAGGCCATTGCCGGCTTCACCGTGAATCAAGGGCGTTTGCAGGAACAGTTGGGGCGCAATCCCATTTTGGTGACTGCCCTGAATGCGGTACTGGGTTACGAAAAAGGCGCAAAGATCGCCAAGGAAGCCTATGCACAGGGGCGGCCGGTTATAGAGGTGGCCTTGGAAATGACGACACTGTCCCGCGAAGAACTGGAACGCCTGCTCGATCCTGCAGCGTTGACCCAGGGGGGCATTCGTCAGTAGCTATAGATGGGGCAAAGCGGGCGAATATTAGGCTGAATATTTGGCTAAATATTTGGAACGGATCTTCCCCCAGTTAGTGAGCAGTATTTTTCGTACAATCTATTGAATTAGCTCAATAAATTGGTGGTAAGCAACAGGAAACGTTCTGCCTACATCATGGCGGCTTTGCAGCGGGTGAAGCGTGGGGGGGGTGATATCAACAGCCTGGAAAATAGCCTCCTGTTTTGGATCCGGTAGGGGCAGGGTCAGGAAGGTTTGATCACCGCTCTGGTGGCGTTGGAAGCACAGCCGCGAGAGCGCGTGCAGGGCATCCTCAATGGTCATGGCGGTATCACCCTCAGCCGTGGTCCCGAACGCGGCTTTGAGGCCGCGCTCAAGCTCCCGCACCAGTATCAAGGCCAGCATGGCCACCCAGACATGGCCGTGGGTGCGAGTTTGTTTACGCACGAACAGCGGCCTGACTTCCAGCAACGCGGTCTTCATCAGGCGGAAGTCACGTTCGAATTTTTTGCAGATCGCGATAGCGGGCATCGACCGTTCGGGCGTCCAGGTGATCCTTGGCCACATCGGTCTCCAGCACATAACAGCCATCCAACAGCGCCGCCTCGGCCTGTTTGTCCTCATCGATTTGGAGGGTGAGTTCGCGGTTCGCCAGTGCCAGCGTCACCAAGCCGCTGAGCTGATGCCGCTTGGCCCAGCGACTCAGCCGGCGCAGTCCAGCCTCCGGTTGCGCCCGCTTGGAATCGGCGACCAGGGCGTTGCGCTCTGCCACCCGCTGGTGCAGTTGGGTTAGCTTAGTCTGACGGCGCTGGGTTTGTTTCCGGCGCACCGCCTCGTTGCGCCGCAGCACTAGCCGCAGACCGTCGTGTTCGACCGCCTGAGCCACTTCATCGAACAGATCCCGCTCCAGCACTTGCGCCTTGAGCAACTTCCTGACCTGCGGATCCGTCAAGGCCGTGATGTACTTCAAGCCCGCCGCACTCAGGGCCTGCTTGCCCTTGGTTTTGATCATCCCGCGATCCCCTACCAAGACCACTTCCGCAATGCCGAACCGCTGCTTGAGTGTTTCGATCTGCGCTGCCACCGTGGTGCAATCCGTGGTGTTGCCCGGAAACACCTTGACCGCCAGCGGTTCCCCATCCGCCGCGGTCAGTAGACCGATCACAATCTGTTGCTTGCCCTTTTTACCGTCGCGATGGTAGCCATACTCAGCTAGCTCGTTGCACTGGCCCTCCAGGTAGGAGGAGGTGACATCATAGAGCACCAGCACCGGTGGCTGACCCAGCCGCTTGACATAGCGGCGGTAGAGTTGCTGCTCGAGACGCGGCTGCTGCTCCGCCAGCCAATCCAACGCCCCGTAAAGATCCTCTTCATCAAACCGCGACAGCCCCAGCACTTCCGCCACGGCCTGCTCCTCAGCCCAACGTACGGCCGACAACCGCGAGCCCTGCGCCGCCATCCGGGCCAGCACCAGAAACAATGCCAGGTTCCCGGTTCGCCCCTGGCCCAACACCCGAACGATCCCTAACCGCTCCGCTACCGCCTTGAGCATGAACAGGACTCCAAACACCCGGTCACTGACCGGCGCGGCCGCCTCCCGCTGGCCATCAACCTCTCCCTTCAAACAGCGCCGCAGCGCCTGGACACGTTCCGCCGGCCAATGGGTGAGATTGGCGATGGTGCGGGTTTTGATGTGGTTGCCGTCACGATAGCTTTCCCGCAGCAGGATCGCGGGGGGGGAGCTGCGGTTAGGGACAGTGGCGATGTACATGCGTTTATAGATAACAAACTATTTACATTATGTCAATTAAAATAAGCTATTTACATGCCTACATAATCACAGCCAAAATCACGGTTTTATCAGAAAGTTCAGTAAATTACGTCAAATCACAGGGGGGAAGATCCGTTTTAACGTAGTCACAGCAAAACTCCGGCACGGTAACACTATAAGGTAAGCGCCACTGACTCCCCGTTTTGCCTGGCTCCTTGAGGATGGAACCATCCACCAGGCGCAGCCGCAGACCCACCGTCATCGCGGGCGTGCGAATACCGGTTTCCAGGAATAACGTTTGGCAAAGACGGAATAACCACTGCTCCGCGTTACGTAAGCGTTTCAGCAGGGCCACATCCGACACTTCCGCTAAGCCGGCCGCTTTCGCAATCACCGCCGTTTCCCGCAAGGAATACCCCTTGCCAACGTGCAGCAATAGCACACGCAGTAAATCGCTCGCGGCGCTCAATTCCTTCAGGCGATGTTTGATCGCGCCCGTATCTCGAGCCAATTGTTGCCAACCCCTGGGAAAGGCCGAGAGCAGCACTTCCCAATTTTCCTCTGCCATCGTCGTCATCGGTGGGCCGCTGGGTTTCTTTCAGTCGAACAACCTCGGCTCACAGTCTAGCAAAAACTGAAAAATCCAGGAAAATTTTGGTTAGCGCTTATGGGGGCGACCCCTTCGCTGAGCCCAACTGCCTGCAAATCGGTCATCTGATCAATCAGTGGATGGTTCTGAGCACCACCTTCGCGCCACTGTTGCAGGGCAAGACCACCCTCCGTCACCGGTGGCGCACCATGATCGCCTTCCTCCGTTACGGTCGGCTGCGCCGCGCAACCCTCGACGCTCTGACCCAGTGGCGCTTCCAGGTGCGCTTCGCTTGACCGGCAAAGGAGACACCTGCTCCGGAATTCAGGTCTACCCTTCAACCCCCAGGAGACCACCACACTCTCAACCTCACACAACTTGATGCACTACCTCGCTGGTTCAACCCACACCGCCTTCAAAAAACTCCTTCTGCCAGCGGTAGAAAACGTTCGGGTAGAGCTGGTGCTCTCGGCATAGCTCCGACACCGGCGTATGATCAATCAGATGCTGGCGTAAAATGGCCACTTTCTGCTCGGGGGAATGTTTTCTCGGCTTCGGCTTCATGGTTTTCATCACTATCGGGTCCTCTGCTTACTTTACTCACTGAACTTCAGTAGGCAAAAGTCCGATTCCATCTGAAGCACTACACGTTATTGCCTCACAACTTTTCCACACAGAGTGAGCAGGATGATATAGGGGATGGGCATGGCGACGTTACTGGATGGTGGCTTAGCGTCCCAGCCGTCCCCGCAAACTAAACGGTATACCCTTTGATGGTCCTGATTGGTATCCAGTTGTTGCCATTGGTTCATAATCCCTGAATTATTCTGTGCTTCTTCTTGACTGAGATATCCATTTTGATCCACGTCAAGTTCTTGATAAAGCTCATTTAAGTCAGACGTTTTGGTAACCAACTGTTCAAAATCCTCCTTACTCATCTGTAATACCCAATAATCACCATTTGTCGCTAGGGTTAGCGCTTGCGGGGGTAGGGGTAATAATACTTCCCCAATGCCGAGAGCCCCTCCGACGGCGAGTACGGCATACACAAGGCGGCTGTTTTGCCAATCAATTCCCAAGTCTTTGAGTTTGCCTAGCGCTTCACCTTCTCCGTTTTTAACGATCTTACCTATCATCTCGCTAACCTGTTGGAGGTTCCCGGTCATATCGTCATGAGTAGCAGCCTTGAGTGTCCCGTTGTTGATGAGTAGCGGTAACAGGCAGAAAAATAAAGAATAGATCAAGCGTTTTGTGCTTTGGTCAGTCATTTTCTCGTTCCCATAAGTGCTCGGGAGATAGAATTGGCTGATTTCGCCAAGAAGATGATTTTTAGATCGCCATATGGGCTACTCGCCTTGATTAGGATAGATTTTCTTAGGCACTAGCCAATAACCGATACTTAACGCAAAGACGATTCCGGCCGTGGCCCAAATATAGTCCGGCTCTACTATAGCGTAGTCAAATGCAATGATCTTACGGGCAATGGCCATCAGCGCCGTGGCCATAACCAGTTTGACATGGATGACATCTTCGCGCAGGTAAAGCACGATATTGATAAAAATTTCGATGGCAATCAGAATGACCAGAAAGGCGCTAAAAGTCATTAAAATATCTTCTAGGTCAAGCAATCCAATGGGCGGCTCCATCACCCGGTGGTAAAGCACCCAAGCCACATCGGCGACACTCCATATAATGACCAGCGTCATGAGCACCGCTGTCAGGCGCACGCTAAAACGGATAACTACATACAGCCAGCGCACCAGAGGTTCTTTTTTCTCGCCGTTAGGCAAGGGAGCCTCTGTTGATGGTTGTCGTTTTCTTTCCATCACGAACCCTTATCCCCGTATCAACACGGCCAATAACCCTATCGTCAAAAGGAGAAACAACGTCCCGATTACGTTCCAAAGCCGCAGCCACTGATCGCTACCACGTAGCCAATTTGCTATGCGCCCTAATGGTCTGGCGGGCAACAGCCTTGTGGTTCTCTTGGCCGGAGAACGGCTATGAGGTAGCAGCCTTCTTAAGCGACTGAGAGGCTGTAAGATATCTCCTTCCGGCAAATACCAATGAAAACCTTCTGCTCGCCAACTGCCCCAAGCTGTTAATGCCAAAACCCCGGCGGCGAGTAGGATCCAGAGTGTTTCAATAACGACATCCGGCTTGAGCGTCCCGACGGCGGTTCCCGGAAAGCGGCTGGCGGCCCACCACCAGGGCAGCCAGAAACCCAGCGTTATCAAACTCAACCAAGGCAGCCACAACCAAGGGGACGT
Organism: uncultured Pseudomonadota bacterium; assembly: GCA_963731125.1. Taxonomy (GTDB): domain Bacteria; phylum Pseudomonadota; class Gammaproteobacteria; order Competibacterales; family Competibacteraceae; genus CAVSVP01. The sequence continues at coordinate 155,214 of CAVSVP010000023.1, forward strand.
CGAGTTTTTTTGCCGGTGCGGCCAGGCTAGATAAAGAAAGCGTATCATCAGCAACGTTGTGGCCACCGAACTTAACGGCAGCAATTTCCCTAAGCCGGCGGCCCATGCAGCGGGCGCCAGGGATGCAGCGTTCTTAAAGAGCAGCTTAGCCAGGGCACCGCTGGTTAGCGGAGCGCCGGCCAAGGCCAGAGCAGGCAGCACCAGGACCCAACCGGCCCAGAGACCGCTCTGTCCGGTTACTCCCACGCCTAAAAACAAAGCCGCCTTGGCCAGACCATGGTGGAGACAGAATAACAGCAGGGTAGCCAAAATCAGCGGCCAAGCCTGCGGGACCATCAATCCGATACCCAATAGGCTGGTTACCAGCCCCATCTGGCTGATGCTGGAATAGGCCAGCACGGTTTTGGCGCGTTCTTGGGGCAACCCCGCCAGCACCGCATAAAAGGTCGAAAATAATCCTATCCCCAGACATAACGCACCCCATTGGGGTAACGCCGTTTCCCCTAGGGGCAAAAAGCGCAACCAGCCCACTAGACCTGCCTTGATAATAATGCCGCTGAGCACCGCACTGGCAGGAGTCGGAGCGCAGGGATGCGCTAGCGCCAGCCAGACGTGAACAGGCACGACCCCCATCTTGATAGCGAAGCCGCTCAGCACGAAGCCGATCAGCACGTCTTGATCCGGCAGCGCCGCCAGTGCGGCACCGAGTTGATCCAGTGCCGGGTTGCCCAGGACAACTCCCAGTTGCAGCAACGCAATCAGTAGCAGCACCTCGCCAAGCACGGCCAGAATCAGGTACACTCGCCCGGCTCGCTGGGCCGGTGCGCTGCCGTCATGAACGATCAGGCCATAGGCGGCAAAGGTCAGCACGGCAAAAAACAGGTAAAAACTTGCCGCATCCAGGGCCAGCATAACCCCTAAATTGCCGCAATAAGTCAGTAGATAAAAAAAGTAGAAGCGTGCTTGCTCACTGTCTTGGCTCATATAATGCCAGGCGTAGCAGCCGCTCGCCGTCCACACTAATCCTGTTAACAGCAGAAATAAAGCACTGATTTCGTCCACCCCAAGGCGCATGCCCAGCAAAATCCAGGACAATTCTATTTCCAGTCCGGGGAAGGCAGCCAGCACCAAGGCCGGTAACGCCACAAAAGGGATTAGTTTGATGGCGAGTGAGCGCAACCGACTGCCTAAACTAAGGGCCAATAACAAGGGCAGGACGAGGCTCAGCACCAACAGGGCATGCATCAGCGATATTCTCGTTCGGCGATAAGGCTAACCCAGGCCAAGGGGCTAAAGGGCGCGTCGGCCAGTAAGCCGGCAAGCAAAGCCAGAGCAGCGGTGACGATAGGTGGTACCAAGAGTGCTAAGCGGGTCTCGAAAAACCCGCGCGGATGCTCATGGGGCCATACGGCCGGCACAGGCCGGAACCAGGCGCGATAGAGGATAGGGAGAAAATAAGCGGCGTTCAGTAAACTACTGACCGCCAGCACGACGATTACCCAGGTCTGGTGCGCCGCTAAGCCGCCGAGACCCAAATACCATTTGGTGATAAAGCCTGCCATGGGCGGTGTTCCTATCATCCCCAGGGCTCCCAGAGTGAAGGCCGCCATGGTTCCGGGCAGGCGCTTACCGGTGCCATTCATTTCGCTAATCTTATGAATACCCAGCGTTTCTGCCAGATTGCCTGCGCAAAAAAACAGGGTAATTTTCATCAGGCCTTGGTGGACTAAATGAACAATGCCGCCGATGGTGGCAATGGGGCCGACGATAGCCACTCCCAATATGATGTAGGATACTTGACTGACGGTGGAATAAGCCAGGCGGCGCTTTAGATCGTCCTGGCTTAACGCTCGCCATGAGCCATAGACAATGGTAGCGGCAGCGAGCCAAGCCAATACTTGGGTGACCCCCAAGCCATGGGCGAAGGTGACGCCATAAACATCGTAGATCACCCGCACGATACCAAAGGCGCCGGCCTTGACCACCGCCACCGCGTGCAGCAAAGCGCTGACGGGAGCCGGGGCGACCATGGCGGTGGGTAGCCAGCCATGCAAAGGTACAAGCGCTGCCTTGACTCCAAAGCCGCCAATTAGCAAGAAGAAGATAAGGGTCAGACTCCAGAAGTATTCCGACCCTAAACCACCCAAAACCCCGCCGGCGGTAAAGTTTTGGGTACCCGTCAGGGTGTAAAGCCAAATAATCCCTACCAGCAGCACAGCACTACCCAGCAAGGTATAGCGTAGATAAGTGTCTCCCGCCCGCAGCGACTCCGGAGTGCCTCGGTGCACGATTAAAGGATACGTGGACAGGGTCAGCAGTTCGTAGAAAATAAAGAACGTAATAAGGTTGCCGGCCATCGCTACGCCCGCGGTGGAAGCCACGCACAGGCTGAAAAAACCAAAGAAGCGACTGCGGTGGGGAGAACCCTCTAAATAACCCACGGCATATAAGGTAGTGATCAACCAGAGCAGCGCAGACAGGGCGGTAAACAGCATGGAAAAGGCATCCACTTGAAGCAACAAATCCAATCCTGGCAGCAGGGCAAATCCAAACTCGTAGACTTGCTGGTGGAAAACCCCCCACAACATGACCGACACCAACATCAACTTGAGTACCGCTCCGGTCATATTCAGCCACGTGCGCAGCCGGTGGCTTTCCTCGCCGAGCAGAAAAATTAGGATACCCGTGCTAAGGGAAGTCAGCAGTGCCAACAGGGGCAGTGCGCTATTCCAGTTGATCTGCGGGAGTTCTGCAGATAAAAATTCTGGTGAAGGGGATGCTAAGAGTGCTAGGATCGGTGCCCCCATCAACCCCAGGCTCAGTGCCAGTAACGCCAGGAGAAAAGGGCTGAGTTGCATGGTACGGGATAGGCCGGCGGATGTTTCAGGCGGTGCCGCTACCGTCTGCGCAAAGGCGTAACGGAGCACGCGAAACACATAGCCGGCCGCCAATAAGCCGCCCGCGAGAATCACCACACCCCACCACCATTGGCCGCTCTCCAAGGCGGCCTTGAATAGCAGCCATTTAGCAAGGAACCCACCGCTGGGAGGTAAACCCATGATGCTGATCCCGGCCAGTCCAAAGGCAAACAACGTCAGTGGCAAGCGCTGCTCCAACGCGTTTAATTCCCTAATCCGATCGTGGCCCAAGACGCGGAGAATGTTGCCGGCAGCCAAAAACAGAGCTGCCTTAGCCAAGGCGTGAGACACGGCCAAGATAACGACACCGTGCAAGGCCAGCAACCCGCCCATAGGAAACACTAACAACAGATAACCCAACTGCGCCACAGTGGAATAGGCCACCAACATTTTGAGACGCGGCTGACGCAGCGCCTGAAGCGAGCCATAGAGAATGGCAACGGTTCCCAGCACTCCCAACACCTGCCCCAGCGCTGGGACCAGGGCAGCAGGAAAAACCACAAGCCACAACCGCAGCAGTAAGTAAAACGCCGCCTTTACCACTAACGCCGATAATAGGGCGCTGACCGGCGCTGGAGCATTGGCATGAGCCGGCGGCAACCAAACGTGAAAGGGGAATATGGCGGTTTTGACCAACAGCCCAACCGTCATTAGGGCGATTGCCGTCCCGCTGAGCGGTCCCGCCGTCAATGCTTGACCAAGCTGGGCCATGTCTAACGTGCCAAAGCCCCCGTAGAGCAAGGCAACGCCTAATAGATAGGCAAATGATCCCAGCAAGGCGAACAGAAGATAGCGCATGCCTGCTGCCAATGCCGCGACGCCACCGGCCAGCACCACTAGGGCAACTGCGGCCAGGTTCAGCAGTTCCAGCGTGACATAAAGATTGAAGATATCCGCGGCCAGGAACAGCGCATTCAGTGCGGTCCACAGCAGCAGCCACAATGGCCAAAACAGCTTAGTCTGGTGATCTTTAAAATGAAAATAGCCAAACCCATAAAGACTGATCAAACCGCCGACCAAGGTGGTTATCCACAGCATGAGCAGGCTTAACCCGTCGCTATACAGATCGATGCCCAGCGGTGCGCCCCAGCCGCCGATGGTATAGCGTTGCGGACCCGTCATCCAAACTGCTCTGGTCAGTCCGGTCAATGCTAAGACAACGCCAGTGATCACCAGGATGGGCAACCAAGGTAGCGCACGCCGACCTAACAGTAATGACAGCAATGCGGCCACCAATGGAATCATAATTACCGCCACCGGTTCGTTTGTCCACACCACGAACTCCCACCCCTTCACTGCCGAGACTCGTCGTACGCATCATCCAGCCGGGTTCGGCCGGTCTCGCGATGCAAGCGCTGCAGTAAAGCCAGAGCAAAGGCGGTAGCACTGACGGCAATGACGATGCCGGTTAGCACCATGGCGTGGGGAACGGGATCGAAAGTTGTGGAATCCTTGCGGGCGAAGGCGATCAATAGCAGGAAGACGGCATTGCCCATGACATTAAGGGCAAGAATCTTGCGCAGCAGATGTTCGTAGACCAAGAAACTATAGATGGCAATGCCGAAAAGACCCGCTGCCGTTAGAGAGAAAAACAGCGACTGGGTCACTGGCGAGTCCTTTTGAGCCCCGGCGAGCCGCTGACCAGTAGCACAAGGGTTACGGCGATGGAGGTGGTCAACCCCGCCTCGACAGCCAGAATCAACAGACCGGCCCAGTTGCTAGGATATTCCAGCAACGCCCCGCCCCAGCCCATAACGGCCAAGGCTATCAAACTAAACGCGCCCGGCCCGAATATCAGCAGCAATCTCAGGGCAAAGTTAGCCGTCGGCGTGGGAGTCAGCCGGCCGCTAAGATATAACATCACGCCGAGAGCGGCGAGCACGGCACCGGCCTGAAATGCGCCGCCCGGCGCGTGGGCGCCGGCCCACAGGAGATAGGCGCCGATCAGTACGATCAGCGGTGCCAGCAAGTGAAGCAATGCCCCCACGAGAGGGGAATGCTGGGCAAAATCCGGATAAGCCTCGGAGACAGTTTCATCCTTATAATTCACCGTCCACACTCCCAGGAGTGCCAACAGCAGGACCGCGACTTCTAGCAAGGTGTCGTAGCCGCGGAAGTTAAGCAGCACCGCCGTCACTACATTGCTGACTCCACTCTCCGCTAGCCGGCTGCGTACCAACGTTCCCAAATCGACCCCGGCTTCCGGCAAGTTCAGCAAAGCCCAGCTAAGACCGCCCACCACAATCGTGCTAAACACCGCCAAGACTACCGCCCAGGAGGTAGTTTGGCGCCGGGGTGTTACCACTGAGCCTAGGCTATGCAGCGGTTTGTCAATCAGCAAAGCTCGGTACGCGCTAAGCAATAGTGCGCCAGTGACTCCAGCCCCGATGGCCGCTTCCGCCAGGGCCACGTCGGGGGCGGCAAGTCGCGCCCAGCAAAGGGTCATCAATAGGCCGAGGACGATAAACCAGATGATGGACCGAAACAGATCACGGCTGATTAGGGTCTGCCAGCCTAGCAAGAGTAGACCGGTCCCCAATAAACCGTCGAAGACCCAGTCGCTCATGACCGCTCTCTCGCGGATATCCTTTGCTCATAGAGAGCGTAGCGGGCGATTAAATGGCAGGAAACGGCGCTAGCCATTAAAGCCAGTAGCCAGATCAGCAGCAATTTCAGGGCAACCGCCAGGGAATTCGCCTGCCAGGCCAAACCGAGACAAAGCAAACCTAGACCCAAATTGTCTGCCTTGGTTAAGGCGTGCAGACGGGTGAGCAGATCGGGAAAACGCAACAGACCCACGGTGCCGGCCAAATAAAAGACGCCTCCCAGAATCACCAAGATTTTAGAAATCCACTCATCAAGCATGGACAGCAATGGGTAAAATTCATTCATCTTTGGCATCCTCAGGACGGCGGCTGGGCAGGCGCACAAAGGCCAGGCAGGCTAGAACTGCCAGCAGGGTGAACAGCAGTGCTACGTCAAGTAGCGCCGGCGTGTCCTCGCCAACCGCCAAAAGCACCAGGATACCGGCGGTGATGGTAGTGAACAACTGCGCCGCTAGCAGGCGATCAGCACGAGTAGGGCCTCGATAGATGCGCAGCAACCCGGTGAGTAAATTGCCAAGTAGGAAGCCTGCCATGCCGACACAGAACTCAACGGACATAGCCGGTTTCCTCGGCAGGGCGTTCAGCGCCTGGTGGCACAGTTAGCGGTTCGGATAGCATGGCGGCGATATATTCTTCCAGCTGTTGCAACTCAGCTACAGTATTAGGGTTATTGTTTAAGGCGTGGACGCGGACGGCTTGATCGTCCAAGTCGGCACTCAGGGTACCGGGTAATAAACTGATGACACTGACGAATAAGACGCGCCCTCGTCCCGGTGGTAGACGCAGTGGATAGTAATGCCAGACAGGTTGCAGAGGAAGTGCCGGGTGGAAGGCACGGTAGGAAACATCAATACCGCCTTGGAGGGATTTTCCTAAAAAATATAGGATGAAGCGCATTAGGTTTAACCACCGCCAAGGCGGCTGCCATTGGGGCATAAATGCCAGGCTGACCAGCGTGGCGGCGGCGATGGCCACTGCTCCAAAATACCAACCGGCACTGTTGGTGAGTACCCACCATAACAGCGTCAATGTGGCAGCCATCCGAACAGTATGCCCTAACAGAGTCCTAATGTAAGGCCAAGCACGGTATCGAGACATGTTGCGCAATTTGGGTTGGCGTGGTTGATAAGTAATCAATCACAAGTATTTTAACATTTTATGAGAATGCGATCTTGGTATTCAGTGCCGATGTTTCTCAGGATCTTAAAGAGCTCTTCTCTGAGACTGGAAAAGGATTCGTAGGCCGAGAAGGGCAACCATTCATATTTGATCTTGCGCCACAAGATTTCGATCAAATTTAATTCCGGTGAATACGGGGCGAGGAATTCTAGCTGCAGACCGGTAGCGTGCCAGCGTTCCCGGTTTGCCGCAACCGCTTCGCTGGTATGGAGCGAGGCATTATCGAGTACCACGACGGTGGGTTTTTCTCGGGTCTTGGCAAACGCATCAAAGCAGGCGATCACGACCGCGGTATCGATGGTGCCCTCAAAGACATAGGACTGAACTTCACTCGTCCGATCCATAAACCCGAGCACATGGAGCCGCTGGCTGTGGGACGCGGGTAACTCGATCGTCTCGCCGCGGGGTTGCCACGCGTAAGCCATCGCCGGGACGAGGGTAAAGCCGGACTCATCAAAATAATACCGCTCAATCGCCCCGCTCGCCTCGCGCTCAATCAACTCGGCAAGCCGTTCCACCGAAGCGGCAAACGCCTGGGGATCGCGCTTGTCTTTAAGCGATTGTCGCACCCGCTTCCACACCCGCCCGGCCCGTCTGCACAACCGTTTAATCGTCGTCATACTGACCTGCTGCCCGCCGCGCTTCTCTAACGCCGCCAGCACCCGCTTGAGGGAGCGTGGCTCCGCTTCGAGCCACGCCAGCACCGGCGCTGCTTCCGCGGCGCTGAGTTTGCGCGGCCGACCACTGCGCGCTTGATCCAGTAACCCCACTAACCCCTGACGCGCCCACGCTTTCAGCCAACTGGAAACCGTCTGCCGACACACCCCATAGATCGCCGCGATCGCTTGAACCCGATAACCCGACGCACTCAGCAAAATCGCATGGGCGCGCATCCGTGTCCAATGAAACGGGTGGTGTTGGTGCATCTCGTGTAGCGTCACCTTCTCGGGCTCGCTCAGGGGGGTTACCAATAGCATAAGTCGCCTATCACAAATGGGGCTCTAGAATAGAATAAGGTTACCTCATTTTTACTTTTGTTAAAATACTTATGGCCGACTACTTAACATTGAAAGCAAGCGACGCTAGCCACTGGCAAGCTCGCTAACATGAAGCCAAGAACAAGCAGAATTACCAATATTCCTGGCCATAAGGTCGAACAGCATGGCGAACTGTAAACCCAGCCGGGTGATTTTTACAACCCAGAAGAATTTTTTTTTGCAATATTAGCTATGCGTATCAGGCAGGTCTTGGTGGGAATACTTTAGGACTTACGCATTGACGGCAGGTCGAAATTGTGGATTGACCTCCCAGTTGCATAAATGCGATGCACGATTTCATGGATCGGCCGTGTTTTAGCCCCTTTTCGAGATGACATAGCCTGCTGGTCAACCTCACCGCCGGTGAAGTTTGCAAACCGAGGGGAGTCGAGCCAAAAAAAGTCAGAAGCGGCTTGCCCGTCACGGTAAAATGGGAGTGGCAAGACAACCCATTTACCCTGAAGGGAGCCGCTGATCGTGAAGTGTAGCGCAACTGACACGCGTTTTCATGCCCGTGAAGTCCAACACCTGCCGTTCGAAGCGCAACCGCTGAGTTCGTTCTCGGGACTGATCATTTTCCACCGCCTGTTTCTGGTTCTCAACCTCAAGGCACGCCGGCGGGGTTGCTTCCGTCACCTCGCGGTGACCCCGATCTTTGGGGTTGCCCGCCTCGTGCTGCTGATCGTCGTGCACTTGCTGCTGGGTTTTCGGGAGCTACGCCACGTGCGCTACTACGCACATGATCCGTTGGTCCAACGCGTGGTGGGACTCAAGCGCTTGCCGGATGCCGCTACCCTAAGCCGCGCCTTGTCCGGGGTCGATGCCCAGGGCGTCAACCAATTGGCCAGCCTGACCCAAGAGCTTGTGCTCGAGCGGCTGCAGGCCCTCGGGTTGGCGCGCCTGACGCTGGACTTCGACGGCTCCGTCATCGCCACTTGCCGCCATGCCGAGGGCACCGCGGTCGGCTTCAATCGCAAGAAGAAGGGCCAGCGCAGCTACTACCCGCTGTTTTGTCCCGTGGCGCAAACCGGCCAGGTCGTGGGGCGTCATCATCGCCCCGGCAACGTCCATGACGCGAACGGTGCCTGCGCCTTCATTCTGAGCGGTATCGCCGCGGTCCGTGACCGCCTGCCCGCGGTCACGCTCGAAGTGCGCATGGACAGCGCGGTCTTCTCCGACGAGATCGTCGGCGCCCGTGTCCTTCCGATAAAACTGCTTGACAAACCAAATTTTCTGCTTAAGATGCGCATCCCTTAGACGACGAGAGAGCCTGTTCTGGCATATGAAGATCTAGCGAATGGGTATCAACGGTGATGAAAGAGCCGGAGAAGGTCAAGTTAACCCAAGCCGAAGGGGAAGCGTTGCTTAGGCGGATCCACGCCAGCGATTTGGTGGAGGAGGACCGCCGGGTGCTGGAACGGCTGATCCAGATGTATTTTTGGCTGCTGTTTGCGGTGCAAGAAGCGAAGCTGCGCATGAAACGGCTGCGGGGGCTGTTGTTTGGCAGAGCCGCGCCGGCATCGGCCGAGGGGGCGGCGAAGGAACCGCCGGGCAATGACCCGCAAGCGCCCGAGGCCGCGGTGGCGGCGGCGGATAAACCGGCGGCGGCGGCGGCGGAACCGGCGCCGGAGGTAGAGGAGCGCGATGCGGCGGGGCGGCGCAAGCGCGGTGGCGGAAAACGCCCGGGGCAGGGGCGCCATTCGGCTGATGCCTATCCGGGAGCCGAGCGGGTGTTGTGCCAACTGGAGGAAGCCTGGCAAGCGGGTCAACGGTGTCCGGCGTGTGGTCGCGGGACGTTATATCGGTTGCCGCCCGGGGTGGAGATCCGCCTGGACGGGAATGGTTTTTTGACGGCGCTCTGCTACGCGTTGGAGAAGGTACGCTGTTCGGCGTGTGGGCAGGTGACGACGGCGGCGTTACCGGCGACGGCGGGGGACGAGAAGTACAGTGCCCGGGCGCGGGCGGTGCTGGCGTTGGGACGCTATTATCTGGGGCTGCCATTTTATCGACTGGAAGGGTATCAGCAGCTAGTAGGCGTACCGGTGGCGGACGCCACCCAGTGGGATCAGGTCGAGCAGGTGGCCGGCTGCGCGTGGCCGGTGTTCAACGAGCTGGTCTACCAGGCGGCGCAGGCGGAGCGACTGCATGAAGATGACACGCCCGTGCGGGTGTTGTCGCTGATCCAAGAGAACGCCACGGCGGAACCCGGCGAGCGCCGGGGGATGGATACCACGGGCGTGGTGGCGACGGTGGGCGAACAGGAAATTTGGCGGTACTTTAGCGGCCGCGCCAACGCCGGGGAGAACGCCGGGGCGGTGATGCAATTACGCGAGCCGGACGCTGGGGAGCTGATCCTGATGTCGGATGCGTTGAGCGCCAATCACCTGGAGCCCTCACCCCGTGCTGAGGTGATCGCGTGTTTTTGCCTAGCCCACGGGCTGCGCCAATTCAGCGACATCGCCGCGGTGTTTCCCGAACCGTGCCGTTACGTGCTGGAGACGTTAGCGGCCGTGTTCGAACATGAGCGTCTTAGCCGGGCGCGCCGCCTCAGTGCCGAAGACCGCTTGCGCTACCATCAACAGCACAGCGAGCCGCTGCGGCACGCCCTGCACCCCTGGCTGGAACAGCAGTTCACGGAGCGGGAGGTGGAACCCAACAGCAGTCTGGGTAAGGCCTTGCGCTATTTGCGGGCGCATTGGACAGAGCTGACGCAATTTCTGCGGGTCAGCGGTGCACCGCTCGACAACCATGGCGTCGAACGTGCCCTGAAGCTGATGCTTCGCCAGCGCAAGAACAGCTGGTTCTTTGCTACCCCCTACCGTGCCAGTGTGGCCAGCGTGTTGAGCAGCGTCATCGCCACGGCCAGGCAGGCCGGGGTCAATGTGCTGACCTACCTGGTGGCCCTGCAGCAGCATCACCGCGAGGTCATGCAACGTCCCGCGCAGTGGCTGCCCTGGAATTATCACGTTAACCTGGCCACGTGCTAGGCCACCCGGCGCCAGTCCTCAGCCATCGCGGCCTGCGCTGGCAAGCCATTCCAGAGCAGGATAGGCAGCTCCCGCGCCGAGAGCCGGTAGGTGGGGTTCGCGGCGCTGGGCCACCACGGCAGCCGCCCCTGAGACAAGCGCTTGGTGCATAACCAAAACCCCTGCCCGTCGTAGCATAGAATTTTTAGCCCGGTTCCGGCGCGGTTGCGAAACACATAGACCGCGCCGTCCAGGGGATTATGGGCCAGGGCACGCCGGCACAAGCCGCCGAGGCCATCGATACCTTGGCGAAAATCCACCGGTTCGACCGCCACGAAGATGCGACTCTGGGGGGTTAGCTGCAGCATCGCCCGCCCTCCATAAACACCCGCACCAGCTCGCCGAGTTCGCCCGCCGTAGCACCGCAAAGGCGCATGCGCCACCCGTCAGGCCGCTCCAGTTCCACCTGTGGGCCGCTTGACTCACCGTTTGCACCCGGTCCCGCGGGGGTTACCTCGATAAACTGGGGATCGCTCCCCGGCGCCGGGGTCGGTACCTGGGTTTGCTGGGCCAGCCGGCGGTTTTTCAAGTCTGTGGCGCTGAGGCCCAGCGCTCTAGCCACCTGGCCATTCGGCAACACCTCACTTAATACCACCGCCTGATCCCACAGCGGTGCCGGTATCCGTTCGTGCCGATGGGCACGATGCCGGCGCCAGTGCCTAAACCGTTCGGCCAGTTCGGCCAAGGCCTGCTCAGCTTGGGAGACCGTCTTTATCGCCATCTGCACCTCTTCTTTATATACCGTTACCAGTTCAGTGCATACCTTAATTGGCGATGCCACGCCGGGTCACGCAGGCTTATCGGAAGGACACGATCATTCGGTGGTACTGCGCAATGTGCCAATGCTGGTCATGCAGCTTCTCGAACGCCCCCTGCCCAAAGGCCGGGCAGGCGTCAGTCTGCGGCAGGAAAACCACGTAATGGCGCCGTTGGTCTTTTAACTGCGTCCGACACCCTTTGACCTCGCCGAACTCGCGCAACCACACCCCCTGCCCTTCGGCCGGGATCGTTAGCTGCTGCACCTGTACCCATTGGCCTTTTTCCAGAGACACCCGGCGGTTGCTTTCCACGGCAAACAGAAACCCCAGCGGGTGGTTTCTGACCCGCTGGAGGTGGTCTGCACACGAATACCAACGGGTGTAACCCGCCTTCCGCTATATTGTTAGGCGATCAGTCGATCGGGTAAGAACGTCTCATCATTGGCCGCCTTCATGGGATAGAGTCGTTGGTTTTCGTGTGCGATATGAAATTTCATAAACGCCTCCCAGTCCTGATTGATGCCGATACAGCGCAACTCGAGCATCGCCTTGGCGCCGGGCATCACCCAGCGCATGCCGGAGCGCTCCATCCGATCACAGACGACATGCCGACACGCCCCCTCAATCACCCCCGAAGCGATGGGATAGCCCGCTTGCAGGTAGTGGTCATACTGCATCCGTGCGACATTGTGACTCAAATAGCCGATAACCTCGGCGAGCGACTCGCGTTGTGCCGCACTCAGTCGGTGGGATTGGGCACGCAGACGGCCGATGACGGTCTGTACCTGACCGTTGAGCAGGCGTTCGGCCTGTTGTTTGACGAACACCAGACGCTGCTGCTTGACGCTCTCTGTGCCCGGACCTTGGGCACCGCTGGGATGGAATAACTCGGCCGCATCCCAGAGATAGCCCAACGCGTGCATCAGATCCAGCACCTCCACATAGCTCACCCCGGCTAACCCCTGTTCCGCGGCACGCCACAGGGAGGGTTGGCCATCCATCAGTACCACAACGCGCTGCTGGCTGCTGGGATTGCGCTGGCGCTGCTCCTCAGCGAGCCAAGCAAAGATCGCCGCATAGGACGGTGCCATCGTCTCCTGCGCGTCGCGCGCCAGGCTGGCCCGAACGTATTTATGCAACGGCTTGGGCCGCCGGGGCGGTTGGGTGCCCGACGCGGAGGGGACCGTAAACAGCGCCGCAAGCACCTGCTCGGGGGTGCGAACATAAGCCGCCATGGGATAGGCAGCACCAAGCAACGCCATTTTCTTGCCGCCCGGTTTGCCCTCATCCCCCGTAGTCGCCACGTCACGCTCAGCAACCATGTCGACTGCGGTGACCGCACGCCGCCTCACCACCCCTTTACTGTCCGCGCTACACACCACCAACTCGTCGTCTTGTGCCGCCGGTGCTGGCTCCCGACCCGCCCAAAATGCTTCTACCGAACCCGACAACTGCTGATTGATCCGCTCCAAACTATGCACCGACTGCCGAACCCCCAACATCCGCTCCAGCGTCTCGCTCACCTGCGCATACGGCTGCTCAATCACCAGCGCCTGATCCCACTCTTGCAACAAATACGAAAACTTGCTCGCCGGTAACTGCCGCTGGCTATCCAGCGGCACGTAGTCGATCTTCTGACCTTCCCGCGTTCCGTACACCACCCGCTCCAGCTGATGCTCCCCAAACACCGAGCGATACTCACGAACGCGGCTTCGCCCCAGGCGCTTGACCTGCCGACCACCGGGTAAGCTTACTTGCGCCCCGTGATCACCTGGCCCACATAAGCTAAAAAACAGCTCCACTAGCTGATGCCCCATCCGCAGCAGCTGAGCAAATAAGCCCCGCTCCAGTTCATGCACCGCTTCGCCTTGCACATACGCCTGCTCCACGCGCTCCACTAGCTTGGCTGTCTCCGCCAGTATCGCTTGGCGATTGTCTTTCCCTCGGGTTTCGTTCATGCTGTTCATCGCTAGCTCCCATCGGTCTTGACTACGTTGCTTCACACAGCGTAGTTTACCTTAGATCCCGGCGGGGGCTAGCACGCACTCCTGAGGAGTCAAAACCATAAATAAATTGTGATTAACTAGCGCGCGCAGCGGGTTGCACCCAATACCAACTGTCCCCGGTCACGCAGGCCGGTTCTAGCCCCCCGTCCAGCACCTGCCCCCGCATCTCCCGGAACTACGCATTTTTGGTCTTGTGCTCGGATGTGTCGTAACCCCGGTAATTGACCGGCAAACTGCGGCCCTGCAAATCCGGGTAGTACAGCGTGATCAGCTTCAACCCCTTAACCACCCGGGGGTGCTTGCCTGACCAGAAGTGGCCAACCAACTCCATGTGCTGGCCGTAGGGCTTGTCCACGGTGCTGTCGTCCACGCTCCGTGTTCCCCCGACCCGATTCAGCATCCCCTTGGCCTCGGCGAACAGGTCCTTGGGCTCATCCCCCTCACGCAACAGAAAACGGTTCACGCTGTCATGGGAAATCCCCATCACTTCCGCCAAACGGCTACCGTTGCCTGAGTTCGGCTCGCTCATCAAAAATCCCATATCCATCGGTAAGCTACAATGCCCCGTCGGGGGGCGTGAGGTTATTCTGATCATCCGGCTAAGCGTGGCTCAAAACGCCAATCTCTGCCACAAGTTTTCGTATTCGTCAATGCGTAAGTCCTAAAAAATTCCTCTTTATAACGGATTCTGTTGATGAACTGAACCCGGGTTGAAAGCAGCCGTCGGGTGAGAGATGTTGACGAATAGCAAAGATACCGACATCTCCCCAACCCGAGGCAGCGATGAGAGGCTGTTGGAAAACCCCAGATCGAACGATTTCGGATCATTTAAATCAATGCATTAGCTTGCGCGCCAGGGTATTTTCCAACAGCCTCTGAGTACTGTAACGCAATCACCAACGCGAGGCTATCGGACGCTTCGCTTGCCGATAAGCGAAGCCGATTATGAGCGGTTTATGAGTGAGAACGAGTTTGCCAAAGCGCAGTTGGATGAACTCTACGCGCGGCATCCGGAACTGTTTCCTGCTGGGTTCGATCAAGGCTATGGGCTCTATGGGTTTACCGAACCGTCACGCAAACAGCGGCTGCGCTGCCGACGAGTTCGACTGAGCGCGGATGCGACGGTGTGGACGGTGGCGCCAGCGTTTGTGATGCCCTACATGACGGCGAGGGTAGCGGAGGTGGACAAGGCGCTGTGGTTGATGCGTTTTCATGTGCCGTGCTGGGCGCTGGCCTATGTGGTTGGGCGTGATACGATGTGTTGGTATCGGCTGGAGCAGAGCTTGGGTCGGTTCAGCATGGTCGGCACGACCGTGAAAACCCCGCAGCGCTTGCCCCAAGACCTGGGAGCCGAGGAGAAACACAGCCGCTTGGACGGAGAGAAGATCTACATCGCCACGACCGCCGGTGCGGGGTGTATTCTCGGGGCGTCGGTCAGCGATTCCGCCGCGGAGGCGGCGTTGACCGACGCCTACGGGGGGGTTGCCGAGGCAGCTTGCGAACTCGATCCGGACTATGCGTACGAGACGGTCAACACTGCCGGCTGGGCCGCCACGCAGGGGGCCTGGAAGCGCTTGTTTGCGAGTATCACCGTCATTTTGTGTGTCTTGCAGGCGTTTTTGAAAATCCGCGATCGGGCCACCAACGGGCTGGCCGAGTGCTTCGAGCAGGTGGGCAAGAAAGTCTGGCGGGCCTATCGGGCACCGAGTAAGGCCGCCTTCGCCCAACGTTTGCGCCGACTGCGGGAATGGGCTGAGCAAACCTTACCGGAGTCACCGATGCAGCACCGGTGTTTGTCAAGATAGTTGTCGTCTTTTTCTATTCGGTCTGTGGTAGACCGGGAACTTGGTCCAGCACCTCAGCGGCTGGGTTAAGCCACACCTCGGTGACCGGCTTCCAGTTGCGGATGGCGCCCTGCCAGCGCTCGGGGTGGCGTGCCTTGGCCTGTTCATACACCGCCTCGCGTTGCGCTATGATGGCGGCTTCTTGGCCGCTATGGCGTTCGTGCGGGGTCACGAAGCGAATCCGACTATGGCGATGGTCGTGATTGTACCAGGTCACGAACTGCAGTATCCACGCACGGGCGGCCTCCAGCGAGGCAAATCCGTGCTCAGGGTATTCCGGCCGATATTTACAGGTCCGAAAGACGGCCTCCGAGAATGGGTTGTCATTGCTCCCCCGGGGGCGGCTGTAGGAGGTCACGACCCCGAGCCGGTAGAGCGTTTCCAATAAGGCACTGCCCTTCATGGGACTGCCATTATCGGCATGCCGCACCAAGGGCTGATCCCGACACTGCTCCACCAGGACCGCCCGGCGCACCACCTCAGCGGCATAGGCTGCACTTTCGCACGCATACACTTCCCAGCCGACGATTTTGCGGCTATAGAGGTCAATAATGAGATAGAGGTAGAAAAACAGCCCCTTCACTGGGCCTGGCAACCAAGTGATATCCCATGACCAGACCTCGCATGGGCCGCGGGCACAGTGGCGCGGCGGCGGCGCCGGTGGCCGGGGAGCGCGGCTGCGCCCCCGATGGCGTTGTTCCTCCGCGTCATGCAGAATTCGGTAGAAGGTGGATTCCGAGGCCAGGTACTCCCCTTGATCTGCCAAGCGCGGCACGATTTGACTGGGCGGCAACCTGGCATGCGCAGGGGTATGGCAGGTTGCCAACACCTGCGCCCGTTCTGCCGCACTGAGTTGATTGGCTGGCGGGGGGCGCGCTGCCGTCGGACGGCCATCGGCCTTGACGGCTTCCCCCTGGGTCCAGCGCTGATAGGTGCGCAGACTCAGGCCCAGCTGGCGACACGCCGGCGCTAAGCGAGCCCCCTGGCGGTGGGCTTCGGCAATCAGCGCCACCGCTTGCTGGCGAGCTATCGGGCTAATCAGACGTCCTCGCTGTCCCCCCAGATGGCCTGGGCTTTTTTTTGGAGCACCAGCAACGCCGCCGCCTCGGCTAAGGCTTTGTCCTTGCGGCGCAATTCGCGCTCCAGGTCGCGAATCCGCCGTTTATCGGCTTGGGCCTCGCTTAAGGGACGCGCTTTGGGGGAGGGGGCCACCGGATTGGCCTGTTGGCAGGCCGCACGCCAGGTGGTGATTGGTTCCGGATAGAGCCCGCGCTGACGGCAGTATTCGCCCAATGCCGCCTCATTCAGCGCCGCCGTCTCCACCACGACGGTAACCTTCTCTTCACTACTCCAGCGGTGTCCCGCCTCCGCCGCCGGCGATGCCGTCAGGCCCCGTTCCCGGCGGGCCTGGCTCCGCCAGCTGTAAAGCGTATCCTTGGGAATCCCGCTTTCCTGGGCCAACTGCACCACCTCCACATGCTGCGGGGGTAACAGTTTCTCAATGATGCTGGCCTTAAATTCTGCCGAATAGGTTCTCATCGTCTCTCACCTTCACCCCCTCAATTGACAGTTTACGCTTTCTGTGGGACGACATCTATCCTGCCATAGGGGGGTCAGTGCGGTCGACGGCTGCGCAGTCAAGGCTATCGTGCCCGGCAATTGCTAACGCTGTTTGGGGAGTTGCACTGGAAGCGGCGTGTGGGGTGTTGTCCCGGGGGTTGCCAGGAGGGTCGATTCAAAGT
This sequence comes from uncultured Pseudomonadota bacterium, assembly GCA_963731125.1. Taxonomy (GTDB): domain Bacteria; phylum Pseudomonadota; class Gammaproteobacteria; order Competibacterales; family Competibacteraceae; genus CAVSVP01. The sequence goes on from CAVSVP010000023.1 coordinate 172,330, forward strand.
ACAGATAATTTTATGCTATCATAAAGTTATCGAACAGCTTTGACTAACCTATTGAACGATCGGAGCCCCCCTTGATGGCCTATCACAGGCTAGTGCATTATTTATCCGAGTTAGCAGACCCGCGTCATGCGAAAGGCATTCGCCCTGTGCAGTTGTCGAGCGTAACGATTATGGTAATGGCGATGCTATGCGGGCGAACGAGCCTGAAAGGGATCGCGCGCTTTGCGCGCACCCATGTGCAAGCGCTGGCCGAGGTGATCCCGTTACCGCGCGATAAAGCGCCCTCCTACAGTACGTTGCAACGCTTGAGCCAGCAGCTGTCGAGCGAGGGTTTGTGTAGGCAGTTCAATCGCTGGATGCCGCAGTACGCGCAGGCCGAGACGATCGCTATGGATGGCAAGCGTATCACCCGCACCTTCCCACCCAAGGAAGGCGAGAAACAACGTGTTACCTCGCTGGTGTCGTTTTTTAGTCATCCTCGTCAGCTGATCTGCGGCGTCGGTAAGCTGGACAATGATAAGCCCAGCGAAATCGACGTGGTGCAAGCATTGATCGGCACGCTGCGGATCGAGCGTTCGGTGTTCACTCTGGATGCGCTGCCTTGCCAAAAAAACCGGTGGCCCAGATTACTGCCCAGGGCCACGGCTACCTCATCCCCGTCAAAGGCAATCAACCGACGCTCCCTAAGCGCCTCGCGCGGACGGCGCAGAATGCAGCGACGGCGGCCTGGAGTTGGCGCCAAAGCGGCCATGGTCATGATACCCGTTGTCGGCTCACATGCTGGCCGGCCGCGGCGGCGATGAAGGCGCAATGGCCGGGGCTGGAGCAGTCTATCAGCGTTCGGCGGCAGGGCGAGCGGGACGGTAAACCCTTCGACAACCCCACGTATTACATCACCCGCGAGCCATTCAGGGCGTGGCGCTTGGCGCAGCGTGTTCGGGGTCATCGCAAGCTCGAAAACACCCTGCACTGGACTAAAGATGTCGTCTTGCAGGAAGATGATGGTGGCTTGGTGGACTCACCAGCGGCGGCTAATATGGCGCTGATCCGCAACATGAGCTTCCATTTGCTGGTGATGACCGGGTAGCGATCGATCAGCGAAGGGATCAGTGCCATGGGCGAGCAGGTCGGGAAACTCTGGCAGATCATCAGTCAGCCGAGCCGAACACCGCTGAAGCGCTAACAGGTTAGCGATGCATGTCGGATAATATTATAATTTTAAATGGTTTTTTTACTTTGAATCGACCCTCGTTACCGCGCCAGTCCTTTACCCGACAAGAAGCCTTTTTCATTGTCAAGCGGGTGCTGAACCTGTCCTACCTGTGGACCGGGTCGGAGAACGGTGGGTTGTTGCAGGTGTGGAGCACGTGGCTGTTCTTTGCGGTGCTGGTCGATTTGGGCGATGCGGTGGCCGAGGCGTTACGCATCGAGTTCGATCGGATTTCGTTGGAGATGTTGATCCGCGGGCTTTACCACTTCTCCGTGGCCTACCAGAACGGGTTAGCCGATGACCCGGTTAAATACTTTGCCGCGCCGGAGAACCAGGACCTCGGGGTAGTCAAACGGGTGCGCAAAAAACGCCCGCCGAAGGCTGATCCGCCACCGCCAGATGAGGACTTGACAATGCTCGGTTTTGCTTAACTTGTGAAGAATGCCTCCCTCCCTTTCCGCCCCGTCGCGCAAGCTATTCAACGGCGTCCCGCCAACGACCTGATGGCGACTGCGGTTGAAGTGGGTAACCGTCTGCCGGTAGCGGCGTTGGGTTGCCCCCGTCAGCAACGCCAGTTCCTTGAAACCCACCGTCGCGTACCACTGCCGCCCCTGCCGGCTCGGCCATCACGCCTGGCCCGCCCAGACGATCTCACCGGCTTCGTCCACCACATCGAACATCCCGAACCGAAACCGGCCTACTTCGCCAGCAACCCGGTACGCACTCCCGTGCTCAACTACCCGGCAGCCCCCCCTTTTTCACTACACACCCCCATGGCCCTCTCCCGGCTCGCCCCTTCCAGGGCCTGCGCCAGGGCATCTCGCCTCGTCGCATAGCTCGCTTCTAATACCCCCGCCTCCAACGCATCGATAGCGCATAAGCTGCCCTCCTTCAGCACCAGACGAAACTGCCCCGCATCCACGCGGGTGGCCGCCTTAGCAGCATCCACACTCGCCTCCGTTGGCTTAATCGTGATCTGCACACACACTTCAAGGTGGTTCTTCATGAGGTGGCCCTCCACGTGGTCATTCGAAGGGTAAGACGGCGATTGATAAGAATAGTATCAGGTTTGCAGAGGCTTCAACCCAACCGTACAGGTTGAAGTATTTTAACACCTTTGAGGAGCTGCGTGCCTCGGTCCTGGAGGTATTCCACCCCTATCTCGACGATGCCACCCAGGTTACCGCGTGATGAAGAAATTACGCACCGCCGCCGGCGTCGCTTGAGCCTCTATCCGGCACGCTCCAAGAAATTATTTACCTGAAAAACTATATCAACAATGAAAAAATACACACAATCACCTACAATCCATAAAGAGCAAAAACATTCAAATGTCCCATAAAGCCGGGGGGATTTCTGGGAGTGAGCATCAACTCTGGGATTGGTTCCACCATGGGTCGAATTGCCATGGATTTGCAGTGGGTTGGCCGTCCCGCCTTATTCGCTTTTGCCTTTTGCTTGCTCACTCCCAGTGTCAACGCACAGGATCTTTGCCGGGATCCAGTGGGGAGGTTCGCGGGCATCGAAGGTGAGGTCGATGTCCAGGACAGAGACGGAAGCCGGCGTGCTGCGCAACTTGGCTCTCAGCTGTGTGAAGGCGACACGATATATGTGGGAGACCGCAGTCGAGCGGCTGTCCAGTTGATTAACAACGTGGTGTTGCGCATCGACCAAAATACAGCTATTCGCCTCGTGAATATTACGGGTGGAACTGAGCAGCAGTCTTGGATTGAGCTTGTCAGTGGCGCCATCGAATCTTTCAGCCATAAGCCTTGGCTGTTAAGGGTGACTACACCCCACCTCAAAGGGGATATCGACGGCACAGAGTTTTATGTCCAAGTGGAAGATGGACGTTCGCTGTTCATTGTGTTGGAAGGCCGCGTGCTGGTTTCAAACGATAAGGGCCGTCTCACGATTGTCTCGGGTCAGGCCGCCACCGCGGAAGCCGGCAAGGCTCCTGTGCTACATACCGTTGTTCGCCCGCGAGATGCAGTGCAGTGGGCCTTGTACTACCCGCCCGTCCTCTATCTTCGCCCCGATGAATTGCCGCCCGGACCAGGCTGGCGAGGGATGGTTCGGCAATCCTTCGAGTTTTACCTGAGCGGGGACCTCCAGAAAGCGTTCGAGAGTATCGCGACCGTTCCGGAGACGGTCCGCGACCCGCGCTTTTATGCCTATCGCGCCGCACTGCTGCTTGCCGTGGGCCGTGTGGATGAGGCTAATGCGGATATCGGGCGGGCGCTGAGCTTGGCCCCGAACGACAGCAATGCCTTGGCGCTGCAATCGATCATTGCCGTGGTGCAGAATGAGAAGGACAAAGCGCTCCGGATCGCAACGCGCGCCGTTGACGCGGCTCCTGACTCCGCCACGGCATTGATCGCCCTGTCCTATGCTCAGCAGGCCGGATTTGACCTCGAAGACGCACGCACAAGTCTTGAAAAAGCGGTGCAACTCGACCCTAAAAATGCCCTGGCGTGGGCGCGGTTGGCAGAGCTTTGGTCGTCGTTCGGCCGTCTCGATCAAGCCCTCAAAGCGGCACAGCAGGCGGTAGTTCTGGAGCCCAATCTCTCACGGACACAGGCAGTGCTGGGTTTCGTCTATCTGACGCAGGTCAAGACGACACGGGCCAAGGAGGCCTTTGCCAAAGCGATTGCGCTGGATCAGGCGGCTCCCCTCCCAAGGCTGGGGCTCGGGCTGGCCAAGATCCGGGAGGGCGATCTGCATGAGGGAAGCCGAGAGATCGAGATTGCCGCGAGCCTGGACCCCAATAACTCCATTGTTCGCAGCTATCTGGGCAAGGCCTACTATGAAGAGAAACGCATACCGTTGGATGAGCGCGAGTATGCTATTGCCAAGGAACTGGATCCCAGGGATCCCACCCCATGGTTCTACGATGCGATCGCGAAACAGACGACGAACCGGCCGGTGGAGGCTCTGCATGACCTGGAAAAATCCATCGAATTGAACAACGACCGCGCGGCCTACCGGTCACGTCTGCTGCTCGATTCGGACCTGGCGGCACGCAGCGCAAGCATTGGTCGGATTTACAGTAATCTGGGCTTCCAGCAGCTTGCCCAAGTGGAAGGTTGGAAGTCGGTCAACACCGATCCAACAAACTTTTCTGCCCATAGGCTTCTGGCCGATACCTACGCAGTTTTGCCTCGTCACGAGATCGCCCGGGTCAGCGAGCTGCTCCAGTCTCAGCTGCTGCAGCCTCTCAACATGACGCCCATTCAGACCCACTTCGCCGAGAGTAACCTGTTCCTTATCGGCGCCCAAGGACCTGCGGCCCTCACTTTCAATGAGTTTAACCCCATTTTTAACCGAGATGGGGTAGCACTCCAGGCGAACAGTCTTGCCGGTGAAAATAGCACGTATACTGGCGAAGGTATCCTTTCCGGTATCTATAAAAACGCGTCCTTCAGCCTTGGCGGATTTCACTTTACGACAGATGGATTTCGAGAAAACGCTGACCAAAGGGATGATATCACTAATGCGTTTGTACAATTGGAACTCTCCTATAAAACCAGCATTCAAGCGGAATATCGATACAGAAATGCCGAACACGGCGATCTTCAGCAACGATTCTTTCCGGAAGACTTCTTCTCTGGCCTGAGAGACGAGCTAGAGAGTAACACCTTCCGCCTGGGTGGACGGCATGCCTTTTTGCCGGATTCTATTCTCCTCGGCTCATTCATTTATCAAGATAGAGATGTTCGGGTGAGAATCAATGACTTCCCCGAGCCTGATAGCTTCGCCGACTTGAAGTTTCCAGAAAACGCTTTCAGCGTCGAGCTCCAGCACATGTTCCGCTCGCGGTACCTTAATCTGCAGACCGGTGCCGGATACTTCAATTTAGATAGCAAGGAGGACGCGACGCTCAGGTTTTCCGGATCTGATCCGATCGAGATCCAGTCGGTGACCAACCTGGATCGCCAACACTTCAACGCATACGCGTACGCAAACGTCGACCTCCTGAAGAACGTGACCGCCACACTGGGGCTCAGTGTTGACTCCCTGAGCGGCGATGAGGATGTCGATAAGGACCAGGTTAACCCGAAGTTCGGGACCATCTGGACTCCGTTCGCGGGCACCACCTTTCGCGCGGCACTGTTCAGGACCCTGAAGAGAACGCTGATCAACGACCAGACGCTGGAGCCGACCCAGGTGGCCGGTTTCAATCAGCTCTTCGATGATTCCGATCAGACCGAGGCATGGCACTATGGGGGGGCTATCGATCAGAAATTAACAGAGAAGCTATTCGCAGGCGTGGAAGTGTCTAAGAGAGATCTGACGGTGCCATTTTTCGGTGTGTCAGATGATGGTGCAAACTTGGTAAGCCGCAAAGCGAATTGGGACGAGTATTTAGGCCGTGCTTACTTGTTCTGGACACCGCATCCACGGCTGGCGCTCAGAGCGGACTATAGGTTTGAGCGCTTTGCCAGGGATAAGCGATTCGCGGGGGGAGTCAGGGAATTGGATACGCACCGGTTCCTTATGGGCATGAACTGGTTCGACCCTTCCGGCTTAAGTGCCTCCTTGACGTCCACGTACTGGCATCAAGACGGCACGTTTGAGGGATTCTTCGATCACACCGCTGTTCGGTCCGGTCGCGATGACTTCTGGACCGTCGATGCGGCGGTCGGTTACCGTCTGCCGAAGCGGTATGGGTTCCTCTCTGTTGGAGCGACAAATCTCTTCGACGAGAGGTTCAAGTTCTTCGAGATCGACGTGGATAACCCAACGATTCAACCGGTCAGGACGTTTTTTATGGAACTCACACTGGCGTTTCCGTAGGATTGGGGCTCTGTCCGCTGCGGGGTGCTCAGCGCATCCGGGTTCGGCAAGGCCTTCCCGACAATGAAGGCCACTCCTACAATGGAGGAGAATGTCATGTTCAAGAGAGTCAAAACGATCGGCTTACTGGGCGTCGGCCTGCTCGCAATGCTTGGAACCAAGGCCGAGGCGCACTATGTGTATGCAAACGGTCGGTGGTACTATCATAGCGTTGGTTGTGAGGTGGAAATCGGGTCTTTGCCAAATCCCCGGGATGACGTGATCGTCAAATGCGCCGTGACCACGGTCGAGGTGGAAGCGAAGTGTTCAAACGGGTCTATAACAGACCCCTTATCGATCGAGGTACTCCTCACTGACCAGGAGGAATTAGAAGCAGGGCAGACGGAGGTGGAAGTGATCGTCGATGATGACTCTCTTCGGTCCAACTCTTCTATTGTAAGCGAGTGTGGAGGCATCGCGGATGACGTTCTGATCCGTAGCATGGCATCAACGGTCACTATTCAGTGTGTCGGTCCGAGCGCAACATGTGGTCTGCTCTCCCTGGTGCCGACGAGTATCGCGGTGGCCGCGTGCACGCTTCCATCGGCGTGCACTCTCAACATATGCGAGGATGACGATCGTGAGTATAGCTGCAGCAGCATTGTAACGCACGTCAATTGAAACGCCGCCCAGCGTGTTGGACAGGGGCGTCCGAGCACTGCGGGTGGCAATCCTGAGAATCCGCCTGACGACGCGAGCGCCGCCAGGCTTGATTGATCGTACCAAGGAAGATGGAGTCTGAGTGAATTTTTCTCTTTATAACGGATTCTGTTGATGATGTCTCAGGCCGTTCATAGAGCCTGAGACGAGTAAATTCTCCAACCAGTGTTCGGCATAGCGTTTGCCGTTGAGGCGTTCGGCCGGACAGCGTTGCCCGTGATACCGCTTCACCGTAGCCGGTGAGGAGGGGCAGAAGTTCCACAACAACGCCAGCGTACGCACGCGTAACTCGGCGGAGGCCACGGTGCCGTGAAAATACTGGGCATTAAAGCAGGCCCGATCGAGGAACTTGATTAATCGATCCACCAAATTACTCGTCCGATGGGCGCACTCATGATCGTAGCTGCGGCTGAACGAGGCCCGCTTGGCGCACAGCTCCAGCGTATGAGTTTTCATTGGTGAGGCCGGCAGCGTGCGCTCTGCCCATTCCCGCAGCCGCCGTAGGCGTTGGGCAAAGCCGGCCTTGGTGGGAGCCCGGTAAGCATGCCAGACTTGGTTACCCACTGACGCAAAGACCTCGGTCAGCGCTTTGGTAGCCCGATGGCGGATTTTCAAAAAGGCATGGAGAAAGCATAAGATGACGGTAATGGTGGGAAACAGCGCCTGCCATGCCCCTTGCGTCGCCGGCCAACCGTCGGTGTTGACCGTCTCAGGTGCGTAGTCGGGCTTCAGCACCCGGGCTTCCTCGGCAAACACGCCATAGGCTTGTGTCAATGCCGCTTCCGAAGCTGTCTCGACTACCGACGCCCCCAGTATGCACCCCTCACCGGCGGTCGTCGCCAGATAGATTTTCTTACCGTCTAAACGGCTGTGCTTCTCATCGGCGACCAGGTCTTGAGGTAACCGCTCCGGCACGTTGACCGTCGTGCCAACCACACTGAACCGCCCCAGACTCTGCGCCAGCCGGTACCAATACATCGCATCACGCCCAAACACATAGGCCAGCGCCCAACAGGGAACATGAAAACGCATTAAAAACACCGCCTTTTCCACCTCCGCCACCGTTGCCCTCAGATACGGCATTAGAAACGCCGGAGCTACCGTAAACACCTCACCGCTCGCCCGCAGTCGAACGCGTCGGCAACGCTGTCCTTGTTTGCGCGATGCGCTCGTAAACCCATAGTACACATATCCTTGTTCCCATCCCCCAGGGAATAACTCCGGATGCTGTTCATACACCTCAGCCAGTTGCTCTCTCGCAAACGCGCCATCACCGAGAAACCGCTCGTAGTCTGCTTCGGCTATCGGCAATCGCATCGTTCGATAGCCTTTTGCCGAGGGATGCGCTACCGTACTCATGGCTGCCTCCGGGTGTCGTGATACGGGGTTGGGTCGTGCTAACCCACAACATCCCGCATTCGGAGACAGCTGGCAACGCCAATCTAGCTCGTCAACAGAAACCGTTATAAAGAGGAATTTTTAACGTTGATAGATAGAGTATACTATTAAAGGTGGGTACTTTAGCCGAAGGCATCTTAAATAGGTGGGTTAGGCGTACTGGTTACACCGTAACCCACCGATCTGACACCTGGGTATAGGGATGTTTCCAGTTTCCATACGTTATGGAATCCCTCTCCTTATTATCGTGTTCACGGCCATCTTCGCGGCGTACACAGTGCAAAAGGAATGGCGTGCGGCGGAAGCCTTTGTCCGGGGAGAGGCTGTTTCGGACATGCTAGACCGCATGACATTGCTCCAAAAACGGTTTAGCTACGCTTTAGGTCATGAAGAACACGAGCGTATTATACAAGAGATGTCGCTTCTCAGCAGCGGACCGGAACCACAGATTGCGATGCTGGTCGATGATGCGGCCATTGTGCTCAGTGCGACGAATAGGGAATGGGTCGGTCGATTGGTAACGGAGGTGGCACGCGCGCAATGGCCGAACTGGTTAGGTGAGCCGCTGGAAGCAATCGTTGATCGGGTACGAGCGCAGTTGACTGGTGAACTGTACCTCGCTGCTGCCGGTCGCTACGTATTGGGAATATATCCGGTTATGTTGAATACCCGCGCCAGCTTGTTTTCAGCGGAGCGGGTGTATGTGTTGCTTGTGCAAAGAGACCTCTCTCGCCAGCTCGCCCACGCCCGACGCACGGTCGGGGAACATTGGATGGAGATGAGCGGCGTGCTCACTGGCTTAGCCGTAATTCTGGGAATCCTGATGCATCTCTTAGTAACGCGCCGACTTAACACCTTATTGAAGGTGACGCAGCGATTCACCGCTGGCAACCTGGAGGCGCGCTCGAAGCTGCGTGGGACAGATGAGGTCGCCATCTTAGGCCGGGCCTTTGACCGCATGGCGGAGCAAGTTGCGGATATCCAAAGGCAGCTTGAGCACCGCGTGCAGCAAAGGACGGTGGAGCTTGGCAAAACGGTCTCCGAATTGCAAAAGGAGATCGTGGAACGCCGGCGTGCTGAGGAAACACTTTTCGACGAGAAGGAACGAATTCGGGTCACTTTGGCATCCCTAGGCGATGCCGTTATTACTACCGATGTCGCCGGTCGTGTCGACTACCTGAATCCGAGCGCCGAGCGACTAACGGGCTGGTCGAAAGACGAGGTTGCCGGCCAACCCCTTTGTCAACTCTTCAATATCATTGACGAAAACTCGCGTGATCCAGTCGAGGATTGTATGCAACGGTGCTTCCAGGGTGGCCAGATCGTCAGTCTTGCAAATCATACGCTATTGATTTGCTGCGACGGGCAGGAGCGCTCAATTGACTATTCGGCGTCCCCGATCCACGACCACGAGGGTACGACGGTTGGAGCCGTGTTGGTCTTTCGCGATGTTACCGAGGCACGTCGAGTGGCGCGCCAATTGAGCTATCACGCCTCCCATGATGCGTTGACCGGACTCGTTAATCGTCGAGAGTTCGAGCGCCGATTGGAGCGTATTCTCGCCACAGCTGTGCCGGAGGAATCACACGCCGTCGTCTACCTGGATCTAGATCAGTTCAAGGTCGTCAACGACACGTGCGGGCACGTTGCAGGGGACGAGCTGTTGCGCCAGATCGGCGGCATTCTCGCTGCTCAGATGCGTAAACGGGATACGGTTGCGCGTCTAGGCGGCGACGAATTCGCGGCCCTGCTTGAACACTGTCAACAGGAACAGGTGCTGCGGATCGCCCATAAGGTGCGCGGAGCCTTACAGGATTTCCGTTTTGTATGGCAAGACCGACGCTTTACGGTAGGCGCCAGCATCGGCCTTGTGCCTATTGAACCGGGAGTCGATACGCTTGCCAGTGTCTTCAGGGCTGCGGATAGTGCGTGCTATGCGGCGAAAGAGCAAGGCCGCAACCGCGTACACGTCTATAAGCGCGATGACCAAGAGCTTGCTCAGCGTCACGGGGAGATGCAATGGGTGCTGCGCATTCAGGAAGCGTTAGCGGAGAGCCGATTTATACTGTTCTATCAACCGATCGTTCCGCTCGACCGGAGCGATCGACCCCATGGCGAGGTGCTCCTGCGTCTTCTCAGCCGCGACGGCAGCCTGATCCTACCTGGAACCTTTATTCCCGCAGCGGAACGCTACAACCAGATGCAAGCCATCGATCGCTGGGTCATTCGTGCCGTTTTTGCCACATTGCGTGACCCAGACGCTATCCCGCCATCAGCCTGCGTTGCCATCAATATCTCCGGCCAATCCTTGGGCGACCGGCACTTTCTGGAATTCGTCGAGCAACAAATAGAGGAGAGGGCGGTTCCGATTGAGCGGATCTGCTTTGAGATCACCGAGACAGCCGCGATCAGCAATCTCAGCCACGCCATGCGCTTTTTCTCGGCTCTCAAACAGCGGGGTTGCTGCTTTGCACTAGACGATTTTGGCAGCGGCCTGTCTTCGTTCGCCTATCTAAAGTCTCTACCCGTCGACTTCTTGAAGATCGATGGCAGTTTTATCAAAGACATGGCACAGAACCCCATCGACCGTGCCATGGTGGAGGCGATCCACCGAATCGGCCATGTGATGGGTATTAAAACGATTGCAGAATCTGTCGAGAACGCGTGCATCCTCTCACAACTTAGCGCGATTGGCGTGAACTATGCCCAAGGGTACGAAGTAGGAAAACCAAGACCGCTAGGAAAGATAGAGCAGCGCTGGGTTACTGCGATCTAAGCCCTCTATACCATAGTATGGCCTTTAGGCAGCATCGGTGCGAAAATGTACGGTAACGTATTGTTGGTGACCTGTGTCTATGTGAATCCGGCGCTGGATCAGTTCTGGCTGATTGACTACCGCATTTATGATCCTGAAGGTGGCGGTAAAAGCAAACTCGATCATGTGCACGAGATGCTCAGCAATATTGTGTACCAGAAACAACTGCCGTTTTATGCGGTGCTGATGGACACCTGGTACGCCGCCAAGCACCTGATGCGGTTTATCGAGACCTTACCGAAGGTCTACTACTGCCCCTTGAAAGACAACCGGCAAGTCGATGATTCGGGGGGCTGCGTCCTTACCAACGTGTCGATGCGCTGACCTGGAAGCCGATGAATTGGCTCGCGGCAAGCGGATTAAGCTGAAGGGCTTTCCGAAAGACCACAAGGTGCGCCTGTTCCGGGCTCGTCACGACGACTCGTCGCGGCGGAGCACGCCGTAGCCGGGTGCCCTGGCAAGCCGGGTTGAGGTGTCTACCCACTACCCACCGTACGGATTGGGTCGTGACGAACGATCCGACTCAGGATTCCACCGAGGCGACACAACAGGCGTGTGGCTTGCATTGGAAAATTGAGCCGCTGCAGCACCGCGAAGGCAAGCAAGTCACCGGGCTGGAACGCTGCCAGTGCCGCAAGGCGCGCATTCAATGCAGTCACATCGGATGTGTTTTCCTCGTCTGGGTCCGACTCAAAGCGTTAGCCGCGCAAACAGGTCAAACCATCTATCCATTGAAACACAGCTTACTCGATGACTACCTTACCCAGCAACTCAAACATCCGTCCCTCAAAATGAAGCTTGCGTAAGTCCTATATTCTCTCACAGAGTATAGCCAACCTTATTTTGGATGCCTGCCAATGAAGTGTGTCTATGCCGTTTTCCTGCAACGTTTGGCTCTGGCACTTGGTGCTGGACTGATGAGAGGGGCGACTGCATTTGCCCATAGCGATCAGCCGTTGACGCCCCATGATCTTTGGCTAAGTTTCAATGGTGACCCCTGGGTTTTGTTGGGTCTGGTTCTCTCAGGAGGGTTGTACTTTTTGGGCGTACGCCGCCTCTGGCAAGCGTCCAGTACAGGGGCCGGTATCCGCCAGTGGGAGGTCGTGGCCTTCTGGGTGGGTTGGTTTTTTCTATCGGTTGCCTTGGTATCGCCTCTTGATCTCCTCGGTGAGGTACTATTCTCGGTCCATATGATCCAGCATGAAGTGCTAATGCTTATTGCCGCGCCTCTGCTTGTGCTTGGCCGGCCGCTGGCCGCCTTTCTGTGGGCGTTGCCGCTATCATGGCGGCGTGTCATCGGAAGATCGGCAAAAGGGCGAGGATTACAAGGGACTTGGCGTGCCCTCATCTATCCATGGGCCGCCTGGGCAATCCATGGGGCGGTCTTATGGATTTGGCATGCGCCAGGGTTTTTTCAAGCCGCGCTTGCCAGCGATCTCATTCACACGCTGCAACATGTGAGCTTTCTCTTCTCCGCCCTGCTCTTTTGGTGGGCGCTGGTCCGCGGACAGCAGGGGACTATAGGCTTTGGCGCCGCCATCCTTTATATCTTTACCACGGCCATTCATACCAGCCTCCTCGGCGCGCTCCTTACCTTTGCCCCGACTGTTTGGTTTCCGGCCTATGCAGAAACCACCCTTTCCTGGGGCTTAACACCCCTCGAGGATCAGCAACTGGGCGGATTAATCATGTGGGTACCCGCGGGCTTAGTGTATATTTTCGCCGCACTCGCCTTTTTAGCCCTGTGCCTACGCGAGTCGGAGGCGCGGGCACAAAAACGGGAAAGCTATGCGTTGGTTAAGCGGTAGCTCCATGGGTGGGAAAAAAATGTCCCTACGACATCACCTTCCAGCGCAACGCCCAGGGCCACTATGAGTTGTTGGGAACGACAGTATGGCGCCCCGGAGATGTGCTGTGTGCGCAAACCATAGCAGAATGACTATCAGGATCGGCGGGCGACACACAATACACAGATGGAGATTCGGAAGTTAATGCGACAGACCCCGTTTTTTTCCTGGCGTAACCTACTTGCCATCACCGCCCTGACGATGGCGTACTTTGCGGCTGGCTGGTTAGGTACGCGCCTCTCCTATTCGCCCGATAGCATTACGCTTATTTGGCCCCCAGCAGGAATCGCTCTGGCGGCGGGCGTGCTATTGGGATACTCACTCTGGCCAGGGGTTGTGCTCGGTGAAATGCTCGTGCTGTTAGCCAACCGCCTTCCCGCTTCCGTAAGCGGTAGCGTAGCGGTAGGTAATGCTTTAGCCATGTTGATCGGGCTATGGTTGTTGAAAAAAGCCCATTTTGACAAGCATCTTGAGCGCGTTCGCGATGTGGTGGCGCTCGCTGCGCTAGGCGGATTTATGGCCACCCTAGTGAGCGCCAGCGTTGGCGTTGCAGCAATGACCCTGAGCGGGGTGGTGGCGTGGTCGGCAGCCGTTTCCACGTGGTTCAAATGGTGGTTGGGTGACGCCATGGGCGTGCTACTGATAACGCCGGTACTGCTAACCTGCTGCACTCACAAAAAAGCGGAACCGCCGTCGCAGCCCATGTTCACCAGCATTACCGCCTTTCTAGCCTTAGCCATCACCGGTGCCGTGAGCTTCAGTGATTGGCTAGGGGTGGGTTATCTGCGGCTTACGCTGACCTTTCTGCCGTTCTCCTGCTTGGTGTGGATTGCGCTGCATAGGGGAGTGCGCGGATCCGCGCTCGCTGTCTTCATCATAACGGTTATCGCGGTGAGCGGCACCATGTTAGGTTTTGGCCCTTTTATCCGGCCGAATGTCAATGCCAGCTTGGCGCTATTATGGGGTTTTCTGACGACCACCGGACTGACCGCTTTGCTGCTCAGCGCAGCGCTAGCAGAGTGGCGCCAGGTGGAAGCCGCGCTGCGCGCGAGCGAGGAGCGCTTCCGGTTGGCCATGGACGCGACGAGCGACGGCCTCTGGGAATGGGACATCCCAACCGGCCTGACCTATTACAGCCCCGCCTACTTCCGGATGCTCGGCTATCAGCCGGAAGGATTCGCCAACACGTATCATACCTGGGTTGATCTCATCCATCCTGATGACCGCAAGCACACCCTGGCAGTCACTCAGGAGTGCATCGAAAACCGCCGGGAGACCTTTCAGGTCGAATTCCGGATGCGGGCGAAGAGCGGCGAGTGGCGATGGATCCTGGCGCGGGGCAAAGCGGTAAAACGAGAGGCCAGCGGGAGGGCGCTGCTCCTGGTGGGCACGCACGTGGACATCACGGCGCGTAAGCAGACCGAGAAGGCACTCGTGGAGAATACCCGGTTTATCAACCAGGTGCTCGATACGTCCCCTAACTTGATCTGGGTGAAGGATGCCCAGGGAAGGTTCTTGCTCACCAATCAGGCGTTCGCTGATCTAACCGGTAAGACCAAGGAGGAACTGGTCCAGCAATTCTGTCTTGAAGTCTATCCGAATCCTGAGGAGGTCAGTGAATACCTCAAGGTCGACCGGGAAGTCATCCGCACGGGCCGGGTCATTGCCCAGGAGGAATCGTGCACCAAACCAAACGGCGAGGTGATGTGGGTGTACACCATCAAGGCGCCGTTGCGACAAACCGACGGCACGGTGAGCGTGCTGGGCATTGCCACCGATATCACCGAGCGCAAACGGGCGGAGGCACAGCTGGCTTATCTGGCGCATCACGATTCCCTGACCGGACTGCCCAACCGGCTGCTATTCGCTACCCACCTCGAGCACAGTATCCAGCGTGCCCAGCGAGGTGGCCACCGGCTTGCCGTATTGTTCATCGATCTGGATCATTTTAAAAAGGTCAATGACAGCCTAGGCCACGCGGCAGGCGACCGGGTGCTCCAGCAGGTGGCTCGGCAGATGGCAGCTCATATCCGCGCTGAGGACACGCTGGCGCGCCAGGGGGGTGACGAATTTATCCTGCTCCTGGAGGCGGTGGACGATGAGCTGCGCCGCGTGGTAACCGTCGCCCAAAAGCTACTCAACCTATTTTCCCAAGTGCTTGAAGTGGAGGGACAGGAGTTTTTTATCACGGCCAGCCTCGGCATCAGTTTATACCCCGACGATGGGGAGAGCGTGAACACTCTGGTGAAAAACGCCGATGCGGCCATGTACCAGGTCAAAGCGCAAGGACGCAATACGTATCAGTTTTACCAAGCCGCGTTGACGGCGCATACCCTCGAGCGCCTACATCTCGAGACCGCCTTGCGACGTGCCCTGGAGCGGGCGGAACTGACGGTTCATTACCAACCCCAGGTGGATCTGGCCTGCGGTCGTTTGGTGGGTGTCGAAGCGCTGGTACGCTGGAATCATCCGAAACGCGGCCTGGTGTTTCCGGACCACTTCATTGCGCTGGCCGAAGAAATGGGGCTCATTGTTGCGCTCGGCGAATGGGTGCTCCGCACCGCCTGCCGGCAACTGCAAAAGTGGCGGGAGGCGGGCTTTATCGTTCCCCAACTCGCCGTCAATGTCTCCGTTCAGCAGATGGAACGCAACCAGGTGGTGGAGAGTACCCGGCAAATCCTGGCGGAGAGCGGTTTTGATCCGACCTGCCTGGAACTAGAGATTACCGAGTCAATCCTCATGCACCAGACGACACACAGCAGGGCCACCCTGACCGGCCTGCGTGCCCTCGGTGTGCAGCTCGCCGTGGATGACTTTGGCACCGGCTACTCGTCGCTCGCTTACCTGAAAAGTCTACCGATCCATAAGCTCAAGATTGATCGATCCTTTGTGCACCATATTGGCCGTGATCCCAGCGACGAGGCCATTGTCCGGGCAGTGATCGCATTGGCTAAGAGCTTAGGACTGACGGTGACCGCCGAGGGCGTGGAAACCGGTGAACAGGCAAGTTTTCTGCAATACCAGGGCTGCGACGAGGCGCAGGGCTATCTGTACAGTCATCCGCTACCCGCCAACGAGTTTTTCCACACTTGGCGTGGTGCCGCCCTCTGACGCGACTGTTACAAACTCAGGTTAGCTTATCTCTTATGTCGAACTCAGGTTAATTTAGCTTTCTTTGTTTGCCGTACGTGCGGCTGTCGCATGGTTCTGGTCCTCGTAATAAGCGGCAAGGGCTAGCACATGGATGCTTAAAGGCGTAATAAAAAACAGCAATAAACCGATTAGCAGTGCCCGCGTAATGATTGCTATATCGAAAGAGGCGATGGAAGCCAGAAAAAGGGGAAAGATACCCATGATTCCGGCCATACTAACCGCATGAAGTCGTAAATAAAAATTGGGCATCCACAGAATACCCCCTACGGCAAGGGTGGTGACAATTAAGCCCACAAGGATGAAAAAGTCTGCCAGCCAGATTACCATCGTTTGTATCATAAGAACTTTCCATGTCTTTTATAACTGACTGCGGCAATGGTATTAATGAAGGAGAGCAACGCCAACGCCAACGCTGCATCTAAATAAAAAACCGAAGCTTGGCTATAGGCGATCATGGCTAGCATGCCAACGATCACTAACGATAGTGCGTCGAAGGCAAGTATGCGCTGGAGCGAGGAACGCGACCGAGCTATCAGTAGCAGCAGCACAGCAAATAGTACCGCCAGCCAGACAATTGCCGTGGTCAGCAGGATTGAATGCATATCGGTATCTCCTTACTATTGCCAACAGACGAGTGTCTTATGGAATAAGCACAGTGGCCCAATGCATGCCATTGTCGGTTGACTCTCATGGAAAAACCGAGCGCTGGCGTTGCCGGTATTTTCTCTGGTATGCTTCGCGTACCGACTCCGGGTCATCGGCATCCACCACATGAAACAAGATGACGCCACGCTTGCGGTCTACTTCTACTAGATAGGAGCCAGGCGATACCGTATTGACAAAACCGCTGATCGCTGAACCGGTTTCTGATCGCTCGCCAATGGCTATCTCCACGAAATCCGGCCGGCGTGGTGGCCGAATGCCCAACACCATGAGCACAACCCGCCAGGTGTCTTTGAGTATATCAAGCCATACTGCAGCAATAAAAAGAGATAAATTTAATGCCCGCCAATAAAGCGGCGGAGTGGCTTGGCTTTGGTCTGTGGGCATTACCGGTCGACACAAAAGCAGCAGCCCTGTCGATATTGCCGCGCCCGTAGCAAGATCCCAGGGCTGGAAGCTGGCGATGGCCATGGCATAAAGGATCGTAAGCAAGAGAATGACCAGCGTATAGAAAATCATAGTGTTGGGCCTCCCATGATTGTAGCTGCCTGTCGGCTGAGGACGAGCAGCGGCTCAGGCCAGCATCCGATAAGCACGATGAGCGCGGCTAATCCTAACACGAGCATGCGTGGAGTAACCGGGCTTGGCGTTTGCTGCCGGGGGCTTACCCAAAAATTGTGCTGGTACGTCTGAAACATATAGATAAAGGAAAGTACGCCGCCGGCAAATATCAGTGCCATGAGAAAGCGACTGTCGGCCGCCAACCCCACCCGGAACAGTTCAAGCTTGCCCAGAAAACCTACCGACGGTGGCACACCGGCGACACTGAACGCACCAATGGCAAATGCGGCTCCTACGAATTTACCCTGTAGCCCTATCGCCAGAAATAACGTCACCTTATTTAAGGCATTGGCCAGCGCGTAGAACACGGCGGCTTCGTAACCGATATGGCCTCCCACGGCCAGCGCGATAAGAATATAGCCGACTTGGCCGATGGCGGAGTAGGCCAATACCTCGTTGGTAAGCCGGCACGAAACTGCCAGCAGTCCTCCATAAAGAATACTTGCCGTTCCCAGTATAATCAGCGCCGGTTGCAGCATATCCAGGGCTGCGGGGAGCACATTACCCCCGAAACGCAGCAGACCGTAGCTGCCGATGTTAGCCAGTGCTCCTCCCAATATTGCCGTTACTACGGGGCGAGCGCTTCGATAGACTGCCGGAACCCAATAGTGAAAAGGGAACAGCCCGAGTTTCAGGCTAAAGGCCACGAATAATAGCGTAGCGATAACGATAAGCGAGCGCGGTTCTACATTGGCGACTGCGATACCGCTCATATCCAGCGTGCCCGCAACCCGGTAAAGTGCGGCGACGGCGATCAGCAGAAATACCGAACCCAGCAGGTTAACGATGGTAAAGATCATCGCCGCGCGAATCTCCTTGGGATCTCCACCGTATCCTGTGAGGCCGAAGGCA
The DNA here is from genome assembly GCA_963731125.1 of uncultured Pseudomonadota bacterium. Classification (GTDB taxonomy): domain Bacteria; phylum Pseudomonadota; class Gammaproteobacteria; order Competibacterales; family Competibacteraceae; genus CAVSVP01. The sequence continues at coordinate 190,385 of CAVSVP010000023.1, forward strand.
GCGACCATGGACACTTCAAAAAAGACGTAGAAGTTGAAAACGTCACCCGTGAGGAAGATGCCGGTCAGTCCGGTGCTAAGAAATAACACTAAGGCGGGGAAACTGCGCGAGGCAATGCCTTGGCTTACCGCATAGCTTAACGTGACTAGCAGTATGCCTGCGGAAATCCCGGCAAATAATAAACCCAACATATCGCCCCGTAGCCGGATACCAACGTTGGTTGGCCAGGCACCGGTTACTATTTCAAGGGGCCCATTGGCTAGTACCTCGACACCTAGCACTAGCAGCGCTAACAAAACCAAAGCTTGTAACAAAACGGCAACCATGCCGACCCAGCGGCGGCGTCCATCCAAAAGAGCTAGGACGGCGGCAGCAAACCAGGCGACAGTGAGCGGTAGTGCGACAAGCACTTACGGTATATCCTGTTCCAACGCGTGCTCTTCCGCTACCTCCGTTTGCGCAATGTCTTCCAAATCAATCGTGATATAGCTCCTATGGATCCGCACTACCAGACTCAGCAATAAAGCGCAGACAGCGAAGGTAATGACGATAGCGGTCAGGGTAAGGGCTTGCACCAGCGGATCGCTGATCGCTTCCGAGTCGGGTATGGGATGAATGGGCGCCATTCCATGGGTTAGAGCAGCCGCCATAAGAAAGAGATTGGCGGCATTGGAAACCAAGACGATTCCGGTGACGACACGGTACAAGTCACGAGCCAGCATCAAATAAGCGCCGGTACCAAACAGTACGGCAATGACCAGGGATAATAACAAGATCATGACGTTTTTCCATGGGCCAAGGTGTGCAATGCGGTGACGACGAATCCCAAGACCACCAGGAAAACGCCGGTTTCAAAAACGAGTGCGGTATGCAATTCTAGCGTACCGAGTCGAATAACCTCGGCGCCCGGAGCAGGCCAGTGCGAGAGGGGTGCGTTGCCGACCACGAGCGGGGCAAAACTCACTATCAGCATCATCAGTAAACCCGCTACGGTCAGCATAGGAGCCGATCCTGCCGTGAAGGGCAGTTGTTGTTCCGCCTCTTCATGACCGAATACGGCATATTGCAGTATAATTCCCAGCGCCGCGACCAGCCCGCCACTAAAGCCTCCGCCTGGATGGCCATAACCCTTTATGAGTAATGCGATGCCGATAAGCAGTATCGGTAGCAACAATAACCGGGCAACGAGCTTTGTCATCTCCGTAGCGTTCATGGCTTCCTCACACCCTGCAAGAAAGTGATAATGGACAATAGTGCAATGGCAATAACCGTTATTTCGCCCAGGGTATCAAGACCCCGAAAATCAGCGATAATCGCGGCAACGATGTTGTCTGCATGAGCCTGCTGGCTGAGCTGTGAGTAAAGTTCCACGGTGCTTTGCGCGGTAGGTTCGGTTAACACCGTCCAGGCGACCACGAAAAATAAACCGGCGGCCGCAAGCCCTGCGCCTAGGTGCCACCAGGTGGCATGGGATAACGGCCTGTCGCTTTGCGCGTTGCGCTCAGGTTTAGGCGGCGGTAGCAGCGCCAAGGCCGCGAGAAATAACAGGGTCAAGGCGGTCTCCACCAGTACCGCAACCAGGGCGACGTCTGGGGCTCCCAGCAAGGCGAATACCAACGCCAGGCTAATGCCAACGCCGGTCAGCGCCAGAATCAGACCCAGATAAGTGCGTTGCAGTATTGTCAGCACGCTGGCTATAGCGGCGAGCAGCAGGGTAAGCACTAAGGGGAGTTCGGCATCGCCAAATTCGACAATCGCTAAATACCGATGGGCGGGCGTTCCCAGCAAGGCCATACCCACCAAGATACCGGCGGGAATCAATACGCTGGCAATACGATCACGAAGATCCCGCACTTCTAACTCGTGTAGCCAATGGGACAGGCGATTAAGGATTCCTAACAACGCTTCATAGAGGTGCGCAGGACCGAGCCACGCAATGCTATCCACAACCTTCAGCACTACACCGTGCCAAACCCTTTGCGTCAGGATCAGCAGTGCCGCGGTGGCATAAGCGGCGAGTGTCATCAGGTTGACGTCCCTAAGGTTAAAGTGGTAACCCACCGCTAGGCTTACCTCGCTCTGGTACAAGGTCTGAGCAGCCAGACTGGCTAGATCCAGGACCGGCGCAACGCTGATGCCGCCGAGCAGGACGAGAACGGCAAGCGCTACGATGGGTATGACTAAACCTGCAGAAGCGGGGGTGGGTTCTTGTTTCCGTGCACCGAGAAATATGCCGCTCCAAAAGCGCCAGGTATAGGTAAGCGTTAACGCCGCAGCCACGACGGCTGCATAGCGCAGCCAGGCCTCCTGGTTTTCAGCCAATTGAAAAAACAATTCATCTTTAAAGAAGCCTGCCGTCAGCGGTAACCCCGCAAGCGCCGCCGCCGCTATCCCGCCGGCAATGGCCAGCACCGGCATCCGGTAGGCAAGCCCGCCAAGATAAGGGAGGGCTCGTTGCCCGGTGACAGTGACTATCGTACCTACCAGCATAAACAGCGCGCTTTTGCTGGCGGCGTGAACCACCAGATAAAAAGCCGCCGCCGCTGCTGCCTGGGCGCCTCCCAAGGCTAACAGCATGCCGATATAGCCATACTGAGCAATGGTCGAATAGGCCAGAATTTCCTTCAGATCCTTGGCCGTCAACGCTAATATCCCACCGGTTCCGATAGAAAGCAGAGCGCAACCGAGTAACGCCGTACGCACCATTGGTGTCGCCTCTAGTAGGGGATGCAGGCGGTGCAGGATAAATACGCCTGCTGCCACCATCGCCGCTGAATGGAGATAGGCTGAGATCGGCGTCGGTGCCGCCATGGCCTGAGGCAGCCAGAAATGCAATGGCACTTGCGCGCTCTTGGCCAGTGCCGCTACGGCGATTAGCGCCATGGCAGTCGTCAGGATAGGCCCCGGCCGAGCCTGTTGCATAAGCTCTGGAAGGAAAAAGGTACCGTATTCGCTATGCAGCATCAACGCCCCTATTAAGAAGGCGATGGACGTGCCGCCGGTAACCAGGAGTGCGGTGAGGGCTGCAGATCGTGCTGCCGAATCATGGCGATCGAAGGCAATTAAAAAATAGGAACAGACGGCCGTCAGATCAAAAAATAGGAACAGCAGGATGAGATCATTAGCCATTACCAGGCCCAGCATGGCGGCCATAAATAACATGAGCCAGGCATAATAGGAGATTTGATCCGCTAACGGTCGGTTTTGCTCTTGCAGATGGTGCGGAAGATAGGCCAAAGAATAGAGAGCGATGAGAAAACCGATACCCGTGGCAATAATTCCATAAAGCAACGCCAGGGCATCCAGTCGAAACGCTAAGTGCAAGGCGAGCGTCGGCGCCCACGTCAGAATGATCTCGGTGGCTTCATGAGTCCAGCTGTAAAGTAAAGCGGCCGTCGCCAGCGCGGTAGCGAAGACTGCCACATGTGCTGCAAAAGCGGGGCGCAATTGTCCACCGACCAGCACTGCTGGTACAGCGATAAACGCAAGCAACAATGGCAGCAGTACCGTCATCCAATTATCCCGGGCACAACAGAATTAGCGGCGTTAGCGGCGAAACCGAGACAGCTCTCTGTCCCGGGAAATGATAAGCTTACTCAAAGCAATCTCAGTCGAACAGCAAGAACTATTCCGCCTGCCAAAATGCGGTAAGCTGATCGGATGCACTGAACGACATTAGCGAACACGGCCTATCGGACCCTACGGGAGTATAGGATAGCGGCCTATGCGGGTTTTGCCAGCGTGGCTGCGGTGGTTTCGAGAACGCTGATACTGGGCTTAAGAGATTCTCCAGATTGTAAATTTTACAATCGCTGTGCTGAAGTCGTTGCAATATTTACTAATAAATAATTTGACAATATCATATTAGAAGTTTCTTATGATATTTATTTATCAATGAATTAGGATAACCGTTGCTGGCTACGAACTTAAAGCGGGACGTGCTAGACGTTACATCCGCTGTTAGGAGCGAGCTTGCTCGCGAACTAAACCTGATGGCTGTCTATTCGCGAGCAAGCTCGCTCCTACTAAGTCGCTTGCAGAGTATCCCGGCTAAAGTGGATAGCCAAAAATATTGCTGTAATGTACTGACGTTGAATAAAAATTAGATTTTTCTAATGTGACATTGTCAAGAAAAAAATGATGTTGCTTGTGAAACGAATCAAAGAGACTGAAAGGAAAACGTTTACTTCAGCCGCTTTAACTGATACTCCCGTACGGCTCGGTTATGCTCTCGGAACGTTCTGGAGAATACATGTCCCCCGTCGCCGGTGGCGACAAAATATAGGGTGTCTCCCGGTGCCGGGTTGACGGCAGCGGCAATGGAGGCGGCTCCTGGCAGGGCGATTGGAGTCGGTGGCAGACCCTTGCGGGTGTAAGTGTTATAGGGGGTATCGGTACGTAGATCGCGCTTGCGGATATTGCCGTCGAACGCTTCCCCTATCCCATAGATAACGGTGGGGTCGGTCTGTAGCGGTATGCCTTTTTGCAGGCGGCGCACAAAGACTCCGGCAATTTCTCGCCGTTCCTCGGGAAGCGCGGTTTCTTTCTCAATGATAGAGGCCAGAATTAAAGCTTCATAGGGAGTTTGCAGGGGCAATCCAGAAGTCCGCCGTTGCCAGGCGGCCTGCAGATGTTGTTGCAGATTTAGCAGCGCGCGCTTTAAAAAATTCACATCGCTGGTGCCCGCCGGAAAGTGATAGGTGTCCGGGAAAAAACGGCCTTCCGGGTGCTCGCCGGGACGTCCGAGCCTTGCCATGATTTCGCTGTCGTTGCGGTCCTGCAGTGTGTGTTTGAGCTTGGCGTGACCGGCAATGGCTTCCAGCATCTGGCGAAATGTCCAGCCTTCTAACACGGTGAGTGCATACTGAATGACCCGTCCCTGCACTAATTGCTCTAGTAACGTACGGGGTGTCGTCCCAGGCTCGATGCGATACTCACCGGATTTAAGGCGGAGTGCCAGTCCCGATAGACGGCCATAAATCTGCAGATACTCGGCTGAGCGGAGCGCGCCTTCGGCTTCTAAGCGTTGCGCGAGGCTCATCATAGAGTCTCCGGCGGGAACAACGAATACCAGGCCCGCTGCCGGGACGGTCAATGGAGAGGTTAAAAAAGCGTGGTAATCTCGATAGAACAGGTAAAGAGCCAATCCCGCGCTTACCAGCCCGATCCCTAGGGTGACGATAAACCACTTGCCTTTTGCCATGTCGAGAGTCTACGATTTCCGACGGAAAATCATGAGGTGGTAACTCAGACGTTTCCCTGCGCTGCTTGGTAGCGTCCTTGAATGTTCTTCAGGAAGGCAATCAACCGAAATTAGCGGTGCCGTTACGGCAATTTGCCAAAAATCAGCGTACCATTGGTGCCGCCAAAACCGAACGAATTAGACAATACCACCTGAATTTTCATTTCTCGGGCACGATGGGGCACATAGTCTAGATCGCATTCCGGATCTGGGTGGTCCAGATTGATGGTCGGCGGTACCACTTGGTCACGCATCGCGAGCAGAGAAAAAATGGCTTCAACCCCGCCGGCCGCTCCCAGCAGGTGACCGGTCATGGATTTGGTAGAGCTAATGGGCAGTTGATAGGCGTAAGTACCAAAAGCCGCCTTAACGGCATCACTTTCCGCCTTGTCCCCGGATTGGGTAGAGGTGCCATGGGCGTTGATGTAGCCGACTTCCTCCGGATTTAACATGGCATCGTGTAGCGCATTGATCATACAACGTCGGGCTCCGTCACCGTCCGCCGGGGGCAAAGTCATGTGATAAGCATCGCCGCTCATCCCAAAGCCGAGAAGTTCCGCATAAATACGGGCGCCACGCTGTTTGGCACGGACATAGTCTTCGAGCACTAAAACCCCCGCTCCATCGCTTAGCACAAAACCGTCCCGCTCCCGGTCCCAGGGTCTGCTAGCTTTCTGGGGATCGTCGTTGTGCGTGGACAGGGCACGGGCTGCCGCGAAGCCGGAAAGTGCTGTGGGCGTGGTTGCCATCTCGGCGCCGCCGGCAAGCATGACGTCGGCATCACCGCAGGTGATCATGCGGCCCGCCAAACCAATGCTGTGAGTCGCGGTAGTGCAGGCGGTTACCAGGGCTAGATTGGGTCCTTTGATGCCGTAAAGAATAGAAATGTTTCCCGAAATCATATTAATAATGCTGCGGGGCACGAAAAACGGCGTAATTTTACGCGCTCCCCCTCTGAGAAAAGACGCATGACCTTCCTCGATGCCCCCTAACCCGCCGATACCGGAACCGATGGATAAACCAATGCGCTCGGCATTGGCCTCGTTGACTTCAAGACCCGCATCCTGAATAGCTTGCGCGGCTGCAGCAATACCGTAGTGAATAAAGGAATCCATCTTTTTGGCTTCCTTGCGATTCACGTAGGACCCAATATCGAAGTCCCGTATTGATCCCCCGAAACGCACGGGAAGATCGCCGGTATCGAAGGCTGTTATCGGCTCGATTCCGCTGTTTCCGGCCAGGATATTCGTCCAGGCAGTCTCTATGCTGTTTCCCACCGGAGAAATGATGCCCATGCCGGTTACCACAACACGTCGTTTGGCCACACGGATACCCTCAATTAGCTATAACGGTCCAGCAACGCACATGGCCGCAACCACCACCGGTGATCGCGGCTAGTGGCACTGACTGAATTCGTTTATCCCCCCAGATGCGCCTTCACATAGTCGATTGCCTGTTGTACGGTAGTAATTTTTTCGGCATCCTCGTCGGGAATTTCGCATTCAAATTCTTCTTCTAGAGCCATGACCAGCTCAACGGTATCTAGGGAATCAGCGCCGAGATCTTCCACGAAAGAGGCGTCATTGGTGACCTGTTCTTCCTTAACACCCAATTGTTCGATGATGATCTTTTTGACGCGTGCTTCAATATTACTCATGATTTTTTGATTCCTCTTTTAGTGAACTCAGGCTAACGCGTTGCCGCGGCTATTGTAAGTAAAACAAGACGTTCAATCTACTGCCCATCAACGATGCCAATGACACGATAGGTGTGCATAGAAAATGCCATATAGAAATACCATCCATGCTTTAATTCATTATCAGTATAGGCAATAACACGCTAGTTCATATGCATACCCCCGTTCACATGTAGAGTTTCACCAGTGATATAGGCGGCCTCTTCGGAAACCAGGAAGGCAACGGCGTTGGCAACATCTTGGACATTACCCAGCCGGTGCAAAGGAATGCTCTGGAGAAGGGTGGCACGTTGCGCTTCGGGTAAGGCTTGCGTCATTTCGGTGTCGATAAAACCGGGAGCCACGGCATTTACCGTAATATTTCGGGAGCCGACTTCCCGCGCCAGAGACTTGGTGAACCCGATAATGCCGGCTTTAGCGGCTGCATAGTTAGTCTGACCTGCATTACCTGTGGCACCGATCACCGAAGTAATACTCACGATGCGTCCATGACGAGTTTTCAGCATCCCCCTCAGTACGGCGCGGCTTAACCGATATACCGAAGAGAGATCCACGTCGAGTACACTGTTCCACTCTTCCTCTTTCATACGCATCAGAATATTATCGCGAGTGATACCGGCATTATTGACCAATATCGTAGGGCTGCCAAACTCCTGAGTCACCGTTCCAACCACCGTTTCCACCGATTCGGGAGCGGTGACGTCCAGGCGCAGGCCACGTCCTTGGCTGCCTGTGGTTTGCAGATCCCGGCCGATGGCCTCGGCCCCGGTCTCGGTAGTGGCTGTGCCGATCACGGTAGCGCCACGCCGACCCAGTTCCCGGGCAATGGCCTGGCCGATGCCGCGGCTGGCACCGCTAATGAGAGCAATTTGGCCTTGCAGATTCATGGGCTTTTCCCGTGCACGAAAAGATGACTGATAGGATCAATAATTGAGTAGGACGGAACCCCAAGTAAACCCTCCGCCAAAGGCCTCCAGCAGCAGAGTATCGCCGCGTTGAATACGCCCGTCCCGTACCGCTACATCGAGCGCCAGGGGAACCGAAGCGGCTGAGGTATTACCATGCAGTTTGACGGTACTCACCACCCGTTCGGTGGGTATTTGTAATTTCTTAGCCGTTGCCGCGAGAATTCGCTCATTCGCCTGATGAGGAATCAGCCAGTCGATAGCATCGATCGTCAACTGATTGGCTTTTAGCGTCTCCTCGGCGATGCGGCTCAGGGTGTTGACCGCAATCTTGAAGACTTCATAACCACGCATGGCGACATAGGCGGCATTGCGTTGCGTTTCGTCATAGCCGCGGGAAATACCGGCCGGTACCCAGAGAAGCTCTTTATAGCGGCCATCGGCGTGGAGGTGGCTGGAAAGAATACCGGGCCGCTCGGCCGCCTCTAGCAGCACGGCACCGGCGCCATCGCCGAATAAGATACACGTGCTCCGGTCATGCCAATCGATGATACGGGTGAATGTCTCCGCTCCCACCACCAGCACCCGAGTGGCGTTACCGTTGCGAATAAATTGATCGGCGATACTCAAGGCGTAGATAAAGCCCGTGCAGACGGCCTGTACATCAAATGCGGCACAACCGTAGTTACCTAAGCGATCCTGAAGCTGGCTGGCGACACTGGGAAAGACATGATCGGGTGTCGTGGTGGCCAGCACGATCATATCGATACTGGTGGATTCTATCCCCGCCGCTTCGATAGCCGCCCGCGCCGAGGCTTCCGCCAGGTCACAGGTGGTTTCATCGGGAGCCGCAATGTGTCGCTGTTCAACCCCGGTGCGTTCCCGAATCCACTGTTCCGAGGTATCAACCATCTTCTCCAATTCGCTATTGGTAAGAACCCGTTGCGGCAGATAGCTGCCGGTGCCAATAATGCTTGCATATTTCACAGCGCCTGCTTCTCCAGGTGAAGTGCGGAAAGGTAACGGTTAATGCGCTGCGGTACGGCTTTTTTCACTTCCAGCATCGCGATGTTGATGGCGTTGGCAAACGCCACAGCATCGGCGCTCCCATGACTTTTAATCACGATACCCTGTAAGCCTAGCAGGCTGGCACCGTTATAGCGACGGGGATCGATTTTGCGACTGAAGGCACGCAGTACCGGCATAGCCACCAGGCCTGCGAAGCGAGTCAGCAGGTTTCTTTGAAACTCTTTTGTCATGAAATGGCGGATCAGTTGAGCCACGCCCTCACTGGTTTTTAAGGCTACGTTACCCACAAAACCGTCGCACACCACCACATCCAGGTTCTCGAGAAAAATTCCGTTACCTTCGACAAAGCCGACGTAATTGAGATTGCTGGCAGTCAGCAAGGCGGCGGCATTTTTGACCTGCTCATTGCCTTTAATCTCCTCCTCGCCGATGTTCAGCAGTCCCACGCGAGGCATCTCAATATTATCGACCGCGGAGGCCAGTACCGAACCCATCACGGCAAATTGCAGGAGATGTTCGGCCTTGCTATCCACGTTAGCACCGAGATCCAGCACATGGGTATGGCCGTGTATGGAAGGAATCGTTGTACAAATGGCCGGTCGATCGATGCCCGGCAGCGTTTTGAGCACGAACCGCGCGGTGGCCATGAGCGCGCCGGTATTGCCGGCGCTTACGCAGGCATCCGCTTCCCCTTGTTTAACCAGATTAATGGCGATCCGCATGGAGGAGTCTTTCTTCAGGCGTAACGCCTGGGAAGGATGGTCATTCATGCCGACCGTCTGGGAAGCGTGGCGAATGGTCAGATGCGGGTGCTGGAGGGCGCCGTGGTCTGCCAGCTTGGCCGCCAAGCTGTCTTGTTGGCCTACCAGAATCAGTTCGACAGGCTCTTGCGCTGATTTCAGAACAGTCAGGGCGGCGGGTACGACCACATCGGGGCCGATGTCTCCACCCATGCCATCGAGAGCGATGGTCAGCGGCCGCTTCATTGGGGTAGCCAGAACATATAGGAATAATGGGATGAGCGAATACAGGCGAAAACGCGGGTGTAAAAGAATAGTCGCTACAGAGAGAGTGCGTAACGGTTCGCCACTATTCTGTCTCTTCTTCCTTGGCAGCGATTATCCTGCGTCCCCGATAATAACCGTCGGGCGAAATATGGTGACGGCGATGGGTTTCTCCAGACGTTGGGTCAATCGACAGAGCAGGGGCGTCTAGCACATCGTGGGCGCGCCGCTTACCCCGTTTGGCAGGCGTTTTGCGATTCTGTTGAACGGCCATGGCTTATTGCTCCTTTTTTAAATCGTCTAATAATGATGCAAGGTTGGTAAGAGGATTCGTTTTCTCAGGCGGCTGCGGTTGACCCGGCCACACAAAGCCATTGGCCTCGCACTGGCGCAAATGTTGGTGTTTGGGTACCAGCGGCAGCGCTAAAATGAGTTCATCTTCCACCAGATCCGATATCCGCACTTCACCCTCCGGAACCAATAACGGCTCATAGTCCTCTGGCAGCTCGTCAAGCCGAGCTTCGCCGGGCAAGGCCCCCAGCCGTAAGTCTGCCACTATCGGGAGGTGCATAGGGGTCATACAGCGCTGGCAGATCATTGCAACCGTTACCTCAAGATGGCCGGCGATAAAACGAATATTCTGCTCATCAATGCCGGTTTCCAGTTCAACCGCTACGCTGCCCTGGGTTGCATGGAGCAGCGAAGTCAGACGCGGCATAAGGGCTAAGGGTAATGTCCCTTGCCATCGGCACCGGGTAGCGCCTAACTTCCAAACGTTGATTTTCTCTGGGAGCCGAGTCTGCATAAGAGGCGAAATGATATACATGCACCGAACTTATGTCAAAATTTTGACAAGAATCCGGTATTATGCCAAATAATTACCGGTTTTTTTAGTAGCGCCGTCACGGCAAACTCTCTACACCGTTACCTAAGCTAACCCAACTCGGAAAGAGCGTACCATGAACCAGCGTCTGCCGGACGGACGCCGTCTGCTGCTTGCTTCCACCTCTTTATTTCGCCGCGAGCTGTTGGCGCGCTTGGCACTGCCTTTTGCAGCCATCGCTCCCGACATTGACGAAACGCCGATGCCGGGCGAGGAGGCGAGCGTCCTGGTGGCGCGCCTTGCGCATGAGAAAGCCCAGGCGGTTGCACGGCAGGAACCCGAGGCGTTGGTGATTGGTGCGGATCAGGTGGCGGTATTGGATCAGCTTATATTGGGCAAGCCGGGTACGCACGAACGAGCGGTACAGCAGCTGGCGCGGGCATCGGGTAAGACCGTCGGTTTCTTAACCGGCCTGTGCCTGCTCGATAGTGCAAGCGGCCGTCGTCAAGCGGCCGTGGTGCCGTTTCAGGTGAGATTTCGGAAATTGCGTTCCCGGCAAATTGAAAACTACCTGCGCCGTGAGCAACCGTACCAATGTGCGGGCAGTTTTAAATCAGAAGGCTTGGGAATTGCCCTGTTTGAACGGCTGGAAGGCGAAGACCCTACCAGCTTAGTGGGTTTGCCGCTCATTCGGCTTATCCGGATGCTCGAGGCGGAGGGCGTTGCGGTGCTGTAGCGTCATGCATAGTTTCTGAATAACGTTAACAATCGGGGCGCCGGCCGTAGACGTTGGCGCATGTAAAGGAGAAAGTGCTTTATGTATGAAATTCTTAAGCAACTAGAAGAAAAACGCGCCGCGGCACGGCTGGGCGGCGGCCAAAAACGAATTGACGCGCAGCATGCCAAAGGCAAGCTTGCGGCTCGCGAGCGCATCGAGTTGCTACTGGATCCGGGCAGCTTCGAGGAATGGGATTTGTTTGTCGAGCATCGCTGTACCGAGTTCGGCATGGCGAATCAGACCATTCCCGGCGACGGCGTAGTGACCGGCTACGGCACCATCAACGGCCGCGTCGTCTTTGTATTTAGCCAGGATTTTACGGTGTTCGGCGGTTCTCTCTCGGAGGCCCACGCCGAAAAAATCTGCAAGATCATGGATCATGCCATGCGCGTGGGGGCGCCGGTGATTGGCCTGAACGATTCCGGGGGGGCGCGCATTCAGGAAGGCGTTGCTTCGCTGGCCGGCTACGCCGATGTCTTTCAGCGCAATGTCATGGCCTCGGGCGTCATCCCCCAGATCTCCGTGATTATGGGAGCCTGCGCCGGCGGCGCCGTTTATTCCCCGGCCATGACCGATTTTATCTTTATGGTCAAAGACACCTCGTATATGTTTGTCACCGGTCCCGAGGTGGTCAAGACGGTAACCAATGAGGAAGTCACCCATGAGGAGCTGGGTGGTGCCGTGACTCATTCCACCAAATCGGGCGTGGCCGATTGGGCTTTTGATAACGACGTGCAGGCGTTACTGGCGGTGCGCCGGTTTCTCAATTACCTGCCCGCCAATAATCGGGAGAAACCGCCCGTCCGGCCGACCCCCGATCCCGCCGAGCGCCTGGACCCTTCCCTGGATACTCTGGTGCCGCCTAACCCCAACAAGCCCTATGATATGAAGGAGCTGATTTTCAAGATCGTGGATGATCACGATTTCACGGAACTGCAGCCGGCCTATGCCAAAAACATTATCATCGGGTTTGGGCGTATGGAAGGTTCGACGGTAGGCATCGTGGCCAACCAGCCGCTGGTGCTGGCCGGTTGCCTGGATATCGACTCTGCCATCAAGGCGGCGCGTTTCGTGCGCTTTTGTGACTGCTTTAATATTCCTATTCTCACCTTTGTGGACGTGCCCGGCTTTATGCCCGGTACCGATCAGGAATACGGCGGCATTATCAGACACGGCGCCAAGCTGCTCTACGCCTATGCCGAGGCGACGGTGCCTAAGATCACGGTGATTACCCGCAAGGCCTATGGCGGCGCCTATGATGTGATGAGTTCCAAACATCTGCGCGGCGATGTCAATTTCGCCTGGCCCACCGCAGAGATTGCCGTGATGGGGTCCAAGGGGGCGGTGGAAATTATCTTTCGCCAGGAAATCCGCGATACCGAACTGATCGCCGAACGCACCCGGGTGTACCGCACCCGGTTCGCCAACCCGTTCATTGCCGGCAGCCGCGGGTTTATCGATGATGTCATCATGCCCCGCACCACCCGCAAGCGCATCTGCCGCTCGCTGTCCATGCTCAAGGACAAAAAGCTGGAGAATCCCTGGCGCAAACACGGCAATATTCCCCTGTAAGGAGCGCTTGTTATGTTTAGCAAAATCTTGGTCGCCAACCGGGGCGAGATCGCCTGCCGTATCATTAAATCCGCCCGTAAGATGGGCATTCAAACCGTTGCCGTGTACTCCGAGGCGGACCAGACCGCGCTACACACGGAGCTGGCCGACGCGGCCGTGCTGATCGGCCCGCCCCCTTCGGGGCAGAGCTATCTGCGCATGGAGCGCATTGTCCAGGCCTGTCAGGACACCGGCGCCGAGGCGGTGCATCCCGGCTATGGTTTCCTCTCCGAAAACCCCGCGTTTGTCGAGGCCCTGGCCGCAGCGGGCATTACCTTTATCGGACCCAAGGCGCATGCCCTGACCAGCATGGGGGATAAGATTACCTCCAAACGCATCGCCCAGGAGGCCGGTGTCAACACCATTCCCGGGTTCGCGGGCGTCATCAAGGATGCCGGTCATGCCGTGGAGATCGCCCGGGATATCGGCTATCCGGTAATGCTCAAGGCCAGCGCCGGCGGCGGTGGCAAGGGCATGCGGGTCGCCTGGAACGATAGCGAGTGCCGGGACGGCTTCGAGCGGGCCAGCAACGAAGCCCGCTCCAGCTTCGGTGATGACCGGATACTCGTGGAGAAGTTTATCGAAGAGCCGCGTCATATCGAGATCCAGGTGCTGGCGGACAGTTACGGCAATGTGGTTTATCTGGGCGAGCGCGAATGCTCTATCCAGCGCCGTCACCAGAAGGTGATCGAAGAGGCCCCTTCGCCGTTTCTGGACGAGATGACCCGCCAGGCCATGGGGGAGCAGGCGGTGGCGTTGGCCCGGACCGTGGATTACCAGTCCGCCGGCACCGTGGAATTTATCGTCGATGCCCAGCGCAACTTTTATTTTCTGGAAATGAATACCCGGCTGCAGGTGGAGCATCCGGTTACCGAGTTTGTCACCGGCATCGATCTGGTGGAGCTGATGATCCGGATTGCCGACGGCGAAAGGTTGCCCTTTACCCAGGCCGATGTCAAGCTTAAGGGCTGGGCCCTCGAGGCGCGCATCTATGCCGAGGACCCGTTTCGCAATTTCCTGCCTTCCATCGGCCGGCTGGTGCGCTATATTCCGCCGGCGGAAAGTGCGGTGGTAAGGGTGGATGCCGGAGTGCAAGAGGGCGGCGAAGTCTCCATGTACTACGACCCGATGATTGCCAAACTGATTACCTATGGTCCTAACCGCGAGCAGGCCATCGCCCAGATGCGCACCGCGCTGGATGCGTTTTATATCCGCGGCGTTTCCCATAACATGGGCTTTTTGGCCGCCCTGATGGCGCATCCCCGCTTTGTGGAAGGACGCTTGACCACCAGTTTTATCGCCGAGGAGTACCCCGACGGTTTTCATGCCGCCGATGTGCCCCACGACGAACCGGCCCTATTAATTACGGTGGCGGCCGCGATTCACCGCCGCTATATGGACCGGGCCGCCCTGATCAGCGGTCAGATGCGCGGCCTGGAACGCCAGGTGGAGGACGATTGGGTGGTGTTTATGGGCGGCAAGTACTATCCGGTGCTCGTAAAGCCCGTCCCCGGCGGTCATGATGTGGTTTACAACGATAAACTCTATGCGGTGCGCAGCGACTGGCAGTTCGGTAACCCGATGTTTCGCGGCACGCTGAACGGCACCGACATCTGTGTCCAGGTAGAGCGGCGTTATCTGGAATACCGCCTGTTTCACAGCGGTTCCCAGGTGGATGTGCTGATCATGCGGCCGCGGACGGCGGAATTACATGCCTTGATGCCGGTAAAGGCGCCGCCGGATTTATCCAAGTTCCTGATTTCCCCCATGCCGGGACTGCTCACCCAGGTGTCCGTCGAGGCGGGCCAGGAAGTCAGGAGCGGAGAGACGCTGGTGGTGATCGAGGCCATGAAAATGGAGAATGTGCTCTATGCCGAGCAGGATGGCGTAGTGGCGAAGGTGATGGCCAAGCCGGGGGACAGCCTGGCGGTGGATCAGCCGATTATTGAGTTTGAATAGGGGAGAGGACCCCCAAACCGAACTCAGGAAGGATGGAAAACATGACAAAACGGCCAGCCAAACCGGCGCCGCTGCGTGCCACCGTGCTGCTTCCCGCCCGCGAGATTCAGGCACTGGGAGCGGCGCTGTTGGTGGTGGGGTTGGCACTACCCTTCTGGGTGATTAAGGAACGCACCCGGCAGGCCGCGGCGGAGCTCGACGCTGCCACCGCTCCCGCGGCCGGGCCGCTGCGCCCGGAGCTGGTGCGCCTGCCGAATGGTTCTCCGGAGCACGAAATTAAGGTGCCCTTTGCCCTGGCCGTGACGGAAGTGACCCAGGGCCAGTACCGCCGGGTCATGGGCAACCTTCCCCAGGATGCCTCGTGTTCCCAGCCCGGGGATGATCCCGAACTGCCGGTGGTCTGCGTCACCTGGTTTGAAGCCATTGACTACGGCAATCGCTTGTCGGCATTGGAAAAACTAGAGCCTTGTTACCGTTACAACCGAGGGAGCGAGCCCATCTGGGACGGGCCTGAGTGCCCGGGCTACCGTTTGCCTACGGGGGCGGAGTGGGAGCACGCGGCACAGGCGGCAACCCATAATCGCTACGCCGGCACGGACGCAGACGGTGAGCTTTGCCGTTATGCCAATGTGGCGGAGCGGCGGTTTGCCTGCGCCGATGGCTTTACAACGGCGGCCCCGGTGGGGCATTTTCAACCCAATGCCTGGTTTTTGTACGATATGACGGGTAATGTGGCGGAGTGGGTCTGGGATCGAAATGCCGCCGGCCAGGTGCTGGTAAAAGGCGGCGCCTGGACCGCAGGCCCGGATGCGGCAGGATTGGCGCGGCAGGATTGGCGGGAACCGGCAGTTCGCCGGCCTGAGGTGGGATTTCGGATCGCCCGCTCGTTTCGGCAAGATGGTTGATATATCTGGGGATTTGAGGTCCGCTCATTTTTCCACGAATGTAAGATAAATCAACCTGGTAGGGCTGGTTAACCTACCCACCGCGCCAAATGATGATGATCAGGCCGGAACGTATTCGGGTACATCCCGTAACCGCATCAACCGATCCGCCTGGATAGGGAGCAGGGCATAAGTACGTCCATCTGGATCGGCGAACTCGACTTCAAAGGTGCTACCGTCATAGGTCATCACGATCGTGCCGATCTGGCCACGGCGGAGCAGTAACGGCTGATCCGTTTCAAAGTGCTTTGCCGGTAGATCCTCAAGCAACGCGACGACATCGTGCAGATGAAATGGAGTATTCATAAATTAAACGATATAACAAGTTGTCAGCCTGGGAAAGTCTTCACCATGGCGGATGATCCACACGGACAGCACGATAGCCGTGCCTTTCGCCGTATCGAGCGGGAAGCGAAGAATATAGACCGCCCCGAAACCATTGTCACCTCTTGGCTCTACCTGGTCGGAAGATGCCGCGGCATTGAGCAGGGCATTACGAAGTACTTGTGCGTTAGCAAGGGTAATGTCAAGGACTGAAGCAAACATATGCGCTTTATGCTTGCCTTCGCGATGCAAGGGGTTAAGAACGTAGTCCTCGAGTTTAACACCAAGATCTGCTCGTTCACCGTTAGGAAGTTTCATGCCAGCAATTTTACTGCCTTCATCGTTTGCTCGGAAGACAACCCGTACCACCTTCCCAAGGACGAGATCATTATTACCACATCTCCTGATCGACTTAACGGAACGCCTGTCTTTGCCGGAACGAGAGTGCCTGTACAAACGCTTATTGACTACCTCGAAGCGGGAGATTCTCTGGATGATTTTTTAGTAGATTTTCCGAGTGTATCACGCGAGCTTGCTATTGCCGTATGGAACTTGCGAATGAATAAAAAAAATTGGTCTGGTTCAAATCAAGGTAACACTCAGAGGGTCTAAGTAAATGAAAAGACGATGTATTCCACAAAAAAGTGTTACCTTGCTCAGGGATCCATTTGAACCATGCCAAAAATTTAAAAAAAATCAGGGGGGCTCCGCCCCCCTGAACCCCCAAATAAAGGGTAAAAGTATAAAGAACAAAGGCTTAGAACTGCCTGGCCAGGCGAAACCCCCTGCCGTAGTTCCGGGTAGCCGGCGTGTTCCAGTTGCGGCCCGCCGCACGCACCCTATGCGGGCCGCTGCCCCAGGAGCCGCCCCGGAGCACACGAGGGTCACCATAATCAGCACGATTTTTGCTATAACACTCCTGCTCCGCACCACCGTAGTTTTTATCATAGACTGAGCAGGTCCATTCCCAAACATTACCCGCTGTATCATAAAGGCCAAACGCATTCGCCCGAAAACTCCCTACCGGCGCCGTCTGTTTCCTGTCCCAGCGACTCCCGCAATTGTAGCAATTGGCATTATTGCTGCCGATATCGTTCCCCCACCAATAAGCCGTCTGCGTTCCTGCCCGCGCCGCGTATTCCCACTCCGCCTCCTT
Source organism: uncultured Pseudomonadota bacterium (assembly GCA_963731125.1). GTDB lineage: Bacteria > Pseudomonadota > Gammaproteobacteria > Competibacterales > Competibacteraceae > CAVSVP01. The sequence goes on from CAVSVP010000023.1 coordinate 207,856, forward strand.
CGGTAAGCGGTATGCTTCGCCCGTCTGCTCCGATAACCAGTCCGCATAGTCCTTGGCATCTTTCCAGGTAACATTGATCACCGGTCGCCGTCCGCGGCCCCAGCCTCGATCGCCGGGTTTCTTACTGCCGGTAGCCTCCGCAAAACGATCATATTCCTCAAAAGTCACCTCATACTTACCCACGGCAAAAGGCCGCTCAATGCGCACCAAATGCTGCCGCTCATTGTCATAGCGGCCCCCCTCATCCTCCGGCGAACCCATCATAAACTCCCCCGCAGGAATGACCACCATCTCTGGTCCTTTTGAACCATCCTTCAACGTATCTCGAAATTCCGATTCAACCAGCTCCACCTCCCGGACAGCGGGCATTATTCCCGAGACTTCGATAGTCGTCGGTGGACGCAGCAGCCAGGTTTTCAGACCCGGCCATTGTTCCGCGACAAAAAAGCCTACAGTCACCGCCACTAACATGGTCAAACCAGGCTCCAGCCAACCCTGCCACGGCCGGCCCAGCAGTTCTCCAAGATGCAACCGGCCTGCCGCGTGCCCCGTCACCAAAGCCAATTGGTCCTGCATGCCGGGCTCCAACAGCGGCAATTCCTTTTGACGCTCCAGTTCCACTTCAATGGCCCGCAGTAATTCGGCTCCGGCAGCCCCGTCAAGCAGAAGAGGCAGCCGCGCCAGCGCCCGCTCCGGTTCCAGGCGCAGCAGATGAGAGATCCGCTTGACTTCCCAAAATTGGCGCAACAGCTCGTCATCGGGGCGGGTGGCATCCAGCTGCTCCAGCAGCAGTCGCCGGCCTTGCGCCTCAAGCCGCTGCTCGGCAGGCAATTCCGCATCGCGCTGGCGCTGTTCGCGAATCAGTTTGTCGACAAGAGCTTCACTGAGTACCAGCGTGCGGCCGTCCTCGCTCTCGGGATTGGAGTTGTTGTCTTCCCGGGCTACCCACTCCAGCAGCCGCTGCAGATACCGTGGCGTCGGCAGGGCTGCGTTAAGGTCAGGAAAGCGCCGACGCAGATAGTCCAGTTGGTCCCAGGTGGCATCCGGCACCAGCGCCGCCAACAGGGCCCAACGCGGCAACGCTCGGGCAACCTCGGGATCGCTCAGCGGTTTGAGCGGCTCCCAGGTGGGCGTGCGTATGCCCTGTCCTCCTTCCGCAAGGTAGCGCGCTAGCGCCAGCAGGCCGGCCTCGCTAAAGGGAAAGCGCTGCAGGCCAAGCCCCTCCAGCTCGCGAATCTCCCGGCGTTCCCGACGGCGCTTGCCGAGGGGTCGCGGGTCGACGAGGTCCAGCCATGCCTTCACCGGCCAGGCGTCGAGTTCTGCCAGCCAGGCAGCGCGCTCCCGCAGCCCCTGGGTACTGAGGGCGCGGGAGATAATCAGCAGCGGTTCGTCGTCGGCATGACGGGCCAGCCGCTGCAAAGGTACCGGGTTGCCCGTGGCGGGCATACTGACAAACAGGGGATCAAAACGGAAATCGTAACGGGCAAAACGTACTCCCAGCGCTGCCCAGCGTTCCAGCAGCCAATGAATGCCCGCCAGCCACGGGTAGTCGCCACGCTCAATGTCCAGCAGTACCAGAAACTGCCCGGCTACGGATTGAGACAGGTAAACCGGCGCCAGCCGTCCACCCTGCTGTATCGTGGCGTGCACGGTGGCCGTAATATCCAGGTCGGCGCTGCTCAGTGATCGGAATAACCGCCCTAGAATAGCGGCGGAATCCTCTGCCACGCTGACGGGCAGGGGAGGATACCGCTCGACCTGATAGGTCAGATGGAGCGGCGCCTGCCGCTGCTCTGCCTGCTCGGCAAGCCGCTTTCGCTCCGAGGTAACCCTTTGATGCCGTCGCACAGCCTGGGCCTGCCGGTAACGCTCAACCATGCCCGGCAGCAGCAGCCAGCGCAGGCCCACGCAAAAGAGCATCAAAGACAAACCGATCACCAGGGCGTCGCGGCCGTCGAGAGAACGTGGTTTGGGTTGGATTTCAACGGGCTCCGCCGAGGGGCGCTCCGGCACCAAAGGTTCTCCGCGAAGTATCCACCAGCGCTTGAGGCTATCGGGAGCGTCGGGTTCCGGCGGCGTCTTAATGGGTTCCGCATCCTCCACAGGCGGTTCCGGAGGACGCAGTGACAGCGTCACTAAGGCGGCAACCCCCAGGCCCAGTAGCAGGGCGATGGTCGCCAACCATAGCCGGCGGGGGGCATTGCGGATACGCTGCCAAAGCGACGCAAAAAAAGTATGCCACCAGGACCGGCGTTCACACTGGCCGGGTTCTTCCAGCGCGGGCGTTTCCGAATCTTTACCAGAGGGAACATTATCCGGCGCACTGGATGGTGGAGGTGCTTCCGAAAAGTAGAGATCAAACAGATTGACAATTTGCCGCCACTGCGCCTCATTCGTCGCTAGCAGTGCGGCCAGCCCGGCGCGTAGTTCGCGGCGGCTCAATGCCGGCCGCCGCGTCAGCAATTGCCGCACCTGGAGGTACTCCGCCGGGCCCAGGCGGATAATGCGACGCCGGTTGATGGCATCGAGAAAGGCTTGCACGTTGCGATCTGCCGCCCCGGCCACGCCGCTTAACCGCCTTGCCGTACCCGCTCCAGATCCTCACGGAGTTTCAGCAGGCAGCTCAGGGCCGGCAGCGTATGCCAGGTCACCGCCTCATGGTTTTCCGTGCGCGCCGCCTCGACGGCTAAGCGGCGTGCAGTTTCCGCCGGATCGAAAACCGTTAATAACACCGCCAGCCAGTCGAGTAGTTCTGCCGTGGCCGGTTGCTTAGTCAGCCGAAAGTGAGGGCTGCGCAGCTCGGTAAAGAGCGTGATGGCATTATGCTTGAGGGGTGGCGGTGCCTTGGGGAAATGCGCATCCAGAATTTCCTGAAGCCGCTTATGGTCGGGAAAAGGGATATAAAAAAACACGCAGCGCCGCAAAAAAGCATCGGGAAGCTGGCGTTCCACATTGCTGGTGATAATTACGAAAGGCTTGGGGGCGCCGGGCGGCGGCCGCATCTGCCGCGTCAGTCCGGCGTGGCCGGGCGCGATGGCATCCGGTATGATGTCTTGTCCCTGGGGAATCTCCGGAATCTCAAACCAGCCCTGGTCCAGCTCCCGCAATAAATCATTGGGCAGGTCGCGGGGCGCCTTATCGATTTCATCAATTAATACCACCCGGCGCACCGGAGAGGTCAGGGCGATGCCCAGCGGTTCCAGGGTAATATAGTTCTGGGGGAAAGCCGCGCGGCGTCTGCCCTGTTCACCGCCGGTTTGCGCATCGCCGAAGCGGCGCACCGCATCGTAATGATAGAGAAGCTGCTGGGCGCGGGTTTCACTGCGCACATACTGGGCCAGCACCTCCCGGGGAGCGGATGCGCCAGCGGAATCTATGGTCAAACCGCTGGCGGCGGCAAAGGCAAAATCGGTTTTGCCGCAGCCCGGCTCCCCTGTCAACAGCAACGGTCGGTCCAGGGCCAGGGCGACATTGGCGGCGGCCAGTAGGTCCGGATCGGCCAGAAAAGGTTTACCGTCGCGACCCACCATGCGGCCGGCATCCAGCAGAGAATAGGGCGGCTGATAAGCAACGGGTGTCGGCATGGCTTAGGCGTCCTGTAGATAGCGGTCTATCAGATCGGCCAGTTCCTGATAGCTCAACCGGGAACCGGAGATCAGCCGCTGGTACTCGGTTTTTAGCTCTTCAACCATTGCCGGCGGCGGGCGTGGACTTTGATGGCTGAAATAATCTTCCAGCTCTTCCCAGGTAGGCAGCTTTACCGGCGGCAGCAGGCGGTAACGAAGCCGGCCGCTGGCCTGCGCCTGCTGCCCCCAGGCATCGACGTGCTGCACCAGAGGAGGCAGCGTACCAGGTGGCATCTCGGCCTCTTCATAATCAAGGGCCAGCAGAATGCGAATATCGTTGCCGGGCCGGGCGTCATTCAGCAGGCCAGGCAGGGATTCGGTAATAAATTCCTGCAGCCCTGTCTGCTGATTGTCATCGAGCCGGTCCAGAGGACGTAGGCCGAGAATCAGAAACAGCGCCTGCTCCCGGGCGGTCTGGGCCAGGCATTGGGCGGCATTCCCCTGACCACCCAGCGCCAGGCGCAGATGCCGGCACCAATCGGCTCCGCAGCGCGCGGCAATGCCTTCCCATTTAAACCGCACCCGGTAAACCGCATGAGGAAAACGGGTTTCCTGGCTCAGATAGCGCTGGATGCGCTCGACGAACAGGGCGACATTTTGGTGCCGCGGCCCGTGTAGCAGAAATAACACGTGGCCGGGCTGGAGGCTTTCCTCGAGCACACCGCTCCATTGGGGATAGCGGTCCAGGCGAAGCGCCGCCCCGAGGGCCAGGTAGTTTCCGGAAGAAAGCGGCGTTTGCGGCTGAGTTTGCCGGTCGCACTCGGTAAGCCAATTTGCGAGTTCTTGGGCGATGCGTTCAAGGCCGCCGTGCTTGGTAGCATCCATGGCCTGCAAAATGCCGGTGCCATAGGGCATGCCACCATGACTCTCCGGCAGTTTCTCGAGCAGAACGGGAATCACGGTATGCGCCTGGGGATTGTCCCGGGCAAGCTGAATAGCACGGGCGATCTCTTCGTGCTGGTAAAAAGCGGCATCGGTATGAGAGGAAATCAACACGACAGTGGCGCGGGAGGCTTGCAGGGCATCCCGCAGCGTAGTGGGCCAGGGCGCTCCCGGGGAAATACCCTGCTGATCAAGAAAGACCTGGCATTGTTGGTCTTGAAGCTCCCAGCACAACGCTTTTGCCTGCCGAGTATCGGATCCCGCATGAGCAATAAAAAAATCAAATGGCCCCATGATCGCTTATCCCCTCCCAAAGAGAATTATAGCGCGATGTCTGCCAATTCGGTAAGCTGGAAAACCTGGATATCTACGAGGTCAAGTGCAATGTCCACGGCGGCTTTATTAGAGAAAGCGGCTATTCGCAGAATGATTATGCCTATCTCGGTAGAGCAGTATCACAAAATGAGCGAAATTAGCCCGGATTTAACAAAAACGGAACTGATTGAAGGTATTATTATCGAGAAAATGACTAAATCGCCATTACACACGTATCTGCTGCATTGGCTTTTTGAATTTTTCTCCAGCAAGCTACCTGCAGGTCACCTGCTGCGGAAGGAAGATCCCTTGACGCTGGCGGCATCCGAGCCGGAACCGGATATCGCCATTGTCAAAGGAAGCTTTGTGGACTTTAAACACACACACCCTACGAGGGCTGAATTGGTCATAGAAATTGCCATCTCCTCATTGGAGCTGGATCGGGAAAAGGCAGAAATTTATGCGGCGGCAGGGATACCCGAATACTGGATAATCGTTCCCCGGGATACTGTCGTGGAGGTTTATCGAGAACCAGCCGAGGGAAAATACCAGACCATGAGAAGGTACGAAAAGACGCAATCCATTGCCACGGCCTGGGGTGCATTGGCTTTAGAGAAGCTGTTTAGTTTTGGATAGATCCGTAGGCTTTAGTCAACCCAACTATCCCGCCATTTAATAATGCCTTCGTTGGCTAAGATCCAGCGGCGGCAAATAAGATTTTCGCGAAGCGGTTCCTGATTGTCGCGCCACATGGCGTATTTGTAGGCAATCGCCTTTCCCGCACTCTCATTAAAGGGAATCTCACCAAACCAAGTATTATCGTTGATGTACTCTAGGGGGTACGCTTTGCGAATATCCCAGTTACCTAGCTCTGGACAATCACCCGTTACCACAATGGTTTCGCCGGGGTTAGTGGCAATGCCGTTGAGTTGGGCCCGCACGATGGTTTGCCCCTTAACCCGATCGCCGATGTAACTGAGCACAATGATTTCCTTGGAGCCCAGCGTCAGGCCCAATAAATTACCGTCTTTGATTGCAAAGCGGCGCTGGGTCAACATACAAAAATATTCCCCATCTTCCAAATCGGTGAATTGCACATCGATGGTGGCTGAATCCCCCTTGTTCATCGCGATGAAGCAGCGCGAATCTCGATAACGCCGTAGATAACAGTAGCTATCCGGCGTGATATATTTTTGCACCTGACTGCCTAACGATACCGCTGGATTTAGTCGCCGTAGCTTCGAAAACGCCTGCAAATCCTGATAAATCTGGGTGTTCGTATCCCATTTGTCCAGCATTGGGCGATTATACGGATCATTCCCGCCATTGGTGTCATTATGGAGATACTGCTCCGTGCCGTAATAGATACAGGGTATGCCACGGGAAGTCATGACCAGAGCGATCGCTAACCGTAATATATCTAAGTCGGGATTAAGACTTAAAAATCGCTTCATGTCATGGTTATCGATAAACGTCACCAGCTCCGTTGCCGTGTCATAAAGATAATCTAGATCCAATACGTATTGGATGAGGTGAAAGCCTTCTGGCGCCTCTTCTGCCAAAGCTGCCCGAAGCGCATCGCACAGGCCGAAATCCAGAATTGACATGCCCGATTTATTAGCAAAGTAGGGCGATTTGCCATCCTTGGGTGTGCTAAAACCCCATTCTCCAAAAATAAACACCGAGGGTTTATGCGTTTGAATATCGGCATTAAATTCTTGCCAAAACCAGAACGGCATATGTTTAACCGTATCCACGCGCAACGCATCAACACCCCGTTCTAGCCATTGCTTGATAGCAGATTTGATGTAGTTGCGAAACTCAGGATTACTTTCATTAAACGTCGCCAAACCTGACAGTTCATAGTACAAAAGCTGAGTCTCGTCCTCCCAATCGGTAATCTCAGGATTATGGTGATACCAGTTGTTAACATCGTTGTAAAAATCGGCAATTAAAACGCCATTATCATAAAGTTCGCCTTTATGGCCGTTCACATCCGGACTGCTGTGGTTACAGACTATATCCAGGATTAGTTTCATGCCCCGCTTGTGCATTTCCACGAGCAGTCGATCGAAGACCGTACATTTGAAAAGAGAAGTGTCTTCATCCTTAGCGACAAAGCGCGGGTTAATCCGCTTAAAATCTTTCGTCCAGTAACCATGCATGGCAGCGTAATAGTCAAACTGCAAATCTTCCACTTGCTCAAACAAAGGCGAAACCCAAATAGCGGTAACTCCCATGCCCTTTAAATAGTCAAGTTTATCAATAATCCCTTGGAGATCTCCGCCCCAGTATTTGCCCCATTGCTGTCGCGTGGGATCATAAAGTTCTGGATGCGGACCTTCGTTATTACTCGGATCACCGTCGTTAAAGCGATCAACGATAATGAAATAAATCGTTTCCTGGCGAAATTCAATCGACCTGGTAAAAAGAAATTCAAACTCCAAATCTTTTTCAGCAGCAACCGCAGTGGTATGAAACCCAGCAGCGGCCTCAAAAGCGGTTTTTTCAGTATCAGATTGGGATGGAGGAGTTTGCGCCATAAATTCAGCTCCGGTCACGATAACGATTCACTGACTATTGTTGGATAAGGTGTTATCGATCTGGAAGTTATTCTCAAGACACACTGTCAATACATCCTTATAAGCTCGGCTGCGGCATCCATGCCGCAGACGGTCTTGATAACAGCTTCCAGATCGATATTTAGAAAATCATTCACCCCGGCGCCATAGATGGTCTAGGCTCCACGGACCTCCTCCGGCCGCAGCCAGATAAAGAAACACAAAGCAATACAGTACCGCCAGCTCTCCTTGGTTCAGTAATGGCCAGAATCCCTGGGGCGCATGAGCCATGAAGTAGGCTGCTGCCATTTGCCCTGACAGCAAGAAGGCAACCGGGCGGGTAAATAACCCGAAAAGCAGAAGCAGCCCACCAAAAAATTCCAGTATCCCGGCTACCCCGATCAGCGATAGTAGAGGAAACTCGGCTTGCGGAGGGGCTGGAAAACCGAACAGCTTCTGACCGCCATGCTGCATATAGAGAAACGCCGTGATGATTCGCAAAATGCTCAGTAAGCGCGGCGACCATTGGGAGTGGAATGAATTTAGATCCACCATACAATTCTCCTCAATGTTAGAAAGCTTCGTGGATTGGATTGAAGCGCTTGACAAGGCCGTAGCTGTCAGCCAACGGTTCCTGTCGCCGTGTGGCGCTCTACATAGCGTGAAGGTGTTGCCGAATGGAGATCATTGCTTCTTTTTTAGGTCGTGTTATTTTTTAAATGAGTCCTATGGCACATTTGCTGAGTCTGGACCATAAAGTATTTTCTGTGCTATGACAACCTGCTGCCGGCAGCAACATTTATCAATCTTACTTGCCACACTACCCAACCTGGAGGAGTGCAAAAACCATGAGCTGGCATGCTGCGATAGAGCCAAAATGTGAGACAGAAGTAAAGATCAATCAGATTGAAACCCTTATTATCCCGCGCTCGCAGGACCTCGGCGGTTTTGTAGTGCGTCGTGTGCTGCCGTCCTCGCGCCGGCAAATGGTCGGTCCGTTTATCTTCTTCGATCAGATGGGCCCCATGGAACTTCGGCCAGGAGAAGGAATAGATGTTCGGCCGCATCCGCATATCGGTCTTGCCACCGTCACCTACCTGTTTGACGGGGAGATCATTCACCGCGATAGTCTTGGGACGGTTCAGCCGATCCGCCCTGGAGAGATCAACTGGATGACGGCGGGGCGCGGTATTGTTCATTCGGAACGAACTGCTCCAGAAGTCCGTAAAACCGGATCACGGCTATCCGGCATTCAACTCTGGGTGGCACTGCCGCAGCAGGCGGAGGAAAGCGAACCGAGCTTTGCACACCACACGCAAGACGACCTGCCTATGATTAACGGCGAAGGCAAAACGGTTCGGCTTATCGCCGGCGCACTCTATGGCGAGCGGTCAAAAGTACCCACTTTCTCGGCCATGTTTTATGCTGACGCCACGCTTGCCCAGGATGCCCGTCTGCCTGTACCAGCCGAATATGAGGAACGGGCGATCTATGTCGTCGACGGGACGATAGCGATTGCTGGCGACAGCTTTACGGCCGGACGGCTTCTGGTGCTTCGGCCTGGTGATGAAATCACAGTGACAGCTACCTCGGCGGCTAGGTTACTTCTGCTGGGAGGCGAGCCGCTGGGGTCTCGCTACATCTGGTGGAATTTCGTTTCCAGTTCGAAGGAGCGCATTGCACAGGCTAAGGCGGATTGGCAATCTGGCCGCTTTGCACCAGTGCCGGGAGATGACGAGTTCATCCCGCTTCCCGAAAAATAGGGTACTTCCGATAGAGTCAAACACCAGAGCCTGGATGCAGCGCAGCGGAATCCGGGAATCGAGCTACACATCCACCAAACCCGGATTCCGCTAACGCTCCATCCAGGCTACGGGAAACCTCATTGATCCGCTACTGCGCCAAAGCCGACAGCAGCACTCCCGCGGCCACGGCGGAGCCGATGACACCGGCCACGTTAGGACCCATGGCATGCATCAATAAAAAGTTATGGGGATCTTCTTTCTGGCCCACGTTATGTACCACCCGGGCCGCCATCGGGACCGCCGAGACACCGGCCGCACCGATCAGGGGGTTGATGGGGTGTTTGCTCAGTTTATTCATCAGTTTGGCCATTAGCACTCCACAGGCGGTGGCGATAACGAAGGCCAAAATGCCGAGCACAAAAATGCCGATAGTCTGCAAGGTCAAAAAGCTCGACGCCTGGGTTTTGGCGCCTACCGATACGCCCAGTAAAATGGTGACGATGTCAATCAGGGCCGTTTGGGAAGTCTTGGAGAGCCGGTCGGTGACCAGACTTTCCCGCAACAGATTACCGAAGAACAGCATGCCCAGCAGGGGCAGGGCGGCAGGCGTAATAAACGCCGTCAGCAGAAAGCCGATGAGGGGAAACATAATGCGGGTGCGGCGCGAGACTTCCCGGGGCATCTCCATGCGGATCAGGCGTTCCCGCTGAGTGGTCAGCAGCTTCATCACGGGCGGCTGAATAATGGGCACCATCGCCATATAGCTATAGGCCGCCAAGGCCACGGCGCCCAATAGCTCAGGTGCCAAAGCGGTACAGACAAAGATGGACGTAGGCCCGTCGGCACCGCCGATAATACCGATCGAGGCGGCCTCCTTAAGATCGAAACCCAGGAGCACGGCGCCCACTAAAGCGCCGAAAATGCCGATTTGGGCGGCGGCCCCTAACAGCAGAGTCCGGGGGTTGCTCAGCATCGGGCCGAAGTCGGTAAGGGCACCGACGCCTAGAAAAATCAGCGGTGGGAAGATGCCAAGACCCACTCCCTGGAAGATAAAGTAAAAGAAACCGGCATTCCAGACGCTCTGAGACTGGGGCGTGGCTACCGTAGGATAGCGGTTGTCATCGGCGGGCGCCTGCACAAAAATCTGCCGGCCCTGTCCCATATCGATAATAGCGGGTTTCTGAACATCTCCATAGTAAGTCAGTTTGACGTGTTCGTTAACGATGATTCCCTGGCCGTTTTCCACCAGACGCTTGCCTGCCTGGGAATCATGCACCGGCTCGATGGTCTTCAGCGGAATGTGTTCCTGGCCGCGTCTTTCGGTATGGTACACTTGTTGGTAGAGGGCGGGAGGGACTTTATAGTAATGCAGATCGGCTTCGCTTACCGGCCCGTCATAGACGCCGAGGCTCAATTGGCGGCTGTCATAGGGGATATTGCCGATCAGCATGCCAAAGCCGATCGGGACCAGCAGCAGGGGTTCAAATCGCTTGTTGATTGCCAGGTAAATAAATAGACAACCGATAAGGATCATGACCCCGTTTCCCCATTGGAACTGGCCAAAGCCAGTCTGCTGGAGAAAATTCAGCAGGGTTTCTTGCATAAGTCAGTTTTCCAGTAGCAGGTGAATCGGTTTAAGGACACGGCAACGGCTTGGATGCACTACTCAAACTCAATTAAGAGTTGGCCCTGTTTGACCGCATCGCCTTCTGCTACATGGATGTTTTTAATGGTGCCGGGTCCTGCCGAGACGATATTGGTTTCCATCTTCATCGCCTCGAGAATAATCAGGTCCTGCCCCGTTGCCACCCGATCGCCGACCTTGACCAGTAATTTAAAGACGGTTCCGGACAATGGACTGGTTACGGTCGTATCGCCGCCGGAGGAGGGTGCGGCAGCCGCCGGCGCTTTAGCGGCGGCCTGTAGTTGTGGAGTGCTGGTCGGCGTCGGGGTAGCGGGTCGCGGGGCCGGTGCACCCTCTTCGTCCACAAATTCTACGTCCACCTCATAGGTGACGCCTTCTAGGGTAATCCTCAGTTTCATAGGTTATGGCTTCTGTATTCTTGCTTTTGGGTCTAATGGAAGTGCTCAGCGAGATAGCAATGCTTAGCGAGATAATCCCTCTTTCTGATCGGCTCGTCCCACGGCTGTCCATAGCGCAGGAACATGTTTATGACTGACAAAGCGTACCCGGCGGACACGCACCGGTCGCTTTACCGCAACGGTAGCCGCCGCGGCCAACAACACAATGACGTGTTTGTCGATGCCCTGGAACGACTCCTCCGGAAGCGGTGCAGCAAAGTTGGCGGGAACAGGGGGTTTTTCCTGAAAAAGACGCCCTATTAAACTGACCATAATACCGGTAACGATCAGGGCGAGAAACACGGCACTGACACCCACTACGGTCAGCTGAAAGCTTTCTGATAGCATTTCGGGCATGTTAGCAACTCCGTACTGTGATAACGGTAAGGGTGCGGTCTTTATGCACCAGGGCGCTGGGTTTTCTCGTAAACCAGCATAGGCCTACAGCGGAATATTACCGTTTTTCTTGGCAGGCCGGGTTTCGCGTTTCGAGTGGATGGACTCCAGTGCCGAAGCCAGAAACAGCCTGGTTTCCGCCGGTTCGATGACATCGTCTACCAGGCGCCGTGCGGCGGCAAAATAAGGGGTTGCGAAGTGGCTCCGGTAGTGTTCAATCAGTTCCCGGCGCTTGGCGTCCTTATCCTCGGCTTCTTCGATCTCCCGGCGAAACACAATGCTGGCCGCACCCTCGGCACCCATCACGGCCACCTCGGCGCTCGGCCAGGCCGCCACGCGATCGGCGCCGAGATCTTTCGAACACATGGCCAGATAAGCCCCGCCATAAGCCTTGCGAACAATCACCGTAATCTTCGGTACCGTGCACTCGGAATAAGCATAGAGCATTTTGGCGCCGTGGCGGATGATACCGCCATATTCCTGATGTATCCCCGGCAGAAAACCGGGTACGTCGACGAAGGTGACCAGGGGAATATTGAACGCATTGCAGAAGCGGATAAAGCGTGCCGCTTTGTCGGCGCTATTGATATCCACACATCCCGCCATGACTTTCGGTTGATTGCCGACAATGCCGATGGGACGTCCCATGATGCGGGCAAAGCCGACAACGATATTCTCGGCGTAGTGGTTGTGGACCTCGAAAAAGTCCCCATGGTCGACCACCCGATGAATAATGTCTTTGACGTCATGGGGCTTTTTGGGATCGTCCGGAACGATATCGTTTAAGGTTTCGTCGAGTTCGATCGTTTCCTCGAAAGGCGCCCGCGGCGGCGATTCCAGGTTATTAGAGGGCAGGAAAGAAAGCAGCTTTTTACAGATGCGGATGGCGTCGTGGTCGTCATCGGCAATAAAATGGCAGACACCCGAATGCCGCATATGGGTCTCCGGGCCGCCCAATTGTTCCTGGGTAATGGTTTCACCGGTCACCTGTCGGATAACGTCCGGACCGGTGATAAACAAACGGGCCTGCCGGGTCTGGATGATAAAATCGGTAAGGGCCGGGCTATACACGGCGCCGCCGGCGCAGGGACCGCAAATCAGAGAGATCTGGGGCACCACTCCGGAAAGCAGTGTGTTGTGGTAGAAAATACGTCCGTAGGCGGCGAGGCTGTCAATGCCTTCCTGAACCCGGGCGCCGGCCGAGTCGTTGAAGAGCACAAAGGGAGTACCCGTTTTTAACGAGCCTTTCATCATCTCCGTGATTTTGTCGCAGTGCACCTCACCGGCCGATCCACCGGCCACGGTGAAGTCGTGGCTGGCTACATGAACCCCTCTACCATCAATGGTAGCGGTGCCGGTTATGACGGCCTCGGCGGGAAAGGTTTTCCCCTCCATTCCGAAGAGGGTGGCACGGTGCTCGGCAAACAACATCAATTCATGGAAGCTCTCCGGATCCACTAACTGCTCGATGCGTTCACGGGCAGTCAGTTTACCTTCCTTGTGCTGTTTTGCAATGCGCTCTGGACCACCACCTTCGCGCAGCTTAGCCTGCCTCTCCCGCAGGTCTTTAATACGCGCTCTCATATTATTATCAGCCATACGTTCACCAAGTGAACCTCAGCCCCGTTGGGAGAGGCTTGTTAAACCGGATGCTATTTCCCCCTCACCCCAACCCTCTCCCACCAGGGGAGAGGGAGTTAAAAGCGTAACGTTCTCCCACCAGGGGAGAGGGAGTTAAAAGCGTAACGTTCTCCCACCAGGGGAGAGGGAGTTAAAAGCGTAACGCAAAACGATTGATTCCTCTTCTCCCCTTCAAGGGGAGAGTAATGAGGGATGGTTATCGAACTGGAAGTTGTTATCAATACCGTCTGTGGCATGGATGCCGCAGTCGAGCTTACCGGGATGTATTGACAGCGTGGCTTGCAAATAACTTTCAGATCGATAAGTGGTTGATCTATCCCCAATGACCAAAGTCCAGTTTAGCAATTGTCTTGCGTTGAAGAAATTATGTAGTGCAGCGCAACATTATTGGCCATATTATTCATAGGGTCAAGTTAAGTCGCTCTACACTTTAAATTCAACGCATAAAGGCTTCAATGACTTCCGCTGGGGCCTGGATTAATTCAATCAGGACCCCTTCTCCGCCGATGGGAGCGGACTCATTCCCTTTGGGATGGATAAAGCAAACGTCATAACCGGCGGCTCCCTTACGGATACCACCGGGAGTAAAGCGCACGCCATTGGCGTCAAGCCATTCCACGGCGGCGTGTAAGTCATCAATCCAGAGACCGATGTGATTCAGGGGCGGGTCCTGGACCTTGGGTTTTTTTTCTGGGTCGATGGGTTGCATGAGATCCACTTCGACTTTTAACGGACCTGACCCAATGGCGGCGATGTCTTCATCGACATTTTCTTTTTCGCTCTGAAAGTTACCGCTGACGGTAAGGCCCAGGGTATCGACCCAGAGTTTTCGTAGCCTGCTTTTATCGAGGCCTCCGACGGCGATTTGTTGTACGCCTAGGACTTTGAAAGGTCTGTCGCTCACGGCAAACTCCTATTCTCATTCTCAAATTGCGTAACGAACTGTTGCAAGTATGTCACGGTATGGGCTGATTAGGAAGCCGAGCTACGGCGGTAAAAGCCCGAAAAGTTAGATATACTAGCTGCAATGCAGCACCCGCACGGGAGTGCTGGCAGATGGCGTAAAACCTGCCGATAGCAGTGTTACCCTTAAGCTAAACGGTTGTATTATTTGCCCTGCCGCCCAGGGATGTGGCCCTAGGCAAACGTGTTTCGGAGAATAGCATCCGAACTTGGTTAGGAAGGATGCCTATCGTAAACGAATCCGAGGACTAGGTATGTCAAAAGAATCCAATTCGACACAACCCGATGTTGGGGAGGTGGGTCCCCTGTTTCAGCAATTTTCGGTTCCTTCCTATGAAGACTGGCGGAAAACCATTGAGAAGGCGCTGAAAGGGGCGCCCTTTACAAAAAAACTGGTCACCCCGACTTACGAAACCATTGATCTTCAGCCCCTGTATCGGCTGGAGGATATTGCAAACCTTCCACATCTGAACTCTTTTCCCGGTTTCGCGCCTTATGTGCGGGGCGCCGATTCGCTGGATAATCTCAGCCAATGCTGGGACATCAGCCAGGAATTACCTTACAGCACTCCCGAGGTTTTTAATGAGGCCCTGCGCTTTGATTTGGAGCGCGGTCAGAGTGCCGTCAATCTGGTGCTGGATGAGGCCACTTTGGCAGGTCAGGACGCCGATGAGGCTGCCCCCGAAGCCGTGGGACGCGGCGGTGTTTCTATCTCCTGTGTAGGGGATCTCGATAAGGCGCTCAACGGGGTGGACGTAGAAAAGATGCCGCTGTTTATTCAGGCGGGTGCGGCAGCATTACCCTTCGCTGCGCTGCTGATGGCGCTGCTGCGCCGGCAGGGGAAAGCGCCGGCCAAGCTGCAAGGCTGCCTTGCCGCGGATCCCCTGGGTACTCTGGCGCGTACCGGCACTCTGCCGCATCCCCTCGGCGAAGTCTATGACCGTATGGCGAGGCTGACTGCCTGGACCGCAACCCATGCGCCGCAGCTACAGACGATCGCCGTGCGGGGACAGCCCTATCACGACGGGGGCGGCAGCGCCGTCCAGGAACTGGTCTTTGCCCTGGCCACGGGGGTGGAATACCTGCGGGAAATGCAAGCCCGGGATCTGGCCATTGATCAGGTGGCACCCCGCATCTGTTTCGGTTTTTCCCTCGGCTCGCACTTTTTTATGGAAATTGCGAAACTGCGGGCCGCCCGGTTACTCTGGGCCAAGATCGTCAAGGCCTTTGGCGGCGCTGAAGACGCCCAACGCATGACGATTCATGCCCGCACCTCGGCCTGGAACAAGACGGTGTATGATCCTTACGTGAATATGCTGCGCGCCACCGTCGAAGCCTTTGCCGGCGTTGTGGGAGGCTGCCAAAGCCTGCATGTGGCTCCCTTTGATGCCGTGGCGCGTACGCCCGATGAGTTTTCCCGTCGCATTGCCCGCAATACGCAGCTGATTCTGCGGGAGGAGTGCCAGCTGCCCCGCACGGTGGACCCCGCTGGCGGTTCTTGGTTTGTGGAAACGCTGACCGATGCCGTCGCCAGAAAGAGCTGGAGTCTCTTTCAAGACGTGGAGAAGCAGGGGGGCATGGAGCAAGCCCTGCAGGCCGGCACGCCCCAGGCTCAAGTGGCGGAAGTGGCCGCGCAGCGCGCTACCAATCTTGCGCGCCGGAAAGATGTCTTTGTGGGCACCAATCGCTATGCTAACTTGACCGAAAAACCCTTGGATGTGCCCGAGGTAGATGTGCGGTCCCGACAGCGGGAGCGGGCAGCGCAGTTAGCGCAATATCAGAAGGCTGCCGATGCCGCAGGTTGCCGGCAAGCCCTGGACAAGCTGACCCAGGACGGTGCAGAGCTGCTGGAAGCGGCGATTGCCGCGGCCGGCAGTGGCGCCACGCTGGGCGATATTACCCGCGCTCTGGCGCGCGGTGAGGCGGCAGGCCCTACGCTAAAACCTATCTGCGTGCATCGCGGAGCGCAGCCCTTTGAAGCGCTGCGCCAGGCGACGGATGCCTATGCCGCGCGCACCGGTGCGCGCCCGCAGGTATTTCTGGCCGGCATGGGGCCGCTTTCCCAACACAAAGCCCGTTCCGACTTCGCCCGGGGTTTTCTGGAAGTGGGCGGCTTTGCGGTCAGCGGCGGCGAGGGATTTGCCGGCATTGACGAAGCCTTCAAGGCAGCCTTGGCGGCCGAGACCGCAGTGGTGGTGATCTGTTCCACGGATGCCGCTTATCCGGATATGGTGCCTGCCCTCACGCAGCAGCTGAAAGCCGCCAAACCGGAAATGACGGTATTGGTGGCCGGTTATCCGGCGGATCAGGTAGAAGCTTTCCGGCGTGCCGGCGTGGACGACTTTATCTATCTGGGTGCCAATTGTTACGAGATCTTGCGTAATCTGCAGAACACGATGGGGGTCTTATCATGAGCCAGACACCGGACTTCACCACCATGGATTATGCTCCGGAATTTGCCGTGTCCAGCTATGAACAGTGGTGTAAGGCGGCGGAGTCGGCTGCGGGAAAGCCTCTGGAAGAGCTGCTCTCGAAAACCATGGAGCTGATCGATATTAAGCCGCTCTATACCTGGGAGGATAGCAAGGATCTGGAACATTTGGGCTTTGTCGCGGGTATTCCGCCGTTTCTGCGGGGGCCCTATTCCGCCATGTACGTGACGCGGCCGTGGACCGTGCGCCAGTACGCCGGTTTCTCCACCGCCGAGGACAGCAATGCCTTTTATCGCCGTAACCTGGCTGCCGGTCAGATGGGGCTTTCCATTGCCTTCGATCTGGCTACGCACCGGGGCTATGATTCGGATCATCCCCGGGTGGTGGGTGATGTCGGTAAGGCCGGTGTGGCCATCGATTCCATCCTGGATATGAAAATCCTGTTCGACGGTATTCCGTTGGACAAGATGTCCGTGTCCATGACGATGAACGGTGCCGTGTTACCAGTGATGGCTTTTTACATCGTGGCCGCCGAGGAACAGGGCGTACCCCATGAGCAACTGACCGGCACCATTCAGAACGATATTCTTAAAGAGTATATGGTGCGCAATACCTATATTTATCCGCCGGAACCCTCGATGCGCATCATCGGTGATATTTTTGCCTACACCGCCAAAGAAATGCCCAAGTTCAACAGCATCAGCATTTCCGGTTATCACATGCAAGAGGCGGGGGCTACCGCCGATCTGGAACTGGGCTATACCCTGGCGGATGGTCTCGAATATGTCCGCACCGGTGTGCGGGCCGGCATGGACATCGACGCCTTCGCGCCGCGCCTGTCTTTTTTCTGGGCCATCGGCATGAATTATTTTATGGAAGTGGCCAAGATGCGCGCCGGGCGCCTGCTATGGGCTAAGATTATCAAGGATTTTCAGCCCGAAAAAGAAAAATCCATGGCCTTGCGTACCCATTGTCAGACCTCCGGCTGGAGTTTAACGGAGCAGGACCCCTTTAACAATGTGACGCGGACCTGTCTTGAGGCCATGGCTGCCGCCCTGGGCCATACCCAATCTCTGCATACCAACGCCCTGGACGAGGCCATTGCCTTGCCTACGGATTTCTCGGCCCGCATTGCCCGCAATACTCAGCTTTACCTGCAGGACGAAACCGCCATTTGCAAAGTGATCGATCCCTGGGGCGGCTCCTATTTTGTGGAGGCCCTGACCGATGCTTTGGTGAAACGGGCCTGGGCGCATATTCAGGAGGTCGAGAACTTGGGAGGTATGGCCAAAGCCATCGAAACCGGACTTCCCAAGATGCGTATCGAGGAGGCTGCGGCCCGGCGCCAGGCCCATATCGATTCCGCTAAAGAGACCATTGTCGGGATCAATAAATACCGTCTGCTGAAAGAGGAGCCTCTGGAGATTCTGGATATCGACAATACTGCCGTGCGCGAGTCGCAACTACGGCGCTTAGCTAAACTCAAGGAAGAGCGCGACGAGGCCAAGGCACAGGCGGCGCTCAATGCCCTTACCCGCTGCGCCGAAACGGGCGAGGGGAATCTCCTTGCCAAGGCCGTTGATGCCGCGCGGGCCCGGGCCAGCCTGGGCGAAATTTCCCAGGCCATGGAACAGGTATTTGGCCGGCATAAAGCCGTTATTCGTTCTATTTCCGGCATCTACAGCAGCGAATTCGGGGAGGAAAAAGAAGTGGAAATCGTGCGTCAGATGGCTGATGAGTTTGCACTGCGGGAAGGCCGGCGGCCACGCATTCTGGTGGCTAAGATGGGACAGGACGGACACGACCGGGGTGCCAAGGTGATCGCTACGGCGTTTGCCGACCTGGGGTTTGATGTGGATATCGGCGCGTTGTTTCAGACTCCCGAAGAAGTCGCCCGCCAGGCGGTGGAAAGCGATGTCCATGTGATCGGGGTCAGTTCTCTGGCGGCCGGCCATAAGACCCTGGTGCCGCAGTTGCTGGCGGAACTCAAAAAAATGGGACGTGAAGACATTATGATCGTAGTGGGCGGTGTCATACCGGCTCAGGATTACGGCTTTCTCAAGGCCAATGGGGCCGCCGCCATTTTCGGGCCGGGCACGGTGATTCCTGTGGCGGCCCAGAAGGTCTTGGAAGAACTCAACCAGCGTCTGGCTGCCTAGGCGGGAACCTTTTATTGTTCCTCTTGGCGAATTCCCCCTCACCCCAACCCTCTCCCACCAGGGGAGAGGGAGTTAAGTCTTTGAATTAAAATATTTATTTCCCCTCCTCTTGAAAGGAATAGGGAGTTAAGCGATTGATGCTAAAAGATTTATTCCCTCGCCCCTTGAAGGGGTGAGGGTGAGGGTGAGGGGTCTTTGAAGTATTTGATTTGTAAACAATGGCCAAGATCCAGCTTAGCACAAGACAACCGGATATTGCTCATGTCTCAAAAAAACCATAGACCCGACTGGACACCCGGGGATGCCGGTGCTGAATTTACCACCCAGGTAACAGCAGGCGTGGCGGGTGGTCACGATGGCATGCCCAGCCAGACCGATAAGGCGACGTCCGCACCGACCATGCCCCGGCGGCGCCGTCTGACGGTGGAGGAGTACGTCCAGGGCGTGCTGGAAGGAAATCGCAACGTGCTGGCTCAGGCCATTACCCTGGTGGAGAGCAATGCGCCGGCCCATCTGGAGATGGCTCAGGAAGTTCTGCGCCAGCTGCTGCCGCACACCGGCAATTCCATTCGCATCGGGATTACGGGGGTGCCTGGCGTGGGCAAAAGCACGTTTATCGAGGTCCTGGGAATGTTTCTGTGTGAGCAGGATCATCGGGTGGCGGTACTGGCAGTGGATCCTAGCAGCACCGTGACCCGGGGTAGCATCCTGGGGGATAAGACCCGGATGGAAAAGCTATCCCAAGATCTCAGGGCGTTCATTCGGCCTTCGCCTTCCGGCGGCACCCTAGGCGGCGTGACCCGGAAGAGCCGGGAAACCATGCTGGTCTGCGAGGCCTTCGGTTTCGATGTCATTCTGGTGGAGACGGTGGGGGTCGGGCAGAGCGAAACCACGGTGCGCTCCATGGTGGATTTCTTTCTGCTATTAATGCTGACCGGGGCGGGTGACGAACTGCAGGGGATCAAAAAAGGTATTATGGAGTTGGCCGATGCACTGTTAATTAACAAGGCCGATGGTGAAAATAAACTCCGTGCCAAAGCGGCGAAGACGGACTACAACCGGGCTTTGCACTATTTGGCTCCCGCCACGGAAGGCTGGCGTACCCGGGCCTACACCTGTTCTGCACTCAGCGGCGAGGGTATCAAGGAGATCTGGGAGGTGATTGAGGAATTCCGCCGCCAGACCACGGCCTCTGGGGTTTTTGAAAAACGCCGCCAGAGTCAGATTTTGGATTGGGTGTATGCCATGGTTGAGGAACATCTGCGCAAGAGTTTCTTCGCTCATGGTGGAGTAAAAGATATCCGTGCCGAGGTGGAACACGCGGTAGTGGAAGGGCATATACCGCCCACCGTAGCGGCCCAGGAATTAATCAAAAAATACGAGGGGAGTTAAGGGGGGTGATGCTAAAAGATGTTTACCTTTGCATTCTTTAGGGGAAATTGATGCTCGCTAAACCTAAATCAGACGTGTTTCATTTTATCCTGATTAAACCGTCTCATTACGACGACGACGGCTATGTTATTCAGTGGGTACGTTCGTATATTCCCTCGAACACGCTGGCAACACTCTATGGCTTGGCGTTGGACTGTGCCGAACGTCGCGTGCTTGGCGGCGAGGTGGCCATCGCGTTGAGCGCTTACGATGAAACCAATACCCGCATTAAGGTTGGGAACATCGTCAAGAAGATACGCCAATCCGGTGGCCGGGGACTGGTCGGGCTGGTTGGCGTGCAAACCAATCAATTTCCACGGGCCATGGATATCGCCCGCCGGTTTCGAGCTGCGGGCATACCCGTTTGTATCGGGGGCTTTCACGTCAGCGGCTGTCTGGCCATGCTGCCGGAAATGCCGGCGGATCTGCAGGAAGCGCTGGATCTGGGTATTACCTTGTTTGCCGGCGAGGCGGAAGGCCGTCTGGAAGTTTTGTTGCAGGATGCTTATCGCCGCGAGATGAAACCGCTATACCATTATATGAACGAGTTGCCCGGGCTGGCGGGCGCTCCGGTGCCCTACCTGCCGGCCAGCCGGATCAAAAAAACCGCCGGTACCCGAACCAGCTTCGATGCCGGACGAGGCTGCCCGTTCCTGTGCAGCTTCTGCACCATTATCAACGTCCAGGGACGCCAGTCCCGCTATCGCAGCGCCGACGACGTGGAACGGATTGTGCGCACCAATATGGCTCAAGGGATCAATAGCTTTTTTATCAGCGACGACAACTTTGCCCGCAATCGCGACTGGGAACGGCTCTTCGACCGGTTGATTTATCTACGCGAGATGGAAGGCCTGGTAGCGAAATTTATTATCCAGGTGGACACCATGTGCCATAAGATTCCGGGGTTTATCGAAAAAGCCGGCCGTGCGGGTGTGAACCGGGTGTTTATCGGGCTGGAAAATATCAATCCCCAGGCGCTGAACGCGGCGCGCAAAGGCCAGAACCGTATCACCGAATACCGGGCGATGCTGCAAGCCTGGCATAACGTCGGGGTGACCACCTACGCCGGTTATATTCTCGGGTTTCCGGACGATACGCCGGAAACCATTGTCCGCGATATCGAGATCATTCAGCGTGAACTGCCTATCGATCTGCTGGAATTTTTCATTCTGACTCCCTTGCCCGGCTCGGCGGATCACAAGAAGCTTTATGAGCAAGGGGTCGCGATGGATCCGGACATGAATCACTATGATCTCGAGCATGTCACTACCGCCCACCCCAAAATGACCAAAGCAGCGTGGCAGTCTGCCTACCGACTGGCCTGGGACAGTTACTATACGCCGGCCCATGTAGAAACTTTAATTCGCCGGGCCAGGGTGCGTGGTGTTCAGCCCCGCCGGATGATGAAAAAGCTGCTGACTTTTTACGGTTTCAACAAATACGAGCAGTTACACCCCCTGGAAGGCGGGTTCTTCCGGCGCAAGTATCGCCGCGATCGGCGCTCCGGGATGCCGCTGGAAAATCCGCTGGTTTTTTATGCTCGTTACGGGTGGGAAATCCTGAACAAATACACCCGTTTCCTGGGGATGGTGTGGCGTTATCACCGCATTTGCCGCCGCGTCGAAAAAGAGACATGTACCTACGAAGATCTTGCGTTAATCCCGGTGCAAGCGGATGAAATGGACACGCTGCATCTCTTTACGGCGACGGCCGCCGCTAGAGCGGTGGTCGATAAGTCGCGCCAGCGGCAAACCGTGCGCAGGAACGTGGTGGCGCCGGCCGCTGAGTAAAATTTAAAAAGATTTTATCTGCTGCAGTTGCGTAAGAACTGACCGGGATCGGTGATCCCGGTCACGTCGGCTTACCTGAGCTGGCAAGCCGGGGCATCAGCGCTTTTTCAGGATTTTATTCGGAAATGGGTTCGACAGCCGCATCGCTTACCAAATTATTTGATATGCGTCAATCGTTCTAAAATTTAATCTTGCACCCCCAATCGGGTTGGCTTGATAATTGGTAATAATAAAGTTATCACATTATTTTCGTGAATTTAACTTCCGTTAATAAATTTGACATGCTGCAATGCGACATGTTAAAAAACAATAATCCCATAATAACGCTAAGGTTCGATCTGCTGCGATGCAGTATGCTGCGAAAAGCAAAGGCATGTGACGGCGACTATAATGTTAAATACGATAAACACACCTCTGGCAAATGCCACCCTTATAACAAGCCAGCCGCTTTTGGCAAGCAATCAGCAACCCGCTTTTCTTATCATTAGGCTTTCGGTTAATACTATCTCTGCTGGCTGCTTACAGGGCGGGGATAAAGGTGTCGGCGCAGCAGCCCATCGCAACCGGATGTCGGCGCGGGTAATTTCCGGCGCGCGTTATTTAGCAGCGACCCACTCCCTATATTCACTACGACCTTAAAGGGGGTCAGTATGTCCGAACACCAGGCGGAAACACTCATGCGGCAGGCCAGTCAGGCTTTGGATGCCGCCCAGAAGACACTCGCTATCGTCTTGGCAAGCCTAAAAGACCGCACTCAGGAAGATGGCAAAATTTCGGCAGCTAAGATCGATCGCTATCAGGTAGTTGCCTACGATGCAGCGCTTTCATCGGCAGAAGCCGCCGCTGCGAAATTCATTCTCGACTACGCTGTAAAGGCTCGGAAAGCGACCGGCGCTAGCGCTGCATCAGCCACCCTCGAAGAACGTTTTGCCCTGCTTTTCACCGCCGAAGCGATTCATTCGATCCGCTCTCGGCTGCTGGCAAGACCCGATGAGTTTGGCTTAAGCCGCACTAAGCTAGCCTCGCTGGTGGAGAGTGCAGCCGTGGAGCAATTCTGCGCGGCGCAGTTGGCCGCCGAGAATATCGCCGCATTGGGCGAGGCCGTTTGTGAACTGGATGGTCAGACCGGTGCCTATCTGCTCAATGAAGACCATGTGATGATGCAGGATACCTTCCGGCGGTTTGCCAATGATGTGGTAATGCCTCTGGCCAAAGAGATTCACCAGAAAGATCTTCTGATTCCCGAGGAGATCCTCAGTCAGGTGAGCGAATTAGGCTGTTTTGGCCTATCCATTCCCCAGCGTTTCGGCGGTCTGCAAGACGATGAACAAGAAGACAACATGGGAATGATCGTGGTCACGGAAGAATTATCCCGGGGTTCCTTGGGGGCGGCAGGGAGTTTGATCACGCGTCCGGAGATCCTGGCGCGGGCATTATTGAAAGGAGGCACCGAGGAGCAGAAAGAAAAATGGTTGCCGCAATTGGCGGCCGGTGATCCCTTATGCGCCGTGGCGGTTACGGAACCTAATTACGGATCCGACGTGGCCAATATGAAGGTGAAAGCTGCTAAGACCGAGGGTGGTTGGCTGCTGAACGGTGCCAAGACCTGGTGTACCTTTGGCGGCAAGGCCGGATTGTTATTAGTCCTGGCACGCACCAATCCCGATTCCTCACTGGGTCACCGGGGGCTGTCCATGTTTCTGGTGGAAAAACCCACTTACGACGGCCATGAATTCAATTACCAGCAGGAGGGCGGCGGCACGTTGAGCGGCAAGGCCATTGCCACTATCGGTTACCGCGGCATGCACTCCTTTGAGATGTTTTTCGATGACTTCTTTGTGCCCGAGGAAAATCTACTCGGCGGTCCAGAAGGGGAAGGTAAGGGGTTTTATTTTACCATGGCAGGCTTTTCCGGAGGCCGCATTCAGACGGCGGCCCGGGCAGTGGGAGTGATGCAGGCCGCCTATGAACGCGCCGTATCTTACGCCAAGGAGCGCGTTGTCTTTGGCAAGCCGATTGCCGATTACCAGCTGACTCAGGTAAAACTGGCGCGCATGGCCGCTTATCTGGTGGCGAGCCGGCAATTTACCTATGCCGTTGGTCGGCTGATGGACCAGGGCAAGGGTGATATGGAAGCCAGTATGGTGAAGTTTTTTACGTGTAAAACCGCCGAGTGGGTAACCCGGGAGGCCATGCAAATCCATGGTGGTATGGGCTATGCGGAGGAGGCGGCGGTGAGCCGTTATTTCGTGGACGCTCGGGTGCTCTCTATCTTCGAAGGGGCGGAAGAGACCCTGGCGCTGAGAGTGATTACTCCCGCGTTGGTCAAGAGCGCCAAGGACAAACAAGCCCTAGAGGAGTAGACCGATGTCTGTGTCGATTGCATTGGACCAGCAACCGGAACTGGCGGAAACCCTGGCCGTTGATCTCGAGCGGGTGCGAGCACCCCAGTATGGGCGTTATCTGGATGAGTTCGTGCCGGGTCAGGTCTTCGTTCAGCCCCGTGGGTTCAGCTTTACGCGGGCGGCCATGTTGGATTTCGCCCGCACCTTTATGCAAGCCAATCCCCTTTACCTCAATACCGAGTACGCCAAGGCCCACGGGTTTCCGGACCTACCCGCCAGCCCTCAAATGATCTTTAACGTGGTGCTATCCCTCGGGGTGCAGAACGATTCCGAGAAGGCCATTGCGAATCTGGGTTACTACAACGTACAGTTCCTGCGTCCGGTCTACGCCGGCGACACGCTGCGGGCCTATACTCGGGTCGTCGATCGTAAGGAGCGGGGGGCGGATAAACCCGGCATTGTGCTGATCCGTACTCTGGGCGTTGACCAGGACGGCCAAGTGGTTCTCCAATACGAGCGCAAGATTATGGTCTCCTGGCGAGGCCAACGTCCTGCCACGACACCCGCGCCGAGCGAACCCGTGGAGTTTCCCTGGGTGGAATCGCCCACCCTGGAAGTGCCGTTAACCAGCAGAGCATTTCCGACTCAGCTGACCGGACCCAACACCTATGTCGAGGATTTTACGCCCGGCGATATTATTGTTCACCCGAACGGACGCACGATCACCGATGAGCATATGGCGCTGACTTATCTGGTGGGCAATACCCATCCGCTGCACTTCGACCGGGTGTATAGCACCGGGTTGTCCGGCAAGATGAGCGGTGAGCCCATCGTCTATGGGGGCTTGGTGTTCGCTTGGCTGGAAGGGCTTGCCAGTCGCGATATCAGCGAAAATGCCCTCTGGGAACTCGGTTTTACGGAAGGCTACCACACCCAGCCTGCGGTTTCCGGCGATACGGTAGCCGCCCTATCACGGGTGCTGGCCGTCGAATCGCTGCCGGACAATGCTCGGGCAGGGATCGTTACCTTCCAATTCATCGGCGTAAAAAACATCAGTGCCGCCGATGCACTGGACACTTTCGGCGCTGAGCTATTTATCAAGGAAAACAGTAAACAAACGCTGGGTGAGGAAAAGATAAGTCAGAAAATCTTTGAAATCGAGCGCCGTCTGCTACTCAAACGCCGCCCCCAATAAAGGAGGTCTAATAATGCAGACCCACACCAGTAAGCGCGACAAACCCTGGTTGATGCGCACCTATTCGGGCCATACTTCGGCCAAGGCATCCAACGCACTTTACCGTAACAACCTGGCCAAAGGGCAAACGGGGCTGTCGGTGGCTTTCGATTTGCCCACCCAGACGGGTTATGACTCAGATCATATCCTGGCACGGGGGGAGGTGGGTAAAGTGGGCGTACCCATCGGTCATATTGGCGATATGGAGACGCTGTTCGACCAGATTCCCCTGGCCAAGATGAACACTTCCATGACCATCAACGCCACCGCAGCTTGGCTGCTGTCCCTTTATGTGGCCGTTGCCGAGCGCCAGGGCGCTGCGCATGCGCAGCTGCAGGGTACGACGCAAAACGATATTCTTAAGGAATATCTCTCCCGCGGCACGTATATTTTTCCGCCGGAACCTTCCGTACGCCTGATCACCGATGTCATCAGTTATACGGTGCAACAGATTCCCAAATGGAACCCCACCAATATCTGCAGCTACCATCTGCAGGAAGCCGGCGCCACGCCGATGCAGGAACTGGCTTATGCCCTGTCCACGGCGATCACCATTCTGGATGCCGTGCGGGATTCCGGGCAAATCAGCGCCGAAGCCTTCGCGGATGTGGTGGGGCGTATCTCGTTTTTCGTGAACGCCGGCATCCGCTTTATCGAGGAATGCTGCAAGATGCGGGCGTTTGTACAGCTGTGGGATAAAATTACCCAGGAACGCTACGGCGTCGATGATCCGAAGATGCGGCGTTTCCGTTACGGGGTGCAAGTCAATTCCCTGGGATTGACCGAATCCCAGCCGGAGAATAACGTCCAGCGGATTGTCCTGGAAATGCTGGCCGTGACGTTGTCCAAGGACGCCCGGGCCCGGGCCATCCAGCTGCCGGCTTGGAACGAGGCTCTGGGTTTGCCCCGGCCCTGGGATCAGCAATGGGCCCTGCGTATGCAGCAGGTGCTGGCCTTTGAAACGGATTTACTGGAATACGGCGATATTTTTGCTGGCTCACCGGTCATTGCGCGTAAGGTGCAGGCACTGGTGGAAGGAGCCGAGGCGGAACTGGAGCGGGTGCGCGAAAATGGCGGCATGATCCAGGCCATTGAGGACGGTTATGTCAAGCGCCAGCTGGTTACCAGCCATACGGAACGCATGCGTGCCATCGAGCGGGGTGATTTAAAGATCGTTGGCCTGAACTGCTTCCGCGAAACCGAACCCTCGCCGCTGGTGGGCGAAGGGGAAGGCAGCATTATGAAAGTCGATCCGCGGGCCGAGCGTGAGCAGATCGAGAGCCTGCAGGCCTTTCGCGCACAACGCAATGCTACCGAGGTGGAAGCCGCTTTGGCTCAGCTGGCGGAAGTGGCCAAGAGCGGGGAGAACATTATGCCGGTTTCCATTCGCTGTGCCCATGCCGGAGTCACCACCGGCGAGTGGAGTCAGGTGCTGCGCGAGGTGTTTGGTGAATACCGACCTCCCACCGGCATCGATATCACCAGCCACGACGCAACGCCCTCGGCGGCGGTTCAAGCAGTTCGCGACCGGGTGTACCGGACCGGCGAAGAACTGGGACGGCCCTTGCGTATTCTGGTGGGCAAACCCGGTTTGGATGGCCATAGCAATGGCGCCGAGCAGATTGCCGTAAAAGCCCGTGACATGGGTTTCGAAATCGTCTATGAAGGCATCCGCCTGACACCGCGGCAGATCGCCAAGGGAGCTCTGGAAGAGGGCGTTCATCTTATCGGATTGTCGGTGCTATCCGGCAGCCATCTGGAATTAGCGGAAGATATCTTTAAAGAGCTTACCGAGGTGGGTTTGGCGGATATTCCGGTGATTGTAGGCGGTATCATTCCTATAGAAGACGCGCGTACTTTGCGAACCCAAGGAGTTGCCGCTGTTTACACACCCAAGGATAGCGATATGAACGGCATTATGGCGGACATTGTCGACATTATCCGCCAGGCCAACGGTTTAAAGCCGTTCGAGCAGAAGGCGGCATAATGACGGTGCACGG
The DNA here is from genome assembly GCA_963731125.1 of uncultured Pseudomonadota bacterium. GTDB lineage: Bacteria > Pseudomonadota > Gammaproteobacteria > Competibacterales > Competibacteraceae > CAVSVP01. The sequence goes on from CAVSVP010000023.1 coordinate 235,458, forward strand.
CACTCTCCCGGATCCCGAGGCGCTGGCCGCTTCCGTGGCGGCCCGCGATCGTGCAGCGTTAGCCAAGTCTCTCAACCTGCTGGATGACAGGCGCCCGCAAGCACGCCGCTGTGCTGCGCATTTCTTAGCCATGTTGCCTAGCGAAAAATTGGATGCCGCGGGTCATCTGATTGGGATTACCGGTCCTCCTGGAGCTGGCAAGTCGTCCCTGACGTCGGCGCTTATCGGGGTTTGGCGGCAGCGGGGCCTTAGCGTCGGTATTTTGGCCGTCGACCCTTCCAGCCCTTTGAGCGGAGGCGCTCTGTTAGGTGATCGCCTGCGCATGCTTGCCCACGATCATGGCAGCAACGGTAGTGTCTTTATCCGATCCCTGGCCTGCCGAGGTGAATTTGGCGGATTGAGCGCCGAGGTGTGGCCCATGAGTCTGGCCATGCTGGCGGCTTTCGATATTGTATTAATCGAAACGGTGGGGGTCGGACAGAAGGAAATCGATATTTCTAAGATGTCCGATACCACTTGTTTTGTCGCCCAGCCCGCCTCGGGCGATAGTATCCAGTTTTTGAAAGCAGGCATTATGGAAGTCCCCCATATTTTGGTCGTTAATAAGGAAGATATGGGGGCTGCCGCTCGTAAGACGCTGACGGAATTGCGCTTTACCCTTAAAAAACAGGTGGATCCGGAGGGCTGGCAAGTACCCGCGCTAGCCGTTAGCGCGGTCAAGGGAACGGGTATTGAAAAATTAGCCGATACTCTCGACAGCCACCGGCAATGGTTGGTCGAGCACAATCTGCTCGGCACGCGCCGCAAGCGGTTTCAGGCGGAGTGGATTGTCAAGCGGTTGCGGGAGGAATTTGGCCGCTTCGGTATCGAGAAGCTGGGCGGAGAGCAGCACCTTTTTCACGTTCTGACCCAGCGCAGCGGTTCTCCCTTTGATGAATACGATTTTTTGCGGGATGGTTTTCTCGCGCATTGGCAGGATAGTTGATTGACTACAATGGCACGGCAGTAGGAGATAGAAAATGGCAAAAGAACTATACGATATTGGTGAAGCTCCTCCATTAGGGGAAGTTCCCCGAAAAATGCATGCTTGGCTGATTCGGGCCGAGCGCTTTGGTGAACCCAAGGACGCTTTTCAGCTGGAAGTGGTGGACGTTCCCGAAATCGCCGATGACGAAGTGCTGGTCTATGTCATGGCAGCGGGGGTTAACTACAATAACGTATGGGCCGCCCTCGGTATCCCCGTTAACGTGATTGCAGCCCGCAATAAGCAAGGAGAACCGGAAGACTTTCATATTGGCGGCAGTGATGCCTCTGGCATCGTTTATAAGGTCGGCAAGGATGTTACCCATCTTAAAGTGGGCGACGAAGTCGTGATCCACTGTGGCATGTGGAGCAGAGACTGCTCATGGGTCAAGAGCGGACAGGATCCTATGTATTCGCCTACCTTCAGGATCTGGGGCTATGAAACCAACTATGGAAGCTTTGCCCAGTTTACCAAGGTGCAGGCTCACCAGTGTTTGCCCAGACCTAAGCATTTAACTTGGGAAGCGTCGGCGGCCTATATGCTGGTAGGGGCCACGGCCTACCGCATGTTATGCGGCTGGGGTCGGCATGCTGTCGAAAAAGACGATGCTGTCCTCGTATGGGGCGGCGCCGGCGGCTTGGGCTCCATGGCCATTCAGATTTGCCGGGCATTGGGAGCGGTTCCCGTGGCTATGATTTCCAGCGAGGATAAGCGAGACTACTGCGAAAGTCTGGGTGCCAGGGGTTGTATTAACCGCAAAGATTTCGATCATTGGGGAATGCTGCCCCACTGGAAGGATAATGCGGGCTATGCCAAGTGGCTCAAAGGGGTGCGTAAATTCGGTGCCGCGTTCTGGGAGGCGCTGGGGGAAAGACGCAATCCGCGTATTGTCTTTGAACATCCGGGTGAAACTACCATTCCTACCTCCTTATTCGTTTGCGAGACCGGCGGTATGGTAGTGATCTGTGCAGGCACGACCGGCTATAACGCCACCATTGACCTGCGTTATCTGTGGATGCGTCAAAAGCGCGTGCAGGGGTCGCACTTTGCCAACGATGAACAAGCCAATGGCGTAAATCAGCTGGTGCTGAAAGGATTGGTCGATCCTTGCCTATCCAGGACCTTTACTTTCGAAGAAGTGGGAGTGGCTCACCAACTGATGCACGAGAATAAGCATCCTCACGGCAATATGGGACTTCTTGTCGGCGCCACGGAGTTGGGCACCGGTATTACGGAGAGCGTCACCGAAGCCGCCGAGCGTGTTCCCGCTGCGGCGGGCGATACCCCCGAAGAGGAACTGCGGCCGGCGGCGATCACTGCGCCTTCCACACCGTCACCCAGCTATTTCTTCCAACAAATGGAAGAGTTTGAGCCGGTTATCGAAGACGATGGCACCCTAGTCAAGGATGTGATGAACCGGGGCGTGATCTCCTGCGCGCCGGACTCTTCCCTTGAGGACGTGGCGGCACTGATGATTCAGAATAAGATCCATGCGGTGGTGGTGATGGAGGATGAAAAGCCCTTTGGTGTAGTAACTCAGACGGATATGGCCCTAGCCCGTCAAGGCAAGACTCAGGAAGATGCCCGCCAGATCACGGCGCGTGTTGCGATGACCCACGGCTGTGCCACGTGTAATGCCAACGATACTCTAACCGAGGCGATCAGCAAGATGACCCGTCAGCGTATCCATCGCCTGGTCGTTCTGGAAGATGATTTCCCTGTTGGTGTGATCTCCATGACCGACGTGGTACGTAAGCTTATTTTCAGGCACAAGTAATACCGACGTCTTTCCAAAACCAAAAAAAATAGTTCATGCAGTGAGTCCTTCCTAGCGGTGCTAGAGAAGGACTTTTTTCCTTTCAAACGCTTATATATCGAACTCAAGTTACCAGAGCTCAAGTTACCAGAGCTCAAGCCAGCACAAAACCACAATTTATGCTGCAGTGTGGTAGATCAAGGCGCTCGCGCCGTATCTGCGCGCACTAAAGGTCGATCGAACACGTAAGCTTGTAGAATGACACATTAACACGTAAACTGTGTATCATGAAAAACCTCACCTTGAGTATCGATGAAAACGTTCTGGCAGCTGTGCGTCTATATGCTGCCGAGCACAATAAAACGGTCAACGGCCTAGTGCGAGACTATCTCACGGGTATCGCGGAACGTGAGCAGCGGGCACGGCAGGCGCGACAGCGGCTGCGCGAATTGAGTGACCACTCATCGGCTCGGATAGGCGCTGTCAAATGGCGTCGCGAAGACTTGTATGAGCGTTGACTGTTTTTTGGATACCAATGTTTTGGTCTATGCCGTTGCTAGCTGTGGCGAAAAAGAACCGAAACGCCAACGTGCGCTGGAACTGATTGAACAAGAGAATTTTGGCCTTTCCGCACAGGTAATGCAGGAATTCTACGTAACGGTGACTCGGAAAATTGCCGTACCACTGAGTCCTGACCAGGCGTTGGAGTGGATCGAGCAGCTCGAAGTTTTTCCCTACATGGAAACCGACATAAGTCTTATCAAAATTGCTGTCGAGATCAGCCAACGTTATCGCATCTCCTACTGGGATGCTGCCATTGTCGCCGCGGCGGAGGCGCTTGGTGCGACTACGTTGTTCAGCGAAGACCTGAACGATGGTCAAAGCTATGGTACGGTTCAGGTGAGGAATCCGTTTGTATAATGAAGCTACCCATTAGCTGGCGCTGAGTCAACAGTCAAAATGGACTGTGCAATCATGGAGAAGGGATCATATGAAGCAGGGGTCAAGAATACTAGGTCGTCTACGCTTCCCCCATGCCCAGGTAGAAACGTATTGAATATGAAAACGCCTTTTATCATGTCTACTTATCAAGACTTGATCTGACAGTTGGGAATTATTAGGCAGGGGAGTGGTGATCATAAGATTTTGTATAGTCCTTGTTACCAATCGGCGTTTTACAGTAGATCAGAAAATTAAATCTCGCCATACCGCCAATACTGTCCTGAAACAGGCTGGGTTACCGGAGGTCTCCTAAGTTAGGAATATGCGTCAATTCTTTGCTTAACTATTCGGCGCTTTTCTTGTCCAAAACCGAGTTGTGGGTCACGGCATATTCTGATATATATAACTGTTTTTTTAAATTAATACAATTCGTTTGGAGAGGTTACTCCAATGTCCAAAGTCTGTCAGGTGACTGGCAAGCGCCCGCTTACCGGAAATAATGTCTCCCATGCGCATAATAAGACCCGTCGTCGGTTTCTTCCGAACTTGCATACGCACCGGTTCTGGGTAGAAAGCGAAAAGCGCTTTGTAAAGCTTCGCGTATCCTGCAAAGGTATGCGAATTATTGATAAAAAGGGTATCGATAGCGTTTTAACCGAGCTGCGCGCTCGTGGTGAAAAAGTGTGAGGTGATAACTATGCGCGACAAGATAAAGCTTATCTCAACGGCTGGTACGGGGCATTTCTATACCACGACTAAAAACAAGCGCACCACGCCCCAGAAGCTGGAAATGAAAAAATACGATCCAGTGGTGCGTAAGCATGTGCCCTACAAGGAAGGAAAGATTAAATAATTTTGGCAACATTACGCGAGCCTAAAAAAACCCGCTTTTACGGGTTTTTTTAGGCTCGCAGGTTAAGCTTTAGACTGATTGTAAGGAATAACTACGCAGCGTACGGGCAAAATCCTGTAAGTATTTAATGCCGCTAGCCTCGGCCTGGAGGCACCACTCCTGCAGTGAAACCAGAAGTTTGTCATGGTTGGCGGTGGTACGATTCCAGATGGCTTGGAGACGAACCCGAGATTCATAGACGGTGCGTAGACTATGACTGCTGCGCAAGGCGTACTGTAGGCGGTCGCGGTCTTGAGGATCTAGTCGGATGTCTCCCCTTAGCAAAGCAGCGCGAGCGCGTTTAAGAAACTGCCGTCGGGAGGCATCGGCTTTTTGCAGTTCTTCTTTTAGCACCGGCATGACGACATAGCGACCGAAATCCGCCATAACGTAAAAGCGGTTAAGCACCACTGCACGCAGTGTATCCAGATCCACCACCTGTTTACCCGGTACCCGCTGGGGCGTCGGTGCGACTTTTTTAACATGGGCCAGTTTAAGAGCTGACAAGATGCGCAGATAAAACCAGCCTAAGTCGAATTCCCACCGTTTGCTGGAAAACTTAGCGGAACTGGGGAAAGCGTGGTGATTATTATGGAGCTCTTCACCACCGATCACGATACCCCAGGGCACGATATTGGTGGACGCATCATTAGGTTCGTAATTACGATAGCCCCAGTAATGCCCAACGCCATTGATAACGCCGGCTGCCCATAAGGGAATCCATAGCATCTGAAGTCCCCATACGGCAAAGCCGATCACGCCGAACAACAGCAGATCGATGGCGAGCATTAACAGAATTCCCAGGCTGTGATGGTGGGAGTAAATGTTCCGTTCCAGCCAATCATTAGGCGTATTATGGCCGTAGCGCTGTAAAGTATCAGCCTTTCTGGCCGCGTCTCGATACAGCTCAGCACCCTCCCAAAGCACCTTATTAATACCGAGCATTTGCGGACTGTGAGGGTCCTCCTCAGTTTCGCATTTAGCGTGGTGCTTACGGTGAATGGCGACCCATTCTTTGGTCACCATGCCGGTGGTCAGCCACAGCCAGCCACGGAAAAAGTGGCTGATGGCTGGATGTAAATCGAGAGCCCGATGAGCCTGAGCCCGATGCAGGAAGACGGTGACGGAAATGATCGTAATATGGGTAAGCAACAGTGTCACTATCGCTATCCCCCACAGCGGCATATCCAGCAGCCCTTTGAAGATAAGATCTACCATTGTCGGGATTTAGAACCTCTTTTTATAAACAAACTGAATGAGCAAACACGCTTGCTGCAATGATAAAGCTTTTGAGTTGCTAAAAAATAAGCAAAAACCTCACATTTCAATGTGATTTCCCTTGAAGCATTAAGTTCATTTTTCCCTTGACTATTAGATACCATTGCATGGACGTCCACGTTCAAAACGCATTATGCAAATCGCTGCGCGAAGTCTGCATTTGCGATTATAATGCTTACTTTGCTATGCCAAAACACCACACAGGTTTAAGGGATCGCATGAGGCAAACGGAACTGAAGACCCTCGTCGAGGTAACAAATCTAACCCGCTATTATGGAACAACGCCTGCGGTACAGGATGTTAATTTTACTTTAAATCGAGGTGAAATACTGGGATTTCTCGGGCCTAATGGCGCAGGCAAGTCTACCACCATGCAACTGCTGGCCGGTTGCTTGGCTCCCGATGCCGGGCAGATTAGGCTTAATGGCATTGATCTGTTGCAAGAACCCCGGCAAGCCAAGGCCCATCTTGGCTATCTGGCCGAACAGCCGCCACTTTACCGGGAATTAACCGTAGATGAATATCTCGTCTACTGCGCCCGCCTGCATCGCATCCCACGTTCCGCTATCACTGCCGCCGTGCGTCGCGCTAAGGCGTGCTGTGGCCTGTCGTCAGTCAACAGGCGCCTGATCGGCAATCTTTCCAAAGGTTATCAGCAGCGCGTGGGTATCGCCCAGGCCATTGTTCACGGACCGTCGATCATTATTCTCGATGAACCCACCGTGGGATTGGATCCCATTCAGTGGAGTGAAATTCGCGAGCTGATTCGTGAGTTGGGCCAGGAGCATGGGATTATTCTATCGACGCATATTCTGCCCGAGGTGCAAGCCATCTGTAGTCACGTACAAATCATGCACCGGGGGTGTCTGGTTTATGCCAGCAGCCTGACCGACTTTACGCAAAGGGGAAAAGACCATTTATTGATTAAATTTAGCCTACCACCGACACCTGAATACCTAGCGACGCTTCCCGGTATTGCTCATGTAGACTCGTTAGGCGCAGGATGTTTCCGGCTGCGCTGTGCACCCCACAGCAATCCGGTGGCTGATCTGGTGACCTGCGCCTATGAACAAGGTTGGGGGCTACGGGAACTTATTCGAGAGTCTCTCGGTATGGAGCAGGTTTTTATCGACCTGACGCTGGGTTGTACGGAGGCCGCCTAATGATTCTAACCATTGCTACCCGGGAACTGCGTGGTTTGTTTTTATCGCCGTTGGCATGGACTTTGTCAGCTGTGGTGCAGTTTATCCTGGCCTGGCTATTTCTGATGCTGGTAGAGGAATTTCTGACTCTTCAATCCCAGTTATTAGGACTCGAGGGGGCGCTGGGGGTGAGTGATTTGGTGGTAGCGCCTTTGTTGCGTGTGGCTGCTTGGCTATTGTTGTTGATTACGCCATTGCTTACCATGCGGTTGCTCAGCGAAGAACGCCGCAGCCATACTTTAGGACTGCTGCTTTCGGCGCCGGTGGCAAGTTACGAGATTGTGCTGGGTAAGTATTTAGGGTTGCTCACTTTTCTGCTGCTGCTGGTGATGTTGATCGCGTTAATGCCGCTATCCCTGCTGGTGGGCAGTACATTGGATTTGGGTAAGCTGTCGACGGGACTATTGGGGTTGCTGCTGCTGCTAGGCAGTTTCTCCGCCGCGGGGTGCTATTGCTCTACGCGCTCCGCTCAGCCGATCACTGCGGCGGTTGTCACCTTCGGGTTGTTACTATGGCTGTCAATCATCGATGCGGCCGGTGACGGTACTCGAGAGGTCAGCAGCGTATTTGCTTATCTGTCTCTGTGGCGGCATTACGATGCCCTGCTCACCGGGTTGATCAGCAGTGCCGATATTATTTATTATCTGCTATTTATCGTGGCTTTTTTGGGGCTTTCCGTGCGCTGCCTCAACAACGAACGCCGCCTGCACTGAGCATTACTGATGCGCATTTCCCGTCGAATCAGGCTGCGTGTGCAGAATCTTCTGCGGCTGTTGTTATTGGGTGTTGCTATCGGTCTAGCGGCCTGGCTAAGTACTCGTTATACCGTGCAACTGGATTGGAGTGCAGGCGAGCGTAATACACTATCGCCGGCGAGCCTGGAGTTACTGACGCGGCTGCCAGGACCGGTGCAGGTCACTGCTTTTGTCCGGGACAATCCTTCCCTGCGCAACCGCATCCAAACGCTGCTCGGTCGCTATCAGCGTTACAAACCGGATATGGCGTTAAGTTTTGTTAATCCTGACGCGGTTCCCGAGCAAATTCGCCGTTTTGGCATCACCCGGGATGGCGAGCTTTATGTGCAATATCAGGGGCAGGGTGAACGGCTTCAGCAACTGACGGAGTCAGGTTTGAGCCATGCCTTACAGCGGTTGCGGCGTGCGCAGGAACGTGTCGTGCTGTTTTTGGCCGGACACGGGGAACGTAAGCCCCAGGGTCAAGCTAACCACGACCTCGGTATTTTCGGCAGGAGACTGGAGCGTACCGGTGTTAAAGTTCAGGAACTTAACCTAGCGAAACAGCCTTATATACCAAAAGGTGCCGCTGTTTTGGTGATCGCCAGCCCCCAGGTCGCTCTGTTATCCGGCGAAGTGCAACTGATCCTGGATTATGTGGAGCAAGGAGGTAATTTATTGTGGCTGATGGAACCCGACGGTGCCATGGGTTTAGAGCGACTGGCGGAAGCACTGGGTGTGGAGTGGTTGCCTGGTGTTGTGGTAGATGCTGATGCGCCGGCATTTGGCATTGATAATCCCGCTTTCGCGCTGGTGGCGGATTACCCGACTCACCCAGTCACCAAAGAGTTACAGGGGCTGACGCTATTTCCCGTTGCCGTTGGCTTAACGTTACGGTCGTTGCCGAAGTGGGAAGCGCAACAATTGCTTGTCACCCAGCCTCGTACCTGGAACGAGGTCGGTTCGCTGCGCAATGCCGTGCGGTTCGATGCTGATCGTGGAGAACGACTCGGTCCGCTCACTTTGGGCGTAACGCTAACCCGACGTAGGCCTGCACGGGATGATGCGTCTCAACAGCGCATCGTCACCATTGGTGATGGTGATTTTCTGTCCAATGCCTATCTTGGCAACGGTAGCAATCTTAACCTGGGGCTGAACCTAATGAACTGGCTTAGCCAGGACGATATGCTTCTTGCCATTCATATCCAGGAGGCTCCAGATCAGACATTGCACTTAACCAATGCCGCCCTGCTGGTGATCGGTAGCAGTTTTCTGCTAATCTTACCCGCCTTATTATTAGCCAGTGGTTGGTTGCTCTGGTGGCGTCGTCAGCGGCGTTAGTGCGCAGCAGCGCAACATCAAACAATATTTGTAAACTAACCCTCACTGCCAATGCGTTTTAGCGTTTGTGCCTGAATTGCCTGAAGTTGAAACCACCCGCCGGGGTATCGCCCCCTATTTGACCGGGCAGACGATCATGCGTGTCGTAGTGCGGGAACGTCGCCTGCGCTGGCCAGTATCATCAGAGCTAGAGGCAGCCCTTAATGCAACAGTAATCCGTGCTGTAGAACGCCGGGCAAAATATCTGCTGCTGCGCACGGACACCGGCTGCGTCCTGGTACATTTAGGCATGTCTGGCAGCCTGCGCATTCTGTCCCGGCCGACACCGGCACAGAAACACGATCATGTGGATATTGAATTGGCCAGTGGCCACTGCTTACGATTTACTGACCCGCGTCGTTTTGGAGCCTGGTTATGGACTGCAGAGGCGCCCGAGCGGCATCCCTTGCTGCGCCATTTGGGTCCTGAGCCCCTAGAGGAGTGCTTTACCGCCGGTTATCTTCACACTCTGGCGCGCGGCCGTAGCATGCCGGTGAAGGCTTTTCTCATGGATAGCCGTGTGGTGGCAGGCGTTGGCAACATCTATGCCAACGAAGCACTGTTTTTAGCCGGCATCAATCCGCTGCGGGCGGCGGGGCGAATCGCCTTGATTCGTTATGACATCCTGGTAAGGACTATCCGCGATGTGTTAGCGGCAGCTATTTTGCAAGGTGGCACCACCCTGAGGGATTTTGTCGGGGGAGAGGGCAAGACTGGGTATTTTCAGCAATACTTGCAAGTCTATGGTCGTGAGGGCTGCCCTTGTCTGGTTTGCGGTGCGCCGATTCGTTCGCGCCGCCTAGGGCAGCGCGGTACTTTTTACTGCCCACACTGCCAGCGTTAGCTAACTCTATAGGTTGACTCTATAGGTTGACGAATAGACGACAAAACCCGATCAGATATCAGCATGAAGCTGCCTTGATCTACCGGATGTTTAGGAACACAATATCTTGTAAAGTATTATTTTAACCACCAAAGAAGAGGAGAAAGCCATTGGAAGTCAAAGACCTGCATCGATATCGCAAAGACGTTGAGGGTGTTTTTAAATTCTTCAGTGACCCTGATACCATCCGAGCAAAATACGAAGGCATAGGGGCTCGCAATGTCAAGATTTTGGAATGCTCGGAAAGCGGGGATGCTTATCTGGTTAAAGTTGAGCGGGAAGTTCCATCCGATGTACCCGGCATTCTGCAAAAGTTTCTCGGTTCCTGGAACAAGGTAGTGCAGACCGAGCAATGGCAATTGCAAGAAAGTGGCATCCGGACTTGTGATTTAAAGGTCGATATCGTAGGTGTTCCCGTCAATGTATCCGGTGCCATGACGCTGCGTCCTGAAAGCAATGGTTGTGTTAACGATGTCCGAATTACGGTCTCCTGCGGTATACCGTTAGTGGGCAAAAAGCTCGCCGAATTCGTGGCCGGTGATACCAAGAAATCCATGGATGCTGAACACGCCTACATTGCGGAGCATGCCGCTTAACGATCTGACTGAGGATAGCAAGAGCGTTATAAGCATGGTCTTAACCCCTCGAACATTGTTATCGAGGGGTGAGTGAGTGGGAAGCTTGATGCCGCTACTTGCTTGGATGCAGCTCAACAAAATGCTTTAGAACGAGTTTCAACCGCGTGGTTTGTTGCTTATCACCCCGGCGTTTTGCCTCCTCAATATCATCAAGAATGATGCGTTTAATCTTTGGCACGCCCGCCGGATCATGTACCAAGTAGCTGCCGAGTTCGGCAGCTACGATTTCCGGCATATGTTCATGCTGGGCAATTGCCTCAATCTCTTCCTCTGTTAAATCGGCAAGGGCCACACAATCTTCATAACTTAACATGTCGGGTCTCCTGAAGTGTTGCTCAACAACTGCGCAGGTAGTGGTACTGCGGTCTTTCCTGATTTACCAGTAATCTGAGGGCCATAGGTTCTAGTCAAGAGTAACTCCCAACGATTTAGCCGGGCAAGACCGCAATCTATTAGTTTTTGTTAAGTCACAAGAACCTTGACGAACGTTCTCGAATTTAAGCCAAGCGTTAAAATTAACAAAATTTAACAATTTTTCCCTCAGTTAAGATATTAAAATGACACCATTGCTGGACCCTAAAGTTTTGGAAAAATAATTTCTAAAATATTCTTGCAGCTTTTCGCGGTTTAATGGTTGGTCGCAAAGGTTCTGTAAAGCTGAAATAACAATAATCGAGGGTCGGAATTGGCCACCTACCGACTAAGCGTCAACGGCGCGTGCTCTAGCGGGCAAACCTCGGTGCAAAAATAGAACCTTACAAACCTTTGCGACCAACCGCCTAATCGGAAGTGTCGGAGCGCACGCTCTTTCTATTCGTTTTGCACATGGACGACGAGTGTCTGCGGCCATGAAGACTAACGAACTATAGTGCCGGCCAAATGACCTGATACTGGTTACAAGGCTTCAAATCGTTAGTAAACAACGATTGTAATAAAATTATCGGCATCAATTCATATGGCTGGCACTATAACAACACTCCTTGACTGTCCTCCAGCGTGACCGGTCGGTTAGGAGCTTCTAGCGTAAGTCCGGGAGCGACAACCGCCACCCGCCAACCATCCTGAGGCAGATTTGGAATGGGCAGTGCGGTGGGTACTACCGTTACCGGGCGGCCTTCCATATTGGCCAGGAATAATACCTGCTCGTGATCATCCGGAGCTCACCGTAGGCCATAGAACAATACCGACGCATTGGTGGGTTTGCGCCGGTCGAAGTAGTCCTTCGGGCCTAAGTTAGCCATTAGCCAGGGCCGCTGCCGGCGGAACTCTCGTAGCGTAAGATTAAAGCGAGTTTGCGCCGGGCGCAAATCACCCTTGTAGTAAGAGACGTTGCAATATTCGTACATATCATCCATCCAGGCTCGCGCGATAGCTTTTAGAACCGAGACGGATAGCTCGGGACCGGCCAATGGGGGGTCCACAGTCTGCAGCAATCTGACAATGGCCTCTAGATCATACTCGGTAACCACGACCGCTGTTTCCAACATCCGCATAAAGCGGCGCAGCTCGTTAAGGTCGGTAAAACCAAAGTCTTTGAGTCGGGAAAAGTTGCCGGTGCGAGTAAAGTGGTTTTCATCAACCTGCCAATGTAAAGAGACGGCTTCTTCCGAAACTACTTTGATACCGTAGCGGTCATCGGTGTTACGGATAAATCCCCAAGAAGCTCGCATGATGGCGTTGATAAACTCCATGGGTACACCGGGAAACATGCCGTATGTCAGCAAACTGGCGGCCGGATTATCGTAAGCCTTATCCAGGATCTCCAGTAGGGTATTGCCTAAGCGGGTATTGATGGGTGCATTGGGGTCTACTTGGGTGCCCCGGCGCAACGTGTCGTGATTGGCGCAACCGCTGATCCAGTGACTGCCTATGTCGATGATTTCCTGAATGCGCCACCACTTGCTAAGCCAGAACGTGTATAGAAAGGGGGTGTTATGTGCGAAAGTCAGCGGCCCCCACTGAAACGCATCGGGTTGCTGGTCAATCACCGCCCGATAAGTGGAAGATAACTCCCAGTCTTCCTGGGGCCAGGGCCGCCCGTCTTCAAAAATAAACCAAGGCCGATAACGATTGCCCGCCACCTCTTGCACCGTATCGCTCATAGCCTGTAGGTAATCATCGGCATGATGGAGTACCTGCTTATCGGGGTCCCACCACTTGAAATCTTGAGCGCCATCCACTCGCACTCCGTCGGCACCACCCAAATTGACCTTGCGTCGCTGCATTTCCAGCATGATGGCCCGGACCGTGGGATGCCGGTAATTTAAATTTTGACCGTACATATTGGACCCGGCGAAAAAGTGCCGGTTGAGCAGCGGTATCGCCTGATTATCGGTATGCCCGAAGACAACGTCGAAAATCAGTTTGATGGGTTTGCCCGGAAAAGTATGCAGCGTAGCGGCGAAGTCCACCAGTTCATCGGGGCGGTCGCTTTCCAGAAGCACAGGATTAACTGCCGCAGACCCAGAAATCACGACATCATAACCCCAGTTGGTCATATCAGGGCGGTACAGTTTGATCTGAACGGTTTCGGCCAAGGGGTCGCTGCCTTCCGGTTCCTCCCAGAATCGGGACCCGGCTTCATACTCAATCGTCGGCTTAATGGGTAGCAGTTGCACCGCATCGTAGCCCATGTAGTTTTCCTCATCCGGCGTCAGCGGGTGTCCGGCTTGAACTTTAGCGGCAATTCTGCGGTAACGGCGGTTAAGACTGGCCAGAGTACCGCCGGCGGAGGCGGTAGGTACATGAATCTGCAGGATATTCAACGGCGGGTTTAGCCGCAGAACACCGTCTGCCCCGGTCTCGCCTTCCCGGTGGACAAAATAATCCCGATCGATGCGTTCCCGGTCGAGCCGTGCTACATCGTAGAACTCAGCCGGCGCAAAGGCGCCGAAGGGCACCGAGTAAGCGAGATAGTCGGCGATGGTGTGCCAGTTTTGTTGACGGTCCCGGTATTTAACCCAATACAGAGAGCCCAGTTGTTCCCGGGTTCCCGGTTGCATGCCCGCAATGACACCCCATAAATAGCCTTCATACTGAGCCAACGGCAGCAGCTCACGGCGGAAGGTAATCTGCTGTTGACTGGCCGCCAACTTAAGCGCATCCAAGGGGGTAAAGATTTCCAGAAATACGTCTCCTGCCAGCACTTTTTTTTCTGCCAGCTCGGGAACCCAGAAGCCGATTTCGGCGTAACCATCCCGGTAATGCAATCCCAGTCGCTTTGCGAGGATCTCAGCAGCCGCCTCGTGGGAGGCGATTGCCGTCAGCGTATGTTCGCACCAAGCAATAAGCTCAGCGGTTTTGTCGTCAACGAGATGGCAGAGCGATTTGGTTTGCAGCATGGTTAACTCCAATTCCAGTTATAAGGGACCAACCGCGTATTCCGGTTGCTCGGCATCATGGCTGCCGGGGGTGGTATTCGCCTCGCTGGCCGTTACGTTCCAGCCTTTACCAGCGCATCTTGCGGAGCAGGGGCACCAGCACTTTTGCCGGGTTCCACAAAACCTTTCCGCCGTCATCCTCCGTAGTGGTTAATGACTGCTACGCTTATCCTTAGATACCCGATTACTGGCGTACTGAAAAGGCAAGAGACAAACCGGTAGAGGGCGATTACGCTTCAGGTCAGGAGGCACTTTACAGAAAAAATTTTTAGCCGGAGCGGATTCCGCAATTAACTCCACGTTAATGGCCAGAATCACGAAAAACAAAGACGCTGATCAGGATAGGATTGCTAGTATTTAGTCTGATGGCTTCCACATTATTCTCCTCTGGCGAATAGCCGACGTCGGGCGCCGGTCATGGGTCATTTACGATTCAGTTATGATGCTAGCCAATCAGCTTGAGAAATCATTCTCAGTATAGAACGCGTTGTTGTTGTTGTTGTTGTTTTAATAAATCGCTATCCAGCGAGTCAGGTTCGCCACAACCCATTCAATAACCCATTGAGAGCTCGAGGTATTCACTATGCAACGGCATCGCCATGCTAAGATTGTCGCCACGCTGGGACCCGCGAGTGCCAGTGAAGAAATTATTCAAACTCTTTTTAAAGCGGGCGTCGACGTATTCCGCCTTAACTTTAGTCACGGTTCCCATGAGGACCATCGCCAGCGTGTCAAAATTCTCCGCGAGTTGGAGTCACAAACTGACCGTCCCATCGGCATTTTGATGGATCTTCAGGGACCGAAGCTGCGTCTGGGCACCTTTGCCAACGGGCCAATTCAACTGTCAACTGGAGGAACTTTCCGGCTGGATCTGAATGAACAGCCCGGCGATGCCAGCCGGGCACCGTTGCCGCATCCCGAAATCTTTGCTGCTCTCGAGCCAGATACGGATTTGCTGCTGGACGACGGTAAGGTACGCCTCCACGTCCGGCATTGTGGTCCCGATTTCGCTGAGACTCAGGTTTTGACTGGCGGTAGTCTGTCCGACCGTAAAGGGGTTAATGTGCCCGGCGTAGTTTTGCCGATTTCACCTCTTACCGAAAAGGATCGCCGGGATTTGGCTTTTGGCTTGGAACTTGGCGTAGATTGGGTGGCGTTATCTTTTGTACAGCGTCCTGAAGACATCGATGAATTGCGACAACTGGTGGGAAGCCGGGCAGGTATTTTGGCAAAGCTTGAAAAGCCGGCTGCCATCGAGCAACTCGACGCGATCGTGGCACGCTCCGACGCGCTCATGGTGGCCCGCGGCGACTTGGGCGTTGAACTGCCGCCGGAACGGGTGCCTGGCATGCAGAAACAGGTTATCCAGACCTGCCGCCAGGCGGGCAAACCTGTGGTGGTCGCCACTCAGATGCTGGAATCCATGGTTCAGGCGCCGGTACCGACGCGGGCTGAGGCTTCTGATGTAGCGACGGCGATTTACGATGGCGCTGACGCTGTTATGCTGTCCGCAGAGACCGCGGCGGGCCACTATCCCGTAGAGGCGGTGACGATCATGAACCGTATCATCGCTCAGGTGGAACAGGACCCTCATTATCGTAGGCTGATCGATGCCGAGCGTCCCGAAGCGGGAGCAACGACTGCTGACGCCGTCTGTGGTGCCCTGCGCAGTGTGGCGCGCACTCTCTCACTGGCGGCCGTGGTGACTTATACCAGCTCCGGCTACACCAGCCTGCGCACTGCGCGTGAGCGTCCGCAAGCGCCGATTTTAAGTCTGACGCCACATTTAACGACGGCACGGCGCTTAACGCTAGCCTGGGGAGTGCACTCGGTGCAAACCATAGAAATCAATCATGTTACCGATATGGTCAATAACGCCTGTGCGATTGCCATGGGTGAAAATCTTGCGCGGCCCGGACAGACTTTGGTGATTGCCGCAGGTATGCCGTTTGGTGCGGCCGGCACGACTAATCTGTTGCGGATTGTCCGAATTAAGGAGAACTGAGCGGGAAAGGAACGTAATTTTTTCTAGATGCCGTGACAACTTTCCGCTGATTTCGTTGCCCGATCAACAAATCAGCGTTCCGGATGCCGTAGTCACAGGAGGTTTCGTCATGACATTACGATTATCATATTGAACCGATTACGTCATTAAAACCCGCTAAGCGGTTTCCTTGGAATTTCGATCGAGAGATTTTTAGCGGTCCTAATGCGGGCTAGATGACCCTTTAGCACAACATAATAGGATACAATGGCTCCCTTTGATTTGTTACTAGCGCTATTTGCCAATACTGCCTGGGCGTTCAATTTCATTGCTGGAAAGGCGGGCGTAGTACAGTTCCCGCCGTTGCTATTTACTACGCTACGGTTTGCCATGTTACTCATGCTGGTATTTCCTTTTTTGCGCTGGGTGCCAGGGCAGATGCAAAGGGTTTTGCAGGTCAGTGTCATTCTCGGCGTTATGCATTTCGGCTTGATTTTCGCCGGATTGTCGGCCAGCGGCGATGTGTCCTCCGTCGCCATTGCCGCCCAGCTTTATGTTCCCTTTGCAACTCTGCTCGCCGTTGTCTGGTTAAAGGAAACCATAGGCTGGCGCCGTGTGCTGGGAGTGAGTGTGGCTTTTGCCGGTGTGGTGGTTATCGGTTTTGATCCTACTGTGTTTAACCACCTCGATGCATTGCTGTTAATTATCGCGGCGGCGATGGCCATGGCCGTTGCCACGATTCTCATGCGGCAGATCAAAGGGGTCGGTGTATTTACCCTACAGGCTTGGATTGCGCTGGTGGCGACTCCTTGCCTGGGTACGCTGTCGCTACTGTTTGAACAAGGCCAGTGGGATGCGCTGCGCACAGCCACCTGGTTGGATTTTGGGGCGCCGGCCTACTCTGCCATCGGGGCTTCTTTAGTCGGTCATGGCATTGTCTACTATCTGTTAGGTCGCTATCCGGTGGGCGTGACAGCGCCCCTGATGCTGCTGGCACCGGTATTAGCGATTGTCTTTGGCGTTACCTTATGGGGCGATGTGCTGACTTGGAAGCTAGTGCTTGGTGGCGCTATGACGCTGCTCGGTGTCGGCATTATTACCGTGCGGGCGTCAAGGTCTGCCGGGCATAACGATGACATCTTGGCCAAGGAAGCGTTGCCATCGACACCGCCGGGCCATTAACCGTTATAGGGTCTTTAAATACTCCAGCACCGCAGCGCGCTCCGCAGCGCTGAGACTATCTCCAAACTTATGTCCTTGGTTGGAGTAACCAGGCAGCGTAGTGTCATAGATTCGTTTTCGTTCCTCTGAATTTGCCGCACCTTCCTTGCCATAAGTCAGTGTTGTGTAATTCCAGCCTAAGGCTGTTTTATCGTAATCCTTTGCGTCAAAGGAACGCGTCCAGTATGTAGGACGTTTGGTGCTATCGAGCAAGGTTTCGATGCTGGGAACCGAGCCGTTGTGAAGGTAGGGTGCCGTTGCCCAGACGCCGTCCAGAGGCGGAGCGATATAGCCCGGTGCGGGAGCGGCACGGGAGATTTCACCGAAGAAGGAGCTATTATACCAGCGGATAAACCGATCCGCTTCATGGGTAGACTTCAAGGCCAGTTGCGGATCTGTGCCGATTTCCTCCAGCCCGATAACCAGGTTAGGATAAGTCCACTTCTTGCCATAGGTTCCGTGGCAACGGGAGCAGTGGGTTTCGAATACGCTCCGTCCCTGCTCGGCAAGTGGGTTAGCGATGGCAAAAGGGTAGGCCGGGGGTTCCAGAGCAGCAATAAAGGCGCGAATATCCGGAAAATAGGCATCGATGGAACGCGCCTCCTCAATGGTATCGGTACACACTGTGGCAATCAGCATCATAAGCCGGGCATGATCTCCTCGCCCTTCGGTGTTATAAAACATGGCATGCTTCTTCTGCATGCGCCACCAGGGCGGTACGCTTACCGGGAGCGGTTGGGTAGGCGGCGGTGCCAATAAAGGCTCCTGCGACCAGGCCAGCGTCTGAGGGTTACGGTGGGCGAGCAATGCGGTGGTCAGGTTGTTGGCTGGATTGAC
The DNA here is from genome assembly GCA_963731125.1 of uncultured Pseudomonadota bacterium. Lineage (GTDB taxonomy): Bacteria > Pseudomonadota > Gammaproteobacteria > Competibacterales > Competibacteraceae > CAVSVP01. The sequence goes on from CAVSVP010000023.1 coordinate 253,609, forward strand.
ACCGACGGTGTCGGTGATCATATAGGGCGCAATGGCCGCGATACGGTCTGCCCACTTGCGCCAGGCGGCCGCTTCTGCCTCTCCCGTTACATAAGCGCCCACGCTTTCTGCAGTAAGCACAGGATCATTGGTGAAATCCAAGGATTCATTGCCGAGGCCGATGACCAGTTTGTCATTAAAAAATCCGGCATGGCAGCCTAAGCAGTTAGAGGTAACCAGTTCGACACCGTCCGTATTGATATGGGCGGTGAGATTGTAAGGCAGTACAGTATTGCGGCCTTTGCGCCCCGGAAGTGACCGGGAAGGTGTAGGGGGCGTTTCAGCCCGTTGCTGATAGGCCGGGTAAGGCACGCCGCAGGTGACGTAGGCGTTGTTGACCAGGGCCGCATAGCCTGCCGCAGGATCTCCCGGGCGTTGCGGCTCGGCGGGGACCGAACCGATCGGCGACTTTAGCGCCGTTGCCGGCGGCTTATTCTGTCCGCAGGCCGTGAATAAGAATACACTGCTTAAGCACAACACCACCGTTAATAAAGGCTTTCCAAAGGGCATGACTATCGTGACCACCTATGGCCGAAATATGGTTTAATGGCTTGCCTTACCAGACCTTGGTTATCTCTCAATGGTTCCGGTATTGGAAAATCACCGTCGCAAACTGCCGTTGAATTGCCCTATGGGATACGACCGGCTGCTCGGCGGTTACCGGCGGGCCATGCGTTCCCCGTAGCCGGTCAGCTCTACATAGCCGCTGCCGTTAAGAGAGCGACCGTCGGCCTGGCCGCTTACCTGCACCGCACCTCCCCAGTAACGAATGGCAAAATCCATTTCTTGATCGGCAAGGTAGGGAGTAATGGTCAACTTCATCTCGGCGGCAGGAATATGTAGCTGCCAGCGTGCAGGGTAACGGCTTGCATCCTGGGAACTGGTCCAGTAATCCAGGGCCTCTAGAGAGAGGTCGTGTCGGCTGAATGATTGCGTAGTGCCATCGCGACTTACCAGCAGCGCCGTAGTGATTGGAACGCCGCTGCCATCGCGCCGGTGGAGCTGGAAGCAGAGCACTTCCCGGCCGTCGTCGAGCTGCAGAGCAAACCGATTGAGGGCAATCTGACCCCGAGTTAGCGATACGGCACCCCACGCCCGGTCGAGCCAGGCCAGACCCGTGACGGAGAACTGTTCCGCACCCATCTGTAACTTTCCTCGCACGGTTAAACGGGGCAGCCAATAAAAGTAGAAAGTGTTGCCAGGATCGGCGCTACCTGCGAATAAACCGATGTTGTCCGGTAGCACAGCCGGTTTACTGCTCGTCAGGTTAAGATCGATCTGAATATCGTTCTCGGCAGCCTGCAAATGAAATATGGGTGTATCGCCATTGCCGGCGGGAGTTTCCATGACCCAATCCTCCAGCCAGATTCTTACCGGCGTTTCCTGGGACCCACTTAATCTTAGAGCGGCACGGCTAAAACGTTCAAAGGCATAGAACTGCTCGTTGGCGACATCGGTGACCGCAAAATGGCTGCGATAGACTTGATTCGTTGCCCAGGCTGACCGGCTTTGCGGCGGCTTGGGTGCCAGGGCGAGACGGAAAAAAGTCAGCTGAAAACCAAAGTGCCGGCCTTGGGCGGTGGCAAGATTCCCCATAAAGTACCAGGATTCTGTGCGAAAGTCTGGGTGAGCGCCGTGATCTGCGGGAAATTGAAATCGCCAAGGCTTATCCACCTGGGCAAACCCTTCGCTGGTATTGGCAAGCAGGGTCTCCACCGGCACCGTCAGTTTTCCCGGTGGAGGCGGAGGCGTTGCTTTATCCAGCCAGATAAGCCCGCCGACGCCGATGGCGATTACCAGCGGCAGTGCCCACAGTGCTTTTTTCACATGATACCAGGTCTTATTTAATGCTTGTGCATCGGCTGTCTAGAGCTATTGGTTTGCTTAGCATGATCCATCGCAAATCTTGTAATCTTTTTCACAATCCGCTAGACAAGGGTCAGTGGGTATGTTGGGATCATCTCCGTAGGATTCCTGATTTCTTGCTTTGGCTTCGTGACATATTTTTTTGCATAGCCGATAAACGTCTTCACAATCGGCTAAACAGGAATTCGTGATAGCGCCAGCAGCAGGCAAGTCTTCCTGCGGGAGACCCTCCTGTGAAGAAGACAGTTGCGCAAGAGTCAGCGGTGCAGCTAGCGAACTACCGTACCATGGCAGACAAACCAAAAACGATACCAGAATAAAACGATAGATCATGATTGTCTCTCTGTGGTTTTACCGCCGCGATGTTTGGATGATGGGCGGTCTGTCATCGAAAATATTTGACAGGCCTTCTGTCACTGCGTTTTTACTGAATTGCAATGATGCTTGATTTTACGCGACTCGACTTTGTTGCTCTTGGTTGGTTTTTCTTCTGCTGGATAGGCTATACCATAATGGCAGATCATACTCGCTGGAATCGAAAAAGCTTGAATGGGACGATGAACGGCTATCGCCAGCGCTGGATGCAAACGATGCTACGCCGCGACGACCCGCGCATCGTGGACACTACCATTCAAGCCAGCTTGCTGAGCGGCATTGCTTTTTTTGCCTCGACTTCAATCATAGTGATAGGGGGTTTGGTCGCTATGTTGGGGGCAACCGATCAAGCTATCCGCGTGCTAGGAGACATTCCGTTTGTGCCGAAGCCCTCGCGGACTGTCTGGGAACTGAAACTGTTAATGCTAATCACCATTTTTATCTATGCTTTCTTTAAATTTGCCTGGTCGTTTCGGTTGTTGAAGTACTGTTCTATTTTGATCGGTGCGGCTCCTTTAGGAAAGGAACTCGATGCGCAAGCCGAGGCTTTTGCCCAACGTATCGCCTGCCTTATCAGTATTGAGGGGGCTCATTTTAACCGAGGCCTGCGCGCTTACTTTTTTGCCCTCGCTGCACTAGGCTGGTTTCTTCATCCGTACCTGTTCGTGATTGCCACGGCATGGGTAAGCGTGGTGTTGTACCGGCGTGATTTTCACTCGCGGTCTTTGGCCTGCTTACAAGGTTATTAAAATCTCTAACAGACCGCTCTCAGAGTTCAGGAACCTGCTCGCCATTGTAGACTTCTAGCCGCTTTCAAGGTTCAGGAACCTGTTCCCCATTGTAAGACTTCCAAACGCACTTTTGCTTTGCCTGCTTTGATAAAACCAAGCTGTTGAGCCGCCTGGCGGGAAAGGTCAATCACTATACTTTTACGGGCTCGACGCCCCAGTCGATCAACGATGCGTACTTTGACACTACGCTTATTCTCCAGGTTTGTGACCCGCACCACCGTACCAAATGGCCATGAGCGGTGCGCGGCTAGCAGCGCATTTTGATCAAAGCGTCGGCCGCTAGCGGTCTTTTTCCCTTGATGTTGATCGGCATAATAGGTTGCCTGGCCTGTCTGCGTTGCCAGGCCTTCGCTTTGCGCAGCCCCAATGGGTTGTCCTGACAGCAGCGCAATGAGCGTTAACAGCGTTAGCACTAAACGTTGCGAAAGGAAATGCAAAAAACCTTGCATGATAATTAGATTAAATTTTTCAAGAAACGATTTCTTTTGTTGCGACGATGTCCCGTCAAGCTAAACTCAGGAGAGTTGGCGTCCCGGCTCGGCGGGCTCGAAAGATTCCGCTGTCGTATTGGCTGTGGCGGGCATCGGTCGCTCTTCCCGCAGGGCAGCTAGCACCGCCTGGAGTCTTTGGTCTTGCAGCAGCTCGTCAAGGCGTAACGGCAGCTTGCGTCGCCAATTAGGATGTTCATCGGTGGTACCCGGTAAATTCACTTGTTCCTCAAGACCTAAGGCATCTTCAAGCTGTACCAGCAGCAGCCGCCCTGCTGAGCAAGCCAGCAGACGATAAACGGCTGCCAGCAGATCGGCGTTTACCATAGGAGAACCCAGAGACGGTGTGGTTTCCGGCGTCAAGATGCCGGCTTCCAGCAAGGCTGTGATCAGGTTTTGGCGGTCAACCGGGCGGCTGGCGATGTCTTCCGCTTCTCTATCGGCGTTGGGATAAAGGGCTAGGCGTATACGCCAATCGAGATCTCGGCCGAGCCACCAGCCGGCCAAGGGTGGTAAATCGTGGGTTGATACGGTTACCAGGCTCTGTTCTGGATAATCAGCCGGGCGTTTAAACAGACCGTTTGGCATATGTTCGAAATAGAGAACCCGATACGATAAAATACCGAATGCGGCCATGGTCTCCCGAAAGCCCTCGGGTACGGTGCCCAGATCTTCGCCAATCACTACACAGCGATGTCGTCGGGACTCCAGAGCCACAATGCGCAATAATGCCTCGAAAGGATAGCGGACATAAGCGCCGGCGGTGGGTGGTAACCCTGGAGGAATCCAGTATAGCCGCATCAGTCCCATGACATGGTCGATGCGCAGTGCGCCGGCATGACGCATATTGGAACGCAGGGCGGCGATAAACGGTGCAAAGGCTCGTTCCTTCAGAACCACTGGGTTAAGGGGCGCCAATCCCCAATTCTGACCCAAATGATTAAGCCTATCCGGCGGTGCTCCCAAAGCCACATCGGCAACCAATAAATCCGGTTCGCTCCAAGCCGCACCGCCACTGGGATCGACGCCGACGGCCAAATCGAGATAAAGACCGATAGGCATTCCGGCCTTCTGAGCTCGCTTGGCCGCCGCTCCCAATTGCTCATCGGCAATCCACTGTAAATATTGAAAATACGTAATTCGCTCCCGATGTTCTTTAGCGAACGCTCGTACTTCAGGGGAATCCGGGCGTTGGTACGCCGGTGGCCAATCCCGCCAACTCCAGCAATCGGGATTCCGATTGTGAAAATACTCGTGCAGAGCATCGAATAGCGCAAGGTGCTCTAAAGCCGGGCCCATTTCTGTACAAAAGTCAGCGAAGGCAGCGGCCCGCTCCGTTTGCTTGTCTAAATGATGTTGCTTAAAGCTGGCGAATAGACGTCCTAGAACAGCATATTTGCAAGTCGCTACCCACTCGTGGTTAACCCACTCGGCGCGCCGCAGACGGATGAGGGCGCACTGGAATGCAGGATCGTTCACCAGTGCCTGGGCCTCGGGACATTCCTTGAAATCCGGTACCGCGGTTACCTCGATATATAAGGAATTAAGGAATGCCCGGCTAGATGGCGAATAGGGACTGATATGGCCGGGATTAGCCGGATACAGGGGATGGAGCGGGTTCAGACCGAGCGTGGCGGCACCGGCTTGAGCGGCACGTTCGCTCATCAGAGCGAGATCGCTAAAATCGCCCATGCCCCAATTATTGCGACTACGCAGGCTATAGAGTTGTGTAGCAACGCCCCAGACTTTGGTGTCAGGCGCCGCCTCATCTAGGCCGTAACACGTCCGAGGAGCTACGATTAGCGTCGTTTCCCCCGTTAGTACCGCTGTACCCGCTCCCTCAATCCGGACACTGAGCCGATGGTAACCTTCCGCCAACGTTTCGGGTAGAGTCCATTCTCGGCGCTCAAAGGGACAGCCGGCAACCAATTGGTTAGCGGTTACCGGTAACTCGGAAAGGTTTAGCCGGCCTTCTTGCAGCGGACCAGCCTCTTCGGCCAATGACCAATGCAGTCTGGCAGACCCGACTTCAACGGGCAGGGCAAGCGTCACGGTAACCGGCTGCTGCTCGGCGCCAAGCACGATGACGGGCTCAAGTACTCGCTGCCAGACTTGTTCCTCGTACGCCGCAAGACTCGCTTCGAGTTCGGCGTCAGTGGCGACAGCAAAACCCATGGCACCTAGCAAAATGCGTTTGCTCTCCTCGCCAATTTGACTGAGGTTTCCCCACATATCGTAATGGGAGGATTCAATACCAACCAGGGCCGCTAGACGGTCCACAGAGTTCATCGCTGGTCTCCTTCGGTAATCGCCTGGGGCGACGACATCACATGCAGGAATGGTTTTTAGGAACTGGTATCTCTGTGAACCAGGTAAAAGACATTGACGGTGCGGGCTTCGGCGGTGAAGCTACCGTGTGCCGGTACGATTTTGTGGCCTGCGGGATGTTCAGGCTGGTTAGTATTCAGCAGGCAGATCCAATGTACGGCACCCTGGACCTCGGGCATGGTGAAGAACACCGGTCCCTCGTGGGCATTAAACACAATGAGCAAGGTATCGTCGATTTCCGGTTGTCCGTCAACGGTGAGAAACTGGCCCGCGTCTCCCGCTAATAACAGACCCAGGCAACGGGCACTGGGATCGCCCCACCGTTCCTGAGTCATAGCATTGCCGTTTGGATTGAGCCATTCGATGTCCCGTAGGCCCGTGAGCGGGGATTTAGCAAGACCGTGAAGAAACCGCGGTCGGCGTAAGACGGGGTGATCCCGGCGCAGGCGGATTAGACGGCGCACAAAGGTAGGAAATTCCCATTCCTCCTCGGTAAGCCCGGGCCAATTCAGCCAACTTAGCGGGTTGTCCTGACAATAAGCATTATTATTGCCATCCTGGCTACGGCCGATTTCATCGCCGGATAGTAGCATCGGCACGCCCTGGGCTAAAAACACCGTGGCCAGCAGATTGCGGCGTTGTTGCCGCCGCATCGCCAGAATCTGTGGGTCATTAGTGGCGCCTTCGATACCGTAGTTTTCGCTGTAATTAACCGGATGGCCATCCTGATTATTTTCACCGTTGATATGATTATGGCGTTCCCGATAGCTCACCAGGTCGGCCAGAGTAAAGCCATCATGGCTGGCGACGTAGTTGATACTGACCCAGGGCTGACGGCCATCATGCTCAAATATATCGCTGGAACCCAGCAGGTTGGTGGCCAACTGCGGCAGCATACCTGCTTCGCCGCGCCAGAACCGGCGTACCGTATCCCGAAAGCGATCGTTCCACTCGGCAGAACCAGTGGGAAAACCACCGAGCTGATAGCCGCCTGGCCCGACATCCCAGGGTTCGGCGATATGCTTCACATGGGACAAAGTAGGATCTTGCCGGACGGCATCGAAAAAACCGCTGCCGCGATCATAACCGTGGACTTCCCTGCCCAGCGTTGCGGCTAAATCAAAGCGAAACCCATCCACATGCATCTCAGTAACCCAATAGCGCAGACTGTCCATCACCATCTGCAACACGCGCGGATGGCTAAGATTAAGCGTATTGCCGCATCCCGTGTCATTAATATAGTAGCGAGGATTTTCCGGCAACAGGCGGTAATAAGAGACATTGTCGATGCCGCGAAAATTGAGTGTCGGGCCCAACTGATTACCCTCCGCTGTGTGGTTATAGACCACATCTAAGATGACCTCAATGCCAGCATCGTGCAGGCGTTGTACCATCCTTTTAAACTCTGCAAGACCGCCATCGCTAAGGTAGCGTGCCTCGGGTGCAAAGAAGGCAAAAGTATTATAGCCCCAATAATTGCTTAAGTCCTTTTCCAGGAGAAAGCCTTCATCGGCGAAGGCATGGACTGGCATCAGCTCCACGGAAGTAACGCCCAACGCCTTGAGATACACTACGATTTCGGGATGAGCCATGCCGGCGAACTTGCCGCGCTGTTCGAGAGGAATGCCCTCATGGCGCATGGTAAATCCGCGCACATGAGCCTCGTAGATAATCGTCTCCGCCCAGGGTATCCCCGGATGGCGGTTTTCATGCCAGGAGAAGGTTGGGTTGACCACCACACACTTAGGCATATCGCGGGCGTTATCGCGGCGATCAAAAGAGAGGTCCGCATGCGGGTCGTCGGTCCGGTAGCCGCAATGGATATCCTTAAGACGCAGATGGCCCTTGAGCTGCTTTGCATAAGGATCCAAGAGCAGCTTGTGATGGTTAAACCGATGGCCCTTACGGGGCTCATAAGGGCCATACACGCGATAACCGTACAAGGTTCCCGGACAAATGTCATGCACGTAACCATGCCAGACCTGATCATTGTATTCCGGCAAGACAATCCGATCGGTCTCGTGCTGACCGGATGCATCAAACAGGCACAGCTCAACTTTCTCGGCATGGGCCGAAAATAGAGCGAAATTGACGCCGCGTTCGTCCCAAGCTGCTCCCAACGGATAAGGTCTACCCGGCCAAACCGTGAACTTATGCAGTCCCATAAGCGTTATTCATTGCCGAGTTCGAAAACCACAGTGGCGAGGGGCGGGACGGTGGCCAGGATGGAATAGGGCTGGCCCAGCCAAGGCATGGCCTGGGAGTAAGCGCCGCCGGCGTTGCCGACATTGCTGCCGCCGTAAAGCGTAGCATCGGTATTCAGACGTTCGGCGTAAAAGCCGGGCTGAGGCACCCCGAGGCGATAGCCGTAGCGTGCCACTGGAGCAAAGTTACACACCACCACAACGGGGGCCGTCGTAGGGTCGCCTTGCCGCAGATAGGCATAGATGGAACTTTCTGCATCGTCGGCTTGAATCCACGTAAAGCCCTGAGGTTCGCAATCGTACTGGTGCAGCGCAGGCAGATTTCGGTAGAGGTGATTGAGGTCTCGAACCAAGCGCTGTACGCCGGCATGCCAGTCGATGTCGAGCAGGTGCCAATCGAGACCGGTGTCGTGGTTCCACTCGCGCCCCTGACCGAATTCACCGCCCATAAACAGGAGTTTCTTACCGGGGTGGGTCCACATAAAGCCGTAATAAGCGCGTAAGTTGGCAAACTGCCGCCAAGTGTCGCCGGGCATACGGCCCAGCAGCGAGCGCTTGCCGTGAACGACTTCATCGTGGCTTAAGGGGAGAACGAAGTTTTCGCCAAAGGCGTACAGCAGCCCGAAGGTAAGTTCATGATGGTGATAACGCCGATAGATAGGATCGCGGCTCATATAGCTAAGGGTGTCGTGCATCCAGCCCATGTTCCACTTGTAGCCAAAGCCCAACCCGCCAAGATAGACAGGCCGGGAAACAGCGGGCCACGCAGTGGATTCTTCGGCCACGGTGGTAATGCCAGGATGCTCTCCATAGGTGAGTTCATTCATCCGCCGAAGCAGATCGATGGCCTCAAGGTTTTCCCGTCCGCCGTATTTATTGGGAACCCACTCCCCTTCAGCGCGACTGTAGTCGAGATACAGCATGGAGGCCACGGCATCCACCCGAAACCCATCGATATGGTAACGGTCCAGCCAGAAAAGTGCGTTACTCAGCAGAAAGTTAGTCACCTCATTGCGGCCGAAGTTATAGATCAGGGTGCTCCAGTCGCGGTGGTACCCCTGGCGTGGGTCAGCATGTTCATAAAGCGCGGTACCATCAAACCAGCCCAAGCCATGTTCGTCGGTGGGAAAGTGCGCCGGCACCCAATCCAGCAGCACGCCAATGCCGGCCTCATGACACGTGTTCATAAAAAATTGAAAGTCTTCCGGACTGCCAAAACGACTGGTAGGGGCAAATAGCCCTAAGGTTTGGTAGCCCCAGGAGCCGTCGAAAGGGTGTTCGCTGATGGGTAAAAGCTCGATGTGGGTAAACCCCATCTCCTTGACATAAGAAACAAGTTCTTCAGCCAGTTCCCGGTAGCTAAGAAAGCGATTGTTCTCCCCGCGCTTCCAGGAACCTAGATGCACTTCATAGATGGCAATCGGTGCAGCACGGTCACTGTGCTGAACGCGAGCGGCCAGCCACGCCTCGTCGTTCCAAGTAAAGTGATCGGTCCGTTGTACCAGCGAAGCGGTCTGGGGGCGCATTTCCTGGGCAAAACTATACGGGTCCATCTTCAATGGCAGGCGTTCGCCGCGAGGGCCCTTAATCTCGAATTTATAACGCTCGCCCTCGCCGAGCTCAGGAATAAAAATCTCCCAGATTCCCACCCCCGAACGCAGACGCATCGGATGACGCCGCCCATCCCACTGGTTGAAATCCCCCACGACGGCTACCCGCCGGGCGTTGGGCGCCCAGACGGCAAACGCCACGCCTGGCACACCCCCCAGTTCCATAGGGTGTGCTCCCAGCTTCTCATAGGCCCGACGCAGCTTTCCTTCTCCCAGCAAATAAAGATCCATCTCTCCTAACACGTTCAGAAAACCATAGGGATCATAAAGCTCTCGGGTGACACTGTCCCGGCTTACCCGCAACCGGTAAGCAAAACGCTGCTTCCGTCCTTGCAGCGCGCCGGCAAATAGCCCGTCTGGATGTACCTGCTCAAGATGACCGACCAACGCACCGCTATCCGCTTCCAGTACCGCCACCGCCGTTGCGCCTGGCTGAAAGGTGCGTACCACCAGCGTGCCATCGGGGCCGTCTTCGTGCATGCCTAGCACCGCGAACGGATCGCCATGCTCGGCGTTTAAGAGGGCATTAATCACCGTTTTTGGAGGGGCTATACTCATCTGTTCTCCTAAATTTATGTGCTGCTATAGCGTTTATTCGTACCCGTCCCATCAGCAGCTTAAGGATGGCTGTAGTGAGCCGCGTTGTCTTTGGGATAAGTAGTGACCGACAATGTAGATGGCGGTGGAATCATGGTTGCTTGTTCCTCATTATTGAGTAGTTAAAACGGACCACAATCTGGTGCTGACGTTTCTAGGTTGTAAAACGGAAAAAGCGTTACCAGCCGCCACGGCGTTTAATGAGCTGGAGCTGATCCTGGAGGGCGGCGAGACTGTCGGGGGCGGACGCGGCGCCGAGCAGGGTACGATGCACGGCCTCCCAGAAGCGGGTGGAGACGGCCATGTACTGCGCGCCGGTGGCAAGCGTGGGGCGGGCGACGGCGGTTTGCAGCAGGGGAAGCAGCTGGGCGAAGAAGGGGTTGGCGCGCAGCACCTCGGGATCGTCGTAGAGCGCTGCCAGCGTTGGCGCGTAAGCCCCGGCGATGGCACGCTGTTTCTGCACGGCGGCGCTGGTGAGATAGCGCACCAGCTCGGCGGCCTCGGCGGGATGGCGGGAGAACTTGGAAACGGCGAGCTGCCAGCCGCCGAGGGTGCCGGCGGCCTGCCCGGCGGGGCCGCCGCGGGGCAGGGCGGTCACGCCGACCTGCCCGGCCACGGCGCTGTCGGGGGCATTGAGCAGCGCCCAGGCATAGGGCCAGTTACGCATGAACACGGCCTGACCCAGCTGGAAGGTATTGAGCGCCAGTTCCTCGTCAAAGGAGGTGACCCGCTCGGGGGCGAGCAGTCCCACCCAACTGGCGGCCCGCGCCAGGGCCAGCACCGCCTGGGGGTTATTGACGGTGATGGTGCCGTCATTCTTGACAATGGTGCCGCCTCCGTAGGCATTAAGCCACTCCAGGGCGTTGCAGGTCAGCCCTTCATAGGCGCCGCCCTGAAACACATAGCCCCACAGGGCCGGGTTACCGTCCGCCCGCTCGGCGCTTTGGATCGCCAGCGCCACCTCCGCCAGTGTCGCCCAGTCGCGGGGTACGGCAAAACCATGCTGTTCCAGCAGGTCTTTGCGGTAATACAGCAGCCCCACGTCGGTAAACCACGGCAGCCCCACCAGCCGCCCGTCCACCGTGTTATGGGTGATCAAATTGGGAATGTGTTGGGCAATCTCTTCCGGCGGCACGAATTCCCGCAGATCCAGAAAATACTCACTCAGCAGCGCCGGCCAGATAATGTCAATCTGATAGACATCTACCCGCGGATCGCTATTGCCCAGATCGATCAGATACTTGAAATAGCGTTCATTGGTGCGCTGCGGCGGGCTGCTCACCCGCACCTGATGCCCGCTCTGCTGCGCCCAGGCTTGCGTGGCCTGTTCGCACAGCGCCCGCTCTTGGCCCACCGCCCCGCAGGAGATGGTCAGTTCCACCGCCCCCACCGGCAGCGCCAGCCCATACCCTACCAGCAGAATCATGCCCCATTGCCGTAGCTGCTTCGTCATGACTGTCTCCGTTGCGAGTAATGCTTAGATCATTCTGGCAAGTTGGCGCTGTGGCTAGCAATCCTCTTCTAATATGTCCAGCTCAAAAGGGGTGCCGCTATGCGTTGCCGTCCGGCCAAATCCCGTTGACTAGCCCCGCCGGCTGGATGATCACGACTGTTGTCGCTCTATATGCTTTGTGGAGCCGTTAACAGAATTTATGGCAATCCTATTGTTTTTTGTTAGTATTCACCGTCCAATGCCGGGAGAATCATTTTTTCCGGATAATTTATCCATGAAGTATAGGGCCTGTCCGGCAGTTGTCTATTAGCCTTTGGTTAAAACATCCTCTTTCCTCTGGACCTTGCTATGTCGGTAAATCGACTATTGATAGTTAGAGTAAATTATCGGGTTCAATGAGCGAGAGCAACATGAGCGCCGTCAGCAAACGCTGACAGCTTTGATCGTTGCGGATAACCAAACGGTGGCTACGTTACAGATGGTTGCGCTGAAGGGACACGGTCAGGATGAGAACATGCGGTGGGCCTAGGAGGTTGGTTTTGACCGCTATCAGGAAGATAGTATCCTGGTTAACCTGCGTCAGTTCTCCGGCTGTTTAAGATCGTTCATGGCAATCTCAAATCTGCGCAACAATGCCTTACACCTGGCTGGGAGTCGCTGCAGGCTATAAGGGTAGTGCTGCAGACGGGCAGGCCGTTTTTAACTCCGCAAACCGGTTTCGCAACTGTTCGTAAGCTTCGCCATTCGCGGCTTGTAATGGACCCGAAACGCCCTGCACCAGATCCTCGGCGATCCAGACAAACCCTAGGCTATCCTGATACTCGTTGACATTGATCAGCTTGCCGTTTGCAACGGCAGCCTCATATTCCTCTCTTGCCCGCTTAAGCAGCCGCAGGGCGCAAAATCGGGCGAAGTGCGGGTGCTGACGTCCACGCTGGTAACGGCGTTATCGATCTGCACCAGAACGGCTTTTTGATCTCAACACGGCGCGGCGTAGGTAATTCGAAAAGCACGGCAAGACCCGCGAATTCGACCTGCTCTCGAAAAGCCTTGCTAATTTGCTGCGTATGTGGGCAGAGGCCTGATATCGTGCGCAAGTGGGTGTGGAAAATTACCCGCCGGAAAACCAACACCTGCAAGTGGCTGTCGTTTATATTTAACTACTTGATGGTGTTGGCTTACGGAGCTGCTTTTGCAACCTACCATAGCGCTCGCTGTCTGGGCTAAGCCGCGACTAGCTGACTCATTTCAGTTCTCAGAGCCTCTCCGGCAGATGGTTACGGATGTCTGCTGTAGCGTGCTGGGCCAGGTTTTTGTCGATTTCCTGTCTCACCATTGATGCCACTTGACTGGACAGATGCTGGCGCAGTTGACCCAGAAACTTGGGAGCCGCCGCAATGATAAGGTTATTAAACTGGCCATCGACCCGGGCTGCTTCCAAATGATCGGCGACTTGCTTGGCAAAACGTATCGCTTCTTGTTCCTTGGGGTCGACGGGTTGCCCCATCGCATGTCGGCCCTCACCAGCGCTGTCGAAAGTGCGACCGGGAAAATCCGAAGTCAGATCCTGAGTGTGTAGCCGGGCCTCAGGATGGGTTAACACCTCTAGCTCCTGAAGCGGACCACGGGAACTCTCTGCTTTGAAAACTCTTGCCCGACTGCTGTCGGCAGTGACAATCCAAGTGGTAGGCATAGTGACTCCTCAAAGTAGTCTTTGTGGCTGTTGCTGAGCAACACCGGAATGTTACTTTACGCTGATTGGCGCAAAATCTGTTCCTCTTTAGTGCAGGGCGGTATGTTATCGCACTCGTATTTCACGCCATTGTGTAGGAAACCCCACTAAAAGCGCAACGATTGTCACGCTTGGAAAGGGATGAAATAGTAACTACTGCTGCATAGCGGCGAAAAAAGCTAGGCTAAATGGTCTAATGGAATAATAATACGGGCTTGCTCACTGGAGAACTCAGTCTAGTAATTAGCCGCAGCAGCAATGGATTTGTTATCAGCCGAGGAGAGCCGTCATGGCAACCGAGACCGACCCTATCGTGGGTGCTTGGTACCAACACCTGGACAAGGGTCCTATTTTTGAAGTGATTGCGCTGGATGAAGATAACGGAATCGTGGAAATTCAGCATTTCGATGGTGATATAGAAGCCATCGAACTCCCTGCTTGGTACGATTTGGAGATTGAATGGATTGAAGCTCCGGAAGATTGGACAGGACCCCTGGATAATATCGAGCGAGACGATTTGGGCTACACGGAAACGGACATGGAACCTGAGGATTGGTCTGCTCCTTGCCGAGAGTGCAAGCCCGCTTGGAAACAGGAAGAAAATGAAACCTCCGCAGCACGCTCGGAGGCAATAGACGCAGAGCCGTTAGAGGATGACCCGCCGGTAAAGGGATAACGTAAGCCAACCGGCCTTTATGGGTTGCGGGAGTTAAGGCTGAATGCGAACGCTGCCGGCTTTTTCCAGGGTGTCCTGAATATCCAGCGTTACCGGGAGAAAGTTACGGATGACCTCGGCATTGCTAAGCAGGTGCCGAGTGATATGGGAGATGCTTAAGAAGGACTCTCCCTTGGCAAAGCTCAGAGGAAGCAGCAGTTGGTCTGCCAGGAAAGGATCTACTGCTCCGGTTGTGGCTAAAAATTGGAGCAGTGCCTCTGCGGCCTCGTCCGCTACCTGTTCTGCCGGCTTGCCTGGTGCGCCCAACGCGAAGAAGCAGGCTTGCGTGTGCTCGAATTGCGCTAGCAACAGCAGCAGGGTTCCTTTGCCAAGAGCGGGGAGGTGAGCAATGGCAATCTGGCACTGAGGACAATATTCCGCCAGACGCTTGAAGGCTTGTGCGCTTTGGCGTTCTGCGATCTGTCTGCTGAGATTGGCCACCGCCGATAGACCCTGGATACTCAACAGCTGTCCTCGCTCCCTCAATCGCAGCGGTTTAATGGCTACCATCGGAGAGATGGTGACATGGATGATGCCACCCCCGCGGGGATAAAAACCGGCACGTTCCATGGTCAGAGAGAGGTGCAGGTCCGCAGCCGCTAAAAATCGGCACCACTGCCAGTCGAGATAATGGAAACAGGGGCTCAGCGGGACGTGGGTACCACCTGTGATGGTAACGGTAGAAGGCGCCTCGGTCAGGACCAGGGGAAGATAAACCGTCTGCAGTACCAGAGAAGTGGCACCCGCCGTGCCGATATCGAAACGATACTGTCCCGGTCGCACTCGGTCAGGCATAAACAACAACCATTGCGACCCTAAGGCGGCGCCAGCGGCTTGAGCATTACCTACAGTGGCGGCCGCTTGTACGGCCTGCAAGTGCTGGGGCTGTAGTCCTGGCCGGGAACGCTTAGCGCGAATATTTTCTAGTCGGCAGGGTTTGCCGGTAACGAGTGACAGCGTAAGGGCGCTTCGCAGAATTTGGCCGCCTCCCTCGCCCCTGGCTCCATCGATCTCAATTAGTTGCTCGCTCATGCCAGCGGGCGATTGATGCAGGTAATCGTATCTTCAATTAGTCGCATTTTTCACTGATTAAATGTTGGCTTGCGTTTCTCGAGAAATGCTCGCATACCCTCCACTCCGTCAGCGTGCGATGCACAGCTAACCAGCCCCTGACGTTCGCGTTCGAGCTGAGTTTCGAGCGATGTCTCGAAAGCACTGTTAAGCAGGCATTTTGACCAGCTAAAGGTATGCAGCGACTTTTCGCAAATTGCTGCTAGCAGCGAGGCTACGGTATTCATGAGTTCCGTGAGAGGAACGACCCGATTCACAAGCCCCCAAGCAAAGGCCTGTTCCGCGGAGATGGGTTCATCGAGAGCCGCTATTTCAAGCGCTCGGGCATGGCCCACCAAGCGGGGGAGGGTAAAGGTGCCACCGGCATCTATGCACAGAGCGTTGCTCGTGAAGCCCTGTTTAAGCTGTGCCGTATCGGCCATAACGCGAAAATCACATGCGAGGGCGAGCGAAAAACCTCCGCCGGCCGCAATACCGTTGATCGCAGCAACAACAGGCTTTGGCAAGGTTCGAATTTCCGAGATACAGACATGTACTACTGTCGCCAATTCGTGAAATGCCGCTCCCGGACCACTGGGATGGTTAATGGCACCTTTTATATCTCCACCGGCAGAGAAGGCTTTGCCTGCTCCCGTGATAATTACCCCGCGGACCGCATTATCCGCGCGAAGTTTAGCAAGTGATTCGGCAAGCTCCCGTGCCGTTGGAATGTCGAGCGCGTTGTATGTTGTCGGTCGGTTTAGAAGAATAGTTGCAACGCCATCGGAAATTTCGAGCTTAGTCCTGTCTGACATATTTCTGGCCCCACTCAGCGGCAAAGCAAATCGAGCTCCTCGCGACGCTTAAACGTTTGGTGTGAAATCACGACATGCTACCACGCCACCAGATCGGCGAAGGCCAACGAGGGCCGACCGAGTTGCTGATTAAGCCAGATGCAGAAATTATGCAGCGCCATCTTAGCGCCCAGGCGAACCTGAAAGCCGTCCAGGGCGTGAGGACGCTCGCGGTCGAGGCGAAAGACATGCGGCAAGCTGTGGTTGACGGTCTCCACGATCTGGCGAATGCCAGCCAGCCAGCGTCGCCAGGGCTTGGGCCAGGGATGGCGGCTGTTGCGCTTCGGGGCACAGATCCGTTCACCCCCGTAGACGTGTTGCCAGTATGGATGGCGCTCTTCGCCTTCAAAGCCCTTGTCGGTGACATCCACTCCCTGAGCCGGTGCCCCGACGCTGGCGATGCGCGGGTCCGGGAAGGCGCGCAGAGCGAAGAACGTCTCAGCCAGGGGCTGATCTTTGGTGCTAGCCGAGGCGACGCCAAAGCCGGTGATCACGCCCCAGGGATTGACGGCGGTGAGCACCTGCAAGCCCTCATACCAGCCGAGCCGGTTACTCCACCCGATGTCGGCCAAGCCGGGCAGCCAGCCCAGCCCTCGCCGTTTCGCCGCGCGGGTGACGGCAGGGGTCCCATCCAGGGCTTCATAGGCACAGCGTTGGGCTTCCAGCAACTGCACGAGGTGCAGAAAACAGGCTACCACCGCTTCCCTGTGCAAGCGCAACAAACGATTGAACTGAGCCCGATCCGGCAAGGTGGGAAAAGCCCCTCGCAGGTGCCGCTGGGCATAACGATAGAAGTCCCGCTCACTGGTAAAGTGCTGCCACTGCCCGAACAGGGCCAAGGTCACCACCTCGCTGCGCGTCAGCGATGCCGCCGGACCAGGCCGATGCGGTGTCGGCAAGGCATGCTTGCAGAAATCATCCATCATGACGTATAGAATCGTTAGGAAGGTGTCGATGTCGATCATGGGGAAGCTCCTCGATTTCCGGATGAGAGCTTCTATTTTGATCCTCGACGCCTTCCGTTTAAATAGCATCCAGTCAACTCACACCAAACGTTTTAGACAAAGGTTTCTTGCGTCCGCATAGGTCGCAGGGCTGGTTCGGTCCGCCGCCCTTAGTTGGGCAACCGCCGCCCGTTTCTTGGCGGGCTTCGTCCCCAGCCGGTGCCACCCACCGACACACGCTGCATAGCCCTCGTACCGTTGTTCATGTATGGTTCTCTTTGCGCCGTTAAAGGGCGCACCCTAACTCGTGAGGGTAGTGTTTTAGCTTTGTTGTTTTTATAAAATAATCAACTATCATATTTTGAATTCAAGATGTCAAATTAGCAGAATTTAAACTCAGAAATTTATTATGGTATTAGAACCAATTAAATGCCCAAGTTGCGGTGGTATCGATGTTGGTAAACATGGAAAAACGACCAATGGAAAACAACGCTTTCTTTGCAAAGAAAGCGACTGCGAAGAAAAGACATTTATTCGAGATTATTCAGAGAAAGGTCGCTTGCCAGAAGTCAAGCGAAAAATCATTGAGATGGCCGTAAACGGGAGCGGCATTCGTGATACGGCCCGGGTATTGGATATAAGTACAGCGACGGTAATTAATGAATTAAAAAAAAAGGAACCTGAATTGCAATCGGTGAATCAGGCCATTTTAGATATACACTCGCCTGAGCAGATTGTTGTGGATATTATAAAAATAGATGAAATCATGAGGTTAATGATCAAGAAATAGA
>CAVSVP010000024.1:0-263850 GCA_963731125.1 uncultured Pseudomonadota bacterium
TGATATACGTATCTTAGCATGGATTCTCCTTGGGCTACCGAGGTGCTCAAACGCGGGTAGCTCGAGGGAATTCATGCTGCTTTTGGGCAAGGCAAGCAAGGTTTTTCGGTGACAGAACTTATGACTGACGAGTAGTAAAGATGAAAATTTGAACAAGGCGCATATCAAATACCTTGAATCTCGGCTGCACGAGATCGCAACCAACGCTAATAGATACGAAATTCAAAATGGCAACACACCAACTAGATCTTCTATATCGGAAGCCGACCAAGCTGAGATGGAGGAATTTATTGAATATATAAAAATGCTCATCAATCAATACCCTCGCCAATTTACCGTAGCTCAGGCCCTTACAAGTGGTTGATTAATGCGCCCAAGCTGAGCGACCTGAGAGGCGATGGAGTCCATAGAAATCGGCTGAGGCATTTGCGGAAGGTATTTTAGGATTTCACGAGCATATTTCCAGCCTCGAAACAGGGCCTTGAGATCAAGGACGCTAAAGGCCGGACAGTGTTCGCGCAGGGGGCGGATCAGTACCTGCGAGAGCGAGACCATGACCAGGGCCAAGTTGGCGCTGTTGTAGACCGGGGTCTGTTTGACCGCCATAAAGTCTTCCAGCCCCCAATATTGCTTCGCGTCGCGGAACTGAAATTCCAGTTGGAAGCGTACGCGATAGAAGGTGATCATTCGCTCGTAGTCCAAGCTCAGATCGCTGCTGAATAAGATGACATGAGCACGGGCTTGGGTGCGTTGGTTGATTTTGACGAGGATCACGACATTGAGCCGATCGGGAAACAACTTGTGCCAGACGGGCAGTTGATAGATCAGGGTGCGGATGTGATCGCGGACCGAGTCCTGCTTCAAGTGCCGCTCGGGCAGTTGTTCATAGTTGAGTTTATCGCCGTACTTGCGGCGCGGCCCCCGCCCTGAGTACGCTCCCCTATAGGGTTCATACAGGGCAGCGTTGTGCTGGAGCTTGCAGATCATTTCCAAGCCGGTTTGGCGCACCATCTGAAGCGCTGCATGATGACCAAACGCCCCATCGAAGACGAAGTAGCGCAGCTTGATCTGCTGGCCCAACAGGGCCAATACTGGGCGGATAATGCCTTGTACCAACACCAGATAAGGCGATAGCACGACCTCCCGGCGATTGCGATTACGACTGCCTTTCGGGCGCCCCTTTGGCTTGGCCGGTGTGGCGTTGGTGCGATGGCTGGCCTTCGCCTTGTTGCCCGTTTTCTGGCCCTTGGGACTACTGTCGGCTGGCCCCTTGAGGATCGGTTCCAGACGTACCGTATGCGAACAGCCTCGGTTCACGTTGATCAGCGACAGGTTCAGAAAACACAGCCCCGGCACCGTCTTACCATACAACGAACTGAAAAAACGACCCAGACCATAGGTTTGTTTGCCCGATTTGGTGACCACCACCTCATCGCCCGCCAGCAGCCACTCCGTGTCCTCGCCCAGCAGATGCGTGCGGATCAACCACCAATGCACCTGCGCCCAGTCAATCGTCGTGGTGAAAAACCGTTGGATTGTCCGGTAGCTGCCACCGCGCTCCGCCCAACGTGATACCCCCAGCATCGTCACCCGACCCGTGACCGCTAACAAGCCTTCTACGATTCGCGCCAAACGACGCACACTTGTTTTATCCAGTGTCTGGTTTAGGCAACTCAAAATCAGCATAATGTCATGCATGGGCGGCGCGCCTCTGAAGTGGTAGGTTTTAGTTCGCTACTACTTACCTTACCACTGCGGCCTGCCGCCCTCCTGTATTTTGGCGAAGGTATTGATCAATACGATGGGTTTCAAAGTGTTTGAGCCATTAGTAAAAGAGAGTCTAGTAGGATGGCAGCTTGAAGAGTGTCTTTACGTTAAAGGTGCAAGAGGTGTAAATGGTCAAGGAAAGAGGACTTCAGATGGTTTTGTTGTATTCAAAGGTACAGAAATCGCTGGGAGCACAGTGCCATCATTTCCAAAAGGCTTTAATACACTGAGAGATGAACTCATCGAAAATGAGATTATTAGAGAAATTGACGGAAAGCTGGTTTTTCAATCTGACTATCTGTTTAGTAGTCCATCAGCTGCCGCGGCTGTTGTTATGGGGCGAAGCGCAAACGGTTTAATAGAGTGGAAAGATAGTAATGGTAAAGACCTAAAATATATCGAAGAACTAGAAATTACCAAGGCTAACAAGTCAATCCAGTGAATGTGCTTACAGCCCGCCACTCATCTGCATCTTTAAGAAATAAATTAGGAAAGGGAAAATGTGAAAAATTGTAGGGAATGTCAACATGAGGTCAGTGAGCAAGCTTTCGCTTGCCCAAATTGTGGCGCTCCGTATCCAGCCAGGGAAAAATGGGATGGTTGGGGTTTCGAATATAAAAGCAAAACAATCTTTATGGGCTTGCCGCTCCTTCATATTTCATTCAAATACCGATCCAACAAAATGCCAGTACCTGCTAAAGGAGTCATTTCAATTGGACAGTTTGGCATGGGTATAATCAATATTTCCCAGTTTGGTATCGGCATCATCAGTATTAGCCAATTCACTATTGCTGTATATGCCTTGGCCCAATTTGCGATAGCATACTCATTAATTGCACAGATAGGATTGTACGTTAATCAAGGACATGGACAGCTTGTTTGGAATATTATTGAACTACTAAAAAATTTCTAACCCTTTCGCTCCAGCCGAGAAAAATCTGCAATTTTTGCGGCTTAGCTCAGGTGTCCGGCTGTTGGAGCATCTTGAAATTTAATAGAGTCAGCGATCACCTCACACGACTATCCGGATAACAGCGATGCCAGAAATGGACCCTTTACTGACCAAGGCAGAAATACTTGAGGCTATCCTCGCAAACCTTTCTGATCATATCTACGTATATGATCAACAGGGTGTATACCTTTATGCCAGCACGTCGGGAGCCCGTGCACTTGGTTTAAAGACCAGCGATATCATCGGCAAGACATGGCAGGAACTCGGCTTCCCGTCGGAGATTATGGCACGCTTTGATGTACATCGCGAAACGGTGTTTAAAACCCACTTGCCGGTAAAGGGCCATACCAGCTTTCCTACCCTTGTCGGTTTACGGAACTATGCATACGTCATAAAACCGCTTTTCGATCAGCAAGCTGGAGTGCAGGCGGCAGTGTGCGTGTGTCGGGACGTTACTGACATTAGTCATGCGGAAGACTGGTGGGAGTTGCTAGGCGATACTATTGAGTCCGTGCCGCTTCAGCCTACCGAGGAAGATGGTGAGCTGCGGCTCAGCCTGTTGAGAGAGCATAAATCCGAGCAATATTTATGGGAAACGGAGGGGCAGCTGCGGATCGTGGCGGATGCTTTGCCGGGACTGATTGCTTACGTTGATGTTCAGCAGCGGTATCGCTTTAATAACCGAGGCTATTGGGATTGGTTTGGCCAGTCACCCCAGGAAATGTATGGACGGCATATTAAAGAGATTTTGGGGAATGCCGCTTATGGGGTTATCCGTCCCCATGCCGAAGCCGCGCTGGCGGGGCATACCGTTAGATTTGAGCAAACGCTTCCCTACCAGAGGGCCGGCAATCGCCATGTTTCGGTTTGCTATATCCCCGACTGTGCGGCAAGTGGAAAAATCAGAGGATTTTTTGCAGTAGTCCAAGATATTACGGCAGTGAAGAAGCGCCGCGAAATGGAGCGCAAGCATTTGTTAGAACTCTCCCATGCGGCGCGATTGGCGACAATGGGCGAGATGGTCACGGAAATCGCTCATGAAATTAATCAACCGTTAGCTGCTATCGCCAATTATAGCATGGCTTGTCTGCGTGTTGTGCAGTCGGGGCAAGCCTTGCATCAGATGGTTAACTGGCTCGAAAATATCAATGTACAGACCAAGCGTGCCAGCCAGATTGTGCACCGTGTGCGTAGCTTTGTTAGCAAAAGGCAAATTTCGCCAACTCTGATCGATATGAGTGAGCTGGTCAAAAAGGTGGTCGATTTTACGAAAATAGAAGCCCATGCATACGGAGTAACCGTTACCATAACATGCAGCGAAACGCCCTGCTGGGTATCCGCCGATAAGGTATTAATCGAGCAAGTTATCGTAAATCTTATTAGAAACGCCATTGAAGCAATGGCCGGAATGGATAGTCGAGAACGTCAGCTGTGGATACGAACCACCTGCCGAGAAGCTGAGGTGACGGTCTCAGTCGGCGACAATGGCCCCGGCATACCACCCGAACTGGGTGAGCGGATTTTCGAGGCCTTCATCACCTCTAAGGCTGATGGTTTGGGCATGGGGTTGGCGATTAGTCGCTCGATTGTCGAGGTCAACGGAGGGAAGCTATGGGTATTGAGTCCTCGCGAGGGAGGCGCCACCTTCACGTTTACTCTGCCGTTTGCCGAGGGAAATGGAAATGGTATCAGTGATACAACCCATAGTTTACATTGTCGATGATGACGATGCGGTGCGCGAGTCGCTGAAGGCGCTGTTTCAATCGGTGGGAATGGTGGTGGAAACTTTCGCTTCGGCAGGGGAATTTCTTGCTTCCTTGGATGGACCGCGCGTCGGTTGTCTCTTGGTGGATGTGCGGATGCCTGGTCTCAGTGGTCTTGAACTTCAAGCAAAGCTGACGGAGCGTCGGGTGAATCTGCCGGTTATTGTGATTACAGGCCACGGTAATGTGGCAATGGCAGTTCGGGCCATGAAAGCCGGTGCCAAAGATTTCATTGAAAAGCCTTTTAATGAACAACTGCTTCTTGAGCGGGTGCAGGCTTGCCTGGACGAAAGTCAACTGGCGCAGCAAGAACTGCATAGGCTGCGTATTGTGAAGGTGCGTCTGGGTCAATTGACTGCCCGCGAGCGCGAGGTTTTAGACTTCCTGGTCCAGGGAAAACCAAGCAAACTCATTGCTTCCGAATTGGGGATAAGCCCGAAAACAGTGGATGTTCATCGTTCTCGCGTGATGGAGAAGATTGGGGTAAAATCCTTAGCAGAACTCATCAGACTAGTCGTTCGGCTGGAGCAGAGAGGGGAGTTTTAGGCACGCAACTACGGTTTTTTACTATCCTTGCTTACCATAATCTTTCCGGCTTTCCTGTTTTCCACGAGGTGCTGATGTAAAGGATTCTTTAACGCTCTGCGGGAAAATCCCACTTTGAACCGTCCTGGTATCAGTATATAAACAACTTGGCTTTCGCCAGTGTTTGCCATTGGCCGTGGTAGTGTCTTTAGGCGGGTTGTTCGCCCGATAAAAGATGCAGCTTTGCTACTGCGTTAAGTTTAAGTGGTTACATCAAGCTATGGACTTAAAGATTTCGTAAGACAACTCCATGGAAAACAGTCTAATAGTGGTAAATGAGACGATATCATTTTACTAAATAGGGCTTTTCATAAATTTGGAAACGTCTGTATCAACAAGACATGGCCTTTTCAATACCTAAGTTAATAATAGGATAAGCATGGCAATAATGATTTTCGCCAACGGTTGCCGTCGTGCAATGGATAACGGCAAGGTTGCAGTAAAGCATTGCGACGAATGCGTTGCGCGGCCTACAGGTGAACTAGAACCCCACGCCAGGGAACCGAATGCGCTTGTTGTCGGCCAGTGGATCAAGACCAGTGACAGGTTGCCACCGCAAGCGGTCGCCATTCTCTATGTGGAATATTCACCCGCTCACACGGGTGGCATGCACTACGGTTACTACGACGATTACCAGCAGCAATTCGTTGAACAAGGAAGCAATCGTATTTTACCAAAGGAACAGGTAATGGCTTGGACATTGGTTCCCGTACCGCCTGCGAAACTCTACGAGGAACACTGGTTTAAAAAACCATGTCAATCCGCTATTGGCAGTACTCGTTCGGATTTAAATTAATTCCCCTGCGAACAATACCCTACAATCCAATTCCGCTCCTCAAAAGTGTTCTGAGATCAGTCTCCTTGCGGATGGCCTAGAATGTCAACGGTGCGTGGACTGATATAGATAACCAGAAAGCATTCCTCGCCTTCCCGTCACCGCTCTGTTTTCCACTTATACTCTGGAATGTCCTGGGCACCCAAGTTCGACATTGACGCGGGTCTAGACGCTAAGATAAAGTCGGAATTGTTTATCAATCCAGTGGATTACGCTTTTTTCCAAGCCCTAATTTTGTAGTGGCACACTTTTTCCTTAAAAGCCGCTTTACAGCGGCTTTTTCAAGGTTTATTGTGTGTGCATGTTTTTACGCACCACCAGCAACGGCCGCCGCCAGTACCTGCAGATTGCGGAAAGCTACCGCGATGCCGGCACCGGACAGGTGCGTCAGCGCCATATTGCCAGTTTAGGGCGCCTGGACCGCCTGCTGGAAGACGATGGTCTGAAGGGGCTGATCGACGGGCTGCTGAAGGTCAGCGGTCGCGGAGGCCTTGACGAACTCGTCCCTGGCGTCACCGACGACAATACGCAGTTTGAACCGGCGCGCACCGTGGGGGCGCTCTGGGCGGTGTGTCAGCTCTGGCAGCAACTGGGGCTGGGGGGGTGGTTGCAAAGCCGACTGAACGGTCGAGGCTACCGGGTGGACATTGAGCGTCTGGTGCGGGTACTGGTGACGAACCGGCTGTGTGATCCGTGTGCCAAGCTCGGGGTGTTGCGCTGGCTGGAGCGGGTGTACTGGCCGGGCAGCGAGCGGATCACCCATCAGCCACTGCTGCGGGCGATGGATGCGTTGCTCCCCTTGAAGGAGGAAATCGAGCAGCATCTCCAGCGCTATTGTGCCGCGGCCGACGAGCTGGACGTGGTGTTCTACGACATGACCACGGTGCGGATTCATGGTAGCGGCGAGCAGGACGACGACCTTCGGGTTTATGGCCATTCCAAAGACGTCAACGGCGTGGCGCGCCAATACGCCGTGGGGGTAGTGCAAACGGCAGCGGGGTTGCCGGTCCATCACGAAGGGTTCGCTGGCAATGTGGCCGAGGCCGGGACGGTGCGGGGCATTGTCGAGCGATTACTCAAACGATTTACGTTGCGACGGCTGATCCTCGTTGCCGACCGAGGAATGCTCTCCCTGGATAATCTCGAGGTCTTGGAGGGGCTACGGCTGGCAAACGGGCAAGCGGTGGAATATATCGTAGCGGTCGCCGCGCGGTGTTATGGGGAGTTTGTCCAACCGGTGGTGGATCGCCACGGCGAGTTGCTCGCCCAGAGCCGGCGCGCGGGTGGCGAAGTCTTTGCCGGCCTCCCCATCACCGGCGATCGGCGCTTGATCGTGGCGCACGATCCGACCCGGCTACGCCAGGCGCGCCGCCAGCGGGCGCGGCGCCTTAACCCGGTGATCAAACAAGCCCGGGCACTAGAGCGCAAACTCAATGCCCAAGAGGCCGGCGCGGCGGGTCGTGGGCGCCGGCTTAGCGACCACGGGGCGTGCGTGCAACTGGCGCAAGCGATTAGCGAGGTCGGGGCCAGCCGACTGATGCAGCTCGATCTCGATAGTTCGCTGTTTAACTGGTGGTGGGATGTGGCGGCGTTCAAACGGGCGTTGGCACTCGATGGTAAGCTCATTGTCGTCACCAATGTGCCTGAGTGGGACGCCGCTGAGGTCATCGCTCGCGATAAAGCGCTGGCCGATATTGAACGCGGGTTTCGCGTACTCAAAAGTCAGCTCGACATCGCCCCTGTCCATCACCGCCGCGCCGATCGGATTCGCGCGCATACCCTGATTTGCTTTCTCGCGCTGGTGATCCAGCGTCTGTTACGCCAGCGGTTACGAAACACCGCGCTGGAATTATCGCCCGCCACGGTGTTAGCGCGCCTAGAGGCCATTCAATACCACCCTGTCCGGCTGGTCACCGGACAGGGGATCAGCAACCTCGGGCATATCGCGCCGCCGCTGCGCCAGCTGTTCATCGCCATTGACGTGGAGATACCGACCCGCGCACGTATCGAATCGACCTTGTAGTGGCATTTTTTTTGACGGTTTCAAGTCAAATCAAATAGTTATAAAATTTAATGTCGAACTTGGGTGGGCAGTGTTGATTATCCTATGATCCGGCCCCAGTCGGTATTCGGCACGAACCGCTTAAAGCTAGGGAAAAAATTGACTCATCACAGTGATTGTGTTGTTGAGATGCGATTGCTCTGGGATATTCCTGAATAATCGGCTATGTTTTCTGGGAAGGGGAGCGAGCAGAGGCATTTGCCATACCCGATGCCAAGGAGCATCTGCCCACGTTGCGTAGCAGCCCCTGATGGAGACGCTGGAATAGACGCCGGAATATATTGTTGTCTGTGGCGTTGGTGCTCATTGTTGGGGCTGTCTGACTCTACTTCACGGGTTAGAGCGAAGCCAATTGATTAAATATTGACACGGTAATCAGGAAAATAGCGATGTCGTCACTGTCCGTCGGGCTAGTAGGTTATGGTTTTTCCGGCTCTACCTTTCATGCCCCGGTGCTGAGCGCCGTCGAAGCGCTAACCCTGGCCGCTGTGACCACGAGCAAGCCAGGTAAGGTTTCCGCGGATTGGCCCGGCGTCAGGGTCTTTGGCCGTATTGAAGACCTGTTGGCAACGACTGATATCAACTTAGTCGTCATCACGTCGCCCAACACCTTGCATTATTCCCATGCCAAGGCGGCCTTGGAGGCCGGTAAGCATGTAGTAGTGGAAAAGCCTTTTACCATTACCAGCCGGGAAGCCGATAGCCTGATCGAGCTGGCCGAGCAGCGGAGTTTGCTGCTAAGCGTTTATCAAAACCGCCGCTGGGACAATGATTTTTTGACGGTGCAACGGGTTGTGAAAAGCGGACTGTTAGGCGTCATTCATAGCTATGAAGCACATTTTGACCGCTACCAACCGCTAGTACGCGAGCGCTGGCGAGAACAGGATCTTCCAGGCTCCGGCATTCTTTATGATCTGGGCGCACATTTAATCGATCAAGCCTTGGTCTTATTTGGAGCGCCGCAGACTGTATTCGCGGATCTACGTAAACAACGACCTGCCGCTAAAGCCGTGGACAGTTTCCATCTGGTTCTCGGTTACGAGAATTGTCGGGTGGTGTTAAGCGCAGGCAACCTGGTGAAAGCGCAAGGCCCCCGCTTTCAGCTATACGGAGATCTGGGCAGCTTTGTCAAGTCCGGCACCGATCCGCAGGAAGAGGCGCTAAGAGCCGGCGGCCGGCCTGGTGACCTGAATTGGGGTGTGGATTGTCCTGAACATTATGGTGTTTTGACCACTGAGGTGGCGGGGCTGAGCATTGCAACTGCAATCCCTACTGAGGTCGGTTGCTATCAAGCTTATTACCGGGGGCTTGCCGAGGCCATTCTAAATAATCAGCCTCCACCGGTGCCAGCCGCCCAGGCCCGTGCTACCATTCGGATACTCGAACTCGCCGAACAAAGCCACCAAACGGGCCGGCGGATGAATTGGTAAGCGCTCTATGGATTAACAGCCACCTATAGCCTGACTCGCCTCATTCGGCCAACATTAGACCTCTTACAAAAAACGAACATTGAGGAGCCGGGTTGACAGCTGTCGCCAGCAGCGCACAGGGAGGTGCGTGATAGCGAATCCCTGCAGGATGGCAGGGTTGAGCGGCGGTGGCACACCCAGCTTGGATAGCTAGAATCTGACTGATGGCAAGAGGTCTATTTATCGCCCTCCATTGTCTGAGAGGAGACTTGACCAATTTGCAAAGAGGCGCTTGTTGACTTGATTCGTTACCTTTTATTTTGAAGCAAAATAAGAAAATGCTACGCTTGACAAAGGTAAGTCTTTCGGCACGTAGCCACTCAAGGTAAGGGTTTCATGCATATCATTCTGTTTCTTTTAATCGGTGCATTGGCCGGCTGGTTGGCTGGCCAGTTTATGAAAGGGCGCGGATTTGGGTTGCTCGGCAACCTGGGTGTTGGCATCGTGGGCGCTATAATCGGCGGTTATCTCTTCCGACTGATAGGGTTAACCGCCCATGGTTTGCTGGGTTCATTAATCACGGCAACCGTTGGCGCCGTCGTATTGTTATATCTCGTCTCACTAATAAATCGCTAGATCCGGCTTACGCCAAGATCATTTTTAGGCGCAAGTCTCATCACTGAAACTGCAAAAATTACCTATGGAAGCAATCTGGATAGCTGCTGCCTTCATTCTCGGTTTAGGATTTCGGGAATTAGGGCTTCCCCCCCTGGTGGGTTATTTGGTCGCGGGTTTTGCCCTCAATGGCTTTGGTCTCCAAGGCGGAGACACGTTAGAGCATCTAGCGCATATCGGTGTCCTGTTACTGTTATTTGCCGTAGGTCTTAAGTTGAAACTGAAGACCGTATTAGCCAAAGAAGTTTGGGGCACTGCGCTCCTGCATATGATGATTACGGTCGGGTTGCTGGGACTTGCGATGCACCTGCTGGTCGGGCTGCCATGGACCAGTGCTTTGTTGCTCGGTAGCGCCTTGGGTTTTTCCAGTACGGTGGTGGCGGCCAAAATGCTGGAACAAAAGCGCGAGCTACGGGCTTTTCATGGTCGGGTAGCCATCGGTATTCTCATCTTTCAAGATCTCATTGCGGTGGCGTTGTTAAGCGTGGTAAGCGGTGATACGCCTTCACTTTGGGTGCTGGTTCTGTTGGGGCTGCCGTTGCTGCGACCACTGTTCTACTGGTTGCTGGACTTTAGCGGTCACGATGAGTTACTGGTTTTGTTGGGTTTGGTGTTAGCGCTCGATGTCGGTGGTATGGGTTTTGAGCATTTGGGCCTTAGCTCCGAGCTAGGAGCCTTGGTTTTGGGCGCGATGATAGCTAATCACCGCCGCGCTAGCGAACTGTCTCATGCACTCTGGGGTTTGAAGGAAATATTTCTGGTAGGTTTTTTCTTGCAGATTGGTATGTTCGGCTTACCCACCTTAAGCGATTTGGGATTTGCTCTGCTGCTGGCCCTCCTGCTGCCGCTTAAGGCAGTTCTGTTTTTCTTGATTCTGACGCGTTTTAAGCTGCGGGCTCGCACGGCTTTTCTCACCGGCTTGAGTCTGGCAAGCTACAGCGAGTTTGCCTTGATTGTCGCCTCCCTGGCTTCCCAAACCGGTTGGCTAGGAAATGATTGGGTGGTGTTGTTGGCGGTTACGGTAGCGGTTTCCTTTGCCATCGCCGCGCCGCTTAACCGTGCGGCCCACGGTCTGTACGGACGCTGGGAGCCGCGACTTAGCCCTTTTGAACTTCATGAACGCCATCCCGACGAGCAACCGCTGGCCTTAGGCAGCGCCAGTGTTCTTATTATGGGTATGGGCCGAGTGGGTACCGGCGCTTATGATTTTCTCACCCAACGTCACCAGCGGGTGGTTGGGCTGGACTCTGACCCTGACCGGGTCGGACGCCACCTGAACGAGGGTCGCCGGGTCCTCTATGCTGATTCTGAAGATCCGTTCTTCTGGCAGCACCTCAAGGTGGATAGACTGCATATGATCATGCTGGCCATGCCTGATCCGGAAGCCAAGCAAATCGCCATTACCCAGTTGCGGCACCGCGGTTATCGGGGACTGATTTGCGCCACCATTACGTTTGATGAGGAAGCCAGCGTTATCCGCGCCGCCGGCGGCGATGTGGTTTTTAACCACTACACAGAAGCCGGGGTAGGCTTTGCCGAACGGGCATGGGAGGCCATGCATTCAGAACAGGAACCCGTCGAGGTGGCGGTTTCCAACTAAAATACTTTTGTCAACCGTAAACTGCTTTTGGCAACCATGTCGCCAGTACCGGGAACAACGCTAATAAGGCCAGCATGATAAGCTGAATGACGATAAACGGCATGACGCCTCGATAAATTTGCCCGGTGCGAACGGCTGGCGGTGCTACCCCGCGGAGATAAAATAAGGCGAAGCCAAAAGGGGGAGTTAGAAAGCTGGTTTGCAGGTTAATGGCTATCATGATGCCCAGCCACACGGGATTTAGATCCATTGTTAACAGCACGGGACCAACAATAGGGACAACCACAAAAATGATCTCAATAAAGTCCAGCACGAACCCTAGTAAAAACATGACCAGCATCACGACGAACATGGCTGCGAAGGTGCTGCCGGGCAGGTTATTGAGAATTTTATGCACCGCATCATCACCGCCGAAGCCGCGAAAGACCAGGGAAAATACCGAGGCGCCAATGAGAATAAAGAACACCATACAGGTAATCTGGGTCGTGCTGCGCATGACTTCCCGCAACCTGGCGAGATTGAACTGACGCTGCAGCGTAGCCAGCAGCATGGCACCCACGGCGCCTACGGAAGCGGCCTCAGTGGGAGTGGCTAGACCCCCCATGATAGAACCCAGTACTGCAATAATAAGCAGCAATGGCGGAAGCAATACTGACCCTGTGCGGCGCAGTAACTCGCGCCGGTCGATGGCGCGGCGTTCCTGAGCGGGGATGGCAGGGCAGGACGCAGGCCTCAGCCAAGCCATAAGGCTCAGATAAAAGATATACAGCATCACCAGCAACAGGCCCGGCAGCAAAGCCCCTACAAATAAATCACCCACGGAGACTGTTTCGGGAGAAAAAATACCGAGTCGCAACTGCGCTTGTTGATAGGCGGAACTCAGCACATCGCCGAGTAGCACCAGAATGATGGAGGGCGGAATAATCTGCCCTAGTGTTCCGGAGGCGCAGATAGTGCCGCAGGCTAGACCGGGATCATAGCCGCGTCGTACCATGGTGGGTAAGGATAGCAGGCCCATGGTAACCACCGTGGCTCCCACGATGCCGGTGCTCGCTGCCAGTAACATACCGACCAGCATCACGGAGATTCCCAGGCCGCCTCGCAGGCGACCGAATAACATAGCCATGGTATCCAATAACTGTTCGGCCACCTTGGAGCGCTCTAACATGACTCCCATGAAAACGAACAGAGGTACCGCGATAAGGGTCTCGTTGCTCATGATGCCATAGAGGCGATTGGGTATGGCTTCCAGAAACGCAGGATCGAATAGGCCGGTAAAATTGCCCAGAAAAGCGAACAGCAAAGCGGTACCGGCCAGGGTGAGGGCGACGGGATAACCGAACAGCAGCAGCCCGCAAACTGCCAGAAACATAGCCAGCGCCATCCACTCCATGGCTTAGTCTTCCCGAGGCGGCGTTTCTCCGCACAGGATTAGGACACTGCGCAGCAGATCCGAAATTCCCTGCAGAAAGATTAAAGCTGTCATGACCAAGATTACGGTTTTCAATAGAAAAACCCCAGGCAGGCCTCCGGCTTCCCGAGAACTTTCTCGGACCGACCAGGAATCTGCCACATAATCCCAGGAGACCCAAAAGAGAAAAACGCAAGTGGGTAATAACAGCAACAGGATTCCGCAGAGATTGACTAATGCCTTGGCTTTAGGTCGCATGGTGCGGTAGAAAATATCCACCCGTACATGGCCGTCATGCTTTAGGGTATAGGCGGTACCGAGCAGAAAGACGAGGGCATAGAGATAGGTGATAGATTCCTGCATAGCGATCCAGCCCATACTAAAGGCGTAACGGAGGATTACCACTAGAAAGGTGATTAGCACCATCAATAGGGTAAGCCAGGCGACCATACGGCCTGTCCACTCGCTAAACGTATCGATCATCTGGCTGGTGCGCGCTAACTTGGAAAACAAAGAATTCATAAGGTTTTTATTATTGGTGGCTCGATTGCCTTATCAACCAACCCAAGCCGTTCTACCGGTAGCGCGACAATGAATTGTCTGACACGTTGCGAAGCTACCAGCTAAAGAGAACCCAGCCGGGAATCATGATTCTGGGGTCCAAATCGTTGTAGCGAGTTTCCAAGTTGCCGTCACCGTCTACGTCGAGGAGGTAGTAAGGCAGGCCTCGCGTGGGAATGATCCGCACCATATATAACCTGCCGTTGATGCGGTATTCTTGGATCGTTGTGCCCGGTCGGCGGCGAATCGTCACCTCTGGGACTTCCGGAGCCTCTTCGGGCGAACCCGTGGGTGAGCCATCGGGTACGGGTTCCAAATCGGGGGGTGGAGGCGGTTCTTGGGCAACAGCAAGGCAGGCGAAGAAAAATAACGTAAACGGCAGGGCGCGCATGACATTCCTTTACAACAATAATTAATGCGAGATTAGAGATCGAGGAGAACCTGTTGTTCCTCCAGAGACGGTTCAAAACCTCGGCCCTCGTAGAAATTAAAGATAGCATCCACCACCTCTTGAGGTTTGTCCAGTACTTGAAACAAATGCAAATCCGCCGCGTCGATAGTGCCTTCCTGGATCAGAGTATCCCGGAACCAATCGATTAAACCACGCCAGAACGGCGAGTGCACTAAAATAACAGGGATACGACGGGTCTTATTGGTCTGGATCAAGGTGATAATTTCCGCGAGCTCGTCTAGAGTGCCGAAACCACCGGGCAGTACCACGTATGCCGAGGCATATTTGACAAACATCACTTTGCGCGAAAAAAAATGCCGAAAGGTCAGGCTAATGTCCTGATAATCGTTGCTGCCTTGTTCGAGAGGTAGTTGAATGTTTAGGCCGATACTCGGCGATTTGCCGGCAAAGGCTCCCTTGTTAACGGCTTCCATGATGCCCGGGCCGCCGCCGCTTACCACCGAAAAGCCGGCGTCCGAGAGGGCGTGGGCAATATCCTCAGCGAGTTGATAATAGGGGTTATCCGGCTTAAAACGGGCGGAACCAAAAATACTGACGGAGGGTTTAATGCGCGCCAGGCGTTCGAACCCTTCTACGAACTCTGCCATGATCTGGAAGATCTTCCAGGATTCACGAGTCAGTATGGCGTCGTTAATAGGCGTCAAGCTCGGGTGGGAATACTTGCTCTTATCATACATAGTTGACTGAACCCTCCATAAACCGGCATCTTTCCATGCTCAGGTTATAATATGCAAATTGCTAACAGTTACGCTAATGGCAAACGTAAAAGCTCTCGTTCTGGTTGACGGCTCAGCCTATCTACATCGGGCTTTTAATGCCCTGCCGCCTCTCAGCACCAGCGCGGGTGAACCCACCGGCGCCCTCTACGGAGTGGTTGCCATGTTGCGCAAGCTGGTCGAGATGTACCAACCCGAGCATATGGCCGTCATCTTCGATGCACCGGGAAAGACGTTCCGCCATGAGCTATATGAAACTTACAAGGCGAATCGCCCGCCCTTGCCTGAAGAACTGGTCAGCCAGATCGAACCCCTGCATGCTATGGTTCGAGCCATGGGCTTGCCTCTATTACAGGTAGCTGGCGTGGAAGCCGACGACGTCATCGCTACTCTGGCCAAACAGGCGGCAACTCAGGGCATGCAGGTAGTGATCTCCACCGGTGATAAGGACATGGCCCAGCTGGTAAACGAACGCATCACTCTATTGGACACCATGAAGGATAGCGTCATGGATGTCGAGGGGGTAGAGCAAAAATTTGGTGTGCCGCCGGTGCGTATGATTGATTATCTCGCCTTGGTGGGTGACAGTTCCGATAATGTTCCCGGCGTGCCTGGGATCGGACCTAAAACCGCCGCTAAGCTGCTCCAGGAATATGGTTCCCTGGATGCCCTCGTCAATCATGCCGATGCCATTAAGGGTAAGCTTGGGGAAAAGCTTAGGGCTAGTCTTGAACGACTTACCCTGGCCCGGCAACTGGTCACTTTACGCTGTGATGTAGCGCTGGAACTTACACCGCAGCAATTGCGTTGCAATCCGCCGGATAAAGCTGCGCTGCGGACCCTGTACCGTCGTTATGAATTCAAAACCTGGCTGAGACAGCTGGAAGCGGCGGACGAAGCCGCTGGAATAGCCGCACTTCAAAATGACAGTCAGCGGAATAGAGCGAGTTATCGGCTGGTGCTGGAAATGGCCGAGCTGAATTCCTGGCTGGCGCGGCTTCATCAGGCGGAATTATTTGCTTTTGATACCGAAACTACCGGTCTGGACTACATGGAGGCCCGCATTGTCGGGGTGTCCTTCGCGGTTACCGCTCAGGAAGCGGCTTATGTGCCTCTGGCTCATGACTATCCCGGTGCGCCGGACCAGCTGAACCGAGAACAGGTTCTAGAAAAGCTCCGCCCGATGCTGGAAGATCCACGACAGTTTAAAGTAGGTCAAAATCTCAAGTTTGACCTACACGTCCTGAGTAACCATGGAATTCATCTTACCGGCATCTGCCACGACACGATGCTGGAGTCCTACGTGCTCGATTCTACCGCGACGCGCCATGATATGGACGCCATTGCTGAAAAATACCTCCATATCCAGACCATTCATTTCGAAGACGTGGCGGGCAGGGGTGCCAAGCAGCTGACTTTTAATCAAGTGGCGCTGGAGCAGGCAGCTCCCTACGCTGCCGAGGATGCGGAGGTGACGCTGCGTCTGCACCAACACTTGTGGCCGCAGCTAGCGCAGGCAACCTCCTTAAAGCGGGTTTATCAAGAAATTGAGATCCCACTGATTAGCGTTCTAGCCTGCATGGAGCGCATCGGTGTGCGGGTGGATGTAGAGGCGCTGCGCCGCCAGAGCGAGGAGATTTCCCAACGGTTAGAGGAATTGAAGCAGGAAGCCTATGCCCTAGCCGGGGAATCATTTAATTTGGGCTCACCTAAGCAACTGCAGCAGATTCTTTTTGAAAAGCAGGGTTTACCGGTCAATCGGAAAACGCCTAAGGGTCAGCCTTCTACCGCAGAAGATGTCCTGCAAGAACTCGCGCTGGACTTTCCGCTGCCGAAGTTGATTATAGAGCATCGCGGTCTCAGTAAATTAAAATCTACTTATACGGATAAGCTACCCTTGGAAATCAATCCTCGCACAGGGCGGGTGCATACCTCTTATCATCAGGCGGTGGCCAGCACTGGGCGGCTCTCGTCATCGGACCCCAATCTGCAGAACATTCCCATCCGCACGCCAGAGGGTCGACGCATCCGTCAAGCCTTTATCACCGCATCGGGCTACCGCATCCTGGCGGCAGATTACTCGCAGATCGAGTTACGCATTATGGCTCACCTGTCCGGGGATGAGGGTTTATTACGGGCCTTTGCCGAAGGCGCAGATATTCACCGCTTTACCGCCGCCGAAGTATTCGGCGTCACGCTGGATAAGGTCGCTCCCGGACAGCGTCGGGCGGCTAAAGCCATCAACTTCGGTCTGATCTATGGCATGTCCGCCTTCGGTTTAGCGCGGCAACTGGGCATTGAGCGCAGTGCCGCTCAGCACTACGTAAACCGTTATTTCGCCCGCTATCCCGGCGTCAAGGCGTTTATGGAAAATACGCGCCGCCTGGCGGCGGAACAGGGTTATGTGGAGACGGTGTTTGGCCGGCGCCTGTACTTGCCGGAAATCAAGTCCCGCAATCAGCAACGTCGCCAGGCGGCAGAGCGTACTGCCATCAACGCGCCCATGCAGGGCACGGCGGCGGACATCATCAAGCGCGCCATGCTGGCGGTAGATGCCTGGTTGATAGAGAGCAATTCGGATGCCCGAATGATTATGCAGGTCCATGACGAACTGGTTTTCGAGGTGGCCGAGAACAGCGTAGAGGAGGTGAGCGGCCGGATTAAAGCCCATATGATAGCCGCAGCGGAGTTACGGGTGCCGTTGGAAGTGGATGTGGGTGTGGGGGATAATTGGGAAGAAGCGCATTGAGCGGAAGCCATGGGTTTAATTTCGCCCGTTTGATTCTTGCTCCGTCTAATCCCTTAGAATCAGGCGTTTTCGGGCAAATGCGCACACTGATTATGGCGACAAACCGTATAACTGCTTGGCATTGCCCCCTAAAATAGCTTCGGCCACCTCGTACGCTTCATCAGCGCCTAAAAAGCCCTCGTCGATAAACTCATCCAATACTTTGCCTAATCCCCAACGCCCCCAGCGAGCAGCCAACCAGAAAATCTCCGGCATGGTGAAAGCGTCGGTGGCATAAAGAACCTTGCTGAACGGTGCCATGCCTAATACATCACGGATTATGGTGGGAATACCGGCGGTGGTGAAGGGAACCGCCAATGACAGATCCAGCCAGACATGGCTGTAAATGGCCGCCAGATGGGCCAATTCCCGATAAAAGGGCCAGCCGGCGTGCAAAAGCACGAGCGGACAGCGGGTCTTTTCAATCAGTGGGCGTAAATGCAGCGGATTGGCCTGGCGTAGATCAGTGTCTGGATCCCCGAAGCCGGTGTGGAACTGGACTGGTAATTCATGGCGCTCAGCCTGCTCTAAAGATAGCCCAACCAAATAATCATTTAATGGTTTACTATTCAGCCGAACCGGTCCTCTACCACGCGCCTTCTTCTTGAGCGAATCAAACGCAGCTTTAGCCTCGTCGTGTGTCGGGATCATGATTTCCAAGCCACCCCGATACGCCAGAATGCTCTTGAGCGCCACATAGCCGTCGCTACGGGCTTGACTCACCGCCGCAATAAACGCTTCCAACATTTGGTCAAAGTTGTCATACCGATCAATGAATTCCTCAGCCAGCGTTTCCAGCCGGAGAATCGGCTCGACCCGGCACGGAAGTAAAGCCTGGAGTTCGGTATGACGCAATCCTCTCGCCATTTGAAAGCCGTAATCACAGAGCAGAACGCTTATATTGGCTTCTCGAAAGAGGAATCGTGTCCAGGTCTCAAAGGTTTGGGCATTGCGGGCGGCCAGCACGGCTTCCAGCGTTGGTTCACACTCCAGTAATTCGCTCAACCAACGCAGGGCTGTTCGAAAAACCAGACTATGAGGGACATGCCGGGCTTGAATGTCCGGATCCACCGATTCCGTAAACCATCGCCGAAAATCAACCGCCTTACGGGTTGCTTCCGGTTTCGCTATCACATGAGCATGATGGTCAATGATGGGAATTTTAGACAAGTCCATGGCTTAGAACTTGTCAAGGTGATGCTTGATCTCGAAATCAACATCTTTAGCGGCAAACGTCTGATATTCAGAACGCTTAACGGTTAGGTATGCATTGCTCAATTCTGGACCCAGTGCTTCCATAAGGACTTGGTCCTGTTCCAGCGCATTGAGAGCTTCGTCCAGCGTGGTCGGGTATCGCTCAATGCCCATTTTGGCACGTTCCTCGTCACTAAGGTTGCCCGGGTCGATCATGGCCGGTTCGCGGGGTTCTAGTTGCCGCGTAACCCCATCCAGACCAGCTGCAATCAGGCATCCCAAGGCTAGATAGGGATTATTGCTCGGATCACTGGGTTTCAGTTCCAGGTTGACACTGGACTGCTCACGTCCCCAAAGACCGGAGGCCACCCGTACACCCGCTTCCCGATTATCCGGTCCCCAAGCCGTGAAAGCGCTGCTCCAAAAGTGCGGTTGTAGGCGTCGGTAGGAGTTATAACTCGCCGCGGTTAACGCCAGCAGGCCCGGTAAATGGGTCAATATCCCGGCTAAAAAGTGATACGCTAGCTTACTGAGGCAAAAGCGGTCATCCGGATCATAGAATAAATTGGTTTGGCCAACCAAATCCCATACACTCCAATGAATATGGGCACTATTGCCCGCCTGTTCCGGCACCGGCTTGGGCGCCAGCGAAGCAATCAGGCCATGTCGATACGCTACATTACGGACCGTTTCGCGGAACCAAATCTGATTATCGGCGGCTCGCAGAGCCGGCGCATGACGGATGGGCAGTTCATGTTGACCGTGCCCTAATTCCGGATAATAAGTATCAATTGAAATATTCTGTGCTTCTAAAGCGGTAATAATATCGTTCATCACCTCAGCGCCAGCCGTCATTGCAATGGAACTGAAACACAGCCCCGTGTCAATGGGGCTATAGCCACCCCCACCGTCCGCTCGAAACAAACTAAACTCATTTTCAAAAGCGGCTTGAATCATCATGCCCTGCTCGGCTGCCCGGGCAATCATTCGTTTTAGAAAAGTACGCTGGCAAGCGCCCCAGGGCTGACCGTTTAGTTTGATCATATCGCACATCATGGCTGCACTTTGAGGGGCATAAGGCAGGATAATGAAACTCTCAGGGTCGGGCACCAGGCGAACCTCGCCGACCGGTCCCATTCCTTCGATAGGTTGTAACTGATCCAGCATATTCATCGCTTGCATCGCCACCGTGAGGCCAATGCCGGTTTCCATCCGGGAGGCCAAACTGGCTATATAGGCCGATTTACCCCGAATCGTGCAGCCGTTATCACAGTAAAGAAAGCGAATCAATCTCACATCGGCACTATTGGCAGCGGTTATTACTTGTTCCTTATTCATCACTCTGTGTCTCTTTGCAGTACTTCGGACATTTTTACGCGACAATAGCTCAATAATTTCGTCGTGTTTCATAGGCTGGAAGAAATTTTATCGAGGTGAAGATTAGCCCCTCTTCAACGTCGAATTTAGCAGTTGGCGATTCACCACGGCAGATGCTCCGACAAAGCTCCAACCATTGTATCCACAAATTCAATCTTGAAGAGGTATAGATCTGGAAGCTGTTATCAAGACCGTCTGCGGCATGGATGCCGCAGTCGAGCTTATAGGGATGTATTAACAGCGTGTCTTGAGAATAACTTCCAGATCTATACTAGTCCCAGCAATGCAGAGCGTATAGCAAAAATCAGTAAGATTAATAGGTGCTCAGTGTCAACTTTTTTAACATTCCATTGATTCATTAAGAATTAGATGCAATTCAATAGTATGCCAGTTTTCCAGCAATTCCCGCTCTGAGGGATTTCCTATAGTTCATGAGATTGAACAGTCGGTTAATGACTAAACGGACAAGGCTAACCTCTAGCCATTGTTAAGCAGCTGCTAAAATAACTAAATTGTATTGACAAAACGACGCCTGGTAACTGAAGACATTGCACCAGCACGAAACCGCTTTTACCTACAATGTATCGGGCGCAAAACGTTAGGCACGTGACCTTGGGCGATCGCCTCTCATAACGTTTTTCAATTGCTATATCGGCAACAAATGTACCATGTCATTCAGCGTGGCAATAACTGAAATGCCTTTTTAGTACTCCGAGTTTTCTAGCACTGTGAGGTATTGTTATCCGTGACCCAGATCCGTTCCCTCTGTGTTTTCTGCGGCTCGCGCTTTGGTGTCAATGCTGCCTACCGTGAGGCTGCGATT
Organism: uncultured Pseudomonadota bacterium; assembly: GCA_963731125.1. GTDB lineage: Bacteria > Pseudomonadota > Gammaproteobacteria > Competibacterales > Competibacteraceae > CAVSVP01. The sequence goes on from CAVSVP010000024.1 coordinate 20,991, forward strand.
CATTTTGCCACCCTGATGGCGAAACGTAGCGTGCGGCTTATCTACGGTGGTGGATCTGTGGGGCTGATGGGAGTTATCGCCGACGCAGTGTTGGCGAATGGCGGCGAGGTAATTGGTGTCATCCCAGATTTCCTGATAAAAGCCGAGGTAGGCCACGACCGCCTGACTGATCGGGTGGTTAGCAGCAGTATGCATGACCGCAAACGACGCATGTTCGAGATGGCTGATGGCTTTGTGGTCTTGCCCGGCGGTCTCGGCACCCTCGATGAAACGTTTGAGATTATCACCTGGAAGCAGCTAAGCCTGCACCACTTACCCATCGTGGTGATGAATATTGACGGTTATTGGGTGCCGTTCATGGCTCTGCTTGATCATGGTATTGCTGCCGGCTTTGTTCCTTCCGACGCCCGGTCGTTATTTACCGTCGTTTCATCGCCTGACGAGGTGTTTCCAGCGCTCGAGGCGGCGCCAAGACTCCAGGCAAAGGGGCCGGTTGGCCATTTGTGAGTGTTCGAGGTTGTTACTAATATCGATCTGGAAGCTGTTATCAAGACCGTCTGCGGCATGGATGCCGCAGTCATCGCGCTCCTACACATTTTTATTTCCAATCGGTTAGGTAGACTACCTTCAGAGGGGTTTGGTAAATGCTCTTCATATGGGGATTCGGCAGGCTCAAAAGGAGGGGTAAAGATATTTTGGCCAATTGTTGCCGTTACTCAACTTCTGTATTCTGTATTTGGCTCAATCAGCGGTTCGGTTGACCCTTACTGGCCTTCGCCGATCTGGTGCCCTAGTCATGTCCTGTGATCTCGCGCCAGGCGTTTAAGCCACCACTGCCTGAGCTTTAGGTAAGCGCCGAGGGTATTTCTATGGAGGCGAGTCTTGTTATAGAAGCTAAGGCGGCATGAATATTCTTCTTTATGATGTTCTATTGGGGATACTGTGTCTTCTGGGGCATTAAGGGTGCATTAACCTCCCGCACGGCGAATGACTATTTATCGCGGGTCGGCAGCTTCCCGTCTGGGTGTTTATTTTCGCCGTCACAGCCACAATTTTTTCAGGATAGCTCGTTCTTGGCGAACCCGGCCTCACTTACACAGGAGGGATACAATATTCATTGACGTTTTTGTACGTAATCACGATACCACTTGCCGGCCTTCTGTTCTGGAAGCGTCAATGGATACTCGGCAAGCGCTATGGATTTATCACACCGGGCGAGATGTTGGCTTACTATTTTCAATCCAATCTCATCAGGCTGCTGGTGATTATAGTGGCTTTGGTGTTTTCGGTGCCCTATGTAGGATTGCAGCTGCGTGCTTCAGGCTTCCTGTTTAATGTCCTGACCGATAACCTAGTTGGAGTGGAATTCGGTATGTGGATACTGTCGAGCGTGGTCGTTACCTATGTGGCCACGGGAGGACTGCGGACTGTGGCCTATGTGAACGTCTTGTTGGCCGTCCTGACGGGGATAGGCATCGTTATCATCGGAACAATAGCGATTTACTTTGTCGGTGGTGTAGACCGGTTGCTGGAGGGGATAGCGGTGCTCAGCCAGGAGGATTCGCTTAGGACGCCCGGCGTACAGTCACTATATCGCGATTCCGGGAATTATCCAGTTTGTGAGTGACGGGTCCAAGGCCGAAGGCGGTGTCTGGACCGGCAGTATGCTTATGACCTACCAATTCGCCATGATGGGCATCTTAGCCGCCCCAGCATTCTCTATGTGGGCTCTCGCCAGCCGTACTCCGGCTTCCTTTGCGCCGCAGCAAGTCTGGGCCACAGCTCTTGTCTCGGGATTTATCGTGATTTTCTTTATCGCTATGCAAGGCATAGGTGGGCACTTCCTGGGGGCGGATCAGGGTTTCCTGAAGAAGCATCCGGAACTGGTCAACCCGGTGATGGTGGAGGCCATTCAAGGACTGGACCTTATGGAGAGACCGGGTAAGCAGGACGTGCTAGTTCTGCATCTCATCAATCTGGTGGGCAATGTAGCACCATGGCTGGTGGCGCTGCTGGCGGTGTGCGTCCTGGCTGCCATGCAGTCTACTGCGGCTTGTTACATGGCGACCGCGGGTAGTATAGTCACCTGTGACCTAATAAGATGCTTTCTTATACCGCATGCGGATGATCATGCCCAAAAGTTTGTGGGTCGCCTCAGCGTGGTGATGATCGTGGTGCTGGCTTTAATCGTGGCTTCTACAGCCACCGAAACCCTGGCGCTCCTGGGCGTCTTAGCGCTCTCCTACGGTTTCCAGATGTGGCCGGCGCTCATCGCCGTCTGCTACTGGCCGTTCCTGACTCGCCAGGGGGTGTCGCTAGGTCTTCTGGCCGGTCTGATCGCGGTCACTCTTACCGAGCCGGCCGCTCAACTAATGGTTCGGCATCACCGCCTGGGGGCCGTGGCCGTTGACTATTCACTCGGCGGCCTGGGGCATTCTCTGCAACTTCAGCGTCGCGGTGTTGGTATCATTGGTGACCCAGGACGATCTAGAGCGCAAGCTGGAGGTTCACCGCTTTTTGCGCGAATACGATTCATCGCCGCGGGAAAAGCGCCGGCTGGCGCCGTTGGCGTGGATTCTGACGTTGCTATGGTTCTTCTTCGCCAGCGGCCCTGGTGTAGTGATCGGTAACACCTTCTTCGGCAATCCGAATCATCCTGAGAGCTGGTGGCTCGGCATACCGTCCCTTTGGATATGGCAGATCCTGGCCTGGATGCTGGGTATCGGCTTGTTATGGTTTCTTGCCTATTACATGGGAATGGCTAGAGCGCCTAGGAGAGCAATCAAGCCCCTGGCCGCACGCTGCAGCGTTTTGCCCAGGATCCGATAAAAGTGTCTGCCATGCGCTCGAGTGGACCTCACTGAGAACGTGTACTAGGCCCAGTAACAGGGAAACTGCTGAGGCGAATCAGCTGCAACAACAACACTTGCCATGTCATTCAACGTTACAATAGCTGAAACACCTGTTAATGAACTGCAGCATCGAGCAACTCGATCCAGTGTTTAACGGGTACTCGTGCAGCGGTTTGTAGATGCAGCAGACAGCCGATGTTGGCAGTGGCGATGGCCTGCGGATTGCCGCAGTACAGGTTGTCCAGTTTGTTTTGCAAAGCCCGCTGCGCCAGATTTTTTTGCAGGAGCGCATAGGTTCCCGACGCACCACAGCACAGGTGCGCATCAGGAACCGGTGTTAACGTAAAACCTACCCGACGCAGCACACTTTCCACCACTCCTTGGAGTCGTTGGCCGTGTTGCAGGCTGCAGGGTGAATGAAAAGCGATTTTTTTGGTTGTTGGATAGCCTGATGGTAGTCGGTCGAGTTCCTCATGGCTCAGAATCTCGCTCAGATCCTTAGTAAGGGTTGAGATACAGGCTGCCTTGTCCGCATAAGCCGGATCGTTACGCAGCACGTGCCCATACTCCTTGACCATGGCTCCGCAACCGCTGGCGGTCATGACAATAGCCTCGGCGCCGGCTTCTAAATGGGGCCACCAGGCATTGATATTGTGACGCATGTAGTCCTTGCCTTCTTCCTGAGCGTTCAGATGATAGCTGAGTGCTCCGCAGCAGCCTTCCCCGCGGGCCTGCATCAGGCTGATGCCAAGGCGGTCCAGGATGCGTGCCGTAGCGGCGTTAATACCAGGAGTGCAGGCCGGCTGGATGCAGCCTGTCAGGATTAACATGCGCCGGATGTGGGTCGGCGCCGGCCAAGCACTGGCGTGTTGATGAGGTGGTACCAAGCGCTTAAACGACTTTGGCAGCAGCGGCCGGCACCCCTGTGCCATACGCAGCAGCGAAGTAAACAGAAAACGGTTGGGAAGTACGGTACGCAGCCCTTGGTGCCAGAGACGCTGAGTCCGGCTTCGCTCCACCTGTTTCTCCACCAGTTTGCGGCCTATATCCAAAAGATGCCCATATTGAACACCTGAGGGACAAGTCGTTTCGCAACTGCGACAAGTCATACAGCGATCCAGGTGCAATTGCGTCTTGGCAGTGATCTGTTGGCCTTCTACAACCTGTTTAATGAGATAAATGCGTCCGCGCGGGCTGTCCAGCTCATCGCCCAGCAAATTATAGGTGGGGCAAGTGGCCAGACAGAAGCCGCAGTGCACGCAGCTGCGCAGGATGGCATCAGCTTCTTTGCCCTCGGGGGTATCTTTAAGAAAGGTGGCGATGGCGGTTTGCATAGACTGATTATCTAGCCACTCACGGCGGGTAAGATGCGGTTACCATTCCCGATACATCCGTTGCGCATTGAGAATGCCCCGAGGATCAAAGGCCATCTTGAGCCAGCAGTGCAGGCGCTGGAGGCCCGGTGTCAATGGGTGAAAAACTTCACCCCTGCGGTCGCCGCCGCGAAACAAAGTCGCGTGTCCGCCAACGTCGTTGACCACTCGGCGAATGGATGCGGGCGCTTCTGTCGTCTTTAGCCAGCGTTGCGCTCCGCCCCAATCGAGAAACCATAAGCCTGGAATGGCCAGCGGAGGTGTGTTGGCAGGAACGGACAGCCGCCACAGCGGTGTGGTTCCAGCGAAAAACGGGTGGGTATGTTCCCGCAGACTCTGCCAAAAAGCGGCGCCTTCCGGGAAGACTTCGCCGCCGATACGGGTACGGGCCGCACCCACTCCAGCCGCTGTTCCAGATAGCCGTAGATAAAGCCGCTGGCCATCATAACCGGTTGCAGATACCGGCAGGGACTGACGAGCCCATGCTGTCATGGTCGTGATGGCATCTTCCACAACGGCCGGCCGCACCAGCGTGATCTCTTCGACCGGTCTGGGAAGCACTTTCAGAGAAATCTCCAGCAAAACGCCTAGCGTGCCCAAGGCGCCGACCATCAGCCGAGAGACATCGTAGCCGGCGACGTTCTTCATGACCTCGCCGCCGAAGCGCAGTAGCTCGCCTTGACCGTTTAAAATGCGGGTGCCGAGCACAAAATCCCGTGCCGCGCCCACATAGGGTCGACGCGGACCAGATAAGCCGCAGGCCAGGGTGCCCCCCAAAGTGGCAGCGGGACCGAAGTGGGGCGGCTCGAAGGCCAGCATCTGCCCTTCTGTTGCCAACACCGCTTCCAGCGTACTAAGAGGCGTACCGGCCCGGGCCGTGATCACCAGTTCGGTGGGTTCGTAATTAACCACTCCCTGATGCTGATTGACGGAAATTAGTTGGCCGTTGACCGGGCGGCCGAAAAAAGCCTTGCTGCCGCCCCCCTGGATTGCCAGGGAAATACCCCTGACACTGGCTTCGCGTACCTGTTCTTGCAATGCGCCGCCGGTGTTGTAGCTATCCATGGCTTAGAATCGTTCCAATTCGGGAAACGGGAGTTGGCCCTGGTGAACGTGCATCGCGCCATACTCGGCACATCGCTGTAGTGTCGGTATAGCCTTACCGGGATTCAGCAGCCCCTGGGGATCAAAGGCGCGCTTGACGGCGCAGAACTGTGTTAGCTCCGAACGCTGAAACTGCACGCACATCTGGTTAATTTTTTCAATGCCAACGCCATGCTCTCCGGTAATGGTTCCGCCCACTGCGACACAGAGTTCTAGGATTTTTCCACCCAATTCCTCGGTACGCTCCAGTTCCCCGGGCCGATTGGCATCGAACAAAATCAATGGATGCAGATTGCCGTCGCCGGCATGAAACACATTAGCCACTGGCAACCTATACTCGGCAGACAGTTCACGCATGCGCTGCAACACCTCCGGCAGCCACCGACGTGGAATGGTGCCGTCCATGCAATAGTAATCCGGTGCTAGGCGGCCCATGGCGGGAAACGCCCCCTTGCGGCCTTGCCAGAACCGTAACCGTTCCTGATCATCCCGGGCGAGGCGAACGTCGGTGGCGCCAAAGCGAGTCAATACGGCGCAAACCTGATCAATCTGCTCGGCAACTTCCTCCACCGTGCCGTCCACTTCGCACAGCAGAATTGCCTCCGCATCGGTAGGATAGCCGCACTGGGCATACGCCTCGGTGGCACGGATGGCGAAGTTATCCATCATTTCCAAACCAGCGGGAATAATGCCCGCAGCGATAATGCCGCCCACTGCGGTCCCCGCTTTTTCCACATTGTCGAAGGCGGCCAGCATCACCCGGGCCAGTTCCGGCTTTGGTAGCAGCTTGACAGTAATTTCAACGGTCACCGCCAACATCCCTTCGGAACCTATAAGCAGAGCCAACAAATCATAGCCGGGCGTATCGAGTGCCTGACTACCGATGGTGAGCAATTCGCCATCCACAGTAACCACTTTAAGCTCCAGGATATTGTGCACTGTCAGACCGTATTTCAGGCAGTGCACGCCTCCGGAGTTTTCCGCCACATTGCCGCCGATGGTGCAGGCGATCTGTGATGAGGGATCGGGAGCATAATACAGTCCGAAGGAATCCGCGGCTTGAGAGATTGCCAGATTGCGTACCCCTGGCTGTAAGCGGGCGCTGCGCCGCTCGGGATCAATGGACAGGATGCGGTTAAACTTGGCCATACCCAGCAGCACGCCATCGGCCAACGGTAAGGCACCTCCAGAAAGACCGGTGCCCGCTCCGCGTGCCACCACTGGAACGCCCCGGGCTTGACACAGGCGCAGAATCCGTTGCACCTGCTCCACGGCATCCGGTAAAACGACAACCAGCGGCGTTTGTCGATAGGCCGTCAGCCCGTCGGTTTCATAAGGCCGCAGATCTTCTAGTTCATAAAGAATGGATGGCGCCGGCAGAAACTGCTGTAAATCCCGTATTAGACCGAACCGGTTTGCTGCCATAGCCGGCCCTGGTTGCGTCTCATGAGTACTCATGGTAAAACCCTCAACCATTTTAGGCGTTCGACAACATTCTATCCCGGTTCGGCTGTGCGTACAGCAGTTAAATTAAGCGTTTCATTTTTCTAAACCTTAAATTTAAGGTTTTATAAAGCCGATAGCATAAGACATGTCTAAAGCAATCTTTGTGACTTCTGAGAACCTGGAGCGGGTTCCGCTTAAGGTGTTCACCGAAAAAGCGTACCTGGACTACTCCATGTACGTTATTCTGGATCGCGCTCTGCCGTATATCGGCGACGGCCTTAAACCCGTGCAGCGGCGTATCGTCTATGCAATGTCCGAACTGGGGCTGACGGCGGCGGCTAAACATAAAAAGTCAGCCCGCACTGTTGGCGATGTATTGGGTAAATATCATCCCCATGGGGACGCTGCCTGTTATGAGGCCATGGTGCTAATGGCGCAGCCGTTTTCCTACCGTTATCCGCTGGTGGATGGCCAGGGCAATTGGGGTTCGCCGGATGATCCTAAATCTTTTGCTGCCATGCGCTACACGGAATCCCGGTTGTCACCTTTCGCCCAGTTGCTGTTGGCAGAGCTAGGCCAAGGCACGGTCGATTGGGTGCCGAATTTCGACGGTACCTTGCAGGAGCCTGCTCTGCTCCCTGCGCGCTTGCCCAACGTATTGCTCAATGGCACGACCGGTATTGCTGTGGGTATGGCCACCGATATTCCTCCCCATAACCTTCAAGAAGTAGCGGCGGCCTGTGTGCATTTGCTGGAATGTCCCGATGCGGATGTCGATGCGCTCTGCGAACACATCCGCGCTCCCGATTATCCCACTGGCGCCGAGATTGTCAGCTCTCCAGAAGAGATCCGCAGGTTGTATCGCACTGGTACCGGTACGCTGCGTATGCGGGCCCGCTATGAGAGAGAAAACGGCGATATTATTATTACCGTGCTGCCTCATCAAGTCTCCGGTGCCCGGGTGCTCGAACAGATTGCCGCTCAGATGAATGCTAAGAAGCTGCCTATGGTGGAGGATTTACGCGATGAGTCAGATCATGAAAATCCCACTCGGCTGGTGCTCGAACCCCGCTCTAACCGGGTAGACGTAGATTTATTAATGGATCATCTGTTTGCCACCACCGATCTGGAACGCAGCTATCGGGTCAACCTGAATATGATCGGCATTGACGGCCGTCCTCAGGTCAAAAACCTCAGGCAGATTCTGGAGGAATGGCTGCAGTTTCGTACCACTACCGTGCGCCGGCGGCTGCAGCACCGTCTGGCTAAGGTGGAAAAGCGCCTGCATATCCTGGAAGGGCTTCTCATTGCCTATCTTAACCTGGATGAGGTGATCCGTATTATTCGTTTTGAAGAAAAGCCCAAGGAATCTTTGATTGCTCGCTTTCAGCTCTCCGACATTCAGGCCGAGGCGATTCTGGAAACCCGCTTACGCCAGTTGGCCCGCTTGGAGGAGATGAAAATTCGTGGTGAGCAGGGAGATCTGCTCAAGGAACAAGAACGCCTAAAAGCGCTGCTGGGTTCGGAGCGGCGTCTAAAGACGTTAATTCGCAAAGAGATTCAGGAAGATGCCAGAAAATACGGCGACCCACGCCGCTCGGCGTTGGTGGAGCGTCGTCCTGCCCAGGCGTTGGATGAAACGACCTTGACCCCTAGCGAACCCATCATCGTCGTGCTTTCGCAAAAGGGCTGGGTACGGGCGGCCAAGCGGGAAGTCGATCCCGAATCCCTTAATTATAAGGCTGGTGACGGCTTTTTGGCGCAAGTGCAAGGGCGTAGCAATCAGTCGGCGGTGTTTTTGGATTCCACGGGACGCAGCTATAGCCTGCCAGTGCATAGCCTGGCTTCGGCACGAGGTTATGGCGAGCCCCTGACCGGGCGGCTTAGTCCGCCGGCGGGCGCGCGGTTTATCGATGTGCTGTTAGGTAGTTCTGAGGATCTTTACTTGCTGGCATCCAGTCACGGTTATGGTTTTGTTTGCACTTTTGATGAACTGCTGACCCGCAATCGGGCCGGCAAAGCAGTGTTGACGCTGACGGAGAAAGCGGAGATGCTGCCTCCCGCTTTGGTGACGGCGATTACCGGCGATCGTCTGGTGGCGGCAACCAGCAGTGGACATGTGCTGGTCTTTCCTATTGCGGAGCTACCGCAAATGGCTAAAGGCAAGGGCAACAAAATTATCCACATTCCCGTCGAAAAATTGGCTAACGGTGAGGAAACGCTGGTGGCGCTGGCCAGTGTGCCTCCGCCTGAGGGCGTGACGCTGGTTTGCGGTAAGCGCCGTCTGACCTTGCGGCCGGCAGATCTGGATCTTTACCAAGGAGAGCGGAGCAGGCGCGGTAAACTCTTGCCGCGGGGATTCCAACGTGTGGAACGCCTGATTGTAGGGGATGCCCAGGGCGGATAAGAAAGAGAACTTTGCTGTAAAGGCTTGCGCCTCTGGGATATTGAGATCCAAGTCATGCTGCGGAATCGCATCCGCATCACCGCAATCTTTCGATTGGCTCTTGGCTATCCCATGGTAACTTTTTGTTTTAATTATCATTAATATGACCATCACTGAGATAGGAGAGAGTGACGATATGTCGTCTATAAAAAGACTCATTTCGGTTCGATGGGTTCGGTATTTACTGCTAGCCATCATTGCAACCATAATTTCATTGACTATATTAAATTTGTGGGCCAGCCGTCCCACACAGACAATTCTTACCGACCAAGTGCCTGATAATCCCAATGCAACGGATAATACACCCTATGAGCTGGGGATGAAGTTCCAGAGTACTGTTCCGGGTTATATTACGATGCTTCGTCATTACAAGGCCGTTGATGAAACAAACGCACCCGATGCCCACATCGGCAAAATCTGGGACGCCAACGGTAATCTTCTGGTCTCGGTCACGTTTGCCAACGAGACCACGGAGCAGGGTTGGCAGGAGCAGGTTCTGCTAAACCTGCTGCCGATTGAGGCTAATACCACTTATGTGGTTTCTGTCAACGTTAACAGCCACTATCCCTTCACCAATAGCGGATTGGCGACACAAATTGTCAACGCTGACCTCAGGACGGTGGCGGACGGCCAAAATGGGGTGTTTGGTAATACCGGTCAATTCCCAACGCAGTCTTTCAACAACAGCAACTACTTCCGTGACATCAAATTTATGCCGATGACCGATAAGCCGCCAACGCCGACGAAAAAAGCACCTGAATCTTAGCCCATCTTTGGCTCGCTGATTTTGAAATCTTAGCAAATTCAGTGAGTTGGCTCATTCGCAATGGCCATTATGGCACTACACGGTTGAGCCGAGGGGGGTGAGTTAGATCACCGTTTTGTGGGTTCGCCCGGGCCGATCGGAGACCCCGAGTGCATTGTAGATGAGTTGCTGGCGCGGTTCGGCCCGGGTGGTCTTGCGAACGTGGAGGGTTCTGCCATCCTCGCGCTGGAGCTGAACGGTGATGCGATCCTGGCCCTCGAGCGCGCGCCGGAGGCCTTCCCAGCTCAGATGGATATGACAGGCTTTGAGTTGAAAGCGCAGGGTATGGACCAGGTGATAGGCCAGTACTGAGATGAACAGATGGCCGCTGACGCGGTCAGTTTTGTAGTGAAACACCGGGCGCAGGCCGAGCTTGCGTATTCCAGCGAATTCGGCCACCTATTCCAGCGGAATCCGGCCGTTTAGTCCAACGGAAACCGGCCACCTATTCCAGCGGAATCTGGCCACCTATTCCAGCGGAATCCGGCCGTTTAATCCACCGGAAACCGGCCACCCAGTCCAAGGGAAAGCGGCCACCTGTCATGGCGGTGCGAAGCGGGTCTTTTTACTCTTACTGCGTATCGGTATGAGGTGTCAAGGTTGAATGACGTTTGCGCATGGATTCTCCTTTGAGGTTGAGCTTGTAGGCGTTGTGTACGAGCCGGTCAAGGATGGCATCGGCCAACGTGGGATTGCCGAGGTGCTGATGCCAATGCGCCAGTGGGAGCTGGCTAGTGACCAGGGAAGAGCGAATATTAAAACGGTCATCCAGGATCTCCAACAGGTCCCGCTGCTGTTCATCGGTAAGTGGCGTCATGGACAAATCATCGAGGATCAACAAATCGGTCTTGGCGAACTCTTTGAGCAATTTATGGTAACGGCCGTCGCCCTTGGCGATGGCCAATTCGCGAAAGAGGCGCGGTAGACGCAGATAACCGGCGGTGAAGCCTTGCCGACAAGCCTGTTGGGCCAGCGCACACGCGAGCCACGTTTTTCCGACCCCGGTGGGGCCGATCATCAGGCAATTGAGATGCTCGCGTAACCACCTGCCGGTGGCGAGCTGGGTCATGAGGGCTTTATCCAAGCCGCGGGGCGCGCGGTAATCGATGTCCTCCAGGCAGGCATTTTGACGCAGTTTAGCTTTTGCCAAGCGGGCCTTCAGGCGGCGGCTTTCCCGCAGGGTGTATTCCCGGTCAACCAGCAGGCCCAGGCGTTCCTCGAAGCCCAGGGCCTCGATGTCAGGCATGTGCATCTGTTCCTCCAAGGCCTGGCGCATACCGCTCAGGCGCAACTGCTGGAGTTTCTCCAAGGTGGGATGGGTCAGCATGTGGCTCTCCTCGTCCCCTGTCAGCGCGTCGTGGCAGGGGAACGTTACGGTTAGTGGTAGTAATCCGCGCCACGCACATTCTCGTGTGTCACGGGCTCTGGGGTGGCCGCAGGTTCCGGCAAGGGCTGGCGGTCCAGCCCCTGTTTCAGGATGGACTCAATGCTGCGGTAACTGGCGGTCCCTAACGCTAAAGCGCGGGCACAGGCGGCTTCCAAGCGGGCCTCGCCGTAGCTCTTGCCCAGGCGCATGACGCCATAGCACGCGTTATAGCCTTGCTGGGGAAAGGGCCGGGAGGCGAGAATGTGCGCGATGACGGTGGCGGTCGCCAGCCCCGTTTTTTCGGCCCAGCGAATAAAGCGCTGCGGCGTCCATTCCAGGTAGTGCTGATGGGACGGGGGGAGGTGCTCACGCAACGTGGTGTAGCGTCCTGGATGGTGACTCCGCCGATGGCTGGCCACCCGGGTTCCTTTCGCAAAAAGCTCCACGGTGGTCGCGCTAAGGCGCGCATCCAGTTGGCGTTTCACCAGCGTGTAGGGGACCGAATAATAATGCCGGTCCACCTCGACATGGCTATTCGGCGCCACACGGACCTTGAGCCATTCCGCGTAGCGGTAGGGTTCGGCGGGCAAGGGCTGCAGCGCCGGGTAATCAATTTGCGCAAACTGCGAACACCGCGAACCGGGCAACTTTTTAAAGGGACGCTGGTTGAGTTCCTCAAGCAGGCGGCGAATGTGGGCATTCAATTCCGCCAGAGCAAAAAAGCGATAATGGCGCAGCTTGGCCAGAATCCAGCGTTCTGCCAGCAACACGCCATTTTCCACTTTGGCCTTATCCCGGGGTTTGGCGCAGCGGGCTGGCACAACGGCTACTCCATAGTGCACACTCATGTCCTGATAGGTCTTGTTGAGGTCCGGGTCATAACGGTGGGCCTTAGTCACCGCCGCACGTAAATTATCCGGCACCAGGATTGCTGGGCAGCCACCGAGATAGTGGAAGGTGCGCACAGGCGAGCCTATCCAGTCCGCCAGCCCCTGGGTCCAGGTCGCTTCGGCATAGGTGTAGTTGCTAGCGCCCAGCACCGCGACAAACCGCTGGGCCTGGCGTTCTTCCCCGGTGGTACGGTCAATGAGGGCGACCGTTTGGCCGGCATAGTCAACAAACAACTTCTCGCCGGCGCGATGCTCCTGGCGCATGACCACGTCCAGCTGGCGCTGCCAATCCCGATAGCGATGACAGAAACGGCTATACTGGTATCCTTCTGGGTAAATCGCCTTGTACTCCTGCCACAGCAGGAATAGCGTCACCCCTTTGCGCTTGAGTTCTCGGTGAATATCCTCCCAGACGGGTAGGGGCCGTGATTCAACCGATGGGCCGGCAGCGGGTGGAAACAAGCGCTGCTCCAAGGTGGCCTCATCCAGGCCCTCGGGCAACGGCCAGTGCAATCCCGCCGCCTCGGCACGACGCAGGTAATCCGCTACCGTCGCCCTCCCAATCCCACAACTGGCCGCTATTTGCCGGACACTACAACCATTGGCCCATTTCAATCTCAGGACCTCTTTGACTTTTCTCATGGTCAACCTCTCGCGTGGCATAGGCACCTCTTTTCGCAATGAAAAAAGGTGCAGGGTAACTTGGGTTATCCCACTTCGCCTATGCCACCTACCAGGGTGGCCGGAATCGCTTGGAACCGGTGGCCGGTTTGGCCTGGAATCAGTGGCCGGATTCGATTGGAATGAATGGCCGGTTTATGTTGGAATCAGTGGCCGAATTGCCCCGGAATATGCACCGAGCTCCGATTTGAGGGCGCGGAACACCGCCTCCAAATCGGTGAGCATGGTGTAGGTCTGCCACCGCGTCGCCTCATCCCACTGATCGTGATTGGTGCGCAGGCAATACACACCCGGATGCGTGGCCTCGGTTGAGGTGGTTCGCTGCCAGGTGATCGCGGTGGCCTTGGCGGTGGCCGGATCGTGCTCGACCTCGATAGCATAGGGTTGCGCCACGCGGGCATACTGTTGTTTGAACCGCCCGAGCCGCTGCAGCCCCTTACCGTAATCTTTGACGGTACGCTTTTTGTGCAGCCCCTCATCGAGCTTTCTCAGCGCGGCTTCGAAGCGTTGCGCCAGGCGCTCATCGATGCCCCGGTCTTTGTGTTCACGTTGGGCGGCGTGACAGTACAACTCCACTGCGTCGGTGTCGGGGTTGATCACGCGTTGAATGCGGATGCGCTGCGGCCCCTCAGCGCGCACCGTGACGGCGTGCTGCTCATCGAATTGGCGGTGGCGCTTGCGGCTGACCACGATGTAGCGATAGGGCTGGGCTTTCAACCACGCCACATTCTCTTCGGTGGCCAAACCGGCATCGAGCACCACGGTCGGCGCGCGGGGCGCGTCCTTGGCGCTCAGCCGCTCGATCATCTTGGCCAAGGTGGCCGGTTCGCTGACATTGCCGGGCAGGATGTCGGTTTTTTTCACGAACCCACTGCCATCGAGCACCAGCGCCAGGGCCACCAGCGGACAATCGCTGCGCTTTTCCTTGGACTTGCCTCGCTAGCCTGGGCATTGGCTAGAGGCTGTTGAAAATGCTCCGATCGTTCAGATAAGGGGTTATTTAAAAGCCTCTTGAAATTGTTCGATCAGGGGTTTGGCAACAGCCTTAGCCTCGCCCTCGAAGTAGGGGTTGGTCAGGTCGTACAGGGGGATCACCTGGTCGAGGTCGAACAATTGCCGTTCGCGCTCGAACAGGAGTTGTTCCAGGGCGGGTTTATGCCGCCATAAGTGATCGGAGGCTTGGTCGAGCTGTTTGAGCGCCAGGCGCTCGAAATCGTAGTCGAGCAACTCTCCCACCCCCGAGCGCTGTTGCAGCCACTGGTGGGTGGCCAGCTCGCTACCGGGGTTGACCATCCGCCCGATGAGTGTGCCCAGCGCCGCCTTTTGCTGGACCCCGTTCAGGCCCAACGCCTCGAGCTGAGTATCCAAGCCCAGTTGGCGCACCGCGGCCAGCGCCACGTGCTCGAGTCCGACGCTGTGCGGGCGCATCAGCTCCAGGGTGTTGACATCAACCGTCTGATAGTCCGCCGCCGTTGGGGCTTCGGTCGCCTCACCCCAACCGGCTTTAGCTTGAATCACCAACGCCGCATAGCGTGGCGCCGCCGCTTCCCAGCGCGGTTCCAGCACCACCACGAACAGCTCGTTCTGCCCGCTGAGGATCTGTTCGATGCGCTGGGCCAACCCCGCCCATTGCTCTTGGGGCACCTCGAAGTGCCGCCCCAGATTGATCACGGTGCGTTGGCGAACCCCCTCGACGGTGCGCATCGATTCCACCAGGCGGTAGGTGAAGTAGGCGTCGCCACCGCGGCGCGATTTGATCGTGGTGCGTCTGATGTACATGAACGCACCCTATCGCTGGAACGAGCGGGAGTCAATCTGGGTGACTCATATTATGGCACTACAACCGATTTTCAAAAAAACACGATATTGATTTTATTATATTTTCAATATTGAGAAGGGGGCAAAATAACCGAAAATCAGCCGACATCAAGGGCAAATGGTCAAAGATGGGTTAGTCTTACCCGATTTTCTGCATCATGCCTTAAGGCAATGAAATAGACTTCTAGTTAAGAGCCATGCCCTCTCTTTGAGGGTTCATCGGCTCCCTAGCCTGTCTGAGCCAGTCTCTTTCCCATGCTCATAGCGTGACGGCAGTTTGAATGGCTAGCGCCGTTCGTGCCATCTCGACTGCAGTTGTCTGCTAAACCCCGTTTCCCTTTTCTCATCCGGTGAAATTCTCGATCAGCCTGTTGATGGTTTATGGCCGAACCCGATGGCTGTTAATCGCTTTAGTTTATTCGGCGGTTTTCGGATATTAAAAGTTGTTTGATAATGTTTTATTTTGCATATTTTACAAAAAAATTCATTTTATTGCATTTTCTTCCATTTTTTTTTATGGTTTGCTGATCTATGACGGATTTCTGATGCATGTTCAGCGATGCCTTTAACACAGCTTTCCGGCTTATCGTGACGCTGGACCCTGAGTTAGTGGCCATCGTTGCGCTGTCCTTGCAGGTCAGCCTTACTGCCGTCGGTTTGGCAGCCTTTATCGGCTTGCCGCTCGGTGCGTTAGTGGCGGTGTTTTCCTTTCCAGGGCGCGGTTTCGTTATCGCCGTGCTCAATACCTTGATGGGCTTACCACCGGTGGTCGTGGGGTTAGTGGTTTATCTCCTGTTATCGCGATCCGGTCCCCTCGGGGAACTGGGGCTTTTGTTTACGCCGACGGCCATGGTCATCGCGCAATGCATACTGGTCACGCCCATTATTGCGGCGCTGACCCGGCAGACGGTCGCCGATCTCTATGAGGAATACGCCGAACAGCTGCATTCGTTGGGTGTTGGTCCGCTGCGCGCGATGCCTACCCTGCTCTGGGACGGACGCTTTAGCTTATTGACTGCATTGCTGGCTGGATTTGGCCGCGCTAGTGCTGAGGTTGGTGCCGTGATTATCGTGGGCGGCAATATTAACCACGTCACCCGGGTAATGACGACCGCCATTGCGTTGGAGACCAGTAAGGGCAACCTAGCGCTGGCGATGGGTTTAGGCATTATCCTGCTGACCCTGGCGCTGGCGATCAACGCGGTGGCGCTGCTGGTGCAGCGTACGGCACAACGGGTACAAGGTGGATGAATCAGCTTACACGGATCTACAACAACCGCGCAGACGAGCCGCTGCCATTGGATGGTTCCATTTTGCCGCTGTGTTTGGAGAAGGTTTGTTTCGCCAGCAGCGGTAGGCTGCTGCTGGATCATATCTCTCTGCAGTTGGGCTACGGCTTGCGCACCGTCGTGCTGGGTGCGAATGGAGCCGGTAAGAGCCTGCTGCTGCGCCTTTGTCATGGATTGCTACAGCCAACCGCCGGCATGCTCCGCTGGGCGGTAAATGACACCCGCACGCTACGCCATAACCAGGCGATGGTATTTCAGCGCCCGGTGCTGCTGCGCCGTTCGGTTACCGCCAACGTGGCTTATGCCTTAGCGGTACAGGGAATACCGCGCAATTCCCGCCGCCAGCTGGTCAACCGTGCCCTGGAACAGGTCGGATTGAGCGCGCTTGCCCATCAGCCGGCCCGGGTGTTGAGCGGCGGCGAACAGCAGCGGCTGGCTTTGGCTCGCGCCTGGGCGTTGCGGCCGCAGGTATTGTTCCTGGACGAACCGACGGCCAACCTTGATCCCAGCGCTACTCGTCTGATTGAGCATATTATCGACGTCATTCATCGCGACGGCACCAAGATCGTAATGACCACCCACGATCTCGGTCAAGCACGTCGCCATGCCGATGAGGTGGTGTTTCTACATCGCGGCCGGCTGCTGGAACATACGCCGGCGGCGCGCTTTTTTACCCGACCGAAGAGCATTGAAGCAAAGGCGTTTCTGGCCGGTGATTTGTTGGCGTAAGTCTTTTTTGTCACAACAACCCATAGAGGAGGATAATTCAATGTCGCTATGCAAAATTTTGCGCTGGTTGCTATTAAGCTGGCTGGCGCTGGTATTGGGCGGCACTGCCCTGGCCGCCGAACCGTTTATCACCGTTGCCTCTACAACCTCGACGGAAAATTCGGGCCTGTTTCGCTTTTTGCTACCCAAATTTACCGCAGAAACTGGCATCGATGTACAGGTGGTGGCGGTTGGTACCGGTCAGGCAATCAAGCTGGCCGAAAACGGCGATGCGGATGTGCTGTTTGTGCACCATACGCCCTCGGAAAAACAATTTGTTGCCGAGGGGCATGGCGTCGCGCGTCACGATGTGATGTACAATGATTATGTTATTATCGGGCCGCAGAGCGATCCGGCGGGCATCAAGGGTATGGACGACGCGGCCGCGGCACTTAAGAAAATTGCCGAAAATCAGGCGCCGTTTGCCTCCCGTGGCGACGATAGCGGCACTCATAAAAAAGAACTCGGCCTGTGGCGAGACGCCGGCGTTGCAGTGGACAAAGCCAGCGGCAGTTGGTACCGCGAGACCGGCTCCGGCATGGGCACCACGCTGAATACCGCCAGTGGAATGGACGCCTATGTGCTGTCCGATCGCGCCACCTGGCTTAGCTTTGGCAACAAAGGTAATCTGGAAATTCTCGTCGAGGGTGATCCCCAATTGTTCAACCAGTACGGCATTATTTTGGTTAACCCGGAAAAGCATCCCCACGTGAAAGCCGAAGCGGGACAGAAATTTATCGATTGGGTGTTATCCGAAGAGGGTCAACAGCTAATCGGTGACTATAAAATCAATGGGCAGCAGGCCTTTTTCCCCAACGCTAAAGCGGGAAGCTGACGAAAGCGCTGCCCGTAGCGGGTAGCCATTTCCTCAAGTGTCAATTAACGTTCAACTGCCAAGACTCGACTTTGGCCATTTCCCCCTCACCCTCTCCCACCAGGGAAGAGGGAGTTAAGGGATTGACGTTAAAATATTTATTCCCTCTCCCCTGGTGGGAGAGGGTGAGGGTGAGGGTGAGGGGGCTTTAAGTATTTGATTCGGAAACAATGGCCAAAGTCCAGCCAAGAGACAGCGGAAATTATTACTATGCGATGTTACTACCGACCGTTGCTAAGCTGCCTGCTGGCTATTCTGGCCGGGACACTGGGCAGCGCTGCTTTGGCGGATTCTCCGCCGGTTGCCGAGACCTATGGCGATGGGAAAAATGCCTTTTTGCTTGCCACGGGCAGCCCCGGTGAGTTGGGGCTGCTCGGTGCACTGGCTGACGGCTTTGCCCGCCAGACTCCGGTCACGCTGCATTGGGTTAAGGCTGGCAGTGGTAAATCCCTCGAACTGCTTAAAAACCGCCAGGTCGATATGATCATGGTGCATGCGCCGGCCGCCGAAAGGCAGGCGGTTGTGGAGGGCTGGGCGACAGAGCGTACATTGCTTGGGTCCAATGAATTTTATATCGTTGGTCCGGCCGACGATCCGGCCGATGTTAAGAACGCAACTTCGGCTGCCGATGCCTTCCAGCGGATCGCCAGGGCACAGGCGAAATTCATTACCCGCGCCGATAACTCCGGCACCCATAAAAAAGAATTAAGGATTTGGCAACAAGCCGGCATTGAACCGGGAGGTGACTGGTATATTGCCACCCATGACTTTATGACCGCAAGCCTTGCCAAAGCCAACGACATTGGCGGTTATTTTATGACTGATAGTAGTACGTGGGTAGCGGAGCAGGCCAATATGCCCAATCTCTCCGTGCTATACCGCGGTGATAAGATACTGGTGAATACCTACCATGCCCTGCTCGCGCCGGAAGGCGCGACATCAGGTCGTGCTACGGCTGCACAGTTTATTGCCTTTGTAGCAGCCTCCGAAGAGGGTCAGCAAATCATCCACCACTACGGTAAGGACCGCCACGGCGAACCGCTCTATCAAGACGCCGCCTATGCCCGGCAGTATGTCGACTAGACCGCTGGCGCTGGTGTTACTCGGGCTGCTGATGCCAGTCGTTCAGGCGCAGCAGACTATCATTGATTCCGCTGACCGCCGGGCCTGCGTGCCTAGCCTGAATAGCTGATTAGCGGTAGATTACCTGCACGATCGGCTGTGGGCGGCGCATGGTCGTTAGCACTATCCGGTCAAAACGGTTGCTAAGCGCCAATGCCCGGCGCGCTGCCTGCGCCGCCAGCGCCTGCCGCTCAGCGTCGTCCACCTGATTAATAATGGGAATAACACAAGCCTTGCCGATGCCTTTGAGCAACCCTTGGTCGCTCGCCAATAGGCGAGCCAGATGCTCGGGCTGCAGCAGTGCATCGCGGCACGCGCCGGTGATCGCTTCAAGAAGTTCCACCCGATGCGCCAGCGCTTCATTAAGCGGACGTCTCAATACGCCAGCCGACACCAGCGCCAGCACCGTATCAGTGCCGGCCGGAAGCACGGGTTCGTACGCGGCAGGGGCCTTAATGGCGCGTTGCCGTGCCCCGTCAGCTTTGACGAGCAGTAGATCCAGGCCAGCTTGTTGCCAAACCTGAGTCAGTAATTCGCCTGATATGCCGCTAATGCGGTGTGGTTTTTTAGAAGGCTGGGCGAAGGCGACGATCCGGTGCTCCCGAACCGCAGCGATAACCTGTTCAAGCAGTTTCGGCTCTGCGGCAATTACCCGTTGTCCCGGTAGGGAACGCGGAAACGGCGGTAGTTGCACGGTAGTAGTAACTCCCACGCGTCCCTTATGACAACGTGCCAGTGCGTATAGTGTCGTTTTTTTGCCGCCCGCGCCCACCACGCAGACAATGCCGCGATGCGCGTTGAGGGTGGTAAGCAAGTCATCACTCATTAGTCATGCTCGAGTTCCGTTTGTTAATGCATACGCCCGCTTAGCGGGGGTGGTTCATTGAAAAAAAAAAGCGATAGTCAAACTAATTGTTTAATATTGCATATTTTACATTTCATTTAGCAATCTATAGAAAAAATCGCATATCTTGTTGTGAAACGTCGGTGGTGTTTCTGACTGCGCTTTCTTGCCTAATTATCCGGTTATTTTCTATCGTTTTCGGCAATTGATGTTGACCCATCTTACTGTAAAGAGAGGAGCAGCGGCGTGACAGTGTGTTGCATTTTTGGCGCAATTTTTTAATTCTATTTGTATATTTTTCAAGGCTATTATTTATTTGGGAAATTAATCAATAAAGTGCAGCTAATGGCATTTTTGTTGCTCAATATAGAACTGTGTGCACATAAAAAACTGTTCCGGACGGCTTTTATAATCACTTATGGTTCGCTCATTTTTGTCAGCATTTCTGAAAATTGGCCATCACTGAGGGCTTTTTTGGCGATTTTGGTACTCAAATGGCACCAGATCGGTGGCAAGATGTTCTTGCAACCAGGCAATCTCTGGTACATTGCTACGCACTTTATGCTTTCTCAGTGGTCAAATATTGATGTGGAGTGATTTTCAATTTTCAAAATAAAATTTGAGCGAATGGTTAGTAATCACTCACCTAGAGGAGGGTAACTCCATGCTATACGCCCAACCCAACAAGCCCAATGCCAAGGTCAGCTTCCAGTCCCGCTATGCCAATTACATTGGTGGTGAATGGGTGCCACCGGCAGAGGGCCGCTATTTTGAGAACATTACCCCGGTCACCGGCGAGCCCTTCTGCGAGATTCCGCGCTCGTCGGCCGCCGATATCGATAAAGCCTTAGATGCGGCGCATAAGGCTAAGGACGCCTGGGGCCGAACTTCCGCTGCCGAGCGGGCTGCTGCCCTACTTAAGATTGCCGATCGCATGGAGGCCAACCTGGAGAAGCTGGCGGTGACCGAAACCTGGGATAACGGTAAGCCGGTGCGCGAGACGCTGGCCGCCGATATTCCCCTCGCCATCGATCACTTTCGCTACTTTGCATCGTGCATCCGTGCCCAGGAGGGAACACTGGGGGAGTTGGATGAGCATACGGTGGCCTATCATTTCCACGAGCCGTTGGGAGTGGTGGGACAAATTGTCCCATGGAACTTTCCGATTTTGATGGCCTCCTGGAAGTTAGCGCCGGCACTGGCTGCCGGC
This sequence comes from uncultured Pseudomonadota bacterium, assembly GCA_963731125.1. Lineage (GTDB taxonomy): Bacteria > Pseudomonadota > Gammaproteobacteria > Competibacterales > Competibacteraceae > CAVSVP01. Next base: position 41,879 of record CAVSVP010000024.1, read on the forward strand.
AACTGCGTGGTGCTTAAGCCTGCCGAACAAACGCCGGCCTCTGTTCTGGTGCTGCTGGAACTGATCGGGGATCTGCTGCCTCCCGGCGTGCTCAACGTAGTCAACGGTTTTGGCGTTGAGGCCGGTAAACCGCTGGCTAGGAGTCCGCGCATCGCCAAAATTGCCTTTACCGGCGAGACCACCACCGGGCGGTTGATCATGCAGTATGCTTCCGAAAATATCATCCCGGTGACCCTGGAGTTGGGCGGTAAGTCTCCTAATATCTTCTTGGAGGATGTGATGGACAAGGACGACGATTTTCGCCAAAAGGCCCTGGAAGGCTTTGCTATGTTCGCTCTCAACCAGGGTGAAGTCTGTACCTGTCCCTCCCGGGCGTTGTTGCAGACGAAACTCACCGACGAGTTTCTTTCTCTGGCCGTGGAGCGCACCCGGCGGATTAAACTGGGTAACCCGCTGGACACCGAAACGATGATGGGTGCCCAGGCCTCCGCCGAGCAAGTGGGAAAGATTCTCAACTATATCGATATCGGCCGTGCAGAGGGAGCCGAGCTGCTAACGGGCGGTGCTCCAGCTGAGCTGGAAGGAGACTTATCCAGGGGTCACTATATCCAGCCCACGATCTTTTTGGGGCATAATAAGATGCGGATTTTCCAGGAGGAAATCTTTGGTCCGGTATTGGCGGTGACCAACTTCAATGACGAGGCCGACGCCTTGGCCATCGCCAATGACACCCTCTATGGGTTGGGGGCCGGTGTCTGGACCCGCAATGTCCATAGTGCCTTCCGTCTGGGCCGTGCTATCCAGGCCGGGCGGGTGTGGACCAATTGCTATCACCTCTATCCGGCCCATGCTGCCTTTGGTGGCTATAAGCAGTCTGGTTTCGGCCGTGAAACCCATCAGATGATGCTGGATCATTACCAGCAGACCAAAAACCTGCTGGTGAGCTACGACACCAAACCCATGGGTTTCTTCTAAGCCGGTATTCCACTGTCGACCGTCTCCCAGTGTTAGGGGGGCGGTGTTGCCAAGGGAGTGCTATTATGCGCGAATCAGTAGCTCGGGTGGTAGCGACGCCTGCCGCGCTAGCGTTGATCGAAACTCTCAAGGCCAAGCATGGCGCATTGATGTTCCACCAGTCGGGGGGCTGCTGTGATGGCAGCTCCCCCATGTGCTTTCCCCTGGGAGAATTCAAGGTGGGGGGACAGGATGTGCTGCTTGGAGAAATCGGCGGCTGCCCCTTCTACATAGGCGCAGCCCAGTATGAGTACTGGAAGCATACTCAGCTGATCATTGATGTGGTGTCTGGTCACGGGGGCATGTTTTCTTTGGAGGGTCCCGAGGGTAAACGCTTTCAGACCCGCTCGCGATTGTTTAGCGATACGGAATGGGCGCAGCTGCAAAGCTGATTGGCGGTGCGCCCAATGCCGCTGACTTAAGTGGTTACCATCACCTCAGTTGCTTTAATTAATACCGACACCTCTTGGCCGACGGTGATATCAAGGTCTTCGACGGCGTCGACGGTAATCATCGAAGTCAGCACGTTACCTCCGCCGATATCAACCTTGACCTGAGCGGCTACGGCCCCTTTTTTGACATCGGTGACGGTGCCTTTGATGACATTACGTGCGCTGATTTTCATAAAGATACTCCGGTTGTGCTGGAAAAAACTGCTTATAAATAGGGGGGTATAGCCTCACCATTGTAAAGCTAATGCTATTGACGCGAAAACAATTTGACAAAATCAGTTCGCAAGCAGTTCCTCAAAGCGCGGCGTTGTAACGCACCGTTCCGAGACCACTGATATCATAGCCACCCATTGTCTGAGCCCGTTTGTCGAACTCCAATGTACGGGTCAGCGCAAGCAGCCTCTGAAACGGCGGCTCGAAGTACTGGTGACGCCAGATCAGCAGGTCGTAGCGCTCCCGGGCTAAGGGCAGAAAATCCAGGCGTAGCTGGCGAGCCGCTGCAGCAATGCCGAGTCCGACGTCAGCCTCGCCGGCGGCAACGGCCAATGCGACCTCGGTCTCGCTGCGCAACGGCGATTCCACGGCTGTGATATGGGCAAGAGTAAGCTGGACTTGGTGTAAAAGATAATCGAGCAGCAGATAACTACCGGCTTCCTTCTGGCGCAGCGCAAAACGCTTACCCTGGGTGTCCGGTAATCCTTCAATGCCAAGCGGATTGCCGGGCGCCACTATTAACCCCTGTTCGCGCCAAGCCCATTCGATAGCCACCACCGGCTCGGTGGGAAGACGCTGTTGCAGTAAGGGTGTATTGTAGTCACCGCTGTCGGCGTCAAGCACATGGAGACCGCATGCCAGCGCTTGACGCTGGGCGAAACGCTCCAATCCATCGAGGGAACCATTGAACAATACGGCGAGGCCGCTACCCGATTCCCGCACGGCCCAGTCCAGTAAGGGATCATGACTGCCGCTGATAATGGCCGGCAGTTCGCCGTGGGTTGCAGTTCCTGCAATCCCCTCGGCGTGGCGCAGCAGCCAGAGATCGATCAATTCTTTGGGAAACAGCCATCTGCCTGCGGCACGGGTGCAGGGAATGCGGCGTTGCGCAACCAGATCGTAAACTTTGCGCTCCTTGATCCGCAGGTACTCCGCGACCTCGCGGGTGTTCATCAGGGGTTTAGTCATCTGTGCGTGGTTTTCAGTCATTCTACTTCCACACCGCCATGCCTTGCGGCGACATACGGCGTACCAAAATGAAATTTTTTTAACCTAAACGCTGATTCTACCTTACGATAGTCGGTTTCGTGCTCGTCATCCAGGCGTAGTCCCTATTGCGCCATCTGTTGCACCAGCCGTTCCAGCAGATTGGCGACGGCTTCAAGTGAGACGGCATCGAGCGACCCCTCATTATACGCCACCAACCAGGCGAGCTGAAAAGTGATGGACAAGGGGGTCAGACGATTCTGCTTCAGAATTTCCCGCAGCAGGTGGCCGTGGCGAAGCTTGGCCTTTATAGAGGCTCTAGGGCAATCGCGCTATGCTGTGCAGCAGCGGCTCGTAACAGGCTCGGCACGTGGCCGCCGTGTCGAGCAGCCCCTTGTCACGAAAGGCGCTGAGCAGTTGCAACGCCGCCTTGAAGCTCACGGTGCGCGGCGCCCTGGCGTAGCGGTGGGCGGCTTGGGCGATGACGGTACGAATGAGGTTATAAGCCAGCAGATGCACCGCGATTTCCTTGCGTACCATCGTCGGGGTTTTGCCGCGTAACACGCCCATTTGCATCACCTCTTTGATGAACATCAGATCGACCTCCACTTGTCAGCGCTGGGTATAGAGCTGGCGGATCGCCCGGCGCGGATACCGCTTCCTGTCCAGCAAGGTCGTCACCAACATTTTCCCCCGCGAGCGGATCACCCGCACCGTCACGCTCGCCGGCATGTGTTGGTAAGTGACTTCGTCCATCCAGTCCGGGCGCTGCTTGGGCTTTACCCAGACCACCTGGGCTTCTTTCTGCCACCGCCGCAAGCCACTCAAACGCCGGTGATACAACGCAAACACCCCGTCAGCACCCCGCGCGCGTAACTGCGCCAATAGCCAATAGGAACTGTAATACCCATCCCCCAGCAGCACCTCGCCGGCCACCAGATGATCTAACACCTGGCGCAGCAACCCATGCTCACCGGTTGGTTTGCCTCGGCACGGTCCGATGGCCAGCTGCTCGACCGCCCCTGTCGACAACCCGGATTACACCCACCCAGCGCGCTTGCGGAAACCCCAGCCCGGGCGCTTGGCCGCTCGGTTGCGGATACGCCTCTTGGTTCGCCGCGGTGTCCGGCATCGACACCGTGGTACCATCCACCCGTTTCACCGCTCGCCCTTGCCACTTCCATGGCGTTTCCGCCTGCGCCTCCAGGGCTTGACCGGTCTCGCGCATCACGCGCCAGGCCAGCGCTTCGGGTAGCCGCTGGCGGGCTTTGCAGTATGCCCCCGTCGCACTCGAACCGGGCTCCTCGCCCGCCGCTACCCGCTCCGCTACCACCTGGGCCACCGCCTCCCGACACGAATGATCGGGATCGAGCACCTGCGCAATAAAGCTCGTGAGCGTGACCAGCGGGGGAAACACCCGTTGGCGATGCTCGCCCACCTCCTCTTCCACCGCCTGCGCCACCACCTCGGTGGGTAACACCTCGCCCAGCGGTAGCTCCTTCACTTGGCCAAAACGGTTTCTCAGGTTGACAATTTGCCCTTCAATGCGGGTGCGAATAGACTGATACAGGGTTCACCTCCCCATTAACTAAGTGAAAACGGGTTATATTGTACCACCTCGGTCAACCCATCTATCCGTCTGATTTACATTTAAAATATGCTTAAGTAAGTGCCATTATTGTCTGCCCCGCCTTATCAACGGCGCGGTCGAGGTATTTCCACTGGCCCTGAATCTTGATATAGGTTTCATCCATGCGCCAGCTCTTGCCCACCGGGCGCTTCTTGCCGTTGCGGAACGTGGCCTCCAGCGGTGGCGTGAACTTCTGAACCCAGCGGTAAATGTTGGAATGATCTACCGGCACACCCCGCTCCTCCATCATCTCTTCCAAATCGCGGTAGCTCAGCGGATAAGCCAGATACCAACGCACGCAGGTCAAGATAATGTTCTTCTCGAAGCGGTGTCCTTTGAAGTCAATCATGGGGGTTCTCAGTGCCAAATTTATCGAACCCGTAGCTTACCGGAAACGCAGCTCCCTGGCTAATGCAACAGAACCGCATCGCGCGCCAGGCTGGCTTGCACGTATTTATGCAACGGCTTGGGCCGCCGGGGCGGTTTGGTGCCCGACGATGATGGGACCGTAAACAGCGCCTCGAGCACCTGCTCGGGGGTGCGAACATAAGGGGCCATGGTGTAGGCGGCACCGAGCAACGCCATTTTCTTGCCGCCCGGTTTGCCCTCATCCCCCGTGGCCGCCACGTCACGCTCAGCGACAGTGTCGACCGCGGTGACCGCACGCCGCATCACCACCCCTTTACTATCCGCGCTACAGACCACCAACTCGTCGCCTTGCGCCACCGGTGCCGGCTCCCGCGCCGCCCAAAACGCTTCCACCGAACCCGACAACTGCTGATTGATCCGCTCCAAACTATGCACCGACTGCCGAACCCCCAGCATCCGCTCCAGCGTCTCGCTCACCTGCGCATACGGCTGCTCAATCACCAGCGCCTGATCCCATTCTTGCAACAGATACGAAAACTTGCTCGCCGGTAACTGCAGCTGGCTATCCAGCGGCACGTAGTCGATCTTCTGACCTTCCCGCGTTCCGTAAACCACCCGCTCCAGCTGATGCTCCCCAAACACCGAGCGATACTCACGAACGCGGCGTCGCCCCAGACGCTTGACCTGCCGACCATCGCTTAAGCTTAATTGCGCCCCTTGATCACCTGGCCCACATAAACTAAAAAACAGCTCCACTAGCTGATGCCCCAGCCGCAGCAGCTGAGCCAATAAGCCCCGCTCCAGTTCATGCACCGCTTCGCCTTGCGCATACGCCTGCTCCACGCGCTCCACTAGCTTGGATGTCTCCGCCAGTATCGCTTGGCGATTGTCTTTCCCTCGGGTTTCGTTCATGCTGTTCATCGCTAGCCCCCATCGGTCTTGATTACGTTGCTTCACACGGCGTAGTTTACCTCGGATCCCCTCGGGGGCTAGCACGCACTCCTGAGGAGTCGAAACCATAAATTAATTGGGGTTAACTGGCGCGCGCAGCGGGTTGCACTCAGTTTCAAGTAGAATCCGTAGCTTAGCAAGTTTTGTCAGTCAACCAGCTCGAGAGGGTCACGTCCGGTTCTGCGAGAGCTTTGGGGTGAAATTCCCCAGGGCTACTCACCCTCCTGCTGCACCGGATTGCCAAACCATTGGTTACGGATCACCTTGCGCAGCAGATCAACCGGAATAATCACAATGGCCATCAGCAGCACGTAAATCCACTCCTGCATCGACAAACCGACGGTACGCAATATCTCGCCGCCATAGGTGATAAAAATCACCTGGATCAGCATAATCGAAGGAATAATGGTCGCGAACAGGCGGTTGTCGAGCAGGTATTCCCACAGATTCAGCCCCTGGGTGCGGGCGTTAAAGGTGTTGAAGACCTGGACGAACACGAAGAAGGCGAAGAACGCCGTCAGGAACTTGGCCTGCGCGGCGTCAGAACCGACCTCGTGCCCGCCGGAGAACAAGGTGCGGGTCACGTCGCTGGTCAGGAACAGGATGCTGATGAAAGCGATAAATACGCCGTTAATCAGGATCGACGACCACATATCGGTGTTAATCAGTTGCTCATCGCGGCGCAGTGGTTTCTCCAGCATGTAGCGTTGCAGCGCGGCCTCACCGGCAAAAGCCAGACCGGCCAGGGTATCCATGATGATGTTCAACCACAGTAGCTGGGTCATGGTCAGCGGCAGGTCGAAGCCGAAGAACTGCCCCAGGAATACCACCAAGATGGCGGAGACGTTGACCGTCAACTGGAAAATCAGGAATTTGCGGATCGACTTGAACAGGGTGCGCCCGTACAGCACTGCCTTGGTCAGCGAGGAGAAGTTGTCATCGAGGATGACGATGTCCCCCGATTCCTTGGTCATCTCGGTGCCGCTACCCATGGCGAAGCCGACATCGGCGTTTTTCACCGCCGGCGCATCGTTGACGCCGTCGCCGGTCATACCGGCTACCAGATCCAGTTCCTTGGCCAATTTGACCAACCGGCTCTTGTCGGTTGGGAAGGCCCGCGCCACTACGTACAGATGCGGCAGTTTCTGTTTCACTTCCGCGTCGGACAGTTGGGCCAACTCAGTGGAAGTCAGGATAATCGCCTGCGGATCGTCTTCCAGCAGTCCCACGTCCTTGGCGATGGCTTGGGCGGTTTCCTTGGCATCGCCGGTGATCATGATGACGTGAATGCCAGCATTTTTCGCGATTTTCACCGAGGCGTAGGAGGTCTCGCGCAGTTCATCGCGCATCCCGAACACGCCCACCAGAGTCAGATTGGCGGGTAGCGCCTTGCTGTCGTCAATCGGCGTTTCGGTCACCGCCACCGCCAGCAGACGCATGGCCCGGGAAGACAGTTCACGCATGGCCGCTTGCAGGGCGTCCGAGTTGCTGAGGTCAACCGGGTTGCCGTCGGCGTCCAGCCAGTGGGTGCAGTTCTGCAAAATCACTTCCGGCGCGCCCTTAACCAGCGTCAGCGCCCGGTCGCCAGTAACCTGAGTGGCAGAAAATTTGCGGGTGCTGTTGAAGGGAATGATGTCCACAATGTCCATGCCGGTTTGCGCCAGATACGGCGTGACGAAGCGCAACAGCGCCTGCTCGGTGCGGTCGGCGCCAACCATTTTTGGATCGTTCGGGTCGCTGGCGTCGATGACCGCGCTGGTGTTGTTGCGCAGGGCAAACCCGGCGGTATCGCGCAATGTTTGGGGAATGTCATCCAATTTTTCATACCGCGCACCCGCACCGGTGAGGAAAGCGCTGACCGATAATAGGCCCTGGGTCAGGGTGCCGGTCTTGTCGGTGAACAGGATGTTCAGACTGCCAGCCGTTTCAATACCCAACAGCTTGCGCACCAGGACCTTGACGCTCAACAGTTTCTTCATGTTGATCGCCAGCACCATGGCAATCATCATCGGCAAACCTTCCGGCACCGCCACCACGATGACGATGATGGCCAGAATCGCCGCCGTCACAAAATCCTTAACGATGAGGCCCCCGGCCTGCGCCCAATAGGCATCCAGGCTCTCGGCCTGCAGGAACATGTTGTTAAACATGAAGGCGATGAAAATGAAGGTCGCGCCGATGTAGCCAAAGGTCGAGATGTGGCCACCCAGCACCGTCAGTTTGTGTTGCAGAGGCGAGAGTCGATCCTCGGCGGACAGCAGTTCCTCCATGGTCTGGCCATAGCGGGTCTGGTCGCCCACCGCGCTGGCGCGCATCACACATTCACCATCAACCAGGAGGCCAGCGCGGAACAACTGGTGTTCTTCCGCTGCTGGATCGGCACCTTCCGGCAACGCCGTCTTTTTGACCGGTTCAGATTCGCCAGTCAACGCCGCTTCATCGACCTCGGCGTGTCCGGCGATCAGCAGGCCGTCGGTCGGAACCGTGTCGCCCGGTTGCAACAGGACATGGTCGCCGACCACCAGGTTGTCGATTGAAATTTCAGTCAGGTGGCCGTTACGGAACACCTTGACCAGGATCATCGAGGCTTCTTCCAGCAGTTTCTGGAAAGATTGCTCGTTGCTGTGTTCCGACCAGGTGGCGACGAAGGTGGCGATGACCACCGCAAAGGCGATGCCAACGCTTTCGTACCATTCGGCATAGCCGAAAATCGTCAACAGTACCGTGATCAGCAGGGCAGCGATCAGGATGATGATGATCGGGTCTTTCAGGTTGCCCAGCAGTTTGTCCCAGAAGGTTTCGACCTCCTGGCTGGCGACGGCGTTGGAACCGTGCTGAGCGCGGGAAGCTTCCACTTCCTGGTCAGTGAGTCCTGGATAGGTAAATTTCATGGCGATTTTTCACCGAGCATTTTGGAGGGGAAATGAAGAAATAGTTTAACACCAATTTTCACGAGACGGATAAGCGTCTAAATTGAGCTAAAGTTATTATCATCATTTTACTTATATTTCAGTGCGTTAAATTTTTATATTATGAGTTTCTGGTGACGCTTAAAGGGTCACGCGTTGCCCCGGTTGTGTTGCGTTAATTTCCTTCCGGCGCAGCACGGTCATCCCGTCTAGGTTTTTAGGAAGCCAAGGCATAGAACTGTGCTGCAGCGGACAGATCTTGCCCGTTGGCAGAAACCATCTGACCTTTCTTAATCATCTCGTCAGTCATAACTTCTCTGCCTGATCATCGAACAAGACTGCCCGCGGCTGATGGTTGAACCAGCCGGTGAAATACCACTGCACCCTGTGATTTCAGCTGTGATTCATGCGGCGCGGCGATCAGCGGTAGGCTCATCCTCCTCGACGCCAACGAAGTAGCGCCGTATCTTCGTGATGATGCTGTTTGGCGGGAGAATGAGAAGTTGTTTGACCATAAGCGGGGCCAGCACTTGTTGGACGGTTTTTTCCGACGGCAGGGCGCGTGAGCGGGTGCGCAGATAGAGCGTATGGTGTTGCCACACCTCGGTGGCAAAGCGAAGGGCGATCAGCTGCAGCAGCCCGTGGGCGATGGCGGCACACAGGACGAAGATTTCATAAGCCTGCCAACACGCCTCGACGGTGGATAGATGCTCGGGGCGTGGGACTTTCAAATGCCGATTGGCCGTGGGGCGACGGGAGTGACGCGGCAGTTTCTTGGTCCAGAAGCGAAACCGGAACGCGCCGAGGAGATTTTTCATCACATCGAACAGGATTTCAATGCGGCTCCTGACACAATAGAGCTCGATCGCGGTGGTCGGTGAGAGTGTCAGATCCGAGCACATCAGCACGATCGGGCCACGGGAGGTGATGGCGAAGATGAACAGCAGCCAGTCCCCGAGCGGCTTCCACAGTAACGGAATACTCATCAATTGGACGGCTTCGAGTTGGCCGTAGACGTGACACTGGGCGGTGTGAAACAGCTGCCGATGATCGAAACACGCCATCAGGTGCACTTTGTCGCCATAGCGCGGCTGAGAGGCTGTTGGAAAACCCCTGATCGAACGATTTCGGAGCATTTTAAATCAACGCATTAGCTTGCGCGCCAGGGTATTTTCCAACAGCCTCTGAGGTCCCGGACGCCCGGATGGTTTGGGCGCGGCGGGGAAATAGGCCACGTAGTTTTTCTTCGCCCGCGCCAGGATGATCAGATACGGTTGTTTCAAGACGATCGAATACACCGAACGGGCCAAGCGAAACACCCCGGCGGTGGAGAAGAACGCATCCAACACCAAAAAGGCCGGACAGTCATGACCGACAGCAAAGCTCAACGCCATTTGCACCACCCGCTCCGCCAAGCTCGGACCCGGGCGCGCCGAGCCGGGTTCGCTTTGGCCCCGATGGCAGAAGCCTTGATGGATACGTAGCTCCAGAGGCGAACAAAAGCACGCCCTCAGCGAACCGACCACCAGCCCGATCGCCCCCCAACAGTGACCGCGGAAATAGGACGGCTTGTGTTGCGTCTCCGAGGTCTCACGCAGCGATACCACGCCGGGCATCCGCCCCCCGTCTTTGACCACATGAGTATGATCACCCAGCAACACACAACGCCCCTCGACTTTGACCGTGACCTCCTGGCTCAACACATAGCGCTGCCACGCCTCCAGCAGTTCCCCATAGCCATAGGCCGTGGAGCGAAAAAAGTGCAGCAAGCGATGATAGACCCGGTCGTCCCCGAGCCAGAACCGGCACATCGACGTCACCCCGATCATCTCCGGGGCGGCCAGAAAACTCAACACCACCGCGGCGAATAGTAGCCAACTGCGGTGACGGGAAAAGACACTTTGAAAGCTCTCCAAAGCGTGATATACGTACCTCAGCATGGATTCTCCTTGGGCTACCCAGGTGCTCAAATGCTGGTAGCTCGCGGGAATTCATGCTGCTTTTAGGCAACGCGGTCAAGGTTTTTCAGTAAGAGAACTTATGACTGACGAGTTCTGGCGCAGCGCAAAACGCTTACCCTGGGTGTTCGGTAATCCTTCAATGCCAAGCGGATTGCCGGGCGCCACTATTACTCGATGATCAAGTTTTTTCTTCTTGACTTTTGGTTAAATTTATGAACTTCAATTTTTTCAAAAAGTTATGGCTCTCAAGCTGCTGGGCAACTGGAGAGCGGCAATAATGGCTCATGTTGCTAACTATTTGATTATTTGATATTTGAAAATGTCAAGCACTAAAAACTTGATCATCGAGTATTAACCCCTGTTCGCGCCAGGCCCATTCGATGGCCACCACCGGCTCGGTGGGAAGGCGCTGTTGCAGTAAGGGTGTATTGTAGTCGCCGCTGTCGGCGTCAAGTACGTGGAGACCGCACGCCAGCGCTTGACGCTGGGTAAAACGCTCCAATCCATCAAGGGAGCCATTGAACAGGACGGCGAGCCCGCTACCCGAGTCCCGCACGGCCCAGTCCAATAAGGGATCATGACTGCCGCTAATAATGGCCGGAAGCTCGCCATGGATTGCCGTTCCTGCAACACCCTCGGCGTGGCGCAGCAGCCAGAGATCGATCAATTCTTTGGGAAATAGCCATCTGCCTGCGGCACGGGTGCAGGGAATGCGGCGTTGCGCAACCAGATCGTAAACTTTGCGCTCCTTGATACGCAGGTACTCCGCAACCTCACGGGTGTTCATTAAGGGTTTGGTCATACTTACGATCATCAATCTCTCTTTGAGAAGGCTTGTGCACCAGCCGGCGTGGAGCTAATGATTTACTTTCTTCGCTCCTGAGCGCTTAACAGGATCACCTCGATTTCTTCGGTAATTTCCTCCTGGCGTAGGGTGTTGGCGCGCAGCGTCAGCTGGGTAATTTCCTCTTCCAGCCGCTGGGTCGCCGCCTCTAAGTGCTGGATCCGGCGCTGATTTTCCACGCCGAGTGCGGTATAAAATAGCGCATGTAGGGTGGCAAAAAGATAATGCTCCACCAGTTCGGAAAACAGTTGCTGAAGCGGCAGATTAACAGACGGGGGCGGGCCGAGAGCCGGGGGCCGTTTGATAAAAGCCGTAAAAGGAGGCAACAGCAAACGCTGCGCCACCTGTTGCGTCTCCGGATCATGGTGCAGTACCGTTAAGCTCAGGGAGCGAAAACGACTTTCCAGGTCGAGTAGCGTATCGACTACCTGGATAAGCACAACAGGCACCTCTTCCGTCGCACTAGGCCCATTAAGCCGGGCAAAGACTCGCGGATCGTTTGCCAGTTTGGCGCATAATCGGCTGCCTATGGCCAGTACCAGTACCTTTTGCCCGGTGTGCTGTTGTCGCAGTTCGCTTAGTTTGACCAGCAATCCTTCATTGAAATCCCCGCAAAAACCCCGCTCCGAGCCGAGCAGCAAATAGACTTCGGCGAGCACCGGTAAGCGTTCCAGAATTTGCGGAAAGTATTGACAGAAGTCAGCAGCGGCGCGCTCGATACCCGTCACCAGCCGCTGTTGATTAGCGCCGAACCGGGCGAGTTTATGAGTCTCCAACACGGCCAGGGTTTTCATAGAACCCAGAATTTCCTGCATTTCTCTCAGGCTGCGTAGGCGTTGCTGCAGTTGGCGTCGTGCGCTCATTTAATTTTCCTGAGTGAAAGTGCCTAGCCAATCTTTAAGCGCTGTCACCCAACGCTCGCGCTCGTCTTCCAGGCGCAGTTTCGACTGCATCACTTGTTGCGCCAGCCGTTCCAGCAGATTGGCGACGGCCTCCAGCGGTACGGTATCGAGTAGTCCCTCGTTATAGGCCACCAGCCAGGCAAGCTGAAAAGTGATGGGCAAGGGGGTCAGACGATCCTGCTTCAGAATTTCCCGCAGCAGACGGCCGCGGTGAATTTTGGCCTCCATAGAGGACTCTAGACGAGCGCCGAAGCGACTGAATACCTCCAGTTCCAGAAACTGCAGATAATCCAGTTTAATGCGTCCCGCCTCCTGCTTGATACGGGAATGTTGGGCCTTGCCGCCGATGCGGGATACCGAACGGGTAATATCGATGGCGGGCCGGAAACCGCTGGCGAATAAGTCCTGATCCAGGTAGAGCTGACCGTCGGTGATGGAAATGAGATTGGTGGGAATATAGGCGGCAATCTCGCCCTGATGGGTTTGGATGATAGGCAGCGCTGTCATACTGCCGCCACCGTGGGTATGGGCCAGGCAGGTAGCACGCTCCAGCAGTCTGGCGTGAAGATAAAAAATATCCCCGGGGTACGCTTCCCGTCCTGGAGGACGCCGCAGCAGCAGCGACAATTCACGATAGGTAATAGCATGGGCGCTGAGATCATCGTAGACCACCAGGGTATCCCTGCCTTGTTCCATCCAAGCCTCGGCGATGGCGCAACCGGTAAACGGGGCGTAATAGTTTAGACCGGGCAGACCGCCGGCCTCCGCCACCACCAGCACGGTATAAGAAAGGGCCCCATAGCGGCGTAGGGTTTCCACGGTATTGACGACAGTGGAGCGCTTCTGGCCAATTAGCACATAGACACAGTAAACTCCTTTGTCTTTTTGATTAATGACGGCATCGATGGCCAGGGCGCTGCGCCCCGTGCCTTCATCGCCGATAAGCAGCTGCCGCTGACCCTTGCCAATGGGCAGCAGCGTATCGATGATTTTGCTGCCGGTATACAAGGGTTCGTTAACGAAATCGCGAGCTAGAATAGCCGGAGAGGGAGCGTCCAGAGGACGGTGCTGTTGGCATTGGGGAGGTGGCTGTCCGTCCAGGGGATTACCCAAGGGATCGATAATGTGGCCAAGCAGCGCGTTACCCACCGGAATATTGAGGCGTTGCGAGGTAAGATACGCTTCCGTGCCGGCTGTCAAAGCCGGGGTTTCCAGCAGCAGAATGCCGCCTATCCGTGTCTCAGCCAAATGAAAGACCACGGCCCGGCTGCCGTCTTCCAGAGCCAGTACGGCGTCCATGGCCGCCGAGGGCAGACCCTGAACCCATACCACTCCGTCGCCCACGGCAGCCACATGGCCTAGCTCTGCAATGCGCGGCGTAAACCGATAATGCGCTAACCAATCCGCCTGGCGCGCCAGCCTGTCAGTCTGAGGATTCGGGGTTGGCACGGGCGGCCTCCTGGAAAAGCTGCAGTTCCTCATGCAGATTGGCCTGCACTATCCACGGTCCAAGGCTGATTCGCAGCCCGGCTATCAGACTCGGATTCTGGCAAAAATCATAATGTGCGCTGTGCTTTAGCAACCGGTCCAAGGTTTGTTGTAACCCGTGGCGCTGGGCTTCCGACAGAGGATAAGCGCTGCTGATCTGAATGCGCTCTGGAGCAGTAGCATCGTTTTGATATGCGCTCAGGCGTTCCTCGGGCAGTTGTTTCAGTTCTTCCAGAGTGAGCGCAATAATGCGCTCCTCCAGGGCGGGACAGGCCAGCCTTTCCAGTAAGCGTCGGGTGAAACGTCTTGCCAAAGTGAGTGCTGCCATTTCCTTTCGCTGCGCCAGTTCAGCCAGGCGACGCTCTTCCTGGGCGCGGCTTTTTTCGCGCTGCTGTGCCAGCATTTTCTGTAACGCCTCACGCTGGCGGGCACGCTCGGCGTCCAGTTCTTTTTGTAAGGCGTCTCGGGCCTGGTTTTTTTCCTGTTCCCAATCGCTCAGGCGGCGCCGATACTGGGTTTGCATAGTTTCGGCTTCTTCGCGAAGCTGCTGTGCCTCGTTTAATGTTTTTTCCACGCTTTCTCGGCGGCGGGCGATCACGGCGAGGATGGGTTGGTAGAGAAATCGCTTAAGAATCCAAACCAGGATCAGAAAGTTGATTATCTCGAGGATAAACGTAGACCAGTCCAGCTCCATTGCGTGGGCACCTTGGCTATTGGCAAGTAGCAGACCGCTGTTACTTTAAAAGATACTCCAGCAGCGGATTGCGAAACAAAACAATAAGCACGATAACCAAACAGTAAATGGCCAGGGATTCAATCATGGCCAGGCCGATGAACAGGGTGCGGGTGATCGCCCGTTCCGCTTCCGGCTGCCGGGCCAAACTATCGAGGGCCTGACTGATGGCCCGCCCCATGGCCAGCGCCGGCAGCATAGTGCCTAGGGCAATGGCCAATAGGGCCGCGACGGTGGAACCTAGGGTAAACCAAGTCATATCGGACATAGCGGTTAATCTCTTTGCCGTTGTTGTTGCGACTGAATACCCCCGGCGATATAGATTAACGCCAGCATACCAAAGATATAAGCCTGCACCAGGGCTTCGACGATATGCAGCAGCAGCAGGGGGATGGGTACCAGCAGACCGCCTACCAGCAGTACCAGCAGGGCGGCGATCTCCAGGCTCATGATATTACCAAACAGACGTACCGCCAGGGCGACGGTACGCGTAACCTCACTGACCAGATGAAACGGCAGGAGAATGGGGTTAGGGGCCAGATAATGGCGTAAATAACGACTTAACCCCTGAGAGCGAATACCAAACCAGTGAACCGCCAGGAATACCAGCACAGCCAAAGCGGCGGTGGCGGAAAGATCCCGGGTTGGCGAGTTGAGTCCGGGAATCAAGCCGGTCAGATTGGCCAGAGTTAGGAATATCCAGAGAGTACCCACAAAAGGCAGTATCTGGACCGTGTGTTGGGGTAGGACTTCGCTGATAGCGGTCTCGATAAGGCTGACGATACTCTCCAAAGCCGTTTGTATTGGACCGGGAGCAAGACGCAGATGACGGCTAACCAGCCAGGCTCCTAATCCGAGCACTAACGTTAGGCCATAACTGGTGATGACGACGTCGGTAATGACCAGCGGCCCGATGTGCAAGACCACTGTGGCGGTTTCCACGTTGTTACTCCCTCAGATGCAGCCAGACATTGATAATGCCTACCACCAAACCGAGAAAAATCAGGCTCAAGGTCCAGCGGATGGAATAGCCCTCGGCCATCTCATCGAGCCAGCGGCCAACGTAAGCTCCCGCCACCACAGGCAGCACAAAAAGCAGCCCCAGTACACCCAGCGAGGCAACTTGTGCAAGCAACGTAGGGCGCTCCCGTTCCGCTTGGTTAAGGCGTCTGGAATGAATTTCCACCTGCTTTTTTAGATGATCATTCTGCTTGTTAGGGGTCATAGAACATGCCGTTTCAGCTGCCAGAGGCGTTTGAACACGGCTTCCTCAAGCCGGTGCACGCTTTGTCTAATTTGTGCCAGCTCGCGTTCTTCGGCCAGCAACTGCTGTTCTAAGGCGGCGCTTAGGCTGGCATGGTCAGCGCCGCGCAGATAACGCCGCGTGTTAATAAATAACTCATTGTCCGCGAAGTACAGCACGCAACCCGGCAGTGCCAGATATTGCCAGACAGCCTGCTGGCTCGTGCGAAAGCGAGCTAATCCGGGTAGCAGCGTCGTGATCAGACGTTCATGGCCGGACAGTATGCCAAAGCGCCCGGAGCCGTCCTCGGCCACCAGGGAGATGACGTCGGCAATGCGCTCGTACTGCGTCGTCGCCTGGAGATGTAGCATAAAACCGGTCATCAACCTGTTGCCGCTAAGCCGCCGCGCATATAGCACGCATCTTCTGGAATAGAGTCGTAGTCGCCCCGCAGAAAAGCTTCACAATCTGCCAGGGTTTCTTCCAGGGAAACGGATACTCCGGTAATTCCGCTTTGTTCGCTGGCCACGGTAAAGGGCTGTGAGAGATACTTCTGTAGTTTCCGCGCCCGCATAACGATACGCCGGTCCGCGGGAGACAGTTCCTCGATGCCCATCATGGTAATAATATCCTCCAACTCCCGGTGCCGGGCGAGGTGTTCTCGCACCCCTTCCGCCACGGCATAATGGCGTTTTCCCAGAACCCGGTGGTCCATCAACTTACTGGCGGAGCGCAGGGGATCAACGGCCGGATAGATGCCCTTGCCGGCTTGTTCCCGGGATAGGATCACCGTGGTGTCCAGATGGCTAAGTATAGCGCTGACGGCGGGATCGGTCATATCGTCTGCCGGCACATAAACCGCCTGCACCGACGTGATGGCGCCGGCCTCGGTCGAGGTAATGCGATCCTCAAGTTCCGCCACCTCGGTGATTAGCGTAGGCTGATAGCCAACCGTGGCCGGCATGCGGCCCAGCAGCACGGAAATCTCGCTGCCGGCCTGGACGAAACGGTAAATATTGTCCATGACAAATAATACCTCCTTGTGCAGCGTATCGCGCAGATATTCCGCATAGGTCAGGGCGCTGAGTCCCACCCGAAAGCGCACACCCGGTGATTCGTCCATTTGCCCGAACATCAGGAGGGTTTGTTCCAGCACGCCGGCATGGCGCATCTCATGCCAGAGCTCGTGACCTTCACGGACTCGTTCACCCACTCCCGCAAAGACCGACACGCCGGCATGGAGATTGGCAATGGCATGCATAAACTCCATGATTAATATGGTCTTGCCGACGCCGGCGCCTCCGAATAAACCGGTTTTACCCCCTTTAACGAACGGGCAGAGTAAATCGATCACCTTAATCCCAGTTGGCAAGACGTCGCTAATGCCGAGGGATTCGCTAAGAGGCGGCGGCCGTCCGTGAATATTACGGAATGCGTCGGTTGGCAGGGGCGGTCTTTCGTCCTGGGGTTCCCCAAAGATATTAACCATTCGGCCGAGGCACTGGGGCGATACCGGCACATGCAGGGGTGCACCGGTATCGAAAACGGGTGTGCCCCGCTTGAGTCCGGCGGTTTGGTGCAGAGTAATAGCCCGGATGCGGTGCTCATCCAGATGTTGATGTACTTCGAACAGATAGCTTTCATGATCGAGAAAGGCGTGCAAAGCCTGGCGCAGTGGCGGTAAGCGCCGGCAGACGATATTTACCACCGGGCCATGGACCTCGGCGATAGTGCCAATGGGAGAATCCTGAAGCGGCTGCGGAGAATTTAGCGCTGTCATAGCACAGAGTGAATCGGTTACGCTTATGTGATTAGAAGCGTAACCGAAAATGCTAACGGCGCCTAGGGTGGGAGATAATGACTTGTTGCTAAGATTATCGGCTTAGTTGATATGTGTCGGTGGCTACGGCCGAATCGTTGTTATGTTGGGCTCCGCAAGCTCAGCCCAACCTGCCCCGATTTCCGCAATTTTAAGGCTGATGTTGCACTAGAGAGAATGACTGATTTTTGAGCAGGAATTACACGGTAGTCTCTCCCAGGGCAGCTCTGGCCTGCTCAATATGGTAGGCAGCCTTATCCAGGTCCTGATGCGTATTGGATATCCATGCCTCGCCCCAGTAAAAATTGCAGCTTGTCTCAGCCCGCAACAGCCGCCAATAGGCTTGCTCCAGTTCATGACGCACTGCAAAATTCCAGTGTTGGGCTGCCCGGTCGTGCAGCGTGTGAAAGGCCTCACTGACCTGGTGAACACGCGTCATGGCGTCCCGTTGTGCCTGGGAGCCCTGCCACTGGTGGAAGTTCCAGCCATGATGCGTGTCGGTATTCCAGGCTCCGCGGCGCACCGTGACCCGTCCTGCAGCGCCGAAACGGTCGAGATAGTCATTGATCAACATTGGCCGCATGACTGACTGGCCTGCGCGGATGGCATCGAGTGCTTCACGGTAAAAATAGGTCCAGAAATTAGCTTTGGGGCTCACGTTGCGAAACCAACCGCCGTTGTCACCATCGGTAGCGGTAACCACTAGAGGCGGGAAATCACACCACTTTGTGCGCTCGTGCAATTCATGATAGAACCAACCATAGTCCATGCCGGCCAACTGGGCATTCGAGAGTTCCCGGTCGCGGACGATCACGATAATCTCTTCCCCGCCATATTCTGCTAAGTGTGGCCGGTAACGCAGTTCCTGCCATGACATGTCATCGATGGGATCGACATACTCGCTATCCACGAGCACGTAACGATAACCGGCTTTTTTCAGGTGCGGAATTAACTCCATGGTAAAGCCCATTTCCGGCGGCCAGAAACCGGGAAAATGGAGTCGCCAGAAAATGTGTCGGCCGATGCTGAGCCAGCGGTTAATCTGCTCGTCCCAATCGGCTTGCGGAATTAAAGCCAACACGGGATGGTAGTAACCGGTTCCAAGAATTTCGTAAATGCGTTGGTTTTGCAGACTCCAGAGCAGCGTTCCGCAATCGACGATGCCGTACACTTTTTGCTGAAATTCCGGATGAGAAAGGGTTTCGAGCAGAGTTCCGGAAAGGGAAAGATGCACACGGGCAATATCCTCATACGCCCATAGGGTGCGCACCATGCGGTCATAGGCGTAGAGGATTTCCTTAGCCTCCCACTCGTTTGTTTCAAGGAGATGGTCTAGGTTGCCTGGCGGCTGGTGCATGTTTAGCACCAGCGCATGATAAATCTCTCTCATAGAGCCTCTTTAACCTTAGTTTAATGATAGTTTTGTGCAGCAAGCGAGCAAAGCTTACCGTGTAGCTGTAGCCCTAGCATAGGGTGTCTAAAAACGCCATCTTTAGGCCAAATTCGTTGCCCGGTTTTTGGACCCTGAGAATATCGCTATGACACCGATTCACGCTGGGTTTGGAACCAATCAGCGAGGTCCAAAAAGTGATTAAAGCAAATTGGCCGATTTAGACGCCCTAGCCCTAGCAACAGGAGGGTTTGAACCGGTTTGCGATCTCTTAGAGTTATAGTGCCGGTCAAATGACCTGATACTGGTTACAAGGCTTCAAATCGTTAGTAAACAACGATTGTAATAAAATTATCGGCATCAATTCATATGGCTGGCACTATAGCTCAGTGGGCCGCTGTGCGTGGCGGCCACGATAAAATGCTTAACCTTGGTCAACCGGCATGGATTTGTTGTCGCTATTTAAAGACAATTTGAAAGTTGAGTAATCAGTAAGTTGCTTATTTTTCTGTGATTTACGTCGGCAGCGGCGCACAGTTGAACTTCCACTGAAACTCGATTATTAAATCAAGTTATTAATTTTTATTAAAAAAATTGGATTGCATGAATTTTGCATAGCTTTAGAGTGCCGAAGTGATATGTCCGACTATGGAAAATCAGTTTCGGTGGCTTTTATGAGACTTATCTGTGCTTTCTTAGAAAGCCGGTTAAGGGGCTTTTAGCAAACACCTCTCCTCCTTCCTCCTAGGAGATTTGAGGTGGAGAATTGGCACGGTGAAAAGCCGTGCCTTTTTTAATCAGCTTTGGCTTGCGCTTCACCAGTCACTGAGAAGGCAGTGATTCCTGCTCCGCAGCGGGGTCGTAGGTCACGACATGCTCTTGCTCATTGGGATCGTTACGGGCCACGATAGCCATTGCCGGTTCAGTCTTGCTCAAATTTCGCGGCTGATGAGGAAGGTCGGGGGGAATGTAGATAAAGTCACCTTCCTCATTAACAACCGATTGGCGCAGACCGCGACCGTAGCGCGTTTCCACACGCCCCTTGAGAACATAAATGGCTGTCTCGTAGCCCTTATGAAGATGGGGCTTAGCCGCGCTGCCGGGTGGAATGACAACCAAATTCATGGAAATACCCTTGGCTCCCACCGTACGCTCAGAAATGCCGACGAAATAGGGCAAACCCTGGCGGGACGTGGTGCCCTTGGGAGACTGTATCGTGACAATATCTTTTGACGCGATGCCGGGCGATTTCGCTGGCGCAGCAGTTTGCGCCGGAGGCGAGTCTTGTGGTGCGGCGGCGAAAACGGCACCTGTCGCTAAAAACCAACATCCGCTAGCTAGGACAGTAGCGAGAAACCAATAGGGCAAGCAGGGGTTCATAGCATTCCCACCTGAAAAGCTGCTGTTAATAACCTAGTGTTGCACGAACCTGCTGATTTGGCCATCGCGGAATATGGTCGTTTCACACTCGTTATACTGGCATGTCAATCGGCGCTATGACTACGACTCGCTCCGTAGGTGCTGGTAGAAAAAGCGTACCATTTCCTGCGAGGCATCAGGTCCCTTGGGATCGGTAAATGAGCCATAAGGGCTACCGCCCGACCATCCATGGCCTGCCTCATGGACCAGCCACCGTTCCATGACGGCACGACCGCTTGTCTCGCGATAAATGGAGCGGGTGTAGGTATGCCCGGCGGACGCCTGTCCCCGATGCATAGTCACGTGAAGCTTTGTTTTTGCCGCCTTAGCGGGCTCATCGCCGGCATGTGGTGTTGTCCATTGAGCGAGCACTTGGTCTCCATTGCAAGGATGAACCGTCGTATCCCGATCCCCATGGAACACGATAGTTGGGACGAGATGAGTATTGATCTCCGCCGCTCGCAGATGACGATGCTGCTGGTGAAGGGCGGATTTTCCGCCATGCTGCATCGCGGCGAGTGCGGAGGGAAGGTCGTGGGCGGCACCGTAGGCAAGGCCGGAGTGAACGCCGATAGCAGCGTACAGATCAGGATAGTTCATTCCCATGATTGCGGCCATCGCCCCGCCGGCCGATAGCCCCGCCAGGTACACTCGCCGTACGTCAACGGAGTAAGTGCTGGCAAGCTGCCGCGTGATGCCGGCAATGATGGAGGGTTCGCCGCGATCCCGGTGCTGGTCCGTCGCCTTAAACCAATTCCAGCATTTGGACTGATTGGCAGGGACCGCTTGGGCGGGATAAACTACGAAAAACTGTTCTTTTTCGGCAAGCCTATTCATCCGAGTGCCGGCAGCAAAGTCATCTGGAGTCTGCGTACAGCCATGAAGCATAACGACTAGCGGCAGGGTCTGCCCGCGATAGCCACTAGGAATATACAGTTGATAGCTGCGGGTTCCGGCTAGGTTGGAATAGGATCCCGTGAGAAATTGCCCGCCTGCCAAAATCTCGCTACGTGCCAGATCTGGTCTGGATGCTTTTCCGCCGAGTTCACGTCGCCGCAGGCGCAGGGTGGGGCGCAAGCGAACAGATCGTCGAGGCGCTGTAGATTCGGCACGTTCTTTGCCGCGCGCAGACTCAACTGCCGATGCCTCGCCGTGCTTAGCCTTACGAAAATCAGCTTGGCTGCCGGTCGGTGCGGCGGATGCGCTTTCGCTTGCCTGAGGAGACACTGCAACGACAGGCGATGGTAGTAGCGCCGCTGCGGAAGAACTAGTTTGCTGATCTGGCTCCTGGGTTGAGCCTGCTGCGGGCGATGGAGGTTCGTCAACCACTTGCCAGGTGACGTCAATGGGTTCAGCGGTAGTACGGTCGCTGGCGGTTGCTGAAGCTTCCGGCGCTACTCTGCCCCAGAGCGTGCGCTGGATAATGGCGGTGGCCTCGAGAAGTTGGCCCGCACGCGTGAGTCGGGTGGCTTCCGCCATCCCAGTGCGCATTTTATCATTCATACCTATGGTTTCCTTAACATATAACACCAGTGATTTTAGGCAGGAGCTGGCGTTTGACTCACCGCCTCGTGTTTTATAAGCGAACCATGCATTGCATAGAAAGACCACCACGCACAGCATGCCCTACCAACATCTTTCTCTTTGGGTTAAGAGAAATTAGTTATTGAATCCGATCGGCTAACGCCGCTTTGATTTTCGCACCAGCCCGCAAGCCACCCAGCACGACGATGGAGTCAATGGTGGCTCGGGCCAGCTCGGGAGACACATCATCGGCAATACTTACTAAGCCCAGTGCCTGAATCTGGAGTTTCTGTCCGGCCGCCCGCACCGCCTCTAAGTCACGCCGAGTATAGTGCTGGAGGCCGAGCACCAGCGTCTTGCGCGCCACCGTTTGTTTGACCGTCTCGGCATGGGTGGCGAGTTGGTTGCGGATCGCGGTACGAATGAAGTCCGTGCGGTTGGCATAAAAGCCTTCCTGCACCAACAAATCGATCTGACCAAGATCGACAAAGCCCAAGTTAATCGTGATTTTCTCCATTTCACCTGTCATGACCATCTCTCCACCATCCATATGGATGGTAGTTTACGGGAAACCAATGCGCTGTCAAGTGTATTAAGCCCATCGTGACCAGGAGAAGATATGCCAAACGCGTCACATCATGAGAAGAGATGTCTGTTTTAGACGACATTAGCGGACTGGCATAGAGATAACGTAGCATACCGAAGAACCGAGGAAAGTGTTTTGCAGGCAGGCTTGCCAAGCTAAGGACGCTTTTCTAAGTACGACTTTAAATTCGAGACTATGCTTAATAAGAAAGGTATACGCTTGGCGTTGCTGCTGATGGTGGCCGCCGCGGTGGGAGGCGGCATCTGGTTATGGCAGACTCGCCAGCCGGCTAATCCGCTCGGGCAGCTGACCCTCTACGGCAACATCGATATCCGCCAAGTGGAACTGGCGTTCAACAGCGCCGAGCGCATCAACCGCATGTTTGTTCAGGAAGGAGACCAAGTCGTGCAGGGTCAGCGGTTAGCTACCCTGGCGACGGCGAAGCTGGCGGCTAAGGTGGCGCGGGCTGAGGCTCGCTTGGCGGCGCAGCAACAGGTAGTGGCTCGCCTGGAAGCGGGTACCCGACCTGAAGAGATCGACAAAGCGCGTGCCGAGCTGGCGCTCGCCGAGGCGCAGCTGCAGGACGCTCAACGTTCCTATGAGCGTGTCCGTAACCTGGCAGCGCGGAAGTTGGCCTCTCCCCAGGAGGTGGATGATGCGCAAGCCGCCGCCGATGCAGCCGCGGCGCGGCTTAGGGCAGCCAAGGCAACTCTGGCACTGGCGCTGGCGGGTCCGCGTCGAGAAGACATTGCTGCCGCCAAGGCAACCTTAGAGGCCTACCAGGCGGAGCTGACGCTGGCTCGGCAGGAGCTGGCCGATGCTTCACTCTATGCTCCGGTGGCGGGTGTAATCCGGGATCGCATTCTGCAACCCGGGGACATGGCTTCGCCGCAGCGGCCGGTCTATACGCTGGCGTTGACCAATCCGGTCTGGGTGCGTGCCTACGTGGACGAACCGGATCTGGGTAAGCTTTATCTTGGTATGCAGGCCCAGGTGGCGACCGATAGCTTTCCCGGCAAAGTCTATCAGGGATGGCTTGGTTATATTTCCCCTACTGCGGAATTTACGCCAAAATCGGTACAGACAGAAGAAGTGCGCACCAGCCTGGTCTATCAAGTGCGAGTCTATGTCTGTAATCCGGAAAACGAACTGCACCTGGGAATGCCGGTAACCGTCACTATTCCTGTGCCGCAGCTGCAAGGCCTAACCAGCACAGACGAAAACCGCTGTCAAAAAACCGATGTCGGAGCCGATTGAGCAGCAGGATCAGCCGGTTTTGGTTCTCGAAGAGGTCGCTAAAGCCTTCGCCGGCGCCGGGCGCCGGGTACAGGCTCTGGAAGCCGTCTCCTTGGCTATCTATCCCGGCCGGATTACTGGCTTGATCGGGCCAGACGGCGCCGGCAAGACCACCCTCATGCGCCTGGTTGCGGGTGTTCTGATTCCCGATACCGGTCGGATTGCCGTACTGGGTCTGGATGTTGTCCGGGATGCCCTGAAGGTACAGGCGACGATTGGCTATATGCCGCAGCGTTTCGGTCTTTACGAGGATCTCTCGGTACAGGAGAACCTGGATTTGTATGCCGATTTGCAGGGATTGCCGATCACCGAGCGCCGGCAGCGGTATGCTACGTTGCTGCAGATGACGGCCCTTGCCCCCTTCACACGGCGCCTAGCGGGCCAACTCTCCGGCGGTATGAAACAAAAGCTGGGATTGGCCTGTACCTTGGTTCGGCCGCCTCGCCTGTTGTTGCTGGATGAGCCCACGGTAGGGGTAGACCCGGTATCCCGCCGGGAGCTCTGGGCCATCGTTGACCGCCTGGTGCGAGAGACGAGCATGAGCGTACTGCTCAGCACGGCGTACCTGAACGAAGCGGAGCACTGCGCTGCAGTGGTGATGCTTTACCAGGGGAAGGTGCTAGGGCAGGGCGCACCGAAACGTTTTAGTGATGCTCTGGCAGGCCGTACTTACGCCGTTACGGCCAAGGGTCTCAAGCGCCGCCAACTACAGGCACGGCTGAGTCACGCCTGCGGTGTAGTGGACGCCGTGGTCCAGGGCGATGCCGTGCGCCTGGTGATGGCGTCCACGTCGTCTTTTCCAACACCAGAGCTATTCCCGTCCGTACCCGACATTTCCTTGGTGTCCGTGCCGTCCCGCTTCGAGGACTGGTTCGTTGCCGAACTGCGGAGCCGACGGCACCGTGACGACGCGCCAGACCCTAATGCTGCAGAGGTAACCGGCGGAAGGGATGCGGTGCCTGCAGATCCGCAGCCGGTTATTCAAGTTCACAATGTGCAGCGCCGGTTCGGTAATTTCTACGCCGTCAAGGGCATCAGTTTTACGGTAAACCGCGGCGAAGTCTTCGGCTTGCTGGGTGCCAACGGGGCCGGTAAATCCACTACCTTCCGCATGCTCTGCGGACTGCTTCCGTCCAGCGCCGGCACCTTACATGTGACCGGTCTGGATCTGCGCTACGCGGCCGCCTCGGCGCGAGGACGCATCGGCTATATGTCGCAAAAGTTTTCCCTGTATGGCAATCTGAGTGTGCTTCAGAACCTGAAATTTTTCAGCAGTGTTTATGGACTTACCGAGAACCGGCGTCGGAATCGCATGGCGTGGGCATTAAAAGAATTTGCCCTTGAGCCTCTGGCTACCGCGCCGAGCGGCAACTTACCCCAGGGTTTTCAGCAGCGTCTGGCACTGGCCTGTGCCTTGCTGCACGAGCCGGAGGTTCTGTTCCTCGATGAGCCCACTTCCGGAGTGGACCCTCTGGCAAGGCGGGGTTTCTGGCGCCGTATCAATGCCCTGGCGGAGGCGGGCGTCACCGTGCTGGTGACCACGCACTTTATGGAAGAGGCGGAGTATTGCGACCGCCTGGCCATTATGGAAGCCGGTGAAATCCTGATCTTGGGCACGCCATTGGCTATCAAACAGCAGGTCCGCACGGCGCAATTACCTAATCCAACCATAGAGGATGCCTTTATTACTCTGACCGAGGGCAGACAGACGGCGGGAGCAGCACCATGAAGAAACCTCTTAAACGCTTTCCGGTGGCCGTCCGGGGCGGTGCCGTTATGCGGGTGCGCGGCCTGGTGCGCAAGGAATTTTTGCAGATCTTGCGTGACCCCAGCAGCATTGCCATTGCTTTCCTGTTGCCGGTGGCGTTGCTGCTGCTGTTCGGCTATGGAGTTTCCCTGGATGCCAAGCACGTGCCGATTGCCCTGGTAGTCGAGCAGCCTAGCGCCGCCACTGCCAGTTTTACCGGCGCTTTTCAACGCTCGGACTATTTGCAATCGGTGCCGATGCCGGATATGCGGCGGGCCGAACAGGCACTAATGGCTCGCCGCGTGGACGGGATCGTCTGGTTACGAGCAAATTTCACCAGCCGTTTACAGGGCTTCGGCGATGCTCCTATCGCGGTAATTGTCAATGGCGTGGATGCCAACACGGCCCGTCTCGTAGAAGGCTATATCCAGGGAGTCTGGCAGCAATGGCTGGCGCAGCGGGCTGCGCTGCGCGGCGTAACCCTGGACTTACCGGTACAGGTTCAGCAGCGGATCTGGTTTAACGCGGAACTGCGCAGCCGCAACTATCTGGTGCCCGGGTTGATCGCCGTCATTATGAGCTTGATCGGTGCCCTGCTGACTGCCATGGTCATGGCACGAGAATGGGAGCGGGGGACTCTGGAGGCGCTTCTGGTGACACCCGTGGCCATGCGGGAGCTGCTGGTTGGAAAACTGATTCCCTATTTCGTGCTCGGCATGGGAGGGCTGCTCCTATCGGTAGTGATGGCGGTATGGCTGTTCCAGGTACCTCTGCGCGGTTCCCTATGGGTGCTGATTACGGCCTCCGCACTGTTCCTACTGGCGGCGTTGGGGATGGGGCTATTGATTTCCGTCGTCACCCGCAGCCAGTTTGTGGCGGGCCAGGTGGCCATTATTACCAGTTTTCTTCCCGCCTATATCCTGTCCGGCTTTATCTTCGATATCGGCAGTATGCCTTGGGTCGTTCAACTGTTAACGTATCTCATCCCTGCCCGTTACTTCGTCGCCATCCTGCAGACGGTATTTCTGGCGGGAGATGTAGGCTCGGTGATTCTGCCCAATGCCCTGGCGTTATTGGGTATGGCGCTGTTCTTTCTGGGATTGGCCCGGCGTAAAGTTCGCAAGCGGCTGGATTAACTCCGTTTTCTTATTACATAGGATAGAAGCGGGTGGCGCTGTTGGCAAAGGGTTTCCAAACCTTTGGCCAGGGTGGCATCTTTGTGCATGACATGGGGAATCTGCGGCCAGGTCAGCGCCATTTGTTTGACCGTGCTGCGGCGCACGAAGCGCAGCGGATGGCGATCCACCGGCCCCCAGCGAGTAAAATCGGGCAACGGAGAAATCTCTCTGACAGCCGCACGAGGGAATTGGCACGACTCCTTTGCGGCAAAGGTGCCGTCCTGGTCATCCGCGGAGACGTTAATCTCCTTGATCTCCGTCTCATGAATGCCTTCGCCGGGATCTTGCAGCTTGAATGCTTTTACCATAATGGCTCCACTCCCTAATCGCTCAGTGCCTTTCGCGCACCATCGAGAATGCGGTTTACGTCGGGTAGATAAGCCTGTTCCCGTGCGAACTAGGGCACGATGGTGTCGAACCCGGTGACGCGCTGGGTAGGAGCCTCGAGGTAATAAAACGATTTTTCGTTAACTTGACAATGTCACATTAGCCTCACGTGGGGCCGGTGTGGACTCTATTTTTAAGTCGTTGTTTTTTAAGCCGACTCTTGCGTGATCGGGTGCGATTAAGCAAATGCTCAATCACTCGTTCCGTAGCTTGTTCTTCGGTCAAGCGTTTCAGAGGCATAACCGCGCGCAGTAACTCCCGAACATTGGCCACCGACAGAGCCGGTAAGACATCCGTTTCCAGTTCTTCGAGCAACGCCGGGTCACGAGAATGAGTCTGCGCCCAGTCGAGTTGGGTTTGCGCGATGAACCAGGAGGCGAGTACCGTCAAAGCGAGATGATGATCCCAGGCACGGTACTTCTGCGCCGGCCACTCATCCCAGCCCAGCTCGGACTTGGCATCCTGGTTGGCCCGTTCGATGACGTAGCGCTGGCACTTCCACCAGGCCAGTTGTTCCAATGAAGTGTCCGCTGAGGCGTTACCCAGGGCATAGCGGTAGCGGTCGGTGGCCTCTTCGCGCATCACCAGCCAGTCTTCCACGGCTTGACCGTCATGGACGGTCCAGACGCGGCGCGCAGCGAAGCGTTCGCACAGCTCACCCCGTTCGGTCGCCCGGACTCGAAGACGCTGCCAGGCCAGCGTCTCCCGCAAGCTGTCCACGCGGACCGTTTCCCCGGCCAGCACCTGCACCTGCGTCGGCTTTTTTCCTCGCTGACCCCGGCGCGGGGGAATGCCGAGCGTCGGTTTTTCCAGGTACACGGCCGTGTCGGCCGGGATTTCCGCCATATACCGCCGCTGAGCCTTTCGCACCTGGGCCCGTAGCCAACCACTCCGTCCGTACAGGCTATCGAAACCGACGATCTCAAACGGGAGACCACCCGCCATGACCTCTTGAATCCCCTCCCAGGCCAGTTCAACCTTGGTTTTGAACTTCAACGAATCAGGCATGCCCTGTTGCTTGCGCCGCTTTTGGTAGCCGGCCTCGAACCAGGCCTCGGGTAGAAACAGTTTGCCCAGAATCCAGGTCCAAAACCCAGACGCCACCGTGAGATTCACGTAGCTCAACAACACGCCCACTTGGCTGGTTTCTACCTTGCCCAGCCGACCCTTATATGGCTTGGCCGCCCCGGCACTGGCATCGCCGGCGTTCTCGTCGGCACTTTCGTCGACCAGAACCACGGCGCCCCTCGTCAGTTCCGGAACCGCTTTCACTTCCGCTTGGACCTGGCGGTAGACCGTCTCAGCCGACCCCGGCGAGTGACTCATGAAGTGTTGGAGGTTTTGCTCTTCAACACCCGCCTCTCGCGCGATTCCGCTATAGTGTCGATTCCCCTCCATACGCAGCAGTCCGCTCAGATAATGCCGCGCATAGACGCTGCCGTCTCGGGTTTGGGTCTTGAAACAGCTCCGGTAGCGCGCCCAAAACTCAGGCAGCCGCTGCCCCAGCGTTTGAATCGCCTCCGGCACCAGTCCCCACCGACACCCCAGCTCTTTTTTGTCATCACCATCACTTTCCTACGAAAAATCATTATGATACAAACTCATCGATCATTTGGGAAATGTGACATTGTCAAGGTAATCCGGGCGATGATTTCAGCACCGGGACCAAAGCTGCGGCGAGCCTCGTGGACAATGACCAGCCGTCCGGTCTTGTGAACGGACTCGGTAAATTTTTTATCGTCCAGCGGAGAAAGGATCAGCAGGTCAATGACTTCGGCCTCCATGCCGTCTTCAGTGGCCAGCTTTTCCGCTGCTTCCAAGGTTCGCTGCAGCAAGGCGCCGAAGCTGACAATGGTGAGATCATCGCCTTCGCACGATCTGCGATAAGCCAAGGGGTAGAGTCTCTTCTTCCTCGGGGACCTCTTCCCGGAAGGAACGGTAGATGAGTCTCCCTTCAAAAAAGATCACTCGTCCAGGATGGACAGATACTCAACGCGGTACTTGAAGTCGATCTCCTGTCTTGGCATATGGTCTTCCTGCAGTGATCTGCAAGGCATAGTGGGTATAATTTATCATTTGACAAATGCTGGCTCGAATATTTCGGTACACCGGATACGATGTGTGTTTATAATAATAGTATCAATTACTTGTCGTGTAGGTTAAGTGGAGCATGATCCCTATGTGGCAGCGCCTTATTGCCCTGGTCATCAAGGAATTTCTGGCCTTGTTAAAGGACAAGCGAGGCCGGTTTGTCTTAATAGGTCCGCCTATCATACAGGTGCTGGTATTCGGCTATGCTGCGACTTTTGATCTTAACCGCGTACCTTATGCGGTGTACGACGAAGATCGTGGTGCGGCAGCCCGTCGTTTAGTGGCAGCCTTCCGCGGCTCGCCCAATTTCCGTGAAGTTGCCGCCATTGATCGCCAAGAGGGCATAGCTCCGCTGCTTGATGCTAAAACCGTATTACTGGTACTGCATATCGGTCCCCGCTTCACGGACCGATTGCTGCTCGGGAAAAGCGCATCCTTGCAAGTGATCATCGATGGGCGCAATTCCAATACAGCGCTAGTCGTACTGAACTATATCAACCGGATTATTTTTCAGTTTAATCAGGATTGGGCTGCGAGCCGCGGCTT
Organism: uncultured Pseudomonadota bacterium; assembly: GCA_963731125.1. GTDB lineage: Bacteria > Pseudomonadota > Gammaproteobacteria > Competibacterales > Competibacteraceae > CAVSVP01. The sequence goes on from CAVSVP010000024.1 coordinate 71,558, forward strand.
ACCAGGCCCGCCGGCTCGGCTTCAGGTACGCGCCTGGTTTAATCCTAACTTGGAAAGTCGCTGGTTTATCGTGCCGGGGATCGTGGCCCTACTGATTCTGCTGGTTACCATGCTGGTGACCGCGCTTTCGGTAGCCCGAGAACGGGAGCAGGGCACCTTGGAGCAGTTGCTGGTTACCCCTCTGCGGCCGCTGGAAATTCTTCTGGGTAAGGCTTTGCCGGGATTGATTATCGGACTCTTTGAGGCTACTGTCATTATTCTGGTGGCGGTATTCTGGTTCCAGATTCCCTTGCTCGGGAGTCTTGTCATGTTGTATATCGGCATCGTGTTGTTTTTGTTATCGGCCGTCGGTGTAGGTCTGTTGATTTCATCTCTGGCGCTGACGCAGCAGCAAGGCCTGCTGGGAGGATTTTTGTTTATGGTGCCGGCCGTTATTCTCTCCGGATTTGCCACGCCGATTGAAAATATGCCGCCTGCGGTGCAGGCACTCACCCTACTAAATCCTCTGCGTTATTTCTTGGTGATTGTGCGCGGCGTATTTCTGGAGGGAACTTCTTTCCGGCTGCTGCTGGATCAGTTCTGGCCCATGGCCGTCATCGGCATTGTCACTCTGGCCGTAGCGAGCCGGCTGTTTCGCCACCGGCTGGGCTAGTGAACCTTTTCTTGTAAAGCCGCGAGTTGTCGTAAGCACGGATTTTACAAGACCAAGCTCACATGCATCACCTCAGGATCATCGGGATGACTATCAATACTGAAACCCAGAGCCTGATTGAGCCTAAGCATGGATTCATTTTCCGGCAGAACCTCACCAAACACCTCCCGAATACCGCGCTGTCTGGCATACTCAATAATTTTCTGCATCAACAGGAAACCCAACCCTAAACCTCTTAGGGTTGGGTCAAGCAGGATGGCGTATTCGGCCGTCTCAAGGTCGGGATCGGCATAAAGGTTCACCACTCCCCAGATAGCAGTCTTACCGGCGACGCCCGGTTCGGTTAGTACAAAGGCCATATCTCGATCGTAGTCCAACTGGGTAAGCCGTGCTGCCATGGCGTGAGGGAGTTGTTTAAAGGGGTGGAAAAAGCGCAGGCGAATGTCCTCGGAAGGCAGGCGCTTTACCATGGTCTGCAGGGCCGGTTCGTCCTCGGGTAGGATAGGGCGCAGACACAGCCTACGGCTATCAGGCAGTGGGATAAGCTGTTCCCACTCCTTAGGGTAGGGGCGGATAGCCAGCCGCTCAGTGGCGCTATCGGTAGCCGGGGCGATCCGAATGCGGGCGCTCAGGGCCAGTATACCCTCGGCCGTGACCCACAGTGGGTTGATGTCTAGTTCCACAAGTTCGCCGAGGTCGATAACCATCTGCGAAACTTTGATCAGAGTAAGGGCGAGAGCGTCCAGATTCGCCGGTCGGCCCGGATTGTGACAGAGCAGGGCATAAAGACGGGTGCGAGACATCACTTCCCGAGCTAGGTGCATGTTAAGGGGGGGGAACGCATAAGCCGTATCGTTGATAACTCCAGCTTCAGTACCGCCATGGCCGAAGAATACTACAGGACCGGCCTTGAAATCGCGGCCGGTGCGCACGCCAATGGCAACTTCATAGGCACCGCGCCGAGCTAGCATGGGTTGCACGACAAAACCCTCCAAGGCGGCTTCGGGAGCCAAGGCGCAGACGCGCCGGAGCATGGCGGAGGCGGCCGTAAAGACTTCCTCGGAACCCTTCAGGGCCAGAGCTACGCCACCGACGTCGGAACGATGACGAATCGCAGGGGAGAGAATCTTGACAGCCACACTGCCGCCTAACCGGGTGGCCAGCAGCGCGGCATCATGGGGCGTGGCGGCAAAGTGGGTGTTGACCATGGGGATCTGATAGGCCTTGAGTAATTCGCTAGTTGCACTCACCTTTAGCTGATCTCGACCGGCGGCCAGCGCAGCGGTGATGAGCCGGCGAGCCGCCTCGGTATCCGGCGTGAACTCTTCAGGCAGCGACAACGGAGTCTCCATCAGCAGTTCCTGGTTACGGCGGTATTCCGTAATCTCAAGGAAAGCCTCCACGGCTTCGGTGGGGGTGCGGTAGAGAGGAATCCTGGCCTCCTGAAACCACTGTTGCAGCGACACATCTGGCGGTGAACCCACCCAACAGACCAGCACCAGACGGTGATTGTGGGCGGTGCGCTCGGCCATAGCCCGGGCGCTTTCCCGATCCCGATCGGAAAACGTTGGAACATGCACAAGCAGAACACTGTCAACCTCGGGATCGTTAAAGACCTGTTCCAGTGCATGATCGTATGCCGCAAAGCCGGCGCCGTCCCCTAAGTCCACCGGATTATCGGTATGGCTTCCGGACGCAACAAGACCGGCCAGTGCCGTGCGGGTAGCGGCGCTGAGCGGGGTAAGCGTCCCACCTGCTTGGCTCAGTCTGGCGCTGGCCAGTTGTATCATGCTGCGGCTGTTGCCCAGGATCAGTAGGTGATGCTTGCGAACAGGTTTAATGTAGGCTAAGGCTTTGACGGCATTGAACAGCTGTTCGAGAGTCTCGACGCGCAGAATGCCGGTACGCTGGGCGGCCGCATCATAAAGCGCCTCTTCTAGAGGCCCGCTGGCGTTGGCGCGGGGTTTTAGCGCAATAACGGGTTTCAGGCGTGCGGCAATGCGGGTCGCGGACATAAACTGGCGGGGCCGGTGGACACGCTCCACATACAGGAGAATCGCCTGGGTCTTAGGATCCTGAGCTAGATACTCAAGCACATCGCTACAGTCCACATCCACGGCCGTACCCAAGGAGATCAGATGGGAAAAGCCAATTGGGTAAGTATGGCTGGCCGCCCATCCGAGCATTGCGCGCATCAGCGAAGAAGATTGCGTCAACAGACTGATGGGGCCGGGGCGAAGTGCCACTCGGTTCAAAGTGGCATTAATGCCGTTGACGGGGATGACCATTCCCAGACGATCCGGTCCCAGGAGGCGTAACTGATGTGCTCTGGCTACCTCCATCAGCGCTGCTTTGAAGGCAGCGCCGGCGTCGGATCTGGTATCCAGGGGTTCGTGATTGAGTAATAGTACGGCCCGTGTGCCTTCGCTGCCTAATTTGCCAAGGTACATGGGGATTTCCAGCAGCGATGTAGTTAGTATGGCCAGATCCGGGACTTCTGGCAGATGGGCGACGTCCGGGTAAGCCAGTACTCCAGATACGGTATGGCGGTGGGGATTGACTGGTAATACCGGTCCTGTAAAGCCGGCATCGATTAGATTTCTAACCAGGGTAGCATCCTGGCTTTCCGCTTCTTTTCCCTGCCCGAGAACTGCGATTGAACGGGGATTAAACATAGACTTCAAGGTACGGATTGTCATCACTTGATCCCTCCGCAGGGACCTTTTCCGAAGGGTTGTGGATTGCTACCTCCGGGTTTGCGTTTTTCCCTGCTGGCATTGGATATAGGATAGAACCACTTATCGAGGTGGGCACGAAATGCATATAAGCCTCCGCTTGACCTCTAAAATGCCATGCCACCTCTGACCTTAGCTTTATTCCCAATCGTGCAGGGTCCTGGCGCACCGTAATGTCTTATCATCGTTACATATTGAGTATTTTAACCGACTGATTTTATGTTATTAATTAAAAATCCATCGTACTTCTAACGACTTTGTTACAGGTTGTCCATTCACCTTAAAAACAGTTTTATGAGTAAATGTAAGTTTTTGATCTAATTGATTTAGTCATTTAACAAATCACATCCTGAGCCAGTACGATTAACAAATTGTGTTCACTATGGCATAAAAACTTACCAGTTTTATTGATAAAAAAATAAAAAATAAAAATTTTTATTTTAAATCAGTGTCATAAATACAAGGCATGCTATTTGCTGACAATCTGTTAACGAATCATTTCATTGTAGAGTAAAAAACTGACTCGTTATCAAGCAATCGGGAGTAGGCGTATTTTTCAGGAATAATCTGCGTACATCGTCCATTAGAAAAAATAATACGTTAGGCAAGTTTTTTGTAAAAAGTTAGCAGTGCTTCCTTAAAAAAGGTTGGACAGTGCGCAAGCGTAATTTTCCAGTTTAGAATAGAGAGCAAATGAGATGCGGACACCACTAGTTTTTGCGGGATATATTGGGTTGGCACTGTTTCAGGTAACCGCCATTATGGCAGGTCTGGAAGACTGGATAGGACTCCATTGGATAATTGCCGTTCCGGTGGCATATTTCGTCGCATATATACCCTTTGTTGGCACATTGGTGGGAATTTTCGGCGCTATTACAGCGTGGAATCTATCTTTATTATCAGCAAGTGCTTTGTTCCTAGGCCCTTTTGCTGTGCTTGTGGTGCTCGGCATAGAAACTGGCATGTTTACCAGTCCAGGCGAAAGGTCCGGAGGAAAAAGTTTATCGGTCAGTAACGTTTCGTAAAAGGTGCTATATTTCAGGAACTAACGTCCTTATATCTGTTGCAGGTGCAAAAGCAGCGCTGTTTCCGGCGGCAGTATCGGCGTCTGCAGGCCGACATCGGCTAGGACAACCCCTGGAACGATCAGCTTTCCATCTTTTAACGCTTGTAGACCCGGTGTGTCGAATGTCACCTCTGGCGGCAACGGGCCGGGCACCGCTAATCGATAGACCGCTCCTGGTTCGAGCCCCGGCAGGTAGACGGGCGGTGGTATGCGCAGCCGGGAAGCTCGCAACTGAACGACGGCAAACAAGGCTTCGTTCCTAGCGAGGGCGACGACGCCGTGTCCCCTGCGGCTGGTCAAAGGGCGAACTGACAGCTGATATGTCCGACCGTTGTGCAGGAGTGTCCGAAAACGCTTGTAGAGTCCAATCCAGTCCTTGAGCTCGACCTGATCTTCGGTGCTCAGTGTACTAATATCCAGCTCTAACCCCAGGTGGCCAAACAGAGCGGTAGCGGCGCGAAAGGCAAGCGTATGGCGTCGATGGCTGATGTGGGCGGGGCTGGGGCCGATGTGGGCTCCCATAATTTCCGGCGGAAAGAAGCGGGAAAATCCCTGTTGAATCGTCTGCCGCTCCAGAGCGTCGTTGTTGTCGCTGGTCCAGATCCGGTGAGTGCGCTTCAGAATACCGTAATCCGCCCGTCCGGCTCCCGAGGCACAGGATTCGATCTCCACTGCGGGATGAGCCTTACGCAGGCGATCGATCAGTGCGTACAGCGCCAGCGTCTGGCGGTGATAAAGGGGCGCGCCATATTCACGACGGCCGCCCGCGGCCGCCAGGTCTCGGTTCATGTCCCATTTCAAATAAGCAATGGGATGATCGCTTAGCAGCTTGTCGATGGCCGCGAATAAATAGGCGAAGACCTCCTCATTGCTGAGATCCAGCACCAGCTGATGGCGGCCGGTTACCAACGGGCGGTCCATCAGCTGTAACGCCCAGTCCGGATGGGCACGGTACAGATCGCTATCAGCATTGACCATCTCCGGCTCGACCCATAAACCAAACTGCATACCAAGGCTGCGCACGTAGTCCACCAGCGGTCCCAGACCCTGAGGATACTTTCTAGGATCGGGAACCCAGTCACCCAGGCCGGCGCGCTCATGAGCGCGGCCCTTGAACCAACCGTCATCCAGCACGAACCGCTCCACGCCCAACTCGGCCCCGCGGTGTGCCAGCTCCTTAAGGCGTTCTAAATCATGATCGAAATAGAACGCTTCCCAAGTATTAAGATGCACCGGCCGCGGCTTCATGGTGTTGCCAGGCCAGGTTAACAGCCGGTGGCGGACAAAGCGGTGAAAACTGTCCGTTAGCTCGTTAAGGCCAGCTGCCGAATAGGCTGCGTAGAGAGTGGGTGATGCGTAGCTTTGACCCCGGGCCAGAACCACCTCACCGGGCGCCAGCCATTCCCCTAGCTGGACGTTACGGGTACCTTCATTCAGACTTTCCACCAACAGCCGATGATTGCCGCTCCAGCCCAGATGAAAGCCATAGACTTCTCCGGAATCGGCGGAGAAGCCTTCGGTGCCGACAAAGAGCTGCGGAAATGCATCGTGAGAAGTACGTCCACGCCGGTTTTCCCGGCTCCACGCGCCGACTCCCAGCGTCCGCCGGCGCTCCTGAAATTCCTGAGACCATTGGCCCTCGAAGTTTAGCACCTCGACACATCGCGGCGGAATCACGAAAACCCCCGCGGCACACCAGTCGAGCCGATAAGGTTCAGCACCCACGTTATGCAGCAGCGTGCGTCGGCATAGCACATCGGTCTCGGGGTCGAGAGTCATTTCCAGAGTCAGCTCCAACCCGGCAACCTCGTCTTGACAGTGGAGTTTAACGCTCTCTTTGGCAGTCTCCACATTGACCAGCTTGAAAAACGTCGCCCAGTCACGCCGGTCGCGGCAGCCCAGCAATCCCGGTGTACCGAACCAGCCGAAGCCAAACTCCGGCAACAGCGCCAGCGCCACGTTGCGGTCAAGCCCGGCTTTGGGCAGCGGGCGATCGATCACCTGGGGCAACACCGTCAAATCCAAGCCATCGGGCAATCGCCGCCCCCAATAGCGACACAGGGGTATACCCTCGCCTGAAGCATCGATGATATAGCTGCTTTGATGACCATCAAGCCTCAGAAATCGGTTTTTCATCCTTCAGCGGCTTCCGTGGTCAGACTGGCGAGAAAGTGCTTGGCATATACAGCGTGCGTGAATATTTTCACTTTGTATTAAGACGATTTGTTGAAATGAATATGCCGAAACCTAATGTTTATTGGTAACCTGGATAGAGCGTTAGCGAAATCCGGGTTTATGGGTACTCACTTCCAGCACTACATTTTTAAACTGAGCTTTCGCATTTGAAAAAATGTACTAGTATGAGTATCTAGTATGACAAGTAATATCTGTCAAGACATCCGGAAAACGCGCTTGACAAACGGAAAAACACGCAGTGCCGGGATGTCGTGTTAAGCAACAAGGGGTTTGAGTGATGCGGATATTGATTGTTGGCGGGGGCGGCTATATTGGCTCGCATATGGTCAAGGTGCTCCGCCGTGAGGGATTTGAGGTGACGACTCTGGATAACTTTTCCACCGGCTACCGGGACGCCGTTACCGGCGGGCAGTTGGTGGAAGGCGATATGGCTGACCGGAAATTGCTTGCTAAGGTATTTAGCGACAACCGCTTCGATGGGGTCATGCATTTCGCCGCTTATATCCAGGTTGGGGAATCGGTAGCGGATCCCGCGAAGTATTACCGCAACAATATGACCCATACCCAAAACCTGCTCGATGCCATGATCGCGCACGGCGTCCGTTATTTCATTTTTTCCTCCACGGCGGCGATCTTTGGCGAACCTTTACGCATTCCCATCGACGAAACGCATCCCAAACATCCCATTAATCCCTATGGCCGCACCAAATGGATGGTGGAACAGATGCTGAGGGACTACGACACGGCCTATGGCCTAAAATCGGTTTGTCTGCGCTACTTCAATGCCGCAGGCGCCGATCCGGAGGGTGAGATCGGCGAGCGCCACGATCCCGAAACCCATCTTATTCCTTTAATCCTGCAAGCGGCTTCCGGACGGCGCTCCTCTGTCACCGTATTCGGGACCGACTACAAGACGCCCGACGGCACCTGCATCCGCGACTATATCCATGTCAATGATCTCTGTGAGGTACACCTACTGGCCCTACAATGGCTCTGGCGGGACAATACCAGCGCTGCCCTCAATTTGGGCAACGGCAGTGGCTTTTCCGTGCAGGAGGTTATCGAGACGGCCAAACGGGTCGTTGGCCATGACATCCCGGTCGTTTACGGCGAGCGCCGCGCCGGCGATCCTGCCCGGCTGGTAGCGGACTCGGCCCGTGCCCGCCGAGAGCTTGGTTGGCAGCCCCGCTATGCCGATCTGGGCACCATTATCGAGCATGCCTGGCGCTGGGAAAGCCGGATTTCGCAATAACCTCACCGAGCCGGAGTGTTGCACCATGGCAGACTTTAATTTGACCGGTCACCCCCACCGCCGCTACAATCCCCTCAGCGGCGAATGGGTCTTAGTTTCTCCGCACCGGACCCAACGCCCCTGGCAGGGGCAGGTAGAGGATGCCGCTCAGGAAACCCGGCCTGTCCATGATCCCCAGTGCTATCTCTGTCCCGGCAATAGCCGCGCCGGCGGCGTAACCAACCCGGATTACCGGGACACCTTGGTTTTCGACAACGACTTTAGCGCCCTGCTGCCGGCTATCCCGGGCGGCGAGCTGAACACCGTTGATCTGCTGATCGCCCGTTCCGACCGCGGCATTTGCCGGGTGATTTGTTTCTCGCCGCGCCATGATCTTACCCTATCCGAGATGGAGGTGGCCGCCATCCGGCGGGTTGTAGAGCTATGGACCCAACAGTACGAGGAGCTGGGCAGCAGGGACTTTATCAACCATGTGCAGATCTTCGAGAACAAGGGCCAGGTCATGGGCTGCAGCAACCCCCATCCCCATGGCCAGATCTGGGCGGAGCAGGCGATTCCCAACGAACCGGCCAAGGAACTGGCCCATATGACCCAGTACCGGGAGCGCAAAAGCGCTACCCTGTTAAGCGATTATCTGCGGCTGGAACTAAAAACCGGCGAGCGCATTGTCTGCGGCAACGAGCATTTTGTTGCGCTGGTACCCTTCTGGGCAATCTGGCCGTTCGAGACGATAGTCCTGTGCCGCCGCCGGGTCGCCAGCCTCAGCGATATGAACGACGCCGAAAAAGACGCCCTGGCGGATATCCTAAAGCGGCTTACGACCCGCTACGATAACCTGTTCCGCACTTCGTTTCCCTATTCGGCGGGTCTCCATCAGGCGCCGACCGATGGTCAGCCGCATCCGGAATGGGATTTTCATATCCACTTCTATCCGCCGCTGTTACGTTCAGCGACCATCAAGAAATTTATGGTGGGTTATGAGCTGCTGACTAATCCACAGCGGGATATTACCCCGGAATTCAGTGCCGAACGCTTGCGGTCTTTAGCGGAAGTCCACTACAAGAGTCAATAATCACCATTCCCTTTTCTCCTCAGAGGAGAGGGTCAGAGTGAGGGGATAAATGATAAACATATACTCCCAGGACTCACCGGTCAAGCAGGTACTCGACCAGTTTTGCGAGCGCTACGACGACACTCGCGACGTGCACTTTGCCCTGGCGCCCGGCCGGGTGAACCTGCTGGGCGATCACACCGATTACAACGACGGTTTTGTCCTGCCTATGACCGTCGATAGCGCTGTTTACTGGGCGCTGCGGCGGCGTGATGACAGCGGGGTTCGATTGTACTCCGGCAACTTCGGAGAAGAGATCAGCTATTCTCTGAACGAGCCTCCAACCGTTGCTTCCTCGGACTGGTCAAGCTACGTGACCGGCGTGATTGAGGAACTGCGGCGGCGTGGTTTGGTGACTACCGGTTTTGAAGGCGTGGTCTATGGCACTGTTCCCCTCGGTGGAGGACTTAGTTCGTCGGCGGCGCTGGAAGTGGCGACGGTGGTGGCGCTGCAGACTCTGCTAGGCTTTGCATTGGAGGCCGTCGCGGCAGTGCAACTCTGTCAGCAGGTGGAGCATCAGTATGTTGGGGTCCAGTGCGGCATCATGGATCAGTTCGCCTCGCGGCTCGGGCGCGCCAACCATGCCCTGTTTCTTGACTGCCGAACTCTCGATTACGAGGACATTCCCCTGGCTCTCGGCGATACCTGCGTGGTGATCGTCAATACCGGTCTGAAAAGGGCGCTGGCCGGCTCAAAATATAATGAGCGCCGGGCCGAATGTCAGCAGGGCGTAGACTTCTTTAGACAATTTACTGGTTCCATCACGGCCTTAAGGGACATACCCCTTGAGCTGTTCAAAAGGCGCCAGCACGAACTGCCGGATAATGTGCGCAAGCGCTGTCAACATGTGCTTATGGAAAACCAACGCGTACTGGACGCAACCGGTCTTCTTCGACAAGGTCAGCTCGCGGCCTTTGGCCGACTGATGAACGAATCCCATACCAGCCTGCGGGATTGCTACGAGGTCAGTTGTCCCGAACTGGATGCGCTGGTGGAGATCAGCCAGGGAACGGACGGTGTCCTGGGCGCCCGGATGACCGGTGCCGGCTTTGGCGGCTGTACGGTGCATGTGGTTAAGAAGAGCGCCGTCAGCCATTTACAGGAACGCCTCCAACGCCTGTATGCACCGCGTTTTAACCTGCAACCGGCCAGTTACGTGCTGGACCATAACCTGGAGGCGGGGCCGCTGTCGGCTGCCTGACAGCCTAACAGCTTTATCAATCACCACACAGGAGGAAAAATTATAACTGCCTATCTTGACAATGTCACATTAGCCTCACGTGGGGCCGGTGTGGACTCTATTTTTAAGTCGTTGTTTTTTAAGCCGACTCTTGCGTGATCGGGTGCGATTAAGCAAATGCTCAATCACTCGTTCCGTAGCTTGTTCTTCGGTCAAGCGTTTCAGAGGCATAACCGCGCGCAGTAACTCCCGAACATTGGCCACCGACAGAGCCGGTAAGACATCCGTTTCCAGTTCTTCGAGCAACGCCGGGTCACGAGAATGAGTCTGCGCCCAGTCGAGTTGGGTTTGCGCGATGAACCAGGAGGCGAGTACCGTCAAAGCGAGATGATGATCCCAGGCACGGTACTTCTGCGCCGGCCACTCATCCCAGCCCAGCTCGGACTTGGCATCCTGGTTGGCCCGTTCGATGACGTAGCGCTGGCACTTCCACCAGGCCAGTTGTTCCAATGAAGTGTCCGCTGAGGCGTTACCCAGGGCATAGCGGTAGCGGTCGGTGGCCTCTTCGCGCATCACCAGCCAGTCTTCCACGGCTTGACCGTCATGGACGGTCCAGACGCGGCGCGCAGCGAAGCGTTCGCACAGCTCACCCCGTTCGGTCGCCCGGACTCGAAGACGCTGCCAGGCCAGCGTCTCCCGCAAGCTGTCCACGCGGACCGTTTCCCCGGCCAGCACCTGCACCTGCGTCGGCTTTTTTCCTCGCTGACCCCGGCGCGGGGGAATGCCGAGCGTCGGTTTTTCCAGGTACACGGCCGTGTCGGCCGGGATTTCCGCCATATACCGCCGCTGAGCCTTTCGCACCTGGGCCCGTAGCCAACCACTCCGTCCGTACAGGCTATCGAAACCGACGATCTCAAACGGGAGACCACCCGCCATGACCTCTTGAATCCCCTCCCAGGCCAGTTCAACCTTGGTTTTGAACTTCACCGAATCAGGCATGCCCTGTTGCTTGCGCCGCTTTTGGTAGCCGGCCTCGAACCAGGCCTCGGGTAGAAACAGTTTGCCCAGAATCCAGGTCCAAAACCCAGACGCCACCGTGAGATTCACGTAGCTCAACAACACGCCCACTTGGCTGGTTTCTACCTTGCCCAGCCGACCCTTATATGGCTTGGCCGCCCCGGCACTGGCATCGCCGGCGTTCTCGTCGGCACTTTCGTCGACCAGAACCACGGCGCCCCTCGTCAGTTCCGGAACCGCTTTCACTTCCGCTTGGACCTGGCGGTAGACCGTCTCAGCCGACCCCGGCGAGTGACTCATGAAGTGTTGGAGGTTTTGCTCTTCAACACCCGCCTCTCGCGCGATTCCGCTATAGTGTCGATTCCCCTCCATACGCAGCAGTCCGCTCAGATAATGCCGCGCATAGACGCTGCCGTCTCGGGTTTGGGTCTTGAAACAGCTCCGGTAGCGCGCCCAAAACTCAGGCAGCCGCTGCCCCAGCGTTTGAATCGCCTCCGGCACCAGTCCCCACCGACACCCCAGCTCTTTTTTGTCATCACCATCACTTTTCTACGAAAAATCATTATGATACAAACTCATCGATCATTTGGGAAATGTGACATTGTCAAGCTATAATTGCCAACTATAACTATCCATCGTGCAGAAAGAAAAAGCTAAGCATGGACTGATTGGCTATAAAAGCACTAACCACAGCAACTGACTGACGGGAGGAGAACCATGAGTGAAGTGGCTGCCAGTATTTCTGGCATTGATATTACCGTCATTGTGTTATATTTTTTGGTTGTCTTGGCTATCGGTATTTACGTCTCCCGAGTCACCGAAACCGGTGATGATCTCTTTTTAGCAGGACGCAGCCTGAACTGGGGGGTGATCGGTTTTTCGCTGTTCGCCTCCAATATCTCCAGTACAACCTTGATCGGTCTGGCGGGGGCCGCCTATGGCAGCGGCATTGCGGTGTCCACCTACGAGTGGATGTCCGGCGTTCCTCTGATCATCCTGGCGTTTGTCTTTATACCCCTTTACCTGCGTGCACGTATCACCACGATTCCGGAATTTCTGGAGAAGCGTTTTGACCGCCGTTCCCGGCTCTATTTTTCGGCGATCACCATTGTGATGAGTATCGTAGTGGATACCGCCGGCGGGCTTTATGCCGGCTCTGTGGTGTTAAAAACGTTTTTCCCGAACCTGGTGGTCTGGCAGACTTGTGTGGGACTGGGTGTCTTTGCCGGCCTCTATACCGCCGCCGGCGGGCTCAAGGCAGTGGTTTATACGGACGTCATCCAGGCCGTCGTCCTAATTCTGGGAACGTGCTTATTGACCTGGATCGTATTTGCCGATCTGGATTTTTCCTGGGAACGTGTCACCTCGATAGTTCCCGAGGGCCATCTGTCACTCGTTCGTCCTTTGGACGACCCGCAACTACCCTGGCTGGGCATTATTATGGGCGTTACCATGCTCGGTTTCTGGTATTGGGTTACCAATCAATACATTGTGCAGCGGGTGCTGGGTGCTAAAAGCGTGTCTCATGCCCAGTGGGGCGCCGTGCTCGCCGGTTTATTGAAAATCATCCCACTGTTTACCATGGTGCTGCCCGGCGCCATGGCGATTGCGCTGTTTCCAGATTTACCCAATGCCGATATGGTCTTTCCTACCCTGGTTACCCAGCTATTGCCGGTGGGCATTACTGGTGTGGTATTGGCAGGCCTGATCGCTGCCATTATGTCCAGCGTCGACTCGACGCTCAACTCCGCCTCCACGCTGATCGTGCACGATTTTGTCGAGCCTTATCATCCCAATTTCACACCCAAAAAGGTCGGCTTCTACGGGCGCTTAACCACGATTATCTTAATGATTATCGCTATCGCCTGGGCGCCCCAGATCGCCAATTTTGGCGGTCTGTGGTCCTACATACAGCAGGCGTTTTCCATCTTGGTGCCGCCCATCGCCGCCATTTTTTTGGTGGGTGTATTCTGGAGGCGCGGCAACGGTCAAGGTGCCTTTTTAAGCCTGATTATCGGCCATGTCGTCGGATTGCTGCTGTTTATGCTGGTGCAAATGGGTTATTGGCCCATCCATTTCACCATCAATGTCGGCATTATGACCATCTTTAGCGCGCTGGTGTTTGTCGTGGTCAGCTTGCGAACCGCCCCGCCACCGGCTGAAAAAATTGAGTTAACCACCTGGAAACCGGCCATCTCGGTACCTGAGACGCCAATGCCATGGTACAAGGATTACCGTTATCAGTCGGTGGGCGTAGGCATCGCTATGCTCGCCGTCCTGATTGGCTTTTGGTAAGCGAGGCCACGGCGGGCTGCCTGGCCTGGGCAGCCCGCCGATGTAGGCTGCCGTCAAAATAGATCGCAAAGTACAGGTGGAGTAGATGATGAAAGCGACCAACGAGAAACATGCTGGACTCCCGATCCATGGGGTAGATGTGAACCGCCGGGAGTTTCTGAAATTGAGTGGAGCCGGTCTTGCCGGCGTTGCATTATTGGGTAGCTCGGCCATTCTCAAGGCCCAGCAACCGGTAGAGCTGGTCTTTGCCTTCGGGCCGGATGAAACGGGTACACTGCAAAAGCTGCTCGATGCTTTTAACCAGCAATACCAGGGCCGTATCCAGGTCCAGTGGCGGGAAATGGCGCGTGAGGCCGACGCGTACTTTCAGCAGTTGCGGTCAGATTTTGTTGCTGAAGCCGCCGATATTGATGTATTCGGAGGCGACAATATCTGGACTGTTGAGTTAGCTTACAACGGCTGGATCCAAGACCTCTCCGGCCGTTTTTATGATGCTTATGAGGCGGGGAACTTTGTTGGTGCGGCACTAAACTCGGCTGTCTATCATATGCAGCTTTGGGGAGTACCCTGGTATACCGATGCGGGAATGCTCTTCTACCGTAAGGATCTGTTGGCAGCGAGCGGGTTCGCAGAGCCGCCAAGAACCTGGGATGAGCTCAAGCAGATGGCCAAAAAGGTTCAGCAGGATGCCGGCACTCGCTATGGCGTGGTTTTCCAGGGGGGAGATTACGAAGGGGGGGTTGTTAATGCGCTGGAGTTTATCTGGGGTGCCCGTGGCCGACTGATGATCGCAAATTTGACTTTTGTGCCATCGTTTGGCGTCACACCGGCGGATGTAATCGATCCCAATGTGATTACCGTCGACAGCCCGGAGGCCGCTCAGGGACTCAATGTGGCCCGCAGCTTGATTGCGGAAGGTGTTGCGCCGGAGGCGGTCACCACGTTTCGCGAATTGGAGGCGACCCAGACATTTCTGGCCGGCGATGCCGTCTTTATGCGTAATTGGCCCTATGTCTACGGTAGCTTGACGGACCCCGAGCAGTCCGCGATCACAGCGGATCAGGTGGGGGTAGCGCCGATTCCGGTTTCCACATCGCCCCGTTCTTACAGCTGTCTGGGCGGCTGGAATCTGATGATCAATGCCTCCTCCCGAAAACAGGATGCCGCCTGGGAGTTTATCCGCTTTGCCACAGATCCCGCCCAGCAGAAGATGCGGGCGCTGGAGGGTGGATTCCTGCCAACCCTAAACAGCCTTTATGACGATCCGGAAATCCAACAGGCAATGCCAGTGGTGGTGCTTGGCAGGGAGGCGCTGACTAACGTCCGGGCGCGCCCGTCTTCTCCTTTCTATTCGCAGATGTCGCCACGGATTTCCGGGGTTTTTAACCGGGTGCTCAGGGGTGAGCTCACGGGAGAAGAGGCGGTGCAGAAACTGGCCGGGGAATTGCGGACGATTCTGCGTAAGAACCGCTAAGGCATGGATTTTTATGCTTTTGCATACCGTTGTCGGGAGTTAAGTCATACCTAAATAGGGGTTGCAGGGATTAATACTACTGACAACGGTATGATATAGATCCACCTCACTTCCTGAGTAACCTTCATCGCGTCACAATGGAACTGCTAATGGCCATGAAGGGGAAGTGAGGTAGCTTCTCAATAAATCGGGGCAAAAAGAAAATGTAAAACTTGTAGTTTTAAATTTTTCAAAGGGTTACGTGGCTAATCTAACCTGGCTGCCCCGGGTTATTGAAAAGTTACGAAGTGAGGAGGGTTGCAAAGGTTTTCACGCTACGAAGTCAGTTTTATGAAAGCGGTGAAAAAACGATTGCTGCATGCACTGGGTTATGCTTGGGCCTTGCCAACTACGTGTCTTGGCCTGATCTTTGTGCTGATTGCCTGGCTTGATCGGGGTCACGTCACCCTGGTGCAAGGTGTTGTGGAAGTCCATAGCCCGCTGCTTACCCGCCTCCTTGACCGTGGCCTGCCCTGGGTGAGAGGCATAGCCGCCCTAACGCTTGGTCATGTGATCCTGGGTCGCGATGGCGATTGCCTCAACCGTAGTCGCCCCCATGAACATGTCCACGTCAGGCAATGTGAGTATTGGGGACCTTTTTTTATTCCGGCTTACCTGTCGGCGAGCATTGTGGCTTATCTAAAAGGTCGCGATCCTTATCGGGATAATTGGTTTGAACGGCAGGCCTATAAGTAGTCGGCCATAAGTATTTTAACAAAAGTAAAAATGAGGTAACCTTATTCTATTCTAGAGCCCCATTTGTGATAGGCGACTTATGCTATTGGTAACCCCCCTGAGCGAGCCCGAGAAGGTGACGCTACACGAGATGCACCAACACCACCCGTTTCATTGGACACGGATGCGCGCCCATGCGATTTTGCTGAGTGCGTCGGGTTATCGGGTTCAAGCGATCGCGGCGATCTATGGGGTGTGTCGGCAGACGGTTTCCAGTTGGCTGAAAGCGTGGGCGCGTCAGGGGTTAGTGGGGTTACTGGATCAAGCGCGCAGTGGTCGGCCGCGCAAACTCAGCGCCGCGGAAGAAGCGCCGGTGCTGGCGTGGCTCGAAGCGGAGCCACGCTCCATCAAGCGGGTGCTGGCGGCGTTAGAGAAGCGCGGCGGGCAGCAGGTCAGTATGACGACGATTAAACGGTTGTGCAGACGGGCCGGGCGGGTGTGGAAGCGGGTGCGACAATCGCTTAAAGACAAGCGCGATCCCCAGGCATTTGCCGCTTCGGTGGAACGGCTTGCCGAGTTGATTGAGCGCGAGGCGAGCGGGGCGATTGAGCGGTATTATTTTGATGAGTCCGGCTTTACCCTCGTCCCGGCGATGGCTTACGCGTGGCAACCCCGCGGCGAGACGATCGAGTTACCCGCGTCCCACAGCCAGCGGCTCCATGTGCTCGGGTTTATGGATCGGACGAGTGAAGTTCAGTCCTATGTCTTTGAGGGCACCATCGATACCGCGGTCGTGATCGCCTGCTTTGATGCGTTTGCCAAGACCCGAGAAAAACCCACCGTCGTGGTACTCGATAATGCCTCGCTCCATACCAGCGAAGCGGTTGCGGCAAACCGGGAACGCTGGCACGCTACCGGTCTGCAGCTAGAATTCCTCGCCCCGTATTCACCGGAATTAAATTTGATCGAAATCTTGTGGCGCAAGATCAAATATGAATGGTTGCCCTTCTCGGCCTACGAATCCTTTTCCAGTCTCAGAGAAGAGCTCTTTAAGATCCTGAGAAACATCGGCACTGAATCCAAGATCGCATTCTCATAAAATGTTAAAATACTTGTGATTGATTACTTACCAGACATTCATAAGGTGTAATGGAAAACGCAGTTTTGGAAGTGGTTGAGCCATGGCAAAGATAAATGCTTATGAAGCCCTGGCGCTGTGGCAGCAGGCTGGATTGTTGGACGAGGCAAAAGCCAAGGAGCTGACGCGTTATTTGGAGGAACAGGCGCCGGCGCGGGGCAGCAGCCGAGCCTTGCAGATTTTCGCCGGGTTTGGAGCGGTGCTGGTGGGATTAGGCCTGATTCTGTTCGTCGCCAGTCACTGGCCGGGCATGAGCCCAAGTGTTCGCATTGTTACCCTATTTGGCGCTTATGGTCTCGTCGTAGCGATGGCGGTGATGACGGAACTCAAGCGGTACCCACGGGTAGCGGCGGCCCTGTGGCTGCTGGTTTCCCTGACTCTGGGGGTTAATATCGTTCTGATCGGGCAGTTGTTCAATCTCTCGCTGACCTTTTGGGAAGCACCACTGTTGTGGATGATTGGCGTTCTGGTTATGGCTTATGCGGTGCGTTCGCGGCTCAATGCTTGGCTGGCGGTGCCTTTGGGGTTGCTGGCCTTGGGCTGGGCAGGTGGCGGCAGCGGGTGGTTCAGCGATGATCAGTTTGAATTTTTGATTAGCCCGGCAGGGATCAAAGCATTATTACCGTTGTTGGGTCTGGCGTTGCTGAGTCTCGGGCTGCTGGTGCAGCGTAGCGCGGGCTGGCGCTTTGCGAGCGGCACCTGGATCATGTGGGGTGCCTTGCTGATGGCGGTGCCCCTGGTGCTGGCGACAGTCAGTGTCGAGGCGCTCGATTGGTTGTTTCGGATAACTCCGAGACTCAAGCATTGGCTGAGCATGGCGGTCTCAGCGGGTCTGGTGGCGGCGGCGCTGCGCTTTGGTGGGCTGAATGACGCAAAGCATAAGGCCCTGCTGGCAGGGCTGGGGGTGCTACTGTTGGCACTGCCGCTGCTGGGCGCCACGGGGATTGAGCTCAAAAATCACAAGGTTTTGTTCTTGCTCTATCCCCTGACCCTATTCGTGATTGCGCTGGTCACAGTCTGGTTGGGCGCTCAGGCTCAGCGGGCAGGACTTATTAATATTGGCATGGGTGCGGCGGCCGTTATTATCCTTATTCAGTATTTTTCCTGGTCTTTCCGCTTGCTTGACCGCTCGCTGGCTTTCCTGATGGGTGGAGTTTTGCTGATTGTCCTGGCGCTCTGGAGCGAACACAAGCGGCGCGACCTCATCAAGGAGTTTGCCCCTTGAAACCCGCCGTTGGCGTTGCCATTGCCATTGTCATACAGGTGGTCATTATGCTGTTGGTGCTGTTGACGCCCCTGCTGATTCGTGCCACAGGCACTGTTGTCTACCTGGAGACGGAGAAGATGGATCCCAGAGCTTTGTTACGAGGCGACTACGTGATTCTGGGATATCAACTGGCCCAGGGTATCCTGAGCAAAACCCAGGAGCGCAATCAACCACCTTCGACACCGGTGTATGTCATCGTGACGACCGAGCGCCCGGCGCGTTTCGTCGCCGTGAGCTTTACGCAACCAGAACCCGCTGCAGATCAGGTTTGTATCGTTGGGCGGATACGCGGCTGGAACGGCTCAGTGGATTTCCCCCAGATTGCCCAGTATTTTATACCGGAGGGGAGTGGTCAGGCGTTGGAAAGCGCCAGGGGAGACAACCTGCTGGCCAAAGTGGCGGTATCCGCTGATTGCCGGGCGGTGCTATTAGCGTTGGAGCTACGCTAGCGGCAGCTAGAAAGGCATTTGTTGGGATGATTTTAGAATATCATCAAGGAAACAAAGTCGATGTTATTGTTGTGATGGGCGCTGCCGTTCGGCAAGGCGGCTTACCCAGCCCGGCGCTGACTCATAGAGTGCTTCACGCCGTTGCCTTGTTCCATAGGGGGGTTACAGAACATCTTCTCTTTACGGGAGGGATAGGAAATCACCCACCTTCCGAAGCCAGTGTGATGAAACAGCTCGCCTTAGACAAGGGTGTCCCTGAAAATTGCATTGTACTTGAAGAGACGGCTACCAATACGCTGGAGAGCGCTATCGCTTGCGTACCAATCATACGCCGTCGGAACTGGCTAACGGTCTTAATTGTCACTGATCATTATCATCTGTTCAGGACACGGATGGCTTTTCAGGCGGTTGGTATCAAAGCCACAGGCAGTTTTCCAGGGACGCGTGAAAAGGAGACGGTTTGGTGGCGCTGGTACTTTAATTATGTGCGGGAAGTGATAGCAGTACTTTGGTATATGGTGCGTATTGTAGCTTTGCAGATGCAACATCGCTAATCGCTGCAATCAGCCATTATTTATATCGATCTGAAGGTTATTTTCAAGACACGCCGTCAATACGTCTCCGTAGACTCGACTGCGGCATCCGAGCCGCAGACGGTCTTGATAACAGCTTCCAGATCGATAACACTCATAAAGAGGACATTGGCAATGCAGCAGCGGACATTGGGCAACACCGAACTACATATTACCCCGGTTGGCTTTGGCGCTTGGGCGATCGGCGGTGGCGGCTGGGCTTACGGTTGGGGGGCGCAGGAGGATAGCGACTCTGTCGCCGCTATTCAGCATGCCCTGGAATTGGGCATTAACTGGATCGACACGGCGGCGGTCTATGGCCTGGGGCACTCGGAAGAGGTAGTGGCTCGGGCGCTCAAGGGGCGTTCACCACGTCCCTATGTATTTACGAAATGCTCACTGGTGTGGGACGAACAGGGAACCATTGGCAATTCGCTTAAGGCGGAGTCTATCCGGCGCGAGGTGGAGGATAGCCTCCGGCGGCTGCAAGTCGATGTTCTCGATCTCTATCAGATTCACTGGCCGATTCCCGATGAAGCCATTGAAGAAGGCTGGACGACGCTGGCGGAGCTGAAACGCGAAGGTAAAGTGCGCTATATCGGGGTGTCCAATTTCAACGTTGACCAGATGCGCCGGGCCCAGGCAATTGCTCCGATCGACTCCCTACAACCGCCGTACTCCCTTATTAACCGGGGAATTGAAAGTGAAATTCTTGAGTTCTGCCAGGCTCAACAGATCGGTGTCATCGTCTACTCGCCCATGGCCTCGGGGCTGTTGACGGGAGCCATGACGTCAGAGCGAATCAAGAACTTCCCGGCCGACGATTGGCGGCGCAACAACCCGGAGTTTCAAGAACCAAAGCTGTCTCGCAACTTAGCGCTGGTCGATTTACTGCGTGAGATCGGCGGGCGCCATGACCGTTCGCCCGGCGAGGTAGCCATCGTCTGGACCTTGCGGCAATCGACCGTGACTGGAGCGATTGTCGGAGCGCGCCGTCCGAGTCAGGTGGATGGTATTATTGGTGCTGCCGAGTTCCGCTTGACTGAGCAGGAACTCGCCGAATTGGCGACTTTTCTTAACGAAACGACCTAATTGTCAGAATCGCGTAAGCGGGAGGAGGGTTCCGTTAAGAACGATATCTTAGATTGGCCAATTCGCGCCGCAAAATCTTACCATGAGAGGTGCGCGGTAACGCAGCGGTAAAAATAATCTCCCGGGGACATTTATAAGCTGCCAGACGGTGATGGACATATTCCAGCAGCGGTCCGGCATCGGCCTCATCGGCATCCTTAGGAACGATAAAAGCGGCGATGACTTTTACATCTTCCCGCACGGCAAGCTCCGTGACGGCGACCTCCGCCACAGCAGGGTGCTGGCTTAGACAGTGTTCCACTTCCATAGGCGAGACTCGGTAACCCATGGCATTCATTACATCGTCATTGCGGCCACGATAGACGACATACCCGTCGGCATCGAAACTGACCAAATCGCCTCCGGTGAACCACTCGCCCCGATATATCAAAGCCTCCTCCTCGGGGCGGTTCCAATAGCCCAGCATGAGACCTGGATCGCTGCGATGGACGGCCAGTAGGCCGGTTTCTCCCACGGCCAGCGGTTCGTCCTCGCCATCGATGGGCAGCGCGACGACGCAGCGGCCGGCCTGCGGTTTACCCGGGCTGCCGGGCCGGACCGGCACCGACGGCGACGAAGAGATATAGGTGGAACATTCGCTCATGCCCAGCGCTTCATAGAGTTCGGTTCCTACTGTTTGGCGCCAGGCATTGAGCAGGGCAGGGCTTAAGGCTTCACCGGCCGTCAAACCGTGGCGCAAACTTGACAAATCATAAGCAGCCATATCGCAGTACTTAAGAATCTGCCGGTACAAACCCGGTACGGTAGCGAACAGTGTGGCGTGGAAGCGTTCTATCAACCTGGGCCAGACAGTAACATCGCGAGAACCATTGTAGAGCACGGCCGTAGCGCCATTGGCCCACGGATCTGTTAATCCTACGCCTAAGGTATAGGTCCAGTTAAAGGCCCCCGCATGGAGAACTACATCCTCAGGCCCCATGCCCCCATACCAGCCCTCGTACATAGGCCGCCGTCCCCAGGCGGAACGCTGGGCGTGGAGCACTCCCTTGGGCTCACCCGTGGTGCCGGAGGTATAAATCAGAAAAGCGGGATCGTCGGCGGCGGTATCCGCGTAGTCTATCGGGCTGTGGGCTGTTTTTAGCAGGGCGATAGTGGCGGGATCGAGAACGCGCACGCCGGGCACTGGCGCAATATTTAACTCTTTAGAAACGGCCAGCAAGCGGATTTCGGCATCCGCCAGCAAAAAATCCGCCTCTTCTTCGGTGAGTTGTGAAGCAGAAGGCAAAGGCACCAGGCCCGCCGCAATGGCCCCGAAAAACATCAGCGCATAGTCACTGGTGTTGCCCATGCGGATCATAATGTGTGTCCCTGGAGCAAGCCCATAACTGCATAACCCGGCCGCTATCCGGCGCACCGCATTATCCAGTTCGCCGTAAGTCCAACGCTCAACAGCGGCGGTAGGCGCTTCGGCATCCGTAACGACCACCAAGGCGAGTTTATCCGGCATTGTGCTGGCGGCTGCGCTAAGGCAATAGCGTGCCATGTTAAACCGGGCGGGGGGGGGTTCACCATGATACTGAAACTTCACCACGCTGGTCCTCGACAAAAAGTAATTTAGCCACGTTAGCGTATCACATCATAGTCGGTGTCTAACCACAAGCGGCCGGGTCAGCTTAAGTTTGCCCAAAGTGGGACGTAACAAATCCTGAGTTATTTAGTATACTAATAGGATGACAATGAACACCGTGTACTTACCCGCGTCAGTACGCATTCAGCTGGAAAGCTGGGTAGAGGCCGGCTATCCGCTGGAAACTTGCGGCCTGCTGATAGGTAAGCAGGATGGAAGCCAGGTGCAGGTCATGCGGGCCGTTTCAGCGCGCAATTTAAACACCGAACGTGCCCATGATCGCTATGAGTTGGCCCCGGAAGATTTATTGGCGGCGGATGAGACCGCGCAGGCCGAGGGGTTAGAGATCGTCGGCATTTGGCATTCCCATCCGGATCACCCCGCCCGCCCGTCGGAAACGGATCGCGTGCAGGCTTGGCAAGGTTGGTCTTACGTTATCCTGTCCGTATACCAGGGACGCGTGGCAGAGCTACGTTCCTGGCGCTTGGCGGGTGAGACATTTGCAGAGGAGTCCATAGCAGCATGGCAAACGTGATCGTGCGTATTCCAACGCCGCTACGTTCCTATACCGGTGGAGCCGAACAGGTGAGCGCGCCGGGTACGACCGTAGGAGAGGTACTGCAAGCCCTGAACGAGATTCATACTGGCATTGGCGAGCGGGTTTTGCAAGCCGATGGCCAGTTGCGCAATTTCGTCAATCTCTTCGTGAATAGTCACAATGTCCGGACGTTAGATGGTCTCAATACTCCCGTTGCCGACGGTGACATACTGGCTATCGTGCCGGCTGTGGCAGGAGGCAAATTATTATGAGTATTAAAGACCGTCGCTTGCAGGAACTGAGGCAGACGATTCCCGAAGTGACTCCAGCGCAGGCGTTGACACTGCAAGACCAGGGGGCGATTCTTATCGACGTACGCGAGCAGGATGAAATCAGCCAGGGTAGCCCGCTGAACGCGAACCGGCTGGGACGCGGCTTTTTGGAACTGCGTATTGAAAATGCCGCGCCAGATCCCGAGCAGACTCTGTTGGTCATGTGTGGCGGTGGAATCCGTTCCCTGTTTGCCGCCGAGGATCTGCGGCGCCTGGGTTATCAGGACGTGCGCTCGGTGGCGGGAGGTTTCAGCCGCTGGAAAAACGAAGGCTTACCCTTTGAGATGCCGCGGCTATTGGACGCCGATGCCCGGGAGCGCTACGCGCGCCACCTATTGATGCCGGAAGTGGGTGAGGCAGGCCAGCTGAAGCTCTTAGACAGTAAAGTGTTGCTCATCGGCGCCGGCGGCCTGGGTTCGCCGGCTGCTCTGTATCTCGCTGCGGCAGGGGTAGGCACTCTGGGTGTGGTGGACCACGATATTGTCGACCGTAGCAATCTGCAGCGCCAGATTTTACACACGGATGAACGGGTTGGGACTCCGAAGGTGGATTCCGCCAGCCAGGCCATCGCGGCCATTAATCCTTCCGTAAAGGTGGTGAGCTACGCCACTCACTTGGATAGCAGTAACGCCGAGGACATCTTTGCGGGCTACGATGTGGTGGTGGATGGTTCGGATAATTTTCCCACTCGCTATCTGGTCAATGATGTCTGCGTTCGCCTGGGCGTTCCCAATGTGCACGGCGCCGTCTATCGTTTTGAAGGACAGGCAACGGTATTTTGGCCGGGTTATGAAAAGCACCGTGGGCCCTGCTACCGCTGTCTATTTCCCGAGCCACCGCCTTCGGAATTGGCACCGTCCTGTGCCGAGGCGGGTGTACTGGGCGTGCTGCCGGGAGTGATTGGGCTGCTAGAAGCGGTGGAAACCATTAAGATCCTGCTGGGTATCGGCGAGCCTCTGGTAGGCCGGCTGCTTTGTTATGACGCCCTGCGAGCGCAGTTTATGGAACTGCAGACAGAGCGCGATCCCCGGTGCCGCTATTGCGGCGATAATGCCGTTTTCCCCGGGTATATCGACTATGAACACTTCTGCGCCGCGGCCAACGCCTGAGCTGACTACACCGCAGGCCGCAGGCATTCTTGCCGGAATTGGCAATACACCGCTGGTGGAGTTGGATCTGGTCCGGGAAGTGACGCCGCGGGTGCGCTTGTTTGCCAAACTGGAAAGCATCAATCCCGGCGGTTCTATCAAGGATCGGCCGGTGGCCAATATGCTGCTGCAGGCACTGGTTGCGGACCGGTTTGCCCAGGGTCGGCGGCTGCTGGATTCGTCGTCGGGTAATGCCGGTATTTCCTACGCCATGCTGGGTGCGGCGTTGGGCATTCCGGTCACCATCGTGGTGCCCGGTAATGCCAGCCGGGAGCGGCTGGAACGGATTGCCGCCCACGGAGCGGAATTGCTTCTGACCGATCCAATTGAAGGCTATGACTTTGCCCTGCGGGAGGCGAAACGTCTGGCTGAGGCGCATCCGGAGCGTTACTGGTACTGCAATCAGTATCATAACGACGACAACTGGCTGGCCCATTACCACGGCACCGGCGGCGAGATTCTGCGCCAGGTTCAGGAACAGACCGGGACTTTGCCTGCGGCGTTTGTCGGTGGTGTCGGTACCGGCGGAACATTGACCGGGGTAGGGCGGCGGTTGCGGGAGGCGAATCCCGATGTCACTATCGCTTCGGTAATTCCGGAACTCTTTCCTGGCATCGAAGGCTTGAAACCGCTGGGCCATCCGGGTGACATCGTTCCTGACATTCTCGATGAATCGCTGATCGACCAACGAATCTCAGTGACCTTGGACGAATCTCTGGCCATGTGCCGGCGTCTGGTAAACTATGGGCTGTTCGTCGGACCTTCCTCGGGGGCCTATGTCCATGCCGCGTTGCTGCTGGCTGATAGCGGGCGTTTTCCTACCATTGTCACGGTGTTGAACGACACCGGAGAGCGGTACGGCTCCACGGGCATGTGGCACAGGGAATTGTATTGACTGGCAGGTTTCAGGTCATCGATTTTGCTAACCGGCGTCGGCCTTATTCTCCTGTTCCGCTTTCTCCGGAAAAACAAAGGAGGCAATCACCCCTATGGCTAACATGCCCAGCACGATCATCAGACTAACATTGGGCGATATATGGATCCCGGTGTCACCGATAGCATGGTTCCAACTCTGCAGGGCCAGTTTCGCAGCAATAAAGAATAGCAAGGCAATGACGGCCTTGCCGAGATGCACCAGGTATTTGGTCAGTGCCGCCAGCACGAAGTACAGACTGCGTAGTCCCAGGATGGCAAAGATCATGGCGGCATAGATCAGCAACGGCTCTTGAGTCACGGCGATGACCGCCGGCACCGAGTCAAAGGCAAACATCACGTCTGAGGTTTCGATAGCCATCAGGCACAGAAAGGCCGGCGTGGCGAATACGGCGGCCGTCTTTTTTATCTCCAAGCTGGGATCGGCTTCCTGCAGGTCTCTGACCATCGCACGGGTAATAAAAAAGCGCTCCAGATGGAGACGTGGAAAGATGGGAATAATTTTCTCAGTCATGCGTACCGACCAGTGGTTGGAATAGTCGTGAATCGCTTCCTCTGCGCCGGCGGTGGTCCACATCTTCCAACCGCTCCAGGCCACTATCGCTGCGAACACAAAGCCCACCCAAGCCGAGGCGTAGAATAGGGACGTGCCGATGACGACGAAGATGGCACGAAAGATCAGGGCACCGATGATACCCCAATAGAGAATCCGGTGCTGGAGAATGCCTTTAATGGCAAAAGAGGAAAAGATCGCCATGAACACCATCAGATTGTCCACGGACAGCGACTTTTCCAATACGTAACCGGTTAGGTAAAGATCGGCCCAGTTTTTTTCAAAGCGTAGCCATAGATAGACATAGAAGGTAAGTGCCAGCCCGATCCAAAAAATGGACCAGAGGGTAGCATCCTTGAACGAGATCTCGGTCTGCTTTCTGTGAGCATGCAGATCTACATATACTGAAAATCCGATGGCGGCGAAGAAAATAATAATCGTCTCTAAGGGAAAGCCGAAATGCATTGTCATAAAGTGATGTCTCTCAACCAATCCGATAACCATCTAGCGCAGTCGAAGTATTGGCTCCTTCGGGCATTAGCAAGGCTAGACAATACTCTGGTGTGCTTCGATGCCAAAATAATCGGTAGCCGGCATCGAAATTTAATATCATAGAACTTACGCATTGACAAATAGATCGATTTGTGATGACTGGCAACCTTTCGACCACCAACTTTGCTATACCGAATGATAAGACACACGACACGCCCACCCAGTGCCCGCTGTACCTTACCGATGTATATGGGGTTTTTGATGAGTGAGCCCAAATCGGCTACCTGTACCCGCTTATCGGAAGTGATGGGTATTTCTCATGACAGCGTCACTCGCTTTCTCTGGCGGGAGGGATACGAGCCGAAGGACCTGTTCGATGAGGCTAGCCAGCTGTTGAATCCGGTGGGTGGGACACTGAGCGTGGATGACAGCACCTTGGATAAACCTTACAGCCGGCACATGGACTTGGTGAGCCATGTGTGGTCTGGCAAACATCACCGGGTGGTCAAGGGGATAAACCTGATCACGTTGTATTACACCGACCCGCAAGGGCGGAGTTTGCCGGTCAACTATCGGGTCTATGACAAAACCGAGCACAAGACCAAGAATGATTATTTCCTCGACATGCTGGTCCAGGTGGTGGCGTGGGGGCTGCAACCGGATTTCATCACCGGGGACAGTTGGTATTCCAGCGCCAGCAACCTCAAGACGGTCAGACACCACCGGATGGGGTTCCTGTTTGCCGTGGAAAACAACCGCCGGGTAGCCATAGAAAAAGGCACTTGGGTCCAAGTCCAGCAGCTGGATATCCCCGACGACGGGCGTAAGGTCTGGCTTCGCGATTTCGGTGAGGTAAAACTGTTTCGGACGCGGTTAAAAGACCAACTGCGCCATTACGTCGTATTTCTGCCGCAGGCCGATGCCTATGAACCCTTCTCCCAAACCGAATTCCAGAAACGTCATGACCAGCACTGGCACATTGAGCAGTACCACCGTCTCATCAAGCAGGTCTGTCACATCGAGACATTCCAGGTACGCCGCAAAGTCCCTATTCTCAACCCTATTTTTGCCGCCCTGTGCAGCTACGTCCATTTGCAGCAGATGCAAATCCATGAGGTCATCACTAATGCCTATCAGTGGCAGCGTGATTTGTACAAGGAGGTGGTCGCTGGGTTTGTCAGTTCCTTCATCATCGGGAAAGATTATCTCAATCCACAATATCAGGCCGCTGTCAATGCGTAAGTCCTATATCACAGCGCATTTCGACCAACCGCAGCGGATGGCGGCAGCCCTCGATGGACACCAGTCGATCGCGGATGAAATCGTTCTGTTCCAGGATCTGCGACACGCGGTAGGCGAGATTGGACTTGCTGCGGGTGATCCAGGCCGCCCCTCGGTCGATGACTTGCTCGAAGAAACCGAAGTCGTAAAAGCCCCTGTCGAAGATCCACAACGTCCCTTGATGCGAGACCTTCAACACCCGCGCCAGGAAGTTCGTATCGTGCGCTTGCGCCACGTCGGTGAACCACACATAACGCGGTAAGCGACTGGTCAAGTCGATCACCGTACAGATCTTACCCGCCAACGTCCCCGGCGCCAGCTCCTCCAACGCCTTGAGCTTGCGAAACAATGCCTCCAACGTCGAGCCGTCAACCACCAGCACTTCCCGAAACAACTCCCGCGCTCGCCCCACCGCCGCCGGCAGCGGCCGGCTCCGCTCGGCCCAGCGGCGCTGCAGGCGCGGCAACAGCGCCATCATATCAAATCTTTTAGGGGTGATCCTAATTAAATCATTTATCCCAACAAAGACACTAACCATGTAATTTAGTTAGCTATGAAGGTTAAATATTTGCTTTGACTTCAGTACTTGTAAAAAGTAGTTGTATACGCGCCTTATCGTAACTGCCATGATGATGGCTTGCGATCCAAGAGGCAACGTATTTTCTTCTTTTATTACCCAATGCACAACCCTATATTTTTAGGACTGTATTTTTAGGGCATTACGTAATGATTATTTTGAAAAACGGAGTTTCAGGTCGAGTGAATTGACCTCAAGACTCCAGCGACCTATCCTGACAGCGGGACTGGCTAGGTTGCCCGCAGCCATAGGCATACCCTTTTTCAAAACGATAAACAATGCTTCTGTCAATGAAAAAATCTTAGGAGAATGTCTGATGTCTGTTTACGTGTTTGGGCATAAAAGCCCCGACTCTGATGCAGTCTGCAGCGCGATTGCGCTGGCTAACCTACAACAACAATTGGGCGTCGAGGCTGTGCCCGTCACTCAGGAAAAGATTAATCCGGAAACCCGCTTTATCCTTGACCGGTATGGATTTTCCGCCCCTGAGATAATGACCTCGTTTGCCGGCAAGCAGATTATGCTGGTGGATTTTTCCGATAGCACCCAGGGTCCAGAGGACCTGGATAAAGCCGATATCCTGGGCATCGTCGATCACCATAAGCTGGGGGATGTCACCACGCCCAATCCCCTGGAGTGCTGGATCTGGCCCGTGGGCTGCTCCAGCACGGTGCTAAGATCCATGTACGATTTTTACGATGTGGAAATTCCCCGGAATATCGCCGGCATTATGTTGTGTTCCATTCTGAGCGACACCGTGATCTTCAAATCCGCCACCTGTACCGCCAGGGATAAAGAGGCCGCTGAAGCATTGGCCAAGGTGGTGGGGGAGAAGGATCTCCAGGCATTAGGAATGGAAATGTTTAAGGTGAAATCCGCCATTGAGGGAACCCCTATTCGGGAACTGGTGTTGCGGGACTACAAAGACTTTAACATGAGCGGCAACAAAGTCGGTATTGGTCAGCTTGAAGTTGTCGATCTCGCTATTCTAGATAGCGTGAAGGCGCAGTTGGCTAAGGACATCCGGGCCTTGAAAGCGGAAGGCCAGCGCCATAGTGTATTTTTGCTGTTGACCGATATCATCAAGGAAGGCTCTCAGCTGTTGATTGCTTCCGACGATGCCGATGTAGCGCGCCGGGCATTTGACGTTGCGCCCGAAAATGATGAAGCCTGGCTGCCGGGCGTGATGAGCCGGAAAAAACAAGTTGTGCCGCATCTGGAAAAGACATTTGCCGCTTGAGCGGCCGGCTAGGCCAGTGTTGGGGGATAGGTGGCAGCAGCCAGATGTCCGGTTGGGCTTATTCAATATTCAGCACGGCCTGCAACCGGGGATTGCCGTAATCGGCTTCCCCGGTTCTTACGAAGAGATTCGGTAAGACTTGCACTGTCGCGGCATGGTGAGTGTGACCGCAAAGCACCGTCAGCCGGCGCTCGGGATGGCGCGCCATGACATCTAGCAATATATCTCCCACCGCCTTACAAGTGAAATGGGGGAGCCAGTGCTTGTCTCCGAGTTGACCTCGATACAGGCAGGCCTGCTGAAAGGGCGGAACATGCGTCAGCAGGATCACTCGGGAATAAGTCTTAAGCGCCCGGGGTAACACTGTGCCCAAAAAAGCGGCTGCCTCGTCCCCTAAGGCGTTTAGTTTGGCCTGCAACGCGTTTTGGGTGAGTGCTCGTAAATCTTCGATCTGGAGATAGTCGTTAAGCTTTACCGGAGAATTCCGGAAGTCCCCAAACCGGCCGTCTGACCAGCCGTCATGGCCGATAAGACAGGTGTGGGAAGTCAATGGTACGACGCTCAACATCGGCAGCCAGCCCAGCCATTGGGAGTGCTGAGTCAGATCGGCAGCCTGCCGGCGCACCGCAGCGATGGAACTCTGATAAAAATCATGATTGCCTAGCACAAAATAAATGGACCGTTGCAGACGATCCTCGAGTAACCGGAGATAAGCCCCTACTGTCGGGGCCTCACCGATGTCGCCGCCGAGCAATACGGCGGCGGGATTGCGGGTTAAGATGGCGGAACAAAATCGGTCGATCCCTTCTTGATCGGCAAAGTCGAGATGAATATCTGTTGCCCAGGCAATATGCATCATCGTTAGCGGGTTTTGCAGGCTCAACCCGACCCGGTAATCAGTGCCGGGTCGGCCGAGAACTCAGCCGGGTGGCCAGAGACATCTTAGCCAATGCCATGATGCGCTCCATCCGGTCAGGTAGATTCAGAGCCTCTACCAAAACTTGTTTTTCCTCGGGAGCGAAGGGGAGATGGATCGCCAGGGAATTGATCAGTCTTGGTCCGGGCATTTCCCGCAGGGCATCCAGATCCGCCTGAATGTTATTAAACTCAAAATAGTTGTAGAGTAATTTCAACAGCGGAGCCGTCTCTATGGCGGCTTCCTCCTCCAGGAGGTCGTTCTTAAACCGCTGCCAATCGGCCGCTATCCGCCGGTAACCCCGAATCGTGGCAACTTCCGAACTAATGTCGAAACGGCAAACGCCAAGCAGATTAATCAGGAAACGTCCGTCGCTGGCTTCATTAAAAATGGTGATACGCCCTGCGCAGCCGGTTTGGTAAAGTACGTTCTTGCCGGGGGTGGTGGACGTATTAGGCTGCACGATACCAATCATCCGCCCCGCACCCAAAGCGTCGGAAATCATATTCAGGTATCTGGGCTCGAAAATGTTCAGTTGCATTTCGCTCAGCGGAAGCAGGGCAACTCCGCTAAGAGGAAACACAGGTAATGTTGCCGGGAGCGACGCAAAGTTTGGGGTAAAGGGATTTGCTGCCATCACTGCCTACCATGTTAGGGTGAAAAGATACGCCGGAAAAACGGTATGTAGTCTATAGACAGTCATAACAGAAGTCAGTGCGTCCACTCGGCGTTGGCAAACGGCAAGCCGCTGGCAGACATTCGATTTTTTTGAAAAATGGCCGCTGCTGCGGATGTCCAGCAAAGCTCGGCTGTGTTTGAGTTTGCAAAACGGCGTAAAAAGTGGCCGAAGCTTCCTTTGCCTCGACCCAAACCCACCACGTAGGAAGGAGAAGAGAAAAAGATAACGTAAGGTTCCTGAACTGTGACTGAACGGCGTACTGGTATTCGATTTTGACCAATTTCTCCCTCACCCCCCTATCTCCCACCAGGGGAGAGGGAGATAAGAAATTGACGCTAAGGGAGAGTGATAAACATCCGGCTCTCGCCGTAAGAGTCTCGCGCCAGCGCACGCTAGAGCAGAAGTATGTGTTGGTCCAGTAAACATTAGTTTTGAACTTTTTGGCTTGGTTGGTAACTAATTTTGTACGCTCTCATTTTGTTTTATTGGCATTACCACTTTTTATCCTCGTGGTTATTTACCGAGGTATCCCCTGCCTCGGTTTTTTTTTGCCCATTCCGATAAAGTTGCCACCACCTCGAATGCTACTTTTTGTCTACAAATGGGTTCTTCCCGCATTCAGTTTGCGTTCATCCAGCTCGTGCAAAGCTGAGCCTCGAAAATGTTTCGCAGCCTGTCATTTGCGTGAGGAAAAGACATATGCAGACCAAAGCCATCTTCACCGCGTTCATTCTGAGTGCGGCATTGACTCTAAGCGCCTGCGCCGGCTATAGCCCATACACCGATCCTTATTTCAATACCAAGGTGGGAGCCGCTACGGGCGCAGTGGCCGGTGCCGCCTTGGGCTACAAGGTCGACGACGATAAGGGGCCTTATGTGGGTGCCGCTTCGGGAGCATTGCTCGGCGGCGCGGTGGGTAATTATATGGACCGCCAACGGGGAGGCTATCAGCAAGGGTCCTATGAACAGGGTGATAACTACCCGCGGGACTATAATTACGATCCGAACTATCCGAACTATGATGAGCGATACTCTGATCGGCGCTACCGCTACAATCAAGGGTACAACGCAACGTCGGGTGCACAACCGTACCGGGGTTATTCAGGTTATTAGCCTATTTTTTTAATGGTATTTTAGGCTATAATAAATCAGCCGATCATAATGTTATGCCGCCGGCTAACTTTGCCATTGCCTAGAGGAGGAACTGTCATGTCAACAGCTACGCAAAACCTCGATATCGGCACTCTCAAGCGGCTCAAGATCCTCTGCATTTCCGAAACGGGCTGGTTTGATAGCGCTACTCTGGTCGCCGACATTAAAGCGGCGGGAGGTATGGGAGTCAGTCAGTACGAACTCCAGTGGCCGCCGTTGGGAAACCTGCATCCCGAAAACGCCGCGGGCTCGGCGGCGCTGGTTGAGGCCGAGGAAATGGATGGTACCGTACATAAAATGCTCTTCGATACCGGCTGGAATCCTGCTTGGATGGAGCGCCGCTTTGCCGAGGAAGGCATCGATAAGATGCTGCAGCGGGGCGAGATTGAATGTCTGATTATCAGTCATGAGCATTTCGATCACTTCTGGGGGGTCGGCTCGACACTTAAGCATCAGCCTGACCTGACCATCTATATTCCCTTTGGCTTTCAGCAGAAGGGGCTGAATTTTCTTAAGGCGCAGGGGCATACGGGAGAGTTGATCACCGTCTATCCCATTGCGCCTGCTTTACTCTTCCCCGGACTGGCCCTTGTTGGTTTCAAGATGGACACGTTGTTGCAGGTTCACGGTGAGAATGTACTGTATTTCAACCTGCAGGATAAAGGCATGACAATGATGACGGGCTGTGGCCACGGCGGCGTGCTCAACCTGCTGGATTACGCCCGGCGCACATTCAAAGGCGGGAATAATATTTATGCTGTGTACGGCGGCTTACATATTTCTCCCTTCGAAGAGTGGGACGAGGAACGGACAAAGATCATTCAGGAACTAGGCAAATATCGAATCGCCCACCTGGGCTGTAATCACTGTACGGGTGTGCAGGCCGTGCAACGGATGGTGGAGGCCGGGTTGCCCGTGGTGCGGGGCACGGCGCAGAACGGCTCGAAAACGGAGCTATTTTTGGGTAATGGGGATATGTTGGAGCTTTGTGGAGGTATAGAATGAAAACAAAACCTCTGAACTTACCCGCTTTAACGGTTGGTTTTCCCTACGCCTCATGGACCGGGGTTTGCCATCAAATACCAGGTGCGTTTAGCACTGCTGAATAATACGGCTGCCACAAGCATGCGTCTCTCCCCTGACGATCCAAAAGATAGTGTGTTTCCAGATAAGCCTGCTCCGGAGACAACACCTCAGGGGAAACGCCTGGTGTTGCTTAGCTTGACTGCCCTCGGCGTAGTGTATGGCGACATCGGCACGAGCCCTCTGTATGCCCTCCGGGAGTGTTTTTTCGGTAATCCCGTGGCGGTAACGCCCGCCAACGTTCTCGGCATCCTGTCACTGATTTTCTGGTCCCTGATCGTTATTATCTCCATTAAATATCTTATCGTTGTGATGCGTGCCGATAATAGCGGCGAGGGTGGCGTTCTGGCCCTGCTGGCATTGCTTGAACCGCGGCGGGCGGGGCAATCCGGTAAAGCCGCTACGCTGTTGCTCATGGGAATTTTTGGAGCAGCACTGCTTTATGGTGACGGTATGATCACACCGGCGATCTCGGTGCTGAGCGCCGTGGAAGGTTTGAAAGTCGCTGCACCCGGTATGAATCACCTGATCATGCCCGCGACAATTGTAATACTCGTTCTGTTGTTTGCCACCCAAAAACGGGGAACCGCTTGGATCGGCGTCTTCTTCGGTCCCATTATGATTCTCTGGTTTTTGCTTCTGGCCCTGTTGGGGATGCTCGGCATTGCGCGCAACCCAGCGGTGTTGGCAGCCATCAATCCATGGTATGGAATGGCGTTCTTTATCCACAATCCACCCGTTTCCTATCTGGCCCTCGGTGGCGTCTTTCTTGTGGTCACCGGCGGCGAAGCGCTCTACGCCGACATGGGGCATTTTGGCTGCGGTCCGATACGGTTGGGGTGGTTCGGTTTGGTGTTACCCGCGCTGCTGCTCAATTACATGGGACAGGGAGCATTTATCCTTGAGCACCCCGTCGAGGCGATTCATCCTTTTTATAATCTTGTTCCCCACTGGGGAGTATATCCCATGATAGGACTTGCCACCTTGGTTACGGTAATCGCCTCTCAGGCCGTTATCTCAGGCACGTTTTCTCTGGCGCGCCAGGCCGTCCAGATGGGGCTGAGCCCACCACTGAACATTGTCCAGACATCGCCCGAGGAAATCGGCCAGATCTATGTTCCGGTGGTGAACTGGGCCTTACTGATCGCCACGGTCGCTCTAGTCATCAGTTTCGGTTCGTCCGATAAGCTGGCAGCCGCTTATGGATTAGCCGTGAGTGCAACGATGGTAATTACCACTATTCTTCTCTTTTTTGTCATGCGCGATAAGTGGCATTGGCGCCCAGCTGTTATTTTTTCGGTGACCGGCGTTTTTCTTGTGATTGACTTGGCATTCTTCGGCGCTAACCTGTTCAAGATTGCCGAAGGTGGCTGGTTTCCTCTGCTCGTGGGCGGAACAGTGCTCTTATTGATGACGACTTGGCGAAAAGGTCGGATATTGCTTTACAAGCGGATAAGCAAACGGACTATGGCCATCGCTGAATTTTTGCACGGCATCGAAAGGAACAGCCCCATCCGTATTCCGGGAACTGCGGTGTTTACCACCAGCCCAGGGAGCGACGTTCCCAACGGGTTGCTTCATCATCTCAAAATTAACCAAACGCTCCATGAGCGTGTGCTCTTATTGACCGCAGTCACAGAAGACGTGCCGCGCATTCCTGCCTCCGAACGTCTGGAGGTAAAAGCACTTAAGTGCGGGTTTTATCGCGTATTTGTCCACTACGGTTTTATGCAAAGTCCAAATTTTCCCGTTGCGATAAAGCTGTGTGAAGATCAGCAACTGATTCCCCGGTTGGATTCCGATACGACCGTGTATTATGCGGGTCGCTCCACGCTGTCGATCGCTGCTCAGGACACGGAGATGCTCGTATGGCGTAAGCGTCTGTTTATGTTTCTGGCCCGAAATTCTCAGCGCGCAGTGGAATTTTACCGACTGCCGCCCGGCCGCTCGGTCGAGTTAGGTATTCAGGTCGAGTTTTGATGGATTCAAGTCTCGGCTATTTTCGAAACTGACCTGTACGCGACTTCGGCCGTTTCTCCTGCACTCCAAATCACCAGGAGACGGGAGTTAAGGTTACCAACTAAAGGCGGGACATGTCAGACGCCACATTCACCTGATAGGAGCGAGCTTGCTCGCGAACTAACCTTGATGCCCGCCTCCATCGCGAGCAAGCTCGCTCCCACAAAGTAGCCTGCAGAGTGTCCCGACTAAAGTGGATGCCAGGAGTTAGAGTTAAGAATATCTCGGGTCGGGTAGCAGGGCCACATTGCTGCAACCCCGCCCCCTAAGAACGGCTCGTGAAGTTTTCACCTCAAGCCGCTCAAGCCTTTCTAACGCCCGTACTCGGACGCGGCTTGCCGCCTTCACGATACGCGCTTGGGGCCGACGCCCGTTACGATGTACCTTTTGCCGGCCGGTCAATGGCCGGCCCGTTCATCGTCGCGAGGGAA
This sequence comes from uncultured Pseudomonadota bacterium, assembly GCA_963731125.1. GTDB lineage: Bacteria > Pseudomonadota > Gammaproteobacteria > Competibacterales > Competibacteraceae > CAVSVP01. The sequence continues at coordinate 106,769 of CAVSVP010000024.1, forward strand.
ACCGCACCAGCAGTCGTTGCTGCCGTCATCTGCCTTGTCTCCTAAGTCGGTTTGCCAAACTCTCTCGTGATGAAAGACCAGAGGGAAGTCAGCCCGCTTTCGCGTGGGGTAATGTTGCTCTCGGCTCAACCCCTATCAGATCGATTACCGACCTGCCTTCGCTTGCTCCCTCCTCCTTTACCCGCAGCCCCCACAGCGGCCCTTGCGGTCCGCCTGCCCCAGGAGGGCAGGGATACGGGCTTACCGTGTTCCACGCCGATAACAAGAAGGGGTTAGGCACGGCCTCTTCGCCGGTGGCACAATAGTCAGCGTATGCTGAATGCGCAGCAGAATAACCGGGCCACTTACCTTTTGGTTCAAGCCTATCAGCCGCTTGGGCTTGTCGTTTTTAACGACGTTTATCAGCCGTTCGCCTCCGCTTGCCATACCCTCCAGCCTAGCCCCTCATCCACCAGCTGCTGGCAGAATCGCGCTGCGGCTCTCGCAACCCGCAGCGCCCCAAGGGGGGTACATTGTCAGGGCGCTTCGCACCGGACGGTTACCCATCCCGCACTGCCCCTAGGCTACCGTTGGCTGAACAATGGGTCCACTACCGGTCCTTCGGTTGGACAATTATCGACGTGTCTTTCACGTCGCACGCGCATCTAAAACTCGGTGGAGGGGGTTAAGCGGCATGGCATAACTTGCTACTCTATTGGCTTACCACGTCCCAGAAGAGGATCGCCCTATGCCCTGCCGGAGTGCCATGTTACGAGAGCACGATACGCGTTGACAAGCCCCGGTTGAGGAAATGCGGCGAGCGACAACGCTTTTTGAGCTGGTGCGGGCCGGTTGGGTGGTGGTCCGCATAGCGGCGGTATGGTGGCTCGAAGAACGGTGACGAGCGTTAGCCGAGCCCAAGCCGCTGTGGCCGCTTTGCGCCGTGTGCGGACACCGGCGGCGCAGTGGCGGCTTTCGTTCCCGGCAACTGATGACGCTGTTTGGTGAGATTCATTGAAAGCGGCGTGTTGGGTGTTGTCCTGAGGGTTGCTCCGGGCACGTCGTGCCCCTGGATCAAGCGCTGGGGTTAGCCCCGCAGCAGCGCTACGGCGCCGAGGTCCAGGCGTTGGGCTGTCGGTTAGCCGTGGTTGTTCCCTACGAGACAGCAGCGCGCCTGTTACACCAACTCACCGGTATTGCCATTGTACCGGGGACGGTGTGGAACTGGGTTCAACGGCTGGGGCAACAGCTCGTTCGGGAGGTCGAAGCGGAGCTGCAGGCGTTGGAAGCGGGCGATTGTCGGGGGCAGGAAAGCGTGCTGAGCGTGCGGCAAGGCCAGCCGATGGTCATCGGTGCCGAGGGGGTCATGGTGCCCTTTCGCCCTCAGCCGGGTAGCCCCAAGGGCAAGACCCGTTGGGGGGAAGTCAAAGTAGCCATCGTTGCTCGGCTGGGCCGGTGGGTGAACCGGCGGGGCAAGGCGGTGACGCGGCTGGCACAGCGCCGGTTGGTGGCCGTGCACGGGGGGTTGGAGGCCTTACAGGCCCGGCTCTGGCGCGAAGCCCTGCGCCAGCAGGTGTGCAGTATTCCTCAAGTGATTTGGCTCAGTGACGGCGGCCGAGGCTTTTGGAATCTGTTCGAGCGTTGCTTTAAGCGGCTTGGGGTGATCGGCATCCGGGATTTTTATCACGCCGCCCAGTATCTCTATAAAGGCGTCAAAGCCGCCTGCGATGGCCGCCCCCAGCGCTGGCAAGCGCACTTTACGCGTTGGCGTCATCAGCTCCGTCATGGTCGCCAACAACAGGTGTTGGCCGAGATCGAACGGCTGCTCGCTTCGCCATCCCTACCCAAAACAGCGGTTCAGACGCTCAGCAATCTCCAGCACTATCTCAATGCCCATCAGGCGCATCTCGATTACCCACGGTTCAAGGCTCACGGATGGCCGATCGGCAGTGGTCTCGTGGAAAATGCCTGCAAATGGCTCATTCAGCAACGCTTTAAAGGCGTGGGCATGCGCTGGCGTGAAACCGGCTTCGATCATCTCCTGCATCTTCGCCTGGCTTGGATCAATCAGCGGTTGGATCAGGTACTCCCGACTCTACACCCCTCCACCGAGTTTTAGATGCGCGTGCGACGTGAAAGACACGTCGATAATTGTCCAACCGAAGGACCGGTAGTGGACCCATTGTTCAGCCAACGGTAGCCTAGGGGCAGTGCGGGATGGGTAACCGTCCGGTGCGAAGCGCCCTGACAATGTACCCCCCTTGGGGCGCTGCGGGTTGCGAGAGCCGCAGCGCGATTCTGCCAGCAGCTGGTGGATGAGGGGCTAGGCTGGAGGGTATGGCAAGCGGAGGCGAACGGCTGATAAACGTCGTTAAAAACGACAAGCCCAAGCGGCTGATAGGCTTGAACCAAAAGGTAAGTGGCCCGGTTATTCTGCTGCGCATTCAGCATACGCTGACTATTGTGCCACCGGCGAAGAGGCCGTGCCTAACCCCTTCTTGTTATCGGCGTGGAACACGGTAAGCCCGTATCCCTGCCCTCCTGGGGCAGGCGGACCGCAAGGGCCGCTGTGGGGGCTGCGGGTAAAGGAGGAGGGAGCAAGCGAAGGCAGGTCGGTAATCGATCTGATAGGGGTTGAGCCGAGAGCAACATTACCCCACGCGAAAGCGGGCTGACTTCCCTCTGGTCTTTCATCACGAGAGAGTTTGGCAAACCGACTTAGGAGACAAGGCAGATGACGGCAGCAACGACTGCTGGTGCGGTTTCCCTCGCGACGATGAACGGGCCGGCCATTGACCGGCCGGCAAAAGGTACATCGTAACGGGCGTCGGCCCCAAGCGCGTATCGTGAAGGCGGCAAGCCGCGTCCGAGTACGGGCGTTAGAAAGGCTTGAGCGGCTTGAGGTGAAAACTTCACGAGCCGTTCTTAGGGGGCGGGGTTGCAGCAATGTGGCCCTGCTACCCGACGTGCGCCAGGCATGGCGCGTAGCGCCCTGACGGGCGCTGGCAACCGGAAGGCGAAAGCCGACCGGGAAGTGACTAGCGGGTGAAAGTCCCTTGGAGGCCGTGATGACAGGAACTCCTAGCCGAACCGCAAGGGTGTCCACCGCGAGGTGGAATCCGAAGGAAGCGGAAGGCAAACGTCCGACCCGAGGCACACGAACCGCATGTGAGGCATCGTCTCGTGGGTGAGGAAGCGTTGGTGTCCGAAGCCCGAAGTCATCCGGAACGAGCCGGTGTCTATGCGGCGGGGATGGCCGGAAAGTCACGCGTCTTACCCTGGGAGATCTGTCCACCTGCCTTGGGCTAGAGCAACCGAGAGGTTGGTCGATGAGTGAACAGAAGTCAGCAGACGGCAGAGTAGGTAAGCGTCAGGCGAAGCTATTGAGGCACTCCGAGACCGAAAGGTGGAGCGAACAGATAGGCCGAGCCGTAACGACAACCACCGAAGGCCTGAACAAGGGAACCCGGCCCGATGCCGGAATCTCGATTGCTGAAGGAGACACAGACATGACAACGGAGACGTTGCCACGACCTGGGAAGGAGGCGGCCGGCAGTCGCCATGAGCCTGGTGTTGGGTGTCAAGCGGTAACGGCGGCGACGGAATCCATCGGACCACCGACTGAAGCGTTGATGGAGCAGATGCTAGACAGGGAAAACCTACGCAACGCGCTGCAGCGGGTACAGGCCAATAAAGGGGCACCGGGCGTGGACGGGATGACCGTTGACGAGTTACCGGCCTCCCTGCGTGAGCACTGGCCCGCGACCCGAGAGCAGCTACTCAAGATGACCTACCTGCCATCGCCGGTGCGGGAAGTATTGGTGCCCAAGCCGGGGGGTGGCCAGCGGATGCTCGGTATCCCTACCGTATTGGATCGGTTCATTACCCAAGCGATATGGCAGGTGATGGGTCCCCTCTTCGAACCTGGATTCTCAGAGCACAGCTATGGGTTTCGCCCCGGGCGTAGCGCACACCAGGCGGTGTTGCAGGCGTGTAGCTACCTGGCCGAGGGGTACCGATGGGTGGTCGATATGGATTTAGAAAAGTTTTTCGGTGCGCCGGGAGACCGGCAGGAGGTAAGAGGTGCAAGTCCACGACAGTGAAGGGCTAGCGACCCACACTGGTCCCGAGTCATGCGCCTATGTCCGCGAGGGCATGAGCGAAGCGTTGACAGGGGAGCGTATAGGCCAGCCCTTGAGCGGCGAAAATTCCGTTTGGGGTGCCGATGCTCTCGAAAAGGCAGAAGGCAACATGGGCCGGCGCGAGAGCGCGAGTGCCTGCCCGACCCTGCGTCGTCTGAGACCCTGGCATGTACGTACGCCTCCTGAACGGGAACCGGGAGATCTGCGTTACCGTCCGCCGTCGTTGGCGGGCCGCATTGGGAAGGCCAGAGGCCGACGCCGATGATGAACGGAGCGCAGAAGTCAGACTCACTGATAGTACCGATGAAACCGGCGAACAAGGCGGGGCGACCCGAGGCGGAGTCGGTGGAGGGAAGCAGTGGGATCGAGAGGCATGCGGGTGTGCAAAGCATGGTCCGGACGCAGAGCCGGGACGCCGTGTCCCAGGCGCAGGCTCGCATACGCGAAGCGGTAAACAGAAACAAGGGGGAGAAGCTGACGGCGCTCCTGCATCATGTCACGATTGACTGTCTGCGGGGGTCATTTCTGCAACTGAAGAAAGAGGCCGCCGCGGGGGTTGATGGCACGCCATGGGAGGAGTACGCGCAAGGGCTCGAGGGTAACCTCGAAGACCTTCATCGGCGAATTCACACCGGAGCGTACCGGGCGCGGCCCTCGCGGCGGAAGTACATACCGAAGCCCGATGGCCGGCAACGACCGCTCGGCATCGCAGCGCTGGAAGATAAGATTGTCCAACAGGCGGTGGTGGCGCTTCTCACGCCGATCTACGAATCGGAGTTTCTGGGTTTCAGCTATGGATTCCGACCGGGGCGTAGCCAGCACGATGCACTGGACGCCCTGGCCTTTGGCATCAAGGCGAAGAAGATCTGCTGGATGGTGGACGCCGACATCTCCCGGTTCTTTGATTAGGCATCTTGATACTCCTCTCGATGAGCCAGCGGTGGTGATCTATCACCACCGTGGTTGTCTATATAGAAAGTCTCAGCACTTGCCATTACGACGAGGCCACAAAGCAGAGCTGCTGACATTGGCCGGCTTTGAGCTGTTCAAACTGGGATAGCGTATCCGGTTGATCAGGAAACAGATAGAGACCGGTGGTTGGCTCGCGGCTGGCGATGATCGTGCTGTTATTAATGCGATCATAAATCCAATAACGCGAGACCCGTAAGGCGCAGGCGATCTGGGCGACGGTGAGAAAGCCCGCCATCTGGCGGGGATGAGACTGGCTGCGTTTCACCAAGACCCGATGCTTAAGACGGGTACAGCGTACGGTATTGGGTAAGACCTCCTTGGGATTCATGGGGGAACGAAAGCCCGCGGCGGTCAGCTGTTGCGCGATGGTGATATCGTCAACCCCCTGACGCGCGAGCGCCACAATGTGGCTCTCCAACGCGGCGGCGTTGCTGAGCTCAGCCAAGGAACCTACCGGAATCGGCAGCGTCACGGTGGTGGTATCGCCGCCTTTCCAGACGATGCGCAGACGGACCTGATCGCGCTGGAGCCGATGGATCACCACTTTGTCGATCAAACAGCGCAAGAGCGCCTTTTTCTGGGTCTGGGAGAGCACGTCGGTAGGCCATATCTCAGGCAGGGTCTGGCCGAGGGTGGTGAAAGCGGCCTTGAGATCAGCGGGCAGGTCGGGCGCTGGCGAGGCGGCTTGCTGGGCCTTCTCATCGTCCGCTTCCGCCTGCTTCAGCTCCCGCAGGGCCACTTCCCAACGCCTTTCGAGTTCAGCGGCGACCAAGCGATTGTCGGGGTCGACTTGGTGGAACTGGCGCTCGGCGAGTGCGGCTTGATAGCGGAAGCGTTCCAGCTGCTGGCGGCGGGCCTGGGCGAGTGCCTGGGTGGCCTGCTGTTCGGCGGCCATGGCCTGCTGGTAGAGATCGAGCTCCACCGGCGACAGGGCGGCGAAGAACGCTTGCACCACGACATCATCTACCGGATCCGCAGGGATGTATTGGCAGACCGGGACACCGTATTGCTGGCGCAGATAATTGCAGAGGTAGCGCGTGGCATTCTTGTACTGAACGACCATCTTATGGCCACATTCGCCACAATAGACCAACCCATGCAACAGGGCCTTGCCAGGGCGGGGCACACCCCGGGTGTGATGACGATCATACGCCGCATAGTTCTCCTTGAGCATCGCTCGGATGCGCTCATAGGTCTCCCAACTGATGTAGGCGGGATAGCGATGGTTCACGCGAATTCTCCACTGCTCCAGAGGCAGCTTCTGCTGGCGGGTGGGCTGCGGGCCAGGACCGGGGTGGACGGTGCGCGTGCGCCCATAGGTAAACGCCCCGGCATAGGCCGGATGCTTGAGAATGGACAGGATAGCGGCTACGGTAGGTTTGCGCCAGACCACCGCGCCGAAGCGATCGCGCCGCGGCAACGTCAGGTGCTGCGCATTGAACACCCGCAGCACCTGACTGGCCGAGCGTACCTGTAGGAAGGTGGAGAACACGAGCTCCAGGCGGCTCTGGACTTCGCGGTTGGGGTCTTTCTGCACCACGCCGCTGGGATCACGCACCAGGCCCACCGGTAATGTGAGGGCCAAGTCGCCGCGGGCGGCTTTGTTAAGCAGGCCAGCGGTCAGCCGGGCACGAATCGTATGCAGCTCCAGCTCGGAAATCTGCCCCTTCAGGCCGAGCAACAGACGCCCGTTGGTGCTGCCAGGATCATAAATACCGTCGCCATCGCCAATCAAACACCCCTGATAGCCACAGAGATCTAATAGCGGGTACCCATCTGAGCAGTTGCGGGCGAGGCGCGTGACATCAAAGGACAGAATGATCCCCACCTCGCCCAGGGTGACCTGGGCCAGTAGGTCTTTAAAACCCGCGCGGTGTTCGGCACTGGCGGCGGTGGTACCGAGATCGCAGTCGATGACGTCGATGGCCTCGGCCGGCCAGCCCAGTTCCCGTGCCCGGCTTTGCAGGGCATACTGCAACCGCAGGCTCTCCTGGTGGCTGATGGCTTGGTGGGGACTGGACTGGCGCACATAGATGATGGCTTTGCGTGCCAGCTGTTGCGGCGTGATCAGTTCGGATGCCAGCATAAAGCACCTCCTGCATAACAGTGATTAGTTCTTCGCGGATGGCCGCTTGCAGCGCCGGGGTAAGCCGCGACCAGACAGCTTCGGAGGGGATGGACATAACACCTCGTATTGCGTCGCTAACGTGACCAACTCAGTCACACTCGCCAGCGTGAGCTTGCTGAGGCGGCCTTGTCGAGGGGGGGTGAGATGAGTGACGGATAAGGGGATTCGCAGCCGCATCGGGTCGCGATAAATGACGGTCACAAAACCCGCACTGCGTGAAGACGTTGGCCACGAGAACACCGCAAATCGCCGCCCAAATAACGGATGACGCACATCGGTGATTTCAATCTCGGTGACCTCGGTTTCTGACGGGTAGTGGAAGGGGGTATTAAGTGAAGGGGTCGTTTGACACGATCAGTCATGACTGGCTGATTTGCTTTCTTGAACACCGGATCGGCGACAAGCGCATCATCCGGCTGATCATCAAGTGGCTCAAGGCCGGGGTGCTGGAAGAGGGACAACGGATTGAAACGACAGCGGGGACACCCCAGGGATCGGTGAGCTCACCGCTGTTGGCAAATGTCTACCTGCACTCTGTCGATGACCTGTGGGTCAACCAATGGCGCGGCCGTCATGCCCAGGGGGACAGGATTGGAGTGCGCTTCGCCGATGACACAGTGGTGGGTTTCCAGCACCGACGCGAGGGGGAGCGGTTTCTGGTCGAACTACGGGAACGGTTGGCCAAGTTTGCACTTTGTCTGCACCCGGGGAAAACCCGCCTGATTGAGTTCGGCAAGGTTGCGGCGGAACGACGAGCCAGGCGAGGGGAAGGCAAGCCAGAGACTTTCGACTTTCTTGGATTGACCCACATCTGTGGAAAGAAAGCCGATGGAACAGGCTTCCAACTGTGGCGTAAGACCAAGCGCAACCGCTTGAAAGCCAAGGTCAGGGAGGTCAAGGAAGCACTGCGCCGGCATCTGCATGCCCCGCTCGATGAGCAGGGCCGATGGTTGAATAGCGGGTTGCGAGGCCACTATGCCTACTTCGCGGTACCGACCAATAGCGCTGCGCTCTCGGCATTCCGCCACCATATCATCGTCCACTGGATCAGGCGTCTTCGGCGTCGCAGCCAGCGCGATCGCATGACAGGGGCGCGGATGAAGAAGCACATCGATCGGTATCTCCCACGTCCACGGATTCTTCACCCATGGCCAGAACAACGATTTCGCGTCAAATACTCGAGATAGGAGCCGGATGCAGGAATTCTGCTCGTCCGGATCTGTCCGGGGGGCGCGGGGTAACCCGCGTCCCTACCGGGATACCAAGTCAACCACGACCTGCTGATGAGTCGGGTAGCGAGGCAAATCAAGGACAACCGACTCCTGAAACTGATCCGAGGCTATCTGAGCGCAGGGATCATGAGCGGAGGCCTGGTCGGCGCTCGACAAACCGGTACCCCTCAGGGGTCACCGCTTTCACCGTTATTGTCAAACGTCCTACTGGATGATGTTGATCAAGAACTCGAACGCAGAGGCCACCGCTTCTGCCGCTACGCGGATGACGCCACTATCTACGTCAAAAGCCGGCGTGCGGGAGAACGGGTCATGGCGTCACTGACGCACTTCCTGGAAGGCCGGCTGCGCTTGAAGGTGAATCGAGCCAAAAGCGCCGTCGATCGGCCCTGGAACCGAACGTTTCTAGGCTATACGGTGACCCGCCATCGCACACCGCGACTGAAACCCGCACCGGCGTCCGTCAAACGGGCGAAGGATCGGATCCGTCAGATTACCCACCAGGGACGGGGTCGTAATATTCGCCAGGTGATTAACTTGACAACTTACCACCTATCAGTTTCTCATCACCATAGAGAAGGGGGGCAAAGGCTGCATGGTTTGTAACCGCCTGAGTAATAAACGGAGGCCCCGTTGAAACCAGGAAAGCAGGCTACGGCTGACTTTTTTGATGCGCCAATGATCTGGATCGCTCTCGGCTTGGGCTTTTTTTCGAGGACCGTGGGATGAGACAAGGCGTCGTGGCGCCCTGCCGTCACACACCAGTACATGGCCAGTGTCATGATGAGGAGCAGCCGATCGAGGCGATCGGGATCCTGTAGTTGGGTATCTTCCAGCGCAAAACCGCGACTCTTGAAATCGGAAAAGGTCGGTTCAATCGCCCAGCGTGCCCCATAATCCAGTACGGCCGCCCGGCAGGGCGTGCAATCCATGGCAATGATCCACGGTTCGCGATGACCGGCTTCGTGCAATACGCCGACGTGGGTCGGCACCCCCTGTTCAAAGAGGTGGACGTGGGGCACATAGCGCTCGGTCACCCCAGCGGCCAGATCCCTCGTCGTATGGACGTCACTGACGCCGATATCCACGCTCAGATTGCCCTTCAAGCGAAGTCGGTAGTGCCAACCGTGGCGGTGTAGCCAGTCAAACAACCTTAACACCTATCAGTTTTGAGATAAACTACCGCCACCAAGCAACTATCATTAGGAGGGGCTGATGGGGAGTGTCAAAAGACTGGCGGAGGAAGTGGAACGCGGGCTAAAAGAAGCCTTACCGAGGTTGCGTAAGACGGTAGTGAAGAAGCTATCGCTGACGGTAGGGGCGATGCTTGAGGTGCGCACGCCGAATACGGCGGAATTAGCGAACGTGTTGCCGTTGGAGACCGAGCGCCAGGACATGCGTGAGCAATGGCTACGGCGGCTGTTAAAGAATCCGCGGCTGGAAAGCGCGGCGATTCTGGAGCCCTTTGCCCGCGCGGTGCTGGAGGAGGCGGCCGCTCACGGTCAGACGGTGCTGCTGAGTCTTGATCAAACCGACGTAGGCGATCGGTTTGCGGTATTGATGCTCAGCGTGCGGGTGGGAGATCGCTCGCTGCCGTTGGCCTGGCGGGTGGAAGCGGGGGCGGCGAATATTGGGTTTGCTGGCCAACAGGGGGTGTTGGAGCGCGTCCGAGACGGGTTGCCGGCGGGGGCGGCGGTGATGTTGTTGGCCGATCGCTTTTATCCGTCCGTGGCGTTGTTTGACTGGCTGCACCGCCACGGTTGGCATTACCGGCTGCGTTTGAAAGACAATCTGAACGTAGATATCGGTGTCGGTGATGTCCACACGACAGGTGACCTGGCCGCTGGCGTGACCGAGCGCTATGTGCCCAACGTCCACCTGTTTGAACAGGGCGTGCCGACCCACGTCGGCGTGTTGCACGAAGCGGGTCATCCCGAGCCATGGATCATCGCGATGGATTGCGCCCCCTGCCGGGCGGCCGTGCTGGATTATGGGGCGCGCTGGGCCATTGAACCCACTTTCTCAGACTTCAAGAGTCGCGGTTTTGCGTTGGAAGATACCCAACTCCAAGATCCCGATCGCCTCGATCGGCTTCTCCTTATCATGACGCTGGCCATGTACTGGTGTGTGACAGTGGGCCGCCACGACGCCTTGTCTCATCCCACGGTCCTCGAAAAAAAGCCCACGCGCAGAGCGATCCGGACCATTGGCGTATCAAAAAAGTCAGGCGTAGCCTGCTTTCCTGGTTTCAACGGGGCCTCCGTTTATTACTCAGGCGGCTACAAACCATGCAGCCTTTGCCACCCTTCTCTATGGTGATGAGAAACTGATAGGTGGTAAGACTTGACAATGTCACATTTCCAAAATGGCCGATGAGTTTGTATCATAATGGTTTTTTGTAGAAAAGTGCTGATGATGACAAAAAAGCGCTGGGGCGTCGGTGGGGACTGGTGCCCGAGGCGATTCATACGCTGGGTCAACGGCTGCATGACGTTTGGGCTCGCTACCGGAGCTGTTTCCAGACCCAAACCCGAGACGGCGGCGCCTATGCGCACCCTGATCTGAGCGGGCTGCTGCGCATGGAGGGGAACCGACACTATAGCGGCATAGGCCGGGAGACGGGTGTCGGAGGGCAAAACCTCCAGCACTTCATGAGCCACTCCCCCTGGTCGGCTGAGGCGGTCTACCGCCAGGTCCAGGAGGAAGTGAAAGCGGTTCCGGAACTGACGAGGGGGGCCGTGGTACTGGTCGACGAAAGTGCCGACGAGAAAGCCGGCGACGCCAGTGCCGGGGCGGCTAAGCAGTACAATGGCCGGCTGGGCAAGGTGGAAACGAGCCAAGTCGGGGTGTTCTTGAGTTATGTGAACCTCACGGCGGCGGCGGGGTTTTGGACCTGGATCACGGGCAAGCTGTTTCTGCCGGAAGCCTGGTTCGAGACCAGCTACAAGAAGCGGCGTAAGCGACTGGGCATTCCCGAGTCGCTACGCTTCAAAACCAAAGTCGAATTGGCCTGGGACGGGATTGAAGAAGTCATCGCGGGTGGTCTGTCGTTCGAAATCGTCGGTTTCGATAGCCTGTACGGACGGAGTGGCTGGCTGCGGGCCCAGGTGCGAAAGGCCCAGCGGCGGTATATGGCGGAAATCCCGGCCGACACGGCCGTGTACCTGGAAAAACCGACGCTCGGCATTCCCCCGCGCCAGGGTCAGCGAGGAAAAAAACCGACGCAGGTGCAGGTGCTGGCCGGAGAAACGGTCCGCGTGGACAGCCTGCGGGAGACGCTGGCCTGGCAGCGCCTTCGGGTCCGAGCAACCGAACGGGGTGAGTTGAACGACCGCTTTGCCGCGCGCCGCGTCTGGACCGTGCATGACGGCCAAGCCGTGGAAGACTGGCTGGTGATGCGCGAAGAGGCCGCCGACCGTTACCGCTATGCGCTGTGTAACGCCTCAGCGGACACTTCATTGGAACAACTGGCCTGGTGGAAGTGCCAGCGCTACTTCATCGAACGGGCCAACCAGGATGCCAAGTCCGAGCTGGGCTGGGATGAGTTGCAGGCGCAGAAGTACCGCGCCTGGGATCATCATCTCGCTTTGACGGTACTCGCCTCCTGGTTCATCGCCCAAACCCAACTCGACTGGGCGCAGACTCATCCGCGTGACCCGGCGTTGCTCGAAGAATTAGACACGGATGTCTTACCAGCCCTGTCGGTGGCCAATGTCCGAGAGTTACTGCGCGCGGTCATGCCTTTGAAACGCTTGACTGAAGAACAAGCCACCGAGCGCGTTGTCGAGCATTTGCTCAATCGCACCCGATCACGCAAGAGTCGGCTGAAAAAACAACGACTTAAAAATAGAGCCCACACCGGCCCGACGTGAGGCTAATGTGACATTGTCAAGTTAAGGAGATCAATGCGTTTACCCGAGGATGGGTAAGCTACTTTCGGCTCACCAGCGTTAAAGCCGCTTTCGAGCAGTTGGATCAATGGCTACGCCGTCGACTGCGTAAAATCCTATGGGAGCAGTGGCGTACACCAAACACCCGACGTCGGAAGCTGATAGCGCTCGGTGTCGAGGCGACGCGGGCACGCAAAGCAGCGGCCACTGGCCTTGGGGCTTGGTGGAATGCAGGGGCTTCGCACATACACGCGGCCGTGACCATCCGGTCGCTGGCACAGTGGGGACTTCTCGGTCTACTCGATCAACTCCGCGGTTGGCAGCGGTCCATTTGAACCGCCGTGTACGGTCCCGTACGCACGGTGGTGTGGGCGGACGGGAGGAGCAATCCTCCCTCCGACCCGATCCGAATATCTCTTTATAACGGATTCTGTTGATGGTGTTTCAGGCCGTTCATAGAGCCTGAGACGAGCAAATTCTCCAACCCGTTTTCTGCGTAACGTTTGTCATTGAGTCGTTCGACCGGACGGCGTTGTCCGTGGTGTTTTTTCACCGTTACAGGTGATGAGGGGTAAAAGTTCCACAACAATGCCAGCGCCGGCACACGGGATTCGGTTGACTCCAACGTGCCGTGGAAGTACTGGGCGTTAAAGCAGGCTCGATCAAGGAACCTCATTAACCGATTGAGCAGATTACTGGTGCGATGGGCGCGCGCATCATCATAGCGGCGGCTGAAGGGGGCCCGCTTGTCACACAGATCCAGCGTGTGGTGCTGCATCGGTGACTCCGGTAAGGTTTGCTCAGCCCATTCCCGCAGTCGGCGCAAACGTTGGGCGAAGGCGGCCTTACTCGGTGCCCGATAGGCCCGCCAGACTTTCTTGCCCACCTGCTCGAAGCACTCGGCCAGCCCGTTGGTGGCCCGATCGCGGATTTTCAAAAACGCCTGCAAGACACACAAAATGACGGTGATACTCGCAAACAAGCGCTTCCAGGCCCCCTGCGTGGCGGCCCAGCCGGCAGTGTTGACCGTCTCGTACGCATAGTCCGGATCGAGTTCGCAAGCTGCCTCGGCAACCCCCCCGTAGGCGTCGGTCAACGCCGCCTCCGCGGCGGAATCGCTGACCGACGCCCCGAGAATACACCCCGCACCGGCGGTCGTGGCGATGTAGATCTTCTCTCCGTCCAAGCGGCTGTGTTTCTCCTCGGCTCCCAGGTCTTGGGGCAAGCGCTGCGGGGTTTTCACGGTCGCGCCGACCATGCTGAACCGACCCAAGCTCTGCTCCAGCCGATACCAACACATCGTATCACGCCCAACCACATAGGCCAGCGCCCAGCACGGCACATGAAAACGCATCAACCACAGCGCCTTGTCCACCTCCGCTACCCTCGCCGTCATGTAGGGCATCACAAACGCTGGCGCCACCGTCCACACCGTCGCATCCGCGCTCAGTCGAACTCGTCGGCAGCGCAGCCGCTGTTTGTGTGACGGTTCGGTAAACCCATAGAGCCCATAGCCTTGATCGAACCCAGCAGGAAACAGTTCCGGATGCCGCGCGTAGAGTTCATCCAACTGCGCTTTGGCAAACTCGTTCTCACTCATAAACCGCTCATAATCGGCTTCGCTTATCGGCAAGCGAAGCGTCCGATAGCCTCGCGTTGGTGGTTGCGTTACAGTACTCATCGCTGCCTCGGGTTGGGGAGATGTCGGTATCTTTGCTATTCGTCAACATCTCTCACCCGACGGCTGCTTTCAACCCGGGTTCAGTTCATCAACAGAATCCGTTATAAAGGGGTGCAACCCGCTGCGCGCGCTAGTTAATCACAATTTATTTATGGTTTTGACTCCTCAGGAGTGCGTGCTAGCCCCCGCCGGGATCTAAGGTAAACTACGCTGTGTGAAGCAACGTAGTCAAGACCGATGGGAGCTAGCGATGAACAGCATGAACGAAACCCGAGGGAAAGACAATCGCCAAGCGATACTGGCGGAGACAGCCAAGCTAGTGGAGCGCGTGGAGCAGGCGTATGTGCAAGGCGAAGCGGTGCATGAACTGGAGCGGGGCTTATTTGCTCAGCTGCTGCGGATGGGGCATCAGCTAGTGGAGCTGTTTTTTAGCTTATGTGGGCCAGGTGATCACGGGGCGCAAGTAAGCTTACCCGGTGGTCGGCAGGTCAAGCGCCTGGGGCGAAGCCGCGTTCGTGAGTATCGCTCGGTGTTTGGGGAGCATCAGCTGGAGCGGGTGGTGTACGGAACGCGGGAAGGTCAGAAGATCGACTACGTGCCGCTGGATAGCCAGCGGCAGTTACCGGCGAGCAAGTTTTCCTATCTGCTGCAAGAGTGGGATCAGGCGCTGGTGATTGAGCAGCCGTATGCGCAGGTGAGCGAGACGCTGGAGCGGATGTTGGGGGTTCGGCAGTCGGTGCATAGTTTGGAGCGGATCAATCAGCAGTTGTCGGGTTCGGTAGAAGCATTTTGGGCGGGTCGGGAGCCAGCACCGGCGGCACAAGACGACGAGTTGGTGGTGTGTAGCGCGGACAGTAAAGGGGTGGTGAGGCGGCGTGCGGTCACCGCAGTCGACATGGTTGCTGAGCGTGACGTGGCGACTACGGGGGATGAGGGCAAACCGGGCGGCAAGAAAATGGCGTTGCTTGGTGCTGCCTATCCCATGGCGGCTTATGTTCGCACCCCCGAGCAGGTGCTTGCGGCGCTGTTTACGGTCCCCTCCGCGTCGGGCACCCAACCGCCCCGGCGGCCCAAGCCGTTGCATAAATACGTTCGGGCCAGCCTGGCGCGCGACGCGCAGGAGACGATGGCACCGTCCTATGCGGCGATCTTTGCTTGGCTCGCTGAGGAGCAGCGCCAGCGCAATCCCAGCAGCCAGCAGCGCGTTGTGGTACTGATGGATGGCCAACCCTCCCTGTGGCGTGCCGCGGAACAGGGGTTAGCCGGGGTGAGCTATGTGGAGGTGCTGGATCTGATGCACGCGTTGGGCTATCTCTGGGATGCGGCCGAGTTATTCCATCCCAGCGGTGCCCAAGGTCCGGGCACAGAGAGCGTCAAGCAGCAGCGTCTGGTGTTCGTCAAACAACAGGCCGAACGCCTGCTCAACGGTCAGGTACAGACCGTCATCGGCCGTCTGCGTGCCCAATCCCACCGACTGAGTGCGGCACAACGCGAGTCGCTCGCCGAGGTTATCGGCTATTTGAGTCACAATGTCGCACGGATGCAGTATGACCACTACCTGCAAGCGGGCTATCCCATCGCTTCGGGGGTGATTGAGGGGGCGTGTCGGCATGTCGTCTGTGATCGGATGGAGCGCTCCGGCATGCGCTGGGTGATGCCCGGCGCCAAGGCGATGCTCGAGTTGCGCTGTATCGGCATCAATCAGGACTGGGAGGCGTTTATGAAATTTCATATCGCACACGAAAACCAACGACTCTATCCCATGAAGGCGGCCAATGATGAGACGTTCTTACCCGATCGACTGATCGCCTAACAATATAGCGGAAGGCGGGTTACACCCGTTATAAAGAGTACTATTTCTCTTTACATAGAATAAGATACTGTTTAAGTTACAGTTAAATGACAGCCAGGCGCCGAGGATGAACGGGCAGTGATTCCGTTCTGTAAACGACCGTTTATGAAACAGCCATGCTGATCCAATATGCGCGCATCTCAAAAGCCGATCTCAATGAGTCAAATTTGGAAGTACTGAAAATGGAAATCACCTTCTCGCCGAGAAAAATAGCCAGATTTTTCTTAATAATTGTGCTTATTCTCGTCATCGGCCATACGGTTGGAATGTTCTTCCGTTGGGTGCTGGGACATGGCTCCGTTCACGGGCTGGTCCGTCTCTTCGACCTGAACGCTGAGAGGAACCTCCCCACCCTGTATGCTACGGTGTCTATGGTTGTATGCGCCGCCTTGCTTGGGCTTATCAGCCTTGCTAAAAGGAAGACTAGACAACCTTATGTCTTTCACTGGCTTGGGCTTGGTTTTATTTTTCTTTTCCTGGCCGTCGATGAATTTGTCGAACTTCATGAGAAACTACATGCGCCTATGGTGAAGCTGCTAGACTTGCATGGACTGCTATTTGTCGGCTGGGTAGTCCCGTATGCTGCTGCCTGTCTGATTCTCTTTGCAATCTACTTGAAATTTATCTGGAACTTGCCCAGAAGAACATCCATCCATTTTCTCTTGGCGGGTTTTGTTTATATGGTGGGCGTCATGGGCATCGAAGCGGTCAGTGGGATGTATCTTGAACTCTACGGCAGTGACGTCATTTATGCGCTGACTTACACTCTGGAAGAAATACTGGAGATGACTGGAATATTGATTTTCATCTATGCACTAACATCGTACATTGATATCGAACTGCAGGGCCTCCGGATAGGAATAACATCACAACCGGAAATAATTCCGAAGACCCAGAACGAGAAGCTGAGTGAAAATAAGAGTAGCGCCCCGATTGGCGTAAAAATACACGCTAAAAATTTTGGGTAGCACGGCTCGGCTCACGCTATGTCGGCTTTTGCCTGCTGCTCGCGAATGTATTTATATATTTATGCTTGTTCGACGGCTATGGCTGCATCAATTTCCTATCTATGGCCTGATAGAAGGCCAAGCCCTCAACTCACCTGGGATTCGCTCTGACCATACGCAATAACGATTTGAGCAGTAAATATTCGGCCAACCCATTCTTGGAACGATCAGCGGGTTAGCACCTGCCTGAAGTGTTGATCCAAAGGATAAACCCATAAGTCCTTGATGGGAACACTCTGTTTTCGAGCCGGTCCGAGTTTCCCCCGGCCTTGAGTTTGACCCAGGTAAACCCAATTGGCCGCTTGGTAGCAGGTGCCCTGAAAGCGGGGTTTCTCCACGAAAGTCTCTAGCAGGACGGGGCGATAGCCATAGCGCTGCTGCCACTGCCTGGGAAGCAGCCGGGCGGCCTTGGCTAAGATCATGGAGGCCAGATTGCGGGAGTGCACCCAGGGCAGGATCAGAAAGCGGGCATTGTTGACGATCAGCGGCAGATGTCGCGTGCGCTGCTCAGGGCGCCAGCCGATATCGCGGTCGCGTGGCGCGACCTGCCAGGCGGCGGCGCCAAAGCCGAGCCGCGCGATCAGTTGTGGGCCGGAGAAGATGCGGTAGCGCAATTGGGCGCCAGGCAGGGGTTGATAGCCGAGATAGTGGTAGCGGTGGAGGTACTCGTTCCACCGCCGCGAATCCTGGCGGTTTTGAACCGGTTGCAGTCGTAGCGGGGTGAGGGCCCGAGCCGGGCTGACGATCGGTAGCCCGGGATCGGTTTGCGAAGTGATCGCCACCGTTGCCCGGGGTTGGGGGTGACGCGGGGGTGGCAGCTCGATGAGCCCATCGCGGTGCATCCGTAGCATGGCGACGCGGGCGGACATGTCTTTCCAGCCGCCATCGGCCTTGTACCAGCCCAGGACCTGACAGGTCAATCGGGAGAGCTCGGCGCGGGTGCGTCCGGGCGCCTCAGCAATGAGCCGACGGATTTGGGCGATCTCCTCGGCACGGAAGTGGCGACCACAGTAGCGATAGCTCACGAGCGGTCGTGACCGGGTACGGGTGCGGTGGGTGAGGCCGGTGGCGCCTGGGGGGAATAGGGTCGGGTCAGCTCAGCACGTCGCGGTTCCTCCATGCGCCACGGCAGAAAGGGATCGAGATCCCGCGGGGGGCGGGCGCCATTGTCGGCACACGCCTGGAGATAAACCGTCAACCAGTGCCGCGGGTTAATGCCCCACAGCTCCAACGTCTGCAGCACCGAGAAGCGGGTGGCGGCCAACTGCGCACTCCAGAGGCTGCCCGATCCATAGTAGTGCTTGCGTCCGGTCACCGGGGTACGCAGGCTGTTCTCGGCGCGATTGTTGTCCAGAGGAACCTCGGGGTGATCGAGAAAGAGAGTCAGCCCTGGCCAGTGCTCAAGCAGGCTCTGGAGCACCTGCTGTTGTTGGCGTTGCGCCCCCTTGGATAAGGGAGAGTCGATTCAAAGTAAAAAAACCATTTAAAATTATAATATTATCCGACATGCATCGCTAACCTGTTAGCGCTTCAGCGGTGTTCGGCTCGGCTGACTGATGATCTGCCAGAGTTTCCCGACCTGCTCGCCCATGGCACTGATCCCTTCGCTGATCGATCGCTACCCGGTCATCACCAGCAAATGGAAGCTCATGTTGCGGATCAGCGCCATATTAGCCGCCGCTGGTGAGTCCACCAAGCCACCATCATCTTCCTGCAAGACGACACCTTTAGTCCAGTGCAGGGTGTTTTCGAGCTTGCGATGACCCCGAACACGCTGCGCCAAGCGCCACGCCCTGAATGGCTCGCGGGTGATGTAATACGTGGGGTTGTCGAAGGGTTTACCGTCCCGCTCGCCCTGCCGCCGAACGCTGATAGACTGCTCCAGCCCCGGCCATTGCGCCTTCATCGCCGCCGCGGCCGGCCAGCATGTGAGCCGACAACGGGTATCATGACCATGGCCGCTTTGGCGCCAACTCCAGGCCGCCGTCGCTGCATTCTGCGCCGTCCGCGCGAGGCGCTTAGGGAGCGTCGGTTGATTGCCTTTGACGGGGATGAGGTAGCCGTGGCCCTGGGCAGTAATCTGGGCCACCGGTTTTTTTGGCAAGGCAGCGCATCCAGAGTGAACACCGAACGCTCGATCCGCAGCGTGCCGATCAATGCTTGCACCACGTCGATTTCGCTGGGCTTATCATTGTCCAGCTTACCGACGCCGCAGATCAGCTGACGAGGATGACTAAAAAACGACACCAGCGAGGTAACACGTTGTTTCTCGCCTTCCTTGGGTGGGAAGGTGCGGGTGATACGCTTGCCATCCATAGCGATCGTCTCGGCCTGCGCGTACTGCGGCATCCAGCGATTGAACTGCCTACACAAGCCCTCGCTCGACAGCTGCTGGCTCAAGCGTTGCAACGTACTGTAGGAGGGCGCTTTATCGCGCGGTAACGGGATCACCTCGGCCAGCGCTTGCACATGGGTGCGCGCAAAGCGCGCGATCCCTTTCAGGCTCGTTCGCCCGCATAGCATCGCCATTACCATCATCGTTACGCTCGACAACTGCACAGGGCGAATGCCTTTCGCATGACGCGGGTCTGCTAACTCGGATAAATAATGCACTAGTGCAGCGTCACAGCTTAATTTTAGGGTAGATACCTTTCAAAATGACCAATATGCTGAGCTTCCATGGATCGACAACCCTAATTGTTAGTCATGACGCTGCACTAGCCTGTGATAGGCCATCAAGGGGGGCTCCGATCGTTCAATAGGTTAGTCAAAGCTGTTCGATAACTTTATGATAGCATAAAATTATCTGTACTTTGAATCGACCCTCCCTTGGATAAGGGGGCCACCGGCGTACTCGACGGCGCTTCGCTGGCGGCCGAAGGAAGGAGTGGCACGCCGGCACTGTTAGGCGCCACCACCCGCGTGGCTTCCCCATGCATTCGTTGCAGAGTCGTTTGCAGCGCCTGGTGGTGTTCCGTGAAGGCCTCAGACTGCTCGCTCAGTGTCCGCTCCGAATTCCGCTGTTCCAGACGCAGCGCGTTGAGATGATAGCGTGTGCCAATGCGCTCCTTCCACTCCAGCGCCCACCCTTGCAACTCGGCAAAGGATCGTCCGGCATTCAGGAAATCACGACGTACGTGCGCCCAGCAGAAGGCCAGCAGGATGCCCTCGACCAGTCGGGCGAGCTTTTTGTACGCGCTATAGCGATCGCAGACGATAATGACCGGGTCATGCTTCAAGCCCGCAAAATGCGCCCCCGGCACCGCCGCACTGCGACTCGGATCGAGACAATAGAAGATGACCGAGGCCGAACGGGTTAGCCACAGATACCAGCGGGTGCCGACCTTGTCCTCGCGCTCCACACACACTTCCCAGCGGGTCTCATCGTTGTGAAACAGCCGTTCACTCATCTGTTGGTCGTAGAGCGCTTCGCGCACCGGCTCAACCAGGGGCACGAGTGCTTGCAAGCCACCGCCGACCGTTCCCGGTGAAACCGGCAGGCCCTGATCCCTGAGGTCCTGCAGATAACGGTGGGTGGGTTGCCCATAGCGGTATTTCCCCAAGATCACTTCCACCCAGAAGCTGACCCCGTAGGGGCGGCGGGGAATCAACCGCGCGGGGGCAGGAGCGGTGATAATGACCGGCGTACCCTCACAGCGGCAACCCGGGTGGCGGGTATAGGACTGGCGACGATAGCGACGGCGGTGGGCTTTCACCTCCACCTCAATGACCTCGCTCTGCTCATCCAGGGCCGGATTGCGCCGATGCGGTAAGCCACCCTGCGCACAGCATGTCTCCGGCACCGACAGATCCCTCTCCTCGGTCACCACCGGAAGATGTGGTCGTTGGGTACGCCCATGTCCACCACGGCCTGGCTGCTGGCCGCGCCTGCGGTTTGAGGGCGGCTCGGGGGGGTTGCCTTTTTCGGATTTCAGCGCCACAGGCTTCTCGCTCTGCTTCCCGAATAAGCGGTTCTGCAAGTCTTTGATGTTGCCATCCTTAACAACCAGCTCCTGCTCCAGCTGCGCTATCTTGGCTTTCGCTCGCCCATGCTGAATTTCCCAATAGCTTGCCCGATGGCGTAGCTCGATATAGTCCTGTTTACTCATCGTCACCCATTTCTGCGCGAACGGCGACCGTGGTTCTCCAATAACACAGCCCCTTGGGTGGGGCAGCGCGGTGGTAAGGTGGGTGTTTGGGATACTTTCCATGGACCGGTTTGTACACTATTTTTCCTCGTGTGTCCCGTCCTATTTTTCGGCAACAATGGGTTGGCCGAATATTTACTTTGAGCAGACGATAACTTCCAGATATTGCAGCAATAGAAATTCTTGACGCTAATCTATCTGGTTAGTGTAGCTCTTGCCGAGGCTTACGTGCAGCAGTTATAGCTGAAGGAAAGGATGGCAACTTTTTTAGAATTAGGACTTACGCAAAATCGGCTTATAAGGGTCGCCGAAACCAGGGGAAAGCGTTAAATTGATTGCATGAAAACACCTGTGACACGATTAGATGACTGTCAATATCTGTTAGTCAGCCAGATCGACTATACGCTGACGAACTTTGCCGACCACTGCGAGCAGTTCAGTCATGATGCGATTAATCGCTACCTGCGAGGTGAGCGGATTACGCCGCGGCTGGTCTGGGCGAACGTACGCAGTCAAGTGGTGCCGAGCGCCCAGGGTTACGTCGTTTTCGATGATACGGTGCTGGATAAGAACGCCTCCTTTGCGATTGAATGGGTACGGCGTCAGTACAGCGGCAACGCCAAAGCCGTGATCAAGGGCATTGGGGTAGTGACCTGCGTCTACATCCATCCGGCGCTGGATCAATTCTGGCTGATTGACTACCGCATTGATGACCCTGAGGGGGACGGCAAAAGCAAGCTCGATCATGTGCGCGAGATGCTTACCAACGTGATTTACCAAAAAGCCTTGCCCTTTCAGGCGGTGCTGATGGATACCTGGTACGCCACCAAGAAGTTGATGCAGTTTATCGAGACCTTGCAGAAGGTCTACTACGGTCCGTTGAACGACAACCGGCAAGTCGATGATGCGGACGGTCAGCAACCTTACCAACGTGTCGATGCACTGACCTGGCAGGCCGATGAATTGGCTCACGGCAAGCGCATTAAGCTCAAGGGCTTTCCCAAAGACCACAAGGTGCGGCTGTTTCGGGTTGCGGTGTCTACCCACCGCACGGATTGGGTCGTGACCAACGACCCGACTCAGGACGCTACCGAAGCAACACAACAGGCGTGTGGCTTCCGTTGGAAGATTGAGCAGTTGCACCGCGAAGGCAACCAAGTCACTGGGCTGGAACGCTGCCAGTGCCGCAAGGCGCGCATTCAACGCAATCATATCGGGTGTGCTTTCCTCGTCTGGGTCCGCCTCAAAGAGCTAGCCGCCAAAACCGGTCAAACCCTCTATCAATTGAAGCACGGTTTACTCGATGACTACCTCATCCAACAACTCAGGAATCCCTCTCTCAAAATGAAATTTGCGTAAGTCCTAAGAATAATAAGGCACTGAATGGGTCTGTCAGTGGCAATGTGAGCTCAATTCTAGCACTTCAGCTATTGAATAATCATCCCCCCAAAGAGATGTCGGAGATAACACAAATGACGGATTCCCAAATAAACCCGGACGTCGGCTCTCAACCCCTCCGCTCGGAACGTGACAAGATGCTGCAAGGGGAACTCTACGATGCCTCCGATCCCGAGTTGATCGCAGCACGTCGTGTTGCCCGCGAGCTTTTGCAGCAGTTCAATACCAGCAAGGAGGGCGATGATGAGCTGCGGCAACGTATTCACAGGGAACTGTTCGGAGCAATCGGTGAAGCGCTGTGGATCGAGCCGCCTTTTTTCTGTGACTACGGTCAGCATATTCGACTCGGAGACCGTGTCTTCTTTAATTTTAATTGCGTTATTCTGGACCCGGCGGAGGTTACCATTGCATGCGATGTGCTGTTCGGGCCGGCTGTTCAGATTTACACCGCCACGCATCCGCTGGACTATCGGATTCGGCAGCAGTGGCTGGAGGCCGCTAAGCCGATTGCCATTGGCTCGGATGTCTGGATAGGAGGCGGTGCGATTATTTGTCCGGGTGTGCAGATTGGGGATCGCGCGGTGATCGGCGCCGGGAGCGTGGTAATCAAAGACATACCTCCCGGGGTATTTGCGGCAGGGAATCCATGCCGGGTGTTGCGTGAGGTAGACTAATGGAAAATACTGATACGCTTGCGCCGGACGATAATTGAGACTAACCATGAAATTACCCAATGAAATCCGAACAAAACGGCTCATCATCAGGCCTTTTCAAAGCGAAGATCTGAATCCTTATTTAGCCTTCATGACCGATGAATCAGCAACACAATATCTGCTGTTTACCCAAGAACAAAAAACAGAAAAAGGGGCAAGGGAATTATTTAAGCTTATTGTGAATTCTTACACGTCGGATCATCCGGTGTTTGCCTACACAATCGCCCTTAGAGGTAATGGTTTTATTGGCTCATGCGGTGTTTCCAAGCTTAATAGGGTGGGAGTTTATGAATGTTATTACAGTTTATTGCCGAGGTACTGGCATAGGGGATATGCCACCGAAGCAACGAACGCGCTGCTGGACTATTGTTTTCAGAACTATCCCATTAAAGCAATTAAGGCTTATATGAATCCCGCTAACGTTGGTAGTGCCCGTGTGGCGGAGCGGATAGGTATGGCTTATTTAGGCTTACACAAACATCCCGTGTTTAAACGTGAAGGCAACGTGTATTCCATCACTAAAGCCATGTGGAGCAGTGCGCAACCGCAGCTGATTGCTTCCAAAGCGTTGCACCGCTGATGTGATGACGGCAGAGTGTAAGGAGAGGGAGATGATTCTGCGCTACACGATTGCCTGGGTTCCCATGGTTGTTATCGCCATAGCAAACGGCATCTTGCGGGAATTTGGCTACGGGAAGTACATGGGTGAACGGCCGGCCCACCAAATTGCTTCCGTCATGGGCATTATTTTTTTCGTGTTGTATATTTGGTTCTTGAGCTTACTTTGGCCACTGGAATCCGCTGGCCAAGCCATTGCGGTGGGGCTGATTTGGCTAGGCCTGACCATCGCCTTTGAATTCCTCTTCGGCCACTATGTGGCAAAGCATCCCTGGCCAAAGCTTCTGCAAGATTACAATATTTTAGCCGGCAGGCTATGGTCTCTGGTACTGCTTACGGTCGCCACGGCGCCTTATATCATTTACCGAATGCGCGGCTAAGGGGTGATCGGTGATCGTCAAGGCCACTTATTCGGGGCAATGGATGATTGCACGATAACAAGTGGGATACCCTACGCCTCATCCAACTTGCCGCGCATGACCCAGTGCTGAAAAAGCATATCTAACCGCTGGCGAAACTCCGCCCTGTCGTTCAGGTGGGGAAAGGGTGTGCCGGTGGGAACCGGTACGCTGAGAAACCGGCACAACGGCTGCCAACCTTCTTTCACGGAATAGACCAATAACCGCTCCGGCGGCACCGTGCCTTTGACCTCCTCGATATGTCGGTTAAAGACATCGATAGCGTAAGTCTTATCCTTAAACCGGTTATGAAACACGCTTTTCCAGATATCCTTATCCGTAATGTGATGCACCTGCACGTACCGCCAGAGCCGGGGAGAAAAGGGCAGCCGCCAGGCTAATGCAAGTTGTTGCCGCGGGCTGGGCCTGGCCCCATAGAGAGTGTCACGGGTGCTCTCGTACCAGGTTTCAGGGTTGCGGACGGTTAATAACACCTTGGCGTCGGGGTAGTGCCGCATTAATTCCCGGTAGAAACGGCAAGCCGGAAAATCCACTGTTGCCTGATAACCCTCAAATAGCGTATCCCAGTCAACAGATTTCCCTTTGCCGGCCCGCTCCCAATAAGGCGCATGTTGGGGGTGTTGCACGAGTTCCACCGTGTGGTAGCACCTGCAAAAACCGATTTCTTCAAGGGCCGCCTTGATGGAGAGCGTTCCCGTGCGGCCAAAGCCGGCGCCGATGACTTTGAGGACCATAAGCTCTGCCATGCTCTAACAGC
Organism: uncultured Pseudomonadota bacterium; assembly: GCA_963731125.1. Lineage (GTDB taxonomy): Bacteria > Pseudomonadota > Gammaproteobacteria > Competibacterales > Competibacteraceae > CAVSVP01. The sequence goes on from CAVSVP010000024.1 coordinate 131,705, forward strand.
CATGCTTTGAAAAACATTGGCAATTGGAAAAGTGACATCCTTAATCCTAGCATCATGGATTGTTAAGATAAATGCGATCACTCTTCCTGTCAGGGTGAGATAAAAGAGGACATAACGATGAGCGGTTCTTTCGCCACCCTCGGCTTTATGCCCCACGGTTACTGCTATCTGTGGCTCAAGGAATTACTGGTCCTGCATATGTTGTCCGACGGCTTGATTGCTCTGGCTTATTATTCCATTCCCGTCGCCTTAGTGTATTTCGTACGCAGACGCGTCGATTTAGAGTTTAGTTGGGTATTCCTGCTATTTGCTGCCTTCATTCTAGCCTGTGGTACCACGCACGCCATGGAAGTATGGACTATCTGGGAGCCAGATTACTGGCTAGCGGGCTCGGTAAAGGCTGTAACTGCCGCTGTTTCCCTCGGCACCGCTGCCATACTTTGGATCAGAATGCCTCTGTTTCTGGCCTTACCGAGCCCAGCACAACTACGTCATGTGAACGAAGCGCTGCGGCAGGAGATAGCAATGCACCGTCAGACTTTGACGGTGTTGGAAGAGGCGGAGACACGATTTCGCAATGCCTTTGACTATGCCGCCATTGGTATGGCCTTGGTGGCGCCTGATGGCCGCTGGTTGAAGGTAAATCCGTCGTTGTGCAATCTCGTCGGCTACACCGAGCCCGAACTTTTAGCGACGACTTTTTCAGCCATTACTCATCCTGAGGATTTGGATATCGACGTGCAGTACGTTCAAGAACTTCTTGCCGGAGAGCGCTTTAGTTATCACATAGAGAAGCGGTATGTGCATAAAACCGGTCAGCTGATTTGGGTGTGCCTGTCGCTTTCGCTAGTGCGCCGCTCCGATGGTCACCCTTTCTATTTTGTTGTGCAAATTCAGGATATTACAGAAAAAATGTGCTGAGGAGGCACTGCGGCAGGCTAATGCCGACCTAGAGGCGCGGGTGACGGCCCGCACTCAGGCGTTGGCCGAGGCGGACCGTCGTAAGGACGAATTCCTGGCTATGCTCGGGCATGAGCTACGCAATCCCCTTGCCCCTATCCGCAATGCCGTTGAACTGTTAAAACTGCAGCCTGCCCTGCTGGCCGCTTCCGCGCAATGGGTACGGGAATTGCTGGACCGCCAGGTAGCTTATATGACCCTTCTGTTGGACGACCTGCTTGATGTTTCCCGCATTATAGTGCCAGCCATATGAATTGATGCCGATAATTTTATTACAATCGTTGTTTACTAACGATTTGAAGCCTTGTAACCAGTATCAGGTCATTTGACCGGCACTATAGCCCATATCTTTACCCATAACTCCGTTTGAAATGGTCCAAGGGGGCTGACAAGAGTTTGCTGAGCTGTTGAAATAGCCGTTTTGTAGCATGTCCGGAGTCCAGCGACCGATGAGTAGTATAGCCGAAGAACTGAATACGATTGATTTAGGCGACCAACGGTTGAACCGCCGGTCGCGGCGGGTACTGGAGAAGCTGTACGCCAAACCTGAGGCGAGTATTCCAGCGGCTTGTGGAGGTTGGCCGGAAACCAAAGCGGCCTATCGGCTGTTTGACCAGGAAGGGGTCACGGGGCAACAGATTCTAGAGCCGCATTATCAAGCCAGCGCCGAGCGGATGGCGGCCCACCCGGTGGTCTTGTGCATCCAGGACACAACGGAGCTGGATGATACGGGTAAATCCATCGAAGGGATGGGGCCGTTGAATTATGAAAATCGCCAGGGGCTGTATATTCACCCCACGGTAGCGGTGACCCCGGAGCGATTGTGTTTAGGCGTGTTGGACGCCTGGAATTGGGCGCGCAAGCCCGGTAGTTTGGGCACCTCAGGCGGCGCGCATCGCCCCATTGAGGAAAAGGAGAGTATCCGCTGGCTTGAGGGCTATCAGCGGGTCAACGAGCAGGCGGCGGCATTACCGGAGACCCAGTTAGTGTATGTGGCCGATCGGGAAGGGGATATTGACGAGCTGTTCGCCGCGGGCCAAACAGCCCGTGCTCAGCGCCAGCCCAGTGCTGATTGGCTGGTGCGAGGCCAGCACGATCGCTGTGTCGGCGAGGGAGAAAAGCGCAAAGCGGCGGTGCACGCCGCGCCCGTGCTGACACAGATTGAATTCGACCTGCCCAGTCGTCAAGGCGGGAAAGCCCGCCACGTTCACCAACCACTGAAAGCCGCCCAGGTGCGCTTGAAACCACCTTATCGAGTGGGGCATCAGCTGGAGCCGGTCACCGTCACCGTCCTGTTGGCCGAGGAACTCGATCCACCGCGCGGACAAGAGCCGCTGAAGTGGTTACTGCTGACCAATCGCTCGGTCGCCACTGCCGAGCAGGCCGCCGAACTCTTGTCATGGTACTTATGTCGCTGGCAGATAGAGCTTTTTTTCAAGATTTTAAAATCCGGCTGCAAGGTCGAAGAGCTTCAACTAGAAACCCTAGAACGGCTGGAACCGGCCTTGGCCTTGTACTTGATCATCGCTTGGCGGGTGTTGTATCTCACCAGGCTCGGGCGGACCTGTCCCGAACTGCCCTGTGATGCGGTCTTTACCGAAGACGAATGGCACACCGTCTACCTCGTCACGCATCGCCAGCCACCCCCGGACACGCCGCCCTCACTGAACGAGATGGTGCGGATGGTGGCCAGTTTCGGCGGCTTTCTCAACCGCAAGGGCGAGGGTTTTCCCGGGGCTGAAACCCTCTGGATCGGTCTCACCCGCTGCCATGACTTCGTTATTGCCATGCAAGCCCAGCGCGCCGCGCTCAATCCGAGTTATGGGTAAGGGTATGACTATAGCCAAGGCAAAATCACCCTTAAAAAAGTTCCGGTGGTGCTGACCGACGTCATTGCCCATGCCATTGAAACGGCCAAACCGCTGCTCGACGATCATCAGCATCAACTGACGGTTTCCCTGCCGAACGAACCGGTGGTTCTAGAAGCTGATCCGACGCGGCTGGCGCAGGCGGTGACCAATCTCTTAAACAATGCTGCCAAATATACCGAAGACGGTGGCCGCATCTGGCTGACGGCGCAGCACGAAGGTAATAACGTCGTGCTCACGGTGCAGGACACCGGCGTTGGCTCTCAGCTGACTTGCTGCCGCGGATATTTGACTTGTTTACTCAGGGCAAACAGTCTCTTGCCCGTTCTAAAGGAGGATTGGGTTTAGGGTTAACCCTGGTGCGTCAGCTTATCGAACTACATGGCGGTCAAGTGCAGGCCTTCAGCGAAGGTCCGGGGCAGGGTAGCAAGTTTATCATTCGCTTATCCACACTGGCCGATGAACAGCGGATTCCCGCGGTCCCGCCCGTTTCTCAGCAATGCTTTGGCAAACCCCGTACTTATCGTATTCTTATTGCCGAGGATAATGTGGATCTCGCGCAATCTCTTGCTATGCTGTTAAGTACGCTGGGGCACAGCGTGCAGGCAGTTTACAACGGTCGTGCGGCATTAGACGCCGCCGGTACCTTCCAACCGGAAGTGATATTTCTGGACATCGGCTTGCCGGCTATGAATGGCTACGATGTGGTCCGCCGCCTGCGCAGCCGATGGCAACAGACCGCTGTGCATCCGCATCTGGTGGCGCTCACGGGGTACGGGCAGGAGGAAGATGTCCAGCGCACCAAAGCGGCAGGGTTTGATCGCCACTTACTCAAGCCGGTGACACTGGAACAACTGCGGACGCTACTCGAAACCCTTTAGCCTTTTTAAGCAAACCTAGTCGGGAGGGAGTATGACCTGGCCTCTGAGAGCAAAATGCGAGTAAATCAAGTATGACTCTCGTTGAGCATTATATGGCCATGGTCCGAGCATTTTTCGCTCACCTTGGCGACGACGCCGTGAGTACGCTGGAGCACTACCTTACGTTAGCGCAACCGATGCTGGATCAGTATGGCTACTTGGCAGTCTTCGTCGCCGTACTGGTTGAGGGATTTGGCATACCGGCGCCTGGCCAAACCATGCTAATGGCTGGAGCCATTCTAGCTGCGCGTGGCGGGATGTCCATCTCCCTGGTGTTGGTGCTGGCGTTTCTGGCAGCCATGCTCGGCAATATACTGGGCTATATGATTGGCCGCTGGGGTGGCCGCCTGCTGTTGCAGAAAGTCCATATCAGCACCGTGCGGATGACGCGGATAGAAAAGCTGTTCGCTCGCTATGGGGGTGGCGTCGTTTTCATTGGCCGATTTTTCGACGGCCTGCGTCAGCTCAACGGTATCATGGCGGGCGCATTGGCGATGCCCTGGTGGAAGTTCTTTTTATTCAATCTGTTAGGCTCGCTGGTATGGACGGCGCTTTGGGGGCTGGGCGTTTATTTTCTCGATAAGGACATAAAGACCGTGTTTGCGGTCTTTCACGCCGTTGAGCCTTATGTGATAGTGGGTAGTCTGCTTGCCGTGATTATGGTGGTGCTGTATCTACGTCATTACCGTAGATCTGAGCAGGTTGAATAGAGGCGAGGGCATAGCGCAGTACTTGTTGTAACGTTTCCCACATTTAAAGAGTGCCTAAGCTAGGCTGTCCCTAGCAACGGCTGCTATGTTTTTGATTTGGCAAACTCCTCGAAGGCCATTAATGCCTCCGCCGCTGTCATCAAGGACGGACCCCCACCCATGTAAACAGCGACACCCAGCATTTCCATAAACTCCTGCCGCGTTACACCAAGCTTTACCAGCGTCTGCGCATGATAGCCCAGGCAGCCCTGGCAACGGGCGGTAATCGCAATGGCCATGGCGATTAATTCCTTGGTTTTGTGGCTTAACACCCCCTCTCGACTGGCTGCCTGGGCCATCCCATTGAATCCTTTGAGGACATCGGGAATCTCCTTGCGGATTTCAGCCAGCGCCGCAGAAATGTCTCGAGTAACCTGTTGGTAATTGTTTGCCATCGTGTAACCCTGAGTTGTAGATTAATAGTGCATGCTGCCAGATCTAACCGAGTCCAACCAAATGAAAACCGCAGAGCCAATATCGTGAGTACTCCCCCGTTTCAAAGCAACTATAACCATACCATTTTGCTGATCGCCCTGGGGCTTGCCGTGCTTGCCTGCTATCTTCTGATACGGCCCTACCTGGAGCCGTTGCTTATCGCGCTCATTTTCGGATTACTTTTTCATCCGCTACACCAGTGGATAGCGGGCAAAGTTGCCCAGCGTCCCAATCTGGCGGCGCTTCTCTCTTGTATGGTTTTAACCTTTATCATTCTGCTGCCTACCTTTGCCATCTTGATGGCCATCCTGCGCCAGGGTGCCATTTATTCAAGCAGCGTATACCAATGGGTCAATACCGGCGGTATCGAACACGTATTGGCGGATCCCTGGGTGCACGGCATAGTTCTGCGGCTTAAGGAGTGGCTGCCGGAAGATATTCTTGATCCGGTGAGAATGAATCAGGAAATGATTCAGGCGGCATCGGGTTTAGGTAAGAACGTGGTTAACCTGAGTGCCCGGTTGGTAGGCAATATCACCGGCTTTCTAGTCAGTTTCGCCCTGATGCTGGTTGTCCTGTTTTTCGTGCTGCGCGATTATGACAGAATCTTTACGTTTGTACGCCATGCCGTACCGTTGTCCCGCAGTCAGGAAGATATGCTGCTCAACGAGATTCTCGATGTCTCAAAGTCCGCTTTACTGGGTTCCTTTTTGACGGCCGTCAGCCAAGGAATCGCGGGAGGGTTGGCGTTTTGGATCGTAGGATTTCCCGCCTTATTCTGGGGCACGATTATGGCTTTCACTTCCCTTATTCCTGTCATCGGTACCGCGGTGGTCTGGCTGCCGGCGGCGATATACCTGCTTATCACCGGTGCTTGGGGAGGGGGGATTTTTCTGATTCTTTGGGGGGTATTGGTAGTGGGTTCCATTGATAATTTTCTGCGGCCCCTATTTATGCAGGGTTCCTCTTCGATGCATACCATCATTATCTTCTTTGCACTACTAGGCGGCATTCATGCCTTTGGTCTGGCAGGACTTTTGTATGGTCCTATTATTTTTGCGGTGACACTGGTGCTTTTCCGATTGTACGAGCAAGAATTCAAGGCGTTTCTCGATTATCAAGACCGGCATTAACGAGCCCTGTTGGCGAACGGCAACCTTGTTGAGGCAGGCAAGATATCTTGTTATCAAGACCGTCTGCGGCATGGATGCCGCAGTCGAGCTTATAGGGATATATTAACAGCGTATCTTGAGAATAACTTCCAGAGCGATAACCGAAATCTAATGAGTGTGGTGTCAACTCCGCGCGTAACCTCAGCGAAGTGAGGCATCCTCTTTCTTTGGTGGCGCAAACCCGGCGGCGCGGCGCCGTTCATCCCTAGGTGGTACGCCAAAAAAATCCCGGTAACACTTGCTGAAATGGGGTGCGGAGACAAAACCGCAAGCAAGGGCGACATCGACGATGGACATGCTGGTTTGCAAGAGCAATTGACGGGCACGGGCCAAGCGTAGTTCCAAATAATAGCGAGTGGGAACGCAGTTTAAATGCTTCTGGAACAGGCGTTCCAGTTGGCGGCGGGACAACCCTACATGATGGGCTAGCTCGTCTAGCGTCATAGGTTCTTCCAGATTGGCCTCCATCAGGGAAACTGCCTCGACCAGCTTTGGCTTACTCGTGCCCAGGCGCAATCGCAGGGGCATCCGTTGCCGGTCATGGCTGGTGCGGATGCGTTCGCACAAGAATTGTTCGGAGATGGCGTTGGCCAGTTCAGCGCCGTGCCGTTTGCTGATATCGTGCAGTATCATGTCGAGAGGAGCCGTGCCTCCGGCACAGGTGTAGCGGTCACGATCGATCTCAAATAATTCCGAGGAAATAATAAGCTGCGGAAATTCCTCCCGAATGCTGGCCAGATTTTCCCAGTGGATAGTGCAGCGGTAACCGTTTAGCAAGCCGGCTTGAGCGAGCAGATAACTGCCGGTGCACAGACCGCCGAGCACCACCTTGCGTTCCGCTAGCTTGCGCAGCCAAGAGAGAACGCGTTTATCATAGGCATGGCGGACGTTAGTGCCGCCGCAGACAAGGAGTCCGGCCAGAGGAACGAGTTCGTTAATCCCATGGTCAGGCAGGATATGCAGCCCATTGCTGGCGGTAACCGGTTGCCCGTCCACGCTCAAGATGACCCAGCGGTAAAGTTCCTGTCCACTCAGCCGATTAGCCATGCGTAATGGCTCTACGGCGGAAGTGAACGCCAACATGGAAAATTCGGGGATCAGCAAAAAGCCAAGTCGGATTGCCCCTTTAGGTTCGTCTTTATTTACCATGCATGTCGCCTTCGTAAAAAACCTGGGCTGTAGGTTTTGATAAGGATCTGGATGACCGCGCCGTATCACCATACTCTGCGATAGCCTAGAATGAATATAGGTCGCCTTTACCCTAGATAGCAACAAAGATTGCCATACCCATAGAACTCGCTGGATCACCGTGGCGGTAAAGGGTCTAATGGCGCCTTGAAGCCGCGGTGCTGAAATTCACATCCCAGCAGGCTGCAGGTCACATTACCCAAGGACGGCTAACGCTTGGGGCAAAGAGTCCAAATGGCGAAAATTTGAAGAAAAACTACACGCTTTGACAAAGCAGGAGTGAGCAATGTTCCGGAATATTCTGGTTCCTATCGATCTTCATCATGAGAATACGTGGCGCGAGGTCTTGCCCTTGGCCGTCGAGCAGGTCCGCAGTAGCGGTGCGCAGTTGCATATCATGACTGCGGTGCCGGTGCTGGACTTGACGCTGCCTGCTGTACATCTGCCTAAAGATTACGATAAGCACTTGCTGGAGCATGCTCGCCAGGGTCTGGCGGCCTTGGTTAAGGAGCAGGTGCCGGATGATCTTGCCGTTAATTTGATTGTGAAGGAGGGTGTTCCTTATCGAGAAATCCTCCATGCAATCGAAGATAACCATGCGGACCTGGTTATCATGGCCTCCCATACGCCGGAGATGAAGGATTATTTGGTAGGTTCCAACGCGGCCCGCGTCGTGCTCCACGCAAACTGCTCGGTAATGGTGGTACGCTGATGGTTGTGCGCCGATGAGAGGGGGAGGTGGCTGGGTCTGTCTGCTCCGTGCCATCACTTAACAAACGGTACGGGCGCTGAGCGGGTTGTTATGGACAGACAGACCCCGTAGGTAGGTCACCCGTAAAGCCCATCGGTTTATCCCGCATGGGCTCACGGTTCGCTTCCAGATCAGATGTTTGAATCTGGAAAAGCGGACTTGCGGCGCTGAATGTAATCCTGCAAAGCTTCGTCCACGGCAGGATCTAATAAAGGCTCCTCGTATTCCGCCAGCTGTTTTTTCCAGAGCTTGTTGGCCCGTTGGGCAGCATCGAGACCGCCCTCGGCTTCCCATTGTTCGAAGCTGTTGTTGTCGGCAATGTCGGAAAGATAAAAGGCTGTCTCAAAATTAGCTTGAGTATGAGAGCAGCCCAGGAAGTGCTGACCAGGTCCTACCTCGCGGATGGCGTCCAGAGCTTGGCCGTTAGAAGATAGATCTACCCCCTGGAGAAAGGTTTGCATCATGCCGCACTGATCAGTATCGATCATAAACTTCTCGTAACCCATGGCAAGACCGCCTTCCAGCCAGCCGGCACTATGGAGCACGAAATTAACCCCGGCCAGCACCGTGGGCAGCAAGGTATTGAGGCTTTCAGCCGCTGCTTGAGCATCTGGAATCTTGGCGGCGCACAGGGAACCGCCACTGCGGAAGGGCACCCCGAGACGACGCGCCAGAGCCGCCATGCAGTACAGCACCAGGGCCGGTTCCGGCGTGCCAAAAGTAGGTGCGCCAGAGCGCATGGACATGGAACTGGCGAAACTGCCGAACACCACCGGGGCACCGGGGTTTACCAGCTGCACAAAAGCCATGCCGGCCATCGCTTCGGCCAGCGTCTGGGCCGCGGTGCCCGCTACCGTTACCGGAGACATGGCGCCCGCCAGAATGAAGGGTGTAATGATACAGGCTTGGTTGCTGCGGGCGTAGACTTTGGCCGCACCCAACATGGTGTTGTCAAAGGTCAACGGCGAATTGGCGTTAATCAAACTGGTGATGACGGTCTTGGGTTGGTGCGTTACCGGATCCAGCCAAGCGTCGCCAAACAGGATCTCGGCCATTGCCACGGTTTCCTCGGCCCTTTCCGGATGAGTCACCGAGCCCATGAAGCACTTATCCGAGTACTTCATATGACTGTATACCATGTCAAAATGGCGTTTATTGACCGGTAAGTCCACGGGCTCAACAATGGTGCCGCCGGAATGGTGCAGGGAAGGTGCCAGATAGGCCAGCTTTACAAAATTACGAAAGTCTTCGAGGGTAGCATAGCGGCGACCTTCGTCCAGGTTACGGATAAACGGGCTGCCATAGGCCGGCACAAAAACGGTGTGCTTGCCACCGATACGTACACTACGTTCCGGGTTGCGGGCGTGCTGAACATATTCCTGCGGCGCAGAGGACTGAATCAGCGAACGGCATAACCCCCGCGGAAAGCGCACCCGCTCGCCTTGGACATCGGCACCGGCCTCCTTCCAGATGGCCAGCGCTTCAGGGTCGTCGCGAAAGTCGATGCCGATCTCCTCCAAAATGGTGTCGGCGTTGTGCTCGATAATCTCCAGACCCTCTGTGCCAAGCACCTCGTAGTACGGCAGGTTGCGGGTAAGGTAGGCAAACTGGGCAGTTCTAGGCTGCGCTCGGGCCGCCAGCCGCGCTGCTCGTCCACCGCCGCGGCGCCCGCGGGCTCGATCTGCTGTTTCGCTCATGGCATCCACTCAACTTTTGTCGTTAACGGCTCTTGATCAATGAGGTAGAAAAAAGTATCGACTGATGCCAGGGAAGTATCTGGTCAGTGAACGACTGTAATATGTGTCTGCGCGTCATCTCGATCTGCAAGTTATTTTCAAGGCACGCCGTCAACACAGCCTGGTATGACGCATTTCCGAAAGCTGCAGTCGCATACGGAAGAGAGCCGGTGCAAGCCCGCAGCTACACTGCCTTAATATGTCGCAGGCCAAAGATGCTGACAAGGGTCTGTGACTGCACAGCATCCTGAAAGCGCGCCGGCGCTGTACAGCCACCACGTCGGGAGAACCGTATCATTATGAATGCCAGAGAATTACACGAGAGTGCCATCGTCTTCGATGGCCTTATCATTGCAAAGTGGAGCCGTGAGGTTTTTGCGGATATGCGTCGGGGTGGTCTAACAGCGGCTAAGGAGCTGCGCATAACTGAAAATATGAATACATGACCCCTTCTTTACAAAATCGGTACCTGTTGGATCAGATCCTAACTTCCACACTTAATGAAGACCCGGTCGGGGTTCCTAGGAGGATATAGCCTATGGCGACATTACCCAAGAGCGCAAACGTCGTAATCATCGGCCAGGGTGGCATCGTCGGCGCGTCAGTGGTCCATCACCTGGTCGAGCAAGGCTGGGACAATATCGTCGGTCTGGACAAGTCCGCCATTCCCACGGACATTGGCTCCACTTCCCACGCCTCCGACTTCTGCTACACGACGTCCCACGACCACCTGACGTGCTACACCACCATGTACAGCGTCGACTTCTACGACCGGCTCGGGCACTACAGCCGTATCGGCGGCCTGGAAGTTGCCCGCGTGGGCGACGATGAGCGTATGGAGGAGCTCAAGCGCAAGGTGGGCTCGGGCAAGGCCTTCGGTACCAACGTTAAGCTCATCAGCCCGAAGGAAACCAAGCAGCTGTTTCCCCTGATTGAAGAAGACATGATTCAGGGTGCCATGTGGGACCCGGACGCGGGTTTGGTGGTACCGCGCTCCCAGTATGTCGCCGGTCTGCTGGTGGAGCAGGCGGTCGAGGCCGGCAAGCTACAGGTCTTCGCCAACACGCCGGCCACGAACATCGACATCAAGGACGGCCGTATCCGCGGTGTCGAAACCCCGAGGGGATACATCGAGACCTCCGTCGTGATCCTGACCGCGGGCCTGTGGGGACCGCTACTCGCTGAGATGACCGGGGAGGGTCTGCCGATGATGCCGGTGGAGCACCCGCTGCTGTTCTTCGGCCCCTTCAACGACTTCGCGGGTACTGGCAAGGAGATCGGCTACCCGCTGCTGCGCGACCAGGGGAATTCCGCCTATCTGCGGGACACCGGCGATCCGACCACCACGGAGGGCGGGAAGCTCGAGTGGGGCTACTACGAGCAGACCAGCCCACGGCTCGTGCACCCGCGGGACATCCTGGAAAAGGAGCAGGCCCGGTTGTCGCCATCCATGCGCGACCTGAAAGCCGACCAGATCATGGAAGGCATGGAGCGCGCCATGGAGCTCACGCCGATCCTAGCCGAGCTTGGCTGGGACGAAAAGAAATCCTTCAACGGGCTGCTGTCGGTGACCGCGGATGGTGGCTCGATGGTCGGTGAATCCCTGCAGACCCGGGGGCTGTGGTACTGTGAGGCGATCTGGGTGAAGGACGCACCGGGCGCAGCCAAGATCCTCGCCGATTGGATGACCAAGGGCCGCACCGAGCTGGATCCCTTTGGCGTCGACATCGCTCGCTTCTATGCCGTCCAAAAGACGCCGACCTATATCCACGACCGCTGCTTCGAGACCGCCTTCAAGATCTACAACCCGCCGGTGCATCCCCGCGAGCCGTACACCAAGGGCCGCAACCTGCGCCGTGGCCCGTTCTGGCCCCGTGAGCAGGAGCTGGGCGGCTACTTCATGGAAGCGGCGGGCTGGGAACGGGCCCACGGTTACCGATCCAACGAGTCGCTGCTGGAAAAATACGGCGATCGCGTGCCGGAACGCCGCAACGAGTGGGACGCGCGGCATTTCTGGCGCGTGTCCAACGCCGAGCATCTCGCCTTGAGTGACAACGTCGGCATGGTGAACCTGTCCCACTTCGCTATCTTCGACGTTTCAGGCCCCGACGCCGAGGCGCTGATGGAGTATGTCTGTGTGGCCAAGGTGGGCGGCAAGATGCCCGCCGGCAAGGGCGTGTACACCCACTTCCTCGACGAAGCGGGGGGCATCCATTCCGACCTCACCGTGATCCGCCTGGAAGAGAACCGCTACCGCCTGGTTTGCGGCGGCGACACCGGTCCCCGGGACTTCGTATGGATGGACCGCATGCGCGAGAAGCGCGGCTTCAAGGTGCACTTCGACGACCGCTCCGACGAGATCGCCACCCTCGGCGTATGGGGTCCCAACGCGCGCGCCACGCTGCAGAAGGTAGCCGACAACCCAGACGCGCTCAGCCACGAGAGCTTTCCCTTCGCCGCCACCCGGCACCTGCGCCTACGAGGCATACCCGTGTGGGCCTTCCGCATCTCCTACGTCGGCGAGCAGGGCTGGGAGCTGTACCTGCCGTTCAGCTACGGATTGAGTCTGTGGGATCTGCTCTACGAGCAGGGCGTGACCCCGGTCGGTATCGAGACCTACGCCAACAGCCGGCGCCTGGAGAAGAGCCTGCGCCTGCAGAACACCGACCTCCTGACGGAATACAACCTCTACGAAGCGGGGCTCGCCCGCGCCAAGGTCAAGCCCGCCGAATTCAACGGCAAGCAAGCCTACCTGGAGCAACGCGAGCGCGATCACCAACCTGCCTACCTTTGTACCATGACCATGGTCGACAACGTGGATGAGAAAGGCGTTGCCCGCTATCCTGTCGGGCAATGGCCCATACTCGACCCAGAAACCGGCGACGTCCTGATCGACGAAGTCGGCCGGCGCTCCTACATCACCAGCATCGCCTACGGCCCGTCGATCGGCAAGAACATTGCTCTCGGTTACCTGCCCAAAAAGTACGCCGAGGAAGGCCGAACGCTGATGATGGAATACTTCCACGAGCACTACCCCATCCGGGTCGGGGCGGTGGGCTACCGGGCCCTGTACGATCCAGAGAACGAGCGTTTGAAGTCATAAGATCCAGGGTCTTCACCGAGCCCGGACTTTCGCGGTCGGAAGCCGGTGATCGAGGGGCAGGGCGGTTCTCGGAGTCGGTTATTTCCACCGGAACCGCTCGCCCCTAGCGTGTGCAATTTGTCAGCAATTCCCGCTCTCTAAAAAATCCATTTAAGTTCATTATTATTATTAAAGGGGTCAAACTGAATATATGATACTTGACCCCTCAAGACTCAACTCAATTCCCCGGACGTCCTGGCCCGGATAATCGGCCCTTACACGTCCATTATCCGGGCCAAGACGCCGGTCAACTCCGGCATTCTGCTCCTGAAGCATGCCAATAGAAATCAGACCATATGAACAAAGCGATGAGATGCAAGTGGTCCAACTATGGACCGACCTTGGTCTGGTCGTACCTTGGAACAATCCCTACCATGACATCCGGAGAAAACTCGACGTGCAGCCAGAATTGTTCCTGGTCGGCTGTTTGGCGGACAAAATTGTTGCTACCGTCATGGCTGGGTATGACGGTCATCGGGGCTGGATCAATTATCTTGCCGTCCATCCGGATCATCAGCACACAGGGATCGGAAGAAACATGATGGATGAAGCCGAGATCCGACTTCGGGCAGCAGGTTGTCCGAAAATCAACTTGCAGGTGCGTCGCACCAATTCCAAGATGATTGAGTTTTATAGGAAAATCGGGTACAAATTGGATGATGTCGTAAGTCTCGGTAAACGCCTGGAACCCGACCAATGAGCAGAATAAGGCGCTTAACTCAGACGGCTAATTCCGTGGCATTTTGACCGACCGTGCTGTTTTGCACATTCTTCATTCTTCTGAAAGTACGCGGTTATCAAGCTGCCGCTGGTTAGCTCTCAGTTAGCCGCTACAAGGCATTCGTTGGAGAAGCAATGCCACGAGATTCAGGAAAAAGGAATGAAATCGTAAGTGAATAGACATTATTGGGAATAGTGTATACTGAGAATTTAGCACTTGACGAGCGGTATCGCGATGCTCAACTACGCCCATCTGAAAGACCACCCGCGCGAATTTTTAGCGGCCACGAGCCTGACGCTGGCCGAGTTTCTGGTGCTGTTGCCGGTGTTTGAGCGGGTCTACGAGACGCTTTACCCACTGCACCTGACGGTGGAAGGTCAGGCGCGGCGGCGCCGTGCGGGCGGTGGAGTAAAAGGAGGGTTGGCGAGAGGGGAAGATAGGCTGCTGTTTATTTTGGTTTACCAAAAGACCAATCCGTTGCAAACGCTGCAGGGACTGCAGTTTGGCTTGAGTCAAGCGCAAGCGAACTATTGGATTCACCGGTTGCTGCCAGTGTTACCAGGGGCGTTACGGGAGCTGGGGATGGCACCGGAACGCGACGCCGAGCGGGTGGAGACGAGTGCGCTGGCGGTGGCTGGGACGCAGGAATTCGCACTGGATGGCACGGAGCGACGGCGCCAACGTCCGCAAGACACGGCCCGCCAAACGGCGCATTACAGTGGCAAGACGAAGGCCCATACCGACAAGAATCTGCTGCTGGTGAATGAGTCAACACAACAGGGCATCTATCTCAGTCCGACCGTAGCTGGGACTACGCACGATAAACGCGCTGCCGATGAGGCGAAAATGACCTATCCGAGCAACGCCACGCTGGACAAAGACACCGGCTTTCAAGGCTACGAGCCGATCGGTGGACAGACGCGGCAACCCAAAAAAAGCCCAAAGGGCAAGACTTAAGCGTAGCGGATCAGTTTCTCAATCGGCTGTTTGCCAGTGCGCGCGTGATGGTCGAACACGTGATCGGCGGGGTAAAGCGGTGTCGGATCGTCAAGGACGTCTTACGGCTGACCCGGGAAGGCGTCTCGGATCGGGTGATGGAGATTGCCTGTGGCTTGCATAACCTACGCATGGCTTGCCGCCATCCCGCGCCTACCTTCCATTTGCTGAGTTTGCTGAATGCACCTTGAAAAACCCAACAATAGACATTATTCCCGATAATGTCTAATATAAACCATGAACAGCTTCGGTTCCCGCCACGCGCCCCGGTAGCGCTTCCGGCCCTTGGGGGTCTGCCGACCCCGTTGGTTCTCCCGTAGCCGCACCCGCCCCCCATCGGGGCTGACCACCACACGGCGGCCCGCTACCGTCTCGCCCGGTTCCAGCGTCAGGTCCTTGGCCTGCTGTAGTACGCGGGCGCGTTCGCCATAGCGGTAGGCCAACGGGCGCACCACCTTGCCCCCAAGCTCCACACCGTGCTCCAACAGCACCTGGCACACCGCCTCGAACGAACTCAACAACGCCGACCAGGCGCTGACCAACGACCCCAACCAGGGCGTACAACGCTCATGAATCCCCAACAACACCAACCCCGCCTAGACTCCTTGGCACTGACCCTGGCGACGCTTACCGGGACGTCGGTAATAACGCACTCGCACCGTCATGTACAAACCACTGACCGTGCGCATCTGGACCGTCTCGTAGCCTTCATGCTTCAGCTTCTGTGGCCACGCCCGAATCAGCTCCGCTTCCTTCTCCCGTTGCGCTTCGGCGTCCAAGCTGGCCTGCACGTGACGCTCCAAGAGCACCTTCGCCAACGCGTCAGTACAGGCCCGAATCTCCCGCTCCAGCGCCTCCAATTCCTCCGGGCTGGTTACGCTTCGTGAGCCTTGCTCGAGTTCGCGCAGACGCTCATAGACCCCTTGTTTATCCGCCTTATTTCCAACATAATCGGGGGTGCCCAAATCACTATTCATCTCTCTTCCTCCAGAAATACAGTTCAGGGGGGAGAGAATATCGGTGATTTGGGCTCCTATGTCACGGGGCCATCAGACATGGCCGGGAAAATGGGAATGCGCCCTTTTACATTTACCGCGTTCGCGCAACCGCTCAGAGAAGGTGCGCACATCGGGATTACAGCGGCAAGCAACGATGGCGGCCAGATAGAGTTTGGTGCGCACCCGTGCCGGGCCGAGCTTGGACAGATGGGGACGGTGACGGACGCTGGAGCCGGACTCATGCACGGTGGGGATGACGCCGAGATAAGAGGCAAACTGCGCGGCCGAGGCAAAGCGTTGGCCGGACTGCAAGAGGGCGACCATCCACCCCGACAGCACCGGGCCGATACCAGGAATCGATTGCAGGCGTTGCCGGTCTGCTTTGAGCTGAGGATGGCGATCGATGTGATCGTCAAGGGTTTGCCGCAGGCGCTGCTGTTCGGCTTCCAGAAAGGCAATTCCACGCGCCAGCGACGCGATCACGGAGGCGGCACTGGGTTGGCTGAGACGGGCTTTCTCAAGACGGTTGCGTTCGCGTTGCAAGTCGGTTTCCACCGCGGCCAAGCGCTTAAGCAAGGCACTCAACTGGCGCACCTCGGGCGGCTCCGGTTGCCAGGGACGGGGCTGGGTGAGCACCCCGAAGCGAGCAATGGTCAGCGCATCCATCGCATCGTTCTTGGCCTTGATCCCCAGGCCCTTGGCAACGTCCTTCAAGGCGTTGGGGTTGATGACCGACACTACCAGGCCCGCGTCGTGCAGCGCATGGGCCAGCGCTTCATGATAGGGGCCGGTGGCCTCCATCACCGCGTGCAGCTCTTCGGGAGCAGCGCCGGTTTGGTTCTGGCACCAGGTGATGAGGGTCTGAAAACCCTCTGGCGTATTAGGCACCTGCTTTTGGCGCTTGTTGAGCGTGTCGGGCTCCAGCAGCACGACGACATCCAACTTCTTTTTACTCACGTCAATACCGATGAAAACCATAGGCTTCACTCCTCATTCCCATGCGCAGGCTAACCTTGTGCTCATGCAGACTCCGCGGTCTTGGATACCGTCCAGCCTGGGGTGGCGAATTGAGGGACACACGGGGGATTATCTACGCAGCAGACTCGCCGTCTTCGGGTGGGGACAACCTCCCGGGTCCCGTGTGGTGGTAGCTAATCACCACACGCTTCAAGATACAAGGGTGAGGTGCTGGCGTTCGATTGGCTGGGTGTAGCGCTTGCCGGAGCAATGCACCTTGGGGTCCAGATGGCGTTGATACGTGCTCAAGTTATCGGTGTCATAGCGCGTGATACCGAACGGCTCCAGGAGCTGCTTCAACTCCAGAAAGACCGCATCTTGGCGGCGACCGAAGACGTACGCGAGCACCGCGCCGGTCACGCTGTCGATGGCATGCCAAAGCCAGCGCTATTCCTCCTGGTTGCCCACCTAACTCCACCTTTCGTCGACCTCCGCCTCGTCAACTCGCTGAACCACGGCGGTAATATCGTCTGGATTCAGGCGGCTCAGCAGCGCTTGGTTGACCGGCTCGATGACGTCTTCTTTGGTCTTCAACTCACTGAGTACTGTGTCCTTGCGGATCTTCAATACCCGCGCCGTATCCCGAATACCACTGCCATTGAGCGCCATCTCCACGATCTGTTGTTTGACTTGAGGTAGGCGTCCCCGATCGCTGTACTCCAGAAGAAAAGAGCGATGGGCGCAGCACTCACCATTCTGGCACAGATAGCGTTGTTTACCATCACTGGTCTTACCGCGTTTGACGACCTGATCACTCTCACAATGCAGACAGTGCACGGGAATTAATGTCATCAGAACCCCCTGGATGGTGGCACCTGAAAAGGACCTTAAGGTTGACATGAATCCACGTGATTCTCCAAAATTAGGACACCACCCTCTTTGCGGACAGCCCGCTGGGAGGTGCCGATTTGGGGCGCAGGGTGGCGGCAAAGTTAGGAGAGCGACCGGCGGGCCAGGCCTGGCGTATCGGCTTAGAAAAGACGACTTGCCGGTCCGGCGGCGGCAAGACAGACATTACTCTAGCGACGACCCGGGTATTACTAGTGGCTGAAGAGGCCGCCGAACCGGTGAGTGAAGCCCGTTACGAGGTGCGCCTTCTGACAGCGCCGCCGGTGGCAGGAGAGACTCGCATTC
Organism: uncultured Pseudomonadota bacterium; assembly: GCA_963731125.1. Lineage (GTDB taxonomy): Bacteria > Pseudomonadota > Gammaproteobacteria > Competibacterales > Competibacteraceae > CAVSVP01. The sequence goes on from CAVSVP010000024.1 coordinate 149,492, forward strand.
AAGATGACGGTCAGCTTGACGTGGATCCTGGTGCGGTTCCTCTGGCCGAGGCAGAGTTTATCGTTGCCGCCGGTAACGGAGTACGCAATTGGGATAATTTTCACCGCTTAGCGCAGATGCTAGGTGCCAGCGAGGGGGCCAGCCGGGTCGCCGTCGATGCCGGCTTTATGGTGCGGGACCGTCAGGAGGGAGCCACCGGCACCCTGGTGACGGCGCGCTGTTATTTAGCACTGGGGATCTCCGGTGCGTCTCAGCACCTGCAGGGTATCACCAAGTGCGAGCAGGTGATTGCGGTTAACCGGGATCCCGCCTACGATATGGTAAAGCGTGCCAATCTGGCGGTGATTGGCGATGTGCAGGCCATCATTCCGGAACTGATTAGACTGGCGGAGGAAAGGCAACATGGGGCTTAACGTTGTTGCGTTGGTTGCGCCGGGTCGGCATCCGACCTCCGGGCGGCCACGGCGGGCGCCATTGGATGCGCGGGCGGTGGAGCTGGGTCTGCGCCTAGTCGGTTCTCAGCTCCGCATCGTCCACGCCGGCGATCCCCAAGCGTCCGTGCTGCGCGACTATATGGGTATGGGGATAGCGGAGCTTACAGTGTTCAAGTTGCCGCCGGAAGCGGATGCACTCCCTGCGCTGACGGCCTATTTTGAGAAGCTGAAGCTTGATCTCATTCTGCTGGGCCTGCGGGGTGAGGGAGGCGAAGATTCCGGACTACTGCCTTACCAGCTTGCCGAGGCGTTGGGGCTCCCCGTGGTAGCCAATGTCGTGGAACTCACTGCGCAAGGTAATAGCGCGCGCTTGCTGCAGGCCCTGCCGCGGGGCCAACGGCGCGCGGTCATGACGCCACTGCCTTGCGTCGCTGCCGTGGACTGGGCTGCACCGGCACCGCGCCAAAGCGCTTTTGGTCTTGCCCGGCGTGGCCGCATTGTGGTCGAAAAATCTGCCATTGTGATGGATGCCGCGCGCGCCGGCTGGGAACAGCAGCCTGCCCGTAAACGGCCTAAGCGGTTGAAAGTGGTTAAGGCAAAGAGCGCTGCTGAGCGCTTTCAGGCGGCGACAGGCGTTCAGGGTGGCGGTGGTAAAATCCTGCATAGCGAAGATCCCAGGCAGGCAGCCCAGGCGATTTACGATTATTTGCGAGCGGAAGGGGTGGTAAAAGGGCTTACCACCTATCAGTTTCTCATCACCATAGAGAAGGGTGGCAAAGGCTGCATGGTTTGTAGCCGCCTGAGTAATAAACGGAGGCCCCGTTGAAACCAGGAAAGCAGGCTACGTCTGACTTTTTTGATGCGCCAATGATCTGGATCGCTCTCGGCTTGGGCTTTTTTTCGAGGACCGTGGGATGAGACAAGGCGTCGTGGCGCCCTGCCGTCACACCCCAGTACATGGCCAGGGTCATGATGAGGAGCAGCCGATCGAGGCGATCGGGATCCTGTAGTTGGGTCTCTTCCAGCGCAAAACCGCGACGCTTGAAATCGGAAAAGGTCGGTTCAATCGCCCAGCGTGCCCCATCATCCAGTACGCCCGCCCGGCAGGGTGTGCAATCCATGGCAATGATCCACGGTTCGGGATGACCGGCTTCGTGCAACACGCCGCCGTGGGTCGGCACCCCCTGTTCAAACCGGTGGACGTGGGGCACATAGCGCTCGGTCACACCAGCGGCCAGATCCCCCGTCGTATGGACGTCACCGACGCCGATAGCCACGCGCAGATTGCCCTTCAAGCGTAGCCGGTAGTGCCAACCGTGGCGGTGTAGCCAGTCAAACAACGCCGCCGATGGATAACAACGGTCGGCCAACAACATCACCGCTGCCCCAGCCGGTAGCCACTCGCGTACGCGGTCCAGTAACACCCGCTGCGCCGCAAAACCGATGTTCGCCGCCCCCGCTTCCACCCACCAGGCCAACGGCAGCGAGCGATCCCCCACCCGCACGCTGAGCATCAACACCGCAAACCGATCGCCTAAGTCAGTTTGGTCCATGCTCAGCAGCACCGTCTGCCCGTGCGCGGCCGCCTCCGCCAGCACCGCGCGGGCAACCGGCTCCAGAATCGCCGCACTCTCCAGCCGCGGATTCTTTAACAACCGCCGTAGCCATTGCTCCCGCATGTCCTGGCGCTCGGTCGCCAACGGCAACACGTTCGCCAATTCCGCCGTATTCGGCGTGCGTACCTCAAGCATCGCCCCTACCGCTAGCGACAGCTTCTTCACCACCGTCTTACGCAGCGTCGGGAGCACCTCTTTCAGCCCGCGCTCCACTTCCTCCGCCAGTCTTTTGACACTCCCCATCGGCTCCTCCTATTATAGTTGCTTGGTTGCGGTAGTTTATCTCAAAACTGATAGGTGTTAAGGGTAAAAGGGTGAGTGCCTATTGTTCTGATATGCTATTGACTTACTCTACGCGGATAGCATAGCCATGCCCAATCGTTTTCTGGAACTACTCGAGTCTAAACCATACTTGCTTGCCGATGGTGCCACCGGCACCAATTTGTTTGCCATGGGGTTGCAAACCGGTGATGCACCTGAACTGTGGAATACTGCTTATCCTGAGCGTATTGCCAAATTACATCAAACCTTTCTGGCGGCCGGTTCGGACATTATATTGACCAATAGCTTTGGCGGCACTCGCTATCGCCTGAAGCTGCATCAAGCGCAGGATCGCATGGCGGAACTCAATGTTGCAGCGGCCCGGATCGCCCGCCAGCAAGCCGATGCTGCGGGTCGTCTCGCAGCGGTGGCAGGCTCTATGGGTCCTACCGGTGAATTGTTGGCTCCGTTAGGTACCCTTAGCTTTGCAGAAGTTAAGGCGGCTTTTGCCGAACAGGCGCAAGCACTCGCCGAGGGCGGCATCGATGTGGTGTGGATCGAAACCATGTCCTCCCGGGAAGAGCTATCGGCAGCCGTGGCAGGTGCCGCTACCAGCGGCCTGCCCGTTGTTTGCACGCTGAGCTTCGATACCAACGGTCGTACGATGATGGGCTTGACGCCGGCAGATCTGGCTGAGCTTTGTCGAGAACTTGCGCCTCCTCCGGTGGCTTGCGGTGCCAATTGCGGAGTGGGTGCAGCGGAGTTGGTGACTACCATCATGAATCTGACGGCTGCTGCCGGACCGGACAGTATCTTGGTCGCTAAGGCAAACTGCGGTATTCCCGAATATGTGGATGGCGTTCTGCGCTACAATGGAACCCCGGCGCTTATGGCTGATTATGCCTGTTTAGTTCGTGATGCCGGGGCACGCATTATCGGTGGCTGCTGCGGCACTACGCCGGCCCATGTACAGGCCATGAAAACAGCCTTAGATAAACATCGTCCCGGCGCTAGACCGGATCTCGCTGGCGTGACAGCGCGTCTTGGCGAGGTTTCCACGGGAGCGCGGGCGCAGTTGCGGGGTGAAATGGACCCCCTTCAGGGAGCGGCCTCTGGAGAGGGCACGGCTCAGCGCGGCATACGGGGACGGCGCCGGCAACGCTGAGGAAACGGATGGCGCTGCTGCCGGTTTGCCGGGGGAATCTCCAGTCTTTGATGGTGTCTATGGTTAATAAGCCGGCCAAGCGCCGACACCCCCTATGAGAGCACGGCAAAAACCATGGCAAATGCGAAAACCAAGAAACTGAAAATTTACCAGGAGGAAGCGAAAACCCGCCAGACAAGCCATTGGGACTGGGACTATATGGGGGCCGAAGAATATGACGCCCTGATGCGTAAATCCATGGAGCAACGGTTCGAACAGGCAGATCCAGCGCAGCCTGCTTCGGGACAAAAGCATTTTTTTCCCTGGTGGAAGCTTTGCGTTAGTTTGGTTTGTGGAGTCTTTCTGGCAACAGGTATCCTGTGGTTGGTCTGGCCTTCTCCTTAGTAGCCGACTGCCGCCGCAAGCTCGTCCGCTCTGTCATGTTCGGCAAGGAATCGAGCTGGAAGTTGTTGTTATCAAGACCGACTGCGGCATCCATGCCGCAGTCGAGCTTACCGGGATGTATTTACAGCGTGTCTTGAAAATAACTTTCAGCTCGATTTGCTGGTTAGTGGTTATGTGGCAACCCGACCTTCGCGCCAAGCCTGAATCAGCTGATCATAATCAATGGTGCGACCTTGATTTTCCTCATCCGGCAGCTTGGGTTTCGGAGCGCCGGGCCGTTTGAGCCAAGACTGTGGATTGCGCGGCTCCGCCAGCTGCGGGCCACAACGTTCCATTAGGCCGGCCTGCTGGAGGCGCCCTAATAACTCGTCCTGAGCGGCGGCCAGATTGTCCATCACCTGCTGGGGCGTTGCCCGTTCGGCTACCGCTTGGGCAATGCGTGTCCACCACAACTGGGCAAGCCGCGGGTAATCGGGAACGTTGGTGCCCGTCGGAGTCCAGGCCAGGCGTGCGGGGCTACGGTAAAATTCCACCAGCCCACCGAGTCGTGGTGCGGCTTCGAGCATAGCCGGAGAATTGAGATCACTCTCCCGGATTGGTGTAAGGCCCGCCAGAGTCTTTTTTAGGGAGACGGTTTTGCAGGTGGTGAACTGAGCATAGAGCCAGGCAGCCTGCCGCCGTGCAACGGGAGTGCTGTTTAACAGGGTCCAGGCGCCGCAGTCCTGATAGCCAAGCTTCATGCCTTTTTCCCAATAGACGCCATGGGGTGAGGGAGCGACACGCCATTTGGGCGTACCGTCATTATTGACGACCGGTAGACCCTGTTTGAGGAGATCGGCGGTAAACGCCGTATACCAGAAGATCTGCTGGGCAATGTTGCCTTGGCCGGGAGCCGGTCCCGCATCGGAAAAGGTCATATTGCGGGCTACCGGCGGGGCGTATTGGCGCAGCCATTCGAGATATTTGCGTAGCGCATACACGGCGGCGGGGCTGTTGGTGGCGCCGCCGCGACTGACGCTCGAACCGACCGCATGGCAGTCCTCCACCCGAATACCCCACTCATCCACCGGCTTCCCATTGGGAAGGCCGGGATCGCCGACGCCAGCCATGGCTAACCAGGCATCGGTAAAGCGCCAGCCCAGGGAGGGATCATTTTTGCCGTAGTCCATATGACCGTAGACCCGACGCCCGTCGAGTTCCTTGACCTGATTGGTAAAAAAATCGGCGATGTCCTCGTAGGCTTTCCAGTTTAAAGGAACACCCAATTCATAACCGTAGCGGTTGCGAAATTTTTCTTTAAGGTCCGGGCGCTGGAACCAATCGTAGCGGAACCAGTAGAGATTGGCGAACTGTTGATCAGGAAGCTGATAAACCTTGCCGTTGGGTGCGGTGGTAAAGCTAAGGCCGATAAAGTCATTTAGGTCTAGGGTGGGTAAGGTGAACTTAGCGCCTTCGCCTTCGATCCAGTCGGACAAGGGTGTTGCCGTATCATAGCGATAGTGGGTGCCGATTAAATCGGAATCATTGACATAGGCATCGTAAAAGTTACGGCCGGTGCGCATCTGTGCCTGTAGCCGCTCGATGAGCTCGCCCTCACGGACCAGATCGTGAACGACGCTAATGTCGGTGATTTCCCGGAATGCTCGGGCCAGAAAACGGGATTCGTACTCATGGGTCGCAATGGTTTCGGAAACGACATAAATCTGCTGACCGCGAAACGGTGCGGCGGCGCGCATAAAAAATTCCATTTCCGCCATTTTTTCCTCGAAGGAAAGGGTAGACGGGGTAAATTCTGCAATGCACCACCGGCGTGCGGCCGCTCTGCGGATGCTGTCTGCCTGGGCGTGCGTCTTGGAGACCGGCAGGACCGCCGTCAGACCAAGCGTCGCGGCTATTTGCAGAAATCTTCTGCGATTCATTGCAACTCGATCGTGACGAGACGAAAATTTATTTGACATGGGCCTCTTCCTGTTCGAGCTAGAGTTATCAGCCGATGATACGGGTAAGCGCGGGCGTGGGGGGCAGCCTATTCTTCCTGCCTCCCTGAAGCCGTAGCAATTTTTTTAGGAAATAGCGACTCTCTAGAAAAAACATAGCAAATTTAAAAAAACATGCTATGTTTGATAACGAAAAGGATTCCTGCCAAAGGGTTAATCAATGCAAGAATTCTCGTGTGTCAAAGACATGCAGTGTTTGCTAATGAAAAAAACTACGCTAGTCTTTTTAGTGAAGTTAAACCTAATCTGAAGAATAATTAGTGCGATAGCGAGTTCTAAGTCGCTTGTTGCTTTCGTATAAGAAATTTTACCTTCGTGCTACAACAAAATCACCTGTTGGAGGAGACGGAATGAACCCTTTTCTCGGTGAAGTTATCGGAACTGCATTGCTGATTCTCTTGGGTAATGGTGTCGTGGCGAATGTCGTTCTCACCGGCACCAAAGGGCAAAACTCCGGTTGGATTGTGATCACTTGGGGATGGGGTATGGCCGTTTTCGTCGCCGTATTCACGGTGGCGGGCTTTAGTGGGGCCCATATTAATCCGGCGGTGACCGTTGGTCTAGCCATTGCCGGGAAGTTCGAGTGGGCAGGCGTGCCTGCTTATATCCTAGCGCAGTTTATCGGTGCTTTTATCGGTGCTTCTCTGGTCTGGCTCTTCTACCGGCCGCACTTTGCCGTTACCGAAGACAAAGATCTCAAACTGGCGGTGTTTTGCACCGGACCGGCAATTCGAGACACCGTTTCGAATTTGGCATCGGAGATTATAGGCACCTTTGTGTTAGTGTTCGCCGTTCTGTTTCTCGCCGTGTCCATTTTTGGTCTCGGCGCCCTAGATGCATTGCCGGTGGGATTGCTCGTGCTGGCCATCGGGTTGTCATTGGGAGGTACCACCGGCTATGCCATTAATCCCGCCCGGGATTTAGGGCCCCGCATTATACACGCCATTTTGCCGATGCCGGGCGGTAAGCGGGACAGCGATTGGGGGTATTCCTGGATCCCGGTGGTAGGGCCGCTGATCGGTGCAGTGCTGGCGGGGTTGTTGTATCTGGCATTACAGGACCCTACTAATATTTATTTTCGGTAAAGGTCTCAGCGGCAGCGATTGGGTGCCGTCATTCTGCCGCGAAATGCCATCCGGCCCCGCAATGTCATCCGCCCGCGTAGCGCCATGCGCCCTCGAAACGTCATCCGGCCGCGCAGGGCGGTGCTGCTGACCCGCAAATCGGGACGTTCTAAGCTTTCTGCGAGGGCTAGCATGGATTTTTCATCTTCTCCACGCACTTCGAAGGCCTCAAGACTTTCGGGAATAAGGTACACCCTACCGTCTGCACCGCGGATTAACGTGCCTTCTTCCGATAGGGAAGTCTGATCGATTTCTCCGGGCTCGAGCAGGAGTTCTTCGAGGGTTCCGGAGTCAATCTCAAAACGGATGGACGGGTCCGTCGGATCCGACACCCATTTATTATAGGTTTTCCAGTGCTGGTATGCTTCCGGAAATGTGTCTCCTTGACAGCTTTCCCCGTCGCCTATTACCAGAAAAGCGGTCGGACGGGGTAAGGGATAATACTGACTTTCATAAAGGTAGCCATAAATATTACCAAGTCTGGGCGGCTTTTCTCCGGCTCTTTCCAAGAGCTGCTTAATATGTTGGCCGAACTTACTGGCATCTAATTTAATCCCGTCGACCGGTTTACCATACAAGGTAATGTTAAAGGGAGAAAGCAGCAGTTCTGCATTGCTCATAATCAAATCCTCATGGTGAAAAGCCATTAGCGGTTCTGTCGAAAACCGTAGCCGATGCGACGCCAAAGAAAACACTCGCGAATGATGTCTTGATACTTCCACCCCGAAAGGCTTCGGTCGACTGACATAAAGGTGGCGGCGACGTCGGGAAAACTCAGCTGGTGAGGCGACAGCTGTCGCCAAGTTTTAGCAAGTCGCTCACCCAAATAGTCGCGGGCTGCAAAAAGCACAGCTTTGAAGCCTTCGGGATTATTCCGGTAAGCGTCAGTAAACTGTCCCTGGACGGTATCGTTAAGGGAATCCATCTCCTGGACGCGTCGGGAGGTGGCATCGAGTTCCTGAGAAATAAGGCCTCTCTCCACCAGCGTCTTTTGAAAAACTTCAACGAAAATGTCGAAGAAAGCACCCGTCAACGGCTGTCCCAGCTGATGTTTTTCCTGTTGCGAGAGTTCGCGATTTTCGGTGACGACATCCGTCATCCGCAGCGCATGACTGGCTAGCCGGATCTGCTCGGTGTCGGACAGCTCGCCAATGCGGTTTAGCTCGTTAAGGGCGTATAAATTACCGCCCGAGGTCTCCAGCAAATGCTTGCCGAAGGTCGCAAAATGCAGTACCGCAAGTAACGCCACCAAGTCACCCGCGGATTCGTGAAAACCCAGATAGGCATTGGTAACGGTAAATTCGTTGGGAATACCGACTTTGGAAAAGATAATGCTGTGGCCCAGTTCGTGAGCGATGACGTCAAAGTTCAGGCAGTAAGGTTGGCGAACGCCGTTGACTTGACCCCAGCCGGTCTCGATGAAGCCGTAGCCGGACTGGGCATTGTCCCAATCGATGATAGGGATGATTTCCAGCTTCTGGTAATGCTCACGGAAATGCCACTGGATAGGCTCGGCGAAGTAGTCCTCCCAGATATCGAGAGCCCGGCGCAAGACCCCATAAACATGCGCCGCTTTAAAGGCGCGGCTGGTACTATCGAGATAATCAAAATGGCCGTGGGCATCGGGTTCGACGCGCGGGTTAACGGGACCCCGGAACGGTGGCATGTTAGGGGGCAGCTCATAAGGTTCGGCCTTATGGATTGCATCGACCACATACATGCGGTTATCAGCCGGTCCCGGCTGAATGCCACCCGCTGGGGCGGAAATCCACACGGTTTCCGGTTTGCGAAATGCGCTAAGCACCGGTGGTTGAGGAAAGAGTTTAAAGCGGATTCCCTTACCTTTAAGATCCGTATCGAGTTGGACCGACATGCTCTGTGCTTCTCTATTTTATGTTTTTTTAGGGGTGCCTAGGGTAACTACGGTGTAGTCGATCTCCTTCCTGTTATGTACAGGTATTCGCCGGCAAGGGCACGGAAAAAAGCTTCCGTATCGGCAAAACGGAGAGCGGCGGCATAGCGATCAATGTTTTGCGGCAGGGAACGCTGCAGCCGCTGCCTAAAGTACCAGTTTAGAAGCTGGAATCGGTTGAGGTCAATGTCATCGAGTTCCGGGTGCAGGATGCCGCTTTCCAATAGCCGAATCTCTTTTCGGTAGGCGCGTCTGATGCAGGAAGAGAAGTGCAACGTGTTATATAAGTGATTGGTCAAATGAACGTCGAGTAGCGGTTCACCCAGGGAAGCCAAGGTCCGCAGTTGGATTTCTGTTGATTGCTCAAGGGAGAGGTTGCCGGTGAGCCGTAATTCGTCGAACAGGCTGTCCAGTAATAGCCAGTGCTGCGTAGCGTTATCCACGCCATTATTGACCGATACCACGGGTAGCATGGCATTTTCCCAAAGCGTGGTATGCTCGAAATGAAAACCAACCGGGTTAGGATTCGCAGGACAGCTTAGCACGTCTTTTATGGCGTATAGCATAGCAAACGCGTCGTCGCGTTTCTGATCGACTCTGTGGGCACCGAGCCGGCCTGACAAAAGCTGCAGTTCATTATCCGGTAGGCCCTGCTCGGCGGCTATTCTTAGCAGTTGTCGGTAATGCGGATCACGTTGCTTATAGAATAAAGCCTTACCGATTTTTACCAGTGCCTGCCGGGTCTCAGTACTGATAATGTGCTTGGCTTCGGCGTGGGCCAAAGTGGCGCGAATATTGGCCATGGCCTCGGTGACGACGGCATAGCCGGCATTGCGTTGGCCGTGCACCACCGCAACCTCATCGTCATCTGCATATTCTCCGGTTTGATAGGCAGTGAAAATTTTGCCGATACCCTTCATGCCAAACTGTTGGAGTTCGGCGGCGCGCAGGGCGCCCATGCTGGCACTGCCAAATACCTGAATGCCCTGGGTCATTGCCCAAAGAATTTCCTTGTGACGAACCGCCGGCACACCTTCAAAATAGCCGTCGATAATGCCGATAGCACGGGGTTGGCGCAGCGCCACGCGGTAGACATCACCCTGTTGCACCGGCGGTAGATAGGTAGCGTTAAGCACCTTGAGGGCATCGGCGGAGGAAAGGGTAGGGCCGGTAAAAATATAAGCCGTCATTGCTGCTGCTCAAGCACCCTTTGGGCGCGGATGCCGGGAACATAGTCGTCGGTTTCATCGGCACCTTCCAAACCCGGAATGACCACCCGCACGACCGGTAACCGAAAGGCGGGTTGGCTCAAATCGACAGCTACTATTTGTTCAATGCCGGTCCTACGCAGTCTTTCCAGAACCCAGTTCAGGTCCTCTTCGAAGGTTTCGCCGTCATAGGTAGGAATTGCGGTGAAGTGCCGGGTCGGCTGGTGACAGGCCATGAAGGACCGACACTGCCGCAGCATGCGGGTTCTATAGGAAAGGGTGTATTCTTCGGGACCAATATCATCCCGGGAGCCGGCAATATAGGTGGTGCGCACCTGGACTGCTTCGGTCAAGGCCCGCAGCAGCGCCACCTCCCGGACCGGATGACAGCCACTGCCGTCCGCCGGTTGCTGGAATTCACCGTGCCGCTCGACCATCAGGCAATAAAAAGCCGGGATGCCAATGTCCGTGGTAATCTCCCAGACTCTGATCTCCAGGTCGGCACGCTCAAGCGTTGCCAAAACCTCGCGGCAAGCCTGATCCGTGACGCTGTCAAGGGCCAATCCCGTGGCTTTCCGTTGGGTCTCATCGCACCAATGCCACAAGGTGACAGCATCGCGCTCGACGGTTTCGCAAATCCCATGGAGTATCGCCTCCAGCCGATGATTGCCCGAGGCCAGACCATTGGTGTTGGCGGCGAAACAGCCGCTACCCGGCGGCAGAGGTAGCGTATAGTTCGCATGCACCAGCTCGTAAGGAAGCCACATCAAGGTATCGCTCACCAGATCGTGTCCCTCAATCCACAACAGCGGTAACTCCGGTGCAAACCGGGTCTCGGCCGCTAACGGCAGTCCCGCGATATCGATCAGCGTGTGGGTATAACGGAGTTCTTCGTAGCTGGCCAGCTTGAGTGGCCGGGTAATATGCTCGGCGTGATACGCTTCCACGGCCTCCAGCAACCCTGACACCTTTGCTGCTGTCAGAGTCAATCCCTTGCCCTGGGAGACAGAGATCGAACGGGCATTAGGTCGGCAAACCATAACAACCGGGATGTCGATGTTATCCAGACCAGTGACATTGGCGATCCGGGTAATACCCATCACAGGCAGCAGCGGCGTCACCCGCGCCAGCGTTTCGGCCGGTGCCACCGTGCGCCGAGTCCCTAAGCGGTAAGTTTTATGCGGCAGGGACATGGGCGTAAGCAAAACATCAACGTATAGCGGAAAAGCTTAACTCGACACCGTGTCGAGCAGTGCTTTGGCCTCTCTCAGATCGGTGGTATGCCAGCCTTCCGAAAACTCGCGTAGGATACTGGTAAGGGCTTCTTGGGCGGCGTCCGGCCTGCTCTGCCGCAAACGCAGACGGGCCAAGCTCATGGCCACACGCAGCTGCAGGGATTTTGCACACTGTCGTTGCGCCAGCCGCAGCGCTTCTCGAAAGCAGATTTCAGCCTCGGCCTGCTGAGTGTCTGAGCGGGCCAGTAGCAACTCGCCCTGACGCCGATACAGTTCGGCCCACCAATGCCGCATACCGCTTTGTTTTGCCAATGTCAGAGCCTCTTCAAGAACATCGAAACCTTCGTCGAGCCGCCGAATGTCATAACAAACCTCGGCCAGCATCTCGAGGAAAACCGGAAAGTCATCTTCGATGCCGGTGTCGCGCTGGGCGTCAATACCCTGGCGTAGCAGGGCAATGCCCATTTCCGGATTTCCGCATGCTGCCAGCGCCCAACCTCTGAACACGGTGCCTCTGGCATGATAATGAGGCAGGCTTTTTTCGGCGGCGAAGGCAATTAATGTTTCGCTGTGCACCAACACCCTAGCAAACTCGCGCCGGTATTGATAGAGCATCAGCGCATAGTCGTAGGCATGGGCGAGGCTGGGCGGATGACGCAGTGTTTCTGCCCAGCCCAGCGCTTGCTCGGCACGTTGCCAAGCTTGGTCGGGAAAGCCTAGAAGCCACAAAGCCAATGCCGCTTCCCCGTGGGCACAGACCTTAGCGTCATGGCCGCCGTAAACCGTGGCATGGGAAGGGTGCCGGTGGGGATCATAGAGCGCCATGCCGGCGTCAATATGACGACAACATTCGGTCAATTTGCCCAAATTGAATAGCGTCGCCCACTGGGCGTGATGGGCCTGCAGGCGCAATTCCGACCCCTCTTGAGCCTGCGCCGTGCTCAATAACTTGTCGGCAAGTTCGTGTGCGGTTTTCAGATGAAAGCAAGAGCGCCACAAGCCCCAGTAAGCAGGAAATTGCTGCGGTGCGGCTGCTAATGTTGTGCAGAGCTCGCGCGCGCGAAAATAAGTTTGCTGCACTTCAGGGTGTCCGGGACCCTTAGTATTAATCAGTGTCGCTCCCAGGGTGAGCAACAGATTCAACTTAAGCTGCTTATGGTTCAGTGTATCCGCCAGCGTCTCGACAAAAGCTAGACCTTTTTCCAAATGCTCAACGGCCTCCTTGTTGGCAGAACGCTCGCTGGCCCGTTGGCCCGCCTTCAACCAATAAGCCGCCGCCTTCTCCGGTAGTTCTGCGACGGTAAAATGATAGGCCAATAGCTCGGGATTCGTGGCGGTGGTATGGGGAAACTGCGCTTCGAGGGCATCGGCAATCCGGCCATGGATGATCCGGCGTTGCCGGTGTAGCAGGCTGTCGTAAGCGGCCTCCTGGATCAGTGCATGTTTAAACGCATAGGTCGCTTGCGGTGGCATGCCGCTACACAAAAGCAATCCCGCTTTGCAGAGTTGTTCTAAGGCATCATTCAGATCGAGCTCCGGTAGTGGTGCCACCGCCGCCAGTAGTTCATAGGAAAATTGACGACCTATAGCGCCTCCGATCTGGGCGGTGGACTTCGCGGATCCCAGCTGATCAAGCCGGGCTCGCAACAAATCTTGTAAAGTCGCGGGAATGTTGACTAATGATGCAGTGTTGGCCGGATTAAGATCGGCGTTAAGCAGAGTCTTAATGAGTTCTTCCAGAAACAGCGGAATACCATCGGTCTTAAGCAAAATTGAATCGACAACAGACACCGGTAGACGGTTACCGCCGAGATGTTGCAGCATTGTCAGGCTATGTTCGGGAGGCAATCGTTCCACCGATAAAGAAGCCACAAACTGCTGGGACCAAGGCGTGGAGAAGTCGGGACGAAAGGTGCAAACCAGCAGCAGGCGTAACGTCGGCGTGCGCTCAACGATAAGGTTTAACAGTTCTAGGGAACTGGGATCAATCCAGTGAATGTCTTCGACGATCAATAAAACAGGACGTTTAGCGGTGAGATTCACAAGGTATTGAAGCAATACCGCGAAGGTTTTTTCTTTCTGCCGCTGCGGGCCGATTTCCAGAGGGGGATAGCGGTTACCGATGGGGATTGATAAGAGGTTGGCGAACAGCGGCATCATCTCTTCGAGATTATCGGTTACCCGCGCTAACAGGCGGGCCAGTTTGGTCAGCCGTTGTTCAGCACTATCGTCCTGGGTAAACCCGGCCCAGCTTTCCATATGCTCGATAATGGGATACAGTGCGCTACCGCTGTAGTAGGAGGCACACTGATAATACTCTAAGGCGTGATGCTCTTTGGCAATCCGCTCGCGCAGAGCTTGCACAAGGCGTGATTTACCGATGCCGGCTTCGCCGGAGAGCAGCATGGTTCGGCCCGTACCCGCCTTGGCATTATTCCAGTGGTGCAGCAGTAATGCCAGCGCCTCTTCACGATCAACCAGCGGCAAGAGATGCGTGGCATGCATTGCCTGAAAACGGCTTTCCACCCGTTTCGGCCGAATCACTCGCCAGGCTGATACCGGCTCGGCAAACCCCTTGAATTGATAAGTTCCCAAGTCCGTGCACTCGAACAACTCACACAGCAGTTTGCGAGTGAGGGCGTCGATCACGATACCGTTGCGTTCGGCGATGGTCTGCAAGCGCGCTGCCAAAGGTACCGTCGGTCCGACGATCAGCTTTTTTTCCACACTGCCTTTACGAATTAAATCACCGGTGACCACGGCGCCGGTGGCAATACCGATACGCACCGCCATATCGATGGTTTTATGCCATCTCGGTAGGCGCTCAGAGTGCTGCAGCGTTTCGACAATGTCGAGGGCAGCCTGCACAGCGCGTTCCGCATCGTCTTCATAAATCCGTGGATAACCAAAGTAGGCTAGGATACCATCGCCCATATATTCGGCAACGTAACCGCCGAAACGCTCCACGATTCCCGCGCAGGTAGCGCTGTAGTGATGAATCAGTTCCTGAAAATCTTCTGGATCAAGTTGCGCGCAAATGGCAGTAGAGCCGATAAGGTCGCAAAATAGCACCGTGAGCTGGCGCCGGTCGCCTGCCTGGCCAGGAAAGGGGTTGCGTTGCTGTGGAGTAGGCTGAGATGATTTTGCGATTCCCGTCGACAGACGATTACCGCAATGGCCGCAGTATGTAAATGTGGCCGTGGTCTCGCGCTGGCAAACCGGGCAAATAATCGTCAAGGTATCCTCCCATTTGGCTGTTGCACAGCGGGTGATTAAACAACCGCAAACAACGGTGAATGAAACGCAACCCTGCAGGAAAAGGCACAGAATGAATTTCGTTTACTATGAATTTTAAAAAAACACTTTCCAAACTATCATAAACTTTTCTGCTGTACCGTAAACCCTTCGGTAGTGTTGCCGTGGTTTCGTTAAAATCGTTGTCAGACGCGACCGCTAAGCGGCTTGGCTGATGTCATCTGGTAAACTTGCATTTCCTGTCACTTTTTGATGATGTTTGTTATCGCATTAGCCTCATGTGGAAAAAACTGCAACAGATCCTCCTCAAGCCCAGGGTTGACGATCAAGAACTAGAAGCGCGGCTCGCGAGAATTAAGGCACAGCTGCCAACGCCGGTATTCTGGTTAGTGGGCAAGGCCCAGTCCGGCAAAACTTCTTTAATCCGGGCGCTGACCGGCGACAGCCGTGCCGTCATCGGCGATGGTATCCGGCCCTGCACGCATACTGCCTACGTTTACGATTTTCCCGACCCAAACAATTGCTTTCTCAAATTTCTCGATACCCGGGGTTTGGCAGAGGTCGATTATGATCCCGCTGAAGATATCGCTGTTTTTCAGGAACAGGCGCATTTGCTGATAGTCGTGATCAAGGCAATGGATCATGCTCAGCAGGCGGTGATGTCGGCGGTGCAGGCAATTATCCGCAAACGGCCCGATTGGCCAGTGATCGTGGTGCAGACGGCGCTTCACGAAGGTTATCCAGACCCGGCCTTTGAGCATGTCTTACCGTATCCCTTTGGTCATTGGCCCTTGCCCGCTACGGTTCCGGAGGATCTGGCCCGTTCTCTAGGCAAGCAGCGGGAATTATTTAAGGGTATCGATGCGCGCTTTGTTTGCGTTGATTTTACTCTGCCGGAGGACGGCTATGAGCCGTCTAATTATGGGCTCGATGCCTTATGGAACGCCATTGAAGATGCCCTGCCATTGGGTATGGTCGCCACGGTGAAAAACAGTGCGAGCATGCGCCGTGAGCTGCAGGATGCTTACAGCCAAGCAGCGCATCCCCATATCATTGCCTATGCCATTGCCGCCGGTGCTGCCGGCGCCATTCCAGTCCCGTTTGTGGACGTGCCGCTGGTCACCCTGATCCAGGCCAAGATGTTGCAAACCCTTGCCTCGATTTACAGCCAGACCATTGACCGGCGGCTGCTTAACGAGATCGGTAGCGCTTTAGGGGTCAGTCTGTTAGCCAATCTAGGCCGACGCGAGCTGTTGAAATTTATTCCAGTGTATGGAACCGGAGTCTCGTCACTGCTGACCGCCGCAACGACCTATGCTCTGGGCAAGACCCTGGGCGCTTATTTCAGCCATATCCGCCGGGGCGGTACTCTGGAACCCGAATTGTTTCAAAGGCTTTATGCCGAGCAATTCGCCCAAGGTCAGCAGCTCTTAAAGGGTTATCTAAAGTCCATCAATCGGAACAATACAATCTCATGAAGCTGCCGGTGAAAATGGGTTTATTTTTAGTGGTGACGATGTTGCCGCTGCTCCTATTGTTGGGTGCCGGATTTCTTTGGTTATGGCAAGAAGCCCTGCTGTTGCCCTGGATGGGATTGATGAGTCTCATGGCACTGCTGAGCTGGCTGGTAGCCCGTTGGTTAAAGCCGCAAAAAATCGAGCCCATCAAACTTGATGTCGATCCTTTCGTCAACTGGACGACCCAGGATGCCGACGCCTGGCGTAGAGTGGAAGAGCTTGCCCGGCGGGTACAAAGGGAGGACCCCGATGTCAACCATTGGGAGTTTTTTCGGAATACTCTCAAAGAAGTGATGGAGTCCGTTGCCCTGCATTATTATCCAAAACAACGGGATCCCCTCCTGGAAATTCGGATTCCGGATTTGCTGAAAGTCATTGAACTCATGGCGCGGGATCTGCGGGTGGCGTTTACCGAGAACGTACCGGGCAGCCATATCCTGACCATCAATGACATGGCGCGCGGCCGCCGTTTGGCCAACAAAGGCCAGCAACTCTATACCCTGTATCGTTTTATTGCCATCGGGATCGATCCCGTTTCGGCGGCAATTCGCGAGTTGCGCGGGCTCGCGGCGTCGGGGATTCTGTCGGCATCTACCCGGGAGATCAAACAGTGGCTGCTGGATGCCTACGTCAAAAAAATCGGCTATTACGCCATCGAGCTCTATAGCGGCCGGTTGGTTTTGGACGAGGCGGCATTCAGTGCGCATATCACTGCCGTTTCCCGGCGCGACGCCGAGGCCGCCCGGCAGCTGGAGATGTCGCTTAGCGAAGAACCACTGCGAATTCTGGTACTGGGGCAGGTAAAAGCGGGGAAATCCAGCCTGATCAACGCCTTGTTCGGTGAGATGAAAGCAATGGTCGATGTAGTACCGATCACCAGCCGTGTACAGCCCTACTTGTTGCAGCGTGGGGGAGTGGAGCGCGCCATCATTCTCGATACCGCCGGCTACGAAGATAGTGATAATCCAGCGCGACCCCTGGCCGAAGCCGCCAAAGAGGTGCTTAAAAGCGATCTGATCCTGCTGGTCTGCTCTGCTTTGAGTGCTTCCCGGCAAGCTGATCGCCGGCTGTTGCAGGAGCTGCAGGCGATTTTTACAGATAAGACGGGAGAAGCATTACCGCCCGTGATTGTCGTGCTAAGCCATATCGATCAGCTGCGGCCGTTTCGGGAATGGCAACCCCCTTATAATATCGCCGAACCGGATACGCCTAAAGCGCACCTGATTCGCCGGGCGATGGACGCTGTTGCGGCGGATTTGGGGGTGGAGCTTAGCCGGGTGGTGCCGGTGAATCTAAAGCCCGGCCAGGAATATAACATTGAGGAGGGGCTGATACCGGCCATTTTGCAGACCCTGGATAACGCCAAACGGCTTAAGTATTTGCGCTGCCTGGCGGACTACCACGACGAAGCTTACTGGCAGCAGTTGTGGGTACAGGGAAAAAACGCCGGAAAGATTATCGCCCGTCGGGGGGTAGGATGGCTTGGGGGAGTCGCGAGGCGGCTGGATGCGTTAAATCATCCCGGACCTAAGCCTTGATGGATGACGAGATGAGAAATCGGAGAAAATGAAGCGCAGCGACATCCGGGGCCTGGAAACGTCGCCAGCCTGGATTACGTGAAACGTAACTCAGGCTGGCGGTAGTGTCTTTTCAAGAAATCGCGCTAAGCGGCAAGCTTCTTGGCGATTTTCGCCACATGTTCGCCTTGAAAGCGGGCGATGGTTAGCTCATTGTCTGAGGGTTGGCGGCTGCCGTCGCGATCCGCCAGCGTACTCGCACCATAAGGACTCCCGCCGGTGATTTCAGACATATTGAGCAGCCCCTGGCAAGAATACGGCACACCCACAATCACCATGCCTTGGTGTAATAGCGTGGTATGACACGAGATGATGGTGGTCTCTTGGCCGCCGTGCTGGGTTGCGGTAGAGGTAAATACGCTGCCGACCTTGCCGATCAGCGTGCCGCTCATCCAGTGTTTGCCCGTTTGGTCAAGAAAATTGCGCATCTGCGAGCACATATTACCAAAGCGAGTAGGCGTACCAAAAATGATGGCATCATAATCGGGGAGTTCATCGACGCTGGCAAGAGGAGCGTCCTGATCCAGTTTTGCGCCGGCTTGCCGGGCAACATCCTCGGGCATCAGCTCCGGTACACGCTTAATGGCGACCTCGACATCATCCACCCCACGGGCACCTTCGGCTACGGCCTTGGCCATGGTCTCGATATGTCCGTACATGCTGTAGTAAAGAACGAGTATTTGGGTCATTGGCAACCTCTGGTATGGCTGGCTTTACGAGGTTTAAGAATAGTTGATTTTTGATAAATAGCTTCTGAAATTCACTACGGCCTATCCGAATGAGTTTATCCGCTATTCCCCAAAGATGAATCAGCTTGGTTTCTTAACAACTTTTCCACTTCACGTTCTAGACGTTTTAGCACGTCAGTGACGGACAATTCAGCCCTTGCGACATGCAAGCCGTCGGCGACGCGGGCAGCAGCCTCCAGGGCTGCCGATAACAAGATGGGTGGAGCATCGATATAGCCTTCCTGGCCCATTGCCGGAAGTGTCGGTGTAAAAAGCAATCCCGTTAATTGGCGTGCAGCTTCAGTGGGAATCCGTGTCACCCGAATCAACTCGCGTTCGGTAAATAATGCTTCCAACGTGGCAAACTCCTGCCAGAATCGCTCTTGGGATTGGCCTAGCCGCTGCCGGCCAAGCAGTAGGCTGTGTGCTACCAGGTAATCCAGAATAAGCTGAGAGCGGCCGGTATTGCTATTGAACGTTTCCAGTTGGGAAACGGCACGACTTGCGTCGAACTCGCTGCGGGCCAAGCGTTCCAACTGGGTGTGAAGGTGGCTAATGTCGGCCTTGGCAAGATCCGTCTCTTCGGCAAGAGACAAGCCATCAAGTTCATCGTAGGAGGTAAGCAAGCGGATTTCGTGGAGTCCGTCGGTGCCCAGGCAGACGGCGGCATAACCCACTAATTCGGTTTCCAGATCGGGTATTGAGACAGCGATTCGCTGTACACAGGGTGGTAACGCAAAACTGGCCAGGTGCTCCATTAGCGCTTCGAACACGGGTTCACCATAGGTCGCAAAGCGCAGCTTACCCTCTAGAGCGGCAATGCCTTGTTCATAGCTGGCTCGGGAAGTAGTCAGCGCCATACCGTCTGGAATGCCGGGAATATTTCTCAATTCGATGACGCGTTGCCAGGCGTCGGGTTGCTGCGTGCAGCCCAGTTGGCGCAAATAGCCGGAGTGGGAGAAAGCGTGCCAGATAGCATCCAGATCCACCGGCGGCTTTTGCTTGGCTTGTTCGGCCAGGCGCACATACATATCGTACAGTTCCCGGGCGGGAATTTCCATGCTTTGGGTGCGCCGGCGCTGCAACTGCGCCCGCTCCAAGGCGGTATGCGTTAATTGCGACTCGGTAAGCTCGCCCTCGGCCAGCTGACGAAATTCTTCCTGGGTTACCGGGAGCAGCGAGAGCTGCTGCGTGCCTACCACATGGCCGGCCTGGGTCAGACGGTGCAATAAGCGGCCATAAACGATTTCCTCCGCCGAGCCTAAATAGCACAAGTTGCCCACATAAATGGTAGCATGCCGCTGTCCGATTCGATCGATACGGCCGATGCGCTGTTCTACCTTCATGGGATTCCAGGGCAGGTCGAAGTTAATGAGCAAATCGGCCGACTGCAGGTTCAGACCTTCGGCGGCGGCGTCGGTGCAAACCAAAACATCGATCTCTCCGCGCAGAAAGCGGTGTTTAATCTCCTCCCGGGCGGCACCGGTTAGACGGCGGATTTTGGGATCCAAATAGGAGCCCCCTTTGCCCGAATACGTCCCTACCAGCATCTGGGGATCGACCCGCCTCAGCCGCTCGATGATATCGGTAAGGGTATCGTAGAAGCGCGTGAAGATAACGGTCTGTTGGAGGCGTCCACCGGGCAGCCGGCGAGATTCCAGGTGCTGGAGCAGGCGTTCCAGTTTAGCAGAGGGTCCGGAGAGGTCGCGCAATTCCCCCAATAAGGTTTGTAAGCGATCCGCTTCCCAAGCCAAATCCGCCGAAGTGCGGTCCCGCAGTAGCGACTGGACCGCTTCGGTATCGTCCTCGCCTTCCTCGAAGGCCGCGCTAAGGGTCAGCTCGTCGGCCTCTTCCGTGTCCTGGCTCAGGTGTGCCAGCGTCGCTTGGACCCGTTCCAGACGGCGCTGCAGGGTCTCACGAATGGCGAACAGACTCGAAGCAAACCGTAAGCGCAAAAAACTTAACATAAAACCCAAGGAGTAACGGGAACGACGACCGTCCTGACGGGCCAATTGCTCTACCAGTCCTCGACAGTAGTCTTCCAGCTGAGCATAAGCGCGCTCTTCCTGGGCCGTAAAGCGGACGGGATCGAGGGGCAGAATGACACGGTTCGCCAGATTGGCGTGCAACTGGCCATGCTCCCGATAGACTTCCAGCAGAGAGCGGGTATGGCGCAGCATCACCCGGGACAGGGGAGAGGCGGCGAAAATTAACCGGCGGATGCCTTCCTGGCTATAACCCCAAGGCACCAGACCCACGGTTAGCCACTGTTCCACGTCGAAGCGCACCAACGGATCGACGACGGCCTGCTGCAGAAACCGCCAGAGCAGGGGGTCCTGGTGCTGAATGGCTACGATGGCGCGGCGCAGAAAAGCCCATTCCTGCTCGCTAAGGGTTTCATGACGCACCAGCTTGCCCAACTGCTCGTAGTAGGCGTTCAGCAGCCGGGGATCATACTGAAAAGCACCAACGCGATGGGTGAGTTGGATAAGATCCGCCACCTCCACGGTATCCAGCTGCATAGGCGTGGCCGTGGCCAGCAGCAGGCAGCGGGTGCGTGGCCGTAGAACTTCTTGCAGGGTCTGATAAAGATGCCCGTAACGAGGCGCCGCTTGGCTGCCGCCGGTCGAATTGCTGCGCCGGGCATAATGCGCCTCGTCCACCAGCGCGAGATCAAAACCCTGGGTTCGCTGCAGCTCGTGGCGGCGTTCCTGGCGGGCCAACAGGCCGGTGGAGACAATAACCAGATCGGGCTCGTAGAGGGAATTAGCCGAGCGGGTTTCCGGGTAGGGGAGCAAGTATTCATGGCGCACCGCTCTGCCGCCGCAGGCACGCCCGAAGGGCAGGAAAAACTTGCTGGCCATTTCCCGTTGCCATTGCTCTGTCAAACCGGCGGGCGGGCTGATTAGAATACGCTTGGCAAGCCCTGAGAGATACAGGGAACGGATGGCAAGGCCGGCCTCGATGGTTTTGCCCAGACCCACTTCATCGCAGAGGAGGTAACTGTAGGGCCAGGTGGTGATAAGCCGGTGGGCGACCACGGCCTGGTGGGGCCATGGCAGAATGGGAGCCGTGGCCATGCCCACCAAGCGGCCTCTCGGCAGTTTCGGCCCGTCCCGCAGTAACGCAAAGCGCAGCCGTTCCAACGCCGTAGGCGGCGGCACGGCCAACGGTGCCATGCTGCTCCCGTCGATCTCCGTCGGTCGTGTGGTCCGGGCGGCGAGATTGAGCAGCCGCTGGCGCACGGCATCCGGTAGAGTCAGCACCCGCAGGCTGGGATTTTCATTATGCCAAAGCCGCTCGAAACGCGCCTGGGCATCAGCGGCGCGCTGATAATTTTCTGCGCTGGTCCAGTCGCGGTGGACTTCGATATTCTCTGCGTTATACACCAGAGCGGTCCGCGATTCATTAAACGAACCGGCGACATACAGCCGGGCGCCGGCGGCGTCGGTAAACAGGGCCCACTTTTCGTGGACGTAACCGTCTTCCCGGGAGTCAAACGCAAGGGGCGCGGCCGTTTGGGCGTGAACCCGCAAGGCGACGCGGATTTCCAGAAAGCCCTTTGCCACCATCCAGGCCAGTAGTTCTACGCCGTTGACGACAGCCGTTGGCCATTGTTCGGGCTGCTGCAGGGACGCATTAAGCGCAGCGGCCAGCCGTTCCTGAGTGCCGTGCAAGATGGCATGCACATCGGCAGGATCCAGATCGGCGCCGACTACCATGCGCGCTTTTCCTTGCCGCGCCACGAACGCCGAGAAACCCTGGGAGGCGGCCGCCAGTGAAGTAGAGCGAAAGTAGCCGGCGACCCGGTCGTAGCGCAGTGAACGTTTAAGGGCAGGAAGGTAAAAGTCGTGGAGAATATCCACCGGCGCACTACCGCTGGTGTGGGCGGAAGTGCTATAGCTCAGGCGCCAGGGATAGTCGTGCAATCCATCGGCAGCAGAAGCAGTGGAATCATTCATTGCGAGGGCCCTCCAGTGGCGGGACGGACTAATGGGCTTAGTCCGTCCGTCCGATGCGTTGGTTAACCGTTCCTGCGTCCGGCGGCCGCCATGCGGGCAGATCCGGCGGGATAGTCAGCCGCAGCCCGTTTGCGGGCGGCGTCTCTATTGCGCAATCCAAACTGCAGGGTTTCCGCCTCGCGGCGCAGATCCGGGTCGTCCATTTGCCGAGCCCAGATATCCAGCAGATCGAGAAGGCGTTGTGCTGCGCCGTTGCTGTGTTTTTCCAGATAGGCGCGGGCGACGGGAACATCGCCGGCACGGTAGGCCTGCAGCACACCGTGGAGAATATCCCAGTCTGTCTGGGGGTGTTCCAGACGCCGGGGATTGCGTTCTTCGGGTCTGGCCAAGCGCAGTTTCGCACCCTGGCGCACCAATGGAGCATAATAGCCGATTTCTTCGGCGGCTGCGCCGCGGCCGCGTTGCTGACCGGTCGCCTGCCGGTTAATGCCAATCAGCCGCTCGTTTTCCAGCCGATAGCCGCCGGGTTTGCCTACCAAGGCAATATTCAATGACCGGGAGAGATTGAGGGCCTCATCGTAGGCAAACTCATAGAGCCCGTGGATGCCGTAGAGGGTCAGCGCCATGGCCGTCTCGGCGTCCAGCTCGTCCACCCGCAGCCGGTCCTCGGTAATACGCCGGATCTGATGCTCCGCCACCACGCGGCTGGCCTCGTTCATGGCCTGGATGGGCGTCACCGGGTCGTCACCGTCCATTACCGGCCAGTTCTCCGAAAGCACGCGCAGCGCACGGCCATAGCAGGCCACCATCTCGTCTACCGGGTTAAGCCGTAATGGCTCGAACTCCCGCAGGCCCTGTTGCACGGCAACGCGCACCTGCTGCTGTACGCCGCTGCCGCCAAGACCAGTCCAGAGGGCAGGGAAGTCGGCAGTGCCGGCACGCTTGCGGCAGGCGATAAAGATGGAACTGGCGGCCGCGGCCAGATCTTTCTGGTGCATGGAATGCGCTACCTTCCGATTCCACTGGAAAAGAAGCGGTGATAATCCATCCCGCCTCAATTAAGGACTGCGTCAGCGCCTCCCAGGCTGCCTGGGATTTATGGGTGAACATCAGCGTCATCATACCGGTGTCCTTGAGCACACGCCGGCATTCGGTAAAGATTTCTTCCATCAGGCGCTCGTAGGCAGCGTGCGCTTGCATGCGACCACCGTCGCGGGCCGGGTTGGCCACGGCTTCGTCGGTCTTATTCACCAGCCGGCGGGAAAAGATTTCCGGATACAGATCCTTGAGGGTCCGCTTTTGCCAGACATAAAAGTAGTCCGATAATTCGCCGTACTGAACGTTATCGTAATAGGGCGGGTCCATGCAGACGAGATCGACGGAATTTTCGGGTACGCTCGGCATATGGGCCGCGGTGCCGTGGAGAATACGGACCGGGAGGATCGAGGATCGAGGATCGAGGTTCGAGGTTCGAGGATCAAGGTTCGAGGTCTTCCTCGCTCCTCGTCCCTCGTGCCTCGAACCTGTCTTCGCGGAAGCCGTATAACGCCGGTGAACGGGGGCTGCCAGCTCGGCAATGCCCCGGTAGGCATCCAGGACCTGATGCAGACCCCAGGCGGCGCCGGAATTGGGCCCGGTAAAGATCATCTCGCCAAAGGTCCATTTCAGCGAAAAATCATGGCGACCAAATGTACCGGATACAATGCCACGTTGTGGAATCCATCGTGTCTGTCGGCTGTTGTAATCCAGCCCCTTATCAATAGCGAACTGCAAATAGGTCACCACCGCGCGGCCACGCTCCGCACCCAGCTCCGCCAGGATTTGCGGCTTGAGGCGGTTCAGTCCTGCAATCAGGTAGAGATGCCCGAGAAGCTGGCGCGGGGTAAAGAGATCGCACCAGCGCGGCATGCCATAGCGTAAGCGGACGCATGTCTTTGCCCTTAGGGATGATGCTCTGTTGGAATCAGCCCCTCCGCCTCCCACTCGGGCCACTTTTCTTTCAGGCGTCGCTCTGCCTCTGCGAGAGCGGCCAGATCGCGTTCGTTGGGCGGACGGAAGAAACGCACTTTTGTCGTCTTAATCTCGCCCCTGCGCTCGCCGCTCGTATAGCGCTGAGGCTGACCGTCTTTAGTTAGTTTTGGTACGAAACGAGTTGCCACCACGGCATACAGGCGGTCCTGCCACTTGCCATGCTCCGACTCGCCCCTGGCCTGGCGCTTGATCTCGTCACCGTCGATGGCCTGCTTGCAATGCACGCACCGACCCACGCCGCGAGTGACGGTAGCCTGGTTGGGATCTTCGCCATTAGGGCCTTTGCCGCCCTGAACGCGGTAGGTCTGAAACCGTACCTTGCCGCCGCGGCCTTGGCTGTCGTGGCCGTAGGGGATCACGGTTACGCCCCAAGGGTCGCCGCTTTCCTTGGATAGCCATTGGGTGTTGAGGAGCGGGGCTTCGCCGTGGCAGTGGGGGCAGGTGACTTGGCGGGCAATAGAGATAGCTCATGTGATCATGTTCTGCGAAATTGAATTGTTGAAATAAGTTCTGGGCACTTGCTTAGGTGCTGTATGAAGATGCTTTTTTCCGATTCAGGTGATAGATTGACCAGGTGTGCAACAAGTCCGCTATCTCATTATTCTCTTCTGCAAGGAAGCGTCTTTCCCCACTTCTCGATATCGTCTAGCTAAGGTCATACCAAAGCGCGCTGGGTAATCCAGGGTTGCATAGAGAATCGTGGTAGCTACTGGATTCAATTCATTAGCAATAACGTGATGCCCAAGCCGCAAAGCTTCAAAGGGAATCGATCCTCCGCCGGCAGTAGGATCGAGACGGTAAGCCAGTATCGGATACATCATTTAGAATACAGGGTTGAAATGCTCGACCATAACCATAAGCATCTTCGGAATCATTCGCTCCGACCGAGTACGCTTTTACTGAGTAAAGTTCATGTTATCCTTCGCCCACAGCCGGATCCCCCATCACCCGCCTGACCTCCAGGCAATCGCCAGGTTTTGGAGAAGATGCGGGCAGTGGCTGGGACTCTGCCTCCCAGCGCTGCAGTACCGGGTCATGGGCTAAAACGGGATCGCGGGCTTTGATCTTCTGGATCAGCGCCCGGTTTTCGCTGCGGCGCGCTTGCTCTTCCGCTAATCGCCGCAAAACAACGGCGTCCACCGCCAACCATTCCCTGCCGTCTTCGTGCTGCTGAACCCGGGCCGGCAGATCGCCGGTTAATGTCCAGGGCTCTCCCGCAACCAGCGCCTGCACCCGCTCAATGCCAAGCTGGCGGACGAACAGCGCCGGATCGGTCGCGGCGGCATCCAGGGAAGCGACAATCGCTGCCCGGCTGGGAGTCAGGGGCCGCCGCGCCCACCAGACGTGCAAGCGGTTTACGGTGGCGCTTTGCCAGTATCGCGTTCCCGCTGGGTTTCCGCTCCTACCTGATGGCAGGGAAATCCTGCCTCAATCAACCGTGATTTGTCATCCATGACTATGCTCCTGTCAGAGTAAATCCAAAAATCCTTTCACCGGCTTATGACTGAGTTTTTCCCAAGTCTTCCTGGCGGCGGTTAACACTCGCGTAACTGTTCCAGCATCTTCTGTACGCCCTTATCCTTGGGTTGTCCTCCCAACATGAGACGCAGCCCCGAGATCGCCCAGCGGTTGGCATGAGCACCGGCGCTTGTGGTCCGGGAGAGCCAATAGGCAGCCTCTTCGCGGGTGAAACGGGCCACTCGCCGGGCGATTAGCTCGATACGATCAAGCTCGTTGATCCGTTCCTGAAGACGGGCAATGAGCGCCAGCTTGGCGCCGGCCTCCTCGTCAAGGGGAAGATTGACCCGCAATCGCAATCCTTCGTGGGTGAGAAAGCGCTGCAATTCCAGCGGAATGCCAGCCGCGTCGCGCACTTTTTCTACGATACTGCGCAAGACAGGCAGGCAGCGACGCTGGGCGTCGCCGGTAAGGTGGCCACGTTCGATCAGACTGCCGCGGGCTTTGCGCTCGAAGGTACTGGCTTCTTGTGGTGCTTTTGCTGCTGTTTCGGGGCTTTCCTGGCGCTCCTTAATGACCAGAACGGGAATGGCATAATCTTTCCACTCGGTCACGCGCAGTACAAAAGGCGCACGTCGCCAAAGCGCTTCAAGGCGGTTCTGATAATGTTCTTGAAGATTCAATTTTGCCGTTGCCATCGCTGGATCATTCCTTTTTCAGTGCCTGCAGAAAAGGGCAGTTAGCGTCGGGATCGTCGATGCGAAGTACTCCCTGAGTTCGGTCACCTGGTGTAACCACATGATTTAAGACTTCGAATAATTCACCTAACTGTTTCATGGCCTCCGGCAGTGCGCCTTGCAGGGTAAGGCGCAGTTGGCCGCCTCCCCGGATTTCCAAGCCGGCAATATCGAGCACGGTCATTGCCGATTTGGCACCTCGCCCGTAAAAGGTGCCGATCCGAGGCAACAGGGTAACCAAGCGCTCGGCCGCTTCTTTGCCCTGCAGCTCGAAACGCTCGGGACTGGACGAGTGACCCAACCGCGTCTGGCTGCTTCCGCGGGGGTGATAATGGCATCGCCTGGACTGGACTTTATGAAGCATGGCGTTTGCGCCATGACGGAGGGTTTCAGGTTTTTCCGTTTGTTCCGGGTTACCTTCGTAGGATACCAGGCGATCTTCACGCACCAGCGTATCGATAGCGTCCAGCACGGCTTGTTTAGGAAGTTCTCCGTGGCTTGTCCTCTAGCCTTCGAAGAATTCCCGTGACATAGCCGGCTGGCTCCTCGGCGATAGCATCACGAACCCAGGTCTCGACTTGCTTGGGGTTCACTTCTCCCTCATCGTCCCAGCCGCGTTTTTTGGCTCCCTGGGGTGTGATGATGGCAAGACCCTCCTGTTGTAGATCCAGGGCAAAGGGCAGTGGATTCTTCCGGTCGTAGAATATGTCCGGCTTAATGCTTTCCTCTGAATGCAGGCGGAACAGGCACCAGTGGTCGCGGCTGATGCCTTCGCGGATTACCATATCGAAGACCGCACTGCTTTCCAGCACCGGCCAGCGACGCGCAATCTTAAATTCCTCCCGTAACCTGTTGAGGGTTGGCGTCTCACTCACCTGAAAGAATAATTTGCCGAGGCTAATAAGGGCTTCTTGCGTCCTGGCGCGAACCTCGGTAACCAGTTCACCTTCTTTATCCAATACCTCGTAGAGCTGTTGGCTAATGTGCCCGACACCGGCACGGATTTCCTTGCCGACCACTTGGCCGGAACTGCCGGGAAACCAGACGCCATCGTAGAGTTCGGTGAGATTGGTTAACAGCGCCAATTCCCGCTCCTTGGTTTTTTGCTCAAACTTTTCCTGGGCTAATTGCTCCGAACGGATGCCGAAATTTTCCGGTTTATCCCGAAGCTTACGGCGGGCAAGCACTTCCCGGGCCAGCTCTATCAGTTGATTCCAGGTATCGCGAGTGCGGTTAACCCGATCTTCGTTCCAGACTTCACCTTGGATGTGAACCGTCCGGGGTACCAGGAGAAAAACGAAATTCTGCTGGAGTCTAGGGCGGTTAGGACCAACGGTCGTTACAAAGGCCTCGGCGTCTATCTGCTCGGTATCCAGGCTTATTACGCCTAGGATTGGGCGATCGGATTTATCCGGCACATGCTCGGGTAGACTCACGTCATGAACGACCTGAAAAGTATTGTCATTTTTGACCATGCTGCGAGCCAGCGCGGCTAAATGATCCTTGGCCTGTTCCTCTTTCAGGCTGCTGCGGATGTCTTCCAAGGCGCGATTAATGGAGGCGTCTAAGCTGGCATAGTAACGGCCGCGATCCTGGTTGTAGCGCAAATAAAAAGCCGTATGCTCAATCTCCGCCAGGGCAGTGTCTACTTGGGGTGGTGTCATTCCCGGGAAATGCCACCTCGAACAGCGCATCCTGCTGGAGTAATGCCGAACAGGTTGGAAGTCAGTCCTGCGCCGCGCCCCACCAGGCTGTGGAGAAACACGACTTTCCAGGTGTACTCATGTAAGGGATAACCGGCGGGATGGGGGTTGCGTCGGTCGGCAAGCTGAGCGCGACTGATGCTGGCGGCAAAAGTGTTGGTATCGACGCTGCCGATATCGGCGTTTAACGCGGGTAACAAGGGTGAATGGTTGTTGGCACCGCCTCTTCCGAAGATTTCGCTGACCAGCCGGGCATCGCGCATATCCAGGTGCGCCGTATGAATTAGGGGGATAGCGCACTCGCGCTCTCCAAATATTCCGCACCGCCAGAGACAGCACGCGCAGCACCCCCCGGGTTCCTTGGAAATTTTCTAACGTGGCCAGCTTATGATTGAGAAAATCGATAAACGTTGGGTGGAACGGATAGCGTTCTATGAGCTCGGTTCGAAACTCTTCCCGAGCGGCGCGTTCCGGTAATGTGGCGGCGCTTTTAGCATACATATCCAGGTAAGCGCGGGCGGTATCGACGGCGGCTGCAGAGTCAATACTATCGAATAAGCGTTTCGCCAGTACCTGGGAAATTTCGTTGGCTTGTACGGGAACTGCAACAGAGGCGTCACGGGCCGCCACATTGCGAAGCCCGCTCTCCGCTCGTGCAGCTATGTTTCTGGCATCTTCCTCACTGACTGCTTCTCCGCGAATGGTGCTTAGTAAGTCAATAATTTTTCGCGTCTGGTGGGCGAAGGCGTCCCGTTGTCCAGCCAGGGTTAACACGATGGCAATACCAGGATGGTTACGGGCATAGCCGTGCAGTGCCATCAGGAAGGCGGCCAGCTGATCGGCGCCGTTGGGTTGCGCCGCGTCAAGGCGGGTGGCGTACTGGGCTAATTCATCCAGCATAATCAGTACCCGCCGTCCTTGGAAAAGCTGTGTTAAGTAATCTTTGCCGGGCGCGGCATAGGAGGTCACATCGTCCTCAACCGTGCGATAAAGTGTTTCGCCACCGAGTTGATAAGCGATCTCTCCCCACAGGGTGTAAGGCACAAGCGCCGCTCCCTTGGGCTTGCGGACAGGAATTTCGTCACCCGCAATACCCACTACGTCGACTCCATGCAGTTTATGAAGTTGACTGGGAGCAAAAATGCCTTCAATTACTATGTCATTGGCAAGGTGAGCCAAGTCCTGATTACGGTAAGCCAAATGGGTTAACGCTATCAAAGTATGGGTTTTGCCGCCTCCAAAGGCGGTTTCCAAACGATGAATGGCGGGTACCCCGGTATCTCCGGCTAGCCGGGCGAGCACCTCGGACACGACGGTCCGCATTCCATAGGTGGGATAAGTTGCCTCACGGAAAAACGGTTCGGCGTCGGTATAAAGGTTGTGAATGCTGGCGCTTTGCCCGCGGTAGTGCTCTACTACCTGGCTAAGACTGGCGGTAAAGATTTCCGGATTGAAAGTGCCGGTGAGAATATCTGCCCTTGGGACACATGTTTCCAAAATCGACTGCATTCCCTGTCTCCTTGCTTGCCTCTATCCTGGAGGCGGATGCGAGATATGTAGCAATTAGCGCTTGCTGTCCTCTCTCTTTATCATATTTAGGCGATAATGCCTAGTTGAGCGAGAACCCGAATGACGTAAATGCGCAACAGGCGGCGGTCATTAACGTTAGCGTTGCGCCGTCAGGGGGCCGAACTGGAAGCCACAATCTGCGCAAGCGTCTCTTCTGCTCGAAAAACCTCAAAATCAACCGTGCCGTCCTCTGCGATGGTAAAACCATACACCGCGATGCGGGGAAGGCTGTTGTAGTGAAACGGCGTAGAGAAATAATAGGCGCCCGTATCGTGGGCCAGGATAAAATCGCCCGGTTCTATGAATGGCAGCAGCCGGTCGTGGGCAATGATATCTCCGGCAAAACAACAGGGCCCGGCAATGTCCTGGGGGACTTTTTCGTGGTATTTCGCCCGGCCTGCGCTATCGCAGACGCTAATGCGGAGCGCCCACATATCGGGCATAAACACCGTGCGAGTGGCGGTCTGGGCTCCGGCATGGGTAATAGCGATATGGCGTTCCCCGGCGGTTTTCGTATATTCCACGCGCGTGGCGAGAAAGCCGTTTTTTGCCAGAAGAGCGCGGCCGAACTCGGTAATCACCCGGTAATGACCGGAAAACAACTGCGGTACACTCGCCCGCAGGAACTTTGCGTATTCGCCGAAGGTCGGGCTCACTTCGTCACTTTCGAAATTAACCGGTAGACCGCCGCCGATATCAATGACCTGCACCTGCCGGCGCCCCGCCCGCGCATTGATTTCCTCGGCAAGTGAAACCACCTTCTCGATGCCGTGCGCGACGAGTTCAAAAGGGCAGCCTTGGGAGCCGATATGGGTATGTACGCAGGTCAGCCAGGGGTGGTGAAGATATGCCTCCAGTAGTTGTTCCCGGTTGTCTTCCAGGGAAACGCCGAATTTGGATGTGCGGGTGGCGGTGCTCATTGCCGCGATTGTGCCGACTCCAACCTGGGGATTAAGGCGAAAACCGATGACAGAGGCGGATGACCGGGCCGCGAGTGCCATACGGACCCGTTCGAATTCCTGAAAATTATCGATATTAAGCGCAATGCCAAGTTCCAGCGCAGCGCGGATTTCCGCTTGGGTCTTCGCAGGGGAATCAAACACGATGGTGTCTGCCGCAAACCCGGCAGACAGTGCCTGTTGCAGCTCGCCTGGACTGGCGACCTCGCAGCCCATGCCTTGCCGGCGCAGCAGGGAAAGCACCCGCACCAGACAATTGGCCTTAGCGGCAAAGGTGTGGTTGAAATGATCCCCAAAGGCGGTTTGCAGATCCACCACGGTTTGCCGGATATTCGCCACATCGAGAAAACCGGCCGATAAATGGTCTTCATCGAGAAGCCCCTGTTGTACGGCCGTCTCCATAACAGAAGCTTTACGGTGGGAAATGCTATCGTTCACGGGAAATAGTTCCAAATCACATTAATACTCGTGTCAAAGCTGAGGTGTTATCAGCAGCACATAGGAAAGTGTGCGATAGCGAATCCAGGCAGGATAGCCTGATTTAGCGGCGCTGACACCCCGGCTTGCACACTCCGTTAATTTGAGAAACGGGATCAAGCTGCAGAGGATGGCTGAATTCCCGCCCCTAAAAAGCCAATCTGGCAATCGCCAGGCCGATAGCGATAGCACTAGCGGTCGCTACTAAACCAGGCAACATAAACGAGTGATTTAGCACAAACCGGCCGATTCCGGTGGTGCCCGAGCGGTCGAAGTTAATCGCCGCAATGAGCGAGCCGTAAGTGGGCAGAAAAAAGTATCCATTGACTGCCGGCCACATGGCGATCAGATTCTGGGAAGGGATACCCAGGCTGATCCCCAGAGGCATCAGGGCCCGCGTCGTCGCGGCTTGGCTGAAAAGCAACACCGAGGCGAAGAACAGGCCAAAGGCAAAAGTGAGGGGGTAGGCAGCGGTAATATCACTGATGGTACCGACGATGACTTGTTCATTGCCTTTGATAAAGGTATCGCCTAACCAAGCCAAGCCGAAAATACCGATCACCGCCGTCAGTCCCGCCTGAGAAACGCTGGTTTTGGGCACGTTTCCTGCCGGTGTCTTGGTTGCCAGAAGAATCAGCGCAGCCAATGACAACATGATGATCTGGATGGTGAGGGCCATGCCGAGAGGAACCATTTCGCCATCTTCCGGAAAATGCGGTCTGAGCACTGGGAAAAGACCGGACAGCACGATGAGTGCGACACCGATCAGAAACATGATAGCGCTCAGTTTTGCGCCTTTGGGTAACGCTGGGCTAAGCACCGCTTCCTGATCGCCTTTGGGCGGTGGGATTTCGCCCGCCTGCAAACGCCGTTGGTATTCCGGATCATTGGGCAGCTCTTTGCCCACCCGGGTTTCCACGAGGGCCGCCAGGACGACGCCGCCGATGGTTGCCGGAACGCAGATTAGCATTATCTGAATGAGGCCGAAGCCCAGGGGTTCGTAGAGAGCAATCATTGCCGCCATCGCTGCCGAAACCGGTGAAGCGGTAATCGCCTGTTGCGAAGCGATGGTTGCCACTGACATGGGGCGTTCGGGCCGGATGCCGTTTTCGTGGGCGACTTCGTAAATGATCGGCAACAGCGGGTAAAACACATGGCCGGTACCCGCTCCAAGGGTGAAAGCATAGGAAACCAACGGCGCGACAACGGTGATTTGCCGCGGATTGCGTCGGATGATGCGTTCGGCCACACTGACGAGATAGGTGATACCGCCGGCGGCTTCCATCACTGCAGCCGCCATGATAACGGCTAGAATAATGAGCATAACATCAATGGGAGGACTCGTCGGCGGTAACCCAAAGATATAGGTAAGGACAAACACACCAACACCCCCCCATAAACCGAGACCGACGCCGCCGAATCGGCTCCCGAGAAAGATGGCCGTCAGTACAACTGCGAACTCCAGGCCTATGATAAGCGTCATGAAATTTTCTCCGTATTGATTCGTGAGTGATTTTGTTATCGATTTTTGCCAGTTTTCCACTTACCCCACTATCGCAGGTACCGCTTTGGGTAATCAGGGCTTGATAAGATGTCCCTCAATATCGCCGAAATACTTTTCCCAAAGCCTTTGATAAGTTCCGTCGTTTTTCATATTGGCCAGTTGCTCATTGATCCAGGTGATAAATTCGGTTTCCCCCTTGCGCACGGCAACGGCATACGGGCGAGGAAGAAAGGGTTTGCCTACCACCTTCAAATCCGGATCGCTCTCGGCTAACTTGAGAACTAACACATCATCTTGGCAGAATGCATCGACGTTGCCATCCTTTAAGGCCGGTAACACTTCGGAAACCGTTGCAAAGCTACGCAGCTCCACCTGCGGGGCTATCTGCTTTAAGTCCTGTGCTTGGATGGAGCCTTCAATAACCGCGACCGTTTTCCCACCCACATCCTGAAGACCATTGACAGAACTCGACTGAGTCACGAGGAAAAGAGAACCAGAGACAAAGTAAGGTTCGGAAAACTCCAGTACTCTTTTCCGGTCATCGGTAATTGTCATGGTGGCGACAACAAGGTCAATCCATCCGCTGTAAAGAAAGGGTATGCGGCTTCCCGTGGTCACGGGCACCAGTTTGACCCTGCGTTCATCGTGAAAAAACGCCGCGGCAAAATAGCGAGCAATTTCTATATCAAACCCACTATACTTGCCGTTGTTATTGAGATAGCCAAAGGGTGGAAAATCGGTTTTCACACCCGCTAAAAACTGTCCTCGCCGTCTGGCATCTTCCAGCCCATCAGCAACCGCCGGACCTAGCGCGGCTTGAACAATGATCGCTACAAGAAGTAGAAACCCGAACTGACCAATTGTTGCCTTGTTATGCTGCATCTTCACATCTCCATATCTCTATTGCTTATAGATAATAGGTTATTTAATAGATTTTTTAAGAAACAGAGGAGTAATCACCAGGGCCTCGTCAAACCACCACAAGGGACCGGCTGATTTTAATGGAAAAATTGTAATGTCTCAGGTCCCGCTCGGTTTCTGCTAATTAGAGAGGGAAAGTGATTGAACTTTTGGTTTTTTGAAAACAGAACCACCGCTATTACGTTAGCGGTGTTTACCGTCACTGGGAGGAAAATGTGTTATGACTGACATGATGGCGATACTTAAAACCATCCCGTTGTTTCAAGACCTAGCGGAGACAGTGCTGGCGAAGCTTATCGAGCGGATCGACGAAAGAAGCTATCGCGTGGGAGATTATTTATTCCGGGAGGGAGAACGCGGTGAGGAGCTATTTATCCTCAGCCAAGGTGAAGTTGAGATTGCCCGTCAATTGGGCGAAACGTCTATCCCCATTGCCCGCTTGGGCGAAGGAAACTTCCTGGGGGAAGGCTGTTTGCTGGATGAAACGCCGCACACCACCTTTTGCCGAGCGACTGTCGATAGCAAGGCGCTTATTCTAACCCGGCAAGATCTTAACGAGATATTTGCCGACGATCCGGAGTCGGCGCAGCAGGTATTGCGCCAAGCCGTGCGCATCATCGTGGGTCGGTTGCGATCCGCCAACCTGGGCTACCGCGGCGAGGTGACAGCGCTGTACGAGGAGGGCAGTAAGCGGCTGGAACACGACCTTCTTGGCGATCGAGAGCTGCTGACAGACAACTACTTCGGCATTCAGACTCTGCGGGCGCAAGAAAACTTCCATATCACGGGCATTCCTCTTGGGCATTTTCCCAATTTCGTCAGAGCGCTGGCAATGGTTAAGAAAGCCGCCGCGCTGGCCAATCGCAAGCTGGGAGATCTGGACCCAGAGATCGCCTCAGCGATCTGTCAGGCCTGCGACGAGATCATCGCCGGTAATTTACACCCACATTTCGTGGTCGATATGATCCAGGGCGGTGCCGGTACCTCTACCAATATGAACGCCAATGAGGTGATCGCCAACCGCGCCTTGGAGATCATGGGTTATGTCAAGGGTGACTACCAGCATTGCCACCCCAATAACCACGTCAACCTCTCTCAATCCACTAACGACGCCTATCCTACCGCTATCCGATTAACCATTCTTCTCAGTTATCAGGAACTCATCGTGGCGATGGACCGGCTCTGCTATGAGTTTAAGCAAAAAGCCATCGAGTTCTCTCATATTATCAAGATGGGCCGCACCCAGCTGCAGGATGCCGTGCCCATGACCTTGGGCCAGGAGTTTGATGCTTTCTACGCCACTGTAAAGGAGGACATATCCCGTATTCGGGAGGTAGTGATCTTTTTTCAAGAGGTCAACCTCGGAGCAACTGCGATTGGTACCGGCATCAACGCGGATCCTGATTATGCAAGCCTTGCGGTAGTGGAGCTATCGCGGATTGCCGGGGTCGATCTGGTGCTGGCGAGTAACTTGATCGAGGCGACCTCGGACATGGGGGCGTTTGTCGTCTTCTCCGGCATTCTAAAGCGGGTGGCGGTAAAGATCTCGAAGATCTGCAATGATCTCAGACTGTTGAGCAGTGGCCCGCGCGCCGGCTTTAACGAGATCAACCTGCCGCCCATGCAGCCCGGCTCTTCGATCATGCCCGGCAAAGTCAATCCGGTGATTCCCGAAGTCGTCAATCAGGTCGCATTTCAAACCATCGGCAATGATCTTACCGTCACCCTAGCCGCCGAGGCGGGGCAGCTCCAGCTAAACGTCATGGAGCCGGTCATTGCCTTTAACCTGTTTCAGTCCATCGAAATGATGATCCGGGCAATGAACGTGCTAGCCGAGCGCTGTATTAAGGGAATCACCGCCAACGAAGCCCATTGCCGAGAGTTGGTGGAAAACAGTATCGGAATTGTAACGGCCCTTAATCCCTATATCGGTTACCAAAATGCCACTCGCATCGCCAAGCAGGCGTTAGAAACAGGTCGCAGCGTCACTGAGTTAGTGCTAGAGGAAGGACTGCTAAGTCCGCAGGAACTCGAGGAAATTATGAAACCGGAGAGCATGACACGGCCGCGACGCGTGCTGAGGACTGATAAACGACAGGTGCGGCGGGAGTGAGGCCTTGCAGCACACCAACATCATTCTAACGGGGTAACTATGGTATTTGCTATTCCCGCCCGCGCTCAACAGGTCGCGGCCCGGTATGGCAAGCTTCCTCAAGTCGCCGCGGTCGCCCTGTCGGGTTCCCAGACAGCTCACGTCGCTGATCCGGACTCAGACATGGATCTTTATGTGTATTGGCAGGAGCCGCTCTCCGTGAGCGAACGTCGGGCGGCGGCGTTGCAGTTTGGTCGTGACGTGGAAATCAATAATCAGTTTTGGGAACCGGGAGATGAGTGGATTGACGTGGACACCGGCGTTAAGGTGGATGTAATGTTTCGGCAAACCAGCTGGATCGAACAACAGCTTACCCGGATTCTCGAGCGGCACGAGGCCGCTGTGGGTTATTCGACCTGCCTGTGGCATAATGTGGTGACGGCACAACCACTGGTTGATCATAGGGGATGGTTTCAAGCTTTGCGGACCAAGGCAAGTCAGCCCTATCCGGATGCCCTACGCTTGGCCATCATTGCCAAAAATTATCCCATTTTACGCGATGGACTGTCGGCTTACCTGCACCAACTGGAAAATGCGCTGAAGCGCAACGACCGGGTGAGCATCAACCATCGTACCGCAGCCCTGCTAGCCAGCTATTTTGATATCATTTTCGCCATCAATCGGCTTCCTCATCCAGGAGAGAAGCGTTTGGTATCCATCGTAGAAAAACAATGTGCGCATGTGCCGGAGGGAATGCGCGAAGACATCGAGCGATTGCTAACGGCTGCTGGCGGATTAGACCGCACGCTGCTCGACAACGCGAACCGCCTTATTGAGAGTTTAGCGGCGCTGCTACTTACTCAGGGACTGCTAAACTAAACAACGCCGCTGGTATGGGGCAATTACAAGTACCTGGCACTCCTCTGGTTCGAGGCCGCCGAGGTGGACATTCGTGGAAAATTTTGCGGAGGAGGAATGACTTTTTTACCTCGATGAAAAACATTGTTTTATGCATTGCAGCGCTCACACTTTTTTTACCAGCGGCTTTGGCTAATGCCCAAGCCCTCATTGTTCCCATGGATCCCTGGCCGCCCTGGAAATTTGTCAATGCGGAAACCTGGCAGGTTGAAAACGAAGGCGTCGATATTCAACTCATAGAAGCGCTCATCTCCTCATACAATAAAAAGTTTGGCGAAAACATCACCATTGACTATAGAGGATATCCCTGGAAACGTTGTTTAGAAATGATGAGAAGCGGAAAAGCCGATTTAATCAGCGGCGTGTTGAAGCGGCCCGAGCGTGAAGAATATATGATTTTTATTGAGCCGCCTTATAAGACAGAATCTATCAAAGCATTTTATATTCGCAAGGACAAAAAAATTTCAATTCAAAAATATGAAGATCTGTATCGGCTAAAAATTGGCGTACAAGCAGGAGTGAAATATTTTGAGCGTTTTGACGCCGACCCCAATATTCAAAAAGAAGAAGCCGGTAACGATCTTTCCAATTTTAGAAAATTAGCAATCGGTAGAATTGACGCGGTGATCAGCACCGAAACACAGGCCGATTATTTAATCACCACGCAGGGGTTTAAAGAAAAATTCAAAAAAGCAAAATACAAGTACAGTGCTAGTCTTCCTGTCTACTTCGCAATTTCTAAAAAATCGGCTTATGCAAAACAAGCATTACAATTTTCAGAAATCGTAAAAAAACTGGTGGAAGAAAAAGTTTTTGAGACTATTGTAGAAAACTATTTCAACGCATTACACAAAGAAGCGCATATTGTCACAGCCGAACACTAGCACCATTGCTCGCGATGCCATTAATCCGATTTTAAGTGCTTGAGCCCATTTCCCTTAAATAGAACCATTCACCATGAGCCATAAATACCCCAAGGACTGTGCACGACTAAATCGCCCTGTTTTAACCTTTCCGTAGCTTGGATGGAGCGCAGCGGAATCCAAGATTGGAATGCTAAGCGAGGCAATTTTTTCGGGTAGGATCTCAAGTCAGGTTGACTGAAAATAACGTTATCTACGCAAGATGAACCATTGAGAGAATACGCGATGGCAAAAAAAAACAACTCGAAAAACAAAGCAACCGGAGCAGATCAACTCGAAACAACATTAAAACTTGGCCGAAAAACCTATGAAAAAGAGCTTCTCAAGCTCCAGATCGAGTTGTGCAAGCTCCAGGAGTGGGTCAAGGCGAAGCAAAAGAGAATCATCGTTGTGTTCGAGGGCCGTGATGCCGCCGGTAAGGGTGGTATCATCAAGCGTATCACAGAGCGAGTGAGCCCGCGCGTGTTCCGCGTCATAGCGCTACCCGCCCCCAGCGACCGTGAAAAAACCCAGCTTTACCTGCAACGCTATATTTCCCAGTTCCCGGCCGGGGGCGAGGTCGTCATTTTTGATCGCAGCTGGTACAACCGCGTCGGCGTCGAACGGGTAATGGGATTCTGTACGGACCGGGACTACGAGCGCTTTATCAGAGAAGTCCCGGAATTCGAGCATTTCGTTGTCGACGCCGGGGTTATGTTAATCAAATACTGGATCGAGGTCAGTAATGAGGAACAGGAAAAGCGTTTTCTCCAACGCATTGAGGATCCGACCAAACAATGGAAGCTGAGCCCCATGGATCTGGAGTCCCGCAGACGCTGGTATGATTATTCCCGGGCTCGGGATGCGATGCTCGAGGCTAGCGACGTACCCCATTCGCCCTGGCACATCGTTCGATCCAATGATAAAAAACGAGCCCGCCTTAACTGTATCACGCACCTTCTGAGCCTGATCCCCTATGAGGAAATCCCCTACAAACCCGTCAAGCTGCCAAAGCGTGGTACCAAGGGTAAGTACGATGACGAGGCGGCGATGGTGGGAAGAAACTATATACCGGAAAAATTTTGATGCCCACAGTTGTTTAACTTATTAAGCTATTGATATTAAAAATTTATTTAAAGTTAGAATCTGCTGTAGACTGGTTAAGTAAGCCCGCGTAGGATGTGGTTCGCAAGTTCACCGCATCCTACGCGGGCTCTAGCTAGCTTTGTAAAACCTTGCAGGCCTCCCGTGTGGATGGCTACCACGGTGGTGCCAGGCAAGAGTGCGCCGCCGGCAGCCAAATCGTAAAGCCCATAGAGCATCTTCGCAGTATAGATGGGCTCTATGGGGATGCGATGGCGAGTGGTAAAACGTTTGCAAAAGCCTAAGAGCTGAGGTGTGTGTTTGGCATAGCCGCCAAAATGATAATTCAGATTCAATATCCAATTCTGGCGGTTCCAGCTCCCAAGCAACTCTTGCACAGTGGGAGTGAGGAAGTCGCCGCCTTTCAGCACGACAAAACCCAACACATGTTTATCTTGGGGTAGACTTCCGGCAATCCCGGCAAGGGTTCCGCCGGTGGCGCACGCCGTCGTGACTAGGTCAAAATTGCCCTGCGTTTGTTCCAACAATTCAGCCACCAATTCCCGACAGCCCTCCATGGCAAGGGTGTTGGTACCGCCTTCCGGTATCAGATAAAATCTTCCGAACTGACTCTGAAGCCGGTCAAGGATAGCCGGCGTATTTTTCTGCCTATAATGGGTTCGGTCCAGATAATAAAGCGTCATTCCACAAGCCGTCGCAAAACGCAGCGTCGGATTTAGCGGCAGGCGTTCTTCACCGCGGATTACGCCGATGGTTCGAAAGCCCAACCATTGACCGGCGGCGGCGGTAGCATAGATATGGTTGGAATAGGCGCCTCCAAAAGTGAGTAAAGTCGTATGCGTTTGTCGCCGCGCCGCCGCCAAGTTATATTTCAGCTTACGCCATTTGTTGCCGGAAACGTGAGCATGGATGAGATCATCGCGCTTGATCAGCAGGCGTATGCCACGATCGACCAGAGAAGGTTCGTGAACATCCTGTAGCGGGCTAGGCGTTTGCGGAAGAGAACTCATAACGTCATCCGCTTGAAAACCCTTTCCGGAATGGCCCGGATCAGGGCCATGATTCCCCACCAGAACCTAGGCAAGTAAACAATATCTTTCTGTTTGGCAATGGCGCGATAAATTCCTCTGGCCACCTTATCCGGCTTAGCCCACAGCCGGCCTTTGGTGAAAGCGGCCGTCATCGGTGTGTCCACGAAACCGGGTTTCACGGTGAGCACTTGGACGCCGGACTTGGCAAGACGGTTTCTAAGGCCCTGCAAAAATGTCGTCACCGCAGCCTTAGCGCTCCCGTAGACATAATTGGATTGCCGTCCCCGGTCGCCCGCCACCGACGAGATAACGGCTAGGGTACCGTAGCCTTGTTCTGCAAAGATATTCGCTAAGGGAGTGAGTAGCGAAATAACGCTCAGCGCGTTTATTTCAAATTCACGGCGTGTGGTTGCAAAAGACGCCTCACAGGCTTTTTGATCAGGAAGCGTGCCGTGGGCAATCAGCACGGTATCAAGACCCCCCAGGCGCTCACAGACTTCACTTACCAGGCTGGCGTGGTGGTCATAGTCGGTAGCATCCAGAGGGCGGGTTTCCACCTGAATAGCTCCGCGGATTTTAAGGTCTGTAGCGATAGCCTGTAATTTGTTCGAATCGCGGGCCACCAGAAACAGACGATCACCGTCGACAGCAAATAACCGGGCCGTGGCCTGAGCGATGGCAGATGTAGCTCCGAAAATCAATACCTTGCGCATTATTTTTATACCAAATCTCGTTAATGCCTGTGCCTAAGCCGGGGTATCAGCGCCGCTCAACCAGGCTATCCGGCCTGGATTCGCTAGATCGTGTGTTCCTGTGTGCTGCTGATGACACCTCAACTTATGAACCCTTTAATATTTTTGGGAAACAGTATTAGTCCTGGGTTACACGGCGCCAGAAGTTGGACATAAAGCGGGGATCTTTGAACGCTAATAAGTTCTTCCAATTAGGAAAGAATTGCCGAAAGCGAGCTGCGGACAAGCGGGCGTCTTTGGCAGGATAAATGGCGCCGCCCGCCGCGGCGACCAAGCCATCCAGTTGCTCCAAAAGGTTTAGCGTCTTGTTGCCCTGAAAAGGGAAATCCAGCGCTAGGGTGACTCCGGGACGAGGAAAAGATAACAAGCCTGGCGAGAATTTATCGCCGAAAATTTTCAGCACAGCAAGAAAAGAACCGCTGCCCGCACTGGCAATCCGCTGCAGGATATCTCGAATCACGAGTTGGCTGTCCACTGGAGGCACTACGCATTGGTACTGTAGAAACCCGCGCGGGCCATAGATGCGGTTCCAGTTACCTATGGCATCCAAAGGATAAAAGAAGGGTTCGTAGTGAACAATGGAGCGGGTGACGGATTGGGACTGCTTATAGTAATAAAGCGTGTTGAAAAGCCGCAGGCTTAAGCCGTTGACCAGGGAAAGCGGCGGCACCAGTGGAACATGCAGGCGGCGTTGAGGCGACGGCGGCTGCACAGGGCAGAGTGCGGTGGCTTGATTGCCGCGCATAAACAAGCCTCGGCCGAGTTTAGGACCCTTGGCGGCACAGTCGATCCAGGCAACCGTATATTTATAATCGCGATCAGAACTCGCTGATAACTCGAAAAAGGCGGCTAAATTCGGAAAACGAATGGTCTCCAGATAGATGGCCGGATGCGCAATGCGTTGCAAGGCGATTTCGGCCCATACAATGATTCCCGTAAGCCCTAGTCCTCCCACAGTGGCGCAAAACCACTCGGCGTTTTCCGTCGGCGAGCAGACGAAGCGCTGGCCGTCGGAGCGTAACAATTCAAAACAGCGCACATGGCAACCGAAGGTACCCGCACAATGGTGATTCTTGCCGTGCACATCGTTGGCAATAGCGCCCCCCAAGGTAACGTACTTGGTGCCCGGTGTAACGGGTAAAAACCAACCTTGAGGTACGACCAAAGCCAGAATATCCGCCAGAAGCACCCCCGCCTCACAGCGTAGGCGGCCGGTTTCCGGATTGAACATTATAAAACGATCTAACCCGCGCGTATCCAGCAGCACACCGTTGTTGGTCAGGCAGCTATCCCCGTAGCTACGCCCGTTACCAAACGGAAGATACGTTTCTTCGTCAGCGGAAGTCACTGGTAGAGAGGCTTGTCGCCAATGTAGACGACGAGCCGTTTGCGGCAGGGATGGATAGCGCCCCCAGGATTCATAGGTAGCGCCCATCGCTAAGCGGCGAGAATTAGAATGGCCGCCATGGCAAGAAAGAGAAATCGGCTCGCCCAATCCTCGAGTGCGAAGACGATAGGATCATCATGCATCATTCCGCGATGGGTGAGCAACCAGACCCGGCTGATCCAGTACAGCAGTAAAGGACAGAGTAGCCAGATAACTTCCGGGTGACTATAGAGTGTCTTAACTTGATTGCTGTTGATATAAAGGGCGAGCACTAATACGGCAAGATAACCGCTGGCTCCTCCCAGGGAAGTAAGAAGCTCCAAATCGTCCACCCGATAATCGCGTCCCTTAATAAATCTTTGGGTACCACTCACTACGCCTTTGAGTTCTGTATAGCGTTTGACCATGGCAAGACTCAGGAACAGAAACTGGGAGAAAGCCAGTAGCCAGAACGATGGCCAGATGGCAACGGCGGCTGAACCGGCGATAATACGGACAGTGTACAGGCCGGCGAGCACTAGCACATCCAGGATGACGATCTGCTTAAAATAAAAGGAGTAACCCAGGGTCAAAATAAAATATAAGGCCAAAACACCTGCAAAAGCGGGAGGGAGAAACATCGCCAGGCCAAAGGCAAAGCCAAGCAACAAGGGAATGAGCAGCAAGCCATCGTCAACTGGAATTTCGCCGGCGGCAAAGGGACGCTGGCGTTTGCGGGAATGGTGTCGGTCGGCGGATAAGTCCAGCAGGTCATTTAACACATAAATGCTGGAGGCGCAGAGACCAAAAACCAGAAAGGCCAATAGACTTTGCCCCAATAGATTGACTTCATGAAAGCGGTGTGCGGTTAGCAGAGGCACAAAAATCAGGAGATTTTTTAGCCACTGGTGCGGTCGGAGGGCGCGTATATAAGCGCTGAACCGTCGTGTGCCGTCTTCGAAAATCCGCTCAATCTGGGTTATTCCTCCTGCGGTCGTCTGAATACCGCGCCGTGGATTGACCAAAATGGCTTTTCGCGCGGAATGCCAGATGGGTAAATCAAAACGGTCGGTCCCCACATAATCGAAGCCGCGTTCTCCAAACTCGGCCACTAAGCGTGTCCGTTTACGCTGGCCTTTAAGATTAGTGGTTGCGTTGCTGGCGAAGACTCCGCTAAAACACTGCAAATGATCAGTGATTTGCCGAGCTATCCGCTCGTTGGTGGCCGTAGCGAGAATGATCTGCCGTCCCTGGGCGTGCTGAGTCTTTAGGTAAGTGAGCAGTTCGGCATGGTAAGGTAGCAGGATGACATCCAGTCTCGTGCGCTGGGCGATTTGGTGTTTTAAGTAGGCTTTGCCATGCCATAACCATAGGAGGACTGCGAAGGCGTAAAGTGGATTTTGCTTTAGCAAAGCCAGCAAACTTTCGATGAGTAAATCCGTTTTAACCAAAGTACCGTCAAGGTCGACGGTCAAGGGTGGTTCATTTGCTTTGGAAGTTGTTGCTGCTATAACGGGTTTCGTGTTGACTACCATAACTTGTTGGAAACTAATCTAATTCGGTATTGGAATTGGTAGATGGCATTCTAGCCAGGGTATAGCCATGGGCTTCCAATCCCACTATCGTAAGAAAGCCAATAGCGACCGCAAACCATAGGGTAGCAATGCGGCAGATTAACGTCGCTGCGACAGCCGTGGCAAGGTCTGCACCCATAGCAACTAACAAGAAACTCATCACTGTCTCGGTACTACCTATCCCGCCGGGAATAAAGGAGAGGGCACCGGCAAGAATGCTGATCGCATAAATGCTAATCGCCTGCGACATAGGAATGTGGATATCCAGTGCCGCTAAAATAATAAAAAATCCCAAGCCCTCTGCGCCCCAGGCTACGATACCGATAGCCAAGCCCCAATAAAGCTGTCGCCATTCCAATAGTATCGCTGAGGAGCGCAGCAAACCGATCAAACGTTCTAGGATGGCGTTGATGCGGCTAGCATGGTGTCTCCCTCTTGCCTCTATAAAGTAGCTCAGACGCCGACTTTGGACGATGGGTATGATGAGCAGAAGCAGCAAGACACTGGTAATGACGATTAACCAGCCGTAACTTGGAAAATGAGTAGCAATGAGTGTGGCGAGTAAAGCCATTGCCAACAAATCCATAAATCGCTCCGCAAAAAGAGCAGCTAAACTGTCGTTGTAGCTTACCGCGTGGGGCTTTAAATAAAAGGAGCGAATCGCTTCACCCGCCTTACCCGGCGTTGTGGTCAGGGCAAACCCAGCGAAATAGTAGGCCAAGTGTAAACGGGAGGGGATCGTATGATCCAGGCGCCGTAAATAAATCTGCCAGCGTCCGAAACGAAGCAGATAATTGAGCAACGACAGGACGAGAAGAATTGTCCACCCCTTCCAGCCAAGCCTGGTGACGGCGTTCAGCGTGACCTGATAGTCGCTGATGAGTATAAAGATCCCATAAAGACTAAGAGCGGTAACGGCAGAGATGATGAGACTGTGTCGCCAGCGATTCATAGAAGAATTATCAGAGCAAAATTCTAAGGTTATTGATTGAAGTTTTTTAGTCTTAGCAGAATTATTCAGCCAGGTGACATGCAGTTTCAGCAAATATTAAAGGAAATTAAATAGTCCCTAAGCATACGACATCTTATTATCTGATGCACCACCCAACTAATAGCCATCAATAAATCTATTGGGAAAAACCCCAAGCAAGATTTTCAACACAACACGCCATCTATCTTTTATCCCACTGGCCGTTGGCCGTTGGCCATTGGCGTTGCGAAATGTACCGCTAACGGCAGATAAACGACAGTATCTAAAGATTTTCCGTGCAAATCATCTATGTTTATCAAGATTAGGGGCT
Source organism: uncultured Pseudomonadota bacterium (assembly GCA_963731125.1). Classification (GTDB taxonomy): domain Bacteria; phylum Pseudomonadota; class Gammaproteobacteria; order Competibacterales; family Competibacteraceae; genus CAVSVP01. The sequence continues at coordinate 194,266 of CAVSVP010000024.1, forward strand.
TCAGGCGCAGGCGTGTCTGCACCGTGAATCGGAATAAACGTGAAACATAGGTAAAGAGCATGCAAGAAGAACACGAGCAGTCTGCAGATCTTAGCGAGTCTGCATTGTACTATCATCGGTCTCCCAAACCGGGAAAATTGGCAATTGTTGCGACTAAGCCGCTGGCTACCCAACGGGATTTAGCGCTTGCCTACTCGCCGGGTGTGGCTGCTGCCTGTGAAGCCATTGTGGAAAATGCTCAGGAGGCAGCCACAGTGACCGCCCGTAGCAATTTAGTTGCAGTGATCAGCAATGGGACGGCAGTGCTAGGTTTGGGGAATATCGGACCCTTGGCTGCTAAGCCGGTGATGGAAGGTAAAGCGGTGCTATTCAAAAAATTCGCCGATATCGATGTCTTTGATATCGAAATTGCGGAATCCGATCCAGGGGAGTTTATCAAGACCGTGGCTCGGTTGGAGCCTACCTTTGGCGGTATCAACTTGGAAGATATTAAGGCGCCGGAATGCTTTGCCATCGAAGAAGAACTGCGGGCACGGATGCAGATTCCGGTGTTTCACGACGATCAACACGGCACTGCCATTATTGTGGGTGCCGCTGTGCTTAACGGCTTACGGGTAGTGGGTAAAGACATTTCTCGGGTCAGATTGGTGACTTCAGGCGCGGGAGCCGCAGCGCTGGCTTGTCTGAATTTGCTCGTCAGCTTGGGAATGCGCCGTGAGAACGTCACTGTGACGGATAGGCTGGGAGTGGTATACCAGGGCAGGACAGAACAAATGGATCCGTGGAAGGCGGCTTATGCCCAGGAAACGCAGGCCCGCACCCTCAGCGATGCTATTGAGGGTGCCGATATTTTTCTGGGGCTTTCCGCAGGCGGGGTGCTTAAACCCGAAATGGTGCAACGCATGGCGAATCAGCCCCTGATCTTAGCGTTAGCCAATCCGATTCCTGAGATAATGCCTGAAGCGGCTAAGGCAGTCCGCCCCGATGCCGTTCTCGCAACCGGACGTTCTGATTATCCCAATCAGGTTAATAACGTTTTATGTTTTCCCTATATTTTTCGCGGCGCGCTGGATGTCGGGGCTACCACCATCAACGAAGAGATGAAACTGGCTTGTGTGCGGGCACTGGCGGATCTGACGCTGGCTGAGCCTTCTGAATTGGTCACCAAAGCCTATGGTGGGCAAGCCTTGAGTTTCGGCCCTGAGTATTTAATTCCTAAGCCTTTTGATCCACGGCTAATTAGTCAAATTGCACCAGCAGTGGCGCAGGCCGCCATGCAAAGCGGGGTGGCGACCCGTCCCATGGAGGATCTGGAAGCCTATCGTCAGCGCCTAACCGAGTTTGTGTTCCGCTCAGGATTGGTCATGAAACCCATTTTCGAGCGAGCGAAACGCTGTCCCAAACGGCTAGTTTATGCCGAGGGTGAAGAACGTCGGGTGCTCCAAGCCGTACAACAGGTTATTGATGAAGGTATCGCCCACCCGATTTTGATTGGCCGGCCTGAAGTTATTGAGAACCGTCTGCAAGAACTCGGTTTGCGCATGCGACCGGAGAAGGATTTCGAGTTGATTAATATTCTGCAGGATCAGCGTTTCCAGGATTACTCACTGGAATACCACCGACTGATGCGGCGCAAGGGTGTGATTCCCGAACAAGCAAAAACCGTGGTACGCACTAACGCTACAGTGGTGGCTGCTCTTGCACTTCGCAAAGGTGACGCCGATGGCGCGCTGTGTGGTTCGGTGGGTCGCTTTAGCAGGCATTTGCAAAATGTGATGGACATTATTGGCAAGCGGGAAGGGGTCCACGATGTGTCTACCCTAAGTGTGCTGATCCTGCCCAAGGGAACGTTTTTTATTTGTGATTCCCATGTAACTCCTGATCCGACGGTGGAAGAAATCGTAGAGATGACCCAGCTGGCGGCGCGAGAAGTGCAGACTTTCGGGTTAACGCCGAAGGTGGCGCTGCTGTCGCGCGCCAGCTTTGGCTCCCATGATTTACCCTCTGCCCGGAAAATGCGGGAGGCTGTGCAGATACTGCAGGAACGTCTGCCGACGCTGGAGGTGGAGGGCGAAATGCATGGCGATATGGCGTTGGTGGAGGACATCCGCAGCCGTGCTTTCCCGGATTCTCGACTGACCGGGCAGGCTAACCTGCTTATTATGCCGAATGTGGATGCGGCCCATATCGCCGTTAATTTGATCCGGATTCTCGGTGAGGGTGTTTCCGTCGGCCCTATTCTAGTGGGAGCGGCGCGTCCCGTGTATGTGGTTAATCAATCTATCAGTGTGCGCGGTCTTGTTAATATGAGCGCTGTCACCGTGGCCAAGGCGCAGATGTGGGCTGAGGGGTAGGTTTATTAATAGGCCTCTTGCAGACTCGGCGTCGCAGCACTCATTTTTGCAAGAGGTCTACTGTGTGGCTACAGTTAAGCCTCCGAAAAGCTGTTTGAATGGTGGCGGCTGCGATTTATTTTCTTCCCATCATCACCATCTTCCTGCGCATATACGCGATCTGGGTTTGCAAAGGCAGTTCCTTCGGACAGACATCCTGGCAGCCCAGCAACGACATGCAACCAAAGACCCCGTCATCGTCGCCGATGAGTTCGTAGTAGTCCTCGTCGTTGCGTTTATCCCGGGGATCTAGCCGAAACCGCGCAACCTTATTGAGACCGACTGCGCCGACAAACTTTTCCCGCATGCGAATGGTGCCGCAGCCGGCCACGCAGCAGCCGCACTCGATGCAGCGGTCGAGTTCGTAGATTTCCTCTGCCATCTCCGGTTCCATGCGTGCTTCGAGTCTGCGCAGGTCAGTCTCTTCGTTATCGTGAATCCATGTATGGAGTCGTTCACTCATCCCCCGCATCCATTTACCGGTATTGACTGACAAGTCACCGATCAATTCAAAGCCGGGTAGGGGAGCTAGAGTGATTTTGTCATTGAGTGTCTGAGTCAAAGCGCGACAGGCAAGACCGGGGCGACCATTAATCAGCATGCCGCAACTGCCGCAAATGCCCGCCCGGCAAACAAAGTCGAACTGCAGCGAGCTGTCGTAATTGTCGCGAATATCATTCAGGGCGACAAATAGCGTCATGCTCGGCGATTCTTCCACTTCATAGGTTTCCATATGGGGTACGCTGTTCGGATACTGCGGGTTGTAGCGCAAGATGCTGATCTTTAGGGTGCGTAAGGGTTGCTCTGCGGCTGGATTCGCGCTCATGACAACTTCTCCCATAACCGTTCATTAAGGCCGCGGTACTTCTCCGGCAAGAGGTGCTCGTAGGGCATCAAGGCAGCTTGCATCTGGAACCGATCAGCGCCATTTAAGGACGCCTTGATTTCTTCGATCTGCGCTATGCGCTGGGCGGTGTCCGGATGTTCGATATAATTTTTTGCACCGTAGCCTCTAAAACCCGGGGGCAGTTCCATGGTCATGATGTCGAGATTCTCATAGGTCAAGGTTGGCCGCGTGGCGTTTGCGTCCTGCCAGGTGGCTAGGGTGCGTTTTAGCCAGTCCCGATCGTTGCGTTCAATACAATCTTCCCGGAAATGGGCGCCGCGGCTTTCGGTGCGTTCCAGTGCGCCCAAGGCGACACAGAGTGCAATTTTAAGCATCATGGGCACCCGGTAGGCGGTGACCAGTTCAGGATTGGCGCTGCGGAGTTTATGTTTAATGCCGATGTTGCGGCTTCTAATCAGCAACTGTTCGAGTTCATCCACTGCCTCCTGAAGTTCCTTGCCGGTACGGAAGATACCCACCTTTTCCATCATGATGGCTTCCATGCGTATTTTAAGAGCATTAGCGTTTTCCGTGCCCGAGGAGTTAATAATGGCATCGATTTTCTGGGTTTGCCGAGCGTAAAAATCCCGGATCAGCGCGGTGGAGATATCGATATCACTGGCCGAGGAGGCGCAGAAATCCGCAATAAAATCGGATACGATCATGCCGGACACCACGGTTTCGGCGACGGAATTGCCGCCCAGCCGGTTAAAGCCGTGCATGTCCCAACAAGCGGCCTCGCCACAAGCAAAAAGCCCTTTTAAGGTTAGGCTTTCACCGGTATGGTTGGTACGAACGCCGCCCATGGAGTAATGCTGGGTGGGACGTACCGGAATCCAATCCTCAGCGGGATCGATGCCCAGGAAATATTCGCAAATATCCTTAACTTCGCGCAGATTCTTCTCGATATGTTCCCGCCCCAATACCTTGATATCGAGCCACAGGTGTTCTCCGTATCGCGATGGAACCCCTTTACCTTTACGCATATGTTCTGTCATGCGCCGGGACACCACATCCCGGGACGCCAGCTCCTTTTTCTCAGGTTCGTAGTCCGGCATAAAGCGATGACCGTCTATATCCCGTAACAATCCTCCATCGCCCCGGCAGCCTTCCGTCGTCAGAATGCCGGCTGTCACAATCGCTGTCGGGTGGAACTGTACGGCCTCCATGTTGCCCAGCGCAGCGATGCCGGTTTCCAGGGCGATGGCCATCCCGGTGCCTTCGCAGATCACTGCATTGGTGGAGACTTTGTAGATCCGACCATAGCCTCCCGTGGCAATGGTGGTGGCTTTGGCCACATAGGCAATTAACTCGCCGGTGATTAAATCCCGGACAATGGCGCCATAACAACGCTGACCGTCATGAATGAGAGCCAGGGCTTCTTTACGTTCGTGAACGGGAATCGCGCTGGCGATCGTCTGGTCGCCCAAAGCAAACAGCATGGCATGACCGGTGCCGTCCGAAGTATAACAAGTGCGCCATTTTTTCGTGCCGCCAAAATCGCGCGCGGTGATTAAGCCATGGGCTTCGTTCTTTTCTTTTATGACCACCCGTTCGGCGTTGATAACGGCTTCCCGCTCTCCCTGTTTTACCCGGTTCCAGGGCACGCCCCACGCAGCCAGTTCGCGAACGGCCTTAGGTGCGGTGTTAACAAACATCCGTACAACCTGCTGGTCAGCCCCCCAATCGCTACCCTTGACCGTGTCTTCGAAGTGCACATCTTCGTTGTCACCGTCACCCATAATGCAATTGCCAAGACTGGCCTGCATGCCGCCCTGAGCTGCTGCGGAATGCGAACGTTTGGCAGGTATCAGACTTAAAATGACGACATCATGTCCCCGGCGCTTGACGCCGACGGCCGTGCGCATTCCCGCTAAGCCACCGCCGATGACTAAAACGTCTGTGTAAACAATATTCATGGTTGCTATCTTGCCTGGGCTGTCATTAGGTATCTGCTGGAAGTATGCCGGTGGTTTGCGTGGAACTTTGTTCTTGGGCACTGCTTGGCACATAGCGTTCGCCGACTCGGTCTCGATGCTCAATACCAATTTTGATATAGGCGGCCAAGGTCAAGATTCCCAAGGTCAAGAAAAATGCCGTGATATACCATTTGGCCCGCTTTAGTTTCTTACGGGTTTCCTGAACATCTTTGCCTTCCAGCCAGCCCCACTTAACGGCGAGGCGGTATAAACCAATGCCGCCGTGGAATTCCACGGCCAGCAGAAGCAGGATATAGAGTGGCCACATCCACTGACTCACTACTCGGTCGGAGGAAGCGTAGGGACCGATTTGATCGGGGTGGGTCAGCATAATATACAGGTGCACCGAACCCAGAAAGAACATAGCGAATCCCGTATACACTTGCACAAACCATAAATTGGTATCGCTATGCTGCAGCATCTCCATATGGCCCCGAAACGTCTTATATTGTCGATAGTTGATGGGAAATTTTCGCATCGCCAGCGCCGCGTGGAGGATAAAGATAAAAAACACAAACCCCACGACAAGCGAAACGAGAAACGGAAAGGATCTGCCAAATATATAATAACCTTCGAAGAATTTGGCCACCGTATACATGGCATCCTTGCCGAGCAGGATCGAGGAAACAAAAACCATGTGCAGCCACATAAATAACACCAAAAAAAGACCGGTTGCGCTTTGCCAAAAGTCAAGCCTGGCCGGCATCCTGCTTTTCTTGGTCCGCTCGCCAAGACCGGTGTCCGTGACTAAATCGATCGCCTTATTCATTCAATTACCTTTCTACGCGTTACCTGTTCACTAATCGGTTAATGGCCCAATAGTTTGTGGATGTCGGCTAACAGTTCGGGACCGATGTCCGGGGCAAACTGGGCTTCCACCGGTTGCGTTGTCTGGCGCCATTGCTCACGTTCCTCTGGAGTGAGCTCTAGCACTGTGGCGTACCCGGCGGCTTCCACTTGTTGACGGTCTGCGACGGCTTCCTCGGCGGCAAAGCGGCGATTGGCTTCGGTAGCCTCCTCGAGAGCGGCCTCCAATGAATGACGGATGTCATCGGGCAAGCCGTTCCAGAACTTCTGACTGACAACAACCAGATAACCCAAATAAGAATGATTGGAAACCGTAATCCAATCCTGCACTTTGTAGACGTTCTGAGAAAAGATGTTAGACCAGGCATTTTCCTGTCCATCGACAATTTCCTTATCGAGACTGAGATAGACAACCCGGAAGGGCATGCGTTGAGGGATTCCTCCCAGTGCCTCGATCATGGCCGCATGCACGTCCGAATTTTGAATACGAAAACGTTTGCCTTGAAAGTCGTCTGGTACTTTTCGTAACGGTGCTGCGCCGCGAACGGAAAAAACCTTCATGCCATTATCCCAGAAAGCCACCGCTTTAATACCTTTAAGCTCCAGGGGAGCGGTTAATTTTGCAGCCAACGGTGACTCAATCAATTGATGCACTTCGTCCATGTTCTGAAATAGAAAAGGCAAGTCAAAAACCTGTAACTGTTGGGAAAACTGCAGAAACTTGGACAGGCTAGGGGCGGCCATAATGGCAAATCGTTCGCTATCGTTCAAGAGCATGCTGGTCAGCACCGTATCGTCGTCGTAAAGCTCAGAGTTAGGATAAACCTCCACCCGGACCTTGCCGGCTAGGCGGTTGTTTACCTGCTCGGCAAACAAGTTGGCTGCCCGTCCCTTAGGGGTATCGGAAGCCACCACGTGAGCAAAGCGAATCACGTATTCCTGGGCGATAGCTTGAGAGATCCATGAGCTCATTAGCACAAGGATAATTACCTGAAAAATGGTTTTCATACCCAATCCTCCGTGCCCGGCAATAAACTATCACCGGGCTTTTTGAGCAGTAAACAAAATAGCTTTAAAGTTAGTGGGCGACGGTTTCCGGCCCCATCAACAGCGTCGGCAAGGCAATGGAGACGGCAGGCACATAGGTGATAATGATCAAGAACATCAGCAGCAGCATCAGCCACGGCAACGCCGCTCTGACGACTTGGGTCAGTTCCATACCGGTGATACCGGAGGTGACGAACAGGTTAAGTCCAACCGGGGGTGTAACCATGCCGATTTCCATATTAACCACCATGATAATGCCCAGGTGAATGGGATCGATGCCCAGCTGAACAGCAATGGGGAAAAGAATGGGCGCCATAATCAATAAGATCGCTGATGGCTCCATAAAGTTACCGGCAATCAGTAGCAGGATGTTGACCACAATCAGAAAAGTCCAGGGTGCCAGACCCCAGCCAATAATGGTGTCCGCAATCGCATGCGGAATGCGCTCGGTGGTCAGCACGTGGGCGAACAGCATGGCATTGGCGATAATAAAGAGCAGCATAACCGTCACTTTGGCGGCGTCCACGAACACGTGAGGCACTTTTTTAAAGGGAATATCGCGGTAGACGAAGATGGCGATAATCGCCGCATAGACGGCAGACACAGCGGCGGCTTCGGTGGGCGTGAAGATACCGCCATAGATGCCTCCCATGATAATGATGATTAAAAATAATCCGCCCGAGGCGCTAAGGGCTGATTTCGCCAATTGCCCAAAGCCGGGAAATGCTTGCGCGGGCAAATTTTTAAGGCGGGCAGCGATATAAATCGCGGTCATCAGGAGTAATCCCATGCCTAAACCGGGAATTACGCCGGCCATAAACATGCGCCCTACCGATACTTCGGTGGCGGCACTGTAGACTACCATCACGATGGAAGGCGGTATGAGGATGCCCAACGTACCGGCATTGCAGATAACGCCGGCGGCGAAATTCTTGGGATAACCTTGCTGCACCATGCCGGCGATGACGATAGAGCCGATGGCCACGACCGTGGCGGGTGACGAACCGGACACCGCGGCAAATAACATACAGGCCAATACCGATGCCATGGCAAGGCCACCCGGCAGCCAGCCCACGCAGTCCACCGCGAAGCGGATCATCCGTCGGGCGACGCCGCCCGTGGTCAGAAAGGCTGAGGCCAGAATAAAAAAGGGGATAGCCATCAGCGTATAATGATGCATGGTATTGAAGATCTTATCGGCCAGCGAGGCGATGGAATCATTGGCGAAGAACAGAATCGTCAAGACGCTGGAAAGTCCCAGCGATATGGCGATGGGTATACGAATCAGCATGAAGGTAAACAGCAGAATAAAAAGAATAGCGGTTGTCATGCCTGATGAAATCCTTGGTGGGGGTGAAACAATTTTCTATAGATTTATTGGTTTTCCGGCTGATCGCCTTGTTTCAGTTGTTCAATGGCTTCCTTGGTTTCGTCGGCGAGTTCCATGCCCGTACCGCGCCCGGTAATCAGCTTCCAGCCGGCTTCTGCGAAGCGGATAAAGAGCAGGGCAAAGCCAATGGGCAGTATCAGGGTGGGAATCCAGAGGGGAACAGGAACGTCTTCGGCCTCGATACCGATAAGCAGCAGCAGCGAAACGGTGTCCCAGCCGCCTTTAAACAAAATGGCTGCGTAGGTCATGCACAGGAGAACAGCAATCAAGCCGGTAATTTTTTGGACGCGTGGTGACAGATTTTTGACCAGCAGATCGACGCCAATATGGGCACCGACGCGAACCCCATAGGACATGCCAAACAACACCAGCCAGGCAAATAGAAAAACGGTGAGTTCCAGAGCCCAAACAGCGCCGGCGTTAAAAACGTATCGGGCAATGACTTGGGCAAAGGTGATAAGGGTCATGGCAGCGAGCAGGAGCGCAATAAAGCCCTCCTCTAGGTGATTGATAAGTTTTGTCATCATGAGCTTACCACGGTTAAAAAAAGTTCACTCCTCCCCTTTCCAAGGGAGGAGTAAGTTCGATGGTTTTACGACTCTGTTGTCTTACTGCAAATCAATGCGATTTTATGACCCCGTTTGTTCACTGCAGGCCTGTGCGGCATCAACATATTTTTCGCCGATTTCATCCTCAAATTCTTCCCATACCGGCTTCATGGCGTCGCGCCAATTTGCCTTTTCCTCATCAGTGAGTTGAATCAGTTCCGTTTTACCGGATTCAACGATCTTCTGGCGATCTTCCTCGGCCTTCTGCTGAGCGATCTGGTTCACCTCCTTAGTCACTTCATCCATGATGGCTTCCAGTTCAGAGCGGATATCATCCGGCAGGCTGTTCCAGAACCTGGCGTTAGTGATCACCATATATTCCAACACGCCGTGGTTGGATACCGTAATATAGGGTTGGACTTCGTGAAACTTTTGCGAATAGATATTGGACCAACTGTTTTCCTGACCGTCTACCTGGCCGGTTTGCAGCGCCAGATAGACCTCGGAAAAGGCCATCTTTTGGGGGTTGGCTTTGACCGCCTGAAATTGCGATTGCAGCACGTCCGAACTCATAATGCGAAACTTGAGTCCGGAAGCGTCTTGGGGTTCCCGCAAAGGCTTGGGACCGGAGAGCTGCTTCATGCCATTATCCCAGTAGGCAAGACCAATGATGCCCTTGTCTTCCATGGCGGTGAGCAGTTCCTGACCGGCCTCGGATTGCTGAAAACAAGTGACGGCGGCTTGATCGTCAAACAAAAAGGGTAGGTCAAAGACCTGCAGTTTCTCGGTGTACTTTTCAAATTTGGAAAGGGCAGGAGCTATCAACTGTACATCATTTTTCAGCAGTGCCAGCATTTCATCAGTATCGCCATAGAGCTGGGCATTGGGAAAAACCTCGACTTTAACCTTATCGCCCAAGCGTTCCTCGACCTTCTCTTTGAACATGATGGCGCCTTGCCCTTTGGGGGTATTGTCCGCTACCACGTGGGAGAATTTAATAACAATATCCTGGGCGTGAGTAAAACCGGCAAAAATGACAGCTATGCTCAGCGTCAGGATCTTGAAAATAGTCTTCACCATAATTTCCTCCTCATTATTAACTTCAGGATTCGTTTTGTTGTTGTAGGAGCCGCTCATGGCCCCGACTTGGTTGGTGGTTGGAGAGAACTCTAACCAACTAGTTTTTAATCTTAGAAGGAAGTCGCTGAAAATGAATAGTCAAAATTAAAATTTTTCGTAAAGCGTTAATTCAATTTTGCTCCCATGCTGGCAAATCTTACTAAAGTGGACTATGTAATGAGTGATTAGCATTAGAAAAATCCGTAAACAGTACAAAGACCCGACATTCCGCATATCATTCACATAAGTATTTGAATTTTATACTTTATAAGCTTTATCTAATTAAGTTGGCATGAAAATTAACTTTAAATATTCAGAAGGTTACATCGGTGTGCGGAATGTGGGAAAGACTATTGCAAATCAATTAATAACGACAACTCGATAGTTTGAGGTGGTGGGTAAGATGGCAGAAAAACTCAAAGAAGCCGCGCTGCAATATCATCGGTTTCCCAAGCCGGGGAAACTGGCCATTGTTGCCACGAAACCCTTAGCGACCCAACGGGATCTGGCGTTAGCTTACTCACCGGGGGTTGCCGCCGCCTGTGATGCTATTGTCGAAGATCCCCGGCAAGCTTCCAGCGTGACCGCTCGGGGTAATCTGGTGGCAGTGATCAGCAACGGTACGGCGGTATTGGGTTTGGGAGATATCGGGCCGTTGGCGGCCAAACCGGTGATGGAAGGCAAAGCGGTGCTGTTTAAGAAATTTGCCGATATCGATGTCTTTGATATTGAAATCAAAGCCCATGATCCGGATAAGCTGATTGATGTCATTGCCAGTCTCGAACCTACCTTTGGCGCCATTAATTTGGAGGACATTAAAGCCCCTGAATGCTTTCAAGTTGAGCAGGCTTTACGGGAACAAATGCGTATCCCGGTGTTCCACGACGATCAACATGGTACCGCTATTATCGTGGGTGCCGCCGTGCTGAATGGATTACGGGTGGTAGGCAAGGAGATCTCTCAGGTTCGACTGGTAACAGCGGGCGCTGGAGCAGCCGGTCTTGCCTGTTTGAATCAACTGGTCGGTCTGGGCTTGCCCCGCGAGAACATCATTGTGACCGATAAGCTGGGCGTTGTTTACAAGGGTCGCAGCGAAGAAATGGATCCGTGGAAGGCGGTGTATGCCCAGGAGACGCGGGCTCGCACCCTGGCGGAGGTGATCGAGGGTGCCGACATTTTTCTTGGGCTGTCCGCAGGAGGAGTGCTAAAACCTGAAATGGTGCAACGCATGGCGGAAAAGCCCCTGATCCTGGCGCTGGCCAACCCTACTCCCGAAATTCTCCCTGAGGAGGCCAAAGCGGTTCGTCCCGATGCGGTTATTGCCACCGGCCGTTCGGACTATCCGAATCAGGTCAACAATGTGCTCTGTTTCCCGTTTATTTTTCGCGGTGCTCTGGATGTCGGTGCTACCACCATTAATGAGGAGATGAAACTGGCCTGCGTACGGGCGCTAGCGGATCTGGCCTTGGCCGAGCCTTCGGAAGTGGTCACCAAAGCTTATGGTGGCCAGCCGATACATTTCGGTGCCGACTATCTCATTCCAAAACCCTTCGACCCCAGACTTATCAGCCAGCTAGCGCCGGCGGTGGCCAAAACGGCCATGGAGACTGGGGTTGCCACTCGCCCTATTGAGGATCTGGAAGCGTATCGCGAGCGCCTGACAGAATTTGTTTTCAAATCGGGCCTAGTGATGAAACCCATCTTCACCATGGCGAAGCAATACCCCAGACGATTGGTTTATGCCGAAGGCGAGGATCGGCGGGTATTACAAGCCGTACAGCAAGTTGTCGATGAAAAGATTGCCTATCCGATCTTAGTGGGCCGGCCTGCCGTGATCGAAGATCGGATTCGGGAACTGGGCTTGCGCCTGAAAGTCGGAAGGGACGTAGAGTTGATCAATATTCTCCAAGACGAGCGCTTTCAAGCCTTTTGGGAAGAGTACCATCGTTTGGTGGGGCGCAAGGGAGTTTCTCCGGAAAACGCTAAGATGGCGGTCCGCACCGATCCGACTGTAGTGGCGTCTCTGGCGGTCAAGTTAGGGGATGCTGACACGATGTTGTGCGGTTCGGGGGGACGCTTTAGGAGACATGTGCGGCATATCACCAACATCATTGGCAAACGTAATGGCGTGTGCAGTCTCTCCACATTGAGCGTGCTGATATTACCGAGCGGCACCTTTTTTATTTGCGACTCCCATGTGACACCAGATCCGACGGCCGCGGAGCTGGTGGAAATGACCCTGTTGGCAGCGGAGGAAGTCCAGGCGTTCGGGTTTAAGCCCAAAGTGGCGCTGTTGTCCCGTTCTAACTTCGGTACTTACGACACGCCGTCTGCCCTAAAGATACGCGAGGCACTCCAGATATTGATACAACGCGCCCCGGATTTGGAAGTGGATGGTGAAATGAACGCCGACGCAGCGCTTTCTGAAGAGATCCGCAATGGCGTGTTTCCTGCCTCACGGCTTAGAGGAAGTGCCAATCTGCTGGTAATGCCCAACGTGGAGGCTGCCCACATTGCCGGTAATCTTCTTAAGCTCTTGGGTGGCGGCGTGGCCGTCGGCCCCATTCTGCTTGGTGCGGCTTTGCCTGTGCACGTGGTGACTCATGCTATTTCCGTGCGCGGTCTAGTGAATATGAGCGCCATGTCCGTGGTGCAGGCCCAGATTCAGGCTGAAGCGCTTGCTTAGGACCGTGCACGAAATAACATCTCGATTTAACCTTCCAGTGGCCTGGTGAATGGAGCACAGAGACTGTGAAAGCATTGTCAAAATGCAGCTTTTTTAGCTCGTAAGTCACTATTTTTATTTTTAAAAGCCACGGCGCAAGGGAGTTTATCAGTACAACAGCGATGCAACATCATGAGATATTTAAGTAACCTCAGTTCGATATAAAATATTCAAGTATCAGGTGGTTATTCCGGAAAACGCGGTAAATACATCCCGGTAAGCTCGACGACGGTATCCATACCGCCGACATTTCCTGCATAAGCACCTGATACTTTAAGTTTATTCCCAACCGCTCAAACGCTTATCTATCGAACTCAGGTTATGTAGCAACGGGGGCTTTCTCATGACTCGGCAACAGATGCCGCTCAAGTGCGTCTTGCAGGAAATTTCCGTAAGTTTCCACGTCTATTTTACGCTCCCGGTATTTCCAGCGCTTAAGGTACCAGTCTTGCAGCATGGCTTGCAGCAAAGCAGCGCTTAGCTGAGGATCAATGGGACGAAATAGGCCCTGCTGTTGTCCTGTGCGAATGATATTGCAGAATAGTTCTTCTATACTTAGTTCGGTCTGCATAATCCGCTGTTTTTCTTCTGCACCCATATGCCGTGCCTCCATGTAGCAGAAAAAAAACCAGTCCTCGAGAATCTCGCTTAACCACAAATGAGTACGTACGGCAATGCGCAGCCGTTCCAGGGGGTCGTGGAGGTCCTGTATCTGATCCAGCAGGATGCGGGCGTTTAAGGTATTGCCATAGCTTTGAATTAGATATGTCAGATCATTTTTATTACGAACAAGGATGTGTAACTCGTTCATACTCAAGTCGGCTTCGGCACTAAGATCGCGCAATTTGACGGCTGCAAAACCATTGTCGTTGGACAACTTTAAGGTGGTTTCCACGAGCTTGGTCAGGTTTCTGACTGCCAAGCCTTCATTCTTGAGCGTAATGCGCTCGCCGCAGTGTTGGTGGATAATAACTCGGCCAATTTCCTGCTTTGAGAGATTAACCAAACGCTTAAATGCCTGGAAGGTTGAATTCATAATGCGGATTCTCTGAAGAACCTTTTCCTACAAAACTCAAAAAAATCCTGTGGCCTATGCAAGATAGCATTAATGGGCAGCTAGCTTTTTATGTTCAGTGGTACTTTGCTTTCCAATGGGTGGTACTCCTATGGCCAGAATGACAAAGAATGCTACAGAGAGTCACGGAAAGGTATACAGCTTAAGATCCGTGTAGATTTGGGAAAAGGAATAAGGAATGATAGCAGTGATTTTGTGGCGTCTGCCTCTAGCGTACACAATAAAGGCTTATCGTATTGTTCTCGTTGGCCGTTGCTACGATGGTTTGTCGTACGCTTGAAGTCCATATGCTTTTCTTGGCGCTAGTATATTTGAACCCGCGCTTAACGTGTCAGGTTGAGTTACAGCAAGTATAGTTGATCTTCTTACGATGAAGGTTAACAGAATAGCGTATCTGCAACATCGATCGTTTATTAATTGGTAAAAGCTGAAATTTATGGTTTACATCAAGCTATTTGCAATGACGGCAAGAATACTTTGTGCCTGGTTATTACTGATTACATCGCTATCCGGATGGTGCGGTAATTTAGAGTGGCATGGCACCTTTACCCAAGGTGGAGTGATTATTGGTCGCACTGAACCAGGCACCCAGCTGGTTTTGGATAAGCAGGCGGTAAGAGTTTCTCCTGAGGGCGTCTTTGTTTTTGGATTCGACAGAGATGCTCCCACCATGGCGCGCTTGGAAGCTAGATTCCCGGAGGGCGAGCGAGTCGTGCGGCTGTTGAGCGTCGCGCCACGGAAGTATGATATCCAATATATTGACGGTTTGCCGCCACAAAAGGTTACACCACCACCTGAATTACTTGAGCGTATTAGGCAAGAAGCGGCTCAGGTGGCCGAAGTTCGTCGACAGGATCTTTCTAAGCCCTATTTTTTGAACGGGTTCCAGTGGCCTGTGATGGGCCATATCACAGGGGTGTACGGCAGTCAGCGTATTTTGAACGGGCAGCCGCGCCGACCTCATTATGGTATCGATATCGCTGCGCCCGCAGGCACTCCCGTGCAAGCCCCTGCCGATGGAATGGTGACTTTTGTACACCCCAATATGTACTTTAGCGGCGGCACGCTTATTCTTGATCATGGGCACGGCTTAAGTTCATCGTTTTTGCACTTGCAGAGTATTCACGTCAAGGTGGGACAGAAGGTGAAACAGGGAGATATGATTGCGACTGTAGGGGCGACGGGACGGGTAACGGGTTCGCACTTGGACTGGCGGATGAACTGGTTTACTGAACGTATCGATCCCGGCTTATTAGTGCCACCCATGAAATAGTTCAGCTACTTTATACATCTGATTTAGCTTAAACTACACCTATATACCTGGTGTCTGGACGATAAACTGGGGTTAGAAGTTACGCGGTGTCTTTGATCGTTGAACACACAAACCGCTCAACCAGGTAGAAAACTCCTGGCGGGGTAGTAACCTTTTTCGCATTGTCCAAATTCAATTTGTCTGGTGCAACTTCCCTCCAAGTCAGGGAGGGCCGGTGATACACATATGGAGTTCACTGCAGATAGTAGATACCGATGGCGGACACGTCGTGGAGCGGAAGCCAACACATTGGAGACTGTGAGCACGCCGGCATTGCTATTGGATCATTCAACCGTGCTGCGTAATATCGGCGCGATGCGGGAGCGTATGGCGATATTCAAGGTTGTACTGCGTCCCCACTTGAAAACGGCAAAGTCGGCTAAAGTGGCGGCGCTCGCTACCGCGGGTCAGTCAGGAGGCATTACCGTGTCCACCCTCAGAGAAGCCGAATACTTTCTCGAACGCGGTTATCGTGACATTCTCTATGCCGTAAGTATTATTCCCGCGAAACTTGACTATGTGGCTGCCCTGGAAGCCAGGGGGGCTAGAATGACAGTTCTTACAGACAACGTCTCTGTGGCCTGGGCTATTGTCGAACGCGCCCGCGTGAACCATATTCCGTTTCGAGTCATGATTGAAGTGGATACGGGAGGACGGCGTGCCGGCGTTTTGCCGGAAAGCAAGGAATTGATTGGCATTGGCCATTTGCTCGATCAAGCATCGCAGGTTGAGCTTGCAGGCGTGCTGACTCATGCGGGACATGCCTATCACTGCCGGACCGTTGCCGAAATAAAAGCCGTAGCACGGCAGGAACGTGATGGTATTGTGCTAGCCGCTCAGCGGTTGCGGTCAGCGGGTCTGCCTTGTCCGGTAGTTAGCGCTGGCTCTACTCCCACCGCTGTTTATGCCGAAGATTTGTGCGGCGTTACTGAGATGCGTCCCGGCGTTTACGTTTTTTATGACTTGGATCAATTGGCGCTTGGCACCTGTCGACGCGAAGATTTAGCGCTGTCATTACTGGCTAGCGTCATTGGTCACAATGAGCATGCAGGACATCTGCTTGTCGACGCTGGCGCTCTGGCGCTCTCCAAGGACACCAGTGCCGGCGAATTCCGACCGGAAGTGGGTTTTGGCGAAGTCTGCGATGTGTGGACTCTAAAGCCTTTCCCCGGGCTGTTTATCAGAGAAGTTCATCAAGAACACGGAATTGTTCCGGTTCCCGAGCGGGTGTGGTTCGAACGATTACCGGTCGGTTCCAAGGTGCGCATTCTGCCAAACCATGCTTGTCTTACGGCAGCCGCCTACAGCGGTTACCAGGTGATCGAAAATGGATTGATAGTCGATACCTGGGATCGAATTAATGGTTGGTAAGACTTTATCTGGGTTATGTGTTTGTGTGTTGTTGAGGTCCGGCCCGTCCATGCTTTGGCTAGAGAGTCCCCCAGTCGTTCAAACCTTTCAACGCTGCAATGGCAGATTGTGTGGTAGGTTGGAGAGAGAGGCTCCGTCGCAATGCCATCTCCGGCAGCACATGATCGAAGTTTTTGGCTCCCTTTGCATTGTGTGATATACCGACCCTACGGATTACGCTGGGAAAGTCATTGATTAAGGAGAGAGTGACATGGCAAAAGGTGGTGAGTTTTCGCTGTTGCGGCAGCGACGTTTTTTTCCTTTCTTTGTCACTCAGTTTTTAGGGGCCTTTAACGATAATGTCTTTAAAAATGCACTGATTATTCTCATTGCTTTTCAAACCATTTCCGCGGGGAATTCCAATACGCTGATCAATCTGAGTGCCGGCTTATTTATCTTGCCTTTCTTCCTGTTTTCCGCCACAGCGGGACAGTTGGCTGATAAGTATGAAAAGGCTCACCTGATCCGCCGGATTAAAATATTGGAAATCGTTATTATGCTGGGTGCCGCCGCGGGATTCTGTTTGGGCAATATTCCTCTCTTAATCGGTTTGTTATTTTTGATGGGTACCCAGTCTACCTTATTCGGCCCCGTTAAATACGGCATCCTTCCTCAGCAACTAAAAAAAGAAGAACTGGTAGGAGGCAATGGTTGGGTGCAAATGGGAACTTTTCTGGCGATTCTGTTGGGAACCATTACCGGAGGTGTGCTCATCGGACTGGCGGATTGGGGAACCAATATGGTGTCGTTAATGGTAGTTGTTGTTGCTTGCCTGGGCTATTTGAGTAGCCGCGCTATACCTCCGGCCCCTTCTGCAGCGCCAGAGCTTCACCTCAATTGGAATTTGTTTACGGAAACCTGGCGAAATATTCAGTTTGCTCGTAATAATCGGACCGTATTCCTCTCCATTTTAGGCATTTCCTGGTTCTGGCTGTTAGGTGCCACCTATCTTGCTCAGTTGCCTAATTACACCAAGCTAAGCTTAGGAGGTAACGAGCAGATAGTGACTTTGCTGCTGACGCTGTTTTCTTTGGGTATCGGTGTGGGTTCACTCCTGTGTGAAAAACTATCAGGGCATAAAGTGGAACTAGGGTTAGTGCCCTTTGGCTCCATTGGCCTGACGCTGTTTGGTATAGATTTATTTATCGCAACTCCCAGCATCAGCCCGGGCGGCGATTTGTCAGGTGCTAGCGTTTTTTTACAGATGTCCAGCAGCTGGAGGATACTGGTTGATATCGTTCTGCTCGGCCTGTTTGGGGGGTTCTATATCGTTCCTTTATATGCTTTAGTACAGCAGCGTAGCGAGCCTAGCCACCGCTCGCGCATCATTGCCAGCAACAATATTTTAAATGCGTTGTTTATGGTGATATCGGCCATCATGGCTATCGTGCTGTTGGGAATCGGGCTTAACATACCACAATTGCTGCTGGTAATGGCTTTCCTAAATGCGTTGGTAGCCATTTATATTTACACTCTGGTACCAGAATTTCTTATGCGCTTTCTCGTGTGGATATTGATTCACACGGTTTACCGGGTACGTAAGGAAGGTTTGGAACGCATCCCGGACGAGGGCCCGGCGCTTTTAGTCTGCAATCATGTGAGCTTCGTCGATGCATTGGTTATTGCGGGTTGTTGTCAGCGTCCGGTCCGTTTTGTGATGGATCACCGTATTTTCAAGCAGCCGGTGCTAAATTTCGTATTCCGCACGGCCGGCGCCATTCCTATCGCACCGGCCAGAGCATATCCCGAAATGCTGCGATGTGCTTACCAACGGATTGCTGAGTATTTAAATTCCGGAGAGATAGTGTGTATTTTTCCGGAAGGCCGCATCACTGACAACGGCGAAATCAATCCCTTCCGTTCCGGGATAGAGCACATTGTTCGCCGTAGTGCGGTGCCGGTGATCCCTATGGCATTGCGTGGCTTGTGGGGCAGTTGTTTCAGCCGTTGCGGTGGTTCAATCCTGCGCCGGTTACCGCGTGGTCCCTGGTCAAGAATTGCTTTGGCGGTGGGAATGCCTGTGGCGCCCGAGCATGTAAGCGCGGTTGCGCTCCACGATAGGGTGGTTGAATTGCGGGGTGGGTGGAAGTGAAGTCTTTCACAAAGTTTAACAGTTAGTTCCTTATCCGAGGTGATCCGGTTTCTGTATAGTTAACAAACTATCGATGGAAACAACGGAATATTTTGCCTACCAAGGACAACGGCTTATGATCCCTCTTCTGCTCACTCTTTGTGTTTTCGGCTGGTGGTGCAGCCATTCAGGTCTCGCTTTTAGCAGCAGTTTTTTATATGTCGTGCTTGCCGGAAGCAATGTCTTGGGATGGAGTTTTTTGTGTCTGGCTATGCTGATTTGGTGGAGGCGACGGCTAAAACAACAGTCCTGTTGCAGCAGAGTTAGCTGAAATGAGCTGGTTAAAAAGAGGCTCCGAATAGGTCGGCGGCAACGGCATTGGCTATGGGACAAAAGCAGGGTTATCAAGGGAGGATGGCCATGGCAGCAAGCGATGGCAACGAAATGACGGCAATCCACGTTCTGCATCGGAAGAAGGCATTTAAACCAGCACGATTTCAGGATGGCCGGGCTATTGTCTGGATGATGCTCACGTTGAGTGGCTTCATAGGATTGGGAAGTTACTGGTATTATCAACCTCATGTTGTACCTGTATGGATGCGCAGCTTGCTTCCGGTGATACCAAATAAAACGAAACCCTTTTTTAAATGGCAGGACGCACAAGGGCAATGGCATATCACAGATGTGCCTCCTCAAGATGCACCCTATCAAGCATTATCCTATTCGAAAAATGCAAATGTTCTGCCTGCTGGGAAAGCTATGAAACATTAGCATGTTTTGATAGTCAAAAAAGCAGTTTAACTGTTACTCGTTAACTAGCCCATCATATAAAGATAGAAAAATTCCAATCAGCATTTTGTTAAATAAATTTTATTTGCTTTTCGAATACATGAAATGATCAATGTTAAGCGTCTCGCATCTTTTATATTGCTGCTGTATGGTTCTGTAACAATGGCGGAGCAGTTGACCCTTGCTTGGGACGCTAACACAGAACCAGAACTGAGCGGCTATCGGCTTTATCAGGGAAGCAGTAGCGGCAATTACTCCAGCTCAATCGATGTCGGCGATGTTACAACGTACACGCTAACAGGCTTGCGGGAAGGGCAGACTTATTACTTTGCTCTCACTTGCCTATAGTAATGATCCTGATGTAGCCGAAAGCGGTTTCTCCAACGAAGTGGTTAGCACAGTGCCTGCTTCTGCAGAAGGGGGCATTCCTGGGTTAGATAGCGACTTTACCATTACCCCGGGTAATTATGGATCGTGGTTTAATTCATCTCGTGATGGCGAGGGATTTTTGCTTGAAGTTACCGAGACACCCACCGAACGCATATTGGTAGTTTACTGGTTTACCTACGATTTATTGGGTAACCAAATGTGGCTGGTAGGAGCTGGTCCAATTCATGGCACTGTGGCAGACGTGCCTGTCATCGTAACCAACGGTCCCCAGTTTGGGGAGGGATTCAGTCCAGATGATGTAATTCGAATTCATGGCACTGTGGCAGACGTGCCTGTCATCGTAACCAACGGTCCCCAGTTTGGGGAGGGATTCAGTCCAGATGATGTAATTCGTGAAGCAATTGGCACGCTAACGTTTACTTTCAATGATTGTCAGACCGGCCTGGTGAACTATGACATAAATGGTTTTGGCATCGGCCAGATCACTATCGAGCGACTGACTCAAATATCGGGTTTGGGGTGTAATTAGGTCGGGTAAGCCATAGTTGGTATGCCATAGGCTGTAAACGGCTCCAAGCATCGAGTTTTTTTCTTTCCTTAAAGGAAAATCAATCTTCGCATGGCGATATTCCATACAGACAGCGGATTAAGGAAGGCTACGCTTTGGCGAAGGCGCCGCTCTTATCTATTGAGTTTAAGTATAATGCGTTTCCTTTGGTTTTCAGGCGTGAGGAACACTTGATGCAATATGTAAGCACTCGGGGCGGGATGATGCCCAAACCCTTCTCAGAAATTTTAATTGGCGGTCTAGCTCCCGATGGCGGTCTGATCATTCCTGAAACTTATCCCAGCCTCGACGCCCGGGAGCTTAACGCATGGCGGAAACTGAATTACCAGGAATTAGCGTACGCTGTTATGGTTCAGTTTGCTACGGATATTCCCTCCGATACGTTGCGGTCTATTATCAACAAAACCTACACCGCCGACGTCTTCCGCAGTGAAGAAATTACTCCTGTCACGCCTTTGTTGTCAGACGGAGTTTGGCTACTCAATCTGTCTAACGGCCCCACGTTGGCTTTTAAAGACATTGCGATGCAGTTGCTCGGTAATTTGTTTGAATACGTATTGGACAAAAGCGGGAGCTATTTAAATATTTTAGGTGCTACTTCTGGCGATACGGGATCTAGCGCTGAATACGCTATGTTGGGTAAGCGTAATATTAAGGTATTCATACTCTCTCCCTACCAAAAAATGAGTCCCTTTCAAACGGCTCAAATGTTTTCATTGGATGAGCCTAATATTTTCAATATTGCCGTACAAGGAGTCTTTGACGATTGTCAGGATATTGTG
Source organism: uncultured Pseudomonadota bacterium (assembly GCA_963731125.1). Classification (GTDB taxonomy): domain Bacteria; phylum Pseudomonadota; class Gammaproteobacteria; order Competibacterales; family Competibacteraceae; genus CAVSVP01. The sequence continues at coordinate 215,557 of CAVSVP010000024.1, forward strand.
AAAGCAGTCAGTAATGATGTTGAATATAAGAACAAATACCATATTGGCACCGTTAATTCCATTAACTGGGCACGGGTGGCGGCACAGATTGTCTATTATTTCAAGGCTTACTTTGCCTTAACCGATAATAACGATCAGGAAGTGGCTTTCTCGGTGCCATCCGGTAATTTCGGCAATATTTGTGCAGGCCATATTGCGCGTCAGATGGGATTGCCTATTCGTAAGTTAATTTTGGCCACTAACGAAAATAATGTCCTTGATGAATTCTTTCGCACGGGTGTTTATCGGTTACGCTCCGCCGAACGGGTAATGAAAACCAGCAGTCCATCTATGGACATCTCAAAAGCTTCCAACTTTGAACGTTTTATCTACGATGCCGTAGATCGTGATGCGGACATTGTCGGTGAGCTTTGGCAACAGGTTAATCGATTAGGATATTTTGAATTATCGGATACGGTTTATTTTCAACATATCAACCGTTTTGGCTTTGTCTCCGGGACTAGTACCCACCGTGAGCGGATGGCGACCATCCGTCGTGTTTATGAAGAGTCAAATACTATTATCGATACCCACACTGCCGATGGAGTTAAGGTGGGATTGGAGCACAAGGAAGAGGGTGTACCGTTAATTTGTCTAGAGACGGCGCTGCCGGCCAAATTTGAAGCAGCTATTCAAGAGGCGTTAGGTTTTAAGCTCGCTCGTCCTAATGGTTATGAGGATATTGAACAAAAGGCGCAAGTTTTTGTTTTAATGAGCAAGGACGTCATGGCCATTAAAGGGTATGTCGCTCGCCATTCCAGCGCTTAATGAAGGATAAGCTGCTCTAAAAAATGGATTAAATTTGCATCCGCAGGAAATAATTGGGCGTAATAATACATTAAGGATTATGTTTGTTGATGGGCTGGATTATGAGTAGCTGAGGGTAAGGAGGTAAGCTTATGAAAAAGGTAATCGTTTCGTTATTTTTCTTTGCCTTGCTCATCAATCTTCCTCTACAAGCCGAGCCCTTTAATGATCGCAGTATTGACTATATCGACAGGGCACCTATTGGGTCTAGTGCATTAAGGCCGGCAGTAGCGCCCGATATTGGTCCGTTTAATCGGCGAGGCAGTGATTATCTATCCGCTGCTCCGACAGGATCCAACCAGCCAATGGCAAGAGTCAGACCCGAAATCAAGGGATTCAACGATCGTAGCCGCAATGCTCAACTATACTGAACGATGCGTACTTACCCTATGCACAAAGGCAGTGTTTTGACTTGGTTGCCGATGTAGAGCGTTATGTGGAGTTCGTCCCGTGGTGGATTGCGGTTAAGGTGCAGCATTGGCAAGAAGATACTGTTTATGTTGAGCAGGTGATAGGTCGCGGCGCTGTGCGGCGCCGTATGTTTCGAGAGCAGTACTTAAACGTTTTGACAGGGTGAATGTAACGTCGAACGACGGACCCTTTCGCTCTCTAAATATCTGTTGTGAGATAGAACCGCTGACGCAAGGTGGCTGCGTTGTTATACTTGCCGTAGATTTTCACTTGCGCTCCGAAGTGTTGCAAAGGCTGTTGGGAACCCTGTTGCATTCTGAAACAAAGCGAATGCTCAGTATATTCGAGAAAAGAGCGCATTGGTTATATCGAGATTCAATTTAGTTTTTAGTAAATTCCGGAGTCACTTCGTTGGAGCAGGCTTTGCCTTGCTCTATCATAGAAATGTTACTCAACGTCGTTTCTGCAATACCCTGCAAGGCGTCTCTCGTAAAGAAAGCTTGATGAGCAGTAATAATGACATTGGGAAACGTTAACAGACGTGCAAAAACGTCGTCTTGCAGCACTTTATCGGATAAATCTTCAAAAAAAAGGTCGCCTTCCTCTTCATAGACATCGAGAGCTAAGTGGCTTATTTTCCTGGATTTTAGCCCTTTAATAATTGCTTTTGTGTCAATCAGACCGCCACGGCTGGTATTAATGATAATAATACCTCGTTTCATTTGCGCTAATGCTTGAGCATTGATTAAGTGATAAGTATCCGGTGTCAACGGGCAATGTAAGGTAATAATGTCTGAATGGGCAAAAAGCTCGGCGAGAGTTTTATAACGTACGCCTATCTTTTCACATTCGGAATTAGGCATTTGGTCGTAGGCTAACAAACGACAGCCGAATCCGTTTAGAATTTTTGCCACTTCTAAACCGATCTTTCCGGTGCCGACGATTCCAACGGTGCGGCCATATAGGTCAAAACCCAGCAGCCCAGTAAGATTAAAATTACCCTCTCGTACGCGTGCGTATGCGCGATGAATTTTTCGATTTAAACTTAACAGTAACGCCACCGTATGTTCGGCCACTGCGTGGGGTGAATAAGCGGGAACTCTTGCCACCGTTAAGCCATGCGCCTGGGCTGCGGCTAAATCGATGTTATTAAAGCCGGCACAGCGCAAAGCGATTAAACGGGTTCCGAATTGCGCAAGTTTGGCCACAGTATAAGAATCCAACTCGTCGTTAACAAAAACGCAAACGGCAGGAAATTGCCTGGCTAGTGTGACGGTTTCTTGAGCAAGATGTGGTTTAAAGTAAACAATTTCATGTCCATGGTGCTTATTGGCCGCTTCTAGACACTCGCGGTCATAAGGCTTGGTGCTGAATACTGCGACTTTCATAGTTGATTCCTTAATCGTAAAAGGAGGAGCAGCGAATAGTTTTCTACATTCACCGCTTGCCGTGATTGATGATACTGCCATCTGTTGTCCCTGGAACTTAAAGATAGGCAATATACATAAAGGTTGCCCGTTACGAATGCGGCAGGGTTGGTGAATGCGATAGTGGTAGCAGGGGTTTACCCGTTATGGTTAGACCTTGTTGAGGCTACTATACTTAATAAGATAATCCGCTAAGAGTACGCAACAGCAGTTTTTGCGGGTAATAAAGATGATGATTGCTCGCACCGTTTTGGCGCTTCGCTACTCTGTGGGCGGTGTTTAACAGTAACAGGTTGAATACCGAATTCGTAAGTGGCTTGACATTCTCCTTAAAATGAAGGAACCGCGGTGACAGTTTTACCATTGATCTGTTGCTCGTCAATGTAACAGCATCCGGATTTGGCCACCAAGGGTCTGGTGATGCTCGAAATCTTGCAGCGTATCGTACAAGAGGTTTATACGGCGACTAATCTCGACGAAGCTTTAGCTATAAGCGTGCGTCGGATTAAGGAATATATGGCTGTCGATGCCTGTTCCGTGCTGATTGCAGACACACAAGATGGACAGTATGTATTGATGGCCACAGAAGGCCTAAATCCTTCCTCAGTGGGCAGTGTACGGTTGGGTCATGGCGAGGGACTGGTAGGTTTGGTCGCAGAACGCCGGGAACCGATTAGCTTAGAGAATGCTGCGGAACACCCGCGTTACCGTTATTTCCCGGAAACAGGTGAGGAACGTTATCATGCCTTTCTAGGCGTTCCTATTATCTACTACCGCCGGGTACTCGGTGTATTAGTCGTACATCAGCGGCAGCGGCGCCGGTTCAGCAAGGATGAAGAAGCATTATTAGTGACCATCGCTGCGCAGCTAGCAGGCGGCATCAACGATGGCGCCTCCGGCGGGGGGATCAGTAGACTCATGGGCGGACAAATGCTGTCGAGCAGCGTTATTCAGGGCATACCGGCAGCACCCGGAATAGCTGTCGGCAAAGTTGTCTTGCCGTCACCCTTCGTGACTCTGGCTACGGTACCCGATCGTCCGATTCAAGACGTGGATAGGGAAGAAGCAGCCTTTAGAGCCGCTGTTGCCGCTGTGCGCGAAGAACTGTGTTTAAGCAGTCAGCGCATGGAGGTGTTTTTGCCTGCCGAAGCTTTAGCGATATTTAATGTATGCGTGATGTTATTAGACAGCGACAGCCTGCTGTCTGACACTATTCGGCGGATTCGTGCAGGTAATTGGGCACCAGCAGCGTTACGGGACACCATTAGCGATTATGCGCGGCTCTTTGAGCGTATGGAAGACAGTTATTTACGCGCACGTGCAGAAGATATTCGTAGCATTGGCCAACGCATCCTCATCCGTCTACAGGCAAATTCGCAGCAGGCTGCGAGGCAGTACTCCGAGAGGTGCGTTCTGGTGGGCGAGGAGATCGGTGCCGCTTCGCTGGTGGAAGTGCCTGTTGAGTGGCTTGCCGGAATTGTCTGTACGCGGGGTTCGGTTTTGTCCCACACCGCAATTCTAGCTCGGGCATTGGGTATTCCCGCAGTGATGGGCGTTGGCGACCTACCTATCGGGCGGTTGGAAGGAACTGCGATTGCTATCGATGGTAACCAGGGACAGGTTTTTTTGCGGCCGACACCTTCTATACTCTGCGAATTTCAGCGTCTGATTTCCGTTGAGGAAGAACTCGCTGCCGAGCTTGAAACCCTACGCCAGTTGCCTGCCGAAACTTTGGATGGAATAAAAGTACCACTCTATGCGAATAGCGGCCTACTTTCCGATATCCGAGCTTCGCTGGAACGTGGCGCTGAGGGTATTGGTCTCTACCGTACCGAATTTACCTTTATGTTGTACGAGTCCTTCCCGAGTGAAGATGAACAATATCAGATCTACCGCCAAGTTCTTGAAGCCTTCGCGCCGAAACAGGTGATCATGCGTACCCTTGATATCGGCGGCGATAAGGGTTTGCCGTATTTTCCCGTTGCAGAGGATAATGCTTTGCTCGGTTGGCGTGGGATTCGCGTGAGCCTCGACCATCCGGAAATTTTTTTGACCCAATTGCGGGCTATGCTGCGTGCCGATGTCGGTTTGCATAACCTGCGTCTCCTGCTTCCCATGATCAGCAGTTCTGCCGAGGTGGACCAAGCGCGCTTTCTGTTGGAGCGTGCCTGCTGCGAACTTCGACAGGAAGGTTATGCGGTAACTCAACCCCCCTTGGGAATCGTGCTTGAAGTGCCTGCCGCAATTTACCAGATTGCGTCGTTGGCTCGGCGTGTGGATTTTTTTTCTGTTGGCACTAATGACTTGACTCAATACCTGCTAGCCGTCAATCGCAACAATGCCCGGGTTGCAACCTTATGGGATAGCCTGCATCCTGCAGTTATCCGCGCTGTTTATGAGGCTGTTCAAGAGGGGCATCGCTATGCTAAGCCCGTGGGTGTCTGTGGAGAAATGGCGGGCGATCCGTTGACCGTTATACTGCTGTTGGGAATGGGAGTCGATACCTTAAGTATGGTATCGCCCAGTCTTTCCCGCGTGAAATGGGTTATTCGCAGTTTTTCTCAAGCCCATGCCAGTAAACTGTTGAGCGAAGTTATTGGTACGGAAGATTCCCGTGAAGTTCGGGCATTACTGAATGACGCGCTAAAACAGGTTGGCTTGAGTGCCTTGATTAGGACAGGCAAATGAGTGAAAAACAGAATATCGATCTGGAAGCTGTTATCAAGACCGTCTGCGGCGGGGATACCGCAGTCGAGCTTATAGGGATGTATTAACGGCGTGTCTTGAGAATAACTTCCAGATCGATATACGGTATGACTTAAGTATAAAAGTGATTGATATGTAAGGAAAAAATTGATGAAAAAAGGTAAATTTTGGCTTAGCGGTCTGCTTAGCGTCCTGTTGCTCGCGTTTTGTGGTCAAGCAGTCGCCATGGAAACCGAGTGGGAAAAGAATTTAAATGAACTGGTCAAGCACTATGTTCGGTTCTGGTATCGAGCCTATCCGATTCGTGGCAATAACCCAGTGACCCAACTTGTAAAAGGGCAAAGGTACCGGCTATATCTCGGAGTCGCCAATGACGCAGCGGAGGTTCACTTCGATAAGGTGGAGCTAAAATTAGTGGGCTATCCCCGTATCCAGTTCTATACAGATAGCAGCTTTAAAACGCCCGCGTCTGAGGTTAAGGTCACCATTGAGGATCTTGGCAAGAAAGGCAGTGAGAGCGCAATTCAAGGAAGTTCTGTCTACTTCATTGCTAAAGCAACTGTCAATAAAGCTCCAAGCGGTAGCAGCGTGGCGCCGGTACTTTTCGGATTAGGCATCTACGCGCAACCACGTCCTGAAGGGCACTATTGGGAACATGTCGTGTGGTAGCCAGGGATATCCTGCGCCACCAGGTAGGTTAGTGCAGCAGCGGCGCTACTGATAAATATTAGCGCAACCGATGGTCGCTATCTTATTGCACTACCTGCAGGCAACTTATGACAAATCGTTATGATGTTGGCTGCAATGAAAAGCAGCGTCCTACCATTGGTGTTCTTCTGGATTGGGCTGAAGGCCGGGCGGAAAGTTATTCCAGATTTCCTTATTATGCTTTGCGAATTCACTATTTCGAGGCCATCTATACGGCCGGCGGTCTGCCAGTTGCTATACCCTTACTAGCCGATGCGCTACCGGTGTATTTGAGTCAACTCAACGGGTTGCTGATACCCGGTGGTGATTATCCGTTCCCTGGACACTGGTACGAATCTGCGCCGGGACGTCAGGTTTCGCCCTATGTGCACTCGCTCTCCCGGCGGGCCGTCCTTGATGCTAAGATGATTCACGCCGCGGTGTCCATGGATAAACCGGTGCTGGGGATTTGCGCCGGCATGCAAGCTCTGGGCGCTGTATTCGAATGTAAGTTGACTGGTAATGTACATCGCTTGAATGGCAATATCATTAATCACCGTTTTGAAAAATCGGAGAAACTTTCTCATGACGTCACTGTGCGTACAGAAACCCAACTACACCGGATCTTAGGGGTTGAGGCCATGTCGGTGAATTCTTCCCACAATGAAGCCATTGTTAGCGTTTCCTCCCCCGTGATTGTCAATGCTTGGGCCAGCGACGGGGTAATTGAGGGTATCGAAATCGCCGGTAAAAATTTTGCGCTGGGTGTACAGTGGCATCCTGAACTATTAACTGTTACAGGCTCTACAAGTGCGGATTTCAACCCCCATCAAAGGTTATTTGAAGCTTTTGTTCAAGCTGCACGGTGATTCTATTTCGCTCCAGGGATTTGTATAAAAAACTTATTATATCATCACATTGTTAGTCAACTTTTACCCTCTTCAAGAATTGGAGTTTGACATCCAATGGAACGGTCTTGTACGTTGCCAGTGCGTTTGCTTTACAAGTTAAGGTGAACCGATGTATTTTCGTATTTCGCGCCGGTAACCGAGAATGGCACCAATCGGCGCCAGTAGAAACGACAGGATATTTCTCTTGTGCGAACTCGAGCGTATGCTGTCTTTGAAATACCGATGCATAACCGCTGCCCGTAGTAAACCTGGCATTCCGGCCGCGTTGGTCTTGCCGTCATTTGCCCAGCCAATCAAGACCTCGAAGAATTCCTGCATCTGCATCGCCGGCCGGTATTCTTCAATCGCTTCAATTTCTTCATCGGTATTGTTCCTCTGAAAGTGAGCAACCCCGGCCGGTATTGTCACGGATTCACCAGCTCCGAGTTTCTGCTCGTCGCCGTCGATCAGGCAAGTAAGGGTCCCGGCGTTGACTCTGATGACCATCTCTTGATTGGGGTGATCATGCTCGTCCGCGATCGCGCCATGCGGCGCCATCTTGTAGCCCATCCGAAAAAGATCGCCATTTGTCTCTTTCGAGGTCGTCAGGAAACGAATGATTTCACCCGTCTTCGGATTATGAAGCGTTCGCTCATTCATTGATATTCTCCTGAAAATACAAGGAAGTAAAGAATCCACCCGCAAAGCGGGTGGATTCTTTACTTGTCGGGACAAGATGAAGACGCGTTTTGCCCTGGCCGTCGCAGGAAAAATCGTAATTGCTGTCGGCAGCCCTGGGGAGGTTACCAGAGTAATGCGGAATGCTCCTGGTGGCGTGCTGTATCATGTCCGGTTTCCGGGACGAACGCTACGTTTCAGAAGGCGTTCTGGAGATTGCCGGGCGCGGGTCAGCATGAGGAGCAGGAACAGGCTCAGCGGGTAACTTGCGATTTGCATTGCGATGCACCAGGGATACCAATATCTCGCGATAGCGTTATGATAGAACAGTGTGATTGATCGCGTGCGAGTTATTGAGGAGGTTTTCGTAGTGAGTGGCAGTTACTTGGTGTGTGATCTGTGCGGGAAATTTGGGCCGCCTAGCGCTTTTCTGTTCGAGGAAAACTTACGTTTATGTTACGAGTGTTTTGGTCACAGCCGTGAGCAGCGCGAGCGGGAAGTAAGGCAGGAATACGGCGTTAGGGAAAATTCGGAGGAAGCGCTACAAAAATCGGCAAAAAAACCAACCTAGCAGCCTGTCGGAGAAATCGTTAGTGCGGTTATTTGGTCCTTGGTGAGCGTATGAAGCCGCTTGAGATTGAAAGCCAAACACACCAAGCCCCACTCACCGGCGGCGGCCGACAGGCCGCGCAGGGAGAATTGGCGAAACCCCAGGATTTCCTTGATGATGCCAATGACCGGCTCGACGGTACACTGGCGCAGCCGATAGATGGCTTTGCCGATCTCGGTTTGGAGTTGGTAAGCCCTCTTCCCCGTAGGGCTGGCCTCGTCAGGTGGCGGAGCGGGGTTTTCAGCGAAGTACTTGCGCCCACCGTGATGATGGGGCTCGCGCCCGGTGGCAATGTAGGGATCGATCCCCCGGACCTGCAAACGCTCGATATTAGCGGCGCTGAAATAGCCATTGTCCAACGCCGCCGCGCTGGGGGTACCCAACCCCGCCGGGATTGCCTCCAGGGTGGGTTCGAGCTCCCCCTGATCGTTGGGATGGTTGGACAGGGTATGGCCGACGATCAGCAGCGTATCCTGATCGGTAGCGAGTGGGGCATGGTCATGCTGATCGACGCCCCGATTGGTGCTGTTTTTCATGATCCGCGAAGCCGGATCGGTGAAGTGGTACTGATCCTTGTCGCGCGCACCCGGCGTGGGTGGTACGGGCGCCCGCCCGCGCGGTTTGCCACCGCGAGCCCGCGCCTTCTCTTCGCGCTCGCGCACTGTCTCTGCAACGGCTGCTGGTTCGAGGCGGTAGCGCTCCTCGGCCCGCGCTTCGAGCACGGCTTTCGCCTCGGCCAGGTTGGCCAGACGGTCTTGGCGACGGTGAATTTCCTCCTCGATGACCCGCCCCTCAGGCAGCAGGCATTCGCCCCGGTCGGTGCGCTCGGCCAGCGCCAGCCACTCGCTGACCTCCTGGCTCAACTGGACTGCCAACTCCAACAGCCGCCGGTAACTGAGCGCTTGACTCTGGGCGGCATCGGCATGAAGCTTGGTCCCATCCAGACTGATCCGCCCCAGCTTCAGCACCCCGGCCGCATGGGCGATCAACAACACCTGGGTAAACAACTCCTGCAGCTCGGGCACACAGGTCTTACGAAACGTAGCGAGCGTGTCGTGAGCCGGATGCAGATCCCCGGCAATAAAGCGAAAGGGCAGGCACTCATCGGTGGCCTGTTCGAGCTTCCGCGAACTGAACACGCCCGTGGCATAGCCATAAAACAACAGCCCCAACCGGATTTCCGGCGCATACGGTGGGGCACCTCGCGATCCATAGCGGGCATAGCTCGCCGTCACATCCAGCAACGCCACCACTTCCACCACGAACTGCGCCAGATGCCCGGGCGGAACACCATCTCCTAACCGAACCGTGAGGTGGATAACCGCGTCGTAGTCAACCTGTTTGAACCTGCGTGCCACAGCCATTGGCCTCTGTTTGAGTGGGGGGGCCAATGTATCATCAGGCTCGGTTCATGTCTCACCGATTTCTCCGACAGGCTGCTAGCCAAATCAACCACTGGACATTGCCTTCCATTTGCTGATGCGCAGGTCTACTTACGGTAGCCTTGGGAGAGATGCCAAAGTTATCGGAAAAAAAAGCCTCTGTGGCGGTCTGTGTGAGTATATGGATGCAACTAGTACACCGGCAGCTGAACATGGGTAAATAAGGCGGCGACTTCCTCATGGGATTGTGTGCGTTCTGCAGCCTGCACCATCTGGGGGGGTAAATGCGGGGAAAATAATTCTATGAAATCGTACATATAGCCTCGCAAAAACGTGCCGCGTCGGAAACCGATTCGGGTCAAGCTGGAGGCGAACAGATGACCTGCATCAAGCTTTATGAGATCCTGGTCATAATGGTTGTCATAAGCCATACCGGCGATAATGCCCACCCCTAAGCCCAGCCGCACATAAGTTTTAATGACATCGGTGTCGGTAGCAGTGAATACGACTTTGGGATTGAGCTTGGCATTCCTGAATGCCTCATCTAATTTCGAGCGGCCGGTGAAGCCAAACACATAGGTGACCAGGGGATACTGGGCAACGTCTTCTAGAGTGAGTTTCGGCAAGCGGGTAAGGGGATGGTTACGGGGGGTGACAATGCTGCGGTTCCAGACGTAGCAGGGCATCATGATCAACTCTTCGAACAGTTCGATCGCCTCAGTGGCGATGGCGAAATCCACTTCTCCGGACGCTGCTAGTTCAGCAATTTGCGCAGGGGATCCCTGATGAAGCTGTAAGGTGACAGCCGGATAGCGCTCCCGGAAAGCCTGTACAATGCGCGGCAGTGCATAGCGGGCCTGGGTATGGGTTGTGGCAATGGAGAGATTACCGCTGCGGTCATCGCGAAACTCCGCCGCCAAGGTTTGGATATTGCGAACCTCCTGAAGAATTTTATCTGTTTTTTCAATAATTTGCCGACCTACAGGAGTAATATGCGTTAAATGTTTGCCGTTCCGGTTGAATAACTCAACGCCTAGCTCCTCTTCTAATAGGCGGATCTGTTTACTGACTCCGGGCTGAGACGTGTAAAGACTCTCGGCTGCTGCGGAAATGTTAAGACTATTCTTGGCAATAGCAGTGAGATATCGCAGTTGCTGAAGTTTCATTTCACATTATCTTAAGTTTGCACTGCATGTATTTATACTAGAATAGAATATAAATATCATTAAATATTCTTTCTGATTATTTAATGGCCTCACTATAGTTAACGGCCAGACTGCTAATCCTGTAGCGCCTATACAATGGTGGTGGTTTTGCCATGGCTGATTTACCGGTTTTTCTGCGTATCGAAAATCGTCCCTGCTTGGTCGTGGGTGGTGGTAACAAAGCTGCTGCCACCATAGAAAGACTTATGCAGACCAATGCACAAATCACGATTGTGTCACCCACACTTAATGCTACTTTGCAACAGAAGGTGATGCGGGGACTATTGCGCCATCAGTCGGATTGCTTTAATCCGCAGTTTCTCGACGGACATGCACTCGTTGTCGCTGCTACGGACAATCCATTAAGCAATCGTTGGGTTGCGGAGCATGCTATAAGACGCAATGTACCCGTTAGTGTGATCAGTGATCCGCATTTGGGTAATGTAGTCTTGGCTGATAAAGCACCCGTTTTCACGCAACCGCCCAACAGGATTGGCGTGGGGTTTGAGGCATAGTCCGGTTGTCTAGCCAAACGCCTCAGAGCCATGGGAAATTCTTGTAGAGCTGGCTTGAGTCGTTAAAAGGCGCTTAAAGCCGACGCACGCTCCGTACCGGGTGGGTTGCCTCATTTTGCAGGTAGTTTGTAGCGGCCAGACGACCTGGTTTTGCGCTATTTGATCTTTAGCACAATTTTACCGCGGATATGGTGAGCGCGGCTCTTTTCCTGAGCGATAGCGGCATCTTGCAACTTGAATTCCGCTGCAATGTTAGCGGGTCGGACCGCCCCCGCTTCAATTAGCTCCGCTATCTGGCGTAACTGCTTGCCGTTCGGCGAGACGAACACAAAACCTGCCTTGACCTGGTATTGTTCAGCGATTTGCATTTCCGGCGGAGCGACGATGGAAACCAATGTACCGCCTTTCTTAAGCACCCGATAACTGCTTTCTTGGGCTGCTCCGCCCAATGTATCGAACACCACATTGATGCCGGCGGGTTCAGCGGTCTTAATAATGTCCACAAAGTTCTCGGCGGTATAATCAATGGCCACAGCGGCACCGAGTTCCCGCACATAGTCGTGATTTTTGAAACTAGCGGTTGTGTAGACCGTTGCCCCGCAATGTTTGGCAAACTGAATAGCCAGGCTACCCACGCCACCGGAGCCGGCGTGAATCAGCAGTTTGTCGCCAGCCTGCAACTGGGCGAAGTCAAACAGAGCCTGCCAAGCGGTTAAGCCTGTCAGGGGGATCGTGGCCGCCTCGGCGAAACTGAGATTGCTAGGCATAGGTGCCACGGCGGCTGCATCCATGGTAATAAATTCGGCATAGGTGCCGTCGTGCACCGTAGGTTTACGGCAATAGGCATAGACCTTATCGCCTGGTTTAACAGCCGTTACGTTTTTGCCTATGGCGCTGATCGTGCCCGCCGCATCCCAGCCTAGAATGATGGGAAATTCATGGGGTAACGTGTCGTTAAGCATACCCTCGCGGATCTTCCACTCCACGGGATTGACACTGGTGTAGGCAATCTCGATCAAGACTTCATTAGCCTGGGGTGTGGGAATCGGCACATCGGCCAATTTAAGCTGCTCAACACCGCCAAAACTTTCAATCATCATGGCTTTCATCGGTTACCGCCTCTGTGGTTCAACATCATTTTCCGGGCCAAGGCATTGTTTAGAAAGTCAGACAGCACAATGGCTCGCTAATTTCATCCAGTAAAGGCTACGGTGTGGCGTCCTATATTACGTTACCGCAGCGCCTGCTGTTTACGGAGGGCTGGTTAACCGGAAATGCCGGTAGGAAAACCAGTAGAATCACGCACCACCAAGTGAGTATCCAGTACGTGGCAATGGTAGGTCGTTTCCGTTAGTAATTCTGCAGCGGTGCTTCCTTTCTCCTAACGGCTGATGGATGACAGTTAACGAAGAAGGGCGCAGCTGAGCTGCCAGAGGGATAGCATCGAAACCGACGACGGAAAGGTCTTCCGGCACCCTTAATGCTAGCTGCTCTGCTGCCTGAAACGCACCCAAAACTAGCCGGTCGCTCATTGCCAGGATGCCCGTTGGACATGGCGTTTGGTTAAGCAGGTCTAAGGCGGCTCGAAGAGCAAAATCCTGGGCGTTGCCGGGACATCCTGTACTGCCACCTGCGACGGATTGGTACCGGCCTCGCACAGGGCGTCGGTGTAGCCGCCTAGTCGCTGGACGCTCACCCGAAAGCTGATATGTCGCCGGCGCTCCGGACCTGCATGGTTTGCTTTAGTACGCCATCCGGCCGGATTCAGAAGGCACGTTTGTTACTCGTCAGTCATAACTTCTCTGTCTGAACATCGAGCAAAACTAACCGCGGCCGATCGTTGAATCAGCCGGTGAAACACTACGCCACCCTGTGATTTCAGCGATGATTCATGCTGCTTGGCGATCATCGTTAGGCGCATCCTCCTCGACGCCCACGAAGTAGCGGCGTATCTTCGCGATACGGCTGTTTGGCGGGAGATGGAGAAGTTGTTTGAGCACGAGAGGGGCCAACCCTGGTCGGACGGTGTTTTCCGAGGGCAGCTCGCGTGAGCGGGTGCGCAGATAGAGCGCGTGGTGTTGCCAGACCTCGGTACCGAAACGAAGCGCGATGAGCTGCAACAGTCCGAGCGCGATGGCGGCACACAGGACGAAGCTTTCCTAAGCTTGCCAACAGGCCTCGACAGTGGGGAGGTGCTCGGGGCGTGGGATCTTCAACTTCCGATTGGCCGTGGGGCGGCGGGAGTGACGGGGCAGTTGCTTGGTCCAGAAATGGAAACGAAAGGCACCGAGGATGTTTTTCATCATCGAAAACAGGGTTTCTATGCGGGTCCGGCTGCCATACAGCTCGATGGCGGTGGTCGCTGAGAGCGTCAGATCGGAGGACATCAGCACAATCGGGCCGCGGGAGGTGATGGCGAAGATGAACAACAGCCAGTCCCCGAGGGGTTTCCACAGTAACGGAATACGCATCAGTTGGACCGCTTCGAGCTTACCGTAGACGTGACACTGGACGGTGTGAAACAACTGCGGATGATCGAAACACGCCATCAGATGCACTTTGTCGCCATAGCGTGGTTGCGGCCCCCGGCGGCCGGGCGGCTTGGGCTCGGCCGGGAAATAGGCTACGTAGTTTTTTTTCGCCCGCGTCAGGATCGTCAGATACGGTTGTTTCAAAATGAGCGAATACACCGAGCGGGCCAGGCGAAACACCCCGGCGGTGGAGAAGAATGCATCCAACACCAAAAACGCCGGACGGTCGTGACTGACGGCGAAGCTCAGCGCCATGTGCACCCCCCGCTCCGCCAAGCTCGGACCGGGGCGCGCCGAGCCGGGCTCCCCTTCGCCCCGATGGCAGAAGCCTTGATGGATACGAAACGCCAACGGCAAACAAAAACACGCCCTCAGCGAGCCCACCACCAGACCGACCGCGCCCCAACAGTGGCCGCGGAAATAGGAGGGCTTGCGTTGTGTCTCCGAGGTCTCACGCAGCGATACCACCCCGGGCATTCGCCCTCCGTCCTTGACCACATGGGTATGATCGCCCAACAACACACACCGCCCCTCGACCTCGACCGTGACCGCCTGGCTCAACACATAGCGCTGCCATGCCGCCAGGAGTTCATCATCGCTATAGGCCGTGGAGCGAAAAAAGTGCAGCAAGCGATGATAGCCCCGTTCGTCTCCGCGCCAGAACCGACACATCGAGGTCACCCCGATCATCTCCGGGGCGGCCAGAAAACTCAACACCACCGCCGCGAACAGCAGCCAACTGCGGTGTCGGGAAAAGACACTTTGAAAGCTCTCTAGCGCGTGATATACGTATCTCAGCATGGATTCTCCTTGGGCTACCGAGGTGCTCAAACGCGGGTAGCTCGAGGGAATTCATGCTGCTTTTGGGCAAGGCAAGCAAGGTTTTTCGGTGACAGAACTTATGACTGACGAGTGTTAGAAAAGCGGCAAAGTGCTAAACCTGTTGGGATGGGTAGCCTTTGCCGCTAAGGGCGGTATGGCAAATCGTAGTATGCGGCTATTGATGACACTAAGTGCTTCTCACGACGGTGAGGCGGATTTCATACCGCGCCGGCGGGATGCGGGAATAGACGGCCTGGGCCATGAGCAGTCCGTCGCTCTTGCGCGTATATTGAGCTGCCGCCAAACCAAGGAGTTTGTCTTGGATAAGCTTTTCCTCAAGATCCGTGCGACCATTGATGAACAGGATAAACCGACTGCGGGTCACTTTTAGCATGGAAGATTTCATAGCGCTTTTCCTTAGCCTTTGCTTTGCACACTTCCTTGTCAATTTCCTAACTCCAAATTATTCCTTCGCCCGGCAAAAGACCAGAGAAGCTAGCCACGATTTAACATTGATTTGCGAGACAACCCGGCTCAAGCGGTACTCACCGGCAAGGCTCGTGCTTTTAGAGCAAAGCAGTTTCCCAACGCAAGCCGCTGCGCTTTGAGCGTTGCTGGCGTTAGGTGCAGCCGGCAGGTGCTGATGGCTGTCAGATAACCTGCGGTTAGCCGAATATTTGGTATCATCGGATTGGTGTCGACACCATTCGGTGTTGACACAACAGTGTCGCTAATATTGATAGTCAATAGCCTACAGCTCCCGATTTGCTAGATACCAAGAGGCATTCCGATGAAATTCTACGATTACCAAGCGGCTCCCAGCCCACGCCGAGTTCGTATTTTTGCCGCCGAAAAGGGCATAAAGTTACCCTCTATCCAGATAGACCTGGCGAAGGACGCGCAGTTCACGCCCGAGTTTAGGGCCAAAAACCCGAGATGCACGGTGCCAGTGCTGGAATTGGATGATGGCACTTGCCTATGGGAGACGCTGGCCATTTGTTTCTACCTGGAGCAACTGACTCCCGAGCCGGCGTTAATGGGCGGCAATGCTAGGGAGAAGGCCCTCGTACTACAGTGGAATCATCGAATTGAAAACGAAGGGTTTCAAGCGGTTATGGAATCCTTTCGCAACCGTGTCAAGGGCTTTCAGGATCGTGCACTGTCCGGTGCACACCCGTTTGCGCAGATTCCGGCACTGGTGGAGCGCGGCCGGGCGCGGACCGAAATTTTCTTCCGCGAGCTAAATGAACACTTGGCGCAGCAGCGTTACGTGGTTGGTGAAACTTTCACCATGGCGGATATTACGGCTTTAGTGACGGTGGACTTCGCGGGCTGGATCAAGTTTACCATTCCCGAGGATCATGGACATCTCAAGCGCTGGTATGACGAGGTTTCCCAGCGGGCCAGTGCAACAGCTTAGGCCGATTTTCGACACTTAAACGCTTGGTGTGAGTTGGAGCGGAAGGCGTCGAGGATCAAAATAGAAGCACACATTTGGAAAAATGAGGAGCTTCGTCATGATCGACATCGACACCTTCCTGACCTATCTATACGTTATGGTGGACGACTTTTGCAAGCAACATCCGAGCTGCGAGCGTCACCCCGGCCCGAGTGCATCGCTGAGCTGCAGCGAAGTGGTGACTTTGGCGCTGTTCGGGCAATGGTGCCACTTCAGCAGGGAACGCGATTTCTCCCGCTATGCCCGACGCCATCTGCGCAGCGCCTTTCCCGGCTTGCCGGACCGGGCGCAGTTTAATCGTTTGATGCGCCGGTACGCCGAGGCGGTGGTGGTCTGTTTTCTTGATCTGGTAAAACTCCTGGATGCGCCGCAGTGTGCCTATGAAGCGTTGGACGGGACGGCGGCCGTCCCGCGCGATGCCAAACGCCGCGGGTCGGGTTGGCTGCCCGGGTTGGCCGATATCGGTTGGAGGAACCGCTGGGGCTGGGACGAGGGCTTCGACGTGCGGTTGTCGGTCAATCCCCTCGGGGCGATCACCGGCTTCGGCTTCGGTTCGGCCAGCACCAAGGACCAGCCCCTGGCCGAGACGTTCTTTGCCCGGCGAGCGTACCCCGATCCGCGCCTGCCCACGGTCGGCGCCCCGGCCCGAGGGCCGTAGGTCACGGACAAGGGCTTTGCCGGTCAAGCTCGCCAGCGCGACTGGCAAGATGCCTATGGCGCGGGGGTGATCTGTGCGCCCAAGCGCAACCGCCGCCACCCCGGGCCGCGGGCCTGGCGGCGGTGGTTGGCCGGCATCCGTCACATCGTCGAGACCGTCAATGGCTGCCTCCAGCAGGTCTTCCGTCTCGATCGCGAACGCCCCCACACCCTCGACGGCTTTCAGGTCCGCCTGACCGCCAAAATAGCCCTGCATAATGGCTGCATCTGGCTCAATCAGCGACTCGGCCGTGCCCCGCTGGCTTTCGCTGATCTGGTGGCGTGGTAGCATGCCAGGATCTCACACCAAGCGTTTAACTTGACAATGTCACATTAGCCTCACGTCGGGCCAGTGTGGGCTCTGTTTTCAAGCCGTTGTTTTTTAAGCTTACTTTTTCGTGATCGGGTGCGATTGAGCAAATGCCCGATAACGCGCTCCGTGGCTTGTTCTTCGGTCAAGCGTTTCAGGGGCATGACCGCGCGCAGTAACTCCCGGACATTCGCCACCGACAGGGTGGGGAGAACCTCCGTTTCCAGTTCTTGGAGCCAGGTGGGATCGCGAGGATGCTCGCGCGCCCAGTCGATTTGGGTTTGGGCGATGAACCAAGCGGCGCGCACCGTCAAGGCGAGATGATGGTCCCAGGCGCGGTATTTCTGCGCCTGCCACTCGTCCCAGCCCAGCTCCGACTTGGCGTCCTGGTTAGCCCGTTCGATAAAATAGCGTTGGCACTTCCACCAGGCCAGTGGTTCCAGCGCGGTGTCCAGCGAAGCATTACCCAGGGCATAGCTGTACCGGCTTTCGGCCGCTTCGCGCATCACCAGCCACTCTTCGACCGCCTGCCCGCCATGGACCGTCCACCCCCGACGCGCGGCAAAGCGTTCACATCGCTCGCCTCGTTCCGTCGCCCGGACCCGAAGCCGCTGCCAGGTCATGGCCTCACGCAGGCTATCCGCGCGTACCGGTTCCCCCGCGAGCACCGGTACCCGGGTTGGCTTGCTTCCTCGCTTACCGTGGCGTGCCGGGAGACCGCGCGTTGGTTGTGTCAGGTACACGGTGGTATCGGCCGGTACCTCGGCCATATACCGCTGGCCCCCTATGGCAGGATAGATGTCGTCCCACAGAAAGCGTAAACTGTCAATTGAGGGGGTGAAGGTGAGAGACGATGAGAACCTATTCGGCAGAATTTAAGGCCAGCATCATTGAGAAACGGTTACCCCCGCAGCATGTGGAGGTGGTGCAGTTGGCCCAGGAAAGCGGGATTCCCAAGGATACGCTTTACAGCTGGCGGAGCCAGGCCCGCCGGGAACGGGGCCTGACGGCATCGCCGGCGGCGGAGGCGGGACACCGCTGGAGTAGTGAAGAGAAGGTTACCGTCGTGGTGGAGACGGCGGCGCTGAATGAGGCGGCATTGGGCGAATACTGCCGTCAGCGCGGGCTCTATCCGGAACCAATCACCACCTGGCGTGCGGCCTGCCAACAGGCCAATCCGGTGGCCCCCTCCCCCAAAGCGCGTCCCTTAAGCGAGGCCCAAGCCGATAAACGGCGGATTCGCGACCTGGAGCGCGAATTGCGCCGCAAGGACAAAGCCTTAGCCGAGGCGGCGGCGTTGCTGGTGCTCCAAAAAAAAGCCCAGGCCATCTGGGGGGACAGCGAGGACGTCTGATTAGCCCGATAGCTCGCCAGCAAGCGGTGGCGCTGATTGCCGAAGCCCACCGCCAGGGGGCTCGCTTAGCGCCGGCGTGTCGCCAGCTGGGCCTGAGTCTGCGCACCTATCAGCGCTGGACCCAGGGGGAAGCCGTCAAGGCCGATGGCCGTCCGACGGCAGCGCGCCCCCCGCCAGCCAATCAACTCAGTGCGGCAGAACGGGCGCAGGTGTTGGCAACCTGCCATACCCCTGCGCCTGCCAGGTTGCCGCCCAGTCAAATCGTGCCGCGCTTGGCAGATCAAGGGGAGTACCTGGCCTCGGAATCCACCTTCTACCGAATTCTGCATGACGCGGAGGAACAACGCCATCGGGGGCGCAGCCGCGCTCCCCGGCCACCGGCGCCGCCGCCGCGCCACTGTGCCCGCGGCCCATGCGAGGTCTGGTCATGGGATATCACTTGGTTGCCAGGCCCAGTGAAGGGGCTGTTTTTCTACCTCTATCTCATTATTGACCTCTATAGCCGCAAAATCGTCGGCTGGGAAGTGTATGCGTGCGAAAGTGCAGCCTATGCCGCTGAGGTGGTGCGCCGGGCGGTCCTGGTGGAGCAGTGTCGGGATCAGCCCTTGGTGCGGCATGCCGATAATGGCAGTCCCATGAAGGGCAGTGCCTTATTGGAAACGCTCTACCGGCTCGGGGTCGTGACCTCCTACAGCCGCCCCCGGGGGAGCAATGACAACCCATTCTCGGAGGCCGTCTTTCGGACCTGTAAATATCGGCCGGAATACCCTGAGCACGGATTTGCCTCGCTGGAGGCCGCCCGTGCGTGGATACTGCAGTTCGTGACCTGGTACAATCACGACCATCGCCATAGTCGGATTCGCTTCGTGACCCCGCACGAACGCCATAGCGGCCAAGAAGCCGCCATCATAGCGCAACGCGAGGCGGTGTATGAACAGGCCAAGGCACGCCACCCCGAGCGCTGGCAGGGCGCCATCCGCAACTGGAAGCCGGTGACGGAGGTGTGGCTTAACCCAGCCGCTGAGGTGCTGGACAAAGTTCCCGGTCTACCACAGACCGAATAGAAAAAGACGACAACTATCTTGACAAACACCGCTGGTTCGCCTGGCGCACCTGCGCCCGCAACCAGCCACTGCGTCCGTACAGGCTATCGAAGCCGACCATCTCGAACGGCAGGCCGCCCGCGATGACCTCGGCAATCCCGTCCCAGGCCAGTTCGACTGTGGTTTTGAAACGCCGTGACTCCGGAATACCCCGTCGCTGACGCCGCTTCTGATGGCTGGCTTCGAACCACGCCTCGGGCAGAAATAGCTTTCCCGTGAGCCAGCTCCAAAACCCCGTCGCGACCGTGAGGTTCACATCGCTTAACCACACCCCCACTTGGCGCGTCTCCCCTTTGCCGAGCCGGCCGTTGTATTGCTTGGCCGCTCCCGCGCGGTCACCGCTGGCCTTCGCGTCGGCGCTTTCGTCAACCAGTAAGACCGCTCCCCTCGTCAATGCCGGCAGCGCTTTGACTTCGTCCTGAACCTGGCGAGAGACCGCCTCGGCTGACCAGGGGGAGTGGCTCATGAAGTGGTGGAGGTGTTGTCCTTCAACGCCCGCCTCTCGGCCTATTCCGCTATCATGTCGGTTCCCCTCCCTGCGCCGCAGCCCGCTCAAGTAATGCCGCGCGTAGGCGCTGCCGTCTCGGGTTTGGGTCTTGAAACAGCTCCGGTAGCGGCCCCAACACTCATGCAGCCGCTGCCCCAGCGTGTGGATCGCCTCGGGCACAAGACCCCACCGATGCCCCAACTCTTTTTTGTCGTCATCGCTTTTCTACAAAAAAATCATTATGATACAAACTCACTCGGCAGTTGGGTAATGTGACATTGTCAAGTTAATCACTGAGTTAAAATAAGCCCCGACTAAACCGGGAGACTCACTATGTAACTCTTTTTCACAAATCTCCCTTCAATCTGTCTGTTTCAGCTGAAATAATACGTTTCGCAACAACCACAACAATCTCGATTCTAAAAATAGAAGGCATAACTGAAATTGACTCCGAAGTTTGCAGGACGGTTCAAATCATCACCACGTTGCCTAAAACAGGAGCGTATTTGCTGCAAATCAGAGACGTTATAAATAACGTGGAAATTGATTATTCACTCATTATCCAATGCATCGCCGGACAATGTAATTCCTTGGTGCTGCCCGGCTCGCCGGATATGAACGGCGATCGTCGGGATGACACCGTGATCCGGCGGGGCAACCGGTTTTTCATTGATTTAAACGGGGATGGAAAGGCTGACCGTGTTTTTTCCTATGGCAGTCCCAACGATTTAGTCTTTATCGCCGATTTGGATGGGGATGGCGAAGACGAACTGGTAATACGGCGGGGCAACCGGTTTCTCATCGATTCCGCCAATAATGGCAGGTCACCAGAAGATTCTTTTACCTATGGCGCTCCTCAAGACTTGGTTTTCCCTGGCGATGCGGATGGCGATGGCAGAGACGAACTGATAATCCAGCGGGGTAATCGGCTGCTGATCGATAGCGCCCACAATGGGGGACGCCCCGAAATGATTCGTTCCTTCGGAACCGATAGTGATATCCGTGTGCAAGGCTTTGGAAGCCAGTGAGGGTTTATTCATTACTTAGGAAAGACTGGAGCAAATAAAAACGCTTAGCCACCAACTCGACTTGTTTGGTTAATTTTCCCCTCTCCTCACTTAAAACATAGGAGGGTGAGGGGATAATAGCCAAAGTTCAGATTTTCGTCACCCGCGCACTTTAATCCGTTATCGGCCAGCGTTTATGGAAATACCCCAGAGTAGAAATGTGACATGATACTAAGAATACTAAGAAGTCTGGTAACCATATCGCTGGCAGTTTTGTTTTTTCTGACACCTCTAGCACAGGCGCAAATTGAACCCGCGAGTTGGGTACACTTGAGTTCTGTGACCGGCGATCTTCCTAATCCCCCCGCTAATGATGGGATGTCAGGGCTTAAAGTCGTAGACTTGGACAAAAATGGACTCAATGATTACGTGATTACGTTGTGGGATACAGCGGAAACAGTCATTTGGTATCGTCACTTCGATAATTATCGGTTTGAAAAATATGTCGTGGAAGGATCTGCAACACCTAATCTTTCACACGGAGAAAAGTTCAAGGATATTGACGGCGACGGTGATTTAGACTTGATTGTTGGAGACGCCTGGCGGGGTAACCAAATCCATTGGTGGGAGAATCCCTATCCTAATTACCAGCCAAACACGCGGTGGGTGCGAAGGCTCGTCTATGATACTTTGGACAACTTTTATCATGATATGATCTGGGGCGACTTTGATGGTGATGGCTCAGACGAACTGATGGCGTGGAATCAAAGAGGCAACCAGTTGCTGTTATTGGAAATCCCCGCTGATCCAAGAAACTCGGGTCCTTGGCTTGCAACACAAATTTTCTCATGGCCGGGGACGTCTCTTAAATTCAGGGGCGCGGACACCGTCGACATTAACCTTGATGGCAAGACCGATTTTGTAGGGGGTGGAGGCTGGTTCGAGCATACGGGTGGTAAAAACTTCACCTACCATGTCATTGATGACGCCATGGGATATTCCCAAATCAAGGCTGATCAGTTAATTCCAGGTGGGAGGCCTGAGGTCGTCTGTATATTGGAACTCGAGGCCGGTCCACTGAATCTGTACGTATGGACAGGTTCTGAGTGGCAGGCTCGGACAATACTGTCTTCTGTGCCAAGGAGCCATACCCTGCAACTCGGTGATGTAAACTTAGATGGTCATCTAGACATCATGATCGGAGATCTGGGCCAATGGAGTCCAAGTGAGTCACCACCGGACAACCCGGAAGCTAAAATATCGGTGCTTTATGGCGATGGCGCTGGGAATTTCACACAACAAGTGGTTCTGTCAGGGCAGGGAACTCTTGAAGGGCAGTTGACCGACATTGATAATGACGGCGACTTGGATATCGTGTCAAAGCCGTTTCGTCATAATAACCCACGGGTTGATATCTTTATTAATGTTAGCAATGACTTAAATGATACGATCGGACTCTATGATCCGGCTGCCAGTGCCTTTCATTTGAAGTACAGTCATGCCGGAGGTACAGCAGACAACGTTTACGGTTATGGTCCGGCTGGCGCAAGATGGTTACCCATCATGGGTGATTGGGACGGCGATGGCGATGACAAGGCAGGCTTGTATGAGCAGCGCAAGGGCATCTTTTATCTTAAAAACTTACATAGCGATGGGGTGGCTGATAAGAGCTTCCGCTATGGGCCGACCAATGTCCGTTGGGAGCCGATTACCGGGGACTGGAATCGCGACGGCAAGGATTCGGTCGGCTTATATGACCCGTTGTCCGGTACCTTCTTTCTCAGGGACGTCAACAGCGGCGGGAGCGCTGATTACCGCTTCCGGTTTGGCCCCGTCGATCCTGAATTGATACCGCTGGCGGGGGATTGGGATGGCGACGGCCAGGACACGGTGGGCCTGTATCATCGGCGCACGGGCATCTTTCATCTCAAAAACTCACACAGCGGCGGGAAGGCTGATAAGAGCTTTCGCTATGGGCCGGCCGATGCCAATTGGGAGCCGGTGGTGGGGGATTGGAATGGTAATGGGAAGGATGCTATTGGACTGTACCAATACAATAGCAGCCGATTCCATCTGCGCTACACGAATACTCCCGGGGTG
Source organism: uncultured Pseudomonadota bacterium (assembly GCA_963731125.1). GTDB lineage: Bacteria > Pseudomonadota > Gammaproteobacteria > Competibacterales > Competibacteraceae > CAVSVP01. The sequence goes on from CAVSVP010000024.1 coordinate 238,783, forward strand.
GCCAATCTGAGTTTTCACTACGGGCCGCTTGGTCAATTATGGTGGCCACTCACCGGAAAATGGAAAAGGACACAATTTTAAATGATTTTTAAGCGATCTCGAACGAATAAAACGTAGCCAACCATTTTCCATAAAGCGGCGCATGATGAGCTTTCGGAAATATTAAACGATGAGGAAGGATTTGCCTCTGTTCCTAAGAGTTAGTTATCATTTTTAGACTAAACAGTCGTTTGGTTCTCTATTGAAACCATGAAAGCATTCATTATTCCTGTAACTCCCTTTGTTCAGAATTGCTCTCTACTGTGCTGTGAAGAAACGGGTAAAGCCGCCGTGGTAGACCCGGGCGGCGATCTTGAGCGAATTCTGGAGGCGGCGCAGCGAGCCGAGGTTACGATTGAGAAGATTCTGGTTACCCATGCCCATATCGATCATGCCGGCGGCGTAGCGGAACTGGCGGAAAAGTTGCAGATTCCGATAGAAGGCCCCCATCGTGAGGATCAGTTTTGGATTAAGGCATTAGCTTCTCAGAACCAAATGTTTGGGCTGTCCGGAGCGCGGCCGTTTACCCCGAATCGCTGGTTAAACCAAGGCGATGTCGTTGTGTTCGGTAATATCGAGTTAACAGTGCGGCATTGTCCCGGGCATACACCCGGACATATTATCTTTTTCCATGCGCCCTCACGCTTAGCCATCGTCGGTGATGTCCTATTCCAGGGTTCCATCGGGCGCACCGACTTTCCGAAAGGGGATTACGAGACACTCATTCAGTCGATACGCCAGCAACTCTGGCCGCTGGGTGACGATGTCACCTTTATTCCCGGGCATGGACCCACCTCGACCTTTGGGGAAGAACGTCGCACAAATCCTTTTGTCGGAGACCGTGTCCTGGAAGGAACACGATCCGGTTATCCGGCTTTGTGACTCCGCTCGGAGGCCCCTGAATAAAGAAGGCGTCTGTTATTCTTCGCAGCAAAAGAGGACTAATCACCGCTTGGGCTTTTTGTCCTCATCATTGAGAAACGGAATTTTACTGTCCTCTTCAAATCGTTTAGCACGTTTTTTGCTGCTAAACACATAAATAATAATACCGATAAACACCACGAACAGGACGAGTAGGTATAACACGCTATTCACTTCCATAACTTTTATGACCTCGCAACGATGGGGAACAAGGTGATGATACCTTGTTAGCCGCACAAAAAGCGTCTCCCTATCACCTCGACTTTGGCCATTTTTGCCGATAGAGAAAGCCCATAGAATATGGCTTTCAGAAACAATAACTTAAAATTCGTAAAGTCAACGTTTTTGCGTGATATGCTCTAATTGGGGCGTTACCCCGTTAAACCACGATGGATTCTGGGCTGCCTGATGTGGAAAATGGCCAAAGTCGAGTATCACTAGACTTGTTGTAAAGCGCTGAGGCGCCGGGCTGGAAGGTGTCGCCGGCGGCGTACTGAGAAGTGCGCGGTGGCGAATCCCTGCCGGACGGTAGGGTTAAGCGGCGGAAACATGTCTAGCCTGGACAACTAGCGTCTGCTTGATGCAAGAGGTTTCTGGTTTGCGTTAAAGTGTCCGATAGACGGACGACTCCGCCGGTTCAGGGCGCGGATAAAGGGTGCGTATCTGCACAGCATAACATTGTTCCAGTGCCTGTCTTTTTATCTTGAGAGTCGGTGTAATGAGGCCATTTTCGATGCTCCAGTCATCGCGGGTAAGATAGACAGTGCGCACTTGTGCATAGCGAGGAAAGTCCTTTAGCAGTTCATGCAGCCGTGCTAACACGGCGTCTTTTGCCAACCGGCTCTGCAAGGAAGCTGGCGCACTGGGGTCCAGCCCGAGGCGAGTCGCCAGCGTGTGCCATGCGTCTGCGCTGAGTACCAGAACCGCCGCCAGGTAAGGCCGATTCTCCCCAATCACTACGGCCTGTTCAAATAACGAGTCTGCGGTGATGGCCAGTTCCATATCAGCGGGAGGGACTTTTTCGCCCCCGGAAGTCACGAGAATCTCTTTCATGCGACCGCGGATGTAGATATTGCCTTCTTGAATTTCTGCAAGATCGCCGGTATGTAACCAACCCGATGCATCGACCGCAGCACGGGTCGCCTCGGCGAGGTTCCAGTAGCCAAGCATCACACTGGGTGCGCGCACCAGAAGCTCACTGTTTTCGCCTAGCCGAATTTCGACGCCGGGAAGTGGTTTCCCTACTGAACCGGGGATTGTCTCTGCAGGGGAGTTGCCGCTAACTACTGGCGACGCTTCGGTCAGTCCGTAGCCTTCCGTAAGCGGCAGGCCAAGACCCAAAAAAAACCGCGCAACCGGTGCCGCCAAAGGCGCGCCGCCGCTAACTGAAACTCGAATACGTCCCCCCAGTCGTGCCAGGATCTTTGCGGCCACCAGCCGCTGCAACAGCGGCCAAAGGGCACGGGCAAGAATGCCTGGTGCCGGGCCGCCTTCCTGAGCTGCCAGAAAGCGTGACCAGCCGACCGATTCGGTAAGCTGGAGAAGTTGCCGGGTCAGCTTGCGTCCGCCGGCTCTTGTTTTTATCGCCTGGTAGACTCTGTTATAGACTCTAGGCACGCATAACAGTACGGTCGGTTGAATGGTGAGAAGATCGCTACGCAGGGTCTCAATCGAGCGGGCGTAAGCGGTGCGGCTTCCTGCCATGATTGGCAGGTAGTAACCTGCCGTTCGCTCGAAGCTATGGGCAAGAGGTAGAAACGACAGAAACACATCACTGCGCGAAGCCGGGATACGTTTGGCCACCGCCTCGGCGTTCCATAGAATGTTGTAATGGGAGAGCATTACCCCTTTCGGGCGTCCCGTAGTGCCTGATGTGTATACTAGGGTTGCGAGAGTATGGGGGTCCGATACGCGATCTGGCAGAGGCTCGGCCTCGGTTGGCAACCAGTCGGCAACATAGCGAAAACGGTTATCTTGTTTCTCGAGGCTTTGCCGGTGTTTTAGACAAACGATACGTGCGAGTTCAGGCAGATTTGCACAGCTTTCCGCTAGCCTGGGCCAGTCCGTATCCCATTCCAGCAGCAGTAGCTTCGCTCCGCAATCCCGCAGGATATAGGCGATACTGTTCGGGTTATCAGACGTGTATAAGGGCACCACGACCAGGCCGAGTGAGAGGGCGGCTTGATCAAAACACACCCACGCAGCGCTGTTTCTCGAAGAGACAGCAACTCGATCGCCTGGGGCGAAGCCTTCGTTATTCAGAGCCCATCGCCAACGGCGGATTAGCGCATGCATTTCCTTCCACGTGTAGCTTTTCCACCCGTTGACGTCTATGTCGTATTCCTGATAGGCGATATCATCTGGACTGCGTGTGACTCGCTCTTGGAATAGGCCGTTCAAGGTCTTAGCCACGCTTACGGGAATTATGTCGAGATGGCTTTTCTCGGAGGTTGGTTGCATGCCGGGTCTCTTACGAGTTCCAAAAGGGACTGAGATGTCACAAAGGGATCGGTGATATTTACATATAACTATAGATTGAGTAGGAGGGTAAAGTCAGCCACTTGAGAGTGGTGGTGGCATTTTTAAGGCGCTCTATTCGATCAACAGAAACTCTTGGCATTGCTCAATGGAAATTAGGCATTGGATTTTTTGTTCTTTATTGTTAGTCTTCGATGGCAGAAGCGCTAGCAACACGTTGCAGCGAGGCTCCTTCATGGTGGCCAAAGCGAAGCGAACTGCACCAACAAAGCATTATCAAGACTATACGATTTCCAATGAGGCTGAGGCTCGGCACAGGTGCTCTGGCGCTGAGTGCTTCAAGCATGTAGAGATATCCAGTTATGAAGCGACGTTACGCTTGCACTGACTGTGAAGCTATTGTTTTTTCAGATCTTTGCGATTTGACCGATCTTCCCCACGACGGCTGTTCCGGAAACGGATACTGGTATCAGTTGGAAAGTGGAGTATCACTGAGCGCTGAGTCACTCCAAGCTGCCCTTAATGTAGCCGCAGCCACCATCAAGGACCTGCCAAGGGATCAGCGCGCGGACTGGTGCGTTGCTTTGCTAGAAGGCGTGGACAAAGGCGATGCTAACTTTTTGAAGACTGTACGAGACAGCATTGAAACACGGCTTAAGGGGGGCGCTGGTAAGCTCTAATCCAGCTTTGGACTGGAAGAGATGCGGATGCTACTTAACTCACTCACCTAAAACCCATTAATAAAATTAATTACCGTAAAGGGTCAAAAACTGATTCACCGCCTTGCGGATATGGGCGGTGAGATATTCACCGCTGGCGGTAAGTTTCATACCCATGAGAAGTTGCATTTGATAATGACCCCGAACCATATTAAGAAAAAGAACCGCAGCGTAATGCGGGTCATCTGCCGTTAACCGTTTGTGCTCCATCTGCTTTTCTAGAAATTTAGCGACCGCCTTGATAGCCGTTCCCGGTCCCGTCTCATAAAAGAGCTTGGCAATCGCGGGATAATCCACGCTCTCGCCGATCACGACTCGGTGCATCGCTACGACTTCCTCGTCGAGAAGAAGATCCATAAAGCGCTGTCCGATAATAAAACATGTCTCCCTAAGATCTCGATTTTCGGGTAAGGCTGCTTCGGCAAAGCCGTAGGACTCTACCTTAGTTTGGATGACTTCGCGAAACAACTCTTCTTTGTTTTTGAAATGGCTGTAGACGGTTTGTTTAGAGACACCGGCCTTTTCAGCCACGGCGTCCATTGAAGTTGCCTTCAAACCGCGGGCAAGGAACAAATCGCTGGCAGCATCCACAATCGCATCGTGTTTTTCCTCGCTTTTGGGGCGGCCTGTACGGGCAAAGTTACCTTTTTTCATAACGGAACTAGACAGATCAGTATAGTTAAAGTTATTATTAAACCATACGGTCTAGTTTACAAAAAAATTAAATTTTTGTCCAGTGGGTAACGCGTGGAGACGATCACCATGAAAGACTACTCGATGACTGGCGAGAGCCATGAGTTACCAGGGGCCGCAGTGAGCCAATGGCGGCACCGGTGGCTGACGCTAGGCGTTATTAGTCTGCTGCTAGGTCTTGGTGTCTTGGGGCTAACCGCTACACAATTGGGTAACGACAACGGCAACAGAATACCCCAAGTTGCCGTTCTTCCGGTTTCCACCCAGCGTATCCAGCCCCAGCAGGGGTATGAAGTCAACCGCGTCTTTATCGGCAGAGTAGAGGCCGCCCGCCGTAGCGCCGTTGGCTTCGAGCTGGGCGGCATGCTGCACCAGGTATGGGTTGATGAGGGCGATGAGGTTAGCCAAGGTCAGCGCTTGGCTCGTCTTGATACCGCACGCCTTGAGTCGCGTCGGCAAGAGTCAATCGCTGCCCTAGAGGAGGCCCGTGCCAATCTGGCGTTTGCGCAGGCGACATTCAAGCGCTTCGAGGGAGTCGTCAGCGCCGGCGGGGTGTCCCGGCAGGGGTTGGACGAGGCTCGGGAAGCTTATCGCGCAGCCCAAGCCGGTGTAGAACTGGCGCGTTCGCGGGTGGCAACCATCAATGTGGATCTCGCTAAATCCGAGCTGCGAGTACCCTTCGATGGCGTGGTGATTCGCCGCTGGATGGATGAAGGCCAGGTAACGGCAGCCGGTGAACCGGTCTTCGAGCTAATGGAAGAGGCAAAGCTCGAGGTGCGGATTGGGATCGCGGGCCAGCTCGTGGATAGCCTTCAGGTGGGTCAGATCCAGACGGTACTCGTACGCAGACAACACATCCCGGCCCGGGTAAAGGCGGTATTACCGGTACGCGGCGCCGCTACCCGCACCGTGGACATCATCCTGACCCTAGAAGATCGCCCGCCTACTATCCGTCCAGGAGACCTGGCAACGCTGACGCTCACGGCATCGGTTTCGGAGCCGGGATACTGGCTCCCCCTCGATGCTCTGGGTGAGGGACCCCGCGGTCTCTGGACCGTCTATAGGCTAAAACCTGTCGGTGGCAAACCATCTCTGCCGAAAGACGATTCTGGGGCGACCTATGAGGTTGTTCCCCATCTTGTAGAGATCCTCCATGAGGAATCTGACCGGATATTCGCCCGGGGGGCCTTGCAGGCAAATAGCTTGGTGGTTGCCGACGGGTTACATCGAATCGTGCCCGGCCAGCTTGTCCGCCTTGCTCAGCAATCCGATGTTCAGGTCGCTCAAGGAGATATTGGCTATGTCGTCCATTAACAGATCTCAAGAATGGATAACGTTGTTTCTCCATAATCGCCATTTACTCGGGCTCACCATTTTTGTTCTGTTGGTGGCGGGCTTCGCGGCGTTGAGCAATCTTCCCCGTATTGAAGATCCGCGTCTCACCAACCGCAACCCTACCATTCTGACGCTTCTCCCCGGCGCTTCGGCTGCGCGCGTGGAGGCCTTGGTCACCAAGCAACTGGAAGACAAACTCCGGGAGATTTCCGAGATTAAAACGATTGAGTCTACCTCCCGCCCCGGCATCTCACTGATCAATCTAGAGCTTGAGGAGCGTATCGGGCGTGGTGCCAACGAACAGGTATTCTCCAAAATTCGGGATAAACTAGGGGATGTTGAGCAGACACTACCTCCCGGCGCCACTAAGCCCGAGTTTGACGATAAGCGCGGCGCCGTGGCTTATTCGTTGATTACGGCTATTCGCTGGCAGGCATCGGCTCAGGGGCGGCTGGGTATGCTCTCGCGGCTTGCCGAGGAACTGGCCGATCGCCTGCGCAACATTCCAGGGACTGAGCATGTTCGACTGTTCGGCGAACCGCAGGAGGAAATTACCGTCACCTTCGACCCGGCCGAGTTCGCCGCCTTGGGTTTGTCTACTTCAGCGGTGTCGTCTTTAATTGCCGCTGCGGATGCCAAAATGCCTGCCGGCGTGCTCCGTACGACCGAGCGGGATGTGCTGCTGGAGGTGGAAGGAGCGCTTGAATCTGTCCAACGCATCGCTAACATCCCCGTGGTTGCGAACGGGACCGGGGGAATAATCACCCTTGGTGATCTTGCGCAGGTCGCTAAGCACTGGCGGGACCCGCCCCAAGAGGTGGCGTTGGCGGATGGCGTGCGCGCAGTGTTGGTGGCCGCTCGAGTGGAAGATAATGTTCACGTGGACCGTTGGGCCGAGACGGCCCGTGGACTCATTAAGGCATTTGCGCAGCCGGTTGATGACGGCATCGCTGTGGAAGTGACCTTCGATCAAAGCCGTTATTCCCAGGCGCGGCTTGTTAGTCTCGGGAGCAATTTGGCGGCAGGTGCCGCCGTGGTGGTGTTGGTAGTGCTGGTGGGTATGGGTTGGCGCGCCGCGCTTATCGTCGGCGCAGCGCTACCCTTGAGCGCCGCTTTTGCCCTCTTCGGTCTCACCTTTTTTGGTCAGCAGATCCATCAGATGACAGTTTTCGGCCTGATTATCGCTATCGGGCTGCTGATCGATAATGCGATTGTAGTGACCGACGAGGTGCGTAAGCAGCGTCACGCAGGATTATCAAAAACCCAGGCGTTAGCGGGCGCTGTACACCATCTGTTCACGCCCCTACTGGCCTCCACGCTCACTACGGTACTGGGATTTATGCCGGTCTTCTTGCTGAACGGCAACGTGGGTGAGTTTGTGGGCCCTATTGCCATTAGCGTCGTGTTGGCTTTGATCGGATCGTTTTTGATTTCGATGACAGTCATTGCAGCCCTCGCTGCACTTTTTATAAAACCTAGCAACAATCACGGGATGACTCGGTGGTGGCGTGACGGCATCGCCAGCAGCGGCATGACTAAGGCATATCGGGGTTTCCTGTCGACTGCCCTTAACTGGCCTCGTTTGACTGTACTCAGTTCGCTAACGTTGCCGGTATTGGGTTTCTGTCTGGCCGCCACTTTGGGCAGCCAATTTTTTCCTCCGGCGGACCGGGATCAATTCGAGGTGGAGGTTTGGCTTGCCAATGGCACCTCGCTCAACCGCACGGCAGGAGTGGCGCGTGAGATCGAGGCGGCGATGCGTGCCCACGAGGGCATTGAACGCATTGATTGGCTAGTGGGTGGGAGTTATCCCACCATTTATTACAACCTGGTGATGAACAAGGATAACGATGCTGCTTATGCCCATGGCATGATCCAAGGCCGTGATGTCGAAACGGTCAATGCGCTTATCCCACGATTACAGGCAGAACTGGATGCCCGCTTTCCGCAAGCTCAGGTGGTTGTGAGTCCCTTTGGTCAGGGGCCACCCGATGAAGCTCCCGTTGCCTTCCGCATTGTGGGACCCAGCCTTGCTAAGCTAAAGCGTTACGGTGATGAGCTGCGGCGTATTATGCATAGCGAACCGGCGATTTTGCATACCCGGGCCACTATCTTAGGCGGTGAACCTAAGCTTTGGTTTACAGCGGACGAGTATGAGGTTCGTCTCGCCGGCCTCACTTTACAAGAGATTGCGGGGCAATTTCAGGGCAAGCTAGAAGGATTTCTGGGTGGTTCAGTATTGGAAGATCTGGAACAACTCCCTGTACGCATTCGTTACAGCAATGCCCGGCGTGCTTCTCTTGATCGCATTAGCTCTGTTGAGCTGATATCGAACGAAGCGGCGGCTCACAATGGTTGGATACCGGCCACGGCGCTCGGTGAAATGACGCTGCGGCCGGAGACGGGCAGCATCACGCGGCGTAACGGTGAGCGTGTCAATCAGGTGCTAGGGTACGTGACCGACGATGCGCTACCGCTCGATGTGACCCGAGCGATTCTGGCGAAGCTGGCTGCACAGGGCTTTATGCTGGCGCCAGGCTACCGGCTTGAAATCGCGGGAGGCAGCGAGGAGCAAGGTCAGGCCATTGCGCAACTGATGACCTACGTGCCGGTGCTTGCGGTACTGATGATTGCCACGGTAGTGCTTTCCTTTCGCAGTGTCATGCTGGCGGGCGTTATTGGATCTGTGGCGGTGCTGTCCGTTGGTTTGGGCATGCTGTCGCTGTGGTTAAGCGGTTTTCCGCTGGGCTTTAATCCTATTCTCGGCAGCGCCGGTCTGGTAGGGGTCGCTATTAACGGGACCATCATAGTGCTGGCGGCGATCCGTGCCAATCCTCAGGCCCGCGCCGGTGATAAAGAGGGAATTGTAAACGAGACTTTGGGGGCTACCAGACACATCTTATCCACTACGTTGACCACGGTAGGAGGATTTTTACCCTTACTGGTGTTTACAGGGGGAGAATTTTGGCCGCCATTGGCCGTAGTTATCGCCGGGGGCGTTGGTTTTAGCGTGCTGCTTTCACTGCTTTTTACGCCATCCGTTTATTACCTTCTCTATGGCAAACGCCGGGAAAGCCGTGCGCGCATTGTTCAGCATTGTACAGTTCCTTGTGGCTACTAAAGGATCCAGTGTCGGTCCTGAGCTAGGACTAGAAAGTCATACATTACCCGGAAAGTCTAAAAAAAAAGACCACACATAGGTGTGGTCTTTATCTCAATTTTTTTTACGCAGTGCTTGACGCTTACGCGGTCAGGAACACTTAATCAATCTGAACGTTCTCAGCAGATGGACCCTTAGGACCCTGCTTGATATCGAATCTCACCTGCTGACCTTCGGTCAGGCTCTTAAAGCCGCTGCCCGCGATGGCGGAGTGATGTACAAAGACGTCTTTGCTGCCGTCCTGAGGGGAAATAAAGCCGAAGCCCTTGGCGTCGTCAAACCACTTGACTGTACCTGTAGTCACAGAAATTACCTCTGTTGGTTGAATTGCGATGATTTGCAGTTCTTTCCTAAAAGTGAAGATGCGGGAGTAACTTCTGAAACAACAGAAAGGGAACTTCCGAACTAACCACGAAGAATGTACTGCAGTCCGCACAGTATACACGAACTGCCTCCAATAGCTACCGGTATTTTCGTTTCGACCTCAAAGATCAAGCAGGCCTCGGGTGGGCAAACGCCAGCTCCGCGCCGGGTGTAGGTAGCGATCCGAATCGCTGCATGGGAATATTGCCGCAATGGACGCTGTATTGTCATGTCATTCTCGTAGAAGACAATACGAGCATTTCCGCATCGTGTCCTTACTTTATAGCTTCATCGGCACTAGATATTTTCTACTGTTGCATCTCAATCTTGTTGCTCGGGTCGGATAACGACCAAAGTAAGAATACCAGAGACAATAATAAGGCCTACATTAATGCCAAGGAGTGTTAGGCCATCGAGGGCTTTAAGTGGGGTATTGGAAAGAAGGGCGATACTGGCTGCCGCCACAGCGGGAACCAGGGCCAAAGCGGCTACCACACCTACCAAAGTATCGGTCTTCTCTTTAATGAGGGCAACAGTGCCTGCAATCCCCGCCGCCAACGCCGCTGCGACGCTGAACCATCCCGGATTAAGACGCTCTTCCAAGAGCGGTTTATCGATGAGATTGGTTTCAGGTGGGATAACCTGGGTTACGTTGAGCAGCCAAGTAGTCACCAGAGCGAACAGCATAGCGAGGAGGAGTCCTGAAAAAGCAGTGACAAAACCCCACATGGCCAAACGTGGCCGCAGGCCGGTCAAGGAAAAGGAAATCAACTTCAACGGTGGTAGTGTTGGAGCAATCACCATAGAGCCGACTAAAATGGGTATAGAGTTAGTCAGCAGAGCGACTGCGGCGAGAACCCCCGACGTGGCCATGAACAGGAGATAAGAAGGCGATAGTTTAGCTTGTTCAGCGACTCTGTTCAGGGTGTTCTCGCTGATTACCGGTTGCCGATTAGAAGTCACAGTCGCTCCCAGAGTTTACTACAAACGTTCCGGTCATGGTTAGGGTATGTCCAAGTGCTTTGCTACGGGGGTATGGTTTTCTGTAAGTACGATTGCAGTGGTTACCATTGCTATGGAAAAAGCTTCTGTCCGCATTGCCAGCTGTAAGCGTGTAACAGCTTACCTCATCTGTTATTGGGTAAAGTTTCCATCGGATTGCACAAGCATTGCAAATTCATATTTAAAAAGGCCGTATACTGTAAATTACCTTGACAATGTCACATTAGGAAAATCTAATTTTTATTCAAAGTCAGTACATTACAGAAATATTTTTGGCTATCAACTGTGGCCGGGACATTTTCCAAGCGACCTGGTAGAAGCGAGCAAGCTCGCTTCCACCAGCGGATGTGGCATCTAGCACATCCTGCTTTAAGTTCGTAGCCAGCAGTGGTTATCTTGATTCATTGATAAATAAATATCATAAGAAACTGCTAATATGATATTGTCAAATTAAAGTAAGTTAAAAAAACCTTTGTCACAGAACCTGCGAATAAGCCATGAAGCTCATTATCCTCGGCAGCGGCACAACGGTGCCATCCCTATCGAGAAACGCCGCCGGCTATTATATACAAATCGCCAGCCAGGAATGTCTCATTGACTGTGGCAGCGGTGTTTTAGTGCAACTGGAGCGGGTGGGGAAAAGCTATCAGACTCTCGATAAGGTTTTTATCACCCATACCCACCCCGATCATATCGGCGATCTTATCCGCTTAATTCAGGCATTGAAGTTCACACCCGGGTTTCAGCGAAAAAAGACACTGACACTATTTGGCCCGAAGGGTTTTCCGGCGTTTTTTGCAAATCACGTTGTCCCGTTAGTAGGCAAACCCGGGCAGTTTTCCATTGAAGTGAATGAGGTCGATGAGGCGCTTGAATTTACCGGTTTCCGGGTATTAACTAGTCCGACAGTGCACTCGGAAGCACTCAATAGCGTGGCCTACCGGTTCGAAGAAAAAGGCAAATCAACCGTGCTGTCCGGGGACTGTGATTACGATGACGGCATTATACGCTTAGCCCATGCAGCCGACCTAATGGTGATCGACTGCTCCTTTCCAGATGCTCTGAAAGTAAAAGGTCATCTTGCCGCGAGCGAGTGTGGTCAGGTGGCTCGCAAGGCTAATGTCAAGCAACTCATTCTCTCCCACCTTTATCCGGTTCCGCCCGCTGAGGATAAGCGGCTTGCAGAGTGCCGGGCGGTGTTCAGCGGCCCTGTGCGCCTTGCGGAAGATTGCCTGGTAATCGAGATATAAATGCACATGAAACCTACGGTCCTCGTTATTCCGGCGGGTGGATTAGGTACTCGCATGCGGTCCGTAAATCGGCATTTGCCCAAGGAAATGTTACCTCTTGGCTCAAAACCGGCCATCCAGTATACGGCGGAAGAAGGCCTGGATGCCGGCGTAGAGCAGATTATCGTGATTCTCAATCCGGATAAAGAAGGCATTCGTGAGCATTTCACCTGCTGCGGTTATCCCATTGCTTTTCTTTACCAGGAGACGCCAAGAGGCGAGATGGATGCGGTCGCGTTGGCCGAAAAAATCGTAGGAGATCGGACGCTGGCCATTTATTATCCCGATAATTTTTATTTTCCCGCGCCGGGAGCGCTGAGACGGCTGAATCGGGTCTTTAACGAGCATGCTATGGATGTGGTTGCGTTAAATCCGGTGACCGAAAAAAACGCGGCGGTGTTGAGTAACGCAGGGCGAGTGGATCTCTGTCGGGTGGCCACCGGCTTGTACCGCATTCAGCGTTTTTACCCAAAGGGTGCCGGGCATTTTAAGCTTCGTTTCCGGAAAGAGCTGCGCACTTGTGGCATAATGGTTTGCGGCCCCCATATTTTCGATGCGATTCGGCGAGCCGAACAATCGCTTTTCCAGAACGAATTGACCGACGTGCCGGTTCGAAGTTTAATGTTGCAGGAACGGGGTTGGCTGGGCTTGCGCCTTCCCGGTATGGTCTACGATATCGGTAATCCCGAAGGTTATCACCGTTGCGTAAAGCATATTTTCACCGACGCAAGATAAAGCAGTGAAAACCCGTAGTGTAGGAACGTTGTTTACTGCCGACGGCGAGGGTTTCAATAGGGGATCTTCAATGGGATCTCATGTCCCTTATCATGGGTTACCCGAGTCTCGAAGCCGGGGAGCTGATGGTGTCAAGCGAATCGTGAGGGAACCCGCGGCGTGGCAGGATCGGTTTGCTGAATTCACGGGCCACAAGCCATTCGGCACAACTGCGCTTATGCTGGTGTTCGAGGGTGACTATGATTACGCTGAGGTCGTTACCGACCTGAGTCCAACAAGGAGCGCATTCTACTTTAGATCGAGTGGAGATAACTACTATGATAAAGCTCCGTCTTTTTCGTGAACGAATTCAAAATATTCTTGACTACTATCGCCTTCGGAGATCTTTGGGGCCAACGTCTTTTCTCAAAAACGTAAAGGACCTTGCTCAAACGTTTATATCACCAACCACTGTCGTCTTGTTCTACCCTCAGCGTCCAACTAAACAGAGTGTAGAGTATAAGCTATGCGCTCTGTTAGGGTATGCCGTCACCCGATACCCGAACAGACCAGTCGACGTCGTATTCAAGCGCTACGACACAACCGTTTTCGACCCTGCTATTTTATCTGAGCTCAATATTCCACAGTCTGCCATTGTCAACAGTGAATCCATCGATATCAGCAAGAAACACGTTAATGATGTGTTTGAAAAGGTGTTCGGCTATCCGTTACGCGTAGATCCATTGAGGTATCAAGGGCGTATTGTCCAGAAATCGAACAGCAACGCCGCGCATGACGGCAAGATCCTCCAAGGCCCGTTGACGGAAGCGGATCTTGTTCCAGGCACGACGTACCAGAAGGCGATCGACAATACGAAAATAAGGCCCGGATATGCAGAGGTGTTTCGGGTGCCGATCCATGGTCAAACCATTCCAGTTACGTACCACAAGTTTCGGAAGATTGAAACACAGTTCACGAGCAACGGAGAGAATGCGTCATTAGTTGACCCAGCCAGTGTTTTTTCCAGCCAGGAACAAAGATTGCTGTTATCAATGGCAAGCTCAATGGGTACAGACTACTGCGAGGTTGATGTCTTGAGAGATACAGATGGTCGCATCTACGTTATCGATGTAAACAACACGCCATGGGGACCGTCAACTCTCAATGACGAAGATCGCATGAAGGCTCTCTCCATTATGACTCATTCCTTCGCTGCTCTGCTCAGGACAAAGCGGTTTCGGAGTCGGGAGATGGTCGCCATGTGCTTGAGGAATGGAGCGGCATCCTCCACCATAAGAAGGCGCTGCTGGTGGCTGATGCAATGGTTCGGCAGACGAACACGGCGCATGCGCCCTGGGTTTTGATTCCCAGTAAAGATCCTTTTTATTATGAGCTTGCTTTCGTCCGCATCATTTCGTCCTGGTGTGCGAGGGTAACTCGGCAACCCTTTCCTCGATGCAGCCACCTTAGTTATGCTTCATGTTGCGCCCCGTTGCCGAGCAGGGTCTGCAGGCGGCTGGCCAGTTGGGCGCGGTGATAGGGCTTGCTGAGAAAGGCAAAGCCTTCTTCGGAAGAGTTGCGCGGGAGGAGGTTTTGTTCGGTATAGCCGGAGGTCAACAGCACCTTCAGCGCGGGGCGGCGGCGGCGGGCTTCGCGGGCGAGCGCCACGCCATCGCGCCCGCCGGGCAACACCACATCGCTAAAGAGCAGCGCCACCGCCGGGGTGTTCTCCAGTACGTGTAGCCCCGTGTCGGCGTCTTCGGCGGCCACCGTGGCATAGCCTAGGCTCTGGAGCAGACGTACGGCGAGCTGACGCACGCTGGGATCGTCTTCTACCACCAAAATGGTTGCTGTAAGGTGCTGGGACGCGGGGACGTCCTGGGGGGGTGCGGCGCCGGGAGCCTCGGTGGTGCTGGGGGCGGGGGGCAGATAGAGGGTAATAGTGGTGCCGTGACCGGGTTCACTGTCCAGCTGCAGATGCCCGCCGGATTGGGTGACCAGCCCGTAGACCATGCTCAAGCCCAACCCGCTGCCCTTGCCGACGGCCTTGGTGGTAAAAAACGGCTCGAGCGCATGCTCCAACACCGCCGGGTCCATGCCCACGCCCGTATCACGGACGGTTAACCGCACGTACTGGCCCGGTTTGAGAGCCGGATGCAGGTCGGTGTAGGCTGCCTCCAGCCACACGCCGGCGGTCTCCAGGGTGAGGGTGCCGCCGTTGGGCATGGCATCACGGGCATTGAGGGCCAGATTGAGCAGCGCGGTTTCAAACTGGCTGGCATCGATGACGGTGTACAGCGACGCCTCAGTGAGGCGCCGTTGCACCCGGATGGTCTCGCCCAGGGTGCGCTGCAGCAGCTCCATCATGTTGACCACCAAGGCGTTTAACTCCACGACACTGGCCCGCAGGGGCTGGCGCCGAGCGAAGGCCAGCAGGCGCTGCACCAGCGCTGCGCCGCGCTCGGCCGCCGCCAGCGACGGCCGGAGTAGTTCCTGGGCGTTGGGATGGGCGTGCAGTTGCTCGGCCAACAGTTCCAGATTGCCCAGGATAATGGCCAGCAAGTTGTTAAAGTCATGAGCCACGCCTCCGGTGAGCTGCCCCACCGCCTCCATCTTCTGGGCCTGGCGCAGATTGTCTTCGGTGAGCCGGCGTTGGGTCACATCCCGGGCCAGCACCGCCACCGCTTGTTTGCCCATCAACGGCACTTCCAGCGGTGCCATGCGCACCTCGTACCAACGCTTGCCGAGGTTGGCAATCGGCAGTTCGTAATTCAGGGTTTGGGGCCGGCGGGTACGCAGGGTCTGGTCGATACCGGCCAAGACCTGGCGGGCAATGGCCGCCGGTAATACTTCATCAACGCCTTTGCCGCGCAGCCGCGCGGGATCCGTATAGAGCCGGTGGGGTTCGGCGGTGAGAATCTCCAGGTAGCGCCCGGCTTCGTCCAGCACCAGCAGCACATCGGGCACGGCGTTGACCAGCGCGCGCAGGCGCGCCTCGCTTTCCTGCAGGGCCTGCTCGGCGCGTTTGCGCTCGCTGGTATCGGTAAAAAAGATCGATAACCCATCGGGGGCGGGATAGCAGTGGCACTCGTACCAGACCCGCAGGGGCGCATAGTAGCCCTCAAAGGTGACCAGCTGTTGCCGGGCCACGGCACGGCGGAACTTGCGTTCAAACACCGAACCCCGCATGGCCGGACAAACCTCCCACAGGGGTTGGCCCAGCAGCGCCTGTGGGGACTGGCGCAACAACCGGGCCGCCGTGGGGTTGACATAGGTATAGCGCCATTCGCGATCCAAGCTCACGAAGCCGTCGGTGATGCTTTCCAGAATGCCCGTGACCCAGGCGTGGGCCTGACGCAGGGCCTCTTCCGCCCGCCGCCGGGCGCGGATGTCGATGCCAATCCCCACCAAGGTCTCATCGGACAGGCGGATGGTGGCCCACAGGCTGTCCACTACGCTGCCGTCTCGCGCAGTGACCTGCAGGTCCCGCCACCCGGGTTGGCAGGCGCGCAGCGCCTGCGCCACCGTGGTGCGGTAGGCAGGCTCCGGATAGCACTCGGCCAGCCAGTCCACCTGCCGGGCCGTCGCCGTGGACCATCCCAGCACCCGTTCACACTCGGCGTTGAGCCGGAAGTCCTGCAGGCTGGGGGGATACATCACAATCATCACCGGAATATTATCCAGAATTCGCTGCAACAGCTCCCGTTCCCGCGCTAACGTCTGTTCGGCTTGTTTGCGCTCAGTGATATCAAAGTCAACGCCGATAACGCGCAGCGGTTGGCCCGCGGCGTTGCGTTTGAGTTCACCGCGCCCGGCGAGCCAGTGAACCAGTCCATTGGGGAAGACAATGCGAAACTCTTCGTCCCAGCGGTCCGAGCCTTGCAACAGCGCAGTAACGGCTTGGCGCATCCGCTCTCGGTCCTCCGGGTGAATCAGGGTAAAAAATCGCTCGAGGGACACCGAGCCCGGCGTTGGTTCGAGTCCGAGCAGTTCACACTGACGGGCATCCCAGGTGACACGGTTGGTGGCAAGTTCCCAGAGCCATGTGCCCATGCGGCCACTGTCCAGTGCGAGACGTAAATGTGCCTCGCTGTCGCGCAACGCCTTTTCCATCTGCTTACGTTCCGTGATGTCGTGGAAGAACCCAGTGATATATTCCACATGTTCATAAACTAGGTAGTTAGCCGAAACCTCAACGGGTATCAGTCGGCCTCCTTTGACCCGATGCGTGGTTTCAAAGACCAGAAACTGCTTTGCTTTCAGCTGGTCCCAGAATTCCCGGCAGACCGCCAGGGTAAAATGAGGGTTCCAATCCGGTATCGATGTCGTAAGCAGTTTTTCCTGAGTCCAACCATAATGTTCGCAGGCGGCTTTATTTACCTGAACCAGCCGAAACCCCTGCGCAGGACTGATCACATATACCGGATCGCGTATGCTATCGATGAGAAACCGATAGAAATTTAGCATCTCTTCGGTCTGCTTACGGTCGCTAATATCGCGGATAATGCTTTGTAGAAACGGCTTGCCGTCGAGATCAATTCGCCGGGAGCTGACCTCGACGGCAAAGCGGGTACCGTCCTTGCGCTGATGCACCGTTTCAAACACCTGCCCGTCTGGGCGCGCCGCCTGGGCCATCTGCTCGGCGATCAGCGCCCGGGTTTCCGGGGCGCGCAGATCCCGAATGTGCAAACGGAGCAACTCCTCGTAAGAATAACCATAAGCTGTCACGGCACGGTCGTTGGCTTCCCTGAGCTGGCCCTGGCCGTTCAGCAGTAGGATAATATCGTTGGCGTGCTGGGTCAGGTAGTCAAAGCGCTGAGCCAGTGTTTGGCGTTCCCGTTCCTGTTGCTGGCGATCCGCCAGAAAGCCGGCATGTTGCCGGCGCCACCAGAGCGCAGTGCCCATGCCCGCCCCGGTGATAAAAATGCCCACCACAATCGCCACCAACTGCATCAGCTTACGCAGCGGCGTGTAGACTTCTTGGGCGTCGATTTTAGCAATCAAAAACCACTGAGTTTCTGGGATTGGCTGCACTGCTGCCAGTACCTGGGTTTGGCGATAATCCATGCCTGCCACGATACCGGTTTGGCCCTGGACGGCTAGAGCTGACGGCAGCTGCGAGTTTTGGACAGGTAGACGCAATCGCAAAGCAGTCTCCTGGCGGTGGCGCAGTCCATTGAGAAATACCACCGCCTCACCTTCCCGGCGCACCAGTAGGGCTTCGGCACTGGCGCTGGGAGCGGGCCAGGTTTGCAGTAAGGGAAAGAGGTACTGCTTGGGATCAATCTTCAGTACCAGCGCACCAATCGGTTGGTCTTCATTAGCCGCTCCGCGACCCAAAGGAATAATCAGGTCCATGTCGATCCGGCCACCGACGATTTCCTGACGCCAGTGAAGGTCTGTCATAATCACCTGAGAGCTTGCCATGGCGTGCCGCGCAAGTGCCCGTCGTTGAGGATGGATCTGCGAGGTACCCACGCCCGATCGAACCTGGCCGCCGGCATCAAGCAGTACAACGGCTGCATAGTGGAATGTCTCCTTCAGGTGAGTTAACCACGCCATCAGGCGCTGACTGTCTTCGGGGGAGGGTTTTGGTGTGTTAAGCCACTGCCTGACGGCCTGAGTGAAAAAGGGATCCTGGGCGATAAACTCTGCATCGTTGCGCCGTTCCGTCAGCCAATGCTGAATTTCCTCCACCTTGTAATCAGCGATAGCCAACAGTTCAATTTCTGCTCTAGTCTGCAGGATCTTTTTCTGATGGGCATAGACCAGATAGCCCATTAAACCAATGGCGCCGGCCAGCAACACAAAGATCAGCACAGGCGTGCGCATCCCCTGCCAGAGGGACGGCGGCGCAGTAGCGGACTCCGTCCGTATGCCGTTGCTGCGTACAGTGGTCAGTGGCGATAGGCGCTCCGTCGTCAGGACATAGCCAATCAGGCCATATAGCAGTAGTGCTGTGGCCACTACGAACAACCAGCCTTTATACGCCTGCAGAATGGCCAAGGAGTATGGATAACCAGTCAGCTGTGCCAGCAAGACATCGGATGCATAGATCCATATGCTGGCAACCAGTGCATAGCTGATGCTGATCTTTGCCGCCAGTCGCCATACCACCGTGGGTGTTGGACTCTTTAACTGCATCTGAGAATAATACCTGTTAAAATTATATTTGATGAATCTGTTTATCAAGGACTGATGCCTTACCTGCTGCTCCTATCAGCATACCGTATGCTCAGCGGCTTTCCGATAGTCACTGATGTTCTGCGATACTGGGTTATCACTCATTGACAGTCCGCCTTCAGAGCGGCTGGGTAATTTGGGAGGAGGTATCATGGCCACCCAACACAAAGATTCGATCACCGAGACTAAAGACGTTCCTCAAGCAGAGGCTAAGAAATCCAGACCCGGTGTGAAAGAGACGGCTGCTAAGACCACCGAGGCGCTGGAAACCGCTGCTGGAGCCGCCACCTCAGG
This sequence comes from uncultured Pseudomonadota bacterium, assembly GCA_963731125.1. Classification (GTDB taxonomy): domain Bacteria; phylum Pseudomonadota; class Gammaproteobacteria; order Competibacterales; family Competibacteraceae; genus CAVSVP01. Next base: position 257,973 of record CAVSVP010000024.1, read on the forward strand.
TGTTCAGGCAGGGGCGCAACACGTAGCTGGCCTGGCCAAGCCTGGGGGCAGATGGCTCGCTTGATGGAGGGCCTGTTCTCGCAGGCGTTTCCGCCGGTGGATATTATCGATCGCAATGACGAACTGCGAGTATATGCGGAACTTCCTAGAGTGCGTAAGGAAGATCTTAGCGTTATCGCCAGCGATACCGTTCTGACTATTAAGGGCGTCATTCGCCACGAACCGGTGGAGGGCGATTATATCCGCCAGGAGCTTCGCCACGGTTGCTTCGCCCGTACCTTGGAGTTACCGGTGGAAGTCAATTCCTCCACCGGCAAAGCGAAGTTTCAGGATGATCGGCTGGAGTTGACGCTAACCAAGAGCACCAAAGACGTTACTCTAAAGATTGAGTAACCATGACGGCCGCCCCGGTGGTGCCTCTCGATTTTTCAAGGGGCATTGTTCTGCGTGGAAGAGTGCTGTGCCAGCCAGACAAAAAAAGCGTCACTAGCGTAGTGACACCTAATCCCATACTCCGCTACGGAGGCAAGGATAATTATACCTCAAGTTATTAAAAAAAATGACAAATAGGCTATGACGTTTCTCGAGAGAGGCGGGCTTTGTTAGGTGACATGGGGTGTTTAGTATGCTTTTTGCCGATGGGCAGGACCCCAAAGCGACTGCACAACGATACGGAAATGATCCTATTGATTAAAGTTTTTCACCGATCGATAATTTTCCGGATTGTTCTTCGAAGGAGTGGCGATACGTATCCAGGCACACTTGTAAAGCCTCCAAGGCGGCTCGCTCAGCCGCCGCAGATTGGTTATCGACCTCCATGGATTCTACGGTGTTGCGCAACACGTTCAAAGCGTCATAAGCTGCTTTAATGGCTGCATTAGTGTGCTTTCGGTTGGCTCTGTAGACAGCAATCATGGTGTTGTTTCCTTCCCTCAAAACGACCCCGATAGAGTGATGCTCAACAAGTTCCATAACGAAAATATTTTTTAAGTTTATGAATTATATGATAATTTATAGAATCCTATGATATCTTTACAAACTGCTGCTGGAATAATCCCCACCTTGACAGACGAGAATAGAGTAACAACGTGGATCGCAACATATTCACAATGACTTTTCAGTGCGAACTTTCCTTAAGTTTAACAGATGGAATGATACTATACTCCTGTTGCAGTCCTTTGACATTTCAATGAAGTCTTTATCTTCAATCCTCAGACAGAGTTTTTATCGAAATCAGCACCGGTAGCGATAATCGTAGCAAACGTCGGTATTCATAAGTTCATGGATCTGTCATCTGTTTCACATCTGGCCTTTTTACAATGCAAACTTCTCGGCCATGTCAGGGAAAACCGATGATAAATTTGCAGCAGCAACGTCAAGCGACCATCGATACCGACTTTGCTGTCCGGCAACGCATGCTGGACAACTACCTTAGCCTGTCGCAGTGCTTTCAGCCGTGGACAGCCGACGAGAAATTCGTGGCACGGTGGCAGGAATTGGCGGAAAGATCCTTCCAAATCGGGGAGGTTCAGGTCAAAGGCGTTATGGAAACCCAACTCAAGGGCCTGGTAACGACCCAGTCCTTATGGAGCCGTTACTGGCTGAATAGCTTCAATCCGCTAAACCATTTTGCCACGCTGACCCAGCATTGGGTTCAGCATAATCAGCGGCTGTTCGAAGATGGCAGCAAATCCTATGCACAGGCCATGCAGGGATCTCTGGAAGCCAGTGAGCAATGCGATATGCGGGAAATGAGGGATACTTGGAACGACACCCTACAACGGGCGATGGATTCGCTGGAAGAATTCTGCCGTAAAGCGTCAGAAACGCAACAGGCGACCCTGCAACGCTTGGAAGAAATCACGGGCCAATTGCATCCTGAGGATCAGGCTGCCTAATCACCCTGGATCAATGGCGCCAAGTCAGGCTTCATAAGGATGGTGCAAGGCAAAAGCGAGGGGTAGCGTCAGCGGGATCTCTCGCCCGATGTGGCATATATCCATCCCCGCCGTGCGAGTCCCTTTTCGATTTCCACGGCGATTAACACCACCCAGGGCAGCAGCAGGCAAACCGCCAGTTCCTGAATATCGGCCCGTTTCAGGGTCGGTGCATCGTTCACCCCGTCACCGATCATGGCCACAAACTCGCCGCTTTCCTGTAAGGTTTGCACCAGGGTAATTTTCTGCGCCGGCATCACCCGGGCATAGACCCGGGTTTCCCGGATACCGTGCTGAACTTCCGCGGCGCAGGCCTGCGCGAGTTCCCTGCCGGTGAGTACGCGGTCAGAGCATTTCGCGATACCTAAGCGCACCGCCATGGCTCTTGCCGTGGCGGGATGATCGCCGGTGACTGATTGCGCATGCCGGTTGTGTGACTGTGTTCAGATAGTCGCTCGATTTTACTTTGTCGCTGCTAGGGGTTGGGTAAGCCAGTGAGTTCCAGCTTACTGATGGGGCTACGGCAGAAATCTGTTATGTCGCGATTTCGGCTAGCGTTCAACTATTAGGGTGACCGTTATGAGAACGACTGGAACTCAAGTAACAACGAAACGTGGTTAGTTTCGCTTAAACCGACATTCCGCACACCCCCTGCTTGATTTTAGGAATAAAACGCTTCATAGGCCTGACCGAGTAACTCGAGCAAGCGCTGGTGGTGCTCATCAAGGTTGAGGGCCAGCACCTGACCGTCGGCCAGGATAAGTAAATGAATACCGACGAAATACTGGAATACCCAGCGCGCCGTGGGGTTGGCAACGGGTTTACCGGTTTGATGAGGAAAGGTGTGTTCCTGGGCTTTCAGCCGGTCACGGATCCGGTGTTCCAAGGCGGCATAAACCAACAAACACAGGGTCATTACCAACATCAGCGCCATGATGCGTTGCGGTGACTTCAGGTAAAGTGAGGACGCCAAGAACAGCGGATCTTTCAAAAAGCGAAAGCCCCGTTCCACGCGCTGCTGAGCTTTGTACGCCTGCAGTAACTCGGCATCGGACAACGCCTCGGTATCCAGCTGATTCGTGGCCAGGATAAAGCCACTGTGTTGGCGCAGGCGGGCGCGGTAGGCGGCGGGCAGGCTGGCTAACGTCCCGTCGATCCGATAAGTCAGCGTATCGGGTGAGCACGCCTTGGCAGGACGCCCGCGACCTTGATAGTGAGGTACCGACACGATCTGCGGCTCGACCACCGTGGTTAGGGTGAGAGTGTTCTGAAAGGCGGCCAGCGCCTGTTTGGCATCGTCGGCACAAGCGAAAGACTGCCCACATAATTTAGCAAACGCCTTGGTATCCGCCTCCGTCTGTTTCCGGCATTGCCGAGACACGGTCTTACGCGCACGCTGCTGCGCCGCGTCGGAGTCGACCACCAGCCACCGTTGGGCTACCCCGGCATACTCCGTACTCAGACGCTGATAGCGGGTGTGTTCGTCGAGATGCGTCATCGTCTCGGGGTCGGTGGCACGTAGCACCTCTTGCGCGGCGTTCAGCGTGGCGGGTACCCGTGTGATCCAGTGCACGTCCTGCAACAACGGCAAGGTCTCGGCCGTATACAGGGCGCTGTCTGCGACAATCGTGTCCAGTTCATAGGTGGTGCGTAGCTGCCCCAAATACGCCTGCAGGGTCTGACGAAAGTAGGTCTTGTCGTCGGCATTGCCGTCCAGCGGCTGCAGCAACAGTGGTAACCCCGCCTGGTGTTCCACAATCAGTTGCAAGACGGCCTGGTTCAAGTCCGGGCGGTGGTCGCGGCTGTAACCCCGGGTGAGGTGAATGACCCCTTCCTCGGTACCGGGCTCGCGGGGGTAGTCGCCATCGACATGAAAACCGGTGCTGTCCAAATGCGCAACGCGTACCCGTAGCCCCAGGCGCTGGACCGCCTGGGGCGCAATCAGCGCATAGAGCTCGGTGACGCCAAATTTATACAAAGCGTCCAAGGCCCGACCCAACACATCATCGTTAAGATGCTCGGGTTGAATGCCCTCCCCAATCAGCCGTTCCGTGGGTTTATCCCAGAAAAACTTTGGCATCAAGTATAAGCGTTGATTGATAAACCCCAACCCATTGAGCACCATCGCCTTGACCGCTTGACCCAAGGAGACCTGGCGCTTGTCGCCATCCTGGATAACCGCGCGGTCAATCGTCTGCCCAATGCCCAGTTCCTCATACATGCCAGCCACTAATCCTAAATGATCTAGCGTCTGGCTTCGGTAACGCGGCGGCACCATCGTGCCCGTCTCGATATGGGCTGCCATCGGTTCTCCCCCGTGGTGGCTAAAATCGCTTTTGACAGCCGCACTGTACAAAATTCACTAATCACTGGTAGGGTATGCGGAACGTCGGCTTAAATTGAGTTACCTGAAATAACAGAATGAAAATCGGTGTTAATGACAAAAAAGCATTGGGGCGTTGATGGGGTCTTGTGCCCGAGGCGATCCACACGCTGGGGCAACGGCTGCATGATTTTTGGGAGCGCTACCGAAGCTGTTTCAAGACCCAAACCCGAGACGGCAGCGCCTACGCGCGGCATTATCTGAGCGGGCTGCTGCGCATGGAGGGGAACCGACACTATAGCGGAATAGGCCGAGAGGCGGGTGTAGAAGGGCAAAACATCCAGCATTTCATGAGCCACTCCCCCTGGTCGGCCGAGGCGGTCTACCGGCAGGTGCAAGAGGAAGTGAAAGCCACGTCGGAGCTGAGCCGCGGAAGTGTGTTGTTGGTGGGCGAAAGCGCCGACAAGAAGGCCAGCGAGGCCAGTGCCGGCGTGGCCAAGCAATATAATGGCCGGCTTGGCAAGGTTGAAACGAGCCAAGTGGGCGTGTTGTTGAGTTATGTCAACCTCACGGTGGCGGCGGGGTTTTGGACCATAAGCGCTAACCAAATTTAGCGAAGTCAAAGGTATCGATTTGCGGGGTTCGCTTGCGTGTAGAGTTTGCCCTCGCGGTAGAAATTGCCCAAGTGTTCTTTCTTCTTGGTATCCATGCGCAGGATCGGATTGGACGAATCCAGATACTGCTGCTTGAGTTCGGCGATGTTCTCAAACTGCGCGTTGCGGTCGCGGTGCTGGCCCATGGTCTGCGTCTTTTGCGCTTTACGCTGCACATCATCATGCTGCTCAAGCAACTGCCCAACAATATTGCGGCTGACCGGACACCCCGCTTCAGCCAAGTGCTCTGCAATCTCTTGGCGGGTGAGGTTGGTCCAGTGAACGGCGGTGCGCATCGGATCCCCGGCGGTATACTCTTTCAGCACCTCAAGAAACGCTTCCTCCAGGCTCGGCTGCTGGGTGGTGATTTTTTTTCCGCCCGCCACCGCGGTGGCGAACTTTACCCGCTGGTAATGCCGGGGGAGGGTCCAGATCGCGGCGTCCACGACCGATGGTCTGCGGGTCGCAGCCTAGCACTTGAGCGATATATTCGATCCCGCCATGGCCTAACTTCACGACCTCCACGGCCACATAGGCACGCCGATCTTTCTCCGAGAGAGAGTCATAACATCGCTTCATATCGCGCTCGATCGTATCGCTATACTTCATCGCTCCGTCCTCACGTCTGGCTGTCGCTGCTCATGATAACCCCGTTTATTTATAAGCATAACGATCGCCCCCTGCCAGTTTCCAATCCGGAAACTATTTCGTGCACAGTCCTTAGCTACCTGACACTTCGGTGGGACTGTACGTACCCCTATCCCTGCCGTTGTATTTGTAATAAACAGAACGATAGTGATAGTTGCTGTGATATTTTTCTGGATTCCCAAATTTGGGGATCGTGCTCAGGAGCAGCAGAACTTGAGAGAGCCATGGCCCAACCTCCTTGTCAACGGTGATACGCGTACAAACCCAAATCTTGGGCTACAATTAGTAGGGAAATAGACAGATTCTGTCTAGCATAC
>CAVSVP010000025.1:0-94451 GCA_963731125.1 uncultured Pseudomonadota bacterium
TATGGGACCCATCAGTTTCGTCATGGTTTGGCCACCGAGCTGTTGCGCCAAGGGGCCTCGCTCAGCGAGATCGGGGACATCTTGGGCCATCGCCATCCGCAAACGACCAAGATATATACCCAGGTCGATCTGGACGCCTTGCGTACGCTGGCGCTGCCGTGGCCGGGAGGTGAACAATGAACACCCTTCGACAAGCCGTTGATGAGTATCTGAACCTGCGCCGTCAGCTCGGCTTCCAATTACGCGAAGCGGGCAAAGCGTTGCCCGATTTTGTCACGTTTATGGAGCACCAGCACGCGCCCTTCATCACCCAGGCGTTAGCGCTGGCCTGGGCGCAACAGCCCGTGGATGCGCAACCGGCGTATTGGGCACGGCGCCTAAGCATGGTGCGCGGATTTGCCCGGTATCACCGGGCGAGCGATCCCCGCACCGAGATTCCAGCGCCCGGTTTGTTACCCTTCCAACCCCAGCGGGCACGGCCCTATCTCTACACCGATGAAGAGATCCATAATTTACTGGACGCGGCACTGAACATGCCACACCGCTACGAACGCGGTGCGTTGCTGCCCTGGGTTTACTATTGTCTGTTCGGGTTGTTGAGCGTCTCGGGCCTGCGGGTGAGCGAAGCACGCAACCTCACGCTGGAGGATGTCGATTGGCAGGCCGGGGTATTGACGATCCGCGGCACCAAGTTCGGCAAGACGCGCCTGGTGCCCTTGCATGCCTCGACCTGCCAGGTGCTCGCCGCGTACCTCGAACGACGCCAGCGCCATTGGGCGGGGCGAGCGGTGTCCGCCTACCTGTTTGTCTCCAGTTGGGGAAATCGCCTGGACGGTGGACAGATCCATCGTGCCTTTTATGCCTTGTCCCGGCAGATCGGGCTACGGGGTGCGGGCGATCGGCATGGCCCCCGTCTGCATGACTTCAGGCACCGATTCGCTACCAATACGCTGGTGAACTGGTATCGCTGCGATCAGGATCCTGAACGTCGTCTGCCGTTATTGTCCGCTTATCTTGGCCATGTTCACGTCGCTGATACCCAGTGGTATTTGGAAGGGGCGCCTGAGCTGATGCGCGAAGCGATGCGCCGCCTTGAACAGCGTTGGGAGGACCCGTCATGACACCTGCCACCCCTTTAGCACCCCTTTAGCACCTCTGTTGGAGCGTTTCTTTACCCAGCGTTTGATGCAACAGCGCCAGGCCAGCCCGCATACCATCCGCTCGTATCGCGACACGTTCCGGCAATTCCTGGTCTTTGCCCAACAGCGCCTGCATCAGCCGCCGTCCTGTCTGGCCATCGAGCAGATCGACGCCCCGGTGATCGTGGCCTTTCTGGATGAACTGGAGACGCAGCGCGGTGTAACCGTCCGCAGTCGTAATTTGCGGCTCACGGCCCTGCATTCCTTCTTTCGCTACGCCGCCTTTGAACTACCCACCCATGCGGCGCAGATTCAGCGCGTGCTCGCGATCCCGAGTAAGCGCTTCACCCGCACCCTGGTTAGCTTTCTCACCCGTGCCGAAGTCGAGGCGCTGCTCGCGGCTCCCGATCCGAAGACCTGGTCTGGGCGGCGCGATCATGCGTTTATGTTGACGGCCGTGCAAACGGGCCTGCGTTTATCCGAGATCACCGGGCTCAAACGCGAGGATCTGAGCTTAGCGGTCGGTGCGCACGTGCGGGTCATCGGTAAGGGACGCAAAGAACGCTGCATTCCGCTGGCCAAATCGACACGCGCCGTGTTGATCGCCTGGCTGCGAGAACCACCACGCGGTACCCGTGGCGTCGTGTTCCCCAGTGCCCGAGGTCACCGGCTCAGTGTCCATGGGGTGCAGTACCTGCTGAATAAACAGCGCCAGGCGGCTTCCCAGGCGTGTCCTTCGCTCCGGCAAAAGCGGGTCACTGTCCACCGCTTGCGGCACACCATGGCCATGGATCTGCTGCAAGCCGGAGTTGATCGATCGGTCATTGCCTTGTGGCTCGGCCATGAATCCGTTGAGACCACCCAGATCTATCTGGAGGCCACCCTGGCGATGAAAGAGCAAGCGCTCGCCAAAACAAACCCCCCAGAGGGGACGGTAGGTCGTTATCAACCCGACGATAGGCTGCTGAGTTTCCTCAATAATCTCTAACGGAAAAAAACTATGTCGGGTATTTTGAGAGGCCCCGTGTGATGTGATCTGCCATTTCCGAACAGGTCTGTAAGGTCCTTCATGTTACCCGACATAGTCAAGAAGGGTAGATAGTGGCGCCTATGTCTTTAACGACATAGGCGCCACAGTTATGCCACCCATCTGATCGAAGCGGGCGTCGACCTGCTCGAAGTACAGAAAATCCTCGGTCACCGCTCCATCCTGAGCACCGCCCGATACACCCATCTGACCACCCAGACAGGCCAGAATACAAACCAGGTGATCAATGAGTTGATGAACGGTTTTTCCCTGACCTGGAGGAACGTCAAATGATCCTGCTCTCCTCGATTATCAACACCTTCGAGGCCGAATTCCTGGCCCAATACCAGGCATCGCTGCTGCCTTCTCATCGCCAGGCGCTGGCCGCGATGAAGGACTGCCGCACCTCAGCCAGTCTCCAGATGCTGGCGCATTGCCCTGCCTGCGACCACCAGGTGCTCGTGCCGCATTCCTGCGGTCATCGCAGCTGTCCGCCCTGCCAGCACCATGAAAGCCAGCAATGGCTGGAACGTCAGCTCCAGAAACAGGTGCCCGCTGAGTATTTTTTGCTGACCTTTACCTTGCCCGAAGCGCTCCGCTCGCTGGCCTGGCAGCATCAGCGCACGCTGTATACTTTGATGACCCGCTGTAGCTGGGAGACGGTGCACACGTTTAGTCAAAACGATAAACAGCTTCAGGGTACCCCGGGCGCTATCACCGTCCTGCACACCCATTCCCGCCGCCTCGATTACCACCCGCATGTGCATCTGGTGATGCCCGCCGCGGCCCTCGATGGCGACAAAAGGTGGTGGCGCACCAAAGGTGGAAAAAAAGCTAACCGCAACAACCCCTCCGGCTATCTGTTCAACCATAAGGCCTTGGCCAAGGTCTTTCGCGCCAAACTCCTCGATGCGATCGGCCAGGCGGGACTGACCCTCCCCGCCAGCTACCCCAACACCTGGGTCGTGGATGTTAAATCCGTCGGTACGGGTGAAAAAGCGCTGCTTTATCTGGGCCGCTATCTCTATAAAGGCGTGATCCAGGAGAAGGATATCATCGCCTGTGACAACGGCCAGGTGACCTTTCGCTACCAGGATAGTAAAACCAAGCAGATGGCCTACCGAACCGTCTCCGGCGCCCGGTTCCTGTGGCTAATTCTCCAGCATGTGTTGCCCAAAGGCTTCCGCCGCGCCCGCAACTTCGGCTTTTTACACCCCAACAGCAAACGCTTGATCGCCTTGCTTCAGTATCTGCTGAGGCTCACCCCGAACCGGGCCTTGACGGAGATCAAACCACGCCCACCACTCACGTGCCGTTGGTGCGGCGCCGTGATGAACATCGTGCGCACGCGGATACTGCCTGTTTTCCCGCTTCTGGCCAGATGAGGCAGCAGGTGCATTGATGATGTAAACGAAGGTGACAATTCGACGCCTAGGCACATCGGCAGCCGAAGCCGACAGGCCCACTCGTCTTCGAGAGCCCTAAAATACGCCCATCAGCGCCGATGTCCGGTTACCGTTGCCGCCAGCGCAACGAACTCGGCTTGCCTTGCGGATCTGCCCACCATAGTAGGGCTTTAGGGCACTCAGGCTTGAAAAAGATATTTTCTATATAAAGCTCTCCCCACTCTTCCCACGGGCTCGTCCAACAAACGGGTCAGATTTAGGGTGTCTAAAAACGCCATTTTTGGGCCAAACTCGTTGCCCGATTTTTGGACTCAGAGATTATCACTCATATACCGATTAGCACTGGGTTTGGGACCAATCAGTGAGGTCCAAAAAGTGGTCAAGGCAAATTGGCCGACTTGGACGCCCTAGGTCAGATTGTGGTTCGCTTCGCTCACACAATCTAACCTTATTCGTTAGGCTTGTTATGTCTCGCTTTTATTTTAATGGGTAAAACGAATAATACGCCGGCGATCTTTTTTAGTAGGGCGGCGGACAGGATGGGGCGCGTTAAGTGCGTGCAGTTTGCTCTGAGCCGCCAGCGCTTCACGTTTCTGGCGGCTTTCCGTGGTCTCTTCGTAAAGCAAAATCGCTTGGGTAGCCGGACCGCGCTGGTGAGATAACCCCTTTACCACAACGATATATTCATAAGGTCCGCGGCGAATGCTTAAGGTTTCACCCGCCCTCACGGTATGGGCAGGTTTGGCACGAGCTTCATTGACATGAACTTTACCGCCACTTATGGCTTCGGCGGCTAGAGAACGGGTCTTAAAAAAACGAGCAGCCCATAACCATTTATCAAGTCGGACTTTGTCTGCTTTATCCTGCGGATCGGAATTCACTTACGGATACCTGATTCCTCAGGCAGTAAGATATTGAGTTCTAAAATTTCATAGCTATCCTTTCTGTCCAAATGAACTTTGATATGATCTTGATCAATGGATACATATTTGCGCACGACATCCATTAGCTCGCGTTTCAGCGCCGGTAGCCAAACTGGACTATGACGATGGCCACTACGTTCGTGGGCAACAATTATCTGTAACCGCTCCTTGGCGACAGCGGCCGACCCTTGCGGGGTAGGACGAAAATAACTCAATAAACCCATGCCTTAATTCCCAAATAGGCGCCTTAAAAAACCCTTTTTCTCAACCGTGAGAAAACGATGGGGAAGTTCCTCTCCTAGAAAGCGCTCAACTAAGTCACCATAAGCTTTTCCAGCGTCGCTATTGTCTTCCAGAATCACCGGAACACCCGCGTTGGAGGACTGCAAAACGCTTGGGGATTCAGGTATTACGCCAAGCAGAGGAATGCCGAGAATTTCTATAACATCGTCCACGCTGAGCATATCACCACGATTAGCCCGAAGCGGGGCGTAACGGGCTAGTACCAAATGCTCTTTGATAGGTTCGTCACCTTGCTCGGCACGCCGAGATTTGCTGGCGAGAATACCAAGTATACGGTCCGAATCACGCACCGACGACACCTCTGGGTTAGTCACCACTAGAGCATCATCGGCGAAATAAAGCGCCATTAAGGCACCGCGTTCAATGCCTGCGGGAGAATCACAGATAATATAGTCAAAATTCTGCTTCAATTCTTTCAGTACCCGGTCTACGCCGTCTCTCGTAACAGCATCCTTATCTCGGGTCTGGGATGCAGGCAAAATGTATAAGTTTTCAACCCGTTTGTCTCTGATTAAGGTTTGATTAAGATTGGCTTCATTGTTGATGACGTTGACGAAATCATAAACTACCCGTCTTTCACATCCCATGATCAAATCTAAGTTGCGCAGACCAACGTCAAAATCAATGACAACAGTCTTATGGCCGCGCTGTGCCAGGCCAGTGGCAAAACTAGCGCTCGTGGTGGTCTTGCCAACACCTCCCTTGCCCGATGTAACGACAATCACTCTTGCCAAGTTATTATCCTCCTGAAGCCCCATGCCTGTCGTCGGTTACCTTAACAGGGGCTCAATAATCAAGCGATCTTCCGATAAATATAACTGAACAGGTTTGCTGCGCTCAGCTTCGTCCAGTTGTTCAATGATCCGATAATGTCCAGCAATAGACACGAGTTCTGCTGCTAAACTTTGGCAGAAAATTCGTGCTTCAGTATCACCTTTAACACCGGCCAGAGCACGACCTCGCAACGGACCGTAACTGTGTATGTTACCGTCCGCTAATACCTCAGCACCAGCACTAATCGCCCCTAACAGAATTAGGTCACCGTCTGCAGCGTAGATCTGCTGTCCCGAACGTACCGGCTGAGTAATAATTTTACTGCGTCTCACAGTAGGATAATGCTCAGGTTTATCGAGTTTCTTGGCAGCCGCAGAGGAACGGCCATCAGGAAGGACTGGTAAACCAGCCAGGACGGCAGCAGCTTGTGATGCAGGACTGCCATTGCGTACTCCTACCGGAATCAGACCTTGCGTTCGCAATAACCCGTAGAGGCTGACAAAATCTAAGCCAGCATCCGTTTCTGTTAGCGCTTCTAAATCCACAACCACAGGGGTATTTCGAAAAAAACCTGGCGCCTGCCTGATTTTTTCAATGAGATAGCGGGCGATGACTTCGTGGTTTGTTTCACGCAGATGCAGCACGGTTAGCGTAAATAGGCTCCCTTTGAGCTCAAAGGGAGGTGACACTTCAGGCAAAAGTTTTAGTGGCTTAAGCATTATCGAGATATGCGGGCGATTTTCTGCGCTGGCATGCAATTATAGTAATATTTTTATGACTTTAAAACACTCTGAGCCAACAGTTCAAGGGTAAACCATGGCGCTTGTCGAGCTGAAATCCATTGTAAAGCTCCTTTCTAGCGTTTCCAACGCTACCATACTGGTTCATCTTTTGCTCCTGCGCAGAAAGCACCTTTCTCCTCGACTAGTATAAGGACTATTAAGGTAAAATTGCTACGTCTATTCGACTAGGTTTACTTAAGCTTTTGTTTATCCTATCAATTGTCATGATAGGTTGGTATATATGGTATAAAACTTCGCCTCGCTTATGAAAGTTTCGTATTGCTAAAGCCAGTGCTTCTGGGTGGGTATTGACTTGCAAAAGACCATAAAGTAACAGTTTTAACACTTATGGAAGCCAGTTTATAACGTGCTCTTCAAGATTCTGTACGTGTTGTTCGGATATTGTCCAACCCTGCACCGACATACCGGCACGATGAACCGAGCGGGAGTCTCTGGATAGTAAAGGGTGCCACTCTGGCAAGTTTTTACCCTCTGCCAGCAGCCGATAGGCACAGGTGCTGGGTAGCCAGGCAAAACGTTTGATTTTTTGAGGGCTTAGCTGGATACAATCCGGTATTAGCTGAAAGCGTACGGAATAGCGGGTACAGCGGGCGCTGTCCAGATCCAAGAGGTGACAGGCGACATTGGTATGAAAGAGTTCACCGCTGTCGCTATCCTGCAACTTATGCAGACAGCATTTACCACAGCCGTCGCAGAGGGATTCCCATTCCGCAAGCGTCATTTGAGCAAGAGATTTGGTTTGCCAGAAGCTCTTGGTCATAGCGGATTCGTGAGAGTCAAAAATAATCCAGTAAGGTGTCGCTTAAGAAGTGATATAGTCGCGCAACGCTTGGGCCTCGACGGCGGTTTCTTCGAGTTTCGCTTTAACCAGATCCCCGATCGACACAATACCCACGACCTGTTTATCTTGAACAACCGGCATATGCCGGAAACGCTTTTCCGTCATAATACCCAATACGTCACTTATCTCGTCATCCGGACTACCCAATACCAGATTGGTGGTCATACAATCCTCAACCCGTAGCGTCTCAAAAGCACTTTTCCCTTCCGCATAGAGCCGCATTATGTCTCGCTCCGTCAGAATTCCTGAAGGCGTTCCACCGTCCGAGGCGATAATGACTGAACCTACTCGGTTTTGATACATGGTCCGAATAGCCATTCCTACCGTGGATGATCCCGGCACAGTAACCGCGCTTGCTCCCTTTTTGTCTAGTAATTCTTTCAGCTTCATCATAACAAATAGGTCTCTATCAGCGGTGCTCGAAACATTTCAAGCATATCACTCTACCGGCATTTACGCTACGTTTCCTCGTGCTTAACCGGTACCGATCGGGGCGATCTCGTCGCCCCGCATCTGGCCGTTACTGGGTCAGCGTCAACAGCAACTTGTTTAACCGTTGCACGAAGCTGGCTGGATCCTCCAATTGGCCACCTTCTGCAAGCATCGCCTGCTCGAACAATAGATGAGTCCAGTCAGCAAAGCGCTCATCGTCTTGCTCTTCTTTGAGGCGAGTTACCAGAAAGTGGTTAGGATTCAATTCCAGATGAGGCTTGCTTCCCGGTACCGTCTGGCCGGCATCTTTCAACAATCGTTCAAGATGGGCACTCATAGCATATTCGTCCACCACCAGGCAAGCGGGCGAATCAGTCAGGCGCTTGGAGATACGTACCTCGCTGACCTCATCTGTTAAGGTTTGCTTGATTTTAGCCAGGAGATCTTTGAGAGATTCCTCGGTTTGCTGCTGTTCCTGCTTTTCGGCTTCGGACTCAGCCACATCTAAGTCCAGTGCGCCTTTCGCGATGGATTGCAAGGTCTTGCCCTGAAATTCAGTCAGATGAGCCATCAGCCACTCGTCTACCCGTTCAGACAGCAACAGCACTTCAATGTTTTTCTTACGGAAGATTTCCAGATGAGGACTATGCTTAGCCGCGGCAAAACTATCAGCGCTAATATAGTAAATTTTATCTTGACCCTCCTGCATACGCCCCACATAGTCTTCTAGGGAGACCGTTTGTTCGGGGCCATCATCGTGAGTCGAAGTAAAGCGCAGCAGCTTAGCAATCTGCTCGCGATTGGCATAGTCTTCGGCGGGGCCTTCTTTAAGAACCCGACCAAATTCCTGCCAGAATTTCTGGTACTTATCAGGTTCGTTTTTTGCCAAATCTTCAAGAAGGCCCAACACTTTTTTCGCCGAACCAGCGCGGATGCCGTCAATGATCTTGTTGCTTTGCAGAATTTCTCTGGAGATATTGAGAGGCAGATCGTTGGAGTCGATGACACCACGCACGAAACGCAGATAACGCGGCATCAGTTGCTCGGCGTCCTCGGTGATAAATACCCGCTGTACATAGAGTTTAACGCCGTGGCGTTGTTCGCGGTCCCAAAGGTCAAAGGGTGCGCGGCTGGGAATGTACAGTAAAGAAATGTATTCCAACTTGCCTTCGACCCGATTGTGAGTCCAGACTAACGGATCGGTAAAATCGTGGGCTACGTGCTTGTAAAACTCCTTGTACTCTTCCTCCTTAACTTCGCTCTTGGGGCGAGTCCACAGAGCCGAAGCGCGGTTGACGGTTTCCTCTACAAAGGTGGATTCTTTGTCCTTTTCTTCGGCTGGTTTTTCCACCTGCATGACAATAGGTAGGCTAATATGGTCGGAATACTTGGTAATAATAGAACGTAGCCGCCACTCGTCTAGAAATTCATCATTATCTTCCCGTAAATGCAAAATGACATCGGTCCCGCGGGATGGTTTTTCTACCGTTTCCAGCGTATAGCCGCTTTCCCCACTGGATTCCCAGCGCACGCCATGCTCTGCGCCAAGCCCGGCGCGACGGGTAAGTAACGTCACCTTGTCGGCAACGATAAAGTTGGAGTAAAAGCCGACGCCAAACTGACCGATAAGCTGAGAATCTTTGGCTTGGTCGCCGGTGAGTTTGGCAAAAAACTGGCGAGTTCCAGAGCTGGCGATAACGCCAATGTTATCGATAACTTCCTGACGATCCATACCAATGCCGTTGTCGGAGACGGTAATGGTGCGTTTTTCCTTGTCGTAGGCAAGGCGAATCTTTAAGTCCGGAGCGTTTTCATAAAGCGCATCGTCGGTGAGTGCCTCAAAGCGCAGCTTATCGCAGGCGTCGGAAGCATTGGAAATCAGTTCACGAAGGAAAATTTCTTTATTCGAATATAGGGAGTGGATCACCAAGTGCAGGATTTGCTGTACCTCAGCTTGAAACCCCAAGTTCTCCGTATGTGCTTCAACGGTCATAATGTGCTGCTCTCCTCTAAACAATCAACACGTATCCGGTTAGCTAGTTTACTCATCCAGAATGGGGACGGAGGAATGGATTTCAAGCCTGCCCAGATAAATAGGTAAGCCAATCGCGGCCGGCATCGCCGTACACGAGAAAATGGGGATTCAGCAGGGATTCTTTAGTATTGTAAATAAGTTTTGAGCCACTGATGGCGACAACCCGGCCGCCGGCCTCTTCAACGATACATTGGGCCGCTGCTGTATCCCACTCCGAGGTGGGGCCTAGGCGCGGATAAATATCGGCTTTACCCTCTGCCACTAGACAGAATTTAAGAGAGCTGCCTATGGACACCAAGGTGTGCTCACCCAGGCGAGCCATAAAGGCCGTTAAGCTTTCACCGCTATGGGAGCGGCTACCCACTATGCGGACGGGACCGGCTTGAAGAGGAGCCACGGTAATGCGCTGTGCCGTTTCACCAGGTTCTTGACGAAATGCGCCCTCTCCTTGGGCGGCCAGATAACGTTGCCCGGTGACGGGTACCTGCACTATGCCAAGCACCGGGTCATGGCCTCTAATCAAGGCAATGTTGACGGTAAACTCGCCGTTGCGTTTAATAAATTCCTTAGTGCCATCCAAGGGATCTACTAGCCAGAAATATTCCCATTGACTGCGTTCAGCAAAGGAAATATCGGCTGACTCTTCGGAAAGAACGGGAATTTCCGGTGTTAACCTCTGCAGGCCGGCCACGATGGTCTGATGTGCAGCCAGATCTGCCGCTGTCAGCGGACTATTGTCATCTTTCTCGTTGATGCTGAAAGCCGTAGCATAGATTTCCATGATACGGACACCCGCCTCTGCGGCAATTTCACTCACCGGCCCCATTAGGGCTGCTATATCGATAGGCATACCATTATCCTTTCAGATCGCAATGCGGAATAATTAAAAGCTAACGCAGTTTATAGTAGCGCTATGAGAATTCAATGAATAAGCGCAATCTGCGTAAAACCGGAGAAAGACTAGTGAAAGCCATCATATGCAAAGCCTGGGGTCCCCCAGACAACTTATCGCTTGTCGAGTTGACCTGCCCGCAGCCGAGTGCAGGTGAAGTAAAAATTGCCGTCCATGCCTGCGGAGTGAACTTCGCCGATACGCTAATTATTCAGGGTAAATATCAGCTTCGCCCGCAACCACCGTTTGCGCCGGGCGTCGAGGTCGGTGGCGAAGTGCTGGAATGCGGCGCAGGAGTGACTGAACTATCGCCGGGGCAACGAGTTATGGCAATACTGCCCTATGGCGGTTATGCGGTGGAAGTGGTGACGCCCGCCGTGGCGGTGATTCCCTTGCCCGATACCATGGATTTTGTGACCGCTGCCGGATTTCCCGTAGCCTACGGTACGTCTCATCTGGCTTTGACTCATCGGGCTCATTTGCGAGCCGGTGAAAACCTATTGGTTCACGGCGCCGGCGGCGGTGTTGGTCTAACGGCTGTAGAAATCGGTAAACAATTGGGCGCTACCGTCATTGCGACGGCGGGTTCCGCGGAAAAGCTAGAGTTAGCGGCAGAACATGGCGCAGATTATCTGATCGACTACTCCAAAGAGGATATACGCGAAAGGGTAAAGGCTTTGGGCGGAGCCGACGTTGTCTACGATCCGGTAGGGGGTGATGCCTTTGATGCGTCATTGCGCTGCATTAATTGGGAGGGCCGGCTACTCGCCGTCGGTTTTGCCAGTGGCCGCATTCCTCAGCCGCCAGCCAACCTGCTGCTGGTAAAGAACTGTGCCGTTATCGGGCTGTATTGGGGAGCCTATCTGCAACGCAATCCTCGGTTAATGCATGAATCGCTGAGCGAACTGCTGAGTTGGTACGCTGCCGGTAAACTTAAGCCTCATGTCTCAGAAACCTTTCCTCTCGCTCGGGCTCCCCAGGCATTGCGTGCACTACTCGAGCGGCGTACCACCGGCAAAGTAGTGATTACTATGCGTTAGCCGGTACTGAACAAGGGCAATGAACAAGGTCACAGAGCATGGCCAACCGTCCTGTATCGACTCGCATAGAACAGCAAGGGACGGAGTCCACGATGATGTAACCGTGCTACTCGTCCCATCATAATAACGTGGTCGCCGCCGGGATAAGTTGCTTCCTTGCGGCATTCCAGGGCCGCGGCACAACCGTTGATAAGCGGCACGTTTGCCAGTCCCGGGATGGTGTCAATACCAGTGAACTTGTCATTGTCAAGGGAGGCAAAACGCTCTGAGATGGTGATTTGACCCTCCGCTAAGATATTGACGGCGAAATGCTCGGTATCCCGGAACGCCGTAAAATCAGGCGTATTGAATGCCAAGCACCAAAGAATTAAGGGCGGGTCAAGTGACACCGAACTAAAAGAATTGACGGTCATGCCCCGGGGACTGCCTTGCGCATCCAAGATACTGATGATTGTAACGCCGGTAGCGAAGGCACCTAAGGCACGCCGCAGTTCAAGGTTATCAAATAAAGCAGGATTTGCCATAGCTACACTGTGCTCGAAATAGCTGCTAATCACGCAGAGATCATGGGTCCGAAACATGAACAAGGGTATCATGGTAAGCTTTCGTAACCCAACTCTATACGGACTGCTTTGAGGAAATCTGCGATGACACAATTCACTATCCAACTGCCTGAAACCGTTTTTTCTGCCTTGCAAAAAGACCCCGAGGAGTTCGCACAGGAAATGCGTTTAGCGGCCGCGGTAAAGTGGTACGAACTCGGCCAAATATCCCAGGAGCGGGCAGCGGAGATAGCAGGTCTATCACGGGCTGCGTTTATCAGTGCTCTGGGCCGTTTCCAGATCTCCCCTTTCCAGTACACAGAAGCTGAATTGCACAGGGAACTCGTGGATGCGGATTGAGCGGGTAGTGGTCAATGCTTCTCCACTGCGAACGGTGCCTTTTGCCGCCGGTGATTTTCGGCCTTATGCAACACTCAGTTTGCGTGATGGATTAAATAAAATAAGTAATCCCCCGGCTCTGCCGGCTTGTCATTACTCAAAATCTTGGCAACTTACATGACAAGCGAACGCCCTCAACGAGCAGCTCAAGTTTTTGCATGCCGCGCCACAGCGTCTGCCAACCTGGCAAGCCATCTTGACGGCGATTAAGGTGTCCCCCCAGCCGGCCAATCGCCAGGGCGACGTCTTCGACCGTCTGTATCGAGCGGTGGGCGGTGCTACGCAGCACCTCCAACGTTAGCTCATCCAAGCCCGCCTCCTCGGCAGGACGCTGGGGTTGGCGGCACACCTGCTCCCGCAGTCCCACCAGGCGCAGCGCGACGACACTCATCAGGGCCGCGGCGGCAAACAAGCGCCCGGCGGTCTCCAACGTGCGCCAGGCATGGCGCGTAGCGCCCTGACGGGCGCTGGTAACCGGAAGGCGAAAGCCGACCGGGAAGTGACTAGCGGGTGAAAGTCCCTTGGAGGCCGTGATGACAGGAACTCCTAGCCGAACCGCAAGGGTGTCCACCGCGAGGTGGAATCCGAAGGAAGCGGAAGGCAAACGTCCGACCCGAGGCACACGAACCGCATGTGAGGCATCGTCTCGTGGGTGAGGAAGCGTTGGTGTCCGAAGCCCGAAGTCATCCGGAACGAGCCGGTGTCTATGCGGCGGGGATGGCCGGAAAGTCACGCGTCTTACCCTGGGAGATCTGTCCACCTGCCTTGGGCTAGAGCAACCGAGAGGTTGGTCGATGAGTGAACAGAAGTCAGCAGACGGCAGAGTAGGTAAGCGTCAGGCGAAGCTATTGAGGCACTCCGAGACCGAAAGGTGGAGCGAACAGATAGGCCGAGCCGTAACGACAACCACCGAAGGCCTGAACAAGGGAACCCGGCCCGGTGCCGGAACCTCGATTGCTGAAGGAGACACAGTTATGACAACGGAGACGTTGCAACGACCCGGGAAGGAGGCGGCCGGCAGTCGCCATGGGCCCGGCGTTGGGTGTCAAGCGGCGACGGCGGCGACGGAAGCCATCGGACCACCGACCGAAGCGTTGATGGAGCAGATGCTAGACAGAGAAGTATCTTCTCAAAATCTCATGGTAATAAAGCTTCAGCAACGGTTCGATGGGTTGGCGCTACGCGCTACCCGAGTTTAGCGCTCATGGAACAAAGTAGCGCGTGGAAGACTTGATAAAACGCTTGGCTGCCCCATGTAGTAGGTTATGAACCGTACCGAAATTGCCACTGTTTTCGAAACGCTGCCGCTAGACATTGAGCGGATAGAAACGGCTGATGTCAAGGCCAGTGTGGTGGTGTTGCTGAATCTGGTGGAAACGCTGGCCGCGGAGAACGAAAAGTTAAAGGAAGAGCAACAAAAGCTGAAGGATGAAATCAACCGTTTGAAAGGCGAGCAAGGGAAGCCGGAGATTAAGGGGAAACCCCAAAAGCGTGATGACCTATCTTCGGAACAGGAGCGTAAGGAGGCCTCAGGAGCACAGGGCAAGGGAGGCCGGGGAGAACACCAGCGGGAATCGAAACGCGAGCAGATCAACATTGACCGAGTGCAGGTGTGTCCGGTCAATCGTGATGGACTCCCGGAAGATGCCATCTTCAAGGGGTATGAAAGCGTCCTTGTTCAGGACCTGAAAATCACCTCGGACAATGTGGAATACCGCCGTGCGGTATATTATTCGCCGTCGCAACAGCAGACTTATCGAGGGCCCTTACCGCCAGGGGTGAAGGGGGAATTCGGTGCCGGCATTCGTGCGCTGATTCCGACGATGGAGCACGTATGTAACCTGTCTGAACCGAAGATTTTAGCGTTTCTGCGCAATTTCAACGTCCGCATCTCGGCGGGTTATATCTCGGGTTTGTTGACCGATCCGCCAGCGGTCTTTCATCGCGAAAAGGACGAGCTCTATCGGGCTGCCCTGGAATGCGGGGACTATCAGCAGATCGATGACACCAGGGCGCGGGTCAACGGTGAAAACCACTCTACCCAGGTGGTCTGTAATCCGTTATCCACGGCCTATTTCACGACCGAACACAAAGATCGGTTAAGCGTATTGGACGTACTGAGAAATTTTGCTCCCCGTCGATTTGTGTTCAATAGCGAAACGCTGGAGTTGCTCGAGCAATTCGGTGTGTCTCAGAAGCTCATCGCCCGCGTGGAGAGCCTGGCGAAAGACCAACCATTCACCGAAGCGCAGATCACCCAGCGGTTGGATGAGTTACCGCCCGGCCCTCGCCAGCGCCGCCGCCTTCTCGAAGCCGCCGCGATCGCCGCGTATCACCAGGAGACTGCGTTGCCGGTGGTCAAGCTGTTGCTGTGCGATGATGCCGCGCAATTTAAGCGGCTCACCGAGCAGTTGGCGCTGTGCTGGGTACATGACGGTCGGCACGATAAAAAGCTCAATCCTATCGTCCCCGCACATCGGCAACGATGGGAGCGCTTTCGCCAAGACTATTGGGCTTTCTACGGCCAACTGCTCGAGTTTAAACAAACCCCGACATCGGCCGAGGCGGCCAGGCTGTCCGAGGCGTTCGACCGGTTGTTCTCAACCCGAACCGACTATGCCGAGCTCGACGACCGAATCGCCAAAACCCTCGCCAAAAAAGAGGCTCTCTTGGCGGTGCTGCGTCATCCCGAGTTGCCGTTGCATAACAATGATGCTGAGTTGGGTGCCCGTGCACAAGCCCGGGTCAGGGATGTCAGCCTGCACACCAAATCCAAAGCCGGTACCCAGGCCAAAGACACCTTCATGACCCTGGTGCAAACGGCGAAGAAACTCGGCGTCAGTGCTTATGACTATATTTATGATCGGGTAAGTGGGAAATTTGAGCTGCCTTCACTGGCGCAGTTGATCAGGCAAAAGAGCAAAGCTGAACTGCATACGTGTCCTGATTCGCCATGAAATTTTGAGAGGATACACAGAGAAAACCTACGCAACGCGCTGAAGCGGGTGCAGGCCAATAAAGGGGCACCGGGCGTGGACGGGATGACCGTTGACGAGTTACCGGCCTCCCTACGTGAGCACTGGCCCGCGATCCGAGAGCAGCTACTCAAGATGACCTACAGGCCATCGCCGGGGCGGGAAGTGTATGTGCCCAAACCCGGCGGCGGTCAGCGGATGCTCGGTATCCCTACCGTATTGGATCGGTTCATTACCCAAGCGGTCTTGCAGGTGATGGGTCCCCTCTTCGAACCTGGATTCTCAGAGCACAGCTATGGGTTTCGCCCCGGGCGTAGCGCACACCAGGCGGTGTTGCAGGCGTGTAGCTACCTGGCCGAGGGGTACCGATGGGTGGTCGATATGGATTTAGAAAAGTTTTTCGGTGCGCCGGGAGACCGGCAGGAGGTAAGAGGTGCAAGTCCACGACAGTGAAGGGCTAGCGACCCACACTGGTCCCGAGTCATGCGCCTATGTCCGCGAGGGCATGAGCGAAGCGTTGACAGGGGAGCGTATAGGCCAGCCCTTGAGCGGCGAAAATTCCGTTTGGGGTGCCGATGCTCTCGAAAAGGCAGAAGGCAACATGGGCCGGCGCGAGAGCGCGAGTGCCTGCCCGACCCTGCGTCGTCTGAGACCCTGGCATGTACGTACGCCTCCTGAACGGGAACCGGGAGATCTGCGTTACCGTCCGCCGTCGTTGGCGGGCCGCATTGGGAAGGCCAGAGGCCGACGCCGATGATGAACGGAGCGCAGAAGTCAGACTCACTGATAGTACCGATGAAACCGGCGAACAAGGCGGGGCGACCCGAGGCGGAGTCGGTGGAGGGAAGCAGTGGGATCGAGAGGCATGCGGGTGTGCAAAGCATGGTCCGGACGCAGAGCCGGGACGCCGTGTCCCAGGCGCAGGCCCGCATACGCGAAGCGGTAAACAGAAACAAGGGGGAGAAGCTGACGGCGCTCCTGCATCATGTCACGATTGACTGTCTGCGGGGGTCATTTCTGCAACTGAAGAAAGAGGCCGCCGCGGGAGTTGATGGCACGCCATGGGAGGAGTACGCGCAAGGGCTCGAGGGTAACCTCGAAGACCTTCATCGGCGAATTCACACCGGAGCGTACCGGGCGCGGCCCTCGCGGCGGAAGTACATACCGAAGCCCGATGGCCGGCAACGACCGCTCGGCATCGCAGCGCTGGAAGATAAGATTGTCCAACAGGCGGTGGTGGCGCTTCTCACGCCGATCTACGAATCGGAGTTTCTGGGTTTCAGCTATGGATTCCGACCGGGGCGTAGCCAGCACGATGCACTGGACGCCCTGGCCTTTGGCATCAAGGCGAAGAAGATCTGCTGGATGGTGGACGCCGACATCTCCCGGTTCTTTGATTAGGCATCTTGATACTCCTCTCGATGAGCCAGCGGTGGTGATCTATCACCACCGTGGTTGTCTATATAGAAAGTCTCAGCACTTGCCATTACGACGAGGCCACAAAGCAGAGCTGCTGACATTGGCCGGCTTTGAGCTGTTCAAACTGGGATAGCGTATCCGGTTGATCAGGAAACAGATAGAGACCGGTGGTTGGCTCGCGGCTGGCGATGATCGTGCTGTTATTAATGCGATCATAAATCCAATAACGCGAGACCCGTAAGGCGCAGGCGATCTGGGCGACGGTGAGAAAGCCCGCCATCTGGCGGGGATGAGACTGGCTGCGTTTCACCAAGACCCGATGCTTAAGACGGGTACAGCGTACGGTATTGGGTAAGACCTCCTTGGGATTCATGGGGGAACGAAAGCCCGCGGCGGTCAGCTGTTGCGCGATGGTGATATCGTCAACCCCCTGACGCGCGAGCGCCACAATGTGGCTCTCCAACGCGGCGGCGTTGCTGAGCTCAGCCAAGGAACCTACCGGAATCGGCAGCGTCACGGTGGTGGTATCGCCGCCTTTCCAGACGATGCGCAGGCGGACCTGATCGCGCTGGAGCCGATGGATCACCACTTTGTCGATCAAACAGCGCAAGAGCGCCTTTTTCTGGGTCTGGGAGAGCACGTCGGTAGGCCATATCTCAGGCAGGGTCTGGCCGAGGGTGGTGAAAGCGGCCTTGAGATCAGCGGGCAGGTCGGGCGCTGGCGAGGCGGCTTGCTGGGCCTTCTCATCGTCCGCTTCCGCCTGCTTCAGCTCCCGCAGGGCCACTTCCCAACGCCTTTCGAGTTCAGCGGCGACCAAGCGATTGTCGGGGTCGACTTGGTGGAACTGGCGCTCGGCGAGTGCGGCTTGATAGCGGAAGCGTTCCAGCTGCTGGCGGCGGGCCTGGGCGAGTGCCTGGGTGGCCTGCTGTTCGGCGGCCATGGCCTGCTGGTAGAGATCGAGCTCCACCGGCGACAGGGCGGCGAAGAACGCTTGCACCACGACATCATCTACCGGATCCGCAGGGATGTATTGGCAGACCGGGACACCGTATTGCTGGCGCAGATAATTGCAGAGGTAGCGCGTGGCATTCTTGTACTGAACGACCATCTTATGGCCACATTCGCCACAATAGACCAACCCATGCAACAGGGCCTTGCCAGGGCGGGGCACACCCCGGGTGTGATGACGATCATACGCCGCATAGTTCTCCTTGAGCATCGCTCGGATGCGCTCATAGGTCTCCCAACTGATGTAGGCGGGATAGCGATGGTTCACGCGAATTCTCCACTGCTCCAGAGGCAGCTTCTGCTGGCGGGTGGGCTGCGGGCCAGGACCGGGGTGGACGGTGCGCGTGCGCCCATAGGTAAACGCCCCGGCATAGGCCGGATGCTTGAGAATGGACAGGATAGCGGCTACGGTAGGTTTGCGCCAGACCACCGCGCCGAAGCGATCGCGCCGCGGCAACGTCAGGTGCTGCGCATTGAACACCCGCAGCACCTGACTGGCCGAGCGTACCTGTAGGAAGGTGGAGAACACGAGCTCCAGGCGGCTCTGGACTTCGCGGTTGGGGTCTTTCTGCACCACGCCGCTGGGATCACGCACCAGGCCCACCGGTAATGTGAGGGCCAAGTCGCCGCGGGCGGCTTTGTTAAGCAGGCCAGCGGTCAGCCGGGCACGAATCGTATGCAGCTCCAGCTCGGAAATCTGCCCCTTCAGGCCGAGCAACAGACGCCCGTTGGTGCTGCCAGGATCATAAATACCGTCGCCATCGCCAATCAAACACCCCTGATAGCCACAGAGATCTAATAGCGGGTACCCATCTGAGCAGTTGCGGGCGAGGCGCGTGACATCAAAGGACAGAATGATCCCCACCTCGCCCAGGGTGACCTGGGCCAGTAGGTCTTTAAAACCCGCGCGGTGTTCGGCACTGGCGGCGGTGGTACCGAGATCGCAGTCGATGACGTCGATGGCCTCGGCCGGCCAGCCCAGTTCCCGTGCCCGGCTTTGCAGGGCATACTGCAACCGCAGGCTCTCCTGGTGGCTGATGGCTTGGTGGGGACTGGACTGGCGCACATAGATGATGGCTTTGCGTGCCAGCTGTTGCGGCGTGATCAGTTCGGATGCCAGCATAAAGCACCTCCTGCATAACAGTGATTAGTTCTTCGCGGATGGCCGCTTGCAGCGCCGGGGTAAGCCGCGACCAGACAGCTTCGGAGGGGATGGACATAACACCTCGTATTGCGTCGCTAACGTGACCAACTCAGTCACACTCGCCAGCGTGAGCTTGCTGAGGCGGCCTTGTCGAGGGGGGGTGAGATGAGTGACGGATAAGGGGATTCGCAGCCGCATCGGGTCGCGATAAATGACGGTCACAAAACCCGCACTGCGTGAAGACGTTGGCCACGAGAACACCGCAAATCGCCGCCCAAATAACGGATGACGCACATCGGTGATTTCAATCTCGGTGACCTCGGTTTCTGACGGGTAGTGGAAGGGGGTATTAAGTGAAGGGGTCGTTTGACACGATCAGTCATGACTGGCTGATTTGCTTTCTTGAACACCGGATCGGCGACAAGCGCATCATCCGGCTGATCATCAAGTGGCTCAAGGCCGGGGTGCTGGAAGAGGGACAACGGATTGAAACGACAGCGGGGACACCCCAGGGATCGGTGAGCTCACCGCTGTTGGCAAATGTCTACCTGCACTCTGTCGATGACCTGTGGGTCAACCAATGGCGCGGCCGTCATGCCCAGGGGGACAGGATTGGAGTGCGCTTCGCCGATGACACAGTGGTGGGTTTCCAGCACCGACGCGAGGGGGAGCGGTTTCTGGTCGAACTACGGGAACGGTTGGCCAAGTTTGCACTTTGTCTGCACCCGGGGAAAACCCGCCTGATTGAGTTCGGCAAGGTTGCGGCGGAACGACGAGCCAGGCGAGGGGAAGGCAAGCCAGAGACTTTCGACTTTCTTGGATTGACCCACATCTGTGGAAAGAAAGCCGATGGAACAGGCTTCCAACTGTGGCGTAAGACCAAGCGCAACCGCTTGAAAGCCAAGGTCAGGGAGGTCAAGGAAGCACTGCGCCGGCATCTGCATGCCCCGCTCGATGAGCAGGGCCGATGGTTGAATAGCGGGTTGCGAGGCCACTATGCCTACTTCGCGGTACCGACCAATAGCGCTGCGCTCTCGGCATTCCGCCACCATATCATCGTCCACTGGATCAGGCGTCTTCGGCGTCGCAGCCAGCGCGATCGCATGACAGGGGCGCGGATGAAGAAGCACATCGATCGGTATCTCCCACGTCCACGGATTCTTCACCCATGGCCAGAACAACGATTTCGCGTCAAATACTCGAGATAGGAGCCGGATGCAGGAATTCTGCTCGTCCGGATCTGTCCGGGGGGCGCGGGGTAACCCGCGTCCCTACCGGGATACCAAGTCAACCACGACCTGCTGATGAGTCGGGTAGCGAGGAAAATCAAGGACAACCGACTCCTGAAACTGATCCGAGGCTATCTGAGCGCAGGGATCATGAGCGGAGGCCTGGTCGGCGCTCGACAAACCGGTACCCCTCAGGGGTCACCGCTTTCACCGTTATTGTCAAACGTCCTACTGGATGATGTTGATCAAGAACTCGAACGCAGAGGCCACCGCTTCTGCCGCTACGCGGATGACGCCACTATCTACGTCAAAAGCCGGCGTGCGGGAGAACGGGTCATGGCGTCACTGACGCACTTCCTGGAAGGCCGGCTGCGCTTGAAGGTGAATCGAGCCAAAAGCGCCGTCGATCGGCCCTGGAACCGAACGTTTCTAGGCTATACGGTGACCCGCCATCGCACACCGCGACTGAAACCCGCACCGGCGTCCGTCAAACGGGCGAAGGATCGGATCCGTCAGATTACCCACCAGGGACGGGGTCGTAATATTCGCCAGGTGATTAAGGAGCTCAATGCGTTTACCCGAGGATGGGTAAGCTACTTTCGGCTCACCAGCGTTAAAGCCGCTTTCGAGCAGTTGGATCAATGGCTACGCCGTCGACTGCGTAAAATCCTATGGGAGCAGTGGCGTACACCAAACACCCGACGTCGGAAGCTGATAGCGCTCGGTGTCGAGGCGACGCGGGCACGCAAAGCAGCGGCCACTGGCCTTGGGGCTTGGTGGAATGCCGGGGCTTCGCACATGCACGCGGCCGTGACCATCCGGTCGCTGGCACAGTGGGGACTTCTCGGTCTACTCGATCAACTCCGCGGTTGGCAGCGGTCCATTTGAACCGCCGTGTACGGTCCCGTACGCACGGTGGTGTGGGCGGACGGGAGGAGCAATCCTCCCTCCGACCCGATTGCAACCGTTCCACCCCGAGACCGGTCTTTAACGCTTTATGAAAGTCTTCCACCCACCACCGGCTGGCGTATTGCAATGCACATTCATGCGCCTGCGCGAACGTAGTCACCGGCACGTCGCACAACAGGATCCATTCCAGCGGCTCGACCCCGCTCGGGGGCGCGGCTTCCCAGACGCGAACGGCGGTGCAGGCGATCGGGGGTAACTTGCCGGCGCTGGCGCCGGGGCGCTGCGGCGCGCGCAAGCACACCGCGACCGCACTGACGCTCAGCTCTGCCGTGCGCGCCGCTTGTCCCGGGCGCGGGTATAAATTCACGGCAAACTGGCCTAGCGTGGGAGCGTGACGCACCGTCTCATCGAGATGACCCACCACCGTCCGCCCATCCCCCGCCACGAGTGCCCGGTTCTGTCCCGCGCGGATCACATAGCCGTGGCCCTTGCGCTGACAGCTTTGCACCTACTCGTAGATATCAGCTTCGGCATCGCCCACCCGCACCCAGCGCACTCCCCGCGGCGCCAACCCCAGTTCCTCGCCTGAGCGTAGCCACCGCAGCGACTCGCGCTCGCGCTTCTTGCGCGCCAGCGAATCATCCGGCGAATCATCCACCGGGCGCGGTATCCGCCGAAGATATTCCTGACTCGCCAGCCCCAACAGCTCCACACTCGGGCGATGACCGAGTTTATGAACCGTCGCCTCGGCATCCCAGCGGGCTGCCACGACAGAATGCAGCCGTACCCCTTGGGTACCTTCATTGCTATTGCCGATCGGTCCCAGCCCCGGAATCGGGGCCCGATCGGTCCAATCCAGCTCGGTGGTATCCTCGATCAACAGGTACGTACCCGCCCTCTCCAGCTGTTCCATTACCCACGCCCGATGGGCGCTTTGCACACTCTCCGGGGTCACTTCCGGAGGATCAAAAAAGTGATACGCCGCCTTGACGTCATAGGGGCGGGCAAACAGCTGCGGGATACTCGCCCCAGGATTAGCCGCCATCGCCTCGCCGATCGTCTGCAGTCGCTGCACCCGGCGGACATCGCTCAATGGCGCGTCGCCAAAATGAATCCCGGCCCATTGGCTTGGCTCCAACGCATGATTCATTTGTTCCATTTCGCTCTCCTCACCTCTGTTACCTTGCTTACCTTTATAAGTGAGGGTAATTTGGGTAATGACAAGGGCTCTGCCGGGGGATTGTTACTCTCTTAACCCGGATATTTCATAAACTCGATTGGATTGCATTTATCCAATTGATTGTATAGAAAATTTTTCCAATTGGTTTCGGAAACGAACATCCGAACATTTTGATATATTTTTATTTAAAAATTAACCATATAGCAAGAATTCGCCAAATTCATGAAATATTCGGGTTAAGTCTCTGAGCATGGCAAGAAAAATCAGAGAGCTTATTCAAGATCTAAAACAAGCCGGGTTTTACGAAATCCCAGGTGCTGGTAAAGGATCACACCGCAAATTTACTCATACCAAGTATGCTGGTGCTGTAACGCTCAGCGGAAAGTCCGGTGACGACGTAAAATCTTATCAAGAAAAGCAGGTGAAACGCGCTATAGAAATGGTGAAAGAATGAAAAAGATCGATCAGTATCATAAATGGGTCGAGTGGAGTGAAGAAGATCAAGTTTATATTGGAAAATGCCCCGATTTGATTACCGGAATTCACGGAGACGATCCGGTACAGCTATACGGTGAATTATGTGAGATTGTTGAAGATGTGATTCGTCATTTCGAAGCTGAGGGACGGGCACTTCCCAGTCCTCGCATTCGACCCATGCAGGAAGTTGTGTGAATCTTTGGACCCCCTAAGGTTAGGGTGAGCGATGCGAACTCCTCCATTTAATTTGAAGCCGTTAACGTGTCATCAAACCGGGGGTCAGGGTTTACTGCGTTTCCCATTACTGATACAACCGTTGCCATTACCAGCCAAATAACCTTGGCCAACCATGAAGTTGTAGGGGCGATTCACGAATCGCCCTGATGCTGTCGGTGAATACCACAATGCCGGGAAAATGATTCGGCATCATCACTCACGTATTCAATGCAATGGGGCATTGCAGATGTCGGCGGTTGTTAGCCGTTCATCAACGACTCTCCATACTAACGGCATTTACCGTCATTTCATCGACAATGATGTTGTTAAACCAACATTTACTGTTGTAGGTGCAGAGGGTGACGAATATAGACCCCGGTTGCGGAATAATCGTGTCCTTGCCATTGGATCGAGCGGCGTTTGTGGATGTCGGGATAATGGTTAAGGGCGATTCGTGAATCGCCCCTACTTGACCACGTCAGGCAATAGCAAATACTTCACTAGGACTTACGCATTGACAGCGGCCTGATATTGTGGATTGAGATAATCTTTCCCGATGATGAAGGAACTGACAAACCCAGCGACCACCTCCTTGTACAAATCACGCTGCCACTGATAGGCATTAGTGATGACCTCATGGATTTGCATCTGCTGCAAATGGACGTAGCTGCACAGGGCGGCAAAAATAGGGTTGAGAATAGGGACTTTGCGGCGTACCTGGAATGTCTCGATGTGACAGACCTGCTTGATGAGACGGTGGTACTGCTCAATGTGCCAGTGCTGGTCATGACGTTTCTGGAATTCGGTTTGGGAGAAGGGTTCATAGGCATCGGCCTGCGGCAGAAATACGACGTAATGGCGCAGTTGGTCTTTTAACCGCGTCCGAAACAGTTTTACCTCACCGAAATCGCGAAGCCAGACCTTACGCCCGTCGTCGGGGATATCCAGCTGCTGGACTTGGACCCAAGTGCCTTTTTCTATGGCTACCCGGCGGTTGTTTTCCACGGCAAACAGGAACCCCATCCGGTGGTGTCTGACCGTCTTGAGGTTGCTGGCGCTGGAATACCAACTGTCCCCGGTGATGAAATCCGGTTGCAGCCCCCACGCCACCACCTGGACCAGCATGTCGAGGAAATAATCATTCTTGGTCTTGTGCTCGGTTTTGTCATAGACCCGATAGTTGACCGGCAAACTCCGCCCTTGCGGGTCGGTGTAATACAACGTGATCAGGTTTATCCCCTTGACCACCCGGTGATGTTTGCCAGACCACACATGGCTCACCAAGTCCATGTGCCGGCTGTAAGGTTTATCCAAGGTGCTGTCATCCACGCTCAGTGTCCCACCCACCGGATTCAACAGCTGGCTAGCCTCATCGAACAGGTCCTTCGGCTCGTATCCCTCCCGCCAGAGAAAGCGAGTGACGCTGTCATGAGAAATACCCATCACTTCCGATAAGCGGGTACAGGTAGCCGATTTGGGCTCACTCATCAAAAACCCCATATACATCGGTAAGGTACAGCGGGCACTGGGTGGGCGTGTCGTGTGTCTTATCATTCGGTATAGCAAAGTTGGTGGTCGAAAGGTTGCCAGTCATCACAAATCGATCTATTTGTCAATGCGTAAGTTCTATTCACAAGTTCCATGTAAAAAATCACGGCAATAACAGTGCCTAAATCGTATTTTAAATCCCTTCCCAACAAAGAACTAATAGTTTCGAGAAGTTAGCTTAAATTAGGGTTGAAAATGTAGTAGAAGATGGATTAAGCCTATACTTCTGCTAAGCCTTTACTTCTTTACTGACTGGTGTCCGAGGCCTGAAGCCGTTTTTGGGAAGCGTCGCCCTAAAGCAGCGGCATTGGAGAGTAATGAGTCGTCTATGAACGTCATTCGAATTGCCTTGCTGCCGTTTTTTATTCTGTCCGGCGTGGTGGCGGCCGAGGACGCATGTTTCTGCCTGCAAGACGACAACGACAATTTCCGTCATAGCTGTAGCACACAACAACAGGGTATCCGACAGGTCGTGCATTGCCTGGACGATGCCGGAGAACCTTACCGCGTGGATGATCTAAGCGGCTGGAACCGACTTGCCGCGGGCGAAGGCCGCTGCAATCCCTGCAAGCCGGTGCAGACTCGCATCGAAGGACCCATTCGCGGCGACGAGGACGACGCGCCCACGCCGAACCCCGCCGATGACCGCGCCGAATGACCGTGCCAGCGGCGCGCTGCTGCTGGACCTGGCCACCGCGCTGACGCTGATCAGCGCCCTAATTTACGCTACCGGCTGGACTTACGCCTACCACTATTTCAGCCATTTCAAACTTGGCCTGCTGATGCTGGAGATCCCCGTTCAGTATTTCTTTATGTACGGTTTTTGGGTCTTCAAAGCCTGGTGGTGGCTGCTGGTCGTGCTCTATGGCCTGATCGCGCTGCCGTTTCTGATCGCCGCTTCCTACGTTACGCCGCGGCTGCGCCGGCTGGCAACGGCACGACCTTGGCTGCCTAAGCACCTGCAAGTGCTGCTGGTGCTGTTGGCTTTTGTGTTGGCCTGGCGGTTGGCAGTGGCCAGCGCGGACGGGTATTACCGTGAGCAACAAGCAAGCAGCTTTGCTGCCTATCCGCACGTGCGGGTCTGGCTGAAAGAGCCACTATCCGATGACACCCGCTTGCGCACTTTTTACGAGTTGCTGCCCGAGGGCGGCTATCGGCTGTTGCTGCAAAACCGGGACGCTCTGTTCTTGTTCAAGGTACCACGCGATAGCAAGCCGGCCCGGCTGGCGGTGATCCAGTTGGACCTGGCTGATGTCAAATCCGTTAGAGTATTGCCCTGATCAGCGGCGATGATGGAGGATGAGCGATGAGACAATACGGTTATTGGCTGATGACGGCGCTGCTGTGGCTGAGCGCTGTGACTTACGCTCAACAAGAAGCACCGGATGACTATGTTCAGGCGGTTACGGCTTATCTGCGGCAGGAAACCGGCGAGATACCCCAACCTCAGGATATTGTCGTCATGCTTAACCGCCTTGTGGTTAAGGTGTACCAGGACGGTGATTATCGCACCAGCCTGACGATCGCCGAGCAAACTTACCGTTTCGCCGAGCAAGCGCTCGGCCCCGAGCACCCGCAGACGCTCGGCAGCGTCAACAACCTCGCGCTCTTATATGCGTCCCAAGGCCGCTATGGGGAGGCCGAGCCACTCTATCAGCGCGCCCTGGCCGCCAGCGAGAAGGTCCTCGGCCCCGAGCACCCGCAGACGCTCGGCAGCGTCAACAACCTCGCGCTCTTATATGCGTCCCAAGGCCGCTATGGGGAGGCCGAGCCACTCTATCAGCGCGCCCTGGCCGCCCGCGAGAAGGTCCTCGGCCCCGAGCACCCGGATACCTTAACGGGACAACTCAATTACGCAGTGACACTGGTCAATCTTAAGCAGCCGGAACGCGCCTTGCGGCTGTTAGAGCGCCTGGAGCCGCGTTTGCTAGAGCTTGCAGCATTACGGCTGCGCACCACTCGCCAGGAGTGGGTTCGGCGCCGGTTTCTAGCCAGTCAATCAACCTTTCAGGATGTGGCGCTGACCCTGGCCATGCGCCATCCTGAGGAAGCTTTTTTCGATCTCGCCGCCAAGGTCATGCTGCGTTGGAAGCAGATTCAGGGCGAAGAGGAAGCGTTCCTGGCGCGGCTGGTGCGGCGTCGCGGCGGGCAGGATGCCGAGGTGCGCGAATTGGCCCAGGAGATTGCGGCCCTGCGCCGCGAGCTGAGTCATCTCGCCAATCGACCGGAGCCGGACGTTGACTTGCAGCGCCAAAAGCTGAATGAGCTGGAAGCGAAGGAAACCCGCCTGGCGCAGATCAGCCGCGCGTTCAATCGCCACCTGCAAGTGCGCGCGGCCAACGCCGATGACGTACGCAGCTATCTGCCGCGGGAGGGCGGTGCGTTATTGGAGCTGCGCCAATATCACCCTGTCAACTTTAAGACCGGCAAGGTCGATCCCCCGCGCTGGGCGGCGCTGTTGCTATCGGCTGAAGACGAGATGTCGTTGCATGATCTCGGACCGGTATCCGAAACCTGGACATTGTGGCAGACGCTACAGCGCACTGGCGCACGCGAGACTGCTGCTAAGCTCTACCGTAACCTGTTCGGCCAGTTGGACGAGCAGCTCAAGGGTTACCAGACGCTCTACCTCGCGCCGGATGATTTTCTTAATCTGGTCGCCTTCGCCCGGCTGGTGACGCCGGAAGACCAGTACTGGATTCAACGCCAGGCTCTGCATCAGGTTCGCACCGGACGGCATTTAATCGTCGGTTATGACCGTGATCTGGACAAGCCCAAGGGGCTGCTGGCCCTGGGTGGAGTCGATTACGAAAGATTCAGCGGCGCTGGTGGATCTGAACCGCCGGCGGAGCCGCCGCCGAACCCGTCCATGACCGTTGCCCTGCGGGCGCTGAGCAATGAAATCAAACACTTCGGTGCGCTCGAAGAAACCGGCCGGGAAGCCCGCGAGGTGGCAAACGCCTACTGGAGCTACTGGAACATCGAGCCGCAGGTCTGGCTGGGTGCCGAGGCCGCCGAGACGCGCTTGAAAACCCTTCCGGCGGCCCCCAAGGTGCTGCACCTGGCCACCCACGGGTTCTATCTCAGCGATGCCGGCGGTGTGATCGATCGTCCGATGGTGCTCTCCGGCCTGGCGCTGGCTGGTGCCAACCGGGGGCTCAAGGGACAGTTTGGCCCTAACGGCGAAGACGGTATTCTGTATGCCCTGGAGGTGCAGGACCTGAACCTGGAAGATACCGAACTGGTCACCCTGTCGGCCTGCGATACCGGCCACGGCACGCCGGATTACTCCGAAGGCGTATACGGGCTGGTGCGGGCGTTTCGCATCGCCGGGGCGCGTAACGTGATGATGTCACTCTGGAAACTGGGCGATGCCCCGGCGCGGGAGTTCATGACGCGGTTCTACCGTCGCTGGTTGGACGGCAGCAAGCCTGAGGATTTGGCCGTGGCGTTACGGGAAACGCAGCTCTCGTTTATCGAAGACAAGGACAGGCGCCTGCGTAATCCCAAGGTCTGGGCGCCGTTTGTGCTGGTCGAAGCCCGGTAAACTCGGGATCATGGATCATTCGTGACAACGACACCGCCGAGCGCTTCTCAAGACGGTATCTACATGCTGTATAGCCTGCCTTGCATAAATTGTTAAAATCAATGATTTGAAAATTGGGAGAACATATTATGATTCACCAGTGGACGCCTGGTTCCTGGCGTCAACGCCCGGCTACCCAATTACCCAGCTATCCCGATGAAATCGCCTTGCAGAAGGTAGAGCAGCAGTTGGAAACATGTCCACCTTTGGTATTCGCCGGAGAAGCTCGTACTCTGTGCAGGCAATTGGGCGAAGTCGCCGCAGGTCAAGCCTTCCTGCTACAAGGTGGAGATTGTGCCGAGAGCTTCGCTGAGTTCCGGGCCGTCAATATTCGTGATACTTTTCGAGTGCTGCTGCAAATGGCGGTGGTGTTGACATTCGCCGCCGCTTGCCCAGTCGTCAAAGTGGGGCGGACGGCTGGTCAATTTGCCAAACCGCGTAGCCAATCTACTGAAATTCAGCATGGAGAGGAATTGCCCAGTTACCGGGGTGACATTATCAATGGCATGGCATTCACTCCCGCGGATCGCTGTCCAGATCCCGAGCGGCAACTGCGCGCTTATGCGCAGTCGGCGGCTACCTTGAATCTGCTTAGGGCTTTTGCGCAGGGTGGTTACGCCGATTTACACCAAGTGCAGCGCTGGAATATGGACTTTGTGGCGGCAAGCCCTCAAGGTGAGCGTTATCGTGATTTAGCCAACCGCATTACCGAAAGCCTGGCCTTTATGGAAGCCTGCGGCTTAAACGCCGAGACCGCCCCGCAAATACGGGAAACGCAGTTTTATACCTCCCATGAAGCCTTGCTGTTGGGCTACGAACAGGCGCTAACGCGCATAGACAGTCTCACCGGAAATTGGTACGACACCTCGGCCCATATGATATGGATCGGTGAACGAACCCGGCAACTAGATGGCGCTCATGTGGAATTCGCCCGCGGCGTTGCCAATCCCATTGGTGTCAAGATAGGCCCAAAGACGAGCGGTGATACGCTGTTACGCCTGCTGGATATTCTTAACCCCAATAACGAAGCGGGGCGTTTGACGGTTATCAGCCGCATGGGAGCCGCTAAGGTAGAAAATGCTCTGCCGCCGCTGATTCACGCTGTGCAGCGGGAAGGACGCAAGGTGGTCTGGTCTTGTGATCCAATGCACGGTAATATCATTAAGTCTTCCACTGGCTATAAAACGCGCCCCTTCCAGCGAATTTTAGAAGAGGTGCAGCGCTTTTTCGCCGTTCACCAAGCAGAAGGTAGCTATCCGGGCGGGGTTCATTTTGAAATGACTGGACAGGACGTTACCGAGTGCACGGGCGGCGCCCAAGCCATTACGGAACAAGGACTTGCCGATCGTTATCACACCCACTGTGATCCGCGGTTAAATGCCTCGCAAAGTCTTGAACTGGCATTTCTGGTTGCCGAAACCCTAAAAAAATATCGCACCGTATCTCCGATGGAGTCACCGAGTTCAGCAACACCCGGAAGGGTGCTTTTGTAATCTACTGGTTCCTGCAACTTCAAATTTATTGATTGAAAGAGAATGAAAAAGCCATTCCTTATGATCGTGCAGGTCAACATGGCAAAGCCCGGCCGTTTAGGTTGTAAACTTAACGAGCGTGGGTACGCGCTGGATATACGCTGTCCCTTGGCAGGGGATGAGCTGCCTGCGAGTATGGCTGAACATGCCGGTGCCGTGGTACTCGGTGGACCCATGAGCGCCAATGATGATATCGCTTTGCCAGGGCTGCGGGCAGAGCTGGATTGGATTCCACACGCGTTGGCGTCTGGCAAACCGTTTCTTGGTATTTGCCTGGGTGCACAACTCTTGGCTCGGGCTCTCGGTGCGAGGGTGGTACCCCATCCCGACGGTGTGGCAGAAATCGGTTACTTTCCGGTGCAGCCCACGGCTGCCGGTGCTCCTTTCTTTATAGAACCGCTGTATGTCTATCATTGGCATTGCGAAGGTTTGGAATTACCCCGGGAGGCGGTGCTATTGGCCGAAGGCGAGCGGTTTCCTAATCAGGCTTACCGCTATGGCGATAATGCCTTTGGAATCCAATTTCACCCGGAAGTGACTTTTGACATCATGGAAGAGTGGTTGCAAAAGGCAGCCCCTCGGTTAGCGCTGCCCGGCGCTCAGCCTAGTGAGCTGCACCGGGTCGGCCGTGACCGCCATGATGTGACATTTGAGCGTTGGTTCGATTGTTTTCTCAATCTCTGGCTTGAGGATAGTTGAGCCGTTGCTTGCCATTGTCAACTCGTTAGCTCCCGTATTTTTGGTGATTGCTCTGGGTTGGGTGCTTAGACGCAAGCATTTTATCTCGCCGACGGCATTGCAGGACATGACGCAGCTCACCTATTGGGTAGGATTGCCTTGTTTGCTGTTTTATAAAATTACCGTTACAGAACCGGCGCTGGGTGAAGCGGGAAGCGTGCTGCTAGTCACTGCGGGGGCGACTACCGGAGGTATTTTGTTGAGTTATTCTCTGGCAAAGTGGTTGGGTGTTCCTGGCGCTTCAATGGGTACTTTTGTCCAAGCAGGATTTCGCGGCAACCTGGCCTTCGTGGGATTGCCAGTGGTTATTTATGCTTTTTCTGAGCCAGGGCGCAGTGCTGCTGCAGAAGTCACGGCGCTGCTTGTCTTTGGTCCTATGGTAGTTTTCTATAACGTAGTGGCTGTCTTGGTTCTGCTGTTTAGCCGTGCTGGGATTAACGGCAAGCTGTTGGGTAAGGTGAGTAAAGAATTACTAACGAATCCCCTGTTTATCGCCTGCCTGGCTGGCGTGCTCTGTTCGCTGATGAGATTGCCGCTGCCGGTCCTTGTCGAGCGCAGCTTAGCGGCCATTGGCCAAATGGCTTTGCCGCTGGCACTGTTGTGTCTTGGTGGTTCCTTGGTGGCCATTCAGATGGGGGGCGGTCTAGTCTGGTCGGCTAACGCTGCTATGATCAAGCTGGTGATAATGCCGTTGTTGGGTTATGGCATCGCCTGGTGGATAAACCTAAGTCCAGAGGGCACACGTATTGCCCTGATCTTGTTGGCTTGTCCTACCGCTACGGTCTCCTATATTTTGGTGAATCAAATTGGTGGTGATGCTGCGCTAGCCGCCGGCGCTATTTTGCTCAGCACCGTGCTGGCGACGTTGCCACTGGCATTGGTGCTGGCGCTGACTTAAGCCAGCAGATTGGCATCCGTTGGTAATGCAGCTATTATAAGCAGAATGCAGAACTTGCTAGTCCAGATCAAGGATTGATGGGCAATCGCCATACTACCTTTAGCCGGTAAATGCGAATGGCAAGTTGTGCGGAAACATCACAGTGAATGTTCACTATGTGCCTATAGTCAATAACAGGGAATCGCAAAGGAATGTCGATGGTTTTGACTCGCACTACGTCTCGTTTCGCTTTTTTTTTCCTGTATTTCGCAACTTCTGCAGTGTTGCCGTCAGCTGGTAAAGCAGCGCCTTACGCAGCCCTTGTGGTCGAGGTAAAGTCTGAAAAGGTGCTGTTTGAACAGAATGCTCATCAACTCCGTTATCCAGCTTCACTGACTAAGATGATGACGCTTTACCTGGTTTTTGATGCCTTGGAGCGTAGACGGTTTGCCTTTGACCAACGGTTGTCAGTCTCAAAACAGGCCGCAGCGCGTCCGCCGTCGAAATTGGGATTACGAGTTGGAGATACTATCACTGTTGAGCAGGCAATACTGGCGTTGGTGACGCGTTCGGCGAATGATGTGGCCACCGTAGTTGCTGAGGCGTTGAGTGGATCGGAAACAGCATTTGCACAGCAGATGACCAAGACGGCGCGTGCTCTAGGAATGCTGCATTCCGTCTTCCGTAATGCTTCTGGTCTTCCCGACGTTCGTCAAGTTACTTCTGCCTGGGATATGTTTCGGTTGGCCAAGGCGCTGCAGGAGAATTTTCCTAATTATTATCAGTACTTTGCAACGACTAATTTCGTATATCGTAACAGAAATTACCGTAATCATAATCGCCTGCTTACTAGTTATACAGGTACCGATGGGATAAAAACCGGCTATATCCGCGCCTCGGGTTATAATCTCGTCGCTTCCACACACCGAAATGGATGGCATATCATCGGTATCGTTTTTGGCGGCGAGACAGCTAAAGCACGTAATACTCATATGCAGGCCATTTTAGATCGAGGCTTTGTGCAGCTGGCGACGGAGCGTTCCGATACCGATGTGGTTTATAGGAACAACCCGCTGACTTTGATTGCAAAGGGCAGATTAGCTAAAGCGATGCCTCGCGATAAGCAACCGGGTAAAATTTTGCCAGGGGTCACGCGTCGCCTTTCTGCAGAGGATGAAGGAAGCTATGACCCGCCCAAGGAGTTAAATTCGTCTTCGCCGAGCTGGAGGGTACAGGTAGGAACTTTTTCCCGAGTTGCTAGTGCTAAGCAACGGGTTTTTGAAGCAATGCGCGCTGCGCCTGCTTTATTGTCACGTGAGCACGCCAATATTGTACCGTTACAGCAGCGGGGGCAGGCTTTGTTCCGTGCTCGTTTTGATGGCCTTAGCCAGGCTGAGGCCGGAGCTGCATGCCAGATATTGCAACAGCAGCAGATTGACTGCTTATTGCTGGCGCCAACTGGCTAAAGCCTGTCTAATCATCAGTGACTGAGACTAGCGTTGTGCAAAATAGCGCTTTAAATACTCAGCAAATGGAAGCGTGTCCGGGGTTTCCATGTCTTGCTGGCGTTGCCAAGATTGCCTGGCTGTTTCCAGAAAAAACGCTTCCCGCTCAAAATTGGGTGATAACAATTTAAAGTAATTCTGGTGTTGCTCCGACAGCCGCTTAGCGAAATGGAAGAAAGGTTCTTGATGTTCATGCATCTCAGCCAGTATTCTGGCTGATGGTGTTAGCTCGGACTCGACAATGGCGGCTTTCTGATGTTGTAACGCATTTGCATAAGGTTGATTCTCTTCTCCAGCGTCCAGTGCTTCGCAAAATCCTTCCATGGCTATCATGATGTCCATGGCCCATGTGCTGAGGGGAATGCGTTTTCCATTACGGTGCAGGCGCAGCGCAGGATCTCGACCGCGATTTGCCGTGGCTATTTGGTTGTCGTCAATCTCTCTGCGTTCCTCATCGCTAATCAGAGGACTTTCATGGAACAGGCAGAATACGAGGAAGGCTTCTAGAAAGCGTAGCGTATCCTCAGGAATACCCATGGGATCAAAAGCGTTGACGTCCAGAGAACGCAGCTCCACGTACTGTACCCCTCTACGTTGCAGGGCGAGAATGGGTTTCTCATCCTCCAGGGGAATCTGTTTAGGACGCATGGAACTGTAATATTCATTTTCGATCTGCAGGATATTAGCATTAAGCTGCCGATATTCCCCGTTTACAACAACGCCTAACTTTTCGTAAGGCGGACAGGGAGTTTCGATGGCCCAAGTGAGACTGGCGATATATTCGTCAAGATTATTGTAAGAAATAGCTAAACCGCATGCTTTTTCACTTTTGTTCGTATAACCAATATCGCTTATCCGTAAGGAGGTGGCATAGGGTTGGTAGTAGGTATTTGCATCCAATTCCGCTAGATTAGTAGTTTTGCCAGCGAGAAAGGATTTACAGACAGCGGGTGAAGCGCCAAACAGATAGGGAATTAACCAGCCGAAACGTTGTAAATTGCGAATAAGCGCAAAATAGGCATTGGAACGGAAAGTTTGCAGGGGCTGGTGGTTACCTTCGAATTCTTGGAAAAGTGGCCAGAAGTCCTCAGGTAAGGAATAGTTGAAATGAACGCCGGCGATGACTTGCATCATCCGCCCATAACGGTAGCCTAAGCCACGCCGATAAACATGCTTCATAAAGCCGGCATTTGAAGAGCCATACCAGGCGATCGGAATACTGCGCTCGCCAGCAACGACACAAGGCATGCTGGTAACCCATAGCATCTCCTGGTTCACCTGCCGATAGACAAACTGATGAATGTCGCTTAAGAACTGCAATGCCTGTGTGGGATTAGGAAAAGGGGGTGTGATAAATTCCAGTAGGGCTTCAGAATAATCCGTGGTGATGTAAGGATGCGTTAGGGCAGAACCCAGTACGGCCGGGTGAGGCGTTTGGGCAATATGACCATCGGGCGCAACCCGCAAGGTTTCTTTCTCAAGACCAATGCGGCCGCCCTTAAGCAGTCTCTGTTGATTCGCATTAAGAAATCGGGTGAGACGTTGTTCAGCAAGTTGAAACAAGGTAGTCAAGTCTCGTATTGGTAGTGGTCAACATAGATGAAAATAGAATGCCTCAATATCGTATTCTATCATGGAGAATCATGGGCATTCTCCATCACAGGGGTTTGTAGTGCGGTCGCCAAGCTACGCCCGACTTTGCAAATGCAGTATTATGCGGTGGCTTTTCCATAGCAACAGTGAAGAGGATGAAGTGATAGAGGTGATTAAAGCCGGAGGCTGGTTAATGTGGCCGATTATTGCCTGTTCGGTGATTGCTCTGGCCATTATCATAGAACGATTTTGGTCTTTGCGGCGCCAGCGTGTGTTGCCTGGCGGACTGGTTAAGGCGCTGCGCACGTGGGCCAAGGTGGGTAAGATTCCTGAAATCAATTTGGATTCCATGGCGGTAAAATCGCCATTAGGGCGGGTCGTAGTGGCGGGTCTTTTGAGTCGTGAACAGGGCCGAGAGATTGTTAAAGAAAGTATTGAAGATACAGGTCGCCGTGTGGTTCACGAGTTGGAACGTTTTCTTAATATGCTGGGCACGATTGCCACTATTACTCCATTGCTGGGATTATTAGGTACCGTGGTCGGCATGATTGATGTTTTTACCGTAATATCGGTGCAAGGTACCGGGGACGCCGAACTTTTGGCCGGCGGTATTTCCCAAGCGCTAATCACCACGGCTGCTGGCCTTACCGTAGCCATTCCCAGTTTGCTCTTTTACCGGTACTTTTGCGGTAAAGTTGATGAATTAGTGGTGAGAATGGAAGAGGAGGCCATCCGCTTGGTGGATGTTATCCATATGAGTACGCTGAGGGAAAGACCATGAACTTACGCCCAAGTCGCCGGTTAGAACCAGATGTTAATCTTACCCCTCTGATCGATGTCGTCTTTTTACTGTTGATTTTTTTTATGGTGTCTACGACCTTTCGTAAGGAATCCGAGCTTAAAATCGATTTGCCTGAGGCTTCTCCACAGCCGTCGACCGTTGCCGAACAACAGCCGCTGGAGATTGCTATCGATGCGAGCGGACGCTATTTTATTAATGGTCAAGCACTTGCCGATGAGCAGGCGGAGACCCTGAAAGAAGCGCTGGCTAAACAAGCGGATATCCGCCGTGATGAAAGCCTCATCATTCGCGCTGACGCTGAAACCCCGCATCAAGCGGTAGTGACCGCGATGGACGTCGCCGGCCAACTCGGATTTAAACACCTTGCTATTCCGACGCTTCGACAACCCAATGATCGGCATGAATCAGTATCGGATAAGTAAATAATGCGGCGTTTCGAGCGCTACTGGTACTCAATTAATGTGTTGTCGATACTGCTTTGGCCGCTTAGCCTACTCTATTGCGCGGCCGTTACACTTCGCCGCCTTGCTTATCGCTGGGGTGTGTTGAGAAGCCGCCATATGGATGTGCCGGTTATCATCGTTGGTAATATCACTGTGGGAGGCACGGGGAAAACGCCTCTAATTATTCGTTTGGCGACAGTATTGCGAGAGGCCGGTTACCGGCCGGGTATTATCAGCCGTGGTTATCTAGGACAGTCTTCCAGCTGGCCATGCCGGGTTGAGGCGGAGAGTGATCCCTTACAAGTCGGGGATGAACCCGTTTTGATAGCTCGCCACAGCCGTTGCCCGGTAGTCGTGGATCCTGACCGGGTCGCTGCAGCGCACACCCTGCTTAGGGATTACGATTGTGATGTACTCCTCGCTGACGATGGTCTACAACACTATCGCCTGGCTCGGGACATTGAAATTGCGGTTATTGATGGAGCCCGGCAGTTCGGTAACGGGGCTTGCCTACCGGCAGGACCATTACGGGAACCGGCAGGACGTCTGCGCACAGTGGATTTTGTCGTAAGTCATGGAGCAGCAGCCCGAGAAGAACAATACCGGATGACCCTGATTGGCGAGCGTGCCGTTAATATCAACGATCCCTATGTCAGCTGTTCCTTGGAGGGATTCCGTGGTGGATTGGTTCATGCGGTGGCCGGCATCGGTGATCCGTGGCGGTTTTTTGACTTCCTAAAGGAGCGGGGTATTCGTACCCTAAACCATGCTTTTCCTGATCATTACCGATTTACCGCCGCTGATTTGGCGTTCAAGGATGAGCTATCGGTGCTGATGACAGAGAAAGATGCAGTAAAATGTCAGCGTCTAGTCCAGGATGATCGGTTTTGGTATATACCGGTTGAGGCACAGATTGATCCTGCTTTAGAACGGAAAGTTCTTGCGCGACTAACCCGCCATTCCAAAGCGGGTGTCAAGACTGACAAATAGCGAGCGTTGTAAAATGGATAAGAAACTTTTAGATATTTTAGTTTGTCCAGTGACCAAGGCACCTTTGGTCTACAATAAGGAACGTCAAGAACTTGTCTGCAAGGCAAGCCGCTTGGCCTATCCGATTCGTAAGGGAACGCCAGTGATGCTGGAATCGGAGGCGCGGCGTCTGGCTGATGATGAAGAGGTTTAGGCTCTGATGGAGTTTAGGGTCGCTATTCCTGCACGTTATGCTTCGACCCGTTTGCCCGGCAAACCGCTGCGGATAATTGCCGAATATCCTATGCTTGAGCACGTGTACCGAAGAGCGGTAGCGAGTGGTGCAAAGGAGGTGATCATTGCTACCGATGACTTCCGAATTTGCTCCATCGCCCAGGGCTTTGGGGCTGACGTTTGTATGACCGCTGTTGAGCACACGTCCGGTACTGACCGTTTGGCCGAAGTGGCCACTTTGCGGGGCTGGTCGGATGAGACGATTGTTGTTAATTTGCAAGGCGATGAACCCCTGATGCCATCTTCCCTGCTACGGCAGGTGGCGGTAGGCTTGGATAACCATCCCGTGGCGGGGATTGCTACGCTTTGTACGCGCATTTACAGTGCCGGAGAGCTTTTTAATGGACACATCGTCAAGGTGGTAAGAGATGCTCAGGGATATGCTTTATACTTTAGCCGTGCACCAATCCCCTATCACCGTGACGAGTTTGTCAAAGAGAGCGACTATCCGCCTGCCATACTTCCCAGCGCCGACTATTTTCGCCATATCGGCCTGTATGCCTACCGAGCCGGGGAACTAAGGCGTTATGCCCAACTACCACCTTGTCAACTAGAGCAAGCTGAGGCCTTAGAGCAGCTGCGGGCGCTTTGGCACGGCATGCGCATTTATGTCGGAGAAGCGAGCGAAGCTCCACCGGCAGGAGTTGATACAGAAAGCGATTTGGCGCGGGTGGAAGCCTGCCTAGCGGCCAGTGATGGCTGAGCCATGGAGAAAGCGACCATCAGCCTGGGCAACTTGACATGCTAAGACAGCCACCGGGCCAGCTCCGGCAGAGCGGGATTGAGGCCATCACGTCGGGGATTAAGCAGAGGTACGGTGAAGACGCGAGGCACTCGGCGGTTGGCTTCACCGTATTGATTGGTTTGGATGACTTTACCTTCATTGCAATCTTGGAGAACCAGTTGCGGTCCTTCAGCCAAAATTTCTATGACACGGCAGGTTATCCCTTGATACGTTAGGTTTCTGCCAATGAGCTGGCGTAACATGTCGGGATGAATTAACGATACAGTGTTGTCCATAATGTGGTCGAAGTTTATGCGGCTTACCCAGGACATTTTGCATTTTACACAAAATAGGCCCAGCGAGATGCCTGCCAACGTGTTAACCAA
Source organism: uncultured Pseudomonadota bacterium (assembly GCA_963731125.1). Taxonomy (GTDB): domain Bacteria; phylum Pseudomonadota; class Gammaproteobacteria; order Competibacterales; family Competibacteraceae; genus CAVSVP01. The sequence goes on from CAVSVP010000025.1 coordinate 38,111, forward strand.
AATTTTATTCGTGTGCATGGGCAACATTTGCCGCTCCCCTATGGCAGAAGGCGCTTTCCGGCGCATGCTGGAGGATGTGGGTTTAGCCGATAAAATATATATAGACTCGGCGGGTACGCATTCCTATCACGAAGGGTCTACGCCGGATATGCGCGGTCAAGCCGTTGCTCAGCGCCGCGGCGTGGACTTGAAAGCTATCCGCGCTAGACGGATAGTCGATGCAGACTTTGCGACTTTTGATTACCTGTTGGCTATGGATAGAGACAACTATGAGTATCTGCTCACGCTATGTCGCCAACCCGAACATCGGGAAAAAATTCAATTATTCTTGGATTATGCGCCCGGACTTGCGGAACGCGAAGTTCCCGACCCCTATTATGGCGGATTAAGCGGTTTCGAAAGGGTGATGGACCTAGTGGAAGAAGGAGCCGAAGGACTGCTGCTACATATTCGCGAGCGTTTCCGCATCTGAGTGAAAAATGCTCAGTTGGTTCGTTTGCCGGGTTGCACTGCACAAGGTAGGCTGACACTAGCAAAACCGCGAAGCCTACGAAAAAAACGCAGCAATAGAAGGCACATGGAGTAAAACGGTGTGCGCTTCTGTCGTAGACTTCCCCGCTAAAGAGTTTGTGCTAAAGAGCTTGTGGCATTAACTGTACGTTGTTTACGTACTTTTGCCGCTCTCGTGGTCATCTGATGCCAATCCCACTGGCTGGTTCTCGGTTTGCTGGCTTTCGGTAGACGCATTTTTCTTGTCCTGAGTATTCTCCTGGCCAGCAGCTATCTCCCTTGCGTCAGTCGTCTCTGAACTAGCTACAGTCGTCTCAGTAGGATTATGCTCCGCGGCGGTTGCCGTACTGTCCTCACCGGCCGGAGGGCTAATTTCTGCAGCCTCAGCTCTTGTCATTTGCTCTTCTTCAAGAGTGATCATGTGCGTAGAAGAAATTGACACAGTCGCTTTCGAATGATTTGCCGTCTGAGTATCATGGGTATCAGCGCCGTCCGTGTTTGGCGCCTCCACCTCGGTACCCGAGACTAGCGCAGAATCGGATGCCGAGCCCACTACTTCTGCCTGAAAAGCTTTTTCCTCGGTAGTAGCAGGGACGGTCGGACCTGTCCCAGGTTCGGAAGGCGCTTCCTCTGCTGAAGGACTTACCTCGTTAGAAGCCATAGGATGGGAAAGCTGCTCAGCTGCTGTTTCTCGACTCGGCTGATCCAGCGTACGTTGATCCAATGGAATTTCTGGAGCATAAGGCATTAACTCGACCGAGGGCACCATTTCTTCTCCAGAAAAGGAAGTGACGTTGTTTTCTGCTGGAGCGGTGGTATCATCCTCGCCGGTAGCTTCAGACTTCTCCGTTGGCGTCGCAGCGGCTGAACTCGCTGCAGACGGATCTGGTGTCGTTGGATGGGTTGATTGCGTGAGGGAGTGTCGCTGAGCCGCCAGTTTGTCCTGCTGACCTACCGTGTTGCTTGCGACCTTGGGGAGACGAGGCCGGCCGTTACGTACCCGCCGTTTGGCGCTTGCGGGGGGTGCTGCAGTTGAATCGACCCGTGCCTCCTCGTGGGAAGGAGTCGTGTCGGCTTGACTGGTGTCCCGCAGCTCGTTGCTTTTTGCCTCCGGTTCGTCGGCTTGCGCTGGTTCGCTCTGGGAGGTAGTTGCATCGCCCGCCGTACTATCGGATTTGCGGCGTCGGCGTCCACCACGGCGTCCACGCCGATTGCTGCGTGGCGTGGCAGATTCTGCTTGGCCTTCCAAAAGACCGGCTTGTTCTTCGGCAACATTGGTGTCGCTGGATTCGGTGTTGGTATTTGTGCTGAGAGGCTCGGTGCCCGCTTGAGCCGGTTCTTTGGGCGGAGGCACAGTGTCATTACTTTCACTGGCTTGCCGGCGGCGATCACTGATCTTGCGCTGCGCTGTAGCGCCACTACTCTGTTTTGCGAAAGACGGGCTTGGTTTTTTTTCGGTTATAGTGGATTCCGAGGTAGTGCTTGTTTGATCAAACAGATTGTGCCAGAGCCATCTGAGAAAGCTGGGATTGGTTTCCGCCCGCGGTTGCGGGGCCGCGACCATGGGGGCAGGAGTCAGCGGTTTGACGGATTTAACGACTGGTTCTTCTTCGCTATGCAATGGAATAGCGGGATGTTCGTCCTCCTTATCTTCGCGGTGTACGACTAGCTTGTAAGAAGCTTCCCGGGATTCCGTCAATTCATCAACACGTCGCCGCACTAGCTCAAAGTGAGGTGTTTCTAGCGAAGCGTTAGGAACGAGAATAATACCGACGTTATGACGCTGTTCGATAATTCTGATTGCTTCTCGTTTTTCATTAAGGAGAAAAGTGGCGACCTTTAAAGGCAGCTGAGCTACGACTTGAGCTGTCCTATCCTTCATGGCTTCCTCTTCCAGCAAGCGCAATATGGCGAGTGCTAATGATTCCACACTGCGGATAGTGCCCTGGCCGTTACAGCGGGGGCAGACTACATGACTAGCCTCATCCAAGGAGGGACGCAAACGTTGACGCGACATTTCCAGTAGTCCAAAGCGGGAAATTCGACCGACTTGGACCCGGGCACGATCCATCTTAAGCACTTCTCGAAGGCGATTCTCCACCTCCCGTTGATTACGGGAAAGAGCCATATCAATAAAATCAATAACAATCAAACCACCCAGATCGCGCAGGCGCAACTGGCGGGCAATTTCCTCAGCGGCCTCCAAATTGGTGTTTAGCGCGGTTTCCTCAATATCGCTACCTTTGGTGGACCGGGCAGAGTTAATATCGATCGAAACCAACGCTTCGGTATAGTCAATAACAATGGCCCCCCCGGAAGGCAAAGGGACCGCTCGTTGATAGGCCGTCTCAATTTGGCTTTCAATTTGAAAGCGCGTGAATAGAGGAATATGATCCTGGTAAAGCTTCAGTTTTGGTAAATAATGAGGAATGACCTGCTGTACGAAGTCGTGAGCCTGTTGGTAAATTGCAGGATCATCCACCAAGATATCGTTAATATCCGCGCGCAGATAGTCCCGCAAGGCGCGAATAATGATGTTGCTCTCTTGATAGATGAGGAAAGGCGCCTTGCGTTGTTGGGAAGCCGTTTCAACAGCTTGCCAAAGGTGTAACAAATAATCTAAGTCCCACTGGAGCTCGTCGATGGAACGGCCTACCCCAGCAGTACGCACAATCAACCCCATTTCCTCAGGTACGTCTAGGTTACTCATCACTTCCCTGATTTCCTGGCGATCGTCGCCCTCAATCCGGCGCGATACACCGCCGGCCCGAGGATTATTGGGCATTAGTACTAGATAACGGCCAGCCAGGCTGATAAAGGTGTTTAACGCGGCACCCTTAGTGCCACGTTCTTCTTTATCCACTTGAACAACAATTTCTTGGCCTTCTTTAATAACGTCTTTAATGGTTGGTCGGCTGCTGCCGCTCAAAGCTTGGGAATCAAAGTAGCTACGCGAAATCTCTTTGAAGGGAAGAAACCCATGTCGTTCCGCGCCGTAATCCACAAAAGCCGCTTCTAAGCTGGGCTCAACGCGAGTTATGCGGCCCTTATAGACGTTAGATTTTTTCTGTTCCCGGCTGGGTGTTTCTATATCTAGATCGTAAAGTTTTTGTCCATCCACAATAGCTACGCGCAACTCTTCCTGTTGAGTTGCGTTAATCAACATTCTTTTCATAATTCTACTCCAGCGCTCAACCGTTACCTGTTGTCGCTGGAAAGCTTAGATGAAGCGGGTATTGAGAAACCACGGTAACTGTGACCAGGGAAGTTCATGCGACCCGACTACGCATCTGCATTGTCAACAACAGGGCTGGGAGCGCAGCTTAACATCGCTCTACTGAATGAGGGTCGAGCGATGGATAAACCCTTTCTTGAGAATACCCGCCTGCTAACTGCGTGTATCCGAAAAATCAAGAGCGTTTTGCAGCGAGGCTCGCCCGCCTATTCGGCGTTTAAACGATACCCAGACTGACACTATAACAGTCCTATCGAGCGGCTTCAATCGTCTAGAAACTGGTATTATTTCTTTCATGAATATGACAGAACTTCGGTTTTCGGCCCGTTTTGTCGATGTGTCTTCTGAATACATCGGCCAACGGATAGACAATTTTCTTTTGCACCTCCTCAAGGGGGTGCCGAGGAGTATGATTTATCGCATTTTAAGAAAAGGTGAAGTGCGGGTTAATGGAGCCCGCGTCCGCCCAGACTATCGCCTGCAAGCCGGTGATAAAGTCCGCATTCCTCCTGTGCGTCTGCCTCAAAATGGAATACCCGTTTATCCACCGCAAACATTTTTGGACCAGCTCGAGAAAGCTGTGTTATATGAAGATCAACAGATACTTGTTCTTAATAAGCCAGCTGGTATTGCGGTACATAAAGGTAGTGGATTGAGTTTTGGAGTTATCGATATTTGCCGTATCCTGCGACCGCAAACCCCTTTTCTTGAGCTTGCTCATCGCTTGGATCGCGAAACCAGCGGCTGTCTAGTACTTGCCAAATCTTTGCTGGCACTAAGAGCCATTCATGATGCCTTGCGCGCTGGAACGGCGAAAAAACGTTATTTAGCGTTGGTGCAAGGAGATTGGAAACGTGGTGTCATTGCTGTGTCGGAACCGCTGCGCAAAGTGCTGCGCGGTGGCGAACGCATGGTCACCGTAGGAGTGATCGGCAAATCAGCCAAGACGCATTTTAGACCAGTGACTCTCTTTCGTCAGGCGTCGTTATTGGAGGTTACCCTTGCCACGGGACGTACCCATCAGATTCGCGTTCATGCTGCCTACACAAAGCACCCTGTTGCCGGAGATGATAAGTATGGTAATTCCCAATTTAATCAGGAAATGTCACGCTATGGGCTACGCCGCTTGTTTCTGCATGCCCATAGCATGACTGTGCCTCTAGGCGGTCGAGAGGTAGCGGTCAGTACGCCGCTGGATGAGGAACTTAAAAACGTACTGGATAACTTGGAGAGCAAATAATAATGGACGCAGATGAATCTTCTAAACCTAAAGACAAAGCATTAATGCAGCTATCAGGACTTACCGGCACTAGTTCATTGCGCTAATGCGCAGCCGGGTGTTTACCGCGGCAGAAAGCATGATTCTGCTAGTGGATAGCCCATGCGCATTACCGCATTATTGTGCCTTTAAATGTTTTGCTGAGAGTGGTATATGGTTCACAGCCATGGTGAACAATATTGCTACGCCATAACGAAGAGACTAACGAGTGGCGTCGCGAAAAATATGTTTTGGGTAAGAATCCGGCAACGGCATGGTTTAGAACAGTGCTTGTCCCCCTAAAACACGCCTTGACTTCCCAACGCCTCGATATGCATTGGTTTTGCCGATGCGTATCCGGGACATCCTGTTGAGGATTAAGAATGGCTTTTGACATTATTGTGATAGGCTCCGCGAGCCTGGACGTGCTTGCCAAAACTGATGCAAAGATTGTGCAGATTGAGGGGCTGTCCCATGGGCAAATGGTGGATGAAAAATTGCTCGCCTATCCGCTTGGTAGCAAGCTATTGATTCGAAAACTTGCGTTTTCTCCGGGGGGAGCAGGTACCAATGCCTGTGCGACTTTTGCTAAGCTTGGTTTTAGCACCGCTTTTGTAGGTATGATCGGCACGGACATTCACGGCCAGATTCTTTTGCACTGGTTTCGCGAAAACGGCATTGCTTTCCTCGGTAAGCTTGGTAACGAGACTGGGTATAGTTTAATTCTTGCCAGTCAGGCAGATGATCGAACGATTCTTTCCTTTAAGGGCTGCAACGATGACCTTGAGTTGACAGGATTACCGCTCGCTGAGTTGCAAGCGCCATGGCTTTATGGCACCTCTATGCTCGGCAAAAGCTTTGAAACCCAAGAAGAACTTTTTCTGTTTGCCAAGCACAGAGGAATGCAGACCGCTTATAATCCAAATCCCCATATTTGCAGTAAGGGCCTGCGTTATCTTCAGCGCCTGCTGCAACACATAGATGTGCTTATTCTAAACCGGGAGGAAGCTAGCTTGCTGGTGGGCACAGGCACGCCTCTAGAACTTGCCCAAAGGCTGGCCAATCACGGTCCAGATATTGTCACCGTCTCAGACGGTGCCAAGGGAGCAACGATTTTTACGAGTCCAGTCCGGGGTGGAGAAAAATGGCATATCCTGCCAGCGAGTGGTCTTTCCATCGTGGAAACCACGGGGGCTGGCGATGCTTTTGGCGCGGGATTTGTGGCGGGACTTAAGCTGAAGAAACCCATCCGAGAGGCAGCATTGATGGGAGTGTTAAATGCCGAGGGAGTTATTCAAGCCTATGGAGCTACTCAACACATCGCTAGTCGCCAAGAGATGGAAGCATGGTTAAGTGCCGAAAGGGATCACCCACGGCACGACATCGTCAAATTATAATCGCACGGCACCTCCCTCTCGTTGGTCGAGAGGGAAATTCCATGCCCGACTGGTAGTCCTGATGCTGCAATGTCAGCGGATTGGATAGATGTTCGTGACGTATTCGTTGACCATGCGGGTAGCGCAGAAGCGTGGTGCGATGGTACGAATGCAAGCCTTCATGCGCTTGATCCAGCCGCGTGGAACCCCGTTTTCATCACGATCATAAAATAAGGGTATAATCTCCTGCTCCAGCAAGTCATAAAAAGCGGCCGCATCACGGTTGTCTTTGGCATAAATGTCGTGATCTTCATTGCCATCAATACTCCATCCATTGGTGCCATCGAAGGCCTCTGCCCACCAGCCGTCCAAGACGCTCAGATTCAACGTGCCGTTAAAAGCGGCCTTCATGCCGCTGGTGCCGCTGGCTTCTAATGGTGGTCTAGGTAGATTAATCCACACATCGCAACCCGAAACCATGATGCTCGCTATGCCCATGTCATAGTCTTCCATAAAGGCAACTCGGCCGGCTACCCGCGGATCTCCCTTTAGCTCAAACATCCGCTGCAGCATGCGTTTGGCCTCTTCGTCGCGGGGATGAGCCCTACCGGCGAACACAAACTGAATAGGACGTGGTCCTTCCAATAGGCGCATTACCCGTTGGGCGTCATGGGTCACTAAATGCAGCCGCTTATAGATCGCCAAGCGGCGGGCAAAACCCAAGGTAAGCACATTAGGATCTAGTGTCTGAGCGGCTCTTAGCACGTAATCCATGCTATCGACCCGGGTCAGGCGGTCGATGACGGACTGGGATTTTACCCAATTAATCAATCGTGTGCTGAGTTCCATGCGCACTGCCCAAAGTTCTCCGTCAGGGATAGCTTCGATGGCTTCCCAGGTGGCAGGGTCCGTCACCCGTTTTGGGTCATGCCAACCCGGTTCCAAATACCGATCCAAGAGCCGGCGCAACGGAGGCGCAATCCAGCTGGGCAGATGGGCGCCATTCGTGACATGAGTAATAGGCACGTCATCGGCGGCACGGCCGGGAAACAGCGCTTGCCACATATGCCGTGATACCCTGCCGTGAATTCGGCTGACGCCGTTAATGCTGCGGCTCATGCGGATAGCCAGGCCCGTCATCCCTGGGGGCTCGTCGCGGTTGTCCGGCCAGATCCGGCCCAACCGCAGGAGGCTATTCATATCAACTCCCATTTCCGCCGGTACATTGGGAAACACAGTCTGGAATTCATCTGCGGAATACGTTTCATTACCGGCAGCTACAGGAGTGTGAGTGGTAAACACAACGCGCTGCTTGACTTTGGCACAGGCCTCTTCAAAGGACGCGCCTGCTATCATTTCCCGACGGGCCAGTTCGAGCGTTGCGGTGGCTGGATGACCCTCGTTCATATGAATAACGGAAGGCTCGATTCCCAGGGCGTGCAGTACCCGCACTCCTCCTACGCCAAGTAGGGCGTATTGAGCCAAGCGAATCTGCCGGTTGCCGTCATAGAGGCGAGCCGTGATAAAACGTTGTTGGGGCGTATTCTCAGGTAATTCGGCATCCAGCAGAAACAAAGGGATGCGCCCCACATCCACCCGCCATACATGAACGGCTACCTCTTCGCCCCAGATCGGTACGCAGACAGTGATGGGGTGGCCATCATCATCGGTTACCTTGGCGGCAGGGCGGCGATCCGGGTCTGTTCCGGTCCAGTATTCATGCTGATAACCCGAAGCATCGATGCGTTGATGAAAATAACCTTGCCGGTAAAACAATCCTATGCCTACCATTGGCAGAGCGCGATCCGAAGCCTCTTTTAAAATGTCTCCGGCCAAAGCCCCAAGCCCACCCGAGTAAACCGGCAGAGAGCGATGTAAGCCAAATTCGGCACAAAAGAAAGTGACAGGGTGTTCGGGAGAGATGCCATCGTCGGAGGGTAACCGGTTTAATTCATCTTCCAGAGCATCGCGCAAAGCATCTACACGGTCCACCAGGGAGCGATTCGCCGCCGCCCGCTCCAAGGAAAGCTCCGGGGCTTCCTGTAGAAAGCGCACGGGATTTTGTCGACACAATCGCCAGCGGTGGGCGTCGATATCCCGAAAGATTTGTTCTCCGTCTGGCTGCCAGACCCAATGGTAATTGTAGGCGACGCGAGCCAGGGGTGCTAATCGCGAGGGAACATAATGAGCCAGCGCCTGCGCTGCCTGCCGGACGTCCTTAGCGCCACTCTGGATAATGCCGTTCTTCAGGAACTTGTTTGACATCAACCATACCTCTGTTCTTATTAGGCTGAGTAATTAAAGCGAGTGATCGGGCGGCAGATAACAATCCTTGCCCAGGCGACCGCCGAAAAGTCTAGTTTGTAAATATTCCAGCCAATTCCTTAGCCAGCATTTCTTTAATCCCCGAGGCAAATACCCAAATCACGGGCAGTTTGCACGATATCCGAATTCAATGGCACCCGCCGCATACGGCGCGTGGCTTCCTCCAGAGAAACTGCACGGATGCCATGATCAGTTAGGACCACCATCTTGCCGAAATCGCCGGCCGCCACCAAACGCACCGCGGCGGCGCCAAAACGCAGCGACAACAAGCGGTCAAAGGCGGTGGGTTGGCCACCCCGCTGCAGGTGTCCTAGCACCAAATGCCGGGTTTCTTTACCAGTGCGTACGCTGATTTCCTGTGCGACCCGCTCGGCGATACCGCCTAACAGAACTTCGCGTCCAGTACCCTGGTCTTTGCGGACTACCATCTGTCCGCCTTGCGGCGCTGCGCCTTCCGCCGCCACTACGATGCTGAAATGGCGTCCGGCTGCCTCGCGCTCTCCAATCTTGCGACATATCGATTCCATGTTGAAAGGAATTTCCGGCAGCAAAATCACATCGGCAGTGCCGGCAAGACCGGCATGCAGAGCGATCCACCCGGCATAACGGCCCATGACTTCTACCACCATCACCCGGTTGTGGCTCGCGGCCGTGGGATGTAGTTTGTCTAAGGCGTCGGTTGCCGTGCTGACGGCAGTGTCAAAGCCAAAGGTATATTCGGTAGCGTCCAGATCATTGTCAATGGTTTTGGGTACACCGACTATGGGTAGTTTGTACCTTTCGTAAAGCTCCCCAGCGATGGCCAGGCTGCCGTCTCCACCAATAGCGATAAGGGCGTCAAACCGGTATTGTCGAAATTTTTCTACCAGTGTGGTACTGCAGTCCTCGACGATTCCGGTGTCGGTAATTAACCGAAAGGGATTGCCGCGATTGTTGGCTCCTAGAATGGTACCTCCGGTGTGGGTAATGCCCGCTACCGTATCGGCGTCCAGCTTGACCACTCCGTTATTCGTTAGCAATCCTTCATAACCAGTGCGAATACCAAAGATTTCCCAGCCCCGTCGCAAACCTGCCAGCGCCACCGCACGAATAACCGCATTCAGTCCGGGAGCATCACCGCCGCCTGTGTTTACCGCAATGCGTCGAATGATGGCAGACATGAGATCTCCGATCTGAATCTTTGGCAGAGGTGGCAACTGATATGCAGGGACTTTATCGCTTTCTCCTAGGAGCGCAGGATTGCGAGCATCCTAAGTGAGGAGGATATCATCCCCTCGGTACGGCTCCCGCATCGACCATACCGGCCCGCGTCCGCGTTTCAGCGTATTCATAAGAGGGACTCTTATAGCTTTCCAGAATCTTGATGTAATTGGCCCGTTGAAACGCGCTGGGATTATCGACTTTTTGCTGGCTCATGGAGCCCTTCATCTGTTGCACGGACGTGTACTTTTTCCGCTCCATCCATGTGCTTAAGCCGTTGACGAGCGTAGTCAGGTGACCGATGCCATGTCTGAGTAATGCCGAAGTGGTCATGACGGCGTCCGCACCAGCCATCAGATATTTGACGATTTCTTCGGGACCCTCTACACCCCGGGTTGCTGCCAGAGAAGCCTTGATACGGCCATAGAGAATAGCGATCCACAACAGGGGGAGGCGAATTTCGCTGGCCTTACTGAGTTCAAGATTGGTGAGCACTTCGAGCTTTTCCAGATCAAAATCCGGCTGATAAAAACGGTTAAACAACACCAGGGCATCGGCACCGGCATCATCAAATTGTTTTGCCATGTTGCCCATAGCGCTAAAGAAAGGGCTGAGTTTCAGGGCAACCGGAATGGAAATCGCCGCCTTGACTGACTTGAGAATGTCCAGATAGCGCTGTTCAACTGCCTGCCCCGTCATAGTGAGGTCTGCAGCGATATAGTAGATATTTAGCTCGATGCCTTTGGCGCCGGCCTCCTGAATTTGTTTGGCATAATCGGTCCAGCCGGTATTGGTGATGCCATTGAGACTGCCGATAATCGGAATATCGGTCGCCTCCGCGGCACGCCGCAAGGTATCCAGGTAATTATCGGGACCGACAGTGTAGTCCTCCATGGCGGGGAAATAATCCAAGGATTCTCCGTAATTGTCGCTACTTACTTCCCAATAATGCTGAAACGCTTCGTTCTCGTAGCGTATCTGTTCCTCAAACAGAGAGAACATGACCACCGCGGCCGCACCGGCATCTTCCAGGCGCTTGATGTTGTCGACGCTTTCCGAAAGCGGCGACGCCGATGCAATAACAGGATTCTTGAGCTCTAGGCCCATATACGTCGTGCGTAAGTCCATGATGTCCCCTTCACTACAGTTGCACCAATAAAAATCGGCACATTGTGTTGATCGCCATACCCCTAAACGCCGCGCCGTGCCCTGCGAGGGCGTGCGGCGCAGCAGCCGGGAAGGTTCAGAATGCTAGTCAAATACTGGGTTTACGCATGCAGCTTTCTAGTATCCGGTTGAAAGCCTTCCGGTCCCCGGGTTGCCATTTCCTCGTAACCGCTCCACCGCTGGTTAAGCGCCTCCTGAGCCAGGCTCATCAGACGCTCCGCCTCTGCCGGATTGCTGCGCACCAACATCTTATAGCGGAGTTCGTTATAAGCGAAATCCTTGAGGGGAATACGGGGACGTGAAGAATCCAGTATAAAGGGGTTCTCATGAGATCGGCGCACATCTGGGTTATAGCGGATAAGCGGCCAGTAGCCGCTAGCCACAGCCAAATCTTGCTGGCGCATGCCGTTTTGCAGGTTATAGCCGTGCGCAATACAATGACTGTAAGCGAGGATCAGAGAGGGACCGTTAAAGGCTTCGGCCTCCCGGAATGCCATTAGGGTCTGTTGAGGATTGCCGCCCATGGCGATCCGGGCTACATAGACATTGCCGTAGGAAATGGCCTGCATTGCCAGATCCTTTTTGCCCACTTGTTTACCCGCCGCGGCAAACTTCGCCACCGCTCCCAAGGAGGTCGCCTTGGACATTTGCCCTCCCGTGTTGGAATAGACCTCGGTATCCATGACCAACACGTTTACGTCACGTCCACTGGCCAAGACATGGTCCAGGCCGCTGGAGCCGATATCGTAGGCCCAGCCATCACCGCCGACAATCCAGACGCTGCGTCTGACCAGATGATCGACGACCGAGAGCAGATCCTTGGCCTTCTCGGACTCCATTTTTAACAGGCGTACCTTCAGTTCGGCCACACGTTCCCGCTGGGTGCGCAGTTCCGATTCCGTAATCTGCGGGGCGGAGAGAATGTCGTCCACCAGTTCCGGACCCAGCTCCGCATTAAGCTCCAGGGCAAGCTGGCGAGCCATGGCCAGATGATGGTCCGCAGTAAGGCGGAAGCCAAAACCAAATTCCGCATTGTCCTCAAACAGAGAATTAGACCAGGCCGGTCCATGACCCTCGGCGTTCTTGGTCCATGGCGTTGTCGGCAGGTTGCCGCCATAAATGGAGGAACAGCCCGTAGCGTTGGCAACAATCAGTCGGTCTCCAAACAGCTGAGAGAGCAGCTTGACGTAGGGGGTTTCCCCGCAGCCTGCGCAGGAACCGGGAAATTCGAAGAGGGGTTGCAGAAATTGGGCGCCGCGCACCGTGGAGAAGTCGACACGGGAGCGGTCGTTATAGGGAATGGTTTCGAAGAACTTAATGTTGGCCTTTTCAGCCGTTTCAATGGGTGCTTTGCGTCCCATGTTGATCGCCTTCTTGCCGGTTTCTTCGCGGCTTCTGGCGGGACAGACTTCCACACAAAGGCCGCAGCCGGTGCAATCCTCCACGTAGACCTGGAGCGTGTAGCGCGTTTCCGGAAAACCGCGGGCATCAATGGGGGCGGTTTTAAACGAAGCAGGGGCAGCATCGAGCGTTGACTCGTGATAGAACTTGGTCCGGATGACGCTGTGAGGACAGACAAAGCTACAGTTGCCGCACTGAATGCAGATCTCCGGTTCCCAGATCGGGACATATTGGGAAACATTGCGCTTTTCCCACATCGTGGTGCCCGTGGGATAGGTGCCGTCCACCGGCAGTGCGCTGACCGGCAGCTGATCGCCGTGGCCCGCCATCATCATGGCGGTAATTCGTTGGACAAATTCGGGGGCTTCGGCCGACACCACCGGCGGCATTTCCCGGGTACTGCTGACGCTTGCAGGCACTTCTACCTTATGCAGGTGGGCGACGGTGTGGTCAACGGCCTCGAAGTTCTTGCGGACCACTTCCTCGCCTTTCTTCATGTAGGTTTTTTTGATCGAGGTTTTAATTTTCTCGATCGCCTTATCCTGGGGAAGTACGCCTGAAATGGCGAAGAAGCAGGTCTGCATGACGGTGTTGATACGGGTGCCCATACCCGTGTCCCGCGCCACTTTATAGGCATCGATGACGTAGAAGGGCATTTCCTTGGCGACAATCTGTTCTTGCACGTTGCGCGGCAGCTGGTCCCAGACTTCATCGGGTCCGTAGACACTGTTCAGCAGAAAGGTGGCACCCGGCGCCGCGTTTTTCAGCACGTCGGCCTTTTCCAGGAAGTTGAACTGATGGCAGCCGATGAAATTGGCCGACTGTATAAGGTAAGTGGAGCGAATGGGCTCAGGTCCGAAACGCAAATGGGAAACGGTCTGGGAACCCGATTTCTTGGAATCGTAGACGAAGTACCCCTGGGCATAAAATTCCGGATCTTCGCCGATAATCTTGATGCTGTTCTTATTGGCGCCTACCGTGCCGTCGGCGCCAAGACCATAAAACATAGCCCGGACCACATTGTCCGCTTCAATGACAAAACTCGGGTCGTAGTCCAGACTGGTGTGGGAGACATCGTCGTTGATCCCGATAGTAAAGTGGTTCTTGGGATGGCTCTTGCCGAGTTCATCGAAAACCGCCTTGACCATGGCCGGGGTAAATTCCTTGGAGGAAAGCCCATAGCGGCCTCCGATCAGTTTCGGCATGCTGGCGGTCGGTAGCGTACCGTTTGCCATGGCTTCCGCCAACGCGCTCAGCACATCGAGGTATAAGGGTTCCCCGTTAGCACCGGGCTCTTTGGTACGGTCTAGCACGGCGATGGCCTTGGTGGAAGGGGGCAGGGCATTAAGCAGGTGCTCGGCGGAAAATGGCCGGTACAGATGGACCTGGATGACGCCGATTTTTTCGCCCTGTTTTTGCAGATAAGCCATTGTCTCGCGGGCAGTTTCGACGCCTGAGCCCATCAGGATAAGCACCCGTTGCGCATCGGAGGCGCCATAATAGTCAAACAGGTGATAACGGCGCCCGGTGAGCTCGGCGAACTTGTCCATGGCGCCTTGTACAAGGCCGGGAGTTTTCGCGTAAAAGGGGTTCACCGTTTCCCGGCCCTGGAAATAGGTGTCGGGGTTCTGAGCGGTCCCGCGCATAAAGGGGTTATCGGGGTTTAACCCCCGGGCCCGGTGGGCACGCACCAGATTGTCGTCGATCATCGCCCGGATCTGCGCATCGGAAAGCAGCGTCAGTTTATTCACCTCATGGGAGGTTCGAAATCCGTCAAAGAAGTGGATAAAGGGAATCCGGGTTTCCAGCGTCGCTGCTTGGGAAATCAAAGCCATGTCGTGTGCCTCCTGCACGGAACTGGCCGCGAGCATGGCAAATCCCGTAGCGCGTACCGCCATGACGTCCTGGTGATCGCCGAAAATGGATAGCCCCTGGGCTGCCAAAGAACGGGCAGCGACATGAAATACGGTAGGGGTTAATTCACCGGCAATTTTGTACATATTGGGAATCATCAACATGAGTCCCTGGGATGCCGTAAAAGTGGTGGTCAACGAGCCCGTTTGCAGTGCGCCGTGCACAGCACCCGCTGCACCGCCCTCGCTCTGCATTTCTGCCACCAGAGGTATGTTTCCCCAGATATTCGTCTTGCCCTCACTGGCCCATTGATCGGCCAGCTCGGCCATGGTGGAGGAGGGGGTGATCGGATAAATGCTGCAGACTTCGTTAACTCGATAGGACACGTAAGCCGCGGCTTCGTTAGCGTCTATAGTCGTTACTTGTGCGTCGCCCATTCTTTAAAACTCTCCAGCCTTGGCACAGGAAGAAGTATTAACTCACTCCGCGCTGTGCTTGTGGTGATGTGTTGATTAAGCCCGTGCTGAGTGGTCGTTAAACGTCCGGCTCTGGGATCATCTCGATGGCATGGCAGGGACACTGTTCGAAACAGACGGCGCAACCCGTACACAGGTTGTAATCATAACGGTAGCGTTTGCCGGGTCCCAGCTTAATGACAGCGTTTTCGGGGCAAGAGCCATAACAGCCGTCGCATTCAAAGCAGTTGCCGCAGGACAGGCAGCGCTTGGCCTCGTAAACGGCTTCTTTTTGGGTCAAACCCTCAACGACCTCTTTAAAGCCCATTTTACGCTGACCGATATCCAGATGGCTCTGCGGTCGTTGCGTCGCATCGGTGAAATACCAGACATGCAGCTTGTCGAAGGTGGCCGGCGCATGTTTCGGCGGCTTTAGGTATTTCTCGCCGTGCAGATAGGCATCGATATGGCGCGCGGCTCTTTTACCGTGACCCACGGCAACGGTTACGGTGCGCTCGCTGGGTACCATATCGCCACCGGCAAAGATGCCCTCGTGACCGGTCATCATGTTATCGTTTACGATGACGGTGCCGTCTTTCTTAAATTCGATGCCCGCTACCCGGCGCAAAAATCCGGTATCGGTTTCCTGACCTAACGCAAGAATCAGCGAATCAGCTTCCAGGGTTTCCACTTTTCCGGTGGGACGCGGCCGTCCGTCTTCTCCGAGTTCCATCTCCTCGACCGTCATCTTACCCTCATCCATATCTTTGATGGTACGGAGCCAGTGGATTTTAACGCCTTCTTCAACAGCTTCATCTGCCTCGAAGGCATGGGCCGGCATTTGCTCGCGGGTGCGGCGGTAGATAATCATGGCTTCTTCCGCGCCTAGCCGTCGGGCAACCCGCGCCGCGTCCATGGCGGTGTTACCGGCCCCATAAATGGCCACTCGCCGGCCCAGTTTCGGCGCCTCGCCCATTTCTACGCTACGCAGAAAGCTGACGGCATCCAGCATCTTACTGGCATCCCGGGCGGGGATATCGACACGCTTGCTCAGGTGGGCGCCAATGGCAATAAATACCGCGTCGAAGTTACCGGCCTCCTTTTCAGCTGCCACATCCTCGACTTTATGATTGAGCACGATCTTGACGCCCATGTCTTCGATCCGTTTAATTTCTTTATCCAGGTCTGCTCTGGGCAGCCGGTAAGCAGGGATGCCGAAGTGCATCATACCTCCGGCCAGCGGGCCGGCTTCATGAATTTCTACGCTATGGCCTAAACGGGTAAGATGGTAGGCTGCAGACAGACCACTGGGGCCTGCGCCGATGATCAACACCCGCTTGCCGCTGGGCTCGGCGTCGTATTCGGGTTGCCAGCCTTGTTCGCTGGCCATATCGCCGAGGAAGCGTTCCACGGCATGAATACTGACGGCGCTGTCCAGCTTCGCCCGGTTACAGTTGCTTTCGCAGGGGTGATAGCAGACGCGGCCATGCACGGCGGGCATGGGATTGTCCCGAATCAGGGTTTGCCAAGCTTCTTTAAAACGACCCGCCTGGGCGTGAGCCAGCCAAGCCTGGATATCTTCCCCCGCGGGACAGGCGTTGTTGCAGGGGGGTAGCAGGTCAACGTAGAGGGGGCGCTGGGTGCGAAACGGACCCGCGGTAGTCTTCCCATGGGTCAGGTCCAGCGGACGGGTCATATCGGTTGGCTTGTCAGTCATAATGGTACTCCTCACGCCGGCGAGGTGGAAGGTTCCGAATACGTCATGGTGTGCCTGTACTGATGAGATAGGCAGGCAGAACAGTTAAAACATTTCACTTTGTCCTTCGCCATTATCTATCCAGGACGGGTAAAGCGTGCACCGCGCGCGTAGCCGCTGGCGGCTACGCGCGCGGTGCACGGAGGGGTGGCTTCGCAATGAAACGTTAGGCGACGCCGAGTTTCTTCTCTGTTTCCAGCACCACCTGGGTCATCGGCAGTACGCTGTCGGGATTCAAAGACATGGATTCAATGCCTTGCTCCACCAACCAGCGGGTGATTTCCGGAAAGTCCGAGGGAGCTTGTCCGCAAATGCCAACGTATTTGCCATGCTTCTTGCAGGCTTTGATGGCCATATCCATCAGTTTGAGCACCGCTTCGTTGCGTTCGTCGCCGCCGGTCATCCCCGCGTCGCGGTCCATGCCCAGCGTCAGCTGGGTTAAATCGTTGGAGCCGATGGAAAAGCCGTCGCATTTCTCCAGAAACTGATCCGCCAGCAGGGCATTGGACGGAATCTCGCACATAAAGACCACTTGCAGGCCTTTTTCACCCCGCCCCAGGCCGTTTTTCGCCAAGATACCGAGCACGTCATCCGCCTCGTTCAGGGTGCGGACAAAGGGAATCATGATTTTCACATTGTCCAGCCCCATTTCTTCGCGGACCTTCCTGATGGCCTTGCACTCCAGGCCAAAACTTTCGGCGAAAGCCTTAGAAGGATAGCGGTAAGCGCCGCGGAACCCGATCATCGGGTTCTCTTCTTTGGGTTCATAGTCCCTACCGCCGAGCAATTGTGCGTACTCGTTGGACTTGAAATCGCTCATCCGCACGATGACCGGCTTAGGATATACCGCTGCAGCGATTGTGCCGACGCCTTCCGCTAACCGCATTACGTAGAAGTCAGTCGGGCTGGGGTAGCCGGCCATTTTGTCATGGATCTGTTTCTTGGTCTGGCGGTCAAGCTTATCGTAATTGAGCAGTGCGTTGGGATGTACCCCGATACCGGTGTTGATAATAAATTCCAGCCTTGCCAGACCCACTCCTTCACAAGGCAGCTTGCAGACTTCGAAGGCCATGTCGGGATTGGCCAGGTTCAGCATAATCTTGGTCTTGGGCTTACCTAAATGGGTCAGGTCGATCTGGGATTTCTCGAAGGGCAGTAAACCTTCATAGATATAACCCACGTCGCCTTCGCAGCAGGAGACCGTCACTTCCTCGCCATCGCCGATAAGGGTGGTCGCGTTGCCGCAACCCACGACTGCAGGAATCCCCAGCTCCCGGGAAATAATAGCGGCGTGGCAGGTGCGTCCTCCGCGGTTGGTCACAATCGCGGCGGCCACTTTCATTACCGGTTCCCAGTCGGGGTCGGTCATGTCCGTAACGAGAATATCGCCCGGTTGCACCTGATTGATATGTTCGACACTGGCGATGACCCGCGTCCTGCCTGTACCAATCTTGGAGCCGACACTCTTGCCCTCACAGATGATCGTGCCGCGCCGCTCCAGTTTGTACACCTCGTGAATTAAGGCGCTCTTGGCGGACTGCACGGTTTCGGGGCGCGCCTGGACGATGTACAGCTCGCCATCGAACCCGTCTTTGGCCCATTCAATGTCCATCGGCCTGTGTTTGCCGGCCTTCATGGAATAGTGCTCTTCGATGGTGACGGCATACTTGGCCAGCGTTAACGCGTCGTCATCGGTAATACTAAATTTTTCCTGGTCACGAACATCCACGTCGATATTGTGGGTGGAAACGCCCGCTGCGGTGTCGTCGCCGTAAATCATCTTGATCAATTTGCGACCCCGCCGACGCTTGAGGATGGGGCGAAAACCGTCCTTCAGGGTAGGCTTAAAAACATAGAATTCATCGGGGTCGACGGCTCCCTGCACCACGTTTTCACCGAGTCCGTAGGCGCTGGTAATAAAGACCGCATCGCGAAAGCCCGATTCTGTATCCAGCGTAAATATGACGCCGGAACTTGCCTTATCGGAACGCACCATTTCCTGCACGCCGATGGACAGGGCCACATCCATATGCTTAAAGCCTTGATGGACCCGGTAGGAAATAGCGCGGTTGGTAAATAGAGAGGCAAAGACTCGCTTGCAGGTATACAGCAGATTTTCGGCGCCGCGAATGTTTAGGTAGGTCTCCTGCTGCCCGGCGAAAGAGGCATCAGGTAGGTCTTCGGCGGTGGCTGAGCTACGTACGGCCACGTCGCGCGGCCCCCGATCGCCGCTTAATTCTTGGTAGGCGGCCACGATTTCGTCGGCCAAGTCTTGCGGCATTTCGCCTTTACGGACCCATTCCCGGATCTGATGGCCCGTGGTGGCCAGCGCGTCCACGTCGGTGGTGTCCAGATTATCCAGGGCTTCGGCAATCTTCTCGTGAAGATTATTGTGGTCGATGTAGTAGCGGTAGGCATCTGCCGTCGTGGCGAAGCCATTGGGAACCTTAATGTTTTTTCCGGAAAGTTCCCGATACATTTCTCCCAGAGACGAATTCTTACCACCTACCTGGGGTACATCATGAACGCCGAGTTCAACAAAACGTTTAATATGCTTGTACTGCTGCATGTAGTACTCTCCTTAATCAAGTGGGGTGCATATTATGTAGACACCCGGGGCCACTCACGGACCCGGGAAAACTACCCTGACAGGGTGCTGAAAAACGCATGAACTGCGAGGACGTTCACCTGATCTAAGTGATATCGCCGCATTTTATTATTGGTTAACACCGGTTTGGGTTACAGGAATTTGCTTGCTCATAATCCATCAAAATTAATGTCCGGGACAACTAATAAGGAAAGCAGCAAACGGTATACCACGCAAGGGTTGTGGTGAAAAAAATCTTTTTTGTTGATATTTTATGGATTACTGATTTTTGTGGCTGAGAACAGGATGTCGCTGCCTCAGGTCGGTGCATTATCTTGTCATCATTGCGCTATGACGGTTCGTTCAGACACAGTAAACACGATTATTTTTACAAAATTAAAACATATTATTAAGTACAGTTTAGGCACAAAAATTGATTCTGATCAATTTAACTGAAAGTAGATCTATTATTCTCTATAGCAGAGCTTGGTCAAGCCTGCCATAATTAATCTTAATTTTAATACAAAACCCTATAAACTGTAGCTCAACGGTCGCGGAAATCCTCATGTGTCTCGGTATCGCAATGCAAGTAATTGACGTAAAAGGTTATAGTGCTCGATGTGAAGCCAAGGGCGTACAGCGGGAGGTGAGTCTTTTTATGCTGCAAGATGAGACGGTACAAAGCGGTGATTATGTCATGGTGCACGTCGGTTATGCTATCCAAAAGATCACCGAACAGGAAGCCCGTAGTATTTGGGAACTCTTCGACGAATTGCTGGCTCGGGAAGCGGAGCTGCAAGTCCCCGGTGCATGAGCTTTCTATTTGTCAACAACTGATCGGCCAGGTGGAAGCCATAGCCCGTAAGCACGGAGCGCTGCGAGTCAACACCATCCACCTGCAAATCGGGCCCCTGGCGGGGATAGAAATCCCTTTACTTAAACAGGCCTTTACCGTTGCCTGCGTCAACACCCTCGCGGAGAGCGCAACGTTAGAAACCAAGCCTTTGCCTATCCGGGTGCACTGTCGAACCTGCGGTGCTGAAAGCGAGGCGCTCGCCAACCGGCTGCTCTGTGGAGTCTGCGGTGATTGGCATACCGACTTGTTGAGCGGTGACGAACTGTTATTGGTCAGCCTTGAGCTGGACCTGGAGGAGAAGGAGGAAAAACATGTGTGATACCTGCGGCTGTAATCTGACTTCCGGCAATGAGCATCTGGTGCTTGGGGAAGGTAAATTGGCTCGTAGCGAAGATAGTAGGGCCGCGGTTACGGTGCTGCAAGGTCTCTTGCATGAGAACAATCAGCAAGCCGATCATAACCGTGCCCATCTGGATCAATACGGCATCTTAGCGATTAACCTGATGTCCTCCCCGGGATCCGGCAAGACGGCTTTGTTGGAGGCGACTATCGATGCGCTCAGGGAGGAGTTTAACCTCGCTGTGATCGAAGGGGACCTGGAGACGGAAAATGATGCTGCTCGGATACGGGCTAAGCATGTACCGGTAGTTCAGATCACTACCGGATCCGCCTGCCACTTGGATGCCCATATGGTGCACAATGCCCTGCATGCCCTGTCGCTGGAACAGGTGGATATTCTTCTTATCGAGAACGTGGGTAATCTGGTATGCCCGGCGAGTTTTGACTTGGGCCATCACCGTAATGTGACGCTACTGTCGGTAACCGAAGGCGATGACAAACCGGCCAAGTATCCGGTGATGTTTCGTGCTGCCGATCTGATGCTTATCACGAAAAGTGATCTCTTGGCGGTGTTAGGGGATTTTGCTCCCTGGACGGCCGAGCAGCACCTGCGCAACCTAGCCAATACAGCACCGGTATTTTCGCTGTCCGCGCGCACCGGGTCAGGGTTAGCCGGATGGTTAAACTGGTTACGGCAGACTCTGATTGCGCATCGGGCCCGGTTGCAGTCGGGTGAAACATCTCATCCCGCCATACAGCCGGACGGAGCCCGCAGGCACCGGCTGGGCAGTCATAGTAATACGCCTTCCCAGCCGCATTCCCACGAACATCATCAGCATCACGCAAACTATCACCGGGAGGCATAGCTCATGCCCATTTCTGCTCATGATTGGCTACGCCGCATTGGTGAACTGCCGCTGCCGGCCAAGATCAAGATAATGAACGTGTGCGGTGGGCATGAACGTTCCATCAGTATGGCGGGATTGCGTAAGGCGTTGCCGGATAACATCGAAATAGTTCCCGGACCGGGATGTCCAGTGTGTATCTGCCCGGAGGAAGATATTTACCAGGCCATCCAGCTGGCTTTGCACGAAGACGTGATATTGGCGGCTTTTGGAGATATGCTGCGAGTACCGGTCAATGTGCCAAAGGGCCAGGTTCGTTCTCTGGAACAGGCCCGGGCTGCCGGCGCCGATATACGGCCCATTGCCTCGCCCCGGGAAGTAATAAGGCTGGCCTGCGAGCATCGTCACCGTGAGGTGGTGTTCTTTGCAGCCGGGTTTGAAACCACCACGGCTCCCGTGGCAGCCATGATAGCCGAAGGGTTGCCCGATAATGTCAGTATTCTGTTGGCCGGCCGGTTGACTTGGCCGGCGGTGTCCATGCTGCTGAACGCTGGGACGCCGGGTTTCGATGCTTTGATTGCACCGGGCCATGTGTCCACGATCATGGGACCGGAGGAATGGGAGTTTGTTGTCAAGCAGCACCATATGCCGGCCGCCGTGGCCGGATTTACGCCCGTTAGCCTGTTAGCGGCCACTTATTCGGTGCTGCGCCAGTATTTGGAAGGCAACGTCTTTCTCGACAATTGCTATCCCGAACTCGTTCGGCCTGGCGGTAATCCTACGGCCCGTCATCAGTTAAGTGCTGTCATGGACACGGTGGATGCCAATTGGCGCGGCGTTGGAGTTATTCCACGTTCCGGTTTTGCTTTGCAAGCAGCCTATGTTGGTCATGACGCCCGGCGCCGATGGCCTGCTTACGATGATAAATCCCGTAAACGTGCCGGTCAGATGCCGCCGGGTTGCGATTGTGCCCGCGTGGTGCTAGGAAAGATCTATCCCAATGAATGTGTGCTCTATGGCCGTGCCTGCACGCCGCGTACTCCGGTGGGTCCGTGCATGGTATCCGACGAGGGGGCATGTCGTATCTGGTGGTCCACTGGTGTGCGGAAATCCGTACGGACCAAACCGGTTCCGGTTGCGCCCTAAAGCGCTCCTGCGGTATCTGTTTATGCAAGGGATAGCGCAATGTTAGACATTGCCGCGCTGTTGATCACGCTGACCGCCCTATTCAGTTATTTAAATTACCGCTTTATCAAGCTGCCGACCACCATTGGAGTCATGCTGATAGCCTTGCTTACCTCCCTAGGCTTAGCTTGTCTTGGGGAATTAGGCTACGCTGGAATCGAGCACAGGGTTGAGACTCTCATTGGCAGTATCGATTTTAATGAGTTACTGATGCAAGGCATGCTGTCCCTGCTATTGTTTGCAGGGGCTATGCATATTGACCTATCCGAGCTTGCCAGCCGGAAATGGCCCATTAGCATTCTGGCGACCTTTGGTGTGTTGGCATCCACTTTTGCCGTCGGCGCGGCGGCATGGGTTGTATTCAAGGTCGTAGGTATTGACGTTTCCTGGAGTTATTGTTTGCTGTTTGGTGCGCTGATTGCGCCCACGGACCCTATCGCCGTGCTGGGTATTCTGCGCTCTGCCCGAGCTCCGAAAAGTCTGGAAATTAAGATTGCCGGCGAATCTCTGTTCAACGATGGCGTGGCCGTAGTGGTATTCACTCTGCTATTGGGTATCGCCACAGGTGGCGAAGCGATTACCCTTAACCATATCGTTTTGCTTTTTGCAGAAGAAGCCGTCGGCGGCATTGTCTTTGGCTTGGTTATCGGCTATATGGCGTATCGCCTACTGAAGAGCATTGATAGTTATCGGGTCGAGGTGTTGATCACGCTGGCCCTGGTGATAGGCGGGTATGCGCTGGCCATTCATCT
Organism: uncultured Pseudomonadota bacterium; assembly: GCA_963731125.1. Classification (GTDB taxonomy): domain Bacteria; phylum Pseudomonadota; class Gammaproteobacteria; order Competibacterales; family Competibacteraceae; genus CAVSVP01. Next base: position 61,212 of record CAVSVP010000025.1, read on the forward strand.
GCATGTTTCCGGTCCCATTGCTATGGTGGTTGCTGGTTTGATGATCGGCAACCATGGCCGGGCGCTGGCCATGTCCAGCAGGACGCGTGAGAATCTGGATACCTTTTGGGAACTGATGGATGAAGTTCTCAACGCCGTATTGTTTGTGTTGATTGGTCTGGAAATCATTGTGCTGACCTTTACCGTACAGTATCTTTTGGCTGCTCTGCTCATGATTCCCATTGTATTGTTGGCGCGTTTTCTGTGTGTGGGGATTCCCATTCAGTTCATGCGGTCCGTACGCCGTTTCGAGTTCTCTCCCCACGCTATAAAAATCCTGACCTGGGGCGGCGTGCGCGGCGGTATTTCCGTGGCCCTGGCGCTTTCCCTGCCGCGGGGGACTGAGCGCGAAGTCATCGTGGCCTGCACCTATGGGGTGGTGTTATTTTCCATCTTGGTACAAGGGCTTACTCTGAAAGCTCTGGTCAAACGAATGCTTTCTGAGCAGCCCGTTGCAACGACTCCTCAGAGGCGGAGTGCAGTCCAGCAAAACGGCTTTTAAGGAGATCAATATCCGATGGGTTTGGCGGACAGTCCTGGGTTTGGAGATCCTATGCTCTTAACATTGCGCCTACGGGTTCATGGCCGGGTTCAGGGAGTGGGATTTCGTCCCTTCGTTTTCCGTCTTGCCCACCAGCTAGGGATCACTGGCTGGGTACAGAACCGTAGCGGTGAGGTGGAGATCCTCATGCAAGGGAAGCCGGTTGCCCTAGAAGCGTTTCAGCGGGGATTGCTGAGCGAAGCTCCACCCTTGGCAGGGCCGGAATTCGGCGCTGCAGAACCTGTTCAGTCCGAGAACTTGGTCAATTTTGTTATTCGACCCAGTGCCACCGATGCCGTGCCGGATATTCATGTCCCGCCGGATTGTTTTACCTGTGAGAATTGTTTGGCGGAATTACATGAGCCAATGGCGCGGCGCTACCGTTATCCCTTCATTAATTGCACTCAGTGCGGTCCGCGTTATACGCTTATCCGAGCCTTGCCCTACGATCGCCCCAATACCACCATGGCTAGTTTTCCTTTATGCGAAAATTGTCGAGCAGAATATGAAAATCCTATGGATCGGCGCTTTCATGCACAACCACTCGCCTGTGCCGATTGCGGCCCGCAGCTCGAATGGCGCATCGGCGACGGTCTTAAGCGCTACGGAGAAACTGCTTTGGCTGCTTGTTTGGCGGGACTGCGGGAAGGTCTGATTGTGGCGGTCAAGGGAGTGGGGGGTTATCATCTGATGTGCGATGCCGCCAGCGAAGTTGCGGTGAAACGCTTGCGGGACCGTAAGCGCCGTCCCGATAAACCGCTGGCGATTATGTTTCCCCAGCAGGGTGCCGATGGACTGGAAGCTTTGCGCAAATTCGTCGTCGTGGATGAGGCGGCAGCACAGTTGTTGCGGAATCCGATGCGCCCTATCGTACTGACCCGGAAACGTCCTGATGCGCAACTGGCAGCGGCACTCGCTCCTGGTTTAAATGAGTTAGGTGTATTTCTGTCCTATAGTCCCTTGCATCATTTGCTGCTGGGAGGTTTTCAGGGACCTTTAGTAGCGACTTCAGGCAATATCAGCGGTGAGCCGGTGCTGATCGATAACCGGCAAGCCGAGGTGCGCCTAAAGGCCGTAGCCGATGCCTTCTTGCACCATAACCGGCCTATCGAAAGACCGGCCGACGATCCCGTCTATCGGGTTATCGGCGGTATTGCCCGGCCGCTGCGGCTAGGACGCGGTAGCGCGCCCCTCGAGCTGCGTTTGCCCAGGGTGCTGCAGGAACCTGTTCTGGCCCTGGGCGGCCATATGAAGGTAACGGTGGCCTTGGCCTGGCAGGACCGGATCGTGGTTTCGCCCCATATCGGTGATCTCGATACCCCGCGTGGTATGGCAGTTTTTCAGCAGGTTTGCGCCGACCTGCAGCGCTTATATGGCGTTAAGGCGAAACGCTTACTCTGTGATGCCCATCCCGGTTACGCCGGGACACGGTGGGCCAGGGGCCAGGCGCTTCCGATAACCCAGATCTATCATCATCATGCCCATGCAGCCGCCTTGGCAGGTGAATATCCGGCGGTACAGCGCTGGCTGGTTTTTGCCTGGGACGGGGTAGGCTATGGTCCCGATGGTACGCTATGGGGTGGGGAAACGCTATGGGGGCGGCCGGGGGCGTGGCGGCACGTGGGGGGATTACGGCGTTTTCGCCTGCCGGGCGGCGAGCGCGCCGGACGTGAACCCTGGCGCTCAGCAGCGGCCCTATGCTGGGAGTCGGGACTTGACGGGGAATTATCGGTCGGGGAAAGACTGGAACTGGTCCGCCAGGCTTGGGAGCGGGGCTTAAACAGTCCGGTGAGCTCTGCCGCAGGACGTGTCTGGGATGCCGCCGCGTCCTTGGTGGCAGGCTTGCAGCGTGCCAGTTTCGAAGGGCAGGGCCCCATGTGGCTGGAACATCTAGCTGGAGATACCGGTGAAGTCGTAAAGCTTCCTATGTTTCCCGATGAGAAAGATGTTCTGCGCGTGGATTGGTCACCGCTGTTGTTAGTCCTCAGGGACGCTACGCTACCTGTTGCCCGGCGTGCTGCTATCTTTCATAACAGCATGGCGGAGACTATCGTGCAGCAGGTATTGAGCTTGCGCAATCGTTATTCTTTTACCAGTGTGGGCCTTACGGGAGGGGTGTTTCAGAATCGGCGACTTACTGAGCAAGTGCTGGAAAGACTTGAAGAAAAGGGATGTGCCGTCTATCTCCCTACTCAAATACCCTGTAATGATGGCGGACTGAGTTATGGCCAAGCAGTGGAAGCGGCCGCCGTCTTGGCGTCTGACGCAGTCCCCAGCACTCCTGAACTCTCATGAGAGTTTTGGCGTAACCGAGACAACCCCATGGGGGATTATTTTCGCCGGAGTGAAGAGTTACCTTTTGCTGGATTGCGTGATACCTTAATGGGCTTATTGCATACGTTATTACCAACGAAGCTGACGCTTCATCAAGTTTATTAAACCCCATGCAACAAGAACGCTGGATCACCCTGGCTCACGGCAATGGCGGGCGCTTTATGCGTGAGCTTATCGATGGCATCTTTGCTCGTTACTTGGCGAGTCCTGAACTGGATGTGCAAGCCGACGCAGTGGCGCTGACTCTGACCGGCGAGCTGATGTTCACCACCGATAGCTTTACGGTGCAGCCTCTGGAATTTCCCGGCGGCGATATCGGCAAATTGGCCGTTCATGGTACCGTCAACGATCTTGCCGTGGCCGGTGCTATTCCCCGTTACCTTAGTCTGAGCGCCATTATTGAGGAAGGTCTAGAGATGGCGCAACTGGAACGGCTGGTGGCTAGTCTGGCAGCGGCGGCGCGCGAGGCGGAAGTTCGTATCGTGGCCGGCGATACCAAGGTAGTGCCGCGGGGTCAAGGCGGCGGGCTGTATCTAAACACCACCGGTATCGGCATACGGATGATATCGGCGAGCCTCGGATTACTGCGGATTCAGCCTGGTGATGTTATGTTGGTCAGCGGCCCCGTGGGTGATCATGGCATTGCTGTGATGCTTGCTCGGGAAGAGTTCGGTCTGCAAGGGGATCTTCGCTCCGATTGCGCCAGTGTATTGCCTTTGACGCGCGTTTTGCTGGACCTATCGGGTTTGCGGTTTATGCGCGATCCCACGCGGGGAGGGCTGGCTACCGTAGCTCATGAAATCGTCCATGCAGTCGGAGCCAGAGTACGATTATTCGAGACGGCGATTCCGGTGCACGATCCGGTGCGGTCAGTGTGCGAGATGCTGGGTTATGATCCTTATTATCTTGCCTGTGAAGGGCGAGTGGTGGCGGTGGTGGCAGAAAATGAAGCCGCTGCGGCATTGTCCCGCTGGCAGGCTCTGCCTCAGGGTCGGGAAGCGGCTGTAATTGGACGCATTGAAAACACCGGCTCTGCGGAGGTGATACTGGAAACTGAGCTGGGAGGTGAGCGCCTACTGGATGAGCTGGAAGATGATCCGCTGCCGCGGATATGCTGATTTCCATAGATATTCGGGGCTGTGTGCAACAAAAACAGCTTAAGCCGCTGGATTAAGCGAGATGTGTTTTGGGGGATTCTGAGTAACGCGCCAAAATGTACCCCACTCCTGCACGAATTCTCATTGTCGGCCCATCTTGGGTCGGCGATATGGTAATGGCGCAAAGCCTGTTTAAGATTTTCAAGCAACATAATCCCGACGTGGAAATCGATGTGCTGGCCCCAGCCTGGAGCAAGCCGCTGCTGGAGCGTATGCCGGAGGTCAATCAGGCCATTACCATGCCTTTACAACACGGCCAGCTGGGCTTGCGTGTACGCTACCGCTTAGGGCTTAGTTTGCGGCATAAGCAGTATCAACAGGCAATTCTGCTGCCCAATTCCTTGAAATCTGCCCTGGTGCCGTTCTGGGCAAAGATTCCTCAACGTACCGGCTTTCTGGGAGAGTGGCGCTGGGGATGGCTAAATGATATTCGGCCGTTACACAAAAATCGCCTGCCGATGACGGTACAGCGCTTTGTGGCGTTAGGTTTGGCGCAAGAGGCGGCCCTACCTCCACAATTGCCGCGCCCAATGCTACAGGTGGATTCTCAAAACGTAGCGACGGCGCTACAGCGTCATGGCCTGGAAAGGCCGACAGCCCCGGTGCTAGGACTTTGTCCCGGCGCCGAATACGGTCCCGCTAAGCGGTGGCCAGCGGATTACTTCGCGGAAATTGCTCGTCGTAAGCTGGCGGCGGGCTGGAGGGTGTGGATCTTCGGCTCGACAAAGGATACGCCCGCCGGTCGTGAAGTGGCTGCCCGGAGCGGCAAGGGATGTGTGGATCTCACTGGCAAGACCACCCTTGCCGAAGCCATCGACCTGCTGTCGCTGACGACGGTGGTCGTCAGCAACGATTCCGGGTTGATGCATGTGGCTGCCGCTTTGGATCGCCCCTTGGTGGCGATTTATGGCTCCTCAGATCCCTATTGCACGCCGCCGCTCAGCACTAATGCACAGATCTTGTCACTGCAGCTGGCCTGTAGTCCCTGTTTTCAGCGCCGCTGTCCTCTGGGGCACTTAAAGTGCCTACGGGATTTGCCGCCCGCACGAGTGGTCAGCGCAATTGAGCAGGCTGTGGCATGAAAGTGCTCGTCGTTAAAACGTCGTCGTTAGGCGATATGGTGCATACGCTGCCAGCCCTAACAGATGCCATGCAAGCGATACCGGGGATCCGATTCGACTGGGTAGTGGAAGAAGCCTTTGCCGAAATTCCGGCATGGCATCCCGCGGTCAATAATGTTATTCCCGTGGCCCTGCGACGCTGGCGGCGGCATCCGCTTAATGCGTTGAGAAATGGCGAGTGGCATGCTTTCCGAGGGCAGCTGCAAGCCGCCCGCTACGACCGAATTATCGATGCTCAGGGTTTACTCAAGAGCGCTGTCCTGACTGTAATGGCCTACGGGATGCGCTGTGGTTTGTCCTGGACTTCGCTGCGTGAACCGCTGGCTGCTCTGGCCTATCAACAGCGTGTGCGGGTGGCCAGAGAGCAGCATGCGATTACCCGGGTACGCCAGTTGTTTGCGGAAGTGTTGGGTTATTCCTATCATCACGCAATACCCGACTATGGGCTCAATAGGGCGAGCTTTAAGTCTACTTCAAACCCGGATTTCGCTAACGCTGCATCCAGGCTACCACAATTGCCTAAGCTTTCTGCGATCTCTATGCCTTATATTGTCCTGTTGCACGGCACTGCTTGGCCTACTAAAAAATGGCCGGAAGCCGACTGGATTACGCTAGGACGGCTTGCCAATCAGGCGGGCTATACGGTTTACTTACCATGGGGTAATGCCGAGGAGCGTCGGCGCGCAGCTCGCATTGCCGGCAGTTTTAGCCGGGCAGAGGTATTGCCGCAAATGGATCTATACACCATTGCCGCTTTTCTGTCCGCCGCGGCCGGCGTGGTTAGCGTGGATACGGGGTTAAGTCATCTGGCCGCCGCCCTTGACGTGCCGGCGGTGACCTTGTATGGAGCCACTGATCCCGCGTTAACGGGGGCTTGGGGAAAACGGCAAACCCATCTTAAAGCGGTTTTCCCCTGCGCTCCCTGCTTGCGCCGCATCTGTCGTTATCGGGGACCCGTCACAGTCCCACAGCCTCCTTGCTATGGCACACTACCCGCCGTCACCGTTTGGGACGCACTAAGATCCTCTATGCGGGAGAATACAGTGACTCAGCGTGTGCTAGAGCATCGGTGAGCGAGGTTGTCATGAAGTTGGCTTTCTGTGTGGCTAACTATTTTCCCTTTGGCGGCTTGGAAAGTCACTTTTTGCGTATTGCCCGCCTTTGTCGGCAACGCGGCCATGAAGTCAGTGTTTATACCCTGGCGTGGCGTGACAGTATGCCAAAGGATTTGCAGGTAACCATTGTTCCAGTGCGGGCTCTGCAAAACCACGCGCAGCACCAGGAATTTGTGAGCAAGACGCAGCCCTTGCTGGCAAAGAGAGGATTCGACGGAGTCATCGGATTTCTGAAAATGCCGGGGCTAGACGTTTATTATGCGGCGGATCCCTGTTTTCAGGCTCGGGTACACCGAGAAAAAAACTGGTTCTATCGGCTGAGCCCCCGTTATCGAACCTATGTGGAACTTGAGCGGGCAGTGTTCGGTGCCAATGCTACTACCGAGATTATGATGTTGACTGAATTAGAAATACCCAGCTACATCCGCTATTATCAAACACCCCGAGAACGATTTCATCTGCTGCCGCCGGGTATTGCTCGGAATCGGATGGCGTCCGACGATGCGCCTCATATACGAGCGCGTTTCCGGCAGGACTTCGGATTTGCCGGGGATGAGCGGTTAGTGCTTATGATTGGTTCTGATTTTAAGCGCAAAGGGTTGGATCGGGCGCTACGGGCCCTGGCGGCATTGCCGCCGCGATGGCGAAATAGCACGCGGTTGCTGGCGCTGGGAGAAAGCAAAGCAAAACCGTTTCAACGCCTGGCCAAACGCCTGGGAATAGCCGATCGTGTTCAATTTCTGGGGGGGCGCAGCGATGTGCCCCGGTTTCTCATGGGTGCGGATCTTCTTATTCATCCCGCTTATACTGAAAATACTGGCAATGTACTTTTGGAAGCCATGGTGGCGGGGTTGCCCGTGTTGACCACGGCTAACTGTGGATATGCCTACCATGTGGAGCAAGCTCAAGCGGGGCGGATTATTCCCGTTCCCTTTCGCCAGAAGTGCCTGAACGAGGCGCTGGCGGATATGCTGAAAGCGCCAGAGCGAGAGCGCTGGTCCCAGAACGGTATTGCTTACGGCCGCAGCAAGGACCTCTACAGCAGGGCAGAAGTGGCTTTTCAGTCTATTATGACGCTGCTTGAGCGACCGCGTCGATGACCTACTTTTTGCGACCGGATTTTCAGGCAAACTTGCCGGTTCACGGTGATCCCTTTGTCGCCATTTTTTCTCTGCGCGGAGAACTCATCCGGGCTAAAGAAGGACGCCGCACTTTGTGCTTCGTCCTGCAGGGGAAACGCTATTTTTTGAAAGCCCATTACGGTGTGGGATGGAGGGAAATTTTTAAGAATCTTTTACAGTTGCGTTGGCCGGTGGTGAGCGCCAGAAATGAATGGCTGGCAATTAAGCACCTGGAGCGGTTGGGAATCGCGACGACTCCATTAATCGGTTATGGATTGCAGGGTATCAATCCGGCCCGCTTGAGATCTTTTGTGATCACAGCAGCCCTAGAAAATACCGTTACTCTAGAGGTATTTTGCAAGCCTTGGGAAGAAGAATCGCCACGGACTAAGGCAGCAATTTACTTTAAGCGGGCCTTGCTGGCGAAGCTGGCGGAAATTGCTCGCATTCTACATGATAATGGGATGAATCACCGGGATTTTTATCTCTGCCATTTCCGGTTGGACCTTTCTCAGGGACGGCCCGGTGTAGCGAATCGCGAGACGCTAAACCTCTATTTGATGGATTTGCATCGTGTGCAGATTCGTCGCCGTACGCCCACGCGCTGGATTATTAAAGATCTTGGTAGTCTTTATTTTTCCGCTATGGATATAGGCTTAACCCGCCGTGACCTGGTGCGTTTTATCCAGGCTTATCGGCAGCGCCCGCTACGCGCCGTATTGGCGGCAGAATCGTTGTTTTGGCGTCGGGTTGGCAAGCGCGCCGTCAGACTTTACCATAATACGTGGGACAGGTTGCCTGAATCGTTACCGTATTGATCTGGAAGCTGTTATCAAGACATGCTGTCAATATTTCCCTATAAGCTCGACTGCGGCTTCCATGCCGCAGACGGTCCTGTTAACAGCTTCCAGATCAATATATCTAACCTCGTGTGCGTTAAGCCAACTACCGATACCGTTCCGGATAATGTTTCCTGTGACGTCGCCGTAAGTTAGCTAGCACAACGCGATAGCGTTCATTTAGCTTGATAAAATCGGTTTTATGGGTAATGCCCAGATGATTAAAATAGGCGTCGGTAAAATCGGCAATAGTCGAGGGGGTAAGACCTGCTTCTTCGGCATTAAGCACAAAGCGGCCAATGTCTTTCGCCATGGCGGCTAATCTGTGCTGGGAAAGCGGTGTTCTTACGCTATCTAGGTCCGTGATATAAAGTCGTTTTAAGCGTAAATCAACCAGCAGATTCCCCCACTTGAAATCCCCATGCACATAACCGCTACGATGTAGGTTGGCAAGTTCCCTTCCAGCTAATTTAAGAATAGGGAAGGACAGTAAAAGCTCTGCGAGAAATGCGCTATGGTCGATTTGTAAGAGCGTCTGAGTATCGCCCAGTGCCTCGAAAAATAGGTAACTGTAATTGTCTTGTAGCGGGCTAAAACAGTAACCATAGGGTTTGGGAACGGCTATACGGGCTCGCCTTAAGCGATGTGCGGTGGTAAAAATCCGCCTGGCTCTGTTGATACCAAACAAATTTAAGGTTTTCTTCAATAAGGCGCTATGGTTATGGGCTTTGATAAAAAAAGGATTTCTATGCTCCCTCGTGTTAATGAAGGCCACGGTGGTCTTGGCAGTGCTTTTTCGAATTTGCCCGTGATTTTTGATAAGTTCAGCAGGTGACTGGTGGTGGAGTATATCCGGCAACGGAAACCCAATATGGTGGCATCCTCGATAGCTGCCTACCTTGAAACTAGCGTAATTCATCGCTATCAGCAATCGGTCTGATTAAGCCCATAGCCAACCATTGCCTGGGCAAATGGCTATTGACCAATTGGGCACGAGTTTTAGCGGCTAGCCGTTGATTTACGCAGCGAAGTATTTTTGCTGTTTGCCGTTTTTCGCGGCGCGATAAGTGGGGATACCCGTTGCCGAAGTAGGCCAGTAGCAGGCGTAGCTTATCACTGGTCGATAAATCTTCGGATTTCAACATAATAATTTGTATTAAGTTTTTTGTTTTCTGTTGGATGGATAGGTAGCGGCAGGTTTGATTGCGTTCATTGTCGATAAAGAAAAGACATGGTTTGGCAGTGGCCAGCTCAATCATCAGATTGTTGGGCCGTAAATCGCCGTGGCAGATGCCGGCGCCGTGCAATCGTTGCACTTCTCTACCGATGTGTTTTAGCAGGTTACGTTTCCATCGTAAGGTCTGCATAGTACGAGGATACGGTAAATAACTGGCTAAATAATCACCAAACGGTACCGCATGCAGCGCTCGGGTAATCACAAATTGGAAATTACCACCACACCGATGGTAGAGCACTTCAAAAGTGTTAAAACCGTGTTGCTTAAGCACTTCGGTATTTCTGACAAAACGCGTGCAGCGGCTGCCCTTGAGCAGCGCTTTGATAGGTTCATAACGATTTCTTGGCAAAAATTGCTTGTAGTAAATCTGCAGGATTGGCTGATAAACGACCCGAGTAGTGGGAGAGCTTTTGAGGAGCTGCCAACCGTCGGGTATATTTCCCCTGTGCAAACGCTGTAGTTCAGTCAAAAATTGCTGTCCGCCATAGCCGGCGGCGGCGAGGTAATGGCGAAGGGAACGGGCCGCGATTTCCATTACGGCGTTACAGACTCTGGCAAAGTATGACTCACAGCGGATTTTTCTTTTTGCTGAAAAATGAAGACAGCGTCTTGGTCCTGATTAGCAAATATTTTGATAGGCGTTCCCAAGGTTGCAAAGAGCCACTGCTCAGTATCAGATTGACGCCGCTTTACTGCCAGAGCGAGATAGTCATGGCGCCGCCAGACGCCGGACTGCAGCGCCTGTTCCGTCACCGCCCAGCGCGGCGGTTGGCTCCAGTCTATGGCATGGCCGCTGTAGTAACTGATCTTTATATTGTTGGTATAGAGACTTGCCTCACCGGGAATATGTTCGCGCAGCCAAATACCGGCTTCCCGGATATAGACTTTTGAAGTGCCGCCGACAGACAACAGCCCGTCTGCAGTCATAAATATCAGCAGAAGCAAAATGATGGGAGATACCCAGCGACTGCGTAGCGGGTAGTGACGGCGAGTTTGCCAATGGTCATGCAAAGAAGCCAAAGCGAAGGGAATCACGAGCAGCACAGTTAAGACCAGAGGCATCACATGGCGGGGCATCAAGAAAAAGACATAGGCTAAAAAGACAAATGCGATAAGGCAGTTAAGTAACCCCAGCCAGACCAGAATAAAGCCCAGGCCCGTGGAAAAATGAAAGCGGGTGCGCAAGGACCGGAACCACGGCAAAGCGCTATAGAGGGGGGTTAGGGTGGTAACTAACCTGTCCAGAAAGATTACCAGCAGCGTAGCCAATACGCCAGGCAGGGCGTAGTCATCGGAGTAGGAGTTTAACATGGCCTCGCGTAGCCGTTCCGCCTTCTGTTGCAGCCCGCTAATGAGGGTTGTTCCAATGTCATGCCAGGTCAGGTGAGCAATCGGCGTAGAAAGCCGTCCTGCTTTCTCAGCGAATGTGGGATCACTGATAAGCCATACCGCCAGTGAAAGCAGAAGCAGTCCGGTGATGGCATGGGCTTGGCAAAAATACCCCAACCGTTGGGCCGCGGGTACTTCGCGACGAAACCAAAGTATAAAGGGCAGTAACAGTAGGATAGCGATGCCCTCGATACGAAATAAAATAGCCACCAACATCGCAGTGCCCCAGCCAACAGCGTATCGCCAATGCGGTTGCCGATAAAAACGCATAAAGAACAGCACCGCCACAAGATAAAATGCCCAATAGCCGTGGTCGCGAAGAATCTCTGGCCGGACTTCGTTCAGGTCGGGGTGAAAGAGGATGACAAAGCCTGCGATGAGCAGTGTCTTGGCATCGGCATCAAGCTCGTGGATTAAAGTGATGAAGGTCAATACCATCAGTGCCGTCAGTAGCGCATCTAACACCTGGGCCGAGCTTTCTAAACCGAAGCCGGATAGCTGGCTTACAGCAGCTATCAGCCAGGGATAAAACAGCCAACCATAAAGTTCATAGGCGCCTTGCCAATCGTTCGCCAGCAGGTGCTGCGCTGCGCTGAGATACAATATTCCGTCGGTATTAATCGTATCGGTCATTGCTACCCCCCAAACGGAGAGCAGTAGGCTTAGAAGCACTGCGGCAACACGGATACCGGTTAGGCTACGGGTGACGCGAAATGAGGAGGTTAGGGGCCAAAGGAGAGGCCGTTTAGGGAAATGCGGCATATTTTTTAGTAGACGCATGACAGGCTTAAAGTACTATGTGACTCATAAGCGTTTGCGAGACTTTAGTCATCTCCGGCAAACATCAATTTAAATGAGAAGCCCCAATGAGTGAGAGAAAGCAATGATCATTGTGACCGGTGGCGCAGGTTTTATCGGTAGCAACCTCATTAAAGGGCTTAATCGACACGGCCGCACGGATATCCTGGTGGTGGATAACCTGCGTCAGGGAAAAAAGTTTGTCAATCTGAGAGATTTGAAAATTCAGGATTATCTGGATAAGGAAGATTTCTTGACACTGATTGCAGACTATCACGTTTTTGAGAACGCCATCGATGCCGTGTTTCATCAGGGTGCCTGTACAGTGACCACAGAGTGGGACGGGCGCTACCTGATGCGCAATAATTTTGCCTATTCAAAACGCCTTCTGCATTATTGCCTGGAGCGGGAGATTCCCTTTGTCTATGCTTCCTCGGCTGCCGTTTACGGAGCCGGTGCTGAGTTTCGGGAAGAGCGTGGTTGTGAACTGCCTTTGAATATCTATGGCTACTCGAAGTTTTTATTCGATGCCTATGTTAAGCAACGGCTGCCTACGGTGCGCAGCCAAGTGGTGGGATTGCGCTATTTCAATGTGTACGGGCCTCGGGAACAGCATAAGGAGGCAATGGCCAGCATGGTTTTTCATCTGCGCAACCAACTGCTGGAATCAGGCCGTCTCCGCTTGTTTGCCGGCCATGACGGCTATGGCGCGGGTGAACAGCGCCGCGATTTTGTCCATGTAGACGATGTCGTGGCGGTCAATTTGTGGTTTATGGAGCATGCCGAGCAGTCAGGTATTTTTAACGTTGGTACCGGCACCAGCCGCAGCTTTAATGAACTGGCCCATGTCGTGCTAAGTTATTATGGCAGAGGTGCGCTGGAATATATTCCTTTCCCCGCTGCCTTAAAAGGGCGCTATCAAAACCTGACGGAGGCCGCTCTAAATGCCCTGCGGGCCGCCGGCTATGGGCCCGCATTTAAAAGCCTGGAGCAGGGGGTCAGAGAGTATCTGACCTGGCTTGATGCTCCGGAACGTTTCCTGGATTAAGCGACTTTCAAGCGGCTATGACTCCCGTTCCGTCAGCCATGCCCGTGCCCGAGTCACAGCCGCACGAACCTGTTCGGGTGCCGTGCCGCCAAAGTGATTGCGAGTCGCCACGGCACCTTCCAAGGTGAGTAACTGAAAGACATCGGCTTCGATTAACGGAGAAAACCCCTGCAGTTCCGCGAGAGTCATTTCTGCAAGATCTCGTCCTGTCTTTAGACCCAGGCGCACAGCGTGGCCTACGACTTCATGGGCATCCCGAAAAGGCAGCCCCTTGCGCACCAAGTAATCGGCCAAGTCCGTGGCGGTGGCAAAGCCTTGCTTGGCCGCCCGCAACAGGTTTTCTCTATTGACCCGCAGGGCCGGCAGCATGTCGGCAAAGGCGCGCAAACAGCCTAATACGGTATCAACGGTATCGAACAAGGGTTCCTTGTCTTCTTGATTGTCCTTGTTATAGGCCAGGGGTTGACTTTTCATTAGTGTCAGCAGAGCCACCAGGTGACCATTGACCCGGCCGGTTTTGCCTCGCACTAATTCAGGCACATCGGGATTTTTTTTCTGGGGCATAATTGAAGACCCGGTGCAGAAGCGGTCCGGCAGCTCGATAAAGTGAAATTGTGCTGAGGACCAAAGCACCAGCTCTTCGGCGAAGCGTGATAAATGTGTCATCAACAGGGCTGAGGCGGCCACAAACTCAATGGCAAAGTCCCGATCGCTGACTGCATCCAAAGAATTTTCCGCAGGCGCAGTGAAGTTTAGCAACCGGGCGGTGTAGTGACGGTCTAACGGGTAGCTGGTACCGGCAAGGGCTGCCGCGCCTAGCGGCATAATATTGACCCGGCTACGGCAGTCGCTAAGACGTTCCCAATCGCGACGCAGCATCTCGAACCATGCCATGATATGGTGGCCGAAGGTGACAGGCTGTGCCACCTGCAGATGGGTAAAACCGGGCATAATGGTAGCGGCTTCGCGTTGCGCGAGTTCGACGCATCCCTGTTGAAGACGAAGGGTTTCTGCCATTATCGTGTCGATGGCGTCGCGTAGAAAAAGGCGCAGATCAGTGGCCACTTGATCGTTGCGGGAACGGCCCGTATGCAGGCGTTTACCCGCTTCGCCGATGCGTTCGGTGAGCCGCGCTTCAATGTTCATATGAACATCTTCCAAGGCGACTGACCAAGGGAATTTGCCTTGTTCGATTTCGTGGCGAATTGTCTCCAGTCCCTGCACGATCGCGTCGCAATCTGCTACGCTAAGCACTCCGACTTGTGCCAGCATCTTGGCATGTGCAATAGACCCGTCGATATCTTGTCGGTAGAGACGTTGGTCAAAGTGTACTGAAGCGGTAAAAGCCTCTACAAAAGCGTCGGTGCTTTCACTAAAACGTCCACTCCAAGGCTTATTGCTCTGCGAATCGTTCATGATCGTGCCTTTGCCTACAGAAAAATTAAACAGTATAGCAATACACGACTCCGTCTGTGGAAATGCAGGGCGGCGCAAGATTTCGGCGCTAAGCGTAAATGTTGTGACTGAGTGGTAATCGTAATGAGTCGAAAAAAACTTCGCATTGCTACCCGCAAAAGCCCCCTGGCGTTGTGGCAGGCTGAGCATGTCGCTCAGCGCCTGCGTCAGGCGCATTCCGAGCTTACCGTAGAATTGGTGGGTATGACGACCCGGGGAGACAAAATACTGGATAGCCCGCTGGCGAAGGTGGGTGGCAAGGGATTGTTTGTCAAAGAATTAGAACAAAGTCTCTTAAGCGGTGATGCTGACTTAGCGGTGCATTCCATGAAAGACGTGCCGGTGGATTTCCCCGCCGGTTTATGGCTACCCGTCGTGCTGAACCGAGCGGATCCTCGCGACGCTTTTGTCTCCACCCGCTATACTCACCCGGACCGGTTGCCTGCCGGCGCTCGGGTGGGAACTTCCAGCCTCCGCCGGCAATGCCAGCTGGCTGCCCGTTATCCTACACTGAACATTCTCACGCTACGCGGTAACGTCAACAGCCGTCTGGCCAAGCTCGATGCCGGCAACTACGATGCCATTATATTGGCGGCGGCGGGACTGAAACGGTTGTGTCTGGCATCGCGCATCGCCTGCTATTTAGAGCCTGAGGTGAGTTTGCCGGCGATCGGCCAGGGTGCGCTGGGCATTGAATGTCGCAGGGATGATACGCAGGTTCTTGAGCGGATCCAGGTTCTAGAAGATGCCTCCACGCATCTTCAGGTTAAGGCGGAAAGAGCCATGAACGCTCGCCTCCAAGGTGGGTGTCAAGTGCCTATCGCCGGTTATGCCATACTAGAGGGTAACCAGCTTTTTCTGCGTGGTTTGGTAGGAGACCCGGATGGCAGTCAAATCGTGACCGGAGAAATTCGTGGTCCTGCTGAGGAAGCAGAGCGCTTGGGTACTACCTTGGGTGAAGATCTGCTGATGCGGGGTGCGGCCGATATTTTACACCGGCTCTATGGCGCCGCGGTTGCTATGCCTGACTCTTTACCACAACAGGGCGATGATGGCTAAAGATTCGCAAACGGTGAAAAATTCTGCTAGAAGTGCATTACCTCTTCAGGGCAAGGGAATCGTGGTAACCCGCCCGGTTCATCAGGCGGACTCTCTTTGTCGGCTTATCGAAGCGCAGGGTGGTAGGGCGATATGCTATCCGACACTGGCTATTTTTCCGCCCAGCAATCCTAATCCGGCGCTAGCAGTGGTAGAGCACCTGGAGAGTTACGACATGGCTGTCTTTGTCAGCGTCAATGCAGTTCAATGGGGAATGGAATTGATGTTAAGCCGCCGTCACTTGCCACCGGCGCTAAGATTAGTTGCCATCGGCAGGGCTACAGCCCAGGCACTGGAACGTGATGGCACCTCAACACCCCTGGTTCCCAAACCTAATTTCACCAGCGAAGCTCTGCTGGCGCTGCCGGAAATGCAAGAAGTGGCTGGCCGGCGGATTGTGATCTTTCGCGGTGAAGGCGGCCGTAATCTGTTGGGCACTACTCTGGCCGAACGAGGTGCTGAGGTCAGTTATGCTGAAGTTTACCGGCGCGGCAAACCCGCTGCGCCGGCCGACGAATTGGTACAATATTGGTCACGGGGCGAAATTCAGGGAGTGATTGTCACCAGCAGTGAGAGTTTAGAAAATCTCTTTGATATGGTTGGTGAAATCGGGCGACAATGGTTATGCAATACACCCCTGGTGGTGGTGAGTGCGCGGACTCAGCAGTTAGCCCTGCAACTGGGTGCCAACCATCCGCCGCTGGTGGCTAGGGAAGTCAGCGATGAGGCAATTGTCGAGACCCTGCATCAGATACCACCGAACCCAATTCCAACGACTTTTGGGGATGTACAATGACGGACAATCACGAGAGCAAAAAAGATACCACAACGGCTGAGTCCACAGCGCAGCCGACCCAGTCACCACAGCCGGATAGTGAGGCCACTACCCCAACAGAGGTCGAGCAAAAGCCCGCCAAACCCGCTAAGAGCGGGAGAGGCCTGGCTCTTTTCGCCCTGTTGCTGGCACTGCTTGCCGGCGCCGCTAGCGGCTATTTATGGTACCTCTGGGATCTGGACCGACAAGACCGGCTGGCAGAGTCTGCACAACTGGACAAACGGGTAAAAAACGCTTTGGATGAAGTGGTGCAACAGCGTGAAGCGGATTTAACGGGACTAAAGAGCCAGTTGGAAACCCAGCAGAGTGCATCGGAAACGCTGAAGGGCGAGGCCGAGGCCTTGCAGACCCGCAATGTAACTCAAGACAAGGCCGTCCAAAGTATTCGTAACAGCATGAACAACTTACAGGCCGAGATTAAAGGCTTGCAGGGAGATATCACCACTCTCAAGGGTGAAGTGGAAATTCATAAAGGTGGTGTCGGAATTCAGAAGGCTGACACGCAAAATTTAATAGCGCATGTCAGCAGCCTACAAAGCGATATTCGTAATCTTCAGGATGCCCAGCAGAAACTTGATGATAACCTAAAGACCCAAGGTGGTGAGACACAAATTCAGAAAAGCACGGTACAAGCGCTGCAGCAAGAAAGCAAATCCCTGATGGGGAATGTGCAGGCGTTAAAAGAGCAGTTACAAAATGCTATCCAAGAGCGCCAGAAGACGCTGGCCGAAATTGACAATCGTATCCAGAACCTGCAGCTTGCTCAGCGCAACCTGTTGACGACCTTGGACAATGTTAAGGCGGTTGCGGCCAAGGGCGGTGATGTCAATGCCCTGCCACTGTCCGAGGTCGAGTATTTGCTGCGCATGGCTGATCATAAATTGGATTTACAACGCGATGTAGCGGGTGCGATTGACGCGTTGCAAGTGGCGAATCGGCGCCTAAGGACACTGGATGAGTCCGAGTTTAGCGGCATACAGCAGATGATTAGAGAAAACATCGCCAGCCTGCGTGGCGTAGAGTTGCCGGACCGCTCAGCCTTGGCCCATAAAATCGCCGAAATGGAGGAGCGTATTGACGGTTTGCCCTTGCAGGTCGATGTACAGGTGGCGGAACTGAAGGAAAAAGTGAAACCGAACTTTGAGGTAACCGAGACAGCGTCGGCGGACTCAGAACTGCCCTGGTGGGAACAGGCTTCTACGCAGGCTTGGGAGCAGCTTAAGGATATTGTGGTAATCCGTAATGAGCGCAGTAGCGCTCCTCCGCTGATTGCCATGGAGGAAAAATATTTTTTGACGCAAAATTTGCGCATGGAGTTGGAAGCCATGCGTATTGCCTTGCTGAGCAATAATGTGACCAATTATCTGATGTCTGATGCCATCGCCCAGAAGTGGGTAAAAACCTATTTCGACACCGGTACCGAACAGGTTCAGGAATTTCTTGCAGAACTGGAAACATTAAAAAACATAAAACTCAATCCCTATATTCCGGATATTTCGAATACGTTGCGGGCTTTCCAGGATGTTATGGAACGCCGTGAGCCGGTGCGCTCCATATCTGCGTCCGCGCCGGCAGAGAGCGCAGAGGAGGCGCAACCATGAGGCTGCTCATTGCCATTATTATCGCCTTATTTGTGTCCGTGGGGATTGCGCTGATTCTTAGAGAGGATCCTGGATACACCCTGATTAGTATAGGTCAGTGGACTGTTGAAACCAGCGTAGCCTTCTTAGTGTTTTTTTTGTTGACGGCCTTTATTTTGTTTTATGTACTCGTGCGCTTTCTAATCCGCGTCCTGCAGGCACCTGGGCAGGCCAGGGTTGCGGGTCAGCGCTATCGGCTACGCAAATCCCAGCGGTTCTTGAACAGAGGCTTAAGACAACTGCTGGAAGGACGCTGGAAGACGGCTGAAATTTCCCTGATGAAAGGGGTCGGTGCTAGTAGGACACCGGATCTGCATTATATAGGAGCAGCGCAAGCCGCGCGGCGGCTGAACGCTCAGTGGCGTTGCAATGGCTATCTCCAAAAAGCCGCTGATTTGCCTGAACACGAAACCCTTCCCGTCAGGTTAACGCAAGCGGAATTCTTGCTGGAAGACGGGAAGCCGGCTGAGGCTAAAAACATTCTGCTGGAATTACTTAAACAACATTCTCGCCAGCCTCGGGCATTGGCGCTGCTGGCACAGAGTTACCAGCAGTTAAACGATTGGCAAAGTCTACAGAAGCTTTTGTCTGATTTAGGCAAAAGCGCAATGCTCGATGAGACCCGTTATGCACAGCTGCAGCGTCAGGTTTACAGTGCATTGCTGAATGACACGGCTCACCATGGTACCCTGGAGGAGCTACAGGCCCTTTGGGGAAAAATCCCCGACTCGCTGCGTTCGGAAGAGACATTAGTTATCGAGTATGCCGGTCACTTGCGTGATCACAATGCGGCCAGTGAAGCTGAAGCATTGCTACGGCAGAGCCTGAACCGCCACTGGAACGATAAGTTAGTGGTGGGTTATGGAGAAATTGGACGCGGCAATATTACCGAGCAACTCGCTACAGCAGAGGCTTGGTTAAAAGAGCGTGGCGGAAATCCGCATTTGTTACTAACCTGTGGCCGCTTGGCCAAGCGGGCTCGTCAGCCGGATAAGGCGCGCTCATATTTGGAGCAGAGTATTAAGAGCTTAGCCACGCCAGATGCATATCAGGAATTGGGTGAAATTTTAGAGGAAATGGGCCATAAAGAGGGTGCTCTGCAATGCTACCGTACCGGTCTACGCTTACTGTCTGGGCGTTTAGAGGAAAAAGAAAGTGGCGCCGTATTACCGGTGGCCAGAACCGATAAGGCATTGGAACCTGTGCTCTCCAAAGATGCTGGCGAGGGAGCGCTTGTCAAAGGCACCAAACCACCCGTTTCTCCTCAACAAGCCGAGGAACCAAAAGCCGAGGAACCACAAGTCGAGGAACCACAAGTCGAGGAACAGGCTTTCGCAAACAAACCACAATCGGCGTCTTCTTGAGGGAAGTACAAAGGAGAGGGCGCTAGTTGTCGGCAGACAAAGTGGTTATGGCCAGCCGTGCATAGGATCATTGTGCTGTCATTGAGGACGGAATGACGCTTGCCAGGGACAGGCAAGCGTAGATGTTCAAATCCTCTCGGAAATACCAACCAAATTTAAAATTTAATGCGTATTCCTTGCTGCTGCTTTTCAATGTAAATGCGTTTTAAGTGGAAAATGCACAAGCTGAGCTGCATTGAAACATTCGGTGATTAGCTATCTGCTGCGAAAGGTGGGTGTGGTTTTTGCGTCTTATGCTTGATGCCTATACGATGCTGTAGGGTTTGCGTTGAAGGATATCGCAGACTCGAGCGAGCAGTCGAAGTTTTTCAGGTATGGTGTATTGCCTTCTTTGGTTAGTGGTATTTTTTTGCAGTATGATGGCAGCATTGTCAAAGGGTTAAATGTGTTTAAGCGAGATTAGACACCAGTTTTGGCGTGTTATAACCCACCATTTGGGGTGTCCATTTTAAGTTAGGCTCTTTAGCGGCTCTAAATGAATAGATTGAAGCTGATATTTGATGGATAAAATCGAGCTTTGGTTGAAGTACAATTGTACAATTAGTAGGAATTTTCAGCGATAAGTTCTGCAAAGTAATTTTAAAGAAGATTATTGCTATGGGTATCAGTGAAAGCAAGCGGCAAAAGCAGTTAGCAAAAAAGAAGAAAAAGAGAAAAATGAAGGAAACGGCTGTAGTTTCGGCAGTAGGCGGTTCCTCAAATGCATTACGATTAGCTAAGCAGTCAGCAATTCTGCCAATACATGAGTGTCTCGTGTCAGAGGAGTTGTTCGATAAAAATGGTATTGGAACTGTTGTCATCTCAAGAAAGATGAGTGGTGCCGATTTCGCTATCAGCGTTATATTGCTTGATGTATATTGTCTCGGTGTTAAGAATGCTTACTTCAGAGTGGTTTCATCAACAGAATATAGAGAGATGCTCAATCACATAGGAATGAACGAGATGCTCAAATCTGTAGAGCCTGCTTGTGCAAGGAAGCTAGTAGAAGAATGTATTGAGTATGCGAGAAAAATCGGTTTTAAGCCGCACCCAGATTATGAGCCTGCGCAATATATATTTGGTGATATTGAAGTTGATAGTTGTACAGAAAGCTATGCATTTGGAAAGGATGGTAAGCCGTTTTATATAGCAGGGCCTCACGATGATGCAACAAAAGTAAGAAGAATATTAAAAACGCTCCAAGAGAGTTGTGGTGAAGGGAATTATGAGTATTTGGTAGGTATAGAGAGTCTATGAGCCTAACACGGCGCTGCACTCGGAGCGCTCCTTTCAGTCGCGCCCGGTGAGCTTGGACGTTCGGCCCGGCTGATGCGTGCCCATATTGCGGAATTGCCCGATGGCGTCTACACCTGTGAGGATTGGCTGGACAACGACGGCATTGTCGACGAGCCACTGAAAATCGCGCTTATTGTTCCGGCTAGCGACTATAAATCATCCAACGGACTCTTCACGCCCTCGCCGCCCAGTTTCAATACATGGGTATAAATCATCGTCGTTTCCACTTCCTTATGCCCCAGCAACGACTGAATCGTCCGAATATCCGTCCCGCGTTGCAACAAGTGCGTCGCGAAACTGTGACGAAAGGTATGCGCGCTCACCTTCTTGGTCATTCCCGCCTTTCTCACGGCGCCCTTAATCGCCTTATTGATCACCGACTGATCCACATGATGCCGGCGCGTCACTCCGCTACGCGGGTCTATGGCCAGATTCCGGCTGGGAAACACATATTGCCAATGCCACTCCCGCTCCGCGTTAGGATATTTGCGGTCCAGGGCATAAGGCAGATACACCGCTCCGAAACCCTTCGCCAAATCCTGCTCGTGAATCACCTTGACCCGCTCCAGATGATTACGCAGCAACGCGACCACATTACCGGGAAGCGGCGTTACCCGATCCTGCATGCCCTTACCATCGCGCACGGTCACTTGCTGATACCCGAAATCAATATCCTTTACCCGCAAACGCACTGCCTCCGTAATTCGCAGACCGCACCCGTACAATAACTTCACCAGCAACTCCGGCGTCCCCTCCAGCAACGCTAACACCTTTTTCACCTCCTCCCGTGTCAGCACTACGGGAATTCGCGGTTCCTTGCGTGAACGCGCCGCCTGGACTCCTCCCAAAGGTCTCTCCAGCACCTGTTTATATAAAAACACCAGCGCGTTAAACGCTTGATTCTGAGTCGAGGCCGCCACCTTTCCCTGAACCGCCAAATGGCTCAGAAAATCCTCCACTTTGCGCTCTGCCTCCACAAACAAAGCCTCCCGTGCTCGCATATGGTGAAAGCGCACAAAGCGCGCAATCCAATCGCAATAGGCTCGTTCTGTATGAATCGAATAATGCAGACGCCGCATCATATCGCGGGTTTCCGCCAATAACTTTTTTCCAGAATTCTGCGTAATAAGGGACATTTGTTCGGCTGACATCCTTAGACATTATCGGTTTTAAGGCATGTCCTGCAAATTCAGCAAGTTGAGGGTAGGCGCGGGATGGCGGCAAGCCATACGCAGGTTGTGCAAGCCACAGGCAATCTCCATCACGCGATCCGAGATACCCTCCCGGGTCAGCCGTAAGATATCCTTGACGATCCGACACCGCTTTACGCCGCCGATCACGTGCTCGACCACCACCCGCGCACTCGCCAACAGCCGATTGAGAAACTGATCCGCTACGCTGAGGGCTTGCCCCTTGGGTTTTTTTTGGGTTGCCGTGTCTGTACACCGACCGGCTCATAGCCCTGAAAGCCAGTATCTTGATCGAGCGTCGCGTTGGTCGGATAAGTGAGGTGGGCCTCATCAGCAGCGCGTTTATCATGTCGGGTGCCTGCCACAGTCGGACTGAGATAAATAACCTGCCGTGTCGTCTCCTTCACCAGCAGCAGATTCTTGTCGGTGTGCGCCTTCGTCTTGCCGCTGTAATGTGCGCTCTGGCAGGCCGCGTCTTGCGGGCGTTGCCGCCGCCGCTCCGTGCCATCCAGCGCCAGTTCCTGGGTTCCGGCCACCGCCAATGGATTCGTCTCCACCCGTTCGGCATGCCGCTCCGGTGCCATCCCCAGTTCGCGCAACGCCCCTGGTAACACCGCCAGCAGCCGATGAATCCAGTAGTTCGCCTGGGCTTGACTCAACCCAAACTGCAGTCCATGCAGCGTTTGTAACGGGTTCGTCTTATGGTAGATCAAAATAAACAGCAGCTTGTCTTCCCCTCGCGCCAGTCCCCCTTTCGCTCCACCACCCGCGCGGCGCCGCCGTGCCTGACCTTCCACCGTCAGGTGTGGCGGGTAAAGCGTCTCGTAGACCCGCTCAAACACCGGCAAGAGCACCAGAAACTCGGCGAGCGTCAGGCTCGTAGCCGCTAAGAATTCGCGGGGATGGTCTTTCCAATGGGCATAGCTGAGCATCGGGATACCGCTCGTTAAGTAGCAAACTCTCAGTATACACTATTCCCGATAATGTCTCTTGTATGATGAAGAGAGATACTATGATTAAAGCGTAATTTTACCTTGACAAATATGCCTAGTTTCACCTTATAGTAGCAACTTATCAGGGCAAATTGACAGTATAACTTAATTTATGGGCAACTTTGCCTGAATCTACGATCATTACAGGGAGATAGCATGGCAAAAGGCCAGGGTTTTACTTATCAGAGCAACCCTGCCTGTATCGACGGTGAATATTAGGGAATATCGGGCAAAGATACATGATACTAAATAGTTAAGCGGCGCTTCGCGCCGCTTAACGGCGTGCGAGATAATCATTGAGCAGTTGTCGGCGCGAAGCGCCGCCTAACTACTCAATGAAGCGGACATCGCTTCGCGACGCCTTCGGTGCCCGCTCGTTCGGCAAAAAGCCCTACAGGCTTTTTGCCTCGTCGCGGGTGCCGCTTATCTCGCACGCCGTTATACGCCTCAATCACCAACGCGCCATACCACAGGAAAATCAACTAAATGAATTTGCAGTTACATGACCAACTAAAAGGCCACATTTGGGAAATCGCCAATCGACTTCGTGGCCCCTACCGCCCCCCTCAATATCGCCTGGTCATGCTGCCGATCGTGGTGCTACGTCGGCTGGATTGTGTGCTTGAGCCCACAAAGGACAAGGTGCTCAAGCAATACGAAAAGCTGACCGCCCAGGAGATGCCGGAAAACGCCATGGAGAAACTACTTGGCAAGGCGGCCGATCCAAAGCGCACCCATCCGCTCTACAACACCAGCCCGTTCACCTTTGAGAAGCTGCTGGGTGATTCGGAGAACATCGCCCCCAACCTTGTGGCCTATATCAATGGCTTCTCGCCGACGGCCCGGGCCATCTTCGAGCGCTTCAAGTTTACCGACCAGATTGAAAAGCTCGATGGCAGCAACCGCCTGTTCACCATCGTCAAGGCAATGACGGAAGTGGATCTGCACCCGGATCGCATCGACAATCTGCAGATGGGCTACCTGTTCGAGCATCTGGTGATGCGCTTCAACGAGCAGGCCAACGAAGAGGCCGGGGACCACTTCACCCCACGAGAGGTTATTCGTCTGATGGCCAATCTGGTCTACACCGGGGAGCAGGATGTCTACACGCCGGGCATCTACCGCACCATCTACGACCCGGCCTGCGGTACCGGCGGCATGCTGTCGGAATCCGAGAAATTCATCCTCGGCCAGAACGATCAGGCCAATCTGGCCCTGTTCGGCCAGGAGTACAACGACGAATCCTGGGCCATCTGCTGCTCGGACATGCTGATCAAGGATGAAGACACCAGCAGCATCGTGCTGGGCGACACCCTGGGTGACGGCAAGACCCGCGACGGCTTCGAGGGCAAGCAGTTCCACTACCTGCTGGCCAATCCGCCCTTTGGTGTGGAATGGAAAGACCAGAAAAACGTCGTCGATAAGGAACACAAGGAGATGGGCTTTGCCGGGCGTTTCGGCGCTGGGCTGCCGGCCATCAACGATGGCTCCCTGCTATTCCTGCAACACATGATCGCCAAGATGCACCCCTACAAGGAAGGGGACGAGAATGCCGTCGGCTCCAAGATCGCCATTGTCTTCAATGGCTCGCCGCTGTTTTCGGGTGATGCCGGCTCCGGGCCGTCAAACATCCGCCGCTGGATCATTGAGAACGACTGGCTTGATGCCATCGTCGCGCTGCCCGACCAGCTGTTCTACAACACCGGTATCTTTACCTATGTCTGGCTGGTCACCAACCGCAAGGCTCCGGAGCGGCGCGGTAAGGTGCAGCTTATTGACGGCACCCGTTTCTTCCAGAAGATGAAAAAAAGCCTCAACAACAAGCGCAACGAGATCACCGAAGAGCAGATTCGCCACCTGACGCGCCTGTATGGCAACTACCAGGATGGCGAAACCGCCGAGGTTCAAATCAACGGCGACACCGAAACTCGCGTGGTCTCACGGACTTTCGAGAACCGCGAGTTCGGCTTCCTCAAGGTAACGGTGGAGCGCCCCCTGCGCATGAACTTCGAGGCCACGCCCGAGCGCATTGCGATGCTGGATGACCAGACCGCCTTTGCCAACCTGGCGACCTCGAAGAAGCGCAAGAACGAAGCGGCTGCCGCCAAAGAGGTCGCAGAAGGCCAGCAACTGCAGGAGGCCATTCGCGCTCTTCTGGCCGATTTGGCCGCCAACGGCCAGTACAACGACCGCGCTGCCTTCGATGCTGACTTGAGCGCCGCTGCCAAGGCCGCCGACCTGAAGCTCCCCGCACCCATCAAAAAAGCCATCTTCAACGCCCTGGGCGAACGGGACCCGAACGCGGAAATCTGCCGCGACAGCAAGGGTCGGCCGGAGCCCGACAGCGAGTTGCGCGACACCGAGAATATTCCCTTGCCCGCAGGCACCGAACTGCCCCTGCCCATGCAATTCGGCCCGGACAAACCCAATGACGAGCTGGTGGCCGCCTTCCGGAGGGATATCCATGCCTATATGGCGCGCGAGGTGCTGCCCCATGTGCCCGATGCCTGGGTGGACTACAGCAAGACCAAGGTGGGCTATGAAATCCCCATCAATCGGCATTTCTATGTGTACAAGCCACCGCGCCCGCTGGAGGAAATCGAAACGGAGATCACCGAGCTGGAAGGGAAGATTGCCGGGCTGTTGAAGGGGTTGGTGGAATGATTTTTGAGTCAGAAGATCAAAATCAACGACTTAAGTGGGCATTCTCGAGCTGCAAAAACGGAGCTTGGGGTGATGAACCTGATGGTGCTAGCGATGCAATATGCATACGTGCGGCCGACTTCGATGGACAACTTGGACGTCTTAACAATGGTGAGCGAACATTCAGATCGCTCGACCAAAAGACCTTCGACAAAATTGCTTTACGTAACCAATACCTTCGCCAAAATACAGGAGGGCGGCAGGCCGCAGTGGTAAGGTAAGTAGTAGCGAACTAAAACCTACCACTTCAGAGGCGCGCCGCCCATGCATGACATTATGCTGATTTTGAGTTGCCTAAACCAGACACTGGATAAAACAAGTGTGCGTCGTTTGGCGCGAATCGTAGAAGGCTTGTTAGCGGTCACGGGTCGGGTGACGATGCTGGGGGTATCACGTTGGGCGGAGCGCGGTGGCAGCTACCGGACAATCCAACGGTTTTTCACCACGACGATTGACTGGGCGCAGGTGCATTGGTGGTTGATCCGCACGCATCTGCTGGGCGAGGACACGGAGTGGCTGCTGGCGGGCGATGAGGTGGTGGTCACCAAATCGGGCAAACAAACCTATGGTCTGGGTCGTTTTTTCAGTTCGTTGTATGGTAAGACGGTGCCGGGGCTGTGTTTTCTGAACCTGTCGCTGATCAACGTGAACCGAGGCTGTTCGCATACGGTACGTCTGGAACCGATCCTCAAGGGGCCAGCCGACAGTAGTCCCAAGGGCCAGAAAACGGGCAACAAGGCGAAGGCCAGCCATCGCACCAACGCCACACCGGCCAAGCCAAAGGGGCGCCCGAAAGGCAGTCGTAATCGCAATCGCCGGGAGGTCGTGCTATCGCCTTATCTGGTGTTGGTACAAGGCATTATCCGCCCAGTATTGGCCCTGTTGGGCCAGCAGATCAAGCTGCGCTACTTCGTCTTCGATGGGGCGTTTGGTCATCATGCAGCGCTTCAGATGGTGCGCCAAACCGGCTTGGAAATGATCTGCAAGCTCCAGCACAACGCTGCCCTGTATGAACCCTATAGGGGAGCGTACTCAGGGCGGGGGCCGCGCCGCAAGTACGGCGATAAACTCAACTATGAACAACTGCCCGAGCGGCACTTGAAGCAGGACTCGGTCCGCGATCACATCCGCACCCTGATCTATCAACTGCCCGTCTGGCACAAGTTGTTTCCCGATCGGCTCAATGTCGTGATCCTCGTCAAAATCAACCAACGCACCCAAGCCCGTGCTCATGTCATCTTATTCAGCAGCGATCTGAGCTTGGACTACGAGCGAATGATCACCTTCTATCGCGTACGCTTCCAACTGGAATTTCAGTTCCGCGACGCGAAGCAATATTGGGGGCTGGAAGACTTTATGGCGGTCAAACAGACCCCGGTCTACAACAGCGCCAACTTGGCCCTGTTCATGGTCTCGCTCTCGCAGGTACTGATCCGCCCCCTGCGCGAACACTGTCCGGCCTTTAGCGTCCTTGATCTCAAGGCCCTGTTTCGAGGCTGGAAATATGCTCGTGAAATCCTAAAATACCTTCCGCAAATGCCTCAGCCGATTTCTATGGACTCCATCGCCTCTCAGGTCGCTCAGCTTGGGCGCATTAATCAACCACTTGTAAGGGCCTGAGCTACGGTAAATTGGCGAGGGTATTGGTAACGGCGATATTATTATTGAAAAGTCCGGTGGCGGTGAAAAGCAACTAGTTGGGCGTGCCGTAATCTTTCACAGCGATCACCCCAGCTTTACCTCTAATTTCCTGGCGCGCTGCCGTCCTGCTGAAGGGATCGAACCTGAGTATTTAAATTACCTGCTACTGGCCATATACAACGGGCGCGGAACATACCCCCACTTAAAGCAAAGCACAGGGATTCAGAACCTTGATCTGGGAAGTTTTCTAGATATTAAGGTGAATATCCCACCCCTCCAAACCCAACGCCGCATCGCCCAGTTTCTGGATGAAAAAACCGCCCGCATCGACGGCCTGATCGAAAAAAAGCGCGCTTTGCTCGACCGGCTGGCCGAAAAGCGCCAGGCCCTGATCACCCGCGCCGTCACCAAGGGCCTGAACCCCGACGCCCCCATGAAACACTCCGGTATCGACTGGCTGGGGGATATTCCGGCGCATTGGGAGGTGCGCCGATTGCGTTATTCAGTTGAGAAAATTGAGCAAGGCTGGTCCCCACAATGTGATAACCGACCTGCTGAGCTTGGCGAATGGGGTGTGCTGAAAGTCGGCTGTGTTAATGGTGATAGTTACGACGAAAAAGACAATAAAGCGTTGCCGGCTCACTTAGACCCGTTGGTCCGTTATGAAGTTTGTGTCGGTGATATTCTTATCAGTCGCGCCAACACCAAAGAATTACTGGGAAGTGCAGCACTAGTCAGCGCAACACAGGGCCGTATCATTTTCAGCGATAAGTTGTACCGCATTCATTTGGAAGCAGACATAGACCCACGATTTCTTATTGGAATTTTGAGATCACCGTTGTCGAGATTCCAGTACGAGCAAGATGCTACTGGAACAAGTGGCTCAATGCAGAATATCGGCCAAGATACGATCAAAAACTTGCGCCACACCCTGCCACCCTTTGAGGAGCAACGACAAATTGGCGCCTACTTGGATGAGCTACTAAGTAAAGATTGCAGTATCGAGAATGCAGTTAAATCTTCAATTGAAAAGTTAGAAGAGTATCGCTCCTCCTTGATCACCGCCGCTGTAATCGGCCAAATCGGAGGGCTGCAATGACATTGGCAGCCTCTACCTATTTCGAGCACCTGAAGGCATATGTAAACGATCGATACGTTATGCATGATGGCTCAGGTGGAGAGGTGATTCTTAGGGAAAAGTACTTTCCCCCCCACTGGAACACGCGCGAAAACGAGAAAAATAAAGCTTATTTTACCTGGGCAAGGATTGGCGTTTAAGCTGGATCACGATCAAGTGGAATTGCAGCGAAAAAAAAGCAAGCCCCCTCTTTTTCACTTTCTCGACGACACAGCCAAGCCGTGGTCGAAACGGTGCGATTTTGTCATTTTCTATGTGAAGGGACGAAAGTTTTGCGCCGACTGCATCGAATTCAAGTCCAAGAGCCTGACCGCTGAAAAGATCGTGCCGCAATTACGAGCAGGCACCTGTTGGGTCAACGCGTTGAAACGAACGATTGAGCAATACACTGGCGATAAACGAAGAATGCACCTGAGGAAATTCGTATTTGCCTCCAATGACAATCCAGATGCTTATATAGATCCTAACCGACAATTAATCGCTGACCCCTCCATACGTTATTACCATTTTGACGAGGTGCATGGCCAAGCGCTGGCTGATTTGCAGAACACCTCGGTTCAGGAGATTTGACACATGGCTGGCCATTCCGAACTTGCCTTTGAGACTGCCATAGAAGCTGGGCTGACCAGCGCGGGCGGCTATGAAAAGCGCGAAGCGACTGACTATGACGAGGCGTTGGCCCTTTTCCCCGACGACGTGACCGGTTTTCTGCAAGACAGCCAGCCAGCCAAATGGAGTCAGCTGGAGGCGCTGCTGGGCGAAAAGACCCGAGCCACGGTACTCGACAGCCTGAGCAAGGAGCTGGAGATTAAGGGCACCCTGCATGTGCTGCGCTATGGCTTTAAGTGCTATGGCAAGACCTTCCGGCTGGCCCACTTTCGGCCCAACTCCGGCATGAACCCGGAGGCGGCCGCCGCCTACGCGCTGAACCGTCTGACGGTGACCCGCCAGGTGGCGTTTACCTCGGTGATGAAAAAGGCGGGCGGCCTGGGGCAAAACCAGCACCGCCGCTGCATTATCGATGTCACCCTGAGCCTGAACGGCCTGCCGGTGGCCACTGCCGAGCTGAAAAACCCGCTCACCGGCCAGCGGGCAACGGATGCGGTCAAGCAGTATATGCAGGACCGCGATGAACGCGACTTGCTTTTTGCCTTCAAAAAGCGTGCGCTGGTGCATTTTGCCGTGGACCCGGACGAGGTATGGATGACCACCCGCCTGAAGGGCAAGGACACGGTATTCCTGCCCTTCAATCGCGGGTATGAGCATGGCGCGGGCAATCCACCGGTGGAAAACAACTGGAAGACCCACTACCTCTGGGATGAAGTGCTGGAGAAGAACAGCCTGATGGATATCCTGCAGCGCTTCATGCATCTGGAAGTGAAGGAGCGGCAGGTCAAGACCGACAAGGGCGTGCGCACCATCCGCAAAGAAACCATGATTTTTCCCCGTTATCACCAGCTTGATGCGGTGCGCCAGCTGGTCGGCCATGCGCGGGCCAATGGCTCGGGGCATAACTATCTGGTGCAGCATTCCGCCGGGTCGGGCAAGTCCAATTCCATTGCCTGGCTGGCGCATCGTCTCGCCAGCCTGCATGACGCCGGCGATCAGAAGGTGTTCCACTCAGTGGTGGTGGTCACCGACCGGCGCGTGCTGGACCAGCAGTTACAGAACACCATCTATCAGTTCGAGCACAAGACCGGGGTGGTGGAAAAGATCGACGAGAACACCCAGCAGCTTGCACAGGCCTTGTCCGGCGGTACGCCCATCATCATCACCACCTTGCAGAAGTTCCCCTTTATCTCTCAGGCGCTTTCCACGCTGGAGAAAAAGGGCGAAGGCGTAAAAATCAGCACCGCCGGCAAGCGCTTTGCCGTGATTGTGGACGAGGCGCACTCTTCTCAGAGTGGCGAGACGGCCACCGAGCTGCGGGGCATGCTGAACAAGGATGGCATCGAGGCGGCGATTGCCGCCCAGTTGTCCGATGAGGAAGACGACGCGCTATCTGATGAGGCCAAGGCGGCCATTCTGCGGGACTCGCTGAAACGGGCGCGGCAGCCTAACTTGAGTTTTTTTGCGTTTACCGCCACACCCAAGTTCAAGACCAAAGCGCTGTTCGATGAGCCCGGCCCTTCGGGCACTTCCCCGTTTCACGAGTACTCCATGCGCCAGGCCATCGAGGAAGGCTTTATCATGGATGTGCTGCAGAATTACACCACCTACAAACGCTTCTTCGGCCTGATCAAACAGGTGGAGAACGACCCGGAAGTGCCGCGCAAGAAAGCCGCCAAGGCGTTGAGCCGCTATCTGGAGCTGCACCCGGTCAATATCGATCAGGTGGTCTCGGTGATTGTCGAGCACTTCCGGCTGTATGTGATGAACGAAATGGGCGGGCGAGCCAAGGCCATGGTGGTTACTGGTTCGCGCCTGGCTGCCGTGAAATACAAGCTGGCCTTTGACCGTTATATCAAGGACAACGGATACGGCGGCATCCGCTCGCTGGTGGCGTTTTCTGGCAGCGTGGAAGACCCGGACGACCCCGGCTCCGCCTATACCGAAGTGGCGATGAACGACGGCCTTTCCGAAAGCGAGCTGCCCGAAACCTTTGAGCGCGAGGATTACCGTGTGCTGCTGGTGGCGGATAAGTACCAGACAGGTTTCGATCAGCCGCTGTTGCAGACCATGTATGTGGTCAAGCGACTGGCCGGCGTTCAGGCGGTGCAGACCTTGTCGCGGCTGAATCGTGTCGCACCAGGCAAGGCGCGCACCTTCGTGCTGGATTTCGCCAATGAAGAAGACGATATCTATCAGGCGTTCAAGCCCTATTACGAGACGACACCGATCGGCGAGAATGCCGATCCCCATCAGTTGTCCGAGCTGCAACACAAGCTGTTGAACTGGGCTATTTTTTCGCCCGCTGATGTGGATACGTTCGCCGAGGTCTGGTACCGGCGCAAGCGTGATCACTCGGCGTCAGATCACCGGGTGATGAACGCGGCGCTCGACGCTGTTGTCGATCGATTCTGTGATCAAGAAGAGGCCGAGCAGGAGGAGATTCGCGGCCAGTTGACCGCTTACCGCAACCTATACGCTTTTCTCTCGCAGATCATTCCCTATCAGGACAGCGAACTGGAGAAATTCTACGCCTTCGTCCGCAACCTGCTTTCCAAGCTGCCGCCTCCGGGTGACGGACAGGCGTTCGCGCTCGACGACGAGGTGGCCTTGCGCTATTTCCGTCTGCAACAGATGACTGAAGGATCCATCGACCTGGGTACAGGCGAGGCCTATCCACTGAAGGGGCCGACCGATGTCGGCACCAGCGGCGTGAAGGAAGAAGCGGTAGCGCTGTCGTCACTGGTGGAAAAACTCAACGAACGCTTTGGTACTGACTTCACAGAGGCAGATCAACTATTTTTCGACCAGATCAGCGCCAGTGCCGAGGAGGATGAAAAGATTGTTGAAGCCGCAAAAGCGAACAACCTGCCCAATTTCTCTGCGTTTCTGGAACGTGTGCTTGATCAGCTGTTTATCGACCGTATGGAAAACAACGAAGAGATATTTTCCCGTGTCATGACGGATAAGGAGTTTCGTTCGGCTGCCCATGAGCATCTGGCAGAAGAGATTTTCAAGAGAGTACGTGACGAGAAGGCTCGGGAAGGTGAGTAAGAATCTTGGTACGTAGAGCGTATAACAATGCCATGCAGTTGACGCTCCTTACGTCGCGCAACTGATGGCAGGCGTTAAGCGGCGCTTCGCGCCGCTTAACGGCGTGCGAGATAATCATTGAGCAGTTGTCGGCGCGAAGCGCCGCCTAACTACTCAATGAAGCGGACATCGCTTCGCGACGCCTTCGGTGCCCGCTCGTTCGGCAAAAAGCCCTACAGGCTTTTTGCCTCGTCGCGGGTGCCGCTTATCTCGCACGCCGTTATGTGCAATAAAGAATGAAGCATCCTTTAGATAAATCAGTTGCTCCAAATCCAAACGGGTTTGATGTTGATCCTTTTGGGTACAGTGCTTTGGCGTGGCACAAGTGGGGAATAGCCCAAACAATGGCGGGTTTTGAAGTTGATATTACAAAACCACCAGTAGCTGAAGATCTGAAGTCACCTATACTCTGGATGACCCAAGCTCATGCGCTATCGGAAGCAGCGGTTAACGTCCTTCGTAGCGAGCCAAATCTTGAAAATCTCACAATTTATACAAAAGGCGTATGCCACTGTCAGTATCACGCCGTGGCATTAATGCTCGTAGGTTTAAGCCTTGAAATTTCGCTCAAAGCGATGTTGATCGTAAAGGAAGGAATTAAAGAATTCACATCAAAAGAGAAAACGCGCCGTCATCACCGACTTCATAAGCTTAGTGAATTTATACCTGATCTAAACAAGAAGGATAAAGCAATCCTTGAGTGTTTAACTCATTTTATTTACTGGGCTGGCAAATACCCCGATCCAGGTTCAGGGCGCAAAGGGGATGCTGTATCTGTGTTTGAAATTAGCGAGAAACATGAAATATCTGCGAAGCAATTGTTTGAGTTGGCATCTCGGGTCATGGCCTATACAGAAATCGTTGTAAATGAAAATACTTAAGATACAGTGCAGCACATAACAAATAGCTCCAGCGGACAGGCAAAAGCGACACTTGTTTTGCTTTCGCAAAAACGTGCCACTTTAGCCTGCCGCTGAGCAAGGCGTTATGCGTTACTGGGTTGCCCGGGCCGTGACGCATAGACAACCTAACCTCGGGCGTGGATGGAGATATACGATGACAAAGACGATTTGTACAATTCTCGGTGTTTGTTGCGCATTGCTCATAAATGTCGCTGTCGCCGCGGGCAGCGATAGTGATGAAAAACCGAGCATGAGCCTGCAAGAAGTGGGGGCACAATATGATTCTCTGAATGAGAAGCTTGATAGACTTATAGAGGCATCGCTACTGAAAACGTGCAAGAACTCCTGTACAAAGGGGGAAGAAAGCACTGCATGCTCTGAAACCAACTGCAAGGACTGCAATGGATCAAAAGAATGCAAAATCACGTCCAGCGGCACAACATGTACGACTGGCTGCCAGAGGTAAAGAAGTAACGCATTCTGGAGTGTCAACAGACACTACCACT
>CAVSVP010000026.1:0-20313 GCA_963731125.1 uncultured Pseudomonadota bacterium
GTCTGGAGATACGCTCGTGCTGAGCAGCGCAAATCCCTCAATAGCCGCGCCTGACAGCCCACGCACAGGCCAAAACAGGGAGCCGCTTCTTCGGGATCGGTGGCGTGTGCTTGAGATTTCCCCACCACCGGCTTCGACAACTCAATCCCGCCAGAATACAATTCCCTATATATTAAAGAAGGCCTACTTGGTCTCCACCTCCGTCGTGGGAACGGTTTAGTCCAACAGACATTTATCCGTCATGCGCACAAGCGTCCGCAAAGCTCAATGTCTGTGCTATGCGCACGACGGATAAATGCTTAGATGTTAAGCGGCGCTTCGCGCCGCTTAACGCGGTGCTGAGCGACAAGGTACCCATCGTTCGGCGCCGGATATAAAGTGCATCTGACACTTGCCCAGCGGCGCTATCGCGCCGCCTAACCAGGTGCTCGAACCCACTTCTGTCTAACCCGGCATCCCGCCGGGCTAGACAGAAAGTCGCTCAGCACCGCGTTGTGTGTAAAAGGGAAACCAATTATGGATGAAATAATTGAACCATTCTTGCGAGCAATCTGGGCAGTTATCAGGTTCATGTTATGGGCATTCCTCTTTTATACGATAATGTTCAATATTGGGCGCGCATTTTTGTTGATTGCTACATTAGGTAAATACCCTAGATTAAAACACATTGAAAATGATACAGAAAAAATAGGAATATTTGGTTTATTTTTGGTGATTCTGGCGTGGGTAGCTTTAGCTATTTTTAATAATGCAAACACATAACAAGTCGTCCAACCCGACCGTTTTATACGCCGCGGCGCTTCGCTCTGCTCTGTATAAAACGGCTGGTTAACTCAATCGTTGGGCTTCAATAGCGCATCCTCGCCGTATCCACACCTTGACTATGGAGTGACAAGAGTGACTCTTTTAAGCGATTTCGAAGCTCTGCTGCGTGAGGTGCGGTCAACGGCGCCGAATTTCAACCTGGCCCTATTGTCAGGCGAGATTCGTGAGATCGAAGAAGTCAGTGCTTTCGACAAGACCACCGAAGACTGTGCGGACGTTCTCACGGAGTTGATGCGAGACCCGCACCTAATGACCTCCGGCCACCAAACAAACAAGTTTGCGCAGGCATTCGGGGAGGCCTACTTCGCAAGTCTGTGTGCGAGGCGTGGCAACTCAGTCCAGCGAGTTCCTGAAAAGCAAGATATGAAAACTCCGGATTTCACGCTCGAAGGCGCCAGCAATTCCCGGTCATAGAATAACCCATTGATTTAAGATAATTTATTGTTTGAACTT
This sequence comes from uncultured Pseudomonadota bacterium, assembly GCA_963731125.1. Classification (GTDB taxonomy): domain Bacteria; phylum Pseudomonadota; class Gammaproteobacteria; order Competibacterales; family Competibacteraceae; genus CAVSVP01. The sequence continues at coordinate 1,279 of CAVSVP010000026.1, forward strand.
TTCGTAAATAAAACCAATTAATAATCAATGACATATGCCAAATACTGATGCTTTTAATGTGCTTTTTTGATTAACATGCTGTTTTTCAAAACATTTGTTTTACGAAAAGTTTCGACAAAAATTACAAAAAAATCAAATTATTAAGCTATCTCCGGGAATTGCTGCGAAGGCGCTAACGTCGAAGCCCACTTCGAGGTGAAGACCCTTAGTCTGGTCGATGGCGACACAGGTATTGAACGGGCGCTAGAGAGTTCCCTCGACGCTCAAATTAGCATCGAACAACAGATGTCGGATGGTGTACAGGTGGCAATGGCTGAGTCCGAGTTGCAACCGTTTGGTGGGCGGGACCGCAAGAATGGTCGGATCTCTGTCGTAATTGACACGCTTCTAGAGAAGACGCGCAGAAACATAAAGATAGAGCAATACATAGGTGCAAATACCTTCCTCGTGCTGGATTTGTGCTTCCTGCCTCCAAAGATAACCGATCCGCAAACGCTACGCCCGGCGTATCAAGACAATTACCTATTTCCGAAAGCGATAACCGGAGAACTCTGGACCCTTGCCTTTGGCAACCCAGGAATGCTTATCCTTGGCCAGCCAGAGTTCGAAGGAAAGCCCTGTGTTGAAAGTCAATTCGACAAGTGCGGAATTCTGGTCGACACGGAGTATTCTGATATAGCTGGGCTACTGGTTGTAGTTCATCCATTGGGCAGGCCGCCACAGGTCTATGGTCTCTTCCGGAATACCGACTATGGCCGCTGGGAAGAAGACTGCCCAGCAGGTCACGATCTTCTGAAAATTCTCGATGGGTTAGTGCTGGGACAATGGAATGATGAACTCGATACAAACGGTTGGCGTCTTGAGGCGGCCGCGCCGTAAAGTTTGCCCAACAATGCCATGCAACCGACAGCTTGACCCGCTGGCCGAAATTACTGACGTATTTCGTCCAGCGGGTCAAGCTGCGGCTGATGGCTGGCGCTAGGCGTTCAACACGTAGAGAAAAGGAGAAATGATGAAAACATTTGACGTTTATAAACACCCTACGCAGGGTTACCAGGCTGTAAAACAAGGTTTTGGATGGCCGGCGTTCTTTTTTACGGTAATTTGGGCATTCGTAAAAAAGATGTGGGGGCTTGGTTTCGCCTTCCTCGGAGTAATTTTTCTGCTTATCCTTGTAGAAACAGTATTCGAGCAAGAAGGAAGCGAAGGCGGAGTACTTGTAATGCGTCTTGCACAACTCGCATTCTATATCGTTGTTGGCGTAAAGGGTAATGATTGGAGGCGGGGTAATCTACAGAAGCGCGGCTTCGAAAAATTGTGTACCGTTCAAGCTGAAACACCCGATGCTGCTATTGGGGAAGTTGCCAAGCCAAGTGGAGAGCAACAGGCTGTAATTGCCTAACAAGGCAAATGCACTCGGACGGTTAAAAGCGGCGCGGCTTCCGCTACGCTACAGCCACACCGCTTTTAACCGCCGGTGATTTGCGACGTTATCTTCATTGAGGAAAAGTAGTGTATGGAAATCGAAACTTTTGAATTAATCCCACCGACTGAAGAAAATCGGTACTGTGTTTTCGAGTCGCACTTCGAAGACGATGAATATGTTTTCTTCCATATGACTCCAGCTGCAAATCAAGACTCCATTGTTGCCAACGGATTTCGCTCAGCCCAGGAGTTGAAATCAGGTGATTTAGCATCAATTTCGTATGCCAAAGGAAGTCCATATTGTTTTGCAAACATAGGCTCACAATTGGAGTCAGAATTTGTGATTTTTGCGGTTAAGTTTGAGCCGGATGCTCTTAAAGAGATTGTGATTAATCCATCTGATATTCATGTTTACAAGCAGCACCTCCAACCCGAGATATTGGGTATTGTTCGTATTCCGGCAGGCTTCAGATTGTAATGAATATAAGGCATGGTTCAAATAGACCCTTGCTCAAGGTAACACTTTTCTGTGGAATGCATTGTTTTTTCATCTACTTAGGTTCTTTGAGTGTTACCTTGATTTGAACCATGCCGAATATAACAAACCAACTAAGTACGGTCGCCGGACGCTCATACTTCGCGCCGCTTATTGGAAGCGTTAGCCATTGGAGGTAATCATGATCTCAGAGTTGGGTTTCTTGTCGCCAGATGCTGAGGAGTCTGAAAGACAGATTCTCAAGGCGTATTGTGACGTTTTCGATGTCTGCACTGAGCTCGTGAACCTGTTTCTACGCATGCTGAAAGAGGCGGTAATCGACACGGCTTCAGAGAAGAGCTTGGCTATGAATGCCCTCGCAGCAAAGTCCTTGGAACTGTTTCAATCATCACAAATCCTGCTGCAAAAAGGCTGTATCCCAGCGACCAAGGTAGTATGCAGAGCTCAAATCGAGACGGTTTATAAGCTCTGCGCAATACAACTTGCAACCAACGGTATACAGCTATACGTTCGTCAAGAGAGATCGACTCGGCTACAAAAGCTCAAGAGCATCCAGCAGTACAAACAGAAACACAAGGGCTCCAGAATTGCTCCGGGGATTGAAGCGGAGATAGAAAGTCTATCAAAGGACAAAACGAAGAAAACTGAACCCCACGAGTGGGCTTCTCTCGCACAGATGGATGACTACCATAATTTGTACTATCAGGGAATGAGTGATGACACCCACGCGAACATGGAGTCGCTCAACTATTATTTTGATGAAAACTCAGACCATCTCGTCAGCTTTGGGCCATCCAACAAAGGCCTTTTTCTTGTAGCTACCGCTTGTCAGCGAACTCTGATCAACGCTATTGAAAAATATGCGTTGTTTCAGAACGCCTGTATTGCCGATGAGTTATCTTTCCTGAGTAGGGAAACGGATGCTCTAGAAGGTAAGTACGGTAATGGCTAACAAGGTGCTCAACATCGTTCGCTATCGCTCACTCGGACGCTCCGCAGCTTTGCTGCTACGCACCGGTTAGCACAACGTTAGGGGGTCCGCATGTGGCAGAAGGTGCTCGGAGTTCTTGGCTCTATTGTCGTGCTCATCGCGATGAGTATCAGCGGCCAGATTGGCAGTGAGGTCGGCAAAGCTGCTTTTGCGCCGTCAAAGCTTAAACGCCAGCAAGTCGAAGAAAAACTGCTAGAGGGCTTTACGGAAGCCGCTAGGCAAGCAAATGCACGAGGTCCAATTATGGTTGATCAGGATACGCGGTGGGACAGATCCGTCGCAGGACCTGGCCCGCGATTGACGTATCATTATTCGTTTCCACATTATTCTTCACGTGAGATTGACAGCAACTGGCTTCTATCAAACCTCAAACCCGAGGTCAGGAAGGGCGTTTGTAGCAGCAAGGAAATGAAACTTTCGCTTCAATACGGTGGCAGATATGTCTATTCTTACTCAGGAAACGACGGGGCCGAAATTGCCCGCTTCGAATTAAGCAAATCTGATTGTGGTTACTGATCTCCCCTAAGCTCGACTTTCCCCATTAGGTAGCATAGCACAGCAGTTCCAAACAGGGTTAGCGTGCGTCGACTATCTGGACAATCAGCAACCTGCCACCTCGCTCCCGGGAGGCAAGCAATTGCCTGGCCTGGGTGAGCTCAATCGGCGCACCGATGGAGATGCTGGTCTTTGTCTCTACGTCCATCAGATCAGGCATACGCTCGTTAACCAGGAGCCAGCGCCCGTTATGGAGGATGAAGTAACCCACGCGCTGGCGGTCCTCGTCGCCCAGGCGTTCGTTCGGCACCACGGTCCGGTTAACGTGCCAACGGAAAAACGACTGCCCCGGGTATACCATGAGGCGGTGGTTGTCAGGCATAAATTTGCCGGGGCTGCGCTCGGAGTAGAGATTCAATACCGGCAGCAACCCCTGGTAAGGGGTGCGACAGAATGGGCAGACCGGTTTGATGGTATTATCGAAAACGTACCACTTCTGCTCACAGGCGTCGTTCACGCAGGGCTGGATCAGGTCGATTGTCTTGACCAGGGCGCTCTCCCATTCGTCCGCGGTGGGGCGCTTGTTCGGATCATGGAGGCCGTCGATAAAGGCGCGTTCGAAGAGTGTGGCGAGATAAGGGCCCGTGATCGTGTACGGGAGCCGGTCGGTATCTTTCCAGGGCAACTCGCTCGGCCTGACGTGATCCAGCTTGATGCGGTTGGAACTGTCCGTAGGGTGTTCTACGAACAAGGCGCGCTCGCCCATGGATAGGTTCTCGTCCTTCTGGGGGTCCAGATCATGTACCTGGTCGCCGCGTAGGGGATGCCGCAGTAGCAGATACAGGTAGATCAGAACCGCCAGGGCATGCCGGTCAGTCAGGATGCTTGGCAGCTTTCGGCCAGGTTCGTCTTTGCCCAGATGCGTGGTCGCAACCACTTCCGGGGCGATAAAGTCCGGGGTACCGACCACGTCCGGCGGGAACTTTCCGGGCACCACCAGGCCATCCAGGTCGATGAGGCAGGCGTTGCCGCCAACGGGGTCGACCAGCACGTTCTTGTAGGAGAGATCCGAGTGGGCTAGACCGGCCGCATGCATACGCCTCACCGCACGACTGATCAAGATGCCGACACGCAGATAACTCAGCCAGTTGCCGCGTTCTCTGGGGTCGAGGAACTTGTTTTGATTGTTGGCCGAAGCGAACCACTTGCCCTGTTTTTCCTTGCCGCGGATTCCGAGGAAGTCGTCGTTGCGCGAACCATGCTCGAAGAAGAAATGCTTCTGGTAGGTCGGCATGACCACCCCGACACGATCCCGGTGCTCGACAAGGCGCTCAGGCCAGCAGAAGAGGTTTTTCCAGTAGTCGCTACCTTCCTGGTTGAAGATGCGCTCGCGATAGGTACCGGTAATATGGGACAGTCGATCCATGGCGGCCATGTCAGGCCGCTCGCGGAAGAAGGCCACCACATAGCGACGATCGGGGCTGAAAAAGACGTCCTTCATAACCCCGCTGCCGATGGCCTCGTCGACGAACTGAAACGGCGCACCGTCGTCACCGTTGATGGCGATGGTATTGGGCATCTTGGACCTCCTGTCCTTAGTAGAGAACCGCGATGGTGCGGTCATCGTGGTTGCCCGGGGACCAGAAGTCAAGCCAGTCCATAAGCCAGTTGTTCGCGTTCTCACCCTGCTCCCGATTGTGCAGCCCCTCCTCCAGCTCGGCCCAAAGGCCGTCCCAGCAATCCAGTTGCTTAAGGTTATGCTCGGTCTCGAACTTCGCATCGGTAATGCCATCGGTCATCAGGACCAACGCGGTGAAATCCGCAACGACTTTCACCCTCAGTCGCTGCACGTACTCGGACGGCTCGGTAAACCCGCTGAGATCCAGAAAACGCGTCTGTCCCGCATACTCACCACTATCGACTTCGCCCATCAGGAAAACTTCATGACGCTTGCAGTAGACAGCGATGCCGCCATCCCCGATCCAGTAGCTAGCGAAAATGTGTCCGCTATCGGTCTGTTTGTGAGCCGCCAGGATTAGGGTGGTCGCATAGGCCTTGACCTGCTCATGGGCGCCGTCCGCCTCCCGCTTGATGGCCCGTGTGGCCTCCAGGGCGGCCTTGGCTACGGTATCGGAAAGCGCATTGGTCAAGACGCTTATTGCCTCCCTGGCATGCGACTCCTGGGCGTTACGAACGGCTGTCTCCAGCTCGATGCCTGGCGAGGTGTCGAGCAACTCCCCGAGGTGCTCGACACTCGTCTGCACGGCAATCTGGGAACCCCGGCGCGAGAAGCGGCAACTGCCCGCACCGTCCGCCACGGCAAGGATAGACCAGCCGCTCTTCTGGCAGTGGTGAAGCGCCACATCATCGTCCCTGTGCAGCCCCTGATTGGCGTGCGAACGACCGCGTTTGCTGGCTGCTAGAAGGCGGCGGCCACTGGCAAGCTCGATGCAACGCCTGACCTCGTCAGGCTTGTGATAGGGTGCCTTGGAGTCGGCGGGAAGGTTCTTCCAGAGCGACCGAGGATCTGGATTGATAATCAGGCGTACGCGCCCCCCGGCCGAGGCCGCCGGACGATCAGGTTCCCTGATTTCAAGGTGGGCTCGAACGACGTAGTCGCCCGCCAGCTTTGGCTCGCCCATCACCTCCCCGGTTTCGGGGTTGAATAGCAAGCCCAGCTCGGTCGGTAGCTCGATGCTTCGTATCTTCAGCTGCCTCCGGTCGCTGTCAGCGGCGAAATCCGGCATCCCAGCATAGGGTTTGCCGACCGAGGCGTTGGGCAGTATCAGGGAAATAGCCGGTCTCACTGAATTCGCCTTTACTTCAATCTCTCCAGGTTTGTTGTGGGCCGATGAGATCGCTTCATTCCAGTGTTCTTTCAGCGTATCCACAAGACCCCTAAACGCATCCTGCACGGGCGTGCTGTCTATGAAATCCTCGATGTAGTCGCTGCCCTGTTCGGCGGCGACCAATGCCATCACGAGGCCGCGCAGGATCTGACGTTCTGGCTCCTTCATAACATTATTCATCATTCATCCCTGGGCTCGATTCACATCGAAATCCTGATCGCCACCCTCGCCGAAATGGCAGTCCTTTCCACACCACGGACAGATGGCAGGACCGAGGCCGTCCACACACATCAGCTTCCCACAGCCGCACATGGCAAACGCATACGGGTTACCGCAATGCGGGCACCACGGCGCACCCTCCAACAGGTTCGTGTTGACTTGATCACTGGGAGCTCTTACATCCGACCATTCGAAGTAGCTCTCATCGAGGGGATAGCATCCAGAGAGCGCGTAGCGGTCGGTTGGGGCGTAGCGCTTTATTTCTTCCGGCAGATCGATCCGGTCATATTTCATGAGATAGGGGAGCCGTGAACGCTGACAACGGCCTGTCAGGATCACAGAGTCTGGATCGATGGGTTCCATGGCGGCCGTCTCCTTGATAAGCGTTAGAATCTCCTCGTCGGTCTTCGCAAGGCTTATTCGATCCGTTGTCGTTGCCATCTCCACGGCACGGCTCTGACTGAGTACGGAGGCCGTCACCCAATCAATGAAACGCTTGAAATCGCTGTCCCGCGTCTGCTCGAAAACGAGAACATGTTCGGTAAGCTCCTTCAAGACCCGGAGATCCGCAAAGCGGCCGAGGGCAACGGCAACCATTTGGATCTTGCTAGCGAAGCGCTTCCGCCAACGCGCCATGGCGGCCTGTGGGCTGTCAGTGGGCTTACCGTCCGTAAACAGAAAGGCCATGGGTTGCCAATCTCCCTTACGATCAAGGGTCGTCTGCATGACATGATGGTCGATCTCCGCCATCAGGTGATCGAGCGCCGCACCGAGTGAGGTACCGCCGCCGATCGGGATCTGCGGTGGATAGAAGGACATCAGATCGATCAGGGGAACGAGTGTCTTCACCTGCCCGGCGAAGGCAATGACCGAAATGTAAACGGTCTCGAGGGCATGGGGGTCGGACCGCAAGACGCTGACGATTTGACTTAGACCGTCCTGCAGCTTCTTGAGGTTCTCGCCAACCATTGACTCGGAGACATCGAGCACAAAAAAAACGGGTAATCTGCGCATTTTCTTTCCTTAGCAATTACCGATTTCCCTAATAATATTAAAGAGTAATGCGCTGTCAGATCACGACCTGAATCTCTGGGGGAGGTGGCGGTAGGGTCTGCCCGTCCTCCACGCCCGCACTCATGCTACCGGTGGAGACACTCCCGCTTACCCATTCAAAGAACTGCTGAAATGTACTGCTATCGGAGGTATCCAGGCTCACAACCGTATCAGTGAGTTGCTGCAGATAGTGCTGCTTGGCTTTAGGGCCGGCAGCGCAGGCGACGATTCTCGCAAAATTACGGCGCTTCACCTCCGCTATCATGTCCTCGAAAAGCCCAATGTCCGAGGGGCTGCCGTCGGTCATGAGAAACAGCATCGGGCGCCAATCTCCCTTCTGCTCGGGCGTGGAACAAATGGTGTTGCGATCCACCTGCCGCACCAAATAGCGTAGCGCCTCGCCCACATGGGTAGCGCCAGACTGGGGCACGTCAATATCAGGAATCTGCGCTTGCTCGAGGTGAGTCAGTGGCAGAATCTCCTTTACCTCGATGTCGAAGGTGATCACCGAAAGATGTACGGCCTCCAGGGCGTAGGGATCTTGGCGGAGCGCGTTCAACATCGCCCTGAGGCCCACGTTGACGGCGTGTATCGGTTCACCGCGCATCGACCCGGAGGTATCCAGAAGTATGTAAACGGGGAGTCTCCGATTCATTTTGTTTGATCCACTTGTTTTGTTTGATCCATTCTGGCAGACAGAGCCCGGGCGTAATACAACCGCGCCCGTGCTCATCCGTTTCCGTGGATCGGTGGTGTTACACCTGAACGCCGTACTGCTGGCACATGGCGGCGAGCCCACCGGCGTAACCCTGGCCGACGGCCCGGAATTTCCACTCACCGTTGTGGCGGTAGATTTCGCCGAACACCAACGCAGTTTCGGTGCCGAAGTCTTCGCCCAGGTCATAGCGGACGGTCTCACGGCCCGTTTCGGCATTAACCAGACGAATAAACGCATTGGACACTTGCCCAAAGTTCTGGCTCCGAGCGTCCGCGTCATGGATAGTCACGGTGAAGACAACCTTTTGGACCTCTGTGGCAACCCGGGTCAGGTCAACGCTGATGACTTCGTCGTCGCCATCGCCGCCGCCAGTACGGTTGTCTCCCGTGTGCTCAACCGAGCCATCAACGCTTTTCAGCTGGTTGTAGAAGATGAAGTCTTGGTCACCTCGAGTCTTACCGTCCGCCTTCAGCAGGAACGCGCTGGCATCCAGGTCGAACTCGGCACCATCGGTTGCGCGTTCATCCCAACCCAGACCGACATTTATCTTTTGCAGGCCCGGGTCTTCCTTGCTAAGAGAAATGTTGCCACCCTTGGAAAGGCTGATAGCCATGCTTTCACTCCTTATTTCATTCCTTGCCAATAATCCATACCCCGGAATTGATGCCAATCTCGGGATTTACCATTTTCAACAGCGAGCCCTCAAGGGACAGGCTGAGAGAAGCTCTACTTCTGGCCGGCTCTCCAATGAAAGCCGAAGCCGTAGGCACGGTCCATAGGTTCATGGCCGGAGAAGTAGTCGATGAGCTTGGTTGCACGGATATTGCCGCTATCGTTCTCCAGCAGTGCGATAGCGCACATGTCGTTGTACGTACTGTGGCTATCAAGCTTCACCACAAGTTCGGGCCGGTTTGGGATCTTTATCGTTACAACGCCGTCGGCAGCGGCCCAGTTAGGCACACCCTCATAGATGAAGGCGAAGATCAGCACACGCTTGAAACTGTCCCACTTCGTACCGTTGATTTTGAGCCACTCACCGTCGGAGTTGTCCCCAGTGCGGTCATCCCCCATCAGCTGGGCATAGGGCAGACTGTGGACGCTGCCAAAGCGTTTGCCCAACGCCTGGACAACGTCCCGGTAGCCGTTATGGTGCTCTAACATGCAACCTAGATCGAGATCGATACCGTTGTTGCCGGCGCTGAAGAGGCCGGCGAGCCCGCGCTTGCCACCCCTGTTGCGGCTCCAGTTGAGGTTAATCAGGATTTCGCCAAAGCCCTTGGCACCCTTCTCAAGCGAGATAGGTTGTTTTTTCTCCAGCGTGATTTTCTCAAGCCTGATCCTGGGCTGCGGTGCAGGCTGGGGACCAGGCGCTGGTGAAGGCGTGGCCGAAGAGGAGGCTTCGCGATCCGGGTCGTCCACGATGTCCACGCCGAACTGGGTGGCAAGCGGGCCCAGGCCGCCGTTAAATCCTTGCCCCACAGCGCGGAGTTTCCACTGCCCGTTGCGCTTGTAGAGCTCGCCTAGAATAAGCGCGGTCTCCATGCGCCCACGGCAGTCCAAAGGGAATTCAGCAAGCATGCGTCCACCACTTTCAACGCAGAGAAAAGCGGTCTGCAGGTTACCGAAGGACTGTCCTCGGTGGAGGCCCTGGTGGATGGTCATGGCGAAGGCGATCTTCTCGATCCCGGCTGGAAGCTGCGAGGTGCGTACGGTAAACCGGTCGAGCGAGCCATCTGTCTGTTTGCTGACGGCGCCGCTGGCAAACGTCGGCTGACCATAGAAGATGAATGCCTCATCTCCGGGAACCTTGCCGGTATTGCCGAGGGCGAAGGCGCAGCTATCGATCTCATAACCTGGGGGAACAGACACGGCCCGCATAACGAGATGCACATCAGCCGCATCTAAGGGGATATTTTGTCCAGCTTGCAAACGCATAACGCACCTCGACTCAGATCCGGGGGCTGATGCTTGGCATCAGGCCCAAATAAACCCTAAATAGGTAAGGGATAACGGATTTGTCGAGGCTGTTCTTCTGGCCCTTCTGTAAATTGATGTCCACGTTTTCATCTCCCTTGAAAATTGAACCGAAATTATTTGATAATTACTCGATTTGATAACTACTCGATGTGGCAATTTTATCGAGCCCCTTGAGCTTTCCTTTTCCTTCGCAACCGAGTACTTAACCTAGCCTGCCGCCGTTTTCCCTGTCAGTTCCATGCTGGAACGAGCATCTACTGGGCGGTTATTTTTTAGTACTACAAGAAGCAGCATCCTAGTTTAACCGTGGTTATTGGTCGCCAGATTACAAAAAACGATTGCACCATGCAACTCTCGGCTTGAAACTGTCATATATGGACCCGTCCGGTTTGGCAAGCATTTTCGTTTCATGGTTGGACAAGATTGCGGTCATATATTCGGCCTGTGATGGAGGGGTAGTTACAGCGAAGCTGTCATGAGCCGCCACTCAAAACCTGTTTGGCTGCGTAACGAGTGGGTACGGAAAACACCTCTGAAATTGGTTTCCATGTGTCCAATAAAATCAGTGTCTTACAAATCTGTTTTTAGGGGGTACGAAAAACAACTGCTTTTCGTACCTACCACATGGCTGTCAAACACCAACAAATTTTTAAGAGTGCTATTGTTCATTGCATAACTCGTAAGACATTGAAAAATAAAAAATCGTATATTAGAAGTTTTGCATATGGCGGCTCATGACAGCTTCGCTGTAACTGGGCCTACGCGGTTGTGAAAATCTGAAGTTGATGCAAATAGCCCGAAGAAAATGCAAATAACTACCGAAGTAGTTGCAAATAAGATCGAGGCATTCGACAGCTCAGTCCGGTAACAAACTCATTAATACGGCGAAGTACAAGCTTGACGAACAGCTTGTACATACCACTCGGGTCTTATGTGTAGACCCTGCATCAGTTCAGTAAACCGAATATCAGCACGCTCGCACATCACGATAAACCGCTCTGGCCACCGATCCAACCACCAAGCTAACAACAGCATCACTCGAAATCGATCCACAACATACAGCATTTCGATCACTCGCTGTCTGGAGCCAGGAAAGTAGGGTTCAAAATAAGGTTGGCGTAGGTGTTGGCAGAACGCCTGGCGTCGTTGCTGGGCATGCTTTCCAGCAGTTAATAGTTGTCCAAACTGTCGTAGCACAAGAAAGTAATCCTTAGCATTGACTGTCTTTGATTCTGATAATACACATCGACCTTGCTCTATGGCTTCGATCCAATGTATCTGAGATTGGATCAGCGCGTGATGAGCAGCCCTAGCCTTCAACGCTGGTGCCTGTGCTCGGCGTAGATCAAATCGGCAGTGGTAACACAGGGTGATCGCCGTGGCGTTGGCCTTAAGCCGATGGAAGTTGAGTGGTTTGCCACAGGCCGGACAGCCATCCAGCAGCCGCCGGCGGTGTTTAGCGCAGACGGTGACAAATGCCAACCGCCATGGGCGGCGGAAATAGGGATCGGCATCTTCTTGTAAACACGGCGGACAATATTGCAGCCAAGGACTGAGACGTGGTTTCGAGCGAACCCGAGTGACCAGCAACCAAGGCATGCGCCCCGGCCCCACGAGTTCATGCGAGGAGAAGCCAGGATAGCCTTTGAGCGTGGTAGCAAAAACCCGTTCGGGTGGTGTGGCGGTCTTGGCGGCTAACACCTGGACAATTTCATCCATCATACCCTGGTCGATATCACGGCTCCAGAGCGTTGGGGTATGCCACACGCTGGTACAGAAGCGGGTGGGCTCTACACCGTAAGCGCGGCTCAAGCGCACTAACCAGGACGACAGTAACTCGTCGTCGTGAGGTTTGAGATGGATCGGCCATAGCCGCCCAGAAAGCCCTGACTCAGACAAGGCGTTCTGCCTGGCGGCGGCGTTCCGAGGGCGGTACCCAAGCAATCGCCGCTAAGGCCTGGGCATCGATCCGTTCGCTGCCGCTGTTGACCGCATAGATCGCAGCGGCTCGCAGCAGCGCCGATAGCTCGCCCAGGTTCCCTTCGCTAAGGGCGAGCAGTTGGCGCGCTAAAGGCGCCTCGATCAGTCGCGACGGCTCGTGTAACGGTAGCACCTGCTCAAAGCTGGCCAGGAGCTTGAGAAAATCCCGATCGAGCTGCCAGCGCGGTAGCGCAACCGGTTCGAAGCGGTTGGCCAGTTGGGGATCAGCCTGGATGGCTCGCAACGCCTCTTTCGTACCCAACCCCACCAAGGGAATTTGCAGATCGTTGCTGAGATACTTCAGCACGTTGAGAAACTGTCGTTGTTTACTGACCGGGCCAGTGATCAGGTTATGAATCTCATCGATGAGAAGCATCTGTAAGCCCACCTGTTTCAATAACCGCAATACTTGAAATTGCTTCTGGGCTAACTGTTCGCGGGGCCGATACGGAATACCTAGCGCTTCCAAAATCGTATTGTAGAAGCGGTTCTCGTTTGGACCGGGTGGCGCTTGGATGAGCAGAACCGGTACCCGTACTGCGTCACCTTCGGGATTGTCGTCAGCGTGATGGAGTTGGGCAAAGCGGTTGGCCAGCATCGTCTTACCGGCGTTGCTCTCGCCGATAATCAGCAGACTTGGCATGCGATGCGTCTTGGGGTGGGTGAATAAATCCTCCAGCTTGGCTAGCAGCTGCTGAGCACGGGTGTAGCCGATCCAAAATGGACTGCGCAGGCGTTCAATCCGCACCTCAAGTGGCAGCTCGAGCGCCACGCGCGTGCGGGCATTAAGATGGGTCGCGTCAGTCATCGAGTGTGATGATCTCGTCGAACGGGGTGATGTCATCGAGATTGTCGACCGGAAAATCACGGTCCCCGCTCGCCGGCGACACGTGAAGTCGCTCGCGCTGCACATGCTGACGCCGCCGTTGTGCCGTGCGCCGCGCCTGCTTAGTCTCACGGATGGCCTCTGCTTCCATCGCCCGCAGCCGGTGGTAGGCCTCGAAGATCAGCGCTTCATTGACCGCTTGCTGTCCTTCTTCCCGGAGCTTGCGCCGCACTTCCCGCAGTTCCCAGACACTGATCGGTGGGTAGGTAGTGTTGCGGTACGGAATCTCGAAATACTGCTTCAGCTCCGGGTCATAGAAGTACACCACGCTGATATCCCGTGGGTCGCGTCGGATGATAAAGGTGCGTTTGGCGCCCCGCGTTGCGGGTTCGGCTGCGTTGAGCCACGGTTTGAGAACATCATGGTAGTAGACGATGTAGTCGATTTGCAGTCCATAGGGTTGGATGGTACGTTCTAGATAGGGCATGAAATCCAACCGGATCCTATCCGGGTCGGTCGGCCGCGGTGGCAAGCCACGACCAGGACGACGGCCGTCACCGAACACACCTTGTTCGTACTTCTTCAGCGGTGGCAGACCTATGCCTTTATGCAGGCGTTGATGATAAACCTCGGTGATGTAGACTGCTAGCCAGCATTCCAACTCGCTCAAGGTCAGCGCCGCTTTAGCCTCGGCAGGGTATTCACCACGCTCGGTAGGGTTGGCGAAGGTGCTACCTGGCAAGGTATGCAGTGCCTGGTTGAGCGTGCCGCACAGACGCTCAATGTGGCCGCCAAAATGCGGCTGAGCAACAGGGCGCCAGTGCAGATCGATGCCGTAGTCTTCACAGGCACGCTGGAGCAGCTTGCCGCGGAACTCTTTGGCGTTATCAGCGTGCACTACGTCCATCACGCCCCAGAGCGGCCAAGGCGTGTCAATGTTCAGCTTGGCTAGCCAGGCGTCTTTGGGCAGAATGGCGTGGCTGAGGCAGAGGCCAACCGATAACGCACTCGGCCGGTCCAGGGTAATGTAAAACCCCACCACCATACGACTAAATACATCAATCGCCAGGGTGATCCAAGGTCTGCCAATTGGGAGACGATCGACGTCGTCAACGACGATCACATCGCACGGCGTGTGGTCGATCTGCACCACTGCCAGTGGCCATTCAGCGTTCGGAAACGCCCCCTGTAGCGGTCTATACAACGCCTGCGCTTGACGCCGCTGACCACGTCGGCGCCGGCGTTCTTTATCGGCGACCTGATCGATTCGAACGCGGATCGCGTTCAAACTGGGCAACGGTAAACCGGCGCCGCGGCAGCGCCGCCGATTTCTTCATAGGTGTCTTTGAGAGACGGTTTTTGTACAGTTAAGTAATGTTCGTCGATCGTGGTCTTGATGAGGACATCGACTTCGGGTACCAGACGGTTCTTTCCGCGGCCGCCCTCGCGTCGGCGCGGCAGCAACGCTGACATCTGCCCAGCCGACTCATACTGCTCTAGCCAGCGATAGACGGTGACCCAATGCACCCCCGCCTTAGCGGCCTGAGCTTGGACTTGTTTAGCGGTGCGTGACTCGGCTTGAAGCAAGGGCTGGATAATGTCAAACCGCTGTCTAGCCACCTGCCAAGCCACCTCATCAATCGTGCACAGCTCATGATGCGGCGCGTGATCGATGGGTTCAGCAGGGGGCGAAGGGACCGCCGCTAAATCGGGAATACGCAACTCATGCGTCGTGTTATCGCCAAGATCAGTGGCAAGCACCGCTTCCAGGCTCAGCACACGGTTGATGCGGTAACAACGCCCGTGTGCAATCACCTCGGTGCCCGATCGCAGGGCTAACAGCTGCGGCATGGCGGTTCCGGTTCCTCCGCCAGAAACCAAACGGGGCTGTGCATAGTCACGGGGACGCCTAGATCGACAGCGATCTGGCGGATGGCGATAAGGTGCCAAAGCACCGGAATCAGGCTCGCCTGCCGAACTGGGTCATGGCTGCAAGCGCTGATCAGCGCTTCTGGGGTCATCTTTTGCCGCTGCTGCAGCGTTGATAGAACGAGTGCCTGGTCTTGAATGTCGGCCACTTGATCACGGTAATGACGTAGAAACCGCGCGTTACCCAACCGGGGTGTGCGGATTTCCCGCTCCGTGATCAGGCGCAAGCGCCAGCCTCGTCGACGAGCGTAGCGGCGTGCCGCCTTGAACTTCAGTCGGTAATCGGCCCAGTTATCACGCAGGTCAGTTCGGTACTTGACTTCACATAAAGCAGGGATGACGTCAGCGCTCGGCTGGTAGTGCACCAGTACGTTGGCGTATAATGGTGTTGCTGGCCAAAGGCGTTGTAGCTGATGGTCACCGGCTGCTCTTTATAGCTCGCTACGTCAGAGTCAAACTCAAGCAACAGGTAAAAATCCTTCTCCAGCGTTGACTCGAAGCCCACTAAACGCTGGTTTTTACTGCTGGCCAACCTACCAGTTACGTTGCGGTAGTTCTTGGGAATGGTGCGTGCGACCAAAAAAATACTCCAAAGCCAAAACCGTTTGCGTCAACTATAGTATTTTGTAGGGCATTTGCATTAACTTCAGTACTTATTTGCAATTACTTTGGAACGAAATACAGCTAAGTTATTGATTCTTTGAAACCCGTTAGCGCTTACTTTGGATTTTCACAAATAGCTCCCTGCTAAAGGTAACACTTTTCTGTGGAATACATTGTTGTTTCCTATACTTAGGTCCTTTGAGTGTTACCTTGATTTGAATCATGCCTGTTGTCACTGGGCCTACAAGGCCGTGTTGGGTTTGCATTTTCAGAGGAAACAACAAAAGAAAAATGGACAAATGGCCCTCTTCTAGTCTCCCTGTTTAATTTTTCCTACCTTTTCACTATACTAAATCTATATGATTTATGGATATATACGAGTTTCAACAGACAAACAAACCACCGAGAACCAACGGTTTGAGCTTCTCAAATTTGCCGATGAAAAAAAACTAAGCGTCGATACCTGGATTGAGGAAACCATCAGCGCCACCAAAAACTTGCAGACCAGAAAATTAGGACAGCTGATGCAAGGGATGAGGAAAGGGGGATGTCTTGGTTGTTTCAGAATTAAGCCGGCTCGGAAGAAGCCTCATGGAAGTTATGAGTATCCTTCACAATCTCATGGAAAAGGGAGTGAAAGTCTTTACGGTCAAAGAACGTTACGAATTGGGTAACAATATCAACTCCAAAGTTCTGGCCTTCGCCTTCAGCCTTTCAGCCGAGATGAACGCTCCATGATCTCCTCTCGGACAAAGGAGGCGTTAGCCCGGAAGAAAAGTGAAGGAAAAAAGCTTGGCAGACCTAAAGGAAGATTCTCTAAAACGACAAAACTTACAGGGAAAGATGATTTGATCAGGGAATATCTGCAGAAAAAAATTCCTGAAACGGTTATTGCCCGGTTACTCAATGTCAACCGCTTAACCGTGAGGAACTACATCATTACTAGAAAATTGAAAGCGAATTGAGGGCGCTTTCCCTTGTTTACACAATTACATTTTATTTCTACAAACCCCAGCCGTTACGCACACTGGAAAAGATCCGCGCTGATATTCTAGCGCTGGAGAAGGAAACCGAGGGATTGCTGAGAGAAATTATTGGGAGCAACGAACATGAATAAGTCAGGTGGCACATTGCAGTGGCAGGTAGAACCTGTCGAGCTTGAGGTGATTCGAGATGATGAGTGGTATGCGCTCGCCCTCGAAGGAGAAATACTCCTAACCGCCGATGGCGAAAATCCTCTCCGCCACTCCTCAGCAGTTCTGCTCGAGCATATCGCTAGTGAATTCGATGGCCATGGAATGATGGAGATACAGGATCGCAAAATTGTGTCTCCGAGATTCTTCGGTTCCTATGCACTCTTTAGTATCCAGAAAAGATGGATCGAATCCGGAGAGGACGAGCTCAGCCTCGAATTTGGGAAGCGTCTGTTCGGTTATCCTGTGCTGTATCCAGTTGCAGGTCCCGAACAGGTAGATCAGTACGCGCGCTGGGGGCCAATCTCCAACTGGCTCTGGGACCCAGTCAGCCGCTTACAGAGCCTTGCATTTAACATCACCTATGGGTATGACGACGGAGAGGAAACCAGCTGCGAAAATGCTTTGTCCAAGGCGCTTGACTCGGCAGACATTGTCGGGCTTCGCGACGAATATCTGTCGCTCGCACCCGAACAGCGAGCTGTCGTCATGATGCTCCACGCAATTCACGACGGTCCAGTGCTCTTTCCAATGGCGCTTGTGCTGGAAAAATGCACCGTGGCCGAGTACGCACAGGGAGTGATGGCAGGTCACTCTATACTATATGGGGTTTGGGGGGACGTTGACAACAAAGCCCACCGTGAGTCATTCGAGAATCTGCGAGACGACGCTCGAACGGCTCTTGAATATGTGGGTGCATTCTCAATTTGATTATAACATTAAGAATCAACGACTTAAGGCAACAAAAAATAACGCCAATGGGGCATATTTTTTTCGCATAAGTCTCTGGCCGTTTATATTATTATTTTTAGGGTAGCACCCAGATTAGTGTGCTGACACACGTTTGATAAATAATTTTAAAAAACAAATACTTATAGTTTATTTGCAGTTCTTAGAGTGTACTTTTACAGCAATCTTGGCGCTACCCTTATTAGGCCAGCGGACTTGGCCCTGCTGGCCTTTTTTTGTGGTGTGTGTGCAAAATTCATGATTATTTTTTCTTATCGTTACTTAAGCGAAGACATCCAGAAAAAAATTGTTTTCTTGTCTACATTAAACGAGCGTTTTATATACCTTCATATTGCATAGTAAAATACCCCTTTGTTTTCACAATCAATATTGTTTAAGATATTTTTATAAATATGTTTTCTTTAACACTCGATCCTCAAGTTTTTTTAGCTTGACATTTTAAAGTATTCAAATTTCAGCAAGTTAGAATTTTGTCTCGTTTCCGTAACCCTTGGCCACAAATCTCTAAGTGACTGATAATAGGTAGATTTATAAAGTCAAGAACTAAAAACTTGATCATCGAGTAACAGGAGTCAAACTGTATCAGATCAAAAAAAAGAAAAAACTCCTAAAAGCAAAAATTGCCGTCGCCCTGCAAAGCGAACTCGGCAGAGTCCTCAAGAAAGAAGAAATGGAGCAAGTATTGAAGTAAGGAAACCAGGTGACGATGAACAAGCCAATCAAGGTTCTAGTCGTGGAGGACTCCGCCACCGACGCTGAACTCATCGAGTACCAACTGCGCGAGGGCGGGCTCCCCTGCCTAACCCAACGGGTGGAGAGCGAAGCGGATTTCCGCCGGGTTCAAGTCTTTGAGCCGGACCTTATTCTCTCCGATTTTACCCTCCCCACGTTCGATGGTTCTGTTGCATTAATTTTGTTAACCACAACTGGTAGTGGTTCTTTCTAAGAAAGAACTACAATATATGGTAGTTTCACAAATTAACGCAACAGAACCTCTTGCGGAACATCGGGCAGTCGACGTAATTCAGCAGGTGCAGGCTTTCAATCATGTGGTCGTATTCCCAGATGGCGCGTTTCGTTTTGTTTTTGCGTGCGTGCGAGCTGAGCTTCCCGACGATGACCCCCTGAGTAGTCGTCTTCCGGTCGAGCGAGACCATGATACGCTGGAAGTTTTCCCATTCCTCGACGATGAGGTCTTCGTTGATTTTCCGGACGGGCCTCAGGAGCCAGTTCTCATTGTACTTCGTCGGGTGCTGAAATCCGTAGAGCGATGTCCCGACCTTCTCCCGGATGTCCTTGTACCGCGGAGCGAACCGGTAGCCGGAGATATTCAAGATGGCAAAGTTTACGGCGTTGATCCCGTGGGAGTCCGTAGAGTGAATCTCCGGAACTATATCGGTCGTGTTGCGCTTGAGGAGGTCGTACAGGTAACGGCTTTCGTGTTCGTTGGCACCGATGATCTTCGTGTTCGGCGATAGGTGATTGATCACGAGGTTGTTAGAGACAATGCCTTTTCCGAGGCCAAAGTACT
>CAVSVP010000027.1:0-43103 GCA_963731125.1 uncultured Pseudomonadota bacterium
CCTAGTTTAAACCCCTGCTCAATCCAGGCGCGCATGCCATACCAGCAGGCCGGTGCGGCGACCGGTGGCAAATCGCTCAGTAGCAGCCACGGTTCCTGATGTCCGCTCCCCCAGTAGCCTGTAGGGCAATCGCGCTATGTGAGTTGAGAGGCTGTTGGAAAATACCCTGGCGCGCAAGCTAATGCGGTAGTGTTTTAGCTTTGTTGTTTTTATAAAATAATCAACTATCATATTTTGAATTCAAGATGTCAAATTAGCAGAATTTAAACTCAGAAATTTATTATGGTATTAGAACCAATTAAATGCCCAAGTTGCGGTGGTATCGATGTTGGTAAACATGGAAAAACGACCAATGGAAAACAACGCTTTCTTTGCAAAGAAAGCGACTGCGAAGAAAAGACATTTATTCGAGATTATTCAGAGAAAGGTCGCTTGCCAGAAGTCAAGCGAAAAATCATTGAGATGGCCGTAAACGGGAGCGGCATTCGTGAGACGGCCCGGGTATTGGATATAAGTACAGCGACGGTAATTAATGAATTAAAAAAAAGGAACCTGAATTGCAATCGGTGAATCAGGCCATTTTAGATATACACTCGCCTGAGCAGATTGTTGTGGATATTATAAAAATAGATGAAAATAATGAGGTTAATGATCAAGAAATAGAGGTTGAAATGGATGAAATGTGGAGTTATGTGGGAAGTAAAGCGAATCAAAGATGGCTATGGCATGCCATAGATCGAGCCACTGGCGACGTGCTGGCTTATGTATTCGGGCGCCGCAAGGATGAGGTCTTTCTTAAATTAAAGGATTTATTGGAACCGTTTGGAATCACCCGTTTTTACACCGACGATTGGGGTTCTTATGGGCGTTATCTAGATCCTGAAAAGCATGTTATCGGGAAACGGAACACGCAGAAGATAGAGCGGAAACATTTAACGCTACGTACCCGTATTAAGCGGCTCGTCCGCAAAACCATTTGCTTCTCGAAATCAAAACAAATGCACGATATCGTCATCGGGTTGTTTGTGAATCGTTATGAGTTTGGCATCCCTATTTAAAATCTATAAACAACAAAGTTAAAACACTACCGCTAATGCGTTGATTTAAAATGCTCCGAAATCGTTCGATCAGGGGTTTTCCAACAGCCTCTGAGGCCCGAAGATGAGATGGGTGCGGTAATCATCGTTCAGTGAAGCGCGCAGCTGACGACGTCGCAGGCTATCCTTAGCGGGGCCGTTATGGCGTATCCCGTTGAGCGCCATCCGCCGGATCAGGGCAAGGGTTTCGGGCGCGTGATGTTGGCGTGTCCGATTGGCATCCTCGCCGAACTGCACGTCCAGTATCCAATGCTGACCATTCTCGGTATCCCAGTGGCGGCGCACGGCGTCGGCAAAGCACGCCGGATCGGTCAGTGAGCACCGGTAATAGCGGTATTCGGTCGTCGTTGCCTCGCCGATGATTCGGGTCGATTCGCCGCGACCGACCGCTTGCAGTCCGGCCCACTCGGGTGGTTGCTCCAGCCAGGCAATCTCGTCACTCAGGGCGTAGCGGCGGATTTCAATTCGACCATGGTCTTTGGCTACCGTCTCCTGCTGGGGCAAGCGGCCCTGGGCCGTTTCCGTGTCTAGCCATAAGCGCACGTCGTCATGCAGACCCGGGTGGTTGTCCTTCAGAGCCAGGATGTAGTCCGCACCCGCGTCGATCACGTCCTGGGCAATGGCTTTCTGACAGCCCATCGCATCGATCGTAACCACCGCCCCTTGCACATCCAGCAGTGATAGCAATTCCGGCATCACCGTAATTTCATTGGTTTTGTCCGCCACCGCCTGCGGCGTAAGGACTAAGCGAGCTTTCGCCGCATAGGCGCTGACCAGGTGAACCGCTTGCTCGCCTACTCGACTACCCCGCAACCGCTTACCGTCCAGGCACACCGGTTCACCGGCTAAACTCGGGATAGCGACTTCCACCCACCGCAACAACGCGTCGGTAAATGCCCCCGGCGCCAGGCGTCCCAACACGTCACTGAGCGTATCATGCGACGGAATGCCATTCGGCAGTTCCAAGAACTCTCGCAACCAGTCCTCCTTTTGCTTGCCAAATTCCTCCATCCCTACCCAGTCTTCAATTCCACTGAGCACGGCACAACATACGAGCATGAGAATGTCATTCAGTTTGTGTAGCTTGTTTCGGGTTTCCCGGCGGGGGTCAGGCAGCTCGGCAAAATAGGGGCGGGGATCAGACAGCATCGGTTACCTCCTCAACATCAGCATGCCTCCCAACATTACCTGCCTCCTCTGTCAAGAGCTATATAGCGCGATTGCCCTACAGTAGCCTGAGGGTCGATTCAAAGTACAGATAATTTTATGCTATCATAAAGTTATCGAACAGCTTTGACTAACCTATTGAACGATCGGAGCCCCCCTTGATGGCCTATCACAGTCTAGTGCATTATTTATCCGAGTTAATATTATTATCGTTGACCATGTAACTCAGGTCATACGATTCCGACATAGTGATTTTGGAGGTTGCTCATGTCCACCACGTCCAACCCCCCGAACCCCCGACAAAACCATCTGCTCGCCGTTCTGCCCGAATCTGAACGCGCGCGCCTGTTTACTCACCTGGAATGGGTCCCGCTGCCGCTTGGTGAGGCTCTGTACGAGTCTGGGGATCGGTTGAATCATGTCTATTTTCCTACCACCGCCATTGTGTCCCTGCTGTACGTCATGGAGAATGGCGCGTCCGCCGAAATCGCCGTGGTCGGTAACGAGGGCATGGTGGGCATCGCCGTGTTCATGGGCGGGGAAAGCATGCCGAACCGGGCCGTAGTGCAAAGTGGGGGCCACGCCTATCGGTTGAAGGGATCGTTGCTCAAGCAGGCATTCAACCGCCCCGGGGCGTTGCAGCATTTGTTGCTGCGCTACACTCAGGCCCTGCTGACCCAGATGGCGCAGACCGCTGTCTGCAATCGCCACCATTCGGTGGACCAGCAACTCTGTCGCTGGCTGCTGCTCAGTCTCGACCGGTTGCCCGTGAACGAGCTGTGCATGACCCAGGAACTGATCGCCAACATGCTGGGGGTACGGCGCGAGGGTGTGACCGAGGCCGCCGGCAAATTGCAAAGGGTCGGCTTGATTCGCTACAGCCGGGGGCACATCACCGTGCTGGATCGACCAGGTCTAGAAGCGCGGGTTTGCGAGTGCTACGAAGTTGTCAGCAAAGAGTTCCGCCGCCTGCTCCCCGACGTGATCGCGGAGTGATCCGCTCCAAGCTGTGGCTCATTTCGCCCCCCGAAGGCCGGGAGGGTCGATTCAAAGTACAGATAATTTTATGCTATCATAAAGTTATCGAACAGCTTTGACTAACCTATTGAACGATCGGAGCCCCCCTTGATGGCCTATCACAGGCTAGTGCATTATTTATCCGAGTTAGCAGACCCGCGTCATGCGAAAGGCATTCGCCCTGTGCAGTTGTCGAGCGTAACGATGATGGTAATGGCGATGCTATGCGGGCGAACGAGCCTGAAAGGGATCGCGCGCTTTGCGCGCACCCATGTGCAAGCGCTGGCCGAGGTGATCCCGTTACCGCGCGATAAAGCGCCCTCCTACAGTACGTTGCAACGCTTGAGCCAGCAGCTGTCGAGCGAGGGTTTGTGTAGGCAGTTCAATCGCTGGATGCCGCAGTACGCGCAGGCCGAGACGATCGCTATGGATGGCAAGCGTATCACCCGCACCTTCCCACCCAAGGAAGGCGAGAAACAACGTGTTACCTCGCTGGTGTCGTTTTTTAGTCATCCTCGTCAGCTGATCTGCGGCGTCGGTAAGCTGGACAATGATAAGCCCAGCGAAATCGACGTGGTGCAAGCATTGATCGGCACGCTGCGGATCGAGCGTTCGGTGTTCACTCTGGATGCGCTGCCTTGCCAAAAAAACCGGTGGCCCAGATTACTGCCCAGGGCCACGGCTACCTCATCCCCGTCAAAGGCAATCAACCGACGCTCCCTAAGCGCCTCGCGCGGACGGCGCAGAATGCAGCGACGGCGGCCTGGAGTTGGCGCCAAAGCGGCCATGGTCATGATACCCGTTGTCGGCGCACATGCTGGCCGGCCGCGGCGGCGATGAAGGCGCAATGGCCGGGGCTGGAGCAGTCTATCAGCGTTCGGCGGCAGGGCGAGCGGGACGGTAAACCCTTCGACAACCCCACGTATTACATCACCCGCGAGCCATTCAGGGCGTGGCGCTTGGCGCAGCGTGTTCGGGGTCATCGCAAGCTCGAAAACACCCTGCACTGGACTAAAGATGTCGTCTTGCAGGAAGATGATGGTGGCTTGGTGGACTCACCAGCGGCGGCTAATATGGCGCTGATCCGCAACATGAGCTTCAATTTGCTGGTGATGACCGGGTAGCGATCGATCAGCGAAGGGATCAGTGCCATGGGCGAGCAGGTCGGGAAACTCTGGCAGATCATCAGTCAGCCGAGCCGAACACCGCTGAAGCGCTAACAGGTTAGCGATGCATGTCGGATAATATTATAATTTTAAATGGTTTTTTTACTTTGAATCGACCCTCCCGAAGGCCGGCGGTGCCGAACGGATAGACATTGTGCGCTATGTTTACCAGCGCACAGACAGCGCAAATTTCGGCTTATTGTTAATAGGAGACGGACCTTGGTTCTTCGTTGAGGCGAGTACGGCCAGGAGCCATCGAACTGAGCCGCGATCGAAAGGAACACTGTCTTGATCCAGCAAAGTCACCGCTCGACAGTGGGATTTTTTACCTCAACTCATTCCTTGTGATACAGAGGGAGGTAACACGAATGCTACCCGCGAAGACTCCAGCTTTCTTTGTCAATCGTCTACTGGCCGCCCTGCCCAGCCAAGAGCGGCAACAGGTTCTGGCGAGTTGCGAATCCGTCGAGCTGCACTTTGGCGAGGTTATCAACGAACCCGGCGAGCCGATTCGCCATGTTTACTTCCCCACCGACAGCTTCATTTCCCTGGTGACCTCGCCCGATAATCACGCCGGCCTGGAGGTGGGACTGGTCGGGCATGAAGGGATGATCGGGACTCCCCTCATTTTGGGGGTTGAGGTGACGCTGCTGCGCACCATTGTGCAGGGCGCGGGTCCCGCGTGGCGTATGACTCCTGAGCGATTTCGTGAGGTACTCGGACAGAGCAGCGCACTGCAAACGACCCTCAACCGCTATCTGTACGTGTTGATGAACCAGTTCGCATACATGGTCGCCTGCAGCCGCTTCCATATGGTGGAGGCGCGCCTTGCCCGCTGGTTGTTGATGACCCAGGATCGGGCGCACTCGGACCACTTCCATGTCACCCAAGAATTTCTGGCCTTCATGTTGGGGGTACGCCGCGTTGGCATCACCAAGGCGGCGAGTGCGCTACAACAGCGTAAACTGATTTGCTATAGCCGTGGAGATATCACGGTTCTCGACCGCGCAGGTCTGAAATCCGCCGCCTGTGGTTGTTACGAGGCCGCGGAAGCCATTTATGACCGGATCTTGGGCTAAGGCGATTTCCGATCAAGAAAAAGTCGCATTATAATGCTGTCCAAGAGGTAATTGACCATTTATTAGTCCCGACCCTAAGAGAGGCCCTCTGTGGCAAAGCCGACGCCGTTATCGCGCCCGCAACTGAGGGACGTGCGTATTCCAGCGAATTCGGCCACCTATTCCATCGGTCGGAGCACCGATGATCGCTATTCGTTTCTCCACTAATGATGTGGGTTTTTCATGATGGCACTCCTCTCCCGTGTTTCATATCGTATTGACAGTTATGGGATCGCCGGTGCTCCCTCATCCGCTCGCTGCCCTAGATAACGCAGCCCAAGTCGATGCCGATCACGCCACCGCGCAACATCGCGCGAGCGACCTGCGGTATCCCGCAGGTACCCTTGGTCACGCCGAAGACTTTGATGCCGGAATTCCGGCAAGTCGTGACAACCGTTCTTACGTGTTGCGCTCGATTTTCTTGAGATCGATGGTGACTTGAGATCCGGACATGGAATTTACCCTCCCATGAACGTCGATCCGTCCAAGCCTCAGGCTTCGTAAAGCAGGCCTTCGGGATCGATCTCCGGTTGGCGTCCGGCAACGAGGTCCGCAACGAATTTGCCCGATCCGCAGGACATGGTCCAGCCGACGTGACCATGGCCCACGTTCAGGTAAAAATTGTCGTAGCGGGCGTGTCCCAGAATCGGCACCGAACTCGGGGTCATAGGCCGCAGACCCGCCCAGTACTCTGGCTGACTGTAATCACCGCCTTTCGGGAAGAGTTCCTTCGCCGTTGTGAGCAGAGACCCGAAATCTTTGGGCTGATAGCTGCAATCGTAACCGCTGAACTCGGCGGTGGCGGCGAATCGCAACCGGTTCCCCAAGCAGGAATACGCGACCAACTTGTCCTCGTCCGCGCCGCCGCGGCGCGGCGCGGCGCGATCCTCCCGGACGGGAACGGTGATCGAGTAGCCCTTGACTGGATAGATCGGCAGCCTGACGCCGATCCGTGCCGCCAGGAACGGGCTGTCGCAGCCCATGGCTAATACGAAGGCATCGGCGGCGAAAGTTCCCCGATCCGTGACGACCCGTGCAACCCGTCTGCCTTCGACTTCGATACCCGTGATGGTCGTGCGATAGGCAAACTCGACGCCTCTGTGCTCGGCGCACCAGGCTGCTAGCTGGCGACCGAACTTGCAGGAATCGCCGGTCTGGTCCATGGGCGAGAAGATGCCGCCGGCCAGCTTGTCCTTTGCCGGTTCCAAGCCGGGATCGAGCCTGACTAGTCCATCCCGGTCCATCACTTCAATCTTCAGGCCGTTCTCCTCCAGAAGGCGCATACGCGCCGCCCCGTGTTCCAGGCTTTTCTGGGAGCGGAAGAAATAAAGAACGCCTCGGTCCTTGGCGTCGTAATCGATCACGGTGTGGCTCACCAGCGCGTTCAGGCACTCTCGCGAGTACCTCGTGAGTCTGAGCTTGCGGAGCGTATTGACGCGCGCTCGGGCATGGGTGCACTGGAAGAGAAACTTCCAGCACCACAACCACATCCGCGGGTCGATACGCGGCTTGACCTTGATGCCCAGGTCGCGCCGGTACAGCGACTTGAGAAAAACCTTCAGGGCGTCGGGGGAGGCCCAGGCATAGGAATCACCCGGGGTGACCAGGCCGGCGTTGCCGTAGCTGGCTTCGCTGGCGGCCTGTTCGTTGCGGTCGATGACGGTGGCCTCGAAGCCTTCCTCGGCGAGGTAATACGCCGTAGCAACGCCAACGACCCCACCGCCAAGCACCAGCACCTTCACGGGGAACCTCCGTGGCCCCGTTGCGTCGCGATGCTGCCGCGCAGAGTGATGTGTTTCACCCCCAGGAAGGCATCCAGGCCCCAGCGTCCCAGTTCCCGGCCGATTCCGCTGGCCTTGAAGCCGCCCCAGGCGTTTTGCGGAAAGATCACCTGCTGGGCGTTGATCCAGATGTGGCCGGCGTCGATGCTGGCGGCCACCCGTTCGGCCCGTTCCAGGTCTCCGCTGACCACGGTCCCCACCAGACCGTAGGCGCCGTCGTTGGCCACCTCGGTGTCGGCGAACACCAAGATGGGCGATTTGCCGCCCAGTGCCAATGAGAGCGGGATGCAGCGCGCCGCGGCGGCGCTCATCACCTTCGATCCTACGGCGTTGCTGCCGGTGAACGACAGCTCCAGCGGCGTGTACTCCGAGGTTTTGAGGACCACGGTACAACCTGCCGCCAGCGCCGGGGCGATCTCCCAGGCGTTGGTGACCAGCGGAAAGTTCCACGGCACGATCATTCCCACCGCACCGAGCGGCTCGAACCGGGTCTTGCCGGTGTAGCCGGCATCGGGCAACGCAACCAGGCTGTTCTGGCGCTCGTCGAGTTGGGTGGCCAGCTCCGCGTAGTAGTCGAAGGTGGCGACGGCGTCACTCAAGTTTTTTGTCAATCACGATACGTGACGCCCGGCAGCACGCAGAGCATCTCGAACAGCAGGTTGGCGCCCAGCAGCGCCGTGTTGCCCGAAGGATCGTAGGGCGGGGAGATCTCCACCACGTCCCCGCCAACGACCTCCAGGCCGCGGCAACCGCGGATGACCTCGACGGCTTGGGGGACGGTGAGCCCGGCGATCTCGGGCGTACCGGTGCCAGGGGCGAAGGCCGGATCGATGCCATCGATATCAAAGGTGAGATAAACGGGGCCCTCGCTGAGCTGCTCGCGGATCTCCTCCATCAGCGGCATCAGGGAGCGGTACCAGCACTCTTCGGCCTGCACCACGCGAAAGCCCTGCGAACGCGGCCAGTCAAAATCCTCCGCGGTATAGCCGGTGCCACGCAGGCCAATCTGCGCTACCCGGCGGCCGTCGATCAGATCCTCCTCGACGGCGCGGCGAAACGGCGTGCCGTGGGCAATCTTCTCCCCGAACATGGCGTCGTTGATATCGGCGTGGGCGTCCACGTGCACCATCCCGAGGGGGCCGTGCTTCTTTCTGAGCGCCCGCAGGATGGGTAAGGCGATGGTGTGATCGCCGCCGAGGGTCAGCGGCTTGCAGTCGTGGGCGAGGATATCGTCGTAGAAAGTCTCGATGATATGGATGCTATCCTGCAGGTTATAAGGGTTGATGGCCACGTCGCCGACATCGGCGATCTGCAGACTGTCGAAGGGTGCCGCCCGGGTCGCCATGTTGTAGGGCCTGAGCAGGCAGGACTCAGCCCGAATCTGGCGCGGCCCGAAGCGCGCACCGCTACGATTGGAGGTGCCGATATCGAAGGGCACGCCGACGAAACAGGCGTCGAGCCCTTCCGCGGTCTTCTGGGTGGGCAGGCGCATCATGGTGGTGAGGCCGCCGAAGCGTGGCATTTCGTTGCCGCCCAGCGGCTGGTGAAGATGTCGAGTCATAGTCGTGGTCCTCGGTAAGCTGAGTGACGGTTACGAACGTGCTTGGGCAATGCTGGCTGCAGATCTCAGTCCGGGAGCGCCAGCGGGGCCAGCTCGGCGAAGCGGTCACCCGGCCCTGGGTTCTCTTTCAGAGTCTCGCCGCCCAGATGCCGGACGATACCCCAGACCGAGTTCAATGAAGTCTGCACCGCCCCTTCGACCCATCCCGGAATCCAGCCGATATCGTCGCCAGCCATGAAGATGCCGCGCTGCTCGGGCGGTCTATTGTCTTGCATGAAGTGGCAGTACATACGGTAGTTGTAGCGGTAGTGGCCGGGTAGCGCACCCTTGAAGGCACCTAGAAAGTTCGGATCGTCTTCCCAAGATACCGTGATCGGGTCACCAATGATATGGCTGCTAATATCGACTTTGGGATAGATCTGCTGGAGCGCGCTCAAAGCAAGGTGCACGCGTTTGTCGACCGGCAGCGGCAACATTTTCAGGGCGTCGCTCATCCAGGAATAGGACAGGCAGATCACGCCGGGTTTATCGTCACCGAGGTCAAACAGATAGGTGCCGCGGGTGAGTCTGTCGGTGAGCGTCATGCTCATGACGTCCCGTCCGGTTTGCGGATCCTTCTCCTTCCAGAACGGCCGGTCGACCATGACAAAGGTCTTGGCCGACTGCATATAGCGCGTGCGGTCCATGGCCATCCACATCTTCTGAGAAAATAGATTTTCCGCACAATCGATATGCGTAGTGAGCAGCCAGCTCTGACAGGTAACGAGCACAGCATCGAAGCTGCGCTTGTCGCCCCAGCGGTCGATGACAGTGATCTTGTTGCCATCGGTAGCGCGTTCAAGTCGCGCCACGCCGGGTCTGGGGGCGCCCGAGTGCAGACCCTCGAGCGAGGTACCCCGAGACCAGTGCACCATCTGGTCGGGTGAGTGCTTCCACAGACGCCGCGGTACCTGCTCGACACCCCCCACGACGAAGTGCTGGTCCTCGTCGCAGTTGGTGTAGGCAACTCTGAGAATTTCGAGCATCGAGTTGGGGAAATCCGTGTCCCACCCACCCGTGCCGAAACCCACCTGGCCGAATACTTCGAGATGCCTGAACGAGCGCTTCGCGAACGCCCTCGAGGTGGCGATGAAACCGTAGAAGGTACGGTCATCCCAGATCGATATTAGCGGGTTCCAGAGCTCTTTGATCCAGGCCACGTCGCGGTTACGGATCGCCTCTTGCATAGCGCTGAAATTGGCCTCCTCCTCAAGCGCCTCATGCCAGGCTGCGCCGACCTCGCGGAGAAGCGGCGGCAGATCGTCCACTTGCTCGACATATGCGGGCTCACCTTCGAGATCGATCACCGTGCTGGGGGTTGCCGGCGCCAGCGGGTTGGGAAAGGGTCGAGTCTCGAGCCCAAACATATCGAGATAGTGATAAAAAGCCGTCGAGGAACGCGGGAAGCGCATGCCGCCGAGCTCGGCCACAATGCCTTCAGCGCCCTGGAAAGCCTCGGAGTGAAGCCGTCCGCCGAGCCGCCGTGACTCGTAGACGACGGGTTTGAGGCCTAGCTTCATGAGCTCATAGGCCGCAACGACGCCCGCCATGCCGGCACCAATGATCGCTACCTCCGTGCCATGGCGCTCGGAGGGCACGCTGCCGAGGCCCGCGGGGTGGCGGACCCAGTCGTCAAAGGGGAAGGGAAAATCCGGGCCGAAAATCGTGACCGGCCGCTGGTCGGTGCCATGGCCGGTAATGGGTTCATGGGGAGCGGTCATGCTGGGTCTCCTCAGCTATTTTGAGCCAGTGGGTGTTTCTGCCAGTGTCCGATAGAGCTCTGGGCGACGGTCGTGCAGGTAGGTGTTGAGCCGTCGTGATGCGGTGAGCAGATCCGGTTCAAGGTCAGCGACGATCAACTGTTCACCCATCCCGGCGCGAGCAAGATCGGCTCCATCCGGTCCCACGATACAGCTCAGTCCGTAATAGACGAGCTCGTCCTCACGGCCACAGCGGTTGGCATAAGCCAGAAAAACTTGGTTTTCGTAGGCCCGCGACGGGACCAGCGAGCGGGGGATAAACTCGTAGGGCTGCATCAGCGCCGTCGGCGCAGCGACCAGATCGGCGCCGGCGAGCGCCAGCAGGCGCACGTTCTCCGGGAACTCCACGTCGTAACAGATCAGAATACCGAGGCGCATACCGTCGAGCTCGGCCAGTGTCGGCTCCCCCGAGCCGGCAGCAAAAGCACTGCGATCGATGTGACCGAACAGATGCGATTTACGATGATTGGCGAGCCGCCGGCCGTCTCGGTCGATAAGCTGAGCGGCGTTGTAGACGGCATCGCCGGCCCGCTCCGGGTAACCGTAGAGCAGCGCCAAGCCCGTTTTGCGGGCGATCGCCGCCGCCCGCTGCGCCGTGGGTCCGTCGATCGGTTCGGCGAGGCGGTGCGTCGTGTCTTTGCCGATATTGTAGCCGGTCAAGAACATCTCCGGCAGGATGAGTAGCCGTGCCTTCCGCTCGGCGGCCGCATGCGCCACTGTCGCCAGCCGTTCCAGATTGCGGGCCACGTCTGCAGACTGCTCCGGACCCTGGAAGAGCGCGATTCTCATGATTACAACCTCTCGCTTTACTTTGCTGCCGCCGCCGCCTCGGGTTCGATGATGGCCGCTTCGCCTGATTTACGGCCGATCACGAACAACGCCGCCAACAGAATCACGATACTGGCCAGCAGCCCCAGCCACCACGGATAATAGCCGTAGGCAACCGGCAGGCTGCCAATGCCGATCGCCACCAGGCCGACGATTATCGCGTAGGGGATTTGGGTGCGAACGTGATCGATATGATCGCACTCCGAGGCCAGCGAGGATAGGATCGTGGTATCCGAGATCGGCGAGCAGTGGTCGCCCCAAACGGCGCCGGCCAGTACGGCTGCCACAGTGGAGTAGAAGATCGCCATCCCTTGATCACCGGTCATCCCGTTGGCGACGAGTGCCGCCCAGCTCAGCGGAATCGCCAGCGGCATCACCACACCCATCACGCCCCAGCTCGAACCCGTAGCGAAGGCGGTGAACGCCGACAGCACGAAGATCAGCGTTGGCAGCAGCGGCGGATCGATCGCTTCGCCCAGGGTGGAGACCAGATAATCGGCGGTGTGCAGGATCTCGTTGACGTTCGACAGCGCCCAGGCCAGCACCAGAATGATAATCGCCAGCAGCATCGCGCGGACGCCCGCGTACCAGGCGTCGATCACCTCGCGCAGGGTGAGTATACGCTGAGCCATAGCCAGCACGCCGGCGACCAGCACCGCCAGCAGCGAGGCCCACATCATCGCCTGATAGGAATCGCCGTTGCCAATGATATCACGAAGTGAGGCGCCGGTCTCCGCGCTCTGAGCGCCGGTGATGTAAATGCCGCTTAAGGACCCCAGCACCAAAACCAACACCGGAATCACGGCGTTGCGGGCAAGCTGAGGCTTGTCCGGCTTCGGTTCGCGCTCCTTTACCTCGGTGGGGGATTCGCCGGTGTGCGCGCCGGGCCGATATACTTGACCGGTGCTACGGGCGCGGCGTTCCGCGGTAAGCATTGGCCCGAAGTCGCGGCCAGACAAAGCGACCATAAAGACGAATAAAATCGCCAGAATAGGGTAGAAGCTGTAGGCCAGCGCACTAAGGAAAATCGAATAAGCCGATTCCTGCAGACCCTCGATGTTTTGCACCGCTTGGTCGATCAATCCGACTTGAAAGCCGATCCAGGTCGTCACCAGGGCCAGCGTCGCCACCGGAGCCGCGGTGGAATCGACGATGTAGGCGAGCTTTTCGCGCGAGATTTTCAGCCGATCGGTGATCGGCCGCATGGTGTTGCCAACGATAAGGGTATTGGCATAATCGTCGAAGAAGATCGCCACACCCAGCACGGAGGTGGTCAACTGCCCGTGGCGCGGCGACCGCGCCCAGCTGACAATAGCTTTGACGATTCCGGCCGTACCACCGTTTTTGGAGATAACCCCGACCATGCCGCCGATCATTAGCGAGAACAGGATGACCGACAAATGTCCGCTGTCGTTGAGGGCCTCCAGGGTATAGGTGGTGAAAGTATCCAGCAGCCCGTACCAGATACCACTGGGCGCTAGACCGTAAACCAGAATAGCCCCGATCCAGATACCGAGAAATAGCGCCGGAATGACCTGGCGCATCGCCAGCGCCAATGCGATGGCCAGTAGCGCCGGCAGGATAGCGAACCAGCCGGGTATCGCTTCGGCGGAGGCGGCCCCCGCCATCGCGCCGTCGGCAGAGGCAGCCGCCAGCGTGACCTCGCTGTCGCCCGTCACCACCCCGCTGATCTTGACCTCGCCTTCGGTCAGGGCGCCCTCGTAGTTTTTCTCTCCCACCGTCAGAGTGACGGTTGCTCCCTCGTTCAGGCGGCCACCCGGATCCTTAATCGAGACTTCGAACGGGATGTTTTTCAAGATGACCTGGGGGGGCTCGATTTCCAGGTCTTGTTGCTGCGCCTGGGTCGGCTCCGATTGGCCGCCGAACGTCAGGCAATACAGGAAAGCAACCAGAATACGGTGCAGGGGGGCGGGACAGCTCATCTGAATACCACCTTTCGTGATTTGTTCGACGCTAGGGGCGAACGATGTAGTCGGAGCAAATGGATATTGTCCGGTCTCGTTACTCGAATGACTCGAGATTGCCGATACGCACCATCATCTCGGTAAACATCTGCAGGTCCAGTTTAAACACGTCCAACCGTTTGAATTCGTTGGCTACATGACCCATGTATTGATCTCCAGGCATGTTGGGGCCAAAGTTCACCCCGTTGGGTAGCAGCTTGGCCGTCGTGCTGCCGGCGCTCGACACCGGTCCTGCATCGATTCCGGTAGTATCGGCAAAGATGTCCAGCAGTGTTTTCAGCCAAGCACCTGTCGGATCGCGATACATCCAGTTATCTATGCTGACCTCATAGGCTACGTTCACGTTATTTTTCTCACTGTACTCGGTGAGCTTACGGACGATGTCCTGCTTCAGTTCGTCCACCGATTTCTCACCCCGTGGCACACGCAGGTTTACCGCCATCCGCAGCTTGTCGTCGTCCTGGAGCTCCAAATAAGTCGGCGATGCGGTCAGCGGACCCATGAAGGGATCTTCATACCCAATACCAAGCTGATGTCCGAGATAGTCGAGCCCGAAGTTGTCCCGGACGTACTTTGCAGCAATGGTGTAGTGATTGCTGGCAAACCCGACACCAGAGTTGGCCAGAAACACCAGCAGTCGTGGCACCGGATTAATACCGTTCTCGGGTTCCGACGAATGCGCCGATTTGCCCCGAACCACTACCTTGACTTTGCCGCCCTCGGCGCTGATATCGATATTAAAATCACCACCATTCTCAACCACAAACGTTTCGGCCTCCTGTTGCAGAGTCGCAGCCAATTCTTCAGCGGCGTCCGTTTCGATCTCGGCGATAGCGGTTTCCGGTATCTGATTGGTCGCCAGCGCACCTTGAATCATTATAATGCGCGGGCCGTCACCGTTGGCATCCGGGCGAGGGAAATAAGCATCGATTGTTCCGAATCCTTTCTCCGCCGTGACTGCCGGATAGTCGCTGTCGAGCACGATGTTGTAATCCGGAACTTCGTTATGCTTCTTGTAGTATTCGAACCCCTCACCACCAGTTTCCTCGGTGGTTTCGATCATCAGCCGGATCGTGCGCTCAAGTGAGATATCGTTCTCCTTGATCGTTTTCATCGCGTATAGCGCGGTTGCAATTGAGCCCTTATCGTCAAGCGTTCCACGCCCATAAATGTGATTATCGATGACAGTCATGGTGTATGGATCGAGCTTCGTGCCGTCGTCCAGCACCCAGTCATCAGGACTGGCGGGGACGACGTCCGCGTGGGTCAAAATGCCGAAAGCCTCATCTCGCTCTCCTTGCAGCTCAACCTCGAATATACGATTATCAATATTACGGTAAGCCAGGCCGAAATCCTTGACGATGCCCGCTATCCGTTCGCCAAAGCGAATGATCTCGGGGTTTTCGTGCTGGGGTTTGTCCTTCTCGATAGCTGTGGGAATAGCAACCAATTCCTTTAGGAGCGCTAATGCCTTATCGGTATAGCGCAGCCGGGTATACATACCCAGCAACCGTGCAATATTGATCTGCTCGACCTCGTCCAGTTCAGCGCCGGCGCTGAACTTGGCGATGGCATCCTTCAAGTCCGCATTCTGGCTCTGTTTCGCTACAGCGCTCAGAAAGGCCGAAAAACTCTCGAATTCACCACTGCTATTGGCGGCAATGATCTCCTGAATCTCAGCAGTGTGGAGGGGTTCGGCTGAGTACGCCGCCATTGTCGGCACTGTCATAAAAAAAACCATTGCCGCGTGCAAAAACCATTTCTGAATCGATGCCATTAAATGTCCCCTGGTAGAATTACAAAGATTTAACTTTAATCATTTGACATTATCGGTTTTAAGGCGAACCCGACAAACTCAGTAAATCGACTTGATAACCTTGAAAACCGGGTCTTTGTTCAGGGTCGCGTTCGGCGGGTATGTGATTCGGGCTTCAGAATACCCATCCCCTCGGTACTTAGCCGAGGGGATTCAGGACTTGATGCAATGATCAGATGACCTCATCCGCACTCACCTTACCGGTGTCCTTCAGATAAAATTGCTTCGAAGTAAAAAACTCCTGCACCAAAGCAATAACGTCTTTGTGTAAGAGCAGAATGGCTATCATATTGGGAATCACGATCATCGCCAACAGGATATCCAAAAACTGCCATAGGAATTTAGCCACCCCGATGGCGCCAACGATGATGGACACCAGATACACGTATCTCATGACCCTGGCGAATTTGAGCCCAAACAAAAACTCGGCTTGTTTTTCTCCATACCAGGTAATCACGATGAGAGTCGATATCACGAACATGAGCAGCGAGAGGGTAACCAAGGAACTGCCAGCGATACCAAAATAGTGATCAAATGCCGCAGCCGGCAATGCCGGGGCATTATCCATGGCACCAGCTCCCAGCCAAACATCCGATGACAAGATCACGAACGCTGTCGCAGAACAGATAATCAACGTATCGACGATGCACTCGAAAATGGCCCAGAATCCCTGCCTGACCGGATGATCATTGGTGGATGCCGAGTGTGCGATCGGCGCCGTACCCATACCCGCCTCGTTGGAGTAGACACCGCGCGCTAAGCCCCAGCGCAGCGCCGCCGCTATCGTGGCACCCGCAAACCCACCCGCTGCTGCGATAGGTTGAAACGCATGTTGGACAATCAGCAGTAAAACTTCGGGCACCTTGGTGATGTTAAGGATGACAATAACCAGGCAGCCTAAGACATAAAGACTCGCCATAAAGGGCACCAGTTTCTCGGCCACTTTACCAATCCGCTTGATACCGCCGATAACCACGATCCCCACGACGATCAGGGTAATAACGCCGGCAATCCAGGTGGGCAAACCAAAGGTTTCCAACGCAGAGGAAGCGACCGAGTTGGCTTGCACCATGATACTCGGCGAAATTTCGATCATGAGGCTAAAGGAAAATATGATGCCCAGCCATTTCATGTTCAGTCCCTTGGTCATGTAGTACATAGGGCCGCCCACATACTCTCCCACTTCATCTCGCTCCCGGTATTTAAAACCAAGCACCACCTCGGTGAATTTCGACCCCATCCCGATAAACGCCATGACCCACATCCAGAACACGGCACCGGGACCGCCAAACATAATGGCGACGGGAACCCCCACGATATTGGCCGCGCCCACCGTGGAGGCCAGCGCCGAGGTCACCGCCTGGAAAGGTGTAACGGTGCCCGCGCCGCTGGTCGATTTACTGAACATCTTGCCAAAGGTTTGTTTAAGAATGTAGGGAGCATAACGAAATTGGAGAAACTTCAGGCGGATCGTAAGAAATAACCCTCCCAACCCTAATAGCGCTAGCATGGGGGGGCCCCAAATCCATCCCGAGATACGACCTATGAGTTCAAGAAACGCTTCCATTGAATCCTCCTCGTGGTTGTTATGATTCGTAGTTATTATTAATTTAATGCCAAAAAAAATTCTTTTGACGCTACCCCATCACTCCAATAAATTGAGAATGGTTTTATAGAGAAGATCCGGCGCTACCTCAAAGGAGTATTTCTTGAGCAGGCTTTCGGTAAATTTATGGGCATCTTCACCGAAAGGCCCAATATTGACTACCGGCAAACTTAACTTCTGCATGTCTTCCAGAGGAAGAAACGTTTTCCGATTTAATGCCGGCATATTGCCTTTAATGGTCTCTAATACCTCGCCTTTGGGAGCCGACACAAAGCTTAAATCCGAGATATAGGGATAAAACTTTTTAACAACCACCTCATAATCACAATCCACCTGCTCGACGGCCTTATTGATAGCCTCCAGTAATAGCTTTTCTTTATAATTTTCCCCCTTTACATAAATATGCGGGTAATAAGGCGGTGAAAAATAAGTCACAACGACCGGATCTTTATAGGACCACAGCTTATGAACCTCCGCCACAATTCTTAAACTAAATTCACGTTCATCAATCGATTCATCTTTCAATAACTCCCCACTCAGCACCTCAAGTTTTTGATCGAGTTTGTCACCGATTTCCCGTTTAACTTCATTATAAAGATCTTGATAGGTAATCACCTTAGCTTTATAAGCCAATTTATTTTGAGGGTAATGGGTTTTTTCACAGTACCTCAGATACTGCTCATTAATATTCGCCACTACTTCATCAAAAACCTGACGAACGGTATCATTGACAAGCTTGATGACTTCATCGGGATTTTTTTTCTGGGTGGCATAATTAAAATAAAGGAAGGCTGTTTTTGTAGTTTGCGCGGAATATTCCGGCTTGAGATCCCGTAACCTTAGGGTAATCGGTGGTAAAGAAACTTCACCCTCGGCATCATCACAAAAATCGACGTTAAGGTTAATCCTATTGGTAATAGCAGCCGCCAATTGATTGGCGTCAAGCGCTTCGTAAGGCTGGCCCACATGGGATTCCCTACCAACAATGTAAAAAGAGGGCATCAGTTTGCCTACCGTGCCTACGTAGATATATTTTTTTTCGTCACCCTCATAACGAGACGCCGTGTAATCCGTATCGATAACCGCCAGATACTCGAACCCCTCCTGTTCCGCCATTTTTACAAGTTCAGGCACAGCGGCAATCATCCCGGCGGAATTCCCTTCTTCGTCGCCCACCACGGCAAATACGATATTACCTTCAAGCTTTTCAATATTGTTGGAGATATCCTCCATGATGGTCATAATGGTAGCCACGCCGCATTTCATATCCAGCGTGCCTCTACCCCAGAGCCATTCGCCGGATTCGAGATCCTCCAACGCGCCTGGAACTAAAGCGACATGCTTAAGCCGTTCGGCTAATTCGGCGGGTTGCGTCGCATATTCCCTTAAGTCGCCGTAATCGGAAATTCCTACCGTATCCGAATGGCCTATCAGAACGACGGTTTTATTGCTATTGCCTTTCTCTCCTTTTAATATGGTCAATATGTCATATCTTCCCAATTTATCTCCAGGAAAGTTTACCGTTCTCAATAATTCCGGGTGTTTTTTATAGTAATCCATACTTTTAAAATCATTAAAAATTTTTTTTTGTATATCAAGCTCCCCTGGCGTGGCAACGACACTTTCGATATTTGTTAATTCAACGGTAAGCTTCTCTATTTTTTCTGCAAATGATTTTGATAACATTGACAACTTCTTTTGGTAAGCTAATGGGTGTGTGAGTAACCTAATCAGCGAGGCGTCAAATGAATGCCCGCGATCATGCAGCGCACTGAGCCGCCCGCCAGCTCGATAGTCGGAATGGAAAGCGGAACCAGCCTTGCGGAGCGCTCAATCACCTCGACCTGCTCTGGCCTGAGCACAGCGGCAGCACGTGTCGACAGCGCAAGTAGGGAGCCATCATTGCCGAACAGTTCAATGGCATTGCCGGCATACTCCGCGATCTGCTCGCGGTCGAGTTCGATCACTTCCCGTCCGGTTTCTTGCAGACGGTTGCTAATCTCCTTGCGGCGCGCCGGGTCGGTGATCATGTCGAGGCATATCAGTGCAAAATGAGTCCCCACACACATGATGACGTTGGTGTGGTACACGGGACGGCCATCATTGCCCATCGTTTCAAAGGCCATCGGCTCATAATCGAAACCTGCGCAAAACCGTTCCAGAACAATGACATTGGCGCGGTTCGATAAAGCCGTGTAGGCTATCCGGCCAATGTGATCAAACACCATGGCGCCGGTGCCCTCCAGAAACAGCCCATCCCACTCGAGGCCGGAATAATCAACGATCTCTTGAACGCGATATTGCGCTTTCAGCATCTCGATAACATCGGCACGTCGCTCGCGCCGTCGGTTCGGTGAATACATGGGGTAAATCGCGATATACCCACCCCCATGGGTGGAGAACCAATTATTGGGGAAGACCGAGTCCGGGGTCTCTCTCTCGCCGAAATCGTCAAAGACATGTGCCCGCACGGCTTCCTGTTCGAGCCGCGCCACCGCGGCGTTGAACTCATCGCGTGCTTTTTTTGAAACAGCGTCGCCGGGCAGCTCCGCCGACTCGCGCTGAAAGGCATTATCGGCGGCGGTTTCGGGATTTGGCAGGAAGCGGTGGGGACGGATCATCACCACTGCACCTGGAGCTTGAATTGATAGAGATTTCATACAGCACCTCCGCTCAAAATGGTGTCAAATTGCCCCACCACCCAATCCACCTGCTCGCAGATCACGACCAGTAGGCGTAGTTATTGTCGGATTTCGCTGCGCTGATCCGACCTACCTGCTCTGCCAGGTTACGTCTCGGATTGTGTGGTCGAGACCGAGCACGATTCCTAAGAACCTCCGTCGCTCGTATTTGGCTGCTCCCACAGCTTCATAAGCTGTATTTCTTCTTTTCATGGGTTCTCGCTAGGGTTTGTTCGCCGCACAGGCTCTCGACCAACTCGACGGCCAGTTCGGCGGTTTTGTTATAGGTATCAAAAGCGGGATTTAGCTCCATGATGTCCAGCGACGCCATAAGACCGGAATCGTAAATCATTTCCATACAGAGCTGAGCCTCCCGGTAGGTTGGTCCGCCAGGAACCGTCGTGGGCACGCCAGGGGCGATGTCGGGATCCAGAAAATCCACGTCGAAGCTGACGTGGAGGTGACCGTCATCCTGGTACACCTGCTCCAGGGCTTTCGTCATGATTGCCCGCATCCCAATCTCGTCGATCTGCCGCATGTCATAGACTATCAGCTGACTTTCCGCCACCTTGCGTTTCTCGATGGCGTCAACGGAGCGAATACCCACCTGCACGATTCGCGAGGGATCAAGCATGGGGGTCGTGTGCCCGATTTCCACTAACTCGGGAGGACCATAGCCAGCAGTGACCGCCACCGGCATCCCGTGAATATTTCCGGAAGGTGACGATTCCGGCGTGTTGAAATCCGCATGGGCGTCCAGCCAGAGCATGGAAAGCGGTTTTCCCGCTTTCGCGCAAAAGCGTGAGACACCTGCCACCGAACCGATGGCCAGCGAATGATCACCGCCCATCAAGATGGGCAAATCACCCGCTTGTAGGGACTCATAGACGGCATCTCTGACGGTTTCACACCAGGCCGCTACTTCCTTAAGATGCCGATAGCCATTGACCGGGGGTTCTTCCGGATTTAGGGGACCACTCAGATTCCCCTTATCCAGAACCGTAAAGCCCATGCGGCGAAGGGCAAGTTCAAGACCAGCGACCCGGAGCGCCTCAGGACCCATGGCTCCACCTCGCCGCCCCGCACCCACATCGGTCGGAGCACTGATGATCGCTATTCGTTTCTCCAATAATGATGCGGGTTTTTTCATGACATCGCTCCTCTCACGTGTTTCATACCGGATTGACCGTTACGCCTATAACATAGCTTGCTAATTGCGCTCCCCTTGAGTACGCATTGGCAATGCGATCCTCCCTAATCCACCTTAAGAAACTGTGAGCAGGCAAATATCCTCGTTCGTCTGCTTACCATCTTCCAGAAGACCCCGATCCGCCTGCCTATGACCCGAAATTACGGGATCAGCCAGTCGATGCTCCCTCGTCCGCTCGTTGCCCCAGATAGCGCAGCCCAAGTGCGAGTATTGCAGCGGCGACAGGCAACGCCAGCCCACAACCAATGTATTAAGCGTAGCGGCGTCCGCAAGCGTCACCGTGACCTTGTCCGTAGTTGCCACAACCCCCTTTATCGTGGCTTCGCCCCCCGTTATGGTAGCCGGATAGGTTTGTTACTCAACCGTCAAGGTTATCACTGTCCCTTCTGCTAATTTCCCGGCGGGGTCTTACACCGAGACATCGAAAGGAACATGCTGCAACACCACCTTAGGCAGCTTAACCTCAAGATCCTGAGCGTAGACCTGTCCTGACTGGATACCGGCTTACAGACAGATGAAAAACAACGCACACCTAAACCAGCAGCAATGTTTCACCAGGAATCTTCCGTAGTGGGTGGATCAGTACCCTACTTAACAATGGCGCTGAATGACTCCAGCGCCCAATAAATCTGCTCGTAGTAGACTACCTATTCCGTAGCAACTTGAGGCGAAGCCGCTAGACCTTTAGCGGAGAAATTGGAGAGGATATAAACCAGTCCTAGGAGCATGACAAATCCCAGAGGAATCAAAACGACAGGACCTAAGTTAGTCGCCCCATACAAATAAAACATGCCCCCAGCGACGGTCGCTACCGTGATGGCATAGGGGATCTGGGTCGACACATGGTCCATATGATCGGCGCCGGCAAAGATCGACGATAGCACGGTAGTATCGGAAATCGGTGAACAATGGTCCCCGAAAATCGCCCCTGAGAAAACCACGCCGGCTATCGTCACGGCAGCGATGGGATCTCCGGTCAGTTTATAGACCAGGGGAATCGCAATCGGCGTTAGTATCGTCATGGTGCCCCACGAAGTCCCCGTCGCGAAGGCGATCAGCATGCCCAGTCCGAATACCATAATCACGATCAAGCCGTACGGTATTCCCTCACCGATCAGCGTGATCACGTAATCAGCCAGTTTCGTATCTTTCGTGACCGTACCTAATGACCAGGCCAGCACCAGGATACATCCCGCGAGAAGCATGAGTTTTAAACCGGCTAACAGGGTATCCATGGTTTCTCTCATATCCATGATCCTAAGACCTAATGCCAGGGCCATACCGACCAGTGTCATGGCAACGGCTCCCCATAATAACGCTTTTGCCGGGTCCGACTTGCCGAGCAATTCCAGGAACGAATCCGCTGGCCTTCCGGTCCACCAAAAACCAAAAAGCGAGACGCCAATCAGCGCGACCAGAGGTAAAATAATGGTCATTAACGAAGGTTTTACATCCTTTGGTTCCCCTAACTCGTAACCCACATCGACGAGGGGCAGTGCTCCATCCCTAACGATCTTTCCTGTGGTCAACGCCCTATGTTCAGCTTTGGCCATAGGCCCGTAATCTTTTCCCCAAATCACCAGAATGCCTACAAACAGCACGGTGAGGATACAGTAGAGGTTAAGCGGTATACTGCGGATATAGCCTTCGAAGGAGGATATTTCGGTAATGCCGGCGGCATCGATGCCGGACTGAATCATACCGATTTGAAAAGCCACCCAATCCGAGATAAAAAACGTCGCAACCGGTGCCGCAGTCGAATCGAGAATATAAGAAAGCTTTTCGGAGGAGATACGTTCGGCCTTTGAAATATCTCTAAAAACGTTACCGACAATAGCCGCATTGATATAATCATTAAAGAAAATGATAATACCGAGTAACCAAGCCCCGATGCCTACTGCTTTCCGTGATTTTATTTTTGTTTTGGCCCATTGGGTGAGCGCCTCGCTACCACCTAGCTTCCAAATAAACGCAATCCCTGCCCCCATGAGCAAGTTGAAAAGCAATAATCTGGCATTCCATTCATCCGTCATGGACTTGACTAGCGTATCCAATAAATAAACCATTGCTGATAACGGGTTCCATCCCATAATAATCAGGCCACCGACAAAAATTCCGGCAAACAGTGAGATAAGCACCTGCTTTGTCAAAAAGCATAAAACAATGGCAATTAATGGTGGTAATAACGCCAATATACCATAGCTATTTTCTTCCATCGCAATCTCCTCCTCCTAATATTGTTGAGTTAAAAAAGGCCTAAGCAGCAGCTGCTTTAACCTAAAAATTCTTGATGATTTATATTGTTAAAAATTAATTCAAAAAGCTAATGAAGGTTAAATTCCAAGGCTGTTCTTGGCCAATTGCAGTGCGGCTTCTGGATATTCCTTGGACAATACGCCCAAGGAAGCCAAAATATAATCGTTATCAACTAATATCCTAGCGGCACGTGTAGGAAAAAGCATCGATCCCGAGGTGTTATATTTTGCTATCTCCTCCATGATCGAAATCCGATTGGGCAATCTTGTGAGCGCTCCTCCCGTTCCAATAATGTACTTAACTTGAGTAAGATCTTTACCTTCCGCAACCAATTTCTTTCCTGACAGGGTATAAAGACTCCTTATTTTTCCCGCATGTCTTTCCACGGCCTTTAATACGGCTTCCTTGGTCAATCTCTCGGTAAATCGGATTTGCTCGGATTTTGTCGGTATGGGTTGGTGATTTTTTATTAACTCATCGATATTCAATTCAAGCTCTTGGGTTAACTTGTCTTTGCCAATTAAGTTAACGATATTGGGCATATTAATATAGACGCCCAGATCTCCTTCAACGGTTCTTTTAGCCAACGGTTCGGGGCCGATTAATATTCTGTTGATTTCCTCGCTGCCTTCGGTCACCGAGTGGACATCGGTCGTAGCACCCCCCACATCCAGCACTACCAGATCTTGCAGTGCTTCATAAAGCAGTTTTGAGCCTTCCATAACGGCACCCGGTGTGGGGATGATAGGCCCATCAACCAGATCCCTGACATGTTCCATGCCCGGTGCATGAATAATATGATGCTCAAAAACATCATGAATCACTCTACGTGCAGGTTCTATATTGAGAAGGTCTATTTTGGGATAGACATTGTCGATAATATGTAAATGGTAATGGGTATCTTCGAAGATGAGTTTGATTTCCTCCTGGTTTTCTACATTGCCTGCATAAATAACCGGGATATTCATACCTTGGCCAGCTATCAACTCGGCATTGTGTAAAGCCGTTTCCCGTTCTCCGTAATCAACCCCTCCGGCAATCAAGATAATATTGGGTTTAATTTCCTTTAGCTTCTGCAGATCCGTCCTTCTTAATTTTCCGGCAGTCACTTGGTGGATAATGGCCCCCGCTCCAAGGGCCGCTTCTTTTGCCGCTCGGGCCGTCATGTCATAGACTAGTCCATGAACGGTCATTTTGAGCCCGCCTGCGGCGCTGGAAGTCGCCAACATTTCCTTGAACTCGATTTTGTTGGCTCCCAACTTGCCGGCCAGCTCCTCGATAGCCCGGTTGAGTCCTATCCTGACATCCCCCTCCAAAACGCTGGTCGGAGCCTGTCCTTGACCGATAAATTCGGGTGAAGCCGTGTTTATCCCGTTGAAGGCATTCACGGCGGTGGTGGTACTCCCTATTTCGGCGACCAATAAATCGACGTTCACACTGACATCCTTAATTCGGTTCGTTATTGTTCAGCCCGTATCTCTTTTCTGCGCTTAACCAGAAAAGTCGCCACCTGGGCACCCTTGGCGCCTCTGCCAAATGCCGCATCGATGCCTGTTCTAAGGGCGATTTCAGGGATCACTTGAGTTCCTCCGCAGACAATCATCAGCTTGTCTCTAATGCCCTTTTCCACGGCAAAATTATGGACAAGCTTCATATTGGTATAATGAATGTCATCATGACTGATGATGGTGGATACCAGTATCGCTTGGGCATCCAACTCGATGGCCGCATCCACAAGCTTTTCCACGGGTACGGAAGTGCCGAGATAATGGCATTCGATGCCATACTTCTCGATGCCCCCGTGCTTGATATCGAGAATTTCCCGCAATCCCACGGAGTGTTCATCTTCTCCCACCGTGGCCGCGACGATCCTCAGCGGCTGATTAGTGATTTCTTCTCTGAGTTCATCTTCAGACAAGATTTCCGGCTC
Organism: uncultured Pseudomonadota bacterium; assembly: GCA_963731125.1. GTDB lineage: Bacteria > Pseudomonadota > Gammaproteobacteria > Competibacterales > Competibacteraceae > CAVSVP01. Next base: position 25,019 of record CAVSVP010000027.1, read on the forward strand.
CGGCGGTATTTCCAGCGTTGAAATATCCACACTGCCTGGAACCCTCCCTTTGAGTTCGATGCGGGTGCCTTCCGCGGGATGCATGACCTCCCTGTTAATGACTTCGATTTCCTCCAGGTTCATCTTTTTGGCAAACTCCACGGCCGCCGCTTCGGCAATCCGCTTTTCCAAGGGCAAAAACATATTAACCAGCACAATGCCGTCCGCGCTCCATTCCATCTCTGGTTTGACGATGTTGCTATTGCGGTATTGCCGTGTCTCTTGGAGTCTGACGTTGACATTATCGCTTTCATCTAACTCGTCGATATAAATGATCTTTTCCGGCCTCTCAAAGGTGCAACCGCCGATGAGCATGGCAGGATCGTCGACCGCGTTTGGGTCGTATTGGGCCACGTTGTTATAGCCGAAATGAGCGGTCACCGGCGCCAGGTAGTCGTCGTCTCTGTCAAAAATGGCGCCGGCCGCTACACCACCGTCGATTTTTCTGGCGATGCCGTCGCCATTGCGCTCGGGATACAGCCCCGAATCGACGAAAAATCCCTCCGCCACGGCTTTGAAATACCCTCCGATGTCCAACATTTCCTCCATAAACAGCACGGCTCGTTCCTTGATTTCCCTGGCGCGTTCCTTTAAATAACCCGATGCTTTGAGTTCGACTAAATCCTTCAGTCCATCCATGCCGACAAACGCCTGTTTTGCCGTATCACAAGCTTCTACATTGTAAATGTGCCACGGTACGTTGCGTCCTTCATCCGGGGTAATGGTGGATTGAATGTCCGCCCGGGTGAGTTGTGAAATCAGTAGATTGAGCACATGGGTCACCGTCGCTTCCCGCGTGGACGCTTCCATGTACTTGGTATTCATCTGTGCTCTCATTTTGTATTCGGCAAACAGTTCTCGCAGTGCAACCGCATAAGGCAGATCCAAAGAGAGACACGGCGCCGGTGGCGCCGTCGGTGGAACCGTCGAGAGACAGATATTTTCTTTTTTGATGCCCGCCTTCACCGAGAATAGGGAATTGATGGCATGCTGTACCAGCAACTCAGGCACCACTTTCCAGGCTTCCCTGGCGGTGGCATTGGCATTATGGGCGCCGTCGATTTGGGCGATATTCGCCCACGCCATGATCCGCTTCGCCTCACAGGCATCGATGAAGCTTCGAACCATGTTGATGTTGCGATACAACACATTATACTGAGGGTCCTGATGGGCGCCGTTGACCCCTTCTTCGGTAAACATCACCGCGATCTCCGGACCCGCGATGCCACTCACATAGGAGTGATAATTGATCGGCCGGCCGACTTCCTCTTCAATGAAATCCAGCGCCTTTCTTTGCGCTCGCACTTGTTTGCGGGTGATGGGTACGCCTCCGATACCCTGGGGTGTGCCCTCGATCAATCCGTCAAAATGAGACTGTCCCGCGGTACGAATCACCATTAAATGGTCGGCGCCATGCCAGGCGGCCATCCGCATGCGCCGAATATCGTCCTCAAAGCGGCCCGAGGCGATTTCCGTCGTAATGGCGGCCACGGGTTGAGGGTCGATATTGTCGAAATATTTCGCAGCCGGTAGGGGAACGCTGTTTTTTAGGGGCTCGGAGCAATTTTGATATTTAAAAGGCCCCATCTTTAAATTTTCGATGGGTTTTCTCCAGGTCCATCCTCGCCTTTTGGGGGTATATCGATCCAAATCTTTTAAGATATTTTCAATATCCAATTTCTCGTTCGGTTTTAGATCGTTCATGTTGCGCTCCCCTTGAACATATCCATGACTTCAGCCCAGTATTGACCTGCCATTAAGGCAAGACCCGCTTCCCTGATGCCCATGTCCTTTTGTTTGGCGAGTTTGAAGACCACGTGGCCGGCTCCCTTTCCTATCAAACCTCGATCCATCACGCCCTCGACGATCACTTTGGCTTCCAGGGAGGAAAAACCCATTCGCAACAGCACGGATCTTTCAATGGAGGGTGTGGTATGGTTTCTGCCAAGCTCCAACAAGGGATCCATTAACTGGTCAGCCAGTTCCCAGAATCTCCCATAAAGTTCCGCATCCGTCAGATTGGCGAGATGCTTTCTTCTCTCGGCAAAATCATCGTCTCTTTTCATGATTCTGCTCCTAATTCATCGAGAACCGATTTAATAAATGTTTCAGACGATTGGGTATCCTCCATTAGGAATACCAAATCTTCCTGGCTGACTTGGGTAATACCTGTCCTTTTAAGGCAATTCTTTATGTAGGATTTGCGCAATCCATCCAGGTTAACATCGACCGCTTTGATCAGACTGGGATGCTCGGGCAGGATAATATTTTTTCCGCACACCTCTTCTTGCGGATTCCCGATTTTAATTTCGATGCCGTTTTCCCGGGCAAAGGTGAGTTGGGGTTGAATATGTTTTCCCGCACCGGTATATTCGGTTTCCTGAACGATCAATAAGTCATGCTCATCCATCTCCTGAGCGAGCGCGAAGGCAGCCGCCAAGGAGGTATTGCCCGCGGGTCCTCTCTCGAGACCCTCCAACTGGGCAAGCACTTCGGTAATGTAAAACACCTCTCCCTGATTCACGGTCACGTAGCGGTCCATATACCTTAATACTCTGGCGGCGGAACGCGGCACATCGGACCTATCGGGCCAGGTGGCGAAGGGTATGCCAAAGCCGGTATGTCCCGTGGTGAAGGATTTTTTATTGAATTGGGTGTCGGAAGCCATGTGTAAACCTTTTAAGTTAACGCTGGCTCCGATGATTTTGGTGTCGGTTGCGCCTGCTTTATCAAAACCCCTTGCCGTACCGGTCAGATTCCCCCCTCCCGCATGGGTACACACCACGGCTTCGGGGAATTTGCCTTCCCGTTCCTGGCATTGCATCGCGATTTCATAGCCCAGGGTTTCAACTCCGGCAATACCGAAAGGGGTATACAGCGAAGCGTTAAAATAGCCGGTCTCTTCCAAGATCGATAAAAAGGTGTAGAACAGCTCCGGCCCCACCGTCAGCTGTACGACTTCCGCGCCGTAGGCCTCGCACTTTCTGGCTTTTTCGATGATCTCGGGCTGTCCCATCCCCCGGCTGTCATAACACTCCTGAACGATGATACAGCGCAATCCTTGCACAGCCGCCTGGGAGGCCACCGCCGCTCCATAATTGCCGCTGGTGGCTGCTACCACGCCCTTATATCCCAGTTTTTTCGCGTGATAAACGGCATTGGCCGCTCTCCTGACCTTGAAGCTCCCGGAAGGATTGGCGGCTTCGTCTTTGATAAAAATCCTGGCCCCTTTGCCAGCGGGAGCCAGTTTTCTCGCCAAGGTGGTCAGGTTTTTCATTTCCCTTAATGGGGTATCGCCAACCCCCGTATCCCGCTGGATTTTCCGCATCTCCTCCAGGGTATAACCGGTTTCCCGCATCATTCGTTCGTAATCGAACCCGATGCCTCCGCTTTCAAAGAGTTCATAATTAATACCCACAGAGGCTCGCATGATTTCGTTATTCCTTGCCATCAAGGCGCCATAGCTCATGTCTTTACTCATGATCCGCCTCCCATCCGAAAACCATCTCCCTGACTTGCAGGCCAATTTTCAATAGCTCTGGTACGCTTTTCCCATAGCCATGTTGATAATAGGGGTTTACTTCCAACAACGTTCCTCTGACAGTCCTTCCCGTCATGGTCGCCACCTCCACTTCCTCACCCAGCTCGGCGGCCGCTTGCAAGAATCCTTTCACCCATTGTTCCAGAGGTACCTTTTTCGTGTCTTCCGGCACTTGCGGGGCTCTTCCAGCCGGCTCGAGCACGATACTGTGGATTCTGACCCAATCGCCTTTACGGGCACTCGCCATCACCGCTTCCTCTTAGGTATTGGTTAAAACTTCACTGGGTTTATTGCACGATTTTTTTCTCGGCTTTCACAAAATCTCTGAAGTCTCCCATGATGGCTCTTGGCACCGGCAAATCCAGCATGGTCTGTAAACCGGGCTCCGCATTGATGACCTGCGGGATCATATTGACGCACATAGCGATGGTACCTATCCCGCCGGGTATTTCAGGCTTAATTTGCAAGGTAATGTTCGGTGTTCCCTTGATCTGGATATAGTCTCCCGTCTCCACGCCTTCCAAATGCGGCAGGAGCTGTTGGGGGTGCTCCATGGATAGCTTGATTTCACCATCCACATAGCCGTAGCCGCACTGCCGGCATCCGGCCACATTGCCGGGCTGTACTTCGGCATACTCGCTCTTGCGATGAACCTTGGAAACGATGGGCTCGCGGGTCTGCTCGACTTTTTCCAACTTCCAACCCATACCATCGGTGATCATTTGGATGGATTCAGGAAATCCAACATGGCCGGCAATGGAATTGTCCTTAACCCCTTTTTCGAATTCAGCCGTCGTGACCCCGACGCCCTGTTCCACCATGACGGCGCGGCCGAAGGGCGAGAGATCGTTGACCCTGGATGCCTGGATGCTGTCCACACTCTCACAGGTTCCGGTCAGGGCGAGCACCAAAAAATCCAAGACAAACCCGGGATTGATGCCGGTGCTGAGTATCGAAACGCCATTGGCTTTAGCGATCTCATCGATTTTTTTCGCCAGGTCCGGTTCTTGCGCCTGGGGATAGGACACCTCTTCGGCGGTGGAGACCACGTTCATTTTCCTTTCCAGACAAAACTGGATCTTGTCGAAGGCGGTTTTGGTAAAAGAATCGGTCGCCAGGAGGACGACATCCGCACTTTTTTCCGGAAAAGCCTGGTCCGGATTATCCGTAATGATCACAGGTTGTCTGTTTTCCTGGTCTTTTCCCAAGATTTCATACATGTTCTTGCCGATGCGTTCCTCGGCTCGATCACAAACCGCCACGATTTCAATGCCTTTTTTCTTCAGCAGCATTTTGGCCATGCCGCTGCCCATGGCGCCAAATCCCCAGATCGCGACTTTGATGTTTTGCATGCTAGCTGTCTCCGAGAAGCTTAAAGAAAACCATGCCTGATTTGGCTTTTCATAATCTTTTTACCGAAACAGGACATCATAAAATTGGTGACTTCGGCGGTCAGTCCTGTTCCCAGAGCGGGGTTTAGGCCGACCACGTCCATGGCAGACATCAAACCGGACTGGGCAATGATTTCCATGGCCTGATGGGTTTCCCGGTAGGTCAGTCCGCCGACACCCCTTGCCGCACCTGGATATTCCGTGGCGGCAGGACAGAAGCTGACGTAGAATCTTCGATCGCCTGCTGTCGCCGTGCGCAAACTTTGGTGCATGACCTCCCGGATTCCCAAGGCATCCACATCCTCCATGGTAAAGACCTTGACGCGGGAGCGGTCAATAAGCTCGGCCTCTTCCGGCTTGACTTCCTGCAGACCTATGAGCGCCACATTCTCTGCCGAAAGCCGGGATTTCAGCAAAGCGAAGGTGCTATCGTAACCGAAAACACTAGATAAAATCGCTGAGTCGGATTGCTCTCTGGTGGATTGATCCGCTGGCATAAAACTCGCTCTGGTGTCGATCCAGATCAGCCCGAAGCCGTCGAGGGATTCCGCCGAGCCCAGTAAACCGGCTAGGCTGGTGCGATGATCCTGACCCAATAGCAACGGCATAAAGCCTCTAGCAAGGGTTCCCTCTACTTGGGAGATCACGGAAGACGATTCTTCAGAGCTAACCTCAGAGTGGAAAACCTGGTAACCCAAGGAGGTTAGTTTCTGGCTCAAATTCGCCCTTTCCAGAAGATCCAAAAGCTCGGAAGCGCCGATCACGCAGATACCCGCGGCCCGTTTTCTAACCTTTCTGTCGAAGACGATTTCCTTCTCCACGTACTCCGACGTCATCGAAGCCAGCAAGGCGGCGTAATTCACCTGGAATTTAAGATTGTCGCCCAGGGCCACAGGTGGCCTCACATCAGTGACGTCCACTAGCAGGTGGTCGCTGGAAGCACCCAGGATGATAATTCTGGGATCTATCGGCTTAATGCCCTCGACGTCGATATCTTCTCTGCCCACATTCAAAATACCCCGGATGCGTTTGCCCCGGTCTTCGAAGACAGGCTTGCCGCCGAAGGCGTCTTCTCCTATCTCACCAATGGGCAGAGAGGGCTTCTCCTTGAGTTCGATTAATTCCGCCGCTAGCAAAAAGGCATCTTGCACGGTACCCGGCCAAGGCTGTCGATGAATCGTTTCCCGGCCGAGGAGGATCGCTTCCCCGATGCGCAGGTGATTAATTTCCTTGGGCATTTCCCCGGCAGCCAGTAACGGTAAAGCGCTGGAGTTACCGCCCGAGAGGTAGCGCAGCTTCAGATTGAACTTATGCTCCAGAATCTCGGCATATTCAATGAAAGCTCCCATGTTTTTAGGGCTTGGCAGCACGCCGCCGTAGCAAGTGAGGTTGGTCCCAAGGCCTACGATTTTCACCCCCGGCAGCTCAACCACCTTTTCTACCAGTGGTATCAAATCCTCCGGCCAGATACCTTCCCGCAGATCTCCTAAATCCACCATCAGGATGATTTCATGGCTCAGCGAGCGCTTTTCCGCGGCTCGGGAAAGCGCCTTGATAACCGCAAACTCTGAGTTCAGGCTAATATCTACCGAGGTGACCACCTCGTCTACCAGGGATAGGGGAGGTATCCGTAACAGCATCAGGGGACAATGAATGCCGTTGGCTCGCAACCGCTCGATATTCTTTAGCCTAGACTCACCGATGCTGGCAACGCCACCTCGCAGCATGGCGCGAGCCACCTGCGGCATACCGCAGGTGGCCTTGGTGACACCGGTGACTTCGATGCCATGGTTACGACAGAGAGAAACGATAGAGTTGGCATTATTCTTGATTTTTTCCGAGTCTATCGTGACTGTGGGGCCGGACATAATAAAGCCATCGCTCCGGTGGTGCCCCCGTCCCGTGGGCAGTTGGGTTTCTCATCGATGCACTTAATTTATCGATAAAGTAAAACTAAAATTCTTAATCCTATAAAAATTCCTTTTCATACATAGGGCTTAAGAAATAAGTTAGTAGACAATTTCAATAATGTCAAACTTAATAGGGTAATTTTTTAAATGAATGGAATAGAATTAAATATCTTTTTTAAACAAACACTTATAGTATATCTTTAGCCCGCATCGATACCGATCGGAGCACTAATCAGCGCTATCCATTTTTCCAAAGGTGATAGTGATTTTTTTATCTCGAGTGATCCAATGACGGTGGGAACAATTGCACGACCAGCATACCGGTCAACATTAAGGCGCAGCCGAGAATACCGCGTTGCCCCAAGGATTCTCCCAGCACAAGCCATCCTCCCACGACCGCAAAGACGGCCTCTAGGCTAAGGATAATCGCTGCATGAGCAGGGGGTGCATTGCGCTGTGCCACAACCTGCAAGGTATAACCGACGGCTACGGATAAGACACCGCCATAGAGGATAGGGATTGTTGCAGCCTCCAGACCAGTTAACGTGATAGTCTCGGTAGCCAGGGCAGCCACCAGGCTGAGCAGCGCACAGGTCGCAAATTGACCGCAGGCTAATTGAATGGGATTGACCGAGGGGGCAAGCCAACCGAGAATCAGCACATGACCGGCCCAGAAACAAGCGCCTATCAGCTCTAGAAGATCGCCGGGAGCGATCGTAAATGCCGCAGTGACACTTAAGAAATACATGCCGGCTGCTGCTAGGATAGCGCCCAGCCAAGTGGCAACGCCGATTTGATGGCCAATAAAAAAGCCGAATAAGGGCACGATGACGACATACAACCCGGTAATGAATCCCGCTTTACCGGCGGTCGTATAAACCAGCCCGATTTGTTGAAGCGAGGCCGCAATAAACAGGACCAGTCCGGCCAGACCGCCACCGCTCAACACCCACCAGCTAGCCTTGTGTCGACCCGGGGATTTGGTATCGCCGCGCAGAGCTATGGGTAATAGAATTAACGCGCCTAACCCAAAACGCACGCCATTGAAAATCATCGGGCCGACATGTTCCATACCCACCCGCTGGGCAACAAAGGCGGTTCCCCAAATAATGGCGGTTAACAGGAGCAGTGCATCCGCTCTATAAATACGGCTTATCATGATAAATTTACGCTTCTTCGGCCGGGTCGCCTCTAGAGCGTAAGGTATTCGGCTACGCCATCCAAGAACATTTGCACGGCGACGGTGACCAGTAACATCCCCATCAGGCGCTCGACCGCCATGACGCCCCGCACTCCTAAAAACCGCTGCAAGGCCGTGGACACCATCAGAACCACCGCTGTCGCCAGCCAAGCAATTGCTAAAGCGATCGACCAATCAACCATGCGCTCGGGTTCCCGGCTGACCAAAAGCAGCAGAGTTGCAAATGCGGAAGGTCCTGCGATCAAGGGAATAGCGAGCGGTACGATAAACGGTTCGCCTTGCGGCTGATCGCCGATCATGCCTCCGCCCTTGATAGGAAATATCATTTTGATGGCAATCAAAAATAAAATAATTCCCCCGGCAATGCCGATGGAGGATTCTTTCAGGTGGAAAAGGGACAGAATCTCGTTCCCGAAAAACAGAATAATTACTAGGGCGGTGAAGGAGATCAGCAGTTCCCGGATTAGAATATAACGCCGTCTTTCGGGCGCTACATCCTTGAGCACGGAAAGAAACAGCGGAATATTGCCTACCGGGTCCATAACCAGAAGCAGCATGATAGCTGCGGAAACGATATCCATAGGGTGCTCCAGAATAATAATCAACCTTAAGTGTAATGGTACCGACTGGATATGACTTTCCTGGAAACGGCGCAGGATCGACCAGTGGCATAAATAAGACTTACGCAAAAATGACTGATGAGGGCCGCCGAAGCCAGTAACGCGATTTGATGACTGTTTCGCTCCGCCATCGCCAAAACACTAGCATGTATTGTCGGACCCATTTACGCTGGACTGAGTTGTGTGTAGCAAGGGTATGGCCTTTACCTCGATCTATTTCAGTAGAATTTTAAGATGGTTGGCTGTTACTCACTCCAATTGTAAGATACGAGAATCCGCTTAATTAATGGGACACCTAATTTCTTTATTCCGAACGAATATGAGGCGTCTTAAAGTGCTTTAAGAACTCTCCTCCCCAGTCGTGAGGGCAACATGTTCCGCCTTGAGTTGGTGACCCAAATGATGAACTTTATATCGATTGGTAATAGGTAAAAACTGAATGTCAGACATTAAGAAAGTCGTATTAGCTTATTCCGGTGGTTTGGACACCTCGGTTATTCTGAAATGGCTGCAGGAAACCTACGGCTGCGAGGTGATTACCTTCACCGCCGATCTAGGCCAGGGAGAGGAACTGGAATCTGCTCGGAACAAAGCGCAAGCGCTGGGCGTCAAGGATATCCACATCGAGGATTTACGCGAGGAATTTGTTCGGGATTTCGTTTTCCCCATGTTTCGGGCCAATACTCTTTACGAGGGGGAATACCTGCTCGGAACTTCGATTGCCCGGCCGTTGATTGCCAAGGGCCTGATCGAAATTGCTCGGGAGCGGGGTGCTGACGCCATCGCCCATGGCGCTACCGGCAAAGGCAACGATCAGGTACGTTTCGAACTGGGTGCCTACGCCCTGATGTCCAACGTCAAAGTCATCGCGCCTTGGCGGGAATGGGATTTACTCTCCCGGGAAAAACTACTGGCCTATGCCGAACGCCATGGTATTCCCATTGAAAAAAAACGTGGCAGCCAATCCCCCTATTCCATGGATGCCAATATGCTGCACATTTCCTATGAAGGCGGTCCGCTGGAAGATCCCTGGAATGAGCCCGAGGAAGCCATGTGGCTGTGGACTGTCTCACCGGAGCAGGCTCCGGATCAGCCTACTTATATCGAACTGGCATACCGTCGCGGGGATATCGTCGCTATTAATGGTGACTCCCTAACCCCTGCCCAAGTGCTCACCCGGTTAAATCAATTGGCAGGCGACAATGGTATTGGTCGGCTCGATATCGTGGAAAACCGCTACGTAGGCATGAAATCCCGCGGCTGCTATGAAACCCCCGGCGGTACTCTGATGTTAAAGGCCCACCGGGCCATGGAATCCATCACATTGGACCGGGAAGTGGCCCATCTTAAGGATGAATTGATGCCCCGCTACGCTAGCCTGATCTACAATGGTTACTGGTGGAGCCCGGAGCGCAACATGCTGCAAACCATGATCGACGCCTCTCAGGCGCCGGTCAATGGCATTGTGCGGCTGAAGCTCTATAAGGGCAATGTTACCGTCGTCGGCCGACAATCCGACGATAGCCTGTTCGACGCCAGTATCGCCACCTTTGAGGACGACGCCGGCGCCTATGATCAGAAGGACGCGGAGGGCTTCATCAAGCTCAACGCCCTGCGCATGAGGATAGCGGCCAGGCAAGGCCGGCAATGACTTCGGCTGGGTTGAGGGCATGAGCAAACTCATCACGTTCTCAACCCATTTCTGCGTGGTAATACTCTTATCGCCTCTGGCACCGCTTCACTAATCGTTATACGGTTATCCATCTCTTTTCTACCATGTCTGCCATGTCTGCCGACACTTCCCGAAACTGGCTCGCCGTGGCCGGATTGGTATTGGCCATGTTGCTCTGGGGCAGTTCTTTTGTGGCCATGAAATTGGCCTTTCAAGTCTATCACCCAATGGTGGTCATCTTTGGCCGGATGGTGGTGGCGAGTCTTTGCTTTCTGGCGCTGTGGCCGCGGTTTCGGCATATCCGAGTACGCGCCGCAGATCGCCTCTATCTTGCCTTGATTGTCCTGTTTGAACCCTGTCTGTATTTTCTTTTCGAGGCAGGTGCGCTGACTTATACCAGCGCTTCCCAAGCGGGTGTCATCGTCGCCCTGTTGCCGGTGATGGTCGTGGTGTCCGCTGGTATTTTTTTGCGGGAAAAGATTACGCTGTGGGCGCTATCGGGACTCAGTGCGGCCGTGGTGGGGGCGATCTGGTTAAGCCTGGCGGCCGGCACCACCGCACATGCGCCGGCTCCGTTACTGGGTAACTCGCTGGAGTTTCTCGCCATGGTTTGCGCCACGGCTTACACTCTGTTAACCAAACGCTTGACGCGCGACTATCCGCCTCTTTTTATCACTGCCCTGCAAGCCTTCGGAGGCAGCTTATTTTTTCTGCCTTTTCTGCTATTGCCCGGCACTGAACTGCCCCGCACCTGGGAACCATTAACGGTGCTGGCCGTTATCTATCTGGGCGCCGGTATCACCCTGGGAGCCTACGGGCTTTACAATTATGCCCTAAGCCAGCTGCCCGCCGGACGGGTTTCCGTGTTTATCAATTTAATTCCGGTGTTCACGGTAATGTTGGGTTTTATGCTATTGGGGGAACGGTTTACTCCGACGCAATTCGCCGCCTCGATTCTGATATTAACCGGCGTTATCGTTAGCCAATGGGACGAGCTTTACCTGCGCAGGAGAAGGCTGAGGAGCCGGCCACAGGATTGGCTAGAAGTTTCTGAGGAAATGCCAGCCTGCAACGGCCGCCAACATCAGGAAAAAAGCCCCACTCAAACGCTGCAAAAGGGTCGTCGGTAGACGGCGGAGCAGGGTCCGTCCGGCCCATACTCCCAGAGAGGTAGTGAAAGCCAGCCCCGCTGTGGCTCCCAACCAGACGGGGAGGGCGCTATGGGCGCCGGCTAGTCCCGCCACGGCAAGCTGGGTCTTATCGCCGAACCCCGCCATAAAAATCAGCATCCAGGTGGTTAATAAAATGCTGCGTCCGTTCTGATTCACCGCCACAGCCGCTGTCGGCACTGCTTTGGCGGTTGCTGAAGCCGTTATTTTATCATGGACCTGGTGATTAGGACCCTTTCGGTAATCCTTTCCAACTGTCACGTTCCACCATCTCCTCAGAGATGATTTGCAACCAAAAGGGTTGCTGTTTTTTGTGCCTGACCACGATAACGCTGAAGGTCTGTCTCGGCAAATAAGGTAGATACTTTATTTTCATAAGCCCTTTTTAGGGATAGGGTTCCTTTATTGCAGAAACTGGCAGAAACACGGACCCGCTTAAGCCTCTTCGGGTAGACGAGTCAGGTGTCCGACAGGAGGCGGCCGATTGAGAACTGTAAAAATAACTTTTTCTGCGGAAATTGGAGAGGTAAGACATTGGAGAAAACTTTAGGTTAAGCCCCGTTAAATTGGTTTTGGTAAAGGGGAAATCCAAATGGCTACTATTATCTCATCAGGACTTATCAATCTGGAAGCTGTTATCGAGACCGACTGCGCGGCATGGATGCCGCAGTCGAGCTTACAATGATGTATTGACAGCGTATCTTGAAAATAACTTCCAGATCGATATCAGATGGCCGGTAGTTCGACTTCCGCCAGAAACCCGCCCAAGTCTTGGGAACGTCCCAAACGCAGACGGCCGCCGTATTGTTCGGCAATGTCGGTAACGATAGCCAGTCCCAAACCATGGCCGGAGCGGGACTCGTCAACCCGTACGCCGCGCCGGGTCAACAGTTCCAGTTGCTCCGGTGGGGCGCCTGGACCATCGTCTTCGACGCTGAGCTGCTGCCATTTATCGGTTTCTTTGACGGTCAGGCGCACGCTGCGGGCAGCCCACTGGCAGGCGTTATCCAGCAGATTGCCCAGTAATTCCAATAGGTCGTTCCGTTCCCCCGGGAATAGGCTGTTCGGCGGTATCCGGCATTGCAAGTCCAGGGGCTTATCCCGATAAATTTTTTTTAAGGTGTCCACCAGATCGGCGACTTCATCGGTCAATACCACGCGTTGCCCCGGGGTCGCGGCCCCTGCGATACGGGCTCGCTTGAGTTCCCGGTTCAGCAGAGAATGGATTTGGCGAGTCTGTAGCGCTAGTTCCGCTCCCACTTCGCCCTGGGCCTTCACTTCGGGTTGTTCAACGAGTTGCGTGAGGATCGTCAGTGGTGCTTTGAGGGCGTGAGCCAGATTCCCCAGGGCGTGGCGGGAGCGCTGTAACCGTTTTTCCATGACACCGATAAGATGGTTGATCTGCTCCACCAGCGGGCGTACCTCGCTAGGGGTGTCAGCGTTCAATCGATGGATCTCACCGTGGGTCAGGCGCAGGATATCCCGGCGAATTTTCTCCAAAGGTTTCAGGCCCTGGTGCACGAGCCAGCGCTGAGCCAGAATCAGGACGCTGAGCAACACCAGGGCAAGCAGTGATAAATTGACGGTAAGCCGGCGCAACCCTGCGGCCAGACCGGTGAAATCCTCGGTTACGGCAATGACAACGTTCTGTCCCTGCAGTCGGAAGGTGCGCGCCAGCATCAGGAGCTGCTGATCTTGGGGTCCGCGGATAAAACGCCGGGTGATACGATTTCTTGTAGTGGGTGGAATAGAAAGATCCGCGTCCCACAGGGAGCGGGAGCGTAGAGTAACGCCGCCCGCCTGGATCTTGTAGTAATGCCCGGAGTAGGGCTGGCGAAAAATCGGACTCAGTCTTCCCGGTCGCAGCCTTAGCTGATCTCTGCCGTTGAAGAACATGGTGGCCAGGAGCGCGTCTATGTCGTGTTCCAGGCGCTCGCCGACAAAATCTTCAGCCAAATGGCGCAGAGAATAACTGCCAACGGCCAGCAGCACGACCACCAGCAGTGCCAGCGCAATGATGATGCCGGTAGACAGGCGCGACTGGAGTGAGTGCATCAGTTGTCGTTACCGAACACATAGCCCTGACCACGGCGCGTGGTAATCAGGTTGCGGCCCAGCTTGCGCCGCAGGCGGTTAACGTAGACCTCCAGTACGTTACTGTCCCGGTCGGAATGGAAATCATAAACGTGTTCCGCGAGCCGGGTCTTGGACAAGACTTTGCCTGGATGCAGCATAAAATAACGCAACAGGCGAAATTCGATACCGGTCAGGGAAAGAGAGTTACCGTCGGCCGTCACGACAGATTGCGTATCCTCATCCAAAGTCAGGCCGGCCACCTGGAGCGGTCCCCCGCTTTGGATATTGCTGCGGCGAATCAGGGCGTGCAGCCGGGCAATCAGTTCTTCCACGTGAAAAGGCTTGCCTAGATAGTCGTCGGTGCCTGCTTTGAAACCGTCGACCCGTTCCTGCCAGGAATCCCGGGCGGTGAGAATGATAACCGGCAGCGCATTGCCGGTCGCCCGCCAGTTTTTGAGAACTTCCAAACCGGGCCGGTCCGGCAATCCGAGGTCTAAGACGACGACGTCGTAGGGTTCTTCGCGGCCCATGAATTCCCCGTCTACGCCGTTATCCACGGCATCCACGGCAAAGCCCGCCTGCTCGAGTTGGGTTTTCAAGCGCGCGCTCAGTGTATGATCATCCTCAATTAACAATAGCCGCATTAATTAACAATAGCCGCATTAGCGATGTTCTTTGACATGCCGCAATTTACCCGTGCGGGCGTCGTATTCCAGTTCCTGTACCGTGCCGTCGTCATCGAGAATCTCGATTTCATACACGTAGCGATTTTCGACAAATTCCAGCTCGACCTCGATAATCCGTCCGCCGCGGTGGCGCTCCCGATAGTTGTCGATAATCGTTTCCAGAGGAAGAATCTCGCCGGCGTCGCGCAGGCGCTTAATCTCGTTATGATCGTAATCGGCTCGGGCGGCGTTCGTGGCGAACCCCAACGCAGCAACAAAGAGCCAGGTATTGCTGAATTTCATACCACCTTCATTCAAGCGCGCTTACGGCCATTGAACATCGCTCGCAGCAAATTTTCCTGATGCAGTAGACTTTCCCAAATAACACCGATCACATGAATGGCCACTAAAAACAGGGTAAAGTTAGCAAAAAATTCGTGAGTTTCTTCGAACAGGTCAATCCAATGCTCGCTGGTGTTTTGCATAACACCGCCCAGCGGGCCTTGCCACTGATCAGCTCCAAATAGCAGCACACCGCTAACAGTAGTCACCAGCAGGCTGAGCAGTAATAGCATGATCATCATACCGCCGGCGGGATTGTGCCCGATATAGCGTACCGCCTTGCCCGTTAATACTTCGCCGATATAAATCAGGACTCTTCTCGGTGAATAGATAAAATCGGAGAAACGGGCGTGGGGAGTGCCGACCAAACCCCATATCAGCCGCAGGACAAGGAGCCCAAAAACGGTATATCCTGCCCAGACGTGCACCGTTTGCAGGTCATCCTCGGTAAAGTAGGCCGTAAAAAACGCTGCGACAAGCGTCCAATGGAAGAGACGCACGAATGGGTCCCAAACTTTGATTTCGGTGAGGGTGTTCTTTTCGATAAGAGTATTCATGGTTTTTTCCAGCCGCATTAAAAAATCCGGCAAACTCGATATAAAATTGATTTGCCGGAAAAGCTGTGTTACTCGACTTCTTCTTTTATGAGTTCGCCCGACAGGGCGTAGTAGAGTCTCCATTCCTTATGATCATCGCCTTTAATCTGGACTTCCCAGACTTCCTGGCCGCGCCTCGTTTCCTGGTAAGCCTTGGTGACTTCGCCCGGGTGTACTTGTAGCGCCATCTCAGCGGCCTGTTCTTTGGAAATGGCATCTCTAGCCACACTGATGCCGGTAAAGAGAATGGCTGAGATGCCTAAGACTGCGGCTATAAAAAGTATTCTGGATTGATTCACGCGAATATTACCTCTTTTCGAGTTATGCAAAAATTGATTTCAAAAAAATAGAAATTTTTATAGGCAAAGTTACCCCAAAACGAGGTCAGTCATCTCTCTGTCTCGGGGATTACTATAGTGTGGTAAACTTAATCCAAGCTTAACTTGAGTGCGTTTAATGACTGGGATGTGATGCACTACGGAATGGCTTTCTTGGAACACTTTTTAAGCAAAATAAAGATGATTAAATTGAAAAAATCACTGCTCGCCTTATTAAAGTCGATGTTGGGAAGCGTGCGTGATTTACTGCCTATTATAATAGTCATTGCTTTTTTTCAATTCGTTGTCTTGCAACAAAACTTGCCCGAATTATTAGATCTTCTCGTTGGTACTTTATTTGTTATTTTGGGACTAACGTTTTTTATTTACGGATTGGAAATGGGTCTTTTTCCCATTGGAGAATCGTTGGCCTATGCCTTCGCGCGCAAAGGTAGTGTGTTTTGGTTGCTGTTATTTGCTTTTGCTCTTGGATTTGGCACGACGGTGGCGGAACCCGCCCTCATCGCTGTTGCCGATGAAGCCGCACAAGTGGCTGCTAAAGGTGCCATGATTGACGATAATAAAGAGGCCAAAGACAGCTATGCCTGGGGGTTACGAATAAGCGTAGCGCTGTCCGTGGGTGTCGCCATTATCATCGGGGTACTCAGAATTTTAAGGGGTTGGCCACTGCAAACTATTATTATTGGGGGTTATCTGCTGGTAGTCATTATGACGGCCTTTGCACCGGCCGAGATAATTGGTATCGCCTACGACTCGGGCGGCGTTACCACATCGACGATCACGGTTCCTTTAGTGACTGCCTTGGGTATCGGTTTGGCTTCTTCCATACGCGGTCGTAATCCGATGATCGATGGTTTCGGTCTGATTGCCTTTGCTTCGTTGTTGCCCATGATATTTGTTATGGCTTATGGAATGATGATTTAATGCAACTGCTGCTTAATCTTGGGGAAACTCTACTCGGCACCCTCCGTGACGTATTGCCCATCGCTATTGTTATCGTGGGTTTTCAACTGTTCGTCATTCGTCAGCCGATTGCCGATATGCGGCGGATGATCGTTGGTTTTCTTTATGTGCTCCTGGGCTTATCCTTGTTCTTATTGGGCCTGGAACAGGCGCTGTTTCCTCTTGGTCGCCTGATGGCGGAACAGCTGACGGATCCCACGTTTGTTGCCGCAACAGGGGAGTTTTCCAATGATGCCCTGTGGCTGGATTATTATTGGGTTTATCTTTTTGCGTTGGCTATCGGTTTTAGTACCACCATTGCAGAACCATCATTGATCGCAGTGGCGCTTAAGGCCAATCAAGTGTCCGGCGGGGCGATCGGTGTATGGGGGTTGCGCATCGCCGTTGCGCTTGGCGTCGGGTTAGGCATTGGCTTGGGTAGTCTGCGTATTGTGATCGGCGCTCCTATTCATTGGTTTATTATCATCGGCTATATCGTTGTGGTGGTGCAGACCTATTTTGCGCCGAAACTGATTGTTCCCTTAGCCTATGATTCGGGTGGTGTCACCACCTCCACCGTTACCGTACCGTTAGTGGCAGCCCTGGGTCTTGGGCTTGCGGAAACGGTTCCCGGCAGAAGTCCGTTACTCGACGGCTTCGGACTGATTGCTTTCGCCAGCTTGTTCCCTATGATGACGGTGATGGCCTATGCCCAGCTGTCAGAATACCGGGCGCTACGCGCGGCTCGCTTACGCAAGTCCCGTGAGCATCCACACTAAAAATCCGCCTTAGTCTTGCAAGGAAGAAAATATCCATGCACTTCAAGCTCATTGTCGTTTTTGTGGAAAACACAAAACCAACGCCATTATGGATGCAGCGCGTACCGCCGGTGCTACCGGCGCAACGGTGATTAATCACGCCAGGGGTGAAGGCATTGAAAAAAGTAAGACATTCTTCGGCCTATCGCTGGAAACCCAACGCGATGTGGTGCTCCTTTTGGTAGAGGAACATGTAAGCCGCAGGATTGCTGGAAACCATTAGTGAGGTGGGGGGGTTTGATTCCACGTCGGGGACGGGGATAGCGATCCAGATCGACGTAGAAGATGCCGTCGGGGTGGCGCATCAGGCCAGAGAGCTGGCCAATATTGTGGCGGAGGAATTATGAGTGAGCGTAAGGTCATTCGGGTGAGTGCGGTGATGATGACGGACTTTATCATGGTGGATGGCCTGATGACAGTGGAAGAAGCCCTGCACTTGATGAAAAAAACCGGCGCCAATGCCTTAATGGTTAAGAAACGCCACGCCGACGATGAGTACGGTATGGTGCTGCTATCTCATATCACCAAGAAAGTGTTGGCGGTAAACCGCTCACCGAGGCGCATAAACGTCTATGAAATCATGGCAAAACCGGTGATTTCCGTGCGTCCCGAGATGGATATCCGCTATTGTGCCCGCTTATTTGAAAACTTTCGGCTTTCCTATGCCCCCGTCATCGATCGGGAAGGCGAGGTGATTGGTGTGGTAAGCAACGCCGATATCGCTTTGCGTAGCTTGGACAGCGTCGCCGACGATAAGGCATGAGC
>CAVSVP010000028.1:0-51313 GCA_963731125.1 uncultured Pseudomonadota bacterium
GCTACATTTCCACCTCGTCAATATTTCGAGTTTATAAACATTTGTAAATTTGCTGGTTACCATTATCTAGGGAATGGGAATTCCAGCGGATTGCAGAAAATTCTGAATAAAGCACGCTTTAACGTGACTTCCCTTAACAATACCTTCGCCAAAATACAGGAGGGCGGCAGGCCGCAGTGGTAAGGTAAGTAGTAGCGAACTAAAACCTACCACTTCAGAGGCGCGCCGCCCATGCATGACATTATGCTGATTTTGAGTTGCCTAAACCAGACACTGGATAAAACAAGTGTGCGTCGTTTGGCGCGAATCGTAGAAGGCTTGTTAGCGGTCACGGGTCGGGTGACGATGCTGGGGGTATCACGTTGGGCGGAGCGCGGTGGCAGCTACCGGACAATCCAACGGTTTTTCACCACGACGATTGACTGGGCGCAGGTGCATTGGTGGTTGATCCGCACGCATCTGCTGGGCGAGGACACGGAGTGGCTGCTGGCGGGCGATGAGGTGGTGGTCACCAAATCGGGCAAACAAACCTATGGTCTGGGTCGTTTTTTCAGTTCGTTGTATGGTAAGACGGTGCCGGGGCTGTGTTTTCTGAACCTGTCGCTGATCAACGTGAACCGAGGCTGTTCGCATACGGTACGTCTGGAACCGATCCTCAAGGGGCCAGCCGACAGTAGTCCCAAGGGCCAGAAAACGGGCAACAAGGCGAAGGCCAGCCATCGCACCAACGCCACACCGGCCAAGCCAAAGGGGCGCCCGAAAGGCAGTCGTAATCGCAATCGCCGGGAGGTCGTGCTATCGCCTTATCTGGTGTTGGTACAAGGCATTATCCGCCCAGTATTGGCCCTGTTGGGCCAGCAGATCAAGCTGCGCTACTTCGTCTTCGATGGGGCGTTTGGTCATCATGCAGCGCTTCAGATGGTGCGCCAAACCGGCTTGGAAATGATCTGCAAGCTCCAGCACAACGCTGCCCTGTATGAACCCTATAGGGGAGCGTACTCAGGGCGGGGGCCGCGCCGCAAGTACGGCGATAAACTCAACTATGAACAACTGCCCGAGCGGCACTTGAAGCAGGACTCGGTCCGCGATCACATCCGCACCCTGATCTATCAACTGCCCGTCTGGCACAAGTTGTTTCCCGATCGGCTCAATGTCGTGATCCTCGTCAAAATCAACCAACGCACCCAAGCCCGTGCTCATGTCATCTTATTCAGCAGCGATCTGAGCTTGGACTACGAGCGAATGATCACCTTCTATCGCGTACGCTTCCAACTGGAATTTCAGTTCCGCGACGCGAAGCAATATTGGGGGCTGGAAGACTTTATGGCGGTCAAACAGACCCCGGTCTACAACAGCGCCAACTTGGCCCTGTTCATGGTCTCGCTCTCGCAGGTACTGATCCGCCCCCTGCGCGAACACTGTCCGGCCTTTAGCGTCCTTGATCTCAAGGCCCTGTTTCGAGGCTGGAAATATGCTCGTGAAATCCTAAAATACCTTCCGCAAATGCCTCAGCCGATTTCTATGGACTCCATCGCCTCTCAGGTCGCTCAGCTTGGGCGCATTAATCAACCACTTGTAAGGGCCTGAGCTACGGTAAATTGGCGAGGGTATTGCCTTAAGGGGAGAAATGAAGTTAGCTCGTGAGTCGTAGGTTCTCAGCAACTTGTTGAAATTGTCGAAAGTCGCTTATTTGGTTAGCTATTGTCATGAGAGTAAGAAACCAAATATTCTTCAACTAGTTACGTATTACCCAAGCTCGGAAAGTGTGAGAACTTATGACTTATGAGAATGTAGTGATTATTCGGTGATGATTAAGATGACTTGCAAGAACTAATCTCCTGGCAAACAAAAAACTATGAGCTGTATTCGCCTGGTGGCAGAACAGATTGGATGTATAGATGCTAAAGTACAAACCAATCTAGAAATCTAATAGGTCAGTGATTTTGAGGTTTGGGAGACAACAGAAAAACCACCAAATGGTAACTCAGGGATGGAATGGGAGCTTTATAGTACAAGCGTTGGGTTGTCTTTCATCTTTTTTTAGTGGAAACTGCTTGTAGACAATCAAAACCATTATTGACATGCAAGATAGGACTGGAAAAAAAAAGAATCCACCCGCAAAGCGGGTGGTTTTGTGTTTACCCCTAAAAGGGGATGAGTCTGCCTTGCCCCCAGAGGAGGCAAGGCGAGTGTTGTCCCCGTTCATGATCGATTTAACTAGACATCCAGACCGCGTTGCTCGGTCTGGCGTTCCCTTTTCTCCTGGTACTGCACATACGCGCGGATCTTAGTCTCATCCAATCCCACCGTATCGACACAGTACCCGCGCGCCCAAAACCGATTGCCCCAGTACGGGCGGCGCTTCAACTCCCGAAACTGGTTGAACACCCGGATCGCCGTGCGCCCCTTCACCGTCCCAACAAAGTCCGAGATCGACACTTTTGGCGGGACCAACACCAGCAAATGAACATGATCGAGCTGCACGTTGAGTTCCACTACTTCACTCTTCTGCTGCTCGACAAAGGCACGGATGCACCGCGCCACCTCCTCCGCCACCCGTCCCGTCAGGATTCGATAACGGTATTTTGGCACCCACACTATGTGATACTGACAGTGCCAAATCGTATGTGATAGTTTCCGAAAACGGCTCATTGCTTTGACCTCTCTGTGCGTTGTGGGGACAACGCCTGTTAGAGGGAGCAATGAGTCGTTCAACTGGCAAAGCCGTTGAACTCTGACCACGCCCTCAGGGCGTGGTTTGTTTCATTTGATAATCAATAAATACGGCAAAAAGGTCTAAAGAAAATTCAGTTACAGACTAAGGCAAGATTAAGGCAGTCACTTTAATGGATAACGTCGGTGTGTTGCCGGCATGTTTTAACAAAAGGGAGAGGGTATAATTGTGCGCTTACCGATCACGTCTTTTTGGGGTAAGGCGTGGCTTAACAACGAGACGCACTCCTTAGAAGCCTGGCATCCACTGCGCGATCACTGCATTGATGTAGCAACAGTTTTCCGCGCACTTGTGGGTATTTCGTCCATTCGTCAACGGGTCGAACGCGCCGCTGGGCATTCCTTGTCTGCAGCACAATTAGACCGATTGGCCATCATTGCTCTATTGCATGACCTGGGTAAGCTAAACTTAGGCTTTCAAGGAAAAGTTTTCTCCCAAGGAGACAGACAAGCGGGTCATGTTCGAGAAGTCGCTCCTCTATTCCAAGAAACCGATTTATTTAATCGACTTGTCGAGACACTGGATCTATTCTCGATAATTAGATGGTTCGGCGATGAAGAAGCATTCTCAGGAATGCTGTTGGCAGCTGTATCTCACCATGGCCGTCCAGTTACCCATGACGAACTGGAGAACAGGGATGCTCGTTACCATAAAGCCAAGAAGTGGTGGCGAACCGGCAATGATTTAGACCCGTGGCAAGGCATGAAAGAGCTCATGGACGATGCAAGGGCTGCCTTTCCAGAGGCTTTTGAGCAGAGCATTCCGTCGATCAGCGGTTCAGCACCTCTGCAGCACCGTTTTGCTGGCCTGGTAATGTTAGCTGATTGGATTGGCTCACATGTAGGGTTCTTCCCTTATCGGAAAAACTGGCAGGAAAATCGCACTGAGTTTGCCCGCACTCAAGCTCTCCATGCTCTTAAGGCCATTGGTTTCGATACTGATGCTCAGCGACAGTCACTGCAGGAACATGGCTTTGAACCTGCTAAAATTTTTGGTTTTACCTCGCTTGTACCCCTGCAACAGCATTTGAACACGGTAACCTTAGACAGTGATAAGCGCCTATTGATCGCGGAGTCTGAGACAGGATCTGGGAAGACCGAGGCTGCAGTAATTTGGTTCCTTAGGTTATTTACCGCGGGCGCTGTCGATGGCCTCTACTTCGCGCTGCCTACCCGCGTGGCGGCAAGAGAGCTATATGAAAGAGTTTTCAATTACATCGACGGAATGACACTCGATCCACCGCTCTCGCCCGTACTATTGGCAGTGCCAGGCTACGTAAGAGCTGACGGTGAACGCATCTTGCCCGAAAGTTGGCACCTCTGGCAGGATAGTGACGCGGAGCACCAGCGTGAGCGGATTTGGGCAGCGGAGAACCCCAAGCGTTTTCTCGCTGCGCCTGTTGCCATTGGCACCGTAGACCAAGCCCTGTTGAGTGCTTTACGCGTCAAACACGCTCATCTGCGTTCGGTGTGTCTGGATCGGCAACTCCTGGTGATCGATGAGGTTCACGCCAGTGATCCCTATCTGCGTTATCTATTGCAGGCCCTGCTTAAGCATCATCTCCAGTTAGGCGGTTACGCCCTTTTGCTATCCGCCACCCTAGGTGAGGTGGCCCGCGCCCAATGGCTAAACACTGAACCCTTGCCTTTGGTTAAAGCCCAAAGCCTGCCGTATCCATCGTTGGCATCTATAGGCCATGTTCCCAAGCCAGTTACAAGCACGCGTTCATCTGATAAGACAGTGACAGTTGAGTTCACCCCCGACCTCGAACATTTTGAGGTAATCGTTGAGAGAATAGTGGCGGCGTTGCACCAGGGCGCACGGGTGCTTGTAGTCATGAATACAGTAAACCGCGCTATTAGACTGCAACGCCTGGTTGAGAGAGATGAACGTCTCAACCGTGCTTGGCTGTTTTGTTGTGAAAATATTATCTGTCCTCACCATGGACGCTATGCCCGCGTTGACCGCGAGAGCCTAGACGCTGCCGTGAGCTTTCGCTTCGGCAAGGGCTCTGCTCCCGGCCCTATACTCATGATCGGTACCCAAACCTTGGAGCAGAGTCTTGATATCGATGCCGACCTGCTGATCACTGATCACTGTCCAATGGATGTATTGCTGCAGCGGATAGGACGGTTGCATCGACATGGGAGGAGAGTGCGCCCATTGGGCTTCGAGAAAGCCCACTGCATAGTACTTTCGTTGGCGGACGCGAGTCTCGAATCGCTACTGCGGCCGGACGGTACGGTGCAAGGAATAGGAGGGTTGGGTAGTGTCTATAGTGATCTTCGAGTGCTGCGGCTAACCCGCGATACGTTTGCAACTCACGCTGAAGTTAGAATCCCGCGGGACAATCGTTGGTTGGTGGAACAGGCATTGCATCCAGAACGGCTGGACTTACTCAATGAGGGAGCGTGGGCCAAGCACGCACAGAAACAGGATGGTATCGCTTTAAGCATGGAAGTGCAGGCTGACATCGCCTTAATCAGGCCAGAACCCTTCGGCGAATTGCGCTTTTCAGACTGCAACGAGCAACTACGAACTCGCCTTGGCTTAAATGACCGCCGTGTGACAATACCTGAACCGCTAGTCAGCCCCTTCGGCAAGTCCTTTTCCGAACTTATTATTCCTGGGCATCTCGCCCCTCAGGCGGAAATTGAAGAAGTCACGGAGCTTGAACGCGGCAGCGATGGAATTCACTTTCGGCTCGGCGGCAGTGCTTATTGCTACACGCGATTTGGTCTGGAGCGGTTGCCATGAATCTGCTAATGGACCCGTTGTTTCAGGTGGAGACGCCTCCAGGAGTTGAGCGGCAAAGCCTGCCTGAACTTCTAGAAAGCCTCGGACAAGATTATGTTGACAGTCTGCCAAGGCTGCAACGTCACCAAATTGATCCCTTCCATGTCTTTCTCTGTTATCTCGCCGGCGCTTTGCTAGTTCGGCAGGGGCATGACAACCCCAAACAGTCTACTGGATTCTGGCGCAACGGTATTCGCCAACTGACCAACAGACAAGACGATACAGCTTGGACCCTAGTGGTTGATGATGTCACTTGCCCAGCTTTTATGCAGGCACCGGTTGAGTCAGCTCAAGCCTTCAAGGCCTTTAAATCTAAAGCCTTGACGGCTGACCAGCTGGATTTACTACCCACGGCTAAAAATCATGACATCAAAATGAGCCGTATGGGCGATAGTAGTCTTGAGGATTGGGTTTTCGCCCTCATCAGTCTGCAAACAATGAGCGGTTTCTTTGGGCAGGGGAACTATGGCATTGCGCGAATGAATGGGGGTTTTGGCAGCCGCCCCTTCATCACACTATTAAACTCTGATCGACTTGGTCCACGTTTCGTCAGGGACGTAAAGAAGCTGTTGCATTACCGCCAGACTCTGTTACAGAACCCCTGGGTTTATCAGAGCGATGGCATTGTCCTCACCTGGACAGCGCCCTGGGATCGGCAAAGTAGTTTGGCGCCTAAACATCTGGATCCATTTTTTATTGAAATTGCCCGTGCGGTGAGGTTACGAAAAATTGATGACCAGATCGCCGCCTGGACAGCCTCGACAAAGGCGGCGCGGATTTGTGTAGCAGAGGCAAAGGGAAACCTAGGCGATCCCTGGATACCGATTAGCGAAAAGACAGGGGCCGCTCTCACAGTATCCGAAGGTGGTTTGGCACCTGCATTGCTGCGGGATTTGCTGTTTGAAGATGGTTATCAACCGGCATTCATGCAACGGCCATCAACGGATGATCAAGGCAAGGATTGTCGCTTCTACGTATCGGTATTAATACGCGGTCAAGGAACAACAGCGGGTTTCCGGAACGAGAGTATTCTTGTGCCGGGGAAAGTGGTGCGCAGCTTGCTTAAGCGTGATGACCTGTTTGAGCGCCTAGCAAGACTAAGTAAGCAACTTCTCAATGATGTTAGCACGTTGCAGAACAAAGTATTAGCATCGGCATTGTTCAGCTTATTGGAAGGAGGGCCTGAGTCAGTTAAAGTTAACTACGACAAGCATGAAATTAGCGCCTGGGTTAACAAATGGCGAAGTGTCTTTGGTGACGCCTGGTGTCGGCATTACTTTGAATGGTTATGGTATGCCTTGGATGAACTAGATGATACCACCGTACAGCGTCACTGGTTACACAGGCTGAGGGATCACGCCCTGGCAGTATTGGAGCAAGCCATGGTGAGTGCGCCAGAGCGAAGCGGTCGTCGACTTCGGGCAATCAGTCGCGCCGAAGGCGTATTCCACAGCGCCTTGAAAAAACAATTTGGAGAGCTTATGAAGGGGAAATTGAATGCAACCGATGGCTGAGTTCACTGAGTTAAATACACCTCTAAACAAAGTGATTAACACCCTTGCCGGCATTATTGGGAGCAGTGATTTCCCTACTGGTGAACGTACCTCGCTTAAACGCCTGCAACCGGGGCACCCACCTTCCCTAGGGTTCTATCGGTTTTTTTATCGTCATATCAAGGGATTGTGGGCAGAGGAACGCTACCTGCAAGACTGGATTACTTTGCTGGCTGGTATGGCCCTCATGTACCCTTCTCATCATCAGCTCGGTCGCCACGTTGGCGAAGTCCTTGCCAAAAATCGCTTCGCTGAAGCCCGGCTGGAACGGCTGTTGGACGCCGACAGGCAAACGCAGCGAATTCTACTGCTGCGGACAGCGCGCTTCTTAGCGGCAAAAGGGGAACCGATCGATTGGACTGAAGTGGCTTGGCTACTGTTTGCCTCCGATGAGGTATCCCGAGAGAAACAACGGCGTCGCATTGCCCGCGATTACTATGCAAACTTACCCAAAGAATAAATTATGTTTCTACAGATTCATACGTTAACCTCTTATCACGCTAGCTTGCTAAATCGCGACGACGCCGGTCTCGCAAAACGCATTCCGTTTGGCAATGCAGTGCGGATTCGCGTTTCTTCACAGTGCCTAAAACGACATTGGCGCAACACGCTCCAGCAGACAATTCCTCTACCTTCAGGGTTACGCAGCCGACAATTCTTTAGCCGAGAGATCTTACCGAGAGTCCAACAAGGCCTACAAGAAGCAAATTTCGATGAGTCAGAGGCAAGGGCGAGGGCCGAAGATCTCACGCTTGAGCTTATCAGTGGACTCCTCAAGGTTAGTAAAGATAAAAAAAAACTTGAGGGGCTAGAGCTAAAGCAGCCTGTGCTTTTCGGTAAACCCGAGGCCGATTATCTGGTCAGGCTTATTCTTGATTGTGCTCGCCGGTACAGCGACCCAGACGCTTCCAAAGCTGCCATCAAGGAAGCGGTGCAAGACATCAAAAAGCAGATCACCAAAGACCAAAAAGCCAATTTCATGGCAATGCTGAAGGCTGCGGGTTTCAACAACCTCTACGCTGGATTGGAGGGAGCCCTATTTGGGCGATTCGTCACCTCCGATATCCTTGCACGAAGCGATGCTTGTGTACATGTGGCTCATGCGTTCACAGTGCATCGGGCTCAAGCCGAGGTTGACTACTTCACTGTGGTCGATGACCTCAATCTTGAAGAAGAAACCGGAGCTGCACATGCTGGCGACATGGAGCTATTCGCTGGATTGTTTTACGGCTATGTAGTGGTTGATATCCCGCTGCTTTTATCCAACTTGACGGGTTGTACGCCCGAGCATTGGCGCCAACAAGATTCTAATGATGCTAAAGCGATACTAGAAGGACTGGTTAAGGCAATCACAACGGTGACGCCAGGCGCCAAGTTAGGCGCTACGGCTCCCTACAGTCGTGCAGAACTGGTGTTACTAGAGACAGGGCCAGAGCAACCCCGCAGCCTCGCGAATGCTTTCCTTGAGGCGCTGACGCCACGCGATGATATGATGCAGCAGGCTATTAATACGCTGTGTAGCCATATCGATGCCTTAGACGCTATGTATGGTAGGGGTGACATAATGCGTTTTGCTGCCTCGACCAAAAATCTGCGGCCTGTACAATTGAAATTGGCTCGCCTTAGCGAAGGCAAATGGAGTATAACGGAAGGAAGCCGTTGTGTTGAAGGCATCGCATGGGGGTGAGCCATGGCCAAGAACTTGAGGTTGCGAATCAACGTGGAGTTGGTGGAGACGGAGGCGGAAGCCTCGGTGGATCGGCATCCGCAAGAACAGGCGGACGGGTCGTTTAGTCTGATATTACCGGAAGGTGATGAATTGAATCTCTCGGCGCTGGACCGGGCGGCGTTAGATGTGTCGTTTCCCGCGTTACGGGAGGCGCTGTCGCGGCATTTGGCGGCGGCGGGAAAAAAAAGCTTCAAGGTGAGCTCGGACGACTGAGGCAAGAAGCCGTCGCGGTATGCCAGTGCCGGCACGGTTATCGAGTGGAAGGTGAGGTGGGGCGGTTTGGCTTTGCGCTGTACGAGGCGCGGGACGCGGCAGGCGAGGTGCTCTGTCGCGGAGCGTCCTATTTTCCGCGGCGTCAGCCCCGCGAATGGCACAAGACGGAGGGGTTTCGCGAAGAAGCGCTGTGCCTGGAGGCGAGCCGCCGCAGTTACCGTGACAACACGGCCCATTTGAACCGCTACCGGCGTCAGTGGCAGGGCGGTACGCCGGTGACGACGCTGCAGGATAACGCCCAGAAGGAAGGGGCCCGGGTACTGGATTTTCTGGGGTGTCACAGTCAACGGGTGCTGGTGGAGCACGGCTTTACCGGGGATGGTCAGCCGACGGCGGCTGTGGTGGGCGACGCCACGACGGGCACGGATCGTCGGCAAAAGGTCGCGGTGGTGGACGAGCAGTTGACGGCGGTGGTTGGTGAGATGGCCAAGCGGGGTTTTTCGCCGGAGCAGATCGAGTCGGCGCGCCAGCGGGCCGCGGCGGCGGTCTATGAAGAGCCGGCCTATTGCACGACGATCTCGGTGGATGACGTGACCGTGAAGCAACAAAAGGCGCATCGCGAGCGTGCCGTCGCGCCGGGGGTGGCGGCAGTTGTCCCACCACCGGACGCCGCGAGTGAGGCGAGCCAGGCCTCGCGCCCGCAAGTTGCTAATACGGTAGCCCGGATCGAGCAGGGCGCCAAACACTTTACCCTCAGCGCTGACAGTCTCGGGCAGATGCTGCGCTTCGTGCTGGCGTTTCTGCTCCACAACGATCTGCTCGGCGGACGACTGCATCTGTTCACGGATGGCTATCACAGTCTGCAAGAGACGCTCCTGGCGTTCTTCGCCTGGCATCCCCGGGTGTGGTTGGGGTTGGATTGGTATCATGTGGTCAAGAAATTCAAAGGGGATCTCAGTCGCGCCTGTGGCGCGCGTGAGGTCCGTAACCGGCATGTAGGTACCCTGGTGCGCTTCCTGTGGTATGGAATGGTGACGGAAGCGCGTCGATACTTGGAGACCATCCCCGCGACCGAGGTGAAAGATCCGGCTGCGATCGAGCGACTGCGGAAATATCTGGAACGCAATGCACAGGCGATTCCCTGCTATGCATTGCGCCGGCGGCTGGGGTTACGCAACGGCAGTAGCCCCGTTGAGAGCGCCAACAACCAGGTCACCGCCCGGCGCCAAAAGCGCAACGGCATGAGCTGGTCCAAGGCCGGTTCTCATGCCCTGACCGCCTTGCGTGTGCTGGTCTGTAATCGTTGTCAGGACATCTGGGTCCGGGAGCATACCATCCCGCTGCGATTTGTCGACAAGGAGGCCGCTTGAGGTAAATTCAGCGTAATCCTTAGCGCGTCAGGTCAATTGTACAGGCCGAAAATCTGCAAACACTGAAAGAGACAACCACTGGCAGCTTAACCACCATTAGTACCGATGCACTGGCCACTCTGTTCGGTACATAGCTATGGACGTTTTACTGTTACGGTTGGACGCCCCACTTATGAGCTTCGGAGGCGTCATTATTGACCAGCATAATTTCACCGAGCACTTTCCCAGCGTGTCGATGCTGACTGGTCTTTTCGCGAACTCACTAGGCTATTCACACAGTGACGCTGGTCGCTTGCAGACACTCCAGGCCAGAATCCTCTTTGCGGCACGATGGGATGTCTTACCTGCAGTTATCCTTGATTATCATACCGTCGATCTAGGACAGTCAAAGATGGTCGATACTGGCTGGACAACTCGAGGAAAGCGTGAAGATCGGACGGGTGGCGAAGCGTCTACGGGCATCCATCAGCGCTATCGCTACTATTTGGCTAACGGCGTCATGACGCTTGCAGTTACCCTAAAAGACAGCACTAAACCTAGCATCGATGAATTAGAGCAAACCTTGCGGCGTCCTGCTCGTCCCCTGTTCATAGGACGTAAAACCTGCTTGCCTGCTGCACCGTTAGTACTGGAGCGCCGCAAGGCGATTGATCTTAAGGCAGCATTGTGCAACGTACCGCGCCATCCACGCGCCGATCCGCACTTCCCTATGCCAGCCTGCTGGCCTTTAAGCGATGGAGGGGATGAACTAAACTGCCGACGTGTTGAAGTCTATGATCTGCGGGACTGGAGTAATCAGGTGCATACGGGGCAGAGGATTATGCTAGAAGGTCAGATTGTATGAATCTGGTGCAGTTTCAGTTGCGTCCAGACACCTTGCTTCGTTTTGCTCAGGCACAGGGACTGAACACGTTTCACGATGGAGATTTAGGCTATACTGTTCACGCTTTACTGCAAGCTTTATTCAATGACCTGGCCCCGAAACCTTTCCGAATTCTATCACGCTCCCCCGCGGATCAATTGCTGCAATCTGATGAGCGCATCATCCATCCTCGCTCGCAGCATATCCGAGTTCTCGCCTATTCACCTCATTCCGCCACTGCTCTGGGTGAGCATGTGGATACCTTTGCTCTGCCGGGGATTCACGAGATACTTATTCGGGAGTCACTGGCGAGTAAAGCAATGCCGGAACAATGGCAGGTGGGTCGACAGTTGGGTTTCGAGCTGTTAGTTTGCCCCGTATCTCGCCAGGAGAAGATTGAGAAGGATATTTTCCTGCGCTTCCTGGAGCGTGGTGATGTCTCTGAACCTGCTAATCGTTATGCAATTTATCAGCAATGGCTTCACAACCACTTTCGTGATACAGCGCGATTGCTCAAGGTGCAACTTAGCGCCTTCCGATTGATTTCACTACTAAGGCGGAATCACACAAAGGCTGCCAAACGTAGCAACTCTATTTTGAAAAGGCCACAAGCCCTATTCAATGGTGTTTTAGAAATCAGGGACAGCGAAGCTTTCAACAAACTTCTCGCACGAGGCGTCGGACGGCATCGGGCTTTTGGATATGGAATGCTTTTGCTGAGGCCGAACCCATGAGCAATCTGCTCGTAGGTCGACTCGGCCTGGCCACCTCACGCGTCCCCCACGCCGATCGGCATGGTCTAATATGGCTATCCCACGGTAATCTCTATGTAGAGAACGGAACACTCAAATTTCTCGCCGCTCAATCGGAAATTCTTAGCTCTGGTGATTATGCACTGCCTTATCAAGCTGTTTCCATGATTCTGATGGGACCCGGTACTACCATCAGCCACGATGCCCTTAGAATACTCGCGCGACATGGCACACTGGTAGCTGCGGTCGGAGAAGGTGGCGTAAAATTTTATACAGCCCCGCCAATAGGTCAAGGGCGATCCAATGTCGCTCGGCAGCACGCGAAACTGTGGGCTGATGAGAAGGCCCGGCTCGGGATAGCGAAGCGCATATATGCTATTCGCTTCGGACGTGTATTACCTCATAAGGACATTGCCGTATTACGGGGTATTGAGGGCGCGCGGCTCAAAGAAACCTACCGACTGACTGCTGAGAAGTACGGTGTACCCTGGTCTGGTAGAAAGTACGATCGCCAAAATCCAAATGCCGCCGATATGCCTAACCAGGCGATAAATCATGCCGCCACTTTTGTGGAAGCAGCCGCAGATATTGCGGTAGCCTCTGTCGGTGCACTGCCGCCACTGGGATTTATCCATGAAGATTCCAGCAATGCCTTTATTCTCGATATTGCTGATCTTTACCGTGCTGACGTAACACTCCCTTTAGCCTTTGAAGTTGCGAAAACAGCAATGAAATATCCCGAAATCAACATAGAACGGGAAATGCGTAAGGAAGCAGCTGTTGCATTTCGCAGACACAAGCTAATTCCAAGGATGATTGATCAAATCAAGGAATTATTGAATGTCAATGACGATAATGGTGACGCGTAACGTATCGGATCGCATTCGCGGCTTTCTTTCGTCATCTATGTTAGAACTTGCTCCTGGTGTCTATAGTGCTCCGCGTCTTTCTCCTGCTGTTCGAGAGCGTATTTGGAAAATTTTAGCAGAATGGTTCAACTATGAAACAGAGGCATCGGCCATTATGGTTTGGGCCGACCCAACGATGCCAGGAGGACAAGATGTCCGTACGATAGGTTTACCTCCTATCAAATTGGTTGAAATAGATGGGTTGATTGTCAGCCACCGTCCGAAGTAACTGTACTGATCTTTAAAAAGCAGGAATATCATTACCTTATTTGCTAGAGTTTCCCCCGCATAGGCGGGGATAGACCCCTGGTCACTCAGACGCTCTCCGGCAGTGGCACGTTTCCCCCGCATAGGCGGGGATAGACCCTCGCCTGGATGATTTTTGTAAACCCAAAACCGGTTTCCCCCGCATAGGCGGGGATAGACCCCATGAAAGCGCCGCTAAGCGTTCCATGCTGGCGTTTCCCCCGCATAGGCGGGGATAGACCTCAATACATGCATGATTGATGCCAAGGTACCTCGTTTCCCCCGCATAGGCGGGGATAGACCTCACGCACAGGTCGCCGCAGCGTCAGTTATGATGTTTCCCCCGCATAGGCGGGGATAGACCCAAGCAAGATAAGGAACGCGGCATGGATGTTCGGTTTCCCCCGCATAGGGGGGATAGACCTGTCCCTTGAAACAAACTTGCCATTAACGACATGTTTCCCCCGCATAGGCGGGGATAGACCTGAAAGGGACTTCCTTATAGAGGAGATATACGAGTTTCCCCCGCATAGGCGGGGATAGACCCCAACAACAGACGGCGGCACAAGACCAGGCAAAGTTTCCCCCGCATAGGCGGGGATAGACCTGACGCAGACACCACCTACGGCACGTCAAGCACGTTTCCCCCGCATAGGCGGGGATGGTACTGGTTCAGTCTGATTATCTAGTAAGATATTGATTAAATTTAGAAAAACTCAAACTCATACGGTTTTCTGAATCATGCAAACCTCTTCCCACGAGAGCCCTTTTTCCACAATGCCCAATGCTACCGCCGGGACCTTGCAGGTGGTAAAGTGAGGTCGAATGAAGTTATGGATGATCCACAGCATGTCCAAGGTCCGTTGTAACGCGGTCTTCTTCTTGGCGTAGGTGTTGGTCTTGCGGCGGTAGGCGGAATTGCGTCGACGAGTCGAGGCATTAAACGCCTCGACGTGCTCGGCATGGATGTCGCTGTCCACGATATCTTGACGGGTGCCGGGATGCTCGCGGTGAGGGGCTTCATACTTGGATCGTTTGCGACCCCGTTGGCGCGATTGCGACCCTTTATTCTTGAGCCTCACTTTCACCCCTTCACGAAGGACTTTCGGCGGTCGCCCACGTTGCCCGGCGCGGACCACTTCATGGCAGATCTCGAACAACAGATTGCCGTAACGACGCTCCCCGTCGGTCACCAAGGTGACCTCACCGGTGCGTTCGATGATGTCTCTAAGTATTTGTATCGCCCAAGAAAACAACGTCCGATCTTTCTTCCCACAGCCCAAAGCCCAAATAAACCGACTGGCTCGCTCCATCAGCACGATCGTCCAACCTTCACAGTCTTCCACCGGCACGTTCTTGCGCACCTTGGTGTACAATTCGTCGCCCTCAATCACTTGGCTCAAAAACGTGTGCATCAAGGCATACAGCATCAGCGTCTCACGTAACTCCGCAAACCGCCGTTCCCAATTCAGCAACGTATTCTTGGCAAGGTCAAAGATCCGACAGGTCGCGTTCAACCCCAGCCCCTCACCACGCGCCTTGAGCACTGTCACAATCGTGCTTAACGGCTTGCTCAGCCCCTCCAGAAACGTCCCTCGGGTCTCCGAAAACACCTGCCCACAGTCCCCGCACCGATACAGATTCCGATCGCCATGGTGCTTGGTCTCATAACCTTGGTAGACCTCAAGGGCTTGTGAATCGCATCGTGGACAGCTTCGCTGGGTCAGTTTATTCATCTCGCTCCACACGTTGGAAATTGCCTGAGAAGACCGAATTATATAACTTAGTCAGTGTGTTAGCGACAAATCAGACTGAACCAGTGCCGCGGGGATAGACCCTACTACAACCCCCAGATGTACGACCGCGTACTGTTTCCCCCGCATAGGCGGGGATAGACCTTTGAACAAAATCATTAACCGGAAATGATCTGGGTTTCCCCCGCATAGGCGGGGATAGACCTCAGGCCGGCATTACGGCCGTAAAGAAGGAGCTGTTTCCCCCGCATAGGCGGGGATAGACCTGAACGCGCTTTTTGCTACCCGCAAAAGACCGAGTTTCCCCCGCATAGGCGGGGATAGACCCCTTGAGATTGAATCCCTGGAGCTGCACCCCGTGTTTCCCCCGCATAGGCGGGGATAGACCCCATCAACCCCATACCGCTTGCGGATTTGCTCTGTTTCCCCCGCATAGGCGGGGATAGACCCTGTGATGGTCCCTTCATCTGCGGCGTATATCCGTTTCCCCCGCATAGGCGGGGATAGACCCGTCCTAAGCCGCACCGCTAAGGCGCTCGCTATGTTTCCCCCGCATAGGCGGGGATAGACCCCCTTCCGCTCTATCGATGAGCTGGTGTAAACGGTTTCCCCCGCATAGGCGGGGATAGACCTCAGGTTGTTTATCAGCCTGCAGACGGCGATGCGTTTCCCCCGCATAGGCGGGGATAGACCTCAATGGGTTCGACCGATGTACATGCGATTTTTGTTTCCCCCGCATAGGCGGGGATAGACCCTGAAAGCGATCGGCGCCGACGATATGATGCACGTTTCCCCCGCATAGGCGGGGATAGACCTGATGCTGTTGACCGCATCAATCTGGGCCCGGTGTTTCCCCCGCATAGGCGGGGATAGACCTTTAGTTTTATCAACAAATTGTTAGTTGGCGAAGTTTCCCCCGCATAGGCGGGGATAGACCCTTAGGATTTACGCCAATGATTTGCCCGTCAGTGTTTCCCCCGCATAGGCGGGGATAGACCTACCTTGTGAATATCGAACGCTTTAATGGATCTGTTTCCCCCGCATAGGCGGGGATAGACCATCCCTGGCCGACAGCATCCGTGATGTCTACGAGTTTCCCCCGCATAGGCGGGGATAGACCTTGGCTGCCGGTGATAAGTGACTTGACGGTCAAATTTACCCCACATTGACGGTAACGCTTATCCTCAGGTTCTTCTAGTACCGCACTCTATCAAGGTTTAGCTTGTGTATACAGGGAGTGTTCCATCCTCGTCGCTCTAACCTCGCAAGCTTCGCAAGCTCAGTTTCCAGAGTAACAGGGCATACCCGGCACCATAGGCAAACTTACGTCGTTAGACGCCCGTCTCGCATGATAATAAAAGGTTTACCAAACCTCTCAGCAAGCCAAGCAAGCTCAGCTTGGTAAGCTCATGGCAGCCAGATTAGTGGAAGTGTCTTAGATGCGAA
This sequence comes from uncultured Pseudomonadota bacterium, assembly GCA_963731125.1. Taxonomy (GTDB): domain Bacteria; phylum Pseudomonadota; class Gammaproteobacteria; order Competibacterales; family Competibacteraceae; genus CAVSVP01. The sequence continues at coordinate 16,364 of CAVSVP010000028.1, forward strand.
CCAAAATAGCTAGGCAAGCAAAGCATGCTCAGCAAGCTAGGCTTGCTGAAATCGTGGCCGCTAAGCTTGCTAAGGCTCAAATTGCGCTGAGCTCCTTTAAAGCATATTAGGGTTAACCCGCTATGTGAGCCTATTCGTGTCGCTGTGCACTCTCAGCAAGCTTCGTACTTGGACCCTCGCTTGAGGGACACAAGGAGGCTGAGCTTGCTGAGAGAAGTATAAAAGAAGGCAAGGGGGAGTCAGCTCCTACGGAGCTGAAATAAACACACCTTAAATCTTCACGCGAAACAAAAATGGAGAATTTTTCTCAAGGATCAGTAAGAGGATGACATGTTATTTCAGCGGGGTTCCCCCTGGGATGGGGGATAGGTCAAGGAGGGACCCGTGCGTGGGGCGCAGGATAACCGCCACACTCACTCAGCAAGCTTAGCCTCCGAGATAATAGGCAACTGGGCATGTCCGATGGCAAAGGTGCCTTGCTCGCTGGTTGACAAAAACAGCAGGTTTGCTAGATTCAAAATTACTGCCCTTGTCAAAGATGCGTTGCTGAAACCACCGTAGCCACACAGAACGGGGCAGCTCAGCACGCCAGGTAAGACGGGTTTCGGAGAACAGGATCACTGAAACTACTCTGTAAGCTAAGTTTGCTGAAGCTAGTGTGATTGAGTTCACCAGAAGTGTCAGATTAAATCTTAACTAATACAATTAATACAGTTTAGCTTTGACTGTTTCGTATGCTTCACATGATTGCATCCTGTTCTCATGGCCAGTTTTACCACTCCCAAATTGGGTAATCGTTCAATGACCTTCGTTATCTGCGCTGGCCTCTTGAGTTAAATCTAAAGCTAATTTGGTTTTGTATATTCAGATATTTTTAGGAGACGTCGTTTTTGATTTCGTTTTTTTGGTTTTTGGTTTTTGGTTTTTTGAAGACTTCTCTGCTGTCTTATCGACACACTCCACTCTCGGTGCAAACGCCTCTGTCGGCGGTGCAGTTAAAGGCGGGGGCGGAATTGAATTGTCCTCCAAAAGTCGAATTGGTTTACCATCTAAACCAGTATTCAGATTTTCTTCGCAAGCTGCTGGTTTCGTGGCCATAGAGTTGTTTACTGGTTTACTGATGGAATTTGATGTATCTCCGGCTGAACCTAGTGCTACACTGGTAACAGTGCGGCTGTTATTGGCACTATCTTCATACTGCTCAAGTTGGCCGCTTGTTTTCCGACCCTTGGAGGATTTGGCTGTCAGTTCCTCACTTTTTGTCTCGGAATCTAGTTCACCAAATTTCTGTTGCAAATTACTACTAACCAAGTCTTCTGTTACATTGGACGTTACTAGTAATTCCAAAGAATTCTCCTTAACCTCCGGGCCATTCGGTGTAACAAATCTGGTACGAAATCGAGGCCTCGATGACCCCGCTGGAACGCAGGCATAATACTCGGCAGCAAACTCAGAAAATCCCCAAAAAGCACCACACCAGCCAACTCCGCGTGTAACACTCAATTGATCCTCTATTTTCAAAAGGACCTCTTGCAATTTTTGTCGATCAAGAGGTTCATTCTCTACGCGCATCATATGACACAGTTTTAAGAAGACTACTGTGGATACTAAAGCACCTGGCAAGCTGGCATATTGATCAAAAGCATTAGAAGTGCCTTTTTTTATTAAGTCATTTAGAATTTCAGTAACTACGGCAGAACGCTTTCTCTCATGCCATTCTGAGATAACTTCCTTCATACCAAAATATTCAATCTCTTTATCGTTAGACTTGCAATAATGGCAAAGTACATGACCAGCATCCTGTATGAATCCAATATCGAAGTTAGGGATCGGTCCCGTTCTTGAATAGCAAAAAAGAGTTTCAAGATAGGGCTGTCCTTTTAGAGCCGAATTGAGACCCTCTTGTCGTGCTTGAACAGCACTAAACACGGTTTGGTCTATTTCTTTACTATACCGCGAAATATTTTCTATTTCATCAGCATAAATGGTTAACAATGCTGAAGCCCCCCGACGCGCAGATTGTTCTATAATTTTTTTCTTTAAGGAAAGAATTACAGACTCTGACAGAATTAGTTTATCAACTAGTTTGGAATTACTACCTAACCTGTTTGCAAGAATTTTTTGGTCTTGCGATGTTAATGTATAAACTGCGACGGCATCTTCGAAATAAAATTCTGCGTAAGTATGTCCGAATCCTTTAATCGGTTCATAATTTATGAATTTTACAACGACAACGCTTCCTGTATCTTCGAAAGAAGGTATTGTATTAAGCAGTCTATCGGTAAAGTCATCGCCTTCAGAAAACGGCAATTCTCTCTGCCTTCCTGCAACCCAGCGACCATTAGGTAAACGAATGCTGCCTAAACGAAAGAGGTTATTGAATTCTTCAACCAGCATTGGTACAAAATAATTATAATTCATTTTGGCTACCTTGGATCACTCAAAAGTCAATCACAGAATCCATGTTGTTGATGCTATGGGAATTGGTTTCTGTTGCTGTGCCACAAACTGAAATGAGATGATAAGGAATTCGCTTAATGAACTCGTGAGGTTCTCCATAGTAACTGAGGAATAGATCGCGGCGGCTTCTGGTTAAGGCGACAAAAAACATCCGTTGTGCAATATTGACATCTTTCCAAATAATCACTTCCCTAGTCAGGCTAGGTAGGAAAACGGCCTCGAAATCTAAGCCTTTGGCACTGTGGTAAGTTAACGCTGAAACCAGACTATTAGCATCGGCTTCCCGCATTGATCCGGCACCACCTCCAATAACTTGCAAGGGTAGCCCTTGCTGTCTTAAGTGTTCATTTAAATTACTATAGTTGTACCTTCTCTTTCTATTCCAAAGGTAGTTATAAACAGCACGCCATTCAGATTTTCTTTCGTATGCGAGTATAGCGTTGCAAAACCGATTAATCGTGTCATTTTCTGGAAATAGAACACCGGTTGCAAGACCATTTCTTGCATATTCTTGAGCTCTTTTCCAGACACTTTTAAATTCTTCAAGTTGATCGCAATACCGTATAAGCTGAACGGTTACATTAGCAACTCTTTTGTCCACTTCAAAAGACATAAATGCCGCTGGATTATCTACAAAAAAAGCAGCAATCTTCTGAATATTCGCAGGTAACCGATAAATTTTTTTTAGTAGTGGTTGTTCCAAATTTGGAATGCTAGCAATGTACGAAGGAGAGCATCCGTTGCTATAAATCGATTGAGAAAAATCACCGGCTATCAAAACCTTCTTACCCGTTTTGAAAACACGCTTTAAAACCTTTTCTTCAATATCCTGTGTTTCGTCAATGATGATTAAATCCCATCTTCCACTTTTTCGGAAAAAATCATGCGCAGTAAAAATAGATACCTTTTCAAGCAATACAGTTGGTATACCGGCTCGCATCATATCAATAAGCGAATGAGTAAATAACACCATACATACATTCAAATTGGAATTTGCGCTTAAGGTATTACTTAACACCTTCACCAACGAAATACTTTTTCCGCTGCCTGCTGGCCCTTGTATAAACATGGGTCTTGAAGCTTTTGTTGCTAGATCAATAACGTGTCTCTGATCTGGGTCTAGCTTATGATCTGGAATCATCCATGACATGGGTGTGCTCCTGCACGTTTCAGTAACTTCAGTTAAGTGTGTTCCACGGCTTTTACTTCACTCTCGGATAACAATCCGACTTTTTCCAGTAAGTTTTCCTGAGCGAATTCATTTTGGTGTGTCATCTGCTGCTTCCACTCTTTTTCCACTCGCTGAACTATTTGCTCTTGCTTTAACAGCTTTGCAGCTTTAACCAATCGTCCATAGTCGGAAATTGGCAATCTACCCAATTCAAATAAGTCAAACATCAAGTGGTAAGCCCGCTCAATCAATTTGGTTCCTCTTGCTTGTTGCTTTCTTTTCAGAAACTGCCCATAGACCAGTAGAGTGTAATAAGCGTCGCAATCGAGCTTCAAAGATTGCTCCATTAATTCCACATAGGCAGTCTCATCATCGTTTTCTTTATCAAGGGCCAGATTAAAGGCGGTGATGGTTGTAGGATTACGTTGGTAAGCAATGTCTGCCCATTGTTGGCTTAACTTAGTTCGACCGGCGTGAGAATAGTGGTAGCAAATATCAGTCTCGTATCGATGAATGCTGTCCATCTGTTGAACAGTTTCTAGTGTTTCCGCTGCACGGAGATGGTTGCCGTCCTCAGCATAGGCATTCGCGAGCGTTTTCAGGCTGTCTACCGATGGCCGGCCATGATTCTGGGCGGCGGATTGATTGGCTTGTTTCAAGGCTTCCATGACCTTACGTTTGGTAGATGTCAGAGGGGTATTGGCAAATGGATTCAGGTACTCACATTGAGGAGCCAACTTGTCAGTTATTGCTTGAACTTTTACGAGCTTATCGGCGGTGAGTTCTGCGTTTAGAGTGACTGTTGTTCCCTGCGGAAAACCCTTACCGTCCTCGCTAGGAATGCGAATAACATAGAGCAGTTTCTCTCTCACAGAGACGTAAATCGGTATCTCGATGGCGTCCTGCCATTCGGAACCAGTAAACAATCGGGCAATGGTCACTGGTGAACTAGGTATACTAGTGCCTGCCGGAACGAGTACATTGAGTTGATTGTCACGAGTGAGATAGAATAGAGGTTCGCTGATGATTGGGCGGATGATGTTGATACCAAAGCCATGCAGCAGTTGGGAATGAATAGCGGCTCCCATTGACACATGAGAACGCATATCTAAAGGCAGCTCCATCTCAACATCTGGCATCGCTCGGACCAATGCATCATGCACATACGGATTCTGAGAACTGCCGCCAATCATTAGGAGCAGATCGAGATCGTTTACTGAGAGATCGGCCTTACGAAGTGCGCTATGAATCAGGGTGAAAACACTAACAACGCTGGCTTCTTCGTCATAATGGTCGGAGGCTGAATCAAGGTCCAGGAAAGGAGCCATAACCTCAGCAAATTCTCGGTAGGAAAGGCTCAATTCTCCCACTTTTAAGCTTCGCTTGGGTAGTCTGATGTCTTCAAGACCAGCCAAGCTGATACGTTCATCACTGTAGGCCAATTGGGGCAGCCGGTTTGCCACGGATTCGGCAGCTACTTGCTTACAAATCTTGATCTTCACAATCTCGGCATAACCTAGCAGAGCGGGAATGATGCGCTTATTGATGTCAGGCGTCCGCAGCGCATCCTGAGATAAGCTATTTCGCTCCAGGACCTGAGGCAGCAGGATTTTGTAGGCGATTGCTTTATCGATATCGTTGCCGCCGAGTGGTTCAAATCGAGAAATGGAAAGATTCTTTGAGTAATAACCCTGCTGTGCTTTGCCAATCTCAAGAATGGAGATGTCGCAGGTTCCAGCCCCGAAGTCAAATACCATGATATGTAACGGCCTGTCTTCGGGAATATGGTAATACTGCAGGTTGTTAGTATTGTATTCTGCTATATAGTTGAGGAAAGCGGCATTAGGTTCATCGATCAACGCGCGATTTTCGACGGGGATACCTACATTCTGCAATGCTTCCAACAACTCACGGCGCTGATTGGCCTCGAATGCAGCCGGGATGCTGATCGCGTAAAAGACATTGCGGGGCAACCCATTCTCTTCGATGTAACGTGTAATACCTTCTTTAAGGAAACGAAAGAACACGATCGCCGCATCCTTGGGAGTAAGAATAGTCGCAATGGGATGCCCTTGTCCAAGTTCGCTTGAGTAGTAGCGCGGGCCTAGATCGGTGCCTAGCTCGATCTTAAAAGAATGCCAAAGGTTACGACCAAGGTGCAGCCGCTGCTTCAACTGATGAGCACCGGCACCAATTAGCAGTTGATTGCAATACCAGGCAATAGCAGTGGGTACAAGGTGACTCTCGTAGAGGCGGCCGTCATCTAATAGTTGCAAAAGCGTAATGGTGCGAGTAGTGATTGGATTGTGCCTATCCCCAATCAACGAAAAACTCACCACCGATGTCGAAGTTCCAAAATCGATGCCGACAAAGGTGCGGTTGCGGATATTAGTTGCGTCAGAGAGTTCGGGTAAAAGATTTCTGAGTGTAAGTTCGCCTTCCATGGCAAGCACTCCGTATCCGTGTTATTTCTAATACTATAAGCTCAAATCCAAAAAAAACTATCTTAAAAACATAACACTAAACTGCTTTTCATATTACGTCCACACCGCTTTTTAGTTTCGCTCTTAATCACATTTTATCGAATTGAATCACATATTCCACTATAAGCTCAGTTTCTAAAGCAACTTGGCACATTCACTAATTCTCCTTAACTTAAGTCATCGGCTATTTCTAACATTTGAAGGCTAAAGAGCTGTGCAAGAAAAGTTTTAACTATCAATGACTTACTGAGCAGTTAGGGTGTAGGTAGTGTCTGGCCTGATGAAAACAACTCTATGCCGCCTCCGCTAATTGATCCTGTTTTTGTTCCTTTTTGTTAGGGCGAGTAAGCGCCTCTCTTCGCTTGGCTTGAACGGACTTACCCAGTTTCTGTTGGCACCAGTCAATAATACGCTTGGTCGGCACCGTTTCTAAGGCCGTTTTCACGACCTCGGCGGTGGTGGTCGAGACGAGGGCCGCCACCGCGAGGACCAGACCGGTAAAGCCGCTTTTCACTTGGTCGCGGGCGAGTCGCTTTAAGCTCCCGAAGACCGATTCAATGACCTCACTACTAGCGACCAGGCGCTCGCCGGGGTTGGCTTTGAACGCTTCTTGCGCCACAAAGCTCACGAGCGCTTGTTGCACGCGTTTGGCGGGAGCGGTAGAGGCGACCCCCGTTAGGCGTTTTTTCAACGACCGGTGACAGCCTCTTGACAAGCCCTGGGTGCGCACAAAGGTTTCCGTGATGAGCGCTACGCTGAAGAGCTCGCGCCAGGTCGCCAGGGCGTCACGAAAGTCCCTGACCCAACCCAACTTGGCTTGCACAACCACCGGCTCATAGGTCGTCGTCAGCTCTGGGGGCTGGCACTGCACAAACGCCAATATCTTCTCGGCCCAGTCCCGTAGGCACTCCACATTCATATAGCGGGCTTTGGCTTTCTGGGGTGGCGGGGCCAACGGTGCCAACGCGGTTTGCTGGAGTTGGCAACGGGGGTGTGCGGCCCGTTGGCAAAAGTCTTGCCACTGTTCATCCCCCTGCAGTTCATGCTTTAACACGAGGGCCACTTTATGCTTAATATCATACAGTGAGACGGTCTCTGGGTGTGCGTGACAAAAGCGCTCGATGCCGACTTTCAGATCCGAGCCGTGGTCGCTCACAATGGCGCGTGGTGTGCCGGTTTTTTTCCGCGTCTCTTCGAGTTGTTGATACACGATCTCCCCCGTCGATTGAGCCACCGGCAATAACTCGATCGGTTCTACTTGCTCATGGCGTAGGCAGTAATTGGTCCCCGGCAACGTGCTTAAGCGAACGCCCACAATAAGCAGACATTTCTCCGGACCCAATTGCACCGGATGATCCACAATCCAGACCCAATCCGGCGCTGGCTCTTTGGGACGCATTAAGTTGTAATAACCTAACCGCAGCAACCATAGCCGCCCGGTCGACCAGACCGGGCACGCCCCAGGCAGGTCAAAAACCGCCATTACCACCGCGATAGCGCGACTGGCCCCACGAAGACTGGTGGCAGCACCGAGCACCAACGACATAAACAGCATTATCAGGCCCAGGGTATACTGATGGGCCAGCGGTGCCGAGCTGAACTCGCCCGGGTAACCGGGGGTACTGATCAGCTCAGCAGACTTTTTTTTAATGCCCCCAGCTCTGCTTCCAGTGCCCGTTCTTTGGCCCTCAGCATCGCTAATTCCTCCTCGAGGGCGTTGGCCTTCGTCTTCCACCGGGCGCGACTGGTCTCTAGAAAACGAATCCGATTCTTCAATAGCTTCAGCGCTTGTTTGGCTTCACCCGCTTTGCGTTTCCACTGGCCTCGGCTTTTTTCAAAAAAGCGGATCAGTTTGTGACGCGGACTTTTATAACCCAGTGACCCAGCAGTGCTCGACATGACGGACGTCCTTTCGTTGAGAAACCCTTTCGATAAGGCGCCAAAATGAGTTCATTCATCAGGAACAAAAACAGAACTCAATTATGATAACAGGTTAGCCCAAATTTAAGCTGTTTTCATCAGCCCAGGTAGTGTCTACGCTGAGAGCTAGGCATTGGGGTCCTGCAATGGTACGGACAATGGTGCTACGGACTAGTGCTCTGTCAAATTTCGATTGACGATGTTATAGCACGGTAACTTTTACTCTCACTGGTAGTTGTCGGCCATTAAACCAGTCAATCGAAGATTGATGGACCACTAGTTGGTAGTTGAGCGGAATAAAAAGCCCAGCATAGCGCTGGGCTAAAAACTTCTGCCAAGAAAAGTTCATATAAAATCAAGGAGAAATGCACCCCAGTTGGGGGTGCCGGAACATTATGACACGAAACCATTTGTGACTACTACCTAGGCCTAGTGACCGGTAAGCTGCAATAAATGCCACCTTTTTGCACTTAACCAGATGTCACTGCTATTTCAATCGTTTCCGGCTGGCCTAGTGCAGATGGTATCCCTACACTACGAGGCGGCCGTTGGGATGCGTCAACCGTTCAACATATGGTGAGGCGGGCGGAGAAATGAGAAAGCCCAGCGTTAGGTAATGCTGGGCTAAGTCTTATAAGGAGTAAATATATCCTGTAAAACGCCCCAAAAAGCTAAGTCTCGTTGTGAAAATCCAAAGTAAGCGCTAACGGGTTTCAAAGAATCAATAACTTAGCTGTATTTCGTTCCAAAGTAATTGCAAATAAGTACTGAAGTTAATGCAAATGCCCTAACAAAATACTATAGTTGACGCAAACGGTTTTGGCTTTGGAGTATTTTTTTGGTCGCACGCACCATTCCCAAGAACTACCGCAACGTAACTGGTAGGTTGGCCAGCAGTAAAAACCAGCGTTTAGTGGGCTTCGAGTCAACGCTGGAGAAGGATTTTTACCTGTTGCTTGAGTTTGACTCTGACGTAGCGAGCTATAAAGAGCAGCCGGTGACCATCAGCTACAACGCCTTTGGCCAGCAACACCATTATACGCCAGACGTACTGGTGCACTACCAGCCGAGCGCTGACGTCATCCCTGCTTTATGTGAAGTCAAGTACCGAACTGACCTGCGTGATAACTGGGCCGATTACCGACTGAAGTTCAAGGCGGCACGCCGCTACGCTCGTCGACGAGGCTGGCGCTTGCGCCTGATCACGGAGCGGGAAATCCGCACACCCCGGTTGGGTAACGCGCGGTTTCTACGTCATTACCGTGATCAAGTGGCCGACATTCAAGACCAGGCACTCGTTCTATCAACGCTGCAGCAGCGGCAAAAGATGACCCCAGAAGCGCTGATCAGCGCTTGCAGCCATGACCCAGTTCGGCAGGCGAGCCTGATTCCGGTGCTTTGGCACCTTATCGCCATCCGCCAGATCGCTGTCGATCTAGGCGTCCCCGTGACTATGCACAGCCCCGTTTGGTTTCTGGCGGAGGAACCGGAACCGCCATGCCGCAGCTGTTAGCCCTGCGATCGGGCACCGAGGTGATTGCACACGGGCGTTGTTACCGCATCAACCGTGTGCTGAGCCTGGAAGCGGTGCTTGCCACTGATCTTGGCGATAACACGACGCATGAGTTGCGTATTCCCGATTTAGCGGCGGTCCCTTCGCCCCCTGCTGAACCCATCGATCACGCGCCGCATCATGAGCTGTGCACGATTGATGAGGTGGCTTGGCAGGTGGCTAGACAGCGGTTTGACATTATCCAGCCCTTGCTTCAAGCCGAGTCACGCACCGCTAAACAAGTCCAAGCTCAGGCCGCTAAGGCGGGGGTGCATTGGGTCACCGTCTATCGCTGGCTAGAGCAGTATGAGTCGGCTGGGCAGATGTCAGCGTTGCTGCCGCGCCGACGCGAGGGCGGCCGCGGAAAGAACCGTCTGGTACCCGAAGTCGATGTCCTCATCAAGACCACGATCGACGAACATTACTTAACTGTACAAAAACCGTCTCTCAAAGACACCTATGAAGAGATCCGGCGGCGCTGCCGCGGCGCCGGTTTACCGTTGCCCAGTTTGAACGCGATCCGCGTTCGAATCGATCAGGTCGCCGATAAAGAACGCCGGCGCCGACGTGGTCAGCGGCGTCAAGCGCAGGCGTTGTATAGACCGCTACAGGGGGCGTTTCCGAACGCTGAATGGCCACTGGCAGTGGTGCAGATCGACCACACGCCGTGCGATGTGATCGTCGTTGACGACGTCGATCGTCTCCCAATTGGCAGACCTTGGATCACCCTGGCGATTGATGTATTTAGTCGTATGGTGGTGGGGTTTTACATTACCCTGGACCGGCCGAGTGCGTTATCGGTTGGCCTCTGCCTCAGCCACGCCATTCTGCCCAAAGACGCCTGGCTAGCCAAGCTGAACATTGACACGCCTTGGCCGCTCTGGGGCGTGATGGACGTAGTGCACGCTGATAACGCCAAAGAGTTCCGCGGCAAGCTGCTCCAGCGTGCCTGTGAAGACTACGGCATCGATCTGCACTGGCGCCCTGTTGCTCAGCCGCATTTTGGCGGCCACATTGAGCGTCTGTGCGGCACGCTCAACCAGGCACTGCATACCTTGCCAGGTAGCACCTTCGCCAACCCTACCGAGCGTGGTGAATACCCTGCCGAGGCTAAAGCGGCGCTGACCTTGAGCGAGTTGGAATGCTGGCTAGCAGTCTACATCACCGAGGTTTATCATCAACGCCTGCATAAAGGCATAGGTCTGCCACCGCTGAAGAAGTACGAACAAGGTGTGTTCGGTGACGGCCGTCGTCCTGGTCGTGGCTTGCCACCGCGGCCGACCGACCCGGATAGGATCCGGTTGGATTTCATGCCCTATCTAGAACGTACCATCCAACCCTATGGACTGCAAATCGACTACATCGTCTACTACCATGATGTTCTCAAACCGTGGCTCAACGCAGCCGAACCCGCAACGCGGGGCGCCAAACGCACCTTTATCATCCGACGCGACCCACGGGATATCAGCGTGGTGTACTTCTATGACCCGGAGCTGAAGCAGTATTTCGAGATTCCGTACCGCAACACTACCTACCCACCGATCAGTGTCTGGGAACTGCGGGAAGTGCGGCGCAAGCTCCGGGAAGAAGGACAGCAAGCGGTCAATGAAGCGCTGATCTTCGAGGCCTACCACCGGCTGCGGGCGATGGAAGCAGAGGCCATCCGTGAGACTAAGCAGGCGCGGCGCACGGCACAACGGCGGCGTCAGCATGTGCAGCGCGAGCGACTTCACGTGTCGCCGGCGAGCGGGGACCGTGATTTTCCGGTCGACAATCTCGATGACATCACCCCGTTCGACGAGATCATCACACTCGATGACTGACGCGACCCATCTTAATGCCCGCACGCGCGTGGCGCTCGAGCTGCCACTTGAGGTGCGGATTGAACGCCTGCGCAGTCCATTTTGGATCGGCTACACCCGTGCTCAGCAGCTGCTAGCCAAGCTGGAGGATTTATTCACCCACCCCAAGACGCATCGCATGCCAAGTCTGCTGATTATCGGCGAGAGCAACGCCGGTAAGACGATGCTGGCCAACCGCTTTGCCCAACTCCATCACGCTGACGACAATCCCGAAGGTGACGCAGTACGGGTACCGGTTCTGCTCATCCAAGCGCCACCCGGTCCAAACGAGAACCGCTTCTACAATACGATTTTGGAAGCGCTAGGTATTCCGTATCGGCCCCGCGAACAGTTAGCCCAGAAGCAATTTCAAGTATTGCGGTTATTGAAACAGGTGGGCTTACAGATGCTTCTCATCGATGAGATTCATAACCTGATCACTGGCCCGGTCAGTAAACAACGACAGTTTCTCAACGTGCTGAAGTATCTCAGCAACGATCTGCAAATTCCCTTGGTGGGGTTGGGTACGAAAGAGGCGTTGCGAGCCATCCAGGCTGATCCCCAACTGGCCAACCGCTTCGAACCGGTTGCGCTACCGCGCTGGCAGCTCGATCGGGATTTTCTCAAGCTCCTGGCCAGCTTTGAGCAGGTGCTACCGTTACACGAGCCGTCGCGACTGATCGAGGCGCCTTTAGCGCGCCAACTGCTCGCCCTTAGCGAAGGGAACCTGGGCGAGCTATCGGCGCTGCTGCGAGCCGCTGCGATCTATGCGGTCAACAGCGGCAGCGAACGGATCGATGCCCAGGCCTTAGCGGCGATTGCTTGGGTACCGCCCTCGGAACGCCGCCGCCAGGCAGAACGCCTTGTCTGAGTCAGGGCTTTCTGGGCGGCTATGGCCGATCCATCTCAAACCTCACGACGACGAGTTACTGTCGTCCTGGTTAGTGCGCTTGAGCCGCGCTTACGGTGTAGAGCCCACCCGCTTCTGTACCAGCGTGTGGCATACCCCAACGCTCTGGAGCCGTGATATCGACCAGGGTATGATGGATGAAATTGTCCAGGTGTTAGCCGCCAAGACCGCCACACCACCCGAACGGGTTTTTGCTACCACGCTCAAAGGCTATCCTGGCTTCTCCTCGCATGAACTCGTGGGGCCGGGGCGCATGCCTTGGTTGCTGGTCACTCGGGTTCGCTCGAAACCACGTCTCAGTCCTTGGCTGCAATATTGTCCGCCGTGTTTACAAGAAGATGCCGATCCCTATTTCCGCCGCCCATGGCGGTTGGCATTTGTCACCGTCTGCGCTAAACACCGCCGGCGGCTGCTGGATGGCTGTCCGGCCTGTGGCAAACCACTCAACTTCCATCGGCTTAAGGCCAACGCCACGGCGATCACCCTGTGTTACCACTGCCGATTTGATCTACGCCGAGCACAGGCACCAGCGTTGAAGGCTAGGGCTGCTCATCACGCGCTGATCCAATCTCAGATACATTGGATCGAAGCCATAGAGCAAGGTCGATGTGTATTATCAGAATCAAAGACAGTCAATGCTAAGGATTACTTTCTTGTGCTACGACAGTTTGGACAACTATTAACTGCTGGAAAGCATGCCCAGCAACGACGCCAGGCGTTCTGCCAACACCTACGCCAACCTTATTTTGAACCCTACTTTCCTGGCTCCAGACAGCGAGTGATCGAAATGCTGTATGTTGTGGATCGATTTCGAGTGATGCTGTTGTTAGCTTGGTGGTTGGATCGGTGGCCAGAGCGGTTTATCGTGATGTGCGAGCGTGCTGATATTCGGTTTACTGAACTGATGCAGGGTCTACACATAAGACCCGAGTGGTATGTACAAGCTGTTCGTCAAGCTTGTACTTCGCCGTATTAATGAGTTTGTTACCGGACTGAGCTGTCGAATGCCTCGATCTTATTTGCAACTACTTCGGTAGTTATTTGCATTTTCTTCGGGCTATTTGCATCAACTTCAGATTTTCACACTCGTACTTGGCCCAAGTATAGGGTAGCTGTCATAAGGGGCAATATCAGCGGGCTCTAATATAAAGTACCCTGATTACGGCAGGAACACTCCGAAGATATCCGTATTGCCGAATTCGGCTGGGCAGTTTGTCCCGGGGGCAGGTGTGACAATCTGAGTGCCATCTACCAGCGATTGGCGCCAGGTGTTAACAGCACCACACACCGCTGCGTCGCGCACGTCGTTCCAAACCGCTACGGCATAGCCGTTGGTGGCCACGACGAAGTTATAGTCTCCGAGAAACTCGGCCGTCAGGTTGTTGGCACTGGAGGCCCGTGCATCGCCGATGATGCCTCGGTGCCGCGTTGTCCAACTAGACCCACTGAAATCAGCATGACGAACCACACCCTGCATCCGCCGCAAGGCGCTAGTATTGCCGCGCCAGGGATCGAGGAAGGCCATGTAAGTGACATAGACATCTTCGCCGTCGGGTGAAATGGCCACCCAGGGGAAGTCAGGCCGGTCACCGGACTCGGCGATGTTAATGGGGGTTGACCAGGTCAACCCTCCATCTATCGAAGACTGCAACAAGGCTTCCTCATTGTCCAGCCCATTGCGAGCATCAGCCCAGACCATCACGATAGTGTCCGGCCCGTTGCCCTCTGGTGCCCCATTGGCGATATCCACACTGGGGAAGCTGTTGGTGCGCGCGCCGGCCACTCCGTCAAAGGTGAAGCGCCCTTGGACCGAATCGAAGGCCCCGACATCCGTGACAGTGGCCACCGCCAGCGGTCGCTCGAAAGTCACGCCGCCGTTAAACGAGCGGGTCATAAAGTGGACCGATTGCTGCTTTTCAGACCCCTCCCAAAAGACGTAGACCGTGCCTTGGCTATCGGTGCGGACTGTGCAGCCCTGGCGACCGTTATTGACAAAGTTATTCACGGCCGCGCTGAGCTGCTTCGGGTTGGAAAAGCTCTCGCCCCCGTTGGTAGAGCGGCTGAACATCACCGGCTCGGGCGCTGCCAGGCCTATGCCGACGCTACGGAAGGAGACCCAGCAGACATAGACGTTGCCGAAGTATGGACTCGAGGCTGCGTTATCAGCCCAGATCATCTCTTTGTCGCTAAAGGTCGTCATACTTTGGCGTTTCGCAGCCACGATGACCGGGTCGCTCCAGGCATTATTGTCACCAGCGGCGGCAGCGCTCAAGTCATCCGCGTGGGAGACGGCAATAGCCTCAAAGCCACGGAAAACTCCCTCCCCCCGTTCGGTACTGAAGTTGGAGGTCAGGTTTGAGTAATACAGCCGCGAGCCATTGCCCCACGAGAAAGTTCCGTCGGAATCGGGCTGAGGGCCGAAGACCAGGACTGGATCACCGTTGGAGACCAGCCCGTTCTCGAAGTAATTCGGTAGGGTGCCGATCTGCCCGTCCTCCTCGGGGACGCAAGGATCGGGGCCCAGACAGTTGCGGGCCGAATAGCCGGTGTAGGTGGGCTGGGTCCAGGTCTGTCCACGGTCAGAGGAGAAGTAGATGCCGGAAGTGCCGACCCCGGCCGTGAAGGGACAACTCGTCGGGTCGCCGGCGGCGCAGGACTCGATATCGATTTCATCATTCGCCCCGGCGGCCACAACATTGGGGTTTGATGGATCGATGGCGATGGACGGTTCGTTCTGCTTGTTCTGTGGGAATGGTGTGGGCGGGCTCCCGACGGAGACCAGGGTATCGCCAAGGGCGATGACAGGAATTGCCACCGGCAGAGTGGTAATCAATCCTAGAATAAGCGTCATTTTCTTCATTTTAGTAATCTCGCAAAAGTAAAAATACCCCGTATTTTTGTTGTTAAACCTTTAGCGTGTGCTGTAAGCAGTGCGCTCAACATGATGCATAGTACAGTTGTTTTTAGGATGTGCTTTTTCACTCCATTCTTACTCTTTTGGTGGAAGGATTGACTGTTTTAACGTCCGTCCATGGCAAGGATTGAATTTTTCCTTAATAAATATATAGGCCTAAATAAGGGGAAAAAGAATCAGTACAAATACGGATTCGCGCGGCTAGGACGGTAACTGTGATGGCGGTGGTAGGAAAATTCATGATAAATCCCTGATATCAGCAAGAAAATTTCTCAGCAACAGTCTCTCCTGGCCTCCTAGAGGTCTAGCTTGCCAGGCATATTCCTCACCTTCCGGTAAGCTAAGCGCCTAGAATCGCGTCTCCTGAGCTCCTGGAGACATTGCTCGATGCTTGCGGAGCTCCTTAGGCGGACTAAATTTCGCCCGGGCGTGTAAAAGCTCTTCGCAAGCCAAGTAACCAAGCAACAAGGCTGCGTGGGGTGTGGGGAGTTGAGTAGCAAAGCCCCACTATGCCGTAACGCTCTGCAAGCTCGGTAAACCGAGCAGCAGCGGCTAAGATCATGGCTTGCTGGGGATACGTGGGGCTGAGCTTGCTGAGTGTTGAGCGCCTGCCTCCCTGCCAAGCAAGCTTAGCCCCTCAGCAAGCCAAGGAACAAAGCCACGGGGGGCACGGGGGATCAGGCGGCAACGGCTAGGATCATGGCTTGCTGAGAGATGGACTCCGTTTTTGTCTTCCCGGAGCAGTCGTTGAACAGTCCCCCCTTGTAGCGCCCGTTGGCCATTTCGAATTATGATTGCATAATCATATCAGTCCATGATCTGTTAGGTAACATTCACGCATCGCAGCACAAATCACCATGCCCACACCGAACCAAGAACGCTTTGACAGATTGAGAGCACTCTCTCCGATTGACGCCGTGCAGGCATGGCTTGACGGCGCCTTCAGCATCGGCGACGAGCCTGCGATGATCGCTGCCATCCGGCGCGACCCCCGGGTTGCCCTTTCCGACGACGACATCACCGACATCGTTATGGAGGCGCTGTACGAGGGTTTAGATGCTTCAGCTTGCTTGGAGCGACTGGCCAGTGCGAGATGATGTTAAGCCAGTCAGAGATCCCAGTAAGAGATTTCTGCGGGTTCTGACTTCTCAAAACGGTATCTTGAAACCTCGCTTCCGAAGCGCCGGCCGGAAAATAAGTGGTGAGAGATCAGAATAACCGGACTTGTCTCGGCCTGGGTTGTTCCGTCTTCTGGTTGTTGGCTATTTTCGTCTGGGTGCGGCGGCGGGTATTGGCGGTCCTAATACACTGGCGGCGGCGGTCGCCCTTAAAAAGATCGAATGTGCCGGGGTCTTTGGGGTCTTTCGCCATATTTCTTTTTCCTATTGCTCGACCCCTTATTACTCCTCAAAGCCCGGAATAACAAGCCTTACCCCGAATGCTGGTTTCTGCGTCTTCTCAGCCTGCTGTGGCGCTTCCCGCTTGGTTCACTGCCCCCCTTTGTCTTCTTTCTCCTGAGAACCTCTTAAAACCGCTTTACGGCAGTTTTGCAGCGGTTCTTGGTGCGCGGGCTGCTTTTTCTCCTTTAGTTTTGAGCGTTCGCAAAGGCGCGACCTACTTTCCCGGCAGCCGAGAGGCTTGGCTTGTTAGACTCTCTTACGCGCGCGCAGCTTTCCAGCCAGGCGGTTGGGGAGTTGCAGCAAGTCTTAAAGAGAACGCCTGGAAAAATCGCCTGACGATCGAGGTGATTTTTACCATGAAAGCATCCATGTCTCAGAAACCGAATATTGTAAAGACCCTACAGCGGCTCGCCGTGCTTCAGCGCCTGATAGACTTCCTTGAGAAGAGCGGAAACCTCAGCGACAGCTTCCATCACTTCTGCCGGCGCCTCGCCTTGCATTCCCAGGTTACGAATCAGCACGACCAGCGGTTCCATGCGTTCCAGATGCCGCACTGTTTCCCAACTCATCGCTTCATCGATGTGAAACAGCATCCTATCCCAATCCGCAAAACCGGCATGCTCGACCACCGCCGCCCGTAAACACGCCCAGGCGCCCTGCAGATCGGATAAGACGGTTTTTTCATAGCCCGTGGGTTCAGTAAAAAAATTCATGGAGATTGAGCGCTGGATTAAGGTAGAGAGAATTCATTTGGCTTCAAGGTCAGTGTAGCACTTATGGCTTCTGTTCCAATGCTCCCGCTAGTCCTTAATGGCCCTCGCAAGCACAGCACTTAACTATCTTGGTAGGGAAGGCCTTGGATTCTTAGAAGCGTGGCTTGCTGAGTAGGGGGTTCTACGTGCTAACTTCGATGGTTGCCGAGGGACTGAGCTTGCTGAGGAGGCTGTCAGCGGCAAATCTTTACCAACCGCTTGCGCATGAACCCTCCCCGGGATAATTTTTCCGGGGGACAGTTCCGGGATACTGGGGTAGCGAGAGAAGGTGCCCCCCCGGGTAGGGGGCTGTTGTGGATGGGACCCATTCCGGTTACCCACCCATTTAGCGCTTTGGTTCATCCTGAGATCTAGCGCGCTATCATCGATTCAAAAGCCCAGGGCGGAATATCCCCTGAGTTGTGTGGGGTGCTCATCCACGGATCGGCTCGCCTCGCGAGGGCGCGCCCCGCGTCGAAAGCGGCACGCATCTCGGTGGGGTCGAAGGCGAGCACGTCATTGCCGATATTGACGTCGTCTGGAACCCCAACCATCTTGTAGGAGTAACCTAGCACCTGGGTCCCGAAGTAAGACCGGGTCAGCGCGGTTTGCATGGACTGTTCCATCATCACGCTGACCGTTTTCGCCGCAATATCGCCAAGCGCCCGGATGAGGGCCTCAGGTGGCTGCGTCACCTTGCCGTTGTCAATGAGGTACAGATTACCCGGGCCGTGCAATGGCGGACTGGGTTTCGCCGTTCCCATCATGCCTGGGACCACCAGATTCGAACGGGCGGCCCCATCGACAAACAAATGCCCGTCGATTTCTACCGGCGGAAAGACGATGGGGAACGAGGCGGAGGCCAGTAATACGTTCCGATAAAGTTCTAGATCCCCGGCCTTCGCTATCAACGACATATTCCAGACCCAGGTCTGGCCATAGTCGATGTTGGTGGTGCCCACAAACAACAGCCGATTGTCGTCGTAGGCCATAGCGACGCGCTGCAAGGTCTCCGCGGTAACATATTTGGCAATCATGGCACGCAACGGCGTGGTGTCTTTGAGTGAGTCGGATAGCAGGGTCATTACCCCTTTATCCTCGTAGATATCGTCTGCCGTGATTTGGGTATACATCGCTTCCAACACCGCATCGTCAGCAGGCGTGCCGAGAAGGGCGTGGGTGGCTAGCAACGCACCGGTGCTAACGCCGGCGACAATATCGAACGGCGGGCGCCGGCCGCTCTCGCGCCAGCCCTTCAGGAAGCCGGCGCCGAAAGCGCCGTTCTGGCCGCCGCCGGAGAGGGACAGAATATTCAAGGCATGGCCGCTCTTGCGCTCCAGGTAACGGACGAGATTATCGCCAGGAACGGCGGTTACCTCGGCGTAGAGGGGCGAAGGCCGCGTGGGATTTAGCGGTTCGGATCCATTGGGGAGCGTGGCGTACGACGGTGCATTTAAAGAGAGTTCCCGCTCCGGAGGCGATGCACAGGCTGCCAAAAGCGACAACGCCAACAGGCCCAGTAAAACCATGAACTTCTTGTATCCCATGCTCCCTCCTGGTCGGCAAGAAAGTCTAGCACCAGCAAATCGATCCGCCGACAGAATTTTCGTCATGACTCATTAAGTGGAGGTAATGATAGCTGATTTTAAGTGAATGTTGACTGGTGCGAGCGCTACAGCCGCTGTAATAAGGGTACGGTGCACAGCTGTCCGTAACTGGGCGGTAGTGTCATATTATTTCTATAACTGACTGGTTTTATTATCCATTTATAATTTTGTGTATCACAAACGACCCGTTTCCGGTTTGACCTGGAATCAGTGGCCAGATTCGATTGGAATGAATGGCCGGTTTATGTTGGAATCCGTGGCCGAATTCGCTGGAATACGCACTATATACGCGCGCAGCTTTACGAATTGAAATTCGTGTGTTTTGAGGTAGAGAAAAACGGCGAGGAGAGCCACTTGTTTTTATTCTGAGCAAGGGGGTTGCCTTAACGAGAAGCCGTAGGCGACGAACGCTTGGCGGTTGCCCGTGCACTCAGCCACTCCGCAAGCTGAGTCCCTCAGTTCATGCAGCTGGGCCAATGGCGGCTAAGAAACGGAGGGGACTCAGCGGCTTGGCTTGCTAAGGGACGGCGGGGAGTATCATTCTCACCGAGGATTGAGCCGCAGAAAGTAGCGGCGGGCGCGTCAAATATAGATTTCTACTTCACGAATGTTAATTCGAATATACACGTAGCAAAACTCCGGAGAATTTTCTCCGAGGTTAGTTCGAGAGTGGGGTGCAGCCCAGCGGCATCCCCCCCCGGGGGTGGGGTGCTGTTGTGGATGGGACCCATTCCGGCTGCCGCGGTTAAGATAACGATTAACTATGACCGCAAGGTAAACCTTAACCCCCTCAGCAAGCTCAGCACATTGCCTCCAAATGGATAGGATCAATGTTTTGAGAGACTGAGCTTGCGGGGCTTGCAGGGCTACCTATAGGATTTGTATGCCAGAGCGCAGTTTACAGCTCTGCGCCAACGAAGGTTAAAGCAACAAGCGCTTTGCGGATCAGAAATCAGTTATTTAGCGAGCCCGAAACTATTTTTCCGCTTTTCACCCCCTTCACATGTGTAATAAGGAGTCGTTCTTACCCGTTGGGATGTTGTCTCAGATAAATACTTTTGTCTCAGGTGTTAAGGCGTCATCTGAGACAATATTAATTATTTAATATCAATAGCTTAACCAATTTGTCTCACGTCTCAGTTGAGTTTGCTAAAAACCCCTAAGCAGTAGAAGAGAGCCCCCCCTCTGCTTGTTTTCACAATATGCATGTATGTCTTTATAGGTTATACCTTGATGAGAGCTGAGACCTGAGACAGAGAAGGAAATAAACCATAAAAATTAACACATTAGCGTGTCTCAGATAACCTTAATTATCTGAGACACGATCTGAGACAGAGCGCTATCTGAGACAAAACTCCTTATGGGTCTTAGCCGGTCCCCTCCTTCTACGAACGGGCAATGAAGTATTGCAGTGTGGCTTTTGCGTCTATTTCCAAATGTTTTTCGATAGCTTCTTTACCGGCTTGTTGCCACATTTCATGCCGTCGAATCACCCATAACCGCAAGCGTAGAGAGCCGTCTTTGCCCAGGCGTTTTTGCCCCAAATCCTTACCTCCTATTTTGCGCAACAGCGAACTGACAGACTTAAAGTTCAGCTCCTTTCCAAAACGATGGCTGAAGCCTGGATTTAGAGCGGACATCACCTTATCAACCGTCACTAATTCCTTATCAAAGGGGGGCTCTTTGTCTTCAAACATCGCATAGAACTTCGCCTCCAAGGGCGATCGGCTTTCTTCGATGACCTGCCGCTTGCTAGCGGTCATTGGCGCCTTGGCATGGGGATTAAAGTGAGAGATATCGCGATGCAGCAGGTAATGGGCGAATGCCGCCGTGCCGTCCTCGCTGTGGATAAAACGAAACAAGTTATCGTAGTACTCAGCCGGTTGGGGCTTTACGTCGGCAATGTGGACGAAGTAACGACGGTCTTCTTCTTCCAAGCGTGCAGCATCAGAGTAATTGCTGAACAACAGGAAATTCGCCCGGTTTGGCATGGTCACCGTTGACATATACTTCCGCTCCAGCCGGAACGTCGGTTGGGTAATCAGCGGCTTAAGCCGGTTCATCACCTCAAGCCGGCCCCGGGTCATCAGTTCACCGATGACAACCAGCGAGGTGTTCCGCATCCAATCATTAATATTGGCTTTTCAGTTCCTCATTCTCGATCTCCACGGTATTCTTCATCCCTAGTACCTGCCGTATCGCGAGACCAATCGCGTCCTTGCCCACGCCTTGCGCACCAATCAGCAGCGGTGTGGTTTTTAGCTTCACGGCGGGATGTTGGACGAGATGGGCCACCCAGTCGAGAAAATACTCGCTGGCGTCAAGATCGTTGCTGAACAGATAGCGGATATGGTTAATCAGTATTGTGAAGTCGCCCTCCTGAGATCGCAGCGGCGGGGGTTCCCACAAGTTCAGTTTAGATAGTCCATCTTCCTCAACGAAGCGCCCCTCCCCGGGAAGGTAGGTTTCTTCAGCCACTTTTTGGGTGTCGTGGCGTTCGAGAAATTGCTGGACTGCCTCACGCCCCTTGAGTTGGCTCTGATGGACATCGCAGAACTGTTCCTTATCGAGATACTGCAGGGTTGTTAAATCCACAAAGCGTTTAATCGATAGAACATACACATACGGATCAAAGCGAGTCGCCTGGCGCTGCGCTTCGATGGCTATGCCTTGGCGAATTTTTTCTAGGGTACGCCGATAGTAGTCTTCCCGTTCTACTTTCTCGACATTGATGCCGTATTCCAAGCGGTTCACCACCAGGAGGTCCACAATCTCTTGATCGCTGCATCCTTGGCGCGCGGCGTACCAACCGATCGCCATATCATAGGCACTTTGATCGCCCGCCAAATCCTCTCTCGTGTGTTCCCAGGTAGCTCGGAACTTAGCACTTTTTCTCAGCTTGCTCAGACACTTGGGAGTTTCGCATTCCGGATCTATGACGAAATCGTCGATGTTGACTGGGATCTTGGCTTGCCCGGGCATGGCAGCTAGGGAAGCTACCGCTTTATTCCCAGCGGCTTCTATGGTGGAGATCGCATACCGGCGTTCGGGGTAGAACGCGAGGATTTCCACCTCTCTGCTCCCCTTACTGTTGATGGTACCTGGTACGCGAAGGCATCTGGCCAAGTCATACACCGGGTCAAGGTCGTACTGCTCACCCGTTTCCTGATTCACCATCTGTGTCTGCAAGAAGACCCCCCAGTTAGCAAGCAATGTCTGGCAGTGCTGGGCTTGCTGTGGTTTGTCGAACAGCCAGTAAACGTGCAGGCCGTTACCGCTGGAGACGATAATGGACGGGAGGATCTCCATATTCTGGAGCACCTGCAGAGCTATGTCCCGGGGTGGGTAGTTCTTGCGGTTAGGCTTCCCACTCTCCGCAAGGTCGATGTCAGCCCACAAGAAGCACAATTCCTTGGCTGACTCGGCGCATCCCTTGTAAACGCCGTTCCAAGGCTGCTGTTGGGCTTCCTTCTTGGCAATACTGGCCTGCTTGGCGATATCGGGGTCGTGAGTGGCACACTGAAAGTAGAGGTCCTGCCCGGTGGCAGGTGCCTCATCCAGTTCATCCCGTGTAAACCAGGGATCGAAGTCACCTGTCACTGGGCAGACGCTAATCGAGCCGCTAAGCTGGAAGCTGCTGGGAAACAGAGCCTCCCAAAACGCCTGATTACTAGGCGATGAATGCTCTGGAAGACTTCTGTGCGGGAAGACCATAATGTCCGTATTCATTGCACGCCCTCCTCAAGATTGGCGCCTGCCAAGGCAAGCTCAGCAAGCTTTGCATCCAAGTAACGCGCGGGATTGCGGGACAGTACTTGTGCTATGCCTTGTATAAAAAACAAGGTTTCATGTATTTTCCGGCGGAGCCCGGTACACGTTGGGCAGAGTCCATAGCCCAAGAGGTTGCCATTAGCGTCTGGCCAAGTTCCCAAGCTTGCAAGGGCGGCTGTCGGTTTATCGCAGCCGGGGCAAATCAAGGTAGCGTGCGAGGCGATGAAGCCCAGCTGATCCGTGAAGTGTTTCATTAAATTGTTCCTCAAAATTGAGGACACAACACGCAGTGACAAAATAGGTTTAGCTGTGATAGACTTAAATGGGTCACTAACGGATTTCATAATTAAGTGACTGTTCTCTAAATTCTAACAAGGTGCATGTTGTGCCTATTTTTTTGAAGCCTTTTAGTGAACGGACCAGGTTCACTAAAAGGCAGTTTCAACAAATTTATTACCCTTCTCTATCGCATTGCGTATTCCTCCTTTCCCATTGGCGGTTTCCCAAGACCTGAAAAACCTAATTTTGGGTTTACCATGACTGCTTTCTCGGGGGGATTGACGCCACCGCGGGTCCGGCTCGCTACCCACTCAAGTACCTCGTCCTCATACCAGCCAATGGAATTCATTCCCAGACGTACCCGCTGGGGGAAGTGACCGGCTTTTTCATGACGATCAATGGTGGACGTCGACAGCCCGCTGAGTTCTTTTACGCGGGGGCGACGGATAATTTTCCTTATGCTCATTTATAATTCCTCATGATTTACGATAGGGTACGTTTAATATTTTAATGTATTGATTGAAGGCACCTTTCCCAGAAATAGAGACGATGAAGGAGCTATTTTTGGGAACGTAACTCAGAGAGCATGTTGTGGAGCGTTTTAAGACTGGGTGGGTTGTCGAGAACAAGGCTTAATAGCTCTTGAATGATTTCAAAGCGAGCTTCCTGGCGAGCATCTTTCGGCAAATGACGGTGAGCGATAGCATATAGCTTACCAACCAAGGATTTCAGGTTATCCCGTGAATTGCCTCGACCGACTGAAAAAGTCGGGAAGCCAGCGGTTTCTAGTGAAGGAAGCCCATCCACCGCCTTAGCGGCTGCCGCAAACACTTCAAGCTGTTCGAACAGGGCAGCCCAACGCTCGCCGGTATCATAGGCGATCTCCTCGTTGTCATTTTCTTTTTCGAGAAGCTGTTGACGGTACTGATCGCTTAAATGGGCCGAAACGTAAAGATTATCCAACGCATCGTGGATTTCCTTGAGGCAATGTTCCAATGCCATGCGAAGGTGTTTTGCTTGGCGTTTTGCGGGGGAATTAGCGTGTTCTCGGAAAACTGCCTCACAAGCTTGCTGATTCAAAAAGGCAACCAGTAAATCGTTAATCTCTTTAATGGTTGTATCATCGAATTCATAATCTTCCGCAATATCTGTATTGCGTATTTCTTGGTAGAGATTTTCGGGAGGAATTTTAACCATCGATTAGGTTTTCCTTATTGTGAATCTTCCGTTGCCAAACGTTTCATGAATAACGTTCTATTAATAATGTTATCCAGTTTGGTTGCCCAAGCCTCCAATGCTTGCCGTTTTTCCGCATCATAGCTGTGGCGGTCATAGACCGCAGTGATACCGTTTTCCACATGATTAAGAACTTTGGCTACCACCAACCGAGAGATACCCTCGCTGGTCATGTGGCTGGCGGCCGTGCGGCGCAGGTCGTGGGGAGTGAAGTGCTCAATGCCCAGAACCGTTAGATTGCGTTGAATCGCCCGCCCCATGGCCGACTCCGTCATCGGTTGAGCGCCGCGGGGCGAGGGGAACACCCATGCGGAATCTCCCGCTATGGCTTTAGCGCGAGCGAGGACTTCCAGCACTGGAGGTGATAAGGGGACACGGTGGGTGAGATTGTTCTTGGCTTTCCCCGCCGGAATGGTCCACCAACCTGAGCTAAGGTCGAAATCGTCCCATACGGCACTGACCACTTCGCCGCACCGTTGCGCCGTCAGCAGCTGCAACTGCAGTGCCAGTTTAGTGCCCTCTGCCATCCGTGCTTGCTCCAACCCGTGCCAAAAGGCAAGGATTTCCTCATCGCATAAGATGCGGTCCCGGCGCTGCTCCGGGGCGGGGGAACGCACTGCCGTGCACGGCGACGTTTCCACAATGCCGCGTTCGATGGCGAAGTTAAACATTTTACGAACCACCGCCAGTGCTCGATTGGCCTGAATCGGCGCGCCGCGCTCCAGGATATCATCCAGCAGGGCAATCACATGCCGCCGGGTCACGTCTTTGGCTTTCAGGTCTCCCCAGCGGGGCAGCACGTCCTTGGCCAAGATGCGTTGGTCTTCTAGCCAAGACCGTTTGCGTGGCTTTGCCCAGCGTTCAATGTACTCGTTAGCCAGTGCGGTTACTGTGGGGGCAATTCTTTCCCCGCGGTTGGCTTCCACTTTCGCTGCACCGGGATCAATCCCCCGTGCCAGGTCCGCTTGCGCTTTGCCGTGGACTTCGTGGGCTTCGGCGACACTCATCTGGGGGTAGCTTCCCAGCGTCATCCGCCGGGCTTTGCCGGCGAAGCGGTACAGGAATATCCAGCTCTTACGCCCCCTAGTTGACACCCGGATGCCCAAGCCGTTGCCCTCCCAGCGTTCGTAGCGTTCGCTTTCCGGTTTCAGGTTTTTGATGTATCGATCCGTAAATTTCACGGCAGATCCCTCTGATGGATAATCAGTTGCTCCGCCCATCCATTTCCGGGTAGCAATATGGGTAGCAATTTTAGGGCGGCAATGGGTGATTCATCATGATGTTTCATGATGAGATCGTACATCTAATCCATTATTATTTCAACACTTATTAGAGGATTGGTGAGGAGGGGTAAATTGGGATGAAGTATGATATTGCCTGATTTGTAATCAGTCGGTCGTAGGTTCGATTCCTATCGCCAGCTCCAAAATCAAGCACTTAGAAGGCATTAAACCCCGTTTTTGCCACTTGTGCCAAAATTGTGTCAAGCTAACCATCGCTCCGCTCACCTCACTACGCTCGTCATGGTGCCCTGTGGCGTCTCGACAGCCGCCGCATAGGCCTGCAGATGTTGCCCCCCCAGATGGGCATAGCGCATCACCATGTCCATGCCGGACCAATCCCCCAGTTCCCGCAACACATGCAGCGGTGTGCCCGCCTGAATATGCCAGGAGGCCCAGGTATGGCGCAGATCGTGCCAGCGAAAATCCCCAATGCCTGCTCTTTTTAAAGCCTTACGCCAAGCATGATTGTTGCACCGGTTGACCGGCTGGCCTTGATATGTAAACACCCTCGTCGGGTGTTTACCGACCTGCTGTTTGATCACCGTGACGGCCGCATCATTGAGTGGCACGGCAAAGCTCCGTTTCGCTTTCGCCTGATCCGCATATATCCAGGCAGTGCGGCGTCCCAGATCAATCTGCGACCATTCCAGCTCCACCACATTGCTTTCCCGCAGTCCCGTAGCCAGGGTGAACCTGACCATATCCGCCAGATGCTCGGGTAGTTCTCGAAGCAGCCCATTGGCTTCCTCGCGAGTGAGCCACCGTATCCGCCGTTTAGGCTCTGGCAACATACGAATAGCCGGGACTTTGTCCAGCCAGCCCCATTCCCGATAAGCAATCCTCAAAATACCCCGGATGACTTGCAACGTGCGGTTCACGGTGGCATGGCTGACGCCGCCCGCTAACCGAGCTTGAGTGATTTCATCAAGCAAGCTGCGGTCAATGTCGGACAGCTGTTTCCCGTCCAGATAGTTCCGTAACCAGCGTAAGTGCATCTTATCGTCGTGCAAACTCCGCTTATGTTCGCGCTTCCGAAGCCAACGCACTACGGCGTTTTGCCAGAGAAAGGCCGGACGTTCACCGAGCTTGATTTGCCGCCACGCGTCGGCTTTGTATCGGTCACGGAGCCGTCGTGCCTGCTCCCAGTCCGTGGTTCCAGTACTCTTTCGTACTCTGTGTCCCTGGGCATCGTAATACTCGATTTGCAAGAACCCTTTCTTACCTCTCGGGGAGATACCCTCATATTTGGCCATGATATGCTCTCCTCTTCGCTTCCGTGCGGTGCTTGCCACTTGCCTTTGTAAAGTGAACGCAAATAAGTTGCAAGATCTTCACGCAAAAAAACCCATTCTTTACCAGGTTTGGCCCCTGGAACATCGCCGGCGGCAGCACGAGCACGTAGGGTATCTGGATGCAGCCTTAGAAACTGAGCAGCTTGTTCAAGGTTCAGGGTATCCATGTGTTGTGATCCCCTTTTAGGACTAAAAAGCCCAAAATCTGAGGGCATGAAAAGAGAAATATTTCCCAAATCGGTTCTAAATCCTGCGGATAATGAATCAGCAATGCACTAAGGGAATATGTTGAATTTTGCAGTATTGATCACAACATATCTTAATGGCGAACAAAAGAATAAAAACGTTGAAAAGCTAACGTATCGAAGGCATTTTTCGAAGTTGATTTATTTATTTGTGAAATTAATACATTACGAATGAGGAGTAATGCGAACGGATCGTTCCTCTTCAATTTAATAAATTCAAAAACTTACCTTATGTGTGGACATGTAACTGTACCTGTGATTTCAATGCCTTATGAAATGGCAGCAGAAGATCCGTCGGATGAGTGATTAGGTCATGTGATTTCTTAACCAACGCCCCTCCCAAGCGCCTTCTCTCCAACGATTTCGATTAATCATCGCTGGGTAACACATCGCTCGTTAGCCACGAATTGTTCCTCACCCCGTATCGTACAACACCCGCCCTCGGCCCGGTGAGGTATCGGCGTAACCTCATGAAAATTCTGATCAGACGCATTCTCGGGACCCACAGGTATATGCCGGCGCTCCCTTGCTGGAAGTGTGTCATCTGCTCCGGCACAGCGACATCCGCATGGCCATGGGCTATGCACATCTGGCGCCGGAGAACGTCCGCGTCGTGGCCAGAAAACTGGAAGCGGGTGAGCCCGCCGGCGTCTACGATCCGGCTACGCACGAAAGAGGAGACGGAAATTTTTTATGATTAAGTCTTTGATTCATATGGTGGGCGATGCTGGGATTGAACCAGCGACCCCTGCCGTGTGAAGGCTAAAGTTAACGTTAAGTGACTGTTTTTTAAACCTTTAAAAACGCAAGCCCCGCACGTTTGCGACAGAAAGCGACAGCTTACGCCATGCAGCGACTCACGGAGTCTACGATTTGGCTACGCATCACCATACGGTTTGATGGTGTTTATGGGCGCAAGCCACAGATTGAGCAATCATGACTGACGATTTGGTATTGAATCGTAGGACAGCATTAAGGTTATGATTTTGTATTTCAGTAACGCTATCACAAAAAATGTTTTGATGCCCCTTTTCCGCTTTTCGCCAACCAATTATGCGTAGCATAGCAGCGCGGTGTAGATTGCCCAATCACCTATGCTCACACCTCCCTTCACTGATTATCCAGAAAGCGCTTTATTGCTTTCTCGCAGCCCGCTTACAATGGCTCCAGGTCCTTTTCGACAATCAGCCATAGCCGGGTAGCATCAATGTTCATCTATTCATGCCGCAGCCGATTGCCCAGCCCGCGAATATCCCGCCACGGTAGGGATGGACATAAGCTTTCTGCATCAACTCCCAATTTTACGGCGGCTTCACTGATTCGAGACAAGCAACGCTCTACTGCATCTACGGTCTTGGTGTCCCTGGCGAAAGTGTCCAGATCCATGCCCGCCGTATACTGCTCAATTCTGGTAATATTTTCAATAATATCTTCAAAACGTATGACAGGGTCTTTAGAAGGCATATAAAATATCTTTGTCAGCGCTTTCTTTTATCCGTGGACGTAAGGTGCCTTCCTCGATTAGGTCTACCTTGGCGCCTAACAGATCAGATAGGTGATTCTCCAAATGAATGATATCCAGCAGAGAAAGCTGGCGCGTCGGGTCAAAAGCAGCCAACAGGTCGATATCAGAATCCGGCCTATTGGCGTTGCGTGCCGTCGAGCCGAACAGGGATAAATGCACGATGCCGGCGGCTCTTAACTCCGGTTCATAGGTGCGCAGCCTTTCAATCACGGCTTTACTGTTCATCCCTTCTCTTTACACCACTGTTTTGTTCTCGGTTATGCTGCGTCATCTAGTGGGCCTTACAAATCTACTAAACACTTTATACCCACTATGGTACTCGTGAGTCATAAATTTTCGGTGCAAAAATGATCAAAACGAGTTGAGAACTGACAGCTTATAACTATCGTTATCAGCAAGCCTTTCAAATTCGCTTAACGTACATAAAACCCCCCGAGTAGAATCGCTAATGGGCTTCAGGTGGTCTATTCAGGAGGCTTTATGCCCACCTATCTATACCATGCGTTAGGCAGTTTTCGTAGCCTTTTTTCGCACCATCGCACCTGGCTGAAGTTTGCTCTGATTGTCCTGGGCTTCATCGCGAGCACGGAGATGGTAGGAGTCAGCTCCTGGTGTCGGTTCTGGCTGCTGGATGTCACCGGTTATCACAGTCTGCTACCGTTTTTCCGTTCCAGCGCGTGGTCGTTGAGCGAGGTGATCCACCACTGGGCAGTGTTTGTGTTAGCCCAGCAGCAGGTGGTCTACACGCACGGTCGGTGCATACTCTTAGGTGATCATACCTATGTGTCCAAGGAAGGCCGGCGCATGCCGGGGGTGGTGACACTCCATCAAGAGTCGGAAACACAACGTAAGCCGTGCTATTTTCGGGGCCAGTGTTGGGGGGCGCTGGGGGTCGTAGTGGGGTCGTTGGCTGCGCCTTTCTGTCTGCCCTTGGGGTTACGCATCCATCAGGGGTGGCAACATCTCGGTCAAGTGGATGAGCCGAGCACGCGTCAGGAAACGCTGGCCAATCGCGTAGTGCTCATGGCCTTGGAGTTTGCCCTGGCGCACGACCGTCCTAGTCTTCTCGTGCTGGATGCGTTTTTTTCGGTGGCTTCGGTATTTCGCATCGCCCATTCGGTGTGGTCGGTCAGCGGCAAAGCGCCTTGGCTGACGCTCATCATTCGCGCTAAAAAGAACTATGTCGCCTATTTTCAAGCTGCGCCCCCAGCACCCGGTCAGCTCGGTCGTCCGCCCTACTATGGCGACCAATTGAAACTGATGGAGTGCTTCGACTACCCGCATCTGTTTTCCACCGTTTCGTGTCGGCTATATGGTCGCGTCGAAACGGTCTCGATACTCGCCCTCAATCTGCTTTGGAAACCGACCGGCAGTTTGCTCCGCTTTGTCTTCGCGGTCACCCGTCGCGGTCCGATCGTGTTAATGTGTAGCGACTTACACCAAGATCCCGTCACCGCCTTGGAACTCTACTGCGTCAGAACCTGGATTGAGGTCATGTTCTCCCATCTCAAACACCTCATCGGCGCCTTTCAGTTTCGGTTCTGGTCGAAAAAAATGCCCCGGCACTCGCGCCGACCCAACACCAATCGCACCTTGACCGCGCCCACCGCTCAGGACCTCGGCACCGTGCAACACTGTTGGGACGCCTACGAACGCTTTGTCATGCTCGGCGCCATCGCCCTGGGCTTGCTCCAACTCATCGCACTGAAATTTAGCGCCACCCTTTGGCAACAGCACGTCGGCTTTTTGCGAACCCGCTCGTGCACCCTCCCGTCTGAGCGCACCGTCAAACAGGTCATTGCACCCCGCATCGTGCGAGATTTTCTCAATCCCGCTGCCAGTGGGATAATGCGCGAAATTCGCACCCACTTTTCCACCGAAACTGCGGCGCCACAGGACCCACAGGCTTCTCCCGAGGCGGAATCTCTAGCCGCTTAACGCTTCAACGACAAGCCGTGAGTGACCTATACTGGTCATCAGTAGGGCGTCGCGCGCCCGTGATAAACCAAGCAAATTCACGACTGACGAGTATGGTAGTGGAAAATGCCAAATTGATGGAAGCATCACGAGTCATTTGCTTCGAACGGCGCAGGGAAATGCGCCAGTGACGTGTCCCTAGCGAGTGGTAATTTCCAGCAATATGACAACACGCAGCGAGTCCGTACATCACGCACCGGCAAACCGCCTGTTGAAACCGCTAGAAGGCGTATCACGTTACAACAGTTTCGCTGGCAACGATGTTGCCGCGGCCTCTATGAGCTGCCGGTGGCAGTGTAAATAATAATTCGCCAGGGACACCTTTACTTTAGGTTACTGTGTCTACCTCTAGCAGCCAACACCTTATGAAAAGCCCTTCCAGGTTGTATGTTTGATTGTTAATGTATTGAAATATAATATTTATTTTTGATGGCGGGAATTGCTGACGTGATGAAAACACCACCTCCGCACACTTCAGGTGAACGCTATCTGCGAACGGGCCATGGGATCGCTACGCTGCGGTTGTCTCGATTGCCTCATGCCGCTATGCGAGAACCCTCTTCACCGACAGATCAAGGTGTGAATTACGCACTGTCATCGGGATCGTCCGCCCCTGGCATTGGGTCCTGAGATCCCTGATCCACCCCCGGAGCTTTCGGTGATACTCTAAGCGCATCGATATTGCCTACCGGCGGATGTTCGTGTTATTGCACAATCCATGCTGGGTAGATTACATCATGAATATGCAAGTGAAAAAAATTGCTGCATCATTATGGCAGTAATGGCAGTACTAGTTGCGGATCACATTTGAAAATGAGCGAACCGTGAGTCTATAATTACAGAAAAACAAATTCGCAAGTTCCCGCCTCTGGTTCAAAAATTGAAATAAAACTACAAAAATTTACAAAACCAAATGGTGGCACTGGTTCAGTCTGATTTGTCGCTAACACACTGACTAAGTTATATAATTCGGTCTTCTCAGGCAATTTCCAACGTGTGGAGCGAGATGAATAAACTGACCCAGCGAAGCTGTCCACGATGCGATTCACAAGCCCTTGAGGTCTACCAAGGTTATGAGACCAAGCACCATGGCGATCGGAATCTGTATCGGTGCGGGGACTGTGGGCAGGTGTTTTCGGAGACCCGAGGGACGTTTCTGGAGGGGCTGAGCAAGCCGTTAAGCACGATTGTGACAGTGCTCAAGGCGCGTGGTGAGGGGCTGGGGTTGAACGCGACCTGTCGGATCTTTGACCTTGCCAAGAATACGTTGCTGAATTGGGAACGGCGGTTTGCGGAGTTACGTGAGACGCTGATGCTGTATGCCTTGATGCACACGTTTTTGAGCCAAGTGATTGAGGGCGACGAATTGTACACCAAGGTGCGCAAGAACGTGCCGGTGGAAGACTGTGAAGGTTGGACGATCGTGCTGATGGAGCGAGCCAGTCGGTTTATTTGGGCTTTGGGCTGTGGGAAGAAAGATCGGACGTTGTTTTCTTGGGCGATACAAATACTTAGAGACATCATCGAACGCACCGGTGAGGTCACCTTGGTGACCGACGGGGAGCGTCGTTACGGCAATCTGTTGTTCGAGATCTGCCATGAAGTGGTCCGCGCCGGGCAACGTGGGCGACCGCCGAAAGTCCTTCGTGAAGGGGTGAAAGTGAGGCTCAAGAATAAAGGGTCGCAATCGCGCCAACGGGGTCGCAAACGATCCAAGTATGAAGCCCCTCACCGCGAGCATCCCGGCACCCGTCAAGATATCGTGGACAGCGACATCCATGCCGAGCACGTCGAGGCGTTTAATGCCTCGACTCGTCGACGCAATTCCGCCTACCGCCGCAAGACCAACACCTACGCCAAGAAGAAGACCGCGTTACAACGGACCTTGGACATGCTGTGGATCATCCATAACTTCATTCGACCTCACTTTACCACCTGCAAGGTCCCGGCGGTAGCATTGGGCATTGTGGAAAAAGGGCTCTCGTGGGAAGAGGTTTGCATGATTCAGAAAACCGTATGAGTTTGAGTTTTTCTAAATTTAATCAATATCTTACTAGATAATCAGACTGAACCAGTACCCGATGATGTTGGCGATGAGGCCCGGTTGCTCGGGCTGTTCGCTTTTCACTTCGCCTGCTATGGCGCCGGTACGCCCCGGTTAGATGAATTTGCTCACCAGGCTTTTCGCGAACGATCAAGCATCGCTCCACACGCCTTTGTTGCTCGTCTGCCGCAGCGGCTATTGGGCCATCCTAAAGGCGGTGCGCTGGCAGTGGTCGGCCACGTGGAACGGGCCTGGGGGTACTCTTTTCTGTGGGAGCGGGCGGGCAGACAACTGCAGAGCTTTGAGAGCACTCTAAAACGGCTCATGGACGGCCATCCGGTCGGTTCGGCCTTTGAGTTCTTCAATGAACGTTACGCCGAACTGTCCTCTGACCTAAGCGTTGAACTGGAAGAGATTAGATTCGGCAAAATAGCTGATGACCTGGCTCTGTCCGGCATATGGACGGCCAATAATGACGCCCGCAGCTATGTCATTCTGGGCGATCCGGCGGTACGGTTGTCCGTGGGTGAGAAGCCGGCGACCGAAGCTGAGCGGCCCGTGATTAAGGCCGTTATTCCACGATCGGGTTCTATTAATGCAACGGCCGTGAAGAGTATCGAGAAGGAGAACGAGCAATCGACACCGTCGTCCCCGGGGATCGACTACGGCCTGTCGGATTCACTTAGACAGATCAGGGCGCGTCTTACCGACTCACTGGAACAATTTGCCAAAGAGCTAAGCGAAAACCTCAAGAAGGTCGTCGATGATGCCAGCAGCCTTGAGGTATCCACCTATGTAAGCGAAGACATGAATGAAGTGACTTATGATTCGGCCACGGGTAAGTTCACGGGAACCGCCAAACTTCGCGCCCTAACCCGGATCAATTTTGACGGGGACACACTGGCCTGTGTCCCTGAACGGTGCGATGAGGCTGATCAAACCCTTTGGAAAATCCACACTGAAATGGTCCAGTGCGCACAAAACCACCGGACTGAACTGCTTAAAACGACCGTCTCGGCGGCAACCTCACTGCTGGATGTATTAAAAGTATCATGATACCCTCAGGTGAGACTCCATCATCCATCTTTGAACTCGTCGACGCTGCCCTAAGCAGGACCACATCGGATGTGCTCGGGCTGTGGGTAGCAGTTCCTCTCTCCGTGGCCGAAACGGTTGCCTTTGACACAGCCTCACTGACCAACCCGAGTCCCGCTGTCTGGCGAGCCAACTTCCCTGCCGATATGGGCAAGGCACAGACGCAACTGAGCGAGGGTGAGCTGGTTCTGCAGATCTCGCAGAAGAACCTGGCTATTACCGCCAACCGTATCAATGAGTTTGTTCAATCACCGATGGCTGGTTTGTCTTTCGAAGCTTTCTTAGCAAGGAAACCTTTGAATCAACCGGAGACGGAGCTATTGCTCCTATTGAGAGAGATTCGGGACAACAAACCGGTGACCTTCACTCCGGGTGAAAACTTCACCAGTCGATTGGGAAGAACGGCACAGCAGTTTCAGGCCTTTCTTAACAAGTTGCAACAGTCAGTTCTTTACTACACATGGATAGAAACCCGCGTACAAGAACAACTCTTGGGACGAACGACCATAGCCTGGACAGGCGAACTGGACACCATCTGGCAAGCAGACCTGGACCCCGAGCAGGTTATTTTGCACCAGCGTACCCTGTCCCTGGCACTGTCATCCCGAACCACGTTGCTGCAGAGCTTTGTAATGGCCACGCAATTCGCTGCCAAACTGGCTGTCCTGTTGAGTACTCCCGGTGGCAGTATCCTAGCCTTGCCTGCTGCATGGAAGTTTATCAACTCATCTATTACACCAACTAGTTCGAGCAGAAATTAGGCGCTCTGCTGAGAAATAGTTGTCGTTCCCAAAAACTCATATCACACGCTATCACGCCGCCAATCGTTCATTTTGATGATGTAGCCCACCATAAGCTTACTCTCGAAGCATGATTTAGAATTCGCCATGAACAGGTCAACGCATGGACTTCTTTACACTATGTAGGCCACTCCGGTGTCAACCCTCGATATGTGATTACGAACAAGATATCCTTGATCTGCTCGTTCTTGAACCGATTCCTCATCACCTCCCTATTCGGCAGCGCCAGTTCCCATTCCCCGATTGGCGATTTACCGATCATGCGTGTCCAGCTTCCCGCGTTGCCTCTCCGCGTGCTGATGGTGCCGTCAATCGAGGCTGCCCCGCCGCCGACAGAACCCGTATCATCTTGCTCGGTGAAGCTTAAGTGCTCTACATCAATTTCACCCGTGT
>CAVSVP010000029.1:0-127923 GCA_963731125.1 uncultured Pseudomonadota bacterium
GGGATAGCGAGGCTAAGCTGGCTTTAAAGGCTGCACTGGAGGCCCTAAGCTTAGGAATACGCGTGACCATTCCGGGAATGCCAGGCGCGCCAACAGAAAGTCTTTAAGACGCCGCATCGGACTACACGACCGAATAAGCCTTTCGATAAACAATCTCCTTCTGTGAATCTTGACGGGAATGCCAAAACATTTTTTACTAACCAGCTGTTCAAACAATGAACCAACCCTGTCTATCTAGCCGACAAAGGTTATTTTGTTAGCTAACTTGGGAAATCGGAAACATTAAGAGGGAGTCATCTATGGAAGGTTGGTATGTCGTTCACACCAAACCGCGGCAAGAGACCCGGGCGGAAGTGCACTTGCAACGCCAGGGATTTTACTGCTATCTGCCCTACATCAAGCAACAACGCAAGCGTAACCAGAAACGTATTGCCTCCATTGAACCCCTCTTTCCGCGCTATCTATTTGTCCGTTTAAATCTGTCGAGCGATAATATCGCGCCGATTCGCTCAACTCAGGGAGCTATCGGGTTAGTCTGTTTCGGTGGGCAACCCTCTGCCGTTCCCGAGCCTTTTATCACCGCTCTGCAGGATACGACCGGTACCTGCGGATATATTGAGGCAACAGAGGCAGCACCCCTTATCAAGGGTGAGCGGGTTGTGATAGAAACCGGACCCTTGGCAGGGTTAACCGGCGTTTTCCAGGCCGCCACAAGTCATGAGCGGGTCATCATTCTCCTAGAACTATTAGGCAGGGAAAATAAAGTGACTCTCGCCAGAGACACCATTGCCCGGGTAGCCTAGCCGTACGCCGATGCGCCTGCCATTTCCGCGTCAGGCTAGAAGCGGTTAGCTGATTGTTCTACTATTGGCAACAACGGCCCCGCAGTGTTTAATAGCTAATTCGAAATGGTAATGCAAAAGCAGAGCACTTTATGCAATCAACAGCAAACTCAAGATACCGCAACTCGGACATAGCACCCAGACGGTACCGCTGGACCATTGCGGATTATCACAAATTGCGAGATGGCATACTGGATCACAATGTCCGTGTTGAACTGGTCAACGGAGAACTTTAAAATGGAGAATACCGGCACGTCGATTACTACCGGAAAGGACGAGTGCCATTGTGGTGGTGCAGCGAAGCGGCTATCGATTTAAGCGAGCTGTTCTAGCAGAGAAAAATGCTCTGAAATCGGTAAATTTTTAAAAAAAGATGATTAGCCGGGCTGGTGATTGGTTCGCTCAGGCGGAACGAGATGTTGAGCAGGCCGTATCGTCTAAACAGGACGAACGTCATGAGTGGGCTTGTTTTGCCGCGCAACAAGCAGAGGAAAAAGCCATAAAAGCTCTGCATCTTGCGTATGGACAAGAAGCCTGGGGCCATGTGATTGCTCGTCTGCTGAAGGATCTGCCCACCAAGGTGCCGGCAATTTTAATCGATAAGGCCAGGGTGCTCGATAATTTTTATATCGCAACGCGATATGCGAACGGTCATCCCGAAGGGCCTCCTTTTGAACATTATGGCTCTATCCAAAGCGAACAGGCTATTAATTATGCCCGTGAGATCCTTGCATTCGTCCGTGCTCAAATGGCCGGATCAAAAAACTGTTGACCGTGAAGTTCGCGCGTGGATTGTACAGGAAGCTAGCAGGCATCCAGAGTTGTTGCAGGCAGGTTATTTCGGCTCTTACGCTCGAGGTGATTGGGGTGTTGGTAGTGATTTAGATTTAATCATTATCATTTCTTCTGCAGACAAGCCTCTGAATGATCGCCCACTAGGGTGGGATCTTAGTCCATTACCGGTACCCGCTGAACTGCTAGTGTATACCCTGAAAGAATGGGAACAGCTGCAGCAGACTGGAGGACGCTGGGGAAAAACGCTAGCAACTGAAACTGTCTGGATTTATCCCGCTTAAAGAGCGTGTATCAGCAGCTAACTGAAAGCATTAGTGTTTGGCATATGTCCTTGCTTAATAATTGTTTTATTTACAAAAAGTTCAATCAATAAACTATTTCAAATCAGTGACTTACTTTATGGCCGGGAATTGATGCGACCCATCTCACCTGGTGATGCTACCCGCATCCGACGGGAGCTGGGTTGGCGCTCCCGCTATTTTGACCTGAATACCATCCTGACAACTGCCTGGCAATGGCATCAATCGGTATTTGCTCAGCCTAAGACCAAGCGCAGAGATACCTAAAGCTATGCTATAAAACAGCTACCCTCACTCGGCGACAAAGATCTCTCCATGAAAAGTACGTTTCGAAAACGCGTTTTGGTAACCGGCGGTGCCGGCTTTTTGGGCTCTCACCTCTGCGAACGGCTGCTCAACGAAGGCCATGATGTGCTCTGTGTGGATAATTTTTTCACCGGTGCCAAAGACAATATTCTCCCGCTGCTGGCTAACCCGCACTTTGAGCTACTGCGCCATGACATCACGTTCTCGCTCTACGTGGAGGTGGATGAAATTTACAACCTGGCCTGCCCCGCCTCGCCTATTCATTATCAGTTCGATCCAGTGCAAACCACCAAGACTAGCGTCCACGGGGCGATTAACATGCTGGGGTTGGCCAAGCGCATCCGGACGCGCATCCTGCAGGCCTCCACCAGTGAAGTTTACGGCGATCCCGAGATACATCCGCAGCGGGAAACCTACTGGGGCCATGTCAACCCTATTGGACCCCGGTCCTGTTACGACGAGGGCAAGCGCTGTGCCGAGACGTTGTTTTTTGACTACCACCGCCAGCATGGTCTGGACATCAAGGTAGCGCGCATCTTTAACACCTATGGCCCGCGGATGCATCCCTATGACGGGCGGGTGGTTTCCAACTTTATTATGCAGGCGTTGCAAGGCGAGCCGATTACTCTCTACGGGGACGGCAGTCAGACTCGCGCCTTCTGTTATGTGGATGATCTCATCGAAGGGCTTATTCGGTTGATGGGTAGCCCCAAGGAACTCGCGGGACCCGTCAATCTGGGTAATCCTGGAGAGTTCACCATTCGGGAGCTGGCAGAGACCATCCTGGCGCTCACCCACTCCAAGTCCGAGCTGATCTTCAAACCATTGCCTACCGATGATCCCAAACAACGCCAGCCGGACATCACGTTGGCCAAAGAAAAATTACACTGGCAACCGAAGATCAAACTGGAAGAAGGGCTGAAGCAGACGATTGCCTACTTTGAATCGTTGCTCACGAAAGGGTTGGCTACGGTTTAGCCCGACAGGGAACCGGTTAAGGAACGAGCACTGAGAGAAAGCTTCTTACCAGATACCCAAAAATCGACTGGAAAGGTGCGATGAGATCCAGAGACATCGTCGCTTATAATACCTTAATATCGATGCCTACCAGGTCTACTGTATAGGCACCTACAGTCTGGAGTCCATATCTGCGGCCATCAAAAAAATGATTTGCTACTTCAGAACCGGACCTGGATAGCCATTGATGTAAGACTTTACGCTTTAAGCTTCAGATAGCAGCATGAGCCACGACCAGAACTTCAAGAATCTGATTCTCGATTATCCGCGACAAGCGCTGGAATTTTTCGCCGCGGCGGAAGCGGAAAATCTACCCTGGGAAACGGCACGGATTACACCGATACGCCAAGAGCAGTTGCAGGAGCGATTAGGAGAACGATTTCGCGAACTGGATATTCCGTTGTTGGTAGAATGGCCGGACGGGCAGCGGGCGGCACTAGTGTTTGTGGTAGAAGAGGAAACCGAACCGGGGCGGTTTTCCATTCACCGGCTTGCCCATTACTGTCTGGATCTAGCCGAACTGCTGGATACCGAGCGGGTAGTCCCGGTAGTGATTTTCCTGCGCCCCGGGGTGCATCCTTACGAATTACGGTTGGGGGGAGAGCGACAGAGCTATCTGCACTTCCAGTACCTTGCCTGTGACCTGTATCAGTGGCCAGCCGAACGGTACCTGGAGAGTGCCAACCTGGTGGCGCGTTTAAACCTGGTCAATATGGCGTATACTGGGGATCAACGGCTTGAGGTCTACGCCCATGCCCAGGACGGCTTAGCTGGGCTGGAGCCAAACTGGGACAAGCGGCTGAAATACGTTGACTTCATTGACCATTATGCACAGTTGAGTGAAACCGAATGGCGGCGTTACCAAGACGAATACTTGACGAGTAGTGCGCAGCGGGAGGTGATCATGGGGATGTTGAGCTATAGCCGGCAAGAGGGCCGGCAAGAGGGCGAGGCTAGAAGCCTGCTGACTTTTTTGGAGGCTCGCTTTGGTCCGATCGATGAGGCCATACGCACGCAGGTGTCGGAGATGGATGTGGCGACGCTGGAGGCATTAATAAAACGTGCAGCCAAGGCGAATTCCCTGGAGGCGATGTTTAGTGATAAGCCGGATCATTGAAAATAAAATATTATCGGGCGTTCAGAAGGATTTGTGAAATAGGGACATGACCTTTCCGATATTCTAAAGATCTGGATATTTGGAAACGGTCCTGCTAACCGGATATCACGTTAGCCCAAGAAATGTTGGGCTGGGGACTTAAAATCAAGTAGGAAAAGGGAATGAAGCAGACGGTTGTTTGTTGCGAGCCGTTGACTGCCGAGGCGCTAAAAGGATAACAAGATAAAACGCTTTGAGCTTTACGTTTTAAGCGAGGATGGGACGGAGCCGGAAGAAGGCTAAAGGACGCATGACATTTTGAAGTTCGAAGAGCTGGAAGTCTGGAAACGCTCAGCACGGTTGAGCGCTGATATCTATAAAGGTATCCAACAGTTGAAAGATTATGGCTTTCGGGACCAGCTAGGCCGCGCTGGATTATCGGTTCCCAGTAACATTGCAGAGGGTTTTGAGCGCGAATCCATCCGCGAATGCGTTAACTTTCTCTCCTATGCCAAAGGATCATGTGGTGAGCTCCGTACCCAAATTTACATCGGCATTGATATTGGCTATATCGACACACAGCAAGGCCAGCGGTGGATCAAGGAGAGTCTAGAAATTTCTTCTATGCTGGGCGGCCTAATCCGAACGAAACGGAAACACTTAGGAGCCGTAAATAAATAACTGTCCAATTTTTGATTCACTGACGCTGCTTATTTAGGTGATCGTGTCAACGGTACCGGACACTTATTAGTTGACGGCTACTTAGCAACCCAATAAACCTCCTTCCTTGAACCTCGAACCTCGCCCCTCGAACCTCGAACCTCGAACCTCATGCCTCGAACCTCGCTCCTCGAACCTCAAACACCAGCTCCCGTCTTAAACTAAGCTATCTGTTGATGCATAATTTTCTGACGTGGTTAGGGTAAACATGCTGAGAGGTGGACAATGACACCAAGAGAAGAAGTGCTCAGCGTATTGCGAGAATACAAACGAGATTACGCTGAAAAATACAACATTCTTGCCATTGGGATCTTCGGATCAATGGCCCGCGGCGAGGCTGGAGCGGATAGCGATGTGGATATTTGCGTCAAAACGACAACCCCTGATCCTTACAACCTCATGCACATCAGGGAAGATATCGAAAATCGTCTGCGGGTACCGGTCGATATTGTTCGGATACGCGAGAAGATGAACCCCGAGCTGAGACAGCGTATCGAACGAGACGCTATCTATGTCTGACAGAGACTTGGTGATTACCATATTGCGGCAGATCAAATAGGCTATTGATACGATCAAGACTCGAACCCGCCACATTCAAAGTCCGAATGACTTTACCGATTCATCCTCCGGGCGCGAAAAGTTGGATAGCGTCTGCATGCTGTTCATGGCCATCGGCGAAGCTTTGAAAAAAATAGACAAACTCACTGAGCGAAAGCTTTTTGCACGATATCCAGAGGTCGATTGGAAAGGTGCAATGGGATTCAGCGACATCATCGCGCATCAGTATTTTGATATCGATGCTGAACAAGTGTATTGGATCTGCATACATTACTTGGAACCCCTGTCTGCCGCTATTGATAGGATGATCGAAAACTTGTCTGAGGATCATTGAAAGTAAAACTAACTCACGCCATGTCAATTCCCAGCAACCCCCATGACCACTTCTTCAAAGAAGTCTTCACCCGTCCAGAGGCAGCAAGCGATTTTCTGCGCCATTACCTGCCGCCACAAGTGGCCGCGCAGCTGGACCCTACCACGCTAGAGATCTGCAAGGACTCCTTTGTAGACCCGGAGCTGGCCGAGCACCGCTCGGATCTGTTATATCAGGTGCGCTTTCGCGACGGCGGCACCGGCTATGTCTACGTACTGTTTGAGCACAAGAGCTATCCCGAACCGCTGATTGCGCTGGATCTATTGCGCTATCAACTACGCATCTGGGAACAGTGGCGCAAGGCTGGTAACAGCGGCCGGTTGCCGGTTATACTGCCGATTGTGGTGTATCATGGCAGGACCGGCTGGTCGATAGCAACCACCTTAGCGGCTCTGGTAGAAGAGCGGCCGGTGCTGGCACCTTATGTGCCGAATTTTCACTACCTCGTGACCGACCTCACCCGCTACCGGGACGAAGACATCCGCGGGGAGGTGCATCTGCGCGTAGCGATGTTGTTGTTTAAGTACATCTTTCGCGACGAGCTACGCGAGCGCCTGCCCGAGATCCTGGGGCTACTTGACGAACTGGCGCAAAAGCGCAGTGGTTTGGAGTATCTGGAAACGGTACTGCGTTATGTCGCACGCGGCACAGACAAACTGCAACCGGATGAGCTACACCAGGCGCTCACCCAGGGATTAACCAGAAAAGAGGACATTATGCCAACCATCGCTGAACAGTGGATTCAACAAGGTATTGAACAAGGTATTGAACAAGGTATCCAACAAAGCCTAGGGGCTGAACGGCAATTGCTCCTGCGGTTGACCCGGCGCCGGTTTGGTGCTGATGTAGCGGAAGCCAGTACGCCCTTGCTGGAGCAAATTGCTGATTTTGCGCTACTGGAGGAACTCGGCGAAGCGCTATTGGATTGCCCGCAGGGTGAAGATTGGCTGAAGGCACTGACGGCAAAGACTAAAGGGTAGCGGCACTCCTAACCCTGTCCTAAAGCTAAGGAGCCGTAAATTATTAACTGACCGATAACACCGCTGTGATCGCTTGAAAATGCAGTCTCGACGAACAAAAAAACGGACAGTTATTTATTTACAGTTCCTAAAGTATTCATGGCCATTGCCTCAATAACTAGCAAGGGGTAGGTCACGATGCCTAAATCCGTGCGTCAGCGCTTGGGTAGCATGCTCAAGAGCAACAAGGCAACCGTGCCTGACCATTTTGACCCAGCGACATTGCTCAAGGCGTAATCGGGAGACACCGACGTGCCAGTTTGCAACGGAAAAATTAATGAGGTTGTATCTGCTGCATGATGGATGGCTGTTTCTCGCCCCTCGCCCCTCGCCCCTCGAACCTCGTCATTACCTCGGGGACTAGCAAGGGTCAGGTCACGATTATCTGCACGCCAGTGCTTGAGCATCCGGCAAGGCGGCAAGCTCAAATTCACGGTGGTAGGGGATCATGTGGAAATTGAAGGCCATGACGTTCCGGTGATGATCTTTCTGCGGTCGGAGACATATCCTCACGAATTTGGATTAGTTTAGCAGAACGGACAGCTTGGCCGGGCTGGATCCGAACTGGCAAAAGCGGCTGAAATACGGCCACTTCATTGACCACTACGCACAGTTGAGCGAAACTGAGTAGCGACGCTGCCAAGACGAATACTTGTTGAGCAGCGCACAGCAGGAGGCGTCCATGGGACTGTTGCGCTATAGCTGACAAAAAAATCGGCACGAGAATTTGCCATGAGGTATTTCCTAAGAAAGATGCCGTTGTTAAAACGGCAATTGATCCGCCAGTTTGGACCGTTTGCCGGACTGGGTGGAAGTGGAACTGGCCGAGACGGTATCAGCGCAATTAGAACGATGGGGCGAACGAGTGTTGGACGTTGAAAAATAGAAAGAAGTGTTTGGAAGTACTTGATGAACAGCAAATTTGACCGAATCACCGTCAATCCCGAAATAATGAACGGCCAGCCCTGCATCAGGGGAATGCGGCTCACCGTGCGGCGAGTACTGAAGGCAATCGCCCTGTACCCAGACAGAAACGAACTCAAAGCAGAGTATCCTGAACTAGAAGATGAAGATATTCGGCAGGCACTCGCGTTTGCTGCCAATAACCTTGACGATCAAATTATTCCTCTGGACGCGGCTTGATAAAAATCTTACTTGATCAGGGTATGCCGCGCTCTGCTGTTGCCCATCTTAAGGACGGCGGTTGGGATGCGGTGCATGCTTATGATATCGGATTAAGCCGGGCCTCCGACTCAATCATCCTGGAGCGTGCACGACAAGACGGACGTATTGTTATCACCTTGGATGCTGATTTCCATGCCCTTCTCGCCATTACCAATGCGGCTGCTCCATCGGTAATTCGGATACGCCAGGAGGGCTTACGTGGCACTGCACTAGCCGAACTTCTGCTCCGTATTTGGCCACAGATTGAACGTCAAATCCTGCAAGGTGCAATGGTCACCATAACTAAGACGTCAATTCGGATCCGTCAGTTGCCCATTCTTACCAAGAAATAGCGGTGGGAATATGTTCCTAAGACACATTGATGGCACATTAGGTATACCTTGCCGATCTTTAAACCACGTTACCGGTCGTTGATCCTAAACAGCGCTAGCCGGATATTCGTTTGGCCAAAGAAAAATTAGGTTGGGAACCTAAAATTAAACTGGAAGAGGGTCTGAAGCAGACGGTTGCCTATTTTGAGTCGTTGCTCA
Organism: uncultured Pseudomonadota bacterium; assembly: GCA_963731125.1. Classification (GTDB taxonomy): domain Bacteria; phylum Pseudomonadota; class Gammaproteobacteria; order Competibacterales; family Competibacteraceae; genus CAVSVP01. The sequence goes on from CAVSVP010000029.1 coordinate 8,741, forward strand.
CGAAAGGGTCGAAAGAACAAAAAGCTTTGAGTGTTAAGCCTTAAGCTTGGAATGAGGATGGGAAAAAGCTGGAAGGAAGAAGGCTAAAGGACGCATGATATTTTGAAATTCGAAGACCTGGAAGTCTGGAAACGCTCGGCACGGTTGAGTGCCGAGATCTATAAAGGTATCCAACAGCTGAAAGATTATGGCTTTCGAGATCAGCTAGGCCGTGCTGGATTATCGGTTCCCAGTAATATTGCAGAAGGTTTCGAGCGCGAATCTATCCGCGAATGCGTTAACTTTTTATCCTATGCCAAAGGATCATGTGGTGAGCTGCGAACCCAAATCTACATCGGCATGGATATCGGCTATATCGACGCCCAGCATATCGGCTATATCGACGCCCAGCAAGGCCAGCGGTGGATCAAAGAGAGTCTAGAAATTTCGTCTATGCTGGGCGGCCTAATCCGAACCAAACGGAAACACTTAGCAACGCAGTAAACCTTCTTCTGAACCTCGAACCTCGAACCTCGAACCTCGAACCTCGAACCTCGATCCTCGAACCTCGAACCTCGAACCTCGAACCTCGAACCTCGATCCTCGAACCTCGCTCCTCGCTCCTCGATCCTCGAACCTCAAACTCAGTAACCAGCCAAACAGTACCTAAAACTAACTCGCCCCATGTCAATTCCCAGCAACCCCCATGATCACTTCTTCAAAGAAGTCTTCACCCGCCCAGAGGCAGCCAGTGATTTTCTACGCCATTACCTGCCACCGCAAGTGGCCGCACAGCTGGACACTACCACTCTAGAGATCTGCAAGGACTCCTTCGTAGACTCGGAACTGGCCGAGCATCGTTCGGATCTTTTATATCAGTGGGTTTTCGCGACGGTGGGACCGGCTATGTCTATGTGCTATTTGAGCACAAGAGCTATCCCGAGCCGCTGATTGCGCTAGATTTATTGCGCTATCAACTGCGCATCTGGGAGCAGTGGCGCAAGGCTGGCAACAGCGGCCGGTTGCCGGTTATACTGCCGATTGTGGTGTATCATGGCAGGACTGGCTGGTCGATAGCAACCACCTTAGCGGCGTTAGTCGAAGAGCGGCCGGTGCTGGCACCTTATGTGCCGAATTTTCACTATATCGTGACCGACCTCACCCGCTACCGGGACGAAGACATCCGCGGGGTGGTGCATCTGCGCGTAGCGATGTTGTTGTTTAAGTACATCTTTCGCGACGAGCTACGCGAGCGCCTGCCCGAGATCCTGGGGCTGCTTAGCGAACTGGCGCAAAAGCGCAGTGGCTTAGAATATCTGGAGACGGTACTGCGTTATGTCGCACGCGGCACAGACAAACTGCAACCGGATGAGCTACACCAGGCGCTCACCCAAGCACTAACTAGAAAAGAGGAAATTATGCCAACCATCGCTGAACAGTGGATTCAACAAGGCGTTCAACAGGGCGTTCAACAAGGCCTAGCGGCTGAACGACAGCTACTCCTGCGGCAGGCTCGACACCGGTTTGGTGCAGATGTGGCGGAAGCCAGTATGCCACTGCTGGAGCAAATTGCTGATCCTGCGCTACTGGAAGAACTCGGTGAGGCACTACTGGATTGCCCGCAGAGTGAAGATTGGCTGAAGGCATTGACTGCAAAGACGAAAGGTTAACGGATCTTCTAACCCTTTCTTAAAGCTAACATGGCCATTGCCTCAGTCACTAGCAAAGGGTAGGTTACAATTCCCCAATTGGTGCACCAGCGCTTGGGTAGCATGCTCAAGAGCAACAAGGCGGCCGTGTCTGCGGATTTTGACCCAGCGACATTGCTCAAGGCCGTAATCGGGAGACACCGACGTGCCAGTTTACAACGGAAAAACTAATGAGGTTGTATCTGCTGCATGATGGATGGCTGTTTCTCGCCCCTCGAACCTCGGACCTCGAACCTCGAACCTCGAACCTCGGACCTCGAACCTCGAACCTCGGACCTCGAACCTCGAACCTCGGACCTGATTTTATGATCGAGCGTATCACAATCGACCCAGATATCTGCCATGGCAAGCCCTGTATCCGTGGGCTACGTTATCCTGTCGAAACGGTACTGGAGTGGTTAGCCAGTGGGATGACCATTGAAGAGATTCTTGCGGATTACGAAGATCTAGAGCGGGAAGACATCCTCGCGGCGCTCAATTACGCGGCGCGTCTCATTCACGTCAAGTGCCTAGTTTATCCTGCGGCATGAAATTTCTTATCGACGCCCAGCTGCCCAGACGGTTTGCTAGCTGGCTAGCGGCGCAGGGACACGACGCTAAACACACCCTCGATTTGCCGGTAGGTAATCGCACTCCGGACAGTGAACTTATCGCGCTTGCCGAGCGAGAAAACCGGGTAGTTGTAACGAAAGATGATGATTTCGTCCAATCTTTTTTAGTGAACGATCAACCTTATCGGCTGTTACTGATTACGACAGGCAACACCAGCAATATTGAGCTTGAACAGTTGATTGCTGCCAATCTTGCGCAACTCGTTCAAGCATTGAATGAATATCGGTTTGTTGAGCTGAGTAAAGATTTTGTGGTAATCCATCAGTGAGTCATAAGCTTTAAGTTTTAAGTTTTAACCCTCGGTTCGCCCATTTTTGTAATATGTTGAATTTTAAAATGAATTTTCAACAATTTTCGAGAATAAAGCATTTATTGAATATATAAGTTGTTGAATTTTAAAAGCTTTCAAAAAAATGAGCGAACCGAGAGTTTTAAGTTTTAATCTTTAAGTGGGGATGAAACAGAGCTGGAAGGAAGAAGGCTAAAGGACGTACGAGATTTTGAAGTTTGAAGATCTGAAAGTTTGGAAACGCTCGGCACGGTTGAGCGCTGATAACTACAAAGGTATTCAACAACTTAAAAATTATAGCTTTCGGTATCAGCTATACAACGCTGTATTAAAAGCTTTTTACCAGATATCCCAAAATCGACTGGCAAGGTGCAATGGATTTCAGAAACAGCATTGCTCATCAATACTTGATATCGATGCCTACCAGGTCTACTGTATAGGCACCTACAGGCTGGAGCCCATCTCTGCGGCCATCAATAGAAATGATTTGCTACTTCAGAACCGAACCCAGCTAGCCATTGATGTAAGGCTTTAAGCTTCAGATAGCAGCATGAGCCACGACCAGAACTTCAAGAATCTGATTCTCGATTATCCGCGACAAGCGCTGGAATTTTTCGCCGCGGCGGAAGCGGAAAATCTACCCTGGGAAACGGCACGGATTACACCGATACGCCAAGAGCAGTTGCAGGAGCGATTAGGAGAACGATTTCGCGAACTGGATATTCCGTTGTTGGTAGAATGGCCGGACGGGCAGCGGGCGGCACTAGTGTTTGTGGTAGAAGAGGAAACCGAACCGGGGCGGTTTTCCATTCACCGGCTTGCCCATTACTGTCTGGATCTAGCCGAACTGCTGGATACCGAGCGGGTAGTCCCGGTAGTGATTTTCCTGCGCCCCGGGGTGCATCCTTACGAATTACGGTTGGGGGGAGAGCGACAGAGCCATCTGCACTTCCAGTACCTTGCCTGTGACCTGTATCAGTGGCCGGCCGAACGGTACCTGGAGAGTGCCAACCTGGTGGCGCGTTTAAACCTGGTCAACATGGCGTATACTGGAGATCAACGGCTTGAGGTCTACGCCCATGCCCAGGACGGCTTAGCTGGGCTGGAGCCAAACTGGGACAAGCGGCTGAAATACGTTGACTTTATTGACCATTATGCACAGTTGAGTGAAACCGAATGGCGGCGCTACCAAGATGAATACTTGATGAGTAGTGCGCAGCGGGAGGTGATCATGGGGATGTTGAGCTATAGCCGGCAAGAGGGTCGGCAAGAAGGGCGGCAAGAAGGGCGGCAAGAAGGGCGGCAAGAAGGGCGGCAAGAGGGCGAGGCGAGAAGCCTGCTGACTTTTTTGGAGGCCCGCTTTGGTCCGCTTGACGAGGCCATACGCAAGCAGGTGTCGGAGATGGATGTGGCGACATTAGAGACAATGATTAAACGTGCAGCTAAGGCGGATTCCCTGGAGGCAGTGTTTGGCGACAAGCTGAATCATTGAAGATCAATTAGTTTTCAATGTCCTGTTTTCAGTATCTAAAAGGGTTGATGCGATAGAGAAATACCCTTGGATCCTTTGACGACTTGTACATCTAGAAACGGTCCTACCAACCGACTGTTCATGTTAACGGCCTTAAAGTTTAAAACTTAAAGCTTCTTACCCTCGGTTCGCCCATTTTTGTAATATGTTGAATTTTAAAATGAATTTTCAACAATTTTCGAGAATAAAGCATTTATTGAATATATAAGTTGTTGAATTTTAAAAGCTTTCAAAAAAATGAGCGAACCGAGAGTTCTTAGCCGGCAGTGGATCAAAAGGGAGTTTAGAGATTTCGTCTATAATGTGTAGCCTTATCCGAACGAAACGGAAGCACCTGGTCACCCAATAAACCCTCCTTCCTCGAACCTCAAACCTCGCTCCTCGAGCCTTATACCTCGAACCTCGAACCTCAAACTCAGTGGCCAGCCGAACGGTACCTGGAGAGTGCTAACCTGGTGGCGCGTTTGAACCTGGTTAATATGGCGTATACTGGAGATCAACGGCTTGAGGTCTACGCCCACGCCCAGGACGGCTTAGCTGGGCTGGAGCCAAACTGGGACAAGCGGCTGAAATACATTGACTTTATTGACCATTATGCACAGTTGAGCGAAGCCGAATGGCGGCGCTACCAAGACGAATACTTGGCGAGTAGTGCGCAGCGGGAGGTGATCATGGGGATGTTGAGCTATAGCCGGCAAGAGGGTCGGCAAGAAGGGCGGCAAGAAGGGCGGCAAGAAGGGCGGCAAGAGGGCGAGGCGAGAAGCCTGCTGACCTTTTTGGAGGCTCGCTTTGGTCCGCTTGACGAAGCCATACGCACGCAGGTGTCGGAGATGGATGTGGCGACATTAGAGACAATGATTAAACGTGCAGCCAAAGCGGATTCCCTGGAAGCGGTGTTCGAGGGTAGGCTGAATCATTGAAAATCAATTAGTTTTCAATGTTCCGTTTTCAGTATCCAAAAGCGCTGATGCGATAGAGAAATACCTTTGGATCCTTTGAAGACTTGTGTATCTGGAAACGGTCCTACCAGCCGGCTGTTCATGTTGATGTCCATAAAGCTTAGAGTTTAAAACTTAAAGCTTTTTAACCAATGGTGGATCAAAGAGAGTCTAGCAATTTCGTCTATGCTGGGCGGCCTAATCCGAACCAAACGGAAACACCTGGCACCCAATAAACCTTGAATTTTGAACCTCGAACCTCGAACCTCAAACCTCAAACCTCAAACCTCATGCCTCGCTCCTCGAACCTCAAACTCAGTGGCCAGCCAAACGATACCTAAAACTAACTCGCCCCATGTCAATTCCCAGCAACCCCCATGACCACTTTTTCAAAGACGTCTTCACCCGCCCAGAGGCAGCAAGCGATTTTCTGCGCCATTACCTGCCGTCGGAGGTAGCCGCACAGCTGGATACTACTGCGCTGGAGATCTGCAAAGACTCCTTTGTGGACCCAGAGCTGGCCGAGCACCGCTCGGATCTTTTATATCAGGTGCGCTTTCGCGATGGTGGCACCGGCTATGTCTATGTGCTATTTGAGCATAAGAGCTATCCTGAGCCGCTGATTGCGCTGGATCTATTGCGCTATCAACTGCGCATCTGGGAGCAGTGGCGCAAGGCTGGTAACAGCGGCCGGTTGCCGGTTATACTGCCGATCGTGGTGTATCATGGCAGGACTGGCTGGTCAGTGGCAACCACCTTAGCGGCTCTGGTAGAAGAGCGGCCGGTGCTGGCGCCCTATGTGCCGAATTTTCATTATATCGTGACCGACCTCACCCGCTACCGGGACGAAGACATCCGCGGGGAGGTGCATCTGCGCGTAGCGATGTTGCTGTTTAAGTACATCTTTCGCGACGAGCTACGCGAGCGGCTGCCTGAGATCCTGGGGCTGCTTAACGAACTGGCGCAAAAGCGCAGCGGCCTGGAGTACCTGGAGACGGTACTGCGTTATGTCGCGCGCGGCACAGACAAACTGCAACCGGATGAGCTACACCAGGCGCTCACCCAAGTGCTAACCGGAAAAGAGGACATTATGCCAACCATCGCTGAACAGTGGATTCAACAAGGCGTTCAACAAGGCCTAGCGGCTGAACGACAATTGCTCCTGCGGTTGACCCGGCGCCGGTTTGGTGCAGATGTGGCGGAAGCCAGTACGCCCCTGCTGGAGCAAATTGCTGAACCTGCGGTACTGGAGGAACTCGGTGAGGCACTACTGGATTGCTCTCAGGGTGAAGATTGGCTGAAGGCGCTAGCGGCAAAGGCTGGAGGTTAACGAGACTCCTAACCTTTTCTTGAAGCTAAGACATTCATGGCCATTACCTCGGGGACTAGCAAGGGGTAGGTCACGATTCCTAAATCCGTACGCCAGCGCTTGGACATCCGCCAAGGCAGCAAGCTCAAATCCACTGTGATAGGTGATCATGTGAAAATGCGGGTTTGCCGCCCTTCAATTGTGCCTGGCAGCGGTTTTGGTATACTCAAGAGCAACAAAGCGGTCGTGCCTGCCGATTTCGATGCAGCTATTTTGCTCAAGCCGTGATTGGGTTGGACACCAACATACCAGACATTAATAAACCTGCTGGGGCTGGTTAAGAAACTGTTGGGAATCCCCAGATTGAATGATATATAAGCATTGGGAATCAATTCGCCCCTCGCCCCTCGCCCCTCGCCCCTCGAACCCCTCGCCCCTCGCCCCTCGCCCCTCGAACCTCCGCTCCTCGAACCTCGCCCCTCGCCCCTCGTTCCTTGTCCTTTGAACCCTGAACCTCGCCCCTCGCCCCTCGCCCCTCGCCCCTCGAACCTCGTCCCTCGAACCTCGTCCCTCGCCCCTCGTTCCTCGTCCCTTTAACCCCGAACCTCGCCCCTCGCCCCTCGAACCTCGTCCCTCGAACCTCGAACCTCGCCCTTGACATCTCCCAAAAAACCCTGTTTACTACGCCCTGTTCACACCCTGAACGAAACGGAATCAAAGGAGAACGGACGGAGCAAAGCGCTAGGGAACAAGGAAGTGGTTGGCGAAATCTTAATTGGGTAAATCAAAACTACCCTCCCCTTCTCTACATCCTTTCCTTGTCTTCTCAGACTTTTCTCCCCCTCTTCTTGCGAAAATCAAGGCGAAATCGGTTGTGCGTGCGGGCATCGACAGATGCCATGCAGGGCGGTAGCGTGCCTGGAGGCGGCTCGCCTCACACCTCACGCCTCACCAGGGAACAGGAATGCTATCCGATGAACTTCGCTACCGCCTGCTAAAGCGGCTGGAAGCCGATCCGCACCTCAGTCAACGTGAACTAGCCCGGGAGCTAGGCATCAGTCTTGGCAAAGCGAACTACTGTCTCAAGGCCTTGATAGAGAAAGGTTGGATCAAGGCCGACAACTTTAAAAACAGCCGCCACAAAATGGCTTACCGCTATTTGCTAACGCCGGCGGGAATACGGGAAAAGGCACAAGTGACCGTGCGGTTTCTACAAGCACAAGCAAGCGGAGTACGCCACGCTGGAACGTGAAATTGCCGAGCTTCGTCTTGAAATGCAACATGACAACGCTTCAGAGGCCCAGCCTAAGACCAAGCGCAGAGATACCTAAAACTACGCCATAAAACAGCAACAAACCACTCGGCAACAAAATCTCCCAATGAAAAGTATGTTGCGAAACGCGTTGAACCTCGAACCTCGAACCTTGAACCTCGATCCTCTGAAGCGTAGCTTCTCTTTCTCCCCATGAAAAGTACGTTTCGAAAACGCATTTTAGTGACTGGCGGTGCCGGCTTTCTGGGCTCTCACCTCTGCGAGCGGCTGCTCAACGAAGGCCATGATGTGCTCTGTGTGGATAATTTTTTCACCGGCACCAAAGACAATCTCCTCTCAGCTAACTCTCATGCTGCCTCCAGGGCGGGAAGTAACAAGGCATAACAGGCTGGCAAAGGGTCCATCCAGCGGGCTTGTTGACGTTTTTGCCGCCCCTGTCGGCGGCTGGCCTGAGCGGGATCCGGATCCTGGAGGGAGCGCAGCGTCAAGCGTTGCAGCAGGGCTTCGCGATGAGCGAGCGCATAGCGCAGCGCATGCCAGCCTAAGCGCAGATAGCTGTGGCCGCGAAACCAATGGGTATCGACCCGGCGGCGCTGGCCCTGGGCGACCACCGCGGCGCCTTGGCAAGTCAGGTAGAGGGTGGCCACGGCCAAGACCAACAGCAACCGTGTCAGGGTGCGGGCGTCGCGCAGTTGGGAGCTTTCCAGTTGGAAGCCGTTGGATTTGTCGTCCAGGAAATTCTCCTCGATCCGAAAGCGCTGGCCATACTCAGCGAGGGTATCGCGGTCGGTCGGTTCATCGCTGAGGATAGAACCAGGGCTCGCGGTGGCCCCGTTGCCAGCCCACGGCCAAGTGCATCTCCAGGCGTTGGGCACCGACAAAGACGTGATGATAGCAGCCCACTTCACCGGCCTGCACGCGAATGACCAGGCGCCGATAGTGTCCCCGGCGCTGGACATAGAGATGCAACCCTGAGCGCTTGATACGCACGCGCAGATGCTAGCGCGCGTGGCGGTGAATCCAGGCCATCAGTTCCCTATGCAGAAAGCGCCGATCGGCCAACAGCACGATGTCCCGCTCTGGCGGCAACAGCCGCTCGGCCAAGCGCAACAACCCACGGTAAGCGCGAAAGGCCACACTGCTGGAGCGATGCTCGATCACCTTCGAGACCAGCGGTATGGTACGGCCGCGATACACTAACCCCAGGCGGATCAAACACCACCGGTTCCACAGCAACGAGGTATCCAAGACCACGTACAGCCGTGGCGCGTCCAGTTCCGCTAACACCGGCTGCAACAGCGCGCCGTAGAGGTGGTGGACATCCACTCGCCGATTGGCTAACCAGCGCCGAAACCGCCGCTAACTGCTGGCGGCGAACCGGGCGCGACTGTGTACATACGGCACCCACTCACTTAGCGCAATCCAGCCGCTGCTCAATAACGCAACCACCATCCATGCCAAGGTCGATAAATGCCGGCGATCGCGCCACGGTGCTTGTGCCTTCAGGGAGACTATCGTATCGTAAAGTGGGGATGAGGTATTCATGCGCGGGCTCCTTATGTTTAACCCATCCCGTTGGAACACGGGTCGCGCATTTCATCTCATCTCTTTCTTTAATTTCAAGTAGAATACGTGTCTTAGCGAGTTTTGTAGTCAACCAGGACAATCTCCTCCCGCTGTTGGCTAACCCGCATTTTGAGCTACTGCGCCATGATATCACGTTCTCGCTCTATGTGGAGGTGGATGAAATCTACAACCTAGCCTGCCCCGCCTCGCCCATTCACTATCAGTTCGATCCGGTGCAGACTACCAAGACCAGCGTCCACGGGGCGATCAACATGCTGGGATTAGCCAAGCGCATCCGGGCGCGCATTCTGCAGGCGTCCACCAGTGAAGTCTATGGCGATCCCGAGATACATCCACAGCGGGAAAACTACTGGGGGCATGTTAACCCTATCGAGCCTCGGTCCTGTTACGACGAGGGCAAGCGCTGTGCCGAGACGTTGTTTTTTGACTACCACCGCCAGCATGGCTTGGACATCAAAGTGGCGCGAATTTTTAACACCTATGGCCCACGCATGCATCCCCATGATGGGCGGGTGGTCTCCAACTTTATCATGCAGGCATTGCAGGGTGAGCCGATCACGATCTACGACGACGGCAGCCAAACTCGCGCCTTCTGTTATGTAGATGATCTCATCGAAGGGCTTATCCGGCTGATGAGTAGCCCCAAGGAATTCACGGGACCCGTCAATCTGGGCAATCCCGGGGAGTTCACCATTCGCGAGCTGGCAGAGACCATTCTGGCACTCACCCACTCCAAATCCGAGCTGATTTTTAAACCGTTGCCCGCCGATGATCCCAAACAGCGCCAGCCGGATATCAGGTTGGCCAAAGACACCTTGGGCTGGCAACCTAAGATTAAACTGGAAGTAGGGTTGAGGCAGATGGTTGCCTACTTCGATGGTTTACTCACGAAAGAGCTATCGTGAATTTGGAACATAGAGTGTTAACTTAAAAAGACTCAAAATCACAAAAAATTTCAGTTTTAAAGATTCTAACTAGCTCTTAAACAATTGAACCCTGCTTAAAAATAGCATAAATAAAAAAAGGATTTTTTATGATTTCGATTCAAAAAAAATTTCTCTTTATTCATGTCCCCAAAACAGGCGGAAATAGTATACAGAGTATACTAAAAAATTTTTCTGAGGACGAAATTATAACCATTAATAACCATCAAGACGGCGTTGAAAGATTTGAATTGAAACATAGAAATTATAATACAACAAAACATTTTACGCTCTATAAATACAAAAAATTACTTGATCAAAATTTGTATAATCAGTTATTCAAGTTTGCAACGATACGAAACCCATGGGATAGAATGATATCGTGGTATTTTTCTCCTCATAGAGGCTTCACTGACTGGAAGAGGGAGGAGTTTATTAAGTTAATTAATAGCGTTCAACCGCTAAGATATTTTGTAGACTCTTCTTTTTTAATTAAAATATCGGGAAAATCAATATCATTAACTTCTAATAAAAAAAAATTAGATCAAGATGTTGATTTTATAATGAAGTTTGAATGCCTCAATGAGGACTTTAAGAAAGTTTGTGAGACAATTAAAATCCCATATACACCTTTACCAATAAGAAACAAATCTCACAGAAAACACTATTCTTATTATTATGATGAAGAATTAAAAAATACAGTGCAAAAAAAATTCTACGAAGAAATTAATTTCGGTGGTTATGAATTTGAGCCTTGATTTAATACCTATCAGACAATCTATTCTAAAAAAATTTTAATGATCATAAGGTCTCATAGATAAAATAATCTATTCAAGTTCATAGCTAGAAAACAATCGAAATAATACCTGTGATATTTAAACAATAATTCAATGATCCCGTTGTTTATATTTTCTTTACCTCGATCTGGATCTACTCTCACGCAGAGAATTCTGGCGGCACATGATTCCATTATGACTACATCGGAGCCTTGGTTGCTTCTCCCATTTCTTTATACTTTAAAAGAGGAAGGTATATATAGTGAGTTTGGACATAAGAACATGGTTGCCGCAATAAAAGATTTATGCGCTTTGTTACCTAATGGTAAAGAAGATTATTATTCGGAAATTGCTAATTTTACTCGTCGAATTTACACGAAAATTTCAAATAAAAATACTCTTTATTTTTTAGATAAAACTCCTCGCTATCATTTGATAGCAGATGACATCTTAAGTATATTTCCTGAAGGCAAGTTTATATTTTTATGGCGAAATCCTCTATCAATAATATCCTCCATAATAGACACATGGGGTAGAGGCAGATGGAATTTATATAATTTTAAAATAGATATTTTTAGAGGGCTAGTTAATCTAATAGAAACCTTTGAGAATAATAAGGATAAAGTTTATGGGTTGCGTTATGAAAACTTGATAACAAATCCAGAAGATGAATTAAGAAAAATATTTACCTACCTAAATTTGAATTTTAAAGAAGATAGTGTATCAGAGTTTAGTCAGGTCTTTTTATTAGGGAAAATGGGTGATCAACTAGGAAAACAAAATTATAACCATATTTCTTCGCAACCTTTAACAAAGTGGGAAAAGACCCTATGCAATCCGGTTCAAAAATATGGTGTAGATGTTATTTAAACTGGCTTGGTAAAGAAAACCTTGCTGTAATGGGTTATGAATTAAATGAGCTTCTTGAAAAACTTGATGCAATACCTGTTAGCACACGTTTTATTGGATCAGACATAGTACGTCTTACATATGGCGTCGCTACCTCTATTTCAGAGCCGGAAATTTTAAAGTCTAAGATTAAGGTATTACCCCATTGGTGCGAAATATACAGACACTTTTAAGAAGTTAAATTAATCCTTCATTTTTTCCTTATCTCATCAATCATTTTGTTTCCACCTTGCTTCAAAAATAGCTTTGATAAGTTCCGCATAATCGGTTTTGTATGTGGCACCGGAGAAGCACTTTTAAAAAATATTGAAAAACCTTTCGATCAATAAACTGTATGTTTTGGCAAAAGAGTGTTAATTTTTTCAAGAACGAAAGTCAGAGCCTACGCATTTTCTTGATAAGAGGTGCAAGCGGCACCATCGGATTTAAATTTGCAAATATGGCACTTACATTCTGTGTCAGCTTTATGCTAGCACGCTTGTTAGGAAGCACAGGTTATGGCATTTATACCTATGTCATGTCCTGGATGGCTCTAATGGGTGTTGTATCCGGATTAGGTCTAGGAAAAGTGGTAGTGCGAAGTGTCTCAAGTTATCGAGCTCAAGAAGACTGGGAACGATTACGTGGGTTGATCCGCTTTGCTTACAGCGCAGGTATTCTCTCAGGATTGACTTTAATGATTTTAGGGATTGCTGTTGTTTCTTTTATGGCCAACCATTTGGGAACAGCATCTTTTTATTCTTCATTTGTGGCTGCGTTTTTTCTGTTGCCTTTGCAAACTACTACCTCAATCTCAAGTGCCATACAAAGTGGAATGCATCGTATCCTACTTGGGCAACTGCCTGAGTCGTTGGTACGTCCTTTGGTGTTTATTGCACTCCTTCTTTTTTTCGTATTAACTGGTAATGCAGTATCTGTATCTACTGCTTTGCAGTTGAATGTCTTGTCTGCCTTATTAACCATGTGTTTGGCGTTTTACCTGCTGCGACTGACAAGTGATAAAAAATTAAAAGGAACTGAATTACGCTATGAGAGCCGTGAGTGGCTTAGCTCTGCTTTACCACTCATCCTGCTAGGAGGTATGTCAACTATTAATGCCCAAGCAGATATTTTAATGCTTGGTGCTCTTAAGGGGCCAGAAGCGGCAGGTCTGTATCACGTCGCAACGCGAGGCGCAAACCTAATTACTTTTGTATTGCTTGCGGTGAACGCTCCCTTGGGACCGGTTATAGCTCAACTTTATGCTATTGAGAAACGCGAACGGTTGCAGCGTATCATAACCCAGAGCTCCCGAGTTGTCTTTCTCGTTTCACTACCAATCGCCATTGTGTTCATTTTTGCTGGGCATTGGTATCTACATTTATTCGGCCAGGATTTTTACGAGGCACGTACTGCGCTTGTTATACTTAGCACTGCACAGTTGTTCAATATCGCAGCGGGTCCAGTACAACTTATCTTGATAATGACCGGTAACGAAGGGATCGCCGCAAAAGGCATGATAGTAAGTACATTGATAAATGTTTTTTTGAATACTCTCCTTATACCCTATTTCGGCATTGAAGGTGCGGCTGTCGCTACCGGTACTAGTATTTTAATATGGAATGTATTGCTCATTTGGCAAATTTGGAAGCGCACAGGTGTTCATTCAACTGTCTGGGGGTTTGCCTAGCACAATAGAAGTATTATTCCAGGTTAGGTTCTGTTGACATTTTAGCTTAAGCCCCCATTTTTCCTCTACTACGTGGAGGAAATATTGATGAGTGGGGTGAGTTTATCGCAAGAGCAATGGGGCAAGGTGTTGGAGTTTCTCCAGAGTCAGCCAGGCGTTTATGTCGGCGTGGAACAGGCGTGTCGGCGTTTTGTTGAAGGAATCTTATGGGTGTTGCGTAGCGGTGCGCAGTGGCGCCTCTTGCCGGAGCGTTATGGCCACTGGAATAGCGTCTTCAAGCGCTTTAATCGCTGGAGTCGAAAGGGGGTGTGGGAGGCGATGCACCGTTATTTTGCCAATGATCCGGATATGGAAAGCGTCATCATTGATACGACGGTGGTGAGGGCACATCCGTGTGCCGCCGGGGCAAGAAAGTCCAGCGAAGACCAGGCGTTGGGGCGTTCCCGGGGTGGGTTCAGCACCAAGATCCATGTGCAAGTCGATGCCCTGGGTAATCCGTTGGATTTCCTGCTCAGCGCCGGGCAGGTGTCGGATGTGAGCCAAGCCCCGGCGTTATTGGCCGGTGTCAGTGCCACATATGCTATCTTGGATAAGGCCTATGATGCCGATGAGGTGCTGGAGTTGATCGACAAACAGGGCATGATTGCTGTTATTCCGCCGAAGGCGAACCGCAAGATCCCGCGCGATTACGATCGCCATCTCTATCAAGAGCGCCATTTGGTCGAGTGTTTCATCAACAAAATCAAACACTACCGACACGTTTTCTCACGTTTTGACAAGACGGCACGCAACTTTATGAGTTTCATTCGGTTTGCCGCTGCCCTGATATGGCTGCGATGAAATGTCAACAGAACCTAGTTTAAGTTCACTTATCCTTAGAAAACATCACAGGAAAAGCTGGTTCATTTGCCATCGAACATAGAGTCCAGACTTACCTTACAAATGGATTAATAACATTTTTCGTATGTTTAGGAAGAAACTAAAGGCATGACTGTAGTAGTCGCTCAACTTGGCGCCCGAAGGCACTACGCCATTCCACATATGCTTTATCAGGCTGGAATGCTTGAGCATTTTTATACGGATATCTGCGCAGTAAAAAGTTGGCCTAGGTTACTGCGAAGCGTTCCAAAAACTCTAAGACCTGTAAGTCTAGAACGCCTTATAGGACGAATACCGAATAATTTACCCCGTGAAAAAATCACGTCATTTCCTCGCTTCGGATGGCAGTATGCTAGGCGCAGGGCCGCTTCCCTTACTACATCTGAGACTCAAATGGTCCATTTATGGGCTGGAAAGAGATTTTGTGAGCTCGTGACCCAGGGTGGATTCAGAGATGGTTCAACGATATACACTTTCAATAGCGCTGGCTTAGAATTGCTACAGGCAGCACGCGCTCTGGGTATTCATACAGTCATGGAACAGACTATTGCCCCACAGGAGATAGAATGTATCCTAATTTCGGAAGAGCAGGAAACGTTTCCACAGTGGGAACCGCCGTTACCGGTAGATGATCAGGGAATAAACGATTTGGCTGCTCGGGAACGAGAGGAATGGAACAACAGCGATCTTATTCTTTGTGGTTCTGAATTCGTACGCGATAGCATTGCTGTCTGCAATGGTCCTATAGAACGCTGTGTTGTGGTTCCTTATGGAGTCGATATGCGTTTTTGCACACTGGAACGTAAACAGCATGATGGTCCGTTAAGGGTACTTACCGTAGGTTCAGTAGGCTTGCGCAAAGGGTTACCCTATGTCCTGCGTGTAGCTCAACAGTTGAGAGGTAAAGCTGAATTCCGAGTAGTTGGTCCAATAAAGGTATTACCTGCGGTGCAGGCTGAATTGCGGTCGGTTCTTGAACTGACCGGACCCGTTCCTCGATCCGAAATTCTCACACACTATGGTTGGGCTGACGCCTTCCTATTGCCATCCCTTTGCGAGGGTTCTGCAACTGCAGTCTATGAAGCTTTAGCAACAGGATTACCGGTTATATGCACTCCTAACACTGGAAGTGTTGTGCGTGATGGTGTAGACGGTTTTATCGTACCAGTACGAGATGCTGATGCTATCGCCGAGAAACTGGAACTGTTACACAGGGAAAGGGATCTTCTGAGAATCATGGCGCGGAATGCCAGTCAACAAGCCACAAATTTTACTTTAGCAGCATACAGTCAGCGCCTAATCAGGAGCTTGTCTACAATAAAATTTTCCTTGATGTCACTATGACATCGTTTCTACTCTGGTTGCTTGCCCTAGAATGCGGTACGTTGCTATTTTGGGGTTTGCTCAAGTCTCAACGAATTTATCAATTTCCCTTTCTTGCCGGGGCAGTTTTCACAGGTTGGGTACTACCCCAACTTATAGGACTTTCTAGTAACCCGTTTCTGCCAACGGGTGCTTTAGAAAAAACTCTTTTTATGACTATTCTCTGCGCCGGTATGTGTTACGTAGGCTATACCTGGAACCGACATCCCTTGCGTTTGTTAAATTGGACCTTTAAAGACTATCGTCTGTTAATAGGTAGTGCGGCTCTCTCCATTATTGGAGCCTATTTCTTTTTCAGGGTAAGTCAGATGGGTCAAGAAGTGACTGCGACTGCCGGAGGACAATGGAGCGGGATTATCACGGTCTATACGTTCTTTTCTAAGTTGCTAACTTTTGGTTTAATCATTGCGTTACTCGGTTATCTGGCAAATTCATCCAAACTGGCTCTTGGTGTTGTATTGTTCGATAGTGTGTTTTACTTGGATCGCATAATCCTTAAAGGCCGTCGGGCTGCGATGGCAGAGTTTATGTTTATCATCTTATTTGCCCTTTGGTTTCGACGTGGGTATGTCATCCCCCGCTGGGCCATGCTTGCCGTCATCTTAGTTGGAACTCTGGTTACCAACAGCATTGGCGAGTACCGTGGCATTGTAAAAGATGAAGAGGGATTGTACTGGAATAAAATCAGTGAAATCGATTTTATTGATAATTTAAGGTTTCTCAGTAGTGAGGGTGGTCACGAATTAACCAACACTCTTTACAAAATAGAGACTGTCGATCGTAATTTGGATTTTGATTTTGGTTTATCACTCTGGAATCAATTAGTTTTTAACTACGTACCTGCGCAGTTTTTGGGTTCGGATTTTAAGCGATCGCTAATGGTTGGTGAAGAGTTAGATGATTCAGTATATAATGAATTTTACTACACACGTGCTACCGGAACTACCTCAACAGGCATGACAGATGCTTTTGCTTCATTCTGGTATTTTGGTGCCCTAAAGTTTTTTTTAATTGCCTTTATCATAAGCAAGCTTTATAGGGCTGCAATTAGAGGCAATTTTATAGCGCAGTTTTTATCCATTGTTTTAATGACACCCGCCCTACACGCTATTACTCACAGTACCAACTGGTTTTTCAAAGACTGGCCACAGATTCTTGTTTTTGTAGGACCAGTTCTGTGGCTAGCTCGAACAAAACGTTCTTCGTTAAATAAGTTATCTAGAAGCTTTCAATCAAAAGGATATGGATAAATCCTAATGTTACCAATCGCAGTGCTTTTTCACCGCCTTGGTCCATACCACCATGCACGATTGAATTCTGCCGGCAAGCGCCAGCCACTGGTGGCAGTAGAGTTTTCAGCGGTTGACGACACCTATGCCTGGAACATCGTGAAAGACGCCGGTGCGTTTCAGCGTATAACGCTTTTTCATGATGCTGATGTGGAAAAAAAGCCTGCTAACGAAGTTTATCAACGTATTGCTACGACATTGCAGCAAATCCAGCCAGCCGTTGTAGCAGTACCAGGTTGGTCCAGTCGAGGAGCGTTAGCCGCACTCGCATGGTGTCTTAGTACATCCACGCCAGCAGTGATGATGTCGGATAGCGCAGCACACGACGAGCAACGGCGAATTTGGAAAGAAGCTTTAAAAAGACAGATCGTGCGTCTTTGTTCAGCAGGGCTGGTCGGTGGCAAGCTACATATAAATTATTTGGTGGACTTGGGTGTTCCACGGGAACGGATTTTTCCAGGCTATGACGTAGTGGGTAACGCACACTTTACCGCTGGTGCAAAAGCTGCACGCAAAGAGGCAGAGATCTCACGGATGTGCTTAGGTTTACCAGATCGCTACTTCTTAGCTTCAAACCGATTTGTGGATAAGAAGAACCTGCCCCGCTTACTCCAAGCATACGAATTGTATCGCAAACGGGCTGGATATAATGCCTGGCATCTGATTCTTCTAGGTGATGGACCGCTGAGGCCGCAACTCCAAGCGCTGATCAGTGAGCTGGATTTGTCAGCTTACGTCATGATGCCCGGCTTTAAACAGTACGATGAACTACCCATTTACTACGGTCTTGCTAGCGCTTTTGTCCATGCCAGCACAACGGAGCAATGGGGATTAGTGGTTAACGAAGCGATGGCAGCAGGTCTTCCAGTTATTGTCTCAGAACGCTGCGGCTGCGCGCCAGACTTAGTGGAAAATGACTGTAACGGCTTTATCTTCGATCCATATAATGTGGATGCCTTGGCTGATTTGATGTCAAAGATCACCGCTGATAAATGTGACCGGGAAGCTATGGGGCGTGCCAGCCAGGAAATGGTTAGACGCTGGGATTCAGAGGTTTTTGGAGAAAATCTATGTAAGGCAGCTAAAATGGCTTTTGAAGCGCCTCGTCCAAGAGCTACTGCTCTAGATAAAGCGCTTCTTTGGACTTTAATTCATCGATGAAAGTTGGAATCCTTACATCTTCGATCTCACGTCGGGCTGGTGGTCTTTTCGAGTCTGTACGACTGCTTAGCCAATCTCTATGTGCAGATTTGCATTGCCAAATTCAGGTATTCGCGTTAAGGGATGATTACACGGATCAGGACGAAAATGCATGGGACATGCTGCCACTTAAAGTATTTCCTACATTTGGTCCTAACTCACTTGGTTATGCTCCAGGCCTGTTCCGGGAGCTTCGCTCCGTTCATCTAGATATATTGCATGCTCACGGCATTTGGATGCTTCCTTCAGCAGCTAGTGCGGGTTGGTCTAAGAACCAGAAAAAGCCCAATGTAATCTCTCCACGCGGCATGCTAGATTCTTGGGCAGTCCAAAATTCGGTTTGGAAAAAGCGTATTGCCGGATGGCTATATGAAAACGCCCATTTACGAAGGGCAGCCTGTCTGCACGCTCTTTGCAAAGCTGAGGTCGATGCCATACATAGCTATGGCTTAAAAAATCCCATTTGCCTAATTCCGAACGGCGTAAAAATTCCTCAAGAGACTATTAGCAGTCTTCCCTCCTGGAAGGATAACGTTCCAGCAGGAAGTAAGGTATTGCTATACCTGGGTCGTCTGCATCCCAAAAAAGGCCTTGCGAATCTCTTGCAAGCTTGGAATGCTGCTCGAAAAAAAGAACCACGGAATGCAGAAAATTGGTATTTGGTAGTAGCTGGTTGGGATCAAAATGGACATGAGAATGAGCTTAGAGCGCTTTGTGCAAAATTATGCATTGAAAACAGTGTTCGTTTCGTAGGACCACAGTTTGCTATTGATAAGTGTAAGACCTATTTTGCCGCAGACGCATTTATTCTCCCTTCTTTTAGTGAAGGGCTTCCTATGGCAGTTTTGGAAGCCTGGAGCTATAGGCTTCCTGTGCTGATGACGTCTCAGTGCAATCTCCCTGAGGGATTTCGAGCGGAGGCAGCATTGCAGATTGAACCTGAATCTAACAGCATTTCTTGCACTCTTATTGAGCTCTTTGTTATGGCTGATAGCGAGCGAGCAGCCATAGGCGGACGTGGATGTAGGCTAGTAGAAACGAACTTCAGTTGGCAGAAGATTGCAGCAGATATGTATTCAGTTTATGAGTGGGTAGTTGGCGGCGGTAGTCGGCCAAACTGCATTATAGATTGATAGGGAAAATGTCTGTTGTGCCTCCAAAGTCTATGCTCAGTTTTACACGGCTTTCCTTCAAAAATAAGCTGAGCCGTGCAATCTGGCAGATGTTTTGGCTGCTGCTATATCGCCCAACTCCCAGAATTCTACATCCATGGCGTTGCCTGTTGCTCCGGCTCTTTGGAGCAAAGCTAGGCACGGCTGTTCATCCCTACCCCTCGGCTCGCGTCTGGGCTCCTTGGAATCTCGAAATGGGAGATCACAGTTGCTTAAGTGAACATGTAAACTGCTACTGTGTAAACAAGATCCGAATTGGTGCTCATTCCACTATCAGCCAGTATAGCTTTCTCTGTACTGCCAGTCATGACTATACAGATCCAGAAATGCCTCTTATTACTGCACCTATCACAGTTGGTGAGCGGGCGTGGATAACATCTGACGTTTATGTGGCACCGGGCGTGACCATCGGCGACGGTGCAGTAGTGGGGGCACGATCCAGTGTATTTAAGGATGTGGAACCGTGGACTGTGGTAGCAGGGAATCCAGCACATGTCATCAAGAAGCGCATTTTAGTAAAGAAATCGCTTGAATCGGCCTATCCAAGCCCAAAGGGTGTGGTTTTTTAAGCTGGATAAAAATTTAAAGGATTTTTGTCAATTCGAAAATCATAGATTAACCATGAAAATATCTATAATTATTCCTAGTTTTCAGCAAGCTCATTTTTTAGAGCGCACAATACTTAGTCTAACTAACCAAAACTATAGTGACCTTGAATTAATCATAGTGGATGGAGGCTCTACAGATTATTCTGTAAATATCATAAAAAAGTATGAAAAGAAACTCTCATATTGGGTTAGTGAAAAAGATACCGGTCAGTCAAACGCGATTAACAAGGGACTAAAGTTAGCTCAAGGAGAGATTCTTGGTTGGTTGAACAGCGATGATACTTTGGCTCCAAACGCTTTGCGAAAGATTGCCGAATGCTATCAAAAAAATCCGGATGTGAATTTAGTATATGGGCATAATTGGTTAATAAACGAAAATGATGAAATAATTCGACGTCTTACAGCAGTTCAAACTAATGCTTATGAACTTATTTATTATAATCGCAACGTGTGGTCTCAACCGGGAACTACATGGCGCAGAAGACTACAGGAAAAAATCGGTTTTCTGGATGAATCGCTTCATTATACTATGGACTGTGACTTCTGGATAAGAGCTTCGCAGGTAGGTCAAGTTTACTGTTTAAATGAACATTTGGGCGATCTGAGAATTCATAACGCTACAAAAAGTAAAACACAGAAAGAAAAATTTAAAAGTGAACACCGAATCCTTGATAGGCGTTATGGTCAAGAAAGACGTGATTTATGGTCTAGACAATTTTTTAATTTTCGTCGCCGGCTGAGAATTTTATCCTCACCCAATAACTGGTACTATTTACTATCAAGTAATTGATCCACCCTTAGAGAATACAAAATAAAAATTAAAATTAGCAACTTATGCTTGGTTTTGGAATCTTCAGGTCAGACATGAATTTTGACCGAGTCAAGCAGCAGAAAATCAGATGCTTAGGTTGAATTATCATTTAGCCACCTTATGGATTAGTAGGGAAAATGTCTGTTGTGCCTCCAAGGTCTATGCTCAGTTTTACACGGCTTTCCTTCAAAAATAAGCTGAGCCGTGCAATCTGGCAGATGTTTTGGCTGCTGCTATATCGCCCAACTCCCAGAATTCTACATCCATGGCGTTGCCTGTTGCTCCGGCTCTTTGGAGCAAAGCTAGGCACGGCTGTTCATCCCTACCCCTCGGCTCGCGTCTGGGCTCCTTGGAATCTCGAAATGGGAGATCACAGTTGCTTAAGTGAACATGTAAACTGCTACTGTGTAGACAAGATCCGAATTGGTGCTCATTCCACTATCAGCCAGTATAGCTTTCTCTGTACTGCCAGTCATGACTATACAGATCCAGAAATGCCTCTTATTACTGCACCTATCACAGTTGGTGAGCGGGCGTGGATAACATCTGACGTTTATGTGGCACCGGGCGTGACCATCGGCGACGGTGCAGTAGTGGGAGCACGATCCAGTGTATTTAAAGACGTGGAGCCGTGGACTGTGGTGGCGGGGCATCCAGCTAAAACTATAAAACAGCGAATTTTAGGAACCGAGAACTTAGGTTGCAGGGAGGTTGTACACTGATGAATACAGTCACAGATATTTCTGGTTATCTTTACAGAAGCGCTGACCCCTCCCATTCCCACAGTTACTTACTGCCGACACTAGTTGATATTCTAGACTCTTTAAGTCTTGAAGGCGCACAGCGAAGAATTTTTGAGCTCGGTTGCGGCAATGGCAGTGTTGCCAATGAGTTATCAAAGTTAGGCTACAATATCATAGGCGTCGATCCCGCCGAGCAAGGTATTGTCCAGGCGAATAAACACTATCCAAGTTTGCAGCTGCGAATGGGTTCTGCTTACGATGACCTCGCTGCCCACTACGGGCAATTCCCAATTGTGGTAAGCCTTGAAGTAGTCGAGCATGTCTATTTCCCAAGAAAGTATGCAGCAACACTCTTTCAGTTGTGTGAAAAAGAAGGCACAGTGATCATCTCAACACCCTATCACGGGTACTGGAAAAATCTGGCGCTAGCTATTACCGGTAAAATGGATGATCATTTCACGGCTTTATGGGATCACGGCCACATTAAGTTTTGGTCGTTTGAAACGTTAAGAACCTTGCTTGAAGAGGTAGGATTTAGAGACATCCAGTTCCGCCGGGTTGGCCGTATTCCGTCCCTTGCTAGATCCATGATTGCGATTGCGCGGAAAATTGGCTGATGAGCGTTTCTGTCCTGATTCTGACCCTGAACGAGGAGATCAATATCCGCGACTGTCTCGAATCCGTAAGTTGGTGCGATGACATCGTCGTATTAGATTCTTTTAGCACCGACCGAACGGTGGAAATAGCGAAGGCTAAAGGAGTGCGGGTTGTGCAGCGAAAGTTCGACAACTGGGCAGATCATCAAAACTGGGCTATTGAGAATCTCGCCTTCAAGCATGAGTGGGTTTTTTATCTTGATGCCGATGAGCGGATGACTGAGCCTCTCAAAAATGAAATCACAGCTGTTGCATCGAGTTCTCACGAAAAGACGGTAGCTTATTATTGTGGTCGCCGTAATTTCTTTATGGGGCGATGGATCAAACACGCTATGCCTCCAGGCATGATCATGCGTTTTTTTAAACCAAAGCACATCCATTTTGAGCGTCTTGTCAATCCAATTCCAGTAGTGAATGGACCTCATGGATATCTCAAAAACTACTTTGATCACTATAACTTCAGCAAAGGAATCACAGAGTGGTTCGACAAACATAACAAATACTCACTACTAGAGTCCTTGGAAGGAATCAAGCTACTAAGGAATAAAGCAGAAACTGAGTTTTTTTTATTTAGCAGAGACCGAGCTTTACGGCGTAGGGCACTAAAAAATCTATCTTTTCGCTTACCCTTTCGTCCATTTGTTAAATTTGTTTATCTCTACTTCTTTAAATTTGGTTTTTTGGATGGGCGGCCAGGTTTGACGTATTGTGTGTTGCAGTCTATTTACGAATACATGATTGTTTTGAAAATGCAAGAAGTAAAACGCCAGGAGTGTAATTTATCTATTTGAAAAACTCGTCAACCTGCTAATTTATTATTTTTCTATTTTAGTCTCCTTAGCATTGGAGGAATGTTCAAATCGATTTTTCCTAACCCAGCTTCCTTTACCCTGGTCAATCACAGGCAGCTTTACATCAAAGAAGGTGTTGCGGTTTATAACTGCACCTTCCGAGACTTCGTGTAGTGCAATACCCCAATTCATACGAGTCATGTAGTTACGTTCAATTAGCGTATTAATCCAAAGCGGGCTCTGGAGTTGACCGCGGTTTTTGGAGTAGACAGTACCTACTCCAAAAGCAGGCTGAATAGGACGGTGCACACCAATTCCGCTCTTTTCCCAGGTATTATAATATTGATTTTCTCCTTTACGGCGCGTATCTGAAATAAAATTACGACGAAAAATGTTATTTAAGTTTCTTATTCCGCTGTTTTGTCGAGCATCGCCTAGTATTCTAAGAGTAAAACTCCCTTGATCTTCTAATAAATTGCCTTCAAAAATATTGAAATAATCAGGAATAAGGAGATTTTTTTCAGCAGCACCTCGACTCCAGACGCTGATGCCAAGCCCATTTTCTGATCGATAACGTTCGATCCGATTGTTGATTGCGCCTGCACCGTAAAACATCATTGAATTGTCTGCGTTAACTTCACGGTTATTGGTTAGCACATTCTCCACAACGCCCTTAAGGATGCTTACCTGGGCATCATGGGAAGGTAAAACTGGCCAAGGCTTTTCCAGGATTACCCGTTTTGCGGTATTGCCAATAATACGGACGTACTCCCCAAGTCCATGACCGCTTGTGACAATTGCAAAAGCGTCACGCAGTGCATTCGGCTCCCAAGCTGCGTCCGCTACAGTAAAACCATTTATCTTCACGGTTGAGGGTTGACCCCACCACTTGAAACCGGCTCCCTCAAAAAGAAATGTCTCTCCTGCATTGATGCCGAAACGGGTGTCTTCCACTACATTGGCGTCAATGAAGTTTCGGTAGTGTCCGAACTTACCATGTTGCTGCCAGACAAAGCCTCGGCTCGAACCGAAAACGCGGTTGTGCTCAATGGTAGTGTAACGGCTACCCCAGATTAGAAAAGGATTACCTCTTAATCGCCCGTGTGTAATTTCGTTGTCGTGAATCCAGCCGTTTTCCACCGAATTTAGGTGAAGCCGGGCTCGATAGAATAAATTAAAGCCAATTTCCATGTTGACACTGTGACCAATTTGAACTTCCCCTTCCTCAAAGCGGCAGCGCACGATATGGGCATTATATGTAGGGGAGCGATCATTCTTAAAGTAGTTTACCGTGATCGTCAGTGGATCTGAGACTCTGATGGTAAGATCTTCCAAACCTGTATGATCCACTTCTCGGGCGCTAATAAGCCAACGAGCCTTCGTTTTTACTGCAGGACCTCCGCCGTAAAACAGAATTGTATTTTCACGCCCCGCACCCCGAAGAATTACATTAGCGCGTAACTGCAGAGTGTTGTTCAGCCTATACTGTCCCGGTGGCAAATAAACGATACCGCCGCCATGTTCCCCTGCTTTATTCACAAGTTTTTGTAGGGATGGTAGGGCATCGGTAAAGCTATCATTCTTAACACCGTGCTCGGCAGCGTTGAAGAACCGCTGAGGAAAAGCAGGCTCGGTAGTAACCGTGAGAGGCAGTGATTCGGTGAAGCCATAATGTCCACCAGCGCCGCTGTGAGCAAAAATCAGGTACTGGCCGGATGGAGTCCCAAGAGGTATTCGAAATTGAATGTTGTACTTGTCTGAAACTCCATCCTGCCAGTGCCGCTTTATTTGTGGTAATTTTAAGATGCCGCCGCCCGATGCAGGTCGCATAAATACATGATTTTTCAAATGGCGGCTTGCCTTGATATTGAAACCATAAATTCGGTTTAATTCACCCGGTCGGCTCGTAGGTTTAAGCAACCACCAAGCTTTGGGTTGGTTGACCACAATGGGATTGCTCAGCCGATATTTATCCATTAAGTAGACTTTGGCAACTGAGCTAGGCAGAAAACCTCGTCTGGCCCGAAAATGGCGGAAAGGTACAAAAACCGCATACTCGGTAGCATGCAGCGGTTTGACGGTTTGAACTTGCGACTCAGGAAGCGTCACCGGCAATTTCAGTGGAGTCCCACTGTAATCTGTTGCTAGTTGGTTGATTAGTTTCGGCAATTGTTCCTTATTCTCAATTACATCTCCAGGATAGTGGATCACCACTTTGACGGTCCGCGGATCGTAACCGCCGCCGGTAATAACCATCGTATATCCAGGTGGCGTATCGGAAACATGTACAATATAAGGTCCGTCGTCGCTTTCCGCTTGGGCACTAAACACCAGTAACGATAAAATAAGCGCAACTGATAGACGGGATATTTTTATTAATGCGATCTGGAATTCCATTCTGATGTTCCTAAATAACTGATCGGAGTCAGTAAGACCTGTACAGTTTATTTCCAAAATGTGCACTTTGTCACAGCCACGCTTGCATAGCTTTTCCGCTGCTGACGATACCTGGAAATCTTTATTAACAAAATCGAAATTGCGCAACAAAATTCTGGAGATAGAAGCTCGGTTAATGGATCGTTACGGTGCACTTGTCGCCACAGTTTTGCAAAGTGACGAGGAGTGGGAGCAGGCTCAGGGATTACCGCTGGCTTGCAATATTGCTTGCGAAGAGATGGCACTGTGAAAGGAAAAGTTGCCTTTCTATTAACCCTGGTTGAGGAAAAGTTGCAGGCAACGGAAGGTATGAGTATCAAGAAGCACTCGCATCACATGTAATCCTTGAAGTCCTCAAGTGGTGCGTCGAAATCCTCAGCCATCCAAATCTTGCCCTTAGCCGACCCTGGTTTACGCTCCTGCTTAGAAGGACTTAAAGTGGTAAGCTTCACGACTGGTTTGTTACCTTTAGCGATAATGATCTCTTCACCGAGCATGGCCCTCTCGATCAGTTCTGATAGGTGCGTTTTGGCTTCATGAACATTAAATTGCGCCATGATGATGCCTTCTTACATATTTTGACCGGTCATGTTATTTGACCCACTTTTTGGGCGCAAGGTACTTCGCTCTGATATCTGGACGAATATTCTTGACTTCATTCAGGGCACGGCCAAGCTCCGGTGACACATACCCTACCTTCACCAGATTACGCCCGAATGCACTAATCAATCCGCAGTGAGTCTTCGTCTCGGCAGGATTAATCTGCGTGCTATAACTTCAGTAGTACAGCATGCGCTGCGTCGAACATGGCATAGTAGGCACGATTACACGCGCCATCAACGTCACCGTCAGAAAGCAAGAGTCTTGCCGATGAAAGCGCTCGCGATGCCTTACGTATGTATTCATCAGGCGTCACAGGCATATTCCTTCGCGGCGGATGTTCTCAATCAGGATCGGGTTGTTGAATCGCTCCGGATGTTCCCATTCCTCTTCCCATAGGGGTAGGGCTTCCACCAGCACATCTGTATCAAGAAGTACATCAAAGGCAATCCCGGCCATGTCAAGGGCTATATCCACGCGCTCTCCATGAGGGCTATTCAGGAGTACGGCAATATCTACATCACTGTCCGGACGATAATTGCGACGAGCGCGGCTACCGAATAGAATCGCACCCGCCACGTTATACCGGCTCGCGATCCTTTTTAAAAAGATCCTAACAGCACGCTCTGTATCGGGGTCAAGATTTGCGGTTTGCATGTTGATACCCACAACATAAATATAACCTTGCTATTGATCAACATGCCAAGTCTTGTAATACCTTGCAACAACAAAATTCACTTAGAGTTTAAAATGCCTTAAGTCGCTAGATTTCAGAGCAATTTCTCTTGAAAACGAGAACGCGGAAGGCGAACAACGCCATGTGGCCATGGGGCTTGATCATCTGGGACGCATCCTAGTTGTGTTTAGACCCATTGTGGTGAAAACATTCGGCTAATCTCAGATCATTGTGCTGTTCAGAAAAAAGTGAGCCTATGAAAGCGGAGTATGATTGTAGTAAAGGCAAACGTGGTACAGTGGTTTCTCAAAAAGCTAAATTCCATATTACCATGTAACATGTAACCATGTGATGGTGCACGGTGATAGGAGAGAGTTGATTTATCTAATGACGTCACTGAGTTAGAGGTTTTTCAAAGCATGCCAATGGAGAACCAGATAAGTAGTTCTCGACCCGTTGACGACCCAATCATACGAGACTTTGTGGTAAGCCTGCGCACGCAAATGGGACCACGATTGCGCCAAGTTTTCCTATTTGGATCTAGGGCGCGCGGTGATGCGAAAGAGGATTCTGATTATGACATGCTGGTAATCGTGGATCAGCGAACACTAGAGTTGCGTAACAAAATTCTGGAGATAGAAGCTCGGTTAATGGATCGTTACGGTGCGCTTGTTGCTACGGTTTTGCAAAGTGAGGAAGAGTGGGAGCAGGCTCAGGGATTACCACTGGCTCGCAATGTCGCTCGTGAAGGGATGGCACTGTGAAGGGAGAAGTCGCCTCTTTATTAGCCCTGGCTGAGGAAAAGTTACGAGCGGCAAGACTTCTTTTAGACGGAAGAGCTTGGGGAGATGCATCTTCGCGAGCCTACTACGTGGCGTTCCATGCCGTGAGTGCAGCCCTTCTTACTCGCGGCCAAAGCTTTTCAAGCCATGCTCGAGTTCTTGGTGCATTTAATAAGGAATTTATCCACCAAGGCATCTTTCCACGAGAATTCACAGCCTTACTCACTAGGCTTTTCGAGAATCGCCAGAGTGGTGACTACGGTGTGATGCCTGGTTTAACCGCAGCTGAAGCACAGAAGGATGTTGCTGATGCGCAAAGGATTTATGAAGCAATTTGCCAATTCTTAGCTTCGTTGGATGAATAGAGAGGCCTGGGGTTAACCCTATGTAACCAATTAAAAATACAATAAAAGTATTCTAATGAGTGAAGTACAACGGCTTATAATAAGTACCTTACATGTTTTAAATAGCGCTGCTCCGGTGAAATATACCCTGCCTTTACCAGATAACGCTCAAACTTACTGATCAATACATGGTATTTCTTTTGAAAACGAGGACGCGGAAGGCGAACAGCGCCATGTGGCCATGGGTCTTGATCATCTGGGGCGCGTCCTGGTCGTGGTTTATACCTATCGCGGCGAGAACATTCGGCTGATTTCGGCTCGTCGTGCTACCCAGAATGAGAGGCGAGCCTATGAAAGCGGAATATGATTTTAGCAAAGGCAAACGTGGTGCAGTGGTTCCTCAAAAAGGTAAGACCCGCATTACGATCTACATTGACGATGATGTCTTGGAAGCGTTCCGTGAACGCGCGGATGCCGCCGGCACCGGCTACCAGACCATGATGAACCAGGCCCTCCGGGAATATCTCAACAAGGCCAAGCAGCCTATCGACGAGAATACGCTGCGCCGGGTTATTCGTGAAGAGCTGCGCGCGGTTAATGAACAATAATAAGATATCCACTTTAGTTCGCGAGCAAGCTCGCTCCTACAGGTGGATGTGGCGATGTGGCGTCTGACATGTCCCGCCTTAAGTTGCTAGCCCAACAATAAAAAACTGTTATTGCAACGGCGGTGAATCTACCCAGCCACACGATTCCCATCGAGCGCTGGTCTTTCTGACCTTATCAGGACCCGGCCTAAATTTACCGCTGGATTTCGCAAGGAAGTGGCGCAAGCATGAAGCTTATCTTCACCAACCGCTTTTTTTATCCCGACCATTCCGCCACCAGCCAACTCCTTAGCGATCTCGCCTTCCACCTGGCCAAACAGGGCCGCGACGTGCATGTGATCACCAGCCGCCAGCGCTATGATGATCCCGGTGCCATTCTGCCCGCTTCGGAAATTATCAATGATGTTCATATCCACCGAGTATGGACCTCCCGCTTCGGCCGTACTCGCCTGCTGGGCCGGGCCCTGGATTATCTGACCTTTTATACCAGCGCCGCCTGGCGGCTATGGCGGCTTGCCCGCCGAGATGATGTCATCGTGGCCAAGACCGATCCGCCGCTAATCTCGGTGGTGGGAGCAGCCGTGGCCAGGCTGCGGCGGGCGCGATTGGTCAACTGGCTGCAGGATGTATTTCCCGAGGTGGCGGCAAAGTTAGGGATGCAGATAATGCAGAGCGGTTTGGGGCGTGTGGTGCAACAAGTGCGCAATGCCTCTCTGAAATCCGCTACCCGAAATGTCGTCTTGGGTGAACGTATGGCCGAACATCTCCAGGAGCAGGGCATTGCGTCCGAGCGCATTGCAGTTATCCACAACTGGGCCGAGGCAGGAATCCGGCCAGTTGCTCCCCAGGAAAATCTTCTGCGGGCCGAGTGGGGGCTGACTGATAAGTTTGTGGTCGGCTATTCCGGCAATATGGGGCGGGCGCATGAGTTTGAGACGATTTTACAGGCCATGGAATGGCTTCAGGAGAAAGGGGGCGAGGGAGAAAACAAGACTATCGTATTTTTGTTCATCGGCGGTGGTCATTACCGCCCTTGGCTTGAAGAGCAAGTCAAACAGCGCGGTCTGCACAACGTTATCTTCAAACCTTACCAGCCCCGCGAAATCTTAAGCGAGAGTCTGTGTGTGCCCGATGTGCACTTAATCTCTCTGCTGCCGGCCATGGAGGGATTGATTGTTCCCAGCAAATTCTACGGCATCGCCGCCGCCGGTCGCCCGGTGCTGTTTATCGGCGATCCCCAGGGAGAGATTGGCCGGATCATTCAGGAGGCGGATTGCGGTGCGGCCATCAATATCGGTGAGGGCAAGATGCTGGGGGAACGGATCATGGAGCTATATCGATCTCAGAAATTACGGGGACGATGGGGGCGCAATGCCCGGAAATTGCTGGAAGAGCGATTTGATCGGGAGATCGCCCTGGCGGCTTGGAGTGACTTATTGGAACGTATTGGCAAACATAAGGATATCCATTAGATGGAAAAGAAAGCCTTAATCACCGGCATCACCGGCCAGGATGGTGCCTATCTGGCGGAGTTTCTGCTGGGCAAGGGGTATGAAGTGCACGGCATCAAGCGCCGCGCTTCCCTGTTTAATACCGAACGCATCGATCACCTCTATCAAGATCCCCATGAGGTGGACCGGAACTTTATTCTCCATTACGGAGATCTTACCGATGCGACTAACCTGATCCGCGTCATCCAGGAGGTCCAGCCCGACGAGATCTACAACCTGGCCGCCCAAAGCCACGTGGCGGTGTCCTTCGAAACCCCCGAGTACACCGCCAATGCCGATGCTCTGGGCACCCTGAGGCTGCTGGAGGCTATCCGCATTCTGAGGCTGGAGGAAAAGACCCGGTTCTATCAGGCCTCCACCTCGGAGCTATATGGCAAGGTCCAGGAGATTCCCCAAACCGAGACCACCCCCTTTTATCCCCGCTCTCCCTATGGAGTGGCCAAGCTCTATGCCTACTGGATCGCGGTCAACTACCGCGAGGCCCATGGCATTTATGCCTGTAACGGGATACTGTTCAACCACGAAAGCGCCCTGCGGGGGGAAACCTTCGTCACCCGCAAGATCACCCGGGCGCTGGCCCGCATCAAGCTGGGTCTGCAGGAATGCTTGTATTTGGGCAACCTGGACGCCAAGCGTGACTGGGGTCATGCCAGGGATTATGTCGAGATGCAGTGGCTGATGCTGCAGCAGGATCAGCCGGACGACTTCGTCATCGCCACCGGGCTGCAGTATTCGGTGCGGGAATTTGTGCAAACCGCGGCCGAGTATCTGGGTCTGTCCCTGCACTGGGAAGGCAAGGGCATCGAAGAGAAAGGTTACGACCAGGCGACGGGCCAGTGTATTGTCGCCGTCGATCCCCGCTATTTCCGCCCGTCCGAAGTGGATACCCTGCTGGGCGATCCGCGTAAGGCCAGAGAAAAGTTGGGCTGGGTGCCGCGCACCTCGTTTCAGGATCTGGTCAAGGAGATGGTGACAGAAGACCTCAAGCTCGCCGAGCGGGATACCCTGTGTCAGCGAGAAGGCTATAAGACCTTTAATTATCATCATGAATAAGCAGGACAAAATCTATGTAGCCGGACACCGCGGACTGGCGGGTTCGGCCATTCTTCGCCGCCTGCAGGCGGAAGGGTATGCCAATCTCATTACCCGTACCCATAGCGAACTGAATTTGACCGATCAGCAGGCGGTCAATGCCTTTTTTGCCCAAGAGCGCCCGGCCTATGTGTTCTTGGCGGCGGCCAAGGTAGGTGGTATTCATGCCAATAACACCTATCCGGCCGACTTTATCCGCGATAACCTGCAGATCCAGACCCAGGTCATCGACGCCGCCTATCGCCATGGGGTCAAGAAACTGCTGTTTTTAGGCTCTTCCTGCATCTATCCTAAACAGGCTCCTCAGCCCATGACCGAGGACTGTCTGCTCACCGGTCCCCTGGAGCCCACCAACGAGTGGTATGCGGTGGCCAAGATCGCCGGCATCAAGATGTGCCAGGCCTATCGCCGGCAGTACGGTTTTCGGGCCATCTCCTTGATGCCCACCAATCTTTATGGTCCCGGCGATAACTTCGACTTGGCCGAGGCCCACGTCCTGCCGGCCTTACTGCATCGATTGCATCGGGCCAAACAGCACGATCAAGAGGACGTGGTAGTCTGGGGAACCGGCACTCCCCGCCGGGAGTTTTTGCATGCAGACGACCTGGCCGATGCGGCGCTCTTTTTGATGCGCCATTACGATGAGGAGACTATCATCAATGTCGGCGTCGGTAAGGACATCGCTATCCGTGAGCTGGCCGAATTGATCCGTCAGGTGGTGGGATTTAGGGGCAGGCTCACCTTTGATCCCTCCAAGCCCGATGGCACCTTTCGTAAGCTGCTGGATGTGAGCAAATTGCGGGAGCTGGGCTGGGCGCCGCGGATTACTTTGCGAAAAGGCATTGCTGCTACCTATGACTGGTTCCTGGAACACCAGGACAACTTTCGCCGAGGGAGGTGCAATCCGTCGAGCATGCAGAACGGTACTGAATAGCTCGTGAACGTTTACAACTACAGCTCCCGGACGGCTGGAGATTTTGCTACGCTGAAGTCCAGCCGACGTGCTATTCCAACCTATTCCACACATGCTCTATCTCGACAAAATACTTACCCAACTGGTCAGTCCCCTGGGCTTTTCGCTAAGCCTGGTATTACTGGCACTGTTGCTAATTCGATTGCACCGGCGGCGGTGGGGAGCGACCTGCTTAGGGGCGGCCGTATTCTGGCTTGGCCTATGGTCGCTGCCGGTGGTGTCCGATGCTCTGCGGTTATCGCTGGAAGGACAATTCAAAAACCAGCCCTTAGCTGATCTGCCGGAGGCGGATGCCGTGGTGGTGTTGGGTGGCGGTATCACTCCGGTACCGCTGGATTGGCCGTATCCCGATTTGGCTGGCGGAGCTGACCGAGTTTGGCACGCGGCACGTATCTATCAAGCCGGCAAAGTACCGCGAGTGATCATCTCCGGCGGGCGGTTGCCTTGGTTGGGCGAGCGTACTGCCGAAGCCGAGGCAATGCGGCAATTCCTGATCGACTTGGGTGTGCCGGAAGATGCCCTGCTGCTGGAAGACCAGAGCCGCAATACTCATGAAAATGCGATTTATACCGCACAACTTCTGCAGGAGCGCGGTCTTGACCGAGTGCTGCTGGTGACCTCGGCACTGCATATGCCAAGGGCATTGGCTACATTCCGCGCTGCCGGAGTCAATGCTGTTCCTGCCCCCACCGATTTCGAGGTAATTCCCGAGCCCGCTCATCTCCTGCGTTGGCTGCCGGATGCTGAGGCTCTGTCCGCTAGCACCCGGGCATTGAAGGAGTATCTGGGGTTGTGGGTGTATCGGTGGCGGGGATGGGCGGATTAGGAGGTTCGAGGTTCGAGGTTCGAGGTTCGAGGTTCGAGGTTCGAGGAGCGAGGAACGAGGAGCGAGGAGCGAGGAGCGAGGAGCGAGAGGTAATGACGACGGTAATCTTTACAAAATTCTGTATCGGTTTTTGCAATTTTTACCGATTCGCCTTCAGTGTTATTTACCGATAAATGCTATCTATTTGACTAATTTAATAATTAAAAATCGGCATTGAACTTGAGTGCGTGATAAAGATTAACCCAGGATCACTGGCTGCGATTTCTACAGCTTATAGTGAAATGTGGTTAATAATCCTACGATATTTAAGTCACAGCTCAAGTTTAAGGGGTAAATCATGGCGGACGGTAAACAGCCCGACATGCTTGAACCAGCGCGCTATGCGGATCAACAAATCAAGCGTGGCAAAGGCGGCGAAACTCACCAAACGGCCGGCGATGAAACGCAGTCCATGACCACGAATCAGGGCACTCCGATAACCGATGATCAGAATTCCCTCAAAGCGGGCTTTCGCGGCCCGACGTTATTAGAAGATTTTGTTCTCCGTGAGAAAATCTTCCATTTTGATCACGAGCGGATTCCGGAACGCGTTGTGCATGCGCGCGGTATGGGCGCGCATGGTTATTTCGAGACCTACGAATCCCTTTCCGATATTACTTGCGCCGACATTTTCCAACGGGCCGGTGAAAAAACGCCCGCTTTCGTACGCTTTTCCACGGTGGCTGGTAATAAGGGTTCTGCGGATCTTGCCCGTGATGTGCGGGGTTTTGCGGTAAAGCTTTACACCAAAGAAGGCAACTGGGATATCGTCGGTAACAATATTCCGGTTTTTTTTATTCAAGACGCAATCAAGTTTCCCGATCTTATCCATGCGGCAAAACAGGAACCCGATCGCGGTTTTCCTCAGGCGCAGACAGCCCATGACAACTTCTGGGATTTTATTTCGTTGAGCCCGGAAAGCATGCACATGGTCATGTGGATCATGTCGGATCGCACCATTCCGCGCTCCTTTCGGATGATGGAAGGCTTCGGCGTGCATACGTTTCGGATGGTCAACGCCGAAGGTAAATCCACCTTCGTCAAATTCCATTGGAAACCAAAACGCGGCATGCAATCGGTGGTATGGAACGAGGCGCTTAAGATCAACGGGGCAGATCCCGATTTTCACCGCCGCGATTTATGGGATGCCATTGGCAGCGGCGACTATCCGGAGTGGGAACTCGGTCTACAGCTTTTTGACGAGGAGCAGGCTAAACAATTTCCCTTTGATGTACTGGATGCCACGAAGATTATTCCCGAAGAAGACGTTCCGGTGCGAGCGGTTGGACGGCTTGTGTTGGATCGTCGCGTCGATAATTTCTTTGCGGAAACCGAACAGGTGGCTTTCTGTACGCAGAATATTGTGCGAGGCATCGATTTTACCGACGATCCCCTGCTGCAGGGCCGGAATTTTTCCTACCTCGACACTCAGCTAAAGCGGCTCGGCTCGCCGAATTTTCACGAGATACCGGTTAACCGGCCGAAATGCCCGTTTCATAATCTGCAACAGGACGGCCATATGGCAATGTCCAACCCGAAAGGCCGGGCCAATTACGAGCCGAACTCCTGGAGCGAAGGCAGCGGTCCGCGGGAAAACCCGCAGCACGGCTTTCGCAGCTATCCGAGCCAGATGGAAGGACCCAAGCTGCGCATACGCTCGGAAACCTTTGCAGACCATTATTCCCAGGCAAGGCAGTTCTATATCAGCCAGACTGAGGTTGAGCAGGGCCATATCGCGGCGGCGCTTACCTTTGAGCTGAGTAAGGTTGAGACGCCGGCGATTCGGGAGCGTATGGTGTCACATCTGCTGAATATCGACGAAGGGCTTGCTAATAAAGTCGCTACAGGCTTGCGGTTAAAGAACATGCCGGAGAAAGCTGAGGCAGCCGTCACGCCGCGCACCGACCTTGCCCCGTCGCCGGCACTTAGCATTCTGAAGAATCAGATGCACACGTTAAAAGGGCGCAAAGTCGGGTGCCTTGTGACCGACGGCAGCGATGGTGATCTAATCCACGCCTTACGCAGCGCCCTTGCAGAAGAAGGGGGAAGGCTGGAAATCGTGGCTCCGATGGTGGGCGGCATTGAGACCGCGGCGGGAGAGTGGATTGCAGGAGATCATAAGCTCGACGGCGGTCCCTCGATTCTTTTCGACGCTGTTGTGATCGCCGTTTCCAGAGAAGGGGCGGAGAAACTTGCCAAAGAGGCGACGGCGCGCGATTTTATCGCCGATGCTTATGCACACCTTAAGTATATCGGCGCCGTAGAGGAGGCCGAGGAGCTTCTTACCCAGGCCGGTGTTCCGGAAGAGCGTGACGAAGGCGTCATTCGCTTGTCAGGTAAGGGCGCTGTGTCCGAGTTTTTAGCGGCGGCAAGAAACCTGCGCCTTTGGGAGCGAGAATCGCGGGTTAAGCAATTTTAACTTAACGTGGAGCGTGAGGCGTGAGGCCTCACGCCTCACTTGTATTTACCGCCCAATACGGTTTACTTGCTGTCATCGGCACTTCATAATAATAACGTAAGTTCATAAGGACGGAATCTATTACTGTTAAGGACTTTTGACAGGGAACAGGGAATGATGGTAGTCAAATTGTTGACCTACACGGCAGTTGCTTTTTTTATCACGTTGATTTTCATTTTGGTGCTCAAGCAGCCGGCGCAGCGGTGGGAATGGGTGGATAAGCCGGGACAGCGGAAACACCACATGGGAGTGGTTCCCTTGATTGGGGGAGTCGCCATGCTATTTGGCTTTATCGTAACGGCGATGTTGGCGTTGGATGAGGCTGTCCAACCCTACCAGAGTCTGTTTGCGGCTATGATCTTGCTGTTCATCGTCGGAATACTGGATGATTTTCATGATCTGACGGCGCGCTGTCGGTTTTTAGTCCAGGCCAGTGCTGCGCTCATCATGACTTTAAGCGGCGATGTTTATCTTAGCAACTTGGGAAATCTCCTGGGACTGGGTGATATCTCATTGCACCTCTGGTCAATACCGTTTACGGTGTTTTGCGTCATCGGCGGTATCAATGCCTTTAATATGATCGATGGCATCGATGGCTTGGCTGGTGGAGTCGCATTCATTGCGACGTTGTGGTTGGCACTGTTCGCTTTTTTAGCAGGCCATCACGAGTTGGATATGATAGTGTTACTGTTGTTGGCTGCCGCGATCTGCGCCTTCTTGTGTTTTAATTTGCGCCATCCTTGGTGCCGGCGGGCTTCGGTTTTTATGGGAGATTCCGGCAGCATGATGCTGGGCTTGGTGCTGGCCTGGTTCCTGGCGGATCTGGCACAGGGGGAACAGCGTGCCTTTGCCCCCGTGGTCGCTATCTGGATTCTCGGGTTACCGCTGATGGATACGCTAAGCGTGATGACCCGCCGTATCGCGAGAGGGCAAAATCCTTTCCGGGCCGATCGCCAGCATTTGCATCATATTTTATTACAGGCCGGCTACTCGGACGCGCAAGCCACGGCCGTGTTACTGATGGCATCCGCTGCGTTGGGTGGCATCGGATTTGCCGGTTGGTGTTATCAGGTTCCCGATTATGTGTTGTTTTATGTGTTCCTAGGACTCTTTATGCTGTATTGTTTCGTCTTGAATCATTTCGGTGCGGCACAGCAAGAAGCACATTCCCGCAGTTACGGCTACTGAGCCCGGCACTTAGCTTGTGGGTTTTCCCTTACTGCGGACCTCCTAGCCGGCAGGCTGAGGACAAGCAGAAGGGATAACCCGTGAGCATCTGCTGTAAAAACACCAAGCCAAAGCGGAGGATGCCCTGTCTGCCTGTCAGGCAGCGATAATCGTTAGCAGAGTTTCTACTTCCCGTATCCGTGCCTCGGTATCCTGCAGATCTTTGCTGATCCGCAGTTTATCTTGACCGTCGAGCTTGTAATGCATGGGTTGAGTCTGCATCAGTTCCAGCAGCCGGGGAAGATTCACCTGGGGCTGAGATCCGAATAGAATGCGTCCACCCTTAAGACCAGCCTCGATTTTACGGATGCCAATCGGCAAGGCGATGAGCTTTAGCTCAGTGATGCGAAATAAAGTTTTGACCGGGTTCGGTAGCAGCCCGAAACGATCGATCATCTCGACTTGAAGTTCCCGCAGTTCCTCGGAGCTTGTGGCGCTGGCGATGCGCTTGTACATAATCAGGCGGGTATGCACATCGGGAAGATAATCGTCAGGGATCAGGGCGGGACACTGCAGGTCAATCTCCGGGCCGTGCTCCAGGGGTCGATCCAGGGCTGGAGACTGGCCGGACTTAAGTGCCTTGACCGCCCGCTCGAGCAGTTCCATATAAAGGGTAAAACCAATTTCGTGGATCTGACCGCTCTGTTCCTCTCCCAGAAGTTCGCCGGAGCCGCGAATTTCCAGATCATGATTGGCCAACATAAAACCGGCCCCTAGGTCTTCCAGAGATTCAATAGCCTCGATACGTTTCACAGCGTCCAGTGTCATAACCTGGCGCGGAGGCACGATAAGATAAGCGTAGGCCCGGTGATGGGAACGTCCGACCCGCCCCCGCAGTTGATGCAGTTGGGCTAAGCCCAGTCTGTCAGCGCGGTTGATAATAATCGTGTTAGCGGTAGGAATATCGATACCACTCTCGATAATGGTGGTACAGACCAGAATGTTGCTGCGCTGGTGGTAGAAATCCAGCATCACCTGCTCGAGTTCCCGCTCGCGCATTTGTCCGTGGGCCACCGCCACCCGCGCCTGAGGAAGGGTCTCCCGCACTTCCCGAGCTTGGCGCTGAATGGTTTCCACATCGTTGTGGAGAAAGTACACTTGTCCGCCGCGCTTCAGTTCCCGTTGGCAGGCTTCCTGGATCAGGGTTTTATTCCATTGTCCCACAAACGTTTTCACTGCGAGGCGCTGGGCCGGCGGTGTGGCGATAATAGATAGATCCCGGAGTCCGGCCACGGCCATATTCAGGGTGCGGGGAATGGGCGTGGCGGTCAGCGTTAAAATGTCCACCTCGGTACGCAGCGCCTTTAAACGTTCTTTCTGGCGCACGCCAAAACGGTGCTCTTCGTCGATGATTACCAGTCCCAACCGCTGGAAAGCCACGTTATTCTGGATGAGTTTATGGGTGCCGATGACGATATCTACCGTGCCGTCGCGCAAACCCTGCAGCACCGCATCTTGCTGTTTTTTAGAGCGGAATCGGGATAGCACTTCTATCCGCACCGGCCAGTCGGCAAAGCGATCTTGAAAATTCTGATAATGCTGCTGACCCAGCAAGGTCGTAGGAACCAAGACGGCTGCCTGACGGCCGTCCTGCACCGCCAAAAAAGCGGCGCGCATGGCCACTTCGGTTTTACCAAAACCGACATCGCCGCAGATGACTCGGTCCATGGGTTTAGCGGAGCGCATATCCGCTATGACCGCATCGATGGCGGCCTGCTGATCCGGCGTTTCTTCGAAGGGAAAAGCGGCTGCGAAAGCGGCGTAATCCATATCACTGGCGGCAAAGGAATGGCCTGGCCGGGCCTCCCGACGAGCATAAATATCCAATAACTCCGCTGCCACATCGGTGATTTTTTCAGCCGCCTTGCGCTTGGCCCGGGCCCATTGATCACTGCCGAGTTTATGCAGCGGTGCGGCCTCGGGCGAGGAACCAGTGTAGCGGCTGAGCAGATCCAGGGAAGCCACCGGTACATATAGCTTACCGCCCTCGGCATAATTCAGCACGACAAATTCTGTCTCCAGATCGGCCGTCGTCAGACGCTCCAGGCCGGCGTAGCGGCCTACGCCATGATCTTCGTGAACCACTGGAGCACCGATGGCAAGATCCGTCAGATTGCGGATAATTGTATCGGCATCCCGAGTTGGACCACGGCGCCGGATTTGGCGGATTCGTTCACCGTAAAGCTGGCTTTCGGCAATAATGGCCAGCGCCGGTGTCTCCAGTACCAAACCTTTTTCCAGGGGAGCGACAGTGATTGCCAAGCGTTCTTTGCAGCTTAGAAAGTCTCGCCAGGTCTCGCAGGGCTGCGGTCGCAAACGGTGTTGCTTTAACGTCTCCAGCAATGCCTCGCGACGTCCTGCGGATTCCGCCGTAAACAACACACGTCCCGAAAATCGCTCTAGAAAAGTGCGCAAGGCAGCGGCAGGATCCTCGGCGCGGGGCTGAAAATGCAGTATGGGAGGTTCAGTGGTGGCGAAATGAATACTCTTATTGACGTTTTCCTGGTAATAGAGCTCGATGCGCCGATACACTGACCACCTTTGTTTAACCTGATCGGTGTTAAGAAACAATTGATCGGGCGGTAGCAGGGGTCGCTCCTTATCGTAGCGGCGTTGTTCATAGCGCTCCTGCAGCTGCTGCTGAAAAGCCAGCACGGCAGCCTCCACGCCCTCTAGGCGGATAGCCAGGGTGTCCCCGGGCAGATAGTCGAATAGCGTTTCAGGCGTCTCGAAAAATAGCGGCAAATAATATTCAATTCCCCCCGGCGCGGCTCCGTTGCTTACCTCACGGTAGATCGGGCTGCGCTGGGGATCACCCGGAAAGTGGCTGCGAAAGGCCTGGCGAAAATGGGTAATGGATTCTTTGGTTAAGGGAAATTCGCGCGCCGGCAGCAGTTCAATGGCGGTCTTCTTGGCGATGGAGCGCTGGCTGTCAGGGTCGAATGTCCGAATACTTTCTACTTCGTCATCAAACAGGTCGATTCGGTAAGGCAGCTCGCTGCCCATCGGAAACAGATCGATAAGAGAGCCCCGGATAGCAAACTCGCCATGTTCCATCACTTGAGAGACGCAGGTATAGCCGGCCCTTTCCAGACGGCGCCGGAAAACGTCCTGAGCTAAGCGTTCGCCGGTGCTTAGCAGCAGCACATGACTGTCCAGATAGCTACGGGGCGCCAGGCGTTGCAGCAGAGTGGCAACCGGCACGATCAGTATCCCCTGATGCTGAGAGGGGAGCCGGTAGAGAGTGGCCAAGCGTTGTGAGACGATATCCTGATGGGGCGAAAAAATATCGTAAGGCAGGGTCTCCCAGTCGGGAAAGACCAGCGTGGGGCAAGGTTGGCCGGCGCTCTGGGTAAAAAAGTTAAGCTCCATTTCCAGATGCAAGGCAGTCTGGCTATCGGGGGCAATAATCAGAACCAGGCCCTGATGCTGAACTGCGGTAGCAGCGAGGGCCAGTGCGCAACTACTGCCATATAGCTGACACCAGCGTAGTGTAGCAGTGGTATCAGAAGGTAAAACAGGTTGCAGTGGGCTATTGGTGGAGGCTAAAACATCAGCTGCAATCATAGAAGAAAAGTCTGGGTTCACGATAGGCTTACGTTATTCACTGTTGTGACTCATTACCGCTTTCCGGGGATGCGAAGACCGATCTGGTAGCGGGTGGGCGTGGGTTCCACAAACGCTTCGAAAGGTGCTGTACTACACTTTACGTTGCTATGCATAAAAGGCGTTTTGCAGCGATAGAGGAGAAAGTAGTACATGATTAGTCCCAGCGAAGCCGAACGGCTGGTTTACGACTGGTGCACTTACCAATCCCGGGGCACCATTTCAGCGCGTGCGTTGGCGGCCGTTTATGCCAGTACCTATATGGATCATACGCCACTGTTGCGGTTCACCGATTTGCGCACTTTAGATGACGTTCGCTTTGAATGGGCCATTGCGTTGTTGCGCGGTTATGTCGAGGGCAAGTTGAAGGTGCCTTGGCCACGGGCAGTGGCGTTGGTGGCCTTATACGATCTTATTCCCGCAGAAACCGATCCATAACCTAAAAAATGCTCTGGCTGATAAACTAAAGGCTATCAAAATTATAAATACTATCTACCTTACCGCAAAGCTGTCATGCCCATGCACTTTCATCCCACGCGTCAGCTTATCCGGGAGCCGGGTCGTTTTTTGTTACAGGTACTCAAGGGCTTTCGCGCTAACCAGGGCATTTTATTGTCTGGTGCTGTAGCTTATTATACTTTGCTCTCGACGATCCCGCTGTTTACCTTGATTTTGCTGGCGCTGTCCCACATCGTGGATGAAGTCAGGTTGATGGCTATACTTACTCAGTATGCGGAATTACTGATGCCGGGAGAGTCGGAAGCCGTGGTGGAGCAACTGAGAACCTTTCTGCAGCACCGGGATGTGCTTGGCTGGGTGCTGGTGGGTGTGCTGCTGTTTTTCAGCTCGATGGCCTTTGCTGTTCTCGAAAACGCCATGTCGGTTATTTTTTTTCATCGAGTGGCCGTCAAGCGGCGTCATTTTTTGATCTCCGCGCTTTTGCCTTATCTCTTTATCCTGTTGTTGGGATTTGGATTTCTGGTGGTGACCTTGATTTCTGGATTACTACAAGCCGTAGAGCAGCGTTATATTCCTTTGTTTGGATGGCGCCTGTCGCTGGATGGTCTAGCCGGAGTGCTTCTTTATTTTATCGGCTTGGGCGGCCAGATTATCATGTTAACGTCTATTTATTTGGTAATGCCCGTGGGCAAGCTGTCCTTGCGGCACGCCTTGATTGGCGGCGTAACGGCAGGTTTGCTATGGGAAGTCATGCGCCACGGACTCGTTTGGTATTTTTCAACCCTTTCCTTTGTCAATATCGTCTACGGTTCTCTGGCTACCGCCATTGTCGCCCTGCTTAGTCTGGAAATAGCCGCCATGATTCTGCTGCTGGGAGCTCAGGTGATTGCCGAATACGAGCGCCTGCACGATAGTGTCGAAAATGCCAAGCCTTTTCAAGGCCTACGGACCTAAGCCTACGGTAGCGCTAAGTTTCCGCTCCGGTATTCCGCCTATCCGCAATGGGTATGCTCAGAAAGTGGCCATAACCAGGCTGCTCCCCGGACTCCGCTGGAAGCTCCGTGGCGAGGAGGGACCAGCTTAGTCGTGACGCTGTCTGAGAATACATACTGTCCCCATAGCCGGGGTATCCGCTCGTACAAATGGGTCAATTGGGATAGACCTCCACCCAATACGATAACTTCTGGGTCGAGGATATTGATAACACTGGCCAACGCCCGCGCCAGACGCTGATCGTAACGGCGCAGGGTCGCTTCCGCGGCCGAGTCATGGCCATCGGCAGCCTCAGCGACGGCCACTGCATTACGCTCCTCGCCGGTGTGGTTCCTATGATCCCGGCATAAGCCGGGTCCCGATAGCCAGGTTTCAATACAGCTGGAAAGACCGCAGTAGCAGTTTGGCCCGGGTAATTCTTCGGGCTTGGGCCAGGGCAGCGGATTGTGCCCCCACTCCCCGGCGATACCATTGGGACCCGTCAGCAGGCGGCCATTAATCACAATACCTCCTCCCACACCGGTACCGATAATAACGCCAAACACGTTTTGTGCCCCGGCTGCCGCTCCGTCGGTGGCTTCGGATAATGCAAAGCAATCGGCATCGTTGGCAAAGCGAAGGGGGCGGCCCAGCAAGGTTTCCAAATCCTGATCTAACGGGCGGCCGTTTAACCAGGTAGAATTTGCGTTTTTGACTAAACCAGTCGCGGGGGACAAAGTACCCGGCATGCCGATGCCGACGGTGCCGGGTTGTCGCAATTCGGACTCCACGGCTGTCACCAGATCGCGAATGGTCTGCAATGTGCCTGCATAGTCAAACCGAGGAGTGAAAATGCGCTGTTGGGCGCGAACGGTGCCGCTGACATCCAGCGCCATGATCTCAGTTTTGGTGCCACCCAGGTCAATGCCGATGCGCAGCGAGCGATCCTGTATAGCGTTAGCCATAGCGGGTTGACTACTACCTCATCGGCAGGTTGGCGACCTGCTGAAAATCGCTGATCACATAGTAGTGTTCTACTTCCATGACCATCAAGGCACAGGCCGGAGAATGCACAAAATTTTCCAGATTGGGATGCTTAGCAATATAAAGACTCAGCCAGTTGGCTTTTTCCCGTTGGGCAACTTCTTGTGCGTTACCGGTGGCGGTAACCGC
Organism: uncultured Pseudomonadota bacterium; assembly: GCA_963731125.1. Classification (GTDB taxonomy): domain Bacteria; phylum Pseudomonadota; class Gammaproteobacteria; order Competibacterales; family Competibacteraceae; genus CAVSVP01. Next base: position 51,559 of record CAVSVP010000029.1, read on the forward strand.
AATGCCTCCATAGTGATCTTCCAAATGGCCGGTGCGATTATCAATGAGCATAGCGACTCGAGGATTGGCCAGCAAATTTTGATATTTGAAGGTATCTCGATAAGTGGCGAATAGCAGTCTTTTTAGGTCAGCGGTGGCCGTAAAAGCCATTAGGCTGGTATAGGGTTGCTGCTGATCCTGGGTGGCTAGCACAGCTTGGAGCTGTGTCGTCAACAAGGTGCTCAGCATTTGCTTGAGTTGTTCTTTGTCACGCATCAATCATTCCCGTTGCTTAAGGCTCCAAAGGACAGGCAGCCGCCGATCGTCAGCTTTCGGATTTGCGTAATTTGGCAATGATCTCTTTGGTTTCCGGTCTTACGCCGCGCCAGAACCAAAACGACTCCGCCGCCTGCTCTACCAACATGCCCAGGCCGTCCAGAGCGTGGGCTGCGCCCTGTGCTAATCCCCAACGAACAAAGGCCGTCGGTTTGTCGCTGTACAGCAAGTCATAGCACCAACCTCCCTCGGCCAACACGTTTGCCGGTAACGGTGGCGTCTCGCCACTGAACCCTGCCGTTGTCGCATTAATAATCAGGTCAAAGCGCAGGTCCGCCAGTTCAGCGAAACCACCGCCGGATACCTGTCCCAGATCACTAAAAAGAAGTGCCAGTTCTGCCGCTTTGGCGGGCGTACGATTAGCGATGGTTAACTGTGCCGGTTCATTGGCCAGCAGGGGTTGTAATACTCCCCGGGCTGCGCCGCCTGCCCCCAGCAGTAGAATACGCTTTCCCGTTAATACAAGACCATGATTAATCGTAAGATCCTGCACCAGCCCCGGACCGTCGGTATTCTCGCCCAGCACTTCGCCATCGGTGAAGCGTAAGGTATTCACCGCTTCAGCCCGCTCGGCCCGAGCGGTTAACACATCCGCGTAGACCCAGGCATCTTGTTTAAAAGGGACAGTGACATTCAAGCCGCATCCACCTTCGGCACGGAAAGCATCCACAGTGGCTACAAAACGGCCGGGTTCTCCCAGAATAGCGCGGTATTCCAGCGATTGACCGGTTTGGGCGGCAAACAAGGCATGAATCTGCGGGGATTTACTATGGTGAATCGGATTCCCTATTACCGCATACTGATCGGGTTTAGCATTCATCGTAGTCGCACTCGCAGCTGCAGAATTATCGGTAACACCGGGCCAGGAACGCACATGGATCATGCCTGCCGCAGCCAGCCTGCAGCGCGTTTGGCGAAATAGCTCAAAATAGCATCGGCACCGGCGCGTTTAATGGCTAGCAATGATTCCAGAATGACCGCCCGTTCGTTCAGCCAGCCGTGTTGAGCGGCAGCCATCAGCATAGCGTATTCACCGCTGACCTGGTAGACAAAGGTAGGTACGGCGAACTGATCCTTAACCCGGCGCACAATATCCAGGTAAGGCATGCCGGGCTTAATCATTACGATGTCGGCGCCCTCTTGCAGATCCATAGCGACCTCGCGCAAGGCTTCGTCACTGTTGGCCGGGTCCATTTGATAACTGTCTTTATTGCCGCCTTGCAGATTGGCGGCAGAGCCCACCGCATCGCGAAACGGGCCATAAAAGTGAGATGCGTATTTAGCGGAGTAGGCCAGAATGCGGGTATGGATAAAATTTTCAGCCTCCAGGGCCTCGCGAATAGCCCCGATGCGGCCGTCCATCATATCCGAGGGCGCGACGATATCAGCACCCGCTTCAGCATGGGAAAGAGCCTGGCGGACCAGGACTGTCACGGTTTCATCGTTAAGCACATAACCGTCTGCATCCGCTAGCCCGTCCTGGCCGTGGCTGGTAAAAGGATCTAGGGCCACATCAGTGATAATACCCAAGTGCGGAAATTCGCGCTTCAATACACGTACCGCCCGTTGAATCAGACCGTCGGGGTTATAAGCCTCCCGGGCGTCTTCTGATTTGACCATTGGGGGCGTGACTGGAAATAGGGCCAGCGCCGGCACGTCCAGGTCCACCAAGGCTTCCGCCTCTTTCAGCAGTTCATCGATACTAAGCCGTTCCATTCCCGGCATCGCCACCACTGCGTCCCGTTGTCCCTGCCCATCCCGGATGAACAGGGGCTGAATTAAATCGTCGACGCTAAGCCGGGTTTCCCGAACCAAGCGGCGGGAGAACGCATCGCGGCGCAGGCGGCGCGGACGCAAGCCGGGGAATTGACCAAGGGTCAGTTGCGGTTTCGACACAGCAGCCTCCTGGGGAAATATCCACTACAATAACAGCTGATTTGTTATTCAAAATTATACCCCTAGCGGACAGCATGAGGATGTGTTCCGCCTTACGGGGCTTACTTTTTAAGCAAGATAAATTTGTTCCAAGGCGCTGCGAGAAACGTTACCCTTGCTATCTTCGGCTTTGATAAAATAAGGCTGGTGCATGTGTTTTCCGCCGTAAAGCTAGCATCGAAAGCCGGATTTTTTCCCGAACCTTCTCCTGGGCGAACAATAAAGCTTTTATTAATTTATGGTAATAAGCTGACTGAACTTCCTGGGGCAAGCATCAGATCGCTGTTCTGCCAGTTTATCCACAATGCCATGGTAGACGTGTTGCTAAGTTCTATTCTAGAGAGGGTTAATTCGCACAGCGCATTCAGATAATCCACAAGCTCAATGGTAGTGGCATAGTAAATCTCAAAGTGGCCGTGCAGAAGACGGCAAAGCGCCTCTAAGTAATCCCAGTTTTTGGAAGGATCGCCGCTCATAAAGCCGTCTAATTCGTAGCTGTGCCCCCAGATATACAGAAGGGCCGGTTCTCGGCTTTGATATTGCAGAAACCGACGCCCCAATTCCATGGCCTGATTCTGATGACACGAGGTTTCCCATGTTAAAAAATGCCTTGGAATCTGAAAGGTGCCAGTCGCTGTTGCAGTCCGTCCATAGCTGATACCGAGCTCGGGTAGCAAAGCCAGAATGCGTGCATCGTAAGTCCCGAAAGGGTAGGCTAAGCCACGTACGGGTTGCCCTGTTAGATCTTCTAAAGTACGTTTGTCATCGCGAATTTCCTGACGTACCGCAGCATCGGACAATTGCGTTAAATCGGAATGGTTGACGGTGTGGCTTGCGACTTCGTGCCCTTGATAGAGTGATTGAACTTCCTGAGCAGAGATTCGGTATGGCTGGCCGAGCTTGCCCGAATTAAGGTAGAAGCTACCGCGAATACCGTACCGATTGAACAAGTCCAGCAGCCGCCGGTCATGTTCGCTACCGTCATCGTAACTCAGTACCAGGGCTTTACATTTGCCGCCGGGGAAACGGGGGTAATATTGGGTATCCAATGCTTTTTACCTATAGACGTTCAGAAAAATAGTTTCCAAAATCGATTTCATAAGCCTCTGTTTTAATTGGATTCACAGACATAATGATGGGAAATTTAATTTCTGAAAGACTATAGTCATGTTCATACATGGTAAGTCGGAAGTTTGTAGTTTACTTTGGATCCTTACTCCTGGTTAACCGGCGACGGCGAAGTCCCCGTCGTGTCCTTAAGCCGCACGTTAATGGCAGGTAAACCAGGACCACCCCAATGCGCGTTAAGCTGGCGGCTCTAATGACGGTTGTTCCTCATGCCACTCCCGCCACACGGCCAGCAGGATGGCGATAATCACGGGACCAAGAAACAGGCCAACAAGTCCGAATGCCACTATGCCGCCGAGGACACTAAACATGACGAGCAGGAATGGAATGCGGGTGGCGGTGCTGATCACCAGGGGCCGCATCAGGTTGTCTATCCAACTCACCACCAGTGTTCCCCAGAGTAGCAAGCCGATTCCCGCTAAGGTTTTTCCGGTCAGCACTAGCCAGATACCGATGGGACCCCACACCACAGGGGGGCCGAACGGTATCAGCGCCATCACCGCAGTAAGGGCACCCAATAGCACGGGGGCCCGCACCCCGGCCGCCCAGTAACCCAGACCGGCAAGCAACCCCTGGGCCAGCGCCGCCAGTACCAACCCGTACAGCACGGCCTGGGTGGTGGCGCCGATTTCGATAAGATAGCTGTTGGCGCGTTTACCCAAAAACCGTTGCAAGATCCGACGCGTCTGATGCAACAACGCTTCGCCGTCCCGGTAGAGAAAAAACGCGGTGAGGAGGGCAAGACTGAACTTGATGGTGTTACGCCCGACATCGCCAAAGATCGCAGCCAATTCGCCAAGCCATGGTTCGACCCAGCTCGCCAGCTGCGTCCGCAGCGCATCCGGATCACCGGTGAGTTCATTAAGCAACTGCTGCAGCTCCTGACCCAGCCAAGGAACGCGGGCGATAACGCCAGGAAGCGCCTGCGGTCCTTGGGCAAGGTAGGTTGCTATGGTTTGGTAGACAGCCGGCAGTTCAGCGCGCAGCAGAGCGATCAGCCAGATAACCGGCAGTGCAAAAACAGCACCCAGAATCAGTGTCATCAGCAGTGCACTTCCGGCGGGGGAGCCGGGCAACCATTCGCGTAAGCGCCAATAGACGGGCCAGGTGACATAGACGAGAATTACGGCCCATGCTACCGGTACCAGAAACAGGTGTAAGACCTGGTAGCTCAAAAAGAGCAGGCTACCGAGAAACAGCGCCAGGATGGCCCGGCGCATTAGTGCCGTAGCGCCCTCATCCACCGTAAATAATTCCGGGTAGCCGCATGCTAACTACCTCCATCTTTCCTAAGGATCTCGGTAAGGACAATGCTAGGGTTTTAGAGAAGACATTATTGCTGTTGTTCTTCCCCCGGTTTCATTCGGGCAAAAGTGCTGGAGACCAAAGGATGTCCAATCCGTTGCGCCGTATTGTTTCGTTACGTCGAATTATGTTGCGCAATACTCGTTCGCTTATGCGCATGCCCCCAAGGGCAATCCTACAAAGCGAGTGACGATTATGCGTTCGCTGTGGGCCTGACAGTTGGCGTTGTAGTGATGGATGAAGTATCAGATGGCGCCGATGTGGTTCTCCAGTTTCTTGGATGAAACCAATTTAACTTAGAGATAAAGTGGTCTTGACAATGCAAGCCGCAGGCAATGTTGAGGATAACAATCACCGTTTATAGCCCATACAACGTGATAAACTTATTCGGAATGTCGATCCACTAACTCCACATAAGCCATAGGTGCATTATCGCCAGATCTAAAACCACATTTCAAAATGCGCAAATATCCACCAGGGCGCGATTGGTAACGGGGACCTAATTCATTAAACAGCTTAGTGACGACATAGCGATTTTGCAATCTAGCAAATGCCAGACGGCGACGGGCCACGTTGTCTTCTTTAGCCAGTGTAATCAGTGGCTCGACAACTCGGCGCAGCTCCTTAGCTTTGGAAAGCGTTGTTTTTATCGTCTCGTGAGAAAGCAGAGAGGCTGTCATATTACTCAGCATTGCCTTACGATGACTACTGGTACGGCTTAATGCTCTGCTCGCTTTACGATGCCGCATGATAATGGTTCCTAATCAGTATCCAATACTAAGATGTTGGTGAAAGATTACAAAATTATGCCAACGCCTTGTCTTCGGCTTTTTCGCCACCCAATCCAGGGGGTGGCCAATTCTCCAACTTCATTCCTAAAGACAAACCATGGGACGCCAAGACATCTTTAATTTCAGTCAGCGATTTCTTACCAAGATTAGGCGTCTTCAGCAATTCTACTTCCGTACGTTGGATCAAATCGCCGATATAGTAAATACTTTCCGCCTTAAGGCAGTTAGCAGAGCGTACTGTTAACTCCAAGTCATCCACCGGTCGCAGTAGAATAGGGTCGATATCCACCGACTCAGGTTGCGGCCGCACTTCTGGCTTACCTTTGAGGTCGACAAAAACCGATAATTGATCCAGCAGGATGTGCGCAGCGTTGCGAATGGCCTCTTCTGGATTGATTGTACCATTCGTCTCAAGGTTAATGACCAGCTTATCTAGGTTGGTACGCTGTTCGACCCGAGCACTCTCGACTTTATAGCTCACCCGAATAATTGGGCTAAACGAGGCATCCAGCTGCAATCGTCCGATAGGTCGACTGTCTTCATCGCTGCCATAGCGCTGGGTGATGGGTTGATAGCCGCGCCCTTTTTCAACCTTGAGGCGCATGTTGAGCTCTCCACTCTTAGTGAGATTAGCAATCTCATGCTCTGGATTAACAATCTCGACACTATGAGGAGTCTCAAAATCCCCCGCTATGACTTGCCCTGGTCCCTTTTTGTTTAAGGTTAACGTGGCTTCGCTTACGCCACCGTGCAACACGATAGCCACTCCTTTAAGGTTTAGCAAAATATCAATGACGTCTTCTTGTACACCTTCCATGGAAGAATATTCGTGCAGAACGCCATCTATTTCGCATTCTACAATAGCGGCACCCGGAATCGATGACAGTAGAATACGCCGTAAAGCATTGCCTAACGTATGCCCAAAGCCCCGCTCGAGAGGTTCAAGTGTTACTCGAGCGCACTTTTCATTAATAATGCCTACGTCAACGATGCGCGGTTTTAACAGCTCAAAAGAACCCGACATCTGCCTTCTTCTCTTTGGAAGTTACTTAGAATATAGCTCCACGACAAGCGACTCGTTGATATCCGCGGGCAAATCGCCACGGTCTGGAATACGCTTTAGAACTCCGGACATCTTATTGGTATCCACATCAACCCAATCTACTAATCCCTTGCTTTGTGAAAGCTGCAAGGCATACTGAATCCGAGTTTGATTACGGCTCTTCTCGTGGATTGCTATGATGTCCTCCGGCTTAACCTTGTAAGAGGGAATATTAACGCGCCTGCCATTCACCGTCACAGCCCGATGGGAAATCAGCTGCCGAGCCTCAGCGCGAGTAACTCCAAACCCCATACGATACACTACATTATCCAGCCGACTCTCCAGCAGTTTAAGTAAATTTTCGCCGGTAGAACCCTTTAGGCGCGCAGCCTCTTTGTAATAATTGAGAAATTGCCTCTCCAAAACTCCGTAAATACGACGCAGCTTCTGCTTTTCGCGTAGCTGTAAACCGTAGTCAGAAAGCCTAGGCCTACGGGCACCATGCTGACCTGGCGGTCTTTCGATATTGCATTTTGACTCTAGCGGACGAGCAGCAGATTTTAAACTAAGGTCGCTGCCTTCCCGTCGGCTTATTTTGCACTTCGGACCAATGTATCTCGCCACAACAATACTCCTGTGGACTACACACGACGTCTTTTGGGTGGACGACAGCCATTATGGGGGATAGGAGTCACATCCATAATATTCGTAATTTTGAAGCCGGCAGCATTCAACGCCCGCACTGCAGATTCCCGACCAGGCCCGGGGCCTTTCACATTAACTTCCAGGTTTTTGACGCCAAATTCCTTAACAGCGTTGCCTACGCGTTCTGCAGCAACTTGAGCCGCAAAAGGAGTACTCTTACGAGAACCGCGAAAACCAGAGCCACCGGCCGTCGCCCAAGCGAGGGAATTGCCTTGCCGGTCGGTTATGGTAATAATTGTGTTATTAAAAGAAGCGTGGATATGCGCAACGCCCTCCACGACATTTTTCTTAACGCGTTTACGAGTCTTGCTAACCGGCTTTGCCACCTTATAACCTCGGTAATTTGCACGTAGTTATGGCTATTTGCGAATTGCGCGACGCGGCCCTTTTCGAGTCCGGGCATTGGTACGTGTACGTTGCCCTCGTAATGGAAGCCCGCGCCGATGGCGTAAGCCGCGATAGCACCCTAAATCCATTAGGCGCTTAATGTTCATAGACACTTCACGGCGTAAGTCACCTTCAACAGCAAACTTGGCGACTGCCGCACGCAATACCTCAAGCTGTGCTTCATCCAAATCTCTAATTTTTTTCTCTAGCGCAACATCCGCTGCTGTACATATCTGGCGAGCCCGGCTTGGGCCAATACCGTAAATTGCCTGCAATGCGATTACCGCATGTTTATTGACCGGAAGATTAATACCTGCGATACGGGCCATGCATTAAACTCCTGCATTATTGCGAAAGGCCGAACTCAAAAAACCAAGAACCTTATCTTATAACATAACAAAAGTCAAATAATATTAACCTTGGCGTTGTTTATGGCGGTTATCTTTGCAAATCACACGTACGACACCATCGCGCCGTACGATTTTACAGTTGCGGCAAATCTTTTTTACTGAAGCACGAACTTTCATAGTTAGATCTCCTAATAATTAGCTAGTAGTTACGTTTGTTACATTTAGAAAGAGATATTGAAAAGCCCCACTAGCGAATTAATCCCTGCCGACCCTGACCTTTAAAAGTGGCTTTTTTCATTAAGCTTTCATATTGATGAGACATGAGATGAGCTTGAACTTGAGCCATGAAATCCATGACCACCACAACAATAATCAGTAACGAAGTGCCGCCGAAATAAAAAGGCACATTCCAGTAGAGAATTAAAAACTCCGGCAATAAACAGACACCGGTAATATAAATTGCGCCCATCATTGTTAGGCGGGTAAGTACCTTGTCAATATAGGCAGCTGTTTGCGCACCAGGGCGAATACCAGGAATGAAGGCTCCTGATTTCTTCAACTGATCGGCAGTGTCTTTAGAATTGAAGACTAAAGCAGTATAGAAAAAGCAGAAAAAAATGATCAATCCAGCGTAACAAACTACGTACAGCGGTTGCCCTGGCGATAACGTTGAACTGATGTCAGCTAACCAACCCATGCCCGGCGAATTGCCTAGCCAATTACCCAGCGTGGCGGGAAACAAAATTAGGCTTGAGGCAAAGATCGGTGGAATTACACCAGACATATTAAGTTTCAAGGGCAAGTGACTGCTCTGCGCAGCGTAAAGCTTGCGACCCTGCTGACGTTTTGCGTAGTTTACCGTAATTCGCCGCTGCCCACGCTCAACAAACACGACGAAAGTGGTTACCGCTAACGCAAGCACTAACAAGAACAGCACTAACATAGCGTGCAGTTCACCAGTACGCGCCAATTCCAGCGTTCCCCCTACAGCATTGGGCAGTCCCGCGACGATGCCCGCAAAAATAATCATGGAGATGCCATTGCCAATACCGCGCTCGGTCACCTGCTCACCAAGCCACATCAAAAATACGGTTCCCGTCACCAGAGTGACTACCGCGGTCAATACGAAAGCGGGACCAGGAGCTATCACCACAGAACTGCCACCAACCATCTGGTTCTGCAAAGCGACACTAACGCCTATGGATTGGAAAGTCGCCAAAGCAACCGTTAGATAACGGGTATACTGGGTGATCTTCCGCCGTCCGGTGTTGCCCTCTTTTTTCAGTTGTTCCAGGGTCGGCACAACTACCGACATCAACTGCATGATAATGGAGGCAGAAATATAAGGCATAATGCCGAGCGCAAAAATACTTAACCGCTGCAGAGCCCCACCGGAAAACATGTTAAACATGTCTAGAATGGTACCGCGCTGCTGCTCAAACAACTGAGCCATTGCATCGGGATTAATGCCGGGCACAGGAATATGCGTGCCGATCCGAAAGACTACCAGCGCTCCCAGCAAAAATAGTAGACGCTGGCGGAGTTCGGTCATTTTTCCGATGTTCGGCAGGGAAGATGCCATAAGTAGTTACTCTTTGATCTTGCCGCCGGCCGCTTCTATGGCCGCTCGTGCTCCCTTGGTTACCGCCAGCCCCTGTACGGTGACTGGTTTTTCGAGATTACCGGAAGCGATTACCTTGGCATGTTTTACGGACCCAGAGACAATATTAGCGATTTTGAGTGCTGTAAGATCAACGACTTCAGCAGTGACCGCAGCCAATTCATGAAGTCGCACCTCAGTCGTGTCCTTTGCTGTCATAGAGCGGAACCCTCTCTTCGGCAATCGCCGTTGTAAGGGCATCTGACCGCCTTCAAAACCCACTTTATGAAAACCTCCTGCCCGGGAACGCTGACCTTTATGGCCACGACCGCATGTCTTGCCGAGTCCGGAACCAATTCCGCGGCCAACGCGCTTACTGGAGGATTTACTGTTTGCAGCCGGTTTGATGCTATGCAGACGCATACTTGTCCTCCTCAACCTTGAGCATATAAGACACTTTATTGATCATACCGCGGTTTTCGGCGGTATCTTCAACATACACACTGTGATGCATGCGCCGCAGCCCTAGGCCCCGCACACATGCCTTGTGCGAGGGCAGACGGCCATTAAGGCTCTTCACTAGCGTTACTTTAACCTTGCCAGCCATGTCAGCTTCCTAATATCTCGTCAACTGATTTACCTCGCTTGGTAGCGATGCGTGTAGGTGAAGACATTTCAGTTAATGCACGCAAAGTCGCTCGCACAACGTTGATAGGATTGCGTGAGCCAAAGCATTTAGCGAGCACGTCTTTGACACCTAAAACTTCAAACACAGCACGCATAGGGCCACCGGCAATAATGCCGGTGCCATCGGAAGCCGGCTGCATAAAAACCTGGGCAGCACCGTGATAGGCGGTAGCAGAGTACTGTAACGTGCCGCCCTTAAGAGGAACCCTTTGCAGGTTTTTCCTGGCCTTTTCCATGGCTTTTTGAATTGCGATGGGCACTTCGCGCGCTTTACCGTAACCAAAGCCAACTCGACCATTACCATCACCCACTACTGTCAGAGCAGTGAAACCAAACTGGCGGCCACCCTTAACCACCTTGGCCACACGATTAACAGTAATTAGCTTCTCGCTTAAGCCATCAGAACTCTGCGAGCTTTCGATATTTGTCGCCATTGTTCACCTTTTAAAATTGCAGGCCGTTTTCCCGAGCAGCGTCGGCCAGAGCTTTGACACGACCGTGGTATTTAAAACCGGAACGATCGAATGCGACCTCTGTGATGCCCTTGGCTTTGGCTTTATCCGCGACTACCTGGCCCACTAACCGGGCAGCTTCAATATTACCTGTGCTTTTTAAGCCTTGGCGCACAGCGGCCTCAAGCGTAGAAGCAGCCGCCACCACTTCAGCTCCGCTCGGCGTGATAATCTGTGCATAAATATGGCGAGGAGTGCGATGCACACACAAGCGATGAATTCCCAATTCACGAATCTTCATTCGAGTTCGTAAGCCGCGGCGTAGACGTGCAACTTTTTTATCCATACTGCTTACTTCTTTTTGGCTTCTTTGAGAATGATGGTTTCATCCCCATAGCGCACACCCTTACCTTTGTAAGGTTCCGGTGGCCGATGGGCGCGTATTTTAGCCGCTACCTGGCCCACTTGCTGTTTGTCAACACCTCTCACCACGATTTCCGTTTGGCTCGGCGTTTCAACAGTAATCCCTTCCGGCACCTTAAATTCAATCGGATGAGAAAATCCTAAACTCAAATTCAGCACCTTGCCTTGCGCCTGAGCACGATAACCCACGCCGACTAGTTGCAATCTGCGCTCAAAGCCATTACTGACACCAATTACCAGGTTGTTGACGAGAGCCCGCATGGTACCCGCCAGCGCTCGATGTTCTGCAGCTCCAGAAGCAGCGACAATCTGTAACTGATCATCTTCCCGAACGAGCTTAACTGTGGGATGTAGGGACAATTCCATCGTTCCCTTCTTGCCTTTTACTGCGATAACTTGGTCATTAATGAAAACATCAACGCCGGTAGGGATGCTGATGGGTTTCTTAGCAACTCGAGACATGGGACTTCTTCCCTGCTGATTATGCAACAGTACAGAGAACTTCACCGCCGTGTCCGGCAGCGCGTGCGGCCCGGTCCGTCATAACGCCCCGGGAAGTAGAGATGATAGCTACACCCAAGCCACCAAGGACTTTAGGTAGTTCATCACTTCCTTTAAAAACCCGTAAACCAGGTCGACTAATACGCTGAATTTTTTCTATAACCGGTTTACTCTCGAAATACTTAAGGATAATGCTCAGTTCAGGCTTACCATCAAGCTCAGTTACCGTGAAATCAGTAATGTAACCCTCACTTTTTAAAACTTCGGCGATAGCGATTTTTAGCTTGGAAGACGGCATAATCACTTGGGTTTTCGCCGCGTTTTGGGCATTGCGAATACGGGTCAGCATATCCGCGATGGGATCCGTCATGCTCATTTTCTAAAGAACTCCTGAGTGGTCAGTATCAGGGCTTATGCTGTCGGACAAGCGCCTTCCACTTAAAACTTTAGGAAGTTGCGTAACTTAACCGGCTACCAACTGGCTTTACGCAGTCCAGGGATATCACCGCGCATGGCCGCTTCACGCAACTTATTGCGGCCGAGGCCAAACTTTCGATAATAGCCATGCGGCCGGCCCGTCAACCGACAACGATTGTGGGCACGTACCGGACTAGAATTACGAGGTAAAGATTGTAGCTCTACTTGAGCTGCTAGGCGTTGTTCACTGGTACTCACTGGAGTGCGGATGATTTCCTTAAGTTCAGCGCGCTTAGCCGAATACTTTTGAATAAAATGAACACGCTTAATTTCACGATTTACCATAGACTTTTTAGCCATGTTATTGCTTAGCTCCTAAACGGAAAGTTAAATGCTGCTAACAGGGCGCGCCCCTCCTCGTCGGTATGGGCTGAAGTCGTAATAGTGATGTCGAGACCCCGCAATGCGTCAATGCGATCATAATCGATTTCCGGAAAAATGATCTGTTCTCGGACCCCCAGGCTATAATTACCCCTACCGTCAAAGGAGCGCGGACTAAGACCGCGAAAGTCGCGAATACGCGGAATCGCAACATTAATCAAGCGATCCAGAAACTCGTACATGCGCTGACGACGTAAAGTGACCTTACAGCCGATAGGCCAACCTTCACGAATCTTGAAACCCGCTATCGATTTTCGAGCATGAGTCGCTACAGGCTTTTGACCCACAATCAGCGTCATATCATTTTGTGCATGCTCCAAAATTTTCTTGTCCCCAACCGCTTCGCCAAGACCCATGTTAAGGGTGACTTTAACAAGCCGGGGGATTTCCATGATGTTATGGTAGCCAAACTGCTCTCCAAGCTGTGGCATGACTACCTCGCGATAGTGCTGTTGCAATCTTGCCATCGTCGCTTACCCTTACACGTCCACAACTTCGTTGTTGGATTTGAAGTAGCGAACCTTGCGGCCGTCTTCAAGCGTGCGGAACCCAACACGATCACCTTTATTGGTACTCGAGTTAAACAGCATCACGTTGGAAAGGTGAATGGACGCCTCACGTTCGACGATGCCGCCGGCAATACCGCGCGCGGGATTATGCTTCGTGTGCCGCTTAATCATATTGATACCTTCCACAAGGACGCGATCGTCGTTATCAAGCACCCGAAACACATTGCCTCGCCGCCCTTTATCTTTACCAGCGATGACAATCACTTCATCGCCTTTTTTAATCCTACGCATTATGCTCTTACCCTTTACAGTACTTCGGGCGCCAGGGAAATAATTTTCATAAAGCGCTCGCTACGCAGCTCGCGCGTCACTGGCCCGAATATCCGAGTGCCAATAGGCTCCAGTTTGTTGTTCAATAACACTGCCGCATTGCCATCGAAACGTATCAGCGAACCGTCGCTGCGACGCACACCTTTACGGGTACGTACTACCACAGCATTATAGATTTCACCTTTTTTCACCTTACCGCGCGGAATGGCTTCCTTAACGCTGACCTTAATGACATCACCAATTTTGGCATAGCGGCGCTGGGAGCCTCCCAACACCTTAATACACATTAAGCGACGCGCACCGCTGTTATCGGCGACCTCCAATACACTCTGCATCTGAATCATGGCTGCATTCCGATTACACTTTTCATTGAGTTATAATGCATTCTAACGGCACGCCATGCTAACGTGACGGTTTATTCAGTCTTATCAAGCACCTTCACTAGTCGCCAAGACTTCGTTTTAGCCATGGGGCGGCATTGTTCTATCATTACTAAATCGCCCTCTCGACCTTCGTTATGCTCGTCATGAGCATGCAACTTTGTAGTGCGACGAATGTACTTGCCATAAACCGGATGGCGTACTAACCGCTCAATGACTACGGTAATTGTTTTTTCCATTTTGTCACTTGCCACTCGACCGGTCATGGCGCGTGAGGGCTTGTTCTCCGCAGTCATGCGTTACCTACCTTTCTCATTTAATACAGTTTTGACTTGGGCAATGCCGCGCTTCACCTGCTTAAACAAATGTGGTTTGCTAAGCTGGTTTGTTTCGCGTTGCATCCGCAAGTTAAACTGCTCCCGACGCAACGCTAATAACTCTTGTTTCAGTTCTGCTGCGCTCTTTTGGCGAAGTTCATCAGTTTTCATCATATTACCGTTCGACTTACGAAAACCGTCTGGACAGGAAGCTTAGCACCGGCCAAGCGAAACGCTTCCCGGGCAACGGGCTCTGATACCCCCTCCATTTCATACAACACTCGACCAGGCTGCACTTTAGCAACCCAATATTCTACATTGCCCTTTCCCTTACCCTGACGGACTTCCAGAGGCTTCTTGGTAACAGGCACATCAGGAAAGATGCGTATCCAAACTTTACCAACGCGCTTAATATGACGATTAATAGCACGTCGGGCAGCTTCAATTTGACGGGCGGTAACGCGCCCACGGGTGGTGCACTTTAAGCCATATTCGCCGAAACTGACCGTGCTGCCAGTGGTTGCAATACCGCGATTGCGTCCTTTGTGCTGTTTGCGGAATTTCGTTTTTTTCGGCTGTAGCATGTATTGTTACCTGTTGCTGAAAAAAAGGAACTCCGCGTTAACAATCGCGGAGTTCAGAGGCGTTTTGTTAAAGGAGTGACTTTAACTAGCAGAAACCTTTTCGACCTTAGTTTCACCCTGCTTGTCAAGACCAAATACTTCACCTTTAAATATCCACACCTTAACACCAATGACGCCGTAAGTGGTCTTTGCTTCCGCAAAACCATAGTCGATATCGGCGCGCAGAGTATGAAGAGGCACTCGTCCCTCGCGATACCATTCGCTACGAGCAATTTCGGCTCCATTTAAACGGCCCGAAACGTATATTTTAATACCTTGAGCCCCTAGGCGCATAGCACTGGTTACTGCTCGCCTCATAGCACGGCGGAACATGATACGCCGCTCTAGCTGCTGCGCTACACCCTCAGCGACAAGCTGGGCGTCCAGTTCAGGCTTACGGATCTCTTCAATGTTGATATGAACAGGAATTCCTATCATATCAGAAACTTGCTTACGTAATGCTTCAATGTCCTCGCCTTTCTTGCCAATTACCACACCAGGTCGGGCGGTATGGACGGTAATGTGCGCCGTACGCGCAGGGCGCTCAATCTGAATACGGCTGACTGAAGCATGTGCAAGTTTCTTTTTTAAAAAGTCACGAACTTTTAGGTCTTTTTCAAGCAACTCTGCGAAGTTCTTAGAATCTGCGTACCACTTGGAATTCCAATCGGAAGCGATACCAAGCCGCATGCCGACAGGATGTACTTTCTGACCCACTGGTGACCCCCTTACCGCTCTGCAACCGTTAAGGTAATATGGCTGGTGCGTTTCATGATGCGATTACCACGCCCTTTGGCGCGTGCTCGCATGCGTTTCAATGTCGGGCCCTCATCGACGTAAACGGCTGACACCTTAAGCTCATCGACATCAGCACCCGCATTATGTTCTGCGTTGGCAATAGCCGATTCAAGCACTTTTTTAACAAGGCGAGCGGCCTTCTTATTGCTAAAGGTCAGCAGGTCCAAAGCACGATCAACGGGCATATTGCGCACTTGATCTGTCACAAGGCGAACTTTCTGAGCGGAAATACGCGCATATTTTAATTTCGCAAATGCTTGCATAATGGCTTCACTTAGTTCTCTTATCTGCCGTATGCCCTCGATAAGTGCGTGTTGCGGCAAATTCTCCTAACTTGTGACCAACCATATTCTCGTTAATGAGAATCGGCACATGCTGGCGTCCATTGTGCACGGCGATGGTCAAACCAATCATGTTGGGTAAGATCATTGAGCGCCGCGACCAGGTTTTGATGGGCCTCTTACTGTTGGTCGCCACCGCTTGCTCCACCTTCTTGCTGAGGTGGATATCTACAAACGGTCCTTTTTTAATGGAACGTGGCACTTCGTTATATCCTCAACTTACTTTGTCTTACGCTTGCGCACGATCATTTTATCCGTAAGCTTAGCTGTACGGGTTTTATGACCTTTAGTAGGCACTCCCCACGGTGTTACCGGATGGCGACCCCCAGAGGTGCGCCCTTCGCCACCGCCGTGTGGGTGATCAACTGGATTCATAGCTACCCCACGTACAGTGGGTCGGAATCCACGCCAACGCTTAGCTCCAGCTTTACCGAGAGAGCGTAACGCATGTTCTGCATTTCCCACGACGCCGATAGTCGCTTTGCAATCTACATGTACTTTGCGCACCTCTCCGGAGCGAAGGCGTAGCAGGGCATAAGCCCCCTCCCGTGCAATCAGTTGCGCTGAGGCTCCAGCGCTACGCGCTAATTGGGCACCTTTACCAGGTTTCATTTCAATGCAATGAATTGTACTGCCCACCGGCATACTGCGTAACGGAAGCGCATTTCCCTGTTTAATTGGAGCGGCTACACCGGATATTATTGTGTCGCCAGCGGTAACACCATTAGGTGCGATAATATAACGGCGTTCACCGTCAGCGTAGAGCAACAATGCGATGTGGGCGCTGCGGTTTGGATCATACTCCAGCCGTTCGACACGTGCAGGAATGTTATCTTTGTTACGCTTAAAATCGATCAATCGGTAATGATGCTTATGTCCTCCGCCCCGATGACGGGTGGTGATTCGTCCGGCATTATTACGACCACCTGTTTTATGGGATACCTCTAACAGAGGTTTATAAGGCGATCCCTTATGCAGACCCGGCGTCTTGATTTTTACCAAGAAACGCCGCCCTGGTGAAGTGGGTTTTTGTTTAACAATCGCCATCTTTACTTACCTTAAGCACGAAGATTGAGTCCCAAAAGCCAATGACTAGCTTGCCCCGAGAAAATCAATCTCATGGTCGGCCTCGAGGGTAACATAGGCTTTTTTCCAGTCGCTACGCCGACCGTGGATTTTACCAAACCGCTTACGCTTTCCCTTTACATTAGCCACGGTGACTGTTTTTACCTTCACCTCAAACATAAGTTCAACCGCATGTTTAATCTCAGGTTTAGTAGCATCTCTGGCGACTTTGAACACCACTTGATTGTTGAGGTCAGCAACTGTTGTGCTTTTTTCAGAGACGTGGGGTGCTAGCAGAATCATCATTAAACGTTCCTGATTCATGATAGCCACTCCTCCACCTTCTCCAGCGCGCTAGTGGTTATTATCACTTTGTCATAACGGATCAAACCAACCGGGTCCAGTTTACTGGCCTCACGCACCTCGACATTGGGCAGATTGCGCGCAGATCGATACAAATTCTGATTCTGCGCTTCCGTTATCAGCAAAACACTATCTTCAATGCCTAAGTCCGCTAGCTGAGCTACCATAAACTTGGTCTTGGGTTCAGCTAACGTAAAGTCGCTAACCACAAGCAACCGCTCCTGACGAAGTAATTCAGAGAAGATGCAACGCATGGCTGCGCGATACATCTTTTTGTTGACCTTCTGTGAGTGATCTTGAGGAGAAGCGGCAAAGGTTACTCCACCCCCCCGCCATAAGGGGCTACGAATCGTACCAGCACGGGCACGTCCGGTTCCCTTCTGACGCCAGGGCTTAGCCCCGCCACCACTGACGGCGGAGCGATTTTTTTGCGCACGGGTTCCAGCTCGTCCACCCGCCAAATAAGCGATCACTACTTGATGCACCAACGCTTCATTGAACTCGCGCCCGAAAGCCTCATCGGAAACTGAGAGCGTCTGTTCAAAAGCTTGTCCATGTACGTTCTTCACCTGAAGTTCCATGCTGCCTCCTTAACCGTGAGCTCTTGTTGCAGGACGAATGATCAAATCACCGCCTTTGGAGCCAGGCACAGCACCTTTAACCAGTAATAAGTTTCGATCAACGTCAACTTGGATAACTTCGAGGTTTTGCATACAACGTCGCACTGCACCCATTTGGCCTGCCATTTTTTTACCCTTGAACACGCGTCCGGGGGTCTGGTTCTGGCCTATTGAACCGGGTACCCGGTGGGAAAGCGAATTACCATGGCTGTTACGTTGTCCTCTAAAGTGATGGCGCTTAATCGTACCAGCGAAGCCTTTACCTAGCGTGGTACCGGTTACATCAACTTTTTGCCCTACTTCGAATACGTTTACTTTTAACTCGGAACCAACAGCAATATCCTCGCCTTCGCTTTCATTGAGACGGAACTCCCAGAGCCTCCGGCCTGCTTCAACGCCCGCCTTGGCAAAATGCCCAGCTGCAGGTTTATTGACGCGACTGGCTCGCCGCTTACCTGTGGTAACTTGCAAAGCGCGATAACCGTCAGTCGTCAAAGTCTTCAACTGGGTAACGCGATTAGGTTCAACTTCAATGACGGTCACCGGTACAGAGATTCCGTCTTCCCTAAAAATCCGAGTCATGCCGATTTTACGACCGATAATGCCAATGGTCATTTTCAAAACAACCTCTATACAGTGTGGAGTGAGTGAGAGGAGGGCGGCTTCCCTCATCACTGGTATAATTTGTATTTATCTGCGTATTGACTAGCCTGTCTTAGCGGGAAAGGCTTAGATTTGCTTGGCCACGGCACAGGTCTTAATTTAATTTAATTTGTACGTCAACGCCGGCAGCCAAATCGAGTTTCATCAATGCATCAACGGTCTTATCAGTGGGGTCCACAATATCCATCAAGCGCTTGTGAGTACGAATCTCGTATTGATCCCGTGCGTCTTTATTGACATGAGGTGAAATCAATACCGTAAAGCGCTCATTTTTAGTCGGCAACGGAATAGGGCCACGGACTTGAGCACCGGTACGTTTAGCGGTTTCGACAATTTCTCGTGCGGACTGATCAATCAGGCGGTGATCGAAGGCCTTGAGGCGAATCCGAATTCTTTGGTTAGCCATAAAACTTACTCAATAATTTTAGCGACGACGCCGGCCCCGACCGTACGCCCGCCCTCGCGAATCGCAAAGCGCAGCCCCTCCTCCATGGCAATCGGGGATATTAAGCTCACCGTCATCTTGATGTTATCCCCCGGCATGACCATCTCAACCCCCTCCGGCAGATCCACCGACCCCGTCACATCCGTCGTGCGAAAATAAAACTGCGGCC
Source organism: uncultured Pseudomonadota bacterium (assembly GCA_963731125.1). Lineage (GTDB taxonomy): Bacteria > Pseudomonadota > Gammaproteobacteria > Competibacterales > Competibacteraceae > CAVSVP01. Next base: position 70,661 of record CAVSVP010000029.1, read on the forward strand.
GATATCCCTTAAAAAACGGCGTATGCCGCCCCCCCTCCTCCTTGCTCAACACATACACTTCCGCTTCAAAATTCGTGTGCGGCGTGATCGTCCCCGGCTTCGCCAACACCTGACCCCGCTCCACATCATCACGCTTCGTACCACGCAGCAGCACCCCAACGTTATCCCCCGCCTGGCCCTGATCCAGCAGCTTGCGAAACATCTCCACACCCGTGCACGTGGTCTTCGTCGTCGCCCGCAGCCCCACAATCTCCACCTCTTCGCCCACCTTCACCGCGCCGCGCTCCACGCGTCCCGTCACCACCGTCCCGCGCCCCGAGATCGAGAACACATCCTCGATCGGCATCAAAAACGGCTTCTCGATCTGCCGCTGCGGCTCCGGTATGTACTCATCCATCGCCGCCAATAACTTCTCCACCGACTCAATCCCTATCCCACTGCTGTCCCCTTCCAGCGCCTTCAGCGCCGAGCCTACCACAATCGGGATCTCGTCGCCCGGAAAATCATAACTCGACAGCAACTCCCTCACCTCCATCTCCACCAGCTCCAGCAGCTCCTCATCATCCACCATGTCCGCCTTGTTCAGGTACACCACAATGTAGGGCACCCCCACCTGGCGCGCCAGCAAAATGTGCTCCCGCGTCTGCGGCATCGGCCCATCCGCCGCCGACACCACCAGAATCGCCCCATCCATCTGCGCCGCCCCCGTGATCATGTTCTTGATGTAGTCCGCATGCCCCGGGCAATCCACATGCGCATAGTGCCGCTTCTCCGTCTGGTACTCCACGTGCGCCGTCGCTATCGTAATCCCGCGCGCCTTCTCCTCCGGCGCCGCGTCAATCTGATCGTACGCCCGGTACTCCCCACCAAACTTCTCCGACATAATCTTGGTTATCGCCGCCGTCAATGTCGTCTTCCCGTGGTCTACATGCCCTATCGTCCCCACGTTCACATGCGGCTTGCTGCGCTCAAATTTCGCTTTGGACACCGTCTTACCTCATCAAAGTTGTCACGCCTACGACGCTTTTTTGATCACTGCTTCCGCAATATTCGCCGGAGCTTCAGTATATTTGGCAAATTCCATAGAGTAGGTCGCCCGCCCCTGAGTAGCAGAACGCAAATCGGTGGCATAACCAAACATCTCGGCCAGTGGCACTTCAGCCCTGATGATTTTGCCCGCAGGGGCATCTTCCATACCCTGAACAAGGCCGCGCCGGCGGTTGAGATCACCCATGACATCACCCATATAATCTTCGGGAGTCACCACTTCAACCTTCATGATCGGCTCAAGCAGTACCGGATCCGCTTTTTTAGCACCTTCTCTAAAACCCATAGAACCCGCAATTTTAAAGGCCATCTCGCTAGAGTCCACATCGTGATAGGAGCCATCAAACAGAGCCACCTGCACGTCTACAACCGGAAAACCCGCAATAACTCCATTTTCCATTTGCTCCTGAATCCCTTTATTCACTGCAGGAATGTATTCCTTAGGTACCACGCCACCGACAATTTCGTTAACAAATGCATAACCGGAACCGGGCTCGCGCGGTTCAAGGCGCAGCCAAACATGGCCATATTGGCCACGACCACCAGATTGACGCACAAATTTACCTTCCTGTTCAACAGGTTTGCGAATCGTTTCCCGATAAGCTACCTGTGGTGCGCCCACATTCGCCTCCACTTTAAATTCGCGCTTTAGGCGGTCGACGATGACCTCCAAATGTAACTCACCCATGCCAGCGATAATGGTTTGACCCGATTCTGTATCGGTGTGGACTCGAAAAGAAGGATCTTCCTGAGCCAATTTGCTGAGAGCAAGTCCCATTTTTTCCTGGTCGGCCTTAGTCTTAGGTTCTACGGCGACGGCTATCACAGGCTCAGGAAATTCCATCCGCTCCAGGGTGATAGGTTTATTCACGTCGCAAAGCGTTTCACCCGTGGTAACGTCTTTTAAACCTACCGCCGCTGCAATATCGCCAGCACGTACCTCTTTAATCTCTTCACGGCTATTGGCGTGCATCTGCAAAATCCGGCCGATGCGCTCTTTTTTGCCTTTGACGGGATTAAGAACTGTATCGCCGGAAGCTAAAACGCCTGAATACGCTCGGAAGAAAGTCAAGCTGCCCACAAAGGGATCCGTGGCGATTTTAAAGGCTAGAGCAGCAAAAGGCTCCTCATCGGACGCAGGTCGCTCACCTTCAGTGCTTTCCGCGTCGTTAAGCACACCTTTAATAGGTGGTACGTCAACGGGTGACGGCAGATATTCGATCACCGCATCCAGCATCGCCTGAACTCCCTTGTTCTTAAAGGCGGAGCCGCATAGCGTGGGAACAATTTCATTAGCCAAAGTTCGCGTGCGCAGCCCGCGTCGAATCTCTGCTTCCGTCAAAACTTCGCCTTCCAGATACTTTTCCATCAATTCATCACTGGATTCGGCGGCAGCCTCGACTAATTTTTCGCGCCACTGTTCACATTCGACCTGCATCTCAGCAGGCACTTCCCCATACTCAAATTGTATTCCTAAACTGGCCTCGTCCCACCACACGGCTTTCATTTTGACAAGATCAACTACGCCTTTGAACTTATCCTCTGCGCCAATAGGCAATTGCACGGGCACGGGGTTAGCACCCAAGCGTTCATGAATCTGACGCACCACCCGCACGAAATCGGCACCTGCTCGATCCATCTTATTAACAAAAGCCAGACGCGGTACTCGATACTTATTAGCCTGACGCCATACAGTCTCAGACTGAGGTTCTACTCCCCCTACAGCGCAAAACACGGCGCAAGCACCATCCAGCACACGCAGCGAACGCTCTACCTCAATGGTAAAGTCCACATGCCCGGGCGTATCGATAATGTTGATACGATGTTCACTGTACTGCTGCCCCATGCCTTTCCAGAAACAGGTAGTGGCCGCAGATGTAATGGTAATACCGCGTTCCTGCTCCTGTACCATCCAGTCCATAACTGCAGCACCATCATGCACTTCACCGATTTTATGGGATACTCCGGTGTAGAACAGGATGCGCTCAGTGGTCGTAGTTTTCCCGGCATCGATATGCGCCATGATGCCAAGATTGCGATAGCGCTCGATAGAGGTTTTACGCGCCACAGCTCTGTCCTCTACTTACCAACGATAATGAGCGAAAGCCTTATTGGCATCCGCCATGCGATGAGTGTCTTCACGCTTCTTTACAGCCGATCCTCGGTTATCAGCAGCATCTAATAACTCACCCGCCAGCCGTCTAGCCATGGACTTTTCGTTGCGCTTGCGAGCAGCGTCAATAATCCAACGCATAGCTAAAGTGTTACGCCGTATTGGTCGCACTTCCACAGGTACCTGATAAGTGGCACCCCCCACGCGGCGGGATTTGACTTCTACCACCGGACGCACGTTATCCAAAGCCTGATCTAACAATTCCATTGGGTCGTCGTCCTTGCGACGTTCGGCCATATGACCGAGCGCCCCGTAAACAACTCTTTCGGCAACAGATTTCTTGCCTCGCTCCATGATCATGTTCATGAACTTTGCTAGCATTTCGCTTCCGAACTTAGGATCCGGAAGAATGGCCCGTTTCGGAATTTCTCTTCGTCTAGGCATGCAATCAACTCAATAGTTTTATCCGGAATACTGCACGGTCGCTGCAGACAAATAAACAACCGGCGTGATTAGGGATTAAGCTTTGGGACGTTTAGCACCATATTTGGAACGACCCTGGCGTCGTGTAGTAACGCCAGACGTATCGAGACTGCCGCGAATGGTATGATACCTGACGCCCGGTAAGTCTTTAACGCGCCCCCCCCGAATCAACACAACTGAGTGCTCTTGCAGATTATGACCTTCGCCACCGATATAACTGGTGACTTCTTCACCGTTAGTTAAACGTACTCGCGCCACTTTACGAAGCGCTGAATTCGGTTTTTTAGGCGTAGTTGTATAGACGCGAGTACAGACACCGCGCCTCTGTGGGCAGCCTTCGAGCGCCGGTACGTTGCTTTTTTCTTTCTTACGAACGCGCGGCTTACGTACCAACTGGTTAATTGTTGCCATTAGCCATTAAACTCCGATAGCGCAAACATCTACGGCGACTAAGACTTGCCTGTACCGTCGCCTTGCCAAAGACGCGGAACTATAGGCGGATAGGCTTCATCTGTCAAGGGCTAACGGAGCTATGTAGGATGGTAATCGGGCTCAAGATTATGATTATAATCAATGTATTAATTTGTTAAAGCAATTCATTTATTTAATTAAGTTATTGATTATTAAGTTAATTTAATATCTAGATGCGATTCCTCTAAAACTGTCGAGTCAACCGCAGGAATTCCAAATTTATCCGCATAACGTACACCGGTTAGATACAATCCTTCAGCCGGCGCCGTAACGCCGCCGCAAGCACGATTACGCTTTTCCAAGACGTCGCGCGCCCACTGCGTAGGTCGTTCACCACTACCAATAGCCATTAATACACCAGCGATATTACGCACCATATGATGAAGAAAGCCGTTAGCCTCGGCCTCGAGAACAATAAAATCTTTTCGTCTTTCCACCGTGAGAGCCTGTACGACTCGCACTGGACTTTTCGCTTGGCAGCCTATCGACCGGAAAGAGGTAAAATCGTGCTCACCCAGCAGATGCAAGGCGGCTTCAGCCATAAGCTCAGCGTGCAAAGGCTTGTAATACCACGTTGCCCGTCGGCGTTGTAGGGCTGAGCGATAAGGGCGGTTTAAAATTACGTAGCGATAGTGGCGTTCCAAAGCGGAGAAGCGAGCATGAAAGCTTTCCGAGACCGAGCAGGCCCATAATACACTAATGTCCGGCGGTAGGTTGGCATTGCTGCCTAAAATCCAAGAGCGCGCCGCACGTTGGGCTTCAGTGTCAAAGTGTACCACTTGGCCAATGGCGTGGACCCCGGCATCAGTGCGGCCGGCACAAATAGTTTTTATCGGAGAATTAGCTATTCTGGAAAGCGCTTGTTCCAGACAACCCTGTACGGTACGTACTTCATGATTTTGGATCTGCCAACCTCGAAAATCAGAACCGTCATACTCAACACCCAGTGCAGTGCGCATTAGAGATAATCAGTAGTGACTTTGCTTTGCAAAATATTAAGATGAATTCAAACAGATTGTTAAAAGTCCCTGCCAACGACATGGTCTTCGCTTATACTGTTTTTGATCCGCCACAATAACGGATCGGAAGACTAAGTCAAACTTGCTGTTGCGAGCAAAGATTTGAAAAATGAAAGTTTACTTACTAATGACTATTAGAGAGGGTTAACACATATGGATCCCAAAACCATATGGTTATTCGTATTCGTTGGTCTTTACTGGACCTATTGCTTGTTTTGGGGCATTAAGGGTGCCTTAACCTCCAAGACTGCTACTGATTATATGATCGCCGGCCGTGGTTTAGGCCTGTGGGTATTTGTTCTGGCGGCTACGGCGACTTCTTTTTCCGGCTGGACCTTTATGGGGCATCCGGGACTCCTCTATCGAGATGGTTTTCAGTACGCCTATGCGTCTTTTTATGCCATTACCATTCCCTTTACCGGCGTTTTATTTCTAAAACGCCAATGGATACTGGGCAAGCGCTATGGCTTTGTGACTCCTGGGGAGATGCTAGCTGCCTACTTTAAATCCGATGCAGCTCGCCTGCTGACCGTGTTGGTGGCCCTAGTATTTTCGATTCCCTATCTAGGGGTTCAGCTGCGCGCCTCCGGGTTTTTATTCAACGTCTTGACCGACGGCGCCTTATCGGTGGAAGTCGGAATGTGGCTGCTTTCTGCCGTGGTGGCGATCTACGTGGCCTCTGGTGGATTACGGGCCGTTGCCTATGTCGATACCATGCAGTGTATTCTATTAGCCGGTGGCATCATGGCGATTGGCATCATTGCGATTAGCTATGTGCCAGACCTGCTGGCAGGTTTAGCAGCTCTAACTGAAATAGGTCCCAACGGCGAGGCGATGTTCGGTAAAACCACTCCCGGCGGTTACAGTAGCTATATTGCGATCCCGGGTGTGATTCAATTCGTCAGTGATGGCGCCCAAGCCACGGGCGGGGCTTGGACTGCAATCATGGTGCTGACGTATATGTTCGCATTGATGGGCATTCAATCTGCTCCCGCGTTCTCTATGTGGGCTTTTGCCAACAAAAGTCCGGCGCCTTTCCCCTGGCAACAGGTATGGGCTTCTTCCTTTGCCATCGGTTTTATCTTGTTTGTCTTCACGGCGTTTCAGGGTATCGGCGGCCACTTCTTAGGAGCGGATCTCGAATTTTTTAAAACTCATCCGGAGCTGACAAACCCCGTGATGCAGGATGAATTGTTCTCCATCGAAAATCCGGAGATGAGTAATACTCAAGTTGCCGCTGCGGTGCAGGCTGGAATTGAGAGTGTGAGAAGCGGCAGTGGTACCGGGGCATTGGTGGATATAATGAGTACTAAAGCAAACCAGGGCAACTTAGTCCCCCTGTTAATCGGCCTGCTGGGTGATACCGTGCCCTGGGTAGTCGGTTTGCTGTCCGTCTGTGCGTTGGCCGCCATGCAATCGACGGGAGCCGCCTATATGTCTACCGCGGGCTCCATGCTGACCCGAGATATCCTCCGGCGGTTTATTATGCCCAACGCCACCGACCTGCAGCAGAAGTTCTGGGGTCGCACCGGTGTGGTTATCATCGTGCTGGCAGCCCTGGTGGTAGCGACTACCAGCGCTGACGCTCTCGTACTCTTAGGCGGTTTAGCGGTAGCTTACGGTTTCCAGATGTGGCCGGCCTTGATTGCGGTATGCTGGTGGCCGTGGCTGACCCGCCAGGGGATTGTGGTGGGTTTGATTGCAGGGCTGATCGCCGTTACCATGACTGAGAATCTCGGCGCCCAATTCGTCGACGCTTGGGGGCGCTGGCCGCTGACGATCCACTCCGCCGGTTGGGGCATTATTTTTAACCTGGGGTTGGCCATTTTAGTTTCGGCTGTTACCCATAACAAGGAGGAACTGGCGCACCGGATGCAATACCACAATTTTCTGCAGGAACATGCCAGTTTACCGGTTCATAAACGGAGTCTGGTCCCGGCGGCTTGGATTATTACCTTGCTCTGGTTTTTCTTTGCTATCGGTCCGGGTGCGGTGATCGGCAACTGGATTTTCGGTGATCCCACCGATTCCAGCACTTGGTTGTTCGGCATACCGTCCATTTGGACTTGGCAGCTGCTATTTTGGGCCTTGGGCGTCTTTATGATGTGGTTTCTGGCCTTTAAAATGGAAATGTCCACTGTGCCCGAGAGGGAAGTTGAAGAACTAGTGACTACAGAAGGTCCGAGTTTGGGTAAGACTGCCGATCGACTTGGACGCACGGTCCGGTAAACCTTTCCGCCTAATGACGCTCAACAAAATGAGCCGTAAGATCGGCGCTCAACGAATCAAAGGGGAGGTGATAAGCCTCTCCTTTATTCCCGTATTCATGGAGTTTTTTCCATTTATGCCATGACATATGATGCAATTTATCAGATAGTTTCCATACTCATGCTGGCGGGGCTTTTGTTTTTCCCGGTGAGCAATATCATTTGGGTAATGAGTATGCAGCGTCTGCGGCGCAAATTTAAACGAGAATTACGTTACCAGGAAATCGCGGGGCAACGGCAACGAGCTCGTTTTATCGCAGTTTTTATGACATTGATCTTCGCTTATTTTTTTAACCTTCACATACTGGGAAACCTGTATGGATAAGCGTCTTCATCGTTTCTTAAAATATATCGCTATCGTCCTGACGCTAGCGTGGGTCGGCTGGACCCTCTACGACACCTTTTTTTTCAATACCAGGCCGGGGGACTACGCCTACCATGCCGGCAGCAATTATTTTGCAGACGGACATTACGAGAACGCACTTGCGGAATACGAAAAGGCATTAGTCGAAGATGCCGGGCACACCCCCGCCTTGCGCGGTATGGCTGAGACCCTAATCATGCTCAAACGCGAACAGGAAGCCGTTGCTATTTATCACAGATTAATCGCACTCGAGCCGAATAAAGCCGGCCACTATGCCAATCTTGGCATCGCTTACGATCGTTTAGGAAAACATAAAATAGCCTTAGCAAATTATGAAAAAGCATTAAACCTAGACCCGGAAGTGGGCGAGGGTCCGGGTTGGTTAACCCGCTTTTTGCGCAATCAGCCAAACAAGCCACCAGGCATTGCCGATCGTGCGCACTATATTAGAGAACAGTTGGCGCTGGCACCAGATGAGCGTTTGCTGCACGCCCCAGAGATCGACGCCGCGCAACGTCCCTATAAACAGTAGCGCAGCGTCGCCGCTTGGTTCTGAGCTAATTAATATCTCGTGTTGGACTAAAATTGTACCCAACCAAGAATGTCATCAACCAAAAAACGCAGACAAAAAAGCAGTGCGATGCAACCAAACAAAAGGTGACCAAGCTCCTTTTCTCCCTTCTCATCCCGGTAAGTCAATCCGTGATAGGCTATGGTCCCGGTAACCAATACTAAAATCCAATCCGACATAGCAGATGCCCCCGCTCATCTTAATTCAATAGCAGGGCGGCAACTGGCATCCTGCCACCATCGCATCTTCCGCTCTGATCGCCAAATATACCAGGAGCGCCACTATTATTATCAGAAATGCTAATGCCATCACTCCTCTAATAGCCGAATAATAGGTTGCCGGTGCAGGGGATTCGATACCAAACTCGCGCAAATTCAGACGGCCTTCACTATGCAGCTGTCTTATCCGACGCGTGAACGCTCGCACCCAAATAGGAACTGCCGCTGTGTTCATATAGCGACTAAAAGATGCATCTATATCGTGACTTACTGCTGAGTGTCCAAACCAGCTTTGGTAGGCTAATTGGAACACCTCAAACTCAGAGATATGAAGAACCGAAGCGGTTTTCACGATATCTTTTACGTCGCCGTTATCAGTTGACTGTTTCACGATCATTAGGCAACCCGCCGTACCAAACCATAGTAGATTTGAGAACACTAATAGCTTGTGGTTCAGCGGCTGGTTATGGAGTATTGCAATTTTGCCCTCCAGTTTCCTTGCCCAACGTCTTTACCACAAGGGAACAGGATAGCCGCGAGTGACTACGAGTAAATGACGTCAGGTCCCGAGGCAAGAAACCGTGAATAACTCAGTTAACTTCAGCAGTGATTTTCTGAACTCCGTCGCTGCTCTGCGTGACCTTTCACCAGAGGCTGTCGAGGAATTAACTACTTTCACGTCACCCATGACGCTGCATATTGGAGAAACGCTGTTTACAATGGGTGAGCCCTTTAAAGATGCATTGTATATTCTCGGCGCGGGAAAAATAGAGTTGCAACGCTCCGGGCAACCAGCTGTAATCGTCGAACCTGGTTATATTCTCGGCATTGCAAATTACTTTGATTCTACTCCCTACCTCTCCACTGCCACTGCCTTAAGCAAGGTAATACTATATATTCTACCTGCAGAAAAACTGCGCCAAGCAGAGCACCGTTATCCAGAAATCGTTAATGCGTTTAACCGATTGTTCACCGAACGTATCCGTAGCCAAGCGACACCCCCCGTGAAAGGTGTATGGGCTCTGCCGGCTCGAGCCATCATGCAGGCACCTCTGGCCACTTGCAGCCCAGCGACCACCATACAGGAAGCCTTCGCAATCATGAATCAGCGTCGCATCGGCAGTTTAGGCATTATCAACGAGACAGGGCAACTATTAGGCTTGATAACCTTTGTTACCCTGGCTCACGGACTAATTACCAAATCGGCAAGACCCGTTGATAAAGTCTTGGACGCTGTCGGCACAGCACCCCATTGCATCCACTCCAATGTCTCCCTCTGGGAAGTGCAGCGTGAACAGGCCCGCTTGGGTGCTAAATATTTAGTGGTGATCGAGGAAGAGAAAGCAGTAGGCATTATCTCCCAGACTGACGTGCTTTATACCCTGGTGTCCTACCAACGTTCGCTGCTTGCCCAGGTCAGCGAAACCAAGCACTTTGCAGAACTAAAGACGTTGACTAATCGTCTAGGTCCAATTGCCCGCGAACTGCGTCAAAATAATCGTAGTGCCGGCATGGCGGTACGGGCGTTAAGTGAGATTCACCTCGCTATTCAACGGCGTTGCATCGAGTTGGTGCTCAAGGAAATGCGCAGCGAAGACATGAGCCAACCACCCGTGCCGTTTGCCTTTATCATCATGGGATCAGGCGGACGTAAAGAAATGATGATTAAAACCGATCAGGACAATGGCATTATCTTAGCGGACAGACCTAACACCAATGCTCTCCAAACCCAACGCTGGTTCATGAAATTTTGCGACCAAGTCAATCACCGGCTTGATGAAATTGGCTATGACTGGTGTACAGGCGGCATTATGGCTCGTAACTCTGATTTTCATAAAAGTCTTTCCGTATGGCTACGGCAATTAAGTCAAATTGCAGAGATGCCTACCGAAAAAACGGCACGCTGGTCTACGATCTTTTTCGACTTTGAAACCCTGTACGGAGATGACCGGTTAACGGGTGCGCTACGCAATCATTTGTTCAGAGAATTACAGCAAAAGCCACGTTTACTTAAAATGATGGTGGAAGATGATGCCACCGGCGGTCCGGCACTAGGCTTATTCAACCGCTTGATCACTGCCAGCGATAAGAAGCGCCGGGGAAAGATTGATCTCAAACGCAACGGCACCCGCATTTTAGCAGATGTTGCCCGTGTCTATGCCCTCAGTGAAGGCATTGCCGCAACCAACACCGGCGACCGGCTGAGTGCCTTAGTCCGCCAAGGACGGCTAGATTCCGATTTTGTGGAATCCGTGTTAGCAGCTTACGATGAACTGTTAGATCTTACGCTAGGCCATCAACTGCGCCAATTAGAAAATGGCGAACCGCTAGACAAGCTGCTAAAACCGGACGAACTAACACCCATCGAAGAAGAATCCCTGCGTATGGCCATGCGTATTGTTAAACACTTGCAAGGCCGTATGCAGGGTGAGTTTGGAACGGTAATGCTGTAACCTTGAGCAGCACAAGATGCCGCGGCAATGAGCGCAAATCAGCCTAATTTGGCGATAAAAGCTTCGGCTCTCTGCTTCTGATCCACATTACCCTCTTGTAACACTTCCTCCAGTAAATTACGGGCACCTACTGGATCTCCCATATCTAAATAGGCCATCGCCAAATCTAATTTGGTTTCAATATATTCCTCAGTGCCTAGCATACCCTCATCGCTTTGCACATCGGTTAGAACGTCTTCTTCAAGGCGTTCTAGCTCAAGCTCTAAATTGTTTAGTCGCTCCTCAAAGTTTTCCTGTTCCTTAACTACCTGCTCCGTGGCAGAGTCAGACTTGTCACTCAATGATACGTTGCGAGTCGATAAGGGTTCATTCGGCTCATCTTCAGCTTTAGCGGAAACCTCATTAAATTCAAAATCAACATGCTTCACCTGCGATGCATCTTCATTGTTTTTTAATTGGTCTTCGGAAGATTTTTCCAAAACCACAGTAGGTGGTTCTACATCAGGTAATTCCCAATCCAGATCACGGGTAACCGTGGGAAGCGCACTCGTTTGATCGCCCTTGCCGTCTGATTCCTCCTTAGTCGGCTGTACCGAAGTTACCGTTGGTGGTTCGACATCAGGCAATTCCCAATCAAAACCGTCAATACCAGTAGACGAATCACTATGCCCAGAAGGAGGTATCTCCGCCGTTTTGTCGTCATGCATAAAGGCATTGAAGTCAAGCTCCGCGAATTCGCTACCCATCGCGTTTCCATTGCCGGCTTGACTATTGGCTTCGCTTAAAGCCTTGCCAGATGCTTTGCTCTCCTTAGAGGCAGAGCTGGCCATTGTGTTGAACAAAGCATGACTAGGATAGAGTTGCCGTCCCATCTGCACAACATGCATCCAGAGTGAATTAGTTTCCCCGTTCAGTTGCCCACGCAACGCTTCTGCCTCCTTTAAAAACCCTTCTGTATTACCGGAAGCAAAGTAGATGTCCAATAACTTCACTTTCAGGGCAGGATTGTCTGAATCCTCAGTCAAAGCCAGGTGTACGAGATTTTCAGCCTCCGCGTGGTTACCTACGGCAAGCAACAAATCCGCCCGCTCCAGAGGGTTTGGTGTCGCTCGAAAAGATTTGGCTGGTTTTATGTCTGGTGTAGTGCTTGGACGCTCCGCACTAGAGGGAATGATCGCAGTTTCTTGCGCTGGCGTATCATCGGGAATAATTGCCTCGAATGCTAGTGCCTCTTTTTCCTCCGAACGCTTTGCACGACGTATCATAAAAAATGACACGGTGACGAGCAACAGTAACAGTAAACCTGTAGTTGCTATGCGTGCTGAATCCTCGAATAACACGGTCAAAATGCCTGGAGACTGTTGGCGGCCGGCCGGAGGCGTTACCGGGACAGACTCTGGTGGAGAAATCACCGAAGCAGGTTGAGTTACTGCCGACGATTCCGCAACCTCTGGAGCTGTAAACTGGGTTTCCGCTGAAGATTCATCGAATTTAGCTGCGGTGTTAGGCGATTTTGGCATTTCCCGTTGCGACGTTGCACTATCGGGCATAGCCGGCGGTAAAACAGACTCTAGCTGAGATTCGCGAGCATGTCTTGGAAACTGTGTTTCTAGGTCGTTAGGTAAAGCGAACGGCAAGTCGGCTATTGCCTGAGGAAATGCAGTTTCTGGCTGTGACGTGGCAGCGTCGACTGTGGTCTGCTGACGCTCGGTATTGACAAGGAGCGCATCATCCATTGTGTCTTCTTCTGCAATCTGCGGCTGAAATATGGCGTCGTCAGTCCCTGTTGCATTGGATTCCAGCGGTTGCCAAGCATCGCCGGTAGCGGTAGTTGGCTGCGACTCCGCAGCCGATGCATTCGCTTGTTCCTGCTCTAAAGTGAGACTTTCTTTATCTTCTTGGGCCCATGCTCTAATACGACTGCGCATAGCTTCAAGGCCGGCAATGCTAAGTTGAGGCCGATTGTCTTTCAACTTAATCCGAAAGTTTGCCGGCAACACGGCAGCTGCTACAGGTTCGACCGATTGAGAAGTCGCTGTTGCCGGTCCGCCAAAAGTTGACTGCGGCTGTGCCTCCGCTGCGACGTCTGGTGGCACTAATTTTACCTGAAAAGTTTCTTCGCTGCCTGACTTAGCGGGCTGTCCATCTGAAACCGGTGTCAACCGACCCGCCTGCTGGTTGGCTAATTGCTGAGAAACTTCAACGGAAAACCGTGCAGGCTCAATTTCCTGAGCACTGGGAATGCGCAGCATTGCCCCTGCACGCACACCATCAATATGAGGTTTCCAGAAAGCTTCAGGATTAGCCTCCAGTAAAGCCTGCATCATTCGCTGTCTGCTGATAGAGGAATCAGGCCGAACTTTAGCGGCGATATTCCATAACACTTCGCCCCGGGCCACCGGCCCGTAGAGCGTATCACCCCGATGCACAACCAACCCTTCCTCTGCTTTTGCGCTGGAACCACTTCTCTCTGCGCTCGGTTCAGCAGAAAAACCGATCGGTGGTGTCAAGCGCTTAACCGCCGTGGCCGGTAGATCCAGCAACACTGTAAACTCGCGCACTAACTGTCCCTTGGTCCACTCCAGCCGGACGAGAAAATTAAGCAACGGCTCGCGAATGGGTTGTTTTGAGGTGATCTTGATAAAACTGCGGCCATCCTCAGTGGTTTGTACTGAAAACTCAAGCTCCGACAGGAGGGAAGGGCGCTCAATGGCGTATTGGGCGAAAATCTGAGAGGAGGCTAAGCTAGCGGAAAGCCCAGCCAATTCTGTCTCTTCTGGCGATAATAAGGGAATCTCGGCATCTAAAGTCTGGTTAAGGGCTGAATGAACTTCAATTTGACCTATGCCCAGGGCGAAGGTGCCCATGGGAAAGCAAAGAACAGGTGCAATTAGCAACCGGGGTAGTTTCCTTGTCATCGGGGACCGCGTCTCCATAACCTTCTCCATGCAGGTAAAATTCTAAGCCGTCTCTGGCCTGCGGGTCGACACCGCTCTGCCTTTTCGCAATCCGCATCACGGAAAACAACATGTTAGCTTGTTCTAAAAATAGTCTCGAATCAAGAGTTCGGCGATTTGAATGCTGTTCAGCGCTGCTCCTTTTCGCACATTATCTGCTACGATCCACATATTCAACCCTCGCGGGTGGGAAATGTCTTCTCGGATACGTCCAACATAAACTGCATCCCTACCCGCGCCTTCGGTAACAGCCGTAGGATAGCCGCCAGGCTTATGCTCGTCCAGCACCACCACACCGGGAGCATGACTCAGTAGATCGCGAGCTGCCACTTCAGTGATTTTCTGCCGCGTTTCGATATGCACCGCCTCTGAATGTCCATAGAACACAGGAATACGCACTGCGGTCGGATTCACTTTGATCGTTTCGTCCTCCATGATTTTCTGCGTTTCCCAGACCATCTTCATCTCTTCTTTGGTATAGCCGTTGGGCTGAAAAACATCAATGTGAGGCAAGGCATTAAAAGCGATTTGTTTGGGATAAACTTGGCACTCGATGGGCTCTCCCTTGCTTAGCATGGCGGTCTGGATCGTCAGTTCTTCAATGGCTTCTTTACCGGTACCGGACACCGCCTGGTACGTCGCCACGTTAATACGCTCGATACCGACGGCGTCGTGAATCGGCTTCAGCGCCACCACCATTTGAATGGTAGAGCAATTTGGGTTGGCGATAATGCCCCGCTGTTGAAACTGCGCGATGGCATGCGGATTTGCCTCCGGTATCACCAACGGGATGTCCGATTCATAACGAAACTGGGAGGTATTATCAATTACGACGCAGCCAGCTGCCGCCGCTTTAGGAGCATACTCTGCAGAAACGGCAGCACCCGCCGAAAACAATCCTATCCGCACCTTAGCAAAATCGAAAGTGGCCAAATCTTCGACAGTTAACTGTTGTTTCCCAAAAGGGACTATACTGCCAGCCGAGCGGCTACTTGCCAAAGCATATACGCTGCTAGCCGGAAAATCGCGCTCGGCCAGGATCTGCAACATGATCTCGCCTACAGCTCCTGTAGCTCCAACCACGGCTACATCAAAAGTTTTACTCATCGCTTCAGTTCTCCTCTTGAGAAAACACTTTCCCGCAGATCATATCGTGCTAATAGAGAATCCGACCGTTATTCTGGCAGGGCAGCCGCCACGGCATCACCCATTGCCTGAGTACTCACTTGGCGGGTGTTATGATTCATAATGTCTGCAGTTCGCAGTCCCTGCCGCAACACATTTTCCACCGCCTGCTCAACTCGTTTAGCCAAATCGGCTCGCTCCAGCGTGTAACGCAGCAGCATGGCCAGCGATAGGATAGTGGCAAGGGGATTAGCCACCCCCTGACCAGCGATATCTGGTGCCGAACCATGGACCGGTTCATACATTCCCTTGCCCGCGGCATCTAAAGACGCAGATGGCAGCATACCGATAGACCCCGTTAACATTGCGGCGCAATCGGAAAGAATATCACCAAAGAGATTGCCGGTGACGATGACATCGAATTGCATGGGTGCGCGTACCAGTTGCATAGCCGCATTATCGACATACAAATGGCTGAGTTCCACTTGCGGATACTTTTTGGCTACCGCTGTTGCGACCTCACGCCATAGCTCGGACACCTCTAGCACGTTGGCTTTGTCCACCGAACATACGCGACCACGACGTTGCAGGGCAATCTCAAAAGCGGTGCGTATAATACGCTCAATTTCGGATTCTCGGTAGCTCATGGTATTAAAGCCTTCCCGCTCGCCGTTTTCCAGCGTGCGGACACCGCGCGGCTGACCAAAGTACACATCACCGGTGAGTTCGCGTACGATCAGTATATCAAGCCCCGCCACCAATTCGGCACGTAAGCTAGACGCGTCTGCTAATTGCGGATAAAGCAGAGCTGGGCGCAGATTGGCGAATAACTGCAGTTCGCTGCGGATGGCCAGCAAACCACGTTCCGGGCGTAACGCACGTTCTAACTTGTCCCACTTGGGACCGCCTACAGCACCCAGTAAAATCGCATCAGCTTCTCTCGCTGACGCGAGAGTCTCGCTCGGTAGGGGCTTGCCCATGGCATCACAGGCGGCACCACCAATCAAGCCCTGGTCCCACTCCACTGCCAAGCCATGGTCCCTGCGTAAGACCTCGAGAATTTTAATTGCCTCAGCGACGATCTCAGGACCAATGCCATCGCCGGGCAGCATGAGAATCTTTTTAGCCATGGGCATCCCTTACCAAGTCAGTGAATAACCACGGCGTCTCTTGACGACGATGAACCTCATAAGCCCGAATCGCTTCGGCATGCTGTAAAGTTAGGCCAATTTCGTCGAGGCCGTTGACAAGGCAATGCTTGCGAAACTCATCCACAGCAAAAAGAATGACTTCTCCTTCAGGCGTAACTAACCTTTGCATAGGTAGATCAATGCACAACTGATAGCCCGGCGTTGTATCGACTTTCGCAAATAGTCTACTTACCGTCTCAAGGTCCAAGACAATAGGAAGCATACCATTCTGAAGGCAATTGCTGTAAAAAATATCGGCAAAGCTGGGTGCGATCACACAGCGGAAACCGTAATCCTGCAAGGCCCATACGGCATGTTCGCGCGAGGAACCACAGCCGAAGTTTTCGCGCGCTAAAAGAATACTGGCACCCTGATAACGCGGCCGGTTTAGCGCAAAGTCCGGGTTAATAGGGCGCTGACTCACAGCCTGGTCCGGTTCGCCGTGGTCCTGGTAACGCCATGCATCGAATAAGTTTGCACCAAACCCGGTACGCTTAACTGATTTAAGAAACTGTTTAGGAATAATGGCGTCGGTGTCTACGTGGGTACGATCCAGCGGTACAACTAAACCAGTATGTTGGGTAAAGGGTTGCATAGCTTCTCCGTTAGGCGTTTAAAAATTCTCGCACGTCTACAAAGTGCCCAACAATGGCCGCCGCCGCCACCATGGCTGGGCTCGCCAAATGGGTACGGCCGCCATGCCCTTGTCTTCCTTCGAAATTGCGGTTAGAGGTAGAAGCACAGCGTTCCCCGGCTGCTAACCGATCGGCATTCATAGCTAAACACATGGAACAACCTGGCTCGCGCCACTCAAACCCAGCTTCGATAAATACTCTATCTAGCCCTTCTGCCTCGGCTTGCTGCTTTACTAAGCCTGAGCCTGGTACCACCATGGCCTGTTTGAGGGAGCTTGCCACCTTACGCCCCTTTACCACTGCCGCCGCAGTCCGCAGATCTTCAATGCGCGAATTGGTACAAGACCCGATAAAAATGCGGTCCAATGGAATAGCTGTGATGGGCGTGCCTGGCTGTAACCCCATGTAAACCAAGGCCCGCTCTATGCTTTGGCGTTTGCCGGGGTCTGTTTCATGACCGGGTTCAGGAATCTCGCCATCCACCGCCGTCACCATTTCCGGAGAAGTTCCCCAAGTCACCTGGGGTTTGATACCGGCAGCATCGATATGGACCGTACGTGCAAAGTTAGCATCGGCATCGCTGTGCAATGCTCGCCAAGCGGTCACAGCCTGTTCCCAAAGTTCGCCTTTGGGAGCATAAGGGCGGTTCTTGAGATAACCGATAGTGGTATCATCCACTGCAATCACACCAGCACGGGCACCGGCTTCGATAGCCATGTTACACACGGTCATTCGTCCTTCCATGGATAAGGTGCGAATGGCTTCGCCTGCGAATTCAATGACGTAGCCCGTGCCACCGGCAGTACCGATGATACCGATAATCGCCAGCACGATATCCTTAGCAGTAATTGCGTGACCCACTGGGCCATTGATACAGATCAGCATTGCTTTGGCCTTTCTTAACAGCAGGCATTGAGTGGCCATTACGTGCTCCACCTCGGAAGTGCCAATCCCAAAGGCCAAAGCGCCAAAAGCTCCATGGGTAGAGGTATGGGAATCTCCGCAGACGACAGTCATACCCGGCAAAGTGGCTCCCTGCTCGGGACCGATAACATGCACAATACCTTGCCGGATATCGCTCATCTTGAACTCGGTGATCCCGTACTCAGCGCAGTTGGTATCCAGAGTGTCGACCTGGATTCGAGAAATAGGATCACTAATACCATGGTGACGGTTTGTCGTAGGTACATTATGATCCGCCGTTGCCAACATAGAAGCGCTCCGCCAGGGGAGGCGCTTGGCAAGCTTTAGGCCTGCGAAGGCTTGAGGTGAAGTGACTTCGTGAACTAAGTGACGGTCGATATACAACAGGGTTGTGCCATCAGCTTCCGTGAGCACTACATGTGCATCCCAGAGCTTGTCGTAAAGTGTTTTGGCAACCATAGGTTTATCCTCTAAAGAAAACCCCGTACAACAAAAGTAACGCATAAAAACAGCCTACGCGTTACCTTTAGATAAAACAAATTCATGTTTTTCATATTTCCAATAACTTTTAAGAATAAATTAACTGGCAAAATCGCTATGCTGGACATTACCAATTTACGCGCCTTTGCCGTAGTGGCGGACACGGCCTCCTTTTCCCTGGCAGCCGAACAACTGCACCTTACCCAACCGGCGGTAAGTAAGCGTATCTCCGCCCTTGAAGCAGAGTTAAATGTACGTTTGTTCGATCGCTTGGGTCGTAAAGTCTTGCTGACCGAAGCCGGTTGCACCTTATTGCCTCGAGCTCGCCATATTCTGGCAGAATTGGAAGATAGCCGACGAGCGCTGCGGAACCTATCGGGTCGCGTGGCCGGTAAACTAAGCTTGGCGATTAGCCACCACATTGGATTACACCGACTGCCGCCTGTGCTGCGGCTGTTTACTTCCCAGTACTCTCAGGTCCGGTTAGATCTCCATTTTTTAGACTCAGAGGTAGCTTGTGAGGCAGTGATTCAAGGAGAGGTGGAACTTGGCATCGTTACTTTGCCACCGCGACCGCAACCGCCGCTCAGCACTCTACCCATCTGGACCGATGACTTGGTGGTGGTGATTCAACGCAATCATCCATTGGCCGCGATATCTGAAATTTCTTCCGCATTACTAAGCCTATATCCTGCTATTGTGCCCGACAAAACTACCTTTAGCCGCACTATCATTGACCGCGCCTTTGCTCCCATTGCACTCACGGTGGCTTTTTCTACTAATTATCTGGAGACCATCAAGATGATGGTGTCGGTAGGTCTCGGTTGGAGTCTGCTTCCGCAAAGCATGCTAGATGGGGAACTCACGACACTGCGACCGCAAGGATTGGAAATACGACGTTCATTAGGAGTGGTACAACATAGCGGGCGCACCTTATCCAATGCCGCGCAGGCCATGCTGGAATTGCTGCGTCAGCAAATACGCTGAACTTCTGCGTCACAAGTTTATCCCATAAATGGTCTGAACAGACTTCTGTTCAACTGGCCAACACGGCGTACCGGCTGTTATGCAGAGATGGCGGAAGATTTTTAACGTCTCCAAGAACATCGGCCGCGTGCAAAACGCCGCTTTTCCGGTTAAACTTCGACCGTTACTAAGGATCTGGCAAAGATTTCTGGTAACGGAAAGGCAATACCGCCCAGTGGTTAGGCCTAGCGCCGAAAAGTAAAAACTTATCACTAATGCTTGAGCAAACAGTGTGTCACGAGTTTCAACCAGTTGCTATTTAACACCATTAACAAACAAATATTTCAAAAGTCACTGAATTCTGTATATTAAAGCCGGGATTTAAGAGTAAGACTTAAGGGACACCCAGTGAACGTTCCTCCCTTTATTTTACAGAAATTCCTTTACCCGTTAAGGATAGAGCAAGATTAAAAATGAACCGCAGCTTCCTCTTTACTTCAGAATCCGTTTCCGAAGGTCATCCTGACAAGATTGCCGATCAGATCTCTGACGCCGTACTGGATGCCATCCTGGCTGAAGACCCGCGAGCTCGCGTAGCCTGTGAAACTCTCATAAAAACGGGTGTGGTAGTACTGGCCGGCGAGATTACGACCTCTGCTTGGGTAGATTTCGATGAAATCGTGCGCAGCACCATCACCGATATCGGCTACAACAGTTCTGATGTGGGCTTTGATGGAGCAACCTGTGCGGTACTGTCTTGTATCGGCAAACAGTCTGGTGATATTGCGCAAGGTGTGGATCGCATACACCCCGAAGAGCAAGGCGCCGGAGATCAGGGCCTTATGTTTGGTTTCGCCACCAATGAAACCGACGTGCTTATGCCAGCTCCCATCACGTATGCACACCGTCTGGTTCAACGCCAGGCCGAGATGCGCAAGACGCACATACTTCCCTGGTTACGCCCCGACGCCAAGAGCCAGATCACCTTCCGCTACGAAGCTAATGAGATTGTTGGTATCGAAGCAGTAGTGTTATCCACCCAGCATGACCCAGACATCAGTCAGGAACGCCTCCGGGAAGCGGTAATGGAAAATATTATCCTGCCAATCCTACCAGAAGAGTGGCTGGACAAACATACCAAATACCATATTAATCCTACCGGAAAATTTGTCATCGGCGGTCCTGTGGGTGATTGCGGACTTACGGGACGTAAAATCATTGTGGATACTTATGGCGGTATGGCCCATCATGGCGGTGGCGCTTTCTCTGGCAAAGATCCTTCCAAAGTGGACCGCTCCGCTTGTTACGCCGCCCGTTATGTGGCCAAGAACATCGTAGCCGCGGGTTTGGCGGATCGCTGCGAAATCCAGATATCCTATGCTATTGGCGTAGCCGAGCCTACCTCTATCAGCGTGAACACCTTCGGCACTGGTAGAATCGATGAAGAACGCCTAATAGAAATCGTCCGCGGCCACTTTGATCTGCGTCCCTACGGACTTGTTAAAATGCTGAATTTAATCCGGCCCATCTATAAGAGCACAGCGGCTTATGGTCACTTCGGCCGTGAAGAAGAAAAATTTACTTGGGAATGTACTGACAAAGCCGACGCGTTGCGCGACGCTGCTGGACTGTAAAGGTTCTCTTAATATTTTAGTTATAGAGCTGAATTATCAAGCGAGCGAGAAGAGCAACTTAAAGGCTCGCTCGTGCATGCCGGCATTCTTGGAAAACACTTGATACAGAAATATCTCTGTAATATTTAGTAAAATCAATAACATCTGGAGCCCATGTTAATGAGCAGTCAACCAATACCTACGCTTACTCCCGACTACAAGGTCGCCGATCTTGCACTGGCTGACTGGGGGCGCAAGGAGATCGCCATTGCCGAAACCGAAATGCCTGGTTTGATGGCGCTGCGCAAGGAATATCAAAACAAAAAACCCCTGCAAGGTGCCTGGATTGCAGGTTGCCTTCATATGACAATTCAGACTGCCGTACTTATCGAAACCTTAACAGCGCTGGGCGCCGAAGTACGCTGGTCTTCTTGCAACATCTTTTCAACTCAGGACCACGCCGCCGCGGCTGTCGCTGCCGCCGGTGTTCCTGTGTTTGCCTGGAAGGGTGAAACCGAAGAGGAATTTTGGTGGTGTATCGACCAGACCATTTTTGGTCCTAACGGTTGGTGTCCGAATATGATTTTAGACGACGGTGGTGATCTTACTCAGGTAATGCATGACAAATATCCTGAGCTCATGAGAGGGGTTCGCGGTCTATCCGAGGAAACCACTACAGGAGTCCATCGCCTTTACGAAATGGCCAAAAAAGGCATGTTGGCAACGCCTGCCTTTAACGTCAACGACTCGGTCACCAAATCCAAATTTGATAACCTTTACGGCTGCCGGGAATCGCTAGTGGACGGCATCAAACGCGCCACCGACGTAATGATTGCCGGCAAAATCGCGGTGATTTGCGGCTACGGTGATGTCGGAAAGGGTTCGGCTCAGTCGCTACGTGGCTTGGGGGCGACAGTTTGGATCACCGAAATTGATCCTATCTGTGCCCTGCAGGCAGCAATGGAGGGTTATCGGGTCGTCACCATGAGCGAGGCTGCTGCGGTGGCTGATATTTTCATCACTGCCACGGGCAATGTGAACGTTATCGCCCACGAGCATTTGCAGGCCATGAAGAATCAAGCCATCGTTTGCAACATCGGCCATTTTGATGCTGAGATTGATGTCGCTTCGTTGCGTCAGTACCGCTGGGAAAATATCAAGCCGCAGGTGGATCACGTTATTTTTCCCGATGGCAAGCGGTTGATTCTGCTGGCCGAAGGACGCTTGGTAAATCTTGGCTGTGCTACCGGGCACCCTAGTTTTGTTATGTCCAATTCTTTTACGAATCAAGTGCTGGCTCAGATTGAACTATGGAATCATGCAGATCGTTATGAAAACAGGGTTTATGTGCTGCCCAAGCACTTGGATGAAAAAGTGGCACGATTACATCTGCAACGCATTGGTGCCAAACTGACGGCGTTGACCGAAGAACAGGCCGACTATATCGGCGTACCAGTGGCAGGACCCTATAAATCGGACGGCTACAGATACTAATGGAACTTAGGCAGCCCTCTGCTTCAGGGGGCACTGGTCACCTATAATTTTATGAATTCTCAACAACAGTATTCTCCAATCTTCAGTTGTGAATTTTTTCCTCCCCACGATGACGAGGGTGCAAAAAAACTACATCAGACACTGAAAGAACTGGCGCGCTTGCACCCGGCCTTCTTTTCGGTGACATATGGTGCCGGCGGTTCCACCCGCAATCGTACTATCGAGACAGTGCTAGATATTCAGCTTTATGGCGAGATAAAAGCAGCCCCTCATCTGACCTGTATCGCCTCCACTAAGGAAAGCATTCGGGTCTTACTGGAACATTACAGAACCCAAAGCATTCAGCGTATCGTCGCGCTGCGCGGTGATTTGCCTTCAGGAATGCGCGTAGCCGGCGAGTTTCGCCATGCCAACGAACTTGTTGAGTTTATTCGCGCTGAGACAGGGGATCATTATCACATCGAGGTAGCGGCCTATCCGGAATTTCATCCGCAGGCCGCGAATGCTGACCGCGACCTTATCAATTTTCAGCGTAAAGTACGGGCAGGCGCAGATAGCGCAATTACTCAATATTTTTACAACATCGATGCCTATTTCAGTTTTATCGATAGTTGTGAAAAATTAGACATCGATATCCCTATCGTGCCGGGCATCATGCCCATTACCAATTACGCTCAACTGACGCGCTTTTCGGATTTGTGCGGTGCTGAAATCCCGCGTTGGATTCGCAAGCGTCTCGAAAGCTTCGGCGATGATCGAGCTTCCTTACGTGCCTTCGGACTGGACGTAGTAACGGATATGTGCCAACGCCTGCTGGAACAGGGCGCTCCGGGACTCCACTTCTATACTATGAATCGAGCAGCTCCGACGCTGGCTATCTGGGACCGGTTAGGCCTGCCCTATGGCTAGCAGTATGGCCAGTGGCCTTTCGCAATGGAGTTCTTTAGTCGGCTCCAGCTGGATCATAAGTTGCCAGAAACTGCTACGCGGGCATTACGCGGTTATCGTTGGCTGCCGGCGATTTCCGCTGCTTGCCAAGCAAGAACTACACAAAATCATGGCGACTTAAGAGTATATTTACTTACGGTACCCAATATCTTTGACGATATTTTCAAATACGTTGTCTTTAAAAGTCAATGAGCCGTCCACTATCCAGCATCTGCCATGGTTTTGTTCGCTAATTTTTTGCAATATGCGATTCTTTTTCTGCTCGGCTGTATATTGACTCTGTAACCTTCTTGCAATCTGTTTATCGGTTAGTTTTTTATTCCTCAATCTATTCATATGAACATTTTTATCAGCTGTTACTAACACAACATTGTTATTACAAAGATACATCATGTCAGACTCGGCAATTAATGCCGCATTGATTATTATGATTCCTTTTTTACCATACATTTCTCTTTTCAATCTCAAAGAAAGAGGAACATCCATGATCGAGTTAAGTTTGTGCAGTGAAGTAGGGTCATTGAAAACAATTTCACCTAGTATTTTTTTATCGATGGTTCCATCTGGGCGGGCCACTTCTTTACCAAATTCTTTAGCGATTCGTAACCTTATATTTCCATAACCCGGATCTGTTAATTCCTCAAGGATCTGATGAGCAATATGATCTAATTCAATATCATGAATAGAGATATTACGTGCTTTACCCCATTTCTCAAATAACTTTCCAAAGTAAGATTTACCGACTCCGGGTTCGCCGGTAATACCGACTAAATACTGTCCAAGCATTTTTTCATAAAGTGCCTGCTGTACATGGATTGGCACATAGGTATGCACATCTCCCTGCTCTATAAGTATTGATCGCACCACGCTTGAGGCGACATGAATCAAATCTTGCCGCGCTGGTAAAAGATGAGTATCTATTCCTAGTTTCTGACTTTCCCCTGCCTGATGGAGCAACATTTCATAATCGAAATCCTTGCCGTCCCTGACGCCTTTCACTAAAACTTGAATCCCCTTTTCGTAGGCATAACTAACTAGCAAACCCTGGAAAGAAACAACGCTTACGTTGCTAAGTCCGGCAACAGCCTTCTTGGCCATTTCGGTTCTTTCTTCCAGGGAAAACATATAATTTTTACTGGGATTCACGCCGATTCCGACCACCACCTCATCAAACGCCTTAGCGGCCCTTTCAAT
Source organism: uncultured Pseudomonadota bacterium (assembly GCA_963731125.1). Classification (GTDB taxonomy): domain Bacteria; phylum Pseudomonadota; class Gammaproteobacteria; order Competibacterales; family Competibacteraceae; genus CAVSVP01. The sequence continues at coordinate 95,193 of CAVSVP010000029.1, forward strand.
GATATTAATATGCCCACAAGTAATCGGATCACCTGAAAACGCGTACATTGCCTTTGCCATAGGTACCGCGACTCCTCTTGCAGCAAAAGTTCAAAACGAACGGAAGCAGCTTGCCGGTAGTACAGACACTCTATAAAAGTGGCATTTCCAACCTATGGCTTCGGACTGATTGCTGAACCCGTTTGTTAAAGCAGATAAACATCATAAGGCAGACGCCGCTGAGCTGGAATGCACCCCTGCACTGCTTTGGTAGCGGCTTAATATTAGCCGCTGCTGAGCATCTTTGCTATGTAGTGATGCATGTGGGTTATACATACCGTTCCAAACAGCAGCTTTAAAGCTAACGTCAAGCGGCTCTTCACCGAAACCAGCGGTACCCCTAAGAAGTTAGCGATCTGCGATCGCTACCTGCACCAGGGTTGGCTGTAAAATATGGCACAACTGATCTGGGAGCATGCCCACCAGAAAACCTCGCTTACCGCCATTAATATAGACATAGTTCAGATCCATGATACTAGCCTCCATATAAACCGGCATCGTGCGACGAGCGCCGAAGGGAGAAATGCCTCCGACCAAATAACCGGTGTGTTTATTCGCTATCTGCGGGTCACAAGGGGCAAGCGATTTGACTCCTATCAGGCGGGCCAGCTCTTTAGCAGATACCTGCTTATCGCCGTGCATCAGCACGATCAAGGGTTGGTTGTGCTCATCTTCCATAACCAACGTCTTGACTACGCGGTGTACCTCTATCCCGAGCGTTCGAGCGCCTTGCCATGCCCCACCTTTATTTTCGTAGTCGTAAAGATGCTCGGTAAAAACTGCTTGATGCCGGCGTAGCACCCGGATAGCGGCAGTAACAGGGATCTTGCCTTTCCGTACAGTCATTTCTTAGCGAGCGAAAAATAATTTTTAAGAACAGCAACCTACATTTTTTACAAGCTGATAAATCTTGATCTGTAAGGCTTAGTTTACTAAAGTCTCCAGTGCGGACAACATATAGCCATTGGGAGATATCACATAATGCAAGAAAGCTTGATGACTCATTCCTTGGATAGCCTTAGGGAGGCTCAGGAAGACACGCCATGCCTAACGCGGCGCGGCTTCTTGAAGCTGGCTGCCATGTCGATGGGCTGTCTGGCAACGTATCCTGCCCTGGCCAAGGTGACGATAAAGAGAGAACGCAAGCTGTTTTTTTACTGCCCCAAAACCGATGAGAAGGTGCGAATGGTGTATTGGACACCTCAGGACGGGTACCTTCGCGACTCTATCAAAGCAATTAGCTGGGTGCTTCGTGATTACCGTACCGATCAGGTAAAAACTTTCGACCCCAAGCTACTGGATCAAATGTATGCGTTACAACTTAAAATGGACTATAGGAAACCCTTTTACGTGATCAGCGGCTACCGTTCCCCAACGACCAACGCTATGCTCCGCAGGAGTAGCAAAGCGGTTGCCAAGAACAGTTTTCATATGTACGGCAAGGCCGCGGACATTTACATGCCGGGCCGGAGCGTAGCGGACCTGCATCGTACCGCCCTGTCACTTAGAGCAGGCGGTGTGGGTTATTATCCACGCTCTCACTTTATCCACATCGATACCGGGCCGGTTCGCTCCTGGGGTTGACGGAAAGCGCCCGGGGCAAATCAGCATCAACAACAGCACTCGTTTTAACATGCAAAACCATGTGACAGATTAGCTCTGTCACATGGTTTCTGCGCATCTACTGACGAATTCCAATCCCCTTGTTAAGCAACCACAAGCTGAAAGCGAACAAAGCGGTGATAAAAAGTAGGATGATGGCAAAAGCAGCATAAATATTAACGTCGGACACTCCCAAAATACCGTAACGGAAAGCATTAACCATATAGAGAATTGGGTTAAGGTGGGATAATCCGCGCCAAAATACTGGCAGCATATCAATAGAGTAAAATACTCCCCCCAGATAGGTAAGGGGTGTTAATACAAAGGTAGGAACGATAGAGATATCGTCAAAACTTTTCGCATAAATCCCATTTACAAAGCCGCCCAGGGAAAAAAGTATGGCTGTCAGCGTCGTTACCGTTACAATCACAAAGATATTATGAATGTAGAGATCAGCAAAAAATTGCGACACTAGTGTCACCACTAAGCCCACAATCATGCCTCGGGCTGCACCGCCACCGACAAAACCTAATAGAATTAGATAGTTAGGTAGTGGAGAAACCAGCATTTCCTCAATGTGACGTTGAAACTTGGAACTGAAAAAGGAGGACACGACATTGGAATATGCATTGGTGATGATGGCCATCATGATCAGGCCGGGAACGATGTACTGCATATAGGAAAAGTCGCCGATAGCACCGATCTGTGAGCCGATCAATTTGCCGAAAATAATAAAATAGAGCGTCATGGTGACCGCTGCTGGCAGTATGGTCTGCATCCAGATGCGCATAAAGCGCAAAATCTCTTTGATTAAAATAGTCTTAAAGGCGATAAGATTGGCTCGGAAAGGCATAGTGCTAAGTCATCGTTTAGGGATTGGCACTGCCCTTTCCCACCAGACACATAAACAATTCTTCCAGACGATTCGTTTTGTTGCGTAGACTGAGTACTTCTATACCGTTTTCGGAGAGTTTACAAAATAGACCATTAACACCCTGCACCTTGGAAACATCGGCTTCCAAGGTGCAGTTATCGACTTGCCTTAGCGTATAACCAGACACTTGAGGTGTTACAGTCAACGGCTCCCTGAGATTAAGTATGAAAGTTTCCGTATGCAGCCGGTTTAGTAATGTCTGCATGCGGCTGTACTCGATAATTTGGCCATGATCGATAATGGCAATGTGGCGGCACAGATTCTCGGCCTCCTCCAGATAATGGGTAGTCAAGATAATAGTGGTGCCTCTGGCGTTGATCTCGCGCAGGAAGTTCCACATGGAGCGGCGAATTTCAATATCGACTCCCGCAGTGGGTTCATCCAGGATCAGTAGCCTAGGCTCGTGGATCAGGGCGCGAGCAATCATCAGGCGGCGCTTCATGCCGCCGGATAATTCCCGGGCCATGCTCCGGCGCCTTTCCCACAAACCCAGTTGTTTTAGATACATTTCGGCCCGCTGGTACGCCAACGGACGGTTAATCCCGTAGTAGCCGGCTTGGTTAACCACTATTTCTACAACAGGTTCAAACTGGTTAAAGTTGAACTCCTGAGGCACCAGACCGATAAAAGATTTAACAACTTCCAGCTCGTTGTCCAAGTCTTTGCCAAAGACACTGACGGTTCCGCTGGTTTTCCGAATTAAAGAACAGATAATGCCGATGGTCGTGGATTTTCCCGCGCCGTTAGGGCCGAGCAGGGCAAAAAAATCTCCTTCCTCGACTTTCAGATTAATGCTCTTAAGAGCATGAAAGTCATTGGAATAGGTTTTGCGCAGATCGCGAATAACAAGAGCATGCATCATGTGGTGACGTTAGGACACCCAACGATGAATCAAGTAGTATCTCCAGCCACCCACAGCAGCATCATAGCTGTCCATTCTTTGTGAAAATCACCAAATCTTCTCCAGTGCCTTCAAAACATCGCGGCGCGTTATCTGACCGACCAGCAAATTATCACGCATCACCGGATAGCGCTTATAGGGGTCTTTTAGAAACATCATGGCCACGTCAACAAGGCTGTCATCCATATTCACCGTCTTTACGCTAGACGACATAAATTCCGATACTTTGCCTCCCAGTTCTTCGAGGTAAGCCGCCTTCAACACGACCCCTAGACAGTCTTTCTCTGACAGCATACCAATAAGATTGCCGCGCTTGTCCGCCACTGGCGCTGCGTTGACTCTGTTTTCAATCAACAGTTTTATGGCATCCAAAACCTCCATATCTGGTGTCAGAGTTACCAGATTGGATGACATATAATCTTTTACAGTCATTGATCTGAGCATACTATTCTTCTCCAAGCCACATAGCTCAAACGCCCACGCAGGCTTGCTCGATAAAGCCCTAAGCGATAGTTAATGAGAGCGGGAACGTCAGCTTTATCTTAGCCCACTGTTCAGAAACAAATTGCATTGCTTGCTTTTTTTTACGCTAATCCACTACGTAGCGCTCGAACCCCGAAGTACTTCTTTCTGTAAACCCAGCCGGGCTTATTACAATAAAGAATGCCTCGATTGCCTGCTTCTGCGCAAGTCGAAATCCCTGTTCTGGCCCCATGACTAGCAATGCCGTGGCCAGCGCATCCGCTTCCATACAGGTGTCACTCACCACGGTTACCGAAGCCAGTTCATGGCGCACCGGCCTACCCGTACGGGGGTCCATGGCGTGGGAATAGCGCTGGCCGGCGATTTCAAAAAAGTTACGATAGTCTCCCGACGTAGCCACGCCTTTATCGCTGACTTGCACAATGCGCTCGATAACTCGCTGCCCAGGATCGGGTTTTTCAATAGCAATCCGCCAGGGAACACCACGAGGATTCAGCCCTTTCCCCCGCAGTTCTCCGCCGATCTCAACAAGATAATGGTCGATTCCCAACGATTCCAGATACTGAGCAACCTTGTCCACCCCATAGCCTTTGGCGATGGCTGATAAATCTATATAGATATCCGAGCGCTCCTTGCGAAGGGCGGGCGGTGTATCTCTCGTATGCACTCGATCATAACCCACTTTTGCCAAAGCTTCTCGTATAGTCTCGTCTGAAGGCAATTCCTCTTCTGTCGTCTGCGGACCGAACCCCCATAGATTGACTACCGGTCCAATAGTGACATCAAAAGCACCATGAGTCAGTCGACTAACCCGCAACGCTGCTTTAATCACAGACAGTAACCCAGTAGAGACTGCCACCCAGCCTGTCGACTGGGTTCTATTAAACCGGGATAGTTCCGAATCGTTATCGTAGGTAGACATCTGGCGGTTAACTTGTGCCAGAATGAGATCCACCTCTGCCTGTAGGGCATCAGGGGCCATGCCATCCGGGACCTGAAGGACTTTGACAGTATAAGTGGTTCCCATGGTGGCGCCAGAAAACTGCACGAGCTCCCCAGTGCTCTGGCGGGAAGCGGAGTACCACCATCCTGCCAAAAACAGCCCGATGAGAATCAGAGTTCCTAGCCCCCCCCTAGCCAGGAGAGGGCGCGGGCGAGAAACGGCGGCTGCTTGTTTAGCGGAATGAGAGAAAGGATTGAACTGCATCTACCCGCCGAAGTCGTCGAGCATGATATTTTCTCGCTCGACCCCAAGATCCTCCAGCATTTTAATCACGGCAGCGTTCATTACGGGAGGCCCACACATGTAGTATTCGCAGTCTTCGGGTGCAGGATGATCTTTGAGGAAATGCTCATAAAGCACCTCATGGATAAAACCGGTGTAACCTTGCCAATTATCCTCTGGTTTAGGATCGGACAAGGCCACAAACCATTTAAAATTCTCGTTCTCCGCCTGCAAAGTGTCGAAATCTTCCACATAAAACATTTCTCGAAGACTGCGGGCGCCGTACCAGAAGGTCATCTTGCGTTTTGTCTTAATACGCATTAATTGGTCGAAGATATGGGAGCGCATGGGCGCCATGCCTGCACCGCCGCCGACAAAGACCATTTCATTATCGGTGTCTCTGGCAAAAAATTCACCGAACGGTCCCGAAATGGTGATCCTATCGCCGGGCTTTAAACCGAACATATAGGAAGACATAATCCCTGGAGGTGCGTTCGCAATATTAGGAGGCGGCGAAGCGATACGTACGTTGAGCATGATAATGCCACGTTCCTCGGGATAATTGGCCATGGAATAGGCACGTATGGTGGGCTCATCGCACTTGGAAATATAGCGCCAGAGGTCATAGCGATCCCATTCATCGCGAAATTTTTCCTCAACTTCGAAATCCTTATAACGCACTTCGTGAGGCGGGCATTCGGTCTGAATATAACCCCCTGCTCGAAAATTGACATGTTCTCCTTCGGGCAGTTCCAGTATCAGTTCCTTAATAAAAGTGGCAACATTATGGTTAGAACGAACGGTACACTCCCATTTCTTAACACCAAATACTTCTTCAGGCACCTGAATCTTCATGTCCTGCTTGACCGCCACCTGGCAGGACAAGCGATCCCCTTCGGCCGCCTCGCGCTTGGTAATATGGCTAGTTTCCGCAGGTAGAATGGCGCCACCCCCTTCGAAAATCTTAACCTTGCATTGAGCACAGGTGCCTTTGCCACCGCAGGCGGAGGAGATAAACATATGGGCATCGGATAGCGCTCCTAATAGCTTTGAGCCAACCGGCGCCTGAATGGTTTTCTCGCCATTGATGAGAATATTGACGTTGCCTGAAGCGACCAATTTCGACTTGGCGGCTAAAATCACAAATACCATCAAAATGATAATGGCCGTAAAAAGTAGAACCCCTAGGATGATTTCAAGCATTATCGAAAACCTAAAGTGGAGATGATTACCATTGCTCTGTTTCCTGGCGAGAAAACCAGGAAGACCATGACGTCCTCATTATTCGGGGAACGTGACCCGCTCCCTCGGGTCTACTTTGGTTACAACTGGATGCCTGAAAAGGCCAAGAATCCCAAAGACATTAAGCCGGTGGTCACAAAGGTGATTCCCAACCCCTGAAGACCATCGGGTACGTCACTGTATTTCAGCTTCTCGCGAATTCCTGCCAGAAGGGTAATTGCCAGCGCCCATCCAAACCCCGTACCGAGCCCATAGACGACACTTTCAGGAAAATTATAATCGCGCTCCACCATAAACAGAGTACCCCCCAGGATGGCGCAGTTAACGGTGATCAGAGGTAAGAAAATTCCCAAGGCGTTGTACAAGGCCGGCACGTAGCGATCCAAAAACATTTCTAAAATCTGAACGATGGCGGCGATCACGCCTATATAACTAATCAGACCCAGAAAGCTGAGATCGACATCAGGCAGTCCCGCCCAAGCCAGAGCACCGTCCTTAAGCAAATATTGGAAGATCAGATTATTCACCGGAACCGTAATCACCTGGATAAACATAACCGCGAGCCCTAGTCCGAAGGCGGTACCAATCTGCTTGGAAATCGCCAAGAAGGTGCACATGCCTAGAAAAAACGCCAGGGCCAGGTTCTCAATAAACGCCGAAGCGATAAAAATGTTGACATAGTGTTGCATCACAGCACCTCGGTCCGATGCACTTCATGGATCTGGTATTGCGGTTTCTCCACTTGTTGCGTCTTCCAGGACCGAATCCCCCAGATGAGAAATCCGATGATAAAGAAGGCGCTGGGCGGCAATAGCATCAAACCGTTGGGATTATACCAACCGCCTTCTGAAAGCAGCGGCATAATCTCTACTCCCCAAAGCGTGCCGGAGCCGAATAACTCGCGGATAATACCGACAGCAATCAGAATCAAGCTGTAGCCAAGGGCATTGCCGAGCCCGTCCAGAAAGCTGGGCCAAGGGCCGTTTTTCATCGCAAAGGCTTCAGCCCGCCCCAGCACAATACAGTTGGTAATGATCAATCCCACAAACACCGACAGTTCTTTGCTAATGCTATAGGCGTAGGCTTTCAGAAACTGATCCACGATGATGACCAAGGAAGCAATAATGGTCATCATCACGATAATACGAATGTTATTAGGCACATGATTGCGGATCAGACTAATAGCAACATTGGAACAGACCAGTACTGCCGTTAGGGCAATACACATGGTTACTGCCGTCGCCAGCTTGGTCGTTACCGCTAGGGCCGAACAGATACCCAGAATCTGCAGAGCAATGGGATTATTGTCTACTAGCGGTTCGACAAGATATTTCTTCGTTGTAATTTCCATGCTTATACCCCCTCTGTGCGAAGCCGTTCCAGGTAATGCCCAAAGCCTTGATCACTGAGCCAGTATTGCAGCAAGTACATTACACCACGGGCGGTTAGGGTAGCCCCTGCCAGACCGTCTACTTGGTGCTGCGCCTCAGGTCCGGATTTGGCCGCCATGCCCTTGACTATCTGAATGTCAGGTTGCCACTGCTCGTCATAGACGACTTTACCTTGCCATTGCTCAAGCCAACCCGCATTGTCGATTTCTCCCCCTAGTCCGGGCGTTTCTGCATGTTCATAAAATCTTAGCCCTTTTACCGTTTTGGCATCACCAGCGAGCGCCAAAAAACCATACATGGTCGACCATAGGCCGTAACCATGCACCGGCAAAATAATAGTCTTTATTTGCTCTCCTTCCCTAATCAGATAAACAGGGGCGTATTTTGCCTTACTTTTAATGTTGGCAATATCCAAATCAGAAGGTACCCTCTCGCTAAGATTCGGATCTTTGGCCGCCTTGCGCAGATCATAGGTGGCGGGGTCAAATTCTTCCGTGTATTCGCCGGTATCCAGATCCACGATGTGCGCTTCCACTTGCTGAAACGCCTCGTTCACATCTTGTCCGGGTTGCCGTAAACCGGCCACCTCGAGAATAATGGCTTTTCTATTCAGCGCCTGATTGGCGACTTGCGCGGGCTTTAACAGTACCGCGGCACTGGCCACTAACACGGCGCAAACCAGGCATAGGGCAATGGCTACAAAGAGTGTCTTTTGAATACTGTCGTTGGGTAGCGCCAGCATGCTATTGAGCCAACCTGTTTTGGTATCACTAGATGGCGACATTGCGCTGCGCCCTCCGTCTAATGTTAAGTTGCATCACGACGTAGTCAATTAATGGTGCAAATAAGTTGGCAAACAGAATCGCCAGCATAATGCCTTCGGGATAAGCCGGATTAACCACGCGGATCAGCACGGTCATAAAACCAATAAGGGCACCGAATACCCAGCGGCCGGCGTCAGTGTGAGAGGCGCTCACCGGATCCGTGGCCATGAACACCATACCAAAAGCAAAACCGCCCACCACCAAATGCCAATACCAGGGCATGGCATACATGGGATTAGTGTCGCTGCCAATAAAGTTTAACAACAGCACTGTCGCAAACATACCCAGAAAAACCCCTGCTATGATGCGCCAGGATGCGACCCCGGTGTAAATCATAAAAGCAGCGCCCAAGAGACATCCCAGCGTGGATTCCGCGCCGATAGAACCCGGAATAATGCCAAGAAAAGCCTGCCACCACGTATAACCTTCTTGGGCAATTCTCTCCATACCATCGACAGCACCCAAGCTCAACGGAGTGGCGCGGCTGTACCCATCCACCGCCACCCAGACGTTATCGCCCGAGATTTCACCCGGATAAGCGAAGAACAAAAAAGCCCGTCCAGCCAGGGCCGGATTGAGAAAATTCTTGCCAGTTCCGCCAAAAATCTCTTTGGCTACCACCACACCGAAGGAAACACCCAACGCGACCTGCCATAGCGGAATAGCCGGCGGTAAAATGAGCGTAAATAGCATAGAGGTGACAAAAAAACCCTCGTTGACTTCATGGTTCCGTACTGCGGCAAACACTACTTCCCAGAAACCACCTACCGCCAAAACGGTGATATAGACCGGTAGGAAATAAAGAAGGCCATGCAGTAGGCAAGCCAGCGGATTGGCGGGATTATAGCCCACGGCGCTCAGAATGGCGCCACGCCAGCCGGCAGCCGCCTCTAGACCCATATCTGCCATTGCCAGATTGGCTTGGTAGCCAGTGTTATACCAGCCAATCACGATACACGGGATTAATGCCAGCACTACGTACGTCATCAGTCGTTTCAGATCAACGCCATCGCGTACGTGAGGTGCGGTATAGGTCGTGTCCGGCGGCGAATAGATAAAAGTATCCACCATTTCATAAACGGCATAGAATCTTTCAAAGCGCCCGCCCTTAGCGAACAGCGGGTGCAATCTGTCAAGAACCTGTCGTGCTGACATTAGCCCTCCTTTTCAATCTGGGTCAAATTTTTACGAAGTATAGGACCGTAGTCGTATTTGCCTAAACATACGAATGAGCACAAGGCCAGATCTTCCTCGTCCAGTTCTAAGCATCCTAGCGACTGAGCCACGTCGGTATCTCCGACCAATAAATAGCGTAGCAATTGGGTCGGGAGAATATCTAACGGCATTACAGCCTCATAATTGCCAACCGGCACCATAGCGCGGGGACTACCGTTCTGCGTGGTGGTCAAGGCAAATTTTTGCACTTGCCTGGACAAGCTGGAAATAAAGACGTTCAGAAATGAAAATTTGTTCTTACCCGGATTAATCCAACCTAACAGTTCCCGTTGACGGCCCTCGGCGAGCACACTCAATTGCAAATGATAGCGTCCGAGAAAACTTTCCGAACCCACGGCGCGGCGGCCACCCAATATCGAGCCGGAAATAGGACGGCACTCGATGTCCTCCAGCTCATCATCTAATAGCTCATTGGTATTCGCTCCCAAGCGGGTGCGTAGCAGCCGGGGTTTGTGAACTGGCGGACCTGCCAGCGAGATAATGCGCTCCACCCATAAGCGGCCTGTGGTAAAGAGCTTACCTATAGCAATCACATCCTGATAACTCAAAGACCAGACGGTTTTCATAACACTGACCGGATCGAGAAAGTGGATATGAGTGCCAGGCAAACCGGCCGGATGAGGACCTGCAAAAGAAACAATTTTAAATTGCTGAGAGGCGGGAGAGTCTATTTCTCCGGTCGGCGCTTTACAGATAAAGACAGGCCCTTTGGTGAGATGGGCTATCACATCCAGGCCGTTGTTAAAATCCTGCTGATGTTCCTTAATGACAATATCCGGCCTGACTGCCATAGGCCTAGTGTCCATCGCTGTTACGAAAATTGAATGGGGCACGGAGTCAGGAGCCGGCACCTTGCTGTAAGGTCGCGTGCGGAATGCCGTCCATAGTCCCGAAGCGAGGAGGGTTTCCTTGACCCGATCCGGGGTCAGTTGGGTCAGTTGCTCTGGTTCGTGGCTATCAAACGTTTCCTCCTCGTTGCCGTCCAAACGGATAACGACAGATTGCAAGGTTCGTCTCGCACCTCGATTGATAGCGGTAACGGTACCACTGCCCGGTGACATATAATTGACCCCAGGATTTTTTTTATCAGTGAACAGCGGTTGTCCAAGTTTTACCCGGTCACCCTCACTGACGAACATACTCGGTTTCATGCCTATATAGTCTCTACCTAGTAGGGCAACGGACGAGACGGCAGGTGCTTCGTGAATGACTTGTTCGGGTTCCCCTATGATGGGAATGTCTAGGCCCTTTTTAATTTGTATTAGCATAGTGGTTCCGGTCTCACATGCTTGCGGTAATCAGTAAAAAACTGTTGTGCTGTCTAGCTGTCGGTAAAGTGTAGGCAGAACATTAGAATTTTTAGTGTTGCGTTTATGTTGCAAATAGCTAAGTCGTTAACACACTTCAGTGTAGTCGAAAAATAATGTGTTGCTATGAAGAAAAGTTCAGCTTCTGCTAAGTCCGACAAGCCAGCTCAGTTAGTCTAACCAGTGGCTGATGAAGCGAAAGAAACGCCTCAAATAACCTCATTTAGCATCCCCTCCTTTTAAACTTCTGGACTATTATGTCAAGCTTTCAGCTTAAATTTACCCGTAATCATTAACCGTGCCATGAGGAGCTTAGACATGCAATTACGTCCCCGGCGTTCTATTCTGTATATGCCTGGCGCCAATGCTCGCGCCTTGGATAAAGCCCGTAGTCTACCGGCCGACGGCTTTATTCTGGATATGGAAGATGCCGTCTCGCCAGACGCCAAAGAAATGGCCCGCCAGCAAATCGTTGAACACGTCACGCAGGGCGGCTACGGTTCCCGGGAGCTTATTATCCGGGTAAATGGCCTGAACACGCCTTGGGTCAAAGAAGATGTCGCCGCTGTGGCTAATATCGGTGCCAATGCTATTCTCTTCCCCAAGGTGGAATCCCCTGAAGAGGTGTACGCCGCCGTGGAAGCTCTCAACGAAGCCGGCGCATCCAACCACTTGCCCATTTGGATCATGGCCGAAACTCCCCGCGGCATACTCCACATCGATGCCATTGCCGGTGCCAGCGAACGATTGGTTGCCATCGTAATGGGAACATCGGATTTGGCTAAGGAATTGCGCGTACGCCATACTCCCGACCGCATTGGCTTTATCACCTCGCTTTCTCTTTGTGTCATGGCCGCTCGTGCTCATAATCTGGATATTTTAGATGGGGTTTATCTGGATTTACATGATGAGACAGGTTTCCGCACCGCCTGTGAACAGGGTCGTGATATGGGTTTCGACGGCAAAACCCTTATCCATCCTAAGCAACTCGCGGTTGCCAATGAAGTATTTGGTCCTACCGTAAAGGATGTGGAAAATGCCCGTACTATTATCGAGGCATGGGAGCAAGCCAAACGCGAGGGTAAGGGAGTAGCTGTAGTCAGCGGTAAACTGGTGGAAAACCTGCACGTAGAGGAGGCTCGTCGTGTTCTGGCGGTGAGCGAGGCAATACAGGCCATGGGTACCGAATCCTAAACGGCTAAGGCTAAGATCTTATCTTTGAATTGCGCAGAGAAGTCTATTCAGGGGTGGGAACAGTCGCGCTTAGTCCAACTATCCCGCCCCCAAACCTTCTTCCCACTGGCTTATATAAACCGACCGGTGGCAGGCTCACCGCGGTAACAATAAGGTAGCCGAGGAAGCAGGCTAGTAGGGAACCGTCTCCGTCTGAGCGGTTTCCTGGGGATAGGACAGCGGCGAAGTCATCCCCAACCGATCTAGGTATTTTTCTGCATCTAACGCCGCCATACAGCCGGTACCAGCGGAAGTCACCGCCTGGCGGTAAACATGATCGGCAACATCACCCGCGGCAAACACACCTGCTACGCTGGTAGCGGTGGCATCCCCATTGGTACCGCTTTTTACTTTGATATAGCCATCATGCATCTCCAATTGCCCTGTGAATAGCTCGGTATTCGGCTTATGGCCAATGGCGATAAACACGCCCTGCAGGCGCTGCTCCGTCGTTTCGCCAGTCTTAATATGGCGGATGCGCATGCCGATTACTCCGGACTCATCTCCCAACACTTCATCCAACACACTGTCCATAGCAAGGCGGATATTGCCGTTGTTTACCCTATCCATCAGCTTATCGATTAAAATGGCTTCCGCGCGAAACTTATCACGGCGATGCACAAGGGTCACTTCCGCAGCAAGGTTGGACAGATATAATGCTTCCTCCACTGCTGTGTTACCACCACCGATCACTGCCACCTGTTGCTGGCGATAAAAAAAGCCGTCGCAGGTAGCACAGGCGGAAACTCCCTTGCCTAAAAAGGCCTGTTCTGACGCTAGGCCCAGGTATTTCGCAGTCGCGCCAGTGGCGATAATTAGTGCATCTGCCGTATACTCACCCGTATCTCCGTTTAAGCGAAATGGCCGTTCTCCTAATCGAACCGTATGGATATGATCGAAAATAATCTCTGTATGAAATCGTTCGGCATGTTGACGCATGCGCTCCATTAAGGCGGGACCCTGTAAACCTTCCGGATCACCTGGCCAATTATCCACATCGGTGGTGGTCATTAACTGGCCGCCTTGGGCTAAACCGGTAATCAGCACCGGGTTCAAGTTGGCACGGGCTGCATAAACCGCAGCTGTGTAGCCGGCCGGACCAGAGCCCAGGATAAGCAGCCGACAATGCTTTTTGTCACTCATTAATGCAATCTCCGCAAATGATTGCCTCAACGATTAAGGAGATCTTCCACCAGGCAACTGCCAGGAAAGACGGGATAGTTTGCTCCTGGCAAAGTAAAATCAATTATCGATAACCTAAGACGCTTCTTTAAGAGCGAGCACTTTGTCCAATACTTCCGGATCGTCCCATTCAAGTTCGCCGGCTACGCGATAAGCAATGCGACCCTGGGGGTCGATAATAAAGGTCGTCGGCAAACCCTTCACTCCCCACTCGCTGGTCATATCCCTGTCCGCCCCCAGTAGTACCGGAAAGTTAACGGCAACGGGAATACTTTCAATAAACATGTCCACCGCTTCTGCGCTATCTCCCCAATTGACGGCCAACAGCACGACACCCGAATCGCGGGTTTTTTCCCAAGCCCGCTGCATGGAAGGCATTTCCTTGCGGCAGGGAGCGCACCAAGTAGCCCAGAAATTGAGTATCACTACCTCGCCTTGATGGCCTTCCAAGGTATGCACTTGGCCCTCGGTATCCGTCAATTTAAAATCCGGAGCTTTAGTTTTCTCAGGCAAAGCAATAAGCGTGCGTAGTTCATCTCCTTTGTCTTGTGCGCTAGCGCTACTGAGAAAACAGAGCAGCAATATACAGCCGAAGGCAATATGCGACGGATTTAATATTGTCATAACAGCCTCTTTAGAGAAATGGTACTTAGCGTCGGGGGTAAAGAAAACGCCAGGCTTATTGTTAGTGCTGCTAATAACTTAGCTAGATGAAACTGATCCTGGTTTAGCGACGGGTGGCCAGCTTAATTACCTTTCAACGCACCTTAACCACGACAAAGGGGTGACGACACTTGCCGCCACCCCTTAATGTTAGTCAGTCAGATCCTGAAATCCAACTCAAGAATAGTTATTTATTGCCCTTGAACAGCTCCTGGCGCAGATCCTCTTGCATCTTTTGGCTCCAGACCGTCTTCCATTGCCCATCCCGCTTAACCTGAATCTGGTCAGCCGTAATGCTCTTATACTGATCGTTTACGTCACCGCTTATCTGCACATCTTCAAGAACGACACGGGCTTTTACGGCACGATCGACATTGGGAATAATATAAAAACTCCCATCCGGCTGCTGGACTACAAAGTCCGATTCCAGAGCAACCAGGGGATCTGCCTTATCGATGGGGCAAAACACACCGGCCACAGCACATGAAATCCCATTCATTCTACCTTCAACCGTGGCGGCACTAACCATCAACGGCAGCGTCAGTAAAACCGCAAACAGTGCATTGCGCACAAAGGATAATTTCATCTTTACAATCATGACCTTTCCTCTCTTGGTCTCATCACCATAAAAACTGGAAAACTCCAGTCACCGTCAGTATACCTCACGCCAGTGGCGCTCTGTATACTTTTTTGTGGTTTTTTTGAAAAAAGTTGTTTTTTTATACATGTCCGTAAATTCACTGCGTTTTCACGTCACTCGATTATTATACGCCAATAGAGTGGTTAATGGATGCGTTCGAGCGACGGCAAATTGTTAAAGATATGCGGTGCATATTAAATAGTGCTGGACCCGGTTTTGTAATCTCCCTGTAATATTACTCGCCTTAAATAACCCGTTGTCTACGGGAAAACTTGTGCTATGAATCCGAAACGCGTTCTGATTGTAGAAGATGAACAGCCCATCCGTGAGATGGTCGGCTTTGCCCTGGAGAGTGCGGGCTATGAGATTCAGGAAGCGACAGACGCACGCGAGGCTCAGAGCCTGATTGCTGAAGGGTTACCTGATCTCATTCTGCTCGATTGGATGCTTCCGGGTATGAGTGGTATCGACTATGCCCGGCGTCTCAAGAAAGAAGAACTCACCAGGGAAATTCCAGTGATTATGCTCACTGCCCGCGCTGAAGAAGAAGATAAAATCCTTGGTTTGGACAGCGGTGCCGACGATTATGTCACCAAACCTTTTTCACCGCGCGAACTGGTAGCCCGCATTAAGGCCGTTATGCGCCGGGGAGGCCCGCCGTTGGCTGATGAAATTTTAGAGGCGAATGGCCTGGTACTGGATACCGCTAGTCATCGAGTCAGCGCTGGGAATTATATCTTGGATATTGGTCCCACCGAGTACCGGCTGCTAGCATTTTTCATGTCTCACCCCGAACGAGTGTACAGCCGCAGTCAACTACTGGATCGGGTATGGGGCAGTAACGTTTATGTGGAAGAGCGCACCGTCGACGTCCACATCCGCCGCCTTCGCAAGGCTTTGGAACCCTACGGACACGATACCCTGATTCAGACAGTACGCGGCGCGGGATACCGCTTTTCTACGAGGGTTTAGGCTTGACAAAACTTTGGCTGGCGACTTTGGGCCGGACGCTGGGATTATTGCTGGGCTCTGCTTTGCTTGGCTGGACTTACGGGCAAATCACCATCACCGTATTGGCAGCCGCCCTTGGCTGCCTTGCTTGGCATTTGTTCCATCTCTACCGGCTGGAACGCTGGCTGCGTAAGGGTGCACCCTTTCATCCTCCCAGCACGCACCCGTTGCGGCCAAGCCGCAACTGGAAAGAAGTCTATGAACAATTCTTCCAGCTGCGGCAGCGTAGCCGCAAACGCAAGCGCAAGGTAAGTCGCACCCTTAAGCAATTTCAGACTGCCGCTGCTGCCTTGCCGGATGCCATTGTGGTGTTAAGAGAAGATAATACGGTGCAGTGGTGCAACGACGCTTCCCAGCGATTGCTGGAACTATGTCGTCAAGACAGGGATCTGCAGATCACTACTCTGGTGCGGCATCCAAGTTTTACTCATTTTCTTAGCCAGCGACGGCACGATAATAGTGTTGAGTTTCCATCGCCGGCGGATGCGGCCATCATGCTCAGCGTGCGCCTGGCACCCTACGGCAAAAAGAGATACTTACTGCTCGCTACCGATATTACCCGGATGCATCGTCTAGAGCAGATGCGCCAAGACTTCATCGCCAATGTTTCCCACGAACTGCGGACACCACTGACGGTGATCACCGGTTATTTGGAAACATTATTGGATAGTGCGGATCCCTGCACCAAATTATGGCAACGCCCGTTGCGGGGGATGCAACAGCAATCCAGCCGTATGTTGCGTATTGTTGAAGATTTGCTGATGCTTTCGCGTCTGGAAACGCAGACGGAGGGCCCTCCCCAACGCATCGTCAATGTTCCCTCCTTGCTCGAGACAATTGCTGAAGATGCAGCAGCTCTGAGCGGCGAACGCGCGCATCACATAGAACTGCAAACAGACCTCGAGCTACGCATTTTCGGTCACGAGCGGGAGTTGTGCAGCGCCTTCTCTAATCTGGTATTCAACGCGGTATGTCATACCCCCGATAAAGGCCATATCATTATCCGTTGGTATAAGGACGAACGAGGTATTCATATGGAGGTTGAGGACAATGGCGAAGGCATCGCTCCCCAACACCTCCAGCGTATCACTGAGCGGTTCTACCGGATTAATCGCGACCGGAGTCGGGACAGTGGCGGCACAGGTCTGGGTCTGGCTATCGTTAAACATGTCATGAAAAACCACGGCGGCAGGTTGAATATTTCCAGCCTTGTGGGTATTGGCAGCATCTTTGCCTGCGATTTTCCGCTAGGATTACACATCAGCGAGAAAACCAGTGCCGATGCTGGTGATAGAGCGCTAATGCCGTAACTCAGCATGACCTGTTATTATGATTCTGACTGGTTTTTTCTTCAAGGTTTGCCGCCCCACCCTTGTATCTTGAAGCGTGTGGTGATTAGCTACCACCACACGGGACCCGGGAGGTTGTCCCCACCCGAAGACGGCGAGTCTGCTGCGTAGATAATCCCCCGTGTGTCCCTCAATTCGCCACCCCAGGCTGGACGGTATCCAAGACCGCGGAGTCTGCATGAGCACAAGGTTAGCCTGCGCATGGGAATGAGGAGTGAAGCCTATGGTTTTCATCGGTATTGACGTGAGTAAAAAGAAGTTGGATGTCGTCGTGCTGCTGGAGCCCGACACGCTCAACAAGCGCCAAAAGCAGGTGCCTAATACGCCAGAGGGTTTTCAGACCCCCATCACCTGGTGCCAGAACCAAACGGGCGCTGCTCCCGAAGAGCTGCACGCGGTGATGGAGGCCACCGGCCCCTATCATGAAGCGCTGGCCCATGCGCTGCACGACGCGGGCCTGGTAGTGTCGGTCATCAACCCCAACGCCTTGAAGGACGTTGCCAAGGGCCTGGGGATCAAGGCCAAGAACGATGCGATGGATGCGCTGACCATTGCTCGCTTCGGGGTGCTCACCCAGCCCCGTCCCTGGCAACCGGAGCCGCCCGAGGTGCGCCAGTTGAGCGCCTTGCTTAAGCGCTTGGCCGCGGTGGAAACCGACTTGCAACGCGAACGCAACCGTCTTGAGAAAGCCCGTCTCAGCCAACCCAGTGCCGCCTCCGTGATCGCGTCGCTGGCGCGTGGAATTGCCTTTCTGGAAGCCGAACAGCAGCGCCTGCGGCAAACCCTTGACGATCACATCGATCGCCATCCTCAGCTCAAAGCAGACCGGCAACGCCTGCAATCGATCCTGGTATCGGCCCGGTGCTGTCGGGGTGGATGGTCGCCCTCTTGCAGTCCGGCCAACGCTTTGCCTCGGCCGCGCAGTTTGCCTCTTATCTCGGCGTCATCCCCACCGTGCATGAGTCCGGCTCCAGCGTCCGTCACCGTCCCCATCTGTCCAAGCTCGGCCCGGCACGGGTGCGCACCAAACTCTATCTGGCCGCCATCGTTGCTTGCCGCTGTAATCCCGATGTGCGCACCTTCTATGAGCGGTTGCGCGAACGCGGTAAATGTAAAATGGCAGCCCTCGGCGCTGCCATGCGCAAATTGGCTCATAGTTGCTTCGGCGTCATCAAAAACCAAACTGATTTCCAACCTCAGACCACTCAGAAGGTTTGACTTTCAAGACGGTATCTACCGGGCAGGTGAATTGGTGGAGGAGTCTCTATGCGCTTACTCTTAATTCGTCACGCCATTGCCGAAGACGCGGAACAGTTTACTGAAGCTGGTGGAATAGACGGCGAGTGTCCGCTTACCGAAAGCGGCCGCAAGAGGATGCGTAAAGGAGCCAATCGGCTGCGATCGCAACTAGACACTATTGATCTGCTTGCCAGCAGCCCGCAACTCCGCGCTAGAGAAACGGCCGAAATTGTGGCCCGTGCTTTTGGCAATTTGCCTGTCTTGGAACGTCCTGATTTATCTCCAGACAATCCCTTAGAGCCTACACTTACATGGCTTGGAACACCGCCGACAACTGACACGCTGGCTTTGGTGGGCCATGTACCTCAGTTGACGCTATTAGCGGGGATTCTTATCACTGGAATGCCCCAACCTCTGTTCAGTTTGAAGAAAGGTGGCGTTGCCCTACTTGACTTTACCACCACGGTGGAGCCTGGCGCTGGAAGGCTAATCTGGCTTCTGACACCTGCTCAGCTGCGTAGTTTAAAGGATTGAATTATTAGAACATCCACTAAAATTGCTCTGTGGTAGTTTCGCAAGAGCTCTGACGAGATGACTTTGCCCTAGACCGTCACCGGGAAATTATGCGCCGTGTCCGACACTATTGCTGCTATTGATCTTGGTTCTAATAGTTTTCATATGATCGTTGCCCGAATGGCTAATGGTCATTTACAGATCGTCGATCGTCTTCGCGAGATGGTGCAATTGGCGGCCGGCCTGGACAAAAAGCACAGACTCGCCGAAGAGGCGCAGGTCCGAGCGCTGGAGTGTCTGGCTCGGTTTGGGCAGCGCCTACATCATCTCTCCAGATCACGAGTGCGCATTGTCGGCACCAACACCTTGCGCCAAGCCCGCAACGGCCAGGATTTTCTGGCCAAAGCCGAGGACGTATTAGGGCATCCCGTAGAGGTGGTTAGTGGCATGGAAGAAGCACGCCTAATTTATTTGGGAGTTGCTCATAGTGTAGCTAACGTGGAAGGACGGCGGTTAGTCGTGGATATTGGCGGTGGCAGCACGGAACTGATCATTGGTGAACAGTTTGAATCCCTTTATCTGGAAAGTTTAGGCATGGGTTGCGTCAGTATGACACAGAAGTACTTTTCGGGAGAGCGTATTCAAGAGACCGAGTTGCGCGACGCAGAGCTGGCAGTGCGCCTAAAAATGGAACCGATAACGCTCGGCTATCAAGCGCTAGGGTGGCAGCATGTGATAGGCGCATCAGGGACTATTCGGGCTATCCGCGATATCGTGGTTGCCGAAGGTTGGAGTAAAAAAGATATCTCGCTCCCCGCTCTGCAGCGCTTGCGTGCTGCGCTGTTGCAAGAAAGCAAAACGGTTAATATCGTAGAACGCTGGAATCTCCATCCCGCGCGTGCTCAAGTGTTGACGGGCGGTTTCACAGTCTTGTACGGCCTCTGTGAAGCGTTAGGTGTGGAGCACCTGCAGGTTTCTGACGGTGCCCTGCGAGAAGGTTTACTATACGATTTAATGGGCAGAATTCGCCATGAGGATGTGCGACATCGAACTATCGCAGCGTTGAGCCACCGCTACGGTATAGACAGCGAGCAGGCTGAGCGGGTAACCGCAACTTGCCAGAACCTCCTAACTCAGGCCCGCACGGTTTGGGGACTGGAGGGCGAGGAGTATGGTTATGCCCTCGAATGGGCGGCCCGCCTCCATGAGATAGGTTTAGCCATTGCCCATAATCAACACCATAAACACGGCGCTTATGTGATCGCCCATGCCGATCTGCCTGGCTTTTCGCGCAGTGAACAGGGGCTCCTAGCAGCCTTGATCCGAGGCCAGCGCCGTAAATTTTCCCCTAAGATTTTTACCAATCTCCCCAAGGACACCATCGTGCCTGCACAATGTCTCGGCGTGCTGTTGCGTCTCGCCATCGTTTTACACCGTAGTCGCAGTCGGCAGCTCCTACCCGACATTGCGCTGCAAATCGCCGGACAGCAGGTTGCACTGCGATTTCCACCTAATTGGTTGAATGCGCATCCGCTGACTCGTGCCGATCTGGAAGTAGAAGCCGAGCATTTGCAGAAGGCAGGTTTTAAACTGGTCATTGGGCAAGCGTAGGGCTAGCCAGCTTTAATCTTTCCTATCATCTGGCTTAAGCTCAATAGCAGCCTAATATTTCGCGCTATGATTACGAGTGTTTCGTTTCATGACTAAACGTCGATACGACGTCGTGCTGTACGGCGCCAGCGGCTTCACTGGAAAACAAACCGTGCAGTACTTTGCTACGCATACGCATCCCGGTGAGATACGATGGGCCATTGCCGGTCGTAATCGGCAGAAACTGGAGGCCGCGAAGGCGCAAATTGGCGGTGCTGCCAAAACCGTGGACGTGTTGGTGGCTGACAGCCACGACAAGGCTGCCGTGGATGCCATCGTGGCGCAGACACGCATCATGCTGAACACGGCAGGACCGTTTGCTCTGCACGGCAATGCTATCGTTGATGCGTGCGTACGCTTAAAAACCCACTATGTGGACATTACTGGTGAGACTCCCTGGATTAAGGATCTTATTGATCGTTACCACGATCAAGCAGCTTCCGATGGTACCCGCATCATTCCTGCCTGTGGATTCGATTCGGTACCATCGGACCTGGGGACTTACCTTGTCGTGCGCTACATGCAGCGAGAATTGGGGATGCCATGCAGAGCAGTGAAAGCATATTTTCAGCTTTATGGGGGGGTTAATGGTGGTACCTTAGCCTCCGCATTTAACCTGTATGACTCCAGCCAAGCAAAACGGACTCGCGATCCCTTTCTCCTAAACCCGCCGGGAGCCCCTTCCAGGGAAACACTCGAGCGAAGCCGGGATCCCATACTGCCCCATTACGATGTGGATATTGATGCATGGGTTGGACCTTATTTCATGGGACCCATTAATACGCGAGTTGTGCGTCGTAGTTGTGCTTTATACAACCAATGGTATGCTCCTTATGGTTCCTCCAGCTTCACATATCAGGAGTTCATCAAGTTCGATAAGCCTCTTGCATGGACCAAGGCCGTTGGGATGACAGCCGGTACGGCACTTTTTCAAGGTACAATACGGCTATCTCCGCTTCGCCATCTGTTGAAATCCATTCTGCCGCAACCGGGTAGCGGGCCCTCAGAAGAAACGATGAATGAGGGTTGGTTCCGTTGTGAACTTTTAGGACTTGCTAAGGATGCACTCAAAGTGCGTGGACTCATTTGCGATCAAGGAGATCCGGGAAACCATGCTACGGTGAAGTTGCTTTGTGAAGCGGCTCTTAGCTTGGCATTGCAAACTGATACGCTGCCCGGTGGTCTGCAGCGCGGCGGCATATTGACTCCCGCCACCGGACTTGGAGACGTTCTTGCAGAACGACTTCGCAAGACGGCGATGATTATCGAGGTTGACACTGTGTGATGCGCGCCCTATCGGAAAGGAAACCCATAATAGACTCACATGAATGCTAATGAACATCACCAAAGCTTTTCGTAGGATCATGCGATTGTTGGCCCGCCCCGTTAAGATCGACAGCGGTCGTGGCGGTATCGTTATCCATCCCTACCGAGGTTACGGTTCCCAGAAAGAAGTTTTTCTTCTGGGTCGTGTTTTTAGGCAACCAGGAACTGGTTTCAACGTACGCGAAGGAACGCTGCGTCGTGACGTGCTCGACGTTGGACGGCGGTTCATACGATGGGGAATTGCTGATGCGGTGCTGGCAGTCCGCTTCAGCGGGTCAGAGCAGCAGGTGACGACAGACCGGGACGGTTATTTTCGCATTCATCTACGTCTGGCGCAGCCGCCACCTTCAGACCGCCTCTGGCACTCCATGGACCTGGAGTTAGTCAAACCCGCCGGTATCAATGTCAAGGCTCAGGGTAGCTTGTTCATACCTCCGCGCAACACCCGTTACGTGGTCATTAGCGACATCGATGACACGGTGATGTACACCGGCGTCGCCAATAAGGTAAAAATGCTATGGCGTTTGTTCTTCCAGGGGGCTCAGAGTCGGATTGCGTTTCCCGGTGTGGCGGCTTTTTATAAAGCACTTTACTATGGCGCTTCCGGAACCGACCTAAACCCGATGTTGTACGTTTCCCGCGGTCCTTGGAGTCTCTATGAGGTGCTGGACACGTTTTTCAACTTCCACGACATCCCGGTCGGGCCGATTCTGTTCCTACGGGAGTGGGGACTCACCCTGCAGCGTCCCCTCCCCCGTCAAGCCGAAGGTCATAAGCTCGACCTGATCCGTAACATGTTATCGCTCTACAGTGATCTGTCTTTTATTCTCATTGGCGATAGTGGACAGCACGATCCCGAGATTTACCTTCAGGTAGTCCGGGAACATCCCGGACGGGTCCTGGCGATCTACATCCGCAACGTCAGCCGCGATCCCAACCGGTGCCGCGCCATTGAGGCGCTAGCCTTGGAGGCGGTCAGTGCCGGCAGCAGTTTGCTACTCGCCGCAGACAGCTTCGCCATGGCTGAGCACGCCGCGGAGCATGGTTTTATCCTGCCAGAGACACTATCAGAGGTACTTAAGGAGCGAGAGGAACAGCAGGGAGCATTGGACCTTAAAACAACGCGCAAGGTTGAACGGGCAACAACGCAAGAAACTCGAGAAGCCGTGGAGCATGGTGAGGTGAAAGACGTGCTAGCAGAAGCGACCGGAGAAGACTTGCCGCCAAACGTAGTGGTCGAGCCCGAGGATAAAAAAGTTTCAAAACCCATGGACCAAAGGCATCCTTGAAGATGTTTTGAATCGCGGTTTTCATGGCGTCGTAGTAGTATAGCCTAGTAAACCATTGCGTACGAAGCCATGCTTCTTTACAGGCACAGGGTATCACTAACCAAGGGATTGGCATAACGATGCAATCAACGAGCAAATTCATCACTTCACTGATCGTCACTTTTGTTTTATGGCTTTCACCGGCACACTCAATACCCGACACTGTCGCACTGGAAGCTCAAAAGGCACTCAAATCCCTTGGCTACGAACCCGGCCCGGCTGATGGGATTGTCGGTGAACAGACCAAACGCGCAATTCGTGCTTACCAAATAGCCAATGGGCTAGAGCCAACCGGTTTCCTTGACGGAAAAACCACAGAGACGTTATTAGGAGTGACTGAAACACTGCAGCAAGATTCTGGTACCGCTGAGATTTTAGATAATCAGACAGTGGACAGGCTCAGGGTTGGTCTTCAGTCCAACCCTTCCTTGGCATCGCAACAGTGCGATGAACAATACAGCTCCATGTTCAGCAACTTGAATTTTATGCTGAACCTATGCCATCCAGAATTTAGAACATTTAACTGCTGTGACAGCCTTGCGCTGTTAAAGCAGCAGCATGAGAAAATTACCGCCACCTGTTGGGCTAACGCCCCTTTACAAGAAAAGGATTTGACTCTCTATATCCAGGCATCCCCAGCGACACTACAGTGTGGAAAAAATTAGGCGGTTGACTTACAAAGAGGCAGATTTTTTCGGCTAGGGAGATAATCTTTGAATTTCCCATGCCCCGTCTTGTTGCCGTGAATACAGAAAACGGTCATGCAACCGATTAGGCCGGCCCTGCCAAAATTCAAAGCTATGGGGTACTATTCGATAACCTCCCCAGAAGGAAGGCAGAGAAATTTCACGGTTAACAAATTTTCGTTTTATTTCGTCCAGCTTAATTTCCAGCATTTGTCGTGACGAAATCACCATGCTTTGTTGGGAACACCAGGCACCGAGCTGACTACCTCGTGGTCGGGTTGCAAAATATTTCAGCGATTCAGCGGTTGGGATTTTCTCAGCCGTGCCTCCTATTTGCACCTGACGTTCCAGCGGTATCCACAGAAAGAGCAGCGCCACCTGGGGATTTACCTGAATTTGGCGAGCTTTCCGGCTTTCATAATTGGTAAAAAATACAAATCCTTGATTATCAAAGTACTTCAGAAGCACCGTGCGTAGAGTTGGTGCACCTTGGGCGCCGACCGTTGCTAAACTCATGGCGTTCGGTTCCGGCAGATTCACCTTACATGTCTGCTGAAACCAGAGTTCAAATTGCTTAAAGGGATTTTCTTTAAGATCCTGACGTGTTAGACCTGCGTGCCCGTATTCTTTGCGAAGGTCGGCGATGTCCATGGTATCTCCATGTAGTAGGATCGTTGAGGAAATAGAGAGTCGTCTTGGCATTGCCGCTGTACTGGCGTTGTACTCCCACTCGATGGCAAAGGCGGCATTCTTGTCCAGCACCGTGTCATTGCAGACTACGTAGCCCTGGACGCTCGGCGCCATATTATAGTGCCAGCCATATGAATTGATGCCGATAATTTTATTACAATCGTTGTTTACTAACGATTTGAAGCCTTGTAACCAGTATCAGGTCATTTGACCGGCACTATAGCTATGCACGTTCTCCCAGACCAGCCGCGGTGTCATCCGTTCACCTTGAGGTAGCGATTGATGACATCATGACTAAACTGCTCACAGTGTTCGGCAAAGTGCGTCAGCGTGTCTTTGATCTGGCTGACCAATAAATATTGGCAATAATCCAGACGTGTTAGCGGTTCTTTATATGTATCAATACTTCGGACAGTTTTAGATGGTTTCAGAACGACGAATCAAATACTTAAGGAATTAAATGCAACTCAGCGTAGGGCCTAAGTTTGATTTAATTCGATTTTCAGTGGTAAGTGATTGATTTTTTATGCTCAAAACTGTCCGAACTATTGATGTATAGGACTTACGCATTGACGAATACGAAAACTTGTGGCAGAGATTGGCGTTTTGAGCCACGCTTAGCCGGATGATCAGAATAACCTCACGCCCCCCGACGGGGCATTGTAGCTTACCGATGGATATGGGATTTTTGATGAGCGAGCCGAAATCAGGCAACGGTAGCCGTTTGGCGGAAGTGATGGGGATTTCCCATGACAGCGTGAACCGTTTTCTGTTGCGTGAGGGGGATGAGCCCAAGGACCTGTTCGCCGAGGCCAAGGGGATGCTGAATCGAGTCGGGGGAACACGGAGCGTGGACGACAGCACCGTGGACAAGCCCTACGGCCAGCACATGGAGTTGGTTGGCCACTT
This sequence comes from uncultured Pseudomonadota bacterium, assembly GCA_963731125.1. GTDB lineage: Bacteria > Pseudomonadota > Gammaproteobacteria > Competibacterales > Competibacteraceae > CAVSVP01. The sequence goes on from CAVSVP010000029.1 coordinate 120,796, forward strand.
CTGGTCAGGCAAGCACCCCCGGGTGGTTAAGGGGTTGAAGCTGATCACGCTGTACTACCCGGATTTGCAGGGCCGCAGTTTGCCGGTCAATTACCGGGGTTACGACACATCCGAGCACAAGACCAAAAATGCGTAGTTCCGGGAGATGCGGGGGCAGGTGCTGGACGGGGGGCTAGAACCGGCCTGCGTGACCGGGGACAGGTGGTATTCGTGTGCAGACCACCTCCAGCGGGTCAGAAACCACCCGCTGGGGTTTCTGGTTGCCGTGGAAAGCAACCGCCGGGTGTCTCTGGAAAAAGGCCAATGGGTACAGGGGCAGCAGCTAACGATCCCGGCCGAAGGGCAGGGGGTGTGGTTGCGCGAGTTCGGCGAGGTCAAAGGGTGTCGGACGCAGTTAAAAGACCAACGGCGCCATTACGTGGTTTTCCTGCCGCAGACTGACGCCTGCCCGGCCTTTGGGCAGGGGGCGTTCGAGAAGCTGCATGACCAGCATTGGCACATTGCGCAGTACCACCGAAGGATCAAGCAGGTCTGCCATCTCGAGAGGTTCCAGGTGCGCGGCAACGTGCCGATACTCAATCCTATCTTTGCCGCCCTGGGTAGCTACGTTCACCTGCAACGGATGCAGTTAACGGAACTCATCAGCAACGCCTACCCATGGCAGCGAGATTTGGACAAGGACGTCGTGGCGTCGTTTGTCAGCACCTTCATCTCTGGCAAGGAATATCTCAATCCACAATTTCGACCTGCCGTCAATGCGTAAGTCCTAATGTAGTTGACTCTACCGACTTTTCGATAATCTGGCCAACCTCAAAGTCGCTTTAGCGTAAGTCCTATCGATGACTACGGAATTGAATTACGAAATACAACAGCAATGGTTTCGGCCCGTATTGTTACACCCTTTAATTACCCATTGACAAACCATGTCCTCTGGGCATGGTTATCGAAAGTTGGCTTTGCCTGAAAATCTGCTCATGCTATCTCGGGCGTTGGTTGCCCCACAACCGACGCGAGAGGACGATAGCATGAGCAGATTTGAGAAATTATCGCAGGTCTTATGGCATTGCCAATATCATCTTGTTTGGGTGCCCAAGTATCGGTACCGGATTTTGCAAGGTGAGGTGGCCCGCGAGACTTACCACGGAGTCCAAGTCTTTAGCGGTCAACTGGGCTGTCAGGTGGTGGAGCTCAACGTTCCGCCAGACCATGTGCATCTCCTAGCCAAGGTACCGCCCAAGGTATCGATCGCGAAGCTGATGGGCACGGTGAAGGGTCGCACGGCGATTCAGATCTTTAGGCGCTTTCCGTATTTGAAGAAGAAGCCGTATTGGGGGAATCATTTCTGGGCCAGAGGGTATTGTGTGGACACGATTGGACTGAATCCGGATATGATCCGGAAATATGTGCAATACAGGAACGTCAAGAGCGACGCCAGGAACAGTTAAAGTTTGACAAGTAATGGGTGAGGACAGGGTACCTGGCTTGCCTTCTGAGAAGGCAAGCTGTGTGTGCCCCCTTCCAGGGGGCAACCGCAAAACCAGGTCCTCTGGGCCTGGTTTTTTAGTTATCGGTATCGTGTCAGTTGCAATTTCTCGAACAACGATCCCGGCAGAAGTCGATGAACAAGGAGTTTCAAATGTGCGTCGCGTCCAACAATGTATCTTTTCTTTAGCCGAGAGGCTTCCAGAGCTTTACGAACGATTCGAGCCGTAGCAGAGGCCGAAATACCTTTGTCATCAGCGGTAAATGGTGTCTGCATTCGTCTCTGCAGTAATTCCTCGTATCGACGTATGCCAAATTCTGCCAGTTCTAACTCTAACACTTGTTCCTGCTCACGACTTTTTAACCAGAAAGGTGTTGCTACGACTCCCGGTTCAACTGTGGTAACTTGAATCCTACTCCGATCCAACTCTAGTCGCTGCGTCGCAACAATGGATTCAAGAGCCGCCTTTGATGCGCTGTAAGCACCTGTCAATACACTAGGGATGTGACTGCTTGTTGAGCCGATATACACTATGCGACCACCCCTTTTTCTTAAAAGCGGAAATAGCTTCTGGGTAAATGCGAGAGGCCCTAAAACGTTTGTCTGTAAAATGCCCAGGAATTCACTAGGACGTATCAGTTCTACAGGCTTTACTAAGCTGGCGCCGATCGAATTAATAACGCCAAACGGACCAGGAGTATCCGCTAGTTTTTCAGTTACTACCTTAGAAGCAGCGAAGATGCTTTGTTCACACGTTACATCAACAGAAAATGTCCATACTTCTGAACCGAAGAGAGTGCGCATTTTTTCACACGATTCGTTACTACGAACGCCAGCAATTACTTCATAACTGTTACTACGCAGTTCCCTTACACATGCCAGTCCTATTCCCGAGGACGCGCCGGTAACTATTACGCTACTGACTCTTGTCTCTCTCTCAGTCATGTGGTTCCGATTGAACAACGTTGATTCGGTGGGTTTTCGATTTGACTGAGGTTAATCTAACGCCTGGACTTCGATAATCCGCCATAACATAAGCCCACGAAGGATCACGTATTTTTTTTCCGGAAATCTCTTTAATTTCAGAGAATTTTACTCGTTTTGCATATTCCCGCCAGATGTGATCACAAACTAAATCGTATCGACATCGCCTGCATTGCTTCAAACGCTTCTTTCGAATCAGCTCAACAATTCTCGTAAATCCGTAGACTTTGATACCTTGCAAGCCATGACGCAACGGCATTCGCCAGTCCTTTGCTGCAAAAAAGCCGATCAAAGACATTGCATCAAACATTATTGATTTAACCGCCGAACGAGCGCGTCTCACCTTGTTGCTGTAATAGTAATTCCAGTCGTCTGGGTCATAGTTTTGTTGATATAAGTTCATTACGTACTTTTCGTAACCATGCATAAAACAGAAAGGTATATACTTCACACTCAGTGGCGGGAGTTGTGTCTCGTACTTATCGATTGCTCTTTTCAATGTTTCGGCGACGTCTAGATAGGATACGTATAGTCCATCCTCGCTACCATCAGCCTGGGCGACTGGACTGAAAACGGCAAAATGCACACAGCTCGCTCTTAAACCAAGGAACAAAGCCAGAATCGCGTCGACCTGAGTGAAGTTCTTGCCGGTTACCGTACATGTTGCACGGCAGCGGACCCCAAGAGACTGCATGTTGTTAAAGGCTTTGACAATTTTTGAAAAACTTCCAGGAATCTTTGTGTGCGCATCGTGAGTTGTTGCGTCCGCGCCATGGATCGAAAACAGCACGTCATTTACACCCGCGACTACAAGGTTCTCGGCGTAGGATAATTTCGACAATCGAAGTCCGTTTGTGATTACCGATATGTTTTCGAAACCGATACTCTTTGCATGACTGACCAGGGTAGCAAGATCGGAACGAATGGTGGGTTCACCGCCAGTGAATTCTACTTCTTTAGCGCCTTCCTTACGCAATACATTGAGGCATTCTAACAACTCTTTTGTAGTTGGTTCATTTTCAATAGGGTTGTCTAGCAACTCTTGGTAGTAACAAAATCCACATCTTGCGTTGCATCGAAAACCAAGTCGAATTTCACCACGCTGCGACAACGGTTTCATGGAAAAACCCATTTTTTCGCAACATCAATCTCGCAACCTAGATCTGCATATACCCGACTGATTCTTTGAAGATACTTTTCACAAGAGTACTGTTCTTCGACCAGGTTTCTAGCTGCTTTTCCCATCTTTCTTATTTTTTCGTCTGATAGTTCTTCCATGCTAAGAAGAGCATTCCCTAAATCTTCCAGAGAACCACTTTCGAATAGAACCCCTACCTGAGTAACCTGTATCAATTCTGGTATTCCTCCTATGTTCGCTCCAATAACAGGTTTTCCTAGGGCAAAGGACTCAAGAATACTAATGGGTGCATTCTCGTACCATTCGGAGGGCAAAACGGTTGCTCGGGAAGATCTGATCTCGTTTCTTAATCTCTCACCGGAAAGATGTCCCAGAAATATCACCTGCGCATTCAGCTTCTTGCTTTCTGCTTCCAGCAGTTCACGTTGCGGACCATCTCCAGCAAATCGAAGTTCGATACCCGCTCGACTTGCTGCGCGAATTAATGTCAACAATCCTTTTTCCGCGGACAGCCTGCCGAAATAGAGAAAATGGTGACCAGGAGTGAAGTCCGGTTCGTAGCCCTCTAAATCAATGCAATTAGGTACATGGACAAAATTTTGCCGATCCCATCCCCATTCACAAAGTATGTCGATGTAGAAACGACACGGACTAATGAATCGCGAAACGTTTTTCGTATACGACCCCAACCACTTATTTACCGACGATTCCATCATAATGAGTGCACTTAAGGGAAGTGACCCTTTGACGCACCTATTTCTAACGATGTTCAGCAGATTCCCACCCTTGCATGCATCACAGATGCCAATGTGTTCGTTGTACATATGATATGCAGGGCAGGCAATCTTTAAGTCATGCAACGTCATTACTGTAGGGATGTCTCTGCTCTTAAGGATTGTTAATATGGAGGGCGAAAGATGATGGTAGATACTGTGGCAGTGGGCGATATCCACTTTGATGGTGTCTAGCAATTCGCTCAATTTTCTTTGGGCTTCTAAGGAATAAACGATCTTAGGTATCCGCCGAAGTTTCTCCACAACGTTGTAATCATGGCCGAATTCAATCTCTTCTACGAAAAATTTCGACCAAGCACTTGAACGGTTCTCAGGATGATGCATAGCGAACGGTACTACTTGCCAGCCGAGCCGCTGAAAGATCTCGTTATGGTTGAAGAAAACGACTTCCGAACCATCACGCGAATAGTAATAACTGTTAATTGACAATAATGCGCTCACACGTACCACCGCTCCTAATCAGCAAAAATTTACTCGACACTTCATGGCAAGTTCATTAGTAGTCGTTTTACGATTCGCTCGCCAACCCCCACGTATCCATAGATCTCGGGCCAATTACCTGCCTCCATATCAATCAAAGATCGTATAAGAAAGTAGATTCGGTCAGGGTCGAATCCGGAGATCCTGTTTGCGCCATGCTTAATCGTAAGGTGGCGTTCGGTATTTTCACGGAGAGTGACGCAAGGAGTTCCAAGGATGTAAGCTTCTTCCTGAACGCAACCGCTATCAGTTATTACTAACTTTGCAAACTTCTGGTATCCAAGAGAATCAAATACGCGTTGAGGCTCCAATAGCAAAATCTTTTTTGACAAAAGTTTTTTGAAGTCGTATCTACTTATAGCATCCGCGGTTCTCGGATGAGCAGCAAAGATGATAGGACACACTGTTTCAGCGATATTTGATAGAGTAATCAGGACGTTTCTTAGTCTTTCACGATTATTTGTAAGTTCTCGCCTGTGCAAAGTGAGAAAAATGAAATCACTGCTTACGGGGGGTTTTTGTATTCGATGGGCGAAGTCATGGATCAGATCAACCGTAGTGTTTCCTTCGATAAATATTTTGCCCCTTACGTCCAAAGAGTTAGTTAGTACACTTCGTTCGTACTCCGTATATGCAAATAGATGCGAAGCAATTGAATCCACCAAGATTCGATTCCTCTCTTCCAGCATTTGCGTATCCCATGAACGAAGACCGGCTTCGATATGGCTGACACCTATATCCATGTACATAGCTGCAATAGCCCCCGCTAAAGAAGCCGCGGTGTCCCCATTCACGATCACGTGAGTTATATCCTGCTCTGCAAACACCGATTGCAACCAATCCACCGTCAAACCAAATCTGTAAGGTTTTCTTAGGCACTGGTCTGGCTGGTATCCCGTATCAGCATACATAGCGTCACACATTTCGGGGGAAGAATGCTGGCTAGTATGAAGAACCAGATACGGAGTGTCGCATTCACGTAGCGCATGAACTATCGAGTAGTTCTTTAGGATTTCCGGACGAGTACCTTGAACAACGGCGATCTTCATTTTCAGAAACCCTTCACGGACACGGCAAATGCCTGAGCTACTACCAAGTTACCTTGTTCATTGAAGTGCACAGGGTCGACGTAGCATTCCTCCGTAAGCTTTGGAAACGAGACAAGTCTAGCAATTCGAGATGATCCAACGACTCGACGTACGAATTCGTTATATTCGTCTCGTCGGTAAATCAAATCCTTGGCGAAGAACGCATGGCCATCTGGCCAGAACGGCGGGATCTCACCGCAGTGAGCAACTCGCCAGCCGCATACTTCCAACGTGTCCAGTATCTGACAGTAGTACTCAGCAAAGAGGTCGACTGGGGTTCCGTTGGCTACATCGTTGGCGCCAATCAAAATACAAGTGCGATAGAAGTCATTGAGCGCTGGTGCTTCTTGGGCAACGCGAAACCACAAATCCCGAGCAGTGTGGCTGTTTGCGCTTAAATTGAGCGCGTTCCAACGATATTTGGTAGTTCTATTCAACTCCCTGATCAAGTATAGCGGGTAGCAACCGTATGTACGTGCTCCGTAACTCTGGCTATCGCCCCAGCAAACCAACCTCTGGTAGTTCATATCCCAAATTAATACTCAACCTTTGTCCAATACTTCGGACAGTTTTTGTTGGTTTCAGAACGACGAATCAAACACTTAAGGAATTAAATGCAACTCAGCATAGGGCCTAAGTTTTATTTAATTCAATTTCCAGAGGTAAGCGATTGATTATCAAATGAAACAAACCACGCCCTGAGGGCGTGGTCAGAGTTCAACGGCTTTGCCAGTTGAACGACTCATTGCTCCCTCTAACAGGCGTTGTCCCCACAACGCACAGAGAGGTCAAAGCAATGAGCCGTTTTCGGAAACTATCACATACGATTTGGCACTGTCAGTATCACATAGTGTGGGTGCCAAAATACCGTTATCGAATCCTGACGGGACGGGTGGCGGAGGAGGTGGCGCGGTGCATCCGTGCCTTTGTCGAGCAGCAGAAGAGTGAAGTAGTGGAACTCAACGTGCAGCTCGATCATGTTCATTTGCTGGTGTTGGTCCCGCCAAAAGTGTCGATCTCGGACTTTGTTGGGACGGTGAAGGGCCGCACGGCGATCCGGGTGTTCAACCAGTTTCGGGAGTTGAAGCGCCGCCCGTACTGGGGCAATCGGTTTTGGGCGCGCGGGTACTGTGTCGATACGGTGGGATTGGATGAGACTAA
>CAVSVP010000030.1:0-49791 GCA_963731125.1 uncultured Pseudomonadota bacterium
ATGAAGCTAGCTTTCTAATTCACTACCGTACACTTTTTTTAGCTTAGACAATCATAGAAAAAATATATAGTTCAGTTGCTTATATCATGTAACCGCAAGGTCTGGCATAGCAAAGCGAAACCTCGGAATTGCGATTCCTTCCCTCAAGAAGTGTTTCAACAACCGCAACCCCAGCTGAAACAAGCTCAAGTCACAACGATCGGTTCGATGGATGTGTCGATACCAAGCCGTTTGTAAGGCAAACGTTCCCAGGTACACCACCCACAGGTAAGCTAGACAACTGCCGAGCATCAGGCGCGTGAGCCGCTTCGGGTCCGACAAATGGCTCTTGTGCAGGTGAAAGCCCCGGCTTTTTTGGTCCGAGAAGAAGGTTTCAATGCGAAACCGCTTTCGATACCAATAGCAGGCCTCCTCTGCCACCGCCAGATTGCTCACCAGATAGAGCGGTTCTTGGTGCCCTTTCTCCCACCAGGCAAGGATGTGCACAGGACCCTAAGTGGTCGGCGTGAACAACACCTCCGCCACCCCGACACAGTGCCCCGGCGCGGGGCAGATATCCTGCGGGGCAAAACACTCGCCCTGTTCCACGCACACCACATTCTTGGCCGTGCGGCAGACATAGTTCCAGTTCCAGCGCTCCCGTTTGGCTAACCAGGCGGTGCCATCGAACTCCCCATCACCCAAACACACCACGTCACTGCCTGCGGGAATCCATTGGCTGACCGCGTTGATCAGCTCCACATGCATCGGTTCCGGAAAATGCCCTTGGTTCCCCTGCCGCACTACCCATCTCCGCGGCACCGCTCGCCCGCGATACACCACACTGACCATGAGCGTGACGCAACCACGCCCCACCGCGCTGCCATCGATCACCAACACCAGCGTATGCCGCACCAGACTCGCCAGCAGCAACTCCAGAAACGGCAGAAAGTAGACCTCGGCCTCGATCTGCTCGTTCAGCAACCAGCGCTTGAACTTCTTGATCTGACTGGCCTCGCGGCTGGCGCTGGGTACATCACCAGCAATCGCGGGTAAATTCGTCCGTTGACTGCCGACAATCCCGCAGACCAGGGCCGCCAGCGTATTGAGATGACGCACCACTTGACCGCGGGGCTCCCCCGGATACCTCGTTTTCAAGGCCTGCCAAATGGCCTGAAATCGACGGTATGCATCCCCCATCGTTTGCCCCCCTGAAAACAAAAAACTGCTATCTTACAATAAATTACCTACCTTAGGGGACGCCATTCTAAAAAGTGTACGGTAGTGAAGCTTTCTAATACCAAATCCCACTAATGCTTGTGCATAAACTGGGGTGTCAGCGCCGCTCAACCCGGCTCCCTACTGGAATTCGCTAGCGCACGCGTCCCGGTGTGCTGCTGATGACACCCCGGCTTATGCACTCTTTAATTTGGGAAACGGTATAAGTCGTGACCACTCAAGCAAACGGGAAGCAGACCTTCAGCCGAAGACATCCGGTGCTGGCCACCAGCATTCTCCAGCAAAAATGTTATCAATTGGCACTCCTACCAAGCGAATCTGCACGCTTTCCGTTAAACTGTCCGGCGCAAAGCGTAGCCGCGCAGCGTGCTCCTTTTTTCCCCTGGCCAGTGGATAAAACAGAAAAACCTGGCGCGGCTTGGGCATGGGATAAGCCAGACCGTAGGTGGTGAGCTGGTAGAGTTCGGTGGTACTGGGAGGCCGTTCATGGCGGTTTTGATATTTAGCGTCACCAATGGCGATGACCTTTCCGTCTTGCAAAAAGACAAAATCCGGACGCAGCGTTGGTTGTTTCCAGCCGCCGGGATTCTCCATATACGCGAATGCGTCGGTGCGGACGTCCTGGCTGATAACTTCGATATTACCGTGTCGGTGTTCTTGTAAATATCGGGTCAGAAAACGCTCGAATGCCTGGTTCATGTCGAATAAGAAGCTAGATAACCGGAGTCCGCTTACGGTGACATAGTTTTCCGGATAACTGCTTTGCCAAAGCAGCTTCACCAGAGTAAGGGCCGTATGATAGTGTGCAGAACGGCGGTCCAACAAAGCCCTAGCGGTTTTGAGAACCGTGCTGTTCAGCTGCAATGGCGGCTGGAGTCTGCCATAAGCTGCGGCAGCACGGATCAGCTGCCGCTTTACTTCAGCGCTCTGTGTGACGCGCGCCGCAAGTCGCAGTCCAGCGGCGAGCACCCGATTCAGTAGATGGTCCGTAGTCAATTCATGAAACTGACAACGTAGGGCGGCGAGTTTCGGTCTGACGGCCGCATGACGCAAATCGATGCGACCTCGTGGAGAAGCCAGTTCTTGGCAAATATCCTGGTACCGGAGTAACAGTCCACCGCGGGCGATACGTTTTACCTCTTGGAGCAGTGCGAGTCCTAAAAGATCAGCAAAGCCCTGATCCGTTGCAGCATAATCGCTCGAGGTGCGAGTTAGAAAGAGTTCAGATAGTGAAAAAGCATAGCCGACCATGGCCAGCAGAGTTTCCAAGGGTAGCTTGGGAAGTACCACAAGGCGCAGGCAGCTCAGGGTTACAGTACCAATATGCGGACCGATGACAATACGTAGTCCCTGGCGTAATTCTTCCACCCGTAAGCTGGTGTGGCGGGTTAGTTCATCCAGCAGTTCACGGTCCGCAGAGGTTAACTGTAGATTGCGCAAAAGCGCCGACTCGGTGGGCGTGATTCGTGACCACTCGTGCAGAATAAGGCGGGGTGGCTCCATGTTCAACATGTCATTGACAATTAAATAAGTATGGTTAATTTTTAAATTATTGAAAATTATAATTTTTTTTAGTTGCAATGCTTGCTTGACATATTACCATCCGATAAATTATCATATGTGTATGATTATAATAAATTTTTTAATGTACAACACCATAAGTTGAGGCTTTGTTAGCCACCTAAACAAGTAGTAAATGGATGGAGATTGTAATGGAAGACAAAGTCAAAAATATGGAAAGTCAAGAACTTATTCCCAAACCTGTCACGGAGTATGTTGAAGCCTTCAACCAGTTTAGCAAGAAAACTGCTGAGTCTGTAGTTGGTATGGCTGAGACGGTCTACAAAGCAAAGAATAATCTGATACCAATACAATTTGAACAGTTCTGTGAGGGCATTCGTTACGATAAGAATTCCCCTACAATCCGCAAACTTGAACAAATTGGAAAACAGGCGGAAGTGCTTAAAAAACATGCAGAACATCTACCTAATAATTGGACAACAATCTATTATCTTGCCCAACTGAGTAGCGAAACCTTAGATGAGATGATTGAAAGCGGTAAGGTTTTTACTGCTATGTCTGGAGGTGATGCCAAACAGATTGTTGATATGAAGATGGGTAAAAGTACACGTTCCAAAAGGAACACTAAGAATAATAAGAAAAAACCAGACGTTACCAATTCTGATTCCAATGTGAATGGCGATGATTATGTCTTAATGATCTACTTTGACAAGATTCCATCTAAGCCCGATGCCTTAGAATTAGAGAATATCATCCAAAGCAGAATCAATAATCTGAAACTGAATTGTCGCCTAACACATAGTGCCTCTCTTGAGATTCTATTGAATAAAGTCTAACCAATAGAGGAACTCAGGAAAAATGGATTGGCGTAGATCAGAAACGGATTGGGCACAGAAATATCGTCCTACCAAACTTGAAGATGTGATTCTACCAGAATCAATTAAAAACACACTGATCAACATACGGGACAATCAACAAGGGTTGAGCTTGCTGCTTTATGGACCCGCAGGCACTGGTAAGACTACAACAGGTAGTCTAATCAATCCTGATAACACGTACAAAGTAAACAGTTCCGCTTTGAACAGGATAGCTGATGTAAGAAAGTTGATTGCTGATTGTAGCAGTAGATCACTATTGTCTTATGGTATGCGAGTTATTCTGATGGATGAAGCAGATTACCTAACTCAAGAGGCGCAAAGTGGGTTACGGTCGGCTATTGAGGATCTTTCACATGCAAACATGTTCGTTTTCACTGCTAATTACAAGGACAGATTGATTCGAGAGTTACATTCACGGCTTCATGGGGTCAATTTTTCAAGTTTTAATGGTGATCAATCTCTAAAGAAACAGATGGTTGAACGTGTTGAAGCAATATTGGAGCTTGAAGGTCTTCAGCTTGAACCAGAAATAATCGGAGCCATCGTCAATAGTAATTTTCCAGATATGAGGAAGATCTTGAAGAAGCTTCAATACGAGGTAGGTTTAGCTTAAATATGTAGATGAAGAATCATCCAGATTAATCATTTCTACCAGGGCGGGCTCCGTCTTGCCTTAAATAATTAGCACACATAATGAACCCTCGGTCAATGTCAATTGGTCGAGGGTTCTAATCATCATTAATAAACGAATGACTACAATTAATTATTCGAAAGCTGATCAAGCATTTCAGCGACTGTTGAATAGCGATGAGACTGTTAAGCAGAAGGTTATCAGTCGACTGATAAAGTACATCCGAGTCGAAGTGAAAACTATATTACAATTTGAATAGAGTACTCCAATAAGGACGAGCAAAAGCGTCGCTTCGCTCCAAACGTTGGTTGAGCTTCAAGGTTAGAAGTTCCAAGGGAGTAATTGTGTATACAGTCATTACTGAAAATGATGAGTCACAATGGGACGACGATACAGGTGTCCTTTATCACTTTCCCAAGAGATACGCGAAGTATCTCAAGCCTGGAACCCGCGTGGTTTACTACAAGGGTGCGCTAAAGGATAGGAAGTACTCCTTCAAAAGGCTTTCAGATGTTCCACATTACTTCGGTATTGCGACAATTGGTAACGTGTACCCCGATAAAAAAAGTTTGAAGGGCGATCTGTTTGCAGTAATTGTTGATTATCGAATGTTCGAGATTCCTATTCTCGCAAAAAACAACACTGGATACATCGAGCCCATTCCAGCATCCAGGAAGAACAACTACTGGCGTGACGGAGTTCGCACCATCGACAAACAAACCTACGACAAAATTCTCAGAGTTATTCCTGCACATAAAATTCGGGAGGTGTCGCCTGTCTATGATTCTGATGAGACAAACGACCTCGATAACGGGTTGGAATCTTTTCAGGAAGGAGAGAGAAAGTTAAGGTATGTGACCCTTTATGAGCGTGACCCGAAGCTAAGGCGCCAAGCAATAGCAATTCACGGCACCACTTGCCTTGCCTGTGGCTTTAACTTTGAGAAAGTCTATGGTGAGTATGCTAAGGATCATATTCAAGTTCATCACGTAGTGCCTGTTTCGAAGTTTGGAGAGACAAAGCAAGTAAATCCCGAAACTGACTTGATTCCCTTATGTGCGAATTGCCACTGTGTAGTGCACAGAAAGAGAACAAGAACCCTCAGTATTTCTGAACTAAGGGACTTAATCGCGTCAGCTTCTAACAAGGCAGTCAACCAGACATAAAAAGCCATGCGGCTGATTAGTTCAACCTTTAGGTGTAATATTAATGACAGATCATAATTCATGGACTGAATACTCCGAACAAGTGACCCCCGAAATTCAACGTATAAACTGGCAAAGACTTTGGTTAAGAGTAATAGGCGTTTATGTGCTCTTCACCATTTTGTCTCATATATTTGTTCCTGTGAATGCTCCTCCAAGTAGTTGGCCTACTGTTCAAATAATTTATTACATTTTAACATATTTTTTTTATTTTACGGTCGTCTTTGTATTTATAGGTATAATATTTCTTGTCTCAAAACTATTTGCACGTTTCAGAACTGTACCAATTACAAATTTACTTAACAATAGCCTTATTACATCGTTTATTATTTCAATGTTTTTGCTTTATGGTAATTGGTATGCAATAAAAAATATTGAAAAAAATCAAATGAAACAATCAACGAGTTATAACATAAATCCGAAATCTGAACCTGTACCTGTGATCGGGATACGTACAATTCAAGATAGTGAGGACAAAAAAAAAGAAATTTCAGATCAGAAAACCCTTAAAAATAATGAAACCGTAAATTCGGTCTCTCAAGTACAGGGCAACTCGTTCGTCAAATTGGATTTCGGCGGAGAAATCTCTATTGAGATCCCGAGGAACTGGTCTTATCTCGATGACAATCTAAAGAAACACCTGAACACAGCAGTAGAGGCCGCCACAAGACTTGCGAAAATCACTCCAAACCCTGGTGAAAACGTAATTCTAGTTGCCGGTAACGCCTACACCTCATTCCGAACGGCTTCTGCAACATTACGCCTAAGTGTTCGGCAGGGCGATGCCCCTACTCAAGCTGATGTCAGGGAGATAAACAGTATTTCGCAGACGAAGCTATCCCAGGTCGTAGCACCAGCTGTCGAGGAAACGCGTAGGGTAATGATTGGTGTTGATGGAGTACAAGACGTCAAGCTGCTCGGAGTTAGCGTAGTTTCGAACAATTCATTGAATTGCATTTTCCTCGAATTCGAAAACAAGACAATAGATGGACCAAGGGCTGTGCAAACCTATATTTGTCCGATGTCATCAAGAGCGGTAAAGCTGACTACGTCGTACCGCAAATCAGAAGCCGCCCTTTTTAGACCTGTGACGCAGTATGTCTGGCAATCGCTTAGTGCATCCAGCGCGGCCGAAGCGGGTTGGAGGCAATACCCGATCGCGGAAAGCGGTTTCACCGTAGCGTTTCCATTGCAACCGCAAAGCCGCTCATTGCCTCAATCGTCTGGGGATGGTTCACATCGCGTTTACCAAGCGGTCGAAGGAAAGAGCCAACCGTCTATTTTCTCAGTTTTTGTCGATCAACCCAGAGATCAAGGAATCTTCGAACCCGCGAGCATGGACGCCTACCTTAGCGGCAGCATTAAATCACTGGTCGGAAAAGCTGAAGAAGGAAAGTTACAATACTCTGGTCGGGTGACATTCCGTAGTTGTCCAGGCCTTGAGTACAAATTTAGCCAGACGATCAAGGAACGACCATACATCGCACGCGGCGTGATATTCATGATTGATGGTGGTCACATGCGTATTTCCATGCTGCACCCATCAAGCGATCCCGAGGCCGATAAGAGCTTCAAGCGCTACCTAGAATCTTTCCAGCTCACGCCAATCGCTTACCGGCCATCGGCAACACGTTTTTCCGATAAGCGCGGTGTTAGTTTTTCACCGCCCCAAGGGTGGGTGCAGAAGCCAACGCAAAACGCTGTACAGGTCGCGCGTTTCACACACCTCACCCGCTCAATACTACTTCTGGTTGCAGGCAATTCGGCGTACCGCTGCAACAACTTTCAAAGGGAATTGCAGGCATCGGGTCGGCTAAAAAAATCGTCAGCCGTTCGTCTCGGTGATCAACAGTTCATCAAACTGACGTCATTTGAGGACGTTCCTAAATACAAGGTCCGACTAACCAATGTTCAGTACTGCATGAATAGTCGCCTCGGAGCTGTAGTGCTAGCGGGTTCCGAAGAGGAATCCATGTTTTTTCGCTGGGCACAAGTATTTGAAGGTGCTGCCGCATCAATACGCGTTCGATGAGGACTCTTTCATGAGGCAGTGCTTAGCGAGTCTAACACAATTGAACTGTCAGGGAGGAGCAACAATATGCCATTTCTTCTCTATAGATAAGGAACATTCAAGCCTGCGGCTGGAATACCGGATGGGGATAGCGTGCGGTTTGCGTCTGATGACCCATCTCCATTATTCACACTTCCACAGCAGGGCCGAAGTCCTAGGGTGAACCAAAGCAACGGAACAGTTCAACTGCGATATGAAAGCATCGATACGCTTGAGAAAATGCGATTGAGCCACAGGCGTCAAATGCAACCAACAATAACCTCCAACTGATCGAAGTAAATACGCCGGCATCCGAAGTAAGGGTAAGGAATCACAAGTTATGACTGAATACATCCGCAAGAAGGGTTAACTAAAGAGGGGCACTTCCCAAATACAGACAATGCATTGTTGGAGTTGTATCGGCTACTCACAATTTTCTTGGCAAGTAAAAGTTTTGCCACTCTTCTTACTAACTTTCCTGGGGAAGGGTTCGATCCATTTTACAAGTTACAAGAAGTTGAATCTAATGAAATTACCCGGCTACTTCTAAGCTTAGCTATTACGGCACGTGTAATAGACGATCGTGAGCAACGAATATTTGAGCGTGTTGATTCTAATTGTGGAGAGCTTCAGAGAGATGTTAATAAATCCAATATTGAAACGCTCGATCTCAGAAAAGCCTGTAACAAAATTATACATGCCAAGAAAGTACGAGGTGATATAGATGAAATAAAAGGGCAAACTTACTTAAACCCATTTATTTATCTGTATGGCGAGCACGGTACTAAGAACTGGAAAGCTAAGCTTGATATAGTTTCATTCGCGAAAGAATACGTTACTCTTGTAAGTTATTTCTAACAAAAATGCGTTGCTTCAATCTGCTCTTAGGGACGGCTGAACCCAAGCGTAAGGCGTATGTAGATTAAAGGATAAAATCGTGCCAGTTTTTATAAGTTACTCCCATGCTGATAAGGATTTTGTGGACAAGTTGGCAGTTCAGTTGGTAGGAGAAAAAGTCCATGTTTGGCTAGATCGATGGGAATTACATGTTGGAGATTCTCTTATTAATAAAGTTCAGGAAGCAATATCAGGCGCGAGTGCTCTACTAGTAATATTGTCAAATGCATCTGTAGCATCAGAATGGTGTAGAAAAGAATTAAACAGTGCATTAATTCGAGAATTGGAAGAAAAAAGAGTAGTTATTTTACCAATACTTATTGAGAATTGCGCGATACCCATTTTTCTAAGAGAAAAGATGTATGCAGATTTTCGCAAAGATTTCGATGATGGGTTAAGAAAAACCTTGGAGGCAATAGCAAAAGTTACAAATGAATCGCAAGGAAGAATTGATGAGCCAGAGTGGCACACTGACTGGGCCATAGATTGGAGTAAAGAAAACAGTAATTTTCATCTTCGTTTAACACTTGTGGAACAGACGGAGGAACAACCATATTCAGTACTCTCAGTAGTCGAGTTGGTAGCTAATAAAAATGCTACAAAAATTTATGAAGAATTAGAAGCTAAAGGTAAAGAAAAACTAGGACGTAGACAAATTGTGGGAGCATTAGTTTCGGCTATTAGAGGTGGATTGGACTTATCAGTTCAACTAGAAGACCAGTTTGAAAAAGGTCTTGTCGTACAAGTTAGAGATAAAAAAATAGGTGCAGATTATTTGGCACGTATCTCTGCTAGAAGAATGGGTGAAGATACAGGGCGAGATGTTCTTGTGCACTTGGGTAACCAAATCATTCAAATATATCAGCATATGGAAGAGTTGGCATATAGGCCAAGTAATAAAAATGCCTAACGAATAAGGTTAGATTGTGAGAGCGAAGCGAACCACAATCTAACCGTTTGTTGGACAAGCCCGTCGGGGGAGAGGAGAGTCGCTTTATATAGAAAATATCTTTTTCAAGCTGGCTTGCCCTGAAGACCTGCCATGGTGAGCAGATCCGCAAGGCAAGCCGGCTTCGTTGCTATTGCGGCAACGGTGTCTGGAAACGGGCGTTTATTGTGGTATTTTGGTGCTGTCGAAGACGAGCGCACCTCTCGGCTTCGGTCACCGATGTCCCGCTGCGCCGGATTGTGGCCTTCGCTTACCTCATCAATGCCTCGATCGCATCATCGTGCTAGAACCGGGAACACAGGCAGTATCCGCGTTCGCACGATGTTCATCACAGCGCCGCAGCAACGGCAGGTGAGTTTCGGGCGTTGTTTGAGCCAAGCCAACGCCCGGTTCGGGTCGAAGCCCAGCAGCGACTGAAGCAAGGCGATCAGCCGTTTGCTGTTGGAATGCAAAAAGCCGAAGTTGCGAGCGCGTCGGAAGCCTTTGGGCAGCACATGCTGGAGGATCAGCCACAGGAACCTGGCGCCGGAGACCGTTCGGTATTCGCTCTGCTGGGTTTTGCTATCCTGGTAGCGAAAAGTCACCTGGCCGTTTTCGCAGGCGATAATATCTTTCTCCTGGATCACGCCTTTATAGAGATAGCGGCCCAGATAGACCAGCGCCTTCTCGCCCGTGCCGACGGACTTGACATCGACAACCCAGGTGTCGGGGTAGCTTACGGGCAGTTCCAGTCCCTCCTGGCGGATGGCGTCGAGCAGTTTGGCGCGAAAGACCTTGGCCAGCGCTTGGTGGTTGAACAGATAACCGGAGGGGTTCTTGCGTTTTTTACCCCCTTTGGTCCGCCACCGCTTTTTTTCGCCATCGAGGGCGGCGGCAGGCATCACCAGATGCACGTGTGGGTGGTAGTCGAGGCGGCGGGAATGGGTGTGCAGGACCGTGATGGCGCCCGGCGTACCCTGGAGTTGCGGGTCGTTTTGACTAAACGTGCGCACCGTCTCCCAGCTACAGCGGGTCATGAGGTCATAGAGGGTGCGTTGATGGAGCCAGGCCAGCGGCCTGAGCTCTTCGGGCAGGGTGAAGGTCACCAGAAAATACTCGGCGGGGACCTGTTTTTGGAGCTGACGTTCCAGCCATTGCTGGCTTTCATGGTGCTGGCAGTGCGGACAGTGGCGATGGCCGCAGGAATGCGGCACCAAGACCTGGTTGTCGCACTCGGGACATTGCGCCAGCATTTGGGGACTGGCTGAAGTGCGGCAGTCTTTCAGGGCGGAGAGCGCCTGGCGATGAGAGGGCAGGATCGAATCCTGATAGTGCTCCAGGAACTCAGTTTCGAAGGTTCGAATGATGCTTGAGAGTAGAATCATTTGACTTGCCCCCATGCCATGGAAAAGCCATTCATGAGCGCATTGATCGCCTGGGTAGCGTTATGGTCCGTACCACAGGTCAGATGCGTGTATCTGGCGGTGGTCAGGATGGAGTGGTGACCGAGGATTTTCTGGACTTCGAGGAGGTCAACGCCGGCTTCGATCAGATGGGTGGCATAGCTGTGCCGCCTATGTCGTTAAAGACATAGGCGGCACTATCTACCCTTCTTGACTATGTCTTGTAAAGCCTTGACAGCTTAGCTTTCTGGGCAATCGCCCACATTCATATCGATATAGTTTGAACTCCGTCCATCAACCCTTAGAGCAAGGAGTTCACTATGAGATGTGTTATCAACGCTCAGATCGTTCTATCGCAAGCACTCGAAGGCCCTCTCTCGGCATATATCAAGCCCTTTGCCGAGCTTCTCAACACCCAGGGCTATGCGCACGCTTCGATTCACCGGCAGGTTTATCTCGCTGCCAGCTTCAGTCGATGGCTTCAGCAAAAGGGCGTGGAATTAAACCACCTGACCGCTGATCATCCGCGACAATATTTAAGTTATCGCAGTCGGCAGCGACGGCCTTGCTCCGGTGATGCGGCGGCACTGCGACATCTTATGGGTTTTTTACGCGCGCAGGGCCTGATTCCCGTCGACAAGGTATCCCTCCCTCAACCCACCCCGGCAGAGCGCTGTATCCAGGGGTACGTGCACTACCTGCGCGAGGCCCGTGCTTTGGCCGAAGCCACGGTTCTCAACTACGTAGCGTTCGTGCGCCGGTTTCTTGAGGCCCGTTTTGGAGACGGCCCCGTCACCCTGTCCTGCCTGGGTGCCCGCGATGTCGTCGGCTTTGTCCAGCGCCAGGCGCCGCATCTGCATCGCCAGCGAGCCAAGCTCATGACCAGTGCCTTGCGCTCGTTCCTGAACTACGCCCACTATCGCGGCGAGGTGGTGCTGAATTTGGCAGCGGCGGTACCCGTGGTACCCAACTGGTCAATGCCCGCGATTCCGCGCGCCATTTCAGCCGATCAAGTCCATCAGTTGTTGACCAGCCTCGATCAACACACGGCGATGGGACGTCGCGACTACGCCATCGTGCTGCTCCTGGCACGGTTGGGATTGCGGTCAAGCGAAATCGTGGGGCTTGAACTCGATGATATTGATTGGAACACCGGCACCTTGCGGGTACGCGGCAAAGGCGGTCTGCCGCATGAGTTTCCCTTGTCTGCCGAGGTGGGTCAAGCGATCGCCGCCTATCTGCGCGATGGACGACCGCTCAGCCGCAGTCGGCGTGTCTTTTTGCACGCCAAGGCCCCCCGGCACGGCTTTCAGGGTGCCAGTGGTATTGGCTCCCTCGTGCGTCATGCCCTTCAGCGCGCCGGCATTCAAGCCCCCACCTATGGGACCCATCAGTTTCGTCATGGTTTGGCCACCGAGCTGTTGCGCCAAGGGGCCTCGCTCAGCGAGATCGGGGACATCTTGGGCCATCGCCATCCGCAAACGACCAAGATATATACCCAGGTCGATCTGGACGCCTTGCGTACGCTGGCGCTGCCGTGGCCGGGAGGTGAACAATGAACACCCTTCGACAAGCCGTTGATGAGTATCTGAACCTGCGCCGTCAGCTCGGCTTCCAATTACGCGAAGCGGGCAAAGCGTTGCCCGATTTTGTCACGTTTATGGAGCACCAGCACGCGCCCTTCATCACCCAGGCGTTAGCGCTGGCCTGGGCGCAACAGCCCGTGGATGCGCAACCGGCGTATTGGGCACGGCGCCTAAGCATGGTGCGCGGATTTGCCCGGTATCACCGGGCGAGCGATCCCCGCACCGAGATTCCAGCGCCCGGTTTGTTACCCTTCCAACCCCAGCGGGCACGGCCCTATCTCTACACCGATGAAGAGATCCATAATTTACTGGACGCGGCACTGAACATGCCACACCGCTACGAACGCGGTGCGTTGCTGCCCTGGGTTTACTATTGTCTGTTCGGGTTGTTGAGCGTCTCGGGCCTGCGGGTGAGCGAAGCACGCAACCTCACGCTGGAGGATGTCGATTGGCAGGCCGGGGTATTGACGATCCGCGGCACCAAGTTCGGCAAGACGCGCCTGGTGCCCTTGCATGCCTCGACCTGCCAGGTGCTCGCCGCGTACCTCGAACGACGCCAGCGCCATTGGGCGGGGCGAGCGGTGTCCGCCTACCTGTTTGTCTCCAGTTGGGGAAATCGCCTGGACGGTGGACAGATCCATCGTGCCTTTTATGCCTTGTCCCGGCAGATCGGGCTACGGGGTGCGGGCGATCGGCATGGCCCCCGTCTGCATGACTTCAGGCACCGATTCGCTACCAATACGCTGGTGAACTGGTATCGCTGCGATCAGGATCCTGAACGTCGTCTGCCGTTATTGTCCGCTTATCTTGGCCATGTTCACGTCGCTGATACCCAGTGGTATTTGGAAGGGGCGCCTGAGCTGATGCGCGAAGCGATGCGCCGCCTTGAACAGCGTTGGGAGGACCCGTCATGACACCTGCCACCCCGTTAGCACCTCTGTTGGAGCGTTTCTTTACCCAGCGTTTGATGCAACAGCGCCAGGCCAGCCCGCATACCATCCGCTCGTATCGCGACACGTTCCGGCAATTCCTGGTCTTTGCCCAACAGCGCCTGCATCAGCCGCCGTCCTGTCTGGCCATCGAGCAGATCGACGCCCCGGTGATCGTGGCCTTTCTGGATGAACTGGAGACGCAGCGCGGTGTAACCGTCCGCAGTCGTAATTTGCGGCTCACGGCCCTGCATTCCTTCTTTCGCTACGCCGCCTTTGAACTACCCACCCATGCGGCGCAGATTCAGCGCGTGCTCGCGATCCCGAGTAAGCGCTTCACCCGCACCCTGGTTAGCTTTCTCACCCGTGCCGAAGTCGAGGCGCTGCTCGCGGCTCCCGATCCGAAGACCTGGTCTGGGCGGCGCGATCATGCGTTTATGTTGACGGCCGTGCAAACGGGCCTGCGTTTATCCGAGATCACCGGGCTCAAACGCGAGGATCTGAGCTTAGCGGTCGGTGCGCACGTGCGGGTCATCGGTAAGGGACGCAAAGAACGCTGCATTCCGCTGGCCAAATCGACACGCGCCGTGTTGATCGCCTGGCTGCGAGAACCACCACGCGGTACCCGTGGCGTCGTGTTCCCCAGTGCCCGAGGTCACCGGCTCAGTGTCCATGGGGTGCAGTACCTGCTGAATAAACAGCGCCAGGCGGCTTCCCAGGCGTGTCCTTCGCTCCGGCAAAAGCGGGTCACTGTCCACCGCTTGCGGCACACCATGGCCATGGATCTGCTGCAAGCCGGAGTTGATCGATCGGTCATTGCCTTGTGGCTCGGCCATGAATCCGTTGAGACCACCCAGATCTATCTGGAGGCCACCCTGGCGATGAAAGAGCAAGCGCTCGCCAAAACAAACCCCCCAGAGGGGACGGTAGGTCGTTATCAACCCGACGATAGGCTGCTGAGTTTCCTCAATAATCTCTAACGGGAAAAAACTATGTCGGGTATTTTGAGAGGCCCCGTGTGATGTGATCTGCCATTTCCGAACAGGTCTGTAAGGTCCTTCATGTTACCCGACATAGTCAAGAAGGGTAGATAGTGGCGCAGGCTGTGTGGGGTAATCTTTTTTTTATTCCACAGTCGGCCACCACCTGGCGTAGGGTGGTCTGCACACCGCCACGATCGAGCGGACTGGTGGCGCGATGAGCCGCTTTTAGGCCACCGTGGCGATTGGGGAACAGCAGCCTGGGGTTACGGTGCACCTGCCAGAAACGGCGCAACAGATCGAGCGTTGCCTCCGGCAAAGGAACGAAACGATCTTTGTTGCCCTTGGCATCGCGGATGTGAACACGCTGACGGTGTGCATCAATATCGCCCACTTCCAAACGCAGTCCCTCTCCCAGGCGCAGACCCAGACTATAGAGGGTAAAATAGAAGACTCGATAACTGAGTGTCAGGGTCGCTCTGAACAGACGGTTGGCTTCCTCGATCGTGACAATATCCGGCAGGCGTTGAGTTTTCGGCGGCTTGATCAGCGCCATAGCCACCCAGGGCTTGTGCAGCACGTGGGTGTAGTAGAACTTAAGACCATACAGATCGAGCTTGACGGCGCTCCACGAATGGGACGCCAGCAGATCGGTGAAATAGTCCGTCAACTGCTGTTCGGATAGCTCGTCGATTTGATGCTCGAAATAGGCACCGAGGCGGCGAATGGCGCGGGCGTAGGCTTCTATTGTCTTGGGTCGCAGGCCCTTGAGCTTAAGGTGCTTGAGATGCGTTTGGTAATGCTGCTTGAAATTTGATTCCGATGATGCTGTCATGGCGTTGTAACCTCATGATTCGTGGTCGAATGATCCCTCATATCGAGGGCGTGAGGTTACATTTTAGATTTAATCAGGCGCCGAGTCTTTTCTGCCGCGTAGCGGCTTCGTCCAACACGCGCCTCCAGCGGACGCGCCAAAAACGCGCACCGCTGAGGCGTAACGTTAGGGAAAGGGGAGCGAACGCCTGTGGTTACAGCCGACAGAAAAGACAGGGAACGGAGCAAAGCCGAAGAAGAATTGCGCCTCTTGTACGAGCTCACCGCTCAGGACCTCGCGTTTTTCAAGCAGCAGCAGTGGGCGGTCACGAATTACGTACTATTGCTCTTCGGTGCATTTTTTGGCGTCAGCCAAATAAACGCCCTAAAAGTAGGAACATGGGAGCGGTTCGTTCTTTGTGTGGTGGCTACTGGATTAGCTGTAGCAGGGATAGTTCTGATCTATAAGCTAGAACAATCGGTTATGGCTCGCCGTGATCGGCTCAAGAATGTGAGACGCACATTTACGCGAGCCTTCTGCCTGAAATGGAAATCCGAACGCAAGGCACCTGACTCGTCTGCTGTTGCTTGGTTGTTAGGTGCTGTCATGTTGGTGGGGGCGCTGTTCTTGTGGTGGTTTGTCTTCTTGAAGCCGGTCATTATAGATCCCTAACACTTATAAGGTCCCCCTTTGTCAAGGGCAAAGGTTATCCATAGGCAACGACCCTAGTCGTCACAGCGCGATTCGCGTAGCGAGAGCGTACAAGTCATACAAGCTCTGACTTGGTTTCCTGTGTGGGCGCAGAAAACGCGTCTGCACCAAACACTTATCGAGGCTCAATTGGCGCCGCGAAAGCAGCTCAGAGTTCTCTCAACGGTGGTGTCCTAATTTTGGATATCGCTGATTTACACAGGCCGAGCAAATTCATATCGATTGACCAATAAGCCGATGACGATATCGTGCATCTGGACCGATTTGGAGAAGCAGATCGTTTTACGTGCTAGGCGTTTAATTCGAGTCCGTAAGGTGAGGTGCTGGCGTTCAATTTGCTGGGTGTAACGCTTGCCGGGGCAGTGCACATCGGGCTCTAGATGGCGCTGATACGCGCCTAAGTGATCGGTGTAGTAGCGCGTGATTCCAAACGGTTCCAGTAACTGTTTCAGCGCCAGAAATACCTCATCTTTGCGTCGGCCGAAGACGTAAGCGAGCACTACGCCGGTGGCATGATCAATGGCGTGCCAGAGCCAACGTTGTTCGTCCTTGTTGCCTACATAACTCCACCTTTCGTCGACCTCAGCCTCGTCAACACGCTGAACCACCGCGGTAATGTCGTCTGGATTCAGGCCGCTCAGCAGCGCTTGGTTGACCGGCTCGAGCACGTCTTCTTTTGCTTTCAACTCACTGAGTACGGTGTCCTTGCTGATCTTCAATACCCGCGCCGTATCCCGAACGCCGCTAAGTAGTCAGCCATAAGTATTTTAACAAAATCAAAAATGAGGTAACCTTATTCTATTTTAGAATCCCATTGTTGTGATAGGTCACTAATGCTATTTGTAACCCCCCTGAGCGAGCCCGAGAAGGTGACGCTACAAGAGATGCACCAACACCACCCGATGCATTGGACACGGATGCGAGCGCATGCGATTTTGCTGAGTGCGTCGGGTTATCGGGTTCAAGAGATCGCGGCGATCTATGGCGTGTGTCGCCAGACGGTCTCGAGTTGGCTGAAAGCGTGGGCACGTCAGGGGGTAGTGGGGTTACTGGATCAAGCGCGCAGTGGTCGGCCGCGCAAACTCAGCGCCGCAGAAGAAGCGCAGGTGCTGGAGTGGCTGGAAGCAGAGCCGCGCTCCATCAAGCGGGTGCTGGCGGAGTTAGAGAAGTGCGGCGGGCGCCAGGTCAGTAGGAAGACGATTAAACGGTTGTGCAAACGGGCCGGGCTGGTGTGGAAGCGGGTGCGACAATCGCTCAAAGACAAACGCGATCCACAGGCGTTTGCCGCCTCGGTGGAACGGCTTGCCGAGCTGCTCGAGCACGAAGCGAGCGGGGCGATCGAGCTGTATTATTTTGATGAGTCCGGTTTTACCCTCGTCCCCGCGATGGCTTACGCGTGGCAACCCCGCGGCGAGACGATCGAATTACCCGCGGCCCATAGCAAGCGGCTCAATGTGCTCGGGTTTATGAATCGGGCCAATGACGTGCATCCCTATGTCTTTGAAGGCACCATCGACACCGCGGTCGTGATCGCCTGCTTTGATGCGTTTGTTAAGACCCGAGAAAAACCCACCGTCGTGGTACTCGATAACGCCTCGCTCCATACCAGCCAAGCGTTTGAGGCGAACCGGGAACGCTGGCACGCTACCGGTCTGCAGCTAGAATTCCTCGCCCCCTATTCACCGGAATTAAATTTGATCGAAATCTTATGGCGCAAGATCAAATATGAATGGTTGCCCTTCTCGGCCTATGAATCCTTTTCCCGCCTCAGAGACGAGCTCTTTAAGATCCTGAGAAACATCGGCACTGAATACAAGATTGCATTCTCATAAAATGTTAAAATACTTGTGATCGATTACTTACCATTGAGCGCCATGTCAACGACCTGTTGCTTGACTTGGGGTAGACGTCCACGGTCGCTGTACTCCAGAAGAAAAGAGCCATGGGCACACTCCTCATTCTGGCACAGATAGCGTTGTTTACCATTGCTGGTCATACCACGTTTGACAACCTGATCACTTTCACAATGTAAACAGCGTACAGGAATTAATGTCATCGCAACCCCTTGGATGTTGGCGCCTGATAAAGGTCCTAAGTTTGACATGAATCCATGTGATTCTCCAAAATCAGGACACCACCCGCGCCCGCAAGATATTTAAGCCCTAGCTGCGCTTGCCCGCACTACCCCTGCACGTCATCGCTACCACTTACGAGAGCCGTAATCATGCCATCGTGGCTGCCGATGCCACCGGGGATTACTGCTACCAATAACCTCAGTTCGGCATAAAACGCTTCACGTGTCAGGCGCTTATCCCAAAAACGCGGTAAATACATCCTGTAAGTTAGACGGCGGTATCCATACCGCCGACATTTCCTGCACAAGCACCTGACACGTGAAGAGTAGTGTCAACCGATCAAACACTTATGTATCGAGTTCAGGTTACCAATAGATCGCGTATTTCTTTAAGTCTGTTTTCACGACCGTTAGCAAGAGCGTGCGAACGGGAAGGGCTGAACGCATCAAGGACAGGCTATGAATCTAGACCTGATACCATAACGTGCAGAATTCGAAAATAGGTGAATAGACAGATTCTATCTAGCACACTTTTTTCGAATTCTGTCTATTGCACTGTTAGGCTTTGCGATTGGTTCCAGGCATAGTCTAACTTCCTTCAATATGGAACCGGAGATGCATCATGAAATACGAGGATATCAATGTTCGAGAACGAGCGATGGTTGCCGCATTAAAGCTGGTTGGCTGGAGTAGTACAATGGAAGAAGATAAGGCTAAAGCTCTAATTGATGCGTTAAACAAAAAAGGAGTAAAAACGGAAGTTAATCATTTAGTTTACTCGACCGACCCTGATTGAGTTTGGAGGATTGAAAGAGCCTTGGAAAAGGCTCTTTCTTTGATAACCAGTGAGATAAACATGAAATTAAAAGAATACTTGGATAATAGCTTGGGAGAAGGCGATCGAATATTCACCTTGAATATCGAAATAACCGGCCTATGCAATTCGCATTGCGGCTACTGCCACTTCTACTTAAAGCACGATAGAGAATCAGTCGCATATCATATGCCAGATGAACAGTTTTCCAGTTATTGCCGTTTTGTAAAATATTGGGCAAATGAAAGCGGTGGGGAGACAAACTATCGATTCTCCGGTGGTGACCCTATAACTCTTAAAGATAAACTGTTTAATAGAGCGGATTTGGCCTATGCGACGACCGGTATGAGACCTTTCGTACTGACACATGGACATCGCTTAAAGGATGATTGGTTTTCTAAAGCAAAGAATAGTGCAATCGAAGCAATATATTTTTCTGTGGAAAATCCAATAAATCCCGACAAAGGTGCAGAGGATCCAGAAAATACAATTAAATACATTGAAAAGCATAATTCTAGTGAGTTGCCCATCAAGTTGGGCGTATGCATAGTCCCTAATGAGCAGTTCGGTAATTTATTGGAGATATGTGATTGGTTTTTTGATCGGGTTGGGTATATCCCTCCCATTGCTGAAATGAACTACGGTGCGTATAAAAGCCCTACACAACAGCAGTGGAAGGACTTAGAGAAGTCACTAGGTGATGTTTTAGATAAATATTTTGGTAAAACACATTTAAATCTCTTTCATAGCGTATCTCCTGAATTGGCTTATGATGGAATTGATCCCATCATTTTTAGCCTAGGAATCATAAATAAATTCGGAATCAATGAAGGCAATATAGAACAGAAAGCGCTTGAACTTGCTGGTAATATTTCTTCGACAAACTATCCGTATCTTACTTGTCGAGCGAATTGTCCATGGTCCAAATTTTGTCGGAATACAAAATGGTATTGGCAAGGCGATGATAATAATGACGCAAAAGTTAAGGTCAAAGACTATTGTAGATTTAAGAGAATAATTAACGACTCATATTACAAGGCTATCGTTGACTCTGCCCATAAGACAACTGATTGTAGTATTGAAATTTAATTGATAGCCTAACAATTGCATAAACCCGGACCACTTGGACTCCGCTTCGCTCCGCCAAGTGCCCGGTTATGCAAATCGTTATACCTCGTAATGGAATCGATGTATGGAAATATGGTTAGCTTCACTATTAAGCTCAATTTCAACGGCGGCTCTAATTGCTTTACTTGTGTTCTTGTCACGCACCTGGATAGTCAAGAGAATTCAATATTCTATTAAGCATGAATATGATAAGAAGTTATCGGATATCAAATATGAAAGAGAAGTGAGGTTAAAGGCGGAGCTAATCGCTGAGCTATTATCTGAATGGATTAATAAGAAATCAGATTATCAAAAGTTAAATGAACTTTCTTTTAAGGCTTTTCTCTGGCTACCTCCAGAGTTGGCTGTAGACCTATCAAAGTCATTGAGTCATAAAGAGGATGCGCTGGACGTAAGAGCGTTGATAGGTAAAGTTCGTAAACATCTTCTTGGGGCTGATGATTTTGTGGAAGAATTTAGAGTTATTGTATTTGATGATTCTTAGAAAGATAAGGTATAAAAAACATCCAGCAGATTGCCGTACCCTTTGCTGACGCTACGGGTCCGTCAACTGCTTATGTTGGCGTTGGACATTAAGAATACGACAAGGGTCTCTCGTTAGGAGCGTTTAATGAACCTGGGATTACGTGCGGAAAAGAGAGGCAGGATTATCGCCGGTTTCACATGGATCTGGTTAGCCGGAAGTAACGTTGTATCTGCATATTTTGCATTTTGGGTCTTTCCAGATATATATGCTAAACAATCGGAAGCAGTCGTCGACGTGTATTTCCAAACGCGTAATCCGTCTGAAGGAATTACTTACTATCCGAATACAGATCAGTTTAACCGACGGTTCGCTCATTTTTGGAAGTTCCGAAGATTCAGTGACTTACGTTGTGCATGAAATATGCAACAGCATAAATCATACTTATTATAAATCAATAACTTATAACAAATGATCGAACCGAGAGGTTTAAAGCTGCCTATATTGAATTGCTGTCAGATAAACGCTTCCTATACTTCAATGCCTGTCAAACTGTTCCTATGTCACAGCGGCCAATTTGTGACGATAATAGGAATTGGAAAAAACTCGATCCGAAGTTACTAAAGTGTAAAACTGTTGACAGCTGCACAGTGGCCATATATGGCCTTGATAAAACAGAAAAAGAAAAATATTTAACGGATCTCAATCCGAGACCGGGATTTACGTACTCAATTTCCGATCAAGAAAATTTAACAATTTCTGATCCTGTTTCTTGGGGAACGGTAGCACAGCTGCCATTATTTTTCTTTTCCCTGTTTCTTGCTTTGAAACTGGGACAAGCACTTAGCGAGTTTGTTTTCCTAGCTTAACCCAAGTTGCTACCTATAGGGTGCATGATACGCTACAGGCGAGTACAAAGAGCATGACTTTGAGTTCAAAGCCCTGTGAGGTGACAGCGTGAATGCTTTTGGGCAGCAAGCGTTCGATGAGACTGCCGGTGGTCTCGACTATTTTGCGGCCACGCGCTTGCAGATAAGCGACATAGGGTGGCACCGGGCGTTTGGAGTTTTTCTTGCGCAGCGGCTGCAGCAGGATACCCGCCTCTTTCATCACATCTTCCACCGCGTATTCAGTAAAGGCGCTATCGGCATAGACGGTGCTGCCGGCGGGCAGGTCAAAGGCAAAGCGATGCCGTGCCCGCACGTCAGCATCCGCTCCGGGGGTGAGAAACACCTCAACTGGCTCGCCGGTGCCGGTGACCAGCAGATAAATGCGCAGCCCATAGAAATAACGCCGTTTGCTGGCGAGGTAGCCCCGATAGACTTCCTCCTGATACAGGCGAGCTTGCGGAATGCGGATGTTATCGCAGGCGGCGATGGGAAAGCTGTCGATGACATAGAGCGAATCGCTGTTGAGCGACTTGAAGAACACCCCCAGCACTTGAAAGAGGGTGAGAAACAGCTCGCCAATGGCATGCAAGCGCCGGTTGAAGCGACTTTTGCCGAGCATCGTGGGGATATAGCGCGCGTTGCCGAGCAGCTTTCGCGCCCGCTCCCAGTTACCCCCAAAGTAGAGCGCGGCCACGATGGCCGTGGTTATCACCTCGGCATCGCTCATCTGCCGTTGCGGGTCTTCAGCATGATCCAAAGCTTTCAACACGTCATCACACAAACAGTAAATCGCGATAATTTGATCGTCCACGGGTTCTCTCCTGCATTAAAAAGCGATTCTAGGAGAAGAACCTGTGGGCGATCTCCAAATCTTCAATCGCCTCAAGGCACGCTAGCTTCGTAGGTAGCAACTTGGGTTAGCTTACTAGAATTAGGCATGTTCAATACTGAATAACAAAGCAAATTCAGCCGACCTAAAAAGCGCCGCTCCTTCGCTCTGTTTTAAACTGCATGTTATTTGCGACGTTATTGCGACACGAGGTCGCGATGTAGTACTGCTGGAAGTTACCAGGAGGTGACGATTCAGCCAAGTGTCGTGTCACTTGTCTCCGCACGGTGGGGGCGTCATCGGCAACGAGGAGGTCTCAAGCACACCGTAGCAGCCGGTTACCGGAATCGCCCGGTGGATTCGGTGGCGGGGAATGAGGGATAAGGACAACGTAAGTGAAGCCTTGGTGTTACGCATCGTGAGCGAAGCGGAGCGAAAGGCGATTGAGACGCTCCAGACCCAAAACGGGAAGGGGATCAGGTTCGGCGGGTTTTAACGGCTGGCCGACACACGTGCCGTATCCCCCGGTGTACAGAGGCGTCCTAAGTCCCTTTATAGGTGCACATTGTGAAACGTGGTAAACCGCATGCGCTTTCTGGGGCATCGCCAGGTGTCAGTCCCCGGAGTCGCCCGGGCGTGAGCACGGGGAATGGCGTAGGCGGTAGAGGACGTGGGAGGAAGCGAAGGCTCTGCTGTAATGGGAGAGATAGGGGTTCAAACTTTGCCCTGCGCTGAAAGGCGGCTGACTTCCTGCGGGTGTGACCGGACGATGAAGGTGAGGCAAATCGTAAACCGAGGTTCAGTTTCCAATGAGTAGTCTCGAACTACCAGCGTTCTCGGGCCTGGCGACGATCGAGTGGCACGGTATTAACTGGGCGGCTTGTCATCGGCGGGTACGATCCCTGCAACGGCGGATCGTCCAGGCGATTCAGGCAGGCGCGTGGCGCAAAGTCAAGCGTCTGAGTTATCTGTTGGTGCACTCGTTTGCCGCGCGCGCTTTAGCTGTCAAGCGAGTGACCGAGAACCACGGAAAGAAGACGCCGGGCATGGATGGCGAGCTCTGGGACACCCCGGAGCGTAAAGCCGCCGGTGTAGAGCGGATCGGTCAGTGGCGTGGCTACCGGCCGGTTCCTTTAAAACGGATGTACATCCCCAAGAAAAACGGCAAACGACGGCCGTTATCGATCCCCGCCTTGGTGGATCGGGCGCGCCAAAGCCTCTGGCTCCAGGCGTTACAGCCGATCGCAGAGACGACAGCGGACCGCAACTCCTATGGATTTCGGCCCAAGCGCCGCTGTGCCGACGCCATTGACCAGTGCTTCAAAGTGCTGCGTCAGAAAAGCTCGGCGGGCTGGATCTTGGAAGGGGATATGGAAGGCTTTTTCGACAATATCCGCATCGGATGGCTAGAAGAACACATACCGATGAACCGGCGTATTCTATCGAAATGGCTGAAAAGCGGCTTTATCGACCACGGCACCCTGTACCCTACCGAAGCCGGCGTCCCGCAAGGGGGTACGATTTCACCGGTGATCAGTAACCAAGTGTTGGACGGGCTGGAAGCCGTGATTCACGGCAGCGCCTGGTATCGGCGGGTCCACAACTGTGAATTTGCACCGCAATGGAGCCATCTGAGTTGCACTTAATGGAGCCAGTGGATTTGCAGTCTAATGGAGCCAGTGGATTTGCAGTCTAATGGAGCCAGTGGATTTGCAGTCTAATGGAGCCAGTGGATTTGCAGTCTAATGGAGCCAGTGGATTTGCAGTCTAATGGAGCCAGTGGATTTGCAGTCTAATGGAGCCAGTGGATTTGCAGTCTAATGGAGCCACTGCGCTAGCCTAAAAAACGGTCTCAAATCTGCCCCTCAGCGGTTATCCTGCGGGATTTTACCTGTTGAGGTCATAGTTGATGAGTAATCGGAGATTTGAGATGTATCACTACCGACAAATCCTAGTGCGCATGCGTCAGGGCGATTCGGATCGCCGCTTAGCGAAAGCGGGCCTCATTGGGCGGCACAAAGCGGCTCAGCTACGCCAGCTTGCCCAGCAACAGGGCTGGCTTGATACCAGCCAGCCGTTACCAGCGGATAATTGCTTATCTCCGGTACTGGAGGCGGTGCGAGACGCCAGCGGCGATAGCTCATCGGGTAGCCATTCCAGTGTGGAACCCTATCGCGAAGCCGTCACCGCGTGGTGGGAGCAAGGCATCCAGGCCACGACGATTCATCAGGCGCTGAAGCGCGAGTATGGTTTTCAAGGCAGTTATTTTGCGGTGCGGCGGTTTGTCAATACGTTGGCAGCGACACATCCCGAGGTCACGGTGGCATTGGCCTTTGCTCCGGGCGAGGCAGCGCAGATCGACTTTGGCCGGGGTCCTGATATTGTCGATGTGTATACCGGGAAAGTCATCCGCAGTTGGTTTTTCATCATGACGTTAGCCTGGAGTCGGCATCAATACGCCGAATGTGTCCCTGATCAAAGTACCGTGACCTGGTTAGGTTGTCATCGGCGGGCGTTTGAATGGTTTGGTGGGGTGCCAGCCCGCTTGATCATTGATAACGCCAAGTGTGCCATCACCCGCGCCTGTTATTACGACCCCGAAGTACAGCGGGCCTACGGTGAGTATGCCGAAGGCTATGGTTTTAAAATTGATGCCTGCCCACCACGGGAGCCGCAAAAGAAAGGTCGGGTGGAGGCGGGGGTAAAATTTGTCAAACGCAATTTTATACCGACCCGCACGTTTCGCACCCTGGCCGATGCCAATGCGCAGTTACAAGCCTGGCTGTTGGAAGTCGGTAATCGCCAACATGGCACCACCCATGAACAACCCTTACGGCGTTTTCAGGAAGTCGAAAAGCCGCTGTTGGGGCGCTTACCCGATGTGCCGCCGCAGTTAGCCACCTGGGCGCAGGTGAAAGTCTATCGCGATGGCCACGTGCGCTTTGCGGAAGGTCGTTATTCAGTGCCATTTGTGCTGAGCGGGCAAATCCTGTGGTTAAAAGCCACGGAAACGGTGGTACAGCTCTTTAACGACCATCATCTGGTGGCGGCTCATCCGCGGTTGTCGCAACCCGGTGAGCGTGCCACCGTCGAGGACCATCTGCCACCCCAGACGCAAGCCTATTTACAGCAAACCCCGCAGTGGTGTCTCCAGCACCCTGTTTATTTCTTTTTTTGACAACACTATTGCTTGTCGTTTACAGACATTTCAACATTTCAAATATTCTCTTCTCATTTCGTTCAATATATCGCTGTGTAGTTTGTATACTGGAATGCCCTGCTGCTTCTTTTATGGTGTAGATATCGAAGCCCTTTTCACTCAATTTGGTAATAAAGGTTCTTCTCCCACTGTGAGAAGAGTATTTTCCATCAAGCCCTCCGTTTACAAACATTCGCTTCATAGCCTGTTGTAGACTGTTTGGGCTGAAACGGTTCCCTCTCTGTGTAGTAAAAAGGGGAACGTCTGCTTTGCTGGTATCAATCAAATCTAGATGGATTCTTAACTGCTTTCTAAGTTTTTCGTTGCCTAACGGTAGATCCCGATGCTTCCTGCCCTTGGTCTTGTCGCTAATGAGTCTTAGAAGGGTTCTTATGCTGCCTTTAGAATCCAGCACATCCCCGATATTAAGGGACGCAATCTCTTTCACTCTCAGTCCCAGTTTGAAGGAGATTTCCATGATGGATTTATTGCGTTCACGCTGAATCGGGTTCGAATCGAGGTCGAGCGCCTTCAAAATTCGCTTGAACTGCTTATCTGAGACCGTTTGTGACTGTCCGGTGCTGTGTTCAGGTCTGCCGGTTTTCCCTGCCATTTGATTTCTCCTAAGCATGTTAAAGTGTTATCTAGAAGTATATTTTAACATGTCTTTTTCCAAAAACAACTTTCAAAGTTAAAAAAAATTAAATTAAACAGTTAGTTAGATAATCACATGTTTTTTTCTATAAAAACATGTGTTCGATATTTGGATTTTTAGCGACATGCCCATGTGCCTTCACAATAGGCGAAAGTGTTATAGTGGTTCGCATATGAATTGATTGTCGATATTTTGCATAAGCATTTGAAATGCAAAATTTAATTTCCAGAAAAACCTATCAATTCATATGCGAAGGTCTATAACAGCTATTTACTGGTAAACAACATGGGATAAGTATGTAAAGGTGCTTGAAGGTTCTTATTCCAGTGGACTAAATACTATCAAGCACGTAAGAGAACTGACTAAGAGGCTGTACGGAAATCCTATAAATCAATAGCTTATTGTAGCTCAAGAGAATTTAAAGTATTGACTTAAACATCATATATTAAACTTTCCGGACAGCCTCTAAGACCAAATTTGGGGCGTGATTATCCTGTATCCGGCAACTTCATATAGCTATTATTAAAAGGGAGAGAAAAGGCAATGAGAGAACCAGTAACAACTGATACCCTATTGAGATTTAGTGAATTTCTAACAGAAAGTAAAACTACCCGCGAAATTCGCAAGATGAACAATCGTCAGCATTTAAAACAGCTCGCACTACAACTGGAACAGAATCTATTTCGCCACGCTAATAACAAGAATACAGACTTACATGCTTACATTGGGGATGTTGTGGAATACTTTGGCGTTCTATTGCGACTGGAAGACCTTAAGTAAGCCAAAGGTTATTTCAGCAACCTTCGGTCGAATATGGCTTAGGTTCTTGAAGTCAGTCTTTCGCTGCGTGCTTCAAAGGATAATTTTTCCTTGAAAAGTGGATAGATCCAACAGTTTCAAGGACTTGCTGAATAATACTCATTAATTTCCTGCTTTAGCCGCTTAATGGCAACTTGATCGGACTTTAGGTCCAGCGAGAACGAGGGGTGTTGGCGGATTGAGCGTAGTGAGCTTGATCGGATTAAGCAGGAAGGCGAGAAGAAATAAAAGTCTGCGGACGGCAAAAAACACCAATAGGACAGGAAAAGACGACTTTGTACTCTCGCAGTAAAACGTGACCCCCCTGTCTCTAACAGTTCTTTTTGATGGAGACCGCCAGCAGCCTAATCGAGCGCTTGTTGCCCGAGCAGATTTATGCTGTCACTTCACGGGCTTTGAACTCAAAGTCATGCTCTTTGTCCTCGCCTATTGCGTATTTGTTGCCCTTTAAGCCCCGCTCTACGGTCACGTAGTTTCTTACGAGACTTTTCTTTTGCTCCACGGAAATGGTTTATGTAACAACGATAGGTCGTATGATATTGTTCTCTTCGATCCTGATCTGTACTTTATTAAATCCGCTTAGAGAACAACTTACATAAATCCTTAAATGCTTTACGATTCTGTAATTCTCCTTAATGACTCTCCACTTAAATGAGGATTGAGTTTCCGGAACGCAATGACTTCCCGATATCTTCAGTAAAGTCCCAGTGTTGAAACACAAATGGGTCCTGGATTAGTTCGATCCGCTCAATCGTCTTAGAGAGTAGTCTGATTTACCTTAGATCGGAAGTAATAATCATCCTCATTCTCTTCAATCAATTCAAGCATTCTCTTAAGTTGAGAAGAGCCTAAGCATCTTCCTTGCTTCTGCTTCCTCATGTTTCTGTAACTTTTTAATCTCGATTTCTTCCTTTATCTCATCAATCTCCAGCTGAATAGCATTTAGCTTAGCGCTGAGATTTTTCTTGGCAGTCAGGGGTCGAGTCATCACCCATTACGAAAGCTCACAGATCCGTTCGAATTCTTTCTCACGTTAGCTAGCTTGCTTAATGTCAGCGCGTCAATCTCATCATCCAAGTCTTTCTCATTCAGCTCGATCGTCAGATAGTAATGTTCGAAGTTGACCTCATGAATATGTCGAAATATCATCGATTGAAATGAGTCCAGCCGCCACTCAGGCATAGTGCATCCACCTCCAACTCTCTGATTAGTACAGCAGAGACGCTTACCCCACGGCTTATATGGAGCATGGTTCCTTACAGTGATTCGACTTCCACAGTGAGAGCAATAAACGAGTCCACTAAACAGATTGGAGAATGTCTTTCCTTTCCGTCCTCTACCACTCTTATTTCTACGGGCGATAGCAGCATTAGCTCTGTAGAACGTATCCTCATCAATGATCTGAGGGTAGTAATTAGGGATCGGATCACCTGCTGGTTGATGACGCTTACCGTTTATAGTTGTATAAGGTTGTAACTCACCGAGCACAGCTCTACTCGTAATGATCTTATGAATGTACGATCTCTGCCAAATCTCAGTAGTACCGATAACAGGAACCTTATTTTCGTTGAAGTAACGAGCAATCCCGTATAACCCACAGGTACTAATGCAGAGTTCGAAGATCTTCATTACAATGACAGCGGCTTTCTCAGGGATGACTTCGAACTTACCGTCTACCAGTCTCAGCCACGCAGGACACCGAGAAGTCATCGGTTTATTGGTGGCATTGTTCCGTTTATTACTCCAGGCAGCACGAACCCTCTTCGACTTTATCTCCGACTCCTCATTAGCTCGGAACATGATAGTAAGGCTAATGATCAATGTGCCTTGATTGTGATTGATGATCTCTTTCGTGTAGCGTTGGTTATCAGCTAAGGTGACAATCTCAATGCCGTGATCAAGGATGTTTAGGAACTGCGTAAGGGCTTCGGTGAGTTTATCTCGGGATAGTCGGTCGAGGCTTTCGATGAGGAGGACGCTATTCGGTTCGATCTTCCCCAGCTGGAGTGCTTCGAGGAAGACTGCAAGGACACCTTTGTGAGTATTCTTCCCGAGGAACCCAGATACCCCAATATCCTTTAAGGGAATACCGTCAATAGAATCAACAAGTTCCAAGTTGTTATCGAGGGCATAGCGTTCGGATGCTTCGAGTTGCCGTCGTAGACTGTCACCCTTTAGCTGTACATCTGTACTCATCCTGATGTAGGAGTAGGCTTTACGTTTCAACATCAATTATTGTCTCCTTATCGCGACATCTCCCTGGATAATAAATGATGAAACAACAACTTACAACTCATAAATTGTCAACGTCAGGAACGTTACGTGTCGTCCAGTGCCACAAAGTCTGCTTGGGAAAGATCTTCTGTTATTCTGGAGTAGGCAGTGGTCTTGCTATCCGCAGCAGTCACAATAGCATTTAACGCTTGAATCAATTCTTCTTCCCGGTCCGTTGCAAAGAGTTCCTCACGTAGGCCGGCGGTTTGGGGATTATAGATGCCGCCCTTATCAGCGGCCAGAATGGCGGCAAGCGCTTGCGGTTCTTCATAACAGTATTCTTGAAGTAGAGGCCAAATATCTTCACGCACAATTGCAGCAATGTGTTGCAGTGTGCTGGCGGGTTTACCATCGTCCAGAAAATAGGCGTGCCCCACTTGCAGGTTGTAGCTGTCCCGACCTAGCTGTTCGCGTAACCGCCGATTTAAGGCACACAGCCAAGTGGCAAGGGCAATATCGCCAATACGACTATCCTGGAGCAGTGCCGGGTCGGGCAACAATTCCTTGAAAGCGAAGCGCCGCCGTAGGGCGGTATCCAATAGAAGCGTGGAACGGTCTGCCGTATTCATGGTGCCGATCAGATAAAGGTTAGCCGGTACGCGGAAGGAATCCCCGGAAAGGGGTAGTAGCGTGGTGATGCTACCGCGCTTGGAGGGTTCCAGGAGAGTAATCAGTTCGCCGAAGATCTTGGGAAGATTGCCCCGGTTGATTTCGTCGATAAGCAGAACAAAACTCTTGTCAGGCCGGGTTTGAGCGACAGCTGCTAAGCGGCGAAAAATACCGGGTTGCAAGCTAAAACTCTTACCCTCCGGACGATAACCTTCGATAAAGTCCTCATAGGTATAGGAAGGATGAAAGGTACAGACGGCCAAGTAAGGACAGCTGCCATTCTGGCTCTGGATCCAGGTTTTCTGTCGTTCGGAAAGCTGGGACGGAAGACAGCGCAAATTGCGGCGGGCAATAATATCAAGCGCCGTTTGCTCCGCGTAATACGTTTTGCCGGTGCCGGGCGGACCGTATAATATCACTTGTTTTTTACGTTCCAACATTTCGCTAAGCTGGCCGACTACTCCAGGGGGGGAATCCCAGGTTGCCAAGGAAGGTTTAGCGGATCGCGCCTCTGGCGTTCCGGCGAATATCGATACCTTTTCGTGGCTCAACAGTGAGGCCTCCATATCGGCGACTGCTGGATTGTCGGGCGCTAACCGGAGTAAGCCTCGGTTAGCAAAGTCTACGGGTAAAGAAAGTGTGAAGTGCTGCTGATGAAACCAGTGCACGGGTAGCTGATGGGGATATTGAGCGTTAGCCACGTAACGGTAGTGGCCGTCTACTTTACCGACGGCCACCACGGTAAGAGAGTCACTAAGCAAGGCAACGATGCTGCCCTCTTTAAGCGCATAACCTAGATCAATGAGATCCTGTAGCTGTTTGGGTGGGAGGGCGATTCCCGCTTTTTTAAAAGCAACCTCGACAGCCTTTTTGACTTCTGCTTGCCGGGTCAGGCTGAACAAACCAGCCAAATTAGCCAGCTGGGATGGTCCTAGCGCAATATAATCGTCCATCAACAGGGTCTCCTGTAGCGCAGGGTCATCCGGTAGCCTAACACACCAGTGATCCCGTGGTCCCAGTCCGCAGGTGAGCCGGTATTGGAGAAAGACGGGTACTTGTGCCAGGGCTGGAAGCTGACTTAAAAAGCGAATGAGCCGGATATCGTACGCGTATAGACCGAAGTCACCGGCGTCAAGCCCTAGCCGGTACAGGTCTGCCTGAAGATAGGATTTCGTTGCGCTCCAGGTTACCAGTTCTGGGAAATTGAGGTGCAGGTACTTATGCAGCCAGGCACTGCCATGCCAGCGGGGCGCTGCTGTCGCCACAGATGCTTGAACCGCTTCTGGATCGAGATGTTGGAGTGGGCGCTGGGTAAAATGCTGTAACGCTGCGATGGCGGCGAGCATTTCCTGACGGCGCACCGTCACGATCTGCAAGGCGGTATCTTCGTCGATGTCCTGGATAAGCCGAGTGCCTGCCTTGTGGGCACGCCAACAGCCAGTACGCTTGTCTTGCCAGGTGCCGAATTTAGCCGCCGAACCTCCTGCTATACTGCCGAACAGGCGGCAGTTGAAAACGGCATCATTACGAAATTCCAACCAGTAATCCATGGACTGGGCGTTAGCAAGATTATAGGGCAGTCGCTGCAAAAGCTCTCGACTGGCCGTATTCGTCAGCCGCTCTGGCCCAAACTCGCACAGGAAATTCTGACGTTGCCGCGCATAACGCGCCGCATCAGTCAGCACAGGTGAGCGTTGCCGCTCGCACTCCAGAGAGACGTTGAGCAGTTGCCGGGCTTTTGCCCGTACCAGGGGATTGTTCACCACGGAAATGAGATTGCATCTCGCAGGACGTAATTAAAAACTGAATTACATTTTACCGATTTCCCATTGAAATCCCAGCAGCCCAAGGCATAACAAAATTCCGAAACTCAGTTGGAACCGCGCGGTATCTGCTAATAGTTGATTGAATATAGGACCGGGAGCCTCATAACGAAAGCGGCCGACCAGTTTCAGCGCCCAGGGTAGCGCCAGCAGGGGAAGTAGCCAGCCGAGACCAGCGAAGCCAAGGGGATGCAATAAGGGCAGCAGCGCAAACGGGATGAGCATGAGTAAAGCGTATTCCACTCGGCTGGCGCGCCGTCCCAGACGCACTGCTAAGGTGTTCTTACCGACGCGTTTATCGTTGTCCAGATCCCGGTAATTATTGACGACCAGCACCGCGGCTGCCGGCATTCCCACCAAGGCACCCGTAATTAGCGCAGACCAGCTGAGGTGCAAGGTGTGCAGATAATAAGTGCCCCCTACCGCTACCAGTCCAAAAAACAGCCAAACAAAGAATTCCCCCAGACTGCTATAAGCGACTGGGCGCGGACCACCGGTATAGGCAATGCCTGCGGCAATGGAGGCTAATCCCACAATGAAGATAGGCCATCCTCCCACCCAGATTAAATAGCTTCCCAGCAGCGCAGCCAAAACAAAGCTTGCGACAGCGCCGCGGCGCACCTGAGCAGCAGAAAGCCAACCCGCTGCGGTTACCCGCACAGGTCCTAGCCGAGTAGCGTGGCAATCCGCGCCCCGTTCGAAATCGGCGGCGTCATTATGTAAATTGGTGCCGGCCTGAATAAAGATAGCGGCAAACAAGGCTGCGGCCAGCACTGGCCAGGCAAAGGTGTCGCTTTGAATCCAGGCCAGAGTGCTACCCACCAGAACAGGCACGATGGCAATGCTCAAAGTTTTCGGACGAATGGCAATTAGCCAGTATTTTAGCATGGTAATAATGAATCCTCGATTATTGTCATAAACTTTATAGTTTTGCCGAGAAAGCGGACACACTTGCCTAACTCTAAATCCCTTTGTTGAGCTCGACAAGGTTCGAATCCGCTGATGTGATTCCGGCAGTGACAAAGCTCGACCTGTGTTAGGGATAACCGTCATCGGATTGAGAACCATACTAATTTGTTTCTTCAGCAGATTGCGATTTACTTAATGATAATCAATCAAAAGATTACCCTCTTACCAGGAGGTTGCTATGTCCATTTTTCAACGATCGGCTTTGCTAGTCAGCATCGCAGTGCTGGGTATTGCGGCTTGCGATTCCGGCAACGATACTACAACAGAAGCGCCGGCGGAGAACGTCGGTACGTCACCCGAAGAGTTAGAACCGCAGACCGAATATCCTGCTGTGGGTAGCGAGCATACTGACACCGATCTGGTCACTGGAGAAGATAACGTGCCGGCTAGGACAGAACCCGCTAACCGTCCGCTGCCCTATCCCGAGGGGGTGACTCGCGAAATGGTTCGTCAGGGTCAAACTCTCTTTACCAGTACCGGCAACTGTTATCGGTGCCATGAAGAAAATGGTACCGGTAGTGCGTTGGCGCCGGATTTGACGGACGCTGTTTGGTTGCATCTGAGTGGCGCAAACTATGAGGAAATCGTTGCTCTGGAGAAGTCAGGTGTGCCACAGCCTAAGGAGCATCCAGTGCCTATGCCGCCACGAGGTGGTGCCGATCTGACGGAACAACAGGTCAGGGCTATCGCGGCGTTCGTTTATTCCCTTTCCACGGGAACCGAAGACTAAAAATTAATGATAAGCATGGCTGTGTGCGAGTCTTAAGTTCATGAAGCAGTTATCGGCAGGATGTCATAAACAGGAAGGGTAAGGCTACCCAGAGGGTAGCGATGAGCGACAACATGCAGAGCAGGAAGCCGGCATAGGCCATGAAGCGGCGGCGGCTTTGGATACTATCCCGGTCATGGGGGGGCAAGGGAGCTGTGCCCCGGGGATGACGCCAGCGCCGCAAAGCCACGATGGCACCATCAAGGATCAGGCCGGCCGCCATCAGGGTTGCCAAGGTCACACCGGCCGGTACGACGCCGATACCGAAAATCTGCAGATAAAAGAACTTCTTGGCACAGGCGATCGCGGTAATGATATAGACGGTCAAAAAATACACAGCCCATACCAGTGGACCCACAATGATACTAAATAAACTATCGCGTTCAACGGCCTGCGTTACCATGGCGGGTTATAAGGCGAGTGGAAATAAATCGACAACGGCCATGGCCGCCAACCCCTGTAAAACCGTAAAATGCCAGAATAAGGCCGTGTTGCGTAGGTCGGCATCATGGTGTGGATCGAGGCGCCATGCCCAATAGCGAACCAGCACATAAAAGCCCATGAGGAGTGCGACCGCTACATGCAGGAGGTGGTATAGCAAAAGGGTCCAGATAATGGCGGGATAGGCATGCTCAGTCGGTTGTAGCCCGGTCTCGATCAGCCAGCGCAGTTGTAAGGCTGTGAATACCGCCAAAGCGGCGCATCCCAGCAAGACAGCCAGCTGAAACCACCCCCCGGCGCCCTTGCCAAGGGCTCTTATCGCCCAATGAACTAGCCCGCTGCTGGCGAGCAACGCCGGCAGCGCGAGGGCGGGCAGGACCAGATCAAAAGGCTGATAGCCTGGGGGTGGCCAGGCCGGATTCACCGTCCAGAAAAAGAAATAGGCAAACAACAGTGAGACGAATGCCGCACCATCGCCCAGAATGGTGATAAACATCGCCCACCAACCCACCGACACTGGCCCCGACAGATAAAGGGGCAGGTTGTAACCGCAGCCGGCATCGATCGTGTCTTTTTCCGGTTTCTCCGCCGTATGCCACACCCAGCAGAGAATAAAAAGTAGCGTCAGTCCGGCGGACAAACCTGTCCATAGCCAGGCATGGAAAGTAGCGGCGATAAAAAACCCGCCGGTGGCCAATGCCGAAAGCAGGGGCCACCAGCTCGGTCCGGGAACCCGTAACACTTGCAAGGGTCTAGCGTCCACCACGCTGGTGATAATGGTCTCTCGGTGTAAGGTAGGCGCATCGGGAATCAGAAAACGGCCCTGGTCGACATCGTCGACAAAGTTTTCCTGCTGCCACAGGGGATAGCGCGTGGTTACAATAGGTACGCTGCGTGCGCCCCACTCCTTTGGCGGAATTTCCATCATCCAGTCCAAGGTGCCGGCGTTCCAGGGATTACGGCCCGCTTTTTCCCCCACCGGAAATGTAAAACGATATCGATAAGCAGCACCACGATACCGGCAGCAAAGACAAAAGCGCCGACGGTGCTGGCGAAATTAAGCCAGTCCCATCCCAATCCTTCGGGATAGGTATAGACCCGCCGCGGCATGCCTAGGAGCCCGGTGAAGTGCATGGGGAAAAACGTAAGATTAAAGCCGAGGAACAGTAACCAGAAGGTCCAGCGGCCGAGGCGCGGCAGCATCTTACGGCCGGAAATCACCGGCATCCAATAGTAGAGCGCTGCGAACATGGGAAATAGCATGCCGCCAATCAGAGTGTGATGCAGATGGGCGACGATAAAGTAACTGTCATGAACCTGCCAGTCGAAGGGCACGATGGCGGTCATCACCCCGGTAAGTCCGCCCATGATAAAAATAAATAGAAAGCCCATGACAAACAGCATGGGGGTTCCAAACTTAACTCGCCCGAGCAGCAGCGTTGCAATCAGGGCGAAGATCTGCACCCCCGTAGGAATCACCACGGCCTCACTGGCCCCGGAAAAAAAGCTGAGGGACAGCAGCGGCAAACCGGTGGCATACATATGATGAACCCAGAGACCGAAGCTGATAAAAGCCGTGCCCACGGCGGCCAGCACAATCCAGCTATAGCCGACGACGGGCCGCTGGGCGAAGGTAGGCACAATCATGGCTACCACACCCACGGCAGGCAGAAAGATAATGTAGACTTCCGGATGACCAAAGATCCAGAACAGGTGCTGCCAAAGCAGGGGATCGCCGCCGCGGTTTGGATCAAAGAAAGGCCAGTGAAAGGCACGCTCCAGCTCCAGCAGAATATCCCCGGCGATCAACGGTGGAAAAGCGAACAGAATCATGACCGCCGTGGCCAATATATACCAGGCATAGAGGGGAATCAGGTTAATTCGCATGCCCGGCGGACGCGTTTTAAGCACTCCGATAATCAATTCCACGGCAGCGGCTAGCGAGGCAATCTCGACAAACGATAAGCCAAGCAGCCAAACGTCAGCGCCGATGCCCGGCGAATAGTCGTGACTGGTAAGCGGCGGATACATAAACCAGCCGCCGGACGGGGCCTTAAGCCAGAAGAGACTAGCAAAAACGCAGACGCCGCCAATGATATAGCACCAGAAACCGTAGGCCGACAGGCGCGGGAAGGGCAAATCCCGTGCCCCTAGAAACTGGGGCAGCAGATAGACCGCAACAGCCTCGAGAAACGGCACGGCAACCAAAAACATCATCACCGAGCCGTGCATGGTAAAGATTTGGTTATAGGCTTCTGGCGTTAGAAAGTCGTGATTGGGGACGGCCAGCTGGTAACGCATCAAAAGCGCCAGCACGCCGCCTAGCAGCAAAAAGACAAAGGTGGCAATCGTATACCAGAGGCCAATTTCGGTATTATTAACGGCGGTAACGGCGGCAATGCCCTTCGGTGCTGCCCATACTTTAAGCAGCCGTTCTTCCTGGGCTTTTTTTAGCGCTGCGTTGTCCTGCCGATGGCTCATTTTAAGCTCTCCAGGTAAGCCGCGAGGGCGCGCAGTTCCTCGCCGGTAAAGGTATTAAAGGAAGGCATATAGTTGCCGGGCTTCAGGTGCTGGCTATCGACAATCCAGCCTGCCAAGGTGCCGACGTTGTTGGGCAGAATGCCGGCGGCCAGTGAATAACGTCCGCCGACATGGGTGAGATCAGGTCCGAAGCGGCCATTGGCCGGTGTGCCACGGACGGTATGACAAGTGCCGCAGCCGCTGTCCAGAAACAATGCATGTCCGCGGGCGAGAGTTGGCGCGCTGGGTGGTAGCGCTGGGCGAGCTTGA
This sequence comes from uncultured Pseudomonadota bacterium, assembly GCA_963731125.1. Classification (GTDB taxonomy): domain Bacteria; phylum Pseudomonadota; class Gammaproteobacteria; order Competibacterales; family Competibacteraceae; genus CAVSVP01. The sequence goes on from CAVSVP010000030.1 coordinate 36,298, forward strand.
TGGGCATACCAGGCGGCAAAACGCTCCGGTGGCTCTGCGATGACATAAAAAGCCATTAAGGCGTGCGGTCCGCCGCAGTACTCGGCACACTGGCCTCGGTAGACACCGGGTCGGTCGGCCTGTAGCACCAGCCGGTTGGAACGGCCTGGGATCATGTCCAGCTTGCCGGCAAGGCGTGGCACCCAAAAGCTGTGAATCACATCGGCTGATTGAAGTGTCAGTTCAACCCGTTCTCCCACCGGGATGCGTAATTCATTGGCACTTACTACCGGTTCTGAGGCCCCGGCCATAGAGTAGTGAACCTCCCACCACCACTGTTTGCCGATGACCTCAATGCGTAGCGCCTGCGGAGCGACCGGCGCCGTTAGGACTGGGCCAAGACGAAAGCTGTAGATTAATAGTGTGCTAAGAATCACCAGCGGCAGGGTAATACCGCCGCCGAGAATCAATAGATAAGCCACGCGGCGGCTATGCCGCTCCGGCCTGACTTTGGCCGCATAAAATGCCGTACCCAACACCAACACAAAGATCACCATGGCGCCCGTGGCCATCGTCCACCAGAGGGCGGCGATTTCCCGAGCGGCAACCCCGCTCGGTGCCAGCGCCGACTGTACGCCTGTGCAGCCGCTGAGTGCCGCCAGCAGCGGAAGAACGAAACAGACGTGTTGCGCTAGTTCTCGGCGCTGGTAGTCGGCCATCATTGCTTAGCGTAAGGTGTACAGGTAGGCCGCCATATGGCGGGCTTCCGTTGCGCTGATGCCCTGGGGTGGCATCGCGGTTTGCGGATCGATGGACGGCGGGTCGCGTAGCCATTGGGTAAGCCAGGCAGGGCGGTTGGGCACCCGGCCGGCGATATAACTGCGTTGACCGAAGCCCGTTAGAGACGGTCCCACCGAGCCGCTCGTTGTCCTCACGCCCGGCACCTGATGGCAGGCGGTGCAACCGTAGCGGGCAATGAGCGCACGGCCGGTGGCAGGATTACCGTCCACGACGCACTGATAGGCGGGAATTTTGGCTGTCCCACAGGCCGTCGCATGCGCAGCAGTGTCCGCCGGCGCTTTTGGCCGTGGTGGGCGCGCCCTTTCAAAGTAGAGTGCCAGCGCCTCGATATCTCTATCCTCTAAACGCACGGCAATGTCTCTCATCACATTAAGCGGATCATTATGACGCCCACCTTGCTGCCAGAGACGCAACTGAAGTACCGTATAAGGAGCGTATTGTCCGGCCAAATACGGAAAGCTCGGCGGGATGCCCGCACCTTGCGGGCCATGGCAGAAAACACAGGCTTGTACGCCGGCCGCCGGGAGTCCCTCTTCGGCAATCCGGCGTCCCCAGACCAGTATGAGAGGATCAGCCTCGGGTGGCGGGCGGTAGGGGGCCTTGCGGGTGGCATAGTAGGCGGCGACATCTTCCATCTGTTGTTCGGATAATTGCCGGGCAATGGGCGTCATGATGGGATTGGGTCGTGCATTGGAAGCGTAGTCAAGTAACTGCTTATATAGGTAAAATGCTGCTTGGTCGGCAAGGCGTGGGAAAGCCCCGGTGCCGTCACCGACACCGTCGAGGCCGTGGCAGGTAAAGCAAGGTGTTAGTGTGGCGTTTTTACCACCGACCACGACGGCACGTCCGGCGCTAGGATCTGCCTCGCCGTAAGTCAATGGCACGGCAAGGAGATGGCTCAATAACAGAAGGAGCAGTATTGGATATTGTCTGACGTTACCTCCTGTGGCGCAGCGCAATGGGTTTCTGAGTTGCTCTGGTGGTTGCCTTATGAGCCGGCGCCGCGGTTCCAGTAAATAGCTGATGCTGGCATTGAGAAGAGAATGAAATTCACTACTGTATGCCTGCTGGCGATATTCACCCTGATGGGCGAAACGACCGCTAGCGCCATCGCAGAAACTGTGATAAATCGCGGAGAGTATCTGTTTCACGCCGGTGCCTGTGAAAGCTGTCATACCGATATAGAGAACGGTGGCGCTTTTCTCGCCGGTGGCCGGGAGATGCAGACGCAATTTGGTACCTTTTATACACCCAATATCACGCCTGATCCGGAGACCGGCATTGGGCGCTGGACGTTGCCAGATTTTCACAGAGCCATGATTGCCGGAATCCGCCCGGACGGCAGCCCCTACTATCCCATCTTTCCGTACCGCTGGTATACGGGAATGACTGCGGCAGACATTGCTGCGCTTTGGGTCTATCTCCAGTCGGTGGAACCGGTTAGTAACCCTGTGCCGCCCCACGATCTGACCTTTCCCTTCAGTATTCGGACGCTGGTTTACGTCTGGAGATGGGTCAATTTTGCTGAAGGCCAGCCGGTCTCCGAAGCGGTGCGCTGGAATGGGCAAGCTCAGAATTCGGTACGGCTTTTTGCCAAGCTCTTTCATATCGATATCGAACAGTGGGTTGCTAAGCCGGTGCGTTCGCGGCAATGGCAACAGGGTGCTTACTTGGTGGATCATGTGGGTCATTGCGGTGCCTGTCATACACCAAAGCTGCTTGGCAATTTTATGAGCGGCGAATATCTTGCCGGCTCGACGCAGATTCCAGGCGCTTTCCCGGCACCCAATATTACCTCTGATCGGGAAACGGGAATCGGTACTTGGTCTCACACCGATATCATCCGGGCGCTGCAGCGGGCGATGCGGCCGGATGGTACCCCTATCCGAGGACCGATGGCAGAGTATGTGCTGCATGGCTCCAGTTACCTGAGTGCTGAAGATTTGCGCGCCATCGCGGTCTACCTGCTGGCGTTGCCGTCGGAAGAGCACGCGGTTGGCGTCGGTGCCACACAACCACTTTCTGCACATCATCATGGCTCAGAGGGGGTTAAGTCGTTAATGGCTTCTGGCGCTAGCCGAACTCTGGCGAAGTAGAGGGCAAGCCCGCGGATTTCCTCATCGCTAAGCAGGCGTGCAATGTCCGCCATTACCTGCAACGGGTCGTTGCGGCGTAGACCTTGTTTCCAAAGCTGTAATTGCCGTTCAGTATAATCCGCAAATTGTCCGGCGAGATAGGGGAAGCTGGGTGGAATACCAGCTCCAGCGTCAGCATGGCAGAGTGCACAGGCGCGAATACCTCGCTCTGCTGCGCCAATCGCCGAGAGCACACCGCCACGCTGTAGGAGCAGGGGATCGCCTTGCGGCTGAGGCGGGAAGAGGGCTTTGGGTATGGATGCATAGTAAGCGGCCACTGCTTCCCGCTGTTCTGCGGTCAACGCCTCGGCAATAGGCTGCATATCTTCGCTTGGACGCGCCCCCGCAGCGAAATCCTCAAGTTGCTTGCGTAAATAAAACCGACTCTGTCCCGCCAGGCGAGGATGATTTTCCTCTCTGTCTCCCTGGCCGAGAACGCCGTGACAATCGGCGCAGGCAGAAACAGCGGTATTGCCCATGACAATAGCACGGCCGGCCTCGATAACCGCCGCTGTGGCATTGGCCTGTTGAACGCTTATCAGCCAATAGACAAGGGTGAAAGCGCTAACGGTCAGACGGCAGGCAAAGGCAATGACAGGTGCTTGCGGCTGGTCCTGGGCGGTGGACGGCAACAAAGGTTGGTCTCCAAATTCTGCTGATTGTTGTAGATATGCTTTTATAGAGGAAAAAAGCCGGGAGTCAATTGGCACTTTCCTTGAAGACCTTACCGTTATCACCTAGTGTTGTACTGATGAATAATTTGAATGCTTAATAATTTACCCTTTCTCATGATGCAGGCTCTCGGTGGCGCGGTCGCGGCACAAGTTACTGCTCGCTACACCATCAGCTGCGGCATAAATCTGCTGCGGGTTACCGTAAAGAGGAGAATCCGCTACACCGGAAATAAAGGCAAATAAGGCAAACCGAGCAAATTCCTCTCTCTGCAAGTGCCCCGCGAGGCCGATGCGAGTCGGTTTGACTCGTGTTACAGGGGCGCGTGACGGAGCGAAACAGTCAGCTTGATATGATGACTTTATTATCTTGGGGGGATCCAGCATATGACGGAAAGCAAAATTACCGTGGAAAGTCGGGATCATGTCCTGTTAATCGGGATCAACCGGCCGGAAAAACGCAATGCCTTTAATTTGGATATGTATCGCGATCTAGGCAGGGCCTACGGAGAATTGCACCGCAATCTAGAACTGCGCTGCGGCGTTCTGTTTGCCCATGGCGATCACTTTACCGGCGGTTTGGATTTACCAGTGTGGGCTCCTGTTTTCAGCCAAGGACGTTTTCCGGATCTACCCGAGGGCGCCATCGATCCGTTGGGGTTGAATGAAGATAACCGGCTGAGTAAACCGTTGGTCATGGCTGTGCAGGGAATCTGTTTCACCATCGGCATTGAACTGCTCCTGGTGACAGACATCCGCGTGGCGGCCTCCAATATCCGGCTCGGCCAGATTGAAATCAAGCGGGGTATTTATCCCGTGGGCGGCGCTACGGTGCGGTTGCTGCAGGAGATCGGCTGGGGCAACGCCATGCGTTATCTGTTGACTGCCGATGAAATCAATGCCCAGGAAGCGTTGCGCCTTGGTCTGGTGCAGGAGGTTACCGAACCCGGGAAACAATTGGAGCGGGCGCTGGACCTCGCCGCTACGATCGCTGCACAAGCGCCGCTGGGGGTTCAGGCCAGCCTGGGGTCGGCTCGGCGTGCGCGGGTTGAGGGTGATAGGGCGGCCTTAGCCCGGCTGCTTCCCGATCTCGTTCCCATAATGCAAAGTGAAGATGCCAAAGAGGGCGTGCAGGCCTTTGTGGAAAGGCGTGCCGCTAGATTTAAGGGGCGCTAACGACCCAGACTCGGGTCATCGGTGCGTAGCTAGCTCAACAGCTGCAAGCACCCAGGTTGCCTATGAGTATGATCTACCAATCTAATGCTGGAGGATAGTCTATGTCTGTACCAAGTATGTTACTAAAACAGCTTTACAATTTTTCAAGCCTTGAAAACACCGAAAAGGGGGTGCAGTTTGCAATCAAGAATCGGCTTAGCGATGCCCAGTTGACCGAGCTCTTAAGTATTCACATCAACGATCAAGCGGTGTCAAAAGAGGCGATTGCGTTAAAATTAGGCGAGGGTGAAACAATACCGGCTGGCCAAATTTCGCCTGCCAATCCCATCGCCTTCCCCCTAAAACGGAAGGTGACTATTCAGGTCGATACGGATGCGCTGCCCACCGGCAAGCATAAGCTGCATATCGGGTTTCGTACCGAACCGTTCGGTGACTTAAACTTTGACGTCGAAGACGCAATCTCTGAGAAACCCAAGGATCTTATCCAGATTCCTCGGAATGCTGAAGACGACTATGACGAAGCGATTATCCGTAAGCGGCAACAGTTTGTTGAGGAGTTTACGGGCGTTAAGCTGCAACATGTTCCTCATTATTCTTTTGATCCTCACATTGCTCATGGGAATCTGGAGCACTTTACCGGGGTGGCCCAGATTCCCCTGGGTTTAGCCGGACCGCTGCGGATCAACGGCGAACATGCCCAGGGCGATTTTCTGATTCCCCTGGCGGCTTCGGAAGGCACGCTGGTGGCCTCTTATAATAGGGGCATCAAATTGCTGAACCTGTGCGGCGGTGCCAAATGCACGGTATCGGATAGCGCCATGCAGCGGGCGCCGGTTTTTGTGTTTAACGATGCCCGCGAAGCTCGTGACTTTGCGAAATGGGTGCAAGAAAATATTGATAAAATCCGTGAGGAGTCCGAAGCCACCTCGAGTGTCGCCAAACTGCAATATATTGACTCCTTCCTGGCAAACAAATTTGTCTACCTGCGGTTTAATTTCTCTACGGGCGATGCCGCCGGACAGAATATGGTGGGGCGTGCTACCTTCGCCGGTTGTAGCTGGGTGATCGACAATTATCCGGGTATTCAGCACTTTTATTTGGAATCCAACTTCGCTACAGATAAAAAAGCTTCTCAAATCAATACCATGCGGACGCGTGGCAAACGGGTGACTGCGGAAGCCGTGATCAAGCGTGAGGTGCTTATCCAGAATATGCGGGTGGAGCCGGAGAGCCTGGCGTATCATTATGGTGTGGCCAATATCGGTGCGCTGCTTTCCGGTGCTAACAATAACGGCTTGCATTCGGCCAATGCCATTACGGCAATGTTTATTGCCACGGGGCAGGATGTTGCCAACGTCGCAGAGTCCTCCGCCGGTTTGCTCTATGTGGAGTTAATGCCGGAGAAAGATTTATATATTTCCATTACAATTCCGTCGTTGATTGTGGCGACTCATGGCGGAGGCACCCGCTTGGCCACCCAGCGTGAGTGTCTGGAGATGCTGGGTTGTACCGGTCGAGGCACAGTCAATAAGCTGGCGGAAATCATCGGCGGTGTGGTTCTGGCGGGTGAACTCTCTCTAGCTTCCGCCATTTCGTCTTCCGATTGGGTGTCGAGCCATGAGCGTTATGGACGCAACCGTTAGTGGCAGCTGGGTCTTGACGAAAACACGCCCGCCCTTTGGGGCGGGACGACAACGCTGATGATACGTCCCGAAAAACTTTCGAAAGCAGCACTGAATAACGGGTTCTTTCTGTGCTGCGGACGTGCGCTAATCAGTATCCCATCAGTTGTTGGGTAACGGGAAATCGATTTTTCTAGGTAAGGAGTGATGCTAATGGCTGAATTATCCGACCAACAGAGACACGCGATTAGGCGTTCTTTGGAAGAGCGGTTTGCGCAATTGCGCGAAGAAATTCGTCAAGCGTTGCTTAGATACGAGGACGAGCAGTACTTGGATTTGGCGGGTAGAGTGCACGACAGTGAGGAGCAGTCTGTCGCGGATCTGCTGGTTGATCTCAATCTGGCCGATATCGATCGCCATGTTCGGGAGATGCGGGAACTTGAGGCGGCTTTGCTGCGCATCCGTCAGGGGACTTACGGGGGGTGTGTGGATTGCAATAATCCCATTGCGGTCGAGCGTCTAGAAGCTTATCCCACGGCGAAACGCTGCCTCCCTTGCCAAGCGGTTTATGAGAGGGATTATCGCCAAGAAGGACATCCGAGTCTGTAGAGACGTATGACGCTGGTATCAAGAGGAGCTGACGCTAGGATTGCTACCGTTAGGCAGAGGCGGGAGGTTCAAATCCTTTCGCTCCGACCAGTTATAGCGGTAATTAGTTGAATTCATTACAAGGGGCCCATAAATAAATAGGATAGAGACAAACTGTGAAGGAGTAATGAGAATGAGGCCCTATTCTAATGATCTGCGTCAAAAAGTCGTGGATGCCTACCCCAAGGGGGAGGGTTCGATGCGTAGCGTAGCGGCGCGTTTTTCCGTGAGTTTGGATTTTGTCTGGCGGTTGCTGAAGCGCTATCAGCAGACCCGACGGGTGGATCCGAAAGCGCATGGGGGCGGGCAACGACGCAAACTGAGGGAATCGGATGAAGCGGTACTCAAACAGTTAGTGGAGGAGCACGCAGACGCGACGCTGTCGGAATTGAATCAGTGGCTGAAGGCGAAGAGGGGGTGGTGGTGAGCGACGCGACGATTGGCTTGAGCTTGCGCCGGCGCGGGATCACGCGCAAGAAGTTAAGCTACCATGCCAGTGAGCGCGAGGCCGATGAGGAGATCGAACCGGCACGCCAGCGGTTTCAACAAGAGCAAGCCGAGATGGACCCGACGCGCTTGCTTTTCATTGATGAAGCGGGCGTCAACCTCGGCATGGCACGCCGCTATGGTCGGGCCCCGAGCGGTTGTCGTGCCCATGCCGACAAACCGGTAAACCCGGGACCGAATCTGACGTTGGTGAGTGCGTTAGGAGTAACGGAAGTGCGTGCGATCATGGAACTCGACGGCCCCATCAACGGGAATGCCTTTACCCGCTTTATCCAGCAGTTGCTGGTTCCCACCTTACAGCCGGGCGATCCAGTGTGGCTGGATAATCTGAGCAGTCACAAAGTCGAGGGGATTCAAGAAGCGATGGAAGCGCAGCAGGCTGAGTTACACTTTTTGCCCCCCTATTCACCGGATTTCTCACCCATTGAACTCTTTTGGTCGAAGGTGAAAGCCTTTCTTCGGGGCTCGGCGGCACGCACCAGAGATGCCCTCGAGGGTGAAATAAGAAATGCGTTAGATGCCGTGACAGAAACCGATATAAAAGGGTGGTTTAAGCACTGCGGATATTGTACTGAACCCAATTAATTACCGCTATAAGTCAAACAGTTAATATGCATTACCCGGGTATCCACTTTAGCCGGGACACGTTGCGGGCTACTTTGTAGGAGCGAGCTCGCTCCTACCGGTGGATGCGGCGTCAACATGTCCCGCCTTAAGTTTGAAGTCCATTCTCTCCTACTGCTTTTCATTCGCAAGTGCTTGATAAGTGAAAAATGCACGAGTTGAGCTGCATCGAAGTATCCGGCAATAGGCTAACTGCCGCGATAGGTGCGTGTGTTTTTTCACGTCTTACGCTTGATGCCTAAATGAAGTTTGTGGTGTTTTGCGCCGAATAGTATCGCTGACTCAAGCGAGCAGATGAATTTCTTCCCGCTTATGTCGCCCCTGTATATCATCCTTGTCGATGTCAAGCATAAGATAAAACCATTTCTTATCGGCAATGAATAAACAAAATCATTTCAAAACTCTCTGTGAAATAACAAGGACGAATCAGGACGCTAATTTCATCAGTTGTTATCTTGACAATGTCACATTAGCCTCACGTGGGGCCGGTGTGGACTCTATTTTTAAGTCGTTGTTTTTTAAGCCGACTCTTGCGTGATCGGGTGCGATTAAGCAAATGCTCAATCACTCGTTCCGTAGCTTGTTCTTCGGTCAAGCGTTTCAGAGGCATAACCGCGCGCAGTAACTCCCGAACATTGGCCACCGACAGAGCCGGTAAGACATCCGTTTCCAGTTCTTCGAGCAACGCCGGGTCACGAGAATGAGTCTGCGCCCAGTCGAGTTGGGTTTGCGCGATGAACCAGGAGGCGAGTACCGTCAAAGCGAGATGATGATCCCAGGCACGGTACTTCTGCGCCGGCCACTCATCCCAGCCCAGCTCGGACTTGGCATCCTGGTTGGCCCGTTCGATGACGTAGCGCTGGCACTTCCACCAGGCCAGTTGTTCCAATGAAGTGTCCGCTGAGGCGTTACCCAGGGCATAGCGGTAGCGGTCGGTGGCCTCTTCGCGCATCACCAGCCAGTCTTCCACGGCTTGACCGTCATGGACGGTCCAGACGCGGCGCGCAGCGAAGCGTTCGCACAGCTCACCCCGTTCGGTCGCCCGGACTCGAAGACGCTGCCAGGCCAGCGTCTCCCGCAAGCTGTCCACGCGGACCGTTTCCCCGGCCAGCACCTGCACCTGCGTCGGCTTTTTTCCTCGCTGACCCCGGCGCGGGGGAATGCCGAGCGTCGGTTTTTCCAGGTACACGGCCGTGTCGGCCGGGATTTCCGCCATATACCGCCGCTGAGCCTTTCGCACCTGGGCCCGTAGCCAACCACTCCGTCCGTACAGGCTATCGAAACCGACGATCTCAAACGGGAGACCACCCGCCATGACCTCTTGAATCCCCTCCCAGGCCAGTTCAACCTTGGTTTTGAACTTCAACGAATCAGGCATGCCCTGTTGCTTGCGCCGCTTTTGGTAGCCGGCCTCGAACCAGGCCTCGGGTAGAAACAGTTTGCCCAGAATCCAGGTCCAAAACCCAGACGCCACCGTGAGATTCACGTAGCTCAACAACACGCCCACTTGGCTGGTTTCTACCTTGCCCAGCCGACCCTTATATGGCTTGGCCGCCCCGGCACTGGCATCGCCGGCGTTCTCGTCGGCACTTTCGTCGACCAGAACCACGGCGCCCCTCGTCAGTTCCGGAACCGCTTTCACTTCCGCTTGGACCTGGCGGTAGACCGTCTCAGCCGACCCCGGCGAGTGACTCATGAAGTGTTGGAGGTTTTGCTCTTCAACACCCGCCTCTCGCGCGATTCCGCTATAGTGTCGATTCCCCTCCATACGCAGCAGTCCGCTCAGATAATGCCGCGCATAGACGCTGCCGTCTCGGGTTTGGGTCTTGAAACAGCTCCGGTAGCGCGCCCAAAACTCAGGCAGCCGCTGCCCCAGCGTTTGAATCGCCTCCGGCACCAGTCCCCACCGACACCCCAGCTCTTTTTTGTCATCACCATCACTTTCCTACGAAAAATCATTATGATACAAACTCATCGATCATTTGGGAAATGTGACATTGTCAAGTTATTCTGTATTACACATTTTTATATTTCTTCTTAGACTTCCATAAATCGATGAGGATTAATAGCTTTTAGCTTAAAGATTGAATAACGTCTGTGTTGTACTCGTGAGTCGTAAGTTCTCAGTAACTTGTTGAAGTCGTTGAAAATTGCTTATTTGGCTAGCTATTGTCATGAGAGTAAGAAACCAAATATTCTTCAACGGGTTATGTATTATCCAAGCTCCGAAAGTGTGAGAACTTATGACTCATGAGGTGTTGTAATACAGTTAATAGTTTTTCTAATATTTGTTAAGCGGCGCTTCGCGCCGTTAGGTAGCTAGGCTTTTACCGGGAGACATCAGGTGGTAAGAAACTTTGATCATGTCACGATAGTAGTAAGGGAGGTTGACAAGGCCAAGGAGTTTTTTCGCCTTCTTGGATTTGAGGAGGATAAGTTTGTCGTCATATCAGGGAAAAAGTTTTCTCGTTACATGGGTGTCGACGATATAAAAGCGGAGCACCATACTTTGGTTCTATCCGGGTCGTCTCCTAGACTGGAAGTCCAGTTGCTCAAATATCTAGACCCTGACCCGATCCCCGATCCAAACATTTCGACTCTCAGGTGCCTGGGATTCAATCATATCTGTTTTGCAGTCGCGGACCTGGAGCGAGAATTAGAAACCTTAACCACACACGGCTTCAGGGCCAGAAACGAAGTGATGGAATTCAATGACAGAAAACTCGTATTCCTCGCCGGTCCAGAGGGAATAACAGTAGAGCTTGCCCAATGGCATGATGGCGCATGAAGGTAAAAAATGGCTTTGTGCCCGGCGTTGCCACCTAACCAGTCGCTCAAGCTGACAGTTGCTACGCTGCGCTTCGCGCTGACAACCGCTCAATGCTTATCTCGCACGCCATTATGTGTTTAAGGGGGCTGGAGTGGAAAATCTTTCAAACAATCTTGGAGTGCCACATGACAAGTAAGAATGATGATAAAAGTACATGGGCTATTGGTGGTGGTGTGCTAATGGGCATTGGCGTTGGATTCTTTTTCTTGCAGGCATCTGCTCTAGCATTCGTAGGATCTATCTTGGCGGGTTTAGGTTTAGGCTTGGTGGTAACCGCAGTCATCTCAAGAAAAAGTGATAGAAACACATAACAAGGCGCTCAACATCGTTCGCTATCGCTCACTTGGACGTTTCGCCTATCGGCTCAGCGCTAGTTAGCGCAACGGTATGTTGTGTCCTTCCGATAAAACTGCTTGACAAACCAAATTTTCTGCTTAAGATGCGCATCCCTTAGACGACGAGAGAGCCTGTTCTGGTATATGAAGATCTAGCGAATGGGTATCAACGGTGATGAAAGAGCCGGAGAAGGTCAAGTTAACCCAAGCCGAAGGGGAAGCGTTGCTTAGGCGGATCCACGCCAGTGATTTGGTGGAGGAGGACCGCCGGGTGCTGGAACGGCTGATCCAGATGTATTTTTGGCTGCTGTTTGCGGTGCAAGAAGCGAAGCTGCGCATGAAACGGCTGCGGGGGCTGTTGTTTGGCAGAGCCGCGCCGGCATCGGCCGAGGGGGCGGCGAAGGAACCGCCGGGCAATGACCCGCAAGCGCCCGAGGCCGCGGTGGCGGCGGCGGATAAACCGGCGGCGGCGGCGGCGGAACCGGCGCCGGAGGTAGAGGAGCGCGATGCGGCGGGGCGGCGCAAGCGCGGTGGCGGAAAACGCCCGGGGCAGGGGCGCCATTCGGCTGATGCCTATCCGGGAGCCGAGCGGGTGTTGTGCCAACTGGAGGAAGCCTGGCAAGCGGGTCAACGGTGTCCGGCGTGTGGTCGCGGGACGTTATATCGGTTGCCGCCCGGGGTGGAGATCCGCCTGGACGGGAATGGTTTTTTGACGGCGCTCTGCTACGCGTTGGAGAAGGTACGCTGTTCGGCGTGTGGGCAGGTGACGACGGCGGCGTTACCGGCGACGGCGGGGGACGAGAAGTACAGTGCCCGGGCGCGGGCGGTGCTGGCGTTGGGACGCTATTATCTGGGGCTGCCATTTTATCGACTGGAAGGGTATCAGCAGCTAGTAGGCGTACCGGTGGCGGACGCCACCCAGTGGGATCAGGTCGAGCGGGTGGCCGGCTGCGCGTGGCCGGTGTTCAACGAGCTGGTCTACCAGGCGGCGCAGGCGGAGCGACTGCATGAAGATGACACGCCCGTGCGGGTGTTGTCGCTGATCCAAGAGAACGCCACGGCGGAACCCGGCGAGCGCCGGGGGATGGATACCACGGGCGTGGTGGCGACGGTGGGCGAACAGGAAATTTGGCGGTACTTTAGCGGCCGCGCCAACGCCGGGGAGAACGCCGGGGCGGTGATGCAATTACGCGAGCCGGACGCTGGGGAGCTGATCCTGATGTCGGATGCGTTGAGCGCCAATCACCTGGAGCCCTCACCCCGTGCTGAGGTGATCGCGTGTTTTTGCCTAGCCCACGGGCTGCGCCAATTCAGCGACATCGCCGCGGTGTTTCCCGAACCGTGCCGTTACGTGCTGGAGACGTTAGCGGCCGTGTTCGAACATGAGCGTCTTAGCCGGGCGCGCCGCCTCAGTGCCGAAGACCGCTTGCGCTACCATCAACAGCACAGCGAGCCGCTGCGGCACGCCCTGCACCCCTGGCTGGAACAGCAGTTCACGGAGCGGGAGGTGGAACCCAACAGCAGTCTGGGTAAGGCCTTGCGCTATTTGCGGGCGCATTGGACAGAGCTGACGCAATTTCTGCGGGTCAGCGGTGCCCCGCTCGACAACCATGGCGTCGAACGTGCCCTGAAGCTGATGCTTCGCCAGCGCAAGAACAGCTGGTTCTTTGCTACCCCCTACCGTGCCAGTGTGGCCAGCGTGTTGAGCAGCGTCATCGCCACGGCCAGGCAGGCCGGGGTCAATGTGCTGACCTACCTGGTGGCCCTGCAGCAGCATCACCGCGAGGTCATGCAACGTCCCGCGCAGTGGCTGCCCTGGAATTATCACGTTAACCTGGCCACGTGCTAGGCCACCCGGCGCCAGTCCTCAGCCATCGCGGCCTGCGCTGGCAAGCCATTCCAGAGCAGGATAGGCAGCTCCCGCGCCGAGAGCCGGTAGGTGGGGTTCGCGGCGCTGGGCCACCACGGCAGCCGCCCCTGAGACAAGCGCTTGGTGCATAACCAAAACCCCTGCCCGTCGTAGCATAGAATTTTTAGCCCGGTTCCGGCGCGGTTGCGAAACACATAGACCGCGCCGTCCAGGGGATTATGGGCCAGGGCACGCCGGCACAAGCCGCCGAGGCCATCGATACCTTGGCGAAAATCCACCGGTTCAACCGCCACGAA
>CAVSVP010000031.1:0-121341 GCA_963731125.1 uncultured Pseudomonadota bacterium
TGACACGATCAGTCATGACTGGCTGATTTGCTTTCTTGAACACCGGATCGGCGACAAGCGCATCATCCGGCTGATCATCAAGTGGCTCAAGGCCGGGGTGCTGGAAGAGGGACAACGGATTGAAACGACAGCGGGGACACCCCAGGGATCGGTGAGCTCACCGCTGTTGGCAAATGTCTACCTGCACTCTGTCGATGACCTGTGGGTCAACCAATGGCGCGGCCGTCATGCCCAGGGGGACAGGATTGGAGTGCGCTTCGCCGATGACACAGTGGTGGGTTTCCAGCACCGACGCGAGGGGGAGCGGTTTCTGGTCGAACTACGGGAACGGTTGGCCAAGTTTGCACTTTGTCTGCACCCGGGGAAAACCCGCCTGATTGAGTTCGGCAAGGTTGCGGCGGAACGACGAGCCAGGCGAGGGGAAGGCAAGCCAGAGACTTTCGACTTTCTTGGATTGACCCACATCTGTGGAAAGAAAGCCGATGGAACAGGCTTCCAACTGTGGCGTAAGACCAAGCGCAACCGCTTGAAAGCCAAGGTCAGGGAGGTCAAGGAAGCACTGCGCCGGCATCTGCATGCCCCGCTCGATGAGCAGGGCCGATGGTTGAATAGCGGGTTGCGAGGCCACTATGCCTACTTCGCGGTACCGACCAATAGCGCTGCGCTCTCGGCATTCCGCCACCATATCATCGTCCACTGGATCAGGCGTCTTCGGCGTCGCAGCCAGCGCGATCGCATGACAGGGGCGCGGATGAAGAAGCACATCGATCGGGATCTCCCACGTCCACGGATTCTTCACCCATGGCCAGAACAACGATTTCGCGTCAAATACTCGAGATAGGAGCCGGATGCAGGAATTCTGCTCGTCCGGATCTGTCCGGGGGGCGCGGGGTAACCCGCGTCCCTACCGGGATACCAAGTCAATCATGACCTGCTGATGAGCCGGGTAGCGAGGCAAATCAGGGACAACCGACTCCTGAAACTAATCCGACGGTATCTGAGCGCAGGGATCATGAGCGGGGAATTGGGTAGTACTCGACAAGCTGGTACCCCCCAGGGGTCACCGCTCACGCCCCCTACAATGTTGCAAAAAAGGGTCGTTTCCACCCGGAAACGTACTATCACCCACGCGGAATACCACGGTAATGCGTTCGTGGTCAATCTCAACGCGTTTGATCAGCGTGCGGATTAACTCCCGACAGCCGTGCCAGTCCAACTGCGCTAGCCCGTCTTTGACTTTCGCGCTGAATTCCTCAAGCCGTCCGATGATCAGCTGCAAATCGCGCTGCTGCTGCGCCTGAGCCCGGCCTTGTTCAGCTTGTGCTTCGAGTGTTTGCAGCCGTTCTTTGAACCGGCGGATGCGCGGTTCGGCTTCGGCTTTCTCGAGATAACCTTCGGCATAGCCATCAATCAGGCGCGTAATGCCCTGGCGCAGCTTCGCGATCTGCTTGTCCACCCGGGCCGCCTCGGCCTCACCCGGCGCTGCCTGTAGCGCATCGAGACGGCGCTGATATTCATCACCCAGGCGCTGGGGGTCTTCGAGTAGCTGGCAGACTTCATGCCAGACGGCTTGCTCAAGGCGGTCGGTGCGCACTGGCTGGTTATCGCAGAGACGCTGGCCACCGAAACGATGGGCGTCACTGCCGATGCAGCGAGAATAGGCATACGCGCGCGGGTTGCCCTTACGGGCGCTGGGGCTGATGGGTTTGCCGTAGTAGCTATAGCCACAGCAGCGGCATACCAACAAGCCCTGGAGTAGATACTTGGCACCACGCGCACGGGTACGCGCCCGGCGGCGATTATCTTCCAGTTGCACGGCGACGGCCTCAAACAGCGCCTCTTCGACCAGGGGCGGTACGGGAATGGGTAGCCATTGCTCGGGCGGTACCTCGTACGTCGAGCGTGCCTCGCGCGGTGGTAAGGGGCGTCCACGTTCAGAGATCTTGATCTGGGACCCTGGTTTCCGGTGTGAGATTCTGTAAAATACTCAATAAAGTCAATTAGTTTCCCATTGAGTAGCGGGCTGATTTACGTGCTTGCAATCGGAAAATAAAAATGGCACCTTAGTCCAAGAAAAACTCCTCAACACCGCTACGGGAGGAAGGCGCCTTGTCCCAGCTGATGCTACCGACCATTCCCGATGGGGCGACCCAAATCAGCGGGTTGGTGAGTGTCTGGCGTGAGGGCGAACAGTGGACCTATTTTCTGGGCACTTATCCAAGCTATTCGCATCGAGCTGCTGATCGGCGCATGTTTCGGTTGTTCAGCTCGCAGTTGATTCATGCCGGTGCTGGTTGTCATAAAGATATTATCGAAGCGTTCGGGGTTTCCAAAAGCAGCGTGAACCGCGCCTTGAAGAAACGGCGCGAGGAAGGGGGTGAGGCGTTTTTCAAGCCTCGCGAAGGCGGACCTCGTGGCGGGTCGGTGTTGACCGCCGAGAGACTCGCTCAGGCCCAGGGGCTGTTGGATCAGGGGTACTCGCGCGGTGAGCTGGTCGATGATCTTAGGGTAAAGCCTGACACGCTGCGAAAAGCGCTCAAGGCGGGCAGGCTGCGCGAGGGCAAGCCGCCCGAAACCGCCACGAGCAAGTCCTCACGCGATGTGATGGATGCGCAGGCCGCCGGTGCGTTGGGCACCGCCTGCACCCGCACCGCCGAACGGGTGGTGGCCGCCTTTGGGGCAGGTGAGGGGGCGTCGGTACGCTTTGAACCCTGCCTGGATGTGCCTAACGGGGGTGTGCTCTGCGCGCTGCCAGCGCTGCTGGCCAACGGTCTGCTGGAAGGAGCTGAGCAACTGCTGGGCAAGCTCAAAGGCTATTACCGAACCGTGCCGATCCTGTTGCTGTTGGCCTTCATGGGACTTTGCAGGATCAAGACGATCGAGCAGCTGCGGGGTCATGCACCGGGGGAGTTTGGCAAGTTGCTAGGACTGGATCGGGTGCCAGAGGTGCGCTGCTTGAGGCGAAAGCTCGATGAGCTCAGCGCCGATAAAGCAGCCGAACAATGGGCCGTCCAGCTCAGTCAGCATGGGTTGCAAGACGACCCGGAAGTGGCCGGGACGCTCTACATTGACGGTCATGTGCGTGTTTATCACGGCGGGCAGACCAAGCTGCCCAAGAAATACGTCTCGCGGGAGCGTCTTTGCCTGCGCGGGACCCTGGATTATTGGGTCAACGACGCCCTGGGTAGGCCGTTCTTTGTGGTGGAAAAAGCGATTGATCCCGGGATGCTGGCGACCCTGGAAAACGATATCGTGCCGCGCTTGCTCAGGGATATTCCCAATCAGCCAACGCCGCAGGAACTCCAGGACAATCCCCATCGCTGTCGGGTTATCCTGGTGTTTGACCGCGAAGGCTACAGTCCGGTCTTTTTTCGCAAGATGTGGCAGCACCATCGCATCGCTTGCCTGACCTATCACCAGCATCCCGATGCGGCTTGGCCGCTGGAGTGGTTCAGCGAACAGCAAGTCAGCATGCCAAACGGTGAGATCGTCACCCTGGCCCTGGCCGAGATGGGAAGCCTCGTCGGGACGGGCAAAAATGCCCTGTGGATGCGGGAGGTGCGAAAGCTGACCGATTCAGGCCATCAGACCAGTCTGATCAGTACCGCCTATGAATTGCCCCACCTAGAGCTCGCGGCGCGGCTTTTTAGCCGCTGGTGTCAGGAAAACTTTTTCCGCTACATGAGCCAGCACTTTGCTATCGACCTGCTGGCCGAATACGGTACCGAGGATTTTCCCGACACGGCACGGGTCGTCAACCCGACCTGGCGGGAACTGGATAAGACCCGCCAGACACTGGTAAGCAAACTGCGCTATCGCCAGGCCCGGTTCACTGAAATGACCTTGCATCCGCAAGCCGAGGACGATCCGGCGAAATACCAGAAATGGCAACAACAGAAAGTCGATCTACGAACGCAAATCGAGCACTTCGAGCAACAGTTAAACGCCGTGAAAGCCACCCTGAAACAAACTCCCAAGCACATCACCTGGGGTGAACTCCAAGACGCCGATAAGTTCCGTCGGCTGCTTCCGGGACGAAAACAGTTCATCGACACGGTGCGCATGATCGCCTACCGGGCCGAAACAGCCATGGTTGGATTACTGACGGGACCAGCCGTTGACGCCGCCGCCGCCAGAGGCCTGCTGCAGGACCTGTTCGTTACCGAGGCCGATATTTTACCCGAGTCTGAAAAGCACCTGCTACGCATCCGTATCCACGGCGCCTCTACTCCGGCAGCCAATCGTGCACTGCGGCGACTGATTGAGCAACTTAACGCGGCCGAAATGCTTTACCCTGGAACCGACCTGCGTCTCACCTATGAGCTTGGGGCTTGGAACGGTTAACGGAGGGGTTGCGGTGTCACGCCATTTTCCTCTGAATCAAGAGTTCTGACGTTGGGCACGCAAGCGCGGTCGCAGCTCACCGGCGCAGGTTTTACCAAACGCTGCCCGCCCCTGGTAAGCGGGGTTTCTCAGCCTATCCCAAACCGTCGTGCGATCCCACCAGGTTTTCCCGCTGGGCGAGGGGATGGCGGCTACGCCCAAGCGGCGCGTTACTTCGCCAATGCTCAAGCGCTCACGCGCGACCCAGTTAAAGATCTGGCGTACCCCCTGGGCTTGCTCGTCGGTCACTTCGTAGCGCGCCTCACCGCCGCCTTCAGCCAGGGTGATATAGCGGTAGCCATAGGGGGCACCGCCAAGCACGTTTACCGAGCCCTGCTGCGCCTTATGGCGTTTCCCCCGACGACTGCGTTCGAGAATCTGAGCACGCTCGTACTCCGCGATCATGCCTTGCCTCTGGAGCAGTAGCTCATCTTCCGGTGACGGGCCGAGCTCGCGGTTGAGAAACACCAGCAATTCCCGCTCTCAAAAATAAATATTTAATTTCAATGCATTGGCCAATAAACCGACAAGAGCTTTTCGTAAGGGTTTGGTTACTAGGGAGTAGGCACGGTAAACTCACGTTCCTTGGCATCACCCCGGGAGGTCTTTACCGATGGCAGCACCCCGTCCGCGGTTACGCAAACAACTCTCAGCGCCGGGTTTATTGCAGACGATCCGCCAAACGTTTGAAGCGGTGCCTGAGCATCGCCATGACCGCAGCCAGATTCCCCTGACCGATGCGCTGATGTCGGGGTTGGCGGTGTTTGGGTTGAAATATCCGTCGTTACTGAAGTTTGACGAAGCCTATCACGAAGGGGTGATCCGGCACAATCTGAAGACCCTTTATGGGGTAGAGCGAGCGCCGTGCGATACGCAACTGCGCACGATTCTTGACCCGGTGGATCCGGCTCATCTACGCCCGGCCTTTCGGGCGGTCCATCGGCAGGTGCAGCGACACAAAGGACTGGAACCCTATCAATACTGGGACGGGCACTACCTGGTGTCCATTGACGGCACTGGGCAGTTTGCCTCCAGTGAGATCAGCTGTCCGGAGTGCTGCCGCAAGACCACGAAGGGACAGACCCACTACTATCATCAACTGCTTGGGGCGGTGATCGTGCATCCGGAGCGCAAGACGGTGTTACCGCTCGCCCCGGAAGCCATCACCCGTCAGGACGGGGCGAAGAAAAACGATTGCGAACGCAACGCTGCCAAGCGGCTGCTGACGCAGCTACGTCAGGATTATCCCCAGCAAAAGTGGCTGGTGGTGGAAGACAGTCTCGCCGCCAACGGCCCGCATCTGGAGTTACTGCAAACTCTCAACCTGCGCTACTTGATCCAGGTCAAGCCCGGCGACCACGAGGCGCTGTTTGCTGCCGTACAAGCGAAGCGGGACGCGGGCGAGGTTGAGGAATGGGTGTATCGCGATGCGCATGGGGTCGAACACGGCTATCGCTGGGTGAACGATCTACCCTTAAACAAGACCCATCCGCAGCTACGAGTCAATTTTCTGGAATACTGGGAAACAGACGCGGATCGGCAACGCCGCTTCAGCTGGATCACCGATATCGAACTGACGCAAGCTAATGTTGAACCGTTGATGCGAGGAGGACGCGCCCGCTGGAAAGTTGAAAACGAAACCTTTAATACGCTCAAGAACCAAGGCTATGAACTCGAACATAACTACGGTCATGGTCAACAGCACTTGGCCACCCACTTTGCTTATCTGATGATGCTCGCTTTCCTGGTTGATCAAGTCCAGGAACTCGGGTGTCGGCTCTTTCAAGCGGCCCGCGCGCACTTCCACTCACGCACCTCGCTCTGGGAGCGGCTCCGGTCACTCTTTACCGACTACTTCATTC
This sequence comes from uncultured Pseudomonadota bacterium, assembly GCA_963731125.1. Classification (GTDB taxonomy): domain Bacteria; phylum Pseudomonadota; class Gammaproteobacteria; order Competibacterales; family Competibacteraceae; genus CAVSVP01. The sequence continues at coordinate 6,246 of CAVSVP010000031.1, forward strand.
CCGATTGGCAAACCCTGTGGGAGGCGATCGCCTCCGGTCATGTGCCTACCGTGCTGGCACCCGATACCTCGTAGATAACCGCGGTGTTGTGTTCGTGCCATGGTTTGTGTTCTTGAGCGATCGTCTATCCATATCCATTACCTCTTCCTGCAGCCCTTTTACCAAGGCTGACGGGTAGTCTTGTGCGGTCTCATCAGGAGCTGATGGTTTAGTCTCAGGAACGCCGGGAAATCCCTTAGAGCGGGAGCTGCTGGAGAAACACCAGCTCCACCCCGGCGCGTTGGAACTCATCACCCAGCATCACCTGGTAGGCATATTGGCGTGCTAGCCGATCCGGGGCGTAGACGTAGACCCGTTCGAGTTCGCCCGCGGCCACCGCATCGCGTAATGGCTCTAACGCCGGGCGGAGCAACGTCGCGCCGCTGTACCCAGCGTCGATAAATTGATGCGCTGGATTCAATACCGCGCCATCGTTGGTAATGCGTTCGTGTAGCGCCGCCACTTGGCTATCAATGGTCTGCGCCTGTGCCTGCTGATCGGAGGACACGCGGGCATACAGGGCCGCGGCTAACGTGCTCATGACTGACCTCCTTGCCTTGATGCGGGGCTCTGCGGTTCCAGTGTCGGCTGTGACGTACGACCAGGGGTAGGGGTTGCGCGAAGTCGTAACGGGACGACTTGGTTATAGGCATCGACCAGATGCATCGCAGCTAAACGATTCGGTTCAAACATGATGGTCACCTCCAAAGGGTGTCGAACTTGGCTCTGTTGCTGGCTCATCGTTGCGTTCCCCCGCACCGGTGGTTACGCGGTGCATCGCTGGGAGAAGCCGCAGCGGCGCGCCGCCAAAACCCTCACCGTAGCGTACTTTCAAGCGCTCGCGTTCAATGGCCGATGAGAATTCCAGCGCTTTTTTTGCAACATTGTTGGAGGTGTACTTTCACCGTTATTATCAAACGTCCTGCTGGATGATGTTGATCAAGAACTCGAACGCAGAGGTCATCGCTTCTGCCGCTATGCTGATGACACCACTATCTACGTCAAAAGCCAACGGGCGGGCGAACGGGTCATGGCGTCAGTGACGCACTTCCTGGAAGGCCGGCTGCGCTTGAAGGTGAATCGAGCCAAAAGCGCCGTCGATCGGCCCTGGAACCGAACGTTTCTAGGCTATACGGTGACCCGCCATCGCCAACCGCGATTGAAACCAGCACCGACGTCCGTCAAACGGGCGAAGGATCGGATACGTCAGATTACCCACCAGGGACGGGGTCGTAATATTCGCCAGGTGATTAAGGAGATCAATGCGTTTACCCGAGGATGGGTAAGCTACTTTCGGCTCACCAGCGTGAAAGCCGCTTTCGAGCAGTTGGATCAATGGCTACGCCGTCGGCTACGTAAAATCTTATGGGAGCAATGGCGTCAACCAGAGACGCGACGCCGGCAGCTGATGGCGCTGGGCGTCGACGCGACGCGGGCACGCAAAGCAGCGGCCACCGGGCTTGGCGCTTGGTGGAATGCAGGGGCTTCGCATCTGCACGCGGCAGTGACCCTTCGGTTGCTGACACAGTGGGGACTTTGCGGTCTGCTAGATCAGCTACGCGGTTGGCAGCGGTCCATTTGAACCACCGTGTACGGTCCCGTACGCACGGTGGTGTGGGCGGACGGGAGGAGTAATCCTCCCTCCGACCCGATTCAGAGGACAATCAATAAGTGCGATCCTGACAACCTAACGACTGAGGCCGGTCCTATGCTCCGATTATTCCAATCCGCTATCCGCCGTGCCGCCCTGGCCCTGGCCTGCTCCCTGAACTCGGCTGCGCTGTGGGCCGAAGAAGGCCCATCTGTGCCATAACCCCATGGAGTTTATCAATCCGGGCTACACCATTGACCGCATCAGGGACTATCCTAATTCCCAACCCTTTTGATCAAGGAAGACGAGTCATCTCAATGCACAATGTTGAGGAAGCAGCCATAGGATTTGCATTGTCTCAGTGCAATCAACCCTGACTCGATTGCCTTTTCTATAGAAGAATACTTTTTTAAATCAACCATATAAAAACGCAAGCAGAAGTGGCGCGAATGATGCATGCGAGTGAGTAGGGTTGCTCGCACCGTTAGCGAGTAAAGATCGATTCTCACTCAACGGCGAGTGAGTCACCTTAGTAGCGATAAGGTCTAGTCAAGACCGCACCAGACAAAGACGTCTGCTCCGGAATGTGTTCCGGACAGGCGTTTTTTTTTGCTTTGCGTTTCGGTTAGCGACTTGAGGAGTTTACCTCGTGGAAATACAACACAAGGCCACGCGTATCAATTTGTTCAGCCTGAAAACCATTCAGATACGAACTTTCCATCTCACTTGGTTTGCCTTTTTCCTCTGTTTCTTCGGTTGGTTTGGTATTGCGCCTTTGATGGCGGTGGTACGAGACGAATTAGGACTTAGCAAAGCCGAAATTGGGAATACCATCATTGCTTCGGTGGCCATCACCATTTTAGTGCGCCTTATAATCGGGCCGCTGTGCGATAAGATCGGTCCGCGCAAAGCTTACACTTGGCTATTGATATTGGGATCGCTGCCGGTCATGAGCATCGGTCTCGCCGACAGCTATGAGTCATTCCTGCTGTTCCGTCTGGCTATCGGCGCCATTGGCGCCTCCTTTGTGATTACCCAGTATCACACGTCGGTGATGTTTGCGCCTAACGTGGTAGGTACCGCCAACGCCACCACGGCTGGCTGGGGTAATCTGGGCGGTGGCGTTACGCAAATGGTTATGCCGTTGATTTTCGCTGCGGTACTCATGTTCGGAGTGGAGGAAACTCTGGGCTGGCGCCTCGCCATGATTGTGCCCGGCGTGGCACTGCTGTTGACCGGGATTCTTTATTATCGCTTCACCACTGACTGCCCCGATGGCAATTACGCTGACCTGCGTGCCCGCGGACTACTACCCCCGGCCACCCAGGAACGCAGTGCCACAGGGTCGTTTCTGGTCGCCGCCCGGGATCCACGGGTATGGGCGCTGTTCATTGTTTATGCAGCCTGCTTTGGGGTGGAACTGACCATTAACAATATCGCCGCGATTTATTATTTCGATACCTTCCACTTGGATCTTAAAACCGCAGGTCTGATTGCCGGACTATTCGGTTTAATGAACATTTTTGCCCGCAGCCTCGGCGGCATCCTCTCCGACATGTTCGCTAAACATATGGGACTCAAGGGGCGGGTGCTGTTTTTGTTCGGCGTATTGTTCTTGGAGGGTTGGACGCTGATTTTGTTCTCGCAAATGACCGCACTGGTGGTGGCTGTTACCAGCATGGTGCTGTTCTCGCTGTTCGTTCAAATGTCCGAAGGCGCCACCTATGGGGTCGTACCTTTTGTCAATAGAAAAGCTTTGGGCGCCGTGGCAGGTATCGTCGGCGCAGGTGGCAACGCCGGCGCCGTGATGGCTGGTTTTTTGTTCAAGTCCGAGGCATTGACTTATCAGCAGGGTCTTCTGTACCTGGGAATGGCTGTTGTGATCTGTTCTTTTGCCGCGCTTTTGGTGCGTTTCTCTCCTCAGATTATGGGCGAAGAGGACGAGAACTTCGCGCAAGCGTTGCAGGAGCGCACCACGCTGGCAGCGGCACGTGCTTGATACCACCCCAACACCGGCCCGGGGGCAAGCCCCCGGATTGCTCACCCATGGAGCAGCAGATCATGAACGGGAGGCTCTTAACCATGCCAAACACCCCTCGCTTGCTGGTTATCGGCAATGGGATGGTGGGCCATAAGTGTCTAGAGACGCTGGTGGCTCACGACGCCCACACGCATTATCAAATCGCCACTTTCTGTGAAGAACCCCGGCTCGCCTACGATCGGGTACATCTTTCCGAGTACTTCACCGGCCGTTCGGCAGAAGATCTGAGCTTGGTTGCACCGGATTTCTATGAAGCTCATGGTATTACTGTCTATCGGGGCGAACGGGTCGAGAGCATTGACCGCCAACGCCAAGTGATGATTTCCCAGTATGGCCGCGAAATACTTTACGAAAAACTGGTGTTGGCCACCGGCTCGTTTCCCTTTGTGCCCCCCATTTCCGGTCGGGATCGGTCGCACTGTCTGGTTTATCGCACCCTTGAAGATCTGGAAAAAATTGCCGCCGCCGCCAGGGGGAGTCGGGTGGGCGCTGTAATCGGCGGTGGCCTGTTGGGTTTGGAATGCGCCAATGCATTGCAGGAATTGGGGCTGGAGACCCATGTTATCGAATTTGCGCCGCGGCTAATGGCGATGCAGATCGACGACGGCGGCGCGCTCATGCTGCGGCGCAAGATCGAAAAGCTGGGCGTGCAGGCTCACCTGGCCAAGAACACCACCGAGATCGGCCCAGGGAAAACTTGTCGCCACCGTCTTAGCTTTGCCGACGGTAATGAACTGGAAACGGATATGGTGGTCTTTTCTGCGGGCATTCGCCCCCGGGATGAGTTGGCACGCCGCTGTGAGCTCGATGTGGGCCCACGCGGCGGCGTGGTTATCGACAACCACTGCCGCACATCCGATCTGAACATCTATGCCATCGGCGAGTGCGCGCTGTGGAACGGTCAGATCTTCGGTCTGGTGGCGCCCGGTTATCAGATGGCTAAGGTGGTAGTAGATCATCTGCTGGGAGAGACGCAAGCGGCTTTTACCGGGGCAGATATGAGCACCAAACTCAAACTCCTCGGGGTCAACGTTGCTAGCATCGGCGATGCCCACGGCCGGACCCCAGGCAGCCGAGCCTACAGTTTCAGTGACGAAGTCCATGAGGTCTACAAGAAAATTGTGGTCTCTGAGACTGGCCGGCATCTGCTCGGTGCCGTACTGGTGGGCGATACGGACGATTACGGGAATCTGCTTCAACTGGCGCTTAACGGGATTAAGCTTCCCGCCCATCCCGACACCCTGATCCTGCCGCATCGCGAAGGCAGTGCGTCAGCGGCCTTGGGTATAGACGTTCTGCCCGACAGTGCCCAGATCTGCTCCTGTAACAATGTCTCCAAAGGGGATCTCCACGCCGTCATCGCTGACGGCGCCACGGCGCTAGGCGATCTGAAAGCCTGCACGAAGGCCAGCACCAGCTGCGGTGGCTGTGCGCCCCTGGTCAAGCAAGTGCTCGATGCCGAATTAAAGCGCCGCGGTGTGGCCGTCAACAACCATTTGTGCGAGCACTTCCCGTACTCGCGCCAGGAACTGTATCACATGGTTCGGGTGGAAGGCATAAAGTCCTTTAAGGCGCTGCTGAAAAGTCATGGCCAAGGCCGTGGCTGCGACATTTGTAAACCGGCCGTAGCCTCGATCCTGGCCTCCTGCTGGAACGAGTATGTGTTGAAAAACGAGCATACGGGTCTGCAAGACACCAATGATCGCTTTCTCGCCAATCTGCAAAAAGACGGCACCTACTCGGTGGTGCCCCGGATACCGGGCGGGGAGATTAGCGCGGATAAGCTCATGGTGCTTGGTCAGATCGCGAAACGCTACGGTCTTTATACCAAGATTACCGGGGGTCAGCGTATCGACATGTTTGGTGCCCGGGTACACCAGCTGCCGCGGATTTGGCGGGAACTGGTGGATGCTGGCTTTGAGAGCGGTCATGCCTATGCCAAGGCGCTGCGCACCGTGAAATCCTGTGTGGGCACCAGTTGGTGCCGCTATGGGGTGCAGGATAGTGTGACCATGGCGATTTACCTGGAAAACCGTTACCGCGGTCTGCGTGCACCTCACAAAATTAAAATGGCGGTGTCCGGCTGTACCCGCGAATGCGCTGAAGCGCAAGGCAAAGATGTTGGCGTGATCGCTACGGAAAAGGGTTGGAACCTGTATGTCTGCGGCAATGGCGGCATGAAGCCGCGCCATGCAGATCTGTTCGCGACTGATTTAGACGACGCGACCCTTATCTGTACCATCGACCGTTTCCTGATGTTCTATATCAAGACGGCCGACCGTTTACAGCGCACGGCCACCTGGTTAAACAATCTGGAGGGAGGACTCGATTATCTGCGCGACGTGATTATGGACGATAAGCTGGGTATCGGCGCCGAGCTTGAGCAGCAGATGGCCCAGGTCATTGACACCTTCCAATGCGAATGGAAAGCCACCGTTGAGGATCCTGAAAAACTCAAACGTTTTAGTCACTTTGTCAACCACGATGAACCCGATAACCGGGTGGTGTTTGTGAACGAACGCGGCCAGATCCGCCCGGCTAAGCCGGAGGAAAAGGTGATTCGCTTGCGGGAGGTGGGGTAATGCAGGCAGTCAGTCTAAACAGGACTAGTGCAGGCTGGGTGCACATCTGTTCTCTGGATGAGCTGGTGCCCGAGGTGGGTATCTGCGCTTTGGTGGGAAAGCGGCACGTGGCAGTGTTTTATCTCCCCGAGGACAAAGATCAAACCCTCTATGCCATCGACAACATTGACCCCTTCAGCGGAGCGTCTGTGCTGTCACGCGGGATCGTTGGCGACGTTAAAGGCGAACTGGTGGTGGCCTCACCTATTTATAAACAGCATTTCAGCCTCAAAGACGGTCGCTGTCTGGAGGATACCACAGTGTGCCTGAGCGTATTTGCAGTGCGGGTAGCACAAGGCATCGTGCAAGTGTGCGAGGAGTTATAATCGTGAAAAAACCGCGTTTGGTGCTGATCGGCAATGGCATGGCCGGCGTACGTACCCTGGAAGAACTGCTGAAATTTGCGCCGGATCACTATCAGATTACGGTGTTCGGCGCTGAATCCTATGGCAGCTATAACCGCATTTTGCTCTCATCTTATTTGGCGGGGGAAGCGGATCTCAACCAAGTGCTTACCCATGATCGGGACTGGTACCGGGAGCGTCATATTAAACTTTATACCGGCAGTCCCGTGGTGCACATTGATCGAGGGCGGCGCCGGGTAATCGCCGCCGATGGCAGCGAGGCCCCCTACGAACGGCTGCTTTTGGCCACCGGCTCATATCCCCTGAGGTTGCCTGTGCCTGGTGGGGATCTGGATGGGGTCATGACCTTCCGGGATCTCGAAGACGTTCAACACATGCTCCGCAGAGCAACTACCCAAAGGCGACAAGCGGTGGTCATAGGAGGTGGTTTGCTGGGACTGGAAGCTGCCAACGGTTTGCTAAGGCGGGGTCTGGATGTCACTGTGGTGCATTTGCACGACACGCTCATGGAACGTCAGCTGGATACGGTAGCGGGCACCCTGCTTAAGGAAAGCCTGGAACAGCGTGGCATACGCTTTCATCTGTCCGCCAGGACGGCAGCCATCCTCGGTTCAGACAGGGTAACCGGGGTGCGTTTTGCCGATGGTTCGGAAATGCTTGCCGATCTGGTGATTATGGCTGCAGGCATTCGTCCCAATATTGAGCTGGCCAAGGCGGCAAAGCTACCCTGTGAGCGCGGCGTGCTGGTAGATGATACCCTCCAGACCTTCGATCCGCGTATCTATGCGGTAGGGGAATGCGTGCAGCACCGAGGCGCAACCTACGGTTTGGTCGCGCCGCTATGGAGACAGGCGCAAGTGTGTGCCAATCATCTGGCGGAATTGGGGGTGAGCCGGTACCGGAGTTGCGTGACGGCCAGCCAGCTCAAAGTCAGTGGCATTGACCTTTTCTCTGCAGGTGATTTGGGCAACCACGCAGACTGCGAAGCGTTGGTGTTTCAGGACCCGGGCCGAGGCGTTTACCGGAAACTGGTGATCCGCGACAACCGCCTGCAGGGTACCGTGTTGTTCGGCGACACCCATGACGGACCGTGGTATTACCAGTTGATGTGCGATGGCATCGATATCACCCCGCTGCGCGAGCAGCTGGTGTTTGGCCGCGCTTATCTGGAAGCGGCCTAGGAGACCATCGTGCAGAACTCATCTACTGTACGCACCACGTGTCCTTATTGTGGGGTGGGCTGCGGCATTGTTGCCCAGCGAGCTGGCGATGCCGTCACGGTTAAAGGTGATAATAACCATCCTGCCAATCGTGGTCGTCTGTGCTCCAAAGGCTCCGCTTTGGGAGAAACCGTGGATCTTCACGGGCGCCTCTTGTATCCCGAGATCTGCAGCCGCCGGGTAACCTGGGAGACCGCTCTGGATGCCGTGGCCGACGGCTTTAACCGGATAATCGCCGAACACGGCCCCCAGGCGGTCGCCTTTTACGTCTCGGGTCAATTGCTGACCGAAGACTACTACGTCGCCAACAAGCTGATGAAAGGATTTATCGGCGCCTCCAACATCGACACCAATTCCCGGCTGTGCATGGCCTCCAGCGTGATCGGTCACCGCCGTGCCTTTGGTAGCGATACGGTGCCCGGCAACTACGAGGACCTGGAGGAGGCTGATCTGGTAGTGTTGGTGGGGACGAATCTAGCCTGGTGCCATCCTGTTCTTTATCAGCGTCTGGTTCAGGCCAAGCGGACCAATCCCTGTTTAAAAGTCGTTGTGGTAGATCCTCGCCGTACGGCCACTTGCGATATCGCCGACCTGCACCTGAGCGTTGCCCCCGGCAGCGATACGGTGCTGTTCAACGGGCTACTGGTCTATTTGCATCACCATTACCCTGTGCCATGGGAGGCATTGGGGACACGCACCACAGGCTATTGGGAAGCTCTAGACAGCGCTCGCAGAGTTGCGCCGGACATCGCCTCCGTCGTGCGTTGCTGCGGGGTCGGCGAAGCGGAAGTACGGGCTTTATACTGGTCTTTCTGTGCCACCGAAAAAAGCGTCACGGTGTACTCCCAGGGGGTTAACCAATCTTCCTACGGCAGCGATAAGGTCAACGCCATTATCAACTGTCATCTGCTCACCGGACGCGTGGGTAAACCGGGTATGGGACCGTTTTCCGTCACTGGCCAGCCGAACGCTATGGGTGGTCGAGAAGTGGGGGGGCTCGCCAATCAGCTGGCCGCCCACATGAACTTTACGGTCGAGGATTTAGACCGGGTACGCCGTTTCTGGCATGCCTCCTTGCCGGAAGGTGCCGTTAACCCCCATTCGTTAAATGCCCTTGGATGTCGCCCACCACGCTTCACGCAGGGACCGGGACTCAAAGCGGTGGATCTGTTCCGTGCCATTGGTAACGGCACCATCAAGGCGCTTTGGATCATGGCGACTAACCCCTTGGTGAGCCTGCCCGATGCTGACGCCGTCAAGGCCGCGCTAAAGCGCTGTAGGCTGGTGGTAATCTCCGATGTCGTCGATAACACCGACACCGTAGCTCTCGCTCACGTTCGCTTGCCTGCCCTGGCCTGGGGTGAAAAGGACGGCACGGTGACTAACTCAGAGCGTTGCATCTCGCGCCAGCGGGCGTTTTTGCCTGCGCCGGGCGAAGCACGGGCGGATTGGTGGATCATCAGCCAGGTAGCAACCTGCATGGACTACGGCACAGCGTTCGACTATTCCGGACCGGCAGCAATTTTTCGCGAGCACGCAGCGCTTTCCGGGTTTGAGAACAACGGTTCGCGGAGCTTCGACATTAGCGCACTCGCCACTCTCAGTGACAGCGAATACAACTCTCTGGAACCAGTGCGCTGGCCGGTGCCAACCGGCCAGCGTAACGGCACGGCGCGGTTGCTGGGCGACGGCCGCGTTTACCATGCATCCGGTCGGGCCCGCTTTGTGCCTATCCCAGCAAGGCACCCTGTTCATTTGCCTGACACAGACTACCCGCTGGTGCTTAACACCGGGCGGGTGCGCGACCAATGGCATACCATGACCCGCACTGGCAAATCACCTCGTCTGGCAGACCATATCACCGAACCCTATGGCGAAATCCATCCCCGTGATGCCGTCATCTATGATATCCGCGACGGCGCTCTGATGGCAGTCACGAGCCGCTGGGGGAGCACAGTGCTGCGCGCCCAGGTCAGCGAGCAGCAACGCCCGGGATCGGTGTTCGTTCCCATGCATTGGTGTGCCCCTTATGCTCAAGATGGACGAATCAATCAACTGGTTAATCCAGCGGTAGATCCGCTTTCTGGCCAGCCGGAATCCAAGCATACTCCAGTGCGGGTGGCTAGCTATGAACCTGTGTGGTACGGTTTTATCCTAACCCGTCATCTGCTGGACAGTTCCGCGTTAGCTACCTGCAGCTACTGGGTTCGCGCCCGGGGAGGCAACTGCTGGCGCTTCGAAATGGCGGGGAAAGCGGTGCCTGCCGATTGGCGTCGCTGGACCGAGCGCGTGATGGGGGCAGAGCAAACGCTGGAGTGGTTGGAATATCGAGACGCCGCAGCAGGGCGTTACCGTTGCGCCGGGATTGATCGCGGCAGGTTGCAGTTCTGCTTATTCGCCGGCCCTTCTCCACAATTGCCACCACGGCGCTGGCTTACTAACCTGTTTACCGATACCCTGGATAATGATCAGCGTCACAGTCTACTCAGCGCCCGCCCCAAGTCTGGCCAAAAAGATGCTGGACGCACAGTCTGCGCCTGTTTTAGTGTAGGCTTGAATACGATAGTCGAGGCTATTGCCAAGCAAGGTCTCGTCACCCCTGAAGCCCTGGGTAGCGCTCTCAAGGCGGGCACCAATTGTGGGTCCTGTATTCCCGAGCTGCAAAGCCTAATTCGGCAGGTGCACGCGGCGGGTGCCGCTTAATCATTCGGAGGCAACAATGAATGATCTTCCCTTAAACGATGCTAAACTCTTTAAATAGCGCATCAAGGCATTGGGAGTATAGCGCAAACCTGCCAAGCACAAATCGGGACCCATCTCAATAGGCTGAGTCGCCTCGGTCAGTGTCCAGGCGGTGGCGTGAACGCCCTCGGGTTTGTAGTCAATGATGGGGTAAGGCAAACCTAGAGCTCCAGCCGCCTGCCGGTACAATTCGGGACGATAAACCTGCTCCGCCACTGCCTGGATATCGAGTGCCTCGGCGAGCTGTCCCCAACGGTACATCTGGGCAATGGTAAGCACCGCATGGGAACGCCAGGGAAAAGTGGCGGCATAACGGTAAAAGACATTAAAATCAGCTAGGGGAACCGGGGGTTGGTCGGCGGTGTATTGTAGCGTGCCGGTCATGGCCGTGGCGAGGGTAGCCGCGGGTGTATCAACATAGCGGTTTTGGGTCAGCAGCTTGACTGCCGCCAAGCGATTGGTCGGCTGGTCCAGCCACCGGCAGGCCTCCAGCAGCGCTCGCAGTACTGCCTGATGGGTGTGAGGATACTGTTCAGCCCAGGCAGCGCTGACCCCAAATACTTTTTCCGGATGGTTGTTCCAGATGGCATGGCTAGTGATCACCATGCGGCCGAGCCCCTGTTGTACGGCCAGCGTATTCCAAGGTTCACCTACGCAATAACCATCAATGGTGCTGGCGCGCAGGTAATTAACCATTTGTGGAGGAGGGATCACGATCAGCCTGATGTCCTCATTGGGATCAATGCCCGCACTGGCCAGCCAATGCCGGATAAGGTAATGGTGCGACGACACCGGATACACCATGGCAAAGGTTAGCTGCGGTTTGCCGGCTGTCTTGTCGAGTTCAATAACCCGTTGCAGTGCCTTGGCCGAAGTGGCAGGTGTTGCCGCTGCTATTGGGTCCGCCGCCAGCATGCGTGCAAATAAGGCTTGGGAAACGGTAATGGCGTTGCCGTTAAGGTTTAGTCCCAAGGCTGTCAGCATGGGCATTTTGGGCGAGCCTAATCCCAAGCTGGCTGCAATGGGTATGCCGGCTAGCATATGAGCACCGTCCAGCAACCCCATTCCCACCTTGTCGCGGATATTGGCCCAGGAATTTTCCCGAGACAGGGTCACATCTAAGCCGTAGTGCCGGAAAAAGCCAAGCTCGTGGGCAACCACCAGGGGCGCACAGTCAGTGAGTGGGATAAAACCCAGCTTAAGCCGATGCTTTTCTGGATTAAGTCGCGTGGTCATGAGTGTCTGCTCCCCAGTCTCTAGGAGTCGCTTATGTGGTGATGAGACAGTGCGGCGAAAAGCATTTTGCTTTATTAAGGATGCCTGCGTCAGTCTAACAGCTCCATCACAGCGATCACATTGTTGGCCACCTCCGCCAGGCGCTGATTGCGATCCATAGCCATCTTACGTAGCGCCTGATAAGCCTGCTCTTCGTCAAGATCTTTGCGGGTCATCAATAATCCCTTCGCTTTTTCTATCACTTTGCGTTCCGCCAGCTTGTTGCGGGTTTCCTCCAATTCCCGGCGCAACGCCTGAAACTCCCGAAAGCGGGCGATGGCCACTTCCATAATCGGTTTAAGACGCTTGGGATTGACCTCATCTACCACATAGGCGCTCACGCCGGCGCGGATCGCTGCAGCAGTGGTGGTACTGTCGCTGCGCTCGGCAAATAGCACAATGGGCTTGGGCTGGTCCCGGTTGATAGTGCGCAAATGCTCCAGGGTATCCCGATCCGGGAATTCCATATCAATGAGAATGATATCCGGTGCAATGTCTTGGACCTGCTTAAGTAGGTTGGTTTGGCCATTGAGGCGTGCTACGACCTGATGACCGGCGTCGTGCAGCGCCTGTTCCAATATAGCAGAGCGCCCAGATGATTGGTCGACGAGCATGACACGTAAGGGTTTCAAGGGTAAATTGGCCTCCCAGCACGTACCATAGTGAAGCTTCGGTAGACAATAAGCAATTATCACGCCATTAAATTGAAAAGATCCGCTAATTTATGGAAAACCCTGAACTTTATGAACGATGACACTATCTTAGTGAAGCTATTTTGGCGCTGTTACATGCTAACCCACGCGTTTAGGTATTGAGCGCAGCCTCATCTTTACGCAAAGCGATGCTTCACTGCTTTGCATTGGTGCGCCGCGGTAGCCTCGGGTTTACGCCAAGTCAGTATTCAGTCTCTGTTAAACATACTTCGCTAAATAGTCCTATCTCATGCTGCGTTAAGTTCTTGATTAATCGGCCCCTGATTGGCAGCCTGCTCAAGGGCTTGGTCAATAATATTCGCTTCGGGCATTTGCGGAAGCAGTTTTAACACATCCAGGACGTATTTCCGGCGGAAGTGGGCTTTGAGGTCATTGACGCTAAAGGCCGGACAATGCTCGCGCACCGATCGCATCAGGATCTGTGAAAGGTTGATCATCAGCATCGTCAGGTTGGCACTGTTGTACACTGGCGTTGCCTTGACCACCATGAAGTCTTCCAAGCCCCAGTACTGTTTGGCATCTCTGAAGTTGAACTCGATCTGGAAGCGCAAGCGATAATAATCGATGAGCGTTTCGTAGCCCAACTCAAGATCGCTACTGAAAAGGATGACATGGGCCCGGGCACCGGTACGTTGGTTGGTTTTGACGAGGACCACGACATTGAGCCTGTCGGGGAATTTCTTGTGCCAAACGTGCAGTTGATAGATGGCCGTATGAACGTGTCCTTGCACTGAAGTGGCTTTGAGAAAGGCTGGCGGCAAGTGTTGATAATCGAGCTTGTTGCCGTACTTGCGCCGGCGGCCCCGCCCGGCGTAGGGGCCTTCATAGGGCAGATACAGCGCGCTGTTGTGGCGCAATTTGCTAATCAGATCCAAGCCCGTGCGGCAGACTATTTGCAGGGCTTGATTATGACCGAAGGCGCCGTCGAATACGAAATAACGGACGGTCAGCGTCTGGCACACCAGTGCCAGCACCTGGCGCAGAAGACCTTGAACAAACTGCAAATACGCTGACAGACTCACCTCTCGGCGATTGCCATTGCGGCTCCCTTCAGGCCGACCCCGGCCCCTACGTCGGCCCGCCTTGGGCGCTTTCGGGCAGCTCGCGGCCGCGTCTTTGAGAATCGGCTCCAGGCGCAACGGATACGAACAGCGCCGCTGCACGCTGATCAGCGATAGGCTCAGAAAACACAACCCCGGGATTGTCCTGCCAAACACCGAGGAGAAAAAACGATCCAGACCGTGCGTCTTCTTGCCCGCTTTGCTCACCACCACCTCATCGCCGGCCAGCAGCCACTGCGTTTCATCGCCAAGCAGGTGCTGGCGAATCACCAGCCAATGCAGCTGCCCCCAGCTCAGCGTGGTGTTGAAAAACCGCTGTAGCGTACGGTAGCTCCCCCCGCGCTCGGTCCAGCGCGACAGCCCCCGCATCGTCACCCGCCCTGTCATCGCTAACAGCCCTCCTACAAGGCAACCTAAACGACCCAGGCTCGTGTCATCTACGCTCTGGCTTAAACAGCTCAAAATCCGCATAATCTCGGGCATGGGCGACAGCCTCCTGAGAGAATAGGTCTTTAGGTGTGGTGCCTGAGTAACCTATCACCTCGGGCTGTCGCTCACCTCAATTTTTGGCGAAGGTATGGTTAAACTATGCTAATTAAGCGGCTATCAATGGATTTTTTCGATCGGGACCATTGCCAAGACTCTTTCTTCATTAAGAATATGCAATTTGAACTACTTAAGACAGACGGTGTTGCACGTCGCGGACGGCTGACATTTTCTCGGGGTACGGTAGAGACGCCCGTCTTTATGCCCGTTGGTACCTATGGAACAGTCAAGGCGATGACGCCTGAAGAGCTACAGGAAAGTGGCGCCGAAATAATTTTGGGCAATACTTTCCATCTGATGCTGCGCCCGGGGGCAGACATTATCGCCCGCCACGGGGGGTTGCACGGTTTTATGCACTGGAATGGTCCCATTCTTACGGATTCCGGCGGTTTTCAGGTTTTCAGTCTGGCGCCCAGACGTAGAATTAGCGAAGCAGGCGTTCATTTTCAGTCGCCTCTAGACGGCAGTCCGGTCTTTCTGGGACCTGAAGAATCCATGGCGGTGCAACGGGCTTTGGGGTCGGATATCGTGATGATCTTCGACGACTGTACCCCTTATCCCGCTCCCGAACCGCAGGCCCGGCTGTCCATGGAACTGTCCTTGCGCTGGGCGGAGCGCAGCAAACGGGCTCATAGCAACAGTCCGGCGGCGCTGTTTGGCATTGTCCAGGGAAGCGTGTATACCGAGTTGCGGCGATTGTCGGCCGTTGGCCTGCAAGCAATCGGATTTGACGGTTACGCAATCGGTGGTCTGGCGGTGGGAGAGAGCTTGGCGGAACGCCTGGAAATTCTGGAGAGCACTATTCCCTGGCTGCCGGCAACTGCTCCCCGCTATCTAATGGGCGTGGGCAAGCCGGAGGATATCGTAGAGGCGGTGCGCCGGGGAGTGGACATGTTCGATTGCGTGTTGCCCACCCGCAATGCTCGTAACGGTCATCTATTCACTCGGCAGGGCGATATCCGCATTCGCAACAGTCAGTACCAAAACGATACCGATCCTGTCGATTCCCATTGCGGCTGCTATACCTGCCGCCATTACAGCCGTGCCTATCTGCGCCACCTGGATAAATGCAACGAAATTCTCGGTGCGCGTCTGAACACTATCCATAATCTGTATTATTACCAAGAGCTGATGCATAGCCTACGTCAGGCTATCGGCGAAAGACGTTTGAAGAACTTTATAGCCGACTTTTATAAAATGCGGGATCAGCAATTCACTGAACAGTCGCAAGTCAGTCCGGCAGATATAGTGCCAGCCATATGAATTGATGCCGATAATTTTATTACAATCGTCGGGCAGTTGATAGATCAGGGTGCGGATGTGATCGCGGACCGAGTCCTGTTTCAAGTGCCGCTCGGGCAGTTGTTCATAGTTGAGTTTATCGCCGTACTTGCGGCGCGGCCCCCGCCCTGGTACGCTCTATAGGGTTCATACAGGGCAGCGTTGTGCTGGAGCTTGCAGATCATTTCGAAGCCGGTTTGGCGCACCATCTGAAGCGCTGCATGATGACCAAACGCCCCATCGAAGACGAAGTAGCGCAGCTTGATCTGCTGGCGAACAGGGCCAATACTGGGCGGATAATGCCTTGTACCAACACCAGATAAGGCGATAGCACGACCTCCCGGCGATTGCGATTACGACTGCCTTTCGGGCGCCCTTTGGCTTGGCCGGTGTGGCGTTGGTGCGATGGCTGGCCTTCGCCTTGTTGCCCGTTTTCTGGCCCTTGGGACTACTGTCGGCTGGCCCCTTGAGGATCGGTCAGACGTACCGTGGAAAGTTTGTTTACTAACGATTTGAAGCCTTGTAACCAGTATCAGGTCATTTGACCGGCACTATAGTAAAAGTTTTAATTTAAGCCACCCATAGATCTCTTGTAAAAATGAGCGCATATCAAAATTATTACTTAGCGCTGGATTAACGTGACTGCCGTCAAACGTCAGCGTCTGTGTATAATACCCAGTTTTTATTCAACGAGTAGTTATCTTGTGTTATCAGGCGGCTTATTATCAGGTGACCTGCAACCGCCCTTCGTCAAGCCAAATACCAAGAAGGATATGTCATGACTTTACTGATTTCTGATGCCATGGCCCAACAAGCGTCGGCCGGTGGTCAACCGGGTCTGCTGGGATTGTTGTTCCCTGTTTTGCTGATTGTCATCTTTTATTTTCTACTGATTCGGCCGCAGACCAAGCGCGCTAAAGAACATAAGCAGATGGTGGAGGCACTGAAGAAAGGTGATGAAGTGGTGACTAGCGGCGGCGTCCTGGGGCGCATCATTGAGATAGGAGAAAACTTTATCCAACTGGAGGTTGCCGATGGTTTGCAGCTTAAGGTGCAGAAGAACGCCGTAGCGACTCTTATGCCTAAGGGTACCGTTAAGGGTGATCTGTAAGCTGATGTTATCGCATAGGAAGCGCTGGTTATGTTAAATCAATATGCGTGGTGGAAATACGTAATCATCGGCCTGGTGACATTGTTCGGCTTGCTCTACGCTCTGCCGAACCTGTTCGGAGAGGATCCGGCCGTGCAGATTTCCGCCTCCCGGGCGACCGTGAAAGTGGACCAAACACTTTACGCCCGTGTGCTGGAACAGTTGGAAAGCGTGCAGATTCCCGTCCAGGGGCTGGAGTTCAATACCGGTCAGGACCGGCTATTAGTGCGTTTTTCGGATACCGAAATGCAGCTTAAGGCGGCCGATGTACTGCGCAATACCTTGGGTAGGGACTTTGTGGTCGCCTTGAATCTAGCGCCTTCTACCCCCGGCGTACTGCGTGCCTTGAATTTGCATCCCATGTACTTAGGATTGGATTTGCGGGGCGGTGTGCACTTTCTTATGCAGGTAGATATGGCCGCCGTGCTTAAGCAGGCCGAGGAAGGGTATGTGGATGAAATACGCTCACTGCTGCGTAACGAAAAGATTCGCTACGTTACCGTGGAACGAGCCAGGGGCGGCGGTATTCAAGTCACCTTCAGGGACGGCGCAGAACGGGACAAGGCCTTGGCCGTGCTTGAAGACGAACTGCCCAATCTGCGGATTGCTACGGCCGAAGATGGCGCCGCTTTGCGGCTGACGCTCAGCGAGCAGGAAATTAAGGAAAAAAGGGACTTCGCCTTGCAGCAAAATCTGACAATTCTGCGCAACCGCGTCAATGAATTGGGTGTTGCTGAACCCATTATTCAGCGCCAAGGTAGCGATCGTATCGTGGTGCAGTTGCCGGGTGTTCAGGACACGGCGCGCGCCAAGGAAATTCTAGGGGCTACTGCCACCTTGGAATTCCGCCTGGTGGATGAGGACCATGATCCCTACCAAGCGGAGGCCACCGGCCGTATCCCGCTGGGTGCCCGGCTGTACCGGGAACGCAGCGGACAACCCATTTTGCTGCAGCGACGCGTCATGTTGACCGGTGATTATATCGTCGATGCGGCTTCAGGTCTGGATCAGCAGACCGGCAGCCCAGCGGTGTTTGTCACCTTGGACAGCAGCGGTGCCAAGCGCTTTGAGGACGCCACTAAGGACAACATCGGCAAGCTGATGGCGGTGGTTTTTATCGAAAATAAAACCGAAACCCGACAAGTAGAGGGACAACCTCAACGGGTTTCCGTCAGAGTGGAAGAAGTCATCAATGTGGCCACCATCCGCGATCGACTGGGGCGGCGTTTCCAGATCACTGGGTTGGACAGTACCCGTGAGGCGCGGGACCTGGCCTTGCTGCTGCGGGCGGGTGCCCTGGCCGCGCCTATTTTTATCGTTGAGGAGCGCACCGTAGGGCCCAGCGCCGGTCAAGAAAATATCGATCAGGGTTTCCGTTCTGCCGTGATTGCTTTTCTGCTGATCATGGCGTTTATGGCGTTCTACTATCGAACCTTCGGTTTGGTATCCGATCTGGCCTTGATCGTCAACGTCATATTGATCATAGCGGCCCTGTCGATGCTGCAGGCTACTCTAACCCTGCCTGGTATTGCCGGGATTATTTTGACCATGGGAATGGCCGTGGACGCCAATGTGTTAATCTTTGAGCGCATTCGTGAAGAACTCAAAGTCGGCAACTCGCCTCAGGCCGCGATTCATACGGGCTTTAATCGGGCATTTTCCACCATTCTGGATGCCAACATTACTACGCTCATCGCTGCCGTCGTGCTGTTTGGTTTTGGTACCGGCCCCATCAAAGGTTTTGCCGTGACCCTAAGCATCGGTATTGTAACTTCAATGTTTACGGCCATCATGGGCGCCCGCGGTGTGATTAACTATTTCTATGGCGGACGCCGCCTGCAGACATTACCGATCTGAGGTTGACGCGCAATAATTGATTTGCTAACATTTGTTCACCATTATTTATCAATTGGTGAACTAAATGAAATGGTATCCGAGCCGTAAAGCGGCGCAGATATTAGGAGTTCACCCGAATACACTGCGCCGATGGGCGGATGCCGGGAAAATAGCGCATGTACGAACTGAGGCAGGACAACGACTCTACGACGTTGATTCGTTCATCGGCAAATCCAGTCAACGAATCGGCGTCTGTTATTGTCGAGTATCCAGTGCAAAACAAAAAGACGATCTTGAGCGACAGGTCGAGTTCATGCGCTCCAAGTTCCCCGGCTATCAAATCGTCACGGACATCGGCAGTGGCCTCAACTATCAGCGTAAAGGGCTTAAATCCCTACTGGGACGACTCCTTGATCGAGAAAAACTCCGCCTTGTGGTTGCCCACCGTGACCGACTTGCGCGATTTGGATTCGAGCTTATTAAGTACCTTGTCGAATTCAACGGTGGCGAACTCGTGGTTCTCGACAGCCCTATCAGGGGCGCTGAACCAGAACTCACCGAAGATCTTCTCGCCATTCTCCACGTCTTTGCTTGTCGAATGCACGGAAAACGAGTTTATCAAGTCACGGAAGATTCGGTTATATCCGACAACCGAACAGCACCAGATCTTCAAGCAGTGGCTAGGTGTATCGAGACTTGTTTACAACAAAACGCTCGAGTATTTGAGGGAACCCGAGACTAAGGCGAATTGGCTGGAAATTAAAAAACCCATTCTGGATAATTTGCCTGAGTTTTGCCGAGCAGTTCCATTTCAAATTAAAAGTATTGCCGTTTTGGATGCCTGCATTGCTGTGCAAAATGCCAAGAAGAAATTCAAGCAGGCAGGGAAGTTTCAGGAAGTTTCTTTTCGCTCTCGAAAAGCGCCCGAACAAAGCTTGTTTATTCCGGCTACGGCGATTAAAAAAACGGTTATTTATCCGCGTATTTCGGGGAAAGGCTTGCGCTATGCAGAAGAGCTTCCCGGCATTCCGAGGGATTCCCGGGTAATCCTCCGTAACGGAAAGTGGTATTTGTCTGTTGCCTTTAAGTCCACCACAGCGATTGCCGAGAACCAAGGCCGTGTGGTGGCTCTCGATCCAGGGGTGCGGTCATTTATCACGTTCTTTGCGGAGGATTGTTGCGGGCACATAGGGAAAGGGGATTTCGGGCGGATTCAGCGTTTATGCGCCCATCTGGACGGTCTGATTTCCCGGCGTACCCAAGAGAAAGACCGCAAGCGACGCAGGCGCATGAAGAAAGCGGAAGGCCGGCTGCGTGACCGTATCCGCAATCTCATTGATGAGTTACATCACAAAGCAGCGCGTTTTTTGGTGGATCATTTCGATGTCATTTTGCTTCCTCTGTTTGAAAGCACGAACATGGTAGGCAAAGCTTCTCACAAACTCCGCCGGAAATCAGTTAGCAGCCTATTGACATTCGCCCATTATCGTTTCAAACAATTTTTAAAACACAAAGCTTTTGAAACCGGCAAATGCGTTTTGGAGGTGTGTGAAGCGTACACTAGCAAGACAATTAGTTGGACTGGAGAAGTTGTTCACAATCTGGGCGGGAGCCGTGTAATTCGTAGTGGCGGTACAAAAATGGATCGAGATATTAACGGTGCTCGTGGTGTTTTTCTGCGAGCTTTGGTAGATAGCCCAGCTATTATTCGCAGTTTAGATAATAGCTGCATTGTTAACGTTAGTTAGCGAAAAAGTATCGGTGCCCGTGATGTTGCAGACAAAGATGCATACTCTCATTAAAGAGACTCATGTCGATTTTATGAGCAAGGGCCGGTTGGCTCTTATTCTGTCCATGGCGGTACTGGTCATTTGCGTGCTGTCGCTGTTGGTTCGAGGATTGAGTTTAGGTCTGGATTTCACCGGAGGCACCATTATTGAAGTGGGCTATCCGGGGCCGATAGATGTTCCCGTGGTACGAGAGACGCTGCAGAAGGCGGGTTTTAGCGATGCGCAAACTCAGCATTTTGGAACTTCCAGCGATGTCTTAATCCGGATTGCGCCCCGCGAAGGCCTCAACTCGGCAGATATCAGCAGTCAGGTGCTGCATGCTCTGCAGCAAGGCGAGAATGGGGCCGACGTGGAAATGCGGCGTGTGGAGTTTGTTGGGCCTCAGGTCGGGGATGAGCTGGTTGAGGATGGGGGGCTTGCTATGCTATACGCGCTGATCGGCATTCTGATTTATGTGACGCTGCGTTTCGAATGGCGGCTTGCCGTGGGAACCATCGCCGCGACCATTCACGATGTGGTTTTTACCATCGGCGTGTTTTCTTTATTTCAGATCGAATTCGATCTCACCGTTTTGGCGGCGGTGCTGGCGGTTATCGGCTATTCGGTCAACGACACCGTCGTGGTGCTGGACCGGATTCGGGAGAATTTCCGGAAAATGCGTAAAGGTAGCGTTGCAGAGGTCATGAATGCTTCTATCAATCAGACCCTGTCGCGTACCTTAATGACCAGTCTGACCACCCTGCTGGCAGTCGTTGTGCTGTTTTTATTTGGCGGCCCCGTGATGCGCGATTTTTCCCTGGCCTTAATTATCGGTATTGTGGTGGGGACTTACTCGTCAATTTATATTGCCAGTGCCGGTGCTTTACTGTTGGGGCTCAGCCGGGAGGACCTGCTGCCCAGAGCAAAGGAGGAAGTGGACAGTCGGCCTTAAGCCGTACAAGCGAGGGGAGGGGAGGATAGCAGTTACTTCCCCTCACAGTCTTAAACTAGTGTCGCCTGCTCAACGTCCCTTGGGCAATTCTTTGAAGGGGTCCGCTTCATTTAAGCTGGGTACCACGCGGCGATTGTGAGAACCTTCCTGGTCGGCGCTAAGATCTTCATCCACGCCGCTGATTACCAGACGTGCCCAGACTGCGGCAATGAGCCACATGACGATACCCAGCCCGACTAAAAACCATTGCGAGCCTTCCAGATCTCCCAGTTTTCCTCCCATCAATCCGTAGACGAGGCTCACCAAACTGGCCAGCCAGAAAACCCCGATCGGTGCGGCGGTACGGGTGGCGCAGCCATATCGGGACACAGCGGCAGGTGGCACTAACAATGCTAATGTGTTGCGCTTCATGATTTCCTCCTTATCCGAGAGGCTAAAGTCTCGGTGGCTTATGCAGCAATCAATAAAATTGAATGATCGTTAACCCTATGGATAATAGGGATAACATGATTGCCGGCTTAGTGCAATAGGTGTGTTGTCAGGGTGCAAGCCAGAGGACGTAGGAACTGCTGGACGCCACACGATATAGCGCTTAGTGTCTAAGGTCTGGCGTTAAGTGAGGCTGGATATGTTGTACCAGCGCTTTGAAGATTTTTGGCGGTCCGGTGACGATATTACCGGTATGCAAATACTCATGACCGCCTTTAAAATCACCGACGAGACCACCGGCTTCTTGAATCAGTAGTACACCGGCCGCCATGTCCCAAGCACCGAGACCCAACTCCCAGAAACCATCCAGCCGGCCTGCGGCCACATAAGCTAAATCCAGGGCGGCGGACCCGGCTCGGCGCAGATCAGCGCATTGGGTAAACAGACTGCCAAACATATTCAGGTAAGCCGGTATATGTTGAGGATAGCGGACGGGAAAACCGGTGCCCAATAAAGCTCCAGTTAAACTGGTAGTCGATGTGACGCGAATGCGGCGGTCATTCAGATACGCACCGTCACCCCGGGAAGCGGTGAACATTTCTTGGCGCATCGGGTCGTAAACCACCCCGGCTTCCAGGCGGCCATGGGTTTGCAGCGCAATAGAAACCGCAAAGTGGGGAAACCCGTGAATGAAGTTAGTTGTACCGTCCAGGGGATCGATGATCCACTGATATTCCGCTTTGGAACCGGAAGCGGAACCGCTTTCTTCTGCCAGAATGCCGTAGTGAGGGTAGATCTTGCGGAGCGTGCCGATGATTTCCTGCTCCGCTTGAATGTCGGCGTCGCTGACGAAATCATTGGGGCGTTTTGCGCTGATGGTGAGTCTATCTAGCCGTTCATAGTGGCGCAGAAGAATTCTGCCGGCGCTAAGGGCGGCGCGTTTTGCAATGTTGATAGCCGGATGCATAAGTACAGGATCGATTGAGAAAGATCGAAAAGTCGTTGTTCTCTTGGGAACGCTTAATGATAACAAAGTTGCTTCGAAACTCATGAACTTCGAAAATTTGCGAGTTATCCTGGTGGAGACCACTCATCCCGGTAACATCGGTGCTACGGCTCGGGCCATGAAAAACATGGGGTTAAGCCGGTTAGCCTTAGTCAGACCATCCCGGTTTCCCCACGCCGAAGCGACGGCTCGGGCTGCCGGCGCGGATGATATCCTGGCTAAGACCCGAATTGTGGATAATCTAGAAGAGGCCCTCAGCGATTGCCAGCTGGTTATGGGCGCTTCCGCGCGCCGCCGTGGGTTATCCGGTCCGGAGCTTGACCCTCGACAGTGCGCTGAGCAAGTTGCCAAGTCCGGTCCTCATGTCGAGATCGCTCTGGTATTTGGTAGAGAAAGCTCGGGTTTGACTAACGATGAGATGGATCGCTGCCACTTTTTAGTGCGTATTCCGACGGATCCTGCTTTTGGTTCCCTCAACCTGGCGGCTGCCGTACTGGTGCTTGCTTATGAGTTGCGTATGATGGCACATTCTGTACGCCCCGTCTGTCTTAGCGAAACGGGCAAATTTCCTGCGTCTGCAGAGGAAATGGCCCACTTCTATGAACACTTGGAACGAGTGTTGTTGGCGACAGGATTTCTCAATCCGGCTAGTCCTCGCCATCTAATGCGCCGGTTGCGGCGCTTGTTTAATCGGGCGAAGCCGGATCAGCATGAGATCAAAATTCTGCGGGGCATTCTTTCTTCGGTGCAAGGGCGTAAGCGCTTATCCCGTTAAATCGGCATAAATCAGGCGTTAGCCGTTCTTGGCTAGCGTCTGGAAATTAATTTGGCATCAGTAATTCTTGATATAATCTCAATAGCCAAGCGAACCCAGGGAAACTTGGTGGTTCTAATTTTATTCTCACTTCTTACTTCCAGGCTAACTATTATGTGGCAGCGTCTACGGGAAGACATCAATTGTGTGTTTGATCGCGATCCAGCGGCGCGTAACGTCTTCGAGATCTTCACCTGTTATCCGGGTATCCATGCGGTTCTTCTGCACCGCATCAATCATCGTCTCTGGAAACTGGGGTTAAAGTGGTTAGCTCGCTTTTTTTCGACTATTGCCCGCTGGCTGACAGGTATCGAGATTCATCCGGGGGCCACTATCGGGCGGCGCTTTTTTATTGATCACGGCATGGGAGTGGTCATCGGAGAAACCGCCGTTATCGGCGATGACTGCACGCTGTATCACGGCGTAACGCTGGGGGGGACCAGTTGGCAGAAGGGAAAGCGCCATCCGACGCTGGGAAATAATGTGGTTATTGGGGCAGGCGCCAAGGTATTAGGTCCTATCGTAGTGAACGGCGGTGCGCGGATTGGCTCTAACTCGGTGGTCGTTAAAGAGGTTCCCGCCGAGGCGACGGTGATCGGCGTGCCAGGTCGAACGGTGACAAAGGCACTGGGTGAGCCCAAACCGGTGCACAAGGAAATCGCTCGTAAACTGGGATTTGACGCCTACGGTACGACGCACGATATGCCCGACCCAGAGGCGCATGCCATTAATCATATGATTGATCACATTCATATGGTCGATCGAAAACTGAAAGAGATTTGTCAGGTGCTGAAAGCAGCGGGTATCGAGCCCGGCGAACTTCGTATTCCCGAACTGGTGAGTTGTGAGATCAGTTCAACTTGCTATGGTGATGTTGAAGAACCTGTGCAAAAAGCTGCCGGTAATGGTTTTTCTAATTAACGTTAGCACTTGATTGTCTGGATGAAGCACCCCATTTATCTGGATTATGCGGCGACTACGCCAATGGACTCCCGGGTAGCCGAGGCGATGTACCGGCACTTGACACTGGACGGTGTCTTTGGAAATCCTGCTTCGCAAAGCCACGTCTTTGGCCAATCAGCGGCGCAGGCCGTTGAAAGAGCCCGTGCCCAGCTGGCGGGGTTAATCAACGCCGATCCAACTGAGATCGTTTGGACCTCGGGAGCGACAGAGGCCAATAATTTGGCGATTAAAGGTGTAGCAGCCTACTACCGAAAAAAAGGCCGGCATATTGTCACTTCTAAAATTGAACACAAAGCGGTGCTTGATCCCTGTAGGCAATTGATGCGAGAGGGCTATGAAGTTACCTATCTAGACCCCAAGCCTAACGGTCTGCTCGATATGGCCGCATTGGAAGTGGCCTTACGGCACGATACGGTGCTGGTGTCCATTATGCACGTCAACAATGAGATCGGCGTGATTCAGGACCTGGTATCCATTGGCCGGTTAACGCGCCGCCGGGGCATTCCGCTGCACGTCGATGCCGCCCAGAGTCTTGGTAAAGTGATCATTGATTTACAGGCTCTCGACGTTGATCTGATGAGTTTCAGCGCTCACAAACTTTACGGTCCCAAGGGCAGCGGCGCGCTTTATGTGCGGCGTAAGCCGCGGGTACGCATTTTAGCACAGATTCACGGCGGTGGTCAGGAGCGGGGTGTGCGGGCTGGTACGTTGGCTACGCATCAGATCGTCGGTATGGGCGAGGCGTGCCGGTGGGCCGGTCAGGAAATGGCTGCTGATAATGAGCGCATTCGCCGGTTGCGTGATCTGCTGTGGAGTGGACTGCAGGATATTTCGGAAATTTATCTAAACGGTGATTTATCACAGAGCGTGGCGGGTCTTCTCAACGTCAGCTTTAATTTTATTGAAGGCGAAGCGCTGCTGGCGGCTTTGAAAGGCCTCGCGGTTTCTTCCGGTGCCGCCTGCACTTCGGCGAACCCGGAACCTTCTCATGTGCTGAAAGCATTAGGGCGAACCGATAGTTTAGCACGCGGCGCCATTCGCTTTAGCCTAGGCCGGTTTACCACGGTGGAAGAGATCGACTACGCTATTGTTCAAGTCCGCAAAGCCGTAACCCGCTTACGGGAGCTTTCGCCGCTCTGGGCGAGACATCAAATAGCCCGCCGTTCCCATGGCGTCGCCTGAATGTCCGGTTGCAGCGAACGGCTGTTGACTGATTGAGTTGCGCAATGCTGTATAGCGATGAAATAATGGAGCATTTTGAGAATCCACATAACGTCGGTGGGTTCAATGAAAATTTATCCGACGTGGGTACGGCCATGGTAGAGGCGGCGGCCTCAGGCGATGTGCTTAAGCTGCAAATCAAGGTGAGCCACCAAGGCATCATCGAAAAGGCCAAATTTAAAGCCCAGGGTGGCGTGCCGATCATCGCCTTAGGTTCTTGGCTTACCCAATGGCTTAAAGGCAAGCGTTTAGCTGAGGCCGGGAATATCCATAATACGCAAATTGCCGAGGCATTGGGTTTGCCGCCGGTGAAAGTGCATTGTGCAGTGCTGGCCGAAGAGGCTGTCAAAGCGGCTGTCGCCGATTATGCGGTCAAGCAGGCCGATTGCGCCAGCGCAGAGAGAAACCCTTCGTTATTTACTTGAGTTACAATCGAGGTGATGATTATGGCGATTACGCTTACCGAAAGTGCTGCCAACCGTGTTAAAGGCTATCTTACCAAGCGCGGTAAGGGAGAAGGCCTGCGCGTCGGTGTCCGCAAGTCCGGTTGCTCTGGATTTGCTTATGTGATCGATTTTGCTGATGAAATTAAACCCGATGATCGTGTCTTCGAAGATCAGGGGGTTAAAGTAATCGTTAATACTCAGAGCCTGCAATACCTGGACGGGAGTGAGCTGGATTTCCAAAAAGAAGGCTTAAACGAAACCTTCAAGTTTATCAATCCCAATGTGAAGGACGAATGCGGGTGCGGAGAAAGCTTTAGCGTGTAATTACAGAATGGATTCCGTTTCGCAATAAAGCGACAATTCAAAGCTTGTCGGTAGGGTAAACATTGGCGTGCAATACGGACATGGAGACAGTTACAGGCTACTATTAGAAGAACCCGTTCAGTCTGCTTTCCCTTACGGAGACGTCTATGGCCTACAATATTAGTACTATTCTTTATGCCACCGATATCGGTCCTCATGGCCCGGAGATATTCAGTCACGCCATCGCTGTCGCACAGCAATTTGGGGCGCAAATTCACATCGTTAATGTTTTAGAGCCCATGGGTGAATATGCGCATTCCCTGCTCGTCAATTATTTGCCGGAGGATAAGCTCAATGCTCTGCGGCGGGAAGGTTTTGACGAAGCGCGTCAGGAAATACACCGGCGTTTGGAAAAATTCTGTCAGGATGAACTGCATGCCGGCACGGAAGGGTTGGTGGCCAGTACCAGGGTGGTGGAAGGTCTGCCTTATCAGGTCATTCTGGATGAGGCTAAACGGGTAAACGCCGATTTAATCGTCATGGGTTCTCATGGGCAAACGGCGTTGGGGGAGATGTTTATGGGGTCAGTGGCCCATAAAGTAACTTTGAAATCCACTGTGCCGGTTTTGTTGGTACCCATCAAAGGGGATTAATCCAAACGTGTCATGTCAGTTACCGAAAAACAGCGAGGGTAGCCAAGTCACTGTGTCAGGGAAAGCAATAATGATACCGAGTCCCAGCAACTGCAGGATCACAAAAGGTAAAATACCGCGATAAATATCTCCCATAGTGTACGCTGGTGGTGCCACCCCTTTAAAGTAAAAGAGTGCATAGCCGAAGGGCGGGGTAAGGAATGAAGTTTGTAGGTTAATGCAGACCAGCATGGCAAACCACAGGGGATTAAAATCCAGATCTAGGGCAATGGGCGTGAAAATGGGTACCACGACCAGCAGAATCGCCGCCCAGTCGATAAACATTCCCAGCAGAAATACGACGCCCATCATTATGATTAAGATGACGTACTCGCTGACATCCATTCCCAGCAATGCGTCAGCCACTACGTCGCCGCCGCCCATGCTGAGGAAAGCCACGCTGAACAGTTTACCGCCGATAAATAACAGCATGATCATGGCAGTGGTGCGCGCTGTGGCCAGAGACGCTTGAACAATAACGTCCCAAGTCAGTTTCTTGCCGATGAGTGCCAGCACCAATGCACCTATCCCGCCTAACGCGGCCGCTTCTGTGGGGGTGGCAACACCGGCGAGAATGGTCCCCATGACAATAAGAATCAGACTGAAGGGGGGGACAAAACTCTTCAGAATCATAAACCATTTTTGCCCGGCGCTGTAGGTGTCCTCAGCCGCTGGAATGGGAGGGCCGAGTTTTGGGTTGACGGCGCAGAGCGTTCCTACATAAAGCAAATAAAGTCCCGAGAGAATCAATCCGGGGAAAATGGCGCCGGCGAACAGATTGCCCACCGAGGTTTCCTTTAAGCCCGTTAAACCTCCGTATACCACCAGCATGATACTGGGCGGGATAAGGATACCGAGCGTTCCAGAAGAGCAGATGATGCCCGCACCAAGTCCCCGGTGATAGCCGCGGCGCAATAAGGCTGGCCCTGCCATCAGCCCCATGGCCACCACGGAGGCGCCGATGATGCCCGTGGTCGCGGCAAACACCGTGCTTACCACGATCACGGCAAGACCTAGGCCGCCCCGAACTTTGCCGAGTGAAATATACAGTGCATCGAAAAGCCCTTCAGAAACCTTAGAGCGATCCAGGATCTGGGCCATAAAAATGAAAAGGGGAACCGCCACCAATGTATAATTTAGAAAAATCCCCCACGCGTTATTGACAAACAGGTCCAGCAGGGCGGGAACATTAAAACCGTTATCGATCAGGCCAAATAAAGTGGCGACGGCGGCCAGCGTGATCGCCAGGGGATGGCCTAGGGCAATGCAAATCACCAGGGTGGCGAACATCAAGACGGTTAATAACTCCGGACTCATGATGTTGTCCCGGAAGCTTCTCTGGATTTCCTGAGAGCGTGCAAGTCCTGAATCAGTTTGGCGACCCCTTGCAGAAAGAGCAACACAAATCCGAGGGCCATCAGCGTCTTAAAGGGATAATAGGGCGGAGCCCACGAGGTAGACGCCAATTCCAGGTTGGCCCACGAGGTGCCGGCGTAGATCACGGACCAAATGGAGAGCAGACCGACGGTGGGAATAAAAAATACCAGATTGACGGCGATACGCAGGAGGGTGCGGGGCTGTTTCGGTAACCTTGCCTCGAAGATGTCGATAGCCACATGCCCGTTATGTTGATGGGTATAAGCCAGGGCCAGCATAAAATGCATCCCATATAACAGGGTGGTTGCCTCAAAGGCCCAGATCGTGGGGGCCCTGAACAGATAACGCATGACTACCTCGTAGGTCACTACGACTAGCAGCGGAAGGATCAGAAAAGCGCTATAGTAACCAATGGTTTCGGTTAGCGCGTCAATAGTCCGGCCCACTTTCATCATGAGTGATAGCTCCTTATTGTTGCGTTAGTCTTCCTGAAGAATAAGGATGGCGAAGGTACTGAACGAACCTTCGCCGGGTGTTGAATTTATTGAGTGCGTTTGCCTGCGATGTATGCGTCGAGAGGCCAAGGAACTACGCCACTGCGGATTTCCCGCCACTCCGCAAAATCGTTCTTAAATTGATCTTGGGAGTCCAATACTTTTTTGACATCGGGATATTTCGCCTTAAGACCTTCTAAGTAATCACGGGTCCTTTCGGCGAAGGAGGTGATGGTTTCGTCGTCCATGCGCACAAATTCGACATTTTCTTTAAAGAGACGGATAGCCTCGATATTAAGGTTTTCCTGCCAGGCATTAGACCAGAGTTGAGTCTCCTTGGCGGCGGTTTTGACAATCCATTTAAGATCGTCGGGAAGTTTATTCCAGGAATCCATATTGATAAACAGGGCGCACTGCACAGAGGGTTGGTGTACGCCAGGCTCAATGACATATTTCGTAATCTCGTCAAAACCCATGGGATAATTCATGGCAGGGGAGCTGAACTCGGCTGCGTCGATCACACCGCGTTCTAGGGCTAGGTACACCTCGCCGCCGGGTAACGGCGACACGCTGGCGCCAAGGTTATTCATAATATCCATATACCAGCCCGGCGTACGCACCCGCAAGCCCTTAAAGTCGGTCATTTTGGTGGCTTTCTTATTGGAGAAAAGCCCCATTTCCTGGCCGGCGTTGCCACCGGGAAGAGCATAGAGGTTATAGCGGCCATATAACTCCTGCATCATTTCCAGGCCGCCCCGTTCGTAAAGCCAGATGTTGTAGCCTTCATAATCCAGGCCGAAGGGAACCGAAGCGAAAGCCACGAAAGCCTCGTTTTTTCCCTTCCAATAACCGGGCCAGTCATGGCCAATGTCAGCCGAGCCTTTACTAACGGCGTCAAAACTTTCAAATGCGCCCACCAGTTCTCCGGCTGAAAACAACTTGATATCGAGTCGCCCGCCCGAGGCAAGTTTGACCGTATCGGCGAAGTGCTGGGCGATATCATAGAACAGTAGTCCCTGGGACCAGGGCATTACCATTTTCCAATTGATCTTTTCATCAGACGTCTTAATACGCCGCAGCTCTCTTTTTACCTCGTCATGGCGTTTATCGACACCGAATTTCTCCCGTTGCGCAGCCGGGGACTGAGACGCCATGACGATGGTTACTAATAGTGTGATTAGTAGACCCAGCGAGTGTTTTAAGCTTTTCATGTTAAAGTTTCTCCTCCACTCAATATTCAGTATCATCAGTTTGACCGCTGACCCCAACAAGCTTAGGTGTTTCGTCAATAGAGATTGTGAACTGTTGTCAATTTTATATCACTCAATCAGTTACTTAACTGCATCTTAGTCAACCATGGCAGCAATGCGCTTTAAGAACCAGTCGGATGCAGGTAGGGTTGGTATTAATGAAGCGTTTTGCAGGATTGGAAGACTACCGAATTAACGTCTATAGTTAAAACAATTCAAAATATGAAAGCAGCTTTAACAGAAACTGTAAGTTCCTGGCAAGACTGTTTCTAACAAATCCGCAGACTGAAGACTAATGAGTTAGGCAGGACCGGATGACGAGGTGATCGATTTTCCCATGCTTTTTGTCCACACTCGCTAAGGGGAGCGGCGGCAGATAGACTTTAACAACCAAAATTTTATCAACGACAGTACTCGTTCTACTCGATAATCGTATCGGCGAATGCTCTTAGCCGAATTTCACTTGCTACCCGTGTTAAACACTTCTCCATCGTGACAACGAACGGTCAGGATTTTTAACGACCCATGCCCGATGGCGGGTAATTATGAGGAGAGCTTAATGTTTCAAATACGCATTCACGGTCGTGGCGGTCAGGGAGTCGTTTCGGCATCCGAAATGATGTCGGTGGCCGCTTTCTACAATAACCGGTATTCCATGTCATTTCCCAGTTTTGGATCGGAACGGATGGGCGCTCCGGTCATGGCCTTTGTGCGCATCGACGATAAGGAGATCGAACTACGCGAGCCGGTGCTGGATCCGGACTTATTGATTATCCAAGATCCAACATTATTTCAGGCCATCGATGTGTTTTCGGGCCTCAAGCCGGATGGCTATGTGCTCATTAACAGCCGTAAAAATGCGGAGGAACTGGGTGTTGAGGAGGTTATCAAGCATTTGCCGGACGGGCACGTGGTCAACGTCCCAGCCACAGAACTGGCGCTGAAACATCTTAAACGGTCTACGCCCAATACCGTGCTGATGGGTGCTTTTACCGCCATACGGGAGGATCTCTTCACGATAGAGTCGGTGGAAAAGGCCATCATGGAGATCTTTCCCGGCAAGGTGGGCGAAATGAATGTCACTGCGGCTAAGGCGGCTTATGAAACGGCCAAAGCCCGCTTGCAAACCCATTAATCAGATCGGGAGATAAGCTTTATGTTACGACAAATTGATGGCTCTTTTGCAGTGGCCGAGGCGGTTGCCCTCTGTCGGCCGGAGGTGATATCTTGTTATCCCATCACGCCCCAGACTCACATCGTGGAGCATCTCGGTGAATTGGTGAAGGCGGGCGAGATAAAGAATTGTGAGTTTCTTAACGTCGAGTCCGAATTTGGGGCCATGAGCGTGTGCATTGGCTCCTCAGCCACGGGTGCCCGCACCTATACGGCGACCGCCAGCCAGGGTCTGCTCTTTATGATGGAAGCGGTGTATAACGCTTCGGGCATGGGGTTACCCATCGTTATGACGCTGGGTAACCGGGCTATCGGTGCACCGATCAACATTTGGAACGATCACACCGATGCCATGTCCGCTCGCGATGCCGGCTGGATTCAGCTGTTCGTCGAAAGTAATCAGGAGGCCGTGGACGTTCATATTCAAGCCTTTAAGCTGGCTGAGACCCTGAGTCTGCCGGTCATGGTGTGTATGGATGGTTTTATTCTGACGCATGCCTATACCCGTATCGATATGCCAAGTCAGGAGCAGGTAGACCAGTTTCTGCCGTCGTTTCAGCCGCGCCAGCTGCTGGATCCCAATGATCCGGTGTCCATGGGAGCCATGGTGGGTCCCGAAGCCTTTACCGAAGTGCGCTATCTCGCTCATTACAAACAGTTGGAAGCGTTGGAGCTGATTCCTCAGTTCGCTGGCGAATATGATGCTATCGTCGGGCGTGATTCGGGAGGTCTGTTGAAATCCCACGATGCCGAGGGAGCAGAGACTATCGTAGTCACCATGGGTTCCGTGATCGGTACGATGAAGGAAGTGCTAAACCCGATGCGTGCCGAGGGTGTGTCCATTGGCGCCGTCACCATTCGTTCTTTCCGGCCATTTCCTAAAGATCAGTTGCGCGCCGTGTTGCAGAACGCCAAGCGAGTGATTGTTTTTGAGAAAGATTTGGCGGTGGGTTTGGGCGGTATATTGTCCAGTAACGTGCGCTGGGCATTGCGCGGGTTGACGACACCGGTTTATTCGGTAATCGGTGGGCTGGGTGGACGTCCTATTATCCGGCCATCCCTGCGGCGGTTATTCGAAATGGGCATTCAGGATCAGCTGGAGGATACGCATTTTCTGGATCTCAATATGGATTTGGTCAAGCGACAACTGGAGCGGGAGCGTGCCCGGCAGGGTTCAGGTTCCGCTGCGGAAAACATTGTACGCGATATTGGTGCCGTCCGGGCTGCAAAAACCGCTTAGGAGAAGTCTATCATGCCTGATGTTCGTGAAAGTTTTCAAAGAGTCAGATTTTATCAAACCGGTACTCTTACCGTCGGTAACCGGCTATTAGACGAGACCCATCGCAGTGTCCAGGCCACCACGGAACGGGCTAATGCCATCACGTCCGGCCATCGTGCCTGCCAGGGCTGCGGTGAGGCTCTCGGTGCCCGTTACGCAGTGGATGCCGCGTTACGTGCCGCCAACAATCAGCTGGTGGCCGCCAATGCCACCGGCTGTCTGGAAGTGTTCACCACGCCTTATCCCGAGACCGCCTGGCAACTGCCCTGGGTGCATTCGTTGTTTGGCAATGCACCTGCGGTTGCATCCGGTATCGCTGCGGCCCTTAGGGCGAAGGGCCGTACGGATGTGCGGGTGCTGGCCCAGGGTGGCGACGGCGGCACCACCGATATCGGCATGGGGTGCCTGTCCGGTATGTTTGATCGCAATGACGATGTGCTGTATGTCTGCTATAACAACCAGGCTTATATGAATACCGGCGTGCAGCGTTCCAGCCAGACCCCGGGAGCGGCACGCACGGCGACGACAATGCCGGTGGGCAAGGAGCCCGGCAGTCCGTTCGGGACCGGCAAATCGGTTCCGGCCATCGCTATGGCGCATGAGATTCCTTATGTGGCGACTGCCTCCATTCATGACCTCCACGACCTGGAGTATAAGATCCAAAAGGCCATGACCTTCCATGGTTCGCGCTATGTGGAAGTGTTTGTTACTTGTCCCCTGGGTTGGGGGTCAAGGCCCGGCGATACGCTGA
This sequence comes from uncultured Pseudomonadota bacterium, assembly GCA_963731125.1. Classification (GTDB taxonomy): domain Bacteria; phylum Pseudomonadota; class Gammaproteobacteria; order Competibacterales; family Competibacteraceae; genus CAVSVP01. The sequence goes on from CAVSVP010000031.1 coordinate 39,646, forward strand.
AAGTGGCGCGCTTGGCGGTAGAAACCGGTTTGTATCCTCTGTTTGAAGCCGAATATGGCGAGATCACGGGAGTCACCAAGATTCGGCGGCGCCGGTCCGTAGATGACTACCTGAAGATTCAGCGCCGTTTCGCTCACGTGTTCAAACGGGGTAATGAGTGGGAGCTGGAAAAGATTCAAGCGACTGCCGATAAGAACATCCGCAAATACGGCCTTATCTAAAGGAGGATTTTGCCTCATGCAGCAACAGAAACCCTTTGCCGTCACCCTCGATCCGGCCACCAGTCTGATTAACCACACGGGCTCCTGGCGGACTGAACGCCCGGTTTATGTCAGCCGGCTGCCGCCTTGCAACCATGCCTGTCCCGCCGGTGAGAATATCCAGGCATGGCTGGCCCTGACCGAGGAAGGCAAATACGAGGAGGCCTGGCGGCAGATTATGGATGACAATCCGTTTCCTGCGGTCATGGGCCGGGCTTGTTATCACCCCTGTGAATCGGCGTGTAACCGTCAACACCTGGATGAGCCCGTGGGTATTAACTCCGTGGAGCGCTTTCTGGGTGACCAAGCCTTAACGTATGGATGGCAGATGGAGCCGGGTACGCCTACCGGTAAGCGGGTGATGATTATCGGCGCCGGTCCCGGTGGTTTAGCCTGTGCCTACCATCTCCGTCGCTTTGGCCATGAAGTGACCGTTTACGAAGCCTCTCCCAAAGCCGGCGGCATGATCCGCTATGGTATTCCCAAATACCGTATGCCGCGGGAGAAACTGACGGCTGAAATTTCCCGCATTGAGGCCATGGGGGTCGAAGTCAAGTGCAATACCGCCATTGACGATGTGTTGGCCATTAAGCAGGAAGGCAATTTCGATGCTGTCTTTCTGGCCGTTGGAGCCCAGCTGCCACGGCGTATCGACATTCCTGCAGAGGGAGATACGCTATTGCTGGATGCCTTGGACGTCCTGCGTGATGCTGAACTGGATAATCCAACCCGGCTAAAGGGCCGGGTAGCGGTTTACGGTGGCGGCAATACGGCAATGGACGTAGCCCGTAGCGCCATTCGTTTAGGTGCTCGCAAGGCGACCGTGGTCGTCTTTGAAGCCCGGGAGCACATGCCGGCTCACAAGTTTGAGGTGCAGGAAGCCCTTGAGGAAGGTGCGGAATTGCAATGTCTGCGCGCTATCCAAAAGATTGAGGGCAACAAGATCGTGCTGGAAAAGATGACGGCTACCAACGAGCGCTGGCCGCGGCCCACGGGGGAACTCGAAACTATCGAGGCGGATGTGGTCGTGCAAGCCGTCGGGCAAAACATCGCTCTGGATTTTCTCCAAAAAATTCCCGGCCTAGAAATTAAGGACGGTGTTATCCAAATCGATGACGGGATGCGTACTGGCGCCGAGGGCATCTTTGCCGGTGGTGATATGGTGCCCTCGATTCGTACGATTACCACTTCTATTGGGCATGGTAAACGCGCAGCACGCTATATCAACGCCTATCTCCAGGGCACAACCTACAAACCACGGGAAAGACAGGAGCTGGCTAAGTTAGAGTATATAGAGCCCTGGTACTATTCGGATGCACCGCGCAGCCATCGACCCCGCCTCGACGTGGTTCGGCGTACCACCGGCTTTGCGGAAATCGTCGGAAATTTGGACGAGGAAACCGCTGCTTACGAAGCCCGCCGCTGTATGTCCTGCGGTAACTGCTTCGAGTGCGATAACTGCTATGGAGTTTGTCCAGATAATGCCATCACTAAGCTAGGGCCGGGCAAAGGCTTTGAGTTTAAGTATGACTATTGCAAGGGCTGCTCGCTATGTGAGACCGAGTGTCCCTGCGGCGCCATTATGATGATTCCTGAGGAAATGTAGTCAGCCGCTGCTGTTAGCAGAAGGACCGGCCTCGTCCACGACGGGGCCGGTATTTTGGAACGATGATTGGCTTTAAAAGTGCCTAATTCGCGGGAGTAGGCGGATTTTCGCGCTGTAAGAATAATCTTTAGCTGTTGCGGGATGGTGTTATTGATGCGGCAATTGTTTAAGTCGTCGCAGATTCGGTTCCCGCCGACTTGAGCATGGCGCAAACTTCTCTGAAGACATCGCTTAAGCGTAGAATACCGATAATTTCGCCGGCGCGAGTCACGAGTAAGGAGAGATGTTTACCCCCCAATAGCTGACTGACGGCGTGATCGAGAGAAGCCTCTTCGTCGATGCGCTCTCCTTGCTCGGGAAGGCGGACAAGATCTCGAGCCTTTACCGTAGAAGCCTTTTCGGCCAAGTTTCTTAAGGGACTCCAGAAACCGAAGTCTGCGGCCATTGAGAGAGGATCGATGGGATGGTTATAACGCGGTTCCAGACCCTTGAACACATCCCACATGGATAGTTTACCAATGGCTTTATTATTCTTACCGATTACCATCACGGCGCGATCTCTGGGCCGTGCCGGGTCCGTCTCGGGCAGTTTCTGTGCTTTTTCCAGCGCTATTACGGCATCTAAAAGGGAGGCATCCTCGGGGACATTGGCATAATCTTCAAGGGATACCATTAATTCTTTTACAGTTTTCATTCGCATCTCCTTTGGGGTAATAAAGCTAGTACGTCTAGACTATGGATTGAAAATTCAATGATGGTAAATCCTAAGTATATTTGCCGTTGTTTCGTCCGCCACTTTCCCATCAGTCAGTGGGGTCGTGGATACCCCTCCATTCTAGAGTAAATCATTGCAACATAAGAGATCCAGACGGTTCCCCGTGTGGCGGATTTCACAGGCTAAAAGTTACGGCGCACCCCGCGACTCGGTTATCGTCCATTGCCATTCCTGATCTGTGGCGCAGATTGCCGCAACGTGAACAAGTGTAGTAACTGCACGCGTCGTTACTATCAATGCTACAGATAATTTCCTTACAGTTAATCATTTTTTAAATATCATTACTCTTCGATCTTGCCTGTTTCCAGTCGCTTGGCATGTATCTGCTCAAGCTTATAAAGATCCTGCTGCAGTTCGAAAAAACCGTGCCAGTGGGCGTAGTCAGGTCCCGCCATCAGTGCACCCTGACGCGCCCGTCGGCCCTCATGATGCCAGAGATGGTAAAAGACAATTTGGAACTCATCGGTCCAGGGGTTCTCTTTCAGCAGACCCTTGGCTTCCAACTCGTTCCGCATCGCTTTGGCTGGTTGATAATAGCCCTCGTTATAAAGCCGGACCGCCTTATCTGCTTGTTGAAAGAAATTTTTGGTGTGGCGTCCGCTGTGGCAGGATGAACAGACTTTTTCCATCTTCGCGCGACCTTCCTTACCATTGCCAAGCAACGGGCTTAAGGGATCGCTGGAGTTGCGGACTTTTGATTCTTCCGCCCAGCCATTCCAGTACAGGCGTTCTGTGACGTTGTGAGTCGTTTTGAGTTCTCCAATGCCAGTCATATGACAGGTGGCACAAGTCGGTCCCCGATAGTCTCCAGGCTCCCAGGCATCGGGAGCGCTGTTCCAATTCCAGCTATCGCCCTCGGTCCGGTAAATATTGCCATGCTTGCTGTTCTCATAAATCTCAATATCGGGATGATCTGGACCGAGATGACATGAGGCGCAGGAGAAGGGCTTTCTCGCTTCCGCGATATCGAACTTGTGGCGGGTATGACAGGCGGCACAGTTACCGGTACTGCCATCCGGATAGATGTTTCCCATGCCGGCATTTGGCCAAGTTTCTTGGGTGGGCCTGCCCTCTGCATCAAGCTCGATCTTCGTTCCATGGCATTGCATGCATCCAGTCTCGTTGGGAGCATTTTTTAATTCAGGAATATCCCGGCCTTCATGTTTGTGAACTAGCGCATGCAGACTGTCTTTAGGAATAATCTGATGATAAGAGCGGAAGTGACCGCTCACGGAAAACTGCTCATATTCCAGGGTATGGCAGCGAGCGCAGGTGCTTGGCGGCACGAGCACCGATGTGTAAACGTCAGAATTCAATAATGATTTATCATAGCCCTCCATGTCGAACAGGTCTTCATGGCGCGTCGCCATTGGTGAATTCTTGTCGATTGCGTGACAATCGATGCAGGATACGCCAACGTGGCCGTGACGGCTGTTTTTCCAATCATTCACAATACCTGGGTTCACCTCTTTGTGACAGGTGACGCAGTTTTTACCTTGTTCCGTCAGTCCGCGGTCGATAGTCATCGACTTGACGAAGCTCATGTCGCCAAGGTGTTCGGACGTGGTGGTCTCCTGTGTTTGGGACAAACCAGGTGTGAGAAACGTAACTGTTAGTAATAGGTTTTTTATGAGCTTCACTTTACGCCTCCCGAGTAATTTACTTTTTAATAAAGCTGCTTAAATCATCATGGCCAACGGATTGATGGCAGGACACGCACGCTTTCTCTGTTGCACCAAGAAAATAAGGTTTATGAGCGACAAAGGCCTTAGCGTTTGCCATGCTGCCACGTTGTAGATCGGAGTGGCATTGACGGCATCCGGAATCGAATACGTAAGTTTCACGGTGCTTACGTTTTCCCTCCCAATCGATACTTTCGAGGTCGTAGGTTAATTCTGCCCAGACATCGTGAATTCCGAAGCGAGCTTTGGTAATGAGATAATTCAATAGGTTATCGTGAGGTAAATGACATTCCGTACAGGCCGCTTGTATGCCGTGAGAGCTGTTGCCGCCATGTAAATCCTGCCGGTAGGCTACTGTGAATGGCTGCATACTGTGACAGCCACCGCAGAATGCTTCCCCTGACGTTTCGTGAAGCATCTTCTCTGTCACGAGCCAAGAGGAGACGGTAAACACGGGTAAGATAACCACGAATCCAGCGGGATAGAGCAACCATTTTTTGAGCATCGAGAAGACTCGTTGTGTTTATACGCGGTGCAGCAAACACATGATTGCCGCGGATATCAAAATCCAGAGCCTGAATGTTTTCCAGGTCTTGCATTCCGGTTTTTTAGCCAGCTAAGGGGCGCGACATACCAGGTAAGAATCAGATGCAGCATACGTGGATGGATTGCGCCTTACCGATTAGCTAAGGAAGACGGTACAACGGTGCCTAACGAACAACTCAGGAGGCAAGCAGCCAACTAACGTAGGCGCGAAACTGAACAATTCCCTGTTTTGCATATACAAGACGCTTATAAAATTTAGTTTAATAAGTGGATAAGCAGATGCAAGTCTAGTGCAGCGTCACAGCTTAATTTTAGGGTAGATACCTTTCAAAATGACCAATATGCTGAGCTTCCATGGATCGACAACCCTAATTTTTAGTCATGACGCTGCACTAGGTGACATTTTCAGCGGAAAATTTCTGCTCCGAAATGACAATGTCAGTTACTGCCACTGTTTAGGGATTTATGTTGTGTTACCGGTATTTACCTGGTGACATCGTCATATACCTATTGCCGTATACCCCGATGATATGGGCAGTGTTCAATGGCATGGCAGCAGGTTATGTCGGACGCTGCGACAATAGGTCTAGCTTAAAACTACGCGAAGGAATGTTGCCATATGGTGAGTTATGCTAGATATCTGCCAGCAACCTGGCGGCTTGTTCACGAGTATAGAAGGTATTGGCACAAAAAAAACCGGCAATGACCGTCTCTTTGACTACGGTGATCCGCCCTGCGGCATCGCGTTGCAACACCAACTCGTCGGGTAGACCATCGAGTAGATGCACAGGTGCTGGTCTACCGTCGGCAAATCGCGAAAGATAAACGCATCCCGTAGCGTAATCCAAAAAAGCCGATTGAAAACCTGCATGGCGGTTGTTAGGGCTCACTCCACCGGTGCTGCCGAAACATTGGTTTTCGCAGGCTAATGTTTCAGACGTCAATGCAGAGCTGGTATATTCGCTTGAGATGATTGAGGATTTCATAGCCTTGCGGTTGCGGGTTGAATTGCGACTTCAGTCAAGTCCACTGTGTTGTCTGACAATGGGCCGTTAGTTGATTTCTCAATTCAAATTGACTTGAAGAAAAACACGTGCTCTTCAATGACCCTAAAGGTTGATGGGCCGAACTTCGTTAACACTCAGAAGTAGCTCCAAAATACTTGGTAAGTTGGTCTGACCAGCTGATCGTCTGCCCAACTATATAGGGATTGTCGGCGCTGTTGTCAAGGGGAGAAAACGTTGTTTTTGCGAGACGGATTGTTGGGGAAGGCTGGGTTTGCTGATAGTAGCCGCAGTTCTTAAGCCAATCGAAATGTTACTGATCAAGTGATAACATTGGAACAGCTTTATCTTAACGGATCTTCCGGTTTTGCACCGAGCAAATTTTGTAACCGCCGTTGCGAGCGTTCGTGGCGGGTTTCCTCCTCATCAAGCTCACGTAGCGTGGCTTCGACAAAAGCGAGGTGCAGATGAGCCGCCTGGCGGGCAGCTTCCGGATTTCTCTCCAGCACGGCATGCATAATATCGCTATGGTGGCTGTGTACAATCTCATAGTTACCGGCTTGCGTGTACAGCTTTTCTAGAGTACCACAGATACTGCTGCGCAGCAGGTTAAACAAACCCCGCATCATGTGCATAAGCACCACATTATGCGATGCATCCGCGATAGCCAAATGGAACTCGGCATCCGCCTCGGCGTCCCGCAAAGGATCATGCTTGTCCTCATGAATAGCTGCCAGAGTTGCAAAACGTCGCCGCAGGATCTCACGATCTGCCTCAGTGCTGCGAATGGCCGCGAAATAAGCGGCCACTTCCTCCAAAGCATGACGCAGTTCGAGGATATCAAAGGTGGCTTCCGGATGGTTTTTCAGCAGATGAACCAAAGGATCGGTGAGGGTAGGAGCAATGATGTCGACGACGTAGGTGCCTCCCCCTCTGCGGGTCTGCAATAATCCTCTAGATTCCAATTTTAACAGGGCTTCACGCAGGGAAGGTCGCGATACGTTAAGTTCCTGCGCAAGTTCACGCTCGGAGGGCAGCCTGTCTCCCGGCTTTAACGTGCCTTCCAGGATCAATCGCTCAATCTGACAGACGATGGCGTCCGAAACCTTAGCAGGTTTGATGGTTTCGAAGGGCATATCGGTAATATCTCGAAATAGTTTCACTATTATAGGTAAATTTGTGCAGAAGCAGTGTCTTTCTTAGAGTCCAATTATTGATCTGGAAGCTGTTATCAAGACACGCTGTTAATATATCTCTATAAGCTCGACTGCGGCATCCATGCCGCAGACGGTCTTGATAACAGCTTCCAGATCAATATTAAGGTGCTATTTTTTATGAATAAGTCGCAAGACTGTTTGACAGCCATCATAAATGCTGCTGTTTTTCTACGGCTTATCTTGACAACGATATAAATGCCTTCTAGGTTTTTGAATCAGGCCTTGACGGTTTTTTGGTCAGACTTTTTTACCAGTTTATGGCGTAAGACAAATATTGATGCAATAACCCTATTAATTATCTCTTTAATGTTGCGTTGTATGCAAAATCTCCGGATTGCGACCAAACGTCTAGAATACCAAGACCACCTTAAGAAATTCCTAAGACAGTAGGTAACTAATAATGTCAGAACGTCCTGAACGAGTGTATTTCTTTGGCACCTGTCTTATCGATACGTGTTACCCGCAAGCCGGTATGGCGGGAATTGAGTTATTGCAGCGAGAAGGTGTAAAAGTTGTTTTCCCCCAAGGGCAATCCTGTTGCGGGCAACCGGCGTATAATTCGGGCTTCCCGGCAGAAGCCAAAGCTGTTGCCCGGCATCAGGTGCCGTTGTTTGAGAAGGATTACCCCATTGTCGTTCCTTCCGGTTCTTGTGCCGGGATGCTAAAGCATCACTATCCCAAACTCTTTGCCGATGATCCTGAGTTCGACCCGGTGAAGCATTTTGCGAACCGGGTATTCGAGGTGACGGAATTTTTGGTGCGCGTGCTGCACGTTAAACTGGAAGACCGCGGTGAGCCTATTAAGGTGGCTTGGCATTCCTCGTGTCATGCCACCCGGGAAATGGGTATTACTGAAGATTCCAAGTCGCTGCTTCGGCAACTGAAAAACGTTGAATTAATAGAACTGCAAAACGAGCAGGAATGCTGTGGTTTTGGCGGCACTTTTTCCGTAAAACAGCCGGCTATTTCGGCGGCCATGGTGAAAGACAAAATCGCTGATATTCAACAAACCGGCGCCTCCCTTTTATTAGCGGGAGAGTGCGGTTGTTTAATGAATATTACCGGTGCCATGGAATATCAGCATATCCCCATGCCCTCGAAACATATTGCTGAATTTATTTTGGAGAGAGTCCATGGATAGTCCTGCGGGTATTGATTTTCAAAGCAACGTGGTTAAGGCACTTAATAATCAACAGCTGAGAAAGAATCTTAGATCGGCCATGGGAAGTCTTAGCCTCAAACGTAAGGCTGTGTTTCCCGATGCGGAAGAGTTGGAAAAACTCCGCACTATTGGCAATGCCATTAGAAGACGCTCGTTGAGTCGGTTACCGGAACTGCTGGAAAAACTGGAAAAGAAATGCACAGAAAATGGTATTCAGGTGCACTGGGCCGAAACGACGGCGGAAGCAAACCAAATATTCCGGGACATTATCAAACGCCATGGAGCGACTCGTGTGGTTAAGGGAAAATCCATGGTTTCCGAGGAGATGCACCTGAATAAGTTTCTGGAGGAGGACGGCATCGAAGCCCTGGAGACGGATCTTGGCGAATACATCATTCAGCTGGATCACGAAACGCCGTCGCACATTATCGTCCCTGCCATTCATAAAAATAAAGACCAGGTTGCTCATGTTTTTCACGAAAAAATTCCCAATACACCCTATACCGAAGTCGTGGAAGAACTGAATGCCATTGCACGCAAGACGCTGAGACAGAAGTTTTTCGGCGGGGAAATTGGGGTCAGTGGAGTAAATTTCGCCGTGGCGGAAACCGGCACCCTCTGCCTAGTGGAAAATGAAGGCAACGGCCGAATGTGTACTACGGTGCCGCCCGTGCATATTGCGGTCATGGGTCTGGAAAAAGTGGTAGAAAATTTACGGGATGTCCCACCTTTACTGCGCCTGCTCACGGGTTCTGCAACAGGTCAGCTCATTACCACTTATTTCAATATGATCACTTCGCCGCGCAAGCAAGGTGAGAAAGATGGGCCCAAAGAGGTTCATTTGGTGATTCTTGACAACGGTCGTTCTAAGATGCTGGCCGACCCGGAGTTGCGGGAGACGCTACAGTGCATTCGGTGTGGCGCCTGTTTAAATCATTGTCCGGTCTATACGCGCTTGGGGGGCCATGCTTATGGCTATGTCTATCCTGGCCCTATCGGCTCGATTCTAACCCCCCAGATGGAAGGCCTGAATAAGGCCGGCGCTATGGCGACGGCTTCTAGTCTGTGTGGTGCTTGCGAGGAGGTTTGTCCCGTCAAGATCCCGTTCACCAGCATCTTTCGTATTCTACGTAACGAAAGCTATGCCGCCGGCAGCTCACCGCATGACGTCAAAGGCCACGGCTATAAGAAAAATATGACGGAAAGTGCTGCTTGGAAAGGCTGGGCGGCGATGAATACCGTTCCCGTACTGAATGCTATAAGCGTTAAGATGCTTGGTCTGCTGGGTTCTCACCTGCCCAAGATAGGGCCGTTAAAGGAATGGACGAGTGTGCGCACAGCTCCCAAGTTTGCTAAGAAGAGTTTGCATGCACTGGCTAAAGAACGAGGACTGGATAATGAGTAACGGCGCTCGTGAACGCATACTTTCCAACCTCCGTGCCGCGGTTCGCCAGGGAAACTTCGCTGTTCCGGAAACAGGGGTAATGCCCATCGTAGAGCTTAGTCAGGAAGAGAAAGTCGCTAAACTACGACGCTTAATGGAAGCCATGCATACGGAAGTGTATGTGGTTAAGGCCGCTGATTGGGTGGTTAAGCTTAAAGAGTTCCTGCGAAAAAGACAGCTAAAGCAACTGCTCTACGCTCCTGGCACGGAACTTGGGAGTGTTCTAGAACAGGCGTGGGAAAATGATCTGCCTGGGTTGATTGGTTATCAAGAGGATGTCGAGCAATGTAAGGAAAAGCTGTTTGAAATTGATGCCAGCATTACCTCAACTAAGGGCGGTATCGCCGAATCGGGCGCGGTGATTCTTTGGCCTACCGCAACAGAACCACGGCTGATGTCCTTAGTGTCGGCGATTCACATCGCCGTGCTGGAGGCAGACAAAATTTATAATACCTTGGCCGAGGCAATGACCAAGGAACACTGGCAGGACGCCATGCCGACCAACGCCTTGTTGATTTCAGGACCTTCTAAGACAGCGGACATTGAATTAATACTAACCTTTGGCGTGCACGGGCCGAAGGAGCTGATTGTTTTTGTCTTGGAAACCGAGGCATCTCCGGCGTCCTAAACGACACGGCGGAGAGGGCGTCAAAGCTAGTCTCTAATGAGTAAGCAATGAAACTTGCTTAATTATTAGTAATATTAATAGCATAGATAATAGCAAAACCAATGGACGCGCTGATGGAAGCCGCTGCGTCCGTCACCAAGAGTGAGAAGATTGCGCCATGCTGCCGGTTGCCTATGAAAATCTTTTTAAGAACCTGCAGGACTTTATCCCTGCAACACGATTGATCCGTGATCCGCTGCGCACGCTAGCGTACGGAACCGACGCCAGCTTTTATCGGCTGATTCCAAAGCTGGTGGTGAGGGCCAATAGTGAGGAGGAAGTGCGGCGTATCCTCCAACTTACCCATGCACACGGTACACCAGTCACCTTCCGGGCTGCCGGTACCAGTTTGTCTGGACAGGCAATTAGCGATTCGGTACTGGTGATGCTGGGTTATGAAGGCTGGCGAGACTACAAGATCAGCGATGATGCCGCCACGATTCGCCTTCAGCCAGGCATTATCGGCGCCCAAGCCAATGTCTATCTAGCCCCTTTAGGCCGCAAGATCGGACCGGATCCGGCATCCATCAACGCCGCCAAAATCGGTGGCATCGCCGCTAATAACGCCAGTGGCATGTGCTGTGGCACCGCCCAGAACAGTTACAAGACTTTGAAAAGCATGCGGTTAGTGCTTGCCGACGCGAGTGTTCTGGATACCGGTGACGCAGCGAGCCGTGAAGCTTTTGCAAAAAGCCATACAGAACTCCTGGATAAACTGTTAGCTCTAGTCCGCCGTGTCCGCGAAAACACCACCTTAGCCGAGCGTATCCGCACCAAGTTCAAGATCAAAAACACGACCGGTTATAGCCTAAACGCACTGGTGGATTTCGAAGATCCTTTTGAAATTTTGCAACATTTAATGATCGGTTCCGAGGGGACGCTTGGTTTTATTTCCGAGATTACTTATTGGACGGTCGAAGAACACGCTTATAAGGCTAGTGCGCTGCCTATTTTTCCGGATGTCAAAACCGCCTGTGAGGCTGTGGCCATCCTCAAGACGCAGCCAATAGCCGCAGCGGAACTCATGGACGGGGCGTCCTTACGTGCGGTTGCCGGTAAACCGGGTGTCCCTGAGCATCTGGCGGGGTTGCCGGAAGAGGCGGCCGCCCTCTTGATCGAAACCCGGGCGGCGGATGGAGACACGTTGGTAGCGCAGATAGAGGCCATTAAGGGAGCCATTGCGAATGTACAGACCCTGCATCCCGCGGCATTTACGGATAAAGTGGCGGAGTACACACTGCTTTGGAATATTCGCAAAGGGTTGTTCCCCGCCGTCGGGTCAGTGCGAGACACCGGCACCACAGTCATTATTGAGGACATTGCCTTCGAAGTGCCCAAATTAGCGTCAGCCATGTTGGATTTGCAGGCGCTGTTTAGAAAGTATGATTATTGCGAAGCCATTATTTTTGGTCATGCCCTAGAGGGAAACGTACACTTTGTCATTACGCCGGACTTCGGTAAATCTGAGGAGATAGATCGTTACCGTCGGTTTATGGACGACGTCTGCGCTATGGTGGTCAAAAAATATGACGGTTCGCTCAAGGCTGAACATGGTACTGGCCGCAATATGGCGCCTTTTGTTGAGATGGAATGGGGTGCAGAGGCTTATGGCCTAATGCATGAGATCAAAGCCATATTCGATCCGGACAATCTCCTTAATCCCGGCGTGATTATCAACGCCGATCCTGAAGTGCATATTAAACACCTCAAGCCGATGTTTCCCGTGGATCCATTAGTGGATAAATGCATCGAATGCGGGTTCTGTGAGCCGAACTGTCCTTCCCAGGCGCTGTCTTTCACTCCCCGCCAGCGTATTGTCGGATTGCGGGAACTGGCTCGGCTGGCGGCATCTGGAGAAGACCAAGAACTCCGGCAGGCCATGGAGAAATCATATCAATATCAAGGTGTGGATACCTGTGCCGTAGATAGTCTCTGTTCCCTGGCCTGTCCCGTGAGTATCGACACCGGTAAGATGATGAAGCAGTTGCGTGCCCAGCGGCTTGGTAAACCCGCTCAGCAAACGTCTGCTTGGATGGCAGGGCATTTTGCCGGCGTTACCGCTGCTACCCGGTTTGGACTCGCTACCGCCAATCTTGCTCACACAGCTCTGGGTACGTCGGTGATGACCCATGTTGCGGGTGGTGTGCGTAAGCTATCGGGAAACCGAGTACCCCTCTGGAATCCCTATATGCCTACGGCGGGCAAAATGCCTAAGCCCAATGGCAAAGCGGATGCTAATAAACCCCGGGTGGTCTATTTTCCCAGCTGTGCCAGCCGCGCCATGGGCCCGGCGAAAGGGGATCCGGAGTCTGAAGCCTTGCCGGTCAAGACCGAGGCGCTACTCCGCAAGGCGGGGTTTACCGTTGTCTATCCGGAGCACTGCGCACCCTTGTGCTGCGGCCAGCCGTTCGAGAGCAAAGGCTTGCCCGCACAGGCTGAAGACAAAGTGCGGGAGCTTGAACAGGCTCTGCTTAAAGCCAGCCGCAACGGTCAAGATCCTATTGTCTTTGATACCAGCCCCTGTGCCTTTAAATTTAAACGCGATGTCCGAGCAAAACTTCAGCTGTACGATATTACCGAGTTTATTCATGACGTTCTGCTGGAACGGCTGACGTTTCAGAAACTGCCGGAAACGGTAGCTATCCACTCAACCTGCAGCACCATTAAGATGGGTTTGCAGGGTAAGCTTAAGAAAATTGCTGAGGCCTGCGTAGAAAAAGTGATTGTGCCTGATGAAGTCGCTTGCTGCGGCTGGTCCGGAGATCGCGGCTTTACTTATCCGGAGCTCAATGCCAGTGCCCTGCGCAACCTAAAGTCGGCCTTACCGGACGCTTGTACCTCCGGTTACTCCACCAGTCGTACCTGCGAAATCGGTCTGTCATTGCACAGCGGGTGTTACTATCGTTCGGTGGTCTATCTCGTAGACCGCTGTGCTCAGGTTAAGACGTCCTTATAAAGTCCGACCCGGCATCATATACCCCACAGCTAACCATAAACACGTTGCGCTAAAACCCAAAGCAGATTGCATATCATCGGTGAGGCCTGAAAGCAGGGATGCGCCGGGCCTAAACACGCTTTATAACAAAAATCCTGTTAAACCCTCGGGAGGTATGTATCGATGAATAACTATAGTGGCTGGGATATCGTCATTGCCATCGCGCCGATTGTCATTTTGATTTATTTAATGACCAAGAAAAATAGCGTCCCTTCCTATATTGCCTTGCCTATCACGGCAGGTCTGGTCTATCTCATTAAGTTGATTTATTTCGATGCCGATCCCAATTTAGTGAATGCCACGGTCATTAACGGCCTGCTAACGGCATGGGTGCCCATTTTTATTATCTGGGGCGCTATTTTGTTATTTAAGACCATGGAACATACCGGTGCCATGGACACCGTGCGCACTTGGCTCAATGGCATTAGCGTCAATCCGGTAGCGCAGTTAATGATTATCGGCTGGGCCTTTGCCTTTCTTATCGAGGGTGCCAGCGGATTCGGCACACCGGCGGCAATTGCCGCGCCGATATTAGTGGGTTTGGGATTTCAGCCCCTAGCGGTGGCCTGTCTTGCGCTGGTGATGAACTCCGTGCCTGTCACCTTTGGCGCCGTGGGCACACCTACCTGGTTTGGTCTAGGACAACTGAAACAACTCAGTTCACCGGAAATTCTTCAAATCGGTGCTGAATCAGCCATTATGCATTCCGTTGCCGCTCTGGTGATTCCGCTGATCGCTCTGTCTTTCGTAGTCTCCTGGAAGGAGATCGGCAGAAATCTGTTGTTTATCTATCTTAGCATCCTAAGTTGTGTCGTCCCCTATCTGTTGATTGCATTTTTCAACTACGAATTTCCCTCTCTCGTAGGCGGTATGATCGGGCTGATTCTCTCGGTGTTTTTTGCCAAGCGGGGGATTGGCTTGGCGGCGGCAGAGACGAGTGCTGCCCCGGCATCGGAAAAAATTTCGGGCGGTACCTTGACAAAAGCCTTCTTTCCCATCTGGGGCACCATCGCCATTCTCGTGTTGACCCGGATTCAGCAGTTGGGGCTAAAGGATTTATTGAATACGGCAGAGCCGACGTACAATATCGTGCTGGGTACCTTGGGGCAGTTCAGCATCAGCCCCGCCTTGGTACTGCAACTGACCAATATTTTCGGAGCAGAGAGCGCTTGGAAGTTTCAAGCCCTCTATATACCGGCATTTATTCCCTTCTTTCTGGTGGTGGCGATTTCCTTTGCGCTATTCGGTACCAACGGAGCCGCGATGAAGCGGATATGGACGGAGACTTACGATCGGATGACAAAACCGATTCTGGCGCTGCTGGGGGCACTGGTTTTAGTGAAATTACTCACGGTTGGCGGCGAGCAGGCCATGAGCATTATTATTGGCCAGGCGTTCGCCGATGCCTTTGGAGGAAGCTGGTTGTACGTGGCTTCTTATCTCGGCGCCCTGGGCGCGTTCTTCTCCGGTTCCAATACGGTTTCTAATCTAACGTTTGCCGGCATCCAGTATTCTATTGCTCAGACGCTGGGGTTGAATACCTCATTGGTTCTGGCGATGCAGTCGGTGGGCGGCGCAATGGGTAATATGGTCTGTATCAATAATATCGTCGCTGTCTGCTCGATTCTAGGTATTGTGGCCAAGGAAGGGTTTATTATTAAAAGAACCGTCTGGCCCATGCTGCTTTACGGGGTTATAGTCGCCATTGTCGGTGTATTTTTACGTTTTTGGTAATCACGTTGTCTATACTCAGGGCGGGGTTGGGATAGCAGCGCCAAGAACAGCTCGTTAAGCTGTTCTGGCGCCCACCGACAAAAGCGACTAGGCAAGCAGCATTTAGCTGCCATACTTAATGACAGTGCGGCAACTTCGGCAAGCGCTGAAGCCGTCGCCGGTGCGTAAGCATAGTAAGCAAATTCACAATCACCAATGGGAGATAAATAAAATGCCTGCACGAACTTCTTCGGCTCAATGGAAAGGCACTTTAAAAGAAGGTCAGGGAGTGATGAAACTCGGTAGCGGCGCCTACGAGGGACCCTACTCCTTTCCGTCCCGCTTTGAAAGCGGGCAGGGTACGAATCCGGAAGAATTGATCGCGGCAGCCCATGCAGGCTGTTTTTCCATGGCATTTTCTATGTTGCTAGGCAACGCAGGCTACACGCCGACACGGATTGATACGACCGCCAGAGTGCATTTGGATGCGGTTGACGGAGGTTTCGCCATCAGCCGGATTGAATTAAACACCGAGGCCGAGGTGTCAGGTATCGACGAAGCCACGTTTCAAGCCCAGGCCAAGGCTGCTAAAGAAAACTGTCCGGTCTCCAAGGCGCTGGCCGGACCTAACATTAGCCTGGAGGCGAAGTTGGTTTAATCCGCTTAGCGATTCGCTCTGTGGAGTGGCGTTGTAAGAAGCGGGTAATTTCTAGGGCAAAGCAGTCGCCGCGCCAGGTATTGGTGGCTGCGACATGAGTGGCATAGGGCAGCACCCATAGACTGGCGTCGGGAATATTCTCAAACATTTCCAGGGCCTGTTCCAGCGGTACGATAGGATCGCGGTCGCCAACGATTATCAGCGCAGGTTGGCTGATACGGCTCAAGACTTCGAGATCGTGAGCATGCTCTGAGGTAGCTGGATCCAGAGCCTCGGACACTCGGCCGATGACCGTTTTCCAGGCTTCCGGACCGCCCTGCGGGGTGTGGATGTCGCTCAACCACCCATGCAAACCCACTTTACGCCAGTACTCGGGATCCGCCATGCCCCGAGTACCGGCGTGAGTATCGGTGTCTTTACGATATCCTACGCGGAACAACACCAGCTTATTAACACGCGACGAATAATGGACTGTTGCCCAGAGAGCCACCGCACCACCCATGGAAGAACCTACCAGATGAGCCTGGTGAATGTTTAGCTTATCCATGAGTTCAATCACTTCGCGGCCGATGTCGCCAATGGTGAGCTTTTCCGCAATCATAGGCGTGTTGCCATGCCCCAATTGATCCGGAATGATGACGCGGAAATGGCGGGCCAGCGCCGTGATCTGAGGGCTCCATTCCTTGCCGCTCATACCGCCGCTATGCAAGAGAATGACCGTGTCGCCTGTACCCGTTTCGGTGTAGTGCAGTATGCTCATGGTGATTGACTACCATTGTCATTGCAGGTTTTAGTAATTATAGTCTCTTTACTCTGCATCCTGTTGCAGGTTGCGTTTTAAGTAGGCTTCACTACTACAACTATCAATGGTTTTTTAAACAGAAAAAACAGCTTATAGCAATGCGCGCTAATCATTTTTTAGGATTCGGTCCCCATGGGTTTCATCGAGTGCACTATACCGAATGGGGAGACCCCACCAACGATCGGGTATTGGTCTGTGTCCATGGTTTGACTCGTACAGGGCGAGATTTCGATTTTCTCGCGGCGGCGTTGGCAGCCGATTATCGCGTTATCTGCCCGGATGTGGTGGGTCGTGGCCAGAGTGAATGGCTAACTCACAAAGCCGATTACGGCTATCCTCTTTATATGAACGATATGACGGCCCTACTGGCTCGCAGCGGCGTGGAACAGGTGGATTGGCTAGGCACTTCTATGGGGGGGTTGATTGGAATGTTTCTGGCTGCACAACCGGGCAATCCCATCCGTAAGTTAATTATGAACGACGTCGGACCCTTTATTTTTAAAGCCGGCTTGGAGCGGATCGCCGAGTACGTAGGAAAACCTGTACAGTTTACTCATTTTACGGAGATGGAGCGCTATTTGCGGGTCATTGCCGCTCCATTCGGGCCACTGACCGATGCGCAATGGCACCATTTAACCCTGCACAGTGCCCGCCAGTTGCCCTCGGGCGAATACACCTTTGCCTATGATCCTGGGATTGCCGAACCTTTCAAAAGCACCCCCCAGGACATCGACTTATGGCCGGTATGGGACGCTGTACGTTGTCCGGTGTTAGTCATGCGGGGCGCAGAATCTGACGTACTTGCCCGTGCGGATGCCGAAGCCATGCAGGCGCGTGGTCCTATGGCGGAATTGGTCGAGTTTGCCGGTATCGGTCATGCACCGGCACTAATGACTGCTGAGCAAATTGCGGTAGTTCAGGATTGGTTATTGGATTCTGGCAAGGCAGCGTGAGGGTGCAGCGAGTGCGCCTGCTCAATAGCCATAGTCAAGCGTTTTGATCATTTTAACCTCACCGTCTTGAATGTGTAGCCGGCGCATAAATAGGTTGGGACCTAAATTGTAGGTCCAGGCCTCATAGTAAATCATTCGGCAATCGGAGCGATACTCTCCTAGTCGCCAGTCGAAGATTTGTATGGGTAAACATTCCGCTAAATGCTCGACTAAGTCGGGTTCGCCACAATTTTCCAGGACCTTGATAACACTGTCTCCCCTGGAAATAAGCCTGTCACCGCAGCGGAACGCCTGTGCGGCGTTAATGCTTAGCAATAAAACAGCCACCGTAAGAAAATATTTCATGTTGAGTAGCCAGTGCTCTTCCGACAGAACAGCGGCGCAAACCATAGACCAGCAGCGTAAACCCATCCAGCATTCAGTATTGTTAGTTATAGCATAGTTTTTTACAGAGACAGCGTGTTATTCTTTTGCGCTGGCGACGACTCTGCGATATTGTCGCGTGGTTAGATAAATACCAAACAAAATTAAACTGATACCTACTGCATGGAAGGTATGTAGAGGCTCGCTCAGAAACAGCGTGGATTCTATGGTGCCGAAAGCCGGCATCAGATGCAAAAATTGGCCGGCACGATTGGCGCCTAACTCGGTTACCGCACGGTTCCAGAACACATAGGCAAGGATAGAGGGAAAAATGGCCACATAAGCGATACTGCTTAGGGTAACGGCATTGATCTGCACGGCTGCACTGTGCCTGAGGTCCCAACTGTACAGGGGTGCCAGTATGAATACGCCAATGCATATCGTGACGGTTAAGAATTCCAGGGGATGAAGATCAGGAGGGCGCCATCTGAGACAAACGGAATACAACGCCCAGCTTAATACCGCTCCCATAATCCAGATGTCTCCCCTGTTCATTTGCTGTTCCAGGAGAATCTGTAACTCACCTCGTGCCACGATAACTAAAACGCCCAGCAGAGAGACACCGATTCCCAACAACTGCCAGAGGGTCACACGCGAACGCAACAACAGAAAAGACAACATAACAATGATGACCGGGGTGGTGGAAACCATGATGACCGCATTGGTGGCAGAAGTCGACTGCAAGCCGGTGTAGACGAAAGTATTAAAGTTGACGACACCCAAGATGCTGAGTAGTGCGAGGTTTTTCCAGTAGGGGCGAAGGCGTAGCCAATGAGTGTATCGCCGTAGCCGAACGAAAGGTAGCAGGATTAATAGAGCCACGGCCCAACGCCAAAAAGACAGAGCGATAGGCGAAAAGGTTTCGTGTACCGCCCGACCAAGAACAAAGTTGCCTGACCAAAACAAAATAGTCAGGATGAGCAAAAAATAGGGTGAGGGGCGTCGAATAGCAGATAACATAACGTTGAATTCCAAGAGACAATTAAGAGGGGTATGTTACCGAATGGTTTACATAAGCTCTTAAGTAAATCGGGATTTACTCGTCGAGTTTACGGTCTAAAATTGATATATTGACAAAACGCCTAGTCACCAGAGGTCGGTATTGATGAGAAGACTTTACTTTCTAGTTCCCGAGGTGGAAACCGCCAAAAAGATTGTCGATGAACTGCTACTGGCGCGCATCGACGAACGGCATATTCATATCGTGGCTAAGAATCATCACGCTTTGGAGCAGGCCCATCTACCGGAAGCGGGCCTTTTCGAGGAAAGCGATTTTGTGCCTGCGCTAGAACGCGGTTTGGCCGTTGGTGGCGCCACCGGCCTAGTGGCGGGTATTGCCGCAGTGACTTTTCCACCGGTAGGCTTGGTATTGGGCGGCGGGGCGATTTTGGCTACCAGCCTGCTGGGAGCAGGATTGGGTGCTTGGGTGGCGAGCATGATTGGAGTTTCGGTACCCAATAGTCATCTGGAACGTTTTCATAAGGCTGTCGAGCAAGGGGAGTTACTCATGCTAATTGATGTGCCTAAGGATCGGGTCGATGAGATCACTGAACTGGTAAAAAGCCACCACCCCGACGCCAAGGTGGAAGGTACAGATCCCACTATTCCCGCCTTCCCCTGATCCCGGTCATGTTAGCGGTGGCCTTGGTGTTGCCACCGCGACCACCACCGCCAGAGGTAGCCGTCCGGCCGTTCCTCGCCAGTTTCGATGTATTCCAGTGTGTTGGGGTTGAAGAGAGCCCACATCATGCGTCCGGCAGTTTCATATTGGGTGCAAAATAACAGCTGATCGCCTATTTGCAGCGTTTCGTCGCGGTCCGGCAACAGCTTTTCCTGCTTTCCACGCACCAGCAGTAGGGCAAAACCAGGCAGGGGCTGCTGGCGTTCCTGGGGGTTCTCCAATAAGTGCCAAAGCCGGACTTTCCGCCCTTGCGTTAGGGCCATGTAGACGGCTGGAGCTTGTTCCGAGTCAATGACAGTGGACCATGTTTCCGGAGTAACGTCACCACAGATACCGCGAATTCGCTCTAGCAGCGCTTTCGCCCATTCTTCGTTATGGTGCCTGGCCAGACGTAAAAAGTGAGCGAGTAGCGGCTCTGTTAAGAAGGACAGAATGCGCCAGACGATAATCCGATTGCTCTGCATCACCAAATGCAGCTTAGCGGCCTGAAAAAGCGCATCATTGTTTCTCCGGTTCTGGCGTGCCACGAGATAGAGTTCAGGATTTAACTGCTGAGCGGTCATAATGATAGAGAGATTATTGGCATCTCGATCGGTGCCTGCGATGATTCCTACCGCTTTTTCCACACCCGCTTCCCGTAAATTCACCGCCTCCGTACCGTAGCCGACGACGGCCCCTTCGGGGGCTCGTTCAGCAAGCGGTTCAATGATCACCGTCGGTATGCCCTCATATTGCATATAACGATGCACCGCCCGGCCGAACCGGCCGTAACCGCAAACAATCCAGGTTCCGCGGGGTGGAGTCACCGGCGGGTGCAGCGGCTGATTAGGGAGGCTGATCAGCCAATCGTAAAGCAGATGCACGCTGGGTATCCGCAGCGTCATGGCAAGATGGGCGGCAAAGGTATCGAAAGGATTAATAATATGATCTGTGTTAAAGGAGGCAAGATTGGCCGCGGCATTTCGGCTTTCCGCTCGGGAAATTACTTTAATACGGGGATTTAGCAGCTTGCCAGTCACGGCAATCTTAATATTGACATCATCTACATCGGTGATCGCAACCACACCGATGCATTTGGGATGTTGCAGCCCGGCCTCGAGCAGGTGGCGTGCATCGCGGACGTTAGCGCATAGGCAGGGAATGTCAAAGCTCAGATCTTCCAGGCTCAAAGCGTTAATATTTTCAGGATTATTATCAATGACCACGCTTTGGATTTCTCTCCGACTCAGCGCCCTTACCAGCAGGCTGCCGGTTTCGCCGTAGCCGCATATCAGGTAAAAGGACTCGCGGATACGACGGACTTGTCGGGTGAAACGTTGTTCGGTGACGGCGCGTTTGAAAGCGGGATCTTGAATTAAAGCCAGAATATTGCCGATAGCGTATAACCAGGCAATCACTGTGAGATACATTGCCAGCGTAGTCCATAAGCGTTGCGCTGCGCTGAAGGCATAAGGTATTTCGCCAAAACCGATGGTCGAACCCATAAAGCTGACGAAATAAAAAGCGTGAAAGAAATCAAATTTCCAGGGATTTCCCCGATCGTCCAAACCGGGAACTAACACGAGACCACCGACGGAGACCGCATACGCGCCGATGAGCACGATTAGGGGGGCGCGCATACGCCGTAGGAACAAGAAGAAAACGTTTGGCATAAGGGCAAACCAATATCAGCGGCGTAAAGTCACCGTTTCGATAATCAGCAATGCGACGGAAGCGATATTGGCGAGCAGAGCACCGCCTGCCAAAGACACTACACTGGCGACAATGGCCGTTGTGTTACCCGTATTGTAGACGTAAAGGGCGATGCCCCAAACGATAGCCGCTGCCAATAATTGCAGATCCGCAACAATGCTAGTCGCTAACAGCACCGCACCGATATGGGTGCGGTCGCCTAATTTCATCAACGTCGCAACCAGGCTGACCAGGATGGCGGCGAACAATTCCCAGGCATGGTGATGTTCGGCATTATCAATATCACCCATGACAAAACCAAAATTCAACGTCAATGCCAGCAGGATAAAGGCTCCAAAAAAAACTTTTTCGACATTCACAGGTTTTTTCTTTCCAGAACTTGGTCTACCGCCTTAGCATCAAATGAAAAGCCTATTCATTCCGCAGAATGGATTGACTCTCCCTGTACGGTCACGGTTAAGCGTCGTTGATGGCCGCTACGTCGATGCTCCCAGAGGTAAACACCCTGCCAGGTTCCCAGGACGCAGCGGCCGTTACTTAGCGGCAGCGTAAGCCCGCTTTGGGTCAAGACAGTGCGTACATGGGCAGGCATATCGTCAGGCCCTTCATCCGTGTGGGCAAACCATGGGGCACCGTCGGGTACTAAGCGGCTCATAAAAGTCTCCAGATCCCGGCGGACAGCAGGATCGGCGTTTTCACAAAGCATTATAGAAGCGCTGGTATGGTGGATAAAAAGGTGAACGAGGCCGGTAATGACGCCGGATGCTCTTGCGACGTCTTGAATGCGCTCGGTGATGTCGTAAGTACCGCGCCCCTGAGTGCTAAGGGTGATTGTTTGCTGAGTGATCATGGACAAGGATTCGGCTGACTCTGATGGATGGCTTCAATGCGTTGTAATATCTCGGTGGACAGTGCCAGATCGATGCTGGCGGTATCGCTGGCCAGTTGTGCCATGGTGGTTGCGCCAATGATGGTAGCTGCGACAAAGAAGCGGCTATTTACATAAGCGAGTGCCATCTGGGCAGGATCCAGGCCATATTCCCTGGCTAAGGCCACATAAGCGCGAACAGGTGTTTCCGCCTCCGGCGTATTGTAGCGGACAAAGCGTTCGAAGCGGGTGAGACGGGCATCCGGCGGCTGCATACCGTCGAGATATTTACCGCTTAGGACACCAAAAGCCAGCGGCGAGTAAGCCAACAGACCCACACCTTCGCGGTGCGCGATCTCAGCAAGGCCGATCTCAAACGTCCGGTTCAAAAGATTGTAGGGATTCTGAATGGTAACGACCCGCGGCAGGTTAAGACGCTCGGCCGTCTGTAGATAACTCATCACCCCCCAAGGGGTTTCATTGGAGAGGCCAAGGTAGCGGATTTTACCCGCTTGCACTTGTTCGTGCAGAGCTTCCAGGGTCTCAAGAATGGGAATGGCAGGGGTTTCGTTAGAGACATAGCCGAGTCTTCCGAAGTAATTAGTTTGCCGGTCCGGCCAGTGCACCTGGTAGAGATCGATGTAGTCGGTTTGCAGGCGGCGCAGGCTGGCATGCAAAGCTTCCACAATGTTACGGCGGTCCAGGCATATAGCTCCCTGTCTGAGATAGGACAATTCCTCCGAGCGACCTGCCACTTTGCTAGCCAGGATGATTTTGTCCCGACTGCCTCGTTGTTTAAACCAACTACCGATATAGTGTTCGGTAAGTCCCTGTGTCTCTGCTCGAGGTGGCACAGGGTATAACTCAGCAGTGTCGATAAAATTAATACCTTGGGACAATGCATAGTCCAATTGTGCATGGGCTTCGACCTCACTATTTTGTTCTCCCCAAGTCATGGTGCCCAGGCAAATACGGCTGATTTCCAAATCGGTCTGCGCGAGGCAGTGATATTGCATAGTTTAGTACCTCTTACCGGAAAGTCGTTTAGAGTCTATCCGAAAAACTCCCTCTCCTCGAAAGGTGGAGAGGGAATCAACTTTTGTTAAAGTTAAGCGCTTTTCAGGGGGAAAGGGGGGATCTATTGGTATTTGTAATATTGGAAATAAGCAACTGGCGAAGTTTTTGCTGTTAACAAAACCCCCTATCGGAGGCGCACTGCCCAACTTGTCAGCGTCGGCGAAAAAGCAAATCCCAAACGTTGTGGCCGAGATGTTTGGCTCGATGCTCAAATTTGGTCAGCGGTCGGTCAGCGGGGCGTGAGCTAAATCCCCCGCTCTCAACCGTATTGCAAAAACCAGCGGTAGCTTCCAATACCGCCAGCATTTGTATGGCATAATCTTCCCAGTCGGTAGCCAAATGAAGTAGGCCGCCTGGCTTAAGTTTGCGAGCTAGCAAGTTTGCAAAAGCCGGTTGAATGAGACGCCGTTTATGATGACGTTTTTTAGGCCAAGGATCTGGAAAAAATATTTGCACCCGATCCAGGGCTGCATCAGGTAAATGATGCTCTAAGGCTGTTACCGCATCCATGCACATTAATCGCAAATTGCTTAGGCCTAATGTTTCGGCTTGCATAAGAAGCTGACCTACCCCTGGACGGTGTATCTCAATGCCTAAAAAATCCTTTTCGGAATGATGCATGGCCATGATGGCGAGGCAATCTCCATTGCCAAAACCGATTTCCAGAATGCGCGGCGCATTGCGCCCAAACAGCACGTCCAAGTTTATTAGACCGCTGGTTGAATTTACGCCGAAACATTCCCATAAGGTGTTTACGGCGCGCTGTTGGCCACGGGTCATTCGGCCTTCGCGGCGCACAAAACTGCGGATACGGTGTTTAACCAACTAAGCCCTCTACCTAGTCACAAAATTTGTGATTGTCAAGCAAAGCTATCACTAAAGACTTAAAGATTCTTAGCATTGAGTGACTGCAAAAAGTCTGTTGCTAATCTACCAGAAAATGAATCAACTTCCCATTAGTAGTGTCTTTTAAGGAATGGCACAAGTCGCTTTGCTGAGTCCATTTATCGCTTTCCCATTACCATGGATGGGTTGTGATTGCAAAGCAGGAGTACTGATTTCGGGTTAACGGGAGAGAAACAAAAAAATTGTTAAATTCGACGGTGTAAAAACCATCAGCTTCTCAAATATATTGAGCCGGCAGTGCGTCCAGGCTCGATGTATCAACTTAAGATTAACTCATCGTCAGAAATCATTTTTTGATCAATCGATTCCTGAATTTTAGCCATGACTACTGTGTCACCGTCAAGTCATCCGCTTGAAATAAATAGGTTTTATCGACAAATTTCATAAAATTTTCCAAGGTTGCGGCTTATCCTGAATAAGCTTGAACACGAGCACTAAGAATACCGCGGAGTTAAAAAAAGCCGTAGCTGATCTTAAACAGGTCTCGGCACCAGCACTAAGAATACCGCGGCGTTTAAAAATAGGAACCGTCTTATTGCCCTTCGTCAAAGTTAGGGGTAATACTATATTTGGCTCGACGACCGAAGAGAATGCTCTGCTTGGCGAAGAAATAAGCGTCACGTTTGGATCGGTCTATATTACTCTCGATAATATTGCTTTTCGCTTTGCAACTATTTTCGGAAAAAGAGAGCAGAGTTCGTTGAGGTGTATTCTTACGATTGTTAAATGTTGTTACTTCGGATTAGAGTGAAGGTAACTTTTCAGAAGAGGGTTTCCCCGAATTGTTTGTATAAATGGGTAGTTTTCACTAACTTAAGCATCTGAACAATAAACATTGTGACTTCTCGGGTATGAAGCTATGTTGTATAGTTGTCAAAGTGTTAATTAGAATGGTTAAAGTATTAGGATGCTTTTTAGTCTTAGAGTACCTGATACGCTTCTTACGTAAGGTACAATATTTTATTGACATTAATAATCTCGTGTCTATAGATTAATATAGGAAAATGACATAAGATAAAATTGTGATTAAATCACAAGGTCAACAATGCCCTTTAACTTAACCGAAGTAAATAGGTGACCATGAGCGCAGTCGTCGATCAGATCGATCTTAGTTCCTATTCTGTAGAGGAGCTTAATGAATTGGTAGAGAAAGCGAAAAAGGAAGTAGCCGTAAAAGAACAGAATCGGGTACAAGAAATTCGCTCGCAAATGGAGAAATTGGCAAGCGACCTGAATATGTCCATTGAAGAGGTAATGCGCTTTGATGTAAAGAAAAAGAAAACCGGCAGCAAACCAGCGGGTAAGATTAAATACCGCAATCCCCATAACCCTGAACAGACTTGGACTGGACGGGGAAAACGACCGCGCTGGTTACAGGAGGCGCTGGATCAAGGTGCTAATCTACAGGACTTTGCTATTGCCAAATAGTCTCATGGGTAGCTTAGTGTTGCGGTAAAAGCTCTATCAGCAATGGTAGGGCTAAATAATATCTACAGCGGGCGGCAGCTCTATTGTTGAATTTCCCTGACTTTTGTTAAGACGGGTATAGAAAAATAGCGTTAGAATTATCGCACTGCATGGTAAATTGGCTATAATCAGACGTTGCAAGCTCTCTTAGGCGGGTGTAGTTCAATGGTAGAACCTCAGCTTCCCAAGCTGATGGCGTGGGTTCGATTCCCATCACCCGCTCCAGCCGTCTTTCAAGAGCTACCGCAATAAAGTAACTCTTGCCGTTTATGTCCCTGACGATATGCTATGAGAACTGCGATGGCTTGTATATTTCAGGCGTTGCGGGCTATGTGAATCGTTTTAAGACTATTAATGAGAGGAAAATATGGTCAGAGTTGCAGTGACCGGTGCCGCCGGGCGTATGGGACGCAACGTCATCGCAGCCTGTCAACAGGCGGAAGACGTGGTTTGTACCGCCGCCTCGGAAAACCCTGATAGCGCGTGGCTTGGCACCGACGCTGGTGAATTAGCCGGTATCGGCAGGTTGGGCGTCGCCATAACGGCAGATTTGCGTCAGCACTTAAAGGAATTTGATGTGCTGATTGATTTTACTCGCTCTGAGGCGACGTTGGCGCACGTAGAATTATGCCAGGCGGCAAAAAAGGCTATGGTTATTGGTACGACCGGTTTTTCACCAGACCAGCGCGCTAAGATTGAGCAGGCTGCCCAGAATATAGCTATCGTGTTTGCTCCCAACATGAGTGTCGGCGTGAATCTTTGTTTTAAGCTATTGGAACTGGCTGCCCGAGTGCTGGGTGATCAAGTGGATATAGAAATTATTGAAGCTCATCACCGACACAAAGTCGATGCTCCCTCGGGAACTGCTCTGCGGATGGGAGAAATTGTCGCCCAGACGCTGGGACGAGATTTGACTGAATGTGCAATCTACGGACGCGAGGGAATTGTAGGTGAACGTAAACACAACATTATAGGATTTGCCACGGTACGTGCTGGTGATATCGTCGGCGAACACACGGCGCTTTTCGTTGATACAGGCGAGCGCGTGGAGATTACCCATAAAGCTTCTAGCCGTATGACCTTTGCGCGGGGGGCGGTACGGGCTGCCTACTGGGTGATGAAGCGAGAAAGGGGATTATTTGATATGCAGGATGTGCTAAGTTTACGTTAGACACTAGACGGGGCATTCGGTAAACTATAAGACTGTCTAACTAGTTACCAAAACTTCCGAACCGAATTTTCGTAAAACAAGCGGGAGCAATCGCCGGTCATTGCTCCCGCTTTGCGTGTCTGCGCGGAGGCTACTTTGCGGAAACCAGCTCTATTGGCCCTGGAAGACGGTAGCCTGTTCTGGGGTGAGTCCATCGGCAGCGATGGCGAAACCATAGGCGAAGTCGTTTTTAACACGTCCGTCACCGGATACCAGGAAATCTTAACCGATCCTTCTTATTGCCAACAGATCGTGACCTTGACGTTTCCCCACATAGGCAATGTCGGTACGAATCCAAATGACCAGGAATCTCCCAAGATCTTTGCCAGTGGCTTGGTGGTCAGAGATTGTCCTGCCGCTACCAGCAATTGGCGCAGTAAACAACCTTTAGAGGATTATCTCCGGGAATGCGATGTCATCGCTATCGCCGCTGTCGATACTCGGCGTTTGACTCGTCTGTTACGAGAGCGTGGGGCTCAAAATGGTTGTATTATGGCTGGAAATGGGATAAGTGTGGAGGCAGCGTTAGCAGCGGCACGCTCCTTTCCGGGTTTGAAAGGCATGGATCTAGCCAAAGCGGTGAGCACTGCACAACCCTATGAGTGGACTGAGGGGACTTGGCGAGTAGTGCAAGATGGATTTGTGCTACCCCGTTCCTTGCCCTATCACGTGGTTGCCTACGATTATGGAATCAAGCGCAATATCTTACGCAAACTGGTGGACCACGGTTGCCGGGTGACGGTAGTGCCGGCCCAGACTCCAGCAGATCAGATTTTAGCCATGCACCCCGATGGGGTGTTTTTGTCCAATGGACCCGGCGATCCGGAACCTTGTGACTATGCCATTACCGCCATTAGCGAATTGCTAAACCATAAACTGCCTGTATTTGGAATTTGTCTCGGTCACCAGTTGTTAGGCTTGGCCAGTGGTGCCCGCACCATTAAGATGAAGTTTGGCCATCATGGGGCAAATCATCCGGTGCAGGATTTAGCGACGGGACGGGTGATGATTAGCAGCCAAAACCATGGCTTTGCCGTGGACGAAGCCAGCTTGCCGCGTTGCTTAAGGGCGACGCATCGGTCTCTGTTCGATGGATCCCTGCAAGGTATTGAGCGTACTGACTGTGCTGCCTTCAGCTTTCAGGGGCACCCTGAGGCAAGTCCCGGTCCCCACGATGTAGCATCTCTGTTCGAGCGTTTTGTGGCCATGCTTAAGGCACATGTCACTGCAGAAGCCTAGTCCTACGCACTAGTGGCCGGTGCAGCAGCTGCTTATAGTGGTTCGCATATGAATTGATTGTCGATATTTTGCATAAGCATTTGAAATGCAAAATTTAATTTTCAGAAAAACCTATCAATTCATATGCGAAGGTCTATAACAGCAAAATGTATTGAACAAAGCTGCGGTTTCCCGTTAAGGGGATGCGCTGCGAGCCAACTGACTTCTTGGGTAGCAAATTGCCATATGCCAAAACGTACTAATTTGGAGAGTATTTTAATCATTGGTGCAGGTCCTATCGTCATAGGTCAGGCCTGCGAGTTTGACTACTCTGGTGCACAGGCCTGTAAGGCGTTGCGGGAGGAAGGTTACCGGGTCGTCCTGGTAAATTCCAATCCTGCCACTATCATGACCGATCCAGAAACGGCTGATGCGGTTTACATTGAACCTATACATTGGCAAACATTATCCCGTGTTATTGCAAAAGAGCGTCCTGCTGCCTTGCTGCCCACCATGGGAGGGCAAACCGCGTTAAACTGTGCCTTGGATTTGGTGCGTGAGGGCGTTCTGGACCGTTTTGGCGTAGAGCTAATCGGGGCTTCCAAGGAGGCTATTGAAATGGCTGAAGATCGGGAACGCTTCCGCCAGGCCATGCAGGAAATCGGTTTAGTAACCCCGGAATCGGTTATCGCACATAGTCTCGAGGAAGCGTTGGAGGGACAGGCTAAAATTGGATTTCCCGTCATTATCCGGCCTTCGTTTACCTTAGGCGGAAGCGGTGGAGGTATCGCCTACAATGCCGAGGAATTTGCGGAAATTGTCGAACGTGGTCTAGACCTTTCGCCCATTACTGAAATTTTACTTGAGGAGTCAGTACTGGGTTGGAAAGAGTACGAAATGGAGGTGGTACGGGATTGTAAGGATAATTGCATTATCGTTTGTTCTATTGAAAACCTAGATCCCATGGGAGTGCATACCGGCGATTCCATCACCGTTGCACCGGTCCAGACATTAACCGATAAAGAATATCAGATCATGCGCAATGCCTCGCTGGCGGTACTGCGTAAGATCGGTGTGGATACCGGCGGCTCCAATGTACAGTTTGCCGTGAATCCCGAAAACGGGCGCATGGTGATTATCGAAATGAACCCGCGGGTATCCCGCTCCTCGGCGCTGGCCTCCAAGGCCACTGGTTTCCCCATTGCCAAGGTGGCGGCCAAACTGGCCGTGGGTTATACGCTGGACGAACTGCGCAATGAAATCACCGGCGATGCGACTCCAGCCTCCTTTGAGCCCACCATCGATTATGTGGTCACTAAAGTGCCGCGGTTTAACTTTGAAAAATTTCCTCAGGCCGACGCCTGTCTCACAACGCAGATGAAATCGGTGGGGGAAATCATGGCCATTGGCCGTACCTTCCAAGAGTCTATTCAGAAGGCGCTACGCGGCTTGGAAATCGGTACCGATGGCTTTGATGAAGTGCTCAATCCCGATGATCCCGACGTCCATAGTATTCTCAAACAGGAATTGGGTATGCCTGGGCCACAGCGCATCTGGTATGTGGCGGAGGCTTTTCGGATGGGATACTCAGCGGCAATGCTGTATGAGGCGACGAAGATCGATCCTTGGTTTTTGGCGCAGATCGAAGAACTCGTGCAATTAGCCGGCAAGGTGCGAGAGCAGGGGATCGAAGCGCTGACTCGCCAGCGTTTGTACGAGCTTAAGCGCAAAGGTTTTGCGGATCGACGGTTGGCGACGCTACTGGGGACCACAGAACACGACATACGCCGTTTACGCCACACCCTAAAAATCCGTCCTGTCTATAAGCGAGTGGATTCCTGCGCGGCGGAATTCGCAACGAGCACGGCCTATCTGTATTCCACTTATGAGGAAGAATGTGAAGCTAATCCGACGGATCGCAAGAAAATCGTGGTATTGGGTGGCGGCCCTAACCGTATTGGTCAAGGAATCGAGTTTGACTACTGCTGCGTCCATGCCGCCTTAGCCTTACGGGAGGACGGTTTCGAGACCATTATGGTCAACTGCAACCCCGAAACCGTATCCACAGACTTTGATACTTCCGATCGTTTGTACTTTGAGCCTTTAACGTTAGAAGATGTTCTGGAAATTGTGGTTAAGGAAAAACCTCAAGGAGTCATTGTGCAGTTCGGCGGCCAGACGCCTCTAAAACTGGCCCGGCAACTGGAAGCCGTTGCGGTGCCAATTATCGGCACTCCGCCGGATGCCATCGACCGTGCTGAAGACCGTGAGCGTTTTCAGGAAATGATTCATGCACTGGGATTGCGCCAGCCGCCGAATCACACGGCTCGGGATTCGGAAAGTGCCGTGCGCCTAGCGATTGAGATTGACTATCCACTCGTGGTACGGCCTTCCTATGTGTTGGGAGGGCGGGCCATGGAAATCGTCCACAATGAGGAAGACTTACGGCGCTATATGCAAGAGGCGGTTCTGGTTTCCAATGATTCACCCGTGCTTCTCGATCGGTTTTTGCACGATGCGATTGAGGTGGATGTGGATGCGGTTTGCGACGGCGAGGCCGTGATTATCGGCGGTATTATGGAGCATATTGAAGAAGCTGGAGTACATTCCGGCGACTCTGCCTGTTCCCTGCCGCCCTATTCTCTGAGCCTGAATATTCAGGATCGCTTACGTGAGCAGGTAACTCGTATGGCTCGGGAATTGGGAGTGATTGGTTTGATGAACACGCAATTTGCTATCCAGGGCGAGGAGATTTATGTCTTGGAAGTCAATCCCCGGGCTTCCCGCACCGTGCCTTATGTGTCTAAGGCAACGGGGCGGCCCTTAGCGAAAATTGCCGCCCGTTGTATGACGGGCAGCAGCCTGGCGGCCCAGGGTATCTTTGGCGAGATTGTGCCAGCATATTATGCCGTGAAAGAATCGGTATTTCCCTTTGTGAAATTTCCAGGTGTCGATCCTTTACTGGGCCCGGAGATGAAATCTACCGGTGAGGTAATGGGTGTAGGCCGCTGCTTTGGTGAGGCTTTCGCCAAGGCGCAGTTAGCAGCCGGTAACCCGCTGCCGCGTGGTGGCAAGGCTTTTATCAGCGTACGAGACAAAGACAAGTCGCGGGCCGTAGCCATCGCCCGCGATTTGCTAAAACACAATTTTGCTTTAATTGCGACACAAGGCACCGCGGCGGCTTTAGCGGCCAATGGCATCGCCTGTGAGATAGTGCATAAAGTAGGGGAAGGGCGTCCCCATATTGTCGATATCATAAAAAACGATGAAATCGATTTGATTATTAATACGACGGAGGGGAAGCAAGCTATTGCTGATTCCTTCTCAATTCGCCGCGCAGCTTTAACGCACAGAGTGAGCTATACCACCACGATTGCCGCTGCTCGGGCTATTTGCCTGGCGCTGGTCGTGCTCGATGGTGAGCAGGTTTATTGTTTGCAAGATTTGCATAAGGAGCTTTTAGTATGACCCAAAAAGTACCCATGACGGCCGCTGGAGCAGAAAAACTCCGACAGGAACTCAGGGAACTGAAAAGCGTAGTTCGGCCACGGGTAATTGCGGCTATCTCCGAGGCGCGTTCTCACGGTGATCTAAAGGAAAATGCGGAATACCATGCCGCACGGGAGCAGCAGAGCTTTGTTGAAGGCCGTATTGCTGAGGTGGAATATAAACTATCCCATGCTCAAGTCATCGATGTGACCACATTGCCTCCATCAAGTAGAGTAGTTTTCGGCGCGACCGTACGCCTTGTCGACGATGATAGCGGTGAAGAGATGCGCTATCAGATCGTCGGCGAAGATGAATCGGAGATTAAGGAGGGCCGCATTTCCGTTAACTCTCCCATTGCCCGTGCCCTGATCGGCAAGGAGGAGGGTGAAATCGTAGAGGTACAGGCACCGAGCGGAATTAAAGTTTATGAAGTTCTGGAGGTACAGTATCTCTAGGGATGAATGGCAGTTAAAGTTTTTTCTGAAAAGCAAAGAATTTCAGCCATTATTAGCCTATGGTTTTCAAGTAAGTCTTAGGGCTTGCCATAGCAGGCATCGAGCGTTTCGACTGTACGCTAGAGGCATTAAGCTTTGCGAGAGTGCTTGAACTGGAGGAGCTTGCGCAGTTTTGGAAAATGGATTAGACAGCGATTCAGAGTCTTGATAAAAAAATAATCAGTTCAATGCGTTAAGGGGAAGCATAAATAATATTTTTCCGGCTATCGGGCGCTGTTAGGAGGCTGAGTTGAGGCGTTGAAGGCGGTATCATGGAGCTTATGTTCACGAGGAGGCCCCATGAAAAAGCGCGCCAACGCTTACCTGCAACGCCAGCAACAGAAGAAAACACGACACCCGGCTCGCCGTCAAGTCAAAAAGCGCTTCACCTTACCACCTATCAGTTTCTCATCACCATAGAGAAGGGTGGCAAAGGTTGCATGGTTTGTAGCCGCCTGAGTAATAAACGGAGGCCCCGTTGAAACCAGGAAAGCAGGCTACGTCTGACTTTTTTGATGCGCCAATGGTCTGGATCGCTCTGCGCTTGGGCTTTTTTCGAGGACCGTGGGATGAGACAAGGCGTCGTGGCGGCCCGCTGTCACACACCAGTACATGGTCAGCGTCATGATAAGGAGAAGCCGATCGAGGCGATCGGGATCCTGTAGTTGGGTATCTTCCAGCGCAAAACCGCGACGCTTGAAGTCGGAAAACGTGGGTTCAATAGCCCAGCGCGCCCCATCATCCAGCACGGCTGCCCGGCAGGGAGCGCAATCCATCGCGATGCTCCACGGCTCGGGATGACCTGCTTCATGCAACACGCCGACATGGGTCGGTACACCCTGTTCAAACCGGTGGACGTCAGGCACATAGCGCTCGGTCACGCCAGCGGCCAGAGCCCCCGTCGTGTGCACATCACCGACGCCGATATCCACGCTCAGATTGTCCTTCAAGCGTAGCCGGTAATGCCAACCGTGGCGGTGCAGCCAGTCAAACAACGCCACGGACGGATAAAATCGATCGGCCAACAACATCACCGCCGCCCCCGCCGGCAACCCGTCTCGGACGCGCTCCAACACCCCCTGTTGGCCGGCAAACCCAATATTCGCCGCCCCCGCTTCTACCCGCCAGGCCAACGCCAGCGAGCGATCCCCTACCCGCACGCTGAGCAGCAATACCGCAAACCGATCGCCTACGTCGGTTTGGGCAAGACTCAGCAGCACCGTCTGACCGTGAGCGGCCGCCTCCGCCAGTACCGCTCGGGCAACCGGCTCCAGAATCGCCGCGCTTTCCAGCCGCGGATTCTTTAACAGCCGTCGCAGCCATTGCTCACGCATGTCCTAGCGCTCCGTCTCCAACGGCAACACGTTCGCTAATTCCGCCGTATTCGGCGTGCGTACCTCCCGCATCGCTCCTACCGCCAGCGACAGCTTCTTCACTACCGTTTTACACAACCTCGGTAAGGCTTCTTTCAGCCCGCGTTCCACTTCCTCCGCCAGTCTTTTGACACTCCCCATTGGCCCCACCGATCATAGTGGCTCAGTTGCGCTAGTTTATCTCAAAACTGATAGGTGTTAAGGCGCTTCACCGCTCCCCAAAGCCGGGGCGAAGCGATGGTATATGAGTTATTTAAGACGATCCACCCTTTTTTCCCGGACCTGTTTGAACAACTCCGGCAGATCGAAGCCTGTCGGCACCGCTCGGACTATGCACTGAGCGAACTGCTGATGGCCGCGATCGCGTTGTTTATTTTTCAGCAGGGCTCGCGGAATGCGTTCAACAACCTGCGTCAGGAGGCGAAGTTCGCAAAGCGCTACCGCCGCCTGTTCAAGCTGCGGTTGCCGCACCTGGACCCGGTGCACCGGGTGCTGTGTCGGTTGGCCGATGCGCCGCTCGAGCGCCTCAACCAGGGACTGGTGAAAACACTGCTGGAGAAGAAGGTGCTGCATCCCTACCGCTTGTGCAAGCGCCACTTTGGGGTGGCGATCGATGCGACCGGGACGATGCGCTTCGCGGAAAAGCACTGCGCGCAGTGTCTCCATCAAACCTCGAAGCGTGGTAAAACCACCTACTTTCATAATGTCCTGGAAGCCAAGCTGATCACCCCCAATGGTTTTGTGATCTCGCTGGCCACGGAGTGGATCGCCAACCCCGTGGGCGAGGATGAGAAGCAGGATTGCGAACGCAACGCCTTCGTGCGTCTGGCGACCACCCGCAAGCGGCTCTATCCGCGCTTGCCGATCTGTCTGACGGTGTTTGTCAAGATAGTTGTCGTCTTTTTCTATTCGGTCTGTGGTAGACCGGGAACTTGGTCCAGCACCTCAGCGGCTGGGTTAAGCCACACCTCCGTCACCGGCTTCCAGTTGCGGATGGCGCCCTGCCAGCGCTCGGGGTGGCGTGCCTTGGCCTGTTCATACACCGCCTCGCGTTGCGCTATGATGGCGGCTTCTTGGCCGCTATGGCGTTCGTGCGGGGTCACGAAGCGAATCCGACTATGGCGATGGTCGTGATGGTACCAGGTCACGAACTGCAGTATCCACGCACGGGCGGCCTCCAGCGAGGCAAATCCGTGCTCAGGGTATTCCGGCCGATATTTACAGGTCCGAAAGACGGCCTCCGAGAATGGGTTGTCATTGCTCCCCCGGGGGCGGCTGTAGGAGGTCACGACCCCGAGCCGGTAGAGCGTTTCCAATAAGGCACTGCCCTTCATGGGACTGCCATTATCGGCATGCCGCACCAAGGGCTGATCCCGACACTGCTCCACCAGGACCGCCCGGCGCACCACCTCAGCGGCATAGGCTGCACTTTCGCACGCATACACTTCCCAGCCGACGATTTTGCGGCTATAGAGGTCAATAATGAGATAGAGGTAGAAAAACAGCCCCTTCACTGGGCCTGGCAACCAAGTGATATCCCATGACCAGACCTCGCATGGGCCGCGGGCACAGTGGCGCGGCGGCGGCGCCGGTGGCCGGGGAGCGCGGCTGCGCCCCCGATGGCGTTGTTCCTCCGCGTCATGCAGAATTCGGTAGAAGGTGGATTCCGAGGCCAGGTACTCCCCTTGATCTGCCAAGCGCGGCACGATTTGACTGGGCGGCAACCTGGCAGGCGCAGGGGTATGGCAGGTTGCCAACACCTGCGCCCGTTCTGCCGCACTGAGTTGATTGGCTGGCGGGGGGCGCGCTGCCGTCGGACGGCCATCGGCCTTGACGGCTTCCCCCTGGGTCCAGCGCTGATAGGTGCGCAGACTCAGGCCCAGCTGGCGACACGCCGGCGCTAAGCGAGCCCCCTGGCGGTGGGCTTCGGCAATCAGCGCCACCGCTTGCTGGCGAGCTATCGGGCTAATCAGACGTCCTCGCTGTCCCCCCAGATGGCCTGGGCTTTTTTTTGGAGCACCAGCAACGCCGCCGCCTCGGCTAAGGCTTTGTCCTTGCGGCGCAATTCGCGCTCCAGGTCGCGAATCCGCCGTTTATCGGCTTGGGCCTCGCTTAAGGGACGCGCTTTGGGGGAGGGGGCCACCGGATTGGCCTGTTGGCAGGCCGCACGCCAGGTGGTGATTGGTTCCGGATAGAGCCCGCGCTGACGGCAGTATTCGCCCAATGCCGCCTCATTCAGCGCCGCCGTCTCCACCACGACGGTAACCTTCTCTTCACTACTCCAGCGGTGTCCCGCCTCCGCCGCCGGCGATGCCGTCAGGCCCCGTTCCCGGCGGGCCTGGCTCCGCCAGCTGTAAAGCGTATCCTTGGGAATCCCGCTTTCCTGGGCCAACTGCACCACCTCCACATGCTGCGGGGGTAACCGTTTCTCAATGATGCTGGCCTTAAATTCTGCCGAATAGGTTCTCATCGTCTCTCACCTTCACCCCCTCAATTGACAGTTTACGCTTTCTGTGGGACGACATCTATCCTGCCATAGGGGGCTGACCGCCGATGGTCTCTATCCCTACCAGGGTTTTTTCGAGATCTGCCAGGCCCACGGCTGGGCTTTTATCCTGACCTTCAACGACGGCAATCTGCCCAGCGTTTGGGCGGAGGTGCGGGCGTTGCGGGCGCTTAACCCGGGCCAGCATCGCTGCGAGCGACGCCACCAGGGTCAAGCGCTGATCGAACAAGACTTTCGCTGGGTGACCAACCTCGACTATCACGGCCATCGGCTGCAGTGGCTAGAATGCCAGGAAACGGTCCATCACCGGCAGCGCGATGAGTCCACCCCCCATCGCTTTGTGCACCTGACCCCCTGGAGGTGACCGCGACCACCGTCGCCGTGTTGAGTCGCACCGGACGCTGGCGCTGGAAGATCGAGAACGAAGGCTTCAATATTCAGAAGCATCAGGGCTACGCCTGGCAGCACAAGTATGCACGGGTCAACTGGCAGGCGGCCAAAATATTATTATCAATGCCTACAAATCGGCCATTTGATCAATCAGTTGATGATCCTGAGCACGGCCTTTCAGCCCCTGCTCCAGGGCAAAATCACCCGCTACCATATCTGTGGCAGACGATGATGGCGTTTCTCCTGTACGGCCATCTGCGCCGTTCCACCCTCAAGCAACTCACCCAACGCCGCTTTCAGATGCGCTTCACCTAACCCCGCTTGGAGATTGCCTGCTCCGAGATTCAGGCCTCACTCTTCAGACCTCAGGAGATTGCCCCACAGCCCAAACCAAAATCGTAACCACGGTCGACTTCGGCAACGACAACCGCCGCCCTTGGCGGCGGTTGCGGGCCAGGAGCACAGGCCAGGTGCGCCCCGCGATCAACCACACTCTCACTTCGGTTTAAACTGGGGGTGACGCTCTGAATTGCTGGGATTAGACAGCGATTCAGAGCATTGATAAAAAATAATTAAAATCAACGCGTTAAACTATAATCTAAAAAATATTTTTCCGGCTATTTGGCGCCGTTAGGGGGCTCCGTTGAGGCGTTGAAGGCGGTATCATAGAGCTTTTTTGGTCCAAGCGGAGGCCCTATGAAGAAGCGCGCCAACGCTCGCCTTCAACGCCAGCAGCAAAAGAAAGCACGCCCCGCCACCCGGCGTCAAGCGAACAAGCGGTTAACTGCTCCGGCCAAGAGTAGGGCGTCTAAATCGGCCAATTTGCTTTAATCACTTTTTGGACCTCGCTGATTGGTTCCAAACCCAGCGTGAATCGGTGTCATAGCGATATTCTCAGGGTCCAAAAACCGGGCAACGAATTTGGCCTAAAGATGGCGTTTTTAGACACCCTAGGCCAAGAGCCAGGGTAAGACGATGGTGTGTGAGTTGTTCAAGACGATCCACCATTTTTTCCCAGACTTGAGGTATAGGAATTTCAAAGTACTTCTCGCCAACGGTGGATGGCAAGAGGCGAGGCGGTTTCCATTGACTGAACTCAGAGCAGAGCGTTGAGTAGGTAAAAATCAGGGCTAAAGACGATCAAAAGCCACGCAAAGCAAGCCCATCGGCTGCTGAGGCGACATGGAGACGGATTGATCCTGTGGTATCTACGCCAGAGGCTCAAACGGGATGGGTTTCATCCGAGCCAGGTGTTGGTGATAGGGCTGCAGTTGCTGCGATGAGAGGCCGATAACAACGCCGGTTAATCGCAGCGGGGATTGACAGAGAATGCACTGCAAGGGGTCGAGGCCAAAGCTTTGCTGAAGCAGCGTTGGGTACCGAA
The DNA here is from genome assembly GCA_963731125.1 of uncultured Pseudomonadota bacterium. Classification (GTDB taxonomy): domain Bacteria; phylum Pseudomonadota; class Gammaproteobacteria; order Competibacterales; family Competibacteraceae; genus CAVSVP01. The sequence goes on from CAVSVP010000031.1 coordinate 77,308, forward strand.
TGGGAATCATCGGTTTTTCCGGTTGCTCGAGTAACTGGTAGACCTTGGGGAGTAGCGTCGAGCGAACCCGATGGGCCAGGAAGCCGTAATAGCGGAGCATCCGAAAGCCTTTGTCGGGAATATGCTGGACAAAACGTTTGATGAACGCCTCAGCGTCGAAGGTGGCCGTTTGATGGCGTTGGGTGGTATGGTTCAGGTAGGCAAAGACCACGGTATTGCCATCGTAGTGCTTGAGGCGAGATAGGGCAAGCGGTGGGCGTTTGAGGTAACGGCCAAGGTAGTTGACGTTGCGCTGAGGATGATGATGGGGCTTGGCGAAATGCACGATCCAGGCTTTGCGATAATGGGAATCGAGCCAACGGTTCCAGTCAGCCAGCGTTGGGCAGGCGGCTTGCAGTCTCGGCGGCAGCACCAGTTCGCCGCGGGCATAGGTTTGCCGCAACAGTGTGATAATCGCGTAGCGCCACCTCGGCATAATCAGATGCCGTGGAAAGTAGAGCGGCTTCCACGCCTGGTGATCGTCGGTGAGCCCACCGCGGGTGACCGACAGATGCACATGCGGGTGCCATTTGAGATCCCGCCCGACGGTGTGAAGCGCGGTGAAGATCCCGGGCAGACAGTGTTTTTGGCGGGCCGCGGTTTGGACCGTCTTCGCCGCCAGGGGACTGAGCTGGGTCAGCAAAGCGCGGTTGTATTGAAACAAGATCCAGAGCTGAGAAGGTATCGTGAAGGTCAGATGTTGCCACGCGGTGTGGGGTAAGACCGCTTGCTGCGTTGCGATCCACTGATCGGTGGCTTTCTTGCCGCAGGTGGGGCAAAACCGGCTTTTACAGCGGAACGCAATTTTCTTGGTATGAAGACAGGCGCTATGGCTACAGTGATACAGTGCATAGCCACGGATCAACAGTCCACAGCTCAACAGACTGATGATGTTTTCAACAATTGCCGGCCGCAGCCGTGCTTGGTACTTTTCGTAAAAACGCCACCACAACTGGCCGTTACAAAACAACTTTTTAATGGGGGAGGGAGGACGAATAGGGGGTAGCCTCGGTCAAGGGATAACGTTGGGCACTAGTTTAACGGTTTTGAAGCCAACGATAAACTCAATGCGTGAGCGTGGCTTCGGTCAGTTGAGTTTGCCCGCGTTCGCTCAGGTAGACTTCCTCCAGGCTCCGCTCACCACCGTCAGGACAGATAATGGGTTTTTCGAAGCGGGGGCGTAAAGTGTGCTCATCCAGGTTAATTTGGCCTACATCGCCGTCAAACGGCTGCTGACACTGGCGACATGCGAAGTTAATGATCAGGTGATGCTCCTCCAAGGGGTTTCAGGCCAGTGACCTCTCACTGCTATGGTAAAGCGACGGAGCCTGTCGCTAAACCACGGCGTTAAGAAGTCGCCGACGAAGTCGGCCTAACTTGTTCGAACAGCTCCGGCACATCGAAGACTGCCGGCGTCGATCGGACTATGCGTTGAGTGAAATGCGGATGGCGGCCATCGCGCTGTTCCTGTTTCAACAAGGCTCGCGGAATGCGTTCAACAACCTGCGCCAGGAGGCGAAGTTCGAGAAACACTACCGTCGGCTGTTTAAGAGGCTGTTGGAAAACCCCTGATCGAACGATTTCGGAGCATTTTAAATCAACGCATTAGCTTGCGCGCCAGGGTATTTTCCAACAGCCTCTAAGCTCCGGCTGCCGCACCTGGACACGGTGCACCGGGTGCTGTGTCGGTTGCCTGACGAGCCGCTGGAGCGGCTCAAGCAGTGGTTGGTGAAAACCCTGCTGGAGAAGAAAGCGCTGCACAAATACCGCCTGTTGGGCCAGTATTTTGTGGTGGCCATCGACGCCACCGGCACGATGAGCTGTGCCGACCCGCATTGCGAACAGTGCCTGCATCAGACCTCGAAGACCGGCAAAACCACTTACTTTCATAACGGGTTGGAGGCCAAATTGATCACCCCCAACGGCTTTGCCATTTCGCTGGCCACGGAGTGGATCGCCAACCCGGTGGGCGAGTATCAAAAACAGGCTTGCGAGCGCCAGGCGTTCGGGCGCCTGGCGGCCACGCTCAAGCAACTCTACCCGCGCCTGCCGATCTGTCTGACCGCCGACGGGCTCTATCCCTACCAGGGCTTTTTCGATGCCTGCCGCGCCAACCACTGGGCCTTTCTCCTGACCTTCCAAGACGGCAACCTCCCCAGCGTCTGGGAGGAAGTGCAGGCATTGCGTCCGCTCAGCCCGGGCCAACACCGTCACGAGCGGCGCGTCCGAGGCGCGGAGTTGATCGAGCAGGCGTTTGCGTGGGTCACCGACATCGACTATCACGGCCATCGGCTCCAGTGGCTCGACTGTCTCGAGACGATCAGTCACCTTAAGCGCGGTGAGCAACCCGTCACCCGCTTCGTTCACCTGACCAACCTCGCCGTCACCGCCGCCACGGTCGTCGGGCTCAGCGCCACCGGGCGCCTGCGTTGGAAGATCGAAACCGAAGGGTTCAACACCCAGAAAACCCTCGGCTATGCCCTGCAACACCAGTCTGCGCGCGGCAACTGGCAGGCGGCAAAAAATTACTATCAGTGCCTGCAGATCGGTCATCTCATCAATCAGTTGAGGGTCCTGAGCACCACCTTCGCGCCCCTGTGGCAGGGCAAGACCACCCTCCGTCATCGGTGGCGCACGATGATCGCCTTCCTCCTTTACGGTCGGTTGCGCTGCTCAACCCTCGACGCCCTAGCCCAGCGGCGCTTCCAGGTGCGCTTCACGTAATCTCGACAGGAGACGCCTGCTCCGTAATTCAGGTTAACCCCTCGGCCCCGGGAGATCGCCTCACGCCCAACCTCACACCACTTGATCCCCTAACCTCGCTGGTTCAACCCACACCGCCCTCCGGGTCAGCGTTGGCGAGCAAGGAGTACCGCCAAGTTGCGCCCAGTGTTTGACAACCGGCTAACTTGGACCCCAACAGGCAGTGACGTTCTGAATCGCTGGGATTAGACTTACCACCTATCAGTTTCTCATCACCATAGAGAAGGGTGGCAAAGGCTGCATGGTTTGTAGCCGCCTGAGTAATAAACGGAGGCCCCGTTGAAACCAGGAAAGCAGGCTACGTCTGACTTTTTTGATGCGCCAATGATCTGGATTGCTCTCGGCTTGGGCTTTTTTTCGAGGACCGTTGGATGAGACAAGGCGTCGTGGCGCCCTGCCGTCACACACCAGTACATGGCCAGTGTCATGATGAGGAGCAGCCGATCGAGGCGATCGGAATCCTGTAGTTGGGTCTCTTCCAGCGCAAAACCGCGACTCTTGAAATCTGAAAAGGTCGGTTCAATCGCCCAGCGTACCCCATAATCCAACACGGCCGCCCGGCAGGGTGTGCAATCCATCGCGATGATCCACGGTTCGGGATGACCGGCTTCGTGCAACACGCCGACGTGGGTCGGCACACCCTGTTCAAACAGGTGGACGTTGGGCACATAGCGCTCGCTCACACCAGCGGCCAGATCCCCCGTCGTCTGGACGTCACCGACGCCGATATCCACGCTCAGATTACCCTTCAAGCGCAGCCGGTAGTGCCAACCGTGGCGGTGCAGCCAGTCAAACAACGCCGCCGATGGATAAAAACGGTCGGCCAACAACATCACCGCTGCCCCAGTCGGTAGCCACTCGCGTACGCGGTCCAGTAACACCCGCTGCGCCGCAAAACCGATGTTCGCCGCCCCCGCTTCCACCCACCAGGCCAACGGCAGCGAGCGATCCCCCACCCGCACGCTAAGCATCAACACCGCAAACCGATCGCCTAAGTCGGTTTGGTCCATGCTCAGCAGCACCGTCTGCCCGTGAGCGGCCGCCTCCTCGAGCATCGCGCGGGCAAACGGCTCCAGAATCGCTGCGCTCTCTAGCCGCGGATTCTTTAACAGCCGCCGTAGCCATTGCTCCCGCATGTCCTGGCGCTCGGTCGCCAACGGCAACACGTTCGCCAATTCCGCCGTATTCGGCGTGCGGACCTCGAGCATCGCCCCTACCGCCAGCGATAGCTTCTTTACCACCGTCTTACGCAGCTTCGGTAAGGCGTCTTTTAGCCCCCGTTCCACTTCCTCCGCCAATCTTTTGACAGTCCCCATCAGCCCCTCCTAATTATAGTTGCTTGGTTGCGGTAGTTTATCTCAAAACTGATAGGTGTTAAGGGGATTAGACGAGGATATTGACGTCGTTGCTTTTCCTACCTACTATACGAAGACTTATTTGGGCGATTAGCTCAGCGGGAGAGCACTGCCTTCACACGGCAGGGGTCGCTGGTTCAATCCCAGCATCGCCCACCATATGAATCAATGACTTATACTGCATTCTCTCCTACTGCTTTTTATGCGTAAGTGCATGGTAAGTGCAAAATGCATAAATTGAGAGGCATTAAAGCACTTGTCGATAAGCTACCCGCTGTGAATGTAACTTTTATTCTTCGTGCATTACATCTTGGGTAACGCGTTTCAGCTACCGGCTTTTCCAGCTACCACTAGAGCGGTTTGGCTCAGCCCAATCTCCAACGAGCGGCAAGCCAGCCTCGTTACGCCGTTGTCGTTGAGCCTTGCGACGTTCTTGCTCCAATTTTCGCTGCTTCGCCTCCAGTTCGCGTTGCTGAGCCTGCGTAGCATCAAACTGCTGCTGCAACTGCTGGTACCGAGCTTGGATTGCAGCCTCCTGCTCTGTCTTGCTCCCACGGCGTCGGGTATGGGTTTGAAAGGCCTTGAACCTGGCAATCTCTGAACGAAGCTGCTGATTCTCCTGCCGTAGTGCACGTACCTCTGCTTCAAGGCTAGGAATGCGGGATATGCCGTCTTTGCGGGAGATAATATCCGCCAGTGTCTCGGCAATCTGCTTGGACAAGATATGCCTCCCAGGAGTGCCTCCAGCTTTCTTAACAATTCGATCGCGAAGTCTAGCTGGCAGGGCCCATTGCACCAGCACTTGGCCTGACGCCTTCTGCTTTTCGCGGGTTTTTCGCGTGGCTAGGGTGCCCATGCTTGGATTTTGAACTCGTTTCACCGTAACAAAAGCATTAGAATATTAATGATTACTAATGTAATGACTACTAAACTGTAGCCGTGTTTCCAAGTTGTGAGGCCAAATCGTTGCAATACGGCGTGTTTACTAGCGTAACATGGAGTAGGGAGTGGGTGAGGTTACATGGAAAAGCGGCTTGTTAGCTGACTTACATAATCGGCAAATTCGACTCCTGAATGACGATGGCTAGAGCCAACATGTGACCCAGGGTTAATAATGAACAGTGTGTGACGGTTGGTCAAGTCAACGCTTTGACACATCCGATGAATCTAAAAATAAGTCTAAACTCAGGCTGATCTGCCCATTGAGGAAGTTAAAAATCATGCGTAGCACGCTTTCCCGCTTACAACAGGCCTCAGTTTAGTATGTAGATAGCCGCCATAAACTACTCAGACTCTTCTGCTCCCGTTTTTCATGATCATGTGAAAATGATGGGTAGTAAGTATACCGGCCATTACGTCTGGATTCTGACGGAATAAGTGGATTAGGGATTAGCTGTTTCGGTTGTTTGTGGCCATTCCGAGTCTGTAGGCCCCTACAAATGGAAGATTTTGTCTAGGACGCTTATTAGCCCCACGAGGTTGGGATGACGCAGGAACTCTGATAACAACCTCATGGTTGGCCACGGTGGTTTCAGTGGTGATAGCGACGGTTGGAGAGGATTGGAGGTCGTTGTGACCCCCAATCCATGGTTTGATGGAACGTGGACGAATTGAGGTAAATGTTGGGGTTCGCGTTGCTCACCCCAACCTTGTATTTTGAAGCGTGTGGTGATTAGCTACCACCACACGGGACCCGGAGAGGTTGTCCCCAACCGAAGACCTTGAGTCTGCTGTGTAGATAACCCCCCGTGGTACCCACCGGTAGCCGTGACGGTTGAACGGTATCCGAGCCTTCAAGGCTGTATGAACAAGGTTAGCCTGCGACCGGAGGGACAAGCGTATGTTTTTTATTGGTGCTGATATTGATAAACGCAAAGTACACTGTGTGTTGCTGCTGGAACCGGCGACGGGCAAGCAACGCAGCAAAGTGGTACCCAACACGCCCGAGGGGATGCACCAGCTGTTGGCCTGGGCACAGAAGCAAACAGGGCAGCCGGCGAGCGAGCTACAGGTGATCATGGAAGCCACCGGCCCCTACCATGAAACCGCCGCCTACACGCTCTATGAGGCGGGTGCCACGGTGTCGGTAGTCAATCCCAAGCAGCTCAAAGACTATGCCAAGGGCATTGGTCACAAAGCCAAAAATGACGGCCAGGACGCCCTGGCGTTGGCCGACTATGGTGCCAACCGCCGCCCCCGGCCCTGGCAGCCACCACCGCCCGAGTTTCGCCAGCTCCACGCCCTGCTGCAGCGGCTTGAGGCACTGGAGAAGGACCTGCAGCGCGAACGCAACCGCCAAGAGAAGGCCACGGTGAGTGCCGCCTCGGCAACGGTGCTGGCCTCGCTCGCGCGCAGTATCGCTTTTCTGGAACAGGAGAAAAAACGCCTGCTCAGCGAGATCGATGGGCATATCGATCGCTATCCGCATCTGCGTGCCGATCGCGACCGGTTGCTGTCGATCCCCGGCATCGGTCCGGTGCTCTCGCGCTGGGCATTGACGCTGTTGCAGCATGGCCAGCGCTTTTCCTCGGCTGCCCAATTCGCCGCTTACCTGGGCCTGATTCCTAGTGAACATCGCTCTGGGGAGACGGTCTACCAGCGGCCCCAGCTGAGCAAAACCGGCCCCGGCCACCTGCGTGCCAAATTCTACATGGCCGCGATGGTGGCCGTGCGTTATAACCCGGTGATTCGCGCTCACTATGAGCGCCTGCTCCAGCGAGGCAAAAGTAAAATGTCCGCTCTCGGGGGCGCCATGCGCAAGCTGGCTCATATTTGCTTCGGCGTGATCAAAAATCAAACTAATTTCCAAACACAGACCCCTCAGGAGGCTTGACAGGCAAGACGGTATCTACAAGCTTTTTAGGCGCCCGGTCCGACGTGCAAGACACGCATCATCTCGTGGTCCTCATGGGAGAGGATGTGGCAGTGCCAGACGTAGCGGCCCAGTTTGTCAAACGTTGCCTTGATACGAGTGATCTGGCCCGGCAAGGCCGTGACTATGTCTTTGGGTGCGTTTTCGACGTATTCCGCCGGCTGTTCAACTGGAGCACCATAAGAAGCAGCCAAATCGGTGCCCACAATCCTGAAACCCTGACCATAGGTAGTAGGATCCCCGGCAACAGAATTGTGCTGCACAGTGGGCTGTGGGACTAAGTATGCTCCATCGCCAGCAGGCGTAGCTCCATCAGGGATGAACCCATCTTCGTCTGCGTTAGTGTCAAAGTTGATCTCCTGGCGACCGAGGATTTCGAAGTGCACCAGATGCAGGTGGACCGGGTGGGCGTCACCGGTCATATTCCAGATTTCCCATTCTTCCGTAGAATTAAAAGCTGGGTTTTCTGTCGTCGGGCTGTGCCAGGCAATGGAACCTTCCATTTGGCCTACGAGAGGCGATGATGTCCCATCGGGAAATACGGCCTGTTGGTATTCTGGCGTGGCAGGCCAATTGATTGGGTTGCCTTCGGAGTCAGTGGCCGGCTCTGCCGTACCCAACAGCGGCTGCAGGCGACCGAATTCGTCTTTTCCTTCGAACAAGGCTACTTTGCGCGGAGTCAGGCGGGTCGGTGCTGGAACATCCGGTCCGAAGGCTATACCAGTGGGACTCACGTCGGGCACGGCGGTATTAAGCTGCAACACGACATCAAAGGCCATAATGCGATCCGTCTCGCCAAAGACCTGCGGTCCCGGAATATCGCCACCAAAGGGTTCGTCACCACCGATGTTCTTCATAATGACACGGTTACCTGGCTTGACTTGCTTGAAGTCAAAGATGATGTCGTAGCGTCCCCCAGTCTCGATTAGCAAAGTTTCAACATCCTCGGGGCTGGAAGCCAAACCTTGGTCGCTGCCGATGACAGTAAATGGAATTGGCCCACTGGCACTGGAAAAGTCGGTAGCTCCAGGCGCCACTTCATAGAATTGAATCGCCAGAAAGCGGCTGTCGCAACCATTCAGTAGCCGCATCCGGTAATTGCGCGGCTCGACGTTTTCCTTAGGCCAAATCTTGCCGTTGACAACCATGTGGTCGCCGAAGAACTCCGCCAGTGCCGTCGGCCCACCGCCGGGAAAGAGGTCAGGCGGCAGAATTACACCTTCGCCGGTAATGAAGTCATCATAGAACGGATCGCCCGGGAACGCTGGGTAGAACAATGCGCCTTTGTCGGTGAACATGCGGTCCTGGACGGCATAGGCCAGCTCGTAAGGAAAGGCTGGCAAGCCAAGCGGATTGTCCGGCATGCCCGTATCAAACTCGTCGCGGATAAAGTAGAAACCCGCGAGTCCTGCGTATACATTCAGCCGCGTGATGCCGAGAGCATGGTCGTGATACCAGAGATTTCCGGCCGGCACGGCGTTGTTGTAACTAAACGTGGTGGTGAAGCCACCGGGCACGAAGTCCCATTGCGGACCCGTGACGTCCCCGTCTGGACTGTAGAAGAACTCCGGGTTGCCGTCGAACTGGAAATCGCTGTTTCCGCCATGGAGATGGGTGATGATCGGCACACCGTTCTTTTTGATGCTGAACTGGCGGTAATCAACGCCGTTGGCTGAGCTCGCTCCATGAAGCGAGTAGGCCCAGTGCAGATTGGTGTCCACGGGAAGCAGGTGCTCCTTAGCCCGGAGGGCGTTTTCCCACCGGACCACGGTCTCGAACGCACCGCCGGCTGATTCACTCATTACCTGAAAAGTCTGGCCGGGCCAAGACACGGTTTCCGCACCATAGCCCCAAACTCTGGTCGACAGCTTCCTGCCACTTCTCAGATCGATGATGCCTGTGAACTGATCCGTCTCTTTTATACTAAGGCTGAAGTCGGGTTGTTGCGCAGGTCCGCCATTTTCATTAAGATCTTTGAACAGGAAACCCGGATCCAGCGCGTTCGGGGCTAATCCACGAACTTCGGCTGCAGCGCCGGGTCGCTTAATCCCGCCGCGGCCGGCACACCATACGCATCCTAATAAACCGCGCCCACGGAAAAGCCGCGGTCACACCAGCAGCCGCACCTGCCTGTATAAAACGACGTCGCGTAAACTTCATCATAGTCAAGGTTCCTCCTAGGAGACACTTGTTAAAAGTTTTAAAATGCGGCGCCCGATCTAACGTCAGGTTCGCCGGATTGGATGATGCAAATCAACCCTATCACCAGGAGGATAGAAGCAAATAGAATTATGTTGCCCAAAACAATAGGACTATTTTGCTATATGTAACAAATTGTTAAGTTTCTACTTTGTTGCATTGGCAAAAGCATTGCCAGGTAGCGCCACATTCAACTCGAAAACTTGCCCGTCAATAACATCTATGAATGCCCAGCCAGGCGCGAGCATCTTCGATCGCCATGCCACCTAAGCGATGAAAAAAGGAAATTGATTATCGAAAAATGATCCCTCAGCCGCCGAACGCAGAATAGTTCCTGCGCCGACGCCTGAGGGCAAGCTAGAATCTTAATTGCTAAGGAAAGTGACGGTTCAGGCAGAAAAACCGATCACTTCTTGGCCGGTATCCGTTTTGGTCGTGGGGGAGTTACCGTGTTCCAACAGGCACAACTTGGATCTTCACAAAGCCGGCAGGGGACGGAGGGTTTTGTGGTTGCTTGTTGCGCCGTATCCATGGACTCAGACGGGAGGCACATGGGAACGGCACCCAGCGTTTCCTGCAACAGACGGTAATCGGTGGGAGTCATTCCCATGTAGCGGCGGAAGGTACGAGTAAAATAAGGAAGATCGAGAAATCCTACCGCATAAGCGATTTCTTTTACCGGCAGGGCGGTGTCGTTGAGTAACTCTTGGGCCTTTCTGATGCGGCTGCGGAGCAGGAACTCCTGAAAACTCACCTGATGTTCCTTCTGAAACAGATGGCTAAACGTATACGGGCTGATGCCGCAGCGCAGCGCCGCCTCTTTCAGGGTGATTTTTTCGTGCAGGTTGGCTTGGATGTAGTCTAGTGCAGGCGTTGTTTTGATTTGGGGGGGTTTTCTTTTGGAGCGAAATAGTGCCGGCAGTGGTTCGTCAGGCGCCATCGGTGTTCTTTTATCCCTAGCGGCTACCGCTTTAAACTGAATCAGACGCGCTACGCGGGCGGCCAGCTCTTTGGCATAAACCGGCGTGTGCAAGTAATCCCGCACCCCACTGCGAAAGGCCCAGATCGCAAGATCCTCCGAATGATGCTTAGTCAGCATCAGAATGGGCAGCGAAGGAAACGTCGCCTTGGTTTGCTGCAAGACTTTGAGTTGCTCTGATAGAGGGTAGTCGTATTCAAAAATCAGCAAGTCAGGATCGAATTGGCGTATGGTGCTGAAAACTGCTGTCTCTCGGTTTTCCAGCTGAATCGTACAAAGGGAAGCTAAGGTGTTCTGATAATAATCAATATTATTGAGTGGCCGAGTTTTTAAACTGATAAACAAGCACTTTGCTAACTTCATGGAAGTCATCCCGCTTAGATTCAAAGCAAATTATTTCATTAGTTAAAGAATCCTTTATTAAAATAAGAGTAAACTGTATCTTCTCAAAATTTCATGGCGGATCAGGACACGGATGCAGTTCAGCTTTGCTCTTTTGCCTGATCAACTGCGCCAGTGAAGGCAGCTCAAATTTCCCACTCACCCGATCATAGATGTAGTCATAAGCACTGACGCCGAGTTTCTTAGCCGTTTGCACAAGGGTCATGAAGGTATCTTTGGCCGTGGTGCCAGCTTTGGATTTGGTGTGCAAGCTGACATCCCTCACCCGAGCTTGGGCGCGGGCGCCCAACTCGGCGTCATTGTTATGCAAGGGCAACTGCGGATGCCGCAACACCGCCAAGAGGGCCTCTTTTTTGGCGAGGGTTTTGGCGATTCGCGCGTCGAGTTCGGCGTAGCCGGTTTGGGTTGAGAATAATCGGTCAAATGCCTCAGACAGCCGGGTCGCCTCGGCCGGTGTGGGAGTTTGTTTAAACGCCAGGAGTTGGCCGTAGAAGGCCCAATAGTCTTGGCGAAAGTGCTCCAAGTGTTCCCGATGGCTAGGGACGATGGGATTGAGCTTTTTATCGTGCCGACCGTCATGCACCCAGCACAGCGCCAACTCCTCAGTGAGCAGCTTAAATTGCGGGGCATCATCGCACAGCAGCAGCTTGACCACCGGTAGCTCGGTCTCCTGATGGTACGCAGCGATCGCGGCGGCTTCGAGGATGCGGCTGCGTTGCTGTGGGCCGGGCTGTAACTCATCCACGAGTTGGTTGACCTGTTCTTCCGTGAACGGTTGGTCTTTTGCCAGGTTATCCACGCAGCGGATGAGCTTCTGGGAGAGATGGCCTTGCTCGAGCAACTCCAGTGTTTCGCTATTGAACACAAAACGACGGGGAGCAAAATTTCTCAGCACGTCCAACACACTCAGCCGGTCTTTGCGTTCGGTCGTGAAATAAGCGGTGTACCACGGATTACAGACCACCTGGGTAGAGTGGTTTTCACCGTTAACCCGCGCCCTGGTGTCATCGATCTGCTGATACCCCCCGCATTCCAAAGCCGTGCGGTAGAGCTCGTCCTTTTCGCGGTGAAAGACCGCATGCGGATCCGTCAACAAGCTCGAGATATAAGCCGCCGAGATCCGCACGTTGAAATTGTGCAGAAACTCTAAAAGCTTCGGTTCCGACAGGTTACAGACATGTTTCATCGTCGGAATCAGCGCTCGAATGCCGGCACCGAACTCCCCTTTCACCTCCGCTGGTAAAGCCCCTCGATAAGTCTGCTGTCGCGACGGCGAATAATACACCGCACGGCGGTATTCCACATTGTCCGAGGTGATTTTGAGGTCCTGCACAATGACGCTTTCATAACCCTTGAAGATGGCATCTTCTGGTAATTCGTCACGATTCACCGGGCACTCTTCCACCCGGTCGATGTTGATCTGGTCGCGTTTCGAGTCCCGCTGGCGTTCTCCCCCGCCTCGCTTCCCCTGCTCGCCTGACGCCTCCTTGCGCTCCTGTTCCGACGATAGGTCATCACGCTTTCGGTTTTTGCCCTTGATCTCCGGTTGGCCTTGTTCGCCTTTCAAACGGCTGATTTCATCCTTCAGCTTTTGCTGCTCCTCCTTTAACTTGTCGTTCTCCGCAACTAGCGTTTCCACCAGATTCAGCAACGCCACCACACTGGCCTTGACATCAGCTGCTTCCATACGCTCAATGTCTAGCTGCAGCGTTTCTAAAAAAGTGGTCATTTCGGTGCGGTTCATAACCTACTACATGGGGTAGGCAAGCATTTTATCAAGTCTTCCACGCGCTACTTTGTTACATCAGCCCGTTACTGAAGCTTCATTACCATGAGATTTTGAGAAGATACAGTAAACTGAAGGTATGAAAGCTAAACGTAAATTTCGTTAAATAATGTTAATTCCCACATTCCGCACACCGATGTAACCTTCTGAATATTTAAAGTTAATTTTCATGCCAACTTAATTAGATAAAGCTTATAAAGTATAAAATTAAGATACTTATGTGAATGATATGCGGAATGGCGGGAGCGCCACGAGGCGCTTTGTTTACTGTGGGACGATGTCTCATGTATTGGCTGCTCCAGCATGAATAGGAGGTGTAAACCAGAGACAGCAGTAGCCTCCCTGAGAGGAGGTTTCCAGCAGGTTGCAAGGTACCTGCCGGGGCAATTGCCTGTTCGCCCCGAAGCCTGACCGGCAGGATCGGAAGCGATTCCGTCCCCTGAAGCCCGGTGACAAAGGCCCGTCAGGGCTGAGGCGTCCTTTAGGCCGTAGCCTGAAGCGAACCCGGTCAAGCGTCGTCACGCAAGTGCAGGTGGGGAGCCTCTCCGACTTGGCGAACCCTGCCATTGATGCGGTAGCAACAGGCGCCAGCACGCATCGCACCTGCCGGCGTAATACGGGATGGCATGAAGGAAAGGAGACAAAGTGAACGTGGGAGACCTGAACGGCCGGGTGGTTGTGGCACCCGGTGGCCATGTATAAGGCAGCAGCCGAAATCGCGGCCACGGCGGTTCAGGAGCCGGATGAGCCCATACGAGCGATGAGCGGCGGGACAACATAACCCGTCGTAGCAAAGGGGCTCAGTGTAGAACGTGCTTTCAATGAACCAACGGATGAGATTGCCTTATGGCTAGCACTCCACAGACTGTTCGTCAGTTGCAACGAAAGCTTTATGGTGCATCAAAGCAAAAGGAGGGGTATCGATTTTACAGCCTATATGACAAGCTATATCGAGCGGATATCCTCCAAGCGGCCTACGACCAATGTCGTGCCAACCAAGGGGCGCCGGGGATTGACGGGGTGAGTTTTGCAGATATCGAACGGCAAGGACGCGAGGGGTTTCTGCAAGAGATAGGCGAGGCGCTGCGAACGCACCGCTATCGGGTATTGCCGATTCGGCGGGTGATGATTCCCAAAGGGAACGGGAAGGAGCGCGCGTTAGGGATAGCCACCATCCGAGATCGGGTGGTGCAGACCGCCTGCAAGCTGGTACTGGAACCGATTGTAGAGCCGCATCTTCACGCGGACAGCTACGGCTATCGGCCGAAGCACTCGGCAGCAAGGGCGCTCCGAGCCATTGAAGCCAGCCTCAAGGCGGGGTATGGGCAAGTGTATGATGCGGATCTGAGCGCGTACTTTGATACGATTCCGCAGGATCGCTTAATGGACAAGCTCATGTGTCATGTCAGCGACCAAAACGTGTTGGCACTGATTCGCCAGGGACTGCGGGCACCGGTACACACCGAGCACCTCAGCGATGGGCGAGACCAGCTCACGGACCAGGGTACCGCCCAGGGCTCACCATTATCGCCGCTACTGGCTAATCTGTATCTGAACGATTTCTGCCGACGGATTGCGCAGCGGACCCCCTGTCGGATCGTGGTCTATGCCGATGACTTGGTGATTTTGCATCGTCAGGCCTATACCCAACGGCAACTCGACTGGTTCGCCAGCGAACTGGCAGCAGAGGGGCTGAAGCTCAACCGGGAGAAGACCCGCGTGGTAGACATGACAGTCTGCGACGCGGAGTTCGAATTCCTGGGGTTTTCCGTGAAACGGGTACGCGGCTACTACGGCGGCAGGGAGTTTATCAAAATACAGCCGGCCAAGGCGAGCATGGCACATTTCAAGGACCAGCTTCGTCACATTGTCAAACACCGCACGTCGTTGACCCTGATACAACTCATCGACCGGGTCAATCCGATTATCCGAGGATGGCGAAATTACTTCGCCGCCGTCGGCTACCCGCGGACGGTATTTTTCAAACTCGATTGGTTTGTGTGTGCCCGCTTTTATCGATGGTCCCGCCGGTTGAGCCAGCGAGCAGGCAAGCGTTTGGCACAGAACGCTTGGGAGGTATTGCGCAACGCAGGATTGCAATTTCTCCAACCTATCGCTGGTGCAAGCCTGTGAAGGGTGCATGATGAAGATCTACAACAGAGCCGTATGAGGGAAAACCTCCTGTACGGAATCGACGGGGGGCTCCTGGATAAGCTTGGCGAAGCCTGGAGCCTACCCTACTTAATAGATTAAGCTTACTGATTTTTTCTCAATGCTCTGAATTGCTGTGTCTCGCCGGGTAGCAGGGTCACATTACTGTGACCCCGCCCCCAAGGAACCGTACACGACAATTACTTGTCATACGGCTCGCGCCTCTACTGCGTTGTACCCGTGTCGTTGATGGTACGCGTGGTGGCACCATCGGTGAACAAGTTTTCGATTAGCCAATGCATCATCTCCTCCTTGATGTCGTGGGATGAGATGGTGTTCATCGATCGGATCATCGGGCCAGAACACCACACCACACAGCCCACAGGTGTTATTCTGCTCACGTAACATGGCTAGCCGTTTCCGTTGGTAGGTCGCCCGCGCGGCTTGCCATTTTTTGCGCTGCGTCCAGTAGCCGCGTTGCTTCGGGTCCATCGGTGAGGCTCTTCCCGTCACCTTCACATAGCGGGTGATCGATATAGCGCTCTGGCGGCACAACTGAGCGTTGCCTTCGTGGAACGTCCAGTAGCCGTCCGCCCTAAAGTAGCGTGCCTTGACCCATTTCCTGGGTTTGTTGGGATGACGACGTTTCGCCCAGCGCCAGAGCATCTGCCACATCCGATGGCCGGTATAGGCAAACGTTTTACTAGCCGCGCTGTGACGGTAGTAGTTGGCCCAGCCCCGGAGTTTGGGGTTGAGCGCTTTGATCACGGCTACCGCTGGCGTCTGCTTATGGGCATTAAGATAGGCTTTGATGTCGCCTAGATGGGCGATCACTTTTGCTTTCTCTGGCCGGGTTAGCAGCGTTCCATGGAATCGTCTAATCTCGAACCCCAAGAAGTGAAAGCCTTCATCGATATGCACGATGCGGGTTTTCGCTTCACTGAGCCGCAATCCCCGTCCTGCCAGAAAGGCTTTCAGTTTGGGCACGACATACTGTTCAAGTACTTCCCGAGACGGCGCCGTTACCGCCACATCATCGGCATACCGGATCAGGCTGATGCCACGGTTCTCACCCTTGCGCAATGACGGCGGTATCGGGTTACCGTGAGCATCTTCGCAACCAAACAGCCGTTCCATTCCGTCCAATGCGATATTGGCCATCAAGGGCGACGCTACGCCGCCCTGTGGTGTACCGGCATCGGTGTCGTGGTATTGGCCTAGTTCCACTACGCCTGCTTTCAGCCACCGTCGAAGGGTGGTGGTAAATACCGGTAGCCGCTTCAATAGCACTTCCTGATCGATTTCGTTGAAGCAGTTCGATATATCGGCATCCAAAATCCATTGACTGCTTCCTTTTTGATTCAACGTCGTATGGAGCGCTTGGATCGCGTCCATGCAGCAACGTCCGGGTCGAAAGCCGTAGGAATTCGCTTCAAATCGGCTTTCCCATTCCGGTTCCAGCGCCAGTTTAATCAGCGCCTGCATGACCCGATCCTTTACCGTCAATATCCCTAAAGGTCGCTGTTTGCCGTTCGCTTTGGGTATACAAACCCGCCGTGCTGGCTTAGGGCGGTATCCGGTAAAGGTTAGACCTTCCTTCAGTAGTGCCAGACGGGCTTTCGGGGTATCGCACACAACCCCGTCAATGCCTGGCGTGTGCTTGCCGCGATTCTCTTGGGTCACCTGTCGGATCGCCTTAAGTTTCGCCGACAGGGCGCGAATAAGTAGCTTTTGTAGGTTCTTCACCTTCCCTTGCTCCCCATTCGCCGCAGCACGATAGATGCGGCCCTGAAGTCGGCGCACGTTCGCTTCCACCGCAGACCAGTTAATATCCGCCCACCGTGTCAGTTCCCGCCCGTTGGTCGGTTCAATGACGAGCATTGTCTAACTTCTCCAACCGTTCGCACCTCTTCAGTGCTTCGCTATCGTCGAGACCTGCTGGAAGTCAGCCCCCTTTGGAACTGTAAATAAATAACTGTCCGTTTTTTTGTTCGTCGAGACTGCATTTTTAAGCGATCACAGCGGTGTTATCGGTCAGTTAATAATTTACGGCTCCTTTCGGAGCAGGCCAAAACGCGAAGCCCTATCCGTCCCTATTACCGGGTCGGCATTCGCTTCCTCCAGCTTCCTTTACCCCCTCCACCTTCTCCTTCCCTTGCGGTTAGGCTACCGTCAATAGACGGGGCGAATGGGGCTTACCCAGTTGATAGAACCGAAGTTGCGGATGAAGTAGGGTGGAATCTGGAGCCCGACGGGTCTGGTGAGCATCGCCAGGATCGCAGGTCTCTCCTGGTCCTACCCGTTTGCCTGTTGGCACTGCCTATCAGCCTCTTTGGCAGCTTCGGCTTCACGAGCCTTTACGTAGATTCTTCACTTGCGTTCACCCTTTCCATCCTCCCCTAGTTCTGAGCCGGTTGAGGCTACCCGCCTTCGAATCGTTGTCCCCGGAGCTTCGCACCTTGGATTACTCCGCCGCACGTCCGGGTAGGGGCACCTGGATGCTGCAGGGTCCGACTATAGCTATAGTCGGCACTTCCTGTCCTACCCTTGTGAGCTGGGATTTGTGTGCGACCACCCAGCTCTCTGGTCGCAACCCGGCAGAGCCGGGGGATTACTTATTTTATTCATTGGCTTCCTAACCACCAGGACGGGATAACCGCACGGCACGGTAAGGACATTAACGCAACAGAGCGGGGCTAACAGACTTTGAGTGATAGATCCTTCCAGTTTGCTTGCCGAGGCGGCGGAACCAGGAAGCCGGGAGGGGGTCGATATGGGGTCCGAGACGCGGTTTCCGTCGGATTCCGTAAACACAAGATCTAATCGCTGGAGAATCACTGATGAGAGTCTTTTCCCTAATCCGAGTCACCCTGGTCCTGATCGGAGTGAGCGTGAGCGTAGGCCAGACCCAGGCATTTGAACTGCAATGGTTTGGGCAGTCCGCCTTCAAGCTTACCACCGAAAACGGCAAAGTGATTGTAATCGACCCCTTCCTGCTCAAGAATCCAAAAACCCCCGAAGCGCTGAAAGACCTCAAGAAACTTGGCAAGGTGGATTTGATTCTAGTTACCCACGGACACTTCGATCACACTGCTGACGTGCGGGAGTTGTCCGACATGACGGGTGCCAAGGTTGGCATGAACGCCGACATGGGCAGCGTGTACACTAGCCTCGGCTTGTTGCCCGAGGACCAGATGATTCGTTGGAACAAGAGCGGCACCGTCACGCCGATTGGTGACGACATCAAAATCACGATGGTTCGGGCCGAGCACAGTTCCACCGTCGTCCACAACGGCGCGGTACACTTCGGGGGTGAGCCGGTGGGCTATGTGATCGAGCTGGAAAACGGTTACAAGATCTATCATTCCGGAGACACGGGGGTGTTTGGCGACATGAAGATGATTGGTGAGTACTACAAGCCTGACTTGGCGCTGGTATGTATTGGTGGCTGGTTCACCATGGGCCCGAAGGAAGCGGCCTATGCCATGGGCACATTGATGCAGCCGAAGATGGTCGTACCCATGCATTACGGCACCTTCCCGCCCTTGACAGGAACGCCCCAGGAAATGATTGATGCCTTGGGGGACTCGCCGGTAAAAGTGAAGGTCATGAACCCGGGTGAAATCCTGACGATGTAAGCTCGAAGACTGGATACCCCCTGTTGGGCATCCGCTCTCGTAGGGGTTTTGGTAGCAACGGGACAATGATACAAATAGTTGGCCCAGTGACAGGGAAGCTGTGGTAAGGTGCAATGCAAGCCCCTGCTGGGCAACGAGATGGCTTCCTCCACATGCCCGAGAATGCCCGTTTTCGGGAATGTCGACCGAGAAAGCGCTTATATTACGGTGGCTTATCAGAATTATGCTGTAATCAACCAAGAAGCTTTTTCGGGAATATTTGATGTGGAGTCTATTGGCGACAAACTGCTATCCGTGCAGCAGCGTAATCGAGCGTCCCGGTTTATCAATTCGAAATTTCCTCTTTATAACGGATTCTGTTGATGATGTCTCAGGCCGTTCATAGAGCCTGAGACGAGTAAATTCTCCAACCAGTGTTCGGCATAGCGTTTGCCGTTGAGGCGTTCGGCCGGACAGCGTTGCCCGTGATACCGCTTCACCGTAGCCGGTGAGGAGGGGCAGAAGTTCCACAACAACGCCAACGTACGCACGCGTAACTCGGCGGAGGCCACGGTGCCGTGAAAATACTGGGCATTAAAGCAGGCCCGATCGAGGAACTTGATTAATCGATCCACCAAATTACTCGTCCGATGGGCGCACTCATGATCGTAGCTGCGGCTGAACGAGGCCCGCTTGGCGCACAGCTCCAGCGTATGAGTTTTCATTGGTGAGGCCGGCAGCGTGCGCTCTGCCCATTCCCGCAGCCGCCGTAGGCGTTGGGCAAAGCCGGCCTTGGTGGGAGCCCGGTAAGCATGCCAGACTTGGTTACCCACTGACGCAAAGACCTCGGTCAGCGCTTTGGTAGCCCGATGGCGGATTTTCAAAAAGGCATGGAGAAAGCATAAGATGACGGTAATGGTGGGAAACAGCGCCTGCCATGCCCCTTGCGTCGCCGGCCAACCGTCGGTGTTGACCGTCTCAGGTGCGTAGTCGGGCTTCAGCACCCGGGCTTCCTCGGCAAACACGCCATAGGCTTGTGTCAATGCCGCTTCCGAAGCTGTCTCGACTACCGACGCCCCCAGTATGCACCCCTCACCGGCGGTCGTCGCCAGATAGATTTTCTTACCGTCTAAACGGCTGTGCTTCTCATCGGCGACCAGGTCTTGAGGTAACCGCTCCGGCACGTTGACCGTCGTGCCAACCACACTGAACCGCCCCAGACTCTGCGCCAGCCGGGTAGTGTTTTAACTGTGTTGAGTTCTGTAAATCGATAGGCTATGATTTCGTGACGTTTTCAAACGATTTTCGGAGCAAAACTCGCATGGTATTAGCGCCAGTAGCCTGTCCGACTTGTGGTGGCATCGACGTGGCCAAGCATGGCAAGGCGTCGAACGGAAAGCAACGATTTTTGTGCCAGGACCCGACGTGTCCATGCCAGACCTTTATTCAGAACTACTCAGAGAAGGGTCGCTTGCCGGACGTCAAGCAGCAGATCATTGACATGGCCCTGAACGGCAGTGGGGTGCGGGATACGGCGCGGGTGTTGGGCATCAGCACGGCCACGGTGATTAAGGAGTTAAAAAAAAGAATCGGAGTTGCGCTCGGTAAACACGCCATTTTTGGCGGCAGCGGACCCTGACGCCCTTCAAGTAGATATCGTTAAAATAGATAAAAGTCAGGACGTTGGTAGTGATAACCTGGAGGTCGAGATGGACGAGATGTGGAGCTATGTGGGGAGCAAGACGAATCAACGGTGGCTGTGGCATGCCATCGATCGGGCCACCGGGACGGTGTTAGCCTATGTCTTGGGTCGGCGTCAAGATGAGGTCTTTCTGGACTTGAAAGGGTTACTGGAGCCGTTTGGCATAACCCGCTTTTTTACCGATGACTGGGGGGCCTATGCGCGTCACCTGGACCCGGAAACCCATGTGATCGGCAAGCGTCACACGCAGCGGATCGAGCGCAAGCACCTCACGCTGCGCACGCGCATCAAGCGACTGGTTCGCAAAACCATTTGCTTTTCGAAATCAACGCAGATGCACGATATCGTCATCGGCCTCTTTGTCAACCGTTATGAGTTTGGTCTCGACGTCTGAGGCAAAGGATCAACAGAGTTAAAACACTACATCGCATCACGCCCAAACACATAGGCCAGCGCCCAACAGGGAACATGAAAACGCATTAAAAACACCGCCTTTTCCACCTCCGCCACCGTTGCCCTCAGATACGGCATTAGAAACGCCGGAGCTACCGTAAACACCTCACCGCTCGCCCGCAGTCGAACGCGTCGGCAACGCTGTCCTTGTTTGCGCGATGCGCTCGTAAACCCATAGTACACATATCCTTGTTCCCATCCCCCAGGGAATAACTCCGGATGCTGTTCATACACCTCAGCCAGTTGCTCTCTCGCAAACGCGCCATCACCGAGAAACCGCTCGTAGTCTGCTTCGGCTATCGGCAATCGCATCGTTCGATAGCCTTTTGCCGAGGGATGCGCTACCGTACTCATGGCTGCCTCCGGGTGTCGTGATACGGGGTTGGGTCGTGCTAACCCACAACATCCCGCATTCGGAGACAGCTGGCAACGCCAATCTAGCTCGTCAACAGAAACCGTTATAAAGAGGAAATTTCAATTACTTGGAAAGACTTTGGACTCAGATTGCCCTTGACCGCAGCTTCCCTGTCACGGAGCCAAACCACTAAGTTAAGGACGTTCTGATGACAGCAAAGCAACAATTACCCGATGATTTCTTATGGGGTAGTGCAGTCGCCGCCCATCAGGTAGAAGGTGGCTGGAATCAAGGGGGTAAAGGGGTCAGTATTGTCGATGTGCTGTCCGGTGGAGCGCATGGCGTCGAACGCGTGATCACCGATGGTGTGCAACCTGGGTATCATTATCCCAACCACGAAGCCGTCGACTTTTACGGCCGCTATAAAGAAGATGTGGCGTTATTTGCCGAGATGGGTTTCAAATGCTTCCGCACTTCTATCGCTTGGACTCGCATCTTCCCCAATGGTGTTGAAGATGAGCCGAATGAGGCAGGTCTGCAATTTTATGATGATCTGTTTGATGAGTTGCTGAAATACAACATCGAACCGGTGATCACCCTGTCGCACTTCGAAATGCCTTATCACCTCGTTAAAGAATACGGTGGCTGGGCAAACCGTAAAGTCGTTGAGTGCTTTGTGCGCTTTAGTGAAGTGGTGATGAAGCGCTATCGTAATAAGGTCAACTACTGGATGACCTTTAACGAGATCAACAACCAACGCAACTGGAAATATCCGCTATTTTGTTATTGCTGCTCCGGGGTCATTTACTCTGAACACGAGAACCCAGAGCAGGTGATGTACCAAAGCCTGCATCATCAGTTTGTCGCCAGTGCCAAGGTGGTCAAATTAGGCCGTGAAATCAATCCTGATTTCAAAATGGGGTGCATGATCGCCATGGTGCTGCTCTATCCCTGGTCATGTCATCCTGATGACATCCTGTATGCGCAGGAATCCATGCACACGCGGTTCTTGTTCTCAGATGTACAGGTTCGTGGTTACTACCCGAGCTACCTTCGTAAGGAGTGGCAGCGCAAGCACATTCAGGTCAAGATGGAGCCTGAAGATGACGTGATCTTGCGTGACGGTTGCACCGATTATATTGGCCTTAGTTACTACATGACGCTTGCGGTGCAAGCGCACGGTGAAGATGCGGGTAACGCTATTGCGGGTTTCCCCGGGAGTCAGCCAAACCCCCATATAAAAGCATCTGACTGGGGCTGGCAGATTGATCCAGTCGGTCTGCGTTATAGCCTGAATATGCTCTATGAGCGTTATCAGAAGCCGATGTTTATCGTCGAAAATGGCTTGGGTGCGGTTGATGAGGTGCCTGAAGACCCCAGCCCAATTCAAGATGATTATCGCATCGATTACCTGCGCGCTCATATTGAGCAAATGAAAAAAGCGGTCATCGACGACGGTGTTGAATTACTGGGCTATACGCCGTGGGGCTGTATTGATTGTGTGTCATTTACCACGAGTCAGTACAGTAAACGCTATGGCTTTATTTACGTCGACAAACACGACGATGGTTCCGGCACGATGGGCCGCGCTAAGAAGAAGAGCTTCGCTTGGTATCAACAAGTGATTGCCAGCAACGGCGAACAGCTATAAACAAAGGCAGATTTGATATCATTAAAAAATCCCGGGACCAGTCCGGGGTTTTTGATAACTAACTCAGAGGATTAACTGAGGTTCTATTGCATTAGTCAGGGAACCGCGTTTCCGGTAAGCGGTGGGTTCGATAAATTTGGCGCTGAGAACCCGCATGATTGACTGCAAAGGACACCGCTTCGAAAAAGACATCATCCTGACCTGTGTGCGTTGGTACCTGGCTTCGTTTCGTGGCAACCTCATCGCTTGGGTGTGGCGAGATCCCACCGCCGCCCTGGCCGACCTGTCGTGAGGCGGCATCCACGGCCCGGCGGTGCACGACGGCCGGGCGGTCATCGATCACGCGCTTGGCAGGCGCTGCGGTTAGCGCACCATCGCCGGGGCCTTCAGGGAGGAAAGGGCTGTTCTCATTAACCTTTCTCGGCAAGCCCTTGACGGCGTGGTTCAGCATGGCGACGAAAAATACAACGGTTGCTGGCAGGATAAGGTCCGTCTTATCCCGCTTTTTCGACGCGGTGGGCAACAATACGCATGATCAAGAATGGTTAGCGTGTCTCTGCCGACGGGTAAGAGCTATCCGCTGCAGAACAGTGCTATTCATTGGCCTCTCAAAAACCCGAACGGGATAGCCGTACGGCACGGGAAGGAAATTAACCCAACAGAGCCAAGTGGACCCTCTACCACTTCTTATAGGGCAAAAACTTACCAGACATAGTAATTCGTACCCGATCACCTTTAGGATCTTGTTCTTTATCCACATCTAAGGTGAAGTCAATAGCGCTCATAATCCCATCACCGAATTTCTCATGGATCACGGCTTTCAAAGCCATCCCATAAACCTGCATGATTTCATAGAACCGATAAATGAGGGGGTCAGTAGGCACAACAGGTCCTAATCCTTTTGTGGGAAACTCGGTGAGTGCCTCGGCAACATCCGACCCAAGATCAAGAACAGATGCTAATTTCATTGCTTCTTCTTGGGAGGCACTTGCTTGACGATAAAACAGGGCTGCAATCCAGACTTCATCGCGGCCAACAATCTTTTCCAGATCTGCAAAGCTCAACCCTTTTTGCTTCTTGGCAATTAAAAGTTTTTCAGTAAGTTCGGAAACCTTCATTCCGTCTCTCCTGTTCCCGTTTGTTAAACCTAACGGCTTGTGTCAGCCGCCCAGGGCGGCGGGACAACCGATTATAGGATAGTGAAAACACCGGCGTAGAGCAATCAGGGTTGGAAAAAGTCGGACGGCCCTAGTTAGGCGCACACTCAGCTGATGATGTCAAGTGAAATAAATAGCATTTTACCTTTTACCTTTGATACTGTTCCAGTTGGCTCTTATCCACTCCTTTTGAGTGTCCCGTATGCTATCCGATTCTGTTGCCTGAGCCAGGGAGCCGCGTTTCCGGTAAACTAAAGGTTCAATAAATTTGGCGCTGAGAAGCTACATGATTGACGGCAAAGGACACTGCGCCGAAAAAGCCATTATCCTAACCGGGGTATGTTGGTACCTGGCTTCGTTTCGTTGCCACTTCATCGCTTGGGTGTGGCGAGACCCCACCGCCAGGTCCTGGCCGACCTCCCATGAGGCGGCATCGACGGCCTAGTGGAATGCGACGGCTAGGCGGTCATCGGCCACGCGCTTGGCAGGCGCTTCGGTTAGCGCACCTTCGCCAGGGGCCTTCAGGGAGGAAAGGGGCATTTTCGTCTCCCTTTCTCAGCAAGCTTTTGACGGCGTGGTTCAGCATGGCGACGAAAATACACTGTCGTTGGCAGAGCATATTCCGTCTTATCCCGTTTTTTCAGCGCGTTGGACAAAAATACTCCATCATCAAGAAAGGCCAGAATAATTGAACATAATGGTCGTGTTAGAGCAGCCTAGGAGCAGGATAGTCATTCCCAGCGATTCAGAGCTTTGATAAAAAATCACTAAGTTCAATGCATTAAGGGATAGCTTAAAAAATATTTTTCCGGCTATTTGGTGCTGCTGTTAGGGGGCTCATTTGAGGCGTTGAAGACGGTATCATGGAGCTTTTTGTGCATCAGGAGGCCCCATGAAGAAGCGCACCCACGCTTGCCTTCAACGCCAGCACCAGAAGAAAACACGACACCAAGCTCGCCGTCAAGCGAAAAAGCGCTTCACCGCTCCACCCCAGAGCCGAGGCGAAGCGATGGTGTGTGAGTTGTTCAAGACGATCCACCATTTTTTCCCAGACTTGTTCGAACAACTACGTCAAATCGAAGACTGCCGGCATCGATCGGACTATGCACTGAGCGAGATCCTGATGGCCGCCATCGCCCTGTTCATGTTTCAGCAGGGCTCGCGAAATGCGTTCAACAACCTGCGTCAGGAGGCGAAGTTCGCGGGGTGAGTAGCCCTGGGGAATTTCACCCCAAGGCCCTCGTAAAACCGGACATGAACGTCTCCGCTCATCCGGCTTCCATCATCCAGCCGGGAACCGCACGCCAAAGCGCCAGTGCGCGAACAGCCCGGTCTGATGGTGAGCCACCTTCCCGAGCCACGCAATGGCCCGTGCGACGTAACGTCCCCTCTTTTTGTATTTCCGTTTGACCCACTTCACCAAGTGATAGTCAATGTGCCGTAGGATGGGGTAAAGTGCCGAGCGGTGATACGCGCCGTAGTAATTAATCCACCCGGTAATGATGGGATTAACGACCTGCGCGATGGCTTCCAGTGACAAGCGCGTCTGCCGATGGAGTCGCCATCGCCTGATGCGCTGGCGAATCCGTTTCGCGGCGTTAGGACTGATGGCGGGCGTAAAGCCGACAAACCGCTTGCCCTGTCGGCTACGCACCCGTCGCGGCCGAAAGCAGTAGCCGAGAAACACAAATTGCTTGGCGAGGCCGCTGTTGCGCTGTTTAGTTACGTTGCAACACACAATTTGTGTTTTCTCCGGGTGTAGCTCCAGCCGGCACTCTCGAAACCGCTGCTCCAGCGCGGCCTTGAGCTGTTCTGCTTCGGCTTGACGGTGGCAGTGCACCACAGCATCGTCCGCATAGCGGGCGAACGGCAGGTTTGGGAACTGCCTTTCCATCCATTTATCAAACACATAGTGCAGAAACAGATTCGCCAGGACTGGACTCACGCAGCCGCCCTGGGGCGTCCCTCGCTCGCGTGCGATGAGCACGCCATCGGGCTGCTGAAACGGTGCCGTCAGCCAGCGTTCGATGTATAACCGCACCCATCGGCAGTCCGTGTGGTGGTTGACCGCGCGGACTAACAAGGTATGGTCAATCGCGTCGAACGACCCCTTCACTTAATACCCCCTTCCACTACCCGTCAGAAACCGAGGTCACCGAGATTGAAATCACCGATGTGCGTCATCCGTTATTTGGGCGGCGATTTGCGGTGTTCTCGTGGCCAACGTCTTCACGCAGTGCGGGTTTTGTGACCGTCATTTATCGCGACCCGATGCGGCTGCGAATCCCCTTATCCGTCACTCATCTCACCCCCCCTCGACAAGGCCGCCTCAGCAAGCTCACGCTGGCGAGTGTGACTGAGTTGGTCACGTTAGCGACGCAATACGAGGTGTTATGTCCATCCCCTCCGAAGCTGTCTGGTCGCGGCTTACCCCGGCGCTGCAAGCGGCCATCCGCGAAGAACTAATCACTGTTATGCAGGAGGTGCTTTATGCTGGCATCCGAACTGATCACGCCGCAACAGCTGGCACGCAAAGCCATCATCTATGTGCGCCAGTCCAGTCCCCACCAAGCCATCAGCCACCAGGAGAGCCTGCGGTTGCAGTATGCCCTGCAAAGCCGGGCACGGGAACTGGGCTGGCCGGCCGAGGCCATCGACGTCATCGACTGCGATCTCGGTACCACCGCCGCCAGTGCCGAACACCGCGCGGGTTTTAAAGACCTACTGGCCCAGGTCACCCTGGGCGAGGTGGGGATCATTCTGTCCTTTGATGTCACGCGCCTCGCCCGCAACTGCTCAGATGGGTACCCGCTATTAGATCTCTGTGGCTATCAGGGGTGTTTGATTGGCGATGGCGACGGTATTTATGATCCTGGCAGCACCAACGGGCGTCTGTTGCTCGGCCTGAAGGGGCAGATTTCCGAGCTGGAGCTGCATACGATTCGTGCCCGGCTGACCGCTGGCCTGCTTAACAAAGCCGCCCGCGGCGACTTGGCCCTCACATTACCGGTGGGCCTGGTGCGTGATCCCAGCGGCGTGGTGCAGAAAGACCCCAACCGCGAAGTCCAGAGCCGCCTGGAGCTCGTGTTCTCCACCTTCCTACAGGTACGCTCGGCCAGTCAGGTGCTGCGGGTGTTCAATGCGCAGCACCTGACGTTGCCGCGGCGCGATCGCTTCGGCGCGGTGGTCTGGCGCAAACCTACCGTAGCCGCTATCCTGTCCATTCTCAAGCATCCGGCCTATGCCGGGGCGTTTACCTATGGGCGCACGCGCACCGTCCACCCCGGTCCTGGCCCGCAGCCCACCCGCCAGCAGAAGCTGCCTCTGGAGCAGTGGAGAATTCGCGTGAACCATCGCTATCCCGCCTACATCAGTTGGGAGACCTATGAGCGCATCCGAGCGATGCTCAAGGAGAACTATGCGGCGTATGATCGTCATCACACCCGGGGTGTGCCCCGCCCTGGCAAGGCCCTGTTGCATGGGTTGGTCTATTGTGGCGAATGTGGCCATAAGATGGTCGTTCAGTACAAGAATGCCACGCGCTACCTCTGCAATTATCTGCGCCAGCAATACGGTGTCCCGGTCTGCCAATACATCCCTGCGGATCCGGTAGATGATGTCGTGGTGCAAGCGTTCTTCGCCGCCCTGTCGCCGGTGGAGCTCGATCTCTACCAGCAGGCCATGGCCGCCGAACAGCAGGCCACCCAGGCACTCGCCCAGGCCCGCCGCCAGCAGCTGGAACGCTTCCGCTATCAAGCCGCACTCGCCGAGCGCCAGTTCCACCAAGTCGACCCCGACAATCGCTTGGTCGCCGCTGAACTCGAAAGGCGTTGGGAAGTGGCCCTGCGGGAGCTGAAGCAGGCGGAAGCGGACGATGAGAAGGCCCAGCAAGCCGCCTCGCCAGCGCCCGACCTGCCCGCTGATCTCAAGGCCGCTTTCACCACCCTCGGCCAGACCCTGCCTGAGATATGGCCTACCGACGTGCTCTCCCAGACCCAGAAAAAGGCGCTCTTGCGCTGTTTGATCGACAAAGTGGTGATCCATCGGCTCCAGCGCGATCAGGTCCGTCTGCGCATCGTCTGGAAAGGCGGCGATACCACCACCGTGACGCTGCCGATTCCGGTAGGTTCCTTGGCTGAGCTCAGCAACGCCGCCGCGTTGGAGAGCCACATTGTGGCGCTCGCGCGTCAGGGGGTTGACGATATCACCATCGCGCAACAGCTGACCGCCGCGGGCTTTCGTTCCCCCATGAATCCCAAGGAGGTCTTACCCAATACCGTACGCTGTACCCGTCTTAAGCATCGGGTCTTGGTGAAACGCAGCCAGTCTCATCCCCGCCAGATGGCGGGCTTTCTCACCGTCGCCCAGATCGCCTGCGCCTTACGGGTCTCGCGTTATTGGATTTATGATCGCATTAATAACAGCACGATCATCGCCAGCCGCGAGCCAACCACCGGTCTCTATCTGTTTCCTGATCAACCGGATACGCTATCCCAGTTTGAACAGCTCAAAGCCGGCCAATGTCAGCAGCTCTGCTTTGTGGCCTCGTCGTAATGGCAAGTGCTGAGACTTTCTATATAGACAACCACGGTGGTGATAGATCACCACCGCTGGCTCATCGAGAGGAGTATCAAGATGCCTAATCAAACAGTCCCTTGATATCCAATTCCAGCAGGTAGTCATAGCGCCAGCACCGCTCCCGGGTGATCCCTACCGCTTGCAGCGCTGACTTCCCTGGTCGATAACCATAGGAGTCGGTATGGAAATACGACTCCACACATGGCTCAAAGGCTTGCTTGACTACCGTTTGCGCGATTCTGTCAGCGACCGTCGGTATCCCTAGCCGGCGCCTACCACCCTGCGCTTTGGGGATCTCCACCGCTAATACGGGCGGTGGGAAATAACTCCCCGACGCCAGCCGATTCCATAGCTTATACAGATTGTTAGCCAGGTCTTGCTCGAAGTCTTCCAGTGACTGTCGATCTACCCCAGCCGCCCCGCGGTTTTCCTTAACCTGCCGGTAGGCTTCCCAAACGGCACGTTTGGAAATGGCAAATGGCTTTGTTTTACTCACGAGTTCCTCCCCTCTCAGGTTGACCCATTGATAAAACCGGATGACGCAACCCCTTCGCTCCACCCGCATTACCAGGTTTCCTCACTACTACGGGTTGCTCCGCCCCTGTGCGCCGCATTGGTACTCGGCCTCTGGTGGCGCTAACCACTTGAGGGTCTCCCTTAGCATCGGCACGACAGGTTCCCACGTTCCTGTAAAGAGCCCAAAACCGCGTCACGCCCTCTCCACACCGGACACCACCCAGCCAGTAAAACAGGCTCCCGCTGGACTTATCCCAGGCCACAGAACAAGACCCGGTTTCGATGTCACCCCTTACGCTTTCGATGCTTCAGCAAAGGTTCGCTTGCGCTCGTCTCACGGTTTCTCACGTGACGTCTCTTGCAACGCCTTTTCCTCAACGCTCACCACCTTAGCTCTTAACCAAAGCAGCTTGAGGTCGTTTAAAGCCTCCCCCTGTCGGGCGACTTTGGCGGGCCTACCGCCATCTCTTCACAAGTTATGCACCTCCGTTAATTCCTAATTATCTTCGGTGCCTCGTGGCACACGTTCTGTTGCATTAGCCAGGGAACCGCATTTCCGGTAAGCTACGGGTTCGATAACTTTGGCACTGAGAACCCGCATGATTGATTTCAAAGGACACCGCTTCGAGAAAACCATCATCCTGACGTGCGTGCGTTGGTATCTGGCTTACCCGCTGAGCTACCGCAATTTGGAAGAGATGATGGAGGAATGCGGGGTGCCGGTGGATCATTCCAACTTCTACCGCTGGGTTCAGAAGTTCACCCCGCAGTTGGAGGCTAACTTCCGCAATGGGAAGAAGCGCCCGGTGGGCAAGAGCTGGCGCATGGACGAAACCTATATCAAGATTCAGGGCCAGTGGAAATACCTCTACCGTGCCGTTGATAAGGCGGGACAAACGATTGACTTTCTTCTCACCGTCCATCGTGACAAGAAAGCCGCGCTGCGCTTTCTGAAGAAAGCGATTCGCCACCACGGCCTGCCCGAGACGGTCACCATTGACAAGAGCAGTGCCAATACGGCGGCTCTGGAGGCCCTGCAGGAGGAAACCGATCGCCCGATCGAGAAGCGCCAGATTAAATATCTCCTCTTTGTAACGGATTCTGTTGATGGGCTAAAATCGAGTTGCAAGCTGTCTCGGTCGTGTACCGCTAGCGTGCGGGTAATTGCAAAATGGGCCAGATGATGCCATATGAGTGTATTTGGAATCGTCGAGCACATACACGATGGCGGAATCCCTGCTGCTGTGGCATGAATTATTACCGGGCCTACTCTGTTGGCTGGTACTCCATCAGGTTATTCAGTGGTGGCAAACTCGAGCATGGCGTTCGCCGCATGTCTGCCACCGCGGCGTTGGCAAAGCAAACCGGCCACCGTCGTTACCGGGCTTGATCAAAAAGCCGCACTGCGAAGCCTGCGCCCAGGAAGCCGAGCGGTGTCCTCCTCCACCGCCCAGCCCACCCCCGATGATGGGTAGCAACCGGGGCTGCCCGCGCCGCATTGATACCCGCGCCCATTACTGTCCGCATGCAAGCTGTCGTTACTATGGCTGGTTGGCACGCGGCAACATCCGCGCGAACGGTCACCCGACCGGCCGCGGCTGGCGACAATTATATTGCGCGGCCTGCGGTCGTTATTTCTTGGAAACCCACGGCACGTTGTTCTACGGCAAGTCCCGCGCGGCCGAGGATATCTTACGGGCCATCGCCGCGTTGGCCGAAGGCTTAGGGATTCGCGCCGTGGGTCGGGTGTTCGACGTCGACGCCAACACCGGGTTGGCGTGGCTGATCGAGGCGGCCGAGCATGCCGAGACGGTATCGCGTTTTCTGCTCCACGATCTGAAGGTGAAGCAGGTGCAACTCGACGAACTCTTCGCGTTAGTCGGTGAACTCAGAGCCGGTCAGATCGACGAGCAGGGCGTCATCGAACGCTTAGCGTGCCGCCCGCGCTGGGTTTGGACGGCGATCGATCCGGTAAGCAAGCTGCTGATCGCGGTCGCCGTGGGCGAACGCTCCCTGGCCATGGCGCAGGGGTTCGTGCATCAGGTGGTGCGCCGCTTGGCGCCCGGCGGCTGGCCGCTGTTTCTCAGCGATGGCTACCAGGATTATGGCACGGCCCTGCTGACCCATTTTGGCCAATGGCTTCAACCGCCCCGGCGACAACCTAAAGGCCCGGCGCCCAAGCCCCGCTGGTGCGCCCACCCTCGCTTGCTGTATGCGCAGGTCATCAAGCAATGCCGACGCCGACGCCTGGTCCCCCAAGTTCGACATTAAATTTTATAACTATTTGATTTGACTTGAAACCGTCAAAAAAAATGCCACTACAAGGTCGATTCGATACGTGCGCGGGTCGGTATCTCCACGTCAATGGCGATGAACAGCTGGCGCAGCGGCGGCGCGATATGCCCGAGGTTGCTGATCCCCTGTCCGGTGACCAGCCGGACAGGGTGGTATTGAATGGCCTCTAGGCGCGCTAACACCGTGGCGGGCGATAATTCCAGCGCGGTGTTTCGTAACCGCTGGCGTAACAGACGCTGGATCACCAGCGCGAGAAAGCAAATCAGGGTATGCGCGCGAATCCGATCGGCGCGGCGGTGATGGACAGGGGCGATGTCGAGCTGACTTTTGAGTACGCGAAACCCGCGTTCAATATCGGCCAGCGCTTTATCGCGAGCGATGACCTCAGCGGCGTCCCACTCAGGCACATTGGTGACGACAATGAGCTTACCATCGAGTGCCAACGCCCGTTTGAACGCCGCCACATCCCACCACCAGTTAAACAGCGAACTATCGAGATCGAGCTGCATCAGTCGGCTGGCCCCGACCTCGCTAATCGCTTGCGCCAGTTGCACGCACGCCCCGTGGTCGCTAAGCCGGCGCCCACGACCCGCCGCGCCGGCCTCTTGGGCATTGAGTTTGCGCTCTAGTGCCCGGGCTTGTTTGATCACCGGGTTAAGGCGCCGCGCCCGCTGGCGGCGCGCCTGGCGTAGCCGGGTCGGATCGTGCGCCACGATCAAGCGCCGATCGCCGGTGATGGGGAGGACGGCAAAGACTTCGCCACCCGCGCGCCGGCTCTGGGCGAGCAACTCGCCGTGGCGATCCACCACCGGTTGGACAAACTCCCCATAACACCGCGCGGCGACCGCTACGATATATTCCACCGCTTGCCCGTTTGCCAGCCGTAGCCCCTCCAAGACCTCGAGATTATCCAGGGAGAGCATTCCTCGGTCGGCAACGAGGATCAGCCGTCGCAACGTAAATCGTTTGAGTAATCGCTCGACAATGCCCCGCACCGTCCCGGCCTCGGCCACATTGCCAGCGAACCCTTCGTGATGGACCGGCAACCCCGCTGCCGTTTGCACTACCCCCACGGCGTATTGGCGCGCCACGCCGTTGACGTCTTTGGAATGGCCATAAACCCGAAGGTCGTCGTCCTGCTCGCCGCTACCATGAATCCGCACCGTGGTCATGTCGTAGAACACCACGTCCAGCTCGTCGGCCGCGGCACAATAGCGCTGGAGATGCTGCTCGATTTCCTCCTTCAAGGGGAGCAACGCATCCATCGCCCGCAGCAGTGGCTGATGGGTGATCCGCTCGCTGCCCGGCCAGTACACCCGCTCCAGCCAGCGCAACACCCCGAGCTTGGCACACGGATCACACAGCCGGTTCGTCACCAGTACCCGCACCAGACGCTCAATGTCCACCCGGTAGCCTCGACCGTTCAGTCGGCTTTGCAACCACCCCCCCAGCCCCAGTTGCTGCCAGAGCTGACACACCGCCCAGAGCGCCCCCACGGTGCGCGCCGGTTCAAACTGCGTATTGTCGTCGGTGACGCCAGGGACGAGTTCGTCAAGGCCTCCGCGACCGCTGACCTTCAGCAGCCCGTCGATCAGCCCCTTCAGACCATCGTCTTCCAGCAGGCGGTCCAGGCGCCCTAAACTGGCAATATGGCGCTGACGCACCTGTCCGGTGCCGGCATCGCGGTAGCTTTCCGCAATCTGCAGGTACTGGCGGCGGCCGTTGCTGGTGGTGCGTAAAAACATGCACACACAATAAACCTTGAAAAAGCCGCTGTAAAGCGGCTTTTAAGGAAAAAGTGTGCCACTACAAAATTAGGGCTTGGAAAAAAGCGTAATTCACTGAATTGATAAACAATTCCGACTT
Organism: uncultured Pseudomonadota bacterium; assembly: GCA_963731125.1. GTDB lineage: Bacteria > Pseudomonadota > Gammaproteobacteria > Competibacterales > Competibacteraceae > CAVSVP01. Next base: position 110,044 of record CAVSVP010000031.1, read on the forward strand.
TATCTTAGCGTCTAGACCCGCGTCAATGTCGAACTTGGGTGGTCCGTCTGATCCAGCGGGTGATCTTCGGGGCAAAAACCGAGATCAATCAGCTATTGGCCAAACACGGCTGGCACATCAATACGGCGTTTGTCGAACGGCTCAATCTCACGCTTCGCCAACATGTCGCGGCCATCGGTCGGCGGGTGATTACGCTCGCCAAAACCGAATCGGGGTTGCGGCAGCAGCTCTACTTGTTTCAGGCGTACTATAATTTATGTCTGCCGCATGCCAGTTTGCGGCAGGTGTTGCTACCGGGGGCGCCCGCTTCGCGCCCTCGCTCAGCTAAGCGCTGGCAGGGCGCGACGCCGGCGATGGCCGCCGGCCTCACCGATCACGCCTGGAGCGTGCGGGAGCTGTTGCTGTTTCGGGTCCCGCCATGGTCGCAACCGGCGCTGGAATAGGCGCCGCGCGCTGGCGCTTGCGCGCCTCCCGGCAAACGGCCGGGAATGAGGCTTTTGCTGACGAATTTCATCTCGGCGAGGTGCGGAAAAAACCAAAATTGCTAACCCGATCAACAGATCTTGACCCCTGACGATGGCTTTTTTTCGCCAAAAGGGGGGAGTTTTTGATCATTTTGATTTACCCGCACGCTAGCGGTACACGACCACTCGTGTGCAGCTTCGCTCATCTTCGTACCCCTCTCTTGTATCTCTACGGATAGGTTGCGAACTAACGCCTCAATAACCGGCGTAGCTTTGCTGCGTCCGGCGCCTGTAAGGCGCGTAGTTGATTGACTTGTTATGCGTATTATCTAGGCACATATGTGGATAAGTAACCATAAAACAGAGTATTCAACTTACCTGCACATTCAGTAAAGTCATCTGCTGCATTTTCTAGATCAACCACTTCAATTATGCTCTTCCCACTTAATCTTTGCTCACCTTCCGGGCTAGTACATGGCTTACCATGCATGATGTTATTTCTAATTTGAACTAGCTCCATAAATCGTTGTGAAAGAGTTTTGAGCTTCTCTCTTTCCTCGCTCTTAGGCATATTGCGCGTAGCATCAATAAATTTTTTAGCTATAGTTCCTGCGGTCATTTCTTCGCCGACAACTTTATGTATGGATTCTGGGCGAATCTTTTCCATGCACCAGATCACCTGCCATTCAAGGCGAGAAAATGTATATGCTGCTAATCCAATAGCCTCGACGTAACTCTTTTCAACAGGGCATCTCAACCGATCATTTTTCACTAAACTATCCTGTACGCATAACGGCGTGCGAGATAAGCGGCACCCGCGACGAGGCAAAAAGCCTGTAGGGCTTTTTGCCGAACGAGCGGGCGCCGAAGGCGTCGCGAAGCGATGTCCGCTTCATTGAGTAGTTAGGCGGCGCTTCGCGCCGACAACTGCTCAATGATTATCTCGCACGCCGTTAAGCGGCGCGAAGCGCCGCTTAACGTTGGCGCTCAGCCGCGCTTGAGGGCGACCGACCGAAGCGGAAGCGAAGGGAGGAAGCGGTCAAGCGTCGGACTGCAGCGCCCTTGTTAGACAGTAATCCTTGCATATGGTCAATTGCTTAATCACGAAACGTAGTCTTCGACGAAACCGGCAAACTTTCGACAGAATTCTGCGAGCTTGTCAGCTCTAATCACTCCCTTCCAGTCTGCGTCGTTAGTTCCTTTAGGATAATTCTCGAACCTCACGATGACTTCGCTAGGATCTTTCGAATCGGAATCAAAGATTACGTGCCCATGGGAAATGGAGTTTCGGACGAGCTTAATTAGATCCCCAATAGTTTTAACCTGATTCGATTCAGCACGAGGCCCCGACATTCGCCATTTGGGCCATCCCTCTTCGGTTGTCACAGCGATCCGCTTGTTTTTGATTGCTTTTAGAGCATTTCGCTCCCAGGGGAAAACAACAATACCTAAAAGAGTACCAATCGTCTGTGTCACCGGATGGACGTCTTGATTCTCGGCAGCGGCTATCACGAAATCGAGATTCTTGATTGCCCGGTGCGCGAATTCTCCACTACCGTTGCGTCCTTGAAGCTCGTCTAGCATTTGAATTTCTCCGTCTAACGATTAAGCCGAGTGGCGCGCCAAGGAGCTTTCCTGCAAGGCCGCCGAGGTTCTTCGCGTCCACTCAAGCTCCTGGTTCGTTATTTTTGAATTGACCACTTCTCACAACAAAGAGGAAGTAATCCATAACGTTTAACGCTTGTAAAAGAATACCTGAAAACACTTGCCGTAAATTCTGACTCTCAATCTCAAAATCTTTGGCGATTTTTAGGTAATTACTGCCTTTTCGGTGGGCAGCACTACTAGATCGTAAATTCTGAAGCTTACGAAGAAATGAAATGTGACCATTAAAGTCTTCAAGTCCGCAAACTCTTAAAGCCGCTTCAAGCCGTGTAATACTACCCTTGAGGTCATTACGCTGCTCTTTGGGTATTAGCTTGTTTAATTGTTTTTCATTTAATGAGTCGATTAATATTTTGGTGAGTCCCAAAATTACCTCGTCAAAATCACGCTGCTCGTTAGTGGCTGGAATTCTTAAACATTGAAAATGATGATCATCATCGGCAGACAAAGGAAGTAACATTTGCCAACCAAGGCATTCACTACAAGTACTGTTTAGCCCTTGATACTTTTCTCTGAATATATGTTCAGGTCTATCTGAATCAGTGAATCGATTCAGGATTTGACGTTTAAAATAGGTTTCACTCACATTCCCATCAGGAGGAATGTTAAATGACCGCCAGTGTAACTGATCTTGATAAGGAAGATCTCGGCCGAGATCGCCTAACCAAGCACATACCTTGTCGTCATGGTGGTTATCTACATACATGCTCCATAAATAGCCACATCTTAGAATTGAATCTTCTACCGAATATTTACTCTCGGTTCGCTCATTAAACACTTTATATTCAATAAATGCTTTATTCGAAAATTGTTGAAAATCATTTAAAATTCAACTATTACAAAAATGCAAAGGTATTTACTTGGTTGTTGGTAGTATTTGTCTAAAACCTGCTTCCGGAAGTGAACAGGAGTCAGGTAGTGCGGTGCCTCTGGATTTGCTCCAAAATAGTCTGCTAACTCGTCAGGATTAGACGTGTAGGTAATTTCTTCCCCATTTTCGTCAACACCGATGATGAAGTCGACATGATTCTTTTTGGGCTCATCAGCAAATCCCCAGAAGCCACTTTTGGATTTCGGTAGAGGGGCTATAAGGCGCTTTCCTAGCAAACGACTAAAGGATTGATAATCGCTGATGCCTGAAAAATCTCCGTAACGAAGCCCCCAGCAAATTAAATCGTCCCGGTTATCTTTGCCGCCTTTTTCTATTTTGAGTTCTTCAAGGAACCGCTTTGAGTGCTCTCTATAATCAAATTGAATCGATAGGTGCATCTCCTTTATAGCTAAAAACTGACGAATCTCTTTAAGTCTAATCTGAACTCGATTTGGCTCTACGACAGCTACCAAAGTTTCGTTACCATCATCATCAATTTTTATATAATGATCCTGAGTTCTGTCGTGATATAACCCATGGAAAAGGCGAAATTCTTCGCATATTTCTTTATAGTCATCCCGCATGCCATAAAATTCACGGTCAATTACCAAAGGCTCTATATCGGAATCATTTTCATATCGAAGATATTCAACTCGCTTATTTCCATCACGATAGTACATAACGCTACCAGGCTTGCCATGACCATGAGATAAATCCCAAGATAGGCGTGAAAGTACCCGATCTGTTTGATTGGTGGGGATTAAGGCACAATAAATTCCATAATGATATGGTCCTGCGTTATCTGAAAAATATACAGTGATCAAATCGGTTATCTGGGTATTACTTTTAAACCGTTTCAATGTGTTGGTTTGTGATAACCGACCACGTTCAGAATCGATATTCATATTTAATCCAGAAATACTTAAACGTTTGGTGTGAAATCACGACATGCTACCACGCGGTCGTGTACCGCTAGCGTGCGGGTAAATCAAAATGATCAAAAACTCCCCCCTTTTGGCGAAAAAAAGCCATCGTCAGGGGTCAAGATCTGTTGATCGGGTTAGCAATTTTGGTTTTTTCCGCACCTCGCCGAGATGAAATTCGTCAGCAAAAGCCTCATTCCCGGCCGTTTGCCGGGAGGCGCGCAAGCGCCAGCGCGCGGCGCCTATTCCAGCGCCGGTTGCGACCATGGCGGGACCCGAAACAGCAACAGCTCCCGCACGCTCCAGGCGTGATCGGTGAGGCCGGCGGCCATCGCCGGCGTCGCGCCCTGCCAGCGCTTAGCTGAGCGAGGGCGCGAAGCGGGCGCCCCCGGTAGCAACACCTGCCGCAAACTGGCATGCGGCAGACATAAATTATAGTACGCCTGAAACAAGTAGAGCTGCTGCCGCAACCCCGATTCGGTTTTGGCGAGCGTAATCACCCGCCGACCGATGGCCGCGACATGTTGGCGAAGCGTGAGATTGAGCCGTTCGACAAACGCCGTATTGATGTGCCAGCCGTGTTTGGCCAATAGCTGATTGATCTCGGTTTTTGCCCCGAAGATCACCCGCTGGATCAGACGGACCAGGCGTCGGCGTCGGCATTGCTTGATGACCTGCGCATACAGCAAGCGAGGGTGGGCGCACCAGCGGGGCTTGGGCGCCGGGCCTTTAGGTTGTCGCCGGGGCGGTTGAAGCCATTGGCCAAAATGGGTCAGCAGGGCCGTGCCATAATCCTGGTAGCCATCGCTGAGAAACAGCGGCCAGCCGCCGGGCGCCAAGCGGCGCACCACCTGATGCACGAACCCCTGCGCCATGGCCAGGGAGCGTTCGCCCACGGCGACCGCGATCAGCAGCTTGCTTACCGGATCGATCGCCGTCCAAACCCAGCGCGGGCGGCGCGCTAAGCGTTCGATGACGCCCTGCTCGTCGATCTGACCGGCTCTGAGTTCACCGACTAACGCGAAGAGTTCGTCGAGTTGCACCTGCTTCACCTTCAGATCGTGGAGCAGAAAACGCGATACCGTCTCGGCATGCTCGGCCGCCTCGATCAGCCACGCCAACCCGGTGTTGGCGTCGACGTCGAACACCCGACCCACGGCGCGAATCCCTAAGCCTTCGGCCAACGCGGCGATGGCCCGTAAGATATCCTCGGCCGCGCGGGACTTGCCGTAGAACAACGTGCCGTGGGTTTCCAAGAAATAACGACCGCAGGCCGCGCAATATAATTGTCGCCAGCCGCGGCCGGTCGGGTGACCGTTCGCGCGGATGTTGCCGCGTGCCAACCAGCCATAGTAACGGTGTTTGTCAAGATAGTTGTCGTCTTTTTCTATTCGGTCTGTGGTAGACCGGGAACTTTGTCCAGCACCTCAGCGGCTGGGTTAAGCCACACCTCCGTCACCGGCTTCCAGTTGCGGATGGCGCCCTGCCAGCGCTCGGGGTGGCGTGCCTTGGCCTGTTCATACACCGCCTCGCGTTGCGCTATGATGGCGGCTTCTTGGCCGCTATGGCGTTCGTGCGGGGTCACGAAGCGAATCCGACTATGGCGATGGTCGTGATGGTACCAGGTCACGAACTGCAGTATCCACGCACGGGCGGCCTCCAGCGAGGCAAATCCGTGCTCAGGGTATTCCGGCCGATATTTACAGGTCCGAAAGACGGCCTCCGAGAATGGGTTGTCATTGCTCCCCCGGGGGCGGCTGTAGGAGGTCACGACCCCGAGCCGGTAGAGCGTTTCCAATAAGGCACTGCCCTTCATGGGACTGCCATTATCGGCATGCCGCACCAAGGGCTGATCCCGACACTGCTCCACCAGGACCGCCCGGCGCACCACCTCAGCGGCATAGGCTGCACTTTCGCACGCATACACTTCCCAGCCGACGATTTTGCGGCTATAGAGGTCAATAATGAGATAGAGGTAGAAAAACAGCCCCTTCACTGGGCCTGGCAACCAAGTGATATCCCATGACCAGACCTCGCATGGGCCGCGGGCACAGTGGCGCGGCGGCGGCGCCGGTGGCCGGGGAGCGCGGCTGCGCCCCCGATGGCGTTGTTCCTCCGCGTCATGCAGAATTCGGTAGAAGGTGGATTCCGAGGCCAGGTACTCCCCTTGATCTGCCAAGCGCGGCACGATTTGACTGGGCGGCAACCTGGCAGGCGCAGGGGTATGGCAGGTTGCCAACACCTGCGCCCGTTCTGCCGCACTGAGTTGATTGGCTGGCGGGGGGCGCGCTGCCGTCGGACGGCCATCGGCCTTGACGGCTTCCCCCTGGGTCCAGCGCTGATAGGTGCGCAGACTCAGGCCCAGCTGGCGACACGCCGGCGCTAAGCGAGCCCCCTGGCGGTGGGCTTCGGCAATCAGCGCCACCGCTTGCTGGCGAGCTATCGGGCTAATCAGACGTCCTCGCTGTCCCCCCAGATGGCCTGGGCTTTTTTTTGGAGCACCAGCAACGCCGCCGCCTCGGCTAAGAGGCTGTTGGAAAATACCCTGGCGCGCAAGCTAATGCGTTGATTTAAAATGCTCCGAAATCGTTCGATCAGGGGTTTTCCAACAGCCTCTGAGAAACAGCGGCCAGCCGCCGGGCGCCAAGCGGCGCACCACCTGATGCACGAACCCCTGCGCCATGGCCAGGGAGCGTTCGCCCACGGCGACCGCGATCAGCAGCTTGCTTACCGGATCGATCGCCGTCCAAACCCAGCGCGGGCGGCGCGCTAAGCGTTCGATGACGCCCTGCTCGTCGATCTGACCGGCTCTGAGTTCACCGACTAACGCGAAGAGTTCGTCGAGTTGCACCTGCTTCACCTTCAGATCGTGGAGCAGAAAACGCGATACCGTCTCGGCATGCTCGGCCGCCTCGATCAGCCACGCCAACCCGGTGTTGGCGTCGACGTCGAACACCCGACCCACGGCGCGAATCCCTAAGCCTTCGGCCAACGCGGCGATGGCCCGTAAGATATCCTCGGCCGCGCGGGACTTGCCGTAGAACAACGTGCCGTGGGTTTCCAAGAAATAACGACCGCAGGCCGCGCAATATAATTGTCGCCAGCCGCGGCCGGTCGGGTGACCGTTCGCGCGGATGTTGCCGCGTGCCAACCAGCCATAGTAACGACAGCTTGCATGCGGACAGTAATGGGCGCGGGTATCAATGCGGCGCGGGCAGCCCCGGTTGCTACCCATCATCGGGGGTGGGCTGGGCGGTGGAGGAGGACACCGCTCGGCTTCCTGGGCGCAGGCTTCGCAGTGCGGCTTTTTGATCAAGCCCGGTAACGACGGTGGCCGGTTTGCTTTGCCAACGCCGCGGTGGCAGACATGCGGCGAACGCCATGCTCGAGTTTGCCACCACTGAATAACCTGATGGAGTACCAGCCAACAGAGTAGGCCCGGTAATAATTCATGCCACAGCAGCAGGGATTCCGCCATCGTGTATGTGCTCGACGATTCCAAATACACTCATATGGCATCATCTGGCCCATTTTGCAATTACCCGCACGCTAGCGGTACACGACCCTCACCCGGCCGCCCGGCTGGTTCTACAGCCTTACCTGAATCGCCAAGGTGCATGCGCTTTCCAGTTCGTCTCGCCCTCGGAGAGATGATGTACTTACTCGAAATATGCAACAGGTCATGGTCATGACGGATGCCCTGTTATGGAGTCTCGCGGAAACCGCTCGCCAGTTGGGCGGGGTATCCGAACGCACGGTACAACGCCTGCTGCAAAGTGGAGAACTTCCTACCGTTAATGTGCGTGGGCGACGTAAGGTGCCCAGCGCCGCCGTGCGAGCCTGGGTAGCCAAACAGCTCGGCTCGGTTCATACTGACGAGGCGGGGCTTGGCGTGGAGGAGACCACATGCCATACCGACGTAACGATTCTCCCTACTGGTGGATCAGCTACCGCAACGCAAGCGGCAAAAAAACTTGCGAAAGTTCTGAAACTACCCGCTACGCCGACGCCAAAGCGTTAGAAGAAGCCCGGCGTGTGGCAAGCCGCCAGGCACGGAAGTGGGGTACGGCACCCGAGCGGACATTTGACGAGGTGATCTTGGCCTATTTGGAAGCCCATCCGGAGAAGCGCAGCGCGGAACGCGATCGCTACAGCGCCGTGCGGCTTCGTGCCGCCTTTACCGGACGGCAGATCAATGCGATGACCGGTAAGGACATCCGGGATTATATCCGTGCCCGGCAAGCGCAGGGGGTTACCGCAGGCACGATCAGCCGGGAACTGGGCTTACTGTCAGCAGCGTGCAACTGGGCGAAACGGGAACTGGAGTGGAACCTTCGCAATCCCGTCTCAGGCCGTAAACCGCGGGAACCCCAAGGCCGCATCCGCTGGCTCACCAGAGCAGAGGCGGCCGCTTTGTTGCAAGCCAGTCACGGTTATCTGCGGGATTTCATTCAACTGGCACTCCATACCGGCATGCGCCGCGGCGAACTGCTTTACCTGGAGTGGCGCCGGGTGGATCTGACGCGAGGCCTGATTTATCTGGGCGCAGAAGATCAAAAATCCGGCAAGGTCAGTAGTGTGCCCCTCAACCGGGAGGCCCACGACGCGCTGATGAGCCGTGCCCGGTTTCGCGCCACCCACTGCCCCAGCTCACCCTGGGTATTTGCTCATGCGGACGGAACCCGTCTCCAAAGCGTGCGGCGATCATTTGCCACGGTCTGTAAAACAGTGGGTATTCAGGACTTTCACCTTCATGACCTGCGGCACACCTGTGCCGCCTGGGCGGTGCAGGCCGGCGCTCCTTTGCTGGAAGTGTGTCACCTGCTCCGGCACAGCGATATCCGCATGACCATGCGCTATGCGCATCTGGCCCCGGAGAATGTGCGCGCTGTGGTCAGAATATTGGAAGCGGGTGAGCCCGCCGGCGTCTACGATCCGGCTACGCACGAAAGATGAGAAGGAAATTTTTTATGGTTAAGCCTTTGATTTAATTGGTCGGGGTGAGAGGATTTGAACCTCCGGCCCCTGCCTCCCGAAATCAGTAGCCTGTATATTGCCTACTTACTTATCAATCACTTAGCACATCCAAAACCCCGTCAACGTGACAGTAAAGGCCAATAAATGCCAGATCGGGCCAGGAGTGCGTCACGTTTTGGTCACGGTAAAGTAAGCCGCTTTGTCTTGCAAGTGTTAGAATCAAAAATCATTGTTATAGAGTGTTGAGATAATTATGACCGTAGCGAGCTATCCCCACATCAGCATTGCGGCCAACGGAACTGCGCGCATTGGCCAGTCGCGCTACAAAGTCGCTCATCTGGCTGCAGAACATTATCATTATGGCTGGTCGGCAGAAGAACTGCTGCGCCAACATCCCGATCTGCGCCCGGAAGAGATTTACGCTGCGCTGACCTTTTTTTATGATCATCATGATGACATGGTCAAAGCCTTTATGCTGGAAGCCGAGTATGTTGACGAGCGGCGGCGTCAGCAACAGCTATCGCGGGCTGAATTGCTCGCTCGCAAAACAGCTTTAGCGTAAGTGGCCCTGCGCTATTACATGGATGTACATGTGCCGAGCGCAATTACTGAAGGCTTGCGTCGTCAAGGCATTGATGTAGTGACCAGCCAAGAGGATGGCACGCGGGAAGTAGGTGATGAAGCCTTGCTGGAGCGGGCGAGCGAATTGGGACGGATTCTATTCTCTCAGGATCGCGATCTCTTGCGAATTGCCAATGCGTGGCAAAATCAGAATCGAGCCTTTGCGGGAGTGATTTTCGCCCATCAGCAAGGCTTGAGTATCGGGCTATGTGTTGAAGAGCTTGGGTTAATAGCGAAATGCTGTTCAGCGCAAGAAGTCGCTGATCGGGTGGTGTACATTCCGCTACGATAAAATCAGAACAAGCTGGCGGGATGTTGCCGAAATCTGTGCTGTGCAAAAATTAATAGTATGAGTGAAACATGGTGGATTGTGCCTAATGTGTCGAGAACTCGACGTAAAAAGTGCACAATGTTTGCGTGATTAGCACGGTTGGTTGCGCCGCGTGGTTGCCCTAAAAGACGTTACGTTTTCCAATTCCATGATCGAGGCCTGGTGGCGAACGCTCAAACACCAATGGCTTTACCTGTGTATGGCGAATTCTAACTTTGCATGAAAACTCAGGCAGTTGAAAAAATCTGATCTTGGTCTCCATCTCTCTTACGCTGTCAGCCATGAGAGACCTGCTGATGCTTTTCATACACCTGATTGTATAGATCCGGAAATTGATATTCAGACATCGATGGCGGCATATTGCGTGTCTGGCAAATGAAAAAAGGAAATGATCCGTTTGGCGCGACGTTGCAGCGATTGCAAGGTCGAATATAAGCGCTTTTTAAGATCCCGCTTATGTTGGATCGGTTGTTTTCCCAAGCGTTTATCCTTGACCTCTTCCCAGACGTGTTCGTCGGGATTTAACTCGGGAGAATGCTTGGGTAAAAAGAAGACCCGGAGCTGGTGCCGATGCGCCCGGACGAAGGCGCGGACTTTAGCAGAGCCATGAAACGACGCATGATCGGCCAGCAATATCAGGGGACGGGTTCGCCCTTTCAGCAATTGCTTGAGAAATTCCACATAACGCGCCGAATTAATGCGGCCTGCCTCCAGCGAATAGCGCATCTGGCCTTGCCCGGTGACCACCGAGAGCATGTTGTATCCGCCCCGACGGTCCGTCACCCGAATCTCCGGGGGCTCCCCCACCAAGCCCCAGGTTCGCCCGGAGCGGGTTCTCACCCCAATGCCCGCCTCGTCTTCAAAGGCAATGTCCGCCCCCAGCTTCTCGGCTAACCGTTGAATGCGCGGGAATTTTTCCTCCAGAAAAAACGCTACCTCCTGCGGGTCTTGCTCCACCGCCCGGTAACGGGGCTTCTGATAGCTCAACCCCAGCTTTTTCAAATGCCCACTGATCGTGCGTCCCGTCACCTTCACCCCAAACCGCTCTTGCAGCAGGGCCGCGAGAATGTCACGGGTCCATAATCGCGTGTCATACCCGTGCGCCAACGGCGTCGAATTCAGCACCGTCTCTTTCAGCCAGGCCTCCATCGCTTCTGTCACCTGCGCCTCCGCCCCCGGCGCCGGGTGACTCTCCAGACCCTTCAGACCTTGGCTCTGATAGCGCTGCAGCCAATCGTACATGCAACTGCGACTCAGCCCCAATACCCCAATCACCACCTCCGGACTGTACCCTTGCTCTTCCACCGCGCGAACCGCAATCTTACGCACATACTCCAGCACTTGATCCGGCATCTGGCGCCCATCTAGTTCCCAGTCCTCTGTCATGGCCGTGACCTCACCATAAAACCCATATAACCTATCATACGCCCGATCAAGCACTACTTT
>CAVSVP010000032.1:0-236479 GCA_963731125.1 uncultured Pseudomonadota bacterium
GCATGACCTCAAAGCCCGTCGATGATTGCGTCGTGGCGTTGTTTTTTGAGGCGCTAGCCCCGGCGCAGGTCCAGATCGCGTTGCAGGCTGTCGAGCAGCTCGAGCACGAACGCCAAGCGCTGCAGCAGCAGTGGGAACAGCAGTTGGAACAGGCGCGCTATGAGGTCCAGCTCGCCCAGCGTCAATATGATGCCGTAGACCCCGATTATCGTCTGGTCGCGGCAGAGCTGGAACGGCGTTGGAACGACAAGCTCGCGGCACTGCAAAAGCTCGAACAAGCCTATACCGAAGCCCAGCAACAAGCACGCTTTACGGTCAGCATCGACGAGCAGCGGGCGATGAAGCGCCTGGCCCAGGATTTGCCGGGGCTCTGGCAGGCGCCAACCACCACCGACCGGGAGCGCAAACAGCTGCTGCGCTATGCGATCGCCGAAGTGCAACTGGATGGGGTCACCACGCCGGGCAAAATCGATATCCGGATTACCTGGCGCTCCGGTGCGGTGACGCAGCAACAAATCGACCGACTCAAAGTCGGTTGCTGGGCGCCCCGTACGGAAGGCCAGGTCATCGACCGCATTCGCGCCCTCGCGCCCCGGTGCACGGCCGCTGAGATTAGCGAGCAGTTGAACCAGGAAGGTTTACGCAGCGCCCATGGGTATCCCTTGCGTGAGCACCACGTATTGTACATCGCTCGACGTCACGGGATCACTGTCACCACGTGTGCAGCGCGTCTGCCGGGTATGATACTCTAATAGCGGCTGGGGCTAAAGCAGCCGATTGCACAGATCAACTCCCGCTTTATGTAATGAGAGGTGGATTATGAATGGGGACTGTTCAACCCCAACAACAGTCGATCGTTATAGTCGCTGGGATCATAGATCCCATCCAGATCGCCAATCAAGGTGCCAAATACCCCGCACCCTTCCAACAGCTGATACCACTCCCGGTACGAGCGCGCCAGCCGCGACATCTCAATGCCCAGCACCATTCCCACATGATTGAGACCCACCTCCGCCACCAGCCGCTGAAAGCCGAACCGGCCTTCGGCCGAGCGGCCCGAAAGCCCCTGATCCTCATCAATCACCAGCACCCGTTCCCGTGGCCAGCCCAGCGCTAACGCGCGTTCCACCAATCCGTATTGGAGTCGCGTCGACTCCCGGTGACGGCTGATCTGTTGCACCGTCGATTGTCTCACGTAAACCACCGCTAAGCGATCGCGGTGGTAACCTTGAATCTTCCCGTCTTTCATCGCCCAGAGGGCAGTTGCTGCACTCATTAGAGAACTCCTCTAGCGTCGTTGCCACCAGGTGACGGTAAACCAGGCGACCCAACACCGCGATCAGACGCCGTTGTTGGGCTACCGGGATGTCCGTCCACTTCACCGTCTTGAGTTGATCGGTCATGGTCAGTTCGCCTCGCTAGCCACTGCACAAGCGCTAACAGCGCTTCCCGACCCACTCTCGGTGTAATCTCCGGGCCTGTCAACTTTATAGAGGTATCGTCAATGGTATATCGAGGTTTTTTCCCGTATTTGGAAGCAAGGCTGTCGGATCGAGGCACTGCAATTGAGTGCGCTGGAGCGACTGGAACCGGCCCTGGCACTGTACTTGATCATCGCCTGGCGGGTGCCGTTGTTGATACTGATGGGGCGCACCTGTCCCGAGCTGCCCGGCGATGTGGTGTTTGACCCCGAGGAATGGCAAGCGGCCTATATTGTGGGCAAGCGCCAGACACCGCCGCCTGAACCGCCTCCCCTAGGGGAGATGATCGCGCTGATTGCGAGCTTCGGCGGTTGGTTGGGGCGCAAGCATGACGGACCGCCCGGTCCGAAAGCGATCTGGACGGAGTTGCAGCGGATTCGGGATTTTGCCATCGCCGTGCAAGTGATGTCCAAAATGCATAATCTTTCAAGCGGTTAGCAAGTTGTGTGTGTAAATATTCGGCCAACCCATTGTTGCCGAAAAATAGGACGGGGCACACGAGGAAAAATAGTGTACAAACCGGTCCATGGAAAGTATCCCAAACACCCACCTTACCACCGCGCTGCCCCACCCAAGGGGCTGTGTTATTGGAGAACCACGGTCGCCGTTCGCGCAGAAATGGGTGACGATGAGTAAACAGGACTATATCGAGCTACGCCATCGGGCAAGCTATTGGGAAATTCAGCATGGGCGAGCGAAAGCCAAGATAGCGCAGCTGGAGCAGGAGCTGGTTGTTAAGGATGGCAACATCAAAGATTTGCAGAACCGCTTATTCGGGAAGCAGAGCGAGAAGCCTGTGGCGCTGAAATCCGAAAAAGGCAACCCCCCCGAGCCGCCCTCAAACCGCAGGCGCGGCCAGCAGCCAGGCCGTGGTGGACATGGGCGTACCCAACGACCACATCTTCCGGTGGTGACCGAGGAGAGGGATCTGTCGGTGCCGGAGACATGCTGTGCGCAGGGTGGCTTACCGCATCGGCGCAATCCGGCCCTGGATGAGCAGAGCGAGGTCATTGAGGTGGAGGTGAAAGCCCACCGCCGTCGCTATCGTCGCCAGTCCTATACCTGTCACCCGGGCTGCACCTGTGAGGCTACGCCGATCATTATCACCGCCCCGGCTCCACCCAAGTTGATTCCTCGCAGTCCCTACGGGGTCAGCTTCTGGGTGGAAGTGATCTTGGGAAAATACCGCTATGGGCAACCCACCCACCGTTATCTGCAGGACCTCAGGGATCAGGGGTTGCCGGTTCGGTGTTTGTCAAGATAGTTGTCGTCTTTTTCTATTCGGTCTGTGGTAGACCGGGAACATGGTCCAGCACCTCAGCGGCTGGGTTAAGCCACACCTCCGTCACCGGCTTCCAGTTGCGGATGGCGCCCTGCCAGCGCTCGGGGTGGCGTGCCTTGGCCTGTTCATACACCGCCTCGCGTTGCGCTATGATGGCGGCTTCTTGGCCGCTATGGCGTTCGTGCGGGGTCACGAAGCGAATCCGACTATGGCGATGGTCGTGATGGTACCAGGTCACGAACTGCAGTATCCACGCACGGGCGGCCTCCAGCGAGGCAAATCCGTGCTCAGGGTATTCCGGCCGATATTTACAGGTCCGAAAGACGGCCTCCGAGAATGGGTTGTCATTGCTCCCCCGGGGGCGGCTGTAGGAGGTCACGACCCCGAGCCGGTAGAGCGTTTCCAATAAGGCACTGCCCTTCATGGGACTGCCATTATCGGCATGCCGCACCAAGGGCTGATCCCGACACTGCTCCACCAGGACCGCCCGGCGCACCACCTCAGCGGCATAGGCTGCACTTTCGCACGCATACACTTCCCAGCCGACGATTTTGCGGCTATAGAGGTCAATAATGAGATAGAGGTAGAAAAACAGCCCCTTCACTGGGCCTGGCAACCAAGTGATATCCCATGACCAGACCTCGCATGGGCCGCGGGCACAGTGGCGCGGCGGCGGCGCCGGTGGCCGGGGAGCGCGGCTGCGCCCCCGATGGCGTTGTTCCTCCGCGTCATGCAGAATTCGGTAGAAGGTGGATTCCGAGGCCAGGTACTCCCCTTGATCTGCCAAGCGCGGCACGATTTGACTGGGCGGCAACCTGGCAGGCGCAGGGGTATGGCAGGTTGCCAACACCTGCGCCCGTTCTGCCGCACTGAGTTGATTGGCTGGCGGGGGGCGCGCTGCCGTCGGACGGCCATCGGCCTTGACGGCTTCCCCCTGGGTCCAGCGCTGATAGGTGCGCAGACTCAGGCCCAGCTGGCGACACGCCGGCGCTAAGCGAGCCCCCTGGCGGTGGGCTTCGGCAATCAGCGCCACCGCTTGCTGGCGAGCTATCGGGCTAATCAGACGTCCTCGCTGTCCCCCCAGATGGCCTGGGCTTTTTTTTGGAGCACCAGCAACGCCGCCGCCTCGGCTAAGGCTTTGTCCTTGCGGCGCAATTCGCGCTCCAGGTCGCGAATCCGCCGTTTATCGGCTTGGGCCTCGCTTAAGGGACGCGCTTTGGGGGAGGGGGCCACCGGATTGGCCTGTTGGCAGGCCGCACGCCAGGTGGTGATTGGTTCCGGATAGAGCCCGCGCTGACGGCAGTATTCGCCCAATGCCGCCTCATTCAGCGCCGCCGTCTCCACCACGACGGTAACCTTCTCTTCACTACTCCAGCGGTGTCCCGCCTCCGCCGCCGGCGATGCCGTCAGGCCCCGTTCCCGGCGGGCCTGGCTCCGCCAGCTGTAAAGCGTATCCTTGGGAATCCCGCTTTCCTGGGCCAACTGCACCACCTCCACATGCTGCGGGGGTAACCGTTTCTCAATGATGCTGGCCTTAAATTCTGCCGAATAGGTTCTCATCGTCTCTCACCTTCACCCCCTCAATTGACAGTTTACGCTTTCTGTGGGACGACATCTATCCTGCCATAGGGGGGTTTCACCGGGAACGGTCGGCGGTGGCTTGCAAGCGCTCGTACCCCTGGTTGAGCCGGTGCGCGAAGCCCTCTACGACCAACAGATGAGTGAACGGCTGTTTCACAACGATGAGACCCGCTGGGAAGTGTGTGTGGAGCGCGAGGACAAGGTCGGCACCCGCGGGTATCTGTGGCTAACCCGTTCGGCCTCGGTCATCTTCTATTGTCTTGACCCGAGTCGCAGTGCGGCGGTGCCGGGGGCGCATTTTGCGGGCTTGAAGCATGACCCGGTCATTATCGTCTGCGATCGCTATAGCGCGTACAAAAAGCTCGCCCGACTGGTCGAGGGCATCCTGCTGGCCTTCTGCTGGGCGCACGTACGTCGTGATTTCCTGAATGCCGGACGATCCTTTGCCGAGTTGCAAGGGTGGGCGCTGGAGTGGAAGGAGCGCATTGGCACACGCTATCATCTCAACGCGCTGCGTTTGGAACAGCGGAATTCGGAGCGGACACTGAGCGAGCAGTCTGAGGCCTTCACGGAACACCACCAGGCGCTGCAAACGACTCTGCAACGAATGCATGGGGAAGCCACGCGGGTGGTGGCGCCTAAGAGGCTGTTGGAAAACCCCAGATCGAACGATTTCGGATCATTTAAATCAATGCATTAGCTTGCGCGCCAGGGTATTTTCCAACAGCCTCTAACAGTGCCGGCGTGCCACTCCTTCCTTCGGCCGCCAGCGAAGCGCCGTCGAGTACGCCGGTGGCCCCCTTATCCAAGGAGGGTCGATTCAAAGTAAAAAAACCATTTAAAATTATAATATTATCCGACATGCATCGCTAACCTGTTAGCGCTTCAGCGGTGTTCGGCTCGGCTGACTGATGATCTGCCAGAGTTTCCCGACCTGCTCGCCCATGGCACTGATCCCTTCGCTGATCGATCGCTACCCGGTCATCACCAGCAAATGGAAGCTCATGTTGCGGATCAGCGCCATATTAGCCGCCGCTGGTGAGTCCACCAAGCCACCATCATCTTCCTGCAAGACGACATCTTTAGTCCAGTGCAGGGTGTTTTCGAGCTTGCGATGACCCCGAACACGCTGCGCCAAGCGCCACGCCCTGAATGGCTCGCGGGTGATGTAATACGTGGGGTTGTCGAAGGGTTTACCGTCCCGCTCGCCCTGCCGCCGAACGCTGATAGACTGCTCCAGCCCCGGCCATTGCGCCTTCATCGCCGCCGCGGCCGGCCAGCATGTGCGCCGACAACGGGTATCATGACCATGGCCGCTTTGGCGCCAACTCCAGGCCGCCGTCGCTGCATTCTGCGCCGTCCGCGCGAGGCGCTTAGGGAGCGTCGGTTGATTGCCTTTGACGGGGATGAGGTAGCCGTGGCCCTGGGCAGTAATCTGGGCCACCGGTTTTTTTGGCAAGGCAGCGCATCCAGAGTGACCACCGAACGCTCGATCCGCAGCGTGCCGATCAATGCTTGCACCACGTCGATTTCGCTGGGCTTATCATTGTCCAGCTTACCGACGCCGCAGATCAGCTGACGAGGATGACTAAAAAACGACACCAGCGAGGTAACACGTTGTTTCTCGCCTTCCTTGGGTGGGAAGGTGCGGGTGATACGCTTGCCATCCATAGCGATCGTCTCGGCCTGCGCGTACTGCGGCATCCAGCGATTGAACTGCCTACACAAGCCCTCGCTCGACAGCTGCTGGCTCAAGCGTTGCAACGTACTGTAGGAGGGCGCTTTATCGCGCGGTAACGGGATCACCTCGGCCAGCGCTTGCACATGGGTGCGCGCAAAGCGCGCGATCCCTTTCAGGCTCGTTCGCCCGCATAGCATCGCCATTACCATAATCGTTACGCTCGACAACTGCACAGGGCGAATGCCTTTCGCATGACGCGGGTCTGCTAACTCGGATAAATAATGCACTAGCCTGTGATAGGCCATCAAGGGGGGCTCCGATCGTTCAATAGGTTAGTCAAAGCTGTTCGATAACTTTATGATAGCATAAAATTATCTGTACTTTGAATCGACCCTCCTTAACCCATATCGTTACCCATAACTCCAATCGCTAGCACGCTGGCTGACACGCGCGCCCAAACCTGTTTAAATACGCGGCTTCCCTAGCCCTGACAAGAGAAGGCGAGAAGGCGACATGAACGATTGGGTAGCGGAACTGGAGACGATTAATTTAGGAGATCAACGGCTCAATGAGCGAGCGCGGCAGGTGTTGGCGGATCTGGGGGCACAGCCCGGCGCAAGTATTCCAGCCGCCTGCGGCGGCTGGGCCGAGACCAACGCGGCTTATCGGCTGTTGGACCACGAGCGGGTAGGTCCCCAAGAGGTGCTGGAGCCGCATGCTGCCTGTAGCGAACAGCGGCTGGGCAACCAGCCGCTGGTACTGTGTATCCAGGATACCACGGAGCTTGATGATACCAGCAAGAGTGACATTGAGGGGTTGGGGCCGCTGAATTACGAAACGCGCCGCGGATTGTACCTGCACCCGACTCTGGCGGTAACCCCGGATCGGGTGCCGCTGGGGGTGTTGGATGCGTGGGGCTGGGTACGGGAGCCGGGCAGTTTGGGCCAAGATAAAGATCCCCATCGGCCTATCGAAGCGAAGGAAAGCCTCCGCTGGCTCGAAGGCTATCAGAGCGTGGGTGAACTGCAAGCCCGCGTGCCTGAGACCCGACTGGTTTATACGGCGGACCGCGAAGCGGATATTTATGAAGTGTTTGCCGAACGCCACTGGGTCCAGCAGGCCCAGCTACCTTGTGCCGAGTGGTTGATCCGCTCCGAACATGACCGCAAGCTCCGCGATGGGCGAAACCTCTGGGAGGCGGCCGCTGAGGCGCCGGTACTGGCTCAGGTAGAATTCGATAGGCCGGCGACCGATAAGCGCAAGGCGCGGCACATCGTCCAGACGCTGCAGGCCGTGCCGGTCACTCTCAAGGCGCCTTATCGCTACGGCCAGACGCTGCCGGACGTGGCAATCACCGCCCTGTTGGCCACCGAAGTCAATCCCCCGGCAGACGAAGCACCGATCACGTGGGTGTTGCTCACCAGCGTGCCGATAGCCACGGCTGAACAGGCCGTCGAGGTCTTGCAATGGTACCTTTGCCGCTGGCAAATAGAGATCTTTTTCCGAATTCTGAAATCCGGCTGCAAAGTCGAAGAGCTACAGCTCGAGCACCTCGAACGCCTGGAACCGGCGCTGGCCTGTTATCTGATCATTGCCTGGCGGGTGCTGTATCTGACCATGCTGGGGCGCACCTGCCCGGAGTTACCTTGCAACGTCGTCTTTGCCGGTGGTGTCCTGATTTTGGAGAATCACATGGATTCATGTCAAACTTAGGACCTTTTTCAGGCGCCAACATCCAAGGGGTTGCGATGACATTAATTCCTGTACGCTGTTTACATTGTGAAAGTGATCAGGTTGTCAAACGTGGTATGACCAGCAATGGTAAACAACGCTATCTGTGCCAGAATGAGGAGTGTGCCCATGGCTCTTTTCTTCTGGAGTACAGCGACCGTGGACGTCTACCCCAAGTCAAGCAACAGGTCGTTGACATGGCGCTCAATGGTAGCGGCGTTCGGGATACGGCGCGGGTATTGAAGATCAGCAAGGACACCGTACTCAGTGAGTTGAAAGCAAAAGAAGACGTGCTCGAGCCGGTCAACCAAGCGCTGCTGAGCGGCCTGAATCCAGACGACATTACCGCGGTGGTTCAGCGTGTTGACGAGGCTGAGGTCGACGAAAGGTGGAGTTATGTAGGCAACAAGGACGAACAACGTTAGCTCTGGCACGCCATTGATCATGCCACCGGCGTAGTGCTCGCTTACGTCTTCGGCCGACGCAAAGATGAGGTATTTCTGGCGCTGAAACAGTTACTGGAACCGTTTGGAATCACGCGCTACTACACCGATCACTTAGGCGCGTATCAGCGCCATCTAGAGCCCGATGTGCACTGCCCCGGCAAGCGTTACACCCAGCAAATTGAACGCCAGCACCTCACCTTACGGACTCGAATTAAACGCCTAGCACGTAAAACGATCTGCTTCTCCAAATCGGTCCAGATGCACGATATCGTCATCGGCTTATTGGTCAATCGATATGAATTTGCTCGGCCTGTGTAAATCAGCGATATCCAAAATTAGGACACCACCTCTTTGCCGATGAGGAATGGCAAGCGGTGTACATTGTGGCTAAGCGCCAACCGCCGCCCCAGGTCCCACCTTCATTGAATGAAATGATTCGCATGGTAGCTGGCTTCGGGGGCTTTCTTAACCGTAAGGGCGATGGCTTCCCTGGACCACAAACCCTTTGGATCGGACTACAGCGAACTCGCGATTTTGTCCTGGCTATCGAAGCCCAGCGGGCTATGCAGAATTCAAGTTATGGGTAACGATATGTCCTTAACCACCCGGGGGTGCTTGCCTGACCAGAAGTGGCCAACCAACTCCATGTGCTGGCCGTAGGGCTTGTCCACGGTGCTGTCGTCCACGCTCCGTGTTCCCCCGACCCGATTCAGCATCCCCTTGGCCTCGGCGAACAGGTCCTTGGGCTCATCCCCCTCACGCAACAGAAAACGGTTCACGCTGTCATGGGAAATCCCCATCACTTCCGCCAAACGGCTACCGTTGCCTGAGTTCGGCTCGCTCATCAAAAATCCCATATCCATCGGTAAGCTACAATGCCCCGTCGGGGGGCGTGAGGTTATTCTGATCATCCGGCTAAGCGTGGCTCAAAACGCCAATCTCTGCCACAAGTTTTCGTATTCGTCAATGCGTAAGTCCTAAACGAGACTTCTCTTTCATGCCGTAAGAGTCTTCATGTCAATGCGATAAAAAGGGGGAGTCTTGTGCTACCTGAGCACGATATCTATCCTATGAGACTCAAAATATACACGATCCAGGATTTTTTCACAGCCTCTCAGCCGAAGTCGCGTTAGCCGAAGCGCAGGCCCAGCAAACGCAAGCCCAGGCGGCCATTCAGGCCATCAGCCGGACCTATCATCCCTATCCCCTGGACACAGCTCAGCCGCAAAGCCGCGCGGCCGTGGAGCAGCGCTTGGCGCAGGCGTTTGACCACCTCGAACAACTCGCTGAGACCGCCGCGCTGTCGCCGCGCTGTGGCGCGCGGCTTGCCAAGGCCCGGCGGGTGTTGACCGATAGGCTGGCGACGGTGACCTTTTTCATCATGACCGTCACTGCCCGGATCGAGGCACTCGATTTGGCTCCGGCCGTGGCCAGTGCCGTATTGAACCAACTGCTTCCGGCTCTGTCTCTGCAGCGGGTAACCGAACGCACCCAGACCGCCTCTGAACGTCAGCGCCTGCAACAACACGCCACGGTGCTTCTCAACTCGCTTAACGCGCCAGAGAGTCCATTGACCGGACTGCCCTCTGAGCAGCGCGCCTTGATCGAGCAGGTGACCACCGAGTGCGCCGATCTGTTTCAGCGCTCGCGCTCCTGTGTCGAAGGCCGCAATGGGCAACTCGCGCTGCACCACCATCACCTGCACCGCATCCGACCCCGCAAGCTAGCCGCCTTGACCACCGTTCACAACTCTTTCATCCGCCGTCCTGATGGCACCACACCGGCTGAACGCTTGTTTGGTAGTCGCCCCGCCGACCTGTTCGAGTGGTTACTGGACCACGTCCCGATGCCAGCCAGGCCAGCGCGCAAACGGGCTTCCCCATCGGCTGAGAAACCTCTGCTGAGGGCCGTCGCATGAGGTAATGGCCGAAACGATGATCAAGGCCCATCGGTATAGAACGTGGCGTGCTGGCGATACACTTCTGGGATCTTCTTCCAAAGCTTTCTGGCACTGCGCTTGCTGCGATCTCCCACATGATAGCCAATCACCTGACGAGACTTCGCATCCAACGCTAGCCATAGCCACTGCAGGTTAGCCTTCTTGCCCACAAAGCTCCAGGCTTCGTTGGCTTCGACCTCCAGGCGTTGAACGATCACACCATCAGGCTGTTCGGGCAAGCGTACATTCAGATCCTCCGGAACTGGCTCATAGCACTCGACGGCAAATCGATCCGCCAACTTAGGCTCACCAAGGCCACTCGACAAATGCCTCGCAATGACACCCGTTCGGCTAATAAGCGCTTGATCAGCGCTCGAGCATCGTCAGGAATCAACGGATTCTCTGCGCTCAAGACAAACTGCCGCCCACAGTCTTTGCAGCGATGATTCCGTTTGCCGGTATGAATCAGACCGTTCTTTTTGTAGCGCTTTAAGCCGCATTGCGGAAAGCTCTCTCTGATAACCATGGCCAAGCCTTCCTTCTGTGACAGGATTTGATCATGAAAATCCAGCGTTTCGGCTAAAATTGAGTCCAATTCTATTCTCACTACCCGCTGCACACTCGCCCATGCAAGTTGTCCGGAACTTATGCGCTAGTCTCTTCTGGTCTTCCCATCGCATTCAGGCCCGCAAAGATATGGTAAGCATAGAGCCTATCGGAGTCGACCTGTGCCCTGTTCCCAGAGCTGCCCCGAATGAGCTCTCGCGCTGACTTGGCGGTGAGATCCAAGAGGTTCCGCCTGAACCACGTCGCTCCGTGAGCCGCGAGTTCAACATCGAGATGGCTTAGGAGCCACAGGGACGACTCCACGTCATCCTTGAAGTCCACTCCACTGTTACGCCACCTCGCCTTCGCCGTGCCATGCAGGCGGTTGTCATTGGGCGAAAGATGCTGATGCACGGGTGCAGGGTACGACACGTGCTTTGCGAACCCGAGCGATTCGAGAACACTCACGCCGCCCGGAAAGAAGGACTTCCCATTATCGCTGAAGACGACAACGTTGCGCGGGATCTGGTAGCGCGCAAAAAACCGGCGCAGAAGCCCGGCACTCTCGCTGGCATAGAGGCGGGTCTCGTTCTGCTCGGCGCCAATAGAGATGACGCGTTTCGCATGGATGCCGAAGCGTGCGAGAGCGTTCACGAGTTTGTCCCTCTCCTGGACCCACGCCTTGCGCCCGACACGATCGCGCCGGAATTTCCCATGGAACGTGAAGAGGACAGGCGGGGTACGGGTTACACCGTCGGACCAGACAACGGTGACGAGGCAGTTCGTGAACCGAGTGATCGCGGTGCTCGATTTTGGCTGAGCGCCACCAGCAGGCGCGTAGGTCAGGCGCCGATCGGTGCGGTGGCCCGTGAACGTGAAGTCGACGCTTGCCAGGAGCCCCTTGAGGTCTCCCGCACGCTGTCGCTCGCTCTTCCACTCAAACATCATCTTCGCGAGCGCGTCGACGTCCACCGTGAAGCCGCTGATCTTCACCTGGGAAACCTTCGAACTGAAGCCAAGGGCATGCAGGTAGTCATGCGCCGTCGTCTGGGCAAGCTCCACACCAAAGGCTGACGCGCAGAACGTCGAGAACGAGGCGAGCGAGACGACCTGGTTCGAGTCGTTCTGAGACAGGACCCAACCGGCTGCCATCTCGCCCTGCTCGTCGTCCAGAAGCGGCGCCGCTCCGCTGGCCTTCTCCGCCGTGAAGATCCTGCCCGTCGCCGCGTGGGCGTGCACCCAGCGGTCCAAAGACGACTTGGGCACCATGATCTCGGCGTCGGCGAGAACCTCACGAAAGACCGAGCGCGAGATCCCACGCACCTCCAGCGGGCCCACGAGGCGTGCAACGAGTTCACGCTGGTCTGTAGACAACTCTGTTGACGGGTACTTGCGCTTCTTGGACATGGGGGGCTCTTCCGGCGAAAACGATAGACTCAATTTTATCCGAAATGCTGGAATAACACGGAATCTCCGCACAGCGACTGGTGCACTACCGGCCGTTCGTTGCCCGTGAGAACCCGCCGAAAGGCTAGGGACGCAGGGCCTTTGCCAGATGCTGCCGAAACTTATCCGCCGGCATAAATCCCACCACGCGGTAACCCTGTCGTTCCTTGCCGTTCGGTCCAAAAAACACATAGGCGGGCGGGCCGAAGACACCGAAGTGGCGCATTAAAGCCTGGTCTGCCGCATCGTTGGCGGTGACGTCTGCTTTTAATAATACGGTATTATAGTTGGTCCAAGTGGTTTGTACGTCGGGATCGGAAAAAGTGTATTTCTCCATTTCTTTGCAGCTGACGCACCAGTCGGCATAAAAGTCCAGCATCACGGGACGGTTGTCGGCGTTGGCGCGGGACAGTGCCTGGTTCAGTTCGTCGAGGGTCTTGATCGGTTGAAAGGTGGATAATGGCCGAATGATGCTTTCCTCTCCCTGTGCCATTCCCCGAGAAGCCATTAAGCTTACGCCACGTAAGGGCTGCAGAACGTCATGACCACCGGCGGCTACTCCTACTAGCAACAGAAAACCGTACGTCAGCAGCACTACCCCCAACCCTTTGCGCAGTGTCTGCCAGCCGGAGGCCCTCTCATCAAGATGCCTCAGGGCACCCATATAGATAGCAGAAATAATGAGCAGTAGCGCCCATAGCAGCATGGTGACTGCTGGCGGAATGATGCGCTCCAGCATCCAAATAGCGACTCCCAGCAGCACCACGCCGAACACGGCTTTGGTCGCCTCCATCCAGCGTCCGGCCCGGGGTAGCAGGTGGCCTCCAGCGGTGCCGACGAGTAACAACGGCACGCCCATGCCTAGGCTCATTATAAATAAGGCGGTGCCTCCCAAAACAAGATTACCGGTGGCGGCGATGACCATCAGTATGCCGATTAATGGCGCCGCCACGCAAGGGCCGACAATCAGCGCCGAGAGCAATCCCATTATCGCTACCCCCACATAGGTACCGCCTCCCCGGCTGTTGCTGACTTGGGCGAGTTTGCTTTGCCAACTGGCCGGTATTTGCAGGTCATAAAAACCGAACATGGATAGGGAAAGCAACACGAATACCGCGCTAAAGGAACCCAATACCCAGGGGTTCTGAAACAGGGCTTGAATATTTTGACCGAAGCTGGCTGCCAGCACTCCCGCTACGGTGTAGGTCACTGCCATGGCCAGCACATAAATCAGAGACAGCATAAAGGCTTTATAGCGGGTAACGTTTTCGCCTTGACCCACGATAAGGCTGGAGAGGATAGGAACCATTGGAAAAATACAGGGGGTAAAGGCGAGCAGCAGACCAAAACCAAAAAAAGCCGGCATGGCCCAAAACCGTTCTTCGACCAACATGCTAGCGATAAGACCTTGTTCGGACGCCGCGACGCTGTCGGTTGGCGCTGCAGTCGTAGCAGACGCCTCGGTCGCTTGCAAAGGTAACGGTGAGGCTGCGGTGGCCTCCAGAGGCGGTAAAGTTACGGAAACGGTCTTAGTAATGGGAGGAAAACAAATACCTATGTCGGCGCAACCTTGATAGACGGTTTTTAACTCCAGTCGGTCGGGTGCTCCGGATTTCCGCTGCACAGGTATTGCAATTGCGATGTGCTGCCGATAAATTTCCTGCCGGCCGAAAAACTCGTCCTCCTTTATCTTGCCGGCGGGAAAGCGAGGTTTGCCTAAGCGGATGCCAGAGGTGAGCGCGGTAAACTGAAACCGTCCCCGGTACAGATAATAACCTTCGGCGATATTCCATCGGGCCGCGATCAGGTCAGCACTCGGGGCAGTCACGGTTAGCACATAAGCCTGTTCAGGATCCAGCAGCTCGTCCGTTTCTTGGGCCTGAACGGGGCCTATGAGGAGGGCAAGCAATGCCGCGCAGAAAACCCCTGGCCTGGGGTGCTTGAATAGGGTTACCCAATTCCAAGGACGACCGAACCGATAGAATGCAGTCGGCTCCACCTGAGGGACAGGGCGATGAGCGGCGGCGTCCCGCAGTTTTGCTGGACGTGTCTTTGCGGAACTGATGGGTGGTGGTGTTGGATTTTGATGATCAGCAAAAGCTATGGTTTGCATGCGTATTGGTTTTACCTCAGAATGCCTTGAAAGCAAGATGCGATGGCCCGGCCAATACCATCGGCGTTCCTGCGCAACGATTCAACGATACATGCCTAATTCATACTCAGCTGCGAGACTGTACCGTATAAAACAGGAAAGCACTGGTTTTCATCAGCAGGCGGTACGGCCAGGCCACTGCTTCGGTAATCTCCTTGTTGTACATAGAGACGCAGCCGCTTTGCAAGTTTCCTGTATTCGTTTTGCAATACCATGACATTGGGCAACGCAAAGCTTTGGCAGCATCGCCAAAAGCGCCCGCTAAGCGGCTGAACCGCCGTTCTCCACGCCTGTAGTGGCTGCGGGGTTTGCTAATAAGCAGGGCTTTTGCCGGGTACTCTACCTTTGCAGGATGGTTATCGATTTCCCCTCGAAACGTCTACTGTGGGTTAACATGACGCTGATAAGGGTTGGGACAAAGGAACAATACTATACCTTTTCTGACTAAGCATGGCGCTGAAAAACAACACCGGGGGAAAGTTTATGCTGGGACGATGGCTATATGGATTTGTTCTGCTGCTGACGCTCACTGCTGGCAGTTTGGGATGGGCTGAGACTAGAACATTTCGGATCTACACGGAAGAGTTTCCTCCTTACAGTTACCAGGAAAACGGCAGAATTACCGGCATCGCCACAGAAGTTGTGCGGGAGATCATGCGCCGTGTCGGCCATCCTGATGCCATTAAACTGGTCCCCTGGAAACGGGCCTATCGGGAACTGCTGACCCAAGATAACGTGGCCATCTATTCCATGACCTTGCTGCCGGCTCGTGAGCCTTTATTTCGCTGGGTTGGACCTCTTGTGGAATATCGGTTGGTTCTGCTGGGACGTGCGGATTCGCATATCGTGGCGAAGACGTTGAACGACGTGCGTCAGGTGGAGCGCATTGGCGTACTCGATGGAGGGGCCGCTGAGGCCATTTTAACCGAAGCTAATTTTACCAACCTGGTGCCGCTGATCAGCGCCGGTCTTAGCGCTTATCGTTTGGTGCTAAGAAAGCATATTGATCTTCTCGGCGGCGATGTGAGGGAATGGAAGTACTTTGCGCAGCGAGCCGGCTTAACGCCGCAATCGTTAAAACCTGTCTATACCCTTCGCAAGAATCAAATGTATCTGGCTTTTTCTCGCGCTACCCCGGTTGAAGTCATCGCACGATGGCAAACAGCGCTGGATGCCATGCGTGCCGACGGTAGCTATGCCGCTATCATAGCAAGCGACTGGGATTGACGCTACAGTGCCAAGACGATCGCCAAGGAACCGATTGCTGGACGGTCGGCGTGAGAATTTTTTATTGAAATTCGCCTGGAATTCGCCTGGGGTTGGTTCCAGGAAGATACGTTAGCCATCTCGGAGTGTTATCAGGAGAGTTATGCTACCGTTTCGCAAACGGATTTCTGTCAGGCTGGCGCGGATCAGCGTGGTCAGTGCATTTATTTTAGGTCTGTTGATAAGCCTTGTGCAGCTCTGGCTGGATTTCCGCCAGCAAGAGCTGGCTCTACAACGCACTATCCAGCATATCCTGGCAATGGCCGAGGGGCCGGCCGTGCAAGCCGTCTATCACCTGCACGAACCGCTTGCGTATGAAGTCGTCGACAGCCTTCTCGATTATGACTTTGTCAGCGAGGCGCGGATTTTCGATGAGTTAGGAAATATCCTGGCGTCGGGCTACGCTTCCTCAACGGCGAGCGAAACGCGCTGGCTTACCCGCTGGCTTATCCAGGATGATGCAAGCTATACCGTTATTTTGCGTTTACCGGGGATGGACACTGGAAAATTTGGCAAGCTGTCGGTCGTGGTGGATTGGGATCGGGCATTGAATGAGTTTTTCAGCCGTTGGAAGCGCGTCATTCTCAGCGGCGTTTTGCGTACTTTATTGTTTGCCGGTCTGCTGATCAGCTTTTTCTACTATCTGGTGACCAAGCCGCTGACTCGGCTGGTCAGTGCCTTCGATGGCATCGATCCTTACAAGCCGGGGGATAGCCGATTTCCCGTTTTGCCGGGTCACGAGGCTGATGAGTTGGGGCTATTGGTCCGCTCTGCCAACGCCTTTCTCGCCGCTAATCAAATCCATGTGACCGGGCGTCTGCGCGCCGAAAAGGCTCTCTTTGAAGAAAAAGAACGCGCCGAAGTGACGCTACATTCCATCGCTGACGCCGTGATAAGGACCAATCAGCACGGCGTCGTAGAGTATCTCAATCCAGCGGCGGAAACGTTGACCGGCTGGAAGTTCCATGAAGCGCGTGGGCAACCGCTGGATGACATATTTCGAGTTGTCGATGAACAACACTGCAGGCCTGGCACGAATAGTCTGCTCCGGTGTTTAACACGAGACCAGGTGGTCAAGTTGCAGGAGCCGCTGGTGTTGCTCAGTCGCGACGGTAAAGAGTATGCGATTCAAGATGCAGCGGCACCCATTCATGGCCGTCATGAGGAACTGGTCGGTGCGGTGTTGACTTTTAGCGATATTACCGAGGTGCGGTGTCTGGCTCGGGAGATGAGCCATCAGGCGAGGCATGATGCTCTGACCGGTCTGATAAACCGGCGTGAGTTTGAGCGGCGTTTGCAACGGGTCTTAACGGACGCCAAAACGCATGCCCATGAACATGCGTTGTGTTATCTGGACCTGGACCAGTTCAAGCTGGTTAACGACACCTGTGGGCACGGGGCAGGGGATGAGTTGCTGCGGCAAATTAGCACTCTAATGCAAGGAGAAGTGAGAAAACGGGATACGTTGGCCCGGTTGGGGGGGGATGAGTTTGGGGTTTTGCTGGAGCATTGTTCCCTTGACCAGGCCATGCGGGTAGCCGGTGCCTTGCGGAAAGTTATTGAGGATTTTTATTTTTTATGGGAAACCCGGCGCTTTAACATTGGCGTGAGTATTGGAGTGGTAGCCATCACAGCCGCCGGCGAAAATCTTGCACAGGTATTAAGTGCAGCCGACAGCGCCTGCTACTTAGCCAAGGAGGCGGGGCGTAATCGCATTCACCTGTATCGCCTGGATGACAAAGGGTTGGCGCGCCGCCGTGGCGAGATGCAGTGGATTGCCAGAATTCACCAAGCATTGGCCGAGAACCGCTTTCGCCTTGACTTTCAGCCCATTGATCCGATTGACGGCAGCGAGAATGCAGGAGTGCACTACGAGTTGCTCCTGCGCATGGAAGACGCTGAGTTGGGTCTCGTATTGCCCAGTATGTTTCTACCCGCCGCCGAACGTTACGGGCTGGCTATCCGGATAGACCGCTGGGTCATCAGCACGGCTTTTGCATGGCTTAACCGCCATCCCCGGCATTTGCAGGGTCTGTACCTGTGTGCTATCAATTTATCCGCGCTTTCTCTGGGCGACGAGGAATTCTTGCAGTTCGTGATTCAGCAATTCGAGCTGACCAACATTCCACCCACTAAGGTTTGCTTTGAGATTACCGAGACAGCCGCTATTGCAAATTTCACGAATGCGCTTCATTTTATGCAAATCCTCAAGGAGCGGGGCTGTCGTTTTGCGTTGGACGACTTCGGTAGCGGACTGTCTTCGTTCACCTATTTAAAAAACTTCCCGGTCGATTTTCTCAAAATTGATGGCGCATTCGTAAAGGATATTATTAACGATCCCGTTGACCTTGCGATCGTCAAATCCATCAATGAGGTTGGTCATGTGGTCGGCAAGCAAACCATCGCCGAATTTGTGGAGAATGCGGCCATCCTCGACAAGCTGCGCAAGATTGGCGTTGATTACGCTCAGGGCCATGGCATCGGCCGACCGCAATCTTTAGCGGTCATGACATTGGAAAAGTAAGGCCGGACTATTGCCGCAAACCAAGCGGATCGTCGGGATTAACCCCTTCCATAAAGGGCAATTTTCGGTCTGCGTTAGTAATTTGGTAAACCTTGCCGATCCAATTGCCGACTACCGCTTCGGCGGTATCATGCCAAGTGTTGTGAAGTCTGCCCGTGATCAGCGCCTCGGGAAACTCGGGCAGTTTTGTGCTGCGCTGCAGGGCGGCCCGCAGTCGCTCCTGGTACTCGTCCAGTATGGCTTGCGTCTGGCGATCAAAGTAATGCTCGGGGAATGGCGGATAATCTTCCCGTTCGCCTTGGGCAAAGCGATTCACTTCGCGCTTGTATTCCTTAAGCAGGCTATGGGTATCGTATTCCTGATGTCCTTGAAAATAGACTGTCTGAAAGCCATCCCGGCTGACCGCCAGATGTACGCCGGCCTCTTGGCTTTCCACCAGCACCGGAAGGTCTGCGGCCGCGAATTGGTCGCGGCTAATTTCGTTGAAACGGGAATGAGGCACATCAAAGCACGTATTCACGTCGTTGACGAGGGGATGGCGAGCATCCACAACACAGTGCTGATAAACGCCCCAGCGTTTTGCGGGCAGGCGGCGGCGTTTCTGACCGTGCCGGAATTGCAATACCGCATGGGTAGCCAGACATGAGCATAAAGTTGAAGTGACATTCTCTTCGGCCCAGCCGATCACTTCAATGAGGGGTTCCCAAAAAGGCTCAGCCGCTAGATCAGGCTGGGTGACATTGGCGCCGGTAATAATTAAGGCGTCCAGTCCGTCTCTTTGAATGGTCTCGAAAGAGTCGTAATATCGTGCGATGTATTCCAGAGCCTGAGAGCTGCGCTTAAGATCCTCCAGGGTAAAGGGGTGCATATAAAATTGGGCAATGGGATTGCTCTCCCCGACCAAGCGAAAGAACTGCCGCTCGGTGGCGCCCAGCGCCGTATCGGGCATCATGTTCAAAAGCCCGATATGCAGTTCCCGAATATCTTGATGTAGCGCCCGATTGGGTGCGAGCACCGTCTGACCTTCGCGCCGCAGCCGCTCGAAGGTCGGTAAATCTGAATTGGCAACCAAAGGCATGCTTAACGATCTCGTCTGAGAAGACTGAAGTTGAACACTACGACTGTTGTTCTATCATCTGTTCTAGAAGCCTGAGGAAATCGGCTTCATGGGTTACCTTACCGAGCTGATCCGTCGTGACAGTGTAGCCGTATTGCTGGGCAATCGCCTCATAGCGAGGGATACGTGAATAGAACAGCTTGGGAAACATCCAGCGCACAAAGGCGTTTGGATCAATCATGGCACAGTAGGGCACTTGGTTCTCCTGCAGGTAAATTGCCAGATGCTCGTCCAGGAAGGCTTCCCGGTAGTAGAGCGGTTTCAGTTGCTTCTCGGCCCGTCGCATCAGTTCCTGCTCGTCCTTTGTCGTTGCCTTGATATAGAGAATCAGCGTATGTTTGGCCAGCAGGGGCATCACCTCCCCATCGTCTAACTCACAAATACTGCCGCCGGCATCGTTGACGAAGTGCTGATAGCCGTAAATTTCACGGGCCTTGCGGATAAACTCCGGCACATCCTTCATGGCGGCTATTTCCCCCTGTCTATGGAGTTCCTGGCGGCGTTTAAATTCCCGAAACGACAGTCCGTTTTGTTCGGGATTCCCCAGTTTGCCGAGAAAACACGAAACCGGTTTAAGATTGTCTACGGTGATATTATTACGCAGGTAAATGGAATCAGAGCGCAGTAGTTCCCGGAGAAAGGGGATTTGCATAGCCTGCTGTTTGATGTTATCAAGAATCGCTTCGTCGAGGTAACGGGTTCCGATGCGATAGTCGCCACAATAGTGAAACCAGTTCTCCCGGCGTAGTAGTTTAGCCAGACGCGTTTTGCCAACGCCAGACATACCGAGCAAAGTGATGGATTTTTGGTTCCAGGCTCTAAACGTGTCAGCGCTTAACTTCACAGTGATCACTCCAAGATCTCTAGATCAGTTTCAATCGGATTTCACCGCCAGAAAACTCTTACCGGGATAGCTGGAAAAGACCCGGGCTAATGCATCGATAATGACAGTCATTGTCTGGCGAATGGTAGTTTCCGGCTCATCGTTGGAAATGATGGGAACTTTCCAACGTTCCGCTTCGGCAAGCAGAAAGGTTTGCAATTGCCAAATAGCGTCAAAGTTTTCTCGATAGCGCTCGGCACGCCGATCGGGAGCCTGTTCTCCCCGAGCATTAAAGCGTTCCTGCAAAGCCGCCGGTTTGAGCACGGCGAGCATTATCGGAATCATAATAGCGTCGGTGGTCTGAGGTAATTTCTCCACCAGTGAAGGATGGATATGAATGCCTTCCAAAATAAAGGAGACTCGTTCCCGGAAAGCGCGGTTCAGCACGGCCTCACAACCCAAGGAGACTACGTCGGCCTGGGCCAGATAGCCGTCGGTGACGACCTGATCCGACGGGTTGCGCCGGTGCCCATAAGCCGGGAGCAATTCCCAGGCCTTAAAAGTGGAGGTATGTAACGCTGGCACCACGCGCCGGGGAAGCATCATCCGCATCACCTCCCGCAGCATATCGGTGGATTGGGTTCGCACAATGCCCAGTCGGATGGCCACTTCTGTCGCCACCGTGCTCTTGCCGGATCCGGTAGCGCCCATGATCAGCAGTATCAACGGGCGGTCGCTGCGCAGAAAATCAACCCACGTCCCATAACGCCGGGCCACCGCTTCGCCGAAATCTTCCTGTAGATAACGATGCGTTAGCCGGGCCAGGTGATTGGAGGCAACGGCCGTTGCGCCTTCGCGGCGCAGCTGTTCGTAGAGTTTGGCCGTGACGGTGGTGGCTTCCTCCATGGTCAGTCCGCAGGATTCCAGATAGTGGCGATGCCGGCCTCGGGAAAAGGGACTGACGCGCCCTTTTCCATCACGCACCTGGACCATGGTTTGCATACGGGCCGGATACTGATAGCGCTGCGCCGTCTCTTTGCCGTATTCCCGCTCAAGGTGGGCGGCTACTTTGGCCTGCAGTGCGCTGCTGGTAATGTTTGCGACAGTCTGCAGTTCTTGGCGCAGCGTGGTGGCTGATCGATATGCGTCGGCAAAGGCTAAGCCGGCGTCCTCCTGCAGGGAGCGCGTAAGAATCTCACGGAGAAACGGTAACTGGGGAGGGCTTTGCGTTTTCGCGTCTGGGGCAGACGGTCGTTGTTCAGCGGGGTAGATTACCAGAGTCTTTCCCATGGTCTGCTCATTAAAATTGCGCCACAATGTCATCCGTTACTTTAGCAGAAACCACGTCGTTTAGCTTATGCTATGGGGGTGTGACCTAGGGCAATCGCGCTATATAGCCCTTGACAGAGGATGCAGGTAATGTTAGGAGGCATCCTGACGTTGAGGAGATAACCGATGCTGCCTGATCCCCGCCCCTATTTTGCCGAGCTGCCTGACCCCGCCGGGAAACCCGAAACAAGCTACACAAATTGACTGACATTCTCATGATTGTGTTTTGTGCCGTGCTCAGTGGGATTGAAGACTGGGTGGGAATGGAAGAATTTGGGAAGCAAAAAGAGGACTGGTTGCGAGAGTTCTTGGAACTGCCGAATGGCATTCCGTCCCATGATACGCTCAGTGACGTATTGGGGCGCCTGGCACCGGGGGCGTTTACGGAGGCGTTGTTGCGGTGGGTGGAGGTTGCTATACCGAGTTTAGCGGGGGAACCGGTGTGTCTGGATGGTAAGCGCCTGCGGGGTAGCCGGGTGGGGGATCAAGCCGTTCACCTGGTGAGTGCCTACGCGGCGAAAGCCCGCCTAGTCCTCACGCCGCAGGCGGTGGCAGACAAAACCAATGAAATCACGGCGATGCCAGAGCTACTGTCACTGCTGGACGTGCGAGGCGCGGGGGTCACGATCGATGCGATGGGCTGTCAGAAAGCCATTGCCCGGGAGGTGGTCGACGCTGGCGCGGATTACATCCTGGCCCTGAAAGATAACCACCCGAGTCTGCATGACGACGTGCGCTTATGGTTGGATACGGAAATTACTCAGGACCGATTACCCCAGCAGGAGACGGTAGACAAAGACCATGGTCGAATTGAAATCCGCCGCTACGCCCTGAGTGACGAGATTGCCTGGCTGGAGCAACCACCCGAGTGGGCCGGACTGCAAGCGGTCGGTCGACTCGAAGCGACTCGGATCATCGGCGATACAACGACGACCGAACACCGCTATTACCTATGCTCACTGACCGATCCGGCGTGCTTTGCCGACGCCGTGCGCCGCCACTGGGATACCGAGAATGGCCAGCATTGGGTACTGGACGTGCAGTTCGGCGAAGATGCCAACCGGGCACACCAACCTCACTCGGCTGAAAACCTCGCTCTGATCCGGCGGATGGCGCTCAATGTGATACGCCACAACGGCTCCTCCCAGGATAGCCTGCGACGTCGTAAGCTGCGCGCTTCACTGAACGACGAGTACCGTAACCAACTCATCTTCGGGCCGAAACTCACATAGCGCGATTGCCCTAGGGGTGTGACCCGCCGTCCGCTGCCGATGAGTATCAGAGGGCCTGGGCAGCTCGTTCCAGGGGACGCCGTAAATGCCTCCCTGCAGGCTTGACAACGGCATCCCTGCCGCGCGCTCGACGGATGAGTCCCTCGAAACCGGAGTAAGACTCTGGCAGGGCAGGCAAAATCAATTCACCGGTTAAGATGTCCGCTGCGCATCGAGTCTTGAGGACAGCCTGTGGTATGCTGCAGACAGGCGTTTCTTTTTGCGGCTCACCCAAGCGGTCATAAACTCATGACGGTATTGACGCGCTTTTTCAATATAGTGCTGTACCTCTTCGGGACGAATTCGGCTTTTGCCGGGAGTTTTTGAAATGATAACGTTGGTCATGGTGAGCCTCTTGATAGCGAGTTAACAAAATAGTAAAAATTAACTTACTGCAACGCTTGGTAATGTAAGTGTTTAAAAATAAAAAGACAAACGAGGCTTTCTTATCTTATAGTTTAGAAAAACTAATTTGAACTAACGTAACGTGATGCCACCCTCTTTGCCACCTCTTAACGCCCTGCGGGCCTTTGAATCCGCGGCCCGCTGCTTGAGCTTTAAACAGGCTGCTGAAGAATTGCATGTTACGCCGGCTGCAGTCAGCCAGCAGATTAAGGCCCTCGAGCATTATTTGGGACTGCCATTGTTCCGGCGCGCCAATCGGGTATTACAACTAACGCCTGCGGCTCAGGCCGGTTTACCTAAAGTTCAGGAAGGTTTTGCCTGTCTGGCGGAGGCAATGGAACAGTTCCGGGCACGGGCTAAATCGCCTATGCTGACGATCAGCGTGGCGCCCTCGTTGGCCGCCAAATGGCTGGTGCCGCGGCTACATCGCTTTGCCGCGGTTCACCCGGATATCGATATGCGAATTTCCGCCAGCATGGCCCTGGTAGATGGGCGTAGCCGGGCAGCACTGGCGGATTTCCGCCGCGATGGTATCGATCTGGCGATTCGCTTTGGCAGAGGAAAATACCCGGGTTTTCAGGTGGATAAACTGTTTTCGGTAGCGATTGTGCCCATGTGCAGCCCGCGTTTGCTGGAGGGAGAATACCCCTTACGCGAGCCCGAGGATCTGCGCCACCATGTGCTGTTACATGATGATACCCTTTCTCTGGACGACAGAAGGCCCGATTGGGGTATGTGGCTTAAGGCGGCCGGTGTGCGGCAGCAGGTCGATGCCAACCGTGGCCAACACTTTAGTCATACGGCGCTGGCCTAGGGTGTCTAAAAACGCCATTTTTGGGCCAAACTCGTTGCCCGATTTTTGGACTCAGAGATTATCACTCATATACCGATTAGCACTGGGTTTGGGACCAATCAGTGAGGTCCAAAAAGTGGTCAAGGCAAATTGGCCGACTTGGACGCCCTAGCGCTGGCCCTGAATGCTGCACTAGAAGGGCAGGGCGTTGTGCTGAGTATCAAGACGCTGGCTGCCGCCGATTTGGCCGCGGGACAACTGATCATTCCCTTTGCTTTGTGTATCCCCCTGGATTTTGCCTATTATCTGGTTTGCCCCGAAACGATCGCCGAGCAGCCGATGATCTCTGCGTTTCGGACCTGGTTACTGGGGGAAGCACGGGCTGGAATGGCAAACTGATTGGCTGACTTTGTGACAATATGCGGTTTTTCCCATGCTAGGAGCGGGTTTGCAAACCTCGTAGCGGTTTTATAATGACCCCCACCGGGACCGGTTCCAGCGGTGGCAAGACTTCGGAATCTTTCATCATGAGCAAACGGCAAAGAGGGGCGTTGATTAGCGCCTGCGTGATTATGACATTGGGTGGGCTGGCAACCGGTGCGAACGTCTGGGCTTTGGATTTGACCCTCAATGAGGTAGTGTCTGGCGTTTCGCAAGTCACCCATATCACCCATGCCGGGGATGGTAGCAACCGGCTGTTTGTCGTGCGCCAGGCGGGCACCATTGAACTTGTGAAGCAGGATACTCTGGGTGAGACGCCTTTTCTTGATATCGGCGACCGCATCAGTGCAGGTGGCGAGCGGGGACTCCTTAGCGTGGCGTTCCCCCCGAATTTTTCCCAGACACGGCATTTTTATGTGTACTACACCGATCCCCGGGGCAATTCGGTGATTAGCCGCTTTCGTGTCGGCGGCAACCCGGATCGAGCGGATGCCGGCAGTGAGGAGGTCATTCTCACCTTTTCCCAACCGTTTGCCAACCACAACGGCGGGCAACTGGCCTTCGGTCCCGATGGCTATCTGTACGTTGCCTCCGGCGATGGCGGTTCTGCCGGCGATCCGCAGGACAATGCCCAAGATCTTGCCACTTTGCTGGGTAAGCTGCTGCGGATTGACGTCGAGTCCGGCACTGGATCCTATCGGGTTCCGCCAAGCAATCCCTTTGTGAACCAAGGGAACGCCCGCGCCGAGATCTGGGCATACGGCCTGCGCAATCCCTGGCGTTTTTCCTTCGACCGCCGTAGCGGAGATCTGTATATTGCCGATGTCGGTCAAAGTGGCCGGGAAGAGATCAATTTCGCCCCTGTCGGTGATTCCGGCGGCCAAAACTACGGCTGGAACAGAATGGAAGGATCAACTTGCTTTGGCGATGATAATTGCGATAAGAGCGGCTTTACGTTGCCGGTGG
This sequence comes from uncultured Pseudomonadota bacterium, assembly GCA_963731125.1. Classification (GTDB taxonomy): domain Bacteria; phylum Pseudomonadota; class Gammaproteobacteria; order Competibacterales; family Competibacteraceae; genus CAVSVP01. Next base: position 25,221 of record CAVSVP010000032.1, read on the forward strand.
CGGAATACGATCATGACTTAGGTTGTTCCATTACCGGTGGTTATGTCTATCGGGGAAGCTTATATCCCGCCATGGCCGGAACGTATTTTTATGGTGATTTCTGCTCCGGGCGTATCTGGGGGTTGACGCATAGCGGCGGGGGCTGGAAAACCCGAGAACTGGCCCAGACAGACTTTGCCATCAGTACCTTCGGCGAGGATGAGGCAGGCAATCTATACATGGCGGATTTCGGCGGGGGGATTTATCGGCTGAGCGACGGCGGCCCACAACCGCTAAAGCCGGCTATTACGGCCGCCTTTAGCGGTTCTTGGTACAATCCGGACGAGGATGGTCAGGGTTTTCTCCTGGAGGTGTTGCCTGACCAGCGTCTGGCAGCCTACTGGTTTACCTATGATTTGGCTGATGGGCAGCAGCTATGGATTGTGGGGCAAGGTTCTATTTTGGGTGATTCCGCCGTTGTGGATGCGATCGTCACTCGCGGAGGAATATTCGGGCCGCTTTTTGATCCTGCGGCGGTGGAGAGGCTGCCCTGGGGGACCTTGACCCTGAGTTTCGAGAACTGCTCCCAAGGCAGCGTGGCATACGCCGCCGGCAATGGCTTTGGCAGCGGCAGGGTGCAGATCGAGCGGCTGACCACGCCGGCCGGTCTGGAGTGCCGCCAATAGCTATTTTTTGTGACGGTTGATTTCTGCTCTATTGATCAGCTTTTCTGAACAATAACATCAATATTATTTGTTTTACGAATACATAAATTCTCATCATCATTATCATTCCCTTAGCCATTAGCCAAAACGAGCCAACAGCGGTAACCCACCGATGGTTCGGAGCCCATCAGGTAAACTCGGTATCGGCAGTGTTTGCTGGCGCTGCAGTGGCATTGAAACAAAAGAAACAAAAATCCGGTAGTTAGCCATCAAACCGAAGCAATGCCGCAGCAAGCTGTTGCTTATTCGGGGTTGCCGGGTTGCCCGGTAAGGTTTGCGGTAGATTCGCCATGATCATGTGTGGATGGCGGATGGGTGTTCACCTGAGTGAGGCACGAAACGGCCTGTCGATCCGGCAGAAACCCCAGTGATTCCATGCTGGAACAGGAGGAGTAATAGATGAGAAGCCTAAGAGGAGAGTTAGCATTCCTTCAGAAAGGGGTTATGTCTAAGAATTTTGTCAAGATCTATCGACCGGAAGGTGTCAAGGTTACCCACTGGCTAAAGCCGGCCGGGTGGCTTTCCCTAATGCCGGCCTTATTTGTGCTGCTGTGGAGCACCGGGTTTATCGGCGCCAAACTGGGTCTGGGTTATGCCGAACCCTTTACCTTTTTGGGCGCCCGGATGGTCATCGCGACCGGCCTATTATTCTGTATTGTCCTGCTGACCCGCGCGCCTTGGCCCCAGGATTGGCGTACGGTGGGGCATATCGCCGTTGCCGGTCTGCTGGTGCATGCCGTTTATCTCGGGGGAGTATTCAGTGCCATTAACGTGGGATTACCGGCCGGGATCACGGCCTTGCTCGTCGGCACTCAACCGTTATTGACCGCCGCTTTGGCCGGTGCTTTGCTGGGCGAACACGTGACGCGGCGGCAATGGCTGGGGTTGGGGCTGGGACTGCTAGGTATTGCCTGCGTCGTCGGGGGTAAATTCCAGAGTGGAGTAACGACGGTTCTGGGTGTTGGTTGTGCGCTGCTGGCGCTTTTGGGAATCACCCTCGGAACCTTATATCAGAAGCGTTTCTGCTCCGCGATGGATCTGCGTTCCGGAGGCGTCATTCAATATGCCGCTACGGGTTTGGCTTTTCTGGGCTTGGCTTTAGTGCTGGAATCTAGGCAAATTCACTGGAGCGGTGAGTTTATCTTTGCCATGAGTTGGTTGGTGCTGGTGCTGTCGGTAGGCGCCGTCGGATTGTTGTATACGCTGATTCGCTGCGGTGCGGCAGCGCGGGTCGCCAGTCTGTTTTATCTCACTCCACCGGTGACCGGGGTGCTGGCTTATTTGCTGTTCGATGAAGCCCTGGGAGTGATGGCGTTAGTGGGTATGGTCGTGGTAGCGGGCGGGATGGTCTTGGTGCATATGCCCGTGCGACGGTAGCGGTTGGTGACCAAGCCAGGGTCCGCTCGTTTCTAGCATATTAAGTCTTGTGGCGTTGCGTGTTCGCCGGCTGTAAAGGGAACGGCAGTCGGGGGGGGCAGTGTATCCAGAAAACAGGCTACGTCCATTTCCGCCCCCGACTAGTGTAAAACGGCCCGGGCTGCCTGTTCGCGGGTATAGAAACGATTCTGACGGACAAACCCGGCGATCACTGAACTCTTGATGGTAAGCACTCTGCCGGTTGTGTCTCGTTCTGTAATCCACTCGTCAGCTCGTCAGTCGTAAATTTGCTGTTTATTTTACAGACAGGCAACGCCCCACTGCTGACCAGTATAGGTCATTCACGGCTGGTAGTTGAAGCGTTAAGCGGCTAGAGATTGCGCCTCAGGAGGCGAACGAGGGTCCTGTTGCACCGAAGGTTGTTGAGAAAAGTGGGTTCGAATTTCGCGCATTATCCCACCAGCGGCGGGATTGAGAAAATCTCGTACGAGGAGAGGAGCGATGAGCTGTTTGACCGTGCGCTCGGACGGAAGCGTGCGGGAGCGGGTTCGCAAAAAACCAACGTACTGTTGCCAAATGCTGGCGTTGACCTTCAGCGCGATGAGTTGTAGCAAGCCCAGGGCGATGGCGCCGAGCATGACAAAGCGTTCGTAGGCCTCCCACCAGTGTTGTACGGTGCCGAGGTCCTGAGTGGTGGGCGCAGTTAAGGTGCGATTGGGTTTCGGCCGGCGCGAGTGCCGGGGCATCTTGTTCGACCAAAATCGAAACTGAAAAGCGCCGATGAGGTGTTTGAGGTGGTAGAACATGACCTCAATCCAGGTTCTGACGCAGTAGAGTTCCCGCGCGGTGACGGGATCTTGGTGCAAGTCGCTACCCATTAACACGACCGGACCGCGACGGGTCACGGCGAAGACAAAGCGGATCAGGCCGCCAGTGGGTTTCCAGAGCAGATTGAGGGCGAGTATCGACACCGTCTCGACGCGACCCTACACCCGACACGAGACAGTTGAAAACAGATGCGCGTAGTCGAAGCACTCCATCACTTTCACCTTGTCGCCATAGATGGGCGGCCGACCGAGCTGACCGGGTGCTGGCGGCGCGGCTTCAAAATAGGCGACATAGTGCTTTTTGGCGCGGATGATGAGTGTGAGGCAGGGGGCTTTGAGGCTGATCGACCATACCGACTGGGCGATACGAAATACCGAGGCGACCGAGAAAAACGCATCTCGCACCAGGATGCTGGGGCGGTCTTGATCGAGGGCAAATGCCAATGCCATGAACCCCAGGCGATTGGCCAGCGTTTCCGTAGCAGTGCTCGACTGGTCCACCTGCCCGAGAGGTTGCCACCCCTGATGGATGCGTAACCCCAAAGGTAGACAAAAGGGCGCGGCCATCGACCCCACCACGATCCCCAGCGCCCCCCCACACTGACCCCGAAAATAGCACGGTTTGCTTTGCGTTTCCGACTCTTGATGCAGCGTAACCACCCCAGGCATGCGCCGGCCTTCCTTGGAAACATAAGTATGATCGCCTAAGAGTACACACCGACCGTGCGTGTAGACCACCTGCTGCTGGGCTAACACAAACCCTGCCCAGTGATGGATTACCTCGCGCAACGACCACGCGTTAGAACGGAAAAACGGTAACAGACTGTGATAACCGTTGACATCCAGCAGCCAGAACCGACACCAGGAGCTGACCCCCACCATCTCCGTGCTCGCGATGAAGCCTAGGACAATCAGGGCAAACTTCAACCAGGTGCGATGGTGCGAAAAAAGGCTACGAAAACTGCCTAACGCATGGTATAGATAGGTGTGCATAAAATCTCCTGAATAGATCGCCTGCATCCCATCAGCGATTCTACTCGGGGGATTTTATGCACGTTCAGCGAATCTGAAGAGCTTGCTGATAATAATGGTTATCCCCTGTCAGGTCTTAACTCGTTTTGATCATTTCTGCACCGAAAATTTACGACTCACGAGACTCGTCAGGAAGCCCTTCCAGTAAATGAAAAGGTGCCGGTGTGCCATTCTTAAACCGCGAAATCTGCACCTGCCCGGTGGCCGTGTCGCAAAAGCCGGGAATAAAGCCGCTAGTGCGATTGCCTTGGCTGACACCTCCGGTACCTGCAAAAGCCAGATTTTCTTTGCGGAGCCGTTGCTCGGTCATGGTGAAACTCATCGCCTGTCTCCTCTGTTTCTGATCGTTCCCTTGGTTTTTGCCTCTGGGGCATTATTTCCACTGCTTAGTTATTGGATAAGCAGAATACATGCCAGATAACTGAATACAGTGTTGTTAATCCGTAGCCTGGATGGAGCGCAGCGGAATCCGGGGCCACGCTGAGAGGCCTGGGGGCTGAGGTGTCAACGCTGCGCAAAGGTGCTGTCCCGCACCCATTCGCATCGCCGCCTTACCCGGCGGCTGCTGATGACAGCCCAGCCCCGCAAAAGTTGGGACTTCTCGTAGTCACGAGGCTATTTTTTCAAGTCGTGTTTATAGACATGGCGAGCAGGAAGGGAAATGCCGTTGAGAGCCACCCTTAGCTTAAAATGGGCCGGCGGACAGTCCGTTATTACCCGCGCTGGTTGACAAGCCTTGCCAGTGTGGCTGGAGATAACTTATAGCGGTAATTAATTGGGTTCAGTACAATATCCGCAGTGCTTAACTTGACAATGTCACATTTCCCAAATGATCGATGAGTTTGTATCATAATGATTTTTCGTAGGAAAGTGATGGTGATGACAAAAAAGAGCTGGGGTGTCGGTGGGGACTGGTGCCGGAGGCGATTCAAACGCTGGGGCAGCGGCTGCCTGAGTTTTGGGCGCGCTACCGGAGCTGTTTCAAGACCCAAACCCGAGACGGCAGCGTCTATGCGCGGCATTATCTGAGCGGACTGCTGCGTATGGAGGGGAATCGACACTATAGCGGAATCGCGCGAGAGGCGGGTGTTGAAGAGCAAAACCTCCAACACTTCATGAGTCACTCGCCGGGGTCGGCTGAGACGGTCTACCGCCAGGTCCAAGCGGAAGTGAAAGCGGTTCCGGAACTGACGAGGGGCGCCGTGGTTCTGGTCGACGAAAGTGCCGACGAGAACGCCGGCGATGCCAGTGCCGGGGCGGCCAAGCCATATAAGGGTCGGCTGGGCAAGGTAGAAACCAGCCAAGTGGGCGTGTTGTTGAGCTACGTGAATCTCACGGTGGCGTCTGGGTTTTGGACCTGGATTCTGGGCAAACTGTTTCTACCCGAGGCCTGGTTCGAGGCCGGCTACCAAAAGCGGCGCAAGCAACAGGGCATGCCTGATTCGGTGAAGTTCAAAACCAAGGTTGAACTGGCCTGGGAGGGGATTCAAGAGGTCATGGCGGGTGGTCTCCCGTTTGAGATCGTCGGTTTCGATAGCCTGTACGGACGGAGTGGTTGGCTACGGGCCCAGGTGCGAAAGGCTCAGCGGCGGTATATGGCGGAAATCCCGGCCGACACGGCCGTGTACCTGGAAAAACCGACGCTCGGCATTCCCCCGCGCCGGGGTCAGCGAGGAAAAAAGCCGACGCAGGTGCAGGTGCTGGCCGGGGAAACGGTCCGCGTGGACAGCTTGCGGGAGACGCTGGCCTGGCAGCGTCTTCGAGTCCGGGCGACCGAACGGGGTGAGCTGTGCGAACGCTTCGCTGCGCGCCGCGTCTGGACCGTCCATGACGGTCAAGCCGTGGAAGACTGGCCGGTGATGCGCGAAGAGGCCACCGACCGCTACCGCTATGCCCTGGGTAACGCCTCAGCGGACACTTCATTGGAACAACTGGCCTGGTGGAAGTGCCAGCGCTACGTCATCGAACGGGCCAACCAGGATGCCAAGTCCGAGCTGGGCTGGGATGAGTGGCAGGCGCAGAAGTACCGTGCCTGGGATCATCATCTCGCTTTGACGGTACTCGCCTCCTGGTTCATCGCGCAAACCCAACTCGACTGGGCGCAGACTCATTCTCGTGACCCGGCGTTGCTCGAAGAACTGGAAACGGATGTCTTAGAGGCTGTTGGAAAATACCCTGGCGCGCAAGCTAATGCGTTGATTTAAAATGCTCCGAAATCGTTCGATCAGGGTGCAACCCGCTGCGCGCGCTAGTTAATCACAATTTATTTATGGTTTTGACTCCTCAGGAGTGCGTGCTAGCCCCCGCCGGGATCTAAGGTAAACTACGCTGTGTGAAGCAACGTAGTCAAGACCGATGGGAGCTAGCGATGAACAGCATGAACGAAACCCGAGGGAAAGACAATCGCCAAGCGATACTGGCGGAGACAGCCAAGCTAGTGGAGCGCGTGGAGCAGGCGTATGTGCAAGGCGAAGCGGTGCATGAACTGGAGCGGGGCTTATTTGCTCAGCTGCTGCGGATGGGGCATCAGCTAGTGGAGCTGTTTTTTAGCTTATGTGGGCCAGGTGATCACGGGGCGCAAGTAAGAGGCTGTTGGAAAATACCCTGGCGCGCAAGCTAATGCGTTGATTTAAAATGCTCCGAAATCGTTCGATCAGGGGTTTTCCAACAGCCTCTAAGCTTACCCGGTGGTCGGCAGGTCAAGCGCCTGGGGCGAAGCCGCGTTCGTGAGTATCGCTCGGTGTTTGGGGAGCATCAGCTGGAGCGGGTGGTGTACGGAACGCGGGAAGGTCAGAAGATCGACTACGTGCCGCTGGATAGCCAGCGGCAGTTACCGGCGAGCAAGTTTTCCTATTTGCTCCAAGAGTGGGATCAGGCGCTGGTGATTGAGCAGCCGTATGCGCAGGTGAGCGAGACGCTGGAGCGGATGTTGGGGGTTCGGCAGTCGGTGCATAGTTTGGAGCGGATCAATCAGCAGTTGTCGGGTTCGGTAGAAGCATTTTGGGCGGGTCGGGAGCCAGCACCGGCGGCACAAGACGACGAGTTGGTGGTGTGTAGCGCGGACAGTAAAGGGGTGGTGAGGCGGCGTGCGGTCACCGCAGTCGACATGGTTGCTGAGCGTGACGTGGCGACTACGGGGGATGAGGGCAAACCGGGCGGCAAGAAAATGGCGTTGCTTGGTGCTGCCTATCCCATGGCGGCTTATGTTCGCACCCCCGAGCAGGTGCTTGCGGCGCTGTTTACGGTCCCCTCCGCGTCGGGCACCCAACCGCCCCGGCGGCCCAAGCCGTTGCATAAATACGTTCGGGCCAGCCTGGCGCGCGACGCGCAGGAGACGATGGCACCGTCCTATGCGGCGATCTTTGCTTGGCTCGCTGAGGAGCAGCGCCAGCGCAATCCCAGCAGCCAGCAGCGCGTTGTGGTACTGATGGATGGCCAACCCTCCCTGTGGCGTGCCGCGGAACAGGGGTTAGCCGGGGTGAGCTATGTGGAGGTGCTGGATCTGATGCACGCGTTGGGCTATCTCTGGGATGCGGCCGAGTTATTCCATCCCAGCGGTGCCCAAGGTCCGGGCACAGAGAGCGTCAAGCAGCAGCGTCTGGTGTTCGTCAAACAACAGGCCGAACGCCTGCTCAACGGTCAGGTACAGACCGTCATCGGCCGTCTGCGTGCCCAATCCCACCGACTGAGTGCGGCACAACGCGAGTCGCTCGCCGAGGTTATCGGCTATTTGAGTCACAATGTCGCACGGATGCAGTATGACCACTACCTGCAAGCGGGCTATCCCATCGCTTCGGGGGTGATTGAGGGGGCGTGTCGGCATGTCGTCTGTGATCGGATGGAGCGCTCCGGCATGCGCTGGGTGATGCCCGGCGCCAAGGCGATGCTCGAGTTGCGCTGTATCGGCATCAATCAGGACTGGGAGGCGTTTATGAAATTTCATATCGCACACGAAAACCAACGACTCTATCCCATGAAGGCGGCCAATGATGAGACGTTCTTACCCGATCGACTGATCGCCTAACAATATAGCGGAAGGCGGGTTACACCCGTTCGATCAGGGGTTTTCCAACAGCCTCTTACCGGCTCTGTCGGTGGCCAATGTTCGGGAGTTACTGCGCGCGGTTATGCCTCTGAAACGCTTGACCGAAGAACAAGCTACGGAACGAGTGATTGAGCATTTGCTTAATCGCACCCGATCACGCAAGAGTCGGCTTAAAAAACAACGACTTAAAAATAGAGTCCACACCGGCCCCACGTGAGGCTAATGTGACATTGTCAAGTTAAACCACCCTTTTATATCGGTTTCTGTCACGGCATCTAACTCATTTCTTATTTCACCCTCGAGGGCATCTCTGGTACGTGCCGCCGAGCCCCGAAGAAAGGCTTTCACCTTCGACCAAAAGAGTTCAATGGGTGAGAAATCCGGTGAATAGGGGGGCAAAAAGTGTAACTCAGCCTGCTGCGCTTCCATCGCTTCTTGAATCCCCTCGACTTTGTGACTGCTCAGATTATCCAGCCACACTGGATCGCCCGGCTGTAAGGTGGGAACCAGCAACTGCTGGATAAAGCGGGTAAAGGCATTCCCGTTGATGGGGCCGTCGAGTTCCATGATCGCACGCACTTCCGTTACTCCTAACGCACTCACCAACGTCAGATTCGGTCCCGGGTTTACCGGTTTGTCGGCATGGGCACGACAACCGCTCGGGGCCCCGGTGTTTGTCAAGATAGTTGTCGTCTTTTTCTATTCGGTCTGTGGTAGACCGGGAACTTTGTCCAGCACCTCAGCGGCTGGGTTAAGCCACACCTCCGTCACCGGCTTCCAGTTGCGGATGGCGCCCTGCCAGCGCTCGGGGTGGCGTGCCTTGGCCTGTTCATACACCGCCTCGCGTTGCGCTATGATGGCGGCTTCTTGGCCGCTATGGCGTTCGTGCGGGGTCACGAAGCGAATCCGACTATGGCGATGGTCGTGATTGTACCAGGTCACGAACTGCAGTATCCACGCACGGGCGGCCTCCAGCGAGGCAAATCCGTGCTCAGGGTATTCCGGCCGATATTTACAGGTCCGAAAGACGGCCTCCGAGAATGGGTTGTCATTGCTCCCCCGGGGGCGGCTGTAGGAGGTCACGACCCCGAGCCGGTAGAGCGTTTCCAATAAGGCACTGCCCTTCATGGGACTGCCATTATCGGCATGCCGCACCAAGGGCTGATCCCGACACTGCTCCACCAGGACCGCCCGGCGCACCACCTCAGCGGCATAGGCTGCACTTTCGCACGCATACACTTCCCAGCCGACGATTTTGCGGCTATAGAGGTCAATAATGAGATAGAGGTAGAAAAACAGCCCCTTCACTGGGCCTGGCAACCAAGTGATATCCCATGACCAGACCTCGCATGGGCCGCGGGCACAGTGGCGCGGCGGCGGCGCCGGTGGCCGGGGAGCGCGGCTGCGCCCCCGATGGCGTTGTTCCTCCGCGTCATGCAGAATTCGGTAGAAGGTGGATTCCGAGGCCAGGTACTCCCCTTGATCTGCCAAGCGCGGCACGATTTGACTGGGCGGCAACCTGGCAGGCGCAGGGGTATGGCAGGTTGCCAACACCTGCGCCCGTTCTGCCGCACTGAGTTGATTGGCTGGCGGGGGGCGCGCTGCCGTCGGACGGCCATCGGCCTTGACGGCTTCCCCCTGGGTCCAGCGCTGATAGGTGCGCAGACTCAGGCCCAGCTGGCGACACGCCGGCGCTAAGCGAGCCCCCTGGCGGTGGGCTTCGGCAATCAGCGCCACCGCTTGCTGGCGAGCTATCGGGCTAATCAGACGTCCTCGCTGTCCCCCCAGATGGCCTGGGCTTTTTTTTGGAGCACCAGCAACGCCGCCGCCTCGGCTAAGGCTTTGTCCTTGCGGCGCAATTCGCGCTCCAGGTCGCGAATCCGCCGTTTATCGGCTTGGGCCTCGCTTAAGGGACGCGCTTTGGGGGAGGGGGCCACCGGATTGGCCTGTTGGCAGGCCGCACGCCAGGTGGTGATTGGTTCCGGATAGAGCCCGCGCTGACGGCAGTATTCGCCCAATGCCGCCTCATTCAGCGCCGCCGTCTCCACCACGACGGTAACCTTCTCTTCACTACTCCAGCGGTGTCCCGCCTCCGCCGCCGGCGATGCCGTCAGGCCCCGTTCCCGGCGGGCCTGGCTCCGCCAGCTGTAAAGCGTATCCTTGGGAATCCCGCTTTCCTGGGCCAACTGCACCACCTCCACATGCTGCGGGGGTAACCGTTTCTCAATGATGCTGGCCTTAAATTCTGCCGAATAGGTTCTCATCGTCTCTCACCTTCACCCCCTCAATTGACAGTTTACGCTTTCTGTGGGACGACATCTATCCTGCCATAGGGGGGCATCCAGACCGTAGTACGCAGTCGCAGTTCTCAAGGCGATACTACTCCCACAGGCTTTACATAGGGCCTGTGGCTGACCCTAGCTGGTGCCATTTTTAACCAACAGCCCCAGGCCAAAGGGTTTTCCATAGCAACGGCAGTGCACATTAGGACAATACAGCGTTTCCCAGTTCACCCAAGCCCCCTCGATGAGTTAAATTGCTCAATCGAGGATGCAAAACATGCTCAAAATCAGTCAAATCCATCAAGGGAGTTGAGGGACACTACCATATTCTGGAACCTATTTTGTTAATCCAACGGATCCTAGAACTGGAAAAACTGATGTATACCCCCTTACCCGAGATCCAAGAACCGTTAGACGAATTAACCCACCGGTTACGCACCGAGCGTAACGGACTGCTGAAGCTGCGCCTGCATGTCGTAGTGCTGGTGGCTTCGCAAGAGGTGAGCACGCGCGAAGCGATAGCGCGGCGCTTAGCACTGCATCGCACAACGGTCTGTCGGTGGCTTCGGGTGTATCAGCGCGACGGGCTGACGGGATTGTTGCGCGTGGGCGAGGCGGGGGCGCCGAGCGGCACACCGCGGCTGACCCCGGCCATGGCCGAGGCGTTGCAGCAACGCCTGGACGATCCGCAGGGATTGGGGGAGTTACGTGGAAGTTCAGCAATGGCTGAATGACGAATACGGTCAGCGTATCCCCTACTCAACTGTCCATCGTTGGGTCCGCTATGATCTCAAGGCCAAGCTCAAACGCCCCTGCCCTGAACATGCAAAAAAAAACTCACCGAAGCGGCGCGCTTCGCCAACCACTTCGATCAATGCGTGAGCCTTCTGCAAAGCGACGAACAACAACAAGAAACACCCCGGCCACTGCGGCTGTTCTTCTAAGACGCAAGCCGTTTCGGTTTACATTTACCGACGCCCGCTCGGTTGACCGGCTGTGGGGTCAAGCCGATCCAACCTGGCACCCCGCGGTATGAGTATTGCTGGCTCTACGCGGCGGTCGAACCGCACACCGGTGAGAGCTGTTGGGGTGAATTACCGCATCTCGATACCGCGTGCTTCCAAGCCTTTCTGGAACATCTCAGTGAAGCGCATCCCCACAGTTTGCCGGCGGGGGCGGCGGTGATGTTGTTGGCCGACCGCTTTTATCCATCGGCGGCGTTGTTTGACTGGCTGCACCGCCACGGTTGGCACTACCGGCTACGCCTGAAGGGCAATCTGAGCGTGGATATTGGCGTTAGTGACGTCCACACGACGGGTGACCTAGCCGCTGACGTGATCGAGCGCTATGTGCCCAATGTCCACCGGTTTGAACAGGTCGTGCCGACCCACGTCGGCGTGTTGCATGAAGCGGGTCATCCCGAGCCGTGGATCATCGCGATGGATTGCGCTCCCTACCGGGCGGCCGTGCTGGATGATGGGGCGCACTGGGCCATTGAACTCACTTTTTCAGACTTCAAGAGTCGCGGTTTCGCGCTGGAAGATACCCAACTACAAGACCCCGATCGCCTCGATCGGTTGCTTCTCATTATGACATTGGCGATGTACTGGTGTGTGACGGCAGGTCGCCACGACGCCTTGTCTCTTCCAACTGTCCTAGAAAAAAGCCCAGGCCGAGAGCGATCCAGACCATTGGCGCGTCAAAAAACTCAGACATAGCCTGCTTTCCTGGTTTCAACGGGGTCTACGATTATTACGCCGACGGCTACAAACCATGCAGCCCTCGCCACCCTTTTCTATGGTGATGAGAAACTGATAGGTGGTAAGATATAATAAGTAAACTACTGTAAATTTTAAACATATTGACTGTACAATGTGCATTTTTTAGCAAATAATATTGTAAATCCGATGCAAAGTTTTTAGCAGTTTTTTTATCACAATCACAAGAAATTTTCGATGAAACAGGAAAATTTCCAAACTCAGGGCTTCGAAAAGACCTCCCAAAACAATTGGATTTTAAAAAATAAAAAAAATCCATGTGTTAGTATTGGAATACCCGTTTATAATGGTGAAAACTTTATAGAAGAAGCTTTAAGGGGTCTGCTCTTACAGACATTTGGAAATTTTGAAATTATTATATCTGATAATGCATCCACAGATAAAACTGAAGAAATTTGCAGATCATATTCTGCCGAAGATAATCGTATTCATTATTATCGTAATAAAACTAACATTGGATCCGCTAAAAACCATAACCGTGTTTTCAGATTATCGTCGGGAGAGTACTTTAAATGGCATTCACATGATGACGTATGTACACCAAATTTTTTGAAAAGCTGTGTCCAAGTACTTGATCAAGATCCTTCTGTTATTCTTTGCTATCCAAAGTCAGTAGCGATTAACGAGAATAAAGAAATATTACATGACTTTATGCTGAAACACAGGTTTTATGAACTAAAAAATACCGGATCAGCAAAAGCCCATTTACGTTTTTATGATTTGGCTTGTCGAAGACATCCTTGTTTTCAAGTTTATGGTCTAATGCGGTCTAGTGTACTTAGTAAGACTCCCCTCATTGGCAGTTATATCGGCTCCGATAGAGCCTTGCTTGCGGAGCTTGCTCTTTATGGTCGTTTTTACGGGGTTCCTGAGATCATATATTTCCGTAGACATGTCCAGCAATTCTGCTCATTGATCGACCCAATAGAGCAAATGAAGTGGTTTGATCCGAATAAACAACAAATTTTTTCTCGTCACCGCAAACTCCTTATTGAGTATTTGCGTTCGATCACAAGAACACCCTTAAGCTGTCACGATAAGATACTATGCTATGCAGTGTTGGCTGGAGACTGGCTAAAGAGAAAACGAAAACGATTTATCAGTGAAAAAAGAAGAAAAGTTACAGCTTGTTAGCGACTGCTTCCGATTTCCCGCAGGTTACGTTGCAACAAAGCAGGTCGTTGATTACCAATTAACAAACCATGTCCTCTGGGCATGGTTATCGACAGTCGGCTTTGCCTGAAAATCTGCTCATGCTATCTCGGGCGTTGGTTGCCCCACAACCGACGCGAGAGGACGATAGCATGAGTAGAATTGAGAAATTATCGCAGGTCCTATGGCATTGCCACTATCATCTTGTTTGCATCCGTCACAAGTTAAGAGATTTTTGGAGTTGTCAAGAGGTAGAATAGCGAATTTTTGATGAAACGGATAACGGCCTGCTGAGAAATGAGCCAAGCGAAGAAGCCGCGTAACGCGGACCCTGTGCGGCGCAAGAATGCGCCGCTGGTGAGCAATGAAGTCATCGAGGAGCGGTTGAGGTTGTTGCTGAAGCCGGCCATCCTCGGCCAACAAGGTTATGCCCGGCTGTTGGGGCTGCGCGAGCGGATCTTGAGTTTTCCGGTGATGGTGGCGGCGGGGTTGACGCTATTGTGGCGCCAGGTGCCGTCGGTGTGTGAACTGACGCGGATGTTGGCGCGCGAGGATTGTCTGTGGGCGGGGCGGGTGAAAGTCACGCAACAGGCGCTGAACCAGCGGTTTTTGAGCTTTCCGGCGGAGTTGTTTCACCGGGTATTGATGGCGCTGTTGCCGCGCCTGCAGCGCCGCTGGGCCGAGCGGAGCCGGCCGCTGCCGGCGGCGGTGGGGCGAGCGCGGGAGTTGTTTCGGGAAGTGCTGGTGGTTGACGGCTCGACGTTGGAGGCATTGTTTCGCAAGCTCAAGGCGTTGGAGGAGCTGGCGCCGGGGACGTTGGCGGGTAAGATCTGTACGGTGATCGACTTGACCAGTCGCTTACCGCGTTATGTGTGGTTCACCGACGTGGCGCAAGCGCACGATACGAACTTCCTGGCGCGGGTGTTGAAGGTCTCGCATCAAGGGACGTTGTGGATCTTCGACAGGGGCTTTTACGACTTCGGTTTCTTCGAGCAAGTCATCGACCGAGGGGCGGCCTGGATCACCCGCAGCAAGTCCAATCTCGCCTACCGCGTGTCGCAGATCCTGGAACAGAACGATTTCATCCGCGATCGACTGGTGTCCATCGAGGGCTGCCGCCATCCGCTGCGGTTGGTCGAAATGCGCTTCGAACGACAATGGTATCGCTATTTAACCAGTGTGGTGGATCCGACAGTGTTGCCGGCCGAAATCGTGGCGGACCTATATCGGCGGCGCTGGCGAATCGAAGAAGCGTTTTTCATTGTCAAGCGGGTGCTGAACCTGGCGTACCTGTGGACCGGCTCGGAGAACGGCGTGTTGCTGCAGGTGTGGAGCACGTGGTTGTTCTTTGCGGTGCTGGTCGATCTGGGCGACGCGGTGGCCGAGGAGCTGCGCATCGAGTTCGATCAAATTTCGCTGGAGATGCTGATCCGCGGGCTTTACCACTTCTCTGTAGCCTACCAGAACGGGCTGGCCGATGACCCGGTTAAATACTTTGCGGCGCCGGAAAATCAGGATCTCGGGGTGGTCAAGCGCCGGCGCAAAAAACGGCTGCCAAGGGCGGATCCCCCACCGCTGGATGACGACTTGACAATGTTAGATTTTGCTTAACTTGTGAGGAATGTCTTGTTTGGGTGCCCAAGTATCGGTACCGTATTTTGCAAGATGAGGTGGCCCGAAAGACTTACCACGGAGTCCAAGTCTTTAGTGGCCACCTGGGTTGTCAGGTGGTGGAGCTCAACGTTCCGCCAGACCATGTGCATCCCCTGGTCAAGGTACCGCCCAAGGTATCGATCGCGAAGCTGATGGGCACGGTGAAGGGACGCACGGCTATCCAGATCTTTAGGCGCTTTTCGTATTTGAAGAAGAAGCCGTATTGGGGAAATATCATTTCTGGAGCAGAGGGTATTGTGTGGACACGATTGGACTGAATCCGGATATGATCCGAAAATATGTGCAATACACGACTTGGAAAGTTAACCTCGAAATGTTGAGAGCAGCGTCGCTTCAAGCAGGCATCAATCGCTCCAGAACCTGTTCATCGGATTGTCCCTGGGCGAAGAGACCTTGCACCAACTGCACCAACTGGCCCAAAGCATCGCGGGTGAGGGTGTAGAGCTTCTGGCCGACGGTTGGTGGTGTCCTAATTTTGGATATTGCTGATTTACACAGGCCGAGCAAACTCATATCGATTGACAAATAAGCCGATGACGATATCGTGCATTTGGACCGATTTGGAGAAGCAGATCGTTTTGCGCGCCAAGCGTTTAACCCGAGTCCGTAGATACCGTCTTGAAAGTCAAGCCTTCGGAGTGGTCTGAGGTTGGAAATCGGTTTGGTTTTTGATGACGCCGAAGCAAATATGAGCCAATTTGCGCATGGCAGCGCCGAGAGCAGCCATTTTGCATTTTCCGCGTTCCAGCAACCGCTCGTAGAAGGTGCGCACATCGGGATTATGGTGACAGGCGACGATGGCGGCCAGATAGAGCTTGGCGCGGACCCATGCTGGGCCGAGTTTGGACAAATGCGGGCGATGACGCACACTGGAGCCAGATTCATGCTCGGTGGGAATTAAGCCGAGGTAAGAGGCGAACTGTGCAGCCGAGGCAAAGCGTTGGCCGGACTGCAACAGCGCCACCATCAGCCCCGCCAACACCGGGCCGATACCGGGGATCGAGAGCCAGTGGTGTCGGTCTTGTTTCAGCTGGGGGTGACGATCAATGTGATTGTCGATGGCTTGGCGCAGGCGCTGCTGTTCGGCTTCCAGAAACGCGATCCCACGCGCCAGCGAGGCGATCACCGAGGCGGCACTGGGTTGGCTGAGACGGGCCTTCTCAAGGCGATTACGTTCACGTTGCAGGTCGGTTTCTACCGCGGCCAACCGCTTGAGCAAGGCGCTCAACTGGCGCACTTCGGGAGGCTCCGGTTGCCAGGGGCGGGGTTTGGTGAGCGCCCCGAAGCGGGCAATGGTCAAGGCGTCCATGGCGTCGTTCTTGGCCTTGATGCCCAAGCCCTTGGCAAAGTCTTTCACGGCCTTGGGGTTGATGACCGACACTACCAGGCCCGCGTCGTGCAGGGCGTGAGCCAGGGCTTCGTGATAGGGGCCGGTGGCTTCCATCACCGCGTGCAGCGCGGCGGGAACCGCACCGGTTTGTGTCTGGCACCAGCGGATCAGGGTCTGAAAACCTTCCGGCGTGTTAGGCACCTGCTTTTGGCGCTTTTTGAGCGTTTCGGGCTCCAGCAGCACGACAACATCCAACTTCTTCTTACTCACGTCAATACCGATGAAAACCATAGGCTTCACTCCTCATTCCCATGCGCAGGCTAACCTTGTGCTCATGCAGACTCCGCGGTCTTGGATACCGTCCAGCCTGGGGTGGCGAATTGAGGGACACACGGGGGATTATCTACGCAGCAGACTCGCCGTCTTCGGGTGGGGACAACCTCCCGGGTCCCGTGTGGTGATAGCTAATCACCACACGCTTCAAGATACAAGGGTGAGATGCTGGCGTTCGATTGGCTGGGTGTAGCGCTTGCCGGAGCAATGCACCTTGGGGTCCAGATGGCGTTGATACGTGCTCAAGTTATCGGTGTCATAGCGCGTGATACCGAACGGCGGGACTGTCAACATCTTGGTGTTCTTGGTCGTGCATACCGGCCAGATGGAAGCGGTGATTGTAGATAAAAAAGATGCTGCGCACTATGTCCAGGAGTTGGAGCGTTTCCGGCAGCGACATCGTGGTCTGAAAGGAGTGTTTCTGATCCAAGATGGCGATCCCAGTCACACGGCAGGTGATACCGGGAATTATTTCGCCAACTTCGCTTACCTGGTGGCGTCCACGCGCTACTCCAGTACACGCCTCGTGGCTCAATCAAGCGGAGATTCTGATCCATCACTTCAGCCATTATTACCTGAAGCGCCAATCCTGGCACAGTCGTGACGAATTCATTCAGCACGTCATGTTGGCCTGGCCTGAATACAACAAGCGTTACGCCAAACCGATAGAATGGACTTGGACCAATTACAAAATGCGCCGATGGTTCGAAAAACATGCCCACTGAATTTCTTGCATTACTTATGAGCAGCGACACTAGCCCATCTTTGACCATTTGCCCTTGATGTCGGCTGATTTTCGGTTATTTTGCCCCCTTCTCAATATTGAAAATATAATAAAATCAATATCGTGTTTTTTTGAAAATCGGTTGTAGTGCCATAATATGAGTCACCCAGATTGACTCCCGCTCGTTCCAGCGATAGGGTGCGTTCATGTACATCAGACGCACCACGATCAAATCGCGCCGCGGTGGCGACGCCTACTTCACCTACCGCCTGGTGGAATCGATGCGCACCGTCGAGGGGGTTCGCCAACGCACCGTGATCAATCTGGGGCGGCACTTCGAGGTGCCCCAAGAGCAATGGGCGGGGTTGGCCCAGCGCATCGAACAGATCCTCAGCGGGCAGAACGAGCTGTTCGTGGTGGTGCTGGAACCGCGCTGGGAAGCGGCGGCGCCACGCTATGCGGCGTTGGTGATTCAAGCTAAAGCCGGTTGGGGTGAGGCGACCGAAGCCCCAACGGCGGCGGACTATCAGACGGTTGATGTCAACACCCTGGAGCTGATGCGCCCGCACAGCGTCGGACTCGAGCACGTGGCGCTGGCCGCGGTGCGCCAACTGGGCTTGGATACTCAGCTCGAGGCGTTGGGCCTGAACGGGGTCCAGCAAAAGGCGGCGCTGGGCACACTCATCGGGCGGATGGTCAACCCCGGTAGCTGTTTTGCTTCAGATGGAATCGGAATTTTCCCTGCTTTGATACAGTTGGTAAAAAGTAGAGGAAAATGACGATGACGAAGCGTACGAAGAGCAAACCGAAGCAGTACACGCCGGTGGAAAAAGTAGCGATTTTACGCCGGCATTTGGTCGATCAGGTGCCGGTCTCGGAAGTGTGTCGCGAGCAGCAGCTGCACCCGAACGTGTTTTACCGGTGGCAGAAGATCTTTTTTGAAGGCGGCGCCGCGGCCTTTGCCCCGAGCGGCTCGGCCCAGGTCAATCGCCTGAGCCAACAGGTTGAGGCGCTGCAAGCGCAGCTGGTGCGCAAGAATGACGTGTTGGCGGAGGTGATGGAAGCCTATGTGCAACTTAAAAAAAACACTGGGGTCCTCGGAGCGGGCGCTGGGTTGAGCCGGCGGTTCGCGCAGCGGTGGTGGCATTGCTCGAGTATGGCACGCAGCGGCTGGAGCTGCCGCTGACACGCCTACTAGGCTGGTTGGCGCTGGCCCCGGGCAAGTACTACGAGTGGCGCCGGCGCCAGGGCCAACCGAATCGCCATAATGGCATCATCCCCAGCCGCCATTGGCTGCAATCCTGGGAGCGCGAAGCGATCATCGCCTTCGCCCGGCAGCATCGCCAGGACGGCTATCGGCGGCTGTGTTACCAGATGATCGACGCCGAGGTTGTCGCCTGTGCCCCCAGCACCGTGTATCGGGTGCTGAAAGCCGCCGGCTTGCTTAACGCGTGGGAGGCTAAACCCACGCGCAAAGGCCAGGGCTTTGTGCAACCGACCTGTGCCCATGCGCATTGGCATATCGATATCTCCTACCTCAATCTCCAGGGCACGTTCTATTATCTGTGTACGCTTCTCGATGGCTATAGTCGCTGGATCGTGCAGTGGGTTTTGGGCGAGCAGATGACCGAAGTCGAGGTGGCCATTCTCTTGCAAGCGGCCCACGAACAGCACCCGGAGGCGACCCCGCGGGTGATTTCCGACAACGGCCCGCAATTCATCGCTAAGGAATTTAAGGCGTTCATTCGCCGCTCGGAGATGAGCCAAGTGCACACTTCGCCGGCCTATCCGCAGAGTAACGGCAAGCTCGAACGGTGGCATAAGTCATTGAAAGATGAATGTATTCGTCCGCAGACTCCAATCTCGCTCGAGGATGCGCGGCAGCTGATTGGCGTCTATGTGACGACGTATAATACCGAGCGGTTGCACAGTGCATTAGGCTATGTGGCCCCCGAAGCCAAGCTCCTCGGCCGCGAGCAGCACATCTTCGCCGAACGCCGGCGGCGGTTGCAACAGGCCCGCCAAGCGCGCCTCACCGCCTATCAGGCGCAGTTGCGAGTGCCTGCTGCATGAACCCAAGGGCATTGTTCCCAGGGCTGGCGCCGCACGGCGCCGTTCACCCTCATGGTGACCTCTTACCGGGAGCGCCGGCGCTGTCCAGGAGGAGTTGCGAAGCAAAGCTCCTGGACAGTGCCGGCGCGTACGGTACCCTGATCATCATGAGGGTAACGGGGCCGGGTCCTTCACGATTCCTTCGAGTTGGGCTGCCAGCCCCTTGGCAACCAACTCATTTCGATGGGGCAAAATTCCGATTTCCGCTGAACCAACACAACGCTGGATGTGGCGGTTATCCCGAGCGGTGAACATTGGCAGGTGGCCAATGCGCCAGCGGCCCTGGAGGCGCTCGTGCAGCGGTTGCACGCCTTGTCACCGACCCTCATTGTGCTGGAAGCCACAGGCGGGCTGGAGATACCGGTGGCTAGCATGCTGGCCGCTGGCGGATGGCCCGTGGCTGTGGTCAACCCACGCCAGGCTCGGGATTTTGCCAAGGCGACAGGGCAGTTGGCCCAAAGCGACCGCATTGATGCCTACCAGCTGGCGCGCTTTGGCCAGGCAGTACGCCCCACGCCGCGCCCGCTCAAGGACGCCCAGACCCAGGCGCTGGAAGCATTGCTGGTACGCCGTCGTCAATTGCTGGACATGCTGGTGGCCGAGCGCAACCGCCTCCCCCGGGCACCCGCATCCGTGCACCATGACCTCAACGCCCATATCCAGTGGCTGGAGCAGCGCCTGCAGGGACTTGACGAGGAGCTACGCCACACTATCCAGGCAAGCTCGATATGGCGGGTACCGGATAAGCTGCTGCAGAGTGTACCCGGCGTCGGGCCAGTCTTGGCGATCACGCTGCTCGTCCAACTGCCGGAGTTGGGGACCTTAAACCGGCGCCAGATCGCTGCCCTGGCGGGGGTGGCGCCCTATCACTGCGACAGCGGTACGCTGCGCGGCCAGCGCCACTGTGGGGGAGGCCGCGCCCCGTTACGCGCCGTGTTATAAGTAATCAATCACAAGTATTTTAACATTTTATGAGAATGCGATCTGGTATTCAGTGCCGATGTTTCTCAGGATCTTAAAGAGCTCTTCTCTGAGACTGGAAAAGGATTCGTAGGCCGAGAAGGGCAACCATTCATATTTGATCTTGCGCCACAAGATTTCGATCAAATTTAATTCCGGTGAATACGGGGCGAGGAATTCTAGCTGCAGACCGGTAGCGTGCCAGCGTTCCCGGTTTGCCGCAACCGCTTCGCTGGTATGGAGCGAGGCATTATCGAGTACCACGACGGTGGGTTTTTCTCGGGTCTTGGCAAACGCATCAAAGCAGGCGATCACGACCGCGGTATCGATGGTGCCCTCAAAGACATAGGACTGAACTTCACTCGTCCGATCCATAAACCCGAGCACATGGAGCCGCTGGCTGTGGGACGCGGGTAACTCGATCGTCTCGCCGCGGGGTTGCCACGCGTAAGCCATCGCCGGGACGAGGGTAAAGCCGGACTCATCAAAATAATACCGCTCAATCGCCCCGCTCGCCTCGCGCTCAATCAACTCGGCAAGCCGTTCCACCGAAGCGGCAAACGCCTGGGGATCGCGCTTGTCTTTAAGCGATTGTCGCACCCGCTTCCACACCCGCCCGGCCCGTCTGCACAACCGTTTAATCGTCGTCATACTGACCTGCTGCCCGCCGCGCTTCTCTAACGCCGCCAGCACCCGCTTGAGGGAGCGTGGCTCCGCTTCGAGCCACGCCAGCACCGGCGCTTCTTCCGCGGCGCTGAGTTTGCGCGGCCGACCACTGCGCGCTTGATCCAGTAACCCCACTAACCCCTGACGCGCCCACGCTTTCAGCCAACTGGAAACCGTCTGCCGACACACCCCATAGATCGCCGCGATCGCTTGAACCCGATAACCCGACGCACTCAGCAAAATCGCATGGGCGCGCATCCGTGTCCAATGAAACGGGTGGTGTTGGTGCATCTCGTGTAGCGTCACCTTCTCGGGCTCGCTCAGGGGGGTTACCAATAGCATAAGTCGCCTATCACAAATGGGGCTCTAGAATAGAATAAGGTTACCTCATTTTTACTTTTGTTAAAATACTTATGGCCGACTACTTATATGGCCACGTTAGCGGCCATTCGCTGTAATCCGCGGCGGCGCGCGTTCCATGAACGCCTGCGCGCAGCGGGCAAAGCACCCAAGGTGGCTATCACCGCCTGCAGGCGAAAACTGCTGACTATCCTCAATGCCATCAGGAAAACCCATACCCCTTGGCACGCTTAAGCGTTCGCTAATGCTTGACAAATAACACAGTTGCTCTCCCCCCCAGAGGAGAGGGAAGTTAAAGGGTTGGCACTAATCAATGGTGAGGCCGAGGGAGTAAATGGCCAAAGTCCATTAGGAGCCGTAAATTATTAACTGACCGATAACACCGCTGTGATCGCTTAAAAATGCAGTCTCGACGAACAAAAAAACGGACAGTTATTTATTTACAGTTCCTTAGTAAGAATGTAGCCTTATCGATCGGGGTGCAAAAGCCTCAACCTTGAGGATGTTCCTTCCGCCGGCGTAGCGCTACCACGCTCCCTCGTGGCTGCCCGCGTTCCACCGCGGCCATTTGCGCGCCAGAGCGACGGTTAATTGCCACCGCCGACCTCAGGAGGAAGCGGGCACATTGCGGTGCACTCGCTGATAATAGGTATCTTTTTGGTCGCCTTGAAGGGGAGAGATGTCGCCTTAAGGGCGTGATTACCGGCAACGTCGGCGCTCGCCACCGTCAGCGCGGCGACCGCCTGGGGTGCGTTGTGGTCCTCAGCACCGGCGACGGCAACCGCGCCCGAAATCAAACTGATTAAAACCAAACTGATTAAAACCCACATGCTTGCAGTCATCTTTTTCATGTGCTTTCTCCACTTACCTAAAAAATGGTTTCATCGTCGCCATAGGGTTGCCAATTCAAGCCGTTTCCCAACGCGTTAATGCAAGCTTAAAGCCAGTTCGTTTCTGCAGAATGTCGTCCAACACGCTTTTTTGTATCGATTGTCTCCAGCGCTTGCGGTAATCGAATAGAGGCTTTTAACGCATCCGCAATGGCCACGGAACGTCGGCGAAAGTCAGCCGTCGCCCGAAAGCTCGGGAAGCTTCGAAAAGTACGGAATAGCTTTTCGGGAAAAGGGACAGGACGGAAAAGTGGCGGGTCGCTAACCTAGCGCCCTGGCAGCCGAGGTTGCCGGTCGATTCGGCAAGGAACAAGCTTCAGAAGGGTTGCTCGCTGACACTGCCGCTGATTTAGTGGAGAATCGCCTGGGCCGCTTGCTCACGGGTGTAAAAGCGATTCTGACGGATAAAGCCCGCGACCACCGTCGGCTTAATGGCTGTTACTCGGCCGGTCGGGTCGCGCGCCATTACCCACTCTTCAGGCAGCCCGTCCAGCAAATGCATTGGTGCGGGTGCGCCATTTCTGAACCGGGAGATCCGAGCGCGCCCGGTTTGCGTATCGCAAAAACCGGGCACGAAGCCACAGGAACGATTGCCTGCGCTGACCCCGCCCGTACCGGCAAAGGTCTGATTCTCTTCGCGGAGTCTTTCGTGGATCATTGTCATGTTCATCATATTGACTCCTTATTGTCTCATCGCCTGGCGCCAAATGGTGTGTATCTTCATATTCCGGCGTGCGGTATGGATTCATGGTCATCCTGTCATTGAGCATCGCTCACCGGGGGCAGCGCGCAAATCACACTGCACTCGCCGGCCGCTGAGGATTCCGTTTTGGTCAGCTCGTTGGCCGCTATCCTCAATTCCGCATCGGCGGTGCCGATAGACACTGCCGGAGTTATGCTATGGCGCTGCGCAGAATACTCGGAGAATTCCGAGACAGCCGCTGCTTTCAGGGTCAAGCTGGACAGAGCGATAACGATAACGGCGATGGTTTTCATAAAATTCCTCCTAATCTTTGGTCGGGGTGTTAACAGAGGCCGTTGACTCGGCTGATCGCACGGTTGTTACCATGACTTAGGATTAAGCTTACGAGGAATCCATTTCTATCCGATGTCGCGGAATGCGTTTTTTCGTTTCAATTGTTTCTAGTTACGCTGAATAGCGAAAAAAGGTTTCCCGGCGTTAGGAAATAAAGCAGAAGCTAGCGGAGGCTTTAACAAGAAGGGGCGATGTAAAGACGGCGGCAGAACAGCCATAAAAAAGGCCGAGGTAAGGGGGGCACCTCGGCCATTGCAATGCCATTAGAATGTCCATGGACCCTTTCTTCGCTTTTGACCAGCGTTAGGAGGCACACTGGATTCAGCGAAATGTCATGGGGGTCTGGACACTAAGAAGTATAACTCAATCATAGCAGAATTTTTCAAACTGTAACAGTTGTTTACATTTTTTTGGCGGCTATATCCCGGTTGCCTGGGTTGGACGTATTCCCGCCGCTTAACTCTGCCGTCCGGCAGGGGGAGAGGGAGTTAAAGCATTGCCGTCAGTCCGCTAGCACTTCGCTCAGCGCGGGACGCGGCGCTAATGTTGCTCGCCAGGGCGGTGCCTTAGCGTTATCCCATTGGGAAATGCCAACGTTCAACGGGGAGCCGGTCACCGGCCACTGCCCCTTGAACACATTAGCAGCCGCCTCGCCGATAAAAGCAAGATAACTGTACTTGCCGTAATGGCGCAGCTTGCGGGCCAGGCGTGGCAGTGCCTGCCCATTGTCCCAGGCCAGCCAGGCCAAAGCCTGCTCCCGGTCGGCGGGATGCCGGGCCACCATAACAACGCCAAAGGTCCCTCTTGGCAAAGTGCGCTGGTTAAGGGTAACCCTCTGCTCCGTCAGGGCAACGGGTTGCTCTTGCAATGCGGCAGCCAACTGCGGTCGAAAGCGGTTATTCCAGCCGAATAACCAGATGCCGCGCCCTGGAGGTAGGGCGGCTAACGAACCGTCCCAACGAAATTCCGCGCCGCTTTCCAATACCCAGCCTTCGGCGATGGCCTGGTATGCTGCCTTACGTTCAGGTGTCGCTGCCTCCGGCAGCACGATAAGCAGACGCTCGGCCCCGAACACCTGACTGAGGGACGGCGGAATTTCCCCACGATCCAGCCGCCGCATCAGGTCAAATTCGGGATCGACGGCCAGCCGCCAGGGGCGGCTCGACAGCGTCAGCTGCAAAGGCAGGCGTTTGCCCGTCAGAGTGACTACGGTTTGCCAGGCCTGGGCTTGCTCCGTTTGCACGGCCAAGGGAACGCGCAGCACATAGGCAGGGCCGGGTTGCGTCTGCGCCAACTGACCGGTCACCCGGAAGCCGCCGTCAACGGGGCGGGCCTGCAAACCGGAGACGCTCAACACCGGCGCTCCGCTACGGGTTAGCCATTGCCGAAACTCGGCGGCCAGCGAGGTTCCGCCGGCGGTCTCCCAGGCTGCCTGTAGATCCGTAAAGCCGGCCCGCTGGAATTGCTGCGTTTGATAAAACTGCCGCAATCCGGCGATAAACCCCTGGTCTCCCAGTTGACGACGCAGCATATGAAAAAACATCAGTCCCTTGTCATAGCCCACGGCCTGCGTGACTTCTCCATGGCGTGCCCGAAATTCGGTCAGCGGAAAATCCCGCTGCACATTAATATAATTGACGTAGCGCTGCAGTGCGGCGCGACGATAGGCGGCCCCTTCCCCCTGTTGCTCCTGAAGCAAATGATCCGCCAAATACGCCGTCAGCCCCTCGGACCAATTGCCGGTGGCATAATCGACATAGACGCTGTTGCCCCACCAATTATGCAAAATCTCGTGCGGGTAAGAGGTATGCACGATAAAAGGCAGACGAATCACCCGCGGACCCAACAGGGTAAATGACGGCATCCCATAACCGCTGTCCCAGACGTTTTCCACCAACGCAAACTTCCCATAGGGATAGTTGCCCAGCAGCCGGCTGTAGAAGTAAAGATACCGAGGGGTCACTTGCAGGTAACGCTGGGCCAAAGCGTTATCGGGTCGGCGCAGAAACACCTGGGCCAGGGCGGGCTGTGTGGCGCCGGTATATTCCTGAAAAGGGCCGGCCAATAAGTAAATTGCTTCCTGGGGCTGTGTTTCCTGCCAGGTTTCCACCGTACCTTCCGGTGTCTCCTGGCGGCGCTGGCGCGTGCCCTGGGTGATAGCCCGCCAGCCGCGGGGTAGATGGACCGTTAGCTGAAAGCTGAGCAGTTCGTCTCCCAGACGAGGATACCAGTACGTCGCAGCGTCGAGATAAACCCCTTGCGCGGCAATAGGAGGTATCTCGGAAAACTCCGGGGTAGACGGCGGGGACTGCAAGGGACCGGCGTAATGCAACCGTAACTGCGTTGTCCCTGCGGGCAATTGCAAGCAGAACTGCTCCAATGGAACGTCAGCTGCAGCAGCGCGTTGCAAAAAAAGCCGGGGCTCTACCAGTTGCGGCCTGAGCCCGACCTGCAGGCGCCAGCACAACGGTTGGCGGAGACCGTCAGGCGGCAGCCGGATAGTATCGGCAACCTGAAGCCAACCTTGCTCCGGCTTGAGAAACACCTGTAAATCATGATGCACCACGGGGCGCGCAACCATGCCCTGAGAGTATACTGCAAAGCTGAGTAAAATGACGTTACACCAGCGTATCACCGTCACCTCCTAAGTCAAACCGCCTGCTCTTTACTCCGCCATCCGTCACGCGGCCGACGCAGCGGCCTGCGGTGCGGCAGGGCCTGGCAAACTTATGGACACCGTAAGAGTCCTTAGCAGATAACCACCAACTTACTGAGACAGCTTTGATGAAGGTTTCGCAACAAATTATTGGGTTATTATTGGCTCTGGCGGTTTTGAGTTTGGTAGCCGCCTGCACGCCTCGCCAGCCATACGCCGCCGGGCAACCATCCGCGATCGACGATCCGTTAACGCCGGATTATTATCGTTTACCCGACGTGGTGAGCGGCGGGCAGCAGGTTGACTTAACCGCGGTCATTCCGACGTTAGCGGAAAAGCGCGTCGTATTTATTGGCGAAAATCACCAGCGCTACGATCATCATTTAAATCAGTTCGCCATCATTCAGCGTCTCCACGAACACGATTCCCAGTGGGTCATCGGTCTGGAAATGTTCCAGCAACCGTTTCAGCCTTATCTCGACGCCTATATTGCCGGCCGGCTCAGTGAGCGGGAACTTCTGGAGAAAACGGAATACTTTCAACGCTGGGGCTTCGACTACCGCCTCTACCGTCCTATCCTGCGCTATGCCAAAGCCCGCGGTATTCCTTTGCTGGCGCTCAACGTACCTGCCGAAATCACTCGCAATGTCAGCCGTTCCGGGCTGGCCAGCCTGACTACGGAAGAACGCGCCTGGGTACCCGAGAAAAGGCATAAACCCGATACCGCCTATCGGGAGCGCTTAAAAGCGGTATTTCAGCAACATAAGACTATGTTCTCCGGAGATTTCGAGCATTTTCTGGAAGCTCAATTGCTGTGGGACGAGGCAATGGCGGCACAAGTCGCTGACTATCTCCGGCAAAATCCCCAACGGCGTATGATCGTCCTTGCCGGAACCGGCCATCTTGTCCATGGCGCTGGTATTCCGCCGCGGGTACAGCAACGCCTGCCGGTGGCGTCAGCCGTCATTCTGCAAGCTGATTCAACCGCCACCGCTCCCCAGGACGCGAACCCTTCGTCCAGTAGTCTGCAGGGTGCGGATTATCTGCTGCTTACCCGGCAGATACCGCTACCACCCGCAGGCCGTCTGGGCGTTATGCTGGACACCACCGGCCCGGGACCCGGGCTAAGAATACAAAACATACTACCGGAGAGCGGGGCTCGACAAGCCGGTCTGCAGACCAGCGACCGCCTTCTGAGTGTTGCCGACCAGGCCATTTACTCGCTGCAGGACGTGCGCCTCGCTTTACTGGACAAATCCCCGGGCGAAGCGATTCTGGTAACCATAAAGCGGGATGAGCAGGGTTCGCCTCAGGAAATGGTGCTCACCGTTACCCTTCAGTGAACGCGTTATCAACTCCCTGGACTTTGGCCATTGTTGATAAATCAAGTACTCAAATACCCTTTCACCCTCACCCTTTCAAGGGGAGAAAGAATAAATCTTCTAGTGTCCAACGGTTAACCCTATTTCCTCTGGGGGGAGAGGGTTGAGGTGAAGGAAATGGTCAAAGTCGGAAACTAAGACATTGTTTTAATGCTTGTTCAACATCGTCTAAGCTAGCCTAAAGAAGCTGGTCTCGGCATGCTTTTCCTTCATCCGCTGTTTGACCAAAACGACGATCGCCTCGGCAACGGCGTCAAACGCTACCGTACCCGTGTTCCAGGTCACATCGTAGAGCAGCGGGTCATCGATATTGACCTGAAAATGCGATTTCAGCAGGCGCGCGCGATCCTCATCTTGTTTATGAACCATCCGCCGCGCTTCCTCCTCACTCTGATGCAAGCGTTTCATCATATGCTGAATGCGCAGCGTTTCCGGTGCCGCTAACCGCACATGAACGCCCAATTCGAGCTTTCTCGTGACCTGGGATCCTCCTCGGCCGACGATAATCACTTTGCCCACCGTCGCCAGGGAGCGGATAGTCTCAAACATTTTTTTCGCCACCAGGTACTGATCGGATTGCCTACCGAACAGGCCAAGCACAAATTCCTGTATCTGCGAGCGATATTCTTCGGAGAGCAGCGACTGCATGGAAACTTCCAGTTTACTGTCCTGAGCCAGGATTTCGCAGAGTCTTTGATCGAAAATCTGCCATCCTTGAAATAACTCCTTGTCCTTTTCCTGCTCCATGAGCCGGATTAGGGTATCGGAGAGAGAATGACCGCCGGCACCTGACTGGCGTGAAATGGTGATAAAAGGCAACGAACCTCGGGTGGCGCCCTGGGTCCAGGAGCGCTCCACTTCAGACATCGCGTCCAGAAATCGCTGAATATCAACGGCACTTGTCATGGTCTCGACTCCTTCATGCAAGAAACGCTGCGCGCACCTTAGCCGGTATGGCCTTTACGTAGCTCGTCAGCGTTAGGGTATCTGGCAAGTCTACCTCTTGGCGACCCTACGATCCAGTCCACGTTTATTAGACCTCTGACAAGACGCCGAGGAGCCGGGCTAGGTGTTAGCGCGGTTGCCTGCTAGTCTTGTCGTTAGCACAGGCACGGCCGGTGCCGATGGCGCCGTTGTTTTTCCGTATTAAGCTATTACTCAGACCGATGTTTTAAAATCGTAATTGAGGATTTTGCTAATGGCAGATAATTCATCAACGAACGATTCCTTGCTGGATCACCCTTATGTGCTCATGGTTCTTTTCCATCCCAGGCCCGGCTACCCCGGAGTAACGCCTCCGGCGAATGCTCAGGACGTAGCAATTCCCGTGGCGGAGAATGTGGTGATCGGCGGGCGCTTTCACGTCGCCGATGCCAACGCCGTCAACATTCTCTTTTTCCACGGCAACGGCGAGATTGTGGATGACTATAATGATTTAGGTCCGCTTTATAACCAGCTTGGCATTAATTTTTTAGCGGTAGATTACCGGGGCTATGGACGCTCTACCGGCACACCCACCACATCGGGGATGCTGCGGGATAGCCATGCTATTTTCCAGTTCGTCAATCGCTGGCTCGGTGACCATAAGCACTCGGGAGCGCTGCTGGTGATGGGGCGCTCGCTGGGCAGTGCCTGCGCTTTGGAATTGGTCAAGCATTATCCGGAACCGATTGCCGGTCTGATTATCGAGAGTGGATTTGCCTATACAGGTCCGTTATTACGCCTGATTGGCATCAGTACCGAGGTGTTGAGATTTCAGGAAAGCCAGGGAGTGCAAAATTTAGAAAAAATAAAGACTTATGCAAAACCAACACTGATTATGCATGCGGAACACGATCATATTATTCCGTTTAGCGACGGTGAAGCACTCTACACCGCCAGCCCGGCGGCGGATAAGCGTCTGCTGAAAATCCCTCAGGCCAATCACAATACTATCTTTGCCGTCGGCTTAGCGGAATATATGGCGGCGATACAGACCTTTGCCGATAAATTCAGAACGCCATGAATCTCGAGAAAACGATTTTCGGATTTGTTATCGTGCTTGCTCTAACGCTCAATGTGGCGTTCGTCGTCGGCGAAATTGAAAAACATCAACACCATAATATATGGATGCTCTACGTGGCGATTCTGGTTAATTTAATCGCTACCGGGCTGAAATTGGGCGATCTCTCACAAATTGGTGCCGTATTGCTGGCCACTAGTCTGGTGGCGGATCTGCAATTAATTGTCGCCGCAATTGTTTGGAAAGTTGCCTCTGCGGGTACAGGGACGATGGGACCCGACGTGCAGGCAGTCGTGGATATCGTGTCTCTGGCCAGTGGCGCGTTAGTGGCCAATATCGTGTCGGTGGTAATGCTGGTTTCCGATACCCTGATGTCACGCCGGTAGCCAAGCGCTTACCCATAAACGTATAGTGGTATACGTTTTCGGGTGTACACAAAATAGGATTCAAATTTTATAAACTTTGGAGTGGCTTTTTACCCAGGTAGCGAAGTTTGATAAATATATGCAGCCATCTGAAATTCAATAGGTTTATCCATCTTATTACCGCATAACGCTACCATGGCAAGAACATCGGATTTAGATCGCGTCGCCTCTATTGTGCTGCGCATGATGCGCGGTCCGCTGTTGCTGCTGGTTGCCACTTATGCTATCGGCGTTACCGGCATGGTGCTGATTCCCGGCGCAGATGCCGAAGGCAACCCCACGCATATGAGTCTGTTTCACGCGTTTTACTTTTTTACCTACACCGCGACAACGACAGGATTTGGGGAAATACCCAACGATTTCAACGAACTGCAGCGTCTATGGGCTATTTTCTGCCTGTTTATGGGGGTCATCGCCTGGATCTATGCCATCGGTTCCATCATCCGTTTGGTACAGAATCCTTACTTTCTGCAGGCGTTGGCGGAACGCCGCTTTGCCCGCAGCGTAAAGGGCATTCGTGAACCTTTTTTTATTATCTGCGGGTTCGGTGATACTGGCAGCCTGCTGGCCAGAGGCCTAAGCGACGAAGGCGTGGCAGGCGTCATTATCGACAGCGATACGGAACGAATCAAAGCGCTGGGACTGCGGGACTACCGGGTAACCATGCTGGGTGTTTGCGCCGACGCCAGTGCGCCTAAGCACTTGCTGGATGCCGGCGTGCGGCAATCCTATTGTCAAGGCGTGCTGGCGCTGACCAGCGATGAACACATCAATCTTAAAATTGCCGTGATGGCGCGTTCGCTAAATCCCTTGGTGCCTATTATCTGCCGTTCCACAGACCTGCGCCATCAAGAAGAATTGGCCATGCTGGACAATGTGACCGTGGTGGATCCCTTTGACACCTTCGCCCATCAACTGAGCGCGGCATTGCAGGTGCCTCTCTTGCATACCTTTACCGATTGGCTGATCGGCGTCCGCGATGCCGCCCTGGATAACCCTCTCAAACCTCCGCTGGGAACCTGGATATTGTGCGGCTATGGCAGAATGGGACGCGATCTGTACACTTCTCTACAGACCCACAGCGTGCCTATCGTCGTGATCGACCCGCGGATGGAGAATGCAGACGATGTGGAAAGGAAAATCGTCGGTCACACCACCGGTAAAACGCTGCAAGAAGCCGGTGTGGAACAGACTGTTGGTATCGTTGCCGGTACCGACAGCGACTCCAATAACCTAGGTATCTTGCTGAAGGCCAGGGCGCTCAACAAAAATATCTTCCTGGTGGTCCGCCAAAATCACCACGAGAACGAAGTGGCGTTTGATGCGGCTAATGCCAATCTCATCATGCAACCGAGCTTGGTCACCGCCCGCCGTATTCTGCTGAAATTGATAGCGCCCATGATCGAGCCGTTTCTGGATCACTTGCGAGAACATTATGATTTGCTATTAGAAGATCTTGTGGACCGGTTGCGGGAAGCCATAGGAGACAATAAGCCGCAATTATGGACTACGGCAATCAGCGAAACCGGTGCGCCGGCCGTCACTTACCTGCAGCAACAAGGTCATACGGTGACGTTGGGCACGCTTGGCAGAGACCCGGCAAACCGCACGGGCGCTCTGCCATGCCTTCCTCTGGTACTCGCCAAAGGCCGGAAGATCGTGATACTACCCCGAGAACCGCAGGTACTCCAGGCGGAAGATCGTATCCTGTTTTGTGGCACTCTTAAGGGACACGACTTATTAGACGCCACGGTGCGTAACCCTTATACTCTACACTATTTACTGACTGGCCGTGAGGAGCCGCGCAGCCACTTGTTTCGCTGGTGCATTCGCCGGCTGGGGCGCAAGGCCGATTACCCCTTACCCTGACACCGCCAGAAACAGGCGCTTCTACCCCTGGCAGCGGCGGCAAAATATCCGAAAGTCAGCTATGCTAATGACGCACCTTGCCGGTCACGGCTGGCAACCCATCGTAGAACACCAAAAACATTAAGTATGGAGGATAATACTCATGCGTATACCAAAAGCCTTGCCTTATCTTGCAGGCATGACCATTGCCGCCTGGTTGCTGCCGGCGGATGCCAATGCGGCCTGTGTCGAGAATAACACCCAGCATGAGATGCTGATTTGGTTTGCTCCGGATAACAAAGGAGAGGTGGCAAAAGTGCCTTCCGGCATCAAGGCCTGTGACGAGGACTACGAGGGAACAGTGGAGGCAGCCGTTATGGATGCACAGCCCCCGTCAACGGCAAGCATCAAGGTTCGCAAGAATGGCTATATTAAAGTCGTCGACGGCTATCTCGTAGCCTTCGATGAAAATGACAATCAAACTATGAAAGTCAGGCTAGGCAAACCCCAATAATCCGCTGTCGATAGCGCCTGCCGGCATCTGCGCAGCAGAACTGCATTGCGCTTGGGTGTATTTTGACCGTATCACCCATGTCACCCCCACTCATGGTACTTTGATGCATGCTCACGCTACGCAGGCGCCGTCAACGCAGGTATGCTGACCCCGGTTTTCCGGTTGACCGCCGCAACTGCTCGCTTTCCGGTTACTATGACCCAGAGCCGCTAGGGAACTCGCATCTGCGGGTCCTCACCGAAGTCTGGGTGGCGCCTGGCGCCGGCTTTGCGCCCCACTTTCACCAGAATATGGAAATTATCAGCTACTTACTGGAAGGCGGTCTCGCCCATCGGGACAGCACCGGTCACGGTGCCGTGCTCTCTACCGGAGAGATACAGCGTATGAGCGCGGGTAGCGGTATTACCCATAGCGAGCACAATGTATCCGAGACGAACCCGTTACGCTTTTTGCAGATCTGGATCGAACCAAACCAAAACAACATTTCCCCAGGCTACCAGCAGCGCTATTTTCCAGAGAGCGCTAGGCGCAACCGCTTATGCCTGGTGGCGTCTCCTGATGGCCGCTGTGCTTCTCTCACTGTGCACCAGGATGTGACTCTTTATAATAGTCTTTTGCAACCCGGCGAAACGGTTCGACACACCCTGGTCGGCGGACGTAGCGTTCAAGTGTATGTGGCGCATGGCACCGTCGTGGTCAACGCCGCACATCTTGCGGGCGGCGATAGCGCTACCGTCTGGGGAAAGGGTCAGGTCGTCTTGCGAGCTGTCGACACCGCCGAGGTACTGCTGTTCGATTTAGCCAGCCGAGACTTGCCGACATTCTGTTAATCCAACAGCTAATAACACTAATACGATCCATTATCCAAGCATTGATCAGCCCCTAGGAGTAATCGATGGCAACTCACTCTCAACTGTCCGAAGCAATGGCCCCTTCTCGCTACATCGAGAAAGTCAATTTACTAAACGGTGAAGTGCTGGATGACGACATTTTGCCCAAACAACTATTGGTGCATAACCACCGGGACTACCATATGGTGGATGTTCAGGCCCGCCGCGTGATGAGCCGCATCGTACGTGCGACCGGTGATGAGGAGCAGGCTCGCCAACGCATCAAGGAGTTACGCCGGTTGGGCCACCGCGCAACGGATTGGCTCGCCAAGCTGGTCGGCAAAGGCAAGGCGGCAGCGGTATCGAAGGCGTTGCTGGGTCTGAAGAACAGAGAATACTACTTCCGCTACAAAAGGTTGCCGCTGTCGGGAGAGGAGATTGACCGGCGGTTGGCACAACTGCGTGAGGCAGCGCGAACGCAGTATTCCGCTATCTTACAAGACGGCAAGCCCGCCCTGCGGGTGCTGCTTACCGGAGGAACCGGCTTCCTGGGTCAGGAAATCATCCAGCAAGCCGCCGCCGACGATACCATCGCGGAAGTCGTGGTTCTCATCCGCCCCCGGGATATCATCGACCGCAAAACGAAACAAGTGCTGCGCACGCTCTCACCCGCCGAGCGTGGCGCCGAACTCCTGCGCCGCCTTTGGCTGGAAACCCCCGAACAGCAGGCTAAGTTTCGGTTTGTGGCCGGAGACATTGAACAACCGCAGCTCGGCGTGGCGTCTGCAGACTTCGCCGAATTGCAGAAAACGCTTACCCATGTTATCCACTGCGCCGCCAGTGTCTCTTTTGAAGATCCCTATGAAAAATCATTCCAGGTCAACGTCACCGGCACATTGAATGCATTGGATTTTTCTCTGCACCTGCAATCCGCTCCCGCCAGCCCCTTTATCGCGCATCTGGGAATTGAAACCTCCTATATCCACGGCCGCCAAGTGCAGCCGTCCCGGGAGGACGATATTGTCTTTCCCAAGAATTTCTATAACAACTACTATGAGCTTACCAAGGCGATGGCATCCTTGGAAACAGAGCGCTTTATGCTGGAAAAAGGACTGCGCGTGATAGAACTCTGCCCCGCCATCGTGATCGGCCAGGCACGCACCGGTAATAATTACGGCGATACCAAGGTCGTCAATGCCCCGATCAACTTATTTGGTCGCGCCCATCAAGCCATCACGGAAACTCAAAGCGGTTGGGTCAACCACTCAAAGGCCGTCGTGTTGGCGAAAGCGGCCTGTGTTTTCCCCGCCGACCCCTCGGCAAAACTCAATCTGATCCCGGTCGACTGGGTGGTTTCCGGCATTATTGCTGCCCTGCACAAACCCGATGCCGTCGGCGAACGCACTCACCTCGCGACAGATAAGCGGATAACACCAGGCGATATGCAGAAAATTCTCGAAGAAGAATTGGAGGTCGAAGTAAAGCTGGCTGAACCGACCCTCCATCGTAATGTGACGCTGCCGGTCCTCACTAAACTGTTAACCCAGCTAGATCAACCCAGAATCGCCGACGCTCTCGAGAAGCTGTCAACCATTTTTGGGAGTTACAGCGAATGGGGACAACCCATCCATGAGGTTGGCAAGGACGTGCGCATTCTGGGGCTGTCCGAACCGCGACCCGACACCGTAGCCGCGTTCCGGATGCTCTGCCGGCATAACCGCTATATCCAGGATTATGGCCAGATTCGCGATCTCGCTGAAATCTCCCGGCGGGAAAAGCTTTGGTCGGAGTTTATCGGGACCCTCGAAACGCAAACCGATCAACCGGCCAGCGCCATCTCGGCCGAGGCATTCCGCACCGCCCTGGCAGAGTATTTCGACCTCGCATCGTTTACCAAACGTTAGCCCGGATAACTTCGCCGTTTTGACAACACTCGTTATAGCGCTATCTTGAAGATTATGACCTGCCCCTGCAGATTAATACTGCATTTAGGGCGATTCATGAATCGCCCTACAAACGTGTTCCCCGCGCTTGCGGGCGGGGATGAACCCATACCACGACTTTTGTCCTGGACTGTTTTCAGGCATGAATCGGCAGTGAAAACGGATTAAGCGAAAATTTACGTCCGCACCCGGTGATCGGACGCCTAGATCCCAGAAATCACCCTATTAATGCCTTGGCGTGATAGCGTAAATGCTCGCCGATAAAGGTGGAGATAAAATAATAACTATGGTCATAACCCGGCTGCATACGCAGCGTCAGAGGATAATTTCTAGCAGCGCAGGTCTGTTGCAGGAGTTCAGGTTTGAGCTGTTCCTCCAGAAACTCATCATCGTCGCCCTGATCGATCAAGATAGGCACAAACTGATCTGCCCTCTTAATGAGGCAGGTTGCATCATAGGTCTCCCAATCTTCTCGGTTACTACCTAGGTAACCGCTAAAGGCCTTTTGACCCCAGGGGCATTGCATGGGGGCGCACACAGGCGCAAACGCTGAAACGGAATGATAAGCTCCCGGGTTCTTCAAGGCTACGATCAAGGCGCCGTGCCCCCCCATGGAATGCCCACAGACTGACTTACACCCTGGAATAACCGGAAAACTTTCCTCAACAATACCGGGTAATTCCTTGGTTACATAGTCATACATATGGTAATACTCAGACCAGGGCGGCTGAGTGGCGTTGACGTAAAAGCCGGCACCGGTGCCAAAGTCATAGTCATCATCCTCGCCAGGAAGACCAAGGCCACGAGGACTGGTATCCGGAGCCACCAGGGCAAGGCCCAGTTCAGCGGCATAACGCTGCGTCCCGGCCTTTACCATAAAGTTTTCCTCGGTACAGGTCAGACCGGATAGCCAATATACCACGGACACAGGTTTCTGCTTCGCCTGGGGCGGCAGATAGATGGCAAAACGCATAGTGCAGTTACATACCCGTGAGGCATGGTCATAGGTGTCTAACCAACCTGCAAACACCTTGGTCCGGCTGATAAGTTCAGGGGCATTCATTAAGTCTTCTCCGCTTTGGCCCCCTCTTCCTAGCCCTTCCCGCAAGCAGAGGGAAATGTAAGCCACGCGGGAAGGCGGGTCGAGGGATTAGGGCAATACTAATAGAAAATGACAGACCGGATACCGTTGCCCTCGTGCATCAATTCAAAGGCGCGGTTGATATCCTCTAGCGGCATGGTATGGCTGACCATTTCATCCACTTTGATCTCACCATTTAAGTATTTTTCCACATAGCCGGGCAATTGGGACCGGCCCTTAACGCCTCCAAAGGCGGTGCCGCGCCAGACCCGCCCGGTCACCAACTGAAAGGGTCGGGTGTGAATCTCCTCGCCGGCTCCGGCGACACCAATGATGGTTGATTCACCCCAACCCAGGTGACAGCATTCTAAGGCGGCGCGCATGATGTTCACATTGCCGATGCATTCAAAGGAATAATCCACACCACCGTTGGTTAGTTCGGTAATGACCTGCTGAATGGGTGCATCATAGTCCTTGGGATTGATAAAGTCCGTGGCGCCCAGCATCGTGGCCATCGAGAATTTGCCGGGGTTGATATCAATAGCAATGATACGCTCGGCCTTGGCCATCACGGCACCCTGGATTACGCTCATGCCGATCCCGCCTAACCCAAACACGGCAACACTTGAACCCGGCTGCACCTTGGCGGTATTTAAAACCGCGCCAATCCCGGTAGTAATACCACAGCCCAATAGACAAACCTTGTCCAGAGGTGCTGCCGGATTGACTTTGGCAAGGGCAATCTCCGGCACTACCGTATACTCAGAAAAAGTAGATGTTCCCATATAATGGTAAATGGAATTACCGCGATGAGAAAATCGCCGTGACCCGTCCGGCATTAAACCCGCCCACTCGGTGGCGGCGATGGCCTGGCAGAGATTGGTCTTGCCGGACAGGCAATAGGCACATTTGCCACATTCGGGAATATAGAGGGGAATAACATGATCGCCGGGCCTTACAGTGGTAACCCCTGGACCTAATTCTTCCACTACTGCGCCGCCCTCATGGCCAAAAATACAAGGAAATACCCCCTCAGGATCTCTCCCGGAAAGCGTATAGGCATCGGTATGACAAACGCCAGTGGCGACAATTCGTAGTAAGACTTCACCTGCCTTTGGACCTGCTACGTCGATTTCTTCAATCTGCAAAGGCTTATTGGGTTCCCAGGCAACGGCAGCGCGTGATTTCATCGTATCCTCCGCCAAGTTTTTAGGAGTATTTCGTTAATGAGTGAACTTTGGCCATTGTTTAAAAATCAATAACCCAAACACCACCTCACTCTCCCCCCCCTTCAAGGGGAGAAGGAATCAATCTTTTAGTGTCAACCCCTTAACTCCCTCTCCCTTGGCGGGAGAGAGTTGGGGTGAGGGGGAGATGGCAAAAGTCGAGTTGCGTAGCACTATCGTTTAAAGTGCCGATAGACAAGCTCCAGCACCGCAACCATCAGAATAACCACAAAGATCGGTTTTTCCAGATGCTCAATCTCTCCCAGCAAAAGCTCCAGGGTCTGGCCAAAGAGATAACCGGCAACCCCTAACACGATGGCCCAGAGCAGTGCGCCGAGCAAATTAAGCCCCGTAAACCGGCTGGTCGACACGTCAGACATACCGATAGCGACATACCCCACCATAGTCAGCCCAGGTACGAAGCGAAAGCCAATAATCATTGAAGTCTGATGGTGCGCAAGCCACGTGTCTATCCGCTGCAGGCGATCTTGCCATTGAGGTCGCCTTTCCATAATGGACTTTCCATACCTGCGGCCGGCCCAAAACTCTGCCTGCAGGCCCATGAAGTTGCCGATCGTTCCCGTCAGGACGACCCAGGGAATTAAATCCAGATAACCGCGATGGGCGGCGAATCCTCCCAGAATAACAAAAGCGTTGCCTTCGATTGCACTTCCCAGCAGGATCGTGAGATAACCGAATTGCAGGATTAGCTCTTCCATGCTGAAGGGGAAGTCGACTTGCTGATGCCGTGCTTTCTTAGCTTACGATACAGCGTATTGCGGCTTAACCCCAAATGCGCCGATGTTTGGGAAATATTCCAGCGGTGCTTGTCTAGCGCCTGCAGCAACGCCTCTTTTTCGGCACAAACCAACTCTGCTCCATTGTGTAATGGCTCCGGCATCAGGATACGTTGCGCAAGAAATTTCGGCGGTATCTGAGCGATCTCGGTTGGCAGATCTTCGAGGCGAATCACGCCACCCTCACAAAGGGCCACGGCAGTGCGTAAGACATTGCGAAGCTGGCGAATATTACCAGGCCAGGGATACTCGTTTAACGCCGCAAAAGTTTCCTCGTCCAGCCGCACCGTGCATCCCTCACTTTCCGCCGTCAATACGCAACGCATCAGCGTGACCCGATCGGCACGCTCCCTAAGTGCGGGCAAGTTTAGCGTCAGGCCATTTAAGCGGTAATAGAGGTCTTCCCTGAATTCGCCGACGGCCACCTGTGCCTGGAGGTTATGGTGGGTGGCGCTGATAATATGAAGATCGACCGAAATCGGGTTTTCACTACCCAACGGTAGCACCTGTTTTTCTTCCAGCACCCTCAGTAAGCGGGTTTGCAATGCCAGTGGCATATCGCCGATTTCATCGAGAAACAGCGTGCCGCCGCTGGCCTGTAGAACCTTGCCGCGCATCCCTTCACGCCGGGCCCCGGTAAAGGCCCCGTACTTGTACCCGAAGAGTTCGCTTTCAATAAGATTTTCGGGTATTGAGGCGCAGTTGACGGCCACAAAGGGCTTGTTGGCCCGGTTACTGGCGTCATGGATCGCCTTGGCAAAGGCCTCCTTACCGGTGCCGGTCTCACCGATCAATAGGATGTTAATGGCTTTATTCATGACTCGCTGCGCACAGCGCACATTATAGGCCATGAGTGGATCATTGCCCTTTAGCCCTTCGAGCGTCATGGAAAGCAAAACCTGAGCTGATTCTTCAAAAGCGGCGACGCTGTTCGCCACCGAATAACGTTCCGGTCCGTGTACCATCGCAAAACGCCGGTGACCCAAGCGATCATAGATCGGCCAAACCGCATTGGGTTGATAGCACACCTGCCCCATCAGGTTGGCCAGATGCACATCGAATACGTCGACCACGCGCCAAGCCAATAATTGCTCGCGGCTCGCACCGTTTAATTGCCGCAGCGCATTGTCATTGACGGCAAGAATCCGGCCCTCTTCGTCGAAAGCCAGAAGGCCGGAATTATACACATTGGCATATTCCGGCTGACTATGAAAGCGCAGCACCCAGGCATTGCGAAAGCACTGGAGAAACACACAGTTTTCGATGAGTTGTGCCGAGAGATTAGCGAGCGCCAACGTATGGAACTGGCTTTGCTTGGAATCAAGAGCATCGACCGAGGACGCATCCAGTACGCCCAGCAAATTGCCATGGGGATCGAAGACGGGTGCGGCTGAACAGGTCAGGGCAATATTACCGGTTCGGAAATGTTCATCGCGATGGACAATCAGCGGTTGCTTTTCCACGAGGCAGGTGCCGATGGCGTTGGTACCCTCCTGATCCTCGCTCCATACGGCACCCGTCCAGAGGCCAGCCCGCGTGAACAGTTCTATTAACGAACCATCGGTGACGCTATGGATAACTACCCCGTCCTTATCGGTAAACAATAACACAAACCCCGAACCGGCGATCTGCTGGTACAAATTGTTCATCTCAAAGCGAGCCACCGGCAGGACACGCTGCAACCGCTCCTGATGCTCCAGCAAATTAGCTTCTTCAATCAGCAACCGATGATGCTCGTGAGCGGGATCGATACGGTAATTTTCCAGGCACCGCAACCAAGAGCAGAAAATTTTGTTTGCCGGTAGCTCCTGAACATTTTTCCTCAATACCGCTGAAACATGATCAGCATGACGGGTAGCCATGGTTTTTACCATTTAGATGGCCTCCTATCTGAAGCGATAATCACTACGCTGGTGGTTTTAATATTGTCAGCGATGTGTGCGCTTTTATTTTAATCCAGCTCAATAAAATTATATTTAATTTCAATATCTTCGCCAATTAAGCGGCCCTATCTGTTCATAGTTGGCAGATATTTCATTACGAAGTGTTGCTGCGGTTGCGTTACAAGGATGACAGCGCTGTGGGGCACGCTATTTTATCAATGGTAGGTTTCTCACCACGGAACAGCGCTGTTGAGAAAGGACTGTCTGCTCCTTGTCAACAGCTCTACTCTACGAGATTGGTAGAGGCTCAGGCAATGCTCTAACTCCTCATAACCTATTGGAGAAGAGAGGGGTTACGGATTTACACTATCGAGTAAAACTTTACGTTTGGACTGAAACTCTTCTTCAGAAATCAGCTTCTTTTGACGCAAACGCTCCAAAGTTTCCAGACCTTCTTCCAAATCTTGCCAACGATTCCCCGGTATCTCACCCGGTTTTGCAGGTGCCAAATTTGGTTGACTTGATTCGGTGGTGGTTTCGGATGACACACCGGGTTTAGTGGGCGTTGTTTTGGGTTGGCTTGGTTCGGTGGTGACTCTGTCTGGCCGGCTTGGTTGCGTGGGCATTGATGTTGGCTGACTGGAATCCTGGGGAGCCGTCGTCGGTTGACTGGGTTTTCCGGATCTGGCGGGTTGCGGTTCCATCTCGGTGCCTTTCTCGAAACGCAGAAGCGCTTTGGGACGGATACTCAGCTGCAGGGGATATAAAACCCAGTCCGTGCGGCCGTCTTTGAACTGGAACCAGTCTGCCGCCTGAATACTGCCGCCGGATAGCTGCGATTCACTGCGGCTACCCGGCAGGGCAGGCTGGTACTCGCGACTCCGGTTACTAAATTCATCTTGAAAGCGATCGACCTGGCCAAAAATCAGATTGAGATAGCCATCCTGAAAAAAAACCCGTGTGCCGGTAGCGAGGCGCCGGGCAGTGAGGAAACTGCCGACGTTACGGAAGGTCACCATGTGGATATCCTGCTTCTCATCGATCCGGCGCAGGGCATGGGCCAGCTCTTGGGCCGCATCTGGGGCGGCTTTCTCTTCCATTAAGTACACCGTCTCACCCGCTTCCTCAGAACGGACCTGAAGGGATGCCAATAATTGAGCGAGCGCTTGTGGATCCAACCCAGTCACGGGATGGTCATTGGTCGCACCGCGCTCAGCGGGTATCGAATACAATTCCAGCGTAGCGGATTTAAACAAGGTGATGGCGGGTACGGCACTACTATGGACCAACCCCATCAACAGTACCAGTACGAGATAGCAAGCTCTTCGATTCATTAAATTATAAACTGTAACTTTTATTCACCGTTGGCACCTCACCTATCGGACAATTACCCGTCAATCCAGAGTGAGTCGCCCAACTCAAACAAATGAGGCCGGATCAACCCAGCCTCAACCACGTCATGAAATTTGCTCTTGTCCGTCAAAAGAACATAATAGCGCCCAGATTGATATTGCTGGTCTTATCCTCGCCGACGTCTTTCAGATCACTGCGTTGGCCGGAAACCTCACCCACCAGAGTAAGATTGGTGGTTAAATTATGGTAAACGCCCAAGGTGAGCTTTTTATTTTCCACCGGGGTTACCCTGTCCTGTTCGCTGTGACTCCAATTGATGCCCAACTTGGTATTACCGATAGAGTAGGTCGCCTGGAGATAATATCCGTCGACTTTTTCTGCGTTCCCATTGGTGCCATCAAAACCGGGAAATATCAGACCGCCAATAGCCAGGGTGCTCATTCCCTTAGCCTTATAGTAATAACCAACCAGTTCGAGTTTATTGTAGTCAAGTTTAGCAAAGATATCCCAACCGAAGACATTTGTCTCTTCAGATGCGGTGATCACATCCATCTTTTGGGATAGGAAAGAGGTAGAAAGTGTGGCTGTCACAGGTCCTTCCCAAACGTAATTGAGCTTGCCCTGAAAACCGATACGATTACCGCTGTTCGTATCGGTCAGCGTCCCATCTTCCTGACTCGCCTTACCGTCAAGGGGATTATAGATACCCAACGTGGCCTGGAAACCCTTGTATTCGGGCGTGGTGTAGTCCATCTGAGCCAAACGGTCGGTATAGACGTAACCAAAACCCAAACCGCCCAGCGACGTATGCTGAAAGTTGCCCTGGGAGAAGGCACCACCTAACCCCAATAAGCTCATATCGTTGATGATGGCATCATAGGCGAACAGACCGAAATCGCGGCCTAACTTGAAGGAACCCAGCGTTTCTTTCCCAAAGGTCATGTAAACCTGACGCGCATCGACAGTGGAAAAACTCAGGGCGGTATTACTGTCCGAACCGTAGTAGATATTGAAGTGAGCGGAGAGATCCCATCCCGACTGGGTGGTGGCTGCGCTGATGTTTAACGATGAGGGTAACAGGCCATTAGTTACCGAACTCACATTATCGAAATTGCCTTGGGCATTCTGGGAACCGGCACAAGCCAGACCGGCCATCGTGTTGCCTCCCGCTTTCAGGTCGCCGTTACTGCATCGGGTATAGGCATAGTAGATATTGACTTCACCGCCGATTCCCAGCGTCCACTGCCCCGCCTGCCACGTGACCGCTGGGGTGGTTGTGGCAGCGCTTAACGATGCGACTCCCAGAAAAATCGGGATAATTTTAGATTTT
This sequence comes from uncultured Pseudomonadota bacterium, assembly GCA_963731125.1. Lineage (GTDB taxonomy): Bacteria > Pseudomonadota > Gammaproteobacteria > Competibacterales > Competibacteraceae > CAVSVP01. Next base: position 67,773 of record CAVSVP010000032.1, read on the forward strand.
TTCATGGATGGACTCCCTATAATAGTTTTTAGAAACAAGGTTGTTGTAGTCGGTCTATTTGTTGGTACTGTTTAACGTTGTTTAAGTGGAGCACCAACCTGATAAGTCTTCATGCCTTCACCTAAAGCAAAACGCCTATAAGCAAAAAACGTGCCTGGCTAAAATTTGCCACACCAATGTCTGCCAGTTTCACTGTCTGTTGAAAAAACACCTTTACGTTACGATTCCTTGCCGCCGACATAACCAACCTTACCCAACGCTATGCTGATTCTTGCTTGGTTAATAAGCCCGATGGTGGATTATGAGTGTGCGCCGGCTGTAACGGGTAGGCGTTGCTAGCGATGCCGAGGCGAGTAACAAGGTTGGGTACTACCGGTTTGAACGACGCGCGGTGGCAGTAATCGCACGACGCAGAGGTTTTTCAATACGACCCTGGCTTGGGACCACCACTTGCTGGAGCTGGAGGAGCTTTACCGATCAAGGTCCCTACGCGGGGCACGGCGAAAGTATGGCACCAAGCTGAACTATCGGCAGATTACCGAGAATATCTTAAAGTCGGTCGAACGGCTACCCGGCCGGCAATCAACAATCTGTATCAATGAATGATCAATGTGTCACGTGGCTGTTACAGTTTTTATACACTAAGATAGCGTTCGCTACGTCTAGAAGATAAAGGGCTTTTTACTAATTCGGACAGCGAAACTTGCAGATATCTGGTGTGCCGAATTTTGGCTAGGTACGTTTTTTGCTCATAGATGTTTCGCTTTGAGTGAACGCATGGAGATTGGTCACACTGGCGCTCCACTTAAACACCGCATGCTGTTAATACTCGACTTTGGCCATTTTCCACATCAGGCAGCCCAGAATCCATCGTGGTTTAACGGGGTAACGCCCCAATTAGAGCATATCACGCAAAAACGTTGACTTTACGAATTTTAAGTTATTGTTTCTGAAAGCCATATTCTATGGGCTTTCTCTATCGGCAAAAATAGCCAAAGTCAAGTTATAATTTTTTATTCAGTTTTGTTTAATTCGGCCATTGCGATTTGGTTAGACATGCTCTATATGTGTTTATGAGCAATATCGAAAAAAGTCCCTGGATAACAGGGAATAATCAATAATCGCGAATCCATGATTCGCAATCACTCGAGGGGACAGCTTTATGGAAGCGGATAGGCTTTGGCAATTTCCTATTAAAGAGTTTCACCGCATGCCGCGTGGCATCCTGGGCCCCGGGGCCTATGAAATGGTCGGCGTCGAGGCCAAGAAACTGGGCTTTAAGCGTTCGCTGTTAGCCACCTCCGGACTCAGGGGCACCGGCATCATCGACGATATCGTCGGCAAGATCAAATATCAGGGCGTCGACGTCGTGCTTTTTGACAAGATCGAGTCCAACCCCAAGGACTATAACGTCATGGAAATGGCCGATCTTTACACCAAGGAAAAATGCGACAGCTTTATTTCGGTAGGCGGCGGCAGCGTTACCGACGCCACCAAAGGGGCGCGGATTGTCGTTGCCCATGACGGACGCAACATCAACGAGTTTGACGGTTTTAATAAATCGGAAAACCCGGATAACCCACCCCACATTGCCATTAATACCACCGCCGGCACCGGATCGGAGACCAGCTGGGCGTATGTCATTACCGATACCACCTCGGAGAAAGCACCCTATAAATGGCTCGGCTTCGACGACAATTGCCCCGTTACCCTAGGCATTAACGACCCGGTTTTGTTTTTCTCCATGCCCCAGGACCTCACTGCCTATTGCGGGTTTGACGTCCTGGCCCACGCCTCCGAACCCTATGTCTCCCGGATAGATTTTTTGCCCAGCCTGGGCAGCGCCCTCAAGGTCATCGAGGTGACAGCCCAGAATCTGCGCCGTACGGTGTATGAACCGCTAAACTATGAAGCCCGCTACAACATGATGTATGCCTCCTATATGGCGGCGCAAGCGTTCAACAGCGGCGGTCTGGGTATTATTCATGCAACGTCCCACGCCGTCAGCGCCTTTTACGACAGTCACCATGGCTTGAATAACGCCATCGCGCTGCCGCGGGTTTGGGAATACAACATGCCGACCAATTATAAGCGGTTTCGAGACATCGCCCGCGCGATGGGAGAGAATGTCGACGGACTGACCGACGTCTCGGCGGCCGAGCGTGCCCTGGAGGCGGCCATCCGGTTGAGCAAGGACGTCGGTATTCCGGCTAACTTCTCCAGCGTCGGCGACTACACCAAATCGCGGCTGGGCCAGGGTAAGTACGCCGAGTGGGGCGGCACCAAAATCGTGGGTGACGAGCGGGACGTCGATCGTATGACTAAACACCTGCTCGGCGACGGCTCGACCCCAGGCAACGCGCGGGAGGTCACCTATGAGGCGGTCTCCCCAATGGTGCGCCATGCCCTGACGGGTTCCTACTACTAAGTTGATTCCCCTGTCCTAAAAACCATTTCTTTAATCCTTTGCAATCCTGGATTCGCCGCCGTCAACCGGCGAGTCCAGGTGGGGGATCAAGTTATGTTCGAATCGATCGAACAGACGATCGAGCAGCTGCATGGTCAATCCTATATCTGCGACCGTAAACTCGCCACCGTCGCTTTTCTGGCCCTTAAAATGCGCAAGCCCATTCTGATTGAGGGTCCGGCCGGTGTCGGTAAAACGGAACTGGCCAAGGTGGCTGCCCAGGCGCTGCAGCGGCCACTCATTCGCCTCCAGTGTTACGGTGGCTTGGATGAAAACCGGGCTCTTTATGAATGGGAATACGGCAAACAACTGCTCTACACGCAGATCCTGCGCGATAAGATCAGTCGGTTTTTCGATGGTATCGACGATTTACGTGATGCGGTGGAGCAACTTCGTCAGCACGAGGATGTCTTTTTCTCGGAGCACTTTATTGTCCGACGCCCTATCCTGCAAGCGATCAGCGCACCGGAACCGGTTGTCTTGCTGATTGATGAGATCGACCGGGCCGAAGAACAATTCGAAGCCTTTCTGCTGGAAGTGCTTAGCGATTTTCAGATCAGCATTCCGGAGATCGGCACTGTCAAGGCCAAGACACCGCCCTACGTGGTGATTACCAGTAACAATACCCGCGATTTAAGCGACGCGCTAAAGCGGCGCTGCCTGCATCTTTTTATCGGCTATCCGGACGAACAGCGGGAACTCGAAATTATCCGACTTAAGGTGCCGGAAATCAGTGACCAACTCGCTGCTCAGGTGGTCAATGTCATTCGCCGGATGCGGGCTCTCGATTTGCGCAAGGCACCGAGTATCAGCGAGACACTGGACTGGGCCCAAGCGCTGGTCCTGCTTAACGCTCCGACGCTGAACCGCGAGCTGATCGAAGAGACGCTGCAGCTTCTGGTGAAGTACGATCGTGACGCCCAACGGGTTAATGAACAACTGCATTGGCTTCTCGAAGACGTGCCTACCACCCACGGCCATGATCATGTCCATCCCCCGGGACACGGGCATGCTCACGGGCACGGACACCATTCTCATGGCCATGCGCATCCCCATTCCGATCACCAGCCCGGTAAAAAGGAGCAGTTGCGCCCCCCGTCGCTACCTGCGGAACCCGATTTACAGGATATGGAAACCCGTCAACAGGAGCATTCGGCGCGCTACTTTAGCACCTATCGAGGCCGTACCGACGGCAAAATCCGGGAATCGTAATGGATATTGCCATTAACCGCTTCGTCTGTCTGCTCAAGCGTCATGGCGTGCGCATTTCACCCTCCGAGTCCATCGACGCCATGCAGGCCCTAGCCTATGCCCCATTGCAGGAGCGCGAGACGGTGCGCACGGTGCTGCGCAGCACCCTCATCAAGGATACCCACGATATCCCGGTGTTCGAGGAATTGTTCGAACTTTTCTTCAACCTGCCAAAGCAGCCCTTTTCTCAAACGCCGGGGCATGCTCACGCTCACCATCACGCCGACGAGCCCAGTGAACCAGAACGAATCGTATTTGAACCCGACGATAAGGGAATAACCCAAAACGACGGTGACCACGCCCATGGCAAGCCCGTGGAAATTCGGGATTACTTCGACCCCGACAAGATGGTGACCCGCTTTAACCCGCACCAGGATCCCAATCAGCTTAGCCTGTCGGCCCTTAGCCAAAACTTGATCTTAAACCGGAACAAAGGGCTCCTTGATCGCGTGATGAAGCGAGTCACCCACCAGCTCAACGTGCGCCGGGTAAAAAATATCGCACAACCGGGTGAACTGAATTGCAACGAGGCCATAGAGACACTGGATGAGGATCTGGTAGCCAATGCCGTTACCGAGCTTTTAGACGAGCTGCGCGATCTGGAAGTGGATGAGCAATGGGTCAGCCGATTAGCCGGCCAGATCGATGGCATTATTGCCAATCTGCCGGAACTGCTAAAGCACTATATCGAGCGCGAACTGGCTCTGCAACGTCAGCAGCCCTCTCCGGCACAGCCTATCCATTCGGCCTATGACTACCGTTTTACGGAACAAGAGCGCCGGGAGATGGAAGAGATCGTCCGCCGCCTAGGACGGCAGATGCGGGGCGCCCGATCTTATCGCCGGGTGATCAGCCGCCGGGGGCGTATCCATATTGCCCAGACACTGCGCAATAGCCTTAGGTACGAAGGCATACCTTTTCATCCGGTGGTAACCCGCTACCGGAATGACAAACCCCGCCTTGTCGTCATTTGCGACGTCAGCCTATCGGTGCGCAACACCGCTCGCTTTATGCTGCATTTAGTCTATAGCTTACAATCCCTTTTCGAGCAGGTGCGCAGTTTCGTATTTGTCAGCGACCTTGCCGATGCCAGCCAGTATTTCGAACAGTTGAGCATTGACGAGGCCATTGCCACGGTGTTTAACGGCGAATTGCTGGACGCCGACGCCAACAGCAATTACGGCCGTGCGCTAGCTATCTTTCACCAACAGCACCTGACCACCGTCACCCATCAGACCACTGTATTGATTCTGGGCGACGGTCGCGGTAACCGCAACCCGCCCAATGCCTGGGCACTCGAAGAAATCCGCCGCCGCGCCAAACAGCTGATTTGGTTATCACCGGAACCCAGAGGCAGCTGGGGATTAGGGAGTTCGGATATGCCGCTTTATGAACCGATTTGTCATCGCACTGAGGTTGTCCGTAACCTCAAACAACTGGGACAGGTTGCCGAGCACTGGTTGCGTGGCTCCGTTGGAGCGCCGCCCCATGGCTGAAGCAAGACGTCCTCTGAGAGAGAATGCGCACCGGTGATGATCTTAGCAAGCGTATGATTCCGCTAATGCTCTCCCAATACCGCCATGGGCTGCTCGCGGAGTGTCTGGCACAACGCACGACACCGGTAGCCAGGAGCGCTCACTTTGCCCTTTACGAACTCGATGGGGGCCCCGCTGATGGAGTTCTCCCCAACGAATATGTTGTCGTTCACGATTTCAGTCCGGCACAAATCGATAATAATATCGGCTACTATGTTGCCAATGAATTGCTTCCGTTACTCGCTAACGTCCACGGACACCGGCAAGGGAATCATTATCGCTACAGCCCACAGGAACTTTTCGAGCGCTGCGTAGGCGCCATCGTCCGTTCCATGGACGGCAACGAGCGGCGCGCCTGGCATCTGTTCTACGACAACACGTTAACCGCCCTGAGCCACAGCGCATCGCCAGGCGCTTGCGGTTCAGCGCAAGATACCTGCCCCGCCGCAGCGGCGGATTACCCTCGGACACACGATTTTATTGCCGAGTTCGGCGCCATCTATCAACAAACCATACATTTACTGGCTGAGCTAAAGCGCGTCTCGTGTCGCCCGTATACCGTGCTTGATGTCGCCGCTTGTTTTGGTTTTTTCCCTTTATTGCTGGCCGAAATAACCCGGGGGAAAGGGGAAAACAACGCCTGGCATATCGTCGCTTGCGACCATAACCCGGCGCTGGTGGCGCTGGCTACCGATTACGCCCGGCAGCGGCAGTTTGCCGCGGTCACTTTCCGGCTTGCGGACATTTTCGCAGACGACATTCAGCAGACCTTGCCCCTCGCAAGGCGACCCTTCGACGCCGTAACGGCCATTCACCTGCTTGAACATCTGGACCCCGAGCAAACCTCGGTAGCGCTGACCCAGCTCTGGCAGCTAACGGGGCAGCGCCTCATCATCGCCGTACCGCTGGAGGAAAAACCGGATGCCCGATTTGGCCATCGGCAGGTGTTTAATCGGGAACGACTACTCGCCCTCGGTCAGCAGCTAGGGGGGCATTATGACTATTTCGAATACCATGGCGGCTGGCTTGTCATCGACCGGCCACGGCAAAACGCAACATAACGCGCACCAAGCAAGAGGTTGTTATGAGCTATGACATTTTTCGACAAGGACTTAACGCTCCCATTTGCCTAACCTGGGAGATTACCTATGGCTGCAACCTACGCTGCGTGCACTGTTTATCTTCATCAGGGCACCGTCGCAAAGACGAACTGAGTACGACGGAGGCCAAGCTTTTGATCGACGAGTGGGCGGCGCTGAAGGTCTTCTATATCAACGTTGGCGGCGGCGAACCCATGAGCCGGCGGGATTTTTTCGAGTTAATGGACTACGCTTTAGGGCACGGCATCGGTGTGAAATTTAGCACCAACGGCACGCTAATCGATGACGCCGCCGCCGCCTGGATCGCCTCTCGGGATTACCTGGACGTGCAAATCAGCCTGGATGGCGCAACGCCGGAAACCAATGACCCGGTGCGCGGCGCGGGCTCCTATGAGCGCGCCCGACGCGCCATGGAACGTCTGGCCAAACAAGGTTTTCCTTTTAAAATCAATACCACGATTACCCGTCACAATTACCCGCAAATCGATGACCTTTATGCCATGGCAAAGCACTATGGTGCGGAACTGCGCCTGACCCGGCTGCGCCCCACCGGGCGCGGCGGTGAGGTATGGGAGGATCTGCGCCCCAGCCACACCCAGAACCGGGGATTATATGACTGGTTAGTCATCCATCCGGACGTACTGACGGGCGACTCGTTTTTTCATCTGTCGGCTTATGGGCAATCTCTGGAAGGCTTAAATATGTGCGGTGCCGGACGTATCGTCTGTTGCGTCGATCCGGTGGGTGAGGTGTATGCCTGTCCTTTCCTGTTGGACCCGGCATTTTCCGGTGGTAACGTGCGCCAGCCCGGCGGTTTCACCCGCGTGTGGCAGGCTTCGCCGGTTTTTGCACAGTTACGGGAATGGCAGGTGGGGGGCAACTGCCAGACCTGCAACGCCTACGACAAATGCCATGGCGGATGTATCGCCGTTAAGCATTTCACCCAACGTTCTTTGGATGCCCCTGACCCGGACTGTGTATTCCAGCATGAAACTTCTTTCCCTGTCCCAGTCAAGGCCACAGCCAAGCACCTGGCCTAGTCATCGCGTGCAACGCGGCGGCCTGCCGAACGCTGGTGAATACCGACCGCTAATATCGCAGATTCGCGTGCAGGATAAACAGCTATGAGCAACCTGTCAGAGAATAGTTACGAGGGCCTCTTCGCTCCGTTGGCCCTAGGACAGAAAACGGCGCCCAATCGCTTGGTATTTGCTGCACATCAGACCAACTTCGCCGCCCATCATCGCTTTGAAAAACGCCACGCCGCTTATTATACCGCGCGCGCTGCGGGCGGCGTGGGCCTGCTGGTACTCGAAGGCAGCGTGGTGCACGCCTCGGACCGACCCTACGACTATGTCATTGCCGGTTACACCGAGCAAGTGGTCGACGGGTACCGGTTAGTGGCCGAGGCGGTTCACCGCCACGGCGCCCTGGTGCTGGCGCATTTGACCCATAGCGGGATGCAGGGCAGCAGTCACTTTTCCCAGCTGCCCCTCTGGGCGCCCTCGCCGGTCCCGGAAGTCAGCAGCCGGGAAATGCCCAAGGAGATGGAAGACGAGGATATCGCGGCGGTGGTCCATGGCTTCGCCCGCGCCGCCCAATACGCCATGGCCGGCGGCTTGGACGGCGTGGAACTGAATGCGGGTCAGGATAGTCTGATTCGCCAGTTTCTATCACCCCTGACAAATCTACGCAGCGATGCCTACGGCGGCAGTCTGGATAACCGGTTGCGCTTCGCGCGTGAGGTTATTCGCGCGGTGCGCGAGCAGGTCGGCCGCAACGGCATTGTTGGGCTACGTCTCTCGGGCGATGAGCATGCGCCCTGGGCCGGTCTCAAACCGGAGGATGCCGCTGACATAGCCCGCCTGCTGGCCACCGACGCAATGCTCGATTTTATCAGCGTAACCAGCGGCAGTATTTACAGCGGCCACCTAACCCGGCCCGGGCTGTACCTGCCGCCGGGGTTCGCCGTCTCATTGGCGGCTACCATTAAAGCGGCGGTATCGCTGCCTGTCTTTGCCCAGGGCAGTCTCGTTGATCCTCGCATGGCGGCTACGCTGCTGGCGGAACAGCAGGCGGATGCCGTGGAAATGACCCGCGCGCTGATTGCCGATCCCGATCTGCCCAATAAGCTGCGGAAGGGTCTCGCGGAAGATATACGGCCTTGTTTGCTTGCCAATCAGGATAATATCATCGGCCTGGTACAAAACCCGCGACTTAGCTGCGTCAACAATCCTGCGGCCGGTTACGAAGACGACGCTGAGTTTGCCCCGCTAACACCGGCTCCCGTGCGCCATCAGGTCATGGTGGTCGGCGGCGGCGCGGCTGGTCTGGAGGCCGCTCGCGTGGCGGCCTTACGCGGTCATCAGGTGACGCTCTATGAACAACACCATCAGCTTGGAGGCGCCCTGCGTCTGGCGGCGGCGGCCCCGGGACGGGAACGGTTGGCGCTGGCGGTAGACTGGCTGGAAGCGCAGATACGCAAGCTGGGTGTTGCCATTAACACCGGCACTGAAGTCACGCCGGCCCTGGTACGTCGGGAAGCGCCGGAAGCGGTGATCGTGGCGGTGGGCGGTATTCCCAGCCGGCAGCGGGCGATTGCGGTTGAAGAAACGGCGCCGGTAGTCAATCCGCGCCAGGTACTGTGCGGCGAGGTACCGGATCAACCGGGAAAGGCGGTGCTGCTGGATGCCATCGGCGATCAAGTCGGCATGGGTGTCGCCGAATGGCTAGCCGATCACGGCTGGCAAGTGGAAGTGGTCACCGGAGATATGTTCGTCGGGCAACGCCTAACCGCTTCCCTGGAATTAACACCCTGGAACCAGCGAGCCTGTGCCAAGGGTATCGTCTTTCGCCCTCAGCTTAGCGTAGAGCGCGTCACCGGGAGCACGGTAGTTGCCGTCGATCCCTTCGACCATCGAGAGGTTCACATCGAGGACATCGATCTGGTCGTGGATATTACTCACGAAGTGCCCAATGAGACCCTGTATTTTGCTCTGAAACATGCCGGGCAGCGGGTATTTCGGGCGGGTGATTGTGTCGCGCCGCGTTATCTAAACCAAGCGATCCTGGAAGGCTATCGGGTTGGCCGGGAGGTGTAGTAATGAGTACCCAACAGCGACTTTTGTTTACACCCCTTAAGCTCGGTAATCTCACCCTGCAAAACCGGATTGTTTTCTCGGCGCACCTGACCAATTACGCCGAAGACAATCTCGCCAGCGACCGCCATGCCTATTACTACCGGGAGCGCGCTCGGGGCGGGGTCGGTTTGATTATTACCGAAGAGCATTCCACGCATCCCACCGATCATCCCTATGAAAAACTGATTCATGCATTTCACCCCAAGGTAATACCCGGCTACCGGCGCATCACGGAAATGGTGCATGCCGAAGGGGTGCCCATTTTAGCCCAGATTAACCATAACGGCGGGCAAAGCAGTGGTATGTTTACGCGTCTGCCGGCCTGGGCGCCATCGGCCATCGCCGACCCCCTATTCCGGGAAGTTCCCAAGGCCGTAGAACATGAAGATATACAAGAGGTCATTCAAGGCTATGCCCAGGTAGCAGAATACACCAAACGGGGTGGTTTTGACGGGGTGGAACTGCAATGTTCGCACTCTTCTATCGTTCGCCAGTTTCTCTCCCGCAACACCAACCACCGTACCGATCAATACGGTGGCGGCCTGGAAAATCGCATGCGGTTGTTACGGGAAATTATCGCCGCCATCCGCATGGCGGTAGGCCGGGATTACGTCATCAGTGTGCGGCTGTGCGGCGATGAACTGATTCGCGACGGCATCACCATCGATGAAACGGTAGCCGCCGCCCGTATTCTCGAGGCGGATAAGCAGATCGACTGCATCAACACCAGCATCGGAACCGCCACTCAAACCCTCTATATGATTGAAGCCTCGATGCGGATTCCGCCGAACTATGCCATGTTCATTCCCTCGGCCATCCGCAAGGCGGTACGCCTGCCGGTCATCGGCGTCGGCCGGGTTAAAGATCCAATCCAAGCCGAGCGGGTACTGACCGAGGGACATGCCGATTTGGTGGGCGTCGTACGAGCGCAGATCGCCGATCCGGAGTTTGCCCGAAAATCCCGGGAAAACCGCGTCGACGATATTCGTCTGTGCCTGTCCTGTAACCAGGAATGTGTCGGTCGGATGGGGTTAAACCGCTGGCTGGGCTGCATCGAGACGCCGGCTACCGGACGGGAACAGGAATATGGCCTGGGCACCTTGCGGCCTGTCCAAAACCCCAAACGAGTGGTGGTCGTAGGCGGCGGACCCGCGGGCTTAAAAGCGGCCGTTATCGCGGCACGGCGCGGCCATCATGTGACGTTGCTGGAAAAAGAACCCCGCCTGGGCGGCCAAGTGGTCTGGGCGACGCGGGTGGCCGCCCGGGCGGAATTCGGTGATATCGTGCGCAACTTGCTTCATGAAATTCCCCAGGTTGGGGTCACCGTGCGCACCGGCGTTATCGCTACCCCGGAGACCGTGCTGGCGGAAAAACCCGATGCCGTTGTCATTGCTACCGGCTCGGCCCCCGACCGCCAGGCGATCCCCGGCGCGGAAGGCCCTGAAATCGCCGACGTTACCGATATACTATCCGGTGAGGTCAGACCGGGCAAACGGGTATTAGTGATAGATCGGCTGGGCTTTCATGAGGCCACCAGTGTGGCCGAGTATATGGCCGAACAAGGTTGTGAGGTCGAAGTGGTTACACCGACGCTTTATGTCGGTCAGGATCTAGGCATCACGTTGGATCTGGAAAACTGGTACCGGCAAGCACGACGGCTGGGGATCCAATGTACGCCAAACCACTCGGTATTGAGCATCGCCGATGGGGTAGTCACGGCACTCCATAATTACAGTGGTCAGTTGGTCACTTTTGCCAAGGCGGATACCGTGGTGCTGGCGATTCATCGCCGGGCTGAGGCGCAACTTTATCAGGCGTTGTGGGGCAAGGTAGCCGATCTGCACCGGGTGGGCGATTGCGTGGCACCTCGCCGTGCCCACGCAGCCATTATTGAAGGCGAGAAAGCGGGGAGGGCCATCTGATGAAACCAACGCTAGTCGTCATCGCCGAAACGGAACATGGCGAGCTAACTTTACCGAGCCTGGAATGTGTCGAGGAGGGCCGCGAGATCGCCGACGGTTTGGCCACCACTGTCCAGGTCCTTCTCCCGGGTCACGAAATCACCCACTTGAGCGACGAATTGGCGGCCCACGGGGCCGACGCGGTTACGGTGATCGAACACGAGGCCTTGCGCTATTTCAGCGCAGACGGTTGGCTGGCAGCGCTGGCGCCGGTCTTAAAGGAAACCAATCCGCTTCTCGTACTGGCCCCGGACAGCGGTGCCGGACGTGCCTGGATGCCCCGCTTGTCGGCCCGCTGGCGGGTACCGTTGGTGAGTGGCTGTATGCAGGTAAAAGTAATTGCCGATGGCTATCCCGAGATGATACGCATTACCCATGACGGCGCACGCCATGAACGCCTTATCTGGCCGGTGTCAAGCATGGTGGCGGCTATGCTGCTCCCGGGTGTACGCGGCGTCGGCGCACCCCGCCGGGGGCGTCACGCCGAGGTAAGCCATATCACGCCGACGTTGGATCCGTCTCGTTTTCGTGACCGGACTCTGAGTATGCTGCCTGCCGACCCCAATACGGTAGATCTCAGCGAGGCCGAACGCATTGTGTCGGGTGGCATGGGCGTCGGCGGACCTGATGGCATGGCGCAGTTACAGCAATTGGCCGAACAACTGGGCGCCGCTCTGGGCGGCTCCCGCGTCGTGGCCGATCGCGGTTGGCTAGCCAACGATCGGTTTATCGGCACCACCGGTAAGATTGTAGCGCCCAAGCTCTATGTGGCCTTTGGCGTTTCCGGCGCGGGCCAGCATGTCGCGGGAATAACGGGGAGTGAGACCATTATCGCGATCAATACCGACCGTACTTCACCGCTGCTAAACATGGCGGATCTGGGTATTGTGGGCGACCTGCATCAGTTGGTTCCTATTTTGCTCAATAAGCTAGCGCAACGCTCTCGAAAACAACCCAAGCCAACGGCAGCCTCCCAGGCCGCCGCTCTGGAAGTGCAGGCGTCAGGTCGCTAGTTGCCCTGTTGACGGCTGCCAGCGAGCAAGAAAACGATGACTATGAAAACCACCATTGATTCTTTCGATGTAATTGTTGTCGGCGCAGGACCGGCTGGCAGCGCCGCTGCCTTGATCGCCGCCCGTGCCGGACTTAAGGTGCTGCTACTGGAGCGCGGTGAATACCCGGGCGCGAAAAATGTCTCGGGTGCGGCGTTTTACGGTAGCGCGATTCTTAACCGACTGATCCCTAACTGGTGGGAACAGGCACCCGTCGAACGCTACATCTGCCGCCGTAACATTGCTTTTATGTCGCCCACCACCTCGGTTTCTCTCGATTTCCGTTCAACCGGCACAGGCTATGCCGATCCTCCTTACAACGGCTTTGCTGTGCTGCGTCCCAAATTCGATCGTTGGTTCGCCGCGCAGGCCGAAGCAGCCGGCGCCTGTTTGCTTAATGCCTCGGTGGTCGATGACGTGTTGCGGGAGAACGGCCGTGTGGTTGGCGTGCGGGTACGGCGCGAACAGGGCGAGGTGCGTGGCAAGGTGGTGATTGCCTGCGACGGCGCTAATTCGTTTCTGGCGAAAAAGGCTGGACTGCAGCGGGAGTTTCATGCCCACGAAATGTCGCTGGGTGTTAAGGAAGTCCTGGGATTGGATGAGGCGCTCATTCGCGAACGCTTTCATATTTCCGGAAACGAGGGGATGGCCTTAGAGTATTTGGGTGCTATCACCGAAGACGTACGGGGCGGTGGCTTTCTCTATACCAACCGCGACTCCCTATCCCTGGGGATTATCGGCCAAATCTCCTCCCTTGCCGAACGCCAAAAGCGGCCTTATGAACTGCTGGAAACCTTTAAAGCCCATCCGGCCATTGCCCCCTTGGTGCGTGGCGGTAAATTGCGCGAGTATTCAGCCCATGTGATCCCCGAGGCCGGCTGGGAGCTGATGCCTAAACTCTATACCGACGGTATGATGGTGGCGGGTGACGCCGCTGCTTTCTGCTTTGTCGCCGGGTTGTATTTAGAAGGGATGAACTACGCCATGCAGTCCGGCCTGGCAGCGGGTGAGACCGCCATCGAGGCGTGCCAAAAGGGTGATTTTTCCGCCCGTTCCCTGGCCCGCTATAAGCATTACCTGACCCAACGTAATGTGTACACCGATTTCCGGCGCTTCCGTTATACCCCCTCCTTTGTTAACAGCGAGCGCCTGCAGAACCTGTATCCGGAAATCGTGGCCCACGGGGCGGAAACTCTGTTCCGGGTTGACGGTAACAGCAAGCAGAAAATCCTCCCTCTGGCCATGCGCACGGTGCGCCGCTTTCGGATTCGGCCGCATCATTTATTGCGGGATTTTTATCATGCTGCGAGAGCTTATCTATTATGATGACAACCCACGATGAAAAAATGCTTACCGCCCGGTTTCGGGTGGATGATACACCCCATATTGTTGTCGACGCGAGTGTCTGCAAGGATTGTTCGGTGAAATCTTGCGTCTACGTCTGCCCCGCTAATCTCTTCGTGCCGCTCGACGACGGCGGTATTTTGTTTAACTACGAACAGTGTTTCGAGTGTGGCACCTGCTATATCGCGTGCCCTCAAGAGGGGGCGATTAAATGGTCTTATCCCCGCGGGGGGTATGGTGTTACCTTCCGGGAGTCTTAAGAGTTTTATGCGCCGAGGAAATGCTCTCATTCGTCTCATTGTCACCGGGAAGGGCTAGCGATGCGCATTACTGTTTGTCTTAAATATGTTCCTGATCCCACTACCGTCGAAGTGGATCCGCTGTCCGGCGAAATCGATCCCATCCGTACGCTCCATATGATGAATCCGGCTGATGCCGCAGCCCTGGAGATGGCGCTACGGCTGCGCACCGAGGCGGACAGCGTGCTGGCGCTCACGGTGGGCCCGCCGGAGACAGAGGCGGTATTACGCGATGCCATCGCGGTGGGCGCAGACAGCGTCCTGCGTCTGTGGGATGAGTCGCGCACCTACTCAAAACCGCCGATGACTTCAATCTTGTTAGCCGCTGCGCTGCGTGCCGAGGGACTGCCGGACCTGGTGTTGTGCGGCGCCCGCAGCGTCGATCGGGGTTCGGGAAAACTGCCGGCTCTGCTAGGCGAGCATCTGGATTGGCCGGTTGTTACCGATATTACCCACTTTGAACTGCAGCAGGGAAACGTGCGTTTTCAACGCCGTCTTGCCCGGGGCGCCCGAGCCGAGGGAGAAGTCATATTACCTGCAGTGCTGGGGATCGAAGCCGGCCTGGCACGGCTACGGCATGCCAGCCTGCCTGGTATGATGCGGGCTAAACAGACCCCAATAACCGTTCGCCATCTTGCCGATCTGGGCCTTTCAGCACAAGATCTGAGTTTTCCGGCAGCGACGCTCCATGCCGTCATGCCACCACGTCCACGGCCTCGCACGATTTTTATCCCGGATAGTAGTCTGCCTGCCCACGAGCGCATAGCCCAGCTCGTGTCAGCAGGAGTCACCAGTAAAACAGGAAAGATTCTCGAAAAGGGCTCGCCCGAGGAAATGGCCGATGCCATTATTGCCTTTCTCGATGAACACGGTTTTTTAGAGGAATCGTCGTGAGGCAGCTGCTCAGCGAGATGACCTGGCCCGACGTCGCCCAAGCCGTCGCCAACGGCGCCACCACCGTCATTCTGCCGTTGGGTGCGACGGAACAGCACGGCCCGCACCTGCCTTTGGGCACTGACACCTTCCGCGCAGCGGCGTTGGCAAAACAACTTGCCGCACAGCTACCTGAGTCCCTGGTGGCCCCCGTCTTACCTATCGGCTGTTCCGATGAACATACGGGTTTTCCGGGCCTATTTAGCCTGAGCGGTGAAACCTTGGCCACGGTGATTGTCGATTGCGCTCAGCGTATGGTCGGCTGGGGCGTGCACCGGCTTATTCTGCTTTCGGCCCATGGCGGCAACGAACAGGCGCTTACCCTTGCCGGCGAACGTCTGCGCCAACAACTGCCACAATTGCGCGTTTGCATGCCCGCTGCGCTGACGCAAGTCGAAGCGCCGCTATTGGCGGTGGCACAGGAGGATGCTATCGCTCCGGAAGCCTTAGGCCTGCATGCCGGCGAGGGAGAAACGTCGGAAATGCTGTACTTATGCCCGGAACTGGTCCGGATGGAACACGCCGTTCCCGGTTACACGGGCGATATGGTGGAAATTCTACCGCGCCTGCGAGTAGCGGGGTTGCGGCCGCTCACACCCAACGGCATTTTAGGCGATCCGCGGCCCGCACAGGCTGCCCGCGGCAAACGTTATCTGCTTGCCGAGGTGCATGGCTATCAGGAAATGATCCCTACCAACCCGCTATGACCATCCGCGAGACACTTCTAAATCCAGAAGCACGTTATCGGCTGCAGCCCGGTCTGACACTGCTGGCCAGCGAAACCGGCGGATTTCTGTTGTCCATGCGCCCGCTACTGGTAGTGCGCCTTAATCCCCAAGCCTTGACGCTACTCACCGGCCTCGAGGGGGAACCCACCGCCACCGAGATGGCCCAGCGCTTACCCGGCATGTCTGCGACGGAGATTGCGACATTTCTTGAAACCTTGGCCAGACGCCGTCTGCTGAGCCGCAAACCGCCTCCCACGACTCGTTTGCCGACAGTTTCCATTATTGTTCCAGCACACGGCAGACCTAATGCCACCCGGGCGTGCATCGAGTCATTGCTCGCCCTGGATTATCCCTCTGAACGGCGGGAAATTATCGTGGTCGACGATGCCTCGGAACCGCCCCTGTCACCCCTGCTGGCCGATTTACCCGTGCGCCTGTTACGCCAACCCCATAACATCGGTCAATCGGCGGCGCGTAATCTGGCTGCGACAGAGGCGTGCGGCGAATTGCTAGCCTTTATCGATAACGATTGTGTCGCAGAGCCCGGCTGGTTAAGAGCACTGATTCCGTATTTGGATACGCCTGCGCTAGGCATCGTCGGAGGCAGAGTGATTGCCCCAACACCGACGGGTCGCATAGCGGCCTTCGAGGCGGTGCGCTCGCCGCTGGATATGGGTCCTATTGGCGGCGAGGTAGGGCCAAGGGAAAGCATCGCTTATCTGCCGACCTGCAATCTACTGGTACGCCGTGACCTCTTATTGGCGCAGGGTGGCTTCAATACCGCTATGCGCCTGGGAGAGGATGTAGATTTTATCTGGCGAACCTTGCGTTCCGGTAGCCGTGCCTGTTACGTTCCCGAAGGACAGATTATTCATTATCACCGCGTGCAGTTGCGGCAACTGTTAAAACGGCGGGCCGACTATGGCTCATCGGAAGCCGAATTGCAACGCCGCCATCCCGAGGGTCGACGCATCATGCGGGTCCCTCTGGCAGTCACGCTACTGTTAGTCGCTTGCGCAATATTCCCGCTTGCTTGGCCGATGGGTGCAACGCTGGTGAGTTTGGTCGTGGTATTGCTGATGCGAGAACTCACGGAAAAAAACCGGCAACTTCGCCAAGGCGGTATTAAAGTGCCCCTGCACTGGCTGGGCGGCGCCCTGCTGCGCGAGCATATGGCCTCGCTATATCATTTGAGCGCCACGATCACGCGTTACTATAGTCTACCCTTGCTGGTGGCAGGTTGGTTTTGGCCTTCGCTTCTACTGCCAACCGTCATCTTGCTGCTGGTGGCGCCGCTTGGCGAGTACCGACGCCGGCAACCGCGCCTTACATTCCGCTTTTTTATCGGACTTTACTGGCTGGAAATGGCAGCCTATCAGTACGGCGTGTGGCGAGGTTGTTTCAGCACACGAAGCTTTTGGCCCCTGCTACCCCTTGTGCGCTGGGACCGCTAAGTATCATGCGTGAAATCACTGCCTTGCTTACCCGTCAAATCCCGGATTCCGCTGCGCTCCATCCAGGCTACGGGAAGGGTAAAGCGGGAGCACAATTGTGAACATATGGCGACTACTGTGACTTAGGTCAATTTTTGGAAATGCCACAACGATTATTGTTTGAGTACCTGGTTTTTCGAGCATTTGCAACGGAACGGAGCCAGCAAATGCCATTTGCAGAACTCTGCCCGGTGACTCTACATAGGCGCGAAGCAGAGACATTCCCTTAACCATCACGCTAAACAAAAAGGGGTTTATCGATACTATGATTATGCACAACGAAAAGAATAGCCCGCTGGTCACGCTTGAACCTAAAGTAACGCTCGGCGCAGGCCTTGAAACGGTTGCCTTACTGGCTGACCCGGTTTGCCGGGAAACTGAGCCCACAGCCGAGAAACCGCAAATTTTAGAGGAACTTATCATCGAAGAGGTCAGCATTGACGGGATGTGTGGCGTCTACTAATAGGCGACTACCAAGACGCCAATCCGTTGCTGACGGAGCAGGTCATTGGCGTGGCTGGCAGATGGCATACCAGTTCCCGGCAGTAACTGCCGGGAGCGGTCTTGCGGTTATCCCACTTTACGGCGAGTTTGGTTATGGGCAAGTTAGCAGGCAAAGTCGCATTTATCACCGGCGCGGCTCGCGGCCAAGGCCGTGCCCACGCAGTTACCATGGCCCGTGAAGGTGCCGATATCGCGGCTCTCGACATCTGTGAGAATTTATCCTACCCGCGCTATCGGCTGGCCAGTGCCGATGACCTGGCCGAAACGGTACGGCGCGTCGAAGAGCTTGGCCGTAAAGCACTGGCTATCGTGGCTGATGTACGTAACGCCCGGAATATGGAAGAGGCCGTCCAAAAAACCGTTGCGGCGTTCGGGCATATCGATATTCTGGTCTGCAATGCCGGTATCGCCGATATGGCCTTGTGCTGGGATATCACCGAAGAGTGGTGGGACATGATGTTGGATGTCAATCTCAAGGGCTATTGGCTGGCGACGAAATATGTGGTTCCGCAGATGCTGGCCCAGAATACCGGTGGCCGGATCATCATGACCTCTTCGACGGCAGGTCTGCGTGGCGAACCCGGGCTTTCCCACTACTGTGCTTCCAAATGGGGGGTCGTAGGTCTGGCCAAAGCATTGGCTCACGAACTGGCGCCTCATGGTATCACCGTTAACACTCTACATCCCACCGCGGTCGACACCGATTTAATCACGGGCATGGCCGAAGCGGCCAGCATGTCCAAAGAAGCCCTCGTTGATTTCGTGGTGTTAAGCAATTTACTCCCCGTGCACCTGATCAGCCCGGAGGACGTCGCCAATGCCGCCATCTGGTTGGCCTCGGAGGAAGGACGCTATATCACGGGACAAACCATGAACATTGATGCAGGCAGAATGCTGAAATGAAACCGACCTCTCATTACCGTCTGGCTAAAGGTGTCGCCGTCCGCTCGGAACGATTCGGCGGACTCGCTTATCGCTATGATAACCGCCGCCTGTTTTTCTTGCACTCTCATGCACTGGTGGATTTTGTCAATGGGCTCGACGGCAAACATCCGCTTGACGAAGCACTGGATCATTTTCTAACTCTCCACGGACTTTCCGAACCGCATCGGGCAACCTTTCTTAAGGCAATAGCCCAGCTCGAAAGGTTAAAAATCGTGGATATTTGTGATGTGCGATCCGGCTAATTCGCCAGTTGATATCACTATATCGATCCGGAAGCTATTATCAAAACACGTCGGCGAGACGGGTGCCGCAGTCGGGCTACAGGGATGTATTAACGGTGTGTCTTGAAAATAACTTTCAGATCGATAACCAGCGGTGTTAAAGCGCTTTCACCGAAAGCTTCGGCAAAGGCGCTCCAGGAAGTTATGTTACTCGGCTGTGGTCGGGTCGATTACCGAGTGAACCTCAGTAATGCTGTTGGCCGGGAATCCGCCTTGTTCGGCATGCTGGCGCACCAGCGCCTCATCGGAAGCGATATAGACGCAGTAAATTTTATTATCGGTGACATAACTCTGCACCCATTGAATTTGCGGCCCCAGCGTGTTTAAAACGCTGCATGACTTTTGGGCTATACCCTGCAAAGCTTCGAGAGACAATTTTCCTGCTTCAGGAATTTCTCTTTCAATTAGATACTTAGGCATAGATTTTTGCTCTTTATGGTGCTAAGAATGGACAAATATCCAGGCGATGTGCTAAGCAAGTCCCTGTTAGCGACACATTATCATGGTGGGTAATGCAAAAGATAGCAGACTACTTGCTTCTTTACCCGGCAAGGGGTTGTTCCTCTGCAAGATTGCGATTCCTTTACGCTACTTGTGTGGCAAGTTGTCGACCCTCAGGTTACGGATGGAACAGTTTGTCGCTTTGCTTGTTCCGCTAACGGGACATAAACCCGCCAAATTAGGCGAGCATGGCGAGTGATGACAGTGCTTTTCAATAGCAATTCAGCAGGCTTTAACGCAAACATTAGCCAACCGGTGAGATTGTGCACAACTTTTGCTAGACTTAGCTTGACAACCTTAATAAGTCAGGCACAGCCAGGGATCAGGCTTCAAGTAACCGCTGCAGTTAATGCCGTTATTGGGTTTTCTGCAATTTTAGCAACCGCCTCATAACCCTTCCGTTAGGAGGATAATCTTATGCTGCGATCCCTACATATTGACCCAGAGAAATGCATCGGCTGTCTGCAATGTGAGATGGCTTGCTCTCTGCGGCAGGATGGGATTATGAATCCAGCTAAATCCCGTATTAAGGTATTTACTTTCCATGAAGAGGGCCGCTTTGTCCCCTATACCTGTACTCAGTGTGACGAGGCTTGGTGCATGCACGCCTGTCCCGTGGAGGCCATTACGGTCAATAAATTTACCGGGGCCAAGGAGGTCAACGAATCTGTCTGTGTCGGCTGTAAAGTGTGTACCATCGCCTGCCCGTTTGGCACGGTAAACTATAACGAAGACACCGGCAAAGTGATCAAGTGCAATCTCTGCGGCGATGATCCGGCTTGCGCCAAGGCGTGCCCCACCGATGCGATCACTTACATCGACGCTAATTGGACAGGCCTGGAACGGATGCGAGCCTGGGCCGCCAAGACCGACACCAGTGCACGAGTTTGAGGAGGAACAGTTATGGGTTGGCAGAAAAAAGTGTTGCGGGTCAATTTGAGCGAAGGCACCTGCAAACCGGAACCTCTGAACATGGAATGGGCTCAACAGTACCTGGGCCAGCGCGGGCTGGCGACCAAATATATTGTCGAGGAGACCGATCCCAAAGTCGATCCGCTGTCCCCCGACAATAAAATGATTATGGCCACGGGCCCCTTGACCGGCACCATGGCCTCTACCGGAGGTCGCTATTCGGTCATCACCAAAAGCCCTTTAACCGGCGCCATTGCCTGTTCCAATTCCGGTGGTTTCTTTGGTGCTGAACTGAAAAACGCCGGCTGGGATATGATTATCTTTGAAGGGCGCGCTCCTAAGCCGGTCTATCTCTACATCGAAAACGAAGAGGCCGCACTGCTGCACGCCGATGAGATTTGGGGCAAGTCCATCTGGGAAGCCGACGCGTGGCTGCACAAAAAGTATCAGGATCCACTCCTGCGCGTTGCTGCCGTCGGCGTGGCCGCCGAGAAAGGGGTATTGCTTTGCGGAGTCATCAATGACTTGCACCGAGCAGCGGGGCGCTCCGGTGTAGGCACGGTCATGGCCTCGAAAAATCTGAAGGCGGTTGCGGTACGCGGTACCCGCGGCGTCGGCAATATTAAAGACACCAAGGCCTTCTTAGCCGCCACCGAAGCGGGTAAAAAAGTGCTGGCGGAGAACGCGGTAACAGGCCAGGGCCTGCCGACCTACGGCACCCAAGTGCTGATGAACGTGATCAATGAAATGGGCGCTATGCCGACCCGCAACTTTCAAACCGTGCAATTCGAGGGAGCCAGTCAAATCTCCGGCGAAGCCATGCACGAGCCCCGTAAGAGCGACGGCAAGCCTAATCTGGTCAGAAACGGCGCTTGCTTTGGTTGCACTATCGCCTGCGGCCGTATTTCCACCATTGATCCTTCTCATTTTTCCATCCAGGACAAACCGCCGTATTATCGGCACGCTTCCGGTGGGGTGGAATACGAAGCCGCCTGGGCACTGGGTTGCGATACCGGTGTCAATGACATCGATGCCCTGACCTATGCCAACTTTATCTGCAATGAACAAGGGATGGATCCCATTTCTTTCGGCTCCACTATCGCGGCAGCCATGGAACTCTACGAAATGGGTGTCCTGACCAAGGAACAGACGGGCGGTATCGAACTGAAGTTCGGCAGTGCCGAAGCCCTTTGTCAGGTGACTGAACTGACCGGACGCGGCGAAGGTTTCGGTTTAGAGCTGGGCTTGGGCTCCAAACGGTTGTGTGAGAAATACGGCCATCCGGAGCTGTCGATGACGGTGAAAGGTCAGGAATTCCCGGCCTATGACGCTCGTGGTATCAAGGGCATGGGACTGACCTATGCAACCAGTAATCGGGGCGCCTGTCATCTGCGCTCCTACACGGTGGCTTCCGAGGTACTCGGCATTCCCGAGAAGACCGATCCCCTGGCGACCGATGGTAAACCGGCTCTGGTCAAAGCCTTTCAGGATGCCACCTGCGTCGTCGATTCCGCGGGAATTTGTGTGTTTACCACTTTTGCCTGGACCCTGGACGACATTCAACCCCAAATCGCCGCCGCCTGCGAGGGCGATTGGAGCTTGGATAGGCTCCTCGAGGTGGGTGAGCGGATTTGGAACCTGGAACGCCAGTACAACCTGGAGGCCGGCATCACCGGAGCCGAAGACAATCTGCCTCCCAGGCTGCTTAAAGAAGCCGCCAAGGTGGGACCCGCGAAAGGCCATGTTAACGAACTGGACAAGATGCTACCCGAGTATTACCAACTTCGCGGCTGGACCCAGGACGGTCGTCTGACGGCTGAGATACGCCAACGCTTGAGCATTTAAGTCCATTTGCTACGGCTTATCGAGTCGGGGAATCGTAGGGGCCGATCCAGGCGGCCTCTATTTATCTTTCTGTCTGACATCTTTACCAGTGCTGCAGCAGTCCAAAGAGAGCTAGTTGATCAATTACTTTATTCCAGAGAGAAGGTGGCATGCAATACGTCATTATCGGGGCCGGACCGGCCGGTGTCATTGCCGCGGAAACGCTGCGTAAAACCGATGCGCAAGGGGATATTACCCTGCTTGGCGACGAGCCGGAACCGCCCTATTCACGCATGGCGATTCCTTACCTGCTGATTGACAGAGTCGGCGAGAAGGGCACTCATTTACGGCATGATTCCGATCATTATGAGCGCTTAGGGATTAACGTTCGGCAGGATCATGTCACGGCGGTGGATTCCGTCAATCGCCGCCTCACCCTGAAAAGCGGCGAAGCCCTACCCTACGACCGCCTGTTGATCGCCACCGGTGCACATCCGCTGCTGCCGCCGATCACCGGCATCGACTTACCAGGGGTGCACAACTGTTGGACGCTGGAAGACGCTCGCCATATTATGCACCGCGCTCAGCCCGATGCCAAAGTGGTATTACTCGGTGCCGGCTTTATCGGCTGTATCGTTCTCGAGGCCCTAGGCGTTCGCGGGGTGGACCTTACGGTGGTGGAAATGGGCGACCGCATGGTGCCCAGAATGATGAACCAGACGGCGGGTAATTTAATTAAGCAGTGGTGTGAATCCAAGGGTGTCAAAGTCTATACCTCAACGCGCATTACCGGTATCCAGGCGGCCGGGGAAAAAAGTGGCTGGCAGCGCTTACTGACCACCGTCGGCTTGAGCCATTCGGAACCCTCCCAGCAGCTCAGGGTATTTTTAGATAATGGCCAGGAGCTTGAGGCGGATCTTGTGATTTCGGCAGCCGGAGTCGCTCCTAACACGACGTTTCTCGATGGCAGCGGCATCGAGACCGACCAAGGCATTTTGGTAAATCATTATCTGCAGACCAATATCCCGGAAATCTACGCCGCAGGCGATGTGGCTCAGGGTCGCGATTTTTCCACCGGCGGCTATGAGGTGCATGCCATTCAACCCACTGCCAGTGGGCATGGTCGGCTGGCAGCGCTCAATATGGCGGGAAAAACCACGGATTTCCAGGGCAGCCTGAACATGAACGTGTTGGATACCCTGGGGCTGATTTCCAGTTCCTTCGGGCTATGGATGGGGGTTGACGGGGGAGACTCCGTAGAGGCATGCGAGCCGGAGCAGTTTCGTTATCTAAACTTGGAGTTTCAAGACGATGTCATGGTAGGAGCCACCAGTTTAGGGCTGACTCAGCATGTGGGAGTGCTCCGGGGTCTTATCCAGGGCAAAGTTCATTTGCAAGAGTGGAAGCCAAAACTGATGGACGATCCTACCCGCGTGATGGAAGCTTATTTGGCGAAGAATTATTCGGCGCAGCATGGGGCCTAACGCATGCGCATCACCATTAAGCTCTATGCCATGCTTTCTCGTTATTTGCCGCCCGGTGCGGAGCGCAACGTGGGTCAATTGGAAGTGCCGGAACATGCCAGCGTGGGTTCGGTCATTGAGCAACTTCATCTACCCAAAGAGCTGGTTCATCTGGTCTTGGTGAACGGTGTTTATGTGCGCCCGGAGCAACATGGGACAACGCCGCTCAACGACTCCGATAGTCTAGCCATCTGGCCGCCGGTTGCCGGCGGCTAGGTGTTATCGGCAAAGATAGCCGTTTCCGTATGGAGACCTATATCACCCGCGAAATGGGGCTGTCTCACGCGGAGTTTTTGCGTACCCTACCCCGGGCGCTGGAAGGCAGTCCTTATCAGCGGGACGGGAATAACATTGTCATCCGTGAGCCACGACGCCAGTTAATTATTCAACTTGCTCCCGAAGGAAAGCGTCAGATAGCGCTGTTGCAGCTTCCCGTGACCCAGGTCACTTTTACCTTCAGTGGCTATACAGCAGCGGACATCGACGCTTTCATGCAGCGTTTTGCCCGTTACTTTCAACGGGGAGGAGGTTGAGTTACCTAAACAAGGATGGTTTGGCGGACCATAAGGCTGCAAACAGGCTCCGGCCTGGAACAGAACACGAAGGCGATTGCATGGCCGCAGGGTGTAATACACTCGCACGACGAAAAACCCACGCGAGTCACCCAGGGAGACGACAGTGAAGTGAATCGGGATTCGATAGTCTATTACATGTTAACGGGGTGGGGCAGCCGGGGTAGTAGCGGTGTGGGAAGCATCGGGGGTAAGTATTAACGCTGGGCACGGCGCTAATTGCCGGATTGTGAAATTCGTAGGCCGATCAACCGTGCGACAAACACCGCCATATAAAACTGACCGAGAATGGCCTCAACCGTTGAGAGGCCCTGGGCCCCGGGCGTGGCGGGGTTAATCTCTCCATAGCCCACGGTGGTCAACGTGATGAAACTGTAAGAAACCATATCCACGATGAGGTCGGCGCTCGCTGGCCGAAGCTGGGTGGGTAGGTTGAAAGAGCCTGGATGAAGTTCTTCGAGTAGCAGGAATGCAACCCCCCAGCTTAGACCGAGTAGCAAGTAACCCGCCAGCGCCCCGTAAATCGTTCCTGCCGTGACGTGCCGTTGACGCATGACAAACCAAATGACCAGCGTGACAAACCAAATGACCAGCGTGGCATTGTAGACAAAAAAGGCCGTGGCGCCCACCAGGCTGACGAGGTAAAGTTCCGGACGGTACCAAACATAACTCAACCAGCGCGCTGATCGGAGGCGCCGTCGCGCTGCTGGCTGCCGGCGGGTTGGACCAAGCGGCAGCACTCGCAAGCATAGACTTCGGCACGCTGAGCATGCTGTTCGGGCTGATGCTTATCTCGGTTCAGCTTCAGATTGCCGGCTTGTATGCCGCAATCTCGGGAATGGTGGCGCGACTCCACGCGTCGTCTGCACTGCTGCTGGCGTTGTTGACCGCGTTGTTGACCGCGTTGTTGACCGCGTTGGTCGAGTTGCTCTCGGCCTTTCTGACCAACGATGTGGTCGCGGTCGCAATCTGACTCGTTAGTTTTGCTGGGAGGTTCCGATGACTTGGTCTTTGCTTGGGCTCACGCGCCACGGCGCTCGGTTTTTATTGAGACTCGCGTTATTTGCATTAGCAGGCGTATCGGCGGCTGCGGCTCTGGATGACAAGTTACCGACGGCCGCTGCGGGCGCGGTTCCGGACTATGCTGCGGAGATCCAACCGATCTTCAACCGCCGCTGCATCGCTTGTCACGGTTGTCTCGGCTCGCCCTGCAACGTGAAGCTGGACTCGTTTCGCGGGGTCGATCGCGGCGGCTTCGGGCTCAATGCCTACTCAGATCATTTTGGCGATTACCCGCGCACCGACATGGATGCCGCCGACAGCACCGCGGCCTGGCGCAAGCGCGGTTTCTATCCGATCCTGGCCCGCGCCGGCGCGGCGGAGAAGAACCTCGACGGCTCGCTGCTGTACCAGATGGTTGCCGGCGGCATGCGCTACAACGGCCCCAACTATAGCCGCGACACGCTGGACGGGCTTCGGCCAGACCGCCACAAGGCCCATTGCGCGGCGACTCCGACAACGCTCTCGGCGCAATTGGAGCAACACCCGGCCGTGGGGATGCCCTTCGGGCTGCCCGCCATCTCCGAGGAGGATTTCGCGAAGCTGAAGTCCTGGGTGGCCGCCGGCTCGCCGGGCCCGGATGAATCGGCGCGGCAGAAGGCGCTGGAGGTGGCCAATCCCGAGGCGGTGGCCGCCTGGGAGACCTTCTTCAACGCCGATGATCCGCGCACCCGGCTGGTCAGTCGCTACATCTTCCAGCACGTCTTCCTGGCGACCATTGTGCTGACGGATAGCCCCGGTGATCAATTCCGCCTAGTGCGCTCTAGTACGCCGCCTGCTCGCGCCGTCGAGGACGCCAACGGTGACAAGCGGATCGAGTCATCGCCGGTCAAGGTCATCGGCACCGGCTTACCCTACGATGATCCCTACAGCTACGCCGGTGTCGACAAGTTCTGGTATCGGCTTGAGAAGCGCACCGAACCGCCGGTGCAGAAGAATCACTTCATCTTGCGCCTCGCTCGCGACGACATCGCACACCTGACGTGGCTCTTCGCCATCGACAGCGGCACTGGCTGGAACGAAGAGGCCGATTTGAACCCTCCCTACGGCATCGAGAATCCGTTTCGCCAATTCGCGGCGATCCCGGCCGAGTCGCGCTATCGTTTCATCTTGGAAAACGCCGAAGTGATGGTCGGCGGCATCACCTACGGCCCGGTGTGCAACGGGCAGACCGCCACCTACGCGGTCAAGGATCAGTTTTGGGTGTTCTTTCTTGACCCAGCCTATGATCCCTCGGTGCAGGAGCCGCTGCTCGGCTTGGCCAGCCCGGCTACGTTGATGGACCGCTCGGTGTTCGGCAACGGTGCGTACTTGAACGCCTTCGCCGAAACCAAGGCCCGCCTGGCACCGGAGGGCTGGTCGCTGGATGTCATCTGGGATGGCGATGGCGACAACTATCGCGATAACCGCAACGCCTGGCTTACGGTGCTGCGCCACGAGACCAATGTCTCGGTGCTGAAGGGCGCCCAAGGCGGTCTGCCGCGCACCCTGTGGTTGCTCAGCTACGCAGGCTTCGAACGCATGTACTACGACACGGTTGCCGGCTTTGCCTACTGGGAGGGCGACCCGGAAAAGCTTGAGACCCTGATCTTCTTCAACTTCTTACGCCAGAGCTTTGAAGACCATTTTCTGCTGCTGTTGCCGAAGCGGTATCGCGAGACCATCCGCAACCGCTGGACGCGCGGCATCGGCAAGCTCGGCATGGATGCGGTGCCCTTCGCCGGTGCGGCGCAGCCGGCCCGGGTCGCGGTGACCGGCGACAAGCCGCTGGCCGAGATCGTCGCGCTGATTGCCAAGCGCCTGGGGCCGGCGATTAGCGGGCTGCCGGACCCGCTCAACCCCCAGATCAAACCCAGCGTCGAACTGGCCGCGCCGATGCAGGGATTCGACGACTTCGAGCGCGCCATCTCGACCATGACCGCGGTGGACGATCGCCGCTTCGTGCGCTTCCTGCCCAGCGTCACGGTGCTGCGTCTGAACCATCGCGGTGAGCATCGCATCTACTCGCTGGTGGCCAACCGTGTCTACGCCTCCCAATACACGCTGTTGTTCCAGAACGGCCAGGCACGGCCGTACGAGGACACCATGAGCGTCTACCCGACCTTGGTGAACGGCTTCCCGAATCTGTTCGTGGATCTCAATCTGGCCCAAGCGCCCGGTTTCCTAAGCGTTCTTGCTGCCGTCGAGACGGACGCCGCCTGGCGGCACTTCCAGGAACAGTTCGCCGTCCTCCGCAACAGTGCGCAGTTCTGGCCATTCTACGACTGGCTCAACAACTGGAACTTCAGCGCGCGCGGCGACGACGCCGGCTGGTTGGACCTGACCTACTACGACGCGCCGGAGCGCTGAAGTCGATCAGTGGTACACCCGCCGACGCCGGGCCGCCCGCGTACCTACTGGAACCTTCTTAAACGGTTTGCCGAAAATATCAGGCTCGAACCCGACGAAGCTTGCCAGGGCAAAGCATGCCGGGTCGGCCATGAATAATATCGCAGCCGCGGCGGCTTCCCGTTGTGAAACGACATCAGTGCGCGAACTGGGGCGCTGGGTCTTTGGGGTTATGTCCGGACTGGGATTCGAAGTGTTGGACTCCCTTGGCCAAGTCTGCCAGAAACATCTCGGCGAGATCGCGGCTGAAGCCCTCGCGGACCACGATCCGCAGCACAGCGAGATCTTCGACCTTGGGCGGCATCGTGTAGGCGGGCACTTGCCAGCCGTACTCTCGAAGCTTGTCGGAGAGATCGAATACGCTGTAATGGTTGGAATCCTTGAGGGCGAAGGCAAACACCGGGATCGTGTCGCCCCGCGAGATCAGCTTGAACGGTCCCATCCTCTCGATCTCACCGGAAAGGTACGTGGCGGTATCCTGAAGGTTCTGCATGATCCGTGTGTAACCGTCCCGACCCAGGCGCAGCAAATTGTAGTACTGGCCTACAATCTGATTGCCGGGTCGCGAAAAATTGAGGGTAAAGGTAGACATGTCGCCGCCCAGGTAATTGACATGGAAGACGAGGTCATCCGGCAGATCCTCATGGGAGCGCCAGACAACCCAGCCCACACCCGGGTACACCAGACCGTACTTGTGGCCGGATACGTTAATGGACTTGACCAGCGGCAGGCGAAAATCCCACTCCATATCGGGCTGCAGAAAAGGGGCAACAAATCCGCCTGATGCGGCGTCGATATGCATCGGAATGTCGTGACCGGTGGCGGTGTTGTGCCTGGTCAGGGCCGCGTGAATCGCCTTGACGGGCTCATACGCGCCAGTGTAGGTCACACCGAGAATAGCCACAATCCCGATGGTATTTTCGTCTACCGCGCTTAGCACACCCTCGGGAGTGATCGTGTACTGATCCGGTTCCATCTCGATGTAACGAGGTTCCACTTCCCAGTAACGTGCAAATTTTTCCCACACGACCTGCACGTTGTTCCCCATCACAAGGTTCGGTTTGTTGGTTGGCCTGCCTTTGGCCTTCATTCGATCGCGCCACCGCCACTTCAGGGCCATACCCGCTAACATCACCGCTTCCGAGGATCCGATGGCTGAAGCGCCTACCCCTGTCTCGGGGGCGTTGAACAGTCGAGAAACGATGTTCACGCAGCGTTCCTCGATCATGGCGGTGAAGGGATATTCGTCTTTGTCAATCATGTTCTTGGCGAACGTCTCGGCCATCAGTTTCTCGGCCTCCGGTTCCATCCAGGTGGTGACAAAAGTCGCCAGGTTGAGGCGGGCGTTACCGTCGAGCATCAACTCGTCACGGATGAGACTGTAGGCGCTGGAGGGATCGAGCTCCTGTTTGGCAAGCTCGAATTTTGGAACCGGTTGCTCCATCTCGTTGCGCGCATAGATCGGGGTTAGGTTCGCCCCCCGGTTGCTCAGACTCTTTAGATTTTTCAGTTTGGTAACCATCAGTCACTCCACTGCGACGCTTGTTGGCCGCCTCTTCCCGCCTATTGCAGACACGGATGGGTCGGTTCAGCCTGGTTCAATTGTGCGCTGACTGGCGCGAGACCAATCGGCAGTTGGCATGATGAAACAGATCCAGCCTTGCTTCCGGCACCGAGACATTCATTCGCTCCTCTATCCCGTCTTTCACCCATAGCCCTTGCGCACCTTGCCGCGGAAGACCCAGTAGACGCTGATCGTGTAGACGGCGATGACCGGCAGGACGACGATGCCGCCGTAGAACAGGAACTTAAGCGAGGCGTCCGGCGCCGCGGCGTCCGCAGCCGTGAGAGTATAGGGTATCACGTAAGGCCAGAACATCACCCCCAGGCTCAGGTAGGCGGCGAGGAAGAAGAGCACGGTCATCGCGAACGGCACACCGTCGCGCTGCTTCCACGCGCCGATGACGATTCCGAGCAGAACAAGCGCTCCCAGCACGGGGAACGCGAGACCCCAGGACCGCCCGTGCAAGTTGCTTTGGGCGAGAACGCTGTAGTCGAAAGTCACAGCGAAGGCGACAAACACGATTGCCAGCACGCCGGCGGTGAGCCACGGAATGCGCTCGTAGGCCCAAGGCGCGCAGCTCGCCTTGGCTTTTGAGCACGAGCCAGCCCGCGCCCAGGAGGGCATACCCGAGCACGAATCCGATCCCGGTCAGGATCGGGAAGGGAGCGAACCAGTCGAACGAGCCGCCGGCGAACTGGCCGTCGGCGACGGGGATGCCGCGTATCATCGCGCCAACCGCCGCGCCCTGGACGAACGCGACCACCGTCGAGCCAAGGGAAAATTCCCAGTCCCAGACTCGGCGCATGCGCTCGCTCCGGAAGCGGAATTCGAACGCGACGCCCCGGAAGATCAGGCCGAACAACAGCAGCAGCACCGGGAAGTAGAACGCACCGAGGAACACCG
Organism: uncultured Pseudomonadota bacterium; assembly: GCA_963731125.1. Lineage (GTDB taxonomy): Bacteria > Pseudomonadota > Gammaproteobacteria > Competibacterales > Competibacteraceae > CAVSVP01. The sequence continues at coordinate 98,052 of CAVSVP010000032.1, forward strand.
CATAGGCGTCCGGAAACGCCGCGAAGAGGCTTCCTGGGGGAGATCCTTCAACGCTGCCTGTACGGCGGAATCGAACGCATCCATCTCGAAGGGCTTGCCGGGAACGATGCCGATCTTGGCCATTCGCGCGACGATTGGCGTATCCTCCTTCGCGGGAGGAGCGGCCTCCCCCATCAATTCCGCCATCAGGTCGAAGTAGTCGGCCGTGCCCATCGCGAGGATCACTGCCTGCGGCTTATCGGTCATGCTGAAGCCCGGATCCGGGTTCACCGGCGGCCCTTCGTAGGTGTAGGACTTACCCCATGCGGAGAGAGGCCTGATCTCGTACTGCGCCTGGAGCGCGTTAACGATCTTGTAGTCGGCCTCCGTGCCATCGGCATACGTGCGGCCAAGGATGACCATGTAGCGCGTCGGCGACTTGATCTCCTTCATGCCCTTGGGCACGTCGCCCTTCCAGCCCGGGCCGGTGATCAGGTAGGTGGCCCCTTTCTCGCCGGTGGTGCGGCTACCCAGGGAATCGATCACCGGCATCCACAAGCTGTACAGCGGGAACAGGAAGTAGCGCTTGCCCATGTCCGAATACGAGAAGACCGTCGGCTCCTTGCCGACGTCGAGCCACGCGATCGAATAGAGCGTGTCCGCGTTCGGCGCCGAAACGCCGCGATAGTCTCCCGGCGGGTAGCGCGGCACATTCGAGAACGCGCCCATCGGCGCACGCAGATCAGGTGTGGCCTTGGGCACGTTGGTCATCTGCACGCGGGTCACTTCGGTGGTGATCAGCGAGTAGCCGTAGATGTAGGCCTAGGGTGTCTAAAAACGCCATCTTTAGGCCAAATTCGTTGCCCGGTTTTTGGACCCTGAGAATATCGCTATGACACCGATTCACGCTGGGTTTGGAACCAATCAGCGAGGTCCAAAAAGTGATTAAAGCAAATTGGCCGATTTAGACGCCCTAATGTAGGCCTCTTCGGCAATGGCCTTGGCTTCGTCCGGGGTCAGCGCCTGAGCGCTGGCCGGCCCTCCCTCGGCCACGCCAGTGGCAACCACCAGCTTCTGGCCTATCTCGATCGTGTCGGAGCGCAGCTTGTTCTGCTCCTTCAACGCAGCCACGGTGACGCCAAGGCGTTCAGCAATTGTCGACAGGTCATCGCCTGCGACCACCGTATAGACGCCGCTCGCGGCATCGTAGGAGCCTTCCGCGTGTTGGCGCGGCCCACTGTCCGCCGCCTGAACGCTGCCGAAGGCGAAACAGGCCGCCACAGCCAGGATTGTGAAGACTCTGAGCCCGGCCCTGTTTAGCAATTGCAGAAATAAAATACGCATCATATTAACTTGACAATGTCACATTAGAAAAATCTAATGTTTATTCAAATTCAGTACATTACAGAAATATGTTTGGCTATCAACTTTAGCCGGGACACGTGGCAAGCGACTTGGTAGGAGCGAGCTGGCTCGCGAATAGGCGGACATCAGATTTAGTTCGCGAGCCAGCTCGCTCCTACCAGCGAATGTGGGGTCTAGCATGTCCCGCTTTAAGTTCGTAGCCAGCAGTGGTTACCTTAGTTCATTGATAAATAAATATTAAAAGAAACTGCTAATGTGACATTGTCAAGTTAACGTCTCCTTAGTTTCGATGGTCGTGGATAAACTGCGATTGGGATAAGCTAACGCTAACAGTCTGTCGGAGAATTTCAACTTCCAACCCTCTGATTTTTCGATCTGCTATGCATCGATTTTAGGCCTTTTGCGACGATGGTAGCGGCCAACGTCCCGTCCCTAAATGGGCTTTTTTTGGTTCCAGATTTCTCGCTTCACTGAACCAGCTCGATCTCGCTCGGCCGCCACTTCTTGGTGAAGAACGGTTCGAGCGGGCTATACAGGCGCAGGATGGTGAACCAGCCTTTGTTCGGATCGGTCTGAATCCAGTTACCCCGCTTGACGCCTTCGGGTTGCTTCGGACCGAAGTAGATGGTGGTGGAGCCATCGGCATTCGCTTCGGCGGCGGGCGACGGGTAGCTCTGACTGCCGGCGCGTGGGTAGCGTTGCGGCGTGTCCAGCATCGATCGCGTCTGGTTGTCGTAAACGGTGAACGACCAGAACTTCTCCGCCGGAATATCCTTGGGCAGCGTGACCTTGTAGGTCTTTGCGCCGTCGAAGTATTCTCCGTTTGAATCCGACATGTTGACGAGATATTGCGAACCGATGCCCGTCAATCGCATGATCATGGCTGGGGTGATACCGGTGTAAGCGAAGAACATCGCCGTCCGCGAGTTCAAGGTGCGCGCGCCGGTGGGCGGGTTCACCGTGATGGTGCCGTCCGCACTGACTTCCGGTGGCGGCGTTTCAAAGTTGTAGCCACCCTGGAAGAGCATGTTCATCCACGCCGAGCCGGGATAGTAATACCAACCCTCGGATGGGCGTGAATTCCAGTTCAGGGCCCGACCGGTGGCCGACCCGATGGCCGCCGCGTCGGTCAGAATCTTCTTCATCCGCGCATCGGGTTTGAACGGTTTGCCTTTCACGATGCCGATGGCGGCGAGCGATCCCATGATCTCTGGGTCCAGTGCACCCACCGGTTCCTTCTGAACCAGCTCGTTGATCATCTCAAAGTAGCTGAAATCGCTTGGTGGCACGGTGTTCATCACCTTGCCGCTGCCTTCGAAGATTTTCGCCGGTGGCTGCGGACGAAGGAAGGCCCAGTCGAGCTTGTGCTCCGGCGTGCGCGCCAGAGTGGCCTCACCTTGCAATGCCGAGGCGATGCTGGTGCCGTAGCCGCCGGGCAGATAGGGATAGATCTTGAGGGTCTTCTTGATGATCTCAACCGGGCGCTTGGGATCGTTGTCCTCCAGGAACGAGCGGCCAAGCATGAGGGCCCGGGTGGTGCGCATCTTTTGCACGAAGTAACCGCTCTCCGGCAGTTCACCTTCATAGCCGGCGGGGACCAGCAGGTATTTGCCGCCTTCACCGCGATCCGGACCGGGCAGGCCGAAGTCGCTGATCCAGTTGAACCACATGTCGTCGAAGATCCCGAGGGACAGCGGCGGCGTCTCCACCACGATCGGTCCGTCTGTAGCGTCGAGATTGGCCCAAAAGTAAATCGTGTCTGCATTGGCGGTCAGGAACAGGGACTTGGAATCCATCAGTTCCGAGAAGACCAGCGCCGTGTTGTTCGGGACACCCGCATCATTGAAGCCCTTGAAAGCGGCCGTGGTGGATGCTCCCTGATACGCGTTGATGAAAGCCTCGACGCCGTGCATCAGGTCGAGATAGTCATAAATCTTCGCGACGGTTTCCTTGCTCGGTGCCCCGTCCTTAAATTCAAGCGTACCGAGAGAGGACTCGAGTTTGTCGGGGGTAATGAGCGCTGGGGGGATGCCCACAGCGCCAGCGGCAGCAATAACTAACTTATCACCGACCTCGATTTCGTCCGACGACAGCTTGTTCTGTGCCTTTAGCGCGGCCACGGTGACGCCAAGGCGTTCGGCAATTGTCCCCAGGTCATCGCCTGCGACGACCGTATAGACACCGCTCGCGGCATCGTAGGAGCCTTCCGCGTGTTGGCGCGGCCCACTGTCCGCCGCCTGAACGCTGCCGAAGGCGAAACAGGCCGCCACAGCCAGGATTGTGAAGACTCTGAGCCCGGCCCTGTTGAGCAATTGCAGAAATAAAACACTCATAATATTAAGGTCTCCTTAGTTCTACTTTGTCAGGCAACTCACAATATTTCCGTTCACAGACCACTAGCGCGTGGTTGAGTTGAGAGGATAGTACTCCTTAAAGTACATCGTGATCGGTTAGAAGCTGTCCACCGACGGCATTTCGCCTTTTTGAAGGTCAGCGTGTAATTGTTCGCGCTGTTGAACGGCTGGTCGTCGCTATCTTCGGAAAAAGATAAATCGGTTTCAATTGAACTCAGTCCTGTAACGTTTCGACGCTGCGTTTTACCCCTTTCTGAACCAGCCGTATTCTTCTTCCCGTGATACTGCGATAGGCGAACTCTATTCCCAACGACACCAGAATCATACCCACCAGAATCCACAGATGGTTACGAGTCGCCGGATTCTCGTCCACTTCGATGCACAGTACGATCAGGGCAATGGCCGTGCTAAGCGCCGCCAATCCCGATATCCAGACACGACTGCCGGTATCACGGGCCAGTCGTACATTGGCAATATTGACCGCCATAAACAGTAGCAGGAAGCCTGCACTGCCCATGGTCGCGATCGCCTCCAGGGGCACTAAGTTGGCGATGACGAGGGCAAGTACAGCGGTGATCAGAGTACCTTCAAAATGTTGGCCGCGTAGCGACCGTTCGAGCTCTTTAGGCAGTTGGCCGGTCTTGGCGATGATGTAGGCCAGGCGTCCGGTACTGTAGAAGGTCGCATTGATCGCCGAGCTCGTGGCCATCAACGCCGCCATCGCGATGACGATATAGCCGGTCCTGCCCATAATATCCTGTGCCGCCACGGACAAAGTAGTGTCACTGACCTTCGCCACCTCCGCGAAGCTTAGGTGTCCGACCACAACCATGACGATCAGCACATAGATGGCGATGACGATCAGCACACCGCCGATATAGGCAATCGGCAGCGAGCGCTTGGGGTCGGCAACATCCTTGGAGGCGTTGGCAATGAGCTCGAAACCCTCATAGTTCAGGAAAATGAGCATGGCGCCGGCGACCAGACCCAGCGGCGTTACGTAGTTCTCGGGACCAAACCGCGTCCACTCCATGGGAGTGAGAAGACCGGCCACGACAAAGGCGACTAACAGGAGCATCTTGACGGCGTTGAAAAAGTTCTCAGAGCGGACGACGAGGCTCGCGCCAAAGACATTGACGATGGCCAAGCCGACGATCACGGCGCTGATCAAGACATGATGCCAGAAGCCGCTTTCGTGCGCGGGGAAGAAACTGGCGCCATAGCTAGCGAAGGCGTAGGCATAGACCGCGAGCAGCACCACGTAGCTGAGCAGCAACAGGATGTTGGCCGCTCCTGTCACGATGCCACCGCCAAACGCCCGGTTCAGAAAATCGACCGTGCCGCCTTCTCCGGGGAAGCGCAGCGTCAACTTGAGATAGGAGTAGCTGGTAAGCAGCGCCACTATCCCTGCGATCAGAAAGGCGACGGGGGCGGTACCTTTTGTGACCTCTATCGTGAGCCCGGTCACGGCGAAGATACCACCGCCCACCATGCCGCCGATACCGATGGACAGGGTGGAGAAGGTGCCTAGCTTGGATTCCCCGTTGAAAGACATCGTGCCCACACCCCTTACGCGATGCGCTTAATGTAACAGCTGCCCACGGCAGCCTTTTTTTGCCCGAGGATCAAGCTTCGGGGCAGGTAGGTGTCAATGCAGAGTACCGATTTTCGATGATGACCCGGGCTATCATCGCTAGCGGTATTTATTCCTCGCCAAAACCCTCGCGCAGTTTGGCCTCTTGCTCGTGGGTCAGGTTGGATTTGATCAGCGTGCCTATCTGGCCTTTGAGCTCATCCTCAACCTTATCCAGCGTTACGTTGCCGGTGAGCAAAAACAGGGCCGATGTCCCTTCCGCTACCTGGTCACGAACCGATTTGATGAAGTCGTCGTCAATGCCGTAGTCCTTAAAATGGCCGGCCAAAGCCCCCATCGCTGCGCCAACGGCCATGCCGAAGAAAGGAACGAAAAAGAGCATCCCAAAGAGCATCCCCCAGAAAGCGCCGCCGAGTGCCCCGGCCCCGGTCAGATTGGTGACTTGTCTGGTTTTGGGTTTCTTTTTGCCATGCGGCCATTCAACGATGGCGGCATCGGCGATTTCAATGAGATGTTGTTTTTGCAAACTTTCCAACTTGGTCAGCGCCTCACCCGCGCCGGTCGCGGAATTAAACTTCCAAACGGTCAAAGCTGTCATGTGATTTTTTCTTCTTACCTAATAAATGTTTGAGTTTATTACAAAATTTACCATTACATTACAGAGTGAATGTTCACATTCTACAATGGTCCATCACCCCCTTTCAATTGTAACTTGGCTTGCTACGGCCCACTTTTAAACTTAATTCCTCCGTTTCGGACATCGGCCGCGGTCTCATTGCGAATCGAAGCTGAAGATCCTATTCCAGTCGTTCTTCATGCTGATGACGATCCAGCCCTGCTTCTTCGCCTCGTCGTACAGCGCCTGGGTGAAGGTGCCGACCTTGGTGTCGGGCAGTCCCTGGGCCGGCCCGTAGGCGTACTCACGCTTCGCGTCGTCGTGGAGCAGAATCATCGACAATCGCGCTCCGTCGCCGGCCTTCGTGTATTCCAGCATCTGCCGGTCGCCGGTCGAGTTGCCGAACGCCGCATATGGCCGACGCCCGATCATCAAATGGATACCCTCGGGCTTTCCGGCGTCGTTGTCGTTCAGGAGCAGCTTGGGCTCCTTGGTGAGAAACGGCTTGCCGTCCTTATCGTAACCGTATTTGGTGCCGCCTGCGGTACCGACCACCTGCTCGGGCGGGATGCCGTACACCTGCTCAGAGTACACCCGCACGAAGTCCTGGCCGCCGCCGGTGACGATGTAGGTCTTATAACCATTGGCCCGCAGGTACTGCAGCAACTCCTGCATTGGCAGATACGTGAGCTCGGTATAGGGACGCTTCCAGCGCGGGTCCTTGGCGGTGTCGAGCCACTTCGTCGCCTCGGCTTTGAACTCGTCGACACTCATGCCGGTGAGCGTGGCGGCGAGAATCTTAAAAAGGTCGTCCATCGAGAGCTTGGCGATGGCCTCGCGGTTGCCCGACAACACGGTCTTGAACGGCTCGACCTTGGCGAGCTCCGGCTTGCTCTTAACCACTGCCGGGACCCGATCCAGGCAGTACATCACCTGCGAGTACATCGGGTGCGAGACCCACAAGGTCCCGTCCTGGTCGAAGGTGGCGATACGCCCCTCCGGTGGTACGAACTGAGGACTCGAATCGTCGGTGGTGGTTTCCACGAACGTGATGATCGCCTGCTTGGCCGGGCCGTCGTTCCAGGAGGGCAGCGGATCGGTCTGGGCGGCAGCACCAGCGGCGACGGCAACGACCAGCTTCTGGCCCACCAAGATCTTGTCCGAGGTCAGCTTGTTCAGCGCCTCCAACTCGCCGACGGTGGTGCCGAAACGCTCGGCAATCTCTATCAGATCGTCGCGCGCAACCACGGTGTAGATGTTGGTCGAGGCATCGTATTGACCCTCGGCATGCGGGCGCGGCCCACTGTCTTCAGCGGCCAGCGCGCTGGCGTTGAAGAGCCCAAGTATGCCAATACAGATGACAAATACTGCAGCGCACACACGGGCTGAATAGTTCGGCTTATCTCTCATCTTCAGGTCCCTCTCGTTCATATCTCTCTTCTTCAGCTTCTCTCAACGATTGTAAGATGCTCTAACTCGCTGCTCGCTTCCGTGTGTTTGCACACCCAGGCCGATTTCCTATGCAAATCCGGTAGTTTGGGGTGAGGTACGAACCCCAACGACGCGTTCCCAACGTTGGGGTTCGCTATTGCTCACCCCAACCTACGGCCCTGACATCATCGGGAGCACGGCGCCGACTTCGAAGCTATGCTGACCGGCTCGTCACGAAAAGCGGGTGCCCCTGAACTTCGTCGGGGCGCCCGCTCTGCCTCACACCACGTCGTCTCAGGCGGTTAGTCGCTCGGGTGCCCCCTGGACGAGATCGACCGCTTCAGCGCGTCGATCTGCTCCATGACCTGAGCCAGGTTGTAGGAGGGCGGCGCCTGCAGCGGCGGATAGGTCACGTAGCTCTCCAGAAACTTCAGCGCCAGTTGCTGGCCGATCGGCAGGATATTCCAGTCGTAGATGAATGCGGTGCTGGGCGAATCCAGGGAGCCGCCAAGGCTCAACGAGCTGTCCTGGTCCGGCCCGACCGCCTGCTCGAACGGGTCGCGCTTGATGTTGTCGACCAGCGTGAAGTTGAAGGTCTCGGAGGGGTCCAGCCACCCTTCGGCCAGCGGATTGGCCATGGTGTAGTAGAATTTCCAGTTCTTGTAGCGCACGGCGGAGAGCGTCGCGCCCTGGTAGTAGAAGAAATGGTCGCGGCCCGATTCCTTGGACTTTCCGGTGATGTAGTCGAGCTGGTTGAACCCGTCGAGCGTCGTCTTGACGAACCCGTGGTAACCGCCCTTCTCGATCTCGCCCTTCAGCTCCATACCCTTGGGTCCACCGGCCGCTTCGACCAGCGTCGGCATCCAGTCGAGCGCCGCAACCGGCTCGGTAAATACCGTTCCGGGTTTGATGTGGCCGGGCCAGCGGATGACCGCAGGCGCGCGGTAGCCGCCTTCCCAGGCCATGCCCTTCTGGCCTTTGAACGGCGACACGCCGCCGTCGGGGAAGCTAATCTTCTCGGCGCCGTTGTCGGTGGTGAACACGACGATGGTGTTGTCGAGCTCGCCCATGTCCTCCAGCTTCTGGAGCACATAGCCGATATTGTCGTCCATCTGCTTCATGCCGGCTTCGTTGATGCCCCAGTCCTTGCCCTGGCGCACGCCCAGCATGGCCTGGTACTTCGGTGGCAGCATGGTCGTCACATGCATGCGCACGTTGTTGTACCACAGGAAGAACGGCTTGCCGGTCGTCTTGGGATCGTTGCGGTCGAGCCAGTCGATCGCCTTGGCCGAGACCTCCTCCGGCAGGGTGCGCGAGCGATCCAGCGTCACGGGCCCTTCGTCTCGGCAGGTCTGATTCGCCAGGCTCCCGTCCGACGACGTGCAGAACAGCATCGGACGCGGCGGGGTCAGGCAGGTCGTGGTTTTTGGATCGACCGCGCCGGGCACGGGGGCCATACCGGGGATCGGCGTGTTCTTGCACGGCGGTGCGATGGCCTGGTCCGTGGGCGTCTTGTTGATGTCGGGGAAGCTGACCCCCTGCATCGCATCGAGGTGGTAGAGGTAGCCGTAGTATTCCTGGAAGCCGTGCGCGGTCGGCAGGGACTCGGTGTGGTCGCCCAGGTGGTTCTTGCCGAACTGGCCGGTGGTGTAGCCCAGATCGAGCAGGAGCTTGGCCAGAGTCGGCGTGCCCTGCCGCAGCCAGGCCGGGCTGCCGGGAAGCTGCGGCACGGTCAGGCCGACGCGCAACGGATACATGCCGGTGAAGAACGCCGCCCGCCCGGAGGTGCAGCTTTGCATGGCGGAGTAGTCCATAAAGATCGCGCCCTCTTTGCCGATACGGTCGATGTTGGGCGTCTCGCCGACCATCCAGCCACGATGGTAGATCTCGGGCTGCATCAGGCCGATATCGTCGCCCATGATGAACAGGATGTTGGGCTTCTTGCCGTTGCCGGCGCCGGCAGTTCCAGCAGCGCCGGCGGTTTCAGCGCCGGCGGTTTCAGCGGCGGCGACGACGAGCTTCTGGCCCGCATCGATCCCGTCTAATGTCAGCTGGTTCAGCTTCTCCAACTCGCCGACGGTGGTGCCGAAGCGCTCGGCAATCTCTGAAAGATCATCGCCCGCCACCACGGTGTAGGTGTTGGTCGAAGCCTCGTACTGGCCCTCGGCATGCTGGCGCGGCCCGCTGTCCTCGGCGGCCAGCGCGCTGCCGACGGCAAGCCCCATCACGCCAATACAGATGACAAATGCTGCAGCGCCCACACGGGCTGCGAACTCCGGTTTATGTCTCATTGTCAGGCTTCCTCCACGATTGTAAGATGCGTTGAATTGCTTCAGTGTGCCTGCACGCTCAGAGGCTGTTGGAAAATACCCTGGCGCGCAAGCTAATGCGTTGATTTAAAATGCTCCGAAATCGTTCGATCAGGGGTTTTCCAACAGCCTCTCAGGCTAAATTTCTACTATACTCGTGAGTTGTAAATTTTCGGTGCAAAAATGATCAAAACGAGTTAAGAACTGACGGGCGATAACCATTATTATCAGCAAGCCCTTCAGATTCGCTGAACGTACCTAAAATCCCCCGAGTAGAATCGCTGATGGGATTCAGGCGATCTTTTCAGGAGATTTTATGCACACCTATCTATACCATCCTTTAGGGCATGGTTCAATACGGCTGTCGTTACTGCTTAACACCAGCCCTTTAAAGGTGTTTCTAAGTGGTTTATTTTTAATGGGTAGTTTCTTTTAATGATCCTGTCAAGCTAGCTGTGGGAGAATTCAGCCGATGCTCAGCGACCTATTCCATCGTTTTATCAAAGCCAGCCCGGTGACGGTGATGATCCGCGGGCTACTGGAACGGTTGTTGAACCCAGAGCAACTGGATGCGTGGTTTGCCCGCACGGCGGAGAAGCAATATACGCGGGAGCTGTTATTTTCCACGGTCGTGGATTTACTGCTGCAGGTGGTGTGCGGGGTGCGCAACTCGGTGCATGTGGCGTATCAAGCGGCTGAACCGGCGTTGGCGGTATCGGTGCAGTCGGTGTATAACAAGCTCAATGGGCTGGAGCCGGGGATTTCGGCGGCGCTGGTGGGGTATGCGGGGCGGGAGGCGAAGGAGTTGATCGAGGAACTGGGCGCGGAGCGCGCGGGGTTATTACCGGGTTATCGGGTTAAGATACTGGATGGGAATTGTTTGGCGGCGAGTGAGCATCGGCTGAAAGAGTTACGGCAGTTGAACGGTGGGGCGTTACCGGGCAAGGCGCTGGTGGTGTACGATCCGGCGTTGGGGGTGGTTGGGGAGGTGTTTCCCTGTGAAGACGGCCATGCGCAGGAGCGGTCCCTGTTGGCGAGGGTGTTGCAGAGTGTGGGCGCGGGCGAGGTCTGGATAGCGGATCGCAATTTCTGTGTGCGCGGGTTTTTATTGGGCATTGCGGCACGGCAGGCGTTTTTTGTGGTGCGAGAACACGAGCAACTGCCCTACCAGCCGTTAGAGGCTGTTGGAAAATACCCTGGCGCGCAAGCTAATGCATTGATTTAAAATGATCCGAAATCGTTCGATCTGGAGTTTTCCAACAGCCTCTTAGGGGCGCTGCGGGAGGTGGGTTAGACCGAAACGGGCACGGTGGCGGAACAAGCCATTGAGGTGCTCGACGACGCCGGAAAAGCGCACACCTGGCGGCGGATTCAGGTGAAGTTAAGGCAACCGACGCGCGATGGCGACGACACGATCGCCATCCTCACGAATTTACCCGTCACGGTCGATGCCTGCACGATCGCTGAGCTGTACCGCAAGCGTTGGCGGATAGAGACCGCCTTCCAAGAGGTGGAGAAGTATTTTGAATCGGAAATCAACACCTTCGGTTATCCTCGCGCGGCATTGTTTGGCTTTTGCCTGGCGCTGGTCGCCTATAACGTTCTGGCGGTTGTGCAGGCAGCCTTACGCCACGTGCATAACCAGGAAATGGTCGATAACGAGATCTCGGGGTACTATCTGGCCGAGGAAATCGGCGCCACCTATCGCGGCATGATGATCGCCATCCCGCCACCCGAGTGGCAGTGCTTTCAGGATCTCTCCCGATCGCAGCTGGCTGAGCTGTTAGTCGAGCTGGCACAACACATTCGGCTATCCGCCTTTCGTAAGCATCGTCGGGGTCCTAAAAAACCACGCGCAAAACCCAAGTATGATCCGAAGCGCCCGCACGTCGCCACGGCTAAGTTGATTGCCGCACGCCGTGGTCGATGAGGAGCACCTTTAAAGGGCTGCTGCTTAACACCTATCAGTTTTGAGATAAACTACTGCCACCAAGCAACTATCATTAGGAGGGGCTGATGGGGAGTGTCAAAAGACTGGCGGAGGAAGTGGAACGCGGGCTAAAAGAAGCCTTACCGAGGTTGCGTAAGACGGTGGTAAAGAAGCTATCGCTGGCGGTAGGGGCGATGCTCGAGGTGCGCACGCCGAATACGGCGGAATTGGCGAACGTGTTGCCGCTGGAGACAGAACGCCAGGACATGCGCGAGCAATGGTTACGGCGGCTGTTAAAGAATCCACGGCTGGCAAGCGCGGCGATTCTGGAGCCGTTTGCCCGAGCGGTACTGGCGGAGGCGGCTGCTCACGGTCAGACGGTGCTGCTGAGTTTGGACCAAACCGACTTAGGCGATCGGTTTGCGGTATTGCTGCTCAGCGTGCGGGTGGGGGATCGCTCGCTGCCGTTGACCTGGTGGGTGGAAGCGGGGGCGGCGAACATTGGTTTTGCGGCGCAGCAGGTGTTACTGGAGCGCGTACGCGAGTGGCTACCGGCTGGGGCAGCGGTAATGTTGTTGGCCGACCGTTTTTATCCATCGGCGGCGTTGTTTGACTGGCTACACCGCCACGGTTGGCACTACCGACTGCGCTTGAAGGGCAATCTGAGCGTGGATATCGGCGTCAGTGACGTCCAGACGACGGGGGATCTGGCCGCTGGGGTGACCGAGCGCTATGTGCCCCACGTCCACCTGTTTGAACAGGGGGTGCCGACCCACGTCGGCGTATTGCACGAAGCCGGTCATCCCGAACCGTGGATCATTGCCATGGATTGCACGCCCTGCCGGGCGGCCGTACTGGATTATGGGGCACGCTGGGCGATTGAACCGACCTTTTCCGATTTCAAGCGTCGCGGTTTTGCGCTGGAAGAGACCCAACTACAGGATCCCGATCGCCTCGATCGGCTGCTCCTCATCATGACACTGGCCATGTACTGGTGTGTGACGGCAGGGCGCCACGACGCCTTGTCTCATCCCACGGTCCTCGAAAAAAAGCCCAAGCCGAGAGCGATCCAGATCATTGGCGCATCAAAAAAGTCAGCCGTAGCCTGCTTTCCTGGTTTCAACGGGGCCTCCGTTTATTACTCAGGCGGTTACAAACCATGCAGCCTTTGCCCCCCTTCTCTATGGTGATGAGAAACTGATAGGTGGTAAGGTCGTTACTGCGTAACGCTTGTTGTTCCGAAATACGCATCCCATTCAGTAGAGTCAAGTTTTGATATTGCCGACACGTCGGTGTCCACTGTAATGGCTAACAGTTCGATCATCTCTCGTTTTGTTATCCCACGGCGTTCCGACAGCCGTTCCAACGCGCTGTAAGCCTGGGCACTGATCCACGTATTCAACCGCCGGTCACCGCCACCCTGCCGGCGACGTGCGCGGTAATCGCGTTGCCGCTCTGCCACTGTCTTTGCCATTCCCTCATCTCCAATATCGCCCAAAGAAGCAACATCTTACGCTAGTTACTGCGTAACGGCGCATAGATTGAACCACGCCTCCTTTAGACAGTTTTTGTAGCCTTTTTTCGGTGGTGACGCTCCATCAAGAGTCGGAAACACAAAGTAAGCCGTGGGCGCATCTAAAGCTTGGGGGAGGGGTGCAGAGTCGGAAGCGCCGGATCCAGCCGCTGATTGATCCACGCCAGGCGAAGATGCAAGAGATGATCGAAGCCGGGTGCACTCCAACGCATACCCACGCCCTTGAACCGCTGCTGAATAAGCCATTTGCAGGCGCTTTCCACGAGCCCGCTGCCGATCGGCCAGCCGTAAGCCTTGAACTGTGGGTAATCGAGATGCGCCTGATGGGCGTTGAGATAGTGCTGGAGATTGGCGAGGGTCCGACGTGCCGTTTTGGGCAGCGATGGCGAGGCGAGCAGCGCTTGCAGCTCTGCCGAGACTTGCGATTGGCGCCCGTGGCGTAGGTGGTGACGCCAGCGCCTAAAGGTTGCTTGACAGCGCTGGGTGCAGCCATCAAAGGCGGCTTTGGCGCCTTTATAGAGATACTGGGCAGCATGGTAAAAATCCAAAATGCCAACCACCCCGAGGCGCTGAAAGCAGCGCATAAACAGGTTCCAAAAGCCCCGCCCCCCGTCACTGAGCCAAATCACTTGGGCAATACTGCACACCGGCTGGCGAAGCGCTTCGAGCCACAACCGCGCCGGTAGCGCCTCCAGCCCACCGTGGACGGCCACCAAGCGGCGCGGCGCCAACCGCGTCACGGTACGCCCCCGCCGGTTCACCCACTGTCCCAGCCGGGCTACGATGGCTACCTTCACCTCTCCCCAGCGGGTCTTGCCCGTGGGGCTACCGCCGTGAGGGCGAAAGGGAACCAGGACGCCATCGGCACCGATGACCAGCGGCTGGCCTCTTAGCGCCGGCGGGGCGCTTTCCTGCCCCCGACAGTCGCCGGTTTCCAGGGCCTGGAGGTCCGCCTCCACTGCCTGGACCAGCCGCTGCCCCAGCCGCTGAACCCAGTTCCACACCGTCCCAGGGGCGACGGCCATTCCCGTCAGTTGCTGCAATAGGCGAACCGCCGTCTCGTCGGGGACAAACACTGCTAACCGACACCCCCGCGCCACCATCTCTTCCCCGTAGCGTTGCTGGGGACGAAGGCCCAGGGCGTCGTCCAACAACGCCACCTGAGAACCCCGACATCCCTGCGGGCAGCGTCCTACCCGACGCCGCCAACCAATTTCGCCAAATACGGTCCGTAACCGCCGTGAGCGCCACCCTTTGCTCTGCAGCCGATGCCCACAGCGTGGGCAGTTCGGCCACGCCACCGGCCGTTGGGCGCGCGCCGTCAGTTGCTCTTCCAGTAACAACACCGCTACCCGGCAAACCACACCCCAGACCGCTTGCATCAGCTCCAGCCAGCTCGACGCGTGGTGCACCTCTCGCACCGGGGCTGGTAAACCCTCATCATGTTCTTTTAGGATGGTACTTAGGCATGACATGGACGCTTCTCCTCTTGAACTCGTCATTCCATAGGGTAGCATCTGATGTCATGCCGCTTAACCCCCTCCCCCACGGTTTAGATGCGCCCGTAAGCCGTGCTATTTCCGGGGCCAGTGTTGGGGGGCGCTGGGGGTCGTGGTAGGGTCGTTGGCTGCGCCTTTCTGTCTGCCCTTGGGGTTACGCATCCATCAGGGGTGGCAACATCTCGGTCAGGTGGACGAACCGAGCACGCGTACGGAAACACTCGCCAATCGCCTCGTACGGATGGCGTTGGCATTTGCTCTCGATCAAGACCGACCCAGCATCCTGGTGCTGGATGCGTTTTTCTCGGTCGCCTCGGTATTTCGCATCGCCTATTCCGTGTGGTCGGTCAGACTCAGAGCGCCTTGGCTGACGCGCATCATCCGCGCCAAAAAAAACGATGTCGCCTATTTTGAACCCGCGCCGCCAGCACCCGGTCAGCTCGGTCGGCCGCCTTCCTATGGCAACAAAGTGAAAGTGATGGAGTGCTTCGACTATCCGTATCTCTTTTCAACCGTCTCGTGTCGGGTGCATGGTCGCGTCGAAACGGTGTCGATACTCGCCCTCAATCTGCTCTGGAAACCGACCGGTGGCTTGATCCGCTTCGTCTTCGCCGTCACCCGTCGCGGCCCGATCGTGTTAATGTGTAGCGACTTACGCCAAGATCCCGTCGCCGCGCTGGAACTCTACTGCGTCAGAACCTGGATTGAGGTCATGTTTCAGCACCTCAAACACCTCATTGGTGCCTTTCAGTTTCGGTTCTGGTCGAAAAAAATGCCCCGCCACTCGCGTAGGCCAACCACCAATCGTACCTTAACCGCGCCTCCCGTTCAGAATCTCGGCACCGTGCAACACGGTTGGGAAGCTTACGAACGCTTTGTCATGCTCGGCGCCATCGCCCTGGGCTTGCTCCAACTCATCGCGCTGAAATTTAGCTCCACCCTTTGGCAACAGCACGTCGGCTTTTTGCGAACCCGCTCGCGCACCCTCCCGTCCGAGCGCACGGTCAAACAGGTCATGGCACCGCTCATCGTGCGAGATTTTCTCAATCCCACTGCCGGTGGGATAATTCGCGAAATTCGAACCCGCTTCTCTAGAGAACCTTCGGTGCAACCGGACTCTCGTGCTTCTCCCGAGGCGCAATCTCTAGCCGCCTAACGCTTCGACTACATGCCGTCAATGACCTATACTGGTCATCAGTAGGGCGTTGCCTGCCTGTAAAATAACCAGCAAATTTACGACTGACGAGTCCTATAAGCTAACCCCTTAATGCTCCATCTCTGGCGGGGTCTCACCATCGAGTCGCTGAGAGGCTGTTGGAAAATACCCTGGCGCGCAAGCTAATGCGTTGATTTAAAATGCTCCGAAATCGTTCGATCAGGGGTTTTCCAACAGCCTCTGAGGGCAGACCACTTTACCGCCATTGTGTGCATTAGAAGCCGACACGTGCCGAGAATCCTATCCGTTCGAATACTTGGGCTACCTACGTACTCGGCAGGGGTGTCGATAATGATTATGCGTTCGCTCTACCACAGCAGAGCCCGTCCAACGAAGCGGATTCAGTGAACTAATCATTTAAGCGCGCACGGAACTGACGCAGGGCCCACAGTGCATCCTCCACCAGGCGTTCCTGCTGGCGGTAATAAAGCTCTGTCCCCAGCGGCACGATGACCGAGACCGAAAGTTTATGTATCCATGGGCGCAGCAATTGGATGTCCCGGATCAACTCATCCAGCATCTCTTTCTGGCGCAGGCTGAACTCGCCTGGCTCCGGTTGGAGTTGCATGATTTCCTCGATGGTGAAGTGGTGACCAAACAAATCGAGCAGCCGTTCTTTCAATTTCAGCCGCTTGGCGTCGATACGCCAGAGCCGGAACCGGTGCCAGAGCACCGTGGCATTGAACAGCAGGCTGATCACCACCACGTAGTGCAGGATATTGGGAGTTGGCATAAGATCCATCAGCCGTGGCGCGTATTCGTCCATGAGGCTGGGTCCACCGTTTTTCAGAAACGGGTTGAGTTCCGTCACTTCTTGCAAGCCGGTAGTGTTGGGGGTGTTGCGGTTGACCTCAATAAAGCCCTTGAACACTCTATCCAGCAGCACCAGCATCGCCACCGCCTCTGAGCGCGATGTTTCGCCGTTGCTCAGCATGAGCAGATCGATTCGGAAAACTTTTTTGTCGGTCTGCGGCAGCCGTCGCAATTGTTCAAAGTGACCGGCGTAGAGCGTGTGGACGTTTAGCGCAGGAAGGCGGGCAGACAGGGCCTCGGCGTTGTCAAAACTGGCGATCTGCAATCCCTCTCGCACTGCCTTCTCGATCAACGGCGCATCGGCGTCCGTGAGAAACAAACCCAAATCCAGGTTTCCCTGCTCGAGTTGCTCGATCTGTTCGCCGAAGGGGTGCTCGCTGAGGGTGAGCTCGAGTTCCTGGAGTAACTTTGAGCCGAGTATTTTCCTGGCCAATAGAGCGGTAGCGCTATCGTGAGGGCCGATACCGATGCGAAAGCCGGCGATATCGGAGGGGTAACGAACGGTATCCGCCTGCGGTCCCAGCATGAATAGCGTTCTCGATCGGGGCAGTCGGGCTATCAGCTCCAGCTGCTCAGGGTTTGGATAGCTCAAACCAGCCGGCGCCAACGCAAATAGGGCATCCCCCCTATTGTCCTCTTCGGCCAGCCGCTCGAGATTGGCCGCGGTACCCGCGGTAGCAATATTGAGAACCGTACCTTGATGCCGCTTCGCTGCGCGGGCCAATCCCTCCACCAGCGCGTAGTCTTGGCCGTTTTCAGGACCGGATAGCACGGTCACTCGCATATGGGACAGATCGGGTGTCAGATCGATGGCGGCAATAATCAACCCGACCAGCACAAGCAGCCCGATGATAACGCCAATGCGATAGGTCGAAGGGGTTTCACTGAAACGCCGTAGCGCTTTTTGGAACCGTTCTGACAGGTAGGTTGTGAAATTTATCTCGGTATCCTCTTGCGGCCAGCAACCTCAAACTGGATCGTCCCCCTGCTCCAACCCACAGGAGTTCACTGCCGCCCGAGCTTGGTGCCAAATCGGTTCCAGAGAGCGAATACAACCACGACGATAATGGCCAGTGCGACCATAGGTAGGGCAACCTCATCGATAAAGGCAACCGCGAGAGCGCTCACTGCAAGAAAAACCCCCACAACACCTAACCGCCAGTCGAGGTAAATGCCGGCTAGAAACGTGCCTAGTGCAAGCAGGTAAAGCAACACCAGACCGGTTATGTCGCTATCCAGCAACTTTTGTACGTCATGTACGAATAAGAGCCGCATCACCAGCAGCACAGCGCCCCAGTGCAGCACCTGAGTCCAGATTAGGCGCAGCCGGCTGTGTCGCTCCGACCCCATCCGAGACCACTGGGCGATGATGCAGAGCACCGCGAAGGCAGGCACCACGGCTTGCCAGTAGAGAAGACTGCGGGCGGGGTATAAATCAGTCAATGCAATACCAACCAGCGCCAGTACCAACAAGATGATATAAGGCGCCTGCCTGATAACAAAATCCTTGAGAAACCCCCGTTTGGCAGCACTCGGGGCGCCTGAAGAGATAGAATTGGGGTCAGCCACGGCGACTACTCCTGCTTGAGTTTCGGGATCTACCCGGAATTAAGAATACCTATTACTCCATGGTAATAGTAATAGCATTCGCTGCAGTAAGAGCTACGTGGTTCAAACCGTAACTCCGATTACCAAACCCAGGGACCCCACATACCCCAATTCATCGCCGCATTCTCATTCATCTCTGCAATATTCTGCTTCACCGCCATTTTCTCGTAACGCTGATAGGACGCTTGATCTCCCGCATATAAGCACTGGCAGAAATCCGCGTCTGCATAGACGTAGCGAATATTGCCGTCTTGTTCATGGGGTACGACCTTGTGTTGGGTCAAAGTTTGCAGATGGGCAAGTTTTTCCGGCGTATTCGCAAGCTTCATCTGAAACCCGGCTGCAGCAAGTAACTGCTCGGTATCACTAGCGTCCTCTTTTTGAATCGCCGTGCAGCCAACAAACGTAAGGGCAAGTATCACCACCGTTATCGGCAAGGGTAATTTCTTATTTGACATGGGCATTTCCTCTTTGTAACGGATTCTGTTGATGAACTGAATTACGCTTGAAAGCTGCCGTCGAGTGAGAGATGTTGATGAATAGCAACGACACCGACATCTCCCCAACCCGAGGCAGCGATGAGTACTATAACGCAACCATCGAAGCGAGGCTATCGAACCCTTCGCTTACCGATAAGCGAAGCCGATTACGAGCGGTTTATAACGGAGAACGGGTTTGCCAAAGCGCACCTGGACGAGCTGTCTGTGCGGCATCCGGAACTGTTTCCCGCTGGATTCGAGCGGGGCTATGCGCTGTATGGGTTTACCGAAGCATCGCGCAAACAACGGTTGCACTGCCGGCGGCTTCGACTGAGCGCGGGCGGGACGGTCTGGACGGTGGCCCCCGCGTTTGTGATGCCTTATCTGAGTGCGCCGGTGGTGGAGGTGGAGAAGGCGTTGTTATTGATGCGTTTTCACGTCCCGTATTGGGCGCTGGCCTATGTGTTTGGGCGCAATGCGAGGTATTGGTACCGACTGCAGCAAGGCCTCGGCCGGTTCAGTGTGGTGGGCACGACGGTTAAGAGGCTGTTGGAAAACCCCAGATCGAACGATTTCGGATCATCTTAAATCAATGCATTAGCTTGCGCGCCAGGGTATTTTCCAACAGCCTCTTTCTCCTATCACGCTCGTTAACACTTCTTGTCTGCTATCATTGGGGGTATGTTCACCTTTTTTCAAGTCAGTCTGCTTAGAACTACTGAGAGGCTGTTGGAAAACCCCAGATCGAACGATTTCGGATCATTTTAAATCAATGCATTAGCTTGCGCGCCAGGGTATTTTCCAACAGCCTCTGAATAGTTACCATTATCCTAAAATCGTAAGGGAAGTCTGACGATGAGAAATATACAAAATTTGCAGCCTATCTCGGCGCCGCAGTGTTGGTCATCAGGATTGGCGTGATGGGGCTTGCCATCGGCAGCGCGCTGGCCGCCGAGGACAGCGGGCCGCGCCAGCATGCCGAGGGCCAGTACGAGGCCTCGACCAACACCTACACCATGGTGGCAGGCGATAATATTTCAGAGATTGCCGAGCGCTTCGGCACCACCGTCGGCGAGTTGGAGAAGCTGAACCAGCTGACATCAGACGAGATCAAGGTGGGCCAGAAGCTCGTCGTGGCTGCCGCCGCTGAAACTGCCGGTGCGCCGGCCCTGAAGCCGCAACCTGATGCGGTCATCCAAGCTAATAGAAACTGAGGCTTAACCATGAGAAACACCCTGATAAAATGCGTAATCCTGATGGCCGTGTCGGCGTGGATGAGCGCCTCTGCTGTGGCTACGAAAAAGCCCAACATCCTGGTCATCTTCGGCGACGATGTCGGCATGTGGAATGTCGGCGCCTACACCCACGGCATGATGGGCCACACGCCCAGCATCGACCGGATCGCCAAGGAGGGCATGCTGTTCACCGACCATTACGCGCAACCGAGCTGCACGGCGGGGAGAGCCGCTTTCATCACCGGGCAGTTACCCGTGCGCACCGGCATGACGACGATTGGTCTGCCCGGCTCAACGCTCGGCTTGCAGAAAGAAGACCCGACCCTGGCCGAGGTGCTGAAGCCGCTCGGCTACGCGACGGGACAGTTCGGCAAGAATCACCTCGGGGACCGTAACGAGTTCCTGCCGACTGTGCACGGCTTCGACGAGTTCTACGGCAACCTTTACCATCTCAACGCCGAAGAAGAGCCGGAGCAGCTCGACTACCCCGGCGTGAAGAATCCTGCGTTCAAGGAGAAGTTTGGGCCGCGGGGTGTACTGCACTGCTGGGCGACGGACAAGGACGACCCCACCGAAGATCCGAAGTTTGGCTGGATGGGCAGGCAGCGCTGCGAGAACACCGGTCCCCTGACCCGCGAGCGCATGAAAACCGTGGACGCCGAGTTCCTCAAGGCGGCCGAGCAGTTTATCGACCGCAGCGCCAAGGATGACAAGCCGTTCTTCGTCTGGTTCAATACCACCCGCATGCACATCTGGACGCACCTTCCCCAGGAGTACATCCAGAAGGCCGTGGATGAGGGGCGCCCCGAGCTCGATGTCTACCGTGCCGGCATGATTCAGCACGACGAACAGATCGGCACGCTACTGAAAAAGCTGGACGACCTGGGGATCGCCGACGACACCATCGTGATCTATACCAGCGACAACGGCTACGAGATGTTGTTCTGGCCGGACGGCGGCTACGCGCCTTTTCGAGGCGAAAAGGGCACGACCTGGGAAGGCGGCGTACGGGTGCCGCTCGTCGCCCGCTGGCCGGGGAAGATGCCGGCGGGAAGCGTGTCGAACGGGCTGCAAAGCCACGAGGACCTTTTCGTCACGCTCGCCGCGGCTGCCGGCGAGACGGACATCAAGGAGGAGCTACTCAAGAGCAAGAAAATCGGTGCGATGACCTACAAGGTACACCTCGACGGCTATAACAATCTGGATCTGTGGACCGGCAAGGCGGAGAAGTCGGCCCGTAATGAGTACTTCTACTACGACGAGGCGAACCTCACCGGGGTGCGGGTGGGAAACTGGAAGATGCTGTTCGCCATCAAGGAAGAAGGCCTCTGGTGGGATCCCCTGGTCTATCCATCGGTACCGTATCTCTTTAATCTGCGCATGGACCCCATGGAGCGCTTCGATCCGCATTCACGCGAATGGGGCTACATGGGTCGTAAGCTGTTCGCCGAAAAGCTGTGGACGCTCGTTCCGGCGCAAGGGATCATCGCCGAGCACATGCAGAGCTTGCAGAAGTGGCCACCGCGGCAGCGGGCGGAGTCGCTGAGCTTACAGAAAGCGATGGAGGCGGTGATGAAGCAGCTCGAGAAGGCCCCTGGGCAGCTCCAGTGAGCGGTGATCCCGAATTGACGAGGTCGCCATCGAGGCCCACCATGGCCAGTGACGGCGACCGAGGACCAGGCGGCGGTGTTCCCGTGCTGCACGTATGCAGGGAAACACGGTGCAACTGCAGGTTTCATAGCGGCACGAGGAACCACGGCGAGGAAGAAAAGGCGAAGTACGGGTGCCAGACTGCAGGTTTCATAGCGGCACGAGGAACCACGGCGAGGAAGAAAAGGCGAAGTACGGGTGCCAACCAGCACTGGTCTGGTTTAAAACAATAGTGGTGATTAATCCATTTACTAGAAAGGAGTAACTCTTATGAAACTGGTTTTCAAAAAACTTGCTGCATTCCTGCTGGTTGTACCTTTTCTAGCTGCAGCCAACGCCGTCATGGCGGAGGAAAAGACACCCTCCGGAACCGTCGTCATCGATGAGACCCAAATCATGTGGATAGTCGGCGGCGACATCGGTGGCGGGACACTGGAGTATCAGGGCCAGTCCTACCCGTTCAAGATGGACGGCCTGAAGCTGGGAGGATTCGGTGTGCACAAGCTCGAGCTGACCGGCGATGTCTATGATCTGGAGGATGTCGCGGACTTTCCAGGCGTCTATGCGGAGGCCGAGGTTGGTTTTACCGTGGCCGATGCGGGCAAGGGAGATTTCTGGTTGCAGAACGACAAGGGCGTGAAACTGCGTCTGAAATCACCGGAATCGCAGGGCATTGCCCTGGACCTGGGTGTCGAGGGTGCGGACATACGCCTAGAGTAAGCGTTTTGCCATGACCGGATAGCTGGCAGGCAGCTTAGGCTGCCGGCTTGGACACGGGTTGTCTTGGATAACCGATCTGATATGGGAGCAGACTACCGATGACTAAGTGGATCACTGGCGGCGTTGCGGCACTGACTCTCGCCATAGTCAACGCCTCGGCGCAAGCCGCCGGTCTCTGGCTGTACGAACAGGGAACGCCCGACGTGGGTACGGCCAGCGCCGGCATGACATCGCGCGCACAGGATGCCGCTACGGCATTCGCCAACCCGGCGGGAATGACGCGCCTTGAGGGATCGCAGTTTATGTTGGGGATTCAGCCGATCTACGCCGATGTCAAGTCCGACGTGGACGTGGCGACCTTCGGCGGTGGCAATGGCGGCAATGCCGGTGGTTTTGTCCCCTCGGGGGGATTGTTCTACGTGCACAGCGTCTCCGACGATCTGAAGCTGGGCTTCTCGGCAGGTTCCTACCTCGGCCTGGGGCTCACCTTTGACAACGATTGGGCCGGGCGCTATTACAATCAGCGTGTGGACTTTACGACCCTGTTTGCGAACGGCTCCGTCGGGTATCGAATTAACGACTGGCTGTCGGTGGGCGGCGGGGTTTCCGTTGTGCATGGCAGTCTGGGTTACAAAGCGGCCCTTAATAATGTGCTCGACGGGCGTGCGGATGGGCGTGTCAGATTTAAAGATGACGACACCGATGTCGGGGCTAACGTGGGGGTGCTGATCGAACCTCGCAAAGGGACCCGTTTTGGTCTGACTTACATTTCCAAGGTCGACTTCGATTTCAAGGACGATAACTTAATCAGGGGAGCGGGTCCGCTCTTGAATGTTGCGCTGCAGGTATCCGGCCTCGGTGGCGGGACAACCAAGCTAAAGTGGACGCTGCCGCAGCAGGTTATGCTCGGCGCCTATCACGAGTTGACGGATAAGCTCGCCATCATGGGTAATCTAGGCTGGCAGAACTGGTCGCAGTTTGGTCAAGTGGGGGTCTCGGTCGATTCCACGACCTCGGTTAGCACAACAGCGGATGCCAATTTCCAGGATACCTGGCATATCGGCCTCGGCGCCCGCTACCGGGTCAATCCCCGCTGGTCCGTGTCTGGCGGGTTTGCCTACGACAGCTCGCCGGTATCCAACGCCGACCGCACCATTACCTTAGCCTTGGACAGACAGTATCGCTATGCCGTGGGCGCGCTCTATGACTGGCGCAAGGACCTCACACTGGGCGTTGCCTTTGAATACATGGATGCAGGAGACGCCCCGGTTGATCAGCAAGGTGGAAACTTGCGAGGCGACTTTAAGAGCGAGTTCAAGGACGACAATTTTTACTTCCTGGCGCTGAATCTGAACTGGACATTTTGAGGAGAATCAGCCACCGCGGTGCAATCACGCTGGGTGGCAGACGGCAAGGAGCGCTCCTATCAAGGGTAACGGATACCCTTGACAAGGGACGACCGAGCGGTTTGGCGAGCAGGTTGCTATGAGATGGCACCTGGTGCTTAACCATCGCGGTCGCGAAATCATCAACAGCAACACCCAGTGAGGCATAGATTATGAAAAAGACGTTGATAACTGCGTTGGGTCTAACGCTTTTAGGTACCGGCATGGCGCTGGCGCAATACGAGCGGAATTACTCATTTTCCGACGTCGACACCAACGGTGATGGCCAAATCAGTGTCGATGAGGCGAAAGCCAATTCGGATTTTGTCGATGAAGCCATATATCATATGTTCAGCAAAGCCCATGGCGATAGCGTCAACTGGGCTAATCCCATGGAACAGGAAGAATGGGAGGGCCTGACCTCGCATTGACAGCGAGTGATAGCGCGGTGAGAAGGTTGTGGTGGCTATGATGATACATCGCTTAATCATGGCTACCTCACTTTGCTCATCTTTGCCCTTTGGCGCCGCTACGGCGCCAAAACTCTGGTGCGCCTAATCCAAAGGGATTGGGCGATGTTTCCACTGAGCGGAGGATACACATAATGAGAGTAACGAACGTCTTGCTGTGCGGTTTTGCTTTTGCTGTCGGTGGCCATCTTAGCACGGCTGTCGAGGCGGCTTGTGTCACCAACGAACTGGATATGGAAGCCCAGGTACAGATTGGTGAGTCCTGGAATCAGATTGTGGAACCGGGTGAGTCGGAATGCCATGAGGGCCAGGGCGGACTGGTCAGTGCCTACGTCGCATCGGAACCCAGCCCGGAAAGGGAGAATCTTGAGGCCGAGGCGTCGGGCGCCCCGAATGCCACTGGCGAAGTCTCACCAGATGGAACGGTGAAATTCGAGAAAGGCGATGTGGATAATTTTATGGTTATCTATGATGCGAGTGGAAACGAAGTGGAGCGCAGAATCATTGCGGGCACTGGGGAGGCGCAGGAATAAGATTCAATCCATGCACCCAAGGCAGGGAGCAGAAATGCCGCTGATATCGAGTTGAAAGTTGTTATCAAGACCGTCTGCGGCATGGATGCCGCAGTCGAGCTTACTGGGATGTATTTACGGCGTGTCTTGAACATAACTTTCAGCTCGCTATGACCTCTGTCTCAGGCAAGAGTCCGATGAAGGCCAATAACGAGCATGGTGCGGTGATGGTGCTATCGATTTTTCAGGAAGAAGCGGCATTGCATCGCGGTGGCAAAGGGCTGAAAATTCAACGGGAGTGGTCTGAAATGCGTTTTTCTAGTCTGGCATTTGGTTTGTCGAAATTTGCGGTGATGAAGTCGTTACTGACGGTAGTCATGGTGTGCTCGGCTTCGGTCTGGGGTGTGGTTACGGGGTGCGAGATTGCGGATGCGCAGAGAATCCGGATCGGGCTTAACGATGGGGTACAGGGGGTCTGTTCAAACAATGGGGAAGAGATTAGCTGTACTTACCAACAAGACGAAGGCTGGACCTGCTCGGGGCCACAGGGTCAAACCAATGCCTTCGCTCCGCAGGGTGATGAGTTGCCGCAATCCCTCATTGATCAGACCTGCGGGTGTATGTGAGCCGGCATGCGTGCGGTCGGCTCTATGACCTGACGTACCACCAGTACACCCACATCACAGGCCCGGATCGCCCCATCATGCGCGACCAGAGTAAGCTCATCGAGGCAGGTCTGTGCCACCAGCATGCGGCCGTACGGATCCCGGTGTAACGGTGGTAGACAGGCAGCCGCCTCCGCGTGTCTAGCCGTTATCGCCAATTTTTCGAACCCCTCATTTGGTAACAGGTCGATGACCGATTCCGGAGTCCGCGGCTTACCCAGTGCCTGTTTGATACCAATCTCCCAGACCGCTGCGGCACTGACCAGAACCCGAACCTATAAGTTGGGAATGTGCAGCGTTTTACGCGTTACTTTCAGCTGGGGAGGAGGTTGAGTTACCTAAACAAGGATGATAACCTTAAGCGCTTTTTATTGTGGCGGCATAATCGCGTTACACGTGGCGTGGTTATCCATTAACTGACATCTTATTACTCTCGGTTCGCTCATTTTTTGAAATTTAAAATTCTTAAAATAAATTTTTAAAATTTTGAAAATTATTTTAAAATTAAATATTACAAAAATGGCGAACCGGGTTATTATGCAGGGTCATTATTGTTACGACATAGTCAGAGGTTTTAACTTTACTAAACGTCTTACTTAATGTGATTGCTTATCCAGTTTTCTCCTTCGATACCTGCCATATTCATTGAGCAGGCTTTCTCACAGGGCTTGTTTGCAGCCAAGCGTGAGTGTTGCGAACCACGAAACTGCCTCGTTTTCTACCAGCGCGCCCGCTAGCCATTAAGTCCTGCTTTGGAAGCAATCAACGGATTCAGTGAATGCGTCTTTGCTTAGCCCGAGTCAACCCTTCTCAAAAAGCAAGACACTACGTAAACATCAAAATTTTATCAGGCACAATTATGTGCATTGCGCTATGCTAAGCAGCTAAGCTAAACAGCTAACGATAATTATCTAAAAATCCATAAGGAGTATACACTTGGATACGAATGCGATCCGCAAGTCCTATCGACGTTACGCGCGGGGCTACGACTTCTATTTTGGTGCGGTATTTCAGCCAGGTCGTAAGGCGGTTATCGACAAAATGCATTGTCAAAGAGGCGAGCACATTTTAGAGGTAGGCGTCGGAACGGGTTTATCTCTGCCTCTTTATCCTTCCTATGTATCGGTAACCGGTATTGATTTATCCACTGATATGCTTGAGCGAGCTTGGACTCGTAAAGAACGCGACGGTCTGGATCAGGTGGAACTGTATGAAATGGATGCTGAGCAAATGACCTTTGCAGATAATAGCTTTGATAAGGTGGTGGCCATGTATGTCGCTTCCGTGGTTCCCCACCCTGAACGGTTGGTAGATGAAATGCGCCGAGTCTGTAGATCCGATGGTGAAATTTTCATTGTGAACCATTTTCATCACATGAATCCCGTTGTCGCTCGCTTGGAAAAACTGGTAGCACCGCTTTCCAGAATGCTTGGCTTTCGGCCAGATTTTTCCTTGGAAAGTTTTATTCAGGAGACGGGCCTGGCAGTGGTGGACAGCAGCCCCGTCAATCTTCTCGGTTATTGGACTTTATTACGAGCTGCCAATAACAAACGACCCGCTACCGAGACGATAGTTGAGTTGCTACCAATCAGTGCAGCCGCTTCTCGATAACAGTGATGACTTTTTTTATCGTTGCCTTAGATCCTACCAGCGGCGACTCAGGTGTTACAGCACAACCTATATTTCCCAATACGGGGCTTACCATTCCCTTTGCCCAAACATAAGCTATGGCTGCAACGGCCGCCTCCAAGGCCCCCTAGCATCGCTTCCCTGCTGGGTTCTCCGCCGCTTGCAGCAGCCCATCGCAGGACATTCACGGCGTGAGTTTTGCCTCCACGCTTCTTACCTTATCCGCCATACTCTGGTTACGGTCGGTACGCGTGCCTACTTTGATGGTCGATGTGATGCGGGGTGCACCCATTTCATGAACGACTTCATGGCATCGCTTCAGAGCGGCGAATACCTCGTCCCACTCGCCCTCAATATTAGTACCATAGGCATGCAGGTGAGTCTTAAGACCCGTTTCAGTCAACACGCGCTCGCAGGCGGCCACGTACTCCGACACGGAAACCCCCACGCCCAGCGGGACTAAGCAGAAATCTACGATAACTTTCACCACCCTATCCTCTTACCGAACTGCTCCACCGGCTTGCCGAAAGAGAAGTTTTTATATATGTTACGCGCTGCTTATTTATCAGCACAGGAGAAAATATTCTAATGGCGAAAGAAGACCAAATCGAAATGGAAGGCACGGTAATCGATACCCTGCCTAATACCATGTTCAGAGTAGAATTAGAAAACGGCCACGTTATCACCGCCCATATCTCTGGGCGTATGCGTAAGCATTATATCCGCATTCTGACCGGAGATAAGGTCAAAGTAGAGCTTACCCCCTATGATCTCACCAAAGGACGCATCGTCTATCGCAGCCGTTAATTTCCGGTTATTAAACAACGACGCCGACAAAATCCAGCAAATTACCACCTTGATTGAACGCTACCGGCGCATGCATGCTAAGGGACCGCTTTAAATCAGCTTTTAGTGAATCTCGGCTTCCTCCACAATTTCCAGCACCAATTCATCATTCTGCTCGCTAACAATGACGTGTCCACCGTTTATGAGGCGGCCAAATAACAACTCTTCCGCCAGCTGTCTCTTGATATGTTCTTGAATGACTCTGGCCATGGGACGTGCGCCCATTTTTGGATCATAGCCGCGTTTCGCCAGCCAATCTTTTCCAGCGGCATCCACTTCAATGGTGACGCCTTTAGGTTCTAACTGCGCCTCCAGTTCAATGACAAACTTGTCGACCACATGTCCAATCGTAACGGCATCGAGAGGTTTGAATTGAATAATGGCATCCAAGCGGTTACGAAACTCTGGCGAAAACACACGCCTAATGGCTTCCAAACCGTCGGTACTATGATCCTGCCGGGTGAAACCGATAGACGTGCGGTCCATCTGTTCCGCACCGGCATTGGTGGTCATCACGATGATTACATTGCGGAAATCCGATTTACGCCCATTGTTGTCAGTCAAAGTGCCGTGGTCCATTACCTGCAGCAGTAAATTAAAGACATCAGGATGTGCCTTTTCAGTTTCATCCAACAATAGCACTGCATGAGGGTGTTTTAGAATGGCATCTGTCAGCAGCCCACCTTGATCAAACCCCACATAACCAGGCGGCGCACCGATAAGGCGGGACACCGTGTGGCGTTCCATGTACTCCGACATATCGAAGCGGATCAGCTCAATACCCATTACATTGGCTAGCTGGCGCGTTACCTCAGTCTTACCCACGCCAGTAGGCCCTGCAAACAAGAAAGAACCGATAGGTTTTTGCTCATTGCCAAGACCTGCTCGTGACATTTTAATGGCGTTGGCCAAGGTAGCAATCGCTTCATCCTGACCGAAAACCACCAGCTTCAGATTTCGCTCTAAGTTACGCAGGACATCCTTGTCTGATGTGGATACGCTCTTAGGCGGAATGCGGGCCATCTTAGCAATCATGGCTTCGATGTCGGCTATGCTAATCGTTTTCTTGCGTTTGGAGGGTGGTAATAAGCGCTGACTGGCACCTGCCTCATCGATGACATCGATCGCTTTGTCCGGTAGATGGCGATCATTAAGGTAGCGGGAAGACAGCTCTACTGCAGCGCGTAGGGCCTTGTTGGAATATTTGACATCATGATGTTCCTCAAAACGGCTCTTGAGCCCCTTGAGAATCTGATAGGTTTCTTCCTCAGAAGGTTCAGGCACATCGATCTTCTGGAAACGCCGAGCTAATGCTCGATCTTTTTCAAAAATTCCACGATATTCCTGATAAGTGGTGGAACCGATACATTTTAATTCTCCAGAGGCCAGCATGGGTTTGATGAGATTAGAGGCATCCATCACCCCACCCGATGCGGCGCCGGCGCCGATTAAGGTATGAATTTCGTCAATGAACAAAATCGCATTGCGCTGCTTGCGCAGTTGTGCGAGCACCGCCTTGAGCCGCTTCTCAAAATCGCCCCGATACTTAGTCCCGGCGACCAGAGACCCTAAGTCCAGGGCATAAATCGTAGCATGCTGCAGTACCTCGGGGACTTCTCTATCAATGATCAGCTTCGCTAGACCTTCAGCAATGGCAGTTTTACCGACGCCGGCCTCACCCACAAAGAGAGGATTGTTCTTCCGCCGACGACAGAGAATCTGTACCGTACGTTCTACCTCATTGCGTCGACCAATGAGTGGATCGATGCGCCCTTGACGTGCTAGCTCGTTGAGATTGGAAGCAAAATTATCCAAGGGACGAGAACCCTGAGCATCACTGGCCGCCTCTTCGTCGTTCCCGGAGGGAGAGATCTCATTATCGTCCGACACTTTGGAAATACCATGAGAAATAAAATTCACCACGTCAAGGCGGTTAATTTCTTGCTGTTTTAGAAAAAATACCGCTTGCGATTCTTGTTCACCAAAGATGGCAACTAATACGTTGGCTCCCGTCACCTCTTTATTTCCAGAAGACTGAACATGTAAAACCGCCCGTTGCAATACACGCTGGAATCCCAGCGTGGGCTGCGTTTCACGAGGATCATCTGGAGCCAAGATAGGAGTGCTCTCCTTGATAAAGGTCTGGAGGTCCCTTTTTAATTTTTCCATGTTGGCACCACAAGCCCTTAACACCTCTGCGGCCGCCGGATTATCGAGCAAGGCCAACAATAGATGTTCCACCGTCATAAACTCGTGGCGTCGATCTCGTGCCTCTCGGAAGGCGAGGTTAATAGAAAACTCAAGTTCCTTGCTCAACATGGCATCAAACCTCTTACGTTAGGTAGTCAGGCCTCTTCCATGGTGCACAGCAATGGATGTTGATGACTCCTGGAAAAGTCGTTGACCTGGGCGACCTTTGTTTCAGCAATTTCATGGGTATAAACTCCACATACACCCCTACCCCGGGTATGAACATGCAGCATCACTTGAGTGGCTTTCTCTCGGTTCATCCCAAAGAAGTGCTCTAAAATCTCTACAACAAACTCCATGGGAGTATAGTCGTCGTTCAGCAAAATCACCTTGTACAGAGGCGGTGGTTTAACCTTAGGCTTTGCCTGTTCTACGGCAAGGCCACGCTCATTATCGGAAAAAGGTGTGTGTTTCGTTGGCATCGATGTACACTTACAGCAATGGCCACTTTGACTATCTAATGAGAATAACAGCATCTAACGACGATGTGCAGTCCTAATTCGTTACTATGCTAAACACAAAGTTCATTAACTTTGGCTGCCATAACGAAATCATTCTCGTGCAAGCCACCGATCTTATGAGTGTAGTACGTAACAGTCGCGTAACCCCAGCCCAAAGAGAGATCGGGATGATGACCTTCCCGTTCGGCAAGTTCGCCCACCCGCTTTACAAATGCCATTGCCCCGGCGAAATTCTTAAAAGTAAAACGCCGCTCTAAGCGAGTCCCATTATGCACTAAGCTCCAGCCTGGAACCTGCGCCAACAGTTGCTCAGCTTCTTCTTGTTTCAGTGGCGGAACACCACCCTGACAGGGCACGCAGCTCTTTTCCGCTAAACTCATCACTTACCTCACTGTTGTTGACAAAACATAAGCCATGTTAGGCTTTTTTTAGAACGTACCGACTGAAAAAAATTCGTTAAATTATAGGCCGAATCAACGCCGCGTGGTCGACCATGCGGCGCACTCAAAAGGCAGGTTGCGTGTTGACGTAGGTCTCGCACTCACACGGCTCATAAGGTCTAGACTAGGGTGTCTAAATCGGCCAATTTGCCTTGACCACTTTTTGGACCTCACTGATTGGTCCTAAACCCAGGGCGAATCGGTATCATGAGCGATATTCTCTGGGTCCAAAAACCGGGCAACGAATTTAGCCCAAAAATAGCGTTTTTAGACACCCTAGGTCTAGACCATGAGCGCTATCCCTTAGCGCTCCGCTTCGCCGCCAAACACGGTCAACAACCGAGGCAAAAATTCCCTTAATACACCTGTCATAAGGACAAATTGTGCATCAAACACCTGTTCGGCAGTCTCAGTATCAGGCAACTGTTCCGCCACTAAATCAAGAAAACGCAGCCGCCGTAAACCTAACTCTTCCGTTAACAGAAAAGAGATATATCCGTTCCAAGACAACCCAAGCCGAGTGACTTGCTTACCGGCCTGAAGATGGGCATGGATTTCTTCGCCACTGAGATCTTGTCCCTTGCAGCGCACCACACCTCCTTCTTCCCCTTCATCACGCAATTCACACTCGTCTGTTAGCGCAAAATCACTCGCCAATTCATCGCTGGCAAGCCAGCTGGTCATCACCACGCTCGGTCCTTTGGCGACCCGCAGCGGAACGATAGGTAAACTTCCTAAACTGCGGCGCAGCAAGCTCGTGAGATCTTCTACCGACTTGCGACCAGCACCGTCAATGATCAACCAATGCCCGCTTACATCGATGTAGGCGTAATGGCGACGGCAATGCGTAAAGGCTCTGGGTAATAGTTCCTGGACGATATCTTCGCGAATATTTGCTTTCTCACCACGCCGCACCGTGCGAAATTCCCGAGCCTCAATCTCAGCCACGCGTTGCGCCACAGCCTCTCTGATGACTGTGGGCGGTAGAATTTTTTCTTCTTTCTGCAGACAGAACAACCAACAACCATTAACCGCATGAACCAAATCCGTGGCGCTGGCGCCTAGAGGAGGCACCCAACCCGCGCTGCCCATCGCCAGGCTCGTGCAGGGAACGAACGCAGCTTGGCTGAGCGTTTCTGCAAACGTTTCAGCACGCCAGGTCACCGGCTCCGCAAAACGAAAGCATGTTAAATTTTTGAACCACATAAAGGACATCCTATTAGCAAAAAGCGGCCATTATGCGACGAAAGCTGTTGCCTGCCAACGGGATGTGGAACACACCGCCGCTACCTCAGATGAGCTAAAAGAGGCTTCCCGAAAACCTCTTCAGCACTCAGCGGTTGACTGATTAAAAAACCCTGAGCGTAATCGACGTTGTAATGTCGTAACAACTCTAACGTTGCTTCCGTTTCCACAAATTCTGCAACGATTTGCTTGCCAAATCCGGCTGCTATCTGGCTGATAGCTTGCACAATTATCTGATCCTCCAAACTATCGGCTAAATGCCTTATAAAAGAACCATCGATCTTCAAATAATCCACCGGGAGATGTTTTAGGTAGTAGAAAGATGAGAAACCAATACCAAAGTCATCTAAGGCAAAGCGACAGCCTAACTCCTTAATGGCCAGCATCAGACTGTTGGCCATCGCAAAATCCGAAACCGCTGCCGTTTCAGTGATTTCAAAAATAATCCTGGATGCTTCTATCCGGCTGCGCTCTAGTTCCAAGCGCAGATGAGAAAGCAGTTGCGGATCGGTAAATGCATGACCGGACAAATTGATGGCGAACGAGACGGCTTGACCCCGACCTTTAAGCTCGGCCAGAAAGCGAATGGCCTTACTGATTACCATTCGATCAATAGCACCGATTATACCGCTACGCTCAGCGGTATCGATAAAATGTGCGGGCCCCACCACGCTGCCATCCTTGTAACGCAACCGCAGCAACACCTCGTAATGCGAAATCTGCCCGTTCTTAATATCCACAATGGGCTGATAATGCAAAATAAAACGATCATCCGCTAAGGCTTGGGAAAGCTGATCATTCCAGTACATGCGTGAGCGCATACGCTCACGCGTCTCATCGCTGCGCGAAAACATATGCCAACGTCCCCGCCCTTCCTCCTTAGCCTGCAGCATAGCGAAATCAGCACTTGCCAAAAGTTCTTTCACATTATCGGCATGCCGGGGAAATAATACGATGCCGGTACTGGCGGAAGCATGGAGCATTCGCTCTCCTGCAGCAAAACGCATGTTACTGAGGGCACGCTGAATACCGTCGGCAACCTGAACCGCCTCATCAACATCGACCTCCCGCAGCAATACTGCGAATTCATCACTGCCCAGTCGCGCCACCAGGTCCGCTGACGTGGTCGTGCTGGAGAGCATTTTACTCACCCCTTTTAGCAAATTGTCACCGCTACGGTGACCATAGCTATCATTGAAGTACTTAAAGTGATCCAAATCGATAAGCAATAAGGCGCCCCCTCGCTGGCGATACTGTACCGCCGCGAGGACTCCTTCCAATTCTTCTTGAAAACGGCGGCGGTTGACTAAACCGGTCAAAGTATCATGATCGGCTAGCCAAGCCAGCCGCGACTCTGCCCCCAGCCGCTCGGTTACATCGAGACCTACTGAGAGAATCACTGGATCACCGGGAAAACGCACTGCCAAACGCGAATGGTACCAGGTAATATTGCGAATCGTCCCGTTTTTGCAGGTGACTAGCGATTCATGGTGAAAATGTTTATTTTTGCCGACAGCCAGTTCCTCTTTTATGCGTCGTCCCAGATCAGCCATCCCTTGAGGAAACAAGGTCTTAATAAAATCATATCCGACGAGTTCTGAAGCCGGGCAGCCAATCAGCGTCTGTGCAAAAGCATTAGCCATCACAATACGCCCCAGACGATCCTGGGTGACGATCACGACTTGTGCGATATCCAGTAAACTCGCGTTAAAGTCCCGCTCCTGGGACAATTCTTGCATGCGTCTGGACAAGGCCTGCGTATGTTCCTCGACTTGCTGCTCCAATTGCTTTAGACGATCGGCGAGGGCAAGGGTAATGGCATTTAAGATGTCGGTCTCATCGTCTAACAGATGGCGCCGGAATTGCCCCAAAATAACGTGCCGCACCTTTTCAAAGTGACGTTGCGCCAGCAGCGGCAAATTCCCAGCCGTCAACCGCAACCGCGACATGGGTGTCCAGAGCACAACCAGCAGTAATAATTCGGAAAGTAACCACCCCGCACCACCGCCGATGATAATTTCCCGAGTAGCAACCCGGATTTCATTTAGCGTATCGGTAATCTCGGCAATGACAGCCAGGTGAGCTTTACTCCCACCCACTAGCCGCGGCAACGGCACGAGCAGAACCTCATAACTGTGTTTGCCAATCATGCTATGTACACCTATCATAGCAGCCGACGGCGGCGCCGTCGCTGCGGCATTTGTCAGTACCTGAAAATTGTGCTTCGCATTAGTAAGGGCAACAACCTGGCTATCCCATTGCGGTAACCAGCGCCCTTCATCAACCTCGATAGGTCCGTTATGCCCGCTGACCAGTAAACCAATATCCTTACCGGAAACAAGGCGATAACTGCGTATGACTTCTGCGAGCGAATTCCCCACCAGTAAAACGCCCATACTACGTCCCTGAGCCAAAATGGGAACGATGGCATATTGCACGCAGTCAGGACTGCAGCTGAGTCTGGTCAACACTTTTTCACTCCGATTGACCTGTTTTATCCAACTTAGCACCTGCGGGCTACGGCTCTCCTCCCAAGCCATCGCTACCCAGCTCGCCAGTAAGCGGCTCGCCGGATCGTAAAAAGCCACCACATCGAGACCCCAATCAAGCTGCAGTACCGGCCAGTGAGGTTCAAATGCGGCGCGAATAACGGCACCGTTGCCCTCAATTAAGCTACTTTGCATACCGGGCAATGAGGGCAGAATGCTGGCAAGCTGGCGTAACCGATTCAGAGACTGTTCAATCAGCATCTGCACATCTTTCGTGTACCGCTCATGGGCAATGTGGCGGTGACGCTCAAACTGCGCGCTCAGATTGCCGTAGCTACGCAACGTGATGGCTACGATCACAGCCACTAACACCAAACTCGTAGATAGCAGCGCCTTCCACTTGAGACTCAAAAATAGACGCGGACGGGAACCTGTTACAACACTGGCCCTTTTTTCATGTTTCATACTACTTAAACCTGCTCCCTCATTGTTACTTTTCTCTCCTTTTCTTACCGGCCAACTTAACTGCTGCTTACGCAAAGGTTTTCAATTTTTTTAGTGTCTTCGGAATATAATCCAGAATTAGGACAGCGTTCTGATTCGCGAGTCATTGGATCTGGGAGACCCGGCTGCACAGGGTTGTGGGCAGCTTATCCTGTGCGCTAGCATGCTTAGTGTCGGGTGCTAAGCGGTAGCCGGATTGGACACGGGCAAACGATAAAAGGAAAATCCCATTGTTTTCTTGCATACCTTTCCTGGATGCTTTGTAAATTGTCTTCCATCTTTACCCAAATACTGCTGATTCATCAAGTCATGGCTAACCTTATGCCTTCATTAGACCAGTATCAACAGAAACCGTCCGTCATCTTGAAGTTGCCACGATATTAGGAATCTGGAACTGTTTTTACTGTTATCATCAAAATGTCCAGTTCACCTTTTTTGCAGCTATAGGACACCATCACCATGCCCAAAATTCGTGTTGCCGTTGCGATGTCCGGCGGAGTCGACTCGTCAGTTTCGGCATTGTTGCTGCAACAACAGGGTTATGAAGTCCATGGTGTGTTTATGAAAAATTGGGAGGATGGCTATGCTCCCGGTTATTGTTCTGCTGATGAGGATTTGGCGGATGCCCAGGACGTTTGCGAGCTGTTAGACATCCCTCTACACAAGGCCAATTTCAGTCAAACATACCAGGACCGGGTGTTCCGCTATTTCCTAGCCGATTACCGTCAGGGGAAAACACCTAACCCGGATATCCTGTGCAACAAGGAAATTAAGTTCAATACTTTCCTCCATTACGCCCAACGGTTAGGTGCTGAGTTTATTGCCACGGGTCACTATGTACGCCAGATAACTGGCGATGGCCGCCACCACCTTCTCAAAGGAGCGGACACTCACAAAGACCAAAGCTATTTTCTCGCTACACTGACCCAAGCGCAATTATCTAAGTCACTGTTTCCATTAGGAGATTTAGAAAAATATCAGGTGCGCGAACTGGCTTCAAGCGCAGGCCTGATTACCCACGATAAAAAGGACAGCACCGGCATCTGCTTCATTGGTGAGCGCAAGTTTCGGCAATTCCTCAACCATTATCTGCCTGCTCAGCCCGGTGACATTCGTACTCTGGAAGGTGAGCGTCTCGGACAACATATGGGAGTGATGTTTTATACTCTCGGCCAACGTCAGGGTTTGGGCATTGGCGGCCGTGGGGGCAGTTCCGGTGAGCCATGGTATGTGGTAGATAAACATTTGCGAGACAACGTGTTGATGGTGGCCCAAGGCCACCATCATCCCTTGTTATATCACCAACGTTTACGTGCCTCTCAACTCTCATGGATAGGGGGTGAACCTCCCCAAATTCCCTTACCATGTTGCGCTAAAACCCGCTACCGGCAAACTGAGCAAGCTTGTATCATTGAACGCCTGGACGAAAACCTGTGCCAGGTCTTTTTTCATGAACCCCAACGGGCAATCACTCCCGGCCAGGCAGTGGTTTTTTACACCGATGACGAATGCTTGGGAGGCGGCATTATCGATACTGCCTTCGACTGATCCCCAACCGTTAGACACATCATAATTACTATGCCGCAGA
Source organism: uncultured Pseudomonadota bacterium (assembly GCA_963731125.1). Classification (GTDB taxonomy): domain Bacteria; phylum Pseudomonadota; class Gammaproteobacteria; order Competibacterales; family Competibacteraceae; genus CAVSVP01. Next base: position 134,868 of record CAVSVP010000032.1, read on the forward strand.
CCGATCACGACCGCGTTATCGCCTTGGCAGGCCTATTTCAAGCTGCTAGCCTGGTAAGCAACATGGCCCACTACGGAAAAGCAGATCCAGGGAGCTTGGAAGTTTGTCTGGCTAGCCTTTTTAGAATCGATGCAGAAAGCAGTGAGGCCGTGTACGGCGGTTTTGCTAATTTGCGTCTCGGGTTAACAGTGCTTAGCGAACACCTCGTCCGCCCTAAGGATATGGAAATTACCCGCTATGTCGTGGCACTGCTGGTGTTGGAACGTAAACTTACGAGGCAATCTCGCCTTCTACAGAAAATCCGTAGAGACATTGAGATCTGTTCGGCTAAAGCGCATCATTTTCCCATCACCCATGACAGCGTATTGACCAGCCTGGCAGAGCTCTATACCGCGACAGTGAGTACCCTCAAACCCCGCATCATGGTAAACGGCAAGCCTGAATACCTTACCGTTTCAGACAATGCTAACCGTATCCGAGCCGTCCTGTTGGCAGGTATACGAGCGGCTACTTTATGGCGCCAAAGTGGTGGCAGCCGCTTAACCTTACTATTTAGGCGCCGCGCGCTACTCCAGGAGGCCCAGCGTATGCTGGCTTTGCCGGAAACGTGAAAAATTCCTTTGTAGCTATCCCGTAATCCCGGCAATTCCCTATAAACCAGTTAGCATCAGGTCCCAGCGGTTCGGCTGGCAGCCATCTGAAGAGGCAGTCCTTGCCCCTGCGTGTATTAGGGGCGACGGATCCTATCGAGTGCTTTCCATAAGGCCTTCAGATCCGGCAGTTGCCATGCGCCAATTTCCTCCAACACTTCCGCATACCCCGCGACTGCTGACCCACCCACCAGCAGCACCACACGCTCTGGTAGTTGGCGGCGCAAGCGCCGTAACGCATCAGGCAAGCGAGGGTCATCGGCAGGATAGGAAATACTTAACGCCACGACATCTATCTCTTTTGCGGTCGCAGCAAAGGCAATTTCATCACTGGGCATATCAGGCCCCAAGTACAGAGGCTTCCAACCCGCCAACGCTGCAGTCACCGCCACCATCAAGGCTCCCAATTCATGACGCTGACCCACGGGTGTCGTGATTAATATAGGGGGGCCACCGTCTGTTACGCTGGTATTCACCATCAACGTACCCAGAAATAGGCGCAACTGAGCTGTGGCCATATGCTCATGACAGGGCCGTAGCCGTCCGGTTTGCCATAGCTCTCCGACACACCTTAACAGGGGATTGATCACCTCCTCCAGCAAAACAGGAATACTCAGCGCCACTGCAGCATCTGCCAGAGCAGCCTCTAGACTCAAAGGCTCCAGGCGTTGGATCGCTGATAAACAGACTTCCAAGTGCGCTTGAGAATCGGCGGATGACGCCGCAATAGCGCGGTGCGGTGCAACGAGTGACTGTTCCAGGGCTGCCTCATCTTCCGCCACAAGATTGTAAAGCTCTTGTAGGGATAGTTGCGCTACGTCACCGATTCGTCTACCCGCTTCAGTGGCACGACGCAACAGTTTGAGGCGCTCCACATCTTCGTCTGCATAAAGCCGGCGGTCGGTTGCTGATCGTTGCGGAGAAACCGCACTGTACCGCCGCTCCCAGGCCCTAATGACATCGGCGCTCAATCCTGTGCGTCGCGCCACAACCTTAATAGAATGCATACATTAGGTTCCATTGCTGATTTCAAATAGTATTTTTTTGCGGCAAACATTGTACGTCAATTATTTGTCGAGCCCATTCTTCTGTCGATTCTAGTTTTTCATCCTTATATCAATAAGTTAACATCGATAATTTTAGATTTCCAGAAGCTTTGTCGTATAACTGTCCAACCACTTCGGCGGCTAAAGTGCCTGGAGGCATTATTCTGATTAAACAACGTATATAGCAGATTTGCCAAGAGGCTGTTTCTTATCTGGTGTGATTCTGCTGCTAACAGGACGGCGATCGCTATATTTTATTGTTATATAATTGTAAAGCATAAGTAAAATATTTGTATAAATTTTTTCTTGACAATGTATTAACAATCCGTATTATTGTACATGACATGTTTAAGGTGACGTGTCAGGTAATCTTAAACCACTAAAGCTCAGAGGTATGTACCATGAATTCACGTGTCAAAGATATCAATCTGCTTAAGATTGCGTTACTGCCCGCCTTTATCTTAGCCGCTATAGTCGCAGCCATTTCTGTTCTCGCCACCAGCATTGATAATGCCGTTGCGGCAAGCTCGACAAAAAGTGCACAGCAAATGGACATCGTTGATACCGCTGTAGCCGCGGGCGACTTTACTACGCTGGTAAAAGCCGTTCAGGCTGCCGGATTAGTCGATACCCTTAAAGGGGAAGGACCCTATACCGTTTTTGCACCTACCGATGAGGCCTTTGCCAAGCTTTCCGAAGAGCAATTAAACCGCCTGCTGTCTAATAAAGAGGCATTAACCGATGTACTCACTTATCATGTGGTTTCCGGCAAGGTGATGGCGTCCGATGTAGCAAAACTAAAATCCGCTGAAACCGTACAGGGGCAGTCGCTGACCATCAATACGAGCAACGGCGTCCAGGTGGAAAATGCCAAAGTGGTCAAAGCCGATATTGAGACCAGCAACGGAATTATCCATGTCATCGACACGGTAATGATACCTAAATCGTAGCCCCGTCGATCCGGTAACACACGATCACCCGGCGTGCGTACGACGCCGGGTTTTGCCGTTAGCTTCACAAGGCGGCACTTTTTGCCAACTGCCGACGGCTAACCGCAATCGCTGATAAGCTGGTAGAATAGGTTGGCTATGAAAGGCAAGTTTATTACTTTGGAAGGGGTCGAAGGCGCCGGCAAGACCACCCAACTCAATTTAGCCCGTGCGTACTTAGAAGCCACGGGCAAGCGAGTGCTCGTTACCCGCGAACCGGGCGGCACCCCCCTGGGAGAAGACATTCGCACATTGTTGCTGATGCAACGCCCGCAGATCATGGCCGAAGACACAGAGTTGCTGTTACTATTTGCCGCTCGCGCCGAGCACATTCACCAGATTATTCGCCCGGCTCTTGCCGCAGGATGCTGGGTGCTGTGTGATCGTTTCACCGATGCCACCTACGCCTATCAAGGCGGCGGCCGAAGCATACCGGCCACACGCATCGCCATCCTAGAAGACTGGGTACAGAGCGGGCTGCGCCCCGATTTAACATTAGTGTTTGATCTACCGATAGAACAGGGTCTGCAAAGGATTCGACAGCGCGGACAAACCGACCGTTTTGAGGGCGAACAGCCGACCTTTTTTGCACGGGTGCGCCAAGTGTATCTCGAGCGGGCGGCCGGCGATCCTCACCGCTACCGCGTCATTGACGCAACACGCAGTCGCAATGAAGTGTGCGTTGCAATACAGCGCATGCTTAGCACCTTAGGGGAGTAAGGCCATTGCACGCCTTACTACCATGGCATCGCTCCCAGTGGAACCAGCTGATCAATAGCAAGGCTCTCGGCCGGTTACCCCATGCACTGCTGTGCAGCGGTCCCGCAGGCCTGGGTAAACAGCGATTTGCCGAATGCGTTGCGCAAGCTTTACTTTGTTACACCCCGGCTCCAGATGGCATGCCCTGCAATCATTGCCGGAGTTGCCGTTTGTTCCTCGCAGGCAGCCACCCCGACTTCAGCCGCGCTATTCCCACCGCAACCGGGAAGAGCATTGCTATTGAGAAAGTTCGTGAGTTACACACGTTTCTGCATCACACCAGCCAGTTTGGCGGCGCTAAGATTGCTCTGCTCGCGCCGGCCGAAAAGCTGACTCTCAACGCCGCTAACAGTCTGCTAAAAACGTTGGAAGAACCGCCACTGGGCAGCCTATTATTACTCGTGACCGCCATGGCTTTTCAATTGCCGGCAACCGTTCGCAGCCGTTGTCAACGGCTTGTATTCCAGGTGCCCGCTCCGGCTTTAGCCCGGGATTGGCTGGCTGGCCGGGTGGAAAATACCGCACCTCTCGAACTGCTACTGAACTTAAGCGATGGCTCTCCCCTGCGCGCTGAGAGCTATAGTCAAAATGGGTCCTTGGTCCACCGTGCAACCCTATTTGCCGCCTTCCAAAATGTGATTAAGGGCATGGCCGATCCTGTCCAGACGGCAAAGCTTTGGCTGCAAGCCGACGTAGCAGAAAATTTCCGTTGGCTGATCAGTTGGCATATGGATATGATTCGGCTTAAGATGATGCAGCATCCGCCTTGGCTTAGCAATCCGGACTTTCGCGTGATACTGCAACGACTGGCTGACAAGTGGCCGACACCAATGCTGTTCCAGCGCCTGGACATGGCCATCCACCTGCGTACCCTATGTGCAACGCAAGTCAACCTACAACTCATGGTCGAGGCTTTTCTCGGGGACTGCGCAAGCGGATAAACAAACAACTCTTATCCCCGTTTAACAGTGAGGTTAATCAGCATGACAGCAGCCAAAACTCCCAAGCAAGGCGTTATGTCGCTAGCTATCCGGGACAAGAACACATTGTTCACCGCCTATATGCCTTTTCTTAAGAATGGCGGTATTTTCATTCCCACCGATAAGGCGTTTGAGCTGGGCGATGAAGTCTTTTTGTTGTTGAGTTTGATGGACGATCCACAGCGTTATCCTGTAACCGGCAAAGTCGTCTGGATTACTCCCAAAGTCGCTCTGGGAGGCCGGCATGCCGGGATTGGTATTCAATTCAGCGGGTTGGAGGGCAGTAATGTACAAAAACGTATCGAAACCTATTTGGCAGGCGCCATTGTTTCAGAACGCCCCACCGACACCATGTAACCTGTCTCTCTATGATGGCTGACGCCACATTGTTAGCAGGGCTTTATCCCGGTTTGTCGACTCCGTATGTTAATCGACTCTCATTGTCACTTAGATCACCTTGACCTGACCCCCTTTGCGGGGCGGCTGGCTGCCGCGCTGGCGACCGCCAATGCCAATGGCGTCGGCCACTTCCTGTGCGTATCGCTAGACTTAGCGCATTGGTCCGCCATGGTGCAACGCGTAGCAAGCTTTTCCAATGTGTCTGTCTCGGTCGGAGTGCATCCCACTGCTCGCCCGGCCCAAGAACCCACTGTCGCCGAACTCGTGCACTTGGCCCATCACCCGAAAGTCGTCGCCATTGGCGAAACCGGCCTGGACTATTATCACGGTAGGGATAGCAGAGCGTGTCAGCAGGAGCGGTTCCGCATCCATATCGCAGCGGCTAAAGCAAGCGGTAAACCTCTTATTGTGCATACCCGCACTGCCCGTGAAGACACCCTGCGCATTCTTGCAGAAGAACAAGCCGATACTGTCGGCGGTGTATTTCATTGTTTTTCTGAGGACTGGGATACTGCAACGCGTGCTATGGCATTAAATTTTTTTATTTCTTTTTCTGGCATTGTCACGTTTCCCAAGGCGAGGCAGATCCAGGAAGTGGCTAAACGCATGCCCATTGAACGTATGCTAGTGGAAACGGATTCACCTTATCTCGCCCCGGTGCCGCATCGGGGAAAATCGAATCAGCCGGCCTGGGTACGCCATGTCGCCGAAGGCATCGCTAATCTTCGCGGCGACCCCTTAGAGAGGGTGGCTGAGATGACAACGACAAATTATGGCAAGCTTTTCGGAGAAATTCACTTTGACCTTCCTACGTGAGCGCATACGGCAGAGCCTGCAGCCTGATCGGCCTTCCACCAAGGTGACCGGCGATTTCGCCGTGGCCGGCTTGGCACGAGAGCAACGCCCTCTTATGCCGGCTGCCGTCTTAGTGCCGCTAGTGGATCGCGCCGAGGGTTTAACCGTATTATTAACTCAGCGTACTGATCATTTAATTCATCATGGTGGGCAAATCAGTTTTCCCGGTGGCCGTGTCGAGAAGCACGATATCAGTCCCGTCGAGACTGCGCTGCGGGAAACCGAGGAAGAAATTGGCCTGCATCGCCGTTATGTGGAAGTTATCGGTTTTCTGGATCAATACCAAACCGTTACCGGCTTTTTAATCACACCGGTAGTGAGTTTCGTTGCACCCTTTTTTGAGCTGCAACCGGACCCCTTCGAGGTAGCCGAAGTGTTTGAGGTTCCCCTGCGCTTTGTGCTAAATCCTCACAACCATGAACGCCGCAACATGGTGGTCAACGGCCAGCAGCGGCGCTTTTATGTCATCCCCTATGAAGATCGCTACATTTGGGGAGCGACGGCGGCGATGTTAGTCAGTTTTGCCCAACGCTTGGCAGACACCAAAGCGCACTCGCCGAGTAATGTATAAAACGGGAAGAGCGCTTCGGCGGATGCAAGACACGCTATAGAATATTAAAATTAGCTGCCTTGTCGTGACGACCAGATTAATTCGCTTCTAAAAACCACACAACCGACCACGGTGACAACCGGTGTTCGGCTAAGGCGTTTTCTAATTCTGCGTGACTGGCGTATAACATGTCGCAGGCCGGTGGCTCTAACCCTTCGATGGGTGTATCGCTAAAGTTTCCTAGCAGTGTCAGCACCGCACCGTCACCCAAGATCCAGCTCACTTGCAAACCCTGCTTTCCGAGCAGTTGAAAACGCGCCTGCTCACCGGTCATACCGGCCAACCGAGGAACGATTTCCCGCTGACGGATTCCCAGCACCTGTTGGTAAAGCCCTAACCAAGCATCATGAGGCGCTTGCTGTAAACTGTTCCAGTCCAGCTTGGCACGCTCGAAAGTGGCCGCATCATTGGGGTCTGGAATGCGTTCCTGAGCTTCGGGTTTACTGAATTCTGCAAAGCGGGCAAATTCTCTGCGCCGCCCTTGTGTAACGGCCGCCGCGAGTTCCGGACCAAAATCACAGAAAAATAGAAAGGGTTGCGCAGCGGCGAATTCTTCACCCATAAACAGCAAGGGAGGCGTAGGAGCGAGTAAGAATGTCGCCGTGACCGCCCATAACGCCCGGGGCTCGACCAGCTGGCTAATGCGCTCGCCAAAGGCCCGATTACCCACTTGATCATGGTTTTGAAGAAACGCCACAAACGCTGTGAGCGGTAGGCTACGGCTCGGCTCTCCGCGAATTTCTCCATCCCGAAACGCCGAAGGGTCGCCTTGATAGGCAAAACCTTCGCTGAGGCAACGCCCCAAATACCAAATGGGCTTGGTGGCATAATCGGCATAATAGCCGTCCGCCTCACCCGTCAGCAACACATGCATGGCGTGATGAATATCATCGTTCCACTGGGCATTGTAGTAGCGCGGACCACCGACGGCATTGCGCGTGAGATAACGGGCAATATTATGATCATTTTCCAGCACCAGATGACAATGCCGTTCCCGTCCCGGGCCTTGCCGGACAGCATCGGCGAGTTCTTCCAAAACATCCGGCGTAGAGTCATCCACGATGGCATGCACGGCGTCCAGACGCAGGCCGTCCACATGATACTCTTCCAGCCAGTAGAGGGCATTGTGGATAAAAAAGTCCCGCACCGCCCGACTAACCGGCCCATCGAAGTTAATGGCCGCACCCCACGGTGTTTGATGGCGCTCCGTGAAAAACGGCTCCGCATACACATGCAGATAGTTACCCTCCGGACCGAAATGATTATAAACCACATCCAGAAAAACCATCAGCCCTTTATCATGGGCGGTCTGAATCAGGTCTTTGAGATCATCCGGAGCACCGTAGCTGGCATCCGGCGCATAAGGCAGCACACCATCATAACCCCAGTTACGATGCCCAGGAAAATCCGCAACCGGCATCAGCTCGACGGCCGTGACGCCGAGTTCCACCAAATAATCAAGACGTTCCTTAAGAGCTGCAAAGGTACCCTCTGGAGTGAAGGTGCCTACATGCAATTCATACACCACGGTCTGTTCCCAGGGACGCCCGTGCCAACCCACGTCATTCCAGGCAAATTCTCCTGAATCAATAACTTGACTAGGGCCGTGTACATCCTGAGGATTATAACGGGAAGCCGGATCGGGGACGGTTTGATCGCCATCAATCCGAAAGCGATACCAATCACCGACGCTGGCCTGTGCGGTGACCAGCTCAAACCAACCGTCCTCTAATGCCGTCAGCGGCAGCACCTGGGGGCGGTCTCCGCTTGTTTCCAAACACAGCTCTACCCGCTGTGCGGCCGGGGCCCACAACCGGAACCGGACATTGCCGTCATCGAGCAATTGGGCGCCGAAGGGCATGGCATGGCGGCGTTTCATCGTCTTTCTCTCCACAGGTTGCACAGCTTCTGAAGGTAGGGCATCCGTTAGCAGCTTTGCCGGATAAGGTGCGACTTCTTCACCGCCGAGCCGAGAACGGACGAGCAGCGCTAACGACCGGCCTTGCAAAGGATAGGGTTCCTCCCCGAGATGCCGCCATCCCGACGCTGGAGGCGAGGCGACACCGGTATCCAATAACACCTCATAGACCACCTCCCTGGCGTGACCGGGAAGCACGAAGGAAATGTCTTCGTGATGCGTATTGAGCAGCAATAAAAAATCGTCGTCAATAATGCGTCGGCCACGTTCGTCCTTTTCCTGAAAAGCCTGGCCGGACATATAGACTCCTAGACAGCGTGCAAAGGACTGATGCCATTGCTCATCGCTCATTTCTTCGCCGTCCGGATTAAACCAGAGGATATCCTTGACTTCCATACCCTTAATACTTTTGCCTTGAAAGAAGTGGCGGCGCCGAAAGACGGGATGCTTCCTGCGCACTCGAATAACCCGCCGGGTAAATTCGAGCAACTTGATCTCCTCTTCACTCAGTTCCCAGTTCACCCAGCTCAGGGGATTGTCCTGACAGTATGCATTGTTATTACCCTGCTGAGTCCGGCTGATCTCATCTCCGGCTAGCAGCATGGGCACCCCTTGGGATAACAGCAGCGTGGCCAGGAAGTTACGCTGCTGGCGGGCGCGTAACGCCAGGATTTTCGGATCGTCCGTAGGCCCCTCCGCACCGCAGTTCCAGCTGCGGTTATGGGACTCACCGTCACGGTTTTCCTCGCCATTGGCCTCATTATGCTTGTCGTTATAGCTGACCAGGTCTCGCAGCGGGAAACCGTCATGGGCGGTAATGAAATTAATGCTCGCATACGGCCGCCGCCCATTGTGCTGATATAAGTCGCTGGAACCGGTTACCCGGTACGCCAGCTCGCCGATTAACCCACCCTCGCCTTTCCAATAGTCGCGCAAAACATCCCGGTATTTGCCGTTCCACTCGGTCCATCCAACCGGGAAATTCCCTACCTGATAACCGCCTGCGCCTAGATCCCAAGGTTCAGCGATCAGTTTGACCTGGGACAGCACGGGATCCTGATGAATAATATCCATAAAAGCACCCAGCTGATCCACCTCATGAAGCTCCCTGGCCAAAGCCGAGGCTAAGTCAAAGCGAAAGCCATCCACGTGCATTTCCACTACCCAATAGCGCAGGCTATCCATGATCAACTGGAGAACCCGCGGATGCGTCATGTTCAGAGTATTGCCGCAACCGGTGTAATCCATGTAGTAACGCGGATTATCGGAAACCAAACGGTAGTAGGCGGCATTGTCGATACCCCGGAAGCAGAGGGTGGGGCCCATATGACTACCCTCGGCAGTGTGGTTGTAGACGACATCCAGAATCACCTCAATTCCGGCCGAGTGCAGCGTCTTGACCATGGTCTTGAATTCACTCACCTGGCCGGTGGCCAAGTAGCGCTGATCGGGGGCAAAAAAACCGATGGAGTTATACCCCCAATAGTTCCGCAGCCTTTTCTCCACCAAATACCGGTCATCGATGAAAGCATGGATCGGCATAAGCTCTACGGCAGTAATACCTAACTGCTGCAGGTATTCAATTACCGGTGCGGTGGCCAATCCCGCATAAGTTCCACGCAGGTTTGGCGGGATGTCGGGATGTTGGATGGTAAACCCCCGGACATGCAGTTCATAAATAATGGTTTCGTGCCAGGGAATCCCGGGCGGCGCATCATCGCCCCAGGTAAACGCCGAGTCGATAACCTGACATTTGGGCATTCCAAAGGCGCTGTCCCGGCTGTTAAAGCTGTCATCCTCCCGGCGATGCCCAATTCGGTAACCGAATTGGGCATCGCTCCATTTCAAGTCGCCCAGGATAGATTTAGCATAGGGGTCCAACAACAGCTTGTTGGGATTAAATCGATGCCCCAGATCCGGCTGGTAAGGGCCGTGTACACGATAGCCATAGAGCTGGTCCGGACGCACCTCGGGCAGGTAGGCATGCCAAACCCGATCGGTCTGGTCCTGGAATTCGACACATTGCAGCTCCCGCCGCCCCTTGCTATCGAACAAACAGAGTTCAACCTTTTCGGCATGCTCGGAAAACAAAGCAAAATTAACCCCTTCTCCATCCCAGGTCGCCCCCAGGGGGTAAGGTTTGCCAGGCCATACGGCCGTCACCGGTTTGGGCATAGTCAGTTATCCTGTTGTTGGTTTTTGAGTCAATCGAGATAGCATCCAAAAACGTATTTCTCCCCTCACCCCAACTCTCTCCCGCCAGGAGAGAGGGAGTTAACAAAAGATTTATTTCCTCTCCTCTTGAAGGGGAGAAGGTGCAGGTGAGGAGTATTTAAATACTTGGTTCAAAAAAAATGGCCACGGCCCAGTTTGGGCCTGCCGTTGCTAAGATCCGTAAACTCACCGCTTTGCGGTTACTCGTCTACCAGCAGTTCATAGAGTCCACCGAGGGGGACACTGACCCAGGTCGGCCGATTGTCCAGCTCATAACGCAGTTCATAAAACGCCTTTTCCAACACGAACAAATCGATTAACGCTTGAGCATAGGTCGGCTCCTCGGGATAGACGGCACACCCAGCCACGGCTTCCTCATAACCGCCCATAAAAGCATTGACCGTCTTACGCTCCCAGTCTCGCACGAAGGGCTCCAACAGAGCGATATCGTTGGGCCGATCCGCTGTGATATCGCTGAGTACTGCAAAGGCGGCATAGTTAAATGAGCGCAACATGCCCGCCACATCCTTCAGCGGTGAGTGCTTACCCCGACGCTCTTCCAGCGTCCGGGCCGGTTCTCCTTCGAAATCAATGATCACGAAATCATTTTCCTTCACCAGCACTTGGCCCAAGTGGTAATCACCGTGATAGCGGGTTTTCAGGGCGTGTAAATCCACGGGCTGCAGCGCATGGATACGTTCGAGCACCGTGTTGCGCGATGCCAATAGCCGCTGGGCCAGGTCCTGCAGCGCTTCCGGCAGACTCGCCTGCTGGCGGTCCAGTTTATCCAGGGTCTGAACTGCTTCAGCACAAACCCGTTCATTCCAGGCGCCGACGTCCATGGCGCTGATCGGTTCGGGATCGAAGGCGGGATCGCCGGTTTCCTTGGCAAGGGCACGATGGAGCTCGCCGGTGCGCCGCCCCAGCGTCTGCATCATCAGCAGAAAGACGGCGTGCGCCTCGTCACAGTCACACTGAGCCTTCATCTCTTCGGGCTGTAAGAGACAATCTTCAAGAAATCGCCTTAACGTACCCAGGGTATAATTCCAGGCATCTCCCTGGTTAGCCACAAAGCCCTGCAACAGAACCAACGTGGCGATGGCGCCATCAGCGCTTTGATATTCCAGGGCCCCTGCCAGGGGCACGATATTGGCGAAGGGCGAAACCTCCGTCAGAAAACGCCCCATTTCCAGTTCCGGGCTGATGCCCTGCTGCAGACGCCGGTAGCCTTTCAGAAACAATCGGTCTCCCAAAAAGATCGTGGTATTGCTGCTTTCGACAGGAGACCGCCGCACCGGCAACTCAGCAGGATTAGCGCCGGCCAGCTCAGCAAAGGCAGCGGTAGCGGAAAACCGCAAACACCCTCCATTCACCGGGATTTGCGTATTGCGTTGCATGGATTCTACCAAGGTCCGGCAGAATCGCTCGTCGGCAAAGGCATCATAAACGACACCCATGCGCGCGTGCACGCGCACCCGGGCTAAGGTATCCGCCCATAGCCCCCGCAACCGGTCGTCGCCATCCTTCTCCCAGGCCAGGGATAACGGCAGGGAATAGGTCTGCGCTTCCGCATTCGGCAATTGCACCTCCACTCGCGCCAGCAACCATTCCTCCTCACCCTTCCAAATCACATGTTCGACGATCTCCACCTTGTCGATACGCTCGCCCTTGGCGGCGAACCAGCGCCGGGTCGGCAGATAATTGGGAAGAATCGTCCGGGTCAGGCGCTCGTAGAGAGTTGCCGCCATCGATCGCCGCGACACATTGACCTGCTCTGGAAAGAAACTCTGCCAGCCCTGGAACAAGACCAAAACGGGCAACTCGGTGGCGGGTAAACGCTCCTCATGCCAGGCCGGTGCTTCGGCATGGGGCGTTAATTGGAACCAATAGAAGCCATGCCGGGGTAAGGTCAATAAATAAGGCAGTTCACCAATGGCCGGAAAGGGGGTATGCCCCAGCATCTCCAGCGGAACCCGACCCTTAAAGCGCGACAGATCCAGCTCGACCGGCTGGGCGGAACGGGAGAGATTGGCGACGCATAACACGGCCTCGTCTTCATACTCGCGGATATAGGCCAATATCTTGCGATTGCCGGGTTTAATGAACTCCAGCCGGCCGCGGCCGAACGCCTTACGGGTCTTACGCACGGCGATCATCCGCTTCATCCAGTTCAGCAGCGAATAGGGCTCCCGCTGCTGGGACTCCACATTGACAGCCTCATAGCCGTAGATGGGATCCATGATGGGTGGTAAGTACAGGCGCTGGGGATCCGCCCGGGAGAAGCCGGCATTGCGGTCAGGACTCCACTGCATGGGCGTACGCACGCCGTTGCGATCCCCTAAATAAATATTGTCACCCATGCCGATTTCATCGCCGTAGTAAATGATAGGCGTCCCAGGCATGGACAAAAGTAAGCTGTTCATCAGCTTGATCTTATCCAGATCGTTGTCTAGCAACGGTGCCAGGCGGCGGCGAATGCCCACATTAACCCGCATTCTAGGGTCGGCGGCATAGGCCTGATACATATAGTCCCGCTCTTTGTCGGTTACCATCTCCAGCGTTAATTCGTCATGGTTACGCAGAAAAATGGCCCACTGACAAGTCTCAGGAATCTCCGGGGTTTGGTCCATGATCTCAACGATGGGATGGCGGTCCTCCTGGGCTACGGCCATATACACACGGGGCATCAGGGGAAAATGATAGGCCATATGGCACTCATCGGCCTCGCCGAAATAGTCCCGCACATCCTCTGGCCACTGATTCGCCTCAGCCAGAAACAGGCGGTTCTTATAATGGGCATCAACGACGGCGCGCATTTCCCTGATGACTGCATGGGTCTCGGGGAGGTTCTCGTTAGCGGTGCCTTCACGCACGCACAGATAGGGAATGGCGTCTAAGCGCAATCCATCCACCCCCATGTCCAGCCAAAAACGCATGAGCTTAATGACCGCCTTGACCACCTGAGGATTGTTATGATTTAGGTCCGGCTGATGGGAAAAGAAACGGTGCCAAAAATAGGCTTTCGCCACCGGATCCCAAGCCCAATTGGAGGTTTCCGTATCGGTAAAGATGATGCGCGTCTCAGAGAACGTTTTATCATCGTCGCTCCAGACGTAAAAATTGCGCTTGGCGGAACCGGAAGGCGCCTGACGGGCAGCCTGAAACCAGGGATGCTGTTCAGAGGTATGGTTAATGACCAGCTCCGTAATGACCTTGAGGTTCCGGCGATGGGCCTCTCGGACAAAGGCCTTGAAATCGGCCCGGGTTCCATACTGAGGATGGACATTGCGGTAATCGGAGATATCGTAGCCGTCATCCCGCAACGGCGACGGATAAAAAGGTAACAACCAGAGGGTGTTAACCCCCAGGTCCTGAACATAGTCCAGCCGCTGAACGAGCCCCCGGAAATCACCGATGCCATCCTGATTGCTATCGCCGAAGGCCTTGACATGCAGTTGATAAATGATGGCATCTTTATACCAGAGGGGGTCATCCTGCCAGGCAATATCCACAGCGACTCCTTGTAATTGCAAATTCATTCTCGTTTTCTCCTTGACTCCTCAAATTGAGAGACGGTATCAGCCCATGAAGTAGTCAAAATCTTCCTCTGTGTGAACCCTGCCATGCAGGCGGAAAATATGCGCTGGAACATGGTGTGGATTGAGTTCTACGTAGTTATGCGGACCGTGCCATAAAAAATGGGTGTCACTCAGCAAATCATGGACCTCGAAGCTACGCTGAAAATTCACTCCCAACGCCTCTAGCGCCAAGCTGACCCAGCCTGACTGGATATGGTAGGAGTCCAGATTGACAACCACCAGAATAATATCGGTTTTCTTATCGTTCCACTTGCTGTAGCAAATCAGCTGTTCATTGTCTGTGGGATGAAAGTGTAGATTCCAGTCCTGTTGTAAGGCCGGACTGCTCTTGCGAATGGAATTGACGCGGGCAATGAAGTCCTTAAGCGAACTGGGTTGATCCAGATCCCGCTGACGGATCTGGTACTTTTCCGAGTCCAGATATTCCTCGCTGCCATGTCTGACGGGTTTATTTTCCACGAGTTCATAGGCTGGACCATAGATACCGTAGTTAGCCGTTAAGGTCGCCGCTAATACCAAGCGCGCCAGAAAGGCGGGGCGACCGCCAAACTGCAGGTATTCGTTCAGAATGTCCGGGGTGTTAGGCCAGAAATTGGGTCGAAAATACTCCCGCCCCTGGGTCCGGGTAAGCTCTGTTATATACTCGGTCAGCTCCCATTTGGTGTTGCGCCAGGTAAAATAGGTATAAGAATGGGTATAACCCAATTTCGCCAGGCGGTGCATCACTTTGGGACGGGTAAACGCCTCCGCCAAAAAAATGGCGTTAGGCGTCGTGGCTTTGATTTCCCGAATCATCCATTCCCACATGGGAAAGGGTTTGGTATGGGGATTATCCACCCGGAAAATCCGCACGCCCTTATCGATCCAAAACTCAAAGACGCTTTTCAGTTCTTCCCAGAGCGCCTGCCAATCATCGGTTTCGAAATTAAACGGATAGATATCCTGATATTTTTTGGGAGGATTCTCGGCATACTGCACTGTACCATCGGGACGCCAACGAAACCAACTGGGGTGCTCTTTGACGTAGGGATGATCCGGCGCACACTGAAAGGCAATATCCATGGCCACTTCGATGCCGTATTCTTTGGCTTTTGCCACCAGCGCGCAAAAATCCTCTATGGTGCCTAACTGAGGATGCACCGCTTTATGCCCACCCTCTTTGGCACCGATGGCCCAGGGGCTGCCCACGTCATCGGGTCCGGGATTCAGGGTATTGTTCTTACCCTTGCGATTTATCCGTCCAATGGGATGAATGGGAGGCAAATAAAGAACGTCAAATCCCATAGCGGCAATCCGCGGCAAATAAGCCTCACAGTCTTTGAATGTGCCGTGTTTGCCGGGAATGGGACTGCACGAGCGGGGAAACATTTCGTACCAGGAGCTAAACCGGGCTCGTTCGTCTTCGACTATCATGCCCAGTTCCTTATCATAGGTTGTAGCGAGACTTTTATCGGGATAGCGCGCCACCATCGCGGCCAATTCTTCGCTCAGAGCATACTGGAGGCGGTCTTCTAAGTCCTGTTCACCTACCAGCGCCTTGGCTCGGGACTTCAGCCATTCGGCATCCCCGCCGGCAGCGCGCTGGCTGACCTCTTCCAACAGGCCCGCACCCACCTGCAAGGCAAGAGCGATATCCTCCGGCTGCACCCGCCTGGCCAAGTCATGACGCCAAGACTTAAAGTGATCGACCCACACGCTAAAGGTATAGCGGTAATAGCCCAATTCTCTTATCGTAAATTCACCGCGCCAACGATCATTCACTAAGGGCTGCATGGGAAGCTCAGTCCAGCTCGCCTGGTTTTCCAGCCGGTATTGTACAGCACAACTCAGAATTTCATGACCGTCCACAAACGCATCGATTTCCACAGTCACAAGTTGGCCGACCGACCGTTTAATCGGATAGCGACCCCCATCGATCTCAGGACTCACACCTTCGATTACAACCCGGTTTCTACCGTCTGCAACTGACTGTATCGCCATGCTTAATACCTCATGGATAATGGGTTTAGTGAAAGTTGACGCAAAAAGCTTTGCCTAAAGAACAACGCGCCGTGGATAAACGACACCTTTGGCCGCGAGTATTGATTGCAGTGATTGAAGATAATGTTGCCGCCCCTAACCCCGAAAATAGCGCGGCGCTACGAACGGCAGCTTGGCCACTTTGACAGGGTGAGTTTTGCCGCGCACCCTAGCGCACAGTGCCGTGCCCGGCGCAGCCAAGGTCGTCTCCACATAACCCATGGCAACCGGACTACCCGCGGTAGGACCATAGCCACCACTGGTAATTTTGCCGACGGCTTTACCATTGCCATCCACCAATTCGACACCTTCGCGTACGGGCGCCTTACCCTGCGGCTGAATACCGACGCGCTTGCGCGTTACCCCTGAGGCCAATTGCTCAAGAATGATATCCGCTCCTGGAAAACCGCCCGGCCGCTTTCCATTAGCACGACGCGCCTTGGATATAGCCCAGCTAAGGTTAGCTTCTACCGGAGTCGTTGTGGTATCCATATCATGACCATAGAGACAGAGTCCAGCCTCTAAGCGTAACGTGTCGCGCGCACCGAGTCCGGCCGGCGCTATCTCATCTTGGTCCAGCAGCACCCGGGCAAGCGTCTCTGCGCTATCCGCCGGTACCGAGATTTCAAAACCATCCTCCCCGGTATAACCGGAGCGGGTGACAAAGCAGTTAATGCCGGCAATCGCCGCCTGGGCCGCACTCATAAACACTAATCGGGTCAGTTCGGGAGCCAGCCGGGTCATGACCGCAGCGGCCTCCGGCCCCTGCAGTGCGAGCAGTGCCCGGTCATTGAGTTCCTCCAGAGTACAGCGGTCGCTCAAGGTGCCAAGGTGAGCGATATCTTGAGCTTTACAGGCGGCGTTGACCACCATAAAAAGAAACTCACCGGCATTGGTAATCATCAGATCGTCGAGAATACCTCCGGCCTCGTTGGTAAACAGCGCATAGCGCTGCTGATGAACGGCCAGTCCCAACACATCGACGGGTACCAAGCTCTCCAGCGCCAGGGCCGCTTCCTTGCCGATGAGGCGCACCTGTCCCATGTGGGACACATCGAATAAGCTGGCGCGGTTACGAGTATGGAGATGCTCCTTGATGATTCCGGGAGGATATTGCACCGGCATGACATAACCGGCAAACGGCACCATCTTGGCGCCAAGTTCCTGATGTAACGTGTACAACGGAGTGGTGGCTAAAACACCCTGGGTGGCAGGCTCAGTCATTATAACAGCTCTCCTTATATGATAGGGCTTCGACAAGTCTCACCAAAGCTTAGCGCAATCGGCAGGACCCGCTAGCCACTTTACATCACCGTAAACCCCGCTTCCTGGATAGCCGTAATAATCTCCTGGGTATGCACGTGACCTTTTGCTTCCAGCGTGAGTTCTACCTCCGCCTGACCCAGTTGTACGTCACTTACCGGCCGGCTTTGCGAAAGGTCGAAAATATTGGCCCGGCAGCGGGCGATGATGGTCGCGAGTTCGGCAACGCTGCCCGGTTTGTCGGCAACAACGACCCGCAGCCTCGCTAAGCGGCCGTCGAGTTCCATACCGCGTTCGATAATGCGGGAGAGCAAAGTCATATCGATGTTGCCGCCGCTAAGGACTACGACGACTTTTTGTCCTGCAATGTTCGGAATTTTGCCGTTATGGAGTGCGGCGAAACCCACCGCACCGGCACCTTCCGCCAGCGTCTTCTCACGCTCCAGCAGAGTTAAGATGGCGCTCGCAATCTCCTCTTCGGTGACCGTGACTATCGCTTCCACATACTGGCTTACCAGAGGGAAGGTATGCTGGCCTACCACTGCTACCGAGATGCCATCCGCCAGCGTCTTGGCAGCGGGCAAGGGCGTTACTCTGCCTGCTGCTAAACTCGCCTGCATGGCCGGCAGCAGAGCGGTTTCAACACCGATCACACGCACCGCCGGGCGCACCGACTTAATCGCCGTGGCAATGCCCGCAATTAAGCCGCCACCGCCTACGGGCACGACCACCACATCCAAATCCGGCACCTGCTCAAGTAATTCTAAACCGATGCTACCTTGTCCGGCGATC
Source organism: uncultured Pseudomonadota bacterium (assembly GCA_963731125.1). Lineage (GTDB taxonomy): Bacteria > Pseudomonadota > Gammaproteobacteria > Competibacterales > Competibacteraceae > CAVSVP01. Next base: position 152,961 of record CAVSVP010000032.1, read on the forward strand.
ACCGCAGGGTCATCAAAGGCATGCAGGAAAGTATAACCGCAGGCTTTTTGCAATTCCTGCGCCTTAGCATAGGCCTCATCGTAACCACTGCCGTGCAGGATAATCTCGGCGCCCAATTCCCGGGTTCCCCGCATCTTGGCCAGCGGTGTCGTTTCCGGCATCACGATCACCGCTTTGCTGCCGAGCAGTTGCGCAGCGCGGGCAACACCTTGGGCGTGATTACCGGCCGATGCGGCGATAATACCGGCCGTTTTCTGTTCCTCATCGAGGGAGAGGAGCTTATTCAAGGCCCCCCGTTCTTTGAACGAACCGGTCATCTGCAAATTCTCCAGCTTGAGAAACAATTCACAACCGGTCATGCGGCTCAGTGTTTCTGTAAAGGCACAGGGCGAGAAAAACACGTTCTTGCTAATACGCTCTCGTGCTGCCTCAATATCGGCTAGGGTCACCATGCTGGGTAGGCTCCTCGTTGCTCACTTACCTAAAGCATAGGTGATTTGCACGTAGCAAACGAACCAGTTTAGGCTGCCAACTGACGGCGGGACATGTCAGGCGCCACATCCACCGGCAAGAGCGAGCTTGCTCGCGAACTCACCCTGATACCCGCCTCCATCGCGAGCAAGCTCGCTCCTACAAAGTAGCCTGCAAGGTGTCCCGGATAAAGCGAATACTCTCAGTTTACCAGGCAGGACTTTGTACAGAAGGGATTTTTTCGCTTTACCGGGCGGTCTGTCGGAAAAAGTTTTGGCTGGCTCAACGGGATACGAAAACGTTCTCGACGGCAGCGCATGCTGTGGGCAACCTTCACCCGGAGTCACTCGCGTAGCTGGACATGCCTGTTATTGGCCATCCCGCTTGCGGTAGACACGGCACCAGACCCCGCATTAGCAGCGGTTTCCGTGCTGCCAAATACCACATCCAAAACATGAGCCAGCCGTTTTGCTTCCTCAAGAATGATTTTTAGGAAACGGCGCTGTGATTCCAAGTCATCAACGGGATAATCCAGTAAAATTTCAGCAAACGAACGTATACTGGTTAGCGGCGTGCGAATGACGTGCTGGAGGATGGTGATTGTCTCTTTGTCAAGTGGCAGCGGCAATTGCAGTCCGCCGGTGGGCATCGGTTTGGCGACTTCTGAAGCCTTATGCTTGATGGAGTGACCGCCTACGGCAGGTGATCCGAGTCCCATTAACGCTTGATACTTGCCACAGTCTTTATAACCCGATGTGCAGTATCGGGTAATGACTTCCACGTGGTAAGGAGAAATGTAGCCATAACCGATATCGCATTGCTCTATATTCCGTCCATAGTAAGGGCAAACCTGCTTGCCATTCATAATAACTGGCTCTCCATTTTCGGCTGTTCTTGGGTTCCGCCGGTGTAATACCTGTGCAGTAAGCCGACACCGGCTCGCCGGTTGGGAAAAGCGACTGTCGAAAGCTTCGCTAACTATGTCGCACGCTTATCGCCAGTTAAAATGATGCAAAGATCACGCCTTTCTTTAATTTTTTTATATAAAAAAAGGCTTGTTATTTTGTTGGCTTATACGCAATGCTTCAATAACTCCAGCATTGCCGGACGAAGCGTTTCGCAACACTGCAAACGGCTGATGAGCAGCAGTGCTGATAACGCCCTCAGCCGGCGCGACGCAATGGCTAAGCACCACTGGGTCGTTATTAATATCAAACAGTTATTCTCTTACCTTAAAATCAAGGGAAAAGGTTGCATGATTGCAGAGGACAAATCGCCATAAATTGCAGTGCTGCTAAACAGCATTGCCAGTGAGCATAATGAGCTGCCCCTCTCGATCCATCCGCCGAAAATGCAATAGCAGCGTTTTCGAATCGTATACCGCGCCGGCATCACCCTTTAGCAACCCCCGCCAGGCAAGCAGCTGAATGGCAGCCGTCAGCACCGGCTCCTTGGGATACCGGTTTGCCGTTGCCCAATGGATAAACTTTAAGACTCGAAAGGCGTTAAACCACTGGAAAAATCGCTTCCGAAAAGTGGCCACGGAGGCAACATGGTTCTGCATTTCATGAAGCCGTTCCCGAAAACCCTGAGTCATGAGATACTCTCCCAGCACCGCAGGGATGCCGCTTAACCAGGCCGAACCTTTGGGATCTTGCGTATACAATGGATCCAGACGCGTAAACAGCTCGCGCAGGTCACGAAAGACGGCGGGCGCATAGACTAGATAATCGCCTTCGCTATTTAGCCACCGGCTTTGAGCTTTTCCCGTGCCGAAAGGCGCCCGCTCGGAGGCCCGTGCGGAAGGCATTACTTTGGTGTCGCGGATTTCCAAAAAACCGCCATGGGGAATGATCTTATGGAGAAAGTAAAAATCCTCTCCCCCTTGACGACGATTCATGCCCCCTTGTTTTTCGTAGACATGACTACGCACCGCCATACATGAGCCGAGGGTATGATAGGCATAGGGGAAACCACAAAACCGTAACCCGTGGATGTAGTAACGGAGAAACAGTTCGTATTGCACAATCCCGTCATTCAGACGGGAATCCAAGTTGCCTTCCAGGGGATGTTCAAAATAGAGGGTGCCGCCGCAAGCACTGGAATTTACCCTGAAGTGCGACTCGATGCTGCTCAGGTAGGTTGGCTCACAAAGGCAATCGGCGTCCAACGAAACGATAATGCCGTCAGGTCTTGCGACGGCATGAAAGCGTGCTACCGCCTCGTCCATACCCAGCTTGCGGGCTAACCCGACACCGGCATGACGCGCGTCGAGATCCGCAAACCATAACACGTGAAAAGTCAGCTGCGGGTCTTGATGGTCAGTAAGCCAAGCCAAGACTTGCCGATGGGTCTGACGATTCTGCCGATGCACGGCGGGCGAATCCGCTGTCGAGGCATTGATGACAATGATGACTTCCACGCTACAAGCAGGCCGCTGACAGCGCCACAGGGAGTCCAAGGTGGCTAACAGATCCGGTTCGTTGTAGCAGGGAATGACCACCACCAACCCGAGCGTCGGACTGGGCAAAGTGGTAATCTGCAGCGGCACCCGTTGCCATCTGCGCAAGTATGAACTCTGGTTTGCCATGGGCGGCGCCGTTTTCACCGCTGCCGTTGTCATGCTATTTTGATAATTTTGCTGAGTGAGTCAATGACCAAGAAATCCATCGACTTAAGGATAAACACGGATCCAGCTTGGGTTCAGGTAATTGTGGATCACTTCGACGAGTTCCTTCGGGATCATGCTAATTGCGAGCGTAAGGCATCGGCCCTTGCGATGAGTCTGGTCGTCAAGTATTCTGATCGAACCCGGATTATTCCACAACTGATCGCCCTTGCCCAGGAAGAACTCGGGCATTTTCAACAAGTTTATCGATTGTTGGAAAACCGCGGACTCCTACTCAGTAAAGATACTCAAGATCCGTACGTGAATCAGCTGGTTAGCCTATTGCGCAGCGGGCGGGAAGAGCGGTTTCTCGATCGTATGCTGATTTCGTCTCTTATCGAATGCCGCGGCGCCGAGCGTTTCCGGCTGATTTCCGAAGCCCTGGAAGACGTGGAGTTAAAACGCTTCTACCGGGAGCTTTGGGCCAGCGAAGCAAAACATGGACATCAGTTCGTCGAGATGATACTGCACTACTTTGCACCGGATGTGGTCTATCCCCGTCTCCACGAACTTGCCACACGGGAAGCCGAGATTATTCAACGCTTGGCATGGCGGCCCTCGTTACATTAGATTGATTTTTTTTCGTCAGCGAAGCCCTGCAGGACGGTAGGGTTAAGCCGGCGGTGACATGCAACTGCACTGGTGGAGGTCCTATAAACAAGCCATCACTGCTGGGGCCAATAGCCGTCCCGGCAAACACCGATTGCTGTTGCCGGCTAGCTTGATCGGGGTTGGTTTCGCAAGCGAAACGGATCCGCGGGATAGGTGCCGAGATATTCCACCTCTTCGGCAAAAAAATGCAGTTCTTCCAGCGCTAAACGTACCGGGCGTTGCTTGGGATGGCCATCAATATCAGCATAAAACTGAGCCGCGGTGAAGCCTCCCCCTACCAGATAGCTTTCCAGCTTTGTCAAATTGACGCCGTTAGTGGCAAACCCGCCTAAGGCTTTATATAAAGCGGCTGGAATGTTGCGAACCCGGAATATCAAGCTGGTAACCACCGGTTCCTCGCTGAGCGGCATGTTCTGCGGTGCTCGAGCCATGATCAGAAAGCGGGTCGTATTGTGTTCCGCATCTTCAATGTCGGACAGCAGCACCTTAAGGCCATAAATTTCCGCGGCTAAAGCGGAGGCAATCACACCGTGGGAACGCTCACCGGTCTCGGCGAGTTCTTTAGCCGCCCCCGCCGTATCAGCATGGACGCTCAACCGTAAGCCCAATTTGCGAATCACATTACGGCATTGGGAGAGCGCGTGAACATGGCTGCCAATGACTTCTAAATCTGCCAATTCAGCCGCTGGCAAGGCCAGCAATTGATGATTCACCCGCTGAAAATGCTCTCCGACAATATACAGACCTCCGTGGGGTAGCAGGTGATGAATATCCGCCACTCGCCCGGCAACGGAATTATCCACGGGAATCATGGCAAAGCGGGCCCTACCCTCTTTAACCGCTGCAAAAGTATCCTCAAAGGAGGCGCAGGGTAATGACGCCATACCGGGAAACACGCTGCGGCAAGCGAGATCCGAGTAGGCGCCCAACGAGCCCTGGAAGGCAATACGGTCAGTGGCTGCTGGTAGAACACCCCTCGTCAATGGTGGTCATTTCTCCTTGGCGATACTCAACTGACATCACTACCGCTTGTCAAGAGCCACCTCAATACGCACCACCTCTTCGAGAAATGCCCGCACCTGTCCGGCGACATCCAACGCTCCCAAGTGCGCTATGACGGCAAAGGACGCATTTTGATCGCCTCCCATCAGTTTTGGCCCCTTATAGTGCTGCCAAAAAAAGGATTTACCCTCTGCCGGCGTGCCCCCATTAATATCACCACCGTGCAGCACCAGAATACCGCCGTATTCATCCCGAGCAAAGGCACCGGTCTGTCCGGGATTAAAATCCATGTGACAGACCGCCGTCTCAGATTCCCAGGCTGAAGGCATCTCGTCGCTCAACCCAAACACATTACGATGCCATGGGTCCGGCATATACATCCAAAACCCATACTTCTCCACCCAAACCACATTTTCATAATCTTTGTTGCCGGGCTGATCGCACCGATACTGCACCTGAATATGGTATTTTTCATAATTGTCATAGTTGAGCCTTCCCTTGAACAAACGATGACATAACTCAATGTTGACGGTTTTTTTTAGAATTTTGATCGCCATATTTGCCTCCGTTAATCTTATTGTTGGCTTGCCGGGCCACCAAGGCGCAAAACAACGGTCACGGCGGTCCGGCGCCTTTGCGTGTCACCCGCATCCAGCTCTCACGGGTCCAAGAGGCATCCAGCATGTCCTGCTCGGTCTCTAGCGCTACCGCTAAACCACATTTGCGAGCAAAGTACCGGTGGAAACACAGGCTGGGCGTCAATTCGGGGTGAAAAACGGTTACCAAAACGGTGTCGCTTTCCGCTGCCGCAATATAATCATCCAAGCGTAACAATACCTCAACATCGGGGCCAACCCGAGTGATTTTGGGGGCGCGAATAAACGTCAATGGTATAGGAAATGGGGAAAGACGGGGGATACTGACTTCACGCGTAAAACTGTCGAGTTGACTGCCGAAGGCATTGCGTTTGACAGTCACGTCAATCAAATCGAAGCACGACGTCTCACCTAGATTTTCAGTCGCTAGAAGAATGGCCCCGGCACAGGTGCCCCACAACTTAAGACCTCGTTTAAATTCACGCTCGATAATCTCCTTAAGCCCAAAAATATGCAGCAAGCGGGCTAGGCAAGTGCTTTCGCCACCGGGAATAATCAGACCGACAAGCTCTTTAAAATCATCGACATCTTTTACAGGTTTGCCGTTCACTCCAATGCGCTGCAGGTGTTCTAAGTGTTCCTGAACCCCCCCTTGCAGATCAAGAACACCGATCGTGTCGGGCGCTGTCATTGCCTCCTTCACCATCCCCGCACGGCCAACAGCTCATCTTCCGGAATACTCGCAATATCTAGCCCCGGCATGGGTTCCCCTAAATCCATAGAAGCCTCCAGCAGTTTAACCGGATCGTTATAATAGGCCGTTGCCTTAACGATAGCGTGGGCGCGTTTCACCGGATCCACCGACTTAAAAATACCGGAACCCACAAACACACCATCGCAACCCAACTGCATCATAAGGGCAGCATCGGCGGGCGTAGCAATGCCGCCGGCCGCAAAGTTGACCACCGGTAACCGTCCCAATTTCCGCGTTTCCAGGGCCAATTCGTAGGGAATCCCGTGGTCTTTGGCAAACCCCATCACCTCCTCCAACGGCATACCGACCAGTTGCTGAATCTCTCGATTCAGAGTACGCATATGTCTGACGGCTTCGACCACGTTTCCGGTTCCGGCCTCGCCCTTGGTGCGGATCATGGCGGCACCTTCGGCCATGCGCCGCAGGGCTTCGCCAAGGTTACGGGCCCCGCAAACGAAGGGAATCGTAAATTTTGTCTTATCGATATGGCAGGCTTCATCCGCCGGCGTCAGCACTTCGCTTTCATCAATGTAATCGATCTCAAGAACCTGCAGAATCTGGGCTTCCACAAAATGCCCAATACGAGCCTTGGCCATTACAGGAATCGTAACGCCTTCCTTGATGCGTTTTATCATGGCAGGATCCGACATGCGGGCTACGCCGCCGTGCTTGCGGATATCCGCGGGAACCCGCTCCAGTGCCATGACTGCCACCGCCCCCGCTTCCTGGGCGATCAGCGCCTGCTCAGGATTCACAACATCCATAATCACGCCGCCCTTGAGCATCTGGGCGAGTTGCGCATTCAGTTGATAACGATTTTCCGCCATAGGAACTTGTGCTCCTCAATCATAACTTTGTGGCTGAGCTTACGGCCGCTAAGCTCTGCTAATAATAAGCCCTGCTTATAATAGAGTAGCGGCAACTACTCCTGGGATCTTTTTCTTATGTGACATTAGACAACGAGAAAGTGACATTAGACAACGAGAAACTGTTCAGGATTCCACAGTGTCACAAAAGGAAGCCGGCGGGCCATGCTTCGATCTTTGGCTGTATTGTAACCCCAGGCCGCTAAGTACAGGCGAACGCGCCTGAGACTCTCGCACTCGACAATGCGCAGCAGCGTTTTCAGACGGTCCTCTACAAAATGCCAGTGTGCATGCCGGAACTCAGAACCTTGCAGCAGCTGCACCAGCACTGCTTCCTTAGCCTGACCCTTGTCCAGTCCGAAGATCCGCTCGATCGGAAAGGCGATACCAGCCGCGTCGAGGAGAGCTTCGACGAATCGCTCTTGTTTGGTGGTGACAATGAAAATAGGCTCGCTGGCAAGATGCTCAGTAAAGGTCTTCCATACCTGCGGATAGAAACGGTGACGGCTCAGCCAGTCTTCTAGATTCTGTTGCATCCATTCGGTGCGGATCTGATTGAACAGCCGGCCGCATTGCTTCCGGGTCCAGCCCAGTTCTCCCAGTAATGCCTCACAGCGTTCTAAAAACTCAGCCATAATACAATCATCACTTAAGTCATCATGGATAAGCTTCATTAGCAGCACGGTCTGATAACCCGTTTCGATAACAGGCCGCAGTTTGACAAAACGGCGCAGATAATCGGCCGGCGGTTCCAGTCCTCGCCATTGCGGCCAAATGCGGCTGCCGGCGCGCCAGGCCGTGACTCCGGCCTCAGCAGCACTGTCACAGAGCACCCCATCAAAGTCCAACGCAAAAACATTCATATGGCTGATAGCTGACCCTCCACGTTCCCGCTGCATCATAACACCGATGCGGACAAGCAGTCGCAGGTTGGTTAGGCTAGCTGTTGACCGGAGCCAAGGCAAGCCTGGCGGCTAAGAGGGTGTGTGAAAAGTTTCGATCATCGACTATACTCTAGAGACATGACGTTGTATCCAGTGTATTGAGAGGTCTGTGATGGTGATGAAGCGCGCCCCCTATCCTAGTGATCTGACGACTCGCCAATGGCAATTGATAGAACCGCTCTTGCCTGCGCCGAAGCCGGGAGGACGCGCACGGGAGGTGGACCTGCGGGAGGTGGTCAACGGGATATGCTACATGAGTCGCAGTGGCTGTGCGTGGCGGATGTTGCCGCATGATTTGCCGCCGTGGGGGACGGTGCATTGGTATTATCGGCAGTGGCGATTAGACGGCACCTGGGAAAAGCTTCACGAGGTGTTACGTGAGAAGGTGCGCACGGCGGCGGGTCGCGAGGCGACCCCGAGTGCGGCGATCATCGATAGTCAACGCGTCAAGACGACGGAAAAAGGGGGGTCTGCGGTTATGATGCCGGGAAAAACGTCAAGGGACGCAAGCGGCTAAGCACCGTTATATAGATCTGGAAGTTATTCTCAAGACACGCCGTTAATCCATCCCTATAAGCTCGACTGCGGCATCCCCGCCGCAGACGGTCTTGATAACAGCTTCCAGATCGATCTGCCAACATTTCTTGGCCGCTTAATCTTTGCAGGACTAGCGAGGCATCTACCTGGGAGCGTAACGTGGACGAAATGCTTCTTGCCGATATTGCCGCCGGACTGCGCGATGGCAGCGTGGTTCCCTACTTAGCGCCTATCCGAAAACCTCTGCCATTCGAAAAGTAATATAAGCACAGGCCAAATCGAGCATCGCCTGATAATTCTCGGTCTTCTTCTCCCAGCGAATCAGCAAGCGCCGGAATCGATTCATCCAGGCATGAGAACGCTCCACTACCCAGCGTTTGGCCCGATAGGATGTGGCCTCTAGCACGTCCCGCATTAAGCTCGTAGTCAGCAATGGTTATCCTAATTCATTGATAAATGAATACCATAAGAAACTGCTAATGTGACATTGTCAAATTAATCACTCCTGAAAACGTGGCTTTGTAAGCTTTCGTGTCTTCTTATAGAAAGAATTTTTTGCGAAAAACGAACCTTGCTTCAGACTAGCAATTTAATTAGACTAGTTTTAAACTAGTTTAATTAAAGGAGCGATTTGATGCCTGAAGTAGGCGCCTTTGAAGCCAAAACCCATCTGCCCAAACTTCTTGAGCGCGTGGAGAAGGGCGAACGCTTTATCATCACTAAACACGGCCGCCCAGTGGCAGAATTGGTGCCTGCGACTCGTCACGACGCAGAAACCGTGCGTAAGGCAATTCAAGACCTACGTACATTCCGGCAAGCACTGGACGGACGCGGGATTCGGCTGCGTGATCTGTTGCAGGAGGGAGAAACCCTTCGGGATTTGGCCCATCAAGGGCACCGCTACTGATGCCTTTTGTGCTTGATAGTTCGGTGGCGCTTGCCTGGGTTCTACCCGATGAAACAGATACGGACACCGACGCTCTATGTGATCGCCTGACTTATGACACGGCGCTTGTTCCTCCCATATGGCCTCTTGAGATCGGCAATGTACTACTTGTTGCAATGCGCCGCGGGCGCATTGGTCAATCGGAGTCGCAACAACTTCTGGCGAAGCTTCGTGCACTGCCGATAGCAGTAGATGCTATCTCCACCGAACAGGGATTCGACGCAACGTTTCAAATGGCAGCTCTTTATGAGCTAACGACTTATGATGCGGCTTATCTTGAATTGGCACAGCGCCGTGAACTCCCGCTCGCAACGCTGGACAACCGGCTCCGCGCGGCTTGTGTCTCAGTCGGTATCAGCGTTCTTCCATAGCGTGAATACCTAAATTTTTCAAACTCTTGCAAAGGGTCGCGATTACAGAACAAGAATGAGTCAGCATTTTTCCCGCTGTTCCAACAACTGATCGGCGAGTAACACGATGACCTTCTGCATGGTGACCCCACATCGTGTCACTCACTACCGACTCCAATAAATATTCACGTTGGTTTCTAAACACCGCCGCAGATTGAGATCGTTGACCCCCACTTCATACCAGCTTTGGGGCTTCTGGTAGATATCAAGCCCCCGCCCTATCTCAATGACCCAGCCGTTATCGAGCTTGATTGTCCGGTCATGGAGGCGCTGGTTAAAGTCAACCTTCAGCGCTATATCGCTGTCTTTCAGGCTTTCAGAGAGGTCATAGAGCTTCTCGGCGATATCTGCCTTTTGAATGGCGTCATCGTAGCCTGTGATCAGTTCGATGTCCTTTACGGTGCCCTGGCGAACCAGCAGCTCGCAAAACCGCACGAAGTTCTGGATCTGGTGCTGCAACCGGATGTAGGGATCTTCCACCACGACGCGCTTGACCCCTACGAGGTATTCCCCGAAGAGGCTCTCATAACTGTGACCGGTTTCGTTATAGCGGATGGTGAAATGTTTCTCGGTTAGCTCGCGCAGCAGCGCCTTCTCAGCCGCTGCAACGGGCTTGGCCGCCTCCGCCTTTTCCGGGATCGGCTGCCGCTTGATAGCTTCTTCCACCGTCTTGGTTTGGGCGGCATAACCCTGCCCCGCCTCAAGGGATCGTCGCGCCGGCTTCTGAGTCGCCGGTGCATCCTTGGACTCCGGGCAATAGACCAGCTTCTCTGTGCCATCAGACCGGAAGTAAGACAGACCAACCCGGGCAAACTCATCGTCCGGCTTGCGTTTATTCATCTGCTCTTTGATCCGCCGCCGACACTCCACCGCGTATTCCACATATTCCTCGAACTCCGCATCGCTGGGCGGCTCCGTTGGGTGCAGGATCTTGAGCAAGGCGCTTACCGTCTTCTTGATCCCCTTCTCATCCCGCCCTTCCACGGAGCTGCCCAAACGAATGCGATTGCTGACCTCTTCATAGCGGTTGGTGTGTTTCAACTGGTAATGAAAGGCTTCCGCTAAGAAGTCGGTAATCAGTCCATAGCGCTCCGTCAGATACTCACTGCTGTTCTTGGGCATCTCCCAGCCCGGCAGGTAACACGCAAAGCGGTCCATAACGGCCAGGTCAAACTGCGGCGGCAGCGGTAGGAAAAGATCATATTCCGTGGAATGAACAATCTGCTCTACGGACTGATCGATATTTCCCACAAACGCCAGGCTGGCATCGGCTATTACTTCCACGCCCCGGGAGAAGCGGCCATTCGCCATAAAGTCTTTCATAATCTGAATGGTGTCCGGGTCCTTGATCTTGATGCCCCCCACTTCGTCGAAGGCCACGGTGTCCCAAAAACCCACCAGACCGATCTTGTTGCGGGCGTTGTTGTAGAACAGCACCGCCTTCGTCGCTTGCCCACCGCTAATCAGCGTCGAATAGGGCGAGAACTCGCTGAAGAAATAAGATTTACCGGTACCACGCGGTCCCAGTTCGATAAAGTTGAAGTTGGCCTCGACAAGCGGCGCCAGCCTGGCGATAAAGTGAAACTTTAGCCGTTTAGAAAGCTTACTCGGCTCCAATCCCACGGAGCGCAGCACCGCGTCCAGCCACTCAGCGCGGGTAAATTGGCTGCGTCCTTCCGCGTAGGCCGCAAAGTTAAAACGGCTGAGCTGAATCGGCCTAAGATCTTCAACGTAAAACGCATACCGATCCGCCTCCAAATCGTTATGGGCAATGGTCACCTCCGCCCAGATACCGCCCTCCAGGAGCCGGTCATTGTCCCGGTAGAACTTTTCTCCCACGGCGATGCGCTGGGAGGCGAAATTCTCCAGCGCGGCCCAATGGCGCTTCTCTTTCTCGACGTAGCGCACGTGCACCTTATCGATAAAACGGTGTTTTCCCTTGGTCGCCACCTTGGACTGGGCGGCATTGGCCTCATCGGGACGCACGTAGTTATCCTGTAGAGTCGCCAGCACGGCCTCCATGCCGGCCTGGATCTCGGCGGGATCGTCACTGGCACAATAGCGCGCCAACAGAAACTCCAGCACGAAGGTGGGTACGTTGGTGCCCTTCTTAATCCGATGCAGAAGGTCTTTGCGGACCACCTTTCCCGCGAAGGCGGTGTTGAGTTTGTTGTCGAGCACGTCCATGGGGTTCGGTGGGCGGTGGTCAAACCGCATAATCAGTCTCCAAATCCAGCGTATCATACGCCGCCAGTGTGGTCGGGTTCAGGGCCTTCACGGTGAACTTACCCTCGAATTCCAACTGCATCCGCAGCGTGACCTGAGGCTGTTCTCCAGGCTTCAGAGTAATGGTCCCGGTAGCGGGATTCACCGGATTACCAGGCTTGGCTTCGCCCACTACATTGCCTTTCTTGTCGTGGGCCTCCAGCAGGATTTCGAATTCCGCCCCCTGGGAGAACAGGTCTGCGCTTTGCAGCAGCACATCGACCACCGGCAGCCGGGTGGTAATTCGTTTTGCTCCGTTCTTGTAGCTAAGAACCACCGCCGCCTGCTGCATCGCGGGCTGCTCGGCGGCCTCAAGCCTTGCCGTAAGCACGGGCACCACCGCTTCCTGTAACGAGGCCCCACCATGGAAATACAGCATCCCGGCCCGATAAGGGGCCATGCTTCGTGGACCTGCCACCTGGGCGAAGTCGCCGCGGATGCCGAGCTTGTCGGCACTCACCACGAAACTGTGGCTATCGGCGGTGCCATCTCCCAGCAGGCTGCGTTCATGGACGTTAATCCAGTTGCCCGATGGTTTGCTGCAAACGTCCCCGGCCTCGGCTTGCGCGTTCAGGAAAAAGCCGTGGTCAGTGGCAATAATTACCTCGTGAAAGCCCATTTTTCTGAGCTTGTGAATCGCCACACGGATGCGTTTTAGCGTGTCATGGATCAGACTGAGGGTCGTTTCGGGGTTGTTTTCCAGTTGGCTGTCGATGTCGGCGCTCCGCAACACCAGAAGATGAACCGTGCTGGACGGTTACCGCTGGTCTGGAAGGTGATCGAGCATCGCTCCAGCAGTGTGGCCTTTCGGGCTTACCGTGGGTTGTTGCGCTTGGCCGAGCGGCTGTTGCCGCCAGGGCGGGACATCGTGCTGTTGGCCGATCGGGGCTTTCTGCATGGGGAACTGATGGCCTGGATTCACCGCCACGCGCGCTGGCATCTGCGCGTGCGTATCAAGCGCTCAGGGTTGCATCTCTATGTCCAGCGCCGGGGACACTATCGGCGCCTGGTCATTCGCGTGCAGGCCGGTGAAGTGGGCTGCTATCATCACGTCTTTGTCGGTGCCCAACGCCTGGAGATGCACTTGGCCGTGGGCTGGCAACGGGGCCACCGCGAGCCCTGGTTGATCCTCAGCGATGAACCGACCGACCGCGATACCCTGGCTGAGTATGGCCAGCGCTTTCGGATCGAGGAGAATTTCCTGGACGACAAATCCAACGGCTTCCAACTGGAAAGCTCCCAACTGCGCGACGCCCGCACCAGCGCTTTCTTGGTTCTAACGAAGTCGTTGAGCCTTACCTCGGCAAAGCGGTCGCCGTAGTGCTTACGAAGCACCTCCATGCGTTGGTTCACATTGGACACCGCCGAATCCCCCAACATCGGCACAAAGCCGCCGTTCTTTTTGGCCAAGGACAGGCTTTTCCCCGCCTCCGGCAGAAGGCTTGCCATGCCTACCAAGGTAATGGTGGGTAGCTGGGCATAGGCCGGCTGCAATGCCACCGGATCGTCTTCCGCCAACTGCTGCTGAAGGGCAACGCCAAGCTCAAATCGTAGGGCATCGACGAGAAAATAGGCCACCCGCCGCCCGCTCTCCTGCAGACGCGGGGCCACCAGATTAGCAAAGACATCGGCGTTGGCAAGCCGACCTGACGGAGGCCAGCCGCTCGCTTCGAGGTGCCTTGTAAAGACCAGCTGGGTCTTCTCGGCCAGCCGCCGGTAGCGGGTGCGCGCCTGTTCGATGACTTCCTCCATGGCACGCTCCACATTCAGGTGGTCCCCCACCGCCTGCTCGAACTCGCGCTGGTGCCGGTCTGCTTCCCGCAAGCTTCCTAGGTAAAAGTCAATTAGCGTATCTTGCGAGCGGCTATACTCGGGCAGTTGGCGCTCCAGGTCGTCGCAGGTCTCGATTAACTGTAACGCCGCCTGAAGCAATCCCCACTGGGCCTGGCTCTCACCTTTCCCAATCCAGACGGACCTGGCATGACCCCGGATAATGTCACGAACCTGATCGGCATCGTCTTTTTTAAGCGCTTCTACGGCATGGACGAAGAAGGTGCGCTCCTCGAAGGGAAAGGTATCGCGCTTGCCGAGATCCGCGATGCCGTGACAGAGACTCGGGAGGTTGAATTCCTGCTCAATGGCCTCCGCCTTATCGATATAAGTAGCGCGCGTTCGCTGGTCATTCCGCAGGCGGTCACAGAGGTCTTCCACCAGAGGCCGTGCCGGCTCCGGCGCATGGGGAACGTCCGCAAGCATTGCCGGCAGCGCTTGCGGCAGGTCGAAGACAAACTCGCTAAACAGCAGAAAACGCCACAGTTCATCGGCAATTGCAGACCAGGCCTTGGAACGGGTCTTGAGCGTCAAACCCAGCGCCGCTTTGCAAAGATCGCGAGCCTCGGCGGCCCAGGCGTCTTGCTCCTGCAAGGCCTGCTGCTGACGGTTGTCAGGCACGAGCAGCGCAAACAGAATGTCTCGGGAAGACTCCGCCCCCAGCAGCGCCCGCAGGTTAGGCCAGCCCAGGCCACCGCCCACGGCGTCGATGACGGCAAAACTGGGATTTTGATCTTTTTCGAAGATGGTGCGAATCTCGGTCCCATGGTCAGGTTTTGCCTTCAGGCACAGGCTCAGGTACTCATCGCCATCGCCATCCGGAAAGAAGCTGCCGCAGACGGAATAGAGGGAGAAGGGATCGCGCTGGCGGTCTTCGTCCGAGACAGGAGCCCGCGCCGGGACATAAACGATAAGTCCCGTGACCGTTGAGTTCGCCGCGCCCAAATCCAACAGCGCCTGCAACGCCGCCTCGCGGCTCTCGATGCTGCTCTCCGTGGCATCGACGACCTGCAGGCCATCGGTTTTTAAACCCTGGCAAAGCTCCCGATAACGCCGCTCCGGGTCGTAGACCACCAGCACGCCACTGCGCTTGACGCGAGGTAGCAGAATTTCAGTCTGAATAAATTCGCTTATCTGCACCATTGCGTTTAACCCTTTAGCCGCGATAGGTCTTGTGGCTCCTATACCGATGCCCAAAAGCCACCACTCCCATTTCCATCGCCATCCGGTGCTGCGCCAAACTCATGCCACCTCCACAACGACTCGGTGTTTATGGGGCGGCAACTCCTTACCCAGCTTCTGCAAGCTCTCCAGGTGAAGGTCCAGGGCTTCACACGCATTGCCAAAGGCTTCATTGAGAGTCGCGCCGCTGGTGATAATCTCCGGTATATCCACAAATTCAACGGTGTAAGCCGGTTCTATGGGTTCGTAGGTGATGCGAAATACGTAATCGCGATAAACATGCGTGGTTGTCATCATAGTCCGAGCACCTTCAACAACTTGCCAATATCATCGGGGTGGCATGTCTTACGTCCGCCGTGGGGACGCACAATGGATGAGCAACTGACCACTGACCACTGACCACTGAATCATCTCGCTTTTCCCCGCCGCCGCGTTTTCTTGGGTTGCTCAGGCGGTTCTTCATAGAGTTCCTCCAGCCCGTGGGCGATGGCCAGAGATTTGTCCGTCTTGCACTTCACGCGGACGCGCTCAGGCCAGTAGTTCATGGCCAGGTGCGCCCAGTCGTAGTCGCCCTTCTCCAGCTTCTTCCAGGTGTCCTTTAACACCTTTTGCCAGGGCTTGTGGCGAAACAGCGGCCACAGGGGGCTAGCGGTGATCTGTACGCCGTCGTCGTGGTTGGGATGGTAGTGCTGAGCAATTTTCAGGAGGGTGGCGCGAAATTCAATCAATTCCAATTCAAAGGATTGAAGTTCTTCGAATTGCTTTTCCTCTTCGTGGGTACGGGTGGTTCCTTTATTGCGCAGCGCCGCCGTTTCGCTGCCTACCTGTTTTAGCTTGCCGTTCGGTCCATCCAAAAAGTCATTAATTGCGGTGTAGAGCGTTTGGCTAGTGAGGCGAGGGTAGTAAACCCACAGCGTGTAATTGCCTGAGGTAGTGGAGAGCGGCCAATATATTGGTGCTTTTCGAGCGCTTTTGGTATAGCGTTTCAAATGATCCACGAAAAAACTCGATGAACGCTGAACATAATTGCGTAGCTCCTTAAAGCCCAGCGTGGAACAAGCGGACTCCTCAATAGCGTCCGCTTGCTCATGCCAAATAGTTCGGAGTCCTAACTTGATTCGTTCGACAATGTCGACCGGATGACCTTCGTCATCGACCATTACACCTGACCAAACGATGGACATTGGGTAGTCGGCAGGGACGTCGTTCTCTCTAGCAGGCAGGCCATTAGCGTTTTGCAACATGCCTGGCGGACAAACCGGGAGCGGTGCAAAGGGGTCAGCCAGGTGAACAGGTTGACGCTCGCCCGTCGCAAAGCGAATATCCCAGCGACCGAATACGCACCCAACCAAGTACGAAACGAGAGCCTCTTCGTTGGCTCGCGGTGAAGTATCAAGGACAAAATCTTTGTCTTCATCTCTCGAGTCTTCTTCATCAGCAGACCCAGAACCGCGCCGCTGGTAGTTAACTGCCTCCTTCAGATCGCGTTCAACCTCGGCAGCTTGCTTGGTACTAAACCCATACGCCCTTGCAACTAGTCTTTCTCCTTCTTCATCCAACAGGGTTATCGGGTCAAAGGCTAAAGCCTTACCGCTATCAGTGAAATCCCGAATTCGGGCGGGCAGAACAAATTCATGGAATGGCTCGAAATTTTGATAAGCCTGGCGTCGCGCCTCTACTTCTCGCGTAATAAGTGCTTTGAAGTAGCTATATGGACGTCGTCACCCAACTCTGGCCACGGGAGCATTTTGACGTTTTCCACCAAAAAATTCGGACGCTGCCAGAATTCCGCATAGAACCTAAGAAATGATGAAACCAGACGTGACGCGCCCACACCCAAGGCTTCAACCTGATTACCGTGCTCAGGAAAAGCCATGTACCGGCGCTGACTGATGGAATGCAGTTGCCAGGGATTACGTAGGGATAAAATCGGACGGCTCGCCGGGTCCAGCTGAAGCCAGGGCGGTAGTAAAAGGCGACGTTTTGTGGGCGGGAACGCAGCTTGCCTTTTGCATCAGTGAAATTTCTTAGCTCCGCTCCCTTGTCCGCCCAATTGATCTTCAGCGTAATCGGGGAATACCACGGCTGCGATGCCCCAGCCTTGACATGGAAGGCCCAGCGCGGTGTGCCTTTATCTCGTCTCCTGAAATAAGCTTGAACAACTGGATCGTCAAAACGGCAGAAATCTTCTCCGTCCGTCGGGTAGTAGCAGAACTGCGTGTCTTCAGGTGCCACCTCCCAGACCGCTCGGACGAAGCGCGGATCATCTCCGGTAGCTAGTCCTTGGCGAACACTCCCGACATCCGGTTCAAATTTCCGCTCTGAGACGAATTGCTTGATCGTGCTTTCATCTACCCAATACACGAAAGGCGAATCTGGGAGCAGGCCGAAGGTTCTGAGTTCACCCTTAAAAAAGCGTTGATCCGGTTGCCCTCGACGGTACGAACTGACGCATGCGTCTAGTGTTTGATGACGGTCTTCCTCGGCAATCGCACGGATTACCCGAGTCGTTTGGGTTGTTGTGTCTCGTTCAAGTACATAAGCAGCTGCCTCCACCATGGCATCATCCATGACGTCCTGACCCAGGTCAGCGATGACTTTCACAGCTGAGTCCTTGAGTACGACTTTCTGGCGCCAATCTGTGAAGCTAGTGAGGAAGAAGCAGGCGCGCGAGGTAATAGCACCAAGCATCCCGCCGGAACGCAGCAACCCCAGGCCGCGCTGTACAAAAATGCTAAGCAAATTATTCTTCGAGTCGGGGTAGGAGACCGAAAGATAGTCCTTCACACCAAGCGATATAGCCCCAAACGGCGGGTTCATCACGACGACGTCGAAAACTTCACGGGCCAGATCTATCAGCCGCAGCCCCTCCAGCGCATCCTGTGCAAACAGCCGCCCCTGGAAGGTCGATTGGGCAGCGAAGATAAACTGGGTCAAGGCCTCTCGGAGCCGAGCCTCGGACGCCTGCCACTGCTCCTCGTCCTCGGCCTTGAACATCGGCCCATGTCCACCGTAGACTTCGCGAACCAAGCGTGGCAGATCCTTTTCGATCCGCAGCAGCACGCCAAGCTCTGGAAGCCCTTTCAACAGCATCAGACCGCGCTTGAACAGTTCCGCATCCAACTTGTCCAGCCGGCTTGCCAATTGTTCTCGCAACTCCTTCTCCGTGGGTGGCGCTATCGCCGCGACCACATTACTTTGGCGAATCAGGGGACGTTCGTTGGCTTTTACACCGGCGTCATGCCACGCCCGTTGGGCACGCAGCCAGAGCGCTAGAGAGGCGATCTGCGTGGCGCGTGAATCGATATCCACACCGAAGATGTTTCGCTCGATAATGAGCCGGGGAACATCGAGAAGAAATTCCTCTTCACTACCATAAGCCGTGCTCAGCGGCTCCAGTTTATCCTCGCTGGTGAGTGAACCGGGACCGTGCTGCCGCTCCCATTCCCAGGCCTCACGGTAAATCACCTCGAACAGATCGAAGGCATACAAGCCGAAATGCATGGAACCACAGGCGGGGTCAAGGAGCTTGATACTGCGCGGGTCGCGGAGAGCAGTGGTCAGTGGCCGATGAGCAGTGATCAGTGGCCAGTGGTCAGTGGCCAGTTGTTGCTGATCACTGACCACTGACTGCTGGCCACTGCCAGGACGTTCCTCAGGTTTGATCAATAAGTATTGGCAACGATCCGCCAATGATGTGTACCCGCCGGTCGCGTTAAACCACATGCGCCCGAGCGTATTGTCCACCAGAAACTCCACCACATAACGGGGCGTGAAAAATTGGTTGCGAACCGCCAGCTCCCGACTATTCCGCGGCCCGGATTTACCCTCCTCGCGCATTTTTTTTCGCTCTTCCGGCGAGTTAAAGTACTGGTAGATCCAGCCGATGGTTTCGTCTTCGCCCCAGAGCGGTTCTAAGTCGGCTGCATTGAGCAGATCCAGGAGTTCAAGCAGAGTAGACTCACGGGGAAACAGCTGCCCCTGGGGCGCATTGCGGTCAAACAACACCTTGAGGTCCAGGGCGAACTCGTCGAACAGGCTAAACAGATAACAACGGTAGGCGTCCCCGGTTTCACCCAGCGCATGGCCGGCGAGGTGTTCATAAAGCTGAAAGCCCTTGGACTGGTATCCGTTAGCAACAGATTCCAGCAGAAGACCACGCGCTTCCATCATGCGTAGCGCCGCCAGGCGGTTGAGCACGGTAAAGGCCTGTTCTCGAACGATGCGGTTCAGGACATCCTGTTGGCTCTTTTTCCCACTGCTCGCCATCTCCGATGCCAGGTAATGGTCAAGGATTTCCCGCAATATACGCGCCGTTTCCAGACGGCTATCATCCAAGTGGCTCAGCTTTGATAGGTCCGCCACCTCGCCGGTCTTTGGGTCCATACCGTATTCCTGTTGCAACTGCCGCGTAAGCTCATCGGTCAGCAATGAGCGCGCGTCGCTGACGAAGCGCTGGAGGCGGTTGCGGGTGGCTTGGTCAAAGGACATAACCTGTTACCCAAGAATGCTCACCACAGAGGACACAGAGAGCACAGAGTTTCTTTAAAAATATATTTCTCTGTGTCCTCTGTGCTCTCTGTGGTGCAATCTCAAAGTCTGAAACGCTTGATTCCATCTATTAGTCGCCTTACGTTGAAATTTATCAGCAGCCCGGTTTTGATCTCGGAAAGCTTCATGTAGGTCAGCAGTTGCGCCTCGTGTATCGGTTGTAGCTCACCGACGGCCTTCAGTTCCAGTATCAAGCTGTCTTCCACCAATACATCAATCCGGTAGGCACAATCTATGTTCACCCCCTTGTACGCGACTGGAAGCGCAACCTGTACCCGGTAATGTATACCAGCGCTAGCCAATTCGTGGGCCAAACACTGCTCATAAGTTGATTCCAATAATTCCGGCCCGAGCTCCCGATGCACCTCAATCGCGCAGCCAATCACCCGCTGCGTTAAAGGATCTCTATCCATAGAAATACTCTGTGTCCTCTGTGTTCTCTGTGGTATTACTCTTCTCTCTCAATCTTCAGCTCGAATTCGTCGTAGTAAGACAACTCGGCCCTGAGTGTTTCCAACTGATGAATCAGGTCTTCAAGCTGTACCTTGCTGGACAGCGACGCCGGGATTGTTATGGAACGATTCACCTTGCCCTTACCTCCTTTTGCGTACCTCTGCTTTTGCTCCTCCATGCGATGCCGTTGACGTTCCCGCCCCTCTTGGACGATGCGCTCCTTGAGTTCGCTAAGACTGGATTGGATATCGAACTCGAGGGCGATAAGCCTTTCGAGCCCCGCCAGATCGCAACTGACCGATTGAGCTAAACCCGTGAGCTGGTTCAGGGCATTGTTCTGTTCTTCCTGGGTGAGTTCTCCCCATTCGGGAATTCGCTTCAGATCCTGTTCCGCTTCTTGAAGCCGCTGCTGCTGGGCGGCCGTCATCGCGTTGACAGCCTCGGATACGCGACTCTGCAATCCCGTCAGCATGGTATTGAGGTCAGCCGCGTGATGGTAAAAATCTTCCTTGCCTAAACGTCCCACCAACAGGTCCAGGTCGTCCGCCGTTTCGCTTCGGAGCTTGCCGGGTATGCCAGTGCTCGGAAGACCCGCGATGGTTTGTTGGTGCTGGCGCAGCGCCTTAATAGTGGATTCGAGGCTGTGCTCGAGGGCACCCTTGGCGGCCTGCGCCCACTTCAGTCCTTCATAGAGCGATGACTCCTTGGCCCCCAGTTGCTGGGGCGCATCGGAAGCATCGGTAAAGAGCAAATCCGCAATCTGCTGATTGAGCGCTCGCACGCGCTCAGCGCCAGGCAACGCCAGGACATCGAGCTTTTCTGCCAAAGGGGCAAACTGATGCTGGAACTGCGGCAGATGTTTGGCGGCCGCCTTGCAGATATCCGGCTCCAGCGGCACCACCATATCACCGATGAGTTCCGTGAGCCGCTGCGCCGCTTGCGCCAGGACCTCCATCGAGAGCTTGTCGTGGCGCAGAGCGACGCCAACAGGCTTAAAGGCGTTGTTGGTTTTTAGGGCATCGATGGCCTGCTGGCCGTTGACCGAGACCTCGCGGCCGGAGACCTTGAGCTTGATGTCGCCGGCGACCAGAAGTGCCGCCATCAGGTAACGCAGGGTATCCGGAGACCAACCGAAGGGCGCGCCGCTGAAATGCTCAAGCAGCCGTTTGCCCTCCACGGCACCGCTGCGGTCGATGTAGTCGCGAATGCTAATCAGCGCCTTATGATCGGTCTTTATACTCGGCTTGCCGCGGGTAATTTGCACCAACCCCAGCGGGTCAAGCTGGGACGTGATGGCCGCCAGGTTGCCCATCCGGAGAAACTTCTCCGCCACCGGCGTATCCACCCGCTCCGGCGCTTCGTTGTAACGGTCAAAAACCTGCTCCGCCGCCTTCGCCAACTGCTTCTTACTGGCCTCGAGCACATCCTGCGCCAGGCTATCCACTGCGGTTGTCTGCCCGCGAAACAGGAAAGATCCCTGGGCTAAGCTGCGGCGGATGCGCTGCTGCAGCTCTCCCAGGAGGCGCGCTGCGCGGTCGGTTTGGCTGGCACAGTATTCCTTGATCTCCTGATCCGGGTCATTTCTGTGCTGCTCCACAATGCGCCGCGAGCGATATATTTCCGCAACCAAATCTTCCGCGTCCGCCGAATTGCGCCCCAGCAAATAGATGATATGCTCGGAGGACTTATGACGCGACTCATCCACCAACCGGGTTCGTGCCGTGTCGTAGTCCCCCGCATCGACAAACTCCACAACGGTCTGGATGGTTTCACGGTCACCGGCCAGGCTGGCAGTCAAGGTCCCGGACTGGGCTTTCAGGCCGGACGTGACGGCGAGAGAACCGTGCAGCCTCGCCGCGGGAAGCGGGTTGAAGACTTCCCGCAGCGCTTCATTGAAGATTCGCCGCGTGTCCGCGGTGCGCAGCGGCAACTGGGCCCGCTCCTGCTCGATGTCGTTGAGCTTTTCGCTAAAAAATCGGAGGGTGTTGTCCTTCTCGCCCAGGGGCACCAGCGGGTCGCTCAGCAGCTCATCAACGGCGGCCTTTACCGCATCGGCGTTCGACGATGCATTCACGGCGGGATGCATCAGGCTGGCCACGTTGTGCATGGTCACCGGTAGATTGCCGAGGATCTGGAGCACCGCAATGGTCTTTGCGACCTCCTGGTGAAGCTGCGAATCAGAGTAACGAATCAGCACCTTTTCAACCGATTGATAAACGTTTCCATGCGCGGTTTGGGCACGCTGAATATCCTTATCCAGGGCGTCATACAGCGTAACGGTCGTTGCCAGCCAGCCCACCGGGCGGTTCGCCACCGGGGTCTGCTGCTCGGGACCTTCGATCAGAATTTCCTGGATAACCTTGATGGCGGATCGTAACCCGATGCCGCCCGTGGACTTGGCAAGCGCACCCAAGAGATGGAGCAGAATATCGAAGTGGGCGGGCAGGAACGGGTAAAGATTGATAAAGCTTTCGCGGTTGAAATCGGCGTCGTAATACTTGGCATCCTGCAGCTTAGTATTATGGCGAAGCGCCTGGCCGTGTTGCGTAAACAGTTGGTCAAGCGCTTTTTCTCCCGCCGGCGATTTGCCTAACAGGCGCCGGTAGCAGATCTCCTTGATATCCCTGGACTCGAGATCGACCTGGATAGGAAAACGGTCCTTGAGCTTGTAGAGCTCCGGCGAGTTCAATGCCGCCCGGGGGTCATCTTCGGTCAATGTCTGCTGGGCGGTTCCCACGATCCATGCCTTGCCGTCGCCGATATTCTTAAGGTTCTCGGCCAGCCCCTGCAAATCCAGGATTTTATTCTGATTGCTGCCTACGTATTGGCCCACCTCATCAATGACAAAAAGAATAAAGTCCTTGCCGGAGGTCTCGCGAACGATGTCGATAATCTCTTTGATGCGATCATCCAATAAATAGATGACTTCACTCGACGCTGTCGTAAAGGACTGGGTCGTCTTGAAGAACCCGGGATACATCTGATGGGCAAGCTCGGGCAACAGGCTGTCCACCACGAGCTCATCGTTCTGGTAGTCCGCCCAGCGTTCACCCGTAGCCTCCTGAAAAAGTTTCTCAAACTCTCCATAGCGGCCATCCTTCTTGAGCTTGCGCTCAAAGGCGGCGACTTTGAGGTTGCGTGAATAACCGGCCCACTGCAGCACCTTGTAGTACAAAACGGTTGAGACCACCTCCAGGGTGGCGCCGGCCACCTGCTCACTCGCAAGATCCAGCATCAGTACCGCTGCCGGGAAGCGCTTCGCCACCGTCGCCAGTAGCGCCTTGGTCTGCGGCTTATAGAGACGGTCCTGCAGATGCTTGAGAAACGGCTGTCCGTCAACGATGACACTATCGTCAAAGGCGAGGCCCAGGTATTTCGTAAAAGAGCTCTTGCCCGAGCCGTAAAAACCCGAAACCCAGACCCCGACCTCATTCTGACCACCCGCCTCCATAGCCGCCTGCATTTTACTCAACAGCTTTTCGATCTGCTCTTCAATGCTCTCCGTGACGATATATTCGGAGATCTCCGCCTTTAGACGCTGCTCCTGGGCAGCACCGTAGGTGATGACTTTCTCAATGGTGCGGTAGATGTCTTTACTGGGATCGAAAAGATTTTTGATTTCCATAACTTAGATTCATCACGTTTCAGTAGTCACTGACTACTGACCACTGACCACTGACCACTGACCACTGACCACTAACCACTGACCACTGACCACTGACCACTGCTTCACCCACCCACATGCACCGAGCGGTAGTTGCCGTCTTCGGGGTAAAAGCCGAGAAATTTCAGCCGGGTTTTTCCGGTGCGTATTCCCGGATAGAAAAATATCGTGGGCACATGGAACTTGCTCTGCAGCTGCGCCTCGATGGCTCCAATCCGCAGATAGGGATGCAGCGCCTCGAGGTCTGTCACCAGCACGATGGCGTTTGTCTTTCCCTCCAGGGCGATGAGCGTCTTCTCAAGCCGTGCCTGGAGTTGGGCGTTCTTGGTGAGCGCGTTGGCGAGGGACTTATTGGTCTTGTCCCAGTCAAGGGGGTTTTTGCTGTCGGCAGTAAGCCACACCTTGCGCATCGGTGCATGGTCCAGGATCGCGGCAATATTTTCGGCGATGGAAAAGACTGTCACCGCCCAGCCTTCATTGCGCAGCTTTGCTAACCAGGCCGGCGTTTGCCGCTTGACCTCCAGGATTTGGCTGGGATGGAAAATCAGGTAGTAAATGGGCTCGAAACTGGCATGGGCAAATTCGCGCCCTTGGCGAACGCGCTGCAAGAGTTCGTTGAAATCAGCTTTGAGCGAGGACATCGATAAATTCCTCCATACTCTTGTGTTTCCACCCGATGTGAGTAATATCTCCTGCCGACTGATGAATGAAATAGCCTTGCAAGGAAAGCCGTTTAAATTCTTCTCGGACATCATCCCGTGTCAACCCGAAAAGCTGCCAATCAGAGTGCGAGGTTACCGCATTATCGCCCAAGCCGGCAAAGTGCAGGTCGTGCGCAAGGTACGCTGCAACCCGGGGTTCAATGCGAAACGGTAGAATTTTCCGGCCTGCTCTGGTGAGGTTGCCTAACAGGCCATAGTCCTCGCAGCAACCCGTTAAATAAGAGGCAACTCGGTTAATCATGCCTTCCGACCAGCGTTTAATAGTTCTGCCGTCGTCTATGGCGCGGCGAATAAAAGCGCCGGCGTCATCATTGCTCACCCTGTCGTCCCCCATTGCATACCGCTCCCAGAACACATTTCGAACGAAATCGGCAAGGATGAGATTAGCGCGACACGTATATAAAAAGAACAGTTGCTTGATCTCAGTTGATGAGAGAGCAGCACTAAGATCCTTTAGGTATTGAGCCGGCTTACCATCAGCCATTAGGTAGCGAGGCGCGAAACACTCAACCACGATATTCCTAAGCCGACGGGCCGAGACTTGCGGAAATTCACCTGACTGCAGAACCGCTCGGTAAACGTCTTTGGCATCCATACCTGGATTCCAGACATTAAGCAGAGCTTGCGTCTCTTGAATGAGCCCCAAACCAGCTCCGAGTTTGGTCGTGTACATTTCCGTTAAGCTATGGTCTTATCCACAAAGTAAGGATAAGAACGCGACCCCGCCGTGAACGCCGCATCATAGCGGCCAGCCGCATCAGACAGCCAGCCATCGCCATCGAGATCACCGACCTTGCCGATCTGAACGGGTCCCTGCTGTAAAGGGACGGATGCAGCATCAAAAAATGATTGTAAAGCAACTAGCGCAGTCTCTTTGGACACAATGTCCTGTTTTAAGGCACCAGTGACGGCTGGATCTTTAAGAATCTCGAAAACGGCTTGCTCAATTGACTCCGGAAGACGGAATAGATGAAATACCCGCCCGATACCAATGAACTCATCGTGAACCCGCCTAGCGGCTTCCTTCACGCCGTGGTACTGGGCCAATAAAGCTGTCTTGCTAAAGACCGGCAGCAGGAAGGCTGGACTGGTGGCCGCAAAAAACTCACTTGACCACCAGCGATATTGAGCCTTTTCTCCGAGATACCCCACAATGACTCGTAGGCGCGCAATCTCAATGAGTCGGCTTGCTTGAGCGTGACCGCTGGCTTTAGCTGTTTTAGCGTTCCATGTCATTATTAAAAAGTATCTCGGCTAACGTGGCTACTCGAATATTCATTTATCCAACACAGCGTATTGACCAGAGCCATTTGCTCTACCGTTTCACACTTGATTTTCATCAGCTCGGGGCTTGCCACCAAAATTGCCAGGCAACGGGCGCGGGTGATGGCTACATTCAGACGGTGCTTGCTGTACAGAAACTCAATCTGCCGCGGAAGATAATCACCGCTTGAAGTCGCCAGCGAGATGATAACGACTTGGGCCTCCTGGCCCTGGAACTTGTCCACCGTGCCCACGCGGGCTGCCTCCGGCAGGACCTGCTGCAGCAAATTAACCTGCATGTTGTAGGGGGCGACCACAAGTATCTCCTCGGGAATCAGCTGCCGGATGTTTCCCTCACGGTCCTGATAGCTGTGGTTGAGAAGCTCTAAATAAAGCGATTCGACGATGTGTGCTTCCTCCCGGCTACACTGGGAACAGCCATCGTGATTAACCGCGACAAAACTGATTCCCGTAGGCCGCAGCCCTGGGTGCTTACCCTGTTTTAAAATTAGTCGCTGGTTTCGGTTGCGCACTTCGGCGCGCAGCCTTTTATCGTAAACGGCTTCCGAGATAAAGCGGCAGAGGTCGTCATGCAGCCGCCAGGTCGTGTCAAGAAAAACGCCTTTTTCTGGGGCAATGGTGGCTTCGCCGTCGAGAAGAAACTCCAGAGCAGACTCCCCCGAACGCCCGGGGTGAATGCCTTGAATGGGCTGCGGAAGCTGCATCTGGTCTCCTAACAGAATAAGGTTCCGGGCGCTCATCCCCATAGCGATTAAGTTGGCCAGCGCCACTTGGCCGGCTTCGTCGATGCAGAGGTAATCCAGCGATTGCTCCAGGGCTGGGCGGGCAAACAGCCAGGCGGTGCCGGCGATTAGACCCACTGTGCTGGTATCGGCCGCTGAATTGTCAAAAATGTCTTCAATGAAATCTCCGTTAAAGCAGGAATCCGGCTTGCTCTTATTGGATTTCTTGATACCGCGGAACTGAAAACCGGCTTCATGAGCGCGCTTCTCGACGGCATGCAGCAGATTATTAATTGCCTTATGGCTGTTGGAGGAGACCCCCACCCGAAAGCCCTGGCGCAGGAGGTCGACGATAAGGTGGGAACCGAGGTAAGTCTTGCCCGCTCCCGGCGGACCTTGAATAAATAAATAGCTATTATCCAGATGGCTTGCCGCGTTGAGAATCTGCTGTGCTAGGTGTTGTGAGGCGGAACCATCCACAATCGGTTTGCCCGGCTGCTGGCCGCGGATACGCGGCAGTTCCCGGTGGATGATGCTCAGCAGTGCCGGGTAAAGGCGGTTGTCGGCAATGACACTGTCCGCAAAACGGTAAAGCGCTTCCCGAAGCGCTTTGGTATTAACCGGACCGGTGGGACCGATGGATAGCGTTGCGGGCGCGGTTGCTCCGCTGAGCTTTAACTGAACCTGTCGTTTTGCCTCATCGATAGCCTCGATGGTTCCCAGATTTTCCAATGTATCCGTGCTGCGGACACTTTCTCCAGCCTTTAGCTTGAACTCCTGCTCGGGATAGCCATAGGTATAGATAAACCGCTTTTTCACCGGGACGCCGGGACACTGAAGATCCAGCACCAGACCGGCTAGGCAGTCGGGATCTTCGATAAGTTCTTCCACGGTCATCTCGCGGCGGGAAAACATTGTCCACCACTGAGGTTTGGCCGCCCGCCGATGAAACTCGAGCAGCTGGCAAGTGAGTTCGCGGACGTGGTGCTCGGGTCCCCATTCCGCCCGGTCTTCGGGCAGCTCACCGAGTAACTGTTGCTCGTAGCGGGCAAGCCGGGCCTCATCCTCCTGGCGTTGGGTTGACTTTGAGTCACTATCGGCTTCGCTTTCCGTCGAGAACCAGGACAAATCGGCGGGACGCAGCCCAAGCAGCCATTCCAGCAGCAGATAGGTGGAACGGCAGTCATCCCGGTTGTAATCCCGGATCTGGTCCAGCAACTTGGAATCGTGCGTGTCTCGCCACTTTTCATAGTAGACGATGCTGGTGCCGGCCTGTTTCACCTCGCCCGTTCTGGCTTCCATGTAAAACCGCTCCAGGTTCTTGATGGAATAGCGGGGCTCGGAAATCATCAACGCTTCACGCACCACCCGGTAAAGATCCACCAACCGGTGCTCACGAAGCAGCTGATCCAGCTCGGCCTCGCGGGTGCCATAAAGGGACATCAGCCGCTTGAGGGCTGTCTCCTCATAATGCCCGTAGTGGTAGATATGCAGATTGGGATGCTGGCGCAGGCGCTCTGTCACGAAATCCATAAACCGGGTAAAGCTTTGTTTCTCCTCTCGGGTATCATGGGCCCACAGATCCCAGAAGCGCCACTCGCCCTGCTCCCGGTAATACATCCCAAAGAGATACTCCAAGCCGCCCAACTCCAGGGGATCACCTTCAAGGTCCAGAAAAATATCCCCTTCGTCCGGCTTAGGCAGGCGGGCCAGGCCACACAGCCGGCAGGGATCATAGGCAAGCAGCTCGTACTGGTTCGCGCCGGTTTCGCGTCGCGTCAGCTGCAGGGCGGCCTGCTTGCTTAGCCGCTGCAGCGTTCCTTTTGCCAGGCGAACGTTGGGTATATCTTCGGTGAGGTTGGCGAGCTGCGCTAAGGTATAGATGCCCTGCTCCTGCAGTTTGCGAATCTGCACCCGGGTGATATTGGCAACCTGGCACAGGTGGTCGTCCTCATGCCAACGCGCCTCGCAATGCTCCTGCCAGTGGCAGAGCTCGCAGTGGGCGCAGGGTTGCGGGTAGGTGGGCGGCGGCGCATCGCCACGCATACGAGAATCGAAACTGCGCTGGATCACCTGGTAATAATGCAAGAAATCCTGGACCCGGTAATTGCGCTCGGTGCCGTCGCCTAACACTAAATGCATCAGGTAAGGCCAGGCGCCCTGTGCTTCGGCAAGCAACCCGGTATAGAAGCAAAGCTGGATCAGAAACTTAGCTCGCGGGCTGCGGGCCAGCTTGGTGTCTATGACTTCATAGCTGTAATCACCCAGCTTGGAGGGCCGCGGCACTCGGCACAGGAAATCGGCGTGCCCGGCGAAGTTTTCCCGGCATAGGGTGGCCTGATAAATAACCTCAGCTTCTGCCCGCATCGCCTCCCGGGTGGCCTCGTTTGCCTGCTGAAGCGTCTGGCCGTTGGGCCTAATCTCGACAATCTTCCTGCCCGCGCGCTGCAGCGCGCGAAGATAAGCCTGCTCGTGGCCAAATCCGCGCGCTTGGAGCAGCTGGACATACTCGTCAGTGCCGGTGCGAGGCTCTGGCGCAGCAAGATTAAGCAGATCAAGAGAGCCGAGATGAACGCACTCGAGATGGTTCACAAGATCGGTGGCGGAAAAGATCAGGCCTTCCACTTGTTTCTGCACGATTTTACCTCCCTGGATGGCACGCTAGCGAAACTACGGGCGGAAGTCAATTTCAGCTCGACATCTGGGCCGCTACATGTATGCGCTCGCATTCACCGCTGCACCGCGATATTACAAAGCACAACTTCCCACTCGTCGGCCTTGCACAGGCTTTCCCATTGGGTTCCTTGGGTCTGTTTCTTGGTACGCGTGACGATGGCGCTTACCGTCACCTCATAGGCTTTACCCCGGGGAAGATCGCATTTTCGAGCGAGTCTTCCTACCGTCATCCCCTGACGGTTGCGCAATTCCCTTTTGCCCTCGAACTGCACGAGGTCGAGGCGATCACCGACCCGGAGTTGGCGGATGGCCTCGTAGACGGGATGGGACGGCGGTTTGCGTCCCGCGAAGCTGAGATCGACGTCCGCGAGACCGAGCAGTTTGTAATGCTTATTTAGCTCCGGCGCTACCGGAGGCAGGGTGAAAGGTTTCGTTCGCAACAGATAGTCGCCCTCTTCGAGCTCTGCGGTCAAGGGATTGGGACGTTGGCTGACCTCACAAAAAGTGAGTGTTTCCTTGGCCCGCGTCATGCCCACATAGTAGAGACGCCGTTCCTCCCCCTTCGCATCCACTCGCCAATCGCCGCCGTCGAGGATCAGCACATGCTTGAACTCCCGGCCTTTGGCGCCATGCACGGTGGAGAGATTCAAGCGTCCGGCCTGGCTGTTGCGGGATTCGATACCGTATTCGTAAATCCATTCCAGGGCGTGACTGACCGGAATCGGCGTTGCTTTCCACGTGTCTTCGATCTCACTGACGCACTGCTCCAGCAACTCCATCCAGGGATTGCCTATCGCCTGGTGTCTCCGCACCCACCGGGTGAGGGCGCCGTTGCGCAGCAGCTGTCTGCGCCGCCGGGCGTGCAGCAGACGAATCAACGCCTGACCCTCCCGGGTCTTATGCAAATCCGGTTGCCCACTGGATGCGCCGTTCTCGACGGCGAGATAGGGAATGCCCTGCCATTCCAGGTAGGCGCGGACCGGCTGCAGTGTGGCATGAGTACGTGCGAAAACCGCAAAATCAGACCAATCCGCTGTCTTATCCAGGGCTTTGAACCGTTCCAGCTCGCCCATGGCTATCTGGACTTGCTGATTGAGGTTTTGCGGTACTTGCAGACCCTGAACGCGACCTCTCGCCACCGGATCGAGAGAGCACCAGCGACCACCGGGGGGGCTGTTCCGGCGCGCGAAGTTGATACGAATGGGATGATCGATTTTTAGCCGCCCTTGATTACGCTGGATAATTTCATTGGACGCTGAAATGATATGCTGCGTCGATCGATAATTCTCAACCAGATATTCCGTTTTAGCGTCATAGTCCTTCTCGAAACGCTGGAGGAAGGCAACGTTGGTGTGCCGGAAAGCATAGATATTCTGATCGTCGTCGCCCACCGCCAAGATGGTCAGCTTGGCCTCGCTGTCCCGTTTGGTCCGCCCGGTAAGGGCGCTGATGAGCGCGTACTGGATCTCGTCGATATCCTGGTACTCATCCACCAAGATATAGCGATAACCGCGCAGCAGGCGATCGCGCAACTCGTCCGGATCGGTACCGATCTCGGCCCGCCCCTCTAACAGATCAATCGCTTTGTGAAGTAGTGCATCAAAATTAACCGCTTCACCAGCCTCAGACGCCGCCGCTAGGCTAGCTCCGGTCAGGCGTAGCGCCAGGGCGTGGTAAGTCAACACTGTGACCCCGTAGGCTTCTTCGCCGATCAGGCCATATAAGCGCCGCCGTACTTCGTAGGCGGCGGAACGGTTAAAGGCCAGCGTAATGATGCTTTCTGCCGGAACCCGCAGAACCCGCAGGAGATAGGCAACGCGGTGGACGATGATACGCGTTTTTCCCGAGCCGGGGCCGGCGAGGATAAGCCGGTTGATTTCGGTTTTCTCCGCGACTAATTGTTCCTGTAAGGGATGCTTGAGCTCGGCGACGATGCGCCGATAAGATTCCTCTGTGGTGGCCAGATCGAGCAGGTTGCGCCGGCTGGCAAAATAGCGGCGGATAAAATCGCTCTTGGGCAGCGTAAAATAAGCTGCCACCAATGCCAACGCATCGCCGAGTTTGTTGAGGCCCAGGCGCGCATACTCTTGCATCACATGAACCTGAAAGTTCTTCTCCCGGTAGTGCTCATCCAGCGGCACGAAATCCGCTTTAACAAAGCGGCGTTTCGGGTCTTCGGCAGCTAGCTCGATAGTCATGGCCGCGCGGAATATGGTCTTACCGCGATCCACCATCAGCGACTGGGTGTCGTGCAGGTAAAGCAACCCTTGTTCTATGGCCTTAGGGGGGTTCTTTAGCCAGCCGGCAAGGTCGATATCGGCGCACATCACATGGGCGAGTTCACCGAGCGTGCTGGCCACGCGCAGATCCACACCCTTGGTAGTGGCCGGCAGCTTTCCCAGGAGATAATGCAAAAGCGCCTGGGCAACGGCTTGGCGCTTTGCGGCAATTTCCCGGATCTGCCGCCAGCTCCTGCGGGCCTTAACGCGAAGATAATTCCGCTGGTAAACCCGGATATCGAACAAGGCGCGCTGTGCCTGCGCTTCGCCAAAGTTACGGCTCATGGTACGCAGCAACGTCATGATCTGATCAGGAATCACCTCAAATTCTGTCCTGCGCTGCAATTCCTGACAGATCTTGCCCATGTGCATCTCCAGCCATGCTTCCTGGTCAGCGTCCGGCGCCAATTCCGACAGCAGCGCAAGGAGCGCTGCTTCAATACGACTGACTCGTCGCAGGCGCTCCAATGAGGCATCTTTTACGCCTTTGCGCAATAGCACCGTCAACCCGATATCATTGGTCAAGACCCCGCTTTCTTCCAAACCATGTAAGACCTGCAGGCATTCTTCGCCACGCAGGCCGGTCTGCTGCATCAGCTCATCGGTGCTAATGCCATCGTCCGCATTGGTGTTTAGAATAATGGCGGCAATATCGAGATATTTCCGGCGCTGATTAGCGGGAAGATGTTGCTGTCGAAGCCGTTGTTCGATCTTCTCGAGGGAGGATATCTTTAAACTCGCCGGAAAAACAGAGGTGCGGTTTGCATTGCGCTGTAAGAAGCGGCGCCGTTCCAGCCATGCGATCGCCGTTTTGACCTTCGTTTCGGCGTCGGGGTTAGCGGGCTCGATCTCGGTGTCGATGGCTTCTTCGGCAAGAATCTCTCCGGCGGTGATGATAATTTCCCTGGATTTAAACCGGTTAGCCCGTCGCCGTAATGCCTTTAGGATCTCGGCGATGTCTTTGCGAGACAACCGGGAGCGCGCCGTCAGAGAAAACTGGGTTTCCATGTCTTCCTCGTCATAGAGCAGAATGCAGCGCGACTGTTGCATATCCCTCCCTGCCCGGCCCGATTCCTGGAGATAGTTCTCCAGAGATCCCGGGATCTCCGCGTGAATGACGACGCGCACATCGGGCTTGTCCACCCCCATACCAAACGCATTGGTCGCCACGATGACGCGCCGTTCGCCGTTGATAAAGGCTTGCTGTATGTCTTTCTTTAGACCGGGATCGAGACCCGCGTGAAACGGCGCGCAGCTCCAGTCCATCGCTTTGAGGAAAGACGCGACCTCCTCGGTGCTCTTGCGTCTCGCGGTGAAGACAATGGCACCCCCTTCGACCGGCTTCAGCTCCTTCTCCAGCAGGGCATGGATCAGCGGGAATTTCTCGGCTTTCTTTACCGCGAGCACCTCGAAATGGAGATTCATCCGTTCATGGCCGCCGATGTAGTGCCGCAAGTCAATACCCAACGCTTCCTTGAAGTGCCCATTGAGGTCGCCGATGACCTCCTGCTTAGCGGTCGCGGTGAAGCAAGCAACCGGCGGCAGGGCCGCCCTGTAGCGCTCGCGAATAAAGCGCGAGACATACAGATAATCGGTGCGAAAATCGTGTCCCCATTTCGAGAGGCAGTGGGCCTCGTCAAATACCCAGGCCCCGATTTCCCGGGTCTTGATGGCCTCTGTAAAGCTGCGATTGCGAAATTGCTCTGGCGAGACCAGCAGAATGCCGATATCGCCCAAGCGAATCTTGGCGAGGACATCGCGGCGCTCCGGCATGGAGAGCAGGCCGTTTAGGGCGGCAGAGCAGAAAATGCCCTGCCTCACTAAATTGTCCACCTGGTCCTTCATCAGGGACTGGAGGGGTGAGACAATGATGGTCAAACTATTAGACCGCCAGTAGCGAGCTAGGGCGGGAAGCTGGTAGCACAGCGATTTGCCGCCGCCGGTGGGCAGAATCGCCAGGAGATTTTCCCGCGCCATGCCACCTTTGACGATATCCTCCTGTAACGAGCCGCCCGTGGCGTTCACGGGGTGGGGGCGAAATGCCTGAAAACCGAAGCATCGCTTTAATTCGTGGGTCGCATCGTGGTAGCGACGGCAATACGAGCACGCTGGCTGACCGCAGGAGGTATCGCGTAACTCCCGGATAAGCTGGTGCGTTACGGGGTAGCGATGCCTTACCCAAGGCGGCAACACGGAATTACCACCCGCTACCCGCAACCACGCGAGTACATACGCTAGGGGCAGGTGGTAGGCGGGGTCGCTCAGCTCCACTTCCAACAGACGTGCAAGCCGGCTAGCACAGACTTTCTCACGAGTCAGCACCGCCAAATGATCGCGCACCGCTGCCGGCGACGGAGGGTTTGTACCGCTGATATCCGCAAATAGGCGCTGGTAGTCAGCCTTCGGCGTTGCCGATAGCAAAAAATGGTAACAGGCAAATTCCCGGGGATTCTCGCGGTGCAGTTGCTCGAAGGCGGCGAGCTGGTCGCAGAACAGGCGAAAGCTTAGCTGAGCATCCCGTAACGGGTCATTGCGCGAGTCGGTTAAGAGCTTATAGTCCTTAACCAGGCTGTGATAGGGATTCTGGGGAAAGGCCAGGGGTGAGAGCCAGAGGGTATCGATAACAGGCAGATCGTGCAGGGCTAGTTCCGGATAAAGCTTTTCCAGGACAGGCAGGTCGTGGTCGACGATGTTGTGGCCCAACACGAACGATGCGTCCTGCGCCAACTCATCCAGAGCGGCACCAGCTTCCCTGGCGGAGAAATCGCCCCAGAACGCCTTGGACACGCTGGAGTCGGCCCGCCAGGCACCGATCTTAAGTATTCGCGTCTCGGCTGCCACCGAGGTTTCAATATCCAGACAAAGACCGCTTGGCCGAAATGCTTTGCTAACCTGCTCTGGAATGGAGGCGCTTCTTATCCCCAAAAAACGCCGTTGACGCCTACCAAGCTTTAGCAGCATCCGTGGGAACAGGTAGCGAACCCGAGCAAGTTGAGCAACCAGCAGAGAAGTTACACTACCCGCTCGTAGGCTTACCATGGTCCTGTGTCTATCGGGCTCACCGCCCGGATTATCATAATGCTAGCGTTTTGTTTCGAGCGCTTCGAGACCGCTGAGGGCGAGTTGGTATTCAGGATTCCGCTCCAACGCCCGCACGAAATAACTCCGTGCCAGCTCGTCTTTGTCTTGCCCCATGTAGGCTCTGCCGAGAAAGGCCAGACAGGTGCTAAATCCCCAGCGCGGTTCACTGGGTGTTGCAGGCTGCTGCGCCTCTCTCACAAAGTGGCGTTCAGCCTGCAACAGGTACTCGACTCCCTTCTCCACTCCCCCGCCGAGAAAACCAGGAGTAAACAGATAACTGGTGCCGGCCAAATAGTACACACGGGGGTTTTCGGGGGCGATTTGCGAGGCAAGCTGAAAGTGCTTAAAGACATCTTTTCCCCGCGTAATGCCCCGCAAAGGGTTCATATAAATGCTGATACCAATGAGGGTCCCCAGCAGCGCATGACTTTCTCCATGCCGGCTGTCAATCTCAGCGGCCTTCTCCAGCACAGCCATTCCCCTGCGGAGGTACTGTTTCGCGCCATCTTTATCGCGCTGTTCTTCTACACCGAACAGGGTGAGATTTACCAGGTGAAACTGCACCACACCTTCCCAATACAGGGGATCAACGCGATTCGGCTCACGCTGCTGCGCAGCAGCAAAGATTGCTGCTGCATCCTCGAAGCGTTGTCGATTCCACTCATCAGTGGCTTCTTCGAAGACTTGAATTCCCCGGATCAGCAGAGCATCATTATCTTCGGAGGCATACAGAGAAGGTGACATAGTTATCAGTACCAGCATGATCCAAAACCAGGATTGTCGGCCATGGAGCCGGACCTGTCTGTTAGGACCAGCATGATTCACCATAGGTAGTTCCTCAATACAGCAGTTGTAAGGATAGGAAATGCAAAGCATTTTTTCAATCTGATGATGCCATAACGTAGGCCTCGGCGAGGGGAAAGGCCATGGGCGTGCCGTGCAGCGAATTTCTCTGCAAATGGGCCGCCATCGCGCAAGACAAATCCGTCACCTTGACCGCTCGGCCGTAGCACACCCTAACCCAAAGCCCTGCAAAACTGTAACAGGTAGCATAAACCTACCGCAATGACCAGCAAAGGGCTTAATCTGATATCCAGACCCAACCAGAGGAGAACAGCTAATGAGTGACTGGCAAATTCAGGGAACCTATTTCGAGACCTGCAATTGCGACTACCTCTGTCCGTGCATCAGCACTAACCTTGCTGGGCGTCCGACGGAAGGCGAATGCAAAGTGGCTCTCGCTTTCCAGATTGATAACGGCAACAAAGACGGTATCAGTCTGGATGGCGTCTCTTTCATCATCCTGATGCACACGCCGGGGCCGATGGCGGAAGGCAACTTCAAGCTTGGATTGATTGTTGACGACGCGGCAAGCAGCGATCAGGTCGATGCCATCGCCGCTATTACCTCCGGAAATGCCGGTGGGCCGATGGCGGCGTTTGCCCCACTGGTGGGCAATATGGCGGGCATCGAACGACGTCCGATTCACTATGAGCGCAACGACATGAACTACTCGGTGAGCGCCGGTGAACTCGTCGAGCAAAGCTGCGAGGGTATGCCTGGGCCGGCCTGGGAAGGCGAACCCATCTATCTCGATAACACCTGTCATCCAGTCAATCCGAAACTGGCTCTTGCCAAAGCGACCAAGGCGCGCTTTCACGCCTTTGGCATTGACTTTGAGAATGCCGGCGGTCTGAAGAACGGACATTTCGCACCGTTTTCCTGGTCCGGTTGAAGTAGCCTATGAAAACAGCCGACACGACGATTGAGGCCGTCGCACGCCGTGATCGCGTGGGGGTGCTGGTAAGTCTCATCGGCCTCACGCTCCTGGCGTGGCTCTATCTCGTTTGGGAAGCAGCGCGCATGCTGGATATGTCAGGGATGCCCATGCCTGCACCATGGACTTTCGGTCAGTTTGTCATGGTTTTTCTCATGTGGGCCATCATGATGGTGGGGATGATGATCCCCAGCGCCTCGCCTATGATCTTGCTGTATGCCCAAATAGCCCGCAAGCACGCCGAGCGCGGCCGCCTCCTGCCGCGGATCTGGATTTTCACCGGCGGTTACCTCACCGTTTGGACGGCCTTCAGCCTCCTGGCAACGGTTTTGCAGATGCTGCTTGAACAGCTCGCGCTCGTGTCGCCGATGAGGGCAGCGACCCATACCACGCTTAGCGGTCTGCTACTGATCGTCGCGGGTATTTACCAATGGCTGCCTTGGAAAAATGTCTGCCTTAAGCACTGCCGCGCACCCTTGCAATTTCTCCTCATGAGCTGGCGCAGCGGGCGGCTGGGCGCGTTTCGCATGGGCCTCGAGCACGGTGCGTTCTGCGTCGGCTGCTGCTGGGGCTTGATGTTACTGTTGTTTGTCGGTGGAGTGATGAACCTGCTTTGGATAGCGGTCATCGCGGGTTTCGTGCTGCTTGAAAAAGTGCTACCCGACGGGCCGGTGAGCGGTCGTATCGCCGGCATCGGCCTGATAACCGTCGGCTTCTGGCAGCTGATTGCGCTGTCATAAACATTGCTTTATTAAACGAGCATTGGCTGGTTTCGTTGTCGCGCGAATCCTTACATAGTACTTAAATACCCCCTCACCCTCACCCTCTCCCCCTGGTGGGAGAGGGTGAGGGTGAGGGGGAAATTGGCCAAAGTCGAGTCTGATAGAAATCGCCCGGCAAAGATCCCCCTTACAAGTCCGCTAATCTTTCAAAAAGATCCTTATAAAATCTTCTTTGCCAACCGATTTGCGTCAGTTGCGGGGAAATACACACGTCCAAGTGATCCACGTTTCGTTCCCATTGGTAATACCACCTGCCCTTCTGAAAATGAGCGACAGGGGTACGGTTGTCAAACTCATCGCCTACCGGATGGTCACCGCTGATACGGGGATACTGTTGCGAATATGACGGGACAAGCCCATCGTTTTCCCACCAGTCGGAGCTATTGAAATCGGAGACAGGAACAGGGGGATTTTTAAACTCTTTTCCGCCAATGTAGGTGGCGGATGACAACAAAGCCGGGTTCATACGCAGGTCGGGATAGTACCGGTTGCTAAGCAAAGCCCGGGTGGTTTGTTCGGTAATGTAAGAGAAATAATAAGTCTCTGGATGGGTGTTCCAGACGGCATTATCCGCGTAAGCCCCTTGCAGCGTGAGCGTATAAACCGCATTGTCTTTTCCTCTAAAGAACCTGGACTGAGACACCCTCAGCAAATACTCCGGCAGCAGTTCTCCGGGCTCACGGTCCAATCCCCATTGATCGAGATCGAAATTGTAAATGACATCCTGTATCGCATGGGTGGCATACATATAAATCTCGATCATGAATAGCAAGGCATTGGCGCGACTCTCTTTTCCGATGAGTCCGGTTTTCTCATCGGCGCCAAAGAAATAAGTCAGGGTACTGCCATTCGAGACACCGGAAATCGTGCTGAGAGAATGAATCCAACGGTGGTTGCTTCCCCAACCCCAATAATCTATGTCGAGTAGATGCTGGAGACAGCGAATTGTCGGGGAACCCAGACTATGGCCGACTAAATGAACGGGCTTGCTTTCGCTCCAAGCGGGGACGAAGCCCCTACCGGTAAAGTCATATCCATAACGCTGATGTCCCTCCTCTTCGGCATGCTGTTCTCCATAGTCCACGCGGGTACCCTTGATCTGGGCAGCCAATTCGCAAGCCCTGTCGTGTGCCGAGCTCATAGGGCCGACGCTGGCTTCATAACGCTGCAGGGGGGAAGACACTTTAAAGGCGCTCCCCCAATAATTAAATGGTCCCAGTTCCTTGGGCCCATAGCCAAACATACCATGCACTAACACAACAGGATGATCGTTTGCCATCTTAACCTCCAAACTATTTCTTACAATCCAGTGGTATCCCTTTCTTCTATCTCCAAAACGTGGATCATATGATAGCGGATCTGGCGAGAATCGAGCTCAGTGTTCAGTGTTCAGTGTTCAGTGTTCAGACCCCGGATTCCGCTGCGCTCCATCCAGGCTACAAAAGGACCGCAGGGGAAATGCTTTCCTGGCAATCACCTAGGCCTTGGTAACGCTTGCGTAGATGACGGTCTCAATCTGATGCACGGGTGCACCGATGGCCCCGTCGGTACGGAGCAGGTCCTGCTTGAACTGCTTCAGGAAGCCTGCGATGTTGGCTCGCATCCGAGAACGCTCCGCCTCGACCGTGGTGGCATGGTCCCACCATTCCCAGATCCCGATACCGACGATGGCCACCGCCGCAATCAGCGGGCCACTGGCCATGGATCCGGTTTTGGCCCCGACGGTGCTCACACTCTGGCGCACCGTCGTCCTGGCGATGGCCTTGCCAGCGATGCGGGCCCCGTAGGAAGCGGCTCTGCCACCCATGGCGCTGCCCATACGGGCCATAGCCTTCCTGACCAGGGGAGCGGCGGCCATGGCGGTGCCAGCGCTGCCCAGGGTGCCAAGTACATAGACACTCTTCAGGCTGGCGTCAGTCAGCCGCTGGTCGCTGCCGTCACGGTCCGCGATGGTGAAGGTGATGCCGTCGAGATATTCTTCCCACCGGGTAGGCGGAATCGAATATTGACGGGGCACGTCCTCCAGCCCCCGGCGCAGGCGTTTCACGAAGGTATCGGCGGTATTCATCGCGATACTCTCCAACTCCTTGTCCACCAGATGCGGCGGTAAGGCGCGGGCGGAGAGTTCATTGGCGATGGTTTCCGCCATCTCCGTATTGGCGCTCTGTTCATCGTCCCACAGCCAGGTCCACAGGTAACTGGCGCTGCGCTTCTGGGTGTTCCAATAGCCGAAGTACCACGCCAAAAAATCCGTATCCAGGCGGTGCATGACCCCTGCCTGCCACTCGGTTAGCTGTTGGTTGGCCTCTTCCAGGGCCTGGGCGCGGGAGGTCTGGACAACGCCGGCTACCGCCTGGCGTACCGCATACCAATCCACCTCCGGTTCGGCGAGTCGTTCAAGCGGTGCATCACGTACCTTTGCCTCAGCAAAGTCGGCCTGTCCCCGGAAGGTGTGAAGGATATAGAGGGTTGTTGCGCACAGGGCAACGACGATAATGGCCCACGAGAAGTGTTTCATATTTTCCCCTTAATGGGCAGTAAGCTTTTCTTGCGCCTGCGTTCGCTTGTGCATTAAGAAATACTTACGTTCCGCAAAACGTCTGATAAACCCGTTCTTCCGGCTTAGGCGGATTCATGTAGTCCTGAAATGCGAGTTGATCATCGTAAGGCTTGGAAAGCACGGTGATAAGAGTATCCATCTTGGCAAAATCACGGGCTGCAACGGCCGCTTCAATCGCTTGCTCCACCCGGTGATTGCGCGGAATAAAAGCGGGATTCACCTGGCGCATGGCGGCGGCACGCTGGGCGGGTGTCTCTTTTTCTTGACTTATCCGGGTTCGCCAACGGGCAAGCCACGTCTCGATTTCCTGAGGGGAAGCAAACAATTCACGTAAGCGCCGATCATCAGCCTCGTCGTCTGCCGCATCACATAAATAGCGAAACGTCAGCGTATAGTCAGCGGCCTGTCTTTGCATCAACTCCAAGAGATGCTGAATCAGCAGAAGATCGTCATCGTTATCGGTCAATAACCCTATTTTCCGGCGCATGCCGGACAGCCAAGCGCGGTTAAAAACCTCCGGAAAGAACTCAACCACTGCTTGTGCCTTGGCAATCGCTGTCTCCCTATCCGCATCCAGCAACGGCAATAGCGTTACGCCAAAACGTATCAAATTCCACTGCGCGATATGTCCCTGATTGCCGTAGGCATAGCGTCCGTAATAATCAATCGCACTCAACACGGTGGCGGGATCATACGCATCCATGAACGCACAGGGGCCGTAATCGATGGTTTCACCAGAAATCGCCATATTATCCGTGTTCATAACCCCATGGATAAAGCCGACATGCATCCAGCCGGCAACCAGGGACGCCTGCGCGTCGCGTACCGCCTCTAATAAGGCGCAGTAGGGATGTTGAGTCTCCTGGACATGGGAATAATGCCGGTCAATCACATAATCGGCGAGGCGTTGCAGAGCCTCATTATCTTCACGGGCGGCAAAATATTCAAAGGTGCCCACCCGCACATGACTGGCCGCAACCCGGGTGAGAATCGCTCCCGGCAACGCAGTCTCCCGAAAAACCGGCTCTCCAGTGGCCACGGCCGCCAATGAGCGTGTGGTAGCGATACCCAGCGCATGCATGGCTTCACTGACGATATATTCCCGAATGACCGGTCCCAGCGCAGCGCGGCCATCCCCCTGCCGTGAGAAAGGCGTGCGGCCGGAGCCTTTCAATTGCATATCGCGGTGTTTTCCCAAACGATCCATCATCTCACCCAGCAGAATCGCCCGGCCATCTCCCAGTTGTGGCACAAAATTGCCAAACTGATGCCCGGCATAGGCCGTCGCCACCGGCTCCGCCCCGTTGGGAACCGCGTTCCCGGATAGCATGGCGATCCCCTGATCACTGCTCAATTCCTCGGCATCCAGCCCCAGTTCTTCGGCAAGCAGATGATTAATCCGGATCAGCGTCGGGTTTTTGACGGGAACCGGATCAAGCCGGGCATAAAAACGCTCGGGCAACCGGGCGTAGCTGTTGTCAAAGCGTAAACCGGCAAAGGCATCTGCCTGTTTTTCTTTCATGGAAGATCGGTGGTGGGATAGCATTGGCTTTCAGCTTGTCAAGGAATACCTAAGGTTAAAAACGTTCGAGGGGCTGAGAACGCTCGCCATAATGCACTTCAGGCGCCTCACCCGGCGCCGCCCAGCGCACGGCATTCGCAATCATGCGCCGCACGTCAGGATGATGGTAGGTGGGATAGTTTTCATCACCGGGACGGAAATAAAAGATCTTGCCCAGGCCCCTTTGATAACAACAACCGCTGCGAAAAACCTCACCCCCCTGAAACCAACTGATCAATACCAGCGCATCGGGCGCAGGAATATCAAACGGCTCTCCATACATCTCCTCGGTGGGTATGTCAATAAATTCGCCTAGCCCGGCGGTGATGGGGTGTCCCGGTTCCACCACCCAAAGCCGTTCCTTTTCTCCCACATTGCGCCAGCGCAAATTGCAGGACGTGCCTAACAGGCGTTTTAAGATCTTGGAAAAGTGACTGGAGTGCAAGGCAATCAGGCCCATCCCCTCCAAGATCCGCTTGTGCACCTTGTCCACGACGGCGTCCCGCACCTGGTCATGGGCGATATGCGACCACCAGATTAACACATCGGTCTGTTCAAGCACGGCATCGCTCAAGCCGTGTTCCGGTTCATTGAGGGTTGCTGTTCGTACCGGAAATGATTCTGCCTCAAGATATTGAGCGATAGCGCCATGGATGCCGTTTGGATAAATCTCGGCTACTCTAGCATTAGTCTTTTCGTGTTGAAACTCGTTCCATACGGTGACACGGGGAGATTGGATCATGAGTGTTATTCCTGTCAGTTGCGCCGTGCCTGACCGCCGCCGCTCCCCGGCGTCTGTCCGCCACGGCTCCCCTGCCCTTCCCTACTCGCCTCCGGCTCACCCACCCCGGCCGCTTGACCTCGGGCAAGACGGAAGGCGTTGTTGCCGTAGCGGCAGCCGGAATCGTTAGTGTAGCGGGCGGCAGAACGCACGTTCCTGCCGTAGTAGTCCCAGCTGCCGCCACGCAGCACGCGCCTCCCGCCCTTCGTAGGCCCCGCTGGGTCCACCACCGTCTCCACAGGGTAATCACCGTACCAGTCCTGGCACCACTCATACACATTGCCGTGCATCTGATAAAGCCCCCAGTCATTACACGGCTATGCTTTCACCGCCACCATCTCTTGCCAGTATTTCCCTTTGCGCCCTCCGGCATAGGGATATTCGCCATTATAGTTAACCTGCTCCGGAGTAATCTGATCGCCAAACCAAAACGGGGTCTCCGTCCCCGCCCGGCAGCCATATTCCCATTCCGCTTCCGTCGGCAGCCGAAACCCGCCGCCCGGTACCACGCCATTTAGCCGCTCAATAAACTGTTGTATGTCTTCCCAACTGACGTTCTCCACCCGCCGGGGATTCCTTAGAAAACATTTCCTGCGCCGGGATCAACCGATCCACAGGGCTTGAGGACTGACCCTTAGCAGGAGGGTGCGCCGCTTGATGCAAGAGGCTGTCATGCAAGGCACGCAGTTTTTGCCGGTTTAACAGCTCGTTGATTTCCTGCCGGATGCGCTGGATAAACTCACTCTGCGTCGAGTGAGAACGAACTTGGCTTTCTAAAGAATTTGCCGGTATAAGCTTGTGAATACGCCGGGCTACGGCAAGCAGCTTTTCATCTTGCTCATATCGGCTGAGTTTGCTCAGGGGTTCCTTGGGAGAACCGCTGGCTTGCAAACTCGCCAGTGACAACGCTTCAGGACCGTTCTTTGGGTCGGGATACTTGAACTTTGTTTCTTGAAACAGACAGGGATTGAGAATAACCGGCAGAATTTTAAGACCCTGTTCCTTGGCTTTTTGCAGTAACGCCGGCAGTTCGCTGTTACGAATATACTCCGACGCCAAAAAAGCAGAACTCACCAGCAAGACGGCCACCTTGGCCGAGGCCAAACGTCGCTGAATCTCGCTATGCCAGTCCTCGCCGATGCCAATGTCCTGATCCGACCACGCATCCACTACGTCTTGCAAAACAAGCGGTGCTAACTGTTCCATAAGACGGTCTAGCCACTTATTCTTGGGGTCGGGATCTTCATTGTCTTTATGCGCGTAGCTGATAAAGACCTCAATGCGTTCAGACCGAGAAGGTTTCATCCTATCATCCCCAAACAGGGGGCTGATTCTTGTGCTGAATGTCAAGAAATGATAGCAATTTTCAGGAGCTACAGCACCCCACCGCATACCTTAGGTACAAGCGTCCTGGTAAAACCCGCCGAGCGTGCGGAACGAGGCTGGGTAGCTTGTGAAAGGGGTGTCGGCGGCAGGGATGCCGTCGTCAAGCCTGCAGGGAGGCATTCACGGCGTCCCCTTTCATGAGCTACCCAGCCTCGTGGTATCCAGCAGCAGACTGGGGGTTACACCCATTCGTCCCCCATCAGGGCGGCATTGCAGCATTCCTGCTGATCGCCTGCTGGTTGCGGGGTGACCCATACACCCCCTGCATCCGCAGGAACGGCAAAAACTCATGGGCATTGCGCATGAACCGTTGAAAAATCACCGCGGGAAATCCGCTACCGTTGACGTGATCCATGGGTGCGGGATAAGCATCATTGCCAAGCCAAACACCGGCCACCAGCTTGGCGGTGTAGCCGATAAACCAGGCGTCGTTATAGTCGCTGGACGTGCCGGTTTTGCCCGCTACCGCCAGTCCGGCGATACGGGCATGGCGGCCGGTTCCCTGGGATACAACCCCCGTAAGCAAAGTATGAAGCTGTTTTGCCACATTCCCTTTTACGACGCGGTTGCGGCTGTCGGCCGGGCGCCAATACACATAATCGCCGCTGGCCTCGCGGATGCCTATTACGCCATAAGGCGTTACCGCAAGCCCCTGGGAGGCGAACACCCCATAGGCGGAGGTCAACTCCAGCAGGCTTAGCGCCACATTGGCGCCCAGGGGACTCATACAGGTATCCTTGAAAAAGGCGGGCAGCCCCAGCCGGCGGGTGGTGTCATTGAGCTTTTCCTGGCCCAGGGTCTGGCTTAAGCGTACGGCCGCGGTATTCGTCGAGTGCAGCAACGCTTCTTGCAAGGTCAACGTCCCGCGGTATGCTTGGCTGGCGTTGTGAACCTGCCAGCCCTCGGCACATGTAACCGGCGTGTCTTGCAGCAGACTATCCGGCGTCCAGCCCTTTTCCAGGGCCGCTAAATAAATGATGGGCTTTACCAGCGACCCCGGCGAACGTTTCGCTTGGACAGCCCGGTTATAGCCCCGCTGCAGATGGCGCACGCCGCCGACCATAGCATAGACTTTACCGTCCGGCGCCATCGCCACGAGCGCCCCCTGCCCCACCCGCCGTCCCTCCGCCTGGCGGATCGTGCGATTGAGCGCCCGCTCGGCATAAATCTGCAGCTCGGTGTTCAGCGTCGAAATCACCACAAAATCCCCCTCACGCCTTTTCAATAGGGCGGCCAACTGCGGCCGGAGCCAATGCCAGAAATCGCGATAGTAGATCTTTTGCCACGGCTTCCAGCCGCTCCGACAGCAATCCGGCAGAGCCGCCAGGGCGCTCGCTTGCTGACGCACGGTGATAAAACCG
This sequence comes from uncultured Pseudomonadota bacterium, assembly GCA_963731125.1. Taxonomy (GTDB): domain Bacteria; phylum Pseudomonadota; class Gammaproteobacteria; order Competibacterales; family Competibacteraceae; genus CAVSVP01. The sequence continues at coordinate 197,684 of CAVSVP010000032.1, forward strand.
GCCTCCAACATATCATGCAATACCCGCCTGGCTTCGCGGAGCGATCCTTCCCGGTTGTTCAAAAAGTTATTGCGGGACGGCTCCGTCATGGCTCCCGCGAGAATGGCTGCTTCGGGTAAGTTAAGAGAACGCGCCGGTTTTTTAAAGAAAGTGCGCGCGGCCGCTTCGACGCCATATATCCGTCTGCCCAGGGGAACGCGGTTGAGATACATGGCAAAGATCTGCTCTTTGTCGAATTGCGCCTCAATCTTAATGGCCATCAGCAGTTCCTTGAGCTTTCTAAGCACGGACGGTTCGCTGCTGAAAAATTCCATTTTCGCCAGCTGCTGGGTAATTGTACTGCCACCACCGAGCCCACAGATCTGGCGCGGGTTCAGTTTCTCGAGTTGCCCCTGCAGACCCTGCAAGCACCCCCAAGCGGCGCGCAGTAAGCCGCGCACGCTATAACCCGGATGGCTATAGAACGCCCGATCTTCCGTGGCAATCACCGCCTGTTCTAAGGAATCGGCAATATTGTCTAACGACATATGCAGGTTGGTAACGGCATCTCTTAACTCGATCACCTCGCCACGTTTGCGGATATGGAATGCCACGCCCTGGTCTACGGCAGCCAAGCGCTCGGCGGCCGGCAGACTGACGTAGAGAAAGGCAAGGGTGAGTAGGATGCCAAGGCAGCCGATTTTAAACGGGTGACGCAGGGCAAGGCGTAGGAAAAAGAGCAACATCCGTGTTAGCCGGGTCAGGATAAACCAGCACAATCTGCCCAAAGTGAAACGTCGCGTATTCTGGGTGCCAGTACGAGAGGAAAATCTCAACATAAAGCCTGCTGCCTTGGCGGGGATGGTGCGTCTTTTTGACGTCGGCCCTTCATCAGGCAGCTCCCTGGCTCATGGAAATAGTTGGGCCGCAAACCCTTGGGCTAATGGTGGCGGCCAGAGTAACCATGAAAATGCCGTCCGTAACCTGGATGAAATTGATACCGAAAGCCACTCCGATAGGGGTGGATATAACGGGGATGGTGCTTAAAGTAGTAACGGTAGCGGTAACGGGGATAGGGGTAGGCATACTGTAGACTCAGGGAATAGTGTTCATGCCCTCCGTAAAATCCCACATAACTCCCAGGATAGGGATAATAGGCACATCCCGATAGACCCATAATTAACAGCAATACCACCGTTGCGGGAAGGCACTTGAAGAGTAAAGGTTGAAGGTTCATTGCCATCGACCTGCAGGTTCTCGGGGCTGACTATCAATGTCCGCAACATGACGTTCCTTCATTAACCTTTGATGCAATTTGTGCTATTTTGGTGCCATAGCCTGAACGACACCGCAAAATACCGGAAGCCTTTTGAATAAGGCGGCAACTGACTAAAAACTCCAGATTATATTGCACCGAGACAAGCGCCATCGCGCCACCCCGACTCCATACGACACAGACTTTTACGCCTGGACCCAGGAACAGGTTCGACTGCTTCGGACCGGGCGTTTCGAGGCGTTGGATTTGACCCACCTGAAATTGTCCCGATTTCATTGCTTGTTGACCCGTCCGGCCTGGGCGCCCGCTGCAGCCATCGCCACCGGCCCGATCTACGTTGACATGTTTTAAGCATGCAAGTATGTTATGGGCATGTCTAAGATGATTCAGCTACGAAATGTCCCCGACGACCTGCACCGAAAACTCAAGGCACGGGCTGCCCAGGAAGGGATATCGCTCTCGGATTACCTCCTTGCCGAGATTCAGAAAACCGCTGAGCGACCCACTTTAAGTGAGTTGCGTAAGCGCCTTCATGGACGAACTACTGAAAAACCCCAGATACCGCCCGCCGAGGCCATCAGGGCTGAGCGGGAACGGTAGTGATTGTCGTGGATGCCTCAGCGATCCTCGAAGTGCTTTTGGTTACCCCGGCGGGACAATCTATTGAAGATCGCGTCTTTTCAACGACGGAAACCCTCCTTGCCCCTCACCTCCTCGACCTTGAGGTCGCCCAGGTCCTGCGCCGTTACTGCGCCAGTGGAGACATGACGCCTGAACGTGGGTATCAGGCATTGAGTGACCTGACTGATTTTCCCATCACTCGCTATCCCCATGATCTATATCTGCTCCGAATCTGGGAGTTGCGCCATAACGTCACCGCCTACGATGCTGTCTACATTGCCCTCGCCGAGTCCCTTTCTGCACCTCTCTTAACCCGCGATGCCCGGCTTGCCTCAGCCCCAGGGCACCAGGCAAGAATCGAGCTGGTCTGAGTCCCGGAATAGAAAACTGCTGGGTGTAGCTGCGTGCACAAGATCAGGATCATGTCTTCGTGTATCGTGGAAAACCTATTACCCGGATGCTCAATTCGGCATGGTTCAAAGCGAGGGCCAGGGCGGGACTATCCAAGATCAGAGTGCATGATCTAAAGCACACCTTCGGCAGGCGGCTGCACTCGGGGCGGGGGTTTCATTTGAGGATCGCCAAGACCTGCTAGGCCATCGTTCAGGAAGGATAACCCCTCATTAAAGCGCACCAGAACTGAGGCGCTTACCGGAGGCTGCAAGTCAAGTTTGCGGCGTGGAACGCGGACAACCGAAGTTGGTGGTTTTGCGGCGTCTTAGCGTAAGCCAGTCCCGCAAATTTCCCGCACCAAAGAAAAAGGCTTATGCCGAAATCAACATTAGCCCTTGAATTTAATGGTGGCCAGGGGCGGAATCGAACCACCGACACGAGGATTTTCAGTCCACTGCTCTACCGACTGAGCTACCTGGCCCACTTCCATTTAATGTAAAGCGCGTATTAAAGCGATTTCTGAACCCTAGGTCAAGAGGCCGTGATATCTCTACTGATCGGGTGGGACGTAACCCTCAGGAAGTGCGGAACCCTCGCCAAAGAAAAACCGTTCCATTTGCTCCTCTAGAAACTTACGAGCCTTGGGTTCGACGGGAGTCAAGCGGTATTCGTTGATCAACATGGTTTGCTGCCGCAGCCACTGCTGCCATGCCTCCTTGGAGACATGTGCATAAATCCGCTTGCCCAACTCTCCCGGATAAGGAGGTCTTTCCAGACCCTCAGCTTCTCTGCCTAGTTTGACGCATTGTACCATACGAGTCATAGGATGTTCCTCAGCAATCAGTTGCTAATAGAGATAATAACCGCTTCACTGGAGCGGCAAAGCCGCGTCCATCAAGTTGTCTGGTGTTATACCAAACATAGCGCTCGCCTTCCATCACACCATGGGTGCGGTTATTCACGGTAATCCGCAAAGGAATGATCTCCAAATGGAAATGACTGAAGGTATGGCGCAGCACTGCCCACGCCTGAATATCAATGACTATTAAGCCCAGAATATCACGGCACCAGGCTTCTGCATCACTGTCCGGGGAACATTCGGGAAAGCTCCATAGCCCTCCCCAAACGCCTGTGGGAGGTCGTTTTTCCAATAATACCTCGCCTTTCAGGGTACGCAGCATCAGCATGCAGGTTTTGCGTAACGGCAGATTCCGCCGGGGTCGTGGTGTAGGAAACTGGGTTTCACAGCCCTGGGCATGGGCAGCACAATCGTCTTGCAACGGGCATAGCGAACACCGAGGTCGGCCGCGAATGCAAATCAAGGCCCCCAAATCCATCATTGCCTGGGTGTAATCGGCCACCCGTTGCGAGGGCGTATGCTGCTCGGCCAGTTTCCACAGGCTCGCCAGTACTTCCGCGCGTCCCGGCCAACCTGCTACAGCGTGAAACCGGGCCAACACACGTTTGACATTACCATCCAAGATCGGATGGCGCTGGTTAACCGCCAGCGCTAGAATCGCTCCGGCCGTAGAACGGCCGATGCCCGGCAGCTGGCAAAGCGCTGTGATAGCCAACGGCAGTTCACCGTCAAAGTGATCCCGGATCAATACAGCAGACCGATGCAGATGACGAGCCCGAGCATAGTAACCTAACCCAGACCATAAATGGAGCACCTCATCCAGTTCTGCATTGGCCAGTGCGGTGACATTGGGAAAGCGCGTGAGAAACCGCTCGTAATAGGGAATAACCGTAGTGACCTGGGTCTGCTGGAGCATAATTTCCGAAATCCAGACTCGATACGGTGTCGCCTCGCGCTGCCACGGCAAGTGCTTACGGCCGTAGCTGTCAAACCAGCGCAATACACGTTGCGTGAATTCAAGGGGGGGCATGGGTGTCTTAATCGTTGGCAAACGGCATAGCCTATAGGTTGTTGCTATCGATCTGGAAGTTATTCTCAAGACACGCTGTCAATACATCCCTATAAGCTCGACTGCGGCATCCTTGCCGCAGACGGTCTTGATAACCGCTTCCAGATCGATATGGACAGCTTAAACTCATTGTGATGCTAGACTGAGATAGGAAAAACAACGTATGGCACGTATTCTGATTGCCGGTTGTGGCCAAGTCGGCACCCTGCTGGGGGTAAAATTGCACCAGGCCGGTCATCTTGTCTGGGGACTGAAGCGTCATGCTACTCCATTGCCTGCCGCCCTTCAGCCGCTTATGGCGGATCTCACCGATCCGGAAAGTTTAACTCATCTACCGCCAGACTTAGACTCTGTTTTCTACACGGCGGCTCCCGACGGATTCAATGAAATTTCCTATCGGGCCGTCTATGTCGATGGCGTGGCCAATCTATTAACCGCTTTGCAGCAAATGGGCCAGCATCCCAGACGTATTTTCCTGACTTCCAGCACCTCGGTGTACGCTCAACATCAAGGGGAATGGGTGGATGAAAATTCTCCTGCCGAACCATCCTCATTTTCCGGCCGCCTCATCCGGCAAGGCGAAACACTACTGTGGCGGGGTCCTTATCCAGCCACGATTATCCGCTTCGGCGGTATTTACGGGCCGGGACGCCTCCGGTTACTGGATAGCCTGCGTAAGGGTAACGCGACCTGCGTAGAACAACCGCCGGCCTACACTAACCGCATTCATCTTGAAGACTGCGCTGCGGCCTTGCAGTATCTGCTACGGTTGGCTAACCCTGAATCGCTTTATCTGGGGGTCGATAATGATCCTGCGCCCCAATGCGAGGTGCTGCGCTGGTTAGCGGAACGTCTCGGCGTATCGGGACCGCCGGTGGTTGCCGCTGCAGCAGGTCCCGAAGCCGCCATGCGGTCCAACAAACGCTGCAGCAACGCCCGTCTGCGGGCAAGCGGATTTTGCTTGCGCTATCCGAGCTACAAAGACGGTTATGGGGCATTGTTGGCACAGCTTATCCCACAAGGGAAATAGCCGGTCAGAACCCTAAAGAGCACTGCCTGCAAAGTCGTAGTTCATTTTTTCATGGGGACGTTGCAGAAAAAAACCCTGTACGTAGTTAATCCCACAAGACCACAACAACGGCAGGATACGGATATCCTCTACGTGGCCTACGATAGTCAGTGCTTGCATACTATTGATTTGCTCTGCCAGGGTTCGCAATTGCTGTTCCTTAGTTTGATTGCCTACAAGACCTTGAATAAAAGCCATATCAAGTTTGACATAGTCAGGATCCAGATGCTTGAGCAACCGTAAGGAATCCGTTCCACGCCCGAAGCGATCCAGGCAAAATCCGCACGCCAGGGGCTTAATAGCTTCGAGAAAGCCATTAAGCTCTCGTAAATGTTGCGTGGCGGTTGCCTCCGTCACCTGGAAAACCAGCTGCTCGGTTTGCACTTGCACAGTTTGGAGAAGTTCCCGTAACCATGCCAGTAACGATCTATCGTGCAAAGTCACCGGTAAGAGCTTAATAAAGAGCGTGGGAGCAGGGGCCACTCCTTGCCAATCTCGTAATAGGCGGACGGCGTGAGTCACCACCCAGCGATCCAGCAGAGCCCCCAAGGAATGCGCTTGTGTGGCGCTAAATACGGTCTCTGTAAGGAGTTCCTGGCCGATGCTGCTCTGCATGCGTAACAAGACTTCGTAACGCGCTTGCTGAGTGCCATGCAGACTGACGATAGGCTGGAAGACCAGTCTCATACGCTGCTCTTTGACGGCGTTCTGAATGTCCTCTAGCAAGTGCTTTTGCTGACGTTCCCCCTCCCGTCGGTCTGCCTCCGCATCCTGATACACATGAATGCGCTCTGCGTTTGCAGTACGCGCCAGACTGCAAGCCACATCGGCCTGCTGCAACAACGTCAGAAAATCCTGTTCGGCATTCGTGGTGGTACTGATACCGATGCTAGTGTGAAGCAGCAAATCATGGTTACCAACCCGGTAACATTCTCCCTCTAAAGTCTCTTTTATCGTGTAGGCCGTGGTCACCAATTGTTCTGTCGGAACATCATGCATCAGTACTGCAAAAGTCGCATCGCCAAAGCGTGCGATCGAGTATTGCAGAGTCAGCACTTTGCGCAACCGCCCGGCAGCTTGCGCCACCACCTCATCGGCCACTAGCACGTCAGTCGCATCCCGTATGGCACGCAGATTGTCCAACGCCAAAAAGATGATGCCAACCGAGCTTACGCTGATCTTTAGCGCCGCAACTTTACGCTCTAGCTGTCCTAAAAAATAGCGGCGATTATACAAGCCGCTGACAGTGTCCCTGAAATTCAAGGCACTCAACTTGGCGCGCATAGCGCGGGTCCGATGTAAGCGCTGTCTCAGCAACCAATTGAGGTAATCAAAGGCGACGGGTTTTTGCAGTAAATCGACCTGGGCCGGGGATACTTCCCGTTGTGGTAGACAGTCTTGAACAGCTTTGCAGGAAGTCAACAAAATGATAGGTAGAGTCTCTACAAAATTATGCTGACTTAAAACCCTTACCAATTCTTCTCCCTTCAGTGCGTTGAGATCCAAATCCACTAACAGCAGATCCGGCTGAAACCGGTAAAGGGCTTGGATAACCTGCAAAGGCTGGGTTACCACGTGGATAATCAGCCCGCCGGTCTGAACAGCTTGAGCCAGTTTATGTGCTGCAACGGGAGCCTCGTTGACAATCAACACCCGTTGCTTCTCTTGTGGTAATTGCTGAAAAAACCAGTTTTTCAGCTTCCCCAATAACTCCGGGATCCGCACAGGTTTCCTGAAGTAGCCGCTGCTTCCCGCACGCACAGCTTCCAAACGAGCCGTCATATCGTCCCGCTCGGCCATCACATACACCGGGGCCTGGAGCTGGTGATAGTCGCGGAGGTAAGTGCAGATTTCAATACCCGTCAGCGGTTTTCCGGGAAAATCGATATCCACAATGACTGCCACCGGCGCTGGGTTAGAAAGCGCCGCTTCGGCTGCATCCAAACTGTTAAAATACCGCCCTTGAAAACCGGCGTCTGCTAATTTCAGCAATAACTGCTGGGGACACTCAGCAGCAATCAGTAAGACAACTGCCGCGGCTTCGCTTTGCAATGCAGACGCAGCGCCCCCTCCTTCACCGCCGAAGCTTAGCCGATGGCGCAACGCTTCCAATAACATGGTTAAGCGTTCTTGCGCCCCAGGTCTAGGGAAGCGCTTAACAATGAGGGAATCGTTGATGTGACATCTCAGCTGGGAACCCAACGCCACAAGTTCGCCATCACCACAGTTACGCGTGGTCTGGTCTAGCTCCTGAGCCAACCGAGCCAATAGAGCAAAGGATTCTCGACTCCATTTGACATAAACCAGCTTATGCCACAAATCTTCAAGCAGCTGCAGATTCCTGGCTAGCCTTAGTCGGTGGGACTGACTGGGCTTATCTTGACTCATCCATGATACGTCCTTTTTCCTAACCCGAGTAAACTACGAATTTAGATATCTACCAGTTACCGAATAGGTTTGCAAGCCACAGGTTTAAATCGGTGCTTATGTTGCCGTTAAGTCTCATAACTGTAAAATAGCCAAGTCTTGATCCCGCTGCTAACATTTCGTGTTTATCTCAGCACGAAGCTCTTACACGAAGCTATTACAAGAACAAATGTCAATCCATGCTCCATTTGTAGATGAGGAAATGATGCGCACTTATATCCTGTTAAAAATCGCCATTGCTGGTGCCTGCTACGTTCTGGTCAGTACCGCACAGGCGGCTGGTGATCCTGAAATAGGCAAGTATAAATTCTCAACCTGCTCAGGTTGCCATGGTATCCCAGGCTACACCAACGTTTATCCTACCTATCATGTGCCTAAATTAGGCGGCCAACACGCGGAGTACATTACCCTTGCGCTCAAAGAATATCAGGCGGGGGATCGCCAGCACCCGACGATGCATGCCAACGCCTTCACCCTTAGCGAGCAAGATATGGCTGATATTGCTGCTTATGTGTCCAGCATCGCCTCCTCTGAGGAACAGCAGGCAGTAAAAGGAAATGTAGTCGCCGGCAAGCAAAAGTCTGCTGCCTGCGCAGCCTGCCATGGCGAGGATGGCAATGGCAATAAAGACAATCCTAATCCAACATTTCCTCGCTTAGCGGGTCAGCATGAAGATTACCTGCGCAAAGCGTTACAGGATTACAAGAGCGTCAACCGTAAGAACGCTATTATGAACGGGATGGCAGCCCCGCTCAGTGCCCAAGACCAAGCGGATCTAGCCGCCTATTTCGGGAGTCAGGAAAATGGTCTAGCGGTGGTCAGAAACGACTGATCGTAGTGTAAGCAACGCAAGACTGGTTTGCTACCGATGATTAGCAACCGCTGATTTTCCTGTCTTTCCCTTGATCACCCAGATTGGGTAATGATTGGTTACGCATATCCTTGCACGAAGGCATAGCTATCTTGCTATCGAGAAGCTATCCTTCGGCTTAAACTTCTCCAAGCCTGCACTGCAACCAGCATCATTCTCTGCATAGCGGGAAAATTGATGCTGAAAATCCTAGATCTAGGTGTCTAAGCATGGAAAAGAATATTAGCCATCCAGCCAATGATTGGGACATCCTGCAGATGACCGCCCAAGCGATGGAAATCAGCGAGTATCAAATTTTCGTTGCGGCTTATCTGGACTGGTATGGGAAGAAACCTGATTGTCGTCAAGTCGATAGGTTTTTTGGCACCTACCTAAGCCGCGGCGAAATACCTGTTTTTGTGCGCCATTTTACGCGCCATTACCTCAATGAACACCCTGAGTACCTGCGCCTTTACAACGCACAACAGAGAACCCAGCAACAGGCAGAGCGTGTTGCCTTGCTATTGATCATGATTCTAGTGGGACTGGCGTTACTGATATTCTAGACACTCGTGCAAGCCATGTTTACCAAATGCACTCTATAACGGTTTTCGGAACCTTGTTTAACCAGCACCTGTCTAATTGGGTAGATTTCATCCATCATTACCTGTCATGTGTCGTTATACCTTTATCTTGATTCTGGCGCTAATTAGTGTCACCACTTCGTTTTGTACCTTAGCGCAAGCTATTGTTTTACCGGATATTGGTGATCCGGCTGGACAGTATCTCAGTAGCAATGAGGAACACCGCCTCGGTGCGGCAGTGTTACAGCGTATTCGCAGGCAAAATCTCATAATTGACGACGTCCAACTCAGTGAGTATCTGGCTTCGGTGGGTCAAAGTATTGCCGCTTATGCCCAGAATCAAGGCAGCCCTTTTACGTTTTTCTGGGTCAACGATTCCAGCATTAATGCCTTTGCTGCTCCGGGAGGGTTTATTGGCATCAATGCAGGGCTCATATTATCCACGCAAAGTGAAGCCGAATTGGCCGGCGTGGTTGCTCATGAAGTTGCTCATGTGTCCCAGCGTCACATCGCCCGTGGTTTTGCCGATGAACAACGGCTAGGCATTCCGTTTGCGGCTGCTATGTTGGCTTCGGCGCTATTGGCGGCAACCTCCGACAGCCAGATTGGCCCTGCCGCGATGGCGGGTGCAATGGCGGCTAATGTCCAACACCGAATCAATTTCACGCGGGCTAACGAACAGGAAGCCGACCGTGTCGGCACGCAGTTGCTACTGCAGTCCGGTTTCGACCCCAATGGCATGGCTAACTTCTTTGCACGCCTGGAGCGTACGGCTATGGGTTCTGCTGCCAAAGTACCCGAGCTCCTGCTCACTCACCCCCTTCCGCGCAATCGGGTGGCCGATACCCTAAATCGTTATGGCAATTCCAACCAAGGCCGGATCAAAAAAGATACATTAGCCTATTATCTAGCTAAAGCTCGGCTACGAGTATTGACGGACACCGATCACAGGGCGCTGATCCGCAAGTTTAAAATCGCTTTAAGCAAGAATGATTTTGAAGATGAAACCGCCGAACGTTACGGCTACGCTCTAGCTTTAAAACAAGCCGGCCTCTACGATCAGGCTCAGCAACAGATAGCTGAATTGCGTAAAGCTCATCCCAATGAACTCGCCTTTCGCATTGAGGAGGCGGAGATTTATTTAGCTAAAGGCGACGAGGCAAAAGCCTGGCGGCTCTTCGAGACAGCCAAAAACCTCTATTCTGATGATTTCACCCTAGCCATGCACTATGGTCAAGCCTTGGCAGCCCAAGGCAATCCTCGCCAAGCCATGCGGCTCTTGCAACCTCATCTGCAGCGACGCTCCCAGAATGCCAACCTTTATGCACTGTATGCTCAAGCCGCGCAGCGCGCCGGTGATATTGCGACAACTCACGCAACACTGGCTGAATACTATTATTTAAGCGGCGAATTAACCCAGGCTATTGAACAAGCAGAGCTGGGCTTGAAGAAGTCGGGCGCCACGACTTATCAGAAAGCACAACTGCGTGCTCGGCTGCGCCAGTTTCGAGAAGAGGAAAAATTAGCATCCCGCTGACATTGAGCACTCACTCGTGCACGGCTTGCATGGAAAAATGACAACGCCGGCAGAAAACCCACAATAGCCTATATAAAAAAGCCACTATATCCTCTTAGGGCTTCTCTTCGTTGTCTTGCGCGGCCTTATCTTCAACTTCTGTAGTATTACTGTTGGATTCTTTATTCTGCTGTTTGCCATGCTGTTGTTTGTAAAGGCGCTCATTCATGGAACGCCAGATAGCCAGATTACGCTCCGCCAATTCCGACATCATGGTCAACGGATTCTGCCCCATGAAATTGCGCATCTGATCTCGAACTAAGTGCTGTTGATCAATAAAAACCTGCAGGCTTTTTTCCAGATAATTGCCCATCATGCCCTGAAGCGTGTCGCCGTAGAAACGGATGATATGGGCCAGCACTTCCGTGGTAAAAATGGGATTGCCCTGTTCTTCTTGCTCACTGATGATCTGCAACAGGATACTGCGAGTAATATCGACGCTAGAACGGGCATCGATCACTCGAAACGAGGTGCGCTCCAAAACCAGATGTTTAACATCCTCAAGGGTAATATAGCTACTAATTACCGTATCGTATAACCGTCGGTTCGGATACTTTTTGATAATCCGCGGTTCGCTCATTGCTTTTGGACCAGAAACAGCATTGCAGCACCAGGTATAGCACCGCTGAATTAAATGGATTAATGAAAGTAGGAACCGCCGTTGATCGCCAGATTGGCACCCGTAATGAAGCCGGCATCATCGGCGGTCAGAAAAACTACGGCGCGAGCAATATCCTCTGGCGTGCCCAAACGACCTACCGGGATGGTTGCGATAATTTTGTTGAGCACGTCTTCAGGCATCGCCCTGACCAATTCGGTGCCAATATAGCCCGGTGAAATCGTATTCATGGTAACACCATAACGAGCCCCTTCAGCAGCCACGGACATGGTAAAACCATGGATGCCCGCCTTGGCGGCAGCATAATTAGATTGTCCAAACTGACCTTTTTGTCCATTCATGGAGGAAATGTTAACAATACGCCCCCATTGTCTATCCAGCATTTTCGCAAAAACCTGTTTGGTCATATTGAACACGCTGCCTAAGTTGGTGGCAATAACAGCATCCCACTGGGACTTATCCATCTTTTTCAGAACGGCGTCACGGGTAATGCCGGCGTTATTCACTAAAATCTCTATGGGTCCAACTTCCGCCTCAACGCGCCTTATCAGCGCCGCACAGGATTCAAAATCGCTCACATCGACAGAATATATAATAATGTTGAAGCCTTCGGCCGTGCGATTTTTCTGCCACTCCATGGCCTGCTTTTCCTCGGGAGGATAATAGGTGACGATCACGGTTCGGCCTTGCTGAACTAAAGCCTTACTCATGGCCGTTCCTAATCCTCCAATGCCACCGGTCACAACAGCCACTTTTGGCATGCACTACTCCAAGCGATCATCAATCTCGCTCTACCGCCAAGGTAACACCCAGGCCGCCACCGATACATAGGGTAGCTAAACCTTTTTTAGCATCCCGGCGCTGCATTTCGTGGAGTAAGGTGACTAGAATACGGCACCCTGAAGCGCCGATGGGATGACCCAAGGCAATGGCGCCGCCATTGACGTTGACCTTATCGGTGTCCCAACCTATCTCACGATTGACCGAGATAGCTTGAGCTGCAAACGCTTCATTAGCTTCAATGAGATCTAAGTCATCAACCGTCCAACCCGCCCTCTTGAGACATAGACGTGATGCTGGAATCGGGCCGGTACCCATAATTTTGGGGTCAACGCCGGCCTTGGCGTAAGCGACAATACGTGCCAACGGGTTAAACCCCAGCTCTCTGGCTTTACCGGCTGACATGACTAACACCATAGCAGCCCCATCATTAATACCGGAAGCATTGCCGGCAGTAATAGTACCATCATGCTTAAAAGCAGGACGCAGCTTGCCGAGACCTTCCGCAGTAGTCCCCTTACGAGGAAACTCATCCGTATCAAACACTAAAGGATCAGCCTTACGCTGAGGAATTTCTAGCGGCACGATTTCATCTTTAAATCTTCCCGCTTCAATAGCAGCCTGTGCCTTTTGCTGAGATCCTGCTGAAAAAGCGTCTTGTTCTTCCCGAGAAATCCCCCATTTCTCAACGATATTTTCAGCAGTAATACCCATGTGATAATGATTGATGGCGCAATGCAGGCCTTCATTCAGCATGGAATCGACCATCTTCCATTCACCCATCACGGTTCCCCGACGCGAATTCATCACCAGATGGGGAGCGAGACTCATACTTTCCTGACCGCCGGCGATCACCACTTCATTATCACCGTCACGAATGGACTGATAAGCAAGATGCACCGCCTTGAGACCGCTGCCGCATACCTTATTGATCGTCATAGCAGGGACATCATTGCTTAAACCAGCGCCCAGCGCGGCAGTGCGTGCCGGATTCTGGCCGGCACCGGCGGTTAAAACCTGACCCAGGATCACCTCATCGATCTGCTCGCGCTTAACACCTGAGCGCTGCAACACAGCTTCGATCACTTTAGTCCCTAACACATTGGCCGGCATATGGGCAATCGTTCCCATAAAATTACCAATAGCGGTTCTAACCGCAGCAACAATAACTACATCTTCCATATCTACCTCCAAGTCTAGGCTTCTTTAATAATGGGGGGCACACCGTGGTCGAGGGTGCAAGCTACGACGACAAGTAGCTATCAAGCATGGCATTAAAAGACGGGTCTTGGCAAGCACACGTATCCAGTGACAGGCACATCGCAGTTTGTGACTCGCTTTGTCCTAATCTGGCGACAGCATTATTTTTTCAATCCAGATTAAGCACATCGAAAAAGACACAAAATCACTTAACTTTATTTACCCTCAACCAGAGACGTCCGCGTTAAGAATACCTTCACAGTGAATTGATTTTTTCCCTGTTGTATAGCACCGCTCGCTTCGCACTGCAACATCTACTACTCAGAATTAAACTGCGACGGCAGCAGTTCAAAGTAAACCAACAAGGTGCTTTGCAAAGCACGGCTGTTGTCGTCGCTGATCATAAAAAAGCGATGGTTACGATGCAGAGTTAAGCCTTCAAAATTATCCAACAGCCACCCCTGGCTGGTAGCGAAGACGGCCACATCTTTCACCACCAGAGCCACATACCGATTTTCCGGAAGGTGGGTACGGCGCAGAACAATATACAAAGGCTGCAGCAGAGACACAAAAGCCCGCTCCAGGGTCAAAAGCGAGTTGTCAGCGAGCGCCTCCATGGCGACCAAAGAGCTCTCGGGCGCTTTGTACAAAGGATATGCCCAGTATTTTCCATCCAAGGTGAAGATAGGCACATAACCTATGCGCCATCCTCGCGGAGACCGTTCGGGGGCTAGCAATACTCCCCACCGGTCGTGTAATGCAATCGCTTCTAAGGCAGTATTAGAGCTTGCATAATATTTAGCATTTTCTATGGGTTCGGGTAAAGGTTCCTCACTCAGCCATTTTCCAGTTGGACTGTAACGCGCCACACGTACCTTCACCTCGAAGGAAATCAGTAGTTCACTGTCACCAGAAACACCGTTAGCGCCATTAGCAATGACCAAACCTTCCGCGTCAGCGAAGGGAGCTTGCAGAGGTTTACCCTCGGCATTCTGCAACTGATAAGCCGCTAAAAACTGCACGTCATGTAACATATCGCCCTGGAAATAGGGACGCAGATGAAACAGCATGCCCTTATCGGAAAGCGCATAAAGGATTGCGGCATCCTCGTCCCACGCCAGCCCCGATAAACCATGGGGTGTCAGACCGTCAACCGACGTGCTAGGCAGACGGAGGTTGCCTAGCACGCGAATCCCCATATAGCGGTCTCCCACTGCCACCTGCTCTGCCAATGGCACCGGGAGCGCGGCAGTATCCAAACCCGCACAAGCACCCATTGGCAGACTACCTAGCATTAGCAGGATAAACAATAAAACCCTTGGCATTTGAAGACTCCGGGGAATGTAATGGACCAACCCACGCAATCGCTGCATCAGGGCAATCCAAGAACCACCTACAGAAAAATTAAATCTTGAGGGCGATCAAAAGCGATCAAAATATCAAAAGAAGGAGTCAGCCTTCAAGCTGAGTAGCCAGTCTCGATACTTTCGGCGAAGGTCGTGTTACCTCGGCGCATCACCTAAAAAGGTTCTTTCACTCTGTGGAGTTTCAGCATATTAGTGCGGGTGCGCATGGCCAGGGGTACACCACCCGCAATAACCACCGTGTCCCCGGGCTTAGCCAACCGATTACTCAATAAGACATCGTCGACAATCCTATCCAGTTCATCAGTGTTACAAGGTTCAATGGACTGGACTGCGTCAACTCCCCAAATTACGGAGCAACGGTGACGCGTCTCCTCGCTTAACGTAATGGCCGTCACCGGAATAACGGGACGATAGCGGGCAATTAAGGCAGCCGTGGACGCCATTTTGGTAAAGCAGACAATGCGGGTGGCTTGAATCGCCAAGGCAGTGCGGCAGGCTGCCTGGGCGATAGCGTCACCAAAGGAGCCTTTGCCCTGACGAATACTGGACTCGCGCATCCGCATAATTCGGTCATAGGTTGGTGAGATGGCCAAGGCATTATCAGCGTCTTCTGCAATACTCGCCATCGTCTGCACCGCCTGGATAGGAAAACGCCCGGACGCCGTTTCGCCAGATAACATCACTGCGTCCGTCCCGTCGTAAATGGCGTTAGCCACATCGGCGACTTCGGCGCGAGTCGGCCGTACGCTGGAAATCATCGACTCCAACATTTGCGTTGCCGTCACTACCGGCACCCCCACGTCATTGCATTGAGCAATCAAACGCTTTTGAATCTGGGGCACATTATTCAGCGGCATCTCAACCCCCAGATCACCACGCGCCAACATAATGACATCAGCGACTTTGAGAATCTTAGCAAAATTCCTCACCGCCTCGGGCCGCTCTATCTTGGCGATAACCGGAGTCAACTTACCTGCTCTGGTAATTCGTCTGCGCAACTCCTTAATATCCTTTGCATCGCGCACAAAAGACAGCGCCACAAAATCGACGTCCAGCGCAAGGCAAAACTCCAGATCTATGATGTCTTTCGCTGTCAGCGAAGCCGCACTGACGTTGACATTGGGTAAGTTAATTCCCTTATATTCGCCAAGAAACCCACCGTGCACGACCTGACAATGGACGTCGGGCGGTTGTACCCGCTCCACTCTGAGTTCCAGAACCCCGTCGGCCAAAAAAATCGCATCACCCGGTTTTAAATCTTCTGCAAAATTTTCGTAGGTTGTCGATAACGTTTTGCTATCGCCGCTGATATTGCGGGTGGTCAAACAGATCTTGGCATCTGCAGCCAATTGGATGGGAGCCCCCCCTTTGAGCCTTCCGGTGCGAATTTTAGGCCCCTGAAGATCGATCAAAATACCGACATTCCTTCCCAAGGATTTCGCCTCCCGGCGCAGCGTTGCAATGATTCTGCGGTGGTCTTCGTGAGTCCCGTGAGAGAAGTTGAGACGGGCGATGTCCATTCCCGCTTCGATCAGCCCCCGTAACATTTCGGGTGTGTCAGAGCTGGGCCCTAGGGTGCAGATAATTTTTGTACGCCGTTTATCGACTTGTTGCATCATGTTTTTGCATTCCTCGATGCTATCCCTTACACCACAGCCTGGAAAGCAACTTATGCATCATTATGCAGACACAGCCAATGCGAGAAAAGCCATGCCTAAATACCAAACCGGCGGCCGTGTTAGTCGATTAGCGCCTAAGGCATCGCCGGCATGGCCCGGTAACTGGCACCTAGCAGTTGTTTAATTTCCTTAAAAAAGGAGGCCTTGACGCCGAGCTGCAACAGTGTCCAATAATGTCCTCCCATCATGCGGTCAATATAGGCAATATCAGCGGCAGGCTGAAATGAGTCAAGACGCTTTAGAATATCCGGTGTTCGCCGGACCACTTGCTCGTGCAGCGTCGAAGTTCCAAAGTCAAAGGGCTGACTGGCAAGAAAAGGCGCTATAAAAATGTCCCGCCACTCGGCATAGTACTCCGCCTCTACGGGAGGGCCGTCGGCAATTCGCACCCCCAATGCGATCATTGCGCGATCTAGTTTTGCGTAATCCGCTGCTAAAAAGGCCTCGATAGCGTCTCGATAAGCCAAAACGATATCCGCGTTCAACTTTTTAACACAGCCAAAGTCATAAATGACCAGCGTGCCATCGGGTCGAAATGCGAAATTGCCCGGATGCGGATCCACATGAACCGCCTGCAACAGAAACAGCTGTTTTACCATCACGCGAAACAGTCGCCGGCCCAGCTTATTAATCACCGCTTGATCATAGCGGGGGGATTTCACATCACTGACATGGTCACCTGGTTCATAGGTAAGTGTTAATATCCGTTGACTGCTGAGATTGTCGATGACTGCCGGAATCACAACACCCCTGTCCCGCCGGTGAAACCGTTTAAAGAAGCGAATATTTTCCACTTCTTTACGATAATCCAATTCTTCATGAATCCGTGCCCGGATCTCCTCAAAGAGATTATCGAGTACTTCTCCTTTGATTTTAATCACTCTTCCTATTTGTAAAAGCCACTTTAGCTGCCGCAGATCCGAATCGCACGATTCCGCTACACCAGGGTACTGCACCTTAACAATAACTTCACGTCCCTCATGGGTTCTGGCACGATGCACCTGACCAATGGAGGCCGCCGCAAAGGGGGTGGTATCGATCCAGGCAAACAGTTTAGTTGGGTCAGCACCCAACTCGGCTTGCAACTTCGCCTGGATCATGGAAAACGGCATAGGCGGCGCTGATCTCTGTAACTTCTCCAAGGCTTCAGAGATTTCTACCGGTAGCAAACCCTTCGTTTGTGAAGCAATCTGCCCCACTTTCATGGCAGCACCCTTGAGTTCGCCCAACGTATCGGCAATTTCCTTGCCGATGGCACGGTATAAATCGCTCAATTCCGCGTCATTGGCTGGCTCCGCTAGCAACAGCTGCTTTACCCGGCTTTGGACATAATTGCCCGCCACCGCCGCTGTCATACCTGCCAGTTTCATAAAGCGCTTGCGCTGATTGACCAGTTTCGCCAAAGAAAAGTTATCGCTGCTCATGGGGGGCTTCTTCTTTTAGTGGCACCACCCTATAGAACGCGCTTTGCCTAAGAAGGTTCATGCTAGCGGGAGATCTTCTACTGAACCTAGCCTTAGACACGAGGGCGTGTTGGCACGTTATTACGATAAAGTTTATCAGTCCCGAATCACTGAAACAGCTTTCTTAAAAGTTCCTGAGGCTGGTCGCCCAGTTGTTTTTTTAGTTTCTCGTCTAACCCTTCTTCCACTTTCTTCAGTAGATCCTTTTTTTTCTTCTGCACCAGCGCCTCAGCCTGGCTTTTGAGAAGAGCTTCCAGGTCCAGGGCAACTTGCGGCTGATCAAAATTACCTTCGATTCGGATAGGAATCGATACGCCCTCTAAATCCTGCAAGTCTTTACCACCCTGCCCTTTGGTGGTAGCCACGACGGTTGCCGTCAGCAGATAATTCAGTTGCTCTTTCACCAGATTGGCGGTGCCTTCGCCGGTCACTCGTAGCAGGGGGGACTTGGCATACAAATCCGTATTGCTGGCCATACCATTCGTCAGAGTCACCGTACCCCGCAATTCCGCAAAATCGGTCTGCAGCGGGCCGGGCTCGGGCGGCAACTGTTTGCCCTCAAATCGCGCTTTGGCCTCACGGATCAAGCGTGCGATGTTAATCCCTTTTACCGCGCCGTCGACGAACAAAAATCGGCCTTTCCCGTTCAGCCCATGGATCAATGTCTCAGTATCGACACCTTCCGTACGCAGCTTTACCGCCACATCGGCGGTGCCGGTAAGCCGCTCCTCGCCCAGCAGATCCTTGAGCAGGGGGCCCGCTTGCACATGCGTTAGCGACTCGTCCAACGTGATGACCGGGCGAGCACCACCGGCGTTTAAGACAATGTTTCCTCGATAGGCGCCCCGGTAAAGTTTGGCAGTCACGGGATCAATTCTCATTTTTCCTCGCTGTGCCTCGACGGGCAGGGAAAGCTCGCGGATGGCAAGTTTGGCAACCCGCAATTTTCCGACTCGTAAGCGGCCGTCGGCAGTCAGAGTGCGCAAGCTCTTCAGAGGTACCTCGCTATTGGCCGCGGCCGTTACCGTGGCGGCACCCGGCGTGGCGGGCTTAGGGTTCTGTGCCGCCGGCGGTAGATAACGGTCGATATCGAGTGTGTCAACCGCCAGATCGAAGCGCATGGCGGGGCCAGCAAAGTCGGGAATGGCAACGGTCCCCGTCAAGATGGAGTCGTCTACTGTAATGGTAAGAGAATGCAAGGCAACGGCGGTGGGCGAAGCCGCAAACCGAGTTGCAAACGCCGCTTTCTCAAGGGCGGTGGGATCGGCGGTACGCAGCGGTTCTTGACCCAAACGCTCCAGCAGTTGCCGTCCGTTGAAGGGGACGCTCTTTAGTGTTCCATCCAGCTGAGGATTATCCAACAGTGTCTTACCAGTCACCTGCCCAGCAACATCCAACCCTAACGTTTCCAGGCGCAGCTTGGGAATCATCAAGGTCTGCTGCACTAGGTCGACATCCATATCGGCGGCCAATGCGACGTCCAGCTTACCCCCAGGCAAAGTTTCACCCCGGAGATTGGCGGTGAGATTTAGGTTGTTCACTTGATAGTTTTGGGTCGCAAAGTTGCCGTTGATCTGAGCTGTCAACCTAGTATCTGCAGCGATATCGGGTTGTTTCCCTCGCCCGTTGGCGGTGATTGCAAAGTCACTCACCTGCACAGTCTGCGTTGCTAAATCGGACTGCACCGCACCCTGTAGGTGCAACTCAGCGACCATGCCGAAACCGGTATTTTGTTGTGTCTGGCTTATCACCTTCAGGTCTTGTAACTGAACCGTTTGCAGCCCCGGATCGACATTCAATTCCCCGGTCATCTTCACCTTGGCAGCAAAGGCAGCATCGGCATCTGCAATGTGAAATGCCGCCTCAATTTCGGTAGGCTCGCCGGGCAGAAGCTTGCCGGTGTGCAGCGACAGTTCATCCACCACGTAGTGTTGTTCCGCTACTTCATCATCCCAGCTGAGATAAGCATTGCGGATGGCCAAACCCGCTACCGCCAGTCCGGCAATGGCTGATGATTGGGATGCCGGCCGACTTTCACCGGACTCAGGCTTGGTACCTTTCTTTTTGCCGGGTTGCAGTAGATCTTCCCAATTTCCTTTGCCGCTACTGTTCTTCTCGAGATGGAGCGTTAGCCCCTCCAGAACCACGGTGTCCATTTCCACTTGCCGTTTCAGCAACGCCAGGGGCTTGACACGAATTTCCATTTGCTTGACGCGAGCCAACAAAGGCTCCTGATAGCCGGGAGGATTAGCGAGGGCCACTTGGCTGATCTTAGCGCCGAGCCAGGGAAACAAGGACAATTTAAGATCGCCCTCGATAATCAGTTTCCGTCCTGTTTTTGTGCCTACGATGTCGGTGATTTCATTTTTAAACTTATCCGTATCAACGACCAGCGGGACAGCGATCACTGCGACGACTAACAACAATATGACCACTCCGACTATCCAGCCGAATATCTTCAAGACTTTACGCACGGCTTTATCTCCTCCACATCAGCCTGCAGGTCATTATAAAGCAGATTACGCCAGCTTAACGTAACCTGAGTTCGATATATAAGCGTTTGATCGGTTGGGAATAAACTTCAAGTGTTAGGTGCTTGTGCAGGAAATGTCGGCGGTATGGATACCGCCGTCAAGCTTAGCGGGATGTATATTTACCGCGTTTTCCGGAATAAGCACCTGATACTTGAAGTATTTTATGTCGAACTGAGGTTAACGTAGCATAGCGATTCGTAACTTAACGAATTCGCCGATTTGTTGAAGCGTTAGTCTATGCTGTTGTGCTTTACAGAAACCATTGCATTACTTATCAGTCGTGTCGTTTGCGGGACTTTTCCGTTGCGCCAATACGTTTTGCACTAGACACCACATTCGCGAATAGTGACTGCCCTTCCAATAAATCTGCTGACATTGGTTGCATACCCAGAATTCGTTAAAGTAACGACGCGTATTTGGCTCAATCCGTTCCCAGATATGCTCTTTGTCAATTGACACCACCGCGCCGTTACAGCGCAAGCAACGCTGAAACGCGCAAACAGAACGGTAGAGATCAAAGCGCGCGAAAATTTCTTCCAGTTGCCGTTGGGGAGCAGTCGCGCGGACATAATAACCGTGGGTAATAACGCTGCGTTTCAGCAATCCCCGATCACGAGTTAACAGAATGCGCTGCTGTTCGCTAGCCAAACGGGCAAGTTCCGTGTCCCCATAATCGTTTTGATATAGGGTATCAAATCCCAATAACCGCAGATAACGGGCCAATCTACCCAAATGGACATCCAGGATGAAGCGGATTTTCCGTAAGGGTTTTGGACGAAGGCGTACCAGCGGAGTGATATCAAATGCCTCAAATACCGGATAAACGCTGATCCGATCGCCATCCTGAACGATATAAGAAAAATCCACCGACTGGCCATTGACGAGAATCAGATCCACCTCGGTATGTGGTACGCCGAGCGCCTCAATCATGTCTTTAATCGAGTTACGACCGAGGAATGCATGACCGAAACTCGTCTTTTTCCTCTGCCGCGGTAAAAAATCGTTTAACTCCTCGTAAAATCTGAACTCCGCAATACTCATTTAGCCATTAGCCCTTTTGCATAAGTCAGACCCCAGTTGTCCAGGCTGAGCGCGCTCTCGTCGCTCACCCCTGCCATCCGGCAATGATCCTTGCCGCGCACTTCCCTGTGCCCTGCTGACGACACCGCCCGGCCAGGCGTCCCAGCGCTCATTCTTTTGCGGGAGGCCTATTGATCAACGGCTGTAAGTTCCGAACTGCTGCTTCCAGCAAAGGTTAAGCAAGACTGACAAGCCGGCTCAGCCATAGTACATCTACCAGATAGACTATACCAAGATTGTGAGGTGCCATTTACCGACAGCTTATGCGACCTCTGCAAAACCAGAACGGCACGGGGAATGCATAGATAACATTCAGAATCATAGACACGAATTCTATGCATTGCTGTACGGTCCGATTTTCAAAGCGACTCTTTACGTTAAGTGACAATTAACGGCAAATTGCAAGCGTAGACAATCTAAGCTGACATGAAACGTCATAATACAATAGCTGCTTTTGCGGTTCCGACTATCCAATTAATCGCACTTTTACTTAATAAAAAGAAGTTCTGCGGAAACCCTCCTCCTGCTAAAAAATGTTTTAATGCGTTTTACGAGTGACTGATCAGGGAAAGAGAATCACCATGATTACTTTTGATGAGATAGAAGCTTTGCAATCTAACCCCAAGTTAGAATTAAACACGCCTTTAGCGCCTGATGTGGTTTGCATTAAGTGCGGCGAGCGGGTGCACATAGCACCACCTGCACCGAATGCTTTTCTCCCAGTTAACTACTATGATTGTTGGCATTGCGGTCCTACCGGTGTAGTACCGATGGCAGAACCAGCAAAGCTACAGCAACTCCATCGCCTGTTGGATAAAGAACATATTGCGTAGTGCTTGTACTTATACGACAATTAGCCAGCTAGCAAAATAGCTCATTCATTGATGAATTAACTGATGGAACGAGGAAATAACAATGGAGACGAATGAAGGATTATTGTATGCTTATTTTGAACAAGCCTTTCGTGAAATAAAGGAAACTGGAAAAGCCGATTGGTTAATGGATTGCGCTCGGATGGCGACCCGTATGACATTGCTTGGACGCGATGAAGCCACTTGGGCCGCCAAGATTAATTTAGGTCAATGTGAAGTACCGGAAGATTGAAGCCCACTCACCAGCTTTCCTAAAGTGGCTTTGATCCCACCATAAGTATCCCCGAGGCACCAGACGATCGTTTACCTGGTGCCGAGGATTATATTACCTTTCAGTCAAACCATCGTTAATCATAGCGCAATTCCCGCTCCCGTTTTATATCACGTTGACGTGAAAGAATTGCCTGCATCTTTCTTAATCCAAAATCCCAGAATCACGATTGCCAAACCACTACAAATCACTGCGCCCAGCGCCTTGCGCAGACCGATTGCCTCGGCAAGACCACCGATAAGGGCCGGACCTACCAGAAAGCCGATATAACCCATTATTCCGATGATTGCGGTGGCTGCACCGGCTTGTCCCGGAGCACTATCTCCACCCAAGGAAAAAGCCACAGGAATAATGATAGCCAGAGCAAGTCCTACTATCACAAAACCTAACAGAACAGTGAAAGCGGACAGACTTATCAGCGCAACCAGCATGCCGCCGGCTGCGGTGCCGCCTGCTATTTGCAGCAACGTACAGCGGTCCAGACAAGCGACGGCAGGGGCCGCGCCTAGACGGCCGGCCAACATGGCGATATGAAAACCCGCGACTCCAGATGCGCCTAGCACAGCCGGCTGCGCTAAAACATCACGCAAATAAATGGCCGACCATGACTCTAAAATACTCTCGGACAGCATTCCCAGAGCGGAGATAATCCCCAGCACCAAGATAGCAGGCTTTCGATACAGGCGCGTTAACTTGATGCTTCCTGGTCGCAAAACAGCCTGCAGAGGCAGCGTTTGCCTACGCCACACCCTCAGGATCATCCCCGCCAGCAGCAGGACAACCATAAGATAGAGAGCTCGAAAAGGCACATTGAAATACAGTAAGACACCTGCTGCCAAGGCGCCGAAAGCCGCTCCGCCGCTGAAAGCAGCGTGAAAATAAGTCAATACCCGGTGCAGCGTGGTTTGCTCATAACCGATAGCGACTGCATTGATACCCACATCGAATACTCCGCTTGCGGCGAATAATACCAGCAACAATGCGACCAGCGTCCCATAGTCATAAACTAAGGAGAAACCGATAAAAGCAATACCCATGCCTATGCCGGCACTGACCACAATGGGTCGCGCTCCCCACTGGTCAACAAGCCGGCCGCTTAATAACATCACCGGTAGAGACGCCAGCACACCTAGCGTAAGCGCCATGCCTAACGCGCCTGGAGATAGCGCTAGCGCATGCTTGAGCCCGGCTAACGTGGCCTGCCAGACCCCGAACAGAAATCCGAAAACCGCAAAATAGGATAAGATGAGAAAAATAGCATTAGCATCGCATGCCGCCGTTTCCGATGAGCGTCGGAAGTATCTCAACAACAGGAAAAGCGGCGCCGTTATTTAAAAAAGTCGTTAGCTATTATGACTCTTCAACATATCAAACCATCAGCCGATACAGCTGTTTCACGATGTTCAGCAGATAATGATCCACCATCAAAACAGCAAATAAACCGAACAGATAAATAATGGAAAAACCAAAGATCGGCATCGCCAAACGATCATCCTCTGTGATAAACAATCGCACCGCATAGCCTAAAAAAACGCCGCCTAGGGTCATCGCACCGATCAGGTAAAGCCAGCCGCACATACCGACGAGAAAGGGCAGCAAAGTGATCACGACTAACATAATGGTATAGAGCAAAATATGTAGACGAGTGAACGCTACCCCATGCGTGACCGGCAGCATCGGGATATCGGCTTGGGCATAATCATGACGGCGGTGAATGGCCAATGCCCAAAAATGCGGAGGTGTCCAGATAAAGATGATCAGAAACAGCAATAAAGCTTCTGCCTCCACCTGGCCGGTTACCGCTGTCCAGCCCAGCACCGGCGGCGCGGCGCCGGCAGCGCCACCAATCACAATATTTTGGGGTGTAGCTCGTTTAAGAAACATTGTATAGATGACTGCATACCCCATTAACGAGGCAAAGGTCAAGATTGCCGTCAGCACGTTCGCGAAGACGACTAAGAGGGCCATACCTGCCGCTCCAAGCACAAGAGCAAACAGTAGCACCTGACGGGTATCCAGATGCCCGCTGGGCAATGGCCGTTTACAGGTGCGCATCATCAACGCATCAATCCGCCGATCTACCAGATGATTAATGGCTGCGGCGGAGCCGGCCGACAGGGCGATACCTACGGATCCGAAGATTAAGACTTCCCAAGGTACCATGGCCGGGGTGGCCAATAGCATGCCTACCATGGCAGTGAAAGTGATCAAGGCCACCACTTTGGGTTTGGTTAATTCCAAATAATCCCGCCAATATTGACGGAGACCGAGTTGTAGGATTTGCGTATTCGTGCTCATAGCGTAGTTTTCCTGGGGCGCAGTTCATGATTAAGCGCCACTAATGCAAGCATTAGCAAAGCTGCGACACCATTGTGAGCCGCGGCCACAGGCAGAGGCAAATGCAACACCACATTGGCGATACCCAAGCTAATTTGAATCACCAAGAACACAGCCACTACCAGGGCCGTGCGACGCAATACCGGCTGGTGAATCTTGTGCAGTACACGCCAGACCAGCCATCCTAGATAAGCAAGCACTGCCACTGCTCCCAGACGATGCATCATATGGATGGCAACCCGGGCATCGTTATCCAGTACCCCACCCTCGTAGGAAACGCCTAGCCCCCGCCACAAAATAAACGCTTCTTTAACATCCATCGGCGGCCACCACTGGGCCTGACACGTGGGAAAATCCGGACAAGCTAGGGCGGCATAATTGGCACTGGTCCAGCCTCCCAGCGTCACTTGTCCCAGGACCAGCAACAGCCCTACCAATACCCATGGACGTAATGCCTTGGCCTCCTCGCTGACGGGAGTGACAGACAGGTAATTTCCCTGACGCAAGGTCAGCCACCAAAGCAAAGCCAGCGTCGCTAAACCACCGAGCAAATGAGCCATCACGACCACGGGTTTTAATAACAAAGTCACGGTCCACATGCCCAGCAGCGCTTGAAAAATCACTAAACCCAGCAACAGGAACGGCAAAGCAACCAATTGAGTCGGTTCTCGACGCCGTCGCCAGGCAATAATGGCAAGTCCAAAAATGAACAGACCCAGCATACCGGCAAAGTAGCGGTGAATCATTTCTTTCCAGGCCTTTTGTATCTCCACGGGACGTTCGGGATAAAGCGCATTGGCTCGGGCGATTTGGTGGTCTTCTTTAGGTACATCTACATGACCATAACAACCCGGCCAGTCGGGGCAACCCAGGCCGGCATCGGAAAGCCGCACATACGCTCCCAGCACTACCACACACAGGGCCAATACCGTGGCAGCTAGGGCAAGCCGTTGCAAGAGAGTTCCATGCACCATGGTCATCCGATCTTGGAATATTTAAGGAGACGCTCCAAATCCTCTAAGATACCTTTGGGATTAGTCTCAACGTCATAGCGCATCAACAAGTTTCCCAAGGGATCGATAAGATAGATCCACTCACCAACAGCGGCTATACCGTCAGGAAATGCCTGCGTGAAAAAGTGTAGGGTCCGGGCATCGGCCATTCCCGCTGTCAAGACGATATGTTCTTGGCTTAGCCAGTTTAATAAGCGTGAATCCGGTTTTTTGGTCATCATAAACAAGATCTGCGCACGATACATATCTTTGCCCAAGGCGAGACGCACCTGACGGATCTTGTATAAGGCTTGCCGACACGGCTTTTCACAGACAGAATCGACATACGTCAGCGTCCAATGCCCTTGCAGATAAGCTTTATTTAGCAGCCGGCCATCCGCTTGTTGCATCTGTAGATGGGGGATAGGCTGGGCGGGAGTCAGCAACTCGCCATGATTGACCGTGCTACCGGGCTGCCAGTAACCCACCAGCGACCAGGCCAAAAGCAAAGGAACGATAAACAAGGCGATTAAGAATAACAAAAAAACCCGATTCCGCATCGGGGACTGAGCCGCTATCTGTGTCACCATGGAAACTTTACACGCTTTGTATATCTTCAGCGCGATAGCGCCGGGTGTTTACAACGATATAAATAACGATTAAGGCGATGGCAAGGGAAAACCACTGCACGGCATACCCTCTGTGGCGTTCCGGTCCAAAGCCGACGAATTGAGGGTGCCATTTCCGTAGGTAGCCGCCGTTCACTTCTGGATCTAACAGCACGACTGCCGGCTCCAGCGGATAGCCGAGCACCGCGGCCAGTTCGCCGTAGTCCAGATACTGCATCACTCGCGGCCACCGCCGAGCGGTATCAAGTGCTGAGCCACCTAAGCGCAAACCGGGATTGGCAGGTTGGGAAATCCTTCCGCTAATAACCACCTCTTTACCGGTGACGGTAAGATCCGGCAGCGTCTGTCGGGATGAACCCAGCGGCACCCACCCCCGGTTAATCAGGATTGCGGGTATTCTTCCAGGAATTTGTAGGGGCGTGAAGACGTGGTAGCCAGGCTGCCCATCCTGCACTTGATTATCCAGCAGAATCTGATGCGTGCTATCGTAGCGTCCCCGCAACGTGACTTTGCGATAGCGCAAAGTCGAATCGGCCAAATCTACGCTAGTGATACGCACTTCAGGGGCACGCAAAGAAGCCTTGAAATTTCCTTGCAAGGCTTCTTTCTGGTGGGCCCGGTCCAATTGCCAGAATCCCAATGCCAAAAGCAGCGGCAACACCAACAAAGTAACCAGACTGGGGACCAGAGTCGGCTGAAACACAAATTTACCCAATCGCATAATGAACTCAGGCTCAGTTAGCGCTTACTAATGGTGTTACACTGAGCTTCCAACATTCGTTTCCCGCCCGAGATAACCACATGTTTTTTAAAATCGCTGTCATTATCCTCTTGTTTGTCATCCTGTTTAGTCTAGGTTCCGGATTAGTTTTCATGATTCGCGACAAAGGCCAGAGCCATCGCACGCTTAAGGCCCTTACCGTGCGCATTACTCTCTCAGTGGGGCTGTTCATTCTGCTGATGGTTGCCTACGCCACCGGCCTCATTACACCACATGGCATCTATCCCGTAGCTCCCTAGTCCAGCAGTAGGTCATTCAGCAGCAAGTCGGTATGAACTGATCCCGCAATGCGGATAACGGCTATGCAGAGATCAGCCTGATTCTCCACCAATGCCTGCAAAGCTGCGCAAAAAACTGCTATAGCCAATAGACAAAGATAAACAAGCCTAGCCAGACAACATCCACGAAATGCCAGTACCATGCGGCGGCCTCAAAGGCAAAGTGGTGCTCAGGCGTAAAATGGCCTCGAATACTACGTAACAAAACGATCAGCAGAATAATGGCGCCCATCGTCACGTGAAAGCCGTGAAAACCGGTCAGCATAAAAAAGGTAGAGCCATAGATGCCGCTTCCTAAAGTCAGGTTCAGTTCATGATAGGCATGAATGTATTCTTTAGCCTGCAGGAAAACAAATAAAAACCCTAGAAAAACGGTGGCCGCCAATCCCAGGATCAGCTGCCGGCGCCGACTTTCTTTCAATCCCCAGTGTGCCCAGGTGACCGTGATTCCGCTGCTGAGGAGAATCACGGTATTGATAGCCGGCAATCCCCAGGCGCTCATGGGCTGGAATTCACCCCCCACCTGCGCGGGACCATTGGTAGGCCAGACTTGCCTGAAGTCGGGCCAAAGCAAATCGTGAGTCAAAATTTTAGCTTCATCGCCGCCCAGCCAAGGCACCGCCAATTGCCGGGCATAGAAAAGAACACCGAAAAAGGCGGCAAAAAACATAACCTCCGAAAAAATGAACCACCCCATGCCCCAGCGGAAGGAAAACTCCACTTGCTCGTTGTACATGCCGCCTTCGCTTTCGCGAATCACGGTGCCAAACCAGCCGAACATCATGAAAATGAGGATGGCCAGACCAAGCATCGTCCAGAACAAACTGCCGCCGTTAAGAAAATGGGCGAATCCCGCCATCATCGTAAACAAACCTACCGAGCCGACGATGGGCCAGTGGCTTCCATGAGGCACGTAATATCCACCGTGAGCCTGAGCCATATACTATCTCTCCTGCAATGGGTAATTTAACGTTATTAATTATTTCAACTACTCTGATCTTCCAACTGGAAGAAGGTATAGGAAAGCGTCACTGTTGACACATCGGAGGAAACGGCTGGATCCAACCGGAATACAACCGGCATTTCTCTGCCTTCGCCTGGTTTGAATGCTTGCCGGGAAAAACAAAAGCACTCGATTTTCTGAAAATGCTGCGCCGCCAGACCCGGTGCTACGCTAGGTATCGCTTGGCCTATCAGAGATTGCTGGGTTAAATTTTTGGCGAAAAAACTGGTACGGTAAAATTCACCGGGATGCACCTGCATTTTGGCCACTTTAGGCACAAATTTCCAGGGCGCCGATTCATTGAGGTTAGCGATGAATTCTACGGTAATGGTGCGTGTCGTGTCCACCGCTCCCTTAACGGCAACCGCCGCTTGCTGACTGGTTTTTCCATTGAGTCCAGTAATGTCGCAAAATACATTGTAAAGCGGCACCAGCGCAAAGCCAAAGCCGAACATCCCCAGTACGATAAAGAGTAAGCGCCGCACCAATCTTTGATTGGTTTGAGATACCTTTTGTGCAGTCATTTCAGAGCCAGAAGAAACATAATGCCAAAATAAAAGATGAAGACGACCGCGATCAGCAGAATCAGGGTTTTCTTAACCGATCGACGTCGCTGCTCGTTTTCCACCTATGCCTCCCCTGTCTCGCCCCTTGGCAGGGCGAGACAGACTGACCGACCATACCGCTAACGCGCTCCCTTTGCCCCTTCGAGGGGAGGGTAGTAAGCCACGACCTCATCCGGAACCTCAGGAGGGGTTTCGAAGCTGTGATAAGGCGGAGGCGAGCTCAGGGTCCACTCGAGACCCCTCGCACCTTCCCATACCTGCGCGGTTGCTTTTTCCCCGCCACGAATTGCCTTAAAGACGATGTAGAGGAACAGTAGCTGAGAGAAGCCGAAGATAAAGGCACCGATTGAGGACAGCATATTGAACTCCGTAAACTGCAGCGCATAGTCGGGAATCCGCCGCGGCATACCGGCCAAGCCTAGGAAGTGTTGCGGAAAAAATAAAATATTCACGCCGATAACGGACAACCAAAAGTGTAGCTTGCCGAGTTTTTCGTCATACATATGGCCCGTCCACTTGGGCAGCCAATAATAGACCGCTGCCATAATGGAAAACACGGCTCCAGGCACTAGAACATAATGAAAATGCGCCACCACGAAGTAGGTGTCGTGATACTGGAAGTCTGCGGGAGCGATGGCCAGCATTAGCCCCGAAAAGCCGCCGATGGTAAACAGGATGACGAAGGCGATGGCGAACAACATAGGTGTTTCGAACGTCATAGCGCCCCGCCACATCGTAGAGATCCAGTTAAACACCTTCACTCCGGTAGGTACGGCGATTAACATGGTCGCATACATGAAAAATAGCTCACCCGCCAGCGGCATGCCCACGGTAAACATGTGGTGCGCCCATACAATAAAGGACAGAAAAGCGATAGAGGCCGTGGCATACACCATGGAGCTATAGCCGAACAAGGGCTTACGGGCGAAGGTCGGAATAATGGAAGAGACTATTCCAAAGGCCGGTAAGATCATAATATAGACTTCAGGATGTCCAAAAAACCAGAAAATATGCTGGAACATCACCGGGTCGCCACCGCCGCCGGCGTTAAAAAAAGACGTGCCGAAGTACTTATCGGTGAGCAACATAGTGACTCCACCGGCCAGCACCGGCATCACGGCAATCAACAGATATGCCGTGATTAGCCATGTCCAGACAAACAGAGGCATTTTCATCAATGTCATGCCCGGGGCGCGCATGTTGAGAATAGTGGCAATCACATTAATCGCCCCCATGATTGACGATGCTCCCAACATATGAATGGAGAGAATCACAAAAGGAAAAGCGGCGCCTGTCTGTAGCACCAGGGGCGGATAGAGAGTCCAGCCAGAAGCCGGCCCGCCTCCCGGCATAAACAGGGTGGACAACAGCAGCGTAAAGGCAAAGGGCAGAATCCAGAAGCTCCAGTTATTCATGCGCGGCAGCGCCATATCCGGCGCACCAACCATCATGGGAATCAGCCAGTTTGCCAGACCTACGAAGGCCGGCATCACCGCGCCGAAAACCATAATCAAGGCATGCATGGTCGTCATTTGATTAAAAAAATAGGGATCGACGATCTGCAGGCCCGGTTGAAACAGTTCGGCACGAATCACTAAGGCCATCGCTCCGCCAATGAAAAACATCAGCAGGGAAAACAGCAAATAGAGAGTACCGATATCTTTATGATTGGTGGTAAACAGCCACCGCGTAATACCACCAGGTGGCGCCTCGTGATGCTCTTCATGCACGTGAGTTGCTGTACTCATACCTTTCTTTGTCTCCACAGTCACTTAACGTAGCGCTTCAATCGTTGCCGGCTGCACCAGATCAGCGGTATGGTTGCCCCAGCTATTGCGTTTGTAAGTCACAACCGCTGCAATTTCCATATCGCTAAGTTGGTCGGCGAAAGCCTGCATGGCGGTACCCGGCCTGCCATGCATCACGACGTCAATGTGTTCTTCCACCGGCCCCGTCACCACGGCACTCCCCGCTAAAGCCGGAAACACCGGAGGCATTCTCTGGCCGTTGGCTTGGTGACACGTCGCGCAGTTGGTTTGATAAACCTCTTCGCCCTTGGCCATCAACTCCGCCTTACTCCAGTCGCGTTCCGGGGATTCCGCCTCAGCTGTCTGATCACCTTTCATGTCGGTGACCCACTGCTGATACTCCTCTTCGGTCTTGGCTACCACAACGATGGGCATAAAGCCGTGGTCCTTACCGCAAAGCTCGGCACACTGCCCGCGATAAACGCCCGGCTCTTCGATGCGGGTCCAACTTTCATTGATAAAACCGGGAATAGCGTCGCGTTTCCAGCCCAGCGCCGGCACCCACCAGGAGTGAATCACATCCGCGGCTGTCGTCAAGATGCGAATTTTCTTACCCACCGGTAAGACTAAGGGATTATCTACCTCTAACAGATAATGCTCGCCTTTATCCGCAACATTGGCAATTTGTTCTCGGGAGGTGGAAAGGTTACTGAAAAGGCTAATGTCTTCATCCAGATAATCATATTGCCACTTCCACTGATAGCCCGTCACTTTAACAGTCAGGTCGGGCGCCGCCGTGTCTTCCATGGTGATTAACGCTTTAGTCGCCGGAATCGCCATGCCAATCAGGATCAACATGGGAATCACCGTCCAGATAATTTCGACGCGAGTGCTTTCATGAAACTGGGCCGGCTTGGCACCGAGGGATTTACGATGGTGATAGATCGAATAGAACATCGCGCCAAAAACCAACAGACCAATAGCGACACAGATCCAGAAAATCAGCATATGCAGGCCATAAACTTCCCTACTTACCGGCGTGACACCCTCGGTCATATTTAATTCCAGGGCGGCGGAAGCGGATAGGCTCCACAGCAGCAGGCCACTAACCGTTGCCATGTGAAGCAGTCGTGCAAGGCGATTGGCTAACATGCAGGTCTTTCTCTCCTAAGGTAAAAAAAACGAGCTTTTTAATTGATTAGCGATTACCCGGAGAGTGCATGGCGCAGACTCCGGGATAATTCAGTAGCCAGGCGTTGTCGTTCTTCTTCGTGGAGAAACCGCCCAACTTCCACGGCTCGACCGTGGGAACGAATCAGCAGTCGGCTAGGATACCATGCCTTGGGACAGCGTTCCAAAACCACGTATGCCCAGCCCCGCCCCAACGATCCATCGTTGCCTCGGATAGCGTCGACCTTTCTCGATGCGAATCGAGTCGTCGCTGATGGAAATCACCTCGCACTCATAACAACGGCAGGCAACCACATACAGGCCGGATCCTAAAGCCAGCATTTCCAACCCGGCAAACGGTAGCACCAGCCAGAATCCCAGCACGGTGAGCCCGACAGCGATGCAGCCGGACAATAGCAACAGGCTAAAGAAAAAAACTAGCGTTCCGCGCCATGACATGGAGCGATTGGGCCGCAGCACGAAACAGTACTGACATTGATTCGCGCTGCACTGAATGTCAACCATCATAATAGGCTCGAGGTTACTTCCAGCGTCTTCATAAGTATATCGTTATATAGCTTCCCAATAATTGTCAATAACCGATTGCAATAGGTTATCCCACGTGGCAACCGGTATAGACCCGTCATATCAGTGATTCCGAATGCAGACAAGCCGCCAATTGCTTAGGTTGAAACTGGGCAAAAAAAGGAATAACACCAAGACAAGGCGCTGCTATGCCGGCACACAACGTTTCCAGATTCTCGTCAATACGCTCCATATGGTGATCAACGACATTGGCGATCCAACCAGCCAACGGTAGACCTGCCGCCACAATTGCTTCGGCGGTCAGAAAGGCGTGGTTGAGACAACCCAGTCGCATGCCGACCACCAGCACGACAGGGAGCTGCAGTACCGCAGCCAGGGCCGCCACATCACCCTCCTTGCCCAACGGGACCCGCCAGCCCCCCACTCCCTCGACAACCAGGTATTCCGCATGAAAGGCCAAGCCTTCAGCCATACTGCGAATCTGCGCAAAATGAATCTTAACGCCTGCTTCCTGAGCCGCAAGATGCGGCGCGATGGGCGGCTCAAAAGCATAAGGATTGATGGATTCATAAGGTATCGACACAGCGGACGCCGACTGCAAGCACAGCGCGTCTTCATTACGCAATCCTTCGGCAGTCCGCTGACAACCGCTGGCAATAGGCTTCATGCCGATAACGCGGTAACCGCGTTGGCGCAGCGCCAAGATCAAGCCACATCCTACCCATGTCTTGCCGATCCCGGTGTCGGTACCGGTGACAAAAAAACCCTTCAACTGACTCATCACGGATCCCCTAACGTTGCCGCAGTTGCGATACCGGATACACCGCCGTTCCATCATTGCGCCGGCTGGACAACACCGTCTGGGGCATCCAGGCATGGCCGTAAACCACCTCGTAAGTGGCCGGCAACAGCCCATCGTTCCGGCGGAACTGTTCATAGGCTGCGCGCATGGCCTGCAACCGGCCCTTACCGGTCAGTCCCCGGGCACGGTCAACGGCGACATAGTGGGCACCCAGCGTCTTTAAATCGCGCATCAGACCAAACACGTCCCGATAGGTTACCGTGATCAGCTCCATATCCATCACAGGATCCGCCAAGACGGCGCGCACCAGCGCATCGCCAATATCATGCATATCGATGAACGCATTGACATGCTGATAGCCATCTGCCACCTGCCAGCTGCGCCGTAATTCAATCAGTGTATCCGGCCCCAGGGTGCTAAACAGCAGCAGTCCGCCAGGCTTAAGCACCCGCCGGAACTCTCGAAATGTCTGGTCTAAATCACCGCACCATTGTAGCGTCAAATTGGAAAAAAGCAGGTCGCAGCTATTGTCTAACAGCGGCAGGGCCTCAGCGTCGCCACAAATACAGTGCAATTTACGCAACCAGGGAGCGCGTTTACGGGCGATAGTTAGCATATTCGGCGCAATATCCAGACCCAGCACCTGGGCCTTGCGATATTTTTTCAGCAGGGCCGACGTGGTCATTCCCGTACCACAACCCACATCCACAATGATCTCAGGCACCAGACGCACCAACTCCAAACGCTCCATCAACCGCTTGCCGACTTCCTGTTGGAGAACGGCCGCCTCGTCATAGTGAGTCGCCGCTCGATTGAAAGACTCGCGAACTCGATCTTTATGCAGCTGAAAAGACAGGTCATCACTCATCCAAAAAGTCTCGCAAGCGACCGATGAAATCGGTCAAGTGGGAAAAAAACGGGGCATGGGCGGCTTGTTCAAAGATATGTAATTGGGCATTGGGTAGCAGTTGCTGAGTGGCGGTCCCGGCGGAAGCCGGCACCAGATTGTCCCGACGTCCCATTAACAATAGCGTTGGACAGCTTATGCCGGTGAGTTCATCACGCAGGTCTTCATTTTCGAGAATGGCTAGGCCGTCGCGCAGCGCGGCAGTATCCGGATTGCCATGCTGGAAAACGAGAGCCCGCAATATACGCAGTTGCGCCGTTTCGTGCTCGCTACCATGGACCTCCAGGGCAAGAAAGCGTTTCAGCGTCGCCTTATAATCCCGACTGAGATTTTCGGCAAACGCGTGCAAAATTCGGTAATCCACGCCATGGGTCCAAGCGGGACGACGTACGAAACAAGGGGAACTGCTTACCAGAACCAGTTTTGTCACCCGCTCTGGTGCGTCGATGGCCAGACGCTGGGCGATCAACCCCCCCAGCGACCAGCCTACCCAGGCGGCCCGCGGCGGAGCGACAGCGGCAACGGCACGGCTCAGGTCCCGAAGGGTGTGGCCTGCCTCCGGAAGGCGGCTATAGCCATGCCCAGGCAGATCCAGAAAAGTCACCCGGTAATGATCGATTAGAGATTCAATGACATCTTCCCAGATGCCCGAATGCATGCCCCAGCCATGCAGGAGAATAAGCTCGGGGCCTTGGCCGAGGCTTTGCACGTAAAGACTTGGGGAGGCATCGTTGTATGCGGTAGGTAATTGCTCTGCCACTGTTCTCTTTGCATCTCCCACTGATTACAACATCTTACGGTGAATATTGATCTGGAAGCGGTTATCAAGACACGCTGTTAATATATCCCTATAAGCTCGACTTCGGCATCCATGCCGCAGACGGTCTTGATAACCGCTTCCAGATCAATATGGCATCAGCCAGAAGGATTGCTACGCAGCACGCTTTCCAAGGCCGCCAATAAGCGGTCTACCTGCGCTTCGCTATGGGCCGCCGAAAATGTAATCCGCAAACGGGCAGTGCCCACCGGCACCGTGGGCGGGCGGATGGCGCTGATCAGAATGCCCTGCTCCCGCAATGCTTCGCTCAGCGTCACAGCGCGGCCCGCGTCGCCCACCAACAACGGCTGAATCGGCGTCTGAGAATTTGCCAACACCAGCCCCAGTTGCCGGGCCCCTACCCGAAACCGCGCCACCAATCCTCGCAACCGTTCCCGGCGCCACTCCTCACGGCGCGCCAGACGCAGGCTGACACGAGTCGCCGCCGCCACGGCCGGTGGTGCCGCCGTGGTAAAAATGTAGGTGCGGGCCTTCTGAATCAGAGTCTCAATTAACGCCTCACTACCGGCGACAAAAGCCCCCGCTGTGCCAAAGGCTTTGCCCAGTGTGCCCACCACGATGGGCACTTCGGACACTCCCAGGTCGTAATGGTCCACGCTTCCTCTACCCTCGCGACCGATCACTCCGAAACCGTGCGCATCGTCCACCATCAGCCACGCTCCCTGATTGCGGGCAATCTTTACCAACGCCGGCAGGGGGGCCAGATCACCATCCATGCTAAAGACGCCATCCGTCGCCACCACGGCCTCGCCATGCCGATGGCTTGCCATCCGCTGCGCCAGAGCCTGCGCATCGGCATGAGGATAGCGCAGCAAGCGCGCCCCTGAAAGCAGCCCCCCATCCAATAACGAGGCATGATTTAGGCGATCTTCAAAGACGCTATCACCTCTCCCCAAAAGGGCACCCAATACACCGAGATTGGCCATATAACCCGTAGAAAACAGAAGCGCTCTCGGCCGGCCGGTAAACTCCGCCAATTCCTCTTCCAGCGCATGATGTTCATGGCTATGACCATTGACCAGATGAGCCGCACCACTGCCCACCCCGTAACGCTCCGCAGCTGCCTGCAGAGCACGGATCAGGGCGGGATGATTCGCTAAACCCAGATAATCGTTACTACAGAAAGCCAGATAGGATCGTCCGTTAAGGCGAACTTCAGCGCCCTGTGGCCCCTCCAGCACCCGCCGGAAACGATACAGGTTGTCGTGCTTCAGTTGGCGTAAACCCGCGACCAGGGCTTTCATTGGGCTTCTTCAGTGCGGAATGGGCGCCGCGGCTGGATCCGTGGCATTACCACATTCCATGGTCAACCCGCTGAAAAGCCGGCCGTTCCACAACCACAAGCCGCTTTCCCCGACGGCTCTCCTGGCTCCGCAGTCTGCACTTCCATCTCTAAGGGTTTAATGCCCAGCCGCTCAAACAAACGGCGGTCCCGATCGGTCTCGGGATTTTCCGTCGTTAACAGTTTCTCACCATAAAAAATGGAGTTGGCACCGGCAAAGAAACACAGGGCCTGCAGTTCATCGCTCATGTCGCTGCGTCCCGCAGATAACCGTACAAAGGACTTGGGCATCATGATCCTGGCTATAGCAATCGTGCGGGCAAATTCCAACCCGTCTAACTTCGCAATGCCATAAAGCGGCGTTCCCTCGACCTGCACCAGCATATTGATAGGTACGCTTTCAGGGTGTTTGGGGAGATTGGCCAAGGCCAGCAACAGTCCGGCCCGATCATGAACGTCTTCACCCATGCCGATAATGCCGCCGGAACAAACGTTAATTTCAGCGGCACGCACATGGGCCAGGGTATCCAAACGTTCCTGATACGTCCGGGTGGTAATGATCTTGCCGTAAAATTCCGGCGACGTATCCAGATTGTGATTGTAATAGTCCAGGCCAGCTGCCTTCAGACGCGAGGCCTGCCGGGCCGTCAGCATCCCCAGGGTAACGCAGGTCTCTAGGCCCAACGCCTTTACCCCTTGGACCATGGTAATAACCTGTTCCAAATCGCGGTCTTTCGGATGCCGCCAGGCAGCGCCCATGCAAAAGCGCGACGCACCACGCTCCTTGGCCAGCCGCGCAGCCGCTATCACCCGCTCTACCGGCAGCAGCGGTTCCCGCTGCAAATCCGTCTCATAACGGGTACTCTGGGGGCAGTAGGCACAATCTTCAGGACAAGCCCCTGTCTTAATGCTGAGCAAGGTACTAACCTGTACTGCGTTGGGATCAAATGCTGTCGGTAAACGCAGTGGGCTTGGTACAATAGATCGTTAAAGGGTAACGTAAAGAGCGCGTTAACCTCAGCAATCGTCCAATCGTGGCGCAACCCTGCAGGCAGCGTGATGATTTTTCATTCAGTCGCTCCGTTGTCGGTAATGGGTACATCCACCCATTCGTCTCGGTAAATCCGCCGCAAATCCAGAATAGACCAGGGTACAATAATGATCGCCGCCAAAATCCAGGCGATGAGATAATAACGCCAGCCACCGCCGGGTATAAAAGTCGCGGCGGCAGTCACCAAGCCGGCCACGCCATAAAAGCGATAGGCAGCCCGCTGGGTGTAATAACCCACTTTCAGGTTAGGATGATGGCGATTCATGGCATAAACCAGCATGGACGCACCGCACCATAAAATGATCAGAGGAACGATGACGATAGCGATAATATTGCCGTAGTTCATTAAGGTGGCGGCGGTGCGTGCGGAGGAACCATGCGCTATGCGGCTCGTTCTCGGTTTTCTCAGATTGTTCCGGCATGCTAAGTTTTATCCTGTACCGATAACTATGTTGGCCTCCGCCTATGGCGGATAACCCACTAAGGCCATCTTAGCGTGATGCTGCGAACTGTCAACTCCAAGGAGTATTGGATGGTTTACCACTGGACAAAAAAATTACAGTCCTGGTTATTGCCTTACACTTGTCTTCTCTGTGGAGCGCCAGGGGATCAAGACCGGGACCTGTGTCCGGGCTGCCATGCCGCTCTGCCGCTGAATCATTATGCCTGTCAGATCTGCGGTATACCTCTCGGTACGCGTATCGAGGTATCCTGTGGGCAGTGTCAGCAGCACCCTCCCCCTTTTCAGCGGACCTTCGCTCCGCTACTCTATCAGCCGCCGGTGGATTATTTGATCAAGGAACTGAAGTTCCATCACCAGCTGACTGTCGCCAGACTCCTGGGCGAATGGCTGGGGGAGATGCTGGAAAGTAGACAAACACCGCTACCCGAGTGCATTATTCCCGTGCCCTTACACCCTACTAGGCTGCGCGAACGGGGCTTTAATCAGGCTTTGGAACTTACGCGGCCAATGGCAAGGCGCTATAAAATACCCCTGGTAACCAACGCCGTACGGCGCATTCGCCATACCACACCGCAAGTTCAGTTGGATATTAAAGCCCGGCGCAGGAATGTGCGGGGAGCGTTTAGCGACTCATCAACTGGTTCTTTACCGACACGTAGCAATCATCGATGATGTGATTACCACAGGTAATACCATCACCGAGGTAGCACGGGTGTTGTGCAGTGCAGGTGTTGAGGAAATTGAGGTTTGGGCTTGTGCGCGGACGGCACCAACCGCAATGAGTTAATCGTCTTAATCGATGAAAACGACAAAAACTCAAGCATGAATACCTAAC
>CAVSVP010000033.1:0-176374 GCA_963731125.1 uncultured Pseudomonadota bacterium
TCTCCGCCAATAATTATTATAAGTTTTTGATAAATAATTACAAAATTATAATCGAGTTTTCCACCCCACTAATAATTACTCCATGTGCCTGCGAGCCCTCAGAGTTTCGGTTCTGTTGCAAAAAATTTTTCAGGCACAAGCGCTAGTATTATTTTATCATCCTCACCTACCAGATGTTGTGGTTCAGAAATTTTTTGCAACAGAACGCCCTTGACTTCAACTACGCAGGCGGGGGTGTGGGCAAGGGTGGCCAAGCCACGCTGAGCGTGGATGGGAACCAGGTGGCCAGTGAAAAGCTGCCACGTACCATCCCTTATCGTATCTCCCTCGACGAGACCCTCGATATCGGCGAGGATACCGTATCTTCTCAAAATCTCATGGTAATGAAGCTTCAGTAACGGGCTGATGTAACAAAGTAGCGCGTGGAAGACTTGATAAAATGCTTGCCTACCCCATGTATAGGTCTTCGCAAATGAATTGATAGATTTAAAAAAAAATCGTGATAGAATAAAAGGTTCTTCAAAGCTGCCGGAATACTCATGCCCTCCATTAAGGGTAGACCCTTGGGTCCAGAAGCCAAAGAACTGCTGGTTTCGGTTAAAGAGTACTTTGATCGTAATAGATCAGACTTTGGCTGTACAGAATCCAGCGCCCAAATGACCGCTGATGCGTTAGGTCTGGGGTTAGCCACGGTCAACCGGGTGATGGCGGCTTATCATAAAAATCCAGCTAGTCTGAACGCCCCGCCCCAAAGCCGAGGGCACCCGGCCTACTCGATTGCAGCCTCTCACCAGGAAGCGGTCCGGAGCTACATTCGCCAAG
Source organism: uncultured Pseudomonadota bacterium (assembly GCA_963731125.1). GTDB lineage: Bacteria > Pseudomonadota > Gammaproteobacteria > Competibacterales > Competibacteraceae > CAVSVP01. Next base: position 823 of record CAVSVP010000033.1, read on the forward strand.
CCAACCTTGAGGGTCGTCATATGACGCTGGAGAACATCAAATGGTTTCTGACCGAGCGCGCCCCCAAGGAGTCGTTTCATCTGTCTACGCTGGCCAGAACGCTAGATCGCTGGGGGTTTGAGTTTGGTAAAGGGACCCGTACCCAGCCTCTGAAAGAAAAGGATCACGTGATTGTCGCTCGGCAGCGGTATCTGAGACGGATGCGGCGCAACCGGAGTGCGAAGTCGGCCCCCTTACTGCGCCCGGAAGTGTATGTGGATGAATCATATATCAATAAGAATCATAGCAATGATTTTGTGTGGTATTCGACCGAAGACGGTCCCTGGATTCAAAAACCGACCGGCAAAGGAGAACGGCTGATTATGCTGAATGCGATGACCTCTCAGGGCTGGGTGCCGGGGGCTAAAGTGGTGTTTAAAAGTACCCGAAAAACGGGGGATTATCATGGACAAATGACCGCCGACCTGTTTCGTCAATGGTTCGTTGATCGGCTCCTTCCTCATCTCCCGGCCCACGCCCTGATCGTGATGGACAACGCGAGTTATCACAATGTGCTGAGTGCGCATTCGGCGCCGACCCCCGCGTGTTCGAAAGAAAAAATCCGCACCTGGCTGGAGGCGAATCACATCCCTTGTCGAGACGATTGTCTGAAAGTGGAATTAGCCGAGATGTTGAATAAACTGGCTCCGCCGCCGACCTACGTGATTGACGAGCTCGCCGCCCAGCAGGGTCATGAAGTGGTCAGAACTCCGCCTTATCACCCGGAACTACAACCCATAGAGACGTGTTGGGGGGTGCTCAAAAATGAAGTGGCCCGTCACTGTGATTTCACCCTGGATAATTTGATGCTTCAATTAGAACAGGCGTTTGCCAAAGTGACGGCCAACACGTGCCAACATATCATTAAGAAAGTCCGATCTATTGAGGAAAGATTTTGGAGAGAAGATGCCCTGATGGATCAGGGTTTGTGAGGCTGGTTTTGTTGATAAAAAAGCCAGCTTTGTAGTATATCATAAAAAAAATCCAAAACTATCAATTCATATGCGAAGATCTATAGTAGGTTATGAACCGCACCGAAATGACCACTTTTTTAGAAACGCTGCAGCTAGACATTGAGCGTATGGAAGCAGCTGATGTCAAGGCCAGTGTGGTGGCGTTGCTGAATCTGGTGGAAACGCTAGTTGCGGAGAACGACAAGTTAAAGGAGGAGCAGCAAAAGCTGAAGGATGAAATCAGCCGTTTGAAAGGCGAACAAGGCCAACCGGAGATCAAGGGCAAAAACCGAAAGCGTGATGACCTATCGTCGGAACAGGAGCGCAAGGAGGCGTCAGGCGAGCAGGGGAAGCGAGGCGGGGGAGAACGCCAGCGGGACTCGAAACGCGACCAGATCAACATCGACCGGGTGGAAGAGTGCCCGGTGAATCGTGACGAATTACCAGAAGATGCCATCTTCAAGGGTTATGAAAGCGTCATTGTGCAGGACCTCAAAATCACCTCGGACAATGTGGAATACCGCCGTGCGGTGTATTATTCGCCGTCGCGACAGCAGACTTATCGAGGGGCTTTACCAGCGGAGGTGAAAGGGGAGTTCGGTGCCGGCATTCGAGCGCTGATTCCGACGATGAAACATGTCTGTAACCTGTCGGAACCGAAGCTTTTAGAGTTTCTGCACAATTTCAACGTGCGGATCTCGGCGGCTTATATCTCGAGCTTGTTGACGGATCCGCATGCGGTCTTTCACCGCGAAAAGGACGAGCTCTACCGCACGGCTTTGGAATGCGGGGGGTATCAGCAGATCGATGACACCAGGGCGCGGGTTAACGGTGAAAACCACTCTACCCAGGTGGTCTGTAATCCGTGGTACACCGCTTATTTCACGACCGAACGCAAAGACCGGCTGAGTGTGTTGGACGTGCTGAGAAATTTTGCTCCCCGTCGTTTTGTGTTCAATAGCGAAACACTGGAGTTGCTCGAGCAAGGCCATCTCTCCCAGAAGCTCATCCGCTGCGTGGATAACCTGGCAAAAGACCAACCGTTCACGGAAGAACAGGTCAACCAACTCGTGGATGAGTTACAGCCCGGCCCACAGCAACGCAGCCGCATCCTCGAAGCCGCCGCGATCGCTGCGTACCATCAGGAGACCGAGCTACCGGTGGTCAAGCTGCTGCTGTGCGATGATGCCCCGCAATTTAAGCTGCTCACTGAGGAGTTGGCGCTGTGCTGGGTGCATGACGGTCGGCACGATAAAAAGCTCAATCCCATCGTCCCTAGCCATCGGGAACACTTGGAGCACTTTCGCCAAGACTATTGGGCCTTCTACGGCCAACTCCTGGCGTTTAAACAAACTCCCACACCGGCCGAGGCGACCCGGCTGTCTGAGGCATTTGACCGATTATTCTCAACCCAAACCGGCTACGCCGAACTCGACGCGCGAATCGCCAAAACCCTCGCCAAAAAAGAGGCCCTCTTGGCGGTGTTGCGGCATCCGCAGTTGCCCTTGCATAACAATGACGCCGAGTTGGGCGCCCGCGCCCAAGCTCGGGTGAGGGATGTCAGCTTGCACACCAAATCCAAAGCTGGCACCACGGCCAAAGATACCTTCATGACCCTTGTGCAAACGGCTAAGAAACTCGGCGTCAGTGCTTATGACTACATCTATGATCGGGTGAGTGGGAAATTTGAGCTGCCTTCACTGGCGCAGTTGATCAGGCAAAAGAGCAAAGCTGAACTGCATCCGTGTCCTGATCCGCCATGAAATTTTGAGAAGATACAGGATACCGGCACACCGGTTAGCGAGGACTACCATGTGCCGTTCAACTTTACCGGCAAGCTGGAAAAGGTCATCGTCAATATCGCGGAGGAACAACTCACGGAAGAACAACTTCAGAAATATCGGGAAGGGCGCCTAAAGGCTGCGTTGTCCGAGTAAGACTTTTAATAATGACCATTTGAGAAACCAGTATCATGAAACCACGCCACCTAAGCATACTTCTTTTTTCGTTCGCTGCCATTTCCACCACAGCCTTCGCGGTTGAATACCTCCCGGACAAGGCAGGGGTCGCTAGTGTGATGACAAAGCAGGAATACTCTCCCTACGTTGGGCGGGAATTTCCAACTCAAGTGCTTTGGGGAGACACCCATCTCCACACCATGGTCTCGGTGGATGCGGGGACGATGACGCGACTCGGTCAGGAGGAAGCCTTTCGTTTTGCACGTGGCGAGGAGGTAGTGGCCACTCATGGGTTGCGGGCCAAGCTGTCCCGGCCACTGGACTTCATTGTCGTCTCGGATCACGCGGAAATGTATGGCCTGATGCCCCAGCTCCTGAAAGGCGATCCTGAGATTCTGGCTACCGAGAAGGGCAAGCGCTGGTATGACATGTTGCAGGGAGGCGATCCAGACCAGGCCTTTGCGGCGGCGATGGAGATCGTAGCCTCGCTGTCCGAGAAGGAGCCTCCCATCAAAAGCGATAAAGCGGTTCACGATGCCTGGCATAACTATACCGCTCTCGCTGATAGGTACAATGAACCGGGGCGCTTCACCACCCTGATTGGCTATGAATGGACTGCAATAGGGGGCTACAATTTGCACCGCAACGTCATCTTCCGCGGTGATGCCAGCGTGGCCAATCGTACCGTACCCTTTTCGCAGTTTGACAGCCAGAACCCGGAAGATCTCTGGAAAGCGCTCGCCGCGTTTGAGCAGGAGACGGGGGCCGAAGTGCTGGCTATCCCCCACAACGGCAACCTCTCCAACGGCCGCATGTTCACCGTCGAGACCTTCGACGGCCAGCCACTCACCCAGGAACTTGCAACCCTGCGGGCCAACTATGAACCCCTCGTCGAGGTCACCCAGATAAAGGGTGACGGTGAAGCCCATCCGCTCCTCTCGCCTAATGACGAATTCGCCGACTATGAAACCTGGGACCGGTCGAATCTCAATGGTACCGAGCTCAAGAAGCCGGAGATGTTACGCTGGGAATACGCCCGTGAGGCCCTCAAGACGGGCCTTCTGCTCGAGAAGAATCTCGGTGTTAACCCCTATAAGTTCGGCATGATTGGCAGCACCGATGCCCACACCGCGCTCTCTGCCGTCGAGGAAGAGAACTTCTTCGGCAAACACTCCGGGGTTGAGCCCGAGCCGCACCGCTGGAAACATGTCGTGATCGAAGCGCCTGATCCAAAGTTGACCGTGTACGGCTGGCAGCAGGCGGCTTCCGGTTATGCGGCGGTATGGGCCACCGAGAACACGCGGGAAGCCATCTTTGATGCCATGCAGCGCAAGGAGACTTACGCTACCACCGGCTCACGCATGACAGTCCGTTTCTTTGGGGGCTGGGAATTTACAGAAACGGATGCTCAATCTAGACTGCCTGCGGGAGTTGGTTATGCTAAGGGCGTGCCGATGGGGGGTGACCTGCCTACCGCTCCGGAGGGCAAAGCGCCGAGTTTCCTGGTAGCTGCCATGAAAGACCCCTACAGCGGGAACTTGGATCGTATCCAGATCGTGAAGGGTTGGCTCGAGGCTGATGGGAATCTCCAGGAAAAAGTTTATGACGTGGTTTGGAGCGACGATCGCAAGCCGGGCGCCGATGGTAAGCTACCGCTAGTCGGCACTACCGTTGATGCTGCGAATGCCACCTGGACCAATACAATCGGCGATCCGGAGCTGATTGCAGTATGGCGTGATCCGAGCTTCGATCCGTCGCTGAAGGCTTTTTATTACGCCCGTGTTATCGAAATCCCGACGCCCCGCTGGACCGCTTATGAGGCAAAGCGCAGCAATTCTAATTTTGGATTTTAGGCTACGAGGATGGTGAGCTCGACGCAAATCAGTCGACCAAATTCTACCTACACAAAGTATAATCACTGGGCTTGCCCGCGCCAGCGGGGTGAACTTTTCTTACAGCACGTTGGGGCTGGGTGTTAACAGACGCTCACCCCTCCAGTCCTTGATCCAGACAGAAAGCCGTTGAGTTACCCGTTTGAACCTGCCCCCAAGACACTGACGTTCGAGAGCATGGTCGGCAAGTTGCGTTCGATAATGCAAGGATTTCCCGATAAACGGACGGGGTCGAATACCGTTTATCCGATGGAAGATGTGGGGATGGGAGCGTTTGCGGTGTTTTTCACGCAAAGCCCATCGTTTCTGCAGTTTCAACGCGATATGGACAAGAAGCTGGGCAAGAGTAATGCCCAGAGCTTGCTGCAAATGGGAGCGATTCCGTGTGACAATCACATTCGCGATCTGCTCGACGAGGTGCCACCGGCGGAGGTATTGCCGATGTTCGGCTACCTTTTTGACGGTCTCAAGGCGAGCGGGCATTTAGAGGCCTATCGGTCGGTTAAGGGGACCCTGCGGGTGGGCCTGGATGGGACGGAGCATCACGCCTCCAAGAAGATTCACTGCGAGCAGTGTAACACCCAGCAGCCCCGTAACGGCGAGGTGACGTACTCGCATACGGTCATTACCCCGGTGGTGGTGGCACCGGGCAACGACACGGTGATTCCTCTGGAGCCGGAGTTTGTGGTTCCCCAAGACGGGCATGAGAAGCAAGATTGTGAAACCGCGGCAGCGAAACGCTGGCTTGGCCAGTAGGGGAAGCGCTACCGAGAGCTTGGGATCACGATGTTAGGCGACGATTTGTACTGTCGCCAGCCGGTGTGCGAAGTGATTTTGGAGGAGCAGCTGAATTTCATTTTAGTGTGCAAGCCGGAGTCGCACAAAACGCTCTACGAATGGGTCGAGGGGCTGGAGGTCACCGGGGGGGGTCAAACTGTTAGCGCGAAGCGCTGGACGGGCAAAACCCACGAGACGGACACGTATCGGTTTGTCAACCAGGTTCCGCTGCGCGATGGTGCCGAGGCGCTGCTGGTGAACTGGTGCGAGTTAATCACCACCAGCGCTGATGGCAAGGTGCTGTACCAGAACGCCTTTGCCACCGGCTATGACATTTCCAAAGCTAATGTAGCGGAGATTGCGACCGCGGGTCGGGCGCGTTGGAAGGTCGAGAATGAGAACAACAACGTGCTGAAGACCAAAGGCTATCATCTGGAACACAATTTTGGTCATGGTGAGAAGTCTCTCTCGTCGGTGTTGGTAGCGTTCAATTTGTTGGCCTTTTTACTCCATGTCGTGTTGGGGCTGATGGATAGCCGTTACCAGTTAGTGCGCCAAGCGCTTGGTGCCCGGAAAACCTTTTTCGACGACATTCGAGCGCTCACCCGCTATCTTTTTTTTGAGAGTTGGGAAGCGCTGCTGAGCTTCATGATGCGTGGCCTCGAGCTGGAAGGGGCCGAGACAACCTGACCCGGCCAAGGACGGCTAAAGCGACCCCCGACAATTCGAATCACCCGAGCTGCTGTTGGACAGGGTGTGGTGGTGCGACCGGCTTAACCGGGGCGTCAGGGGGGGAGGTTCGTTTTGAAATCGGCAATATCGCTGAGTAGAAGAATGCGACGGTACGCCTATCGGGAGCAAGCTTAATTCAGAGGCGAGTGGGGGGCGAAGTTGTTGGGTTAGCGGCTCGCTTATAGCACAGTGAGGGGAGCGTAAGTCTTTTACATGCGCCAAAATTAGAATTACTGGGCAAAGCGGTTCGGCATTGACATGTCGGCTGACGTTCCCATGTCAACGACCGAGCGGGCCTATACCTCGCCGATCTGGTATACACCGAAGTCTTGAGAAAATCAGAGATCACCTAGACAACCGGAGAGGCCATCTTTTGAGTTTTTTAGGCCTTTTCGCATTGTTGATCTCTTAAGGAACAGGTGTTTTGTTAATCCAGCGTTTCGGCTAAAATTGAGTCCAATTCTATTCTCACTACCCGCTGCACACTCGCCCATGCAAGTTGTCCGGAACTTATGCGCTAGTCTCTTCTGGTCTTGCCATCGCATTCAGACCCGCAAAGATATGGTAAGCATAGAGCCTATCGTAGTCGACCTGTGCCCTTTTCCCAGATCTGCCCCGAATGAGCTCTCGCGCAGACTTGGCAGTGAGATCCAAGATGTTCCGCCTGAACCACGCCGCTCCGTGAGCCGCGAGTTCAACATCGAGATGGCTTAGGAGCAACAGGGACGACTCCACGTCATCCTTGAAGTCCACTCCACTGTTACGCCACCTCGCCTTCGCCGTGCCATGCAGGCGGTTGTCATTGGGCGAGAGATGCTGATGCACGGGTGCAGGGTACGACACGTGCTTTGCGAACCCGAGCGATTCGAGAACACTCACGCCGCCCGGAAAGAAGGACTTCCCATTATCGCTGAAGACGACAACGTTGAGCGGGATCTGGTAGCGCGCAAAAAAACGGCGCAGAAGCCCGGCACTCTCGCTGGCATAAATGCGGGTCTCGTTCTTCTCGGCGCCAATAGAGATGACGCGTTTCGCATTGATGCCGAAGCGCGCGAGAGCGTTCACGAGTTTGTCCCTCTCCTGGACCCACGCCTTGCGCCCGACACGATCGAGCCGGAATTTCCCATTGCACGTGAAGAGGACGGGCGGTGTACGGTTTACACCGTCGGACCAGACAACGGTGACGATGCCGTTCGTGAACCGCGTGATCGTGGTGCTCGATTTTGGCTGAGCGCCACCAGCAGGCGCGTAGCTCACGCGCCGATCGGTGCGGTGGCCCGTGAACGTGAAGTCGACGCTTGCCAGAAGCCCCTTGAGATCTCCCGCACGCTGTCGCTCGCTCTTCCACTCAAACATCATCTTCGCGAGCGCGTCGACGTCCACCGTGAAGCCGCTGGTCTTCACCTGGGAAACCTTCGAACTGAACCAAGGGCATGCAGGTAGTCATGCGCCGTCGTCTGGGCAAGCTCCACACCAAAGGCTGACGCGCAGAACGTCGAGAACGAGGCGAGCGAGACGACCTGGTTCGAGTCGTTCTGAGACAGGACCCAACCGGCTGCCATCTCGCCCTGCTCGTCGTCCAGAAGCGGCGCCGCTCCGCTGGCCTTCTCCGCCGTGAAGATCCTGCCCGTCGCCGCGTGGGCGTGCACCCAGCGGTCCAAAGACGACTTGGGCACCATGATCTCGGCGTCGGCGAGAACCTCACGAAAGACCGAGCGCGAGATCCCACGCACCTCCAGCGGGCCCACGAGGCGTGCAACGAGTTCACGCTGGTCTGTAGACAACTCTGTTGACGGGTACTTGCGCTTCTTGGACATGGGGGGCTCTTCCGGCGAAAACGATAGACTCAATTTTATCCGAAATGCTGGCATTGACATGTCGGCTGACGTTCCCATGTCAACGACCGAGCGGGCCTATACCTCGCCGATCTGGTATACACCGAAGTCTTGAGAAAATCAGAGATCACCTAGACAACCGGAGAGGCCATCTTTTGAGTTTTTTAGGCCTTTTCGCATTGTTGATCTCTTAAGGAACAGGTGCTTTGTTAATCCTGCAAAGTCTATTTGGATTATGCGTCATCGTCGGGATCTCGTGGTTGCTTAGTGAAAACAGGCAATACATTCCCTGGCGAACCGTGGCGATTGGCTTGGGTCTGCAATTCCTGCTCGCATTGGTGTTGATAAAATTACCCTTTAGCCAATCAGTATTCACAGGCCTGAATCAAGTGGTATTGGTACTCGATCAAGCGACCACCGCCGGGACAGCGTTTGTATTCGGTTATCTGGGCGGCGGCGAACCGCCATTTATACAGTCGAATCCTGCTAATAGTTTCATTATTGCCTTCAAGGCGCTGCCACTGATTATTGTGGTAAGCGCCCTGTCGTCACTGTTGTTTTATTGGCGAGTATTGCCATGGATCGTCAAACGGTTGGCCCTCTTACTAACCCGCAGTATGGGAATTGGTGGTGCCTTGGGGTTGGGTGCGGCAGCAAATATCTTCGTCGGTATGATTGAGGCACCACTGCTTATTCGGCCTTATCTTGGCAAACTAAATCGCGCCGAATTGTTTGCTTTGATGAGTACCGGCATGGCGACCATTGCCGGAACCATGATGGTACTTTATGCCAGTATTTTATCGGGTATACGGGAAGATGCGTTGGGGCAAATTCTCTCCGCATCGGTGATCAGTATCCCTGCGGCATTAGTGATTGCCCTGATCCTGGTCCCGGGAAAAGCAAAGGGTATTGCGGAAGAGGCAGAAATTCAGAGCGAAGCCAGCAGTTCGATGGATGCGATCACGCGTGGTGCCCTGGATGGGGTGAAATTACTGATCAATGTGGTGGCGATGTTGATTGTCTTTGTAGCGTTGGTGGCACTGATTAATATTTTTCTGGCGCTGTTACCTGACATCAATGGCGAACCCATTACATTGCAGCGCATCCTTGGGCTGCTTTTTGCACCGCTGGTTTGGATGATGGGCATTCCTGCGGATGAAGTCTTAGCGGCCGGATCGTTGATGGGGATCAAAACCATCCTGAACGAATTCCTGGCTTATCTGCAACTGGTTGCCTTGCCAAAAGGCTCCTTGAGTGCACGCAGTGAAATGATAATGATCTATGCGCTTTGTGGTTTTGCCAACTTTGGCAGTCTTGGCATCATGCTGGGCGGTATGGGTACCATGGTGCCGCAGCGTCGCACTGAGATTGCCGGGCTGGGACTCAAATCCATTCTAGCCGGCACCCTGGCGACCATGATGACGGGGGCCTATGTCGGTATACTGGTTTAAAAGTCGTTTCGTTAGTGATAGCTTTCGTCAATCAATAAAATAAAAATAAACGATTTCAATTATTGACGTCGATACGTCAAGCTAGACACCATTGCTGATCGCTTCAGGAGATGACGATGACCGCATTGGTGCAGAGTATTAGGCAAACCTCGGACCGGTTTTCGTTCCGTTGGGAACCGACAACGCAGCGCAGCGTGGCCGTTGCAATTCTGGTTGCCTTGGTTGCCGTCGTGCCTAGCGGTTGGCAGCTTGCATGGAACGCACTCAGCGAAGCTTATCTCGCTGTTTCCGTGTTCGTTGCCGGCACGTTGGCGCTGGTCTACGCGGCCGAGAATGCTTTTAAAACGGACTTTGGTGTCTGGCTTTCGCGCTACCAACGTTGGCAGGTTCCCGTTGCCGCTATGCTGGGCGCCTTCCCTGGCTGTGGTGGCGCAATTGTGGCGATGACTCAATACACTCGAGGCTACCTTAGCTTCGGTGGCGTGGTAGCCACGCTTACCGCTACCATGGGCGACGCCATGTTTCTCTTGTTGGCCCGTGAACCCACGACCGGGCTCGGCCTGCTAATCCTTGGTGTGGTGGTGGGCATCATCAGCGGCTACGCGGTAGACACTCTCCATGGCCCCCAATTCATGCGTGCTATGCCGGCTGGGCCTCAGATGCAAGGTTCTAGCGAACGCCAGCGTATGCACTGGAGTGCGGCGGATCGTATCTGGATCATGCTCGCAGTGCCGGGCATTCTTATTGGCATTCTTGCCGCCTTCCAGGTGGAGGTCGATGACGTGATGTCAGCCTGGCTGTCCATTGAGCCTGCCTTCTGGATCGGTGTAGCAGGAGCCATCCTGATGGTGACCATGTGGGTGCATAACGGCCGCCAGCAAAGCGATCAGTCAGGCCAGGAAGGTACTTGTCCAGCCAAGCAGCCGGCGGTGCCGCGCGCTGTGATCAACGATACCAATTTTATTACCGCCTGGGTGGTATTCGCTTTCACAGGTTACGAGCTTGCCGTCAGCAGCCTCGGTATTGATCTCAGTACCGCTTTCACTGTCTGGAGTCCTGTGGTACCCGCTATTGCCATCCTGGTCGGCTTCATCCCCGGCTGTGGCCCACAAATCGTCGTGACGTCCCTCTATCTCTCCGGGAACATCCCTTTCTCGGCCCAGATTGGCAATGCCATTGCCAACGACGGTGATGCCTTGTTCCCGGCCATCGCAGTAGCTCCAAAGGCAGCGCTTTTAGCAACCTTATACAGCGCCGTCCCAGCGATCGTGATCGCCTATGGCTGGTACTGGATGATGGAGTAAACAGATCCTATGTCATCGAGGTTTAGTGGCTTGGCCTTAGGCAGCGCTGATCTTGCGGCTCTAGTCCCTACGGGCGATAACGACATCAACTCAGCAACTGGCACAAGTCACGACAGCGGGAACGGCATACCGATAGGCGGGGATTTTCAAGAAGCTCAGAAAAAAAGGCACCGATCATGCACAAGCTTAACAGTGTATTAGATGCAGCCTTAAAAGAATTCCTCAAAGAGACAATAAGACGCCTTACGCATTCCCAGGGCATGGTAGGTCTGTTGTGCAGCAGCATTGCCTTTGTCCACATAAAGCCGGCAACCTCTGACCTTGCTTTTCGATTTTGCCAGGTTTTTTACCGTTTCATACAGTTTCCGGTAAATCCCGCGGCGCCGCCAGAGAGGCAGCACATAGACACTTTGTATCCACCAAATCAGCCCGTTACGCCAGTCACTCCACTCAAAAGTCACCAACAGACAAGCGATCACCCCAGTGTCCGACTGTACGACAAGATAAAAACCGTATTGAGGATTTTCCAGCAATCCTGTAACACCGTCGATAAGGACTTCCATGGCGAGTTGGTGGCCCTCGGTTTCCTGAGCCATGGCCTGATTAAAGGCTGCGATAACAGGAATATCCGCCACTGCGGCCCGGTGGATACGCAAAGGTTCGATCATTATTATACTCCTTAATGTAAAAAAAATTTGTACAACCAACTGAAATCAGCTTGACTTTGTACAAATATAGGCCTAGATTCTTGTACAAACAGTATACGTTTAAACACATTTACAGAAGCCCGCTAAGAAGGGGAAAAGTCATGAGATCGATAGTGAAAGATTCCCAGTTTATCAAGACAGTTATTCTGCCCGCTTTGCTTGGGGCAGGACTGATGACTCTGGCTGTGATGCTATGGACGTCCACGGGAGTCCCTATTTCGCTCAACAACGCCGAGCAGCATTTGCAGACGGACGGTAAAGCCTTTGTCGTTATCATGGAAGGTGATAGAACGCTGGTAAGACCCCTCGAAGATGTGCTAGACGAATTGCTGCAGGCACCTTCAGCTCCGGATACAGCAGCAATGGCAGCGGTGTTAAGATCTACCAGACCTGATGGAATACCTTATGGCGTTATGACAGGGGTTGAGCTATAAACTGCCATACAGGTGACAACAGGGAAACAACTGGAGCAGGCTGGGAAAAGACCTTGTAAAGGCATTATGGTTGGCTTACTACCGGCTCTCCCAGCCTAAGGAAGATTTTACCTCGATGTTAATCAATAAGATAATTGCTGCATCGCCTTTTGGTAAGCAGCGTAAATATCGTGGCCAAAGCAGGTCAAATAAACTTTCTTAATGCGATTATCGGTAGCCAGAAAGTTGTACACTTCCTTAACCGCAATCTGGGCGGCTTCGTCGATAGGATAGCCATAGATGCCGCAACTGATGGCCGGAAACGCGATGTTCCGTAAGTCATGCTCGGCAGCCAGTTGTAAGCTGACGCGGTAACAGGAAGCCAACAATTCGGGTTCATCCCGATGGCCCCCCTGCCAAACTGGTCCGACGGCATGAATGACATAGCGGGCCGGTAGGCGATAACCCTTGGTCAGCTTGGCTTGACCGGTCTCACAACCGCCTAGGCGGCGACATTCCTCCAGTAATTCGGGCCCCGCGGCTCGGTGAATGGCGCCATCAACTCCGCCTCCGCCGAGCAAAGAACCGTTGGCGGCATTGACAATGGCATCGACATCTAACGTCGTAATATCAGCCTGAATGATTTCCACTGTACCCATGGTTTAATGACCTCCGTTTTTACAAATCCCGTATAGAAAACATAGCTCGTTATGCGCAAACGGCTATCTAGAATTTGGCTATTCCGAACGCAGCCCAACCCAAGCCACCATAAATCCCAAGGCGCTGAGTCCGGCAGCTAAGGCATAGGTCGCTTCCGAGCCTACCGTGGTCCAGAGATAACCGGCGGCAAGGCTGCCCAAGGCACCGCCGGCACCAAAGCTTAAGCTGCTGTAAAGGGCCTGGCCACGGCCTTGGTGGTGGCCGCTAAAAAAGCGGTGGATCAGGTGAATGGCGATTACATGGTAGGCGCCGAAGCTCAGGGCATGGAGCATTTGGGCAAACAGTAAAAGTAGCAGGTTGTTGGCAAAGCCGCCGATCAGCAGCCAGCGCAGACTGGTGAATGCCATGGCCAGTAGCATGAGTTGCCGTGCTGCGAAACGTAACAGCAACCGCGGCATCAGCAAAAACATGCCAATTTCTGCCGCCACCCCCAAATCCCAAAGGCCGCCAATGGACATACGAGTATAGCCCAGGTTTTCCAGGTAAATAGAAAAAAAAGCGTAATAGGGGCCATGGCTGGCCTGGTTCAGAAAACAAACCAGGAATAGAGATACTACGGCAGGACGGCGCAAGACGTAGAGAAAGGGGTCATGAGAAGTACATTTATGAGTTTTTCTATCCTCCGGGACCAGTAGGCTATTCAACCAAAGGGCAAAAAAAAGTCCCAGCAGAACTGCCGGTACGATTTGAATCGTTAGACGCTGTACCAGAGCACCTACCAGCAATGCCGCGGCGATAAAACCCACTGAGCCCCACAGGCGAATGCTGCTGTAACGATGCGCATTGGTGCCCAAGTGATTTAACGTGATGGCTTCAAACTGGGGCAAAGCGGCATTCCAGAAAAAACTGAAAGACAGCATCACCAGAGCCAGCCCCATAAAGGAATTTCCCGCCGGATAAACACCGACAAACAAAACCAGCGTCGCCAGACACGCAATGCGGACGATGCTCATGCGCTTACCCGTGTGATCGGCAATCCAACCCCAAATGTTGGGCGCCACTACCTTAGTGGCAAGCGTAATGGCCATGAGTGCGCCGATACCGGTCGGCGTGAATCCTAGAAACTCGAGATATAAACTCCAATAAGGCAGCAATACGCCCAAGGTGGCGAAGTAGAACAAATAAAAACCGGACAGGCGCAGGTAAAGGCGGTTGACGGTCACGATGCAATTAAAGGGACTGACTCAAAATGCTACGACTTCCTCCGCTATTCCCTAAGTTGCCTGACTCAGGAAGCTCAGCAAGGACAATGAGGGAAACACTTGCATCAAGTTTAGCCAACAGAACCGGGAATGATGGGGGTTTCCGTCACAACGTCTATGTTCTGAGCGCGGTGGCGTAACGCATGATCCATGAGTACAAGGGCCAGCATCGCCTCCGCAATCGGGGTCGCGCGAATACCCACACAGGGATCATGACGTCCCTTGGTGATCACCTCTACCGGTGCTCCACGCAGATCAACGCTTTGTCCCGGAAGGCGGATGCTGGAGGTCGGTTTAAGGGCAAGATGAGCAACGATATCCTGTCCTGTAGAGATGCCTCCTAATACGCCACCGGCATGATTGCTTAAAAAACCTTCCGGTGTAATTTCATCTCGGTGTTCAGTGCCGCGTTGCTCAACACAGGCGAAACCTGCACCGATTTCCACCCCCTTGACAGCGTTAATGCTCATCAATGCATGGGCTAGCTCAGCATCCAGGCGGTCGAAGACGGGTTCTCCCCAACCAGGCGGCACATGGCTGGCTATCACGGTAATCCGGGCACCGATGGAATCCCCGGATTTCCGCAGCGCATCCATAAAGTGCTCAAGTTCTGAAACCTTATCCGGATCCGGGCAAAAAAAGGGATTATTATCCACTGCTTCCCAAACGATTTTAGCGGGCCGAATAGGGCCTAGCTGTGAAAGATAACCACGAATTTCTACCCCGTAGCGTTCTTTTAGGTATTTTCTGGCGATGGCTCCCGCCGCAACGCGCATCGTTGTCTCTCGGGCCGAAGCGCGACCACCGCCCCGGTAGTCGCGGAAACCGTATTTCTGCTGATAGGTATAATCGGCATGGCCAGGACGGAAGCGGTCCATGATCTCCCGGTAGTCTTTAGAACGTTGATCCACGTTTTCAATCAGCAAGCCAATGGGGGTGCCCGTGGTTTTGCCCTCAAAGACGCCTGAGAGAATCTTTACCTCATCGGGTTCCCGGCGCTGGGTCGTATGGCGGCTTTTACCGGGACGGCGGCGTTCCAGCTGTGCCTGGATATCCGCCTCGCTTAACGCCATGCCTGGCGGACAGCCGTCCACGATAGCTCCCATGGCGGGGCCGTGGCTTTCGCCGAAGCTGGTTACGGTAAAGAATTTTCCGAAGCGATTTCCAGGCATAAGTAGACTTAAGACTTGCCGGTATTAAGTGGGGTAAAGATATGCCGATTGCTAGGTAATAGTCTAGAGCACCTTCGCTAAATCCGCTATCGAATGGCACTGCAAAGCTTGAGCCAGTAATATTTCGAATAATGCTATGCTTGTCATATTAAGTGAACGAGTTAAGTGAACAAGTTAAGTGAACAAGCGACTCGAAGTGACACCTATGCCTTATCCGAGTTTTCAACGTTTTGATGTTGCGTCTAATCCATCATTGCCTTAAATCCGCAGGAGCGAGAAACATGACCCCTTTTGCCATCGCTGGTATCCAGATATGTACGTGTCGGCTACCCATGACAATATCGCTGCCATGGGGAAGCGCCTCGACATTTTGATGGCCCGTTTCCCTTGGGTGCAGATGGTGCTATTTAGCGAACTCGCCACGTTTGGACCCTTACCAGGTCATGCGCAGCCGTTGCCGGGTCCAGCAGAAGAGGCGTTTTGCCGCATGGCCGCGCACCATGAGATCTGGCTAATTCCGGGTTCACTCTTCGAGCAGGCGGGTGATCGTATTTATAATACCGCTCCCGTTATCAATCCTGACGGCCAGATCGTCGGCCGCTATCGCAAAATGTTTCCGTTTCGGCCTTATGAAAATTACGTAGAGGCGGGGACGGAATTTCTGGTCTTTGATGTGCCCGAAGTCGGCCGCTTTGGTTTATCCATTTGTTACGACATGTGGTTTCCCGAAACGTCTCGTACCCTGGTGGCGCTGGGTGCCGAGGTAATTTTGCATCCAACCATGACGGATACCATCGACCGGGATGTGGAACTTTCCATTGCCCGGGCTACCGCTGTGACAAATCAGTGCTATTTTTTGATATTAACGGCGTCGGTGATGGAGGGGTAGGACGTTCCATTATCGTTGGACCGTCGGGCTACGTTATCCACGAGGCTGCCGGCGGTGAGGAAACCATGCCCATAGAGATCAATCTTGACCGGGTCCGTCGGGAACGCGAAGTCGGCATTCGCGGATTGGGACAACCCCTGAAAAGCTTTCGGGACCGCCCGGTGGATTTCCCCGTTTATCAGCGCGGTGGTTCCGCCGAGGCTTACCTCAATAGCTTGGGTCCGTTGACCAAGCCGGAACGAGGCTCCAAGGCAGGGCTGGGGATGCGCACGCCCTACGAAGAGCAGGGAGAACAGGAATGGGAGAATGGGTATCTTGCTGGGCGTAACATAGACGCCGTTGCTGGATCCGAATAACAGACTGTTGTAAACCGTTTTGCTGTAGTCCAGGTGACCAGGTGCTTGGTTCGCACGGCGCTCGGGCGTTTTTTCATGATGTAGCAAATGCCGCTCGCCGACTTGCTCAGCGTGTTGCCGCAGTCATTAAATAACTGACACCAGAGGAGAGTGCTGCATGGGACGTAAGACTCGCGCGAATAAATCTAAAAAATCGGTTGTTTCCCTGAGAACTTATCACAGTGTGATGCAACTGCGGGCGGAAAGCTGGAAAAAACTTAAGGACAATGTCAGCCAGTTGGCTGAGGCGGTGGCTCAAGGGTACGACTATGAGGCCTTAAAACAACAGGTCACTGAAGGGCTGGATTTACTGGAGGTTTTCGACAGCTATTGGGCTTTTCCAAACCGTCAAGATCATCAGTATCTACGGAACCTTTTCCACGAAGGAGAATACGAAAAGCTGAGCCGGGTGACGGCGCGGATTAATCGGGCTCTCGTCAGTCTCTCTTATCGTAAAAAGCCGATTTCTCTGACCAGTGATGATGAAGTTGAGGGGCGGGAGGGGCCGGAAGACCATTTCGACGTTTATCAGGAAAGGGAACGGCAGGTGCAATTAGGCCGCCCCTATTTTGAGGTACTGATTGTCGATAACATATCGCCACGCGAAGAAGAAATACTGCGCGCCGGACTGTGTCGGATGCGTAGTCCCGAAGATAAATTTGTGTATGAAATCGTAGTGGTTCCCAGCTTTGAAGACGCCTTAATCGCCATCTTGTTTAATTTTAATCTGCAAGCCTGCGTCATTCGCTACGACTTTCCGTTCAGGTCGGAAAACCAGTTTGATATCGTCCGTGAAATGCTGGACGATTTTGTGGGAAAAGAAAATTTGCATTTGCCGGAAAGCCAGTACGGACCCTTGCTAGGCGCTAAGATAGCAGAGCTTAGGCCGGAGTTGGATCTTTATTTGGTCTCCGATATGGCCGTTGAGGAAGTGGCGGGAAAGCTCTGCCGCAACTTTAGGCGGGTATTTTATCGGGACGAAGATTTTATCGAACTCAATTTCAGTATCCAGCGTGGGGTCAATGCCCGTTATCAAACGCCTTTTTTCACGGCGCTGAAAGAATACAGCAAGCAACCCACGGGTGTCTTCCATGCGCTGCCGATTTCCCGGGGCAAATCCATTATCAAATCCAATTGGATTCAGGATATGCTCCAGTTTTACGGGCCTAATATTTTTATGGCCGAAACCTCGACCACTTCCGGAGGGTTGGATTCTCTGCTGGAGCCCGTCGGGACGCTAAAACAAGCGCAGGAACTGGCGGCACGGGCCTTTGGTGCTCGCAAAACTTACTTTGTCACCAATGGGACTTCTACTGGTAATAAAATCGTCGTGCAAGCGTTGGTCGAGCCCGGTGATATTGTTCTGGTAGATCGCAACTGCCATAAATCCCATCATTACGGCCTGGCATTGGCGGACGCTCAGGTAGCCTATCTGGATTCCTATCCCTTGGAAGATTACACCATGTACGGTGCCGTGCCGCTTCACCATATCAAGCAGACCCTGCTCAATTACCGCCGCGCCGGGTTGCTGGACCAGGTGAAAATGCTGCTGCTTACCAACTGCACCTTTGACGGCATGATCTACGATGTGGAACGGGTCATGGAAGAGTGCCTGGCCATCAAGCCGGATCTTATTTTCCTTTGGGACGAGGCGTGGTTTGCCTTTGCTGGGTTTCATCCTATCTATCGGCGGCGCACGGCGATGGCGGTCGCCACCCGCCTGCGGGAACGTTACCATAGCGCAGAATACCGCGCCCATTATGAGGCATTTAACAAGGGTTTTGCCAAACAGCATCTCGAGGATGATAAGGCCTGGCTGGCCACGCGACTGTTACCCGACCCCGACAAGGTGCGCATCCGCGTTTATGCGACCCAATCCACCCATAAACGCCTGACGGCGCTACGCCAGGGTTCGATGATTCATATCTATGATCAGGATTTTCACCAGAAGGTAGAGGACGCCTTCCACGAGGCTTATATGACCCATACCTCTACTTCACCCAATTATCAGATTCTGGCTTCACTGGACATTGGGCGGCGCCAGATGGTGCTGGAAGGCTTTGAGCTGGTGCAGCGCCAGACCGAGTTGGCCATGGCCTTACGAGAAGCGGTACACAGTCATTCGCTGTTGAGTAAATATTTTGATTTTCTAACCATCGAGCATTTAATTCCTGAGGAATATCGCCCGTCCGGAACCAAATTTTACTTTAACCAGGAGCAGGGTTGGTCGCGCATGGAAACGGCCTGGCAGCAGGATGAGTTTGTACTGGAGCCCAGTCACTTGACGCTGAATATTGGTCTGACCGGTATCGATGGGGACACGTTTAAGCATGAATACCTGATGGATAAGTATGGCATTCAGGTTAATAAGACGACGCGAAATACCGTACTGTTTATGACCAATATCGGCACCACGCGCAGTTCGGTCGCCTACCTTATCGAAATTTTAGTCAAGATTGCTCAGGAGTTAGAGGAGGAGTTTGAAGAGTTGAGCCCTGTGGAACGGCGTTTGCGTCAACAACGGATTGCTGCGTTGACCCACGACAACCCGCCGCTGCCGAATTTCAGCCGGTTCCATGATGCTTTCCGAAGCAGTCCGCACAGCGATACCCGCGAAGGGAGGCTGCGTAAGGCTTTTTTTATGTCTTATAAGGACGAGTTGTGTGAATATCTGAAATTAACTAGCTTGCGCAAACATGTCGTCGCCGGTCGCGAAGTGGTATCGGCCATGTTTGTTATCCCTTATCCACCGGGCTTTCCGGTGCTGGTGCCCGGTCAGATTATTAACGAAGCTACGCTGGCCTTTATGCAAGCACTGGATACCCGAGAAATCCATGGCTATCGGCCGGAACTTGGCTTTCGGGTTTTTACCGAGGAGGCTCTGCAGGCTGCATTGGTTGAAGAAACGGTTGCGCGACCGACGCTTTCCCGGGACGCCGTGTATACTCCAGAGGAGGTGTTATCCCCTGGACAGGAGGTTTTGCAAAGTGCATCGGAAGGCAAATAACGAAACGGCTGGCACTGGTGCTCTGAAATGGCGACTGGCGAGAACGAGGCAAACCATCCAAGAGGCGAATGAGAATGCATAAACCTTTACAAGGTATTTCCGGTATTCGGCGATTTTTCCACCGCACCAAACGGCCGATCTTTTTTATTAGTGCCACCAATTTCAATCTGCTGGGCATGGACGAATGGGTAAGGGGTTTTAAATATATCTCCTATATCGATTGCTACGATGGTCAGCATCCCAATGTCTTCGTGCCGAGTGAAATCCTACACCCGGAGTTCGAAAGTATTGAAGATATCAACAATTATCTTCTAGAACATAAGGAAGTGATCGACTATATCAACAGTCAAGGCAGTAATCCGGTGGCCGTGTTTCTTATGTTTAACGAGCAGACCGAGGCGATCTGCAAGGAGTTGGGCATTGATATCTGGTTTCCGCCGGCGGCACTGCGCAGTCGCTGCGACAATAAAATGGAAACGGTGCGCATCGGGAACGCAGCGGGCGTGCCGAGCGTACCCAATGCCCTTGCCAAGGTGGAAAGCTACGAACATCTCTGCGCTATCGCCGAAGAGCACCAGTTAAGCAACGATCTTGTGATTCAGACGGCCTTTGGGGATTCCGGCCATACCACATTTTTTATTTCCAGTGAGGCAGACTGGCATAAGCATGCCGATGAAATCACCTGCGATCCGGAAGTGAAAATCATGAAGCGGATTAACTGCCGGGGTTCAACATTGGAAGCCTGTACCACCAAGCAGGGCACCATTGTGGGGCCTTTACTGACCGAAGTCGTAGGTGCCCGGGAACTGACTCCCTACCGGGGCGGTTGGTGCGGCAACGAGATTTTTCCTGGCGCCTTTACCCAGGAAATTCGCGATAAGGCTCGGGACTATACCTTTAGCTTTGGCCAGCAGCTGCGCAAAGAAGGCTATCGAGGGTATTTTGATCTCGATTATTTAATCGACCTGGATAATGGCGAAATCTATCTGGGTGAACTGAATCCCCGGGTAACCGGTGCCAGCTCTATGACCAATCACGCCGCCTTTGCCCATGCTGACGCGCCGTTGTTTCTGTTTCATCTGCTGGAATTCGCCGGTGTCGAGTTCGAGTTCGATGTGGACGATCTCAATGCCCGTTGGTCCGACCCGGAATATATCGACAGCTGGTGTCAGCTGGTGATCAAGCATACGGAAAACAACGTCGATATCGTCACCAAGGCGCCTGCGACCGGCATTTGGAAGATGAGCGACGATGGTTCCATCGCCTATAGCCGTTTCGATTACCACCGGCGGGCCGTGGCCAGCGAACGCGAAGCCTTTTTCCTGAGAATTACCGGTCCTGACGACTATCGCTACGAAGGAGCTGACCTGGGTATTCTGGTGATGCGCGGACGCTCCATGAAAGATGACTTTACGCTGAATGACCGGGCAAGAGCGTGGATCAAGGGAATCTTGAGTCACTACGAGGACTGGCCCTTACCGACGGCGCAAATCGAAGCGGCGCCGACGGCGGGTGCCTTCAAGATTCTCTAGATCGGGGTGGCATCGTTTAGCCGTGGAGCGTATTTTTGCAGCGATTCAAGAAAACCTGCCGGGTCCTAAATGGCAGTCTCTCTTCCAAAAACACTGGCCGGCCTATAAGCGCTGGTTTTTAAGCGAGGGAGATAAGACGCGACCCTTTTACCTAAGCTCGTTGCGGGCCATGCGCCAACATATGCCGGAACTGCTGCCCACCTACGAACGCCTGGTAGAGCTGGCCGGCGGCGGTGACTTGGCCGCCCGCTTTCTCTCGTTGTATTGTCCTCCGCCTTATGTCAGCGGTTGTTCTCAGGCGGTGTGGCCAGGTGCTGAGCCGCTGTTAGTCCGCAATTACGATTACAGTCCGCAGCTTTTCGAGGCAGTGATCGTAAACACCGCCTGGAACGGCCGTCAGGTCATCGCGATGAGTGATTGTTTATGGGGTGTAGTGGATGGCTTTAACGAGGACGGGTTGGTGGTTTCGCTGACCTTTGGTGGCCGACGCGTCGTGGGTGATGGGTTTGGCGTACCTGTGTTGCTGCGCTACATCTTAGAATTCTGCACTACGGTAGCGGAGGCCATGGACGTGCTCAAGCGGGTGCCGACGCATATGGCTTACAATGTGACGGCCTTGGATCGCGGCGGCGTCTTCCGTACCGCTTATATTGGGCCGGATCGACCGGCGTTAATCAAACCCGCGCCCATTACCACCAATCACCAGCGGCGGGTAGAGTGGCATCAGCACGCTCATGCCACGGCAACCCTCGAGCGGGAACGGTTTCTGTATTTTCGGTTGCGGGAAAGCAGCGATACGCCTGACAAATTGTTGCAGGCTTTCTTGCATTCGCCGGTGTATTCCACCGCTTACGGGCGTGGCTTTGGCACGCTATACACAGCAATCTATCGCCCGGTGACCGGCGAGGCGGAGTACCGCTGGCCAAATGGAGGTTGGCGCCAGTCTTTCGGTGCTTTTCAAGAAGGCACTTGTGCCGTGAACTTCCCCCATGTGCCCGATTCGCTTGAGTTATTGCACTAGCTTGCCCTAATTCAACCCTAGAAATTTTATAATTTTTCCGAACTAGCCATCTTCTTTGATGGCCGCCTTTTCATCAGTTTCCTGGACATGGGCGTTCGGTGATTTTGCGATAGGTTCGCGGCCGGGTTTGACCAGCGGTCCTAGGGAATGCAGGTAAGCATTGTCCCAGTTTTTTCGGTCATAGACACTGAAATCAACGGTCCGGTCGCGAAAACTTTTCAGGGTCTGCCCCAGTCCCCTGAGCCCATTATCGCGCTGACGCCGAACCTGATCGAAGTCAATCTCGATGGGAATCATATCTTCCTGGACGCTCGATTGATGCAGAAACCGGCCCGAAGGGTCGACTACGCAGGAACGGCCATTGCCGCCGGCACCTAAGCCATTGATGTCGAAGACATAGCTCTGGAATATGGCCGCGGTGGAATGGGCCATTGACAGTTCAACGTCTCTATCGATGGTATACGTCAGCACCGGATGAAGAATCACTTCAGCGCCCATGGCGGTGAGAGTTCTTACCGTTTCCGGAAACCACATGTCATAGCAGATTAAGACGCCAAAGCGTCCGGCACCTTCGACATCAAACACCAAGAACTCATCGCCCGCCTGTACCCCCTTCTCATAGGGTTGGAAAGGGAATAGCTTGCGATAACGGCCAATGACCTCGCCTTGAGGATTGATAACGGACGCGGTGTTGTAGATCATGCCGTCGCGCCGTTCAAACATCGAGCCGGGCAGTAACCAGATGTCGTGCCGTGCAGCCATCTCTTGAAACTCTTTTTCGGCGGGACCGGGTAGCTTTTGAGCATGTTCATGCAGTGGTCCATAGGGCGCCAACTCGCTGAACATGACCATTTGCACCCAAGGATAGAGATGCATTAGCGTATCCAGCCGATGGCGCATCGTATCGATATTCCTATGGGGCGAGATATACATCTGAATGCCGGCAATGGCAAAGGGTGTCATGGTGATAAACTCCTAGTTAATTGAGTGATAGAAGATCTGATGCAAGTTCATCAACCGCCAAATGCCGCCTTGGCACGTTCAGCAATTTCCTCCGGGGAAAGTTTTCTACGGCGGCTCGCTAAAGACCAATAATGCCCAAACGGATCGACGACTTTTCCATAACGGTCGCCCCAATAGACGTCTTGCAGAGGAAAGAGCACCTGTACCCCGGCCTGCAATGCCTGCATCCACAGGGAATCCA
Source organism: uncultured Pseudomonadota bacterium (assembly GCA_963731125.1). Lineage (GTDB taxonomy): Bacteria > Pseudomonadota > Gammaproteobacteria > Competibacterales > Competibacteraceae > CAVSVP01. Next base: position 24,026 of record CAVSVP010000033.1, read on the forward strand.
CATCTCTCACATAAAGATGAATGGTGACTGAGGAACCACCGAATGCCAAAGGGGATCTGATGCCGATGCTAGGTAATTCGTCGCTTAGCAAAATCAGGGAATCTCCAATCTGCAGTTCTGCTTGCGCGATCGACACGCCATCGATCCCAAGAATACGGCCATGTTCTTCTGCCCCAAAGGCATTCTTGTAGAATTCAATGGCGGCATTGGCATCCTGCACCACCAGGAACGGCGTCACCGTGTGATAGCCTCTGGGAATAGGGTTGACCTTTTCAGTCATAGTTGCCTCCTGTTGCGCTAGCCTAGCTGTCAGTGCTTGTTAAGATGGAGCTCTAGCGAAGCCGATTGTTTTACCAAACCTTACCAGGTATAGAGGCGATGCAACAAGATTTCTTCGCTAGTCAATGCTGCTTAAATAATGCCGCCGGCACGCAGGGTGTTGATATCGGCTGCATTGAGTCCCAACCAGTCGCTCAACACTTCATCGGTGTGCTGGCTAAGCGTCGGTGGTGGCCGCCGGTACTGAACCGGGGTGGCGGAAAATCGCAAGGGACTGGCCACCGTCGGCACGGCGCCGGCGAGCGGGTGAGGCAATGTTACACGCATTTCCCGATGTTGTATTTGCGGATCTGCAAAGACTTTATCCAGGGTATTAATAGGACCGCAAGGGATACCGGCTGCTTCCAGTTCGGTTAACCAAACCTGGGTGCCGCGTTGCGTCAAAATAGTCTGGAGGATGGGAATCAATGTCTCCCGATACTGTACCCGTGCAGCGTTACGGGCAAAGCGCTCGTCGCTAGCCAGCTCGGGACGCCCGACCAGTTCACAGAAGCGGGCGAACTGCCGGTCGTTGCCCACGGCGAGAATGAGACAGCCATCCGCCGCGGCAAAGACTTGATAAGGCACGATATTAGGATGCGCATTGCCGAGCCGCTCCGGCGGCTTACCGGAGACCAGGTAGTTCATTGCCTGATTGGCAAGGCAGGCGAGTTGCACGTCCAGCAGGGCCAAATCAATATGCTGTCCTGTTCCGGTCTGATCCCGGTGGGCTAGAGCCGCCAGGACGGCTACGGTGGCATACATGCCGGCCAATACATCGGCCAGGGCGACGCCGACTTTTTGCGGGCCGCCGCCGGGAGCGTTATCGCGCTCACCGGTGATGCTCATCAGCCCTCCCATCCCCTGGATCATAAAGTCATAACCGGGACGCTGGCGGTAGGGTCCTGTTTGCCCAAAACCCGTGATGGAGCAGTAAATCAACCCGGGATTGCTCTCCTTAAGAGAAGCGTAATCGAGGCCGTATTTAGCCAGCCCCCCCACTTTAAAGTTTTCCAGCAGGATATCCGTCCGGCTGGCGAGCTGGCGTACGAGCCCTTGTCCGGCCTCCTGGGTGATATCGACGGTGACGGACTTTTTGCCCCGGTTAGCAGATAAGTAGTAGGCAGATTCAGTGGTGTCAAGCCCTTGTTCATCTTGCAAATAAGGCGGCCCCCAGGCACGGGTGTCGTCGCCCTTGCCGGGTTGCTCCACTTTAATGACCTCGGCTCCTAAGTCCGCCAGAATCTGGCCTGCCCAAGGACCTGCCAACACCCGGCTAAGATCCAGTACCCGAATATGGGAAAGTGCGCCGTTCATGATCGATTTTCCTGTATCGCCTAACCCGTAAAGGCTGGTATCCCCGTCTGGGTATTACCCAGAATCAGGGCATGAATGTCATGGGTTCCTTCATAAGTATTGACCGCCTCCAGATTCATCATATGGCGGATCACGTGGAAGCCGTCGGCAATGCCATTGCCGCCGTGCATATCCCGGGCCATGCGCGCGATATCCAGCGCTTTGCCGCAGTTGTTGCGTTTAATGAGCGATATCATTGCCGGCGCCATCTTGTCCGCATCAAACAGCCGTCCGACCTGCAGGGCCGCTTGCAGCCCCAGGGTGATTTCGGTTTGCATATCGGCCAGCTTTTTCTGGATGAGCTGATTGGCGGCAAGGGGCCGGCCGAATTGTTTGCGGTCCAGGGTGTACTGGCGTGCTGCATGCCAGCAACATTCAGCCGCTCCCATAGCGCCCCAGGCGATGCCATAGCGGGCCCGGTTAAGGCAGCCAAAGGGGCCTTTAAGGCCGGAGATATTGGGCAAGAGGTTTTCCTCGGACACAAACACGTCGTTCATGACGATTTCGCCGGTCACGGATGCCCGTAAAGAAAACTTACCCTCGATCTTAGGAGCGGAGAGACCTTCCATGCCTTTTTCCAGGAGGAAACCGCGAATCGTGTCGGTATCGTCTTTGGCCCAGACAACGAAGATATCCGCAATAGGAGAATTGGTAATCCACATTTTGCTGCCATTGAGGACATAGCCCCCGTTAATCTTGCGGGCGCGCGTCTTCATACCGGCAGGATCGGAACCGTAATCCGGTTCGGTGAGCCCAAAGCAACCAATCCATTCGCCGGTGGCCAATCTGGGCAGGTATTTTTCCCGCTGGGCCTCGGTGCCGTAGGCATGGATCGGATACATGACCAGGCTGGACTGAACGCTCATCGCGGAGCGATAACCGCTATCCACCCGCTCCACTTCCCGGGCAATCAGCCCATAGCAGACATAGTTGAGATCTGCGCAGCCGTACCCTCTGATGGTGGAACCGAGAAAGCCCAATTCCCCCATTTCATCCATAATTTCTCGATCAAAACGCTCGTAGCGATTCGCCTCAAGGATGCGGGGCAGCAAGCGCGCTTGACAGTAGTCGCGGGCACTATCGCGTACCATGCGTTCTTCGCTAGACAGTTGCGTTTCGAGCAACAAGGGATCATCCCACTGAAATACGGTTTGGGCGGACATAATGTACTCCTCCGATTATCTGGTTGCTGACTATAGCATTGTTTAATAAATTAAACAATTTTATTGTTTTTATCCTTTTTCTGGATTATCTATGTTGCTCAAGACTAAGCCAACTTTTTAAGTTTATTTTTTAGGATAGGAATGGGATAAAGTTGACTGTCCGCCAGTTGATTGGATCGGTTTTACGCCATAAAAATGATTAAAAATTAATCAATTTCCTCCGGCGACCTCATGCGTGAAATCGCTGCGCAAAACCCTTCCAGGCCGGTAACGGTAAAGCAAAATAGGATCAATAGAACCGTCTGTCAGCGAGGAGCTTGCGATTCGAGGTGCGGACGGCTAACTCTCGGGCATGAGCCGTTCTCGCTAGGCACAATGCTCGCCTTTCCCTCAGAACTGATACTTCATCTCGAATCTGCCGAAGAAGGCCGTCGATGCGTCATCGGAAAAGGCGGAGCCTGGGAAGAACTGCCCTAGGATGAGTTTCAGCTCGAACTCTTCTTTCTGCTGGTGCCCGACGATTAAGTCCACCGCCTGACCCAGCTTGCGGTGTACTCCGTCGGGATCGGTTTCGAGGTTGGTATCTCGCAACTCGTCGACGGCTTTGTTCTGGCGGTAATAGTGGTACACCAAATCGATGGAGCTCCACTCCGAGGGGTGAACGCCCAACCCGAAAGTAAAGATCATTAGGTTGCTGAGCTCGGGATCCAGTACCTCTCCGTAGTACTGAAAGCTAGCTACACCTGTGAACTCGCCTTCATTTTCCTGGAGACCCGTTTGCCGAAAGTTTCGGTCAGGATCTCCCGGACCAGCGTCGCCGGAACCGAAAGCAAGGCCCGCCGTGACGGCCGGCTCCCAGGTGACGTCGAAGGTATAGCTGGCGCCGAGATCAAATCCCTGTCCAACGACGTCGTTGGCATCATCCTTACCCACAACAAGCGCCGCATCGAGCCAGTAATCAATCCGTGAACCGAGCTCGCCCAACGATTGAACACCCGCAAACAAGAGATCCTCGCCGTTTGGTTTGCGGTCATCGCGCGCCAGGAGATACAGGGTCGTCCTGGATTCATCAGGGTACGGCAGGTGAGTCAACGCGAAGTAGTTGTTAACACGCTCGTCCACGGTAGCATCGAGCAAATCGCGTGGCAACCAGTTTAGGCGGTTCGCGGACAGCTCATATATCACTTGATTATCAAAAAGATACACTCGTGCACCATCCAACTCTTCGTCGTAAAGCCATTGGCGCTCATCCTCGAAGTTTGACCGACCGAGCTGAAGCGAGAAGCCCGGATAAAGATCCCTGAGCGTTACATAGAGCTCTTTGACATCGAGACGCGTCGACAAGCTGGTGCTCCCATCCGGGGTCTCGGGCAGATAGAGCTTGGCCAATTCTAGGTCGAGGAAGCCGAACACGCGTTCGTTAAGCGTGAACGCCAGTGCAGCCTCAAGCTGGGGTTCTACGGCGAGAGTGTCGTCATCCTCTCGCGAGTCGAGATCGAGTTCCCGTGTCCATTCGGCGTCGATCTGAAGCTCGACCCCGTAACGCCAATTAGGCGCAAGCATGTGACGCGTTTCGGGAGGTTGATCGATATCAAGGTTCAAATCTCTGTCGGGATTTTTCTCAGCCCATGCCGTGGTGCAAAGACAGCTCATCAACAGCATGAGAGTCGGCCACACCAACATAGTTGCGCAGACTCGCCGCTGCACCGGTCGTCCCATGGCAAAATAAAGGAGCAAGAACGAATTGGATAGACTCTAAGATACTGCGGTCTCGCTCGCCGCAAGATCTTCACGTTCACGCTCCGGTCGTTTAATAGCGGCTTGGCTTTGCGATTTTCGGCCATAATGCGTTCGGGTAAGCACAACGGTAAACGTGCTGCCTTGTCCAAGAGTGCTCTTAACGGTGATGTTCCCACCATGGGCTCGGACAAACGCCAGCGCCAGGCTTAAGCCCAACCCGTTGCCTTGTCTTGAGCGGCTCCGGTCGCAGCGGTAGAACCGTTTAAAGATGTGAGTTAACTCATCGGCCGACATACCGATACCCGTATCCTCGATGGATAACTTGGCCCGCTGACCCTCATCGACTAACACGATCGTCACGTGTCCTCCAGCCGCCGTGTATTTCAAAGCATTGTCCAGAAGATTGGCGACCACCCGTTGCAACCGGTGCAGATCGCCCTCGATATGACAGTGCTTCGGCAAATCGGTAACGATGGTTATTTGCCTATCCTCGGCGACCGTCTGAAACAGCTCGCAGGCGTTGAAAACGGTAGCAACGAAATCGATGTCTGAAATTTTCAGTTTGGCTGCACCGGATTCCGCCTCGGCAATATCCAGCGTGATGTTAATAATCTCCAGCAGGCGGTCGCATTCCTCAGTGGTGTTGACCGCCAGCAACTCCCATTCTGTTGTTGACTCGTCGCCGGCCAAGGCCATCTCGGCAGCGGCACGGATTCGTGCGACTGGGCTTCTGAGGTCGTGGGCCAGGTTGTCGGTCATCTCACGCATCCCGATAATCAGGGCCTGAATGCGGTCGAGCATCGTGTTAAAGGTCTGCGCCAACCGGTCGAGCTCATCGCCCCGAGAGTCGACAACCACCCGCCGATCCAACGCCCCGTCCGCAATCTCGGTCGCCGTCCGTGTGACCTCCTCGACGCCGCGCAACGCTCGTCGCGCCATGAACCAGCCCATGGGACCTCCGAGCAGAATGACGGCCACAAGCGTAATGAGAAATCCGTTCAGAAAAGCCTCGATGAACTCATCGTCTTCCTCCAGGGTCTGTCCCAGCTCAAGTACCACACCGGGCGCAATGTTTCCATAAATAACACGCACGTCGTGCTCGCGCTGAGGCAGGGTGAGAGTTTCCAGTATCGGTTCATCGGCGCTGTCGAACTGTCGTAAGATCTCGCGCGGCACGCCCAATCCCGACCACGAAGAAAGATCTGTAGCCGTAAGCTGACGACCGTCGGACGTCCACAGACGAAAGAAGGAATCGTTTGCCTCTTCGCCTTGGGTTTCCAGGGTCATCTCGGTCTTAACTTTGTCGAGCCCTCCTATCCGCATAAAAGTGACGAACTCTTCGATGTCATCTTCCAGATCCTCGTCGGTGCGCTCTTGCACGATAGCCACCATGAATAAATAAATAAGCACAAAGGCCAGCGTAGAGGAGGCTGCAAAGATACCGGCATACCAGATCGTTAGGCGCAGCGCGAGCGTGTGCCGCAGGCTACGGAGTGTTTTTAAGAACATAACCGATCCCGCGCACGGTATGAATCAGTGGTGGGCTGAAACCCTTGTCGATCTTGTCGCGCAACCTGCAGATCCGCGATTCCACTACATTCGTCTGCGGATCGAAGTTGTAATCCCAAACATGCTCCATGATCATTGTCTTGGAAACCACTCGCCCGGCGTTACGGGCGAGATATTCCAGCAGGGAAAACTCCCGCGGCTGGAGGGCGATTTTGTTGTCTCCACGCATAACCACGCGGGTGAGTAAATCGATAGACAGATTGCCAACGGTGATCCCCGTGGGCTCGGGTGTGTTGTTCGCACGGCGAATCAAAGCCTGAATGCGCGCCAGCAACTCGGAAAAAGCAAAGGGCTTGGTAAGGTAGTCATCGCCACCCGCGCGGAGCCCTTCCACGCGCTCATCAACCGATCGCTTGGCGCTTAAAATGATAACCGGCAAAGTGATGCGGCGTTGCCGCAGCTGGTCAATGATTGCAAGTCCGTCTAGCCCCGGCAGCATGATGTCGATCACCGCCGCGTCGTAGGACGAACTGAGGGCCATCTGCAGCCCGGTCTTACCGTCACTTGCATGCTCGACGACAAAACCGGCCTGTCTCAGCCCCTTGCCAACGAAGGAGGTAATCGTTAAGTCATCTTCAATCAGCAATAAGCGCATCGTTGGACAGCCTGCTTCTTCTCTTCACCGGCGCACCGCAAACCGGGCGCCAGGTACCCGTACCCGCATTCATCTCCAACATCTGAGGGCACAGGGAGCGATCTGCCGCGCCGGCCCAGCATGTTTTTTACTGTAATACCGCTCTGCCCTGTGTTTGTCACCTCACTATAAAGGACCGGCTCAGGGCTTGTCTATGTGCGGTCACGCTTATCCCCTTATATTGCCAAATGGTCATGTTCAGATCATCTTTCGGTCAGGTTGATTGGGTAGCATTCAAGTTGTCGAAGACTTAGGGCAATCGCCGATGTTATCGGCAATTCGTACTTGCGACTATCAATGACAAAAGAGCAGGAGTAACCGAAATGACGAGACACATGCGTTTGCTGTTCACTTTTCTGATACCGACGTGCGCGCTTATCCTGGGAGCCGCTGCGCCGCTGGGTTGGGCCGACTACAATGACGGCGATGACGGCGATGACGGCGATGACGGCGTGGGAGCCGCTGCGCCGCTGGGTTGGGCCGACCACAATGCGACGATGATGACGATGATAACGATGACGACGAAGAAATCCCCTTTGCAGAAGCCGAGATTTTCTTCGAGCTCAACAACACGGATGGCGATTTAGGCATTCACGGGAAAATCGACGGAGGGCCCTGGAGGTGGATCAAGATCGAAGATCCGAACGAACGCAAAATGATGGTCGTCAGAACTCAGGGGCGCTTACGGCGCCAAGCGGTGACGGAATTCTTCTTCGAAAGTGCCGAACCAACCTTCGATGAACTCGCTCCGGAAGATTTCTTTCATCGATTCCCGGAAGGGACGTACGAGATCGAAGGCCGTTCGCAAGACGGAGAAGAACTGGAGAGCGAGACGATAGTGACACACATCATGCCGGCTCCGCCTGAACCTACTGTTAACGGAGAGCCGATGGCAGAGGTAGTGTGACGAGGAAGATCCGGACTACGACGCGACGAAAGTGAGCGCCCCTGTCATCATCGCCTGGCCTCCGGTTACGATGTCACACCCCGACCCCTTTGGTGGCGGTGCCGGTGTACAACAGCCAATTCCTGTGACGATTAACAATTATGAGGTCGTCGTAGAGGCGGAACTGGAGGTGGGCGGGGAGGAATTCGTCTCGGTGTTCAGCGTTGTGCTCCCGCCCGACGTCACATCAATGACGGTGCCTGAGGAATTCATTACGTTAAGCGATAAGTTCAAGTACGAGGTACTGGCGAGAGAGGAAAGTTTTAATCAGACAGCCGTTGAAAGCTGTTTCGAGGTTGTCAAGGTTGCGGATTAAGGCTCCAATGCAATCTACTTGAGATTGATGGATTCCATTCGCATCTCGCACCATGACGCTAGCGAAGGCGAATGGAGTCCCAACCGTTTGCACCGTTCAAGATTCCAGAGAATTTCACGCCTGCCGTCACCTAACAAGACATATCGCCTTGTGAAATAACCGCTAGCCCCTGTTCAAGCAGCGGCCGGCATTGGTGGCTGGCAACGATAAGCATGGAGATATCGAGCGTCTTAAAGGCTTTCAGTTCATTTAATCGCTGCTCTAGCCGCTTTACCACGGGGAAGCGTTTAGCAATCCAGGTCTCCAGCACAGCATTTGCATCGTCAGAGGGATTCGGCGTCAGAATACAGGCGGTAAGTGCGCGTTGCTGTGCGTACAAGTCATCAATTAGAGCCGCGATAGCATGCTTGTGCCAGTAACCCTCCGGAGTCAACTGACCTGCCTGAGCGCGCATCCAGGCAAGCCCAAAGCGGGCGCCGACAGCGAAGTAAAGTCGGCCGGCTTGAGGTAGGGGGACGCCACTGGCCTGGGCGATCTGCACAATATCGCAGCCTGCCGTCAGCGGTTCCAGGCTGGCAATCCGTCTTGCCAGCTCTGGTGGTACGCCTTGCTCGACGTAGGTCGCGCTGCACTGGTTCAAAGTGGCTTGTTCCTCTGGCGTCAGAACCGTGTCCAAACAAGCGCTCAGGATAGCAATACCGGGACCAAATTGCGCGGCGGTTGTCGTCATGTTCAGCGGGTCATCGCCGTTACGCAAAAACCATAGCGTCATATGCTCCACCAAACGGTTGGTTTCAAGCATCAGGGCGGTCTGCAAAGCCGCCGGCACCCGATTGTCAAGGGCCTCGATACCTTCCCACAGCGTGCGCAGATCAAACACATCACGGGTGACGGCGTAGGCACGGGCGACGTCGGCATCGGATACGCCGAGCTTTTCTTGCATGTCATTCACAAAACCGCTGCCGACGCGGTTGATCATGCTGTTGACGACGCTGGTGGCAATAATTTCACGGCGCAGCGGGTGGTGCTCAAGAAAATCCCGGTAGTCTTCCCGCATTGGCGCGGGAAAATAATGCACCAGGTCTTGCGCTAGCAGGGGATTGTCGGGCAGATCGGAAGCTAACAATTCGTTATAGACGGCCAATTTGGTATAGGCCAGCAAAACAGCAATTTCCGGGCGGGTCAGCCCGAGTCCGGCAGTCCGTCGTTGGCTCAGCGTATCGTCATCGGGCAGAAACTCGATAGCCCGGTTAAGCTGGCCGCCGCGCTCCAGTACCTGCATTACCCGCATTTTTCGATCGATACTTTCTACCGCCTGGGCCTGGGCCAGGCTGATGGCCTGGGTTTGCAGATAGTTGTCCCGCAGAACCAGACGGGCAACCTCATCGGTCATCGCCATGAGCAGGGTATCCCGCCGCTCACGAGTCAATCGACCCGTAGCGACGGCGGCGTTTAATGCAATCTTGATGTTGACTTCATGGTCCGAGCAATTAACGCCCGCGGCATTATCGATGGCATCGGTATTGATACGGCCGCCGCGCAGGGCATACTCGATACGGGCACGCTGGGTCAGGCCCAGGTTGGCTCCCTCACCGATTACCCGACAGCGGAGCTCCCTGGCATCGATGCGGATGGCATCGTTGCTGCGATCCCCGGCTTCGGCATGGCTTTCCGTGCCGGCCTTGACGAAGGTGCCGATACCGCCGAACCACAGTAGGTCTACCGGGGCGCGCAACAGCGCCTGGATTAGCTCGTTGGGGGTAACCGCATCCTTGGTGATAGCAAAGACCTGCTGAATTTCTGGAGTCAAGCGAATCACCTTGGCCCGACGCTCGAAAATGCCGCCCCCTTTAGCCAGCAGGGCGGCATTGTAGTCGCTCCAAGTCGAGCCTGGCTGGACGAACAGTCGTTGGCGCTCGTGCCGGCTTAGTTCGGGATCGGGATCGGGATCGACAAAAATATGGCGATGGTTAAAGGCGCCTAACAGCTTGATATGGCGGGATAGCAGCATGCCATTGCCAAACACATCCCCCGCCATATCGCCCACACCGACAACGGTAATATCCTGAGACTGAGTATCAATGCCCATCTCCCGGAAGTGGCGCTTTACCGCTTCCCAGGCGCCCCGGGCGGTGATGCCCATTTTCTTATGGTCGTAACCCGCCGATCCTCCGGAAGCAAAGGCGTCATCCAACCAAAAGCCGGATGCCTGGGAAACCCGGTTGGCGATATCCGAAAAGGCGGCTGTGCCCTTATCGGCGGCAACCACGAGGTAGGGGTCGGCTTCGTCCCAGCACAACACATCCCTGGGCGGCACGATTTGACCCTTTTTGATATTGTCGGTGAGATCCAGCAGGCCGTGAATGAAAAGTCGGTAGCACTCGATGCCCTCGGCCAAAAGAGCCTCGGTTCCGCCATCGCCGGGTGGGCGTTTGACGACGAAGCCCCCCTTGGCGCCCTCCGGAACAATGACCACGTTTTTGACCCGCTGGGCCTTGAGCAGGCCAAGAATTTCAGTGCGAAAATCCTCGAGCCGGTCAGACCAGCGCAGGCCGCCACGGGCCACTTTGCCGGCGCGCAGGTGCACGCCCTCCAGCCGCGGCGAATAGACAAAGATCTCGAAGCGCGGTCTAGGAAGGGGCAAATCCTCAATCAGCAGGCTGTCAAACTTAAAGGACAGATAAGGCTTGGTAACGCCTTGGTCTGTGGCTTGAAAATAATTAGTCCGCAGTGTCGCCTCGATAAGGTTAAGAAACCGCCGTAGAATACGGTCCTCATCGAGGCTGACGAGTTGTCCAGTTCTCTGTGGAATGCCTGCAGGAAGGATTCACCGGAGTGATTCTCAGCGGTCGTGTTCGGTGCGAAACGGGCGGTAAACAATTCAATCAGACGCCGGGTAAGATCAGCATTATTGTTGAGCGTCTGTTCCATGTAGGCCTGACTGAACGGAATGCCAAGCTGGCGCAGATACTTGCAGTACGCCCGAAGTATCACGATTTCCCGCCAGGTTAAAGCCGCCCGCAATACCAGGCTGTTAAAGCCGTCGTTTTCTACGGCGCCGAGCCAGACCCGGATGAAGGTCTCGCGAAACGCATCTTGCACTTCTTCCAGGTTGACGTAAAAGACACCACCGGTAACCATACCGAAATCTTGAAGCCAAACCGGGTCTACTCCACCTGCCGGACGCACTTGATAGGGAAAATCCTCCATAATTTGCAAGCCCATGTTCTCGAGCATGGGCAGGACAACCGACAGAGGAACCGGTTGCCCGGCCTGATAGAGACGCAGACGCAATTCGGGTTGTGCCGCTTTGGGTGCACGATAGAGATGAATGGCCAGTTGCCCGTTAGCCAGCACCTGCTCAATGTGAGCGATGTCGGTCAGTGCGATTTGCTCTGAGTAACGCTCACGGTAGGCGCTGGCGAAAGCCTTCTCATAACGATCATATAGGCGTGCGGCTTGTTCTTCGGTCAGAGTCGCCGATAGCGCCTCCCGCAACCGGTTTTGCCAGATCTGGGTTAAGGTTTCCGTGGGTTCAGGAGTGGTCCTTATCGTCATGGTGCTATTCCCTCAGAAAGACTCGATGAAAACTGCCGACAGCCGCTCCACAGAGAGTCGGCTGCCGGCAGGTGTGACTTCAAACAAGCCGAAGGCTTAGGGGAAGGGAGGACGGAGAGGTTCGGCACCAGGGGTCAAGTCGGAGTGGCCGGTGATAATCTCTTCTCTGACGATCTTGCTGGCGTCTGCACGTCCATAGACCGACAAGGCCCAGAGATAGAGCACGGCGCCGAACGCCGTCCAGCCCAGAAAAATGGCCCATTCCTGAGGCCAGACTAGCGCCGCCGGACTGCCGGGAAGGTAGAGAACAGCGATCCCGGCAGACAGCAGCAAAGCGGCATAACCGACGAGATTACCGTGCTTGACCATGAAGGGACGATTCATTTGCGGTTCCTTCCGCCGCAGAATAAGAAAGGAAAGCGCGACCATCCCGTAGGCAACAATAATTCCCAGACCGCCGGCGTCCACCAGCCATACCAGAGCCTTGCGGCCAAACAAGGGGGCTGCCACCGAGAGCACACCGACCAGCAAGATGGCATAGTAAGGGGTGTTATATTTAGGATGCAACTTGCCGAGAAAGCGGGGCAGCATATGGGAATGGGCCAAGGCATAGATAGCGCGGCTGCCGCCGATAAGAAACGCGTTCCAGCTGGTGATGATTCCACCAACACCGGCGAGCACCAAGAGCTTGCCCGCCCAGCTGCCACCCAGTACCGCCGCTGAGGCATCTGCTGTCACGAGCTCGGAAGCCGCCATCTGCTCCTCGGTCAGTGCCAGTGCAACACCGAGAATAATAAGAGCGTACCAGGCGACCGCCATTAAGACAGAAAAAATAAGGCAGACGCCGATTTGTTTATAGGGGAGATCGATTTCTTCCGCCGCCTGGGGAATCACGTCGAAACCGACAAACATAAAGGGCACCATAATCAACACGGCCATTAATCCCTTGGCGCCGTCAACGAAGAGCGGCTCCAGGTTAGCGCTGTTGCCATTGAAGAGGGCGCCGGTGACAAACATGATGCCGACCACGAGGATCAGAACTGTTACCACTGTTTGAATCACGGCTGCCATTTTTATCCCCAATATGTTAATGATTACCATGAGGATAGAGCCAAGGATGCCTACCAATGCCCAGGTAAAGTAGACATCCCAACCGGCGATGGTCCATAAGTAGCCGACTTTGTAATTGGGGAAGAGGTATTCGACCACCGTAGGTAAGGCGACGGCCTCAAAGGCCACCACCGAAACGTATCCTAAGACGATTGCCCACGTACAGATAAAGGAAGCGGTCGCGCCCATGGCGCGGAAACTGAAGACGTGTTCACCGCCGACCAGTGGCATGGCTGCAGTGAGTTCCGAGTAAGTCAAGCCGATCAAAATAACGGCAACGCCGCCAATCAAAAAAGCGCCAATGGCGCCAAAGGCGCCTGCAGTCTGGACCCAGTTCCCGGCCAGGACGACCCAACCCCAGCCGATCATGGCCCCAAAGGCAAGTGCCAGGATCTCCTTTCTTGCTAGGCACCGGATAAATTTACCTTCCTGCGGAAGGACTTCTGATGCGACTTTCGACATGATTAAAGACTCCCAGATTATAAAAAGAGAACAGAAATGTCGCCTGACGCCAAGAGAAACAGCCTCTTCGCAGCTTGTCAGATGAAACTTCGGGAAGCACCCGTATGAGCTTTAGTTGTTTCTGTGACCTTACTGGCTCCGGTAGCACCAGCAACCAGGTATATTGTGTCTAGTCTTGGGAAAAATCGTTTTTGGCAGGACTTGCATTAGGCTTTCTCCTTTAGTGATCATCAATAACAACTGTTTTTTTATGTGTTGCCATTTAAATATATCAGGGAAATCTTCAAGGCAAGGCTATCTTCGTAAAGCAGTGGTGAGAGAAATTTTATGTTTGTTGAAAATAATAAACAACAGAAAGAGGTATAATGCAAGATTGATCTAGTGACAATAAGTTAAGCTAATGAATATAAATAAAAATTAGATTAAAGTTGTGTAACGATCGGATAAAAATTACGGTATATGGATAAAAAATTATTAAAATCAATTAATTATATTGTTTTTAAACCTTCGATTCCGAATTCGGATACACTACAAATGCGTAAATTACCCTACTTTTACTCAGCAGGAGGTTTAAGATGTTGAACGAGGTCTGGCGTCTACGTGAAGAGGAATTTAACGTGGGAGCCCGCCTGCAAGCGATTCGCGAGAGTCGTGGTTTATCTCAGCGTGCACTCGCCCGGCGTGCCGGCGTGACCAACGGCACCATCTCGCTCATCGAACAGAACAAAAATAGCCCTTCCGTCGCCTCGCTTAAGAAGGTACTCGATGGTATTCCTATGTCACTTGCGGAGTTCTTCGCTCTTGAGCTGCCGCGCCAGGATGAAGTGTTCTTCAAGGTAGACGAATTGGTGGAATTAATGCAAGGCCCTATTTCATTTCGTCAGCTCGGCGGAGGGAACCGCCGACTGGAAATTCTCTATGAGCGATACGCGCCGGGTGCCGATACCGGTGAATCCATGCTGCGCCATGAAGGCGATGAGGGAGGTATCGTGATAAAGGGCAGAATCGAGATTACGGTGGGGGAACAGAGGCGTGTGTTAGGGCCAGGAGATGCATACTTCTTCGATAGCCGTATGCCCCATCGTTTCTGCAATATAGGGGAGAAGGAGTGTGAAATTATCAGTGCTTGTTCGCCGCCTTATCTCTAAGCATGACGTAAGCAATCGCCAGGTGCTTTATGAGACGAGGCAGTTGGGTTGACATCACTGACAGCAAGAACAATAAAAAGGAAAATTATTCCATATGCAGCGTGCCGGCATCGGATCTCATCCCCTGGTTTCGGTTATTATGATTTTTCTAAATGCCAAGGCCTTTATGGCGGAAGCCATAGCAAGCGTTTTCGGCCAAACTTATCCGCGCTGGGAACTTCTGCTAATTGATGATGGCTCCAGCGATGCCAGCACCGCAATCGCTAGGTCTTATCATGAGTGCTCGTCGGACAGAGTCCGCTATCTTGAACATCCCGGTCATCTAAATCGCGGGATGAGCGCCTCGCGTAATCTGGGTCTAAGCCAGGCCCGGGGCGACTATATTGCTTTCCTCGATGCCGACGATGTCTGGTTTCCTCATACGCTGGAACAGCAGGTGGCCACGCTAAGTACCCATCCTGCCGCTGGCATGGTTTTTGGTGCAACAGAATACTGGTATAGCTGGACCGGAAACCCAGAAGATAATGCGCGCGACAGCTGTGACTTTTGTAATGGTAGCGGAGGCAAGTTAAACACTCTGTTAACACCCCCTGAATATCTTATTCGCTTTCTGGAAGATACCTCGGCACTACCGGGTATCTGCAGTCTAATGGCGCGCCGGACGGTGGTCGAAGCGGTGGGGGGGTTTGAAGAACAGTTCCGTAGCCTTCACGAAGATCAAGCCTTTTTGGCTAAGATGGCGCTGCATACGCCTATCTATATGGCCGAGCACCGCTGGGCCCACTATCGCCGCCACCCCAATTCTACTTGCGCGGTGGCCGAACGCAACGGCCAGGTGCCGGCAGCTAACGCCTTCTTTTTAAATTGGCTCAGCAGTTATTTACGCAAACACAACGTCAATGATTCCAGGGTTTGGGCCGCATTGCAGAAATATCATTAGACTTCTTGCAAAGCGCTGAGACGCCGAATCCCTATCGGATGGCAGAGTTGAGCGGTGCTGACATGCTTAGCCTGGAGCGCTATAGTCTGACGGATTGCGAGGTCTATTCACTCTCGCGGGTACGTTGAATGCAATGAAACCGTCCGTCATTGGCATCATCCGTAAACTGCTGTGTAGGCAACGGCGGCAATGGTCTCAGCCGCTACGGTATCGGGAGTCCTCTTCGTCGCGCGAAGATAGAGTCCAGTTTGGCAGTTTACGGCGGTTAACACCCTTTGATCGAGACTACGGCTTTAACCGAGGACAGCCCATTGACCGAATTTATATCGAGTATTTTCTGAAACGCTGTGCTGCCGATATCAAAGGAAATGTGCTGGAAATCGGTGAAGATACGTATACCCGCCGGTTTGGTGGTAACCGGGTGCAAGCCCGCGAGATTTTGCACGTCCACGCCAACCATCCTCAAGCGACTCTTATCGGTGATTTGACCCATGCCGGCCATATTCCCAGCGAAGCATTTGACTGTTTGATCATCACTCAGACGCTGCAACTGATCTATAATGTGCCGGCCGCTGTCGCAACGCTCTACCGCATCTTAAAACCGGGTGGCGTCCTACTGGCAACGGTACCCGGGATTACTCAACTGAGCCAGGATGAATGGCAGGAAACCTGGTATTGGTCGTTTACCACCCAATCTCTACGGCGGCTCTTTTGTGATCAGTTTCCCGCTGGTGAGATTGCCGTGGAAGCCTACGGTAATGTGCTCGCCGCATCCGCCTTTCTCTACGGATTAGCGGCGGAGGAACTTGCTCCTTGCGAACTGGCGTATCGCGATCCGCAATTCGAAATGCTTATCGCCATCAAAGCGGTAAAACCCCTAGTCCTGAGATGAATACACAAAGGACAGGGCTTTTACCAAATGCTAGGCGCCGTTCCCGGAAAGGTTCTGCCCCGTATGCACTTCTCCTGGTCTATCATCGCATTGCCGAACTAGATTTCGATCCGTGGGGATTGAGCGTTACCCATCGTCACTTTGCCCAGCATCTTGAAGTTCTGCAAACGCTGGGAATTAAAACTCGTCTACAATCTTTGGTAGAGGCCCTGCGAACGGGAGCCGTCTGGCAGTCACCCGCGGTTGTGATAACGTTCGATGACGGCTACGCCGACAACCTGTACTGCGCCAAACCGCTGCTGGAACGCTATGCCATGCCGGCTACCGTATTTATCGTCACCGGCATGCTGGGCGCAGAGTGCGAGTTCTGGTGGGATGAACTGGAACGGCTGCTGTTACACCCCCAGATCCTGCCCGAGCGATTGCAATTAACGATCGCAGATAAGGTGTTTCAGTGGGGGTGGAAACCAGAACTCTCTGCCGGTGTAACCCATATCCCGCGGCACCGTCGCTGGGTTACCTGGCAATCCCCTCCCGGTCCTCAATATGCTCTCTACCTAACGCTTTGGGAACAGTTGCAGGCTTGTCCCGATAGCGAGCGCTGGCGGGTTTTGGAGGTCTTGCGTGGCTGGGTTGGTGCAAAGCAAGTGGGGCGGATTTCTCATCGTACGCTGACCCCTGCAGAGCTTTTGCGGTGGGTAGATGGTGGATTGCTTGAGGTTGGCGCCCATACCTTGACCCACCCGCGTCTTGCCCGATTATCGGCGTCCGCCCAGCAGGAAGAAATCAGCCACGGCAAAGCTGTGCTGGAAGAGATACTGGACCGACAGGTATGGCATTTTGCCTATCCTTATGGAGGACAGCAGGATTACAGTCCGCTGACTACAGCCATCGTTCGGAAAACCGGGTTTGTCGGCGCCTGCGCTAACTTTTCTGGCGTTGTTGAGCCGGCGACGGATCCTTTTCAGCTGCCGCGTATTTACGTACCGGATGTCGATGGTGAGCAGTTCCAGCGTCTTCTGGTCGAGTGGCTAGGCCCGGCCGATGACTAATATCAACGTGCGGTTGGCCTCCCGCCGCGAGGCCATCTGAAAGACAAAACTCAGCAACCCATAGAGCAATAGCACCGCCAGCTTATGCTGGCTCTGCTTCGCCTGGCGCGGATCGGGGATCTTGCTTAACTCCTTGAGCAACTTCGGCAACAGCCGCCGAAATACCCTCAGTTGCCCTGCTACCGCCTCTTCGCGCGCCGCCTGTTTTTCGGCTTGCGTCTGGTACGCACAGAGCCGATTCGAGACACGCGAAGCGGGTGGCCGTATCCCACTGGCAACTTGCTCGGCACACAACTGGCGTTGTGCGCTGCGCCGTTTTTCTTTATGCTGCTTACGGGCTTCTCGCGGTCGGGCGACGGCTCGGTTTGCTCATGGCCGATTCCTCCTTTCATTAGTGCAAAAGGGAGGCATCGTGCCACACGTTAGCCGTTTAGGCTTCCGGTTTGTGCGACAAAATTTTTTTCTATCGCTTCTACCTCTATGTTTTTCCTTTCGTGCTCAGAACGTGTGTCAGGGCTGTCATTTCTGAAACGGAGCACTAAGCCCAACCACGTAGCGGACACTGCACACCTGTTGGCGAAGGGCTTCGAACCATAACCGGGCCTGTAACGCCTTGAGATCGCCGTGAACGGCCACCAACCGGCGCTGTGCCAGACGAGTCACCGTTTGCCCGCGACGGTTCACCCACCGGCCCAACCGGGTCACGATCGCCACCTTCACTTCTCCTCTGGGTATTCCGGGCCAAATTTACCACTGATTCCGGAACAAATCTTCCACCGATTCCGGGTTAAGCCTTCCACTGATTCCAGGCTAAATCTTCCACCGGTTCCGGGCTAAACCCAATACCATTCAATGGGCTTGCCAAATAAAAGCCTCTGGATCAGGATAGGTTTGCCAAAACTCAAACCTGATCAGGAGGCTACGGTGATCGACCTTTACCAAGAGACGGCTGCGTGGACGTCTTTGCCGACGCGCGATCGACTCCGCGCTTTACAACATATCATTCCCCGAGCGCAGGTGGAAGAGGTGTTGGCGCAAACTGGCCAGGACCGTGCGGTGTGTAAACGTCTGCCGGGGTGGTTCATGGGGTGGTTTATGATGGCCCTGGGGTTGTGCTGTCGGGACGGCTATCGGGACGGCTATCGTCAGATTTTCCGCTGGCTGCAACCGTTTCGTCCCGGCGGCGTGCCGGGGCGCTTGACCTTGTGCGAGGCGCGCAAGCGCCTGGGCATCGCGCCGCTGCGGGTGCTGGCCGAGCGGGTGATCCAGTTGCTGGGTCGGCCGGAGACGCCCGGGGCGTTTTACTGGGGGATGCGCACGATGGCCTTGGATGACTTTGTGTTGGATGTGTAGCCGATACCCCGGCCAATGCGCGTGCCTTCGGCCGCCCAGGGATTTCTGCAAGAAGACAGGCTGCTGCTGTGGGACCGCCACTTCCTGAATTATGCCAGTGTCTCGGCGGTGCTCGAGCATCGGACCTATCAGTTGGCCCGCATCACCTCCCATCGTGTCTTCGAGCCGATCGAGGTCTTGGCCGACGGCTCCTATCTGGCCAAGCTCTACCGCAACGCCGCCGATCGGCGCCGCGACCGCAACGGGATCGGAGTACGGATCATTGAGTACACGCTCGACGACCCGGCCCGATCGGGCGCTGGCGAGCGCCACCGCTTGCTGACCACCCTGCTCGACGCCGAGCTCGATCCAGTCACCATCCTGGTCTGTCTCTACCACGAGCGCTGGGAGGAAGAACTGACTATCGATGAGCTCAAAACGCATCAGCGCGAGCGCCCGGTGCTGCGCAGCCAAACGCCTACGGGGGTGGTTCAGGAGGTCCACGGGCTGCTCCTGGCTCACTATCTGGTGCGGGTGCTGATGTACGACGCCGCCGCCACGCAGAACCTGGACCCGCGCCGACTGTCGTTTACCGCCACGCTCAAGATCCTGCGGTGTCGCCTGCCCGAGTGTCCGCCCAGCCCGCGCGGCTGCCGGCGCTGGTACCGCCGGCTGGTGCAGGAGGTGGCTGAGAAAGTCATCGCGCCGCGGCGCAACTGCGTTAACCCCCGGATCATCAAGCGCAAGATGAGCAAATGGCCCAAGCAAAGACCCGCGCATCACCCCTTTCCTCAACCCACCAAACCCTTTGAGCAGGCCATTGTTAGGGGCCATTGAACGGTATTGGGGCTAATATCAATTCAATAGACATTATCGGTTTTAAGGCATGTTCTGCAAATTCAGCAAGTTGAAGGTAGGCGCGGGATGGCGGCAAGCCATGCGCAGGTTGTGCAAGCCACAGGCAATCTCCATCACGCGATCCGAGATACCCTCCCGGGTCAGCCGTAAGATATCCTTGACGATCCGACACCGCTTCACACCACCGATCACGTGTTCGACCACCACTCGCGCACTGGCAAACAGCCGATTGAGAAACTGATCCGCGATGCTTAGCGCTTGCCCCTTGGGCTTTTTTTGGGTTGCCGTGTCTGTACACCGATCGGCGCATAGCCCTGAAAGCCGGTATCTTGATCGAGCGTCGCGTTGGTCGGATAACTGAGGTGGGCCTCATCAGCAGCGCGTTTATCATGTCGGGTGCCTGCCACAGTCGGACTGAGATAAATAACCTGCCGTGTCGTCTCCTTCACCAGCAGCAGATTCTTGTCGGTGTGCGCCTTCGTCTTGCCGCTGTAATGGGCACTCTGACGGGCGGCGTCTTGCGGGCGTTGCCGCCGCCGCTCCGTGCCATCCAGCGCCAATTCCTGCGTCCCGGCCACCGCCAGGGGGCGCGTCTCTACCCGTTCGGCGTCCCGTTCCGGTGCCATCCCCAGCTCACGCAACGCCCCTGGTATACCGCGCAGTGGCATAGGTTGTGATTTTCTGCTAGTCTAAGCTCGTCTAGGCTTTGTTTGTTTTAGAAGACCTGAGCGGGTAGAGGCGATGATCCAGCTAACGTTTAGCGAGGCGGAAGTCAAGGCACTGAATTATGAACGTTATCACCACCCCCATCCGCGCGTCCAGCGGAAGATGGAGGCGTTGTGGTTGAAGAGTCAGGGGTTGCGGCACAAAGAGATCGGTCGGTTGACGGGGATCGGTTCGACGACCTTGACCAGTTATCTGCGGGCCTATCAGACGGGTGGGTTGGAAGCGCTCAAAGAGATCAAGTTTTATCGGCCGGCGAGTGAGTTGCAGGCGCATCGAGGAACGCTCGAGGACTACTTTCGCGCGCACCCCCCGGCCACGGCTAAAGAGGCGATGGCGAAAATAGCAGAGCTGACCGGGGTCCGACGCAGTCCGGATCGGGTGCGGCACTTTCTCAAGGGCTTGGGGATGGAATGCCGCAAGGTGGGGATGGTGCCGGCCAAGGCGGATTGGGAGCAGCAAGAGGCTTTTAAAAAAACGCTTTAGAGCCTCGGCTGGAGGAGGCGAAGGCGGGACAGCGGGCGGTATTTTTTGTCGATGCGGCGCATTTTGTTCTGGCGCCGTTGTTGGGGATGCTATGGTGCTTTGCCCGCGTGTTCATCCCCGCTCCCGCGGGGCGAAAGCGGTTCAATGTCTTGGGAGCGCTCCATGCGATCACCCACGAGTTGGTTACGGTGACCAATGACACCTACATTAACGCAGAAAGTGTCTGCGAATTGCTGCGTCGGCTGGCCGCCCTTGAACTCGGCCTGCCGATCACGCTGGTGTTGGATAACGCCCGCTATCAGAAGTGCTACCTGGTCCAGACCCTGGCCGAGGCGCTGCAGATCGAATTATTCTACCTGCCGCCGTATTCACCCAACCTCAATCTCATCGAGCGCCTTTGGAAGTTTGTGAAGAAAAAGTGCCTGTACTCGACCTATTATGCGAACTTCAAGGACTTCAAGAGCGCCATTTCCGAATGCCTGGCACAGACTCAAACCACCTCTAAACAAGAGCTGGACACGTTGCTCACACTGCGATTTCAAGCCTTCAAAAAATCACAACTTATAGCACGGTGAAGTATAACACCGGCAGCAAGCGATGAATCCAGTAATTCGCTTGCGCTTGACTGAGGCCAAACTGCAGTCCCTGCAGCGGTTGTAACGGATTGGTCTTGTGGTAGACCAACATAAATAGCAGCTTGTCTTCCCCTCGCGCCAGTCCCCCTTTCGCTCCACCACCCGCGCGGCGCCGCCGCGTCTGACCTTCCATCGTCAGGTGCGGCGGGTACAGCGTCTCGTAAATCCGCTCAAACACCGGCAAGAGCACCATAAACTCGGCCAGCGTCAGGCTCGTCGCCGCTAAGAACTCGCGGGGGTGGTCTTTCAAATAGGCGTAGTTGAGCATCGCGATACCGCTCGTCAAGTAGCAAACTCTCAGTATCTTAACACCTATCAGTTTTGAGATAAACTACCGCAACCGAGCAACTATAATTAGGAGGGGCTGATGGGGACTGTCAAAAGATTGGCGGAGGAAGTGGAACGGGGGCTAAAAGACGCCTTACCGAAGCTGCGTAAGACGGTGGTAAAGAAGCTATCGCTGGCGGTAGGGGCGATGCTCGAGGTCCGCACGCCGAATACGGCGGAATTGGCGAACGTGTTGCCGTTGGCGACCGAGCGCCAGGACATGCGGGAGCAATGGCTACGGCGGCTGTTAAAGAATCCGCGGCTAGAGAGCGCAGCGATTCTGGAGCCGTTTGCCCGCGCGGTGCTCGAGGAGGCGGCCGCTCACGGGCAGACGGTGCTGCTGAGCATGGACCAAACCGACTTAGGCGATCGGTTTGCGGTGTTGATGCTTAGCGTGCGGGTGGGGGATCGCTCGCTGCCGTTGGCCTGGTGGGTGGAAGCGGGGGCGGCGAACATCGGTTTTGCGGCGCAGCGGGTGTTACTGGACCGCGTACGCGAGTGGCTACCGACTGGGGCAGCGGTGATGTTGTTGGCCGACCGTTGTTATCCATCGGCGGCGTTGTTTGACTGGCTGCACCGCTACGGTTGGCACTACCGGCTGCGCTTGAAGGGTAATCTGCGCGTGGCTATCGGCGTCGGTGACGTCCAGACGACAGGGGATCTGGCCGCTGGTGTGAGCGAGCGCTATGTGCCCAACGTCCACCGGTTTGAACAGGGTGTGCCGACCCACGTCGGCGTGTTGCACGAAGCCGGTCATCCCGAACCGTGGATCATCGCGATGGATTGCACACCCTGCCGGGCGGCCGTGTTGGATTATGGGGCACGCTGGGCGATTGAACCGACCTTTTCAGATTTCAAGAGTCGCGGTTTTGCGCTGGAAGAGACCCAACTACAGGATTCCGATCGCCTCGATCGGCTGCTCCTCATCATGACACTGGCCATGTACTGGTGTGTGACGGCAGGGCGCCACGACGCCTTGTCTCATCCAACGGTCCTCGAAAAAAAGCCCAAGCCGAGAGCAATCCAGATCATTGGCGCATCAAAAAAGTCAGACGTAGCCTGCTTTCCTGGTTTCAACGGGGCCTCCGTTTATTACTCAGGCGGCTACAAACCATGCAGCCTTTGCCACCCTTCTCTATGGTGATGAGAAACTGATAGGTGGTAAGCTCTCAGTATACACTATTCCCGATAATGTCTAATTTACAAAACAAATAAAACCATCTGGAAAAGATCAGGAATATCACCGGTCGGCGGTGTGTTTCTGATGCACTATAAATGTGTTTTGTAAATTGTATTGGTATAAACAGCCTCAGGAAAAAGTCTCATCTAAAGCCGCGTGAAGTATAAATTGACGACGCCACTCGAGAGATGATGAAGTCCATACGCGAAACAGCGAGGCCATGATCCGGATCTCCATGATCCATCTCTTGATCAGACGGCTCGCTTGAGCGGGTTTTCCAACAGCCTCTAAGCTCCACTTTGTACAAAATCAGTGGGCATAACATACGCAATATTCTAGACGCCGCATCAACGCCTGGGGAATTTCCAACAGCCCCGACTGCTTGGCGGTTGGAAAATCAAATCCCCCCCACAACGGACGGCGCACGGCGGCGAGTACATCGGCAAACGTCGGGTGCGCTTTGCGATACCAGGCGGTAACCGGCAAGGGTATCCGCCCATCAGGGTAAAGCGCATGGGCAAACAGCACCACCAACGAATACAAACTCAAGATGAGCGGCGTCGAGCAACCGATGGCCTTGTCCGACCATTGCCGTTGTGTCTCGAGTCCCAGGTGTGCGCGGCATTCTTCAAACGTGACCTCGATTGTCCAGCGGTCAATAAAGGTCTGCAACACCGCTTGCGGCGTGTCCTTGAGCACCGTCGAGAAATACGCCCGCGTTTCGCAGCGACCCTTCGGGTCGCGCACCAGCACCCAACGCACCGGCAACGGTTGACAACCAAAGCGATACCACAGCGCCGTACCAGTGACCACCTCCAGTTGCCGCCACCGCTGGTCATACCAGCGTATCCGCACCGGTTGCCAAGCGGTCTGCGCATCGCGACTGACATCGGCCAATTGAGTTAACCGCTTGCCTACCATGGCCGGACGTCCCGGCTGATGCGCCGCGCGCACCGGCGGCGGCGCGAATAACCGCGCATCCAATGCCAGCGGCGCCACCAAGCGCACGCCGGCCGCACGACACGCCAACCCTAATTCCAAGACGCTATAGGCGCCATCGCCCGTGAGGGTAAGCTGCGCGCGAGGAAGCCAACGGCGAACGAGGCGCACCACTTGCATCGTTCGCTCGGCCACCGTCTTATGTCGTTGGCCCAGGCGCTCGCTCACCTTCGGGCCAGGTGCCGGGACCTGCAGCACCGGTAAGGCCCAATGCCGTTTCGTCCAAGGTAGTGACACCACCACCGCCACCACCAACCAGCGCAACCCGCTGGCGGCTACCGCCCGTTGGCGGCTTGAGGCGAGCGGATCGCGATAGTGACCCCGCAGCCGTATCCGCCGTCCCCAACGCCGCTCCAGCGTCTCATCGACAACCAGCGTCACCGGGCCGTCAAGCTGCCCAAAGGTCTTCACCACCAAACGCAATACCCGCCGGCTGGCCGCCAGACGCGACCACCGCGCCCGGTTGAGCACGTGGTGATACCGACTAAAATCCCCATCAGCGCCGCGCCCCAGGTGACGCAGCGCTGCCGCCACCGTCCGCCGGCCGCGGGCTAATAGCGTCCCCACCAGTAGCACCTGCACTTTTGACCAGGTCGGTGCGGTAAACAGGCTTTGAAACACGCTCAGTACTGCAGTAATCTCTGCTGGTAAGGGCATCGTTGACCTCGCGATAGATGATTGGGTGGTACTACTCATCTTATCTAAAAGGGCAACGGTGTCCTACTCCCGCTAAAAAATGTACAAAGTGGAGCTTAGCGGTACTCCCTAGTCCCCATTTTAGTCTCCGCTTGAGGGAGCGTGGCCGAGCAGGGTGTGGAGCTTATCGGCCAGCTGGGCCTTGCGGTAGGGCTTGCTGAGTAGCTCACTGGTCTCGAGATGGCGACTAAACGGAGTCAGATGCGCTTCGGTATACCCCGAGGTGAACAACACCTTGAGGTCGGGACGCCGCCGGTGGGCTTCTTGGGCGAGGTCCACGCCGCTCTTGCCGCCCGGCAGCACCACATCGGTTAACAGCATCGCAACCTGGGGGTTGGCCGCCAGCACCTCCAGCGCGGTGGCGGCCGTCTCCGCCTCGACGGTCTGGTACCCCAGACTCTGGAGCATGCGTACCACGAGGCACCGCACCAGCGCCTCGTCCTCCACCACCAGGATCAGCTGCCCCTGCCCGGTGGGCAGCAACGCTTCGCTGGGCGGGGCTACTGGGGTGGCGTCCGAGGCGGGCGGCACAGCCGGCAGGTACATCCGCAGGGTCGTTCCCCGATGCAACTCACTGTAGAGCTGGAGATAGCCGCCCGACTGTTTGATCAGCCCGTAAACCATGCTCAGGCCCAGTCCGCTGCCCTGGCCGACCTCCTTGGTGGTGAAAAAAGGCTCAAAAGCATGCTCCACCACTGCCGGCGGCATGCCGCTGCCCGTGTCGCTCACCGCCAACATGACATACGGCCCCGGGCCCACCTCATAGATCTGGGTGTGCACGTCGTCCTCCGCCAGCCAGCGATTGGCTGTCTCAATCGTCAGCCGCCCCCCATTAGGCATCGCATCGCGCGCGTTGACGGCCAAATTGAGCAGCGCCGTCTCAAACTGGCCGGGATCGATCACGGTCTGGTCCAGGTCTTCGGCCAGGGCGATCTCCACCTGGATGGTCTCCCCTAAGGTACGCTGCAGCAACTCCAACATCCCAGTCATCAGCCGGTTCAGGTCCACCGGTTTAGACTGCAGGGGCTGCTTGCGGGCAAAGGCCAGCAGGCGGCGGATGAGATCAGCACCCCGCTCGGTCGCCTCCAGGGCCCGTTGGACCAGGTCGGCTAACGCCGAGTCATC
This sequence comes from uncultured Pseudomonadota bacterium, assembly GCA_963731125.1. GTDB lineage: Bacteria > Pseudomonadota > Gammaproteobacteria > Competibacterales > Competibacteraceae > CAVSVP01. Next base: position 49,591 of record CAVSVP010000033.1, read on the forward strand.
GAGGGCCTCAGCCAGGAGTTCGAGATTGCCCAGGATAACCGCCAATAGATTGTTGAAGTCATGGGCCATCCCCCCGGTGAGTTGACCCACGGCCTCCATCTTCTGCGCTTGCCGCAGGCTCTCTTCGGTGAGCCGCTGCTGGGTCACATCACGTGCCAGTAGGACCACCGCCGGTCGGCTCAACAGCCCGTTCAAGGGGGCGGTGCGCGCCTCAAAATAGCTCTGGCCGGCTGTTTCGATCGATAACGCGTACTCAAAGCGCTGGGGTCGGCGGGTCAACAGGGTCTGGCGGATGGCCTGTAATGCCACTTGAGCCACCTCGGCGGGCAACACGTCACTGATCAGCTTACCCTTGAGCGCGGCGGGATCGGTATGGAGTAGCGTCGGCTGGGCAGTGAGAATCTCCAGGTACCGGCCCTCCTCGTCCAGCACCAGCAGCACATCGGGTATGGTGTCGACAATGGCCCGCAGCCGCGCTTCGCTCTCCCGTAGGGCCTGCTCAGCTCGCTTGCGCTCAGTGATGTCCCGTGCGGTCGTGGCGATCGCCGTCGGCTGCCCGGCCGCGTCGTGCAGCGCCGAAGCGGTGAGCCAGATGTCGACGACCTGCCCGTCCTGGGTGAGGCGCTGGGTTTCATAAGACTGACCGCCTTCGCCGCGTTGGAGCCGCGCCATCAGTTCGCGGTGCGCCGGCCTGGCGCCCTCGGGCACGAGGGCGTCGATCTTGAGCGTGAGGGCCTCGGCCTCGCTATAGCCGTACAGTGCCTCACCCCCACGGTTCCAGGCGAGGATGCGGCCCTCGAAATCAAACACCGTGATGGCGTCGTTGGAATCCATGACCGTATTGGCGAGTCGGCGCGTATCATCGGCCGCTCGCTTGAGCGTCGTGACGTCGGTATAAGTCACCACCACGCCTTCGATCTGATCCTCCTGCGTGCGGTAGGGCAGCACCCGCCGCAGGTACCACTCGCCGCTCGCCGTGCCCACCTCTTTCTCAACCGGAGTGAGGCTCTCGAGGACCTGCCGTGAATTCTGGAACAGCTCGGCATCGGCATACGGGCCGGCGATATCGGTGATCGGCCGCCCGACATCCGTGGGGATAAGATTGAACAGCCGCGTGCACGCCGGGGTGAAGCGCCGGATGCAGAAGCTTCGATCCAGAAATAGGGTGGCGATATGGGTGCTGCTCAAGAGATTGCTGAGATCATTGTTGGCCCGTTCGAGCTCGACGACCTTGTCCTCAAGCTGGAGGTTAACCGTGGCCAGTTCCTCGTTGAGGGACTGGAGTTCTTCCTTGGACGTCTCCAGTTCCTCGTTGGTGGACTGGAGTTCCTCGTTCATTGACAGAGTCTCTTCGTTCGAGACCTTGAGCTCCTGGTTCGAGGCTTCCAGCTCCTCGATGGTGCTTTGGAGTTCCTTCTTAACGCTGACGAGTTCGTCTTCCAAATGGCGCACGACGGTGTCCCCCTCGATCACGGGTGGTGTGGACCCGGCTGCGGGGTGCGGTTCTGGGACCGCCGCAAAGGTGACGAGCCAAAGTTCCTGCGGGGGGCCCTCCAGGGGTGTCACCGTCACCTGCACGCGCCGCGAAGCCTCGCGCCCTTTGACCTCGGCCACGGCGGTCGCGGCCTTCGTTTCGCTCATGGCCTGATGCAAGACGGCGCGAAGCTTCAGGCGGAGGCCCTCGCGGGCCATCGCCAACAGGTCGTCGGTGGGGTTGCCGGATGGATGGACCAGGTAGTCGTCGGTCTGGCCATGAGAATAGAGCGTTCGATAGTCGCGATTGACCAACACGGCCGCTGGGGCATAGCGTTGCAGCAAGACCCGTTGGACGCGTTCGCCGTAGCCCTGGGAGCCGCGCGGGCGTTGATCGGGTCCGAGTGGGTGGGAGTCGGGCGCGTACTCGGGCATCAGCGGGAGTTCCGGCCGGACAGGCCGAACCGCGGCGAAGCCCTGATAGAGGTGCCACTGCTTGGAGACCGGTTGGAACAGCCCCGGCCTCTGGGTAGTCGTCTCGGACTTACCCAGAAACAAATACCCTCCTTCGTTGAGGACGAAATGGAAGAGACCGAGGAGTTTCTGCTGCAGCTCCGGCTGGAGGTAGATCAGGAGATTGCGGCAACTGATGAGATCCAGGCGCGAAAAGGACGGATCAGTGATGAGGTTCTGGGAGGCGAACACTACCGTTTCCCGCAGGGGCTTGGTGATCTGATAGCCTTTAGAGGTTCTGGTAAAGAAGCGTTGTAGACGCTCCGGCGGCACGCTCGCCGCGCTGCTTTCGGGATAGAGCCCGGCACGCCCAACTTCCAGAGCTTTCCGGTCGATGTCGGTGGCGAAGATCTGGATCTTGCTGCCGTGATTGATGTTCTGGACCTGTTCCAGGAGCAGCATGCCGATCGAATACGCCTCCTCGCCGGTGGCACAACCCGGCACCCAGACCCGAAGGCTCGCCTCGCCGGGCTTGGCCGCCAGCAACCGGGGAATCACTTCCGCTTCAAGAGCCTGCCAGGCTTCGGGGTCCCGGAAGAAACTCGTGATGCCGATCAGGAGGTCCCGGATCAGGGCATCCACCTCGGGCGGCATCTCCCGCAGAAGCTGGAGGTAGTCGGCCATCTGCCCACGCTGGGTCAGGCCCATGCGGCGACGGATGCGGCGTAGCAGCATCCCCGGCTTGTAACACCGAAAGTCGAGCCTTCCGCGGGCATGCAACAGGGCCAGTATCGCGTAGAATGGATCCTTGTCGGTGTCCGCCGGCAGGCTCATCAGCGGGCTGCCGAGTTGGGCATGCGCCACATACAGAAGCAGGACCTCGGGCAGCGCCTCGACCCGCAGGATGCAGTCGACGAGCCCGGTGGCGATGGCGCTCTGCGGCATGCCCTTATGCTCGGCAGTCTCCGGGGTCTGCACCAGTACCAGGCCGCCTGCGGCCTTGATCTCCCTGAGCCCGAGCGTCCCATCACTGCCGCTGCCCGAGAGGAGGATGCCGATGCCCCGTTCCTCTTGGTCTTCGGCGAGAGAGCCGAAGAAGCGGTTGATGGGCATGGGGATACCCGGACGCTCGACGCGATCGCCAAGATGCAGGATACCCCGCGAGAGGGTGAGGCATTTATCCGGCGGAATGACATGGACGTGGTTGGGCTGAACGGTCTCGCCCTCTTGCACCTGCGTGACCGGCATCGTCGTGCAGCGGCCGAGGAGTTCGGGCAGGTGGCTCACGTGCGTCGGGTCCAGATGGACGATGACCACGAAGCTCAGGCCTGGTTCAGCGGGCATGGCGGCGAAGAACCGTTTCAGGGCATCGAGCCCCCCGGCCGATGCGCCGATCGCGACCACCGGGAAGTTCGTTGCGGGACCTTCCTGAACGGTCCGGGTCTTTTCCCTTTCCGGACCGGAGTTCCTCGCAGTACGGGCCGCAGCGCCGATCCTCCTGGACCTCGATGGTTTATCGGACTGCTTCTTCATGTACCTTGTCTCCCGACGTAAAGTCGATCTGCAGTAAAGAAGTTAGCAAAAATAAGTTGAACATTTTGTGGTAACAGAAGTATCCACGATGATACATTGACCTTATGGATACTCTAACAGCGTTCGAACAAAAATACCGTATTCTGCGACAGCATCTGGAGGAGTATGCACTGCGCCTCTGTGCGGCAGCCGATGCAGTGACGTTAGGCCGTGGTGGCGTGACTCTGGTAGCCAAAGCGAGTGGGTTATCACGCACGACCATTTATTCAGGCGTGAAGTAGGGTGTCTAAAAATGGCCGTTAAGGCTGAGAGGCTGTTGGAAAACCCCAAATTGAACGATTTCGGATCATTTTAAATCAATGCATTAGCTTGCGCGCCAGGGTATTTTTCAACAGCCTCTAATCAATATATCAAAGGGTTACCAAGAAGCAGGCGGGCCTAAACTGAAGCAGCCAGATGAGCGCCATCGCCTTGCCAATGCCGTTTCGTGAGGAACGCGAGTGTCGGTTTCGAAATTCTTAATCCAAAAATCGGGAAACGGCCAAAGCCCAATTTAGACGCCCTAGGCTTGCTCCAGCGCCTGAGCCCCTTTGTCCGCTGGCCGATAGAGAAACTTCCGACTGACCTGATGCCGCTCGGCTAGCTCCGTCACCGGCTCCGTTCGCGCCAGTACCTGCAGCGCCAGCTGCCGGCGCTGCTCGCTATTCAACGCCTGGGCGGCACAGCCAACCGACCCGGTTGACGAAGCAGCCTGAGATGGGGTATGAGTCATTGGGGTAGCCATGTTGAGGACCTCCGACAGGGTGGGTTGCAGCACAACTTCACTCTAGCGGAAATAGCAACATTGGCTACCCGGTAAAATTGTTACCTTGGATTGAACCAAGCCGGAAAGCGGACCGCTCTCTAGGGCCGACAGCTTGGAAGGTGATTTTACTGCTTGACATCATGAAACATGATGTTCACACTATGATTCATGATGTTAGAACGCACTAACAGTTAACTCTTTAAAATGGTAGAGGAACTAGTAATGCAGATGACCTTTGAGGCGGTCGCCGAAGCGAAACCGGGGACCAAATGGCAGGCGGGTTTTCATAAGAACTGGCCGGACTACAAAGCCTGGTTCCTTTCCCGAGGAGGTCATAGAGGGCCTTCTTTAGGAAAATCAGTACAGCAGTTGCGGCGGTTTATGCCGGAACTCTTGCCCACTTACGAGCGTCTGGTCGAGCTGGCCGGCGGTGATGAGCTGGCCGCTCGGTTTCTCTCCTGCTATCAGCCGCCCGCCTATCTGTCGGGCTGTTCCCAGGCCGTTTGGTTGGGTCCCGAAGAACCCATTCTGATCCGTAACTACGACCTGGATCCCAGGCTCTGTGAGGGTTTGATTTTTTCCTCTGCATGGCATGGGCGTAAGGTAATCGCCACTAACGAATGCCTGTGGGGGGTAGACGACGGTATCAACGATGCCGGTTTGGCTCTGTCTTTGGCCTTTGGCGGGCGCAAAGTCGTTGGTAAGGGCTTCGGGATTCCTCTCATCCTGCGCTATATTTTGGAATTCTGCGACACCACCGCCGAAGCCATCGAGGTACTGCGCCGGGTGCCTTCGCATATGGCCTACAACGTGACGGTACTGGATCGCCAGGGTAACTATGCCACCGTGATGGTGGCACCGGATCGACCGACCCAGGTAACGCACGCACCCGTTGCCACCAATCATCAAGGCGCTGTCGAAAACCCCGAACATGCTCGGTTTACCCGAACGCTGGAGCGCGAGCGGTTTTTAACCGAACGCCTTGGCGATGACCGACTGAACGAGCAGGCGCTAATTGCAAATTTTTTGCGGGCACCGCTTTATAACACGGCTTATCGTAGCGGTTTTGGAACGCTATATACGGCCATTTACCGTACCGAACAAGGGCAGGCGGAGTTTCGTTGGCCGGATAGCACCTGGGTGCAATCCTTTGCCAATTTCCAAGAAGGGGAGCGCTCCATTCGCTTTCATCAGACTAGAAAAACCACCGCCAGGCAGCATACCGATACGGCAACTGACTGGACCGACACCGCATGGGCAGCCAGTGATACCAGTCTATCCGGCATTTTCGAGCAGACGGTAACCGCGGTGCTTAATGGGTTGCGGAGTGCGGGCGTTGCCATCCCCGGCGGTTTTATTGATGAATGCCGGAAAGAATTGCAGCATACCGGCCAGTTACCGTGGCATAAGCTGGGGTCCCTATGGTCGGGCGGCGGCGACACTGCCTGGACATATACTACCGACGCATCCGCCGAGCTCAGGCACTCCACCCGCTGTTGGCGCCGGCATTCGAATAAAGACGGGTCGGCCCATTGCGAAAGGGAGCGCTAAGCCACTCGCACAACGCCCGCCTCGCGCCTCTGGTGCGGGGCAGGGAAAGATTGACGCGGCGCTAAGAGGCTGGGATTGCGGCACTAATACATCTTGGAAATCGAGGGCTCGGGCGGAGTGAACGGCACCTCAGGCCCAGGGAGGTTGCCCTCAAATTGAGCCTGGATGGCGGCGGCCCACTGCTTGGCGCGCTCCGTTAGGTGCCGGTCGTCGGTCTGCATCCGTCCGCGGGTAACCAGAACACCCATATCGGCCCCGTGGTAGCGATACTCCGCGGGACCGTAGACCCGCATATAGAAGGCCTCGTTTTCATCGGCGACATGGGTCCAGTCGGTATCGCGGCGGACAAAGCGAATCTCGCCATCTTCGTTCATATGCCAGATGCCGGAGTTTGGGGCTTTGGTAATCAGCTCGACCTTATCCTCGGTCTGCTTCAGGATAAGCTGGCTCCAGGTATCAAAATCTTTCCAACGCGTCTGTACGGTCTCGAGATCGATCTCGTAGTCCACGTCTAGAAACTCAAGAAGATGGAAGAGAAAAAGCGGCACACCGCCATAGGTGGACGTAATAAGATGAGTCGGTGGCGTGGCGCCGCTTACCCGCGGGTTAATCTCGCCCAGGTAAACTTCGTCGGTATCGGTATCCAGCAAAAAGTCGACACAGAAGACGCCGCGATAACCTTCCTGGCCCAGCCGGTTTCCCATGGCCTGGGCCATGGCCCGCACCCGGTCCCGCTGGCTTGCGGGAATAGCCGTAGCAAAGACATCGTTACCGCACCACCCGCCCCCGTAGGGTGTCAATTCGGGATAACCCGTGAGATCGGTCATTAGCGGACCCACCAGCGTACCATGCCGGGTCACTACCGCTTCTAAGGTGCCGGGCATATGATTAATCCGTTTCATCACCTTCAGTTCCTGGTTGATCATTTTCTTGGCGTTTTTGTCCCAGTCCTGCTCGGTACATACAAAAAAGGTGGTCCGGCCCGAGTCGCCATAGGGTGTCTGAATCACCAGGTCATTGCCCAGGTTGGCGCTTGCGGCGAGGGCGCAGAGGTCGGCGTAACTGCCGGCACGGCCCAAGGTGTTGGGGGCGCTGGCGACGCCGGCCTCATTGCCGAGTTGGGTGGTGACAATTTTTGAATCAAGCCGTTCACGCCGCGCCGCCGATGGCAGGATGATTTCAACATCCAGTTCGCGGGCGAGTTCCTCGGTTTCCTCGTCGAACATGATCAGAATGACCTTACCGTTTGGGCCACGCTTGCGGATCCGATCGACGACTTCCTTATGTCCCAGTAGGTAGTTGCCGATTTCCTCGAGAGACCAAAATTCCCGGGGGCCGGTCTCGCTGGGTACGAAGAGGCGTGGGTGATAACCATCGAAGGAGTCGAAGTAGTTAATGTATTCGAAGTTACGCACCCAACTGTCTAGCCCCAGCAGGTTGAACGGGATGGGGGCGATGAAATAAATCGGCGTTTCGTTTTTGCGGAAAAACGTGAAAATTTCCGAGAGACTGGTGAGTCTGGGGCGTGCCTGGGACATAGCGCCTCCTGATAACTTTGGTGGGGTATAGCGGGTTTAGTTTTCTCTATCGGTGAACATAGATGATAAAGCATTAACCTGCAAGACTGCCGCCACCTCGGCTTGTGGAAGCCAATCCGTACGGTATGGCGTATCGCAAAGAGAATAAAAAATCAAACAAACTTGTTTATTTTTTTAAACATTGCTAAGCTAATTTATTATTTTGGGCTAAGATTAAAGAATAAGCTTGGTTGAGCGCTGCTGATTTCCCGATCGGCTACTAGCGCTGGAAGTGCAATGAGCTGCAAACCAGAGGCAATCCCTGATGAAATTAAATGATCCCCTGTTGTTTCGCCAACAGTGCTATGTGAACGGGGCCTGGATAGATGCCGCGGATCAAGAAACCATTCCGGTAACCAATCCCGCCATCGGCAAGATACTGGGCAGTGTACCCAAATTAGACGCGACGGCAACTCGGCAGGCTATTGCGTCCGCCCAGGCCGCCTTCCCGCAATGGCGTGCCCGCACGGCCAAGGGACGGGCGGTTATCCTGCGCAATTGGTTTGAACTGATGCTGGAACATCAGGAAGATCTTGCGGTTTTAATGACCCTGGAACAGGGTAAGCCCCTGACCGAGTCCCGGGGTGAGATTGCTTACGCCGCTTCCTTTATTGAATGGTTTGCCGAGGAAGCCAAACGCGTTTACGGCGATACGATACCTCCCCATCAGGCGGATAAGCGTATTGTCGTCACCAAAGAACCGATTGGTGTGTGCGCCGCCATTACCCCCTGGAATTTCCCAGCGGCCATGATCACTCGCAAAGCGGGTGCTGCTTTAGCGGCCGGTTGCCCCATAGTGATTAAACCCGCCTCGGCAACGCCATTCTCCGCCCTGGCTTTGTGCGAGCTGGCGGAGCGGGCCGGCTTGCCTGCGGGGGTTATCAATGTTGTTACCGGTTCTGCCCGAGATATCGGCGGCGAGCTGACCGGCAATCCCCTGGTTCGTAAACTCAGCTTTACCGGTTCCACGGAAACCGGTAAATACCTGATGGAACAGTGCGCCGGCACGGTCAAAAAACTCTCTCTGGAACTGGGCGGCAATGCGCCTTTTATTGTCTTTGACGATGCCGATCTTGACGCTGCCGTAGAGGGAGCCATTGCCTCTAAATATCGCAATGCCGGGCAGACCTGTATTTGCGCTAATCGGATTCTGGTTCAGGATGGCGTCTATGCTGCCTTTGCAGAAAAGCTAAGCGAAGCGGTGCAGGCCCAGCTTAAGGTAGGCAATGGCTTAGATGCCGGGGTGACCCAGGGGCCGTTGATCGATGCGGACGCTGTTGCCAAGGTAGAGGCTCATATTGCCGACGCCTTAAGTAAAGGGGCTGAGGTTATCTTAGGCGGCAAACGCCATGAGTTGGGCGGCAGCTTCTTCCAACCCACCATTTTGACCCATATCACTCCAGAGATGGCGGTTGCCCGGGAGGAAACCTTTGGTCCCGTGGCGCCTTTATTCCGCTTTCAGAGCGAGGCTGAAGCCATTCAGATGGCTAACGATACGGAATTCGGTCTGGCATCGTATTTTTACAGCCGCGATATCGGTCGGGTGTGGCGCGTGGCCGAAGCCCTGGAGTATGGTATGGTGGGCATCAACACAGGCCTGATATCCACAGAAGTTGCCCCCTTTGGCGGAGTTAAGGAATCCGGTATTGGCCGGGAAGGCTCCAAGTACGGTATTGAAGAGTATCTGGAAATGAAATACCTGTGCATGGGTGGTATTGATCGCTAGGCCACTGGCCGTCCATTGCACCGGTCAGCGTTCCCGTTCTGCCGGGCCAGGGCAGACATTTATCCAGCCCTGGCTCTAACCCGATGATGGAGTTTGTAGTAATGACAACCAATGCCGATCTCTTATCCCGTCGTAACCAGGCCGTCGCCCGCGGTGTGGCCAGCATGCATCCGCTCTTTGCGGCGCGGGCGACGAACGCCGAAGTATGGGATGTCGAAGGCAAACGTTATATCGATTTCGCCGGTGGTATCGCGGTGCTTAATACCGGCCATTGTCATCCCAAGGTCATGGCCGCGGTCGCCGCTCAGATGCAGCGGTTTACCCATACCTGTTTTCAGGTGATGCCTTACGAATCCTATGTGGCGTTGGCCGAGCGGCTTAATGACCTGGCTCCGGGTGAACAGTCCAAAAAAACACTGTTTTTAACCACGGGTGCCGAGGCGGTGGAAAATGCCATCAAAATCGCCCGTGTCTATACCAAACGCCCTGGTGTTATCGCCTTTGGCGGCGGTTTTCACGGCAGGACCATTATGACGCTGGGGTTAACCGGAAAGGTGCCGGCTTACAAGACGGGCTTTGGTCCGTTTCCAGCCGATATCTACCATGCGCCATTTCCCAATGCCTTGCACAGAGTGAGTGTAGAGCATTCCCTGGAGGTGGTGGAGTATCTTTTTAAAGTGGATGTCGAGCCGGAGCGGGTGGCGGCCATTATCGTGGAACCGGTGCAGGGGGAAGGCGGCTTTTATATTGCACCGCCGGAATTCTTGCAGCGTCTGCGCAAACTTTGCGATGCCCATGGTATTTTGCTGATTTCCGACGAGATTCAGGCCGGCGTTGCACGGACAGGCAAAATGTTTGCGATTGAGCACAGCGGTGTTGTACCGGATTTGATGACGATGGCCAAGAGCCTGGCCGGTGGTTTTCCGCTGTCCGCGGTCGTCGGCAGCGCCGATGTCATGGACAGTGTCGGTCCCGGTGGACTTGGCGGCACCTATGCCGGCAACCCATCGGCCTGTGCAGCGGCTCTGGCAGTCTTGGACGTTATCGAAGAGGAAGGACTGCTTGAGCGCAGTCTCCATCTGGGTGAGCATCTGCAGGGGCGCCTTCGCGAGCTGGCCGGCCGGTTTACATGCATCGGTGATGTGCGCGGTCTGGGAGCGATGGTGGCCATGGAATTTTTTAAGGATGCCGAACGCCGCGTTCCCGATCCCGAGTTGCCCAAGGCCCTGGTGAGCAAAGCGGCGGAACATGGGCTAATTCTGTTGTCCTGCGGCATGTATGGCAATGTGATTCGTATCCTGGTGCCCTTGACCGCCACCGATACCCAGGTTGACGAGGGACTGAGTATTATTGAGAAATGCCTGACATCATTAACCGAAGAAGTCACGGCTTAACTTTTTTTCCTTCCCTCTCACGACATCACCTTCCCCCCTCCTGTTAGGGGGGTTTTTTTTATCATCGTGGAATCGGTTTTCCTGAATTGCCGAATGAGAAATAAGACCCAACCGTGTCGGTTAACTGGTCTATTATTCGGTCAATGATGGAAAAAATCATCACGCCCACAACTAAGCTCACTCCATTGGCAGCCCTGTTGCCGTGCGGCCAGAGCATGCGTTGACCATACCTAATGGTGGGCCGGAAAATGCTTCGGGCCTTCTCGGTGGTGGCCAGAGCCATTGGCGAAAAGGATCATAAAAGAGTGCAGCGCTTGGCGACCGATAGATTAATCCTGTCGGTCGTTTAGTCAAACAAACCAGCTCAGACACCTTGAAGATAGAACCATAAGGGAACTGGCGCGATGGCTATGGCCAAGAGAACAATATAGCCATGAAATGAGATGATTTTGCTCATTCCAACGATGAGTCCAATACCACCGCCGCCACCAATCAATGCATTGCCCGGTAAGTTCAAGACGACTGCAATGGTCAGGTAGCGGTGATTTAAAAGAAAAGGGGCGATTTTCGAGGGTGCTTTTTCGTGCAGGAGCCTTAATCGCTCCAGTTGGTTCAAGGGCTCGAGCTGGCGTACCAATGCGCTTGCCCTGTAGAGGTGGAGCCAGTTGAGTAACCGGTATACCAGGCGAGGAGGAATTGTTCTGCCAATGGTAAAGCTTATCGATAGAGCCACCAGAGTACACAGGTAAACGAGCAGAGCCCCCTTGCTTCCGAGCATTACCATAAGTGCCAGGCCGATCTCGATACCTGGCATGAATGGCATAGCCATCAGAAGAATGTAGAGTAAAACAGCCCCTAATACGATGGTGTGAAGTATCGGCTCATGACGAGGAAACACTTGGAAGTTAATCTGGTGTGCTAACCAAGTGCCTCCCCAATGTATTGCCACTAGGATGGCCAAGATCAATACGATTTTAAGATAGCGGGCGGACTTGGAAGATACCACCCTCTCTTGATTCGAATCGGCCAATTCGACGTCTCCCAGTACGGAATAACGTATTACTTGGGATAATTCGGAAAGCGACTGTGTCACTCCTTGAGGGTTCCCCGAAACCAGTACTCTTTACGGATATCCCAATACCACCGTTCTTTGGTCCAAACAAACGTCATCTCCGCCGTATCACCGCTCACAGTGCCCTTCCAGGCAATTTTGCCGTGGGTTGGACTCTCCGTTACCGCTTCGAAGTGAATGGTATTGCCGATGACTGTTGTTAAATATTCGCCGCTACCGAAATTATAGGGATCACATGAAATCGATCTGAATCGCCCATCCTGAAAGATGATTTCCTCATCCTCATTGGGGTCGAGTGCACGGCCTTTTTCACCGTTTTTACCCACGAAGCTTTTTCCGTCTAGAAGGTGTGAGACTTCTCCCGCCCATAGGGAATTACCCAGGCAAACACACAAAATGACAATGAGCATGGCGCAGTGCCGTAGTTGACTTGCCATAATGGACCTCCTACCACGTAGGTGTATGTCTGCCTTGACACCGCAGTTCAGCCGAAAGGATAAGATCCGCGATATATTAGGGTTGAAGCGGTCAACTTCTAATAATTATAGCAAGTTATCGTCTAACCGCTTGCCTGCGCCTCGCCGCGGTGAGAGGCAGGTTTTCCAAAGCTCGGCGTAGGTTTTAGCAGCCTGTGGATAGGCGTGGCAATTTGCGGCTAGCGCATTGAAAGAAGGCTACACTTATAATGATTGGGCCTGTGATCATCTGCAGGCGCAATCCATGGCCGTTTCAGTGGAGCATCCGTTTTGTTTCCGTTCATGGAACGGCAATGTTGGGTTCGAACTTCAATCAGTTCGAAGCAATGCCAAACTACCTGGAGTCATTTAAAATGAAGCGCGCAATGGTAGTGGGTTTGATGATTGCATTGATCATAGCGAGTCAGGCTTGCTTGGCTGTTTCAGATTTTTTCCCTGAAACTTTAATCGCTCAAACCAGCGTAGCGACGCCTGCGGTCCACGAAAAGGTGAAACCCACAACAGACAAACGGATTCGTTCTCTTGACGGTCATTACAACGTAATCGGCGGGGTCGCTTTCTCACCGGACAGTAAAACGCTCATTTCCGGAAGCTTTGACCGACAACTGAAGTTGTGGGATGTGGCAACCGGCCGCGAAATGGCCACGATGGCAGGCCACACTTCCATCGTGTTTGCCGTTGCCTTCTCGCCCGACGGCAGGTTTTTGGCCTCGGGTAGTGCGGACAAAACGGTTCGTCTTTGGGATGCCAAGAACGGCGAAACCCTTCGAATTCTCGCGGGACATGAGGGTCCGGTGCGCGCGGTCGCCTTTTCCCACGATGGCAAGCTGCTCGCTTCGGGAGGCCTCGACGGCATGATCAGGCTGTGGGATACCGCGAGCGGCCGAGAAGTTCTTATCCTGCATGGGCACCAAGACATTGTATATTCTGTCGCCTTCTCCCACGACGGGAAGGTCTTGGCGTCGGGGAGTGGCGATAAGACGATCAAACTTTGGGACGTAGCAAGCGGACAGGAGATTAACACGCTCGGCGGTCATGACAATGCGGTGCGTGCCGTCGCGTTTTCGCCTGACAACGCTTTACTCGCTTCGGCCAGCGCCGACGAGACGATTAAGCTATGGAACTTGCCCGAAGGAGACCAAATTCAGACTCTTACTGGGCACCAAGGTCCCGTTAGGTCTATTGCGTTTTCCCCGGATGGAACGAGATTGGGTTCCGGGAGCGGGGACAAGACAGCACGGGTTTGGGATGTGATGTCCGGCCGGCTGCTTTATGTCTTTGGCGATTCAGTGGAACCGGAAGGGGACACCGGCATCTATTCCATCGCTCTGTCCCCGGACGGCAAGCTTATGGCGTCGGCGGGTACGAGATCGGCCATCGATCTGTGGCAGCTGGATTGAGCTTTACTTGGGCGAGGTGCAGGTTTTTCATGCCCTGCCGCTCAAAAGGATCCTGTTCGTATGGCGTTTGAAATGCATTAGGTCGCATGGAAACGGAGCTCCGTGACGGTATGGCGATGATCTGCGCTTTGCTGCCGCAAGGTCGTGCAGAGAAGACTTTAGGTTGCGGAGGTCTCTAGGGTGCAAGAGACATCCTTACTTATCCTTGGGCTCGCCGGGCTGCTTACCATAGCAAGCTTCCTGCTGCCACTCGCCCATCGGCTCAAATTTCCCTACACGGTGTTGCTGGCTGCGGCGGGAAGCGCACTCGGCGTCATCGTGCTCGCTGTGGGCGATGTGCATGGATTATGGGTCCTGGGCGATTTTCTGCATGCTCTCGATGAGTTCGCTATCACCTCCGAAATGGTATTCTTCATATTTTTACCAGCGCTCATCTTTGAATCCGCTCTCAATATCAGTGTCCGGCACCTTCTCGATGATATCGGGCCAATCCTGCTACTTGCGGTAATCGGGTTGTTGATCTCCACCGCGACAGTGGGCGCATCCGTGTGGGCCGCCTCGGACACGGCGTTGATAACCTGCCTTCTGCTCGGCGCCATCGTCTCCGCCACCGATCCGGTCGCAGTGATCGCCATCTTCAAAGATCTCGGTGCGCCCATGCGTTTGACCATGCTGGTGGAGGGCGAGAGCCTGTTCAATGATGCCACTGCCATCGTTCTTTTTACCATCCTGGTGGCACTGCTGATGGGGGACGGCGGTGAGAGCAGTCTCCTGGGCGCGGCAGGGAATTTCGTGGTCGTGTTCTTCGGCGGCATCTTGGTCGGCCTGGTACTGGGGTGGGCCGTATCCTCCATCATCGGTCAGTTACACAACATGCCTTTGATCGAGATCACCTTGACCGTTTGCCTGGCCTATTTTTCCTTTCTCTTCGCCGAGCATTATCTGCATGTTTCCGGCGTTATGGCAGTGGTAAGCGCCGGACTCGTCACGCGATCGTACGGGCGTACCATGGTATCACCGGCGACCTGGCACGCGCTCTTTGAAACCTGGGAGCAGCTCGGTTTTTGGGCCAACTCCCTCATCTTCTTCCTGGTAGGGTTGCTCGTGCCGCAAGTGCTCCTTGATTTCACCGGAGTGGATTTCATCACCTTAGTGGTATTGATCCTGGCTGCCTTCGGTGCGCGTGCCGTGACCCTTTACGGAGTGTTGCCGGCATTAAACCGGTTAGGGCTTGGCCAGAAGATTAGCCTCGGTTTTCGCACGGTCATGCTGTGGGGCGGCCTGCGCGGCGCGGTGTCTCTGGCGCTCGCATTGGTGATCCTAGAAACACCGGAAATCCCGCCGGAGGTGCAAAAATTCATTGCCGTCCTGGTCACCGGCTTTGTGCTGTTTACCCTGTTTGTGAATGCAACGACAATGCCGATCGTGCTAAAGATGTTCGGGCTCGATAAGCTCCCGTCCCGGGACGTGGCGATCCGCAACCGCATTATGGAACTGTCGCTAGCCCATATCCGCGAAGAGCTCGAGCAAACGGCAAAGGATTACCGGATCGATCCAATTATCGCCCATGAGGTGGCCACCGATTGCGAGCAACGGGTAGCCCGCATTGGGCAGACGATGACCGATGACCAACAGATCTTGCCCGAAGAGCTTCCGAGCATCGGTTTGGGCACGCTCGTCAATCAGGAACGCCACCTTTATCTCACCCATTTTTCTGAAGGACTCATTTCCGCGGGTATCACCCGGACCTTGCTGACTCGAGTGGTGGACAATCTGCAGGACGGATTGAAAACCGATGGAATCGACGGCTACAAAAAAGCCGTGAAGGAGTCCATCGGCTTCCATCCCCTGTTCCGCTTTTGCATGATATTGCACCGCCGCTTCGGGCTGACCGCACCTCTCGCGGCGCAGCTCGCCAACCGTTTCGAGATATTGCGGTCAACACAGGCCGTGGTGCGGGAGCTTATGCATTACAACCGGCAAACGATCGCGACGCTGTTCGGGAAGGCCACGGCTAAAGCGCTCGAAGAGCTCCTTACCTGGCGCTACGACATCACCTGGGAGGCTTTGCAAGGACTCAGGCTACACTATCCGGAATACGCGCGGACCGCCCAGAAGCGACATCTTGGGCGAGTTGCTTTGCGCCTCGAGGATCATAGCTACCGCCGGATGCTGAAGGAACAGGTTCTTAGCGAAGAGCTTTTTAATCGGCTTGAGCGAGATCTCGACAAACGGGCCCAGGCGCTGGATCGACAGCCACGGCTCGACTTGGGGCTCGATCCAGCCAAACTGGTGGCCAGGGTTCCCTTCTTTGCGGAGCTGGACGAGCGGCGCATCCGGGAGATCGTCAAGGCGTTGAAACCGCGGCTCGCCGTGCCCGGCGAGCACATCATGCGCAAGGGTGATACTGCGGATGCCATGTATTTCATCGTCTCCGGCGCGGTAGAAGTTGCCCTCGCGTCCGGGCCAAAACGCCTTGGTAGTGGCGATTTCTTCGGCGCCATCGCGCTCATCACCCAAGAGGCCCGCAAGGCCGATGTTATCGCCATCGAGTACTGCCACCTTCTCGTTCTCCGCTGGCGCGACTTTCGCCGCGTGCTTGACGCGCATCCGAACCTAAGGGACATCGTTCACCGCACTGCTCTCGAGCGTATGGGGACGTGGTTCGGGAGTGGGGATCATAAAGGGAATCGCTCAGTTTGAGAAAACCTCCCGAACCTCACTATTGTCGATGTGTTTTGTCACAGAACTCGTGAGTCGTAAATTTCCGGTGCAAAGATGATCCTACTGAGTCTTCATTCTACCCACACATTCGCCCAAGTTGAATCCGGAGGAGCATATCGGTGCTAAACGCTAGCATGACTTCGTTTAACAGAAAATCTGCGATCGTGAAGTATAAAAAATACTCGCGCCTGTTCCTGCTGCTTCTGATCGTGGCAATGTCGGTGTGGGTATGGAAACACTTTTTAGAAGACCGCTTTATTCCCAAACGGTTCGGCGTGGTGGAACAAGGCCAAATTTACCGCAGTGGCCGGTTAAACGAGGCGCTGATCGAAGATACGCTTAAGCAATACCGTATCGCCGAAATTATAGATCTGACCGGCCATGATCCCGGCAACGCCGAGCAGCAGGCCGAGATTCGTGCAAGCCAGCAGCTGGGGATCGAACGGATAGAGCTTTCCCTCCATGGCGACGGCACTGGCGACATCCGCAATTACGCCCAGGCGATCGCCCGGATCGATGAGGCTACCCATCACAACAAACCGATACTGGTGCATTGTGCGGCAGGCACGCAGCGTACGGGAGGCGTTATTGCGGCTTACCGGTTACTCGTTCAGAACAAGGCAACACGGGAAGTTTATCAGGAGATGACCGAATACGACTGGCGACCGCAAAGAGATCAAGCGGTACTGCAATATCTCAATACAAACCTGGGTAAGCTGGCGGAGCTGCTGGTAGAAAAAGGCGTGCTGTTCAAAGTGCTGGAGCCGCTACCGCAACTGGCTCCATGATTAAAGCTTGCAGAATAATGAGCACCAATAGTACACGATTGCGGTGGCTGATTTGGTTTGCGGTCATTAATGGTTTGCTGGCCGCAGCCATAGCCTTTTCCAATGTGCCGGCGGAATTGCTGCTGTCCGGTGACTGGTCGAATGGCTTTATTGTGTTTGCGTTGCCGGCGCATTTTATCTTCATTGCGCTGTTGATTGCGCTGGCGTTGTCTCCTGCGGTCATGCTCCTACGTGATACTAGAATAGTCGTAGCCCTCGCAGCCTCGATTTATGCGGTTCTTATCATTCTGGTTTTCATGGATGCCAAGGTTTTCGCACTTTATCGTTTCCATCTTAACGGCATGGTGTGGAACCTGATGACAGGGGGCGCGCTACAGGACATCATTGCTTTTTCTCCTTTGATGTGGTTGCTGGTCATTTTCTTGGTTGCGCTGTTTATCGGTGCGGAGGTCGTTCTTGCCTTCATGCTTTACAAATGGATAAACGCAAAGGTGATTTATAAAACCCGTTATCTGCTGTTAGGCTTTGGCCTGGTGATGATTACGGGTCAGCTGACATATGCCTGGAGTGATGCCAACGGTTATGCGCCAATCACCTCCCAATCACGCTATATCCCGTGGGCGTATCCGTTGACCATGAAAAATTTCTTAAAAAAATATGGGCTTGCGGTTGCAGAGGACAGCCGGGAGAAATTGTCTTTTCACAGTCATGGAGCGCTTGATTATCCGAAAGAGCCGCTGAACTGCACGACGCAGGCGCCGTTAAACATCGTTGTGATCCTGATAGACTCGCTGCGCTTCGATATGCTGAACCCGGAGGTGATGCCCGCGAGCTGGAAGTTTTCTAGAAAGAGCTTGAATTTCACCAATCATTACAGTGCCGGGAATGCCACTCGTTTCGGAGTATTTGGCATGATGTACGGGTTGCCGGGAAGTTACTGGCATACCATGCTGGGAGAGCAGAAAGGGTCTGTTTTTGTCAAACAGCTGGCCACCCAGGGTTACGATTTTTATATCAATGGCAGTGCTGCGCTGACCAACCCGGAATTCCATCGCACTGTTTTTGCCGATGTTCGCGATAGGATGGCGGCGCCCGCGCACGGAGCTAACGCCGATGACAGAGACAATGCAATCGTTGAAGAATTCGTTTCCCTGATTGATAAGAACGAGCTCCATGAACCCTTTTTCGGGTTTCTTTTTCTGGATGCACCTCATGCATTTTCTCACCCAAAGGATATGCTGTTTCCTTTCCTGCCCGAGCTGAACAGCGTCAATTACCTGGAGCTTAACAATGATTACGATCCAACGGCTTTTCTAAACCTTTACAAAAACGCACTGTATTTTGATGATCTTTTAGTTTCCAAACTGCTAGCGGCTTTGGAAGCTAAAGGCTATTTGGATAATACTCTCGTCATTTTGACCGGTGACCACGGACAGGAATTTAACGACCTGAAACAAAACTACTGGGGGCATAACGGTAATTTCTCGATTTATCAGATAAAAGTGCCGCTGCTGGTATACTGGCCGGGGCGAGGTTTTGCTGAATACAAGTACCGCACCTCGCATGTTGATCTGGTACCGACACTGATGAGGAAAGTCTTGGGCTGCAGCAATGCTGTTAGTGGTTACAGTACTGGCATAGACCTTTTCGAGGGAAGGAAAAATCGAGTGCTGCAGGCGGATAGCTGGTCGAGTAGGGCTGTTTTAGAGCCGTTCCGAACCTTTGTTTTCTACAACTACGGTGGTATGGACGTGTATGATGAAAACTACACTCGCTTGCCCGCTGACAAACCTGATACCCGGACTGTTCTCGAAACTGTCGAGCGGATGAGTCGTTTTTACCAAAAATAGACTCGAAGACCCTCTAATGGAGTCCCACGACCAGTTTTAAGAAAATGTCAGAACCGACTACGCAAATCGTGGCCGGTTCCAGGACCCCAGAGAATTCTCAGAGAATTCTTGCCCCTGTCTCTTTAAGCTGGCTCAAAAAGGCTGTGCAATTCTTTTACCTGCGGTAGAAAGTGCTCACGCCGTCGGGCTAGCGACACCACCTCGTCCATCCGCTGCCGCGGTCGGAAGAAGTGGCACACTTCATCAACCACACGGCATAAGCGCTGCGCCGCGTCAAAGTGGTTGAAGCCTAGGTTCTGTTGACATTTCATCGCAGCCATATCAGGGCAGCGGCAAACCGACAGTGTTTAGGAGTTGGATGTGGTCTTGAGCCGACGGGGCATTCGGTTAATGCCGCCTCTGTGTCTGGATACCCGACGGTTTGAGCCGGCCCTGCACCGCCCCCGGGGCAGGCCGGGTGCCCGCGGGTTAAATGTAAGCGCTCGCGCAAGCTGGCGCAGGTGCTGAGCGATCCGCACGCCGAATAGAAGCGAGTACGGGTACGCGGGTACGATGGACGGCACCGAGCGTTGGAGTTGGCCAGCGGTATCGCCGACAGTTTATGGACGGTTTGTTGAATTTTACCCTGGCTCCTTTGAGCGGAGAATATTTCACCACATAACAGTAATCGGTTCCAAGCGATCACTTTGCGACTTAATTGTCCCAATGATCACCGCCCGCGCATACCCCAACCGATGCAACTCAACCACACAATCCTCCGCTCGCTCTTCAGGTACACTGGCCAACAATCCACCCGCCGTCTGAGGATCGAAAAGCAGCGGGTAACGGGGATTATCCGCCACCGCTTCCAGGTTATAAATTGCTCGTCGCAGCCGCACATTCTGGGGCTGCAACGAGCTGGTAATGCCCGCCGCCACGG
This sequence comes from uncultured Pseudomonadota bacterium, assembly GCA_963731125.1. Taxonomy (GTDB): domain Bacteria; phylum Pseudomonadota; class Gammaproteobacteria; order Competibacterales; family Competibacteraceae; genus CAVSVP01. The sequence goes on from CAVSVP010000033.1 coordinate 69,332, forward strand.
TCTCTAGCGCACCGGCCAACAGCGGAATTTCGTTCAGGTCCAGATCCACGTCCACCTCCGAGGGCTTGGTCATTTCCACCAGATGTCCGAGGAGTCCAAAGCCCGTCACGTCGGTGCAAGCCGTGGCTTGGTATGCGTGAAGACAGCGCGCTCCATCGCGGTTGGATTGCAACATGGTATCCAGAGCCGCCTTGATCCATGGTCCCTTGGCCTTATTACGCATATCGGCGGCAAACAAGGTTCCGGTACCGAGAGGTTTGGTGAGAATTAAGCGATCGCCGGGTTGCATACCGCCTTTGCGCAGGATGCGCTCGCGCTCGACCAGCCCGTTAACTGCAAAGCCCAGAGCCAACTCCGATCCCTCGCTGGTGTGACCACCCACCAGGGCCGTGTCAGCTTCCCCCAAGGTCTCCAATGCCCCTATCAGGAGCTGGGTTAGAGTATCCTCCACTTTGGCTTCCAGGCCGTAAGGGAGCGTGGCGATGGCCAGCGCCGTCTGGGGCTCAGCGCCCATGGCGAAGATGTCCCCGAGACTATGGTTGGCGGCGATTCTGCCGAAGAGATATGGATCGTCAACGATTGCCCGGAAGAAATCCACCGTGTGCACTACGACCTTATCAGGCGGCACCGCCGCTACCGCGGCGTCATCGGGGGCATGTAGCCCCACCAGCACATCTGCCCGGTCCACCGGTTGCAGTTGGCTCAGCGCACGCGTAAGCAGTGTGCTGCCTACCTTGGCGCCGCAGCCCCCGCAGCGCATCGCCAAGGCCGAGATCTCCTTGATCGCCTCCTGCCCTGCCAACCCCTGCGGAATATCGGTGCCGACCTCCTCAGCCATCTCCGGGAAATCCCGATACTTTTCCATAAAACGCTGGTCGATCCAGTTCTTACAGCGCCAGATCAGCCCGCCTTCCAGGGCCCAGCTGGAACGGGAGGCGACGGCGTACTGGTTGCCAGTGCTTATCAGGCTCAGAAACTGCTTCTGGGGTACGAAGGGCTTCAGCGGTCGATGCAACAGTGTCCGGCGTAGATTTTCGGCGAGTGGTGGTCCCTGACGCACGGCGAACACACCGGCCTTAGGCCGGTCATGATTGATCATGGTGGCGATGTCACCCGCGGCGAACACTTCGAAATGAGAGGGTGATTGCAGATAGTCATTGACCTGGATAAACCCTCGTGCGTCTACGTCTAAGCCCGTTTTCGCCACCCAGCCCGCAGCGCCCGCCCAGGTCACCCAGAGAATCTCGTCCAGGGCCAACCGAAAACCGTTTTCGCAATGCAACAAACCCGGCTCGACTTTCACCACCCGATGTTCCGTATGAACTTGTACTTCGCGTTCCCGGAGCACGCGCCGGAACTTGGTTTGCACCCGCGGGTTGTGGGTCGGTAGGATATCGGCAGTGTCGGTAAAGAGGTGAAATTCCAGGTAATCTGCACTGCGTCCCTGGTCGGTCAACTGCTGCCGCAGCCGGTATTGAATCGCCAGCAGAACCTCTACGCCTCCTGCGCCGCCGCCCACCACGGCGATTCGAGTGCGTTCCTGACGAGCCAGCACCCGCTCTCGAAGTTTCTCCCAGTGCGCGAAGAACTGATCGATAGGCTTAACCGGCACTACGTTTTGCGCAGCGCCGGGCACGTCGACGGTCATGGGTGCCGAGCCAATATCAATGGAGACCACGTCATATGCCACCGGTGGCCGGCTGCGACAGAGAACGCGTCGCCTAGCCAAATCCAGGTCTACCGCCACATCATTGTAGAAGCGCGCTCCTGCAAACCGTGCCAGCGGTTCCAGATCGATGTAGGTTTCCTCCAAGGTGTAATGACCGGCTATCAGTCCCGGCAGCATCCCCGAGTAGGGTGTCATCATGTCTTTGCAGACTAATGTCAAACGGACCCCCGGTAAGGGCTTCATACCGAATTTCTTGAGTACGGTAACATGACTGTGCCCGCCACCGACGAGCACGAGGTCTTTGACAATAGGAGTATTGTTCTTTTGCATGACTGCTAACCTTGGTCCGGTGTGGTTTTCAGGCGCAGGTGGGCGCGAATCCGGCGGGACAACGTATCCACCATGATGTTCAGGAGTGCAGTGATGACGATCAACACCAGGGCGCGGTCAAAGCGGATATCTGCGAAGGCGCTGTCAACGAAAAAGCCCAGAGTGTGAATGCCGAGTATTCCCAGGATAGCCGTTTCCCGCAGGATTACCTCCCAGCGATAGAAAAGGAAAGCGAGAAACTGAGGATAAACCCGCGGTAGAATCTCGTAGGCATACAAATTAATCCCATGCGGGCTATCGGGACGCAATTGCAGCTCTGCCGTGTAGTGTCCGATTAAGTGACCGATGATGGCCCCGTTATGCAGTGCAAGAGCGACGATGGCCGGAATCATGGAAGGTCCCCAAAGCTGCAAAAAGACATACGCTAGGATGTACTCGGGCGTCGAACGGACCACCACCAGAAACCCATGCCCTGTAGTAAGGCCCCAGCGACCGAAGAACTTCGGAGAGATCAGCGGAAAAAACAGCAAGGTTAAGACCCCTGCACCTACCAGGGCGATCATTGTCAGCAGCACGGTATTGACGATACCGGGAAGCGCCTGAGTCTCTAGCAAGTTCCAGAGCCACTCCGCAAAATTGGCTAACGCCGTTCCATCCAAGTTTTCGGCGGCGCGTAGTGGTTGAGGTACGATATCCTCGGTGAGAAAACGCAGCACATTGCCCAACTGAATATCGGCGCCTCTCGGCAGTAACAGTACAGCGCACAACAGATAAAGGGGGATAAGCCGTTTGCGGACCCACCAGCGGATCGTAGCGATGACGCCATAGAATAGCATCAGCAGGGCCGAGACCTCGGAATAATGCCCCTGCCGGAAAGCCGATTCCAGATGAAATCCGAGCGTCGGCAAACCTACGAAGCCCAACACCGCACTGGATCGCAGACCGCACTCCAGTCGATAAAGGCTGTAGGTCTTAAAGTGCGCCCAGGCTTCCGGCAACCGGGCATAGAAGAACGTGGATACGGACCCACTGCCCGTTGGGATGACCCGCAACGGGGCCGGGTTGGTTTCTTCGAGGATCTCGGCATAAACTTTAGCAATGATGCCGGCGTAGGGAATGGCAATGGCCAAGATGCCGGTCAACGGTGTCAAACCGAACATCTGAAGAAAAAGAAGTGCCCAGAATAACTCGTGGATGGCGCGCACCAGTGCGCAACCGACACGAACGATCCGGTAATGAAACACCAGGGCCAGGATAAAACCGAAAACATTGGCCAGTGAAACGCCGAGCAGCGCAAACGCCAGGGTATTTATCATCGCCTCTAGCAAATGCTCGGTGGCGCTAAAATCAGGCGTGATAAGACCCAGCGCCAGGCGCCCCATTTCACGCCACGGTTCTAGGGTGGTGATTTCCAGATCCGCAAAGGGCAGACAAACCAGTGCGATGACCACAAAAACCAAGCTGGTTCTCACCAGCGGCGAAGGTTGTCGACGGTATTTCAGGCGGTTAGTTCTGGTAAAGAAAGTCGAGATCGGACATCTCCAGACCCGCGGTTGGTTGATCCATGACAATGCGCCCCTGCTTTAGACCCACGACCCGGTCGGTATAGGTCAGAGCAAGCCTCACATCGTGCATGGCAATAAGCACCGTTTCGTAGACCGTGTTGATGACATTCAGTACGACCCGGGACTGATGATCGTCCACCGACGATACCGGCTCGTCTCCGAAAAAAATCCGGCTGCCCTGGTGAATCGCGCGGGCCACGGCGGTGCGCTGCTGCTGTCCGCCGGAGAGTTGGCCGACAGGTGAGAACAGCTTATCCTCCCCGAGTTCGAGTCGCTCCAAAACTGCCCGCACGGCATTCACTTCACGCTGCAGCGGGCGGATCAAGTTAACCAGGTTGTACCAGGTTCCGTGTTGATGAAGTCGGCCCATATAGACATTGTGAAAGACGGAAAGAAGCTTTACCAGTCCCAACTCTTGGGGAACCAGGGCGGCGCGAGAACGTTGCTGCAGATAAAACAGCTTGAGCAGCGTCGATTTCCCCGCCCCGCTCTTGCCGACCAGGGCGACTTTCTCACCCTGATCGATACGCAGTGAAACGTTCTTGAGAACCTCGTGTCCGTCGTAGCGGAGGCTGGCTTCGTGGAGCTTGAAAAGCTGCATCAGTCGAGAAGGCCAATGGATTTACCAACCTCCAGGATGGGTTCATAGTCCGAGTTGCTGGCAGGCACAAAGCTCTTTCTCGGGAAAGAAGCCAGCAGATCGGGGTCTTCGAGCGTGAGCAGCGCCTGTTTTACCCGCTCTTTAAAGCCCTCCCCCCAGACCTGATCCACGTCACCGCGGATTGTCCACTGGTAATCCGGATACGTCGGCGTTTCCCAAATGACCGAAACCTTGGCGGTGTCGATGTTACCGTCCTTCATCTCATTTTCCCAGACCTTGAAGTTCACCGCACCGACCTCGTAGGCTCCGGATTGAACCAAGGCGACGGTGCGCGAGTGGTCACCGCTGAAACCAACCCGGCTGAACACCTCGTCGGGAGACTTCTGATAGTGTTTGCGAATGTAGTACTCTGGCATCAGCCGTCCCGACGTCGAACCTTTGGAACCGAAGGTAAAAGTCTTGTTCTGAATGGCATCGGGAAATTCGGCGCTCTTCTTAAGTCCGGTGCTGTGATGAGCGATAAAATAGGTCATGAAAGATTGATCCTCATAACCCTGAGCGATGGCTTCGGAGCCTGGAACCAAACTACGGGCCCGCACCCCTGAGAGGCCACCGAACCAGGCGAGCTGAACCTGATTATTGCGGAAGGCGGTGACTGCTGCAGCGTAGGATTTAACCGGAATGTACTTCACATCGACCCGCAGCTTATCGGCAAGATAGTCCGCTACCTTATCGAAGCGGCTCCGCAGCCGAGTCTCGTCCTGGTCGGGGATGGCCGTAAAAAAAAAGGTTTCAGCCTGGACGGCCGCAGTGGGTATCAATAGGAAAGTCAACGCCAAAAGGATTATTCTCGACATAGAGAACTCTCTCTCAAGTGGTTGCAATGGTTTTGAAAGGGATTAATTATAGATCAAAGGGCTAGATCTCGCTTATCTGTCGCCTATTCAGCAAACGCATCAGAATGTCTCGATGCACGGCGCAATAACCGGGCGCCTGTATGGCGATGTTGTTTTTCAGTAAGGCATGAGCTTTGGGCAGTGCGTGGTAGGGCAATGCGGGATAGGCGTGGTGTTCCGCATGATAAGTCATGTTCCAGGCGAGCCGGCGCAGTGGCCATGTGCTCCGGGTGGTGCGAGAGTTCTTGAACATATCCGGCACCAGCGGACAGCCGGTGTGTTCGGCCAGCAAGAACAGACGTAGAACCGGCTGGCCCAGCAGGGCCGGAACGATCCAGTACCATATGACCATCCAGCTCTGCAAAATAACGGAGACAATCGCCACTGATACATAAATACCGCATAAGGTCTGCGCTTCCCAGATGATTTTCGATCGGAGATGGCGGGTAATAAAAGGCTCATTAATTTGGCCCAGGGCATGACGAATGGTGGTCCGTATGCGTTCGCTCCAGTACGGTAAACCGGTCACGTACCAGAGATAGGCGTCGAGCGTGGTTGGCTTGGGAGCGGCGAGCTCCGAGTCTCGATCAGGATGTTGCGTAAACCGATGATGGGTCATGTGAAAGGCCCGGAAATAATTGGGCGGCAGTAACACCAGAGCCCCGCAAACCCAGGCCACCGTATCGTTCAGGCGGCGGCTTGCGAACGCCGTGCGGTGGATGGTCTCATGCAAGGCGGCGAAGAGAAACACCAGTGCCACGCCGTGCAGGAACAGGACTGGTAGCAACCAGCCAGTGCTTCGTGTCGTGGTTAGCAAAAGCGCAGTGGCCGCCAATATTGCACCATGTCCAGTCAATTGCACGAACCCTTTAGCGTCAGAGCGCTGCATCAGCGTTTTAAGCTGGGTGCGGTGCAAAGTGGTATCTGGCATCATCGATGCCTTATGTCGCACGATTATTCTAAATCCCATCATCCAAAGCACAGGTCCGAAAACCCGCAAAGACATCTCGCCGCATGGGTCCGAAATAGTTGCGGTACATGGCGTTTACCATGCGGCTGCGGCTGGCCCAGGCGCCGCCCCGCAGCACCTTGGTGGCGCCGAATAACGGCTGCGAATACTCCTGGTAGGCATCAGGCACAAATCCCGAATAAGGCCCAAAAGTGTTGCTGGTCCATTCCCAGACGTTACCCAGCATCTGCCGACAGCCGAACGCACTGTCGCCTGACGGCAGGGCCGCCACGTCAAGGCAACCCAAGGCGTGGCCATCCAGGTTGGCATGCTGCGATGTCGGCGGCGTATCACCCCAGGGAAAGCGGCGCTTCCGGGGTGCCAGTTCGCTGCCGTCCTGGGTTGGCTCGCCAGTGGCGGCGACCTCCCATTCCACCTCGCTGGGGAGGCGCCGAGCGGCCCAACGGCAGTAGGCGTTGGCCTCATACCAGTTGACGTGAATAACCGGCTGGTGAGGTGCTAAAGGGACGGGTTCATGGAAACGGCGAAAGTGCCAAACACCTGCAGCATCCCGCTGCCAGTAAACCGGATGCTCGGCGTTAACGCTGATGCGCCAGCGCCAACCTGCTGCGTCCCAGAACTCGCGGCGCCGATAACCGCCGGTTTCGGCGAAAGCAGCAAACTCGACGTTGGTCACGCAAGCCCGGGCGATTCTAAACGGCGCCACGGTGACCGGATGCGCCCACTTCTCGTTGTCGAACAGAAATGGGGCTTCCGGCGACGAGCCCAGCAGGAAAGTACCGCCGGGAATCTCTACATCACCCAGTAAAGGACCCGCACTGGCATCCGGCGGCAGGTCCTGGTTTGCCAAAGCGAGCTTCGGTTTGGGATAAGCTAAAGTCTGTCGCGTCCAGAGAAAAGCCTCGTCGTGCATGTCCTCATGGAAGGTGGCGAACTGGTAAATAAAGCTATCCGCCTCGCTCGCCAGTGGACTGTCCAGCCGTCCGATCAGTGCGTCATGTACTCGCGCCATGTATGCCAGGGTGTCGTCCAATGAGAGCAGCGGCAAGTCCCAGCGCGTATCGTGAGCTATCTTTATGGAGTCATACAGATCGTCGCCGTTGGCGAGCAACGGCGGATAATGGTAAAGGCGCCGCAAAATAAAATACTCATAAAACCAGGCGACATGGCCTATCTCCCACAGCATGGGATTAACAATGGCAAGCTTGGGTCCCATCAACTGAGCGTGATCCAGGCCCTGAAGTAGTTCCAGGGTACGGGAACGAGCATCCTGCAGGATCTCGAATAAGTAGGCAGTGGTTACGCGTGCAGTCATGACTTTTAATTAGCAACGTTGGAACGATGGAACTATAGATGAAGATTAGTCTGATAACGCCCGCAAAGAAACAATCCAAGGCCGGCAACCGTACTACCGCAGTCCGCTGGAGGAAGATTCTGCAAGATTTGGGGCATCGGGTGCGGGTGGCTGTGGACTATGCGCAAGAGCCTGCGGACCTCATGGTCGCTCTCCATGCCTGGCGCAGCGCGGAGTCTATCACGGCGTTTCGGCAACGGTATCCAGATCGCCCACTGATTGTCGCACTGACCGGTACTGATATCTACCGGTTTATCCACAGTCACCCGGAAATCACATTGCGTTCCATGGAGTTGGCGGATGCCCTGGTGGGATTGCACGCTCTAGTCCACGAAGCCATCCCTGAACGCTTCGGCAGGAAACTTCATGTGATTTATCAATCGGCACTGCCCCTATCCCAGCCGCGAAACCCATCCAAGCGTCACTTTGATATCTGCGTGATCGGTCATTTGCGGGAGGAGAAAGACCCGTTACGCGCCGCACTGGCGGTTCGCCATCTACCTCCTGCCGCAAAGGTTAGGGTCATTCAGTTAGGCAAAGCCCACACCGAGGACTGGGCTGAAAAGGCCCGCGCAGAGATGGCTCAGAACCCTCATTATCACTGGCGTAGCGAGGTGCCTGGGTGGATGGTGCGCAAGGAGTTTGTGAAAACACACCTCATGGTGTTGAGCTCCATTATGGAGGGCGGTGCCAATGTGATATCGGAGGCCGTGGTGGCCGGAGTGCCGGTGATTGCCTCAAACATCCCGGGTTCTGTGGGGTTGCTGGGGAAGGACTATCCGGGCTACTACCCGGTGTGCAATACCGCCGCATTAACCGAGCTGTTGCAGCGTGCCGAAACGGAACCGCGTTTTCTAGAGACGTTGGCGGAACATGGCGCGGCGCGTGCCCATCTATTGACTCCAGAACGAGAGCGGGAAAGCTGGCAACAGCTACTTGCGCGTTTTGTTTGTTGAGCGGCGCTGACACCCCAGCTTAGGCACCCCCATTAGAGATCTGGAAGTTATTCTCAAGACACGCCGTTAATACATCCCTATAAGCTCGACTGCGGCATCCATGCCGCAGACGGTCTTGGTAACAGCTTCCAGATCTATAATGAGATGTAGTCTCAGATTTATCACAGTCCCCGTTGTTCCTTTATTAATCCCATTGCAAGAGAAACTACCATGACTCAACACTACAACGCTATCATCATTGGCACCGGTCAAGCGGGGCCGTCATTAGCCGCACGCTTGACCCAAGCGGGTATGAAAACAGCCATCATCGAACGCAAACTATTTGGCGGCACCTGTGTCAACGTCGGCTGCATTCCCACCAAGACCCTGGTCGCCAGCGCCAGGGCTGCGTACATGGCACGCCGGGGCAGCGACTTCGGCGTCATGATCGACGCTGGCTCCATTCACATCGATATGCAGCGCATCAAGGCTCGCAAAGACGAGGTTGTGGCGCAATCCCGCAATGGCGTCGCCCAGTGGCTAGAAACCATGCCGAACTTGGATATTTACGAAGGCCATGGTCGCTTTGAGAGCCCGCAGACGGTAAGGGTTAACGGTGAACTGCTGGAAGCGGAGAAAATTTTTATCAACGTCGGGGCTCGAGCTCGTGTGCCCGACATGCCGGGGTTAAACGAGGTGGATTATCTCACCAACTCCAGCATGATGGAGGTGGATTTTCTTCCCGAGCACCTGATTATCGTCGGTGGAAGCTATATCGGGTTGGAGTTCGCCCAAATGTATCGCCGTTTCGGCAGCCGAGTCACCGTGGTAGAAATGGCGGACCGGTTGATTAGCCGGGAAGATGAAGACGTTTCCGCTGCCATTCGAGCAATTCTAGAGAACGAGGGGGTGGAGTTTCGGCTCAAGGCTGAGTGCATGACCGCCGCAAGGCACGGTGATCGGGTGGCCATTGGGGTGGAGTGCGAGGGAGGTCCTCCGGAGATTATCGGTAGTCATCTGCTGTTAGCCGTAGGGCGTTCGCCTAACACGGGGGATCTGGGACTGGATAAGGCGGGGATTGATACGGATTCGCGGGGTTACATTCAGGTGGATGATCAGCTTCGCACCAACGTTCCAGGCATCTGGGCTATAGGTGAAGTCAACGGTAGGGGAGCTTTTACTCACACCTCTTATAACGACTATGAGATCGTGGCTGCTAACTTGTTCGATAACGATCCACGGCGGGTAAGCGATCGCATTCTCTGCTATGGCTTGTTTATCGATCCGCCGTTGGGGCGGATCGGCATGAGTGAACGCGAAGTGAGAGTGGCAGGACGCAAGGCATTGCTGGGCAAAATGATGATGAGCCGGGTGGGCCGTGCCCGGGAGCGGGGGGAGACGCAGGGCTTTATGAAGGTGCTCATCGATGCTGAGAGCCATAAAATTTTGGGAGCCACCATTTTGGGCATCGGCGGCGATGAGGTGGTGCATTCCCTGCTTGATGTCATGTACGCCGGTGTTTCCTACACCGTTATCCAACGAGCGGTGCATATCCATCCGACCGTAACGGAATTGATCCCGACAATGCTGGGCGATTTAAAGCCTTTGGTTTAGCCTGGAGCGTTATTATCATGATAAACGTGCTATCCGGACGATCTAGGAATGGCCGCATCGGTCGGCTGACTTACCTGGGTTATCCCGTTTTGTTGGTGGTCGTCGTTTTTAGGAACTGAAGTATTCGTGAATACAACATGCAAGCGTTTTCTAACTGTTCTGAGCCTGCTTGCCGGCGGCGCGATGCTGGCGTTAATCTTCTCCTGTACATCCTCCGCCCCGCGCAGCGCAGCAAGTGAAGGCAGCACCCAAGATGCCGCGGCATCCCGTGCTTCCCCCTCAGACACCCTTGCGGGTACTGCCTGGCGGCTGGTGCAGATCATGTCGATGGATGACCAAATCTTCACACCGGAAGAGCGAAACAAGTACACATTGGGCTTCGAGGATGACGGACGCCTTATCGTCCGCGCCGATTGCAATCGCGGCCAGGGCACCTGGTCGGTCAAGCCACCGAGCCAGCTCGAATTCGGGCAGCTGGCGACGACCCGGGCCTTATGCCCGCCGGGCTCTTTGCACGACCGGTTTATCAGCGATCTGAACTATGTCCGGTCTTATGTCCTCGAAGACGGACATCTTTTTCTGGCGACGCTGGCGGACGGCGCAATTCTTGAATTTGAGCCGATGTCCCCCTAAACGCGTTAACCATGACAAACCGAATACACATTCATAATCACATCACCATGAGCATAGGGGTATGAAATCGACACTTAAACTTGCATTGACGTTGGCTGGTGTTATTACGGCTGCATTGCATGCAGCCCTCGTAGCCATGCCGGTCTATGCCGCCAAACCCGGCTTTGACTGCGCCAAAGCCGGCGGCAAGGTCGAAGAGCTGATCTGTAAAAATGACGCGTTGGCGGCGCTGGATCATAAAATGGCCGAGGTTTACAAAACGGCGCTGAAAAATGCGCCCGAGAACGAGCGCAACACGGTAAAGGCTATGCAACGGGGCTGGATCAAGGGCCGCAATGATTGCTGGAAAGCGGACGATACAGAAGTGTGTGTCAAGTTCAGCTACAAATCACGCATCACCGAGCTTCAGATCCAATATGGTCAGCTGATGGTGCCTGAACCGGTCTATTTTAAGTGTGGTGAGAGCGATTCCCTCGATGACACGGTCATAGCGGTGTTTTATCAGGAATCACAGCTACCCGCGGCAGTGCTGACTCGAGGTGACGACCAAGTCATCGCTTTGCTTAGCCCGTCAGGCAGCGGCTCGAAATACGAAGGTCGGAACGTCACTTTTTGGGAGAAAGGGGGCGAGGCGCTAGTGACCTGGAAGGGAGAAGAGCTGCGTTGTCAGGCTAAATGAGAAGCTGTTTTAACCACGCTATGGAGATATTCCCTCGCTATTATACACCCAAATAGTAGCTCTCAATAGTCACGGTACGGAATCCTGCAACCAAATAATTTTTTTGGTGGCGCCTGAGGATATGCGGTTTCGTACTTCTTTATCTGGCTCTAAGGTCCTCTGGAATGGCATGCAGGAGTTCGGTAATTCGCCATCGCTTTGCAGTCTGGCAAACCCGTGTATGCCGGTGAGGGTAGTTTTTGGATCCACCTGATATAAGTGAAAATCACTGTTTAAATAAACTGGCACAAGACGGGCTTTCGGCAGGTTCGGGTATATTTCTTCCTTGTCCAGCAAAATATAATCGTACAAGTTTAACAGCTTGTGCCAATTTTTCGATGTTGTCGTTTCTCCTTTCCAATAGTCCCATGTTCGTGTAGCTAATTGGGCATAACTAGCATTATAGGCAATTGGCTGGGCATTTGTTCTTGGCTGTGCAAATAGCGTCGGAATAAACACGTCACGCTGTACTACAGCTAAGCCGGCAATATGCCATATCGGATTTGGTAAAATGTTGGTAACACGATCAGTATTGGCAAATAATCGGCTGCCAACCGCCATTTTAGTAAAGGCTTCCCTAAATTCAGCATAGGTTCGATTAGCTGTTTGCCATTGCCGGGTAATAAAAGTTATCTGTAGCACAAACAAAATCAGCAACAAGCAGCCTATTCCGGCTATCCAGTTAAAATTCTTAAAACCGATATCAATACTGGCGAAAAAAAGACAAATAAAAGCAAGAACGACTCTAACATAGGCATCATGGCTGCCGAATAGGGTAAACGGCATGATAAGATATACCACGGCAAATGCGCCAAGGGGCCAAGCCATGAATGGTGCTAATATCAATCTACGCTTGATAACACTTAAGCCGAGAAGGCCTGTCAGAAACAGTAATACAATTTGGCTCGTCAGTAGATGGTAGGGAGTGACTAAATAATATGGACGTAAGAGTTTCGCAAAAATCCTAGAGAACCTAATATCACTAATATCACTGGCTACAGGACTAAAAAAAACCAGTAGAATAATGGGCATGGCAAACTGTGCTAGGGTTGGCGTCCACTCTGACAGAAGCGACAGACTATGTTCCAATTCACGGCGATTGCGAGTCCTGGCAAACTCGTAGCTGATCACGGCTAAACCATAGACGCCAAGGGCATAGAAGTGGCAAAAAAATAAGAGGCAAGTGAATGCAGAAAATAAGGGTAATTGGACAAAAACAGATTGACGGCGTAGAAAAATCCATGCCGCAAAAACCCAAAGAGCAAGTCCTAAACCAAATAGGTAGTTTAAAAAACCATATAGAAAAAGTTGGTTGAAGAGAAAAAAAAATATCAGTAATGGCCACAGCGATAAACGTCGGTAAAGCGCATAATGCAGTGCAGCCGTACCGCTGCAAATCAGCAGAAGGGTCAAACTGATAAAAAGCTTTCCGGCAATTTCCAGGGACATAAATATTCCCAGCCACGGCACTATTAAGTCCATTGCCAGGTTAGGAATAACCGCCCATTGGATCTCATAAAAGCTTTGCAAAACTTCTGAGTGTGGAATATTCAGCAAGATATGCATGCGTGCCAGATGATTCGGATAATCCAACAGGGGAGGGACAACAGTGAGATAGACAGGAATTTGTACGATAGAATACAGGGCCGCAAAAATGACGAGAAAAATCCCGGTAGGTAGTCGCTGAGTATTCCAAGTGCTCATAACAAGCCGTAACTTCTGTTTATTGTAGGAGTTGATTATCCCTTGCAGGGCCACCGAGCCACGGCTTCGGGTGACAAGTTGTAACGGCTTCCCTCCAGCACCTCTGGGACCAGTTCGGCGTCGAAGGGTTGCTGGAACCACTCCCATACGATACGGCCCGTGTGGTCGATCTCAAATACATGCCCGGCGCGGGCTTCGGTGATAAGCCGGTTGCCGTTTTCGAGCAGTTGGTGCTTGCCGCCGGCGTCAGTGAAAAACACGGACGAGCCTTCGGTCGGGTACAACTGTCGAGTCTCGCCGCTTGCCGGATTGATAGCTGAGATGACGCTACCGCCAAGGTACTCGCCGGTGTCGGAGCCGTCAGTTCGGTTGTCAAAGACTACGATCCAGCCGTCATCCTCGAAATCCGGATCATGCTGATAGTAGAATGGTTCAGACTTCAACCATTTGATTTTTCCGGATTGGTCGAGCACTGCAACTGTGCTGATGTGCTTCAACGATACCACCAGATCGCCGGCAGTGAACAAGGGATATTGATTCGCCAAGTCACTGCTTAACGCTTCTACATCGTTAAGGTGAGTAACGTCTCCGCTACGTTGCTTGTACCGCCACAGCAGGTGCTGATAGCCGCCGTCAAAGAGCGCTTTTAGTAGACTGAGTTCGGAAAGAATTTCACCGTCCGGTGATACCTTGAGTGCGGTCTCTTCGAAAAAGGGCGGCAGTAGTCCAAAGAATGCAGCAGCACGTTCGCTACCGACGTCCACCCATTTTGCACCAGAAACCCAGAAATTACCGTCCTCGTCTCTGCTGATGGAGTGGTGCGTTCTGTAGGGTAACTTCCAAACCACCTGTCCACATGCATCAAGCCGAATCAGGCCAAGATACTCAATATTGAATAAAACATCACCATTGGAGAACAAGTAAGTTCCATGGATATAGTTGCTAGGCTCGTTCTTTTGCCCGGCCATAGCGTCAGTGTGCGGAGACGTCGGCCAAAGTTCAGCGGGATCAACAATCCAATGGTGAAGTTTATTGCCGTCGGTATCGATAATCCGAATACCAGGTTTCCAATCGGTTTCCGGCCAGTAGCTGGTAAGCAGCGTTACTCCTGGTGCAATCGATTTACGATCGTGAATCTGGGTACCGACACTGTCGTAGCGAATCGGGGAAAGGTGATGTGGCCGGTCCAGTTGTGTTTTGAATGCCGTAAGCGCGTCATGAACGGCAGCATAAGGGAAAAGTTTGTATTTTCCTGCGGCAATGCCGTAACCAAAGGCCAGGAGCACTATGGACGCGATGAACAGGCCAAAGGCGAGGCGGTCGGAATTGATTTTCACTGTTGGATTCTTTTTTGCATTTTGTCAGTTTAGCAATCTTATGAGTAGCATGCCAACGTAGAGGGATTGGAGTCTAACAGACTGACTCATAGAACTACGCTGATAAGGATAGCCACAACGTTCGTATACAAACCCGCAAAGTTATTGTGATGTAGCATCGGCGTTGCCCTTCAAACCTCTACTGGGGTTATAGCGAAATTCTTGGTAAAATAGCGGACTTGTAAGCAATTTAAGAATCCATCTTTCAAAATGGCTTTAGCATAAGTTTTATATATAACCCTCAATTCGGTCATTGGATATCCACTTTAGCCGGGACACTTTGCAGGCTACTTTGTAGGAGCGAGCTTGCTCGCGATTGAGGCGGGCATCAGGGTGAGTTCGCGAGCAAGCTCGCTCCTACGGGTGGATATGGCGTCTGACATGTCCCGCCTTAAGTTGAGAGCTCGATCATTTTATGTAAGCTGTTGATTTATAATTGGCATGATTTATGTCAAAGCCTATTTCGTGTATAGCATAAGGCTCTGAGTCTTCTGAACTTCCAAAAAAATAAGCGAACTGTCAGTACAATGGTTAGCTTTACGTCATTTCTTTTCGTCAATCCTTGTTGTCCCTACGCTTTCGCAAGAATAAGGTCTAAATCCAAGGTGCGAACTTTCCTGGTGACTGAAGCTATACCATCATCCCTCAGACGCGGTAGTTGTACAGATTATTTTTAGACAGTCACTTAGCGGAGCTCCATTGATGTTCAACATCTTTTCCGATCAGCAACGACTGACGGCGGCAAAGCGTATTATCCAGCATGTTGCCGCAGTACTGGATCTTCCCGTATCCGTTCGACTTTGGGATGGCGCCATCGTACCACTGGGCAATAAAGCCGACCGGGAGCGATTTCTGTCCGTAGATGACGCCGGCGTTTTCGGTTCCTTGCTACGGCGTCCCTCGCTTGAGACTCTGTTTCGCCTATTTGCCAGCGGACACATTGACGTACATGGCGACGATTTCATGGCTTTTCTGGAACTTGTCCAAGAGAGGCGAAAACAACAGCACGGGCATGTGGTTAACCGCCGTTTGCGCACTGGTTTTCCCTGGTTCAGCGTCCTTCCGTTGCTCACGGCCCCTGAGCCGTCTGCTACGCTTTCCCACCGTTATAGCGGCGACGAAACGGGCTATTCGCAGCCGAAACGGAAAAACAAGGAACTGATTCAGTTCCACTACGACGTTAGCAACGAGTTCTACGCGCTTTTTTTGGACTCAGAGATGGTTTACTCGTGTGGATATTTCACGGATTGGTCGAATTCCCTCGACCGAGCCCAACAAGACAAGCTCGACTTGATCTGCCGGAAGCTTCGTCTTAAGCCCGGCGATCGTTTTCTCGATATCGGCAGCGGCTGGGGTGCCTTGCTGTGTCACGCCGCACAACACTACGGCGTAACGGCCGAAGGCGTCACGTTATCGCAGCAACAGCACGACTATATAGTCGCAAAGATTGCGAGACTTAACTTGCAGGACCGCGTCAAAGTATCACCGCGGGACTATCTATCCCTAGAAGGGACATACGACAAGATATCCAGCATTGGCATGTACGAACATATCGGCATCGCCAACTATCCCGACTACTTCAGGAAGGTGTTGTCACTGTTGGACGACCACGGTATTTTTCTTAACCATGGTATTACGCGGCGCGCCAAGCTCAGTGCCAAAACCACCGGACGCATCAGTGCATCTCGTCGTGTGCTGCTCAAGTACATCTTTCCGGGTTCTGAGCTCGATGACATCGGCCACACGATCCAGGTCATGGAAGGGTGTGGCTTCGAGGTGTGCGATGTCGAGAATTTGCGTCCCCACTACGGGAAGACGTGCCGGCTATGGTACGAACGCCTGCTCGCCCAAGGCGATGCCGCCATCCAACAGGTTGGCTACGAGCGCTATCGCATGTGGCTCGTCTACATTGCCGCGGTCGCTCGTACCTTTGATCATGGCGCGATGCGTATCTATCAAACCGTCGCGACGAAACGGGCAATGATTGCAGGAAATGCGTTACCACAAACGCGTGACGATATTTACTCGGATCAACAGAGTCAGACTCGATGGAAATTAAGTGATTGAGGCAAATCAACCATACCCTAGGGATACCCTGCTGAAACCCAGAGTAATGTTCAGTAGTGATATGGCGGCAATTTATAATTTTACTTGGTTAGGTTCTTATTTGCTATCGCGTCAAACCACGGTGGGAAGCAGAGATCATCTGAAATATTTTTTCTTTTCGAACCGCTCTCAGGCCATACCGTCCGGGTTTTTGAAGAGGGTCTTAACCTTCAGCGGTGTAGGGTCTCACGCTGGATCAAGGGGATGCGGATGATTGGAGGCGACGGCCGACACGGTGGGGGTAGCTTGAAGAACGACGCAATTTACCGGGAACGCTCCAGTCGAAAGCGCTACCAAAAGTTCCGTGAACTGTGGAAGGGGCACAAGCGCTCTTCTCCTAAACGGCCCGAAGACGGCGGAAAAGGCGAGGGTAGGACAGTAGCCAACGATCTTGCCGGCGAGCAAGACTGGGTCAGCCGTGACCTGCTGCGTAAGGACCGCGAGACCCGGCGTCGATACTTGCGCCGCTACTACATCTGGCTGCGGCCCTTCTGGCTACGCCTGGTGGGTCTGACCCTGCTGGGTCTGCTGATTTCGGCCTTTGATCTGTTCTGGCCTTGGGCCGGCGGGCGGATGCTCGACGTGGTCACCACTGAGGCTTGGCGGGAAAACCTGCCGGCGTGGCTGCCGGTGGCGGAGATGGACAAGGAGGGATGGCTGCTGGCCCTGGGCTTCAGCGCCCTGGTGATGATCCTCGCATCGCGCATTATTGGCCTTGTTCGCAATCTGGGGATGCGCACTCTTAACGCCCAGGTCACCTTCCGCTTACGCCGCCAACTGTTTCAGCACATTTTGCGCCTGCCCCTGAGTGACATCCACGAGATGAAGTCCGGCGGCGTGATCAGCCGCCTGTCCTCCGACGTCGATAACACCATTGGCCTGGTTCAGCAGGCAGTGCTATCGCCGGTGGCGGCGATCATCCGCCTGATCCTGACTGCGATTGTGCTGTTTGCGATCTCTTGGCAGATTACGTTGGCAGCGATGGTGCTGCTGGTGGGGTGCGGCTTGGTCTATAATCACCGACTGCGCACGGTACGCCCCATCTACCGCTCAATGGGCGAGGATCGGGCACGCATCGATGGCCGGGTGGCCGAAACCTTCGGCGGTCTACGAGTGGTCCGCGCTTTCGCCCGCGAGCAGAAGGAAGAGTTGGAGTACGCCATCGGTCACCACACCGCAATTCGTAAGCAGCTATGGGCTTACGCCATCCAGCAGTTCCTGAATCTGTTCTGGGAGCTGCTGATGCCACTTACCAGCCTGGTGATCATGGGTTTGGGCTGCTGGTTGGTGCTGCGCGAGCAGCTGACTCCGGGTAATATCCTGACCATCCAGATGCTGGCCTTGCAGGTGCTCAACCCGGTGTTTATGATCGTCAACTCGATGTCCGAGACACAGCGTTCGCTGGCGGCGATGGAGCGCGTTTACGAGGTTTTGGAGCGGCCACTAGAGAAGCCTGACCGTTCCGGCGCGCTACCACCTCCGGCGCATATCGAAGAGATACGCTTCGAGGGATTAAGCTTTGCCTACGGCCACGAGTCGGAAAACGGTTCGGATGTTGATCTCGAAGGTGTATCCCTGGTGCTTAAGGATATCAACCTCGTGGTACCAGGCGGCAGTATGGTCGCTTTCGTCGGTCCCTCGGGCGCGGGTAAGACCACTCTTACCGATCTCATCGCCCGCTACCATGACCCTTCGCGCGGGCGGATATTGATCAACGGCCGGGATCTGCGCGCCTACCGTCTGCGTGCCTACCGCGCGCGCCTGAGCATTGTTCAGCAGGAGACCTTCCTGTTCGATGGCACAGTGCGCGAGAACATCGCCTACTCACGCCGCAACGCCACTGACACCGAGGTGACTGACGCCGCCAAACGAGCCCACGCTTGGGAATTTATCGTCAAGCTGCCCGAGGGTCTGGACACCATAGTCGGCGAACGCGGAGTCAAACTCTCCGGCGGCCAGCGCCAGCGCCTGTCCATCGCCCGTGCTATCCTGGCAGACCCGGCGATCTTGATCCTGGACGAGGCGACTTCCAATCTCGACACTCACTCTGAGCAATTGGTTCAAGAAGCGATGAATGAGCTTTTCGTTGGACATACCACCTTTGTCGTCGCTCACCGCCTGAGCACGATCCAGAATGCCGACATTATCGCTGTGCTCGAAGGCGGGTGCATTGTCCAGTGTGGCAACCACGACCAGCTGATGGCTCTGGGCGAGGGAACCACCTATTACGACATGGTGATGCGCCAACGTACCCGAGACTCCTTCGATTCCAGCGGGCGCGCGGCGGCTGGTGCGTAGTCCTAATCACTCGCTTGCCGAAGCCTTTGTTGCAGCGTCGTCAAAAGAATGGCCCGGTTTGGCAATCCGCTTACCCCAGCGCCGCTCCAATCTCGTCAATGACCACCGTCACCTTGCCATCCAGCGCCACAACAATGCGCACACCAACCTCAATAGCTGCCGACTCAGCGATAGTGTCAACTAGCGGGTCCGGTTGAGTACTTGATGATAAACGCTGAAATCCGCGGCCTCGCTTAACCCCATCTGGCAAAGCATCGCCATGACCGTGCACCGACCCCGTGCCAATAGCGTGTCGATCACTAACACTTGCACTTTCGCCCAGGTCGGTGCGGTAAAGACACTTTGAAAATTAGTCAGCACTGCAGTAAGCTCCGCCGATAAGGACGTCTCTGACCTCTCAAGTAGATGATTGCTCGTCACTCCCATCTTACCCTACGGGCCAGCAATGTTTTTCTTCATCCTCAAAATGTATCAAGTCGAGAACAAATGAATCCGAGGAACCTGAGAATGACCGACTCACACTTGCAGTCGAAGCTAAACCCGTCCCTAGCGCGTCGTATGAGGCGTAGCGTCAAGCGTCTGGGTCGGCGCCTGCGTTGGTTAGGCGGGTCGCGCTATTGTCCGGTGTGCCGAAGCCCATTGCGGCGCTTCTTGGGAGCGGGGTCGAACCCTGCCAATCTGCGTTGCCCGGTGTGCGGTTCTCTGGGGCGCGACCGCCTGGCCTGGTTGATTATTGCCAAGAAGGGACTGTTAGCCTCGCCGCGCAAGCGGTTATTGCACGTGGCGCCGGAGCGGGAATTCGCCTGCCGGTTCGAGGCGAGTCCTTGGATTGACTACTGCTCCGCCGACCTTAAGGATCGCCGCGCCATGGTGTGTCTGGACATTACCGCTATGCCCTTCGGCGAGGGCTGTTTCGACGTGGTCTATTGCAGCCATGTTCTAGAACACGTTCCGGACGATGCCAAGGCCATAAGCGAGTCCTACCGCGTGCTGGCACCTGGAGGGTGGAGCATCCTCCAGGTGCCAATCACCGCCCCGGAGACCTTCGAAGACCCGAGCATCACTGACCCGGCGAAACGCACCCGACTGTTCGGGCAGGACGACCACGTCCGGCGCTATGGCCCTGACTACGGTGATCGACTGCGCAAGGCGGGATTCGAGGTACGCATCATCAATGCTCGCGAGGTAGTCTCCGAGCGGGATATCCGGCGCATGGGGATCATGGCCGGTGAAGACGTGTATTACTGTCTTAAGAGCGGTTAGCGGCGTATCGTTGAAAAATGACTCATGCTGAGGCGCGGCCTCTATCTGATTTAGTGGACCGCAACGGGAAAACCGAGAGTGCCGTTACGATGATTGCCTCAATAATTCCAGAATTCCTTCATATCCTTTTTGGTAAAGGTGCTCACTAGCCATTTGTTCCATCTGGGAATTGGCCGTTAGGCCGAACCCGTCCACCCACCGATTCATAAAATTGAAAAAGGCGCAGACCAGGGCTGCATGACAGAGGGCCGTTTCATCCCAGCCCGCCTCGTAGCGGGTTACAGCTCTCGTAAATAGTGCATATTGGTTCTTCTCCCATTGAGTACCAGCGTTCCCAATAAAAGCATGATAGCAATCGGTACCAGCACGCCAAACAAGGCGATAAGAGACGCCGATGCCTGAATGCCGAGCACGAGCAGAATGATGGGACCGCAACAGGCGGATCCTGCGATAAGGGCTGGCAGCGATGAAAAAAAACCCAGCGTCGGATTTCCATAACAGACTTTGGGTTGGACGATGGCGATATAACTCAGCGCAATATTCAGTCCCACTAAGACGGCAAGAACAACGGCAAACAGGAGATTAACGGGAGAAAAAAGATAGGTCATAAAGGGAAGCTTTACCATGGCAATCGCTTCAAAATAAAACGGCGATATTTGCTTAAAGAGAATAGCGAACGGTTGTGAGCTTGTTCGCACAGCAAAATCATTTTGCCAACGGTGAAAGCCAAGATCACCGATGGCAAAGAGATAAAGCAGCAGATAAAGGGCGGATGAAACCAAAAATACCCTACGTGTCCGCCGTTTTTGTACGATGAACTGCATAAGAGAGATCAATTGGTTGATAAAATTACTCATAGACGCTCGTCTCCGGGTAAAACGCCGACCAAGCGAACCACATGGCATCGAATGTGTTGACTTTCTCAAGGGGTATCGCGTCCGCTTTCCATTGAGCTTCTTGGTGAATAAAACGTCCGTCTTTAGAGATAAACTCTTGCTGGCCCGGATTTTTGTAGAGATAGGCGGTATCGAGTCCGGGATCGTAAAAAGCGGTGTAGAGCGTTCCTCCGCTTTCTCCGCTGATCAGTTTTTGCGCTTGCAGCGCCTCTTTCTTAAAGGCGATAGCGCTATCCTCGGTGCGTGCACCCATGACCACCTCTTTCGGGTCGAAGCGCGCATCGCTATGCAATGTCGGAAATAACGTAGGGCTTCCTTCCTGGTAATAACCGCCCATTGGGTTATAGGATCCATAGGGATCGCGGTGGTAATTTCTGAAATAGCCGGTATCTGTTGAAAGTACCATCGTCTCTGGATGGGCATCTTGCCAGCGCTGCCAAGTCGTCCAGATGAGCCTGAACTCTGCCAGGGACTTTCCTTTAAATGGGCCGCTGACTGCCGTGCCGAGAATTTGTGGCCAGCGGCTGTCCGTGGTGCGGTCATACATAATCAAGTTGCTGTTGACGAGGTTGCCGGACACACCCAAGGTTGTGTCGCCGCGCTTAAACCCGATGGCGGTACCGGTCAACGGGCAGTAGGTAACGCTGACGTTTTCCTTGTCGAAGCGATCGTTGACGATTTCATGCCATACCAAAATTTTCTGTGGATACGCCTTTGCCTGGTTATGTAATACAACGCCGAACACGATATCGTTTGGACTAAGAAAACGGTCCGCTTCATCCGCAGAAAC
Source organism: uncultured Pseudomonadota bacterium (assembly GCA_963731125.1). GTDB lineage: Bacteria > Pseudomonadota > Gammaproteobacteria > Competibacterales > Competibacteraceae > CAVSVP01. The sequence goes on from CAVSVP010000033.1 coordinate 91,050, forward strand.
GAATTGGGGTTTATCAATGGCAGGAATTCCATCTTTTCCCGGTCCGCCCGAAAGGGCATTCTGAGCATAGGTTTCCAACGGAAAAGAGAGCGGAACAGAGGCTTTTGTGACAGGAAGGTTCATCTTGTCATTGGCTTTTTTTGGTTCGTTGGAATGAGAATCAGCCGCTAATCGCCCGGCTATCACCAGGCTGATGACAAGAACGATCGCTAAGCTGCTGAAAATGATAGAAACCCGTTTCATTCTGACCTCCTTAGATGGTCCATACGAATGGCATAATGCATGCTGTGATTTCTTCTGACTGACCCACCGGGGTCTTACGGAGCGGCTTATTGAGTTATACGGATAACGACGTTTTTTGGATGTTCCCAGCAAGGGTTGAGAAGACCCTTAGCGTGGTTACGTCTTGTTGCAATGCGTCGACGGCTCGGCCTTGTTTTTTGCATCTACTAGAGATTCGCTCTCGTATATATCCGAACCTTTATCCATTGTTCCTTAGCTAAGTCAGGCGTTGCGTGTCGCCGATATCGGGTAAGGTACCGAGATTAGGAGATGACTTGTGCCGTTTCACTCACTTATCCGACTATCTCTCATTTTCTGGCTGGCAACGTCTTCCGCCGTGGCCGCCCCCAAGGCCAAGCTTTGGGATCGCTGGCTGAGCCATGATCCCCAGGCAACATTGCAGGTGGACCATAGCTCCTGGAGCCGTTTCCTCAGTACTTACCTTGTTCCGGGGAAGGATGGTGTTAATCGCTTGACCTACGGACAGGTGGCGCCGGCGGATCGGTTTATTCTGGAGCGCTATATAACCAGTCTGGCAAACACCCCCGTCAGTCAGCTCAATCGGTCAGAGCAAAAAGCGTTTTGGATCAATCTCTACAATGTCCTGACGGTAACGGTGGTGCTGGACCATTATCCGGTGGAAAGCATCCGGGACATTGATATTTCACCAGGGTTTTTTGCCAATGGGCCTTGGGGAAAAAAGCTAGTCCATATCGAAGGGGAGACGATAAGTTTGGATGATATTGAACATCGTATTCTGCGCCCTATCTGGAAAGACCCACGAATTCACTACGGGGTCAACTGTGCATCCATCGGTTGCCCTAACCTCCAGCCCCAGGCTTATACGGCGGAGAGTACTGATGCACTCTTGGATAAAGGGGCGCGGGACTACATCAATCATTCCCGTGGAGTCCTAATAGCAAGTAATAAACTAATCGTATCCAGCATCTATGATTGGTTTATGGAGGACTTCGGCGGCAATGATAAGGGTGTTATTGCCCATTTGCAGCGCTACGCTGAGCCGAGCTTAAGAGAACAGCTGCAGCGCTTTAGCCGGATTTCCGATCATGAATATGATTGGTCATTGAACGATATCAGGTAGCACAGGCACAAGCTTGTGAAGCTGCACTGAGCGTGACCAGTATAAGCTCAGACCGGCGCCAAGCTTAGGTGCCAAGAAAACAGCGGTGATTTTGGCAGGTATTTCCTTCAATTTAAGCGTTGTAAAACCCGGCGCAACCTTTGAGAGGTAAAAAGTCATGAGTGATTTTACGGTTCACACACCAGAAAGCGCGCCTCAGGCAGCGAAAGATACGCTAAACAGCTTGGAGAAGTCGTTGGGAATGGTCCCCAACTTGGCCTGGGTTATGGCCGAAGCTCCGGCGTTGCTGAGAGGCTACTTTACCTTAAATGATATTTTTGAGCAGTCTTCCTTTTCTCCCGGCGAGTGTCAGGTGGTATCTCTGTGTATCAGTGCTTGGAACCGGTGTCATTATTGCGTGCCGGCCCATTCTGTCCTGGCCAAAGCGGCGAAGGTACCGCCGGAGGTGGTGGCGGCGATTCGTGAGGACCATTCGATTCCCGATAAAAAATTGGAAGGCCTGAGGCACTTTATTAACACCATGCTGGAAAAGCAAGGTCGGCCCAACGAGAGGGATCTTCAGGCTTTCTATGAAACCGGTTATACCCAGGCGAATGTGCTGGAGGTAATTCTGGGCATTGGCCTAAATACGCTCTCGAATTACACCAACCATATCGCTAATACGCCCCTCGACAAGGCCTATGCCGATAAGGCCTAGGCTTGGCAAAACTATAGATAACGTGCAACCAAAGCCCTATCGGCTACGTAACTATATTAATGGTTAAGAGAAGGATAGCGGTAACGTGCTGCCAATGGCTAACAAAACGAGAGCGACGCTGCATATTCTAGGAAGCACTCTCGCAATGGCCGTGTTTGCAACGGCTTGGGCAGAGGCTCGGTATCCCGTTAATCCCACGATAAGGGATAAAGCCATCTATGTGGGACAGCATGGGGTGACGCGCTTTGACCTGACTTCTCTGAAGCCGCGCTGGGCCGCTCTGCCAGGGCAGTTTACCGATGCCCCTGTGGTAGTGGAAGGTGCCGTTTTAATCGGCAGCAGTTCTGGACTTTATGCATTGGATTTCGATAGCGGTGCACTCTTGTGGCGGATTCCCTCCTCAGCGCGACTGTTTTCCCCCTCGGTAGCCGATGGTATTGCGTATGTCGGTGGCGAAGACGGCTCGTTACGGGCCGTGGCCGTTGCGACCGGAAAGGTATTATGGTTTCGCCGCTTCGCCGGCTGGATCTATCCCCCGGCCATTGTCGGCAACCGGTTGGTGGTTGGCGGTAAAGCACACCGCTTATATGGTCTGGCTGTCGCCAGCGGAGACGTATTATGGGAGATTCCCTTAAACCAGGAACTGGTGTATCGCCCGGTCGCGATAGGCAATGGAAACGTGGTAGTGAGCACCTTCGCCGGTGAAATTCTGGCACTCTCGGCCGCAGATGGTAGGCGGCGCTGGCAGGTTCAAGATACGGTGGCTAACTTGAGTCCTGTGGTGGCAAACAAACGCCTCTATTTTCGTACCTTCGGCGGCCTTCTCAAGGTCCGTAGCCAAACCGATGGCGCGTTGCGCTGGCAGATGCCTCTCCAAGATCTCCTGGATCATCCTATCCAGGTCTACCGTGAGTGGGTGGTGGCTATCGATGACGCCGGCAGGCTTACCATCCTCCACGCCGAAACCGGTCAACAGCTTGCACAATATGATACGCAGTCCAGGTCCATTGGTGGCCCGGGTCTGAGCGACGATCAGATTGTGCTGTTTACAGACGGCGGAGGGACGCAACCGCGGCCTCGGCCGACTGTGGTGACGTGGGCGACTCTGCAACTAGAGGAGAGATGACGATGGCATATAAAACCCGGTTTATAGCAGCGCTTACGGGCGTGTTCGTTGGAATTTTCACCATCTATTGTGCGGCGCAAGAGGGTTCCGACAAGGCTCCGTTTGGAGGACAGGAAGACGTTGCTTATGCTGAGCAACTGTGGCAGACCCTGGTCAAGGCCAATCTCGCCGGTGACGAAGCCATTTTGGCAGTTCCTTATGCCGGTCAACATCCCCATGGGGCCGTATTGGAAACCTTGTCTTACGATAAGCTTAATGTAGCGGATCACACCGGGCCGGTGATCGTAAAGCGTAACTACGGAGGTGAGGATGTCAGCAAGGAAAAAGTGGCCAACCATCCCAACGAATATTTAGGTGCCGTCACGGTGATGTACCAACGTGAGGAAGGCTACGACCCGGAAAACAATAACTGGTTTTGGGCCAAATATAAACCCGATGGCTCACTGGAGCAGAATCCTAAAGGCATGTCGTTGGCTGGCCGCGTCGCCAAGGGGGCGCCCCAGGGCTGCATCGCCTGTCACTCGTCGGCGCCCGGGAATGATCTGGTCTTTAATAATAACCGCTACGCTCGATAAGCCTTAAATCTTTATCGCTTGCAAGGGCGGCCCGATTCACCCCGTGCTTGCAAGCCATGTCTCCATTCCAAACGCAGATCACTATGTCATGCTAGATCAACCAGAAGCCATGGCGCGGCAGCTCTCGTGCTTTTTGACGATGGAATGACGCCTGTTATCCGAATCAGGCGGTTTTTGTCATCGACCCACCGGTTGAGCCGTTCTAGATTAACACCCGAATATACTAAACATGAGGTAAAGGAATGGGTCTGGATTCACTTTCAGCCATCTATTTTTGGGGCTTTTTGTTTCTGTACGGAATAGTGATGTACTGGATTTCACCGAGGGCCAAGACTCCGGCCAGCTTTTTTCAAGGTTTTGACCGTCAGGGTCGTGCGGCCTCCCGGTGGTCGTTGACGACCAGCATCTTTATCACTCTCGGTTCGCTCATTTTTATAATGTATTGAATTTTAAAATGAATTTTAACAATTTTCGGGAATAAAGCATTTATTTCCGATATAACTTATTGAATTATAAAATCTTTTAAAAAAATGAGCGAACCGAGGGTTATCAGTTGGATCTTTGCCAAATCCGTCACCAACGCGGCAAACCTGGGGGCGGCTTATGGCATCGTAGGTGGATTGGCCTATGCCGCTTACTGGTTGTCCATCCCGGTGGCGGGTGTCGTGATTTACCGGCTGCGTACTCGGGAAGGCGCCAGCGGTCTGGTGCCGTTTCTGATCACCAAGTACGGTCATTTCGCCGCCTTAGCCTTTACCTTAGCCATTTTGGTGCGGTTGTATAACGAGATCTGGAGCAATACGGCCGTGGTTGGCGGCTATTTTGGCGCTCCCGGCGGTCTGCCCTTTATCGCTGCGGCCCTGATCTTTACCGCCTTTACCTTGTTTTACAGCATCAAGGGGGGCTTGCGCAGTTCCATCTTTACCGATGTTATTCAGGCGGGAATCTTTGTCTTTTTTCTGGCGACCATTCTATTTTTCATTCTGCCAAGACACTCTTGGGGGGATTTAGTTGGCGCAGGCCGCTTTCAACTGAATGCCGGCATGGACTTGCTGTTGGTGGCCATACTGCAAATGGTCAGCTACCCTTTCCATGATCCTGTGCTAACCGATCGTGGATTCGTGACGGAAGAAAAAACCATGCTCAAAGCCTTTGTCGTGGCGGGTGTTCTGGGTTTCTTCTGTATTCTCGGTTTTAGTTTAGTAGGCGTACATGCCTATCTAGAGGGTCTTCTGGTTTCCGATAATGCACCGCTGGCCGTGGCCAAAGCCTTTGGGATGACGGCGCTCTTTGTGATGACGGTCATTATGATGACCTCGGCGGGCTCAACCTTGGACTCCACCTTTACTTCCTTGGCCAAATCCCTGGCGCGAGACGTTCCTACCCTGGCTGGACGCCGGTTCCATCACTCAGCGGTACGGATCGGCATTTGGATAATGATTGTGTTTGCCGTGCTGGGCAATCTTCCTATGCTGGCGGGTACTGATATCCTCAAGGCAACGACGATCAGCGGTACCATGATCATGGGACTAGCGCCGATCTTTTTATTGCAGAGCTGGGTGCGCTATTCGCCCTTGAGTTTTCACTTAAGCTTTTGGCCCGGCATGCTCCTGGGGATTTTCTATGCAGCCGGTTTGATTCCTGAGTTATGGGCCATTGGTGAGGGTAAATACGGTCTGTTATTAGGAACGAATCTCTACGGATTGATCTTGTGTACCACGGGTTTTCTATTGCCCCTGGCATTTCCGCCTCGCGCCCGCTGGGTCCAGGAGGGCTAGGACATGCTTGCAAACGCTGATCGTGCCCCATCTATGCGGGGTTCTGCTCTAAACCCTAGCAAGCCGATGCGGTTAAGCCCATGGCATGTTCTGGAAACCCTAAGACCGCCACTTCAGGGGCAGCGTTGCTGTCAGCTTATCGAGGACTTTTCTCCGCGCTCGTCCTTTGAGGTGCTTAAGCTCATGGGCTTCGGGAGCAAGAGTTCGCGGTGTTTGCGCCGTATCATTGATGGCGCCGGTTAGCGGTTGCCAATAGCGTTGGTCTTGCCCCATCGCAAGGGGCACCGGCTGCAGAATATAGTGGTCGCGGTTGGCATTATATAAACACATGGAAAGCGGCCCTTGCGCGGTCATGGTCTTAAACACGCAGGCCTGGATACGTTCTCGTTCCAATGAATCGGCGTCCATAAAATTGTGGATAACAAAGGAAATCGTATTTATCCGGCCGCGCGCGGCAAGCAGGTTCTTTTTTATTTGCCACAGCTTTTTACCCGCCCAAACGAAGCTCGGCAAAAGGTATCTTGGGTGAGTCACCAGCCAACTGGCAAACTGCTTTACCGTGGTCTGTGGATGAGCGCGGTCAAATACGATATGGGCGGTAGCGGGTTGTATCCGTTCAATAAAGGCTGGCTCATCGAGCAAATCATAAAGAGCACCGTTGACGGCCAAACACAAGCCATAGCGATTACAGTTTGGATGCCCTATGAGAGAGCTACCAAAGTTGATGGCAGCTGCGGCACCGCGCTGAATTTGCTGAGCGACGGTAGCGGGCGTGATGGTAGCACCTCTTCCCCTCGCAATGCCTCGCCCCGTGTCTGCCTGGAGCTGAAAGGAGGCGGTTCTTACCTTGCCGGCATGACTTTTGAAAAACTTTACCAAAGCAGGAATCTCGTGAAAATTGCCGTCATGGACGGTGGTATTAAACATCACCGATAGCGGCAAATCTCGGGTGCGGTCGATATACTGTTGACGGATCTCGTTAAGCTCGCTCTCAGTGCGATAACCTTTGCGGCCTTGCGTGGTATCCACATGAAAAGCGACATCCAGCAAACCCGCCTCTGCCAACTCTGCGAGTAACGAGCGGGTCGCTTTAATGCCGTTGGTCATTAACGTAGAACGCATACCCAACTGTTTGATCTTAGATACAATAATCCTCAGTTCATCGTGTTTTCTCAGGGTGGGATCGCCGCCGGTAATCTGCACGTCGGTATGGCGCCCATAGTAGCGGTAGATCATTTCGATACGCCGCAAGAGCTCTGCTACGGGGATATCTCGTATGGCCTCTGAATGCTCGGAAAGATAACAGAGGGTGCAATCGAGATTGCAGCGCTGGGTAATTTCCAAGGCCACACAACCAATGGGCCAGCGGCTGCCCATCTGCTGCTGGATTGATCCGCAACCTGTCGCCTGCATCGCGTTCTGCGCCTTTGCCAAGCCAGTACAGCCCGCCGGAGGCAGTGGATCGGGTTGATAGGCCTGAATTTCTGTCCTGGTCAGGTAACGCATAGCCGATTCCGAAGTAAGGTTGGTTACGGTTGCTTATTTAACCGCCAATCGTAGGGAATAAACTTTACCCGATAATGAGTGGGTATGAGACGCTCTCGGTAGCGGTTGACGTAGTCAATTAGGCTGGAAGCCTGCTGCAGAAAGTCTTCGGTATAGAAAGAGAAAATTTCCGACAGATAAACCGAGCGCGCCTCATGGTCAACGCGAATGTGCTCAGGCGTATTGAGAAATTCGGTGGCAGCCGCGTTCAATTGGGCATTTAGGCGCGTAGAATCCCAAGGCACGCGCGGCAGCCGAGGACAGCTCTTGGACATACAGTTCAGAGCGAAATGCACCCGCGGTTCTCCCAAAGGACGGATAAGGTCGTTTTCCAATGCGTACAATGACATTTCCCCGCCACCAATAACGTATTGGCGCAGTAAGAAAAAACGCAGTTTTTGTTCCGGCAAAACGCCCGAACGGATGACACCATACATGGCGAGACCGTTATACGCATCAATATAATAGGCCATAACGGCAGCCGGCGTGGAAAACCGCTGGGGGTGGGAGCGCGGACTGACACGCGCCACATAGGCTATCCAGGTTTCCAGATCCATAGGTTGGGCAGTGATGGCGGCAAAATCGATCTGTCCCCGTGCGTCTACGTGTTGCCTCAGTACTCGCGCCCAGGCTGCTTTGGCATTGCTCTCATCCACGCCGGCCAGCCCACCGGGTAACGATACCCGAGAAGCACAGGCTGGAACCAAGAGGATGATAAAAAGCCACAGCAGGACAATTCGCATTGTAATGTTCGCCGGTAACATGGCTTTATATACGCTAGTACAAACGCATTCGATGCATGGCTAATCCGGAAAACAGCTTTGCTATCGTGCAAGAAGAGATCAATAATTGGTATGACCGATTTGGCACATAGGTAACACAGAGTCCAGCAAGAGACGCGAACCCAGCTAATTCTTCCAAGAGAGAATGATCCTATGGATACGATTCAATCAAGAGTTGCCACCGCCTTACTTGCGCTTCGGCTTGGGGTTTTTATCGTCATGCTGATGTGGACCCTGGACAAGTTTATTAACCCTGAGCATGCAGCGCTGGTCTTTGAGCGGTTTTACCGCCTAGAGCGTTGACCGGTTTGCCAGCTCAGGCCGCCAAGCGTTCGGGTAATTCACGGGCTTGAGCCGGCTCAGAGAGCATTTGCGCGCGTTCCAGGTTCTGAATGGCACACACCAACCGCAAGTGACAGGTATTTTTGCGAGTCCCGTTATAGCGGGCCTGATTACCCTGGCGCTGGGAGACGTGTGCTAAGCTATGCTCGACCGCGACGCGCTCGCGTAACGTGGCCCGTCCTGCGGCTGTAGTGGGGAGCCCATTGAGCCGTTGCAGCAAGTCTTCCTGGGGGTGAATGGTCAGTGTGCGGCCACCGCTTTCCCGCGAGGTACACTGGCTGCGCAGCGTACACGCCTGACAGCTGTCCGCCGGAAAACAGGCGGTCTTGCCAGGGGTGATGGGCGTGACCTGGCCGGCCGGACAGGTGGCCTGTAAGCTCGTCAGATCGATCTGGAAGTCCTGCTTGCTAAACTGCCCGGCCGGATGACGCACCGGCCACGGCTTGCAGACGATCACAACCCCGGCCGCATCGTAGCGGCTGATCAACTCATCCCCCAGATAGCCGCGGTCGATGTGTAGGGAGGTGAGCGCACGAGGCTGGCGGTTGACAGCGACCAGGAGCGGTTCCAAGCCCGCGGTATCGGGGGTATTGCCGGGTAATACTTCAGCGGCCAAGATCAGTGGTTCATCGAGATCCCGGGCAAGGTGTCGTTTATACCCATCAAACCGCCTCGCCGAGGACTTGCGACCGTGGCGCATCTCGCCATCTTCAATACTGATCCGGCGGTCTTTGGCCACCCCCTCTCGGATGCGGGTACCACCGCCGCTCGGGTCCGGTTCCAGATCCTGGGCCATGACAGTGTGCAGGACCGCCACGGCCGCCGCCAACGGCGGCTGCTTCTGCTCCACCGACAGGTGCTCCCCGATCCAGCGCTGCAAGGCTTCCAACTCGTCACATAGCCGCTGCAGCGCCTGCTGCTTTTGCTCAGCATCCCCCCAGTTGATATCCAACGCCGCTTTGAGACTGGACGCATCGAACAGGGACAAGCCGATCTGCTCCATCACGTGGCCCACTGCCTGCCCCGTCAATGCCGCCAGGCAGGCGATGACTTGCTGAGCAGCATGGCCCAGCAAGTTGACGGTATCCTCCACCCGACCATGGCCCCATAGCGGGCTGGAATCTAACGCTACCCGCAACGCCTTGGCATCAAACCCACCGCGGACCCGTGCCAATTCCACGGTCCGCTCCAACAACCGTTGATCCATCCCCGTGCTCATCAGCCGCAGGCGAAAATCAAACAATGCCCCCTGCGAGAACAGCGGGGCTTCCGCTCCCAGACCGTCCAGTACCAACTGCCACCGTTTGGAATCCAGCGTCAATTCCACCGCTTCCTGATCACCCACCCCCGTATAAGCTTGCAACAACGTAGCCATCGCCAGCAGCGCCGGCGCTACCGGCGGCTTACCCGCCCCCGTCTGCCGATACATCCCCGCCAGCTCCTCCTGAAACGCCGCATCAAATAGCTCCGTGCGAATCTCCCGGAAAAACACAAACAGCTTCTTTTTCTTGGCCGCACGAGCGGCAATCTTCTCTTCGCTGGGGCTGAGCGGTTGAGGAGGTAACCAAAGGGGGGTAGTCCACATGCTGTTTCACTCCGCGGGTAAGGATACTATGGTTCACCTACCATCACCTATCCGCTGGCCCTTTTCAAGTCCCCTGATGCTGCCCCAAGAGTAGGCTCGCTTCAAACCGGTCAGCGCTCTACTAGGGGGCTTTGGTCAGGGAATTCTCTTTGTCATTGGCGCGGTTGAGATTCTTATTCTCCTGGCGTTTGTCATCGGCTATCAAAAGCGATGGAGTTACGGCGCTGTATTTCTTTTTCATACGATTTCAACACTTTCGTCTTACCAGCAGTACCTCGATCCATTTCAAAACCTGCTGTTCTGGGCTTCATGGCCGATGCTGGCAGCGTGTTTTGCCCTCTATTACCTGCGTGACCTCGATACGAAATGGTCTGTTGAATAAAATTCGCAATGATCCCAGGCAATCCGGTGTCGGTTCCAGGCAGCTTTCTGTGCATGCTTGGAGCCGATATCGGCTGGCAGAGGTGATTTCCTCAATCCGCAAGTCCTGAGCCAGGTTGTTATGTCCTTAGCTTCAGAGGCCGTTGATTAGCACCTACCTCAGGCTGCTTAGCAAGCAATCTATTACTAATCGTGCATCCGAGTCTGATTGCTGCCCGTATCCATAGGAAACCCTGTTAAGAGCTAGTTTCTGAGTTTGCTAATGCGGCAGCTTATCCTGTTATTTTTTTATGGCTTAATGCAATGGTGGAAGGGCAGGCAATCCCGATTTCCTGATCGTGGCAGCATGTATCGCGAATCTCACAACAGGAGGGAGGGTAAAGTATTACCCGCGATACCGTCCGGCGCCATGAGGCCCGCATCGGATGATGGGGAGTACCCAGCGATTGCAGACTACGCCGTCATCGGCGATTGCCGAACGGTGGCTTTGGTTTCCCGGCAGGGCTCCATTGATTGGCTGTGTCTTCCCTATTTTTCGGCGCCTGCCGTGTTCGCCGCACTCCTGGATCGGCGTCAGGGTGGCCGATTTGCGGTACGGCCGGCAACACCCTTTAGCGTACAACGGCGCTATAGAGGGGACACCAATGTGCTGAAAACCACCTTTACAACTGCGAGCGGAATGGCCCGTGTCACGGATTGCATGCCCGTGCTTTCCGGTTCTAAGTGGGCTCGGTCTTTACAGCCGCAGCGGGAAATACTGCGTATCGTCGAGGGTCTCGCCGGCGAGGTTACCTTCGAGATTATCTACCAGCCGCGTCCAGACTACGCCCGCGCAGGGCATCGTCTGGTGCGTCGCGGCATGCTAGGCTGGGCCTGTCAGCACCAGGATCAGCAGTTGATCCTGCACACTGATCTACCACTTAATGCCGCTGCTGACGGAATGACCGTGCGGGGACAGGTGAGCTTGCCGGCAGGGCAGAGTACTATCTATCGCTAAGCTATACGCGCCGGGATGTGGCTGTGATCGCGCCCTTGGGCAGGGCGGCGGAAGAGCGGCTGGAGGCCACGTTACGCTGGTGGCAAGCGTGGAGCGACTGCTGTTCTTTTGATCTTCCCTATCGGCAGCCCGTCCTGCGTAGCGCCCTGACCCTAAAGTTGTTGACCTACGCCCTGTCGGGCGCCGTGGTTGCGGCACCGACCACATCGCTTCCAGAAGCCCTCGGTGGTGTCCGCAATTGGGACTACCGCTTTTGCTGGCTGCGGGACGCCGCCCTAACCCTGCAGGCGTTTATGGATCTCAATCACCGTGCCGAGGCTGATGCCTTTTTGGGTTGGCTGCTCCATGCCACCCGTCTGACCTGGCCGGAACTCAATGTGTTATACGACGTTTATGGCGCAGTCCATCTTCCCGAAGAGGAATTAAATGATCTTGAGGGCTACAAAGGATCGCGACCGGTTCGTTTCGGCAACGACGCCAAGGATCAACTGCAACTGGATGTCTACGGCGCCGTGGTACACGCCGCCGCCGGATTTGTCTGCCGGGGCGGTCGTCTCAGCCGTGCCGAGGCGCGCGCGTTAGCCGGCTTCGGCGACACCGTATGCCGACGCTGGCGGGAACCCGACGAGGGTATCTGGGAAGTACGCGACCAACGCCGACACAATACTTATTCTAAGCTGATGTGCTGGGTGTCCCTGAGTTTGCACGAGAGCAATTTATCGAACCCTAGGAAACGAAGCTCCCTTACTAATGCAGCAGAACCCGAAATAATTGGTTAGACCTCTACGGCTAGTTTGGTTTTAGGCCTTGATACACAGATGAGTACGCACCCCGGATCCGGTGCACGGAGTGGCTCCTCGAGATACTCCACCTCGCCTTCAACCAACTCGCACATGCAGGTCCGACAAATCCCCGAGCGGCAGCTATACGGGGGGCTGAGGCCCTGGTGTTCGGCAAGATCCAAAATCGTCTCGCAGTTCGGGTCCCAGGGAGCGGTGACACCAGAACGTGCAAAAGTGACTTCGCATTCGCCGCTCAGCTCATTCTGAGCGGTCCGTACCGGCGCCTGCCCACAAGGCTCAGCTTCCTCTACCAACGTCGATCCCGGACCGAAGAACTCGTAGTGGATACGCGATTCAGCGAGCCCGAGCGACAGCAGACCGCAATATAGTGATTTCATGAAGGGTGGCGGGCCACACAGATAGAACTCATAATCGTCGAAAGGCAACAGTTGCTTCAGCAAAGCGATGTCGATGTGACCGTGACTGTGGTAGCCGCAGGCTGCGACATCGTCGGGTGCGGGAGCGCTGTAACGGATATGCGCGTTGACGTTGTCGTTCTCCTGCGCCAGGCGGCGAACGTGGGCGCCCATCGCGTGCTCGCGGCCATTACGCGTCCCGTGTATGAACCATACGCGCCGCCCGGAGCCACTCTCAACAATCGCATTCATCATGCTGATCAGCGGCGTCAGACCGACACCCCCGCTGAGAAGCACCACCGCTCGGTTGCTCTCAAGGTCGAGATGAAACCTGCCTCGCGGCGGCCCGACGCGGAGTATTGTGCCCACATCGACGTGGTCATGGAAATAGTTCGACGCTAGACCGGGTGGCAAATCAAATTGGTCATGCGGTGGCGGCTCGCGTTTAATGCTCACCCGGTAGTAATCGTGGCCGGGGCTGTCGGAGAGTGAATAGGTACGCATAATGGGTTTTGGCTGACCCGGAAGCGTCAGCTCGAAGGTCAGAAACTGTCCCGGCAGATAAGGTGCCAGCGGTGCGCCGTCCGTCGGTACCAAATAGAACGAGGTGATGGTCTCACTTTCGGCTTTCTTCTGTTGAACAACAAAATTGCGGAACCCTTTCAGCGTCTCCGTGGAGACACCAGCCTTGGCCAGACGCTCCGCGAACGAACCTTTCCAACCATGGGCAAGCGCCGGGATGGACAGGGCTCTGCGAGTGCCTTCAAGGTCTTCTGTGTTGAAGAACAAGAGATCGCTGACTTGCCGTACGCTCATGCCATTGGGATCACGACCGGCGAGCTTGAACGTGTCACCGACACTAACCTTGCCCTCCTCCAGAACGCGAAAATAGAACCCCACACGCCCGCTCTCGAGAAATCGATTCTGAAAGTTGTCGATTTCCATCTTGATCGCAAGCTTGTAGCAGGGAATCCGGGGCTGCGAGACCTCGACCGAAGCGCCGCCAATCCGGAACACATCGCCGATATGGATGTCATCATCGAGCATACCCTCGACGGTGAAATTCTCACCGAACTGCCCATGACTGAAATCATCGCGCCCGAGCTCACGTCGCCAATAGTCGTAGTTCTCCACCGAGTAAACATAGACAGCCCGAAATGCACCGCCGTGACCCCATAGATCCGCCTGTCCGTCTCCCTCGAGGTTGAGACGACGGAGCGTCACCTGTCCCTCAACCGGCGTCTTAAATATGCCGGTCGTCACGGGTTTATTCCCATGCATGATCTCCTTTGGTTCAGAAACATTGATCGAGACGATCTTTGTTGAGGAGAGTTCGGCGGCTGCGGATGTCCTTCCCTCAATCGGTTTGAAGGTGTCGAACTGGGGCGAGTAGTCGCTGAAGTGCCACGAAATCGGCAGGGCCTGTTCAATGTAAAGCGACTCTTCGACGCGGAAGGCGACGACTCTATCAGCGCCCGGGAAGCGGTGGGTATGATGAGACTCCCAGAGAATCTCGGCTTCACCCGTTATCTGGAGCGTGTCGCCGGTTTCGAAGTCGATGAACAGTAAGCCGGCCCGCGGGTCAAGTTGAAGGTTGCCGAGCGTGTTAAACATGCAGTTTCCAGGGTAATCGGGGAACAGCAGCGATGACTCGTGCGCGACAATGGTCGATCCCGGTAAGCCACCCCGATGCGAAACGTCGATACCGTCTGTCCAGTCGCCGGTCCCGAAGGCCTGGCTCGCAATGAAGAACGTGTCGGACCGGGCGACCAACGCCGCTTCCGACTTATTGAGCGCTTTGCCACGATGGACCGGTCGTTTCTCACCGATGGTGCTGAGAGTCTCGACGACCTGCTCGCGGGCTTGAATGTACCAATCGCAGTTACCGTAGCTCTGCACCACACAGATCTCGAAGCCGTCTTCGCCCACGTTGGCAATCGTACCATTCATGCGTGCCCTGTTGCGGGTTTTGAAGTCCAGTCCTAGGGTGCCGATGTGGGCTCCCTTAACGAGCACTCTGTTCAGCGCATCACCGTAAATCGGCCGCGTTTTCACGAGCAAGGTGCCGGCGTCGATGGGCTGCAGAAAACCCGGCGTTCCAACCAGCACAGACGCCCATGGCCGACCGGCGGCGTCCGTGATGCCGACAAACAGGAGTGCAAGCTGGGAGAAGAATACCTGCTGCCGATCTGACATGTGGGTCTGGATTGCTCGGCGGCCAAGCTGCTCGATCCTGTTTCTAACACCGAGTCGTGACTGAATCGCTTTTTCACCCTGATGAAATGGCGAATCGCTAATGGACATCAGATTATCCCCTAAGGCGGTTTATCGGAAAGAATATCCCAACAGTAAGCGCCGGTGCGTTCGTTTCAAAGCTCTTGGCAGCTTATGGTGGTGAAGGCGGTCATGACGCGCTTTGGCTAAATTGAATGTTGAACGCCGCGCCCGATGAGAAGCACCTTTAAAGGGCTGGGTCGGATCATCCATAATAATATGGCAATAGTTCGGAATCTATAGGATCTGGCAGCGGCTCAGGATCTGCACGATAGGGCTTGCTTCAGACAACTGCCCTACTCAAGCCCTATTTAGCGAAGGTATTGTAAATCGGTGAGCCTTAAGATGCTAAGCAACCGAACGTCGGGCAAGTTTGCTTATCCAGTAATCGATCGATAGCTTACCGGGACCATGCAGAACGAAAACGAGCAGGATAAGACCCCAGGGTAAATGATCCTTTAAAGAGGCGAACTCATAGGAAATCACCGCAACAAAATTTAAGAAAAATAGACCTAATGCACCGATGCGCCCCGCCAACCCCAGAATAAGCAGTATTGGGCAGATGAGCTCGACCGCAGTGCCCAGATAAGCCGCCGGCACGGGGGGTAATACAGGGACATTATATTCTTCTTGAAATAAAAAAATGGCGTTTTCGGTAGGCAATAAACTCGTCGGGTAGGAAAACTCATGACCGAACCAGTCAAAAGAGGCGGTCTGCGTTTTTGTTAGTCCCGATTTAAAAAATTGCCAGGCAACCCAACAACGGAGTAGTAATAAGCTGGCAGGTGTTAAAAAATCCAATGTTGCTGTGACAGTGTCAGCAAGGTGGGTTGTCTTAGCCAGAAAGGACGATTTGGCTGAGGTATTTGATAAAATAGTTTCGGACATAACAAGTTAGCGCCTAAAACCCTGATAATACCCGGCCCCCAGACCAACCCCGGCTTGCGCCGAGATTGGACCAGGACCAAGACCGCTTAGAGTCGACTTGGAAACATCATGGCCGTCGCTTAGGCACTACCCGGCTCAAGGCTGCCATCCACGAGTTTTTCGCAAGTGCCCGCCGGCAGGTAAACCCAATCATTAGGACCACCGTCCGTCGTGGCTTGACCGGCGCAAGAGTGACCGGCTGCGCCGCAGTCGTTCTGACCCGCCTTGACGACGCCATAACATTTTTCCTTATCGGCATCAGCGGCCATTGCATTGCCCGCAGCCGTCGCGACACCCAGGGCCAATACGCCGGCGATCGCGGAATTTACGACAGTCTTGGTTTTCATCAAGAATCTCTCCCGTAGCTTACGTTGCTAAGTCAGTCATTACAATTTAAAGAAGGCGCAACGGCTTACGCCCACTCGGAGGAGCCACCGCGGCTTCCTAAGTTCCTCCTTTGTGAGTGAGAAACTTAGGGAGCAGGAGCGTACTACCCAAACATCCTTATTTAGAATTTTTTATACGCTGCCTCGTCGAGCACGGATGCATGTGCAGTGATATTTGTGGTGAACTGATTGAGCTTTCGCAGCATTTGGATAAACGGTCGAGCTCATGATCAGCTTCCCTACCCGAGAGCCCGGTTCAGGTTGAACGCGGCACTGATCAAGGCCAGATGGGTGAATGCCTGGGGGAAGTTGCCAAGGCCCTCGCCGCTAGGGCCGGTCTCTTCGGCGTAAAGGCCGACGTGGTTGGCGAAGCCCAGCATCCGTTCGAACATTAGCCGGGCTTCTTCGAGCCGTCGCTTATCGAAGCGTCCGGCTCGGGTGCGGGCCTCCACCAGCCAAAAGGTACAAATGTTGAAAGTGCCCTCCTCTCCGGACAACCCATCCGTCGTCTCCTCGGTGTTGTAACGGAAAACCAGATTGTTGGAGACCAGACCTCCCCGATGCGGTGGTAGTAGCGTTGCATCCAGGGTCTGCAGCATGCGCGGATCCGTGGGCGAGACGAAGAACATTAATGGCATCGTCAGGTTAGCCGCGTCCAGCGAATCGCTGCCATAGTACTGAACAAAGGCCTTGCGGTTCGCATTCCAGCCCTTTTCCATGATATCTTCATAGATCTCGTCGCGCACTTTGAGCCAGCGCTCCCGCTCGGCTGGGAAGGAACGCTTCTCGGCAAGCCGCAGGCCGCGGTCCACCGCCACCCAGCACATGAGCTTGGAATAAACGAACGCCTGTTGGCCGCTGCGAATCTCCCACACACCCTCGTCCTTGCGCCGCCAGTTGTCGCAGACCCAGTTCACGAAATGCCGCAGCGACAGCCAAGTATCATAGGAAATCGGAGCGCCGTGCTTGTTGTAGAGATAGGCCGCGTCCAGCAGCTCACCGTAAATATCGAGCTGTAGCTGATCATAGGCACCGTTGCCGATACGCACGGGTCTGGAACCCTTGTAACCTTCGAGATGATCGAGGGTTTCCTCGGTCAGCTGGGTGCGGCCGTCGATACCGTACATGATTTGCAGTGAGCCGTCGGGCTTGGCGTTGAGGCAAATGCTCGACAGATACTGCATGAACCGTTCAGCCTCCTGGGTAAAGCCGAGCCGCAGAAAAGCATAGATCGTGAAGGCTGAGTCGCGGATCCAAGTGTAGCGGTAATCCCAGTTGCGCTCGCCACCAATCCCTTCGGGGAGGCTGCAGGTGGGTGCCGCCACGATCGCGCCGGTAGGCTCGAAGGTGAGCAACTTAAGCGCCAGAGCCGAACGGTAAACCGTTTCTCGCCAGCGGCCAGTGTAGCGGCATTGGGAGAGCCAATCACGCCAGTATTGTACGGTGTCCCGGAAACAGGTTTCCGCGTCTTCCACGGAGAGGCAGTCGCCGCAGCCGATGTTGGACTCGAGCTCTCGTAGTACGAAGACCGTTGTTTCTCCCTCGCCGAGAGTAAATTCCGCCACAGCGCCATTGCCCTCCAGCTGCAGCGGTGTGCGAGTGGCCAGCCCCAGGTCGAGATCTGGCGAATGAAATCGAGCGCCACCGTCGATAAAATGGGTCTCGTGCTTGTCCCGGGCATAGTTGAAAGCTGGGCGGCACTCTATGCGGAAGGTCACTGTGCCGCGCTGGACCGTGAGACGCCGAATTAGTTGGTGCCGACGCGGTTTATCCCCTGGTGGTTGACTCACGGGCATAAAGTCCGTGAGCTCCGCTGCGCCTCCATGGGTTAAAAAACGGGTCACGAGCACATTGGTGTCGGGCCAGTAGAACTGCTTGCAGGTCACATTCGCTGCTAACGCCGCGATGCTGAAGTGGCCGCCCTTGTCGGCATCGAGGAGGGCCGCGAATACACTCGGCGAGTCGAAATGGGGAATACAGAGCCAGTCAATGGAGCCGTTGATGCCCACCAGAGCCGCGGTGTACATATCGCCAATTAGACCGTAATCCTCAATGGGTTGATAACCGGACATAAGATTTCTCTCCGAGACCGGGAAGCTCTCTAAATCTCAAGGTTACTTCAGGTTTTCGGGCCAGTGTTAGCGGCGCGCTGCGATGACACCGACTACGGTTCAGCCGCCTGTCTCGAAACCTGGGTATAAGGTCATGCCGCCGTCCACAAACAGGGTGACGCCGTGTACGTAATCGGCGTCGTCGGAAGCGAGCCATGCCACGGCACGGGCGATGTCCTCGGGTTCGCCGATACGCTTGTAAGGAATCAGCTTCATCAGCTCCGCATAGGCTTCGGGAGAGTTCCAGGCCTCGATGTTGATCGGCGTGCGGATAGCCCCCGGCCCAACGCTGTTAACTCGGATGCGGTAAGGCGCAACTTCCTGGGCGACGCTCTTGGTCATCAGCATCACGCCGCCTTTGGAGGCTGCGTAGTTGACGTGGCCCGCCCACGGGATCACTTCGTGCACCGAGCTGATGCTGATAATTTTACCTGCTGCGCAGGACACCTCCGGCACCACCCCGCGGCGCTTAAACTCCCGCACTGCCTCCCGGGCACACAGAAACTGTCCGGTGAGATTGACTGCAATTACCTTGTTCCATTGTGCCAGCGTCATCTCGTCGAAAGAGGCATCCTGTTGCAGACCGGCGTTATTGACCAGAATATCGATAGTGCCGAAAGCATCGAACATGTGCTGGAACATAGCCTGGACCTGATCCTCCTGGGAGACGTCCGCCTTGATGGCGATGGCATTGCCGCCGTTGGCCTTTATCTCGTCGACTACCGCCTTTGCGGCGTCCTCGCTAGACGCATAATTGACGACGACATCGGCGCCTTCCTGGGCAAGGTAGATGGCGACGGCCTTACCAATACCGGAGCTTGCGCCGGTCACCAAAGCTTTCTGTTTAGTCAGCAGCTTGCGGACCGGACACGAAGGCATGACGACATCGGGTAAAGACTCATTTTGGCTCATTGTTAAGACCTCCTCGCTGGATCAACAGAGTTTTTGCCGGGGGTTAGGGGCGATGTCTTCGTAGTTTTTTGAACACTGCTGAGACGCAGCCGTACCTGTACGTTTTCGCACCGTGAGGGCTGTAGTCCTCACGGACAATTCCCGCTAGCGCTCGCTCAAATTGGCTATGGTTGACAACCATAGCTATCTTTGAATTAACCATTTCTAAGCAGCGATGGCGGCAAAATCGCAAGTCTCAGAGCATCCTTTTAAGCGTGCCATCCCGATCCACAAACTGGTGCTTCAGTGCCGCAAAGGCATGCACAAGCACCAAACCGGCAGTACCGTAAGCCAGGTAATAGTGCAGGTTGATTGCCAGATCCCGTGCCGCCTCATTGACCGGAAATAGGGCGGGTACGGTAATCCAGCCGAAGATGGAAATAGCGTCTCCTTCGGAGGTAGAGATCAAATACCCGGTCACCGGAATAGCCACCATGGCGGCAAAAAGCAAGGCGTGTACAATCCTCGCTGCCAGCCGCTCCCAGGGTTCCAGAGTAGATGCGTATTCCGGCGGCCGGGAATAGAAATTCCAGACGATATTCAGCAACGCCAGCAGCAATACCATTATTCCCAGGGCCTTATGGGTTGCCAACGAGTCATAATACCAGGGATCGTAATAGGTAAGATCCACCATGTACCAGCCGAGCCAGATCAATCCGATGATAAGCACGGCGATGATCCAATGCAGGAGCTTTGCAAGTAGACCAAACTGGTCTGCAGAATTCTTGAACATCATTTTTCTGTCGCTGCGATCGCCAACGGGAGAGCGGGAGGCCTGTGGTGCCAGGCTTCTCGCCATACCAATGAACTGTAACTACTGACGAATCCCTTCGATGCCGAGCTCCAGTTCCATGGTCTCTCCGGGAGGTCCCAGATCGTAATCTATCCCGAAATCCTTGCGAGCCAACTGCGTCGTGCCTAGAAATCCTGCCCGATAACCGCCCCATGGGTCCGGGCCCTCGCCAATGTTTTGGATCTCAATGGTGATGGGTTTGGTGACGCCGTGCAGGGTCAATTCACCTTCGAGGGTGCCCCCGCTGGCGTCACCCGTGTACTGGGTGCTCTTAAAGGATGCCTTTGGGTAAGTCTCCACGTCGAGGAAGTCTTCGCCGCGCAGGTGTTTGTCCCGTTCCGCATGGTTGGTGTCTACGCTGGTTGTATCGATTTCCACGGCAATGTTACTAACCAGCGGATTGTCCGGGTCATACTCAAACGTACCGGAAACATTGTTAAAACGCCCGTAGAGCCAACTGAAACCTAAGTGCTGGATCCGGAATTCCACGAACGAATGTGCGGGGTCTATTTCATAAGTGGCCGCAGCTACCCAAGTGCTTAAGGTGCTTAAGACAACGGCCATTACAGCAGGAAGCAACCCTTGTTTCAAAATGCTTGTGCCCACTAGGGAACTCCTTCTTATCGGTTTTTTACGGTATGTTTATTGGTTTCAGGTAAGCCGCTCACTCGCCAAACTCCGCGAGTACCATGACTTCCATTAACCCGGTATCGGGTTCAAGGTGAAAGACAACCGAATCTGACAAGGGTTTCCCTCGGAGTATTTTCCTGTAAAGGTCATAATGACATTTTGGGATTGGCTGCTGCATGGTTGCTTAAGCCATTAACCGACGCCTAAGCAAGGTGATGGCCAGCGACAAAGCGAGCAGCGTGTAACCGCTGAGCACCAGCAGGTGTAGCAGAACTTGGTTAAGCGCTGAGCCAGTGATTAATGGACGAACGAGAGCTACGGCATGGGTTAACGGAAAAAATTGCGCGCTCTGCTGAATGATTAACGGCATTTCTTCCAGCGGAAAGAAGACGCCGCTCAGCAACAGAATCGGGGTTATAATCAAGGTATAGTAATACAGAAAAAAATCGTAGTTCGTAGCGAACGCCGTTACTACTAGGGCCATGGCCGCAAAGCAAAAACCGGTAAGCAGCACCACGGGCAGGGCGAACACTGCATGCCAGCTGGCGACGGCTCCCAGCAGGGCTGCCACCACCAGAATGGCCGCTCCGCTAAACAGGCTCTTCGTTCCGGCCCAAATAGTTTCTCCAATGACAATATCGCTGATCGCTAATGGGGTAGCCAGCATGGCGTCCCAGGTCTTTTGCACCTCCATGCGAGTGTAAGTGGAATACATGCCTTCGAATGAAGCGGTGATCATAGTGCTTGAACAAACGATGCCGGAGGCCAAAAATTGTATATAAGGCATCTCTTGTACATGACCTATAAAACCGCCTAGACCATAACCTAGCGCCAATAGATACAGCAGGGGTTCACCAAAGTTGCCGAGGATTGCCGAGCCGGCTAGCTTGACCCAAACACGGAAATTGCGCTGCCAGACCGGTAGCCAGCGCAGGGCCGCGTGAGTGGTTAACGCTCTAGCGTTGGAAGAACCTTGGTAATGACCCGATCGATTACCCATCGCGGAGTTCGCGTCCGGTGAGTTTTACAAAAACATCTTCCAAATTAGCCGGCCGATGCAGGTAGGATAAATCGGAGCGTTGGTTGATTGCAGCCAAAAGCGGGCGTTCGTCAACCGTATAGTAGAACATGGTCTCGCCGACGCGCTCGCTACGTTCTGTTAGTGCGGCTGCTACCTGCTGATGCCACGGCTCGAGTTCGGAACCAAAGACTTCTATCACGTGAGGTTCAATGTATTTTTGAATTAAGACATCCGGCCGATCGCTATCCAAAATGCGCCCGTGATCCAGGACAGTGACGCGCTCGCACAGGCGCTGCGCTTCTTCCATATAGTGCGTGGTCAGTACCAAGGTCATGCCTTGCGAGCGCAGGGCCCGAAGTCGCTGCCAGATAAGCTGCCTTGCCTGAGGGTCCAGGCCCGTGGTAGGTTCATCTAGAACTAACAGTTCCGGCTTATTAACCAGTGCGCGAATCAGGGATAGCCGGCGTTGCATACCGCCCGAAAGGGTATTGATATAGGCGTTTTGCTTGCTTTCTAACGCTGCAAAGACAAGTAAGGCGTGAATGTGATCCGTTAGTGCCGCTCCCCTAAGTCCGAAGTAACTCGCATAGGTATACAAGTTCTCGGCTACGGTAAAATCCGGGTCGAGATTGTCCTTTTGCGGGACGACACCGATGCGGCGACGCATCAGCGTGGCCTCTGCTGGAATCGGATGGCCGAGCACCCATAGGTGGCCGGCAGACGGAGGTAAACTGCCGATTATCATGCGCAGCAGAGTGGTCTTACCGGCGCCATTCGGCCCGAGGAGACCCCAACACTCACCGGCCTGCACGGCAAAATCAACGCCGGCCACGGCAGTATAGCTGCCGTATTGTTTTCTAAGTTTATTAGCTCTAATAACATCCATAGAATATTGTCATCGTGAAAATAACCGCTAATACAAGACTTACCATGAAAACTCTCACCGGCGGGACCGTGCTAATGGCAAAGCCATTGCCTATTTGGGGTATGAAAACGATAGTGCCGGCCTTAAGTCTCATCCGGTTCGGGTTGAGAGAGTCAGCCAATGCGGAGATGTTTTCAGTGCAATTTCTCTTACGGTATTTTCCAGAAGTGATAAATTTATAGGTAAAGGTTATTGCAACCTACATAAAATATCACAGTTGATTGTCCATAAGTGGGGGTGGCTTTAGGAGATTTTTAAGCCCTGCAAGCGAACTAGGTCGGATAATGAATATAATTATACAAGCGTTTTTTTTATGTTTTTTCAATGCGAATGGAGTAGCCATGAACAACCGGATCAACTGGTTCTCGGGTGGTATACTGTTGTGACTGGCACACCACTCAGCAAGCAACCTGCGTTAGAATAGGGTTATCTATGATTTTGACCCGTTATGATCATGCCCGCGCCGATTTGCAGGCGTTGCCGGGAACTTTTGCCGGCTTGATGGATTTATATGAGCAGAACTATATCGGTATCCGTAGGCTTGTTCCGGTCATGCCGCCGGTTGGGGTGCATTTGGTTTCTCAGGTTCCAGGCGGGCTCAGTTTGCATCTAGAGGTGCTGGAACGGTTTCGTTACACCACGGAATTGGCTTTAACCTACCATTTTGTTAAGCAGCATAAAGGCTTTATTGCCGAGCCCAATTTGCTCATGCGTGTTTACCACGATGCGCGTTTGGCCGAAGTGATGGCAGCTCATTTGCGCCGCCGGCCTGTATTCCAGGCTGATTTAGAGAACACCAAAAACACGCAATTGCGCTCCCGTTGGCATGTAAACCGTTTCCTCTATAAATGGTTAAATTACTGTTTACATCAGGGCTATTGCTTCAGATTATCGTCCCAGCCCTGAACCATTCACCCCTTTTGAATTTTTCCTGGCCCTCAGAGAGTAACTGATTATGCCTCAGTTGCTTGGCTAATGAGTAGTAAAATGAGAGTTATTTTTTTCTGTCTCTAACACGAAAAACCGGTAAGGAACAAAGCCATAAATTTAGTTGACTAAACTGCTTGGTTATTATATTTTCCTCACTTAATTCAGATGAATTATTCACCTCCATGCGCAACAAAAAGGGTGAGGTTATGAAACTTTCTACCAAAGGTCGTTATGCCGTCACCGCCATGATGGATATCGCTATTCATGATCAATTAGGTCCTGTGACATTGGCCGAGATTTCTCAATGTCAGGGTATTTCCCTGTCCTACCTGGAACAGCTGTTTGCCAAGCTGCGCAAGAAGGGTTTGGTGGAAGGCGTGAGAGGTCCGGGGGGTGGCTATCGCCTGGCTCGGCCGGCTGCCGACGTGACTGTCGCTGATATCATCAATGCCGTGGACGAGAAGGTGGATACCACACGCTGTTCCGGTCGCGAGGACTGTCAGGAGGGCCAACGCTGCCTCACGCATGAGTTATGGAGTGATTTGAGTGCTCAGATCGCTGCGTTTCTCTCCACCATTACCCTAGCGCAGTTCGTCGAACGGCCCCGGGTTCAAGAGGTGGTAGAACGACAAGATATGATGCATGGACGTCGGCGTTATGAGCGCAAATCGTTCGCTGCCTAACGCCGCTCAGCACCTGGCACGTTTGGCGGTCGGTAGTGACTGGCCGGTATGAATGTCACGGAACTGCGGCTTATCGCTACGGTAATTCGTGACCATCGATGGGCGGCGCTGGCCACGCAGGGTAGCGAAGGTGCCGAGGCTTCCTGGGTAGCCTATGTCGCAGAAGCGGATTTTTCCGGGTTTCTGTTGCACCTGAGCCGATTAGCCGCCCATACGCGTAACCTATTAGAGAATCCCCGCGCTTGTCTCGCCGTCAGCGAGCGAGATCAGGAGGACAGGGACCCGCAAGAACTGGCGCGGGTAATGATCCAGGGTAGCGTTGCTATCATTCCCCCGGAGACGACTGATTACCGGATATCGGCCAACCGTTATCAACAACGCTTGCCTCAGGCAAAGCGATTGTTTACGTTCAGCGATTTTCTGCTATTGCGCCTTATTCCCACGAGAGTTCGTTTTGTGGGCGGGTTTGCTCGGGCTTATACGCTGGATGCCGGACAGTTACAAGAGGCTGCGACATTCCCTTAACCGTCGGGAAGGTGTAGTGGGCCTGGATCGGCTCGGCGGTGACAATCCTGGTTTGATGAAATCGCTCTCCAGGTAAAAAACAATAGATATTTATTATGGATTTTTATCACGGCTGGCGGCTAGCAGGTTGGGCCGGCGCTTGGCTAGCTGCTCTACACCAGAGGCTGTTTCCAGCGCTTCGTTTTGTAGCTTTCTTTTAATCAGTAAAGTCCCAATAATAGGCGGAAACCAGAAATCGGGTACGAGTTTGGCGTCCATCAGTAGGCGCGTATGCCGATTCTCGGCGCGGAAGCGATAACGCACCCAGCCTTCCTGAAAATCACTCAAGTTTGGATCCATGCGGGTCATAATATCCCCTGACGGCAGGATGCGAGCTTCCTGTACCCACTGGTAATCTCGGCAGATAAATAATATGCAGACTTCGGACGCAACCCGCATCCGTATGGGTTCATCGTCAACCTGTTCGAGTATCTGCACTGCTTTAATGCCGGAATTGATCTTTGGCAAATTTTCAAAATGCGTCAATACGGCTCGCACTTGGCTAATGGGAGCTCGGATTACCATGTTCGCATGCAGCGTAAAATGGCCATGATGGTAATCTACGCTTGCCTTGGTGACCTCTCCTCCCTGTACTATATTTGTATAAAAAATACATGTTACTGTCAGCATCAGGAATTTCCAGTAATACCGTTGGGTAAATAAGTTAACTATTTGTTCGGTAGTCATGTTTCCGCCTAAAGAGTGTTTTTTTTCCTAACTTTTTAGTTTTTAAGCCATAAAAAGGGAAAATGGTAATAATTAGCAACGCTGCTAAGCTTAAAAAACTTTGATATACTTGGTCGTATATTAGTTGCATTGTTATGCAAATATTCTACGTGAGAGCCTTTTTGACGGCATCGCCGGAGAAACTATGACGCATGACTCCGCCATTATTCGGATGTTCCTCCGAATCTTTTGCGGCAATCCAGCGGGTTTTTGCTAACTGGTGGGAGGTTGAACAGCATAATGGACGGTAGCCTATCAAGCCAACTGTTATCTCAGCAGACGGATGATGTTGATTCCGTCATTCAGAATCCCGAAAGACTCGCCCTCTTACGGCGGACTGCTTTACTCGATACCCCTGCGGAAGAGGTCTTTGATCGCCTGACGCGGCTTGCGGGCAAAATCCTTGCAGCACCCATCGCGCTGGTTAGCCTAGTGGAAGAAGATCGGCAGTTTTTCAAAAGCTGCATTGGGCTTCCTGAACCGTGGAGCACGCTCCGTCAAACGCCTCTATCCCACTCTTTTTGCCAACACGCGGTGGCGACCTGCCAACCCTTGGTCATCACCGATGCACGTAATGAACCTTTCATCTGCCACAATCCCGCTATTAGCGAACTGGGGGTAGTTGCTTATGCCGGTATTCCATTGCTGACCGCAGAAGGCTGTGCGTTGGGTAGTTTTTGCGTTATTGATTCCAAACCGCGAGCTTGGACAAAGCATGAGCTTGAGATTCTCGAAGATTTGGCTGCATCGGCCATCACTGCGATTGAACTGCGTTTAGAAATTGCTGAACGTCGGCAGACCGCAGCGGCGTTAGCTCGAGAAGTACGCGAGCGTAGAGCAGTTGCTACGCGCTTGTCCACCGAACATGCCATTTCACACCTTCTAGCCAATGCCCGTTCCTTTGAGGAGGTGGCCTCTCAGATACTTAATACACTGTGCCGGCAACTGGATTTTGAGGTCTGCGGGTTATGGTTGCCGGACTCGCAGGAAAAGAAGCTGCGCTGCGTGCAGCTTGGTCCAGAGAAACCACCCGCAGAGCTTGAGCCTTTTATGGTATTGTCACGGGGGTTAAGTCTTGCCGAGGGCATTGCTCTTCCCGGATGCGTCTGGGTTACCCGGAAACCGCAGCTGTCGGTTGATCTGCAAGATCATTCCGCTTGCCCACGAGTTGGTGTCATTGCTCAGCTCGGCTTGCATAGCGCTCTTGCATTCCCGCTGCTGGCGGATGCCCAGTGTCTGGGTGTAATTGACCTTTTCACCCGGCGCAAAGTGGCAAGGGATTCATCCTTAATAGATACGGTAAAAGTCGTAGGCAATGAAATCGGCCAGTTTATGCAGCGCAAGCATGCTGAAAAGACGCTAACCGAACAAGAGCGTTTTGTTCAACATGTGGCATATTTGACTCCTGTTGTGCTCTACGTCTACGACCTTGGCAACAGACAGGTGCGTTGGGTTAACCGGGAAGTGGGCGAGTTGCTGGGTTATGAGCCCGAACATCTCCAGAGAATGGGGAGGGAAATGCTGTCCCAGCTCATGCACCCGGATGATTTTCAGCGGTTTCGGGAATATGTCGCACAGCTGAATTTCCTTCAAGATGGCAAAGTGGTTGAGTTTGAATACCGTATGCGCCATGTCAATGGCCGGTGGCGGTGGATGTCGAGCCGGGATATGGTTTTTGCACGTTCTGTGGACGGTGTGGTGGAGTCTATTGTTGGCGCCGCTATGGACATTACCGCACGTAAAGCGAATGAGGAGCGTCTGCAACGCAGTGAAGAGCAATTTCGCTTGGCAACTCAAGCTGCTAACTGCGGGATTTGGGACTGGAACATCCGAACGAGTGAACTGCAGTGGTCCGGTGAAGTAGAAAAATTGGCAGGTCTGGCGTCTGGTCAGTTTACCGGGACAATCGAGTCTTTTTTCCAGGTCCTTCATCCGGACGATCGTACCCGGGTTTGGGAAGAGCTAGAACAACTGATGGCCGCACGGGAGCAGGACTATACCGGCCAGTATCGCTTTATCCGTCCCAATGGAGAAGTCTGCTGGATATCGGGGCGTGGGCAGTTTTCCTATGATTCAGCTGGAGCCCCTTTGCGTCTGGTCGGCGTGGTTCAAGACATTACCTTGCGTAAGACGGCAGAAGAAGCCCTTAAGCAAGCTGACCGTCAAAAAGACGAGTTTTTGGCTATGTTGGCTCATGAACTTCGTAATCCATTGGCATCCATGCACAATGCGATTCATCTGCTGGAACTGCTTAAGTCCGTAGATGAAAGACATCGCTGGGCATGCGCTGTGGTGAATCGGCAAGTTGAACATATTACCCGCTTGGTGGATGATTTGCTCGACGTTTCACGAATTACCCGTGGCAAAATCACTCTTTACAGGAAACCTTTAGAGTTGCAGACCATTATTAATCGCGCCGTGGAAGTATGCCGCCCGTTACTCGACGAACGCCGGCAGCAGTTGACGATAACCCTGCCTACGGTCTCTGTTCGCTTGCAAGGTGACCCAATCCGCCTGGTTCAGGTATTGACAAACTTATTAAATAATGCAGCCAAGTACACTAACCAAAAGGGGCACATCCGGCTAACGGCAGCACAACAAGGCGATGAGGTGGTTGTCAAGGTGCAGGATACCGGAGTGGGCATTTCAGCAGCAATGTTACCCTATGTTTTTGACCTTTTTGCCCAAGCTGATCTTAGTCTGGAGCGTACGCAAGGCGGTTTGGGCATTGGTTTAACCTTGGTGCGACGTTTGGTAGAGATGCATGGTGGAAGCGTAGAGGTTTTCAGTGCCGGTATCGATCAGGGCAGCGAGTTTGTGGTGCGGTTGCCTATCCTGGCGGCCGAATGACTGGAATAAAATAGACATTATCGGTTTTAAGGTTTCGGCGAATTATTATCCTTGATGTACAGGTAGTTAAGTTGGTCAATAGCTTATTTCCGATAATGTCTAATGTTTGAGGTTTTTTGTAAGACCCCTCGAAAGATAGGTTTTCGAGAGATTGAATTCGAGTAGAATAAGGGTGACTAAGGGTGACTAAGGGTGACTAAGGGTGAAAAAACATTTCATCATACCCTTTATCATACCCAATGATGAAAAATTCCGCATTGCCCTTAAGCAAACGCACGAGGCGGGCCGAAGTAGGCCTGATCGACGGCGGGATTGACATCCCTAAGAACCTAAGAACCCTGCGGCGGTAGCGAACCGTGACGGCTGGATGACTTGATGACCTCGAGCTAATGACCTCCTGCTTACCGCCAAACCCCGCCTTGCCTCTGCCTGACCCGACATCGCGCCGGCGCTTCGTGACTTTGCGGTAGACGGCTACCGTATTTTCTACCGTAAGACTTTCCAAGATATCGAAGGGGTTCGTGTCACTCATGGTGCACGACCGCTAACGAACCTTTTCTAGTTCACGGATATAATGAACCATGCAGACATGTTGCCCATGAGTGAGAAAATACGAGTATTCAGCAACCATGAGCGAATCTAACCACCTTCCGCTGGAGCCTGCAGACGCTCAACCCACGTCGCAGGAACCTATCGTTGTCGGTATTGGCGCCTCGGCCGGTGGGCTGGCGGCGCTCAAGGCTTTGTTCGTAGAGATGCCGCAGAACAGCGGTCTTGCCTTCGTCATCGTGGTGCACCTCTCGCCCGAGCGCGAGAGCTACCTGGCCGATCTCCTTCAACCGCATGTGTCGATGCCGGTGCGGCAGGTCACTGAGACGATGCTGCTCGAGCCCAACCACATCTACGTCATTTCGCCCGGGTGCAACCTCAACACCATCGACACCCACTTGCGCCTCTCCGCCCTCGAAGAGAAACGCCGCGAGCGGGCGCCCATCGACCATTTCTTCCGCACTCTCGCTGTGACTCATGACGGCCACGCCATCGGTGTCATCCTCACCGGCACCGGCTCGGACGGCACCCTCGGTATTAAGGAAATCAAGGAGCGGGGCGGCTTGACGGTGGTGCAAGATCCCAGCGAGGCCGAGTACGATGGAATGCCACAAAGCGCCATCACCACCGGTCTCGTCGATCTCGTACTACCCCTGGCCCGTATACCGCAGGAGATCCTGCGGTATACGAGCACCCAGCCGAATATCACAGTGCCCGAAGACGGGGAAGACCTCAAGGACGACGAGCACCAGCTCCTGCAAAAGATCTTCGCCCAGATGCGGGTCAATACCGGGCGCGACTTCAGCCGCTACAAGCGCTCAACGATCATGCGCCGCATCCGCCGCCGCATGCAGCTCACCCACATCGAGATGCTGGAGGGTTACCTGGACTATTTGCGCAGACAGCGCAATGAGGTGCACGCCCTCGCCGACGAACTCCTTATCACCGTGACGAACTTCTTCCGTGATGCGGCGGTGTTCGAAGCGCTGGAGCGGGAGATTATCCCGCGGCTCTTCACGGGGAAGACGTCGGACGAGACCGTGCGTGTCTGGTCGGTGGGCTGTGCCACGGGCGAGGAAGCCTACTCACTCGCCATGCTTCTCCTGGAGCAGACCGCCCGGTGCGAGAACCCACCGCAGATCCAGATCTTCGCCACGGATCTGCACGTTCACTCGCTGCAGAAGGCGCGCGAGGGCTTCTATCCCGGTGACATCGAGACCAACGTTTCGGCCGAGCGCCTGCGCCGCTTTTTTACCAAGGAGGACGGCGGCTACCGCATTAACAAGGAGGTACGCGAACTCGTCCTCTTCGCCTCGCACAATTTACTGAGTGACCCGCCCTTCTCGAAGCTCGACTTCATTGTCTGCCGCAACGTGCTGATTTACCTGCAGCGTGAGATTCAGCAGGACGCCATCGAGCTGTTCCACTACGCCCTAAACCCGGAGAGTTTCCTGGTGTTAGGTACCGCGGAGGCCCTCGACCGGTCTGGGTTGTTCCGCATCGAGAACAAGCAGCACTGCTTCTACCGCAAGCGCAATGTGCCGGCGCAGGAGCCCCGCCTGCCGGTCTTACCGCTGTCACGGGTCCGGCTCTCCGACGACCCGGCGGAGCAGCCCAGGCGTGCCGAGGCACTAACCTCCTACGGCAGGCTCCATCAGCAGATGGTCGAGCTCTATGCGCCGCCGAGCCTCCTGGTAAACCCCAACCACCAGGTGGTACACCTTTCCGAGCACGTGGGGCGCTACCTCGTGCACCCTGGAGGCGAGTTCACCTCCAATGTCTTCAAGCTGATCCGCGAGGAACTGCGTCTCGAACTGCGGGCAGCCCTCCACACACTCAGCAAGGAGGGGAGCGCTATCCAATCAAAGCCTATCTCGGTCATGATCGAGGACGTGCCCCGAAGCATCATTCTGAACGTGCGTCCGGCCGAGGAGCAGGGACACCAAGGCTTTACCCTGGTGATCTTCGACGAACGAAAAGAAGTCGGGCCGGCCGCCACCATCGATGAAACATCGAAGGGCACTGCATGTGAACTGGAGGCGGAACTGGAACTGACGAAGCAGCGTCTGAAAGGCATCATCGAGGAGTACGAAACCAGCCAGGAGGAGATGAAAGCCTCCAACGAGGAGCTGCAGTCGATGAACGAAGAACTGCGCTCGACGCTGGAGGAACTGGAGACCTCAAAGGAGGAGCTCCAGAGCATGAACGAGGAACTCTCCACGCTGAACCAGGAGAACCGCCACAAGGTCGAGGAGCTCAGCCAGCTCTCCAGCGACCTGCAGAACCTGCTCACCGCCACCGATATCGCCACGCTGTTCCTGGATCGCCACCTGCGCATCCTACGCTTCACGCCGCAGGTGGGCGAGCTCTTTAACATACGGCCGGCCGACCGAGGCCGACCGATCTCGGATCTGACGCACCGGCTGGGTTATGAAGATCTGGTCGACGATGCCCGGCGGGTGCTCACAAAGCTCATACCTATCGAGCACGAAGTGCAGGACGAGGCGGGACGGTGGTATCTCACGCGGGTCTTGCCCTATCGTTCGTCGCAGGATCGCATCGAAGGGGTCGTCATTACCTTCATCGAGATCACCGAGCGGAAGCAGGCCGAGGAGACGCTGCGCGAGAGCGAGGCACGGCTGCGCAGGGTGTTGGATATCGACGGCGTTGGTGTCTTATTCTTCGCCGCCTCGGGCAACCTCGTGGATGCCAACGACGCGTTCCTGCAGATGACGGGTTACACACGAAGCGAGGTAGCGGCGCATACCTTGACCTGGCGCACGCTGACGCCACCGGAGTGGGTGCAGGTCAGTTTTGAGCAACTGCAGAAGTTGGAGGCAACGGGTCGCATCGGGCCTTATGAGAAAGAGTATTTTTGCAAGGACGGCTCGCGTAAGTGGATGATGGTCGCTGGCGCAAGCCTTGGCAACGGCATCATCGTCGAACACTGCATCGACGTCAGCGACCGCAAGGCGACCGAGCAGGCGCTGTGTGTCGCTCATGACCAGCTCGTCGAAGCCGATCGCCGTAAGGACGCATTCTTGGCGACCTTGGCCCACGGACTGCGCAACCCGCTCGCCCCCATCCGTAACGCTCTCGCAGTGCTCCGGCTCTCTGGCGAAGACACCGCGACCGCCGAACAGATGCAAGCGATGATGGAGCGGCAGATCGCCTATCTCACCCGACTGGTGGACGATCTATTGGATGTTTCCCGCATCAGTCGTGGTATCATTGATCTGCGTAAAGAGCCGATGGAGCTGGTCGCGGTCATTCACAGTGCGATCGAGAACAGCAAGCCGTTTATCACGGCCGCCCATCATCGGCTTGACGTCGCTTTGCCTGTCGAGCCGCTGTACCTGGAGGGCGACCCCGTGCGCCTCGAGCAGATCGTGATTAACCTTCTCAACAATGCCGCAAAGTTTACCGAGAAAGGTGGGCAGATCGACTTCACCGTCCGCCGGGAAGAGGAATACGCCATCGTCTCGGTACGCGACAATGGAATCGGCATCGATGCGGATTTCCTGCCGCAGATCTTCGAGATGTTCATTCAGGAGGACCGCTCGGTGAAGCGCACCCAGAGCGGTTTGGGCATTGGCTTGGCGCTGGTAAAGATCCTGGCAAAGCTGCACGGCGGCAGCGTCGAGGCCCACAGTGAGGGCCCCGGAAAGGGCGCCGAGTTCATCGTTCGGCTCCCGCTGGCCCCAGCGCACCTCGCCGAAACGGCACGCGGGGCGTGTCTAGCCGCCACGAGCCTGGCGGGTTTACGGGTCCTGGTGGTCGATGACAACCGTGATGCTGCCGACAGCCTCGGTATGCTGCTGAGCAGGCTCGATGCCGAGGTGCAGGTGGTCCATGACGGGCCGGCCGCACTGGCGCTGCTGGCCTCCTATCAACCGTCCGTGGTGCTTCTTGACATCGGCATGCCTGAGATGGATGGCTATGAAGTGGCATGGCGGATTCGAGAGAAGTTTCCGAAGTATGGTGGTATAACACTGGTTGCCTTGACCGGCTGGGGTCGCGACGAAGACCGTCAACGGACGAGCGCGGCGGGATTTGATCACCATCTCACCAAGCCGGTGGACATCCAGGCTTTGCAGGCGTTACTGGCGAACGCAAAGTCGGTGAGCTGAAGCGTCCAGCGTTAGAATGCTGCGTCCTTTATTATTGCAACCTTGAGAGGCGCTAATGTTTATCCATGAACACTAACCTTGATCGGCTAAGCCAGCGGATTTATGAGGGCCTGCGCAGGAACAAAGATTTGCGCTCCGAGCTCATGTCAAAAATTTCAATGGAAACCACTACGGTCGATTTGGCCTCTACGGTTCGGGGACATTTTCAGCAGTTGGTGTCGCACGAATTTCCAGACCAGCCGTTGGTGATGACGGATATCGATGCAGTGGTTGACTGGGAGGAAATCACCAAGGCATTAGCAAGAGATCTGACGTAGGGTGAAATGTGACGCTGCTCTTGATTTACTTGGTGGGCCGTGTAGGAATCGAACCTACGACCAGCGGATTAAAAGTCCGATGCTCTACCAACTGAGCTAACGGCCCCAGGAAGTAAGAAGCGAATGGTACAGCAATTTGCAAAAAACGCAAACCATCAAACGGGCAAATATTGCTTGAATGGCTATTCCGGCCCTATCCCACCGGCAAAATTTGAGACCGTGATATACTAAAAAAATTCTAAACTATGCTGAAAAGGTTTTTTCGGCCTAAAGCACAATGACTGAATATAACTGGTTTAGCCGGTAATGACTGGGTTAGAGTTTATGGTTAATGTCGATTCTGAGTTGGACGCCTCCGGGTTAAATTGTCCCCTGCCAATTCTCAAAGCGAAAAAGGCTCTGGCCGGCCTGCAGAGTGGTCAGATTCTGCGAATCATCGCTACCGATCCTGGTTCGGTGAATGACTTTGAAGCGTTTTCCGTACAGGGCGGACACCAATTGCTGGAGTCTCGGGAAGAGGACGACAAATTCTATTTTCTGCTGAAAAAAGCATAACGGTTTTTGCTTACTGGCGAAGTATGCAACGCTGTCTGCCTTTAATGCACAACAGCAACTTAGGCGATTTCTCGGAAAAATTCTACCAGTAGCCTGGATGAAGTGACACGTAATCTAGGATTGCGGTATCTCCGGGCTCCGGAAGGGCGACAGGGTAAATGCTTTTCTGGAAATCACCTGTGACGAGAAGGGTGAATCTGTGTTAGTTCAGGAAAATCAAGCTGAAACATCGGCAACCTTTGCAGAACAACTGCTTCGTTCCAGGCGCACCATTCATAGTTTTGAACTTGAACCACCACCGCGGGCAACGATACTTCGGGGACTCGAGTTGGCACGTTGGGCGCCTAATCATTTTCTCACGGAACCCTGGCATTTTTATCTGCTGGGCCCAGAGACGGCGGAAGCGGTTGCCTGCTTAAACGCCGAATTGGTGACTCGCAAACAGGGATCTGTAGCGGGCGCAGCAAAGCGAGAGAGATGGCGCAGGATTCCCGGCTGGCTGGCAGTTACCTGCGAAAATTCGGTAGACTCGTTGCAGGCCAAAGAAGACTACGCTGCCTGTTGCTGTGCCATCCACAATTTTTCTCTTTATCTGTGGAGCGAAGGGATTGGCGTTAAATGGACCACTGGTCCCGTTATTCGGGAGCCAGAGTTTTATGATTTGATTTGGGTAGATCCTGAAGTAGAAACGGTGGTCGGAATGCTATGGTACGGCTATCCGGCGGAAGTGCCGCAAACGCCGCGCAAACCGCTTAGCCAAGTGCTAGTGGAATTACCTTAACGGGACGGAACCCCTTGGTAGGTGACGTACCGGTGGTGGATTTCGGCTACCTTAAAACAGCTCCGCCGTAAACTCGGTATGCACCATGCTTTGCAGGCGCGCCACGGTGCGCAGAGCGGCCTTTAAACGCTTGCGTTGCTGAGATGAAAGAATTTCTAGCGCTACATAAGCGCTAGGCTGGCGGCCCTCATGATAATCCTGCAACTGAGCTCGCAGTAACAGGTCGGTCAAAAACCGGAAGGCTTCTGCTATCGTCTCGACCAGTTCTTTCTTAAGAGTCCCTCGGTCCTGCAGGGCGGCTAAACGCACCAGAGTTTCGGTGGCCGCAATTCCATCGCGCAGGGCCAAGATACGCACACTTTCTATCAACGGGCGAATACCCTTACGTTTGATGTCCAGCTTGCGGTGTCCGCCGGGCAGGCGTTCGCGCTTAAGAGTGCGCAGCGGCGTGATGGCCACATCGTGGTCGAATTGCAGTGCTTCCAGTTCTCGCAGAAAGCCATGGTGGAGAGGGACATTGGCGGTTACAAAGGAGCGTAACTGTTCGACCAGCTGAAAATCGCCGAAGACTCCGCGAAAATCAATCCAGATATCCAAAAGCGTAGCGGAAGCGGTGGAAGGTCGCCGTAGCCAACCCAAAAATTGGCTCTGCCATTCGTAAAGACGCTTGCGCCATGCGTGATTGGTGGCCATGACATAGCCAGTGCAAAGCGAAATATCGGCAGCATTGAGGCGCTGAGTCATGCGCCAGGCTAGTTCAAAAAAATACTCGTTGACCAGCGGGTACTGAGCGTCCGGGTAATCGGCTAAAATAAAGCCATTGTCCTGATCCGGGTGCAACAGGCTTTCCCGGCGGCCTACAGAGCCAGTAATGATTACGGCAAAGGGGACCGGTAATTCGCCCCAGCCTTGCGCGGTTAACTCCCGGATCGACTGGGTTAAGACCGAGTGGTAGACCTCTTCGTTGAGATAAGATAAAACCGCTAAAATGTCGGGAGAAGGGACGCACTGCTCGAGCAGAACGGCGGCTAGCTCGACTTGGAAGTCCTTGTTTGGCCGTAATGCCTCAAGCCTTTGTTCGGACATAAAAGACTGGATCAATGCAAGTTGTTTACCTAACAATAAATCCAGAACATTTTCCAGAAAAAACATGCCGCGCGGACGGTTTTCGCTGTCCACCACCGGGACTTGGCGTAAGCCCCGGTGATGCATAATAGCTACCGCCTGATACAGGAGGGTATCTTCGCCGACGGTATAGACCGGTTGAGTCATGACGGATTGCACGGGGATAGCGGCTACGGCGTCCAGCCTTGCTTGGCGTAGAATGTCCCCTGCGCTGAGAATGCCGTTGAGGCGACCATCGGAACTACTTATCAGCACCTGGCTGGCAGTGTCCTTGCGCATGCGCTCTATCGTCGTAAGGCAGGTTGTTTTCACATCGACCATGGGAGGCAGTGGGCGCATTAGCTCCCGTACCCGGCGCAGAAAGATGCTGGCCTGTTGGCTGGATTCCATGGGTATCTCCATGCTGCTTACGCGTTACAGTAAGTGTAGATTGTTAGCGAATATTGGCAGCCGGTTGCCAAAGTTTGCTAACCCACAGGCTACTCAGAAAGGATGACTTATTACTGATATAGAAAAGTACTACGGGTTAACAGATCACCCTCAGAGTCAAGTATCGACACTTGCCAGCGTCCTGTCATGGATGGGGTCAGGCGTTTACTGGAATAGACGCGCCAGCGGTTGCTGCCAATAGGAAAGGATTTTTCAAATATTACTTTGCCCTCATATTCCCAGCGATGGATAATTCTTTCGCCCCGTAGATTCCTTATTTCAGTGAAGTAGAAAAGCTTTCGAATGCCTTGCTCGGCTTCGATAACCGAACCGAGTTGATCAACGGGTTCGCGGCTGCGCACATTGCTGGTCAAGATGGCTCGGGCAACATTAGGGGAAGTGACTTCTGTGCTGGGTGCCGTCGATGCCGAGTCTTGAGAAGCCGCAACCGCGGCTGGTTCGGTAGCGCCTTGGCTAACAGCAGACGGTTGCGGTTGCGGCGAGACCGCAGCAGGTTCGGCAGGTTCGGCAGGTTCGGCAGATGTAGTGGATGTCGCAGCTTCTTGGGGAGCGGCGGGTTGAGTGTCCGGCGTCTCTGGCGCAGGTTCGGAAGCTTCGGCAGGTTCAGACGCTTCGGCAGGTTCAGACGCTTCGGCAGGTTCAGACGCTTCGGCAGGTTCAGACGCTTCGGCAGGTTCAGACGCTTCGGCAGGTTCAGACGCTTCGGCAGGTTCAGACGCTTCGGCAGGTTCAGACGCTTCGGCAGGTTCAGACGCTTCGGCAGGTTCAGACGCTTCGGTAGGTTCGGCGAGCGTTGCAGTCTCTTGGGGAGTGGCGGGTTGAGTGCCCGGCACCTCTGTCGCAGGTTCGAAAGATGCGGCGGGTGCCGGCTCTGAGCCGGTGGACCCTGGTAGGTTTTCCTGCGTTTGCGGCGCGGCCGCGGTGGTTTCGGTTATCCGCTCTTGTTCCAGCTCGTGGTCTTGCGGCGCCTTGGCAGCATCGGCCAGCCAGCGGTGGAGTGCTTCGAGGCGTTGCTCAGCCTTAGCCTCTCCGGTTTGTACGGCTTTTCGGTACCACTCTTCAGCCTTAACCGGGTCAGCGGCAATATCAGTTAGACCGCGCTGCTCGAGTACTACCGGATCATACGTTTCTCCAAGAGCTGTGGCAGCCTCGGCATTGTCGGCCTCAGCGGCAGCTTGGTAGAAGCGGCGAGCCAAGTCCATATTACCCAGTGAGAGCATTTCGTCGCCGTGCTGAATCAAATCCGACGAATCAATCAAAGGGGGAGCGGTCTGCTCAGTCATGGAAGGGGCAGCAGTGTCCGAGGACGGGGCAGGACGTTCAACCGCTGAGGGCTCACCCTCAGTTTGCTCTGGCGGGGTGTTGGCTAGGGGAGTGGAGATTAACGACGATTCCTCTGGAGTTGCTGTGAAGTCATCTTCCTGGGGGGATGGAGTGTCCGCGGGTTCGCTTTCCGGTAACGGAGCTGAACTTGGCGCTGAAGTTCTTTCAGGCGTAACATCGGTGCTAGACGCTATGTTAGTGGCAGACTGATTATGTTCCTCATTGCTGGTTATCAGGAAGAAAAGCAAACCGCCGAGCAAAACCAGCAAACATAAAATACCCGCTAAGCGCCAATAGCGAGGACGGGTCTTATGTCTTGGCCGACGATTAGCACGATGGCCACGCGATTTTGCCTTTAGCGCATCGCTTAAGACGGTTGTCTCATCGAGTGATGTTGCTTCAGAGGGTCGGGAGGCGGCCGGTCCGGCAGAGGCTGCCGCAGGCTGGGGGCTGAGTTCCCGGGGCGGTTGGATGTGCGCCTGCTGTGACGGCATTGCTGTGTCAGGCTGTGCGTCCACTTGCGATTCATCAGCAGGCCCTTCATTGACAGCTTTATCGACCAGAGCTGCCGAAATCTTGGTTTGCCTGGCGGCGTAAGCAAGCTGCAGCGCCTGATAGCAAAGCGCATTTACGAAACGGGGCAAACCGCTGCTATGCTGTGCGATGCGTTCAATCGCTGGCGGTTTAAATAAAGTGCCTCGCTTGGCACCTGCAGCCTGCAATTGTTGGTGGATAAGATCCGCTACCTCGGTCTTTTCGAGAGGCTCCAGGCGAATATAAACAGCATTGATTTCTATGGCATGCAACGATTGCTGTTGCCGCACTAATTTCTCCAGCGCGGGTCTGCCGCTCAGAAGGATCGTTAGGGAGCGATCTTGCTCGAGTTCCAATTGGGCCAAGCAGGGAAGTTGTCGGAGTACTTGCGCCTGCAGCGCATGGGCATCGTCGATGGCTAAAACAATTCTTGTTGCCGGTTCAAAATGAACGTTGAGATAATCTTTGAGGGTGTTGAGTCCTGGAGTAGAGTCTGTTGTTAAGGACGGTAAGCCTAACAGGTCGCCAATGGCGCGTACGAGTTCCCCGAAACTGAGGTCAGGGGAGGGAATGTGGATAAAGTGATAAGCTGCGGGCGCCTCCGCGGCAAGCTTACGAAGCAGTACTGTCTTGCCGACACCGGCCTCGCCGATTAATAAAATAAAATCAAGGCCAAAGCGGATGCCGTTCAGCAGTCGGCTGGAGGCACGCCAACAGGCGGCGCTGGTATAGGCGCTCTCAGGTGGTTCAATCCCAACGAAAGGCATGCGGCGAAAACCGAAGTACGCCTCTAAAGCGGCGGGAGAAGATATAGGATTGGCCATGGTAGGTTACCTCGAAATCTGGCAATGAAGCCGCTGCCACCTCCGAGTCTTGCTCATCAGTCCTTTCAAGGTGACCAAATTTTTGCTCGCGTAACACAGCGTATTTGGTGAATTAAAAGGCCAGTTTTTGGCGCAGCACTTTAATCCAAACTAGCTATGCAGAATCGCTGGAAATGTTTTTCTCAATGCGGCTGCTCAAGTCCCCGGTATAGAGACCGGGGAATCGGCTTTTAGTGATAATAACGCTTACACAGTGACTACGGAGTTTTCACTATCGTGATAAGTACTTGGCGTATATTTATCAGCCTCTGAGTCATTTTGCCAGCTTTCGCCGTTAAGCAGATAGCGGAATTGGTATTCTTTGCCGGTTTCCAATTCAACCGTTGCCGTAAAGGCACCGTTTTTAAGCTTCTTCATGGGCGTAGCGGAGCTGTCCCAATTGTTAAACTCGCCGACTACGCTGGCTTTTTCAGCGGTTTGTCCCACATCCTCAGGTATCCGAAAAGTGACTTTGCAGATGGGTTTGGTTTTCAGATGCTGCTTTTTAATGCTCATTGTTTGATCTCCCTGTTAAGGCTTCGGGGTAAAAAAGATGGAGGGTTTGAATAAGCAATAATGGGTCTTTGGTTGTCGAAATTTTTTCATACTTTACCGAAAGAGTCTCTCGTTGGTTTACGTAGAAGGCGGCATTAAAACCCTGTGGCTTATGATAGCAGGATAGACTTAGCGTATTCGCTGCCGTAGAGCTTACGCTACAATCTGCGATTCGCAAGTGAGTCGATCTTTTGTCAAAACGAACACTGAGGCGCCGGGTTGGCAAGTGTCGCCAGCAGTACACAGGCAAGTGCGCAGTAGCGAATCCCTGCCGGACGGTAGAGTTGAGCGGCGGGAGCATGTCCAGCAGCCCTGGACAGCTTGTCTTATTAGAATAGGCATGAAGTCCATGCCATCTGCACAGGAAGGCGGGTTTCGGTAATATGGCTCGGTTTACAACTAACCTGACGAGGAAAAGCTATCTTATGGCCAGCAAAATCTACGACTACCCCGGTGAAAAAATCACCGTGCACTATGATGTTAAACGCTGTATTCATGCCGCCGAGTGTTCACACGGTTTGCCGAACGCATTCGACCCTCAACGTAAGCCCTGGATAGATCCCAACGCGGCGTCGGCGGACACAGTCGCCGAGGTAATTATGCGCTGTCCCACCGGGGCGCTACACTTTACGCGCCACGACGACGCCTTCCCGGAACCGGTGCCGGAGCATAATACCATCAGCGTATTTCCTAATGGACCCCTGGTATTACGGGGCGATCTGGAGGTGCAGGGCCCTGATGGCAGTGTAGGGTTAAAGGATACGCGCATAGCGCTTTGCCGTTGCGGCGCGTCTAAGAACAAGCCTTTCTGCGATGGCAGCCATACCAAGGCAGATTTTCAGGATGCGGGTGAGCTTAGAAAAAATACCGCTAAGACCGTAGCGACTGAGTCTGCGGAATATACCTTAAAGATTATTCCGTCTCCCAATGGACCCTTTACTCTTAAGGGTGAGGCGGAGTTGCTAAGCGCAGACGGTCAAGCCCGCTACACCGGTAATCGCATGTTTTTGTGCCGGTGTGGTGCTTCCGGCAATAAACCATTTTGCGACGGCACGCATTCCAAGGTAGGTTTTACTGCCGAGGAATAAGCGAAAATGGCTTCTCCATTACAGCCCTCTCCTCTGTCGGGGGGAGGGCTCTTAGCAAAACGATAGCAACAGATTCGATGCATGGTGAATAAAGTACTATTGGGACTGCTGGCGCTATTACTGACGGCGTGTGCCGTTTCTCCCACCGGACGCCAGCAATTTATGATGATGAATCCTCAGCAAATGAGCGCCATGGGCACCCAGGCCTTTGCTGAACTCAAAGACGCCACGCCCGTTGAAAGGAATCGCCGCGTTAACGCCTATGTGCAGTGTGTGGCTAGCGCGATTACCCGCGAGCTTGGACCGGGACAAGAACCTTGGGAAGTGGTGGTATTTCAGGATAAGGCGGTCAATGCTTTTGCCTTGCCGGGCGGTAAGATTGGGGTCAATACAGGGCTTCTCAAGGTGGCTAAAAATCAGGATCAGCTGGCGGCGGTCATTGGCCACGAGGTGGGTCATGTGCTGGCGCAGCACGCCAATGAGCGAGCTTCGCAGCAGTTTGCGGTGCAAGGTGGCTTGGCGATTGTTGAGGCCCTTTCCGGCAGCCCGAATTCTCCATCTCGACAAGCTTTGCTGCAAGCGCTAGGGCTGGGAGCACAAGTGGGAATTTTGTTGCCGTACAGTCGCGTTCATGAAAGCGAAGCCGATCGGATCGGTCTGGATCTGATGGCCCGGGCAGGTTTTGATCCCCGCCAGAGCGTGGCATTGTGGGAAAATATGGCGCGTGCCAGCAGTGGTCAACCTCCGGAATTTCTCTCTACGCATCCTGCCCATAGCACTCGTATTAACGGTCTGCGGCAACTGATGGGGCCGGCGATGCGGACGTATGAGGCGGCCCGGGCAATGGGAAAAAGGCCCGGCTGTCGATAGCTTTATAGAATAGATGCTATTATATCATCATAAAATTATCCTCATCTAATCTTTTTTTTAATAGTTCTATCGGCGCATGGAATAAAGCGCTTTGCCTGAACCAGGCCTGTTAAGCTATTCTGAATGCTTGTGATATGGCTGCCGGTAAAGGAAATGCCGTAGCAAAGCGAACCGACAGAAACCGGTAATTCAAGAATGAGCCATCTATTGGCAAATACTGCTTTGCAGTGATAACCGACTCAGCGATTAACGCAATATGACAGAAACGGTATTTAAGCTTCTTCCCGGTGATAACAGTGAACAGAGTTACGCTCGGGTACGAATAGTGACGGCTGCCCTGGCGGCCATGCGCGCCGCCGCTCTCGCTGGCAACGAACGGTTTTGTCTGCAGGAAGAAATGAATAGGCGCGAAGCGTATGCCGACCGGATTCAGGCTGCATTGGAAGCTAAGGGAATGCGGCAGGAAAAATCATGACGACAAGTGTAAGCCAAACCCCCCCTGTAGCAGCGACCGGCATTACCGGTTTGGACACGATTTTAGGCGGTGGTCTGCCGCGCCATCATCTCTACCTGGTAGAAGGCGCCACCGGCACCGGCAAGACCACGCTGGCTTTACAATTTATTCTGGAAGGCATACGCCGCGGAGAGCCGGTGATGTATATCACGCTTTCCGAAACCGCCGAGGAACTTCGGCTGGTGGCTGCCTCTCACGGTTGGTGTCTGGACGGTGTTGCGCTGTACGAGTTGCCTTCCGTGGACATGCTACCTATCATGGACAAGCGCTATACGTTGTTTCCCATTGCCGAAGTGGAAAGGGGTAATGTTCTGCAAGCGCTCTTCAGGGAAGTGGAACGGGTGCATCCCGCCCGACTTGTCCTGGATACCCTCGCGGGGCTGCGCCTGATGGCGGAAAGTCCCCTGCACCACCGGCAACAGGTGCAAGGCCTGAGACAGTTTTTAAGCGGCCGCGACTGTACATCCCTGTTCATTGATGATGTTATGCCACACGCCAATGAGTATCAATACCCTAGTTTAGTGCATGGCATTATTCGATTGGAGCGCTATCTACCGGTCTACGGCGGAGTGCAGCGCCAGCTGGTTGTCGCTAAAATGCGAGGTTTGGCTTTTGCGGAAGGCTATCATGATTTCAAAATCACCAGCGGTGATTTGCTTGTCTACCCGCATCTGGTGGCGGCAAAGCACAAGGTAACATTTGCTCAGGAGCAGGTAACCAGTGGCGTGGCGGAACTGGATACCCTATTGGGTGGCGGTCTCAACCGGGGCCAAAGCAGCCTGCTGCTGGGACCATCGGGAGTAGGAAAGTCAACCGTGACGATGCAATGTGCCATGGCGGCCGCCAGCCGAGGGGAACGCAGCATAGTCTACCTGTTTGACGAAACCGTTGAGACGTATATCCAGCGTGGTGTTGCCCTTGGTATGGATATTCAGACGCAGGTGGACGCCGGACGCATGATGGTGAATAAAATAGACCCTGCCGCGCGGTCGGTAGGTGAATATACACATCAGATTTGCCAAGTTGTCGAGCAGGAGGCGGTGCGTTTGGT
The DNA here is from genome assembly GCA_963731125.1 of uncultured Pseudomonadota bacterium. Classification (GTDB taxonomy): domain Bacteria; phylum Pseudomonadota; class Gammaproteobacteria; order Competibacterales; family Competibacteraceae; genus CAVSVP01. The sequence goes on from CAVSVP010000033.1 coordinate 133,916, forward strand.
AATTATCGACAGTCTGGGGGGGTATCTCCATGCCATGTCGGAGGCGAAGTTTCTTTCGTTGCACCTGCAGGAGTTACTGACTTACCTGAATAACCGGGGCGTGATTACCTTGCTCATCATGGTGCAGCCTGGATTCATCGGCCCCGCACTCCAGACGCCGGTCGAACTGAGTTCCATTGCCGATACGATTTTACTGCTGCGATTCTTTGAAACCCAAGGCCGGGTGCACAAGGCTATTTCCGTGATTAAGCGGCGTGGCGGCCAGCATGAAACCGTCATCCGCGAATTACAGCTGACACCCAGGGGGGTGCAGGTAGGGGCGCCGCTGGAAACTTTTCAGGGCATACTGAGCGGAATGCTTCAATACTTCGGTGAATCCACGGCGTTGTTGGAAAAGTAGGCGTACCGATGGTCTCTTCTGCCGCGTCACAGCAAAGCATATTGGTGCTGACCCCCATCGGTCGGGACGCAGAGCTTGCCTGTCAGGTGCTGGAGGAGGCCGGACTGGCAGGCGAACGCTGCGAGGGACTGGGAGACTTGTGCCGGAAACTTGACGAGGGTGCGGGGGCTGTTCTTCTGGCTGAGGAAGCTTTGGCGGATGCGACGCTGGACCGGCTGGTGCAAATGCTAGACGAGCAACCTCCTTGGTCAACGCTCCCGGTGCTGGTATTAACCCGCGACAAGTCGGCCTTTTCAGAAAACGTAGCGGCTCTGAAAACCTTGGAGACCCGGCGGGGTGTCACCTTTCTAGAGCGGCCGCTACGGATCATGACCTTGATCAGCACCGTGCAGGCGACCTTGGAGGCCAGGCGACGTCAGTATCAGATCCGTGATTTACTGCAGACGGCAGAGGAAGGTATGCGTTATCGGGACGAATTTCTGGCTATGCTGGGCCATGAATTGCGTAATCCAATCGCGCCCATCCGCAGTGCCATCGATATTCTTAAACTGGAAAGCCCCTTGACGGCCTCCTCTCTGCAATGGGGGCTGGAAATCATCGACCGGCAAACGCAGCAGCTTACCTATCTGGTGAATGATTTGCTGGATATGGCACGGGTGACCCAGGGCCGCATTCAGCTGCGTCGCCAGACCGTCGTCCTGGCTGACAGCGTGGCTGCCGCCATCGAAACAGCCCGTCCAATCATTGAAGCCCGCCGGCATAAGTTAACCTTGACGTCGCAGGCAAGCCCGCTGCAGGTAGAAGCCGATCCGACGCGGCTGGTTCAGGTGGTGGCGAATCTATTGCAAAATGCCGCTAAGTACACCAAGCCGGAGGGTCATATCTGGTTGACGGTGCGACGCGAGGGCAACGAGGCCGTGATCTGTGTACGGGATACCGGTATCGGCATCCCGGCCGAGTTTCTGCCCCATCTCTTTACTCCGTTTTCCCAGGCCAGCCGCTCGCTGGCCCGTTCCCAGGGCGGGTTAGGGGTGGGTTTGGCGCTGGTGCGGGGTCTGGTGGAAATGCACGGCGGCCGTGTCCTGGCTTTTAGTGCGGGGCTGGGGCAGGGCAGCGAATTTGTCGTAAGGTTACCCGCGCTGGCCGCTGTGCGACAACCTACGGAAGCGGCTCAGGATTCCCGCGCAGGCAAGGGCGAGCCGCCTGCTCGCCGCATTCTTGTGGTTGATGATAACCGGCAGGTCGCCGAATCCCTGGCCAGGCTACTGGCTATCATGGGGCATCAGGTTCACACGGTATACGACGGCGCAGCCGCACTCGATGCCGTTCACACCTTTCATCCGGAGGTGATTTTTCTGGATATTGGTTTGCCGGGCATGGATGGCTACGAAGTAGCCCAACATCTGCGTACCCAATATCAGCAGAAGGTGCGGTTGGTGGCCGTCACGGGATACGGCCAAGAGGAAGACAGGCGGCGTGCTCACCAGGCAGGTTTTGATGATCATTTAGTCAAACCGGTCGCTAAGGAAGCGCTGCAAGACGTGCTGGCGTTGGAATCACCGTAATGGCCCCGGGTATTGGCGACTTAATGCGCTCCCGGAAAATTCAAAAATCCGGTAGGCTGGGTTGTACGACCCACCGCTCCTGATTCTCGTCATAGTGCCACTGCTGCTGATAGGTTACCGTTTTCTGCGTTATCGAGTGCTTATCGTAATAATGGATAACCACGGTTTGTCTTGCCTCCAGCGTGTCTTTTGAGGTAGTGCTGGCTTTGACTTCATAAGCGGTGACCGCAATATTATTCAGGCTTGTCAGATCTGGAGGAAGACCGACGGAGGTTCCAAATCCATTTGCTAGTTCGAACTCACTCCAGCGGATAGCGCCCTCGTAGGCGTGCAGGGTATTATCTAATTGGTTCAATTTTCCTAGGGTGGCGAGACAGCCGCTTACCAGCAATACGCCGGCGGGTAGAATCAGAAAACGGTGGATACAAAGACTCATCGGCGCTTTTTCTTCCTTTTGCTAACAAAAATATCTTCATGTTACTTCCTGGTATCGCCGATCATGGCAGAGGCCAGTTTAATGCTTGGCAAAGAGATACAGAACCCGCTTGGCGACGGCGGGTAAAGTGGCCTTAGTCTAACCGTCGGCTTTGATTAGCGTAACCTGAGTTCGATATATAAGCGTTTGATCGGTTCGGAATAAACTTCAAGTATCAGGTGCTTATGCAGGAAATGTCGGCGGTATGGATACCGTCGTCAAGCTTGCCGGGATGTATTTACCGCGTTTTCCGGAATAAGCACCTGATACTTGAAGTATTTTATGTCGAACTGAGGTTAGCGTAAAGTACCCATACTGGCGATTCTGTCAACAGAACCTCGCCTGGAATGAAAAAGCCGGTCTTTTCTCAGAGACCGACTGCGTTTAGCAGGGAGTACCCAGTGGACTCCATTAGTAGTGGCGATAGATTGCTTATAGCCAGTTGGTGATCAGGAATCCTAGGCCGGCGCGCTGATGCTTGTGATTGTAGTCAATCAAGCTTTCTCCGTAGCCATAGAAGTATTGAAAATAGCCTTTAACGGGGCCGAACAGCGGAAAGCTCCAGTCTAGTTCCACTGCACCGCGGTTTTCATCGTGGTCGAAATTATTGCGTAGCATTAGCGCGAAGGTTTGCTGATCGCGCTTATAGAATCCCCACACTTCGCCCCTGCCGATGTAGTCCTCGATATCGGGGTTATCGTCGTCTTCCTTGTCTTCCGGTAGTCGCCACCAGCCCCGGGTTAGCAATGCCAGGTTGCCCCGCTCGAACAGCGCACCCGCGGTAATGCGGTTCCAGCTTCGCGACAGGGGCTCGGAACGCCCGTTGGACTGATGGTTAAAGCCCAGCGTAAGGTAGCGGCCCCGCAGGCCCAGGAAAGGAAAATCGGTCGCCACGCCCAGCATCAGTTCAGGTTCATAGTTGGTCTCTCGAAAGGGAGCCGAAAAGTGAGAGCTGTAGATCTGCCAGAAAGCCAACTGGGTGTAAGCAAACCACAGATCTCCTATGTCGCCGAAGACGCCTTCCCACAACTTGACCCGCAGGCTGATCTGAAATTTAGCCTCGACCTTATCGTCAATCAGGTCCCGGTCCGAGCCCTGGTACACCTCTTTGTTGAGGGAACTGACATAGGTGATGGGTAGAACGTAGTTGGGTTTGTAAGGCGTGATCGCAAAAGAGCTGCGGCGGGCCGCTTTCTCCAATTTCCAGCGACGGTCCAAAGCCGAAAGCGCCGGGAGTTGCGGTTCCGTCTTTGGTACTTCAGGCTTCGCCAGGGAGGGTTCGGGTACTGGCAGCGGCGGCTCGATTTCGGCTTGGATCTCCTGGGCCTGGCTATCCTTGGGAACGGTGCGCCCAGCTAACTGATCATAGCAGCGCAGGCGGGCGGCGGCGTCCTCAATAGCAACGCAATCGGTGAGCTGGTGAGGCGCAGCAGCGTAAGCACTGGTCCAGGCGGTAAACAGCACGAGCGCCAGCAGGCGATAAAATCTCATGATACGACCAAGCTAGGGCACGAGTGTTTAATTTCCCGTGCAGTCATCATAACTCCCTTCTCGAAAGGCGTATTTTTTGAACATACCTTCTATCTTGGAACTGTAAATAAATAACTGTCTGTTTTTTGTTCGTCGAGACTGCATTTTCAAGCGATCACAGCGGTGTTATCGGTCAGTTAATAATTTACGGCTCCATTGAATCCAAACTTTTGATAAAGTTTGTTCGATCTCCTCATTGGTTGGCATCGACGTCTTCTTACGCCGCACATGGTCCGCGTTACGCGGCTTCTTCGCTTTGCTCATTCGTCAGCAGACCGTTGTCAGTTTCGTCCAAAGCCCATTATTCTACATTTTGACGGCTCCATAAATCTCTTAACTTCTAACGGATGGGTAGACTTGAACCACCGGCCTCAGCATTATGAGTGCTAACCATAATATCCCGGACACCCATCGGTTGAAAATAGATACCACTGCGATCAAAGGCTGCAGTCTGTGGGCGGATGCCCGAGCTCGACTGCTGCGCAATTGGGCCGCCGTGACCGGTATGGTGGTTATGGTGGTTATCGTTCTACTGTCCGTGTTTGGCCCGCTGCTTAGCCCACACCCTCTAGACGAGGTCTACTGGGATTACATCGGTTCACCTCCCGACTGGGATGCGGGGTTTTTCTTCGGTACCGACAGCAACGGCCGGGATCTGTTCGTCCGCACTTTGGTGGGCGGACGGGTGTCATTGCTGGTGGGAATGGTCGCCACGCTGGTGGCCCTGGTGATCGGAGTAAGCTACGGGGCGGTGTCCGGTTACGCAGGCGGGCGCACCGACCAGCTTATGATGCGCATTGTGGATATACTTTATTCTCTGCCGTTCATGTTCTTTGTGATTCTGCTGATGGTTTACTTCGGGCGCAACATTGTGTTGATCTTCGTGGCTATCGGGACCGTAGAGTGGCTGGATATGGCGCGCATCGTTCGCGGTCAGACGCTAAGCCTTAAGCGCCGGGAGTTTATCGAGGCGGCACATGCTTGCGGAGTGACCAATCATCGGCTCGTGTTCCGCCACATTATCCCAAACTTAGCGGGGCCGGTGGTGGTGTTTATGACCCTACTGGTGCCCAAAGTAATCCTTTTCGAGTCTTTCCTAAGCTTTCTGGGCCTGGGAGTACAGGAGCCTATGACCAGTTGGGGAGTGCTAATCAGCGAAGGTGCCCGGCAGATGGAGTCGGCCCCCTGGATGCTTTTCTTTCCGGCCATCTTTCTGGCAATGACCCTGTTTTCTCTGAACTTTATCGGTGACGGGATTCGCGACGCTCTGGACCTGACCACTGCTGACGTAAACCGGCGGGCGCCGGCCGTTCGCGCTATGCCGGCAACCCCTCAGCAGGCGATGTTGGCGGTGCATAACCTGGAAGTCTGGTTTAGCACGCCCGACGGTGAAGTGCGAGCGGTCAACGGTATTTCCCTATCGGTGCAGCCTGGTGAGACCCTGGGGGTGGTGGGAGAGTCCGGTTCCGGCAAGAGCCAATTGTTCCTTGGCATCATGGGCCTGCTCGCGGCCAATGGCCGTATCCGCGGCAGCGTCAGGTTTCACGGCCAAGAATTATTGGGTCTTAAGGCGAGGGGATTGGATGTTATCCGGGGGAGCAAGATGACTATGATCTTTCAAGACCCCATGACTTCTCTGAACCCGTTTCTTAAGGTTGGTACCCAGCTTACCGAGGTGTTGGTTCGCCATTGGGGATGGGACAAAGCCCGTGCCCGGGTACGGGCGGTGGAAATGCTGCGCAAGGTGCGCATTCCCGATGCAGAACGGCGACTGGATCAGTACCCCCACGAGTTCTCCGGCGGGATGCGCCAGCGGGTAATCATTGCGATGAGCCTGCTTTGTCGGCCGCACCTGCTGATCGCCGACGAGCCCACCACTGCCCTCGATGTGACGGTACAGGCACAGGTGCTGGACTTGCTTAATACGCTGCAGCGGGAGAGCAATACCGCCGTCGTGTTGATTACTCACGATCTGGGCGTGGTGACAGAGCTGTGTGACCGGGTGATGGTGCTATATGCCGGTAGCGTCATGGAGACCGGCGTAGTGCGGAACATCTTTTATAATCCGCAGCACCCCTACACGGCGGGACTGCTGGCCTCAACCCCGCGGTTGGACGAGCGCTTCCACGACGAGCTGGTGACGATTCCGGGGCAGCCCCCCAACTTGCAACAACTGCCTGCCGTGGGCTGCCCTTTTGCTCACCGCTGTCGCTATGGGTTTGACCGTTGCCGCGTCGAAACTCCGGTACTGCGGAAGATAGGTGATGTTCCGGGGCACTATAAAGCCTGCCACTTAGACAGCCTTGAGACGGCGCGGTGATGAGTGAATCCATCCTGCTAAACAGCCTTGAGATGGCGCGGTGATGAGTGAACCCATCCTTAACGTGGACGGTCTGAAGGTCCACTTCCGGTGCCGGGAGAGGGACTAATCTTTAAGAAGAACCGCTGGATCAAGGCGGTGGACGGTGTGAGTTTTCGGATCGTAACGGGCGAGACCCTGGGGGTGGTGGGGGAATCTGGCTGCGGCAAATCTACCTTGGCAAGGGCAACGCTGCGGCTGCTTCCCATGACCGCAGGCTCGGTAATCTGGCTGGGTCGCAACCTGGACCAGCTGGATAACAAGACGATGCGAAGCGTACGCAAGGACATGCAGATGATTTTCCAGGACCCGCTAACCTCACTGGACCCACGGATGACGGTAGGAGAAATTCTCGCCGAGCCCCTGAAGACTCATTATCTCCAACTAAAAAAAACCGAGCTGCGCAGCCAGGTTCAAGATATGCTAACCCAGGTGGGACTATCGGCGGAACATTGCAACCGCTATCCCCATGAGTTTTCCGGCGGTCAGTGCCAACGCATTGGTATCGCCCGGGCCATGATCCTGAGCCCCAGGCTCATCGTCTGCGATGAACCGGTCAGTGGTCTGGACGTATCCATTCAAGCCCAGATCGTTAACCTGTTGATGTGGATTCAAAAAGAACGAGGTGTCAGCTTACTCGTTATTTCCCATAACTTGAGCGTGGTACGCCATATCAGCCATCGTATTCTGGTGCTATACCTGGGCAAGGTAATGGAAACCGCCGATCGCGATCAGCTTTACACCAACCCGCGACATCCCTATACGCAAGCGTTGCTTGCGGCGGTGCCTATTCCTGATCCGGATCGGGAGCGAAGCAGGAGACGCTTAGTGCTCAAGGAGGATTTGCCCTCGCCGTGGAACCCGCCGTCGGGATGCCTGTTCCGGACTCGCTGTCCGTATGCCACCGAGGTGTGTAGAACAGAGATGCCCCGTTGGAGAGAGTCGAGGAGGGGCATGAAGTGGCCTGCTATCACTGGCGGGAGATGACACCGGGAGGTATTTAGGTAACTTGCGGTGCGCTTATTTGGCTTAGTAGCCGTCAACTAATAACTGTCCGGTACCGTTGACATTATTACCTGAATAAACAGCGTCAGTGAATCAAAAACCAGACAGTTATTTATTTACAGCTACTTAGCTGGTCCGATTAAGCAAATGAGTCAGTATGTCCTGCCAGCGTTGGATAATCAGAAAATGACCGGCATCCTCAACAAAGTGGCTTTGACAGCGGGGTAGGGCGGCGGCTAAGGTGTGGCCTATTCGTACCGGCACGGTAGTGTCCTGTTCACCATGCCAAAGCTGTACCGGCACAGGAATATCTTGCAGCCTAAAGCCCCACCGTCTTGCCAATAAAATAATATCCCGAATTGCACCCCGGGTGCCCTGCCGAAAGGCTTCCGCAACGTCTTCCTTGACAAAGGTTTGAATGTCCGAACGCAAATAAATCGCCTGATCCGGAGCGGGCAAGTGGCTGTTCATGATGCTCAGGTATTTGTCCGGCCAACGCTGGGCGATGGCCAAGAGTCCGGCTGCTGGTAAGCGCAGGGGCCATTCGCCATATTTCGCCGATGCCAAAAGAAAGCGGTTTAGGAGAGGCATGTTTTGAATCGCCTCAGGGTCGTTGGTGGGACCCATCGCGCTGACTAGAACCGCGGTCGTAATGCGCTCGGGAATTTTCCAGGCACAGGCGGCAGCATAAGGCCCGCCGCCGGATATCCCGAGTACTGCAAAGCGCTCCAAGCTCAGGCTATCGGCGATGGCCTGCACATCATCAGGCCAATCCAGCAGTGTACGACCGTGTTGATAGTCCGATAGCCCATAGCCCGGCCGGTCAATGCCGATCATACGAATTCCCAAAGACGCCACGATAGATCTGTCCGGGTGGCCTTGCAGGCGCGTTCCGGGCAACCCGTGGCATAACAGTACCGGTTGTCCGGTGGGATCGCCATAGTCGACATAACCCAACCGTCGGCCGTCGGCGAGCCGCAGGCAGCGACTGGCGGCCGCCAGTCGCGCGGTGGGAGTGTTTAGAATATTTCTAGTTGTGTTAAGCATTATCCGGTTAACGGGAAGATCTAAATTTTCCCCTAGCGGGACAGCTTCTCGATAGCATCGGTAATCTCTTGGCTAAGGCGGCCGAGGGCTCGGCTTTGCGCAGCCACCAGGGCTTCATAATCGCCGCTGACGGCGGGCTCGCTAAAGGTGGAGTCTTGGACAAGTAACACCTTTTCTCTTTCACCCCGGAAAATGCTCCAGCGCGCTGCCAAAAAAACATCCCCATTCGGCTGGGTATCAAGACGGGTTACCTCTGCCGTTACCTGAAAATCGATCGGCGTTGTCCGGTCCCAGGGATACAGGGCGACACGTTCCGTGCTCAGCATATAAGACAGATTCTCAGCAAGAATGCGCAAAAAACTATCCTCAAGGGGCTCTCCCCAACGGTCAAATTCGGCGAGCTCCAGCTTGTTGGCACTCTGCCGTGTGACGATTTGGGGTCTGTCCAGATAGGCCGGCAGGGTGACAGGCCCTACACCAAGAGCGATGCCTTGTCCGGTATCTACCGCAGAGGCCGCCGACTCAAGCTCGGGTGCAATGCTTAACGTATAGAATCGCGAAGGCTGCGATTCGGCACAGCCCGCCAGAATGGTCACTGCAATAAAAAAACCGATAAACGTGAGACGAGACAAAAACCAATGCATTGTGGGGTTCTCCTTAATACCGTTTGCCGCGCAGCAGTGCTTCGGGATGCCGCTCGAGATAATCCGCCATTATCCGCAGAGAACGTGCCGCCCCGGCTAATTCATTTAGCACCGTTTGCAGGCGGGACTGCCAGGGGGAATCTTCGGCTGTTAGAGTTTCCACACCAGCTAACGTGCTTCGTGCCTGCTGCGCAGCGGTGTCTATGGCGTCAGCCGCCTGCAGGATACCAGGAGTTATCTGTTCCGGGACGCCTTCGTACGTCGCAAGTGTCTTATCAAGCTGGAGCAACGTCCCACGGGCCGTGTCGGAAGTGGCCATCAGGCTTTTGATAAGCGGGGCAAACTCTTGATCGACTCGATTGATAACCTGCTGCAAGTTTGCTGTCATTTCTTCCAGGTTTTTTAGAATAGCTGGAATTTCCGGTGCATTTACCGCCCGGTCAATGCCGCTAAGCGCATCAAGGGCTTTGTTGGCCAACTGATCAAAAGGCAGATCTTGGATGCTTTGGCCCAGTTTTTCCATACCTGACTCGATGGTAGGCAGTTCTTGATACTGGTTTTTTAGGCCCAACAATTTGATAGGGGTATTAGGATGGAAATCGAGTTCGACGTAAAGCTGGCCCGTTACCAGACTTTGCAGTTGCAGTTGTGCGCGCAGACCCTGTTGATTAATGAGATATTCGACAATTTCCGAAGTGGAAAGCTCGGTGAATTGGGATTCTCCGCCCACCTGCCTAAAAGCGCCGCGCGTGATTTCCAAGATGACCGGAATTTCAACATCGGCGGTTTGCGTATTGATCAACAGATTGATACCGACAACCGACCCAATCTTAACGCCACGGAAGTTGACAGGAGCGCCTATGTTGAGCCCATAAACGGAACCTCTGAAGAAAGCCGCATATTGCGTCGTTTGACTAAAAAATTTACCGCCGCCGAAGACCACTACCCCAACGACCGCCAAAGCCACGGCTGCGACGACGAAACCGCCGATAACTGTCGGGTTAGCTTGCTTGCTCATGTTCACCTCGAGTGAGAAATTCGTGCACCTTGGGGTTGTGGCATTCTTTTAGCAATATTTTGGGGTCTCCGCTGGCAACCATCGTCTTGGTGTCCGCATCAAGAAACACGGAGTTATTGCCGATGGTAAAAATGCTGGCCAATTCGTGAGTGACCACCACGATTGTGGTACCAAGGCTATCCCGCAGTTCCAGGATAAGCTCATCCAAGCGCCGCGAGCTGATAGGATCCAGGCCTGCCGAGGGCTCATCAAAAAACAAAATGTCGGGATCCAGCGCTATCGCCCGAGCCAGACCCGCCCGCTTGCGCATTCCTCCGCTGATTTGCGCCGGGTAGAAATCTTCAAAACCGGCCAAGCCTACCAGAGCCAGCTTTAATGAAACGACGTCGTTGATTTCATCGGCACTGAGATCCATGTATTCTGCGAGGGGCAGGGCCACGTTTTCCGCCAACGTCATCGAACTCCACAGCGCCCCGCTCTGATAGAGGACACCGAAGTGGCGCATCATCTGCTCCCGTTCCCCGGGTGCTATGTCCCAGAGGCTTTGTCCCGCAAAGCACACGTTGCCGCGAGCCGGCTTCAGTAAACCGATAAGGTGGCGCATCAAGGTGCTTTTTCCGCAACCGCTATCTCCCATAATAATAAAAATATCACCGTAATTTACCGTAAAGTTCAGATTCCGTTGAATGACAAAGTCGCCATAGGCCATGGTCAGATTGTTTACGACGATATGGGCGCCTGAGTGGGTCATCAGCTAGGGTTTTCTACAGCATTTAGATGCCAAGCACATTAAACAGAACCGCAAAGATGGCATCAGTGACAATGACGCATACGATGCCAGTGACCACTGCTGAGGTTGCGGCAATACCCACCGCGGCGGAACTGCGCCCGCACTGAATGCCGCGTAAGCAACCGGCAATCGCCACCAGGGCACCGAATAGGATGCTTTTGATCAGTCCTGTTCCAAAATCAAGCAACGTTACTGCCGACTGGGTCTGGTAATAATACTGGAGTACGCCTAAGTCCAGCATGCCGATTCCCACAACGGCACCCCCGAGGATACCGACCAGGTTCGCATAAAGTGTCAGCAACGGCATCATTAGCATCAGGGCCAACATCCGCGGCATCACCAGAAACTCCATGGGAGGAATTCCCAGGGTCTTAAAAGCATCGATCTCTTCATTAACCTGCATGGTGCCCAACTGGGCCGCAAAAGCAGCACCCGTGCGACCCGCCACAATAATCGCGGCCATCATAGGACCCATTTCCCTGGCCATGGCCAGGCCTACCAGATCGGCCACATAAATCTGCGCTCCGAACTGACGAAGCTGCACAGCGCCCACGAAAGCCAGAATAAGACCCACGAGAAAACTGATTAAGGATACAATGGCTAGCGCTTGTGGTCCCACTTCCTGAATGGTCAATGCCAGGTCAGATTTTCGATAGCGTGCTTTGCCACGTAGCAGACTGGCAAAGGCAAGAGTGGCTGCGCCGATAAAACTGACGATTTCCATTGTGGCGCGATAGGTGGCCATGGCTTGCTGACCGATACCAGCTAGCCATGATGACCGCTTTGCCACTTTCTGGGTTGTTCTGGAAGGAACCGCTTTCGCCAGCTGCAAAAGGCGCCTGACGCCCTCGGGGAGTCCCTGTTCCTCGACAGTGATCTGGTGCTGAACGCTTTGCTGCGACACCTTTTCGAGAAAAGTGAGCAGGCCCGTGTCCCAGGCAGTCAGGTTGCGGGTATCAAAGCTTACCCGTTTGACCGAGGGTCCGGCCGCGATTTGCCGTTCTACCTCAGTGGTCGACGGTAAAGCATCCCGTAAGCGCCAGCTTCCCGATAGGGAAATCAGTAAAGTCTCATCATTCGGGTGTGCAAAGTTGATTTGCCAAGGGTGAATTGTGTTCACCAGTTTTTTTGGATCGCGTTGTTTCTGGTTAACGATTGCCTTAAGGCGGAACTTGTTGGAGGATACGTCCACCTGTAGGAGCGAGCTTGCTCGCGAACTTAACCTGTGATGTCCCTTTGTCTTTTAATGACTCATGGCCGGCAGGCGTTCCTTTGCCCACCGGCTGGGTTCAAGACATCTCAGCTTGATAGAGCTTCCTGGAGTGCTTCGGCGTCATCGGTGGTGATGGTTCTGTCGAGAACGATCGCGGAAGTGGGTGCCTCCTGACCATAGTAATCCGCGTTTAGTCCGTTGCGCGGTTGATTGACACCGCCCTTGAGGTTCAAGCCGGCAAAGGCGCCCTTGGCACGAGCGAAGTAATACACGTCGGATAGCTGATCGGTGGACAAGGGTTTACCCTTGAAGCCTTCCCCGGCGGCAACGCTGATGTTAGTGCCAAGCTCTACTTCACCGCTGGCAAACCGCTGCAATGTCTGATCATTCATAATAATCATCAACACACTGGCTGACTCAACCCCGGCCTGAAGACCGAAGCTAGCAGCGCCATAGGTGATAAAGGCCGGGCTGCTCCAGCCGCCTGCGTCGGTCCGGCTGAGCAGCACACCGGTGCCGCCTTCACCGCCGAAGACAAAGGCGCCTTTGAGAATGTTGGGATAAATAACGACACCACTGGCCCTGGCGAGAAGCGCATCCACGTCTTCTTGACCCCGGAACTCTTGCGCAGCGATGGCCGCCTGATCGACGGTGGCCTGTAGTTCAGCTTTTTTCTCATTATTCTCACCGCCGGACGTTGCGTGTTGCGTGGAAGCCGTTGAACAGCCGACCAGCGCCACGGCAACCGCCAGGGCAAGAAACAATCTGCATTTCATAGGTTCTATTCTCCTCTGATGGGAAAAGTAAGTTACTGATAAAATGATATTAATTCAATGGTGATCTGGTGATAATGGATGGTCATGCCTATTCGTCAGGCCGTGATGACAGGCGGAAACCTGTCCGGTAGCGGAGCGGGTATGACCGGGATCGACTTTATCATGGAGTGGTTAGCGATAGAAAGACTCTACTCGCTCACCTGCATATTGCCGACGATGCCGCCCATGACACCGCCAAGAGCCGCGTCCACTCCGGCATTACCCCCGGCAATTGCGGAAATACCCGCATCTTATAATCAATACCAAAGAAAGATAAGCGATGGTTTATGAAATAGCCGGGATAACAGATTCAGTTGATGTTTACGACACGTCGGGCGGCTCATCGTTGATGGGATTCGGCTTCGATGGTGTTTCTCCGAAACTATCATCAATGGCAGTGATCTGGCCGTTACTAACATACAGTCGTCTGCCGCGCGCATAGACCCATTGTTCTTGAGGTTCAGGCGTATCCGTGAGTGTACGAACATAAAAAGGATCACCCCAGGACAAACGGGCGGCTTCTGCAGGCATTCCTATCCATACCTCACCCCGCTGGATCTTGATAATTTGCTGATCCTCCAGACCAACTTCTTCAATCCAAGCATTACCCTCGGTGACGGCTTGTTGATAGTCGCTAATGGAGATTTCTTCCAGCAGCCGGCAGGTGGCTGAGTGTTTTTCCATTTTCAGTTTAGCCGACTCAATACAAGGCCCTCGTAGTTGTTCAGGGCGTAGATAATCTACAGATACACAGCTATTCAGTCCGCTGCTGCCCAAGACAGTAGAAATGACGAGTGTCAAAAATGTTTTAAATTTCTTGGGAATTATCAACATTGGCATACAGGGCTTCTCTGCGAATCGAGAGCGGGCTTTTTGGGCACATATCCACTCATTAAGCGTTTGCTCTATGTTTTTATTGCTTAGATGTTACTATGCTTTATGCCGTTCCCCAAATTGAGGATGCATAAGCTGCGGTGTCATCAGCGGCACACCGGGGCGTGTGCGCCCGCGAGTCCAGGCAGGTTATCGTTCAATTGACTACGGGCGAATCTAAAACGTGGGGAAAGGGTGCAGAAGCGCAAGCGTCTGATCCAATCGCTCATTCACCCAAGCCAGTCGAAGGTGCAGTAGATGATCGAAACCGGTTTCACTCCAATGCATATCCACGCCTTTGCAACAAACAACCGGGGAATGCGAAATATTAGTAGATTCGAGATCGTCGCTTTTAGCTCTGTCGATAGGTTAGAGGCGGTGATAAGCGGTACGAACAAGACTGTAGACCGGCTTAACGCGATAAGCACCATTGCCAATCCCATGGGCCATCCGGCTGGTTTTGTTCGATGACGGTGACTCTACCTGCATCGTTGATTCTCCTCACAGTTTAAGTTGCTGACTCTTGGTGATCGATTGCCATCCTGTGGAGCCGCCTTCCCTGGTGGCTACTTGGGTATCCCTACAACGCCATGAACATGTCATCGTAGCAGTCGTGCTCGATAATGCAATTGCCGTCGAGGCCAACATGCCTTCTGGGGCATTCAACCGAAAACCACCCAAACGCCACGCGTGACGACTGATTAAGACACACCGAAATGGCCGGAAAGAAATCTCAATCACCTAAAGATATCGCCAAGCCTCACACCCGGAAGAAGCATCAGAATGCCTCTACCGAAGCGGAAACCACGCCTTCGGAAAAGGAGAAAGCAGTGACCCCTGACCAACGCACCCGCTTTCCCATTGTCGCCATAGGGGCTTCGGCCGGTGGCCTAGAGGCGTTGGAACAATTCTTCACTCATACTCCCTCTGACTGTGGCTTGGCATTTGTTCTGGTTCAACACCTGGATCCCACTCACAACAGCATCCTGGGCCAGTTGCTCCAACACTTCACCCAGATGCACGTGGTCGAGGTGAAGGACGGCGTGGAGGTTCAACCGAACTGGGTTTACGTCATTCCACCGAACCGTGATATGGCGATTTTCCACGGCAAGCTTCAGCTCATCGAACCGACCAAGCCGCGGGGTTTGAGGCTACCCATTGATTTCTTTTTTCGCGCTCTGGCGCAGGACCAGCAGGAGCAGCAGGAGCGGGCAATAGGTATCGTACTATCCGGCACGGGTACCGACGGCACCCTGGGATTGAAGGCCATTAAGGAAGCCGGCGGGATGGCTATGGTCCAGGACCCGGCATCGGCTCAGTTTGACGGTATGCCGAGAAGCGCCATCGCCACCGGCCTGGTGGATTTTATTCTGCCGCCGGACAAGATGCTGGAGCGATTGCTGGTTTATACGCGGCAAATTTCGAGCTTCGGAATTACGACGCTCGCCGCACCGGCGACTAAGATCACCGATCATTTACAGCAAATAGTTGTTCTGCTGCACGCCCAGACCGGGCACGATTTCTCCGGCTATAAGCAAAACACCATCATCCGCCGGATCGAAAGACGCATGATAGTGAACCAGATTGATGAGATCGCTCACTATGTCCGTTATCTGCAACAGAATTCCATGGAAGTGGAAACTCTGTTCAAGAACCTATTAATCGGCGTTTCCAATTTTTTCCGCGATCCGGATGCCTTTGAGGTACTCAAGGAAAAGATAATCCCGGCTCTCCTTAAAGACAGAAATCTCAACGACCCCGTGCGGATCTGGGTACCGGCCTGCGCCAGCGGTGAAGAAGCCTATTCCATCGCTATGCTGGTTCAGGAGTGCATGAGCGCATTGCAACAAACCGCCTACAAGGTGCAGATCTTTGCCACCGATATTGATAACGAGGCTATTGACATGGCCCGTGCGGGTCGTTATCCGGACACCATTGCCATTGACGTCTCAGCGGAACGCCTGCAGAAATTCTTCTGCAGAGAGGACGATAGTTATCAGATCAAAAAATTCATTCGCGAAATGGTAATTTTTGCCATCCAAAACCTCATTAAAGACCCACCTTTCTCCAATTTGGATCTGATCAGTTGCCGAAATCTACTGATTTACATGGAAGCGGAACTGCAGAAAAAAGTGCTCCCCGTCTTCCACTATGCCTTGAACCCGGATGGCTATCTGTTTCTCGGTAGCTCGGAGAGTATCGGTAGCACCACCGACCTGTTCACTCCCTTGGATAGAAAGTGGAGGCTTTTCCAACGCAAAAATGATGTATCTCCCCGTAAACCAGGCATGAATGTGCCCTTCTCGCCTTTGCCGCCCTTGTTGAGTGCGCCTCGCGTGCAAGCGGATCAGGAAATCAAACATGAGCATAATATAAGCTTTCGCGAATTCACTGAACGACTGCTGCTCGAGCATTACTCGCCCGCCTGTGTGATCGTCAGTAATACCTACGACCTGCTCTACATTCAAGGCCGAACGGGAAAATATCTGGAACCGGCCACTGGAGAAGCCAATCTGAATATCCTGAAGATGGCGCGCCGGGGCTTGCAGCTTGAGCTGATCAGCGCCCTGCGGGAAGTCGTAGTCACGCAAAATGACATCTGCCGGAAAGGCCTGCGAGTAAACACCGACGGTGAGCCCCAGGTCATTAATCTTACCGTCAAACCCATTCTGGAACCGCTTTCTTTGCGCGGATTGATAGCCATCATATTCGAGGATAGCACCTCTTCAGAGCGTCCCGAGGCAACGCCGCCGGAAGGGTTGAAAGAAAGCACCGGGCAGGTTGCAGAGCTCGAAAGTGAGTTGAAGTCCACCAGGGAATACCTCCAGGCCACTATCGAAGAGCTGGAAACCTCCGTTGAAGAGCTCAGATCGGCAAACGAGGAGTTGCAGTCCGCCAACGAAGAATTGCAGAGCACCAACGAGGAGCTCGAGACCTCAAGGGAGGAGTTGCAATCGGTCAATGAGGAGCTGGTGACTGTTAATTCAGAACATGAAAGCAAAATACAAGAGTTATCCAAGGCTAACAACGACCTCAACAATCTGCTGGCCGGCACCCAAATCGGCACCCTGTTCCTGGACGATAATCTCTTTATTCAACGTTTCACGCCGGCAGTCACCAGAGCCGTCAATTTAATCCCCGGCGATATCGGCCGGCCGCTTAGCCATGTTTCCTCAAACCTCTACTACGACCGTCTGGTCGAGGATGCGCGGGAAGTTCTCGATACGTTGAACAACAAGGAAAAAGAAGTCGAAACCAAGGACGGGCGCTGGTACAACGTGCGCATCCTACCTTATCGCACCACAGAGAATGTTATCCAAGGGGCGGTGATCACGTTCTCCGATATTACCGAGCAGAAGCAGGCCCAGGAGCAACTGCGCAAGTTGACTCGGGTAATCAAGCAAAGCCCCGCTATGGTAGTGATCACGGATACCGGGGGTAACATCGAATACGTAAACCCGAAGTTTACCGACGTTACCGGCCACTTGCCGCAAGAAGTGTCCGGTAGCCAATATTCGCTGCTGCGGGGAGAAAATTTGTCAGAGCAACAGCAAAAGGAGCTGCGGGAGACGTTAACGACCGGGCGGGAATGGCGGGGGGAAATTAAAAGCAAGAAGAAGAACGGCGAACTGTATTGGGAGTCGGCCTCTGTTTCATCCCTCAAAGATAGCAATGGACGGATCACGCATTTTGTGCTGGTGAGTGAAGATATCACCGAGCGCAGGAAAACAGACCGCTTGGCTACCGTGATACGTGACTCAAACGATGCCATCACATCACAGGATTTCGAAGGCAGAATCCTGGCCTGGAACCGAGGCGCGGAACAGATGTACGGTTGGCGCGAGGAGGAGGCGCTGGCAATGAACATCCTTGACATGGTGCCGGAGTCCAAGAAAAAGGAGACGCTGACGCTGATCGAGAGGATCGCCCGGGGGGACAGCGTAAAGTCGCTCACAACGCGGCGGGTTACTAAGGATGGTAGAATAATGGATGTTTGGTTAACCATCACGACGCTAACCGATGCGGCCGGAAGACCAACCGCGATTGCTACCACCGAGCGTGATGTGACGCGGCACAAGCAGGTGGAAAATGCCCTGCGTAGGGTCGGGAGGTTCCTCCAGGTGCTCGCCGAATGGAATCGAGCACTGGAGAGCGCCGGAGACGAAGTTCAACGGTTGACGACGTTGTGCCGTCTCATGGTGGATAGCACAGGTTATCGTGGTGTTTGTGTAAGCCTTACTGGTGAGAACGCCGCATGGAGCGTCACACCGGTGGCCCAGGCCGGGTTCAGTAGCCGGCCTCTTGATTCCGTCGCTATTCCCCGGGTCGATGCCGACAAGGAGCCGGTGGCAACGACGCTGCGGAGCGGGCAGCCCGTCGCCGTGCGCCATATTGACACCGATCCCGCCGGTCAGCCATGGCGTTCGGAGGCCGCGCAATACGGCTATGCATCGCTGATAGCCTTGCCGCTCTTGGAAAGTGCGCAGATCCTTGGCGCTTTGTTCATCTATGCCACCGAAGCTGACGCCTTTGACCCGCCGGAAATCGAGTTACTGGAAACATTGGCCAACTGCATAGCCCACGGTCTCCACGCGGTTCGCACAAACCCGGCGCAATCGCAGCAATAACGACAATGATGAAACACGGATATCCCTGTGACCGACCTTCGGACCTGCGGCAACGGGCCGAGTCGGCATTAAAACAATGGAGCGTCAACACCGAGCCGGCGTCAGCGCAGCAAATCCAGCATTTGCTGCACGAACTGCAGGTCTATCAAATCGAGCTGGAGATGCAGAACGATGAGCTGCGCCGGACTCAGCAGCAACTGGAAACAGCACTGGAAAAGTATGCCGATCTCTATGACTCCGCACCCGTCGGCTACTTTACCCTCGACGAGTCGGGGCTGATTCTGGAAGCGAATCTCAGCGGCGCTGTCTTGCTGGCTGTGGAACGGCACTTCTTGCTGAAAACACCTTTCTCCCAATACGTTGCACGGGAAAGCCAGGATGTGTACTACCAACACCGCCGGCAGGTTTTCACCTCGCAATGCCGGCAGCGCTGCGAAATCGACCTGGTGAAGAAGGACAAGTCATGGTTCCCAGCCCAGCTCGAAAGCATCATCGTGGTCGAGAATCAAGGCCCCAGGAATCGCTGCCGCACCATTGTCAGTGATGTCACCGAGCGCAACAGGGTTGAAGCACAAATTCGCTACCAAGCATTTTACGATCCCCTCACGGGTTTGCCCAATCGGACCTTGTTCATGGAACGCCTTTCCCAGGCGATAAAACAGACGCATCGCACCCGCACACTGATGGCTTTGCTGTTCATCGACCTGGACGACTTCAAGAACATCAACGATACGTTCGGTCATTCACTCGGTGATTTGTTGTTGCAAGAGGCCGCCACTCGGCTACGTGGTCATATCCGTGAGAATGATACCGTCGCCCGTTTAGGCGGTGATGAATTCACCTTCATTTTGCTGGATATTGCCACGGAACAGGGCGCCTGTATCGTCGCCGAGAAAATAATCGCGATGCTATGCCAACCCGTGCTGCTTGAGGGACGGGAGGTGTTCACCAGCGCCAGCATTGGCATCACCCTCTTTCCCACGGACGCCGGCGACTGCATCACCTTGCTGAAGAACGCCGACATCGCCATGTACCGGGCGAAGAAGGCAGGCCGTAATTGCTACCGCTTCTTTACGCCAGCGTTGACTGCGGAAATTTCGAACCGCTCGAGACTTGAGCAGGATTTGCGGCATGTCCTTGAACGCGATGAGCTCAGCCTGCATTATCAGCCGATTATTGAGCTCGGTTCCGGGCGGTTGATTGGCGCCGAGGCATTGCTGCGTTGGCGCCATCCGCGCTGGGGTGTGGTGACGCCGGACGCATTCTTGACTGCCGCGGAGGAAATGGGACTGGCCATAAAGATCGGCGAGTGGGTGCTGCGCACGGCGTGCCATCAAGCCGCCGCCTGGAGAAATACCGCATTATTGGGTCCTTTTTGCATGGCGCTAAACCTGTCAAGTCATCAGTTCGATAACGGGAAATTTCTGGACATCGTCACCAAAACCTTGAAGGAAACCGGGCTGCCGGCAACACTCTTGACATTTGAAATCACCGAAAATTATATGATATGTGAAACCAAGAAAATCATTCAAAACCTCCGCGCCCTGAGAGATCTCGGAATCCATCTTGCAATCGATGATTTCGGAACCGGTTATTCCTCGTTGAGCTATCTCAGGCGTCTTCCCGTCGATGCCCTCAAAATCGACCGCTCCTTCATCAGGGATGTGAGTTTCAACCCAGACGATGCGATACTGGTCGAGACGATTATTACCATGGCCCACAGCCTGAAGCTGGACGTCATCGCCGAGGGCGTTGAGACACACGAGCAACTCGTATTTCTGCACGCCCGCGGCTGCAATAAGGCACAGGGATTCTATTTCAGTAAACCGTTATCCGCGGAACCATTCAGCGAGTTGGCGCGTCGCTGGAAGCCCATTTGAGCGCCACGCGCGGCTGAGAACAAAAAACAACAACAGAACCAAGAAAGGGGTTGGAGTTACCCAGTCCGGCTACGTCTGTCAGGACGATGGGAAATTTGGAATGGTCCCAATCCTGCCTTGCTTAGTGACCGACCGATTTTGACCAGATGTTGATAATCACTACCCCCGCAATGATAAGAGTGGTACCGAGAATCGTGGGCAGATCCGGGATTTCTCGATAGAGAATAACCGCCACCAGAGACACCAGGACGATACCGAGCCCGGACCAGATGGCATAGACAATACTTACCGGAAGGGTCTTCAGTACCAGCGTCAAACAATAGAACGCAGTGCCGTAACCTACGATCACGATCAGGCTGGGTCCCAGCCGGGTGAATTGTGCCGTTGCCTTAAGTGTGCTCGTGGCGATAACCTCTGCCACGATAGCGATCGTAAGGTAGACAAATGAGGCTATATTCTGAGTCATTGACAAACTTTATGCCCGATGAATACTCTTAAGGCTGTAGAGCTTACCTGCTTTTGTGCAGGCATGCTTCTTGTCAAGGTGCGGTTACCTGATAACCACATTTCCATTCTCCAATTTGATGCTATCGAATGTTTAACGTTTGTTATAACGAAATCGTCAATCAAATGGATCGAATCGATCCCATTTTATATGGCAAAACAAGGAATTTTATAGATGGCGCGGTAACCTATTTATCACCTTATGTCTCTAGAGGGGTAATCTCTACTAAATTTGTCTTAGAAAATATTTTAAATCGAGGATACCATCCTAACGGAATTGAAAAGTTCGTACAGGAATTAGCCTGGCGTGATTATTGGCAGCAAGTATAACTACCCGACAAGAATCTCATTCAAATTAATCTAACCCTGCTAACGCTGATTTACAATTTTTATGATCTTGATCCGCTATGGAAAAAGAATATATCTGTCAATCGAGTACTACTTTTTGAACCTTCTCATTTTGTACGGTATCTGGTTTCCAGGAAAACCATTGATTTTGTACTTGCCCTGGCAGACAACATTAAAGGTATACAGGTTTATGTCGACGAGTTTGAAGATCTAGTCAGTAAATACGATTTGCAAGACATGTTCTACAAAGAACATCCGCTAAACAAACATTATCGTGGCAATGAAGAAAGTAGAGATTGGATGTTTGATGTCACAGGTTATTATTCTTAGTTTTTTGCCTTCTGGAAGAAATGCAAGAAAGCGCTTTGATTAATGCAGCGAGATGAAATCTATGTCATTAATGATATTATACATTTGACTAAAAAATATTGAAAAGCTTGGCTGGATTCAATGCCTGAATAGCATTGACTCTGATGCAGGTATCAAGAAAAAATAGCATCTACCGAAAAAGATTTTTGTTGTATGCAACAGGGTAAAAGAATAGGAAAAATATGGGATGAAGTAAAATATTAAAGCAAAATCAATGCACGCAGTTAATCTTATCTTCCCTCATCAGCTTTTTAAAAACAGTCCAATCATTCAAAACGGATTGGCTGTTTACCTTGTAGAAGAATTTCTGTTTTTCCAGCAATACCCCTTTCACAAGCAAAAGATTGCCTTTCACCGGGCGACAATGAAATATTATGAACATTATTTAACATCAAAGGGCGTACAAGTAAACTACATCAACGCGCAGAACGAATTCTCTGATGTGCGGCAACTTATCACGGCATTGAGTAAACAAGACATTAAAATCCTTCATTATATCGATACGATAGATCACTGGCTTGAGAAAAGAATTCAATCCAGCGCTGACAAAACGCACATTGAATGCATTAAACACCCTTCACTCCTGTTTTTAAACACTAAAGAAGAATTACAGACCTTTTTTAAACCAGAGAAAAAAAGTTTTTTCAGACCAAGTTTTACATCTGGCAACGCAAGCAACGCAACCTATTACTTGACGGAGCACAACGACCTTTGGGCGGAAAATGGAGTTTTGATGCAGAAAACCGGAAGAAGTATCCTAAGAATAAAGTATCCCCGCCTATTGAATATCCTCCAACCGATCCTTTCTTTCATGAAGCTAAAAATTACGTTGTCAATTACTTTTCAAAAAATCCCGGGGAGTTAGCCAGTACTCCCTTATATCCCACAAATTATGCTTCCACCCAACAATGGCTCCACCAGTTCTTACACGCTCGCTTTGCCGAATTTGGCCCCTATGAAGATGCGATTGTCGCAGAGCAAAGCCTATTACATCACAGCATGCTAACGCCCATGCTTAATGCACCCCATTATACATATCTCCTCCTCTGCGCTAATCTAAAAGTTTTTTGAAGCCAGCGGAGACGAATGCGATGAACTGGGCAGAAGCCGAGATGGCCACGGCGGATCTGGGAGACGAGCGGCTCAACCGGCGCTTGAAGAAAGTGTTGAAGCGTCTGGGGGACGATCCCGCCGCCAGTATTCCGGAGGCTTGCCGGGGGTGGGCCGAAGTCCAGGGTGCTTATCGGTTTCTGGCACATGAGAACGTGGATTGGGAAGCGGTGCTGAAGCCGCATTGGACGTGCACGCAAGAGCGGATGCACCACCACCCGGTGGTGCTGTGTCTGCAAGACACGACGGAACTGGATTTTACCGCCCAGCCCAGCATCGACGGGCTGGGACCGCTGAGCTATGCGGCCCAGCACGGGATGTATGTGCATCCTACCTTGGCGGTCACCCCCGACGGGTTGCCGCTGGGCGTGTTGGATGCCTGGATGTGGGCACGCGATCCGCAGACCCATGGCCAAGACAAACGCCATTGGCCGATGGAGGCTAAGGAAAGTATCCGGTGGTTGGAAGGCGATGAACGGGTAGCAGAACTGGCTTCGCAAATGCCCGACACCCGCCTGGTGTATGTGGCGGATCGGGAATGCGATATCCACGCCTTCATGGCGCAAGCGCAGCGCTTGGACCATCCGGCAGACTGGCTGATTCGCGCCAGCCACAATCGCTGCACCGACAGCGATCAAAAGTTGTGGGATCGCTTGGACACGGCCCCCGCGCTGGGCGACGTTAGCTTTACCCTGCCCGCTGCCCCTGGACGCCCGGCCCGCCGGGTGAAACAGACCCTGCGGGTGGAGCGCGTGACGCTGCAGCCTGCCCGCGGTGTAGCGGTCGAAGTCACCGCGCTGCTGGCGCGCGAAGACCATCCACCGCCAGGGGAAAAGCCGCTGGTGTGGCGACTGCTGACCAACCGCGCGGTAGCCACCTTGGCAGACGCCTTGACGTTGATCGAGTGGTATCGGGCGCGTTGGACCCTGGAGGTTTTTTTCCGTATTTGGAAGCAGGGCTGTCGGATCGAGGCACGGCAATTGAGTGCGCTGGAGCGACTGGAACCGGCCCTGGCACTGTACTTGATCATCGCCTGGCGAGTGCAGTTTTTGATACTGATGGGGCGCACCTGTCCCGAGCTGCCCGGCGATGTGGTGTTTGACCCCGAGGAATGGCAAGCGGCCTATATGGTGGGCAAGCGCCAGACACCGCCGCCTGAACCGCCTCCCCTGGGGGAGATGATTGCGCTGGTTGCGAGCTTCGGCGGTTGGTTGGGGCGCAAGCATGACGGACCGCCCGGTCCGAAAGCGATCTGGACGGGGTTGCAGCGGATTCGGGATTTTGCCATCGCCGTGCAAGTGATGTCAGAAATGCATAATCTTTCAAGCGGTTAACAAGTTGTGTGTAATGGGGTGATGCTTAATGTAGGATTGATCACTGCGAAGGAAATCATAGACACTACCCTCCGATTTGCAGAAAAAAACGATATTCCCATCCATTCAACCGAAGGATTTATTCGGCAGATCCTAGGATGGCGTGAGTTTATACGTGGCATATATGAGTATCAGGGAACCGCAGAGCGTACGAAAAACTTCTGGAAGTTCAGCCGAAAATTACCCGATTCTTTTTATCACGGCACGACAGGTATCGATCCGGTAGATATTACCATTCAGAAAGTGCTGCGCACCGGTTATTGCCACCATATAGAGCGCCTTATGGTGTTGGGAAATTTTATGTTGCTCTGCGAATTTGACCCCGATGAAGTTTACCGCTGGTTTATGGAGCTGTTTATGGATGCCTATGATTGGGTTATGGTGCCGAACGTTTACGGTATGAGTCAGTTTGCCGACGGGGGCATGATGGCCACCAAGCCCTACGTAAGCGGCAGCAACTACCTCATGAAGATGAGTAATTACCCAAAGGGACCATGGCAAAATACCTGGGATGCTTTGTTTTGGCGTTTTATGCATATTCACCGCGACTTTTTTACGCAAAATCCCCGGCTTGGCATGCTTGTAAAGAGTTTCGATAAGATGCCAGATAAAAAACAAAAAATGGTTATCGATACGGCGAATAACTATTTAGCAAGTTTGCGACCTGTACGATTAAATTGAACCCCCTTAAGTCTAATACTATTCTTATAAGTAACAGTCTCACCATCCGAATCGCCACGTGGAGGGCCGTACGATGAAGAACCTCGAAGTCTGTGTGCAGATCACGATCAAGCCGACGGAGGCGAGTGTGGATGCTGATCAGGTTGCCACCCGAGTGGATGATGGTCAGTTCCGGCTGGTGCTGAAGGAAGGCAGCTTATTCGACATCGATGCATTGGAGACGGGGGTATTGAAGGCGAGCTATGCGACGAGGCGAGATGCCCTGGGCGGGGCGCTGGAGGAGGCGAGCCGGGAGAAAGCCATGGAGGGGTGTGGCGAAAAAGGGGGGCCTGCCAAGTGGTCCGGCACGGGAGTGCGTACCGAGTCGATGGGGAAGTAGGTCGGTTTCGGTTTGGTCTGTTTGATGTGGTGGATGAGGCCGGTGAGCGGATGTTGGCGGGTCGTCAGTTATGGCCGAGCTGTGCGGGGCGGCAGTGGTACCCGACCGCGGGTTTCAAGGAACTGGCGTGGCTGACGGGGGCGACCCAACGGAGCTATCGGCAGACGGTTGAGCAGTTCAACCGAAGTCGCCATCAGGAGGTCGACGGGACGCCGTTGAATAGCTTACGTGACGGGGCGGAAAGGGAGGGAGGGAAGGTCATCGAGTTTCTGGACCACCACAGTGAAAAGGTGTTGCGTGCACACCAGTTCGACGCCGAGGGTCGCCCGGCGGCGAGTGCCCCGCTGGTCGGTGAGTTAGCGTCGTTTGCGCCAACCCGGTTGAGCGACTTGACGGTCGACGAGGCGCTAACCGTGGTCGAGCAAGCCATGCGCCAGCGGGGCCTGGCCGAAGCGCTGATTGAGGAAGTCAAGCAACAGAACCACGGCGCCGACGACGAACACCCCCACGATACGGTGACTATCGCCGTGGATGACGTCGGAGTCAAGGAGCAGAAGGCGGAGCGGGTGCGCCAAGGGGGGCGGTCAGCGACCGCCCCGGGGGCAGAACTCGAAGCGGTGGCGGAACCCAAAGCGGTGGCGGAACCCAAAGCGGTGGCGGAACCCACGGCGGTCAATGAACCACTCGCCCCCCCAGCGCCGAAGGCGAACCAGCGCCCGACGGTGCATAATACAGTGGCCCAGATCGAGCGGCCGGGGCAACGCTTTACGCTCACCGGCACCAGCGTCGGTCAGGTGCTACGGTTTGTGTTGGCTTTTCTGCTCACCAAGGGTCTGCTGGCGCAGCGGCTGCGGTTTTTTACCGATGGCCAACGGAGCTTGCAAGGGGCCATTCTCACCTTCCTTAGCTGGCATCCCGCCGCTTCGCTGATCCTGGATTGGTTTCACTTAGTCAAGAAGTTCAAGGAGCAGTTGAGTTTGGCCTGTCGAGGCCGTGAGATTCGCAACCGCCACCTGCCGGTGTTGCTCGGCCTGCTCTGGTTCGGGTTGCTCGACCGGGCGCAAGACTATCTGGGCGCCATCGCCGCTTCGGAGCTGAAGGATCCCGCGGCGATGGAACGCCTGATCGGGTACCTGGAGCGTAACCGCTCCCACATTCCCTGCTATGCCCTGCGACGTCAGTTGGGACTTCCCAACTCCAGCAATCCGGTCGAGCGGGCCAACCACTTGGTCACTTCCAACCGGCAGAAGCATCATGGGATGAGCTGGTCGAAACCAGGCTCTTATGCCCTGACAGCGTTGAGCGCGGTGGTTCTCAATGGCGCCACCCGAGCCTGGGTGCGAAACAGGATCATCCCGTTCAAGTTCGTTGCCAAAGCGGCTTGATCTAACCGTACAGGTCGCAAGTTTGCGGTGAAGTACAAAGAAACGTGCCGAGGCCGGCAGATTTGCCGTTGCTCCTGGATCGCCGGGACGCCTGATTGCGTATCCGGTAAGCCGTCAGATCCCTTCCCCAAAGCCGTCATCGGAGGGTGCTCTAGCGAGTTGGAGGCAAAAGCCCGAGGGTAACGAAGGCAGTGAAGAGGCGGGGGGGTGGGATGCGACGCCGCTGAGTGTCCAAGCCGTTATGCTCAAAAAACGATGAAAGCAATGGAGGAATAAGATGAAATATAGCATTAAGCTATTTTTTTTAATGATTTTTTCATTCTCTGTAATGGCTGCAGGAGAAATGGTTTCCTACGTGAGTCATGGAGAAACTTATGAAGGGTATTATATCAGTCCTTCTCCCAATGCCCCACTGGTACTTCTCGTTCATGACTGGAATGGCCTGACTGACTATGAAGTGAAACGTGCCAATATGCTGGCGGACATGGGATATGCGGTTTTTGCTGCCGACCTGTTTGGGGTTGGAGCGAGGCCGACAGAGTTAGAGGACAAACGGCAGCACACCGGTGAATTGTATAAAGACCGTGCCAAAATGCGTAACTTGTTACGTGCTGCATTGGAAACTGCAAAATCGAAAGGTGCCAATGTCGATAATGCCGTCGCCATGGGATACTGCTTTGGTGGAACTGCAGTCCTTGAGCTTGCCAGGTCAGGGGCGGATTTGAAAGGCTTTGTCACCTTTCATGGCGGGTTGAGCACTCCGAAGGGTCAAGACTATTCGAAAACGAGGGGTAAACTGCTGATTCTGCATGGTACGGCAGACACAAACGTTACCATGGACAATTTTGCAGCGCTTGCCACTGAGTTGGAGGAAAAAGGTGTGTCGCACGAAATGATCACCTACGGCGGAGCGCCACACGCCTTTAGCGTCTTTGCTTCCGAGCGGTATAGAGAAGATGCGGATAGAAAATCATGGGAACGTTTTTCTCGGTTTCTTGGCGAGACGCTTAATTGAAAACAGATTGAGGGTTCGTTTGTTGAGTTGCTGGATATCACCAAGGCTTTGATGCACGGACCATTTCGTTCGTTGACCGCATGATGCCGTTTATGCAATACAATTTATCAAGCGTAGAGGAGAATGGAAAAATGCCCAGGAATCCCCCTGAAGGAATGCCTAGAGTGACCCCATATCTGTGCTATGCAGATGTCGAGGCAGCTCTGGGTTGGCTCGAGAAAACGTTTGGCTTTGCAAGGGGAGGCGCACTGCCCGGACCCGATGGAGTTATCATGCACGCCGAGATGAAATTCAAAGAGGGGGTGATCATGATGGGGCCCCCCTGTGCTGAGCAAGGCTCCAAGAGTCCAAAGGAACTAGCCGGCGTCAATCAAAGCCTCTACATTTATGTCGACACTGTTGATGAACATTACCGCCATGCAAAACAGGCAGGCGCAACGCCTATCTCAGAACCCATAGATATGTTCTGGGGCGATAGAATGTACACGGTAAAGGATTTGGAAGGCCATCAGTGGAGTTTTGCTCAGCATGTCAAAGATATCGCGCCTGAAGATATGCAGCCCTCCTTCTCTTAAGCAGCCAATCCTGACGATAAGAGCCCTTTCTGAAACACTAATCAATCAATGAAATAGATGCCATGAAAGCAGCAGATCTGTTCGTACAATGCCTGGAAAACGAAGGGGTCAAAACTATCTTCGGTATCCCCGGCGAGGAAAATCTCGATATCATGGATGCTCTGCTCGGCAGTGGCATCGAATTCATCACGACTCGCCATGAACAAGGTGCCGCCTTCATGGCCGATGTTTACGGCCGGCTGACCGGTAAAGCCGGTGTGTGTCTGGCAACTCTTGGCCCCGGTGCCACTAACTTAGTCACCGGTTTTGCCGATGCCAATATGGACCGCGCTCCCATTGTCGGCATCGCCGGCCAAGGCGCCACCACCCGCATGCATAAGGAAAGTCATCAAGTGCTGGATCTGGTCAATCTGTTCGCGCCCATTGCTAAGTACAGTGTCGAAATCCGTGAGCCGGAAATCGTCCCCGAAGTGGTGCGCAAAGCGTTTAAAAACGCTCAGGTGGAAAAGCCCGGCGGTAGTTTCATCTCCTTTCCCGAAAACATTGCCGAAGCCGAGGTCGCCGGCAAGACTCCACTCAAAGTACAAAGCCCCGCGCCATCGGTACCACCCCAGGACAAAATCGACCAGGCCGCTGAAGTCATCTCCGTTGCCCGGTTTCCTATGGTGATGGCAGGCAATGGCGTGGTTCGCGCCAATGCCTCCGAGGCGCTGATTGCCTTCGCTGACCAGCTCAATATTCCAGTAGCCACCACTTTTATGGCGAAAGGTGTCATTCCGTTCTCCCATCCGTTGAGTCTGGGCACGGTCGGATTACAAGCCTATGACTATGTGGCCTGTGGCTTCGATCGTGCCGATGTGGTGATCTGCGTCGGCTACGACATGGTGGAATATCACCCTTATCTCTGGCATGCGAGTAAAGACAAAAAGATTATCCATGTTGACATGAACCCAGCCGAGGTGGACGAGCACTATATCCTGGAATGCGGGGTGACAGGCAACATCGCCGCCGGTCTCCAAGGTATCGTTGCCAAAGCCAAACCACATCAGGGACAACATACCGCTGCGTTACGCGAAACCATTGTCGAGGAATTGAGCGCCCATGCCGATGACCTGGGTTTTCCAGTTAAGCCGCAGAAAATTATCTGGGATCTGCGTCAAGCCTTGGCGCCGGAGGACATCGTTATCTCCGATGTCGGCGCCCACAAAATGTGGATGGCCCGCATGTACCAGGCCGAGCGGCCCAACACCTGCATTATTTCCAACGGCTTCGCCGCGATGGGCATCGGCGTGCCGGGCGCCATTGCCGCCAAACTGGCTTTTCCCGACCGAACCTGCCTGGCGGTCACCGGCGACGCCGGTTTTCTGATGAACTCGCAAGAGATGGAAACTGCACTGCGCATCGGCACAGCCATCGTGATCTTGGTATGGAACGACAGCCAGTATGGCTTGATCAAATGGCATCAGCTGCGGCGTTTCGGGCGCGAAACCAATATCGGTTTCGGTAACCCTGATTTTGTCGCTTACGCCCAAAGTTTCGGTGCCAAGGGTTATCGGATAGAACATGCAGAACAACTGCTGCCGACCATCGAGCAGGCGATTACCGATAACACGGTAGTGCTAATCGATTGTCCGGTGGATTATTCTGAGAATATGAAATTAACCGAGAAACTCGGCAACCTGGTTTGTCCGATCTAAATGATTGACACGGCGCGACACCGTCCACGCTTAGTAATCGCCGGCGCCAGCGGTTTTATTGGCACCGCGGTCTGTCGGGAACTGGTGCAAGATTACGACATCGTCGCTTTGACCCGGTCGCCGGAACGCTCGGCGGCGAGCGACGCGCAACTGCCCATCGTGTGGCGACACTGCGATCTGTTCTCGCTGCGCCAGGTCGATAGGGCGTTTGAAGGCGCCGAGTTTGCCATTTACCTGGTGCACTCGATGCTGCCTTCGGCGCGCCTGACGCAGGCGAAACCGTCGGACATGGATCTGCTGATCGCCGATAACTTCGCCCGTTCCGCCGCTCGCCATGGCGTTAAGCAAATTATTTTCCTCGGCGGCGTGGTACCAAAAGGCTTCGAAATTTCGCCGCTGTTGTGGAGTCGTCGTGAAGTTGAGATGACGCTTGGTTCCCACGGGGTGCCGGTGACGGCCCTGCGGGCTAATCTGGTGGTCGGACCGGGCGGCACTTCGCTGCGGCTATTGATCAATCTGGTGAAGCGGCTGCCTGTACTGCCGCTTCCCCGTGCGGCTCATTCTCTTACCCAACCGATTGCCCTCGCTGATGTATTGCGGGCGATTCGCCTTTGCCTGGGCAATCCCGATACGTATGCAAAGCATTTCGATATCGGTGGGCCAGCGCCGTTAACCTACCTGGAATTGCTACGCCAGACGGCTGCAGTAATGGGTCGTAAGCGGGTACTATTCACGGTACCGTTGTTACCGTTGCGGCTGGCCGCCTTTGGAGTGCGGCTGGTGAGTGGAGCGCCCGCGCCATTGGTGAACGCGCTGGTGGAAAGCTTGCCGCAAGATACCGCTGTTGAAACCAATCCGGTGCAACAAGCACTGCAAGCCGAGGCGCTCGATTATTCACAAGCTCTAATTGCTGCGCTGGATGCACGTCGAGAAAACCTGTTGTCCAGTCCTCGCTTGATCCTTCGCGATCAAGATCATACTGCTTTACGAGAAGCCAGCCTGGTGCGTTCGATTCAGCGAATTGTTTTGCCTCCCGGCCAAGATGCCGCCTGGGTGGCGGGTAATTACTTCCGCTGGCTGCCGCGTCTGCTTTGGCCTTTTATTTGCTGTCGATTCGACGACATTGGGTCTTGCCAAGTTGTCGAGCGCGTGCCGCGCCTGACCTTATTGAACCTGACCTTCAAACCGGATCACAGCACACCGGATCGGCA
This sequence comes from uncultured Pseudomonadota bacterium, assembly GCA_963731125.1. Classification (GTDB taxonomy): domain Bacteria; phylum Pseudomonadota; class Gammaproteobacteria; order Competibacterales; family Competibacteraceae; genus CAVSVP01. Next base: position 164,805 of record CAVSVP010000033.1, read on the forward strand.
AATGTACTTTATCACCGGTGGCCTGCTGGCGCGGCGTAATAGCCCTTATCAGGGGCGGTTTGAATTTCGCAATGTGCTGGACAATCGTTATACCATTGCCGCTATCCACGATTTTGCGCCTGCCTTGCCCTGGTATTTCTACAGCGCCACGCAAGCCGTCACCCACTTATCAGTGATGCGGATTTATCAACGACGGCTTGCTCGGTTGACGCGTTAGTCGGGTATGCTCCACGATACCCAAAACCGTCGTTCCAGAGCTGGAGTCTAAACTGAAGTTTTATCGTAACCTTAGAACAGAGATGAGAACGAGTCACGATAAAACTTCAGTTTAAAAAGAGCGGGCATTGGGGATTTTCGCTGGCATGATCTGCGCCATACCTGGGCCTCCTGGCATATTCAGGCGGGCACACCGCTGCATGTGTTGCGGGAACTGGGGGATTGGTCTGGCATGGACATGGTGATGCGCTATGCCCATCTGGGCGGACAGCATCTGCAGGCCTACGCGGCGGCTGTTGAGACGCCGCAGGGCATCATGACGAGCATAGTGAGGTGAGCGGAGAGATAGGGCAATCGCGCTATGTGAGTTGAGAGGCTGTTGGAAAATACCCTGGCGCGCAAGCTAATGCGTTGATTTAAAATGCTCCGAAATCGTTCGATCAGGGGTTTTCCAACAGCCTCTGAGGCCCGAAGATGAGATGGGTGCGGTAATCATCGTTCAGTGAAGCGCGCAGCTGACGACGTCGCAGGCTATCCTTAGCGGGGCCGTTATGGCGTATCCCGTTGAGCGCCATCCGCCGGATCAGGGCAAGGGTTTCGGGCGCGTGATGTTGGCGTGTCCGATTGGCATCCTCGCCGAACTGCACGTCCAGTATCCAATGCTGACCATTCTCGGTATCCCAGTGGCGGCGCACGGCGTCGGCAAAGCACGCCGGATCGGTCAGTGAGCACCGGTAATAGCGGTATTCGGTCGTCGTTGCCTCGCCGATGATTCGGGTCGATTCGCCGCGACCGACCGCTTGCAGTCCGGCCCACTCGGGTGGTTGCTCCAGCCAGGCAATCTCGTCACTCAGGGCGTAGCGGCGGATTTCAATTCGACCATGGTCTTTGGCTACCGTCTCCTGCTGGGGCAAGCGGCCCTGGGCCGTTTCCGTGTCTAGCCATAAGCGCACGTCGTCATGCAGACCCGGGTGGTTGTCCTTCAGAGCCAGGATGTAGTCCGCACCCGCGTCGATCACGTCCTGGGCAATGGCTTTCTGACAGCCCATCGCATCGATCGTAACCACCGCCCCTTGCACATCCAGCAGTGATAGCAATTCCGGCATCACCGTAATTTCATTGGTTTTGTCCGCCACCGCCTGCGGCGTAAGGACTAAGCGAGCTTTCGCCGCATAGGCGCTGACCAGGTGAACCGCTTGCTCGCCTACTCGACTACCCCGCAACCGCTTACCGTCCAGGCACACCGGTTCACCGGCTAAACTCGGGATAGCGACTTCCACCCACCGCAACAACGCGTCGGTAAATGCCCCCGGCGCCAGGCGTCCCAACACGTCACTGAGCGTATCATGCGACGGAATGCCATTCGGCAGTTCCAAGAACTCTCGCAACCAGTCCTCCTTTTGCTTGCCAAATTCCTCCATCCCTACCCAGTCTTCAATTCCACTGAGCACGGCACAACATACGAGCATGAGAATGTCATTCAGTTTGTGTAGCTTGTTTCGGGTTTCCCGGCGGGGGTCAGGCAGCTCGGCAAAATAGGGGCGGGGATCAGACAGCATCGGTTACCTCCTCAACATCAGCATGCCTCCCAACATTACCTGCCTCCTCTGTCAAGAGCTATATAGCGCGATTGCCCTAGGCCTGTTAGCCTGACTTTCGCTATTCGGACCTTGAGGTGATATAATCTATTGATTTTTTTGTTGCTGACTTCCCAAGGTCGGCACTACCGGTGGCTTGCGCGCGGGGCGGTTTGAGAGGCATGGATCTTGGGGGGCGGCTGCTGGGGAAGGGATAACCTTAGCTGCTGCAAAAGTAATTGTTGATCTGGGTCGGGCTGAGTGAAACGAGAGAGGACAAGGTGTCGACCATCGGTGGTCGGCAGATGAACATCGACCATCTGGATGGCGGCGAATTTTTCCAGGATGGCCCGGGGTGTCAGCCCCGGCGCCAGCTGACGGGCCTGATGTTTCAGGGTCACCATCAAACAATAGGCCACAAAGGTGACAAAAATGTGCGCGTCAATACGCTCATCGGTCTGATGGAATATAGGGCGCACGGCGAGATCGCCTTTTAGTTCCTTGAAGGTCTGTTCGATCTCGGTCAGCTGGATATAGTGGCGCCACAGTTCAGCGGGATGCGCGCTGGTCAAGTTGGAGCGCAACAAGTAGCATCCCTCGCGGCGGCGGCGTTCACGCAGCTTCTTACGCTTGAGATGAAAATGGAAGGTTGCCTCAGTAACGGCCTGATCCGGTTCAGGCAGGTGGATATCGAGCAGGGCATACACTCTGCCGGCCTGCTTTTGGGCGGCACCGAGCTTGAGCAGGAGTTGATCCCGCGTGAGTTTCTACCGGCGTAACTCCTGTAGCCGACGCCACAGCCGCTTCAGCCGCCGGCGCCGCATGGCGCGCTCTTTATCGACCCGGCCGTCGCTGCGTGCCAGGACATAGAGTGAACTCTCCTGGGCAAGCAGTTTGACCTGAACGCTATCTCGTACGGCTTCCCAAGGCTTGGCGAGGAACGGCTTTTCCAGTTGGGTCAGCCGCCCCTTGGGAGTGCCGACCAGGTAGTGAATCGGCGGTGATGCCTGACGCATGCGCGTCAACACCGCTTCGCTGGGGATGCCTCGGTCCATCACCCACGTGCGGTTGGCCTTGCCGTATTGCGCCTCGATGGCCTGCAGAAAGCTCTCCAACGTGGTGTTGTCGCTGGTGTTGCCGGGCATCACTTCATCGGCGATCGGGAAACCTTCCGGGGTGACGATGAGTGCGATAACCACCTGTACACAGTCGAAGCGTTTATCTCGACTGTATCCGAACCGGCGGTTCCCCCCACCGGGTGGGTCGCTTTCAAAATAGGTACTGGTCAGGTCATACAGCAGCACCTCGAAACGCACCCCGAACAGGTGCTTCCAGCGCTCCGTCAGAAAGGAGAAGAAGTCCTTCTTGTGGGGCAGCAATTTGTCCAGACAGCGATAAAGGGTGTCTTTCTGGGCGATGCGGTAATCCGCACCCAGCAGATCCACCATGGCACTTCGCTCGAACCATTCCCGATGCAGGTACCACTCACTACCCGGGGCAATCAGCCGATAGCAGAGCAGGAGTTTGAAAACCTTCAACCAGCACGTGCCCTTGCGACTGGGAGGCAATTTAGGCCCCCAGAACGCATCCAGCTGGAGTTGCTTCCAGAGCGTCAAGGCCAGCCAACAGGCACCCCATTGGCGGGGGTGGTGCAAACGCAACTGACTCAGATTGACCTGCACCGTATCGCATTCGAGACGCGGTGCCTGCCGATCCGAGGGAAACACAGCCATCTGCCGGGAACTCGCCCCATCCTCTTGCAACACCTCGATACTCTGACACCAGGCCGCCCGTTGCGCATCGTTGATCTCACCCAGATAGAGCACTTGTCTTTGGACAACCCGGTTATCCGCCGTGCGTCGGTTTTCGACAATGCTCCAATAGCGGTGTTCTTTGCCATCTTTGAAACGGCGCTTGGCTCGTAGAAACATCGCACCATTTTCGGCTATTTACATGATAAATCAATAGGGTAGGTCGGCACTACAAACCCTTTTGTCGACCTCGCTCTTTGTGCATCAAGGGGTTAGATGTCAGCGAGGGCTGAAAATGGCTGAATTCGGGGGCGAATAGCGAAAGTCGGGTTAGCCTTGCAAGGGTCACTATCATAGGTAAGAAAAGGATCAGCAGACAAAGCTATCTTGTCTGCCTTCTAAAGAGCCTGCTATCCGTTTTAAGGATATTATCGAAACTATTGCCAGAATTGACCAGTATAAGGCGGGCAGGGATCTGCAAACTTTCGCCAGGGACACCAAGACCGTGGATGCAGTGGGATCATCATTCTTGTTCCAGCTGCTTGGCAGCTTGTTCGATACGGTTCCAATCCCACACTTCAAGCTTGTCGCCCGCGGCCTTGGCAAGGTGGTTATCGTTGGTCCAGAATTGTTCGCATTCGGCAATGAGTGCCGCTGCCAGGTGAAGGGCATCCGGTGTTTTAATGCGGTGCTCGATTCGTAGGCGGCTCGCCAGATCGAATAACGTGCGATCGAAGGGCACCATCTTGCAGCGCTCGAAGTAACTGTCGTAGATTCTTAGCAAGTCTTCGCGTTGGTCACGAAGGGCCTGTAGTCTGGATTCCAGGCGGACGAGCTCGCTGCCGAAGACCTGCTTGCCGGTTATCAGGATCTTGAGCTTGTTCTGCTGTTCAGGTTTGGCTTCTACCAGATCAATGACAATGCAGGCATCCAGGAATAGGCGAATCATCATTCGTCCCAGCTGGCACGCTCTGCTTCGATCTGGGTGGCGATCTCGTTGCGGTCACGCCCAGGCGTGTTTCGCGGCAGTGATGCCAGAAAATCGTCCAGATTTCCGCTTCTATACTCGAACTCGCGTCGAGCATCGTCATCGGTTTCATAGAGTACGATGATTCGCGCACGGCCGGGACGCACCTGGTTTGGAAGCTTCAGGTGGATGGTGTGGTCTTCTGTGATCTCAGTTTCCAGTTCAATGGCTTTCATCGTGTTTTGATCTCTGTCGCTAGGGAATAGTTGGTTACGCCACGATTGGCAATGTGCAGTAGAGGAGGCCGTAACAACAGCAGTAGAGGAGGCCGTAACAACATCGGTGTCGGCGAAAGGTGTCAGATGCTGCCACCGCTGGAGCCCATCAGCCGTGCGAGGGTCACCATCAGGGGTAAGATAAATTATTAGTCGGTCTTTCATGGATAACAGCGTAGGAGAGATCACACAACGGGTCAAATTGATTTAAGTATCAGTTTTTTTATTAAGTTACCACTCGCTAGGGACATGCCGCTTAGACATAAGTATTTCTTTAGCGATAACATTTCTGGTAAGGATACTGGTAATATAATGCGGGTGGCGATCATACGGTTTCAATAGTGCGGAGACTGGTGTTATAGGGATGGATAACATCACCAACGGCACTGATAGGGTTTTCCAGCTTTTTTGAGAAGAACAATGGTTTTCTCATTCACCATGACACTTGTCTATGGCGAATGGTGATGTAAGCCACGATCGGTAGCTCATAGAGGCCGCGACGACACGTTGTCCGTCGACGTCCGTCGACATTTTTCCAGCACGACGGGGTTATCGAGCGTTCCCGTTCGCTACGGGCGCTCGTCACCCGTAGCGGTACAGGCCTATGCTGGGTATAGGGAGAAACGAACCATGCCATGGTTACCCGGAGCACGTCAAACCGGGGTGTTTGCCGCCTTGACGGCAGCGCTTCTGTTTGGCGCGGGCACGCCGCTCGCAAAGGGGTTGCTAACCAGCGTCAATCCCTGGCTACTCGCCGGGCTGCTGTATCTGGGCGCAGGTCTGGGCCTGGCGGCGTACCGCCTGATGCGACGCGCCCCACGGGTCAGGCTCGCGATTGGCGAGTGGCCGTGGCTTGCCGGTGCCATTGCGGCCGGCGGGGTGCTCGGCCCGGTTCTGCTGATGTTCGGACTTACCGGGATGCCCGCCTCGGGGCATCTCTACTACTCAATGCCGAAGCCGTCTTCACTGCCTTGCTGGCCTGGTTCGCCTTCCGTGAGAACGTAGACCGGCGCATCGCCTTGGGAATGGTCGCCATTGTTGCTGGTGCCCTAGTGCTCAGTTGGCCAGGTGACGCCCTGTAGTGCGCAAATATTAATATCACCATGATTAGGCAGCGATTTTTTCAAGAGCATATTCATGGTGCAAGCCCCCCAGTACAGGCTGCGCGACGATGCGCACATCCGCTGGAAGCCGGTGTCGATGTGCTTGGGGTGTCACGGGTAAATGGGCCGGAGGATCGGGGATGCCTGGACCCAAAGCCATGTGCGGACGGCCTTGATTATAGTGCGCGACCCAGGCTTTGATCTGTCGGCGCAGAGGGTTCTCGCTCAGTGGAATGAGAAAGTCCAAACAGTCCCGGCGGAGACTGCCAATGCCCCGTTCGCAGATCGCGTTCGCCTGGGGCGTTCGCGGGGGCGTTTTTAACACTCGTAGCCCCAGATGGCGGATCGATTGATCCAGGGCGCCGGAGAAGATGCAATCGCGATCATGGATGAGAAAGCGGTAGGGATGATCGGACGGTATGGCTTCGCGCAATTGCTGAAGTGTCCAGGCTGCGGTGGGGTGGGCAGTCACATTGGTATGCAGGATTTTCCGGCTCGCATGCTCAATAATAATAAACACATAGAGCACGCGGAAACCCAGGGTAACGGCGACACAGAAATCGCAGGCCACCACGGCTTGAGCGTGGTTACGTAGAAAGGTCGACCAGCGCTGCGACGACACGTGCTTCCCGGCGGGAGGATTCGACCGGTTCGGTAGATACTTGCGTATGGTGCGAGGGGACACCTTCAGGCCGAGCTTCAGCCATAGTTCGTTGGCGATACGCTGCTGGCCCCAGCTGGGATTGTCGGCGGCCATGCGCCGGATCAACACTCGCAGGTCCGATGGTAGAGGTGGGCGCCCGGGTCGCGACTTCCAGCGCCAGAACAGCCGGAAACCCTGCCGATGCCACTGAACGAAAGTCTGTGGCTGAACGATCTTCAGGGCGGTTTCCCAGTTGAACCAGCGCCCCAGCACAACCAGGATCAAGCGGGTGATGTTGTCGGCCCGACGCGGCTTAACCTGGCGTTCCTGATACAGCGCCAACTGTTTTCGTAGAAATAGGTTCTCAGCGGCCACGGAGGCTTTGGGTCGCAGGCACAGTGCGAGGTACCGGCCACCGGCCAGGAACAGGGCGTAGAGATTGACGAACAGATGCGCGACCGTTGCCGACTGCGCCCGAGAACGGGTCATAGATGTCATTGATAAGAGCTGCTTCGGTTTCGACTAAAGCGCGCGATTGTAATCTAAAAAACATCAACAATTGAATGGGATATAATAATTTTTGCGCACCACAGGAGCAGAGAGGTGGAAATCCTCGCGTTCTACCCCGAACGCCGGTATGCGATCTCCACCATAGAAGCCGCTGGGAATAAAGCGGTAGCTTCCCTAGCTGCCATGCCCGGGCAAGCCAAGATCCCAGTCAACATCGACGATTTCGTCATAGATCCGGAATGCGAAACTCCCAAGTGTCTGAGCAAGCTGAGAAAAAGTGCTAAGTTCCGAGCTACCTGGGAACACACGAGAGAGGATTTGGCGGGCGATCAAAGTGCCTATGATATGGCGATCGGTTGGTACGCCGCGCGCCAAGGATGCAGCGCTGGTTGACTGACAAAACTCCTCTCAGCTAACTCTCATGCTGCCTCCAGGGCGGGAAGTAACAAGGCATAACAGGCTGGCAAAGGGTCCATCCAGCGGGCTTGTTGACGTTTTTGCCGCCCCTGTCGGCGGCTGGCCTGAGCCGGATCCGGATCCTGGAGGGAGCCCAGCGTCAAGCGTTGCAGCAGGGCTTCGCCATGAGCCAGCGCATAGCGCAGCCCATGCCAGCCTAAGCGCAGATAGCTGTGGCCGCGAAACCAATGGGTATCGACCCGGCGGCGCTGGCCCTGGGCGACCACCGCGGCGCCTTGGCAAGTCAGGTAGAGGGTGGCCACGGCCAAGACCAACAGCAACCGTGTCAGGGTGCGGGCGTCGCGCAGTTGGGAGCTTTCCAGTTGGAAGCCGTTGGATTTGTCGTCCAGGAAATTCTCCTCGATCCGAAAGCGCTGGCCATACTCAGCCAGGGTATCGCGGTCGGTCGGTTCATCGCTGAGGATCAACCAGGGCTCGCGGTGGCCCCGTTGCCAGCCCACGGCCAAGTGCATCTCCAGGCGTTGGGCACCGACAAAGACGTGATGATAGCAGCCCACTTCACCGGCCTGCACGCGAATGACCAGGCGCCGATAGTGTCCCCGGCGCTGGACATAGAGATGCAACCCTGAGCGCTTGATACGCACGCGCAGATGCCAGCGCGCGTGGCGGTGAATCCAGGCCATCAGTTCCCCATGCAGAAAGCCCCGATCGGCCAACAGCACGATGTCCCGCCCTGGCGGCAACAGCCGCTCGGCCAAGCGCAACAACCCACGGTAAGCCCGAAAGGCCACACTGCTGGAGCGATGCTCGATCACCTTCCAGACCAGCGGTATGGTACGGCCGCGATACACTAACCCCAGGCGGATCAAACACCACCGGTTCCACAGCAACGAGGTATCCAAGACCACGTACAGCCGTGGCGCGTCCAGTTCCGCCAACACCGGCTGCAACAGCGCGCCGTAGAGGTGGTGGACATCCACTCGCCGATTGGCTAACCAGCGCCGAAACCGCCGCCAACTGCTGGCGGCGAACCGGGCGCGACTGTGTACCTACGGCACCCACTCACTTAGCCCAATCCAGCCGCTGCTCAATAACCCAACCACCATCCATGCCAAGGTCGATAAATGCCGGCGATCGCGCCACGGTGCTTGTGCCAAGAGGGAGACTATCGTATCGTAAAGTGGGGATGAGGTATTCATGCGCGGGCTCCTTATGTTTAACCCATCCCGTTGGAACACGGGTCGCGCATTTCATCTCATCCCTTTCTTTAATTTCAAGTAGAATCCGTGCCTTAGCGAGTTTTGTCAGTCAACCAGGGATGCAGCGATCAAGAGATTGTGGACCTCCTGGTGGTGAACCGCTTGGAATACGGCATCAATGTCGAGAAAGTAGAACGGGAAGACTACTATCGGCGTACCCTAGAAAAAATTCGCCAAGGCATAGCCATCGAAGCGCAGCGCCAGGCGACTCGCTTTGATCCTTATGTGTATGTTCTATCGATTAAACGCTTTGTGGATTTAACAACCCTGCAGTATCTCGATAAGGAACAGTTCTGCGATGTCCATCAGAGCCAACTCAAGGGGCGTGAGGCAGTCCAGCAATTTCTCGAACGCCACGACACCCAAAAAGTGGCTGAAGAAACCTACCTTCCCGGGGAGGGGCGCTTCGTTGAGGAAGATGGACTATCTAAACTGAACTTGTGGGAACCCCCGCCGCTGCGATCCCAGGAGGGCGACTTCACAATACTGATTAACCATATCCGCTATCTGTTCAGCAACGATCTTGACGCCAGCGAGTATTTTCTCGACTGGGTGGCCCATCTCGTCCAACATCCCGCCGTGAAGCTAAAAACCACACCGCTGCTGATTGGTGCGCAAGGCGTGGGCAAGGACGCGATTGGTCTCGCGATACGGCAGGTACTAGGGATGAAGAATACCGTGGAGATCGAGAATGAGGAACTGAAAAGCCAATATAATGATTGGATGCGGAACACCTCGCTGGTTGTCATCGGTGAACTGATGACCCGGGGCCGGCTTGAGGTGATGAACCGGCTTAAGCCCAATACCGTTCAATGGGCTTGCCAAATAAAAGCCTCCGGATCAGGATAGGTTTGCCAAAACTCAAACCTGATCAGGAGGCTACGGTGATCGACCTTCGCCAAGAGACGGACGCGCGTGGACGTCTTTGCCGACGCGCGATCGACTCCGCGCTTTACAACGTATCATTCCGCGAGCGCAGGTGGAAGAGGTGGTGGCGCAAACCGGCCAGGACCGTGCGGTGTGTAAGCGTCTGCCGGGGTGGTTCATGGTGTGGTTCATGATCGCCCTGGGGCTGTGTTGTCGTGACGGCTACCGGCAGATTTTCCGCTGGCTGCAACCGTTTCGCCCCGGCGGCGGTGCCGGGGCGCTCGACGTTGTGCGAGGCGCGCAAGCGGCTGGGGATCGCGCCGCTGCGGGTGCTGGCCGAGCAGGTGATCCGGTTGCTGGGCCGGCCGGAGACGCCCGGGGCGTTTTACCGCGGGATGCGCACGATGGCCTTGGACGGTTTCGTGCTGGACGTGGCCGATACCCCGGCCAATGAGCGGGCCTTCGGCCGTCCCGGCAGTGGCCGCGCCCCCGGGGCGTTTCCTCAGGTGCGGCTGTTGGCCCTGTGCGAGACCGGCAGCCATGTGTTGTGGCGCTGGCTGCTCAAACCCCTCAAGCACGGCGAGGTCAGCATGGCACCGTACCTGTTGCGGTTTCTGCAAGCGGACATGTTGCTGTTGTGGGACCGCAATTTCCTGAACTACGCCAGTGTCTCGGCGGTGCTCGCGCGGCGGGCGCAGCTGTTGGCCCGCATCACCTCCAATCGCATCTTCGAGCCGATCGAGGTCTTGGCCGACGGCTCCTACCTGGCCAAGCTCTACCGCAACGCCGCCGATCGGCGCCGCGACCGCAACGGCATCGTGGTGCGGATCATCGAGTACACGCTCGACGACCCGACTCGCCCCGGCGCCGGCGAGCGGCATCGGTTGCTGACCACCCTGCTCGATGCCGAGCTCGATCCGGCCACCACCCTGGTGTGTCTGTACCACGAGCGCTGGGAGGAAGAACTGACCATCGATGAGCTCAAGACCCATCAGCGCGAACGCCCGGTGCTGCGCAGCCAAACCCCGGCCGGCGTGGTTCAGGAGGTCTACGGGCTGCTGTTGGCCCATTTCCTGGTGCGGGTGCTGATGTACGAGGCGGCCGCCACGCAGCAGCTGGACCCGCGCCGAGTGTCGTTTACCGCTACGCTCAAGATCCTGCGCTGTCGCCTGCCCGAGTGTCCGGCCAGCCAGCGCGGCTGTCAGCGCTGGTATCGCCGGCTGGTGCAGGAGGTGGCCGAGGAAATTATCGAGCCACGACGCAACCGCATCAACCCCCGGGTCATCAAACGAAAAATGAGCAAATGGCCCAAGAAAAGACCCATACATCCGCCTTTCCTCAGCCCACCAAACCCTTCGAGCAGGCCATTGTTATGTGCCATTGAACGGTATTGGGCTTAAGCCGCTGATTACCCAACCGACGTTCCGGCTGGAGCGGAAGTATATGTCAACGGTGACCATGCCAAACCGGGCGAATTTCCTGTTGTTCAGCAATTACTCTGATGCTGCACGCTTGGAAGAAGAAGACCGTCGTTACTTCGTCCACATTGCCGACGTAAAGCCCCAACCGGCTGAGTACTACGATAACTTGTTTCGTTTTATCCACAGCGAGGACGGCACGGCGGCATTCGCCCATTACCTGCTGCATCGCGATATCTCTCACTTTAATCCCCATGCCAAGGCGCCAATGACCGCTAGCAAGCGGCAGGTCATCGAAGAAAGCCGATCGCCCTTGGAGGCGAAGTTCTATGCGATGTTTGAAGACAAAGAGCCCCCCTTTGATAAGGAATTAGTGACGGTTGATAAGGTGATGTCCGCTCTAAATCCAGGCTTCAGCCATCGTTTTGGAAAGGAGCTGAACTTTAAGTCTGTCAGTTCGCTGTTGCGCAAAATAGGAGGTAAGGATTTGGGGCAAAAACGCCTGGGCAAAGACGGCTCTCTACGCTTGCGGTTATGGGTGATTCGACGGCATGAAATGTGGCAACA
>CAVSVP010000034.1:0-18710 GCA_963731125.1 uncultured Pseudomonadota bacterium
AGGAGTTCTTAACTTACGAGACCGATGCACGGCTCAAGACACGGGGTCCGCTATGACAGGTCACGTTGCTCAAACCATTACATTCGTTCTAAGTATCCTAATGACTCTGCCATTTTCGGGTGCGTTGTCGCAAACAAACAGTAACCTCGTTGTGGTCCTAGACGGTTCCGGATCGATGTGGGGACGCGTTGGCGGTGAGCCCAAGGTCGTATCCGCAAAAAAGGTCATGAAAGACGTCCTGACGGACGTGCCGGCCAATGTCAGCCTCGGCTTTGTCGCCTATGGCCACCGGCGCAAGGGCGACTGCACGGATATTGAAACCATTGCGCCGCTCGGCTCTGAGCCAGGTGAAGTCGCAGCGTCCGTGCAACGCATCCAGCCGAAAGGCAAGACCCCAATCACCGAATCGCTTCGCCATGCGGCCAAGCTCCTAGCTTCAACAGATGCGCCTTCGACATTGCTTCTGGTTTCCGACGGTATCGAAACCTGCCAGGGCGATCCGTGCGCGTTGGCCAAGGAGCTGAAGCAGCAGGGCGTGAAGCTCGTGATACACACGGTCGGCTTTGGCGTTGGCGACGACGCCGCGGAGCAATTGCAGTGTATCGCCGAAGCCGGAGGTGGCAACTATTACGACGTGGATGATCCCTCCACGCTGCGCACCGCACTTTTCGACGTGCGGAAGGCGGTCGTGGAGAATAAGCCTGCGCCCAAACCTGAGCCCGTTATAGCCGAAGCCGAGCCGAAGCCCGATTCGAAGGTCATCAAGATAATCGGGCCTGGCACGATTAAGCTAAAGCCAGCTTCATGGGTCAAGTTTCCGCCCTATCAATGGCATGCCGTCGATCCGGAATCGAATGAAGAGAAGGCTAGCGCCAGAAGCCAGGGTGAATTAAAAGTCCGAAAGGGCGAATATCAGATCGTGTGGAGACAGTCTGAACACTATAGTCTCGACGTACCGCTGACCGAAATCGTCAATGTGCCGGCCGGCAAGACGGTGGAGGTACCGATCGATACCGGTCTGCAAATCATCGCGCCCGAGACGATCAAAGCGCCCTATTATTGGGCGCTTATGCGCCCAGGCGATGAGAAGCCACTCGCCCGGTTCCGGGGAACGTTGGGCCCGCAGGTGGTGCCAGTCGGAGACTATCGTCTGGTTTGGAGGCAATCGGAGCACTATTCGCCGTCGGTAGATTTCGGTGCCGTTACCATTGAAGCGGGAAAGCTTAAAAAACACGCAATAAATAGCGGCATTCAAATCCGCAGAGCGGATTGGATCGAAAAGGCGCCCTATTTCGTCGAGCTGGTGCGAGCCGATGGCAAGAGCCTCGGACGATGGCGGGATGCGGAGGGAGCGCAGCTTGTGCCTAAGGGCAAATATTCGGTTCTTTACCGTCAGAGCGAGCATTATCACAGCACGATCGAACTGGGTGAGATTACCGTGCCTCCCTCTGGTATGGCGGACGTTACGATAAATAGCGGCGTCAAGTTCGTGACGCAGGCAGATGCCAAACCGCCCTATAAGGCCATCTTTATGCATCTGGATAGCGGTAAGGAATTCGACTGGCGCGGCAAAGCCACGGGCTGGCAGCCGGTTCCGCTTCCCCCAGGCCGCTATAAGCTCGACTGGTGGGAGGATGAACACAAGACGAAGCGCATGACGCTTGTCGACGAGTTCGAGATCGAGCCCGGTACGCTTGTGGAGTTTCAACTGTAGGCAGGAAGGGCCAAAGCCTTTGCCAGCGTAGGCATCGATGTGTAGCAGAGCTTTGACTGGCATATTGCTCCTGGCGATGGTTATCGTCGCCGCTGGGGCAACTGGCGCGGCCGGCCAGGGCGCGCCAGAAAATTCGGATGTTCAGTCAAAGACCAAGCGCATTGTTATACCCAAAGCTGCAAATGAGAAGCCCCCTCACGCACAGCCAGCAAATCAGGCGCATCCTAAAACATCGTTCAAACGAAGTGCCTGAAATCAAATCGCAGACGCCATCCGGGGCAGACACTCCGGCAACCCCCGAGCCTATACCGATTGATAAGACGGCTAGCGGCCAAGGCATAGTCATCCTTAAAGACAAGCCCGTTGTTAGGGGACGCATTCTCTCATTGACGGGCGATACGCTCATTGTCGAAGGACCGGACAAACGCTCGCTGCCCTTCAAGCGGTCAGAGTTGGTGGGACTGGACTTCGAGGCCCACCAACTCGCTACACCGCCGAGGCTACCCGGATCAGCGCCGAAGGTCGGTGACGACATCATTGTTCGATATGACGGTAGTATGATCTTTGCGAAGATAGGCGCTATTACCAACAATACCGTGATTACGGACCAATCAACTCTTTTACGAAAAGATGTCGATCGCATAGTTTTCCATTCTAAGGCAGCCACTGGCACGTTGGCAGCAGCCGAACCTCCTAACGGAGTGGATGTGGGCGATCCGAGCAGTTCCGGCGTCGCTGACAACGACGACACTTCCGGGCAAGATCAGCCTACGCCGTCGGAACTGGCGACGGCAATCTGCCCGAAGGACAAGCCGTTGGGCGGCTGGGCGAAATGGCGGTACAAGACGAACTATCCACCGGTGTCCCTAACAGGGAATGTGATAGAGCGGATTAACGGCTGGTTCACTTTCACCGGGACAGTAAAGGAAGATCCGCTCACTGGCATTCGGTTGGCTGCTTCTGGGTATTTCACCAGCGACAACCTGCATCTGGACGTTTTCCGGCCCGCTAGCAGATCGAAATACCAAACGTTGACCTGCACACAGGACACTGTCAGATGGTCTGGCCAGCCTGTTCTGGACAACTACTATCCGGGGGTTGGGGTTCTGTTCAATCCGGTGATGCCGGATCTCATCATCGGTTTCCATTGGGAAAACCCCACCATTCCCGAGCAATGCACCGAGTCGATTTCGGGTTCGTCGTGGACCTCCGAGGTAAAGGTGCCCCATACTCAAGGTATGCGGGCACTTGCTGAAGGAATCGAGGGGCCGCCGACTCATTTCTACTACACACGCGTTCCACCTGGGCCCTGTTATCCGCCGGCGGCACGAAGCGAACAGAAGCCAGAGTGTGCCAATAATCGATACAGGTTCGTTCTGCCGTTTGAGGGCAAGTATAAGAATACAACGCCGACGGCAACCATCGCGTGGTCGGAAATCTCATGGAAGGTCTGCTGTGGCTGTGGCGTGAGGCCTGCCGACAGCATTACGTCCGGTCCTCCGCCATCAGAACCGACAGAGGACGAAGAGGACTGTTTCCAAACTGGCAGGCTCAACCAGAAATGGTTCGATTCCCAGTTTCAGGAGGTGAAGGCACGGTTGGCCGAGCTCTTGCCAAAGTTCGAGCACCACTACAACGAAACGCTTTTCAACCTGGAAGCATGGCGCTTCATTAATTTGGCGTGCGGGATAACGGACATCGTCATTAAAGTGGCGGAGAAGGTCGTTGGTGATGCGCACGACTATGCCGACGCAATTCTGAAAGGGCGGGAATTTGCCGAGAACATAACGTCTGACAGTGATACCTGGATCATTCCCGGCGGTCTCGGTTCGCTCGTCGACCAATTTGGCAAAATTGTTGACGCTTATAAGGCTCATTTGGGGGATCAGGCCGTTCTTCGAACGCGGCTGCAATCTTGCCATATGATGAAAGAAGCCTTCCCGAAAGCCTACGAAGCCGCACGTCAGTTCCTACACCATCGCCAACAGACGCACGAATATGCGTCAAGACTTCGTCGTCTGCTGCAGAAGCTCGAACGGTTGGACATCGAATACGAGCTGGAGACGGATAAATATCATCGCCAATGTGTGGAATGCGCCAATCGCCAAGGCAAGGATCCCGCACTTTGTCCTGGTCTGCATGATAACTGACGGCCCTTGGCCTGCGATGAACGAAGCCACCAACTCACCATGGCGCGACTTTACATTAGACATTATCGGTTTTAAAGTTTCGGCGAGTTATTGCCCTTGATGTACAAGTAGTTAAGTCGGTCAATAGCTTATTTCCGATAATGTCTATTGATTTGACTCGCTCGATATCTCGCGACATTTCGAGCTGATGAAATATTACGGTCAGGTCTTTCCTTTTGACTTTCTCGGATAAGGAGGCGATCCGATGCACTTTGGCCTAACATCAAGGTCAACGCGGACCGTCGCGCTACCGCACGGCGGCCGGGCGGCCGGTTACCTTGGCGTGTGTGCCGGGCATGGCACGTAACTACGCAGGTGCAAGTCCTGCGACCAGGTTTTCGCAGAGCCGAAGGCTAGGGAAACGGCAAGGGCGTCACCGCGAGGTGGGGTCTGGAGGAAGCCGAACCCAAGGCTGCGGGGCGATGAACAAGAACCGGATACGAGGCGTGATGCATCTGGGACGAGCGGGCACGTGATCACGAAGTCCTCCATCTTCGATTGGCCTGGGTAAACCACCGATTCGATAACTTGTTCTTAGACATGACACCCTCCCCCAACTAGGAGATACGCTCGTTTGAACCCCAGTGGAATCAGCAACTTCTGCAAGTGGGAGAGGGCAGGCGCAGGAAGGCCTCGGCCCTTTCGCTGAGTGAAGTCATGACGATCATCATCGCCTTCCACAGCTCGAACTTTCGTACGTTTAAACATTACTACACGGGCTACGTGATGAAACATCTGCGCTGGGTGTTTCCGACCTTGGTCAGCTATAGCCGCTTTGTGGAGCTGATGCGCTCGGTGCTGATTCCGCTGTGTAGCTACCTTCACACCCGCCAGGGCCAGGTCAGCGGCATCAGTTTTATCGACTCAACGCCGATCAGCGTCTGTCATCCCAAACGCGCTCATGCCCATCAGCTCTTCAAGAAGCTGGCCAAGTGGGGCAAGAACTCGGTGGGCTGGTTTTATGGCTTCAAACTCCATCTTATCATCAATGATGAAGGGGAATTACTCGTAATCAAGCTCACCCCGGCCAACCTCGATGACCGGGTGCCGGTGCCAGAGATGACCCCAGCGCTTTTCGGGAAGCTCTTTGGCGACAAGGGCTATATCTCCCAGAAGCTCTTTGAGTGGTTGTTTGAACGAGGCGTGCGACTCATTACCAAGCTTAAGAAAAACATGAGAAACAAACTCTTACCCTTGATGGACAAGCTCCTGACCCGCAAACGCGCGATCATTGAAACCGTCAACGACCAGCTTAAGAACATCTCTCAGATCGAGCATTCCCGCCATCGCAGCGTAGCCAATTTCATGGTGAACTTGGTCGCCGGTCTAATCGCTTATACCTATCGAGACAAAAAGCCCTCTCTTAACCTTCGCTTTAACTCGCCCAATCAGTTGCCCGTTACCATTTAGTTATGTCGAACTGACGTTTAGTTTAATAATACTGTATGACCCTTTTATGCCATTGGCGAGTATTTAAACCTTATCTCTCATCGTCAAGCGTTAAGCGCTAAAAATCAACTTGGGCGCGAGCCTGATAAATGTTTGCATTATCATACTTAGTGCCCGGGCCTGCTATGCCTTCCCGTTTCGCGTTGACACGAATGTAGTTAAACATAAACCGGATGTGGGACGTCGCATACCAATTTAAGCCGGCTGTATAATTGTTTTCTCGTCCTCCTTTGATTGCCCCATCGTTGAGGTCAATATAGCTATAGCGCAGGGTCAGTTCCCAAGCGCCGAGCCCGCCCCCGCCGTCGACCGGATTGAATGGCTTGACGCGTCCGAACGTGCCGTCTTCCGGATCATAGTTACGGGATTCGCCGGTGAGGAAATAGCTGCCGAAAACATAAAAGCCGTCGAAATCCGGATCGCTGGCATCGTCACGATCGACGTTTGTGTAGATATATTCGCCCTGGGCCGAAAAGGGTCCCCAGACCGCCGCCAGCTCGCCGCCAATGCCGTAGTAGCTATTTACATCGTCGATGGTGTCGGTATCAACTAATCGTACGTTGGTTACATGGGATTCCGGACGCTCCTCAAAGCTCACCTCATTGTCGCTGTCCGGTTCGCGCCAGTATCCTGATGCGCCCAAATGCACCGCAATGTTGTCATCATATATGGGAGCAAAGGTGGCTCGGGCATTTAACCCCCAGCCCTCGTTGGTTTCGCTGTCTTGGTTGCTATCCGTCCCTTCGCTAAAGAGCCCGCCGCTCACGCTCCAGTTAGCGCCATGGGTAAACACACCGGCGCCAATATGGCGCCCTGGTACGAAGGCATTGGGTAAGGCCCGCTCCATAAAGGTAATGTATTTGGAACTGGTTAACTCTTCCAGGCTAAACCATTCCTTGAAATTACCCAAGGTAATGGTGGTCGGATCGAAACCCGTGTAGCGAATATAGGCATCCCGGATACCTTCAGAACCAGATTCGGTAAAATCGTACTGCAGTTTATAATCCCAGACTCTCCACATGGTCCCTTCGACAAAGAGGCGCGCCCGGCGGAACTCGGTGCCGTCGCCTAGTTTTACGTCATCATCGTCATACAGGGCGCCGTCGACCATAAGCCGGCCACCGATCTGAACGGCAAACGCTTCGTCTTCCGTTTTAAATTTCAGTGCTCCTCCCTTAACGGAGACGCTGACCTCTTCTTCCTGCTCCTCTTCCGCCGCTTGCTCCTCAGCGATACGGGCTTCTTCCTCGCGTTGCTGAGTGGCTAGCGCCTCATTCCTTAGCCGCTGGTACTGCGCTTCATTGAGGGTACCGTTTTGGCGCAGCACCTCCAGCAGTTCCAGCAGTTCCGACGCCGCTGATACGGGATGCGAAAACAGACTAATGGCACCCGCTGCCACCGTACTAAGCAATAGTTGTTTGCGTAATTTATTACTATACATTGACATGGTTTCCCCTAGCATTAACCGGGATCTAGCTGTCCATGCTAGGTATGGTGCCGCCACATGACCCTGTTGTCCTGCAGGAATTCGCTACTGCGCACCTTCCCTAATACGCAACTGGTGACACCGTTCAGCCCGATACCTCAGTGCTTATGGTTGCAAGAGGTCTGATAGTTGCTTTTTTGATAACGTTGTGATCATTTTGCTTTTTTCATTTTTCAAAAACTTTACTAGAAAATGAAGAAACGATGACAAAGCACTTTCGCTTCGCCGAACGAATTAGTTCACCATTCGCTCAAGCAATTTTCAATATGCTGAATTCAATATGCTGAATTCAAGCTGACGGTAAAGAGAAAGCGGCCTGCCGGATGAGACTGTCTTTCGGGTAGTCGTCTGGGGAATAGTGGGCTATTATTATATTTCCCAAACGACGTAACGCGTCGGTGATTCGCCGAGACCATGAGTAGAGAATGGATCGCAGCGGCGAACCGCCCCATGTCCGGTTAACCTTGATGTTCTGCGAGGCATATTGTGAGTAACTTCGACCAACAACTAGCGAAGATCAAAACCGAAACGGGGTTTATCGCGGCCCTGGATCAAAGCGGTGGCAGCACGCCGAAGGCACTGAGCCAATACGGCATTAGCGAAGATGCCTGGTCGGATGAGGAAGGCATGTATACCCTTGTGCATCAAATGCGCACCCGCCTCATCACGAGTCCTGCTTTCGACGGCAAACGCATCCTCGGCGCGATCTTATTTGAAAACACCATGGATCGGGAGATCGAAGGCAAACCGACGACAATTTATCTCTGGGATATAAAGAATGTCGTGCCTTTTCTCAAGATCGACAAAGGGCTCGCCGCTGAACAAGACGGTACACAAGTCATGAAGCCGATTCCCAACCTCGGCGCGCTGCTCGATAAGGCAAAATCGAATGAGGTTTTCGGCACGAAGATGCGTTCTGTCATCAAACAAGCGAATGCGGCTGGTGTGGAAGCCGTCGTTAAGCAGCAATTTGATATCGGCAAGCAAATTATTGCGGCGGGCTTAGTGCCGATTATCGAACCCGAAGTCGATATTCACTGTCCCGATAAAGCCCAAGCCGAAGATCTCCTCAAAGCGGGAATGCTAAAGGAATTGAACCAGCTTAGATCTGATCAGCGCGTTATGTTAAAAGTTACCCTGCCCGAACAGGACAACTTCTACACCGATTGCATCCAGCATCCGAACGTGTTGAAAGTCGTGGCGCTCTCGGGCGGCTATGCGCGCGATGAAGCCAATGCCAAATTGGCAAGAAACCACGGCATGGTGGCGAGCTTCTCGCGGGCGTTATTAGGAGGACTCTTTGCGCAGCAGTCGGACGAAGAGTTCAATGCGACGCTTGATGCGTCGATCGAAAGTATTTATCAAGCGTCGAAGACTTGATTCTAGTCGGTGGCGGTATCGCCGACTCACTGTTCCGGGAAGAGTGACAGCCCACCGAGCGTTCGGCCGGTGGTTAACCGATACAGCGCGACCTGCGGGTCTTAGGAGACCACACGGGTCGCACGCAACCTTACCTAGGCAGTGTGAAGGCATCAAGCTAGATCGAATAACAGCACTTCGGCGTTACTGAGTCCTTTCAGGTGGACACGGTCAACGTCTTTAATCGTTGCGCCATCGCCGGTATTGAGCGGCAGCCCATTGACCTCTACGCAGCCACGCGCCACCTGAACGTAAGCCCGTCGTTCGCTGGCAAGTTCGTGCTGGACCTGCTCGCCCGCTTCTAACAAGGTCCCATACATGAGGCCGTCCTGGTGGGCGCTCAGTGATCCATCCTTACCATCGGGGGAGACCAGTAGCACTAGGCGACCGCGGCGCGCCTCCGCGGTAAAGTGCCGCTCCGCATAGCTAGGGGCCACACCCATTTCATTTGGCTGCAGCCAGATCTGCAGAAAGTGCACCGGTTCTTCTTGGGAATGGTTGAACTCACTGTGCCTGACGCCTGTACCGGCGCTCATGCGCTGTACGTTACCCGGTCGAATGACCGAGCCGTTACCCAGGCTGTCCCTATGCTCCAGGGCGCCATCCAGTACATAGCTGATAATCTCCATGTCACGGTGCCCGTGAGTCCCGAACCCGCCACCCGGCGCAACGGTGTCGTCATTAATCACCCGGAGGTTTGATACACCCATGTGTTTGGGGTCGTAGTATTCACCGAACGAGAAGGTGTGGTGGCTGTTGAGCCAACCGAGTTGCGTATAACCTCGCTCTTTGGAATGTCTTATTTGCATCATGGTTAGTCCTCATTCAAGTAGTACTTTTGCAATAATCTAGCGCAACACTCGGGTTTTATTAACCTCTGGAATTGAGATAGGCTTTTACGCTATGCGCAACAATGCTGAATTGATTTTCTATCAACTTCCGTTTGGAGCAGCCGTGGTGTTTTAGGATTGGGTCGATATGTCCTGCGTTACAGAGCATAGGGGTTGGTGGGCCTTATACGAGGGGCGCAGAATGTCGGGGTACAAAGGTTAAGCTCAGTCATCTGAGGGCAGCAATTGGAAGAGCTC
This sequence comes from uncultured Pseudomonadota bacterium, assembly GCA_963731125.1. Lineage (GTDB taxonomy): Bacteria > Pseudomonadota > Gammaproteobacteria > Competibacterales > Competibacteraceae > CAVSVP01. The sequence continues at coordinate 9,346 of CAVSVP010000034.1, forward strand.
GAAATATTTGTCGCCGTCGTGGAGGCGCAGGGGTTCACGGCAGCGGCTGCACGCTTGGAGACAACCACCGCAGCGATAAGTCGCCGTATCAAGGCACTTGAGCAACGCCTCGGAGTACGGCTGTTGCAGCGAACCACACGGAAGATCCAACTGACAGAAGCCGGCGAGATTTATTATCAGGAAGTCCGGCGCGTGCTAGAGGACCTCAGGACGGCTGAAGACCAACTGCAGCAACTGACATACCAACCGATCGGCGAGTTACGGATCGCCACGCCAATGTCCTTCGGTCAACGCAGGTTAGCACCGTTGGTGGCGCGTTTCGCCGCCGCGCATCACCGGCTGCGGCTATCGCTACTGCTCGATGATCGCGAAACGGATCTCGTCCGCGAGGGGATCGATCTAGCCTTGCGGATTACCTACCCCGTCGATGCTTCCTACATCGCCAAACCGATCATGCCTGTACCTCGCTACCTTTGTGCTTCTCCCGATTACCTCGCGAGCAGAGGTGTTCCGACGATTCCCTCGGATCTTCTGAAACACGACTGCCTACATTACAATGTGATCACCGAAGTGGAGGAATGGTCTTTTAGCGGAGCCCATGGAGTCGAAACCGTCCCGGTCAAGGGAAGATTCTGCAGCAACAATGGTGAAGTCCTCCTTGAGGCTGCCATTCAGGGGCTCGGCATCATACTGCTGCCGGATTTCATCGTTTCGGAGGCGCTCGCTGACGGTCGCTTAGTCCGGGTGCTTGAGGGACAGGAGCGTATGCCGCTTACGCTGTTCGCCGTTTACCCCTCGCGCCACTTCGTGCCAACTAAGATCCGGCTGTTTATTGATTTTATTGTGGGTGCACTCAGTGGATTCCGTTCGTAAGGGGCTGACTCGGCTGATGGGTTAATATCTGCCGGTGAATGAAAGCGATGGTTGTTCCGGTGAAAGGTTGGAAGGTGTGGCAATCAGGGACAGCATGCCGCTGATTAGCGAAAGCCGTGGAACGACATCAGCCGCCCACGGGTTGCGCCCCGTTGCCGAGCAGGGTCTGCAGGCGGCTGGCCAGTTGGGCGCGGTGATAGGGCTTGCTGAGAAAGGCAAAGCCTTCTTCGGAAGAGTTGCGCGGGAGGAGGTTTTGTTCGGTATAGCCGGAGGTCAACAGCACCTTCAGCGCGGGGCGGCGGCGGCGGGCTTCGCGGGCGAGCGCCACGCCATCGCGCCCGCCGGGCAACACCACATCGCTAAAGAGCAGCGCCACCGCCGGGGTGTTCTCCAGTACGTGTAGCCCCGTGTCGGCGTCTTCGGCGGCCACCGTGGCATAGCCCAGGCTCTGGAGCAGACGCACGCTGGGATCGTCTTCTACCACCAAAATGGTTGCTGTAAGGTGCTGGGACGCGGGGACGTCCTGGGGGGGTGCGGCGCCGGGAGCCTCGGTGGGGTGGGTCAAATTAACATCGTTGCTGACACTTGTGGAAAGCGCCTGTAAATGGCTTGTTCAGCAGCGGTTCAAGGGGGTAGGTATGCGGTGGAGCGAAACTGGCTTCGATCATCTCTTGTATCTTCGCCTGGCTTGGATCAATCAGCGGTTAGATCAGGTGCTCCAGATTCTACCCCCTCCAACAAGTTTTAGATGCGCCCTATCCAAGCAATGCTGAATAATACCCACCTCAGTCATTCCCGGCTTCGAGCGGCGCGAAGCCATAAAGCATTGCTAACGATACCTCAGAGAGCCAAGTCATGACCACTGCTGACCAGTCTTTACAAGACAAGGTGTTTTTCAACCGCCTGCTGGAAGCCACCATTCGCATTAGTATTGTCGCCATTCTGGCGATGTGGTGCATGCAGATCGTCAAGCCGTTTTTGATCCCCATCATTTGGGGAATTATCATTGCCATCGCCAGTTATCCTGGGTACCGCCGATTGCGGCGAATGGTGGGTGAACGCCACGGCGTTGCGGCACCGCTATTTACTCTATTGGCGTTGATGATATTAATTGTACCGATCGTATTGCTGGCGGAAACGGCAGTCGATGGCATACAAATGATAGTCAGCCAATTGAGCGATGGCGATCTCAACCTACCGCCGCCACCGGAAAGCGTCGCTACATGGCCGGTCGTTGGAAACGAACTCCATCAGTTCTGGCAACGGGCTTCCGATAATCTCGAGTCCCTCTTGACCACATTCACTCCCCAACTCAAAGTACTTGCCGCTTGGCTGCTGACGACGGTGGCTGACATGGGTTTCGGAATCTTACAGTTTGTGGTGGCGATTATTATCGCTGGCGTATTATTGGCCAACGCGAGCAGTGGCTACGCTGTGGCACATACTATCGCCAAACGGCTCGCCGGCGATCCCGGCGACGCCTTTGCCGATCTGGCGGAGGCGACGGTGCGCAGCGTTGCTCGGGGCATATTGGGGGTAGCCTTTATCCAGTCCCTACTGGCCGGAGTGGGATTTCTTATCGTTGGAGTACCGGGCGCCGGTCTGTGGGCTTTGCTGTGTTTACTGCTCGCGGTTATTCAAATTGGTATCATACCCATCATCCTGCCGATGGTGATTTACGTGTTTTCCACGGCCGATACGCTGACTGCGATTTTATTTTTACTTTGGAGTATTTTCGTCAGTGTTATCGACAATATTCTCAAGCCTATCCTCCTGGGCCGCGGCGTCGAAACACCCACGCTCGTGATTTTTCTCGGCACCATTGGCGGATTTTTAACCTCAGGTATTATTGGCTTGTTTATCGGTCCGATTATATTGGCAATTGGCTATAAATTGTTTTTAGCTTGGCTTAATGAGAAGCCGGCGGTGAACGGTGCCACCAACGTATCCCACGCGTCTTCTCCGAACCAGGCGACTCTCAGCTCAGAGAAAGTTTACGACAAGTGAGAAGACCGATCGTGCGAATGTCTGACGGTGACTCGGAGGTGGGGGATGAGACGTAAAGCAGTTATCTTATCCCCGCCACACTCGCATACGAATGCAAATCGCTGTCTGTCGGAGATTAGAACGAATTGAGCAATCGCTACTTCAGCGAATCGGGTACATCATATGTGAGAAACTATGCGGTTCAAGCCCCCAGCCAGCAAAGGGTAAATTGAAAATTGACAACCTTTGTCTAATGGCGAAGCGCAAGAAATTTGAGACTTAGGGCAAGTAACAGAATAGATACCGGAAGAATTAACATTTCCCAAGTCAGATTGCCAAGATTTAATAAAACAATCTCGAGAAATTTAACAAATAAAATAACGACAATCACCTCAGCAAGAGTATTCTTCAAATGACTAATATCAGGTATGTCTAACCATTTAAAGAATCGTGCTTCAGAGTTGCTCGTGCTGTTGATAAAAAGTAAATAGACACCATAGGAGAAGATCATCAGCACCAGGGCAATTAAAAAAGAATCCATCGCTTTAATAATATAACTGGTCACAAGATCCGCTGCTTTTACCACCTCTGAGCCACTTTCTTCCAGCTCTATGTAATTTTCACTAAAAAAAGCATATTCAAAGGCGAGTAGCGTTTCTATGACGCCAATATACAGCATGAGCACAGCTCCAAAAAAAGTCGAAATGACGACAATAATGCTGATATACCGCAGCGGGTAAAAGTATCGAATAACCATAATTGTTGTGATCCCCTTGGCTGCATGAAGCTATCGGCGCTGTCCCGAAAAAGGTTCAGCGACCTTCAAGGGATACTCGATTAGCACCTTATCGACTGATTTGACGTCGTTTATAGCTTAGTCTATTTTTCTTCGGCGTCGAATAGTGCCCATGGAAACTTGACTTCTTGCTTGAAAGTATGGAGCAGGAAGGCAGCGATGAAGGAACTGATAATGTACTCGGAGCCCATACAAAACAGGTGAATCAGTGAAGATTGGACGTTGGCTAGAGGTTACAGAATCCCAGTATCCCTGGGAGCGGGAAGCCCTCGGTTACCTGCGGGAGAAGCTGCCGGATAGCGAACCGTTTCGCGCCTGGTCAAATTTCGAATTCATCGCAGACGACGGGAGCATTAACGAGGTCGATCTTCTCGTCGTTTCGCTCTACCAGATCTATCTGGTGGAAATAAAGAGTCGTCCTGGCCGTCTTACTGGTGATACGGGTACCTGGACCTGGCGTCACGAGGGCCGGGAATGGGTGGACGATAATCCTCTGCTGCTGGCTAATCGCAAGGCGAAAAAGTTCAAAAGCCTCCTGCAACGTCAGGCAGCCCTTCGCAAACACCGGATTCCGTACGTGGAATCGGTCATCTTTCTAGCGAGCCGCGCGCTCCGCTGTGAATTGAGCAAAGCCGGCAGAACCGGCGTTTACCTCAGCAAGGAGGCCGAGCAGGAAGGCTATCCCGATATCATAAAGATTCTCTCGGGAGAGCTTGCCTCGGAACGGAGTGGGTTGGGTTCCGGCGCGCACCGGATCGATCGGATTGTCTCGAAAGCCGTCAAGCGTGCCATGGAGCAAGCGGGTATCCGCCCCTCTCAGCGGCATCGCAGGGTGGGCGATTACGTACTCGAGGGTCTCCTGCTGGAGACTGATGTCTATCAGGACTGGGAGGCATGCCATGTCAACTTCCCAAAGTCGAAACGCCGTGTACGAGTCTATCCGGTTGCGCTGCAATTCTCTGAAGTTTCCAGGGCAGAGCGACGCCGCGCGGCGGAAAGAGAGTTTCAACTCTTGGATGGGGTCGTACATCCGGGAATTCTCCGGGTTGAGCAATTCACCGAGCATGAGCGTGGGCCTGCACTGGTTTTCGAGCATGACCCAACGGCGGAGCGCCTGGATCTTTTTCTGCTGAGAAAAGGCAAAGCAATCGCTATTGACACGCGGTTAAACCTGCTGCGACAGCTAGCCGAGACGCTGCATTATGCGCATTCCCGGCGACTTTACCACAGAGCCCTCAGCCCCCAAACGATCCTGATGACAGCACCTGATAGTCCACATAGGCAGGTCAAGGTGTTTGACTGGCAAACCGCGAGGCGCGAGAATACCTCCCAAACCGGCACGCGCCTCACCGTTGAGGACACCGTTCAACCGGGTCTTTCTGGAGACAAACAAAGCGTTGTCTATCTGGCTCCCGAGGTAACCCTCGGGGGGCGGCCAAGCTAGATATCTTCTCCCTGGGTGCTATTGCTTATCATCTCTTCTCCGGGGAGCCTCCCGCTCCCAGTGTCGAAGCGCTTCATCAAAAACTCTCCTCTGGACAAGGGTTGCGCATTTCTGACGTGGCTGACGGTGTGGCTGAATCCATCCAGGACCTGATCGGATTCGCCACCGATCCCAACGTTGAAGACCGCTGGGGCTCTGTGGGGGAGTTTCTTTCTCAATTAGATCAAGTAGAAGATGAACTAACGACTCCCGAGCCCGAAGCAACCACGCACCCATTGGACGCACGCGCGGGAGATCGCCTGGCAGGCGGTTTTGTGGTAAAACGCCGGCTTGGCAAAGGGTCCACCAGCGTTGCCTTGCTGGTAGAGCGCAACGGCCAAGAGGGGGTGCTGAAGGTTGCCCTCGACACCGCGCAGAACCAACGTCTGAGGAAGGAAGGAGAGGTGCTCAAGGCGCTGCGCCATCAGCACATCGTCGAGTTATACGAGCAGCGCGAGATTAACGGCCACTTGGCGTTGTTGCTGGCCAAGGCGGGTGCCGATACCAAGTCGGGCACCTACACGCTGGCGGAGCGGGTACGGGAAGAAGGGCGTCTTTCCCTGGATCTCCTGCAGCGTTTTGGGGATGAACTCCTGAATGTGCTCCGCTGGCTCGAAGCCGAGGGTATTTCCCACCGGGATATCAAACCCGATAACATTGGCGTGGCGGGTACCAAGACGGACAAGGCGTTGACGCTGGTTCTGTTTGATTTCTCATTGGCTGACACACCTCTTGATAACATTCGCGCCGGCACACCGCCTTATTTGGATCCCTTTCTGCGCCTGCGCAAGCCTCCCCGCTGGGACACCTATGCCGAGCGCTTCGCCGCTGCCATGACCTTGTATGAGATGGCGACGGGGCAACTGCCTACCTGGGGGGACGGTCAGTCAGATCCTTCGCTGCTGGACTGTGAAGTAAGCCTTGATGGTGAACTGTTCGATCCAGCCGTCCGGGAAGGTTTGTCGCAGTTCTTCGCTAAGGCACTGGCCAGGGAATACAAACAACGCTTTGACAATGCCGAAGACATGCGCCGTGCCTGGTTCCGCGTATTCGAACATATCGACCAACCGGTAGCTGCCACCGATCATGACGAGGTGGTTGCTGTCGAAATAATGCTGGCAGAGGCGACGGAGGCGACACCTCTCTCCGCCCTGGGTTTGAGCGCAAGAATCCTCAATGCACTCGATCGAATCGGCGCCCATACGTTGGGAGAACTCATCAAAATTCCCCGTATTCGCCTCTACCGCAATAAGGGCATCGGCCAGAAAACAGTCAAAGAGATACGCGAGCTCGCAGAGCAGGTCGCCCACCATTTCGCCGCGAGCGAAGGGGGACGTGCGGAATATGCCCGGAAGGCGACCGCCGGTGGGAGTCAACCGTTGGTCGAGCAAAGGAACCGGCCCAAGACCCACCTTCCCATGCCGCCGGAAGACCCGGTGCCGGTAGACTCTCGGCACTGGAGTGTGGATCTTCTGGTGAGTAAAGTGATTAGCAGTCGCGTGGCGGAAGCAGAAGCGCAGTTACAGAAAGGCCTGCTCGGTCTCGATCCCCAAGTGGGACTACCGGCCTATGCGCCGCAACAGGCAGTGGCAGAGAAACTCGGCGTCAATCGGATTGCCCTGCAGGCAGCCCTCGAAGCGGCAAGGGAACGTTGGAGCAGACAACCCTGGATGACAGCGCTTCGGGACGATATGGCTCGTCTGCTGGACAAGCATGCGGGCGTTATGACGGGAGACGAGTTGGCCGAGGCCGTGCTGGCGGTGCGGGGATCAGTGGCGGACGGAAAAGAGCGGTATCGGCTGGCTTCCGCCGTTGCCTATGCAGCTCTGGAAACCGAAGCCGTTCGAGAGGGGGCGCGGTTTACCTTATACCGTGACGGCGAAGGCGTGCTTGCGGTGGCAACGGAAAGCCTCGGAGAACACTATCGGGCATCGGTTCAGGCGCGTGCCCAATACGTCAAACGGCTCGGCAGGCGATGTGACGAGATGGCTGCGGTAGACCCCCTGTTAGCGCCTATTCGCGTCACCGAAGAACTCCTGAAGGTTCCGGCGCCGGCAGGAGATCGAGCGATTCCGCCGGATAGACTGGTAAGGCTTGGCGTCCGTGCTTCGCAACAGGCCGCCTTGTCGAGCCGGATGGAAATTTATCCCTGGGGCATGTCTGCTGCGCGTACGCTGAAGCTCGGTATGGGTTCCCTGCTTGGTCCAAAATCCCTAACGGTTAACCAGATTCTACAACGCATCGGCAGTCGTTATCCGGAGGCGGAGCCCATTCCCGGACCTCCAGCCCTGGACAAGCTATTGGCCGAGGCGGGTATCGAGCTGATCTGGGACGGAGTAAACCGGCGCTACTCAGCGCGGCTGCACCGCCCCAGTTACCTGTCCAGTACGTCGTCTCTGCACCGCCTGGGAACCGCATTCAGGCGCCGGACACGGCGACACCGGAGATAGCAGAGGCGTGGGTGCTGGAGGAACGCCTTGCCAAGGCGGTGGAGCAGAAGCGTTTTCTCGTGTTAAGTGTGGCGCCCAAGCATCTGCGGAGGGCTGAACGGGAGCCTGTGCAACGCTTTGCGGTGCAAAAAATCAGCATCGAAGCGCTTATGATAGCGCAGATGAAAGCCCTGGCAGCGCAGGCGGGGGCGAGCTGGGAAGTGGTTTTGCGGGCGGATGGCGCCGAGCGTACGAGCAAGGCTTGGCGGAACCTTATCACGCTGGTGCGGCGCGCCGTTCCGGCTGTAGAGCGCCTCTTGCTCCAGTCGAAAACAACGGCGTTACTCGTTTATCCGGGATTGCTGGCCCGTTACGAGCAGCTTGACCTGCTCGACAGGCTGCGGGATGCCAGTGAGCGGCAAGCCGCTGCGCCGGGCTTTCTTGTTTTACTGCCGGCGGATCAGCAGACCAACATGCCGGTGATCGACGCTACGCCGCTGCCCGTCGTCCTGGCTTCCCAGTGGGCACGCCTGACGGAGGTCTGGATAGCCAACGGTCACCGGGCAGCTGGCCGCCCGGCGAGCCGGGAGAATAGCGGTGGTTGATGCGAAACGCCTGCTCGATGACCTGAAGCGTTGGGTCAAGCGTCTGGAAGATGATCTTCGGGAGCGGGTAACCGCCGTGCCGGAAATGGCGGAGCGCCTGAAAGGGGAGTACCGCTGCGCCAAAGACGCAGGCCGTACCGGAGAGTCCCTGGAAGCCTGGTGCGAGGGGATGGTGACTCAGGCCGCGGTGGCTTGGATTCTGGGCTGTGTATTCGTTCGGTTTATGGAGGACAACGGGCTGGTAGATGAGCCGCTGCTCGCGGGGCTGGATGAGCGGCGGGATCGGGCGGCGGATCGACAGACGCTGTATTTCCAGGCACACCCCACGGAGACGGATCGGGATTATCTTTATGATGTTTTTTGGAGTGTCGCCCGGCTGCCCGTGGTAGGGAAGTTATATGAAGGCAAGGGGGCAGGGGATAAAGGGCAGGGGATAGAAAATCCGGGAGAGTTCCAGCCGCCGGGTTCGTGTAATCCGGTGTGGGTTTATGGCATTTCAGGAGATGCAGCCAAAGAGTTGATTGCTTTCTGGCGGCGAATCGTGCCGGAGACAGGCGAGCTGGTCCATGATTTCACCGATGCCGAGTGGAACACCCGCTTTCTGGGGGATCTTTATCAGGATCTTTCCGAGGCGGCCCGCAAGCGGTATGCACTGCTGCAGACGCCGGCGTTTGTGGAAGAGTTTATTCTGGATCGCACCCTAAATCCTGCTATCGATGAGTTTGGCCTCAAGGAGGTGCGGCTTATTGATCCTACCTGTGGTTCCGGGCATTTTCTGCTGGGAGCCTTGCAACGGTTGCTGGATAGATGGTTCAGGACGGAGCCGGGGACAGCGGAGCGGGAACTGGTGCAGCGGGCGCTGGATGGGGTTTATGGTGTCGATATCAATCCTTATGCCGTGGCGATTGCGCGTTTTCGGCTTCTGGTGGAAGCGCTGAAAGCGAGCGGTATTCGGCGGTTGAAGGAAGCACCGGGCTACCGGATTAATGTGGTCACGGGGGATAGCCTGTTGCATGGACGGCGGTTTGGTGAGTTGGATCTCGGCAGTGGTGCCGATCAGTTGCAAGGCGTGGCGGGTATCGGACATGCCTTTCTGGCGGAAGACCTGGATGAGCTCAACGCATTCTGGGCCAGCAGTATCACGCGGTGGTGGGGAATCCGCCGTATATTACGGTCAAGGACAAGGCCCTGAA
>CAVSVP010000035.1:0-9910 GCA_963731125.1 uncultured Pseudomonadota bacterium
ACGCCGATCTCAATGAGATAGAGGCCGCCTTTGCCGAGGTGCTTCGGCATAGCGAGTGTGAGTCCAACCGGGAACGGATAGAGCGCCTGGAGATGGCAGTAAAGCTGGCACGTCGTCTTGGCAGCGCGGTGCATCAGAAGCCGCCCACCGTCGGAGGGGCTATCGATACCCATCTCATGGACGGCGTCTTTGTGGACTGGGCCAGGCGGTATCTGCTCGGAGGCGATCCGGTAGATGGTTTAGCCAATGCCTTTGGGCGACTCTATCAACGGATCAGAGAGATTCGAGAGCCGCAAAACCGTGTCTTTGCCGAGCGCCTCAAAGCGTGGAATAAAGCGCCAACACCGGAACAAGGTTTCCTGCCTATCGAGCAGTTTCTCGACAAGGTCGTCGCGGACCTCGCCGCAAAAGAGCCGGTGCTCATTATTGTAATTGATGGTATGGATGGGAGCATCTTTGCAGAGCTTTCCGAGGATCTGCGGTGGCGCGGGTGGGTGCGTTGGGCTGATTCAGCGGGGGTAGGAAGCGGCTGTCTCCTGAGCGCGCTTCCTACTGTAACGGAGTTCTCCCGTACGGCTTTGCTGACGGGGCGGGTGGCATCGGGTTCGAGTGGAACCGAGAAGTCAGGATTCGCCAATCATAATGCGTTGCGTTTGGTATCGCGGCCATTGCAGCCGCCGCTGTTGTTTCACAAAGGGGACCTGACGGATGCAGCGGCCCAAGGTCTCTCTGCGATCGTTCGAGAGAGTATCGTTAGCCCTGAGCAACGCATCGTCGGTGTTGTGATTAATGCGGTAGATGATCATCTCGCAAAGTCAGAGCAGTTGCGCCTCAAATGGTCGGTCAATTCGTTCCGGGTTCTTGACGCCTTGCTCTACGAAGCCCGGATCGCGGGACGGGTCGTTGTGGTGACCGCCGACCATGGTCATATGCTCGAGGAGGATGGTAAGCGGCTCACGGGTGATTCAGAGGAGCGCTGGCGTTCCTATGGGGAACCATTGGCCGAGCAGGAGATGGTGTTTGAGGGGCCACGGATTCGGGCTGCTACCGGCAAGGAGCGAGTGGTGCTGCTGTGGAGTGAAGCGACACGCTATTGCCAGAAGAAGAACGGTTACCACGGGGGTGCGACGCCGCAGGAGGTTGTCGTACCCTTGGGTGTGTTTCTCAGTGTAGGTCAGGAACTCGGCGAGTGGCAGCCGGTGGCGGAGTATGTGCCGGAATGGTGGTTGACATCCGTTGCGACGTCTCCAGAGGCGCCTCGGCCCGCCAAGAAAATGGGAAAACGCCCACCTGCCAAAACAAAAGGCCAGGGGAGTCTTTTCGAGACACTGGAACGCGAGGACGAAATTCCGCCGTCGGAATGGATTCAGGCACTGTTGAACTCGGAAGTTTGCGCGGCTCAACGTCGGCTCGCGGGGCGTCAGGCGCCTCCTTCAGAAACGGTTCGGCAGGTGCTTGCCACCCTGGAGGGGCGCCATGGCCGCGTGCCCAGACGAATGCTTGCCCAGGTGATACAAGAGCCGGAGTTTCGCCTGCGTGGAATTCTGGTGGGACTACAACGCCTTCTTAACGTCGACGGTTATCAGGTGCTCTCAGTCGAGGAAGGAACGGAAACCGTTTCCTTAGATATCGATTTGCTTAAAAAGCAGTTTCAGATATGACGGCATGACCAGGATATCGATCAGTCCACAGCGCCGCGACGAACTTCTGGATGCTCTGCGCAGAGGCACCGTTCCCTGCGCGAGTCTCGATCTTCTGGCAGTAGGGCTAGAGGGGTTGCAGCCCGCACTGGAGACTGAACTGGCGTCGGTAAGAAGCGGGCGAGGCGTGCTCAAGGCGGTGCGCGGCGAATATGGCAGCGGTAAGACGTTTTTTGCGCGCTGGCTTCAGGAGCTGGCGAGACGGACGGGGTTCGCGTCTTCTGAAGTGCAGGTCTCGGAAACGGAGACGCCCCTGCATCGCTTAGAGACCGTTTATCGCCGACTGGTTGAGAATCTCTCGACGATCGACACTCGGTTAGGAGCGCTGCGCTCCATTATTGATGGTTGGTTCTATACGCTGGAGGAAGAGGTTCTGCAGCGTAGCGCAAGCAGTTCGCTGGATGAGGGGTATCTGCTCGAACAGACCAATAAGTTGATGGAGCGCCGGCTTGAGCAGGTTACGCGACAAGCGCCGACGTTTGCGGCCTGCCTGCATGGCTACCGTTGCGCCTTGGCGGAGGGCGACAAAGCAGTGGCCGAAGGTCTTCTCGCTTGGCTTTCCGGACTTCCGAACGTTGCTGCTCGCATTAAGCGGAAGGCTGGAATTAAAGGGGATATCGATCATTTCGGGGCACTGAGTTTTCTACGGGGACTGCTGACTGTCCTTCGCGATTCAGGCCATGTGGGGTTGGTTTTAGTGCTGGATGAGATAGAGACCCTGCAGCGCGTGCGCGGCGACGTGCGCGATAAAGGACTCAATGCCTTGCGGCAGTTCATGGACGAGGTGGAAGCCGGGCGATTTCCTGGATTGTATCTTCTGGTGACCGGAACGCCGGCTTTTTTTGACGGACCGACTGGAGTCCAGCGGTTGTCTCCCTTGGCGCAGCGCCTTTATGTGGATTTCACAACGGATGCCAGATTCGATAACCCACGGGCTGTCCAAATTAGGCTCGCCGGCTTCGACTTAGAGAAGTTGAAGGCAGTGGGGAGCAAGGTGCGGGACATTTACGTTGCTCATTGCCCTAACGCCGAGCGTATCCGCCAGGTCGCGAATGACCCTTATCTGCACGATCTAGCGCAAGCGGTCACTGGGGAGTTGGGGGGTAAGGTGGGTGTTGCGCCACGAGTATTTCTCAAGAAGCTGGTTGCCGACGTCCTTGATCGCATCGACCAGTTTCCAGATTTCGATCCGCGGCTGCACTATGCCTTAACAGTAAGTGATGCCGAGCTTACCGAAGTCGAACGTAATGCGAGGGGAGCTTCCAGCGTTGATGACATCGAACTTGATTTGTAAAGGGGGAATGCTTCATCAGGTGCTTATTCCGGAAAACGCTGTAAATACATCCTGGTAAGCTTGACGGCGGTATCCCTACCGCCGACATTTCCTGCATAAGCACCTAACACTTGAAGTTTATTTACAACCGATCAGACACTTATATATCGACTCCAGGTTTTTCTACCAAACTCGTCAGCTCATGACTTCCTTCGTTAAACTGCATCCTGCGATCCAGCATCACATTGTCAACAGCCTAGGTTGGCGAACGCTTAGACCCCTCCAGGAAACATCTATCGATCCACTGCTTCAAGGTAAAAGCGCGTTACTCATTGCCCCGACGGCAGGCGGGAAGACCGAAGCTGCTATTTTTCCATTGCTGTCACGACTTCTCAGTGAGAACTGGGGACCAATCAGCGTCTTGTACGTATGTCCGATCAAGGCGCTGCTTAACAATCTCGAGATTCGGCTCCGACAATACGCCGAGTGGCTGGGCCGGCGTGTCGCCGTTTGGCATGGTGACATTGGGCAGGGCAGTCGCAGCCGAATTCTAAAAGATCCCCCGGATATCCTGCTTGCGACCCCCGAATCCTTGGAGGTCATGCTGGTATCCCGCCGGACTGACCATGTGAATCTGTTTGCAAAGATCAGAGCAGTCGTGGTCGATGAGATCCATGCATGCGCCGGAGATGATCGTGGATGGCACCTCCTGGCGGTGCTGGATCGTATTTCTTACCTGAGCAGCCACGCCATACAACGTATTGGTCTGTCCGCTACCGTCGGAAACCCGGATGAGTTACTCGATTGGTTAACGGGGCACGCAGATGCAACTGGAGTCGTCATAGCGCCGGCTGCCGGTGGTTCAACCCGGACCGTTGTGGAAGTGGATTATGTGGGCAGTCTGCATAATGCTGCCGTCGTGCTCTCGAGGTTGTATCGTGGAGAAAAGAGGCTGATCTTTTGCGACAGTCGTTCGCAGGTTGAGTCCCTTGCCGCAGAGCTGCGACAACTTGGAGTCCAGACATTTGTGTCGCACAGTTCTTTGTCCGCCGAGGAACGCCGACGGGCTGAATTGGCGTTTGCCGAGGCGCGTCATTGCGTCATCGTCGCTACCAGCACCCTCGAGTTGGGTATTGATGTCGGGGATTTAGACCGAGTCATTCAAATCGACGCGCCTCCTAGCGTAGCGGCTTTCTTGCAGCGCCTGGGCCGTAGCGGACGGCGTGCAGATACGCAGCGAAACTGCCTGTTTCTGGCGACATCAGAAGAGTCATTGTTGCGTCTTCTAGGTCTGTTGGTGCTTTGGTCAACGGGTTACGTGGAGCCGGTGATTCCACCGCAACAGCCTTATTTCGTTCTGGCGCAGCAAATTATGGCTTTATCTCTCCAGAATGCGGGCGTTGGCCGCTACACGTGGCATGAGTGGCTGCAGGGTTTCTGCCGTACCACTCAGATATCCCGTGGGGAAAGCGCACAGCTTGTCTCCCATATGCTGCAACACGGCTATCTGTTCGAAGATCAAGGAATTCTCTCGATGGGGTACGCCGCAGAGGAAAACTTCGGGCATCGCAACTACCTGCCGTTATTCTCGGTATTCGACACACCGCCGTTGTTTGCAGTGTACTACGGGCGCACGGAACTCGGGACCGTACATCAGCTTACCTTTCAAGTGAAACATGATGAACCGATTGCGTTGTCTCTTGGCGGCCATTTCTGGCGAGTTAAACATGTGGATTGGAAACGGCGCCAGGTATTTGTGGAGCCAAGCACGGAGCCGGGAAAGTCCCGATGGTTTAGTCTAGGCCAGCCCCTGTCTTACGAACTCTGTCAAGCCGTATGTCAGGTACTGGCGGGTTCGGCGCCGGTGGTGTCGCTGTCAAAGCGGGCTAAAGCAGCGCTCGAGGCTGCGTTGTCGGAGTATGGATGGGTCGAAGCGCAACAGACAACGCTTGTGTCAAACGGCAAGGGGACGTCTTGGTGGACATTTGCAGGCGGCGTGCTAAACAGCGCCATTGCCTCTCGATTGGAAGAGCGAGTTGGAAAACTCTCCTACGACAATTTCGCGCTTCACTTTAGGAGTCGGCGGGCGAGTAAAAATGTAGTCGACACTGTCCGCAGGATACTTGACGAGGTTGAGAATGCAATCAGCCCCACGGTCAGTGATGACGTGCGAGAGGACTACAAATTTGGCGAATGCGTCCGGCTCCGCTACTGGAGACAATGATCAATAGACGTTTTTCCTGCACTGCAGCCTGGCGAGAGTTAAAACGGAGAGAGCTCAAGGTTGTTCACCTTCGCTAGCCAACCCCCTGCATAAAGGGTATTTTGGCATAACATTCGGCGGCTACCTTAATGCTCATCGTGTCATTATCAATTATTTTGTAACACCGCCAGCCCGTCTGTCTGATCAGGCTGTGCAAGGGTTTCTTGGGTACAAAATTGCTTGATTTCATCATGCTGAGCAAGAGCATCCCCATAGCCGAGTTCAATGAGGCGTTGGGTGTACGCTTTATCGAAGGCCAAATAACTCAGCAAATCCCAGCCTTTGGCGGACGATGCCCCGATGCCTTTTAAAAGGTAGCGCAACATGGCGGGAAAACGCTCGAATTGTTCCGAAGCCAGCGTCCCTAAATCTTGCGAAGGCCGAATAGCTAACAGCGGAATGTCGCGTAGCTTATAGGGGTGTTGCTCACGGGCTCTTTCCGATAGCAGAGAAACCGTTATATTGATGCGGTGCATGCGTTCGATATCGGCATCTAAGGCATCGAGAAAAGCCGCATTTAACATTACCCCGGCGATATCGGCTAAGGAAATTTGTGACATCGTGCTTTGTTGATTTATCTCCTGGGTCATATCTTCGGGGCGTTGATGACGAATACCGATGGCAAGAATGCGGTCCGCTCCCAAGTGGATAGCAGGGCTTAACGGCGTGGTCATACGCACGCAACCATCGCCATAGTAGGACTCATATAACCTTACCGGTGGAAAAAAAATCGGGATCGCTGCAGAGGCCAGGACATGTTTGAGGGTAAGCTCTGACCTTTGCCCCAACCGAAATTTTCTCACCCAGGGTTGTATCTCTGGTACGCCGTCAAAGAAAGTCACAGTCGTGCCGGAATGATAATTAGTGGCGGTAACGGCCAAACCACGCAACGTATTAGCATTGAGATTGGTCTTAATGGCATCAAAATCGATTCTCTCGGCCAAAAAATGCCGTAATGGCTGCGCATCAAGCAGATAAGTGGACTGGCTTTGCCCCAGCATGCCACCGAGGCTGAGATCGCGAATCCAGCGTATTCCCAAGGCACCCAATGAGGCAAAATCCGAACGCACCACTTGATCAGTTTGCAGTTCCCCCCAAAGTTGGCAAAGATAGTTGATAGCGTCTTGAAAATTCTCCGCCTTAGCAGCCAGCAAACTGCTGTTGATGGCTCCAGCAGAGGTGCCGACGAGGATGCTAAAAGGAGACGTGATGCGTGAACTACCAGCAAGGATTTCCGCGATGCCTTTCAGAACCCCCGTCTGATAGGCAGTTCGGGCTCCGCCTCCGGTTAAGACAAGGCCGATATGACTGTGCATCACAGTAAAATAACCTTCTATTTCAAACTATTGTTAAGGATTATAAGCTTAAAGGTCATGCTCTGCAGAGGTTAAGATTGGCAAAGGCAGCTCTCATGCGCTTGCATCAACCCGCCCGACAGCGGGAGGGGAGGATGCGAGAGTTAAAGCTGCCAACAAAGCATTAGCGCTTTTACAGACTAAGAATTAGCGTTGCTCGTGCCCACTTATCCGAGGGTTGACATGACTTCCGGAAAACCGTCATGGCGGAAAGTTCGCTCAGGTAAAACCGCTGAAACGAGGGTTGGGACAAGCGGTCCCCAGGCATCTATTTTTTCATTGAGACCCGCGGACAACCCGTCGACGTAGCGGCATAAGCTGGCACGATGTTTGTCATGGTGCTCCTGGGGAGGCTGTTTATATTTCATCGGTTATTTTTCTTGCTTATTGCAAGTCCGGCATAGGTATCAGGTCAACCCTTAGCGGGGCTCAGTACAGCAGCAAAGCTTGCCAGCGACTATAGATCCCGGAGGACGTAAAAAATCAGCAATATGTTGGTATTTCCAACAGGATCGGGATATTTTTCGACGTTTTAACATACTAAATTATTCAGGAAACACGGACATACCCACACCTTAGAGGAACCGGAAATGAGAACCCCAGATCTATTAACCCCTAGCAACTGTGCCCTTATCTTCATCGACCACCAACCCCAGATGTTCTTTGGGGTTGCTAACATGGACCGGCAACTCATCAAGAATCATATCGTGGGTCTTGCCAGGGCCGCCAAGGTTTTCAACATTCCAACCATCATTACTACCGTCGAAACGGAAAGTTTCTTTGGGTTTAGCGCAGACAGTCGGTATTAGTCCCAGATAATTGGAGAAATCGCTACTCACTGCTGCGATAAGCCCAGCGCCGAGCAGCGTTCTTGCCCAAAGAATGATCCTGCCATGACAGATATCGATCTGGAAGCGGTTATCAAGCCCGTCTGCGGCATGGATGCCACAGTCGAGCCTATAGGGATATATTAACAGCGTGTCTTGATAACCGCTTCCAGATCGATACCCGCGGTGGCCTTAACTACAACATGGAGCTGCGTTGGGACAATGTTCCCTCGCTGGCAGACGCCCTGCGGATGCTCAAGAGCAGGCCGAGCGTCTTTGACCATAAGGCCTTTTGGGAAGCGCTCGGTTGCTCTTGTTTCGCCTTTTGAGGACGCCATAATTGAAGCAAGATACGGCGACGGTCAGACTGCAGAGATCCAACACGACCGGGGACCGGTTATGACTCAGATCGAATATCGGATCGATAGCGTCGACACGGCCGCTTTCCTCGCAGCCCTGACCAAGCTTTCCCATGAGCGTCGGCGTGGCGGTGCCTTCGCATGGGGCGTCTTCGAGGACGCCGCCGAACCTGGGCGCTACATCGAGTATTTTATGGAAACATCCTGGTTGGAGCACCTGCGCCACCATCAACGGGTCACCAAAGCCGACCGTGAGATACAGGAAAAGGTGCAAGCCTTTCACCGCGGCAAAGAAGGTCCGCGGGTTAACCATTTTCTCGTCCCACACGGGGAATCCCCAAGAGACTGATTATTGTCAAGATATGGTAACAGCCGTGCGCGTAAGGATCTGACCCCTTCTCTAATATTTATGAGAGACCGATAGGTGGTAAGCTGAGCGGCCAAGCATGGCGGGTGCTGCGCCGCACGCTCCTGCCATGCTTGCTTTACACTGCCTTGGTAGGCATCATAGCGCTATTTTTAGTCCGTTATAGTGCCGGCCAAATGACCTGATACTGGTTACAAGGCTTCAAATCGTTAGTAACTTGACAATGTCACATTACCCAACTGCCGAGTGAGTTTGTATCATAATGATTTTTTTGTAGAAAAGCGATGACGACAAAAAAGAGTTGGGGCATCGGTGGGGTCTTGTGCCCGAGGCGATCCACACGCTGGGGCAGCGGCTGCATGAGTGTTGGGGCCGCTACCGGAGCTGTTTCAAGACCCAAACCCGAGACGGCAGCGCCTACGCGCGGCATTACTTGAGCGGGCTGCGGCGCAGGGAGGGGAACCGACATGATAGCGGAATAGGCCGAGAGGCGGGCGTTGAAGGACAACACCTCCACCACTTCATGAGCCACTCCCCCTGGTCAGCCGAGGCGGTCTCTCGCCAGGTTCAGGACGAAGTCAAAGCGCTGCCGGCATTGACGAGGGGAGCGGTCTTACTGGTTGACGAAAGCGCCGACGCGAAGGCCAGCGGTGACCGCGCGGGAGCGGCCAAGCAATACAACGGCCGGCTCGGCAAAGGGGAGACGCGCCAAGTGGGGGTGTGGTTAAGCGATGTGAACCTCACGGTCGCGACGGGGTTTTGGAGCTGGCTCACGGGAAAGCTATTTCTGCCCGAGGCGTGGTTCGAAGCCAGCCATCAGAAGCGGCGTCAGCGACGGGGTATTCCGGAGTCACGGCGTTTCAAAACCACAGTCGAACTGGCCTGGGACGGGATTGCCGAGGTCATCGCGGGCGGCCTGCCGTTCGAGATGGTCGGCTTCGATAGCCGGTACGGACGCAGTGGCTGGTTGCGGGCGCCGGTGCGCCAGGCGAACCAGCGGTATATGGCCGAGGTACCGGCCGATACCACCGTGTACCTGACACAACCAACGCGCGGTCTCCCGGCACGCCACGGTAAGCGAGGAAGCAAGCCAACCCGGGTACCGGTGCTCGCGGGGGAACCGGTACGCGCGGATAGCCTGCGTGAGGCCATGACCTGGCAGCGGCTTCGGGTCCGGGCGACGGAACGAGGCGAGCGATGTGAACGCTTTGCCGCGCGTCGGGGGTGGACGGTCCATGGCGGGCAGGCGGTCGAGAGAGTGGCTGGTGATGCGCGAAGCGGCCGAAAGCCGGTACAGCTATGCCCTGGGTAATGCTTCGCTGGACACCGCGCTGGAACCACTGGCCTGGTGGAAGTGCCAACGCTATTTTATCGAACGGGCTAACCAGGACGCCAAGTCGGAGCTGGGCTGGGACGAGTGGCAGGCGCAGAAATACCGCGCTTGGGACCATCATCTCGCCTTGACGGTGCTGCGCCGCTGGTTCATCGCCCAAACCCAAATCGACTGGGCACGCGAGCATCCCCGTGATCCCACCTGGCTCCAAGAACTGGAAACGGAGGTTCTACCCCCCCTGTCGGTGGCGAATGTCCGGGAGTTACTGCGCGCGGTCATGCCGCTGAAACGCTTGACCGAAGAACAAGCCACGGAGCGCGTTATCGGGCATTTGCTCAATCGTACACGATCACGAAAAAGTAAGCTTAAAAAACAACGGCTTGAAAACAGAGCCCACACTGGCCCGACGTGAGGCTAATGTGACATTGTCAAG
>CAVSVP010000036.1:0-96438 GCA_963731125.1 uncultured Pseudomonadota bacterium
TTAGTCCGTTATAGTGCCGGCCAAATGACCTGATACTGGTTACAAGGCTTCAAATCGTTAGTAAACAACGATTGTAATAAAATTATCGGCATCAATTCATATGGCTGGCACTATAGTTGCCACATTTTTGAGGTGTCAATATGGAAGAGTCTTCTCGTGAGCTCTGTCCCTCTGCCGGTCACTATGTCTTCACCTGCGGTATTGTCATGTTGTTGTGGCTTCTACTTGGGGGCAGCCTGCAGCAGGAAGAGGTTATTGCCGCCGTTATCGTAGGCTTCATCGTCACCGTGTTGATGTCTCCACGCATGTCCCTTATGGCCGGTGTCAGGCTGTCATTTTGGGCACCCGTTGCGCTGCTGCAATACTTGGTTGTCTTTTTCATCGAACTTGTCCGAGCCAACCTTGATATGGCACGCCGTGTGCTGTCCCCTTCATTACCGATAAACCCGGCCGTCGTGGAAGTGCGCACTGGATTGCAATCGTCCCTTGGCAAGCTGTTATTGGCCAACAGTATTACGCTGACGCCCGGCACCCTGTCCCTTGACGTGCAGAATGACCGGTTACTGGTGCATTGGATCGACTGCCCGCCCGGCACCGACATTGACAGTGCTACGCGCGCGATTGCAGAATCCTTCGAGCGCCACATCAGCGGATTTCTCAGATGAGCTTGAACCTCACAGAAATCATCGCCTTTATCCTGATGGCGGCGGCGATGCTGCTTGTGCTGATCCGCTTGTTTCTTGGCCCCGGAGCGCCAGACCGCATCGTTGCCAGCGACATGCTGTCGGTGATCACGACGGTGGGAATTGCCGGACTGGCGATTATACTCGGTAATATACTTTACCTGGACATCGCCTTGATCTACGGCGTTCTGGCCTTCGTTGCCGTCGTCGCACTGGCACGCACTATTGAGGGGAGGCGCTCATGAGACTGGTTGCCGATATTTTTTTGCTGACCGGCTCACTGTTTGTACTCCTTGGTGCTCTGGGTCTGCTGCGCATGCCGGACGTTTACAACCGCATCCAGGCTGGCACCAAGACGGTAACTCTGGGTGCGCTGTCGTTTCTGATCGGGATTGGACTGTTGCAGCCGGATTGGTGGTACAAGCTTGTCTGCATTGCCGGTTTTATTCTATTCACCAACCCGGTGGGTTCGTCTACGATTGCGCGTGCCGTCTATATTGCCGGCGTACGCCCGTGGCAGTCCGGGTCTTCGAAGACCACGGCCCGTCAGGACCAATAGGGGAGCGACAGTATGCTTGAGTGGAGCGCCTTATTGATTGTCATTATTATCCTGGCCGCCGCCGTGGCGGTATTGACCCTTCGGAATATGATCGGAGCCGTGGCAGCCGCTTCAGTGGTATCGCTCGGACTCTCCGTGCTGTTCGTGCTGTTGCGCGCGCCGGACGTCGCGATGACCGAAGCCGCTGTCGGCGCTGGTTTGTCCGGTGTCGTATTGGCTTTGGGATTGCGCAAGCTCGGCCTATGGCGGCTGGAAAACGACCAGGGAGCGGCCCGCCCCCTGGTGCCGACGTCTCAGCAAGTAGACGATGTCGATGCGTAATGTGGCTGCGATCCTGCTCACCGGGGGGCTGGGTTTCCTGCTGCTCGTCATCGTTTACCAACTGGCACTTGGTCATCCACCGATGATCGTGGGTCAGCAGATTCTGGATGAAGCCGCTGCGAAAGTCGGTGCTGCCAATTTTGTCACGTCGATACTGCTGGCATACCGCGCTACCGATACCCTGGGTGAACTCTCGATCTTGTTCGCTGCGGCGGCCACCGCCGGCCTGGTATTGGGACACCGCCGCGCCGACGCTCCATTGGACCCGGACGGTGGCTTTATTCTACGCACCAGCGCCGACCTCCTTTTCCCGTTGCTGCTCGCTGTCGGTATCTACATTGTCCTGCATGGCCATCTAACACCGGGCGGTGGTTTTCAGGGTGGCGTGATCCTGGCGGCGGCCTTTTTTGTCGGCGTACTGGGACGCCCGAGCAAAGGCCTCAACCATAATGTGATCTATATTATTGAGGGTTTGGCCGGCGCGGCGTTCATCGGCATTGGCCTGTGGGCCCTGTTCGCCGAAGGCGAGTTCCTGAAGCCCATGCTCGACAAGGGCACTATGGGTAAACTGATCTCCGCGGGTACGCTGCCGCTGTTGTCGCTTGCACTTGGGCTTAAGGTAGGTGCGGAACTGGCCGGTCTCATGACCTCCCTCTCCGATACGGAGGCCGACGACCCATGATCCACCTGGATTTCGTGACCATTCTGTATGTCGGCGCCATTGGCCTTGTGGTCATCGGTACCCTGGGACTGGTTATTTGTAACCATTTCTTTCGTATTTTACTGGCCCTGGGTCTGGCCGGGGCAGGGGTTAACCTGCTGTTGGTATTGGCAGGTTACCGTGGCAATGCCGTAGCCCCGATTCTCGGCTTCGCTCCCGAAGGAGCGCCGATGGTCGATCCAATCCCGCAGGTGCTGGTGCTGACAGCCATCGTTATTGGTGTGGGCGTTCAGACCCTGGCCGTCGCGCTTCTGGTGAAGGTATATCGTACCTACGGTACCCTCGATATCCGCGATTTGAAGAGGTACTTCGAGCTTGAGATCGCAGCCGAGCAAGGCATCGAGCCCCCGGAGGGCATCGAAAGACAAAGCTTGAATCGGCCGCCGCCTCCGTTTCAGTCCCGGTCTCCTGAGAGTCGCTCGTGAACACGGTGATACTTCCGGTGGTACTGCCCCTGCTGGCGGCCTTCCTGATGCAGCCGCTGGCGATGCTTTCCGGTTTCGTGGCACGGCTGCTCGGCCCTTTAGTGTTATTGATCAGCCTGGTGATGCTATTGCAGCCCTGGCTCTCACCGGCAACCGAGCCATTCATAGTGGCCCTCGGCGGTTTTGCGCCGCCGCTGGGTATCGTGTTCTATGTCGATCAACTGGCGTTGATTTTTGCTACCGCCGTGCCGCTGTTCACACTGATGTTCTGGGACTGGTCCACAGACGTACATGGAGACGATGGGAAGAAAGTGTACCAGGATGCCTTAATGCTGTTGCTGGCAGCCTCGGCGACGGGACTGACTCTATCCGGCGACTTGTTCAACATTTTTGTGTTCTACGAATTGATGGCGGTAGCCTCTTTTGGGCTCGTGGTGCTGAGGGGCACCGGTCCGGCCCAGATCGCCACTGTGCGCTATTTGTTGATCTCCACGGTTGGCGCGGCACTGACGCTGCTGGGTATCACGATCCTGTACACGCAAACAGGTACTCTGAATCTTGCCCAACTCGGCGGACTCGCACCCGTGACGCTACACAACTCGGCGGGGCTGACGGCCTTTGCCTTCATGTTCCTCGGATTCGGCGTCAAGGCGGAGGTGTTCCCTGTCAATACCTGGGTGCCGGAGGTTTATGTGACGGCACCGGCGCGCATCGCCGGTCTGCTGGCAGGCTTGATTTCGAAGCTGGCGGCGCTGGTGGTTCTGCGACTGTTGGTCATCGTCTACTACGACACGGCGGCATCGCAGCTACTGTTGGTGATGGGTACCCTTACCCTCCTGGTTGGCGATTTCTCCGCGTGGCGATCCAGGGACTTCCCGCGCATGATCAGTTTCTCCTCTATCGCCCAGCTGGGTATCGTCTTTATTGGGTTCTCGATTCCGGGCCCCTGGGGCGTACTGGCCGGACTGGCCATCGCCCTCCATCACCTGTTGATCAAGTCTGCGATGTTTATGTTGGCGACGCGCTGGTCAGGATCGCTGGATGGTCTGACCGGGTGTGCGAAGAGCGTACCTGTTGCCGCCGGACTGTATGTGCTGTTTGCATTGTCTCTGATCGGTGTGCCCCCGCTGCCGGGTTTTTGGGCCAAGCTGCTGATACTGGAGGGGCTTGCCCGGGAAGGTTCGACTATGCACCTGGTGGCGCTGGGGGCTGTCTTACTTGGCTCAGTCATCAAAGCCAACTACCTGTTCCGGTTCGCCGCGAAGCTCTACAGCAGGTCTGATCATCCACAACCGCGTTTTGGTTTTATGGACATCGGCGCAACCGCACTGATCGGTATCGTCCTTATCGTAGTCACCGCCTACATAGCACCCATTGGCGACAGATTGCGTGTAGTGGCCGAGCAGGCCGCGAACCGCAACACCTACATCTCAACAGTTTATGCGAGCCGAACATCTCCAGCTGCGCCCGAGGCACATAAATGACACCGCTCGATATCCTGTTCCTGGTTTCTGCTGCGACACTGGTGGTGGCGCTGCTGTTTGGGCGCATGCGCTTTGCCGGGCCGGTACTCGTTCTGTTGTACGCGGCCCAGTTCTGGTCCCTGTTCCAGACGAACACGTTGTTCGGCGATCCGGTGACATCAAGCTGGCTTATTACCATCCGCGATCAACCCATGAGCTGGGATTACAGCGCCCTTTCCTGGTTCTTCGCGATGATCGTAATCGGTGTTGGCTTCGTCTCCGCACTCTATGCGGCCGGTTCCTGGATGGAGAAATACCTGGAATTAGGGGGTAACGGTCATGCTTTTCATGTGGTTCTGGCCACCAACATCCTGTCGATGCTGGTGTTGCTGGGGGCCTCGGATTTCCTGACCCTGTTCCTGGGCCTGGAGCTTGTTGGCTGGTCCGGTTTCCTGCTCATGGCCATTGCCGGTGGTATAGCGACGAAGGCGGCTTTGAAGTACCTCACCTATGCCTTTTCCGGGGCGATGGCCATCCTAGGCGCGATGGTACTGCTCTATGCGCAGGTCGGTTCGCTGCAGTACGGGCCGGTGATCGAAGCTATCCCCTCGATGACAAATGGCCAGATCTGGACCCTGTTGCTGCTGATGGGCGGCGGCTTCGCAGTCAAGATGGGCCTGCTGCCGTTCCATCTGTGGCAGCCCCAGGCCTATGCCGAGGCGCCGGGACCGGGTTCGGCCTTCCTCGGCGCCATCCTGGCACGCATGGGGCTGTATGATTTCATCGTCGTCTTTATCTCCATGGTCGGTGTGACTCGACTGGTCCAGTTGGAGGTGCCGTACACCTCCCTGAGCAGCCGGGACCTGCTGGCGTGGGTCGCTGCTTTTACCATCATTTTGCCCACGTATACGGCCCTGAGGCAGCACGATGCGCGGTATCTGCTGATCTGGCTCGGCATCGGTCAGGGCGGCTTCATGTTGCTGGGTCTGATGGTCGGCAACGCCGTCGGGATAGCCGGCACTCTGTCGCATGTGCTGTATTTCGCGGCGACTCAGGCGGCATTACTCATGGCCGTGTTCGCCGTGATGTACCGTGCCGGCACATCGGATCTGAACAGGACGGGGGGCTTCGCGACCCGCATGCCGTTGTCTTTCCTGGTGGTACTATTCGGTGTGTTCAGTCTGGTCGGGCTGCCGCCGACAGCGGGGTATGTGTCCAAGTGGTTTGTCTACCGCTCGCTGCTTTCCGAAGGCATGCTGCTGTTATTCATGGCCGCTGTGATCGGTACGCTCGGTGCGGTTCTGTCCTCCTACAAACTGGTTCACTACCTGTTCCTCGGCCGGTTGCGCAACGAGCATGTGGATGTGCGGGAGGCGCCTGCGAGCATGTTGACACCGATGCTGGCCTTGACAGTGATGGTCGTTCTGGCTGGTCTCATGCCGGGCCCGGTCCTGAGCTGGATAGCCGCTGTCCAGGCACAGCTCGGTCTTCCGGTCGTTGACCATCACCCGGGAGGCTTTACAAATCCCTACGGCAGTCTGGACATAATCTGGATCACCAGCATGTTGATAGGAGTTTGCGGCGTAGGCGTGATCGCCTATTTCGGACTCGGCGGGCGCTCAAAACGCCCGCACCAGAAGGACGACCATACTGTTGACGAACGTCTTTATGCCGAGAAACAATACCTGGCTTCTGACAGTTTATATGCAGGTTTAATGCGCCTGATCGGGCCTCTGTACCGTGCCCCCTTTGCCTTGCTCGAACGTGCCGTTGTGTCCAGCGTCGACTTCTTCGCGCGCGGTGTTGGGAGTTTCTACCACTACGAGCAACCCATACTATTGCTTCTCGCGGCCGCAGTTACCGTTGCGGCCTGGGCGGTTTGACGCGGAACTGATAGCACCAGTAGGGCAATCGGGCTTAGGCGGCGAGATAACTACATGTACACTTTATCGGCCTGTACCATTGAGCTTATGCCCCAACGGGTGCCTGCTTGCGCTACGCGATTGGGCAAGTTGGACCGTTAATATCATGAAAGCTCCGGGGTTTTTGCAAGAAACGGCATCGGCGAACCATTCGTTTGATCTTGGGTCAAGGGCCACCATACGCCGCGTCGCTTGCCACAGCGGTCTTTAGTATATTTTTTGTTCCGTCAGCGTCCTCTGGGTAGACCGCTTCTTACATACCGCCCTCATCATGGTAGGAGCGTGATTATCGTCGCTGGCCATCGTGATTGACAAATTCATTGGATTGACAAACTCACCGGCCTTCATCTATGCTTTCTGACGATAACAAGTAATTATATTTTCTACACTCCCATCTCAATTGATAAGGCCGAAGAACTTGAGAGCACAGTGGCAACCCTCGAATCCCGAAAGCCTTGCTAAGCAGTTTTCGCGTCTAGGTTGGATTGGTTTTTGGCTGCAGCTTGCGCTGGTTTGTATTCCCATACTCTTGCTGATCTATGTCCTGTTCTTCAGTAGGTCAGAGTCTGGTCAACGTTTGGGGATTGATCTGAGTGACTACCTGTCTTACGGTAGTCTGCTGGTGATGGTTTTTACCACTTTTTGGTTCTACCGATATACCCGACTCGCCAAGCGGATTCCCGATCCTGAATTGCGTCCGCCTCAGTCCTCTGTGATGAAAATTCTTTGGATTGGTCTTTGGGCAAGTTGTCTGGGTATTTTGTTTTCCATGCTGCTGCTGATAAGTGAAGTGGGGCAGGTGTTATTTGTCCTCATGTCCACTCCTCTAACGGGAATTCCCATTGCTACGTCCCTAGGAAGTGGTGATCCTTTACAGACGTTGTCTTCCATGGATGCGGTTAGCTTAACGTCTCTCCTCTTCACTCTGACTGCTGAG
Source organism: uncultured Pseudomonadota bacterium (assembly GCA_963731125.1). GTDB lineage: Bacteria > Pseudomonadota > Gammaproteobacteria > Competibacterales > Competibacteraceae > CAVSVP01. The sequence goes on from CAVSVP010000036.1 coordinate 7,032, forward strand.
TTAATTCTACTGGCTTTCACTCTCTGGCTTCTTTTTCGGCTGACCCGACCTTCTTCTGAGGTCGCCGAGGCCACGGGCTACGACCAGGATCTGGATGCTCACGTCCAATAGAGCAAAAAGCATTTAGTCCTTTGCTATTCTGAACTTTGTTCGACGTGTGGCTGGCAGCCAATGGGATTAGTCGTTACCCGGACGGGGCATCCACGGCTTTAATGAGGCCTTTGCGATGTCGGCTTACACAGCCGCGGATTTGTGCCATTGCTTCAGCCGCCGGCATGTCTGTGCCTTCTTCGCGCGGCCGGCCTTAGCGTTCGGGTTTTTGCTGATTTCTTTCGCAACCACCACGGAGTCTGCTCAGTTCTCAGTCGGTCATGTAAAGAGAACCATTCGCATGCTTGGGCAGACCTCCGGCGTAGCAGATCTGCAGTTGTTTGTGCATAGCCGTGATGCGGCCGCACTGCTCAGTGCTTTGCGCAAGCCAGTAAAAGAGAATTCATGATTCGGCAAATAATTGTAAGTCTGCCAGTGGCATTACTAGGTTTCGGCTGCGCGACTATCCAACAGCCGAAACCTACCTTTGAACCCGGCACTCGGGTCGGCATTGTTAACGGTCTGGAGCCCTATTTTACCCATCAACACATTGCCATCAGGCCATCTGGCAGTTTCACTAAAGCAATTGAAGTTGATTGGAATATTCCAGCCTATTTGGAATCGAAACTTGAGGATTATCTGAAAAGCGATAACAGATTTGTTGTTGTTCCCATCGAATCACCACCCATCCAATCTCGGCTAAATCAACTTGCCGATCAAATAAATGCTGCTGCAAACGGGAGAAGAATTTCACAGAATGTAGCCAACTTTATTGAAGAGGTAGCAGGCTCTCATGATCTTGACGTTATCATTACTGTGCAGAGCTTCCAGGATGAAAGCCCTTGGAAAATATACGATAACCCCATTATAGTTCAGGGCTATGGTTTGCTAACGAGGCAGACGGCGCTCGGTGCAATCGGAATAAGAAGGCACTGGGTACATCCATACGCCCAGATCCTGGTAGTCGTTTTTACGACGCGGCCGACCGCAATTATCGGCTCCGGTCGCCCCAGTCTGAGAACAAGGAATATGGAAAACGTCGATTGGCCGGCGGATATTGAAGATATTTCTCCAGCGCAACTCGCTAAACTGCGTCCCAAGATCGAAGAATACGCCGACCAGGCGGTCATAAACGCTTTGGCGAGTGTAAATTTCGTCGCTATCGAAGCGGAACGGCGCTAACTAGGGGAAGTGCGGGAAAACCCACTACTTCTGATCGATGCCGCTGGCTTTGGAGAATCCTGCCGTTTCAAACATCTGCTGCGGGAATTGACTTAGATGAAATAAAACATTAGCGGTATTATCAGAATAAATTCCTGAATCTCTGCAAAATGCCCCTGCGCTGGAACTCGACGTCGGGTGACGAGTCTCGCTGTTCAACGGCGGATATACAGGGGTTGCCGTTGCCGGAGCCGATGTCGCTGAACGCTAAGAGCAGAAATGCCGGATTGACCAGACCCGCAAGTAAGCCGCTGGTAGCAGTGGTCCACCGTCTGGGCAGTTTGGTGACCGCGACGTTTGGGGCGGCAAGCGTCCCCGTTACCCGCACCGGGTTGGCGAGGCTCACCAGGCTCGCTTGTTTCGGGTTCGGACTCAGCAACAGGTCGAGCCGCTCCGTACCCAAATCCAAAGCTCCGCTTCCGGCGATGGTGAGCCGCCTCGTGTCGAGCAGCAATTTATCGGTTTTCGCGACGCCGTCTGCCACGTCAATATGACTGACGATACAGTTCAAGTCTATCATGGGCTCCCGGAGCCATCTGCCCGACAACATCATTCTCACCAGATCGGAGATCCATAGCTCGATCCCTCGGCTTACGATTCTGCCCGGGCCACCGATGACCATGATGCGCCCATCGGCCTGGCTGAGAAGGGTGCGCAAGGTAGCGCCTTGTCCAGCAAGTTCGATTTCCACATCGACTCGTCCCTCCGCGAAATTGACTGCTTTCGCGCGAGTCAGCATGAGTCCGTAGTCAAGATCACGAGCCCTCAAGTGAAGGCGGTTATTCGGCGGGTTGGTGGTTACGTCCATCTGGTGTTTGAAGCTTACTCGCGCACCGGTCCAGTCGTCCGTTACCTGCAACGACAAGTCTGACGCACCGTTTTCGATCATTGCCTTAACCACAAGCTTGCCGAATTCACTGTTGCGCATGTGAATCCGTTCGGCCTCGAGGTCGATATCGAGGTTTACTGACAGTAAGGTTTCTACAGGAATTGCGAACTCAGGAATAATATGCGCTTTGTGCATGTCGACTTGTTTGTCGTCACCCTCGGCAAGTTTCAGATCTTCGATATAAAACGCCTGAGAGTTCAGATTTGCAATGATTCTGGGGCGCGGTTGCTCCGTTACAATCCCTATTGAACCGCCGATGTCACTTCGACCTATGTTTGCCCGGATGGCGTCCAATTCGTAGCGTTGGGCGCCGTCGGAGAAGCGCCCGGTAACCCGGTAGCTGCCCCGCAGGGGTATTACGAAACCGATGAGGGGGTCGACTTTGCTCAGGTCTTTGCCTGCGATCTCAAACGTGAGGTCAAACCCTCTGCCTTGAAATGGATAGCTGACACTGCCGGTTGCGTTAAGGCTTACCTGAGATGAATGCAGCGCGACGTCAAGCGGCCACGGCCTGGTTGTAGCGGTGGCGAGCGTTTCCAGCGTGACGGCGTTCACAACGAGCGTCAATGGCATGCCCCGGTATGTACCATCCACGCTGATGTTTATCGGCTGAGACGCTCTGGCCTCGATCTTGGCCGCCGTAACTTCGAAAGACCAAGGTGCTTCGGCCTCGGCGGCACCAAACAGGATGTGCCCTCCCTGAGTCGTCAGGCTGACATCCGCACGCTGAAACAATGTCCGTAACGTGCGGCCCCGGCCGTCCACAGTAAGCATCACGTTTTCCGCGTTGCCCTGGGCCGGCGCATTCACCCCCAGTGGCTCGAGTATTGCCTGCAAATCTAGCCGCCTGGTCTGGGCGGTGAGGCTGACGGCGGGCGTATCTTCGCCCAGGGTAATGGCAAGATTGCCTGTCAAGGGGATGCCTGCCAGCGTTACCCGCAACGGCGACACGCTCAGCTCGCCGTTGCCGAGTTTGGCAGTTAATGCGGCGTTGTCGATTGACACTGGACTACCCAGGACATGTTCGACATCGAGTGCCAATTCGGCGTCGATGGCAGCCATCCAGCCGAGCGGAATAGGCCGTTCCAGAAATGCCGGCTTTGCGTTGTCAGTCGAGTTTGTGTCCGCCGTTGCCAGGAGGTCCTGCATATACAGCGACCGCGAGACGATCCGGCCTTTGAGAAAAGGCCGCTCCCCGGCCTGTTGCCATTGCAGTTCACCCACAATATCGGTTGACCCGATGCGGCCTGTGAGGTCCGCGAGGGTATAGACTCCTCTGGACTTGCTGAGCTTACCCGAGAGTTCAAACGATCTTTGCACCGGCATGTCTACCTTGAACAAGGCTTCGAGGGAAGCGGGTGTTTCAGCCCGAATGGAAACCTGGAATGGACTTCCATCCCATCTGTCGGGACCGGGAAGCAAACTGCCTTTGGCGACGAGCGAGGTATCCCCGGTGCTCACCGCAACCGCCAGCGGCCATGGAACCGTGGGCGAAGCGAACTTCTCGGGTATACCGCCTGACAACGAGAAGTGCATGGGCACATCCCGGCAAGCAACTTGCCCCTCAAGCTGCACCGGCTGTTTGGGCTTGTTCGTTGCCTTGGCCTTAAACACCGCACAGCGGTGGAGTTCTCCGCTGTTTTTGCGGTAGCCGATCACCGAATCCAGGATTTTGAGCGTATCGATAGCCGGTAGTGTGGGAGGGCCTTCACGGCGTCCGAACGTGAAGTTGTTGGTGCCGTCGGTTCCGACTTCGAGAAGCACATTCGCACCCCTGAAGGTGATATCGATCACCTGTAACTCGCCTCGGAACAGCGGTAACAAAGCGACCCTAACCTCGAGGCTTTCGACTCGCGCGAAATCCGAGCGTGAGGCCCAGTCCGGATTGCCGATGCGAAACCCCTCGGCCACAAATATCGGCCAGAGTGACGGCTTTAAGCGAATCGCGCCTTCAAAGGTAACCCGCCGGCCAAACGCTTCGGTCGCTCTCGACTCCAGTTGACCACGAAGCAAATCCAGGTCCAGGAACAACAATGCTGTTATCAACAACATCGCCAATAACGCCAACGACACAAATGCGCCAAGGATGAGCTTGGAAAGGCGTGCAAATGAGCTCATCTGGCCACCTCGAATTGCCGTTTTTTGGTATAAAGCAGCCGCACCAGTTCGTACTCGAAAGGCGAGCCGGTTTGGTGATAGCGGAAGGCGACGCGATGTCGTGCGTCGATGGCGTAAAGCCCGGTATATGCCCACGCCCGCCCGGTTTCCAACGCCACAAAGGCGGCCCGGATCGACGAGTCAGCGAACCAGTCCACGGCCAAGCCTGCGCCGTCCCGCGCTGAGGAGGGTCCCAAAATAGGCAGCACCAGATAGGGTCCCTGGCCCAGTCCCCAGGCTCCCAGAGTCTGCCCGAAGTCTTCGTTGCGTTGCGGCAAATCCATGTACGTGGCTACATCGAGAAAGCCTGCCAGGCCAATAGTACTGTTCCAGACAAAACGGGAAGCCGTATGGACGGCCGTAGCGAGTTTCAATTGCAGAACCGCATTAAAAAAAGTGCGGATTTCGCGCAGGTTGGAGAAAAAGTTTGATACCCCAGTCCGTGCGAATCTTGGTGTTACGACGCGATATCCATTTACGACGGGAATAAAAACATAGCGGTCGAACACAGCATTGAACTTGTAGACTTGACGATTCAATCCCTCCCAAGGGTCGTAAATATGAAGTGGATAGCGGGCGTTTTTATCCAAAAAGTCTGCACTGTCGAAAAGCGGCGGCGGTGCTTTTGGGTCCAGCTTTGGCACAGTGCTGCACCCTGTCAGTAACGCGAACAGCAACAACATTCTGCCGACGAGTATGCGCTGCGTTGTTTTTTCCACTACATCGGCTGCCTCGCTCTAGTCCTTGAAGAAGGATATCATGAACTCAACATTATCAGGATAAGCCAGGTTTCCGCAGTGTCCCCCGCGCGGGTAAATCTTGGCTCGGGTGCCGAATAGCTCACGCAGATAGTCCAGCTCGCCTGGGGCTAAAATGATTTCATCGACGTTCGTCATCATGCCAATGTGATCGGCCCCGGAAAGATAAGCTTCAATTGACCGTAAACTCGAAAGCTTAACTAGGCTCTCGCGGGTTAACCGCGGATCACGCGCACTAAAGTACGGTACCATGATCCCGTCCAAATAGTTCTCAAAGGTCGTACGAAAGCCGGTCATGGCATAGTTTGTCAAAGAGCTCGAGACATTAAGTTGCGTATTCTTACGTACTAAAAAGCCGGCGTTGGTCATCACGTCAGAGGTAAAAGTCATGTTCACCGAAGATAACCGAAATGCGAAACCGATCAGCCCTGCCAGGGCTTCCGGGTCCGGCTGCAACTGTTGGTAAGCAAGGTAGAGAAATTCCCCCCCTAACTGGACTTGCTGATTTTCCTCGTAGACTTCGGCCAGTCTGGCAAAGACGGTATCAATATAAGCGTTGAGTCCAGCAGCATCGGTCGGCACATTGTCGGTAAACATTTTATCGAAAATAGTGACTGAGTTGTAGAGACTGACCGGTGGGCAGATAAGGAGGACTTTCTTGAAGTTGAAGAGGTGACGTTGCTCGTCGAGCCTGGCGATAAAGGCTGCATTAAAGCCGCCGAGACTGTACCCGGCCAGGAACAGATCAGTGATCTCCATGCGGTCCTTTAGCTGTGCGTAGATCGCCTCCATAACGTGGTACAGATCCTCCGCGTCGACTTTAGCGTGACCTGGGACCGAGGTCGAAGACGCGGCCGCGATGAAGCTGGGGTGGGTTGGCGAGGGGAGAGCAACGACGTGAAAGCCGGCCTTGAAGAAAACTTTTTGCAGAATGTCGTTGCTATGGCCACTGTGCCCACCACCGGTTCCAGCAATGACGAAAATAAGCGGCGCGGGTTGCTTCTGTTTTAAGAACGCGTATTGCAGCCGGCGGTTATACCAGAATATGTCAGCGATCTCCTCGGGAGGCTTCAAGGTGATCTCAAGAACCTGGCGCGGCGGATGCTTAGGCAGGTCGGCCCGATACTGACTAGGAGTGCCCACTACCGTTGCCACCAGGGGGTTCTCGAACGGGAAGTCGTAGGCAGCGGCATTCGTGACGCCTAATAGACCGATCGCAGAATCCAGCAGTAACAGTAGCAGTAATACAGCAGTACGACACTTGATAAACAAGAGGCGGCACTGGGGTTGTGATTTGTGAGTGATGATTTCCCCCTGCTTAAAGGTCAAGTCTTAAAAGGAACCCAAAAGACTTGCACACAGAATGATAACCACCAGAGAGATCATAGGAGCGACAATCGCAACAACAGCAATGTCCCCATAGGCCTCGCGGTGACTAATCCCACAGACAGTGAGCAATGTAATCACCGCGCCGTTGTGGGGCAATGCGTCGAGCGCTCCAGAAGCCACTGCCGTGACCCGGTGCATGGCCTCCAGCGACATACCCGTGCTGCCTGCAAGATCGACGAATGTAGGGCCCAGAGCATCCAGCGCGATACTCATGCCCCCGGAAGCCGAACCGGTCATCGCTGAGAGCACCGATACGGAGGCAGCAACGGATATCAGAGGATTACCGCCACCGATCGAGAGAACAGCTTCACTGATGAGGTCGAACACCGGCAAGGCAGCGATCACAGCGCCAAAGCCGACCAAACTCGCCGTGTTGAAGATAGGCAATACGGAGGCGTCGGCGCCTTTGTCCAGGCTTGCCCGAAGGTCTGTCAGGCGCTTCCGGTTGCAAGCAATAAGCAGGAGAATGGCGAAAGACAAAGCGACGATAACGGCCCAAACCCCGCGTACGCTCTCGATAGTCGTTGCCCCGAACCGTGGTTCCGCCAAGTAAGAGGTGTCCATTAACGGAACTATGAGCTGAATGAAGGCGAAGTTTGCGACAATAACGACGATTACCGGCAACAATGCGAGGGCGAATGGAGGCAAGTTTTCTTCTGCCGATGGGGTATCAGAAATTTCGGCAATATCGAAACCACCTTTCTGGCTATGTTCACGCATCACTATGTCGGGTGCGGGTAAGCTATCGGCGTGATCGCCATAGCCTTCGCCAGCAGCGCACGCACGTGAGGCCCGGTGGTTGAGCCACGTCACGCCGAGCAAGAACATGATCAAAGCCGCAATGACACCAAGACCCGGCGCTGCGAACGCCGTCGTGCTGAAGAAGGGCATGGGTATGGCGTTCTGGATCGCGGGCGTGCCGGGCAACGCAGACATGGTGAAGGTGAATGCACCCAAGGCTAGCGCCCCCGGAACAAGGCGTTTAGGAATATCGGCAGCGCGAAACAGCGCCGCCGCGACGGGAAAGATGGCGAAGGCGACGACGAAAGCCGAAACACCGCCATAGGTGAGCACACCGCAACACAGAACGACAGAGATAATCGAACGTTCAGGGCCTAGCCAACGGCTGACGCTTTGCGCGATGGACTTGGCGGAACCCGTGTCGTCCATCAGCTTGCCGAATATGGCCCCAAGCATAAATAGGGGGAAAAAGGCGACAATAAAGTCGCCTGTATTGGTCATAAAGATCTGCGTGTATGCGGCAAGAATGGGCAATCCGCCTGTCAAGATGACTGTTAGCAGCGCCATGCCCGGTGCGAGCAAAATCAGCGTTATCCCCCGAAACGCCAGGTACATCAGGAGTCCTAAAGCAACGAGGATGGCGAGAATATCGATCATTTTTTGAGTTTCCTGGCGGCGCCCTCAGGCAGATGAGCCGGCTGGAGGCTCTCCGACAAAACGAACTCGGGCTGCCAGGTCGTGCGCACACCAACATCATCGAAGTGGTCTTGGAGCCACTGTTCGGCTGCGCGCCACCCAATATCGTGGAGTTGCTTGAGAAAGGCCCATTCGGCGTTGAGTTTGCTTGAGACGCTGAGTTTCCGCATTTCCTCTTCGGAGTCGATACGGTGGAGCCGCGCGTCTCGAAAGCGCTCGCGCTCCAGGCCCTCGTACTCGATGATCTCCGCCAAGAAATACAGCGCTCGCAGTTCCTTAATGAGGCTGGCATTAAAGGTGATCTCATTAAGCCGGTTCTCGATTTCGTAAGCCGTTCGCGGAATGTCCGGCCTGGTGAACGGATTAATTTGGATAATCACCAGGTCTCTTACGTCCGTCTCGTCGATGAGGGGGAACAGCGGGGGGTTGCCCATATAGCCCCCGTCCCAGTAGGCTTCACCAGCGATTTCAACAGCCTGGAATAGAAATGGCAGGCAGGCTGAAGCCATGATTGTATCAACAGACATCTCGGGCTGGCGGAATACCTTCGCTAACCCGGTGCGTACATTGGTAGCGGATAGAAAGAGCTTGGGGGATTTCGGGTGATTAACGATGTCAAAATCAAAAAAATTGGCAACGATGTCGCGCAGAGGATTGATGCCCATCGGGTTGAGCTGATAGGGCGAGAACGTGCGCTGCAGGTGCTGCGACACGATGAAGGGGGGTGACAGGTCAAGACTCCAGCGTCCCATCAGAATGTCGAAGAATGTACGCTGAATGGGACTGAACCGAGCCGCAGTACTGACTTTTGCCCAAAAATCGTGGAGCAGTTTCTGGGCCATTTTGGGGCCACCAGAGGCTAGTCCTTGAACGAGTGCCGTTGCATTCATTGCACCCGCGCTTGTTCCGCTGACGCCGGCGATCTCGATGCGCTCGTCGTCCAAAAGACGGTCCAATACGCCCCAGGTAAAGGCGCCGTGCGAGCCTCCGCCTTGCAGCGCGATGTCGATCGGCTTGACTGTGCTCGAAGTCATATCTTAATCTCTACGACTGGTAGGGTAGTTTTTCTCCTCTCCCGGGAGAGAAGGTCTTGTTGTCAGCCCTTATGCGGCGCTTGGCGTCTTCTCAGTCTTAGGCGCCCGGATCCGGTAAAGCGTCGCGTAAAGCGTCGGCACCATCACCATGGTCATAATCGTTCCGAAAGTGAGCCCTGCCATGATCGTCACCGCCAGGCCGATCCAGAAGACGTCCTTGAGCAACGGGATCACCCCCAGCACCGTGGTCGCCGCCGCCAGCACCACCGGGTTCAGACGGGATAGTGCGGCGTAGATCACGGCATCGTATGGGCGCATCCCGCCCGCCAGATTGATATCGACTTCGTCCAACAGCACGATGGCATTTTTGATCATCATTCCCGCCAAACTCATGGCGCCCAGCAGCGCTACGAAGCCGAAGGCAACATCAAAGGTCAGCAGCCCCACGGAGATACCGATGAAGGCGAAGGGAATCGTGAGAAGGATGACCAGTAGTGGCCGAAAGGCGTTGAACAGGGCTACAATGATGAACAAAATGACGATTACCGCCGGAACAACGCCTGGAATCAGCGAGGCTTGGGCTGTCACGGTGTCTTCATATTCGCCGCCCCACTCCATGGTGTAGCCGGTCGGAAGCTCGGCAGCGAGTGCCTCGAAATCGGCCAACACGGCTTCGCGCAGAGTCGGCAGTGTCACTCCCTGGACCGGGTTGGCCTGCACCACGATCGTGCGGCGCCGATTGTAGCGGCCGATGATGGGGTCTTCCCAAACCACGTCGATACCGTCGGTCACTTGGGACAGGGGCACGGTGTGGGTGAACATTTCCGGTTGCACCTGCAGCACATCCAGGGCCGTAACGTTTTGCCGGTCCTGTTCCGAATGCCGCAGCACGATGGGCAGCAAATCGTCCTGCTCGCGGTAGAGGCCGATGCTGCGCCCATCGAAGGCCCGCTTGGTGGTGCGGGCGATGTCATCGCGGGTTACCGAGGCCCAACGGGCGCGTTCCTGACTGAACTGGGGCTCCAATTTCTGTACGCGCTCCCGCCAGTCGGTCTGCATTGGACCGATCAGAGGGCTTGCCCTAAGAATGCCTATCCCGCGCTGGGCGAAGGTTCCCAGGACGGCCGGGTCAGCGATGGCCGGGCCGCTGAAGCGAGCTTGGTAGCTCCAGGTATTGCTCGGCCCGACACCGTATTTGCGAATAGACACCAGGGTATCGGGAAAGTCTTCCGCCAGCTGCGGGGTGAGCTCCGCGATAAGGCCGTCGATCTCCCTAAAGTCGTGGACGTTGATAATAAGTTGAGCGTAGGACGGGTTTGGAGATTCCGGACTGACAGGCAGATAGAAGCGCGGCGGCCCGGCGCCGATAAAGGTGCTGACGTCTTTCACCCGCTCATCCGCCAGCAACCTGTCTTCAGCCTTTTCTAAGTCAGCCGCCACTTGTTGAATACGGGTGCCCTCCGGGGCAAAAAAATCGATCATGAACTTATCCATGGACGAGTCTGGAAAAAACAACTGGGTGACATTGCCGAAACCGATGAGCGCTGCGACCAGCAGTGCAACCATGGCGCCGATGGTGAGGAAGCGGAAGCGGATTGCCAGCTCCAGCAGGTTTCGGAAACCCCGGAAAAAACCGCCGCCGTATGGGTCCTTACCGCTTTCTCCGCGCTTGGGCGCCGGCAGCATGTCAACGCACTGTAGCGGGGTGACGGTCACGGAGACCACCCAGCTCGTTAGCAGCGCGATGGCCACTACGCTGAAGAGGGTGCGGGTGTACTCGCCGGCGTCCGCAGTGGAGGCGAAGATCGGGTAAAAGGCCATGACCGCCACCACCGTGGCACCGAGCAGCGGCCAGGCGGGTTGAGTGGCGGCTTCGATGGCCGCCTGAGTCCGGTCCATACCTTTCTGCACCCGCACTGCAATCCCGTCCGCCACGACAATGGCGTTGTCCACCATCATGCCCAGGGCAATAATCAGCGCGCCCAAGGACATGCGTTGCAGATCGATCCCAATGATCGCCATCAGGATAAAACTGCCGAGAATGGTGATAATCAGCGCCGTGCCGATGATAAACCCCATACGCAGGCCCATGAAAATCGCCAACACTACCAGAACGATGCCGACCGCCTGGGCAAAGCTTACGAGAAATCCATTGACGGCCTTTTCAACGATGTCAGACATCCAGTGAATCCGCCGCACTTCGATGCCGACGGGGAGCCCCGGCAGAAGCTCGCCAAGACGCTTGTCGATGGCCTGCCCGACCCTGACCACGTTGGCGCCGGCCATATTGGTAATGGAGATGCCGATGGCGGGCATGCCATCGTAGCGCATCTGAGTGAAAGGTGGATCCCGGTAACCGCGCTTGATGGTGCCAATGTCGCGGATGCGAATGAGCTCCGACGAGCGGCCCGGGCGTGCCGCATCCGGACTGCCGTCCAGACCGTCTGGATTCTGCAGGCTGTCTGTCAGCGAGGGTCGAATGATTAGTTCGCCGATATCCTGGGGCGAGCGAAACTCGCCGGTCGGAGAGATACGAAAGCGATTTTCCTGCACGTCTGCGCGACCGGCGTCGACCACCATATTTTGTTGGCGCAGCGTGTTCTCGATACTCGAGTCGCTCAAGCCCATCTGGGTCAATTGGGTCTCGGTGACGTCCAGGTAAATCACCTGCTGCTGTACACCCCAGAGTTCCACCCTTGCCACCCCCTCGACGAGGCTAAGTTCCTTCCTCAGGTCCTTGGCGAAGCGCTCCATCTCGGCGTGGGTATAGCCGTCTCCGATCAGCGCGAGCTGAAAGCCGAACACATCGCCAAAATCATCGGAGATAATCGGCTCCTGGACCCCGGGCGGCAGCGACGGTCTGACGTCGTTGATCTTGCGGCGCATCTCGTCCCAGACCTGGGGTAGTCTGTCGGACCAATATTCCTGCTTAATGTTGATAGAGATCAGGGACTCGCCGGGGCGGGACCAGGATTCCAGATAGTCGACCTGGCTGAGCTCCTGCAAGGCGACCTCGATGCGGTCGGTGACTTCCAGCTCCACCTCCTCGGGGCTGGCTCCCGGATAGCGGGTGCTGATGACGGCGGTTTTTACCGTGAACTCGGGATCTTCCAGCTGACCCAGACTGAAAAAGCTGGCAATACCGGCGACCACAATCAAAAACGTGGCAAAGTAGGTAACGGCGCGCTTTTCGATGGCAACGGCGGCTAGACTCATAGCGATGCTCCTGTCACTGAATCATAGGCCGCACCTGCTGGCCCTCGTCCAGGAAGTGCACACCGGCGGTGGCAATCATCTCGCCGTACTCGAGTCCTTCCTCGATGACTAGTCCCGTATTGATCAGACTACCAACGCGAATTTCACGGCGGTTGACGGTGTCGGTCGATTCATCGATCACCCAGACGTAGCTCTTGCCTTCTGTCTTGGTGGAGAATACGGCGGTAACCGGAATCACGATATTTATCTTTTCAGCGTCACTGGGCTGTCGCACTTCACCCGACGCTCTTCCGGCCATGCCGGGCAGGATCTTAATGTCCTCAGGCTGGTCCATGACCAGCGTCACCGGAAAGGTGCGGGTCGTTTCCGTGGCCTCCGTACCAACTTCTTTGATCTCGGCCGGAATCTTGATTGCGGGGAAAGCGTCGAATTGCACCTGAATGGCGTGAACATACGGAGTCAAAGAGATCAGGGTTTCTGGAATATTGACCACGAACTCGATGCGGGTGGTGTCGAGCAGCCGTACGATACGCTGTCTCGCCTGCACGAATTCAAAATTCTGCACGTAGGTAGCGACGATGGTACCGTCAAAGGGCGCCCGTAGGTAGGTGTAGCTGAGCGCATCCTTAGCGGCATCCACCGAAGCCTCAAGCGCCGCAACGTCGGCCTTGGCCACGTCGCGGGCTTCTCTGCTCTGATCGATTTCCGCCGGGGTGATGAGGCCCTGGTTGCGTCGCTGAATGTTCAGGTTGCGCTCGTAATCACTTTGCGCGCGTGTCAGATTGGCACGAGCTCGCTGCAGATTACCTTCGGCGTTACGCAGTTGAACCTGGAAGTCTCGCGGGTCAATGCGGGCGAGGACATCGCCCTGTTTGACTTCGTCGCCGACATTGACAGGGCGAGTGATAAGCGGGCCTGTCACGCGAAATGCCAGATCCACTTCCTGGGTGGCGCTGGCACGGCCGGGAAAACTGCGTTGTTGCAGCGCGCTGACATCGCCGACTTTCATTGCGCGGATGGGGCGAGCTACTTGCTTTTCCGGTAAATCCTCCTTGGCACAGGCAATAAGCAACAGGGTACTTAGCAGCAGAAGTAACAGGCGTAATGCAAATGGCATTTTCATCATGCCTTCTGTTTCAGGTTGTCGGTTCAAGGAAAATCCGAAGTGAGGTGTGGGTTGCTGAATTGGGTCAGGAAATCATCCTGAAAGCATCGATCTGGAAGCTGTTATCAAGACCGTTTGCGGCGTGGATAGCGCAGTCGAGCCTACCGGGATATATTGACAGCGGGTCTTGAGAATAATTTCCAAATCGATATCGGGTGTTTGGCCGCAATCCGTTAGCAAGTCGCTCGTCGGCGATTTAGCCGGTGGATCTAGACACGTTTTACGTGCTCGCCGCCCCCGTACCGGTCTTCCTCGTATCAACCGGTGCTCGCCGTGCCGCCAATGCGATAAACACATAGGACCAGCCGTGTATAATCAATTCAATGGCCACGAACAAACCGATGACCCATAGTCCGGATACCGGCCACTGAGCAAGGATAAGGGCGCCGAGAACGATCGAGGCAATGCCCGATAGAAGCGTCATCCACCGAACCTGGGCTAGTTTAAATTGCAGGGCCATAATGATGCGGAAGACGCCAATGGCGAGCAATGCAAACGCGAGCACCAGGGTGAGTGCGATGGAGGCGCCAACGGGATCGTAGATCACCAACACGCCTGCACCAAGATAGAACAGCGCAATGAAGATATTCCAAAGCAGACTTTTCCATCCTTTGTGCTTGAAAGCCTCGATGAGCTGAGCAGCTCCGCCGATTAGCAACAACACGCCGAGAAACAACACCTTGACAATCGTCAGCAAAAAGGTCATCCCGAGACCAATTGTGCCTAGTATGATGAATAGAATTCCTAATGCTAACAACCATTTCCAGTTTTTTGTGATCGGCTCGAGTGACTCCGCCTCAAAAGCCCTGGTGGCCGTATCAGTCGTTGCATTCATTTTAATTCACTCTTTTTATCAACATGGGGTTGCAGTTAGCGTAACCTAACCCGTTGTTAGTGTTACCCAAAGAAGCAAAAGAATTTAAATAAACCTTTGTAAAGCGAGCGGTTGTAACAAAACTGCTGGAGTGATTTCACAAGCATGGATTATACCATCGAAAATTGTCGAAATACCATATTTATGTATGGTTTTAGCGTAGTCAAGCCTCCGGCTGGATGGTGTGAACCACTTGCTGATGCGATACGCTATCGCTTGAAAAGGCCATCCTTTATACTTATTGGATATTACTTCATTATTACCGTCTTGAGTCAATCTCGTTATATTCAAGAAAGGGCTTCGTTATACTGATGAGTACTGTTACGTTCGCTTGGCAGGCAATGCTATCAGCTATGACTTCGATGGGCTGTTGGTACGCATACGGGTGACCATGAACCGCTTCAAACGGCGACTGCTGTTCGGCACATCCTTATTGATCCTGATTTTATTAGGGCTGGGGGTCTGGTTCTACTATGTCTATTTTGTATCCACCGACACCGCGCTATCTCGTGCCGAAGCCTTTCAGTTCCGGCGCATGAAAGTGGCGCAACTGAGCGAGCAGGGGACCTACCGATTTTTTTACGCGACCAATCGCCGTTTGCAAGCGGATGAGGGGCCGCTCAAGGAGCGCTTTGGGACGGAACGCGAGGAAACGCTTAAGTTTGGTTTTTTCGACACTAAGATTGAGCCCACGCTGGGCCTCGGCATGATCATCAATCCGAGCGAGTGGTTCATTGACGAGGAAATTAAGCTCCGGAATGTGCAGGCGCTGGACCAGGCTGCGTTTGTGAAACAAGTACGAGGACGCGTGCAAGACTCTCCATATCGCTCGCTGCTGGTTGTTGTCCACGGATTTCGGGAGGCCTTTCCCTCGGGTCTGCGTAAGACCGCTTTTCTCGGCCACGTCCTGGACATCAACACGCCGGTGCTGCTGTTTGATTGGCCGGGGAATCAGGGCAGCTCGCTGCAAGGTTACCGGCGTGCGCAGCAGGTGGCTGAAGCATCTGGAGCGGAGCTTGCCCGCACGCTGGAGCTGATCATTCGGGAAATCGAGCCTGCCCGACTGTGGTTGGTCGCGAACAGCATGGGCGGCCAGGTAGTCGCCGACGCCTTCAGCATGCTGTACCGGGAGGCGGATCTGGCCGATGCGCAGATCGAGATCGAACATGTGGTGCTGACGGCTCCGGACGTCGATCAAGAGGAGTTTGACCACCGGTTCAAACAGGAGATCGGCGCCCTGGCTCAGGATCTCACGGTGTATGTTTCCTCCAACGATCGCGCCTTGCTGATAAGCCGCATCATCAATCGGGGACGGCGGCGGGGGGAAAGCACGCTGAACCCGTTGAACCCAAACCAGCTCGAGGAAGCCGTCAGCGTATCGGCGTTGGTCGAGCCTAACAGTGAACTCATTACTCTGGTGGATGTCACGCCGGTTAACCGCACACGCAATTTTCACAACTTCAGTTTGGAGACACCGGAGTTTTTCGACGATTTGTACCTACGGCTGACCAACACGCATATGCCCCAAAGTCGCCTGCAATACCCGGTTCAGACCCCCGAGGGTGCGGTTTATTGGGTTCTGACACGAGGCCGGTAGCAATCCCATGAGAGGCATCGCTGTGATTATCAAGCATCTGGGGTTGTATCTGAGCGTGGCGATCCTTGGCTTCGTGGTAGGAGCAGCCGCGCTCTACATTTATTGGGTGTGCAGCGGCCCCTCTCTGCAGCTCTGGCACACCGCGAAGCTGACGGCGGAATTCACCGCAGACACGGCGGATGAGATCCAAACTTTTGCTGACTACCGGCGGCTTGAAGAGCGGTTATTCGTCCAATTGGAGGAGCAGGTTTATGCTCACACCGGGACCGGGCCTGAATATGCGCTTGTCCGCTATAGTGCCGGCAGCGCCGCCGACCCGCAGCGCCGCCGGCCCAACTGGAACCGCAGTTTTGAACTTCCCGCCGAAACGCCTACCGGCGGAGTGTTGCTGCTGCACGGCATGTCGGATTCACCTTACAGTCTACGGGCCCTAGGCGAGACCCTTAACCAGCAGGGTTATTGGGTGCTCGGTCTACGCCTGCCCGGTCACGGCACTGTGCCCTCGGGACTGTTGACCATCCGTTGGGAAGACTTGGCCGTCGCAGTGCGTCTCGGCATGGAGCACCTGGCGTCTAAGGTAGAGCAGCGACCAATCCATATTATCGGCTACTCGACTGGCGCTCCCTTGGCGCTGGATTATGCCCTCGATACGTTGGAAGGCAAGGCTGCACCGACGCCGGCCAGCCTGGTGCTGATCTCGCCGGCCATCGCCATCAGCCCAGCCGCGGCACTGGCTCAGTGGAAGGTTCGGCTGGCCCTCCTTCCGGGCTTGGAAAAGCTCGCCTGGACCCAAATCCTCCCGGAATTTGATCCGTTCAAGTACAACTCTTTCACCAGCAATGCCGGGGTCCAGGTGCACCGTTTAACGCGCTCTGTGGCTAGACGCATCGAAGACAGAGCCAGATCGGGTCTTATCGAGCATTTTCCACCTACCCTGGTGTTTCTGTCGGCCGTTGATGCTACCGTGTCGGTTGATGCGGTGGTCGACAATCTGCTCGAGCATTTGGCGCCCGATCGCCACGAACTCGTTCTGTTTGACATCAACCGTAACCGTGTCAAGTCGACCTTACTGGTCTCCGATCCGGGCCCTCTGACCGCACGGCTTATGGCTAATGATGAACTGCCTTTCGGTCTAACGCTGATTGCCAATGAGAACGCCGAGAGTTCCACGGTCGTCAGCCGCCACAAACCACCGTTGTCAGCGCAGGCAGCGACAGCGCCCTTGGACCTTGGCTGGCCGCGGGGCGTAATCTCACTGTCTCACGTGGCCCTACCGTTCCCACCGGACGATCCTCTGTATGGCCAACGTCCGCCCGGAAACGAAGACATCCTCTTCCTCGGACAGATCGATTTTCAGGGCGAGCGTGGCTTGTTGCAGTTTCCTGCCGACTGGCTACTGCGCTTGCGGAATAACCCTTTCTACAGTTTTCTTGAGCACCGCGTGCTTGATTGGATCGATGGCGCCAGGGTCGAGGGTGGAGATTATAGGATTAGTTGCTCAGCGTGGCGGCGCTTTACCCGGTGCCGCCGCAGGCGTGGCGGTCGGCGCCATCGGCGGCGCAATAGAGGGAAATACAGGCAAAGGAGCGGCCATTGGTGCGGGTGTGGGTGCCTTGGGAGGTGGATTACGAAGACGCCAATCAATGGAACAAGAGGCTTACGCGCAACGGCAGGCACAGGCTTATCAACAGCAGGAACTCCAAGCCTACAATCGTGCTTTCACCGCCTGCATGGAGGGGCGTGGCTATTCCATAAAATAAGGATAGAAAAGCATGCCGTATAGTCCAATCCTTGTAATAGGACCTTGGTTTGAATATCAGTTCTGAATAGAAAAGCCTTAATCGGGTCTCCCTTCCAGAGCCTGGCGAACCTTATAAGCCAAGTCTTCTTTTTGATAAGGCTTGGTGAGTAGCGCCACGCTGTCGTCAAGCCGTCCATGGTGGACGATGGCATTTTGTGTGTAGCCCGAGGTATACAGCACCTTGAGGTTGGGACGTCGGCGCTGAGCTTCGCGGGCCAGTTCAGGCCCGCTCATTCCGCCAGGCAGCACCACATCAGTAAACAGCAAATCAAAGGGTTGCCCCTGTTCCAAAAGAGCCAGAGCGGTGTGCCCGTCAGGGGCCTCCAGCACAGTGTAGCCCAGCGTGGTCAAGAGCGTAACAGCCAATTCCCGTACTCCCTCATTGTCCTCGACCACCAGTATGGTCTCACGTCCTTTGGGAAGCTTTCTCTCAGCGGAACGCTTTGTGGATGCCTGCGTAATGTCACTCTGGGTCTTGGGCAGGTATAGCTTTACCGTAATGCCTTGCCCCGGCTCACTATAGATCTTGACATGCCCGTTCGACTGCTTGGCAAATCCATAGACCATGCTTAATCCCAAGCCGCTGCCCTTACCGGTGTCCTTGGTGGTATAGAAAGGTTCAAACGCTCGCTCGAGGACCGTTGGCGACATACCGGTGCCGGTATCGCTTACCGCCAGCATCACATAGTCACCCGGAATGACATTGGTTTCGCTAGCGGTATAAGCCCCATCCAGACTGACATTGGCGGTCTCGATAGTAAGCTTGCCGCCCTGGGGCATTGCATCCCGGGCATTAAGGGCTAGATTCAGTAGAGAGGTTTCAACTTGATGGGGATCGACCAAGGTTTTCCACAGCCCCTCGCCCTGCATTGTCTCGATCTCAATGGCCTCTCCCAAAGTCCGATGGAGCATTGTTGTCATGCCGGCCACCAATTGGTTAAGGTCGATCACCTTAGGCTGTAACGTCTGTTTACGGGAATAGGCGAGCATTTTTTTGGTCAACTCCGCCCCCCGTAGCGCCCCTTGCCAGGCCGCCTGGGCTAATTGGTAAAGCTTGGGTTCGCTCTTAAGGTGTGTCTTGAGTATCTGCAAGTTGCCCATAATAATAGTGAGCAGGTTATTAAAATCATGAGCCAAACCACCCGTCAACTGGCCTACCGCTTCCATCTTTTGAGCCTGGCGTAATGCCGCTTCCGTTCGCTTTTGCTCAGTGATGTCCCTGACGATGATAGCCATGGCTGAACTGCCTCTGGCTTCATCCGTCAGCCGCGACAGCGTGAGAAGTACCAAGCACGGTTTGCCGGTCTGATTCCACCAGGTTTCTTCCACATTGCGTACCTCATCGCCTCGTTGACATTGGCTCAATAAGCCTTCTAAGCGACTGTGTTGCTGGGGTGGTACCAGGGTCTTGATGGATTGGCCGAGCAGTGCTTCCCGTGTCCAGCCGTAGACATGCTGGGCTTGGGTATTGAGGTTGAGAATTGTTCCATTAAGATCGGTAATAAAAATAGGATCGGCTGAGTCCATAAATACCTTGGATAATTGCCGCAGTTCTTGCTCAATGCGCTTGCGCCCGGCAATCTCCGCGTGGAGTTTACGGTTGATGGCCGACAGTTCGGCTGACCGCTCTTCCATCATGTTGCGTGCCTTTCGCAGGGCTTCCTGTCCGGTCTTGCGTTCACCTATTACAGCAGCGAGAATCATATTCAATAGCGCCATCGAGAGCATAAAAATCTGCAACTCGGTCGGGGAGGGAGGGATAGGGTAAAGCTTTAGGAGTACAACAGAGGCGACATTGATAACCAATACGGCAACCGTGGAACCAGGTAGTCCGTATCGAAAAGCGATCCCAATGATGGGTAGATATAACAGATACCAGCTATGGCCTCCGGTGACTGTTCGTCGAAAGAACACAAAGGCGGCCCATAAGGCCAAGAGCACAAGGAGGCCGTAGCAGACAATCTCCAGGATTGCACGAAGCGGCAGCGTTATCTTGCCGGGTTCAAGCCTAACCGGCTGCTCGGTGGGTTTGGGAGTCACCCACGCCTTGATGGGTTGTCCGTGGATCAGGAGGACGGGCGTCAGAACCATAATACCGATAGCGTCGCCGATCCCCCAATCTAGCATGCCTCTCCAGTAGGCAGCTGAAGACACCATACCGGTGGCGACAAACAGGACCATGCCCAGACTGGCCACCAATAACGCTCCGCCTGCGCCAATCCCGATAAACCAAAGGGTATCGCGGAGTCGGGGAAACCTGGAGTCAAAGTCCAAGGTAGAGAGCAGCGTGCCGGCGGCTAAGCCATAGCCGCCGCTAATTAGTGCGGGAAGCAGGAGCCAACCAGAGGGATGCTGTGGGAGCCAAAGTCCTGCTCCCGCTGTCAGCTCTAGGGCAAAGACAGCGGGTAGATAGCGCAAACCGAACAACAGCAGCACGGCGAAGGTAACCCCGGCCGGCGGGTACCATGCGCTGATATTCGGCGTAATTTCATAGAGTGCGGCCGCCTTCCAAAGCATAAACCAGCACAGAAAGTAGCTTCCAATAATGACTGCATGTTTTGCTGCGGTGGGGATTTTTTGCCAATTCCCTTTTGCTTGGCGCTGGAAACGCGGGGTGAATGTCATGGGTTGGTGAATCTGTCGGAGTTGGCTTGCTATAAGCTTAGCCGCTTTTTTTTACCCTGACCCTAAAAACCTTTCCCAAGCAGGGGGAAGAGATTTGTAGGAGCGAGCTTGCTCGCGCTTGGGAAGGACATCAGGGTGAGTTCGGGAGCAAGACCGCTCTTCCAGGCGGATGTGGCGTCTAACACGTCCCGCCTAAAGTTCGTAGCCATCAAAGATGATTTAATGGGCTGAATGCATTAATTTCATCATCGCTTACCCCTAAGCAGGGCATCCGGATGTCGCTCAAGATAGTCTGCCATCGTCCGAATAGAACGAGCGGCTGCCGTCAGTTCTCTTAGCACCCTTTGCGCTTCCTGCTGCAGCGTGGAGTCCGGTGCAAGGGTTTGGTTTGCCGTAAGCAGCGTCTGCGCTGCGGTACGCAGCGTTTCCTGCATCTGTTTCAAGGTTGCGCTCAAAGCCGGCGCTGCCGTCGTATTCAGTTCAGCCAGCAGTTGTTCCAGTTGAACGGCAGTCTTGCGCAGTGCCGCAAGGCTTTGCTGTAAATCGCTGCCCATCTGCTCTAGGGGTAGCTGCTTGAATTTTTCCAGGGCTTTGGCCAGGGCATTTTCCAGTTTCTCCAGTGGAGTAGGCACTGTGGGCAGCTCCGGGTAACGGTCTTGCCAAACAATCGGTTGGGGCGGTGCATTGGGAAAGATATCCAGATCGACAAAGAGCGCGCCGGTCAGCAGGCTGCCTGTCTTAAGCTGCCCCCGCAACCCACGGGCAACGAGCCGATCCATGATTTGTTTTCTGATTCTTTCATCATCCTTCCCTTGGCTATCGGCCGGCGCGCCGATCAGCACCAGCCGTTCCGGCTCTAACTCGATCAAGACCGAAATATAGGCAGTGACCTCGTTAAGATCAAACTCGACCTTGACGTCGAGCACCTTGCCAATCTGGATTCCCTTGAATTCCACCGGTGCACCCGCCGCTAAGCCCCGTGCTGAGCCGGTAAAGCGCAGTAGCCATTGGCTGACGCGGGTATAGGCCTCTTCGAAGGCGTTTTGGTGGCTGGAATATAGCCTGAAAACGGTATTTCCCTTGGCCAGGGGGCCAGGCGTTAATGTAGTCGGTGTTGCGAAGGCAATACCGCCAATCATTAGACTGACCAGGGACTGCGTATTAATTGCCAGACCGCCGGCGTTTAGGGAAACATCTAGTCCGGAGGCGTTCCAGAAGCGAGTGTTTGCGCGCACGCGTTCGTGGTGGGGAGCACGCACAAATACCTGAATATCGACGCTTTGGCCACTTTTATCCAGTTCGTAGGCGACGACTTCACCCACCTTAATTTCCCGAAAGTAAACGGGGGAACCGATCTGCAGGGAGCCTAGATCATCGGCATGCAGCATGAAATGACGGCCGGGTTCTCCGGTCGTTACGATGGGGGGGGTTTCCAGTCCGGTGAAATGGTAGGTGTGTTTGCCCTCCGGCACGGGATCTATGCCGATATAGGCACCGGCGAACAATGTGCCAAGGCCGCTGACCTGGCCTGCGGCCACGCGCGCCCGGACTACCCAAAAGCGGGTGTTCTCGGTGAGGTATTCTTCGGCGCCCTTGACCAGCTGGGCGGTGACTACTACTCGAGCAAGATCTTCGTTGAGCCGAATCTCTTCGACCTGCCCGACTTCCACATTTTTGTATTTAAGCTTGGTTTTGCCCGCCTCGAGTCCCTCCGCCGTGTTAAAACTGATCGTGATGGTCGGACCCTGTTCCGAAAATGTTTTATAGGCAAGCCAGGCACCGATGACAGCGGCGACCAGCGGAATGAGCCAGACCAGAGAAAAGCGACTCCGAGTCTGCACCACGGCTTCAGGAAGCTGATCCTTAGGGGGTTCGTTGTTAAGCTGTTCAATCATGACTGGATTCCCTGTTATCCCAAATAAGCCGGGGGTCAAACGTATTGGCGGCAAATAGCGTAATTACTACCACTGCTCCGAAAAACACAGCGCCGAGTCCCGCCTGGATGGTCGCCAGGTTACCTAGATGTACCAGTGCGACGAGAATGGTCACCACATAAATATCCACCATCGACCAGCGTCCGACGGCCTCGGTAATGCGGTAAAGCCGGGTTCTGTCGTAGGGACGCCAGCGCGAGCGGCGCTGTACGGAAATCAGCAGATAGGCGAGGATGATCAGCTTGAGCATCGGCACGGCTACGCTGGCAACAAAAATGAGCAGGGCCAGCGGCCACATGCCGTGTACGAGCATATAAATCACTCCGCTAAAGATAGTATCGGCTTGGGTTTTACCCAGGGTGGTTACCGTCATCACCGGCAGTACATTCGCCGGAATGTAAAAGATAAACGCCGCCATGACCAAGGCCCAGGTACGGGCGATGCTGTTGGGTTTGCGCACATGCAGGACTGCGCCGCAGCGCGGGCAACGCAAGCGGACATTGTCGTGCCTGACGGGTGCTTTGACCAGAAGTTCGCAGACGTGGCAACTGGTCAGTGAATGTTGGGCGGCGGCCAAGAGTGTTTGGTTCATTTTGTGTACCTGACTCTTTCCCAGACGAGATGGGGATCAAGGGATGCAAAAGCGCCCGCCAGCACGAAGATAAGGACGGCGAATGACCATAGAGCCAGGCCCGGCACAATGGTAGCCATGCCGGCCAGTTTAACGATGGATACCAAAATGCCCAGCATAAAGACTTCCAGCATACCCCAGGGTGTCAGCTCTAGTAACAGGCGGAACACGTTGGGCAATTGCCAGGGTACGCGCTGCAGCTTCAGCGGCACCAATACATAGAGCAGCAGCGCCAATTGTATCGCGGGCACGAGAATGGTGGTAAACAGAACCAGTGCTGCCAATCCCCACATTCCCTGCAGATAAAGATCCTTGACGCCGGTGATCAGAAGAGTTTCTGTGACTTGTCCTTGCATTTTGAAAGCAAGAAAGGGAAACGTATTCGCGACCACAAATAAGACAAGTCCGGCCAGGCTGAACGCCAGCGTTCGATCCAGGCTGTTGCGCTTGTGGCGATAGAGCACGGCGCCGCAGCGCGGGCATTTAGCGGCACCGCCCGGCGGTGGTAGCGTTAGGTTTTGCAGCAGATCACACTCGTGACAGGCGCATAGGGTTTGTTTGCTCATAACTCAATAGCGTGGGGTTGACTCCGAAATGTAACACGATACTGCTGTTATATCCTGCGAACCGCTCTGGATATGTTGAATGTAAAAAAATACGGTCGCGAGGTCTGCCGATTCCGTTCAATCAATGCTATGCTTATAACCTCAATAAAAAAATGGGGATAAGTCATGAAGAGTGTGTGCAGTTTACCATTATTTTTTCTTGTGTTATGGGCCTTAGCCGTGCCGTCTCTGGCTCAAGAGGCTGACCCCAAGGTGATAGGTGAAATTAAAAATTTATTAAAACAACACGATGAGGCAATGAATAACCAAAATTTGACCTCCGTCATGGAAATGTATGCTGCAGGCCCTAAGACTGTCCTCATGGGCACCGGACCGGGAGAGCGTTGGATCGGCAAGGAGGAAATCGAATCAGCCTACGCTGAATTTTTCAAAGACTTTGATCCCGGCTCAATGACTTCCAAGTGTACCTGGAAGGTGGGCGATTACGCGGGCGACATGGCGTGGCTGATGGCCATGTGCAGGGTGACGGATTATCTGGCGAACCAGCAACGAGACTATGCCCTTAACGTATCCGCCGTGCTGGAAAAACAGGAGGGCAAATGGTATTTCCGCGCGTTGCATTTCTCCAACCTGACCGGTGGTCAATAGGCTTTTTACCTTAGTTGGAGCGTTAACAATGGATAACAAAGATGAGAAACTTAACCAGAATGATGCCACTGACGATGAGCAAGCATTGCTGAGTCGGCGTGATTTTCTTATCGGTCTAACCAAGTGGTCCAAGGTTGTCATTGCGGGTGCCTTGCTGGGAGGTCTAGTGACCCATCCTGATAGAAAAGCGGAAGCGGCTAGCTGGATCAATCGTCGGGGCGGGTACAGAGGCGGCTGGTACGATGGTGGAGGAGGCGGCTGGTACAACCGGGGTGGCAGCTGGTATGACGGGAGAGGTGGCTGGTATGACGGGAGAGGTGGCTGGAATGACGGCAGGGGGGGCTGGTATAACCGGCCCCGCGGTGGAACAGGTTGGATAAATACCGGGGGAGGCGGTTGGGTCAATCGTAGGGGTGGCCTGGGTTGGATAAACCGGCGTTAGGACGACGATAAAATTCATCCAGTTCGCAGGTCAATATCTTCAAAGTAGAATCAAAATAACATGAATTATGTCACTTACAACGTGCCAGCGGCGCTGGTTGAGACGTTTCGTGGGCGGAAGTTGGTGGTGCGCTCCCGTGATTCAGCAGAGCTTCAAGACGCTCTAGTGACATTGAATCCGGATGACCTTCTTTACCTCCAACTTCTATCGCCAACGACAACCACAGACGGCTTACTGCAACGGGGAGAGGGAGTCCCCATTGACATTGTGATGTCAAGTCCGGAGACAGAATTTCCTCAGCTGTACCATTTTGCTGAGCTTCTCGAGAGACATCCCGTGCGGGTTTCCATCCCGGTAGTCCCCGGCTTTAGCAAAGCCGTGAAGCTGGCTGTTTCGCTCAATCTGGCCGTGAAGCTGGAAGTCGCCCAGCCCGAACTGGCATTGGTGGAAGAAATGATGCAGGTTTTAGAGTATTACCTGCATCATTCTACGGTAACGCAGCCTATCGATTATTTTCATAGCATGTTATTGGCGTTCTACCACAAGGACCCGGCCACGCTGTGGATGATGCAGGAAGAGGATCCCGCCTATTTTCGCTATATCACCGAGCACGGCGAAGAGACGGTTGCCAAGCGGATTGCCGGGATGGCATTGCAGGACGAGCGTAGCCCTGTTGATGAGAAGTTTTCATGGGAGCTTGTTGCCAAAGAGCAGGAGTGTGGCCATTGTGAGTTTCGCGAGCATTGCGCAGGCTATTTCAAGTGGCCCCGGAAAGAGTTTTCCTGTGATGGTGTCAAAACGCTGTTTAGGACATTGTGGGATGCCGCCGGAGAATTGCAGCAGGATCTTGGGGCGTGTCTGAGAGCAAGATCGGAACAGGCGTCATGATGGGGAATCATTTTTCCCTGATTTTACTGCCCACGCTCAAGTGCAATGCTGAGTGCGACTATTGTTTTGAAAATAAAACGAGTGATTCTCTTTCTTTGGAAGAGCTTACGATTGTGATCCATAAGGTGTTGGGTCACATGGAGCAAAACGCTATCCAGTCCCTGACGATTCATTGGCAGGGAGGGGAGGTGATGACCCTTCCGCCCCAGTGGTTTGAACGCGCCCATGAACTGATACAAAAGGCTGCGCAAGCGCGGGGCAAAACCATTCACAACTGCATTCAATCTAATCTGATCGGGTACAGTCGCAAATGGAACCAGGTACTGAGGGAAATGTTTGGCAACAGCGTGGGCTCTTCCCTGGATTTCCCCAACTTGCACCGAAAAATCCGTGGCTGTAATGCGCCGGACTATAACACATTATGGGCACGGAAAGTGCAAGAGGCCCGTGAAGCCGGTATCGAGGTGCAAGTCATCTCGATTCCTAACAGCAAAACACTGGAGATCGGGGCAGAGCGTTTTTACGAGTATTTTGTTGAGGAACTGCAGGTTACGGACTTTCAAATTAACACCCCTTTTCCGGGTGGAACACCTAACGAGACTAAGAACGCGCTATCTCTGGAAACAGAGCGATTGAGTCAATTTTTTATCGAGCTTGCTGATGTCTGGGTAAGTCGCGGTTATTCCGATGGGGTAAGGATCGGTCCCTTTGATGTTCTCCTCGATTATTTTAGCAATGGTACGGCCTGTCTTCCCTGCATTTGGCAAAAAAACTGTGCGACAGAATTCGTGTGTATTGACGCCCGCGGCAATGTTTCGCAATGCGATTGCTGGGTGACCAGTTATCCTGAATATTGGTTCGGCAACATTTTTGAGTGTCATAGCTTCTCAGACCTGCTACGCACCAACGCCGCCCGGCGGCGCTTTCAAGCCAGACCCGGAAGGCTGGTTCAGCAAGAAACCTGCATCGACTGTGATTACCTGGCCTTGTGTCATGGCGGTTGTCCGATCAGGGCCTATACGGTGTCCGGCAATCTGATGACAAAAGACCCTTACTGTCAGCTCTATCAGGCGCTGTTCAGGCATACTGAGGCATTGGCGACACACTTTGCGGGCTTGCGCAGTATTCAATAGGCTTCTTGCTTTCCCTTTTCAGGGGAGAGGGAAGCAATCCTTATAACGTCACACTTTTTACTCCCTCCCCCTTGGTGGGATAGGGATTGGAGTAAGGGGAAAATGGCCAAAGTCGAGCGGTTGGAGAGTAAGGAGAGTAAATTGAAACTTTGGACTCTGAGACTGCCGGTTGGTTTGCTAAGCGGGATGTTTTTCCTGACAGGCTGTTCGATATCCTACTCGGTTGGGAAATCTTCCGATTCCGTCAAATCGATATCGGATTCGATATCGGATTCGATATCGAATTCATCGGGTTCGTCGGATGAAGACGATGAAGACAAAGAGGCGTATCGCAATGATGTCACTCAATTTACTCTGGTCTATGCTGAATCCGCGGGTTCGTCACGCGACTTTATGCGGGAAATCGGCCGTATTGCGGAGAGCCATGGAATTACCGATTGGGAGCGGGAGAAGATTACCTTTATCGCCATCGGCGCGGGTCTTAGACAAGCCGGTGTTGAGAATAAGGAGTTTGCGGAATTGGGTTTCTTGAAAGAGGTGCTTTATCAGGAGCCGGACAGCCTGCGTTACCTCCGCGAAGGGGAACAGTCTTAACAGAGTAATGCGGCTTGCCAGTCTACTCTGTGTCCACCTGGCTCTGATAGCCGCTGCGGTGGTGCCTGCCGGTGCAGAGGAACGCTCTGCAAACCGGACCATCGAATACCTCTACGTCGATGCCAACGCCGGCGGGGCAAGCGGTGGGCACAATGCTGTTAAGATGGGCAATACCGTCTATCACTTCCAGCATTTTCCCAACGGTTTATTTCGGCTCGTCCGGGACGAGTGGCGGCATTTCCGCCATATCTACAATAACCTCGGAAACCGCACCCTGTTTATCACCAGCATCGAGGTTTCAATGGCAGACTACTACCGGGTCCGGAAGCGCCTAATTCGCCTCTATCTAATCCAGAATAAACATCTGCAGGTTTTTCAGGCGCTGCAGACGGAAAGTCTGCTGCTGGAAGCATTCCTTAACCCGAGCAAAGTGCTAAGGTTGCGTGGAGCAGGTCTATTTTCGCAAATAGAAACCGGCGACCGCCACGGCAAACACTTGCGTGAGAATATCAGGGAAACGTATGGTCCGGATTACTTGCACGGAGCAATGCGTCGTCTTGCTTTAGCCATCGGTTCCACCCCGGTAACGGTGAGAAATCTGACCGATGTGAAACTCTCCCGGGATAGTTTCCCTGGCGTTGGAAGCCTTTATTCCCAGCGTTATCTCGAACTGCTGTTGAGGCAAGAAGCCTTATCGGTGTTGGCGAACGCCAGATCTTTGCAGACTAAAGTGTTGCTGGATCCGACCCGGGTTTCGACAAATGACATGGATTATCATTTATCCCGACGCGAACGTCTGCAACTGCAACACTATGCCAAACAGCTGACAGCATCGGTTCTGCAATTGGTCGATTCGCGACGATCTGATAATGGGTATCCCTTACTGCTGGCAATTGCCCGTTATCAGGCCGTGCAACGGTCTCTAGAGGCAAACCGGCTGTTTCTTCTTGATGCGTTTTCCGACGCAGCGCTAATGGTAAACCGGCAGACGCTAGCCCAACAAAGGACGCTGACACCGAAACTGGCCAATCGCGCCCGACAAGTCTATGAAAAAAATCGTAAAGCAGTTTTTGCGATGGAGCAACTCGACGAGTCTGCCTACAATCGTTTGGAAAGCGCGGGGAGCCGTTACTATGAAGTGCAACGCGGATTGCTGGGAAACAGTTCCGTTCGTGTCGAAAGGGGGCGTTTGCTTCCTTCCCGCTCCAGGCCCCTACGCTTCGATTCTTCCCATGCAAAACGCGCTAAGTTATTCGGTTACCTCGAGGTCGCGAAGACAAATCAACTGGCTTATTGGAATCAGCTGCGGAAGATCTATGCCTATCGACTTATCCGCAGGAATTGTGCGACCGAGCTGTCGCGCGGCATTAACTCGGCATTTTCGCGGCCAGAGGAGGTGCGTAAAGCGCTGGGTGATTTTCTCGCTCCCGGTGAGGAGTTTACCTTTATCCCATTCAGGCTTTTTCACGAGGTGCAGCGGCGGTTTCGAGTAAGCGCTATCAAAATATTGCCCTCCTATCGTAAGCGCAGGTTAGCGCAAATGTACGATCAGGAAAATCCTGCGAAAGTCTACTGGCGGGAAACCAATGTCTTGACTTCTACCATTTATGACGGAATCGCTAAGGACAGTACCTTTCTGTTGTTTACCGATGATGTGGTATGGCCGAGGCCATTTTATGGAATGTTGAATTTGTTCTATGGATTGGTCCATGCGGGTGCGGGGCTGTTCACTCTACCGGTGGATAAGGGCAAACGGATGGTTGAAGGCTTGCGTGGCGTCTTTTTCAGCCTGCCGGAGTTGTTCTTCTTCAATATCCGCAAAGGCAGTTTTGAGTTTGTAGAAGACGATGCCCTCGACGGTGAGTCCCACGTTCTTCAGCTGTCCACCACTTCTCACCGCAATGCCGATCTCTTATTTTTTCACGCTAATCAAGTCCGTTAATCATACCTAGCGAAGCCGAGATTGTGAGGGCAATCAGCCTATGATGACATACGCTGGCCTGGCTAAGACCGCGTGGCCGTATGGCGCCTTATCCCAGTGCTTTCATTACGGTTCAGTCCGTGGCTCTATTTCGCCAGAAACCGGTGTGCCGGGCCGGTATAGGCGCCGATAGGCCGAATCAGCTTATTGGCGGCGAGTTGTTCAATGATATGGGCCGTCCAGCCTGTAACGCGGCTCATGGCGAAAATCGGAGTAGCCAGCTCAGTATTGAAACCCATCAGGTAATAAGCCAAACCGGCAACTGAATCAAGATTGGAGCAGAGGCGTTTCCGCTTATGCAGTATCTTGGCAAGGCTACTCTGCATATCCAGCCATTTCTGGGCATTCTTATGTTGGGCAATATATTGCAGTTCGTTATGTAAGATGGGTACGCGCGGATCACCGCGTTTGAAAATTCGGTGACCAAATCCAATGATCGTTCGTCTATGGGTCAACGCATTATCCACCCAGGCCTGAACGTTTTCCGGCTCACCGATCTCCTGGAGGGTATGCATAGTACCGGCATTGGCACCGCCGTGCAGGGGTCCCTTCAGAGAACCGATGGCCGCCGTTACTGCGCTGTACATATCGGATAGGCTCGACGCCACCACCCGGGCGGTAAAAGTGGAAGGACCGAAGCCAAGCTCAGCGTAAAGAATCAGGGAAACGTCAAAGCAGCGTAATACAGACTGTTCCGGCGCCTGTCCAAAGCACATGTGAAAAAAATTTTCCGCAAAGCTTAGATCCTGCCGTGGTGGAATACGTTCCTGATTTGTGCGGAAGCGGTAATCCGTGGCGATAATAGTGGGTATGCGAGCCAACAACTTAATGGCTTTTTCCAGATTTGCCTCCGGACTATTATCCTCCGCCTGGGGATCTTGCATGCCCAGATAGCTTACGGCAGTTCGCAGTCTAGCCATAGGATCGGCAGTGGCAGGAAATTGCCGCATGACAGCCATTAAGTCGTGATCAATTTCTCGGTAGCTTCGTTCCTTGTGCTGGAAACGTCTTAATTGTGCCGGAGTGGGAAGATCTCCGCACAGGATCAAGTAGGCTACTTCCTTAAAGCTGCAGTGCGCCACCAAATCCTGTATGGCATAGCCGCGATAAAGCAGAGTGCCGGTTTCGGTTGCTTTGGAAATGGCAGTTTCATCTACTACCACTCCCACTAAACCTTTGCGTGTATCGCTACTGATTGTCAACATGACAGTTCTCCGCCATAAATAATTTCTGAAAAAGAAGGCATATTTCTATTTGTTCTTAACATAGACTGTAGTGCTTTGCTACTGCAGCGCAGGCTGGTAAGGGCGTTTAGCGCTTTAGGGAGGATAGGGAGGATAGGGAAGATAGGGAAGATAGGGACTTTTTACATGGGGCTTTGAACGCAAGAATTATGAAATGTACGGGTTAGCAGCGACGATGAAAGTATTTCTTTGCCTACGCAGCGGCATTCCGATTATGGTCTTTTGCTATCCCGAATATGTCAGGACACCAGCACTGTGCTGAAGGCTGTTGGCCGGCGCAGATTCAAACACAAGGCGGAGAGCATCTGCGCCGTTGCCGATTAGCGAGGGTATTTCTTTTGGGTATTGTGGCATGTAATGCCGTCGTTAGCGATGCATCTAAAAAATAATGAAAGCTCTGGGGTTCCTTGTCATCTCTTTTTCCATGTCGCGAAGGATGTCCTCCAGGGACTCGGTCTGTGTTTTTGGCTTTATTTTATCTGTCGATGGCTCGGCAGCAGGCGTTTTGGCGTGTATTTTTACATTAACATCTTGTTTCATCTTTAATCCCTTCCCTAGTGAATGCTTTTTCAATTTCCTGGTATGGGCAAATCAGTCTTTGCCCTCGGGCAACATTTAAGTGAAAATCTAGCAATTTTTGTACCGCTATGACCGTGCAGTCATAGCTGCGGGTTATTCATCAATTTGTACAACTGAATTTTCCGTTAACTGTCAAAAGGCTATCACACTGTACCGGGTATCAAAAATTAGCGTTTATAAATTTAGGATCTTTGTAGTCCAGTATAACCAAAGCACTAGCACGGCTGTTTGTACAAACCCAGCGTCACTGGCTTACCGTGATTGTGTTGTCGGGACAACCCACGCCGGTCGCGCAGGCTGCCGCGGCGTGCAGCAGCAGAATACGGTGCACCTCCTGAATGGTATGGGGATTTGCCTGGGTACTATGGCCGGAACGCACCACCAGCTCGGATTCAGCCTCCTTCAGATGGGCGCTGACATACTCGACAACGCCGTCGTTACCCTCTGCAATCGGCCCATCGCCTTTCACGGCGACGATAGAATTAACGGCGATTTGCGGCGCCACCGGAATCGCTGCCAGCGCTTTTATGAGCGGACTGCCTGGTGTCATCGCGTACACGCTGCCGATTCGGCCGCTCGGAACAGTGGGAAAAGCATTGGGGTTTTGCGTAATGATATCGGTGGCCGTATCTAGGATCTTGATGGGTAGGCTGATCAGCCCCGCCAGCCAATGGCTAATCCGGTTTCCGGCTATGTAGCTGCCGCGGTGCGGGGTGGCGATAAAGACCACCCGGCGTACAAAGGGAAGCGGTTCCAGGAAAAAAGCCCGGCGCAGCAAGTCGCGGCTCTGTTCCTGTAGCTTGAGTTCGTCCAGGGGC
The DNA here is from genome assembly GCA_963731125.1 of uncultured Pseudomonadota bacterium. GTDB lineage: Bacteria > Pseudomonadota > Gammaproteobacteria > Competibacterales > Competibacteraceae > CAVSVP01. Next base: position 38,743 of record CAVSVP010000036.1, read on the forward strand.
TTTGTACTGAGCGCGTTCCAGAGTTGTGTGCCGGTGTCGATGGCGATCATCTTGGTGAGCAAGCCCCCTTGGCTATGACCGATAACGACCATTTGCTGCAGGGCCGGGTCCTTGCCCTCGGGGTCCAGGCGCTGCACCGTTTCCCGGAGCGCGTCGCGCAACTGCAACGCTGAATAAGGGATCGGATTGCCGGTGCTATAGGCAAAAAACCAGAACTGGAAACGTTCGCGGATCCGGGGGTCGTTATCAAGCTCGTTAAACATATCGGCCCACCGTGCCGGGCTGGATGCCGTTCCATGGACGAAAACCACAGGAATACGGCCGGGGCGGAAGGGTTCTAAGGCAACCAATTGGGAGGGAACTTCTTGGCTCAGCAGGTCGCCCTTGAGAAACCCTAGAAACTCCCATTCCCATACCTTTGAACTACTCAACTGAGTGGCCAGCACGGCGGTGGGCTCTGACTCTAAGGGGACGGATTGTGAGTCAATGGCAACCCGATCCGTGGCGGTGTCAGAATAGATTTCCAAGACGGCGCGTAAGCGTTTCGAGACCAGCTGACGGCGGGGATCATCCAGACGCAACAGTGCTGTTACCGGCACCCGAATGTTGGATGCGACAAATAGCGTAATCTCTTGTTCCGCGTGTAGCGGCAGCGTTGCGGCAGCCAAAGGGATCCCAATGCCGGGCTGGCGGTAGCGGTTGCGCAGGCCGCGAACCTCCAATTCGGCCACCGGCACGAAGTGCGCCAGCTTACGATCCGCCCAGCGCAGGTCTTCAGGATCAAAGGTCACGTCGAGTCGGCCGAAGGGTAGGCGGTAGACCCCGCCACGAAGCAAGACTTCGGAGCCGTCCGGCGAGGCAAAGCCTGCGGTGATGCCGCGGTTATAGAAATCGGCAGCATTACGTAACCGGGGATCGAAGGGGTTTGGCGGTGTTTCAGTGTCACGGGGAAATAAAAAAGCGTAGGCATAGACCGCAGCAGCCAAGTAATAGGCGCGATTCTTACTGTTTTCAGCATGCTGAAAGGATAACTCGGCGAGAGCAAAAATTTCATCCGATCCGCCATCACCGTCAACCACGACTTGATGTAACTCCGCCAGCGCCTCTGCAGGCGCTTCCTGGAAACGTTCCGCCAGATCCCAGCGGTTTAGTACAATCTTAGTAAAGCCGCTTAACTCGCCGGTGGAGAGCACATTGCCGGTGAGTTCGCGGTGTACGGCGCGGGGATCCGCCCGCTCGACCTGTACCGGGATGGTGGCGCAGCCGCCCGCAAGCAGCGTAAGGCAAGTAAGCCAGAGTAGAAGTGTCCCCGGGCGATGCCCGAATCGCGGCGATGCCCGATGCCCCGTTTTTTCAAATAAATTCATGCTGGACTCGATACAAAAAAATAATTCCATTGTAGCAACTGTGTAAGGCTTACCGATGAGGCTTCAGAGTTAGCGGCTCGGGTGTTGCGCAGAGTGGCGCTTTGCATCCGCCAGTCTTCACCCTGGACCGCAATTTAAAAGATACCCGGCACGCCGGTATCGCGCTAGCGCATCAGGTGGAGAATAGAGCCTACAGCATTGGGTTCTCCTATGACAGCGCTTCTGTGAGTATTAAGGACCGTACTATCGACCTCCCGATCGATCAGCAATTTTTTCCAGATCAATATCACTCATGAAGTCAGTAAAAGTACTGATGTACCTTGATAGGATATATTCGGAAAATGATGTAAAATCGTCTAACAAAAATCATGAAATTCAAAATTCGGATAACCGCCGAGGAGCGTTATGTATTGTGTTAGGAGATCTACATCATCCGTCACGGGTACGGCTGATCAGCGATAATGCCTGACACCGCAGCCATTTGCTCAGTGCGCTCGTCAAACGACCTGACCTCCAGCCCAGCGGCAGAATGCTGGGCGCAGTCGTCGATAATTTCCATTGTGCTGTGGAAAATACGAATGCCGAGAATCCGGTTCACTTCCTATACCCACCCATGAATGCAGCCATGTTACCTTTTCCCCCAAAGCAGTTCGATACTTGGAACGCTACCGCAGTTTCCCAAGGATCTACGTAACCTGAAGCCGTGACTCGAATACTGAGTTCATGGGAGACAACGATGAAAAAGCTAAGTCTGATTGATTGGGCCTTTCTGCAAGCGGAAACGCCAGAAAAACCAGCGCACGTGGCCGGATTATGGATCTTCCAGTTGCCCAAGGGCTATCGCGGTAATTTTTTCCGTGACCTGATGGAAGGCCTGACCGACTGGCAGTGCGTCAACCCGCCGTTTAACCTCAAGCTCGAAGTCCCTTTACCCAAGCTGGATTTGCCGAGTTGGGTCGAAGACAAGCAGTTCGACCTGGATTATCACGTGCGCTATGCGGCCTTGCCCAAACCGGGAACGCTGGACCAGCTGATGGAACTGGTCGAGCGCATCCATGGCTGCTTGCTGGACCGCACCCGGCCCTTGTGGGAGCTTCACTTTATCAAGGGTTTGCAGGGCCGGCGCGTCGCCATTTACTGCAAGATGCATCATGCTCTTGTCGATGGAATCGCCGGCCTGGAGCTGATGGCGAATACCTTGAGTCCTTCCCCTGAAGCACGCGCCGTTCGGGCCTTCTGGCAGCCGCCACTCGAGCCATCCGCGGCAGAGCGTCCGAGCGGCTTATTGGCCAGGGTAGGCAAGGTTTACGCCGGCGCACTCGGCCAAGTTCGCTCCCTGCCTGAACTGTCGGCCACCCTGGTGAAGACCGGCCTGCAGGCCCTGAATTTACGGGAAAACCAGGTACCGCTCCCTTTTACGGCTCCCACGACCTTGCTGAACGTGCCGGTTTCGGCACAGCGCCGGTTCGCCGTCCATACCCTGTCCCTGAGCGCGGTCAAGGCCCTAAGCGAAGTGGCGGACGCCACCGTAAACGACGTGATCCTGGCTGTTTGCGCCGGTGCGCTCAGGCGTTATCTCAGCGCTAAGCAGGCGTTACCCAAACAGCCTCTGGTGGCTTGGATGCCGGTCTCCGTGCGCTCGGCAGAAAGCGACCAGAGCGGCAATCAGGTGGCCGTTATCCTGTGCTCTCTCGCCACCGACCTGGCAGATCCACGGCAGCGCTTCAGCGCCATCAAAGCTTCGGCCGACGCGGCTAAGGCCCGGTTCAGTGAGCATTCTACGGAGATCACCAGCCAATACACCTTGTTGCTCGGCGGATTGCTGATGCTCACCCAGCAGCTTGGGCTGACGGAACGCATTGCGCCGCCGGCCAATGTGGTGATTTCCAACGTGCCGGGTCCGCGGGAAGCGCTTTATCTCAACGGCGCCAAGCTGGTGGCGCAGTATCCCTTGTCAGTGCTGATCGATGGCTTGGCGCTTAACATCACCATTACCCGCCATGGCGATTGTCTGGACTTTGGGGTGTTGGCCTGCCGCGCGGCGCTCCCGGACGTGAGCACGTTAGCGGATGATCTGGGTGACGCTTTCGCCGAGTTACAGGTTGCGCTCACCCAATCGGCGTCGGAGGCTGCCAAGAAAAGCATAGCGCTACAGGAACAACCTGCCGCCAAGCCGCCGGTGAAAATCGGCTGGTCTGCCGCGCGCATGGAGCGGCTGGTCAAGAGCCTCGACGCTATCCCCATGGCTGCCCTCGCGACGGCGGTCAAGAGAGAACCGTTAGAAGAGGCTACGGCGGCCGAGCTAAGGGAATCCCTGGAGGAACTGGACAAGACGATCGACACCCTCAGGGCCGGTACTCTGGCCGATCCCAAGCGGGAGGGGGTCAATGGCCCGGATCCCAGGATAATGAGGGCCCAGGCCGGTCTGTGGAACCTGTTAATCAATTACTACTTCCGCCTGGAGATCGAGGGCTGGGAACGTCTGCCTGAGCCTCCGGCACTGCTCGTCGGTATTCATTCCGGCGGCGCCCTGACGATGGACGCCTGGACGCTGGTCTTGTCCTGGTGGCGGCATTTTGAAGAACGGCGGATCCTGCACGGCACCGCCCACGATGCGCTCATGAACTTGCCCGGCCTGGGGGCCTACTTTAGCCGCAACGGGGTAATCTCGCCAACGCGGGAAAACATCGCGGCGGCGTTCGCCGCGGGGCATGATGTCATCCTCTGGCCCGGAGGCGAGGTGGACTCTTTCCGCGCCTGGGCCAAGCGCGACCAAGTCGTCCTGGGCGGCCGCAAGGGCTTTATTCGCCTGGCGATCCGCCAGGGCGTGCCGATCGTCCCGGTAGCGACCGTCGGCGGCCACGACACCTTTTTTGTCCTTTCCGAAGGCCGCGGTATCGCCAGGGTGCTTGGCCTCAAGAAACACTTTCGCACTGACGTGGCCCCGATTACCCTGAGTATGCCTTTCGGGATTACCCTGGAGCCACTTCCTACCCATATTCCGCTGCCGGCAAAAATCCGCACCGAGTTCTTGGAGCCGGTGGAGCTTGATTCCGACCCCGAGCGGGCCGATGACAACGAGTATGTGGACAGGATGTATCACGACATCGAGAACTGCATTCAGGTGGGGGTCGATCGACTTGCCAAGCGCCGGCGATTCTGGGTCTTCGGGTAAGTGGATGAATGGGAGACAGCATGGTCAATCCTTGCCATCTATTTCTCTAACCTGCCGGGCAGTGGCCTGCGCACGGTTTAATGCTTTATGGTTTCCTCGGAGTTTTCAATGATTCTCAGTTTCGGAAGATTGCTATGATGCCGAGGAAAGCATGTATTCCGGTTGTTCAACATAACCATTGTGGAGGAAAAAGCGTTGAAAAAACTGCTGCCTATCATTAGTGCCATATCGTTTGCTCTGAGCGTTTCTGCACCAGGGCATGCTGCCGATGAGATGGCAACGGCTCAGGAAAAGCCTTCATTGCAGGAGTCCAATGTGGTTACGGCCACTGCAACAGTCGAAGCCGTTGACATGGAAAAGCGTACCGTAACGTTAAAGAAAGAAGACGGAAGTACGGTCACCCTGAAAGTCGATGAGAGCGTAAAAAATCTACCGCAAGTGGAGGTAGGCGATCAGGTGACCGCCAAATATTACGAATCAGTCGCCGTGCAAGTGAGAGAACCGGGCGCCGCTCCGTTGGATGCGGGCGCCGTGCAATCGGTGGCTACGGCCAAACCCGGAGAAAAGCCGGCAGGCATGGCGGTTCAAGAGGTCACTGTCACTACCACCATCGCGTCCATTAATAAGGATAACGAAACCGTGACGTTGAAAGGACCGGACGGGGTCATGAAGACTGTAAAGGTGAGAGACCCGAAAAATCTGGAGAAGGTCGAGGTGGGCGATGAGGTGGTTATTACCTATACGGAAGCAGTGGCGATTTCAGTTGAGGAACCGGAGGGACAATAATGATATGCGTTAACAGTGAAAATGGTGATTGGATTATTGAGCTTTGATGATATGGTAATTTAGCTCGCAAATAGTGAGCTTAGTGGCTGTTCAAATTTTATTAGGGGAATGTTTTTGTGACAAAGCAAAACTTAATCGTTTTCTGGTTATCTCTGTGCATGCTTGGCGTGTTTGCGTTGAGCGGCACGGTAAATGCCCAAGATGATCGTAACCTGCCTGTGGTAACGGGTAAACATTGGGTGGAGTCGACGGAACGGGAAAAGAAGGCTTTTCTGATTGGTATGGGAACCATTATAGAAATTGAACAAGAAGTGCAGAGTAAAAATCCTTCTTCTGAAAAAACCAAGAGCTTTATCCCAACGTTCGTTGCAGGACTGAGCCAGTATAGTATTACAGAGATTATGAATCAGATAGATAGTTGGTACCAGGCTCATCCTGACCAACTGAATCGTCCGGTGATTGAGGTGATCTGGTCCGAACTGGTTATACCCAAGGTTGAGTCTAGTCAATGAATAGAGGAATTAAGCTTATGAAAGCCTTAGCATTATTGTCGAGCGCTAGCATATTGGTTGGTGTGGTGGGTTGCACCAATATGACCCCTGAAGGACAGGGAACGTTAAGCGGCGCCGCCATGGGCGCAGCGGCCGGTGCGGGTATCAGTGCCATTGCGGGAGGCAACGCCGGCATTGGTGCCGCCGTCGGCGGGTTGATGGGTGGTGTTGCGGGAAACATGGAAGGTAGAAGAGCAAGTAGTAATTATTATCGCTACTGATTATAGATCCGTTTCCTGCGGGAAAATAACTTGTTGATTGTGTAAATTCCGAAGTGAGGTAACAAGAATGAAAACTTTCATGGTTTCGCTGTTAGGGGTGGTGTTAACTCTCACCCTGAATGCCGCTGCTTTTGCCCAGTTCAACGATAAAAATGCTGCGTTTCCGGCCCCTGGCCCTGGTGAAGCCGATAAGGAATACACTTTTATCGTACCCGAGGGTGTTACCATTGAAACCCCCCAGGGAGAAACCTACAAAGGTGGAGAAACTATTGGTATTCCGGGGAAATATCTTGAACTGCTCGCCACGGACCGGGCTGAAGAGATCGTAACCGTGGGAAACGCGGTTGGACAACAAACCGAATGGACAGAAGTGGAAAGGGCAAATTATGGTGTTGTCATGTTAACGATTCCCGAGGGGGTAACCGTGACAAGGAAGGATGGCAGCGTCCTGAAAGGGCCAACATCGGTACCGATGGTAGTCACCATGGCAGATTTACAATTGTCTGAGGAGACAAAGAGAGAATTCCGCAGGTTACAGTGGGGGTCACAGTAGGGTTTCGTTAGCGGCTAACAGTGGCTTTTGTAGCCGGCGAATAAGTCAAGGGGGCGTGCGCCCCCTTTATTTTGCAACCATGATTAAGTCCAGTCACTGAATGTCTTTTGGATAAACTGTCTTAGCGGTAAGCTAACCTTTCCATTTAGCGGGGAAAGGTACCTATGCATTGGCAGATCATTAAAAAACTCCATAGAAGCGGATCAGTCACTCCTAACCTGCCGGACTATGAGGAAGCACAGGCACGCTTCTCCTGGAATCAGATGCGCCGGGAATTGGACGGGTTACCGGAGGAGGGTGGCCTCAATATCGCTTATGAGGCCGTGGATCGACATGCAGCAGGTCCTCGTCGTGAGCACCCGGCATTGCGTTGGCTGGGCAACAACGGCGAGGTGTGGGATTATACCTATGTAGAACTCCGTGAACTGACCAATCGTTTTGCCAATGTACTCAAAAACTTGGGAATCGGTAAGGGAGACTGCGTCTTTGTGCTGGCCGAGCGGATTCCTGAGCTTTATATCGCTGCCCTGGGCACCTTAAAAAACGGCTCGGTATTTTGTCCTCTATTTGCCGCCTTCGGCCCTGAACCCATCGCTGCGCGTATGGCGATCGGCGAGGGCAGGGTGCTGGTAACCACTGAGACTTTGTATCAGCGGCGCCAGATTGGGATGTTACGCGATTCCCTGCCGCAGCTGCGCCATGTGATACTCGTTGGCAAAGACGGCCAAGCGACTGCTGTTCCCGATACTCAAGACTTTCATCAACTGCTTGCGGCGGCGAATGCCGATTTCACCTTTGCTCCGACAGACCCCGAGGATATGGCACTGCTGCACTTTACCAGCGGTACCACGGGTAAGCCTAAAGGGGCTATACATGTCCATGCGTCCGTGTTAATGCACTATTTGACCGGCAAGCTGGCGCTGGATTTACATCGCGACGACGTGTTCTGGTGTACGGCGGATCCGGGCTGGGTGACGGGGACTTCTTACGGCATTATCGCTCCCCTGGTCAACGGGGTAACGAGTATCATCGATGCCGGTGAGTTCGACCCTAAACGCTGGTATCGTATCTTACAGGATCAGCGGATTAACGTGTGGTACACGGCGCCTACGGCCATCCGCATGCTGATGAAGTTAGGCACCGCAGCGGTTCGTGGATATGACCTGAGTCACCTGCGGTTTCTCGCCAGCGTCGGGGAACCGCTCAATCCCGAGGCGGTGGTTTGGGGACGAGACGCCTTCGGATTGCCCTTCCATGATACGTGGTGGCAAACGGAAACCGGCGGCATCATCATTGCCAATTATCCTTGTATGGATATCAAACCGGGTTCCATGGGGCGTCCGCTGCCCGGCATTGAGGCGGCCATCGTGCGCCGTACCCGACTCGGCGGCATAGAGGTACTCAAGGGCCCGAATCAGGAGGGTGAACTGGCCCTGCGCCTCAGTTGGCCTTCCCTGTTTCGTGGCTATCTCCATGAAGGGTTACGCTACCGGCAATGCTTTGCCGATGGCTATTATCTGACGGGCGATCTGGCCCGGCGCGATAGCGACGGTTATTTTTGGTTCGTAGGGCGTGCTGACGATATGATTAAGTCAGCCGGTCATCTGATCGGACCTTTTGAAGTCGAAAGCGTGCTGCTGGAACATCCGGCGGTGGCCGAGGCCGGCGTTATCGGTAAACCCGACTCCGTAGCCATGGAGGTGGTAAAAGCTTTTGTCGCCCTGAAACCAGGATACAAACCGGGCGAAGAGCTCAAACGCGAGATAATGGCGCTGGCTCGCAAACGTTTAGGTGTGGCAGTGGCGCCCCGAGAACTCGATTTTCAGCCTAATCTTCCTAAAACCCGTAGTGGCAAGATCATGCGTCGTCTACTGAAAGCGCGCGAAATGGGGTTGCCCGAAGGAGATCTTTCTACCCTGGAAGAGGGCGATGCTTAATATCAGCGTCTTAATGTGGAATAGAGTGCATCTTTGAGATAGAGACGCTTTTTCTTCAGTTCTTCCACATAGAAATCAGAGTGACCCTCATTAGTCTCTTCGATACGCTCCACTTCTCTGTTAATCTCGTGGTACTCATCGAACAGTCGCGCAAAGCGGGCATCATTGGTTACTAATTCACTGATGCGGTCTTGGTACTCGGGAAGTTCGTGGAAAAGATCATGATTATCACCTAACATGGCTAGCCTCTTTGTTGAGCGTTATCAGTGAGCAAAACCGGCAAAAGGAGTTTCCGTCTGCCGATATCGAATTAAATGACACCGCCGGCGGTTATCTCTTATCATCGCCTACGATTATTATCGCCTATGATGCACAGTGGTGCTATGCGGCGATGGTTTTACTTTAGCGCGATTTAAGCGGTGTAGGCACGGTTGCAATGTAACATTTTTGTAAATTAATACGATTTTGGAGAAGTCGTCAATGAGTATGGCACTTTTACGTTTACTGTTTGTTTTTACCGTGATGCTGATGTTGCAAGGAGGATTGGCTGGCTGTAATACGATTGAAGGCGCCGGTAAAGATATCAGAGCGGCGGGTAAAACCATTGAAGATACCGCAGAAAAAGCGAAACCTTATTGATCAGATAGCCGAAGGCGCGACCTGGGGCTTTGGTTATTAGCCCCTGCCCGGAATATAGTCTGATTAGCTTTCTTGAAAACCTTGTCCTTCCCCCTAGCGGCCCTATCCTGATTGGCATCATCGGTCTTTTGTTTCTGCGGCGCCGCCACGTAAGCATAATACTGTTGGTAACCAGCGTCGTGAGTGTCTATGTCTGCAGTATTCCGTTCACTGCCAATGTATTAAACCATTATGTGCAGAGCGTGACTGCCCTGGCCGAGCGTGACCTCGAGCAAGGGAAACCCGATGTCATCGTGGTGTTGGGGGGTGGTCTATATGATGATGCTCCGGAGTATGGCGCTGACACGGTGAACCTGCGTACTCTGGGGCGTATGCGCTATGCTGCCCGCTTGGCGCGCCAAACCGGATTGCCGCTGCTGGTTGTTGGAGGTTATGCCGAAGATGGGCCGCCCGAAGCGGATCTGATGAAGCCAATATTAAAGGAAGAATTCGGAATCCCTACCGTATGGGTTGAAAACACCAGCCGCGACACTTGGGAAAATGCTTTCCACAGTGCGCCGATCTTGAAATCCCTGGGGGTCGATACGGTGGTGTTGGTGACCAATGCCGCCCATATGCCGCGAGCTAGCGAGTCTTTTCAGCGGGCTGGTCTGCAGGTCATCCCCGCGCCTACCCTGTTTTTCCCTTCTCAGCCAGAAGCCGGTGAAAGCTATTCTTGGATACCCTCGTATGCGGCTGTCTCTCGGTTGCACTATGCCCTTCACGAAGCGCTTGGGAGGCTCTGGTATCGGTGGCGGAGTAGAGACTGATAATGGCGTATGGATATTCTGCCGGCTGACCTGCTTACCGGAAGGAGGCGCGTTCCAAGCAGGCACAGGCCTCATCCAGATCTTTATGGCAACGATTCACCCAGGCCTCTCCCCAGAAAAAATGGCAACTTGTCTCCGCCCGCAGCACGCGCCAGTGAGCTTCTTCTAGTTGCTGGTGTAACTCTGGGTTATAGGTATCCATGGCCATGGCGTCGGCACTGGCGGCGTGCACGGCCTGACTGACTTCCCCTAAGCGAGTAAGGGCATCCTGTTGCGCCTGAGAGCCGGTCCACTGCACGAAATCCGTACCGTGGTGCCAGCCGGTATTCCAGGCTCCCGGGCCGACATTCACCACTCCCTGCGCCCCGTGTTGGGCCAGATACTCTTCGATAAACACCGGCCGCACCGCACTCTCCCCCGCCTGCACCCGGCGCAGCAGCTCCTGATAAAAGCCGCTCCAGAAATTGTGTCCCGGCAGCGGGTTGCGAAACCACGGCCCGTTCTCCCCCGGGCCAGCGGTGGTCACCAGCGGCACAAAATCACAGTGCCGGGTGCGCGCCTGCACCTCCCGCAGAAACCACTCCACCTCCACCTCCACCCCTTCGGCCTGCGCCTTGGATAGCTCCCGGTCCCGCACAACGACCACGATCTCCTCTCCCCCAAACTGCGCCACGTGCGGCCGGTAACGCACCTCCTCCCAGCGCATCGGCGTCAGCGGCTCCACATGCTCGCTGTCCACCACCACATAATCATAGCCTAGGCGCTTTAACAGCGGGATCAACTCCAGGCAAAAGCCCAGCTCCGGCGGCCAGAACCCGGCAAACCGCTCGCGCTGGAACAGATGCCGCCCGATCCCCTGCCAGCGCCGTACCTGTTCCTCCCAGTCCGCCGGGGGAATCAGCGGCAGCACCGGATGGTAGTAGCCGGTACCCAGGAGCTGGATGATGCGGGTGTTTTGCAGATACCAGAGCAGCGAGCCGCAGTCGACGATCCCATAGACGCGGCGCTGGAACACCGGATCCGCCAGGGTCTCCAGCAGCGTTCCCGAGAGCGCCAGATGCACTCGGCCGAGGTCCTCGTAGTTCCACAATGCGCGCGGAATGCGGTCAATCGCATAGAGAATCTCCCTGGCCTCCCGCTCGTTAAAGGCCAGAAGATCTTCCAGGTTGCCTGGCGGTTGATGCAGGCTTAACACGAGAGCATGGGCAATGTTCATCATGATGAAACGTCTCAAAGAGAGGCTAGAATATCATCAGTGCGCCGGCAGATTTCGCGGCCGTAGTCCGTCCACATACCTTCGCCCCAATACCGGTAACAGCTTGTTTGTGAGGCCATCAGGTGAAACAGCGCATTACGGTAGCGAGGATCGTCACTGGGAATGCCTGGTTTAAGCACTTTTTCGTGGAATAGGGAACTGACTTTTTCCATGGGACCCAAAAGATTAGCATAGCCTTTAACCCAGGAAATATCGTTGGTCCAGCTGCCGCCTTCAACATGAAAGCGATTATCCTCCTGTTTCAGGTCTTCGATCACCCGAGCCAGTTTTTCCGATCCCTGGCCAGGCTCAAAGTGGTCCCAGATACGTTTTTGCAAGAGCGGCTGAATAACGGGAAAGTCTGTTTCCTGAATATCCATTGCGAACAGGTGTTCCAGGTATTCGGTAACATTCATCGCTGGTGTGGCCGAGCCGGAACATTCTCGCATGACCTCCAGGTATTTCGGCGGAAATTCATTCATCATGACGCCGCCATTTTCGCCGTCGGCGATTTGCGTTACCAGCGGTGGCACCTGCTTACCCGCCAGTTCCCATTGGGATAAGCCTTTGGCTTCATAATAGGGCTGCATCTGGGCGACTAATTTGGTGTCGCTGCCCTGGGTTTTGATAATAGCGATGATGCTGACGGTGTCGCCGTGAGCGTTGGTGCATTGTAGCCGATGGGGGAGGTGTTTACGCTCGGGTCCCCAACCGTTTTCCGGCTGCTCCACGGTATGCTCTTGCACCAGCACCCACTGATAGCCGCAATCTTTCAGGGTTTTGACGAATTCGTAGGCGACGTCGGGGTGATTCGGTAAGGCCATTTCCGAGGGCGAAAAGCCATGTACGCGTTCCAGTGCCTCTAAACCGAAGATCGCCGCGAAGTGTTGCTGCCAGGCTTTGACATGCAGCCGGTAATCTTGTACGGGCGTCGAGGGAGCGACGGCATGGCCCCAGGGGCAACCCAGCCATTCTACAGCATGCCGATACCGGGGCTCGCAGGTCATGGGTTTCAGGGTAGCGAAAACATCGTCTAACCCCATATGGCGGAGCCCGTGCAATAAGGTGCCTGAGTATTCCAGCATAACGCGCGGCTGTTTGCCTTCTTCAATCAGCTGCGGAATAAACTCGCCCATCCGCTTATAGCACCAGTGAAACACTGAGGCGTTATGATTGTCCCCGATGCCCGGGTTGTCCATCATGTACTTAAGATTACTGATGAGCTCAGCCGTAGGAAGATCGCTGCCACCAGCCGGGATTAGTGGCTGATGCATATGCAGGGCGATCGCAAAAGCGCTATTGATATGGCCAAAGTCAAGCGAACCGGCATCGCGAAATGCAGGCGTTTCCCGGCTGCGCCGGAGCGCCTTTGCAATGGTTTCTTCTGCGCCACTGATATTGGGTACGCCGTCGATGTACTCGGGAAGCTGAGTCATAAGCATAGTCCTTGGGTTTGCTGGGGTAATGCATTATTAATGACGAATATAGTCATAGATATTGAGATAATCCTGAGCCGGCCGATTCCAGGAATAGTCATAGCGCATGCCGTTGATCATCAACTGCCGGAACTCATGGGGATAATGATACCAGAGACCAAAGGCGCGGCGCATGGCCGACTCCAGAGCTTGATAGTCCGGGTGATGAAAGACATAACCGTTGCGTCCTTCCCAGGCTCTTGCGGAGTAATCCCGGTCGAAAACAGTGTCTACCAACCCGCCGATGGCCCGCACGATGGGTACCGTGCCGTATTTGAGCGCCATCATCTGGGTAAGCCCGCAGGGTTCAAAAAGACTGGGTACGATGATCATATCGGCGCCGGCAAAGATTAAATGCGCCAACTCTTCATTGTAGCCGAGTTCTAGGTGACAATTGGGGTTGTCGTTAAGATGATGCTTAAGGTGCCAAAAATAACGATTGATGTCCGGATCCGGACTCGAACCCAGCAGCACAAACTGGGCGTTGTTCCAAAGGGAATAGAACAGGCCGTGGCGGATCAGGTCCACCCCCTTCTGCTGATCCAGCCGACCCACGCAAGCGACCAGCGGTTTGTAGTCCTTGCTTAGCCAGAGACGATCGCGCAAGGCTTCTTTATTACCGTATTTCGCATCCAGATTGTCTATGTTGTAGCGATGGGGAATCAACCCATCGATTTCCGGATTCCAGACGTCATAATCTACGCCATTGAGTACGCCGCCGAACTTATTCTGGTGCACATAAAGGGTATGGGCGAGTCCGTAGCCTTGTTCCGTATGAAGGGCTTCTCCGGCGTGTTGCGGCGAGACGGTGGTCACGAAGTTGGCGTAAACGATGCCCCCCTTCATGAGGTTCAGGGCGTGGGGGTTGAAATTATCCCGTAGCCGATCGTAGTTGTAGTAGTGCTCGTGACGGAGTAGACCCGCGGCCCGAAGAATATATTCTCCGGTAACGCCTTGGTGTTTAAAGTTGTGGATCGTATAGCAAACCCGCTGTTGAGACATACCAATGTGTTGGTATATTTCGAAAAGCAGGACAGGTACCAGCGCGGTCTGCCAGTCGTGGCAATGGATGATTTCGGGACGCTTACCGCTTTTCAGTAGGAACTCCATGGCGGCCTTGCTAAAGAAAGCAAACCTCGTGATATCGTCTGGAGAGCCATAATAGTGCCCCCGATTGAAAAAATGGTCCTGGGAGTGGGGTTCGATAAAGAAACACTTGCGGCCATGGACGAAACCGAACCAGACGGAACAGTGGATGGCGCCGTCGTACCAAGGCACCCATAAGTCATGGTGGAACTCATGCAGCCCCCAGATGTGGTCGTAGCGCATGCAGTCATACTTGGGAAGAATGATTTCTACGTTATTGCCCCTTATTTCCAATTCTCTACAGAGCCCGAAAATGACATCGGCTAGACCGCCGACTTTAGCCACGGGTGCGCATTCGGAAGAAACCATGACAATAAACATGAGCAATCCCTGGAAATGAAGAAGTATACGTGATGATCCGAGCCTTGCTACGGAGGCGTGGATCGTCAATGTTTTTTTATAAAACTGCCATTGCTTGGCTTGTTGTTTGTCGCTTACCGGTTGTGCGTATTGTTATGGAGCATAGACCAGCACCAAGCCCTGGCCAGGATTCAGCTCATAGGAAAACGGTCTGGGCAGATAATCCAAGGGATACTCGGGCGATACGTCAACCAGCGGCCCGGTTGCCTGAACAAACTGGTGAAGGTTAGCCGTATGAAAATGCTGACGGTTCCAGAAATCTTTATTGAGAATAATCAATGCTTCTTGCGACGTTTCAGCGGACGCTTTCCAGAGTAATAAGATATTAGCGTTTTGATAGGGTAGAAAGCTGTTGATGGATTCTTCCTGGAAGACTTGGTAGCGCTTTTTAATGGTATTAACCTTATGAATAAAGTCACGCAGATCGACTTCCGTTTCTTCCCAGTCTTCAGGCCGCGTTTCCACCACATGGAGCCGTTTACGAAAACCGAATTCGAAACCGATAGGAATCATGACGCCTGTGGAGAACATGGCCGCGAATAAGTAGCGCTGTTTCAGGGCGGCGGTGTTGCCTTGGGACTCCGTCATTAGCCGTTCGGTATCGTGGCTTTCTGGAAAGCCGATGGAAGGGGCAATATTACGCAATAGGTGATACTGTTCTTTTAGCCAGCTACCTTCGAAATCCCACCACTTAGAGCTGTTGAAGATGTAGTCAAAGCCGGCCCGGGCGGTTTGTTTGGTCTCCTGAGCGGTACAGCCCAAGGTTTCTGCTGCAAAGATGGTTTCAGGATGGCGCTTTTTGATGTCGGTGATCAGGCGTTCCCATAGGGTGCGGGGCAGTTGATAAGCGGCATCGCAGCGGAAACCCTTAAAGCCAAGCTGAATGAGGTGTTCTACGATCTTGCGGCAATATTGGTAAAGGCCCTCTGGATCGCTGGTATGCTCGTGATCAAACTGGATCAGGTCTCCCCAGACAACTTTTTCGCCGTTTTCAATGCAGAAAGGATGGGCAATGCTGCCATCGGGTTCGTGGACAAACCATTTCGGATGTTGTTTGGCGAGAGGCGAGTCAACGGCGCAGTGATTGATCACCAGGTCTACCATCACCTGCAGGCCTAATTTTTCGGCAATCCGAATGGCGTCTTTAAGCTGCTTTTCTGGGGACGGGGCAGCGTCTTTGTCAATTAGACGAGGATTTAACTGGAAATAATCGGCGATGGAATATAGGCTTTCCGACATGCCGGGTTTTTGCACGGGATTGACAAAAATCCAATCAAATCCCATGGCGGCAGCCCGCTCGAGATGCGGCTCCCAGGCGCTGAAATTGCCTGCCAAAAGCGGAAATAAATTATAGAGAATCATGGACTTTACCCCCTTATATTTTTAGTACCCAAAGACCGATGCACCGGGCTGGATGACAAAGACTTTTAAAATAGTTGCTGATTGGATCATGTTTTTAACGCAAATGCTATCCGTTGGCGTTAGCTGGTGCATAATTTAATACGGTTTGCCATAGTGGGATGGATTTTCCAGCTACGCCGGTTATAGTCAACAGAATCGCGAATATGGATCGGCAGGCAATCGGCATGCAACGGAACGTGTGCCGGCGTTATACCATTTGGCATAGCTCAGGGAAGTGGTCTTTTGTATTCCTAACAACCTTGAGACATTGGATAAGACCTGTGACAAGTTCACCTCTTAACGAAGATTTACAGAGAATCATTGAAGCTCGCCATCACGACCCTTTTGCAGTACTGGGCAGGCATCCGCTAGAGGGGAGTGGTATTGTAATACGAACCTTTCTGCCCCATGCCACCGAAGTCACCATCGCGGAAGGTGAGCGGCCTATGCAACGGGTGCCCAATACGGATATTTTCGAATGGCGTGGGGATTCCAGCGAAATTCCCGAGCGCTACCGTCTGATTTGGCGCGACGATCAGCATCATGAGCATATTTCTCATGATCCCTATTGTTTTCCACCGCAGTTATCGGACCTGGATCTGCATCTGTTTGGCGAGGGCAAACATTGGCATGCTTATCGATTCCTCGGAGCGCATCCGCGGGAAGTGGATGGCATAGCCGGGGTCATGTTTGCGGTGTGGGCACCCAATGCAGAGCGGGTCAGCGTGGTGGGGAATTTTAATCGTTGGGACGGTCGTGTCCATCAGATGCGGGTGCGCGGCGGTAGCGGGATCTGGGAATTGTTTATTCCTAATCTGATGCCGGCAACGCTCTATAAATACGAGATTCGCAACCGCCATACCGGCGCCATCTTTCTCAAGACCGATCCGTACGGACAACGTTTCGAATTGCGCCCCGGTACCGCCTCTATCGTGGTGGCGGGCAATTCTTATACGTGGGGCGACGCCGCCTGGATGGAAAAGCGCCGGACGCAAGATTGGCTCCATACACCCATGTCCGTCTATGAAGTGCATCTGGGATCCTGGCAGCGTGGTTGGGAAGGTGAATTTCTGAATTACCGGGAACTGGCTAGACAACTTGTCGCTTATGTAACCGATATGGGATTTAGTCATATCGAACTGTTGCCGATAACCGAACACCCCTTCGATCCTTCCTGGGGTTATCAGACCACCGGCTATTATGCGCCCACCAGCCGCTTCGGCGAACCCGACGATTTTCGTTATTTCGTTGATTATTGCCATCAGCACAATATCGGTGTCTTGCTGGACTGGGTGCCCGCGCACTTTCCCAAGGATGCTCATGGCTTGGCGCGTTTTGACGGCGAAGCCATTTATGAACATGCAGACCCCAGGCGGGGTGAGCACCTGGACTGGGCGACGCTGATTTTTAACTATGGCCGTTACGAAGTCAAAAATTTCCTGCTTTCCAGCGCGTTGTTTTGGCTGGAAGAGTTTCACCTCGACGGCCTGCGGGTGGATGCGGTGGCCTCCATGCTGTATTTGGATTATTCCCGTACGGAATGGATTCCCAACCAGTACGGTGGTCGGGAAAATCTGGAAGCCATTGAGTTTTTGCGTGAACTCAATGCCGTGGCCCATGATCAGCATCCAGGCGCTTTGATCGTAGCGGAAGAATCCACCTCATGGCCGCAAGTGACCCGTCCCACCTATTTGGGTGGCCTGGGTTTTAGCCTGAAATGGAATATGGGCTGGATGAACGATACCCTGACCTATATCAGTGAGGAGTCTATTCATCGTAAGTATCATCAGGACTTGCTCACCTTTAGCATGCTGTATGCGTTTACAGAAAACTTTATGCTGCCGTTTTCCCACGATGAGGTGGTGCACGGCAAAGGCTCTATGCTGAACAAAATGCCCGGCGATGAATGGCAGCGCTTTGCCAACTTGCGATTACTTTACACTTACATGTTTACGCATCCCGGTAAGAAGCTGCTGTTCATGGGCACCGAATTCGGGCAGGGCACGGAATGGGACAGCACCAGAGTACTGGATTGGTATGTCTTGGATTACGACTTCCACCGGGGTATGCAGGCGCTGGTGCGGGACTTAAATCGGCTCTACCACGATTCTCCGGCGCTATACACCTACGAGTTCGAATGGCAGGGTTTTGAATGGATTGACTGCCATGATGCGGATAATTCCGTATTAAGTTATCTTCGTAAGAAGGATGATGATGAATTTCTGGTGATGGCAGTGAATTTTACACCGGTGCCCCGCTACGGTTATCGTATCGGCGTCCCCAAGGCAGGCGCTTACCAGGAAATCTTGAATTCCGATGCGCACCACTATGGTGGCGGCGGAGTCGGCAACATGAATCCCTTAGTCGCCGATGAGCAATCCTGGATGAACAGGCCCTACTCTCTGGCAGTGACACTGCCTCCTTTAGGCGGCATTGTGCTAAAGCTGGCTTAGGAAGACTAAGCGGACGCTGGTAAGGATCTCGATATTATACTGCGGCTCGGCTTGGGCGGGGACCAGGCCGGCTGCAGAAGTGGCTGTTGCAACGTTCGCTAACCTTTATGCACGGCCTGCAGTTTGGCATCACCGCGTGTCATTTCCAGGGCAGTATTTACTGACTTGCAGTCCTGACCACGGAGTTGAGGACATGCGTCTATGGTTTTTTTTCACACGGATATTATGGAGTTTTTACCCACTATTTTTGTCACCGCTTCTGAATAAGCAGGCGTATGATTTTCCACAGGTATCTGAGGAAGTGATGCGAGTTAGGTTATTAGTTAATCTAATGATTATCTTGGCTATTAGTACTGCGTGGTTGAGCGGTTGTACGTCATTTTACTATTTGCGTCATGACATGTTGAAAGAGCCGTGTATTCGTGCAGCAAAAATAAAAATGACAAATGAATCTGCCGCTTGCCAGCTTCTGAGCGAAGTCTCCCTAAGGGAATATGAACAAGCGATTGCTGAGGCAGACGCTTGGATCGAAGCCAATCGACTTACGGATGCGGAGATTCAAAAGCTTCAGCAGGGGGATGTTTGGGTAGGAATGCTTGCAGCGGCTGCGGAGTTGGCTTGGGGGCCACCGCAACGGGTCGAGAAGGCGGCAAATACACAAGGAGAGGAGCAATGGTTTTATGAAGGAAGTAGACGGCTGACGGTTCAGAAGGATAAAGTTTTCGCGATTCAAATGGAATGACAGACGCTCGAATACTGACTGGCTAGGTAAACGGCTAAAGCCATGGACTTATTCATTATGTCGCTGAAGTATTAATCGTTTTTGGCATGAAGTGTGCTTCGCTTAGTAAGTGTGTTCTGCAGGTTGGTCGGTATTAGACCTCTTGCAAAAATGAACAAGGAATGTGAATTGGGTAAGGGAATACTCCATGAAAGTGAAGACACCTCTGATCGTTATCGTTATTACCGTCTTGAACGGGGGACTGACCAGCTGTGGATCCGTCGGTTATCTGCACGCTGACGCGCTACGAGACTCCTGTGTCGAAGCGGCTAAACTGAACATGGTGAAGCACTCCGGTGCCTGTCGGTTACTGGAAGAACTTTCCTATAGCCACTATCAACAGGCGGTCGCCGAAGGTCATGCTTGGATTGCGGCAAACGGCTTGGATGATCAGCAAATTATCAAGATCCGCCAGGGTAAGGTATGGCTAGGAATGCCGAAAGAAGCTGCGCGTTTGTCCTGGGGGGATCCTTTTTATATTCAGATGCTCACCGGCGAGATGGAACCGCAGGAACAATGGATCTATGCGCGAGGTAAGCGATTGCAGATGACAAACGACCAACTCGCTGCTGTGCATTATGGTTTTGCAGAAACGCCCGTAACGCCAAATTCGGTAGACAAAGGGACGCTTACCTTGCTATCAACGTCTAAACCATAGTTGAGCACAACCTCATCATAAATAGTATGGATTCCCAGACTGTGGTTTAGTGAAGTTAATGTTGCAATCCAGAAAGAAGGTCGTATGTGGCAAGACGAGGTCAGGAACGTTGCATTGCATATCCGCCGGCGTGTATTTGAACATACCCTCAAAAACGAGGGAGGCTATCTAAGCCAGGCCTGCTCATCGGCTGATCTCTTAGCGACGCTGTATGTTAAGGTATTAAAGCTAGGTCCAAGCATTGCGCCACCGATTCCCCGGCCCTTTGCCGGAACGCCGAATGCGGGTAATCCCAACAGTTTTACCGGCGCGGGTTATCATGGGAAAAAATGTCAGCATTGGGATAGATTTTTTATCAGTCCCGCCCATTATGCATTGGTTATCTATGCCGCACTTATTGAGACCGGCCGCATGGATGCCAAAGGCCTGGAGATGTTTAATCAAGACGGCACTAGCGTGGAAATGATCGGTGCCGAGCATTCACCCGGTATGGAAGTGACCAGCGGCTCTTTGGGGCAAGGGCTTAGTCAGGCGGTGGGCGTCGCGTTAGCCAGACGATTACGCCAGGATGCGGGCCGGGTCTGGGTGTTTATGTCCGATGGTGAATTTCAGGAAGGGCAGACGTGGGAGGCATTTGCGATCATGCACCATTACAGCCTGACCAACATGGTGGTGGTGGTGGATAAAAACGGCCAGCAGTGCGACGGTACGGTGGAGTCTGTGCTAACGCTAGGTGCATTGGCGGATAAACTGCGGGCTTTTGGTGCCCATGTTATTGAAATTGATGGTCATGATATTGAAGCCGTGGCCGATGCCGCTGCTGTTTTGCCTGCCGGAGGCCCTTTAGTGGTGTTGGCACACACCAACCCGTGCCAGGGAATGGACTATCTTGAAAAGCGTCGACCTAAGCTGCATTACGTGCGTTTTGCATCGAAGACAGAAGCCAACGAACTGCAGCAAGCCATCGCCAGGCAACTGTATTAATCTCAAAGTTGATCCCGCTGCTTTCTTTTCTTAGGAAAGTTTGCCATGAACCTTATCACCAAGCCTTACGCCAGGGCTTTTCTTGAATTTGCCCGGAATAAACCAGAAGTGCTTTGTGTTTCCGCCGATTTAACCAGTTCCTGCGAAATCGATAACTTTCGCGATCAATTTCCAGAACGGTTTTTTTCCATGGGAATGGCAGAGCAAAATATGCTCAGTGTCTGCGGCGGTCTTGCTTTGGAAGGATATCGTCCTTTTGTTCATTCCTTTGGAGTGTTTCTCTACAGACGGCCATTGGATCAATTAATCAATTCCACCGCCTATTCCAACCGCCGGGTGCGGTTGATGGGATTTTTGCCGGGAATCACCACCCCGGGCGGTGTGACCCATCAGGCCATCGAAGACATCGCGGTGCTGCGCAGTATTCCCAATATGACGTTATTGGAAACCGGCGATGCAACCGAAGTGGAAACGGTACTGGAAGTCGCCGATGCCGTGGACGGTCCGGTTTATGTGCGAGTGTTGCGGGGCGCCGTGCCGCGCTTATTTAGCGAGCCATTTTGTTTTAATCGGTTAAGAACCCTTAGTCAGGGAAAGGACGTGATGATCGTATCCAGCGGCATTACGACCGAAGAAGCCTTGCGAGCCACCAAGGCTCTGACTAAAGCGGGCATCAGCATCACCCATCTCCATGCCTCCACGTTAAAGCCCTTCGCCAAGGAGCAGTTTCTTGAGTCTATTACCGGCAGCGAACAAGGCATTATTACCATAGAAAATCATACCGTTGTCGGTGGGTTGGGAAGTATCGTCGCAGAGCTTCTCGCGGAAGCCGGTATGGGTAAAAAACTCATTCGTCTCGGTTTGCAGGATACCTTTGCCCATGGGGCGAGTCGGCCCTATTTAATGAAACACCTGGGATTTGATGCGCTAAGCTTAGTGGCTGCCGTTGAGTCATTAATGCATACTTCTTTTGGCATCACGGAAGCCCATCTTCAGGCAGTGCGCCTGGACGAAGTTCATGGCCTTACCAAAGAGGAAGCGTTATGACGGATGAATGTTTTCGGGTGAATTATCGCATCTGCGGGGATGAGGCCCTTGCTCTGGACAAAGCCAGGACCATTTGTTTGGAACAGACGGTGGAACTCGGTGATGAGCTGATTCCGTCCGGGTTTATTCGAGATAACATAGTAGGGCGCATTGAGCGCTTTGACCCCGTGCAAGAAGGGCTATTCGAAGCGCAAATCAGCTATTCCGTCGCCACCTCGGCTTTTGAATTAACCCAGTTATTAAACGTTATTTTTGGTAATACCAGCATCAAAGCAGGGATTCGCGTAGAGAACCTTGATCTTAGTGACAGCCTGTTTAAAACGTTTTCCGGTCCGCGGTTTGGTATTCCGGGCTTGCGGGATCGGCTCCATGTGCCGGATAAACCGCTACTCTGTAGCGCGTTAAAACCCATGGGAAAGTCTGCCGCAGAGTTAGCCCATATCGCCTATGCGTTTGCCTTAGGCGGCATCGACGTGATTAAGGATGATCATGGGCTGAGTAATCAGCCATTTTGTCCTTACCGGGAGCGGGTGCAAGCCTGTGCGGAAGCGGTGGCGGCAGCCAATCGTAAAACCGGCAAGCATTGCCTCTATGTGCCCAATGTGACAGCGCCGGCTCCGGAAATTTCCGCGCGAGTTCAGTTTGCTCAACAGGTAGGAGCGGGAGGATTACTGATAGCGCCTGGGCTGACGGGATTCGATACGCTGCGGGCATTGGCGGAAGACGAGACGGTTAAATTACCCATTCTTTCTCATCCGGCCTTGCTGGGCTGCATGGTAGTCAACCAAGACAGCGGCTTTTCCCATCGTGTGTTGTTTGGACAGTTACCGCGTATCGCCGGGGCAGATGCATCAATTTATCCCAATTACGGAGGGCGGTTTGCCTTTACCCGCGAGCAATGTGAAAGCATTGCCCAGGGTTGCCGGACACCGCTGGGTAATTATCTTTCCATTTTTCCAATGCCCGGTGGGGGTATGACCCTGGAGAAGATTCCCGAGATGCTGGATTTGTACGGCAATGATGTGATGTTTCTCATGGGCGGGGGATTGTATGGAAGATCTCCTGATTTAGCCGATAATGCCCGGTATTTTCTCTCGCTGGTAGGTCGGTAAAGGGTTTCTTTATTGTCCCCGGCAGTGGTCGTTATAGGGAAGATGCTGAAGCGGGTTAGGACAGTTCGGGGTTGCCCTCCGCCATCGAGCGGTGGTGACCAAATAATCCACTTACGGCAGGAATAGAACAGCCTGTGTTTGATTTGCCGGCAAAAGATTATTAAATTGACTGACTTTGCCTGGCGCTTCCAAAAGCGAATTAAGCTCGCTTTTTATGATAGATTGCGAAGGGTTATTCATCCTTCCAATGAATCGATTTCTAATATGAGTAAGTAATTTTGGCTTTACATCATAGCAACTTGTCCACTAGGCCAAATAGGCCGTGAAAGGTTGTATTCGAGCTCGTTGACCAACCATCATTGCATTGATTAGAGATATAAATAGCAATATGGCATGACGCAGCTTAGCTAACTGGTGATTTCAAAACTAGATACATGTTAAAAATGAAGAGGAACCTCTTTACTGATCAAGATAAGACATATTTTTTTTATTTTTAGCGATTATTTTTTTGGTTGTGTTAGTCCGCACCGCTTGAATATCTGATGACGCAACTATCACGCTAAGAACAGTACTCAATTTCACTCATGGTTATGGACCGGTTTTCAATATTACAGAACGGGTGCAGGCTTACACTCATCCATTGTGGTTTCTTATTGTCTCTTTTTTATATTTAGTAATTGGAAATATATTCTACACGACTCTTTTTATTTCATTCATTTTTTCTGTATTGGCATTTTTAATCTTAATATTTAGATTATCTTTAACGACAGAATGGGCAATTATAAGTGCCTTATCATTACTTTTTTCTAAAGCATTTATAGATTACAGTACGTCTAGATTAGAGAATCTATTATCTTATTTTCTTTTGGCTTTATTTGTTATAACCTTCAGAAATCAAGCTAATGAAGCAAAAAAAGATTTATTTAAAATAGTATTATTATTTTCGCTAATATATTTGAATCGACCGGATTTGGTTTTATTGGTATTTCCAATGCTGTTGGTGGCTTACTATCGGGTAAAAAATATAAGATTAGTTATCACTTCTTCAATGTTAGGGGCGTTGCCATTAATGGGATGGTTTTTATTCTCTTTGATATATTATGGGTTTCCATTTCCCAATACAGCGTATGCTAAGCTTGGTACGGGGATTGACGATTATCAATTACTAGTCCAAGGAGTTCGATATTTTCTCGATTCCATAGATCGTGATCCTATTACTTTAATTGTTATTTGTTTTAGTGTTATATTGGGACTTAAAAATCGCTCCCAATTAAATTTAGCCTTGTCTTTAGGTATAGTTTTATATCTCTTATATGTATTAAAAATAGGTGGCGATTTTATGTCTGGCCGCTTTCTTTCTGTTCCTTTTTTTGCGGCCACTATATTATTAGTTAATCAGCCGAGAATAACAACATCAACTTTTGCAGCCTTGTTCTTATTGGTGATACTTGTTGGAGCTGCATCATCTCATGCTACAATATTTAGCGATAGCAAATATCACAGTAATGAGAAAGGAATAGGTATAGTAGATGAGCGTGGTTTTTACTACCAGAAACGTGGATTACTATCAGGAGATCGTTCCAGATTTATGGATCTCCTTGAGTGGCCTAAGAAAAATACTTACAAAAATACTTACTCAGTAGGAAAAAAAATAAAGGATGTAAAAACAAAATGTGGTAGTTTAGGATATAATGGCCTCTATAGTGGTCCTTTTGTTCATTTTGTAGATCCGTGTGGTTTAGCTGATCCATTACTTGCTAGGCTGCCAGCAAGATACGATCCAAATTTTCGTATAGGGCATTTTCTTAGGAACATACCAAGGCATTACCTAAATAGTATTCGTGAGTCAAAAAATTTACTTGAAGACAAGATGCTAAAAGAGTTTTATGATAAATTAAATATTATTACTAAATCATCAAATCTCTTTTCCACTGAGCGGTTTCTTACCATATTAAAAATGAATTTAGGCTGGTACTCTGATCTTATTGATCATGAATTGTATGGGGGAAAGCCTGCAGAGCAGGTTGCAATTCAAATTAAAAAGTTGGAACAGCTTAATAAAGTAAAACAAGAAGGGACTAAATGGAATGCGTTGGGAAACATAATATTAAAACCAAATTCTAAGTTAGTTGTTGATTTTATAAATACATCTGTCGAAAATAAATGGATTGATATATCTTTAGATCACAATGATTATTACCCTCGGTTCGCCCATTTTTGTAATATGTTGAATTTTAAAATGAATATTCAACAATTTTCGAGAATAAAGCATTTATTGAATATATAAGTTGTTGAATTTTAAAAGCTTTCAAAAAAATGAGCGAACCGAGGGTTATTATGCTCTTCTTTTTAAAAAGAATGAATCTCTTGTTGGTAGAATGGAATTAGGACCAAAAAAAATTAAAGGCGGTTTAGCCAGATATGTTGTAAGAATGCCGGAAAGTGTGTATATCAACAAATTTGACACTATAATTATTAAGCCAGTTTACGGTGATGGTCATTATTCTATCGGTCATTTTTTTCTAAAAAACAACCCGTAATATCTAACATTCATGAATGATGAGTTGCAAAAACGGCCGATGCTCAGGTAGTGCTACAGAGGTAAGGCTCCTCTAACCTCAAGATTATAATGGGATAAGAAGAACTTGATGGCACCGATGTGGTTGTCGAGTTTCTTGGAAAATGACAGTATAGAACATGGCGTGCTGGCCATACATGTCTGGGATCTTCTGCCAAAGCTTTCGGGCACTGCGCTTGCTGCGATCGCCCACGTAAAAGGCAATCACCTGACGAGACTTCGCATCCAACGCCAGCCACAGCCACTGCGGGTTAGTCTTCTTACCCACAAAGCTCCAGGCTTCGTCGGCTTCGACCTCCAGGCGCTGCACGATCACACCGTCAGGCTGTTTGGGCAAGCGTACATTCAGATCATCCGGGGCTGCCTCGTAACACTCCACGGCAAAATCGATCCGCCAACTTAGGCTCACTAAGGCCACTCGACAAATGCCTCGCAATGACACCCGTTCGGCTAATAAGCGCTTGATCAGCGCTCGATTATCGTCAGGAATCACCCGATTCTCTGCGCTCAAGACAAACTGCCGCCCACACTCTTTGCAGCGATGATTCTGTTTGCCGGTATGAATCCGACCGTTCTTTTTATAGCGCTTTGAGCCGCATTGCGGACAGCTCTCTCTGATAACCATGACCAAGCCTTCCTTCTGTGACAGGGACTTGAGCACGAAAATAACACAGAATCGCCGCACAGCCTTACCACTGGGGCACTACCGATGCTCATGGTGTAATGCATAAAAAAATCACTTAACGTAAGAGAACTGGTGAAATACTTCTCAAGAATTACGGAAAATGCTATTAATTCCAAAATGGCACGTTTTGCATTAGTAATCGATTATGTTCTAGCCGACAGCCTCTGCTTAGCTTTAGCGTCGGCTGGATTTAATCGTTTTGTTTAAGAGAAATGAAGATAATTTTAAACCGAAAAAACGTGATTCCACTACTCGGACTATTCTTAGTTGTCTGTTTAGCTTTTGTAATGCGCTTTCGGGGCGTATGGTTCGGCTATCCACTGCTACTTCATCCCGATGAACCAACAATAGTCAATGCTGCATTAGACATTATAAAAACAGGAGATTTAAATCCTCATTTTTTTAATTACCCTTCATTAAACATCTATCTGCAAGCCCTTCTTTATAAAATAATTCAACTGCTTGGATATATATTTCTTGATATGTCACCATCAAAAATACCTGTCATTTGGTATTATATAGCCGGCAGAACGTTAAATGTTATAATATCGGGTCTCACCATAATTATCACATATAAAATTGGGAGCCAATTATTTTCTCCGCTTGCAGGTTTTTTTTCAGCAGTTTTCTTGGCGGTTTCTTATCTACATGTTACCAATTCCTACTTGTTAATAGTTGACTCTTCTGTAGCATTTTGGTCATCACTGGTAACGTTAATGGCTGTGCTAATTTATACGGAAGGGAAAAAGACAAAATACTATCTTCTGGGTGGTGTCTTTGTTGGTTTAGCGATTAGTTCAAAATATACTGCATTTATTTGCGTGACACCGATTCTAGTTGCTCACTATACACAGAGTCGAGGCGATAAAGTATGGATAGATAGAAACCTTATTGTGTGTCTTATAACAATCCCAATTGCTTTTCTTCTTACAACTCCATACGCCGTATTAGATTATAAAAGTTTTATTGCTGCTATCTGGTTTGAGGCAATCCATTACAGTAGTGGGCATCTTGGATATGAATCTTTTACTAGTACATCGTTCTATCTTTATGGAAATTATTTAATTACAAAGGGCTATGGAACAATCCCCATCATCTTCGCTGGTTTAGGGTTAATATGGTTATTGCGAAAAGCACCATGGAAAGCCGCTATCATTGTAGTAATTCCAATCATTCTTTATATCTTCGTAGGAAGATATAAAGTGTTTTTCACAAGGAATTTGGTGGCAACTATACCATTCCTTTCTTTACTCAGCGGGTTTTTTATTTTCGCATTATATGAAACACTTACAAAAAAACTGTTTTTTCTTTCAAAGCCGACTCGCGAGTTGGTTGTAACTCTCGCTTTAGTAATAGTTCTTATAAGCAGCGTCTGGCAACAAATTGTTATTGTACTTGATCATATCGCATTCATCACTCTACCTGATACCAGGTGGGTAAGCATTAAATGGATAAAGAAGAATTTACCATCAGGATCAATTGTTGGCCGTGAACGTTATACGCCCCCTATAGAAAAATATACAGAAAAATTCAATATCAGCTACTTTCGTTCTTTCGATGTGGGCTACTTGGATTATAGCGTTGTAAAAAACTTGGATTATATGATAGTAAGTTTCCTGGTTGACTGACAAAACTCGCTAAGGCACGGATTCTACTTGAAATTAAAGAAAGGGATGAGATGAAATGCGCGACCCGTGTTCCAACGGGATGGGTTAAACATAAGGAGCCCGCGCATGAATACCTCATCCCCACTTTACGATACGATAGTCTCCCTCTTGGCACAAGCACCGTGGCGCGATCGCCGGCATTTATCGACCTTGGCATGGATGGTGGTTGGGTTATTGAGCAGCGGCTGGATTGGGCTAAGTGAGTGGGTGCCGTAGGTACACAGTCGCGCCGGTTCGCCGCCAGCAGTTGGCGGCGGTTTCGGCGCTGGTTAGCCAATCGGCGAGTGGATGTCCACCACCTCTACGGCGCGCTGTTGCAGCCGGTGTTGGCGGAACTGGACGCGCCACGGCTGTACGTGGTCTTGGATACCTCGTTGCTGTGGAACCGGTGGTGTTTGATCCGCCTGGGGTTAGTGTATCGCGGCCGTACCATACCGCTGGTCTGGAAGGTGATCGAGCATCGCTCCAGCAGTGTGGCCTTTCGGGCTTACCGTGGGTTGTTGCGCTTGGCCGAGCGGCTGTTGCCGCCAGGGCGGGACATCGTGCTGTTGGCCGATCGGGGCTTTCTGCATGGGGAACTGATGGCCTGGATTCACCGCCACGCGCGCTGGCATCTGCGCGTGCGTATCAAGCGCTCAGGGTTGCATCTCTATGTCCAGCGCCGGGGACACTATCGGCGCCTGGTCATTCGCGTGCAGGCCGGTGAAGTGGGCTGCTATCATCACGTCTTTGTCGGTGCCCAACGCCTGGAGATGCACTTGGCCGTGGGCTGGCAACGGGGCCACCGCGAGCCCTGGTTGATCCTCAGCGATGAACCGACCGACCGCGATACCCTGGCTGAGTATGGCCAGCGCTTTCGGATCGAGGAGAATTTCCTGGACGACAAATCCAACGGCTTCCAACTGGAAAGCTCCCAACTGCGCGACGCCCGCACCCTGACACGGTTGCTGTTGGTCTTGGCCGTGGCCACCCTCTACCTGACTTGCCAAGGCGCCGCGGTGGTCGCCCAGGGCCAGCGCCGCCGGGTCGATACCCATTGGTTTCGCGGCCACAGCTATCTGCGCTTAGGCTGGCATGGGCTGCGCTATGCGCTGGCTCATGGCGAAGCCCTGCTGCAACGCTTGACGCTGGGCTCCCTCCAGGATCCGGATCCGGCTCAGGCCAGCCGCCGACAGGGGCGGCAAAAACGTCAACAAGCCCGCTGGATGGACCCTTTGCCAGCCTGTTATGCCTTGTTACTTCCCGCCCTGGAGGCAGCATGAGAGTTAGCTGAGAGGAGTTTTGTCAGTCAACCAGGTAAGTTTCTACGCTTATGGGAAATTTTTAAAATATTCAAATCAATATTCAGAAGAAGCAAAAGCCTACAAAGAGTTCTTTAAAACACACGAACTTGTAAAAGAGTTTATTCCAGATGGGAAGACATTAGGAGGTCCAAGAATACGTGTCTATAAGATAAGGCATTGCCTCGACTATCGGTTTGGCGCCATAGGCCAAGGCTGGCTGCCACTGACCGGAGACTGGGATGGCGACGGGAGTGATACGGTGGGTTTTTATGATCCGTCAACGGGTAAATTTTTCTTAAAGAATCGACATGAGGGTGGAGTGGCTGACCTGGTTTACCGGTTTGGCGCCATAGGCCAAGGCTGGCTGCCACTGACCGGAGACTGGGATGGCGACGGGAGTGATACGGTGGGTTTTTATGATCCGTCAACGGGTAAATTTTTCTTAAAGAATCGGCATGAGGGTGGAGTGGCTGACCTGGTTTACCGGTTTGGCGCCATAGGCCAAGGCTGGCTGCCACTGACCGGAGACTGGGATGGCGACGGGAGTGATACGGTGGGTTTTTATGATCCGTCAACGGGTAAATTTTTCTTAAAGAATCGGCATGAGGATGGAGTGGCTGACCTGGTTTACCGGTTTGGCGCCATAGGCCAAGGCTGGCTGCCACTGACCGGAGACTGGGATGGCAACGGGACTGACACAGCGGGATTATACGAATCGAGAATCAGTCAGTTTTTCTTGAAGAACATTCATGCCGGTGGGGCTTCTGATTTGAACTACCATTTTGATCTTGGCGGGCTCGATTGGATACCTCTTGGGGGTGACTGGGATGGCGATGGAACCGATACAGTGGGTTATTATGACCCGCTGAGGGGTTGGTTTTTGTTGACGAATAGCCAAGGAAACGGTGATAACGTCTCCATATGCCAAGCGGGGGATGGCTTGGATGATCAAGCAAAAAATTCAAGCTAATGGTCATTGTTGATCCCCATATCGATATTATGTTATGAGAAATTGATGGATGGTAAGCTTAGGGGGAATCCATCTTCCAAAACTCATATAATAAACTCTACAATATGCGACAGAATTGAGATTTGAAATTTCGATAACTTTGGGTTTTTTTTCTTTAGCAAAAAGACAAACCAGACATGGCCGGCGAAGCATATATTGATCACAACCGAAAATTTGTTGCCTTTTGGTCACCGAAATGCGCTTGCAGCGCCGTTGTCGTGTGGTTTGCTAAAGGAATACTCGCCAATCCCGATGTTCCCCCCACTCAGGCAGCTCGTCCTTGGTTAAGTGATAACGGTTACTATTCGGGATATCCAAAAGCCCGTCAGTACGTTACTGAATTTGGATATAAATCCGCTATATTTGCTCGCCATCCGGCCACAAGGCTAGTAAGTGCGTTCATCAATAAATTTGTAAACTACGGTAGACGCAGCCTTGTTTATTTTGACGATCTTGAGGGATTTTCTCGAGAACTAGCTAGAAATGTCTACCAGTCTTTAAATAAAAGCATCGACCAATATAAGGGGATTACCTTTAACGAATTCCTCGACTACCTCGAACGAGCGATTCATATCGACGGTACTCCACTCAATAACCATTGGGATACTCAGATTCCGAGACCACCACGTCGACCAATGCCTGAGTGTAATGTTATTGTCAAAGCTGAATCTTTTAATTCAGATCTTAAAAAAGTCAACTCACTGCTTGGGATCAAGTACATACCCCCCAAGATCAACGCCACCAGCTTTAATGCAAAAATCATTAATGAAGACCTCCTCCTGGATGTGCCTTCGTCAGACATAGCAAGGCTAGGACAGATAGTTGGAATTAATAATTTTCTTACAGCTGACGTCTCTGGATCGCATCCACCGTATTTATAAAATAGATTACGATTTTTTCGATTACGAACCCGCCTTAACTTAACACGTACCCAACATCTAAAGGTCTGTAGAAGATAGTGATAAAGCTCCATTGTAAATAGACATTATTGGAAACCCAGATCTCGATGCTCTAAGCCACTCAAATAAAGAAAAATAGAAGCTAATTTATGTGTATTCATAGTTATCATTGATTTCGATTTTCATACAAAATGTACGCTACGAAATCATGGAAATGGAAAACGCCAATAAAATCTTAAAGGTAATTTTACTAACGTTAGGATTAAATTTTTGTGCGTTATCCGCTTCGTCGGTGGCAGGTGCAAAGGATTTTGTGGGTCTGTGGAACAACAATGCCAGTAAGTCCTACCTCAAGTACGCCCACAGAGGGGGCAATGCAGATCGCCTTTTTCGTTTTGGCCCGATGGAGAGTAATTGGCTACCGCTGGCGGGGGACTGGGATGGCGATGGCCGGGATAGCGTGGGTCTTTTTGATCCGCTCGCTAGCCGCTTTTATTTAACGAATACTCATAGCGGCGGTAGGGCGGACCGTATCGTTCCTTTTGGCCCGGTGGAGAGTAATTGGCTGGCCTGATGAAAACAACTCTATGCCGCCTCCGCTAATTGATCCTGTTTTTGTTCCTTTTTGTTAGGGCGAGTAAGCGCCTCTCTTCGCTTGGCTTGAACGGACTTACCCAGTTTCTGTTGGCACCAGTCAATAATACGCTTGGTCGGCACCGTTTCTAAGGCCGTTTTCACGACCTCGGCGGTGGTGGTCGAGACGAGGGCCGCCACCGCGAGGACCAGACCGGTAAAGCCGCTTTTCACTTGGTCGCGGGCGAGTCGCTTTAAGCTCCCGAAGACCGATTCAATGACCTCACTACTAGCGACCAGGCGCTCGCCGGGGTTGGCTTTGAACGCTTCTTGCGCCACAAAGCTCACGAGCGCTTGTTGCACGCGTTTGGCGGGAGCGGTAGAGGCGACCCCCGTTAGGCGTTTTTTCAACGACCGGTGACAGCCTCTTGACAAGCCCTGGGTGCGCACAAAGGTTTCCGTGATGAGCGCTACGCTGAAGAGCTCGCGCCAGGTCGCCAGGGCGTCACGAAAGTCCCTGACCCAACCCAACTTGGCTTGCACAACCACCGGCTCATAGGTCGTCGTCAGCTCTGGGGGCTGGCACTGCACAAACGCCAATATCTTCTCGGCCCAGTCCCGTAGGCACTCCACATTCATATAGCGGGCTTTGGCTTTCTGGGGTGGCGGGGCCAACGGTGCCAACGCGGTTTGCTGGAGTTGGCAACGGGGGTGTGCGGCCCGTTGGCAAAAGTCTTGCCACTGTTCATCCCCCTGCAGTTCATGCTTTAACACGAGGGCCACTTTATGCTTAATATCATACAGTGAGACGGTCTCTGGGTGTGCGTGACAAAAGCGCTCGATGCCGACTTTCAGATCCGAGCCGTGGTCGCTCACAATGGCGCGTGGTGTGCCGGTTTTTTTCCGCGTCTCTTCGAGTTGTTGATACACGATCTCCCCCGTCGATTGAGCCACCGGCAATAACTCGATCGGTTCTACTTGCTCATGGCGTAGGCAGTAATTGGTCCCCGGCAACGTGCTTAAGCGAACGCCCACAATAAGCAGACATTTCTCCGGACCCAATTGCACCGGATGATCCACAATCCAGACCCAATCCGGCGCTGGCTCTTTGGGACGCATTAAGTTGTAATAACCTAACCGCAGCAACCATAGCCGCCCGGTCGACCAGACCGGGCACGCCCCAGGCAGGTCAAAAACCGCCATTACCACCGCGATAGCGCGACTGGCCCCACGAAGACTGGTGGCAGCACCGAGCACCAACGACATAAACAGCATTATCAGGCCCAGGGTATACTGATGGGCCAGCGGTGCCGAGCTGAACTCGCCCGGGTAACCGGGGATACTGATCAGCTCAGCAGACTTTTTTTTAATGCCCCCAGCTCTGCTTCCAGTGCCCGTTCTTTGGCCCTCAGCATCGCTAATTCCTCCTCGAGGGCGTTGGCCTTCGTCTTCCACCGGGCGCGACTGGTCTCTAGAAAACGAATCCGATTCTTCAATAGCTTCCGCGCTTGTTTGGCTTCACCCGCTTTGCGTTTCCACTGGTCTCGGCTTTTTTCAAAAAAGCGGATCAGTTTGTGACGCGGACTTTTATAACCCAGTGACCCAGCAGTGCTCGACATGACGGACGTCCTTTCGTTGAGAAACCCTTTCGATAAGGCGCCAAAATGAGTTCATTCATCAGGAACAAAAACAGAACTCAATTATGATAACAGGTTAGCCCAAATTTAAGCTGTTTTCATCAGCCCAGTAATTGGCTACCGCTGGCGGGGGACTGGGATGGCGATGGCCGGGATAGCGTGGGTCTTTTTGATCCGCTCGGTAGCCGCTTTTATTTAAAGAATACTCATAGCGGCGGTAGGGCGGACCGTATCGTTCCTTTTGGCCCGATGGGGAGTGGTTGGCTACCGCTGGCGGGGGACTGGGATGGCGATGGCCGGGATAGCGTGGGTCTCTTTGATCCGCTCGGTAGCCGCTTTTATTTAAAGAATACTCATAGCGGCGGTAGGGCGAATGTCAGCTTTGGGTTTGGTCCATACGATGCCGGCTGGTTACCCATCGTGGGCAAGTTTAATGAGTTTAACTGGGATGGACCTCAGCTTAATTTCGTTTTTATTCTGACAGATGACCAGCGCTTCGACACCCTTTGGGCAATGCCGTATGTACAGCGCTATCTCGTTAAAGAAGGTGTTCTATTTGAAAACGCAATCGTGACGTTTCCGCTATGCTGTCCGACGCGTGCGAGTATTTTAGCTGGCGGCTTGTATGCAAAGAACACAGGAGTACTTAATAATCAACTTCCATGGGGTGGTTTTCCTAGGTTTAAGGATATGGATACTCTAGCCACACGACTGCGCCAGCTGGTTACCGAACCGCTTTGGTAGGGAAATATTTGAACGATTATCCATTGGGCTACGTTCCACCCGGTTGGTCCTTGTTTATAGGCCAAAAGGGACGGGAGGAGTAGACCTAGAGAACAATTGGAACGCTTTTCGGGTTACCGTAGGTAGTAGTGGGGAGAGCGCAACAACCGGTGAAATTGTGCCCGTTGCGGAGTATGTAACCGATTATCAGCGGGACGTCGTTTTAGATTTTATCAGTGAACCCTCCAATAAGCCCTTCTTTGTTTTGTGGAGCACCTATGCTCCTCATGGACCAGCCACCCCTGCCGTCGAGGACGAAGGCAAATTTTACGACTATCTTCTATAGAGAACGGGCCTGGGGGGAACTCGACGTTTCAGATAAACCGGTTGGATTCGCTTGAAACACCGTCAGGAGTTGCAACGTCGAGAGGAAGGAAGCGTTGATGAGGAATTTCCGCGTCGCCAGTTAAGATCATTGCAAGCGGTTGACCGCGGAGTAAGGGCCATCATAGAAACGCTCGCTGCCGTAGGTAAGCTTGATGAAACGGTGATCGTATTCACCTCGGATAATGGCTTTATGTGGGGTGAACACGGACTGTGGAGCAAACCGTTCCCGTTCGAAGAATCCATCCGGGTACCCCTTGTCATCCGTTTTCCAGGCGTAAAGAGAAGGATCGAGCCACGCCTAGTCGCTGCCGACTTAGATATTCCAGCGACTGTACTCGACGTTGCCAATGCAGTTTCTCACACAGACGGAAGAAGTTTGATTCCTCTTTTACTACAACCCAATTTATCATGGCGTGATAAATTGCTCATTCAGACCATATTCTGGGCAGGCATCAGGACAGAAGGGTGGAAATATGTCGAGTATACCTCACGGGAGGAGATGCTGTTTGATTTGATCAATGACTCCTTTGAGGAAATGAGCAAGCATGCTGACCCGCGCTATGCCAAAGTCAAGCAGGACTTGAAGGAATGGCTTGATTCAGTGAAGGGGCTTGCCATTACCACAACAAGAATGCGCTCAGCTGTAGTGGGCAAACCTTTTACGTGGCAACTAGAGGCGTGGGGTGGAAAAAAACCCTATTTCTGGAATATGGTTAACCTAACACCTAAGGTGTTTTTGGGTCCAGAGCGTAAGACATTGACTGTCAACGACATCCCCGTTGTGCTTGGACCTGACTATAATCAGTGTGGCGCACCTGTCTTCTCCAAGAAGGAAAGTGGATTATTCATTTGGAAAAGTTGTAATAGTGAGCAATGGCATATCCGAGCAACGCCAGGAAACCAGAGCACAACATTTATGGGAAGTATTGCTGCCAGCACTCCTTTACGAGAGGTGACCGGTGTTAGGCTAGGCAATAACGATATCTTAGAGCAAAGTGAAGCGTCGCATATGACATTTACTATGGAAATCAATCCAGATTACGTCAAGGGGTTTGATTTTAGTCTTGCAGCTAATGCCATAGTGAAATTTGACATTGATACAAGAACATTGCCACGCGGGTTGACTTTAAATAGCCAGAGCGGCCTCATATCCGGTGTTCCACTGCAGCCTGTCCGCAGAACGCCGCGAATAGTAGTCACCGATAGCTCAGTACGCAAAATTGATGGCGAACCACAGGATTTCATAACAGACGTTACGATAAATATCGTGCAACCTGAACAGTGATTTCACTGAGTATCTTTTAGCCATTTCAGCGTCAATTAAGAATAGAAATTATTGAAAACTAAAGGCACTGAAAAGGCTCGAAAACATTTCGTTAGTGTAACCGAAGATTTGACGAGCGAGCCATGGCAATTTTGACTTATGGGCAAGTGAAGGACAAAGCGAGCACGCTGAGAGCGATGGGGTTTTCTGTTGCATTAATTTTATTAACCACAACGAATAGTGGTTATTAATGAGAAACAACAGCTATATACGGTAGGTTAACAAATTAACGCAATGGAACCTACAATATTCCCGAAAAATACTTTCTTCAATTTAGTTATTAGAATAACCTATTTTTATAAGCCGATTGGTTCCTGTATTGTTTATTAAAAAACTGTCTTTAAAGGGTGTTGTAGAATGTGCATCTTTTTTTTTAATTCAAATGAATCTATTATCATCTATTGATTATTAAGTGAATGAAGGCCAATTTTAGCTCTTTCATGTTGGGTTAAAAACAGATATTTCTCATCGCGAAAACAAATTTAAGGTCAACTTAGCTCATCTTCAACAAAACTATATTTCTTCCAATTGAATATTGATTTTATCTTAAACAAGTTTGGCTAATAAAGAAACTCGCTTCCCATCACGGTAGTCCTCAATGTCAGTCCAATCACTTATTCCTGCTTTAATCCAATCATAGTATTGTATTTCAAAACCTAAATTTGTTAACATTAGTTCTAGAGCCTTTTTACTAGGAATGCCAATTACGCTCTTTGGGTTGGAATTTGTTTGGATGGCATTGGCTTCAAACTGACTATTGTCTTCTCCAAGACTGATGATTGCGTAATTGGAGGTATTTGTCGCCGTATCTAAAATGAGATATTTTGGTTTAAGACGTTTAATTTGTGTTAAAAGAAGCATGTGATTCATAATATGATAAAATATTCCCAAACAAAAAATAACATCGAAAGTCTTAGGCTTGAATTCTGACATTTTTTCAAATATGTCTCCTACAATAAATGAATACTTTTTTTGAGAAATCCCATATCTTTGCATTGATCTATCGCTTTCATCAACCAGCCTTTGTCTTCCTTCTATTCCCAATACCTGTGAAGCTCCGTTTTTTAGGGCTGCAAAACTCCATCTTCCATCATGACTAGCTAAATCCAAAATGGAAGAATTGGAAATAATTTGTTTATTGTTTTCTATGATTGCACGGTATCGGTTATTAAGACGATTAGGCGAGGAACCAACCTTGCTAGTCTTGTAAAAATCAGGAAACTTATCAAAAAAATGGGATGAATTAAAATTAGTCATGTTCCTTCCTTTTAAAAATTTGTTTTTTATTTATTTCAATAAATCGGCGTATAACGTATAGTAAGGATAAACGTCTTTTTCCCTAAAGTCGAGAGTTCTATTGCAATTAATTTTGTTAACCACAACGAATAGCGGTTCTCAACGAGAAACAGCAACTATATATGGTAGTTAACAAATTAACTAAGCAAAACCTGCTCACCTTCTGATGGGGTAGTCTCACCCTATTTCTAGCTAGGGCACGGCTATTTAAATAAAATTAAACACTTATGATTTATGACCATGTCTCGATTAATTCACTATAATTATAGTTCCGATTCATTCAAATCTTTACATTGAACCTATGATGGGGGCGTATTTTTTACCATACGAACCTTTTTCGAATACAACCATACTATCGTAAAAATGCATAGATAAAGTTGTCTTAGAAAAATCAGTCACTGAGGACTGCCCTCTTGAATGTTCGGCATTTAACTCATCTATGAGTGATTTACATTTCTCAATAAATGTATTTTCTTTTCTTAACCCGCCCTCATATTCTATCCAGTACGCGGTATGTAAATCCTCGACCATGTAAATTCCGGTTTTATCTATTTTAGGGTAAAGAAAATTAAATGAAGATATTATATCAGACATAATATGACTTCCGTCATCAAGAATAATATCGGGTGAACCAAATTCTTCGATAACACTCCCTAAAAATTCGATATCCGATTGATTGCCGATTCTCACACTAATTTGTTCTTCTTCAAAAGCTTTACATCTAGGTGCAATATCAATTCCAATAATTCTAGCGTATGGACCAAAATACTTTTTCCACATCTGTAGTGATCCACCTCTTCCGCAACCTATCTCAATAAACGTAAGTGGTTTTGCAATATATTTACTAAAGTGTTTTTCATAAATGGGAAAATAATTTACCCACTTATGTATCTTTCTTCCTGTGTTATTTTGAAACAAATCCCACAATGCCATATTCACTGCCTCAAATCATACAAGGCTTTGTAACGGATATTTAAAAAAACATTAATTTTTTACAAAACCCTCAATGCAAATAAACCACTAATTGATCATTGTTTGTATCGGTTCCATGTCGGTCTCGGGCTTGTTGCTTACCGGCACAAGCAGTCTTTGATAAACCCTCACATAATCCTGCGCCATCTCTTCAGTATTGCGAAGATGCAGACTGCGGACTTCTTTAATGCGATCTTGATAATCCTCGGGAGAATTGGCAATTTCTAAAATTTTCTCGAACCACTGTTGCGGATCGTCAGGATAGAGTGTCCACCCACCTCCATGGCGACGCAGAAGATCACCTGTTGCGCCCAGCGAACTGCCTAGTACAGGGATACCTGCGGTCCAGACTTCAAAGAGATCATAGCCAAATGTTTCCGGCCAAAAAGAAGGTAGCAAAGCAAGTGTGGGGCGGATTTGAGCTAATTTTTCAGGAAGCTCTTCGCGTGTGTAGGAACCATAACAAATCAAGCCGGATTGCTTATGATCGAGTTTTAACGATGCCGTACCGAGAATATGCAACTCGACAGGATTGCCGGAGTTTTGATTATGCTGGAGCATCCCTTCGATAAATCGCAAGCCTCTGTATTCATCCAACTGCCCAAAGAGTACAACCTTGATCGGACTGCATATCGAAGGTGCCTCCGAACTGAGGGAAAATGTTTTTCCATGGTTGTGCCCATGTTCGATGATCCGAAATTTCGATTTTTCAAGATAAGGATAATGATCACGAATAATATCCCGAGTCGATGGGGATGGCACTATAAACGCATCGCATAAACTGAGTGAAGGTCCCACCTTATCATGCCATGCATGGACATAGCGGTCTTTGAGATGGGGCATTCCAGTAAACCATCGAGGTGTACATTGGCAGTCGCCCTGTAGGGTATTACAGTAGCCGGCACAATACTTACCCGTATTATCCATTAGTTGAATGGTAGGACAGATCGTGTAGAAATCATGAAATGACATCACTACCGGATGGCCCCGATCCTTAAAATATTCGATCATATCCGGATGATTAGCGATGAGATGATGAAAATGCACGATGCTGGGGCGGCAGATCTTATAGATTTGTTCGAGAGCGTCCCAACGGTTCTTCCCTAAAGGCTTGTCGATGCTCCATGCATCTGCAAATGAATAATTTTTTATTAAATGAAGTTGATTATTTCGCCAATCATAGAGATTCCAATCTTTCAGATCGGTCTGCAGCATATAGCAGATATATTGGCTGCTAACCGCCCTCATTAGGGCAAGGTTTATGCGCAGGATATCGTCGTTTTCATTATGAACAATATAAAGCAATACCGGGCGCCAATTGGACTTCAGTTGGAAGTAAGGCAGTGGATTGTTGCTGACTCTCATTAATAACTTTTTTAAGTTGCACCCGAAATGAGTCTAAAGGATCGTTCTCCAGCCACGCTGTCATCATTGGTTGATAATCAGCATAACGTTCGCAGAGCCGGCGTTGTCCCTGTTCGATAAGAAACTTTTTCTCCTCTTGAGTAGAGGCATTTTCCTTGTGATAAATGAAAGTTGCGTCTTCAATTAAATGGGTTAACCCTCGATAATGGGCCCGCATGGCAAAATCATTCACTTCCCCATAGCCGTTGGAAAAATTGGTATCGTCGAACCAGTCCAACGGCTTGCATCGCTTTGCGCGTAACATACATACAAAATCCATTGCCTGTTGGGACTTCTGGACGTAGTTTGGGCGAATATTGTTCCACTAAGGCCGCCATCCGTTCCACGGTGAAGCCGGCTGGTAGAGGATTAATCTTATTGTTTTCAGGGACGGAAAACGCACCTGCTGAGTTGGATAGCGCCGTCACCGTAGCGATGTTATTCCTACTTCGGGACGCCTCTCGAAGCTTACTAAGCCATCCGGGGCTCACCTCGGTATTGCTGTTAAGTAACACCACGTCACCCTCGGCCATCTGGCAGCCTTTGTTGATGGTCTGAGCATAGCCAAGGTGAGTGGTGTTGCGTAGGGCGGTTATATGGTAATAGGACGCTGCATAGGATTGCAGCATAGGCCAAATTCTCGTATCGGAACTGCAGTCATCGATAAGCACAAGACGATGGGGGTGGTTCGTATAGCTGAGCAGACTGTCTATACAGGCCTGAATTTCATCGTAGGTGTTAAAAATAGGAACAATAATTGTGACCAGCCATTCCTTGAGCGCTTCGCGAAAAAGAAGCACTTCGGAGAGGGCTGCGGTGCTTGCGGCATAGTGCGAGGCGGTCAGTATTCCATTATTAGCGAGTCGCGTGCGCAGAGCCTCGTCTCTGATCAGACGATCCAAAGCGGCTACGGCTTCATCCATATTGTGGGTGTCGATGATCAGTGCATTTTCTTCGTGTACCGCGTATTCATGTACGCCCCCCTCCTTTGGGAGAATCGTCGCACAACCTAAGGCCATGGCTTCGAGTCCGGTGCGTCCGAAGCTTTGAAACTTGGACATATCGACAAATATATCGGCTGTGTTTATTAGATCTGCAACGGCTTCCCGGCTTAGTAAGCCGTGATTTTCAAATGTAAAATCCTGTGGCAGTGCCAGGAAATCGCTTGAGGTAGGATCGTTACCAAAAATAGTGACATCAACGTTATCTAAATAACGTTGCTGAATGGTCCCGAGCAGCAGCATGGTTTCCTTGGGTGCACGCAGGGGGCTAGCAGGCTTTACCATAGCCACGATATGGACAGCATGCCGTTCGGCAGTTCTTTTGCGAAGCCAAGGGTAATAGAGGCGGGTATCCAAGCTAGGAGCTACTTTAGCAACCGTAACATTATGGTGCTGTTGTACAATTTTCCTGATCCAATCTGTCTTGGCGAAACGCACCATATGAGGAATGGCTGTGTAACTGGTTTTGGCCTGGTGCAGCAAGTCGGGCCGATCTTCTGGAAGAAAGGTAGGTTCATAATCCTGAATGAAATAAGCAGGCATTACCCCGGAGGCTGCCTTACAGATTCGCTCCAGCACAGCGACGGTCTTAGAGTGAGTGGCTACTACAATATCGAAGTTGGCGGCATGAGCCAGCAGTTGTGATTCATAATCGTAGCAGTAAAACATCTCCCTTGGCGCAAAGGGATGGGATGCAAGAGTGTTATCTCGCCAACTTCTATGGATGGCAATCTCTGAATGGATACCCAGGCCAAGTATGGCCTCGGAGTCGTGCATAATGGAATCGAAATCGTCACCGCGCTCCACCTGATCCATTAACAGCCAAAGCACACGCAGGTTTTCGCCTTTCTGAAATCGGTGGATGTATTCGGGAGAGGAGAGGACATCCCTAAGCCGATTTCGTATGTATTCCAGTACAGTGCTCTGATTTTGTTGAGCAATCGCTGGCTTAATCAGATCAGGGCCATGTTTATTGAAGAGAGATTGGTGACTATTTTTGGTTAGCGACTTTCGTATTTTGTGCCCATAGCTTTTTGATTTTGCATGGTAGACATAGGTATTATCGGCGATGGCGAGCCTAAAACCGGCCTGCCTGGTCCGAAAGGAAAAATCATTTTCTTCCCCGTAGCCATTTGGAAAAGTTTCTTGATCCAAGTATCCGATCTTATCGATAACGGCACGCTTGATGACATAGCAAAAACCGTTAATAAAGGGAAGTGACGGAAAACGCTTCTCCGACACTTTTTCCACTATTCGGGCCATATCATCAACCGTAAAGCCATTTGGCAATGGATTAAGGGACCAATCACTACCTTCACGGACATTAGGCACCGATTGGTAGGTGGCTGCGTTCGATAGAGGGCCAATAATCCCAATCTCGGGATCACTTTCCCCGCATTCGATAAGCCGGTCTAGCCAGTATTCCGGTACGATGGTATCGCTATTCAGCAGCACCACATAATCCGCTGTGCTTGCCTTAAGTCCTTTATTCGCTGCTTTAGTGTACCGCTCTGCGACAGGGGATTCGATTAAGGTACATTGATGCCGAGTAGCGAATTTTCTAAGGAAAGTGGAAGTGACAATATCAGACCCGTCGTTGACGATAATGATTCGGCAGGTGTTTTGGGGGGTGTGCCTGACCACGGAGTTTAGACATTGCCTGACATCATCAAGAGCATTATGGACACATATCACTATGTCAACGGATTTGCCCGATAACCGACTGGTTGATTGAGTTTGTTTACTTATTATTTTCAAAGGCAGTATTTCTGCCTGGGCAGGCGCGGGATGATTAGCCTGATTTTCAAAACTTTTCAATATTTCCTGCATATGATCCGCCGCCAAAGGAACTTTGGATCGAAGTAGGGTTTTCTCGATAGATCTGATAAATAAATTACCGCTTTTCCACCGCCAAGATTCCAGCAATGCCTTGGTGTGCTGATTTAGCTGCTCAAGCCAGTGACGCAGTTGTTGATTGCTTAGCTGGTACTGACGAATGTCTTGTTCTCGGGCTGTAAGTCGGTGCTTTTGCTCTGCTTGTAAAAGTCGGAGTCGTTCTATTTCCTTGTCGCGTTCAAGCAGTTCTATCTTATGGGTTTGCAATTCGGCATGTAGCCTGGCTCTCTCCTTTTCGTTCCCCGTTAGTTCGGTATGCTGCCTTTCTATTTCCTGCTTGTGTCCTGTCAGTTCATCATGTAGCTTTTCTGTTTTCTGTTGGTGCCCTGTTAGTTCAGCATGCAGCCTTTCTATTTTCTTTCGAAGTTGATTTTCCTGTTGTTTAGCATATGCAATTCGCTCTTGCAGTTGAGATAGCGTTTTATCTTTTGTATGCAAATCGGCGAATTGTCCGTCAATGGTTCTGCGTAAAACGGTAACTTCTTCCTGGTGCGTGGCTGCTTGTTTGGTTAGAATTGCCTGTGTTTCCTGTCTATCGATTTCCGATTCCAGACGCATGGTTTCCAGCTGTTCCATTATCTTGGAGACAGCCTCAGGTAGGTAGAACTGATCAATAAATGTCTTGAAGTGTTGATTTGTTTCTTTGAGATGTAGAGGAAATAAAATTCCTAAACCAAATAGGACAGGAATTTTAATAAATTCTAATTTTAAATTAGAGGACTCAAGAAAGTCCTCAACAGCTGTTAATACACCGTTTTGTATATTATTCTCATAAATTGAGTTGTATAAGTGAGAATTTAGACCGCCATTCTTTATAAGTTCTGTACTATTAGGTTTAACGCCCAACTGTTTATAAGGTTTTTGGTGCACAACTGGGATCGTTTCCGGATGGTAATACAAATCACGTCGGCCATAAGGCCAGCCAACATCGTGCAGCATAATCAAAGGAAAGATACATTGCGTTTTTTTG
This sequence comes from uncultured Pseudomonadota bacterium, assembly GCA_963731125.1. Classification (GTDB taxonomy): domain Bacteria; phylum Pseudomonadota; class Gammaproteobacteria; order Competibacterales; family Competibacteraceae; genus CAVSVP01. Next base: position 81,757 of record CAVSVP010000036.1, read on the forward strand.
CAAAATTTATCGATCAATTTTAGCTCGTTAAAAACCGTATACCAGTTATGGTCGCCATCGATAAAAACCATATCCATCCGGTCAATATGTGGTAATGCATTTAGACTCGATAATTGGTGGAAGACAAGATGATCTCCATATTCTTTCTGCCACTTTGATATCTCATGTTTTGGTAATAAAGGATCAATAACGTGCAGAATGGCTTGATTGGAAACGCAGTATTTGAGAAGATTTATTGTGTTATATTCATGATTGAAACTAATTTCTACAATTGAGTTGGGGCGTAAGATATTGATCATTGGTTCAATGATTGAATTCCAGAATCGGTGCATGTTTTTTTCCTAAAATATAAAAAACGCTATACAGTTATTTTATGGTAATTTTCTGATTGGGCTGCTACTGATGGGTTTTGCTGCGCTTTGGCGACAGCCTTAGTCGATGATTTTGTGAATTTGTCAACGATTTAGGTAGACGCACTACGCCCTGATTTACTCTGTTGTCCGCTCCTCGAATTCGACGGCAAAGCGGTCCAGCGCCATTTTCTAATCTTTGGGTGGTGCAGTCCACTGCTTCGTGATCTGCTCGATGGCTTGTACCGCTTTCGACATGCTGCGTGACCCGCTTCAATAGTGATTAGCGTGTTTTTAAGTGGAACGCGACTGCTGGTGCATTTATAATCTGCTTCTTCTTATGAGTAAAGAAGCATCAGGAACCAGCCAATGTTCCGATAAAAAATCATGTTAGCAAGAATTTTTTTTCTGATGTTGCTTTTATTAGCAGCACCTCTTTCCCTGGGCCAGCACTGCGAAATTGAGCGCCCCGTTGTGTTTGCCGGGCTGGATTGGGAAAGTGTTCGAATCCATAATGCCATTGCTCGCTATATTTTAGAGCGTGGTTACGGCTGTCAAACGGACAGTATTCCTGGCTCAACCATACCGTTGTTAACCGGATTAGCCCGGGGTGATTTGGACATTGTGATGGAAATCTGGAAAAACAATGTGCCTGAGGTCTGGAGCAAAGCCTTGGCTGAAAACAAGGTGATGGCGCTTAGCGTAAATTTTCCTGATGCCGTACAGGGTTGGTACGTACCCCGTTATCTGATTAAAGGCGATCCCGACCGGCATCTTACGCCCCAAGCTCCGGGTCTGGAGTCGGTATTTGATTTGCCGCGCTACAAGGAAATGCTGCGTGATCCCGAGGAACCCGATAAGGGTCGATTTTATAACTGTATTCTGGGTTGGCAATGCGAGGTGATCAATACAAAGAAACTCAAAGTTTATGAGCTAGATGATGACTATACCAACTTTCGTCCCGGTACCGGAGAGGCACTGGCAGCAGCTATCGCTTCCGCCTATCGCCGCGGCAAACCTATCTTGTTTTATTATTGGGGTCCGACCTGGGTGATGGGAGCTTTTGATTTGGTGATGCTAAAAGAGCCTGCTTATAACCAAAGAGATTGGCAGGCGTTGAATGAGCAAGTCAATCCTAATGTAGCCACTGCCTATCCGAAGGTGGAAGTTTTTATTGGAGTTAGTAAAACTTTTTATGATCAAGCTCCTCAACTCATCACGTTTTTGGATAACTATCAGACCACCAATACCATGGTCAGCGAAATGCTGGCTTACATGGAGGAAAATAACGTTGATGAGGAAGCAGTGGCAGTTCACTTTCTCAAAACTCAGCCGCAGGTCTGGACTCAATGGGTACCCCGGTCGGTGGCGAAACAAGTCAGAGCTGCTTTGCAAGACCATTAGCGCTGCTGCTTTAGAAAATACTTCTTGGCTGAATGTAGAGACACGCCATGTTTCCTGACAATTTAACGGTACCGCTCGCTGATTGGATCAACGCGGGCGTTGACTGGTTAGTTGTCAACTACGGCGATGCTTTTGAGTTTGTTGCCAACAAACTCCTGTTTGTGCTGGTCAAGCTGGAGCAGTTTCTGCGAGGACTGCCATGGTGGTTGGTAGTGATGATAATTGCTTTTATCGGTTGGCATGCCAGACAGCCGCCCGGAACATTGGGCGCTTTGCTGAACCGTAGCGTACGGCTTCTTCGGCAGCTGCTTACAGCAGGTGTCCGGCAGATACCTAGAGGGTATTTATCACCGGCTCACCCATTAATATGGGTCTTGTCCACTCTACGTCAACCCGGTTTAGGCTTAGGTTTAGCCTTGGTGATGATGGCCATTGGCGTGCTGGGACTTTGGGAGAAAGCGATGCAGACGCTGGCTTTGATGTTGGTGGCGACTTTTCTCTCGGTGTTGTTTGGCATTCCCATGGGTATTTTCATGGCGTGCAGTGACCGGTTGCGCGCCATTCTGCTCCCGGTATTGGACGCCATGCAGACCATGCCCAGCTTTGTTTATTTAATGCCAGCTCTGCTGTTATTTGGTTTGGGTAAGGTACCGGCTATTTTTGCCACCGTGGTGTATGCCGTAGCGCCGGTGATCCGTTTGACGGATCTTGGTATCCGTTTAGTGGATCGAGAAGTAGTGGAAGCTTCTGAAGCTTTCGGGGCCACGCCGGCTCAGCGGCTTCTCGGTGTCACTTTGCCTCTGGCTTTACCCACTATTATGGCAGGCATCAATCAGACCACGATGATGGCTTTGTCGATGGTGGTGGTTGCTTCGATGATCGGGGCTCGAGGACTGGGCGAGGAGGTTCTGCTGGGTATTCAGCGGTTGGATGTGGGACGTGGGGCTGTGGCAGGGTTAGCGATTGTCCTGCTGGCGATTGTCATGGATCGTATCACCCAGTCTTACGGTAGGCGCATAAGAGCTTATCAAAGCCACTCAAACTGATGCGTAGCATGTTTGGTTTATCAACTTTGATTAATCAACTTTGGTTTATCAACTGAATTTCAGTCTGAAGATACAATGAAAAAAGAATATTTATTTATAACTGGCTGTGCTCGTTCAGGAACCACCGCGATTACACTTTTACTTAATCAACATCCATCCATTGGATTAGGAATGGAAAGGTACAAATATTATGTAAACAGAAAGAACATAGGGGAAATAAATCCGGCACTTTTTGAAAAACATCGTTTTTTTGATTTTAGGAAGAGTGATACTAATATACTTCCTAACACGAGCGAATGGAAAGATAATCTCATATCTAAGAATTTTGAAAAAATCCCTATTCTTCAAAAACACCGTTTTTTTAATTTTAATAGGAATAATACTAATATTCTTCCTAATTCAGATGTGTGGGAAGATTTTTATAAACAGGTTTTTAGCAAATACGCTCAAGTTACTATTATAGGTGATAAACTTCCAGAATATTATAATTTTTATAACGAGATGACCGAAGCATTTCATGTGCCAAAATGGATATTTATGCTTCGCGATATTGAAGATGTTGCGATGTCTTACAACAAAAGAGCGAATAATACTGAGGATATGTGGCCATCAGATGCAAATTATCGAAGGGCGGTCGAGCACTGGAATAAATCCCTGGAAAAGACGTGGTGTTATATTAATAAGAAATTTGGTAATTTTTTTTGCTGTGAATATGAAAAACTTTTTTCTTATAATCCTAAATACCTTAAAATCTTACTTGATTTTTTGGAAGTTGATTTTAATAGCGAAATTGACAATGCATATCGTTTTCTTACGAAAGACTGGAAAAACAGGATGAAAATTAAAGTATTTCTGACCGAATCAGAGTCGGACTATGTTAAAAATCATGCAAACTTTTTTTTAGCTAACAATCTTACCAATAATTAGTAAAAGATTAAGTAAAATTGCCTTGATCAATCAGTTAGAATAAGATTAAAAAATTAATAAAATTTTTAAAATGGCTCCGATTTTTAATTTTTAATATAAAAAACCAAATCTGGAAAAGCTTATAATCAGCTTTGATTTTTCGGCTCAACTAATTTTGATTTTGAGAAAAAATTTTGAGAAAAAATTCTCTGAAAAAGTTTTTAAAAGTTATTCTAATATTCTTAATATCCAGCTAGAAAAAATATTGTGATAAAAGTATATTTCTTTGGAAATATGATTCTGGCAAATTTGGAGAAAAAATAATGTATCGCTTTTGGAAAGTAATCATAGAACCGATTTTAGAGTGTATCAAACCAAAAAATATAGTCGAAATTGGTTCAGATTACGGTTTTAACACAAAAAATCTAATAGATTATTGTCAGCAAAATGAAGCAATCCTTCATGTCATTGATCCGCTGCCGAAATACAACATAAATGAGTGGGAAAAGGAGTACCATCAGCGGGTTGTTTTTCATAAGGAGTTGAGTCTAAATGTGTTATGGAAGCTGGAAAATATCGATGTGGTTTTAATAGACGGAGATCATAACTGGTATACCGTATTTAACGAACTGAAAATGATTGAAAAAAGTGCTAAAAAAGCAGGCAAACAATTTCCGCTGGTGATGCTACATGATATTGGCTGGCCCTATGGCCGCCGCGATCTCTACTATGATCCAGAGACCATACCTGTTGCCTATCGTAAACCCTACAAACGGGCAGGCATTTTATTAGAACATGCCGTTTTAGCTGAGCAAGGAGGTCTGAATGCACACATTAATAACGCTGTTTATGAAAATAATCAGCAAAACGGTGTGCTAACCGCCGTGGAAGATTTTCTTGAAGGGAACACACAACAGTTACAGTTTATTAAAATTCCAGGACTATATGGACTAGGTATTATTTATCCTGACGAACTGCTTCAGCTTAACCCGGCGTTTGCTGAGTGGACCCGGGAACTGGCGACATCATCGTTGTCATGGGCGATTAGTGAAGAAATAGAGAAGGCGCGTATTCTGACGGAGGTGGCTCGACAGGAAAAGGAGCGTGAGGCGAGAGAGCATAAGAGGCAAGAAGCGGTGTTGCGCCAAGAAGTGGACGCATTGAAGGACCGTCTTGTGAATCAAGAGAAGGAACTGCAGGTGGCTAAGGAGGCATCTCAAAAAAGCTTACAGACCAAGGAGCGAGTGGAGGTGGCTTTGCAAGAAGAGCGGAAGCGCCTGCAGGCGGAAGTAGAGGCACAGCGTAAAATCACTACCGATCTCGAAAGACGTCTTGCGGCAGAGGAGCGGGAAAAAGTTACTATGCGGGAGAACAATGCGCAACTGCAGGTGGAGGTGGAAACACAGCGCCGTCTGGCGCAGGAACATCATAGAACCCTTACCAAACTTCGGGAGCGTCTTGCGACGCAACAACTTCAAGAAGCCACCGCTCGTGAGGAAGTGGAAAAGCACCGCAAAGCGGCAAAGATGAAAACGGACGAGGTATACACCTTGTCTCAATGGATTGAACAAATCCGCAGTGACTTCGAGGCCATGCTAGGATCCTGGCGCTGGAAAGTCGGTGACAGGGCGGTTAGGCTTACCGAGTTGGCGGTTCTCAGGCAGCGGGTACCCATGGCAACCGATCATCTTCGAAGCCTTTTCAAAAATTACGACACCTGGGCTAGACAATACCTACCTTTGGCGCAGCAACAACCTTACCAGCATAGCGAAAAAAAAAAGCGCTAATTACTAAGCCTTTTCACTTTGTTACGACTGATGCCAGAAAACCGCTACCTTCTGTAGATATCATTATTTGCGTGCACAACGCGCGGCAGGATGTGAGAAATTGCCTTACTTCATTAATCGAAAAAACCTCTATCGATTATACCTTATATATAATCGACGGCGGTTCGGATCGTGCGACAGCCCAATTTTTCGATGAAATCAAAGCAACGTACGCCAAGATTAAACTCTTCAGAAACGCTACTGCGCAAGGTTTCACGAAGGCTGTTAATGAGGCCTTGCAAGCCTCCAAGGCAAGCTACGCTATTCTGCTAAACAGCGACACTCTAGTACCATCCCAATGGGCTGAAAAACTGCTCACTTGTGCGGAAAGCGCACCGGAAATTGGCATTATTTGCCCTTTTTCCAATGCCACCACTTGGCAGACTCCCTTGGACTTTAGAGGCCCATTGGGGGGACGGGCCATGCAAGGGTTGCCTGCCGGTTGGAGTGTAGACGAAATGGCCGTGACTGTAGCCACTCTATCCGGTCGTCATTATCCTCGAATTCCTTTGATCAGCGGCTTTTGTTTCATGATCAAACGAACAGTTATCAATAGAATTGGGTATCTGGACGAGAACGAGGGTACGTTCGGTCTTGATGTGGTAAATGATTATGTTTCCCGAGCGGTAGATAGAGGATTTGACTGTGCGGTTGCTGATGATGTCTATGTCTTCCATGTCAGCTTCAAAAGCTACACTCCAGAACACCGAGTCATATCAAATGAGGCAGCTAACGGGAACTTTCTACAAAAGCATATTGGGACAAGAGTAACTAAAGCGGTAGAGGTATCGTACCGGGAGCCTGTGCTGACAGACATGCACCGCCGCCTTAATCTGTTCCTGCAGATGATAAGTAAACCCCGGAATGGAAAATGGATAAAGGGCTTTAAGCTGTTGTTTGTGGCGGTTCCCCTGAAAGGAGAAGGCGGTGGTGTTCACTCAATAGTTCAAGAAGCGCAGGCGATGCGCTCCTTTGGTGTGCTGGCCTGTGTGGGAATGCTAGCCGATCACCGTCGCCACTACCAACAAATTTACCCTGCTGTTGATAGCCATCTTTTCCATTATTTTGAAAACGAAGACGACCTGCTAATCAATGCTGGTGCGTATGATATTTTAATTGCTACTCACTATATCACCGTTAATCTGGTAAAGCGGGCCGCTGACACGCATACCGGCACTGTTTGGGCTTATTATATTCAAGACTATGAGCCCTGGTTTGTGTCGGAAGGCTCTCCATTAAGGCGCCAGGCGCTGGAAAGTTACAACCTTGCGCAGGACGCTATCTGTTTCGCCAAAAGCCAATGGGTAATAGATGTTGTTCGTCACTATCATGGCATTTTGGTGCATCGGGTAACCCCTGGTTTTGATGCTACTGTTTATTATCCTAGAAAACACAGAGTATTAACCAGTCAAGTTGCGATCTGTGCCATGGTGCGCCCCCAGACGCCCTGGCGCGCGGCCATAGAAACCATGCAGGTTCTAAAAAAGTTAAAAGACAGTTTTCGTGACCGCGTGCAGATCACGATATTTGGCTGTGAGGCGGCGGAGTTGAAACGCCACCAGTTAACGTCGAATTTTACTTTTGTGAATAAGGGAAAATTGATTCGCGAACAGGTGGCCGAATTACTGTCGGCAATGGATATCTTTATTGATATGTCCCACTGGCAAGCCCTTGGAATGACTGGTTTAGAAGCGATGGCTTGTGGGTGTGTACCGATACTCCCCATTGCCGGCGGTGTGAGTGAATATGCTGTTCATGAACGTAATGCTTTGCTGGTGGATTCGAGTGATAGTGAGGCTGTCTTTAAGGCCGCTAGCCGTCTGGTTGAAGAGGGAGACCTGCGCGCTAAAATGTCAGCTGCAGGAGAGAAGGATGCCATGGCCTTTTCCTTAAGGAACGCGGCGATCTCGGAACTGGCGCTGTTGTTTTTAGAAAGTATCCGACGTAGGGATACTGTTTTCATTCCTGTATATAATGCCCACGATGAACTCAGGCATTGTCTCGATAGTGTTATTCGGCATAAGCAAGGCTATCAAGTAGTCGCAATAGATGATTGCAGTCCAGATGAGCGTATCTGGCCGCTCTTGGAATCTTACAGTGCGCAGTATGAAGACGTTTTTGTATTAAGGAATGGGAAGAATAACGGCTATACAAAAACTATCAACCGCGGCTGCAATCTGCTGGGCGGTGATGTGGTGTTGCTCAACAGTGACACCATCGTCACCCGCGGTTGGTTTCGCAAACTTAAGGAAACGGCCTATTCGAAACCCAATATCGCAACGGTGACGCCGCTTTCCAATGCGGCAGGCGCTTTTTCGGTGCCAGTGAATAATGTTGATAATGACCTTCCGGAGGGGTTATCAATCGAGGGGATGAATTGGCTTGTTGAGGAAACAAGCCAAGCATTGTGTCCTGAGGTGCCCACGGGCAACGGTTATTGTCTGTATGTCCGACGCAGCGCGCTGGAACAGGTCGGGTTGTTTGATGAGGTAGCTTTCCCCTGGGGTTATGGGGAAGAGAACGACTTCTGTATGCGTGTCCGGGAGAAAGGTTTTGTCAACGTCATTGACGATCGGACATTTATTTTTCACAAGCGCGGCGCCTCCTTTGGGGAGCGCAGGCAGGATTTAGTGGAGAATGCGCTGCAAAGTCTGCAAGAGAAGTATCCTGACTACCAATTTGAGATCAATCGGTGGTTATCGTTGGATCCGTTAACGCCGTTACGCACCCGGTTGCAAAAGCAAATTGCAGCAATTAAATATGACACTCCCGATCAGAAGAGCATAAGGGGTAGTCTGTTGGTCGTTATGCACGATGATGATAAAGGGGGTACCAAGCATACGACCGACGATTTACTGGGAGCGCTTGAGCACCAATACCGATGTTTTTCCTTGAAATGCAGTGCTACCGCTTGGTCACTTTTCGAAGTGGTCACCGGTAAAGCACAGTTGATTGAGTGCCAAGAATTTCAAGAGCCATGGTATGTACACAAGCCGGTAAATCAAGAGAGACTAGATTATTTTCGTAATGTACTGATAAACCATCAAATAGGCATTGTCCACATACGCCATCTTGTGAACTCGGGTCCCGAATTGATTGAGGAAAGTAAACACCTTAATAGGGGGGTGTTGTTCTCATTTCACGATTTCTATACGGTATGCCCGACGGTTCAGCTGATTGACGCCTCTGGCAGGTTCTGTCGAGGACAATGCGGTGACGAGGAAGAAGAGTGTCGCGTATCGCCTAGCTGGGGTAAGTTTCAAAAAATGCCCCGGCTTCGCAATGCCTATGTTTATGAATGGCGGCGGCGCGTCGCTGAAGCGTTAAAGCGCTGCGACGTTTTTATTACCACCTCACTTAGCGCAAGGCTGCTACTCGAACGTCATTTTGACTTTTTGAAGAGCGCTGATTTCCGAATCATTGAGCATGGTAGAAATAAGGAATTCGACGCATTGGCTTCTGTACCTCCAGTTTCAGGTCGAGCGCGGGTAGTGATATTTGGCGCCTTGGGTAGGTCCAAGGGAATCGCGCTTTTAGGATCTATCATGAAACTAAACACCCAAGACGGAAGGCCCTTTGAATTTCATGTTCTTGGCGACAAGTCTGCCGTTTTTAATCCGGAAAAATATAGTGCTATTTATCATGGGACTTATGGAAGAGAGGAGCTACCGTTTAAGCTGAATGCGATCAAGCCTTCCTTTGCCATGTGCACGTCAATTTGGCCGGAAACTTACTGTCATACCCTTTCGGAGGCCTGGCTGGCAGGAATTCCCGTGTTGGCGTCTGACATTGGTACCTTGCGCGAGCGTATTGTCAAGCATGGGGGAGGTTGGCTGTTGGACCATCGAGATCCACAACTGTGGTACAAAAACATGAAAGCCATTTTGACGAATTCCGAAGAGTATGCGAGGCGCTTGCAGGAGGTCCACCGCATTCAATTGAAAACAGTGCATACCATGGCGGAAGAATACAGCGAAATTTATGAAGAACTCTTGCAAAAACGGCAAAAAGTTTCTGTGAATTTTTCCGCGATCGAGCAACACCCTGAGGGTTTTGTTCGTCCAGAAACCAGAATAGTTGCTATTGATCGTTCATGTTCTGAGACTTGATGGCAATGCCCTTCACAGGCAGGAGTACGTCCGGTTTTGCCAGATTCATGGAGGTCAATCCCGTGATTGACCTCCTGTAAAAGAGCAGGATGGGTTTATAATGGATTCGGCAGCAATAAGCGCAGCCTAAGGCGAAGCCACTGTACCCGCTGCGGGATCGTGATAGTCGGTAACAATGACATTTGGTGTATCAGCGCCATCGGATCCTCCCCGCACCAGCAACTTGTCAGTAGGTATGCCATAGGTGAACGTCTTTTCGCCTCGCCCGCCCTGGTCGTCGGTATCGACAATAAACGTTTGGCCGCGACGAACCACTAAGTCAGTGTCGAAGTTTGTTGTCCAAATCTCCCACATAAATAAGGTCTTGCGCTGTGCCATAGTTATATCTCAATTCAGCGATCCCGCCGTTGTTCCCAGTATCCGCAAAGAAATCAGTGCCGCGGCGAATCACCAGATCGTCAGTGTTAGGCCCTCTAGCGATGAAAACGAAGTCATTGGGCAGGCCGAAGGAAAATTTCTCTTCGCCTATCCCACCATCATGTGCAGTATCAAAGATAAAAAAGTTGCCGCGGCGGAGCACCAGTTCCTCCTTGCCATCTCCGTCGATGTCAGCGACAAGAACAATATCGTCGGGGGTACCAAAGTTAATAATAACATCCGGTGGGAAACCATCGTTGCGGGTATCGATGCGGTACTCGTTGCCGCGGCGAATTACTAGTTCTTCAGTGCCATTGCCGTCAAAATCCATAAAAAAGACTTTATCGTTGGGGAAACCATAGGTTAAGACAACTTCGCCTGGACCGCCCTGATGGTCAGTATCAATGTAGTACTTATCGCCGCGGCGAACGATCAGCTCTTCAGTACCATCACCGTCATGGTCGGCAATCAGTACGGTATCGTCGATTGTACCGTACCTAATAACGTCATCAGCGGGTCCTCCCTGACCTGCATTGATAAAGTAATCTTGGCCTCGGCGAATGATCAGCTCCGACGGCAGCGTGCCGCCGAAAAGCACCGACGCACTGCCTGTCTGCTGGGCAACGGCAACGGTATTAAGTGACCCGATCAGCCAAACAGCCATGATCGAGCTGATGATTAACGGACCCCCTAAATAATCAATAAAAGGAAAAGGAATCTTGCGTTTTTCTTTGATCATGACGTAGTCACTTCCTCAAACATTATCTTTAAGTTTATTGGATTCAATTCGATGAAATGCGATTCTTAAGTATGGTTGCAATAAAGAGGCAGGCCTAAAGGTAGCATATTTAGTTGTACTTTTGTGTAGTCCGGTGCAAGCTAAAATGAAATGCTTTGTAAAATCTTGAGCACAAGCATTTACTTAAGACCGGGTTTACCCGTAGTAAAATAGTACTCCATAGAGTATTTACGCTTAGCTCGTTGCAGCCTGTGCCGTCCGCGCACAAGACCAAACTTCAATTTCCTCAACACCTGCACTGCGCAACACCCGTGCTACCTCGGTGATGGTATTGCCCGTGGTAATCACATCATCGATGACGGCTACGTGTCGGCTAAGAACCATTTGGTTAGCGCTAAACGCTCCGCGCACATTCCCGCGCCGGGCTTTGAGATCCAACTGAACTTGCGGTGTGGTATGGCGAATGCGCCGTACGGCTTTCGTTACCAGAGGAATGTTACAGCGCCTTGCGATTGGTCGGGCGAGTTCCAAAGCCTGATTAAAGCCCCGTTCGCGCAGCCTGGCGGGGTGTAAGGGCACCGGAATAATGCACTCGGGTAGCGGTGTTTGCCTATGTACCAGCATCTCCCCCAGCCAGTCGCCCAGGAGTCTGGCGACAGTCAGCTGATGATGGAACTTCAGTTCCTTGAGCAAATAATCCACCGGCGGCTGGTAGAGTAGCGGAGCGAAGGTCCGCTGAAAAGGGGGAGGGTGCCGTTGACACTGCCCACAGGGTAGCTCGATACGCGTACCGAGAGGTATACCGCAGCACTGACAGGCATAGCGGTTCAGCGGCAGAGCGGCGTGGCAGCCCGGACACAGGTCGTGGTCTTTATCCCCTGGTGCTCCGCAGAGGAGACAGGTCCAAGGCAATAACCAGGACTGTAGTTTTTTTGTCCATTGGTAAACCATCAAATACTCCTTGGAGTTGACAGTCCGCAGCATAACGCTAATATGGCCTCAATGGGTTATCCGCCATAGGCGGGAGCCGTCTTTATCGGTACAGGATAAAACTTAGCATGCCGGAACAATTTGAGAAAACCGCGAACAGCCGCATAGCACATGGTTCCTCCGCACGCACCGCCGCCACCTTAATGAACTACGGTAATATTATCGCTGTCGTCATCGTTCCTCTGATCATTTTATGGTGCGGTGCGTCCATGCTGGTTTATGCTATGAATCGCCATCATCCTAACCTGAAAGTGGGTTATTACACCCAGCGGGCTGCCTATCGCTTTTACGGCGTGGCCGGCTTGGTGACTGCCGCCGCGACTTTTATACCCGGCGGTGGCTGGCGTTACTATCTCATCGCCTGGATTTTGGCGGCGATCATTATTGTGCCCTGGTCTATTCTGGATTTGCGGCGGATTTACCGAGACGAATGGGTGGATGTACCCATTACCGACAACGGAGCGACTGAATGAAAAATCACACGCTGCCTGCAGGGTTGCGCCACGATTGGACGATTGCTGAGGTTAACGCCCTCTTTACGTTACCCTTTAACGATCTATTGTACCAAGCCCACTGCGTTTACCGACAGCACTTTGATCCCAACGCAGTACAGGTTAGCACCTTGCTCAGCATTAAGACGGGGGCTTGTCCTGAAGATTGTGCCTACTGCCCCCAGAGCACCCGTTATGAGACGGACTTGCAGCGGGAACCGCTGCTGCCGGTAGAGCGGGTGATAGCGGCTGCGCGGCTGGCCAAGGAGCGTGGTGCGTCGCGCTTTTGCATGGGCGCTGCCTGGCGGCATCCGAAAGACCGCGATTTGGAACAGGTTATTACCATGGTCCAAGGGGTAAAGGCGTTGGGCCTGGAGACCTGCGTTACCCTGGGGATGCTGACGGCCCGGCAGGCCTCGCGTCTAAAGGCAGCTGGCCTGGACTATTACAATCACAATCTGGATACGTCGCCGGAATTTTACGGCAAGATCATTACCACCCGGACGTATCAGGAACGTTTGGATACCCTGGCCCATGTGCGTGCCGCTGAAATTAACGTTTGTTCCGGCGGCATTATCGGCATGGGTGAGGACGTTCACGATCGGGCCGGACTGTTGCTGGCCTTGGCCAATCTCCCCAAACACCCTGAAAGCGTACCTATCAATATGCTGGTGCAGGTCGAGGGAACGCCGCTTTATGGCATTGCGAAGTTAGACGGGTTGGAATTTGCCCGCACGATTGCTATAGCCAGGATCATGATGCCCAAGTCCTTTGTACGGTTATCTGCGGGACGCAGCGACATGAGCGATGAACTGCAGGCCCTGTGTTTCTTTGCCGGTGCCAACTCCATTTTTTATGGTGAGAAACTGTTAACGACGGAAAATCCCGAGACCGATCGGGACCGCCGTTTGTTTGAGCGGCTGGGCATTAAACCCTTAGAGATGGAAGTGCAGACTGCGGAGCCAGGAGAGCCGTCGGGGAAAGCGGCTTGTGGTTGTGGAACGGCCGGCTTTTCAGCGGGTTGACCATGGAATGTGGTAATGCCACGGATCCAGCCGCGGCGCCCATTCCGCACTGAAGAAGCCCAATGAAAGCCCTGGTCGCGGGTTTACGCCAACTGAAGCACGACAACCTGTATCGTTTCCGGCGGGTGCTGGAGGGGCCACAGGGCGCTGAAGTTCGCCTTAACGGACGATCCTATCTGGCTTTCTGTAGTAACGATTATCTGGGTTTAGCGAATCATCCCGCCCTGATCCGTGCTCTGCAGGCAGCTGCGGAGCGTTACGGGGTGGGCAGTGGTGCGGCTCATCTGGTCAATGGTCATAGCCATGAACATCATGCGCTGGAAGAGGAATTGGCGGAGTTTACCGGCCGGCCGAGAGCGCTTCTGTTTTCTACGGGTTATATGGCCAATCTCGGTGTATTGGGTGCCCTTTTGGGGAGAGGTGATAGCGTCTTTGAAGATCGCCTAAATCATGCCTCGTTATTGGATGGGGGGCTGCTTTCAGGGGCGCGCTTGCTGCGCTATCCTCATGCCGATGCGCAGGCTCTGGCGCAGCGGATGGCAAGCCATCGGCATGGCGAGGCCGTGGTGGCGACGGATGGCGTCTTTAGCATGGATGGTGATCTGGCCCCCCTGCCGGCGTTGGTAAAGATTGCCCGCAATCAGGGAGCGTGGCTGATGGTGGACGATGCGCACGGTTTCGGAGTGATCGGTCGCGAGGGTAGAGGAAGCGTGGACCATTACGACCTGGGAGTGTCCGAAGTGCCCATCGTGGTGGGCACACTGGGCAAAGCCTTTGGCACAGCGGGGGCTTTTGTCGCCGGTAGTGAGGCGTTAATTGAGACTCTGATTCAGAAGGCCCGCACCTACATTTTTACCACGGCGGCACCACCGGCCGTGGCGGCGGCGACTCGTGTCAGCCTGCGTCTGGCGCGCCGTGAGGAGTGGCGCCGGGAACGGTTGCGAGGATTGGTGGCGCGGTTTCGGGTAGGGGCCCGGCAACTGGGGCTGGTGTTGGCAAATTCTCAGACGCCGATTCAGCCGTTGTTGGTGGGCGACGCGGGCCGCGCTGTGACGCTGAGCGAAGCATTGCGGGAGCAGGGCATTCTGATCAGCGCCATCCGCCCGCCCACGGTGCCGGTGGGCACTGCCCGTTTGCGGATTACATTTTCGGCGGCCCATAGCGAAGCGCAGGTAGACCGCTTATTGGCGGCCTTGGAAAGCGTGCTGCGTAGCAATCCTTCTGGCTGATGCCATATTGATCTGGAAGCGGTTATCAAGACCGTCTGCGGCATGGATGCCGCAGTCGAGCTTATAGGGATATATTAACAGCGTGTCTTGATAACCGCTTCCAGATCAATATTCACCGTAAGATGTTGTAATCAGTGGGAGATGCAAAGA